>NZ_CANLVF010000022.1 GCF_947494555.1 uncultured Roseibium sp. | reverse complement strand
GGCATGATCGGTTGCACGGCGACAAGGTCTTCTCCTTCGCCGGTGGCGAATACCGGGCCGAGCGGCAGGGGATGCACCGCAGTCAGGTCATTGTCCTCCGGCACGTCTGTACCGCACATCGGAGACGGCATGATCGGTTGCACGGCGACAAGGTCTTCTCCTTCGCCGGTGGCGAATACCGGGCCGAGCGGCAGGGGATG
>NZ_CANLVF010000021.1 GCF_947494555.1 uncultured Roseibium sp. | reverse complement strand
CGGCCGGCCCGACCGGCACGCAGGAGGAGACCTATGGCTGAGTCCCAAGAGACCGCCGCACCCGAGGCACCTGAGCCAGAGACACCTGAGAAGGACGAACGCGTCCGCGAGATGTCCTCTGTGCGCAAGGCCCTGATCCGACCCGAACTGGGCGCGATCTGCGGCACGATCCTCGTCTTCATCTTCTTTCTCTCCATTGCCAGCGGCAGCGGCATGTT
>NZ_CANLVF010000020.1 GCF_947494555.1 uncultured Roseibium sp. | reverse complement strand
TTGATGAGGGTCTGGAAGTAGAAGGTGTCGGCGCCAGATCCCCCGGTCATGACATCGTCGGCCGGGATCGGCTGGTCCGGATAGAGCTTGCCGTCGGTGAGTTCGTTGTCCGGATCGCCCTCGTCGCGGTCCGGGTCGTAGGCAACCGGTCCCTCGCGTCCGTCGGACTGGGAGATCAGCAGGTCGTTGCCGGCGCCGCCGTTGAGGATGTCCTCGCCGTGACCGCCGTCGAGCACGTCGTTGCCGTCGCCGCCATTGAGGATGTCGTTGCCGTAGGAACCCTGGAGGATATCGTTGCCGGCCTTGCCGTTGAC
>NZ_CANLVF010000019.1 GCF_947494555.1 uncultured Roseibium sp. | reverse complement strand
ATCAGGATGACGGCCCAGATCATCAGCATGGGAATGCCCTCGACCACCGGCTGGCCGGCCTTGGGTCCGGCGACGAAGGTGCCGACCACGCCGAGATCAGCAAGCCAGACAAACAGCCAGTTGAAGACCTTGCCGCCGAACATCCAGGCGATCGGATCGCCCTCGGCCGCATCCTTGACGCCGCCGATGATGGTCTTGCGGGTGGTGGCGATGGAAATGAAGATCGTCAGGCCGCGCAAGATATAGAGGAAGGCCAGGGTGACGATGAAGGAGGGCAGGCCGGTCTTGACGACCAGATAGCCGTTGAGGGCGCCGATGGCGAGCGCCACGGCGAAGGCGACCAGAATGGCAAACCAGGTGGGAAAGCCCCATTG
>NZ_CANLVF010000018.1 GCF_947494555.1 uncultured Roseibium sp. | reverse complement strand
GGCAGCGGCTATGACGAGGGCGGGCACCTGACCGTCTGGCTCAAGAACGGCCAGATCTATGTCCGCCAGCAGACCGACGGGCGAAGCGAATATCTCAAGGTGCCGGACCTGCAGGTCAAGGAAGGCACCGACTATCACCTGGCCGTCTCCTTCGGCGAGGACGGCCTCAATGTCTATGTCAACGGACAGCTCTTTGCAGCCGAGCCGGAGATGAAGCAGGGCATGGACATGAACGAGCGCTCCTTCCTGGTCGGCGCGTCCGGGGCCTGGCGCTCCAGTGACAGCCAGACTGCGAGCCAGCAGTTCAAGGGCACAATCTCCGATGTCATGGTCTTCGACGAACAGGTCGGGGGCGAGGCCATGGCGGCGCTGGCCGGCGAGGTCGACCCGGC
>NZ_CANLVF010000017.1 GCF_947494555.1 uncultured Roseibium sp. | reverse complement strand
TTCTCAATACACATCCGGCACCGCCAGTGGATCGACGACAACAGCGATCAGTTCCATTGAGTTCAGTGACGGCAGCCCGGCCATCGATTTAACAAGAGACGGTTTGACTTTCGCGGGGACCACCGGAGATGACACACTCTTCGGCTCAAACCAATCGCACTTTCTGAATGGAGAGGATGGTAATGATACGATCACAGATGGGGCAGGTGCCAGCACCATCAACGGTGGTGCAGGCGACGACAACATGTCCGGCGGTTCGGGACTTGACGTCTATGTGTTCGACCCAGGGTTTGGAAACGACACGATCAACGAGTCAGCCGGTACAAATGGCGGCATCATTCGTTTTGGCGCGGGGATCGGTCCCAATGATATCCGGCTCTTTCGCGATCCCTCCGACCCGCG
>NZ_CANLVF010000016.1 GCF_947494555.1 uncultured Roseibium sp. | reverse complement strand
TTGATGTTTCCGCGTTCGGCTGTTCCGAGTGTTTTTCCTCGGTTGAGGACGGTGAAGCGGTCTCCGACGGCCATGGCGTGCCGGACGTTGTGTGTGATGAAGACGACGCCGATGCCCTTCTTGCGGACCTTGTCGATGGTGGCGAGCACGTTCGAGGTCTGGCGGACCCCGAGGGCGGAGGTGGGCTCATCGAGGATGAGAACCTTTGCGCCGAAGTAGACCGCCCTTGAGATGGCGACGGTCTGGCGTTCGCCGCCCGACAGGGTGCCGACGGCCTGGTCGGGTGAGCGCAGGCGAATGCCCATCTTTGCCATCTCGCTCATGGTGACCTCGTTGGCGGTGGCAAAGTCGAAGAACTTGAACGGGCCGAAGCGCTTTTCCGGCTCGCGTCCCATCCAGAAGTTCCGCGTGACCGACATCAGCGGGATCATGGCCAGGTCCTGGTAGACCGTGGCGATGCCGGCGGTCATGGCATCGCGCGGGCTCTCGAAGTTGGTCTCCCTGCCTTCGATCAGGATCTTGCCCCTGGTCGGCTTGTGCACGCCCGACATGGTCTTGATGAAGGTGGACTTGCCCGCGCCGTTGTCGCCCAG
>NZ_CANLVF010000015.1 GCF_947494555.1 uncultured Roseibium sp. | reverse complement strand
GCAGCTGCCATTGCGTTTACGGGTTTGTCTGGGCCAGTTTTGGCTGAAGGGGAACGTTTTGTTCTTGTGAGCCATGCGCCGGACAGCGACAGCTGGTGGAACACGATCAAGAACGGTCTGGCGCTTGCCGGTGAGCAGGTTGGTGCTGAGGTTGAGTACCGCAATCCACCGACGGGCGACATTGCGGACATGGCGCGCATTATCGAGCAGACGGCTGCGTCCAATCCGGACGGGATCATCACCACGCTGGCCGATCCGGACGTTCTGTCCGGTCCGATCCAGAATGCGGTTGCCAAGGGCATTCCGGTGATCATCATCAATTCCGGCACGCCGGAGCAGGCCGCTGAGGTTGGCGCTCTGATGTATGTCGGCCAGCCTGAATATGATGCCGGTCTTGCGGCCGGTCAGCGCGCCAAGCGCGATGGTGTTGGCTCGTTCTTGTGTGTGAACCACGTTGTGTCCAACCCGGTTGTGGGTGAGCGCTGCCGCGGCTTTGCCGATGGTCTGGGTGTTGAGCTGGGTGACAGCATGATCGACAGCGGCCAGGATCCGGCCGAGATCAAGAACAAGGTCAAGGCGTATCTGTCGGCCAATCCGGATGTGGAAGCCATTCTGACGCTTGGCCCGACCTCCGCGGACCCGACCATTGGTGCGCTTCAGGAGATCGGCAAGGCCGGCGAGATCTATTTCGGCACGTTTGATCTGGGCACGGAGATCGTCAAGGGCATCAAGGACGGCACCATTCAGTGGGGCATTGACCAGCAGCCTTTCCTGCAGGCCTATCTGCCTGTGATCGTTCTGGCCAACTACCAGCGTTTTGGCGTTCTTCCGGGCAACAACATCAACTCCGGTCCCGGTTTCATCACCAAGGACGCCCTGTCCAAGGTTGAAGAACACGCCGGCGAGTATCGCTGAGAGCGTCTTGCGGCCGCCCTCGGGCGGCCCCCTGGAGAGGCGCATGGCCGCCTCTCCCTTGAGGCCATGAGACCTCCGGAGCGGACCGGCCCAATGTGGACCGATCCCGGGCGGACCGGTTCCGACCGTCCGGCTGATCTCACCAGGACATACCAGAACGTTTGAGCGGCAGGGCCGCACAGGAGCGGCCGGCCCGACCGGCACGCAGGAGGAGACCTATGGCTGAGTCCCAAGAGACCGCCGCACCCGAGGCACCTGAGCC
>NZ_CANLVF010000014.1 GCF_947494555.1 uncultured Roseibium sp. | reverse complement strand
ATCTTGCCCCTGGTCGGCTTGTGCACGCCCGACATGGTCTTGATGAAGGTGGACTTGCCCGCGCCGTTGTCGCCCAGTAGGCAGTGGCATTCGCCCGCCCTGACGGAGACCGAAACCCCGTTCAGCGCGATCACCGGCCCGAAATGCTTCTCGATATCGACGAGTTCTATGAGGGCATCAGACATCTTAACGCTCCCCTGTGATCATGCGGCGGATATAGGTGTTGAGGATCACGGCCAGCAGCAGGATCACCCCGAGGAACACGCGGAAGAGCGAGCTTTCCACACCGGCAAAGAACAGGCCCTGCTGGACCACGCCGAAGATGAGCGCGCCAAGGGCAGCGCCGATGACCGAGCCATAGCCGCCGGTCAGCAACGCCCCGCCGATGACCACGGAGATGATCGCCTCGAACTCCTTCAGGAGGCCGCGGTCGGCGGCCGCAGAGCCGAACTCCATCACCTGGCAGGTGGCGAAGATGGTGGCGCAAAAGGCGGTGAACATGAACATGGAGATCTTGACCCGGTTGACCGGCACGCCGACATAGCGGGCGGCCTGGGCATCGCCGCCGGAGGCGAAGATCCAGTTGCCGAACTTGGTGCGGGTCAGAAGGAAATGGCCGAAGACGATCAGGATGACGGCCCAGATCATCAGCATGGGAATGCCCTCGACCACCGGCTGGCCGGCCTTGGGTCCGGCGACGAACTTGCCGACCACGCCGAGATCGGCAAGCCAGACAAACAGCCAGTTGAAGACCTTGCCGCCGAACATCCAGGCGATCGGATCGCCCTCGGCTGCATCCTTGACGCCGCCGATGATGGTCTTGCGGGTGGTGGCGATTGAAATGAAGATCGTCAGGCCGCGCAGGATATAGAGGAAGGCCAGGGTGACGATGAAGGAGGGCAGGCCGGTCTTGACGACCAGGTAGCCGTTGAGGGCGCCGATGGCGAGCGCCACGGCGAAGGCGACCAGAATGGCAAACCAGGTGGGAAAGCCCCATTGCACGCTCATGAGCGCGATGATGATGCCGGAAAAGCCGATCATGGAGCCGACCGACAGGTCGAACTCGCCGGCGATCATCAACAGGCAGGCGCCGACGGCGATGATGGCGAACTGGGCCGATACCGTGCCCCAGTTGACAATGCCCTCGGCGGCGAACATGCCGCTGCCGCTGGCAATGGAGAGAAAGAAGATGAAGACGAGGATCGTGCCGCAGATCGCGCCCAGTTCGGGCCGGATCAGGGCCTTGCGCACAGAGGACATCTCGCGGACGCGTTCGTCCTTCTCAGGTGCCCCGGGCTCAGGTGCCCCGGGCTCAGGTGCCTCGGGTGCGGCGGTCTCTTGGGACTCAGCCATAGGTCTCCTCCTGCGTGCCGGTCGGGCCGGCCG
>NZ_CANLVF010000013.1 GCF_947494555.1 uncultured Roseibium sp. | reverse complement strand
TTGATGGCCTCGTCGATATCGGCGATGGACTTCACGATGCCGTAGGCCGGTTTGGCCGTGGTGGAGATGTCGGACAGCGTGATCAGGTCGCCATAGACGGTGACGGTGCCCAGGTCGTCATTGTTGTGGGCGCCGCCGCCTCTGCCCTGGTCGGAATAAAGGGCGATGACGGAGTGATCGACGATGCCGTCATCGTTGGCATCGCCATAGGTGATGGATCTGATCTTGGTGGTGTGGCCCTCGATCAGGATGCTGTCGCCCTCGGCGCGGCTGAAGTCGGTGATGATGTCGTCGCCGATGACATCGACCCAGTGATTGTGGATGTCGTCATTCTCTCCGGCAACGCCGTGCCATCTGATGGTGCCGTCATCCTGGGTGTGTTCCTCGATGAAGCGGGCCTTGGCGTTGATGAGGGTCTGGAAGTAGAAGGTGTCGGCGCCAGATCCCCCGGTCATGACATCGTCGGCCGGGATCGGCTGGTCTGGATAGAGCTTGCCGTCGGTGAGTTCGTTGTCCGGATCGCCCTCGTCACGGTCCGGGTCGTAGGCAACCGGTCCCTCGCGTCCGTCGGACTGGGAGATGAGGAGGTCGTTGCCGGCGCCGCCGTTGAGGATGTCCTCGCCGTGACCGCCGTCGAGCACATCGTTGCCGTCGCCGCCATTGAGGATGTCGTTGCCGTAGGAACCCTGGAGGATATCGTTGCCGGCCTTGCCGTTGACGGTATCGTCGCCGAGCCCGGCATTGATGGCGTCGGCCTGGTCGGTTCCCTCGATGGTCTCGTCCTGATCGGTGCCGTCCTGAGGGGTGGCGTTGGCGGTCATCTCGCCCATGTGGTTGAAGCCATAGGCCATGGCGAGCGCTTTGGCCTCGTCGGATCCGTGATGGAGCTGCTGGAAGGCAGGCATCAGGTCGTCCTGGGCGAGGGCGGCCAGGGCATCGGCCTCAAATGCCGGGTCGACCTCGCCGGCCAGCGCCGCCATGGCCTCGCCCCCGACCTGTTCGTCGAAGACCATGACATCGGAGATGGTGCCCTTGAACTGCTGGCTCGCGGTCTGGCTGTCGCTGGAGCGCCAGGCACCGGACGCGCCGACCAGGAAGGAGCGCTCGTTCATGTCCATGCCCTGCTTCATCTCCGGCTCGGCAGCAAAGAGCTGTCCGTTGACATAGACATTGAGGCCGTCCTCGCCGAAGGAGACGGCGAAGTGATAGTCGGTGCCTGCCTTGACCTGAAGATCGGGGACCTTGAGATACTCGCTTCTGTCATCGGTCTGCTGGCGGACATAGATCTGGCCGTTCTTGAGCCAGACGGTCAGGTGCCCGCCCTCGTCATAGCCGCTGCCGTCCTTGGAAAAGAGCGCCTGCTGTCCGGAGACCTGGTCCGCATTGAAGGTCAGAGCGATGGTGCCGGCTGCCAGCGACAGCGCCGCCACATTGCCCCCGTCCAGATAATCGCCCCTTTCGCCCGAGAACTCGGTCGCACCCGCG
>NZ_CANLVF010000012.1:0-2500 GCF_947494555.1 uncultured Roseibium sp. | reverse complement strand
GTGATCTAGCCATGGCCAGGTTGAAGGTGCGGTAACACGCACTGGAGGACCGAACCCACGCCTGTTGAAAAAGTCGGGGATGAGCTGTGGCTAGGGGTGAAAGGCCAATCAAACTCGGAAATAGCTGGTTCTCCGCGAAATCTATTTAGGTAGAGCGTCGGATGAATACTCTCGGGGGTAGAGCACTGGATGGGCTATGGGGGCTTACCGCCTTACTGATCCTAACCAAACTCCGAATACCGAGAAGTACTATCCGGCAGACACACAGTGGGTGCTAACGTCCATTGTGGAGAGGGAAACAACCCTGACCGCCAGTTAAGGTCCCTAAGTTATGGCTAAGTGGGAAAGGATGTAGGACTCCCAAAACAACCAGGATGTTGGCTTAGAAGCAGCCATCATTTAAAGAAAGCGTAACAGCTCACTGGTCTAAATAAGGGGTCCCGCGCCGAAAATGTACCGGGGCTCAAGCCATACACCGAAACTGCGGGCACATCTTTGATGTGCGGTAGCGGAGCGTTCTGTAAGTCTGCGAAGGGATACCTGTGAGGGATCCTGGAGATATCAGAAGTGCGAATGCTGACATGAGTAACGATAAAGCGGGTGAGAGACCCGCTCGCCGAAAGTCCAAGGGTTCCTGCGCAACGCTAATCGGCGCAGGGTTAGCCGGCCCCTAAGGCGAGGCCGAAAGGCGTAGTCGATGGGAATGCAGTTAATATTCTGCAGCTTGTGGGTAGTGACGGATGCCGTGTGTTGTATCTCCTTATTGGATTGGGGATGCAGCGAAGGTGTTCCAGGAAATAGCTCCCACGTATAAACCGTACCCGAAACCGACACAGGTGGACTGGTAGAGCATACCAAGGCGCTTGAGAGAACTATGCTGAAGGAACTCGGCAAAATGCTCCCGTAAGTTCGCGAGAAGGGAGACCTCAGTTCGGGCAACCGGATTGGGGTGGCACAGACCAGGGGGTGGCGACTGTTTATCAAAAACACAGGGCTCTGCGAAGCCGCAAGGCGACGTATAGGGTCTGACGCCTGCCCGGTGCTGGAAGGTTAAGAGGAGGTGTGCAAGCACCGAATTGAAGCCCCAGTAAACGGCGGCCGTAACTATAACGGTCCTAAGGTAGCGAAATTCCTTGTCGGGTAAGTTCCGACCTGCACGAATGGCGTAACGACTTCCCCGCTGTCTCCAGCATAGACTCAGTGAAATTGAATTCCCCGTGAAGATGCGGGGTTCCTGCGGTCAGACGGAAAGACCCCGTGCACCTTTACTACAGCTTCACACTGGTATTCGTCACGACATGTGTAGGATAGGTGGTAGACGTTGAAGCCTTGGCGCCAGCTGAGGTGGAGTCACCCTTGAAATACCACCCTTGTCGTCATGGATATCTAACCGCGGTACAACAATATCCGGGACCGTGTGTGGCGGGTAGTTTGACTGGGGCGGTCGCCTCCCAAATGGTAACGGAGGCGCGCGAAGGTGGGCTCAGAGCGGTCGGAAATCGCTCGTTGAGTGCAATGGCATAAGCCTGCCTGACTGCGAGACTGACAAGTCGAGCAGAGACGAAAGTCGGCCATAGTGATCCGGTGGTCCCTCGTGGAAGGGCCATCGCTCAACGGATAAAAGGTACGCCGGGGATAACAGGCTGATGATGCCCAAGAGTCCATATCGACGGCATTGTTTGGCACCTCGATGTCGACTCATCACATCCTGGGGCTGGAGCAGGTCCCAAGGGTTTGGCTGTTCGCCAATTAAAGTGGTACGTGAGTTGGGTTCAGAACGTCGCGAGACAGTTCGGTCCCTATCTGCCGTGGGTGTAGGAGAATTGAGAGGATCTGTCCCTAGTACGAGAGGACCGGGATGGACGTACCTCTGGTGGACCTGTTGTGGCGCCAGCCGCATTGCAGGGTAGCTATGTACGGAAGGGATAACCGCTGAAAGCATCTAAGCGGGAAACCCACCTCAAAACCAGCTCTCCCTGAAGAGCCGTGGAAGACCACCACGTCGATAGGAAGCGTGTGGAAGTGCGGCAACGCATGAAGCTTAGCTTTACTAATAGCTCGTTCGGCTTGATCGCTCTCATTAATCAATGTTCATCTTTGCCAAAGCGCCCTGGGCGCTTTGGAAAGATCATTTTAAGTGCACTACCGGGCATACCCGTTTGCATCTCCTCGCCCTTTGGGCTGCGGGGATCGCGGGCAGCCTACTTGAGTGCGTTTGAAATGATCAAACCAAGACCAGTTTTACCCCTCATGGAAACACAGTTCGAAGCGCAAGCTTCGCAAGGCCAAGCGGCCGCCGCCCGGTCAGGGCGCGCTCCCGCAGGCCAGCGCTTGAAAAGCGCGGTGCGGCCGTGAGGGAAAAGCAAACTGCGCTTCGCCGGCCTGGTGGCCCCAGCGGGGAGCCCCCACCCGATCCCATCCCGAACTCGGCCGTGAAACTCCCCAGCGCCAATGGTACTGCATCTTAAGGTGTGGGAGAGTAGGTCGCCGCCAGGCCTGC
>NZ_CANLVF010000011.1 GCF_947494555.1 uncultured Roseibium sp. | reverse complement strand
CCTGCGCTTTATGACTGAGCCTTTGTTGTCATCCCGGTTTGACGCACCAGCGGCAAAACCGGGATCCAGTGGTCTGTAACTTGAGGTAACTGGCACTGAGTTGAGCCCGATGACTACTGGATCCCTGCCTGTGCAGGGATGACAACTGGATTGCCGTGAGACGAAAAACATCCACTGTCATCCCGGCCAAGCGAAGCGCGCGCCGGGATCGGGGAACCGCAAAAGATCAGCGTTATGTGTTTCATGGCCAGCGCCGATGCTCTCCGATCCCGGAGCTCTGCTGCACTGCGCCCGGGACGACGACGTTTGGTAGATGCACGGACATTGAGGTTCTGTGCTGCGCAACGAACTCTGCGCCGTCCCGGACTTGATCCGGGACCAATCCAAGCGACCTGGTTAGGCGCTACTCTAGACTCGTGTGGTGACAGTGCCATCGAGCGGTGCGGCTCCGCCAGCTCCTTGGAAATACTGAGTGAATGTCCTGCTGGTCCCCGCGAAAACGCTGAGCTGAAAACGTGATCTGGAACGGAAATCGGTGAAAAGCCGGAACCGGAAAAAACTATTCCTCTTCTGCGCTGAGCTTTGAAAAGCGGTGCCCGGCGCATTGCTGGAGGGCAAATTACATTAAGGCCATCAGACTGGGATTGGAGACCCTTGAAGATGGCCAACCGTCGCGGTGACACCGTGAAAACGCTGAAAAAACCTGAAGACCGCCTCGATGTTTTTCCGGCGTTCATGAAGGTTGCCGGTCAGCGTGTGCTTGTCGTCGGCCATGGCGGTGAAGCGGCTGCGAAGGTACGCCTGCTGGGCGAAACCAATGCCAGCATCGTCGTGATCTCGAAGGTCGTTGAAGCAGATCTTCAGGAGGCGATCGATCTCTACCGCGCCGAGCATATCGCCGAAGACTTCCGCCCCGTGCATCTTAACGGCGCCGCACTTGTCTTTTCGGCGCGTGAAGACTGGGATCTCGACAAGGCTGTCGTCGACGCCGCCCGGATCAAGGGTGTCCCGGTCAATGCGGTCGACAAGCCCGAGCTCTGCGATTTCTACACAGGTGCGCTCGTCAACAGGGCGCCGATTGCCGTTGCAATCACTTCCACCGGCGTCGGACCGGTTCTGTCCCGTCACATTCGTGCACGCATAGAGGCGATGCTGCCCCGCGCGACGGGCGAGCTGGCGCGTCTGGCAGAAAGCTTCCGGGATGCGGCAACCAAGGTCATCACCGATGGAGCGCTGCGCCGCAATTTCTGGGCGCGGTTCTTCTCCGGTTCCGTTGCAACCAATCTCTATGCCGGAAAATCCGACAAAGCCCGTGCCGAGGCGCAGCGTCTTTTGAACGGAATGGCCGACGAGCCTGGATTTGTCTGGCTGGTCGGTGCAGGACCCGGCGCAGAGGATCTTCTTACGCTGCGGGCGCAGCGCCTGCTTCAGGAAGCCGATGTGATCGTCCATGACGCGCTGGTTCCCTCAAGCGTCGTCGCCATGGGCCGCCGTGATGCAGAACGCATTTCCGTCGGCAAGCGCAAAGGGGCGCATTCCGTGCCGCAGTCCGAGATCTGCGAGCTGCTGGTGGACCTTGCTGAAAAAGGTATGAAAGTTGTGCGCCTGAAAGCCGGGGACCCAATGATCTTCGGCCGGGCTGCAGAAGAAATGGAGGCGCTCCGCGCTGGCGGGATCGGCTTTGAGATTGTTCCCGGCGTGACTGCAGCCTTCGCCGCGGCAGCTTCGGCCCAGATCCCGCTGACCCTGCGCGGTGTCGCCTCCAATCTCGTCTTTGCAACGGGTCATAACGCCAAGTCTGAAACACTGCCGGACTGGGCTGGTCTCGCACTGAAAGGCGCGACTGTTGCTGTCTATATGGGTCGCACCGTTGCTGCAGCTGTTGCCGGCAAGATGATCGGAGCCGGCCTCAAACCGGATACGCCGGTCGCGGTCGTTGAAAACGCCGCACACGCAGACGAACGTCTTTTTGCCGGAACGCTTTCTGAACTCGCGGTTCTGTCGAACCGTGAAGAGATCGACGGACCGGTGCTCATTGTCATTGGCGAGGCCGTCGGTCACGCCGCCCTGGATAAGGCCGAACCGCTGGCGCCGCATATTGTGGCCCGGGCTGCGGTCGCCTGAGGAAAAGAAAGCAGACGCCATGAAAGTCATCACAGCCAACCGCCTCCTCAACGGCGACGTCGTCTGGCTCGGCGAAAACGGCAACTGGGTCGAGCGTGTGACGCTTGCAAGCACCTTTGAGGGCAAGGACCAGGTCGCGCAGGGACTTGCCATCGGACAGGACGCTGAAAAGGCGCAGAAAGTCGTCGGGGTCTACGAAATGGACGTGTCGCTCGAAGACGGCGTGATCGTACCGGTCCGCCTGCGCGAGCGCATTCGCGCCGCAGGCCCGACCACACATCCCCAATTCGGCAAACAGGCACAGGCCGTTTCGGCCTGATCAGGACACAAGGAAAAGGCAGCGCCGCATAAGCAAAAACGGCAGCGCCAGCCAGGAGAGTTCAAAGATGTACCGTTACGACGAATTTGATGCCAGCTTTGTCAATCAGCGCACCGAACAGTTCAAGGATCAGGTCCGCCGCCGTTTGGCGGGTGAGCTGTCCGAGGACGAGTTCAAGCCGCTGCGCCTGATGAACGGCCTCTATCTCCAGCTCCATGCCTACATGCTGCGTGTTGCCATTCCCTATGGCACGCTTAATGGCCGACAGATGCGCAAGCTGGCCCATATCGCGCGCACCTACGACAAGGGCTACGGGCATTTCACCACGCGCCAGAACATCCAGTTCAACTGGCCGAAGCTGGAAGACACGCCGAAAATCCTGGAAGAGCTGGCGGAAGTGGAGATGCACGCCATCCAGACCTCCGGCAACTGCATCCGCAACGTTACGGCGGACCATTTCGCCGGCGCTGCTGCCGATGAAGTCGCAGATCCGCGTCCCTATGCGGAAATCCTGCGCCAGTGGTCTTCTCTCCACCCGGAATTTTCGTTCCTGCCGCGCAAGTTCAAGATCGCCATCACCGGCGCGCCGAACGATCGTGCCGCCGTTCAGGTCCACGATATCGGCTTGCAACTGACCCGCAACGATGAGGGCGAGATAGGTTTTGTCGTCTATGTCGGCGGCGGGCTCGGCCGTACGCCGATGATCGGACGCAAGGTGCGCGATTATCTGCCGGAAGAGGATCTGCTGGCCTATTCCGAAGCGATCCTGCGCGTTTACAACCGCTATGGCCGCCGGGACAACAAATACAAGGCGCGTATCAAGATCCTGGTGCACGAAACCGGTCTGGAAGAGCTGAAAGCGGATATCGAGCAAGAATTCGAAAAAATCCGCTACGGCGTTCTGCGTTTGCCGGATGAGGAAGTCCGCCGGATCGAAGCCTATTTCGCACCGCCCCCCCTCGAAGTCGGTCAGGCAACCTCGGCAGCTGTGGAAGCGCGCCGCGAAAACGACGCTGCCTTTGCCCAGTTCCTGGCGCACAACCTTAACCCGCATCGGGTACCTGGCTATACATCCGTGACGCTGTCCATGAAGCCCATCGGCGGTATCCCTGGCGATGCCTCGGATGCGCAGATGGAAGTTATCGCGGAGCTGGCTGAAAAGTACGGCCACGATGAAATCCGCATCAGCCACGAGCAGAATGTCATTCTGCCCCATGTAAAGCTCGACGATCTGCCTGCGATTTTCGACCGGTTGACGGCAGCGGAAATCGCAGAAGGCAATGCTGGCCTGATCACGGACATCATCGCCTGCCCGGGTATGGACTACTGCGCCCTGGCAACGGCTCGCTCGATCCCGGTTGCACAGCGCATCTCGGAGCGTTTCGGCACAGCTGACCGCCAGGCGGAGATCGGCGAACTCAAGATCAAGATCTCAGGTTGCATCAACGCCTGCGGACACCACCATGTCGGCCACATCGGCATCCTCGGCCTGGAAAAGAAGGGCGAGGAATTCTACCAGGTGACGCTCGGCGGTTCGGCGAACGAGAACGCGTCCATCGGCGAGATTGTCGGCCGAGGCTTTTCTTCCGATGAAGTGGTCGATGCGATCGAGACACTGGTCGAGACCTATCTTGGTCTGAGATCCGGCAAGGAAGAAACCTTCCTGGAGGCCTACCGCCGGGTTGGGGAGGTGCCGTTCAAGGAGGCCCTTTATGGCGCTGCATGAGACATTCAGTCTGGGGGTAGATCCGGAGCTGGGGCTGCAGGCGGAAGTCGCCGCGCTGAACTCCCAGTATGAGGACCTGTCCGCACAGGAGATCCTGATGGGCGCAATCCGGCACCAGTTTGCCGGTGATATCGCCATGGTCTCCAGCTTTGGTGCAGACTCGGCCGTGCTTCTGCACATGGTCGCCCAGATTGATCCGTCGACACCGGTCCTGTTCGTCGACACGGTGAAACTTTTTCCGGCGACGCTGCTTTACCGGGACGAACTGATTGAAAAGCTGGGTCTCACGGACGTGCGCACCTTCAAGCCGACGCAGGAAGACCTGGCAGAACAGGATCCGGCGGGAATGCTCTGGATGTCCGATACGGATGCGTGCTGCCACATCCGGAAGGTCGTTCCGTTGGAACGGGCGCTCTATGGATTTGAGGCCTGGATCTCTGGCCGCAAGCGTCACCAGAGCGCGACGCGCGCGGAACTTGAACACTTCGAAATCGATGCCGGCCGCGTGAAGGTCAATCCGCTCGCCGACTGGTCCGCAACCGAAGTGCTCGACTACGCGAGATCGCACGACCTGCCGCCCCATCCCCTGGTCTCGCAAGGATATCCCTCCATCGGCTGTCTGCCCTGCACCAGCAAGGTGGCCCCGGGAGAAGACCCGCGTGCCGGCCGCTGGCGCGGCAAGGACAAGACGGAATGCGGTATTCACTGGCCAACCCACGGCAAGGAAATCGACGGCAGTGGTATCTGACCGCTGTATTATTGAAACTGAGGACGCAAAACATGACCACGATCTATAAGGACGGCGAATTCGTCGAAGAGAACTGGAAACGCGCCGACGCGGAAACAGGAGCCGCGATTGCCGGCGATGCACTGGTGCCCCAGAGCCTGTTCCTGGAAGCCGCGGACGAATACCTGAACCGCGACGGCGAGACGGCAGTGCTGGTGGAAGCTGGAGACGATGTCGAGCTGATCCGGTCCTATCTTGACCGGCTGGCATATGTCGCTGTCGATTTCCCGAGCTTTGCCGACGGCCGTGGATTTTCGGCAGCCCGTGTCTTGCGTGAACAGATCGGCTATCAGGGCGACATCCGCGCCGCCGGAAAATACATCCTCGACCAGGTTCCGCTTGCCCGCCGCTGCGGCGTCTCTTCTTTTGAGATTTCAAAGCCGGAAGTCCTGAAGGCGCTCAAGGCAGGTGAGTGGCCGGAAGTCACGAAGTATCTGCAGCCGGTTGGCACGGTCGACGAGATCCCCGTCGGTACCCGTCCGTGGGCGCGCCGTTCTTTCCGGGATGTGGCGGTCGCAGCAGAATAAAACGTCGGCGGAGGAAACTCAGCGTCCCGTTTTTTTCCGCCGGTTCTTTAGCCCGGCTGCAGCTTGCTGTGGCCGGGTTTGCTGCGTCTTATTTCTTGAGTTTGGTATCACTCTCCGCTGAATTCGTGACGGATGATGGCACCGACGATATTCGAATAATCGTCTGTCCAAAGCGCCGTGCCGTTTGAGCGAACGTCATTCCATCTGGGATTGTCCAGAAGGGGCCCGAGATCGGTTTCATCGCGCGCGAACACCATGACATTTGCGGCAAACACCTGGTCCGGTCTTGTTTCGCCTTCAATGGCGCCATGTTCGGCAAACCGGATCGAATAGCCGTCCGCCTCCGCAACCGCTGCCAGTACGCTTGCCAGCTCCAGATACCGATTGGAGATGTGCAGCGCGAGCAGTCCGTTCTCTTCGATCTTGGAGAAAAAGAGCGCGATCGCTTCCCGTGTCATCAGGTGCACCGGAATGGAGTCTGACGAAAAAGCGTCGATCAGAAGATAATCGAATTTCCCGTCCGGTTCCGCCTCAAGTGTCAGACGCGCATCGCCGAGCACCATTTTTGTGTCGGGACCGCAGTCCGAAATGAAACGGAAATAGGCCGGGTTTGAAGCGACATCGATAACGGACCTGTCGATCTCGTAAACCGTCCAGGTCTCACCGGAAAGGCTGTGGCAGAGGAAACTTCCGGTGCCAAGACCGACGACGCCGACATGGTCCATGCCGGTTCCGGCAGACGCGCGCGCGGCGCGCAGCGTGTCGGCCATCTCGCCGGTTTCATGATAATAGGCGAGCGGTTCGGGAGATCCCTTGCCGACGTCCGCGTCAAAGGCGCTCATGGCGATGCTGCCATGAACCGTCGTGCCGTGAACCATTCTTCGATGCGTGCCGTCGTCCGTGTCCTTGACTTTGACCACGCCGAAGAACGAGCGCTCCGTGTGCACCACGCTCGGGTGGAGTTGCAGGAGAAGCACCAGCGGCACCGTCAGGATCAGCAGGACATGGGCAACAGCCTGCCATTTGACCTGCACCACGGCCGCAAGCGTTATCAGGCCGATAATCGACATGACGACGATCTCGTGGCCCTCGATCTCGGGGATCCAGCCGCGTGACACACCAACCCAGAAGAGCGCCGTGAGCGCGATTCCGAAGAGAATTGTCTTGATCGCGGTGGAAGCGGTCGCGCCGTTCTTCAGCGGCAGCAGAAACAGTGCGACCAGCATCAGCATCGGGTATTCCGCCACCCAGTTGAAGACATTCGGCGCGATGAGCCCGGCGAAGATGCCACCCAGAACGCCACCGACCGACATCCAGAGATAAAACGCGGTCAGCTGGCTGGCATGCGGGCGCAGCTGATAGAGCCGCGCGTGGCAGTAAAGAACCGTGATGAAATAGATCAGCAGATTGGCACCGAGCCCGAAGGTAAGCGGCAGCAGCTTGGGCAGGAAGATCACCCCGGCGGCCAGAATTGCGGCGAAGGGCAGAATGCTGGACAGAAAGTCAACGGAGATCAGCGGTTTTGTTTTGAACGCGATCACGAATGTCAGCAGGAATAGCGACAGCGGAACCACCCACATGAACGGCGCCGAGGCGATGTCGACGGCGATATGGGCAGTCAAGGCAATCGTGAGCGCCGAAGGAACGGCGGCCAGTCCGAGGTAAACGAAAATCTGCCGCGATGTGATGCGCTGAACCGGAGCGTGGCCTACCTCCTCAGCAGTCGCGTTTGGTTCGCTTGACGTGGTCTGGGGCCGGCGCAGAACGCTCGCCGCGCAAAGCAGGATGGCGATGACCAGAACGAGATAACCGGCAGTCCAGAACAGTGACTGAGTACCAAGTTTGAGGCCGGGCTCAAGCACGAGAATATAGAGATAGAGCGAGGCAAAGCTGCCGATATTGCTTGCACCGTAAAGGAAGTACGGATCGGATGCATGCTTGTGGCCTGTCTGCGTGAACCAGGCCTGCAACAGCGGGGCATTGGCGGAGACGGCGAAAAACGGCAGACCGACGGAAACGGCAAAGAGGCCGAGAAGCCAGAGCTCCTGATAAGTGGCAGGTGGCGTGTCCCAGCCGCTGGAAATCCCGAGAGGCAGAAAAACACAAGCGGACAAAAGCACAAGCGCATGAATGATGATTGCGTGCTTCGTACTCAGGAACCGGGTCAGGGCGTGTGCATAGGCATAGCCAAGCAGGAGAACGCTTTGGAAAAACACCATTGCGACGGACCAGACGCCCGGGGATCCGCCGAGCTTTGGCAGCACCAGTTTGGAGAAGAACGGCTGAACGGAAAACAGCAGAAATGCGCTCAGGAACAGGGTTCCTGCGAAGAGCTGCAGAACCGGAACGGTTATGCCGAAATACCCGCCTTCATTCGCTGAAAGCGGGTGTTGCCGCTGTTGCTGCATCGTGTCTTTCCCCAAAATGACCCGGGGGAAGACTACGGATGTCAAGTTAAGCAACGCATAAAAGACGTGCTTAAGAAGAAGGAAACAAACGGCGTCTAAGTCAATTTCAAGTGTTCGTAAAGCGGATCTTGAAGCCCGCACCGCGATCTTGCGGCACCATCTCAATTGTCGCGTGGTGAGCTTTCAGGAGTGCCCGGATGATCCCGAGTCCCATGCCTGTGCCCCCGCTTGCCCGGCGCGTGGTGAAGAACAGGTCGAAAATCTGATCCTGATTGCCGGCCGAGATGCCTTCGCCATTGTCCGAAACGAGAACCGAGACCCCGCCGTCGTCTGCTTGAGGTGTGAATGTAACCCTTTTCGCGCCGTGTCTTATCGAATTGTCGATCATGTTTTCAAAAACGATCCGCGCGTTTTCGGCTGACAGCGGGAGTTCGCAATCAGCGCTTTCTTCGATGGCAATGCTCTGGAACCGCGAACGCGTTTCGGCAAGAACGGCAGACAGGCGGCACGCACCGCCTATCTCCACGCTGTCGGCGCGAGCCAGATCACGAAGCCGGTTCAGCAACCGTGAGGCGCGCTGAGTATCGCTCAGGATATTGCTCAGGAATTTTTCCCGATCGGCATCGCTCAGATCAGTGCCGGCGTCGCGAAGCAACTCGGCGGCTCCCTGAATTGCGGTCAGCGGTGTCTTGAGTTCGTGCGTGATGTGGTTGGCGAAAGTATTGATATAGTCGTTGCGGTCGAACAGTTTCCGTGATGTGTCCAGCATGCTGGTCGACAGCGCATGAATTTCCCTGTTGCCGTGGATCGCGAGAGGTTTGAGTGCGTCCCGGTCTCCCCGGCCGATCTTCAAGGATCTTTCCGTGAGGGCCTTGATCGGACCTGCAATCCCGCGTGCGAAGATGAATCCGACGACAAATGTCGCGATCAGCACGAAGGCGAGCACCCAGAACACGGTATCCCATTTCAGGAACATCTCCCTGAGGATGTTACTTGGTGTACGTGAGGCGTAGACAACACCAGCGACCCTGTTGTCGATAAGAATCGGCTGCGCCACGAATACGCGAACGCTGGTCCCCCGACTGATCGAATAGATGGGTTGCGGGTTCTGCACGGTGCGTTCTCTCAAGGCGCTTGAATAGGAACCGGCAAGTGCGCGCTTGACCTCCGCCACGTGTGCGAGGGAAAGGCCGGTGTCGTCACGCCCGGCAATTATGACACCGTTCAGATCGAGAACTCTGAACCCCGCAAGTGTCAGTTTCTGGGTATCTCTGAGAACCTGTTCGATCGCTTTGCCGGTAGCCTCATAGGCCGGGTGGATTTCCTGGTCGGTCGCAATAGGATCTGGCCGCGCCGGCATCACCGGCGTCTTGTTGAGATCGAGGCTCGGGAGTTGCGGCGTCCAGGCGCCGCCAGGCTCTTTTGTCGATCGGCGCGTGGACGAAACCAGCGTCTCCAGGGAGTAGGGAGCCTGAGGAGTGGCGACGGGTCCGATTTGAAGATCCTGACCGCCGAACGTTCTGAGATTTTGTGCGGTGATCGCAGCGATGGCAGCGGACTGGGCGATGAGTTCGCCTTCCGTTGTCTGTATGAGCTGGTTTTCGTAAACACGAAAAAACACGATCCCGGCAAGCGGGACGAGCAGCATGATGCAAAGAACCAGTGCAATAACGAGACTGAGTGGCGGTCGCCAGCGGTCGCGGAAGGAGCGGGATATCACCATATGCGACCGCGCTTAGCCTGCGTTTTCGCAAGAACCGAGCCGGAACCCCACGCCGTGCACGGTCTCAATGGCATCGTTGCACCCGCCCGAACCAAGTTTTGCGCGGATATTGCGGATATGGCTGTCGATGGTGCGGTCCGAGACGTGAATGTTGTCCCGGTAGGCCTTTTCCAGAATGCGTTCGCGCGTGAAGACGATCTTGGGACGGCTCATGAGCGCACTGAGGATTTCGAATTCGATCGCCGTCAGTCCGATTTCAAGACCGTTGACCTTCACTTGGCGTTCGTCTTTTTCCAGCGTGATGAGCCCCTGCTTCAACTGGGGTGTTTCAGCGTCCTGAACGGTTTGCGGTGCCGCATATCGCTTGAGAATAACCCCGACACGGGCGATCAGCTCCCGAGGGCTGAACGGCTTTGTGACATAGTCGTCCGCGCCAAGCTCAAGTCCGATGATCCGGTCGATTTCATCATCGCGCGCAGACAGGAACAGGATCGGCACTTCCGACGTTTTCCTGAGTTCCCGGCACACGTCGAGGCCGTCCATCTCCGGAAGGCCGATGTCCAGTATGATCAGCGACGGAGCGCACAGGACCATCTTGTCCAGCGCTTCTTTGCCATTGGTCGCGATTTCGTGGCTATAAGAGGCTTTCTGGAGGGCGAAACAGATGACCTCCCGGATATTCGGATCATCATCGACAACAAGAATGGTTTTGGTCTGCAATGGACTGGTCCGGACAATTGCGCTCCCATAAGGGATCGGGGGAGCCTGAAAAGGGGTGTCTAAATCAGCTGTTTCTTAAGAGATAACCGAGGCGACATCATGTTTCCAGCCACCAGCCGTCACGGCGCAGCTTACGGGGAAGGGACGTGTCGATAATTTCGGTTCTGGAAAGCCCGGAGCGCCGGTCGCGGCTCGGCTCGGCAAGCCTCTCTGCGGTCCATGGGGTGAACGGACAGGGGTGAAAGTTCAGACGGAACCTGATGGCGCTCAAGAACATTGTATCCTCCTGGTGAGCGGAACTGACGTTAGAAGTAGCCGGGTGCTCTTGCAGTCGGATGTGAAGCTTTGTGCAGATTTTGCGCATATTGGGTTTTTGGCGAGTTGACCCGACAGCGACAATACCGCCCTGATTGTCTGAGGTTTGGGGCAATGGATGTCCCGCCGCAGGACACAAACAGCAAAAGATCATCCAAATCGGTTTCTTTTGCCAAAAGGAAAGCGGCCCCGAAGGGCCGCAGAGCTTTGTTAAGGCAGTATAGTATTATCGTTATGCTGAAGCCGAGGCCTTTTGCTTTATCCGCCAGCCCACAGCGCCCATCAGCCCGAGTGCGCCTGCCAAGAGTGGCAATGCAGCCGGGATTGGAATTACGTTTACCGCTGCGGTGCTGAATGAAAAGTCGTCAATTGCGTAATTACTGCCTGTGATTTCAAGACGATGCACAGCAAACCCTGAGAAATCAAAGATTTGGCTGAAACCGCCACTATTGGCGAGAGTGGTTAGCAAATTTCCGCCGATGTCGAATGCAGATGCTTGAAATGGTGTATTGAAGATCAAAAACGACACATCTGTATAAGACAAACCGCCTGTGAAATCGACGTTCAACTGACCATTGAAGTTGCCATTACCGATAGCGCTGGTGCTTGCTCCCAGGGAATTTGGTGAACTTCCAACCGTGGTCCCCAAATTCAGAGCAACATCTGGCGTCGAGAAAAGGACACCCGACCCCGCATATTCATTACCTGTTAGTTCGCCAACTCCAAAACTGCTGCCAAGATCATCGAAATTGATTACAACGGCGTTGGCGCTGCACATTGTCCCTATTAGTAACGCTGTCGCGCATACTATCTTCCCCAACCAATCCATTTCCACATCCCCCTGTGTATCAAGTTGTAAAAATAACTTCTGAGCAAAAAAAGGAAAGACAATGCTGTCTTTCCTGTAAGTAAGTATGTCACAGAGCTAAAGCATTGTATAGCAAATTGCAGACTTACCCATTGCTTTAAACACTGACGAATGCCAGTGCACGTCTAATGTGTCAAGCTGGCCGTCTTGAGCAGAACATATCCCGGAAACACGACGAGCGACGACAGGGTCAGCAGCATGCCGATCGCGCGGCCGATGCCGAAACCCGTCATGACAACCGTTGCATAGTGAAGCAGTCGCCCTGCCAGCAATGCGCAGCCTCCAATCCAGAGCAGGAGGTGGGGCGCACCGGCGAGTTCGGCTGCCGCCATTGCAAGCAGCGCGATAGGGACGGTCTCGGTGAAGTTGCCATGTGCCCGCATGCGTTGAAGCAAGACACCGTCCCCGCCGTCAAGAAACTGGATGTTGATTTGAGCTCGGCGCAGACCGACAGCGACAGTCATCGGAATTTGGATGAGCGCAAAAAGGGCAACGAACAGGATCGTTACCGGCAGCGCGGAAACAAGTTCCATGGAGGTCTCCTCATGAAATGGAAATTGGATATTCCGGCCGGCAAAGGCCCGGCGTTGCGCGGGACTGGCCGGCCGAAATCATTTCAGGTGCGCGATTGGCGCAGCTTTCCGGGGTTCAGGCTTCGGCCGGCGCTTCATACGTAATCAGTGCAATCACGCCGCCCACCGGATCGACAAGGGTTGCCATACGGCCAACCCCTGGGATGCTCATCGGTTCGCTGGAGATGGTCGCGCCAAGTGACTTGGCCTTTTCGATACGCGCATCGACATCGTCGACGGTCACATACGGCAGCCAGCGCGGCGGTTCCGACTGCATTGGAGGAAAGCCACCGATCTTGTCTTCGCCATTGGCAATAACCGTGTAGGTCATGCCCGGCATTTCCATGTCTTCCAGACCCCAGCCCAGAAGACTTGAATAGAACTCCTTGGCTTTTGCACCATCGCCACTCATCAGTTCCATCCAGCTGAAAGCGCCGTGTGTTTGCATCGGATTGCTCATGTCATTTGTCCTCATCTCGAAATCAATGACCTGGTAGACCCAGGTGATCAGAGGACGGACAGCAATCCGCAAATCCGACAGGGCAGGTCGATTTTTTTGAAAATGAACGAACGATCCCGAAAATCTCAGGGTGACGCGGCATTTGTTAACGGCATTCACCGGAGATCCAGGCAACCAGCGCGGAACGCGCGTTCAGATTTGCGGACCGTTTCACCGGGTGAACAAGCCAGAAGCCGAGATCCGTCAGGGCTTCATCGCACCAGACTTCGCAAAGTCGGTCGTTGCGCACATCGGCCTCGGCAATCAGGCGCGGCGCGATGGCAATGCCCTGCCGGTTGGCCGCAGCATCAAGGGCAAGCGAGGTCTGGTTGAATTGCAACGACGGTCCTGTCGGCGACAGGCCATGCTCGTGGATATAGAGGTCCCAGTGCCTGTGCCCGTCCTGAATGAGCGGCATTCGGATCAGATCGGCCAGACTGAGCGGGTTTTGCGGGCAAAAATCGGCACTTGGACTGCAATATGCCTTCAAGTCCAGTGACGCGAGTTTTTGCACTTCAAGTCTCTGACTGGTCGGGCGTTTTCCCTGACGAACCGCAATGTCGACATCCTGGCCCTTGAAATCCGTGATTTGCTCGCTGGCGAAGATGCGCACGTCAATGTCCGGATGTGTTTCCATAAAGGCCGGTAGCCTCGGAACGAGCCATTTCGACGCAAAGGAAGGCGGAACACTGATGGTGACTTTGTTGACTGATGGATATAATTTTTTTGTAGCCTCTTCAATGACGGAAAGGCCTTTTGCGACTTCCGAGTGGAAAAGCCGGCCCGCCTCGGTAAAGGCGAGGCCGCGCGCTTTCCTTTCAAACAATATGACGTCCAGATCTGCTTCGAGGGTCCTGACTGCCTGAGCAACTGCGCCTTGAGTGAGGTTCAGATCCTCGGCGGCAAGACGGAAGTTCAGATGCCGGGCGGCGGCATCGAACATCTTGATATGTTGAAGTCTCGGCGTACGCATATTTTTTCAAGACAGTAGCTTTTCAACAGTCTAATCCTTTCAAAAATGATTGGTCAAGACCTGCCGAGGCTCATACATTTTGGTGAGTGAACAATTGAGGATACCGAGATGGCAGACAAAAAGGTGGCGGTCGTAACCGCAGGCGGCAGCGGCATGGGCGCGGATGCGGCGCGCAGACTGGTGCAGGAAGGTCATGAAATCGCAATTCTCTCGTCTTCGGGAAAGGGTGAGGCACTGGCTATGGAGTTCGGTGGTGTCGGCGTTTCCGGATCCAATCAGTCGAATGACGACCTGAAACGTCTCGTTGACCTCACAATGGAAAAGTGGGGCAGGATCGATGTTCTGGTGAACAGCGCCGGTCACGGCCCGCGTGCGCCCATCCTGGAGCTGACGGACGAAGACTGGCACAAGGGCCTAGATGTCTATTTCATGAATGTCGTCAGACCGACGCGGCTTGTGACACCCATCATGCAGGCGCAAAAATCCGGGTCGATCGTCAACATTTCGACATTCGCAGCTTTCGAGCCGGACCCTGTCTTTCCGACTTCCGGTGTGTTTCGCGCTGGTCTTGCAGCTTACACAAAGCTCTTTTCAGACAAGTATGCGGCTGAGAACATTCGCATGAACAACGTTCTGCCGGGCTTCATCGACAGTCTTCCGGAAAAGGAAGAGTTCCGCGCACGCATCCCGATGGCGCGGTATGGCAAGTCATACGATGAAATTGCCGCGGTCGTTGCTTTTCTGGCGTCGGAGGGAGCGGGTTACATCACCGGCCAGAATATACGCGTCGACGGCGGCATCACGCGATCCGTTTGATGTAATGACCTCAATGGGCAAGCGCATCCAGTTTCGACTGGATGTGCTGCCGCTCCACATCGGTTCCGGCGTGCCGGATCGCGGCCTCATAGGCCGCTCGCGCCTTCGGATACTGTTCCAGGTCTGCCAGGAGAGCTGCCGTCGCAGCATGATAGCTCGCATAGCGTTCAAGCGGTACCGCCAGTTTCTCCAGAAGCTGAAGTGCCTCTTCGGGCCCCTTCAGCTTGGCAATGACGACCGCCCGGTTCAACGAGACCACTGGGGATGGCCGAATGATCTCAAGCGCCCGATAGAGCCGGTCCAGTTCCGTCCAGTCTGTGTCGTCATATATGGCAGCGCGTGTATGGGTTGCTGCAATGGCGGCCTCGATCTGGAATGGCCCGGGCGCGGCGCTTCTAAGAGCAGCCTCCAGGAGCACATTCCCTTCTGCAATCAGTCTGCGTTCCCATTTTGACCGGTCCTGAAATTCCAGCGTAACGGCTTCGCCGCTGGTGTTGACCCTTGCCCTGTGCCGCGAATGCTGGATCAGGCAAAGCGCCAGCAGGCCACGCAACTCGGGTTCCTCGGGGAACAGCCGGACCATGATCCGCGCAAGACGGATGGCCTCCAGGCAGAGCGGCGTGCGGATGAGTTGGGAGCCGTGCGAGGCAGAATAGCCTTCATTGAAGACAAGATATATGGCATTGGCAACGGCGGAAAACCGCTCTGCGCGCGCCTTGGCATCCGGTTCCTCGTAGCGAAGCTTGGCCGCGCTAAGGCGCTTCTTGGCGCGGGTGATCCGTTGCTCCATGGCTTTCGGCTGAACCAAAAACGCACGTGCGATTTCGTCCACGGAGAGGCCGGCGACAATCTTTAGCGACAGTGCGATCTGTTGGTCGCGGCGCAACACAGGATGACAGCATGTGAAGAGTAGTCGCAGGATATCGTCTCGGTAGACGGACCTGTCGAGGGCTTCCGTCAATGCCTCCTCCGTATCGGCCTCATCGACAATCGGATCGAGGTCTTCCGGTGCGGACAGTGTTTCCCGCCTTTTCTTCCGGAAAAGATCAATGCCTGCATTACGCCCGGCGACAATCAGCCAGGCAGCGGGATCTCTGGGCAGGTCATCCGGATTCCAGCTTTTCAGTGCCTTGAGCGAAGCCTCCTGAAACGCGTCTTCAGCAAGGTCCAGATCGGCGAAGGCTCGGTGCAATGCTGCCAGCACACGCGGGCGCGCAGCCCTAAGATGCGTCGATAACCAGGCGCTCGGCATTTTTGAAATCGGCCCCCTCGAAATATTCCACCGGACGGATTTCGACGCGGCCATGCTCCAGCGGAAGCAATTTCACCGTGTCGATGGCCTCCTCCAGCGACGGACAGTCGATCATGTAAAATCCCATGAACTGTTCCTTGGTTTCTGCGAAGGGACCGTCGGTGACGAGATAGTCGTCGCTCTCCTTGTTGATTGTCACCGCTGTTCCCGTCGACATCAGTTTGGTCGCAGCGGCAAAGGTCTTGGCGCCTTTGGTATGTTCGTGGAACGCGCGGTGGTGTTTCATGATGTCCGCATGTTCCTCGGGTGTGATGGCATCCATAAAGTCTTCGTTGGCATAGATCAGGACCGAAAACAGCATCGTCTTTTCCTCCGGTTTCAAAGCGGTGTCACCTAGGAACGTGCGACAACGAGCTTAGCCGACAAGCAGAGGTGACAAAAACACCAAAATCCCCTCGGCGGGTGGAAATTCGAACGCCTATCCCGTCTTCGGCACGGCAATCCCGCCACAGAATATGTGCGTGCCAGCGCAGCCGATAGGGCTGATGCACCCGAGCGCGGGAAGGTGCTCCGCAAGCTCAGGATAGAGAAAGTTCAATCGGGCAGAAACCTCAACCCAGCCAGCCGTCCTTCTTCAGGCTCTGGTAGGTGTCATCGAGTGTCTTTTCCGCTGTATTGACCAGGAAATCGGCTTCTTCATGCGTGAGAACAAGCGGCGGCGAAATGATCATGCTGTCGCGCACGGCGCGCATGACCATGCCGTTGTGGAAGGATATGTCGCGGCAGATGGTGCCGACCGTGCCGACATCCCGGAAGGCCTTTTTAAGATCCTTCTTGTCCGGCACGAGCTCAAGAGCCCCCATCAGGCCCGTCATGCGTGCCTCGCCGACGAGGGGATGTTCGCCAAGCCGTTTCCAGCGCTCCTGCAGATAAGGGCCGATGTCGGTTTTGACCCGTCCCACCAGACCTTCGCGCTCGATAATGTCCAGGTTTGCGAGTGCGGCGGCGGCACAAACCGGATGGCCGGAATAGGTGTAGCCGTGATTGAAATCTTCACCGGAATTCATCAGCCCCTCGGCGACTCGGTCGGACACAAGAACACCGCCCATCGGCAGGTATCCGGACGTCAGACCCTTGGCGATGGGCATCAGGTCGGGTTTGATTTCAAAATGGGTCGAGCCGAACCACTCGCCGAGGCGGCCAAAACCGCAAATGACTTCGTCTGCAACGAGAAGAATGTCGCGCTCGCTCAGGATACGGCGGACTTCCGGCCAGTAGCTGTCGGGTGGAATGATGACACCGCCGGCGCCCTGGATTGGTTCGGCGATGAAGGCAGCGACCTTGTCTTCGCCAAGTTCGTCAATTGCCTGCTCAAGCTTCCGCGCCGCGTAAACACCGAATTCATCGAGGCTCATGTCCTGGCCTTCACCGAACCAGTACGGCTGATCGATATGGTGGACACCTTCGACGGGAAGATCGCCTTGCGCATGCATGGCTTTCATGCCGCCCAGGCTCGTCCCGGCAAGTGTCGATCCGTGGTAGCCGTTCCAGCGGCCGATGATCACTTTCTTGTCCGGTTTGCCCATCTTGTCCCAGTAGGTCCGCACCATGCGGAACACAGTGTCATTGGCTTCGGACCCGGAGGAGCAATAAAAGACCGTGTTGATGTGATCCGGGGCCAGTTTGGCCAGCCTCTCGGAAAGCGCGATCGCGGGCGGGTGGGTCGTCTTGAAGAAGGTGTTGTAATAGGCGAGCTCGTTCATCTGCCGTTGAACTGCTTCGGTGATTTCCGTTCGCCCGTGACCGACCTGGACGCACCAGAGCCCGGCCATTCCGTCAAGGATCCTGCGGCCCTCGGAATCCGTCAGCCAGACACCATCCGCCCTGGTGATGATGCGGCTGCCTTCCGCATTCAGCGATTTCATGTCCGAAAAGGGATGCCAGTGATGCGCTGCGTCGATCTCCTGAAGCGCCTTTGTCGGATAGATGTTGGAATGAGCCGTCATGGCATGAACTCCGAAGGGGAAAGGGGCAATACTTAGACGTTGAGCAGGAGATATTCCCGCTCCCACGCGCTGATCACGGACATGAAGGTTTCAAATTCCTCGTATTTGATCGCGCGGTAGGTCGCGACGAATTTTTCGCCGAACACCTCGATCATCTCATCCGAGTTTTCGAACTTCGCGACCGCCTCCGGAAGTCCGCGCGGCAGTGACTTGGCAAGTTCGGTACAGTCGTCACTTTTGGGAGCGTCGGGTTTCAGTTCTTTTTCAATACCGAGATAGCCGCAAGCAAGACTTGCCGCGATAGAGAGGTACGGATTGGCGTCGGAGCCGGGGATGCGGTTTTCAAGCCGGCGTGCTTCTGGACTGGAATAGGGGACCCGCAACCCGACCGTCCTGTTGTCGTAGCCCCAGTAGACATTCACGGGCGAAGTCGATGTCTTCGAAAAACGCCGGTAGGAATTCACGAAAGGCGCCATGATGCAGGTGACGGTGGGCAGAAAGGTCTGGTGTCCGGCAATGAACGAGAGAAACGCCGGGGTCTCTTCTCCGTTCTCACCTGAAAAGATATTGTTGCCCGTCTCCCTGTCGAGCACCGACTGGTGGATATGCATGGCGGAACCGGGCTGGTGCGACATCGGTTTTGACATGAATGTGGCATACATCTCGTGCCGCAGGGCCGCTTCGCGAATGGTCCGCTTGAACAGGAACACCTGGTCCGCAAGCGCCAGTGGATCGCCGTGACGCAGATTGATTTCCATCTGCGCCGCACCTTCCTCATGGATCAGCGTATCAATCTCAAGTCCTTGTTTTTCGGAGAGATCGTATATGTCGTCGATAAGGTCGTCGAATTCGTTGAGTGCCGAAATCGAATAGGACTGGCGTCCGACTTCGGGGCGTCCCGAGCGGCCCGTGGGCGGTTCCAGCGGATAGTCTGGATCGGTATTGGGCCGGACCAGATAAAACTCGATTTCCGGGGCAATGACCGGTTGCCAGCCCTTGTCTTCATAAAGTTTCAGGACGCGTTTCAGGACGTTGCGCGGTGCGGTCTCCACCGGGGCGCCCTGGCGTGTGTAGGCGTCGTGGATGAGCTGCGCGGTCGGATCGCTCTCCCAGGGAACCGAGGTGAGCGTGCTGTAGTCGGCGCGAAAATAAAGGTCGCCATCGGTCGGGTTGTGCTGAAACCGCTCATCATCATCCGGATAATCGCCGGAAATGGTTTGAGCGAAAATCGAGGCCGGCATGGTCATGACCGGACCGGAGAAAAACTTCTCGACCGGCATCATCTTGCCACGGGCGACACCGGCTAGATCGGGAACGATGCACTCGATGTCTTCTATATTGCGAGCATGCAGCCAGTCGCGCGCGGCATCGCCGTCGGGGACGCCGCGCAAACTGTCCGCGTGTTTCAGACGGTCAATGGCAGGCGTTTCATCACTCACGACGGGCTCCAACAGTTCGGCTGGGTTACGATGCACAACGCTCGGTCAAAATCTGTGCACCGGCTACCCGTCATCGCCGTGGGGGCGGCAGACGGGTAAGTTCAGGTTTTGTGATCACAAAATGACACGGAGTTTGTTCCGGATCAACCGGCTGTTGCGCTCTCAAGGATTTCTTTGCCCAGGAGCCCCATCCCGTCGGCGATGTCTCCTGAGATCGCCGCCCGCAGCGCGGCACTGTCCTTAAGTTCGATCGCCCGGATCGCCTCTTTGTGCTGGTCGACAAGACTTGCCGTGCCCACGCGGCCATACACTGTGCGCATAAAGGGCGCAAACTGCAGCCACAGGCTGTCGATCAGCGGCAGCAGAACCTTCGAAGCGGAGGCGCGGTAGATATGAAAATGAAATGCATGATTGAGCCGCATATAGGCCTCTGCATCACCGCCGACGATACGCTGGTCGATATCGTCGTCGAGGGCTGTGAGGGTCTTCACATCTTGCAACGTCAAGTGAGGAAGCGCGCGTTCTGCGAGTTCAGGCTCAAGCAAAAGCCGGGCTGTCAGGACCTCTTCAAACCGGTCCCTTGTCATGTCGGGAACCTGAACCCGGCCGTTGCGTTTGACCTCAAGTGCGTTTTCGGCCGAGAGCCGCTGGAGCACTTCGCGCACGGGCATGGGACTGACACCGAGTTCGCCGGCAAGCCCGCGGATCGTCACTGCCTTGCCCGGAATGAAACGGCCGGTCAGCAAGCCTGAGCGGATTGCGGCATCAACCTGGCTGCGCGTTGCACCGCGCGACGACGGAGCAGCCTCGGCAAGATGCCCTGCCGACTCGTTTGTCAGACCAGGTTGTCGGCCAGGCAATGCGGTCTCCCCACCATTACAAATCTTCAATAAACGCGATCTGCCTTGACAGATTTATCCGAAAGTGATCACATTTTTGGAAATGAAGCAAACGAAAGCTGACAGACCGGCGTTGTTGTTCATCAGAGCAACTCGGTGCAACAGCGCGGGCGAGAAGCACTCTATATGAATGAACTACCCCACCAGATCCTGGAACATCCGGCGGAGCCCGGATGGAAGGTGGATTTTGAAGCCTTTTTGGCAACCCATCCCGACCTCGACACCCTGGAAGTGGTATTGCCCGACACCAATGGCGTGCTCAGGGGCAAATGGCTGCCTGGAAAGGCGCTGAGGAAGGTTTTTGAACAGGGGGTCGCATTTCCCTATTCCTTGTTTGGTCTCGATGTGTGGGGCCGGGAGGTGGAAGCGACAGGTATGCACCTTGAAACGGGCGACAAGGACGGGGTCTGCTGGCCAATTCCGGAATCGCTCAAACTCGTGCCCTGGACGGATCGCAAGACCGCACAGGTTCTGCTGTCGATGTATGATCGGGATGGACAACCGTTTCCGGCCGATCCGCGACATGTGCTGGAAAACATGGTCGAGCGGCTCAAATCTGAGTTCGGTGTATCCGCGACCTGTGCCTTCGAGCTGGAATTCTATCTGTTTGAAGAAAGCGAGGGAGATTGGACGGAACAGCCGAAGCCTCTTTTCTCGACGCATCTCGGGCCGGCCCGGCAGAACATGTATGCGCTGTCGGATCTTGAAGCGCTTTTACCCGTCGTGGATGACTTGCGCAAAGCGTGTGAAGCACAGGGCATTCCGGCAGATGCGGCTGTCTCGGAAGCAGCTCCCGGTCAATTTGAACTGAACCTCCATCATCGTCGCAATCCCTTGCTGGCCGCGGACGATGTTGTCCTTTTGCGGCGCTTGGTGGCCGGCGTTGCCCGCAAGCATGAACTCAAGGCCTCGTTCATGGCCAAACCATTCGTGGAATGGCCCGGCAACGGCATGCACGTGCATGTGTCCATGGAAGATGACAACGGCAATCTCTTCGCCGATCCGGACAAGGGACCCGAACGTCTCGGTCACGCCATCAACGGGCTGATGAAGACGATGCCGGAGGCCCTGCTTCTCTTCATTTCGACCTTCAACGGGTTCCGCCGCATGCAGCCCGGGTCGTACGCTCCGGCGTCGATTTGCTGGGGCTATGACAACCGCTCGGTCGCCTTGCGCGTTCCGGCATCCAGTCCGGAGGCGGCGCGGGTTGAACATCGTATCGCAGGAGCGGATGCGAACCCGTATCTGGTGCTGACCGGCATTCTCGCCGGAATGCTGGAAGGCCTGGTTCAGAAAAAGGATCCGCCGGCACCTGTTACCGGAAATGCTTATGAAAAACGAAAGAAGCGCCTGACGCCGTGGATGGACGAAGCCATCGATGCCTTTGAAGCTTCCAAGCTCATGAAACAGGCGGTCGGAGCGGAAATGCACAAGGTGCTGACAGAGATAAAACGGGAGGAACTGAACGAATTCGGGCGGGAGATTTCTTCGCTTGAGCGTCAGACCTATCTTTGATGCACGAGTTGCCCAAAATCGGCGCTGGACAAACAATCTGCGCCTCGCCAAAGTTCAGAACACAAGGGAAGTAACGAACGGAAATGTCCGTTTACAAACAGGAACAAGGCCGAAAACGGCCGCCGTCAAACCTCTGAAGGGGAGTTCAGAATGACTGTGAAGACTTTGTTGACTGGGGTTGCAGCTCTCGGCCTGCTGAGCGGTGTCGCACACGCTCAGGATCGGACCGTTAATGTCTATAACTGGTCCGACTATATCGACGAATCCATCCTGGAAGATTTTACCAAGGAAACCGGCATCAAGGTCGTCTATGACGTCTTTGACAGCAACGAGGTTCTGGAAACCAAATTGCTCGCCGGCGGCACGGGTTACGATGTTGTCGTGCCGACGGGAACCTTCCTCGCGCGCCAGATCCAGGCTGGAGCCTTTACCGAGCTGGACAAGTCCAAGCTCTCAAATCTTTCCAACATGTGGAAGGACATTGAGGAACGCGTCGAGAAATATGATCCGGGCAACGCCTATTCGATCAACTACATGTGGGGAACCACGGGCATTGGCTACAATGTCGAAAAGGTCAAGGAAGCGCTTGGCGAGGACGCACCGGTCGATAGCTGGGATCTGCTTTTCAAGCCTGAAAACATCGAGAAACTGAAAGACTGCGGCGTCTTCATGCTCGACGCACCGACGGAGATGATCCCGGCGGCCCTGAATTATCTGGGTCTTGATCCCGACAGCAAGGACCGGGGCGAAATTGAGCAAGCCGGTGAGCTGCTCAAGTCGATCCGCCCGAGCATCCAGAAATATCACTCTTCCGAGTACATCAACGCGCTCGCAAACGGCGACATCTGCGTGGCGGTGGGCTGGTCCGGTGACGTTCTTCAGGCACGCGACCGAGCTGCGGAGGCTGACAACGGTGTGACTGTTGAATACGTCATCCCGAAAGAAGGTGCGCAAATGTGGTTCGACCAGATGGCAATTCCGGCCGACGCGCCGAACATGGAAGAAGCGCATGAATTCCTGAACTATATCATGCGGCCGGACGTCATGGCGAAGGCCTCCAACTTTGTCTACTACGCCAATGGCAACGAGGCGTCGAAGGAGCTTCTCAACGAGGATGTGATTGGCGACAAGGCGATCTATCCGGACGAGGCAACGGTCGGCAACCTCTTCACCACCACGCCCTATCCACCGAAGGTTCAACGGGTCGTGACCCGGACCTGGACCGCAGTGAAGAGCGGTCAGTAAGGATGACGCAAGAGCCAGGCCCCGGCAAAAGGGCCTGGCTTTTTGGTTTGTAAGTATCTCTTTAGGGGTGGGGAACTGTTGTGGCCAAGAAATCGATTGGACCGGTCCGTCGGGAGTTCAGCCCATGGGAAAATCCGGAGCACCCGCCTTTTATCGAATTTCGAAACGTCACGAAGAAATTCGGAGACTTCACCGCGGTGAAGAACCTGTCCCTGAAGATCTATGAGAAAGAGTTTTTCGCGCTTCTCGGCGGGTCAGGATGCGGCAAGACAACCCTGATGCGCATGCTTGCCGGGTTCGAGACACCCACATCCGGACAGATCTTCCTGGACGGTCAGGACCTTGCAGGCATACCGCCCTACCGGCGACCGTCCAACATGATGTTCCAGTCCTATGCGCTGTTCCCGCACATGAATGTAGCGAAGAACATTGCCTTCGGGCTGAAGCAGGACAATATGCCGGCTGCCGACATCGAGGCACGTGTCCAGGAAATGCTGCAGCTTACCAAGCTTGAGCAATTCGCAAAGCGCAAACCGCACCAGCTTTCCGGCGGGCAGCGTCAGCGGGTCGCGCTCGCGCGTTCGCTTGCAAAGCGTCCGAAGGTCCTGCTGCTGGACGAGCCGCTCGGTGCGCTTGACCGGAAGCTTCGGGAGGAAACGCAGTTCGAACTGATGAACCTGCAGGAAGAGCTCAAGATGACCTTCCTGATCGTCACACATGACCAGGAAGAGGCGATGACGGTCGCAGATCGCATTGCAGTCATGGACAAGGGCGAATTGGTGCAAGTCGCAACGCCGGCAGAGATCTACGAAGCGCCAAACTCGAAGTTTGTCGCCGATTTCATCGGTGACGTGAACCTGATCGAGGCCAAGGTTGCCGGGAAAAGCGAAGCAGGCACCAAGATGGTTTCCGTCACCGACGGCTTTGCCATCGAATGCGATCAGGTGACGGAAGCGACAGTCGGTGAGACGGTCTGGTATGCAATTCGCCCCGAAAAAGTCCGCATAGCTCAAGGTGACACCGAGCACGGCAAGGTCAACGAGATTGGCGGCGTTGTGTGGGATATCGCCTATCTCGGAGATGTTTCGATCATCCATTCCAAGGTGGGAGAAGATGACAACGATACGATCCGCGCGACCTTTGCCAACATCTCGCGCATGGTCGAAAATCCGATCAACTGGGACGATAAGGTCGTTCTCACATTCGACCGGGACGCCGGTGTCATTCTGACGCGATAGGAGGGCATGATGGACACAGAACATGTTGCCGCTCCGGCCAGGAGAAGCCCGGGAGCATGGCTGCTGATTGCCGTGCCGTACTTCTGGCTCTTCCTCTTTTTCCTGGCTCCCTTCCTGATTGTCGTCAAGATCTCGCTATCGCAGACCGCGATTGCAATTCCGCCATATGTTCCGACGTTTGATCTTTCTGAAGGATGGCAGGCCTTTCAGGAGGCTCTGTCCGCGTTTTCCTTCGAAAACTACGTGTGGCTGACGGAAGATGCCCTTTACTGGAGATCTTATCTTTCATCGGTCTCCATCGCGGCCGTTTCCACGCTGATAACACTCCTGATCGGCTATCCGATCGCCTACGGCATGGCACGCAGTCCGCAATCCTGGCGGCCGACGCTTCTGATGCTTGTTATTCTGCCATTCTGGACGAGCTTCCTGATCCGGGTTTACGCCTGGATCGGAATTTTGAAGAACGAGGGTTTGCTCAACCAGCTGCTGCTTACCTTTGGTTTGATCAACGAACCGCTGGTGATCTTGAACACCAACATCGCCGTCTACATCGGCATTGTCTATTCGTACCTGCCTTTCCTGGTCCTGCCGCTTTATGCAAGCCTGGAGCGGCTCGACGGCACCTTGCTGGAAGCGGCCGAGGATCTTGGCTGTCCGTCCTGGAAAGCATTCTGGAAAATCACTGTCCCGCTGTCTCTTCCCGGCATTATTGCGGGCTGCTTCCTTGTTTTCATTCCGGCGGTTGGCGAGTTCGTTATCCCGGATCTCCTGGGAGGGTCCGACACTTTGATGATCGGCAAGACCCTTTGGGTCGAGTTCTTCAATAACAGGGACTGGCCGGTCTCTTCGGCGGTCGCGGTGATCCTGCTTCTGATCCTGGTGATCCCGATCGTGCTCTTCCAGAACCAGCAGCAGAAAATGTCGGAGAAAGAAGGATGACGCGCGGTCCGACCTGGTTCAACATCACCTCGCTGGTACTCGGTTTTTCCTTCCTCTACCTGCCGATCGTGCTCCTGGTGATCTATTCCTTCAACGATAGCCGTCTGGTGACGGTCTGGGGTGGATTTTCAACCAAATGGTATGCGTCCCTTCTCCAGAACGACCAGTTGCTTGATGCCGCCTGGGTGACGTTGCGCGTGGCTTTTACGTCCGCGACCATTGCGACTGTCCTCGGGACGTTGGCTGCCCTTGTACTGGTGAGGTCGGGGCGTTTCATAGGACGGTCTCTGTTCTCCGGAATGATCTTTGCACCATTGGTGATGCCCGAAGTCATCCTCGGTCTGTCGCTTCTTTTGCTCTTCGTGGCAATGGATACCGCGCGCGGGTTCTGGACGGTGATGCTGGCGCATACGACATTTGCCATGTGCTATGTCGCTGTTGTGGTCCAGTCCCGGCTGGTCGGGTTCGACAAGTCCGTCGAGGAAGCTGCCGAGGATCTCGGGTGTCCGCCGGTCAAAACCTTCTTTCTAATCACGCTGCCGATCATATTGCCCGGGGTCATCGCGGGGTGGATGCTGGCCTTCACACTGTCTCTCGATGATCTGGTGATCGCAAGCTTTACCACGGGGCCGGGCGCGACGACCCTGCCAATGAAGATCTATTCTCAGGTGCGCCTTGGCGTCACGCCGGAAATCAACGCGGTTTGCACGATCCTGGTGGGTCTGGTCACGATTGGCGTTATCGCGGCTTCTCTGGTCACCAAACGCCAGCACGCGCAACGCGAGCGTGACGAGCGGGCGGCGTTCGGTGCTGATGGCTGACGTTCGGGTCTAGCCGGCTCTGGGTGGGCGGATCAGGTAGAACAACAGCCAGATCGGTACCACGATGAATGCGCCGAGGATCATGTTTGGGATGGCCCAGTCGCGAAACTCAATCAGGTAAATCCAGAGTTCCAGCGGGCTGAGGCCGACTGACCCCAAAATGTCTTCAGCTGTGATGTTGACAAACGAAAGACCCGCGCCGACCAGCAGGGAAAAGGCTGCAATCCTGAAAAGTGTTGACCAGAACGGGTACACGGCGCGCGGTTTCTCTCAAGCAAATGTCTGAACACAGCCGATTGGATTTGCTTTGATCCCTTGGCTGACGCGCCTCAATTCTTCGCTTTAAGACTTTACAAACCATAAACAACTTCGAAAAACGCGCCGAAACGCACGTTTCACCCGTTATTCCGGCTTGATCCGGAGGTGTGTCAGTCCGTTCGCTTTAGTCGCACCGCAAAGCGGAAAATTTCTCTCACCGGTTCCTACGACCGTTCGCGATCCATTGCCGGAATTGAAAAAATACCGATCGGTACAATCCTTGTGACGCCCGGCACTTCGAAGCCCCGGTCTTCCTTCCGAAATACAGCACAGCCGCCGCAGAAGAAGGCACGAAAAGATGCCTCGCGGTCGAGACTGATTACAATCCAGAGGAAGACCCGAAATGAACTTCGAGACATTCAAGCAGAGAATTACGCCTCTCACAGCCATCTATCGCAGAGACAACGCCTGGGTCGGCAAATGGACCCATTCCTGGAATTATTACCACGAAATGGAGAAATACATCGACGCCGCATTTCGCCTGTACCGGGCCACTTCGACCAACGCACTGAAACTGGTCCTCCTCGGAGGTACAGGTATTCGAAAGAACAAAGACCTCATTGTCAATTTCGGGATCACTGGCGCAAACGGCATCCAGGACAGGGAAACGGAACAACACGTCAACGCGGAACAAGGGGAGCGAGGTGCAAATTCGAATACAAGACCGGTGCCATCCGTGCCGGTTGTCGGTGTTGGAAGTATCTTGAGCGAGAAACACTGGACGCCGCTATTGAATGACGCGCTGATCATCGGATCTGCAGCAGCCGGACAGGAATTCCACCTGGCGCTTGAAAACGGCTATCACCACTCCTGGAGAGACTGCGAACAGTTCATCCAATGGAAGGCTGATCCTGAAATTCGCGAAAAACTGGAACAACTGCAGCGTATGAATAGTACGCTGGACATAATGGATCGGCGCATTCGTCAGAATCCCGGATTCACCCAGAGCCCGGGAACGAAAAGCGCACACGAAAAACTGAAAAAAGACTACGCGCGTCAATCGACAATCTTCTTCCATACGAACGGTCCCGCCCACTACAAAAAGGTTTGGCAACAGTTTCTGTATGAAAATCTCGACATGCTTTGGGACAACAAAAACGGTGTGCCGAGAGTTCTTGCCCGTGAATTGATCGGTTTGCAATTGTTCGATTATGTCCCTGAGATGAATTACATGAAACTGGGTTTCTCAAGACCCAAAGGACGTCCTCAACCGTCTTTTGAAAGATACGTCAAAGAACTCAACAAACTGGGTATGCATAAAGGCAACAAAGCACGTGCGGATGTCATGAAGTTCCTGTCGACGTTTCTTTTCGGTGACGAGCTGGCGCTGCGTTTTCCGGAGGATGCTGTGGTCATTCCAACTGTTGCGTCGCGAATGGATTTGCTGAGGCGCAACGGGCTTAATATCTGACCCACTGGTTAAGACGCGAAGACAAGATAGAATGGCTGGCATTCGTTGCCGGCCATCTGTTTTCATCGAACTTTTGTGCACGCTTAAACGCTTCAAACGCTGACGCCCCGCCGTCTCCCCGCGGGATCGCTCTGATTTTCGCTGCAATGCGGCAAAGATCTCTTGACCGGGAAGAACCGAGCGGCGAATGTGCGCCTCACGCACCTTGCGGTCAAAACTGGGAGTGAAACATGAACAAAATTTATCCGGACGCAAAGGCCGCCCTGGACGGGCTGACCTTTGACGGCATGACGGTGATGGCTGGTGGGTTCGGCCTTTGCGGCATTCCGGAAAATCTGATCGTTGCGCTCCGGGACTCCGGAGCCAATGACATAACCGCAATCTCCAACAATGCAGGCGTCGACGACTTCGGCCTCGGTCTTTTGCTGCAGACACGCCAGATCAAAAAAATGGTCTCATCCTATGTCGGCGAGAACGCCACGTTCGAAAAGCAGTATCTGAACGGCGAGCTGGAGCTGGAATTCAATCCGCAGGGAACGCTGGCGGAGCGCATTCGCGCCGGCGGCGCTGGTATCCCGGGTTTCTACACCAAGACCGGCGTTGGGACGCTGATCGCCGAAGGCAAGGAACACAAGGATTTTGACGGCGAAACCTACATCATGGAAACGGGACTGGTGGCGGACATCTCCCTCGTCAAGGCCTGGAAAGCCGACAAGGAAGGCAACCTGATTTACCGGAAAACGGCCCGCAATTTCAATCCGATGATGGCAACGGCCGGCAAGGTCTGCGTTGTGGAAGTCGAGGAGGTGGTCGAGATCGGCGAACTGGATGCCGACAACATCCACACCGCCGGTATTTTCGTTGACCGCATTATCGTCGGCGATCATGAAAAACGTATTGAAAAGCGCACGACGCGCGCAGCCTGAGGAGGATACATCATGGCCTGGACACGTGATGACATGGCGAAGCGCGCCGCGCAGGAACTGGAAGACGGTTTCTATGTGAACCTTGGGATCGGTATCCCGACCCTTGTCTCCAACTACATTCCGGAGGGCGTTCATGTAACGCTCCAGTCGGAAAACGGCATGCTCGGCATGGGCCCGTTCCCGACCGATGACGAAGTCGATGCAGACCTGATCAATGCCGGGAAGCAAACCATCACCGAATTGCCGCAGACGAGCTACTTCTCCTCTGCCGACAGTTTCGGCATGATCCGCGGCGGTCACATCGATCTGTCGATCCTGGGTGCCATGGAAGTGGCGGAATCCGGCGACCTTGCCAACTGGATGATCCCGGGAAAGATGGTCAAGGGCATGGGCGGTGCCATGGATCTGGTGGCAGGTGTGAAACGCGTTGTCGTGATCATGGATCACACTTCCAAGGCGGGCGATCCGAAACTCCTGAAGGACTGCACGTTGCCGCTCACCGGCGTCAAATGCGTTGACCGCATCATAACAAACTTTGGTGTCTTCGACGTTGCAGAAGGCGGCCTCAAGGTCGTTGAACTGGCACCCGACGTGACGCTTGATGAAGTCAAGGACAAGACGCAGGCAACGATCGTCTGAACAAAGACGCATGATCCTCTGATCTGAAAACCTTTGAAAGGCGCCGTCACAGCCGTGACGGCGCCTTTGTCATTCAGACAAAGCGGGAAGAGGGCGGGCTTTGCAAAAAATCACGCGCCATGCCCTTTAAAAGGTTATTCGGCAGCCTGGTTTTCACGCCGTTCGGCAATCGGGCGGATTGCCGGAAAATCCGTGTCTGTGAGCGTTTCTTTGGACAGCAGCAGACCGGCACCTTCGTCAAGTTCGGAACGATGTTCGTTCAAGAGCTCCTTGGCCTGCATGAAAGCAGCTTCCACCCGTGTCTTGATCGCAAGATCGATTTCCCTCTGGGTGTCAGGAGAGACTTCGGCGACATCGCCGGCAGGTTGGCCCAGGAAGTTCTGGCGCTGTGTTGCGTAGGCGCGGTTTCCGAGCGCGTTCTCCATGCCGTAGCGCATGACCATGTCGCGAGCGACCTCCGTCACCTTCTGCAAATCGTCTGACGCGCCGGTCGAAATCTCACTGAAGACAATCTCCTCCGCCGCGCGTCCGCCCATCAAGACGGCCATGCGGTTCTCCAGGTCCTGCGTGGACAAGAGAAAACGGTCTTCCGTTGGCCGCTGCATCGTGTAACCGAGAGCGCCGATGCCGCGCGGGATGATGGAGATCTTGTGAACGGGATCGCAGCCTTCAAGGTTTGCCGCGACCAGCGCATGACCCATCTCGTGAAAAGCCACGGTCTTGCGCTCCTTTTCAGACAGGATGCGGCTGCGTTTTTCCAGCCCGGCAACCACGCGCTCAACGGCTTCGTTGAAGTCCTGCAAGGTCACGGCCTCCGCCTTGCGCCGCGTCGCCAGGAGGGCGGCTTCGTTCACGAGCGTTGCGAGGTCAGCGCCTGAAAACCCGGCCGTGAGCTGTGCGATCTGATCAAGGTCTGTGTTCGGGTCCAGAACGATCTTCTTGATGTGAACGTCCAGGATTGCCCTGCGCCCGGACTTGTCCGGCCGGTCGACAAGCACCTGCCGGTCGAAGCGCCCGGCACGCAACAGGGCCGGGTCGAGGATTTCGGGCCGGTTTGTTGCTGCAAGAAGAATGATGCCGCTCGACGGATCGAACCCGTCAAGTTCGGTCAGGAGCTGATTGAGCGTCTGTTCCTTTTCGTCATTCGTGCCCATTGCGCCACTGGAGCGCGCGCGCCCCAGTGCATCGAGTTCGTCGATGAAGATGATGGCGGGGGCTGCCTTGCGCGCCTGTTCGAACAGGTCGCGGACACGGGCAGCGCCAACCCCGACGAACATTTCGACGAATTCAGATCCTGAAATGGAAAAGAACGGCACCGCCGCTTCGCCGGCCACGGCACGGGCGAGAAGAGTTTTCCCTGTTCCGGGAGGCCCCACAAGAAGAATGCCTTTGGGAACATGCGCGCCGAGGCGGCCATAGGATGTGGGATCTTTCAGAAAGTCGACGACTTCCTTGAGCTCACGCTTGGCCTCGTCGACACCCGCGACATTGTCGAAGCGGACGTCGACATCGGTCTCGACATAGACCTTGGCCTTGGACTTGCCGACCGTCATCATGCCGCCAATGCCCTGTTTTTCCGCGATCCGGCGAATGAAGAACATCCACAATCCGAAGAACAACAGGACAGGAAGCACCCAGGACATGATGTCCCGGATAAAGGTGCTCTGGACGATACCGGTGAACTTGACGTCGTATTTGGTAAGCTCTTCGGCGAGCGGAATGTCGACACGCGTCGTGACAAAATACTGCTTGCCATCCTTCAAGGGTTCCTTGAACTTGCCCTCGATGGTGTTTTCCTTGATCGAGATTTCCTCGATCTTCTTGTCTTTCAGGTACTGTTCAAACTGACTGTAGGGGATCGGCTCGACGGTCTTGTAAGTCGTCCACCAGCTTTGGAACATCAGTACCAGCATCATCGCGATAAAGGCATACCAGAGATTGATCTGATGTTTTTTGTCCATGGAAAACACGTCCCGGTAGTGGTCTGAGCAGTGCCGCCATTGGGACGACTTGGACCCACCCTGTCAAGATGAAGGTGAGCGGTAAAAGCCTACCCGGCAGCTTCCGCCTGTCGCGCGGAGAGCTTCGTGCGGAAGGTGCTTGCACTTGAATTTGCAAGATAGATGACCGGGATCAGACCCACGAGAACAATTGCCAGAGACGGCAAGGCGGCTTCTTCAAAGGCCTCTCTGGAGGCGGCTTCGAAAACCGTCGTTGCGAGGGTTTCGAAATTGAACGGACGCAACAGGATCGTTGCCGGCAGTTCTTTCATGCAATCGACGAAACTGAGCAGAGCAGCGGAAAGCAGGACCGGTTTCAGGATCGGCAGATGCACTTGCGCCAGGGTTTGACCGCTATTTCGGCCGAGCGTTCTTGCCGCCATGTCCAGATGTGGCGTGATCCGGCCGAAACCGCCTTCCACCTGTCCATAGGAAACAGCCAGAAACCGGACGACATATGCATAGACCAGCCCGGTTCCGCTTCCGAGCAGGAGAAGACCGGTGTTGATGCCGAACCAGGCTTCCATGCGGGCATCGAGAAAGTTGTCGAAGCCGGCCAGCGGTATCAAAATACCGATTGCCAGAACGGTCCCGGGAATGGCGTATCCGATGGAAGCGAGACGAACCGCGAGTTTCAGTGGACCTTTGCCGTTAAGACGCAGCGCATAGGCCAGCGAGACCGAAATGAGGACCGTCAAAAAGGCCGCGAGGGACGCGAGACTGAAACTGTTCCAGACAATCTGAATGAAGTTTGAGGAAAGGACACCGTCCAGGCGTCTGCTCGCGCGGTCGGCCAGCAGCAGTCCTGGAACGACGAACCCGGCAATAATGGGCAACAGGCAAAGGCTGAGTGCCAGCGCAGACTTCCCGCCTCGCAGGTCGAAGCGGGTCGGAGGCCGGTGTTTCGATCCGCCGCCGCTGTCAAAGCGTTGCTTGCGCCGCCCGAAACGCTCCAGCCAGAGCAAAAGAAAAACCATCGCAAGCATCGCAAGCGCGAGCTGAGCAGCCCCGCCAAGGCTCGAGCGGTTCAGCCAGGTGTCATAGACGGAAAAGGTCAGCGTTTTCACGCCGAAAAAGGTGACCGCTCCAATATCGTTGAGGCATTCCATCAGTGCAAGCGACACCCCGATCGCGATTGCCGGCCTTGCGAGTGGAAGGGCAATGCGAAAGAACAGGCCGTATGGCGAAGCACCGAGCGTGCGCGAAACGTCCAGCGTCGATGACGATTGAATGAGGAAGCTGGCCCGGGCAGTCAGATAGACATAGGGATAAAGGACAGCGCCCATGACAAAGATCGCACCGCCAAGCGACCTTATTTCGGGGAACCAGTAGTCCCGCGAGGTCTGGAAGCCGAAGATATCCCTGATCAGGCTTTGGACAGGCCCGGTATAATCCAGCACTTCCACATAGGCGAACGCGACGATGTAGGTTGGAACCGCTAGAGGAACCAGAAGCGCCCAGTCGACAATCTTGCGCCCTGGGAAATTGCACATTGTCACCAGCCACGCCGTCAAAACACCGGTGACGCCGGTCGTCAGGCCGACACCGAGCATCAGCAACACCGTTGTCTGCACCGCGCCCGGAAGGACAGTTCTCAGGAGATGACCCCAGACCTCACCGGTTGGCGTGAAGGCAATCCAAATAATGGCGCCGAGCGGGAGTAAAACCATCGCGGCGATAAAGATAGCCGCGACCTGCCAGAAACGGTCTGCAATGGAGTGTGTCGGCGTGCGCAGCAAGGCGGGTCTTTTTGTTCGTAACGGTTCGCAGGAAGCTCTAGCGGCAATCGCGCAAAAAAGCAAAAAGCGCCGCATCGAACGGCGCTTTCCGCAAGTTTTTGTCAGCGCAGATTACGACGCAGGCCCATTGTCGAAGCCAACCTTGTCGACCAGTTCACTGGCGGTCTTGCGGTTCTTGGCAATGTCGGCGAGAGACAGGTCATCCGGGGTCAATTCACCCCAGCTCTGCACCCGTTCCGACACTTCGACGCCCGGTGTCACGGGGTATTCGAAGTTGGTTTCGGCATAGATCTTCTGTGCGTTTTCCGAAGACAGGAACTCGATCAGCTTGACCGCGTTGTCCTTGTTCGGAGCATTCTTGGCCAGAACGATACCAGCGAGATTGACGTGGGTTCCGCGTTCATCGGCGTTTGGAAACAGGATCCGTACAGAGTTTGCCCATTCTTTCTGCTCAGGCTCTTTGTCGTTCGTTTCCATCTTGCCCATGTAGTAGGTGTTGCCGATGGAAATGTCGCACTCGCCAGCAAAGATGGCCTTTACCTGTGCGCGGTCGTTTCCGGCCGGCTTGCGTGCAAGGTTGTCGCGAACCCCGGCCAACCACTCTTCGGTTTTTTCAGCACCGTGATGGGCGACCATCGAGGCGATCAGACCAATCGTATAGACATGCTGGCCCGAGCGGGTACACAAACGGCCCTTCCACTTCGGGTCTGCGAGTTCTTCGTAAGAAATGGAATCCTGATCGACACGGTCCTTGGACGCATAAATGATGCGCGCGCGATTGGTGAGGCCGATCCAGTGACCTTCCGGATCGCGGAACTGGGCAGGGATGTTCTCGTTCACGACGTCAGAGGCGACCGGCTGCGTGATACCCAGCTGCTTGGCTCCATCCAATCGGCCGATATCAACTGTCAAAAGAACATCTGCCGGCGAGTTGTCGCCTTCGGCGGCAATGCGCTCGCCAAGACCCTTCGAGGCAAACACAACGTTCGGCTTGATACCGGTTTCAGCCGTGAAGGCATCCAGCAGCGGCTGGATCAGAAATGGCTGACGATAGGAGTAGATATTGACTTCGCCGTCGGCAGTTGCCGGGGCAGCGGCAAAGGCGGCTGAGGTCAGAACGAACGCGCCTGTCAGGGCACGGAGGGTGGAACGCATAGAACTCTCCCGGAGATCGAATGTTTCTTATCGCTTCAGGCTTCAGGGCCGTTGCGATTGAGCGGGACTATGTCGCGAAGGCTGGGGCAAGTCAATAAATATAATGAAATCAATAGTTTAGAATGATTCAAAACTAACTGGAGGTTTTCACTCCACTATTATGATCAAAAATCAAAGAGAAAACAGGAGTTTAAACCTCTACTTTTTGCTTGTCCGACGGGGTCTTGCGTTCGAAATCGAGTGATCACGAAAACGTGATCGGTGCATTTTGGGGGGACAAGCACCGGTTCGACCGGCGCAGGCGTCGGTCCGGTTCGGCCTTTGCAAGGAATGCTGGCGTGCAAGGGTAGCGCTATTCAGACAGGACCCTTTGCGTCGGGAAGACAATTTCCACCAGCGTACCCTGGTCCGGTGTGGAATCGATGTGAAAGCTCGCCCGATTGGCCTCCACCAGAGCCTTGGTCAACGGCAGGCCAAGTCCTGTTCCGCCCCCGCGGCTGGCCGTATGCAGTTGGCGGAAAGGTTCCAGTGCAGCCGTCAGCTGCTTTGCCGTCATTCCTGTTCCCGTGTCCCGCACCCTGAGAGCAACCTCTCCGTTGCTTTCAAGCGCTGTCGAGAGGATCACCTGCCCGCCGGATTTGTTGTACTTGATGCCGTTGGAAAGAAGGTTGAGGACGATCTGGCGCAATGAGCGCGGATCGGCGACGACATCCGGCACTGATTCCGGAAGACTTGCCCGGATAATCACCCGTTCCCGGTTGGCTTGCGGCTGCATCAGGGCAACGCACTCGTTGATCACCTCGTTCGTCGATACCGCGCTGAATTGCAAATCGAGCTTTCCCGCCTCGATCTTCGACAGATCAAGAAGGTCGTTGATCAGGCTCATGATGTGGGAGCCCGATGTTCTGATGTCTTTAAGGTAATCCTTGTACCGGTCGTTCCCGATCGCACCGAAGCGCTCTTCCATCATCACTTCGGAAAAGCCGATGATCGCGTTCAGGGGCGTGCGGATTTCGTGGCTGATCTTGGCCAGGAAATCAGACTTCTGCGAACTGGCGTTTTCCGCTTGCCGCTTGGCCTGGGTCAGCTCTTCTTCGGCGGTTTTCCATTGGGTGATGTCGCGCAGGACTGCGCAGTATTTCGCATCGTCGTTGCGGCTGGTGATCCGGCCCATGGTCATGAAGAGCGGGATGAGGCCGCCGGTAGGGACCTGACCGAGAACTTCGCGGCCGTCATTCAAGATGCTGGCAACGCCGTTCTTTGAAAGGCCGTCGAGATAGTCCGTTGCGGCGCGGTGGCTTTCCGGCGCCAGGAATTCGGTAAAGGGCGCGCCGATCATGTCGGCCCGGTTCGCGCTGAAAAGGGCCTCTGCGGATCCGTTGACCTTAACGATCGTCCCGTGCTGATCGAGCACGAGCACGCCGTCAGTCGCAGTCTCCAGGATCGTATCCATTTCCGCGATCTGGTCGCGCGCATTGTCCAGTTCGGAGCGGACTTCCGCAAAAAAGTTCGGAGAAGCGGGAACAGAATCTGCTGGTGTTCGCGCGGAGGGACGTTCGCTTATGGAAATCATCAGGCCGCGGCTGCCGTTCCACGGAACCGAATGCATGTGCGCATCCACGTTCATGACGCCACCGTCGGCGAGCCGGACTTTCATGGCCTCATCGACCTCACCGTCGACACCGACGGCATCGGTGAGTTCATCCGTGTCGTCGATGAAGAGTGCTTCAAGGCCACCAGCCTCCGACAGTGCGGTGACGGATGTGTAGCCGAGTAGCTTCAACAGCGCCTTGTTGGCGTAGAGCACTTCGCGGTCATGCACGATTGAAATCCCGATCGGCAGCCGGTCAAGCAGCGTGGGATCGATCGGCCCGGCTTCGGGGACTTCGGGCGGAAGATCGTCAAGCGGCTCTTCTTCTTCCGGGTCCGGTGCGTCGAAGTCTTCCAGGTCACCTTCCAGCCGCGCACCGAGCGCTTCGGCGATCTTGCGGAAAGCCTGGCGTTCGGGACGGGAAAGTCCTGACGTGTCTACGGGCACCACACGTGGGCGTGCCGTGGCAAGCGGGATAACCTCGCCGGTTCGTTGCTCCGGTTCGGATGTGCTTTCCGCCGACTTTCCGGCCTCTGCAGCCCGTTCTTCCTGTTCGAACGCAGCGGTTTCTTCAAAGAACTCGCGTTCCTCGTCGAGAGCGGGGTCTTCGTCGATCTCGGGTAGCAAATCCGCGCTTGGCTGGTCGGCGTCGTCGCTTTCGTCGTCGTCATGCGTTTCGTCAGCCACTTCTTGGGAACCGTCGTCTGACGCCTCATCGGCGTCCAAATCCGCTGCAGGCACATCGTCAGGAAGAAGATCACTATCAAGGGTTTCCTCAACCTTGTTTTCTTCCACACTCTCTTCGTGCGTATCCTGATCTGCAGAACTTTCTTCCGGTGTCTCGTCGAAGAGATCCCGCGGCTTGGCGTCCGACTGCTTGTAGGATTTCGCCAGGCTTTTTACGGCACTTTCGATCTCAGCAGGTTTCAGCGCCGCCGGACCGGCAATCCCAACCGGGACTTCCGCCTCGTCATCGGCACTATCGTTCTCGGGCTCTCCGACCGCCTCGCTTTCAATGCCTTCTTCGGCCTGATGTTCAGCGATGGCACTCTCGATGTCACCTTCGGACGCTTCGTCTTCCGGGTCCCTGTCGTCTGCCGTCACGTCTTCCAATGTGCCGGCTATGTCTCCACCGGCATAGGAATTCTCTTCGGAAGGGGCGTCATCCGATAGTTCCGGCGCTTCGTCGCTCTCTCCGATTTCATTTTCATCAACTTCGGACGCGATGTCGGCTTCGTCGGAGGTAACCGGATTGTCGATTTCCTCCGAGTGTTCCGGAGCGCTATCGAGGTTCTCGGATTCAGCTTCGGTTTCTGAATCGTCATCTTCGAGCACCGCGTCCAGCGCAGCGGCAGCATTTTTAAGGTCTTCAGAAAGGTCGTCAGTGCCTGCGGTTGCCTCGCTGTCCGAATGTTCAGCGGTCTCCGGAACAGGCTCCCGGTCGTTGACAGGTTCTGCCGGTTTTGCGTCCTTTTTGCCTTTGAACATGGAAAGGGATCCGACGAGAGCGGCGGCACTCGCACCGAGAAAGGTTCTTCCGCCAAGCGAGTTCGGGGGAGTGGGTTTCAGGTCCGACAGATCCTGCTCAGCCGAACCGTTTTCTGGGGAAACCTCTTTTGATGGTTCTTCTGACGTTTCAGCATCATTCGCCTCGGACTGCTCGTGATCGGGCACTTCATCAGAACTGTCTCCAGCTGCATCGCTGGTGACGGTGTCACTCAAATCAGCATTTTCCTCAAGGTCTTCGTCGACACTGTCCGCGTCGTTTTCGCTCAAACGATCATCGCCATCGATCTCGGCATGCTCTTCGCTTTCTTCAGGCGATGCTTCCAGTTGATCTTCCGGCTCTGTCTCGATGTGCAGTGCAGATGCGTCTTCATCTGCCGGGGCGTCGTTTGGATCTGCGGTCAGAGGGGCATGTTCATCGCTGTCTGCCGCGTCCTCTTGCAGGTCCGCGATGTCCTCGGCTCCATCTGCCTCGTCCGGTTCTGTCGATGGCATCTCGTCGCTTGCAACAGCTGCCGGTGCGATGATGGACACTGGTATGAAACCGTCCGGATCCTGAACCGCGTCCGACGTCCTGCAAACGCCGAAGCCGCGATAGCCCTCAAACTTGCGGTTCCGGTCAAAAGCGGGAAGCGCGGCCATATCGACAGGAACACGAAGCGCGGCACCCGTGACAGGCCAGGCGACGGTTTTTCCGCTCCAGGTGTCACGCCGGTCAAGCGCGCGGGCGATATTGCCACGCGGGTCCAGCCCGAATTTTTCAGAAACGTCTGCCCAGGTCGCACCGACGATATTCGTGGCATCGGGGCCAAGAACCTCGGCAAACTCGTCGGACAGGAAAGTGAAGCGCTGTTCGATATCCATTTTCCAGGCAAAACGGACCGGGCGCCGGCGTGGCTGAAAAACGAAACCATCCACCACATCCGCATCATCAGGAACGTTGTCAGAATGGAGAGGTTCGTCTTCTGATGATTCAGTCTCCGCTGCAATTTCGTCGGTGTCACTGTCAGGCTCGCCAGTGTCTTCGGCATCCGGAGCCTCATCCGGCTCTGATGGATCGGCAGCCGCGGACGAAGTCTCCGCGTCCACGCCTGAAGCATCCTCCGGCGTATCGGTTTCGCTTTCCGGTGCACTTGTCATGTCCGCGTCCGGAGCGTTCTCCTGCAGATCGTTGTCCGCATCAGTATCAACCGGTTCGGGCGTTTCGTCGATATTCGCACCGTCGCTCGTGTTGATCTCGGGCTCGTATTCCTGACTTGCCTCGTCCGCTGCGGCGTCGGTGGCGAGTGTTTCGGCGTCCTCCGGCTGCGCGTCCTCCCTGGCGGTTTCGTCAACCGTGTCCACGTCGGCAACATCCTCCGATGTGGCAACGACCGGGCTTATGATCGGGGCCGGGGCCTCATCCGTTTCAATGTCGGATTTTTCCGGAGCCGTCTCATCGCTCAAGGGCGCGTCCTGAAGAACAATGATCCGCGGACCCGCCGGAATTTGCAGGATTCCGCTATCATGGTAGCTGCCGTTGAGATCCAGCGGCCCGAAGAGCACTCTCTGGCCCTGCGGTAACTCGAGCGCCTCGGGTGTTCCGGTAAGGGCTCCGAAAGTCTCGTCGACCGTTTCATCCGACATCAGGAAGACGGTCTTACCGTCTGAGCGCAAGAGTTGGGCGAATGCGGGTATCGGCTCTTTCGTAAGTGCCAGCCCCTTGTCGCTGCATACGATCAGCGCAGCGGTGCCACCATCGGGCAGCTCGACGCGCTTGCACTGACAGGTGAGCAGCATCACCCTCAGACCACGGTAAAACCGCAGCCTGTCAATGCTGAAGCGATCAGTCAGACCGGACTGTGCGATGCGGGCAATGTGCGGCCGGGCAGGCGAACGCTCAAGTGCGGTCAGGGCCGAGAGTTCCGTAACCGACTGCGCGGAGAAAAAGGCTGCTCCGGCAGCATTCGACCACAGAATTTTCGCGCCGTCGGCAGACCAGAGCCAGGCGGCTCTTTTGTCGGCGGCGATTTGGACCAGATCCTTCATGGCACTCAGTTCCAGGAACGATTGGGTCTGGTTGTCCATGGTGTTGCTCCAATGGTCGGCGGTACCGAATTGCGGCGACGCTCCTGCCGGATTGAGTGATTTTGTAAACACTCTGTTAATACAAGCAAAGCTTAGCATCGTCCACGTAAAGCAAGTTTGCTAAAGGACTTACGTGAAGGCGTGGTTAATCTGTCCCCAATTGTTTGCCGGATTGCCGTCTGCGTGTTACGAATTTTTAGCAAGGTCAGAATTTGTGAGACGCGGGCAGCCCTGTCCGTGACCCGAGGAGCGCAGACATGAGCACTGACAAAACCGGTTACGAAGTCCCCGAGCAGATGCGCGAATTTGCCGAAAAAAGCGTCGACCAGGCGCGCAAGGCGTTCGACGATTTCATGGGTGCTACACAAAAGGCGGTCACCAACGTGGAAGACAGCGCCAGCGCCGTCCAGGCAGGTGCGGCCGACGTCAACAAGAAGGCGCTTACCTACGCTGAAGAGCACGTCAATGCAGCCTTCAAGTTCGCGCAGGACCTCGTCAAGGCGGATAACGTCGAAGACATGATGAAGCTGCAGCAGGACTATCTGCGCGGACAAATGGAATCGTTTGGCGAGCAGGCGCGCGAGTTCTCCAACACCGCGACCAAAACCGTTCAGGACGCGGCCAAGGCAGCCCAAAAGAAATAAGTTCGATTCAGCGCGGCACGCAGGGTGATGCATGCTCCGCGTGCCCCGTTTCCATTGCTTTGCAAGCGGTTGGAAACAGCCGCCGGTTTTCGAAATTATCTCTGACGCTACATCGGCGAGTGCCGAACTTCAACGCGCCCCGACGGAAGTTTCATTGTGCAGTGCAAAAAAATATTGCAATGCAACAAAAGATGCACTATGTAGGGGCTGCGGATGACGACAGGGTTCGCCGGTTGAAGACACGGCGGAGACAATTTGCACCGATGATCGCATCCGAACTCTAGGAGATGAGATCATGACCGATTCAACCACGACTACCGCTAAAGCGGCACCGAAGGCACGCGCCACCAAAGCCAAAGCTGCTCCGGCCGCTGCCACTTTCCCGGATTTTGAAGCTTTCGCCATTCCTCAAATGGAAGTTCCGGCTGTATTCCGTGAAGCCACGGAAAAAGGCATCGAGAGCGCTCGCGAAGCTTACGCCAAAGTGAAAACCGCTGCTGAAGATGCAACGGACCTGATCGAAGACACGTTCGAAACTTCCCGTCAGGGCGTTGTCGAGTTCAACCACAAGGCCGTCGACGCAGCGAAAACCAATGCCGATGCAACGTTCAACTTCATCAAGGACATCATGTCTGCGAAGACTGTTGCCGAAGCAATCGAACTGCAGTCCACATTCGCACGTCAGCAGTTCGATGCGCTGAGCGCTCAGAGCAAGGAAATGCATGAGATGGCTACCAAGCTCGGCACCGACGTTTCCGCGCCGGTCAAAGAAGCAATGGAAAAGTCCTTCAAGGATCTGAAGGTCAACTGATCCGCTTCGGCTGCATTCACGACGCGGCACTTAAGGAATTGCCCGGGGTATCGCCCCGGGCTTTTGCTTTTCAACAGCTCTGAATTTTCCGAATTTCAAGCTTGCCGCTTATGTTAAAGGGAGTTAAAAGACGCCCTTGAAAGCGATGGCCCGGACAATTATTGTTCATGCCACCGTAAGACCTTAGCAGACGTAGCTCAGTTGGTTAGAGCGTCGGATTGTGGCTCCGAAGGTCGGTGGTTCGAATCCACTCGTCTGTACCATTCCAAATTCAGCCCGATATTATAAGTGACGAATGCCGCTGCGCGTCGTAAGACGTGTCTCCGTGGTCTGCCGGTCTCGTCCTGTACATTCCATTGAAAAAACCGCGAACATCAGATTTGGCGGGGACGTTTCCAAGCGCACTCACGCTTTTCGGAATGCACGGAAGAACATCACGATGCCGAGGATGATCAGGAAGAAGCCGGTTGCGATGATGAACAGCGGACCGAGCGGGCCGTAGTCAGCTGCTATGAGTTCGAACTTTTCATTGGCCATTTGCATGAGGTTCGAAGCGGCGAATACACAGACAAGCGAAATGGTAATATGGGACAGTTTCATCTCTGGTGTACCCATTGAATGAATGATGTTCCCTCATACCGCACAAGTGTTCGCGGCTGCTTAGTTCTCTCGTTAAAATTGCATATATTGACAGTTGTCCCACCGGTTTGTCCTCTGGACCGTGAGGCGCAGCGTTAAAGCAACCCGCTCTGCGCGAACGCCTTTGCCGTCAATCGAGGATACGCTGAATGACACGCTCACCTGACCTTTCCGATCGCCTGAAACGCCTGCCCGGTCAATTGCTGCTGGCTTTGGTCAATGCGTCGGCACTCCTTGTCATAGTCGCGTGTGTTTTGGTCATTGTGATGCTGAACCGCGTTGATCATGCAAGCGGGCGCATTGCCGGTACGGTAACGGAGGCAACTCTTGCGAATCTCGAGATTACGCCGGCAACGCTCAAGGAGCGCCTGCAATCGGTGGATGCCAAGCTTGAAGCGTTGCGGGTCCGACTGGAGACGGCGGATATCAGGGAAGACGCGGCGCTCACCATGCAGATCGCGGAATTGAACAGCAATCTCAAAATCCTGAATGCGAGCGCGGCAATGATTGGCTCAGCAGGACCTGACATAGCAGAGGCGGCCTTGAGGCAGGCCGGGCAGACGCTCACCGAAGCGGTCCTGTCGCTCAGAGGGTGTAGCGCAGGCAAGGCGGCCCAGGCCTCAGAAAGTTGACGCGCGGGCCACTATGAACGGGAAAGACGCAGACCGAACCGCGGTACCAAAACACTCCCGGTGATTGAACTATCCCTGAAACACATCCGCCCATTCGGGATGCTTCTGCCGTTGTGCGTTCACATAGGGACACAAGGGGACAATCTTGACCTGTTTTTCCCGCGCGTCGGCAACGAGCCGTTCCAAAAGCGCTTTACTGACGCCAAGACCGCGCATGGAATCGGGAACGCCGGTGTGGTCGGCAATGATCAGATGATCGTTGACGATTGAAAACGTGAGTTCCGCCGGGTCCTCGATACCATCGACAACCGCGACGTAGCGTCCCTTGGCACCAAGGCGTTCCAGAGTAATCGATGGGGATACCGCTTCCGACATAACTGCCTCCTGGACCTGCGCCCCCGCGCATTCGTCTTACGCTGGAAATCACTCATTTGGATCAACCGCCCTGTCCCCTGAAGACCGGTAGCTTCTGGAAACGGGAAGGGCGCTTGTGTAGCGGAAGCAGCCCGTCCCTTGAAGCGGTGATCGCGCACAATCTGAGAATTGGAACGGAGAGGTTGGGGAGGGCCAATAGCGCCTCCCCATAGTTTAGGCAGCCAGGTCGAACAACAGGAACTCCGCGTTCTCCCGGGCGTTCAGGTCAATCCTGCCTTGGTCCAGCAAACCAAGCCCGTCACCGGCTTCAAGAACCTGACCATCGACACTGATGGCGCCCTTGACGATCTGCAGCCAGACCTTCCGATCGGGTCTTATCTCGAAGGAGACGTTTTTGTCCGCGCTCAACAAGGACGCATAGAGATCGACGTCCTGATGAATGGTGACAGAGCCTTCTCGCCCGTCCCGCGATCCGATCAGACGAAGGGCATCGCGGCGCTCTCCTTCCGGAAAGGCCTTTTGCTCGTAGCTGGGCGCGAGGCCATCGGCTTCCGGCACGATCCAGATCTGCAGAAAGTGAACCGGATCGGTGTTGGAGTGGTTGTACTCGCTGTGCCGGACGCCGGTGCCTGCGCTCATGCGCTGCAGCTCGCCGGGTCTGATCACCGAACCCGTTCCAATGGAATCCTTGTGCTCCAGGCCACCGGAAACGACATAGGAGATGATTTCCATATTCTGGTGCGGGTGTGTCGGAAACCCGCCCGAAGGCGCGACGCGGTCTTCATTGATCACTCGCAGCGCGCCGAAGCCGATGTGGTTCGGGTCGAAATAGGACCCGAAAGAGAAGGTATGCTTGCTTTTCAGCCAACCGAAATCGGCATCGCCGCGAGCGTCTGAAGGACGTAAGATCTGGTTCATGTGTCAATCCTTTCCCAACTGGGGCACGGGATAGCCGTGCGCTGTTGGGTCTAAGATTGTTATGAAAGCCAATTCAGACAATCACGTAGAAATTTGACGATTAGTCATTGAATTTTGAACAATCACGAATGCCTGACTTAGAGCGCTGCGTCGATCTCGCGGGACACAGCAACGGCTTCGTCAAAACTCAGGAACCGGACGTCTTGCCCTGCCGGCAGCCAACTGGACCCTGTCCATCTCTGCATGATGTCAAGACCCCGGAAGGTGATGGACATCATCTTGAGATCTCTCCGAACTTCGGCCATTCCCTCTAGTTTGAGACTGGCCAGAACAGCTTGTGCTTGTGCGGAGACTTTGGAGCGGTCGACTGAAGACCAGTCGACATCCGTGTCGTCCCAGATATAGTTTCTGACCATGATCGGGATCATCCGGTCCGCCCAGATGAACTGATCGCCTGTCTTGTGCGCAAAGCCGTTGCGCGCCAAGGCGTCCATCGGTGCAATCTGGTGGGGATGTGTGGGCAAAAACGGTTTTCCCCTCGGGAATGGCAGATCCGTGCTTTTGTCTTTGCCGTAGTCGACGGCAATTCTGAGGTAAGCGTCGACGATCTCCTCGTTCGATGGCCATGATGTTCCTGGCTGGCCCTCTAGCAGTTGTTCGACGACTTCCTTGGTGTAGATGAAGAAGCCAGCAGGAAAACCTCTGTGCCCGGCGCGTTCAAAGTCTTCCTGAGACAGATATTTGTCTTCCTGTTGTCGAAAGACTGCGGCCGCACAGACCCCGAGCGACCACAGCGCATCGCATGCAATTTCGAAGTCAGACGTATGCAGATGATAAATGCACCAATCATCGTCGGTGCCCATTCCCTCTTCGCGGGAAGAGATTTGGCGAAGTCTCTGGCTGATGGCGACGGCAAGAGCCCTGACCAGTTCCATTTCTGCAGGGCTACGTTGCCTTTGCGACGCGTCGGGCATCAAACTGTCACTTATTCTCAGGGGAGCAGCTACTGCACGGCCTTGGGCAGGTCGGCGCGAAGCCTGTTGTGCTCGGCGATTGCGCGCGACCGGTCGATATCCACGGTCACCGGTTTTCCCTCTGGCGAAAACGCCACCTTGAAGGTAAAGGCCTCTGCCGTCGGTCCGTCATCGCCGAGCAGCTCATGTCTTTCGACCGCCTCTTCCCAGTCGGGTTGATGATCCTTCGGAACCCACCAAAGGACGTAGGGGGGATAGTCAACCGCTTCCTTGACGAAGAGGTGGCCCAGTTTCAGGATCTCAGCATGTGCGCCACGATAGACTGCGGCGAGCGCTGATTCCAGATCCTGCCAGAGTGAAATGGTGGAGGGTGCCCAACCGTCGCCATTGTCGATCCAGTACTTCGGAAAGACCTGCTCACCCCAGATATCGGTGCCAGGTTCATCCTCATAGCCGGCACGCGCGATGAACCCGTCCGCTCTTTCCATGGCAGCCCAAATAGCGGGTTCATTGCTGAAAAAATCGTCATTTGCCGGATCGTCTGCGCGTTTCCGGAATTGCGCGAAAGTATAGAGCGCGAGCCAGTGTTCGGACATTTCCCCTCCCGATCCTTGCCCGCCGAACACTGTCTGCAATCCGGGCCGACTTCAAGCGCTTAATGCACTGGTGAAACAGATTGTTGCGTGCGATGGGTGGAAAAACGATTCCTCTTCGTTTTAAAAGCAGGAGGATTTGCCGGAAAAAGATCAAAAACCGGCCTGAAAGGATATCAGCTTGGACGATCTCAGCCTGTTTTCCCTCAGCCTTCTTGCGCTGTCTCTTCTTGCAACGGGCGTTGTCGCCGGAATCATCGCGGGGTTGCTTGGTGTTGGCGGCGGGATCGTGATCGTGCCCGTGCTCTATTACATGTTCACCGCCCTGAAGATCGATCCCGCGGTCCTGATGCATGTGGCTGTCGGCACGTCCTTGGCAACGATCCTGGCGACCGGGGCTTCCTCAGCACGCGCGCACTACAAGCGCGGCAGCGTCGACGTGGATCTCCTGAAGCGCTGGTGGTGGGCCATTGCGCTTGGCGTACTTGCCGGTGCAACGCTGGCAGGAAACATTTCCGGTGGAGCGCTCACTCTGGTTTTTGGCGTTGTCGCGCTCGCCGTTTCCGCCAACATGATGTTCCGGAAGGACGGATCTCATATTGCCGACAAATTGCCCGGATCGCCAATCAAGGAAGTCCTTGGTTTTCTGATCGGCGGTGTCTCGGTGATGATGGGGATCGGAGGCGGAACGCTCGGCGTACCGACGCTGACGCTCTTCAACTACCCGATCCGCAAGGCGGTCGGCACAGCTGCCGCAATCGGCCTCATTATCGCGGTTCCCGGCACGCTTTTGTCGATCTATTTCGGCTTTGACCTGGATGGCAAGCCGCCGCTTTCTCTGGGCTACGTCAACCTGATCGGCTTTCTGCTGATCATCCCGGCGTCGACGCTGACCGCGCCTCTTGGCGCGAAAATCGCACATGCGATTGACCCGTCCAGGCTCAAGCTCGTCTTCGCGCTCTTTCTCGGATTCACCGGACTGCGCATGATCTACGACGCCTTCTTTTGAGCGGAAAGCAAAGGTCTTTGATGGGTGGATCAAAAGGTTTCATTGGTTCTGAATCGAAATTGCCATGATAGTGAGGTCTTCCAACCGGGTCCTGGACCCAAGCCTCTTGGTCACACATGCTTGAAAAAAACGTCACTCTCAGCTTCAAGGGCTGCGTGCAAGGCGCGCTGATGTGCGTTCCTGTCTTTCCCGGGGTCATCGCGTTGGGTGCGGTCTTCGGAACGGTCGCCGCGCAAAAGGGGCTGACCTTTGTCGAAACAATCCTCATGAACTCCATCGTCTTCGCCGGAGCGAGCCAGTTCGTCGCGATGGAAGTTTACGCGGATCCCCTGAACTGGGCGACCCTGATTGCAATGGTCGGGGTAACGGCTGCGGTCAACATGCGCATGCTGCTTATAGGCGCGAGCCTGAGACCGTGGTTGGGCCAGGTCCCGGGCTATCAGACCTATCCCGCCCTTTTCCTGCTGACCGATCTGAACTGGCTTTTGACGGTCGCCCGCTATGACAAGGGAGACCGGGACTGGGGGATCTATCTCGGCAGCGGTCTGATCGTTTGGGCCGTCTGGTCGTTGTCCGTGATCCCCGGCTACTTTGCAGGTAGCCTGATAACCGATTCAAAGGCGTTCGGGCTCGATGTGGTGTTGCCTGCCTTTTTCGTCGCGCTCCTGGTCCCGCTCTGGAAGGGAAAGCGGCAGACCGTCAGTTGGCTCGTTGCAGGTCTTGTTGCCTGGGCAACCTGGGCACTCGTCGGTGGCTATTGGAGCATTTTCACCGGCGCGATCGCGGGCGCGCTTGCGGGAGCCTATCTCGATGAGTGAAGGGGCCCTGAGCGCGGACACGATGTTCCTGATTGCCGTACTTGGAATGGCTTCCGTCACCTATGCGCTTAGGGCTGGAGGTTACTGGGTGATGGGGCGTTTGACCATCACGCCGAAAATGCGCCGCGGGCTGGAAGCACTGCCCGGCGCGATTATTGTCTCGACCGTGTTGCCGATCATTTTACAGGGGGGGCTGGCTGTCGGACTATGCCTGATCGTCGCCGCCATTGTGCAGCTCAAGGTCAAAAAGGAATACATTGCCGTCTTCTGTGCAGCTGTCGCCGCCGCCGGCTTGCGAGCCGCCGGGCTTTGAACGCGGGTCGGTTCAAAGCAGCTCTTCACGTGCACGTTCAGCCGTTTTCTCGCGGCTGTCACCAGCGTCTATCTCGGGCCATTTCAAATCACCGATCTGGTAGGTGAGCTGCTTTTCGACAATTTCCGGCGTCGCGTCCGAGGCATCTCCGGCACGGGCAGCAACACGCTCCTTAAGAATGCTGGAAGAAGCGCTAAGCCAAAGACCTGAAAATCTGGCCTCAACGTTTAGCGCGATTTTCTCAATCTTTTCACGTTCGCTTTCAGCAGCAAAAACCGCATCGAAAATGGCCGAATGTCCGGCAGCCAGAACGCACTGGATCATGTCGTCGATCGCGCTGTAGACACGATTTGAGGCTTCGAGTGTGTATGCTTCCAGCGGCGCTTTCTCGCCCTCGGGTATGCCGAGCAATCGTTTGCGCGCTACGTCGGTTCTAAGCACGCGCGCGCCGGGCGCACGGCCGATATCCGGCGCAAGCTCATAGGCAAGCGTTGTCTTGCCCGTGCCTGAAAAACCGCCGATGGCGACCAGTTCAGGCTGGGCGGGTTCCAGGAAAGCCAGAGCAAAGTCGAAATAGGTTCTGGCCTGTTCCTGCTGCAGTTGCCTTTGCGCTGGATCGGTCTGCGCAAGTGCGGAACTTGCAGCAATCTTTGACCGGATGGCTGCGCGCATCATGAGAAAAAACGGAAGCGCCGCAAGGCCCTCCGGGTGGTTGTCGAGCCGGTTCAGATCGAGATAGCGGTTGAACACCCTGTTGGCCGCGCCTGGTTGTCCGCGCTCCCAAAGGTCCATCAGCAGAAAGGCGAGGTCATACAGAACATCACCCGTCGCGATTGCGTCGGAGAATTCGACGGCGTCGAAAAGAACGGGTTGGTCGTCAATCAGCACGATATTGCGCAAATGTGCATCGCCGTGACAGCGGCGGATCAGCCCAAGTTCTCCCCGCTTCAGAATGAGTTCCCGAAGCGATGCCAAAACGGTGCGCGACTGCTCGGTGAGGTGGCGTACATCCTCGGCCGCAAAGAGATCGGGATGTTCGTGAAACGCTGCATCATTCTGTTCAACATAGGAGCTAAGCTCTTCATAAAAACCGATACCATCGCGCTCGGGTGCTACCGTGTGCGCGGCTGCCATCATGCTGGCGAGCTTGTCTGAAAGCTCATCGGGAAGCGGGGCGAGGTTTGCCATGACATCCAGTTCGTCGCGATGCTCGAACCGGTTCATCACAACGGCCCATTCCACCGGTTCGCCGGCGCCATTCAGCGCAAGGGTTCCGTCCGTCTCGCGCGTAACCGGAAGCGCTTCGCGATAGATCTGGGGCGCATTCGGCTGGTTGAACGTGATTTCCGCCTTGCACGCCTGTTCCCGCAGCGCGAGGCTTGAATAGTCCAGGAATGGATATTTGACATCGCGCTTGATCTTGAAGGCGAGACTGCCCACGAGAAAGATCACGTTGGCATGGGTGCTGATCTGATGAACGTCTGGCCGGCTCGGGTCGTCCGATGTCATCGCCCGAAAGAATTCAATAACGCTCGCCTGTGATTGGTCCATGATCAGTCCCGTGATGACGCTCAATGATTTTGCACTAAGTGTGAAGCGACCTGTTTGATTCTTCTCAATGTGGCCGGATGACGGTGTGGCACAAATAACGGGCTCTGTCTTTACAGGAGGATCTCATGAGCGACTATCCGGCATTGAAAAAGATCAGGTTGAACCTGGCTCGGACGAAGGACTTTCCCCAAGGGTCCGCCCGTCATGGATACGAATTCACCGCACCGCTCGACGAGACGGGTCACATAGACGCTGCGCTTTGGAAGAAGGAGCGCGATCATTGCCGCGTGCGCAGGTTCTGGGGCAGCGAGATGGAAGAGGTTGGCCACCTCATCCATCGTCCAGGCGGATCCTGGGCGTTCCACTACGATATTGATGGCGACGATGACGACGAGGCGGGTTACCGGTTCGGCGACCATGCCTTCAACCCTGGCGAATATGTGTCGATTAAGGATGAAGACGGGGACATGCACACATTCCAGGTGGTGACTGTCTTGTCGGTTTGAACGGTCTGGCGCCCACGCGTCGGGCAGATTTTCAAAGGCGCCCCGCCTCGCTTGAGGCACGATGAGGGACAGCGTCCTGAAAAATGTCCAGAGTGAACAAAGCTTGCCGTCCGCTCTCTGTTCCGAAACCCGGGATCCGCCTCTGTAGGAGACGCGGAATGGGGAAGTAACAGGTAGCGGGCGTTGCGATATTGGATTTGGCGCGCGCCAAGGAGAGATATGCTCCAGATGGAAACTTCAGTCCATTTGGGAATGATCTCATTGCGAATAAATCTGATTTCAGGTTCTGACAGCGCAGTCTTTCTTACGCTATAGAATGAATGACTGAAATCTTGAAGGGCGGGACGCAGAATATGGACCAGAAAACCGGCGGTGAATTGTTGGTTGAGGCCTTGGAGCGGCACGGCACCGAACGTGTTTATTGTGTTCCCGGTGAAAGCTATCTTGCAGTTCTCGATGCCCTTCACGATGCGTCCATTCCCGTAACGGTGTGCCGCCAGGAAGGCGGCGCGGCAATGATGGCCGACGCGCACGGCAAGCTTACCGGCAAACCCGGTATTTGCATGGTGACGCGCGGACCGGGTGCAACCAACGCGTCCGCCGGCGTCCATGTGGCCGCCCAGGATTCCACGCCGATGATCCTCTTCATCGGACAGATCGAACGCGGCATGCGCGAACGCGAGGCGTTTCAGGAGGTCGACTACCGGCAGATGTTCGGCGGGATCGCCAAATGGGTGGCCGAAGTCGACCAGGCCGACCGCATGCCGGAATTCATTTCCCGTGCCTTTCACGTGGCAACATCGGGGCGTCCAGGACCGGTCGTACTCGCACTGCCGGAAGACATGCTGGTCGAACGCGCGGCAGCGCCGCAGCCGCCTGCCTGGCAACAGGTCGAGACACATCCGGGCCTGACGCAGATGGCTGACCTGCAGAAGCGGCTTTGGGCTGCGGAACGGCCAATTGCCATTCTTGGTGGCAGCCGCTGGTCGGAAGATGCCGTCGCTGCCTTCACGCGGTTTTCCGAACGGTTCAACTTGCCGGTCGCCTGCTCTTTCCGCCGTCAGATGCTGTTCGACAACCTGCATCCGAATTATGCAGGCGATGTTGGAATTGGCATCAATCCGAAACTGCTTGCGCGCGTAAAATCCTCCGACTTGATCCTTCTTGTGGGAGGACGGCTTTCCGAGATGCCGAGCCAGTCATATTCCCTGCTGGACATTCCGGCATCTGGACAGCAACTGGTTCATGTCCATCCTGACCCGGAAGAGCTTGGGCGGGTCTATCGCCCCGCTCTTTCGATCAACGCAAGCCCGACCGCCTTTTGCAAGGCTGCTGAAGGATTGCAGCCGCCGAACGAGATCAAGGGAGCAGGTGAAGCCGAACAGGCACATCAGGATTATCTCGACTGGTCGGGTGCAAGACCGGAAATACCCGGTAAGCTGCAGATGTCCATGGTGATGGACTGGCTGGAACAGAACTGGCCTCAGGACGTGATCTGCACGAACGGGGCGGGCAATTATGCGACCTGGCTGCACCGGTTTCACCGTTTTCGCCGCTTTGGCACACAGGCCGCGCCAACCTCGGGATCGATGGGCTACGGCCTGCCTGCAGCGGTTGCCGCCAAGCTCGTTCGTCCGCAGCAGGAGGTGGTGTGCTTTGCCGGAGATGGCTGTTTACAGATGTCCATGCAGGAGTTCGGCACCGCCTGTCAGGAAGGCGCCAACATTATCGTATTGGTCATCGACAACGGCATGTACGGCACAATTCGCATGCATCAGGAACGCACCTATCCCGGCAGACCGTCTGCGACAAAACTGGTGAACCCGGATTTCGCTGCCCTTGCGCAATCCTACGGTGCGTTCGGGGCAACGGTCGAAACGACGGAAGACTTCGGCCCGGCCTATAAGGCCGCGCGTGCATCCGGCAAACCTGCGATCCTGCACCTGAAGCTGGACCCTGAAGCCATCACGCCTGCGGCATCCTTGAGCCAGATCCGCCGCGCGGCAGAAGCGAAGTGACGGGACCTGCGATCAGTCGGTTGCAGCGTCCTCTTCCGGTGTCCCGGTCCGCAATTTGCTTTCGTTGAGACTGAGCGAAATGATCAGCCCGACCACGGCAACGGCCAGTCCGAACCAGAAGGCCGCGTGAAGGCCTGTGGCAAATGAATCGCGCACCGCACTCGTAATAGCTTCTGCTTCCTGGCCCGAATACCGATCAGTGATTGACATGACGGCCGGATCCTTGAGCGTTCCGGCCGCGAGCACGCGTAGGTCTCCGGTTAGCAAGGTAACATTCGCTGCCGCCGTGACCGCCTCGACTTTCCCGATCGCTGCCCCGAACATCATGGCCGTCGCGCAGGCGATGCCGATTGCCCCGAGGCCGAGATGGAACATGAATGAGAGGCCGCCTGCGAGCCCTGCGCCCTTGGCACCGACTGCATTGACGGCTGCTGTTCCCGCGGGTCCGAATACCAAGCCGCCACCCAGACCGACGACCAGCATCACAGGGACAAGCGCCGCATAGCCCCAGGACGTTTGCAAAAAGAGCATCAGGACGCAGCCCAGAACGAGAGACGCATGTCCTGCGGCCATCAGTTTTCTCGGTCCGATAGCGTTGTAGTAGTTTCCGACGGCGAGATTCATCACCGCCAGTACCACGGCCAGCGGCAACATTCCCATTGCACTCCAGAATATCGACCAGCCGAGGACTTTCTGCATGTATTGAGGCAGGTAGAGAAGGCACAGAAACAGGACCACCGCAGGCAGTCCGTTGAGTGCAAGAGTTCGGACAAACTGGTGATTTCGCATCATTGTGAGCGGGATCATTGGATCCTTGACGCGGCTTTCTACGAAGGGAAAGAGCGCAAAGAACACCAACGCACCCGCAAACAGAGCAAGAGTGCTCGCATGGAACCAGCCATTGTCAGCGCCGGTATCGAGCCCGAACAGAAGGCAAAACACGCCGACGGCGAGAACGGCCATCCCGGATATGTCGACGGCTTCGTTGGTCGAATGCTCCTTTTCCCGTTCGATGAAACGAAAGATCAGGACGGCGGAGAGCACGGCAAAAACCGCATTGAAGACAAAGAAACCGCGCCAGTCACCGAGAGCGGATAAAGATCCCGCGATGAAGGGTGCAAGAACATTTCCGGCCGCGACCGACCCCATCAGGATGCCCATCGCCGGGCCGCGTTCGTCTTCTTCGACGGATGTTGCGGCGAGCGCCAGGATACAGGGCCAGACCAGCGCCGACCCGACACCCTGTGCTGCTCTGGCAAAAATGAGGGTGGAAACAGTCGGCGCAAGAATACAGCCGATGGAGGCGACGAAAAAAATGCCGAGACCGATCAACACATAACGCCGGTGTCCAAGCAGGTCGCCGAGCCGTCCGCCTGCGACGAGACCCATCGACAGCGTGAGAGCGTAGGCATTCAGAACCCACTGAGTGGTTGTGATATCGACAGAATATTCCTGCTCAATGGGCGTTACCAGGAGCATTGCGCCGGTGAAGTCGGTACCGATCATGAAGGACGGAATCGATACGGCTCCCAGTATCCGTTTGGCATTCGCGTCCACGAGCCCCTCCCGCTAAGCGTTACGACCATAGCCTACGCCGGAAGAACGCAGAAAAGCGAGCGGCAGTATTAATATTCGTCCGGAACATTCGAAACACTCAAAGTAACGAGCGCGATGCCGGGATCGTCCGGCGATGTCCCGACCGTAAATCCGAGGGCCTGGCACATGGAAATCATCGACGTGTTTTCCTTCAGGACTTCGCCCTTGATCGTCTGGATGCCGTCAGCCCTTGCATATCGGATGATGAGTTTCATTAAAGCCCAGCCAAGTCCGATCCCCTTGAGGTCCGATCGCACCATGACTGCATATTCACCGCTCTGGTGATCGGGATCGGCATGAAGACGGACAACTCCAAGAAGAGCGCCGTCCTGCGGATCTATCGCCGCAAACGCGATAGCCCTGGCGTAGTCAAGCTGCGTGAGCCTCGACAAGAACCGGTGACTGAAATCGCGCACAGGCGCAAAGAAGCGCAGACGCAAGTCCTCCGGCGTGATGGCTTCGAAAAAGGTTCTGAAAAGCTCTTCGTCTTCCGGCCGCACCGGGCGCACGAAAACTTGCCGGTCGCCCTTCAACGAAAGGGTCTGCTCCCACTCCTGGGGATAGGGTGTTATGACAAGGCGCAAGCGGCCGGTGCGTCCAGGCCGGTTTTCAGGATGGCAAAGGGTCATTCGCGCATCCAGTCCGATGAGACCAGAGGGCAGGGCAACCAGCGGATTGATATCGAGTTCCAGGATTTGCGGAAGATCGATCGTGATTTGCGACAACTTGACCAGCGCTTCGGCCAGGGCCGGGGTGTCGAGTGCCGGGCGGGACGGGCCGCCATCCAGAAGGCGCGAAATGCGTGTCCGGCCGATCTGGGCCTTGGCAAGATTGAGATCGAGTGGCGGCAGCTCCAGGGCGATGTCCTCGCTTTCCTCAATCGAGGTGCCGCCATGACCGAAGACAAGGACCGGACCGAACTCGCGCGTTTCTGCAAGTCCCAAGTAAAGTTCCATGCCGTGCCGGTCTTCCAGCATCGGGTGGAGCGAAATGCCGGCAATGGTCGCATCCGGATAGTCCCGGCGCGTATTGGCGATCAGTTCCTCGGCCGCCGCATGAACGGCGTCCGGGCTTTCAAGGCCCAGCCGGACCCCGTCAATCCGCGACTTGAACGGCAAATCCGGTGAAATCAGCTTCGCAACGCAGTGCCGTGACGACTGAAACAATGTGCCGGAAAGCTCCCTCGCTTCGCGCGGGGTTTTCGCCATCAGTGTCTGCATGACAGGAAGATCGTAAGCTTCGAGGACGTCGCAGACCTCTCGCGGGTCCAGCCAGGTACGGCCTTCCGACAAAGCTGCATCGACGATGGTCCGGGCGCGCGCGGCATCGGGCGAGAAACTTGTCGCCATGCTCGGTGGAACCGCCATGAGAAACTCGCGCGCCTGTGCGTCACGGGCAAGGTGCATCAGACTTCGCGCTGCCTCTGCCGGGCTAGCATAATTGGGAACCTTGGCAGAGGAAAGTTCCGCCCGAATTGTGCCGTCGCTCCCGATCAGTCCGGCCACAAGTGCTTTTTTCCGGCCGGTCCGGCGCCGGTCAGCCCCAGCGGCATCGATAACCGATTTGGTGATGGTCCTGAGTGGCTGAAAGGCGCTTGCGGCCTGCAGGACGACGGCCCCATCGACCCCCGGGTCTTTCAGAACGGTGGTGATCGCCGCGGTAATGTCCTCCGGCGTAACGTTTTCGCGCAGTATGACGGAGCCACCTGCGGCAGCCGTCGTTTCGAAGTCGGAAGTTTCGCGGCTGACGTTCTCCAGCTCCTGCCTTGTTGCCGCACTCAGGGTCGCAAAGCGTCCACCCAGATCCTGCAGCCTGTCGACGGCGAGACTGGCCAGGCTGCGGCCATTGGCGACAACAGCGACTTCGTTGAGGCGCGGGACCCGGATGTGAGAAAGGGTTTCCAGAGCTTCGAACATCTCATCGAGGTCAAAGACGCGCAACAGCCCGGTTCGCCGGAAAACCGTTTCATAAACGAGATCGGTTTTTGCAAGGCGCCCGGCATGGGTGCGTCCTGTCCCTCCGGTGTCACGGCTCTTGCCGGAACGGATCACGATGACGGGTTTGGTGCGCGCGGCTGCTCGTGCTGCGGAAATGAACTTTCGCGGTACCGCTATTCCTTCCAGATGCAAGACAATCGATCGTGTCCGGTAGTCCTGCGCGAAATAGTCGATCAGGTCGCCAAGGTCGACATCTATGCGCGCGCCGAGCGATACCACGGCGGAGAAACCTGTATTGTGGGTTTTGGCCCAGGACAGTGTTGCGTTCAAGACGGCGCCGGATCTTGAGAAGAACGCGATATCGCCGCGTGCAGGCGCTTCGGCGCTTAAGAGCGCATTCAGTTTGCTGGCCGGTACGGCAACCCCGAGACTGCCGGGCCCGATGAGCCTGAGGTTGGTCTGGCGTGCGGCTTCGCGGCAGTCTTGCATAAGCTCTTCCGGCCAGCTTTCGTAACCGGATGAAGGGATCAGCACAGCACGGGTGCCGCCACGGCCGAGCGTTTCGATTGTCTGCGGAAGGGCTTCCGCCTTCGCAAGATAGATGACGAGATCCGGCATCGTTTCCAGATCATCCAGCGAGGCGTATTTTGTCCCGCCGAACGGGATGTTTTCCGCAATCCCGATCAGCGAAACCCGATGCTCGGCCTCAATGTCGTGAAGGCATTCGATCAACTTGGCGGTCAGCACACCGGGATGCCGGCATGGCCCCATGACGGCCACGGAATTCGGGGCAAAAAAACCTTCAAGGTTTCGGATGGTCACGCAGGTCTATCCCTTCCACACGTCCGATGAAGATCACCAGCCTAGCGGATATTTGAGACAAAAAAATTCCCGCGGACCGTTTTCCAACATGGCCGCGGGAATTGGCATTCCAATCGACCCTAGTGCGCCATCAGAACAGGAACGGTCATGGCTTCCAGAATTTCGCGTGTCGCGCCGCCAAAGAGAAATTCGCGCATGCGGCTGTGGCCATATCCACCCATGACAACCAGATCGTTGCCCTTGTCGGACACCTGGTTGAGGACTGTATCGGCGACACTCGCCTGCGGATTGACGACGACTTCCACCGTCACGTTCATGTTGTGGCGGGCAAGGTAGTTGGCAACGTCAGCTCCCGGTTGACCCTCATCTTTTGAGGCGCGTTTTTCGATAACGAGTACCGTGATCTTTTCGGCTTTTTCCAGGACGGGCAGCGCGGCGTGGATCGCACGGGTTGCCGTCGAACTGCCGTCCCAGCCAACCAGAATGTTCTTGGGTTGGAAAGCCATGCTGCCAATATAGGGAACCAGCATGACGGGAACGCCGCTTTCAAACAGGACGGTTTCGATCAGGAGTTCACGCATCGGTTCAGGCCTGTCCGGATTGGACTGTCCGATCACGACAAGATCGGTCGGCCGGCAATGAACAAGCACGTTTTCCAGCGGTCCCCCGGTCAGGATCTCGGCGATCCGGCTCTCGCTTTTGGTCGCGGCAAGGCGCGCAAGTTCGTCAAAATCCTTTTTGGCTTCGTTTGCTGCGGCAATGGCCTGTTCGTGTGCTGCCTGCATGTAGTCGACAGGCATGGGAGCGGCGGCAAAAGCAGGAACAACCGGTTCGAAGGCAACCGCCAGTCCGGTCACATGCGCATCATGAATGCGCCCGAACTCCAAAGCATATTTTGCCGCAAGCTGGTCGCCTGCGAGATCGAGAATGGTCAAAACATCTTTGATGGGCATTTATCCCTCCTAGGGCTGGAGACGGTGTGCTGAGCCAGCGACATGGAATCTACAGAACAGGTATGACGCGGGTCCTTGACGCGTATCAATTGATTTAGTCATTTAAATTCAGATTTCTGGTACAGGTCAAAAAAATGCGCGATAACAAGGCATGACCAATCGTTGGCTCTATCTGGCAATACCGCCTTTGCTTCTTGTGGTGGCTGCCTTCGTCCTCGTTCAGCTTGTCCTGGACCTGGACGAGGACAGTGTCGACCGCAAGGCTGCCGAACGGCTGACGCTCTACCGGCAGACGATATTGGGTGAATACCAGAAGTACCGCTATCTGCCCTACATGATCGCTCGCGATCCGCGCGCCACATCCGCGCTAACCTTCGGACGGCCGGTCGAAAGCGCCAACCGGTTTCTGGAGGAAATGGCCGAGAACTCCGGTGCCGACCTGCTCTACGTCATGAACGACGATGGCACGACACTGGCCGCCAGCAATTGGCGCGACGACCTTTCCCTTGTCGGCCGCAACTACGGTTTTCGCCCCTATTTCAAATCAGCGATCGAAGGCGACGAAGGCCAGTTCTTCGCGATAGGCGCGACGTTGGGTGAGCCCGGCCTGTTTCTGGCAAGACCATCGCCCGTTTCGGGAAAACCGATCGGTGTCGCCGTCGTCAAGGTCGATATGCGACCACTTGAGGCCGCGTGGGCCGAAGGCGGTGAAACCGTGTTCGCCTCCGACGAAAACGGCGTGATCTTTCTGTCGAGCCGGCCTGAATGGCGTTACCGCACGCTTGCCGAGTTGCCGCCGGGTGTGCGCCGCACGATCCAGTCGACACGCCAATACGCTTCCCAGGGTTTGCAACCTGTCAGCGGGCAATCGGTCAAATCCGGCGACCTGCTGACGATTGACGGCAGCGCCTTCCGGCACAACACCTCCCAGGTGGGTCTGCTCGGCTGGACACTGCATTTCCTTGTACCGGTCGAGGAAACGCGAAAAAGCGTGTTGCCGATCTGGGCAGCTACGGTGGCGCTTTGTCTTGTATACGCAATCATCTTGCTGGTGCTGCGCGGACGACGTCTGCGCAAGGCGTCTGTCCTGCTGCGCCAGGAATCTGCGGACCTGAAGGAACTCAACACGCGTCTGGTTGGCGAGATCCAGGAACGGCGGCGGGTCGAGCGCGAATTGCTGGAAGCGCAACGGGGCCTCGCACGCTCGAACAGGCTGGCCGCTGTTGGCGAAATGTCGGCTGCCGTGGTGCATGAGTTGAGCCAGCCTCTCTCGGCGCTGAGGATGTTTGTTGCCGGAACGCGGAAGTTTCTCGACAAGGGCGACACCCGTACCGCCGTGGAGAACCTTGAGGAAATCGACTCGCTACAGCTTCGGATGGCAAGCCTGACGCAGGAACTCAAGCGGTTCGCACGTCCGGGAGAAAACCGGATCGAGAAAATCGATCTGACGGAAAGCATTCGGGCCGCGGAAAAGATAGTGCGTCCCCGATTTGAGGAAACGGGCGTCCGCCTGGAGCTTGATCTGCCGGAAAACGAACTCGAAGTCGAAACGGCTCCTTTGAGGGTCGAACAGATCCTGGTGAACCTGCTGCGCAATGGTGCTGACGCCGCTGCTGCGGAGGGCAATGGACACGTTTTGCTCAGGGCGTCCGGCGCGGGCCGCGAGGTCAGGTTGCAAATATCCGACAACGGGCCGGGCATTCCCGAGGATCTCCGGGATCGTATTTTTGATCCCTTTTTCTCAACGAAAACCAGTTCGGGCGGCATGGGCCTAGGACTTGCCATTTCCATGCGACTTGCCGAGGACCTTGGCGGGAACCTGTCAGTCCGCGCGAATACGCCCAAAGGCGCACTGTTCGAGCTGACGCTTCCCGCAGTTGATGGCGAGGTGGTCCGGGCCGGAGCGCGTCCGGTTATGGAAAATGAAGCCGCAGAATGACAGGAAACTCCAACGACCGCACTGTTCTCATTGTCGATGACGATCCGTCGATGCGGGCAGCGTTGCGCCAGTGGATCCGTCTGGCAGGGTTTGCGACAGTCGAAGTTGCAGGAGCCAACGAGGCCATGTCCCGGCTGTCGGCCGATTTCGACGGTTGTGTGGTTTCCGACGTCAAGCTGGAAGGTGAGGACGGGCTCGCGCTACTCCGCCGGATCGCAAGCCTCGATACCGACTTGCCTGTCGTCCTCATTACCGGACACGGTGATGTCCCCATGGCCGTTGAAGCAATGCGGGCCGGCGCTTATGACTTTATCGAAAAGCCGTTCGATCCGGATCACATCGCCGAAGTGGTCCGGCGTGCGGCAGACAGGCGTGCTCTGGTCATGGAAAACCGGGCGCTGAAGAAACAGCTTGAGGACGGCGCCGGTCTGGAAAGCCGGTTGATCGGGAACAGCCCGGCAATGGAAAGCCTCCGCCAGCAGATCCTTCATTTTGCCAAGACCGATGCCGCGGTGCTGATAACCGGAGAAACCGGCACGGGCAAGGAAGTCATCGCGCAGGCGCTTCACGATTTCAGCCTGCGTTCCAAAGGGCCCTTTGTCGCCATCAATGCCGCAGCCTTGCCGGAGGCCATGGTGGAAGCGGAATTGTTCGGACACGAGGCCGGGGCGTTTACCGGCGCCGACCGGCGGCATATCGGCCGGATTGAAGCGGCGCACGATGGTGTGCTCTTCCTTGATGAAATCGTATCGATGCCGCTCGTTCTCCAACCGAAACTTCTTCGGGTGCTGCAGGAAAGCAAGGTCGACCGGATTGGCGGCACAAAGGCCATAGATGTGAATATTCGCCTTGTCAGCGCCTCCAACCTGCATCCTGGGGAAGCGGTTCGCTCCGGCCGCTTGCGCGAGGATCTGCTTTTCCGTTTGAACACGATCGAACTGCACGTACCCCCGCTGCGCGAACGCGGCCGTGATTGTCTGCTGTTGTTCGACACGTTCTCAAACAGGCTGGCAGCCCAATACGGGATCGGCGCCCCGGGCTTGTCCGTTCGCGACGAGGCCTTCTTGCAGACATATCCCTGGCCGGGCAACGTTCGGGAATTGCGCAATGCTGCCGAACGGTTTGTCCTCAACGCGGAAGTCAACCCGCAACCGCTGGAGGCCCTGGTGTCGGGCCAGCGGGAATCCTCCGATCCGGCAAGATCCGCAGGGTTGAAGGACCTCATGGATGAATATGAACGCTCACTGATTGAAAATGCCTTGCGACGCCACAAGGGACGGGTGGCGGACGTGCTGCGGGAACTCAATCTCCCGCGCCGGACGCTGAATGAAAAAATGACACGGCACGGACTGACGCGTGAGCAGGCCGGGTTAGCGGAAACATCCGAGGTTTAGGCGGAATTCTGCCGATCCCTGGAGCCCATAGGCAAGATCTTGCCGAAACTGTTCAGTCCGGCAAAGCATCTTCATCAAAATGATGAGCAAAACCTTACGATTTTGTCTTTACCGCGCGACTGGCACGCCGCATGCTTAAGGTCCAGTGACTTGGGCCGGTTCGCATGGTGAAAAGCCTGTTGAGCGAGTGTCCAAGAAAATGAGCACTTTGTCTGGGAGGATTTCATGCTCTTTTCTCTGAAGTCCGCGACTGCCGTCTCTGCAGTCGCACTTACTGCGATCTTTGCTACCGAGACGTTCGCTGCCGATTTGGAGTGGAACGTATCGCTTTGGGGCAAGCGCCGCGCATTTACTGAACATGTCGAGAAACTTGCTGAGGAAGTCTCTGCAAAGACGGACGGCAAGTTTCAGATCAAGCTGCACTACGGTGGTGCCCTGTCCAAGTCTCGCGAAAACCTGGATGGTATCTCGTTCGGTGCCTTTGAGATGGCGCAGTTCTGCGCGTCTTATCACGCCGACAAAAATCCGACATTGACCGTTCTTGAACTGCCGTTCCTGGGTGTCAACGATCTGGAAACGGAAGTGAAGGTCTCCAAGGCGCTCTATGACCATCCCGCGGTCCAGCAGGATCTCGGTCGCTGGAACGCCAAGCTGCTGATGCCTTCGCCGATGCCGCAGTATAACTTTGCCGGCAAGGGCGATGTACCTGCCTCTGTTTCCGATTTCGACGGCATGCGCGTGCGCGCGCTTGGCGGGCTGGGCAAGCTGATGGAAGCCGCCGGTGCCGTACCGACATCGGTAACCGCATCCGAAACCTATCAGGCAATCGATTCCGGAACGGTTCAGGCAGCTGGCTTCGCACCGCATGCGCACCTGTCGTTCAAGGTTGTTGAAGTAGCTGACTGGTGGACCAAGAACCTCAATCCCGGCACCGTTCATTGCCCGGTCGTCGTCAATGTCGAGGCCTACGAGGCATTGCCGGATGAATTCAAGGCAGCACTTGATGCTTCCGTCGATCCGGCTCTCGATCACTACCTGGCGACCTACGCCAAGGTCTACGACAAATGGTGGCCTGAGCTGAAAGAACGCGGCATCGTCGAAGTCGAGTTCAGCGACGAAGAACTGACCGCCTTTGCCGAAAAGGCTGGCCCGATCCACGATGCCTGGATTGAAGAGCAGACGGCTGCCGGCCTTCCGGCTCAGGAACTTCTCGACATGGTCAAGAAGACCATCGCCGAATAAGCCCGCACAGCTGGCTTGACCTACTTGCTTCCCGGCGCTCCGCTTAGAGCGCCGGGAAGCCCTGCCCGGGGCTGACACTTATGATGACAATCGATCCTTCTGGACGTTCCGACGAGGAGCGACCGACGACCTACATCCGCTTCAGCGGGCTGCTTGCCCATGTGGAAAACGGATTCAACCTGTTCGCTGCTTTCTCGATAATTGCACTGATCTTTCTCGCTGTGGCGCAGGTCTTTGGACGTCTCTTGTTCAATGCGCCGATACCCGGCTTCATCGACATAACCGAACAGGCGATGGCGATTTTCGCCTTCGCCGGTGTTGCTTACTGCCAGCGCGTCGGTGGTCATATCCGGATGGAGATCTTGCTCGGTCAGCTACGCGGGCGCACGCTCTATATCTGCGAAATGATCGGCGTGATCCTGATCGCATTCACTGTTGCGCTCCTCATCTGGGGGGCCTGGTTCCACTTCGACAGATCGTGGAACATCGGTGACAGCACAATGGATATCCGCCTGCCGACCTGGCCGTCGAAACTGGTTGTCCCGGTCGCACTCAGTGTTCTGCTCTTGCGGCTACTCCTGCAGATCTACGGATATGCGCGACTTGTCGCCGATCCCTCGCGCCAGCCCATCAACGTTCCGGTCATCGAGAAGGTGGAGGAAGTCGCCCAGCATGAAATCGAAGAAGCCTTCGGTGAGGAAACCCCCGAGGAGGGCTCCAAATGACCCCGTTTGAAGTTGGCCTTCTCATGACGGGCGTCTTGCTGGTCATGGTCATTTTCGGCGTCCGCGTCGCGTTTGCCGCCGCCTTTACCGGCCTGGTCGGCCTGATCATCCACTTCTCCATGAAAATGGGGTTCGAACGCGGCTTTTTCGTTGCGCTCAAGATGGCGGGAACGATCCCGCACTCGAAGTCGGTTACCTATGCGCTGTCGGTTCTGCCGACCTTCATCCTCATCGGTTTCCTGGCGTTTTATGCCGGCTTCACCAAACAGCTCTTTGAAGCGGCGAAGCGGTGGCTTGGTTGGCTGCCGGGCGGCATGGCGGTCGGAACCGTGTTTTCAACGGCGGGTTTTGCCGCGGTTTCCGGCGCATCTGTTGCAACAGCTGCCGTGTTTGCACGTGTTGCCATCCCCGAAATGCTCGCCGCCGGATATTCCAAGCGCCTGTCGGCGGCGGTTGTTGCGGCGGGCGGAACACTCGCCTCGCTGATCCCACCCTCTGCTATCCTGGTGATCTACGCGATCCTGGTGGAACAATCGGTTGGCAAGCTGCTGATCGCCGGCTTCCTGCCCGGTGTCTTCTCCGCCCTGATCTATGTTGCGATCATCGTGGCGGTCTCCGCCTGGCGGGGCGATGCGCCTGCGGTCAAGGGCTTCACATGGGCCGAACGCTTCGAAAGCGTTCCCGGAACGCTGCCGATCATTGCCGTGATCGCCATTATTTTCTGCTCGTTCTTCTTTGGACTGGCGACGCCCACGGAAGCCGGATCGCTGGGCGCGTTCGTGGTTCTCGTTGTTGCCTTCGCCAAGGGCATGAAGGCAAAGCAGCTCGGGCAGGCGCTCCACGAGACCGCGAAACTCACCGTGATGATCTTCACGCTCATCTGGGGCGTGCTGGTCTATGTACGCTTCCTGGGTTTCGCGGGACTTCCCGATGCCTTCCGGGACTTCATCGTCGCGCTGGAATATTCGCCCTGGATCGTGATGATCTGCATTCTCCTGGCCTATGCAGTCCTTGGCATGTTCATGGACGCAATCGGCATGCTGATCCTGACATTACCGGTGGTTTATCCCGCGGTCATTGCACTGAATGGCGGTGAAAACGTTTCTGCGGCGGACAGTGCGTTCGGCATGTCGGGTGAGGCCTGTGCGATCTGGTTCGGGATCCTGGTGGTCAAGATGGCGGAGCTCTGTCTGATCACACCGCCCATAGGACTGAACTGTTTCGTCGTCTCAGGCGTGCGGCCCGATATCCCGGTCCAGGAAGTTTTCCGCGGCTGCGTACCGTTCTTTGTGGCGGACGTTCTGACCATTGCGGGGCTTTTGGCCTTTCCCTCGATCATCACGATCCTGCCGTCTTTGATGGGATAGCAGAACGCCGCGATCTTTGGCCGCCGGGAGAAGCGGAAACCGTCAAGCAAAGCAAAACGCCGCTGGAGATTGATCTCCGGCGGCGTCTTTTCATTTCAGCATTGTTCGATTGCTAACCGGTGGTCTCAGTCAAAGACCTGCGCCTGGCTTCGGACGGTATCGAACCGGTTCGGACCATCTGTCCCGGGAAAGAAGCCGTTCGCGATAAAGATCCAGATGGCATAGAAACTGCCTATGATCGGAACGAACATGATGAGCAGAAAAAGGGCGGACGCGTCCCGGTCGTGGCAGCGCCTGGCCTCCAGAGACCACTGGCACAAACACAAAGCCAGAAACAGAAACGTCATAAACCCGCCCTGCAGCGTACCGAAAGCAAATTGAACGAGTGCGACATTCGCTTGTTCTTCGGAAAGGCCTTGCATTTGTGGCCCGGCTGCGAAGACAAACGCGATCACGACAGTGATCAGCAGAACGAAACGGATCGATCCGATCATCCAGTACTCCATTCGGCCCAGGCGGCCTTGGAAACTGAAGAGCATCCCGAACACATGTCCCAGCATTTTGCCGATCGAAAAGCTATCGTCGTTATCGAAGCTTGGCGCTCCGGCCCCCGCGTAGGCCGGCATGCCGGCTGCCGCATAATTTGCGTTCCTGTCGCCGTACTGCGGTACAGATTGCTGAAGACCGCGTTTTCCGAATTGTTTGCGTTGCATATCTGACTGCCCCGTCTACAAGCTTTTAACAAATTCCAGTCTGACGTTAGGGGAGACAACTTAAAATAGGTGTAAGGGAACTGGTTAAATCTGTCCTAATTCCAATGTAGAAATTAAGGGCTATTATTTGTTTGTATATGAATTTTCTTGCGTATCAGCGAATTTCAGAAGTACTCGCACTAAAAAAGATTACCCTGATCTTTGGTAGTTGGCTTTGATGAGCTGGATTTTTTGGGTTTGCTTTTGCGTTGGGGGGGCGCCGCCGCCGAAGTGCTTGTGGCAACAGCATCAAGCGTGCCGTCGGCCAGTTCGATGGCAAGCGCCGTCCCGGAGGCAACAGCTGCGGCCGACTTGACCGGTTTGCCGGTTTCATCGCGCACAAGCGCATAGCCGCGCGCAAGCACATCCTTGTAGGAGAGCGACTTGAGCAGCTTCTGCAGACCATCCAGCCTGCTCTTTTCCTGAGCGACGCGTGCTAGAAAAGCACGATCGAGCCGCTCGGAGAGACCGCTCATGCGTTCATTTCCAAGTGTGGTCTGCTGAATCAGGCGCGCAGGCGCAAGCCGGACGGAAATGGCTTCATGAGCCTGGCGCTTTTGCGAAACAGCGACGCTGAGCGCGCGTTGCTGCCGCTCGCCAAGTTGAACGAGATCCTGTTTGGCCTTTGAACTCAGACGCGTCAGCAGGAGCGGCGAGAGCCGTCCCGACAGGCTTTGGAAATCGCTGCGATGTCCTTTGGTACTGACAATCAGCGCGCGTTCCAGCCCATTGGCAAGCGTGTCGAATTTCTGCCGCGGCAGAGCCAGAAGATCTTGTGGCGCGGGCAGTGCGGCGCTGGCCGCTCTCAGTTCTGTCCGCCTTCCGGTCACGAACCGGACAAGACCGGAATTGAGCCGCCGCGAGCGATCATCGACGAACGCCATCATTTCGGCCTTTACGGGCACGGCGATTTCCGCTGCCCCCGTTGGTGTCGGGGCGCGCACATCGGCGGCGAGATCGATCAGCGTCCAGTCGGTTTCATGGCCGACGGCGGAGATCAGCGGTATCCGGCTGTCGGCCGCCGCCCGCACAACGGCTTCGTCATTGAAGCCCCAAAGATCCTCAATGCTGCCGCCGCCCCGCGCGACGATCACGAGATCGGGCCGGGGTATTTGCCCGCCGGCTTCAAGCGCATTGAAACCGCGAATGCCATTGGCGACTTCGGCGCCGGACGTCTCTCCTTGCACGCGTACCGGCCACACCAGGACATGCAGCGGGAACCTGTCGGCAATGCGGTGCAGAATATCGCGGATGACGGCGCCTGTCGGTGAGGTAACGACGCCGATCACGGACGGCATGGGCGGAAGTGGTTTCTTGCGGTCTTCGGCAAACAGCCCTTCCGCCGCAAGCTTCTTCTTGCGTTCTTCGAGCAGCGCCATCAACGCGCCGGCCCCTGCCGGTTCGAGAGCGTCGATCACCATCTGGTATTTCGACTGACCGGGGAAAGTCGTGATCTTGCCCGTCGCGATCACCTCCAGACCCTGTTCCGGCTGGATCTTGAGCTTCGAGGCAACGCCGCGCCAGATCACACCGGAAAGAACAGCCCTGTCGTCTTTCAGGTCCAGGTAGATATGACCGGAGCCGGGTCTGGAAATACGACCGAGTTCACCCCGCACCCTCACATAACCGAACGTGTCTTCCATCGTGCGCTTGATGGAAAACGAGATCTCGGAGACGGAGAATTCGGCGACGTTGGACTGTGTCTCGCTCACGCAGGTGATTCCTCTTCTTTATCCGAAGGTGGCCGCTTGCCGGAGTTGGGTCAAGACGTTGGTGAACCCGACGACGCAGTGCCTGGGGATCGCGGTTGCCGTTCGGATCGGCCTCTCGGAAACCTTGGCGGGAACGCTTGGTTTGTCCAGCGGTAATGTCCCACCAATGCCCGGATCGCTCAGGTCCAAGCCGCCGTTCAAAAACAATCGTGCGTTCAGCAAGATGGAAGGTTAGCCAGCTCTGCGCATGCGCCGGAAGAAGAATGCTTGCGGACGAGACACGGTTCCGGCGGGAGAGAAAAGAATATGCGTTCACCGCGACTCGGATTATCGATTTATGTGAAGTTTCCAAAGGCCCGGCTGGTCCGCCTTGAAACACACACAATCGAGCGCCTACGTTCCGCAGATGGGAAAATACGAGTTCAAGATGCAGCGACTGTTCTTGCGGCACATTCTCGCCGAAGGCGCCCGGATCGAAGCCGATCGGGGCCAGGCGAACTATCTTTTGAACGTGTTGCGGATGAAGGACGGGGACTACATTCTGGTCTTCAACGGAAATGACGGGGAGTGGCTTGCAAAGATTGCCAGCACCGGACGCCGCGATTGTGCGTTTCAGGTCATGGAATGCACGCGCGAACAGACCGAGCACAACGATCTGATCTATCTTTTTGCACCACTCAAGCACGCCCGCCTCGACTATATGGTCCAGAAGGCGGTTGAAATGGGGGTCGGCAGTCTTCAGCCGGTGATGACCCAGCACACGCAGTCCACCCGCATCAATCTTGAACGAATGGAAGCGAACGTAATCGAAGCGGCGGAACAATGCGGTGTTCTCTCCATACCCGAAGTGATTGGTCCGCAGTCCTTGAAAGAGGTGCTCGCGGAATGGCCGCAAATGCACCCGGACCGGCGGCTGCTTTTTTGCGACGAAGCCGAAGGGACGCATAATCCCCTTCTGACACTTGCGCAGATGAAGGAGGCGGGACCCCAACCCCTGGCGGTTATCGTCGGTCCTGAAGGCGGTTTTTCCTCCGAGGAGAGAGAGCAGCTCCGGGAATCGGAGTTCGTCACCGCAATTCCGCTTGGCCCGCGCATCTTGAGAGCGGATACTGCCGCGGTGGCTGCCTTAACGGTCATTCAGGCAACGGTCGGCGATTGGAGATAGATGGATGGCGCAGGATATCCTCCCGCAAGGGAGCGAACCGGAGAGAAGCGCCAGCAACCCATCGAACCCGCAAGTCCTGCTGCATGAAGCGGATTCAAAGCAGCAGGGTAGACCCAGACAAATCCGCCTGCCGGTCGGGGTTGCGCTCGGTCTCGTATTTTCGCTGCTTCTTGTCATCATCTGCGGCAGCATCATTGCCTATGTTGCGTCATCCGATCGCCGCATCTCCTTGCGATTGCTCAACGAGCAGTCGCGTGCAGTTCTGAAGAGCAATGAAACGGTACTCCACGGTTTCTTCAAGCGGCAGGAGCAGCTCTTTCAGTCCTTTGCCGGTCACGCATCGCTGACGGGCAGAGACCTGAGCGACAAAGATCTTGCGTCCTACAGCCGGGTTCTGCCTCAAGACGTGAAACTCGAGCTTCGCCGCGCCGCACCTGGGCGTGAAACGGAGGACGTGCTGCCTTTGCCGACATGGTCTCAGTTTAGGTTTAAGGAAGGATATTCGACCGCAGTAACGGGGCTTGAGATCAATCTTGGAAACGGTCAGCTGTTGATTGGCTATTTCCCCCAAACCGTATTCGCCAGGCTTGTTCGGGATATGGCCTGGGACGATGACCAGCAGAACTTTCTGCTGAAAGACCGGAACACGGCGATTGCCATCATTGGTGTAGCTGAAGGCCGTTTCGCGGCGAGCCGTAGCAAGCCATTACCGGACCTGGCCGGGCTTACCGGGTCGCCGCTTCATCTGCTCTGGCAAGACCCGGAGGGCGGGCACACCATGGGTGGGGACGTTCAGGGGCGTCTGTTTCCGGCCGGCGGGCGCATGTATACGGCAATCTATACCGAGTTCAGTGACGGACCCGCGCAGGGCTGGATTGTGGGGACCCTCTATAGGGCTGCGGATTTCGGAGCCGTTCTGGATCAGACCTGGGCGGTGTTGTACGCGGCACTTGCCGCCCTTGTTGTCGGCGCAATCCTGTCTTTTCTGGTGGGCCGGACGCTGGGCAGGCCACTGTCGCGGCTGGCGACGTCGGCTGCGGAGCTGCGCAAACTGAACTTTGAAGCCGCCGAACGCCTGCCTCGCTCGCGCCTGGCGGAACTGGACGACGTCAATCAGGCCTTTAACGGCTCCGTCGGGGCGCTGAATGCGTTTGCCAAATACGTGCCCCGTCAACTGGTGTCGCGCCTGATTGAAGAAGGCATGACAAGTTCGCGGAACATTGAGCTGCGCGAGATGACGATTGTCTTTACCGACCTGGCTGGTTTCACGGGAAAGGCATCTCACCTGACGGCAGAGCAAACAGCGAGCTATCTCAACACCTACTTTGAGACGGTTTCAGAAGCGATTGCAGAGAATGAAGGCACGATCGACAAGTTTCTGGGAGACGGTGTCATGGCCTTTTGGGGCGCCCCGTCCGACCAGCCCGACCACGCAGCCTTGGCGGTTGCGGCGGTGAAGTCCTTGGCAGAGCGCCTCGAACAGTCCGGCAAACGCGACATGCGTGTCAGGATCGGCGTCCACACGGGCAAGGTTGTTGTTGGAGACATCGGCACGCCGTCGCGCATGAACTACACTGTGATCGGGGACGCCGTGAATGTCGCCGCCAGATTGCAGGAATACGGCAAGCACATTGATCCCGATGCGACAGTCATTGCGCTTGCCAGCGCGCACACCATCGGCCAGATGCCGGATGGTTTCGGTGGCACGAGCCTTGGGCAGGTGCAGTTACGCGGCCGGGACGAACCGCTGGGCGTGTTCAGAATTGCGTGAGCGTACAGCTCAGCGGTTTCCTTGCTTGCATTCTTCTTTGAACGCTCCTAAATCACGCAGGCTCATGAGCGTTTTACTTCAAGCGCGTCGGATCAATGCGGTTTTCAGACAGGTCAATACGTCCCGCCTGAAGGCTCGCACAGACATTTAGGACAGTTTCATGGCCCGCGATACGGTCGATTCCACACCGATTGAAACTGTTGCGGATCTGGCCGCAACACTCGAAGCCGGATGCAAACCGGACGATCGGTTTCGGATCGGAACCGAGCACGAAAAGTTCGGTTTCTGCCTGAAACAGCTTTCACCGATTCCTTATGAGGGCTCAAACGGCGTCGAAGCCGTGCTGGAAGGAATGGAAAAGCTTCTGGGCTGGGAGCGCATCGAAGATGCGGGCAAGATCATCGGTCTTGCCGATAATGATGGCGGTGGAGCAATTTCGATTGAACCGGGGGGGCAGTTCGAGCTCTCCGGCGCACCGCTGGAGAATTTGCACCAGACCTGCCGCGAAGCAAATCAGCACTTGGCCCATGTGCGGCAGATCGCGGAACCGATGGGCGTCGGCTTTCTCGGGATTGGCATGACCCCGACCTGGTCGCGCACCGACGTTCCGCGCATGCCGAAGTCCCGCTATGACATCATGACCAATTACATGCCGAAAGTCGGATCTCTCGGGCTGGACATGATGTACCGGACGTCGACAATCCAGGTGAACCTGGATTTTTCGTCCGAGGCCGACATGATCCGGAAGATGCGGATCGGCCTGGCGCTGCAGCCGATTGCGACCGCGATGTTTGCAAACTCTCCATTCACCGAAGGCAAGCCGAACGGGTTCAAGTCGTTTCGTGCACAAATCTGGACCGACACTGATCGGGACAGGACGGGTGACATGCCGTTCGCCTTTGAAGAGGGCTTCGGCTTCGAGCGTTATGTCGATTGGGCGCTGGACGTGCCGATGTATTTCGTTAAACGCGGCGCGACTTACTATGACGTGACGGACACCACGTTCCGACAGTTCATGCAAGGTGGTCTCGACGGCAGGATCCCCGACGCGACGCCGAGCCTCGGTGACTGGAACAACCATCTCTCGACCCTGTTCCCGGATGTCCGGCTCAAGAAATACATCGAGATGCGTGGTGCGGACGGGGGCCCCTGGCGCCGCATCTGTGCGCTTCCCGCGCTGTGGGTCGGACTGCTTTACGACACCGGTGTCCTGGATCAGGCCTGGGAACTGGTCCGCGACTGGACGAGGGAAGAACGCGCTGCACTGCGTGCCGGCGTGCCAAAGACCGCGCTGCAGACCCCTTTCCGCAGCGGGACAGTGCTCGACGTTGCAAAGGAAGTGCTCACGCTGGCGCAAGAAGGTCTGAAAAGGCGAAACCGCCTCAGCGACGGCGATCTCGATGAGCGTGTTCATCTTGCACCGCTCGAGGAAGGGCTTGCTGCCGGCATGTGTCCCGCCGATATTCTGCTCCAGCGGTACAACGGATCCTGGGAGGGCGACATTACGCAGGTATTCCGGGAATACGCATATTAAGGCGCGGTATCGCCCCAAGAGAACTGTGGGTGGTGCCCTGCCTTAATCGATGGCACGAATTGACCTGAGCCTCCCAAACAGTCACTCTGGTACTGGTTGGCCTTGTTTCTCAAGGCCTTGCTGGATCTCGACCGGAGCAGTGCTATGACGGGCAGCGAAACGGGTATGCCTCCATTCGACGTTTTTTCCCTGGCGGAAGACGTTCGCGAACGATTTGGCTGGTCGAATGAAGACCTGAGCAGCGTGATGGAGCAGCTGCTGCCTGCCGCGCTCAACGGGTTCCGATACTTCGGTAGCGCGGTTCCCGGTTTCTCCGACTTTCCAGGTGTCCCGTTGGCACAGGACCTCGCTGCCACGACTCCCTTTGCGGGGCTGTTTCAAAACCCGTCACAGGCTGCATTGACCCCGTTTTTCGGGCCCGAAGCCGTGCAGCAGGCGCTTGCAGCGCAGGTCTCGGGCCTCACCGGTCTGCAGAGCGATGCGATTCAGGAAATGATGCCGGTCGCCGCCACGCTGGCGATGGGGCAGGTGGCACGGCCATTTGTGCATGGGGAGGCGCGCAACCTGCTGGATGCCTATCTGCGCGGGTTTGCGCGCGGACGGCCCAAGCCGCAGCCAACCCCGGTTGATTACATGCAAGGATATGCCGACGCGATGACGGCGTTCTGGGGAGCATTTCTGCAACCCGCGAGCGTAGTGACCGGCGCGCCGGAAATCGTCGAGGAGCCGGAACCGGAAGTAGAAGAGCCCGCCGAAGAGGAAGCACCTGAAGGTGATAATTCCGAGTTCGACGAGATGGTGTCGAACTGGATGTCGGCGGGACGTGACTTTCAGTCGAATCAATTCAGGGCCTTTGACAGTTTCTTCGAAAAGGCTTCCAAGGATTTCGGCAAGGACTAGGGTACGGACCCTAGACCCGCACGGCCAAAAAAAGACCCGCCAGAAGGCGGGTCAGTAGACGTCAGCAAGGTCTGCCGACAGGGGCTGCTAAAGGGGGCTGGAAAAGCTTAGGCTGCGATCTGGCCGGATTTGGTGCCTTGACCATCGACCAGAACCAGGGTCGGCTTTTCCTGAACTGAATTCGCTGCGCGCCAGGTAGTCTTCCGGCTGGAATACGGCGCGTCGCTTAGAAGAGATGTCGGATCTCGGTAGAAGGGGACGGCCAACGCACGTCGAACGTCGCTCCGCGTCAGACCAATGTCCTTCAATTGCTCATCGGTCCAAAATTTGAGTTCGGTGACATGGCGGCGGTTTTTGAACACACGCCATGCACGGGCAGTCATCTGCCCGAAAAGAGCGACGAACGGGATGCTTGTGATGTGTGTCATGGCAATAATCTCCTGTGAGCGGCCGAAGGGAGTTTCGGCAGCCTGTTCCGCGCCGGACTGGCGATCTGTGTTTGAGGAACATTCTCTATATGCATGATCCAGATATATAATTCCAACGAATGTTTGTGATGGAATTGATCAGAGTGTGTGATGTTAAGCGGCGGTGGTGTTCGTTTCCCGTCAGAAATCGCTGTGTCATTTAATATTTCCCGCGCGAATGAGTGTCGTGCTAAACATGACCAACTCTTATAATTGGGGCGCCAATGCTCGACCTTGATCAGCTCCGGACCTTCGTTGCAATTGCCGAAAGTGGCAGTTTCACGAAGGCAGCGGAAAATGTTCACAAGACACAGTCAGCGGTGTCGATGCAGATGCGTCGGCTTGAAGAACGTATCGGCAAGCCGCTCTTTGTCCGTGTCGGCCGGCAGTCGCGTCTGACCGAACACGGCGAACGCCTGCTTCACTATGCGCGGCGGCTGGTTCAGCTGAACGACGAGACACTTGCCGCATTTGACGATACCGAACTCGCGGGGCTCGTGCGTCTTGGAACGCCGGACGATTATGCGGACCGCTTTCTCCCGGAAATCCTCGCAAGATTTTCAAGATCGAACCCCAAGGCCGAAGTGAGCGTGGTTTGCGCTCCGACGCCGAATCTTGCCGATATGATTTCGGAAGGGGAACTGGACGTCGCCATTATCACGCATGTCCAGAAAAAAGGCCGGAAGCATGTCGATCTTGTCCGGCGCGAACCGCTGCTCTGGGTCGTTTCGGCGCGGCATGCCGTCGAAAATGAATCGCCCCTTCCCCTGGCACTGGGAAGAGCGACCTGCGACTGGCGAAAGGCGGCGATCAATGCTCTGGGAGACCAGATGCGCGAACATCGCCTTCTTTATTCAAGCTGGAATTCAACGGCCGTGGGTGCGGCGGTCCTCGCTGGTTTGGCGATTTCGGTTCTGCCGGAATCCGCGCTGCGCTCCGGCATGCGCGTGCTGACGGAAGCCGACGGATTTCCGAGGCTGCCGGACTGCGAAATCGGCATCATGCGATCCTGGCACAACAGTTCACGCGTGACAGACGCTCTCGTTGAACACATAGTCTCGTCGCTGGACAACCTGTCGGTTCCTCAGGCGGCTCAATAAGTATGCGTCTAAAAAATGGCTTTGATTACAAACGCTTGCACCCAATGAAAGTAGCCGGAATAGTTGAAATTGTGTTTGTAATGTAAGAGATTGTGATGTATCTTCGCCTAATTAATTCGAATCTCAAATCTTCCGCCTGATATGTGGTTGAGCCGCGGGGTATTCAGATGAATCACGCGTTGGACATTGATCAGCTTCGCACGTTTTTAGCTATTGCTGAGCTGGGTAGCTTTACGAAAGCGGGCGAAGCCGTTCACAAGACACAGTCTGCGGTTTCCATGCAGATGCGTCGGCTTGAAGAGCGTGTCGGCCAGCCGATATTCATCAAGGATGGGCGGCAATCACGTTTGACTGAAAACGGACAGCGTCTGGTCGAATATGCACGCCGGATGATCCTCTTGAACGACGAAACGCTTACAGCTTTCAACGGGCAAAAGGAAGTCGGCCATGTCAAGCTTGGCGTACCGGACGACTATGCGGATCGTCTGCTTCCGCAGGTTCTTGCAGCTTTCAACCGTCTGAACCCTTCCATTGAAGTGGAAGTCGAATGTTCCGGAAGCAGCAAGTTGACCGAAGCGATCCGTGAGGGAACTCTTGATGTCGCGATCACCACATCCAGCGACACAATGGATGTGCGCGGAGAGATCATTCGCCGTGAACCCTTGTACTGGGTAACCGCGATGCAGCATTCCGCCCACACACAAGACGTTATCCGGCTGGCGCTGGGACCCTCGTCCTGTGGATGGCGGCGCTTGTCGATGGACGCGCTCGACCGGGCGGGCCGGCGCTACCGGGTGTCCTATACGAGTTCAAGTGCGACGGCGCTCGTTGGCGCTGTTCAGGCAGGCCTGGCGATCACGGTATTTCCTGAAAGTGCAATCCGAGACGGGATGCGCATTCTGGACGAAAGGGACGGATTTCCCGTGCTTCCGTCCTGCGACATAGCGCTATTGCGCTCTGACAGTGCGCGCGAGGCAATGCACGACACGCTTTGCAACCACCTCATTGCCGCGATTGGAAATGTTGGCAGCGTCAGCGGGCAGGTAGCTGCTGAGTAGCGATTGAGCGGTTCAGCGGGCGCGCAGCATCAAAAGGTTTCCGCCAAGCACGCAGACAAGACCGATCGCAGCAAGGGATGTCCACTGGTAGCCCTCGAAGATGGTCGAAAGCGTCAACGCGACCACCGGAAACATCACGGTGGCGTAGCCGGCGCGGGCAGAACCGATCCTTCCCAGCAATGTCAGGTATGACGCAAACGCGAAAACAGAAGCGACGACGGCCAGATAGACGAGGCCGCCGAAATAGGAGAACGACCACTCCACAGCGAAGCTTTGCCCGCGAAGCGCAGAGAACACTCCCAGCAGGATCGCGCCGTAGACCATCCCCCAGGCGGCTGCGGGCACGACCGCGATGCCGCGCCGCTGCGTGTCTGCTGAAAGCATGTTGCCGCAGCAGAAAGAAAGGGTACCCGCAATGCAAAGGCCCAGGCCGAATGCGGCCTCGGTGTTGAAGTCAGCGCCCGCGAGCTTCGGCCAGAACATCAACGCAATTCCCGCAAAGCCAAGCATGCCGGCGACAAGTGCAAGCAGGTTCGGACGTTGCCCGAACAAGAGAAGCGCCAGGAACAGATTGAATATCGATGCGGTGGAGAAAATCACCGCAAGCAGACCTGACGGTATCTGGATCGCGCCATAATAAAAGAGTGTGAAGTTGGTTGAGAAAAGAAATGCGCCGAGGCCGGCAAAGCGCATGTGTTCCCTTATTCCGAACGACAGGTTGTATCCGCGGAGTCTTGCCCAGATCATCATGATCGTTGCTGCCAGAACGAACCGCCAGAACACGGAAACTTCGGGCGAAACGCTCGCCACCTGGCTCTTCATGGCAATCCAGCTGAATCCCCATGCAAGCACCGTAGTGGCATAGAGACCGTAATCCACTGCGGAAAAGCCGCTGGATCCATTGCGGATGGCGGGGGTCGCGACGCTCATGAAATCACCTTTGACGGAAAATATTCTTTAAATCTGGTCTGCGGTTCGCTTCAACGCAAATGATTGTTTTTGATGTTTCCATCACGCGATTCGATGAATAGCTTCTTGCTTCTGAACAAGATGAAGGCGGCGTATCGGCTCCGGAGGCAAAATGACTTTGCTCGTGATTGAGAACTATCCGAAAGCCGGATTGGCGGCACTTGGCAGATATGCTTCGGCGAGGGGACTGACCTGGCACGTGATCAAAGCCTATGACGGCGAGCCGATCCCGGAGGCATTAAACGGCTATTGCGGCCTGGTGGTCTTGGGAGGCGCGCAGAGCGCACTGGACGACGCGGCCTATCCGCATCTTGCGTCTGTCTGTGCGCTGATCCGCCGGTTCCATGAAGCCGACCTGCCGGTGCTTGGGATCTGCCTGGGGTGTCAATTGATCGCCCGGGCTTTTGGCGGGCGCAATGTTCTGGACCGGCCAATTGAATTCGGCTGGCATGAGGTCATACCGACGCCTTCGGGAATTTCGGACCCAGTCCTTGGCGCGTTGGGCGAGGGCGGACCGCTGTTTCACTGGCATACCGACACGGTTTCGTTGCCAGATGGTGCCTTGCATCTCGCCAAAAGCAAGATGACGCCGATACAGGCTTTTCGTGTCGGGCGTGCGACTTACGCCATTCAATTCCATTTCGAAGCCGCGCTCCAGGACGTGCGGGACTGGTCTAGCGATCTGTCTGACGAGATCCTGCCCCACACGCCGAATTAGCCTGAGCGGCTCGATGTAGAAGCTGCCCGCCATGCCGCCAGGGCAGACGAGCTTGGAGCCGCGCTCGCCTCAGCCTGGCTGGATCTGCTCAGATAGAATTACTCACATAGAACTGGTCAGAGAACCAGATTGTGACGGCCTACGTTCTTGATGTCGGTCTCTCCGCACAATCCCATCGTCACATCGAGCTCCTTGCGGATCATTTCCAGGACCTTGGTGACACCCGGTTTGCCCATGGCGCCGAGACCGTAGACAAATGCGCGGCCGATATAGGTGCTGTGCGCTCCCATGGCGACGGCTCGGAAAACGTCTTGACCTGAACGGATACCACCGTCGAAATGGACTTCGACCTTGTCACCGACCGCGTCGACAATGTCGCCAAGAACGTCGTAGGAAGCCAGAGCACCGTCCAGCTGCCGGCCTCCGTGGTTGGAAACGACAATCGCGTCTGCACCAAGGTCGGCGGCGACCTTTGCGTCCTCGACATCGTTGATGCCCTTCAGGATCAGCTTTCTGTCCCAGTGCTTTTTGACCCAGTCGACGGAAGCCCAGTCCAGGGTCGGGTCGAATTGGCTGGCTGTCCACTCTGCCAGCGAAGTCATGTCCTCAACGCCCGAGACATGACCGTGGATGTTGCCGAACTCGCGGCGTTTTGTCTGCAGCATGTTCCAGCACCAGCGTGGCTTGAAGGCAAGATCGATCAGAACCCCAGGCTTCGGTTTGGGCGGTGTGCTGAGGCCGTTCTTGATGTCCTGGTGGCGTTGCCCCAGAACCTGAAGATCCAGAGTGAGAACAAGCGCAGAGCACCCTGCCGCCTTGGCCCGTTCCATCAGGCTTTCCGAAAATCCCCGGTCCCGCATCACATAGAGCTGGAACCAGAACGGGTTTTTCGTGTGCTCAGCCACGTCCTCAATGGAACAGACGCTCATTGTGGACAGCGTGAACGGAACACCGAACTCTTCCGCGGCCTGTGCCGCAAGTATTTCACCGTCGGCATGCTGCATACCGGTCAGCCCGACCGGCGCCAGACCGACCGGCATTGAAACGTCCTGACCGATCATGGTTGTTTTGACCGATCGGTTGTCGATGTTTCGGGCAACCCTTTGGCGCAGTTTCTGACGCTGGAGCGCGGCTTCGTTTTCACGATAGGTGCTCTGTGTCCACGAGCCGGTATCCGCGTAGTCGTAGAACATTTTCGGCACACGGCGTTTGGCAAGGGCCTTCATGTCGGCAACATCGGTCACGGTCGTCATGGTGTATCCTCCCTGAGAGTCAGGATCTGGCAGCTTGTTTTAGGGGTTTGGTGCGCCGCAGACCTGCAAGTTGTTCCCGCAAGTCGAGATTTTCGGCGTCGGCAAGGGTTCCGCGGACATAGTCAATGTGAGCCTCGGATGCGCGTCTGGCACCGGCCGGATCGTGGTCCTTGATGGCGGTTGCAATGGCAAGATGCTGTTGCAGCAATTCGTTACGCGCGGTCGGGTGGTGATAAAGACGCCCGCGATTGTAAAAGACACCGTTCTCGAGCAGCCGGTAGCAGGAACGCAATGTGTGAAGCATCACCACATTGTGTGCCGCTTCACCAACCGCATGGTGAAACTCCACATCGAGCAGAGCCTCCTCGGTAAGGTCGTGGGCCTCATGCGCCGTGTGCATTTGAGTGACGATTTCCTGCAGCCGCTTCAGGTCGGAGGGTGCGGCGCGCATTGCAGCCTGAGCCGCGGCCTGCCCCTCAATTCCCCGCCGGAACTCGAAGTAGTCGTCTATGGCGGACGGGTGACGGGCGATCAGCTCAACGACAGCGTCTGAGAAAATGGAACCGATAAGGTCGCAGACGAATGTGCCGCCACCGCGCCGTGCTTCGATCAGCTTCCGCTCCTCAAGGATCTTGAGAGCGTCCCGAAGCACCGGTCTCGACACTTTCATTTTCTCGGCAAGGTCTCTTTCAGCGGGAAGTCTGTCGCCTGAATGCAAGACGCCTTTCAGGATCAGGTTTTCTATCTGTTCGACAGCGGCGTTGGCCGTTTTCTGATGATCGACGGGTTGAAACATGATGGGCGCGCTCTCTCGTTGCCGCGCACTTTAGGTGGAAATGATAAATTGGTCAAATTTTTTATCCAATTTTGAGAGTGCCTGGGTTTGGGCGGATTGGCGCTCCCTGTGACAATATTAGACCTTGGTCTAAGGTTGGCCTTGTGGGCAAAGTAAAACGCTGTGGCGGTAGAAGATGGGGGCGGAATATTGGGTCAGGGGTCAGAAAACGGATCTTCGCTGCCGTCGTTTCGGACATCCCCCTTGCGCGAACGCGTTTTGGGAGAGGTGCATGCCCGTCCGTTCCGTCCGCTCACAAGCCCGCGAACTGTTCTGCACTACGCATTCCTGACAAGCGCTGAGGAAGCCGCGCAGGACCAGGCATGGCTGTCGGAATTCTGTATTTCGCGCGGAACCCATGGACCGGCGCCCGGCAATCGCCACCACACCGTCTCCTTCGGTGGTGGCACCTTGAGTTGGGAACAGCACGCGGAATTCACGACCTACACATGGGATGGTGCTGCAAACCCCGAGCGGATCTTCGGACCGCTCCCTGCGGCGCATCCATTTGGCGCGGCCTTTCGAGCGCCGGGGGATCTTCTGGTCGCGGTCCGCCTTGAGTTGCGTGAGCCGATGAACGACGAGATCTGGCGTTCTCAGTTTGATGAAAGCAGCCTGACCGTGTCCAATCTTGAGGACGAGGCGGCCGGCGTTGCCACGGATTTCCGCCAGGATGGGGATGGCCTGACCCGCATTCTCGTATTCAACCGCTCGCTGAGCGATGTCCAGTCAGGCGCGGTGATCCAGCGCCTCCTGGAGGTGGAAACCTACCGGACCCTGGCGATGCTCGGACTGTTCGAAGCAGGCAATCTGCAGCCGGAAATCAGGCGCTATGAAATAGAACTCGCGGAATTGACCGGTCAAATGAAGGATGCCTCGGCATTGGGCGCCAATCAGGACCTTTTGGACAAGCTGACGGCCCTGGCAGCCGCGCTCGAGGCCGGGGCGACAGCAAGCACGTTCCGCTTTGGTGCCAGCCGCGCTTATGACCAGATCGTAAAGGCCAGGTTCGCCACGTTGAAGGAAGAAGCCGCGCCTGGAGAGCTATCGATGGCCTCGTTCCTGTCCAGGCGGCTGGCGCCGGCAATGCGGACTTGCCAGGCGATTGAGGACCGGCAGGCAATGCTCTCGCGCAAGCTTGCGCGCGCAACGACATTGTTACGCACGCGCGTGGATGTTGAACTTGAGCAGCAGAACCGCAGCCTTCTGCAATCGATGAACCGCAGGGCCCGCCTGCAGTTGCGTCTGCAACAGACTGTTGAGGGTCTGTCTGTCGCTGCGGTCAGCTACTATGTTGTCGGGCTGATCTCTTATCTGGCAAAAGCGGCGAAGGACGCGGGGCTGCCTGTTCCGAGCGCAAACATCGCGACCGGTGTCTCTGTGCCTGTGATTGTTCTGCTGATCTGGTGGACGGTAAGGCGGATCCGAAAACACCACGGCGAACATTGAAACTGGACAAAAAAAGAAAGGCCGGATTGACCGGCCTTTGTTGTGATGCGACGTCGGCCAACCTTATTCTGTGGTGCCGTCATCTTTGAACTGCGCCAAGTAGGCAATCACATCGGCGCGCTCCTGTTCTTTCCTAAGCCCCGCAAAGGCCATCTTGCCCTTCGGGATAAGGTCCTTCGGTTTGGTCAGGTAGACGACAAGCGTGTCTTCGTCCCAGACCTTGCCGTCGCTCAGCTCAACAAGATTCTTGGAATATTTGTATCCTTCGATCCGGCCCCACGGAGCACCAACGATGCCGTTCAGTTGCGGACCGACCTTGTTCTTGGCGGATTCGCCGACTGCATGGCACGCGGCGCATTTCTTGAATACTCTTTCACCCTTGGTCGGATCGCCTTCGGCACCAGCCTGAACGGTCAGGGCCAGAAGCGCGCTTCCGGCGATCATCAGCAGACGCTGCATATATCTCTCCCTCAATTTGGGTGCTGTCATTACCCCGCACCAAAAGACATCATGCCGGTGTCTGAAGCAAGTGACGCACAGTCGCATCAGGAGTGATACTAATGCCGAACTTCTCCTCGCAATTGTCAAAAGGGAGTGATCATCCCGCCTGAGCGTTGCTCGGTAGCCTGAGCCAGTCGTCCAGGCCTGCATCCCAATAGGGGGACGACCCGTAAAGCGCCGCCAGGAAGTCGATGAAGACACGAACCTTCGCGGGCAGGAACTGACGGCTGGGATAGACGGCATAGAGGCCGACATCTTTCGATGCCCTGTATTGAGGTAGCAGGATCTGCAATTTGCCCTCATGCAGCTCGGGTCCGATATCCCACGTCGAACGCAGGGCGATGCCAACTCCGGAAAGCAGGCATTCACGGACAACTTCATTGGAATTCGTTTTGAGAGGCGCCTGGGTGCGCACGGTTTCGATACCGTTCGGGCCCGCAAGCCGCCAGGGGTCCTGATTGGTTGCGGCGATTGTGACGTGGTTGGCGGCGAGATCTTCGATGCTCTCGGGCACACCATGCCGCGCCACATAGTCCGGGCTTGCACAAAGAATACGATGGACGGGGGCAAGGCGTCGCGCGACGAGGCTGGAATCGGAAAGCTCCGCGATCCTCACTGCCAGATCGTATCCGTCCCCAACAATGTCGACAAAGTCGTCGGAGAGATCGAGATTGACCGAAAGATCCGGGTTCTCGGACAAGAACCGTCCGAGATGAGGCGCGATATGCAGACGTCCGAATGAAGTCGGTACCGCGACCCTGAGGTGTCCGCGTGCCTTGGCGGACCCCCGGGATACGAATGACTCGGCTTCCTCCACCGACGCCAATATGGCCACAACGCGTTCGTAAAAACCCTGGCCGGCTTCCGTCATGGCGATCTGACGTGTGGTTCGCTGCAGCAGCCGGGTGCCCAGCTTTTCTTCCAGCCTGCGGATACGTTTCGACACGACGGCAGGTGAAAGGCTCATTTCGCGTCCGGCGGCCGACATACTGCCCGAGCTGACCACCCGGGCGAAAATTTCCATGTCCGTCAGATTGCTCATTTTCAATCTCTCAGAAAGACAATTATTGTCCTAAGGGGACTTCTCAACGCGACAAGACTTGTCACAATTCAGAAAAGCCGTTGAACTACCAGCTTGTGTTACGACAGGACAAGCCAACTAGATCATACTGAGGAAACCGGAAGGAGTTCCCCGTGACAGCGATCGCGATGCCTGCACCGGATGAAGATGTTCTGTCTCGCCGTCAGGACATACTCAAAGCTCTGAAGTCCATTGTTCCGGGCGAGGGGGTAATCCACGAAGAGCGCGAGATGCGCGCATACGAAACGGATGCGCTGACCGCGTATCGCCAGCTGCCGTTGATTGTTGTCCTTCCGGAAACGGTTGAACAGGTCTCCAAGGTCCTGAAGTACTGCTATGAGAACAACGTCAAGGTGGTTCCCAGAGGGGCAGGCACATCTCTTTCCGGTGGCGCGCTGCCGCTCGCGGACGGTGTTCTTCTCTCGATGATGAAATTCAACCAGGTGCTCGACATCGATTTCGACAACCGGGCTGTGGTTGTCCAGCCAGGCGTCACAAATCTCGGCATCACCCGGGCCGTCGAGGACGAGGGGTTTTACTACGCGCCCGATCCGTCTTCCCAGATCGCCTGCTCGATCGGCGGAAATATTGCGGAAAATTCAGGCGGTGTGCATTGCCTGAAATACGGTTTGACAACCAACAACGTACTGGGCCTGGAAATGGTGCTGATCACGGGAGAGGTAATCCGGCTCGGTGGCAAGCACCTCGACAGTGAAGGCTACGATCTTCTTGCTCTGATGACGGGATCGGAGGGCCTTCTCGGCGTGGTCACGGAGGTAACGGTTCGCATTCTTCAAAAACCGGAGACGGCGCGCGCGCTCCTTATCGGCTTTCCGACAAGCGAGGATGGCGGTCGCTGCGTCGCCGAAATCATTGCCGCGGGCATCATTCCCGGCGGGATGGAGATGATGGACAAGCCCGCCATTCATGCGGCCGAGGATTTCGTCAATGCCGGTTATCCAAGGGATGTCGAAGCGCTTCTGATCGTTGAACTGGACGGCCCCGAAAAAGAGGTTGATTTTCTGATCGGGCGTGTCGAAGAGATCGCGCGCGCAAATCAGGCAAGTCACGTGCGCATCTCGCAGACAGAGGAAGAGCGCATGACTTTCTGGGCGGGCCGGAAAGCTGCTTTTCCCGCGGTGGGCCGGATTTCTCCGGACTATCTTTGCATGGATGGCACGATACCCCGCCGCGAACTGCCGAAGGTCCTGGCGCGAATGCGCGAACTCTCCGAAAAACACGGCCTCGGAGTGGCGAACGTGTTTCATGCAGGCGACGGCAATCTTCATCCGCTCATACTCTATGACGCCAACAAACCGGGTGAACTGGATGCCGCCGAGGCTTTCGGGGCCGATATCCTGCGCCTGTGCGTCGAGGTCGGGGGTGTCCTGACGGGTGAGCACGGTGTCGGCATCGAGAAACGTGACCTGATGACCGACATGTTCACCGAGGCGGATCTGAAGCAGCAGCAGCGGGTCAAATGTGCCTTCGATGAAAAGCAGCTTCTCAATCCCGGGAAGGTGTTTCCCGTGCTCCATCGGTGCGCCGAATTGGGCAAGATGCACGTTCACAAGGGGCAGCTTCCGTTCCCCGACATTCCCCGGTTCTGAGGGCCCTAGCCAATGGATGCGACACTGAAACCGCGCGATGCGCGCGAGATAGAGGATGCCGTCAGGTGGGCAGCCGCAGAAGAACAGCCGCTTGAAGTAATCGGTCAGGGTTCAAAACGTGGTCTGGGCCGCCCTGTTCAGGCAGCACATGTCCTCGATCTCTCGGGTGTGAACGGGATCGAAGCCTACGAACCGGCGGAACTTGTACTGACGGTGAAAGCGGGAACCCCGATCGCCGAGATTGAGCAGCTCGTTGACGAAAACGGTCAGGAACTGTCCTTCGAACCCATGGATTATGGGCCGCTGCAGGGCAATGGTGCCGGCAAAGGCACCATTGGCGGCGTTCTTGCAGCCAACCTGTCCGGTCCACGCCGGCTCAAGGCAGGTGCTGCAAGGGATCATATTCTGGGCATGGAAGCCGTGTCGGGCCGTGGCGAAATCTTCAATTCCGGTGGCAAGGTCGTAAAGAACGTCACCGGCTACGATCTGCCAAGAGCCCTCTGCGGGTCGTATGGAACATTGGCGGTCGCGGCAACGGTAACGCTCAAGGTGAACCCGAAACCCGAGACATCGGCGAGCTTCGTCCTGACAGGCCTTCAGGACGAAACAGCCGTTGCAGCACTTTGCAAGGCGATGGGATCGTCGGCCGAAGTGTCGGGGGCGGCGCACCTTCCCGCCGGTGTCAACGGCGACAAAAGCCAGACAGTGCTTCGCCTCGAAGGGTTTCAGACGTCGGTCGACTACCGTTTCAGCACGCTTCAGGATCTGCTGCGCGAATACGGCCAGCCGGGCCGGCTTGACGAAACACTTTCCAGATCCCAATGGCAGTCCATTCGCGACGTGATGCCGTTTGCCGACACGGCAGCGCCCGTGTGGCGGGTGTCGGTTGCGCCGACCAACGGACCGAAATTCGTCGAGATGCTGCGCGAAGATCTTGACGTTCAGGCGTTTTACGATTGGAGCGGTGGTCTCGTATGGGTCTTGGTTGAAGATGGCCTGGTCCATGAAACGGACATTCGCCAGACACTGGAACGTGCTGGTGGGGGGCATGCGACGCTGGTTCGGGCCGGATTGTCAGTGCGCACCGATGTTGCAGTGTTCCAGCCGCAATCAGCGCCCTTGGCAAACCTATCGAAACGCCTGAAGGCTCAATTCGACCCGAGCGGCATTTTGAACCCGGGGCGAATGGTTTCGGGCGTATAGCCGACCCGGCCCGTCAGGTATCGGTTATCGCGGGTCAGCCGAAGCATGCATTGGCGGATCTTGCGGCGCTGGTGCTCGCTTGTTTATTTGGGGCGCGATTTGCGGCTTCCGGCACCAACCCTGTTGCAATTGCGGGTCCTTTGCCTAGGGTGGTTGGATCAGCGTCTGCGCTCTTCGGCAGATGCATTCATTTGTTGTCGGGGCTAATCATTGAGCGGAGTGCGGTGATGAACGATCAGACTGATGTTGCGGGTTACATGGAACCAGGTGGCAAGAACGTCACTCTCATATACATACTTTATCTTGTCAGTATCATTGTGGGCATCACATCAATCATTGGTGTCATCTTTGCTTACCTGAACAAGGGCAAGGCGGCTGAGTGGGTCGATACGCACTACATCTATCAAATCCGGACGTTCTGGATCGGTATCCTCTTCAGCATTATCGGCGCGGTGCTGGTGTTTATTTTCATCGGCATATTCGTTCTGATCGCAACGCTGGTTTGGGCGATTATCCGTTGCATCAAGGGCCTGCAGCTGGCATCGCGTGGTGAAGAAATCTCCAATCCGCGCACTTGGATGTTCTAAGGCGAGGCACGTGTCACTGACTGACTGAGACGTGCGCCATCTTCGCGACCTGTCGGCGAGACTGTCTGTTTTGGCAAAACCCTTATGCCGTAAACGCGTCTTGTGCCGCCTGTGACCAACCCCTACGATCTCCGCAAGCTTGGGAGAGAAAAAAGGGACGCCGTGGGCGATGCAGACGAATTTCACCGCCGAACAGCTGAAAGACAGTCACGTTGCTGAGTCGGAGAAAATCCTGCGTAAATGCGTGCATTGCGGTTTCTGCACGGCGACATGTCCGACATTCACCCTGCTCGGCGATGAGCTCGACAGTCCGCGCGGGCGCATCTACCTGATCAAGGACATGCTGGAGAACGACCGGCCGGCGGACGACAAGATTGTCAAACACATCGACCGGTGCCTGTCCTGCCTGGCGTGCATGACCACCTGTCCTTCGGGTGTTCACTACATGCACCTTGTCGACCACGCGCGTGCACATATCGAAAAGACCTACAAGAGGCCGCTGTCGGATCGGATCATGCGATCCGTTCTGGCATTTGTGCTTCCCTATCCCGGCCGGTTTCGCCTCGCCCTGATAGGAGCGTTTTTCGGACGTCCATTCGCGCGCGCCTTGAAGGCATTGGGCGGTCCGATGGCGCAGGTCGGCGCCATGCTGGAACTTGCTCCGGTCAGGGCACCAGGCCGTGGCCAGCTGGAGGGCCCGGGACAGTACTCGCCGGACAAACAGGAGAAGAAAGGCCGGGTTGCCCTTTTGGGCGGATGCGCGCAGCCGGTTTTGAATCCCGCCATAAATGACGCCACGATCCGGCTTCTCCGCCGTGCCGGCTATGAAGTCGTGCTGCCGAAAGGGGAAGTTTGCTGCGGCGCGTTGGTGCACCACATGGGCAAAGAGGAAGCGTCGCTTGAAAATGCGCGGCGCAATGTCGATGTCTGGCTGCGTGAAGCAGATGGCGAAGGACTGGATGCGGTTCTGATCACCGCCTCGGGCTGCGGCACGACGATCAAGGATTATGGCTTCATGCTGCGGGACGATCCTGCCTACGCTGAAAAAGCCGCCAAGGTCTCCGCACTTGCCAAGGACATTACCGAGTTTCTTTCAGACATCGATCTGGGGACACCGGTGCTCAAGCCGGGACTGACCGTTGCCTACCACTCCGCATGCTCTATGCAGCATGGGCAAAAGATAACAAGACAGCCCAAAGAGCTGCTGAAGGCTGCCGGATTTGACGTCAGGGATGTCCCGGAAGGGCATCTGTGCTGCGGATCGGCAGGCACCTACAATATTCTGCAGCCCGAAATTGCCCGCAAGCTGCGGGATCGCAAAATCGCCAATATCAACAAAACCACGCCGGATCTCATAGCGACCGGCAACATCGGTTGCATGACGCAGATCGGCCTCGGAACGGACATCCCTATTCTTCACACTGCTGAGCTTCTCGATTGGGTGTATGGCGGCCCACAGCCGGATGGTCTGTCGGCGCGGCACCAATCTGACGCAGCCGAATAACGGTCCTGAATGCCTGCCCGCGCACTGCTTCAGCTGTTTCGCGTGCCGAGTTGCACCGGTGTCTTGTCGGGCTCGTTGTCCGGAGACTGTCCTGAAAGCCGGAGTGTCCGGTCGAGAAGTTGCTCGTAGATCGGACGGCCGCCAAGGTGGTGGGCCGTAAGTGAGGCCGTCGTGCAAGTCACAAGGACTGGCATGATCAGGGCATAAGCGCCGGTAAGTTCCATCACCAGCACGACACCGACAAGTGGCGCCCGCACGGACGCGGCAAAAAAACCGCCCATCGCCGCAACCGCACAAGCAGCCCGGAAATTGTCCTCCACCGGGAGCGTTTGCACGGCGAGTACGCCGAACGCCAAACCCGCGCATGTCGCGATGGAGAGCATTGGGGCAAATATGCCTCCCGGGACACCGGACGCGTAGGAAAACAGTACGCCACCGAAACGCAGAAAAGTCAGCAGCAACAGAACCAGCACACCATAGTTGCTGGAAATAAGGTCATGCACCAGGTCTTCGCCGCCTCCGGTCGCATCGGGGAAGGCATTGAGCAAGATCCCGGTGACCGCGCCGATCGCGAGTGCCGGCAGCCAGCGCAGCGCTTTGGGAATGCGGATGAAGAGATCCATGACCGCAAGCAGGGCCCAGTTGAAGAAGACGCCGAGGCCTCCGAGAAGAACGCCAAGCACCGCCAGGAGTACATAGCTCCAAACCGGAAGATAGTGGACGTCGACCACGAGGAGCGGACCGGTTTGCGTCAGCTGCTCGGTGACCGCAGCGCTCAGGATTGAAGCGATAATGACAGCCATGTAGGTGCGGTAGCCGAAGGGAAATTGACGACGCGTCTCTTCGACAATGAAAAGAATCGCGGCCAGAGGCGCATTGAAGGCCGCTGCCAGTCCGGCTGCGGCGCCTGCCGCCAGAAGTCCCTTGTGATCGGCGGCGGAAATGTCGTGAGATCGCGCCAGCGCTTCTGCGGTCATTGCACCCATGTGGATCGTTGGGCCTTCCCGCCCGAGAACCAGGCCGGAGCCGAGCGCAAGCAGACCTCCGAAAAACTTGGCGATCAGGACCTGCGGCCAGTGCACCGGCCGCTTGTCTTCCATCGCCCCTTCGATTTCCTGAATACCGCTGCCCGCCGCTTCGGGTGCGACACGTTGAACGAGCAGATACGCGCCGGCGACGCACAGGGAAGAAATCACCACGGATACGGCATAAGGCAATACGCCCCCGCCAAGGGCGCTTCGCAGGGCGGCATACTGCGCAAAAAGGACTTCCAGGCCGGCGTGGAAACCCGTTGCCAGTCCGCCGACAAGCAAACCGACAATCGCAGCTTTCACAAAATAGGCCGTGTCAGAACCGGCGGAGAAAAGATCAGTGCCTCGGGCCATACCCAGCGTTGGTTTGAAGCGGATTTGAGAACGGGGATTCGCTCTTCCTGAAATACAAACTGCAAAGAAACCGTTTGGTGTGCAAGCGATGCTTTCCTTGCAAACAAAAACGCACGGCAAAGCCGCGCGTTTCGTCACTGCTCATTGCATTGCAATGTGTCTAGATCACATGGACCTTGGTGCCGACGCCGACCCGCTCGTAAAGATCCATGACGTCTTCGTTGCGCATGCGGATGCATCCTGAGGAAACCGCATGACCAATGGTCCAGGGTTCGTTGGAACCGTGAATGCGGTAAAGGGTCGATCCGAGATAAAGCGCCCGTGCACCCATCGGGTTCTGAGGTCCGCCCGCCATGAAGACCGGAAGGTCAGGGCGCCGCTTGCGCATTGCGGCGGGTGGGCGCCAGTCCGGCCATTCCGCCTTGCGTGTCACCTTGTGGGTTCCAGCCCACTCGAAACCCGGCTTTCCGACGCCGACGCCATAGCGGCGCGCCGTGCCATCGCTCTGCACCAGGTAAAGAAAGCGGGTATTGGTGTCGATGACGATCGTGCCCGGCGAGTAGGGGCCGTGATAGTCAACGATTGTCGGCAGAAACTGCGGCGCGATCTGGCGCGTTTGCCGTTTTGGCTGCTGCCGCGCCGGCTCCATGCGGCGGGACCACCAATTGGCACGCCGTACCTGGGGCTGTTGAACCTGGCGCCGCTGGGCAGGGGCAACCGCACGGCGGGCCGCACCAGGCTGCAGCTGCAGCATCCACGGTTCGGTCAGATTGGGGCTAAGGACAAGTGGTGGCGGCGCAACCTGACCTGCCGTTGCCGGCTCCGACCATAGGGCGCCGGCAACAAAGGCTGCTCCCGTGAAAATCAGCGCAGTCCAGAAACGTTTCTTTGGAAAGAACATGGCAGTACTCTTTACTCAACATCGACCATATTCACCGGCAATTTTAGGCCGCCGGTTAACGAACTGGCAATGATAATAGTCGCGCAAGTTCAGCCAATAATGAATCGGGTACTGAGATTTTCAGTAAATGTTTCTTATGGTTATCCGAGTGTTGAAGAACAGGATTAACAAATTCCTTCGGACGGAATGTGCCCGGCAAAGCATCGAATTGTGTGATTGAATTCTCTGCGCTTTCCGCCGATCGTTGGTTAACGTACACGCCTCCGGGCGTCGCGTGCCACAAGAGGCAAGAGTGGTTTTGTCTGTTTCTTGGACATGCCCGGTCGGATCCTGGGATCGTAAAGCATGTTCAAAATGATCTGGTCGAAGACCGTGAACCGGCTGTGGCGGGACGCATCGTTAAAGACGGAGTGAGTCAGGTCCTGATGATCGTTCATGGGGCCAAGGCCCTGCAGTATTTCCTCCACAAGGCATCGTTTGAACAGAAACTCGCCTTCATCTGAAACGATCACTGCAGAAGATCGCTTGATACCTTCGCGCCCGGAGACCACACGCACGAGGCATCGACCGGGAACCTTGGCACGGTCGTTCTTGTAAATGTCTCTTTGAACCACCGAAACATATTGTGCGCGGTCGACCACATAAACTTCGAAATTCGCCGCCGAAGGATCGTTCGTGATGCCTGTCTTGAGGCCACCGATGCGCCGATCGATCTCGCGCACGAAACGGTGAACGACGCGGGTACGGTCGCGGCGCGACAGGTTGTGAACGTAGAATGTCACCGGCTGCGTGAATTTCTTGACCAGATAAGGCCGCCAGCTCCAGCTACGGTACTCAAGACCGAATACTGTTTTTTCGAAACCCCGCAGCAGTTCTTCTGTTGAAAACGAATCATTTGCAGCGCGAACAGGTGTCACGCTCAAAAGCGTCATCAGAAAAACACTGAAAAGAAAATCGGGCGAACGAAGAAAACGCATGCTTTCCATATATGTCAGAACGCCTCTTGCGGCCACATTGTTGTTCTGTGTCCCGGTTCCTTGGCACTCCTGCGGAGGCCAAACGACCGGTTGCTTAAAATTTCCTCCAAAAAGATAACCAAACCGTTTGAGAGAAAAAACAATGTTTGTCGCACTAAATTGCCGGCGATCTTTGTCGATTGCGGCAAATCAAGCAAAAACAATTCCTTAAACTTCCCCTGCTACGTATTGAGCAATCGCTATTCAAATGCGCCTGCAGGGGCAAGGGACGGGAGATGGCATGGCCGCGCTGAAGAGATCCTTTCGAGCGGAAAGCTTGATACATATGAATTCCGGGGCCGATACGGATCCCGCCTTTGCCGACGAGCGGCGGCATCAGGAAGTGCTTTCTGAAATTTCCAGCCTGAAATCATTGGTGACGCAGGGTGTAAAAGGTCAGGAAAAATCGCTCGATCCGGAGGAAATGAGCCAAAAGTTCATGACCGAATTCCGGAAGGAAATGTCTGAAGCCGCCAAGCTGAAGGTCGAGCTTGATGCGATTTACGAGGCGATCGCACAGACCAAGAAGGAAATCGCCACTCTGCACAACACCACGGGTTCCAAGGGCGAGGAGATGACCCGGGTAACCAACGAGCTTGATGCAGTGGTTGACGGAACTGAAGGAGCGACGGAAACCATTCTGGCATCTGCGGAGTTCATTGACGAAACAGCGAATACGCTTTCAGCCCGCGTTGGCAGGGAAGAGGCGGAGCTTGCCAATGATATTCAGGAGCGGGTCGTCCATATCTTTGAAGCCTGTAACTTCCAGGATCTTACAGGCCAGCGAATCACGAAAGTGGTCTCAACGCTGCGCTTTGTCGAAGACAGGATCATGCAGATGATGGATATCTGGGGCGGTATCGAGACCTTCAAGGATATCGAACTCGACGAACGCGAAGCAAAGGAAGGCGACGCCGCTCTGCTGAACGGGCCGGCGCTCGAGAGCGATACGGATGTCGCCACTCAGGACGATATCGACGCGCTTTTTGCCTGATAGATTCCGTTATACGTTGTTCCAGCCCGGCGATTTCGCCGGGCTTTTCGTTTGGGAAGTGGCATTGCGCGTTTGCATATTGTGGCTTGAAACTTCCAGCGGTCGGAGGTACCAATGAGAACAAAGAGTGAATATTGGGGTCGTCATGAGTGAGCAAGAAACCGGAAGCCAGAAGAAACACGAGCGCGATCCGATTACCGGTCTCATACATGGTGACGACGGCAAACAGCGATGCTGGTGGTACGGCGGGCTGGAGGACTACCAACGCTACCACGACACGGAGTGGGGATGGCCCGTGGATGACGACCGCCGTCTCTTTGAAAAGATCTGTCTCGAAGGCTTTCAGTCGGGTCTGTCCTGGCTGACGATCCTGCGCAAGCGGGAAGGGTTCCGTGCAGCGTTCGCCAATTTCGAGTTTGAGAAAGTCGCGAAGTTTACCGAGCAAGACGTCAACAGGTGTTTGGAAGACACCGGTATCGTACGTCATCGCAAGAAAATCGAATCGACAATCAACAATGCCAACCGGGCCCTTGAACTCAGGGAGGAATTTGGCTCGCTCGCCGCATATTTCTGGTCCTTTGAACCGAAGCCGGAAAACCGGCCTCCCAGGATCGACTTCGAAACAGCAAGGACGCTCGGCAAGACGGAGGAGAGCACGGCGCTTTCCAAAGATCTGAAAAAGCGCGGCTGGAGCTTCGTCGGACCGACCACCGTTTACGCCTTCATGCAATCGATGGGCATGGTCAACGACCACCTTGAAGGTTGTTTTTGCAGGGAGTTGGTCGAAGAGGCACGCGACACGTTCGTCAGGCCGAAAAGGAAATAGCTCGGCGGTTGGGCGGGCGCGCAACGGGGACGGGTGTTGCAATCCGTCATTGTGCCTTGACACAATAGCGACGCCATCCGCAAAGCGATTTGTGCATTGTCGTGATGAAAGTGCCCCGGTTCCTAAACAGGGAGGTGTTCAAATGTCTGAAACGGTAAAATGTACAGCGGTTTATCCGACCCTTGCCGCACCGGATATCGAAGAAACCTGCAACTGGTACGTGGACAAGCTCGGCTTCAAGATAAGATTTTTGTGGGGCGACCCGCCCACACATGGAGCCATCCTGCTGGGAGACGCGTGTGTCCATTTCTGGAAAGGCGCATCGCAATTGAATGAAAACTGGCTCTACTTCGACATCGACAATCTGGAAGCGATGTATCAACGTGCCCGGGAAAATTCGGTCGCGATTGCCCGTGAGCCGGAAACCTATCCCTGGGGTATGCGCGAATTCAACGCGACCGACCTGAATGGCTACAACATCCGCTTTGGACAGCACATGGGCGTTTAGACGAGGCAGCGGCGAAGTTTTAGGCCAGCTGGCGGCAGGATCTGGGTCAATAAGTGGTACAACGCTTATGCAAGCGCGGCCCGTTTGCTTCTCACTCTCTCCAACGCAAGACTTTCTTCTGCAAGGTCCGCTTCGGCTTCCGCATCGTTGAAGGAATTGATCGCCAGCTCCAGGAATTGCTCGGCTTTTTTGAGTTCTGCCAACGGCTCCGGGCAGTCTTCCATGTCGGCCATGTTTTCCAGCACGGCTGCGATCGTGACGAGCGTTTGTGACGCCTGGTAGACGGATCCGGTCTTCTGCTGGATTTCAAGGACTTGTTGCAGGTCAGCGGTCGCCGACCGCATCGCAATCAATCCTTCCTCACCGCCCGCATTTCCCATTAAGGAAAGGCAGAGCGCGCGGCCAAAAAGGGTTGATGACCAGTCGATGGGATTGTCCTCGGGGGAGAGCAGTTCGAGTGCTTCCGTGTAATATCGGAATGCTGTCTGAAGAACTGCCGATCGCTCGGTGTCCTCGAGATGGACGGCAATGCGCGCCAGAATGTTCGCCTGGTTGTAGCGATTGATCCGCCATTCATCAGGCGTATCATGTCGCGAGAGATAACTGTCGATTTCCGCCAACACATCCGCAGCCCGGCCCAGATAAGCGTGTCCCGTTTGAGGGTCGGTCCCGGCGAGGTGCCTAAGGGTCGCTGCAAGTCCGGATTTTGCGGCGATCCAGTTTCCGCGATCCACTTCCACGTCGAGTATCGCAATTGCCTCTTCGTGATAGCGTTCTGCGTCTTTGAGGAGGGCTTCAGCGGGCGGACCGGGATCACGCCGCGCCTTTTCTGTCAGAACGCCGGCAAGGCTTGTCAAAACGGCCGCACGTGTCGGCTCGTTTCCACCGTCGATTTCCAGGGTCTTGAGGAGAAAGCCATAAATCTCTGCGGCCCGGTCAAAACAGGCTGTTGCAGCTATCCCGGCCAGCATACGCCCCTGCGCTTCGAGCATGGTTGCATAGTCATGGTTCATCGCAAACAGTTCACCAACAGGAACCGCTCCCATAGCGTCAGGGATCGCACTTTCGGCCAGCTCGATTGCTTCTGCAATGGCCGTGCCGCCATAGGTAGATCCATAAGCTTGTACCTGCCTGGCCGCGTCGAATTTCCGGCGATGACTTTCAGCCACGTCCACAACTGCGAGGCTGTTTGCGGCATCGACCAGCAATTGCCTTGCTTGTTGCGGATTGCCGCGCAGAAATGCAACATGCGCCTGCGTTTCCATAACCCTCGCGTTGTCTTCAAGGGGCTTCCGCAAAGTGTCATTCGTCGTCTCGCGGATTGACCGCAGGAGGCGGTCGGCTTCTTCCAGATCCAGCTTCGCGATCGCCGCATCGACCGCTGACAGAACGTTGTCAATGCGCTGGCTGGTTCCGCGAAGGGCTTTGACTTCCTTTTTGAGGGCGCGATAGTCGCGTGCCTTGCCGTTCAGAAAAGCGCGAAGATCCGGAAGTGACATTGTTTCCGGTTCAGGTTCGCCGAACCTCAAGGCCAGTGCTTCGAGCGTATCGCGCGTTTGAGTTTCCAGGTTGTCGAGCCGCTCCGAGACACTGTCGATCTTGTGCTCCATGCGGTGCGCTGTCTGAAGCAAGTCCGCCATACATGCTGGCGTCAGGTCGGCCGCGTATTCTTTCGTGCGCAGGAGCGGAGCCAGCGTCGGCACTACAATCGCAAGAAACAGGTCCTTCATGTTGGTCTGGCGCAGTTCTCCCGTCGGATCGTTTCCGTCGGTGATTTTTGCAAGCATTGCATCGGCGCAGGCGGCCGGATCCATATCCGCTGCCGTGATCTCACCCGGATCCAGCAGACCGATCTCGACTATTTGCATGAAACGCGCGTCCGCATCTTGCGGCGCGTCGCGAAAGTCGCTGAACAGGGCGTCGGCTGCCACAATCAGATCGGTTGCCATGGCGGCGACTGACTTCGGTGGGCGTGATGCGAGTTTGCGAATGGCGTCATAGACGCCGAGACCGGCCTTCGGGCCGGGAGCTGAAGCCATTCCGCTCATGGCCACCAGCAGCCGGATGGCATTCGCAATGTTGTTCGACTGACTCATGAGTTTCGGAGCCTCCGCTCAATCGCTGGAGCAAGTCTGCCATCACTTCAAAGGGCGTGGCAAACTGAAGACGCAACTCAGGCGGCTTTCGTCATCTTCTGGAAGGTGAAGAGGTGAGATTGAGCGTTTGCCGAGAACCAATGCCGTACTCGATTAATGTGAGATCGCCCCTCGTTCCAACCGCTCGGGAAACTTGATCCTGGCGTTGAGAACTCTCACGTTCATGAGGCAAATGTTTTCGGCGTTGTTCGGCGTTGGTTGGACAATTTGCCGCGATTTGGACGGTGAAAACACGTGATGATACGGATCATCGGCGGCCACGCCTTGCGCTAGCGTAGATATGTTGAATGCAAGTGGACAGGTGCTGACTTGAATATTCTGATTGCCTACGCATCCACCGAGGGACACACCGAAAAGGTCGCGAAACATATTGGGACACGTCTGTCGGCCGGCGATCACATCGTCCGGTATCACAACGTGCGGAACGTTTCAGGCGGTCTCGCCGTTTCGGATTTTGACAAAACCATTATCGCTGGCTCCGTTCATTCAGCACAGCACCAGAGTGATCTCGAGTTGTTCACCTTTGCAAATAGGGAGCAGCTCAACAAGATGCCCACGCTGTTTGTGAGCGTGAGCCTGGCGGCAGCTTTCCCGGACACCAGGGAAGAAGCCAGGGGATACATCAACGCCTTCCAAAAAGCGTCAAGCTGGCAACCGTCTGAAACGGTATTGGTGGCCGGTGCAGTCAAGCCCGGAAACTACGACTGGTTCGAAAAATCGGCTTTGCTGGAAGGCGATCTCGCCGGCCACGTCAATGAGGAGCTCGCTCAAACACGCGAGTTCACCGATTGGGATGCGCTTGATGCAACCGTGTCGGATTTTGTGAAAAAGTGAGCCGGTGCCTGAAGCGATAGCTTCGGCACAAGCTGGTGCTTACCTGTCCACCTTGTCTTTTAGCGGTGCGAAAAGCGGGTTCTCACGCGAAAAAACGTAATCAAGCGACTCGACCGTTACCGTGTCGGCGCCTTCCTCGATCAGAAGCTGGGCGCAATCGGCGACCGCATCCTTGGGACACAGCACGTTGACGCGGCGTGGATCGTCGCTTTCCGAAAACCGCTGGATTGCGCCGACATTGCTGACGGAGCGAAGCGCCTGGGTGCGATCGTCGACGACGGCTTTGACCAGTTTGACGTTTCTGGCAGCCTCTTCCGCGGCAATGCGGTCAAGGATGGCGCGGGCTCCTGAAAGGGCCGCAGCACTCCAGTCGGCGTTGAGAGACGCCACCAGGTTGGCCTGGCTCTTGAGGATCACACCGTCGCTCAGGATCTTCAGGTTGTTTGCATGAAGAGTGGAGCCGGTTGTCGTGATGTCGACAATGAGTTCAGCTGCACCGGCCGCGGGCGTTCCCTCTGTCGCACCGGCGCTTTCCACGATGCGGTAGTCGGCGATCCCGTTCCTGGCGAAAAAGGAACGTGTAAGATTGACGTATTTGGTGGCAACACGCAGGCGCCGTCCGTGCCGGCTTCGGAAATCGGAGGCGACATCGCTGAGGTCGGCCATTGTCTCTACATCGATCCACGCCTTGGGCACTGCAACGACCACATCAGCCGGTCCGAAACCGAGAGGCGTGACGATGTGAACCGTCGCAGACGGGTCGGAAATGTTTTCTTCGACAAGATCGAGCCCGGTGACGCCGAAATGAACCGAGCCGTCAGAAAGCGCCCGCGCAATCTCGGAGGCGGAGAGAAAGGCTATCTCGACCGTGTCGAGACCCTTGATCGCGCCGCTGTAGTTACGCGCGCCGCCTGGCTGAAGAACCTTCAGACCGGCGCGCCCGAAAAACGCGTGCGTGTTTTCCTGCAGGCGGCCCTTGGAAGGAATGGCGATGATCAGCTTGCTCATGGTTCAGCTCTTGCCCTCGATACTCGCGGCAATCCGGTCCAGCCACATGGAAAAGCCGATGGCCGGAACATTTTCACCCGCGCCGAGCAACGTCAGCAACTTGTCGTAACGGCCCCCGCCAACCAGCGGTCCTCCAATCTCAGCGGAAGCTGCATGGATTTCAAAGACGAAGCCGGAATAGTAGTCAAGCCGGCGGCCGAACTCTGCGGCGAAGGTCACACGCGATGGCGCAATCCCTTTTGCCGCCAAGGCTGACAATCGGCGCTCGAACGCTGCAATAGGCGCGTCCAGGTCCAGTTTGTTGGAGGTGCTGAAGTCCCTGAGCGCCTTCACGGCTGCATCGCCATCGGCTTTGAGGGCGAGATAAGCACGCAGCGTCTTTGCCGCCTGATCGTGCCCGCGCGCACCGCTTGCAAGCGCGGCTTGTTCCAGGAAGCGGTCGGCGATTTCACTTGGTGTCCGGCCGCCGACCGCAGAGATGCCTGCGATTGACAGAAGGTCTTCCACGACGGCGTGCGCCGCTGCCGGGTCAGCGCCTTCCAACGCTGACAGAAATCCGAGACGGACATCCCGGTTGTCTTCGTCGGTGGAACTGTTGCCGGCCATACGATCAATCGCCGATGTCAGCTTGTCCGTTTCGCCGAAGAGGTCGCGAAGCCGCCGGCGCCAGACCTTTGGCAGATCCAATCCTGTGAGGACGGCGGCAAAGAGCGCCTCGTCTCCAATGCGAATGGACATGCCCGAAGCACCAAAGGCGTCCAGTGCACGATCTGAAAGTGCAAGCAGATCTGCATCGGCCTCTGCAGTATCCGTTCTGCCGAGGCTCTCCGCGCCAAGTTGCGGAATCTCGCCAAGCCCGTCCGGCCTCTGACGGAACACAGGCCCGTTGTAACAATAGGCGGCGGGAAGCTTCGCTTTGCCGGAGGCGACATGCTGGCGGCCAACGGGAATAGTGAAGTCCGGACGCAGACAAAGGTCCGTGCCGCCGGATCCCTGGGTCAGATACAGTCTGCGGCGGATGTCCTCGCCTGTCAGATCGAGAAAAACGTCGGCCGGCTGCAGGATCGGCGGGTTCACGAGATCATGTCCGGCATCCTTTAACAGAGCCAGCACAGTTTCGATCTTCTTTGGGTCCAAACCGCTTGTTTGAGCCGCCGCCATTGTTCAACCCTCGCTCTGACGCCGGCGGTCTTCCGCCTGATCGTCCAGTAGACCGCGCACGGTTTCAACGAGGTCTGCCTCTTTGACCGTGATCTGCGCCGGACGGCTTTCGCGCCACGTGATGTTGTCGGTGATTTCTTCCGAAAGACGTTTGCCCTCGATCAGGTCCTTGATCTGGAGTTCACCGACACTCCGTTCGTCCGAACCCTGAATGATCGCGACCGGACAGTTGCGCCGGTCGGCATATTTCAGCTGGTTGCCGAACTTCTTCCAGTTGCCCTGGTACATTTCTGCGCGGATACCGGCGCTTCTGAGATCCTGAACCATTTTCTGGTAACGGCCGAGCGCATCGACATCGCCATCCATCACCGTGACCAGAACCGGCGCGACAACATCCGAAGAATTCAGCTTGCCGAGGTTCTTCAAGGCAGTCATCAGCCGCGTGACACCCATGGAAAAACCGGTTGCCGGAACGTCGCGTCCGGTGAAGCGCTTGACGAGACCGTCGTAGCGTCCGCCGCCGCCAACCGAACCGAATTGGACGACCTCGCCCTTCTCATTGGTGACATCGAACAGCAATTCGGCTTCGTAGACAGGGCCGGTGTAATACTCAAGGCCGCGAACGACGGTCGGATCGATCTTTATTTGAGCTTCACTGTAGCCCGAAGACTCAATCAGTGCAGCGATCTGGGCAAGCTCGTTCAAGCCTTCGATGATCTTTTCGTTGGGATCAAACAGTAACGCGAAGATGCTCAGATTCTCGATGTTCCAACAGTCACTGACGGAGCTTGGCAGTTCGACAAGGGCTGATAGAGAATCAATCTTGTCCTGCCAGGCAGCCTGCGTATGAGAATCAACACTTTCGGGGTCGCTCCATGTAGTCGGATGCTCTTGGAACGGCAAAGGATAGGGGCCAAGGAGATCGTCTAAAGCGTTGCTGTAGCGCGCTCCTTTTAAGATGGATTCGAAATCAGCAAACTTGATTAGAGGATCGATCTGCTCTTCAGTTAACTTGGCGCCAGAGGTGAAGTCACCACTTTCATCTCTTCTGCCTTCACCCAAAAGAAGTCGAACGCCATCGGCGCCGAACTTGTCGAATTTATCGAGAGCTCTTAGAACCGTCAGTCGGCGCTCGTCGTTTTCTTCCCCGCCGAGACCGATGGAGTCCAGAACGCCGTCGAGGACCTTCCGGTTGTTGACGCGGATGACATACTGGCCGCGCGGAATGCCGAGCGCTTCCATCGTGTCGGCGAACATCATGCACATTTCCGCATCCGCCTGGACACCCGGGGCACCGACTGTATCGGCATCGAACTGCATGAACTGGCGGAAACGGCCCGGTCCCGGTTTTTCGTTCCGGAACACCCAGCCGGCACGGTAGGTGCGATAGGGCAGCTGGATCTCGTTGATGTTTTCCGAAACGTGGCGCGCAAGCGGAGCCGTCAGGTCGTAACGCAAGCTCATCCACTGGTCGTCTTCGTCCTGGACCGAAAAGACCCCCGCATTCGGACGGTCGGTGTCCGGCAGGAATTTGCCGAGGCAATCGGTGAATTCGAACGCCGGTGTTTCGACCGGGTCAAACCCGTATTTTTCATAGACCGCGCGGATCCTGCCGATCATCTCGTCAGTTGCGCGAATGTCGTCGGCAGAGCGGTCGAGAAAGCCCCGCGGCAGGCGGGCCTTCAGTTTATTCGGTTTTTTGGCCATGAAGTCGTCAGATCCCGGCGAGTTCCTGGCCGATTGCACCAGCAATTTTGCGGCAACCGGCACTCAGACAGTTGCGGTTGTCCTAGACGAAAGCGGGGTTGAGAGCAAGGTTGGAGAAAAGCTCGTGACAGGGCAGGGCTGGCGACCGAGAACGCCGGAGCGCGAAAAGGGTCCGCCACTGCCTTGATTGCATCACACTTGCAGGCAATAGGGGCAGGCCTGAAATGAGGATCAGGCCAAAACAGGCGTGGAAAGATACGGGACGGCAGCCGGGCAGAGCGTCTTTGCTTGTATTTAACCCATGGCAGGCTATGGTCCGCGCAATTCTGCAGGTGTATGTCGCTTGCTGCCCGGCAAGGGCGAAATTGGCGAACAAGGTTGGAATATGGAAAGCGCAGCCAGCATTGCACAAGGCACTGAAGACGAGAGCTGGGATGGGTCCCGGCAGCCTCGCGATGCGCGCGTTGCCGAACTCTCCATCATCTTACCCAGTTTCAACGAAGCCAAGAATATCCCGATCCTGGTCGGCCTTCTCGACAAGGCGCTTGCCAGTATCGCCTGGGAGGCGATCGTTGTCGACGACAATTCCCCGGATGGAACCACCGAAGTGGCCCGCTCTATTGCAGAGACTGATCCCCGCATCCGGGTGATCCGAAGGATCGGCAGGCGTGGACTTTCTGGAGCCTGCATCGAAGGAATTCTGTCGTCTTCCGCGCCCTATGTCGCCGTAATGGATGCCGACCTGCAGCATGACGAAAGCCTGCTACCGAAGATGTTTGAGGCCATCAAGTCGGATGAAACCGACCTGGTAGTCGCCAGCCGCAAAGTCGCGGGCGGAACTGTCGGCGAAGGGTTATCGGCGATCCGGGCCTGGGGCTCGAATATTGCAAACGGTCTGGCCCAGAAGCTCCTCAACGTGACCTTGAGCGATCCGATGAGCGGTTTTTTCATGGTGCGCCGGGACAAAGCCGAGGCGCTTGCGTCAAGACTGTCGCCGCAGGGGTTCAAGATCCTGCTCGATCTCGTGTCCAGCGCAAACGGAACTCTCAACATCAAGGAACTTCCCTTCACGTTCCGCGAACGCCAGCACGGTGAAAGCAAGCTGGATACGCTGGTGACGCTGGACTATTTCGGTCTGCTGCTCTCCAAGTATTTCGGTGACATCGTTTCCACGCGGTTTCTGATGTTCGGCCTTGTCGGGGCAAGCGGGTTGTTCGTTCATCTTCTTGCCTTGCGTTTCTTCCTCCTCGGGGGACTGGAATTCAACATCGCTCAGACTGCGGCGTCTTTCGTCGCCATGACGTCGAACTTCTTCCTGAACAACCAGTTGACGTATCGCGACAGGCGCTTGAGCGGTTTCAGAGCCCTGATCGGCCTGTTGACCTTCTATGCCGTCTGTTCGGTGGGCGTATTGGCCAATGTCGGCGTTGCCAACCTGATCTATGCAGACCCGGCCTATTGGTGGCTGGCCGGCACGGCGGGTGCGGTCATGGGAGCGGTTTGGAACTATGCCGCGAGCTCGGCGCTCACATGGCGGAAGTCCTGACGATCGGGCAGTAGACAGCGTGGAAAAGACAGAAGATCTGCCGTTTTTTATCCGGCCGGTAGGACTGGTCCTGATCGTCGGTCTGCTGACGGCGACCAAGCTGTTTGCGGCGACCAACGCTTATATTGTCGAGGACGAGGCGTATTACCGGCTGTGGGGTCTTCATCCGGCGCTGAGCTATTATGACCACCCGCCGATGATCGGCTGGTGGATCGCCGCGGGACAGGCGCTCTTCGGCGACACCGTCTTCGCCCTGCGGGGGCTGGTGGTCGTGTCCGGTCTTGCCGGCTCCCTGGCGCTCTGGCGAACCGCCACGATCCTGTTCGATCGACGCACAGCCGGTTGGGCGGTTCTTTTCCTCAACACCAGCCTCCTAATCGGGATCGGCGGCATCCTCGCAACGCCGGACGCGCCTTCGGTCGTGTTCTGGGGCCTGACCTTCTGGGCGCTCGCCGAACTCTCCGTCTCGAAAAATCCGAACTGGTGGCTGCTGGTCGGCCTGATGGCTGGCCTTGGCCTCCTGTCCAAATACTCGCTCCTGTTCCTGGGAGCAGGCATTGTCTTGTGGCTCGTTTGGGTGCCCGATGCCCGCCGGTGGTGGAGCGCCTGGCAATTATGGGTGGGCGGCATGATCGCTCTCGCATGTTTCTCACCGGTTCTCTACTGGAACCAACTGCATGAGTGGGCGAGCTTCTACAAGCAATTCGGCCGGGCTGGCAGCGGCGGTTTCACGACCAAATACGTCTTTGAATTTCTGGGGGCGTTCGTTGGATTGTTGAACCCTTTGATCGCGATACTGGCCGCCGCTGGAGGCGCAACGCTCTTCAAGGCAGTGCGCGCAAGAGACAACGCGGCGTCCTTGATATTGCTGACGACGCTGCCGTTTCTACTCTATCTGACCTATCACTCGCTTCATTCCCGGGTTCAGGCGAACTGGCCAGCACCACTTTTTCCAGCCTTTGCCATGATGGCGGCGGTCTTTGTAGGATCTTTGCGGGCCGACCAGCAGCTCTGGCGGAAAGTCGCCGTTGCCGGTGCCGGCCTTGGAATTCTGGTCGCGGTACTGGTTCAGTCTCATGCGGTCTGGACCTTTACCGGCCAACTTGCGCGCAAGGACCCGACATTCCAGTTGCGCGGCTGGCAAGAAATCGGGGCGTCTGTGAAGCAATTGGCTGAACAGGAAGATGCGGCATACATTCTGACCATGAGCTATGGCCTCAATGGGCAGGTCGATTTTCTGATGAAGGACACTTTGCCCGTCGTTCAGGCGACCGAACGCATCCGCTACAGCATGATGCCGGATCCGGATGAGACCCTCTTTCAGCAACCGGGCCTCTACATCACCGAGAAGCGCCGCAACAAGTCGGGGGATCTGGAAAAGTCTTTCGAAACGGTTGAGGAACTCGCCGTGCTGGAGCGCAAGGTGAAAGGCGTGCCGCTGGAACAGCTGGTGGTCTACAAGGTTGACGGTCTGAAGGGACCGGTTTTTGAGCCTTTGATGCACCGCTAACGGTCAGTTTACCTATAGAACAGCCCTATTTGAGACTTGCAAAGCCACTTCGAATGCCGCAGGGAAAAGGCGGAAGACTGATTCACCTGCCTGCCTGTCGGATTAAATGAAGCGAATTACACTCGGTGCACTGGATTACGGTCTCGCCTTTGGCGTTGACCGCGCTCTGCGCGATCTGGCCGAACATGGCCGTTTGAGTGCCGTGGGAGCCCTGGTGACGACCGAGCTTTGGCCGCGCGAATTCAGACCGCTGCAGGAAATCGCCGAAAAGGTCGGCAAGCAGGTACTCTTTGGAATCACGCTGGCCTTCAGCGGCGACAGGGTCACGCCCGTCAGCACGCGTATGCAGGACATTTACGGCGAGCGCATGCTCACACGGGAGCAAATCAACAGGAGAGCCTTCTTCAGGCTTTTGCCCGACGAGCTCCTGTTCGAAGAATCGCTTGCGCAGCTCGCGCGCTACAGCGTGCTGATGCAACGTCCGCCGGATTTCGTCGCCGTCCGTGACGGTCTCTTGGCAAGAACCTCACTTGCCCGGATCGTGTTCAAGGCAATCGATCGTGCAGACTTCGAGACCCCGCCTCTGGTGATTTCGCCGGTGCGGTCCGGGTTCAAGACCTTGCGGCTGGCGCGCGTTGCAAAGTCGTACAATCTGCAAGTTCTGCCCAAGGGCAACCCGCTGCCGCAAACCAGCGATGTTGAGGAACTTCAGGATCTTTTGCTCAACCATTTCGACGGAATGAGCGACCGAAGCTTTGTCGCGGCGATTCCCGGAAAATCGGATGACAGGCTGATGCGGAACGAGCCGCGAAAAAAAATTGCCATACGTGAATGTCAGTATGAGGTGCTCAGGAGCACGCGTTTTTTTCAGACGCTCGATCGGAAAGATGTATTTTTGAACTGAAAATCGGCTGACTTCGCGCGATTTTGATCGGCGGAACGAAAAAACGGCTCTGCGGGGAACAGAGCCGTTTTTCGTGGAGGTCAGGAAGTGGGGAGGGGCGGCCCCGCTTCCATGACTCATGATATAGGTATTTTTTTCTTGAACGCACGTGATGGAAATCACAGGATTGCGTGTGGGATCAATTTTATGTCGTGAACGTCCTTGGCAGGGGGTAGGTGTGGCAGAAATAAAAGACTTCTTGAAGAATAGCTTTTCCTTGGAAGGGCTTGAACCCGATTTGGCGGTTGGGCTGTCGCGTCTCGCTCGTCCCATGAAGATTGCAGCCGGGACGATCCTGTTCGAAAATGGTGATCCCGGAAACGGTTGCTATGCGGTGCTGGAAGGGTCGCTGAAAGTGTCTTTGCTTTCTGTAGAAGGTGATGAGCAGCTTCTGGCGGTTTTGGGGCCGGGTGACCTGGTTGGTGAACTTGCGCTGCTGGATGGCCGTCCGCGCTCGGCCACGGTCAGTGCCTTGAAGGAAGCGCAGCTTGCTTTCATCGACAAGGCGGCATTTCAGAGGTTTTCCGATGAACATCCCGCCGTTTACCGGCACATGCTGTCTATTGTCGGCAAACGTTTGCGGCATGCCAATGATGTTCTTGCGGCCAGATCGTTTCTGCCTCTGCCCGGACGCGTGGCGCAGACCCTGTTGCAGTTGTCCGAGACATTCGGAAAACCGCTGGACGACGGCCGGACCCTCATTCACTACAAGCTCAGCCAGGCGGATATCGCCAACATGGCCGGCGCAGCCCGCGAAAACGTCAGCCGTGTCCTGAACGACTGGAAACGATCCGGCACAATCAGCCGGATTTCGGGTTACTATTGCCTTGAGGATCTTGCGTTCCTGGAGCAGGCGGCGACGCTCTGATCTGCTGTTTTCGAAAGTACGTGCTGTTATGACCGGCAATGACAAATGCCGGTTGCGAACGTGTCATCTCCACAGGGGGGTGACATGCCCGAAGGGCGAAAGTGCCGGATATCGCTTTCTTCCGTCCAGACGCAGGAACGCCTGAAAACTATCCGGGCAAAGCCGTGCGCTGCGTTCCCGCCAGGATCGTTGCCAGTGTTTCCGTGTTCAGATTGTCCAGAAAGGCCTCGGAGGCGCGTGCCATGGCCCCTTTGAGTGCGCAGCGCGGCAGAAAGGCACAAACGGTCGCTTCCGGCTTCAAACAGGCGACCACGCCCAGGTCCGGTTCGATCAGCCGGACGACGTCGCCGAGACGGATAGCATCTGGAGCCCGGCCCAGCCGGATGCCGCCCCCGCGTCCGCGCGTTGTTGCAAGGTAGCCGCTGCGCGCCAGCTGAGCGACGATTTTCATGACATGTGACTTGGCCAGACCAAGTTCCTTGCTGAGCCTGTCGACGGTCTGGGGGCTGTCCGACTGGCCGGTGGCCATCAGAATTCTCAAGGCAAAATCGCTGGCCTGACTGAGGCGCATGGCAGGGTCCCATAAAACATTCATCTGAGATGTTGATTTTAGAGTAAGGGTGTGGCATTTAAAAGATGCATTTTAGATGAATGTTATGGAGAAAGCGATGGAAAGCCACAGACCCGGTCCCGGCAGATACAAGCTCAGGCCCCGCCCGGCACCCCGGTCGGGCGATCGGCTGTGCCGGTTCGAAACGGTGGATGCACAAGCGATCCAGGTCATGGTTCACACGTTTTACGGATGCATCCGCGAGCATCCTCGCCTCGGCGGCATCTTCAACAAGCGGCTGGACGGCAAATGGGAAGATCATTTGCCGAAGATGGAAGCCTTCTGGCAATCGGTTCTGCTGAAGAACGGCGCCTACAAAGGCAAACCGGTGCCGGCACATTTGAAACTGAAAGAGGTCGTCAGTTCGGACTATGCGGACTGGTTGTTGGTATTCCGTCCGGTCGTGCGCGAACTTTTCGTGCCGGAAATCGCGGACGAAATCATTGCCGTTGCGGAACGAATTGCGCAGAGCCTCTGGCTTGCGACGTTCGGGCATGCGGGTTCCATGCCTCCCGCTGAACTGACTTCGCAACACTCTGAATGGAGCGGATCATGCTGGTAACAATCGTTCTGGTGGCTGAAGCCCTCGTGATTGTCTGGTTCACTGTGTTCACGCTGATGCTGACATCGATGTATTTGGATTCCAAAGACCTCCCCCTGCCGAAACTCGACATTGCCGGACGGACGCTGATCGGCAGCGCAAAGCTCGCCTTTTTCGCCGGTATGGCAGCGCTCGTCGTCCTGACCGTGTTTGAAATGCCGGTCTTCAGCTAGAAAGGAAACAGTATGTCGATCTCGAAAATACTTCCGCGCGGCTTGCCGATCCTCCTGATCTGGATTGCGGCTCCACTTCCTCTGTGGATCATGGCGATCCTGATGCTGGTGATCTGACAAGAAGCGCTTGTGATCTGCCTGTCTCCCGCTAGTCTTTCCTGAAAGGAAACGGAGGGGTGAGCGTGAGCAACGAAGAGGACAGACCGTCGGGCGAATTGACGCTGCGCACAATGGCGATGCCGGCAGATACCAACGCGGCCGGAGACATCTTCGGAGGTTGGGTGTTGTCGCAGATGGATCTTGCCGGAGGGATCGCCGCCGGTCAGCGCGCTGAAGGTCGAGTGGTGACCATCGCCGTCGATCGGATGAAATTCATCCGCCCGGTTCATGTCGGCGACGTTCTGTGTGTCTATACGGATGTCGTCAAAGTCGGAAACACGTCAATGGAAATCAAGCTTGAGGCCTGGGCGCTTCGGCACCGCTATGGCCACCGTGAAAAGGTAACGGAAGCTCATTTCACCTTCGTTTCCGTAGACGATGGCGGGCGTCCGCGCCCTGTTCCCAATTGACCGTCGGCTCCGCTCAAGGTTCGTGTCTTTTGACAATGTCTGCGAAAAGATCTTCATCGACGACACTGGTGCAGCCGCAGGCCCAAAGGCGCAGCAGGTTCTGAAGGCGGTCAATCCGCTGATCCCGCGTCAAAGGGGCCTTGTGCCTCGGAAGGCCGCCGATGATCCGGCGGCTCCTGATACGCATCATCACGCAGTCTTCGGCAGCCTTCAGCCAGACACTCGTGTCGGCGAAAGTCGCTTTCACCGCCTGATGGTGTTCGACAAGGAACGCCGCTCGCCCGGATATAGGCTCACTCAACAAAAAATCCTCCATCGGTTTCCCGAGGAGGACTGGCGCATACAATCAAACCGCTTTGTTGCCGGAAAGCCTCTTTGAGGTTCCATCCGGCCGCATCCCTTTTGCGGAAACCACCTTGCCCGGTTCGGCAGGTTGGCGAGGGCGCCAGCCCTTCTCTTGATGATGAGGGGCTTATGACATGACTTTTTCCGCTTTGCAAGCTGCTCGAAAAAAGTTGATTTTGTGCTTACGGCTGAACGCGATCATAGTCCACGCGACCATCCACGAGGTGGATTCTTCGCTTCATCCGCGACGCCAGCTCCATATCGTGTGTGACGGCAACAACCGTTGTGTTTTGCCTTTTGACGATCGATTGCAGGCTGTCAAAAACCTGTTCGGTGGCCTTGGAATCCAGACTTCCGGTCGGTTCATCGGCCAGGATAAGATCCGGCGAATTGGCAAGCGCGCGGGCGACGGCGACACGTTGGCGCTGGCCGCCTGATAACTGTGCCGGGCGGCGGTCGAGATAGTCTTCCAGGCCGAGATCGGCCAGCAGACCCTCAGCATGTTCAAGCTGACTTTTGGCGGGAAGGGCTCCGAGCTTCTGCATCGGGATCAGAATGTTCTCAAGCGCCGTGAACTCCGGAAGCAGAAAATGAAACTGAAAAACAAAGCCGATTTTTTCAAGACGCAACCTGGCCAGGTCTGCGGACGAAAGATCACCGGTTCGAGTGTCTTCGATCAGCATGTCACCTGCCGTTGGTCGATCGAGCAATCCAAGCAGATAGAGCAACGACGATTTTCCGGAGCCGGACGGTCCCGTGATCGCGACGAACTCCGCTCGCTCTATCTTGATGTTGACGTCCTCAACGAGCGTGACCGGAACCACGGCCGGTAGAATTCTGGTCAAGCTCCTGGCTTCCAGAAGGCTGCCGGCGGTCTCGCTTCGCGTCGCCGCAGCGGGGATCATGTCGCGCCTCGAATGATGTCCACCGGGTTGAGTTTCGCCGCCTTTCTGGCGGGGATGAAACCCGCAACCCCTGAGGAAAACAAGGCAAGGGAACAGGCCAGCACATAGTGAAGGTACGAAAAATGGATCGGCAGCCTGGTCATCTCGATGTCCGTTGTGACTTCGAATTTCACAGTGGCCAGATAACTCGACAGGCCAAAACCGAGCAGGCAGCCGACAATCGCTCCAAGAATTCCAATAACGAGCCCTTCCAGGACGAAGATCTGCTGGATATCCGTTTCGGGAAATCCGAGCGACTTCAGGATCGCGATATCGCGGGCCTTTTCGTGCACGATCGTGGACACAATGTTGAAGATCCCGAACCCGGCAACAACAAGGATCGCGCCGACGACCGTGTACATGATGGCATTGCGAACGACGAAAGCTTCCATAAGCCCTTCATTCGCTTCCTCCCATGAAATTGCCTTGTAGCCAAGCTGGCGTTCCGCGCGCGTTGCGACAGCGTTGGCCAGTTTGATATCGGCAAGCCGAATGGAAATACCGTTGATGATGTTGGGTTTTTCAAGCAGGATCTGAACGGCCTTGAGGGGCGCATAGGCAAGCCCTTCGTCGCTTGTGGTCACCCCAGTGTGAAACAGACCGACAATCTTGAAACGTTTTGCAATGCCGCCCGCCGACGTCAGTATGACGGTATCGCCCAGGTCCGCACCGAGGCGATTGGCGGCTTTTCGACCGATCACCAGACCATTCGCGGTCGTGTCCAGCGCTTCATAGCTTCCTTGCCGCATGTCTTCGCTGATTTTGGAGACAGCAAGTTCACGGCGGGGAACGACCCCGACAAGCGTCATGCCGATATCCTGCCCACTGTAGCGCAAAACCGCCTGACCGCTCAGCCGTTGCGCGAATTCTCCCTGAACCCATTCTCTTAAGGAAGCTATCGCCTCTGTGGGATTTCGAATGCCGCGCAGATCCTCCAGTGGTCGCAATCCGTGAAACGCAACGGCATCGTAAAGCACCGTTGCCGGCTGCTGGGCGGGCTCGCGCTGCTCATCCCGAATTTCCACATGAGGGATCGCCTCGATCAGCGTTGTCATGAAATCCCGCTGGGAACCCTCCATGAGGCTCGCCATCGCAACCGAGAAACCGACCCCAAGCGCGACACCCAGCGTCGATACAACGGTTTGCCTCATCCGGTTACGAACATGCGTCGCGGCGATTTTCAGGAGCAGCATCAGCCCGGGCCTCCGCTTACCGGTGCGACCTTGTCGCCCTCGGCGAGGTCCTCCCGGAAGGGGAACAGGACGCGGCTGTCTTCGTTCAGCCCATCGAGGATTTCGACGGATCTTGTCCCACGGATACCGGTTTTGACCGTGACAAAGGTGATGCGGTCCCGCTCGTCCAGTGTCTGAACGGTCGAACCGTCAAAGGCTGCCAGTGGCAGAAGCAGCACATCGTCTTTTTCCCGCGTGACGATGTTGATCTCCGTTGTCATCCCGATGCGCAGGAGCGTGTCGTCGGGGAGATCGAGATAGACCCGGTAGTTTTTCAGGACCGGGTCACCCTTGGGCGTGATACGCGAAACCGTCGCCACAAGATTTTCGTCTGGAAATGCATCCGAGCGAATGAGTGCCACCTGACCTTTCGCCACCTTCGGGATGTCTTCTTCATTGACTTCCGCAACAAGCTGGAGCGGTGTGGGCTGTCCGATCCAGAACAGGATTTCACCCGGCTCGGGAACCTCTCCGACAGAGCCGTCCTGGCGCAGAACGATGCCGTCCATCGGAGCGGTGATCACATAGTCCCGAAGTCTTTCCTTTTGGGCGGCGATCATCGCATTCATGCGGATCACCTCATTTTGCGCCTTGTCGAACACCTGCTGGCTGACAACCCGCCGTTCCAGAAGCTGCAGCGCGCGCTCCTGGTCCGATTGTGCCAATTCAAGCCGCGCCTCAAGTTCAGCAAGCGTTGCACGCGCATCACCGCTGTCCAGTTCCGCGATCTGGTCGCCCTGCGTGACTTCCATGCCTTCACAGCCGCAAAGCGAGATGACGCGTTCACGGATGATGCTCGTCACTTTCGCCCATCTGACCGGCTCCACGACCGCTGTTGCATACACAATCTCCGCGGCGCGTCCCTTGAAAGGCTGCGCGTATATCGCTTCAGGTGGACGGGTTGCCCAAAAAACGAGTACCGCAACGCATGCAGCAAGAAAAAGAAAGAGAGCGGGATATCGAACAAAACGCATAGTGCACCTGAGTGTGATGACCCAAGTTTAGGCACTGGCGGTGCGGCAGCCATGTCATGGATCAAATCACGCCGGGGATGCCGGTGTGTTTCGCTGGCTCAGTAGTGCGGCGGCTTTTCCACATGATGCGCAGGAAGAACATGTTCGGCCAATTCCTCCACCTGGTCGGTCATCTTGGAAACCAGTCTCGTCAAACGATCGATCCGGGTGCCTTGTTCAACCACCACGCCATTCAGATCATCGATCGTGCGGTTTGCATGAGCCAGATCGATTTCAAGCTGTTCGATCCGTGCCTCGTGATCCTGCGTCATGAGCGTGTTCCTTTGCGTTCTCGGCCGCGGCAGGTATAGGCGCATTGCGTTTGAAGAACAATTCTATTCATCGCAACTCTGCGATGGGTTTAAACTGCCACCGTGAGTGTTATATGAGCTTCGGGATCCTGGCAGGCGTTGCCGGGGCAAAACCAGAGAGATCACGATGAGCGTCCTGTCCGATTTCCCGATCACCAAGAAATGGCCTGCAGAGCACCCCGACCGGCTCCAATTGTACTCGTTGCCGACACCAAACGGTATCAAGGTCTCGGCCATGCTGGAGGAGACCGGACTGCCGTATGAGGCGCACAAGGTTGATTTTGGCACAAACGACCAGATGACACCGGAGTTCCTCTCACTCAATCCGAACAACAAGATCCCCGCCATTATCGATCCGGATGGACCCGGCGGCAAACCGCTGGCACTTTGGGAATCGGGCGCAATCCTTATCTACCTTGCCGAGAAAACCGGACAATTCTTGCCCAAGGATCCGGCCGTAAAATATCAGGCGATCCAATGGGTCATGTGGCAGATGGGTGGTTTTGGACCCATGACCGGCCAGTTGGGTTTCTTTCACAAGTTTGCCGGCAAGGCGTATGAGGACCGCCGTCCGTTCGAACGCTACCGGGATGAGGTCAAACGGCTCCTGAAAGTCCTCGACGGACAGCTCGAAGGCCGCACGTTCATCATGGGGGACGACTACACGATCGCCGATATCACTTCCTGGACCTGGGCCCGGAACATCAACGGCTTCTATGAAGCTGCGGATGTGGTCGGCTATCACGATTTCAAAAATGTTGTGCGTTGGGTCGACACGTGTCTGGCGCGGCCTGCAAGCCAGAAGGCGATCAATATTCCTGCACGGGACTAACTCGACAGAAAAAGTCGAACCGGTTGCGCGCCTATGCGCGCAACTTTTTCGGCCGGGAATAAGCGGCCACTCATTTACAAAAACACAAGCCCGGTTTGGTTCCCGTCAATCACAATGCCGCCGTTTTTCCCGAGCACCGATGTGGCCATGGCTTTTAAATACAGACGACTGGACGCAGAACACGCTGCGCAATGGCAAGCACTCCGGCTCGAAGGCGCGCGCGACTTTCCGCTTGGGTTTCTGGTAACGCTGGAAGAAACGGAGGCGACAAGCCTGGAGCGTGCCGGACAGATTCTTGGCGCCGGCGCTCAACGCGGTATTTTTGAACAAGACGAGCTGGTCGGGTTTTGCGGGTTTCGCCGCACGTTGCTGCAGCGAATGCGCCACCGCGCGGAAGTGGGCCCCTTTTTCGTTACGTCGGGATATCAGGGAACGGATGCAGCCAGTCAAATGATGTCCGGCGTTATTGAGGAGGCGCGGTCAAAAGGCGTTGAGCAACTGGAACTCTTTGTCGACACGCAAAACGCCCGGGCAATCCGTTTTTATGAGCGCCTTGGCTTCGAGCGCGCAGCAACCTACCGCGACAGCGTCCGGATCGATGGGGTCTCGCATGACGACTACTTCATGACGCTGCGGCTTGCCGGTCAGGATGTGACATAGGCAGCTCTAGGCGTGGCAGTCATGAGTCCACACTTGCCGCGTCTCGACATCTTTTGTGTCACCGGGCGGAGGCGTTCGCTCGATCTGAAAAAAGATGACGAAGTTTGACAAGCCGGCTTGCTCCGGGGCATCCGCTGTCCAGCTGCGGCACAGAAAACGAGCGTAGCTCAGAGCGAGCACCTGCGGCCTGTCCTCGTAAGTCTGGTCTTCCAGATTGGTGAGAAACTTACGCCATCGGTAGTTCGCGTAGGTAAGTGAAACGACATCCGGCTTGTTGAAATCCGCAAGTCCGATGTTGCCATTGTAGACATCCACCATCGTCCCGTCCGCGAGTTCGCCTTCAATGACAGGCCACGGACTGGTCATCTCCGGATAGGGCGCAAACATCGTCCAATTCTGATAGAGGCCAAACGCCTGACGCACCGCAACGAACTGACTTGGAAGCGACACGCCGAGTGCCGGCAGCGTCGACACATTCTGAAGTGTCACGAAGAGAAGAGACAGTGCGGCAAGGATCTGCGTCAGCGCGCCATAGCGGGGTGGAGTTTTTTGCCAGGCAAGGCAAAAAGCCGTAACGCGCGAGAAAAGCGAGCGGTTCCGCCCGACCCAATCGTAGAATATGTCTCCGCCCTTTTGCAGAAATGAGCGTCTCATCAACCAGCCCAACGGAAAGAACAAAGGCGCCGCCGACACGAGCCTGCCGAGTGCTTCAAACTTGAAAAAGCGTTCATCGCCGATTGTCAGGACCCAGGAGTTCCTTGCCTCGAGCTCTTTGCCGATTTCTGGCTCGTCCTGCGCCGGACGGACAGGCGTTTTGGGAAGAAACAGAAAGACTGTCAGCAAGTTGCATGTCTTTTCACAAAAATCGCAGCCACGGTCGAACCATATGGAAACCGGCGCGCGCGCACGGCTTGGCAAAAATGCCGCGATCCTGTCCCACATCCAGCCAGGCATGAATGCCAGGTTCATGATGATCGAGATGAACGGGAAGAATCCGATCTCCAGAAAGACCGCGAAGGCAAGATGCATGCTGATAAAGGCCAGCATGAAGATCGTGCGGCATGTCCGGTGAAACAGGGGCGAAAAGATAAGGATCGGCCCGATCAGTTCCAGAAGGTAGACGTAGTAGGTCAGCCCCGTCATGAGGTCTTGGAATTGGCGGAACCAGAGCGCAAACGGCGTGACCAGATAGTCGAGCTGGAGCGCGTAATAGACCGCTGTGCCTTCGCTCACCCAGATGGGGTGGGTCTTCAGGAGGGCGCTGAAAAAATACATCGACATGCCCTGTATCAACAGAGCTGCCGTCGCGATGGAAAAATACGCGTTTTCAGGAAACGGGCTCGAGCGTGTCAAGGCTGCGTCGACTGAATAGCGCGCGCCGAGCGGAAGGAATATTGCCCAGAACAACAACAGGAGCGCCAGATTGTCTTCGCCGGACAGGATGAATGTGTTTCGGTTTTGAAGCGACAGCAGCAACGCCCAGGAGAGTACGGTCATCAAACGCGTGTGCCAGCCAAACATGAGCGCAACGGCAACAAGCCCGGCCAGGATGAACAACGCGGCCTGGAACCATGCGGATCCGTTCGCCAGATGAAACGACCACGTGGTGACGTAAAGATGCTCGATTTGAACGGCTCGCGGCAGGACTCCAAAGTCGGTGTAGTGAGCCAAGAGATCGCGCGCGCGCATGCCGAGATCGATGAGAATCCAGGCACTGAGCAGGACGCGGAACAATGCCAGCGTACGAAGATCTATCCCAAAAACCGTCCGATAGGACGCCAGTCTAACCGCCAAGTGACCCACCGCTGCTGGCAACAATCGTCATGCCTGGATCTTGAATTCCTCACGAGCATAGCGACCTATCGTAAAGATTTGGATTAAGCCGGCAGGTGCTCACAGGGATGTGCCGCTGCGACGGCCGGAGGGCAGAATGAAATCGGGTCGACATCGCACAGCACGGATATTGGCAGCCACCATGCTAGTGATGTGCACGGTTTTATTTGCAGCGTCTTCGGCCACCAACAGCAGCTTGTCGCTTCCGTCAGTTTCCTATGGACAAGTCTACGTCGAGAACATTCCGCAGCGTGTTGTGCCGCTGGTTGTCCAGAGTATTCGCGTTGAAGCTCCGGCCGACAAAACGATCAGCAATGGACTTCAAAAAGATGATTGGCTGCTGGAGCCGTCTTCCGAATTTTCAAAACTCCACACGGGTCGGACCTTGGGTCGCCTTGATCCACCGCACAGCGAATGGATTGATGCTGCGTCGGCGGGTTTTGTTGCCACTGTTGTCAGCCTGTCCATTATGTTCAGCGCAGGTGTCCGGATAAACTGGGCCTGACCTTCGCCTGACAATGTGGCTCTAAAGCAAGGCGATCAGGTGTTTAAGCTCTGGTTGATGAATGAGGTTTGCAGCTTCCGCCGCATCGGTCCACTGGCGCTCCCTGTGGCTCTCCTCCCATTCATTGTGGGCTAGGACACGGCTCACTTCCATGGCATAGACCTCAACATTGCAGGTCGCGCCCCACTTCTCATAAGCGTATGAACCAAGGGGCTTCTCGAGGACCAAACCCTCTACGCCGGCTTCTTCACGTGCTTCGATCAATGCCGACCTGGCCGGGCCGAGACCGGGTTCGACGATCCCTTTCGGCACGACCCAGTGGCGCCCGCTGCTGGATCTGACGATCAGTATTTCAGTGTCCCTTGCGGTCCGGCGGAACGGAATGACGGCTGACTGCGTATAGTAGTAGGCGGGGCGCGGCCGCAGTTCGTGTCCGTTCGGCGAAGGAAAGGGAAAGAGGTCGGGTAGTTCCCGCGGATCGATACGGTGCTTTAGGCTTGCCTTTCCGTTTTCAAAGGAAAGGACAAACAAGGCTCCCGATCGGGTCTCAATCTGTACTCCGAGTTGACTGGCGAGCGACTGGACGGTCTTGGACGGGGCAACAAGCAACACTCTCTTTGCTTTGGGTAAGATCGGTAAGGTCCCATCCGTCAGCGGATCGGATGTGTCAATGTCCTGAGCGGTCCACCCGCCAGCCTTAAGAGCTTTTTCGGCGGTTACCAGTGATCTTTTGCCGGAAGCTGACAGCACTCTTTCCGGTTCGAGACTGTGCCGGCCCATCCAGGCACCGACTTTCTGTGCACGGCGCTTGCCTTTGGAGCGAAGAGGCCGCTCTAGCACCGGTCCCGTCCACGACCGGTCGGCTGCACCCGCACACAAAATCAAGAGTTCCATGAGGCCTCCCAAAAGGCTCGTTTTCATATCGAGCCCTAAAAGGGTTCGAATAAACCATATGTCCTCGGCAGGCGCGTGTCATGGCTGCCAGCCGGCAGCCACTTAAAAAAAATGACGCTTCATGTCCACCGCGTCTCGTCCCGTTCGTCATGTCAATGAAGGCGCCGTTGCCTTTCAGTCATTTGAAGGAGAAAGACATGACGATTTGGACGATAGTTGCCGGTAGCGTCGGCGTGGTTGCACTCTTGGGGGCGGGGACGTTCCTGTTGCCGAAGACAGTGCATGTGCAACGGCAAGCGACGCTCTCGGCGGCGCCTGAAACAATCCTTGCGCTCGCCGCATCCAGCGAAGGCTACCAGGCATTCAATCCTTACCGGACCTCGGATCCGGATCTGAAAATTACACCCTTCGGTCCGGTTTCAGGCGTCGGCGCCGGATTTCGCTTTGACGGCAAGGAAGGCAAAGGAAGTCAGACTGTCGCGTCGGTGACAGCAGATAGTGTCCGCTACGATATCGATCTTGGTGCCATGGGCCGTCCGGTTCAGACAATTTCAACGGCATCGACGCCGGAAGGCACACAGGTGGTTTGGTCAATGGACATGGATCTTGGCTTCAACCCCGTCGCCCGCGTCTTTGGTCTTTTCATGGACGGCATGGTGGGTAAGACTTTCGAGCAAGGTCTCGATAATCTTGCCGCTGCCACCTGAACAGCTTTTTGAAAACGAAGGACTATTCCAAATGCGTTACACATTCCTGCTTTATACGGATCCGGCCGATCTGGCCGATATGACCGCCGAAGACTGGGCGGCTGAAAAAGAAGTTTATGGCGCCTATATCGGCGCGCTGCAAAAGGCCGGCGTTTTTGTCGATACCGATTGGCTGCAACCCGTGGAGACTGCGACCACCCTGTCACTGAAGGGGGGCACGAAGCAGGTTCAGGATGGCCCGTTCGCCGACACCAAGGAAACCCTGGGTGGGTATTTCGTCATTGATGTGCCGGATCTCGATGCCGCCATGGCATGGGCCGAAAAGTGCCCGGCAGCCAAAACCGGAAAAGTCGAGATTCGCACCTCGGCAATGGGGGCTGAATGATCGACCCTGCTCGCGCGGCCGAAATGGCTGCGCGAGACTCCTATGGACGGCTTCTGGCTTTCTTGTCTTCTAGAACACACGATATTGCTTTGGCCGAGGACATGCTCGTGGATGCCTTCGTGAAGGCGCTGACACACTGGCAGGAACATGGCATCCCGGACAATCCGGATGCCTGGTTGCTGACTACGGCGCGAAACAGGCTCACCGACCGGCAACGCCATCAGGCCCGGTTTCCTACTGACAGCGAGATACCTGACATGACCACAGGTGAAGCTTTTGAAGAGCGCGTTCCGGATAAACGTCTGTCGCTCATGATGGTGTGCGCTCACCCGGCGATCGCGGCGGACCTGCATGTCCCGCTGATGCTGCAAACCGTTCTTGGTCTGGAGGCAAAAACCATTGCCGGGCTGTTTCTGGTTTCACCCGCGGCCCTTGCAAAGCGTCTTGTGCGCGCGAAAGCCAAAATCCGCGATGCGGGGATACCGTTTGAGCTGCCCGACGCGGACAGACTGCCGGAAAGGAGTGCAAAGCTGCTGGAAGCGCTTTACGCGCTGCATGCGCATGACTGGTTGGAGCCGGAAGACACTCTGGGAGATGAAGCCTTTTACCTTGCCGAACTGCTCAGCCGGCTGATGACGGATAATGCCGAGGTGCTTGGTCTTGCAGCCTTGATTGCCTTCAGTCATGCCAGGACGCGTGCGCGGATAAAGGAAGGTGTCCTGGTGCCGACCGACGAACAGGACACGCGGCTTTGGGACGATTATCTGATCAGATACGGCAAACGGCAACTTAGTCGTGCCTATTCGAAATCGACTATCGGCCGGTACCAGATCGAGGCGGCAATTGAGTCGATCCATATCTTGCGCAAGGAGACCGGCCGGACTGACTGGGAAGCGTTGAACAAACTCTATTTTGCGCTTTTGAATCTCGCACCATCTGCCGGCGCGCTGGTTGCGCAGGCGGTTGTCACCGCACGGCTCCATGGACCGCAAGAGGGTCTGGCATCGCTTGCAGCCGCGGAAGAACAGATTGGCTCCGGGTTCCAGCCGCTTTGGGCAGCAAGGGCGGATATGCACGCTCGAACGGGAAACGCCGCTGACGCAAAAAAAAGCTACGAAAAAGCGATCTCGCTTGCGACAAATACGCCGACAATCAAACTGCTGACGAAAAAACTGGCACTTGTACAGCCACACTAACGGCCTTTATTGCGCGCGCAGTCCCTTGGTTGGTCCCGAGGTGTCTGGGGTTCTGAGCCTTTAGGGTCATGGGCAGGCTAGTGGCGTTCAGACAGCCTTTGTGATGGCCGCCGACATGGCCGCTGCAAGGTTTGCCGGGGCATCGGGATGGATGACGATGGATCGTCTGGAGGCCGGGAGGGTAGGGAGGCCATCTGCCTCGTCAAGCACCTTCATGCCTTTTTCCAGATTGCTTTCAAACAGTACCCCCACCACCAGTCCTGCGCGGATTCCGGCCTTCAGACTCATTGTGCCGGTGCATTTGTAGGCGACATAAAAGGAGCGTCCCGCTTCCTGAAGCATCAATTGAGGCATCCGGCCCATCCAGCAGCCGTGGTCGATCACCCCCAGGGGGATTGGCTGATTGTCATCCGGTACGAACGCATCGCTCGCAGCCCAAACCGTTTTCTGTTCCAGAAACACCTGCCCCTCGTTGTTGTTCGGTCCGGAAAGGACGGCGACGTCGAGAGAATGGGCTTCAAGCGCTTCGGGAAACTTCGCCGTGCAGCCTGATTGCGCCAGGACTTCTACGCCGGGATGGGTTCTGGCGAACTCCGCGAGGGCTTGCTCGAGCAGGCCTTCATCGAAATCGTCCGGAATGCCGACCCTGATTTTCCCTCTCAAAGGCTCATTGAAGAGGGATTTGACCGTTGCCAGTTCCGCAATTGCCTTCCTGGCGACCGGCAGGAGCTTTTCACCGTGAGGTGTCAGTGTCATTCCCCGGCCTTCGCGAATGAACAGGGTGTGTCCGAGCTCCGCCTCCAGGCGGCGCAACTGGACACTGATGGCCGATTGGCTTCGGTTGAGGCGCTTGGAGGCAAGTGTCAGGTTCTGGTGCGCGGCGATTTCCACAAAGGTGCGCAACAGGTTGCCGTCAGAGAGTATGCGTTCGGTTTTGTGCATGGCTCCGTTTAAATCATTTCATTTTAATAATTGCAAATCAGGCCCTAACTCCGGCAAGGCATCAGTTAAACGCCAAGCGAAGCAGCAAATACGAGAGGAATTCCGATGGCAACTTCGGACAGGGACCAGATCATCGCAACCGTTGGCAACTACACGGACGGGCTCCGCGAGGGAGACAGCGCAAAAGTAGCCAGTGCGTTTTATTCAAGCGTCAATCTGTCGTCGGTGGATGCTGAAGGAAATCTCGTCTTGACGCCGCGAAGCGCATTGGAGGCACTTGTTGCAAGCGGTTCATTGCCACCCAACAGCTGCGAAATAGAGCATATTGAGATCAACAACGATATGGCGCTGGTGAAGGTGAAAATTGACCTGCCCAGCCTGAACTACTTTGACCTTCTGACATTGCTGCGTCTCAATGTCGGCTGGAAAATCGTGAGTAAAACATACACGACCGTGATGAAGTGATTGGTTCGCTGCGTGCATCACACCCCATTTCGTCGCGGTTCCGGAGATATTGTTGATGTCGGAAAGTCGGCCGTCCTGGCTTCTGTTCGCGCCAGTCACGTTTCTGGTCCTGTGGTCGTCTGGCTATGTCGCCGCAAAATTCGGGCTCGGCTATATCGAGCCCATGACGTTTCTGACGTTGCGTTTCGGATGTGTCGTGCTTGCAATGGCGTTTTTTGCGCTCATTCTGAAGCCGCCATTACCGGCCAACGCAACGGAATGGGCGCATCTGGCAATTGTCGGTTTCTTCCTGCAGGCCATGTATTTCGGGATGTGCTACATGTCGTTCAATGCAGGGCTCAAGGTCGGTTCGCTCGCCCTTGTTCTGGCTCTGCAGCCGATCGTCGTCGGCCTGATTGCGCCCCGCTGGACTGGCGAAACTGTTGGCGTCCGGCAATGGATCGGGCTGGTCCTCGGATTGGCAGGTGCCGTCATCGTCATTTGGGCAGGTGCAGCCGTTGCACCGCCTACCTGGGAAGGCCTGGCTTTTGCTTGCCTGGCGCTTTGCGGGATAACCTGCGGTTCGCTGTGGGAAAAGAGGTTCGGCGTCAGCCATCATCCGGTAACGGCAAACCTTGTCGGCTTTGCAGCGGGTTTAATGGGCGTTGCGCCATTCATGTTTCTTTTCGAGCAGATGCACGTCGTCTGGTCTTGGCAGCTCCTCGCCTCTCTTGCCTATCTGGTGGTTGGAAGTTCACTGATCGCGATAAGTCTGCTGCTTGCCATGATCCGTGCGGGAGAAGTGGCAAAGGTGTCGGCTCTCTTTTTTCTTGTGCCACCACTTGCCGCGATATTGGCCTGGCTTGTTTTAGGCGAGACGGTGCCGTTCATTGCCTGGCCCGGAATGATTGTTGCCGGTGTTGGTGTATGGATGGCAAGACAATCGACACCCGGTCGCAAGCCCGCACGAACGGTTTGAACCGCAGGTGACAACTTTCATTTTGGTATCCGACCGGAGGAAGCGATGACGGGAACGCAACAGGATGGTCAACCGGGCCGAAGCCGGTCTGCCTTGATATCTGCAGAGGAATTGAAGTCGATGTTGAACGTCGACAAGGTGAAGATTTTCGATGTTCGCGGAACCTGGGCAACCCCGGCTCGTGGTCTCAGGGAAGACTACGAAGCTGCCCACATCCCGGGTGCGTTGTATCTGGATTGGACCAGGCACTTTCTGGAACCCGGTGTCGATCTGGGCCTGGCATCGATATGCAGCGAAGACCAGGCATGGGCGCACTTCAGTCAACTTGGGATCGACGAAGGCGACCAGATAGTTCTTTATGACGACTATTCGCACATGCTGGCCGGCCGCATCTGGCTTGCCATGCGATACTTCGGTTTCAAGGACGTGCGCATTCTGAACGGCGGCTGGCACCACTGGAGCAAGTCTGGCCTTCCGGTGTCGAGTGAAGTTTCGACTGCCGGAAAGGGATCCTACACGCCGAAGATACAAAAGGGACTGAAGGTCGATATCGAAGACTTTCTGGAAAGACAATCAGAGGCCTGCGTCATCGATGCGCGCAGTTTCGTCAATTTCGCCGGCCGGCCTGAGGATCCTCGTACCGGACACATCCCCGGATCGCTCAATATTCCTTACCGTGCGCTGCTTGATGGCGACACAGGGCTGTTTTTGAGCGCCGATGAGGTTTCAAGTGTGCTGGACGAAAGGGCACCTTCCTGGCGCACGAAACCGGTTATCGCAACCTGCGGGTCAGGCTATGCGGCGACCGTTCTCTTTGTCGCCTTGCACGATCTGGGACGTGAGGCAGTTGTCTTCGACGGTTCTTTCGCCATCTGGAAACAGGACGAAAAGCGGCCGGTTTCCCAGGTTCTCCAAAGCGGATCGTAACGAGGTTTCTTCATGCAGGCCTTCAGCCGTTTTCACTATTCCACGGCCGGGTTTGACCATCCACCCGGTTTGAAGGGCGTTTGAAGCGCGTGCTCAACCAGGGGAAGGTGGTCTTGCCCGTAGAACGGATCACCATCGACAATGTAGGTCGGTGAGCCGAAGATACCGTTGGTGAGTGCCCAATCCGTGTTCTTTCGGAAAATGTTCTGTATCGACTCGGAAGAGGCCTCTTCAAGAAGCCTGTCGGCATCAAGGCCGATGGCAGTTGCGATACCATGCAATGTGGACGAGTTGGACAGATCGGCATCGTCACGCCAATGCGCTTCCAGCAATGCATGCGCCATCTTGTCGGTCTCGGGACCGCTCTCGCCGCACGCGATGATCATGCCGGAAGCAATGCTGTAGTCCGCATCGTGTGTGCTGGGCCGCCTGCTGATGATCGGGACAGAGCGGTATTCCGCCCAACGCTCGATTTCCCGGCCGAAAAAATAGTCGACATGCTGCTGTGTCCGCTTGCGAAATGGCTTGCCGCGTTGCGCTTCGACGACGGGCGACAGCAGGATTGGCCGGTGGACAAGCCTGGCACCATGGTCCTTGCAAATTCGCATGAGTTCCGCAGAGCCGAGATAGGCGTAGGCGGAATGCGCGGAATAGACATATTCGATAACGGGCATGCGGTTCCTTCAGTTTCGTCTGGCTGGGGCAGATTTTGTCGTCGGTCGGTTTTCGCGGATCAAGGGTTCAACGCTCGACCCTGGCAAGGGCCAGACCGACGCCGGCACCGACAAAAAAGACGCCGGTCAGCTTGTGCCGTAGCCGTCCGAGCTTCATGACTGCCGGCCTGGATACGTTGGCCAGTGCGACCCACAACATGTCGCCGACAAAGACGATCGACAGATAGATTGCAGCCGCAAGCGCCACACCTGCCACCGTTGGACTGCTGCCTGTGAACTGGGGAATGAAGGCCGCGATGAAAATCAGCGTCTTCGGATTGGCAATGGCAAGCAGCAGACCTTGCAGAAACAGGCGTTTCATCGATCCACCTGTGGCACGGGGCTGATCAAGTTCGTCCAGGCCCTGCCGCCACGCATTGATGCCCAGGTAGATCAGATACAAAACGCCGGCCCATTTCAGCCAGACGAGTGCGCTTGCCGCGACCTGGAGAAGCGTCGAAAGCCCGAGCACCACGATGACCAACTGGATGCCGACACCGATCGTGGTGCCAACCACGGTGGCGCAGCCGTAACGGGCGCCGTGGGCCAGCGTATTTGCGATAAACAGGGCCACATTCGGTCCGGGGATGGCAACGAGCGCCGCAGTCGCGGTTGCCAGAAGAAATGCTGACGTGAGATCCATGACGTATCTCTAACAGAAGCGGACGGCCACGCAAATGACGCTCCTGCCGGGTGCCGCGGTTCAAAGCGGGTTCGAAGGTTTCGGTTCCCGGCCGTGTGAGTAAAAGCCGATGTGATGATTGCGTGCGCCGATGCCTCGAACGGACAATCAGAACGCTTGCGGCTAAGCGCCAATGGCTTGCGTCGGCGCGCTCAGGTCGCGAGGCACCTCTCCTTTGAACGGGTTGTCGACCCGAGGCCAGAAGGGGACCTGCCTCTTTGACAACCTCAACGTCTTGAAGTCCGGCGAAGTCCCGCCAGGCGTTGCCACCTGGATGATCCGTGAGGCAATTTTTTCGAACGGCGCATAGAAGTGAAACAGGGACTTCACCACGATTGTCGATTTCGTCGCCAGCTCAATCCCGAGCTGTTCGAACGCTTCGGGGTGATAGACCTGGGTCCTGAGGTCATTGATCAGAATGTCGACTTCATCTCCTGTCCGGAGCCAGACCAGAGTGCCAAGCGGTTCAAGCCCTTTGCCCAGGTGCTGTCCAATGCCGGTCCGAATGTTCATCACCCGAACATCCAGGTCGACCGGTGTGCCGGACTCCAGACTGGTTTTTCCGCCCAACCTCAAGCGAATTGAAGCGCCACACCCTGCATCTTCACAGATGCGGGCCGCGCCCGGATCCCAGTATATGCCCGTCGCAACATTAGTAAGGGGCCGCCGAAGCAACGCGTGGAGCATGAAGGTTGAATCGCCCGGTGCGCCGCCACCCGAATTGTCACCCATATCGGCTAGAACGACCGGGCCGTCACCGGAGTTAGCAGCTTCTTCCACCGCGTCATACAGGGTCGAATACGTGCTTGTGACTTCGTGTCGGAGGTCGAAGAAACGGCGTCCGAGTGTTTCTGCCGTATGAAGGGCAAGCGCGGGATTGTTGTCTGTGACCACAAGCGTTTTTGCGCCGACATCTGCAACATCGGCCCAGGGAAAACCGTGGGCGAGAGAGACCGACAGGATATCAGGGCGCGTCTCAAGTTCGCGCATGTAACCGACAAAGTCCCGCATCTTTCCGGTCTTTGTCAGATAGAGATTGACCATGCGGCAATCGAATGCGCGCATGAAGGGGCGGATGTCCCCCCGAACCGTCCTATGCGCCAGTTCGAAAAGCTCCTCTGCGCGGTCAGACGCATCGTCATGCGGGTATTCCTTGAAGCAGACGATCAGGTCGCAATTCTGCATCATCTCCTGAGTCAGGTGGCAGTGCTGGTCCAACGCCGTTCCAACAACGGCGTCGGGGCAGATGGCTCTGATCCGTTTCAGAAGGTCACCTTCACAATCGTCGATACCCTCTGCCACCATGGCGCCATGGAGCTGTAGAAGCACGATGTCGACACCGCCTGTCTTGCGCAGATCGGACAGAATATCCTCACGAAAGGCCTCGTAGCATGCGCTCGTTGTCGGCCCGGCAGGTTCGGATATTGCTGCAAGGCTTTCGATCACGTCCCACCCGAGATGCTCCGCACGGGCGCGCCACACATGCAGCGCCTCCGTCATCAGGTTGGGCGGCTCCTGCGTCGCGGTTCCGTGACGCAGAAAATACTCTTTGAAGCCCGACATGCCCGTGGGCATTGTTGAAAATGTATTTGTCTCGGTGGACAGCGTCGCGATGAACAGTCGCATGGTCGTCAGGGTCGCTTTTGTCATTTGCGTCGGGGTGCCGGAAACGCTCACAAAACGGCGTCACCGCATCGGCAGAAGTGGCCCGACGCGGTGTGTGATCGCCCTCGCTTGCTTTGCGCGCGCCAACGGCAAATCTAGCTCTCTTTCCACCAGCGTTGCATGAAGCTGCTGCCATCGAGATCAAGATTGGACCCCATGACCTCAGGCGTTCCGACCGAAGGTCTCGTTGCGAAAACGTAGGATGCGAACATTGGAATGGCGACGCCGCCCTCGTTGGACACGATGTCCTGCATTTCGCCGTACATTCCGCGGCGCTTTTCCCGATCCAGTTCCGCGCGCGCCTCGACCAGCAGGCCGTCGAATTTCTCGTGCGACCAGAGGGATTCGTTCCACGACACGCCCGACTTGAAGGCAAGCGAGAACATCAGGTCTTCCACCGGGCGTCCGGCCCAGTAACTCGCGCACCAGGGTTTCTTGAGCCAGACGTCTGACCAATAGCCGTCATTGGGTTCGCGCACGACCTTGACATTGATACCGCACTTGGCCGCCGAGTTCTGGATCAGAAGCGCTGCATCGATAGCCCCGGGGAAGGCGGCGTCGGATGCCGAAAGTTCCACATCTAGGCTGTCAAGCCCGGCTTGCTTGAGGAAGAATTTCGCCTTGTCTGGGTCCAGTGTCTTTTGTTCCAGATCCGCGTTGAAATACGTCTGGCCGGAGCCGATCGGGTGATCGTTTCCGACCGAGCCGTAGCCGAAGAGGATCTTCTCGACCAGCTCCTCGCGGTCGATGGCCCATTTGATCGCCTGGCGGATGTTGTTGTCGTTGAACGGCGCGCGGTCAGTAAGCATTGGGAAGCTGTAGTGCTGCGTTCCGGCGACCGAGTGAACGTTCAGATTTGGGTTCCCGGCAAGGCGTCCGGCCGTTTTGACGTCGATCTTGTCGGCGACGTCCACATCCCCGGTAAGGGCGGCGGTCATGCGGGCATTGGTGTCGAGAAGCACCAGCAGACGCCATTCGTCGACATGGCCTGCCGCGTCGGTCCAATAGTTAGCGTGCCGCGAAAGCTTCGCCGCAACACCGGGGTCGAACTCATCAAGACGATAGGCACCCGCGCCGACGCCCGATTGCCAATCCATCTTTCCATCGGCCGCCGGCATGATCGCGATGTGATAGTCGCTCAGCGCGGCCGGAAAATCCGCGTTGCCTGCCTCCAGCTCGAACACCACTGCATCGCTGCCGTCGACGCGAATGTCCTTGATGCCGGCCATGAGCGGTGCGGCGGCAGACGTTGTCTTGTCGCCGCGATGGTGGTTCACGGAGGCAACAACGTCGTCCGCTGTGATCGTTTTCCCGTTGTGGAATTCGGCCCCCTGCCGAAGCTTGAACCGCCAAACCGCAGCATCGCCGGAGACTTCCCAGCTTTCTGCAAGGGATGGCTGAACAGTGTTGTTCGCATCGATTTCCGTCAGATACCCGTTCATTGCAAGCCCGAGCGGAATAAGGAAGCCGGCTGCCAGCAATCCGGGATCCAGCGTGTCGCTGGTCGCGCCATGTCCGAGACCCGCCGTCAGAGCACCGCCCTTCTTTGGTGTTGCCGCCTCGACCCGGTCAGCCCAGGTGCTTGCCGCAGCAACAGTCAGCCCGGTGGCGAGAACACCCCGCATGAATTGACGCCGGTCTATGCTGCGTGACATGAGCCGGTGTTCCATCACGCGCAAATAGGTCTGCTTGTCCATTGCGATCCTCCGATTGATGATCAGCCTTCTAGCTGGCCCGACAATCGGCATCTTGCTTACGGCCTACAATTGCGCATTTGTATGCATTCATAAGCGAGTATAAGCTTTCTTAGGGATGCATGTGCCGAACTGGGTGACAATGATGACCGACGACTTGAGGGCGAACCTGCGGTTCCTATGTGCGGAAAGACAATCCACGGCGCAGGTATGCCGCGACATTGGCATCAATCAGCAGCAGTTCAGCAAATACCTCTCGGGGCGCTCGAACCCGTCAGCGAACAATCTGCGCCGGATAGCCAGATATTTTGGTGTCGAGGACACGGAATTGCTCGGGGCGCATGCGCAACTGGTGCGGTCCTATCGTGCAAAGACCGCCACCTTGCGCGAGCACCGCCAGGACCCTTTGGCCAACGTCTTTCCAGGAGACCTGGCGCAGCTGCGGCCTTTTCTCGGCGCGTATCAGGTCTATTTCCAGGCGCCGGTCGATCCGAACGGTTTTGTGGTGAACTCCGTGTTTCTCGACGAGCGCAACGGTGTTGTCTACAGCCGGTTGATCGAAGCACTGACCGACACCACGCTCAAGCGACGGCGATGGACCAGGTGTGATGGCAAGGTGTCTTACCAGAATGGCAGGCTGTTCGTTGTCGACAGCGAGCGCAAGAATGAAAACGCACTCAGCATGCACATCCTGACCCCGCCTCCAAGACAGAAGCGGCATTATCTCTTTGGCACGATGTGTTTCATGGCGTCGATGCCGAGACGAATGCCTTACGCATCCAAAGTGGTCTGGCGAAAGTTCGAGGCCTACCGGTCTGTGAAGGATCTGTTCAAAAGCTGCGGTGTCTACAGCGCCGAAAACCTGCGGCTCGATCCGGTGATCCGAAGATATCTGGCTGGAGACTTCAGCGAGGAAAGCGTCCGCTTGTAACTGTCTGAGCTTGTTTCCACAGAGGATCAGCGTCCGTGCCGCTTGGACGCTCAAGCCATCCGCTCTGCCGTGGGGGGCTAACATAGGCGTGCTGGGTGTAGGGTGAGATGCAAAAAGGGCGGCCTGAGGGCCGCCCTTTCCATAAAGCAGTTGAGCTTTGGACTTCTTAGAAGCCCATGCCACCCCCAGTGCCGCACAGCGGCATGAAGCCAAGATGGTGGGTGGCGCGAGATGCAAAAAGGGCGGCCTGAGGGCCGCCCTTTCCATAAAGCAGTTGAGCTTTGGACTTCTTAGAAGCCCATGCC
>NZ_CANLVF010000010.1 GCF_947494555.1 uncultured Roseibium sp. | reverse complement strand
TCACAAAACCCTGTCGCCAGCAGCAACGCCGCCGTCGATGAACGCGGTTATACGCACACAAAATCATACCGTCAACACATGATTTGAATTTTTTCCGAAAAATTTCCGACGCTTCAGATCGGTGGATATTAACCATGCGTTAGCTAATTCGTTTCCGCTCGCCGCACTATCCGATGGGCGAGTTTCCGAAGCCCATAAGCCTCTGACCGGCGTCAACTACGAAGGTATGGCCGCTTACTTGCCTGGCCTCTACCAGATACTGAACCGCACCAACGATGTCCTCCGGCCCAAGACCGGGACCGAGCGGCGTGAGTTTCTGACGGCTGTCGAAATTTTCCTGGGTCTGATCGCTTGGAAGAATGAGACCGGGTGCAATGGCGTTGACTCGAATTCTCTTCGGTCCCAGCTCGAAGGCGGCAAGCCTGGTCGCCCCTTCAAGCGCGAACTTGCCGCAAAAATAGCTGAAACGTTCCGGCGATGCCGACATCATTTGTGTATCGAGCATATTCACGATGGATCCGTTCTCCGGGAGTGGATCCTGGTTTGCAAATGCCTGCATCAAAAACACCGGTGCAGCCGCGTTGACATTCATCAGGAACTGCCAGCTCTCAAGGGTGAGATCATGCAGATTGTCCGTGTTGAATGCGGAGGCGGAATTAACCAGCACGGAAACCGGGCCTCCAAGGGCTGCCGATGTCTCGGCAACGAGTTCACCCGCGAGTTCCGGACGGCTCAGGTCCTTTTGCAGCAAGACCGCACGGCCGCCCGCAGAAACGATCTCGTCATGGAGCTCCTGCGCGCCGCCAACGGACGCATTGTAGTGAAGCCCGATGGCGTAGCCCTTGTCCGCCAGACCTTTGGCGATCGCCTTGCCGAGACGTTTTCCGGCCCCTGTTACCAAGGCAATGTGATTGGCTGCCATTTTATTACCCCCAATTGGCGTCAGGCAAATTCCTGCAGGTTCAAAACCGGCTGCACCCGTGACACTTCGTGACTGCGCACCAGATTTGCCTTTGACATCACCGCAATCGTCGCTGCGCTCGTTTGCGCGACACGCACCTCGTCCCGGAAGAGATACACCGCCCCGGTCAGTTGCACGGTGACCGGCCAGCCAAGTGCGCGCAAACGGAAAGACTGCAGGATACTGTCGGTCTGATACCGGATCCTGTCCGGACCGTCAGGCAAATGCAATGCGAAACCGAAGCCGGGATCCACCCAAAGACGTTCCACGCCTGCATTTGTGGCAATGTCGATCCGTTCCCTGAAGAATGTCAGCTGATGATCGAAGATATCTTCGGCCGGTGGGAGGTAATCCGCAGAGCGGGCATTCTCTCCCGGCGTGTAACACAGGACGATGCCGGCTTGATGAGATGCGATGGACTCGTAAAAGGCGCTGTCATCGACACGCCCCGTCAGATTGATCACGCCGGCACCGGCTTCCAGGAGCGCAACGCCCACCTCTGGATGATAGGTTTCAACAGAGACCAGGATCTTCTCGTCCGCGAGCGCCTTGACCACCGGACGCATTCTATCGATCTGCCGCTCAATCGAAACGATATCAGCCGTTTCACCCGTCGACTCGGCTCCGATATCCACCATCGCCGCGCCCTCCAGCGTCATACGCCGCCCACGGTAAAGTGCTGCTTCAAATGTGTGGCAGACCGTTTCGCGGTAAGTGCTGTCCGGCGAAAGGTTCAAAACACCCATCTGGTAAGTTCGATCTTCGAAACGGCGGCCGAATTTAGGAAACTCAAATGTTCGAACCGGCGTTTCAAGAGCATCACGATACTTGAGCCAAAGTGGTAGAAGGCGGTCGGCGGATATCATTAAAGCAGGTCTCCGGAGGGATCAGTAAAGGCGGGAAGGATCAAACGGGAAATAGGAAGCGCCGCCAAAGCGGCAAGTCACATCAAATCCGCTTGCGCGTGATCCGGATACCGACACCGTCGGCATCCTCGAAAATATCCGGTTTTGTCACCTTCACGCTCACCCGTGCAGCAAGCGGGTTGGTAAGGACAAATTCGGCAATCAACTCGGCCCATTCTTCGACAAGATCGACATGACCTCCGTCCTGCGCCTTGTTCTGAATGAAGGTCACGGTATCCGCATAGGACACGAAGGTGCCGTTTTCGCGCACCATGTCGCGGTAGTTGGCGACGGTTTCAATTTCAACGTCAAAGCGGACGGCTTGCCGACGCCCCTTCTCGCTGTCCAGAATGCCGATTTCAACCGGCAGGGTCAGATTTTCGATCAATATCGTATCGGCGCCGTCTTCGACGAGCGTGCCTCTGTCTTCCGTACTGTCGGTCATCAAGTATCTCACCCCTAAGGTCGTGGTCATTGTCACGACAGGGATTTAACCGGAAGCGTATTCACGTCAAGGGATGCGGTCGCTTTGATAAACCGGCTTCGGCCTTAAAGACGTTCATATGCGTCGACCGCTTTGAGTACGCCGCGCAGCTCTGACAACCCTCTGAGACGCCCGATGGCGGGATAGCCTGGCGTGGAGGTTCCGCTGAGATCATTCAAGATCCTGTGCCCGTGATCGGGGCGCATTGGAATGTGTTTACCGGTCCGCGCCTCAAGTTTCCGCAAGGCCCGAATGATTGCAATCATGTCGATATCGCCTTCGAGATGCGCGTCTTCATAAAAGCTGCGCGGGTCGTCTTCGCGCCGGGTTGCTCTTAGATGCGCAAAATGAATGCGATCGCCCAGCCCTGCCACGATCGCCGGAAGGTCGTTGTCCGGATGAACGCCGAGTGAACCTGTGCAAAGCGTAAATCCGTTCGCCGGAGAGGCATTCATGGATGCAATGCGCTCCAGATCACCCAGGGTGCTTGCAATCCGGGGCAGTGCGAAGAGCGGGCGGGGCGGATCGTCGGGATGCAGTGCCAGAACGGCACCAGCTTCCTCGACAGCCGGAAGGACCACGTCCAGGAAATTCCGAAGATGCTGGAAATGGTCTTCCCTGTCGATGCCCCGATAGGCCGCAAGACGGTCCTTGAATGTCGCAAGCGTGTAGCTTTCCTCAGAACCGGGGAGACCGGCTATGATGTTGGCCGACAATCGGTCCCGGTCTTCTGATGAACACCGTGCCAGGAAGGCTTCGGCTGCCGAGATGTCCGTGTCGCTATAGTCTGTCTCGGCGCCCTCCCGGTCCAGAATGAACAGGTCGAAGGCAGCAAAGGCGGCAAATTCGAAGCGCAGCGCCCGGGCGCCGTCGGCGAGCTCAAAGTCAAGATCGGTGCGGGTCCAATCGAGCACGGGCATGAAGTTGTAGCAGATTGTCGTAATGCCCTGCCTGGCGAGCGCTTTGGCGCTTTTCGCCCAGTTTTGCGCCCAGCGCTCCCAGCCAGGTGCACCCGTCTTGATATCTTCATGAACCGGAATGCTCTCGGCAACCACCCAGGTCAGCCCCGCGCCCTCAATCATCCGGCGCCGTGCTGCGATCTCCTCCTCAGGCCATAAAGTACCGTTCGGAATTTCGTGCAAGGCGGTCACGATGCCGGTAGCACCGGTTTGCCGAACATCTTGCAACGAGACAGGATCGTCAGGTCCGAACCAACGCCAGCTTTCGATCATCGCCTTGCTCTTTCTTGTCTTTCATTAAGGTGAAGCAACCGCCGGCGTGTAGAGATACCCGTCGAACTCCGGATCCCCGACATCGGAGAGCTCAAGCAGGGTCAAACGCACATTTTCAAGATGTTGCCACATGGCAAGGCGGGCCTGCTCCGCATTGCGATGCCGAAGGGCTTCCAGAATAACTGCGTGATCATCGAGCCACCTGGTCCGGTAGCTGAGATCGAAGATCCTGTCATGCAGTCTCGCCCACATGGAACTGTTTTCACGTTTGGTCCAAAGGTCTTCGACATGATCGACGAGAACGCTGTTCTGGGTCGCTTCGGCGATCTGAAGATGGAACTGCCTGTCTGCGAAATAATCTTCGACACCGTTTTCGATCGCCCTGCGTTCTATCTCAAGCGTCTCGCGCAGCTGGATGATATCGTTTTTGGTAATTGTCGATGCTGCAAACCCGGCAATGCTGCTTTCAAGAAGCTGGCGCGCCTGCAGCAGCTCAAACGGGCCGAAATCCTGTTTCTGCACATTCAGCGAGATCTTTTCTCCGGCCGCGACATAGCTGCCGGAGCCCTTGCGGACATCAAGATAACCTTCGATTTCCAGGACAATGAATGCTTCGCGGACAAGCGACCGGCTAATCCCCATTTCAAGGGATATCTGACGCTCGGTCGGAAACTTGTCGCCGGGCCGGTATCCTTCTTCCGTAATTCGCCGGGCGAGCAATTCGGCGATTTCCTGATAACGGCGTTTTGTACCGTCCCGCGTCATGAGGCCTTCCTTGCGCTCTCCTCAAGGGCTGCTATCTCACGATAGTACTCCGCCAGAATTTGGAACGCTTTTTTCTTGGTTTTCTTATCGGCAGCTATCAAGCCTTTATGGTTATATCCGTTCTGGAAGATATTTTGTCTGCGTTCAACACGAAAATCGTAAAGTATCCACGGGGACATGCCCTTGACGTAGCTCAGCTGGCGCAATGTGGAAATCTGTTTCCGATACACGTCGGCCATGTAATCTTCGCTGAACAACCCCTTCGCTGGTCCCTTCGGGCCAATGACGCCATCGGCCCCGGTCTCCGAAACCACTACTGGCCGGTCCGGATTTGAGTTCTCGCCGATCTTGGCGAGATCTTCAAAATTTTCCTCGTACCAGCCGTAATATTCGTTGAGCCCAATGACATCGATGTAGTCGGCAAGCCGGTCTTCAATCCGGTTGTTGGCGTGGTTGACGAGGCAGGCTGCCGATGTCAGGCGGGTCGGATCCATGTGCCGTGCCGTTTCCGCAAGGTTTTTCATGAAATCCAGACGCTCATCGGTATCCGGATTTTCATTGCCGACCGACCAGATGATGACGCTCGCCCTGTTGCGGTCCCGTTTGATCAATTCCTTTAGCTGGTTTTCGGCATCCCGGTAAGTCGCCGGATTTGCAAAATCGATCGCCCAGTAGACCGGGATCTCTTCCCAAAGCAGAAACCCGAGTTCATCGGCAATTTCGGCAGCACGTTCGTGATGCGGATAATGCGCCAGGCGCAGATAGTTGCAGCCGAGCTCTCTCGCATGTTCAAACCGGCGGCGCAGGTCTTCTTCTGTTGTCACCTTGCCGAGCACAGCATCGTCTTCATGAACGGAAATTCCGCGCAGGAACTGTGGCGCACCGTTCAGCACGATGTCGGTGCCGATCCGTTCAATCTGACGGAAACCGACCCGGTCTGACACCCGATCTTCACCGAACGCCAGGCTGACATCATAAAGAGCCGGCGTGTCAGGGCTCCATAGCCGCGGCGCTGCGGAAATCGTTACACGGCCGCCACCTTCACGGATGGAAATGGTTTCATCGATCGACAGTTCGGGAATAGACAGACGGGCTTCGCCTGACTGCGCACCGGATATCGACACCTCGGCACATATCTTCGAATAGGTTCCGTCAGGAACAAGATAGAGGAAGAAATCCGAAATCAGAGAGGCAGGTGTTTCGAACACGCAGACCTCGCGGTAAAGGCCGCCGTAGTTGAACCAGTCCGTGTTGTGCATCGGCACCCGGTCTTTAGTACGGATGTTGTTGACGCAGGCCATGATCCAGTTCCTGCCCTTGTGCAACTTGCCGGTCACCTCCACACAAAACGGCGTCGACGCGCCATAGTGGTTGCCAAGGAAGTCACCGTTCAGGAAAATCTTGCAGTCGTAGCCCGCCGCGCCGAAACGCAGAAACTGCCGTTTTTCGCCATCCACATTATCCATGTCGAGAGGGCGCGTATACCAGGCGCTGCCTTCGAAGAAGTACCACTTCTCCTTGAGCATCGCCCAGTTGGAAGGAACCGGCACGGTTTCACCCATATAGGGATCGTAGTCCCAGGGCTCCGTGCGGTCTTCGGGTGCCTCCGGCAGCATGGAAAACCACTTCTGCCGGAGGCCGGTGTCCAGGAGATCGACGCAAAACGTCCACTCACCGTTGAGACTTTCAGATGGCCGTCCGCCCATAAAAATCAGACCGTCATGGTTCAAAGACTGCGTGTTGAACGGGAGATCGTAGTCTTCGTCATGAAGCGCCTGAAGCGCATTGTCTGCAAGTTTGGAGCGTTCGAGCATCGGTCCGGTCTCTGGCCTGGAGCTTCTTATTGCGGCGCGATCGCCTTGATGCGGCCGATCAGGTCAGCCACCACAGGAGACTTCTTGGCAGCTTCCTCGTGCATCGGCAGAACCGCTTCAATGAAAGGACCCTTCTCGACCTCGATGAACTTTACCCCGAGCTCGCTCTTGGCGGTTTCAACGGCGGCCGCACTCATCGCGTCCCACTGTTCACGGTGGAAGTCCATGGATTCCCGCGCAGCTTTGGTGAGCGCTTCCTTGTGCTCGTCTGACAACTCGCTCCAGGTCTTGGACGAAATCATCACGACGGACGGAATCATCGTATGGCCGTCATCGGAATAGACCTTGGAAACTTCGCCGTGACGCGCGGATGTCAGAGCCATCGGATTGTTTTCAGCGCCGTCGACAACGCCCTGCTGAAGCGCGCTGTAGAGCTCGCCCCAGGCGATGGGTGTCGGGTTTCCGCCCAGCAACTCCACCATGCGGATCGCAGACGGGCTTGGCTGAACGCGGATCTTCATGCCCTCGAGGTCGGCTGGCGATCTGATTTCCTTGTTGGCATAAAAGGAGCGCGCACCCTCGATATAGAAGGCAAGACCGATAAAGCCCTTGTCTTCGGACGCTTCCAGAATGTCGGACCCGATATCGCCGCTCAGAACGTCGTAGTAGTGATCCGCGTTGACGAAGATATAAGGCAGATTGAGAGCACCGTAGGACTCTTCAAACGCCTCGAGCTCCGACGCATTGGAGCGGGCCATGTCCAGCGACCCGTTCTGCATCAGCTCCATGGATTCGCGCTGCGTACCAAGCTGGGCATTCGCGTAGATGCGGATCTTGAGATCGCCGCCGGTCGCCTCTTCCAGCTTCTCCGCCATGAATTCCATGGACTTGTGCAGCGGGTGGTCTTCCGGGTTGTTGTGATTGAGACGCAGGGTCTTTGCGTTGGCAGCCGAACCCATTGCGACAACGCCTGCAGCCAGGACGGCCGCGAGCTTTGCAAACTTCATCATGATTTCCTCCCACGTGCAGTCCGGTCTGAGAGTTTCACCCGAAAAGGGCGTGTCGCCGGCTGCGGTTTTCACAGCGTCGTCTGCTGCGGATGGCAAATTGTTCGTCCAATTTTGCAAATCAGTCAACCTTTTTTATAAAATTGGTTGACCAGTTTTGTTTCATGTCGCATGTCTAGGGCAGCCACGCTGTGTGACATTGAATATGAAACCAGTGCCCGGCCCGGGAGGACTGTCGTGAACATGATCACCAGAGGTGTGGATCTGATCCTGCGCCTCGTCATTACCGTTGCATTCGCCATATTGGTCGCCTGCGTTATCTGGCAGGTCTTCTCGCGATATGTGCTGGAAAGCCCCAGCACCGTCACCGACGAGATGGCTCGCTTTCTCTTCATCTGGGTCGCACTTCTCGGAGGGGCTTATACGTTGGGTCAACGGCGTCACCTGGCCATTGACCTGCTGCCGCAAGTGGCAAGCGGCAACATCCGTTTGACGGTCAACGCGGCGATCATTGTCGCAATCGCCACGTTTGCGGCCCTTGTGATGATTTATGGCGGGATGGATCTGGTGAACCGCACTCTGGCCACCGGTCAGGTCTCGCCAGCGCTCAGGCTGCCGATGGGTCTGGTCTATGTCGCGATCCCGTTTTCCGGGATCTGCATTCTCTACTACTGCCTGACATTCCTCGCCGATCTCTTCCGCGACGGGCGTGGACCGAATGATCAGGAAAGCGCGCCGAAGCCCGGCGGGCCGCTTGATTAGCTGTGACCAGGATTTGGGGAAACTAAATGGATATTCAGTCTGTCCTGGTTCTGTTTGGGACGTTCGCTTTACTCATGATCCTGGGAGTTCCGATCGCCTTTTCGATCGGACTGGCTGCGTTTGCCACCTTCCTCCTGTTCATGTCTTTCGATCAGTCAGTCTACATCGTTGCACAGCAGGTTGCCTCCGGGCTCGACAGCTTCACGCTGCTCGCCATCCCGTTCTTTATCCTGGCTGGGAACATCATGAACCGTGGCGGCATCGCGATGCGCCTGATTGAGTTCGCCAAAGTCCTGGGTGGACGGCTGCCGGGCGCCCTTGCTCATTGCAATGTCATCGCCAACATGATGTTCGGTTCCATCTCGGGGTCCGCCGTTGCATCCGCCGCAGCGGTTGGCGGCGTCATGGCCCCCTTGCAGAAAAAGGAAGGCTACGATCCGGCCTATAGTGCCGCCGTCAACATCGCGTCCTGCCCGACCGGCCTTCTCATCCCGCCAAGTTCGACATTCATTGTCTATTCGCTCATCACAAACGGCACATCGGTCGCGGCCCTTTTCGTCGCCGGTTACATTCCGGGGATTCTCATGGGGCTCAGCCTCATGGTTGTCGCTGGCATCATCGCAAAACGGCGTGGTTATCCCGTCGCCGAGCGTCCGAGCGGAGCAGAAGTCGTGAAAAAAGCGGCCGATGCCGTGCTCCCCCTCGGCCTCATCGTCATCGTCATGGGTGGTATCATTGGCGGTATCTTCACGGCGACGGAAGCTTCTGCGGTCGCGGTTGTCTACACACTGTTTCTGGCCATTATCTGGTATCGGGAGATCACCTGGAAAGAAATGCCGGGGATCATTCTGGAAAGTGCGGTGACGACGTCGATCGTGCTTCTCATGATCGGCTGCTCGATTGCCATGTCCAAGGCGATGGCATTTGCCGATATTCCGTATTCAATCTCGGATGCGCTTCTGGCACTATCTGAAAATCCGATCGTCCTTCTGCTCATCATCAACATTGCATTGCTGGTTGTCGGCACCTTCATGGACATGACGCCGGCACTCCTGATCTTCACGCCCATCTTCCTGCCGGTCGTGGAAGATCTTGGCATGGACCCTGTCCATTTCGGCGTGGTGATGACGTTCAATCTCTGTATCGGGATCTGCACACCGCCCGTCGGGTCGGCGCTGTTCGTCGGCTGCTCGGTTGGAGGTGTGAAGATCGGGCAGGTCATCAAACCCATGCTCGGCTTCTACGCCGTTCTTGTTTCACTTTTGCTCGTGATCACCTACTTTCCGGGCCTCAGCCTGTTCCTGCCGCGCGTTCTCCTCGGCTACTAGGACTAATCCATGAAAGCGCTTCAGAACTGGACCCTCAAAGACAGCACGAAGAGCAGCATCTCGCTGCTCGTCGAAGATCGTCACAGTTTCACGGCAACCGTTCTGGAGCATGATCTAATCCGGATCACGCTTCTGAAGGACGGGGCTTTCAGGCTGGACCGTACCTGGGCGATCGCACCGGAAAAGGACGTGCCGTTCGAGGGGCGCAAACGCGAGGATATGAGCGGATTTTCCTGTCCCTCGTTTCGGCTGACTGAGGCGGAGGACACGGTCACCCTGGAAACGGACACTCTGCGCCTGACAATTGGTCGACCACTTTCGCTTGTCTGGGAAGCCCGCCGGACCACCTCGGACGCCTGGCAGGAAATTGCTCGGGATCGTCCGCTCAACGCCTATATGATCGGACGCAAGGACCACCGGAACCAGCATTATATGCGCCGTTATGGCGACGAGCGGTTTTATGGCCTCGGTGAAAAGGCCGGAGCTCTGGAGCGTTCCGGACGGCGTTTTGAAATGCGCAACCTCGACGCGCTTGGCTACGATGCCAGGAGCACCGACCCGCTCTACAAACACATCCCGTTCACGATAACCGACCGGGGAACACGCGGAGCCTACGGGCTCTTCTACGATACGCTGGCGACCTGCTGGTTCGATCTGGGCAACGAAAAAGACAACTACCATCCACCCTTCCGCGCCTTCCGCGCCGAAGATGGCGACCTGGACTTTTATTTTTTCTGGGCGCCGAACGTACTTGACGTTGTCAAAAGGCAGCACTGGCTGATCGGTGGAACCGCGTTCATGCCGCGCTGGGGGCTCGGCTATTCCGGCTCTACCATGGCCTATACAGATTCAGACAATGCTCAGGAGCGCGTTCGGACCTTTCTGGATAAGCTCGAGGAAGAGGACATCCCCTGCGACAGTTTCCAATTGTCGTCCGGGTATACGGCCATTGAAGGCAGACGATATGTCTTTCATTGGAATACGGACCGTTTTCCGGATGTAGAGGCCCTGACATCGTCTTATGCGGATGCCGGCATCAACCTGATCGCCAATATCAAGCCGGTGCTTTTGGACGATCACCCGCTTTATGAAGACGCACAGGAGGCCGGTCTCTTCATTCGCGACAGCGAGAGCGGCGCTCCGGAACACTCGCCGTTCTGGGATGGCACCGGTTCTCATCTCGACTTTACCAATCCCGGCACTGTCGCCTGGTGGCAGGCCAATGTGACAAGTAAGCTCTTGAATAGGGGCATCAAAAGCACCTGGAACGACAACAACGAATATGAAGTCTGGGACGATGATGCGATCTGCGCCGGTTTTGGCGAGCCCATTCCGGTCAGTCTGATCCGTCCCCTGCACAGTCAACTCATGACGCGGGCGTCGTTTGAGGCTCAAAAACAGGATCAGCCAGGAAAAAGGCCCTATCTCATTTCGCGCTGCGCTTCGCCCGGAACACAGCGCTATGCGCAAACCTGGACGGGGGACAACTATACCAGTTGGGAAACCCTGCGCTGGAACATTCCCATGGGTCTCGGTCTCAGCCTGTCCGGCTTTTACAACACAGGTCACGACGTTGGCGGCTTCGCCGGTCCCAGGCCGGAACCTGAACTGTTCCTGCGCTGGGTCCAGAACGGCATCTTCCATCCAAGGTTCACAATCCATTCCTGGAATGACGACGGCACGGCAAACGAAGCCTGGATGTATCCGGAAATCACACCACTGGTTCGGGACGCATTGAAACTCCGTGCGCAGCTGATCCCGTATCTCTACACCCAGCTTTACTGTGCCGTGGCAGATGGTGAACCGATCCTGCGTCCACTCTTTCTGGATTACCCGGGCGATACTTCGTGCAGGCATGCGGAATTTGATTTTCTGCTTGGCCGGGACCTCCTCGTGGCAACCGTCGTTGAACAAGGGGCCAGCTATCGGACAGTCACGCTGCCAGAAAATGGAGAGGGTTGGTGGGCCTTCGACGGCAGCACCTGGTATCCGGGCGGCGAAAAAATTGACATCCCGGTGACGCTTGAAAGCATTCCTCTTTTTGTCCGGGGCGGTGCCGTGCTGCCTATTGCGGCGGCAAATCTTCGTTCCGACCCGTTGCATGACCGCGAGCGCACCTGGAGGATTTATCCGCAGGCCGTCAATTGCGGGACAAGCCTGTCCCGTGCCTACGACGATGATGGTAGTTCAGCCGAAGCACTCGGCGGCCAACATTCGCTCACCACGTTTGAGCTCTCCAGGGACAACGCACAAGTCCAACTCACCTGGCGGCGGTCAGGCGACTGGCAACCTTCATTTTCGAACGTTCAGATCTGGCTTGCCGGCCAGACTGACCTTATCGTCAATCGCATCGCGCATCACGCGGGCGACACCATAGATTTCAACGCTGCAAGATAGTCATGTCCAATAAAACCTCCGAACTTGAACGCGTAACCTACGACCGCACTGCCCTGCGCCCCAGACTGCTTCACATCGGTTTCGGAGCGTTCGCGAAAGCGCACGTGATGGTCTATCACGATGAATGGCTGCGATCTGAAAAATCGGATTGCGGTGTTGTTGCGGTCCGGCTTCATTCCGGCGAAGCCGAGCTCACAAAACTCGACAGGGCAGACGGCCTCTTTGCGATCGGAGAAATGCAGGATGATGACCTGGCACTGCGTGAGATCGGGCCGGTTGTCAGAACGTTGCATCCCAAGCGGGACGGTATCAGCGTGCTGATTGAGCAGATCGCCGACCCGCGTCTCACGGTGATCACGCTGACGATCACCGAAAAAGGCTATTGTCTTTCCGAGGGGCATCTGGACCTGAAAAATGCAGCGATTGCGCAGGACTTGACTGCGGAAGGCGATCCGACGACGGCAATCGGCATCATCGCAACGGGGTTGCAGCGCCGTATGACGACAGGGTGCGAAGGCCTGACCATACTCTCTTGCGACAATCTTCCGGCGAACGGAAAACTGTGCCGACAGGCAATCCTTGAATTCGCCGAACGGCTCGATCCGGCGCTGAGCGGCTGGATCGAAAGGACATGCCGCTTCCCCTGCTCGATGGTCGACAGGATCACGCCGGCAATGACCGAGGCTTCCCATCAAAAGCTGGAAGCGGCACTCGGCCACCCTGACCCGAATGGCATCCTATGCGAACCATTCCGCCAATGGGTGATTGAAGACAGCTTTGCCGGAGAACGGCCGGGTTGGGACCAGGCAGGAGCTCAGTTTGTGAGCGACGTAGCCCCGTTTGAGGACATGAAGCTGCGTCTCCTGAATGGCTCACATTCTTTCCTGGCTTATCTTGGTGCGCTCGCGGGAAAAGAAACGATTTCGGATTGCATGGCCGATCCGGTGTTCAAGACGGCAGCAAAGAAACTCATGCTGAGCGAACAGGCCAAGACCCTCGAAGTCCCACCCGGCGTCGACATACCCCGTTACGCCGACGCGTTGATCGAGCGGTTTTCGAATTCGGCCCTGCATCACAAGACGACGCAAATTGCTTCTGACGGCAGTCAGAAGCTTCCACAGCGGCTGCTGGCCCCTATCAGCTGGCACATCGAGCATGGCAGTCCATTTCCGCTCACCGCTCTTGGTGTTGCGGGCTGGATGCACTACTGCCGTGGCCTGTCCGAAACCGGCATGCCTCTGCCTTTGAATGACCCGCTTGCCGCTCAGATTGAAGACCTGGCGGCCCGCGCAAATGGCGCCGACTATGTGGAACACATGTTGTCGCTGCAGCGGGTTTTCGGCGAAGACCTGCCGGCATCAGCTCATTTCACCAGACAGATCCGGTCCGCCTATGACCGGATCGGCTCCGACGGGGTCGTGAACGCGATCACCGCTTCCCTCTGACACCCGGACGCAGATCATGACCGCACCCTTTCTTGGACCAGACTTCCTGCTCGACACACCGTCAAGCCTGCGTCTCTACCACGAGGTTGCAGCACCGTTGCCGCTGGTCGATTTTCACAATCACCTCGATCCGGCGGCCATTGCCGGCAACCGGTCCTGGAGCTCCATAGGTGAAATCTGGCTGGAGGGTGATCACTACAAATGGCGGGCCATGCGCTGGAACGGTGTGCCGGAAGAGCTTGTCACCGGCGATGCCGATTTCCGGCAGAAGTTCGACGCCTTCGCGGCGACTGTTCCGCATTGCCTTGGCAATCCACTTTATCACTGGACCCATCTGGAACTTAAGCGATACTTCGGCTGGAACGGAGTATTTGGGCCCGAAACGGCAGACGAAGTCTGGGAGATCGCCAACGCAAAACTGGCGGAGCCGACCCACAGCGCGCGCGGTCTGCTTCATCAGATGAATGTCGGCTATGTCGGTACCACAGATGACCCATGTGACGACCTGACATTCCATGGAGAAGCGCTAAGGGATCCGGACCTGGGTTTCAAAATCGCCCCGAGCTTCCGGCCCGACAAAACCCTTGCACCGTCGGACAAGGGGTTCGCGGGCTATTGCCGAAAGCTCGGTACCGCTGCGGAGATGCGCATTGAACGTTTTGAGGACCTGATCGGTGCGCTGATCAAACGGCTGGATCATTTCATCACGCTTGGCTGCAAGGCCAGCGATCACGGTCTGAGTGAACTGCCACCGTTTTCAAGTCGCTCTTCGAGTGACCTCGACGACATTCTCGCAAGTGCCCTGGAGGGCGACCCGGTCTCCTCAAGGGATGAAGCCGATTTCAAGGCAGCTGTCCTGATCGAACTGGGACAGGCTTACCGACAGCGCAACATTGTGATGCAGTTTCACATCGGCGCATCCCGCAACAACAGCAGCAGGCTTCTGGAGGGCATTGGTCCCGATACGGGCGGTGATTCGATCTCCGATAGTCCGGTCGCCGGTCCGCTCAACAGTCTGCTTGATCAGATCGACAGGCGCGGCGGGCTCCCACGAACAATCCTCTATTGTCTCAATCCGGCATTGAACGAAGTAATGGTGACGATAGCAGGCAACTTCCAGGACGGCTCGGAACCGGGAAAAATCCAGTCCGGACCTGCATGGTGGTTCAACGATCAGCTTGAAGGTATGGAACGCCATCTGACGCAGGTCGCACAAATGGGGCTACTGTCGCGCTTCATCGGGATGCTGACCGATTCTCGGTCGTTCCTGTCATTCCCTCGGCATGAATATTATCGGCGGCTGGTTTGCCGGATTGTCGGGCACTGGACAGAAGACGGCAGCATTCCCAACGACACCACCCTTGCCGATGGCCTGATCCGGCGGATTTGCCATGAAAATGCACGGGACTGGTTTTTGCAATAAAAGCAGCGCGGTAAGTGCCGGTCTGACGAAGGTCATGATTGCTGGCTTTCTCCCTTTACCCTATCATGCAGTGTTGAGACCCGGTCCGGAGGCAGGAGCGGGCAACGAGGGAGGAGAGCCTCGGCATGACAGTGACGCACGAGCCCTGGCTCGTTGCGCTTTCCCTGGTGATGGCCTTTCAGGGAAGCTTTGTTGGCTTAAGCTTGGCGGTGCAGGTCAGAAACGCGGTTGACCCAAGACGCCGTCTGCTTCTTGTGGGAGCAGCTTTGACGCTCGCACTTGCCATCTGGTCGATGCACTTCGTGGGGATGCTTGCAGTAAAGTTTCCGCTCGGAGTGGACTTCCTTGTCCTGCCGACACTGTTATCATTCCTTGTTTGCGTTCTGGTTGTCGGGGTCGCCGTTTTCACCGCCAGCAACCGCCGTCTGACGTCCATCCGGCTTGGATTGGCCGCGTTTGTCATGGGTGCGGGCATTTGCACCATGCATTACCTCGGCATGTATTCCCTGCACACATCACTGCAGATGGCTCACAATCCAACCTATGTTCTGGCAAGTTTCCTGATCGCCTTCAACGCGGCCGGACTATCGCTCTGGCTCTTGTTCGGGCTGGGCAAACGGCCGCCGCTGGTAGTGTCGGCAGCGGTTATGGCTCTGGCCATTGCAGCCATGCACTATACAGCCATGACCGGAATGACCTATGAGCTGACCCAAAATGCCGACACCTTGTCTGCACCCTCACTCGGTCCAGGCACCCTGGCCATCTTTGTGTCCTGCGTTGCTTTCCTTGTATCCGGCCTTTTCCTTCTGGCGCTCGTCCCAAGTGAAACGGTTGCGCCCATACAGGCGGGCACCGTAGAGGACCAGCCGGTCTCGGATACGGTCAATGTTGCCGGGATTGAAGACACCGATCACGTGCAAGCGGCAGAAGATCCGGCACGCAGGCCTGCTGCCGGCCTGCAGGCGGTCACGCCCAGGCCAAGAGTGTCGGCCCCCGCTTCCAGGCGCACGCTGCCGATCGAACGCGACGGGCAAAAAACGCAGATCAGCGTTTCAGAGATTTCCGCCATTCATGCCGATGCTCACTACACCAAGCTCTATGATGGCGAGCGGGAGCATTTCTGCCCGCTTTCGATCAGCGAAGCCGAACAGCAACTTGATCCCAAGATTTTCAAGCGAGTCCACCGAAGCCACATCGTGAACCTTTCCCGGGTTTCCAGTTTCAAACGCTCCGGTGACGGGGGCGTGCTTATACTGGAAGGCAGCGATGCGCAAACGGTTCCGGTCAGCCGCTCCAGATGGAGCCGTATCCGAGAGAAACTGACAGCCCTTTCAGACAACTCGGACCAGCAGGATCAGGCCGCCCCCGCTCAGTAGCCCAAATAGGTTCAATCCTGTTGAACCCGATGTTTGCAGCGCAACAATATCGATTTTTTGCCGCCATTCGTGCAATTTTCACGAAATACGTCTCTTTCAAAGCCAATACGGACCTAATCGCGGCAACAAAAACTTAGTGACGATTTATCGTGGGCTTTCCCTAAATCGCTTCATTTCGAGGCGCGTGCAACTCGTGAAATACGTCAGCCATTCTGACGCATTTCGTGCGTATGGCAACCGCCTTCGATGTATTGCGCGCGGTCTTCGGTGAATGCTGTCTTGAGTGTGCAGCGCACCCCTTATCACCCTAGTGGCATGTGACATTCTGCCACCTGCGCGTGGCGGTCTGTGGTTTTGCCGTTCGACTGACACTGGACCCGACAGGCAGCGAACGGCGCCCTGTTCCGGAGACATCCGGGACGGCGAATGGGAGGAGAGAAAACGTGATCCCCGGTGAATTCACCTATCACAGGCCATCATCGGTGGCCGAAGCCATTGCCATCCTGGCAAGCCACGGCGACGAAGCCAGGCCCTTGTCGGGCGGCCACAGCCTGATCCCCATGATGAAACTGCGCATGGCGGCCCCGGAACACCTTGTTGATCTCGGCGGTATAGCCGACTTGAAAGGCATCAGCGAGGACGGCGGAACGATCACCATCGGGTGCATGACCACTCAGCATGAGCTGATCGGATCGGATCTTCTGGCCGACAAGCTTCCGATCATCAGGGAAACGTCCCTTCTGATCGCAGATCCGCAAATCCGTTACATGGGAACGCTCGGCGGAAACGTCGCCAACGGGGATCCGGGCAACGACATGCCGGGCCTGATGCAGTGCCTTGGAGCCACTTACGTCCTGACCGGACCGGATGGGGACCGCGAAGTTGCCGCGCGCGATTTCTACGAGGCCGCCTACTTCACGGCGCTGGCGCCGGAAGAAATCCTGACAGCCGTCAAAATTCCGGCTCCTCCGGCAGGACACGGCTACGCCTATGAAAAGCTCAAGCGCAAGGTAGGCGATTATGCCACTGCCGCAGCAGCGGTCGTGCTGACAATGACCGGCGGCACCGTCGCGAGCTGTTCGATCGCCCTTACGAATGTTGCCGACACGCCGCTCCATGCCGCGGATGCAAGCGACATCCTGACTGGCTCAACTCTGGACGCGTCGACGATCGCGAGCGCTGTCGCTGCTGCCGAAGCCATCACCGATCCCGCATCGGACGGGCGCGGCCCGGCGGAATACCGCACCAAGATGGCCGGCATCATGATGCAGCGTGCCCTTGCCCGCGCCGCGGAACGCGCAAGCGCCTGAGACCCTGATCGAGGAAGAAATTCATGAGTGACATTGAACAGATCCCGGTCACGGTGACCGTCAACGGAAAGAAGGTGCAGCGATTTGTGGAAGCGCGCACCCTGCTGATCCACTTCTTGCGCGAAGAACTGAATCTGACCGGCCCGCATATCGGCTGCGAGACCTCGCATTGCGGTGCCTGCACCGTCGAAATGAACGGCATGTCGGTGAAATCCTGCACCCTGTTTGCCGCCCAGGCGAACGGTGCGGAGCTGACAACAATCGAAGGAATGGCCAATCCGGACGGCACGTTGTCGGCCCTTCAGGAAGGCTTCCGCCAGATGCACGGTCTGCAATGCGGCTTCTGCACGCCCGGCATGATCACGCGCGCGCACACGCTTTTGAAGGAAAACCCGAATCCGACGGAAGAAGAAATCCGTATGGGAATTGCCGGGAACTTGTGCCGCTGCACCGGCTACCAGAACATCGTCAAGGCCATCCAGTATGCCGCTGATCAGCTCAATCAGCCTGAAACCCAGGAGGCTGCAGAATGAATGACATGACCCCGACACGGGAACAGCGCGAAGCCGCCCTGGAAGGCATGGGCTGCAAGCGCAAGCGCGTGGAAGATGTCCGCTTCACGCAGGGCAAGGGCCAGTATGTGGACGATCTGAAACTGCCGGGCATGGTGTTCGGTGATTTCGTCCGCTCCCCCTACCCGCACGCCAAAATCACCAAAATCGATGCCACCGAGGCCCTGAAAATCCCGGGTGTGATTGCGGTTCTGACCGCCGAGGATCTCAAGGGCGTCAATCTTGCCTGGATGCCGACCCTGGCGGGCGACGTTCAAATGGTCCTGGCCGACGGCAAGGTTCTCTACCAGAACCAGGAAGTCGCCTTCGTCGTTGCGGAAGACCGCTACATCGCGGATGACGCCATCCAGCTGGTGGAAGTGGAATACGAGGAGCTGCCGGTTCTGGTCGATCCGTTCAAGTCCATGGATCCGGATGCTCCTGTTCTGCGTCCCGACCTTGAAGGCAAGACGGAAGGCGCACACGGTCCGCGCAAACACCACAATCATATCTTTAACTGGGAAGTCGGCGACGAGGACGAAACCGCAAAGGCATTCGCCGAGGCGGACGTGACCATCAACGAGATGATTTCCTATCACCGCACGCACCCGTCGCCGCTGGAAACCTGCCAGTGCGTCGCGTCCATGGACAAGGTGAAGGGTGAACTGACCGTCTGGGGCACGTTCCAGGCCCCGCACGTGATCCGCACGGTCGCCTCGCTTCTGTCGACGATACCGGAGCACAAGATTCACGTGATCGCGCCCGATATCGGCGGTGGTTTCGGCAACAAGGTGGGCGCCTATCCGGGCTATATCTGCTCGATCGTCGCCTCCATCGTCACGGGCGTCCCGGTGAAATGGGTCGAAGACCGGATGGAGAACCTCTCCACCACGTCCTTTGCCCGCGACTACCACATGACCACGGAAATCGCCGCCAAGAGCGATGGCACCGTGACCGGTCTGAAAGTGCACGTCCTCGCCGACCACGGCGGCTTCGATGCCTGTGCCGACCCATCCAAATGGCCGGCAGGCTTCTTCAACATCGTCACCGGGTCCTATGACTTCCCGGCAGCGCACCTGTCGGTGGACGGTGTGTACACCAACAAGGCTCCGGGCGGGGTTGCCTACCGCTGCTCTTTCCGCGTGACGGAAGCCGCTTACTGCATCGAGCGGGCGATGGATATTCTGGCGCAGAAACTGGACATGGATCCGGCCGACCTGCGCATGAAGAACTTCGTCAAGGCGGATCAGTTCCCGTATCAGTCGGCGCTCGGCTGGGAATACGACAGCGGCGACTATCACACCGCCATGCAGAAGGCGATGGACACCATCGGCTATCGAGAGCTGCGCGCCGAACAAAAGGCCAAGCAGGAAGCCTTCAAGCGCGGCGAAACCCGCGAGATCATGGGCATCGGCGTGTCGTTCTTCACCGAGATCGTCGGTGCGGGCCCGTCGAAAAACTGCGATATTCTCGGTGTCGCCATGTTCGACAGCGCGGAGATCCGCGTGCACCCGACGGGATCGGTGATCTCACGCATGGGCACGAAGTCCCAGGGCCAGGGCCACGAAACCACCTGGGCCCAGATCATCGCGACGGAAATCGGAATTCCGGCCGCGGACATCATGGTCGAGGAAGGCAATACCGATACGGCGCCCTATGGCCTTGGAACCTACGGCTCACGGTCGACACCCGTCGCCGGTGCCGCCATTGCGCTTGCCGCCCGCAAGATCCGCAACAAGGCCCAGATGATCGCAGCGCATATGCTGGAAGTCTCCGAATATGACCTTGAGTGGGACATCGACGGGTTCCAGGTCAAAGGCAATCCGGAAGCGCGCAAGTCGATGAAGGAAATCGCATGGGCGGCCTATCATGCGCCGCCACCGAACATGGAGCCGGGCCTGGAAGCAGTCAGCTACTATGACCCGCCCAACATGACCTACCCGTTCGGTGCCTATTTCTGTGTCATGGATATCGATGTCGATACCGGCGTTGCGTCGACACGGCGCTTCTACGCCCTGGACGACTGCGGCACCCGCATCAATCCGATGATCATCGAGGGCCAGGTCCATGGCGGGCTAACAGAAGCCTTCGCGATCGCGATGGGTCAGGAAATCCGCTACGACGAGATGGGCAACGTGCTCGGCGCTTCGTTCATGGATTTCTTCATCCCGACCGCTGTTGAGACCCCGCACTGGGAGACCGACCACACGGTGACACCGAGCCCGCATCACCCGATCGGTGCGAAGGGTGTCGGCGAAAGCCCGAATGTCGGCGGTGTTCCGGCATTCTCGAACGCGGTCAATGATGCCTTCCAGTTCCTCGGCAGCACCCACATCCAGATGCCTCACGATTCATGGCGTGTCTGGCAGGCAGCCAAGGATCTCGGCGCACACGGCTGAACGAACAGGTCATCGCGGGACGGCACCCCCTCACCACGCCTGTCCCGCGATGCTCTACTTCCATCAGTCCAGGGCTTGACGATGGAATCCATGCCGTTGACGTCCTGCTGCAAAGGCCATCGGCGCGTTGCACGGGAACGGCCCGGATTGCCGGATCAGGCCTGGCAATGACCAAGACAAATAATTCAGGTGACCAAGACAAAACGGATGACCAAGACCAGGGAACAATTGGCGAAGGCGCTTTCGGAAACCGGCTATGTCGCAGATGACGGGCTGGCAACGGCGCTGTTGCTGACGGAGATGCTGAACCGGCCGCTCCTTCTGGAAGGGGAAGCGGGCGTCGGCAAGACGGAAGTCGCCAAGGCACTCGCCAAACTGGAAGACACCGATCTCATCCGTCTGCAATGCTATGAAGGTCTCGATCGCTCGGACGCGATCTACGAGTGGAACTATCAACGGCAGCTTCTCGCCATCAAGGCGCGCGAAGGAACCGGAGCGGCGGCAGAGCAAGTGGAAGAGGCCGTCTTTTCGGAAAAGTACCTGCTGGAACGCCCGCTCCTTGCCGCCATCCGCCAGGAAAAACCGCCGGTTCTCCTGATCGACGAGGTCGACCGGGCTGACGAGGAATTCGAGGCGTTTCTGTTGGAGATCCTGTCGGACTACCAGGTCTCCATCCCGGAGCTTGGCACCGTTGAGGCGACCAGTATTCCGCGCGTCGTCCTGACATCGAATGGCACACGCGAGCTCTCCGACGCGCTGCGCCGGCGCTGTCTATACCATTATGTCGACTATCCGACCCCAGATCGCGAGGCGCGCATCCTGCTGGCACGCATTGACGGCCTCGACGCGGCACTCGCCCTCCAGATCGCCGAGTTGATGGGCAAGTTGCGCAAGGAAGACCTGACGAAAGTACCGGGTGTCGCCGAAACAATCGACTGGGCTGCCGCGCTGCTCGGATTGGGCACGAAGAACCTCCACGAAAGCCGGGAACTCGTTTTCGACACACTCGCCTGTGTCCTGAAGACCCGCGAAGACCAGTCGCGCGTCACGCAGGAAGTCACAGACCGTCTGCTGGGCAAGGTGGCGTGAAGCGATGGCTGCCGCCGCGACATTGACGAGCGAAGACATCGGTGCCGCCCTCCGGCTGCGCCTTGCCGGATTCGTCCGTTCGCTCAGGGACAGCGGCTTCAAGGTCGGCCTCGCCGAAACACAGGATGCCCTTCGGCTTCTTCAGACACCGGCGGTGCGCAAGTCCCACACCCTCAAACGTGCTTTCCGGTCCCTCTTTTGCGGCCGGTTGTCGGACTGGAAAGTGTTCGATGAGCTTTTCGATGCCTACTGGGCCGGAAAAGGCGTCAAGTCCGGGGTCAAGGTGTCTGGCACCAGCTCGAAAAAGAGCCTGAAGACAATCCGGGAACTGATGGACGCGCAAGGCGCGCGCCAGGACACGATTGCCGGTGACGTTGAACGGCAACCAGGCGAGGAAGACGAAGACACCGACGACAGCCCGTCCGGGCGGCGGGAAGGGGCAAGCATTGCGGACAATCTCGGCCAGGTCGACTTCCGCAAGATGCAGGATCCGGAAGCGATAGCGAAAGCGCATGAACTGGCCGAGCGTCTCGCCCGGTCCATGCGGGTGCGTCTGACGCGCCGGGACAAGCAGAAGCGCAAGGGACCCCGCCTCGATCTTCGCAAGACGATACGGCACTCGATTGCACATGGCGGAACGCCGATCGAGCTGATCCGAAAGGGGCCGCGCCAAAGGCAATTGCGGCTGGTGATCCTGCTGGACGCGTCGGGCTCGATGAACAATTACACCGCTGTCTTCACCCGCTTCGTGCATGGCATGCTGGACAGTTTTCGCGAAGCCGAAGCCTTCCTGTTCCATACACGCCTGGTGCATGTCTCGTCCGCGCTGTCGGAGCGCGACGCGGCACGGGCGCTCGACCGCATGGGGTTGATGGCCCAGGGCGTCGGCGGCGGCACCAAAATCGGCGAGGCACTCGCCGAGTTCAATCGCTGGCACGCGGCAAGGGTAATCCATTCACGCACCTGCGTCCTGATCCTGTCCGACGGCTATGACACGGGCGCGCCGGACGCCCTCGGTGATGAAATGGCCAAGCTCAGACGGCGCTGCAAGCGCATCGTCTGGCTCAATCCGCTGATCGGCTGGCAGGGCTATGAACCGACGGCCGGCGGCATGCAGGCCGCCCTGCCCCATGTCGACCTGTTCGCGCCAGCGCACAATCTCGACAGTCTCGCGGCGCTCGAGCCTTATCTGGCGAAGTTGTAATCCCATGGGAGATGAAGACATGAAACACACATCCATCCCCGGCCTACACTCGGATGCAGCTCCCGAATTGACAAGCGATCTCCAGCCGCTGATGAGCCGCCTGCAGGATGCCAGCGAACCTTTCGTCCTGGCGACCGTTGTCAGAACAATATCGGTCACGGCCGCAAAAGCAGGTGCAAAGGCTGTCATCGCCAGAGACGGTAGCATCGCAGGTGGCTGGATCGGCGGCGGGTGCGCACGGGCCGCCGTCGTCAAGGCGGCCAAAGCGTCGCTGGAAGACGGTGAAACACGTCTGATCTCAATCCAGCCGGAAGACCTCTTGACCGACCTTGGTGTCGAGGCCGGTGAGAAGCGTGAGGGCGTCCAGTTTGCGAAAAACATGTGCCCGAGCCAGGGAACGATGGATATCTTCGTGGAACCGGTCCTGCCGCGCCCGAACCTCGTCATCTGCGGCGCGAGCCCGGTCGCCTTCGCGCTTTCCAAGCAGGCACCGACAATCGGCTTCGACGTCACAATCTGCGCGCCGGCAGAGGACCATGACGCCTTTGCCGGAGCCAACCGCCGGATCGAAACCCTTGAGCCGGGTGTGGTCGGAAATGCGGACACCTATGTCATCGTCTCCACCCAGGGGCGCGGCGACCTGGTGGCGCTCGAAGGCGCAGTCTCTGTGCCCGTCCGCCATGTCGGCTTTGTCGGCAGCCGCCGCAAAATCGAGGCTCTTAAGGGAAAGCTGCGGGAAAAAGGTATCAGCGAACCGGAACTCGAACGCATCGAAGGACCTGCCGGGCTCGATCTCGGTGCCATCACGCCCGAGGAAATCGCCCTTTCCATTCTCGCCGAACTGCTCGTGATCCGGCGCAGGGGCCAGCGACAGACCAACATCCAATACATCTGACATTTAAATCGGAGTACCCCACATGCAAATGAACGACAGCCAGCGGATCGAAGCGCCGAGACAGAAGGTCTGGGAGGCCCTGAACGATCCTGACGTGCTGAAAGCATCGATCCCCGGCTGCGAGGAACTGATCAAGCATTCCGACACGGAGATGGAAGCGAAGGTCAAGCTCAAGGTTGGTCCCGTGAAGGCGACATTCGGCGGCAAGGTGACGCTGAACGACCTTGACCCACCCAACGGCTACACGATCGAAGGCGAAGGGTCCGGCGGTGTTGCGGGTTTCGCGCGTGGTGGTGCCAAGGTCCGGCTGGAAGAAGACGGACCGGATGCGACGATCCTGCACTATGACGTCGATGCGAAAGTCGGCGGCAAGCTTGCGCAGCTGGGTGCACGGCTGATCGATTCCACCGCCAAACGGCTTGCGGGCGAATTCTTCACGGCCTTCGCCGAACAGGTCGCTCCGACCACACCTGAGGAGACTGCCGCCGAAGATGGAGCTGAAGCGCCGGAACAAAAGAAAGGCTGGTTGGGCGGCCTGTTCGGCGGGAAAAAGGCTGATCCAACGGCCGAAGAACCGGCGGCTTGAAACTTCGCGCGTCCGGGTGGAAACTTATCCGGACGCCTCGCATCAAAGGGGAGAAACGTATGACAAGAACACAAACATCCGGAACGATCACGGCAGCCGCCCGGGAGATTCGGCAGGACCCCTCACTCCTGCTCGCTCTCGCAACAGGATCGGTGCTGACCGTATTCCTGTTGACTGTTCATGCGTGCTGCATCGGCCTTGCCACGCCCGATCATCTGGCCGCCCTGCTGCAGATCTGTTCCCCGCTGGGTTGAGACACCTGACACGTCTGCACGTCGCCATGTTGAGACACGGAACTCTCCGGATTTGTCATCCCGGTTTGACGCGAAAGCGGCAATACCGGGACCCGGCACCCCATGTGGTCCGGATTGAAACAAGACGTTAGAACAAGTGTTTACTGGATTTCGGCCTTCCAATGCGCTTCAGCCGGAATGGCAAGTCCAAACGGCAAATCAGCATCCCGGCTTCGGATTGGCTTGAGAGCCGGTACTTACCAATTTCCTGCTGACCGTTCACGCCTGTTGCGTCGGCCTTGCCACACCCGATCATCTGGCCGCCCTGCTGCAGATCTGTTCCCCGCTGGGTTGAGGCACCTCACACGTCCGCACGTCGCCATCCTAAGACACGGAACTCTCCGGATTTGTCGTCCCGGTTTGACGCGAAAGCGGCAAGACCGGGCCCCAGCACCCCATGTGGTCCGGATTGAAACAAGACGTTAGAACAAGTGTTTACTGGATTCCGGCCTTCCAATACGCTTCAGCCGGAATGACAAGTCCAAACGGTAAATCGGCATCCCGGCTTCGGATTGGCTTGGGAGCCGGTACTTACCAATTTCCTGCTGACCGTTCACGCCTGTTGCGTCGGCCTTGCCGCATCCGATCATCTGGCCGCCCTGCTGCAGATCTGTTCCCCGCTGGGTTGAGGCACCTGACACGTCCGCACGTCGCCATGTTGAGACACGGAACTCTCCGGATTTGTCATCCCGGTTTGACGCGAAAGCGGCAAGACCGGGACCCAGCACCCCATGTGGTCCGGGTTGAAACAAGACGGTAGAACAAGTGTTTACTGGATTCCGGCCTTCCAATACGCTTCAGCCGGAATGACAAGTCAACTGACTTGAGATAGCGCCACAAACGCTATGTCGGGATAACTGGCCGGCCATAAGCCTTACGATGGCTGTGATGCCGTTCCAGCTGCCGGAACTTACTAGCGCCGACACCCGCATAACGGAATGCCAGATCTAGTCTGGCAATGACATGTGATGGGCAGGTTTCAGCTCGAGGTCACGTCGACCGAACTACGGCAAACAACCTTTACAAGCGTCACTGGCACCCAACCCATCACATCACGTCGTACGCTTCAATCAGGCAGGAGCCTTGATCTTGCGCAGGTACGGCAGCACAGCGTCGAATTCACCGAACTTGGCGCGCGCATCTTCGTCATTCACGCTCGGCGGAATGATGACGTCTTCACCGACATTCCAGTTGGCCGGAGTGGCAACACCCTTGGCCGACGTCTGCAACGCATCGAGCGCGCGGACAACTTCGGCGAAGTTACGGCCAACGGTCATAGGATAGGTCATGGAGAGTTTCAGCTGCTTGTCCGGACCGATAATGAAAACCGAACGGACGGTTGCGCTGTGCGCCGGTGTGCGGCCGTCCGGCATATAGGCTTCTGCGGGAAGCATGTCGAAGAGCTTCGAAACCTTCAGACCTTCATCGGCGATGATCGGGAACCCAGGGGTCGCACCGGAGACTTTCTCGATGTCGACTTTCCATTTCCGGTGATCTTCAGCATTGTCGACGGACACACCGATAACCTTGGTCCCGCGCTTTTCCCACTCATTCTTAAGTTGGCCGACGACGCCGAACTCTGTCGTGCAGACCGGTGTGAAGTCTTTCGGGTGGCTGAACAGGATGGCCCAGCTGTCACCGATCCACTCGTGGAAGCTGATCGGGCCCTGATCGGTCTCGGCGGTAAAATCCGGCACGGTGTCATTGATGCGAAGCGACATGGAAAAAATCCTTTCGGGTATTTGCGAAAGCGACAGACAGCCTCCCGCTGAATGCGACGCTTTACCTAAGCCTTCCACGTCCGATCGGCAATGGCCTGCCCCACAATTGCTTCTTCTTGACGCGTCAGACCCATGCTTGAGCTTACCACTCCCGCGGAAAATGGAAATGTCGCCCTGTTCGTGGACGGGACTAGTGCTACGCACCCCATGTATCGCTGAGCTTGTAGCCGTCCGGCCAGGGATCGTCCGGATCCAGCATGTGCTGGTGAACGCCTGTGATCCATGCACGCCCGCTTATTTCGGGGATGATGCCCTTCTTTCCGCCAACCATCGCTTCCGAAAGGATCTTGCCGGTAAAGGTCGACCCGATGATCGACTTCGCCTCAAACTCCTGTCCCGTTTGCATCTGCCCGCGTTCCGCCATCAAGGCCATCCTGGCGCAGACGGCGGTACCGCAAGGAGACCGGTCAACCTTGCCCGGTTGGATCGCGATTGCGGACCGGCCGGTGAAACCTGTGTCCGTTGGCGTCAGCGGACCGCAAAAGGCGCAAAATGAAATGTGGTTCCAGTCCGGGTTTTCAGGATGTCTGAAGCCAAGCTGTTCATTTGCAGCGTTGGTAATACGAACGCCAAGGCGCGCGATATCGGCAGCTTCGCTTTCTTCTATGGCAAATCCGAGTGTCGCGGCATCAACGACAACAAAACTGTCGCCGCCATAGGCTGTGTCGACGGTGAGGGTGGCAAGTCCTTCAACTTCCAGCGTTGCATCCAGTTTATCGGCGAAGCTTGCAACATTCTGGACACGTATCTTCTCAGCCTTGCCATTGCGGCACTCGGCCTGCAGTCGGACAAGACCACCCGGTGCTTCCAGCACCAGATCCGTCAACGGCTCCGTTATGGGAAGAATTCCACTGTCGAGCAAAACCGTTGAAACGCAAATGGAATTGGACCCGGACATGGGCGGTGTGTCTTCCGGCTCCATGATGATGAAGGCGGCATCTGCATCCGGATGTTTTGGCGGCACAAGCAGATTGACATGCCGGAAGACACCGCCCCGCGGTTCGTTCAGCATGAAATTGCGCAGTGTTTGGTCTTCGGCGATAAAGCGGCGCTGGTCCCAGATCGTGTCGCCGGGGGGCGGCGCGACGCCGCCGACGATCACATCACCGACTTCACCCTCCGCATGACAGGAAATCACATGAATTGTTTTGCTGCTTCGCATGACCTTGCCTCAGGAATAGCTGGCGACCGGATCGCCAAGCGCTTCAAAAATCGGTGTGACACCAAGACCGGGACGATCCGCCGCCGTCATCCGCCCGTTCACGCGCTTCGGCGCTCCTTCTGCGATCACCACGGTGCCGTAACTGTTGAAGTCGGTGGCAGAGAAGGTGAACTCTGCCGGCGTCGACCGGGCGAGATGCGCAATCGCGGCCGTCGTGATATCCCCGCCCCAGGTGTCCTCGATGGTCATGGGAATGCCGTGCGAAACGCACAGGTCCCGCATCAGTTTGGCTTGCGTCAGACCTCCGACCTTGGAGATCTTCAGGTTGATGCAATCCATCGCGTCTTCCGCCAGGCTGCGTACGAGCATGTTCGGGCCGTCTACGACCTCGTCAAGGACAAAGGGGAGACCGGTTCGTCTGCGGATCGAGAGACATTCCTCGTAGGTCATGCAGGGCTGCTCGATATAGACGTCGAGCGCGGTGACCGCACCAACCACCCGGGCCGCCTCATGGCGGGTCCAACCGGTGTTGGCATCCGCGACAAGCAGGTCCGAGGGCTTGAGCACATCGCGCGTTGCACGAATGCGCGCGATGTCCTCATTAGCATCGCCGCCGACTTTCAGCTGAAACTTTGTGTAGCCTTCGGCGGCATAGCCTTCGATCTTTCTCGCCATGACATCGGGCGCTTCCTGGCTAATCGCGCGGTAGAGCACAACATCGTCCTGCGCCGATCCGCCAAGAAGGGCATAGACCGGCTGATTCGTCGCCTTTCCAAGAAGGTCCCAACAGGCGATGTCTATCGGAGCCTTGGCATAGGGATGCCCGCGTAAGGCAGCGTCCATGGTGCGGTTGATCTCGCCGATGTTGAGCGGATCCTGGCCGATGAGCCGGGGCGCGAGTTCCTCCAGACCTGCCCTCACTCCGCGGGCAAAACTCGGCAGGTAGGCCGATCCGAGCGGGCAGCATTCGGCATAGCCCTTCAGGCCTTCGTCGGTGACGATTTCCACCACCGTGCTGTCGAATACCTCGACAAAATTCCCGTTCGACCAGCTGTAACGTCCCTCTTTCAGCGGCAAGTCGACCTGAAACACATTGATCTTTGAAACTTTCATGCGTCTCTCCTCAAAAACGGTGCGCGGAAAAGGCCGTTACGTCGATTGAAGGGTCACGGCTCTGCACAAGATCCGTGATAAGTTGAGCTGTTCCGGCCGACTGGGTAAGGCCCAGATGGCCATGTCCGAAGGCATAAAACACCCGTTTGCAGCTCGGCGACCGGTCGATGACAGGAAGACTGTCCGGCATCGACGGCCGGAAACCCATCCATTGCGTCCCGTGTTCTGTCTCCAGCCCCGGCAAGAAACTCTTTGCCTTTTGCAGAAGTATTTCGGCTCGTCTGAAATTGGCTGGAAGCGTCAATCCGCCGAGTTCAACGGCGCCGCCAACCCGGATCCCGTCGTTTATCCGGGTCACGACGAACCCGTGTCCACCGAACGTCAGATGAGTCTTCAAATCGAATGCGCCGTCAGCAAGGGTCGTGTTGTAACCGCGCTCCGTTTCCAGCGGAAAGCGATCCCCGATAGTTGCCGCCAGATGATGCGACCACGCGCCGGCACAGACAATGACCTGGCGCGCCTGCGTATCTTCCCCCGGGCCGGTCAGTGACACATATTCATCTCCGGGTATAACCTGCTTTACGTCACTCAGCTCTAGTTGCCCGCCGCGGGTCAGGAACGTTTCGGTCAAGTGCCTTAACCAGCGAGCCGGGTCGCAGGTATTCAACCAGTCCGGGGTATAACCGGCATGCGTAAATCGCGCGTCAAGACCGGGTTGAATGGATGCTATGGCATCTCTGGTTTCCAGGATTTCGAACGGAATATCGTGTCTCTTTCGAACCGCCCAGGTGTCCAGGCTGGCGCGATATTCCCGCTCACCTTCATAAAGCTGAAGCTGTCCCTCCCGCCGGACGAGGTGTTCCGCGGATGTTTCACGGATCAAACGCTCCAGCGCCTGTCTGGAAACACGCATCAGAGCAGCTTGCGCATTCAGGGATTGAAGATAGCGGTCCATCCGGCTCGCGCGCCAGAATCGCAGCATCCATGGCGTAATCTGAAGGGCATAGGCTGGAGGTACTGACAATGGCCCCAGGGGATCCAGAAGCCATTTGGGCGCCTTGCGCATGATGCCCGGCGTTGCAAGTGGCACGATGTCGGTGAAGGCAAAGGCACCGGCATTCATTTCCGACGCTTTTTTCAGGCCATTGTCCCGATCCAGCACCAGAACGGATCGTCCGTTCGCCTGCAGCGCCAAGGCTGTGCTGATGCCGATGATCCCGGCACCGACCACCACAATGTCATGGACGTTGTTTGCCGTCATAGTCGACTTGCCACCTTCTGAATGACTCAGGACCGGATGCCGAGCCGGTAAGGGTCCGATACATCGAAAATCAGGTTTGCATCGGAAGTGACGAAGGCCTGCCCGGTCACGGTTGGAACAACCGCTCCGTTCTCCCCCCATTGGTAGCTGATCGTGTATGTGCTGCCGATAACGCTTTCCTGCACCCACTCACGGTCCGGCTCAAGAATGCCGTCCTCGGCAAGGCAGGCGAGCTTTGCCGAGCAGCCAGTGCCGCAGGGGGAGCGGTCATAAGCGCCGCCCGGGCACAACACGAAATTTCGACTGTCCGATGCACGATCCTTCGGCGGGCCGAAAAGTTCGATATGATCAATCCAAGCGCCGTCTGCCCCAGTTATTCCCTTTGTGTCGAGTGCCGCGCGGATCTTCCTGGTTAGGTTCGTCAATGGGCCGATGTTGGCCGGGATAAGCTCGACAGGACTGTCTTTGACAAGGAAAAACCAGTTTCCGCCCCAGGCAACATCACCCGTGAAGGCGCCGTGTCCCTCAACCTCCACTGTGACATCCTTCAGGTAACGATAGCTTTCAACGTTTGTGACGGACACCGTATTCGCATCATGAAGCTGGATTTCAACCACGCCGACGGGCGTCTCAATCTTGTGCCTTCCAGGTCCGATCCGGTCCAGATAGGCGAGGGTCGCGCCAAGGCCTATTGAGGCGTGCCCGCACATGCCGAGGTTCTGCAGGTTGTTGAAAAAGATGACGGACGCTGCGCAGTCGTCCCGCGACGGCGGCAGCAGGAGCGCGCCGACAATGGCATCGTGGCCGCGCGGCTCGAGAACGACAGAGGCGCAGAAATCCAGGTGATCCGCCTCAAGGCGTGCGGCGCGTTCCTTCAAAGACCCCGTTCCGAGATCCGGTCCGCCTTCGATCACCACCCGCGTCGGTTCACCTGCTGTATGGCTGTCAATCACGCGCATTCGGCTATCACTCCGCCCTGGCGGGACCAATCGGCATACCAGGTTTTGAAAAGCCGGTACTGAGCCTCGACATAGTTCCGCTGCGCATCTGACAAACAGTCTGTCTCATTGAAGTGAAGTCTGTAGGCTTCCTCACCGTTCAGGACCATCAGGTACTTGTAGTAAAGGACGAGATCCGGACCTTCGTCGAAGCTCGAGAGAACCGCCATGGCCTCCTCCAGCTCCTTTGCGCGCTGGCGCGCCTCGACATGACCTGCCGCCGCTCTTTCGCACAGTCTGACCAGATGCAGCACTTCTTTCGGGATGGCGTTTCCGATGCCGGTGATTGCACCTGTTGCCCCGCAATTCACGTAACCATGAAACACGGCAGTGTCGACGCCGATCATCAGGGTAACGCCGTCATCTTTCGAAGTTATGTTTTCCGCCGCATAGCGCAAATCCTCAAGTCCGCCAAACTCCTTGAAGCCGACAAGATTCGAATGCGCCTTCCGCAGATCGAAGAACAGATCGGCGCGCGTCGCAAAGCCATAGTAGGGACTGTTATAGATAACGGCGGGCAACGACTTGGCCGCAGACAGCACCGCGCTGAAGTGACTGCGTTGCGCGGCCGCCGAACTGCCACGTGACAGGACACGGGGAATGACCATCAGTCCGTCTGCACCTGTGTTTTCCGCATGCGCGGCAAGCGCAACGGCCGAACGGGTGTTGACCGCACCTGTGCCGACAATAACGGGCACCTGCGCCTGAACGAGACGTTCGACCCCTTCCATCCGTTCTGCGTCGGTGAGCAGCGGCCAGTCGCCCATAGACCCGCAATAGACGACCGCTGACATTCCGGCCGCGATAAGCTCCTGTCCCTTGGCGACAAGTGCATCGAAATCCGGCGTGCGGTCAGCCCGGCACGGGGTCATCAGCGCGGGCATGCATCCGGCAAAGACATTCGTGGTCATCCTCTACTCCTTCTGGATCGGATCTGTCAGGTTGCCGGCCCCGCGCCGGCGGAACCCTGATCCGATGGATTTGGCCGCACCGCCTCAAACAGGCTAGCAAAAAACGGCAATAGGCGTTCGAATACAATCTCGTCCGAGCGCCGTAGTCAGTGAACCCCGGTGCTGCTCTTTCCGGACCAAGTCAAGATGGCGGACAGGAGGGAGCGACGACCGGGTTTTCCAAAGAGCTGTCGCCGCGAAACCGGCGCAGAAGCTCCATCTTTGCAATCCTACAGAACGGTGGTACACTAAATTGGATCCAATATTCAATATAAAATATTCCATCTCTTTCGACTTTGACGAACCGGACGGTTCGCTTACAAGTCGGACCCAAGGAGAATTGGCGCATGAAACTGACATCGATGGATATTTCCACGACGGCATCTGCTTCCTCGATCGTATTCGATGCACTCCGGAAGGCCATAATCCAGGGTCAGCTCGAAGAAGGTGAACCGCTGCGTCAGGACGAAATCGCGCGGCTTTTCAACACAAGCCGCATACCGGTCCGCGAAGCGATTTCGCGCCTGGAAGAACAGGGCCTTGTGCGGACACAGCGATACAAAGGCGCTGTTGTTACTGAGCTTTCACCAAAAGAAACCAGGGAGATCTTCGACCTGAGAGCCTTGGTGGAACCGGAAATCATCAAGAACGCCGTGCCGCTGATGACACAGGAGTTGCTCGCAACCGCGCGTGAAAAGTGTGCAGCCTTCTCAGCTTCAAAAGACCCGATGGAATGGGGCGATCTCAACCGCGACTTTCACGAAACGCTTTACAGTGCAAGCGATCTGACTTTTTTCAAGGAGATCGCACGCAATGCGATTGATCGGGTCGAACGGCAGATCCGCGCCCAGCTTGTCATGTCGAACGGAATGGAACGTGCGGGTCGCGAGCACTTCGCCATCATCGATGCCTGTGAAGCCGGCGATGCGAAACGTGCGGCCGAGCTGACACGCCTTCACATAGAAGGCGCAAAGGAATCTCTTTTGAAACATCTGCCCGGAGCCTAAAGCGACGCTGCAAGACAGCTGTTGACTAATCGCGCCTCGATCATTTATATAGCCACATGGCTATTCATTATCAGAATTCGATGGACAGGTCCTTCCACGCGTTGGGCGACGGCACACGGCGCGAAATCATCGCAATGCTTGCCAGGAATGGCGCGCAATCGGCAAACGCTTTGCGCGCTCCGTTCAACGTTGCGCAGCCGACGATCTCCAAACATTTGAAGGTGCTCGAAACCGCCGGCCTCGTTCGGCGTGAAGTGAGCGGACGCGTGCATTTGTTCCACCTGGAAACAGCACCCTTGAAGGAAGCGGAGGACTGGATCGCCAGTCACCGCACCTTCTGGGAGGGCACGCTGCGCCGTCTGGAGCAATTCGTACAAACGGCGGCAACGGGAGACGGAGAAACATGACCAAGGCTCCGATCCCGTTGGTTGTCCGGCGCATCATTGAAGCCCCCAGGGAGCGCCTCTTCAGCGCGTTCACAAATTCAGAAACACTGACGTGCTGGTTCACACCAAGCCCGGACATCAGTGTTGAAGCCTTGGAGTATGAATTCGCACCGGGCGGCCGGTTTCACCTGCGCTATGAAATGCCGGATGGACGAAAACCTTGTGTCGCAGGCGTTTTCAAGGAAATCGAACCATCCCGGCTGATCGTGATGACCTGGGAGTGGCAAGCGCCCGACCCCTTGGAAAACGTTCCGATGGTTGTCACGTTCCGCTTCCTGAATGCAGGTATCGGCACCGAAGTCGTTGTCGTCCATGAGGGCATCCCATCCGATCAGGCTTGCACCATTCACGCCGAAGGGTGGGAAGGCACGCTGACAATTCTTGGAAACTTCATTCACCGGGAGATCGAGCAATGAGAAAGATTGCGGCTTTGACGTTTGTAACGCTGAACGGCGTGATGCAAGCGCCCAGCATGCCTGAGGAGGATCGCAGCGGGGACTTTGGACAGGGAGGCTGGGCGACTCCATATTGGGAAGGTGTCATGGAACAGGTTCAGGCCGAGGCGATGGCCGAACCGTATGACATGCTGTTTGGGCGGAAGACCTATGAGCTTTTCGCCGGCCACTGGCCGGACGTCGATGACAATCCGGTCGCCGACAGGATGAACAGGGCCAGGAAATATGTCGTGACGTCGTCCACAGAACCCTTGGCCTGGACCAATTCGCAACCGATTGCCGGCGATCTTGCCAAGGAAATCGCAAGACTGAAATCTCAGGCAGGCCCGCTCCTTCAGATCCACGGCAGTTGGCAACTCATCCAGTTTCTGCTTGCCCACAAGCTGATCGACGAATTCCGCCTTTGGACCTTTCCGGTCGTGGTCGGCTCCGGCAAGCGCCTGTTTGATAAAAGCGCCCCTGAATGCAAGCTCAAACTCGTCCGATCGGCGGCCTGCGTGAACGGGGCGGTGATGAGCATTTACGAGCGTGGTTAGCCGGTCGAAGACTTCGAAGCCCTGCCGAAGCGCTTCAACCAGAGCGCCGCTCGTTGCGCGTCGCGCTGGTCGTAGATCTTCAGCGCATCCTCAGCAGTCAGGTTAAAGTCCAATTCCGCCTCCTCGGCGAGCGCGGTCAGCCGCATCGTGTACCATGCCGTCACGCCCCCCTTTTGTGGCGACTTAAATACGGGAAACGCCGGATCATGAGCGGCCCCGCTCAACCAGTTATTGGGTAGCCCCGGCTCCAGAACCATCGACCGCGCGAGACCGACGGCATCTGCATAGCCTTCCCTGATTGCCGCCAAAGCCTCCGCCCGGGTTTTGAAACCTCCTGTCAACATGACAGGGGTGCTGGTTAGCTCTTTAGCGCGGCGCGCGAAGTCTGCGAAGTAAGGTCCTTTTACCGAGACCCCATCCGAACTTGAAGCGGCACCAGGGAAATAAGTGCCCCCGCTGATATCGATCAGGTCCACTGTCGTTTCACTGAGCAGCCGCACGACATCCAACGCCTCCTCGTCGCTCAAGCCTCCAACCAGCTTGTCGGTCGAATTGATTTTGATGCTAATCGGAAAATCTGGTCCCACCGCTTTGCGTACTACCCCAATGATCTCGCCGACTAAGCGAAACCTGTTGGCAACCGTACCGCCATAGGCGTCCGATCTTTTGTTGAAGAGCGGCGACAGAAACTGACTGAGCAGAAAGCCATGGCCTGCATGGATTTGAACGCCGCCAAATCCACTTTGCCTGGCAAGGGTGGCGGCCGATGCGTAGGCATGCGGCAACTCTTCAATCTCCTCCAGGGTCAAACCGTCACATTGAAGCCCCTCGACCTGGAGAGGAGACGGGCCTTTTGGATCGCTGACAGGTGAATAAGCGAGCGCCCCCGCATGGCCAAGCTGCGGCCAGATTTGCGCACCGGAAACGGATCCTTGTTCCGCAAGTCGTTTGAGCGCCGGAAAGTCCGCGCCGGGGCCAAGGACCAGATTGCCGGGTTTTTCGGGACAATGCGGACTTGTTTGCGCTTCACCGATCAAAGCCAGCGCCGCGCCGCCTTCGGCCCACCGTTGATAAAGTCTGATCTGGTGTTCCGTCGGATTGCCCTCGCCATCTGCCAGCGAGTCCGACATCGCCGCCTTTATCAGCCTGTTCTTCAGGGTGACACCGCAAGGCAGCCGCAAACGTTGCCCCAGAAGGGAGCGCGCATCTTCGTCAGTGTTGATCATCCATCTCTCCATCGAAATATCTCGATATCCATATTTAATCTCAGCGACGTCGATACCGACGAGCACAACGGCATGTTTCCGTCTGGATCAGTCTTTCAAAAGTTCGCTTTGAACAGCTTGCAAAAACGCCTGAATGTTCTTTTCGTCACGCCTGTAGAACGTCCACTGACCGTGACGTTCCGCCTTGACAAACCCGGCCTGTTTCAAGAGCCCCATGTAGTTGGAGATAGTTGACTGCGAAAGCCCTGCTTTCTCCTGAATGTACCCCACACAGACGCCGTCCAGCCCCGTATGCTCTGGCAGGGCGGGCGGAAAGTTCGAGCGATCCTTCAGCCATTCCAGGATCTTGCGCCGTGCCGGATTGTTCAGCGCCGCAATTGATTTTTCCATGTCCATAAATCGAAATATCTCGATATATAAAAATTTGTCAACATTTTCCCGACATCCGGGCTTCGAAACTTGCTTGCCCTGGCCCCGCGGCCGGATCAAAACGTTTCCCCTTTTTGAGACGTTCGAAGATCATTTCCTTGAATACGCGCCACATTCGTGCCGAACTGTCGGTTGTGTGGCCGGTTTTACCAGACACGGCCTGACTTCAGCTGGCGTTCACCAGAGGCCAAAGACCCTTTTTGCGTATGCAGACACAGAGCATAAGCACTCGCTTCAATCTGACACTCGCGATTATCGTCGCGCTCATCATGCTGTTTTTCGCCGGCGCGGCGATCCACTTCACGGGTCAACGGAATTCCGAGGCCCTCGACGAGAAGCTCGACAACTACATCAACATCTCGCGTGTCGGTCTCGAAGCGCCCATGTGGAATTTCGATTTCCCGATCGTCGAGGGGTATCTGGACAGCCTCGTCCTCGACAAATCCATCGTTTTCGCGGGTGTCACGTCAACTGACGGTTCGGAAATCGTTCGCGAAATGAGTGATAGCCAGGGGATTGATTTTCGCACTGTTTCCGAGGGACCGGATTTCTCAGTGCGCGAAGGAACGATCATACATGACGGCAACGAGATTGGCATCATCCGTCTCGTTGCGAGCCGCGAAGCTTTGCGCCGTGAAATTCTCACCAACACGGTTGCGATCGGTATCGTCACTTTGCTCGTTCTTTCAACGATTACTCTGGCATCGGTCCTGATTTCGCGCCGGTACATCGTCAAACCTCTGGCTGACTTGCAGAAATCCGCCAGTGCAATTGGGGCAGGCAACCTGGAGACCCCGATAAAGCTGACCGCGAAGGACGAAATTGGTCAACTTGCCGGATCGTTCTCAGTTATGCGTGAATCGATCAGGCAACTGATTGAGGAATTGCGCAATGCCAATGAAACCCTCGAAGCCCGTGTCGTCGAACGCACCAGCGAGGTAACGGCGGCGCGTCAGAAACTGGTCGACGCCATAGGCAGCACCTCCGAAGGCTTTGCCTTTTTCAATGCAGACGACACCCTCATCCTGCACAACGACCAATATCTGAGGCTCTTATACGGTGACTCGAATGTCGACGTAGCGCCAGGCATGTCATTTGAAGAAATCCTGCGTCTCGGCATCAGGGATGAACTCATTGATGTCGAAGCCGGAGATCCTGAAGAATTCATACAAAAACGCCTTGAACTGCACAGGAATCCGGTCTCTTCCATTCTGCAGAAACGCGGAAAGGGGAAATGGATCCAGATCAGCGAAACCAAAACCAGCGACGGTGGAACTGTTGCGGTGTTCAGCGACGTGTCTGAATTGAAGCTACGGGAAACCGAACTGACCGAAAAGACAGTGATGCTGGAGAACCTTTCCAATCAGCTCGCCAAGTATCTTTCACCGCAGATCTACGCATCGATCTTCGAAGGCACCAACGAAGTCAAACTTGCGGCAAACCGCAAGAAGCTCACGGTTTTCTTTTCCGATATTGAAGGGTTCACGGAAACGGCGGAACGCATGGAGTCCGAGGAACTGACGAGCCTGTTGAACAACTATCTGACAGAGATGTCGAAGATTGCGATCGATCATGGCGCGACGATCGACAAGTATGTGGGCGATGCAATCGTTATCTTCTTCGGCGATCCAGACAGCAACGGGATCAAGGAGGATGCCCTTGCCTGCGCCAAAATGGCGATTGCCATGTCCGAGCGAATGACCGAATTGCAAGATCAATGGAGGAAAGCAGGCATTCTGGAGCCGCTCAAATGCAGGATCGGAATTCACACAGACTATTGCACCGTCGGAAACTTCGGCAGCGAAAGCCGCATGGATTACACGATTATCGGGCGCGGTGTGAACACCGCTGCGAGACTGGAATCGGCAGCAGAGCCTGGCCAGATACTCGTCTCCTACGCGACGCATGCCCACATCAGCGACGAGATACCGTGCGAGTCCCGCGGCAAGATCGAAGTAAAGGGTATTCCCTATCCCATTGAAGTTTTCGAGGTATCAACGTCTCAAGTGCCCGCACAAAGACCCGCTCTGGACAAGTCGTCTCCGAAAAAACTCACCCTGGATGTCGACGCATTGACCGACACCGAACGCAAGAAGTTTGTGGGCCTCGTCGAAGCTCTGCTTTCCGACCTTTCAAAAGACGGCGAGGGTGGTGAAGGTGATGCCGCCAGGAAAAGCTGATCAGTTCATCACCACACCTGCCTCGACACCATACTGCAACTTCAACTCCTGAATTGCGTCTGCCTCATCGCGCAGAAATTCATTGAACTCGGCAATGAGTTCCGGATGTTTGGTGGAAGACAGCAAACGGGCGCTTCTCACATGCGGCAAGGATTGATCGAACGCGAGTGCCGCCGGCTGCCCGAGAACGTTATTGAGATAGTGATTGCTTGTGGCGACATTCGAGTAGGCACCATCAATCCGGCCGGTGATGGCCTGTTTCAAAAGTCCCGCGTAGGAGTTGTTCTCAAGAAGACTGACTTGCCCGTTTTCGATTTGCTCCTGAAATCCAATCGGTGTCCATCCCGCAACGAGCCCAAGCTTTTCTATCGTATCCAGCCCTGCCCCCAGATTGTCCGGCTTCACAAGAACACCATTGACGTAGGACACCACAGGATCGCTGTAGTGGATCTCGTTGTCTTTCTTGATGTGGAGAGCCCATTTGTCGTTGTCCGGGTATTTCAGATCACCAACGCCATTCACAAATTCATGGAAGAGGCGCTTCACTGGAAACGCTTCGTAGACGAATGTGTACCCCTTCCGCTCTGCAAACAGGTCGAGAAGCTCTCGGTTAAATCCGCCATAGGTGCCATCTTCATATGTGGAATAAGGCGGCAATTCCTTATAATCCTGTACAACATCCGTATAGGTCTTTTGCTCAGCGCTGGCGGTCATTATGGAAACCGCCAGAAATACCCCCACTGACCAACAGCACAACTTTCCGAATAATCGCATGTCTACGCACTCCTTTGAGAGCAACGAACGTCGAAATATTACAAACAACAACGCGAAACGGGCCAAATACACAGCAGCAAGTCTTTTATGGTCGTGATTATAGACGTTGCAATCAGCGTATGACAACGCAGTGGCAATGGATTCCGTAATACCCATTGCACACGTTCAAACTCACAGTCTATCAAGTTGATGGGAAACAGATAAGCGGGAGACTCACTATGGCACGCACGGCAACTCTGTTCGACTACTGGCGTTCTTCGGCCAGCTATCGCGTGCGCATCGCGTTGAATCTGTTGGCCATACCGACCGCACTTCGTTCCGTAAACCTGCTGACTGGCGACCACAGATCGGCACCCTATCTCGACCAGAACCCGCAAGGCATTTTGCCGACGCTTGAGATCGACGGAAAGGTTCTGACGCAGTCTCTCGCCATAATCGAGTATCTGCACTCTACGACGCCCGGATCAAAACTCCTGCCGGATTCGGTTGACGGCCAATACCATGTCCGCCGGCTTTCCGACGCGATTGCCATGGAGATCCACCCGGTCTGCAATCTGAGCGTGGCACAGCGCGTCGTTGAACTTACGAACGGTGGCGACGAGGTCAAAGTCGACTGGATGCGCCACTTCATTTCCAAAGGTCTGGATGCATTCGAGCAGCTGCTCAACAGTGGCGGGAGCGGACCATTCTGTTTCGGAGAAGATCCGACGATGGCCGATTGCTGCCTGATCCCACAGCTCTACAATGCGGAACGATGGGGCGTCGACATTTCCAGCTTCCAACGAATAGGGGAAGCTGCAAATGCCGCTAACGCACTGACTGCCTTTCAGGACGCTCATCCCGACACGGTCGGCGCACCGCAGGCGTAACGGGCTCGATACTTACAGCGCAGCCGGCCCTGTTTGCAAACAGCAGAGAGACACCCTGCCTTTTCAATCACGTGTGTCGGATAGGGTCAGGTCGGGTCGGTACATGGTATCGCACTTGTCGACCAGGACCGGAAGGACAAAGGGAAAAGATGAATTTTCGGCAACTGGAAGCCTTCCGAGCGGTACGTGATACCGGATCAACCACGTTGGCGGCCGACCGGATCGGTGTGACCCAATCCACCGCCAGCCGTCTTATTCTGCAGCTTGAAGAAGATATCGGCTACCAGCTGTTCGACCGGCAGGGGGCAGGACTGACACTGACGCCGGAGGGCCTCGACTTTTCGGAAATCGCCGAGCGTATCCTGGCGGAGATTGAACGCATCAATCTGATGTCGCGGAACATAAGGCAGCTTAGCACGCGCACAGTTCGTATCGCCGCCATGCCTGCCATCGGCACCTGCATGACGCCGGAACCCTTGCGCCGATTCCTCGACGAAAACCCGAATGTTCACCTCAAGGTGGATCTGAAACCAAGGTCGGAAGTCCAGTCGCTTGTCATAAACGGCAAATGCGACCTCGGGCTGGTGACGCTGCCGCTGTCGGATGATGGGCTACACATCGAACCGCTGTGTCAGGAGGAAACGGTCTGCGTTCTGCCGCCGGGCCACCGCCTCGAAAAACAGGATGTGATTTCATTCGAGGACCTGGCAAGCGAACGCCTGATCAGTATTGCCACCCATACGATCCTGCGCTACCGGCTGGAAGAAGCGCTTAGCGGCGCAGGTGTGCGCCTCGGCTCTATATGCGAGACCGACTCAACCGTGCTCGTTGCCAATCTCGTGGCGGCAAATGCAGGCGTTGCGATCATACACAAGGTTGTCGCCGACATGCTCAAGGATCGCCTCGTCATTCGCCCGCTGGCAACGCCAATCCAGCTCTCCTATGGCATCATTCAGCGCAGAGGCAGCCCGGCCAGGGCTCTGACGGAGCGGCTGGTCACATGTCTGAAGGATTCGTTTCCTGAATGACTGCTTTCGTTGTTCTTTAAGCACATCTCAACGAAATCTGCCGTCCCGGGCACGCGCAGTGCGAGCCGGGACCTACTGCCGACACAACAAATCTTGTGTCCGGATTCCGTTCCCGGATCTTCGCTGCGCTCGTCCGGGAAGGCACCGAAGAAAAGACAAGGGATATTTGCTTACGCCATGATCGAGCTCTGGCTGGCATCGTTCAAAGGCAGGTGCACCGGTTCCCCGCGCTCTGCCGAAAGATCCGCGGCGATATAGACTTCCATCACCTGGCGTGCCTGGTCCGGGGTCACAAGCACCGGCTTGTTCCGCGCACACGCATCAATGAAGTGGTCGGTCTCCGGCGCCATCGGGCCCGCGTAGGCGTGGCCGACAAACTCTCCCGGCATCGACGACATCGGAAATTGGATGCCGTTGTCCTCGGTGTTCAAAACGACATCCTTGTGACTGTCGTCCACCATGAGGGCGCCCTTTGTCCCGACCATTTCCAGGGTGGTACTGGAATAGTTGGGATAGCCGAGTGGCAGGATCCAGCCGGCACCGATGGTAAAGGCAATGCCGTTGTCCATGGTCACGATGATCCATGTGCAATCCGGCGCGTCCACGCCTTTTCCCTTCATGTAACGATAGACGTTCTGCGCATAGACTTTCACAGGCTTGGCAGGTTCCAGGCACCAGAGCACGAAATCAAGATCGTGCGTCGCCTCCATCGCGGCGGGCGAAAGCTTGGTGCGGCCTGAAATCTTTTTGCCGAGGCTTCGTGTGATGTGCCGGCTGACCAGCGCGGATACCGGCTCACCAAGCGTTCCATTCAACAGGCTTTCCCGGATATAGGCGTATTTGTGGTTAAACCGCTGCGAGTAGCCGATCGTAAACTTGACGCCATTCTGCTTTGAAAGCGCAACAAGCTCATCGGCCTCGGCAAGGGTGATAGCGATCGGTTTTTCCAGAAAGACATGCTTTCCTGCAAGGAGAGCCGACTTGGCCATCGGGTAATGCGTGTCTTCAGGTGTTGCGGAAATGATTACGGAGGAAATGTTCCGGTTCTCTATGATTTCCTGATAGGTCCCGGTTGCCGTTTCAGGGGCATAGCGATCTCTCATTTCCTTAAGGCGCTCGTTGCGTGTTTCTGCAATATGCATCGCTGCAACTTGCGGATTGCGCGATGCGGCTTCAATGCGAATGCCACCACACCAGCCCGCACCGATGACACCCAACTCGATCTGTTCCATACCCTGGCTCCCGTGATGGCGGAGCCGCCGCAAGACAGACCCCTTCCTTGGTTTAGGGCATGTTGGTCAAACCGGCTTGCAGGGTAAAATTCTGATTTTGCGTTGAGATATTCAAACTCCGCATCGTGCGGCTTCGCGCGTCGAAGCGATCGTGCGCGTCAGTTCGTCCTGAAGGATCTCGCAAAACGCCTCGGCGGCATCGTTGAGCGGCTTTGCGGCGGGTTCGATGCGGCTGTAGCTGACCGAGAGTTCAGGACCCACAATCGGATGCAGCCGCCGGCGCTGGCCATCCAGATCGGCTGCGCACATGATGCCTGGCAGGATCGTGTGCCAATCCGACCGGGCCACGAGATCGATCGTCCCGAACATGGCGTCGAGCTCCAGGATATCCTTCACCTGGATGTGGTGGCTTGCAAAGTACCGGTCGATCCGGCGCCGCCGCGAATTGGCGGGGCTCGGCAAGACGTAGCGCAGGGGAGCATGGTTCTTCAGATCGACGGGCGTCAGATGCGTGTCGCCGGGCGCGCCGACAAGAAACTCATTGTCGGAGCCCATGGGTTCGGCGCGGATGTTTTCATGTCCCTCAAATGCCGGAACGATCGCAAAATCAAGCTCTTCGCGGCCAACGGCTTCGATGAGCTGGAACGAATAGGCCTCTATCATCGACAGACGCACCATCGGATAGCTCTCGGTAAAGCGCAGCATGGCTTCGCTGAGGACGCTTCTTGTGAGCGTCGGGATCAATCCGACGCGCACCTGACCCGTCAAGGTTCCGGACGCGCGTTTCAGCGTTTCGTCCGCGTCGGCGGCCGACCTCAGAACATCGATGGCCTTCTTGTAAAAAAGCCGACCGGTCTCTGTCGGGGTGACCCCGGTCGACTTGCGGATAAGCAGCTGCACACCGTATCTGTCCTCAAGCTCGCGGACCTGCATCGAGATGCCCGACTGGGTTGCGTGAACGCGCGTGGCCGCGGCCGAGAAAGAGCCTTCCTCGTAGACGGCAACAAAAAATCTGAGTTGCTGAAGCTTCATGCCCGGCCATCACTTTTTCTGTTGGCAAATATCATTGATAATGAGTTGCCTTGAAGGCGGCAAGACCTACTAACTATCAGAAGGAAACGCAAAATGAACTGAAAAAACCGACCGGCATACGGGTCAAGGCTATGAACATACAGAGTAAAACGTTTTGCATTGCGGTTGCCGGGTTTGGTTGGTGGGGGCGTCACATCGTCAATCGGCTGAAGCTGACGGACGGGTTTTCGGTTCCCGCCGTCATTGAGCCAAACGAGGCAGTGCACGACCAGATACGCGAGGCCGGCCCGACCCCCTACACCAGTTTTGATGACGTCCTGAAACGACCCGAACTGGATGCCGTCATTCTGACGACACCGAACCCGTTGCACGAGGAACAGGTTCACAAATGCGCGGCGGCGGGCAAACATGTTTTCTGCGAGAAGCCGCTCGGCCTCACGGGCGAGAGTGCGCGTCGCTCGGTGAAAGCCTGCACCGATGCCGGCGTTGTTCTCGGGATCGGTCATGAGCGCAGGTTCGAACCGGCAATGGAGGCCTTGAAATCGGACATTGACCAGGGAGGGCTCGGCAAGATCATGCACGCCGAGGCAGCCTTCAGTCATGACAAGCTGATCAACGTTCCATCAGGTGACTGGCGGACCTCCAAGGCTGTGTCACCTGCAGCGGGAATGACCGCGATGGGTATTCACCTCACCGACCTTTTGATTTCCTTCTTTGGCCCCGTGAAAACAGTTCAGGCGATGACCGCGGACAGGTCTCTCGGCTGGGAGACCGGCGATCTTGTGACCGTCCAGCTCGGCTTCAGGGAAGGTATGACCGCGACCTTGAGCGCAATCCTTCACACGCCACACTTCATCCGCATGCATGTTTTCGGCACTGACAAGTGGGTCGAAGCCCGAAACGATACCCATCCGGACACTCCCGGCGGGAAAGTCAGCTACGTCGAATCGATCACCGGCGAACCCTTGAAGGAAACCGTTTACGAGTGGACAGACGCGGTTGTCAAAAACCTCGAAGCGTTCAGGGATGCCTGTCTCGGACGTCAGGCATACAGGTTTTCCCACGTGGAAATGATTCACAATATTGAGGTCCTTGAGGCAATTGCGCAGTCTGCGGAACATCGTCAAACCATTCACTTGAGCTCTTGAACCCCCGAATGCGTGAACTACCAAAAATTCTCGTCGCACCGAATGGTGCGCGCCGGGACAAGTCCGCCCATCCCGCTCTGCCCATTACAGTTGATGAGCTTATTGAAACTTGCCGAAGCTGTGCTGCCGCAGGAGCCGGAGGCGTGCATGCGCATATACGCGACGACGCCGGCCGGCATAGTCTCGACCCGCACCGTTATTCGGACGTCGTCACGCGACTTGCTGACGAACTCCCCGGATGGTTCGTGCAGGTCACCAGCGAGACCGCAGGACGCTTCAACGCTGCCGACCAGCGCGAGATGATCCGGGCGTTGCGGCCCAGGTCCGTCTCGGTCGCCGTGCGCGAATTCGTGCCCGATGCAAGCGCACTTCCGTCTGCACGCGAGATCTACCACTGGGCCAGCGAAAATGGGGTGGTGATCCAGCACATCTGCTATTCGAAGGACGAACTTGAACGTCTCCTCGGCTACATATCCGACGAAACAGTTCCAGGCACCTCTCATCAGGTGCAACTGGTTCTTGGATCCTATGACGGCAAGCGCATCAGCCGGCCCGAAGACATCGAGCCCTTCATCAAACCGATGCAGGATTTTGAAGGAAACATGTCCTTCGATTGGATGCTCTGTGCCTTTGGACAGGAAGAAACCGACTGCCTGTTGAGGGCGCTCGAACTTGGTGGCAAAGCCCGGATAGGGTTCGAAAACTCGCTCTGGAACAGGAGCGGCTCGCGCGCAAGGGACAACGCCGAACGTGTCGCGGAACTCACAAACTTAGCCGGCAAAAGGGGGTTGATCTAAGGGTTATCCTAGACCTTGTCGCCGGTGGAAAGATGCGGAACGGTCTCACCTGTTTCAACAAAAGTACGCGTGACATCGCGCGCGCCATAGACCCACAGGATTACGAGGCGATCATTGCCTCTGTTCCTGAAGTAATGTGGCGAACCGGCTTCGGCGAAGGCCGTGTCGCCCTCGACGAGGTTGTGAACGACGCCGCCGATACTGGCTTCGGCCTCTCCTTCCAGGATTGTGACCTGTTCGTCGCAATTGTGGTAGTGCATCGGCGCGCTGCAACCGGCAGGAAACACGGTCGTGCCCGTCGTGAATGGCACCGTTTCGCTGACCGCCTTGCCGACCAGGAGCCGGGTTTCAACACCGTCTCCGCGCTGAAAGGGTGTAATATTTTTGTAGGTGATCACAGTCGGCACGGTGGCCTCCCTTTGGTGGAAAAATACAGGTCTGGAGCAAGAACATGTCTGAAACCCGTGTAGCCGCTGACGCTCTTAGGAGATTTATTTCCCTCGTACTCAGCGCGAACGGGCTCTCTGAAGAGAGCGCTGCCACGGTTGCCCGACTGATGACGACGGCAGACCTTATCGGACAAGACGGTCATGGGGTCTTTCGCCTCGCACAGTATGTCAGGCGGCTCAAGGCGGGCGGCATCAACCCCGCCCCGAAGTTCACACTCCTTGAGGACTACCCGGCCAGCGCGGTTGTTGACGGTGACAACGCCATGGGGCACCTCGTGATGAATCATGCCGCGGAGCTTGCGCTGGAAAAGGCCCGCCGGTGCGGCGTTGCCTGGGTCGGCTCGCGGAATTCGAACCATGCCGGCCCCGCATCTCTTTACGCGATGAAAGCACTTCAGGAGGACATGATCGGACTTTATGTGGCAGTCGGAAGCGCTAACCACATGCCGCCCTGGGGCGGCACCGACATGCTCTTGTCCACCAATCCGATTGCTGTAGCGATACCGGCGGCCGAACGTCCGCCGATCGTGCTCGACATGGCGACAACTGTCGCCGCCTACGGCAAGGTCAAGACGGCGGTGCAACGCGGGGAAATGATGCCGGAAGGATGGATGATCGACAGGCAGGGAAACCCGCTGCTCGACCCCAACAAGTCGGCAGAAGGGTTCCTGCTGCCGATCGGCGGCCCAAAGGGCTATGGCCTGTCGCTGGTCTTCGGCATTCTTGCAGGCGTGCTCAATGGCGCAGCCTTCGGCCGCAACGTCGTTGATTTCAATGCGGATTCGAAAACCAGAACCAATACGGGTCAATTCATCCTCATGCTCAACATCGCCGCGTTTACGGACCCGGCGGAGTTCAGGTCGTCCATCGATGAAGTGTGGACCGAAATGAAGTCCTCCGCCCGCCTACCCGGTGTTGACGATATCCGGCTGCCGGGTGAGCGGCTTGACGCAACGCGACGCGAACGTACCACCCACGGCATTCCTGTGCCGGCCACCTTGCTTGCCGTTCTCGATGATCTGGCCGACGAGAACCGGGTTGCGCGTATTGAAAGGTAGACCGGCTGGAACGTAAGACCGGCCCGGATTGTGCCGGACCGGTCCTCAACGGCCGATAACCGATCAGGCGGCCTCTGCCCCCCAGTTCCGGCCATTAATCGTCCAGGTCTCGCTGACCCTGCTTCCCGACATCTGCAGCATCTTGGAAACGGCGCAGTGGTGGCGGAGCTTTTCGACAACGGCACTAATGCCATCATCGGAACCATCCATCTCAGCCGTGATTGATATTTTCACGTCGGGAAACGGCACATCAATCGGTTCAACGAGCCTTGTGCCTCTGCTGTCCATAGTGGTCACGACGTCAATATCCATGGAGGTTATTGCAACATCGTTGGCATTGGCCAGCTTGTTGGAGATGACATGCGTGCAGCCCACAAGACCGGCGATCATCGTCTCGACAGGCATCGGCCCGAGATTGGTTCCGCCGCGTTCGATCGGCTCGTCGATCACCATCTCGACATCGCGTGCGCGTACGACCGACTTGGTGTTTGTTTCCTGCCGGCCGGAGACCTTGAAGGTCCAGATTTGCTTTTCCTTGATCCTCATTCCAGACCCTTTCCGCAGACGGGGCACCCTCCCCGGCGCCGTGAGGTCCGGGGCTCATGCGCCGGTCTTTGAGTTGTTCACACCGGCCGGGCTGGACCCGGCCGGTGCCGTGTGCCGTCTTATTGCGTTATCGAAGCGACGAGGTCCTTGTAGGCCTTCGCCTGTTCCTCACGCATTTTCTGGTAGTCGGCGCCGGACATGTAGTCGACGTTTTCGCCAAGGCGCGACATCATCCGGTTGTAGGTCTTGTCCTCCAGGAGCGACGCAAACGACGCCTCGAGTTTCTCCAGAACCTCGGGAGGTGTTCCTGCAGGTGCGAGCACCACGCGATGCATGAAACCGACGTCACCCTCGACGCCGACTTCGCCGAAGGTCGGAACATCCGGATAGATCCGTTCCGCACCGGCCGTTGCCAGTACCCGGACATCGCCGGATGCCAAAAGGGATGAAAGCGTCGACGGAAAGCCCATCGTCAGATCCGCATCGCCGGACAGCAGCGCCTGCATGGCAGGACCACCCCCCTGGTAGGGCACCATGTTGAAATACGCGTCACGCGCCTTCATGATCTGGGCAGCAGGAACGAACAGCGCGCCCCAGTTGCCCGAATGGGCCATGCGGACTTCGCCCGGCTTTTCCTTGGCTGCAGTGATGAGGTCGTCGAAGGACTGATAGGGGCTGTCGGCTCTCACCACGACGGCGATCGGCGCATAATTGATCCGCGCGACCGGCACGAAGTCCTCCATCGGATTGTAAGGCAGGTTTTCGACATGTTGCTGGAGCATGTCGATATAGTTGTGGCTGAAAAGCAGCGTGTAACCGTCGGAGTTGGCCTTGGCCACTTCCTGAGTGCCCTTCTGCCCGCCGGCTCCTGGTGTCAGACGCACGATCATTGCCTGGTTCAGAAAGGACGGGATCGTGGATGTGATGACGCGGGCATTCAGGTCATGCGAGCCGCCGGCCCCCAAGGGAATGACCATCGTCACCGGCTTTTCCGGGTATTCTGCAAGCGCCGGGGAAACAGTCCCCGCAAGGGTCGCTGCGGTCGCAATAACCACGCCCTTCCAAAGCTTATTGAACATTACTTCCTCCTCCGTTTGCATCGATCAATATGTTCGGGAGGACCTGCGGACGATGCGGACGCGGCCTCCGTTTCCCCGGTGCTCTAACCCGTGGCCAGCTTCTTCATCCTCCTCCACAGGACGAAGGCAATGACGGGAATGGCGACCAGAAGGAAGAGCATTCCCTGACGCTCCGTGAGCAGGAACGCCAGCGGTGCGTTCTGTGCCATGGCTACCGTCTGGCCAAAGGCGTATTCCATCGGTGGACCCAGGATGAAGCCCATCACCATCGGCATGACATCGAACCTTGCGGCGCGGGCGATAAGGCCAAATGCGCCGAAGGCAACCAACATCAGGAGATCAATCGAATCGGACCGGAACACGAATGCACCGGCGAACGCGAACATGATCACGATGGGCACAAGCACAGAATTCTTCAGTGTCACAAGGCGGGCAAAGAAAGGTACCGAGAGGTAGCCGATGACCAGAAACAGCAGATTGGCGATCACCATCGCAATCAGGATGGCAAAGACAGTCGCACCCTGCTCTTCGAACAATTGCGGACCGGGGCGCAGACCCTGCGCAACAAAGGCGCCCAGCAAAATGGCCGTGACATTGTCACCGGGTATGCCAAGCGTCAGGAGCGGTACGAGCGTCGGACCGTTGACGGCGTTGTTGGCAGATTCGGCGGCCGCAACACCCTCGATTTCGCCTTTGCCGAACTTTTCCGGCGTTTTGGACGCGTTCTTTGCAGCGGTATAGCCCATCATGGCCGCGACCACCTGACCGAGCCCGGGAATAATGCCGATGCTTGTCCCGATCACGCATGACCGGCAAAGCGTCCGGAAAATCCGTTTGAATTCAGACCATTTGAGACGATCGCCGACGACGGCGGCAAGCGCTTGGCCCTGTGTTGACCGCATCACGACATTGACGATTTCGGGTATCGCGAACACGCCGATCAGCATTGGCAACAGCGGAATGCCGGACTTGAGATCGAAGAGACCGAATGTAAATCGCTCAACACCGCCGAGCGGGTCGGTTCCGATGAAGGAGAGCCAGATACCGAGCAGCATCATGATCAGGCTCTTCAGAACATTTCCGCCGGTTGTCACCGCGATGATCACGAGGGACAGAAGCAGGACGGCAAAGATCTCCGGCGGTCCGAATTGCATGACCAGCAGCGCGATAGGGAAGATCATTACCAGGGTGAAAATATCTGAAAACGTATCGCCGAAAGCTGAAGAAACCAGCGCGGTATCCAGTGCCTTGCGCGACTGCCCCTTTTTCGTGAGCTGATATCCATCCAGCGTCGTTGCAACCGCCGCTCCGGTGCCGGGCATGGAAACCAGAATGGCCGGGACACTGCCTCCGAACATGCCGCCTTTGTAGATCCCCAGAAGGAATGGAATTCCAACCAGAGGGTCCAAAAAGAACGAAATCGGCAGAAGAATGGCCATCGCCATGAGGGTGGTGAACCCGGGGAGCGCTCCGACCAGCATACCGCCGAACAGGCCAAGACAGATGAACACGATCGTGTCCAGCCGGAACGCCATTTCAAAGCCTTGGGTAAACTGTTCGATCATTGAGCAGCCCCGATCCCGCCGCTTTCCCCAAGGACATAGGCGTAGAAGAACTCAATCGGAGACAATTCCGGCAGCGCAACGGCGAGCAATCGCGTCGCGACAAGATAGAGAAAAACCGGCGGGAGCAACGAGACAAGCAATATCTGCCAGACGCTTCGGTTGCCGACGAGAATGGAAATCATGGCCAGCGCAAGCACACTCGATATCAGGAAGCCGATCGGCGCCATTGCAAGCGCATAGAACAGCATGATCGCAAACAGCAGCAGGCCACGGATGCGGCTGTGCTCGTTATAGGTCGGCGGTGACCAGATGCCCTCCGGGCGGGTATTGCAGCGATAGAGGAACAACATGTTCAGCGCGACGAGCCCGCTCAACACCAGATAAGGAAACAGGCTGGGAGAAATCGCCGTCAACGACCGGCCAAAGAGGACTTTGGGCGGAGCGACAAGCTGCGACATGAATACAATCGACAAGGCCGAAGACACACCGAGGATCGCCGAAACAATTACTTCCGGATCGATGCGTCTGGATACAGAATTCATCCGTGCTTTTCCTCCTGTAAACACCAGAGTAGCGACCCGCCAAATCGATCAGAAATGCTAACTTCGAGTAGATGAATGCAGAACTTGAATAGGGCTCAGGCAGCATCTAACTCTTTGTCAAACAAGGAGATTAACTCCGCATCGAACGCTTTGCGCGTGGTGTCGACTTCTGAGCGGCATCGGGAGGCGAACCGTGCGCGGTCCGCCTCGCTCAGTTCGATGATTTCAACGCCTTCCGCCTCCAGGGCGCGGCGGCAGATGTCGTCGTCTTCTTCGGCAAAACGGCGCTGTGCAAGGGTCGCCTCGGAAACGGCCTTTTCGACGGCGGCCCGCACGTCGGCAGGCCAGGCTTCGACCGTCTTTGTCCGGAACAGGACCAGCGCAACTCCGAGCAGATGCCGGGAAAGCGTGACACTTCGATGCGTCTCGTGAAGTCCGAAATTGTAGATGTTCGTCAGCGGATTTTCCTGAGCATCGACTGTACCGTCTTTGACCGCAGCCGGCAGGTCGCGAACATCGATCGCACGCGGCTCGAACCCGAGCGAACGGAAGACGCGCTGATGATCTTCGTTTGCCAGGGTCCTGAGTTTCTGCCCGGCACAATCGTCGAGTGCCCGGATCGGTGTCCGGCTCGAGATATGACGCAGCCCGTTGTCCCAGTATCCGAGCACCGTATATCCGGTTGACGCTGCTACCTTCTGCTTCAGCCGCTCACCGAGTTCACCATCGAGCACGGCATAAGCACGCCGGCGATCAGGAACAACGAAATGCTGGTCGAACACACCGAGTTCCGGAACGCGCTTCGCCAGGTAGCTTGACGAGAAGTAGCACCCGTCAAGTGCACCGTTTTCCGTCATCGACAAAAGGTCGGCAGCCTTGTGCCCGCGCGTGACAATGTTCTCGTCGAATTCCAGTTGCACTGCGCCATTGCTCGTCCGGGCAAGTGCCTGCGCCAGCGTTCTGCCGCCGCGCGTGTGAACGGACTTGTCTCCCTGGTAGCCGCCAAACCGCACGGTGATGCTCATAGAAAGTCTCCTAGGAAAGTTCAGCCATCAGCTCGGCCGGATCAGGTGGCAAAGCGACCGGTTCGCCGCGCTTGGCGGAAAGATCCATTGCCATGGTGAGCAGGAGATTCCGGTGACCGTCCTGCGCCGATGCATGCGGCGTATCGAGACCTGCGTAGAGACGCTGGTACCAGGCATTTGTTTCCTCGCGCATCGGCCCCCACAATTGCCCGAGATGAAGGTCTCCCGGCGGGTAACTCGTGAGAAAATCGACATGACGATCCGGCGCCTTGTAGCCTTCTGGCGCGTATCCGGCCCCTTGCGCGACATTTGTCGCCATAACGAGATCCCGGTGCGTGTCCTCGATGTCGATAACGCCTTCAGAACCGACAATGCCGATCTCGATGCCATAGACCGCTCCAGGCCAGACTTCCGGAAGTGCCCAGGAAATATTCATGGAAAAAATGGTGCCATCGTCCATCGTGAAGATGCCGAACGTTGAATCTTTCGTGCCCCAGGCACCCAGCACCTTGTCTGTCGAGCGGGCGTAGACGCTGACAGGCGACTTGCCCTCCATGAGCCAGAGCGACATATCCAGACTGTGCGTTCCCGATACCACCATCGGCGTCAGTGTTGTGCGTTCCTGGGTCCTTTGAACCGTGGCAATCGGAACCATGCGGTTCATGAATGCGCGCGTGACAACGGAGTGCACATCCCCGATCTGTCCTGTTGTCAGACGCTCCTTGACCGCCAGAAACCGGCGCCGGAAACGCTGGGTATAGCCAATCACGGCGTCAACGCCGGTCTCCTCGATAGCGGACAGGATCTGGGCGGATTGGCGGGCATCTGTCGCAAGCGGTTTTTCAATGAACAGGTCATGTCCCTGCTGAATCGCCAGCATGGTCGGTTCGAAATGAAAGTTCTCGTCAGTGGCAATGATCGTTGCGGTGATTTCGGGGCGGACCAGCAATTCCCTGAAGTCGGTGGTGAAAAAATCCGCCTCGACATCCTCGGCCAGCTTTTGACCGATGTCCGACTTGATGTCGCACAGGCCGATCCAGCCGACACCGGGATAAGCACGTGCAATCTCGGCACGTATGCGCCCGATTGTCCCGCAACCGACAATCGCCAGTCCGATTTCCTTGGTCTTCGTTGGCACCAACACACTCCTTAATTGGGCGGGGATGAGAGAGACGGTTCCGTGTCGCCGGCGCTTTTTCGCAAGGACCAGAGCGCGCGCAACACACCTTCTATGACGACAAGGAACACGGCGATCATGAGCACCGTGCCGATCCATTGGGACAGGATGAACCCGATCGACTTGTCTTCGAAAACGAGCAGCGATCGGCGCAGATTCTCGTCCGCGAGCGGCGCAAGAATGACGCCGAGGACAACAGGGGCTGTTGGGAACCGCATCATGGTGAAAAACCAGCCGAAGACACCGGCTGCAAACATGATCCAGACATCCGCCATCGACAGTTTGACGGCAAATGCGCCAATCACGCACACAGGCAGGATCATCGGCATAAGGATCCCGCGTGGTAGACTGAACAACTTGACGCACGGCCCGATCAGCGCGAACGCGGCGACATACATCAAAAGATTTGCAACGATGAGGCAGGCATAGATGAAATAGATCAGCCCCGGATGATCGATCTCGATGGTTGGGCCGACGACGACGTTCTTGAGCGTAAGTGCCGCCAGAAGCGCGGCTGCGGCCGCATTTCCCGGAATGCCGAGGGCGAGCGTCGGCAGCATCGATCCGCCGATATTCGCGTTATTGGCCGTTTCGGCGCAAACGATGGCCTGGTAGCTGCCCTTGCCCCATTGCGCCTTTTCTTCGGGCCGTGCCCAACGCCGGCCGATATCATAAGCAAGGAACGAAGCAACGTTGGCGCCCGCTCCGGGAATGGCGCCGATAAACGCACCGATAGACCCGGAGCGCAGTGCGCTCGGAATATATTTAGCCAGTTTCCCAAGCGGCGGAAAAACGCGTCCGACATCTGAGGGGATTGTCGGCATGTCTTTGGCAGGAAGCGTGCGCAGAATTTCCGACAGTCCGAAGAGACCGATCAGAACCGCGACATACGAAACACCGTCATAAAGCGCGAAGGAGCCAAAGGTGAAGCGGGGAACCGCATGGATTGCATCGAGCCCCACAAAGGCGATCAGCATTCCGATCCAGCCGGCAATCCAGCCCTTGAGCGGGACGGAGCCGGCCGCCATCGATCCGGCCACCATGATGCCGATGATCGCGAGCCAGAACATTTCCCAGGATTTGAAATTGAGCGCGAATGCGAGAATGAGAGGGATCAGCATGATCAGGAGCACGATGCCAACCATGCCACCCACGAAGGAAGCGGCAATGGACATCCCAAGCGCCTGCCCGCCTTCTCCCCTTTGCGCGAGCTGGTGACCCTCGATCATGGTCGGAACGGCGTCGGGCGTTCCGGGTATGTTGATCAGGACGGCGGAAATTGCCCCGCCGAAAACGCTTCCCGTATAAACGCCGAGCATGAAGCTGATCGCTACTTCTTGCGACATGCCGGCAGACAGACCGATCAGCAACCCCATTGCCATTGTCGTCGAAAGACCGGGAAGCGCACCCCAGACAATCCCGAGGCAGACACCGCACAACGACATGAACAGGAGTGATGGCTGAAGCGCTGCCAGCAGAGCATCGATCATCAGAAGGACCCCGGCAGCGGAATATTGAATACGTGCTGAAACACGCTGCTCAACAGAACGGTCCAGAGGATGGAAACAGAACAGATGATCCAGAGCGGACCGGACCAGGACAGGCGCATGATGACCGCCAGTGCAAGGATCGTTACCGGCTCGAAGGCCGTGACCGAGTGCCGGAAATCGCCGAACACAATGTCGTGCCGGAAGGCGAGATATTGAAGACCGGCAATGTAGACGGCGATCGCGCCTGCGAGCACGAGCGACTTCAAATCGGTTGCCATATCCCGCCCGGCAAGTACGGGCATTCTGACACCGCTTCGCCAGCGTCCGACTGCGGAGGCTCCAAGGCCAAGCGCCATAACGAGCAGGCTCGCTGCAACGATGAAAGGCAGCAAGCCCGGCGCCGTCAGCAGATCGCTAGGAACCGGCAACGCCAGACTTCCCAGCATGACGGCAACGGACAGCAGAATAAGCAGGACGGTCGCAATCAGGTCGAGCGCTGGTGAGGCATAACCAGTTCCGGCCTCTTCACCCTCGAATTTCACTTCAGAGTGCAGGTGTTCGCTCACTGGCGTTCCCTCGATTCAGCATGTCTGAATATGTCGGAGCGGCCCCGAACCGATCAGCCGGGGCCGGTCACCTTCAAGCGCCTGACTTGATCGGCGGCGGTTTATAACCTTCCGGCGGCCACCATGCGTCAAAGTCTTCAGGCTTCGGCAGTCCAAGTTCTTCGGCCGTCTTGACCTCAGCACCGATCTGGTCCTTGAACTTGTTGAAGATTTCGACGGTCACGGCCTCCATGAGAGCGCCTTCGCGATCCGCTTCCTCGCCGATCTTGACATCGGGCTGGAAGAACTTGGCCTTCAGCAGCTCCTGGAAACCGTCGGAATTGACCGCTGCAACGAAACCGTCGGCAAGAGCCTGCATGGCTTCTGGCGGGATGTCGCGCTTGACCATGAAGTTGTAGGTTGCGCCAACGGGCAAAAGCGCCCGTGATTCGGGAATGATGGAGGCGATTGATGGCAGCACCGTGCCATCATCCAGCGTGATGTCCTCGATGCTTGTATGACACAGGTTGCGCAGCTTTCCGGCCCGGATCAGATCGATATGCTCGTGCAGACCGCCGCCGGCAATGTCCGTTTCGCCCTGAAGTCCCGCCAGTGTGGCCGGTTTCCCGCCCTTGTAGGGAACGTATTTCAGTTCGACACCGGCCATGTTCGCAATGATCATCGCCAGTTCGTGCCAGACACCACCGGTACCGGACGTCGAAATGGTCACGCTGCCCGGGTTTGCCTTGGCCGCCGCAATTACATCGTTCATGGTCTGGTGCGGGCTGTCTGCGGAAACCGACCAAGATGCCAGCGCATTTGCGGCCTTGAACGGAACCCAGTCCTGCCAGGGTGTGAAATCGGCGTGCCCGAGCACGCGCACGAACCGGTTATAGTTCGCACCGCCAAGAACGGTGTAGCCATCGGGCCGCTGTGCGCCCACGAACTGGGTGGCAATCCCGCCGACCGCACCAGGCTTGTTGATGACGTTGACATTCCATCCCTGCGCGTCCGCCATTTCCTGGGCAATCTTGCGCATGATCGTGTCGGTGCCACCACCAGCGGAATACATCACGACCAGCGTAATCGGCCGCTCGGGATATCCGGCGGCCAGCGCGGTTCCGGGGATGGTAATCTGAAGTCCGGCCATTCCGGCAGCAGCACCTGCTCCCGCCAGAAACGTCCTGCGATTTGAACCATTCTTGTTCTCTGTCACAACTCTTCCTCCTCCTTATTCGGACCGCCTCCTCAAACAGTCCGTCTGACCTCACGCACTTGTGCCCGGGCCGTGGTAATTCTTGCTGTTCACGAAACTGACGACGCTCTCCTCCAGTTCGGTCTCCATCAAAGCGTTCCAGCGGTTGTTGAAGCCGAACAACGCGATGACGGAACAGATTTCGACTACCTGCGCCGGGGAGTAATGGCTTCTCAGAATGTCCATATCCGCCTGATCCGCCGACGACGGACACTGCCCGCCCGTCAGCGCGACCCGCAAAGCAGCGCGCTCGACTTCGGAGAACAGCGGACTGGTTTCAAACTCCCAAAGGGCTTCCAGCTTGTCCTGGGGCACGCCATTGTCCGCACCGTTCTTGAATGTGTGCGCCGAACAGTAGCTGCAGCCATTGGACAGGCTGGTGACATGGGCGACCATCCACAACAGCGCCGGATCGACGGTTGCATTCGGATTGCGCACGACCGCACGAATAAGGTTGAGCACCGCCCTGGCGATTTCCGGTCGATGAGACAGGGTCAACATGGAATTGGCGACAAAACCCGTCTGGCCCGCCAGCCACTTGATTTCTTCTGCCGCTTCACGGCTCGCTTCAAGATCAACAGGCGCTATGTGGGCCATCGGCACCTCCCGGAAAAATCGAGTTTTCTGTCATTGCTACATGAATATCGAATAACGAGAGCTTTTCTAAATCAGCATTTCTGATAGCGAATATCGGCAATTCTGAAGCTTGCCGGCAGCAACCGTACTTGACTGGCGCCATCAACCTGCCGTCAGATCCAGCACCGCAAACCATTGGCACCTTGCTTCGACCGACTGCTCCGTATTGCCGAAGGATATTGATTTGATTGGTGAACTCGCCGGCGTCATCGCGCCGATTCTTCTGATGGCGGCGATCGGATACTGGATACAGAAGGCCGGACCGAACCTCGAAACCAAAAGCATGAGCATGCTCGTGATGATGGTCGGAACACCGGCGCTTGTTTTTTCTTCGCTGACGAGCACAGACCTTCCGGAAACAGTCCTGCTTCAGATGTCTGCGGGTGCAATTTGCGCCAGCGTCATTGCCGCCGTTCTCGCGACTGCATTTCTCATGGTCTCCGGTTTCAATCTGCGCAGCTTCCTGCCCAGCCTGACAATGCCCAATTCCGGCAACATCGGGCTTCCGGTCGTTTTGCTGGCGTTCGGGAACGAAGGACTTGCGATTGGCGTTGCCTTTTTCTTCGTCATTGCAATCCTGCAATACACGGTCATGCCGATCGTTACCGCCGGATCGTTTTCGCTCGGCAGGACGCTGAAGGAGCCCCTGGTCTGGTCCGTAACCGCGGTCCTTGTTGTCAAGGCAACCGGCATCACGCCACCGGAAGTGATCCGCGAAACGACCCGCTTGCTGGGTGGCATGATGATCCCCGTCATGGTGATCCTGCTCGGCGCTGCCATTGCCCGCCTCAGGATTGATGACATCAAGACGGCCGTGGCTCTTGCAGCAGCAAGATTGCTGATCGGCATTGCCGCCGGCACGGCAACGATTGCCCTCCTGGGTGCTACCGGCCTTGCAGCCGGCAGTCTGTTTCTGATGGCGGCCATGCCGTCCGCCATCGTCACTTACGTCTTTGCCGAACGCTACGAGCGTGACCCGGAAAAAGTCGCGGGTCTGATCGTTGCATCGACACTCCTGACCTTTGCCGTCTTGCCTGCACTTCTGTGGATCGGGCTCACCATCGCGGACCGGGATGCTCCGATGGGAACACTCCTGACGAACCTGTTCTCCGCTTGGTGATACGGCAAAGGCCATCTTTCCTTCCTAGGGCATCGGTACGTCGTTTACGTGTTTGGGAACCTGGTACCCGCGCTGCACCGCAGGTCTTTCCGCAATGCGCACATACCAGTCCCTAACGTTCGGAAACTCGTTGAGATCGATTTCCTGCCATTCGAAACGGGAAATCCAGGGCCAGCAGGCCATGTCCGTGATCGAGTATTCGCCCCGTCCGTCGCCCGCGATAAAGTCACGGTCCGCCAGGCGCGTATTGAGCACCTTGTAGAGGCGGCGCCCTTCGGTCGAATAGCGTTCTTCGCCGTATTCGGACTTGCCCTTGTTGTATTTGACGAAATGGTGCACCTGCCCGAGCATTGGCCCGAGCCCGCCCATCTGCCACATGAGCCATTCGATGGCTGGCCAGCGGGCATCACCGGCAGGCAGGAACTTTCCGTATTTCTCGGCGAGGTAAAGCATGATGGCACCGGTCTCCATCATGGAAATTCCGGTATCATGATCCACTATCGCTGGGATGCGATTATTCGGGGAGATCTTCAGAAAGTCGGGCTCATGTTGCTCGCCCTTGGATATGTCGATCGCATGCGCCTTGTAGTCGACGCCGAGTTCTTCCAGAAGGATCGAGACCTTGCGTCCGTTGGGTGTCGTCCAGGTATAAAAATCGATCACGCAATTTGCCTTTCGGTTCCTCTATGCCGGCCGGCCCGGCCAGTCGTCTGTTCAGTCTTCGGGCAAGAAAGTCGCCCGGACGGATTTCAGGTGCGCGCGCATGGCGTTTTTTGCCCCTGCCGCGTCGCGTCTTTCGAGCGCGGCAACGATTGCCTCATGTTCCGCAAAGGAATGATAATCAGCTGGCGGACCGCCTTCTGGCACGTCCAGGCGCGACCAGACCACTGATACACGAACCTTGTTCACCAGCCAGTGAAGTTCGCTCAACAATGTGTTCCCGGCTGCCTCGGCAATTTCGGTATGAAACGCGAAATCAAGCTCTTCGTAAGACGGCCAGGATGCTGCTTCCCGCATTTTCCGCGTGAGGTCGCGCAGCTGGGCAAGATGTCTGGGCGTTGCGTGAATGGCCGCCAATGCCGTGAGTTCCGGTTCCAAAACGAGCCTTGCGACCATCGCTTCGTGCGGGCTCGTTCGGTCTGCAAGAAAGCCAAGGCTTTCGGAGGACGCTCCGGCAACCGCATAGGCATCTCCCAAAAATGTCCCTTTGCCGACTTTCCTGTGAACGATCCCTTCCGCCTCAAGAACCGTGAGCGCCTTTCTCAAAACGCCACGTGAAACGCCCAGCGTGTCACACAGCTGTCTTTCAGGCGGCAGCCGTCCTCCAGGACGAAGTCCGGATTGCTCGAGCCAGCCTCTCACAAGGTCAAGAACCGGGAGGGAAGGAGCTTGCAGATCCAATACCAATTTGGTGCACCAATCTTATTTCAAGGCGAAATTTAAACTCATTCAATTTAGCCACACTCGGAAAAGAGACTCAAGTATCGATTTTTTCTTTACATGAGAGCTTTTATCGTGAAATGATACGACCAAAGCACCAAATTGGTTAACCAATTAGGATTGACGCGGCAGAACATGCCGAATGATGTCTGTCTATCTCAGGGTTGTTTTTCCGTTCAACCCGCCTGTTGACCCTTGTTCATTCAGTCAGGGAGGACCGTGTGAACGCACCCATCGATATGACCGTTCCGCCAAAAATGAAGGCTTGGGTCCTGGGCGATCCGGAACAACTGACACTCGTGGACAAGGACGTGCCCCGGCCGGGCAAGGCCGAAGCGCTGGTCAGGATCGACGCGGTTGCCATCTGCGCAACCGACCTGGAGATCCTCACTTATGGAACGCCTGCCCTGATCGAAGGCGGAGCGCCATTCAACAAGAATTTCACGCCTGGCCATGAATACATGGGAACGATTGCGGCACTCGGGCCCGGCGTCGATGAATTCGAGATCGGCGACCGCGTCACGGTCGAAATCCACGCCGGATGCGGCCAGTGCAAGCGGTGCCGGATGGGCATGTACACATCGTGCCACAACTACGGCAAAAACTATGGCGAACAGAACAAGGGACACAGGGCCAACGGCTTCACCACCGATGGCGGCTTTGCCCAATATGCGGTGAACAACATCAACACCATGATCAAGGTGCCGGACACAATGTCCGACGAGGAAGCGACCCTCGTGGTCACGGCCGGAACGTCGATGTACGGCCTCACCGAGCTTGGCGGTCTCGTTGCCGGCGAAAGCGTCGTGGTAATTGGTCCCGGCCCCATAGGCCTGCTCGCTGTCGCGGTTGCCAAATCGCTTGGTGCGTCGCCGGTTGTCCTGGTCGGGACCCGTGAAAACCGCAACAGGATCGGTCTCGAATTGGGCGCTGATGTCGCGATCGATGCCAGAAACGAAGATGTCGTTAGCCGGATAAAGGAACTCACTGGCGGAAAGGGAGCCGACTACGTCGTCGATTGCGCCGGCAGTGAAACGACAGTCAACCAGGCCGTCCACATGACCAATCGCGGCGGGAGGATCTGCCTCGCGGCCTTCCCCAAGAAGCCGGTTGAATTCGATCTCGGTTATCTGGCCGTCAATAACATTTATCTCTACGGCATTCGCGGAGAAGGCAGGTCGGCGACGCATCGGGCTATGGCCTTCATGGCCGAAAAGCGCTTCGATGCGACCAAGATCCACACCCACACATTTCCCATGGAAGATTTGCCGACGGCGCTGAAATACGCCCGGGAGCGCATCGACGACGCGATCAAGGTGGTCGTCTCCATGAAAGACACGCACGCCGCAGCACAAGCAGCGGAATGAGGAGACCTTTTATGCCCAAGGCCCGCCGTGGCATATACGCCGCCGCCGTTACCCCTTTTGACGATCAAGGCGGCGTGGACGCAGCGAAACTCATCGCCTACTGCCGCCATCTGGTCACCGATGGCGGGTGCGACGGGATAGCACCGACCGGGACCACCGGAGAAGGCAACTCCATTTCAGCGAAGGACCGCCTGGCCCTTCCGGCAGCATTCGCCGCTGCGGGCTTTGCCGCGGATCAGGTGATTTTCGGTACCGGGGCCTGTTCGTCCGAAGACGCGATCGCTTATACCAGAGCATCGCTCGACGCCGGATTTGCGAACGTTCTCATCCTGCCGCCGTTTTACTACAAGAACCCGAGTGACGACGGCCTCTACGCCTACTATGCACGCATCATCGACAAGGTGAACTCGGACGCGCTGCGGATCTACCTTTATCACTTTCCGCAAATGTCCATGACACCGCTCTCGCCTGCACTGGTCTCGCGACTGAAGGCCGAATTCGGGCCGATTATTGCCGGATTGAAAGACTCCAGCGGCGATTTTTCGCAATCGCTTGCCTTTGTCGAGGCAACAGGAGGTATCGATCGGGACTTCGATGTCTATCCCTCCAGCGAGGCAATGGTCTTCGACGCTTTGGAAGCAAAGTGCGCCGGCATCATCTCCGGATCCACAAATGCCTTTGGCAATCTTGTCCGCGCGGCCCTGAATGCGGATGAAGCGGGGCGCGAACAGGCGTTCCAACACGTCAAGGCCGCACGGGCGGCCGCTGCAAAATATCCTTTGATGGCGGGCATGAAGCAACTCGAAGCCTGGCGCACCAATGACGAAAGCTGGACACGCATGGCCCCTCCGCTTGTCAGACTGAACGAGGCCCAGAAAACGGGGCTTCGGGCAGATCTGGACACGCTGGTGGCAGCGCGCAACGCAGCGCAATAATTAAAAAGGAAATTCCACATGGCCCAGGCCCAGCAGGCACATGCCGTTTCCAATCACATTCCGACCGCAACCGATCCGGCCGCATTCGCGCACTGGCCCGAAGGCCTTTATGACGCGATGAAAGCTGATGAATACAGCGGCGTTGTGGGATCCAGGCTGGTTTCTGAAACGGACAAGGTCCGCGTCTGGCATCTGCGTCTGGCACCTGGCAAACGCTGCGCGTTCCATCGCCATGTGAACCCTTATTTCTGGTCAGCGCACCGCGCTGGCAAGGCGCGTGGCTTCTTCTCCAGTGGCGAGATCCGCGACGTCGAGCACTACGAAGGCGAGACCAAGCATTTCTATTACAGCGCCGGCGAATACATGCTCCACGCGGTGGAAAACATCGGCGACACGGAGCTTTTGTTTACAACCGTCGAATTTCTGGACGGCCCCAACACACCGCTCGAAGTGCCGGACAGCGTTCGGTTGCAATCGCCCGGCGCAGACGCCGCATGACGAATTGGGAGACCGGCCCCCGCTCAAGAAGGCCGGCTCCCGATGCACCGGCAATCCGGTGCACTTGAACTATGTTCACGGGAGGAAACCATGAAGAAGACAATTGCCGGCATGACGCTGGCCACGACGCTTGCTATCGTTGGCGGCCAGGCTGCCGCAGATGAAATCACATTGCGGATCGGGTCTGGCCACCCGCCAGGCGTCGTCTATGCCGGGCTGATGATCGACTATTTCCAACCCGAACTGAAGCGCCGCGTCGAAGAACGAACCGACCATACGATCAATTTCGTGGAGGGCTATTCGGGATCCATCGTCAAGGTGACGGAAGTTCTGGAAGGTGTTCAGGACGGGATCATCGACATTGGCGGCTTCTGCTACTGTTTCGAGCCGTCCAACCTGCCGCTGCATGCATTTCAGGTCATGATGCCCTTCGGAACGATGGACCCGGTTCAGTCCTTGCAGATCGCACAGGATGTCTATGCTGAAGTGCCCTATCTGACGGACGTCTTCCCCCAGAAGTTCAACCAGATCCTCCTGTCGCGCATTGCCGACGGCGGCTACAACCTCGGAACCTCGTTTGCCTGGGAAAACCTGTCTGATCTGAAAGACCAGAAGATTGCCGGAGCCGGGCTCAATCTGAACTGGTTGAAGTATGCCGGCGTGTCGCCGGTCCAGTCCTCGCTGGCGACGGCCTACACGGAAATGAATACCAACGTCTATGAAGGCTGGATCATGTTTCCCTCGGCTTGGGTGAACCTCAAGCTTTACGAGCCGGGGCCATACTACACCCTGATCGGCTTCGGCTCGATGACGTGGCATGGGCTCACGATCAACCAGGACACCTACAACGAGTTGCCTGATGACGTGAAGGAGATCCTGCACGAGGTCGCGGCCGACTATGAAGAGCAGACAGGCATCGTGAACCAGAAGGAATATGCGCGTCTGGTTGAAGAGCTGCGTGGGCTTATCACGGTCACCGAGATCGATCCGACTGTCCGCGCGGCCTGGGCGGAGAGCCTCAAGGACTGGCCGCAGCAGATGGCGAGCGACCTGGAGGAACAGGGTTTGCCTGCCAAACAGGTTCTGAACCTCGTCCTCGATAAGGCAGAAGACCGGGGCTATTCCTGGCCCGTTCGCTACGAGATCAAGTAACGCAATGCAGCCAACTGATGCCGCGGCTTACGCCCGCGGCATCCCTTTCCCCTCCGCCGGCCTTTGCAGTCTGCGCGGACCTCCATGCTAACGGCTGAACAAACATGTTCCTGATCCGGGCGACCGACCAACTCACGAAACTACTGATGATCCTGGCCGCTGCCTGGGCATTCATTCTCTGTTTCTTTATTCTGGCAGACATTGTTTTCCGCGCGCTCAACATGCCGTTACAGGGCACCAAGGAGATCGTGGCCAACTCGGTGGTCATGATCGTGTTCCTGCAACTGGGCTTTGCCGTCCGCTCCGGATCGATGCTTCAGGCAGACTTTCTGATTTCCGCGCTCAATCCGTCCGTTCGCAAAGCCCTCGTTGTCCTCGGCTTGTTGCTGGGCGCCGCATTTTTCCTGTTTTTGATGAAAGCCGGCATCACGCCCGCACTCAGGTCATTCGCCAACGGTGAGTTTGATGGCGAAGGCGCGTTGCGCGTCCCGGTCTGGCCCGCCCGCTTCACGATCATCTTCGGTAGCGGCCTTGCCGCTTTCAATTATCTCCTCTTGGCCGTCATCGAAGCCTTTGGCTTGTCCGACCGGCTGAAGTTTCGATAAGGGGCCTCTGCCTTGTTTGATTTCGGCACTGCGCTCATCATAATCGGCGGCCTTCTCGGACTGGTTCTGCTGGGTGTCCACGTCGCGGTTGCGCTCGGCGTTTCCAGTGCACTCGGCATCTACCTGGTGACGGGCAAGATGCGGATTGTCGAAGCTACTGTCGCCTCGACCGCGGCTGAAGCGCTCCGTGATTTCACCTTTGCCGTGATCCCGCTTTTCATGCTGATGGGCGAATTCATCGGCCGGTCAGGTGCCATCACCGATGTCTATAACGGCATCAACCGGGGCATCAAGAGACTGCCTGGTCGCTTGGCGATCGCGACTGTGCTGGGCAATACCATATTCTCGTTTGTAACCGGCGTCTCGATCGCTTCCGCCGCCGCATTCTCACGGATTGCCTATCCGGAAATGAAGGCGTTCAACTACAGGCGCGGATTTGCACTTGGTGCAATTGCCGGATCGAGCTGCCTTGGAATGCTCATCCCGCCATCGGTGCTCATGATCGTTTGGGGCATTCTGACCGAGCAATCCATAGGCCGGCTTTTCCTTGCAGGTGTGCTGCCCGGCATCCTTCTGGCGAGCCTGTTCCTTGGCTACATCATTGTCACCGCGATTATGAATCCGGAGGTCGTCGGCGAGAACCGTCCCGGGGCACAGCAGCGCGAAGCGGCTGCCGACCGGGTTGACATGAGTTTCGGCCAGTTCCTGTCCAGCATGATCGGCGTCTTCGGGATCATTCTGGCCGTGCTCGGCGGCATCTGGTTCGGCATCTTCACACCGACCGAAGGCGCCGGCGCGGGCGCCGCACTTGCCCTACTCTTCGCCATGACCAAGGGACTGACCTGGCAGCAATTCATGCAGGCGGTCTACGCGGTCGGCAAGACCGCCGCACCCATTCTGATCCTGCTGTTTTGCGCGGCGCTCTATTCCCGGACCCTTGCAATGACAGGTGTAACAACCGCCATTCGGGAATACTTCATCGCCTCCGGCCTGCAGGCGTGGCAGGTTCTGGGCGTCATTCTGCTGATCTGGTTCATCCTCGGTATGGTCATCGACAGTATCTCGATCATGCTCCTGACTGTCCCCATCGTCGAACCCATCGCGGTTGCCTTCGGCTTTGATCGTTTGAGCTTTGCCATCGTCGGCATTCTGGCAATTGAAGCCGGTCTCCTGACACCGCCCTTCGGACTGCTGGTTTACACGGTCAAGGCAGCTATCGAGGACCCCAAGGTAGGTGTCCAGGAGATCTTTCTGAGTTCGATCCCCTATTGGGGCATCATGCTGTTTGCAGCTGTATTGCTGATCGTTTTTCCCCAGATCGCCAACTGGCTACCCGAGACCCTGATGTAACTTCCCGGAGGAAATCATGCCTGCATACTGGATGGCACGCGCCAGGATCAATGATCCGGTCGAATACAAGAAATACACCGATCTGGTCCCCGACATCATCAGCAAGCATGGCGGGAAAGTGCTCGCAAGAGGAGGCGATCACGAAATCATGGAAGGTCCGGAGCACTTCCATCGTTTCGTGGTGATCGAGTTCCCGTCGCTTGAAGCGGGCGTAAGATGCTTCAAGTCGGAAGAGTACCAAAAGGCAGCGGCCTTTCGCAGGGCAAATGGTGCCGGTGAGGTTCAGACCGTTGTCGTCGAATCCGGTGACGCGACCGCACGGTAGTTTTGGAAGAGAAGGAGACCGCGCATGCAGGCGCAACGTATCATGATGACCGGGCAGGGAGCGCCCGAAGTCATGCAGCTGGAACAGTTCGATGTTCCGCCACCCGGGAAAGGTGAGCTCCAGATCGAGCAGACCGCGATCGGACTCAATTACATGGACATCTACCAGCGCTCGGGTCACTACCCGCTCGCCATCCCCAGCCCGCTGGGATTGGAAGCGGCCGGGAAAGTCACTGCGGTCGGTCCGGATGTCGAAGGCTTCGCGATCGGTGACAGGGTCGTTTATGGCGGCGTTCTGGGCGCCTACGCGACGGTGCGCAATGCACCGGCGGCCCGTGTTCTCAAGATCCCCGATGGCATTTCGGACGAAACCGCCGCCGCGGTTCTGATGAAGGGCATGACGGCCGAATATCTTCTGGAGCGCTGCTTCAAGGTCCAGCCGGGCATGGACGTTCTTTTCTTTGCAGCTTCGGGCGGTGTCGGCCAACTCGCCGGTCAGTGGGGCAAGCAGCTGGGCGCACGGATGATCGGCGTTACGTCCGGTGCGCAAAGCTGCGCCATGATCAAGTCGCTCGGTTACGCGGAAGCGATCGACCGGACGTCGGAAGATATTGCTGAACGCGTCAAGGAACTGACCGGTGGCAAGGGCGTCCCTGTCGTCTTTGACAGCATCGGCAAGGCGACTTTCGACATTTCAATCAGTTCGCTCGCCACTTACGGCATGTTCGTCTCGTTCGGCGCGACAACAGGCGAAGCGCCTCCTGTGCCGCCAAGCCTTCTGCAAAAGGCCGGATCGCTCTATTTCACCCGCCCGACACTGGCAAACTACGTTGGCCCTCGAGAGGATCTCGAGCACTCGGCAAACCGTGTGTTTGAGATGATCCTGGCTGGGAACCTGTCGGTCAACGTCAATCAGAAATGGGCGCTTGCAGATGTCGCGGAAGCGCACAGGGCCCTTGAATCCGGCTCAACGACCGGGTCTTCGATCCTGTTGCCGTAAGGCCGGGCATGAAACTGACCTTGCCCGGAGCAACTTTGATCGCCGCGGCGCTTGCCGCGTCGGTCCTCTTTACACTTGGCGCAGGTGCCGAACATCCACGGAGCGAGCTCTTGTTCGCAACCGGCGTTGGTGTGTTCTCCATAGCACTCTTCGCAACCCGGGTTTTCCCCGATATCGTTGCGGCGTTTCTGGTCTTCCTGATCAGTCTTTCCGTCTCGATTGCACCGCCTGGCGTAGTATTTTCCGGTCTTGCCTCCGGGGGCTTCTGGCTTTTGGTCGGCGGCATCATACTGGGAGTAGCGGTGACCGCGACCGGACTTGGAACGCAGATCTCGAACCGGATGCTCGCCCTCTCCGGCGCGTCCTATTCAAAAGCGGTTCTGGTGGTCGCTTCGGCCGGGTTTTTACTTGGCATTCTCATTCCCTCAACAATTCCCCGCGTCCTGATCCTGATACCTGTCGCCGTTGCGCTGGCAGACTCCCTCGGGCTCAAGCCAGGGAGCCGCGGATCCATGGGTCTGTGCGCAACCGCCGCGGCCGGAACCCTGCTGCCCACATACGCCATATACACTGCCAATCTTCCAACCATCGTCCAATTCGGTGCTCTGGAAAGTCTCTACAGCCTGAAAGCCACATATTCCGGGTACTTACTCGCCCAGTTCCCCGTCAATCTGGTGCGTTTCGCGGTGCTTCTGCTCGTTCTTTGCCTGTTAAACACCGAACCGGTTGATCGACGCCGCGCCGGCACACAATCCGCTGAGGGTCTGACTGGACGGCAAACACGGTTGCTTGTCCTTCTTCTATGCGCCATTGCGCTCTGGGCCACAGACTTCGTGCACGGCATTCAACCGGCCTGGATCGCACTCGCCGTTGCCACAATTGCGCTCTGGCCGAAGTCCGGGCTTCTTCCCGCCGCGACGATGAAAGAAAAGGTCGACCTGACACCGGCGTTGTTGTTCAGCGCAATCTTCTGCGTAAGCGCCCTGGCGCGTCACGTCGGCCTGGACGTGACCTTGGCCAACTCCCTTATTGAGCGTATGTCCCTTGTCCCGGGTGAGATCTTTTGGAATGTCTACGCCATTTTCGGTTTTTCCGTCTTGATCTCCCACCTGACCACCGCTCCGGCCGCGCCGTTGGTTCTGGCACCGCTCGCAGAACCGCTCGCATCCGCATCGGGCCTGCCGCTAGAAACAGTTGCCATGACGCAAATGATCGGCATCGCAAGTCCGCTTCTGCCCTATCAGGCGCCACCGCTGATTATCGCAATGTCTCTTGCGGAGATTTCGACGGGTCTTTTGACGCGGATCTGTCTCTTTCTGTTTGCTGCAGTAGTCCTATTCGGATTGCCGCTGACGATACTCTGGTGGCAATTCACGGGTTTGTTGCCGTCCGCAGGATGAACGCCTCGCATCAAAAATTTTGATTGCTGTGATCAGCTCTAATAATTTGCCATAATGTCGCACCTCACTATCTTCGGAGACAAGCGATGGAGGGGTTCAATGAACGCAATGACCGGTACCAAAGACTTTGCTATCGATCCGAAGGCACTTCGGCAGACACTTGCCTGCTTTCCGACCGGCGTTGCAATTGCGACCACCCGCTCGAGGACAGATGAGCCCATCGGTGTCACGATCAGTTCGTTCAATTCCGTATCGATGGACCCGCCCCTCGTCCTTTGGAGCCTCGCCCGCAAGGCGGGCAGCCTTGCAGAATACAAGGCGCATCCCGGCTTCGCCATAAACATCCTGTCGCACGAGCAGGCAGACCTGTGCCGGCTTTTTGCAAGCACCGAACGCGATCGGTTTTCCGGCCTGGAATGGGTCGAAGGCGTTCACGGTGTACCTTGCCTTAAGGACTGCGCGGCCACGCTCGAATGCGAAACCCAAGCCGTTCACGAAGGTGGCGACCATGAGATATTCATAGGCCGTGTGCTGGCGCACATGAACAGCGACAAAACGCCTCTCGCTTTCGGCAAGGGACAGCTCGGGGCCTTTGCGGTCGGGTGATTTGGTCTTGGCCGGCGCAGTCTTCAGCGTCGCCATCCCAGATCACTTGCTCCACATTTGTCATCCCGGTTTGCCGCAAACGCGGTAAACCGGGATGACAATCGAGGGCTGGTCTTATGTGGCGACAAGCTCTTCGACTTCCTTTTTAAGCTCCTCCAGGAACACACGTGCCTGAAGAGACAACGGACGCCGGGCAGGCTCGATCTGCACCAGATCCAGATAGAGTGGCGGCTGGTCAATCGGCGCGATCCGGCGAACCGTGCCGTCCAGGTCCGGTGCGCAGATTACACCTGGCAGGATGGTTACCCAGTCGGTCCGGGCAACAAAGTCGAGCGTGCCGAACATGGCATCCATTTCCATAACCCGGTCCACGCAGACGGAATGGGTCGTAAGGTAGTCTTCGATCCGCGCTTTTCGGATATTGTTACGCGAAGGCGTTACCAGCTTCAGCGGTGGCAACTCCGCAAGACGCACCGGTTTGCCGTGCACCAGGCCGCTCTGTGCACCACCGACGAGCATTTCCCGGTCTCGCGCCAGGTGGCTCACATTCAGACCGACGGCGCCGCCAAAGGCCGGGACCACCGCAAAGTCAAGTTCTTCGGCCTTGACACTGTCTGTCAGCGCACCGCTATAGCCCTCCATGATGTGGATTGAGACATCGCTGTGCTGGCACGCCATCCTTTCAAGGGCCGGAGCAAGAGCGGCACGAGCGAGGACCGGCATGATCCCTGCCCGTACAGGTCCTGAAAGGGTCTCCCGGCTGCTTTGCGCATCGATGATCGCCTCTTCGGAACCACGCAGAACATCAAGGATCTTCTTGTAGTACCGGTCACCTGCGGGTGTGAGCAGGACGCCCTCGCTTGTGCGTTCAAACAGCCTGATGCCGAGACTTTCCTCCACAGTAGCAACGTGCTGTGAGATGCCCGATTGCGTTGCGTTTTCGCGTACAGCCGCGCGTGTGAAGGAGCCCTCTTCCGCGACAGCAACCACGGAACGCATCTGGCGGAGCGAGATCATCAGAGCCTCATTAGAATTCTTGATAGCACAATTTAGTACTTATAATTTTCCCAAACACCAGCCCCGACATACTCTTTGATGGAGATCAATGACACATGCTTGAGAGGAGCTGGCACATGGAACTCGGTTTTTTCACAATGCCGATCCACCCGCTGGACAAGGATTGGCGGCTGACCCTTCAGGAAGACCGTGAAGCATTCCTGCTCGCGGACGAATTGGGGTTCACCGAGGCCTATTGCGGCGAGCATGTAACGGACCAGGCGGAGAACATCACCTCATGTGCCATGTTCATCGCTTCACTCGCTTCGGCGGTCAAATCCATGCGGCTCGGCACTGGCACGGTCAACATGCCGAACGCGCATCCGGCCGCGGTCGCCGCCCAGATTGCGATGCTCGACCACATGCTTGACGGTCGCTTCAATTTCGGAATTTCCCCTGGGGGCCTTTTGTCCGATGCCGAGGTCTTCGGCAATCTTGACGCAGATCGCAATGCGATGTTCCTGGAAGGCATCAACACCGTCTTGAAGATCTGGGACAGCGAGCCACCCTACAATATTGAAGGGGACTACTGGAAAGTTACGACGGAGCGGACGAGCATGGCCGAAATCGGCCAGGGCATCATGCCGAAACCGCTGCAACGGCCTCATCCGCCGATTGTCGTGACTGCCGTTGCCCCGTTTTCCAAGGGCGTTACGGAAGCTGCCGCACGCGGCTGGGAACCGATCAGCGCAAACTTCCTGATGCCCCAGTGGGTCGCCAGCCATTGGCCAAAATATGTCGAGGGCTGTGAGCGTGTCGGCCGGCCCGCACTGACGGAGAACTGGCGCGTTGCCCGATCCGTATTTGTCGCCGACGACTTGGACACCGCCCGGGAATATGCGCTTGGACCGGATAGCCCCTACCGCTTCTACTACAATCAGATCCTCACCAAGATGCGCAAGAACAATCGACTCGCCCTGTTCAAGACGCATCGCGACCAGCCGGATGACGAGGTCACTCTCGAAGGTGTCCTGGATAAACTTGTCACCTGGGGAACGCCGGACAAAGTGACGGAGGATCTGCTTGCCTATCGCGAAACCGTTGGTGATTTCGGAACCCTGCTCTACGCAGGCAAGGACTGGGTCGATCCCGAGCTTGGCAAGCGTTCGATGATCCTGCTGGCGGAGAAGGTCAAACCCGCGTTCAACGCGGCAATTGCATCTGAAAAACAGGCTGCGCAATGACGAGCCGCGTTGATCTCGGCACCCATTGTCTCCAGACATATGTCGATGGGCCTGCCGGCGCTCCCTGGCTGATCCTGTCGAATTCGCTCGGTGCAAGCGCTGAAATGTGGGAGCCGCAGATCCCGGCGCTCACCGAGAACTTTCAGGTCCTCAGATACGATACCCGGGGACACGGCAAATCAGATGTTCCAAAGGGGCCGTATTCGTTTCAGCACCTCGTCGACGACGTCGTCCGTCTGATGGATGCGCACGGTATTGAAACCGCGCGCTTCATGGGCCTTTCAAAGGGCGGCATGACCGGCCTCGGCATGGCCCTTTCCCACCCCGACCGGATCGAACGTGTCGTTTGCGCAGACGGACGCTCCGACGCACCGCCGCCGTTCAAGGCCATGTGGGACGAGCGGATCGGCAAGGTAGAGGCGGATGGGATGGCGGGGATTGTCGAGGGAACGATGGCAACCTGGTTCACACCCGACTGGCTCGACGCCAACCCGGAGAGCGCCGACAAGGTCCGCCGGATGATCCTCTCGCACGAGCCGGCCGGCTATATTGCCAACTGCCGGGCGCTGCAGGGGCTCGATTATTTCCGGCACCTTTCCAATATCGGCATTCCCGTCCTTTATGTCGGCGGCAGCCATGACAAGGGCGCTTCCCCCGAGGTCATGCAGGCGATGGCGGATGCAACACCGGGTGGACGTTTCATCGAAATTCCGGGGGCGGCACATGTTGCAAACATCAACGCCCCGGAGGCTTTCAACAAGGCGGTGCTGGACTTCCTGACGACAGACATCTAGGCCCGCGCACCCCTCCAAACCGGAGGCGTTTTTGAAGTAAGACAATGCGGGGCCGGTTGGCCCCGCACAGCTTCGGGTATCAAGCGCCCGGGACTTTCATGCCCATAAAGTCGATCATGACGTTGTCGCGGTAGGCGGGCCGCTCGCAGAGCCGGTCATAATACGCCCGCAGACCGGGCAGATCCGCCCGTTCGAAATCGAGTTCATAGTACCGGTAAAGAAGGCCGCCGATCTGATAGTCGACAAGGTTCAGCGTTTCCCCACCGACATAAGGCCCCTCGATCAGACCTTCGAAAACCTTCATGGATTGCTTCAACGTGGCGGCGGCACTGGCGACACCCTTGTTGTCGCGCTCATCTGCCGTTGTCCGAATGGTCTGCCAGAAGATCGTCGGAATGAGGGGCTGATAGATATGCTGCTTTGACATATCGACCCAGCGCTCGATCTGGGCCGCAGCCATCGGATCAGTAGGATGGCCGCCGTACTTACGCATCAGATAGCGCAGGATGGCAGAGGATTCCGGCAGCGCCTGACCGTCCTCTTCCAGAACCGGCACCAGGCCCAGGGGGTTCATGGCCAGAAATTCCGGCGTATCATTGCCGCCGAACGGCCCGCCGACATCGAGGCGTTCGTAATCAACGCCAAGTTCTTCAAGACACCAGACCACAGGCTGGACGTTCGCGGAAGAAATACGGCCGTGAATTTTAATCATTGTCTCTACCCCTGAAAAACACGCCACCGCCAGACTGGCGGTGCGCGTGGATAATCACCTTTTCAGCCTGCCAGACAAACCCCTGATACAAACAAAGACGTGATCAGGAAGCCCAAACTGATTGCCGATGATACGAACAAGCAAGCGACCTTGGATTGTACGGCTTTGGTTCAGATACACCGGCCGCCATCAACTTCAAGCGCAGCACCCGTGATCATGCCTGCTTCATCGGAACACAGGAAGCAGGCCGCATTGCCCATGTCTTCCGGCGTGGAGAACCGCCCTATCGGAATGGTGGACAGGAACTTCGCCCTGATTTCAGGCGTGTCTTCACCCATGAAACTCTTCAGCAAGGGCGTCTCACCGGCGACAGGACAGATTGCATTGACGCGCACGCCTGACGGCGCAAGTTCAACGGCCATGGTCTTTGTCGCGGTGACCATCCAGCCTTTTGAGGCATTGTACCAGTTGAGCTTCGGACGCGGACTGAGGCCCGCGGTCGACGCCACGTTCAGGATCGCCCCCTGTCCCGCAGCCGTCATCAAAGGCACGAGATGGCGAGCGGTGAGATAGACGGACTTGCAATTGACGGCAAAGACCTTGTCGAACTCGTCCTCGCCGACATCCTGCATCGGCATCGGCAGGTGGGTCACACCGGCATTGTTCACGAGAATGTCCGGCACGCCGAGACGCGCCTTGGCAGTTTCGGCCAATGACTGGACACTCGCATTGCTGGACACATCGACCATTACCGCAATGCCACCGACTTCCTTTGCAACCTCTTCAGCAAGCTCCGTATTGAGATCTGCAATCAGGACCGTTGCGCCTTCGGCTGCAAATTTGCGCACGATCCCGGCACCAAACCCCGATGCACCACCTGTTACGATGGCAGTTTTTCCCTGCAGCCTCATTTGGTCCTCCCGTTTTCATTTTGTGCCGTCCCGGACCCGATCCGGGATCAAGTTCAAGGTCGTTGTCAGGTCCCGGCTCAAGGCCCGGGCAGCGCTGAAATTGGATCAACAGATGGCCTTTCACCCGTGAAAGGCCGCGACTGTCTTCAACGTTGTAAATCCGTAAAGCGCCTCGAACCCCTTCTCCCGGCCATGACCCGACTTGCCGATGCCACCGAAGGGCAATTCGACCCCTCCCCCCGCGCCGTAGTTGTTGATGAACACCTGCCCGCTTCGGATCTTTCTGGCCAGCCGCATCTGGCGCGCTCCATCGCGTGTCCAGATGCTGGCGACGAGCCCGTAGTCGGTTCCGTTGGCAATTGCTGCTGCTTCGTCTTCGTCGTCGAACGGAATGACAACCTGGACTGGCCCGAAGATCTCGTCGCGGGCCAGCGTATGGGCAGGAGAAACACCGGCGAATAGCGTCGGCCGGACATAATTCCCGCCTTCCGGAGCATTCTGTAAATCGCCTTCAGCTGCCTTTTCAAGATCGTCGCCCCGATCCAGAAAACTCGTCACAATGCCTTGCTGCCGTGCAGAGATCAGGGGCCCAACATCCAGATCGGCAAGGGCCGGTCCGACCCGGAGTGCCGCGTATCTCTCGGCCATGCGTTCAACGACGCGATCATGCAGGGACCGCTGAACCAAAATCCGCGATGACGCCGAACAGGTCTGCCCCGCGTTCTGGATGCCTGCATTGACAAGAAACGGAAGCGCCGCATCGAGATCTGCATCCTCGAAGACGAGTTGAGGCGACTTTCCGCCAAGTTCCAGGGTCACGGGAACGACGTTTCGTGCTGCCGCTGTCTGAACCTGAACGCCTGTGGCGACCGACCCGGTGAAGCTGACATGGTGCACTCCCGGATGAGCTGTCAGCGCAGCACCGGCCTCCGATCCGAGACCCGGAACCACGTTCAGGGCGCCATCGGGCAATCCGGCCTTCACGGCGAGATCGGCAAAGGCAAGCGCCGTCAGACAGGCGTCTTCCGCAGGCTTCAGGACACAGGCATTGCCGGTCGCGAGCGCTGCACCAACCGAGCGTCCGATGATCTGCATCGGATAGTTCCAGGGCACGATGTGCCCGGTGACGCCATGGGGTTCACGCAACGTGTAGACCGTATATCCGTCCAGATAGGGGATTGTCTCTCCATGCAGCTTGTCGGCGGCGCCGCCATAAAACTCAAGGTAACGCGCAAGCGCGATTGCATCCGCGCGGGCCTGCTTCAGAGGCTTGCCGACATCAAGAGACTCAATTCGCGCAAGGTGATCCACCTTTTCCAGGACCAGCTCCCGCAAACGGAACAGAAAACGGCCACGCTCGACAGCCGTCGTCCGTCCCCATGCGCCTTGCCAGGCACTTCGGGCCGCCACTACGGCCGCATCGATGTCAGCAGATCCACCCCGGGCAATTGAACCGATCCGTTCGCCCGTCGACGGGTTGTTCAATGGCAGTTCCTCAGCGCTTGCAGGTTCAACCCACTTGCCCTCTATCAGACACTTTGCCGGGTCGAACCACAGCTCCGGATTATCAGTCATGGCGTCTCCTTCAGGCCACATCTGCCGGCAGGACCGGCGCGGCGGCAACAAGCTGCTTTGTGTAGTCGTTTTCCGGTTCATCGAAGACCCTGTCCGTCGGACCCTCTTCGACAATTCTGCCCGAATTCATGACGAGCACACGTTCGGTGATTGAGCGCACGACACTGAGATCGTGCGAGATGAAAAGATAGGTCAGGCCGTACTTGCCGCCGAGATCGGCAAGCAGATCGAGAACCTGCGCACGCACGGAGACATCCAGCGCCGAAACGGCTTCATCAAGGATGATCAGGTCCGGCCTTATGATCAGCGCCCGCGCAATCGCGATGCGCTGGCGTTGCCCGCCGCTGAATTCATGAATGTACTTTTTACGGTCATCAACCGACAGACCGACGTTCTCTAATGCTTCGGCAATCGCCTCATCCCGCGCTGCCCCTAGCGGCGGCGCGTCCAGCAGGTGATACGGCTCGGTAATCAGCCGGTCGACCCGCCATCGCGGGTTGAAGCTGCCATAGGGGTCCTGGAACACCACCTGCATGCGGCGGCGCACCTCGCGGTTGGCATGGTGTTCGTCGATCACCGGTTCCCCGTCAAAAAGGATCTCACCCTTCTGGACCTCTTCCAGGCCGAGTATCGCCCGTGTCAGCGTTGATTTTCCGCAGCCCGATTCTCCGACAAGCCCGAGGCTTTCTCCCTTGCGGATCTCAAAGCTGACGTCATCCACCGCGCGAAACTGCGTGGTCTTCCCCCACCAGCCATGCAGGTGCGTCTGGTATTCGCGCACAACGTTGCGCACCTCCAAAAGCGGAACCTCCTGCGCACCGCCACTTCGCTCGGGCACATGACCCGAGGCTTGCAGCAGCGCGCGGGAATAGGGATGCTGCATATTGCGAAACAGATGGTAGGCCGAGCCGCTTTCAACGACTTCACCGGTGCGCATGATCACGAGTTCGTCGGCAAGATCGGCAACGACCGCAAGATCGTGACTGATCAGCATGAGCCCCATGCCGTCTTCTGAAACCAGCCGTTTTAAAAGCGCGAGAATCTGTGCTTGCGTGGTCACGTCGAGCGCTGTTGTCGGCTCATCGGCGATCAACAGTTTCGGCCGGAGAGCTATCGCCATGGCAATCACAACCCGCTGCCTTTGACCGCCGGACAACTCATGCGGATACCGCGACAGAGGAAACTTTTCCTCCGGCAATTCAGCCCGGCGCAAGGCCTCGGCCGCCCGTGTCATTGCCTCCGCGCGGGATACCCTTTCGTGAACGAGAATGGTCTCGGCAACCTGGGCACCGATGGTCTGAAGCGGATTGAGCGCTGTCATGGGTTCCTGAAACACCATGCCGACCTCCTTGCCTCGAAGGCCGCACAACTCTTCTTCGCCAGCGGCCAGAAGGTCCTGTTCCGAAAGCTCAATCCGCCCACAACACGCAGCACCATGCGGCAGCAGTTGCAGAACGCTGAACGCCGTCATCGACTTTCCGGATCCGCTTTCTCCGATGACGCCCAGAATGCGGCCTGCCTCAACTCTCATGGAGACATCCTTGAGGATTGGCGTTCCGTGGATCGTCAGAGACAGGTTTTCAATCGTCAGAAGGCTCACGCTCTGGACCTCCTGAGTTTCGGATCGAGCAGGTCGCGCAAGCCGTCTCCCAAAAGGTTCAAGCCAAGCACCGTCAAAAGAATGGCGAGACCGGGAAAGAGGGCAAGATGCGGCGCAAGCGAGATCATGGTCTGACTGTCGGCAAGCATACGCCCCCAGCTTGCTGTCGGGGGTTGCGCCCCGAGACCGACGTAGCTGAGCCCGGCTTCAGCAAGAATTCCGAGCGAGAATTGAATGGTTCCCTGAACAATGAGCAGGTTCATCACATTCGGCAGAATGTGTTCGACGGAGATCCGCGCCCGCCCTTTTCCGGCAACTCTTGCCGCCATCACGTATTCACGGCTCCACAGCGTGAGCGATGCGCCGCGCGTCAGGCGCGCGAAGACGGGAATGTTGAAGATCCCGATTGCAATGATCGCGTTCAGGGCAGATGCGCCGAAAACAGCCGTGATCATTACGGCAATCAACAGGCTTGGAAACGCGAACACGAGGTCGTTCGATCGCATGATCACCTCGTCGGGCAGACTGCCCTTGCGCGCCGCCGCCGTGAGACCAAGCGGTACCCCGGCCAGCATGCCGATGCCGACCGCCACCAGCGCAACGGCAATGGATGTCCGGGCACCCACCATGATCATACTCAAGATGTCCCGCCCGAACTGATCTGTTCCAAAAGGATGGAGCAGACTGGGAGATTTCATCCGATCGGCGATGTTCAAGATGGTGATGTCGTAGGGTACCCAGACCAGGCTGATGATGGCAGCGCCTGTGAAGAGCAGCGTCAGAATTGCCCCTGGCAGCATCGAGCGGTTGTGCAGCAAGACTTTCATCGCCGCCTCCGCAAACGTGGATCAACCAGCGCATAGGCAAGGTCTACGGCGAAGTTGACCACGATAACGGCGAAGACCAGCAGCATGACAACGCTTTCAACCACAATCAGGTCGCGCGAACTGATCGCCTGAAAGACAAGGCGCCCGAGACCGGGCAGGTAGAAGACATTCTCGATGATGATTGCACCGGCCAGCAGGAAGGAAAACTGAAGCCCCATGATCGTCAGAACGGGGATAAGCGCGTTCCTCAAGGCGTGACGCCACATGGCCTGACCTTTGGTGAGACCCTTCGCCCGCGCCGAGCGGATGAAATCCTCACCGAGCGTATCGAGCAGGCTGGAGCGCATGACGCGCGTCAGGATGCTCGCCTGTGGCAGGGCGAGTGCAATCGCCGGCAGGGTCAGGGCCTTCATACCGGCAAGAAAACCCGCGTCCCATCCCGGAAAACCGCCAGCGGAAAACCAGCGCAGATTGATTGCAAACACCAGCACCATCAGCATGGCAAACCAGAAGTTCGGGATAGCAACGCCGAGCTGCGTCACGCCCATGACCCCGGTATCGACAAGCGAGCCGCGTCTGGAGGCAGCCCAGATCCCTGCGGGAAATGCAATCATCGTGCTGAGCGTCAACGCATAGAGTGCCAGCGGAAGCGAGACCCACAACCGCTCGCCGATCAGCTCGGAAACCGGCGTCCGGTATGTATAGGATGTCCCGAAGTCGCCAACGAGAAGACCACCGGCCCATGAAAGATACCGCTGGAGGATCGTACCGTTCAAACCCAGTTGCTCACGAAGGGCATTGAGCGTGTCCTCCTGAGCGTTGATCCCGAGCATATATGCCGCCGGATCGCCCGGCACCACCTCGAGAGCCAGGAAGATCAAGATGGACGCAGCCACGAGGCTCAATCCGAGAGACAACAGGCGTTTCAGGAAATATTGCAGCATGTGGCGGTCACGTGCCTGTCGGCCGGATGTCTCATGGAAGAGTTTCTCAAAAAGAATGACGAGCGCCCGCCGGACTGCGGGCGCCCATAGTTCAGAGTGTTATTCTTCCCAGGACACCGCTGTCAGGTCCGTTGCCTGGGTCGGCTGGTTTTTCCAGAGACCCTTGATCCGCGCGTCGGCGACCGTTGGAAAGGCCAGCTGGAAGAGGTATCCGTTGACATAATCCTTGGCGATCATCTCCTCAGCCTGCTTTAGCAGTTCAGACCGCTTCTCGGGATCGTTCTCACTGGTAATCGCCTCGAACAGCTTCTGAAACTCCGGATTGTCGTACTGAAAATAGTAGTCCGGGCGCGCATAGATACCGATGTCCATCGGCTCCGTATGGCTGACGATCGTCAATCCGTAGTCCTTGCCCCTGAAGACCTGTTCGAGCCATTGAGCCCATTCCAGATTGGAAATTTCGGTCTCGATGCCGATGGCCCGGAGCTGCGAGGCAATGATCTCGCCGCCGCGGCGGGCATAAGAAGGCGGCGGCAGTTTCAGTGTGGTTTCGAACCCGTCCGGGAATCCGGCTTCAGCCAGCAGTTTCTTTGAGAGCTCCGGGTCATGCGCGCTGAGTTCGGTAAGATCGACATAGTCCGGATTATGCGGCGCGAAATGAGTCCCGATCGGCGTGCCATACCCGAACATCGCACCATCGATAATCGCCTGTCGATCGATCGCATGGGCCACCGCTTGGCGGACTTTCGCATTGTCGAAAGGCGGCAGTTTGTTGTTCATGGCAAGGATCGTCTCGCCCTCTGTCGAACCGACAAGCACCTGGAACCGTGGATCCGCTTCAAATTGCGGCAGGTTTTCAGGTGCCGGAAAACCGACAAACGCATTCACGTCTTCCGCCATCACCGAGGCAAAGGCAGCGGTCGGATCGGAGATGAACTTGAAGGTTACAGTGTCGAGATTTGCCGGTGTCCCCCAGTAATCCGGGTTCTTCTCCAGGTCGATCCGATCGCCCTGGACCCAGTCTGAGAACTTGAATGCTCCTGTCCCGACCGGATTGGTCTTGATGTCTGCAATGGTCTCAGGCGCCACAATCACCGCGTCACCCCAGGCCATGTTGAAGAGGAAATTGCTGTTGGCCTCATTCAGGGTCACGGTCACCGTCTGCGGGTCGACCACCTCAACGCTTTCAATGCCGGCAAAGAGGGCCTTCTGCGCATTGGCGCTGTCGTCCGCGCGGGCGCGGTCAAGACTGAACTTGACGTCTTCAGCCGTCATGTCCGTTCCGTCATGGAATTTCACACCCTCATGCAGCTTGAATGTGTAGGTTTTTCCGTCTTCGGAGATTTCCCAGCTTTCCGCCAGTCCAGGATTAACAGATCCGTCGGGCCCAAAACGGGTCAGGCCTTCGAAAACGTTGGAATACAGTACGGAATCGATTGCGCCGGCTGCCGCGCTTGTCGGGTCCAGATGCGGCGGTTCAAGCTGCATCGCGACGATGATGTCGCTCTTGGCTTCTGCAATGCTGATGCTGGCGGCCAGCGCCAGGACGCTGATCAGCCCACTCCCAAACTTTTTCAATCCCATAGCTCTCCCCATCCGTCTTTGCTGCTGCGTTACGGCTTTGCAAGTAGATCAACGAGCGCCCGGCCCATGACCTTCGCTGAATCTAGCATATCTTCCACGCCGACATATTCATCCGGTTTGCGCGCCAAATCCAGAATACCCGGACCATAGGCAATGCAGTCTGCAACTCGTCGATATTGTCTTCAAACAAAAATCACCTGTCGATGATCATTCGGCAACTGTCCGGACTGCAAGCCACTGGAAGTCCGGCAGATTGGCAAACGTGTGATGCAGCCGTTCGTCAATTTCCCGAATCAGCCGTCCGGTCAACGCCATGTCACTTTGGTCCGTTTTGGCAAATCTACCGATAACTATGCTATTGTCGCACTACGGTGCCAATACCGTAGAAGCACGGTGACGCATGCACGAATTTGAAGCACTTGCTTTCGATCACGCCCCAATGGGTCTGGCATTGACCGAACACCGCATCATCCGAACCTGCAATCAGACTTTTGCGGACATGTTCGGGTACCAAAAAGAAATGCTGATCGGAAAGAGTTTCAGGCTGCTTTACGGGTCTGAAGAGGAGTTTCACCAGATTCGTGACATCGGACTGAAACCGCTAAGCCAGTCGCTGCCCTATACGGACGAGCGCCTGATGCTGCGGTCCGACGGCTCCCGAATCTGGTGCCGGTTCCGCGCCAGAACGCTGACCCCGGATATTCCGCTTGCAAGGACTGTCCTCAGCTTCGCTTTGATTGACGATACGCGTGCAGGACCAACGCTCACGCCACGGGAACGCGACGTTCTCTTGCTTCTGTCCAAGGGCCAGACAAGCAAGGAAATGGCGCGGGTTCTTGGTCTTTCCCCCCGCACGGTCGAGGACGTTCGCGCAAGACTTCTGAAAAAGTTCAATGTGAAGAATGTAGCCGTCCTGCTCGGAAGGTTTTCCGGTCATCGCACGACGAAACAGTGATCCGAATTTCAGTTTCAAACATCTGATTTGTAGACCATACGCGGCTTCTGCCCATGACCTGCAAACGGTACCGTCGCCCCGGCACAAGACGGTTCTGCAGCGATTTTCGGCTGAAACCGGTTTTGCAAGGGCACTCTCAGCGGGCGCTCCCGATCATTGCGCCCTAAAAAAGGCGAAGACACGCGAAATTCACTGCAATTTATTTTGAGATCGAAATTTTTGCGAAACCCGAAAGTTTAAGTTGCCAGCAAGGGCGAAAGTCCCATCTACTTTAACAGGGGCAGGTACTCTGGGAGCGCCTAGCTGGAAGTGGAACATGGAGATATACACACGATTCGCCGAGGATTATAGAAACAGAAACCTGGAAGAGATTTCAATCCAGGATTACCTGCTCGGATGCAGGGACGACCCGCTGATGCGTGCGACTTCAGCGGAGCGCATGATGGCAGCGATCGGAGAACCCGAGGTCATCGATACAAGCCAGGACCAACGCCTCGGCCGGATTTTCATGAACCGGACGATCAAGCGTTACGCACCTTTCAAAAACCTGTTTGGAATGGAAGCGACGATCGAACGAATCGTTGGTTTCTTCCGCCATGCAAGTCAGGGCCTTGAGGAACGCAAACAGATCCTCTACCTGCTCGGGCCGGTCGGCGGCGGCAAATCCAGTATCGCTGAAATTCTCAAGAAACTGATGGAGCGGGAGCCGATTTATGTGCTCAAGGCCGGCGACCAGATCAGCCCGGTTTACGAGTCTCCGCTTGGACTGTTCAGTGCCAACCGTGTCGGCGATCTCCTGGAAGACAAATACAACATTCCGCGGCGCCTATTGACGGGGCTGATCTCGCCGTGGGCGACCAAGAGACTGGACGAATACGACGGCGACATCTCGAAATTCTCGATCGTCAAGCTTTACCCCTCACGGCTCCGCCAGATCGGGGTGACGAAAACCGAGCCGGGCGATGAAAACAACCAGGATGTGTCCGCGCTTGTCGGCAAGCTCGACATTCGCAAACTGGAGGAATTCAGCCAGGACGATCCCGATGCCTACAGCTATTCCGGTGCATTGAACCGGACAACACAGGGCCTGATGGAATTCGTCGAGATGTTCAAGGCTCCGATCAAGGTGCTGCACCCTTTGCTGACGGCCACACAGGAAGGCTCTTATGTCGGCACGGAAAACATCGGCGCGCTGCCCTTCCAGGGCCTTATCCTTGCGCACTCCAATGAATCCGAATGGAGCCAGTTCAAGAACAACAAGAACAACGAGGCCTTCCTCGACCGCATCAGCGTGGTCAAGGTGCCTTACTGCCTGCGTGCGACGGGGGAAGCGGAAATTTACGGCAAGCTCCTGAGCCAGAGCGCACTTGCAGATGCGCCTTGCGCGCCGGAGACCCTGCCCTTGCTCGCGCGTTTTAGCGTGCTGACCCGGCTGCACGAGCACGAAAATTCAACGCTCTATTCCAAGCTGCGCGTCTATGATGGGGAAATGCTGAAGGATTCCGATCCCAAGGCAAAATCGCTCCAGGAGTATCGCGACGCAGCTGGCGTTGACGAAGGCATGAACGGCATCTCGACCCGATTTGCCTTCAAGGTCCTGTCGGAAACCTTCAACCATGACACGGAAGAGATATCCGCCGATCCGGTCCACCTGATGTATGTCCTTGAACAGGCCCTCCGGCGCGAACAATTCGATGCGGAAACCGAGAGCAAGTATCTGGACTTCCTCAAGACGGAACTTGCGCCTCATTATGCCGAGTTCATCGGAAACGAGATCCAGAAAGCCTATCTGGAATCCTATACCGACTACGGTCAGAATCTCTTCGACCGCTACATCACCTATGCGGATGCGTGGATAGAGGAACAGGATTACAAGGACCCGGATACGGGCCAGATATTCGATCGCGGCGTTCTGGAAAAGGAACTGGAAAAAATCGAGCAGCCCGCCGGCGTGGCCAATCCGAAGGACTTCCGCAACGAGGTCGTGAAATTTGTCCTGAGGGCGCGCGCTGAGAACCAGGGCCAGAACCCGGACTGGCGCAGATACGAAAAGCTTCGCCAGGTCATTGAAAAACGCATGTTCGGAAAGGTCGAGGAGCTTTTGCCCGTTATCAGCTTTGGCGCGAAGCGGGACAAGAAGACCGACGAAAAGCACCACGAATTCGTGGAGCGCATGACCGGACATGGCTATACGAAGCGGCAGGTCCGACGGTTGGTCGAATGGTATATGCGCGTCAACAAGGCCGGGTAGACCTGGAGGCCAAGTAATCAATGGCGCATTTCATCGACCGTCGGCTGAATCCGAAGGACAAGAGCCTCAGCAACAGGCGGCGGTTTCTCAAACGGGTCCGGTCACAGATCAAGAAAGCAGTCGAGGACGCCGTTCGTGAGCGCGGTATCGCCGATGTCGACCGGGCCAAGAACGTCTCCGTCCCGACCAAGGGCGTTGCCGAGCCATCTTTCCGCAAGTCGGCAGATGGCGGGCGCAGGGAACGTGTGTTCACGGGAAACAAGACGTTCCAGACCGGTGACCGGATCGAAAAACCGCCGCGCGGTGGCGGCGGCAGTGGCGGACGCCAGGGATCAGACGATGGTGACGGTGAGGACGATTTCCTGTTCGCCCTCTCCCGCGAGGAATTTCTCGACTTCTTCTTCGATGACCTTGAGCTGCCTGACCTGATCAAGCAGAGCCTGAAGGAGATAACCAGGACCCACCCGCACCGTGCGGGCTATTCGACCTCTGGTTCGCCTGCAAACATCAATATCGCCCGCACGATGCGCAACGCCCTTGGGCGGAGGATCGGTCTGAAAAGACCCAAGGACAAGGACGCCGAAGAGCTTCTGAGCCGGATCCTCAAACTGGAAAAAATCGCGTCACCAACGCCCGAACAGCGCGACGAACTGGCTGCATTGCGCGCAAAATACGAGAAGATGATCAAACGGCGCAAGGTGGTCGCCTATATCGATCCGCTGGATGTCCGGTACAACTATTTCGAACAGCAGCCGGAGCCGAATGCCAACGCGGTCATGTTCTGCCTCATGGATGTCTCAGCCTCCATGGGCGAGCGGGAAAAGGACCTCGCAAAGCGCTTCTTCATGCTGCTGCACCTGTTCCTGAACAGCCGCTATGAAAAGACGGACATCGTCTTCATCCGCCATACGCATGATGCCTCGGAGGTGGACGAAGACACTTTCTTCTATTCCCCGCAAACCGGCGGGACAGTGGTCAGCACCGCGCTTGTCGTCATGAAAGAGGTCATCGAAGACCGTTACCCGCCGTCGGAATGGAACATTTATGCCGCGCAGGCATCCGATGGCGAAAACTTCAGCGGTGATTCCCGGAAATGCGTTTCACTGCTCACCGAGGACCTGATGCAGATCTGCCAGTATTTCGCGTACGTTGAAATCGTCGGGGAAGACGAGGCCCAGCTGATCAACAGCGAGGCCACCGGAATGGAGCTTTGGGAATCCTATGGGCGCGTGGCGGAGGCCTGGCCCAATTTTGCGCGCAAACGGGTGTCCGCCATTGCCGACATCTATCCCGTTTTCCGCGAACTCTTCGCACGCGAACCGGCGGGTAAATCAAATGGCTAAGCGCGCTGCGAAACCCAAGTCCAACCTTCTTTTCGACCACGCCGACTGGGATTTCGACACCCTCCGGCGAACCTTCGACGCGATTGAGCAGGTGGCGCGCGAAGACCTGGAACTGGATTTTTATCCAAACCAGATCGAAATCATCTCTTCGGAACAGATGCTCGACGCCTACTCTTCTATTGGTATGCCGCTGATGTATCACCATTGGTCCTTCGGCAAGCATTTCCTGGGCCACGAACGCCTCTACCGAAAGGGAGCACGCGGTCTCGCCTATGAGATCGTGATCAATTCCAATCCGTGCATCAGCTATTGCCTTGAGGAAAACACCATGCCGTTGCAGGCGCTGGTGATGGCGCATGCTGCCTTCGGCCACAACCATTTCTTCAAGTCGAACCATCTGTTCGAGCAATGGACCGATGCCGACGGCATTCTGGACTACCTGGAATATGCACGCCGCTTCATCGCCGGCTGCGAAGAAAAACACGGGCAGGAAGATGTCGAAGCAACCCTGGACGCTGCGCATTCGCTCATGACGCACGGCGTCTTCCGGCACCGTCGGCCAAGGCAGCTCTCCCTGCGCGAAGCCGAGGAACAGCGGCAACAGCGGATCGCCGCTGCCGAACAGAACGTCTACTATCTCTGGAACACCATTCCGAACCCGGCGGAGGGCCAGCAGCCTCAGGATTCAGGCCTTCTGGACCGCAAACGCGACATGCAGCTGCCGGAAGAAAACCTGCTCTTTTTCCTCGAACACTACAGCCCGATCCTGAAATCCTGGCAGCGCGAAATCCTGCGGATCGTGCGCAATATCGGGCAGTATTTCTATCCTCAGAAACAGACCAAGGTGATGAACGAAGGCTGCGCCTGTTTCGTGCATTACTACATTCTCAACAAGCTGCACAAAGACGGGCGGTTGAGCGATGGCGCTATGCTGGAGATCCTGCACAGTCATACAAATGTTCTGACTCAGCCTGATTTTGATGATCCACGTTTTTCCGGCATCAATCCGTATGCACTCGGCTTCGCCATGATGGAGGACATCAAGCGCGTTTGTATAGAGCCGACCGAAGAGGACCGGGAATGGTTTCCGGACATCGCCGGCAACGGCGACTGGCGCAATGTCGTCAAACACGCCTGGGCCAACTATCGGGATGAAAGCTTCATTCAGCAATTCCTGTCGCCGGCAGTCATGCGCAGGTTCCGGATGTTCGCAATTTCCGATGAATCGTCCTCGCGCTACTGCACCGTGACGGGCATTCACAATTCCCACGGCTACAGACACCTGCGCGATGCGCTGGCCCGGGATCATGATTTGTCATCTCTTGAACCGGACATCCAGGTCGCGGACGCGGATCTCCTGGGAGACCGCTGCCTTCATCTGAAAGCCGTGCGGCGAAACGCCGTTCCGCTCGACGCTGACGCCAAGGCCGCAACGCTGAAAAATGTCGAACGGCTTTGGGGCTACAAGGTCGAGCTGGTCGAGGTGGATACGGCACACTGACAATCGCGCCCGGTTTTTCCGGCCATGTCAGGACTTGGCCTTAAAGACCCGCCCCTCTTTTTCGATCTCTCGGCGGATACCCAGTTGCAGGTCTTGCAGAAAGAGGGTCTTGTCACCCCTCGCGGCCGCTTCAATGGCAGCGAATTGCGCGACGTTGACGATACCACCACCTGTCAGTTCATAGCCATTGATCGCCTCGATAAGTGCAGCACGTTCTCCTGCGGCTCCGCAATATGGCAAGGACCGGTCCCAGATCGTGCTGCGTTCGGCAGGACCGGGTTCCGGAAACCTGATGATCGCATTGAAGCGGCGCAGGAAGGCTTCGTCGATATTTGCTCTCAGGTTGGACGCCAGGATGCAGATTCCGTCGAAATCCTCCACCCGCTGCAAAAGATAGGAAACTTCCTGGTTGGCATATCTGTCGTGACTGTCCTTGACGGCCGTGCGTTTTCCGAAAAGTGCATCGGCCTCATCGAAGAATAGGATCCAGCCGCGCCGGTGGGCCGCCTGAAACAGGGACGACAGGTTTTTCTCCGTTTCGCCGACATATTTCGAGACAATGGCGGAGAGGTCGACACGGTAGACCTCGCGGCCCGTTGAACGGCCGAGAAGCGTCGCCGCAAATGTCTTCCCCGTACCGGAGGAACCATGAAAAAGCGCCCGGTAACCGGGTCTAAGCCGGGCACCGAACCCCCATTCGCCTTCAAGGGACTTTTCGTGTTCTGCCCACCTAAGCAGTTCATCGAGCTGTTCGCGCGTTTGACCGGGGAGTACCAGGTCGTCCCACGACCGCTGTGTCTCGATGCGTCTTGCGGGAAAAGCGGACGAAAAAGGCGGCGTCGAGCTGTGCCCGACTGTCAACAGCTCAACCCAATCCCGTCCCATCAGGATACGTCCGGATAGAAGCGGTGCGCCCGCCTCCGCTGGCTCAAGCTCGACGATACCCTCGCGCGCAAGCCAGTGATCGGAGGTAAACAGCGCCTGTACCTCGAAACGGGCTTCAAGATCTTCTCCGGCGAGCAGAAAGGCGGCGGTTTCACCCGTTGCGATCAGGGAACGGCTGTTGGCATCCCGGCGCGTTCCGAATTGAGGAAACTCGCCCTGCTTCTTCAATGCCTGCTGGAACGCCGCCTCAAGCATCTGCGGCCGTGTATGTGGTGCAAGCGCCAGCAGGATCACCACCCAGTCCGAAAAACTCGGCCTGCGATCCCTGATAAAGTCACCAAACGACGATCCGTCGTCGAAAAACCCCGGTTCGGGCAGCGTACCCGGGTTCTCGTCCTGGACATCCCGCACCCGCGCATCAATCAAAGTCTCCAGGAAATCCAGGGCTCTGGTGAGATTTGGCGCGTTTGACGACGGTCCGGTCTCGATCTTTTCCAAAGGTTCAGATCCTTGAAGGCTCATGTGTTAAATCCCGCGAATGACTGGTTCGCCACCGCGCCCTGACCGCGTTGCACCTGCTTGCGAATGCTGTCCATGAGCTCCGTCTTTTCTTTCTTCGTATCGGCGAACTCAGCAATGTCCGACCATTGCTTCGCGCCGGGATCGGTACTGGCGACCACGCCCTTTATTGCCGCGACGTCCTGAGAAAGCTCACTTGACAGCAACCCGACCGTTTTTGTTCGAAGGGTCTTCGCCATGGCTCCTCTCTTTTCAGGCTCGGCATTTGATGGCGCGGGATTTGCGTCTTCAATCGTCTCCACGGATTGAATGAAGTCGGCCGGCGATCTACCGTATGTCCGGCCCGCGACGTGCCGGCGGTGATGCAGATTGATGACGATGGCCGCATCCGCATGTCCCTTGGCGTGATCACGCAGCTTGGCGCCGCCCCATTTCTTTGCGAAGTACCATTTCTTCGACAGGATCTTGAAGGTCTTCGCCTGAGGCTGATGATCCGGCGTCAGCCAGTCGCCCTTCATCGTCACCATTTGTTTGTAGCGGCCGGTCAGGCCTTCCAGTTTGTAGCGCTCCTTCGCCTTGGCCAGCTTATTGTTGGTCACCAGCTGGCGCAGCATTTTTGAAAGCTCGGTTTCGTGTTTGAGGAGATCCGCACCTTGGGTTTTGGTGGCCTCTTTGCCGCTCTCGATCCGCTTTTCGATTTTTTTGATGAGAGGTTCGATCTTGTTGGCAATGAGATCCTTGGCGTCCTTGGCGAGCTTCTTCTTGGCCTCATCGGGTGACGAGAGCGTTGCCATGTAGGCATCGATGAAGGACGCCGCCGGAACCGGAGACGAACGGATAACAAGCCGCTTCGCGCCTTTCCCGCCCGAAACCTGAATGCTGTGCGACTTGCCGTCCTTGCCGGTGAACCCTTTCTTTGGCCACAGGAATTTCTTCACCGCGTCCTTGACCTTTTTGGCACCCTTCTTGGCCTTACCCCAGAGCTTCTTCGCATAAGCCACCACCTTGTCGATCAGAGCGTCGATCATCTTGTTGATCGGCGCAGTGATCTTCTGAATGACGCCTTGCACGGCTTCGCCGATATTGCCCAGCCCGATCGCCGACGCAACGAAGGAGATCACCACCGGCAACGATCGCGCCATGGCATTCTCTACCGCCTTGGCCGCGGGACCAAGAACACCGGCGGCAATATTCGCGACAGCCGTATAAACGCTCATCACGAAATCCTTGATCCGCTTGAAGTTGTCGATCAGCCAGAAAACCAGGTCCGCAAGCAGTTTCAATGCCTTCACCAGCGCGGATGCAGGGTTGAGAAGACTTAATAGCCAGATTATGCCTTCCTTGATGACGTTGACGATCGCCCAGTTCTTGATGCCGTCGATCACCGTTTGCTTGAGGCTCGCCAGCTTCGCCTTGACCTCTTCCCAAAGACCGCTGAAATCCTTGTTGACCAGCTTCTTGATCAACGCGAAGCCCTTTTCGACGAGATCGAAGATCTTGGCCGCTTTCGGGAACTTCTTGATGATCCGCGACTTGATGTTTTCGTAGGTCAACCCAAGGATCTGCGCCACAAGGCTGAAAATGCCCTTGATGTCCCATTTTGCGGGCAACGTGATCGGCACCGCCGACAAAGCGCCGGTCAGCCACTGGATCGCACCTGTCTTGAAGTGCTGGCCGAAGCGTTCGGCAAAACCCCGCACGCCCATGCCGACAGCCGTCATGACATTGTTGATGAACTTGCCAGGCGACTTGAGGATCGCAACGAGCTGCGACTTCGCCCTGTCGAAGAAATCGAAGACCGGTTTCGGATCTATGCCGGCGATCTCGCACGCCGTCTCCACGGCGATCCTGGCAGCGCCCGCGAAGTCTCCGGTCATCAGGGCGCCGGCCATCCGGATCGCGCCCTTGAGACCTGCCTTGAACTTGTCCAGGATTTCATTGAGCTTCTTGCCGAGCCAGTTGGCCGCAGCTTCCACTCCCGCGATAGTGCCGTCGGCAGCTGCGTTCACACCGTCAACGGCCGTGTCGACCACGGCATCGATCCCTTCATTCATCTTCTTGGCAACGTCCGGGTAGAACGTCCCGACCGTAATGTCGATGAGCCCCTTGGCAAAGGTCCGGTAGCCCTCAAGCGCTGTGATCGCCACCGCACGCGCTGCATTGATCAGGCCGATCGCCAGGGTTTTCGCCGCATCGATGGCGACTTTGACAAGCTTGCGCAGGCCTTCAAATATGGCGTCGATCGCCTCGGTGATCTTGTTGATGGCTTCCTTGACAAAACTGACGGCGCGGTCGAACAGGCCCTGCTTTTCTTTCTTCTCCTTCAATTCCTTCTTTTTCGCTGCAGCCTTTGCCTCTTCATCCTTCTTGTGTTTGCGGGCCTTCTCCTCGCCCTTTTCAAGTTCCTTGTCCGCCTTGCCTTCCTCGGTCTTCACAGTGTCGCGGATTTTCTTGGCGTCGTCCGTCTCGCGCTTGCCAGCATCTCCGGCGAATTTCGCAACCCCTTCATAGGCCTTGCCAATGGCGTCGCCCTGCTTCCTGGCAACATCGCCGCGTCCGGCAACCACCGCCTGGCGCTGCTTGTCGTCCGCCTCGACATTGGCTTTTTCCGCGCGGCTCTCAGCTTCGGTAACGCTCGCATCCCGGTCGGCATCCCGTTTGGCCGCCGCCGCGACTGTTTGAGACCGCGCCTCGGCGACATTGGCATGCAGGTCGGGTGCGATCTTTGCGTCAGCCGCATCTCTGATCTGCTGCGGCAGTTCCGCCGACGCGTAATCTGCTGCCCCTTCGTCGGGAGGCAGCTCGGCAATCGGTTCCGACGGCTCTTTCGAAACGGGAGCGGTTTTCTTTTCTTCGACCTTGCGCGGCTGAATGTTCGACTGGCCTGGGTGATTGCGGAACTCTGCCGTTTGCTTGTCGCGCTCGCCGCGCAGCTTTTCAGTGCCCTCCGACCGCTGGCGGCCCATCTGGCCAATATCCGCCTTGCCGGTCAGCGCGACCCGTTTTCGCGCGCCCGCGCTGGTGTTCACACTGTCATCGCTTGTGCGGATGCTTGCCATCAGGTTGGTGAACTGGTTCTTCAGCCAGTCCAGGAACCCGCCTTCCGGCTGTTTCTTGACCTTGTCCCGCATTGTCCGTGTTGTCGGTGCAGCGCCCTTTTCCTGATAGGGGTCAGCCGTCAGGTTACCGGTTTCCGGACCCTTTCCGTCAGCGCCAAGAGTTGTGTCTTGAGGTGTTGGAATGTCGCCGGGTGCAGTGATTTCGGGGTTGAGCTCGCCGCCTGTCTTTGCCTCCAGAACAGGTGCTTCATCTGCCGCCTTGGTCTTTTCAGCATTCGCCTTGGTGTCCAGCTTGCCGCCAACAGTTGGAGCGGTGACCGCCATTCGGCTTGGGGATGCGTCTAGGAAAGACGTCATCGCCTTGTCCGATGGTCCTTCGAGCGACAGCGTTTCGACTTTCGCGGAAGGTTCAACAGACGCGTCAGGCTCTGGCGGCAGGTCGACACCGACTTCTTCATTCGGAGGCTGCAATACGTCGGCGGGAACGGCGGGCGCCGGTTCATCATCAACGACCGGTGCCGGCTCGACCTGCGATCCGGTCTCCTGCGCCTTGGCATCACCGGGTTCTCCACTTTCGCCAAGACCGCCCAGGTCTTCGGTCGACCGGTCCGTCACGATCAACGGCACATCGGGAAGCGAAAGCTTCGCTGTCGGATCGAAGAAACTGTCCCAAAGGCGCGCCGGAAGCCACTTTTCCTCAACCTGACCGCCCAGATTGTCATTCCCGGCCGTATTCCCGTCGACGGTTCGTATCATGATTGAATCGAACGGCTTGCCAGCTGCCGTTTCGATACTTTCAACACCTGTCACCATCGCCTGATGATGGGTGTTGGGTTTCACCCCGGGCCAAGTCTTCCGGTAGGCGATGTCTCCCTTCTGCGGCAGTTTGTTGGGTGGCCGGACCCCCACATGCGGCAGAATACTCACACCAAGCTTCCAGGGCGGAAGAGGCAGCCCCGCCTTGCGCAGGTTTGACCAGGCGAAGATCCCGCACCAGTGCGGCAACCCATAGGGATCCTTCATGATCGGTTTCTTGATCAGTGTCGGATCAACCACATCGCCGTCGAAGGCACCCCGGAAGATCTCCAGAAGGCGTTGCCAGCCGAACCGGTTACCCTCCGCATCCGTCGTCTTGGAGTTGATCTTGCCAATGTGCTGCCTCGCGTATCCGATCGCCCGCAGGCTTTCCGGCCGCGAGGCGACCTTGTCGCCCTCCGGCATACGCGCAACAGGCGCCTTGTCGCTCAGCTCAACAGCACCCTGTTGGAGCGTGTGCGCCAATTCATGGGCAATCAGATGATCGCCCCGCTGGGTGCCAGGCGCATACCGGTGCGGTGAAAAATAGATGTCCCGTCCGGACGCAAAGGCCTTTGCGTTCAACATCTTTGTCATCAGGACAGCCGGCGTGTCGGTATGAATGCGAATTCCGGAGAGTTCCGCCCCAAGAGCGGCCTCCATCTTCCGGCGGACGGGTTCAGAAAGCGGATTGCCGCGCCCGCGCGAGGCACGAAGCTGGCGCTCGACAACGCCCATCCGGACGGCCCGCGCCGAAGGCCGACGCGCTTCACCGCGCATCTGCACCTCTTCTTCGTCTTCGCTCAACTGCGCTTCTTCTTCTGCGCGCTGGACCTCTTCCTCTTCCGCCTTTTGAAGGTCTTCCTCCGGCTCCTTCTGGACATCTTCTTCAGGCGTCGCTTGGACCTCGTCCTCCTGCTCCATCTGCACGTTGTCCGTTGCGGACATTTGCGCATCCTCAGCAGCGGTCTGAGCCTCTTCCTCTTCAGCCATCTGAACTGGTTCGTCCTCAACGGTCGGACAGTCGGGCCGCAAAACAGGTTCATGTTCGTCATATTGCGGATCGCTTGCGCGCTCATGCTGAGACCGCGCTGCAGCTTCATCTGAGGCCCGGTGGCTGAGCGGCGTCATCCGGGCGGCGATCGGTTTCCCGCTGCTCATCGGCCCACGGCCATGAACGACCGCATCGGCGGCGTGATCTGCCTCCTGTTCGTGGCGATCGCCGGGACGCGATACATTCAGTTTGGTCTGGGCCGCCGCGCCACTGAAGAACGCACCCTGCGGTCCGCTTGCGCGGCCGGTTTCCGTCTTCGCAGGCATCCGGGCGGCTGTTTTCATGTCCAGTCCACCTTCAGGGGGGCAGGCAGCCACGGAAGGGTCACCAGGCTGAGCGCCCAGGGAAGCCGGTCGAGCAGAATATCGACACCACTGCGTTCCACCGTCAACAGCAGCCTGTCCGGCGGCCCGGTCAGGACGCCCTGCCGGCGCAGGAACGTCTCCCGAATGCCCTCGATCGTGGCGTGACCGATACCCTTCCAGGCATCGATAGCAGCCGTCAGCATGCGCTCGCCTTCGGCAAGATGATCCGGTTCAAGATCTCTCAGCGGGAGCACCGGCTGATCGTCCGGAACAGCGCACAAAAGACGTGGGATCGCCAGGTCCGGTTCCAGGTGGTCGGTCTCGCCGGTCGCAATGGCGTGCAGCAGGCGAGCGCCGATGGTTTGTGCTTCAGGTTCGATAAATGCACCTACCTGCATCAGGCCAATGCCTTCGAAGTAAGGCTGCAGAAACGGGTGAAGCAGGACAAGGCCGGCGTTTACGCAGGCCAGCCCACCGGGTGCTGTGTCCGGATCGGCATCGTCCAGACGGACTTCTTCAAAAACCTCCGGAACCGGGTGCGCAGTTTCGAGCACTTTGGACACATCCTGAACCATCGCCACGACATCGGAGTGCATTCTCCGCCCGGTTTCAAACCCTGCTTTCCGGTCAGGCAAAGTCTCCAGTGTTTCTCGTAAGACGGCGTCAAAAAGGTCAGGGTAGGCCTGACTGAACAAGGTGCGGATCAAGTGCACCGGCGCCGTCGCAAAGAGACGCATCAGCGCCGCACGACGTGCCTGAAAAGCTCGGGAAACCAAAAGCCGCTTGAACGATTCAATTGTCGCAGCGGTCACCTCCATCGCTGCATAGAGCTCGTGCAGATTGGCAAATGGCGCCAACGCACTGAGCCGACCGGTCGCAAGATACGTCCAAAGGACACTGTCGGCAGACCGCGCCAGTTTCACCCGAAAGGCATGCCGTTCGCTTCCTTGCCCAACGTGGATCGCGGACGAAACCACTGGCGGCACGTCCGGGCGGCGGACCGACTGCACCAATGCACGGTGCAGTGCTTCGCGCATCGCTGCGGTCAGTCTGGAAAGGTCGAAATCGTCGGCAGCGAAATCACCGAGGTCGACTTCCAGCCGGTCAATCACAAGCAGTTCGTCTTGCGGCAGAAGACCCGTTATCGCGGCATCGAACGCCTTTTCAAGGTCGACAGACCCAGCCGCTTCGAGCCTTGTGCGCCATTGCAAAAGGGCTGCCTGATCCGGTCCCGAGATGTTGAAACGGGCGCATCCTACCCGGTGTGTCACACCGGCCATTTCCTATTCCCTCCGTTTCGAAACCAGAAGCGTGAGTTCGTGTTCTTCACCGGGATCGAGATGCAATGTCGTCATGGTGCCCTGCAGGTCCGGCGAAGCAGCGCCAACCGCAATCATGCCGGCGCGCACGGGTATCTCGAACTTGCCGCCTTTGGTTGGCACACGACGCGTCGGTGCACCGGTTTCTGACAGAATGACTTCGGTCTCCGGCACCGGCTCGCGATTGCGGTCGCCCTCCAGGAAAACGGCACCCCGCAGAATTGCCCGGGCACGATCGGGTGGCGGCTCGTCCCGGATCACAACGTCTTCGTCGCGGTCGCTGTCGGGCACCACAAAGTCTCCCGGGTTCCAGAGAATGCCACCCGCCTGCCTGAGATCGTTGACGATCGGCTGATCGATCAGGGAAACGATATCGTCGGGCCCGCCCCTTACCGGCTCATCATCATCAAAGGGTGGCACACCCATCGGTCCAGGGTTCCCTTCCGGGTCAAAAGGATTGGCGGAAAACCGCCGGCGCAGGTAAAGATCGGAGCAGTCAGTGTCGCAGCACTGATACGGCAGGCAGAAATCGGCAAGCACCACAAACCGGTCGAGCGGATCTTTTGTTGCAAACGCATGGGCGGAGCTGACCGCCGACAAGGCACCGTCGATGGTTCCGTCAGAACGATTGTCACGGTCCTCGTCCAACCGCCTGATCGGCCCGGTCGTGACACCATCAATCGGACGGGCCTGCTGGCGCAGCGCATCGATGGAACAATAGGCAAGCACGTAGGTACCGCCGACATTCACACCTGCATGGTGCTCAAGTCCCGGATGCCGGCGCGCATATCCGCCGAGCGTCAGCTCCGACAGCGTCCGCTGAAGCGTCGCCGTGATTTCGGAATTGATGTTGACCGCCGCAAAGGCGCTGCTTTGCGCGGCGACGAGCTCGGCCGATGCGACAACACTTGCCTGGTTCTGACGCGCTTCCGGATCTTCAAGAGGCGCCGAGCGGAACGTTTGCGCGTAGTTCAGATAAGCTTGCGAAAAGCCGCGGTAGAGCCGGCCGAACTCCTCCACCTGGAATTCCGCGAGACTGTCGACGGACAGCATGTTCATCAGGCCGACGCCCTGGGACATGAGACTGACCGGCGCGTAGGCAGCTCGAACGTCGACTTCGTCGCCGCCGTCGGCAACGATGGCCCGTCGTGTCCGTTCGAAGAGGTTGGCTCCACCGCTTGGGTTCCCGACTTGCCGGAAGAGCGAGCCTGCCGTGCCCCTGATCTCTTTTCCCGTAACGCGGCCCAGGACCTCATCGACACCAAACGGACGCGAGATGATGTCGGAGCGCAGAGAGTCGGACCGCACGCGCAGGATTTCTGTTTCGCGCGGATCGAGATCGATGGCAAACCGCGACGCGGTGGCCACTTCGAAAAGGCCGCCTGCGACGATGCCGTCGGCCAAATCGGGACCGGAAAAATCATCGCCACGCCTCATGACAGAGCCCGGCGTAGTCGGCTGGCGTGACAGGCGCTGCAGCAGCAAGACGATAAACGCGAAAATTGCCCTTATGACGACCAGGAAAATGAGGTCGATGTCGCTCAGCCGGCACAGGAACAGTTGCCGGGCGGCCTGCAGCATCTGGGCGCGGGCAACCTCATCCAGCTGGTTACCGGCAAGATCATCGGCCCCCAGTGTGAGCGGCATGAAAACAGGTTCGATCGAGAAGGAAAGCCCAAGCTGCTGTTTCCATCCGGCGAGCTGCGCCATAGCTGAACCAAGCGGCTTGCCGACGATGCCTTCGATCCGGATGAAATCCTGGCCATCGAGGCGGAAGTGAAGCGGGTGTTCATCGGTCGGCGCGCTGAACTGGTAGGAATAGACCGTATTCAAAAGCCGCGTTCGCGTCTTGGCGTAGCTCCAGTTTGTGTGCAGATCCGACCCCGGCTGGAACGCATAGTAAAAGGGAATTGCCCTGTCGCTCAAAGGCGCATCCCATGTCTTGCTGGGGGTCAGCCGGATGGGCGCCTGAACGCGCGAAGTGGTCCGATACGTGAGCGCCAGAAGATGCATGCGCTGGAACAGGGACCGGACCTCCTCAAGACGAGGACCGTTGGCATGGGCGGGCGATGCAACAAAATGGGTCCGGCGCGCAGCGACACGTGGCCGAAGGCCTGCACCTGTGCTTGCGTTGAAGGGGTTCCAGGCCAGAACGTCCTGCGGCGTCGGGAAATCCGTTGCGAACGCATCCGGTTTATCAGTCGCATCGCCCAGGAAAACGTGACGCGGGAACCGGTCCGGGTTCGGCAGACACTCCTGTTCGAACCTTGCCGCCGCTTCCACAAACTCGTTGTAGGCCATGACAACGTCGCGCATGTAGTCATACATGTACTGCGCCATGAAGATGTTCTGGGCGAGCTGGCCCCAGACATTAGCAAAATAGGTGTTCGGGAAGACGTCCGCGTTTTCCTCGTAAAGGTCTGCAACCAGATAGCCATAGGCGGCATAGGCATTGCGCAGAGCGTCCGGGAGATGCTGGCTCAGTTTCAGCGCAATTCCGACGATCCGCAGGATCAAAGCCGCGAAATTGTCGGTTCCGGTGGCCGCGATCTTCAGCTTCTCCAGCCGAAGATGAACGAGTTCGTTCATCGGGTGCGTCGCCCGGTCGACGGGCCGTCCCGCAATTTCCTCTTCCTGCATAAGGATCGCGTCGGCCTGATCGCGGGTCAGCAGCAAGCGCCGCACAGTGAATCGCCATTCAGCACCCTTGTCGGAGCAGTCGTTGACATCGCAGCTCTTGAGCGATTCAAGACGCGTCTCGAGAAAGAGCATCACCGTCTTGTCTTCCAGAAAGGCGGCGGTCAACGGAACAGGATCGTCTTCGCCGGGCGCCGGTTCAAAATCGGTGTCGACAAGCTCAAAGAGCGGAATCTGTTCATCGTTTTCGTCGAAGAAAAACGGATATCGCTCTTCGTCAATCTGCTCCTGGGGAACGTCTTCGGCATCCGATACCGGCAACTCATAGGGTCGGACCCGGTCATAGCTTTCAGCATCGTCCGCGATCAGGTAGCCTTCCGACGTGACCGCGACCCCTTTGGAAAGGTGAACGAGCGGGCCTTCGGCATCGACCTCGAAACCGCACACCACTCCAATTCCAGAGAGCGTCCGTCTGCTCAGCCTGTCCTGTCCCTCAAGATAGGAGACGAGATCATTGAGAGCCCGCGCGCCCAGAACCTGGCCGGAAACGAAATGGGCAAAAGCATGGTCGTTCATGATGTCTCTCCCTCAGAAATATCCGAGATTGGTTTCGTCGAGCCGGACGATGTTTTCGTCGCCGCCATCGTCGCAGTCATGCAGCGTGGCGGGCGGGTAGATGGTGCGGAGGTTGTCGAGAACGTCGATCAACTCCGCCGCAGCTCCCGCAAGAGCGGCATCATCGCGCGGCCAGGCAGCCAGTGCCTCGCGCCATGAGCGATGCGCGAGATCAAGCGCGGCCATATCCGCATTGTCGACCCAGCAGATTTGCGGATGGATGTGCGCCGGACATTCCTCACGGATGACCCGTTCGGCGAACCTTCGGAAGTTCAGGTCGCGGAACCGCTCAGGCCAATAGGGCAAGACGACGGAGATCCGGAAGGAATAAGGATCCTCCTCGCCGCAAAACTGGCAATCCTCGCTGAGGCAGACCTTCATCAAGGCATCCCCCGGCGCGCGCGGGCGCAGCAGGATGTGCTCGATAAGATGCATGCCCTCGCTGTCGCAAAGATCCTGCTGCAGGAGCGCGTTGTAGCGGTAAAGCAGCCGGCGGGCTGCGTCTGAGGCTTCGTGCGCCTCGGCAAAAGTGCCTTGCTGGGTAAGCACGGTCCCGCCGGATTCGAGGCTCAGGATGACAGCCCCGTCGCCCGCTGTGTCGTCGATGACATAAGTGCTTTCATCGGCCATCCGGAATTGGAAAGCGCGTGCAGCATCAAGGGCCGTTTCGGCAGATGGAAAAGTCTCTTCCGAGGAGAATAGCGTTTCGCCGTCCTCGGTGATCACAACAACTCTGAAGCCACCTCCGTCGTCTTGAGCTGAGAACAGGACGTCAAACACCTGATCGCAGTGAAGGTCCCGCCGGCTGAAATCGGCAATGCCCAGCAACCGCGCCGCCCGTCGCTCCAGACCCGAGACATTAGCACTGTCCCATATCAGCGCCGGGTTCTCAGGCATCTGGTTGAAACCCTTGCCACGTTCCCGGCTCGCCAGCGGGTAGTCCGCCAGAAAATCGCAGCGCTCGTCGAGCAACTCGCGTGCGGTCATGAGCCGGTCACCGGACAGCTGGAACGAGATCAGGGCGTAGTCGGCAAAGCGTTCGGCAAAACGCGCAATCAGATGGTTGAGCGCACGGGCCCGGCGATCCAGAAACATCTCCTGCGTCTCGGTCAGTCTGACGCGAAACAGATCATTCGTTGTCATCTCGGACGGATTGGCGAAAAACTCGGTTGGGAAATCCTCCCGAAGACCCGGAAAGTGTTCCAGGCTCGGAGGGAACCAGGTCTGTTCGAGCGATTTGTCTGGCGACAGGATCCGCCGAGCGGAGGCGAGCTGCCCCAGATAGTCGGCAAGGACCTGATCGAAAAATGTCAGATAGCCTTTCAACTGCCGCGCCTGCGCAACGCGCTCCTTCGGCGCGTCCGGTGGCAGACCAAAGCGGTCTGTGGCGAAATTCCGAGGCAGTTCGTTTTGCAGCGTCGGGATCTGGTCCAGTTTCCGCCAACGTCCCATGACCGGAGGCAGGACCTGATCCGGCGGCACGTAGAGTTCGGCCTGCGACAAGGCCCGAAGATGTTCCAGAGTGCGCTCAAGTTCGGTCGGCTGCGCGCGATAGGGCAGTTCGTTCTTGTAAAGCGTCAGCTTCGTACCGGGGAAAAACAGCACTGGTTGATGTCCTGGCGGCACCTCCAGCGTCCAGTGCTCCGTGTCGCCGATAGGCACCCCTTGGAGATCGTAAGCCCGGAGCGAGAGGTTCCTGACGGCCACGACGCCCTCAAGATCGACGATGATATTGATCAGGTCGGAAACGTGGACTTTCCTCCTGAGTTCGCAGGCAGCAAGATCCTCGTCGGAAATGAAACCGGGCTTGGTAAAGATGGGTCGGCCTCCGACTTCGAAGCCGAAGTCGATGTAGGGACCGTTGAATATCTCGTCTGCCGGCACACCATCCGCCAAAAGTGCATCAAGTGTGCGGAACAGGGGTGGCGGGTTCAGGTAAAGCTCAATGGCGTGAAGGATCCTGGCCTCGACCTCTTCGAGATCCGCGTCCGGTGTCACATCAACATCCGCGCAAAGCCCCACGCGGTAGGGTGCGACGCTGTCGATCGAGAGGTAATCTTCACAAAGCGGACGATGGGCATGCAGCACGCGGCGGACAGCGGTCAGAGCGCGTCGGCGGGCTTCCCGCTTTCTGAGGAATAATCCTGCCGGGCCGTCGGGCCCGGTTTCGCCCAATGCGTCCTGCAGATCGCCGACTGTCACAATAACGGGATCGTCTGTCGGACGGGGCCGGTCCTCCAGCACCGTAATCTGCAAGCCGTTGAGCACGGCGATTACGCTGCCGTTCTGCTCAACGCTGAGGTCCGCTCCAAATTCGATACCGTTGCCCGCGTCCGTCACGTTGCTAGCGGTCACAGCATCCGGTTCGAACGGATCGGGCAGCGCGTCATGCTCATATGCCAGGGTCATATCATTGACGGGATTGATCGCGATCACGACGCCCTTGAGCGGACCGGCGCGCAGCGTGACTTCCAGCGCAGCCTCGTTCAGTGAACCCAGAACATCATCCACCGGCAGCTCGACCAGCACACGGTATAGGCCACTCACCTTGACGGGGTGATTGTCATGACCTTCCGCGTTGAGCGGATCATGCGACAGGGCATCGGCCAGGCAGTCTGCAAAAATCGGTGTTTCGGAAAGCCGGAAGTTGTCCGGCTCGCCCGGGTCGGTCATCGGGTCGAGCCAGACATTCCGCACGCCTTCAATGCGAATGAGAAGCCGGCGGTGATCGTTGATCGTGACCGGCGACGTCGTCAGGATCTCGTGCGCCGGGAAGAGGCCTGTCTCGGCGGCCGGACCAATCCTGCCGTCCGGTCTGCTGACAAGATCCTCCATGGGAAACGCGGTCCGGTAACCCAGATCCGTGATCGCATAGGCGATCGTCTCGAGCATCGCTATACCGGGGTCAGACGTGTTGTGATTATCCCAGATTTCGCCGCTTAGTGCGGTGACACGTTCGATGCCAAGCCGCCGCAATGCTTCGTAGTCCCGCGCGCCTGTTGGCCTGTTTCCCTGAAGGATGAAGAGATCGTCAGCCATCACACAAGTCCAATCGCATGAGATCGTGCGGAGACGAGTACGGAGCGGGCCGTTGACGCCTGGATGATTTCCAGATCGGTTTGCGGCACCGGACCATCCGGGTTGCGTCGGTGAAACAGCTTCACGTCTTCAAGGTAGTCGACAAAAGGCAACTCCTCGACAAAGTCGATCACGGTCGATTTGTACACACGGCCGCCGAATTCGACGCCGCGCGCACCCCTTTGCGTCCAGGGCGTCAGATGACCGATCAGGGCCGTTTCGATTTCCTTGCGATAGAAATCCGTGTCGGCGATCCCCTCCCGGAACGCCACATTCATCGACACATGGATCTCTTCAAATTTCGGATTGGCGGTTTCAAGCCTGACAAAGGGAGAGCAACGGCGTGCCAGGTGATCGTGCAATCCATGCAGCGTCGCCTGATCGGAATAGGGTCGCAGAGGATCGCGCTGGTCCGTTCCGAATGTATAGGGAACAGCCACGAAGGTGACGGCACCAGGTGCCATTTCATTGTCTCCGACCACCTTGCCGGCCTGGCGTTTCAGCTCGGTGTGGTTCAGGCATTTTGCACGGTAGACGCTCCGGTTGGATTCCAGCGCCAGGTGCTCGTAGTCCCACATCGTCACTGCCCGGTCCTTGTGGCGCAGGCGTTCAGACACGCGTCGGCGGAAGTCGTCCGGCGTTTCCAAACCGCGCCCGCCAAAACTTGCAAACGGCTGCTCAAGGCTTTTGACGGCCGGATCCGGCCGCAAAAGTTTGCTGATCGTTCCGGCCGGCAGCGCGCTTTCCAGAAAAGCTGGATCATTGTCCTGATCGACAAAGCTTGCCCGGACAGCCTGGGCCGCAATCAGATGCAGTCGATTGATGGCGTCGGCATTTTCAGCCACCGAGATCCTGAACCAGTGCAGCCCGGGCGGCATGTGCGGGGCATCGCTGGACGCGTCGGAGGGCACGGCGAAGGACAAAAGCCCGGAACCAGCGAGGCCTCCGGTCCTGTCAATGACTTCCTGCGACTTGAACTTTGTCCAGCCGCTGTTTTTCAGCCAGGCGAAATCAAGATCCGGCAACTCAACAAGCGGGTCTCCTGTGCCGTCCGCGACCTGGACAAGGAGCGAAAGGGTTTCCGGAGGATCGAGCGCGTCGACGCCGATGAAGAGCGCCCCTTCAAAGGGCAGGTCCGGCAAAACGCGCCCCGAACCGTTCGCAGGTTCGACGCCAAATGGGTGGACCCGCCAGACGCCTTCGGCTGTACTCTGCTTCGAGGCGTAATCTATAGAAATTTCCGCGATTACGGGCGTGTACGGAGGATTGGGCAGACCGGAAGATAGCGTGAGGGAATCGAAACCTGGATTGAAACCCGGTTGGATCTGCGATTCGGCGATGATCGTGTCGCCTGCGGCAAAGTTGGTGACAGGCTTGGTCCCGTTTCCGCTTGCAAGGTCAATCAGAGCGAGCGTTTTCGCATCGAGATACCGATCGTGACCAAAGTCGCGGTTCAACGTCATGCGCATGAAGCCGGTGCGCTGCTTTGCGTCAAAGGAAGGATCTTCAAGCAGCAGTTCCGCGTCCGCTGGCGCCTTGCCGGTTCCCTTCGCAGCCAGCGGACTGGTTCCCGTCCCGTCCAGCTGAAGCGATATCGTCTTCGTGTCACCGCTCTGCCACGAACCGCCGGAGAGGTAGTCGAAGCCGACCTGATAGGCGCTTGCGGCCTGGTTCTCAAAGACCTGGCCTTTTACGTAAGCCTCCGCCCAGGTCACATTGACCGTCAGCGTGTCCAGCGGGCGGCTGAACACTTCGCTGGAGCCGAGGATCCAACGTGCGTCTTTACGGGGCTGTGCACCGAACGGTGTGAAGACAGCGGACGGGTCGGCAGTGCCGTCGTCCGTGCGCACGCTCATCTGCCGCAATCCTGTTGCTTCGGTCTGGATCTTGACCTTGTTGCGGCTGGCATTCCTGAAAACCGCCATTGCGCTTGAGGCAGCCGCTTCATTGCCATCCCAGTCAAGCAGGATTTCGGCAACAGGAACACCAGGCGGATAGGGTTCCTCGTGGACGGCCGGATCATGCGGAACAATCGGAGGATGATTGCCGGCAAGTGTGAGCGTGAATTCGACCGTGCCCTTGGTGATTTCCGCCTTGAGCTCTGCTGAATTGGAGAGCTCCAGCCAGCCCTCTTCGGTGGTTAGTCTCACCTTGAAGCCCTTCAGCGCCGCTATGGAGCCCCCAAACGCTGTCTTGAAGCTGATCTTCGCAATGCGGGTTCCCTCCCGCATGAAGAGCTGCCGGTCCGCGACCGCAAATCCAAGCCGCGCAAAGGGCGCTGCCTCCGGCCCGAATGGGGCAAAGTGCGGCGTTTCCTCAGGCAGCTCGGCACCGATACCGTCCAGGGATGCGGTGACGGGCGAAGCATGCGCCGAGACGGATTCCTTGCCGCCGGATTTCTTCGTGTTGACGCGTACCGATCTCAGTTCGGCGACCTGCCCGCGATTGGCAACGAAGTCCTCATCGAGCGCGTAGGCGACGTCCGAACCCGCTGCATCCTTTCCCGCGCGCACCAAGGCGCCCGCAGGCAGCAGATGTGCCTCCGTTCCCCGGGCCAGATTGATGAGCAGATGGACGTGATCCGGTGTCGGCGCCTTTCGCGACAGGCGCAACACGTCTTCGAAGTAGAAATCCATGTGCCGGCCGGTGAACGCGTTCAGTTCCAACCGGGCGCGGTCGTACATGGAGAGAAAAGCAAGCCAGAGCCCGTAGTGCGGCGTGTGGCGCGCAAACTCCGTCAGGCTCTCCTGAAGCTGTGCTTCGGCTTCCTTCCTGGCACGGGCAAGCGCCTGGAAAACGCGTTCCATGCTGGAGACGAGCAGATTGTAGTTGAGCGCATCATAGATCCGCGCATAGGTGTCGGAGCCGTCGAGATAGGGTGACGGGTCCGGTGTCTGCGCGTCATAGAAGTCACTCCACCCCGTCGCGGCGAACCCTCCGACGACGTGAACCGGCAGAGACGTTACTTCGAATGCCTCGCCATTGAATATGATGTCGCGCACTTCATCCGCGATCTGCGGGCCCGGACCGGGATTGTCGGAGGTGTTCAAATTGGTCTTGCTCAGTGCGCTTGCGAGGATGACCCCTTCATCCACCCCGCCCTGGTGATACCGCGCCAACTCCGCCAGCCGCGGCGCGACGCTAGTCTCCAGAAGACGCGTCATTCTGCGGCGGAAAGGGTTCTCGGCCTCGAGCGGCGACAGCCGCAGGGTCAACTCCTGCAGCAACGCGATAGGCAAATGAAAGACCAGCGCCAAGTGCGCCCTGAGCTGTGCTTCCGGCCGCAACGGATCATCTTCCAGAAAGCCTTTTGCATCGCCGAGCGCACGCCGGAAAGGATCGACCGGCAATTTCGCAATCGAGGCAAGTACCGCGGAAATGTCGCTGTCGAAAAACGACGACCAATCACCGGCGGGAGCGCCGTCCTTCGCGTAAAACCGGATCTGCCGGGCAAATCTTCGGCCGAACTGGATCAGATCCGCCACGTCTCTTTCGTCGAGCTGGAAGTGATCCGCCCTGCGTTCGGCGATATCGCGGTCCGGTTGGGCGGCACCGGTCCTCGTGAGCGGGCCCCGGCGGTCGCAAGTACTCATAGCCCTGCCTCCAGATCATAAGGCAGGACAAGGCTGAAACGAGACTTTGCGCCGCGGATCTCGTAGTCGAGCGAAATCTCCAGGATGCCCTCCGGTTGCCGGGCCACTACGGCAACGCGCTTGGCATCCACCCGGGGTTCGTGCAGCAGGATCGCACGCCGGATCACCGTTTCGATCATCGTGAGGCGCGTGGAGTTCATCGGACCGAAAACCTCTTCTTCGATCCTGCATCCGAAATCCGGACGCATGACGCGTTCGCCAAGGGTCGTGGTCAGGATAATCCGCAGGCTTTCCCGAATGTTGCTCGCACCACCGGTCAACTGAACTCCGCCGTTTTCGAATGTCGGCGGAAAGCCCCAGCCCGTCCCGATGAAGCGGTCCTCAACGGCCATTGTTCAACCTCCGATCCGGACGGTTGGCAGGCCGGCGGAAATGGTGCCGCCATGGGCCGTCGGATCGCCCTGCCGCGCGGCGGGACGTCCGCCGATCCGCACGGTTGTCGACCCTTTGAGGATCGTGTCCGGCGGACCGACGCAGGTAGCAATGTCGCCCTGCACGGCTGCCGGCAACCCGCCGATCCGCACAAGCGGCACACCGGGTCCGGCAATCGGACCGCCCACATGCGGGATCGGCACGACAGCGGGTGTCTGCAACGGACAGGTGTGAAAGTCACTGATCCTGGCGGCCGGCGGCATGTCGATCCTCCTTGCGATCCTATAGGTCCTAGTTGATGTCGACCGTTGCGCCGCGCACGACGGTCGATCCCGAGCTTTTGAAGTTGGCCGACGTGGTCCCCTTCATTTCCATGCCGGCTTTCGCAGCCGCGTTGACGTTGGTTCCGTCGATCGTGATGTTGCCCTTGGCGTCGAGCGTTATGTCGGCATTGCTGGTGAGCGTGATCCCGTTGTTGTCGAATTCCATCTTGTTTCCGGACTTGTCGGAAATGGTGATTATTCCCTCGTCATCGGACAGCGATATCAGCCGGTCGCCTTCGGTTTCGATCACGAGCGATGGCCCGCTGTCGTCAAAAACAATCCGCGTGCCCGCACGCGACACCAGACCCTTCAGATCGTTGTCCTCAGCGCCCGGCAGGGGTGAGGTTGCGGCGGAACTGTGCAGACCACCGATCAGCACAGGGTCTCGCGGATCACTGTCCAGAAACCCAAGCAGGCATTCGCTGCCGGGATCGGGCAACATGACCAGACCGCGCTTTTCGCCGCCGCCGATACTCATCGGGCGTGCCCAGATCGGTTCCGATGTCTCGGTCTCGCTCACCAGGCGGACGGACACCCGGTCTTCTCCGGCAGGATCGTTATGAACTTCGTCGACGACGCCGATCTGCAGTCCCGAGATCGAGGGAATGAGCCCGGCTGCCGGTGGCGCACAGACATCGTGCCGCTCGTCGTGAAACGCGGGATCCAGACCTATCTGGACGAAGCATCGCCAGTCTCCGCGGGCGATCGAGTGACGCAGGCCGGAGACAAACGCCTTGCCGTCGAAGCGCGGCCCCAATCCTTTCAGTTCGACCATGTTGCCGACCGACAGGCTTGTGGATCCTTGAACCTCCAGCATTCCGGTCACCGCCGACAGCCGGCGCCGTTGCATGGCAGCACGCGCCCAATCGTCAAGCTCAGCCTGATTGCGAGCCCCTGCCTGCCTTGGTTTCGGCTTGTGCCCTGAAGCATCGGAAAGCGCATTGCCGTCGAGATTTCCAGGCCCCGGCACATCGCTCGCAGCGCTTTCAGCCGTTTCGATTTCCGCTTCTGCCGCGCTCCAGGCGCCAACCGAGATCTCGGCCGCTTGCGCTTCCGCGTTCAGCTCGACATCCAGGCTGAAAAGCGTCCGGCCGTATTCCAGTGTCGCCGCCGGGTCCTTGCCGGGATCTGGTGCGAACAGACGCAGACCGTCCGTTTCACCGACCAAAAGCTGCCCGACCCTTTCGCCCCTTAGCACGCAGAAATCCCAGTCGGTCGCCTGGTGCTGCACGAGCTGCGGCTGTTGCGTTTCCGAGCTTCCTTCGAACCCGATCCCGTAACCACCGGCAAGCTGCTCGATCGCATCGGCATCGCTCACATCGACCCAGACGCGGGAATGTCGTGCGTGATGCATGCGGAAAGCGGCATGTTTCACCTCGACATGCAGCCGTGACGATCCCTTCAAGGGGGCCTCGGCGCGCAGACGTGTCGCAATTCCCTTGAAAATCAGCTCTTCATTCCGGTTGTACCCGAGGTCTATCTCAATCTCCGCGCCCGGCACGAACGTGTCGGACGCGGCGATATCGAAGCTTTGTTTCGCCGGGTCACCATCCTGGAAGATGAGATGGGCATAGGGAATACTTCCGCAAATCTGGGAGATTTCCAGCGACAGAAGCGCGAAGGTCCCCGGGATCTCGGTTCCGTTCGACCGGATCGTGACCGTGGTCAGGGCAGCGCTGCGTGTCGGCTCGAGCGGCATCGGTCACCTCACCGGAGGCAGGATCAGGTCCGATCCCGTTTCAAGTCGGCGGACGGTATCAAGCCCGTTCGCTTCGGCCACAGCGATGTAGAGACCCGGGTCGCGGTAAACCCCGTAGGTGAGGTTTACAAGTGTGTCTCCGTCGTGAACAAGACGGCCGTGGGTAATGTCCGGGCTGGCAAGGTTCTTCTCCTTCTCCTGGACTTCCGGGTCCTTGTGCTCCTTGAAAGTCGCACTCAGGACCGCCCGAAGAGGATTACCCTGCGAATCAAACAGCTTGAAATTGACGGAATAGGTTTCCAGCGCGCAGGTGACGGACAACCGTCCCCATGCCAGATGCAGAAATCTCTGTCTGTGAACTTCACCGGAAAATCCGACGGTTTCCCGAAACGCATCCAGACGCTCAATCAGGCTCTCCGCCGAACTCGGGTCGCCGCCGTGACGGCCGTCAATGTCAAGCGCGCCTGAACCTTCTAGCGGCAGGTCGAACGTATAGGTCCTCGGTTTGATGCCTTTGACCTTTGCTTCGTTGCCGTCAGCGCCCTGAGGCGTTTCGTCGGCATTCATTTCCAGTTCGACAGCGTCGGTATATTCCGCCGGATTGATCTGGGCTTCGAATGTCGGCCCGACAGGAAGGCTGTCCGCAAACGCCTTTGAGGACTCGTAGGGAACGATTGTCAGCTTCACCAATGTACCGTCCGGCGGGGGCATTTCAGCGTTCCTCCCGGCGCCGGATCACGGCGATGGCCTCGGCAACAGCGGCCGAAATTACATGTTCCCGCTCAGCGGCTTTTTCCGTATCAGACATTTCATTTGCCGGCTTCGTTTTCGGCGTGCCTTCGATCCGCCCGCGAAATTCGATGAGATTGACCTGTACTGCCATGTCAGACCTCCCGGAAATGCGCGTAGGCGAGTTCAAGCGTTTCGACGGCGATATCGCTGGTCTCGGCATTGAAATCGGACACCGTCCATTTCTTCGGCCAGGCATTCACCACGGAGAAGGTTCTCAGTGGCTCCAGCTCCGTATCGAGCAGGACCACGCTCAAGGTGATCGGTCGGATGACGAGGTTTTGAACGGCGTCCCTGATCCATTGGGTTACCGCGCTTTCCGCAATCAGCCCACGTTTCAGGACAAGATCAGGATAGCTTGCACGAACCGGAACCTTGTGCACGAAACGGTTCTCGCCGCCTTCGGTCACCGTCTCCTGTTCCAGCTCCATGGAAAGCCCCGAGACCTCCCTGAAGCGGACATCCAGATCTCCCGCACCGGGCAGATCGAACTCCACCCGGAAATTGTGAATGAGAGGCAGATTGTAGGGGTGGGCCAATGTCATCGGAAACGCCCTACGGTGTCGAGATCGCGATGGAGTCGCCTTTGAACTCCATGGATTCGATCGCAATCTCGTTGCCGTCCGCCTTGAGATCGGTGGACGCGATCTTGGTCACGAAGGCATTTGAAATCACCCAAACGAAGACAGGCTCGCGCATTTCGTCCAACAACGAAATCTGAACATCCCGACGATTTGTCGGATCAAGGATCGCCTGAAACCAGTCGTAGATTTCGTTGTCGCCGCGCACCATGCCCCGCTTGCAGGTCACGGTGCCGTATTTCTTCATGCCCGGGATCTGGATTTTCGACGGTTCCGGGTAGGCGCCTTCGCGGTATTCGATGACCTCTGTCTCAATGTCGAGCCCGGAGACTTCCGTGAAGCCGATCCGGGTGAACCCTTCCATCTCGACCTCGAAATTGTATTTTGCGATCGGATAATTGACCATTTTTCAGATCCTTTCGGATGCGGCGGCTCAGGCCACCTGGGCCTTTTGCGTGAATTGAAGGATGATCTTCTCGGCCGGACCGGGCAGCGCCACACGCACGAGGATCCGCATAATGCCGTCGACGATGTCCTGCTGGCTCATTGTGGTTCCAAGTCCGATGGAAACCTCGAATGCATCTGCCGCCGTCGGCCCTGCCAGTGTTCCGGCGCGCCACTCGTTGAGCAGGAACCCTTCGATCATGCGCTTCACGCGGACCCAGGTTTTGGACACGTTGGGTTCGAACACGAAGGCCTCGAGCGCATCGCCAATGCTCTCTTCCAGATAAAGGGCTGCCCTGCGCCGGTTGACGAATTTCCAGTCACCGCTGTTGCCGGCAAGTGTACGTGCGCCCCAGACCACCGTGCCGCGCCCGGTGAAGAAACGGATCGCATTGACGGATTTGCCCGATGTCGGATCGACATTCAAAAGACCCTGTTCTTCGTCCGTGATCGCGAGCGCAGGACCCACAGTGTTCATCACACCGACATTGGCCGGTGCCACGTGGACACCGCGCTGCCGGTCGACCCGGGCGTAAATCCCGGCCATTGCCGGCGACGGTGGCATGATCAGCGTTGTGCTGTTCAAAAGGTTCAGAACCGCTTCGACGACCGGCTTTTCGCCCGGTTGCGAATTGGCCGGGGTCACAAGGTCAACGACGCCCTGAAAAAAACTGTCCGACAGCGCCAAATCCGAACCGCCATTTGTGAACAGATCGGCCGTGCTGGTCTGGTTCCCCTGAGCGTCAAAAGTGATCAATTGCGAAGCGGCATCGATATCTACGGTGCCGGCTTGATAAAGCACCGGCATATTGGTGTTGAGGTACGGAATATACGCCGCGCCATATTTGAGAACATCTTCTGAAACCGCCGTGACCCGGTCTCTGAATTCCGTCGTCACGTCCTGGCCGAGCGTTGAGGGAATCCCCGAATTGTCGACCGTGCCCCCAGGGTAGGAATCGATCACATCGGCAATGGTAAAACGGTCCTGCGTGCGATTGCAGGACTGCATCGAAGCCGTGGCCAATGAGCCGTAATTTGCGGCATTCGCGCCGATTGTGTTGACGATGACGTTCAGCGTGATTTCGTCAGTGCTCTCCAGCGCCGTGATCGCATCATCGTAATTGGATTGTGCATTGGCCGCGGCATCGATCGGCCGGATATGGCAGGGCCCGCCCCCGTTGTCGAAATAGATCTGAAGCGCATGGTAAAAGAGGCGCTGTCCCGTCGGCACGCGTTCCGGCGTTGCCTGAAAACTCGCATCGACACCAAGCAGCGCACCGTTCTGATCAATGCGTTTGTCCGCGCGTATCGTAAACGTGCTGGCCGCCGGTATCCCGAACAACGCTTCGAATTCCTGCAGCGAACTGATGCGCCAGGTGTTTCCGATCAGGGTGGTCCCGTCGGGTGCATTCACGTTGCGAACAGGGCCAATGAACGCGGGTATCGCGGTTGCGACGCCCGCAATCGTCGGCGTGTTGAAAGGCAGTTCCTGTATAGCCACGCCGGGCGTTGAAAGCATTAAGTTGGTCATGGCGGGTTTCCTCTCAGGGGCTTAGTCTTGGCTCAGGTCCGGGATTGAAGCGGATTTGGATTGGAAAGCTCGGTCCGGGCCTCCGTAAGGTGGCAGCAATGCCTCGGCATGGGGTGGCGGTGTTTGCATCGGGGCAATCCATCCGCCGTTGCAAACACCTTTGCGATATCTCGCTGATTTTCCGGCCCGATAGCGGTCATCACGAGGTCCTGGCTCGAAAGGATGCGGTAAACAGGGCTCCGTTCGGTGACGGCACGGCGTCCTGCCGCTGCTCCCACCAAAGGTCGAGGATCATTCCCGCACCGCTGCTGCTGATTTCATCGTCGGCGTAAACGATCTGGTCCAACGCGCCTGCGACCGGTGTCGTCAGACGCACGGCGGGATGCTGAAGAGAACTGAGATCCGCACCCAGTCTGAAAACGGTGCCGGGTGGCGCCGTGAACCTTTGCTCGGCCAAAAGCGTGTTGTCGAAACGGTCCCTTACATGCAAACGATCGGGCGAACCTGCCGTCAGATCTATCGCAACCGGGAAATCGCTCGCGGGGCCTGATTGGACCAGCTCGCTCTGCCCGACAGTCGCAATTGCACTCAGCGCTCCGGATGCTTGAATGGCACCGGTCGAACCGAGGTTCTCCAACAGAATCTGGCGGCGCGCCGGTGTCAGATCCGGATGGTACCGATCGTAAAACTGCGGGTCTGTGATCCGCAGTCCGAAGCTCAGGCGTGTCCGATCGCTGATCGGCCCGATGAGCGGGTCCGCTGCATCCGGATTGTTGCGGCTGTAGATCGAAAAACCCGCAGTGCCGGGTCTGAAGGCCAGGGAATGATCAGCCATAACACGTCGTGTGTGAGTGGTCGGACGCACATCGAAGGCATCGACCGCGTCCCCGCCATCGTCTTCAAACCTGACCCGCAGAAAGCGGCGATATTGGCGAACGAAGCTCATGTGCCGCTCATGTTCAGTTCGATGGTGTCGATTTCCTGCAGGACCTCGTCTTCGACTTCGCGGCGGATTTCAACCAGCCTGACCTTGTAGATCACGCAAGGAAAAATCGTTCCGCCCATGATGGACCACAGGTTGTTGAGTGCCTCGAAGCTCATGTTGTGATGATCGAATGCGAGTTGGACTGCTCTTTGCGGAAATGGATTGTCAGCGCGGCTGTCCGCCGGCGTAAAGATCCGCCTGTCCTGAAAGAGCGCGATCGTTTCGGAAAGGTTGAACAGGCTGGTTCCGTAGTTCTGGAAATCAAAGGCAAAAAGCAGATAGAGGTTCATGAAAACCGAGGGTTGCCGTTGCACAGGCTGACCGTCGACGATGAACATGTTCGGCGTGTTGCGAAGAGCGGTTTCCTCCTCGACATTGATCAAGGTGATCGTCAACCCTTCGGAGCCCTCCTCGGCAAGCACCCTGGCGCTTTCGAGCTGGGCTTCCGTGTCGCTCACACTGAGATGATCACGGACCTCGCGGCGGATGAATTCGAGTGCTTCATTGATCATGGAGGAGCACCGCTTCTTTTCCAATAAAACACGTATACCTTCGTGAACACAAAGGCATGCCGTTCGCCGAATGTGGCGACTAGAAATATATTACAAGTGAAAAGTCTCCGAATTGAATAGTAAGTTGAAGTATTACTTTACGTCAATATCAGCAAGGCAACTTCCATCATGTAAGCGCAATCACGCGCTTTACTTGCAATGAGAGTTGCAGAGATCAACGCAGCCTGATTCCTTCAAACAAATCGAAGATTTGTCGTCTGGAATTTATGTTTTGATCGAAACGATACCGGGCTTCAGAACACGCAGAATACCAACCGGACAAATTCCGGTTGCGGATGTTTGACGCTCACAACGCCCCCGCTCCGGTGGTCAGATTGGGGGTGAAGGCGTCCTGAGCCCGTCCGATGTTTCACGCAATGCCGCCTTGAAGGCCTGGACGACTGCTGTGTCTGGAGCTGACATCCGCGTCAGCAACCCGACCGGCCGTGCGACCACCGGAACACCGAGTTCCCTGTAGACAAGCCCCTTCCCCACTGAGGACAGCATCGATGACCGTGGCAGCAGGGCGACGCCAATGCCCTCGTTCACCAGTGCCATAGCGGTGGTGGAGCGTCCGACTTCGAATGTCCATTGGGGGGCGATACGGCTTCGCGCCATCGCCTCGTCGATCAGCAAACGATTTCCCGTTCCCCTTGCGGGAAGGATCAGGGTTTCTGTCTGAACGTCGGCCCAGGTCACTTGTTGCTTCCCGGCAAGATGATGGCCTTGCGGCAAAGAAAGCACGATCAGATCATCGAAAAGAGGTTCGAAATGCGTGTTCGGTTCCAGCAGGCCAATGGAACAAACACCAAAATCCGCGTCTCCGCGTGACACTGCTTCCGCGACCTCATTGGCAGCTTGATCAAGCAGACGCAATCTCACAGGCAGCCCTTTGTCGTGCAACGTCTGAAGTGCGGGAATGAGGAGCGCGTGCACGAGCGTCGGGATCATCGCGACCGTCACGACGGCCCCGCGCTGGTGGACAAAAGCAACACTTTCGTCCCGCATGGCGAGTGTTGTTTCCCGAGCACTTTCCAGCATCGCCTCGGCCCGTGCCTGCAACCGCTTTGCTGCAAGCGTCGGTTTGACCGCACGCGTCGTTCGATCGAACAGAACCGAGCCTAGTGTTTCCTCCAGCTTCTGTATCCTGCGCGTGATCGCCGATTGCGACAAGCTCAACCGCTCGGCGGCGTGGTGAAACGAGGCCGTTTCCATGACCGCCAGGAAGGCTTCAAGGTCATTGAAATCAAAATTGATGCGCATCTCGCATTAATCGGTCAAAAAGCGACAATTGTCAAAACAATCGGCCCGCTGGTAAGACGCCCTTCAAAGGAAACGCTTCATGACCAGCCAATACGACATCGCCATCATCGGCGGAGGCAATGCCGCCCTTTGCGCGGCCATGACGGCTGCGGAAAAAGGCGCGAAAGTCGTTATCCTTGAAACCGCTCCCAAGGCCTATCGCGGCGGGAACTCGCGCCACACCAGAAACTTCAGGTGCATGCATTCCGCCCCGCTCGGCCCGCTGGTCGATGGCTACGGCGAGCACGAATATTTCGACGATCTTTTGAAAGTCACCGGCGGTAAGACCGACGAGACACTCGCAAGACTGGCGATCCGCACGTCCGAGGAGTGCCTTCCCTGGATGGAAGAACACGGCGTCCGCTTTCAGCCGTCCCTGTCCGGCACGCTTTCGCTGGCGCGCACCAATGCGTTTTTCATGGGTGGTGGCAAGTCGCTGGTCAACGCCTACTACCGCACCGCCGAAAAGCTTGGCGTCTCGGTTCTTTACGAGGCCAATGTCACAAATCTGGAGCTTGATCGCGACAGGATCACCCGGATCGACTACACGCATGAAGGCGAAGCAAAGCACCTTGAGCCCAGCGCCGTGATTGTCGCCTCCGGTGGTTTTCAGGCGGATACCGAGTGGCTTACACGTGCCTGGGGTCCGGCGGCGAAGAATTTCCTCATCCGGGGAACGCCGTACAACCGGGGCGTCGTTCTGGCGGATCTTCTGGGGCAGGGTGTCCAGTCGGTCGGCGATCCGACGCAGTGCCATGCTGTCGCGATCGATGGCCGGGCGCCGAAATTCGACGGTGGCATCGTTACCCGGCTCGACTGCGTTCCGTTTTCCATTGTCGTCAACAAGGAGGCGGACCGTTTCTACGACGAGGGCGAAGACGTCTGGCCGAAGCGCTATGCCATCTGGGGACGCCTGGTTGCCAACCAACCCGACCAGATCGGCTATGTGATCATCGATTCCAAGTCGCTCGAACTGTTCATGCCGTCGGTCTTCCCGCCGATCAAGGCGGATACGCTGGAAGAGCTTGCCGGGAAGATGGGGCTGCCGGAAGCAAACTTGGTCGAGACCGTGAAGACATTCAATGCGGCCTGCGGCGACACATCAGGTTTTCATCCAACCGAACTGGATGGTGTCAAAACAAGCGGGATCAACATTCCAAAGACCAACTGGGCGCGCCCGATCGATGAGCCGCCCTTTTACGGCTACAGCCTGAGGACGGGTGTCACCTTTACTTATCTCGGTCTGAAGGTCGACGAGAACGCCCAGTGCAGCACGGAAAGCGGCCCGATCCAGAACCTCTGGGCGGCCGGGGAAATCATGGCCGGCTCTATACTGGGACAAGGCTATCTCGCCGGTTTCGGCATGACCATCGGAACCGTGTTCGGTCGTATCGCAGGCCGGGAGGCCGCCAATCATGCAAACTGATCTGCTTCAGGAAGCCCGCCGCCAGGTGGAGATCTGCAACGCCTGCCGTTACTGCGAAGGTTACTGCTCCGTGTTCCCGGCCCTGCATCAGGAACGCTTCTTTTCCGATGCCAACCTCACGCAGCTGGCCAATCTCTGCCACAACTGCCGGGGCTGCTACTACGCCTGCCAGTATACCGCGCCGCACGAGTTCGACCTCAATCTGCCCAAGGCGCTTGCGGAAGTGCGTCAGGACAGCTGGGAGAGCTTTGCCTGGCCCGCCCCTCTGGCGCGCCGGTTTCAGAAAAGCGGCGTTATGATCGCGCTGACGACGATCCTAGCCTTTGCCTTGTTGTTTCTCGCGTTCCGTACGCTCGGCGCCGCCGGCGGCGTAGGCTTTTACGCGGTTCTGTCCCACTCGGCCATGGTCGCAATCTTCCTACCGGCCTTCCTGTTTCCGCTCGCCAGCATCGCTGTCAGCCTCAGGCGCTACTGGCAGGAGACAGACGGAAAGCCGGTAACGCCCAGCCAGATCGTGGATGCGTTCGGGTCGGCTGCGAAGATGAAGAACCTTGCAGGCGGGCACGGCGACGGCTGCAATTTCGAGGACGAGGACCGGTTCAGCCAGGCGCGCCGCCACGCGCACCAGGCGGTCATGTACGGGTTCCTGCTCTGTTTCGCCTCGACATCTGCCGGAACCATCCTGCACTATGTCTTCGACATGCCCGCACCCTATCCGCTGTGGTCGCTGCCGAAGCTTCTGGGCATTCCGGGCGGCATCCTGATGGTGATCGGTACGGTCATGCTGGCGTCGCTGAAACTGAAGGCCGACCGGTCCCTCGGCGCCCCGTCCGCCTGGGGCGGGGAAATGGGCTTTATCCTGCTCCTGTTCCTGGTCGCGCTTTCCGGCCTTTTGCTCTACGCACTTGGCAGCACGGCAGCCATGCCCGCGCTTCTGGCCATCCATCTCGGCTCCGTGCTCAGCTTCTTCCTGCTGACGCCCTATACCAAGATGGCCCATGGCTTTTACCGCCTCGCGGCGCTGGTACGCGATGAACAGCGCAAGTCGGCGGGATAAATTCCTGCCCCCGCTTATCCGGTTGTGTCGGTGACCGTGAACTGTCCCATCATGCCCTGATCTTCATGCTCCAGAATGTGGCAGTGATACATGTAAGGGAAGTCATCCCCTGCAAGGTGATCGAACCGCACGACGAATTCGGACCAGTCATCGTCGTCCAGGACCACCGTGTCCTTCCAGCCAGCTTGGTCCGGGGTGACAGCAGCCCCCTCCATTTGCTCGACCAGGAAGGAGCAGCCATGCACGTGGAACGGATGCGCCCCTTGATCTGAGCGAATGCGCCAGCGCTCCCAGACGCCGCGCTCGACACGCTCGTTGATGACGCTCATGTCCATCACCGCACCGTTGATCGTCATGGCACCATCGCCCGCATGCGTGCCATGACCACCCGTGTTGCCGGCATGTGAACGGTCGTCCTCACCATGATCCATCTCCAGAACGAATTCGCGCGTCTTTCTGATCTCGCTGGCATCCGGACGCTCGATCGTCGTCAACCGCTCCGGGACCGGCACGGTATGGGCGACCAGCGTCCTGGCGACTTTCAAAAGCAACGATGCGGGAGCAGCTGATTGACCGGGACCCGTCAGAAGACCCACAAGTCCCGAAACGATCCCCTCGCCTTCCTCGTCGATATCGTCCTCGAAGAATGTCAGCAGCTCGGCGGAGGTGTCTTCGGACAGATCCACGATGATTTCGCATCGTTCGCCGGGTGACATTTCCATTGTCGTCATCGGCACGGGCGCTTCCAAGAGGCCGCCATCGCTGGCAATCTTGTGGAAGGTCCGGTTGTCGGCGAATGCCAGGATGTAAAACCGCGCATTCGCGCCGTTAAGAATGCGAAGACGCACCTTGCCCGCGGGAACCTCGGCGACCGGTGAAAGCGCGCCGTTGATGACTGCGGTATCGCCGAACCAGCCGTCTTCTCCGGCCTGCTCGAGCGAATAGACAAGCCGCCCCGCCGCATCGAAGGTTCTGTCCTGAATGATCACCGGAAGATCGTCGAGACCGTAGCGGTTCGGAAGTTCTTTGGAGACAGCTTCATCATCATCGATGATCATCATGCCCGCGAGGCCCCGATAGGTCTGGGTGCCGGTTTTTCCATGCGTATGGGAATGGTACCAGCACGTTGCTGCCGGCTGCATGATCGACAGGGTTGGCTGCCAGCGCTCTCCCGGCGCCATTTCCAGCTGCGGGCCGCCATCCACATTCCCCGGAACATGGAGGCCGTGGCCGTGGACGGAGACACCTTCCGTCAATGTGTTGTGGTAGTTGAGGTTGAGCTCCTTGTTCCTCCGCGTGCGAATGGTCGGACCCAGATAGTCCTGATTGATACCGAGTGTTGGTGTCATGACGCCCGGTTTGAAAGACCACAGGCCGGTGCGAATGGTCAGATCCAGCGGCTCGCCGTTGGTGCCGTCGGCAAGAGGCGGAATTGGCAGGGACGGCCGCGCGGTATTCGACCATGCCGGCCCTGCGAGGCAGACACCCGTGAGCGAAAGGCCACCTGCAAGGAATTGGCGCCGGGAAAATCTGAGCGACATTTCTGATCTCCAAATCAACAGATACGGTGAGGGCACGCTCCCTGCTGACAACGGCGAGACAGCGCGCGAAAACGCGACGTAAACGTGAATGGGAAACGCATACGTATCCGTCCATCGGACAAATGCCGGATCGACCGTCCCTGCCATGGGACATAAGGTCAATTAGAGTGGCTCAGCCAGGCACAAAGGTGCCAACGACACGCAAGACAGGGAACGACTTCATGCTGGATACGAACGGACCGTTCTGGAATTGGCGAACCTTTTTTGCCGTGTTCGTTCTGATTGTGTTTGCCACAAGCGTCGTTGAAGTTTTCAATGAATTCCGGGCTGGGGAAACGCTTGGCTCGATGGGCGATGATCTTGCCAGGCTAGTGGTCAGTGCATTTATCCTGGGTGCTTTTCTTTACGATCGCAATATCCAGCAGAAAACGCTTAAGGAACTGAGCGGACAGCTTGAAAAAGCGCGCGGCCAACTGTCGAGGATCGATTCCCGTTCAGTTGAGCTTGCAGGTCAATACCGCGCGGTCATGCAAAAGCAGTTCGACGCCTGGAACCTGACGGCCAGCGAGCAGGATGTCGTGATCGGAATGCTGAAAGGTCTTTCGTTCCGGGAAATCGCGGGGCTCAGGCAAACGCGCGAGAAAACGGTTCGGCAGCAGGCCTCCACCGTCTATCGGAAAGCCGGTGTCTCCAGCCGGAACGAACTGACCGCCTGGTTCTTCGAGGACATGCTGGATCCCTTACCGGCCCAGGTGGAGTGAACAATAGACGCATCGCGACCTGAAAACGTCGCGTCCCGGTCTTGTCAGGCCCCGGCGGCGAGATATAACCCCCCGAACGCTTGGACACGAGACCGGCGATGCAGCGCGCAAACCTGCCGTATTGCAGTTCCGGGATCGTACACAGAACAAACAGATATCCGGGTGCTGTGGTGGAAACGCAAAAGATTACAATTCTCGACGGCGGCATGGGCCAGGAGCTTGTCCGCCTGAGCGGGCTGGAACCCACAGGGCTCTGGTCGACGCGGATCATGATGGAGCGGCCGGACCTCGTCGGCGAAATCCACGATTCCTATTTCGCCGCTGGCGCGCATGCGGCGACGGCGAACACCTATGCGATCCACCGCGACCGCCTGCGCCCGAACGGGATCGAAGATCGCCTTGAAGCGTTGCAGCAGCAGGCTTGCGAAATCGCATGCCGCTCGCGCGATGCACACGGCTCTGGTTCCGTGGTCGGATCCGTCGGCCCGCTTGGCTGGTCCTACAGCCATGACGGCGCGCCGCCGGAAGATGAATCCACCGAGCTTTATGCGGAAATCTGCCGCATCCAGGCGGACTTCGTGGATTCCTACCTGATCGAGACGATTGCTTCGATCGAACAGGCGAGGGCCGCCGTCACGGGCGCGCTCGGTCACGGCAAACCGGTCTGGATTGCTCTGACGGTCGACGATGGCGACGGTACCAAATTGCGCTCGGGGGAAAGCCTTTCAGACGCCGTGCGCGAAGTTGCCGCGCTGTCCCCGCAAGCCATTCTTCTGAACTGCTCCATACCCGAAGCGGTGGCCGCCGGGTTGACCACCTTGCCGGAGACGGACCTGCCAACCGGCGGCTATGCCAACGGGTTCACCGGGATCAGTAAGGAATTTCTGTCCGCCGGCAGCGCGGTGACGAAACTGACCTCGCGTGTCGATCTCACCCCGGATGCCTATGCCGACTATGTCGGTGGGTGGATCGCATCGGGCGCAACGATCGTTGGCGGCTGCTGCGAGGTCGGTCCGGCGCATATCGCGGAGCTCGCCCGCCGGTTCGGCTGACCGGGTCCATCCGCCGGTGGACTCAATTGGTATGCGACCTAAGCACCGGTGACGCCTTTGGCGGGCGCTGGTATTTTTGCCAAAAGGCGGGAGGTCGGCATGCGGACACTGGCGTTTCTTTTTTCACTTGCTCTCTCGGGTGCAGCGCTGGCGCAGTCTCCCGTAACTGTCGAGGACGACCTCGGTATTCTCAATCCGCAGGATACCGGCGTTGCAATGCTCAAGCGCAAGATCGAGATGGGTGTCATTGATTCCGTAACCTGTTCTCTCGGGATCAACGCCACGAAAAATGACGACCACGTGCTTGCCAGAAAACTGACACGGCGCTGTGCCGAAGCCGGCTATACCAAGGCGATGACCTGGATGAGCCAGCTTGAAAACAATGGCATGGGCGGCGACTACAATCCCGATGCAGCAGCAGAATGGGACCGCCTCGCTGCCGAAGCCGGTGACTCGGTCGGGCGGTTCAACTATGGCCTGGACCTGATCCGCGGTCATGGCGTTGCGCAGGACGAAGCCTTGGGGCGCCGGTACATCGATCAGGCGGCCGAGGATGGCCTGGCGATCGCGGAACGATTGCGCAATGCCGGCTACGATTTGGACGAAGTCACGCCTGACTCTGACAACTGGAAATATGCGCCACTTTACTAGAACCCGGAATGCGAAAGAAAGCTAAGGCCGTGCCCCGAGTGCTTGTGTTGGCTAAACCGCGAGCGTTTGACATTCGTTAGCGCAGAACGGCTGATCACGTTCCCAAAACAACAAAACTTGTCAAATGCCCTTAAGGCCAAGCGTAAAGCGTGCCTCCAGACCAGGCTCCAGACCCAGAAGCTTTAAACCACCGCCATGCCGTTCGGCGACCCGCTCAACGATAGGGAGCCCGAGGCCGCTGCCGCCGCTGTTTTCCGATACCTGACCGAAGCGCTGAAGCGCGGTATGGATCTGTGCGTCGCTAAGGCCGATCCCATCATCTCTTACAACGACGGTGACATCCTCCGGGGAAGCCTCAAGGCGGATCGATATCTTGGAAAGGTCCGGTCCACCGTGTTTGAGCGCATTGTCGATCAGGTTGGAAATCGCCTCGCGGATCATCGTCCGGTCACCCGCAACGGAAATTGTATCGGGTGCCGGTTCAACCGCTATCGAGATCCCGTTTGCGTTTTTGCGGCAAAATTCTTCAGCAACAGCCCCCAAAAGGTCATTGATGGCGAAAGTTTCGTTCGCGGACACGGGACTGATCGACTTGGTGCGTTCATAAGTCAGCAGTTTCTGCGCAAGCTGGCTGGTTTCCTTTGCCGCGTCGACGAGATCGTCCGCACGCTCGCGCCTTGCGGTATCGGAAGGCGCTGAACGCACCGATTCTGCCAGCGCCAGGACACCGGCAATGGGATTGCGAAGCTGGTGGGCAGCGTTGGAAATAAATTCGCTTTGGGTCGCCATTGCTTCCGAGACCTGCCCAAGCAACCTGTTAAGCGTGCGCACGATACCCTCAACTTCCACAGGCACCGGCCTTTGGATCGGTTTCAGCACTTCTCCGGAACGGAGATCGATGGCCTGCTGCAGGTCGTTCAACGGATGCAGTCCGATGCGAATGCCGAACCAGACGATCAAGGCCAACGACGTGATAATCGAGGAAATCGTCACCAGGGACCGCAGCATAAGATCCTGGACGAAGTCGTCGCGGATGGTTACCGCTTGCCAGACCGTCGTGGTGAAGATGCCGCTGAAATCGTCGACCTGCATGCGTGTTCGCATGCGGAACCCACGCACTGCCCGGCCGAGATATTCCGCGTTGAAATAGACCGGACTGAGGTCTCCGTCACCGGCTAACGGGATGCCGACCGGCGGCGTCGCATAGCCTGCAACGATGACCCCGTCAGGTGCATATACATGATAGAAAACCGGGCCGCCGGACGTGTCTGAGAGGATCTGGCGCGTGCCGGGCGCGAGCGCATCACCGCCGGACAGCGCAACGTCGTTGGTTACCGACAGGGCGGCCGACTGCAGGCTCCGGTCGAAAACCTCATTGGCCGTCACGCGAGCATTGTTGAGTTGCCAAAGGCCCGTCGCTCCTGCCACGAACAACAACGGCACGAGGATAATCAGGGTCAGGCGCAGCCGAAGAGAATAGGTTCTCTTCATGCAATCGCACTGCCCAGGGAATAACCGATCCCCCTGTGGACATGAATATTGACGCCGTATCCTGCAAGCCGCTTTCTGAGCCGCGAGACATAGACTTCAATGACCTTCTCATCGGTTTCACTGCCGGCTCCGTACAGCTGATCCAGCAAGCTCGCCTTCGAAACAGTTCGGCCCTTGACCTGAGCCAGAGCCGCAAGCAATGCAAGCTCACGTCTTGGAACATCCAGCGCTGTCTCCCCATCGAGCAATTGCAGCGCGCCTACATCCAGTTTAAGGGGGCCGATCTCAACCAGCTGTCTCGGCGCAACACCCTTGCGGCGTCCTAGAGCGCGAATGCGCGCGGCAAGCTCCTCCATTTCGAACGGTTTGACGAGGTAATCGTCCGCACCTGCGTCGAGACCTTTGACCCGATCTTCGGTTTCCGAACGCGCCGTCAGCAGAATGACGGGACGCGGGTCACCGCGCTCTCTCAAGTCGGCCAGCAGGTCCAGTCCGTTCTTTCCCGGAAGGTTGAGATCCAGAATGACGAGATCGCCGCTCTCCTGCCTCAAAAAGACTTCGGCATCATCGCCGTCATGCAGAATGTCAACCGAATGTCCGGCATCACGCAGCTGGTAAGCGATGCCCTTTGCAAGACTGACATTGTCCTCAACGAGTGCGATCCGCATTTTTTATTCTTTTACGATGAAAGCTTGTTGCAAGCTTCGCAGGGAAAACTCTGATCATCAAGCCGCTTTTTGAGGGTTGAGAGTGCGGCAGCCTGGAGGGGCTGTCCACACCAATGGGAGGAAATAATGGTTTTGAAAAAGCTTGCGCGCCAGCTCGCGCTCGGTGTGACATGTGTTGCCGGCGCCCTCTTGCCGGCTCAGGCCCTTGCGGCCGATCTCGATCTGTCAGGCAAAACGGTCGAATGGGTTATCCCGTTTTCTGAAACGGGCGGCTCCGCCAAATGGGCGAACTTTTATGCGCCGTTGCTCAGCGAAGCCCTGCCGGGACAGCCGACTGTCGTCGTGAAGTTCATGCCTGGCGCCGGTTCCACAAAAGGTGCCAACTGGTTCCAGCAGCAGAAATACGACAGCAGCGAGGGCACTGTCATTTTCGGGTCCTCCGGTTCGACGCAGTTCCCCTATCTGCTTGGCGACCCGCGGGTGCGCTATGACTACAAGGACTGGAACGTCGTTCTGGCTTCGGGCACCGGCGGTGTTGCTTATCTTCCTCCGGATCTGGCCGCAAAAATGAGCGGCAATGATGCCAGTGCGTTGAAGGAAACCGATTTCATCTACGGATCTCAAGGTGCGACCCGGCTCGACCTCGTTCCGCTGCTGGCCTGGGAAATGCTCGGCCTGAATGTCGAGCCTGTCTTCGGCATCAAGGGCCGCGGTGATGGCCGGTTGATGTTCGAACGCGGCGAAGCCAATATCGACTATCAGACGTCCTCTTCCTACCTCAAAGGCGTGACACCGCTCGTGGAAGCCGGAACTGCCGTCCCGATGATGAGCTGGGGTTCGCTGGATGCCGATGGCAACATCGTTCGAGATCCGACGTTCCCGGACATGCCGACCTTCAAGGAAGTCTGCGAAGCGACCGAAGGTTGCCAGACATCGGGCGAACAATGGGACGCGTGGAAAGCCTTCTTCATTGCGGGATTCCCGGCTCAAAAGATGGTGTTCCTGCCAAACGGCGCAACGCAAGATGCCATCGACACCTACTCCAAGGCGTTTGACGCAGTTAAGGCGCGCCCTGATTTCGCAGAAATCTCAGCCGGGCGTCTTGGTAAGTATCCGCAGATGACGGGTGCAGAAGCCGATGCCGCGCTAAAGAGCGCGACTGAAGTACCGGAAAGCGCGAAGCAATTCGTGGTCGGCTGGCTTCAGGAACGTTATGGCGTCTCGCTGAAGTAACGATCTTTCCGCTCGTCCGGGCCACCCGGACGGGCACCCTTTTTCTGAAAAACAAAATCCGGGGCGATCCAGTGGACATTCTTGGCACCGCTTTACCTGCGCTCGCCGATGCGTCGGCGATGATCTTTCAGCCCGCCGTAATCGGCTACCTGATTCTCGGTGTGGTGATGGGCCTTTGTATCGGGGTCTTCCCGGGGCTTGGCGGCATCGCTGGCCTGTCGCTGCTGTTGCCCTTCATGTTCGGCATGGATCCCGTACTCGGGCTCGCCCTGATGATCGGCATGGTCGCGGTTGTTCCGACCTCGGACACATTCGCATCCGTCCTGATGGGCATTCCGGGCTCCTCCGCCTCTCAGGCAACCGTCCTCGACGGCTTCCCGCTGGCCAAGAAAGGCGAGGCCGCACGCGCCTTGTCCGCCGCCTTTGCATCTTCGCTCTTTGGTGGTCTTGTCGGTGCGACCTTCCTGACCATCTTCATCCTGGTTGCACGCCCGATCGTGCTGGAATTCCGGACACCGGAACTCCTTATGATTACCCTGTTCGGGCTCTCCATGGTCGGCATTCTGGCCGGACAGGTCGCCATCAAGGGCATTGTTGCCGCCGGTCTCGGCCTCATGGTCGGTACGATCGGCGAGGGCGACAGTGCCGGCGCGTTGCGCATGGCAACCTATGACATGCCTTATCTGACAGACGGCCTGAAACTGGTCATCGTCGGCCTAGGCATATTCGCGATCCCGGAAATCGTCGCCCTTTTGCGCCAGGACCGGGCAATTTCCGAACGCTCCATGCTCGGCGGCGGCTGGCTGCATGGCGTTCGCGACTGGTTCGCAAACATCTGGCTCAGCATTCGCTGTTCCCTGATCGGCGTCACCGTTGGCGTTATTCCCGGCCTTGGCGGGTCCGTCGTCGACTGGATCGCCTATGGCCACACCGTTCAGACATCGAAAGACAAATCCCAATTCGGCAGCGGCGATGTCCGTGGCGTGATCGGACCGGAAAGTTCCAACAACGCCAAGGAAGGCGGTGGACTGGTTCCGACCCTGCTCTTCGGCATCCCGGGTTCCGGCTCCATGGCCGTCTTTATCGGCGCCGTCGCCCTGCTCGGCTCCGGCCAGATCGAAGTCGGCCCGTCGATGCTGAAAAACAATCTCGACGTCACCTACGCAATTGTCTGGTTGCTGGCGCTTGCCAATGTCGTCGGCACGATCATCTGCATTCTCGGTTCCGGCGGCATCGCTCGCTTGACGACGATTCCCTTTGCGCTGCTTGCGCCGTTCCTGTTCATGATTATCTCCTTCGCCGCATTCCAGTCAGGTCAGAATCTGATGGATCTGGTCGCCCTGTTCGCGATCGGCCTGCTCGGTATTCTCATGCGGCGCTTCGACTGGTCTCGCCCTGCCTTCCTGATCGGTTTTGTCCTGTCCAACCCGGCAGAGACATACACCAACCAGGCCGTCCAGATCGCTGCTTCCCGCTTCCGCAAGGGCTTTGCGGAGGGCATGGAGTACATCTTTTCGCCAATCGTGATCGTCCTGATCATCATTACCATCGTCTCCATCGTGATCGGCCTGCGCCAGTCCAAGAACATCCGCGCGGAGGGCGACGTTCCGACCGGAACCAAACGTGCGCCGCTGATTTTCCTGCTCGCAGTTTTCGCGTATCTGGCATTCGCCTTCACCAATGCCTCCCTCATCCCCGACTACGCATCTGCGGATCGCGTCTTCCCGCAATTCGTCGGCCTGGTCTCGATCATCGGATGCCTGATCCTTTTGTTCCGGATGCGGACCGGCGCGGAGACAAGCCCCCTTTTCAGCGACAGCGAAGCCAGCAACTCGGAAGGCAATCAGCACGGTCTGTGGGCAACGCTTGCGTGGTTTGCAGGACTTCTGATCCTGACCTCTCTCGTCGGCTTCATTCTCGCACTCGCAGCGTTTCTGGTGGCCTTCATTCACTATCGCGCCAAACGAAGCCTGCCTTACGCACTGCTTTATGGCACTTGCGGGATCGCCTTCATGTGCGCCATGGCGTGGCTTTTGAACCGGGATTTCCCGCCGGGCCTGCTGCAGTCCTATGTCACCCTGCCCTGGCCTTTGACATGAGGAACAAGCGATGACGCCCTTGCTCCTCTGCCTTGCCGGTGACGGCATCGGTCCGGAGATCATGGCGGCCACGAAGAAAGTCGTTGTAACCGCCTGCGCCAGAAGCGGCGCAAAGATCGAAATGCAGGATCGTACAATCGGGTTTCGCGCATTGGACGACGGTTTGTCGACAATCCCGCAGAGCGTGATTGATGCTGCCTGCGCGTCTGACGGGATCATTCTCGGCCCCGTGTCCCACAACGACTATCCCCCAAGGGAAGAGGGTGGCCTCAATCCTTCCGGCGTTTTGCGCAAGGAACTTGATCTGTTTGCAAATATCCGGCCGGCACGGAGTTTCGAAGGTCTTCAAACACCGACCGGTCAGGACGTCGATCTCGTGATTTTCCGCGAGAACCTGGAAGGGTTCTACGCAGACCGTAATCTGCATTCCGGATCCGGTGAATTCATGCCGGTTCCCGGCGTCGCCATGTCGATGCGCCTGATTACGGAGCGCGCAAGCGAACGCATCGGCCGCGCAGCCTTTGACTTTGCCGCAGCAAACGGCAGGAAAAAGGTCACTGCGATCCACAAGGCCAATGTGATGCGCACAAGCGACGGCCTCTTTCTGGAGACAATCCGCCGGATCTCGGGAGAACACCCCGAGATCCAATATGACGAAGTTCTGGTGGACGCCGCAGCCGCCCTGCTTGTCCGCGATCCGGGCCGCTTCGACGTGATCGTCACGACCAATATGTTCGGCGATATCCTATCCGATCTTGCCACTGAACTCGCCGGTGGCCTGGGCCTGGCAGCTTCACTCAATCTCGGCCCCGTGACGGCCGCCGCTCAGGCGCAGCATGGCTCTGCACCCGATATCGCCGGTCAGGACAAGGCAAATCCGACGTCGCTGATCGGCTCGGCGGCCATGTTGCTTCGGCATCTGGGTCAAGCGGCTCCCGCAGCTTCGATTGAGACTGCACTCAGGAAAGCACTGGCTCGGCAAGAGACCCGAACCGCAGACATTGGGGGCTCTCTCGGGACCCTGGCTTTTACCTCCGTTCTTGTCGATCTCATTCAGGAGGCTGACGCATGACGCAGACATCCACTCCATTCATTTTCATGCGTGGGGGATCCTCGCGCGGGCCTTACCTGAAACGCAGCGACCTGCCGGAGGACCTCAACGACCTGTCGAAAGTCCTCATCTCCATTGTTGGCGCAGGCCACCCGTTCAACATCGACGGCATCGGTGGCGGCACAGCCGTGACGACCAAGGTCGCCATGCTGTCCAGATCAGATGATGAGTGGGCCGATGTTGACTATTTCTTCGCGCAAGTTGGCGTTGAGGAGAAACTGGTCGACTACAGACCTTCTTGCGGCAATATCCTGGTCGGTGTCGGTCCGGCCGCCATCGAAATGGGTCTCGTTGAGCCGATCGGTGATGTCACGGAAGTCAGGATCAGGGCGGTCAACACCGGAACGCTGGTTTCCGAGCTCGTTCAAACGCCTGGCGGATCGATCCGGTATGACGGCAAGGCCGCAATTGACGGTGTTCCGGGAACGGCAGCGCCCATTCACCTGCAGTTTATGAAGGTGGAAGGTAGCATTACAAGCGGGATTTTCCCGACCGGGGCCACACTGGAAGTGATCAACGGTGTCGATGTCAGCTGTATGGACGTCGCCATGCCCATGGTAATTGGCCGGGCTGCGGACTTCGGTATCAGCGGCTACGAAAGTGCTGGGGATCTCGATTCCAACAAGCCTCTGATGGAAAAAATAGAAGCCATTCGTCTTGTCGCCGGCGAGCGCATGGGGCTGGGAGACGTCACCGGATCGGTGACCCCGAAATTTGGACTGCTCGCACCGGCACGCGACGGTGGCTCCGCGTGCATTCGATATTTCATGCCTTGGAACTGTCACCCGACACTGGCTGTCACGGGGTCGCAATGCCTTGCCGCATGTCTTTTGGCGCCCGGCACGGTAGGAGATGGGCTTCTTGCAGAAACGCACGCCTCTCCTGCAAGGTTGCAGCTTGAACATCCGATGGGAAAAATGGAAGTCGTGATAGACTTCGAAACAAGGGACGGCACATTCCATGTGACGTCGGCGGGGCTACTGCGCACTGCCAGAAAGCTCGCAGCCGGCGAAGTGTTTGTTCCAGGAGAGGTCTGGTCCAGGCCCTGAGACCCGAACCGCCGGAAATGGAGCAATTGATGCATTTTCAGGACAACATAGATGCCGCCACGCAGGCGCTGGAAGCCGCAAGGCAAATGATCTCGGATGAAATCCGGGACTATCCGACACCGGTCTCCGGGTGCGATGCGCAATATAATCACCTTCTTTCTAAGCGCGCCCAGATCACCAGAGCGCTGACCGCCTTGAACAGCGATGCTTTTGTACCTACCCCGCGCACGCTCGTGGAAGGCAGCGGTGTGGAGAGCAGATGAAAGTTCACATCCTCGATGACTGGTTCGACACGCTGCGGACGCTGCCGTGTTTTGCCAAACTTGAACAACACGATGTCACTGTCTGGACGGACCATGTGGAAGACCCGGCCATTCTGGCATCACGTCTCGAAGTGGCGGAAGCGATGGTCCTGTTCCGCGAGCGCACGAAAATCACGGCTGACTTGCTCGACCGGCTCCCCGGTTTGAAACTGATCTCCCAGAGAAGCGTCTATCCGCACATCGATGTCGATGCGTGTTCCAAAAACAGCGTGCTGCTATGTTCAAACATGCACGCAGGCACACCCAGCTACGCGGCCGCTGAACTGACATTGACGCTGATGTTGGCGAGCTACCGGCAGGTTCCGGAACAGGTTGCCGCCATCCGGCGGGGCGACTGGCAGATGGGCGTTGGAAGAACGCTGCGCGGGCGCACGCTCGGGCTTTACGGTTATGGCCGGATCGCGAAAGCCGTTGCCGGCTATGCCGAAGCAATCGGCATGAAGGTCCAGTGGTGGTCGTCGGAAGCAGGACGTGAACGCGCCAAAGCCGACGGCGTCCGTTTGGCCGCGAGCCGCGAGGCGTTTTTTGCAACTTCCGACATCGTCAGCCTTCACGTCCGGCTGAAACCGGATACGAAAGGCATCATCACGGCCGAAGACCTTGCAGCCATGCAGCCCCGTGCCCTTCTGGTCAACACGTCCCGCTCGGGTCTGATTGCACCAGGTGTCCTGGAGAGCGAAATCGAACGGGGCCGCATCTTTGCTGCGGTCGACGTCTACGACACCGAACCTTTGACGGACACCAGCCACCCGCTTCTGACCCATCCGAATGTCTTGCCAACGCCGCATATCGGCTACGTCACCGAGGACGAATTCGACCTTCAGTTTTCAGACATCTTCGATCAGGTAAATGCCTATGCCGCGGGCGACCCCATCCACATGATCAACCCGGAGGTTTGGAGCGGGAGCACCGGATAACATCGCACGAAGCAGGCAGGCGTCCCCGGGTCTTTCCTATCGGACAGGCGGGCGCTCTTTTAGCTGACATCGCCTTGCAGCACACGCCGCAATCCATCGACTTTGCGCGATTGGATGCTCTTTGGCCAGATCAGCAAAGTCCGGAGCTTGTTTTGCCCTGCGGGCAGTCTGTTGACGCGCAGGCGTGCGCTTTCCGGAAATGTTGAAATGACACTTTTCGGCACAAGCGCCGCACCCATGCCGGTCAAAACGCAGCCGAGCATCGCATGATAGGAACCGAGCTCGATCGTGCGCTCCGGCATGTCCTTCCGCAGCGCATACCACTCTTCAAGTCTGCGCCGGTGCGGACAGCCGTTTTCAAACACGATCATCGTCCGGGGAACATCGGCAGTTTGATCGACGGGAGGATGATCCTTCGACGTCACGATCACCGGCTCTTCTTCAAACGCGACAATCCAGTCGAATCTGGCTTCGGCGACCGGTTCGGCAACAAGGGCGGCGTCAATCTCACCTGCGAGCAGCGCATTGGCAAGTTGTGTCGGGTTCCCCGTCTTGAGTTCCAGCACGACGTCCGGAAATGTACGTGCGTAAACGGAAAGGGGTTCCGGAAGCCGCACGGCGGCAGTGCTTTCCATCGATCCCAACCGGAAGAGGCCGCTGGGTTTGTCACCCTGCACGGCATCTTCCGCTTCCCGCGCCAATAAAAGCAGCTTGTCCGCATAGTCCAGCAGCGTTCGCCCTGCTGCCGTCAAGATCAGGCGCTTCCCCTGACGGTCGAACAGCTTCGTGTTCAGTCTGTCTTCCAGTTGCCGGATCCTGGTGGTGACATTGGACTGTACCCGATGGAGTTTCTCTGCAGCTCTCGTGACACCGCCTTCCCGGACGACCGCTACGAAAATTCTAAGATCACTCAGGTCCATTACATCTCTCTCAGAGATCAATTTGTTCTCAATTATTCATTTTTTAAACAGAGAAAAAAGCCTTATTCCAAACCCGGCAATTTCACAAGGCGATGCCCAAAGAGCGAAAAATTCAGGAGACAAGAAATGTCCAAAGGTTATTGGATCGTCCGGGTTTCGGTAAGAAACGCTGAAAACTATCCTTCCTATCTTGCAGCGGCCAAACCGGCTTTTGAAAAGTTCGATGCCCGGTTTCTGGTGCGGGGCGGTCAGTTCGAAGCGCCGGAAGGCAACCCGCGGGAGCGAAATGTCGTTGTCGAATTCAAGGATTTCGACACCGCGAAAGCTTGCTACCAATCACCGGAGTATCAGGCAGCAAGGCAAATCAGGATGGCAAATGCCAACGCGGATTTTCTGATTGTCGAAGGCGCCTGATATCGGCACGCGCTTCCATCCAACTCGCAAATGATCGATGAAAGGCGGAACTCCAGCCCATGATCGTTGGTCCTGGTTTCAGTTCACGCGCGAGAAACGCGAACACCGTTACTCACGCACTTTCAACGCAGCGCGGCGGGCGCCGTTCAAATGCGCGCGGAGCGCTTCTTCCACGCCTGGCTTGTTTTCGGCACCAAGTAGCCGAACGATCAGCTCATGTTCATGGTTCGAAGCTCTGAGCCGATCGATCTGGAAGAGTTGCGATTTCCTGTAAGGCGCCAGCTTCAGCCGCAACTCGGACGCCATCTCTGCCAGATCGACATTTCCGCTCGCCTCATAGATGAGCGAGTGAAAATCGAGGTTCATCGCCTCGTATTCCCGAAAAGCCTTGTTGCCTGCAAACTCAGTCATGCGGCCGTGCATGGCTTGCAGGCGGCTGAGATCGTCCTGCGAGATCCTTTGGGCCGCCAGGCCGCCGCATGTGGCCTCCATCTCCGCCATGGCCTCGAACATCGACCCAAGGCGCGCAGCGTCAAAGCTGCGCACGATAACGCCCTTATAGGGCGAGCGTTCCGCCAGTGAGCGGGACACAATGGTTTGCAAGGCTTCCCGGACGGGGGTTCGCGATACACCAAATCGCTCTGCGATCGCGGCCTCGCTCAACCGCGTACCGGGTGCCAGACTCCCCCGAACGATCTCGTCCTCCAGCGCTTCGGAGATCATCGCGCTGTGTACACCTTTCAATGCGTGGCCACCCCTTGTTTTACACCTCTGTCGCTGTGCCCTCGGTATATTGCGCCAATCGGTCCAAGTACCTGAATGAATACCACAACGAATCATCTCCGGTCTTCCGATTGCCGGTTTTCATACCATCTTCAACACCCCATGCCGCCTCGCGCTGACGACATGGCGTAGCTGTCGCGGATGCCGCAGGAACAGGAAAAGCAAACAATGCAGCTTGCAACAGAGATTTGCGGCAAGATCCAGCGTTACCAGCCGATTGCCTGCGGCAGCCAGGTGGCGATTGAAGGAAAGCCAAACAAAAGCGCTAGGGCAACAGCCTGAATGGCTATGAAAGGAAGCACACCACGATAGATCATGGTCGTGGTGACACCCGGAGGCGCCGCGCCTTTCAGAAAGAAGAGAGCCCACCCGAAGGGCGGCGTCAGGAAGGACGTTTGCAGGTTCAGCGCGATCAGGGCCGCCAGCCAGATCATGTCCGTGCCTTGTTCCACGAAGAAAGGCAACAAGAGCGGCAGAGCGATATAGCTGATTTCGATCCATTCGAGGAAAAAGCCGAGAACGAACAGCAGAACCATCAGGAACAAAAGGGCTCCGATCTCTCCTCCCGGCAGGATGTAGAGCATGTCCTTGACGAGATCTTCGCCGTCCAGGCCCCGAAAGGCTATGGCAAAAACCTGTGCCGCGACAAGGATGAAAAAGATCATCGCCGAGATCCGCAGGGTGCCTTGCGCTGCATCCCAAATCATGGAAAGGCGCAGACGGCCGTAGAGAGCGGCGATCAGGATGGCGAAAACGGCCCCTACACTGGCAGCTTCGGTTGGCGCGGCAATCCCGCCAATGATTGATCCCAGAACACCGCCAACAAGAACCAGCGGTGGAGCAAGCGACTGCACTGCCTTGATGAAAAGCGGCCAACCGGTCAGGTCGGATCGCTCCTCAGCCGGCAGGGCCGGCATCAGGTCGGGGCGCAATTTTCCGTAGATCAGAATGAAAGCGACGTAGAGACCCGCCAGCATCAGTCCGGGCATCATTGCGGCGGCGAACAGGGTGCCCACGCTTTCTCCCATGATGTCGGCCAGCAAAATGAGCACCAGCGATGGCGGAATGATCTGGCCAAGTGTGCCCGACGCGCAAATGGCACCTGATGCAAGGCCGCCATCGTAACCGCGCCTGAGCAACACCGGCAGTGTCAACATGGTGAGCGTCGCAACGGTTGCGCCGACGATGCCGGTGGAAGCCCCCATCAGCACACCGACGATGATGAGCGCGATCGCCATCCCGCCGTTAAGGCGGCCCGAGAGACGGCCAACAACTTCCAGCATGTCTTCGGCAACGCGCGATTTTTCGAGCATCACGCCCATGAAGACAAACAGCGGGATGGCAATGAATTCGTATTTGGTCACGACCCCGTAAATCCGGGATGGGGTCAGGTTGAACAGAAAGTCGCCGAACCCCATCCAGCCGAAGACAAAACCTGCCACCGCGATTCCGATGCCGACCGGGATACCTGCCAGAAGCAGGAGCATGAAGCCGAGGATAAGGCCGATTGCCAATAGTTCCATCATGGGCATCAGGCACCACTCCTCAATGCAGCGGCATGACGGACGGCATTCGCAAGGCATTGGAGTGCAAGCAGTGCAAACGCAAACGGAATGAAGCCCTTGAGCAGCCACCGGCCTGGCAAGCCACCCGGATCAGGCGACCCTTCCAGAAGCGAGAATGAGCTGTCGACGAAGCCCAATGAGTATTTGATGAAGAGCAGGGAGATCGCAGCACCGAGCAGCATGGACACCAGATCGATCCAGCGACGGGCTCGCGAACCGAGCTTGTCGTAAACCATGTCGACGCGGACGTGGCCGTTCTCAAGCATCAGCACGATAATGCCGAGAAGCGCGATCGGCACCAGGAGATGCCATTCCAGTTCCTGCATCCAGACGGAAGCGTTGCCGAACACATATCGCCCGGCCACGTTAAAAAACACCAGGCCAACCATGAACAGCAACAAAGCGGATGCGATACGCGAGATAATGCGCGTCATGCCGTCGATGAGATCGGCAAACTTGAGGACGAATGTCATCGGGATACTTGTCTTGAGAGGAGGAGGATCCAGCCGCGCACCGCGGCTGGATCAGATTGCTTGCTCAAAGGTGCTTAAGACGCCGTGCGCAATTCAGAGTGCCAGACCTTCTCTGAACCATCGGCCCAGACATCGTGCTCCGCCTTGAAGGCGAAGTAGTTGTCCATGACCTTTTTGAAGAGCGGATCGGCTGCGCCCATCTCTTCGTAAACGGCATCCATTTCGACGCGGAGCGATTCAACGACCTCGGTCGGGAGCGTACGCAGTTCCGTTCCGGATGCGGCGAACTCCTTGAGGGCTGCAGCATTGTTGGCTTCGCCCCAGCTGTGCGAGATCACGTTACAGGCCGCGGCTGCATTGGTGACAATCGCCTGCAATTCCCCATCAAGCGTGTCCCAGGCCGCTTTGTTGATCGTAAGTTCGGTAACAGTGGTCGGCTCGTGCCAGCCGGTCGTGTAGTAGTATTTTGCAGCCTTGTTCAGGCCCAGGATCTTGTCCTGCGCCGGGCCAACCCACTCGGCAGCGTCGATCACACCGCGTTCCAAGGCCGGGAAGATCTCACCGCCGGGCAGAACTTTCACGTCGACACCAATGCGTGAGTAGGCCTTGCCGGCGAGACCCGGAATGCGCAAACGCAAACCCTTCATGTCGTCAATCGAGTTGATTTCCTTGTTGAACCAACCGGTCATCTGTACCCCGGTCGCGCCGATCGGCATCGCCACCAGACCCAGGGGTTCATAGACCTCATTCCAGAGCTTGATGCCGTCACCGATATAGAACCAGGCGTTCTTGCCCTGTGTGGACATTCCGAAGGGAACGGCACCGAAGAACTGGGCGGCTGGCACCTTGCCGGCTCCGAAATAGCTGACCCAGCCATTCATCTGCACGATGCCCTGGCGTACGGCGTCGAACCCTTCAAAGGCCGGCACCAGTTCACCGCCGTTATATACCTGGATATCGAGCCGGCCGCCGGACATGGCGCGGACGCGATCGGCAAAGTCGGAAAGCGAGCCCGGGCCCGTCGAATAGAACGGCTGTCCTGCGGGAAAGGCCGTCGTCATCTTCCATTCAATTGTACTGGCCCGCGCGACGGCGGGAGCAGCAAGCGTGGCTGCACTGGCGACACCGGCTGTCGTGAGAAACGAACGTCTATCCATGATCTGTCTCCTGATCGTATACAATCACTGGCTTTTTTGAGAATTTTCTGAATTTTTGCACTGGCAAAGAAATAAATTGTATGCAATCCAAATCAATAGCCGATTTGCCTATTTTTTGATGCCGAGCCTTTTTTGCTAATTCTTTATGCAAAAAACTCGCTGAATGATCGGGCTATAGGCAGAGCAATGCGCGAGCAAAGGGACCAACAGGATGAAGATCGTTCGTCACGGTCGTTATGAGTTCAGCCAGATACACGATCGGCCTGACTACGCTTGGCCTGACGGGAAACGCCTTGCGGTGTATCTCGGCATGAATCTGGAAGTGTTTTCCTTCGGCGAGGGGTTGGGCGCTGAACTTGCCCCCGGCGGGCCTCAACCCGACATACTCAACTATGCCTGGCGGGACTATGGCAACAGGGTCGGGGCACCCAGGATGCTCCGCCTGTTTGACAGGCTTCAACTGCCATGTACGGCCCTTGTCAACTCAGAGGTCTACACCGAGGCACCGGGTCTGGCCGAAGCGTTCGCCGCACGAGGAGACGAAATTGCAGGCCATGGAAGGACAAATTCCGAGCGACAGGGAACACTGACTGAAGACGGCGAACGGGCGCTCATAGAACAGGCAACCAGTGTCTTGACCGCACACGGCGGGCAAATACCGAAAGGCTGGCTCGGGCCCTGGATATCACAAAGCCATGTCACGCCGGACCTTCTGCAGGAGGCCGGATACCAGTATCTTCTGGACTGGTGCCACGACGACCAGCCGACCTGGATGACCACGCGCTCCGGGCGCATTTTGTCAATTCCTTACCCGCAGGAACTGAACGACATACCCCAGATCGTGGGACGCAAACGCGAAGGGTATGAGTTTGCGGACATGATCGTCGATGCATTCGACGTACTGTTGGAGGAGGCAAGAACCCGGCCGCTCGTCATGGGAATAGCACTCCACGGTTATCTGATGGGCCATCCACACAGGATCAAACACCTTGAGCGCGCACTTCGTCATATGCAGGCCAATTCAGGCGACCTTGTTTGGTGGACCACTGCCGGCGCAATCAATGATCATATTCGCAGCACGGTGGATCTTTAGGTCATTGTCGTCGGGGCAAATCAATCGGCGCTTGAGACCTTCAATCAGTGGTCAAAGACAAGACAAATCTCACATCATGCCTGTCTCATGGCAACCTGGTGACACCAGCTCCGCGCATAGGCTTGATACGATGGATCTGCGTTGCAATCGGCGGGCTTGTCTGGCGGTTCTACGGGATTTTTCAATGTATTCGAAACCAGCAACGCGGCCCCAAGGCCTGTACCGGTTGTTGACACTTTCGAGCCTGCGGCAACACGTGCAGTCGCGACCTCAAGCATCTTCATGAAAAGATTGTTCCTTGCAAACGGACCCTCGACGATCGTGGGCCCTTCAGCGCCGATGAGGTCCAGGCACTGTCGCGTTACCAGCGCAAGGTAAAATGAAGCAGCTGCAAAGCGTTCCCCGTCAGACAGCGTGCTTTCGTCCACGCTCCAGCCTGCCCTGGCGCCCTGAAACGGCCCCGATAGTGGGTCGACCGCCGGGTAAAGCTGGATCTGCTCGGCCAGGACACGGGACACATCCTTCTCGGAAGCTTGACGCACGCCGTCCCCCATCACCAGGTCGAACTCTCTTCCCCCCATGAATCGCGCCGAAGGAACCGGGTCACCGAATGCGTTCACATTCAGCAACGTGTCGCGCTCCGGAGACAGGTCCTTCTTTTGCCCGCCGACGGCAAACGAAATCACCCATGTCCCTGTCGATACGACTGAAAACGCCCCTTTCAGCGCGAGAAGATAGGGATAGAGCGATGCATTTGAGTCGTGAATGCCGCTGGCAACCGGAATACCCGCCCGCAGACCCGTGAGAGCGGCAATTTCCGAGTTCAAACCATGTGTGCATTTGGCCGCAATTCGGGCAGGCGCCATCTTGTTCGCGATACCCAACCGATGGACCAGAGATGAGAAGCAGCGCTGCCGCGGATTCCACAGGTCGGTATGCGCACCGAGTGAGGTCATTTCCGTGTGCCGCATACCCGTCAGCTTGAAGGACCAGTATTGGGGATAGGTGACGACGCTGGCGATACGACCCATCAGGCCAGTGTCCCGATGAAGTTGCCAGTAGATCTGGGCACCTGCATTGAGACCCAGTGCAAGACGGGGCGATCCCGTTTCCTGAAAGTCCGGACGAATGGCCTCGTAGTCTGATGACAATTCATCAGGTCCGGCGAATTCATAGTCCAGCATTGGCGCAGCCAGATTTCCCTCACGGTCCAGTAGCGCGATACTGGCGCCGTGCGTCGCTATCGAGATGGCATCGATGCCGTAATTCCCATTGTGCTTTGCAAGAGCATCAACGACGAAGCTCCAGAGCCTTTCAAGATCGAAGTGCGGATAAGGTGGGCCCGCGAGGACGACATTCGGCTGCGTCGCGATGTCAATTTCAACGCCTTCGACAGCGTCCACCACGCCAACTTTGGCGTTTGTCTTGCCAATGTCTATGACCGCGACGTGTCTCACTCACGCATCCTATCCGATCAAATCCTCTTCACGCTTCGATCCGGATCGAATTGAACGATGCGCTGCTTCGAAATCTGTCACACTCCCCTTTTCATCTCAACGCCTGCTTCGCCCGCCTTGGCGGATGCGCGGCGTTGGAAGTCGACTGCATTGCACCCATGAAACGATCGACACCTTTCCGGCTTGGGTCGGTTCAAACTCAAAAGGAAGCGCCGGTCTGCCGACAAACACTCTTGTCCGGATTTCGAGCGAAAGGTAACATGTTAGTATACTGATGAGCGAAATGACGGCCACAGATATGGAGACCTCCGGCACGGCTCGGCTGACACCTTTGTCAGAGTATGAAGGCAGTCTTTCATCTCGCGTTTATATGAGCCTGAAAGACGCGATCCTCACCCTGGCTTACGAACCCGGAGAAGTTCTGCGGAAAGTTGAAGTTTGCGACCAGCTGGGCATCTCCCGGAGCCCTGTTTCCGAAGCTGTGGCCAGGCTGGCCGCCGAGGGGCTGCTGAGGGTCATGCCGCAGTCGGGAACATATGTGGCTCAATTGTCAATGGACGAGGTCCGCGAGGGGGCGTTTATCAGAGAGGCCTTCGAGCTGGCCGCCGTCGAGTATGTCGCCGAGATCATAACTGACGACCAGATCACGCTTTTGCGGCGAAACCTGAAGGTACAGCAAGGACTTGTGGAGGATCAGAACATTCAGGGATTTTACAAGTCCGACACGGCGTTGCACAATCTGATTATGGGATTTACACGCTTCAAACGCCTGGCATCCATAGCCGAGACCAGTTGGTTGCATGTCAACCGCGCCCGCCAGCTTGTCTTGCCGAATCCCAGACGGGTTTCAGACACGCTTGATGAGCACACCGCCATCGTCGACGCTCTTGCCGCTCGTGATCCACGCGCAGCCAGAAGCGCAACGGAGTTTCACCTGAGCCAGCTAATCCGCCACCTGGAGGCGGTAGAACGCGATCGCCCGGAGTTGTTTTCCCGATCATGATACGTCCCAACCGCCCCCGCTATGCAGCGCGCCTCAATGCCTTCAAGCAACTCTCGCCCGGATCCGATGTCATCGATTGGATCACGTCCGCAGGACAGGTGGAGGGGCTTGGCGCAGCCGACCTGAATTATCCGGATCATTTTTCAAAACACGGCGAAGAAGCCGTCAAAGGCGCGTTGGACAAGGCGGAACTGGAGCTGAATGGCATCGCCATGCGCTACTATTCCGAGCCTGCATTCAAGCTTGGAGCCTTCACCAATCCTGACCGATCGGTTCGCCAAACTGCCATTGATATTACGAAAAGGGGCTTGGATGCGTGTGCCCGAATGGGAGGTAGGGTCGTCACGCTCTGGATGGGGCAGGACGGGTTCGACTATGCCTTCCAGGTGGACTATGCCGCAGCCTGGGATCATACGATCAAGGCGATCCGGGAGGTATGCGCCCACAACCCCGGCCTTGATATCGCGATAGAGTACAAGCCGAACGAACCACGGGCGTTTTCCCTCATGCCGGACATCGGTACGACGTTGCTGGCCTGTAAAGAAGTGAATGCCGCCAATCTAGGCGTGACGCTCGATTTCGCGCATGTCCTTTATGCCGACGAAATGCCTGCCTGTTCGGCCGCCTTGATCGCGCGCCATTCACGAATGATTGGACTGCACCTGAACGACGGTTACGGCAAACGCGATGATGGCCTGATGGTCGGTTCCGTTCACGCCATTCAGACTGTCGAACTCCTGATTGCAATGCTGCGGGCCAACCGGACGGATGTGATCTACTTCGACACTTTTCCCGACATGGGCGGCATGAACCCGATCGAGGAAGCGCGCACGAATGTTCTCATGACCGATCGCCTTCTGGAGGTCGCCTATCGCTTGTCGGACAACGCTGAGCTCAGCGATGCGATCGGCCGGCAGGACGCTGCGATTTCCCAGCGGATCGTTGCCCGAGAGCTCTACGGATTATGACGATACTGGTCGTAGGGGCTCTGCATTGGGATGTCGTGGTGCGCGCACCCAGACTGCCGCATATCGATGAAACGCTTCGTGGCTCATCGGTCGCCTATCAGTTCGGTGGGAAAGGTGGAAACCAGGCCATCGCGGCGGCTCGTGCAGGTGCAGATGTCGCATTCGCGGGGCGGATCGGATCGGATCAGGCCGGCGCCGAAATGAAACGCAGATTGACAGAGGCCGGGATCGACGTGTCTGGCCTTCAGGCCGGGCCCGATGCGTCCGGAATGAGCGCCGCCATTGTCGACGAAGACGGCAACTATGGCGCTGTGATCGTATCTGCGGAGAATCACAAATTCGACGCCGATCTGATGAGCCTCCCGGGCGGATGCCAAATGGTACTCTTGCAGAACGAGATGACGCACGCCGTGTTGCGCCAGGTCAAACAAAAGGCAGTTGATGCGGGTGTGCCAATCGTATTCAACGCGGCCCCCGCGCCGGGCCTGACCGGAGAAGATCTGCAATCCGTCGACGTTCTGATCGTCAATCGCCTGGAGGCTTCGGACCTTCTGGGACATGACCCTTTGGACACAGATTGGGCCGGCAGCGTTCGCAGGCTTCAGACCCTGGTTCCAGGATCGGCCATTATCGTGACACTCGGTGGCGACGGCGTGTGTTCCGCACGCAGCGGCCAGGCACCGCGACATCAGCCTGCGAAGAAAGCGGTGGTCCGTTCAACACATGGCGCCGGAGACGTTTTTGTCGGTGCCTTTGCAGCGGCATACGCAGACGACGCTCCCTTCGAAACGGCTATCGAAAAAGCGCAAACTGCGGCTGCGGAACACGTTTCCGGAAACCGTTAGAAGCAGGCATCCGTTCCTCCGGCCTCCAGGCTTTCAATCACGAAGCGATGCCCGAAATCATGGAGCGTCTTCCCGCACTAAACCTGCATGTTTCAAGTCGGCCCAAAGTGCCTCTGGGATCTCGGCGCTTTCCGCTTCGAGATTGCTTTTCATTTCACTGACACCCTGTCCGCCCGGGATAACCGAAATCACCGACGGGTGACGGAGTGGAAACTGAAATGCGGCATCCACCATGCGAACGCCGTGGCGGTCACAGATGCCTTGGATCCCGCGAACCCTTTCAAGCACGCCCTCGGGAGCCGGGTCGTAGTTGTAAAAAGCGCCCGGTTTGGGACCCGTTGCCAGGATGCCTGAGTTATAGGGACCGCCGATGACGACGCCAATGTTGCGCGTCTCACAAAGCGGCAGGAAGCTGGCCAAGGCATCCTGCTCAAGCAACGTATATCTCCCCGCAAGAAGAAAGATGTCGAAATCGCCCCGTTCTGCCATCCACTGGCAGGGTTGCCATTCGTTCACACCGGCACCGAACGCCTTGATGACACCCTGATCTCTTAAGGAAAGCAAAGCTCTGTAACCGCCGTTCATGAACTCGTCCAATTTGGCGTCGAGCGCTTTTTGCGTGCCGTGATTGAACAAATCGAGATCGTGGGCGAACAGAATATCGATCCGATCGACGCCCAGCCGTTCAAGACTGAATTCGATTGAACGCAAGGCGCCGTCGTAAGTGTAGTCATAGACCTCGCGCCTCGAAGGCACGTCAAACCACTTCCCGAACCCGTCCCTTTCATCGGGTGCCGTCACCTTGAGAATCCGACCGATCTTGGTCGAGAGGACATAGCTGTCGCGGTCCTTGCCACGCAAAAGCGGGTTGAGCCGGGTCTCCGAAAGGCCTAGCCCGTAGAGTGGCGCGGTGTCGAAATAACGCACGCCGGCATCCCAACAGGACGAGAGAATTTCCTGGGCATCCTGGTCCGAAATCGCGCGATAAAGGTTGCCCAGTGGTGCTGTTCCAAATCCAAGATCCGTCACGGTAACGCCTCCGTTCCCGATCCGGTCCCAATGTCGTGTCCGTAGCGCCATGGAGAGCCTCCTATCCACTGACATGCTAGTATTAAATAGTGTGGACTGCACCTTCATTTTTCGGCAGCATGCAGGTGCGGAGGAAACGATATGGCTAAATTCGAAGCTGTTTTTGGAACACCCAAACCCGTCATCGCCATGGTTCATCTGGGTGCACTGCCGGGGACACCGCTTTATAATGCGGACCGTGGTGTCGCCGGCCTCTTGAGGGACGCCGAAGCCGACCTCCTCGCCCTTCAGGCAGCTGGCGTCGACGCGGTTATGTTCGGGAACGAAAATGACCGCCCTTACGAATTTGCCGTTGACCCTGCGAGCACGACAACGATGGCCTATGTCATCGGCCGTCTGCGGGAGCAGATCACCGTCCCCTTCGGGGTCAATGTTCTTTGGGATCCGAAGAGCACCGTCGCGCTGGCGACCGCTTGCGGCGCTGCGTTCTGCCGTGAGATTTTCACCGGCACCTATGCCAGCGACATGGGACATTGGGCACCGGATGCCGGAGAGGCCCTCCGCTATCGCAAGCGCCTGGATAGAGAAGATCTCTTGATGCTCTACAATGTATCTGCGGAATTTGCCGACAGTCTCGATCGTCGGCCGCTTGCTGACCGGGCACGCTCTGCGGTGTTTTCCTCGATCCCGGACGCTGTTCTTGTGTCTGGCCAAATCACCGGAGAGGCTGCCCGCATGGAAGATCTCGAGGCCGTAAAGTCTGTTCTGCCCGATACGCCCGTCCTCGCGAATACCGGCGTAAAGCATAAGACCGTTGCCGAAGTTCTTCGCATCGCCGATGGCTGCGTTGTCGGCTCCAGCCTGAAAGTCGACGGCAATACCTGGAACCCGGTAGATCCTGAACGCGCAAGGCAATTCATGGATCTGGCGAGGGCTGCCCGATGATTGCCGAAGACCTTCAGGCCCTCGCTCTGATCCCTGGCCTCTCAGGTCATGAAGAACGCGTCGCCCACGAGATTGCCGCCAGAATGCCCGTGCCGTGCCGGACAGACCGTCTTGGCAACCTGATCGCGACTTTCCCGGGGACGGGCCCCTCGGTGATGCTTTTCACCCATATGGATCAATTGGGTTTCGTGGTCAGAAAGATTGAGGACAACGGTTTGATCAGGGTCCATCGGGTGGGCGGTGTGCCGGAGCGCGCCCTGCTTTCGCAAGCGGTCTTGATGAGCGCCAAAAACGGCAATGACATTCCCGGTGTCATCGCAAACAAAAGCCACCACGCCACCCAACCCGATGAAAAATATACGGTTCCGAAGGCATCGGAGCTCTTCATTGATGCCGGCTACACGAGCAAAGCTGCAGCCGAAGCGGACGGGATCGTGATTGGGACGCCGGTTACTTACGCTCCGAATTACATACAGCTTGCCGAGGGACGTGTTGCCGGGACCGCGATCGACGACAGGGCCGGATGCGCAGTGCTCCTGGACGTCGCCAGGTCACTTGCCAATCGGCCGGACGGCCCGACGGTCCACGTTGTCTTTTCCACCCAGGAGGAATTCAATTTACGCGGTGCCGTCGTCGCTGCACAAAGCCTGAAGCCCGAAATTGCCATTCAGATCGATCTCATGCTCGCGTGTGACACGCCGGATATGTCTGAATTGGGCGACATGCGCCTTGGCGGCGGACCGGGCATCAGTCTTTACAGCTTCCACGGCCGCGGAACACTGAACGGGGTTTTGCCGCATCCTGCGCTTGTCACCTTGTTTGAAAATGCGGCCACGGGTCTTGGGATGGACCTCCAAAGGTCAGCGCAGGTAGGCGTATTGACGGATCTCAGCTACGTGCAGCTGGTGGGCGAAGGCGTGGCATCAATCGATGTCGGGTTTCCAATGCGGTACAGCCATTCGTCGCTGGAAGTATGCCAGATCAGCGATCTGGAAGACCTTGCCAGACTCCTGCGCGCCGCACTGGAAGGTATTACGCCTGAAACCCAGCTGGACCGTCGCGCATGACCTACACGCTCGGGGTCGATATCGGCACCTATGAAACCAAAGGCGTTCTGGTCGACGAAGGCGGAGCGGTTGTCGTCACCGCGCGCAAGGCTCACGAGATGACGGTGCCTCAGCCGGGGTGGGCGGAGCATCGGCCCGAAGAGGACTGGTGGGGAGACTTCGTCGCCGTCACCAAAGATCTCATCCGGCAATCCGGCATCGCCGGCAATCAGATAAAATGCGTTGCATGCTCAGCAATCGGCCCGTGCATGTTGCCGGTCGACAAGGACGGCGCTCCGCTTATGAATGGCGTGCTCTACGGGGTCGACACCAGAGCGATGAGAGAAGTCGAAGACCTCACCGCCCGGATCGGAAACGATGTTCTTCTGGAGCGCTGCGGAAATTCTCTCACATCCCAGTCGGTCGGGCCAAAGATCCTCTGGCTGAAAAACAACCGCCCGCCGATTTATGAAGCCACGCACAAGATCCTGACCTCAACCAGCTTTATCGTTCACCGGCTGACCGGTGAATATGTGATCGACCACTATACCGCTGCAAATTTTTCGCCGCTTTATGACGTGACCACGCAAGACTGGTGTTTCGATCTCGCCCCCGAAATCCTGCAGCCGGACCTGTTACCGCGATTGCTGTGGTCGTCCGAGATCGCCGGCCACGTGACATCGAGAGCTGCAGCGGAAACAGGTCTTGCGGAAGGGACACCCGTTACATCGGGAACGATAGACGCAGCTGCGGAAGCGCTCAGCGTCGGCGTACGCTCAACCGGAGACATGATGATGATGTACGGATCGACCATTTTCATCATCACACTGACCGAAGATCGCGTCCGCGATGGCCGTCTCTGGTATGCGCCCTGGCTTTTTCCCAGACAGCACGCATCCATGGCGGGACTGGCAACGTCCGGCACGCTGACACACTGGTTCCGCGCGCAATTTGCCCGCGAATTGCCGCAAGAAACCGCGTTTGCAGTTCTCGCGCAAGAAGCTGAGGCCGTATCTCCCGGCGCGGACGGTCTGCTCTTTCTTCCCTATTTTTCAGGCGAACGGACGCCCTTGCACGATCCGCATGCGAAGGGAGCCTTTTTCGGCCTGAACCTGACCCATACGCGTGGGCACATGTACAGGGCTCTCCTTGAGGGAATCACATTTGGTACGGCCCATGTTGTCGAGACGTATCGGGACGCCGGTGTCGAACCGGCGCGCATCCTCGCGGTCGGCGGCGGCACAAAAAACGCCGTTTGGCTGCAGGGAACTTCGGATGCGTCCGGACTAAGCCAGATCGTCTGCCAAAAAACGGTTGGTGCGAGCTACGGTGACGCGTTTCTGGCCCGGCTGGCAATCGGCGAGGTAGAGATTGACGACATTGCCATGTGGAATTCTGCCGTGCAGATGGTCCATCCAAACGACGTTCCGAGCTACCGCAAGGCCTACCCGCTCTTCCGTCGGCTCTATGAGCAAACCAGGGATATTGCGGCCGAGCTCGGCTAGCAGCTTATTTCACTGCACCGGCTGCCATGCCCTTGATGATAAACCGCTCAAGCGCAATCCCGATGATGATTAGCGGAAGGATGGCGGCGAAACTGAGTGCTGCCATCGACCACCAGCTTATGCCCTGCGATCCGGTCTGGCTCGCGACCATCACCGGCAAGGTTGTCGCGTGGCTCGACGTCAGCAAGGCCGCAAAGAAATACTCATTCCAGGTCAGCACCAACGACAGAATGAACGACGCGACCATGCCGGGTGCCGCGATTGGCAGAATGATTGTCAGGAACGCGCCCCAGATCGACAGACCGTCGACGAGCGCGGCCTCCTCAAGCTCCGTTGGAATAGAGCCGAACTGATCGCGCATGATCCAGATCACGATTGGCAGGACCGTGAGCGTATAGAGCAGGATGAGGCCAATGCGCGTATCCAGCATCGCAAGCGATTTGTAGAGAACCAAGAACGGAAGAGCGAGAACAACCGGCGGCAGAATGAGCTGGCTCAGGAAGAAAAACGAAATGTCCGGATTCCGCATGAAGCCGAAACGGTAGTTGAAGCGTGACAGGCCATACGCGGTCATGCTGCCCAGCATGACCGCGAGCATGGAAGCGGAGACCGCGACGACGGTCGAGTTCCAGAACCTTTTAAGAAATTCCTCACGCACGGTGCTCTCGTTCGCAATTGTGTCGGGCGACAATCCGAGCGAGCGCCACCCGAGCCACTTCGGGATGTAATCCCACCAGGGCACCATGTTCCCCTTCATGACGTCGGGAGCCATCTTGAAGCTTGTCGTGATCGTCCAGTAGATCGGGAAGATCGAAATGAACGCCCAGACGATCAGGATCCCGTAGATCAGAATTCTTCCCGATATGCGTTTGGCCTTGAATGACCGGTCAGCCTCTGTGTCGTGGAAAATCTGGGTCGTCATCTCAGTACCTCGGGCGCATCCAACGGTCAGCCGCCTTGATCAGAAGGGTCATGGCGATGACGATGATGACCAGATAGACAATGGCAAGAAGGGTTCCGTAGCCGACATTGGACCTGTCGCGATATTCCCGGAAAATAAAGCTCGTCACGCTGTCCGTCGCGCCACCGGGGCCTCCGGAGGTAACGTTGATGATGATATCTGCCAGCTTCAGTTTGAAGATGATCCGGATCAGGATCGCGGTAATGGAAACCGGCAGCATGAGCGGGAAGGTTACCTCCCAGAACTGGGTCCACGGACCCGCACCGTCAACGCGTGCGGCTTCGTTAAGCTCTCGCGGGATCGCCTGCAAGCCCGCCAGGATCATGATCATCATGAACGGAATATACGTCCAGGCGTCCATCAGCATGATCATCAGCTGCGCGATTTCAGGAGAAGAGAAGAACGAGGGATTATCCACCCCCAACTCCCGCAACAATCTGGCAACCGGCCCGAACCGGTTTTCCAGCATCGATTTACCGATCATCCAGGACACTGCGACCGGAGACAGCATGAGCGGCAGCAGAAAAGCCACCCGAAAGAATTTGCGCGCCCTTATTTCCGCATTGAGAAGCAGCGCGAGACCGAACGCGATAGCGTATTCCACGATGATCGCGAGGGTGTACCAGACCATGTTGCGCAGCGCGTTCCAGTAGAACGGGTCGTTCCACATCTGCCGCAGATTGTCTATGCCGTTGAACTTTCGTCCGTCAGGAGAGGCAAGGTTCCAGTCGGAAAACGCGATGACGAGCCCGAACAGAAGTGGAAAAACAACCATCGAAACGACGAACAAGGTGGCTGGCAGCACAAAAAGTGTCCGCTTGCCATGCTCACCGCGTGTGATCACCTGCGATGCGCACAGGCAAATGCCCCAGAAGATGTATGCATAGAGGGTCGGCCGCCAACTCGTGAACCCAAGTTCAAGCCAGCCATTCTGATCAGCCGCCTGCAAAACTGCGATGAGCGCTAACAGGCCCGCTGATCCCCAGACCAGGAGTTTTCCAAAACGCTTGCGCTGTTCGGAGATATCGTCGGCGGTAACAACATGCAGCCGATCGCCTTCGGAACTCATTCCTGTCTTGCCCCGCCTTCGTCAGGTTTGCGGGCAGGCACGAAGCGCCTGCCCGCAGTTTCACATCATAGTCCCAGGGATGCCTTGTAAAGCTTGATCTGGTTATCCCGGCCGATCTGGTCCGTGATCTTCTCCCAGGCAGCCGCGATTGCATCGCCGATTTCCTGAGCCGATCCGTATTGGCCGGCATATCCTTTGGCGAGTTCGTCCTCGGCCACTGAATAATACTGGAAGATGCCCGGGATGCGGGGCTCGATAGCTGCGTTCGGATGATTGTAGCTGTCGGCGTTCGAACCCAGATAGTCTTCGATATAAGCACGGTCGTAACCGGCAGCTTCCCACTCATCGAACTGGAAGTGGGAATTGCGGTACGGCTGGAACCCGGACGGATAGGCCGACATCCAAAGGCTGATATCCTTGCCGCCGAGATGTGCTGCCGCGCTCCAGGCTGCCTTGCGCTTCTTCTCGTCGCCCGAAACCCGCTTGGTCACATAGACGCCCCAGCCGAGATAGGCCATGTTCGGCGCCTCGTTGTAGGTTTCTTCCCAGGCACCCGACTTGCTGTTGTAAACGCGATCGGAACCCGGATTGATTCCGAAACCGACCACATCGCCGACAACAGAAGTGTCGGATGTGCGCGCGCTGGAACCGATATCGCCCCACCACATCAACATGGAGCCCGTTCCCGCAAGGAATTGCTGGAAGCCGGTCGTTCCCGGATCCGCGTTGATCTGGTCCGCCGGGTATGCACCGGCCTCAATCAGGTCAAGAACGTCCTGGATCGCCTGCACCCAGGCCGGGTTGTTGACGCGTGGTTTCATTGTGTCCGGATCGAACAGCCAGGCCGGGTCATCCGGATGCTTGGCATAGGCTGCAGCGCGGTTTTCAAGGAAATAGAAGCCGAAACCACCCCAGCCTTTCAGCGGATCAAGATATCCGTGAGCGGGCAGTCCGGTCAGCGGGTCTTCCTTGCCGATCAGTGCCTTGGAGGCGGCGTTGACATCCTGCCAGGTTTTTGGAACCGACGCACCGCCAATGGCTCCGTCGCCGAAGTAATCCGTCCGGTATGCGAAGGTATGGCAGTCACCGTCAATGGTGACGCGATATTTCTTTCCATCCCACGTACCGACGGGCGGCTTGAGGTAGCTTACGAGATCTTCCGCATCGATCTGCTCTTCGACCCACTCCGGCATTTCATCGAGAAGGCCTTTTCCAGCCGTGTCACCTTCGAACGGTGCGCCCATCTCGATTATGTCGAAGTCAACCGTTCCGGTTGCGATCGCCTGCTGCAGGCGCGGATTGTAGTCTGCCTGTGCCAGGTCAACCCAGTTGATCTTGGCACCGGTGTAAGCTTCCCACGGCTTCAGGAAACCCCGGAAGAGGAAGTTGTGGAGGTTCTGGTTGTTGAGGCCCATGAATGTCAGCTCAACACCTTCAAACTCGCCTTCGGCAACGCGCTCCTTCGTCGGCCCCAGGCACATCTCGCCGACTTTTTGCCAGTCTGCATCCGTTGGCGATCCTTGACCAACGCCCGGAATTTTCAGGATTTGTGCCCGAAGATCCGACTGGGCGTGGGCTGCACTGAAAGGAACAGCGGTTGTAACTGAGCTGACGGCGGCAATGGCGCCGACGCTCGCGGCCCCCTTGAGCAAACCGCGCCGGTTCAGCTGACGATGCATTATCGTGTTGTAATCGCTAACTTTCACGTCACTTCCTCCCTTAACACTTCATTATGGCCTGGCGCTTCAAAGACACCCATTCCACCGGGCATCTCTCCTCCAGAGCGGCAGGCTTTTTCCAAGCGGAGCAAACACTCGGATCGTACCGTCCCAATAAGCTGACGTCGTGTCAAGTAGCTAACATGTTAGTCGGGTCAGAGGTGGACAAATTCCTGACAATAAGCTACCCGGTGAATGGGGTAGGATCGGCTTTGAGAGGCTCAATGGCTGAAGTCGCTGTCAAGCAAGTGCGCAAGAGTTATGGTGATACCGAAGTTATTCACGGTATCGACGTCGACATCACGGATGGCGAGTTCGTGGTCCTGGTGGGACCTTCGGGGTGCGGGAAATCGACACTTCTGCGCATGATCGCCGGGCTGGAAGAAATCACATCCGGTGACATTCACATCGGGGAGCGCCGGGTCAATCATTTGCCCCCCAACCAGCGCGACATTGCGATGGTGTTTCAGTCCTACGCTCTTTATCCGCACAAAACGGTCGAGGCGAATATGGGATTTTCGCTGAAGCTGAAAAAGATGGACAAGGCGGCCATCAAAAAACGCGTGGCGGATGCCGCGGAAATCCTTGGTCTTACGCCCTATCTCGGGCGCTATCCGCGCGCACTGTCGGGAGGACAGCGCCAGCGGGTGGCAATGGGCCGCGCGATCGTGCGCGATCCGCAGGTCTTTCTGTTCGACGAACCGCTGTCGAACCTGGACGCCAAGCTTCGCGTACAGATGCGCACGGAAATCCGGGAACTTCATCAGCGTTTGCAGACAACCACCATCTACGTGACCCATGACCAGATTGAAGCGATGACGATGGCCGACAAGATCGTCGTCTTGAACGGCGGCAATGTCGAGCAGATCGGAAGCCCGCTTGATTTGTACGACAGGCCCAAAAACAGTTTTGTCGCCAGTTTCATCGGGTCGCCTTCAATGAACCTCCTTGATGGAAGAATTGAAACGTCCGATGTAGGCGGCGTTCAGATTTCCGTTAGCGGAACCTTGCTCGATTTGCCCGGATTTAGTGAACTGGAACTCGGCCGCAAGGTAAGAGTGGGTGTGCGGCCGGAGCATTTGCAATTGTCGGAGTCCGGTCTGCCGGCGACAGTAAGAGTTGTCGAACCGACAGGGCCGGAAATCCATGTCGTGTTCCAATTCGGGGCGGGTGAAATGACGGCGGTTTTCAGGGAACGGCATGCTCTGTCCACGGGGGATCAGGTCCATCTCGGGATCGACACAGACCACTTCCATCTGTTCGACGCCGATAACGGATTGCGGATCGAACCGTAAGGAATGGTCGACCCCGGACCAGACGATGGTCGAACTTGATCCGTGAAGTCGCGGAGATTGGTATCAGCAGAGAGGAGCCAGGAATGCTGAAAGGGATTGATCCGAGACTGAACGCCGATGTGCTGCACTGTCTGCGGGCCATGGGTCATGGAGACGCGATCGTCATCTCCGACACGAATTTCCCGTCAGACAGCGTTGCCAGAAACACGGTCTACGGATCCCTGTTGCGGATGGAAAATCTCAGTACCGCCGAGGCGATAGAAGCGATCCTGTCGGTGCTCCCTCTGGATACTTTTGTCGACGATTTCGCGATGCGGATGGAAATTGTCGGCGCACCGGATGAAATCCCTGATGTTCAACGCGAAGTTCAGGACAAGATCGACACGGCCGAGGGTGGTTCCCGCCCAATGCTCGGTGTCGAGCGGTTCGCATTTTATGATCTAGCGCGCCAAAGCTATGCCGTGATCCAGACGGGAGAGAGGCGTTTTTATGGATGCTTCGTGCTGCGCAAAGGCGTCATAGGACCGGACCAATGAGTTTGGACATCGTCATACTGGGCGTTTTCGTGGCGGACACCGCCTATCGGGCATCGCGGCAACCCAAAATGGGTGAGACCATTTTGGGGAAATCCTTCGCACTGGGTCCGGGTGGAAAGGGATCCAACCAGGCGGTTGCTGCCGGCATGGCCGGTGCAAGCGTTGGCATGCTGACCCGGCTCGGGAGAGACCCATTCGCGGACATGGCGCTGACGACCTGGTCGAAGGCCGGAGTGACATCGCTGGCCTCTCAGCATGCAGACAGCTACACCGGGGCGGCGTATATCTTTGTTGATGACAGCACAGGCGACAACGCCATCATTGTCTGTCCCGGTGTTGCGGCCAGTCTGGGACGTGATGATATTGATGCCCAACAGGAGGCGATCGAAAACAGCAAGGTATTCCTGACGCAATTTGAACAACCCCTCGAGACTGCAGAATATGCCTTGATGATGGCAAAACAGGCCGGGGTAACAACGATCCTGAACCCGGCACCGGCCGCTGAAATGCCGGCATCCCTGCTCGCCCTTTGCGACTATGTCACGCCAAACGAGTCCGAGACCGAAGCCATTACCGGGATGAGCGTAGAGACCGTTGAAGACGCAACGAAGGCTGCCGAAGAGCTGATCAGGCGCGGCGCAAGCGCTGCGATCGTCACACTCGGCGAAAACGGATGCCTGTTTCACGATGGCACTGAAGCAAAGCACGTTCCTGCCATGTCCGCAGGACCCGTCCTGGAGACGACGGGCGCTGGTGATGCGTTCAACGGCGGCTTCGCGGCTGGCCTGGCGCAGGGCATGTCGCCACTTGAGGCGATCCGGTTCGCGACAGCGACGGCATCCATCTCCGTGACACGGCAAGGCACTGCCCCATCAATGCCGGCCCGGACGGAAATTGAAGCGTTGTTGCACAAGCACCCCGCTTAGCCGAACCCGGCCTCAGCAACCGACTTCCGGCTTGCCTGCCGATTACAGCGCAAGTTTGATGGCATCTTGAAAACAAGAGCCCGTCCGGTTTTTGGCAGGCTTCTTTTTGGCTCCGGTGATTAACAATTTTCCTATCACCTGCTTGCGTCTTGAGGATCGGTCAGACAGATGGCGACCAAACGGCGCTAAGACATTTGTCGGCGAACGGTCCACAAGGTCGACGCCATGATCAATGCAGCCCCCGCCAGAAACTCGAATGACAGAACCTCCCCAAAGACGAAGTATCCAACGCTCGCCGAAAGGGGCAGGCTGAGATAACTGAGGACGGACAGAAATCCGGCTGATGCAAGACGGTGCGCCTTGAGAAAGCACAGTTGTGCAACTTGCGCACAGATACCGATGGCGAGCAGCGGGGCAATGTCGGCCTGATCGACCGGTGTCCAGCTCCGAAGCGCCAGCGGCAATACCAGGAGCGTCAATCCCGCCGTGTAGAAAGTCATCATGACGACAGTCGGCACATCGTTGAGAAGCCTCGTAATGATGATTGCACCCGTACCGAAAAAGGCGGCGCATAGAAGAGCCAGCAACGCCCAGGAAAAAGCCAACGATCCGGGAGAAACCGCAACGAAAACGCCGGCAAAGGCGATCGCCGCAGCAATCCAGCGGCGCGGTCCGATCATTTCCCGCAAGATCACAACGGCCATCACCATGGTCAGGATCGGCCGCGTGAAATTCACGACAGTGATCAAGGCCAGCGGCAAGCGCGCGATTGCATAGAACCCTGCGGTCAACGCGATGGTCGAAGCTCCGACGCGCATAAGATGAAGCGGTAGCCGATCGACACGGCGGAAACTTTTCGCAGACACAAGGATCCAGGGAAGCATCACGACCAGTCCGGTCAATGCCCGAAAAAAGACGAGCTGGCCGGACGAATATTCAAGACCCAGATGTTTCACGATGCTCTGGGCGCACAGGATCAGGCCCATGTCGGAGAGCAGCCAAGCGCCGCCTGACATCGTGTTTTTCGCCGTGGCCGAAGTTTCTTCCACCTGATCAGGAACGCGGTGTGACCAGGTTGACCATGAGCCGGAAAGCTCCCGGCACAAGCTTTTCCATCTGGTGATGCAGGATCAGCGCGCAGTGGAGGTGGCGGCCCTCACCGAAATCGCCGGTGAGCAAGGCCCCCTGATGAGGTGCTTCGTCCGGGTCCGCCATCTCAAGCAGCGGACGGTAGGCCGGGTCCCAGCTCTTGGCGAAATAAAGTCCACGCTCCTTGTGCCAACCTTCCCAGTCATCAGGCCCGATCATGTTCGGCACGGTCAAAACGGGGTGATTGTCTTCAAGATACGAAACGATAGCGTTTTCGTCGGTCACCCGCCAGCGTAACGAAGGCTGTCCGATTTCCAGTCTCGCCGGCGGCACGGTTTCCGGATCCCAGTTGTCCCAGGGACGATGGTAAAGCGTCAGAAGCGTCCCGCCTCGCTGGACCCAACGATGAAGCGCAGGCATTGCCTCTTTCAGCCCCTCCTGAAATCGTATGGCAAAGATGCCGATAACGATCGTTTGGAGACGCTCCAGCACCGTATCGTTGGTCAGGTCTTCGGGAGAAAGCGTCGTAACGGAAAAGCCGAGCGCGTCGAGCCAGTGATCCACGCGGTCGTTCCCCGCTCCGATATAGCCGATGTTCCCGACGGTCGGCCCGGCCTCAACAGCCAGCACTGCCACCTCGGCCGGTGCACTCAGATGCCGCGGAGCAGTATGCGGATAGGAAACAGTCTGCACCGAGCGCGCCTCCCGGCCGTTCACGCGAACGCCGATCTTGTAGAGGCCTTCTGAAACATCACGCGGAAGCGATACGACGAACCCGTCCTCTGTCTGCGAGACTTCCCATCCTTCCGGAACATGCAGCGAAGGAACGCCGCCCTCCGGCTGGACAGCGGAAATGCCGAGATGCAAGCTGCGCCGGCTGCTGCTGAGGTTGACAACCGCCGTTGCGGGAGACAAATCGGCGCAAACCGCCGGACGGATCTGCGGAGGCACCTCGAAAGGAATGTGTGACGTGCTCGTCACACCATTCACGGTTACATCAACCGACAGAAAAGGCGCTTCGGGTTCATCTGGCAAGTACCGGTCGGGATATGGATTGCTCGGCACAGCCGCGCTTGTCTTCAGACCGTCGGGCGTCTTCTCCCAGCCCTCGGGAAGAACAGGATCAACACCAGCGCTGTCGGCAAGACCCTTGTGAAGTTCAACCGTCATGCCGACCGTATCATCGGGCTGCAAAATATCACGGTCCAGCCACGCACGGCAGTCGATCCTGGCTGCAATCCGGATCAGGTTTGCAAGCTGCGTTTCTTTGCGCGCAACCTTGTGCGCAAAGCGCGGGTCTACCGTTTCGGCGCCTTCCCGGACAAGCTTCAAGGCAGCGGTCGCGTGCTTGAGTAGGCTGGCACCATCACCAAACGCCTCGACAGCCGCGGCGATCTCCTGGTCGGCCGCCCTCAAATCATCGCCTCCCCCAAGATCTGCAAGCGATCCCGGAAGTCCGGAAATCAAGGACGTTTCGGCGCTGCCAACGTTTGCCAGTTTGAGGTGGAGCGGCCAGTCTGCTTCCGTTCCGTGCGAGACCCAACGCCCCATGGCCTGCGTCAGGTGGCAGGCACGGCTCCATTGACCGAGTCGTTGAAAGGATTGCCCCGTCGCCGGATCAAAGCCTTTTCCGGAGATTGTAATCGTTGCGGGAGGCGGCGGAAGATCATCGTCATAAGCCTGACCCGCGCCGGACCACGCCGGAAGATAGAACTTGGACACCGACCAGACAGGAAGAGCGCTCTCAACATAAGCAGGATCGGCAGCCAGCCCGATTGCCTCTTCCGCAGCCTCGGTCATGGCGCGGTGATGTCCGTGCTGACCGGGAACGTCCAGAAAGGTCGTGCAGACAATGTCCGGCCGTTCGCTGCGCAATATGTCGACAAACCTTTTGAGCGTGCGTGCGCGCCCCCATTTTTTCAGCGTTTCCTGACCAGACTTGGAAAAACCGAAGTCAAAGACACTGTCCTGCGGGCTCTCCGAAAGCCAGTAAAGGCGCATCCCGAGCCTCAGAGCCGCCTGCTCCATTTCTGCGGTTCTCAGGACACCAAGAGCCTGGGTCGCCTCCCGGCCAATGTCGTTTTGACCGCCTTCTCCGCGTGTGGAGCAGGCGTAGGAAACGTCCAGACCATCACCGAGGCTGAGCTTTGCCAGCAGGTCCGAGATCTCGTCATCCGGATGGGCCCCGGTGTTCATGAAGGAAGCTGTCGAGCGCAGCGGAGCAAGTGCCCGCCACAATTCGACAAGGAAGGGTCGTCCGGCTTCGCGCGCAATGCGTTGTGGGGCAGTCAGGGGCATGTCATCAGATCCGAAGACGTCAGGAAACAGGTTAGGGCGTGAGCGCCCGGTGCAAAATCAACGAAGCAGCTCCGACGGTGGCTGCAAGCCGGCCGCATGTGCCGCGTTGCAGCCTGGGAAGCGGGTTATCCTCCCGGCTGGAAACCGAAGCCGCGGGAAGCAGGCAGCGATCAACCAGATCGTCGACCAATTGAGGCGGCATGGCTCCACCCAGGATGATCGTTTGAGGATCCAGCAGATTTTCAAGGATCGGCACGGCTTGTCCCAACGCAGCGGCCGCACTCTCAAGCCAGCGGGTCATTTTGGGATCACCCTCATCGAAAAGAGCGGCAAGCTCTTCCAGGCCAAGAGCCTTCTTGCCACCAATGCAGGACTGAAGCGAGTCGCGGCTGAGCAGGCTTTCCAGCGGCACGAGATCTCCGCCGCCGGCAACCGGGATCTGGCCCACCTCGCCTGCATTTCCAAACGCGCCGGTCACCAGACGTCCGTCATTGACGATGCCGAGACCGACGCCTCTGCCGAAATAGATGTAAGCGAAGGAACGTGTGCCTTGAGCAACGCCGTTCAAGCTTTCAGAAAGAGCCGCGGCATTGGCGTCATTGGAGAGTTCCACCGGTGCACCAAGCACGCTCTCGAAAAGTGCGCGGGCATCCGTGACTTCCCAGCCCTTCAGATCGGTGCTCCTGCCGGACAAACCGGTTTTACCGAACGGACCTGGCATGACAATTCCGGTCCCCAGAAGTCTTTTTTCAGGAACCGAGGCTGCTTTGAGCAGCGACTTGCGCAAATCGAGCACCGTCTTAGCCACGGTATCCGGCATGGTGTTCGGCAGTTTCGTCCGTTCTGTCTTGACAGGCGTGCCAAAAAGATCGAGCAGCGCGGTGAATACGGCGTCCGGGCGGATCTCCACACCAAAAGCAAAACCGCCCTTCGGATTGAGACCATATTGGACCGCTGGAAGACCTCGCCCGAGCGTACGTGCGCCCTTTTCCAGGATCCAGCCTTCTTCCAGAAGGTCGGCGATGATGTTGGACACAGCCTGTGTGCTCAGCCCCAAAGACCGTCCGATTTCCGCGCGCCCCATTGTGCCTGCGGAGCGGATATGCCCCAGCACGGCCTGCCGGTTCCGGTTGCGGCTGCGCAGAGGATTAGACCCCGTGAATTGTGAGCTGATATTCATGGTCGCCAGTATTAACTCAAGAAAATTGACAATTCAATTTATTTGACTTAATCGTCATGAGTTCAGACGGCAAAAGACCGTTTCTCCAGAGCGAAGCACTCATCCGCCCAAACGGGAGCAGCAAAATGTTCAAACTTCTAAGGCGCACGGCGCTCGGCGGCATGACCGCGCTTGCGTCCCTGATAGGCAGCTCAGCGATGGCTGTCGAAATCGAGTATTGGCAGTATTTTTTCGACGCGCGCGTCGATGCCATGGAACAACTGATCGAGAAGTTCGAGGCAGCTAACCCGGACATTACGGTCAAGATGACCCACTTCCCCTACGCCGACTACCGCACGAAAGTGGCTGCGGCGATACCGGCTGGCGAAGGCCCTGACGTGGTCCAACTGTTCTACGGCTGGCTGAACGACTATATCGAAGCCGATCTCATTCAACCTTTGCCAACAGACGTCTTCGACCCGGCCCGCATCGACGAAGAATTTTTCCCGATGGTCCAGGCCATGAAGCGCGACGATGCCTATTATGCGCTGCCGACCGCCGTGCGCTCGCTCGCGCTCTTTTACAACACCCGCCTGTTTGATGAGGCCGGCATCGAGGCTCCGCCGGCAACACTCGACGAACTTGTCGAAACAGCCAAGAAACTCACCAAGTTGGATGGCGCCGGAAACATCACGCAGGTCGGTATCACCACCGGCATGACGGCCCAGGATCACCATTGGTGGCGCGAAGTGCTTGTCCGGCAGTTCGGCGGCGAGCCCTACAATGATGACTACAAGACAGTCAATTACACCGATGACGCCGGTCTCGCGGCCCTAAATTTCTATGTTGGCCTGGAAAAGGATCACAAAGTCACGAAATCCGGCTTCATGGACGAGCCGCAGGCAGCCTTCAAAGGCAACCGGGCCGGGATGCACATCGACGGGTCATTCCGCATCGGCTCGCTGAACAAGGTCCGGGGGCTCAAATGGGCTGTGGCGGAGCTGCCGGCAGGCCCGGACGGAACGAAGTCCAACTATTCGTCCTACTGGGTGAATGGCATCACCACCAAGGCGACCGGTGAAAAATACGACGCTGCGTTGAAGTTCCTGGACTATCTGACATCCGACGAAGCGATGCAGGTCTGGCTGGATGTTGTCGGCGAATTACCCGCCAAACCGTCTGTCGGCATGATCGACGCGAACTCGACGCACGAAACCTATGGCCCGTTCATCAAAGGGCTGGCCTATGCCAATACCACCAAATTCGCCAATGAATCCGCGCAGCGGCAGGCAATGGTGGATATGGTCGGCCGCATCGACATCGAAGGACAGGACCCGGCCGAAAGCCTGGCTGCAGCTGCCTCCGAAGAACAGAAAATCCTCGACGACTATTACAAGTAACGCAGGCCTTGTTGGCTTAGCCCGAAGGCCGGCCCGACCTGGCCGGCCTCCGGAACCCAGATCGAAATTGCGGTCCTGAATGCCCGGTTACAAAAATCTTTCGATACGCCAAAAACAGATTGTCTGGGCCTGGGCCTTCCTGGCCGTACCGGTCGTCTTTTATGTCGTCATCCGGTTCTATCCCACAGGATCCGCCTTTGTGACCTCGTTTCAGGAATGGAACCTGCTTGGCACGCGCGCATGGACCGGGCTCGAAAACTACGAAAAACTCTGGAACGACCCTGTTTTCTGGAAGGTCTTCCGGAACACATTCGCTTATCTGATCATCGGGACGCCCTTTTCGCTGGTGATCAGTTTCGTGATTGCCTACCACCTCGACAAGACGCGTTTCATGCACGGCTTTCTGCGCATGCTCTATTTTCTGCCATTCATGACATCCGCCGTTGCGATGGCATGGATCTGGCGGTGGTTCTACCAACCGGTGCCTGTCGGGCTCTTCAACAATTTCCTTGCGTCCTTGGGGATTCCTCAGATCGAATTTCTGAACTCGACGACCAATGCGTTGCCGTCGATTCTGGCTCCGGCCGTCTGGGCCGGGCTCGGCTTTCAGGTGATCATTTTCATGGCCGGGCTCCGCGCCATTCCCGTCACTTATTATGAGGCTGCAAAAATCGATGGCGTTGGATGGTGGACGGTTTTAACTCGCATCACGCTGCCGCTTCTCAAACCGACCATCGTTTTCATCGTGGTGTTTTCGTCCATCGGCTTCCTGCGGATCTTTGATCATGTCTTCAACATGACGACCAACAATCCGGGCGGACCGCTGAATTCCACCAAACCGTTGGTTCTGATGATCTACGAGACAGCTTTCAGCGATTTCGACATGGGCTATGCCGCGGCGCAGACGGTCGTTCTGTTCACGATCCTGCTCGTCGTCAGCCTGTTACAGCTGTGGCTCCTTAGGGGAGATGCCACGAAATGAGCATCGTTTCCGAAAGGGTCGGTAACCCGGCGACCCCGCCCAAAGCAACGTCCGACACCGTGTTTGCAGGTCGCGCACCCAAGCAGGCCAATATGGGGCAGATCCTTCGATGGCTCATTCTGTTTCTGGGCGGACTGCTGATGGTCGCCCCCATCGCCTACATGATTTCAACGTCCCTCAAATGGCCCCACGAAATCTACAATGTGAAACTGATCCCGGACGAACCGCACCTGGAAAACTACACCTATGTGCTGGAAGACGGACGGTTTTACCTGTGGTTCCTGAATTCGATCATCATCGCGCTGATCACAACAGTCTGTAACCTGTTCTTCGACAGCCTTGTGGGCTACACGCTGTGCAAGTTTCGCTTTCCCGGCAGATACATTGTCTTCATTGCGATCCTGTCGACGCTGATGATCCCGACAGAGATGCTGGTCATCCCGTGGTACATGATGAGCCAGGCTTTCGGCTGGCTGGACAGCTATTGGGGAATCATGTTTCCGGGACTCATGACCGCCTTCGGCACCTTTTTAATGAAACAGTTCTTTGAAAGCGTTCCGGACGACTTTCTGGAGGCGGCCCGCATCGATGGTCTGAACGAGTTTCAGATCTGGTGGAAAGTGGCCATGCCGCTGGTCAAACCGGCGCTGGCCGCACTTGCCATCTTTGTCTTTCTCGGCAACTGGACCGCATTTTTGTGGCCGCTCATCGTCACCAATTCGGTCGAAATGTATACAGTCCCGGTCGGCCTTTCGAGTTTCGGCGATGAAGTCGACGTTGCCTGGGAACTGATTGCAACGGGTGCTGCAATCTCGACCCTGCCGACACTGATCGTCTTTCTGATTTTCCAGCGCTTCATCATCCGGGGCGTTGTCATGGCGGGGTTGAAGGGATGAGTGGATTTTCCGACGATACCTCCAGGTTTCCCGATCCTGTTTACAAGGAAACGGTTCTTTCCCAGCTGTTCGAAGGTGTGAAGGCGCATTATGCCGGGCACATGGCGGCCATAAACGCGGCGCATCTGATCATGCTCTCGGAGACCGGCATTCTGACGGCAGAAGATGCGTGCAAACTGGCTCAGGCCCTCAGTCAGATCGATCTAGAAACCGATGTCGCTAGCCTGACCTATACCGGCGAGTACGAGGACTATTTCTTCTTTGTCGAGGCTGAGTTGAGGCGGAGGCTTGGCGACCTCGGTGGCATGCTTCATACCGCCCGTTCCCGCAACGACATGGATCACACCCTTTTCAAGCTCGCGCTGCGCGCCAGAACGGATGTATTGTGGCAGGAGGCGATGGCGCTCGCCCATGCTGTTCTGGAAAAGGCGGAGGCAGAAAAGGAAACGTTTGTAGTCGCCTACACGCATGGCCAACCGGCGCAACCGACGACATTCGGTCACTATCTTTGCGCCGCGCTTGAAGTCCTGCTGCGCGATCTTAACCGGCTGAACATGGCGGCCGAAGACCTGGAACATTGCCCGATGGGGGCTGCCGCCATCACGACGACAGGATTTCCGATAGACCGTGCAAGGGTCTCGGATCTGCTCGGTTTTCAGGAACCTTTGCTCAATTCCTATGGTTGTATAGCCTCGGTCGATTACATCACCGGGCTCTATTCCGCGATCAAATTGATATTCGTCCACCTGGGACGCCTGATACAGGATCTCGCGTTCTGGTCATCCTTTGAAGTCGGACAGCTCTATGTGCCGAACGCGTTTGTCCAGATTTCCTCGATCATGCCCCAGAAACGCAACCCGGTTCCGATCGAGCACATGCGCCACCTTTCCGCCGTAACGGTGGGCCGGTGCGACACGCTGGTCGATACGATGCGCAACACGCCCTTTACCGACATGAACGACAGCGAGGGTGAAGTTCAGCAGGCAGGTTATGCTGTATTTGACAGTGCCGGACGGGTCCTCAAATTGATGACGGCCTTTCTTCCAGCCTGCCGTATCAATGCCAAGCGCGTGCAACACAACGCGGATGCGGCCTGTGTAACCATCACCGAACTGGCGGATACGCTTGTCCGGACGGAAGGATTGACGTTTCGCCAGGCACATGAAATTGCGGCCGCAACGGCCAGGGCTGTTTTGTCGGACGGAACCGTCCTTGCAGATGGCTATGGCCCTTTCCAGGATGCCTTCTCCAGCATCGCAATGCGCTCGCCGGGGATGTCGAAAGACGCCTTCAAGCGGGCAGTTTCTCTCGAGACCTTTGTCGCCAACCGGGATCGCCCTGGCGGCCCGGCACCGGGTGCACTTGAAGACGCGCTTGCGATCTACCGTGAGCAACTCTCGGGTCTGGCGGCCTGCCATCGCCAACGCACCGACCGGCACACACGCGCCGCCGTCACCCTGGAGAACACCTTTGGTGCCTTGTTGGAGCTTGAAAGCTAATGGCCAACCTCTCCTTGAAGAAACTCACCAAGGCTTACGGAAAAACCGAGGTGTTGCACGGCATCGATCTCGATATCGCCGATGGAGAGTTCGTCGTGTTCGTTGGCCCCTCCGGCTGCGGAAAATCAACCAGCCTCAGAATGATCGCAGGCCTTGAGGAGATCACATCCGGCGAGGTCTGGATTGGCGACAGGATGGTCAACAACATGGAACCCAAGGATCGCGATATTGCGATGGTGTTCCAGAATTATGCGATCTATCCGCACATGACCGTGCGCAGGAACATTGCCTTTGGACTTTGGACCTCTTCCATGAGCAAGGCGGACAAGAACAAGCGCATTGAAGAGGTCGCCCGCATCCTCGACATGAGTGATCTTCTGGATCGCAAACCCTCCCAACTCTCAGGCGGGCAAAGGCAACGCGTTGCGATCGGGCGCGCCATGGTGCGGCACCCGGCCGTCTTTTTGTTCGATGAACCACTGTCCAACCTCGACGCGCAATTGCGAACCCAGATGCGTCTTGAGATCAAGAAACTGCATCAGCGTGTGGGCAACACCATTATCTTTGTGACACATGATCAGGTCGAGGCAATGACGCTGGCAGACCGGATAGTGATCATGAAGGACGGGCACATTCAGCAGGTGGGCACGCCGCAGGAGGTTTTCTACAAACCCGCCAACACATTTGTCGCCAAATTCATTGGCGCACCATCGATGAACCTGCTTCAGGCAACCTCCGACGATCAGGGGGTCAGGCTCCTGAACGGACAGAAAATCATGACCGGTCCACGGCCCGGAACGGATCGAAATATCCTGCTTGGTGTCAGACCGGACGACTTGTCATTTGACGGCGGCGTGCCACTGGTTTCAGGCAAGATTTCCGTTTGCGAACCACTCGGATCGGAGATGCTGATTTATGTGAACAGTTCAGAAGGAGAAATCGTCGCCAAGGTTTCCAGCCAGAGCGATGCGCAGGTTGGCGACGAAGTCCGCCTCGGGGCATCCGTCGATGCACTGCATCTCTTTGACGGTCAAAGCGGAGCGGCGCTGGATCGATGATGCTGGAAACCCAGGGACCGAAGATTGTCTGTATCGGCAGGATCTATTGCGATCTTGTCTTTTCCGGTGTTCCCCGGATGCCGACGCTCGGATCAGAGGTTTTCGCAGACAACGTGTCCCTGCACGCAGGTGGCGGCGCTTTCAACTCTGCCGTCACGTTTTGCGCGCTTGGCTGGAACACCGCGTTGTCCGGCGTGCTTCCAGCTACACCGTTTGACGCGCAAATCCTGACCGAAGCACAGGCGGTTGGACTGGATGTGTCTCTCTGCCAGCAAGCACCTCCCGGCACCTCCCCTCAAGTCACAGTCGCAATGGCTATCGAAGGCGACCGATCGTTCTTGTCCAACAAATCAGGTAACGCGGCGCCCGCACTGGATATAACGCATCCCGCGTGCCGAACTGTCCGGCATATGCATATCGGGGAAATCCGGACCTTGTATGAAATGCCTACGCTCCTGAAACAGGCAAGGACAGCGGGCTGGACCATCTCTTTGGATTGCGGGTGGGATGATGAATTGATGCAGCAGGGAGCTGTATTGAACAATCTCGTCTCTCAGGTTGATGTCTTTCTTCCAAACGAGATCGAGTTTGAAACCCTGAAAGCCAGCGGCCTGAAGAGCGACGCGGCCCCATTGACGGTTCTCAAACAGGGCGCCAAGGGCGCAACCGCCCTTTCAGACGGTCAGAAACTGCAGTGCCCGGCAATACCAGTTCACGTTATCGATGCGACCGGTGCCGGCGATGCCTTTAACGGCGGATTCCTGGCCTGCTGGTTGACCGGGGAGCCACTAGGCGCCTGTCTTGAAAACGGCAACCAGTGCGGAGCAAAAACCGTCGGGCACATTGGCGGCACACTGGGACTGCTATCACGTGCACAGAGGCTTAAGGCGTCTGTCTAGTCATCGCAGATAGTCAATTTCAGACAAAAAAGCCGCCCGGGAGGGGCGGCTTGTGTTTGGTGGTTGCGGGAGCAGGATTTGGCTTTTCTGCCCTTCTGCGTCGGGCTTTGGCCCTCCTTGATGGGGCCCGGGAGGTTCTCGCCTGTATCCACTGTCCAGATACGCCAAAGGCCGCCCTGTCGGACGGCCTTTGGCGTATCTGGTTGCGGGAGCAGGATTTGAACCTGCGACCTTCAGGTTATGAGCCTGACGAGCTACCGGACTGCTCCATCCCGCG
>NZ_CANLVF010000009.1 GCF_947494555.1 uncultured Roseibium sp. | reverse complement strand
AATGGCGGCATCATTCGTTTTGGCGCGGGGATCGGTCCCAATGATATCCGGCTCTTTCGCGATCCCTCCGACCCGCGCGACCTGATTGTCCAGGTCGGTTCCGACAGCATCAGGATCAATTCTCAATACACATCCGGCACCGCCAGTGGATCGACGACAACAGCGATCAGTTCCATTGAGTTCAGTGACGGCAGCCAGGCCATCGATCTCACTATGGATGGTCTCACCTTCACCGGAACGGCTGGAGATGACACGATCTTAGGGTCGAACCAATCGTACGTTCTGAACGGCGAGGGCGGTGACGACACGATCACGGATGGGGCCGGTTTCAGCACCATCAATGGCGGCACGGGCGACGACAACATGTCCGGTGGTTCGGGACTTGATGTCTATGTGTTTAACCCTGGTTTCGGCAAAGACACTATCAGCGAGTCAACCGGCCTCAATGGCGGAATCATCCGCTTTGGTGTTGGGATCGATCCGAGTGATGTCCGTTACGAAAGATTTTCGGGCAACAGCCGGGATTTACTCGTTGTCGTAGGTGCGGACTCAATCCGCATAGATGGCTTTTACAACTCAACTTCGACAAGTGCTTCGAACAACCAATTGATCCAGAGAATCGAGTTCGACAACGGCGAAACCATCGACATGACTGGCGCTCTGCCATTCGTCGGCACAAGCGCGAACGATTCAATCGTCGGCACATCGTTGGAAGAAACCATTACCGGACTCGCTGGTGATGATGATCTGAACGGCGGGTCTGGCCTGGATATCTACGTTTTCGCGCCGGGTTTCGGCAACGACACTATCAACGAACTGTCTGGCGCCAGTGGTGGTATCATTCGCTTCGAAGGCGGCATCCTGCCAGAAGATATCCGCTTCGAGAGGTTTTCCGGCGACAGACGAGATTTGCTCATTGTCGTTGGCAACGACACCATCCGGGTTGATGCGTTCTACAGCTCGACTTTAAACAGCGCATCCAACAACCAATTGATCCAAAGGATCGAATTCGAAAGCGGCGACACCATCGACATGACCGGTGCTCTGCCATTCGTCGGTACAGGCGCAAGCGATACGATCCTTGGCACCGTGCTGGCGGACACGATCACCGGGCTTGCCGGTGATGATGATCTGAGTGGTGGTGCGGATCTCGACGTTTATGTCTTCGCTCCGGGATTCGGCAACGACACAATCAACGAATTGTCAGGCGCCAGTGGTGGTATCATTCGCTTCGAAGGCGGCATCCTGCCAGAAGATATCCGCTTCGAGAGGTTTTCCGGCGACAGACGAGATTTGCTCATTGTCGTCGGCAACGACACCATCCGGGTTGATGCGTTCTACAGCTCGACTTTAAACAGCGCATCCAACAACCAATTGATCCAGAGGATCGAATTCGAAAGCGGCGACACCATCGACATGACGGGTGGGCTGCCATTCGTCGGTACAGGCGAAAACGATACGATCCTTGGCACCGTGCTGGCGGACACGATCACCGGACTTGCCGGCGACGATGATCTGAGCGGTGGCGCGGACCTCGACGTTTATGTCTTCACCCCCGGCTTCGGCAACGACACAATCAACGAGCTATCTGGTGTCAATGGTGGCGTGATTCGCTTCGGCGGCGGGATCCTGCCCGAAGACATCCGCTTTGAGAGGTTTTCCGGCGACAGACGAGATTTGCTCATTGTCGTGGGCAACGACACCATCCGGGTTGATGCGTTCTACAGTTCGACATCAAACAGCGCATTCAACAACCAATTGATCCAGAGGATCGAATTCGACAACGGCGACACCATCGACATGACCGGTGCGCTGCCGTTTGTAGGCACCAGCCAGGGTGAAACGATCCTTGGCACAGCGCTGGCGGACACGATCACCGGACTTGCCGGCGACGATGATCTGAGCGGTGGCGCGGACCTCGACGTTTATGTCTTCACCCCCGGCTTCGGCAACGACACAATCAACGAGCTATCTGGTGTCAATGGTGGCGTGATTCGCTTCGGCGGCGGGATCCTGCCCGAAGACATCCGCTTTGAAAGATTTTCCGGCGACAGACGAGATTTGCTCATTGTCGTAGGCAACGACACCATTCGAATAGATGCGTTCTACAACTCGACATCAAACAGCGCATCCAACAACCAATTGATCCATAGGATCGAATTCGACAACGGCGACACCATCGATATGACCGGTGCTCTGCCATTCGTTGGTACAGGCGCAAGCGATACGATCCTTGGCACCGCGCTGGCGGACACGATCACCGGACTTGCCGGCGACGATGATCTGAGCGGTGGCGCGGACCTTGACGTTTACGTCTTCGCGCCAGGATTCGGCAACGACACAATCAACGAGCTATCTGGTGTCAATGGTGGGGTTATTCGCTTTGAAGGGGGTCTGACAGCCGACGATCTTCTCTTTTTCCGGCCATCCAACGATACGCGTGACCTCTTGATTCAAGCCGGTAGCGACAGCGTTCGTGTCGAGAGTTTCTTCAACTCTGCCGGTCAACCGCTCGGACTGATTGATCTTGTCGAATTCGAAAACGGCCAACAGCTTTCTCTTGCCAGTCTGGTCGTTTCCGACACCGGCGAACTCCTCAACCGGCCGCCGAACGCGACAAACGATGCTGCGACAATCGGACTGGACGAAGACGCTACCATTAACCTGCTCGGCAATGACTCAGATCCCAATGGAGACACTCTCCAGATTACGGCCGTGGCCGATACGCCATTCGTGCCCGATACCGAAATTCTTCTCCCGTCCGGAAGCACAGTCTCAATTTCCGCCTCCGGACAGGCGACCTTTACACCCGGCCAGTCTCTGATCGATGGATTGTCGCCTGGGCAGACTGTCACCGATACGTTCAATTACCAGATCGGCGATGGCCGCGGCGGGTTTGATTTCGCGACAGTTTCGGTGACAATTGAGGCCCCGGACCCTGTTGAGTTGAGCCTGGACATTTCGCCTGATCTTGCACCTGGCGAGGTTGGAACGGCGCAACTCGAGGTGTCCGTCAATGGATCCGGCGGTCTCTCGGCATTTAGCGTGGCCAGTGTGGTTGCACCCCAGGCATATCTGGTCGCGGTCACCGCAGATAAGGGACTGGTCGCCGATGGACTCAGCGGATCCTTCAGCGATACGGCGTTTGTTCTGGCGCGGGGGATCAATGAGGGACAAACAGGAACCATAGATGTCGATATCAAGGGGACGGCGGGCCCGCGCTCAACGCTCGAAGCAACGGCTCAGCTTGCCGACACAGCCGCAATCACCGATATCGCCGCGCGCACAACCGCGCTCCAACCGAGCTTTGTCGAAGCGCCTGTTGTAAGCCGGATTGAGGACAATCTTGTTGCCAGGTTTGGAGAGACCATTGGGACGCTCTCAAATGCCCTCGCGTCTCATGCAACGCAGTTTGAAACCTTCGGCCTGAACGCGACAAGCGCAACGGCTGCCCTTGCATTCGCGATTGAAGCGGCCGGCGATTACGGCTCGATTGCCGAGCGGGGACAGATCGGATCGCTGGGGCAGGGCTGGTCGACAGTCGCGGATATCGGTCTGGCCATTGACGGAACGACGGTTCAGCTCAAGGGGCTGACGGAGATTGCCGCACTCCGATCTCTCTCGGTAGATGCGGCGGCACTTTATACAGTTTCCGCTTCGGCTGGCCGCTCGGTCGCTCTCTCTGGCGAAACTCTGGCACTCACCGCGCCTGTCCGGCCCGTGTTCGAGCAAGGCATTGATGGCCGGTTCAGCACAAGCGGCGCCTTTGAAGGAACGCTGGTTAAGACCGCCGATGGCTACAGGCTTGATCTCGATGATGGCAACGCACTGTTGTTCGACAGTGACGGGATTTTCCTGCGCATGGAGATGAGCGACAGCCGCCAGATTGTCGCGAACCATGATGGTGACATGCGGATCATGGGCCTGTCGGGACCGAACGGCGCGACGCTCGATTTTTCCCGCGACACCAATGGCAGGCTGGACAAAATCGAGGATGCCGACGGACGGACGACAACCTTTTCCTATGACGGTGATGTAAGACTGGCCGCCGTCTCCCGGCCCGAGGGCCAATCGTCTTTCGAGTATACTTCTGATGGCGACCTCTCGAAGGCAACCGCGCCGGGCGACATTCTCTCCGCGTTTTCATATGACAGCTTTGCCCGACTGGACGGCGCTACTTATGGCAATGGCGCGCAAAGCGAAGACTTCGCGTATGACGACAAGGGCGGCCTGACGATCACGGATGGAGCGGGACGGATAACCCAGCTCGACCTGCTGCCGGGCACTGTCGTTGGACGGATAACCGATGGGGCGGGCGGTGCATCGGAAATCCTTTATGACGATGACGGGAACATTTCCGGCGTGCGCGCACCAGATGGAACGGAAACGGGATTTGAGTTCGACGATCAGGGCCGTCTTACCAAGATCACCGACGCAAACGGTGCTGCACTCGGTTTCACTTATGGCGAAAATGGCGAGGAACCAACGAGCTTCACCGATGCCGGTGGCAACACCCGCAGCTTTGAGTATGATTCTGGGGGCCGAATTACAAAGGCGTCCTGGCCTGACGGCACGACCCTGCAATTTGCCTATGACGCGGATGGCAACCTGACTGGTTACGCCAACCGGCGCGGCGATGACGTAACCTATACCTATGACGCCCGCGGACGCCTCCTGTCGGAATCCGACAGCTCGGCAGGGCCGACCAGTTACACCTACGACACCCGCGGACGTCTGACCTCTGCGACCAATGATCAGGGCACAACTTCGCTCGGCTATGACAGCGCAGACCGCGTCACCCAGATCGACTATCCCACCGGCAAGTCGCTCATCTACACATATAACGAGGCCGGGTTGCGCGCCTCGATGTCGGACGGCGGCGACTATAACGTCTTTTATGAATACGATGCGCTTGGTCGCCTGACGGGCCTGCGCGATGAAGATAGCCAAATCGTAACTTATGAATATGATGGTGCCGGCAATCTGGTGAAGGAAACCAACGGCAACGGAACGGTTTCCGAATTCACCTATGACGCCGCCGGCCGCCTGACGCGGATCGAGAACCAGGCGCCGGACGATAGCATCAACTCCTTCAACGAATACACCTACGACGCCGCAGGACAGCGCGTAACAAACACGACCCAGGACGGTTCCTGGACCTATGGCTATGACACCATCGGTCAGCTGACATCAGCGGAATTCATCTCCACCAACCAGGAGATCGCCGACAAGAGCCTGACTTATGAGTATGACGCAGCAGGCAACCGGACGAAGGTTGTCGAGGACGGCGTGGAGACGCTCTACTCCGCCAATGCGCTGAACCAGTATACCAGGGTCGGCGATGCCACCTTCTCCTATGATGCCGACGGCAACATGACGTCGCGCACCGATGGCAACGGCACGACGACCTACACTTACGACCTCGACAACCGCCTGACCTCTGTCACCGAGGCGGACGGCACTTTGCTGGAATTTGCGTACGATGTCTTTGGCAACCGTGTCGCGAAGACGGTCGACGGAACAGAAACGGAATACTTGGTGGATCCAAGCGGTAGCGGCACCACCGTTGTGCAGTACACGGATGGTGCGAGAGCAAACTCTTATTACTATGGACTAGATTTACTTGGTTCCGAAATCAGCAACGAGATATCTTGGTTTGATCTTGATGGCATCGGATCCACCGTAACACTGACGAGTAATTCCGGAAGCGTCCAAAACTCCTATTCATATGATCCCTTCGGGAAAGAACATTTCAAACTTGAAAATGTCTCGAACGAATATGGTTTTAGTGGCGGTTTGGGCGTCACCAAAGATAGTGAATCCGTTCTTTATATGAGATCCCGAAGTACGGACGTTTCGCTTGGGAGATTTCTTACCGAAGATCCGCTTTTCGTTTCCGGCGATGTCGAAAACTTGTATCGATTTGCTGCAAATCAACCGATGAACTTAGTCGATCCTGATGGCGAATTCTGGAACTTTGTTGCGCAAGCGGGAATTTGGATAATAAGAGTCGGGGGTGGTGCCTTGACAGCTAATTCTGTCAAGAATGTTGCTAGGGATGCAATTGTAAAAGAAGCAGTAAAAGCTGACCACCGACTTACAGAAGAGCAGAGAGAATCCTTAATTGATGAGCTCAACAAAGATATAACAAAAGAACTCGTGATGACTGCAGGGCCCTCTATTCTTTATAAAGGTCCAATGAAGCTTGCTCCAAAAGGTATGCCTAATCAACAGGGAGCAGAAGCAGCGTTAGATGGGGTTTGGATTGGTACAACCACTGGTTTGCCTGCTCTAGAAAACCTAAAAAACCCGAATAATGAAGGTGCCGAACCACCAGATCTTGACCCAAGTTCTCCCTTTTCACCTCCAATTCCACCAAGAAAACCGAACCCCGACGTTCCAATCCCAGACCGCAAGCCTGTTTTTGATGTTCCGACTCCACCTAAAAAACCTGCTTTTTTGGGAGGCGCGCCATCAGCTGGATCCGACGGCGACCCCCATATTCGCACCTTCGACGGGGCCGGATACTCTTTCCAGGCGGTTGGTGAGTTCATTCTGTTTCGAACCAAAGATGGGGTGTCAGAATTCCAAGTGCGGCAGGAACCCTGGCGTGACAGCACAACCGTTTCTGTTAATACGGCGATTACGGCGCGGTTTGGCGACGACGTATTGGGTATTTACGCGGGCGAAACCATTCCCCTCGCAGTCAACGGGACGGCTGTGTTTCTACAGGCCGGAGACTCAATCTCGGTCGGCACCGGCTCGGTTTATTTCGACGGCCGCGCCTACACCATCACGGACGCATTCGGCAATGGTGTCTGGGCGCGCCCGAGCAGTTCGTCGCCGTTCATGAACCTGAGGCCCTTTGCAAGCAATGACTTGCGCGGCGATGTTGAAGGGCTGCTCGGAAACGCCGACGGCGACAGGTCGAACGACTTCACGTTGCGCGACGGCACTGTCCTCTCCCAACCGCTGGCAACCACCGTGCTCTACGGCGAATTTGCCGACGCCTGGAGGGTTGATCAGGCGAACTCGCTTTTCGTTTACGGCGACGGCGAAAGCACGGAAACTTTCACGGACCGGGACTTTCCGAATGCCGTCATAACGCTGGACGATCTCGATCCCGGGATACGCGAAGACGCCGAGGCAGCCGCAATCGCGGCCGGGCTGATACCCGGAACGTTCGAATTCGAAACGACTGTCCTCGACATTGCCCTGACCGGTGTCGACGAGTTTGCCGATTTCGTGGAGGACGCACCGGAGTTTCAGCCCGACGGTGAAGAGATCGAAATCATCCCGGTTGAAATCAACGAGGCGCCCATCGCCAACCCGGACAGCGCCGAAGTTGCCGAAGACGGCACTGTTGTGATCGATGTTCTGGCCAACGACACCGACCCTGAAGGCGATCCGCTGGAAATCCTTGGAGCCGGTGATGTCAATGGCGGCACGGTCGACATCCTCAACCAACAGATCGTCTTCACGCCGGCGCCTGGTTTCAATGGCGACACGGTGATTTCCTATCAGCTTGGCGACGGCGCCGGAAATGCGGTACTGGGTTCGGTTGCCGTCGAAGTCGGCGCAGTGCCCGATGCACCCAATGCCGTGGACGACAGCGGCGCCGGGTACGCCACGGACGAAGACACGCGCTTTTTCATTGGCGACTTTCTGGCCAATGATTCAGATGAAGACGGAGATCCGATCACGCTCGTTTCGGTCAACACGGACGGCCTTCTTGGAACCCTGATCGACAGCGGCAACGGCACATACGAATATGTTCCAGGTGACGCGTTCCACCCGCTTGCAGCCGGCAGCTTTGCAACGGACAGCTTCACTTACCGGATCGGCGACGGAACGGGCCTTTTTGCGGAAGCGACCGTCACGATCTCGATCACCGGCCTGAATGATGGTCCCACCCTGAACAGTGACGAAGGCACCGGGTTTTCGACAGATGAAGACAGTGCCTTCACCACTGCAAATGTTCTTGATAACGACAGCGATGTCGACGGCGACACGCTGACCGTGAGCGGTCTCGACACGTCGGGCACGCTTGGTCTCGTCACAGACAATGGCGACGGCACGTTCGACTACGATCCGAATGGTGCGTTTGAGAGCCTTGTCGCCGGCGAAGCCGCAACTGACAGCTTTGTCTACACGGTCTCGGATGGAAATGGCGGAAGCTCAACCGGATCGGTCACGATATCGATCGCGGGCGCGGACGATGCGCCTGACCTCAATCCTGTCTACGGGACGGATGGCAGCGATTACCTTGTCGGCACCGACGCAGATGACGCAATCAGAAGCTTCGCAGGACAATATGACAGGATGCGGGGCGGCGAGGGGGCCGATCAGTTCATCTTCGGCGACGAGGCTTCCAACGGGCTCAGGGAGCGTGACCTCATCTACGATTTTGAGGCCGGCATTGACAGCATAGTTTTCGAAAACGGAGCAAGCCTTTCCTCGGTCCGCGAACTCACCAACCTGGTGATCCTGTATCTGGAAGGCGACAGTGACGCTGTCTTTGTGCGCGGCGACGGCGTAACGGCCGCGAACGTTACGATTGTCGACAGTTTCGAATTTGTCTGAGTGCGCGTGAGTTCGATTGCTCTTGTGATCGAACTGCGACCGGCAGTGCCCAACACGCTGCTCTGGATGAACACGTCGTTTCGTATTAACCGACGTGACCTTGGCCATTGCACCTTAGGAAACGCATGCCCAGGCCTGCGCTCGACCAGGCGCGATCACACTTAAATGAAAATCTCGACGGACCTTTGCGCGCTTATTGGTTGACAAAGAACAATCAATACAACTTAAATTGAACCTATAAGCTGTATTTGATTTCTTTTTGATCCAAAAAAACAGCAACTTTTGGTGTGTGACAATGGTGGGGGGACGGTGACCGACCTGCAGTCCTGCGTCGAGGCTGTGCAAAAAGCGGTCTCGGCCGAGCAAGCTTTTCAGGAATTCTGCAAAGGCGCTTTCTCCTACGGGTATGAGAACGCCGTTTTCTCCCTGATGACAGACCATGTTTCCATCGGGCAGAAGGCGTTTCACGGACATGCAACCAGCTATCCCGACGACTGGATGACGCATTACCGCGAAAACGGGTTGCACGAGATAGATCCCGTCTTTCAACGGATCCTGCTGAAATCAGGCATTTTCAGCTGGTGCCAGGCAATTCCGTTGCTGGAACAGGACCCGCGCTTCAGCACCGCGATGCTGGACCGGGCAAGACAGTTCATGCGCGAGGCTGCCGACGCGGGCCTTGCATCCGGGATCGCGGTTTCAATTGCGAATGAATGGGGCGAGATCGCTGGTATCGGCCTGTCCCGTTCGATCGGCGAACACGAAAAGAACGTCAAGACATTGGCCGAAATCTCGCTGATGTCGTCTGTCCTTCACGAAAAATATCTCAGTTTCTTCAAATCCTGGGAACCGGATCGCCTCACAACCCGCGAAAAGGAAGTTCTCTCCTGGTCGGCGGAAGGCAAAACCGATTGGGAAATCGCCGAGATTATCGGCGTCTCAACAGCAACGATCCGCTTTCACTGGAACAACATTTTCAAGAAGTTGCACATGAACAACAAGATCGCCGCAACGGTTCACGCAATCCGAAGACGGCTGATCATCCCCGACAGCGTTGCGCCGCTGAAAACCTAGTTGATTCAACACAAATGCGCTGGATTTAGGCCAAGTTGGGCCAACCAGTTGGCGTGAGACCCGATCTTCTTCCAGCCTAGCGCAGAGACCTCGGCTTCATTTTTGGCCTTAAGCGGCCTGTTTCGCCTGGATTGATTTCTTGGCGTAATCCTATGACGGCCAGTTTGGCGACGGAGCGACAACACACGGGTTCAATGCGGGTTTTCGGCTTCGGTTTTGAAGTTTAAGGATTCTACGACGAGACCGTAGCCTTCCTTGTGGCACAGCTGCAGGCACCACTCTCGCATTCAGAATGCTGTCGGTCGGAACGCCCGTTCACGCTCAGGCTGTTTGCGTTTCCAGTGTCAATTCCAAAGTCTGTATTGTCCCGGAAGGCACGACAATTCGGGATACAGTCGAAACGGTTGTCTGTGGTTCTGCAATAGCCAACAGATGAGTCGCACAAGTGGGCGCAAAAATTTGATGCCTATCTCAAAGACCGATAGTCGGATCTCTGCATCTTGCTTACACCTGAGGGTCGCGGCAAGTCGTTAGGCGCACGTCGAAGATTGTTTTTTGTTCAAGGAGTTAATGGCGGTGAGGGTGGGATTCGAACCCACGGTACGCTCTCACGCACGGCGGTTTTCAAGACCGCTGCCTTAAACCACTCGGCCACCTCACCTAAGCAGCCATAAAGGCGTGAACGCCGCTGCCAGAGCACCCGTTTCCTTCGTCTTGACTGGAAAGTCAAGAGCTCTCTTTCGAACCCATTGCGAAAACGGAAAAATTCGTGTGGAAGCCAAATTTTTGGTGAAGGCCTTTGGCATGTTCCGGGCCTGTGCGCAGCAGGGTGGGGTAGGGCAGGACGTGCGCGGTGGCACCGGAACATAACCAAAGTGTGAGGGCCGCCGGTCCGGTGTCGTGGGCAGGGTTTTGAACCGGCGGCCAAAGCTGGAGGTGGGGTCCAGCACTGCTGTGACAGGGCGGTCATCAGCAATGAGGTCAACCTACGCGGAACTGCCGATGGCGGATGTGACCTACATCACATCATGAGCATTTGACGATTTTTCCCGCACTGTCACCTGTGTGCAACAGCCGAAACCTTCAAAATTCTGATCGCTTTTTCTGTGATTATTCAGTGACTTATGAAAGCTCTCACGATTGGCGGAAAAGTCGGTTTTTTCCTGGACCGCGCTACGACGGCCATATGTTGAAAACTCGCGCACCAAAAGCCTCGACGCTTCATTTACTTTGAAGTAATAAACTTGCGATTTAAACAGGCGCTATGTGTAGGACGCACAGCGGGGGCAGTGTGTCATGAGGGACCGATCCGTAGGATCGGACCGCAGCCTGGAAAACGGCAAAATGCCGGGGTATCGCGTGAGCTGCGGGGCCGCCAACGCGTAGGTGAGTAGGACGGCAGAATGCAAGGGACAGGCGGGCAGACTTGCCGGTGGGCAGGATCGTCTTCGGGGAAATCGACATCAAGCCGAAACAAAAATGGCTGGCGCCAGATACGAGCCGGCCTTTTGACAATTGCAGCCGTTTCATTCGTTGCGGCTTGCAGCACGGCACCCGAAAAACCAAAGGCGAAATTCAGCCCGGAAAAATATGGCGTCAAGGCCAGCCCGCGCATGGTCACAGCCGGAAAGCCGGTTCCCAAGGGCGGCGGCCGCTACGTGGTCGGCAAGAAGTACAAAATTGCCGGCAAGTGGTACTACCCGGAGCATGATCCGAACTACAGGAAAACCGGCCTTGCCTCCTGGTACGGCCCGACATTCCACGGCCGTAAGACCGCCAATGGCGAGATTTTCGACCGGAACGCATTGACAGCTGCGCATACCACAATGCCGCTACCGTCTTATGCCAAGGTGACAAACACGGCGAACGGCAGGTCAATGATCGTACGCGTCAACGACCGCGGACCGTTCCACGGCAATCGCATTATCGACCTGTCGGAGCGCGTTGCCATGATGCTGGATACCAAATCATCTGGTGTCGGCAAGGTGAAGGTTGAGTATGTCGGCCGCGCGCCGCTGCATGGGCAGGATGAAGAATATCTGATGGCATCCTATAGCGGCCCGGGCTCCGTCGTACCGGGCGGAACGCAGCCTGGCACGCAACTCGCACAAGCAGCGCCGCCGCAAATCATTTTCGGCAAGGTTCCCGCACCGGCTTCGCGGCCATATCTTGCCGCGACGACTGCGTCCGCAGCACAACAGCGCACAACAGTCGCTGCCGCCTTCGATCCGGCGATTGCATTCGAAGCGGGTAATCCTGCGATCAGGGTTGCCTCCAACAATCGCTTCCAGCAAGGCCCGACAGCGCATTCATCCGGATTTGCACCGCAAGACCAAGCGCAAAGCTTCCCGATGCCCGCAAACGCAAACGGTTTCGAAGGCGGAAGCGCGGTCTCGTCCTACACCGCAAACCAACGCATTTCCGAAGCGCATGGTGTCTTGTCCACAATGACCGCATCGGGACTTTCCATGCGCCAATTGGCTGCTAAACTCCCGGCGAGCGAATAACTACCCGCTGTTGCAGTGCGTTTGCTCCTGACTTCAAACAGAAGCAGCGGGGCAGGGTGATACATGGTCTGGCCATTGGCTGAATCGATCGGATTGGCAATTCGGGCGGGAACCTTCCGAAGCATTACGGTGGCTTTCGCATTTTTTGCGGCGCTCGCAACAGCTCCTTCTTCTGCCGTTGAATCGATCGTGACCAAGGCGCCCAAAGCCTATCTGCTGGAGCCCGAATCCGGCACGGTTCTTTATTCGAAAGCCCCGGATGAACCGTTTTCACCGGGCTCGCTCGTAAAGGTGATGACCGCCGCCACGATTTTCCACCTGATCAAGGAAGGAGAGGTCCGCCTGGATCAGCTGTGCACGGTGAGCGAACATGCCTGGCGCACCGGCGGCGCACCGTCCAGAAAAGCCACGATGTTCGCTGCAATCAAATCGGAGATTGCGGTTGAGGACCTCCTCAAAGGCCTGCTTGTTCATAATGCAAATGATGCCGCCATCATCCTCGCTGAATGCGTCGATGGATCGGAGAGCGCTTTTGCCAGCCGCATGACTGAGTTCGCGGTGACGATTGGAATGACCAACAGCCGGTTTTCCAATCCGACCGGGTTTGAAGAAGATCCCAGTCAAACGACTGTGAGAGACCAGGCGGTGTTGGCCGAGTACGTCGTTGAAACGCACGGTGACCTCTACGACCTGTTTGCACTCCCGGAATTCACCTGGAACAAAATCTACCAGAGAAACAAGAACCCGTTGCTCGGCGAGATCAGAAACCTCGATGGGCTGGGCGGTGGCAATGATCCTGAGGATGGATATTCGGGCCTTGCATCCGTTGATCGCAACGGACGCCGCATTATCGCGGCCGTGGCCGGTCTCAATTCAGACAAACACCGCCTGCAATCGTTGAATGAAGTCATCGGTGGCGCCTGGGAATTCTATGCCGTGGAAACGTTGTTTGCCACAGGCGAACAGATTGCCGAGGCGCGCGTTTTCGGCGGCACCGAAAGCACGGTTCCGCTCGTTGCATCTTCTGACGTCGATGTTCTGCTTGCCCGTGGCGGCAGCCTCGATTACAGGCTCCGCGTTGTCTATGACGGCCCGTTCAAGGCGCCGGTGGAAAAAGGGACGCCAGCAGGCGAACTTCGGGTGATCGGCAAGGAAGGCGTCGTCTATCGTGCGCCTCTGGTCACCGGGGCCGATGTCCCTGCAGGGACGATGATGAACCGGGCTGTCGATGGCCTTCAGGAACTGTTGTTTGGCTGGATTGGATAGAAGTTTGCTTCAGCCCATCAACATCTGCCGAAAACCCTGTTAAAAGCCTTTCAAGCGACACCGGACCCGAACCGGTACGACATTTCGAGTAGAGGCGGGGAGCGCTTGCCCGGACATTTCATAACATTTGAGGGTGGAGAAGGCGCTGGCAAATCCACGCAGATTGCCCGCCTGAAAACCTTCCTGGAAAACAAGGGCAAAACTGTCGTTGTCACGCGCGAACCCGGAGGCTCGCCGGGGGCGGAGAAAATCCGCTCTCTGCTCTTGTCAGGAGAGGCGAAGGATCTCGGGCCAAGGGGCGAAGCAATGCTGTTCGCGGCCGCCCGGGCGGACCATGTCGACGCCCTGATAAAACCCGCCTTGAAACGCGGCGACTGGGTGCTTTGTGACCGGTATGCCGACTCAACACGCGTCTATCAGGGAGAGGCAGGGGTCGATCAGGAGTATCTGAAGCTGCTTGAAACGGCCGCGGTTGCGGGGTTAAGGCCCGAATTGACGATATTGATTGACGTACCCCCGGCGATAGGGCTCAGCAGGGTCGCCAAACGATCTCAAACCGATGACAGCGGCGGTCCGGACCGCTTTGAAGACGAGGCGGTTGCAGTGCATGAACGCCGGCGCAAGCTCTTCCTGCAGCTGGCTCTTGAGGAAGCCTATCGTTTTACGATCGTGGATGGCTCCAGGGACCAGGACTTTGTCGAAAAAGCGGTTCAAACCGCCATACGCGAGGCGTTTTCCGAAGACCTCACCGGAGCGAACGAGACGACGCCGGCGGCACAGGTGTCACGCTGATGGCCCGCAGGAACGAACCGGTCGACATTCCGCAGGTCGATGAGCTGCCGGGCTATCCACTACCGCACGAACGCGGGCGGCTGATAGGGCACCGAGCAACCGAGGAGGCGCTTCTTGAGGCCTATCGTTCAAAACGCCTGCACCACGCCTGGATCCTGGGCGGCGCAAAAGGTATCGGCAAGGCGACCCTGGCCTTTCGGTTCGCGAAATTCGTCATTGCAAATCCGGATCGCTTTGGTGGAAGCGTTGCGTCGGCGCCGGACCTTTCTGTCCCTGAAGATCATCCCGTTTCAAGACAGGTGATGTCCGGAGGACACCCAAACATCCTTCATCTGCGCCGCCCATGGGACGAAAAGGCCAAACGGTTCAAGTCCGATCTGCCGGTCGACGAAGTCCGGCGCACCGTTTCTTTTTTCGGCACGACTGCCTCTGCCAAAGCCTGGCGCATCTGTATTGTCGACGCTGCCGATGACATGAATGCAAGCTCCGCCAACGCACTCCTTAAAATTCTCGAAGAACCGCCGGAAAGTTGTCTGTTCCTGGTACTCAGCCATGCTCCAGGGCGACTGCTGCCGACAATCCGCTCCAGATGCCGCCGGCTCGACATGCCTCCGCTGTCGGCCGATGAAATCGCCATCGGGCTCAAAGAACTTTGCAATGGTGACGTGCCGCGTGCGGAAGACCTGATGGATCTTTCACAAACGGCAGATGGAAGCTTGAGGTCAGCGATTACCCTGTTGTCCGGAGACGGCTTGAAGATTGCAAAGGGTGTGAGACAACTCGCCGAAAATTCCGGTCAACTTGATTTGGCGGCGGTCCATGCGCTTGCAGACCTCGTTGCTGCTCGTGGCCAGGCAGACAACTGGGACAGTTTTCAGCACGTTGTGGACGTTTGGCTGCATGAACGCCTAAAGAAAGACATTCACGCCGGCATTCGCACCGCCTATCGCTATGTGGAGCTGTGGGAAAGTGTGAAACGGTCGATCAATGCGTCCGACGCACTCAACCTCGACCGCAAACAAGTAGTGCTCGATTTTTTCTTTGCACTGCGCACGACCTGAAGCACGAACCCCTTGGGGTTTCGGCTAAATCCGGGTATCACATCGCGCTGAACCGCCACTAGGGTTTCAAGAATTTCCAGTTCAGGATGCTTCATGCTTGTTGACAGTCATTGCCACCTCGATTTTCCCGATTTTGACGGCGAACGGGACGAATTGATTTCCCGTGCGCATGAAGCAGGCGTCGACCTGATGGTGACAATCTGCACGCACATCAGGAAGTTTGACCGGATCAGGGCCATCGCGGAGGAATACCCGGAGGTCTATTGTTCGGTCGGCACGCACCCCCACAATGCCGGGACCGAGCGTGGAATTCCGGTGGACGAAATTGTCGCGTTGGCCGCGCACCCGAAAGTCGTTGCGATTGGCGAAGCTGGTCTCGACTACTTCTACGACAAGGCCCCGCGTGATGCTCAGGCGGAAGGATTGCGCATTCACATAGAAGCCGCACGCCAAACCGGGCTGCCCCTTGTGATTCATTCGCGTGATGCCGATCAAGATATGGCGGATATTCTGCGCGACGAAATGGGGAAGGGGGAGTTCCCGGGCCTCCTGCATTGTTTTTCCTCAGGCCGAGACCTTGCTTTGACGGGAATTGAACTGGGTCTTTATGTTTCGTTCTCAGGCATTTTGACCTTCAAGAAATCAGAAGAACTCCGTGAAATCGCAAGAGAATTACCGGCTGACAGACTTCTCGTGGAAACAGACTCTCCTTACCTTGCCCCGCAGGTGCGGCGCGGCAAACGAAACGAGCCCGCATATACCGCGATGACTGCTGCGGTTCTTGCGCAAACCCGAAACGTTTCGGAAGAAGAGATTGCGCAGCAGACGACAGAAAACTTTTTCCGGCTCTTCAGAAAAGTGCCCAGACCCGACAGCCTTGCCTGGGCCGGTCCGCAATGAGCGTTGAACTGACGGTGCTCGGCTGCGGATCCTCAGCGGGTGTGCCGCGCATTGGCAATGACTGGGGCGTTTGCGATCCGAACGAACCCAAAAACCGCCGGTCGCGATGCTCTCTTCTTGTTGAAAAACGCGGCGAATACGGATGTACAACGGTTCTGATCGACACAGGGCCGGATCTCCGGCAGCAGATGCTCACGGCCAATGTCGTTCACGTTGACGCGGTCCTTTATACGCATTCTCACGCCGATCATCTTCACGGCATCGACGATCTGAGAGCTTTCTGGTTGTTCAGCCGGAAAAGGACACCGGTTCATATGGACGCATATACGTATGAACGTGCACATGCTGCCTTCGCATATTGTTTTGAGACTCCGGCCGGTTCAAATTATCCGCCGATCCTGGAACACAAGCTGATTGAACCGGATACGGCGATCGAAATCATCGGTGACGGTGGCACGCTCACGTTCGAGCCGATCTTGGTCACCCATGGCGAAATCAATGCCTTGGGCTTCCGCATTGATAATGCGGCCTACATTCCCGACGTTTCCGACATACCCGAAAACAGCCTCAAGAAACTGAAAAGTCTGGATATTCTGCTTCTAGACTGCCTTCGCAGAAACCCGCATCCAAGCCATTTTTGTCTCGAAGAATCGCTCCAGTGGACGCAGCGCATCAACCCGAAAAACGCGGTCTTCACCAACCTGCATTGCGATCTCGACTATGCCACATTGCAAAGCGAATTGCCGGAAAACATCGCAACTGCGTATGACGGCATGAAAATTGATCTGACGGCACTTTCTGAAGTCATCAGCCGCTCAGAAGATGCCAGATAAACGCCCGCCGAAATTGCCGACCGTTGAACGGCTGACCAAGGCAGCTTTGCATTATTTGGAGCGTTACAGTTCGTCTGAAGAGAACCTGCGCAAGGTTCTGGAGCGTCGCGTTCTGAAGGCCTGCCGGGTTCACGAGCGCGACCCGCAGGACTTTGCAGAACACATTCAGGCAGTCATCGAGAAATGCCTCAGCGCCGGTCTCGTGAATGACCGGATCTACGCGGAAACGAAAACCGCCAGTCTCAGGCGCCGCGGCGGATCGAGACGCAAGATTGAGGCACAATTGTCCGCCAAAGGCGTTAATCGCGCAACGATAGAAGCCGTGCTCAACGGCGACCAGCATTCCGATGCCGAAGCCGCAAGGGTCTATGCCCGCCGGCGGCGTCTCGGTCCATTTCGAAATTCTGCAGACAGAACCGATCGGCGTGACAAGGATCTGGCTGCAATGTGCCGGGCGGGATTTTCCTACAAGATTTCCAAGGCGATTGTCGACGGCACAGCCGAGGATGATGGAACAAGCTAAGCGGACGCGAAAAGAACCATCAACGCACAGGTGAGCCAAGCCATTGGATTTGCTGGTTTTGGCAATCCAAAAATATTCCATAATATTGATTATGCGAATTAGAGATGTAAGAGTTAGTCTGTACGCAAGTTGGTCTGTTTATGAATGTCACACTGCCCGGCTTTAGGTATGAGCCGTTCTTATTCGCATTTGCACTGTAACGAACGCCGCGCGATTTCCACAATGCTCGATCAGAAGTTCAGTCAGTCCGAGACTGGAAAACATCTCGGTCGCGATCGTGCAACGCTCACCGTCTGGATCCGGTGCAGCTCCTGGCGCAGTCGCAAACTCGCAGCTATTGCGCGCTGACTGCTAATGACATCGCACCGAGCCGCCAACGGCCGATTGAAAGGCTACTTCGACGCGAGGATCAGCTGGCCGTTGTGACCGGATATCTTAAAGCCGGTTGATCGTCGAAACGAATTGCCGGACCAGGAAACAAAACGCCGTCAACCAGCGCCATTACCAATACTGCGGCCAAACCGTCTTTCTTCCATCAACAAAGGAGCCAGACCGCCCGCTTAGACACGTCTGTAATCTGTCCGCAAATCGTTAGTGCCACTCACTAAGTAATCTTGAAATTAACAACCTCTCGACCCTGTATTTTACACTCCGCGGACCTTGAGGAATACGATGTGCCAGGTTGATCAAGTTCAAAACTTACACGTACCGTTTGTCTGTATCCGCCGCTGATATTATGTACGGTTTGGTTTCTGATGACCGGATACGGCATTCTTTCTTTTGCGTAATCGACACAAATTTGGTTGGCTACGCTTGCACTGACAGTGTCACGTTTCTCCCTTTCCTTTTGACGTTCTTTTTCAACGTCTTCAGCGGTTTGCCGAGCGATTTTTGCCGTCGCCAGACATTGTGAAAACTCAAGCGTTCCCGGTGTGAAGCCTGAATCGATGCAAATCAACTCGTCCTTGCTTGGTCGAGGTGAGGTTGGAGAATCGTCTGTTACGCACCCGCTGAGGGCAACAAAAGGTAAAAAATAGAGGACTTTATTCATTCTCGCCTCAAAGAATTGTGGGAACCTGGACGACCCAGAACAATCTGGGAAAAGCAATGAAGAAACACTGCAACCCTTGGAGGAGTTGAGTGGATACTCAACGAGGATTTGTGTCAATATCTTTCTTATTCCGTCTTGCGCTCTGACTGATTTTTCGGAGAAAAGTGGTCATTATTTATGGTGGCCGCTAAAGACTGCGACACGCTTGAGCGCTTTGGAACTTATCGGCAAACTGTTGCCTAGTGCCCTGTTGATACAGGAAGTTGCTCCTCAAGTCGTGCCCTGCCCCTTTCTGCGACTTTTCTGCTTAACCCATACGCCGACGAAGTTCGCTAGTGACAACCCGACTTAAGAGTGCACAGTTCCCTAAGTCCTTTTCTGTTTGGCTTGTTGAGCCGTCTGCGTAGTGGTGACAAATCCCGGTCGAAAACATGGCCGGCAAGTTTGACGCTATCTGCCGCGCTCGGGTCCCTTTTGTGTGTCTTACAAAAAATCGACGCCAGCTGCATGAGCAGCGATGGCTGCATTGAGGTTTGATTTGTGGCACCGCTGATAAAAGGCTCTCGTTTGCAACAGCATGTTTGGAGACACCGTGACAAAGTCCTCAAGTTGAAATCCTGGTCGCTCGCTCAGCCCTTCAGCCACACGCGGCACGTTGCGCAAGCCTCTGACCGCGTCACGCAGCCTCGTGAAATAGTCAATGTTCCTGTCGACGATTTCTGGGTCGGCTGTTTGCCCATGCGCGAGAATGACGTGACGCGGATGCAAGTCGCGAATTTGCGTCAGCGATAGACAAAGCTTGCGAAGATCGTCCGGCGACTGGCTCCAGACTTCCGGAATTGGATTTTCGACGGCATCCACTGCAAGGCAGGTACACAGCTCAGGTATCCAGACTGCGACATGGTCCGGGGTATGCCCGGGCGTATGGATAAGTTCGAGTGTCAGATCACCACCATGCAACGACATGGTTCGCCCTGAGAACGTCATTGTTGGCGGGACAATTTCCACTTCTCGGAACCGTGCTTCCTGTGAGCGTTTTTCGGCCAGTTCCTGCGCGGTGTTGGGATCTCGCAAGCGTTTGATCGCTTCGCCGTGCGCTATGATTTGCGTGCGAGCGCCAAGCGCAGCGTTGCCCCAATAATGGTCCCAATCCATATGAGAGTTGATGACAACGAGTGGCCGATTATTGAGGCGGTCGGTTAGCAGTTTCAATGCCCGAGCGCATAAGCTGGGCGTGGCCAAAGTGTCCACCAGCACACCAAAGCGCTCAGTGAGCACAAAAACACTGTCAACCTCGTCGCCAGCCCTTACGACAACGATCCGCTCGTCGAGACCCTCATAAGTAACCAGTTCCAGATCAATGTCTGCCACGGAACGTTCAACCTTTCGAAGTTAGTCGAAGCCAATGCCTCTAATGTGGGTTCTCTTGAAATGCAAATGCCGTTGATTTGCCTTTTTCTCGGAACCGTAACACGCACCGGACGGGTGTAATAAACGCTACCCGAGAACCATGACCCAAGTCGACCTCCCTGCCCTGAAGCAGCATTTAAACCCTTGTTGTGTCAGAGAAAAATTCATTGCAGGGGCACGTCTGACGCTCGCGTGCGATCGAGCCGCGCAGGATCTTTGGAAGTGATGTCCTTCGCCAACAATGCGGCAAAGGACATCTCTCATTTACAAGGCTTTGCGGAAAGTCACCTTGTCATCGCCTGCGGCCCAGAAATCACGGATACGAGCTTCTTCTGCATATCCGTTTCGGGCATAGAATGCACGCGTCAACGCAAACTCATCAGTGCCTGACGTTTCCACGATCAAAATACGTTGGCGCTTTTTTCTAAGCCGTTCTTCTACGGCTTTCACAAGACCGGTTCCAAGCTTCCTGCCCTGCAAGTCCGGTCGGACCGCAAGTGCAAGCATGTTCCAGGTGCCGTCCGCCATTTCTTCAGGCACCGTGTAGCAGAAACCAACGGCAGCTCCGTTGAAATGACTAGTCAGCCAGATTCCTTTGCCCTCGTCAGCAAGCGCCGGTGCAAGCATGTCGGGAAGCATTTCGCTTGGAAACAAGCCGGTCTGATCAAGGACAATTTGCAAGTCCGGAATGTCGTCTTTTGTGGTCAGCTGGATTGACTGGTTTTTCATGGGTTTTGACCCTCGCAGATGTCGTATCGGAATTCCGCGAAAGCGGCCTTGCCCGTGGTGGGAGGGCCTGTTCGTTCATTGTTGGAGTTGATGAACGGCGGCTTCTTCGAACAGGTCGCGCCACCATGCGCCAGCACACACAATATGCGCGGCTCTTGATCTATTTTTTTCAATGGATTGTCTCTTTGATTTTATGTCAGCCAGAAAATGCTCCCGAAACCATGTTCGGAAGTCTCCTCATTCAACCAGGTCCAACCCGTGTGGACCTTAGCGGCGCACCGCAGTTTCAGACATACAATCTCCATAGTCCCGAGCTTTCGCGGGACGATACATTCTGGATAGACCAGGCCGCCGTCACAAGCAAGCAGCCAACAGGCTCGCGCTTACGTGTCCCTTGTCTTGTCGATCCTGTCTCATGTCTAAGCCAACATCGGCCGAAAGGAGTGCCTGATAGCCAATACGGACGCTCTTTCCTTTTTCCTCAGATAAGTTATTGAGACATCTAAGTAAAATTTAAGAGTGAAGCCTTAATCGCTGTTGGAAGGATTTTGACCGGCGTCCGCAAATAACCGCCTCCCGAACGGACGTTAGACGCAATTGAAAGCTGCGCAAATAAACAAACACTCGCTGCTATTTGGTCCGCACTCAAACTTTCTATTGAAAGCAGACTCGCGGGCTGCAAATCAGGGTTGCAGATCGTTGACCCGCCTTTTTGCCTGCGCTAGCTTTTGACAGGCTCAATATACGGTTTGTAGATTGTTTGGCATCCAGATCGCTGGTGTAAACCCTTGAATTTTCCAGACGAGCAGCAGATTTCCGACTATCTGGAGCGCGTGCGCGCTTCCGGTGCCCTGGGCAAAAGCAACCGGCGGCTCTTTCTGTTGGAACACCTCATTCGCGCAGAGGCAGAGGGCTCGGGCGGACAGCTCAAAGCCTATTCCATCGGACTTGATATCTTTGGAAAAGGCCCAGACTTCGATCCCCAATCCGACAGTGTCGTCCGCGTTGAAATCGGACGCCTTAGAACGGCAATTGCCGTATTTGAAAGCAGTGAATTTGCAGACTGCGACCTGCAGGTCGACATCCCCAAAGGCACGTACAGGCCAACACTGACGAGAAGGGAAAACGGCACTCAGGAACCCGAGGCCTTGGTGGCCGACCATGGTCAGAAGAAGAATGCCCCCCTTATGCCCTGGAAGGCAATCGCAGCGGCGGTATTCTTGGCCGTTTGCGTTGGATTGGTGATCATCGGACTTGGCTGGTACCTAACGCCACAAGGTGATCCCAGGATTGCGGTACAATTGGATGACTTTGTTGGTGGAACCGGCCCAGAAACCGCGACGATCCTGCGCCGGGGCCTATCGAATAACAAGGCGGTATCTGTGCTGCTGACGCCTCAAAATGGCAGCACTCATCCCGATGCGGAGTTCATCGTCAGAGGGTCTGTTCGCGCGGAACCGGGTGACACGCAGATCAATGTTGAACTCATCAATGCGGAAACCGACGCAATTTCCTGGTCGAAAACAATCCAAATCGATGACCGGAAGAATTTCGACAAGGAAGTTTCAGAGCGCATCGGTCGTGAACTTCGCGTTCGCCTTTTTGGTGCGTCCAAGCAATTGCTGGAAGGGCTGGACCCTGAAACCCTGACGCCTGAGCAGCTTTTTGTCATGGGCACATGGGTTCCGGGACCCGCGATCAACGCGGTGGAATGGGAACTGGAACGCGTCCAATTGATGGAAATCGCCCTGCGCAAGGACCCCGATTTTGGCGCTGCTCATTCAGTTGTTGCTGACAAACTGGCTTATCTGGCCAATGTTTATGGCCCATCCGATACACCTGAACTCCTCACAAAAGCCCGATGGCACGCGCAAAGGGCAATGGAACTCGCACCGCTTGACGCGAATGTCGTCTTCAATGTCGCGCAATCGCACTGGCACAGCGGGTCGATTGCTCAAAGCCTTGCCACCATGAACCGGGTGACGGAACTGGACCCCAATCACGCCCTCGCCCGGTTCTTGGCCCAGATGATCCCATATTCCTGCGCTTCAGCCCCTGACTCGGTCGTGGAAGAGGCGATCGCATTTGACAAAGCCTTGTCAGCTGACAATCCCATAAGATGGCTGACACTCACATGGATTGCGTGGCTTCACGCCTACAGGGGTGATTATGCCCTCGCCCTGGAATCCGAACAGCGCGCCGCACTCATCTTCGAGATCCCATATACGTTCATGCGGCACGCAATGTTGCTGAACAAACTGGGCCAACCGGAGCAGGCAGCCGCCGTCATAGCACGGCAAAAATCGAATTGGCCCGACATTGATCCCGGGCATTTTTCAAACGTCACGATTCCCCGCCTGTGCAGCGAACAACCCGACAACGCACGTTTCATTGCGTTGTACACCGAATTGGAATTGGCTCTTCAGGATCAATAGTGGATCAATTTTTCTGTTTATTTTCAACAGCATGACAAAAATGTAACATGTGACATCTGTTGCGTTGCGTTCACAACCGAAGCAAAAATACGTACATCCATTGCAGTCAGCCGCGATGCTGGACGCAACCTGACGCAGCTCATTTCACACCGATGGTTTCAACGGAGATGCCAATTCGCGTGTCGGTGCTGCGCCTTCTAAAGACACAGGATGACGTTATGGAAGAGCCCTTCGCAGAGGTTGAGGCGCTTGCCAAGCTTATTTCTGAGAAAGCACAGGCAATGGAGTACCCGGAAGGGCACGACGTTTGCCTGCTGGTTGCGTCTGAATTGATCGAAACGGCTGGTCAACTACTTGCGAGCCGAGAAACGGGCAATCGGGTTAGCGAGCTGATGCTTTTGTCTGCCCGCGTTGAAAATCTGATGAAGGCGCGTGCTTCTCGTTAGAGTTTCGACACTTACATTCTTCGAATTTTAGGGGTCACGACAAATGTCGTACGGATTCATCCGTGGCAAACGGATTCTAGCGGTGTGCGCAAACGAGATCAAAAATACTAGCGACAACAAGGTGGCTGACCTGCAGTCCTGGAATGTTCTGTACTGCGAGACCTTCGAAGAGCTGTTTGAACATGCACGCGCTGGATTATTGGATGCCGTTGCACTGCAGACCAATCCGCATGACCAGAACTGTCCGCGGAAATTGTTGAACCTTTATGAGTATCAGAAGAATGGTCGCCCGATCTTGGTTTCCTATTCCGCCAGCAACCCGGACTGGTTTGAAAACCTCGTCTATATTTCGGGCGCCAACATCCATCTGAAGCACGAACCCAGCCAGGACGAACTGATCCAGGCGTTGGAAGATCACCTCCAGGGCAACAGCCTTGCGCACGCATCGGGCGAATAGTTGTGGAAAGCCCGAGTGAATGGAATATTGCTTCCTCTGGGGTACGGACCCACAAATGAAGTTGACTTGGTTTGAATCGTTTTGGCCAGATGAAAGGAGCGAAAGCGCAGGAAATGTGGTTCATTTTCAAGCCTTTCGCGACGCTGCAGGTGGCCAAAACGGCCAAATCCGAAGGACGGCAAAATGGCTTCACCTCGCAGCGTCAACGTGCTTGACCGGGCACAAAGCTCGCTCTTCGCACGTTTTCTCGCGAGAATTCGCCATTTCTGCCGCCAAATCAGCTTCATTTGTGGGTCCGTACCCTAGTCCTCGATCCTACCGCCACGCCCACGCATCTTCTTGATCTGACCTCGTTGCTTCTTGGCGTCGAGACGCCTCTTTTTCGACCCAAGCGTCGGTTTGGTGGCCTTCCGGGGTTTTGGTTTTTCGGTCGCCCTGCGAAGCAATTCGAGCAGTCGCTCAAGGGCGTCCGCACGATTGCGCTCCCGCGTGCGATAGCGGTCGGCTTGAAGAACAATTTCTCCTTGAAGCGTCAACCGGCTTCCGGCCAGCCTTGCTGCCCGTGACTTAACGTCTTCTGGCAGTGTTTCGTTGGAAGACAGATGAAAACGAAGCTGAACGGCGGTTGAGACCTTGTTGACATTCTGACCTCCCGGACCGGACGCCCGGATGAAATCCTCCGAAATATCGCTCTTCAGGATATAAAACCTGCTGGTTACCGAGATCTGCGAAGACGCATAGGGGTCGTTCGTATCGTCGGCCATGTTCAGGCTGGAGTGTCTTGTGGCGGCGTGAGACCGATTCCGTTCAAGATCAGCGCCGTGACCGAGGCAACGGTCTCGCGGAAAAATTCCGGATCGCTAAGGTCTTTCCCGGTTAGCGCTTTGATCTGGATGGAAAAATCAGCATAGTGCTGGGTCGTTGCCCAGATCGTGAAGATAAGGTGCACCGGTTCCACGCGCTGCATCTTTCCGGCAGTTATCCAGTCCTCGATCACGGCAGACTTTTCGGTAACCAGCCGTTTGAGCTCGCCCTCCAGGATGGGAAGGATCTGAGGCGCTCCCTGCATGACCTCATTTGCAAAAAGTCTGGACGCCTCGGGAAATTCCGCAGACATCTCGATTTTCTGACGGATATAGGCGGACAGCTCCTGGGACGGCGCTCCGCTCGGATCAAGGGTTTTGAGTGGCGCGAGCCAAACCTCGAGAATATGCGCAAGCGTTGCCTTGTAGATCGCCTCCTTGGAAGAAAAGTAATAGAGAAGGTTGGATTTCGACATGCCCGCTTCCGCGGCAATCCTCTCAACGGTGGCTCCCGAAAACCCCTTCTTCGAAAATTCGCCCAATGCCGCATCCAATATGAGGGACCGGTTCCTTTCCTGAATCCGGCTCAAGCCTCCGTTCTTGTGTGCTTCTGAGCCCTGCCCGCTTAGCCCTGTCATAAACTACTTCCGATCACAGCCGATGCGACTGCCTTTCCAGGTTCCTGTCACAACGGACCGGGCCACTTTGAACCCCGCCCCTTCCTCGATCTCGAATGCCTTGACATTGATTGACCAGAAATTGGTCATGTCGACTGGAATTGCATCTTGACCATTTGGTCAAATCCCTCCTAGGGTAAATTGACCAAGTGGTCAGAAGGCTAGTCGAACAACGGGTGCCCTGCAATGGGGAACTCTTGAAGGTTGGCGGCGTTCTGACCATCATGAACAATACCGGCGGCAGCCGGAAAAGGCCGCATGGCCATCCAGAGACATACGGCACTTCGTGATGAGGTAAAATACCCACTGGAAGCGCCGGGAACAGCGTGGGGAGAGGATCAGCGCTGCAAGGTCTGCCAAGCGCGCAGATTGGCATGACGCATGCTCCATCTCCGTCACAATAGACCAGGAGCGGTCCATTCGATGGACCAAGGAGGACGCATGTCAGCATCTATCCAGGCAGCAACCAACAATCTTGAAGCCTTTTGGATGCCATACACGGCCAACCGGCAGTTCAAGCAGTCGCCTCGCATGTTCGTTGCCGCCAAAGACATGCATTACACGACAGCCGACGGACGCCAGGTGCTGGACGGTACGGCCGGTCTTTGGTGCTGCAACGCCGGGCATTCGCGTCCGAGGGTCGTCGAGGCGGTTCAGAAACAGATCGCGGAACTGGACTATGCTCCGGCATTTCAGATGGGCCACCCCAAGGCCTTTGAACTTGCCGCCCGTCTGTCGGCAATGATGCCCTCACCGCTCGACCATGTGTTTTTCACCAACTCTGGGTCCGAAAGCGTCGATACGGCGCTGAAAATCGCTTTGGCGTATCAGCAATCAATCGGACAGGGGACACGCACAAGACTGATCGGCAGGGAACGCGGTTATCACGGAACGGGCTTCGGTGGCATCTCTGTTGGCGGTATCGTCGCCAACCGCAGAACCTTCGGTACGATGCTGACCGGCGTTGACCACATGCGTCACACGCATGATCCGGAACGCAACGCGTTTTCGCGCGGGATGCCGGAAAACGGAGCTGAATATGCGGAAGACCTGATCCGCATCATCCAGCTGCACGATCCGTCTACCATAGCCGCGGTCATAGTCGAACCGGTCGCCGGCTCAACAGGTGTCCTGATTCCACCGAAGAACTACCTTGAGCGGCTGCGCGAAATTTGCGCGAAGAACGGTATTCTCCTGATTTTCGATGAGGTCATCACCGGTTTCGGCCGGCTTGGATCACCTTTTGCGACCGATTTCTTCGGCGTCACGCCGGATCTGGTGACGACCGCCAAGGGCCTCACTTCGGGCGTCATTCCGATGGGGGCCACGTTCTGCTCGGCCGACATCTACCAGGCGTTCATGACGGGCCCTGAGCACATGATCGAACTGTTTCACGGCTATACCTATTCCGGTCACCCGGTAGCCTGTGCCGCGGCGCTGGCGACCCTCGACACCTATGACGAGGAAGGATTGCTGACGCGCGCTGCCGGTCTCGCGCAGCATTGGGAGGACGGGCTTCATTCCTTGAAGGACTGTCCGCATGTCATCGACATCCGGAATCTCGGACTGATCGGAGCAGTTGAACTTGAACCTATCGCGGGCGAACCGACAAAACGCGCTTTCTCGGCTTTTCTGAAAGCGTATGATGATGGCATCCTGATCCGCACAACCGGCGATATCATCGCCCTCTCGCCGCCTTTGATTATCTCAAAGGACCAGATCGACGAATTGTTCGAAAAACTGAGGACGGTTCTGAACGCAATCGACTGAGCTTCGAAAACGAAAGCAGAGCGTGATGCAACGAGCACCTGCCACGGCAACACAACTGATCGACGACGACAGAGTACGGGTTACCCGTTTCGATTTCGAACCAGGCGCGGAAACGGGCTGGCACCGGCACGAGATGGACTACGTCATCACCACATTGACCGATTGCAAAATGCTGCTTGAGGAACCGGGCGGCGAAAGCCGTGAAGTTGTCATCCCTGCCGGCACGGTTTACCGCCGCGACGAAGGCGTGGAACATAATGTAATCAATGGTGGGGACGCACAGATGTCCTTTGTCGAAACTGAATTGAAATAGGAGATTTCCGATGGCTGCTCCGGGCGAAAACCTGAGGATCAATGCGGACCGTCTCTGGGACAGTCTGATGGAAATGGCCAAGATCGGCCCCGGAGTCGCGGGTGGCAACAACCGCCAGACCCTTACAGATGAAGATTCCGAAGGCCGTAAGCTCTTCCAGAAATGGTGTGAAGACGCCGGGATGACGATGGCGGTCGACACGATGGGCAACATGTTCATGACCCGTCCTGGAACCGACCCCGATGCCCTGCCCGTTTATGTCGGCTCCCATCTCGACACGCAGCCGACAGGCGGGAAATATGACGGTGTCCTGGGTGTTCTTGGAGGTCTGGAACTGGTGCGCTCGATGAACGATCTCGGGCTCCAAACCAAACACCCGATTGTTGTGACCAACTGGACCAACGAGGAAGGTACGCGATACGCACCGGCCATGCTCGCCTCCGGTGTCTTCGCGGGCGTTCATACCCAGGACTGGGCTTATGACCGTGAAGACGCGGAAGGCAAGAAATTCGGTGACGAACTGAAACGCATCGGCTGGGTCGGCGACGAGGACGTCGGCTCCCGCAAGGACAAGATGCACGCCATGTTCGAACTCCATATCGAGCAAGGCCCGATCCTGGAAGTTGAAGGCAAGGACATCGGCGTCGTCACCCACGGTCAGGGTCTCTCCTGGACGCAGGTAACCGTGACAGGCAAGGACAGCCATACAGGGTCCACGCCGATGCCGATGCGCAAGAATGCAGGTCTCGGCATGGCAAAGATCCTCGAACTGGTTGACGAGATTGCCTGGTCCCATGCCCCGCATGCGGTTGGTGCCGCCGGCCACATCGACGTCTACCCGAATTCGCGCAACGTCATCCCCGGAAAGACGGTCTTCACGATCGATTTCCGCTCTCCCAATCTCGCCGTGATACAGGACATGGAAGAACGGCTGAAGATCGGGGCCAAGAAGATCTGCGACGACATGGGTCTTGAGGTTGAATTCGAGAAGGTCGGCGGCTTCGATCCGGTCGAATTCGACAAGGGCTGCGTTGAAGCCGTGCGCAATGCCGCCGAGCGCCTTGGCTACAGCCACCAGGATATCATCTCAGGTGCCGGCCATGATGCCTGCTGGATCAACAAGGTCGCCCCAACTGCCATGATCATGTGTCCCTGTGTCGACGGACTTTCGCACAACGAAGCAGAGGAAATCAGCCGGGAGTGGGCCAAGGCCGGCGCGGATGTGCTCTTCCACGCGGTTGTCGAAACGGCGGTGATCGTGGGGTAACGATCTGTCTTGGGCCCCGGATCAGGTCCGGGACGGCGCAGAAAAGAAATTCAACAGCTGTTTGGATTGGGCATAACCGATAGAAGAATTGCCGTCCCGGCCTCGAGCCGGGACCTAAACAGCAGCTCGTAGAATCGTCCCGAAATAAGATCGGGCTTTGAAAAGTGACAGCACGCGGCAAACGAAAAGGGGAACGATGATGGCAAGCAAAGTGATCAAGGGTGGCACGGTTGTCACCGCTGACCTGTCCTATGAAGCCGATGTGAAAATCGAGGGTGGCAGGATCGTCGAGATCGGTCCGAACCTTTCGGGCGACGAGACGCTGGATGCGACCGGCTGTTACATCATGCCGGGCGGCATAGATCCGCATACGCACCTGGAAATGCCGTTCATGGGCACGTTCTCATCCGACAACTTCGACAGCGGCACCCGCGCGGCGCTTGCAGGCGGCACCACAATGGTTGTCGACTTTGCCTTGCCCTCGCCCGGACAGTCGCTGCTTGAAGCGCTTCAGATGTGGGACAACAAGTCGACAATGGCCCACTGCGACTATTCCTTCCACATGGCGATCACATGGTGGGGCGAGCAGGTCTTCAACGACATGCAGGAGGTCGTTCAGAAAAAGGGCATCAACACATTCAAGCATTTCATGGCGTACAAGGGCGCGCTGATGGTAAACGACGACGAGATGTACGCCTCGTTCCAGCGCTGCGCCGAGCTCGGCGCCCTCCCCCTCGTCCACGCCGAAAACGGTGACGTGGTTGCCAGCCTTCAGCAGAAATTGCTTGCCGAAGGCCATAACGGACCGGAGGGCCATGCCCATTCCCGTCCACCGGAAGTCGAGGGCGAAGCCACCAACCGCGCGATCATGATCGCCGATATGGCAGGCGTCCCGGTCTATATCGTGCACACCTCGTCCGAACAGGCGCACGAGGCGATCCGCAGGGCGCGTCAGAACGGTATCCGCGCCTATGGCGAACCGCTCATCCAGCACCTCACCCTGGACGACAGCGAATATTATCATCACGACTGGGACCATTCCGCGCGCCGTGTGATGTCGCCTCCCTTCCGGGACAAGAAACACCAGGACTCGCTCTGGGCAGGTCTTGCCGCAGGATCACTTCAGGTGGTTGCCACCGACCACTGCGCCTTCACAACGGACCAGAAGCGCACGGGCGTCGGCGATTTCACCAAGATCCCCAACGGCACAGGTGGTCTTGAAGACCGCATGCCGATGTTGTGGACCTACGGCGTCAACACAGGTCGCCTGACGCCGAATGAATTTGTCGCAGTGACTTCAACCAACATTGCAAAGATTCTCAATATCTATCCGAAAAAAGGTGCAATTTTGGTCGGCGCGGATGCGGATCTGGTCATCTGGGATCCGGCAAAGGAAAAGACAATCACGGCGGGCAACCAGCAGTCGGCGATCGACTACAACGTCTTTGAGGGCAAGAAGGTCAAGGGCCTGCCGCGCTATACCCTCACGCGTGGCCGCGTTGCGGTTGAGGACGGAACGGTCAATCACCAGCAGGGTCACGGCGAGTTTGTCGCGCGCGAACCGTTCCATGCGGTCAACAAGGCGCTGAGCACGTGGAAGGAACTTACCGCTCCCCGCAAGGTGGAACGGACCGGCATTCCAGCCAGCGGTGTTTAACTGATCGCGCGAAGTGCGGCGCACCGGGCTTGTGTCATAGACCGGCCCGGCATCGCACCTGGCTCGGGTAAAAATTGAAAAAAGGCATCAGGTAAGAGAATGTTGACCGCCGCTGAAATCGAAGACGGACTGGATGATGCAATGAAGGAAGAGGCCAAGCGCGTCATCGACATCGACAAACTGTCCCTGACCTTCCAGACCAATGACGGCCCGGTCCACGCCCTGTCTGAAATCGACCTGAAAATTGACCAAGGCGACTTCGTCTCCTTCATCGGGCCGTCCGGCTGCGGCAAAACCACTTTGCTGCGGGTGATCGCCGACCTCGAGCAACCGACCGCCGGCAGCATCACCGTCAATGGTGTTTCTCCCGAAGAAGCGCGGCTCAAGCGAGCTTACGGGTATGTCTTTCAGGCTGCCGCGCTTTATCCCTGGCGCACCATCGCAAAGAATGTCGCGTTGCCGCTGGAGATCATGGGCCTTTCCAGGGCAGAGCAGCAACAGCGCATTGCGCGGAACATGGAACTCGTCAATCTGGCAGGCTTTGAGCAGAAGTTCCCTTGGCAACTCTCTGGCGGCATGCAGCAACGCGCATCCATCGCGCGCGCGCTTGCGGTCGAACCGGATCTCCTCCTGATGGATGAGCCGTTCGGCGCACTCGACGAAATCGTTCGCGATCACCTCAACGTGCAGCTCCTGGAACTCTGGGCGAAGACCAACAAGACAGTGGTCTTCGTGACGCACTCCATTCCGGAGGCCGTGTTCCTGTCCACGAAGATCGTGGTGCTCTGCCCGCGCCCGGGCCGCATCTACGATGTCATCGAAAGCGACCTGCCTCGCCAAAGGGATCTGGACATCCGTGAGTCACCTGAGTTTCTGAAAATTGCACACAGGGTTCGTGATGGGCTCAGGGCGGGGCATTCCTATGAGGATTGAGAAGGTTGAGATAATCCAAGTGAGTGAAGAACCAAAGCCCGAGAAACTAATGAGAGAAGAAACAATATTTTCTCTTCGCCCGAGATACAAAACAATTCACTTTGTCTACTCAATAACAATTTTTACACCATTACTTTCCTTTCTTTATTATGATACGGATGGTAAATCAAACAGATCTGCTATTTATTTATCGGCAATTCTTGCTTTTTATTCCCTGATGGTGTTTTGGACTGCATTTGCAAAAACCAGGATACGACTGGGAAATGAGTTAAGAAGAGAGTTCAGCTTTACCACGCTAGTTCGGAATTACGACTGCTGGGATTGGGATAAAATCAAAGACTTGCGCAAGACTCACTATGGCAACTCGGACCAAAGCTCGATCGTTTTTAGGTTTAACAACAACGCCGTCACACTCGCAAAAAACCTGGAAGACACTGAGGCAAAGTGGCTTTACGACGCCGTTTCTGAACAACTAGGGAGGAATGTAGCCGCATGACAGATACTGCTCTCTCCTCGCCCCGCAGTCTCAGTCCCTTTGCTGGTCTCATGTCCGGTACCGCCGGGCCTGTTGTTGTCGTTGTGCTTGCGATCATCGCCATATGGTACTTGGGAGCCATCGCCCTGAATGCGGCCTTTCAGCAGGACACGTATGAGCGCGCCGGACGAACAGACGTACCGCTCGTCGAATTCATTGGCGATACGCTTGCCCAGGAGCGGCCAAAACTTCCCGCACCGCATCAGGTTGCCGTCGAACTCTGGAAGACGACCGTCGAAAAGAAGATCACCTCAAAGCGCTCGCTCATCCATCATTCGACGATCACGCTCTCCACGACACTTCTCGGGTTTTTCATCGGCACGTCGCTGGGCATCCTGCTCGCCGTCGGGATCGTACATTCGGGCGTTCTTGAGAAATCTCTGATGCCCTGGGTCATCTCTTCTCAGACAATCCCGGTCCTCGCGATCGCGCCCATGATCATTGTTGTTCTGGGGAACAGCGGAATTACGGGGCTGCTGCCCAAGGCACTCATATCGACATATCTTTCGTTCTTCCCGGTCACCGTCGGCATGGTGAAAGGGCTGCGGTCGCCTGAAGTCATTCACATGGACCTGATGCACACTTATTCGGCGTCACGTTTCCAGACTTTCTGGAAGCTACGTCTGCCCTATGCGCTTCCCTATCTCTTCACCTCCATGAAGATCGGCATGGCCGCCTCACTTGTGGGGGCGATTATCGGCGAACTGCCGACAGGCGCCGTTGCGGGTCTGGGTGCGCGCCTCCTCGCCGGCTCTTATTACGGCCAGACCATCCAGATCTGGTCGGCCCTCTTCATGGCCGCATTCCTTGCAGGAAGCCTCGTTGCCCTGATCGGGCTTACCGAAAAACTCACGCTGAAACGCATGGGGCTATCGAGATGAGCGAACCCGCCGTCCGGAGAAGATTTGACATGGCCTCCATACTGGCCTGGTTTTTGGTCGCCATGGTCGTCTTTGGCTTGTTCAGCCCGATTTTCGACCCGGACTTTCACATAATGGATCTTCCGCGTCTTGCGATCTGTCTGGTGATCCTGGCCATTGCCGGGGTGCGTTACGAACTCGGTTTCATGCGCAACCGCGTCGGCGACATTGCCCTTGGTTTGGTAGCCATGCTTGCAGCCTGGCTATTGATCGCCACGGTCCGGCTTCACGTTGGGACGGCCTCCGCCGGATTCTGGGCGCTTACCGCCGCAACCTGGGCGGCGGCCTGGCTCTTTGTGGAACGGCTGGCATCCTGGCAGGTACAGTCACCTGTCGCCAAACGACTTCTTTTCCTCGCCATTCCTGCGGTGTTCGGTGCAACGCTCCTTGTCCTCTGGGAGCTGATCGTGACAGGTGCAGGCAAACCCGGTGTCGGCATCTCAAATGCGCTCCTGCCCTCGCCGTCTGAAATCTGGCTCAGACTAAGCTCTTCGCTCGACATTCTCTGGACCGATTTCCAACAGACATTCCTGAAAGCCGTTCTGATCGGGTATGCCATTGGCTGCGGATCGGCATTCCTTGTGGCCATTCTGGTCGACCGGACGCCTTTCTTGCGCCGGGGTTTACTCCCTATCGGAAACCTGGTCTCCGCGCTGCCAATCATCGGCGTTGCCCCCATCATGGTCATGTGGTTCGGCTTCGACTGGCCGTCCAAGGCGGCCGTTGTCGTAATCATGACCTTCTTCCCGATGCTGGTGAACACGGTCACGGGCCTCGCAGCTTCAGAGGTCATGCAGCGCGACTTGATGCGCACCTATGCATCCGACTACTGGCAAACCCTCTTGAAACTGCGCCTGCCGATGGCAATGCCCTTCATATTCAACGCACTGAAGATAAACACAACGCTCGCCCTTATCGGCGCCATCGTCGCTGAGTTTTTCGGCTCTCCGATTTCTGGAATGGGGTTCCGGATTTCAACAGCAGTTGGAAGCATGGATTTGGATCTGGTGTGGGCGGAGATTGCCGTTGCAGCCCTGGCAGGGATGTTGTTTTACGGACTTGTTGCGCTGATCGAACGATATGTAACCTTCTGGCATCCATCGATCAGAGGCTAATTTGCCTCTCCACTTGTCGTCCCGGATATGCCAAAAGGCATAGTCCGGGATCCAGCAGTCGATTTGCCGTTGATCAGCAGCATCTTCCTCGCCACGGGCTACTGGATTCCTGCCTTCGCAGGAATGACAAGCAGATTGGAAAAGCGCCTTCATGACTCCCAGCCGTGACATTTCCCGCCTTATTGAAATCATGGCCGCCCTGCGAACACCGGTAACGGGCTGCCCCTGGGATCTGGAGCAGTCCTTCGAAACGATCGCGCCCTTTACCCTGGAGGAGGCCTACGAAGTCGCCGACGCGATTGCCAAGAACGACATGCTCGATCTGCGTGAGGAACTCGGCGATCTGTTGTTACAGGTTGTCTATCACGCACAGATGGCATCCGAAGACGATCACTTTGATTTTGGTGACGTGGTCGAGGGCGTCACAAAGAAGATGATCCGCCGGCATCCGCATGTCTTTGGCGATGAACACGGCGAAAAGGCAGAACACGTCAAGGGAATATGGGAACGGATCAAGGCCGAAGAAAAAGCCGAGAAGCTGGCGGAACGGCAGGCGCTTGGTCTAACGGACGAGCGCAAGAAATTTCTGGACGATGTTCCGACCGCATTCCCCGCGCTTCAGGAAGCCGACAAGCTGCAGCGCCGGGCTTCGAAAGTCGGCTTCGACTGGAACGATCCCAGACTGGTCCTCGACAAAATTCGTGAAGAAACCCATGAACTCGACGAAGAACTTTCAAAGGACGGCCCGGACAAGGATCGCATCGAGGACGAACTCGGGGATACCCTCTTTGCGCTTGCCAACCTGGCGCGGCATCTCGACATCGATCCTGAAGAAGCCCTTAGGCGCACAAACAGAAAATTCAGGCGCCGGTTTGCTGCAATCGAAACACAGGCTGCAGAAACTGGCACAACGTTGGAAAGCATGAGCCTGGAGCAAATGGAAGCGGCCTGGCAAAGCGCAAAGACAATCAAAAATAGCAAATAGGTTGCGTATTTAAATAACTGAAAGAAAACAGTTTAAAACAAATACCTGTTCCGTAGCGGCATAACAGTGTAATACTGGTTGCAGTTGATTGACAGGATTGTTCATGCGCTTGATTCGGTTTCTGTCCTACTGGTTTTTCGCAATCAGTTTTGCGGCCACGTCTGTAAATGCGGAGACCTGGAAAATCGCAAGTCCGGAATGGCCGCCTTATGCCGGTGCGCACCTTCCTGAAAACGGCCGCGCGATTGAAAAGCTGCGCTCTATTCTGAGCAACGCAGGTATTACGCTGGTGGTTGAATTTATGCCCTGGTCACGGGCGCAATCGATCGCGGCCTCCGCCGACTATGTGGGATATTTCCCTGCCCGGGAGCAAGATGTCTGCGAGGAGTTCGCAACGACACATCCGGTGACCTTTTCAAAAGTCGGCGTCATCAAACGGGAAGAGACAACACTTGAATGGTCCGGGCTTGATCTTCTCTTTGAGAACTATCGCATCGGATTTGTCGCGAGCCACGTCTATCCGCCTGATATCCAGCGCCAGATCTACCGTCATTACCAGCCTGAAGACGGAACGGAGAACGAGGAAGATCTCGCCCGCATACTGGCGGCCGGGCGTGTTGAAGCTGCACTGGCGGACCCGGAGGTGCTGTTTCACATCGCCAAGCGATTGTCGTTGAACGGGATAGATCCCAACCCCAGGATCCTTGAACGCCTGCCTTTGGTGCTCGCGCTCTTCAAATCCGAAGGTTATGAGCGGCGGATGAACCTTTTGAACGGGTTGCTGAAAAACAACCCGGCCCGGTAAAGCCGCAGCGTTGTTGATTTTGACAGCCAAGCAGTTTCAAAAACCGCACTTGTTTGCTACCTCAGGAGTCCAAAGGGATCCTGACAGCTGCATGACCGTTCACTACGACAGTTCGGAAAAACGAAATCTTCCTGTTCTAGCCGGACAGAGCACTCTGGCAACGGCAGCCTGGATGATGGCGAGCCCGTCCATAGTCCTGACGTTTCTTGCAGTTTCTCTTGGAATGCCGGTGTTCATGGTGGGTGCGCTGGTGTCCATAAGGCAATTGGCCAGTTCACTGACCGACATTTTCCTGTTCGATGCGATCACCAGGATCCGCAACCGCAAACTGGCGCTGTCTCTGGCTGACATAGCCCTCGCGGTGTGTTTCGGTGCAACCATCGTTGCCGTGCTCTTTGGCAGCAAATCTCAAACGATGGTGGTTTTTGTCGTCTGCGTCTTCGTGATGGGCATGATCGACGAGTTTCAACAATTGCTGCTGACGGACTTTATCAGTGACAATCTCGCCTCCAAGTCGAGACTGACACTGAAATACGTGCAAATGGCACTGGGAGGCAGTATCGCGGTCGCGCTCACCTGGATCGCGCACGAGTTGACGCTTGAATTGCTTCCCGTAAACCGGCACTCGATCTTCGTCGCAATCGGCATCACATGTTTCACTCTTTCGGCATTCGCTCTCATAGCCGTTCAGGATCTGGCTCCGAGATCTCCACGCAAAGACGGACCTATTCGCTCTCCGCTGAAGGCGGTGTCGAATTATGTTTCCAACGTCTTCAAGATGATGCAGCACGGATGGTTCCGCAAATTCATCGCCTTGCGGCTGGTTTTTGCGAGCGTTGTCCTATCGGTTCCATTCTTTTCGCTTATTTCCGCTGAGGCGCATCACACCTCAAACAAGGGGCTTACAGCTCTCATCATATCCTATGCGCTCGGATACATCGTTGCAGGCCCTCTATGGGGCGCTCTGAACAGCATCTCACATCGCTTTGTGATGATGACGAGCGCACTGATGATCGGCGTCGCCGGCCTGACCCTTGCGATCCTGCACATTTACGATATCGACCACGATGTCAGGATCCACGCGGTCGCGATCTTCGTTGTTACAGTCGCCGTGAGAGGCATCATAGCGGTGCTCAGTCTCTACTACATGGATATCGCACCAAAAGACCAGCGCGTGAACGGGATCGCTGTTGCCCGGTCCTTCGTGCGTATTGCGATGATCGTCTTGTCGACGGCACTCGCTGCGATCGCGCATCTCCATGAGACTGTCTGGGCCATCATCTTCATCACGATTGCAAGTGTTATTGCAGCTATCGTCAGCATGATCCTGACTGAAAAGCCTCAGAAGGGAAAAGGTTCGTAGCGAGCGCTCCCTCGACGGCCCAATCTGACTCTCAATATCAAATAATCAGGATGCCTGGCACCGGTATCGCGTCTTTAAAGCTCCGGCGACGTCCTCATTCCACCTGTTCTTCCGGTTCATCAGGAAGTACAAATTCCGAAAACTGATCCCGAAAAGGCCCGCGCTGCTTATCCGATACGCGCACATCGGCGATCACGAATTCTTCCGTATCGCTGCGTTCAAGCACTTCGGACATCTGATAGAGCCTGGCCAAAAGCGCGCCATCGGAGACGGGCAACCGGACGCTCAAGATATCGTCGTGCTGTGCGATGAATGCATCAATCCTGGCGGAAAGCTGATCCACACCTGCTCCGGTGAGAGCGGAGACAGAAACCGGTCCATCACCTGACACCTCTTCGAGCAGCTTTTCCCGGTATGCCGCGTCGAGGCAGTCGACCTTGTTCCAGACCTCGATGATCGGTGCACCCGTCTGCGCATCCACACCAAGCTCTTCTAACGTCTTCTTCACGTCTTCAGCTTGTGCATCTGTGTCTGGATGGGAAATATCGCGGATGTGAAGGATAAGATCAGCTTCCAACACCTCTTCCAGCGTGGCGCGAAAGGCAGCCACAAGATGCGTCGGCAAGTCCGAAATGAAACCGACCGTGTCTGAGAGAATGACGTCCTTGCCATGCGGCAGGGTAACTTTTCGAAGCGTCGGATCCAGCGTTGCAAACAAGAGGTCCTTCGCGAAGACTTCCGACGCTGTCAGCCGATTGAACAGCGTGGATTTTCCTGCGTTTGTATAGCCAACAAGGGCGACAACGGGCTGAGGGATCTTCTTACGTTTTTTCCGATGCAGTTCGCGTGTGCGTCTGACGCTCTCAAGCTGTTTCTGCAGGGCGATGATACGGTCCTGGATCTGGCGGCGGTCGGCTTCAATCTGTGTTTCGCCGGGACCGCCCATGAACCCTGCGCCGCCTCGCTGGCGCTCCAGGTGCGTCCATGACCGAACCAGGCGGCTTTTCTGCCATGTCAGGTGGGCGAGATCGACCTGAAGCCGCCCTTCCTTCGTGCGAGCCCTGTCGCCGAAAATTTCCAGGATGAGACCCGTCCGGTCAATGACCTTGGTATGCAGCCTGCGCTCAAGGTTTCGTTGCTGAACCGGTGAGAGCGCATGATCGATGACAACGAGATCCAGGTCCTCGCTCGCGACTATGCCGGCGAGTTCTGAGACTTTTCCCTCACCAAACAAGGTTCCAGGCTTCGGGTTGTTCACCTTGACGACGCCCGAATGCAGGATTTCCAGATTAATCGCAGCACTCAAGCCGATCGCTTCATCAAGGCGCGCTTCCGGACTTCGGTTGCCACGCAAATCCTGCTGACCTGCTTCGCCCCGAAGCTGCAGGATCGGCTCGATGATCATCGCACGAAAGGGTTGGGGCAGCCGGTCCACCCCAGTCTCTTTTATTCTGAGTGTTTTTTGCCCCGGTTCTTCGCCACCATTTGATTTTGAAAAATCGTCTGCGCGAGACTTCGGTTTCAATCAGCCAGCCTTTTCAGCGTTTTCCTCAGCCTGATCGAACAGTTGAACAGGACCGTTTGGCATAATTGTGGAAATCGCATGCTTGTAAACAAGCTGAGAATGCCCGTCGCGGCGAAGAAGGACGCAAAAATTGTCAAACCAGGTCACGACACCCTGCAATTTCACACCGTTAATGAGAAAAATTGTCAGAGGAGTTTTTTGTTTGCGAACGTGATTAAGGAAAGTGTCTTGGAGATTTTGTGCGCGCTCAGCCATCAGTCTTTTTATCCTGTTAAATCCCCGGATGCGGCCGAGCATCCGGCGTATCGGCAGCTTACCGTCAAAAGCTCTTCAATTTCAAACGCTAAGGTTTGACGAACTGCCCGCTTTTTGTATTGCCCACCAGAAAGACCAGTCTGCCACTGCTCTTTCAGTACCATTCATACGGCCAATTTTGGCCAATCGAATCATGCCGTCTGCAAATCAGTAGCAGTATGGAACAGTTCGCGCAATCGGGTTGCGACAGATCCTGGGTGCCCATTGCCGATAATTTTGCCATCGACCCGCGTCACCGGCATTACCAAAGTTGACGCTGCGGTGACAAATGCTTCCTTTGCTTCAAAGGCTTCTTCCAGACTAAACGGCCTTTCTTCAAAGGTCAGCCCTTCTCGTTGAACAAGGTCAAGCACAACCGCGCGGGTAATCCCCCGGAGGATCCCGCTTTCAGCGGGCCGTGTCACAAGTGCGCCGTCCTTCGTCACAATCCAGGCGTTGGTCGATCCACCTTCAGTGACGTTGCCGTCCTGGTCGATGTACCAAGCTTCCTTCCCGCCGTTTTCCTTAGCATGCTGTTTGGCCAGCACATTTGGTAAAAGTGCCACTGTCTTGATATCGACGCGGGGCCATCTGTTTTCCGGATAGCTGACGACGGCAATTCCCTTTTCGGCTTGCGTTTCAGCCGCACCCGGATTTGTCGACTTCGCCGTTACGACGATAGAGGGCGCGACATCTTCGGATGGGAAAAAGTGGTCTCGCTTGGCAACACCGCGTGTCACCTGAATATAGACAAGCCCGTTTATCACCCGATTGCGCCGAACAACCTGCCGCAACACGAACACAACAGCGCTTCGTGACATCGGCCAGTCGATCTGGAGTTCGCTTAACGACCTGCCGAGCCGGTCCAGATGTCGAGGCATGTCGACAATATTGTCCCGCCAGACTTCGCAGACCTCATAGACACCATCGGCAAACTGATAGCCACGGTCTTCCACGTGCACCGCAGCATCGGCATGCCGCACATACTGGCCGTTGACATAGGCGATCCGGCTCATGAGCCCTCCAGACGAAATACAAACCAAGCCAGTCAACTGGCCTTTTACGCAGTTTTGAACGTTCGGTCAGCTATTTGCAAGGTCAGAAAAGACACAAATAGCCCTAAAAAAAGTCAAGACTGACCCGGAACATTTGCTCAACCTGCCTGACGCGGTTCGCCACTGCAAAAATGACGATCCGATCCTGGGCCTGAATTTGAAGCTCCCCGTTCGGAGTGAGGACTTCGCCGCCCCGAAAGACCGCTCCGACACGGATACCGGACGGCAGATCGATCACACGCAATGGCTTACCCACCAACGGAGAGGTGTCGAGCGCTTCCGCCTCGACAATTTCGGCAGCGCCGTTCTGCAGGGAATGAACACCCCGGATGCGGCCACGACGCACATGCTGCAGGATGCGGGAAATCGTCACGGCACGCGGATTGATGAATGCATCGATCCCGAGCGCGTTGGCAAATGCGGGATAACTCGGATTGTTCAGAAGCGACAGGGAACGCCTGCAGCCAAGCTTCTTGGCCATGACGGACGACAAAATGTTCACCTCGTCCTCATTGGTGAGCGCAACCATCGTGTCTGCGTCACCCGCATCGGCCTCGTTTAGGATGATCTGGTCCAGGGCACTGCCGTGCAGAATAACGGAACGCTTGAGATCGTCGGCGACAGACATGGCCCGTTCACGCGACGCCTCGATCAGCTTGATTTTTGTGCCCGTTTGGCGCTGTTCAAGAGCTTTGGCAACATAAAGTCCGATATTGCCGCCGCCGGCGATGATAACCTTGGCGGCTTCCGGTTCCTCGTGACCGAAGATGCTGAGGGTTCTGCGCACCTGGTCGCGCCGCGCAACGACATAGGCCAGGTCGCCTGTCAGGATTGAATCGCTGCTTTTAGGTACGAACAGCCGATTGTTCCGGTAGAGCCCGACAACCACCGCACCCAGATCGGGAAAGAGTTCCGTCAGCTGCCGGAGAGGCGTGTCGACGACCGGGCAATCCTCTTCACACATGATCCCGACGACAACGACCTGATCGTCCGCAAAGCGGACAGTCTCGACAGCGCCCGGCAAAGCCAGACGTCTCAGAACCATTTCGCCTACCTCGATTTCAGGCGAAATGATCACGTCGATTGGCATGTTGTCACGGGAAAACAGGTTGCGCCAGCGTCCCTGGAGATAGGACTGGGCGCGAATGCGGGCAACCTTGGTCGGCACATTGAACAAGGAGTGGGCCACCTGGCAGGCAACCATGTTGACCTCGTCATAGAGCGTGACCGCGACGATCATGTCCGCTTCTTCCGCGCCCGCCTGCGCGAGAATGTCGGGATGAGCGCCGTGTCCGACAAAACCGCGCACGTCCAGCTGGTCACCGATCGCATTGATCAGTTGCGGTGAGGAATCGATCACCGAAACATCGTTTTGCTCCGCCGCAAGGCGCTCGGCAATGCCGTAGCCGACCTGACCGGCACCGCAAATGACGATTTTCATGGGAATACCCCTTTCCCGCTAGACAATGGCACGCCCGGGTTTCACCGTTCTCATGTCATTCCAAGGGTTTTCAGTTTTCGGTGCAACGCAGATCGCTCCATGCCGACGAATTCGGCGGTGCGTGAGATATTGCCGTCAAACCGCTTGATCTGCGCCTGCAGGTATTCGCGCTCAAAGATTTCCCGCGCCTCTCGAAGCGGAACGGACATCAGATGTTCGCCTGTTCCGGATGTCGGCAGATTGGGAAGCGTTTCGCCGATTTCAGCCGGCAGCAGGTCCGCAGTGATCGTGCTGTCCGGCTCTCCGCGGCTCAGAATCATCAGCCGTTCGACGTTGTTGCGCAGCTGGCGAACGTTTCCAGGCCAGTCATGCGTTTGCAGAACCGCCATCGCATCGTCCCCGATCGGCCGAAGCGGAATACCCGATGCCCCCGAAATCTGCTCCATGAAATGATGGACGAGCACGGGAATGTCTTCCCTGCGTTCGGCCAGACCGGGAACCCGAAGCGGCACGACGCTCAAGCGGTGATAAAGATCCTGACGGAAAAGGCCCGATGCAATGTGTTCTTCGAGATTCTTCGACGTTGATGACAAGATCCTGATGTCGACCTGCACCTTTTGCGTCCCGCCGACACGGGCAAAACTCTGCTCAACGAGAACACGCAGTATCTTGCCTTGGGTTTCCGCCGGCATATCGGCAACTTCATCCAGATAAAGCGTGCCGCCGTGCGCTTCTTCCAGGGCTCCGATCTTTCTGAGATTTCCGTTCTCGTCTTCGATGCCGAAGAGCTCTTCTTCCATGCGGGACGGCGTTATTGTCGCAGCATTCAGGACAACGAACGGGCTCTTGGTGCGCGGTGACTGATCGTGGATCATCCGTGCCGCGCGCTCTTTGCCGGCACCGGACGGCCCGACGATCAGGATTCGACTATTCGTCCCCGCAATTTTCTGGATCGTCAGACGCAGGTTGTGTGCTGCCGAGGAGCCACCGATGATCTCGCTGGTCTCGCCGCTCCGCTGTTTGAGGTCGCGGACCTCCCGCTTCAGACTGGACGCTTCAAGGGCACGTTCGACAATATGGATCAGACGATCGGCCTTGAACGGCTTTTCGATATAGTCATACGCACCACGTTTGATCGCGGAGACCGCCGTTTCGATATTTCCGTGGCCCGAGATGATCACCACCGGAAGATCCGGATCCATCTCCTTGAAGACATCAAGCAGCGCCAGGCCGTCAAGCCGGCTCCCCTGAAGCCAGATGTCCAGGATCACCAGAGACGGCTTGCGTTCCTTGACCGCCGCTAGGGCGCTGTCGGAACCATGTGCCGTTCGCGTTCCGTAGCCATCGTCATCCAGGATGCCTGCAATCATTTCCCGGATATCGGTTTCGTCGTCTACAACAAGAATATCATGCGCCATGAGCTGTAACTGCTTGCTCTTGTTCATCACTCTCCGGCTCGATCTCGGCATGGGCTGCCAGGGTCAAACGCACCAGAGTGCCTGTTTCGTCAGGGGTTGATTTGGGAGCATCGAGCAATTCGACGCCGCCACCATGGTCTTCCAGAATTTTACGGACAATCGCGAGGCCGAGACCTGTCCCTTTTTCGCGTGTTGTCATGTAGGGCTCAAGCAACCTGCTTCTGTTTTCCTCAGGCAGCCCAACGCCATTGTCGATCACATCGACAACGATGCGATCCGAGTTGTTTTCATCCTGCCCGTAGAGACGAACCGTGACGCTCCCTTTCGGCAGATCCTCCCCGGTGCGCGCACCAACGGCTTCGGTTGCGTTCTTTACGACATTCGTCAGCGCCTGCCCGACCAGCCTCGGATCGAACACCGCGTTGACAGGTTCGCTTGGCACATCGGCACTGACGGAGATCTCCGGATTAGCAACCGACTGCATGAAGGCCGCGTCGCGGACGGCCTCGCGCAGATCGCCCGAGACCTTGTTTGGTTTGCGCATACGGGCAAAAGACGAAAACTCGTCCACCATTTGCCCGATATCGCCGACCTGGCGGACAATCGTATCGATACACTGATCGAAAACCTGCCGGTCTTCCTCGATCCGCTTGCCGTAGCGCCGTCTGATCCTCTCAGCCGACAACTGGATCGGGGTCAGCGGGTTCTTGATCTCATGGGCAATCCGCCGTGCAACATCGGCCCATGCCGAATTGCGCTGCGCGGAAACGAGGTCGGTAATGTCGTCAAGCGTGATCACGAAGCCATGCTCGCGCCGCGTGGACTGTTCACTTGTGATCCTGACGTTCAGCGTTCTCAGGCGGCCGCCTCTTGTTACCTCAACCTGAGTTTCAGGCAGCTTTTCGGTGTCGTTTTGCAATGCACTTTCAATATAATCCGAAAGCTCCGGAACGACTTCACTCAGATGCTTGTTCAGGATCTGAACCTCGTCGAGCTGGAGCAGCTCCAGAGCCGATCGGTTGATGAGCATGATAGAGGCTTCGTCATCGACACCGATGACACCGGTCGACACACCCGAGAGCACCGCCTCGTTGAACCTGCGGCGGCGATCGATCTGCTCGTTCGCTGCAAGAAGCGCATCTCTTTGGCCAAGAAGCTGGCCGGTCATCTTGTTGAATGTGAGGCCGAGGTTTGTAAGGTCGCCGCCGGATTTTTCCGTGTGAACTTTTACGGCCAGATTGCCCTTCGCCACTTCATCCGCCGCGGAGATCAACACCTTGATTGGCGAAACCAATCGGTTTGCAAACCCGAACCCGATCCAGATCGCAGAAAGCAGCAGGATCAGCGCGACGCCGAGATAAACGAATGCGAAAGCGATCTGAACGCCGAAGCGGCTGTTTTCCATTTGCTGATATTGCGAGGCACCCGTTTCCGCGAGCCTTAGATATTCAACAACGCGCGGATCAATCACCCGCACCGCATAAAGATAGAAATTCTCATAGGCGGAGAGCTTCATGACGCCACCGACTAGATTGGAACTGCCCGGTGCGATCAGTATGGGATCGCCGGACTGGGCCTTGAAAAAGCTGTCAGCGGGGGGCAAAGGGATCTGGGCATTCGGATCAAGAATGACACGGGTTACGACCTCACCTTTCTCGTCCAGGATCATGGCTCCGAGTATGCCGCGCAGCGAAACCTGGGTTGCGAAAAATTGATCGAAGCGTGTGGGTTCGAATTCATAGATCGCCTTGGCGCGATCGATATCCTTCGTCATGGCGATCAGATCGCCGCGCAGAACTCTGGCGTGTTCCTGAAGGTATGCCTGCGCGACCGTCAGCGCGTTGTCGATGATTTGGCGCGTCCGGTCCTCAAACCATCGGTCCAGACCCCTGTCAAGCGTCACGGCCGCAAGGATTGCCATCATGACGGCAGGCACCGCCGCAACCAGACTGAAGAGCGCGACCACGCGCACGTGGAGACGTGCTGCAGCCCGGCCACGGCGTCTGGCTTGCCAGAGCTTCAGGATCTCGACTGAAACAACGCTCAACAGGACGGCGGCAAGCGCACCATTGATGGCCATCGCCGTCATGATGACGTCGCGCGTCGGATCTATCGATGTCAGCCCCATCAGAATGAAAAAGGTCACAGCAATAGAAATCAGAGCGACAACCATGACAGCGAGACCAGCCCGCCGCCACAGCTTGCCTGAAGAGCTTGATTGCACAACAGATTGCTGAACCGTTTCCAGTATCATGCAGCCTCAAAAGATAGGTACGCCGCCAAGAAACGGTGGCGGCTTCGAAATTTGCTGCAAACTTATCACACAATGTTGCGAAATTACGACAGACTTGCCTGTCGCCTGAAATTTTGCGGTGGACGATTTAAGCCGTCGTTTCAAATTTCCGAGAGGTAGTGAAAACCAAAAAGGCGGTCGCGATCCTATTCGATGCCACGCAGTCTGAATTTCAGTCCCCTTCTGGGGACATTTCTGCCCGAACAATCACAACGCCGAAATCCAGGGCCTGGACGGCGGCCACGTTTCGGCCAGAACCTGATCCGGACGCTCAGCGCGCCGAGCGCATCACCTGGATATCCAGGTCCCGGATCTTTTTGCGCAGGGTGTTTCGATTGACGCCGAGAAGTTCAGCCGCCTTGATCTGATTGCCGCGCGTTGCCGCAAGCGCTGCGCTGATCAGCGGATACTCCACCTCACGCAGAATGCGGTGGTAAAGTCCGGGGGGCGGCAATGCTTCGCCAAACGTGTCGAAATATCCAGTCAGATATTTCTCGACCGACCCTCCGAGATTGACGCTTTCATTGGATTCTTCACTTGCAGAAGAGACACTTGGCTGGCTGAGTTCCTGATCAAGCAGACTTTCGCTGATAATGTCCTGAGGGTAGAGAGCGGCGAGCCGCCGGACCAGATTTTCCAGTTCGCGCACGTTGCCGGGCCACCGATAGCGGCGCAACATATTGAGCGCGCTCTGATCGATCTGTTTCGCCTGCAGGCCCTCTTTCTCGACAAGCGAGAAAAAATGCCGGACCAGATCCGGAATATCTTCCACGCGTTCGCGCAAAGGCGGCAATCTGATCGGAACGACATTCAGTCTGAAATAGAGATCCTCTCGGAAGAGGCCCTGATTGATCAGGTGCCGGAGATCCTTGTTGGTTGCCGCAACAATGCGAACATCCGTCTTGATCGGCGTTCGTCCTCCGACAGTGGTGTACTCTCCCTGCTGCAACACCCTCAGGAGCCGCGTTTGAGCCTCCATTGGCATATCGCCAATCTCGTCAAGGAACAGCGTGCCACCATCAGCTTGTTCGAAACGGCCGGAGCTTCTGTTTTGAGCGCCGGTAAATGCACCTTTTTCGTGCCCGAACAATTCAGCTTCGATCAGGTCCCGCGGAATGGCAGCCATATTGATGGCGACAAACGGTCCGTTGCGACGTTTGCCGTAGTCGTGAAGAGCGCGTGCGACAAGTTCCTTGCCCGTACCCGACTCTCCATTGATCATCACCGTCAGATCAGTCTGCATCAGCCGGGCCAGAATGCGGTAAATCTCCTGCATCGCAGGAGACCTGCCAACGAGCGGCATCCCCTCACCCGCATCTTCCATGTCAAGCGCAGGCCGCTTCTTCGGTTCTTCCAGCGCCCGTTGGACGATATTGGTGAGTTCCTTCAGATCAAACGGTTTGGGCAAATACTCATAGGCACCCTTTTCAGATGCCTTGATCGCGGTCATGAAGGTGTTTTGGGCACTCATCACCAGCACAGGCAATTCCGGCCGCATCTTTTTCATGCGCGGCAGGACATCGAAGATATTCTCATCCGGCATGACCACGTCGGTAATGACAAGGTCGCCATCGCCGGAAGAAACCCATCGCCATAACGTCGAGGCGTTCGATGTCAGCCGGACCGTGTAACCAGCCCTGGAAAGCGCCTGGTTCAGCACTGTTCGAATGGCAGCATCATCATCTGCAACAAGGATCGTACCTGTCGGCATCGTTAGTCGGTTCCCTGGCTTGTCTTGTCTGTGTCCGGTTGCAATTCGCCTGCATACGCGGGCATCAGAATTCGAAAAATTGTGCGCTCTCGCTGACTGTCGCATTCAATAACGCCGCCATGATCACCAATGATCTTTGCAACAAGCGCCAGTCCCAGTCCCGAGCCGTTTGTCTTTGTGGTGATAAAGGGCTCGAACAGGTGCGGCAAAAGATCGTCCGGAACACCGGGGCCGTTGTCCTGTACGCAAAACTCCAACGGCAGGCTCACCCGTGCTTCGGTACCCGGAACGGATAGGCGCACCCCCGGGCGGAACGCCGTTGAGATTCGAATTTCGCCGTCCGGATCTTCGCCGATTGCCTCGCTCGCATTCTTGACCAGATTGAGAAACACCTGGATGAGCTGATCCTTGTTGGCAAAGACCGGAGGCAACGAAGGGTCATAGATCTCGACAATCCGTTTGTTGCGCGCAAAACCGTTGTCGGAAAGGCTCTTCACACGATCGAGGACAACGTGAATATTCACGGGTTCGCGCTCGATCGGCCGCTCATCCGAAAAGACCTCCATGCGGTCCACGAGCTTCACGATCCGATCCGTTTCATCCATGATCAGGCGCGTGAGTGACCGGTCATCGTCTACGACCGACTGCTCCAGCAGCTGTGCCGCTCCCCTTATCCCCGAAAGAGGGTTCTTGATTTCGTGCGCTAGCATGGCAGCGAGACTCGTGACGGTTCTCGCAGCACCCCGCGATGTCAGTTGCCGGTCAATTTTTTCGGCCATTGTGCGTTCTTGGAACATGAGCACAACGGCGCCCGGGCGATCGGCTACAGGAGCAGCATTGATGTCCACCATTTTGGGCGCGCCAATGCGGGGCGACCCAATATCCACCTTGTATTCGTTCACTGGTGCAGCCCGCTCGCGGACCTGTTCGATCAGAGTCAGCAGAGGGCTGCCAAATGGCACAAAGTCACTGATCGGGTGGCGCCTGAGAACCGAGGCGCTCGAACGCATGAAAATTTCTGCCGCCATGTTTGCGGACTCAATGACGCCGTCAGGCGCAACCAGGAGCACCGGATGCGGAAGCGCATCAAGTATGCTAGGTCCGTCGCTCGCGAGCATGGCCGCACGGCCAGTCTCAGATGTCTTGTCGCTCACGCAGCTATCCGTTCGTTTGATGTTGCAAACCAGTCAGCGACCAGCTTCAGAACTTCGGCAGGACGGTCGGATGTCATAACCGTCCTGCGCTCAATGCCCGGCATTACGCATTCCGCGCGGGTTTGAGCGACGTCCAGATACCAACCAAGGTGCTTGCGCGCGATACGGACGCCCTGCGTCTGGCCGTAGTGGCCGAGAATCGCCTCGTAATGTTCCGAAACGAGATCCGAGAACTCCGCTTTCGACGGCGGGTCCGGGAGCTTCCCGTTTTCCAGGAAATGTCCAATCTGCCCGGGAAGCCATGGCCGGCCATACGCTCCTCGCCCGATCATGACGCCATCCGCACCGGACGCTTCGAGCATTTTTTCAGCATCCTCAGTACCCTTGCAGTCACCATTGGCAATCAGGGGGATCGAGATGGCTTCCTTTACGCTCCGGATCGCGTGCCAGTTGGCATTGCCCTTGTAAAACTGGCATCTGGTCCGTCCGTGCACCGTGATCAACTGAACACCGGCAGCTTCTGCGCGGCGCGCCAGCTCCGGAGCGTTCAGGGAATTGTCATCCCATCCCAGCCTCATTTTGACGGTCACGGGAACGCTGACGGCAGCGACAGTTGCCTCTATCAAAGTGAGCGCGTGATCAAGATCCCGCATCAGGGCAGACCCGGAATATCCGGACGTGACCTTTTTCGCTGGGCAGCCCATATTGATGTCGATGACGTCAGCACCCAGATCGGCAATGACCTTTGCGGCCTCCCCCATCCATCGCGCTTCCCTGCCTGCGAGTTGGACGACATGAAGACCGGAGTTCTGCGCTTCAGCACGCATCTGGGTTTCGGCATCACCTTTGACAAAGGATTCGCTGGCGACCATTTCGCTGACCACCATGCCGGCACCATAGCGTGCGGCGATCCTGCGAAAGGGCAGATCCGTCACACCCGACATCGGAGCGAGAACAGCGCGATTGGGCACCAGATGGGGCCCGATCTTAAGTGGTTTGTTGAATTCCGGCACGCGGCTCTCTTCTTCTGCTCATTACCTGTGCAAAATACAATCTGCCTATATTGTAGACAATTTCTGCATCGCAACAAGTCTAAAATTGCGATTTGCATAGGAAGTTCGTTAAAGACGATCAGTGATTTAAGCCAAACCAACCCGCAAGGAGACCGCCTATGGGTAAAACGGCAGCAGCTCTCGTCGTCGCGGCTGGAAGGGGTACGCGCCTGGCGGGTTCTGGCACGGCCCTGCCCAAACAATACCGGTCCATCGCAGGAAGACCGGTGTTGTCACATACACTGGAAGCACTTGCAGCGCATCCCCGAATTTCAACCATCGTAACCGTCATCCATCCGGACGATGTTGAACTCTACAAAACGGCGGCAAGGGACGCGGTTTTGCCGGACACATCCGTCAACTTGGAAACTGCATTTGGCGGCAAAACGCGACAGCTATCGGTACTGGAAGGCTTGAGGACGCTCCGCAAATCGGGCAGCGACCTTGTCTTCATCCACGACGCGGCGAGACCATTCATCTCCATTGAAGTGATGCAAACTCTTTTTGAAAAGCTTGACACTGGTGCCGAAGGAGTTCTCGCAGCTGTACCTGTCGCTGACACGCTCAAGAAGTCGAAAGCGCCTGACGCTCCGCTTGAAACCATAGACAGACGCGGTCTTTGGGCCGCACAAACCCCTCAGGCATTTCCGTTTGAGGCCATTCTCGAAGCGCACACGAAAGCAGCTGCGGAAGGCATTGTCGATTTCACAGACGATACCGGATTGGCCGAATGGGCGGGAATGAGTGTGGAGCTGAGCGACGGAGATCCCTCCAATTTCAAAATCACGACGGCAACGGATCTCGAACGAGCAAATCGGCAAGCAAAAGCTACATTAATGACAGATACTCCTGCCCTCAATCATCCCCTGTCTCAGCTTCAAGATATCCGGACAGGGATCGGCTATGACGTACATGCATTCGACGAGGGCGATCAGGTTACGCTTGGCGGCGTGGCGATTCCGCATATCAGGAAGCTCAAGGGTCATTCGGATGCAGACGTCGTCCTCCACGCAATAACCGATGCTACCCTCGGCGCAATTGGCGATGGCGATATCGGCCAGCACTTTCCACCGAGCGACCCGCAATGGAAGGGTGCCTCTTCAGACCGATTTCAGTTTGATGCGATCGAGCGCGTGAAAAAGCTTGGCGGCCGGCTTGCGCATATCGATGTCACGATCGTATGCGAGGAACCCAAGATAGGACCGCATCGCGCTGAAATCCGAGCTTCAGTGGCCCAAATCTGCGAACTGCCGGTATCCCGGGTTTCAGTCAAAGCAACAACTTCGGAAAGACTGGGGTTTACAGGTCGTAAGGAAGGCATCGCAGCCTTGGCGAACGTGACCGTCCGCCTCCCGTTTCCCGAAAATGAGTGAAACCGCAATGCCAGAAACCAGACTGAACGATCTCGCAGACCTGACGCCGCTGGTAAGCAGCGTTCTGGAGGAACTGAAATCAAACGGCAAAATGATCGTAACGGCAGAGTCATGTACAGGTGGTCTGATCATTGGCGCGCTTACCGAAATTGCCGGATCTTCAGCCGCTGTTGACCGAGGTTTCGTGACTTACTCAAACGAAGCCAAGACCGAGCTGCTCGGCGTCCCTGCCGACCTGATTTCCCGTGTTGGCGCCGTCAGCAAGGATGTCGCAGTCGCCATGGCAGAGGGTGCCCTGACGCGCTCGGATGCGGATATTGCCGTTTCAGTTACAGGCATAGCAGGACCTGGCGGCGGCTCTGAGGACAAGCCCGTTGGAACAGTCCACATTGCCGTCGCGGAAACCAACAAGCCGACACAGCATTTTCATTGCTGGTTTGCAGACAGGGGCAGAAAATCAATCCGTCTGGAAACGATCCAGACAGCTTTGACGTCTGTTCTAAATGCACTGACAATTGAAAAGGATCGTTAAGGATCACACAGGTTCCTGCTGGGTTTCCAAGATAAGCGGACCTATAGTCCCCTCATCCCGGTCCCAACTTTCTGTCGATTGTTTTCCAAGATGAAAAAATCCTTCGCGACGCTGATCGCCTTCCTTTGCCTGAGCACCTCCGTGTCTGCTTCCCCGCTTCCACAACCTGGTGACTATTTTCTGATTTCAAGGGATGCGGCCGGTCAATTCGTCGGAAGCCACAAGCTGTTCAAAGACTTCGCTCCGGACATGAATGAGGTGAACTATTGCGCGAGTGCATATTACGTGCGCAGCAGTTCCGTCGCCTGGACTCAATTGGAAGTCGAACGCGGAAATGTGGTTCATGTAGAATACAATTTTGGACGCGGATGGCGACCCATTTGCGCCAATCCCGAACAGGAGGTCACGCTCAAGGACGTGGGTGTCCTCGTCAGCGCCAGAGAATATCTCGCGAACCTGGAAAATGATAAGCCCGCCACAAGCCGTCTGGCTGCGTTCGGCGCCATGTTTCGACCTGCAAATTCCGAAAACCCGGAGGGAAGTTTTCACAGCAGGTGATGAATTTTCCGATCGATTGCAGAATTATGACGCGCACCCAATAAGGGAACCTAAATTTTTAATAAAACGCCCGTCCCGCTTTCAATCAGTTCTACAAGAAGCAGACATATCTTCTCATCAACAACAACCAAGAGTTATCGCTGGACATAGCAAGACGCGAAGGTCGCTCGCGTTGGAGAAGGCAGATTATGTGGTTCCATAAGTTATTGCTGACACTTGGATTTTTTGTTCTTTCGGCAACTCAGGCCAACGCTCAATCGGAAATTCCGATCGTCGGCGACACCTACATAATCTCGCGTGACGAAAACCGTCACTTTCGGGGCTCCCACCGAATTTACAACAGACGCGCCGAAGACCTGGTGGAAGTCGAATATTGCAATCGGTCCTACTGGGTTCGTTATGCAACCATTGCGTGGACGCAACTGGAAGTGGAACGAAACTATGCTGTTCGTGTCGAATTCAACTGGGGCAAAGGCTGGCGGCCAATATGTGAGCGCCCAGCCGAACAGGTCACTCTGAAGGGCCTTGGAGTTACCGAAGATCCACGGGTCATCATACAAAATGACGGCCTGACGATCGACAAGATCAACCGCTTTGCCGCGATCCGCGACGCCTTCAATGCAAACGGTAAAGACAAGGCCGCCCAGTCGTTTCATGACCAATGAAATCAAAATGTCCTGAGCCGGGTAACGAAAGGGTAAGCTAAGTAACGTATTCTTTATGCCATTGGGGTTAAGCTGGGCTCGTTAGAGGAACTCAAGCATGAAACGCTCGCTGGCATGCATTGCACTGACGCTTATGACCTGTGCCGGTCTGACCGGGACAGCGTTCGCCAAAAGCGATTTCTACATCCGGTCGCAGCATTCCAATGGCAAGTTCACCGGGTTCCACGAGATTCTCTCCAAGCCCAAGTCCGGCTATCACCGTGCAAACTACTGCAACCGCAGTTTTTGGGTCTCATCGACGACGGTCATTTGGACTGAGCAGCAAAATGCCGCAGGTCGAACCCTCATCCTGGAAGAAAACACCGGAACTGTCCGCAGGATTGTCTGCAAGGACAACAGCGCGTTCGCGACTTTGGAAGATCTTGGGCTGTCGAAGCGTGATGTGGCGAAAATCAGAGCGGCGAACAAGCCACTCGACATGAGATCCAGCCGCCTTCAAACCATTCGCGACGCCTTCAAAGAGTACAAGTAACCCGTTTTCGACGTCGGCTGTTCAAGCCCCGTAGACTTCATCTGCGCGCGCTTCAAAAGCGCTTGAAAACTTCCTGAATGCCTTGTCAAACATCACGCCCATGAGCGAGCCGAGAGTCCTGCTCTTGAATTCATAGGAGATGAAGAAGCCGACGTTGCAGCTTGCTTCTTCCGCATCCTCGAATGTCCATTTGTTTTCCAGGTGCTTGAACGGCCCGTCCAGATATTCAACAAGAATGGTGCGCGTCTTTGGGCATAACTCGACACGGCTGGTAAAGGTCTCCTTGAAGAGTTTGTAGGCGACCGTCATATCCGCAACGAGAACCGTGCGGCCATCGTCGAGTTCCTTGCGGCCACGCACATGTAGCCCCTGACACAGCGGAACGAATTTTGGATATTGCTCGATATCGGCGACAAGGCGGAACATGTCCTCCGCCTTGTGATTGACCTTGTGATTGGAAGAAAAACTGGGCATGCAGTTTGTCAGATCCCGTTCGCTGCCGGACCTAGTGGCCGAGTTTTGCTTTTCGAGCTGCCCGCAGTTCAGCGAAATCCTCGCCGGCATGATGAGACGAGCGTGTAAGCGGGCTGGCAGAGACTTTGAGGAAGCCCTTGGCATAGGCTATCCGCTCGTATCCCTTGAATTCCTCAGGTGTGACAAACGACATCACCGGGTGGTGCTTCTTGGAGGGCTGCAAATACTGGCCGATCGTAAGGAAGTCCACATCAGCGGCACGCAAGTCGTCCATTAGCTGCAACACCTCGTTCCGGATTTCGCCGAGTCCGACCATGATACCGGATTTCGTGAACATTTCCGGATCAAGTTCCTTCACCTTCTGGAGAAGGCGAATGGAGTGGAAATAGCGCGCACCCGGCCTGACTGTCAGATACTTCGACGGAACAGTCTCAAGATTGTGGTTGAAGACGTCCGGCTTGGCCGCGACCACCGTTTCCAGGGCACCGTCTTTGCGCAGAAAATCCGGTGTCAGGACTTCAACAGTCGTACTGGGCGACGTTTTCCTGATTGCTTCGATCACATCTGCAAAATGCTGCGCGCCGCCGTCGTCAAGGTCGTCCCGATCCACGGAGGTAACGACGACGTGCTGCAACCCCATTGTCGCGACTGCGTCGGCCACACCTTGCGGTTCGTTTTGGTCGACCGGTCCCGGCATGCCTGTCCTGACATTGCAGAACGCACACGCGCGCGTACAGGTATCGCCGAGGATCATGAAGCTGGCATGTTTTTTTGACCAGCATTCGCCGATATTGGGGCAACCTGCTTCTTCACACACGGTGACGAGGTTGTTTTCGCGAACGACATTTTGAGTTTCGCGATAAACGGGCGACGTAGGCGCTTTGACGCGGATCCATTTCGGCTTGCGCTGAATGGGATTGTCCGGACGATGTTCCTTCTCCGGATGCCGGGGACGTGCATCGGATTTTGCGTTCGGGCGATTGAGCGTGTCGACGATCGTAACCATAGGCCTTAAGTGTCGTTATTCCTCTGAAACGTCAAGATATAATGGAGCTGAGACAGCTATGTGCTGAGCGCAGGTCTCACAAGTTCCGCCAGCCTCTGGCGGGCGTTTTCAGAAAGTGGGGTTGATTTGCGGGTTGCCTCGTTCATCTGAACGATAATCGTGACGGCCTCGGCGACCGGGGTTCCGTCCTGGAACACGCGCTGAAAAAGCTTGAAGGAACTGCGTCCGATCTCCTTCACCGCCGTACCGATCTCAACGGTGCCGGGCCAGTTGATTTCGGCGAGAAAATCAAGCTCGAGCCTTGCGATAACAAATGCCAAGCCTTCCTGCATGAGTTCGTCGCCGTACAGCAGTTCGACCCTGCCTGTTTCCAGAAACGTGTTGAACACTGCGTTGTTGATGTGCCCTTGCCGATCGGTATCCGCGTATCGAAGTTTGTCGGTCGTTCTCAAAGGAAATGCACCTATGCCGCCACGCAGTCGATCCGCGCCGGCTTCACTCTGCTGTTCCGCCACAACATAGATGAAGGCGGAAACACCGCCTTCGTCGGTATAAACGTGTGTTTCGACCCGCCGATAACCTTCCCCTTCGAAGGCGTCCAGACGATCCCAGTGATCAGGGAGGTCAGGCGACTCAAACAGAAAGACCTCCACGTTCTGTCCTTCCTGATCGAGAACAAGTCCGGGAAAACCGAGCGCAGCACCCCAACCGGACTGCACAAGCCGTCCGCGCACGGTGCCTTCACTCCATCGACCAACAAGATCGGCAAGTTGTGTATGATTGGCCCGCCCAGGAGCTAATGTTCCGTAAGTCGCAAGTCGGTTGACCGCTGCCACCGTATCTCGCAGTTTTTTCATGCGTGGTCTCACTCCGTCTTAGGCCATCCTGTTCTGGAGTCTCGTATGAAGAACGCGCCAAGCCGCCAGCAATGGTACCAAAACAAAGAAGATCACAAACGATGTTCTGACACCCAGTGTCAGAGCACCTAAACCAATCAGCAGCGCATACACCCATGACAAACGTCGATGGATAATCGTGTCACGAAAAACGGCTCCATAAAGAATTAGAATTAGATAGATAGCGACCTCAATCGATTGCATATCCATTCAAAAGGATCCCTGATCTACCGAATTTTTCACGGAGGTCATTTGAAGACCTTCTTCCATGTGAACAAAAACAAGATCGCACCGACAGTCGCGACAATCAGGCGGTCAACGACCCCGCCGGCGAGGTTCAGATTGAGGATCGACGCGAGTTCTCCCCCCAGCAGCGCGCCGATCAAACCGACAACCAGGCTGCCGAGGAAACCACCTCGGCTGTTCAGGACACGGTGAGCAACTGCGCCCGCGATCAAACCTATAATTGCGGAAACTATCAGCCCCATACCGTGTCCTCTTCAGTTTTGTGAACCCAGAACGCCATCGCGCGCGACGTTTCAATCAGGCTAGAAGGCGCGCCACCAGCACGACAACGATCGCCCCGACAGCAGCGACGACGATTTCATTTACATACGCGTTGCCGAGATTGATGTTGATGCCTGCGAACTTGAAAATAAACCCACCGACGAAAGCACCGAGAACGCCTGTGAGCAGGTACCGAATGATACCGCCGCCTCCGACAACGACACTTGCAAGCCAGCCTGCAATGATCCCGATGGCAACCCAGATCAGAATTGATTTTGCATCCATCAGACTTCCCCTCTCGTTTAGTCACTCCTGTCGATGCCGTGTTCCGCACGGTCCAGAGCATCAGTGTAACTGAAGGCAGTTTCATCACAACTCACTGAGACCACCTCAATGTCGGCATTCTTGAAAAAGTTCCCAGGCTTTGGAAATTCCAACCCGAACACGACGCCATCGTGCAAGACGCACTTTGCGGTGAGATTACGGCGTTCGACCTTTTGGACGACATTGATAAAATGGTCTCCGGACCCCAGCGGTCCGGCGAACTTCAAACCGGGGTCCATCCGGTAGTAGCGGAAACACGGGATTCGACCGTTCGACATCCGCTCGACAAAATAGCGCTGGGCGAGCTGTGCGCGGGCGACACTCTCAAGATCGCCCGCTAGCCATTCAAGTGCCGCGTTCAGGGTCAGAGCCTCGTGCGGCTTCAGCGACCAGCTTCCCTCGAAACTCAGAAACCTTAGCCCGTCCGCAAGATAGCTCAGCATCGCTTGTTCCCGATCCGGTCAGGCTTCAAGACCTTTTTGATCACCGCAGCCCGCATATCGCGCTACATGTTGAGAACTCGTCCGTAAGCGTCGAGCACCGACTCCTTCATCATTTCCGAAAGTGTCGGATGCGGGAAGACCGTATGCATCAGGTCCTCTTCCGTTGTCTCGAGGTTCATCGCAACGACATAGCCCTGGATGAGTTCCGTCACCTCAGCGCCAACCATGTGTGCCCCCAAAAGCTGGCCGGTCTTCGCATCAAAGATCGTCTTGATCAGACCGTCCGGCTCGCCGAGCGCAATCGCCTTGCCATTGCCGATGAAAGGAAAGCGGCCGACCTTGATATCGTAGCCTGCTTCCTTGGCTTTCGGCTCGGTAAGACCGACAGAGGCGACCTGCGGGTGACAATAGGTGCAGCCGGGGATCATGGACTTGTCCATTGCATGAACATCTTTGCCTGCGATTTTTTCAACGCAGATGACGCCTTCATGCTCGGCCTTGTGCGCCAGCATCGGAGGTCCGGCGACATCACCAATGGCGTAAATACCGGGAACACTCGTGCGACCGTAACCATCGATGACAACGCAGCCGCGATCGGTCTTGACGCCGAGTTCCTCGAGGCCGAGATTTTCGATGTTGCCGACCACACCCACGGCGGAAATAAGCTTTTCCGCAGTAAGATCCTGCTTCTTGCCGTCCTTGGTCTCAACCGTTGCGGTAACGCCCTTCGCGCCTTTTTTGACCTGCGAAACCTTGGCTTCCAGCAAAAACTTGATGCCCTGCTTTTCCATCTTTTTCTTGGCAAGACCCGAAATTTCCGGATCTTCCACCGGCATGATGGTCGGCATCATTTCGATGACCGTGACGTCGGCACCCATGGTTTTGTAGAACGAGGCGAACTCGATACCGATCGCGCCGGAGCCCATGACAATGAGAGACTTGGGCATGGACGGCGGAACCATCGCCTCGAAATAGGTCCAGATATCCTTGCCGTCCGGCTCTATACCTGGAAGCACGCGCGGGCGCGCGCCGGTTGCAACGATAATGTGCTTGGCCTTGTAGACACCCTCACCCTTCGTGCCTTTGGGCGCAGGATGCTGCGGTTCCATGGCCTTCTTGGAGGTCTTGGAAACCGTGACCTCACCAACCTTGGTGACCTTCCCCTCACCCCAGACAATGTCGACCTTGTTCTTTTTCATCAAGAAGCCGACACCGCCGGTAAGCTGGCCGGAAACACCCCGTGACCGCTTGACCACTGCCGCTGGGTCAAAGGAGACATTGTCTGCGGAAAGGCCGTAGTCGTTGGCGTGTTGCATATAGTGGTAAATTTCAGCAGAGCGAAGCAGTGCCTTGGTCGGGATACAGCCCCAGTTGAGACAAATGCCACCCATGTGTTCGCGTTCGACTATCGCTGTCTTAAATCCGAGTTGAGCGGAGCGGATTGCGGTCACGTAGCCACCCGGCCCCGAGCCGATAATGATCACGTCGTAGTTGGTATCAGCCATGGTGTTTTCCCCGGCGAAAGAAGTCATCGTTCGAAAACGGCGCGACGTCGCCGTCGCGCCGGAAAGCATGCATCAGACCAGCATGCTCATCGGATTTTCGATATAGCCTTTGAAAGCGGCGAGCAGTTCCGCCCCAAGCGCACCGTCGACACAACGATGGTCAGTGGAGAGCGTGACCGTCATGACCGTCGCGACCGCAAGCGCATCGTTTTTGACAACGGGACGCTTTTCGCCGGCACCGACTGCGAGGATCGTCGCATGCGGCGGATTGACGACAGCACAGAAGTCCTTGACGCCCATCATGCCCATGTTGGAAACCGCCGTCGTACCACCCTGGTACTCTTCCGGCTTCAACTTGCGTTCCTTGGCCCGCTTGCCGAGGTCTTTCATCTCGTTTGAGATGACGGAGAGTGGCTTTTCTTCCGCGCGGCGGATGATCGGCGTGATAAGGCCGCCAGGGATTGAGACCGCAACGCCCACATCGGCATGTTTGTGCATGACCATGTTTTCGTCGGTCCAGGACACGTTTGCATCCGGAACATCACGAAGCGCCAATGCCAGCGCCTTGATGGTCATGTCGTTTACGGAGAGCTTGTAAGCCGGCTTACCATCCTTGTCGGTTGCCGCTGCCCCGTTGAGTTGCGCCCTGAGCGCGAGCAGCCCGTCCAGTTCGACATCCACGGATACATAGAAATGCGGAATGGTCTGCTTGGACTCTGTCAGGCGTTTGGCAATGGTCTTGCGCATGCCGTCATGCGGGACAAGTTCATAGCTGTCTTCGTCGAAGAGCTTCAGAACCTGTTCTGCCGAAGGACCTGCCGCAGGCGTTGGAGCGGCAGCTGCCTTCGGCGCTTCCGCTGCCGGTGCAGCTTTGCCTGTCCCTGCCGCGAGGGCCGCTTCGATGTCCCGCTTGACGATCCTGCCGTGTGGCCCGGTACCGCTCAGTGCGGACAGATCCAGGCTGTTCAACTTGGCAAGCCGTCTTGCAAGCGGAGAAGCAAAGATACGGGCGCCATCGGCAGCGACCGGTGCCGGACCAGCCGGTGCAGCAGCCGCAGGGGCAGCTGCTGCGGTGGCCGGAGCCGCTGCTTCGGCAGCTGCCGGCGCAGGAGCTGCAGCTGCAGCTGCAGCCGTATCAATGGAACCTGCGTCTTCACCGTCTTCAAGCAGTACCGCTATCAGTGCGTTGACTTTGACGCCTTCGCTGCCGGCTGGGACGACGATCTTGCCGACAGTGCCCTCGTCGACGGCCTCAACTTCCATCGTGGCCTTGTCGGTTTCGATCTCGGCGATCACATCGCCTGCGGAAACCTGATCGCCTTCCTTGACCAGCCATTTGGCCAGGTTGCCCTCTTCCATCGTCGGGGAAAGGGCCGGCATGGTGATATTAATTGGCATGTCCGTCTCCCCCGGTTCAGGCTGTGTAGGTCACGGCCTTAACCGCATCGATGACTTCAGGAACGCTTGGCAATGCGAGCTTTTCAAGGTTTGCCGCATATGGCATCGGAACGTCCTTGCCTGTCACCCGCAAGACGGGAGCGTCAAGGTAGTCAAATGCTTTTTCCTGAACCTGGTAGGCGATTTCGGAAGAGACCGAACACATCGGAAAGGCTTCCTCTATGGTGACGACCCGTCCCGTTTTACGCACGGAAGCAAGAACCGTATCGATATCGAGAGGACGAATGGTGCGCAGGTTGATGACTTCCGCCGAAATACCCATGCCAGCCAGTTCGTCCGCGGCCTTCAACGCATAGGTCATGCCGATGCCCCAGGAAACGAGCGTTACGTCCGTACCGCCGCGTTCGATCTTCGCCTTGCCGATTGGCAGGACGAAATCGTCCATATCCGGAATTTCGAAGGAATGACCGTAGAGGATTTCATTTTCCAAGAAGATGACGGGGTTCGGATCCCGGATCGCCGCCTTCAACAGACCCTTTGCATCTGCCGCGGAATAAGGCTGGATAACCTTCAGACCGGGAACATGAGCATACCATGCGGCATAGTCTTGCGAATGCTGCGCGCCAACGCGTGCCGCCGCCCCGTTCGGGCCACGGAAAACAATCGGTGCACCCATCTGTCCACCGGACATATACAGCGTCTTCGCAGCGGAATTGATGATCTGATCCATCGCCTGCATGGCAAAGTTGAATGTCATGAACTCAACGATTGGACGCAGGCCCGACATTGCGGCACCGACGCCCAGGCCCGTAAACCCATGTTCGGTGATAGGTGTGTCGATCACGCGTTTTTCGCTGAATTCGTCCAGAAGACCCTGGGTGATCTTGTAGGCCCCCTGATACTCGGCCACTTCCTCACCCATGACAAAAACGTCCGGGTCACGGCGCATTTCTTCCGCCATCGCATCCCGCAGAGCTTCGCGGACTGTGGAGGTCTTCATTGCGGTACCGGCCGGAATTTCCGGATCTTCCGCTGGCTCTGACACGACAGGGGCGGCAGGAGCTGCCGGCGCAGCAGCTGTACTCGGCACTTCGGCCTGAGCCGGCGCTGCTGCCGGAGCAGCAGAGGCCGCGTCCATTGCACTTGCGTCCTCGCCCTCACCAAGAAGCACGGCGATTTTCTCGTTGACCTTGACGTTGTCGGTCCCTTCCGGAACCAGGATCTTGCCAAGCGTGCCCTCGTCGACAGCTTCGACTTCCATCGTCGCCTTGTCGGTCTCGATCTCGGCGATCACGTCGCCTGCGGTCACCGCGTCGCCCTCGGCTTTCAGCCACTTGGCGAGCTTGCCCTCTTCCATTGTCGGCGAGAGCGCCGGCATCAAAATATCAATCGGCATTTCTTCCCCCGGCTTACAGCAAAATGTCAGTGTAAAGTTCAGATGCGTCCGGTTCCGGATCATTCTGAGCAAATTCAGCTGCTTCCGCGACCTTCGCACGGACATCCTTGTCGATCGCCTTCAGGTCGTCTTCGCTCGCCCAGCCCTTTTCGATCATCCGAACCCTGACCTGCTCGATCGGGTCATGCTCGGTCCGCATTTTCTGGACTTCATCCTTGGAACGGTATTTCGCCGGATCGGACATGGAGTGACCGCGATAGCGGTAGGTGATCATTTCAAGGATGTACGGCCCCTTGCCTTCGCGGCACCAGGCAAGCGCCTTGTCTGATGCAGCCTTCACGGCCCGCACATCCATCCCGTCAACCTGCTCGCCGGGGATACCGAACGAGGCCCCGCGCTGGGAAAGATCTGTAGTGGCCGAGGCGCGATTGATGCTCGTTCCCATGCCGTATTTGTTGTTCTCGATCACGTAGACGACCGGGAGTTTCCAGAGCTCTGCCATGTTGAAGCTCTCGTAGACCTGGCCCTGGTTGGAAGCGCCGTCACCGAAGAACGCCATGGAAACGTTGCCATTTTCGCGATACTTGTTGGCAAAACCAAGCCCGGTTCCAAGCGAAACCTGGGCTCCGACAATACCGTGGCCGCCGTAGAAATGTTTCTCTTTGGAGAACATATGCATCGACCCGCCCTTCCCTTTGGAAAGACCGCCGCGACGACCCGTGAGTTCCGCCATGACAGCGCCGGGGTCGAGGTCCATTGCCAGCATATGGCCGTGGTCGCGATAGCCGGTGATCATCTGATCGCCGTCTTTTTTGGCCATCTGCATACCGACCACGACAGCTTCCTGCCCGATATACAAATGACAAAACCCGCCGATGAGACCCATGCCGTACAATTGTCCGGCTTTTTCCTCAAATCGGCGGATCAGAAGCATTTCGCGGTAAGCGTGAAGTTCTTCGTCCTTGTCGAACTCGGCGATCGCAGGCTTCGCTTTCTTGGCGGTGCTGCGGGTCCGGCTAGCGCTCTTGGAGCGAGCGGAAGTGGTCTTTGATGCTGTGGCCATAACCCTCTTCTCGGCGTGACGTTTCCCCTAAGACAGGTAGCTGCAACTTATCCTGTTGCTCCTGTCAATCCAATCCAAATAAAACGGGAACTTGAAGCGATTTAAATTATTGCTTTCAATGCGAAAAATAGATTTTAACAAGAATATTGTTAATCACTAAAAATGAACCATTTTTTAGTTCATGGTGTAGCGATGTCCGGGTCGAAGGACGACCAGTTCGTTTGTATGCACAAGATTTAGGTTCAGCCGGGCACGTTCGTCCAGCATATCCGGGTCAAGACTTTCAGGCCTGAGCAGGCTGACGCGGGCTACAAGCTCTTGCCGCTCTCCCGACAGGACTTCGAGCTCGGCCTCGAGCTCAGAGACCCTGCTCTCGATCATGGCTCGGCCAACCAGACCGAGTTCACCGCTCATGGCGTGAAATCCGAAATAACCAAGCGCCGCAATAGCGATAGCGGGCGTAATGAGGCGGCGAATGAAAGACTGTTTTCGCTGGCGGGTAGCTGCTCGGGGCACTCTTGGGACCTTAACGCTGAACTCTTGGTCTCTTTGTTTCTCCACTATGCGGGGTTAGGTTTAATAGAGTCTTGAGACAGTCATTCAAATGCCGGTTAATTCGCAAATGACTGGAGGGGCCGGACATGGACCGATTTGCAGATGCGCGTGAGGAAATGGTGTCGAGGCAGCTCGAAGGCCGCGGTCTTCGCGACAAACGTGTACTGGCCGCCATGCGGAAGGTTCCACGGCATCGGTTTGTCTCAAAGAAACTCTCTGAACATGCTTACCGGGACATGCCGCTCACCATTGGCCACTACCAGTCGATCTCGCAGCCTTACATGGTTGCGCTGATGTGTGAGCTGCTTGAACTTTCTGCAACTGACACGGTTCTGGAGGTTGGAACAGGATCCGGATACGCCGCCGCCGTTCTGTCGGAGCTGTGCGGCCATGTGGTCACCGTTGAACGTATCTCGGAGCTTGCAAAAAATGCCCGTGACGTTCTCGGCGTACTGGAGTGCAACCCGGTCGAGGTCCATTGCATCGACGGCACTATCGGGTTTCCTGACAGAAGCCCTTATGATGCGATCCTGGTTTCTGCCGGCGCACCCGCAGTACCGGAGGTGTTGAAACACCAGCTGAAATCAGGTGGCCGACTGGTTATTCCAGTCGGCAACAGCAGAATGAACCAGGACCTTCTTCGTATTCGCAGAATTTCCGAACAAAAATTTGAAACCGAAAGCCACGGCGGAGTGGCTTTTGTACCCCTGGTCGGCGAAGACGGTTGGTCTGATTAAGCCGTTACATTCCCATCGGCTGGATGCCGATCAAGCCGCCGCAAGTCGCGCCAGCTTCGTCAAAATGGTGGCAGTCCCTTTGAGCCGCGAATCCGTCTTTTCCCAATCCCGGCTTAGCACCACACGCTGGTCCGGACGGATCTTTGCAAGAACGCCCTGCTCCGCGATATAGGAAACGAGACCGGCCGGGTTGGAAAACTCGCTGTTGCGGAAACTGACCACCATGCCCTTCGGACCGGCGTCGACCTTCTCTACATTCGCCTTGCGGCACAGTCCCTTGATATAGACGATCTTCAGAAGATGCTGCACTTCTTCCGGCAAGGGTCCGAACCGGTCGATAAGTTCTGCACCGAACGCGTCGATTTCCTCCGCTTCGGTGACATCTCCCAACCGGCGGTAGAGCTGCAGACGCAGCTGGAGATCAGCGACATAGTCCTCCGGAATGAGGACCGGCGTCCCGATGTTGATTTGTGGTGACCATTGTTCTTCGCCGTAATCAGCGCCACCATCCTTGAGCTGCGCCACCGCCTCTTCCAGCATCTGCTGATAGAGTTCGAAGCCTACCTCCTTGATATGGCCTGACTGTTCTTCGCCAAGGAGGTTCCCTGCCCCGCGAATATCCAGATCGTGACTGGCGAGCTGAAAACCGGCGCCGAGTGTTTCCAGCGATTGCAGCACCTTGAGCCTTCTTTCGGCTGTCGCCGTGAGTGTCTTGTTGGCCGGAACCGTGAAGAGCGCATAAGCCCGTGTTTTGGAGCGCCCGACACGTCCGCGCAGCTGGTAGAGTTGCGCCAGACCGAACATATCGGCCCGGTGTACGATCAGCGTGTTCGCGGTCGGGATGTCCAGTCCTGATTCGACAATCGTGGTTGAGAGCAGAACGTTGTACTTGCCCTCGTAAAAGGCGTTCATAACGTCTTCGAGTTCGCCGGGCGGCATCTGGCCATGTGCAACAGCAACCTTAAGTTCCGGAACCTGCTCTTCCAGAAACGCCAGCCTGTCGGCGATATCAGAAAGCCTCGGACAGACGTAAAAGCTCTGACCACCGCGATAGTGTTCGCGCAGAAGAGCCTCCCGCACGACCAAAGGATCAAAAGGCGAAACAAAGGTCCGCACAGCCAGCCTGTCGACCGGCGGCGTTGCGATCAGCGACAATTCACGAACACCCGTCAGGGCCAGTTGCAGCGTACGCGGGATCGGGGTTGCCGACAGAGTCATGACATGGACGTCAGACTTCAGCTCCTTGAGCCGCTCCTTGTGCTTCACCCCGAAATGCTGCTCCTCATCGATGATCAGCAGGCCGAGATCGCGGAACTGGATCGATTTTCCAAGAAGCGCGTGCGTTCCGACAACGATATCGACGGAGCCGTCGGTAATGCCCTTTTTGGTCAGCGTCAGCTGTTTGGATGGAACCAGGCGCGATGCGTGACCGACATTGATCGGAAGCCCGTGAAACCGTTCGGAAAAGGTCTTGTAGTGCTGACGCGCCAAAAGCGTCGTCGGCACAACAACAGCGACCTGGCGTCCGGACATCGCGGCAATGAAGGCTGCGCGTAACGCCACTTCGGTTTTGCCAAACCCCACATCGCCGCAGATCAGGCGATCCATTGGCCGGCCCGATGAGAGATCATCGAAAACGGCATCAATGGCCGTCATTTGATCGTCCGTCTCCTCATAAGGAAAGCGCGTTGCAAACTCGTCGTACACCCCATCGGGTGTCTCAACCACTGGCGCGGTCTTGAGCGCGCGTTCAGCAGCGGTCTTGACCAAACCATCAGCGATCTCGAGGATACGTTTCTTGAGTTTCGCCTTACGAGCCTGCCAGGCACCGCCACCCAGCTTGTCGAGTTGAGCTTCCTGGTCCTCGGAGCCGTAGCGCGACAGGAGTTCAATATTCTCAATAGGCAGGTAAAGCTTGTCGCCTCCTGCATATTGCAGTTCCAGGCAATCATGCGGTGCACCGACGGCCTCGATGGTTTTCAGGCCGATAAATCTGCCAATGCCATGTTCGACATGGACAACGAGATCTCCTTCGGAAAGCCCCGTTGCTTCTGTGATGATATTCGCGCCCTTGGACTTGCGCCGGGACTTTCTGACCAGCCTGTCGCCGAGAATGTCCTGCTCGCCGATAAAGGCGATGTCCTTGAGTTCAAAGCCGTGCTCGATTCCAAGAACGCACAATGCTGAAGTCTTGGCAGGGAGTTTCTCAACGCCGTCCAGCGTTTCGACATCCTGAACCGAGCCCAGACCGTGGTCGGCCAGGATCTGACCAAGGCGATCGCGGGATCCTTCGGACCAGCAGGCGATAACGGTGCGCTTGCCCTCTTTTTGAAGCGCACGCACATGGCTCGTCAAAGCATCGAAGATGTTGACATCTCCGGCAGCGCGTTCTGCTGCGAAACTGCGCCCCTGCCGTCCTTCGAGCTCGACAATGGTCTTGCCGCTTCCGGGCGGGGGCGTGAACGGGTCGAGTGCGGCACTCGCCCTGTCGGCGATCTCGGACGTCCAGCTGTCTTGTGTGAAATAGAGACTATCCGGCTTTATCGGCATATAGGGGACGGTGCCAGACGCAGACCCCATTTCTCGCGCATCCTGGCGGGCCTGGTAATGCTCGACGATTTGATCGGAGCGTTCACGCACTGCATCGGTGGCATTCGTATCGAGAACCACCGGCGTATCGCCGATATAGTCGAACAGCGTCTCCAGCCGTTCGTGAAACAGCGGTAACCAGTGCTCCATACCGGCATAGCGACGACCGTCGCTGATAGACTGATAAAGCACGTCTTCCCGGCTGGCCGCACCAAATTGAGAAAGATAGGAGCGCCGGAATCGCGAGATTGCGTCTTCGGACAGTACGACTTCGCTCATGGGCACTAGGTCGAGCCGTTTGAGCTGTTTCGATGTTCGCTGGGTCTCTGAATTGAACGATCGGATGGATTCCAGCGTGTCACCAAAAAAATCGAGGCGCACAGGTTCTTCAGCGCCAGGCGCAAAAAGATCCACAATGCCCCCGCGAACGGCGTATTCACCGGTTTCCCGGACGGTTGGGGTCCGCGAAAACCCGTTCATCTCCAGCCAGTTGGTGATGGCTGCCATATCAACCCGGTTGCCCGGGGCCATGGAAAATGTCTGCTCCTCCATGAAGCTGCGCTCAGGCAGGCGTTGGAGGGCTGCATTCAAAGTCGTCAGCAGGATCGTCTTTTTTCCGGCCGGAATTCCGCGCGCCAGCTGACCGAGCGCCAGCAACCGCCGCGCACTGATCGCTGAATTCGGCGATACGCGGTCGTATGGCAGGCAATCCCAGGCAGGCAGCTGTACAACGTCGATAGTTGGATCGAAAAACGCAAGCGCTTCACTGACCATCGCCATGCGCGTTGCATCGCGTGCCACGAACACAAGCGCGAGACCATCAGCGTCGCTTTCCGCCAGAACTCTGGCAAGCGCGTAACTTTCCGCACCGTCCGGCACACCCGCCAGCGTGACGTTGGCCCGATCCTTGAGCAGGCTGTCGAACACAGCAAACGTCCTTTTCGTTATTTCATGAAACCGGCGGGGCCGGACGCTTCGTGATAGGCGATGATCTTGCGGTAAAGAGGCCCGTCCCATTCTGCGGGCAAGGGTTTGCGGCCGGTCATCCAGGCATAAAGATCCTGGTCATGCGCTGTCAGAAGGTGCTCCAGTTCAAGAAGTTCTGCTTCTGAAAGCGTGTCAATCTGGGCGTTGGCAAAGCCGCCAAGCAGGAGATCCATTTCCTTCATGCCACGATGCCAACACCGAAAGAGAATCTTCTTGCAGCGCGGGTCACGTTCACCCTGCGGGTTGTCATTGCTAGCAGTTGGATCGGACATGTGAAGCCTATCAGGAGTTCCACCGGCACGGATCTGAATTCTGAGTTCGCGATGATGCAGCCGGGGACGGTCAAAGAGTGACGGTTATATAACGCCGTAATTCGAGAATGTCAGCGCCTTGCATGAAATTGACGCTCTTATTTGTTCACATAATGTTCTACAGCTTGCGCTCCAACTTCCCTTCATGGCAAAACGAATAGGAAGGTTCCCCAAAGCTCAATCTCAAAGGTTAGAAACCGACAGAAAATGCGACCGCCGGTTCTTGATCCCCTTTTTGCTCCCGTCTCTACCTTGCCCGGGATAGGACCCAAGATTGCAAAACTGGTGTCCGGTCTCATTGGCGGGCAGCAGGACAGGGATACGACAGTTGCCGATCTTCTGTTTCATGTCCCGCACAGCCTGATTGACCGGCGCCACAGACCTGGCATCGCCTATTCGGAAAATGGCGACATCGTTACTCTGGACGTCACAGTCGGCAGACATCATGCGCCGCCCAGGCACTCCAAAGCGCCCTACAAAATCTCCGCCTACGATGAAACGGGCCAGATCGATTTCGTCTTTTTTCACCCGCGAAGGGACTGGCTGGAAAAGACATTTCCGGAAGGCGAGCGCAGGATTGTTTCCGGCAAGGTCGAGTGGTTCAATGACAAACCGCAAATGGTTCATCCGGATTATGCGCTCAACCTCGAAGAAGCAGAGCAGATGCCGTCGATCGAACCGGTCTATCCATTGACGGCTGGCCTTGCTTCCAAAACACTGCAAAAAGCCATGCGCGCGGCGCTCGAACGCGTTCCGCAAATGCCGGAATGGCAAAATGAAGCGCATCACCATCAGACCGGCTGGCCGGACTTTCAGGACGCGTTGCAGACGCTTCACCTGCCAAAAGAACGCCAGGACATAGACCCTCAATCGCCTTTCATGCAGCGGCTTGCCTATGACGAATTGCTGGCAAGCCAACTCGCGCTGGCAATGGTGCGTGCCAACATGCGAACGCTTGGCGGCATTGCCCGGAAACCGGATGGAGCCTTACAAAAGGCGGTGATCGACGCCCTGCCCTTTCGATTGACCGACAGCCAGGCGAACGCAATTCGCGAAATCAACGAAGACCTTGCTGAGCCGACCCGTATGCTCCGGCTGCTTCAGGGTGATGTCGGCTCTGGCAAAACCGTCGTAGCCCTCGCAACGCTTGCACAGGTGATCGAGACGGGCGCACAGGGCGGCCTGATGGCGCCGACCGAGATCCTCGCGCGCCAGCACTTCGCTTCGATGGAACCGATTTGCCAAAAAGCCGGCATCCGTCTAGCACTGATGACCGGAAAGGACAGCCAGAAGGAACGGCGCTTTCTTCAGAAAAAGCTCGATGCTGGTGAGATTGACCTTGTGGTCGGCACGCACGCCCTCTTTCAAGGGTCTGTTTCCTTCAAGAACCTTGGCATGGTCGTGGTTGACGAACAGCACCGCTTCGGCGTCCACCAGCGCCTCGCCCTTTCCGGCAAGGGCCAGGGCGTTGACGTTTTGGTCATGACGGCAACGCCTATCCCGCGAACGCTCGTCCTCACCTGTTTCGGCGACATGGATGTCTCCCGCCTCACGGACAAGCCAGCCGGGCGCAAACCTATCAAGACTGTTTCCGTCTCGCTGGACCGTTTGGATGAAATCATCTCCAGAGTTGGTTCGGCTATCTCGGAGGGGCAAAAGGTCTATTGGGTGTGTCCACTGGTTGAGGAATCGGAAAAGATCGACCTCGCTGCAGTAGAGGACAGGCACCGCGTGCTCGAGCACGCTCTCAGGCAACCGGTGTCGCTTGTCCACGGGCGCATGAGCGCAGACGAAAAAGACGCGGCCATGTCGGCGTTCAAGTCAGGCGCGACGAAGGTTCTTGTGGCAACCACCGTAATTGAGGTCGGCGTAGACGTTCCCGATGCGACCATCATTGTGATCGAACACGCCGAACGGTTCGGATTGGCTCAATTGCACCAGCTTCGGGGCCGTGTCGGCCGTGGCGACAAACCCTCTTCCTGCGTTCTCCTCTACAAGGGGCCTTTGGGAGAAACCGCTGGCGCCCGGCTTAACATCATGCGCGAGACCAATGACGGATTCCTGATTGCAGAGGAGGATCTCAAGCTGCGTGGCGGTGGTGAAATTCTCGGGACACGGCAATCCGGCACGCCAGGCTTCCGCATTGCGCGCGCAGACGAACACGCCGACCTCATGGAAGTCGCGCGCGATGACGCGCGGCTCATTCTTCAAACCGATCCGGATTTGAAATCACAGCGCGGCGAAGCGCTTCGCTGCCTGCTCTATCTGTTCGGCCGGGATGCCGCGATCCGATTGCTGCGGGCTGGGTGATCAGGCTTCTTCACGCTCTCGGATGCGCTCCAGCTTTTCAGGTTCCGCAATGACGTCTTCCAGAATCTCCGGAAGATCCGGGCTGACAAGGCCGGCAGAAATCACCAGTTTAGCCGCGTCTTCAACACCCATCGACAGCTCAATCACGTCTTCCTTTGGGACGAACAGCAGAAATCCCGAAGTCGGGTTCGGGGTTGTCGGCAGGAACACGGATACCGTCTGGGCCGTGTCCTTCAGGCGCTTTGCGACCTCGCCTTTGGTTTCAGTCGAAATGAAAACGATTGCCCACAGACCCTTGCGCGGATACTGGACGAGTGCAGCTTTGGTAAAGCTGTTTCCGCGCTCATCAAGTACCGTCTCAAAAATCTGCTTCAAGCCACTGTAAATATTACGAACAAGCGGCATTCTTCCAACGACACCTTCGCCGAAGGAAATCATGCTCCTCCCCAGGAAATTTGCTGCCAGAAATCCGACGATTGTCAGAACAAAGATCGCGACGATCAGCCCGAACCCGGGAACGGGAAACGGCAGATAAGTTTCCGGGTTATAGACCTTCGGAACGAAGGGTTTTACCCAACCATCCACCCACTTGATGAATGTCCAGGTCAGCCAGAGCGTTATGCCGATCGGCCCCGTAATCACCAGACCGGTCAGAAAATAGTTTCTGAGGCGCGTTGCCGGACCAGCACGATGGCCTATGATCGATGCGTCTTCTGATTTATGTTTGTTTCGGCTCATGGGTAAACCAGCCAAGGTCCTCTCGAGTGCTCGTCTTTCTGTGTCACACACACTAGATAATAATTCTTATCGCAGCGCGGTATCCTTCGCTTGACTAATTTTTCAGCGATATACCCTAAAATTGCCGATTGCGGAGGCACGATTGCGGCGTATCACATTCAAACTTCTGGGAGCCGGATGTGTTGGCGTTGGAATCGTCGGCGCTTTTCTGCCGCTCTTGCCGAGCACAATCTTTTTCATCCTGGCCGCAGGCTGTTTTGCCCGCTCTTCTCCCGCGCTCGAAGCGCGAATACTAAATCACCCCGTTTTCGGACCACCGGTGATCGCCTGGCGCGAGCATGGTGCCATAACCCCAAAAGCCAAAATCGTGGCGGTTATCGGAATGACTATCGGGTATTTGCTGTTCTACTGGTCGGCGTCGCCGAACATCTGGCTCGCTGCAGTTACCGCTATATTCATGTTTGCCTGTGCAACTTACGTTGTCAGCCGCCCTTCGGGACCAAAAACAAACCCATAGGCCAGTCTCGAGCGCTTTTTTGCAAATCCGGGTTCCCAATTAAATTTCGGCAGCAGTCACGATTGTGTATTTCGTTGTCGCTCCGCTCCTGGGTGTTTCGTTCCAGCTCATTCTGACGAGCATATCCTGCACATTCGGCGTTCTGATCTTCATGATCTTCATGTGGGCTTCCGGCAGGATTGGCGGCGGAGCCGCCAAGTTGGTTGCCGCATTGTCACTCTGGCTCGGATTTTCAGCGCCACTTTTTAAGTTTCTGCTGATCCTGACACTCATCATCGCAGGATGGTGGATCGGCGTTGCGCTTTCTCAGCGTATGCTCAGTCGGCCAGTTTCATGGGAATTACCGTTTGTCCCCATCATCATTCCAGTTTTCGTCTACACCTTCATGCAAAGCGAGCTTGATCATCTCATAACCAGCTCGCTCCAGGGCATCAAAGCATAAATGCAGGCTGCAAATACACCGACCGACCGCTAAATATTTAGCCATCAGATGTCCGGAATGAGCCGCTTTCCAAACGGAACCGCAGTTTCTTCGGAATAGCCAAGGTCTTGATAGAACTTCTTCACGGCCTCATTTCCGTGCCGGACAAACAGATTGATCTTCGGACAGCCCTGGCCGATGAGGAAAGCTTCGCAATGATCCATCAACTGTCGTCCGTACCCGGCCGACTGATGCTGTGGATCGACGCTCAGATAATAGATTGCCCCTCTGTGACCGTCATATCCGGCCATGACTGATCCAATGACCCGATCGTCCAGAACCATTACGAAAAAACCACCGAGCGGGTCCGCCAGCTTGCGGTCGATATCCTTGTTCGGATCATTCCAGGGCCGCGTCAAACCGCACGCGTCCCAGAGCGCGACAACATCCTGCCGCATTCCATCGTCGTAAGGAATGATGGCAGGCTCTTTTGCATCGTCCATCATTCATTCCACCGTTACGGACTTTGCCAGATTGCGGGGCTGATCAACATCCGTCCCCATGAAAACGGCTGTATGATAGGCAATCAGCTGGACCGGCAACGCGTAAATGATCGGCGCGACGATGTCCGTCATATCCGGCAGGATCAGGACGTCTTCCGCAGCACCGCCGCTTTCCTCCGCGCCGCGCGCATCCGTGATCAGAACGATACGGCCACCGCGGGCGGCAACCTCCTGCATGTTCGAAACGGTCTTTTCATAGATGGAATCATAAGGGGCGATAACAAAGACCGGCATATTCTCGTCGATAAGTGCGATCGGCCCGTGTTTCAGTTCGCCGGCAGCATAGCCTTCGGCGTGAATGTAGGAGAGCTCCTTCAGTTTGAGAGCCCCCTCCAGCGCAAGCGGAAAGTTTGTCGATCGCCCCAGGTAAAGCGCGTTGTCGGCTTTGGAGAGCGGTTGCGACAGTTTTTCGATATCGACCTCACCGGCAAGCGCTTTTAGCGCAAGGCTAGGCACTTCGGTCAGCTCGGACACGAGTTCCTTTTCCCGCTCCGCGGTCAGGACACCGCGCTCGCGCCCTGCCTGAAGCGCAAGTGCTGCCAGAACCGCCAGCTGACAGGTAAAGGCCTTTGTTGAGGCAACGCCGATCTCCGGTCCGGCAATCGTTGGAAATACCATGTCGGCTTCCCGGGCTATGGTGCTTTCAGGCACGTTCACGATCGCACCGATCGCAGCCCCGTTTTCCTTGCAGTACCGCAGCGATGCAAGCGTATCTGCGGTTTCGCCCGACTGCGAAATGAACAGCGCAGCGTCTTTTTCGCTCACCGGTGTTTCGCGATACCGAAATTCGCTGGCGATATCGATTTCGACTGGAAGGCGCGCATATTTCTCGAACCAGTACTTGGAAACCAGACCCGCAAGATAAGCTGTGCCGCAAGCTGAAATCATGAGCCGCGACAGGTCGTTGAACCTGAGTTTTTCGGCACCGGCCACGTTTGCAGTCATCGCGGAATAGTCGAAGTATCGCGAAAGCGTGTGACCAAGCACTTCAGGCTGTTCATGAATTTCCTTGGCCATGAAATGCTTGAAGTTCCCCTTGTCCATGAGGTTGGACGTGACAGAGGACCTTGCTTCTGCACGCTCGACAGGCGTGTTGTTCTGATCGAAGACTTGCACGCCGGCGCGGGTAAGAACCGCCCAGTCACCTTCTTCCAGATAGGTAATGCGGTCGGTGAAGGGCGAGAGCGCTATCGCGTCGGATCCGAAATACATTTCCCCCTCGCCGTGGCCGATCGCGAGCGGAGAACCTTTGCGAGCCCCGATCATGAGGTCATCTTCGCCTGCAAAAAGCATGGCGAGAGCGAAGGCGCCCTTGAGGCGTGGCAGCGTTTGCGCAACCGCGTCCTGAGGCGATTTACCGGCCTCGATCGCCGCATCAATGAGATGCGCGACGACCTCGGTATCCGTATCGGTGCTTAAGATTGCACCTTTCGAAACAACTTCTTCACGCAGGTCAAGGTAGTTTTCAATGATGCCGTTGTGCACGATGGAAACGGAGCCCGCCTGGTGCGGATGGGCATTTGAAACGGTTGGAGCACCGTGGGTCGCCCACCTCGTATGACCTATTCCCGAAGTACCGGACAAGGGTGAACGTTCAAGCGCAGCCTCGAGATTGCGAAGCTTTCCTTCAGCCCGGCGACGCACAAGATCGCCGCCGACGAGTGTGGCAACGCCGGCAGAATCATAGCCGCGATATTCCAGACGCTTGAGGGAATCCACGATGCGTGGGGCGACGTCATTATTACCTAAAACACCTACAATTCCGCACATGAAAAAGGTCCCTATCAAAAAGACGGTTAGCAACCCTGCTTTAGACGAGAGAGCGCTAACTGTTGAAATCAATACGTGTTTCAGAAAATGTCAGGCGCACTGTCCCAATGTTTTCAGGACTTTGCGTCTTTTTCGGCTTTAAGCCTGTCTCTGAGGCGTCCGGCGGCGCCTTCCTTGACCACCTGTCGTGCTCTTCCGAAGGCCATGGAGTCTTTCGACACGTCATCAGTAATGACGCTCCCTGCCGACACGAAGGCTCCATTCCCCAATCGTACCGGGGCAACCAAGGTCGAGTTTGACCCGACAAAACTCGCCGCACCGATTTCGGTCCGATGTTTGAGATAGCCGTCATAGTTGCAGGTGATGGTACCCGCACCGATGTTGGATCTGGACCCGACACTTGCATCCCCGACATAACTCAGGTGGTTCGCCTTGGCTCCAGTCCCGAATGTCGCGTTTTTGACTTCTACAAAATTCCCTATTTTCGCATCGCTTGCCAAGACAGTGCCTGGCCTGAGCCTGGCATAGGGTCCAACCATGCATCCCTTTCCAACGTCGGCACCCTCAAGGTGGCTGAAGGCACGAATGGTTGCGCCTGAGGCAACCTTCACACCAGGTGCAAAAACGACGTTCTGTTCCACGGTGACACCTGGCTCCAGCCTCGTGTCATGGGAAAAGTATACCGTACGCGGCGCCAGAAGCGTGCACCCGCTTTCCATGGCGAAGCGGCGCATCCGGTCTTGAAAATCTTCTTCGCAAGCCGCCAGTTGGACGCGTGTATTGATCCCTTGTGTTTCCGTTTCGGATCCTTCGACGGCAAGAACTGTAAGACCGCGCTGATTGGCAACTTCCACCGCGTCGGTCAGGTAGTATTCGTGTTTGGCGTTCTGGTTGCCGATAGCCTCCATCAACGAAAGCGCATGTTTGCCGGAAAACCCCATGATGCCGGAATTGCAGAAGGTCACCTTCCGCTCTTCCGGCGTTGCGTCTTTTTCTTCCCGGATGGCGACCAGGCGGCCATCTTCGATCAGCAGCCGTCCGTATCCGAACGGATCTTTCGCCTCGAAGCCGAGGACAACAAGATCCGCGCCGGCTTCAAGCTGACCCCGCACATTCTTGATCGTTCCAGATGTAACGAGAGGCGTGTCGCCAAATATCACAAGAACATCGTCAACCGGGTTTGCAAGTGCCGCTTTTGCGGACAGTGCGGCGTGTGCTGTTCCGAGGCGCTCAGTCTGGACATGACACTGCGCCGCGGGTGTAAGCGTGCGCACCAGCGCCTCCAAATCGGGCATCTCCGGCCCCGTTACCACGGAAACACGGTCTGAGCCGCCAGCCTGGAGCGCTTTCAGGACATGGCCAACCATGGGCAGCCCGCCGATCTCGTGGAGCACTTTGGGCAATTCCGACTTCATACGGGTTCCAAGGCCTGCGGCGAGAACTATTGACAGGCAAGAGCGAGTGGTCATGAACAATCCATCTTAAAATTACGGATAAGAGCCGAACGATCGGGACCCTATATGCCCCGATCCACAGAACATTGGAAGATCTGACCGGCTGGGCATTTCGGTTTTGGTTTCGTTAACCATAATGAACGCCAGATGCGGTACCTTAGCGAAGATTCGCAGTCACGATCCGGAATGAAACGCCTTGCTTGAACCCCAGGCCAGAAAGACAAAACGGGACATCGTTCGCGGCGTGTTTACGGCGCCGCGGGTCGGACTTCTGTCCTGGGCGTTTGCCGCGGTCATCATGGGCACGATCGGTTTTGCTTCATTTCAGTTCGGAGCCCCCTCTTTCTCCCCCTCCTTTGCAGTCCCCGACTCCATTCCCGCTGGATCGCAGTTGCCATCCGGGACCTCACCTGAAACAACCGCGTCAACCGGTCAGATGGTTGCGCTTCCCATTCCTGACGCGCGTGTTCTCAACCAGGACAACGAAGCCGCAAAAAGCCTAGAACAAAGCCAAATCGAAGTTCTGCAGCGTGAAGTCGTCGGACTGCGTCGCCGTTTGACGGCACTCACCGAACAAAACCTTGCTTATTCCAGGCGCATCGCTGCACTTGAACGGGAGGCGGCAACGGCGAAGCTGGCCAATGCAGAGTTCACTGCACTCAAGGCAGACGACTATCCAGAACGCGCGCTGGCACCGCGACCGGGAAAAATCGTGTCCCAGGCACCACGCCCCCAGGTTGGCGCGGCGACTGAAACGCCTGTACCGTCCGGCGAACAGGCCAATTCCAGAAATGAACCGTCGGCACAAACCACACTTGCCGAGACATCGGAGGTGTCTGGTGACACTGTACGCAGTGAGCCGCCAAGGCGCATAGAAACGGCTCAGAAACTGCCGCCACCCGTGTCTGTTCCGGGACCGGATGTGACTGCACAGGAGCCTGTACGCATCGTCGCTGAACCGTCTGAACCAGATGCACCTCTCACAACTGGCTCCATCCCACCTGTTCAGTCGCAGCAAATCGAACCTTTCAACACGACGCCGACGCGTACCAGATTAGCACCAAAGGTGATTACGCCCTCTGACCCCGCAGGCCGGCTCAGGAGCGGCGGCGAAGGCCAGATCAAACGCAGTGATTTCGGAGCCGTTATCGGGCACTACCGTTCCAGAGCCGGCGCTGCAAAGGCATGGGCCGACTTCAAGGAACAGAACGAAGAACGCATGCGGGATCTGCGGCCTCTGCTCATGGAAAAACAGACCGAAGAAGGCGGGATCGCTCTGATGATTGGCCCATTTGCCAATGCAGCCGATGCAGCCGTCGCCTGTCTTCATTTGCTGGATGTCACAGAACTCTGCCGACCTGCTCTCTACGCTGGCGATCCGCTCGTGACGGCAGCAGAATTCAGAGACTCCGCTTTCTAAATCTCGACGCTTGGTTCCATAAGGTTACTGCCGGAAGTCTCCGGATCGCCCAAACCTGCTTCTTCATGGTGATTGTGATTCGGCATCAGCCGATCGTCTGCAGTCCCGGGAAGGTTTCCAGAAGCCAGTAGGAAAGTACGGCCATCTGCCCGGTCAGGAACATGACGCCGGTTAGGACGAGAACCCCGCCCATCGCCTTTTCAACGGTGCCCATATGGCTGCGGAACCGCTTCATAAATCCGAGGAACGGTCCGGCGAAAAGGGCTGCAAGCAGAAACGGAATTCCAAGGCCAAGCGCATAGGCACTGAGCAGAAGCGCCCCTTGCGCGACCGTATCCTCCGTTCCGGCGACGAAGAGAATGGCTGCCAGAATGGGTCCGACGCACGGCGTCCAGCCAAAGCCGAATGCAAGTCCGATTGCATAGGCACCGAACAATCCTGCCGGTTTCTTCTCCACGTGGACACGTGCTTCCTTGTAAAGAAGACCTATTCGGAAAACGCCGAGGAAATGGAGGCCCATGATGATGATCAGTGCGCCCGCGATGTAACCGAGATAATCAAGGTAGGCACGGATAAACTGGCCAAGGAAGCTGGCCGTCGCTCCAAGGATCACGAAGACCGTCGAAAAGCCGAGCACAAAGAACACGGCGCTGATAAAGACACGGCGCGACGCAGTCTTATCTTCGTCGTCCTCGCCGGTAAGCTGGTCCAGGGAGACCCCGGCAAGAAACCCGAGATAGGGCGGAACAAGCGGCAGGACACATGGGGAAACAAAAGACAGGATCCCGGCCAAAAGAGCTCCAATAATCGTGACGTCCTGGATCATTCCATGCTTCCGGTCTGTTTCAATGCGAATCCGGTATAGACCGGTCTGCTTCTGGAGCATTGATTTAGCCCCAACTTGCCTTTTCACAAAGACAAATGCCGCTCACCTTTTGGAGAGCTAACAGGGATTACCGCTTCAGTCGGCGCTTTTCGATCCATCCAGAGGCAAGAGGCCACGGCTTTCGAAATAGGTCAATGCGCCAGGATGAAGCGGCGCGGTCGCATCCAACAAGACAAGATCTTCGTGACGCAAACGGTTAAGCGCGGGATGAAGTGTTTTGAAACTGTCGAAATTTTCGTGAACGGCAGCGACCAGCGCCGTTACGATCTCTTCCGGCATCTCGGCAGACGTGACAACCGTGGCGACGACACCGAATGAACCAACCGGTTCAGAAAGTTGATAAAGACCGGAGGGAATGGTTGCCGCCATGTAATAAGGCTGCTCGTCCACGAACCCCTTCACAGCCATACTGTCTATGCCGACAAGGCGAATGTCGCACAGTCCCTGGGTCTCTTCGATCAGGGCTGCCGGATGGCCAATGAGCTGGAAATAGGCATCGATCTCATCCGAACAAAGCGCCTCTGCGAGTTCGGAACTGTTGCGATTTGAAAAGTTTTGCCTGTCCGTCGCTGACCAGCCGAGATCGTCAACAAGGGCACTCCAGGATGCAGACGATCCAGACCCGGATCCACCCGTATCGACCCTGGCGCCCTTGAGATCGTCGAGTGAGCGATATGCCGACCCTTCCCTGACAACAATCGTCGCGATTTCGGGATGGAGAAACAAGACGGACCGCAAATCCTCAAAAGGGCCTTCATCTTCAAACACGGAGGTTCCGAGATAGGCGTGGTGTTGCCAGTCGGACTGTGCGAAGCCGAAATCAAGCTCACCGGAGCGGATCTGATTGATGTTTGAGATAGACCCGAGTGTCGATTCAACCGAACAGCGCACACCGTGCTGCGATCTGTCGAGATTGACGATTTTGCAGGCGGCAGTGCCCGACGGGTAGTAGACCCCCGTCACGCCTGCGGTCCCGATCGTGATGAAGCGCTGTTCCGACGCATTTCCCTGCGCCCCGGGCAAAAATCCCGAAGCGGCAACAAGGGTCGCCGCAATCACGCCATGCGGCAACAGCATACGAACAAGATTTCTGGAAAGTGCTTTTGCTAATTTCGACACACGCATGACTATTGACGCCCGGCTATCAGGTTTTCAGGGACCGTTCGATGACTTCAGAAATAACAAAGGCTCCGGACGTTGACCAGCGCAGACTGCCCTGAATGAAAACAGGTAAACGCCTGAGGCAGGAATCAAAAAAGGCGCCTCAGCGCCCCTGACACCTGAACCTTTGCAGGTAAATGCATCGGCCCCCTACCCCAAGCCGATCGCATCATGCTGACTAGTTTGACCGCCCTCCGCGAATGACCTCAAAGAGCATTCCCTTGAGTTCCTCTTCCGACTCACCGTCCCGCAGCCCCTGGCGCCACTGGTCGATGATCAATCGCAGGCCAAGCGTCTCGCGGTTATGTGGCAGCTCGCCGATGAAGCTTGCGAAAAACGCATCGAGTTGCTCGCGATCGACCACGCCCTGATCGATCAGTCCGTGAATGAGCGTCATCGTCGCCGCGATGTGGCCTTTCACGAAATCGAACTCCACCGAGTTCGTGTGTGTGTCTATTGTTGTTGTACGCATGTAACCTCTCTCGTCACGTATTAAGGTACAACACAAAACTATATTGCGCTACCTGACAGTTTTTGCAGGAGAATGATCATTATCTTCTTAATTCAGAACATTCTAAACAAATGTTTAGAGAAGAAGATAGGTTCACTGTAAATTATACTACCGCTTGGTATTCATTAATCATTATTTATACTCATAAAGCCGTATATCTAAACGAAAATTTCGAGATGTTTCGGAGTGAACCTCGAATTACTGGCAGAATTGCGACGACCTGTTGAAAAAAACAATTTTGCCTCTTGCAATGTCACTTATGTCGGCATAAACACACGCCACCAACGCGGCGGTGCACCCTTTCGCACCCGCCCGTTCCGGAACTTGGTGAGAGCCGATAGCTCAGCTGGTAGAGCAACTGACTTTTAATCAGTAGGTCCAGGGTTCGAGCCCCTGTCGGCTCACCAAAAATTCCGAAATAAAATCAGCTCATTGTCAGAAAACCCTAAGAACACAGAATGATAGCATGTGGGGCTTGTTCACGTTTCACATCTTGCACTCGTGAGACGTGGTTCCCAATAGTCTAGTTCAGCGTCCCTTCATTCGCGCGCTATTTGGCTTTCGGAGTCCATTTCGCTCATTCGCGAGACGCGCGGTGAATTCCTGTTCTGAACCCATTATGACGGATGTCGCCAGCGCAGAAACGGCTGCTTTCCACCCATGCTCAATACCGGTCGAACGCTGTTTTTCCAGAACGTGCCTCCGTATTCTGCTCATGCGGCAACACAAGCAGACGAGTGTACGCTGTTTGACTACGAATACGACACCGTGCGAAACCACCGCTCAGGCTGAAGTAATCTTCGCAGCTCAGTATTGGTAGTTCGGCATGGATTTTGACAGTAACTGCCTCATCATTGAACGCCATCAGCGGTTGCTGCAAGTCATGTCAGACATGGACGAACCTGCCGTTCTGACATCGAATTCAATAAATATTCTCTATGCCACCGGCGTTCGGAACATGACTGTTTTTAGCCTGATGGGACCATTCAGGTTTTCGCTGACACTTGCTGATGGCTCAGTGTTTCTTTGGGAGTTCGCTGGTTGCGAGCACCTCGTTACCGAAAACCCCATTGTGACTGATGTGCGCCCCGCCCCTGGTCTCACACCAATATCAGGCCCGGGGTTTCAAAATGAAATCGCTCGATTCGTGGCAGACCTCACTGCCATCCTTGGAGACTGCAAACGCATTGCGATTGAGGGCCTTGATGTTCCCGTTTCTGATGCACTCCGCAATTCAGGACTGTATGTCAGCGACGCAACGGGGGTGTTTTCAAGAGCACGGGTGATCAAACAACCGCTGGAAATCTCTGTGATGCGGGAGGCAATTTCGCGGGTGGAGGCAGCAGCAGCGTCCTTGGAAACGTCTATCGTTCCGGGCGTAAGCGAGGTCGAAGCGTGGGCAGCGTTTCACAAACATCTGATCGCGACGGAAGGCGAATATGTCTCGACCCGCTTGTTTCAGTCCGGGCCAAGGACATTTCCTTATTTTCAGGAAGCCGGTCCACGGAAGATGCAAGCGGGAGATCTGGTTTGCTTCGATACAGATGCGCTAGGCTATATGCACTACGCTGTCGATTTCTCCCGGACATTTCTGTGCGGAGACGTTTCCGCAACCGATAAACAGAAATCCTTGTACAAGCTCGCCTATGAGCAATTGCATCATAATGCTGCGCTGATTGGCCCAGGCGTAACATTTGAGAATTTTGCAAAGGCGGCTTGGCCAATACCTGCTGCAAATCGTGGGTACGGGTACTATTGCCTCGGTCATGGCCTGGGTCTTTGTGGCGAATTTCCCTATATCTCGCATCATTTTGATGGTGTCCCGTACGCGCTAGAAGCGGCTTTCGAACCGGGTATGGTTATTTGCATAGAAAGCTACATTGGCGAAGAGCAAGCAGCAGAAGGCGTCAAACTTGAGGACCAATTCCTCATAACAGACGACACGGTAGAACGACTGACAAACTACCCCTTTTGTTCTGCGCTTCTGATTTAGTCTCAGGACAGCGTGACATTTGCCACCTTCCAAAAGCTGCCATATGGGCGTTCGCGCCGAATGAGAATTAAGTCCGTCTTGCGAACCTTTGCACGATGCCTATCTGGGTGACGCTCACGCGCGTGAAACAATCTCATTTCCCGCCCTTCCGCATCCGCTCCAACCGCCTAACGTTGAGCGTATCCAGGGTGCTCTACCGACAATCGACGCGAACCCCGCGGGCACGCAGTTCCACGATGCGTAACAAAGTCGCTATTGACCGTCGCTGTGCAAGACACAACTCATCCAACCCGCGAAAGCCTCAAGTCGATCTGCAAAACACTCAGGCTTTGCGTCGGGCTCTCGAGCCTGCCGCAAAAAATAATCCAGTTCTCCGCCATGAGAGGGATAAAGGCGTTGGAAGCGGACAACATGCTCCTCAAGCGTGTCTGGCCAATCCTGGTCTTCTTCTTTTCTAAGCATATTGGTTGAACGTATCAGCTTGCGAGAAGACTCTGTAAATAGCCTGATCTGGTTGCCTGCCGTTCGAGCTTCATGGAGTAAGCGATGATACTTTCCCAGCACCTGTTCAAAGTCGCCATTCATCTCGAGCGCCAGCTTCCGGGATGGCCGGAACGGTTGGATATCTTCAGATAGATCTTCGCCCGCGATGCATCGGCAATGATGTTTGAGCCAATAACGCCACGCCAAATTTGCATCCACAGAAACAATGTCCGCAAGCAGTCCGATATCGAAATCAACTTTGCTTACAATTGGATGGTCGCTCTCAAGTCTCTGCCGCTTATTTTCAATGAGTTCACAGTCACGCTTCAATGGCTTCTTGTTCAGTATCAGTGTCAGATCAAGATCGGAGCGCGCCGCTACTGCTTTTCCTGTCGCAATACTACCATAGACGTAAACACTATGGATAAACGAAAGTGTTTGAGGTGATAACTCGTGCCGAACCTTCTCCAACAACGAGTGAAAATCAACTTTAAACGGCTGACTTCCCACAACACCAATAAAACCCTGCCGGTCGACACTCATCTGATACCTAACCTTCCAGCGCAGCGCTCGGCTGAATTTGCCTCGCAATAATTGACGGCTATGGCTCCTAGCGAAGATCCGTAATTGCCGCGGCCATTTCCATGTCTCGAGGACCAAAAAATGCCGCTAACTCATTCGATGTGTGCAGTTTGGCGTGTCTGTTCGAGGCTTCATGACATCCGAAACCCCGCCGAGTTCCACTCCGCATCGGCCCGTGTAAAGTTTATGTGAATTCACAATTTCAGGATCGATTGCTACGATACACGCATATGTTGATTAGAGGTTGTATTATGTCTATCCATAGAACTTTTACTACCATATTTGTCGGAGCTGCCCTTTCGCTTCTTGCCAGTCTTCCCGCATCTGCGGTCACCGTACGGTATGAATTGAACGATCATCCGGACAGGGCAAAAAAAGCCTATGACTACGGGATCCGGCTAGATTCGGAAGGCAAGTTCTTCAGTTTCAATGGACCCGACCAGGTTATTTTGAGCATTGACACCGGCGCCGCTACGCCCTCGGCGTCGATATTCGGCAACGTCATTGAAAACGGCACGTCGGACGTTTGGGAACTGAGCTACAGTTTCACCAACGGTGTCACGCTGGATCCCGATGGCGACACGTCCGATGGTGAGTTCACCGCCAATGATGGCGTCGGCACCTTGCGGAATCTGACCAATGTTGCAGCCGCAGTGATCAATCTCACGGGCAAGAGCAATGGCGTCGCCGAGTTCCTATTCCTCGATGACAATCACAGGCTGGCCGGGCATTCCGGCTTTTCGAGCCTGGTGGGCCGCGGCTGGCTAGACGCGTCCGGAACGAATGATTTCCTCTTTACGGCCACTGTCGTCCCCCTGCCTGCCGCGCTGCCGCTGCTCGCCGGAGGTCTTGGCATTCTTGGGCTGGCCGGCTGGCGACGTCCCAAGACAGCCTGAAAAGAGACGGCAACATATTATTTCAAAAGCGGCCTTCGGGCCGCTTTTTTTGTTGGCGCGTCAACGCTCCCTGAAGCGCATCGCGCGAAATCACTTAAGCTGCGGCCGTGTCTCGCGGATTGCTAAGATGCCGTCAATCTGATCAAAGATGTTCTTGTCTAGTAGAGACAATCCACGAACTCCCACCGAAAGCCGCCTTAGGAACCTGCGAACATGAAAGTGCCGATTCCCGACGAACCGACCCATATGGTAACCGCGATCGTTGCCTATGCGGGCATCGCCAAGCGGCTTCATGTTGAACTGCAGAATACGGGTGCCGACCTTGAAGCCATCAAGGCGGATCTGATGCGCGAAGCCAAGAAAACAGTGCCGCACGGCGACTTTGCAAAAGACGAAATCAGTCTCTACAAGACAATGTTTCAGGCAATCGACACGATCTTTGCACCCGGGGAGTAAGCTTTGCTTGCACCCCTCTCAGAGTTTGTTCTGAACGCAATTCGTCCCGGCAGACAATGGTTGGAATAAGTGCAAATGTCAGGACCTGTGCATGTCACTCAGGCTCGACTGACAATGGGTGTGCCTTTTGAAACGGGCATGCGCAAATCGTCTGTAGACGAAATTTGCTGCACTGTAGATGCCTGGTAGCTGCGCGACCCAGGCAAGCGCAGACCACACCCGGAACTGTTTCCAGAGCACGATAAATGCGTCGAGCCCGGTCTGAAGCGCACCATTTTGGTCCTTTACCCGCAGGTACAACAGCGCATCCGCCTGGCTGAGCCCGGTTCCGGCCAAATGGTCCGGCTCATTGGCGATATCCTTCCAGACAATGCTGTGCCTGGACGTCAAACGCTTGTAATAACCGATCTCGCGCGCGCAGAGACCGCATTTGCCGTCGTAGAATACCGAAATCACGTGAACCACCATTTCATTGGCTGACTTCAGTCCGATACGCTTCGTACGCGCGGATGGATTGCCATGAAGCAATCGTCCCGGTCTAGAATTTCGAGAATTGGGACCTTCCCGAACGCAGTTCGTCAATCACATGAAAACGGCCTGTTTCATGGAAACAGGCCGTAAGAGGATTGGTTTTAGCCTTTTGAGATCCTAGCCAGCAGTCGCACTGCGGCTGACATGTCCCGCGCCGCCGAACAGGCTCTTTGCCTTTTCGCGCAGATACTGCAGGCAGACATAAAGCACCGGGATCATCAGGACGCCGATCACCGTCGCAAACAGCATGCCCCCGAAGACGGCAAAGCCGATTGCCTTCTGGCTTGCCGCCCCCGCACTCGACGCGGTCATAAGCGGGACGACACCAAGCAGGAACGAAAGCGCTGTCATCATCACTGCTCGGAAACGAAGATGCGCAGCTTCAGTGGCGGCTTCCGTAATCGACTTGCCGGCGTCGCGCTGCTCCATCGCGAATTCCACGATGAGGATCGCGTTCTTCGCGCCCATCCCGACAAGCATGATCATACCGATCTGCGTATAGAGATTGACGTCTCCACCCGTCACGAACACGGCGACCAGCGCTCCCATGATCGCGAAGGACACCGACATCAGAATGGCGACCGGCATGGTCCAGCTTTCGTACTGGGCGACAAGAAACAGGTAGGTGAACAGGATCGACAGCATCAGGATGAACATGACGATGTTGCCTGAATCGAGCTGCTGCTGCGCGGTTCCGGTCCACTCGTAGGCATAGCCTGGTGGCACCGCTTCCTGTGCCGCTGCCTCGACTTCGTTGATCACGACACCGGTCGATGCGCCCGGTGCCGGATCCGCCATGACCGCGGCAGCGCGGAACATGTTGTAACGTGTCAGGATCTGCGGCCCGAGCACGTTTTCCGTCGTCAAAACGCTTCGCATTGGCACCATGGTACCGTCGGTCGAACGCACATAGAGGCGTCCTATGTCTTCAATCTTGTCGCGGTACTGCCCTTCGGCCTGGATCATCACCTTGTAGACACGGCCGAAGATGTTGAAGTCGTTGATGTAGAAAGACCCGAGATACGCTTGCAAGGTCGTGAACACGTCCGCGACGTTGATGCCAAGCGTCTTGGCCTTTTGCCGGTCAAGATCGACGAAGACCTGAGGCACGTTTGCACGAAACGTTGAATAGGCCCGCGCGATTTCAGGGCTCTGGTTCGCCGAATAGACCATTGAGCCGACCGCAGAGGCAAGATCCTGCGGCGTGCCGCCGCCGGTCTGCTGCAGCATCATCTGTACGCCGCCTGTCGTGCCGAGACCCGGTATCGGCGGTGGATTGAATGCGATGATATTGGCGCCCGGTATCGTTGAAAAATCCGCCCAGAACTTGCCAAGGATCGCATTGATACGCAGGTTCGGTTCCTGGCGATCTTCCCAGTTGCTCATGGTGGCAATGACCAGCGCAGCATTTGAGGATGTCGCCCCATTCAGGATCGAAAAGCCGTTCACTATGACAACGTTGTCAACGCCGGGGACCGCCCGGGTCAGCTCAACCACACGATCCGTTACGGTTTCAGTCCGTTGCAGGGCAGCTCCGTCGGGAAGCTGAACATCCACCATCAGATAGCCCTGGTCTTCCGATGGCAGGAAGCCCTGTGGAAGCGTACTACCAAGCGTCATGATAACCGCAACCGCGCCTCCGACGATGATGATGCCGACAAAGGCGACGCGCACCAGACGGCGGATAATGGCCGTATACCCGTCGCGCACGCCAGTGATGCCGCGATCGAACAGGCCCATAAGACCCTTCGGCGGGCCGGATCGTGCTTTCAGGATAAGGCCGCAGAGCGCCGGCGACAGCGTCAGAGCATTGATGGAGGAGATGACAACGGAGACGGAAATCGTAACCGCGAACTGCGAATAAAGCCGTCCGGTGATCCCCGGCATGAAAATCGTCGGAACGAAAACTGCGAGGAGAACAAGCGTAGTCGCAATCACCGGACTTGTGATCTGCTCCATCGCCTTTGCCGTCGCGTCCTTCGGCGACAATCCCTCTTCCGCGATGATGCGTTCCACGTTCTCAACCACGACGATGGCATCATCAACAACAATGCCGATGGCAAGTACGAGCGCAAACAGCGAGATAGTGTTGAGCGACATGCCAAGCGCAAGCAGAACCGCGAATGTTCCGATCAGGGAAACAGGGATTGCGACCGTTGGAATAACCGTTGCCCGCCAGTTGCCCAGAAAGATGAAAACCACCGACACGACAAGAAGGAAGGTGAGGAAAAGCGTGGCTATCACATCATCAAGTGACGCCTGTACGAAGTCTGTCGTATTGAACGGAACGGCGTATTCCATATCGTCCGGAAAGACAGCGGAGAGGCTTTCCAGGCGAGCAAGTACATTTTCCGATACCTGCAGCGCGTTCGCCCCGGGGGCCTGATAGATCGCAAGCACCGTGGAAGGCTGACCGTTGAATTCGCCGGACGCGTTATAAAATTGCGCACCCAGCTCAACACGCGCGACATCGCCGATGGTTACGACCGCACCGTCATCTCCGGTCCGAAGGACAATTTGCTCAAATTCCTCCGGTGTCGAAAGGCGTCCCTTAGCCTTGATCGTATACTGAAACTGTTGTCCGTCCGGCACCGGAGGCGCACCGATCTGGCCGGCCGCAACCTGGATGTTCTGGTCCTGAACCGCCGCAATAAAGTCGCTCGGGGTCATTCCCAAACTCGTGAGCCTGTCCGGATCGAGCCAGATACGCATCCCATAGGCGAAATCGGTCATCACATCCGCGCGCCCAACACCCTGGACGCGCGCGAGCGCATCTTTCAGATTGATGGAAGCGTAGTTCGACAGGAAAACCGGATCATAGGTGCCGTTCGGCGAATATAGCGTGATCACCAGCAACATGTTCGTGCTGGCCTTTTGAACGGTAACGCCGTTCGCCGTAACTTCGCTTGGCAGCTGGCTGGTCGCCTGTGACACTCGGTTCTGGGTGTTGACTGTCGCGATGTCCGGATCCGTTCCGACGGCAAATGTCACGTTTAGCGAATAGTTGCCGCTGTCATTGCTCGTCGACTGCATGTAGATCATGTCGTCAACGCCGTTGACCTGCCCCTCGATGGGAGCAGCAACCGTTTCCTCCAAAACCTCCGCGTTAGCACCTGTGTAGGTTGCCGAAACGTTCACGACCGGGGGCGTAATGTTGGGAAACTGCTCAACCGGCAGGGAGACGTACCCCAGGATACCGGCGATCGTAATCACGATGGAAATCACCAGCGCAAATTTAGGCCGGTAGATAAAAAAGCGAGAAAACATTTAGCTTTGCTCCGCCGGCTGGGACGCAAGTACAGGATCGACTTCGACACCCGGCCGGACCTTTTGCAGACCTTCCGTTATGACTTCTTCGCCTTCAGACAAACCCTTGGTGACAACGAAATTGGTTCCGATTTGCTGGCCAAGCTCGACGTATTTCTGCTCGACCTTCTTGTCAGAGGTAATCGCCAGTGCAAAAGCGCCCTGCTGGTCCCGCTGAATTGCGGCCTGCGGCACAACAAGAGCCGTCTCGGTATTGGGCGCTTCCAGGACAACGGTGACATAGGTGCCGGCCAGTAGTCGGACATCCTTGTTCTCAAATTCTCCCCGGAACGAGATCGTACCGGTGGTGGCATCGATTTCATTGTCGATATAGACGATTTTGCCCTTTTCGCCGTAGGTGTCCCCATTCGGCAAAACCAGACTGATCAAGGGAGCCTCGTCAGGCGACAGATCCGCAGGACTGATATTGTGCGTTTGGACCGCATTCAGATACTGCGCCTCACTGACGGAAAAATTGACATAGACCGGCGCAAGCCGGATCAGCTTGGCGAGTGCGTTGGTGCCCGGTCCTACAAGTTCACCGACACTATATGCACTTTTGCCGATCTGTCCGGGAAACGGTGCAGAAATGTCTGTGTAGCTCAGGTTGAGTTCCGCCTGCTGTAAGCCAGACTGTGCGGCTTCCACCGAGGCCTCGGCCTGCTGTTTCTGGGCCAGTGTCGCCTCATATGCCGCCTCGGACACGTGTCCCTTTTCGAGAAGGTCCTTGTCGCGCTTTTCATCGGCCGCCTTGAGCGCAGCATCTGCTTTCGCGCTTGCAAGGTCTGCCTTGGCCTTCGTCAACTGGGCTTCGTATTCAGCCTTTTCGATCGTGAAAAGAAGCTCGTCCTGTTTGACGAACGATCCGTCCGGCACCGCTTTGTTCTCAAGGAAACCATTGACCCGGGCGACGAGATCAACCTGGTCGACAGCGGCAATCTGACCCACGAATGACTCACTTTGCCGGACGTCTTCGGACACGACCTTCGCAACTGTCACAGATGGAGGCGGTGCTGCCGGCGCTGCGGCCTGCTGCGAATCGTCTGAACAGGCAGCCAGAAAACCGGCGGCTGCAACAGTCAAAACAAGGTGACGGGACAAAGGGGTGAAACGCAGAAATGGCATACGGGAACTCCGCTTTCAGACCGGTGGGTCGCGCGCGCGATCGGAGTTCACTATAAAAGGACTGATTGATTCAACAAGCGAATTTTCGAGTTCGCTCGGGAAAGGCGATCAAGAACATTACGCCGCGTTTTCAATCCCCGGAGCCATCTCAGTTCTTTTTACAATTGTTTTCTGGCGCCAGTGTTATGTCAGGCGCCGGCAGGTGCCAGGATTAACGTCAGACCGAATAATTCCGTCGCCGGCATGATCTTCTTTTCACCGATAGCGGGTGACGCTATTTCGATTGCTGCGATTTGCGGCATACCGTTCCGGACAGAATCGGCAGCCTCCTGCCCGACCAGTGCGCGATAGGCTTCGGGATTAAGGACGGCTATTTTTCCACGCGCTGTTTGAAGCTCAAGACCGAGGCTGGTTGCGCGCATTTCCCTTTGACCCGTGAAAGCACCCAGAAACTCGTGATGGTCGGAGGGATCGCCGGCAAGCAGATAAACAGACCGTATGTCTTGAGCACCGTTTTTGTGTTTTTGAAAAGCCGGTTTCCAGAAATTCTCAGGGTATTTGTTATGACAGGTAAAGTAGCCGATCTGCGGGCCGAGCGGATCGCTCAGGATTGTGAGATCGAAGGCAACTTTTGCCGTTTCTCCGCCGGGCAGATGTGCGGTTCGTTCAAATGAAAAGGGTTCAAAGAGCTCGAGCCCTGCTTTGCCAAAATCGTCCCTGTCATCATCTGCACCCCGGCTGTCCAGCACCAGCATGCTGGCGCCTTCGCGGGATTTCAGAAAGTCGCGGTTAAACGCGCCGAAGGAAAAGGTCTTGCCAATGGTCTCGGTAATCAGACTGGGATCGGCGATGCTCAGCAGCTCGATAAAGAAACCGTTGAACTGAATGAGCCGGTTAGCGGTTCCGAACGGGTGCCTGTTTTCGGGAGTAACGGTGAAGCCCATCGCTTCATAAGCTTGCCCTGCCGCGTCAAGGTCGTTCACCGCTACGACGAGATGATCCAGGCCCCGCACCATGATTGTTCCCTTTTTCGTGCTCTGGCGTCAGACCAGGCGGCTCTGTTGAACGGCAGCGCCGATAAATGAAGCAAATAGCGGGTGCGGCTCGAATGGCCTTGACTTCAGTTCGGGGTGATATTGTACGCCGATAAACCAGGGGTGATCTTCGATTTCGACCGTTTCCGGCAGAATGCCGTCCGGAGACGTGCCCGCGAAGATCAGCCCGCAATCTTCCAGCTTTTCCCGATAACCGATGTTGACCTCATACCTGTGCCGGTGCCGCTCTGACACATTGGTCTTGCCGTAGATCTCGGCAATTCGTGACCCTGACTGCAGCGATGCCGGGTAAGCGCCAAGGCGCATCGTGCCGCCAAGATCACCGTCCTCGTTCCGGACTTCCTTTTCGTTTCCCTTGGTCCACTCGGTCATCAGTCCGACGACAGGTTGGTCCGTAGGTCCGAATTCGGTTGAATTGGCATCGCTGATATCAGCCATATTGCGTGCAGCTTCAAGAACAGCCATCTGCATTCCGAAGCAGATGCCGAAATAGGGGATCTTGCGCGTGCGGGCAAAATGCGCGGCCGCGATTTTTCCTTCCGCTCCGCGTTCACCGAAGCCCCCAGGCACCAGAATACCGTGAACGCCTTCCAGGTAGGGACTTGGATCCTCCTTCTCGAAGGTTTCCGATTCGATCCATTCAAGGTTGACCTTGACCCTGTTGGCAATCCCACCATGTACCAGCGCCTCGATCAGCGACTTGTAGGCATCTTTCAAAACGGTGTACTTGCCGACAATCGCGATTTTGACGTCACCTTCCGGATTTGCAACAGCCTCCGAAATACCTTCCCAGCGTTCGAGCACAGGCGCAGGGGCACCTTTCAGGCCAAACGCAGCAAGAACTTCATCGTCCAGACCTTCGTTGTGATAGGCAATCGGAACATCGTAGATCGACTTCACATCATAGGCCGGAATGACGGCGCTCTCGCGCACGTTACAGAAAAGCGAGAGTTTCCGTTTTTCCGTTTCCGGTATCGGACGATCGCATCTGATCAACAGGATGTCCGGCTGAATGCCGATCGAGCGCAATTCCTTGACCGAGTGCTGGGTCGGCTTGGTCTTCATCTCACCTGCGCTCGGGATGTAGGGCATCAGGGTCAGGTGAACATAAACCACGTCTCCGCGCGGAAGATCATTGCCCAATTGCCTGATCGCCTCGAAGAACGGCAGGCCCTCGATATCGCCGACCGTGCCCCCGATCTCGACCAGAACGAAGTCATATCCGTCATTACCGGTCAGCACGAAGTTCTTGATCGCGTCGGTAACGTGGGGAATCACCTGAACCGTACCGCCCAGGTAATCGCCCCGCCGTTCCTTTGCAATAATGTCCTGGTAGATCCGGCCGGTCGTGATGTTGTCCTGCTGGTTCGCCGGACGCCCGGTAAACCGCTCGTAATGCCCCAGATCAAGGTCAGTCTCCGCGCCATCGTCGGTCACGAAGCACTCGCCGTGCTGGTATGGACTCATCGTCCCAGGATCAACGTTGAGGTAGGGATCGAGCTTCCGTAAACGAACCTTGTATCCGCGCGCCTGGAGCAATGCGCCCAGAGCCGCAGAAGCAAGACCTTTTCCAAGCGAGGAGACCACGCCGCCAGTGATGAAAATAAATCGCGCCATGGACCAATACCATATCCTTGCCGAATGCCTTTTGGCCACTCGGGAGTTGCGTTCTTAACACATAAAAATACCCTGCGAAAAAAGCCGCAGGGCACTTGTAGTTTTGGGAGCCGGTTGGCCGGCGGCGCAAGCTTACTGCGCGGCCGGAACCTGCGGACCGGAAGGTTCGCTCTGCTGTCTCAACGAGTCCAGGATACCGCCCGAACCGCCGGCGGGAGCGCCATCGTCCGTTGCCGGAGCACCGTCCGTGGTTGCCGGTACAGCGTCAAGAATCGACGCCGGGCTGTCTTCGTTCTGAGCAATGAGGCTGAGCGCAAGCGACGTCGCAAAAAATGCCACCGCGAGAACGGCCGTTGCCCGTGTCAGGATATTTGCGGTGCCGCGGCTGGACATGAGCCCTCCGCCGCCGCCGCCACCGCCAATGCCAAGGGCACCGCCTTCAGAGCGCTGCAGGAGGACAACAAGCACCAGGGCCAACACGACCATCAGGTGGATAACGATGACTACGGTTTCCATCGAATGCCATTCTGTCTAAATTTCAGGTTTGGCGGCCTTCTACACCAGACGCCGCGCGCTTTCTACCCTTCAATTGAGGCTTCGTCACAGAAGCTTCAAGAGACTATTCCTTGGAATAGGCTTTAAGAATACCCAGGAAGTCCTCTGCTTTGAGGCTTGCGCCGCCCACCAGAGCCCCGTCCACGTTCTCCACCGCCATCAGTTCACCTGCATTTGCCGGCTTCACCGAACCGCCGTAAAGCAGCCGCATCCGTGAACCGGCTTCGTCAAATCGACCCTTCAGAGCATCGCGCATGGCAGCGAGCATTTCCTCAACGTCCTGCGCAGTTGGTGTGAGACCTGTCCCGATCGCCCAGACCGGCTCATAGGCGATCACGGTGTTTTCCGCTGTCGCACCATCAGGCACGGACCCGCCAAGCTGGCTTTTGACGACGTCGATCGCCTTTCCCGCCTTGCGTTCTGTTTCCGTTTCACCGACGCAGATGATGGCAACGAGACCTGCGCGCCAGGCAGCTTCCGCCTTTGCATGCACAGTTTGATCGCTTTCCCCATGATCGGTCCGGCGTTCCGAATGGCCGACAATGACAGCCGCAGCGCCTGCGTCAGCCAGCATTTCAGCAGAAACATCGCCGGTGTGCGCACCCGACTTTTCGGCGTGGCAATCCTGACCTCCAACTGCAAGTGCACTTCCCAATGCAACATCACAGAGAGCCGACAAGAGCGTTGCCGGCGCGCAGATCATCGTGTCGACACTTTCGGCAAGATCACTACTCAATCCGGCTTTCATTTTGTGAAATTCCGCGAGGCTGGATCTGAGCCCATTCATTTTCCAGTTGCCGGCCACAAGGGGCTTGATCGTCGCGCTCATAGGTTTTGGTCTCCCGATGAAGAAACAGTGGATTGGCGCCTATAGAGCAGAAGCGCAGATCGGTTGCAATCTTCCGGTTGCCCCGAATTTTGATAGCTGTCACAACTTTGTACCGGGTCGTCTTGCGGCTGGAGCGCCACCTCATTATGATCCGCCCGCCCCGGCATGACCCGGGCCTGCAATACGCCGTGCTTCGCGGTGCTCGAAAAGATAAGAAAACGGGAGTCGTCATGCTTGACGCGCTGCGCAAAGGCGCTGGTACCTGGATTGCCAAGCTGTTCATTGCATTGCTGATTTTTAGTTTCGCCATCTGGGGCGTAACGGATTTCCTTCAAGGCTTCGGTCAGAACACGGCAGCAAAAGTTGGCGAGACGGAAGTCACCATGGTCGACTTCGACAGAACCTACCGTCAGGACCTGAACCGACTGGCTCAGCAGTTCGGTCGCCCATTGACGGGCGAAGAAGGAGCCGCACTGGGCATTCCGCAGCAAGCTCTCGGAAGATTGATCGCGGAAGCCGCCATGAACAACACTGCCCAGGATCTCAAGCTTGGCATTACAGATCAGCGTCTCGCGACACTTATTCAGGCCGACCCGGCCTTCCGGGGCTTGAATGGACGATACGACCGGAGCCGCCTCGATCAGGTGCTGCGGGCGAACGGCTATCAGGAAGATGAATATGTCGTGCAGCGCCGCCGCATTGCCGAAAGAAATCAGCTTGCCGAAGGCCTTGTAGGAAGCCTGTCTGCCCCGCTCAGCTATCTCGAGGCACTGTCCGCCTATCAGGGAGAAACGCGCAACGCTGAATACGTTTTGCTGACAAACGAGGCAATCGGCGAAGTCGAAGAGCCGTCTCTTCCCGCACTCAACACCTTTTTTGAAGAAAACAAGGCCAACTTCAGGGCACCCGAATTCAGGGAAATCAAATATCTTGCGTTAACACCCGAAACGCTTGCACGCCCGGAAGACATTGCTGAGGAAGACGCCCTGTCTGAATACGAACAACGGGCCGAACAGTACTCGCAGCCCGAGCGACGCAAGATAAGGCAAATGTCGTTTCCGTCGAGCGAAGCGGCTGAAGAAGCCGCTGGTGAACTTGCTGGCGGCAAGACTTTCGACGAACTCATGGAAGACCGAAGCCTCAGCAACAACGACGTGACCCTGGGCGTGATGGCCAAAGCCGACTTCCTGGATGAAACACTCGGAGATGTCGCATTTACGCTTGATCAGGGGGCTTCAAGCGGGGCCGTCGACGGACGGTTCTCAACTGTCATCCTGAACGTTGAGGAAATCCTGCCGGAGAGCACAAAACCCTTCGACGAGGTCAAGGAAGAGATCACACAGGATCTTGCCGCGGAACAGGCTGAGCGGGAAATTCTGGATCTGCTCGATGAGGTGGAAGACGCACGCGCCGGTGGAGCCTTGCTGGATGAAATCGGAGAAAGGTTCTCGATCCCGGTCGAAACGGTTGAAGCCTTCGATCAGTCCGGCAAATCCGCATCGGGCACCGATGTTTCGCTCCCCGATGCCGAAGGACTTGTGGCAGGAACGTTTGAGAGCGATGTCGGCGTGGAGAACGACGTTCTGCAATTCGGCTCCCAAGGCTTTCTTTGGTACGAGGTCGACCAGGTCATTCCGGAGCGCGATCGTACCCTTGACGAGGCTCAAGACGACGTGGTCGCGGCTTGGAAAGCCTCCGAGTTTGCAAATCGTCTGAGCGACAAGGCAACCGAACTCCTGAACCGACTGGAGAACGGCACGCCGCTCGATGCTCTTGCGAACGAGGAACAGCTCGAAGTCAAGAGCGTTGAGAACCTCGCCCGCACCGCCCCGTCAGGCGACTTCAATCAAGATGCCATTTCCGCACTTTTCAGTGGCCCTGTCGGAACCAGCGCAATCACACCGTCAGCTGACGGCAATGGAAGACTGGTTCTGACCGTGACGTCTGTTTCCGTGCCGGACTTTGATGCCGCCTCGCCTTCGATCGATGCGCTCAATCAACAGCTGTCACAGCAAATGCGGGACTCACTCGTCGGACAATTCATCTCAGACCGGGAAAACGAAGCCGGTGTTGAGATCAACCAGGTCGGCATCGCACAGGTGATCGGACTGACGCAACATTGACCTGAGGTGGATGGAGGATGAGCACGAGCTCTTTCAAGGACTTAATAGCCAAAGTCGCCGATGGTCATGCCCTTAGCCCCGATGAGGCGAGAGAGGCTTTTGAAGTCATCTTGTCGGGATCAGCGACGCCTTCTCAGTTGGGCGGCTTCCTGATGGCGTTGCGCGTACGCGGCGAAAGCATAGCGGAAGTAACGGGCGCCGTTGCGACGATGCGATCGAAAATGCTTGCTGTCGACGCCCCGGATGATGCGATTGATATTGTTGGAACGGGCGGCGACAGTTCTGGCAGCTACAATATCTCGACCTGCACGGCAATCGTGGTGGCCGGGTGTGGTGTTCCTGTGGCCAAGCACGGCAACAGATCGCTGTCTTCCAAATCGGGCGCAGCCGAAGCGCTTTCCGAATTAGGTGTGAACATAGACATCGCACCAGCGAAAATTTCCGAGTGCATTGAAAAAGCGGGAATCGGTTTCATGTTTGCACCGCTGCACCATGCAGCCATGAAGCATGTCGGGCCAACTCGAATGGAGCTCGGAACGCGCACCATATTCAACCTTCTCGGACCTCTTTCGAACCCTGCCGGTGTCAAACGGCAGATGGTTGGGGTCTTTGCCCACAAATGGGTGGACCCGGTAGCAAAAGCGCTCAAGGAACTGGGGACGGAAAAGGCCTGGATCGTACATGGATCCGATGGCATGGATGAAATCACAACGACGGGACCAACCTTTGTCAGCGAGCTACGCGACGGTGACGTCAGGTCGTTTGAAATCTCACCTGATGATGCGGGTTTGCCCCATGCTGACGCCAGCGAGTTGAAAGGCGGTCTGCCGGCCGAAAACGCAAAAGCCCTTCGCGAAGTCCTTGCCGGCGCAAAGAACGCTTACCGTGATATCGTACTGTTTAACTCTGCGGCTTCTCTCGTGGTCGCGGACAAGGCCTCAAACCTCAAGGACGGTGTTGAGCTTGCGGCGGCCAGCATAGACAACGGGTCGGCTGCCGACACTTTGGAAAAACTGGTTGCGGCCTCGAACGGATAACGACATGGCTGACATTCTTCAAAAGATTGAAGCGTATAAGCGCGACGAAATCGAGGCCGCGAAGTCGGCTGTGCCTCTTCAGGAGCTCAAGGCACGCATCGCGGACACTCCACCTCCGCGCGGGTTTCAGGCCGCGCTCGAGACGAAACATGCGGACAGGCAATATGCTCTCATTGCCGAGATCAAGAAGGCCAGCCCGTCGAAAGGGTTGATCCGCTCGGACTTCGATCCGCCGCTTCTGGCGAAAGCTTACGAGGAAGGCGGCGCTGCGTGCCTGTCTGTCCTGACTGACGCACCGTCTTTTCAGGGTAAACCGGAATTTCTGACCGCAGCAAGGGATGCGGTTTCTCTGCCGGCTCTGCGCAAGGACTTCCTGTATGACCTCTACCAGGTCTACGAAGCGCGTGCGTGGGGGGGTGATTGCATCCTTATCATCCTGGCCGCGGTTGACGACGATACAGCGCACGCGTTGGAGAATACCGCATTCGAGCTCGGTATGGATGTCTTGCTGGAGGTCCACAATGGCGAGGAGCTCGCGCGCGCGCTCAAACTGAATTCGCGGCTTGTGGGCATCAACAACCGAAATCTCAAAACATTCGAAACAAAGCTGGAAACAAGCGAAGAACTGGCGCCGCTGGTTCCCTCCGATCGCATCGTTGTGGGCGAGTCGGGACTGTTTACACCGGAGGATCTCGGCCGGATGAACAAGGTCGGCATCTCGACATTTCTGATCGGCGAGAGCCTGATGCGGCAGGACGATGTTGCCTCGGCAACCCGTAATCTGCTTGCCCGGCCCGCATTGTCGGAAGCGGTTTAAAGTCGATGTCTGAAAAGGACCCGGTACTAACGCATCTGGATGCGACAGGCGCGGCCAATATGGTCGACGTGTCCACCAAAGAAATCACCCACCGGATTGCGGTCGCACGCGGCACCGTCACGATGCGCCCTGAGACGCTGGAACTCATCCGGTCCGGTAACGCCAAAAAGGGCGACGTGATCGGAACAGCAAGGCTCGCGGGCATACTTGCTGCAAAAAGAACCCACGAGCTGATACCGCTGTGTCACCCTCTCCTTCTGTCGAAAGTCAAGGTCGAGATAGAGCCCGATGACACGTTGCCAGGGCTTGTTGTTTTGGCAACGACAAAAGTGAGCGGACAAACCGGCGTCGAAATGGAAGCACTCACGGCGTGCTCTCTTGCCTGTCTGACGATCTACGACATGGCTAAGGCGGTCGACCGGGGCATGGTGATTGGTGACATCCGGCTTGTGGAGAAGGCCGGCGGTAAATCCGGGCACTGGACACTCGAAAAAGACGGCAGCGAAGGCGGAACCTGATGAGCTTGATGCCCGTCGCCGAAGCACTTGAAAAACTCCTTTCCGGCGTTTCGAGGCTTGAACCAGAGCCCATTGCACTCGAAAAGGCAAATGGCCGGGTTCTGGCGGAAAACCTTGTCTCAAAGCGTACACAGCCACCATTTGCCGCGTCGGCAATGGATGGATACGCCACACGCCATCAGGATCTTGCAGTCGGCAGCGAACTTGACGTTATCGGCGAAGCTCCAGCAGGCCATGGCTTCAACGGTACGGTTGGTGCCGGTAAGGCGGTTCGTATCTTCACCGGAGCCCCTGTTCCCGAGGGCGCTGACACGATCCTGATCCAGGAGGATGCCACCCGCGACGGTGACCGGATCACCATCAACGAAGTTCCACGCAAAGGGGCGTTTGTGCGGCCGGCCGGGCTGGATTTTCAAGAAAACCAGATCCTGCTCTCACCGCCGCTCAGGCTGACCTATCGCCACCTTGCTCTTGCGGCGGCGATGAACCATCCGCAATTGCCTGTCGTCAAACAGCCAAAGGTCGCGATCCTCGCAACCGGTGACGAACTTGTCCGGCCAGGCAGCGAGCCGGGACCGGATCAGATTATCGCCTCAAATCACGCAGGCATCGCGGCCATGGTCGAGGATTGCGGCGGTATGCCCGTGGACCTGGGCATCTCGCCGGATGACCCGGTTGCGCTTGCAGGACATGTGCGGCGCGCCTTGAGCGAAGAGGCTGATATCCTGGTGACGCTTGGCGGAGCGTCTGTCGGCGACCACGATCTGGTTCAGGAAGTTCTCGGCCAGGAAGGTATGGACCTCGCCTTCTGGCGTATCGCGATGCGTCCGGGCAAGCCGCTGATGGCCGGCCGGCTTGGACGGACGAGAGTTCTGGGCCTGCCGGGAAATCCTGTCTCAAGCCTGGTCTGCGGCCTTTTGTTTCTGCGTCCGCTGATCCGGAAGATGCTCGGCCTTCCTGCCGGATTGTCGGCCCCCAAACAGGCTTTTCTGGGTGCTGATCTCGGCGAAAATGACCGGCGCCAGGATTATGTCAGGGCTACCTTACACGAAGATCCGGACGGACGTTTGGTCGCGACGCCTTTCGAGACGCAAGACAGCTCCATGCTCGCTCTTCTTGCAAAATCAGGCGCATTGATCATCCGGCCGCCGCACGCCCCGGCCCAGAAAGCCGGAGCCGCGACCGATATTCTGATCCTTTAGCCAAAAAAGAAATCATCCATAGCGGGCAGTATCCCCTGCCCGCTTCCTGTGAGCCAGGATGGCTCATCTTTCCCGCATCGCGTGCGCAATCTGGTCGGTCACCGGTTTGACAAGATAACTCAGGACAGTCCGGTCACCCGTTTGCAGGAAGGTTTCGACCGGCATTCCAGGAACCAGTGTCTGCGATCCGAGTTTCTGCAGTTCCGCATCATCGATAATCAGCTTCGCCGTGTAGTAGCTCAACCCGGTGCGCTCATCCTCGGACAGATCGGCAGAGACCGTCAGCAGTTTTGCATTCAGTTCCGGCGTCGTCCGCTGGTCAAAGCTCGGAAAACGGATACGCGCCTCCTGGCCCGGCGCAAGCTGGTCGATATCGACGGGCTGAACCTGCGCCTCGATAATCAGCTGGTCTTCGCGTGGTACGATCTGCATGACCGTCTCACCCGGTGCGATGACACCGCCGATCGTGTGAACCGAAAGCTGATGCACGAAGCCGTTGCGTGGTGCAAGGATGTCAACCCGGGTCAATTCGTCTTCGGCCGCAATCTTCTGCTCTTCAAGCTGTGCGATGCGCGACCGCGCTTCCTGTAGTTGTTCAAGCACCTCAGCCCGGTAGGATTCTTCGATTTGAAGGATCTGGATCTGCCGCTCGCTGATGGCTTCGTTTGTCCGTGCAATCTGGGCAATGAGGTCGCCATATTCACCGGACAGGCGCGCCTGTTCACGCCGCAGCGCCGAGACCCGGCTCTTTGAAACCAATTGTTTGTTGAGGAGCCCGCTGAGGTCTTCCAGTTCCTCTTTGATCAGCTCGATCTCGGACTCCTTGGCGACAACCTGGGCCTCAAGGCCTTCGGTCTGTTTATTGAACTGACGGATCTGTTCTTCCAGCTGTTTTTTCCGGCCTTCCTTGGAATTTTGCCTCGCTTCCAGGAGCAACTGCTGTCCGCGTTCGATATCGCCGAGCGATTCGATACGTTCCTGCGGCCAGGATATGGCTGCCAGTTCGTCGCGTTCAGCTTCCAGTCGCAGTTCCTGCGCTGTGAGTTCCCGAAGCTGTTTGGTGATGACAGAAAGGTTGGCGCGCGTGACCGTGTCATCGAGGCTGAGCAACAGGTCGCCCGCCTCGACAATGTCGCCGTCTTTCACTTTGATCTCTTTGACGATACCACCTTCACGGTGCTGTACCTGCTTGATGTTGCTTTCAACAACAACAGTTCCAGAGGAGACAACCGCACCGGATATCTCCATGAACGTTGCCCAGCCACCGATGCCGAATACCACGAAAATCGTGACCAGCAGCGAGAAATAAAGATGGCTACGGACTGTCTTGCTGAGGGCTTCGTCAGCCGGATTGGCTTGTGTGGATCCTGTTTGGGACTGTGCCAGTTTCATCGGGCTGCTCCTACTCCCTGACGAACAGGCTGGATCGGTTGAACAACCTGCTTGAGAACTTCTTCCTTGGGTCCGAAGCCGGCCATCTTACCGTCTTTCAGGCACAGGATCTTGTCGACCGTCGCAATGGCGCTTGGCCGGTGCGCGATCACGATGACGATCGAGCCTTTTTCGCGCATCGCCTTGATTGCGTTGGTCAGCGCACTCTCGCCGATTGCATCTAGATTGGAATTCGGTTCATCAAGAACCACCAGGAACGGATTGTCGTACAACGCCCTGGCAAGGGCAAGACGCTGTCGCTGCCCGGCGGAAAGAGACCGCCCGCTTCGGCCGATAACGGTGTTATAACCTTCCGGCAGCCCGACAATCATGTCATGCACATCGGCCAGTTTCGCAGCTTCGATGATTTTCTCCGGTGCGGCATCTTCGCGAAAACGTGCAACATTTTCGGCGATCGTTCCGTCGAACAGCTGAAGGTCCTGCGGCAGATAGCCGATGAACTCGCCCCGCTTTTCGCTGTCCCATTGAGACAGTTCCGCGCCGTCGAAACGGATGACTCCTTTGAGGGGAGACGTCACCCCCACAAGCGCCCGGGCAAATGTCGATTTGCCCGAACCTGATGGTCCGATCACACCAAGACCGTCACCGGCCTGAAGTTCCAGCGTCACGTTCTGCACATATGGCATGGTTTCGCCGAACGGGCCGCAGAACAGCTGTTCAACAGTAATACCTTTGTCGGGAAGCGGAAGATCCATTTTTTCTTCTTCAGCGTCCACAACCACCAATACTTCACGCAAACGTCGCAGAGCCTGCCGGCTTGCAACGAATCCACGCCATTGCGCAACCGCCTGTTCAATCGGCGCCAGAGCGCGTGAGGTCATGATCGACGCTGCGATCATCACGCCCGGAGTGATTTCCTGTTGAATGGCAAGCCACGCGCCGACGGCCAGAATGGCGGACTGCAGGATGAACCGGATTGTCTTGATGGTCGTTCCGAAAATACCAGTGGTGTCAGCAGCGCGGCGCTGAGTTGCCAGGTATTCGGAATTCTGAGCGTCCCACCGGGCGGTCAGTGTGGGCTGCATTCCCATGGCCGCAACCACTTCAGCATTCCTCTGACCGCTCTCGACGGCTGCAGAACGCCGTCCTGCCTGACCGGACGCGTCTTCTGTCGGCCCGCGGGACATGTATTCATTGAGCACGATCAGAATGGAGATGATGATGGCCCCGGCCAGCCCGACCATTCCCAGCAGCGGGTGAAAGAGAAAAACGATCCCCAGATAAAGCGGCAGCCAAGGTATATCGAAAATGGCCGCAGGTCCCGGACCGGACAGGAACTGACGAATCGTGTCGAGATCCTGAACGGGTCGAAGGCGCGACGCCTGACGCCCCAACCGCACCGGTAGACTGTTCGATACCTTGTAGACGATTCCGGACAATCTTGCATCTACGCGCTGTCCGAGGCGTGACAGGATCCGGCCGCGCACACCCTCAAGTATCCCGTAGAAAAGGTAAAGTACCATGGCCAGCGAACCGATAACCACCAGCGTCGGCACTGACCCGCTCGCAAGTACGCGGTCATAGATCTGAAGCATGAAGACCGGACCAGTCAGCATCAATATGTTGATGACAAAACTGACCACCGCCACACCCCAGAATGCGGAGCGAATGGGTCGAAAGGCAACAGAAACAGGATTTTCCCGTCCGCTGCCGGATTTAAGTGCCCGCTGATTTGCTACAGCCATTTATACCTCTGTCCCGCCGTTAATCGCCTTCCGGCATTATGCCACCCGACATTGAAGGTCAAATTAATCGAAATTATGCGTCCATCAGTCCGATTTTGGTGTCCTCACGATCCCGATCATCGCAGTTTGCCGGTATTCGATTAAGGGTTTACCATCTCCGTTCCGGTCTTGCCGTATCGTAAATCACACATCGCGTATTGCCTTGGCGTTTTTTATTTGTCTTGTTTTGATATGCAAAGCACTTCTTTCGGATTTTGAATACAAGAAACCCGGCTTTTATCAAGCCGGGCTTTCAACATCGTGACAATAAAGCAAGGCCTTTTAGCCAGCTGCGCTGACGGCGCGTTTGGCCATGACGGTGACGAGGTTTGCCCTATAGGCTGCGGATCCGTGGATATCGTGCAGCATGGAGCCTGCGTCCACCTTGATGGAAGCGACCGCGTCCGGCGACCAGTTGCCGGCAAGGGCTGCTTCCATGCCGTCGACCCGGAAGACGCCGTAGTGGCCCGCCCCCGTGACCGCGACCCGCACCGAGCCGTCCTGGTGTTTGGCCACATAGACCCCCGCCATCGCATAGCGCGAGGCCGGGTTCGGGTATTTCGCATAGGCCCCCTTCTCGATCAGAGGGAACGTCACCGATACCACGATCTCATCCTCGTCCAGCGCCGTGTCGAACATGCCGACAAAGAAGTCTTCGGCGGAAAGCGAGCGCTTGCTCGTCACAACCGTCGCCCCCAGCGCCACAAGCGCTGCCGGATAATCCGCAGCAGGATCGTTGTTGGCAATCGAGCCCCCGATCGTGCCCATATGCCGGACCGCCGGATCGCCGATGCCGCCTGCAAGCCCCGCAAGGCTCGGAAGCTTCGATTTCACGAGGTCGGACGCGGCAACCTCCGCGTGGGTCGTTGCCGCCCCGATCGACAGGCTGCCATCGCCCTCGCAGATGCCGTTCATCTCCGCGATCTTCGTCACATCCACAAGATCGCTCGGCGACGCAAGACGCTGCTTCATCGTCGGCAGCAGCGTCTGGCCGCCCCCAAGGATCTTGCCGTCCTCAGCCTTCGACACAAGTTCCGATGCTTCGCCAACTGAGCCGGCGCGGTGATAGGTTGTTTCATACATGTCGGGTCTCCCCAAAATCTCTTTGTCGGTGACCGGGCAGGCTGACCCTGCCCGAAGAATTTTCCTCGCGAACCTTATTCGGCCGCCTGCTTCAGCTGCGCCTGGCACAACTGCCACACACGCTCGGGCGTGGCCGGCATCGCAAGCTCGTTCGACCCGACCGCATCCGTGATCGCGTTGATCACAGCCGGCGGAGACCCGATCGCACCGGCCTCCCCGCAGCCCTTCATGCCGAGCGGATTGCCCGGGCAAAGCGTCTCGTGCGTCGACAGGCTGAACGAAGGCACATCATCGGCGCGCGGCATCGTGTAATCCATGTAGGACGCCGTCAGAAGCTGGCCGTTCTCGTCATAGGCCGCATTCTCCAGAAGCGCCTGCCCGATCCCCTGGACAAGACCGCCATGAACCTGGCCCTCCACGATCATCGGGTTGATCACCTTGCCGAAGTCGTCGGCCGCAACAAAGCTCACGATCTCCGTCTTGCCCGTCTCCGGGTCGACCTCGACCTCGCACACATAGGTGCCCGCCGGGAACGTGAAGTTGGACGGGTCGTAGAACGCCCCCTCCTTCAGACCCGGCTCCATGCCTTCGGGAAGATTGTGCGCCGTATAGGCCGCAAGCGCCACTTCGGTGAAGCTGAGCTTCTTGTCCGTGCCCGCAACCTTCAGCTCGCCGCCCTCGATCTGGATGTCGCCCTCCGCGGCCTCCATCAGGTGCGCCGCGATCTTCTTCGCCTTCGCTTCCACCTTGTCCAGCGCCTTCACGATCGCCGACATGCCGACCGCGCCCGAGCGCGAGCCGTAGGTGCCCATGCCGAACTGAACCTTGTCCGTGTCCCCGTGAACGATCGACACCGCATCGCTGTCCAGACCGAACCGCTCGCAGATCAGCTGCGCAAACGTCGTCTCATGACCCTGGCCATGGCTGTGCGAGCCCGTCAGGACCTCGACCGTCCCCACCGGGTTCACCCGGACCTCGGCAGATTCCCACAAGCCGACACCGGCCCCGAGCGAGCCGACCGCCGCTGACGGCGCAATGCCGCACGCCTCGATATAGCAGGAGATGCCGATGCCCCGCAGCTTGCCGCGCGAGGCCGCCTCCGCCTTGCGCGCCGCAAAGCCCGCATAATCAGCTGCCGACAGCGCCGCATCCAGCGTCGCGTCATAGTCGCCCGCGTCGTAGCACATGATCACAGGCGTCTGGTGCGGGAACTCACGCACGAAGTTCTTGCGCCGGAAGTCCGCAGGCGAAAGACCCACCTCCCGTGCCGCCGTCTCCATGATCCGCTCCAGAAGATAGGTCGCCTCCGGACGCCCCGCCCCCCGGTACGCATCCACCGCCGTCGTGTTGGTATAGACCGTCTTCACATTCGCGTGGATCGCCGGGATGTTGTACTGGCCCGACAAAAGCGTTGCATAAAGATAGGTCGGCACCGCCGACGAGAACAGCGACATGTAGGCGCCCAGATTGGCGATCGTCTTCACCCGGAGACCGATAATCCTGTTGTCCGCATCCAGCGCCAGCTCTGCTTCCGACACATGATCGCGGCCATGGGCATCCGTCAGGAACGCCTCAGTGCGGTCCGACACCCACTTCACCGGACGGCCCACGCGCTTCGACGCCCAAAGGCACACCATCTCTTCCGGATAGATGTAGATCTTCGAGCCGAAGCCGCCGCCCACATCCGGTGCGATCACCCGGAGCTTGTGCTCAGGGGCAACATTATAGAAGGCCGACAGGACAAGGCGTGCCACATGCGGGTTCTGCGAGGTCGTATAGAGCGTGTGATGCTCTTCCGCGTCATTGTAGCTTGCAAGCGCTGCCCGCGGCTCCATCGGGTTCGGAACCAGACGGTTGTTGCGGATCTCCATCTTCGTCACATGCGCTGCGCCCGCAAAAGCCGCATCAACCGCTGCCGCATCCCCGATCTCCCAGTCGTAGATCAGGTTGCCTTCCGCCTCAGGGTGGATCTGCGGAGCCCCGGGCTCAAGCGCGGCAACAGGATCGACCACAGCCGGAAGCTCCTCGTAGTCGACAACAACCGCATCGGCCGCATCGCGCGCCTCAGCAGCCGTATCGGCCACAACAACGGCAACCGCCTGCCCCACATGGCGCACAACCTCAGGCTCAAGCGCCCGCCAGCCCCCCATCTTCATCGGAGACCCGTCCTTGGAGTGGATCATCCAGCCGCAGATCAGGTTGCCGATCCCGTCGCCGATCAGCTGATCCCCCGTCAGGACCGCATCGACACCCGGCATCGCAAGCGCCGCACTCGCATCAATTCCGGTCACCTTCGCATGCGCATGCGGAGAGCGCACAAAGGCCGCGTGGCCCATCCCCGGCAGAACCATGTCGTCCGTATACTGGCCCTTGCCCGTGATGAACCGCTTGTCCTCCTTGCGCAGCGCCCGCGCGCCAATCCCCTCAATTGCCATTCTCTCTCTCCCAAAAACCTGATCCGGATCCCACTGACACCTCGCCGCGCCTTCTCCTCAAGACGCTGAACGGACCCTGGACCCAATCGTCAAAACGCGCTGCAAACACAGCGCTCAAATCTCAAACCAACGGCCCTATTCAGCCGCCTCAGCCATCCCAGCCATCTGGTCCGACGCCGCCTTGATCGCCTTGACGATGTTGTGATAGCCCGTGCACCGGCAGATGTTGCCCTCAAGCTCGTCCCGGATCGTCGCCTCGTCCAGATTGCCCGCACCATGACGGTTGATCATATCAACCGCGCTCATGATCATCCCGGGCGTGCAGAACCCGCACTGAAGACCGTGATGCTCCCGGAACGCCGCCTGAACAGGATGAAGCGCATCCGCCGACCCGATCCCCTCAAGCGTCACAACATCAGACCCCGCCGCCTGTGCCGCCAACATCGTACAGGCCTTAACCGCCTTCCCGTCAACATGAACAACACACGCTCCGCATTGCGACGTGTCACAACCAACATGCGTCCCCGTCAGTCCGCGAACATCACGGATCAGAGAAACAAGCAACGTCCGGTCCTCAACATCACACGTCACAGACTTCCCGTTCAAAACCAACGATACCTTCGTCATAAATCAATCTCCCTCGTGAATGCTCAGCGAACGTGCCCGGGTGTTCCGGCTGCCGCTTATCTTTGTCAGGTTGAACCCTGAATTCGTTGTGTTGAGTTTATCAAACCAAATCTGTCCCGCGCGGGTCAACTCGCTAGAGCAAGCACAAGAATGAGGACGGCAAGAAGCGCAAGACCCCAGACCATAGGACCGCCAAAGGCGTTTCGCCCTGCGGCGACTTCGAGATTCTCTTCCGCCTTTTGCAGCGTTTCTTCAACCGCGTGCTCTGCTTCCTCGATTGCATGAATGACTTCGCCGGGTGTTTCCTCAATGGCAATTCGCTTGGCTTCCTCAGCCACACCCGGATCCAACTGATTTTCGACCGGCTCTGCTGCGGCAGATACGGATTCGGCTGTTGACCCTTCGGATGCTGCCTCCGCAGCCGGTGCTGTGACTTCTTGCGGTTTCTGACCTTCGCCAACCAGCTCCGTAAATTTGCCGAAAAACTCTTCGGCCATCTTCTTGGCCGTGGAATCGACCAGCCGGCTGCCCAATTGCGCAAGTTTGCCACCAACCTGGGCCTTCGCCTCATAGGTCAGAACTGTTTCATCGCCGTCTTCTTCCAATTTGACATCAGCAGATCCCTTGGCAAACCCGGCCACGCCACCCTTGCCCTCTCCGGCGATCGTATAACTCTCCGGAGGGTTGATGTTTTCAAGTGTGACAGCACCTTTGAACTTCGCCTTGACCGGTCCGATCTTCGTGGTCACCTGTGCGTTCATCTCGGTGTCGGAGGTCTTTTCCAGACTTTCACAGCCGGGAATACAAGCCTTGAGAATGTCCGGATTGTTAAGAGCCTCCCAGACGGCTTCTCTTTTTGCCGGAATCCGGCGGGAGCCGTTCATGTCCATATTTCTCTCCCTCAGAGCGCACTTAAAAAAAGTCGCGTGAATGGCCGCCGTTCGGGACTACATGAGACACTCCCGTCGGCGGGCATTCACGTTATGAGAGCCTGCTTCGCCACAAAGTTCAATAACTTATCTCAGGAGAGGGAAAGAAAAGACCGTCTCGCTAGGCAGCGGGCAGCGGAAGCTGAACGTTTCCTCGGCATTTATCAGCGAAATCAGACCAATGGAAACTCAGAGAAGCGCGGGATCTGGATCGCCACCACGGCTGATAAAGGATCCGAGTTCCGGAGCGGGAAGCGGCTTGGCGTACAGATAGCCTTGCAGATAATTGCACTGCAGTTCCTGCATCAGTTTGCGCTGATCAACCGTTTCCACGCCCTCTGCCGTAATACTGAGATCAAGTGCCTGTGCAACAGCAATGATCGACTTGACCACCGCCAGGGCGTCGGGGTCCTGTTCCATGTTCATGATGAAACTGCGGTCGATCTTGATACCATCTACAGGGAGTTTGCGAAGATAGCTGAACGAGGAATAGCCCGTTCCAAAGTCGTCGATGACGACCTTTGCACCCTTGTTGCGGAGCCAGGTCAGCAAAGACATGGTCACCTGATCATTGGAAACAAAGAGCCCTTCGGTCACTTCGAAGACCAACCGGTCCAGTGACAGGTCCGCAGCCGACGCCGCATCTTCTATGTCCTTGTAGATCCTATTTGCCTGAACCTGTCTGGGCGACAGATTGACGTTGAGACGGATCCGGTTTGAAAGCCCTTCAAACGTGTTGAATTCCGCAAAGGCTGCCTTGAACATCCAGGCGCCGATTTCGGTAATAAGACCACTCGCCTCGGCCGCCTCGATCATGCGTGCGGTGTTCAGGAAGCTTCCGGAGGGTGTGCGGAACCGCATCAACGCCTCAAAGGAGGCAATACTCTCATCGACGGCCTGCATGATCGGCTGATAGTTCAGCGAGAATTCGGTCTGGTTGTTCTTGCCCGTCAGAAGCGAAGCAAGACGCAGCCTCTCCAGGGCCGCTTCCTGCATAAGCGGGTGGAAGATCGCGTGATTTGTCAGGCCTTTCTGCCTGACGTCATTCAGCGCAATAGAAGCGAAGCGGACAGTTTCCTCTGCACCTCTGCCAACGCTTTCAGCCGTGGCAAATCCAAGCCGCAGCCTGAGCGTGATCTGGTTTTCACCAAGCGCAATGGGGTCCTGGAATGCTTCCTCCACCCGCGCAACGACATCCTGGACCTTGTTCTCCACGCCACCTTTCAGCAGGATCAAGAACTCATCTTTCTCTTTGCGTGCAATCGTCAGCGCATCGGGAAATGTTTGTGAGAGGCGGTGTCCGGTCCGCTTCAGAACCGCGCCCGCCCTTTCATCGCCGATCCCGTCGACGATGACGCGAAATCGCTGAATATCGGAATGAACAACCAGCAGTGGCCGCCCTTCGCCTGCATGCCGTTGAAACGTTTCCAGAAACCCCGAAAACGTGGACAGACCAGTTGTGCGATCGACATAGGCGAGGTTTCGGATGTGTTCCAGTAGCCCCGTTTTTTCGTACCCAAGAGCAACGTTGGAAACAAATAACTGAATGACCTCAGATCCGACCTTCTCATCAAGTTTCGCCATGGGCAGTCCGACATAAATCGCACCCGCCATCCCGTTTCTTGTCACAAGCGGCAACGCGACGCCCTGCGGCGTCGAGAATGGTGACTTGCTGCCGATACATTCTGAAATTGCCTTTCGGACGAGATCCTCACCCACCACATCGAGTGGCAGGTCCACTTTGTCCTCAAAGGCACCAGAGGAAGCCAGGACGCGTACACGCGAAATGTCCTCATTGCCATATTCCGGCAAGGCTTCCATGCCGCATAGCAATCCATCGATAGGCTCACCAACAAGATCGGAAAGATGCGTCAGAACCGCCGATGCAAATTCGCTCAACGCGTTCTTTTCAACGATAGCGGCAAACTGACCATTCAATTGTTTGAGTTTTTGCCGGTTGGCTTCGAGCGACAGGACCAGCTTGTATCCGCGAAGCGCTGTAACGATCGCTGTGATCAATTTGGTTCGCGAAAGTTCAGCCTTTTCCGCGTAGCCATCGATATCGAATTTCATGATGACGTCTGTCTGTGGGGCATAGCCGGGCTGGCCCGTCCTCAGAACCAGACGCGTGAAGGTATTGCCAAGATCGGAGCGGATCCAGCTGACAAGGGCAAGTCCTGCCGTATCGCTTTCCATGACAACGTCGATCAGTGCAACCGCAATATCCTCATGCTCACGAAGCAGCTGCCGCGCTTCTTCAGCGGAAAGAGCGTGAAGCAGAGCGAACGGACGGTCTTCGAAGGAACATCCCGCCACAGCGATTTTGGTGACTTCGTGAACGTCGGGGTCGTCGTCCACAATGAGAATCTTCCAAGGCGCCTGCGTGTCCCCTTTTCCTTCCGGCTCGGGCGGCGCAAGAAAATCCATCACCATTTCAGTGTACTTTCTTTCTTGCCGCGTTCGTGTCGACGCGAGGTGCTTTGATGGGTACTTCTATCGTGAATTCTGTGCCGGAGCCGACCTTTGACGAAACCGAGATCGTTCCGTCGAGTGCTTCCGTGACAAGTTGATAGCAAATGGCCATTCCGAGCCCTGACCCGCCTTTGCCGAACTTGGTCGTGAAAAACGGCTCGAAAACCTTCTTGAGATTTTTTTCCGGAATGCCCACACCAAAGTCTTTGCAGGAAAGAACTATCTTTTTTCCACTTGCTTCGGCGTTGCCGCCGCTCATCGGCAGAACCTTTGAACAGAGCTTGATTCTGCCGTTACTCTGGCCTTCGTAGCCATGTTTCATCGCATTTTCAACCAGGTTGGAAACCAACTGACTGACAGCACCCGGGTAGCTCTCCATCACCGTGTCTGCGTTGAGGTTCAGTTCCAGATCGAATGACGTTTTCTTGAGTGTCGGCTGCAGGGTCGCCAGGGTTTCTCTGATAATATGGTCGAAATTGAACGACCGCATTTTTTCGCTCTGCCGGTCAACCGCCACTTGCCTGAAGTTGCCGACAAGTTCGCGCGCACGTCCAAGCGTTTTTTCAATGATACGGGCGGTATCCTTTATCCGCTCGACTTCGTTTTCCAGCATATCCTTGCTGAGGCGTTCCTGCTCAAGTTCGGTTTTGAGAAACTCGGTGGAATCTGTGATGGTTGTGGCTGCCACAAGCGCGTTTCCGAGCGGCGTGTTCAATTCATGCGACACGCCGGCAACGAGCGCTCCAAGCGCAGCAAGATTGTCGGCCTGGATCAGCTCTTCCTGTACAAGTTTAAGCTGTTCGGTTCGATGTGCGACGAGATCTTCGAGGTTGGTCTGATATTCCTGGATCTTTTTCAAGTCCAGGTGGCGCCTGCGAACCATCGACTGCAGGCTTTCGGCAAGAATTCCTATTTCGTCCGCGCGTTCCGGCATGATCCGCGCTTCGGGTGGGTTCTCGATGAGACGTGGCGTTGAAAGGTAGTCGACGATTGCCGACAGCGGGTGACCGATCAGACGCCGAAAGACCGCTCGAATGACCAAAGCCAATAGGAGAAGGTAAACGATAATCGCCGCCACGATATAGCCGACCGTCAAGACGATTTCATGCGATATCGTATTCCGGTCAATCAGGATGAAAACCTGCCCGATCGCATCTTTGTGGAGGATCGTGCTTGGTGAGTTAAGCGTGTAGCTCAGCGCTTCACCGCGGCGGGGCCCATCGACCGGATCGCCGAAATCGCCGGTGTCCGGAGTTTCAACCCAGACCCGTTCAACCACCTCCAGACTTTCCAATCCCCTGATCAACTGAAGCGTTGCATCTGCGTTCACGGTCCAGATCGCTCTTTCAAAGGGACGCTTGGTTGCTTGAAAAAACGCTTCGGTGACCCGGATCGCGCGCTCGTGCGAAGCGTCCCACGTGATTTTCGTCAAAATTGCGATGAAAACGATGCCGAGAAGGGCAAAAAGGCCGAGTGTATAGAGTATGAACGTTCGTGACAGGCTGACACGGCCCATCTCCTTGGGAGCATATGGCAACGACGCACTGCCGCTAACACTCAAGACATTCACCTCTGACCTGTGGAGATCGTTTCTCCGAATTTCGCTGCAGTTGCGACCTGGAACGTTTTCTTGAGAAACACACCCGCGACGTTTTTCGCTGTCACCAGATTTGCATCAACCGGATATTACATGTTGTTGGTGCCGTGTATTCAATAAAGTCTTTTGGTCCACCTGGACCGCGCCTGCACATTAACATGCATACTGCTTAGGCTTTCTAAATTTTCCATAAAAATCAATTGTTAATTGAAACAGTCTCTCCTGAATTTTCCTTTCGCCTTTCTTCGTTCGATCAACTCATAAGGTTCTTGCCTGGCTAATTGCACCCATTCGCTTTCGGGCTACTTGTGGATTACCGTAAAATTGACCTCCAATGATTTTTCAAAGTTAATCTGCTCCAAGGAGATAATAAAATTAGCCCATTCATTTTGGCACAAGGCAGGACGATCTGTTTTACGCAATCTTACGTACAGACCTGATGAAATATCCGTTATTTTGGGTCCTGAAAAATATGATAAATACTTTACTCTAGGATGGTGCCGGGAAGACTGAAGGAGGGCATTCATTGTTTAAATTGCCGGACAGAGTGCTGACATCTCTGCCAACTGGAGCCGTCAAAGACACAGTGGAACACTTGGGTCGGCGAATTACACTTGGATACTATCCGATTGGTGAAACTCTTCCCAAAGAAGATGAACTGGTCAGTTCGCTTGGGGTTTCCAGAACAGTGATCCGGGAGGCAATCAAAGTCCTGTGCGGCAAAGGCCTTGTCAGAACCGCACGCCGATACGGGTCGAAAGTCTGTTCATTTGACGACTGGAACCTCCTGGACCCGGACGTTATCAGGTGGCACACACCCGAATGTCCGATGACAGCGCGGATTTACGCAGAGGCAACGCAATTGCGGGCGATCTTCGAACCGGAAGCAGCCGCGCTTGCAGCACTCAATGGCACTCAAATTCAGAAAGAAACAATCCTGATTGCGGCGCAAGGCGTTCATTCAGACCACGGACTGGAAGCAATGATTGGCGCCGACTACGCCTTCCACGCCACCATTCTTCAAGCGAGCGGAAATCTGATGCTTGCCCATTTTCAGAACCTCATTCACGCCGTGCTGTTGTCTTCCTACAGAGCCGGCAAGGACCGGATTCCGGAAGAAAAGCTCTCGCGCCAGAACCACATCAGTGTTGCGACTGCAATCCTGTCGGGTGAGCCTGAGCAAGCACGCAAAAATATGCAGAAGATGCTTCAGCTGAACCAGGAAATTGCGGACCGGATCACAGCAAACGCCTGAAATATCCCGTTCCTTAAAGCGGTCACTGCGACACGAGCGTATCGGTCAATTCGCTTTCTGCGTCCAGCAATCCGTCAATGACGTCAAAATGATGCTTGCCTGGCTCCTCCTGAAATCGTGCGTTTGGCCAGGCCTGTGACAAGAGTTTCGACTGCCGGATAAACTCTGGCCGTTCTTGCCCGCCGACCCAGGCGGTGACGGCGCAATCAATTGCCGGCTGCGTCAGTGCTGAACTCTCGGCGATCGCCAGGTCCTCCGACAATGCGAAAGACGCGTTCATGCTTGTGTTGCGAAGGGGCCGAAGGTCATGGAGGCCACTGATGGAAAGGACAGCCTTCACGCGATCAAGGACACTCTTTTCGATCGGCGCGTCCTTGCAGACCATGCGTGTTACAAGGTGCCCGCCTGCAGAGTGCCCTGACAACCGGATCGGCCCGTCCACTCGATTTGCCGCAAACTGAATTGCCAATCCGATCTGACGGGTTATTTGCGCGATTTCCACATCAGGAGACAGATCATAGCTGGGCAGGCAGACCGTCCAGTCGCGATCCAGGGCGCCTTGCGCAAAGTGCGACCAAAAACTCTTGTCAAAGCGCAGCCAGTAGCCGCCATGCACGAATACTACCAACCCCTTGGAAGCCCGCTTGGGAAAAAACAAATCGAGGCATTGCCGCGCAGAGCTCCCGTAAGAGATATCTATTTCCTTCTCAACCCATGACGCTCTGAATTTTTCAGCATCAGATGCCCATCTGGGCGGGTAGGTCTCCGCTCCCGGAATGTGGGCGGCATTGGCGAAGGCATCGTCCCAGTCCGTGATGTTCGTTTCATTCATCGCAATGTTCCCTGCCCTTGCGGTGGATGGATGGCCATAGTTGATCGGCACGCAGCTATGACGGCAAGCACCGCATGTGCAGCGGCTTGTCAAAAGACGCAAGACGGGCCTAACGTCCTTCGAAGACATACGAGGAAGAGGATTTGGTCGTCAAATGATTGAGCGCTGTTCGAATCGAGTTCCCAACCTGGCGCACTACCTGACGAAGAATGCCCGGCGTTGGCCGGCGCATTCCTCGATCGTCTGGGAAGACAGGACCTGGACCTGGGATGATCTCGATCAAAGAGTGAGCGCACTCTGCCATGTCCTCGAGCGCAAATTCGGCATTGCAAAAGGCGACAGTATTCTGGTTCAGGCGCAAAACTCCAATCAGATGTGCGAAACCATGCTCGCAGCCTTTCGCCTCGGTGCGGTCTGGGTACCCTGCAATTTTCGTCAGGCACCGGGTGAAACCGCATTTGCTGCGCGCAAGGCCGGAGCGAAGATCTTCGTGTGCGATGCGGACTTTGAGGATCAGGCGAACGCCGTGCATGCCGAAATCCCTGATCTCGCCGGTACAATCAGCATTGGAACCAGCACATTCGGTGCATCGTACGAAGACCTCATTTCTGAACACCTCGGTGAACCGTTTGCCGATGAAGCAGTCGACTACAACGATCCCTGCTGGCTTTTCTTCACGTCCGGCTCGACAGGCAAACCCAAGGCAGTTGTTCTCACGCATGGCCAGATCGGCTTTGTGACCGTCAATTACCTGGCAGATCTCATTCCCGGCACGAGCGAACAGGACGCCTCGCTCGTGATCGCTCCCCTATCCCATGGCGCGGGCCTGCAACAGATCGCCCAGCTTCCTTTGGGAACAACGCATGTTTTGATTCCAAGGGGTGGTTTCAATCCCGCAGTCGCATTTGAGCTGATCGAAAAGCACCGTGTCAGCAACATGTTTACGGTTCCAACAATCGTGAAGCGGCTGGTCGAGGATCCATCGGTCGACCGATACGATCATTCAAGCCTCCGGCACGTGATTTATGCTGGAGCGCCGATGTATCGGGAAGACCAGAAACACGCGCTTGAAAAGCTCGGACACGTTCTGGTTCAGTACTACGGCTTGGGCGAAGTCACCGGAAACATTACCGTCCTGCGCCCGCAGGATCATTTTCTGGAAGATGGCCCCGAAACCAGGATCGGGACATGCGGTACAGAACGCACGGGAATCGAGGTCAGCATCCAGGATGACGAAGGCAACATGCTACCGCCAGGCGAGACCGGTGAAGTGTGCGTGATCGGACCAGCGGTCTGCGCCGGTTATCTTGAAGACGTTGCAGCGAACGAAGCATCGTTTCGAAACGGCTGGTTCCGCACGGGAGATATCGGACACCTTGACGAGAAACGCTATCTCTATCTGACCGGGCGCGCTTCCGACATGTACATCTCCGGTGGCTCGAACGTGTATCCGAAGGAAATCGAAGAAGTTCTTCTGACGCACCCAGGTATTTCTGAGGTGGCCATACTTGGAATCCCGGACCCGCAATGGGGAGAAATCGGACTGGCAGTTTGTGTTGCGGCAGGTGAAAATCGCGACTTGGCAGAGGAGCTGACGAACTATCTCGCCGGAAAGATTGCCCGCTACAAGATGCCGGCCAAATACCTATTCATTGAAACGATGCCGACAAGTGCCTACGGCAAGATCACCAAAAAGCTCGTGCGTGAGTTTCTCGCCGAAGAAGGCTTACTATGAGACGGCCCCCACCAACCAACCTTGCTCAGATCAGGCATCCAGGGCCGGTGAACAGCACCAGACGGCCCTTCGCGCTTTGCAGTGCAAAGCGGATCGATCTGCAAATTCCAGCCGGGGAACCGTTGCTCGACAAATTAGGAGAATGGGCTGAACGCGAAAACTTTTCTTCGGCGGTGTTGGATTTGTCGGGCGTGAAACTCAAGTCCTTTGAGTATGTGATGCCGGACTGCGCGATCGATGACCGGCATGTTGCATGGTACAGCGACACTCAAAATTGCAGATCTGCAACCATACGAGAAGGCGTTGCGATACTTGGCTGGCGAGACGGTCGCTGGTTCACCCATGCTCATGCATACTGGCCTCACAACAATGCCAACCATCTCGGTCACCTGCTGCCGCATACCCTGGTTGCGGAGGATACAAGCAGGATCACCGGCTGGGGGCTAAGCAGTGCGTCCTTTGTAGCTAAAGAAGATCCGGAGACGGAATTCACTCTGTATAGGACTGTACAGAATACCGGCGCTAAGACGGATACCGCGAATGCTCTGATCACAACATTGGCGCCATTTGAGGATCTGACTGCAAGCATAGCCGATCTGGCAAAGCAGCTTGATACCGAAACATATGAAGTGCTCGGTCTCGGCAGTCTAGCAGGAGCGGCTTTCATCGATGGCAAACCCATGACAGGCCTGATTTCCGAGATCCTTCTCCAACCTGGAGCGGTGGGCCGGCGCGACGGGGACGTGAAGATACCGATTCGGTGCGTCGATCTTGATGGAGGCCTCCACAGTGGATACGTCCTTGAAGGTGGAGCGCCGACCCTCGTCACTTGCGAACTGCTTCTCGTGTCAACCAGCTAATTCCCGCAAATTTCAGCGGATTTCGGGACTACCTGACTCTCATAGAGAACAGTAAGAGAACATTTACCCTTGCAGAACACAATAGGAACAGGTAGATTGTTCTTGATTTGTACCAGCCCATTCTGTGGTCAGGGGAAGCTAAAAATGCTCACGCGCAAGCAGTACGAACTGCTCATGTTCATTCACGAAAGACTCAAGGAAACGGGTGTTCCGCCGTCTTTTGATGAAATGAAGGATGCTTTGGACCTTCGTTCCAAGTCCGGTATCCATCGACTGATTACAGCGCTCGAGGAACGGGGCTTCATAAGACGGCTTCCCAACCGTGCGCGCGCGATGGAGGTAGTACGCCTTCCCGACTCCATAGCGCCTGGATTGGGCGCTCCACGGCCCCGGGGCAGTTTTTCGCCCGAGGTCATTGAGGGTTCGCTCGGGAAATTGGAGCCCCCGCGCCCCGCTCCTGAACCGGTGGTACAGGGAACGGAGATTCCGGTCATGGGCCGCATCGCGGCAGGCGTCCCGATAGAAGCAATCCAGACCCACAGTCATTCGATTTCCGTGCCGCCGGAACTTCTGGGAAAAGGCGAGCACTACGCTCTTGAAGTGCGCGGCGATTCCATGATTGAAGCTGGAATTCTGGACGGTGACACGGTTCTGATACGCAGAACCGACAGTGCGGACAGTGGTGATATCGTCGTGGCACTGGTTGACGAGGAAGAAGCCACGCTCAAGCGTCTGCGCAAGAAGGGCGCATCCATCGCCCTTGAAGCGGCCAATCCAGCTTATGAAACGCGCATCTTCGGCCCTGGCAGAGTGCGTGTCCAAGGTCGTTTGGTTGCCCTTTTCCGCCAATACTAACGGTGAGTGTGCGGCACCTGTGAGCCTTTGCGGTAAACGGGTCGGGCCGATGGTCGAATGTAAAGTGGGTGAGCCCTGCTGTTGATTGCGGTCATCGCAAGCTTGCGCGCGTTACCTCACCTTTCCTGTGCCAGGGTCTCGGTATGATCGGGATTGCGTATTGGATCGCGTCAATCTGCAATCGCCCGGTGTCTTTTTCGCGAAGGAATGTGAGTTGACTGTTTTCATCGGCACTGGGATCGGACCCTGCCTGACGGGATAGCCACAAGGATATCGCGCCTCGGCGCTCACGTATGTCGCGATCGATGACAAGTCCTGCCTCACACGTACCGGGCACGATCAAGTCGCTTACGATGAGATCGGCATACCGGCAATCCATGACAAGCGCATCCAGCGACTTTGGCAAGGCGATGTAAAAGGGCCTGTCTGGAGTCGCGGCTTCTGTTTCGACTGGGCTTTTTTCAAAGGCTTTTATGACACATCCAAGCGGATCGCATTCTCTTTGAGGCGATTGCATCTTGCGCGACATGATCGCTTCGCCGGTCAGTCCTTCTGCCTGATACCAGATGTCGGTCTGGAACGACCCCCGCACGCCATTCCAGTTAAGATTTCCACTAATGTCACGTGCCGCAATACGACTGCCGGTAGCGGATATTTGGATATCGGGCGCGGGCGACAAATACACCAGAATACTTCCTGCCAGAAGTGGAAGAACCGCGCCGAGCCGCCACTTTCCCCGCAGCAGCAGAACCGCGAAAAGAGCCGATGTAAATGCAAGTGTTTCGGCCATCGTCAACTGACCGATCGCACCGATGCCGCCATCGAGTTCGGCAACGAACGCGGCAATCTCGAGCAGGAGTGTCAACCCAAACGACATGACAGCGAGTGGAACTGCTGACAGTCCAAGTGGCATGAGCAGCAGCGAAAGAACGCCCATCGGCATGACAAGCAGCGTGAAAACGGGCATCCCGAGCATGTTTCCGATAAGCCCGTATGGTGCAATACGGCCAAAGTGATGCGCAGCGATAATTCCGGTCGCCACTCCGGCAACGAGCGCCGTCACCAGGAGCCCGGCCATCCACCGGGCTGCCGATAGCGTGATCTTGTCAAGAAGCGATTTGCGATACCGCCGGCCAGCTGCGAGCGGTGCAACGCGTTCCCGCCACGTTTCGTAGACGGCAACAAGACAGATCACCGCTGCAAATGACATCTGAAAACCGGGATAGAACAAGCGCTCCGGCGCCAGCACCAGAAGCAAGAGACCGGCAAACGCGACACTGCGTACCGTAAGGCCGCGGCGTCCGACAAGAATTCCCAGAAAGACGAGTGAGATCATCAGGAAAGATCGCTGCGTTGCAACGGAAGCGCCAGAAACGAGCAAGTAGAAGAAAGCCGCCGCCATGGCAGCGCCGGCGGCGAACTTGTGAATGGGAAACCGCAACGCCAAAGGCGGAAACAACGCAAAAATGAAGAGCGCTGCAGCATATGTCCCGCCAGCAAACAGAGCCATGTGCAGACCCGATATTGCGAGAATATGAGCAAGCCCTGCGGCTCTCAGGTTTTCCTGCTGAGTTTCGTTTATGCTGCTGCGATCGCCTACAAGCAGTGCAACGACGAGTGCAGCTTCCTGACTATCAGGTAAACTGGCGCGTATCCTTGAGGCTATGCGATCTCTTAACGCCTGGATCCAGACGCCCGTATTCTGAAACGAAGCTGCATTCTTGGCCGGTAAAACATCTGGCTGCCCGAAACTGAAACCGGTTGCTCCAAGCTCCAAGAAATAAGCGCGAAAAGAAAAGTCATATCCGCCAGGCACGACCGGACCGGCAGGTGGAAAAACGCGTGCCCTGGTGTTTATCCTGTCGCCAACGCCGGCTTGTGTTTCCCCTGGAACACGCAGCCGAACTTTAGCGGGAAACACGATCTCTGAAAGTGCGCGATCATTGACCGTTTCAACCTCGATAACCAATCTTTTTCCATTGGGCCTGTTGGTTGCCTCAAGAACTTTGCCCGTCAGACTGACGTTCATGTCTTCGCCGATCCGCGGGCTGTCTACATACGCTGTTCTAAGGCTCGCTGACGTCAAACCTGCAAAACATGCGAGAACCAGCAGCATCACCGGCGAAAGATGCCGCCGGCGTGCGTGCCAAACGGTAAAGATTACAATTCCGGTGAACAGACATGACAGCAGGAACCAGGATGGTTCTTCCGGCAGAGCCGCGTAAATTCCGATCCCGGCCGCATAAGAAAAACTGATCCAGAGTAAGGCCCGATTTTCCCATTGCGAGTTCGCGGCACTTGCTTTGCCACCTTCTGCAGCGTTTGAATTCGTCGACCAGAGCTGCTTCCGGCCAGACAGGCGGCGTGTTTTGACTGCGGGATCGTCAGACGTCGGATGTCCAATATAGTCTTCGGAATTCGCACCGTTCTTGCGACCGACTTCTTTTTGCAATGTGTCCTGGCGATAAACCAACGCGCATTACTTTCCGTGCCGAAACAAGAAACGGGCAAGGCACTGTTTTGCCCTGACGATGCCTGTGCTAAGACCGCGCCACACGACCGGCGCAGCACGCGCCTTCATTCCAGATGAGACTTTCAAATAAAGCACCATGACACAAGAGATCGTCACGCGCTTCGCACCTTCTCCGACCGGATTCCTGCATATTGGCGGCGCCCGAACCGCCTTGTTCAACTGGCTTTTTGCCAGGCACAGCGGTGGAAGGATGCTGCTCCGCATTGAAGACACCGACCGCGCCCGCTCCACCCAGGAGGCGGTTGATGCCTTGATAGACGGCCTTTCATGGTTGGGTCTTGACTGGGCTGGTGATCCTATTTCCCAGTTCTCGCGCGTGGAAAGACACAAGGAAGCCGTCGATCAGATGCTTGCCGACGGTGCGGCCTACAAGTGTTACTGTTCACCGGAAGAAGTTGAGGCAATGCGCGAAAAAGCGCGCGCGGAAGGACGACCGCCGCGCTATGACGGCACGTGGAGGGACAGGGATCCCTCGGAAGCCCCTTCCGGGATTGATCCCGTCATTAGGCTCAGGGCACCGCAAGAGGGTGAAACCGTTATCGAAGACCTGGTTCAGGGCCGGGTCGTGATTCCCAACAAGGATCTCGATGATCTTGTTCTTCTGCGGTCCGACGGAACGCCGACCTATATGCTTGCCGTCGTCGTGGACGACCATGACATGGGTGTCACACACATCATTCGCGGGGTCGACCACCTCACGAACGCCGCAAGACAGACACTCATCTTTCAGGGACTTGGCTGGGACGTGCCTGCAATGGCACACATTCCACTGATCCATGGCCCGGACGGTGCAAAACTCTCAAAGCGTCATGGAGCAACAGGCGCGGAGGCCTATAGGGCATTGGGTTATCTCCCACAGGCCATGCGAAATTATCTGGCCCGTCTGGGTTGGAGCCACGGAGACGAAGAAATCATGTCGTTAAATGACATGATCGACTGGTTCGGACTTGACGCCGTCGGGCAATCCCCTGCCCGTTTCGATTTCAAGAAACTGGAAAATCTCAATGGACATTATATGCGTTCGACCGAGGACGCGGAGTTGCTCGAGCATTGGAAAGTCTATCTTCAAGCCGCTGAACACGGGGAGAAGGTCCTTTCCTGGCTTTCGCAAGGGGAAAACGAAAAGACGGCATTGAACGCCCTTCCCGGCCTCAAGGAGCGCGCAAAAACTCTGGTCGAACTGACCGAGAGCGCGTCATACCTCTGGCGCGAGCGGCCGCTGGATACGGACGAAAAGGCTCAGAAAATTCTCTCTGAAGACGCCAGGGTAATCCTGGGCGAACTCTCAGGTGTTCTGGAAGCCACTCAGCAATGGACGGCTGAACCTCTGGAAACTGCAGTCAGGGATTACGCGGAACAGAAGGATCTGAAACTTGGAAAAGTCGCCCAACCGCTGCGCGCCGCACTGACCGGACGCGGAACATCGCCGGGGATTTACGACGTGCTGATAGCGCTTGGCCGTGAAGAGTCGCTGGCCCGCATCAACGATCAGGCATCCTGAGAGATCCCGCAACTGTGTGTGAAATAACGACTTTAAGTCACAAGAGGTGGCTTCCGGGCTTTCCGGGAGCCGCAGGTATTCGCAAATCGAGCCAAGCCAACCTGGGTGCCCTCGCTTGCGTCAAGGCTTGATAAGTCCCTCATGAATGGCGATCGCAAGGGCCTGCTCACGCGTCTTGGCGCCCAACCGGTGGCGTGCGTTGCGAACATGCATGTCCACTGTAACGGGTCTGATACCAAGCTTGTAGGCGATCTGATCGGTGCGCATGCCATTGGCCAGCCACAAAAGGCATTCAGCTTCCCGTTTGGTCAACCGAAGGCCCCGATGTTGCGTGCCAACCGAGACCATTTTCTGGTCCGCAAGTGCAGCACATACCTGAAAGAGAGAGCCGGATCTTTGTCTGAGATCTTCCATCTGCTTCCGGTTCAGATCGGAAAGCAAATTCCAGCCTCGGCGCATTTGCGGATCTTCGCTCGGCATCTTCATTGCCAAGCCACTGATCAAACCGAAATCGGACGCGCGATGGATTACGGCTTTTTCTTTAGGTCTCAAAAACGGATAGTCGCAAAGAAACTCAAGACCGGTTGTAAACATCTCGGGCGTATGCTCGCTTCGCGTAAACAGAGGATCTATGAGGTCATCTTCTTCGGAAAAATACGCCGCCTGCCAATCGGAAACCGAGGTTGATAGCCGTGTATCGTCTTCGGTGAGCCTCCCCCCTCCGTTCCTCACGCCGTGCTGTACGCCAATGAACCCCTGGTTCTCGAAAAACTCGCACGTCGCGCTCCAGACAATGTCCATATCTTTGGCAAAAACGATCTTCGTGGCAAAATCTTCGAGCACTCGATTCATTCAAAATTCCTGAGAGACGGCTAAGGTTCGCTCAAAAGCGTATCAGCTAACTTTAGGGAAATCGATAACGCGGCAAAGCCAACTGTTTCTGATACTTGCAGGCAATTCCCTACGTCCAGACACCACGCGAGCATAAGGATTTATTGGTATTTTTAATCCGATTCACTTCACTCGGAGGCGTGCTACGGCAAGATCAGCCGGTACTTTTTCCATGAGATCCATTACCGGAGAATGCTCAAACCTTAATCGGCTTAGGCGGTCAAAGCGGGCTAGCAACAAAGGCGGCTTGACGGAGGGTTATAGCAACCTGAAACGATTTGCGGGCGTCGTACCTGCTCATTCGAACCCAGGCGAGCTGAACCTGGACCGGTAATTCTCGCCTTTGACCAAAGCGTTATATTGGCCAGCTTGCGGCACTGCGGTAAATGGGCTACGCAAGACCCGAAAATTTCTCAGGTGCGGACCGGGATTGAGCACGTAAGCGTGACGGGCAGTCAAAACCGGACAGCACATCAGGATAAACAAAAGGGGTTTCTGTATGGCCGACAACAACGCCAAGCTCAACGTCGGTGGCGCCGACCACGATTTCGACGTTCTTGACGGATCCATCGGACCGTCAGTCGTGAACATTTCGTCCTTGTACAAGGACACCGGCATGTTCACATATGACCCTGGCTTTACGTCAACTGCATCCTGTGAATCCAAGATCACATATATCGACGGTGACGAGGGTACGCTGCTGTACCGCGGATACCCGATCGACCAGCTTGCCGATCATGGCGACTTTCTTGAGTCCTGCTATTTGCTCCTTTATGGCGAACTGCCGACCAAGGTGCAAAAGGATGACTTTGTGAATCGCGTGACCTATCACACGATGATTCATGAACAGATGAACCGTTTCTTCTCTGGCTTCCGCCGCGACGCTCACCCTATGGCCATCATGGTGGGAACTGTAGGCGCGCTGTCGGCGTTCTATCACGACTCGACGGACATCACCGATCCGCACCAGCGCATGGTCGCTTCGCTTCGCATGATAGCGAAAATGCCGACGATTGCCGCGATGGCCTATAAGTACCATGTCGGTCAGCCTTTTGTGTATCCGCGCAACGATCTCGGATATGCAGCAAACTTCCTTCATATGTGTTTCGCTGTTCCCTGTGAGGAGTACAAAGTCAATCCGGTCCTCGCGCGCGCCATGGACCGTATTTTCATTCTCCACGCAGACCACGAACAGAATGCCTCAACCTCGACAGTGCGGCTTGCCGGTTCATCAGGCGCGAACCCGTTTGCCTGCATTGCCGCGGGTATTGCATGTCTTTGGGGCCCGGCTCACGGCGGCGCAAACGAAGCCGCACTGAACATGCTCTCTGAAATCGGGTCCGTGGATAACATCCCCGAGTACATTGAGCGGGCCAAGGACAAGGATGACCCGTTCCGCCTGATGGGCTTTGGCCACAGGGTCTATAAGAATTATGATCCCCGCGCCCGAATCATGCAGAAGACGACACATGAAGTTCTGGGCGAGTTGGGTATCAAGGACGATCCGCTGCTCGATGTTGCAATCGAGCTGGAAAAAATCGCTTTGAACGACGAATATTTCATCGACAAGAAGCTCTATCCCAACATCGACTTCTACTCAGGTATCACGCTGCGGGCTCTCGGCTTCCCGACAACGATGTTCACTGTTCTGTTCGCACTGGCGCGAACAGTCGGCTGGATCGCTCAGTGGAAAGAAATGGTGGAAGACCCTTCTCAGCGGATCGGGCGCCCGCGTCAGATCTATACTGGCGCCACCAAACGGGATTACACGCCGATCGATCAACGGCGTTAAAGTCGAAAAACCTAACGTTCGTACGAAGCACAAGAAAAGATGCCTCCGGTTTGCCGGGGGCATTTTTTTAACGCAACGTTCTCCCGGCATTGTCAATGAACATGCGCAGAGAGAACACGCACCAACGGCTAGTTTTACTTAAAATCCCACAACGAATCTCCAAATTTTAAGTCAAAAATACAACTAATACGAAATTTTTTTCTATGTACTATTTTTTACAGATTCTCTAAAGAATCTTAGCGCGATCTCTCCAATGAAATACGATAAGTGAATTAGGTTATCTGTAATAATACATAGATTCATTCAATAAGCTTGCTTTATACAAAAGTAAGGAATCCCCAACTACCTTCGCTTGAATTTATCAGATGAATCAATCGTTGGCGACTTCGAGGGGGCAAAATGAAAATTCTGAAATTTGCTACCGATCTTAAATTCGGTGTAAAGGTCGGTGGAAGCTTCGCGGCAGTTGTCGCTTTGACGGGCCTTGTTGGCGGTGTCGGCGCCTACAGCGTCATGACTCTTTCAGACAGAATGGAAATTGCCAGACAATCGACCTCCGCGATCGCACAGCTGCAAAACCTGGCAAGCAAACGCGAAGACTTTCTTGCGTCTCAGAACATCGAGGCAGCCAATGCTGCACTCGTTGATATCGACGGACTTGGAAGCGAACTTGCTACGTTGGAAAAGCAGCTTGCCGGTGAGACACTGGCAAAAAATCAGGTGGAGGAAGCAGCTGCGGCAGTCACCGAGTTTCACACCGCCTTCGAAAACGTCGTGGCACTCACGCAGTCGCAATCTGAAAAAAGGACCCGGCTCGAAGAGGCCGTCCGCGAGCTTGAGGCCGCCGCTGCCGACATCCTCGGCAAAGCTATCATTGCGCGAATTGGTATCAGCTCCGACGATACCAACGCACGCAGAACAATGGTAAGCGCCAACAAGGTGGGACAGGCTGCCGCTAGCTATCAGGAACAGGTGCTGACGCTTCAAAATCTGTTCTCGGCAGCAGCAAACAATGCGTCTCAGATTGCTGAGATCAAGACCCGTCTCGACGAACTGGCACCCGCCGCCATGAAAATGGCGTCAAACAGTTTCGAAGGCATTGACCGCGCGGAATTCAAGAAACTTTCTGACAAGACTAAAGACGTCGCGCTGATTTTGGAGAAGCTGTCAGCGACCAAGGATTATATCGAGATTTTCGACCTGACGGACACAGCAAAGGCAGGTTTCGAAGAACTCGTCATGAATGTGAAACAGATACTGACCGAGACGACCGCGGCGATCGACAAGGTCAACGGCGAGGCCGAGCAAATCAGCTACAACTTCTTTGCGGCCGACAATGTATCAAGCACTGTCATGCAGCTGGAGGCGGATGCGCATGCCCTCAAGGCAGCTACATTCTACTTCATGGTGTTTCCCGGCGAGGAAACCCAGAATGCAGTCGTTGAAGGCGTCTCCGCCCTGAAAGAACTGACGTCGAGGCTCGAAGTCGGATCAAAGGATTTCCCGGCGATCTTGGAAATGATCCCCGTAGTCGCTCAGTCGCTGGACACATTCCACGACACTTTTGATGGGTTGGCTTCCAACGAGTTTGCACTTGCTTCCGAAATTTCAGCAATGAAAACGCTCTCTGAGCGCGTCAGATCGCGGATCTCAACAATCTCTGCAGGCCAGAGCGCCACTGCACAGGCTTCAAGTTCCAGAGCCTTGAGCGTTATTAGTTTTGCCCTGTTGGCAGCGGTTGCAGCCGGCGGTGGGCTCGCCTTTGCGCTCAATCTTGCCGTGACCAGACCTTTGCGTAAAACAACAGCGACCATGTCCATGCTCGCGGAAGGCAACACGGCAGTCGAGATTGATGGCTCTGAACGGGGCGATGAGATCGGCGACATGAGTAGAACCCTTCAGGTGTTCCGTGACAACGCTGTTGAACGTGTTCGTCTCCAGTCGGAAACCGAACAGGAACAGCACTTGCGCGCTGCTCGCCAGGCCAGTGTTGAAGAACTCATCGCCGAGTTCCGCGAAAAGGCTTCCGAAGCACTTGGAACTGTTGGGGAGACAGCAAAGACCCTTGATGGCGCGGCGCAGGATCTCAGCTCGCTTGCCAATCGGAGCTCCAGTCTGGCCGACAGCACATTCGGTATTACGGACGAAGCGACCCAGAACGTACAGACAGTCGCCAGCGCTGCAGAAGAACTTTCCGCGTCAATTGCTGAAATCGCCCGCCAGGTAAGCCAGACGACACAGGTTGTGGGACGAGCGACAGAAGGCACTCAGCTCACGAATACAAAGGTCAACAGTCTTGCCGAAGCTGCAACAAAAATCGGCGAGGTCGTCAATTTGATCCAGGCAATCGCCGAGCAGACAAACCTCCTCGCCTTGAATGCGACGATCGAAGCTGCCCGGGCCGGTGAAGCCGGCAAGGGATTCGCGGTCGTGGCGGCGGAAGTCAAGGAACTGGCGACACAGACCTCAAGGGCAACGGAGGAAATCAGCTCACAGATCTCGGAGATCCAAACGGCAACTGAAGACGCTGTTTCTGCCATTCAGGACATTACCGAGACAATGGAAGAGGTCAATGAATACACCGCAACCATCGCGGCAGCCGTTGAGGAACAAGGTGCCGCCACCAATGAGATTTCGGTCAATGTTCAACGCGCCGCCCAAGGCACCGGTTCGGTAAAAACAAATATGTCGGACCTTTCAGACGCGGTTTCCCAAACCAGCCAATCCTCAAGTCTTGTTCTGACAGCATCCGGTGAATTGTCACGCAGGACAGACACGCTGAACAAGGAAGTTGGCAACTTCCTCGACAAGGTGGCAAACGCTTGAGCCGCAGCTGTCTCCGGGCGCTCCAATAGCAGGAGCGTCCGTTCCGGCTGTCACGCCAAGCGGATGCAGCCTTCATGGTCACCTTCTACCGGCTATCGTGCGGAATTCATGGTCCGGATGACGATGCCGACGGCCGCGTCTTTCTGACTGTGACCGTCGGGGAGACGCATAAGATCGTCCAGACGGCTGAGTTCGCTCAGCTGAAACTGCCTCTCCGGCCCATCGGTCAAGAGGCCAATCAACTTCCTGGCCAGAACTTCCGGATCAACTTCTTCATCAAGAAATGCCGGAATCGCTCTGTTTCCCAGAATAATGTTCGGCAAGACGAACGAGTCTACATTGGCGAGTTTGAAGAGCCGGTTGAGTTCTTTCAGTCTGCGGAAAAACCAGTCAACCTTATAGGCAACCACCATCGGAACGCCTGACAAGGCGAGTTCGAGCGACACTGTACCTGAAGCCGCCAATGCGGCATGTGCACGCCGGAAAGCCGCCTGCTTTTCGTCCAGACCGGTCAGTACTTTCGGCTGAAATTCCCAACTTTTGACTTCTTGTCTGATCCTTTGTTCCAGATGCCCGACGGCAGGAAGCAGGACTTCAAGGCCCGGCATTTCTTTCTTGAGGTGTGCAACGGTTTTGCCAAAGTCGGGCAGCAAACGGTCAATTTCGCTGCGGCGGCTGCCGGGCAGCACAACAAGAACACCGTTGTCCTTCAACAGGGGCGCGCGTTCATTCCCTGCCGGACGCAGATCACCCACGTTTTCGACGAGCGGATGGCCGACGTAATGTGTCGGCGGTCCGCCGAGCTTTTTGTGAACCTCTGGCTCAAAGGGCAACAAGGCCAGCAATTGATCGACATAGGCGCTCATATTCTTCGCCCGTCCGGGCCGCCAGGCCCACACCGACGGCGACACGTATCCTACTATCGGTATGTGCGGTGCGCGCTTGCGGACCCGGCGCGCTACATTGTGCGTAAAGTCTGGACTGTCGATGATCACCAATACGGCCGGATCAGCTGCAACGATTGCGTCCACGGTTTGATAGACCCGCCGAATGATGAGTGGCAGCCGTGCGAGCACAGCGCTAAGTCCCATGACCGATACATCCGAGATGTCGAAGAAACTGGAGAGGCCAAGGTTTGTCATGCGCTCGCCGCCGACGCCACAGTAGCGAGTTTCCTCACCAAGCTTGGCATCCAGGGCTTTCATGAGTTCCGAACCGAGCTGGTCTCCCGACTCTTCACCGGCAACCAGGCAAATCGTCGGCCCAGTGCTTGTCATGTCTCGGTTTCCCCGGGTTCCTCCGTCCGCTCGATACCGATTACGAATATATCCATCGCATCGGCTTTTTTAAGCGTCTCATCCTTGTCTGCGATCAGCGCTCCCTGGGCCTCCACGGCGACCCCAGACAGGCCCGCTGCTACAGCAAGCTCAATTGTCTTTGGCCCCACCGTCGGCAGGTCAACTCGAAAATCCTGATTGCGTTTGGCGGTCTTGACGAGCACACCGGAACGACCTTTGGTCCTGACACGTCCACTGCGCTTCAATTCGCAGCAGCGCTCCAGCATTGCGTCGGTTCCTTCTGCTCCTTCAAGCGCCACAACACGGCCTCCGATGGCAACCGCAGCCTGCCCGATATCGAGCTCGCCGAGTTTTTCGGTAGCCTTGAGCGCAAGTTCCAGATCGTGCTGGTCGTCAGAACTTGGCCTCGTCCGACCCAGTACGCCGCTTGAAGCAAGCAGCTGCGGCGCAACATCCTTGATACCCACAACGCGAAACCCCTCGCTCTCAAAAAGACGAATAACTTTCGTCAATAGGCTGTCATCACCGCCGGTCAGCGTTCGAAAAATTGTCGGTAATCTCTGCATGGTCCCGAAGTCGCCAAGGATGGACGTGAAATCGGGTCGTCGGGACACACCACCGATCAGAAGAACATCCCGGCATCCAGTTTTTTCAAGAAAGTTGTAAAGCCTGCCGATTTCGCCCCACCCAAGTTCCGCGCTCGCGCGTTCTCGGGTCGCCGCTTCGGCTTCGCCTTTGATGGCAACAATCTTAACGTCACGCCCGGCCAGCACCAACGCATCAGCGATCTGTCCGGGAAGACTTCCGTTTCCGGCTATCAGGGCAAGGCGCCCGCTTTGCCCCCCGATCGGATCGGACATGGCTTTAGTCTTCGTTGCGCGGCGTGCAAAAACGCCGGTCTTCCTTTTCCAAAATGAAGTCTGTTACAGTCTTCACCAGGGGTTGATCACCCGTTTCCAGTGCAAGCGCTTCTGCTCGACTGCGGAGTGTGCCGTCCTCACCTTCGAACAATGCCCTATAGGCTGCTCGCAGCGCATGAATCTGTTCACGCGGGATACCTTTGCGCTTCAGGCCGATGAGGTTCAGTCCGGCGAGACGTGCTCTGTCCCCAATCACCGAACCGTAGGGAATGACATCAAATTCAACACCTGTCATGCCACCGACGATCGCACCAGTACCGATGCGCGACCATTGCCGAACTGCGCTCAAGCCGCCAAGAATGACGAAATCATCAAGTTCGACATGCCCGGCGAGCGTCGCATTGTTTGCCAAAATAGCGTGGTTTCCAACCTGGCAGTCGTGACCAATGTGAGACCCCATCATGAAGAGACAATTGTCCCCGACCTTCGTCAGACCACCGCCACCCTCGGTGCCCGGGCTCATGGTTACATGTTCGCGGATCTGGTTGTTTGAACCAATCTCAAGGCGCGTGACCTCACCTGCAAACTTGAGGTCCTGCGGTTTGTGTCCGATGCTGGCAAACGGAAAAATATGGGTTCCAGGACCTACACTCGTATGACCGGCGACGGCCACATGGGCTTCAAGGATTACACCTTCCCCGAGGCTCACGTTCGGTCCGACGATTGAATACGGACCAATGCGAGTGCCCTCGCCGATCACGGCCCCGTCTTCAACGATGGCCGTTTGATGTATCTGTGTCATTTGTCCTCACGCATCTATCAGCATCGCACTGACTTCAGCTTCTGCAACCTTTGTTCCGTTTACCTGTGCGACTGCGTCGAATTTCCAGATATTGGAGCGTTGCTTGATTTTTTTGACGTGGAAGTGCACCTGGTCGCCAGGTTCCACGGGTTTGCGAAATTTCGCCTTGTCGATGGTCATGAAGTAGACCAGCTGCGGCGGCGCGTCTACACCACGCGCATGAACGCACAATGCACCAGCGGTTTGCGCCATTGCTTCGATAAGCAGCACCCCTGGAAATACCGGCCTTTCAGGGAAATGACCGGTGAAATGAGGTTCGTTGATGGTGACGTTCTTTATTCCGATACAACTGTTATCGCCATCCATCTCAATGATCTTGTCGATAAGCAGGAAAGGATACCTATGCGGCAGAAGCTTCATGATTTTCATGATATCTGCGCTGGCAAGCGTCTTTTGTTCTGCGTCTTCCATGAAGTGCCCCTTGGCGGATTAACTCCGTAAAGTTCTATTTCATCAGCCCGTTTACGATTCGTTGCCGCGTTCTGCAAGCTTTCTTACAGCAGCAACCTCTCTGAACCACTGCTTTACCGGCTTTGCCGGTGTACCACCATAGCGGCCACCCGGAGCCAGATCTTCGTTGACCACGCTGACGGCGGCAATCTGAGCGCCCATACCAACAGTTACGTGACCTCGCACGCCGCTCTGCCCGCCGATCGCGACAAAATCTTCCAGCGTGCAGCTCCCAGACAACCCAACCTGGGAAACCAGAACGCAGTGACGACCTATGATCACGTTGTGGCCGATTTGGACCTGGTTGTCGATTTTCGTACCTTCACCGATAATCGTATCGCGGTTGGCGCCACGGTCGATGGTCGTATTCGCACCGATTTCAACATCGTCCTGGATAATCACGCGCCCGACTTGCGGCACTTTCAGATGCCCCTGCGGACCCATCGCATACCCAAAACCATCCTGGCCGCAACAAACCCCCGGATGAAGAGCGACCCTGTTTCCAAGCACCGAATGCTGCACGGAGCAATTCGCGCCGATGACGCAATCGCGCCCGATCTTCGTGCCGCGACCGATAACAGCATTCGCCCGAACAACACTGCCTGAGCCGATTTCAACATCCGCGCCGATAACGGCCCCTGGCTCGACGGTTACGTTTTCCTCCAAGACCGCAGTCGGATCAACGACCGCCTGCTCGGATATTCCTGAAAAATGCGCATCTTTCGGCGACATGGCAGCCGGATAGAGCCGTGCCAGAACCTGCGCCCAGGACCGGTAGGCATCCGAACACACAAGGACCGCCACCCCTTCGGGAACCTTGTCCTTGTGCCTCTTGCTAACAAGGCAAGCGGCAGCCCCCGTGGTTTCGAGCTGCTTCAAATAGACTGTGTTGTCAAAGAATACCAGGACACCTTCGCCGGCATCTTCAAGCGGTGCAACCCCGACAATTTCAAGCCCGCCGTCTCCCCGAATGATTTCGGCATCGGCCCATTTTGCGATCGTCTTCAGCGATACAGGATCAGGGACTGCAAAGAACCTCGGCTCGGACATGGTCTCATCCTTTTTGAGAGGCCAACAAAAAAGGCCGCCGTTAGACCCGGCGGCCGTTTTCTAACTTAAATGACCACAGTTTAGAAGCGGGTACCGCCACTCAGTCTGAAGAGCTGTGTTTTGTCTGAGTCTTCTTTTACGAGCGGGTATGCGAAATCCGCACGAATGGGTCCGAAAGGCGACTGCCAGCGAATACCCGCTCCGACAGAAGCCCTGATCGACAAATCGTCGGAGTCGATACGACCCCCATTGTTCTCGACAAGGTTTACAAGATCACTGTCGGCGTCCCACAAGGAGCCTGCATCTGCAAACACAGCTCCGCTCAGGCCCAGTTCCTTTGGAATGAGCGGGAACGGGAACGTGCCTTCGGCTGTGGCGGCAAAGTAGAACCGGCCGCCGATCGCATCGTCTGTCGACGCATCACGCGGTCCGATACCCTGGTTTTCAAAACCGCGAATCAGGTTGCCACCAAGCATGAACTGCTCCGAAACTCTGAGCCGTTCGTCACCGATCGCCATGATATTCCCACCACGGACCCGCAAGCTTCCAACCAAACCGTAATCCGCCAGGATTTCCTTGTAAGCACGCGCCTGGGCTTCCGTCTTGATGTAGTAGCTGTCGCCACCAAGCCCTGCGAATTGCTGACCGAAGGAGGCAAAGATGCCATCTGACGGATCGATGTTCCTGTCCAATGTGTTGTAGCGCAGATCGTACCCGACGAGCGACGTAAGGTAGGTCCCGAGCGAGTCACAGACAGCAAGCGAGAGATTGGACGTGTTACAGTTGTTGATGCTCGTGGACTGATTGTCCGGATCCGAGTTCTCTTCCTGGAAAATATTGTAGAACAGTCGCAGGGTCAGCTCGTCTTCACGCAATGGGAGCGTAAAGCCAAAGCCGCCGCCAGTTTTTTTCTGGTCGAAGGAACGATAATCGTTGGCATCGTCTACACGGCGGTAGATATCGAGATCCAAAGCGACGCGGCGGCCCATAAAGAAGGGCTCAACAAAACGGAACTCATAGGACTGGGTATCCGTACCGCCGCCGACGGAGAGTTTCACGAACTGACCGCGTCCAAGGAAGTTCTTCTCGGTTATGGAGATGTCGCCGATAATACCGTCAACTGTCGAATAACCCACACCAAACGAAATTTCACCGGTTGGCTTTTCTTCCACGCGAACGTTCACGACCACACGGTCAGGAGCACTCCCCTGCTGGGTCGTGATCGAGACGTTCTCGAAAAATCCGAGGTTGCGAAGACGGCGTTCAGCCTTATCCACCAACGCCCTGTTGAACGCATCCCCCTCGACGATATCGAACTCTCGGCGAATGACATATTCGCGTGTACGGTCGTTTCCAATGATGTTGATCCGTTCGATATAGGCGCGCGGACCTTCCTCAATGTAGTAGATCAGAGAGATTGTATTGTCTTCGTAGTTGCGCGAACCACGCGGGCGAACCCGGGCAAACGCATAGCCTTCTTCCGATACCCGCAAAGTGATTTCTTCAACAGACTGCTCGACGCGAAGCGAGTTAAACGTCTGGCCACTGCGTGTGCGAACCAGTTTGCGCAGGTCTTCAGGGTCGACTTCCGCAATCGTCGACACGAGCTCTACTTCGCCGATCTTGTACTTTTCACCTTCATCAACCGTGAAAGTGACATAGAAAATGTTCTGCTCGCGATCGAGATCGGCGCTTACAGAAACAATTCTGAAATCCGCGTAGCCTTTTTTATTGTAATAACGGCGCAGCAATTCTTCGTCAGCGGCAAGACGATCGGGATCGTATGTGTCTGTGCTGCGCAGAAAACTCAGCAATCCGCTCTCGCGCGTCCGGATCACATCCCGCAAGCGGCCGTCACTGAAGGCTTTGTTGCCGATAAAGCTAATGCGCTCCACGCCAGTCTTGGCGCCTTCGTTGATCTCGAACACCAGATCGACGCGGTTCTGACCACGATCGATGATCTGCGGCTCGACGGAAGCGCCGAAGCGACCGGAGCGCCGATAGGATTCCAGAATGTTTTGAACATCGGCTTGAACGCGGGCACGGGAAAGAGTCGTTCTCGGCTGAGAACGAACCGCCGTTTCGAGTGCGTTGTCCTTGATCTTTTTGTTGCCTTCGAAAGAGACCCTGTTGATGATCGGGTTTTCGGAGACAGTCACTATAACGGTGCTGCCACGCGGGGTGATATCTACCGTGGCAAACAGACCTGTCGCGTATAGCGCCTTCAGCGACTCATCGACGTCAAAGGCGCTGTACGAGCGCCCCGGTACGATCGTCATGTAACTGATGACGGTTTCATCCTCGATACGGGTATTGCCCTGCACCTGAATGCTTCGGGCGACGGCTGCTTCTGCAACGCTTACAAAAGACAGTTGCCCCGCCAATTGAGGCACCACCGACCCAATCGAAAAAATGGCCGCTGCAAAAAATACGGCCCGTGTAAGTTTCTGCAATCGCTGCATTATTGCGCTATGCCTTTTTTTAGTACCCCATCCGAAGAACCTGCATTCACCCCAGCAGATTCTTGGAACCGACGAACGTTTTATAGGTTTTTGCCGATAACGCAACTGCCGTTCGAGGCCGAAAGCGATTTAGTCTGAAGACGTTGCGTCTATGTCACGGCTTTCAGGAATCGTTTGATACGAGACGCAAGATATCCCTCCAGGTTACAAAAACCATTAGCATAAGTACCAAGCCCAATCCGATGCGGAATCCGACGTCCTGAACTCGCTCGCTTAGCGGCTTGCCGCGAAGTGCTTCCGCGGCGAAAAACACCAGATGTCCGCCGTCAAGGATCGGCACCGGCGCCAGATTGATCAGCCCGATACTGACGGACAGAACAGCAGCAAGGGAAATCAGAGGTATGATGCCGTGTTCGGCAACTTTTCCCGAAATTTCCGCAACCCGGATCGGGCCTCCCAGCTGATCTGCGGATTGGCGCTGTGTGATCACACCCCAGATATAGCTGACTGTGCCGTCCATGATCCGGTAGGTTTCCTTGGCTCCCTCACCCAAAGCGCCAAGCGGGCTGTATTTGATGCGGACCACGTTTTCAGGATCCGCGCTGCCCCTGAGGCCGATATCCCCGGCCATCTGCCGCTCACCGAAGAAAACTTCCTTTTCCTTGGAATCGGGCGTGACGGTAAGATCTACGAGCTTCCCGCCACGGTCCACTTCGAATACAAGTGGCGTGTTGGCATTCATAAGAACGATTTGCCGAAGCTCTCCAAAGGTGTGGATTTCGCGCCCGTCAATTTGCTTCACGACATCACCGGCAAGAATGCCGCCACGCGCTGCAGCACCATCAGGAAAAACTTCTTCGACGACCGGCACAAGTCCCTGCTTGCCTGCAGAAGCGAACAACGCGCCGAATATTGCAATCGCAAGCAGGAAATTCGCGATCGGTCCCGCGGCAACGATAGCCGCACGCTGCCAGACCGGTTTGGCAATGAACGCTGTTTTGCGTTCTTCTTCGCTCATATTGGCAATGAGTTCGCGGCTGGGAACACTGGCGGCGTTTTCGTCGCCGGCAAACTTCACATACCCGCCGAGCGGGATCATGCACAATTTCCAGCGCGTTCCCTTCTTGTCATTCCAGCCGAAAATTTCTCGACCGAAACCGACGGCGAATGCATCGACCTTGACGCTACACCAGCGTGCGACCGCAAAGTGCCCAAGCTCATGGAAAAAAACCACAATTGTCAAAACAAACAAGAAGGGAATGATCGTTCCGACAATGAGGGAGTAAGCAGAAACTATGAGATCCATAAAGGGGCCCGATCTTACGCAACTAAGCTATTATCGCACCACTCTATTAATAAGAGAATTACGGCGCGTTAATGGTAGGATTACATTTATTGAAGCGGCATCAGTGTGATGACCGCCGTGACGTGATCCATTCTAGGGTTTTTTCCCGCGCTTCCCAATCCAGAGCAATCACGTCGTCAACACTTTTTGAGGCCGACAGTCTGCCTGATGCTTCAAGTTGGTCCAGCACAGCGTCGATCGCCACAGAAATCTCCAGAAAACCGATTTTCCTATTGAGAAAAGCATCAACCGCAATTTCATCGGCGGCATTCATCGCGGCCGGTGCAGCACCGCCTGCCCGCATGGCGTCCAGCGCTGTACGCAATGCCGGAAACCGGTCGGGATCCGGTTTTTCGAACGTCAACGTCCCAAGCTCAGCGAGGTCCAAGCGCTTGACGGCGACCGGCATGCGTTCGGGAAACGCCAGGCAATGCGCGATGGGTGTTCGCATATCCGGGCTTCCCATCTGTGCAAGCAGCGAGCCATCCTTGTACTGCACCAAACCATGTACTGCTGACTGCGGGTGAACCAGAATATCCAACTGGTCATGATCAACAGGGAAAAGATGTGACGCCTCAATCACTTCCAGTCCTTTGTTCATCATACTTGCACTGTCTATTGTAATCCTTGCACCCATGTCCCAGTTCGGATGCTTCAACGCCTGTTCCGGCGTGGCATTCGCCATTTCCGCCTTTGACCAGGATCTGAAAGGTCCCCCCGATGCCGTGAGAATGACTTTCTCGATCTGATCGGCCTGAGCGTTTTCGAAAACCTGGAATATGGCATTGTGCTCACTGTCGACCGGGAGAAGTTCTGCACCCGTCTCACGAATCCGTGCCACAAAAAGATCACCCGCACACACTAGGCATTCCTTGTTGGCAAGAGCAATACGCCTTCCCGGCTTAATGGCGCGAAAAGTCGGCTCCAGTCCTGCTGCGCCGACGATCGCTCCGACGACGAGATCCGTCTCACGGTCCACCGCTTCGTTGACGGCGTTTCGGCCCGTTGCCGTCTCAATACCCTTTCCGTCCAGGCTCTCAACCAATTGGCCGTAGTGTTCTTCCTCGGCAAGAACTGCCAGAGAGGCGTTCAGGCGAATTGCCAGGTCCGCAAGTGCCTGCGCGTTCCTGTTTGCAACAAGGGCAACGACTTCGAAGCGGTCCGGATTTCGTTCGACAAGATCGGCAAGGCTTTGACCGATGGATCCCGTCGCCCCGAGGACAGTTATTTTGACAGGTCCCTGCCCATCCAGCTGCCCGGTTTCAGACGACATCGACATTTCCCCAAGCTCAGCCAAGCCCCATCCCCGCTATTGGGTCCGATATCGAACCGCCTGCAACCAAACCAATGAAAACCGCGAATATCGCCGCAGCAACCAGCCCGTCCACGCGATCCATAATGCCGCCGTGTCCTGGAATGAGCCGACTTGAATCCTTAACGTCGAACCTGCGCTTGATTGCCGATTCCAGCAAATCACCAGCCTGTGAAACGATCGAAAGGATCATTGCCAATACTGCCCAGGCAACAAGGTTATCCGCTCCCGCGAAGGCAACCACCCCCGTACCAAACAGGGTAGCGCAAATCAGTCCGCCGACTGCGCCTGACCAGGTCTTTTTCGGCGACACGCGTTTCCACAATTTGGGACCGCCAAAGGCGCGCCCAGCAAAATAGGCAAAGATGTCCGTTGCCCAAACGACAAACATAAGGAAAAACGCGAAAAGCAAACCATCTGTCCCCTCCCGGATCACCAGAAGGGAAAACAGTGCCAGCCCGCTGTAAAGCACGCCTTCCGCGCCCCATCGGCCGGTCTTGTTGAACCCGCTGACTGCGAATGTTGCAGCCGCGCCCAAAACCAAAGCGACAAGCCCTAATTCGGGCAAATCTGCAAATTCAAGAACGGCGAGTGCAACGAGCGTTACTATACTGATTACGGTTGCCGCATGCGCTTCGCGTGCGCCGGTGATGGTGATCCATTCCCAGAGGAACAAGGTCGCGGCCAAAAGCGTCAACAAGGCAAATGCGGTCCCGCCCCAATAGGTGATGAGCAACACCAGCGGTCCGAGAATGACAGCGGAAATGAGCCGCAGCTTGAGGTCTGCCGTTTTGGAGTTTGATTTTGCAGTGTCAGCCATCACGCAGGCCGAAAATCAAAGCGCCTTGGCATCAAGGGCGCCAAAGCGTCTCTCGCGATTGCCAAAACACTGGAGCGCCTCATCAAACGCTGCTTCATCAAAGTCTGGCCAATTCACGTCACAGAAGTAAAACTCGGAATAGGCCGCCTGCCAAAGGAGAAAGTTCGAAAGCCGCATTTCCCCGCTGGTTCGGATAATCAGGTCGGGATCGGACAAACCGCCGGTGTCGAGATTTTGTGAGAAAATCTTCTCTGAGATATCCTCTACTCGCAGCTCTCCATCTGCAACCTGCTGCGCGAGGTGCTGTGCTGTCCGCACGATTTCCGCTCGCGAACCGTAGTTGAACGCGACAACAAGATCGAGCCCCGTGTTTTTGCGCGTAAGGTCCTCTGCCTCTTCCAGAAGAGTTAAAATTCCCGGCTCGAGATCGCTTCTTCCACCGATAATGCGAATTCGGACATTTGCCTTGTGCAGCTCGCTGAGATCCCGCTGGACAAAGCGCTTCAGCAGTCCCATGAGAAATGAAACTTCGCTTGCGGGTCTGTTCCAGTTTTCGGAGGAAAAACTGTAGATTGTAACGATCTTTACGCCGACATTCCCGGCATGCCGGATCGCGGCACGCAGCGCTTCAAGACCCTGCCGGTGCCCTTCCGTTCTCGGCAGTCCGCGCGCTGTTGCCCATCGGCCGTTGCCGTCCATGATAAAGGCAACGTGATGCGGCAACCGGGTATGAGTACCTTCATCGGCAGGTGCTTGCGGGTTGGGATTCGGGCTGACGCTCATTGGCTCCCCCAATTCACTGGTCCGACAGTCAATCAGACCTGTGCAACTTCCTGTTCTTTTTTCTCTAGCATGGCGTCTACCTCTCCGATCATCTGATCGGTCAATTTCTGGACTTCGTCCGAAGCAACCCTGCTGTCGTCCTGAGAGATTTCACCGTCTTTCTCGGCTTTTTTCGCGTCATCCATTCCATCGCGGCGCACGTGCCTGATCGCTACTTTCGCATTCTCGGCATATTTGTGTGCCACCTTGATCAATTCCTGGCGCCGCTCCTCGTTCAATTCCGGGATTGGTAGCCTTAGAAGCTGCCCGTCAACAACCGGGTTGAGACCCAGATTTGATTCGCGGATCGCCTTTTCCACCGCCGCAACCATGCTCTTGTCCCAAACCTGAACAGCCACCATCCGGGGCTCGGGAACGGAGACGGTCGCAACCTGGTTGATCGGCATCGACTGTCCGTAGGCGTCAACAGAGATCGGATCCATCATGGAGGCCGATGCACGACCAGTACGAAGCCCGGCAAATTCGGTTTTCAGTACCGAGAGAGCGCCTTGCATGCGACGCTTCAGATCGTTCAGATCGACACCTTCTACCGACATTTTGTCCTCACTGTTCTTTTGTGTGTGGCTAAATGGAGTCTCAGCGCGCGCCAACATGGCACAAACGCGCTGAAACACAAGGGCTTGCACAAAAGATGAGGACTAAAAGTTTCAGTCACCCACGACTGTGTAAGTGCCCGTTTCCTGAAGCACACTTACCAGTGCACCCGGCGTGTGAATGGAAAAGACGATGACGGGAATTGAGTTATCGCGGGCAAGTGCAATTGCCGTCGTGTCCATGACTTTCAGGTTCCGTGTGATCACTTCCTCATACCCGAGTGTCAGATAGCGTTCGGCCTCGGGATTGTCTTTTGGATCTTCTGAATAGACACCGTCTACTTGCGTGCCTTTCAAGAAGGCATCGCACTTCATTTCCGCCGCACGAAGCGCAGCTCCGCTGTCCGTCGTAAAGAACGGATTGCCCGTTCCGCCGGCGAAAACGATAACATCTCCGTCTTCCATGTAACGGTCTGCCACACGCTGGGAAAAGGTTTCGCAGATCGAGGGAACCGCGACCGCAGACAACACACGGGCGTTGACCTTCAAACGGCGCAATGCGTCGGCAAGCGTAAGGCTGTTCATGATGGTTGCCAGCATACCCATGTGGTCACCGGTGACCCGGTTACCGCCCTTCGCAGCGACGGCGACGCCCCTGAAGATGTTGCCACCGCCAACCACGACGCCGACCTGCGCACCCAGGGCGACAGCATCTGCAATTTCCTTGGCAATCCTTTGTACAATGGCCGGGTCGATTCCAAAGGCCTGCGACCCCATCAGGGCCTCGCCGGAGAGTTTCAGAAGGATCCGTTTCCAGCGCAAAGAATTGGTCATGAGTTCACCCGTTTTAGAATTGTCTTTCTAAAAAAAAAGCGCCGGTCTTGCCGGCGCTTTCATTGAGCTTACTGCCCGGTGGCTGCCGCCACCTCCGCGGCGAAGTCCTGTTCTTCCTTCTCGATCCCCTCACCCAAGGCAAGGCGGACAAAGCCGGTAAGCTTGACTTCCGTTCCGAGGTCCTTTGCAAGCGCCTCAACTGCCTGTTCAACGGTTTGATCAGGGTTGATGACAAAGGCCTGCTTCACGAGCGTAACTTCCTCGTAGAATTTGCGCAAACGTCCTTCCACCATTTTTTCAATGATGTTGTCCGGCTTGCCGGAATCGCGCGCCTGCTCGGAGAAAACCGCCTTCTCGCGCTCGACGACTGCAGGATCAAGCGCCTCTGTGTTCAGCGCAAGCGGGCTTGTTGCCGCAACGTGCATGGCAATTTGCCGACCCAGGCCGTCGAGCTTCGCAGCATCGGCGGACGACTGAAGCGCAACGAGCACGCCAATCTTGCCAAGTCCATCAGCAACCTTGCCGTGGACATAGGTCGAAACAACGCCCTGATCGACCGAAAGAAGTGCCGACCGGCGCAGCGTCATGTTCTCGCCGATCGTTGCGATGGCGTCAGTGATAGCGTCAGCGACCGATTTACCGTCGAGATCGGCAGCCGCGAGAGCCTCTACCGAACCGTCGGTCGACGTTGCGACCTTCGCCACCTTTGCGACCAGTTCCTGGAAGCCTTCATTGCGAGCAACGAAATCAGTTTCAGAGTTCAGCTCGATAACTGCAGCCTTGTTGCCATCGGATGCGACGCCGACAAGACCCTCTGCGGCAACACGGCCGGCTTTCTTAGCCGCCTTTGCCAGGCCCTTCGTGCGCAGCCAGTCAACAGCTGCTTCCATGTCGCCGCCCGATTCGTTTAGAGCGGTCTTACAGTCCATCATGCCAGCTCCGGATTTCTCGCGGAGCTCTTTTACCATCGCAGCGGTAATGCTCATCGATTGCCTCGTGGATGGGGGTTTCAGATGAGACACGGTTTAGCCTATGGCGTCCCGCGTCTTTATGACGGGACTGCAACAAAGTGCAGTCCGCCTTGCGAATTCAACATGAAACTGCCGCCGGTTACAGCGGCAGTCCCTTAATCAGCTCTCAGCCGCGACCGGCTCAGCATCAGCAACCGCTTCTTCTGCGGGTGCAGCTTCTTCGGCGGGTGCCGCTTTTGCAGGTGCTTCCTCAGTTGCTGCGGCCTCACCAGCGTCTTCAACCAACGCTTCTTCAACCGGGGCTTCTTCCGACTCGCCGATATCCATTCCGGCGGCACCTTGTGCACGGGAGATACCATCGATGGCAGCGCGCGCAATCAAGTCACAGTATAGCGAAAGCGCGCGGCCCGCGTCATCGTTGCCCGGGACCGGATACGTAATGCCATCCGGATTTGAGTTGGAATCCAGAATTGCAGCGACAGGAATACCCAGACGACGCGCTTCCTGGATGGCAATAGCTTCGCGGTTGGTGTCGATGACAAAGATAAGGTCCGGGATACCGCCCATGTCCTTGATACCGCCGAGGTTCCGCTCGAGCTTCTCGCGTTCGCGGTCCATGAACAAACGTTCTTTTTTCGTCAAAGCGTTTGCCGCGTCCGACGAAAGTGTTTCTTCAAGCTTGCGAAGACGCTGGATCGACTGCGAGATGGTTTTCCAGTTGGTCAGCATGCCGCCAAGCCAGCGAGCGTTCACGAAGTACTGGGCGGAATTGCGTGCAGAAGACGCAACGGCTTCCTGTGCCTGGCGCTTCGTGCCGACGAGCAGAACGCGACCACCGCCGGCAACCGTGTCAGACACCGCTTTGAGCGCCTGATGGAGAAGCGGAACGGTCTGGGACAGGTCCATAATGTGAACATCGTTGCGTACACCAAAGATGTACTGACCCATGCGTGGGTTCCAGCGGTGTTTCTGGTGACCAAAGTGAACGCCGGCTTCGAGCAGCTGACGCATGGTAAAGTCGGGCAAAGACATGGCCCTTTAACTCCTGAGTTTTCCGGTTTAACCTCCGCAAGAGGAGTTAGGGCCGTGGGAGTGCTCCCGTCGACCACCGGATGGATCCCGATAAGCTCAGGCTCCGCCCCTTGCGTGTGGAATGGGCGCCTTATAGTTGGCGCAAGATATTATTTCAAGCCCCAAACACCGGCTATATTCGTTGTTATTCAATGTTCAGCCCTGCCTGGCTTCAGAAGCATCTACATTCAATCGCTCTATGTCATGCAGGAACAAAACTCAGGTAAGGGCAATAGCACGGCGCCAGCCGCGCGAGATTGTGTGGCGAGGACTGGAACCTGAGCATTCGTCAATCGATGGAATTGATCCCGTTGGTCGCACCCACGGACCAGTGATCGGGGTGAACACGCACGAAAACCTGCGCGCGGCGGCGCTCACTCACTTCTGCGTTGTCCGCCGAATCTTCAGCACTGCGCAATGCAAGGGCGATGGATCCGACCTGCTGCGCCTGGACGACAACTTCGGACTGAAACAGGGTCAATTCCAGCGTCGCGGTTCTCTTGGGAGACAGGTTCTTTGCCTCCTGCTCACCGGCCGTCGTCGTGTCGATTGCGAGAACGCGGATGTTTTCAAGAATCGTTTCACTGGTGACACCAACGCCGTCGTGCTCTCTGGTCAGGATAAGGTCAACCTTGTCTCCCGGCAGAATGAAGCCACCGGCAGAGGTCTCCTGCTCCACCCGGACAGCGATCGCCCGCTTTCCCTTCGGCAGGATCGTTGCCATGTAACCCTTGTCTGTCTGGATCAGCCTCTCGCTCCGGATCGGTTCTCCGGAGTAGATCGCAGTCCTGGCAATACTGCCGATGACATTCTGCGCTTCGGCCTCGCCGTCCATCTTCGTCAGGGCACCTTCCGGGACAGCATTTTTCGGCCATTCAACCCAGGCAAAGTCTCGATCGGAAATCTTACCGCCTTGCTGGATATCCTTGGCGGCGACCAGAACCCTGGCCTGCGCAACCGGTTCCGGCGGCGGCGGAGCGACAACCACCTCCACTTCAGACTGCGTCACGAACTGGAAGGCCTGATAGCCGGCGCCGAGGGACACGAGCAGTACAAATATCCTAGCGAGTTTCGTCCACAATTTGAATATTCCCAGCACACATCTTGGTTTTCCAAACAAGAATACAGGGAAATTGCCTTGAACTTAAACAACTACTGGAGAAAAAATACTTATACTATTAACAGTTTGCGAAAATTTCTTTTACCCTTCAAAACATTAAGAAATCAAAATATAAAATATCCTCAAATTTGTTTCATATCATTTTATGTATTCTCTAAATCTCTGTCGTATTTTAGAAAATCAGACTGCAAAATCATTCGCAAAACGACTGATGTCTAAGCGGCAATCAGGCATTGATGACACCCATAGGTCGTAGAAAACGCCAAAACGCTTCAGACGCGAAGTTACGCCATCTGAACGTCAGTCACACCGGGCACGGCTTTCAAAGCGCCGGCTATTTCCGGTGAAAGCCGGAACCGTCCAGGGAGTTTAACCTCAACTTCCTGGGCACCGTTCTCCAAAAGAATGACAACGGTCACGTCGCCCTCACCTTTCAGTCTGAGTTGTTTTGCAAGACTTTGGATCGGGCGCTCATCTCTCAAAAAGACGCGCATGCTCTTTTGAAGCCTGGCCGCAACCTTATCAATCGGATCGACTTGCTCGATCCGCAGCGACGGCTCTTCGTCCCTCATATCCGCGCCCACGAGCACGACCACGGAACGTCCGGGCTGAAGCACGTCACGATATTGCTCGAGTTTTTCCCTGAATAGCAGTGCCTCATACTGACCGGTCGCATCGGAGAGCCGTGCAATTCCCATGCGGGTTCCGGTGCGTGTCTTGCGTTCCTGCATCGAAACAACGGTCCCCGCCAGCCGACCATGCGAGGCACCGCGTTTTACTGCTTCGGCAAATTGGCTCCAGGGTTGCGCCCGCATCTTTTCAAGCACAGCCGCATATTCGTCGATTGGATGCGCTGAGAGATAAAAGCCGATGGCTGCATGTTCGCGCTGAAGTTTTTCATCGTTGGTCCAACCGTGGACCTCATCCAGTTGCAAGGGCTCTTCGCTGTCGCTGGCGCCAAAGAGTTCGTCTTGCCCGAGTGTCCGGTTTTCTTCGGTGCGCTGTGCCAGTCCCATTATCCGGTCGATACCCTCAAAGACGCGCGCGCGGCTGGTTTCAAGTTCATCAAAAGCACCCGCCGCAACAAGATTTTCAAGCGTGCGCTTGTTGAGGAATCTCGGTGAAATACGCCGTGCGAAGTCTCCAAGGCTCTTGAACGGTTCGTTGCCGCGCATCTCCACGATATGCTCGACTGCCTGTTCACCGACCCCTTTGATGGCACCCATCGCGTAAAGGATTTTCCCGTCTGCCACATCAAAGTAGACATGGCTTCGATTGATCGACGGCTGAACAATTTCGATACCCATTCGCCGGGCTTCCTGGCGAAAATCGCCCAGCTTGTCCGTGTTGCCGAGATCAAGCGTCATCGACGCTGCCATGAACTCGACCGGATGGTTCGCCTTGAGCCAGGCTGTATGGTAGGACACAAGCGCGTAGGCTGCTGCGTGCGACTTGTTGAAGCCATAGTTCGCGAACTTCGCAACCAGATCGAAGATCGTACCTGCCTGGCTCTTGTTGATGCCGCGTTCGACGGCGCCATTCACAAAACGGGCCCGCTGGATCTCCATTTCAGACGCGATTTTCTTACCCATCGCGCGCCGCAGCAGATCCGCTTCACCCAGCGAGTAGCCGGACAGCACTTGCGCGATCTGCATCACCTGTTCCTGGTAGACGATAATCCCGTTCGTCTCCAGCAGGATCGATTCCAACTGCGGGTGGAGGCAATCGGGATCCTGCTCTCCATGCTTCACCGCATTATAGACTGGAATATTCTCCATCGGACCGGGACGATAAAGCGCAACAAGCGCGATAATGTCCTCGAACCGGTCAGGCTTCATACCGGCGACGGCGCGGCGCATGCCCTGACTTTCCAACTGAAACACGCCAAATGTTTCAGCGCGGGCCAGCATTTCGTAGGTCTTGGCGTCGTCAATCGGCAATCCGGCAACGTCAACCTCAACACCCCGGCGTTTGATCAGCGCGACAGCGGTATCGATAACCGTTAGCGTTTTCAGCCCGAGAAAGTCGAACTTAACGAGGCCGGCGTCCTCAACCATCTTCATGTTGAACTGCGCGACCGGCATATCCGAGCGCGGATCTCGATAAAGAGGAACAAGCTGCTCCAGCGGACGGTCGCCGATCACGACGCCCGCTGCGTGTGTGGAGGCGTGCCGGTAAAGCCCTTCCAGCTTTTGTGCCATCGACAGCAGGCGTTCGACTATTTCTTCTTCTTTGGCTGCTTCACGCAACCGCGGTTCGTCCTCGATTGCCTGTGCGAGCGTAACCGGATTGGCCGGGTTTGCGGGCACCAGCTTGCACAACCGGTCAACCTGCCCGTAAGGCATTTGCAACACCCGGCCGACATCCCTCAGGACGGCGCGCGCCTGCAGCGATCCGAACGTGATGATCTGAGCGACCTGCTGGCGCCCGTATTTTTCCTGAACGTAACGGATAACCTCTTCACGCCGGCTCTGGCAAAAGTCGATATCGAAGTCCGGCATCGACACGCGTTCGGGGTTGAGAAAGCGTTCGAACAGAAGCGAAAAGCGCATCGGGTCGAGATCGGTGATGGTCAAAGACCAGGCGACTAGCGATCCTGCGCCCGAACCGCGTCCGGGCCCAACGGGAATATCCTGGGCTTTTGCCCATTTGATGAAATCGGCAACGATCAGGAAGTACCCTGGAAATTTCATACGCTCGATGATCCCGGTCTCGTAGTCGAGCCGTTCCCAGTAGTCCTTCTCCTCAAGTCCCGGCGCTAGACCGTGCGCGTCGAGACGTGCTTGAAGCCCTTCGCGGGCCTGGCGTTTCAGCTCCTCGGCTTCCGCGCGATCAGCCTCTTCCGGATCCGCTTGCGCGCCCGCAAATCTCGGCAGGATAGGCTCCCGCCGGAGAGGCCTGAAACTGCATCGCCGTGCAATTTCCAACGTCGATGTCAGCGCTTCTGGAAGATCCGAAAACAGGGCACACATTTCGTCACGTGACTTGAAATAGTGCTCCGGCGTCAGTCGCCGACGGTCATCTTCGATAAGCACCCGGCCTTCTGAAATACAGATCAGGGCGTCATGAGCCTCGTAATCTTCCCGTTTGGGAAAAAAGGCTTCATTGGTCGCAACAAGCGGTAGGTTGAACTCATAGGCAAGGTCGATGAAAGCATCTTCCGTCTTGCGTTCCGCTTCCATGCCGTGCCGTTGAATTTCCACATAGCAGCGATCCGGAAACCCGCGTGCCAGCTTCGAAAGGCGAACCTTCGCAAGGTCTTTCTGTCCCGCAAGCAACGCTGCTCCAAGAGGGCCGAAATGCCCGCCGGTCAGCAGGATGACATCCTTTGACTTGGACAGCAGTTTGTCGATGCTCACATGCGGTTTGAGACCAGTTTCCGTATCCAGGAAAGCTCTCGATGTCAGCTCCATGAGATTCTCGTAGCCGGCTTCTGTCATCGCGATCAGAACGACATCGGCTAGTGCCAGCTCGCCCCTGCGGCCGCTGTCGAAACCATCATCGAAAAATATAGAGAGCTGGCACGCCGTGATCGGCTGGATGCCCGCACTCCAGGCCTTGCCAGAAAATTCCTGCGCCCCAAAGAGATTGTTCGTGTCGGCGATTGCAAGAGCTGGCTGCGAATCCGCTTTCGCGAGGTCCAACAATTTTTTGATCGGCAAAGCACCTTCTAGCAGCGAGAGCGCCGAGTGCACCCTCAGATGCACAAACCCGGGGCCACTTCCAGTGCGCTCGCCTGCCATTGAGTGTTCAGAATGCGCGGCGGATACGCCTTCACTGCCGGTCATAAATTGGTCCGTATCACTTCGAGGAATCACCGCCAAGTGAAGCGCGTCTCGAAAGTTGAGTCGACCCTTATGACCGATTGTACCCGCTGTTCTTTTTCTTCAGGAAAACATTTCACACGCATCGTATGCGCAGTGCCAAAAAAGCCGTCGTGAATTCAATCAGTCCACTCAGTTCGGAGAAACGTCCGTAACCTATCCGGCTGCGAACAAAACATCCCCCCACACGGCGATTGTTGTGCAGAAACAGACCAGGGAAGCAAACGCTGCAAAATCACGTGCAATGTGGAACATATCACCCTCCAACGCTCAATCACTCCATGAACGCGACTATGTTCCATCTTTGTTCCTTTTGCAAGCTCTTTTTGTTCCCCTTGTGAGAAACATACAGAAAGACAATTAAACGATAGGTTTGTGATTTGTTCCGCTGCCTCACCAAGACACCCCAAGGGCGCGATCTTCAGTCCTTTGTTTCAAGATCCTTGACGAGGCCGTCTTCGAGCGTGATCGCGCGGTCCATACGTCCGGCTAACTCCAGATTGTGCGTGGCGAACAGTGTCGCAACTCCGGACGCGCGCACCAGCGCTGCCAGCGCATCAAACACATAATGTGCTGTATTGGGATCCAGATTTCCGGTTGGCTCGTCAAGAAGCAGTATGCGGGGTGCGTTGGCGACGGCGCGCGCGACGGCGACGCGCTGCTGTTCACCACCGGACAGTTCTGAGGGTCTGTGGCTTCCCCTCTCCCCAAGCCGCATGTACTTCAACAATTCATCCGCCCGTTCGGCAGCTACCTTACGCGGCAGACCCCGGATCAGTTGCGGCATCATGACGTTTTCCAAGGCTGTGAATTCAGGCAAAAGGTGGTGAAACTGGTAGACGAAGCCGATGTCATTCCGCCGGATCGCCGTTCTCTGATCGTCCGACAGATCGGAACAATTCACCGGTCCGAGAAAAACGTCTCCTTCATCGGGACGTTCCAATAGTCCGGCAAGGTGCAGAAGGGTCGATTTGCCTGTGCCCGATGGCGCGACAAGTGCCACCATTTCGCCCGGCTCTATCCTGAGATTTGCACCTTTCAGGATGTGGAGCTTGCGGTCTCCTTCATCAAAGCTCCTCACGATTGAAGAGAGTTCGATCGCCGCAGGTGCGGCACCGGACGCCCGGCGGGGATCAACTGCCATATTCATCTCCCGCCTCCTCATTCATACCGAAGAGCTTCGACCGGATCGAGACGCGCCGCGCGCCAGGCCGGATAGAGCGTCGCCAGAAGCGATAACAGCAACGCCATCAGCAGGACGGTAATCGTCTCGCCGCTGTCAATTTCAGCAGGCAGCTTGGAGAGAAAGTATAGTGTCGGATCGAAGAGTTGGGTCGATGTCAGCCAGGAAACAAACTGACGAATACTTTCGATATTAAGGCACACAATGAGCCCCAGAATGAAACCCGCCAGCGTGCCGACACAGCCGATACTTGCACCAGTGATCAGGAAGATCCGCATGATGGAGCCACGCGTTGCGCCCATGGTTCGCAATATCGCGATGTCCCTTCCCTTGTCTTTGACCAGCATGATCAGGCCGGAGATTATATTCAGCGCCGCGACCAGAACGATCAGCGTCAGGATGATGAACATCACGTTGCGTTCAACTTCCAGCGCGGAAAAGAACGTGGCGTTGCGTTGTGTCCAGTCGGTTACAAATGTCGGTCTGTTTGCCCCCTCCTCGATCGCATTTGTCATGACTTTGACATTGTCCGGATCAACGACGTAGATCTCGATACCGGTCGCCCTGTCACCCATGTTGAAATAGGCCTGCGCTTCTTCCAGCGGCATGAACAGGAAGGTCGCGTCGTATTCACTCATTCCGATCTCGAAGATCGCCGACACCGGATACGCCTTGACCCGTGGCGTGACACCCATCGGCGTCACGCTTCCCCGGGGAGAGATGATGGTGATATTGTCGCCGACGGTCAGGCCAAGCTGCTGTGCCATCCGCGAGCCAATGACAACGCCTACACCCGCATCGAAACCGTCGATGGATCCTGGATGTATGTTCTCAGCGACCAAAGGCATCCGCCGCAGATCGCTCTCATAGACACCGCGCACCAACGCTCCGAGATTGCCTGCCGGACCGGAAACCAGCGCCTGGCCTTCGATAAAGGGGAACGCCGCAACAACATCCGGCACGCCTTCCAGTCGCTCGGACACTGCATCATAATCGTTCAGAGGCAGGTCGATCGGCTGCACCAGCATGTGACCGTTGATGCCCAGGATCTTGTCGAGCAATTCGGACCGAAACCCGTTCATCACCGCCATGACGATGATCAGGGTTGCAACGCCCAGCATGATGCCGGCGAAGGAAAATCCGGCAATCACCGAAATGAAGGTTTCCCGGCGCCGGGAGCGCAGATACCTTCCCGCGATCATCCACTCGTATGTGGAAAATGGGCGCGTGGGAGCTGCCATCTTTTGGCTTTCGCCAACATCCGCCATATCTGCTGCCGTCATTGTCAATCCACTTCAGCAATGCCCAAGCGCCCGCACAACAAAGCGGCCGAATCCCCAGCTAGAGGATCACCGGACAAGGTCAGTCCGTCAATGCCGCCGTCAATTTGTTGAAGGTGGCTTCCGGGGTTAGCATTTCCTTTTCCCCAGTTGACCGGTCCTTCACCTCCAAAAGGCCGTCTTTCAAACCTCTTGGCCCCGCAACAACCTGGAACGGAAGACCAATCAGATCCATTGTGGCAAACTTCGCGCCTGCGCGTGCGTCGGTCTCATCGTATAGGACTTCCAGCCCCGCTGCCTGAAGCTTTGCATAGAGGTCTTCCGAGGTACTGTCCGTCAACTCGTCACCGGGCTTCAGATTGATCAGGCCGACGTGAAACGGCGCAACTGACTTCGGCCAGATGATGCCCGCCTCGTCATGATTTGCTTCGATCAACGCACCAAGCAGACGCGACACACCAACGCCGTAGGAACCCATATGAACCGGGACCTCCGTTCCCTCAGCCGTCGCGACCTTTGCACCCATCGCATCGGAATACTTCGTCCCGAAGTAGAAAATATGTCCGACTTCAATCCCGCGCGCAGACACGCGATCCTCTTCTGCAATATTTTCAAATGCCGAAGCATCGTGCATTTCATCCGTCGCCGCATAGGGCGTCGTCCAGCCCGTCACAAGCGCAGACAGATCTGAAAAGAAGTCCGTGTTTTCATCGGGAATCGGCATTTCAAGCAGCGACTTGTCGCAAAAGACTTCGCTTTCACCCGTATCAGCCAGGATGATGAACTCGTGGCTCATGTCGCCACCGATCGGTCCTGTATCGGCCTTCATCGGGATGGCCTTCAAACCCATGCGATCAAAAGTGCGCAGGTACGCAACAAACATTCTGTTGTAGGCGTGACGCGCAGCCTCTTTGTCCAGATCGAAGGAGTAGGCATCCTTCATCAAAAACTCACGGCCGCGCATGACACCGAACCGCGGGCGGACCTCATCCCTGAATTTCCATTGAATATGATAAAGGTTGAGCGGCAGATCCTTGTAGGAGCGCACATAACCGCGGAAAATATCCGTGATCATCTCTTCATTGGTCGGACCGAAGAGCATATCCCGTTCATGCCTGTCGGTGATGCGCAGCATTTCCTTGCCATAGGCATCGTAACGGCCGCTTTCTCGCCAGAGGTCCGCCGACTGGATGGTCGGCATCAGCAATTGAATGGCTCCGGCGCGCGCCTGTTCCTCTTCGACGATCCGCTCAATCTTGCGCAACACTTTGAGGCCGAGCGGAAGCCAGGAATAGATGCCAGCGGATTGCTGTCGAATCATTCCGGCGCGAAGCATCAGACGGTGAGAGACAATTTCAGCTTCCTTGGGCGTCTCTTTCAAGATGGGTAGAAAGTAATTGGACAAACGCATGAATGCACTCTCGGTCTGGGCAAATCTTAGTTGTGCGCAGTCAAACCGCATGCAGCGCCTAAAAACAAGCCCTTTGGGAAAACCGTCTAGTCATTTGCGATTTTAGCTGTCGAAATTCGTCAAAGGTGAGGAAATTCCTTTGGTTTGCCGGCTCAATTGTGACGGTTCGCAGCAGCAGTGCGACCAGACTTTGTGGTGCAGGCTATTTAGGCAAGCAAAAAAAGTAGGCTCTTTAAGACAAACAGGTGACAAGGCCGAAGAGTTCGGCTAGGTTTCCGTTCCATAACAACAAGATGCCTCGGCAGAAATGCTTAGAAGCTCAAGGACATCGCGGTCTGAGTCTTGGGAGGAAGGACCCTCTGGCGCATCGTCAGATCTGCAGCCGCCCAGCCGGATTGTTGAACGATCGGTAAGGGAATAGGGTCAGTTTAGACGCGGAACTTTATAAAGGCAGAGCCACGCTCTGCCTTTTTTCTTTGGCAGTTAAGTTTTAGTGCAACTTGTAAGTCGCTTCGTCAATTGTTTCGCAGTTCAGTGAAATAACGCATCAGATAAAAACGGTTTTTGCAATGTTTGCGGGCTAAGAAAAACATGGTTAACTCAAAGTTGACCCCAGCTGTGAATTAGATATAAATTGCATTGAAATTAATACAAAGTCTTGTTCTTCAGGGAGTTCCTCAACCCATGCTACATCGGTTTTTGAAATCTGCGGCTTTCGTGGCAGCCGGCATTTTGTTCTCCGGATCCGTGCAGGCCACACCGGTCAACGGAACCGGATTGGTAACACCGGAAGTTATCTTCGGATCCGGCAACGCAAACGGATCGTTCACCGGCGTGAACACAGGCGATGTCGAATTGGGTTTGCGCGGGAAGGTTCGCTATAACAGCGGCGGCCTGCCGGAACACACGTTCAACTACGACGGTGACCGGACTTACACATTTTCGCCGGCGTCAAGCAACGCACCATCGAATCGCTCTGCATTCAATTTCGAATGGTCCATCAACACAAACACATCCGGCGCCAGCTCGTATTTCCTTGATGACCTGACCTATCTCCTGGAAATCGACCTCAATCCGACGTCGGGAACGAGCTTCGTGTCATTTGACCCGGTTAATCAGCTTTATGTCGACAACGCTCTTGGCGACAACTCCACCGGCAATGGCGGTGGCACAGTCGCTCCGGGTGCAGTTGCCTATGCTCTTGGAATTGCAACTCAAAACGTTGCTCAAAATTCCTGGAACCTTGGCTTCTTCACACCCGGCTGGGTCGATCCTCAGGCCGAGGGCCTTTACACAATCAACCTGTCGGCCGCGTTGAACGGCAACGTCATCGCATCGACGTCGATCGATATCCAGTACGGAATTACACCCGTACCGGTGCCCGCAGCGCTGCCGCTTCTCGCCGGCGGGATCGCAGCTTTTGGATTTGTCGGCTGGCGCCGCAGGAAAACCCAGGCTTAGCGTTCCAGGCGAACACGCTCGAAACGAACAACGGCTCCCTTCGGAGCCGTTTTTTGTTGAATTGAGTAGGCGCCCTGAATTCCTGAAACAGTTCGACCAGGTATTACTGGTTGGAACTGCTGCTTGGTGGCTGGAAAAACGGGATATCATCGAGCCCGAATCCGGACTGCCTCAAAGTAAGGTAAGCGGAAAACACGACAGTCGTGACAACCGTCGTCAAAAGGATGACTTTCAGAAATTTCGGCTTGCTTGGCGCGCTTGGCTCTGTCCCGGGGACAATGTCTCCCGCCTCTTCCTGTGTTCTGTGCAGTCCGAAAGGAAGCATCGCGAACAGAATGATCCACCAAAGCATGAAGAAAATGGCAATGCTAAACGCCACGGACATCGATCAGGCCTCTTCAAGTTCCGTGAGCGTACCGAGGAAATCCTTCGGGTGGAGAAACAGGACCGGCTTGCCGTGTGCACCGATCTTCGGCTCCCCGTTCCCCAACACCCTCGCCCCCTCGGCAACGAGCTTGTCGCGTGCGGCGATAATGTCGTCGACCTCGTAGCAAAGGTGATGAATCCCACCGGACGGATTCTTTTCAAGGAACTTTGCAATCGGCGAATCGTCACCGAGCGGTTCAAGCAGTTCGATCTTTGTGTTCGGAAGATTGATGAAAACCGTGCTTACGCCATGATCAGGCTGCTCTTCCTTTGCCGAAACTTCGGCACCGAGCGTGTCTCTGTAGACCGCTGTAGCAGCCGCGATATCTGAAACCGCAATGGCAACGTGGTTCAACCGTCCAATCATTCCAATACCTCCACATGGCTGGCCTTGCGGGCCGCCCGATGAACTATAGTTGCGTCACCATCACCTTGCAGAGCGTCTTTTTGCCCCATACGTCCAGAATCTCGGAACGAGCGGCTCGGCGCGCCGCTTCAGCAACCAGATCCTTGTCCTTGCGCCGTGACTTCGGAATGCTTCGAACCGCTCCGGTCACCGCTTTGATCACGAGAGCCTCCATCGGCTCACCGTCGTCGTCCGTATCGGGCAGACCAAGCAAAGCAACGTCAGGATCGGTCAGCAGTTCCCCTGCCCGGTTTATGACAAGGGTAACCACCGCGGCTCCTGCAAAGGACAACTTGCGCCGCTCCTTCACGCCAGTGACCTCCGGATCGTCGAGAATGTCACCGTCCTTAACGAGGATCCCCGACGGCGCTTCATCTATGACGGCGGCTCTCCCGGCGTTCAGGCAGATGATGTCTCCATTCTTGCCGCGCACGACCTCAGGAACACCCTGTTCCTTTGCGAACGCTGCATGGGCTGCAAGATGCATCGGTTCGCCATGAACGGGAAGTACGACGTTTGGCTTAACCAGCGCGTATAGTTGTTCCAGTTCGCCGCGACGCGGATGCCCGGATACATGCACGAGCGCATCCTTGTCGGTCACAATCTCAATGTCCTGATCCGCCAGGTTATTGAGGACGTCACCGACCGCCTTTTCGTTGCCCGGAATCGTGCGGGAGGAAAAGATCACCATGTCACCTCTGGACAGGGCAACATTCCGGTGGTCACCCGCCGCAATACGCGCCAGCGCGGCCCGGCTTTCCCCTTGCGAGCCGGTACAAAGCAGAACGGTTTTCTCACGCGGCAAATACCCGAACGCATCCTCATCATGAAACCGGGGCAGCCCGTCCATGTAGCCAAGTTCGCTCGCAACCTCGATGACGCGGTGCATGGAGCGCCCGACAACCACGACATCGCGTTCATTGGCGGCGGCCGCCGACGCAATCGCCTTCAACCTAGCGACGTTGGATGCAAAGGTTGTCACCGCTATCCTGTGTTTGGCTTTGGCGATCACGTTCTTGAGTTCTTCTGCCACGTCCGCTTCACTGGGGCTGACACCATCGCGGACAGCGTTTGTGCTGTCGCACACGAGTGCCATCACGCCTTCCTGACCAAGCTCGGCAAGCCGTTTCATGTCTATTGGAAGGCCAACGCCTGGCGTTGGATCGATTTTCCAGTCCCCCGTGTGAAGCACGAGACCGGCCGCTGTGCGGATTGCAAGCGCGCATGGTTCGGGAATGGAATGCGCCATTGCAATGAATTCAACTTCGAACGGACCGATGGTGTGCCGTTCGCCCTGCTTTGCCACCGTCACGGGCACTTCTTCTGCATCCGGTTCGCTTTCGGTTTTCGCGGCCAGCAGACCTGCAGTAAATGCCGTCGCAAAAACGGGCACCTTCAGATACGGCCAAAGATGCAGGATCCCGCCATAGTGATCCTCATGCGCATGGGTGATGACCATGCCGGCGATATTTTTGACCTCGTCTTCGAGGAATTTGATATCCGGGACGATTACATCAATGCCTGGCAAATCGGGTCCGGCAAAACTCACCCCGCAATCGACGATCAACCACGTTCTCTCCTTCTCCGGACCAAAGCCGTAGAGTCCGAGATTCATCCCGATTTCCCCAACGCCACCCAGTGGCAGAAAAACGATTTCGTTCTTGTTCTTTTTGGCCGAAGCCATGGATTGCTCCTTCAAACCTTTTAGCAGACGGGTTCTGGCGCTTATTCGCCGGATAAAAACACATCGCCTGCGTAGATGGTGCGCAACTGACCATCGTCCTGTTTCAGGACGAGATGACCGTGCGCATCCAGGTCGGCAAAAATGCCGGTAATGTCTTCTCTGGCCGTCTTGACGGATATCTGCTTGCCCAGATGCGTCGCCCGTTTGAGCCAGTGCTTTCGAATGTTTTCAAACCCACCGGGTTTTTGCCAGTTTCGGAAGTGAACCGAAAAAGCAGAAGCCAGCGCTTCAAACAAAGCTTCGACCGGGACCTGGAAGCCCAGGCTCCTGAGATCGGTCGCCTTGTACAGCGAAAGCGGCGGGTGAGAGATACAATTGACCCCGAAGCCGATGACAACAGCCTGCCTGTCATCGGAAAGAACTTCCGCCTCAAGCAGAATGCCTGAGAGCTTTGCCCCGTTCACCAAAAGATCGTTGGGCCATTTCAGTTCCACCAGATGGAGTGTTCCCGCCGCTTTGTCAACAGCGTCCGCAAGCGCGACCGCCGCAACAAGCGGGAGTTCGCCAATCCGGTTCGCAGGTTCTGGATCGATCAGCAGCAGACTGGTGAAGAGGTTTCCAGCCGGTGATGACCATTCCCGGCCCCGGCGGCCCCTGCCCTCCGTCTGTTCGCCCGCGCGCAGCCAAAGCGGCCCCTCATGACCCTGACGCGCTCTGTCGAAACACACTGCGTTGGTCGAACCGACGCTTTCAAGCTCTTCATAGAGAAAATCCGGCGCACCAGGCGCCGGACGTTCAATTGCGTGACCTGTCATGGCTGCTGTCAGAACAGCGATTGCGCTGCAGCGCTGGCTGCATTCACAACCTGTCCAGGCGCCAGCCAGAACAGAACCACGAAGATGCTTGAGAGGCCGAGCACCACCTTCAATTCCATCGGCATGGCCTCAAAACCTTCAACCGGTTCGTCAAAGAACATGACCTTGACGATCCGAAGGTAATAATAAGCACCGACGACCGACATCAGAACGCCAATGATCGCAAGCGGGTAAAGACCCGCCTCCACAGCTGCCACAAAAACATACCACTTGCCGAAAAACCCGACGAGCGGCGGAATTCCGGCAAGGGAGAACATCAGCAATCCAAGCAGAATAGCCATTGGCAGGTTGGTCTGTGACAGTCCCGACAGGTCGTCTATTTCCTCGACCATCCCGTCTTTGCGGCGCATCGACAAGATGCAGGCAAAGACACCAAGCGTCATGCCGAGATAGGCGATCATGTAGAAGATGACCCCCTCGACACCCGTTTGTGTCCCGGCAGCGAGCCCGACCAACGCGTATCCCATATGACCGATCGATGAGTAGGCCATCAGCCGTTTCAGGTTCCGCTGACCGATTGCGGCGAATGCGCCGAGCGCCATGGATGCGATAGAGATAAACACCACGATCTGCTGCCAGTCGCTGGTCACAGGCTGGAACGCTTCGATAACGATCCTGACCAGCATCCCCATGGCAGCGACCTTCGGTGCAGCTGCAAGAAACGCCGTGACCGGTGTCGGGGCGCCTTCATAGACGTCAGGTGTCCACATGTGGAACGGGACTGCAGAAATCTTGAAGGCAAGTCCGGCCAGAATGAAGGTCAGGCCGATCACAAGACCGATATTGCCGCCATCGTGTGACAGGACACTTGCAATACCCTCGAAAGAGACCTGGCCCGTGAAGCCATAGACGAGCGACATCCCGTAGAGCAGCATGCCGGACGAGAGTGCGCCGAGAACGAAATATTTAAGCCCGGCTTCTGTCGAGCGGACACTATCCCTGTTGATCGCCGCGACCACATAGAGCGACAGGCTTTGCAGCTCCAGTCCCATATAGAGCGCGATCATGTCGTTTGCCGACAGCATCAGCATCATGCCGAGCGTCGCAAGAACTATTAGGATCGGGTATTCGAAATGGTCGAACGACTGGCTCTTTGCATAGGCCCAGGACATTGCGATGGCAAAAAACGACCCGGCCAGCACCAGCAGCTTGAGCAGATATGCGAATTCATCCAGAACGAACGACCCGCCAAAAGTTTCGCCGAAACTCGGAACAAGCATGAGCACGAGGAAGGCGGCACCAAGCAATCCCATAGCAAAACCAAAGACCGCGTAGCTCACGCCCTTGCCGCCGAACGCGCCGATCATCAACAGCACCATGGCTCCGACAGCCAGTATGATCTCCGGCAGTACCGGCATGAGATCTGGCAATTGGGTCACATCTGACATAACTCTGTCTCGCCCCCGAACCCTTAGTGCGACGCTGCAGCTGCTGCCGCATGCTGGGTTACCCCGGCGGCCTCAAGCGCTGCAGTGTATTGATTGATGAGATTGTCCACCGACCCCTGGGTCACGTCCAGGATCGCCATCGGATAGAATCCGAAGAAGATCGTCAGGACGATCATGGGGAACAATATGACTTTTTCCCGAAGATTGAGATCCAGCATCGATTTCAGGCTTTCCTTTTCCAAGGCGCCAAACACGACACGGCGGTAAAGATAAAGCGCATAGGCTGCCGACAGGATTACGCCAGAGGTGGCAAAGAACGCGACCCAGGTGTTGACCTGAAACGCTCCCATGAGCGTCAGGATTTCGCCAACGAAACCAGACGTTCCCGGTAGGCCGACATTGGCCATTGTGAAGATCAGGAAGGCAACCGCGTATTTCGGCATTCTGCTGACAAGCCCGCCATAGGCAGATATCTCGCGCGTGTGCATCCTGTCATAGATGACGCCGACACACAGGAAGAGCGCCCCCGACACGATACCGTGCGACAGCATCTGGAAGATGCCGCCCTGAACACCCTGTTCGGTCATCGTGAAGATACCCATCGTCACGTAGCCCATATGGGCAACCGACGAATAGGCGATCAGCTTCTTGATATCCTCCTGGGCGAGCGCCACCAGCGAGGTGTAGATGATCGCAACAACCGAAAGCGTGAAGATGAACGGCGCGAACATGTCCGACGCAATCGGGAACATGGGCAGGGAGAAACGCAGGAAGCCGTAGCCACCGAGCTTCAGGAGAATACCTGCCAGGATCACGGAACCCGCCGTCGGCGCTTCCACGTGCGCATCCGGCAGCCAGGTATGCACCGGCCACATCGGCATTTTCACTGCGAACGATGCAAAGAACGCCAGCCATAACCAGGTCTGCATGCCCGACGGGAACGAATGCGCCAGCAGCTTCTCGATATCGGTCGTCCCAGCATCCCAGTACATCGTCATGATCGCGATCAGCATCAGGACCGAACCGAGCAGCGTGTAGAGGAAGAACTTGTAAGACGCATACACACGGCGCTTACCGCCCCAGACACCGATGATCAGGAACATCGGGATCAGTCCGGCTTCGAAGAAGATGTAGAACACGAACAGATCGAGCGCGCAGAACACGCCGATCATAAGCGTTTCCAGCACCAGGAACGCGATCATGTATTCCTTCACGCGGTTCTGAATGCTTTCCCAAGACGCGAGAATACAGAACGGCATCAGGAATGTGGTCAGGATAACAAACAGGATTGAAATCCCGTCAACACCCATCTTGTAGCTGATGTCGCCACCGAGCCAGTCCCGGCTCTCGACAAACTGGAAGCCCGGATTTGAATAGTCGAAATTGCCCCAGATGAACAAGGACAGAAGGAACGTCACCCCGGTGGTCACAAGCGCGACCATCCGTATATTGCGCTTGCTGCCGTCGTCATCTCCCGGAACCAGGAGAATGAACAGGACACCGAGCAACGGCAGAAATGTCGTGAGTGACAGAATTGGCCAGTCAATCATTAGTGTGCACCCCCGCCGGTGCCGGCACCGGTGAACATCGACCAGGTGATCAGCGCAGCTACACCGATCAGCATCGCAAATGCGTAGTGGTAAAGATATCCGGTCTGGAGCCTGACGACCCAGGACGTCACGTTCTGAACCCGGGCAGAAATCCCATCGGGGCCAAACCTGTCAATGACGGCGCCGTCCCCCTTCTTCCAGAGCATCCTGCCAACCCACAGCGCCGGGCGGACAAAAAGGAAGTCGTAGATCTCGTCGAAATACCACTTGTTCAAGAGGAACTTGTAGAGACCCTGATGACGCTCGGCGAGCTTCTTCGGCATTTCAGGGGAACGGATGTAGAACTGGTAGGCAACCAGGAACCCAACCACCATCATGACAAAGGGTGATACCCTGACCCATGCCGGAACATCGTGCATGGCATGAAGCACATGGAGATCGCCAAAGGCGGGCAATGCCCCGTCCCAGAAGGCCATGTACGCTTCTTCGGAATAGAAGAACGAATTGTAGAAGACCATTCCTGCCAACACTGCTCCGATCGAGAGGAGGATCAGAGGCACGGTCATCACAAGCGGTGACTCATGGACATGTTTCATGACATCGACAGGTGCGCGCGGCTTGCCGTGGAAGGTCATGAAAGTCAGACGCCAGGAATAGAAGGACGTCAGCGCAGCCGCGATCACGGTCAGCCAGAAGCCGTAGAGCGCCATCGGATTTGCGTGCTCACCGCCGCCACCCGCAAAGGCGGCCTCGATGATCCCGTCTTTCGAAACAAACCCGGCAAAGCCGATATGCGTGAACGGAATGCCGACGCCTGTCAGCGCCAGCGTGCCGATCATCATTGTCCAGTAGGTGATCGGAATGTGTTTCCTAAGCCCGCCCATCTTGCGCATGTCCTGTTCGTCGGACACCGCGTGGATCACGGAACCGGCACACAGGAAAAGAAGCGCCTTGAAAAAAGCGTGCGTGAACAGGTGGAAGATACCGATCGAGTAGGCGCCGACCCCAAGGGCGACGAACATATATCCGAGCTGCGAACAGGTCGAATAGGCGATCACGCGCTTGATGTCGTTCTGGACAAGACCGACTGTCGCGGCAAAGAAGGCCGTCGTTGCACCAAAGAAAACAATGACGGCAAGTGCGGTGTGCGAAAGCTCCATCAGAGGTGACAGGCGCGCCACCATGAAGACACCTGCAGTCACCATCGTTGCAGCGTGAATGAGAGCCGACACCGGTGTCGGGCCTTCCATCGCGTCCGGCAACCAGGTGTGGAGCAGGAACTGCGCGGATTTCCCCATCGCGCCCATGAAAAGCAGCAAGCAGACAATGGTCATCGCACCATGCGGGTCGAGCTGGTAGCCAAGGAACGACATAACCGGCTCTTCGCCCTCTATGAAGGACGGCGCGTCGTTGAAGATCGTGGTGAATTCAATGCTCTGGAAGAGATAGAAAACACCGAATATCCCGAGCGCGAACCCGAAGTCCCCGATGCGGTTGACGACAAATGCCTTGATGGCCGCAGCGTTTGCGGACGGTTTCTTGTACCAGAAGCCGATCAGAAGGTAGGACGCCAAGCCAACGCCTTCCCAGCCGAAGAACATCTGCAGCAGGTTGTCGGCCGTCACCAGCGACAGCATCGCAAAGGTGAACAGCGAAAGATAGGCAAAGAAACGCGGGCGATGCGGATCATGGTGCATGTAGCCGATTGAATAGACATGCACCAGCGCGGACACCGTGTTCACCACCACCAGCATGACAGCTGTCAACGTGTCGACACGGATGGACCAGGACACTTTCAGATCGCCCGCATCCACCCACCGGAACAACTCGATGATCTGCAGTTCGGAGCCGCCGAGCCAATAGCCGAAGAAGCTGACCCAAGACAGCAGCGCCGCGAGGATGACAAGACCGCTTGTGACATACTCACAGGCTTTGTCCCCGATGGTCCGGCCAAAAAGGCCGGCGATCAGGAAGCCGATAAGCGGCAGGAACAGAATTGCGGAATACATCAGCTCCTAGCCTTTCATCACATTGACGTCTTCAACAGCGATGGAGCCGCGGTTCCGGTGGAACACCACCAGGATCGCAAGCCCGATCGCCGCTTCAGCGGCAGCCACGGTTAGCACCAGCATCGTGAAAATCTGTCCCATCAAGTCTCCGAGGAACGACGAAAAGGCGACGAAATTGATGTTCACCGATAGCAGCAACAGCTCGATGGACATCAAGATGACAATCACGTTCTTCCTGTTCAAAAAGATCCCGAAGATCCCGATTGTGAACAGGATCGCCGCGACCGACAGATAATGTGACAGACCGATTTCCATGGGCGCCTCGCCGTGCTCCCCTCAATTACCCCAACCGGAAGCCGCACGGAGGAGCGTGCTTGATTCCGGACTTTCCTAAAGTGACGCGTTCCCGCCGCGTCAGATGCCTTTGCCCGTCTCCACCTTGCGGACCTCGATAGCGGTCTCGCGGGTGCGCGCGACCTGATCCGGAATGCTTTGACGTTTGACGTTCGGCTTGTGGCGGAGCGTGAGCACGATCGCTCCGATCATCGCCACCAGCAGCACCAGGCCAGCGACCTGGAAAAAATAGATGTATTTCGTGTAAAGCACCGAGCCGAGTGCCTCGATATTGCTCTTGTCGGCCAGATCCGGTGTTGGCTCCGCGCCGTGTTTGAGAGCCTCGGGTGCAATGATCCACGCTCCCAGACCCAAGAGCAGTTCGACCATCAAAATGAGGCCGACCAGGCCGCCTATCGGCAGGTATTGGAGGAAACCTTGCCGCAATTCGACAAAGTCGACGTCCAGCATCATGACCACAAACAGGAAGAGAACAGCGACCGCGCCGACATAGACCACCACAAGCAGCATCGCCAGATACTCAGCACCCAAAAGCACAAACAAACCAGCGGAATTCACGAAGGCCAGGATCAGGAACAGAACCGAAGTCACCGGATTGCGCGCGGCAATCACCATCAGTCCCGATGCCAGCGTTACGCCGGCAAACAGATAGAAAAAAAGGGCTTCCAGGATCATATCATAGACCTGCCTGTCGAGTGGCCCGTGCGGGCCGGAAATGCGGGGCCCGGCCGGATTGCCGGGCTGATGTGGAGGTGTCGGATATGCTCCTAACGATAAGGAGCATCGATTTCAATGTTGCGGGCGATTTCACGTTCCCAACGGTCACCGTTGGCAAGCAGTTTTTCCTTGTCGTAGTAAAGCTCTTCACGCGTTTCTGTGGCGAATTCGAAGTTTGGTCCTTCGACAATTGCGTCCACCGGACAGGCTTCCTGGCAGAAGCCGCAATAGATGCATTTGACCATGTCGATATCGTATCGCGTGGTCCTGCGTGTGCCGTCGTTGCGCCGCGGACCGGCTTCGATCGTGATGGCCTGCGCTGGACAAATCGCTTCACAGAGTTTGCAGGCAATGCAGCGCTCTTCGCCATTCGGGTAACGGCGCAGCGCATGTTCACCCCTGAAACGCGGACTGACCGGCCCCTTTTCAAACGGATAGTTGACCGTTGGCTTCGGCTTGAAGAAGTACCGCATCGCCAGAAAGAACGCCGATACGAACTCTTGCAGAAACAGCGATTTGACGGCTTGACTAAGTCCCATCGCTTTTTGCCTCTCTTTCCTCAACCAGCCAACAGGCTGGCGGCCCAATATCCGATAATCGGGAAGCCGACTACCGGAACTCCAAAAATCAGTACGCCCAACGGCGCTTTGTACCTGGCGACGGCACCACCGTCGCCGCCAGCCTGCTTGTTTTTCATCTCTGCCGCCTGAAGCATTCCCTTCAGGATCTTGTAGTCGAGCCAGCCGACATAGAGGCCGACACAGGCACCGATTACTCCGGCAAGCGATACACTCACGCTGCGCCCGGCGCCCAACCAGTCGCCATCAGCACCGCTGCAACAACCACGACCATGGCGAGCGACAGCGGCAAGAACACTTTCCAGCCGAGGCGCATCAACTGGTCATACCGGTAGCGCGGCACCATTGCCTTCACCATCGCAAACATGAAGAAGCCGAGCAGGCACTTCAAAATGAACCAGACGATACCAGGAACCCAGGTGAATGGTGCGAAGTCAAATGGTGGCAGCCATCCGCCCATGAAGAAGATAGTCATCAGGGCGCACATCAGGCAGATAGCAACGTATTCACCCAGCATGAACATCATGTACGGGGTCGAGCCGTATTCAACCATGAAGCCGGCAACCAGTTCGGACTCCGCTTCGGCAAGGTCGAACGGCGGGCGGTTCGTTTCCGCAAGTGCTGACACAAAGAACACCACGAACATCGGGAAGAGCGGCAGCCAGTACCAGTTCAGGAACGACAGCCACGGCACGCCGAGCATTGTCGCAAGACCGGTTTGCTGCGCTTCGACGATACCCGTCAGGTTCAATGTTCCGGCGCACAGCAGCACTGTGACAATCACAAAGCCGATGGAAACCTCGTAGGAAACCATCTGCGCTGCCGAGCGAAGGGCCGACAGGAACGGATATTTGGAGTTGGAGGCCCATCCGCCGATGATCACGCCGTAGACTTCAAGCGACGACACCGCGAAGACGAACAAAACACCAACGTTGATATTCGCGATCACCCAGCCATCCGCGACCGGAATAACCGCCCAGGCCGTCAGCGCGAGCAGGACCGAAATCAGCGGTGCGAGCAGAAACAGAATCTTGTTGGAACCGTCCGGAATGACCGGTTCCTTCAGAACGAATTTCAACAGATCCGCAAAACTCTGCAGCAGGCCAAACGGGCCGACCACATTCGGGCCCCGGCGGATTTGCACCGCGGCCCAGATTTTCCGGTCCGCGTAAAGAATATAGGCGACGATCACCAGAAGCACGACCATGAGCAGGATGCTCTGCGCCGCCATCAGGAGGAATTGCCCCAGATAGGTCGTTGTAAAGAACTCAACCATTCCGTCCCCTACCCCTTATTCAGCCGCTTCAGCCGCTCGCGTCTGCGCGAGCGCCGAACACTCGGCCATCGTCTTGGACGCACGAGCGATCGGGTTGGTCAAGTAAAAGTCCTGAATTGCATTCGCAAACCCTGTGCCATCCATTTGCGCGGACGCGTCGGCCAGCTTCTCGACATCGGTGCTGTCACCGGGTTCGATCGCGTCAATCCCGGTCATGTGCGGATGTGCCTCGAACAGCTTCGCGCGCAATTCGGAAAGCGAGTCAAACTCTAACGTCTGGCCGAGACCTGCGGACAGAGCCCGCAGAATTGCCCAGTCTTCACGTGCTTCTCCCGGAGGAAACGCCGCACGATCGGCCATTTGCACGCGGCCTTCCGTATTGACGTAAATTGCTGATTTTTCCGTATAGGCCGCACCCGGCAAAATCACATCGGCGCTGTGCGCACCCCGGTCACCGTGTGTTCCCTGGTATACGACGAAAGCTCCATCGGGAACATCGACTTCGTCAACGCCGAGCAGAAAGAGAACATCAAGCCCACCCGGCTCAAGCATTGCCGCGGTATCTTTGCCGCCCTCTCCGGGGACAAAACCAATATCCAGGGCGCCTACCTGCGAAGCTTCCGTGTGCAGGATGTTGAAGCCGTTCCAGCCGTCCTTGATGACACCAAGCGACTTGGCGGCAGCTGCAATGTTTGCCAGAACGGCAGCCCCGTCGGGTCTGTTGAGCGCACCCTGTCCGACGATGAACATCGGACGTTCGGCGTTTGCCGGCGCATGATCAACAAACTGCTTCAAACTGTCCGGTCCGGCGCCTAGATAAGTGACCGGATAAGTCAGGTCGGCATTTTCCCCGATCAGGCCGATGTGAATATCACCGCGTGACCAGCGCTTGCGGATCCGGGCATTCAGGACCGGTGCTTCCTGGCGCGGGTTCGTGCCAATCAACATGATGGCATCAGCGTCTTCAATACCTTCAATCGTCGAATTGAAGAGATAGCTCGCGCGACCGTTCTTGGGATGAAGCGGCGAACCGGGGAAGCGGCAGTCGATGTTTGAAACGCCGAGTTTCTCCATGAGGCTCTTCAAGGCAAACATGTCCTCGACGCCGGCCAACTGCCCGGCGAGCGCCCCGATCTTGTCTGCAGAGGCTGCCTTGACCTTGTCCGCTATGATCTGAAAGGCCTCGGGCCAGGAAACGGGCTGTAACTTGCCGTTTTTCTTGGCATAAGGCCGATCAAGCCGCTGCGTCTTAAGTCCATCCCAGATGTAGCGTGACTTGTCTGAGATCCACTCTTCGTTGACCTCTTCATTGAGGCGCGGCATCACGCGCATCACTTCCTTGCCACGGGAATCAACGCGAATGGCAGACCCAACCGCATCCATGACGTCGACACTTTCCGTCTTGGTCAACTCCCATGGGCGCGCATGAAACTCGTACGGCTTGTGCGTCAACGCGCCAACCGGGCACAAGTCAGCAACATTTCCCTGCATTTCGGACGAAAGTGCGGCTTCCAGATATGTGGTGATTTCGGCGTTTTCGCCGCGGCCCACCAGTCCCATATCAGTGACACCGCATACTTCCGTCGTGAAGCGAACGCAGCGCGTACAATGAATGCACCGGGTCATGATCGTCTTGATCAGTGGACCGATTTCCTTGTTTTCAACCGCACGCTTGTTTTCGTGGAAACGCGAACCATCGACCCCATAGGCCATCGCCTGATCCTGAAGGTCGCACTCTCCGCCCTGGTCGCAGATCGGGCAGTCGAGCGGGTGGTTGATGAGCAAAAACTCCATCACCCCTTCCCGCGCCTTCTTCACCATCTCGGACTTTGTCTCAACCACCGGAGGTTCGCCATTCGGCCCCGGGCGCAGATCCTTCACGCCCATTGCGCAGGATGCCGTCGGCTTCGGCGGACCGCCTTTGACCTCAACAAGGCACATGCGGCAATTGCCGGCAATTGACAGCCGGTCATGGTAGCAGAAGCGCGGAACTTCGGCGCCCGCTTCTTCACAGGCCTGAAGCAGCGTATAATCCGCCGGGACCTCAACTTCCTTGCCATCGATGATGAGCTTCGTCATCCGTTGCTCCTCGGTTCCCGTTCCGCTTACTCAGCCGCAACCATGGTCGAAGAAGTCTTCGACTTGGCGACATAATCATCGATTCGCTGCTCGATGACCGGCCGGAAATTCTTGATCAAACCCTGAATTGGCCACGCGGCCGCATCCCCAAGCGCACAAATCGTGTGGCCTTCGACCTGCTTTGTCACCTTGAAAAGCATGTCGATCTCCTCGTAGGAGGATTCGCCTTTGACCATGCGTTCCATCACGCGCCACATCCAACCCGTACCTTCGCGGCACGGCGTACACTGGCCGCAGCTTTCATGCTTATAGAAATAAGACAGACGCGCGATTGCCTTGATGATGTCGGTGGACTTGTCCATCACGATCACCGCGGCCGTGCCCAGACCTGATCCCATACCGCGCAGGGTGTCGAAATCCATCGGCGCATCCTTGATCTCGTCCGCCGTACAGCAAGGCACGGAAGAACCACCCGGGATTACAGCGAGAAGATTTTCCCAGCCGCCGCGAATACCGCCGCAATGCCTGTCGATCATCTCCGAAAACGGAATGCCCAACTCTTCTTCGAAAGTTGCCGGTTGATTGACGTGCCCGGAAACGCAGAAAAGCTTTGTCCCGGTGTTGTTCGGACGCCCCAACCCAGAGAACCATGCAGCTCCCCGCCGTAAAATTGTCGGCGCGACGGCAATTGATTCCACGTTGTTCACGGTGGTGGGACAACCATAAAGACCAACATTGGCCGGAAACGGCGGCTTCAGACGCGGCTGCCCTTTTTTGCCTTCCAGGCTTTCCAGCAATGCGGTTTCTTCACCGCAAATGTAAGCGCCTGCGCCATGATGAACGTAGACGTCAAAATCGTAGCCGTTCTTGTTGTTTTTGCCGATAAGACCGGCATCGTAGGCCTGATCGATTGCTGCCTGAAGCCGTTCCCGTTCGCGAATGAACTCGCCGCGCACGTAAATGTAGGCGGCAATGGCGCCCATTGCGAAGCCCGCAACCAGACACCCTTCGACAAGCGTGTGAGGATCGTGGCGCAGGATCTCGCGGTCCTTGCAGGTTCCCGGCTCGGACTCATCCGCGTTGACAACCAGATAAGCCGGACGGCCGTCAGACTCCTTGGGCATGAACGACCATTTCAGTCCCGTGGGAAAGCCAGCGCCGCCGCGGCCACGCAGACCTGAATCCTTCATTTCCTGAATGATCCAGTCGCGGCCCTTGTCGATCAGTGCCTTGGTATTGTCCCACTGGCCACGCTTTTTCGCGCCGTCCAGGCCCCAGTCATGCAGACCGTAGATATTGGTGAAGATCCGATCCTGATCTTTCAGCATCTCTTCCCCCTAGTCTTCGCTCTTTGAGGAGGCCACTTCGCCGGCATCCACACGCTTGGAAAATTCGGTATCCTCACCAGCAGCAAGGATCTTGGCCTGTTCGATCCAGCCGTCACGCTCAATACGGCCCTTGAACTTGAGGCGACTATCCACCCAGGCAACTTCCGCAGGTCCCCAGTTCGCAACCTGATCGAAATGGTAGAACCCCAGCTCATGAAGTGTTGCTTCAAGTTTTGGTCCTACGCCCTTCAATTTCTTAAGATCGTCGGCCTTGCCTTCGCGCGGCCCCGTTAAGGTTTCCGGAGCTTTCTCCTCGACCGTTTCGCCGCCGGCGGGCGCCGAGGGTTCTTTCGGCTTGGCAGGAGCAGCTTTCTTCGCCGCTTTGGCGGATTCCGCGTCTTCTTGCTTCGCAGCTTCAGGCTTATCCTTTTCAGGTGCCTTCGCCTTCGCAGGCACTTTGGCCGGTTTTTGAGGCTCAGTATCAGCTTTCGTCTCGGCCTTGGCCGCGTGCTCTGCCACGACTTTTGCGACTGCGTCCTCGGCGGGTGTCGGCACACCGTCGTAGTCTTTGCCACCGGTATTGATCGCGGCACCAGCGAACGCGTGCGAGGCCTTCTCGGCGCCGTAAACAACATGGGGCAGCGGAAGTGCGCCCTCGGTGTCGTCATTCAGTTCGGTCAGGCTCGTCAAGCCGCCCTCGGCCATCGCAAAGCGCCGGCCATTTTGCGGTCCCGGCGTTACCTCATTCCCCGCGGAGATGTCGTCGAGCAGCTTTTCAAAGCTCTCCGGCGTCAGGTCTTCGTAAGTATCCTTGTAGATCTGTACCATCGGTGCGTTGACGCAAGCACCGAGACACTCGACCTCTTCCCAGGAGAACATGCCGTCTTCGGAGATCTCGTGCATATGTGTGGCAATGCGCGACTTGCATATCTTGATCAGATCTTCAGACCCGCGCAGTTGACAGGGTGTCGTACCACAAACCTGGATATGGGCTTTCGTGCCGACCGGCTGCAGCTGAAACATCGTGTAAAACGTGGCCACTTCGAGGACGCGGATGTTCGGCATTTCGAGCAAATCGGCAACGCAGCGGATTGCAGGTTCACTGACCCAGCCATCATTCTGTTCCTGCGCGCGCCACAACAGCGGAATGACCGCGGAGGCCTGGCGGCCCGCCGGATAACGGTCAATGAGCTTCTTTGCCCACGCGAGATTCGTCTCGGTGAATTCGAAGCTCTCTGGTTGTTCCGCGGCAAGTCTGCGAACTGCCATGGTGTTATCCCCGTTTTGTCACAGTGACCGGAGCCGGAATGGCGGCTGCCGAGGTCAGTATTTGACGATGATTGTGCCGCATCAGCGGTCCACTTCACCGAAAACGATATCCATAGACCCCAGCACGGCCGAAACGTCGGCGAGCATGTGGCCCCGGCACAAGAAATCCATGGCCTGCAAATGCGCATAGCCGGGAGCCTTGATCTTGCACCGGTAAGGTTTGTTGGTTCCGTCGGACACGAGATAGACGCCGAACTCGCCTTTCGGAGCTTCAACAGCGGCGTACACCTCGCCTTCCGGGACGTGATAGCCTTCCGTATAGAGTTTGAAGTGATGGATCAGCGCTTCCATAGAGCGCTTCATCTCACCGCGTTTGGGCGGAACGATCTTGCCGTCCACCGACGAAACCGGTCCCGTTTCAACGGTCAGCTTTTCAAGACACTGTTTCATGATCCGGATCGACTGGCGCATTTCCTCCATCCGGATCAGGTAGCGGTCATAGCAGTCGCCGTTCTTGCCGATCGGAATATCGAACTCGAGTTCCGGATAACACTCATAAGGCTGGGACTTTCGCAGATCCCACGCTGCACCCGACCCGCGCACCATGACACCGGAAAAACCCCAGGCCCAGGCATCGTCCAGATCGACAACGCCGATGTCGACGTTGCGTTGCTTGAAGATACGATTATCGGTCAAGAGACCTTCAATATCGTCCAGAGTCTGCAGGAACGGATCACAGAAGTCCCAGATATCGTCGAGCAGATCTCGAGGCAAATCCTGATGAACGCCGCCGGGTCGCACATAGGCAGCATGCATGCGTGCTCCACATGCGCGCTCATAAAACACCATCAGCTCTTCGCGCGGCTCAAAACCCCAGAGCGGCGGCGTCAGTGCACCAACGTCCATCGCCTGTGTCGTCACGTTCAGAAGATGAGACAGGATGCGGCCGATTTCGGAATAAAGGACCCGTACCAGCTGCCCGCGCTTCGGCACTTCAATGCCGATCAGGCGCTCAACCGCCATGGCGAACGCGTGTTCCTGATTCATCGGCGCGACGTAGTCCAGACGATCGAAATATGGGATCGCCTGCAGGTAGGTTTTCTGTTCGATCAGCTTTTCGGTTCCACGATGCAAAAGCCCGATATGCGGATCGACACGCGTCACGACTTCGCCGTCCAGTTCCAGCACAAGGCGCAGGACGCCGTGCGCCGCAGGATGCTGTGGCCCGAAGTTGATGTTAAAATTTCGAACCTGAGCTTCAGCCATGTTGCGGCCCCTGTTGAGATGCATAGAGTTCCATCACCTGTGCACCTGTCAGTTTCTTGGTCGGGTTGGAAAATGCGAAATTGTCCGGCTTTTCGTCAATGAAGATCTCGGACATAAACTCGAATACTCCGGGATCATCGAATGCGCCGACGGCGACACCGGCGTGCGAACCGTCCTGCATCTTCCAAAACAGCGTGGTTCCGCACTTCTTGCAGAATTGCCTCATGCCCCAGTCCGACGATTCAAATGTTCCGAGCTGCGCCTCATCCTCGACTTTAACGCTCTTGCAGTCCACTTCCATGAACGCGCCACCGCTCCAACGCCGGCACATCGAGCAATGGCAGACACCCATTTCCATTTTGCTCGGGATCGCGGTAAATCTCACCGCGCCGCAAAGACAACCACCTTTCAGCTGCTTGCTCATCCCGGCTCCGCCTCAGTTGGTCGTTGCTTTTTCGTCGCCAGGCAACACGTAGTCCGTGCCTTCCCATGGCGACAGGAAGTCGAACGTGCGCATTTCCTGGTTCAGACGAACCGGCTCATAGACGACCCGCTTTTTTTCATCATCGTAGCGAACCTCGACAAAACCTGTCACCGGGAAGTCCTTGCGAAGTGGATGACCGTCAAAACCGTAGTCCGTCAGAATTCGGCGCAGGTCAGGGTGGCCGGTGAACAGGATGCCATACATGTCATACGCTTCGCGTTCGAACCACTCTGCCCCGGGAAAGAGCGGAGTGAGCGATGCAACTGGCGTATTCTCGTCGGTTTCCAATTTCACGCGAATTCGTTGGTTCTGAACCGGCGACAGCAGGTGGTAGACCAAATCGAAGCGCTTTTCGCGGGCCGGATAGTCGACGCCGCAAATGTCTGTCAGATTCACGAACTTGCACGAGCTGTTGTCACGCAGAAACCGGATCACATCGAGTATGTCGGTCGCATTCGCGTTGAGCGTCAGTTCGCCATAAGCAACCTTCCAGGACACCAGGGACTCACCCATGCCGAGCTCGATATGCTCGGCGAGTTCCGTAAGCGTCTCGTCCATCGTGTTCGACCTCACCCCACAGGAGCCTATTCAGGAGCGCGCGGCGCGCGCTTTCTTGCAAATCTGCCGCCATTCGGCGGCAAATCTCTTATCGTTCAATTGTGCCTGTACGGCGGATCTTCTTCTGAAGAAGAAGAACGCCGTAAAGAAGAGCCTCGGCTGTCGGAGGGCACCCCGGCACGTAAATGTCCACCGGGACAACGCGATCGCAGCCGCGAACAACCGAATAGGAGTAGTGATAGTAGCCGCCGCCATTCGCACATGATCCCATAGAGATCACATAACGCGGTTCGGGCATCTGATCGTAAACCTTACGAAGGGCCGGCGCCATCTTGTTGGTCAGCGTTCCAGCCACGATCATGACATCGGACTGGCGCGGAGAAGCGCGGGGCGCAAACCCGAAGCGCTCGGCATCATAGCGAGGCATCGACATCTGCATCATCTCGACAGCGCAACAGGCAAGTCCGAAGGTCATCCACATCAACGACCCGGTGCGCGCCCACTGAATGAGATTGTCGGTTGACGTCACGAGAAAGCCCTTGTCGGCCAACTCGTTGTTCACTTCCAGGAAAAAGGCGTCGTCTTCGCCAACCGGCTTGCCCGTGTTGGGGTCGATAATACCTTTGGATTGCGGTGCGACGAGCGGTTCTGTTGTGGTCAATCCCATTCCAGGGCTCCCTTCTTCCACTCGTAAATAAATCCGATGGTCAGGACGCCAAGGAAAACCATCATCGACCAGAACCCATACCAGCCAAGCTCACCGAAGACAGCCGACCACGGGAACAGGAATGCGACTTCAAGATCGAAGATGATGAAGAGGATGGCCACCAGGTAAAAACGGACGTCGAATTTCATGCGCGCGTCATCGAACGCGTTGAAACCGCACTCATAAGCTGAGAGCTTCTCCGGATCTGGATTTTTGTAAGCCAGTACAAAGGGCGAGATTAGCAAAGCAAGACCAATCACCAGCGCAATGCCGATGAAGACGACTATCGGGACATATTCCCGCAGCAATTCTTCCATGTTCTTCGCGTCCTTGCATTTGGAACCGGACCGGGAGGCGATCCTGAACCTGGGCTGCGTGCTCATCGCCCCCTGCCAGAAGATTGCGCTGAGCCCGTCGGCCGATTGAACCAACATGCGAGGGCACGCTTATCTTACGACTTGGTGCAACGCAAGACCCCCACGTGGTCAAACTCTTGCCACACTCAAACCCAATTCGCAGCAGGCCCCGTGGACTCGGCCATTTCCGCCAGTTTGCACCAAGATAAAAACTCTTCACAAGTGGCTGGCAATATTGCCGCACCTGCTCTGTCTTACCATGTTCATCCATCAATCCGTAATGAATCGCACGCGGCCGTAAAAGTTCAATGATTTGAGGAAACTGCTTACCGCGCTGCGCCACAGCGCGTGCCCGCATGCGCTGGATCAAATCACCACAGCCAAAGTCCAAGCCCGGGACCGCAACGAGGCGGCCAGCAGACAGACCCAAAAAACAGAAGTCGATTGAAGATAAGAAAACCGTGAGTGGCGCGAGTGACGGGGCTCGAACCCGCGACCTCCGGCGTGACAGGCCGGCACTCTAACCAACTGAGCTACACC
>NZ_CANLVF010000008.1 GCF_947494555.1 uncultured Roseibium sp. | reverse complement strand
GCATGGCTCACAAGAACAAAACGTTCCCCTTCAGCCAAAACTGGCCCAGACAAACCCGTAAACGCAATGGCAGCTGCAGCCATCGCAAATAACGTCCTCTTCATTCGTTCCTCCCAGAACAAGCACCGCGGCAGTTGGTCCTGCGGGCGGCTATCGGAATTCAATGGTGGCGCAGTCCTTCGCAAGCCACTTTTGGAATTAAAATTCCATTTTGGATTTATTGCAACAGATTTTTTCCAAAATCAATTTGTCTTGTTCCGCTGCGCACCGACTGAAACGGCCAAGGCTATTGCAAGAGAAAGACTTGCAGACAAGGCGCGGAAAGCGCCGACATCCAACTCGGAAACCAGAAGCTGGATGGCCTTGAAACGGGCAAGGGGACTGGTGACCACGTCCGTGATCGCCACGATATCGGCGCCGGTTTCCCTGGCTTTTTCGGCGATGTCGAGAGTCATTTGTGTGTAGGGAGCGAAGGTTACCGCAATAACCGCGTCATTTGGTTTGATGAGATGGTCCATGTTGATGTTGGCGATCCCGGAATGCAGCACTGCCGGCACATCCATCTTCTCAAATGCATAGGCAAGATAGGACGTCACCGGAAACGCGCGCCGAAACCCCACGAGATGAAGCGTTTCCGCGCGTGCCAGCACATCCACGGCCTGTTGAAGTGCCCGCGGTTCCACCGTCGCCATGAGGTTTTCAAGGGAAGCGCGCCCGACCTCGACAAATTCCGCAAGCAGAGCCGAGGGCGATTCAGTGCCGTGTTCGCGCAGTTTTTCAAGACGTGTCGAATAGTCCGGCCATTTTTGCGAAAAACTTGAGCGAAACAACCGCTGCATCTGGGAAAAACCGGTGAACCCCATTTCCTGACAGAACCGCATCACCGCCGACGGCTGAACATCCGCACCCTGGGCGAGCTCGGCAACTGTTGAAACGGCGACCCGGTCGGGATTGGCTGCAATAAAATCCGCAAATTGCTTCAAGCGCTTTGGAAGATCTTCCGCTGTGTTGCCGAGGCGGGCAAAGAAGGCATCAATCGTGTCAGGTGCATTGTCGCTGCTCACATGCGCTTCAACCGTTTCCTGACTTGCATCATTCATTGTATTGTTCTTTTCCTGCTTGACACATTCCGTGGAAAGTGATTTTGGAATTTTTATTCTAAATTGGCAAGTTGCGAGCACGCACCGTGTAACGCAGTCGCTTCGAAAGGAAAGATCATGGCCGTGAATGTCGCCCTCCTGGGGGCCGGACGTATCGGAAAGGTTCATGCCAAAGCCGTCGGAGTGACGGACGGTGCCAAATTGGTTGCGATCGCAGACGCTTTCGAAGACGCCGCCAAAGCGCTCGCGCAGACCTGCGAAGCAAGGGTCAGCACGATCGACGCCATCGCGGCATCCGACGATGTCAACGCGGTCATCATCTGCACACCGACAACCACGCACGCGGATCTTATCGAGCAGTTTGCGCGAGCCGGCAAAGCCGTGTTCTGTGAGAAGCCGATCGACCTGTCTCTTGAGCGGACTAAGTCGTGCCTCAAGACGGTTCAGGACTGCGGGGCGGTCCTGATGCTGGGGTTCAACCGGCGTTTCGACCCGCATTTTCAGGCCGTGCGCGGCGCCATTGACGAAGGACAGGTCGGGTCTGTCGAAATGGTACAGATCACGTCCCGCGATCCCGAGGCCCCGCCGCCTTCGTATATTCAGTCGTCGGGCGGGATCTTTCGGGACATGACCGTCCATGATTTCGACATGGCAAGGTTTCTCCTCGGCGAAGAGGTCACGACTGTCTATGCAACGGCATCGGTGCTCGTAGATCCGGAGATTGGCAAACTCGGCGACTACGACAGTGCAACCGTCGTGCTGACGACCGCATCCGGCAGGCAGTGCAGTATCTCCAATTCGCGCCGCGCCACTTACGGGTACGATCAGCGGATCGAGGTTCACGGTTCCAAAGGCGCGGTTGCTGCCGAGAACCAGCGTCCGGTTGCTATTGAGGTCGCGACCGAAGATGGGTTCGTGCGGCCGCCACTGCATGATTTCTTCATGACGCGTTACACCGAGGCCTATGCGGCGGAAATTGCCGCATTCGTTCATGCGATTGAAACCGGGACGACCCCGCATCCGACTGGAGAAGACGGGCTGAAGGCCCTGATCCTGGCTGAAGCGGCGCTGAAGTCGGTGGCCGAGCGCCGTTCCGTCGGCGTGGATGAAATCTGAGGTTTTTTACACTCGGCTTCATCCTTCGAGACGGACCTGAAGGTCCTCCTCGGGATGAAGGTGTAGATCCGGCAGATCGCAAAGAAGGATCGGTGGAAATGGACAGCCTGGGCATTGGATTGATCGGCACTGGCTTCATGGGAAAGTGCCACGCGCTGGCCTATGGCTCGGTAAAGGCTGTATTCGGAAATGTCCCGGAGACCCGCCTTGAGGTTCTGTGCGATGTGCCCGCCGACAAGGCGAATAGCTTCGCAAATCAGTTCGGTTTTGCCAGGGGGACGGACGACTGGAAGGATCTTGTTGCTGATCCCAAAGTCGACATCGTCTGCATCACGACGCCAAACAAGGTCCACAAGGACATGGCGACAGCAGCGCTTTATGCCGGCAAACACGTCCATCTTGAGAAGCCGATGGCACTTACGCTCGAAGATGCCAACGCCATGCTGGCGCTTTCAAGGGAAACGGGCGCCAAAACGATCGTCGGCTACAACTACCTTCATAATCCCGCGTTCCGGCATGCGCAGAAACTCATTTCCGAGGGAGCCATCGGGCGGATCGTGCATTTCCGCGGCGCGGTCGACGAAGACTACCAGGCCGACCCTGAACTTGCCTGGACCTGGCGGGCGACAAAGGCCGATGCGGGGCTTGGAACCTTGGGCGACCTTGGGTGTCACCTGATATCACTGGCAACCGGCCTCGTCGGGCCAATCGAAAGCCTTGTTGCGGAAACCAGGACCGTTCACGCCACACGACCAATGGGAGAGGGGGCGCTGGAGCGCCGGGACGTTGAAAACGAGGATATTGCCTCCGCGTTGCTCACCTTCGAAAACGGTGTCCACGGTGTTATCTCCACGTCGCGTAGCGCCTGGGGACGTAAAAGCTACATCGGCTTCGAAGTGCACGGAACGGAAGGCATGATCACGTTCGACCAGGAACGGATGAACGAGCTTCGACTTTATCAAAATCGTGGTCCACTGGCAGAGCAGGGCTTCAAGACGCTTCTTACCGGACCTGCTCATCCACCCTATGGACAATTCGTTCCGGCCGCAGGTCACCAACTTGGTTTCAACGACCTCAAGGTCATCGAAGCCCATGAATTCCTGTGTGCGATCTCGGAAGGCCGGGATGCGCTGCCCTCCTTCAAGGAAGCGCTGCATTTCGAAGCCGTCATCCATGCGATTGCGGAAAGTGGTATGACTGGAACCCGGGTTCAGATCGCTGCCATCTGATCTTCCGGCAGGGACTCGCTCCAGATCCTGAGTTCGTCCAGGAAGCCGAGCGCCGTCCTGCCGAAGTCGGTGATCTCATATTCGACCGAGACCGGTGCGGTCTTGAGAACGGTTCGGGAAACGAGACGGCGTGCTTCAAGCTGCCTGAGCCGCTCTGCAATCATTTTCTTGCTGGCGCCACCCAGCATTCTCGTCAGATCGTTGAAGCGGACCGGGCCGTCCTTCAAATGCCAGAGGATGGAACCGGTCCATTTGCCGCCGAGAATGCGCATGCCGCGTTCGATCGGACAGGGGGCAGTGCATTCTCTCAAAACAACGCGCCTCTTTCCGATTGTCTTCAGGCGTCCGGCCATCTTGAAGCTCCAAACAAAACAAGTTCAAGCAGGTTACAAAAAGTATACTGGTTGATTTTCGTTACCTTATGCCTCATCTGTTTGCCGGGTCAAGCATATGCCGGGGATGAAGCAGAGCCGTGCGCTGAAGTTGATCTTCTTCACCGGTCGGGGCGATCCGGCGCGCAATCGAAAGACGTCGTAACGGAGGGAGCAACAGATGCCGAAGCCGGATATCCACCTATATACCGCCGCCACGATGAACGGTTACAAACCGGTGATTTTCCTGGAAGAAGCGGGAATACCATATGAACTGACCTTCATCGATTTTGCGAAGAAGGAGCAGAAGGCGCCGGACTACCTGAAGCTCAATCCGAACGGCCGCATCCCGACAATTGTCGACCGGAGCAACGGTGATTTTGCAGTGTTCGAGAGCGGTGCGATCCTCTGGTATCTCGCGGAAAGGTATGACTGCTTTTTACCTGCCGAGCCGAAAGCACGATCCGAAACCCTTCAGTGGCTCATGTTCCAGATGGGCGGGATAGGCCCGATGATGGGCCAGGCCATGTATTTTCAGCGCATCGCCGCGCCGAACGGACATGAAGAGCCGTTTTCCGTCAAGCGTTATGTGGACGAAACGCGGCGGCTGCTCGAAGTGCTGGACACAAGACTTGAAGGGCGCGACTGGCTTGCCGGCGATACCTATACGATTGCTGACATGGCGACCTATCCCTGGGCACGCGCCTATGTCTGGGCCAAAGTGTCCGTTGACGGTCTTGATCATCTGCAAGCCTGGTTCGAGCGGATCGACGCACGCCCTGCGGTGCAAAAGGCGCTGACGATACCCAAGGCTCAACCGGCCTTCTGGGGACAGGCAGATGCGTCCGAGTTCCTGAAGGAAAATGCCGCGCGTTTTTCCAGTGATGTGAAGCGCACATAACATCTGTTGGAGCGACACGGGCTCCTGTAACCTTAACATTAACAAACGTTGGACCCGGCGGCCTGGCCGCCTTGTTTCATTTGTACGAGCGGGGGTTTCCTTGGCCAAGGTACTGGTACTTTTTGCGCACCCGAGACCGGACAGGTCTGAGGTGAACTATCCGATGTTTGAAACAGCGCAGGCCGTACAGGGCGTTACTGCTGTCGATCTTTATGCGCGGTATCCGGATTTCGACATCGATGTCGATGCAGAGCAGGCCCAGCTGGTCGAGCATGACGTGATTATCTTTCAGCACCCGCTGTACTGGTACTCGGCTCCTTCGATCATGAAGGAGTGGCAGGATCTGGTTCTGGAATATGGGTTCGCTTACGGCCAGCACGGGCATGAGCTCGACGACAAGATATTCCTGAATGCGGTGACAACCGGTGCCAAGCCGGACGCCTATTCGGAGCAGGGAATGAACCATGCTGACCTGCGTAGCCTGCTCGCACCGTTCGAAAAAACAGCCGACCTCTGCCGGATGAAATACCTTGCGCCGTTTTGCCTGTTCGGCGCCGGCCGGGCCGTTGAAGAAGGGCGGCTCAATGTGCACCGCAATGCCTATGACGACCTCCTGAAAGCGCTCGTTGCAGACCGGCTGGATCTTGAAAAGGCGGCCCGGGCCGACGTTCTGACCGACGTTCTCGACGATTTCATTTTGAAAGGGGAGGTGGTCTGATGGAGCTCCTTAGCGACGCATTCGTTTATTTGTGCGCAGCCGTCATCGCCGTGCCGATCGCAAACAGGCTCGGCCTTGGTTCGGTGCTTGGATATCTGATCGCCGGTGTGGTCATTGGTCCCGTCCTCGGGATTGTCGGGTCGGAGACAACCGAAGTGCAGCATTTCGCCGAGTTCGGTGTGGTGATGATGCTGTTTCTGGTCGGTCTGGAACTGCAACCCGCTGTCTTGTGGAAGATGCGCAAACAGCTGATCGGACTTGGCGGGCTGCAGGTTGTCGGTACCACAGCCGTCTTTGCGGGGATCGGGCTTGCGTTTGGCCTTGCGTGGCAGGGTGCGCTTGCGCTTGGAATGATCCTCGCCCTGTCGTCAACGGCAATCGTTCTGCAGACCCTCAATGAAAAAGGTTGGCTGAAGACACAAGGCGGGCAGAGTTCCTTTTCAGTGTTGCTGACGCAGGATATAGCGGTGATCCCGATGCTCGCCGTCTTGCCGCTTCTGGCAGTCGGTCACGTATCCGGTAGCGGCGCAGCGCATTCTGACGGCAACGGAGGACATGAGGGCGGTGGCGCGCATGGCGGTGAAGCCCTCGCTGCCTTGCCCGGATGGGCCCAGGCACTCGTGATCTTCGCCGTGATTATCGCGATCATCATTGCAGGCCGGCATTTGCTCAGGCCCATCTTCCGGTTCATCGCTGAAGCGCATTTGCGCGAAATCTTCACGGCGACCGCACTCCTGCTCGTAATCGGGATCGCGCTTCTGATGGACTTTGTCGGGCTGTCCCCTGCGCTTGGAACCTTCCTTGCGGGCGTTGTCCTTTCCGACAGCGATTACCGGCATGAACTGGAAAGCGATATCGAGCCCTTCAAAGGGCTGCTGCTCGGACTGTTTTTCCTGACCGTCGGGGCCGGGATCGATTTCAATCTTCTGTTTGGCGCACCTATCACCATCTTCGGACTGGCTCTTGGTCTGATGGCCGTCAAGTTCGCCTTGCTGTTCGGGCTTGGCACGCTGTTCCGCCTGGACGGTCCTGATCGCTGGCTATTTGCGCTCGGGCTTGCCCAGGCCGGCGAATTCGCGTTTGTGCTCTTCGGGTTTGCAAGCAGTTCCGGCGCGCTTGATCAAAGCCTGCTTCGAACCATGACGCTTGTCGTCGCCATATCGATGCTGCTCACACCAGCGCTGTTCATACTCTATGAAAAGGTGATCGCTCCGCGGGCCTCGGTGAAGTCCGACCGGGAGGCGGATGTGATCGACAGCAAGGGCCGCGTCGTGATCGTGGGCATGGGCCGTTTCGGTCAGATCATTTCACGGCTGCTGCTGACCAGCGGCTATGACGTCGTCATCCTGGATCACGATCCGCAGACAGTTGAGAACCTCAGCAAGGTCGGCATCAAAACGTTTTATGGTGATGCCACACGGCCCGATCTGCTGCACACGGCAGGGGTCGGCGATGCGGATCTCTTCATTGCGGCGATCGATGACCGTGACAAGCAGACGCTTGTGGTCGAGCACGTTGCCAAAACCTATCCGAAGGTGAAAATTCTCGCCAGGGCGCGAGATCGCCACCATGTCTACGAGCTGGAAAACGTCGGGGCCCATATCGCGGAGCGGGAAGTGTTCGAAGGTGCGCTGGCCCTCGGACGGCAGGCACTTGTCGAGCTTGGCGGGCATCCGTTCCGGGCCAGAACGAAAACCAAGGAGTTTCGCAATCACGACTTCGCGATGCTTGACGATCTGCGTGAGAATTACAACGACGGCGGCGTCGACAAATCCTACATTGACGCGATGCGCGCCCATGCCGAAACGCTGTTCGACATCATGAGGGTTGATCGCGGTGAAGAGCGTCATGACCGCACGGAGCGTGGATGGAACCCACCCCCGAAAAGCGATGCGACCCTGGGACTGGAAACCGAAGGAGAAGAAACCCGTGGCTGATTTATCAGATCTTGATATGGACGAGGTTCTTCAGATCGATATCGTCTCCGATGTTGTCTGTCCCTGGTGTATTGTCGGTTTCAAGCAGCTGGAACAGGCCATACAGCGGACACAGGCCTCCGCAAGCGTAAAATGGCACCCTTTCGAACTCAATCCGGATATGCCGGCCGAAGGCGAAAACCTGCGCGATCACATCATGCGCAAATACGGGTCGACAAAAGAGCAATCCGAAGATGCGCGCAAGCGCCTGACGGAGATTGGAAGCGGACTGGGCTTTGAGTTCAAGTTCACCGAAGACATGCAGATGGTGAATACATTCAAGGCACATCAACTGTTGCACTGGGCCGCGAGCGAGGGCAAGGAACACGTTCTCAAAATGGCTTTGTTCACCGCCTATTTCCGGGATCGACGGGATCTCAACGATGATCATGTTCTGGCTGATGTCGCACATAACGTCGGTCTCGACAGAGCAGTCGCATTGAGTGTCCTGGAAGACGGCCGTTATGCGGATCAGGTGAGGCAGGAAGAAACGTTCTGGACACAGAACGGGATCCAAGGTGTTCCGGCCGTGATCTTCAACCGGCGGCATCTGGTAACGGGTGCACAGGGCGTCGACGCTTATGAATCGATCATCCGGCAATTGCTGGCGGGTGAGGCCGCCTGAGGTCAGGAATGACGGTTTGAACTGCAGATCTGCGTGTTACTCACTACCAGATATCCAATTCTCCGTCGTCATCCAGGCCAAGCGTAAGCGCGAGCCGGGACCGGTGAGCCAAGAGACCCTCTATGGCTCCCCGTTCCCGGGTCTTCGCTTCGCTGCGCCCGGGATGACGAACTGAATGACTTTGATCGTCAACGTTCTGCATTGAGCCATCCGCGCCGTTATCTTCAACCGGCGGCATCTGGTGTCCGGCCTAAAGGGTGTTGAGTCTTTTAAGACGATTATCCGGCAGCCGACCAAGAGCGGCGCGAAATGAGGCGAACATTGAGGGCAAAAACTGCAAGCCCCAATGCAAAGTCTCCTGTTCGTTTCTGCTTCCCAATTGTCATCCCGGTTTGCTGCGTAACCGGCAAGACCGGGATCCAGAATTCCATCTGGCCGGTTGAGAAAAGACGGACAGACAAGGGTTTACTGGTTTCCGGCCTTCCGCTGCGCTTCGGCCGGAATGACAAGCAGAGGACCAGAGGATCACCCGCAAAGTCGTGAAACAAATCCGGTAATGATGGACTGCCAAAGGAACCCATACCGTTCGGCGGAAAGACCTTCTAGAGATTTTCGAAAAGAACACCGGCCGCCTCGATCCGACCGACCGGCGTTTCGGCAGGTTCCGAACCGTAATTGACCCAGATCCTCTGGCTGGCTGTTTCCCGGCAGCGAACGCCGCCCTCGAGCGCGATCGTCTCAAGTCCGGTCTGCTGACAAAGCCCGGAAAGAAGGTGCATCCAAGCTGTCTCGTCGCAGGCACCGCCAACATAGGTCATGTTTTCAGACCGCATGACGGCGATCTGACCATCTTCGAGTGTCATGACAACTTCGGCAGAACCTTCGAGCTCCTCGCGATAGCCGACAAAGCATCCGCCGCCCTTCAACGGCATCGGCATATCGGGTCGAACGCTTTCAACCCGCGCGACGGTGACATCGACGTTGGGCATATCGGGAGGCAGTGGAACCGGGATGACCATATCGGCGTTGCGCGCCGCGGTCCGTGGCCCGATCACGACATGGGCTTCAGTTTCTGCGAGCGCGCGCTTCAAGTCCTGGGGCATGTAGATCATGCCGGGGGCAAGCACGAGCTTGTAACCCGAGAAGTCGCGTGTGTCGGCCCGGAGGATATCGATGGACAGTCCGAGTTTTCTGAGCGCCTTGTAGACGTCGAACACGATCTGGAAGTAGTTGAGACCTGCACCATGCGGCTGGGTGGCCCAGGCGAAATCGGCATCGTAGTCATAGATCAGCGCAACCGGTGCCTGTTTGATCGAGACATCCGGGGCATCGCGTAGCTCATCTGCAACCTGCCTGGCTTCAGTCAGTGCAGGTGCGTCCGCATTGTCGGGGCGAAGCATGCCGGCATGCATCTGTTCCTGGGCAAAGGGGGCCTGGCGCCAGCGGAAATAACAGACGGCTTCGGCACCATGTGCATAGGCTTCCCAGGCCCACAGGCGCATCATCCCGGGCATTGGGGCGGGATTATACGGCGCCCAGTTGACCGGCCCCGGCTGCTGCTCCATGACCCACCAGCGTCCCCTGCCGACTGCCCGGTAAAGGTCGTGATGCAACGCCTGGAAATCCGGATCGCCCTGACGGGCGTAGGTCCGCTGATGCTGTTCATCCGCTCCGACCCTGTCTTCCAGGAACCCGAGCGGGTAACTGTCCCAGGTCGCGATATCAAGATCGTCACCAACCTTGAAATGGTCGAATTCCGTGATCCGGCCCATGAAATTGTGGCTGGTCGGTGCTTTGGAATATTCGCGGATGATTTCCACCTGGCGCCGATTGAAACTTGCGACCTGATCTGAAGAAAAGCGGCGGAATGCCAGCACATGAGACGGGTTTGGTTCGGTCACGGTCAGATTGGGCAGTCCGATTTCGCCGAATGAACCATATTCCATCGACCAGAAGACGTTGCCCCAGGCACGATTGAGGGCGTCGATGGCTCCGTAACGGTCCTTGAGCCACGACCTGAACGCGTTGAGCGCGGCAGGCGTATAGGAATGCGTCGTGTCGTGGCAGCCGTATTCGTTGTCGGTCTGCCATGCGGCAACATAGGGGTTGTAGCCATAACGTTCGGCAAACAGCCGGACGATCCGGTCGCTTTCTTCCCGGTATCCCTGATGCGAAAAGCAGTAATGGCGACGAGAGCCGAAACCTCTTGGATTTCCGTTTGCATCCAGCGCGATCATGTCGGGATGTTTGTCGACAAGCCATCTGGGGGGCGTTGCCGTCGGTGTGCCGAGAACGACCTTCAATCCCGCCGCACCCAAAATTCCGATGGACCGGTCCATCCAGTCAAACTGAAGGTCACCGGGAGAAGGCTCCAGCCGCGACCACGCAAATTCGCCGATCCGTACCCAGGTCAGGCCTGTTTCCGCCATGCGGCGGGCGTCGGCTTCCCACATCTCTTCCGGCCAGTGCTCTGGATAGTAGCAGGTCCCTAGCGTGCGCTTCATCTGGCTTCTCTCATCAAATTTGTTGTCCCGGTCGGCGACAGCGCGCCAGGGCCGGGCGGCCACTCGTCCTGAAGTCAGGTTGGTCTTTGCGGAATTGTACCGGATCCCTGCCTTCGCAGCGATGACAACCGCAGGTGACCTGGTTCAAGGGCGATCGGCGGCCAGAGTATTCCTGTTTTTGGTCAAAGAATGACGCGGTGCTCCGCTTGCCCGCGTGCAGACACCTGGGCGAAATAGGTTTTGCCTTCCCAGTCGCCGTTCAGACCCACTGCGGCCGAGGTTGCGAACAGGGTTTGAAGGTCTGCACCTCCGAATGCCGGACAGGAGATCTGCCGCGCGCGGAACGAAACTTCCTCAACAAAGCTGCCGTTCGGCGTATATCGCGCGACACGGTTGGCACCCCATTGTGCGTTCCAGAGGTAACCTTCGCTGTCGACAACGGCGCCGTCGGGATTGTGTCCTTCCTTCGAAAGGTCGGTGAAGAGCGTGGGTGTTGCCGTAGGCCATCCGTTGTCGTCGAGGACAACTTGTTGAATTGTCTGGGTTGCCGTATCGGCGAAGTAGGCTTTTTGCCCATCGGGCGAAAAGCAGATCGCGTTGGTGATCGTGATGCCGGAGTAAAGCCGTCGCAGTTCGCCACGGTAGTAGCGGTAAATCGCGCCTTTGCCTTGTTCGGCATTGATCCCCATCGTGCCGATCCAGAACCCGCCCTTGGGGTCAGCGCGGCCGTCATTCGATCTGGTAACAGGATCATCCGCTTCCAGTGTGCACAGTTTCATTCTGGCTTCGGTGTCAAGGTTGAACAGAAAGAGCTGGCTCGCGCTCGCGATCATCAACTCCGACTTGCTGACCCAGCCAGCGGCCGAAACATACTCGTCAAAATCCCAGGATTTGGTCGTGCCATTTTCCCGTGACAACAGACGCCGGTTCAGGACGTCGAACCAGAAAAGCTGCTGGCGTTCCGGGTGCCAAAGCGGTCCCTCGCCGAGCGTACAGGGCCGCTCGTCAAATATGTTTGTCATTATTATTATCCGCTGGCTGAGACGGCAGTGTCATAGGCGCTGACAATCTGCGCGGCGCGTTCCTTGACGTCCGCGACGGTGAGGCCCGGTTTATAGAGGGCGGTTCCGATCCCGAATCCTGTCGCGCCTGCCTGAAACCAGGCCCCGAAATTGTCCGGACCGGCGCCACCGACCGCATAGGTCGGGGTTTCCTTCGGTAAAACCGCGAGCATGGCTTTCAGTCCGTCGGGCCCGATCAGGGATGCAGGAAAGAATTTCAGTCCGTCCGCTCCACAGCGCAGAGCCGTAAAACACTCGCTCGGGGTCATGACCCCCGGAAAAGAGGACATGTCCTCCGCTTTCGTGGCGAGAATTACGTCGGGATTGCAATCAGGCGAAACAATCAAGGTTCCGCCCGCCGACTTGACTTCAAGCACCTGTTCGGGTGTCAGAACGGTTCCAGCGCCAATCTCAGCACGGTCAGAATACGCTTTGACCATGGATTCGATGCTCTTGAAGGGATCCGGAGAGTTCAACGGAACTTCGATGCGGGTGATGCCAGCGTCGATCAGGCATTCAGCGATAGGCAATGCCTCAGGTGGGGTCAAGCCCCGCAGGATTGCGATAAGATTCCGGCTCATGAGGAAACCTTTGAATAGGAAGAATAGGCAAGCGCAAGGCCATTCAGCGTGGTGGCCTCAGCGTTGATCACTTCGGACTTGTGTCCGAGGCGGGCAAGCGCCCTCTGGTATGCCGTGGCAATCTGGTCGCTCCCCAGCAGGATGACGGCTGAAAGATCAAACTCATCTCTCACCGCGGCGAGTTCAGCGCCAATCAACAGACCCGAAAGACGCCCCCTGGCCGATTGCGGTGACAAGCCGGCAACAAGACCACCAGCGCGGATACCGAAGAGGCTTGTAGCGATCGACTGTGGGCGACCGGCAACCTGCTCAACAGCCTCGTCAAACGCGGTTTGATCCATTTCCTTCGGCGAGAGGCTGTGTTGCAGGACGGAGCGCGCGGAAAGGAGTGCGAACATTTCCCCCGTCATGCAGGTCCTGAAATGCTCTACGATACCGTCCTGGAGCCTGACCCATTTCGAGTGTGTTCCCGGCAAACAAAGGGTTCCCGAGAACCCGGCGTTTTCCGACAGAAAACCGGCAATCTGGGTTTCCTCGCCGCGCATGACATCGGCCGGATCAGGTTGCTTGATGCCGGGCAGAATGCGCACGTCGAGGCGCTCATCCAAAGAACGGACTGTGGTTGCGTCTTTGAGGGCAGGCGGTGCGCAGGGGGTTGTTTTATAGGGGGCCTCCGCCCAGCCCTGACGGGACCCGGCCATGCCGCAGATCACGACGGCAGTTTTGCCGGCGGGACGAATGAGGTCACCAATCAGTTCAAGCAGGGTCGGTTCGAACTCGTCTTTTTCAAGACTGCTCATCCCTTTGCTTGAGCTGCGATGGGCGATGATATTGTCTTGAGAATCAAGCGCCCAGGCGCGCAGATTGGTTGTGCCCCAATCCACCGCGATCCAGTCCGCTTTTGCCTGAAGGCTCATCCCGTCACCACTACTCCACCGTCGACGACGATCGCTTGCCCTGTCATGCCCCTGCTGGTCTTCGATGCCAGGAACAGGACGGGATCGACCATGTCTTCAGGCGCTAATTCAAACTTCAGGCACTGGCGGTCAATATGCGCCGCGAGTGCTTCCGGCGTCACCCACATGTCTTTTTGTTTTTGTGTCAGCACCCAGCCGGGTGCGATGGCATTGACCCGGATGTTTTCCGGACCAAACTCGCGGGCAAGGCTCCGCGTCATTCCGTTAATCCCGGAATTGGCAGTCGTGTATGAGGCATAGCCTGCATTGCCCATCATATACGAAATCGACGTGAAATTGACGATCGATCCGCCTCCGGCCGCGCGCATTCCCGCAACTACATGCTGACATGCAAAGAAATAGGCCTTCAGATTAATGGCCTGGGACCAATCCCAGAATTCCTCATCCACTTCTTCCGTTGCGTGGCGTTTGTCGTTGGCGGCGTTGTTGACAAGCACCGTAATAGCGTCGTGCGCTTCGGCAGCCTTGTCGATTGCGCCTTTAAGCTGGCCAATATTGGAGATATCGCAAGGCAGAAACAGCGGTCGGTTGCCGTGCAGGCGCTCCATCTCATCGCAAAATTCTGTCGCATCCGAACGTTGGACGAAGGCAACCTTTGCACCCTGGGCCAAAAATCCGCTTGTGAGTTCCGCGCCGATGCCGGAACCGCCGCCGGTAATGAAGACCGACTGGCCTTTCAGGTCAGGATAGTTTGCGTGCATATGACGCTCCCTTCTGTTTTGCCACGGCACCTCAAAACACTGTGCCGGCAAATTCTTGTCTGTTCAGAGCCGTTTTGCTTCCAGAACCCAGATCGTTTCCGGGAAGCGCCAGGGCAAAATGAGACCATGCGACATGAGATACTGCCCGCTTGCCTCTAGGTCATTTTTCTTCAGGAGCGGAGACCCGCGGGACAGGCCCGGCGCCTCGGCACGATTGATCAGCGTGATCCTATAGAGTGCGTTTTTGTCGAGGCCGGTCAGCCGCAACGGGTATTGCAAAATCTGGTTCGAAGGACGCACGAGTGCTGCAAAGACAACAAAACGGCCGCCGTCCTCTGCCAGTTGCTGCTCTGCGAACAATGCCGGATCTGCGCTGTCCAGGCGCAAAATGTCGGCCGTTGCCATCCAGTCCCTGTTTGCCTTCCACCAGCTGGTGACCGATTTCAGGATGTCTGCTTCCTCATCAGACAATTCCCGAGGGTCCATTTCGAAACCCATATGCCGTTGAGCTGCCGTCCAGGCACGAAACTTGCCGTTTATCGTGCGGCCCGATGTGTGGCTGACACGCGGGCCGACATGCGATCCTGTCACGCTTGCGGGAAGAAACAGGGACGCGTCATGCTGAATGCGCTGCCGTTCGAGGGCGTCGTTGCTGTCCGAGAGCCAGACCCTGTGCGTCCGCTTCAAAATTCCGAAATCGACCCTGCCGCCGCCAGAAGCGCAGCTTTCGATCTCGACATGTGGAAAGTCCGCGCGCAGGCGATCGATGAGGGTGTAGAGCCCTTCGGTTTGAGCCGCATCGACTACGGGCAAAACGCGATTGTGGTCCCATTTGATGTAGCCGATATCATTTTCCGAAAGCACCTTGGCGATGCAATTGAACAGATAGTCATGTACGTCCTCGCGCGACATATCGAGGACAAGTTGCTGCCGACCCTTCGGCTGATCGGCCGATCCCAGAACCCAATCAGGATGCGCCCGGAACAGGTCGCTGTTTTCGTTGATCATCTCTGGTTCGAACCAGATGCCGAATTCGAGTCCGAGCGATTTGACGTGGTCGATGAGCGGTTTAAGCCCGTCGGGGTATTTCCGCTTGTCGACGACCCAGTCACCAAGGGAGGATGTGTCATCGTCCCTTTGGCCGAACCATCCATCGTCCAGCACAAAACGCTCGGCCCCCAGGTCCGCCGCCCTGGAGGCAATTGACTTCAGTTCGTCAAGCTTGTGATCGAAATATACGGCTTCCCAGCAATTATAATGGACCGGGCGCGGCATTTTCGCACCGGAAACCAGCTGGTTCCTGACGTATCTTTGGAAACGCACCGCGGCGCCGTTGAAACCGGTGCCGGAATAAGTGGCGAAGAGTGGTGCCGTCCGGAATGCATGGTTCTTTTTCATGCTTGCGGATGCATGACCGAACTGGACCTGGCGCCGTCCGTCGGCCAGTTCCTCTGCGACCATCCTGTGACCGCCGGACCATCCGTAGTGATACGCGTAGGCTTCTCCTGACGTATTGCTCGTTTGGCTCGAACAAACAATCAGGGCGGGGAAGTGCGCATGATCGGTGCGGCCGGTCCGGTTGTCCCGCACTCTTGCTCCCGGTGCAAAGGGAAGTCTGCGCGTCAGGAACTCCGCGCACCAGCGGCCGGAATACTCGATCATTTCCCCCATATGGGCGGGAACGGGGAGCACCGGGGCTGCGAGCCAGTCAACCGTAATCTTGTGTGCGCTTTCCAGATGGGTTTGCATCTGCAAGAGCGACGTTTCCGGATCTATCGACAGTTCGAGGACAAGGCTCAGATCGAGGTCGGTGTCGGCATAAACAAGCGTCAGGCCGTGCTCAGACACCGTTTCGCTCGAAAAGCGAAACCGTGGTGTGAGCGGCTGGCCGTCGGCGTCCCGACCGGTCAGTCCCGACTGACCGGGAAAGGTCTGGGATGCTTCCGGGTTCAGGCTGATGGGCGCATTCCGGTCCACCATGCCGCCCGTGACATCTGTTACTGCAGCGGCTGCAAGCGACTGATACGATTGCTGTTCCGGAAGCGCAGGCCCCCAATAAACCGCTTCGGGAAGGCAGTCCCCCAAGCTGGCGAGCACCAGGCTTTGATAATCATCGCCGAGATGCCAGGTCCTAGCCTGCATTCCCTTAACTCCACACACTCTTTTTTGTATTCAGACCGGCCTGATACAGGCCGATCATTTAACAGCCCCGAGTGTCAGGCCGGCGATAAAGTGCCGCTGCATCAAGAAGAACATGGCCACCGGCGGAAGCGCTGCAACGATCGAACCGGCACTCATCAGATGATACGCGGCGCGATATTGCGCATTGAACGAGGTGATCCCTGCCGTGACCGGCTGGCTTTCCACGCCCTGCGTCAGAACAATTGCCCAGAAATAGTCGTTCCAGATAAAGGTGAACATCAGAACAGAGAGCGCGGCAATAGCAGGCTTCATCAGCGGAAGCACCACGAACCAGAAAATCCGCCATTCCGAGATACCTTCTACGCGCGCCGCCTCGATCAACTCGAAGGGGAGGGCGCGGATGAAGTTTCGCATGAACAGGGTGCAGAACCCGGTCTGGAAGGCAACGTGGAACAGAACCAGACCCGTTATGGTGTTGTAGAGACCCAGCTGAAGCGTGAGGTCACGAACGGGGACCATCAGGATCTGGAACGGAACGAAATTGCCGGCGACAAACATGAAGAAGATCCAGATGTTTGCCTTGAACTTGTAGATGCCGAGCGCAAATCCGGTCATGCAGGAGAGCGCCACGGCACCGATCACGGTCGGGATCGTGATCTTGAACGAGTTCAGCATGTATTGCGGCATGTCGGATGCGGTAAACACCAGCCAGTAGTTGGCAAACCCCTTGAATTCCGACGGCCAGCCCCAATAGTTCGCGTTGGCGAAGTCGGATTCGGGCTTGACCGAGAAAATGGCAACGGCGATGAGGGGCAGCAGCCAGAGGATCAGCGCCAGCGGCAGGAACGACTGATAGGTCACTTGCCATGAGCGCGGTGTGCGTTCGATCGGTGTCGGAAACATCTCAGCGCGCCTTTTCTTCTTTGTACATCGACCGCAGGAAGTAGGCGATGAAGGCCAGCATGATCAGGAACAGTACGACCGCAATTGCAGCACCGTAGCCCATGCGGAACCCGTATTCGGACAGGGCGACCTCGAACATGTAGAAGCTGAGGACGCGGCTGGCACCGAACGGACCGCCATTGGTCATGACGGAGATCAGGTCGAAGGACCGCAATGCACCGATGATGGTGACAACGAAGGCGATGAAGGTTGCCGGGCGCAACTGCGGAACGATGATGTACCACAGCATCTTCCAGCCCTTGGCGCCGTCCAGACGACCGGCTTCGATCTGTTCGGGATCAACGGCGTTGAGGCCTGTCAGATAAAGGATCATGCAGTAGGCGGTTTGCGGCCACAGACCGGCAACGATAATCCCGACGGTAACCCAGTTCTCGTCGCCAAGCACATTCATCGGTGGAATGCCGACCGCGCCAAGAACCACATTGAGGATGCCGAAAGTCGGGTCGTAAAACCAGGTGAACACGAGACCGACGACAACCTGCGAAATCACAAACGGGAAGAAAAACAGCGATTTATAGAGCCGGATACCTGTCACCGTCTGGTTCAGGAAGAGGGCGATGAAAAGCCCGGCGGGAATGGCAAGCAGATAGAGAAGCAGCCAGATGACGTTGTTTTTCAACGACGTGTAAAAGGCTTCGTCCCAATAGAGTTCTTCGTAGTTGTAGAGCCCGACATATTCTGCCTGGCCGAGACCGTCCCATTCATAAAGAGACAGGTTGAACGACTGGAAGATCGGGAAGATCACATAAAACAGAAAGAAGAGAATACCTGGAGCCAGGAACAGCCACGGAGTGATTTGTTGCTGGTTTCGGTGCCACCACGAGCTCTGGTGGTCTTGGGCAACGGACGCCTGGGCCATGTTTGCCTCTCCAGAATTGGCTACTGGGACCTTGTAAGGGGACAGGGTGCGGGACGCACCCTGTCCTGTTCCGCTATGTGCGGAACTTACTTGTAGATGCGCTCGCGAGCGCGATCCAGGCGGGCCAGGATCTTGTCAAGGTTATCCGGCTTGACCATGAATTCCTGCAGGCCTTCCATGGCAACTTTCGCCATTTCAGCCGGCGCGTCACGGTCAAAGAACTGGGCAACGCCACCTGGAGAGTTGCTCGAGAGCATCTCGAAGCCCTGGACGAGGAACTTGTCGTCGTCGACCGAGGAGTTGGCGTTAACCGGAAGCTGACCAAGGTTCTTGCCGTTGTTGATCTGGGTCTGTACGTCCGGAGAAACAACGAACCGCAGGAACTCGCGTGCCGCTTCCTTGTTCTGCGCATTGGAAGGAATGTGGAATGTGTCGGTCGGCGCGTCTTCGGCCTTCTCGATACCAGGCGTGATTTCCACGAACTGGTAGAAGTCGATCTGGTCGTCGCTCAGGCCGGCGTCGCGCAGCGGCGCTACGGCGAAATTTCCCATCAGGTATGCAGCGGCATCACCCTTAACCATGAAGGGCAGGGCTTCCTGCCAGCTGTAGGTCTGGTGGTTGTCGATGAACGCGCCCATGTCGATGAGCTCGCGCCAGTTGGCGAATGTCTTGCGAACTTCGTCGGACTGCCACGAAGCCTCGCCGGTCAGCAAGTCCATGTGGAAGTCGAAGCCGTTGGTGCGCATGTTCAGGTAGTCGAACCAGCCGCCTGCGGTCCAGAGGAACTTGGTGCCGATCGTGTAGCACTTCTTGCCGGCATCGATGATCTTCTGGCAGTTGGCTTTTTCTTCTTCCCAGGTCGTCGGCTCGCTGAGGCCGAGTTCGTCGAAGATGTCTTTGCGGTAGTAAACGCCCCACTGGTAATACGTGTAGGGAACGCCCCATTGCTTGCCGTCGATGGTCATCGCGCCTTTGGTCGATGCCAGATTGTCGGCGATTGCAGGCTCTGCCCACAAATCCGAGACGTCTTCAAAAAGGCCTGCTTCAACATAGGGACGCATGCGGTTGGCAGCGTACCAGGTCGCGACATCGGGCGCATTCGCGGTGAGGAAGTTACGGATCTGGGTCTTGTAGGCCTCACGATCGATCACGGTGGTCTCGATGTTCAGGTCCGGGTTTTTCTCCTGGAACTGCGAAATCATGTTTTCCATCGTGGCCCGCGGTGCCGGGTTCGACGTGTCTAGGAAAATCTTGAGATCGCCTGTCAGGCCGTCAGCAGAAACAGCGCCCATTGTGCCTGCCAGAATGGCGAAAGCAGCAGCGGACGTCTTCAACATGGAACGCATGGTGTCCTCCCTTTTGGTTCCATTATTTGAAACTTAGTTTTGTATATTGATACTTTGAGCTGATCAGGTTAAGTTGTCAACAGGCCCGGCGAAAAAGAAACGGGCCGACGGAGGAAATCATGAACAAGCAGGCCACTGGCGACGGAACTGTCGGCAAGGCGCTCGATGTGCTCGATAAAGTCGCTGCCGTCGGACGTCCGGTCCGCTTTAGCGAGTTGCTATCCGAGAGTGTGCATCCCAAGGCGACGCTCTACCGGTTGCTTCAGACACTGGTGAGTCAGGGTATGCTTGCCTATGACGAAGGCCAGCAAACCTATTCGCTCGGAATCCGGCTTGTCCGGCTTGCTCACGCCGCCTGGCGCCAGAGTTCCATCGCTCCTATCGCGCGTCCTTTCGTGCGCAAACTGTCCGAAGCCGTCGGAGAGACCGTCCACCTGGCGCAACTGGACGGAGGGCAGGTGCTTTATGTCGACAAGCGCAATGCCATCAATCCCATCGACATGTATTCGCAGGCCGGCAAGATCGGACCCGGATACTGTACCGGGGTCGGAAAGGCGTTGCTGGCGTTCCTGGAGCCGGACGAGCTTGCGGAAGCGATCAAGAAACAGTCGTTCTATGCTTACACACCTTCGACGTTGAGCAGCGAAGCCGCGCTCAGGGCCGATCTGGAGGACATCAAAAACAAAGGGGTTGCATACGACCGGGAGGAGCATGAACCCGGCATTATCTGTATTGCCGCACCTGTCCTGTCCTCAAAAGGGCGTCCCATCGGGGCGCTCTCCGTCACCACATCGACAACACGAAAGGGTCTGGAAGAGCTTTCAGAAGTGCGTCCTGTGCTTATGAAAACCGCTTCGGAAATTGCTGCAGCCGTTGAAGACTGGCAGTTCCCCGCCTGAATCACATCTAGGGAGAAGAGATTAAATGTCTGGCGTCACGCTGACCAAAGCAGTCAAAAAATATGCCGACCTGCAAGTCATCCACGGCGTGGATCTTCAGATCGACCATGGTGAATTCTGCGTTTTTGTCGGCCCGTCCGGCTGTGGAAAGTCCACACTCTTGCGCATGATTGCCGGACTAGAGGAAACAACCACCGGACAGATCCAGATAGGCGGTCGCGATGTGACGAGATTGGATCCGTCCGAGCGCGGCGTGGCGATGGTGTTCCAGACCTACGCGCTTTATCCGCACATGTCGGTTGAAGAGAATATGGGCTTCGGTCTCAAGATGAACGGCCACCCCAAGGAGGAGATCAACGCAAAGGTTTCCGAAGCAAGCCGTATCCTTAAGCTGGATCCCTACTTGAAACGCAAGCCGAAAGCTCTTTCGGGCGGTCAGCGCCAGCGTGTTGCCATCGGCCGGGCAATCGTTCGCGGACCGGAAGTTTTCCTCTTTGACGAACCGCTGTCCAACCTCGATGCGGAACTGCGTGTCGACATGCGTGTCGAAATCGCGCGGCTGCACAAGGATATCGGCGCTACGATGATCTACGTGACGCACGACCAGGTCGAAGCCATGACGCTTGCCGACAAGATTGTCGTGCTGCGTGCAGGCAAGATCGAACAGGTCGGGTCGCCGATGAAGCTTTATTCTGATCCAGACAACCGCTTCGTTGCGGGTTTCATCGGCTCGCCGAGCATGAACTTTGTTGAAGGTGTTGCCGCCGAAAGTGGTGTCACCATTCCCGCATTTGGTGGAATAACCGTGCCGACGAATGTTGCGCTTCCGGGTGCCGGAACAAAGGTTCTGGTCGGATTGCGCCCGCAGCATCTGAAGATTTCCGCGAGTTCCGAGGGTGCGACCGTCGACCTGTGCGAACAGCTCGGCGGCGTTGCCTACTCTTATCTGATCTGTCCGAGCGGTGAGAAAGTCATCGTGGAGACGAAAGGAGAAGAGGCTCCGGTGAGGGAAGGCAACGTTGAAATCGCTTTCGATCCGTCGTCCGCTTACTTCTTTGACGCAGAGACCGAAGCGCGGTTGCGGTAATCTGCTTGGGCGGTCGCCGTGCTCAGCGGCGACCTCCTTCCCTGTCTGTGGGCGCAGCCTTTTCTGTTGGAAGCCGCATTTTCCACACCGGATTTGCCAAGCTAATTCAACAGTATCTGATCCCGGGTGCCGAATATCGTGAGCGGTTTATCCGCTCACTTTCTTCGTAACGCGGCCATCGCAAACTCAACAATTCAAGATTTGAAATTTCGGCCAGCCTGAAGAGCGTTGTCCGGTCTAACAGGGGGTGTCTTGCGAGGCCTGTTGCGCCGAGCTGTCGTCGTCTTGTCTTGACATGAATACTGATTCAGGTTTCATATATGCATGGCGTTGGGCGGAAAGATGGAGTTTTGCGTGATGTGAGAGCAGAACGCAGCCTGTCTGGTTCCTGCGCCTATCGGGAGGAAAACGATGACCATACGCCTTCACCGCTGGGCAAGTCCGATTGTGGCCGGCCTGAGCCTTTTCGCCGTGAGCGTGCCTGCCGCCCTGGCGGAAGATATCAAGATAGCTCACGTCTACGGAAAAACCGGACCGTTCGAAGCCTATGCAAAACAGTCCCACACCGGCCTGATGATGGGGCTTGAATACGCCACCGACGGCTCGATGGAGATCGACGGCCGCAAGATCGTGGTGATCGAGAAGGACACGCAACTGAAGCCGGATATCGGCAAGGCGGCCCTTGCCGAAGCCTATGGCGATGACGAGGTCGATATTGCGGTCGGGCCAGTTTCTTCCGGTGTTGCACTCGCGATGCTGCCGGTCGCCGAAGAATATGAAAAGCTGCTGATCGTTGAACCAGCCGTTGCCGATTCAATAACAGGCAACAATTGGAACCGTTACGTCTTCCGGACCTCACGCAATTCATCGCAAGACGCGATCGCGAATGCGGTCGCGCTTGGCCAGGAAGGCGTTTCGATTGCAACGCTCGCGCAGGACTACGCGTTCGGCCGGGACGGTGTCGCCGCGTTCAAGGAAGCGCTGGCGGGCACCGGTGCCAACCTTGTCTTCGAAGAATACGCCCCCACCGACACCAAGGACTTCACCGCGAACGCGCAGCGCATTTTCGATGCCCTGAAAGACGAACCAGGCCGCAAGTTCCTGTTCGTGATCTGGGCTGGCGGCGGCAATCCGATCAGCAAGATCCAGGCAATGGAGCCGGAAAGGTTCGGCGTCGAGATTGCGACGGGCGGCAATATCCTGGCGGCGATGAAGGCCTACAAGGCATTGCCTGGAATGGAAGGCGCGACCTATTACTATTATGAGATCCCGAAAAACCCGGTGAACGACTGGCTCGTAACCGAGCACCAGAAGCGTTTCGATGCGCCACCAGATTTCTTCACCGCAGGCGGCATGTCCGCAGGGATTGCAATTGTCGAGGCGATCCGCAAGGCAGGTTCAACGGAAACGGAAGATCTGATCGGCGCGATGGAAGGCATGGAATTCGAAACGCCAAAGGGCAAGATGGTGTTCCGCGCGGAAGATCATCAGGCACTGCAGCCCATGTATCACTTCAAGATCCGGGTCGATCCCGATGTCGAGTGGGGCATTCCGGAACTGGTCCGTGAACTGAAGATCGAGGATATGGATATACCGATCCGCAATCAGTAGGGAGACCGGCGCGTTTCACCCCATCGACCACGCGCCAGTTCCCGAAATCCTGTAAAGTTGCCCGGCCGGAGAAATTCGACCGGCCGGGGCCTTGCCGGCAGACGTATTCGAAATCACAGGATGCATTCCCGTGGCGACAGAAAAACCTATTCTCGAAACTCGTGACCTGACCATCCGCTTCGGCGGTCATGTTGCGGTTGACCGCGTCTCATGCAGGTTCGACCGGGGAACACTGACCGCCATTGTCGGACCGAACGGCGCAGGAAAGACAACCTATTTCAATCTCATTTCGGGGCAGCTCAAGGCATCAGACGGCGTCGTGACGCTGAATGGCGAAAACATCACCAGACTGTCAGTTCCCGAGCGGACGGATCGCGGCATCGGGCGCGCCTTCCAGCTGACCAATCTGTTTCCCACCCTGAGCGTGCGCGAAAACGTCCGTCTTGTCGCGCAGTCCAAGGCGCGTAAAGGGTTCGATCTGTTTTCGATCGCGGAAAGCCATATCGAGCTTCTGGAACGCGCCGATCACGTTCTGGCGGAAGTCCGGTTGATCGATCAGGCCGACCAGATCGTTTCGGCGCTCCCCCATGGCGACCAGCGCAAGCTTGAAGTCGCGCTGCTGATTGCTCTTGGGCCCCAGGTGCTGATGTTCGACGAACCGACAGCTGGCATGAGCGTCGACGAAGTGCCGGTCATTCTGGAGCTTATCCGGAAACTGAAGGCGGACATGGACCGGACCATCCTGCTGGTTGAGCACAAGATGGACGTGATTCGGTCCCTGGCTGATCGCATCGTTGTGCTGCATAACGGCGAACTTGTTGCAGATGGTGATCCCGCCGAAGTGATTGCGCTGCCCGTCGTGCAGGAGGCGTATCTCGGCAAGGCTCCGGAGGCGGCCTGATGTCCGACACCCTGCTTTCACTTGCCGGCGTGCACACGCTTATCGGTCCTTACCACATTCTTCAGGGCGTGGATCTCGTCGTGCCGGAAGGCGGTGTGACCGTTCTTCTGGGACGCAACGGCGCGGGCAAGACCACGACGCTCAGGACCATCATGGGGCTGTGGACCGCCAACCAGGGTGAAATCCGCTTCGATGATCACCTGATCACACAACTCGATACGCCCGAGATTTCCCGGCGCGGCGTTGCCTATGTGCCCGAAGACATGGGAATCTTTACCGATCTGACCGTTGCCGAGAACATGGCGCTCGCGGCCTCAGGCGGCCCCATGGACGGCAAACGTCTCGGCTGGATCAAGGACCTGTTTCCCCCGATAGGCACTTTCTGGGAGGCATCCGCCGGAACGCTTTCCGGTGGTCAGAAACAGATGCTCTCCGTTGCCCGGGCGATCATCGAACCGCGCCGGCTGATCCTGATTGACGAACCGACCAAGGGACTCGCGCCGGCAATCATCAACGCGATGACCGAAGCCCTGCGCGAGCTGAAGCAGACGGACACCACCATCCTGCTCGTTGAACAGAATTTCGCAATGGCGTCCGCCATCGGAGACACCGTCGCCGTCATGGATGACGGCCGCATCATTCACTCCGGACAGATGAGCGAACTGGTGGAGGACGAGAGTTTGCAGGAGAGACTGATGGGGTTGAGCCTGGAGGCGCATCAATGAGCGATACCGCAATCAAGCCGCGCATCGAGAAAGTCCCTTTCCGGGAACAGGTGTTGCAGAAACTGCCGGTGCTGCTGGTACCCGTGCTTGCATTGCTGGGACTTGTTGCCATTGGAAACCCGGCGAGCTGGCTGACCCTGACGGTGGCGGGCCTGGCGATGGGCATGATGATTTTCATCATGGCGTCCGGGCTGACCGTGGTGTTCGGGCTCATGGATGTCATCAATTTCGGCCATGGGGCCTTTGTCGCAGTCGGGGCCTTCGTCGGATTCACGGTGCTGGCGTGGCTTGCCGGCTGGACCGCCTCGCCGAGCGTCATGCTCAACCTTGCCGCGGTTCTAATCGCCATCCTCGCGGCCATGGTGGTGACCGGATTGCTCGGGTACGCCTTCGAACGCGTCATCGTAATGCCGGTCTATGGCGAGCATCTGAAACAGATCCTCGTCACCATGGGCGGCCTGATCGTTGCCCAGCAGATGATTTACGTGGTGTGGGGGCCGGACGAACTGCATATCTCGCGCCCGGAGGCGTTACAGGGATCGGTGGTATTCGGAGAGGCGGCCATCGAGAAATACAGGCTCGTGGCGGTCGCCATCGGCCTCGCTCTCTTTCTTGCGATGCGGCACGTTCTGAAGAACACAAAGGTCGGCCTGCTTGTCAGGGCCGGGGTCGAGAACGGCGAGATGGTCGAGGCGCTCGGTTACAGGATCCGCAGGTTGTTCCTGATCGTCTTCATGACCGGCTCGGCGCTTGCCGGTCTCGGCGGCGTGATGTGGGGGCTCTACCAGGAGACGATCACGGCGCATATGGGATCGGAGATCATGGTGCTGGTCTTCATCGTGGTGATCATCGGCGGACTAGGCTCCGTCGAAGGTTGTTTCATAGGCGCTCTGCTTGTCGGCCTGCTCGCCAACTACACGGCCTTTCTCGCGCCCAAAGTGGCGCTGATCTCGACCATCGCGCTTATGGTCGTGATCCTGATGTGGCGGCCCCAGGGTCTTTATCCCGTCGTCAAGGCGAAGTGAGGGACAGGCATGCTCACCAGACTTCTTTCCGGCGACACACCGCGCAGCGGTCTTCTGACTTTGCTGCTCGTAGCGGTCCTGATTTCGCTCGCTTTTGCACCGTTCCTGTTCCCGGGGACAAAGTCGCTCGAGACGGCAGCGCGGATCTGCATCTTCATCGTCCTGGTGGCGAGTTACGATCTCTTGCTCGGTTATTCGGGGATCGTCTCCTTTGCGCATACCATGTTCTTCGGCATTGGTGCTTATGGCACCGCACTTGCGCTCAGCACGTCCGGTCCGAGCTACGGGTCGCTCGTCTGGGGCACGCTCGCCGGCGCGCTTGTTGCGGCCGTCTTTGCCCTTGCAATCGGTCTTTTCTCGCTGCGCGTCAAGGCGATCTTCTTCGCCATGGTGACGCTGGCCGTTGCAAGCGCGTTCGCGGTTTTCGTTTCGCAGATGTCCTGGCTGACAGGCGGCGAGGACGGGCTCAACTACAAGATCCCGCGCGAGCTGACACCGGCCTTCAAGCTCGTTCAGGAAAAAGTCTTCGGCGTCCGGATAAACGGAAAGCTTCTGGCCTACTACCTCGTGTTTTTTGCCTCACTGATGCTGTTTCTGGTCATGTTGCGGATCGTCAATTCGCCATTCGGGCGGACGCTCAAGGCCGTTCGGGACAATGCGTTCCGGGCAGAAGCGATCGGGTACAAGGTGGTCTGGTATCGCACCACCGCAACGGTCCTTTCCGCTGTCATGGCGGCGTTTGCCGGGTCATTGCTGGCGATCTGGCTACGCTACACAGGCCCGGCCACAACCCTGTCGATGGAGATCATGATCGACATTCTGCTGATGGTCGTCATTGGGGGCATGGGCACGCTCTATGGAGCCGTTCTCGGAGCGACCCTGTTCATCCTGGCGCAGACCTATTTGCAGAACCTGATGGGCGTTGCCGCGGAGGCGACAAGCGCCGTACCGCTGGTTTCCACACTCGTTGCACCGGAACGATGGCTGCTTTGGCTCGGCGTGCTATTTGTTCTCTCGGTTTATTTCTTTCCGAGCGGGATCGTCGGAAGACTGCGGGCGGGGCGTGCTTGAGCAACAAGGGACTTTACATTCGCGACGTCGGAGCAGGACGCCCCCTGGTGCTCATTCACGGCTGGTCGTGTACGGGCCAGTTCTTTCAAAGCCAGATTGACGGCCTCATGGCGCATGCCCGCTGTCTTGTTCCGGATCTTCCAGGTCACGGGCACACCGGCAACCATCTGCCATTGACGATCGAAGCGGCTGCTGATGCAGTCCATGCCGAACTGGTTAGGCGAGATATCACAGGCGCCGTTGTCTGCGGCTGGTCCATGGGAGCCCTCGTTGCTTATTCGATGATCGAGCGTTTCGGTCCGGACAGGCTTTCTTCCTTCGTTGCAATCGACATGACACCGAAAGTGCTGAACACGTCCACCTGGCAAAACGGCACGCTGAACGGGCTCAATTCGGAGCTCAACCAGGTGTTTCTTGATGCCATTGTTCCGGACTGGCCGAAGCTGCCGGGGCGGATCGCGAGCCGGCTCTTCGCGCACGGATTGCCCGTTGGGCAGGAACGGAAGGAAAAAGTTGGCGCAGAGATCGCCAAGGCCGATCCGGCACTTTTGAAACCGATGTGGGCCTCGCTGACAGCCCAGGACTTCCGTCCGCTTTTGCAGGATTTCCCCTTACCGTTTCACCTGGTCGCGGGGCGCAGGAGCCAACTGTACGGTCAAGGCGTCCATCGCTGGCATGAAAAGAATGTGCCGGACTTTCAGCTGCACCTCTTCGAAAGCTCCGGCCACGCACCGCATATGGAAGAACCTGTCCGTTTCAACGACCTGCTGATGGACCTGATTGACGAGCGCTAAGGTGCTTCAGTGCCCGTCGCCAATCTTCGATTTCACGAACTCGATGATCTTGTCGAGGAATGTCAGGACAACAAAGACCGCCAGCAGCCCGACGAAAAAGCGGAGGTCCGTTGTCAGGCTGTTCTTGGTTACATCCCATTGGCGCGCACCAATATTGGCGTATGTCCAGGCGTAATAGGCAACAGCCGTAAGGGCTGTCGTCAGGATCAGCGAGATGACGATGGTTATCGCACCAGGCTCTGATGATTTGTCTTCGCTCATTTCAGGATCCTCGCCTTTGCAAGGTCTACCTTGAAGACCATCAGATCATCGAGGCGTTCGACGTCGCCCTCCAGTTCAACGTAAAGCGCCAGCAATGGTTTGATTTCGTCACCGATCAGGTTCCCGTCCTGATCGGCCATCAAAAAGAAATTGCGGTTTTCAACCGGGCCAGACGAGACGAAGACCGGCGGTATGCCACCTGTCAGGCAGAGATCTGCGCAGGCCTTGTGGGCAAGGCCGCGGCCCGGGCGCATGGCCCCGGCGTAACACTTGCCGTCACAGATTTCTCCGGTCAGTTTCCAGCGGCCGAGCGGCACAGGTCCTGCGGGTGTAAAGTCGGGAGCATTTCCTTCGACGGCCTCAACCCGCCCGACCTGGATCATGGTGAGATCCCCGCGATTGACTGGAACGCCGCGCAAGGTTACGGGACCGTCCTGGTTTTTTTCCGCCTGACTGAATGCTCCGCGTTTTCCCTGGCCGGCAAGCATATAGGTTCGCGCAGGGGTTTCGCCGTCCGCCGGCACCCGAAGAACGGGATAGGGACGCAGTTCGAGGACACCGACATTCTCAAACCGGTTGCCCCATTGGAAACCACCGTTGCCCGGATCGTTCTGCGTTGACGAAAGCGCGAGTGCCGCGATTCCAAGGCCGCCTGCAAAACAGACAGAGAAGACAACGAGGAACATGACCAGCTGCTTCGGCACCGCATTCAGGTAGCCGACGTAGAAGGGGGCGTCTTTCGTCTGTCTCCAGCTCATGCCGCTTCTCCGATTTCGACTGGGTCCACATGGGTGCCGGGTGGCAGCGCATTCGGATCAAGCAGGATTGTCGATCCGATCAATTTCAGTTTGTAGGTCGAGATCTTTTCGGTGAACGGTGCCGGTGCGCGGCCGTCGCTGAGATTGTACTGATAACCGTGCCAGGGGCAGGTAATGCAGCCCCAGAGCACCTTGCCTTCTCCGAGCGGGCCGTTCTGGTGCGCACAGGCATTGGTGATCGCCGACAGCTTGCCGTCGTACTTGAAAATGGCAACCCGTTCGTCGTCCGACAAAGTTACGACCTTGGCGCAGTCATCGTCGATCTCATCCAACTCTCCTGCGACCAGCCAGCCTTTCTCCTGAAGCGATGCCTTGGCCGTCTCTTCGCCCCGGTCCCGCCGGGCTTCCATGCGGCCGGTGGCAAAGTGAAGTCCCGATACAAGGACAACGCTCGCCGCAACGACGCTGGTAAAGATCGGATCTCCCGCGCCCTGAAGCGCGCCGAGCGCTACATGCAGGACAACGCATGCGTAGGCAGCATAAATGAACATATGCAGCGCTTTCCAGATCGGCGCGCCCAGAAAGCTAAGCCAGAAGTCGTGGCTGGTCGCAGCGAGTACAAACAGGATCAGAAGCGCCGCGATCCCCAAGGTTTCAAAGGGAAATCCGAGGACCTGCCCATAGTTGGTGTTTGAAGACAGAAGAGCGACATATTTGTCGGTCGGTGAGAAATTGTAGTACCAGGTCAGGACATAGTTGGCGTGGACAGCTGCGATGCCCGCCGTCATCACGCCGAAATGCCGGCGATTGTAGAGGAGTGGCAGGAACCGCCGGTCGAGGCGTGCGAGCGGTCCGATGCACAAGATCACCGTCAGCATCAGAAAGGCACAGCTGCCGAACGCCCTCATGCGCAGGATTGCACCGTCAATCGGCTTGGTGACATCCTCGTAGCCGGGTGCGACACGGATGTAGATATAGAGGTAAAGCGCGACCGCAATCAGCAGCACGGCGTCGTAGAAGATCTTGTTCCGGTTCCAGATGACCGGTGTGTATTGCACACTCATTGAGATGCCTCCGCGCCGTTTGGATCGCCTGCTGGCGCTTCAACGAGAATGGCGGGTCGGTCCGCCGGAGGTGTCTGCCGAAGGGTCAAGACCGTGAAGAATGCCAGAGGCAGCAAGATACCGAGGATCGTCCAGATCCGGGCGTGAGCTGTGCGATGAGCGCGTTTCACCGAGCGTCTTCTCCATGTTTTTCCAGGGTGAACCAGCGATACAGCACCAGCGGCCAGATCAGGCAGATGCCCGGTATCAGAAGGGGCCGAAACGCGTAGGAACCGCGCGCGGACGGTTCCACCCGATCGATGCCAAAGACAAGAAATGCGGCCGCCACGACGCCGCCGGCCATCAGGTACCAGCGGCCAAGCTCAAGAAGTAATGCTGCACTTTGCAATCTTAATTCCCCACATTCTGTCGACTTGTCGTCCCGGCTGGAGCGGTTGTTTTCGCACCTGGGAGTTAAAATTAGCCTCATCCTGAGGAAGCGCAAAGCGCTGTCTCGAAGGATGGGCCAACTGATACAGACCTTTTGTCCGATCCTTCGAGACGGACCTTCCGGTCCTCCTCAGGATGAGGCCGCGGTTTGAGCGAAGCCCAATCACACCAGATCCGCGTCGGTTACTATTTCCACAAGCGAGGGTCCGTCATGGGCGATCGCATTGGCGATGGCATCGGAAAGTTCGGATGCCTCCGTGACACGGTGGCCATGGCCGCCGCAAAGACGGGCGAAGGCGGCGAAGGACGGGTTGGTGAGATTGGTCTCCCAGACCGGCCATTCTCCGGACCGCTGTTCCTTGGAGATCTTTCCAAGTTCGGAGTTGTTGAGAAGAATATGCGTGATGTTCATGCCGTATTTGACGGCGGTGGTGAATTCCATCGCGTATTGACCGAAGCCGCCGTCGCCAGAAATCGAGATGACTTTGCGACCCCTGTATTCCTCGAAGTCCTGTGTTGCGCACCAGGCTCCGAGCGCGGCCGGCAGACTGAATCCGATGGAGCCGAGATAGCCGGACATCAGGATCCTCTGACCACGCGGTTCGAAATAGCGGCCGAATGAGTAGGTGTTGTTGCCGACATCGACGGGGATGATGGCATCGTCCGGGCAAAGTTCCGTCAGTGCCTTGAACACCGCCGCGGAATGAATGCCGCCGCCGTGATTTTCCGACAGCCGCGTTTCCTTTTCCTCGCGCCAGATGGCCCATCGTTCGACAAGTTCTGCCCTTTGGTCTGCAGCATCGTCGGCTTGCGAGACGGAGCCTGATACAGCATTGCAGAATGTGCCGATTTCACCCCAGACCGGAAGCGTCACCGGATGGAACTTGCCGAGCTGCATGCGCTCGAAATCCACCTGGATGATCGGCTTGTAGGGCGCGATCCCGGTGTGGTTGGCAAAGGAAGAACCGAGCGAAATGATGAGGTCCGCCTCGTTCATGAACCAACTGGCGATGGGCGTCCCGGACCGGCCGAGCACGCCTGCTGCAAGCGGGTGCGTGTCCGGGATCAGTCCCTTGCCCTTGAAGGTGGTCATCACCGGCGCGCCGATCTTTTCGGCCAGCGCGATGACCTTGTCGCGTACATCCTTGGCGCCGTAGCCGAGCACGATCGTTGGGCGTTTCGCGCCGTTGATCATCTCGGCCGCCTTGGCGAGATCGTCCGGCGAGGGCGAGATCTCCGTTCCGCCGAGGCGCCCTTCCGGACGGCCAGCCGGTTTTTCGCTCGGGATCGTCTGGACATCGTCCGGGAAAATCAGATTGGCGACATCCCGTTCGACAATGGCTGTCTTGAGTGCGAGCGACATGAGTTCGGCATGGTTGGAGGTGCTCAGGACGGGCTGGGAGAATCTGGACACCGCATCAAAGGCCGATTTCAGATCAATGTCCTGAAACGCACCCGGGCCAAACACCTGGGTCTGAACCTGACCGGTGAGGGCCAGGACTGGTGCGCGATCGACCTTGGCGTCCCAAAGGCCGGTCAGAAGATTGGTCGCACCCGGGCCGGCAATGGTCAGACAACCGGCGGGCTTGCCCGTCAGCTTGCCGTAGGCGGAGGCCGCAAACGCCGCGGCACCTTCATGGCGGATGCCGACGAAGCCCAGATTACCTTTGTTGACCTGCAGCCGGATTGCATCGGCAAGGCCGAGATTGGAGTGGCCGACCATGCCGAAGACGCGCTTTACGCCCCAGTTGACCATGGTCTCGGCCATGACGTCGGTTGCGGTGCGCTCGTGCTCCGGTTCGGCTTCGAGCCCGACGAAGATCTCATTGTTCTCAATCTTGAGCGGGTAGACCTGCTGACCGCTGTCTTCGTGTCCGCCCGGGGGCTTGCCGGTAAGCGGATCGAAATCCCAACCGTGCCACGGACAGCGTATCCAGCACTTTCCGTCCGTTCCCTTCTCGATGGAACCCTCGCCAAGCGGACCACGCTGATGCGGGCAGTGATTTTCCATGGCGGCCCACTGCCCATCGAAGTGAGACAGGCAGATGGATGTCGTGCGGGCGGTTACGGTCTTGACGCGGCCTTCCGGCAAATCGTCGGTATGACCGATCCTGATCCAGTCAAGCGATTGAGTGTTCATCATGGTCTCCCTCAAAATATCCTGACCGGATTAGGCGACACCGCCATAGGCGATGCCGGACAGGTCGGACATTTCCCGCTTCCAGGTTGTCAGATCGTCCGGGTTGAATTCGTTCAGGTGCGCGTATCCGCAGGCCCGCGCCATCACCTGCATCAGCTCGACGGAGGCCTCAAAGAAATTGGTCAGCTGCCGCGCGGATTTTTCGATCTGAAGGCGGCTGACGAGATGCGGTTTCTGCGTGGCAATGCCGACGGGACAGTTGTTGGTGTGACAGGCGCGCATGGCGATGCAGCCAATGGCCTGCATGGCCGCATTGGAAACGGCGATGGCATCTGCACCGAGTGCCATAGCTTTCACGAAGTCGGCGGGTTTGCGCAGGCCCCCTGTGATCACCAGGCTGACGTCGGGCCTGCCGGATTTGTCCAGATGACGCCGCGCGCGGGCGAGGGCCGGGATCGTCGGGACGGAGATGTTGTCGCGGAAAATGATCGGTGCAGCGCCGGTGCCACCGCCGCGCCCGTCAAGGATGATGTAGTCGACGCCGACCTCAAGCGCTGCGTCGATATCCTTCTCGATATGCTGCGCCGACAGCTTGTAGCCTATCGGAATGCCGCCGGTCCGCGTACGCACCTCATCAGCGAATTCCTTGACCTGTGCGCAATCCGTCCAGTCCGGAAAACGCGGTGGTGAAATGGCGTCGGTGCCTTCCTCGAGGCCCCTCACTTCGGCGATCTTGCCTTTCACCTTGGCGCCGGGCAGGTGTCCTCCGGTGCCCGTTTTGGCACCCTGACCGCCCTTGAAATGGAACGCCTGAACCCGGTCGAGCTTTGCCCAGTCGAAGCCGAAGCGGGCCGAAGCGAGCTCATAGAAATAGCGGGAATTGGCTTCCTGCTCTTCCGGAAGCATACCGCCTTCCCCGGAACAGATGCCAGTGCCCGCTAATTCCGCACCACGGGCGAGGGACACTTTTGCGGGTTCGGACAAGGCACCGAAACTCATGTCGGAGACAAAAAGCGGGATCTTGAGGCGGAGGGGCTTTTGCGCGTTGGGTCCGATGACGACGTCGGTGCCGACGGGATCGTCATCGAGAAGCGGAAAGCGCTGCAATTGTGCGGTCAGGATCTGGATGTCGTCCCAGTCGGGCAACTGCGTGCGCGGCACGCCCATCGCATCGACCCGGCCGTGGTGACCTGTCTTGGTGAGGCCATCGCGCGCATATTGCTGGATCAGTCCGTTATAGGGCTCTTCCTCGGTGCCGTGGCTTGTGTCGGCGTAAAGACCCAGATACTGCTCGCGCTGAAACGGCTGGGGGTTTTCCTTCCCCCAGGCGGCAATCTCGTCCTCGTCGACGCAGACCTCGTCCCCTTCAACCCAGCTGGTGAACTTGGGCAGGGCCTCGGAATTGTTATATTCCGAAACGCCGCTGTCGACGCGGTAGTCCCAATAATGAACGCCGCAGATCAGATTGTCGCCATCTACGTAGCCGTCGGACATCAAAGCGCCGCGGTGCAGGCATCTGCCGTAAAAGACCGAGATGTCGTCATCGAACCGGACGACCACCAAGTCGACATCGGCGACAAGCGCATATTGCGGATCGCGGTCCGGCAGGGCGCTCAAGGTGGCTACAACGTGTTTTTTCATTTCTTCCCCCGGCTAGTGATTTCGCATCTTTATGCAAAATCTTGGCTGAATTCCTGATGGCGTGACGGGCTGACTGTCACTCGGCCGGGCTGTCCGGCCGCATGGGCGGGACGGCGGCCATTTCGGCGGCTCCTTCATTGTCGGACATACGGGCACCATACCACTTCGCTAAAGGCACTGCGGTGACACCGTGCAGGACGGCGCTGATCCAGACGGCGTTGACGGCAAGGTTCAACAGATATGCGCCGATCTCGTGATCGATTTGATCGACGACCAGAAGTGCAAACAATGCGGTGGCGAGCCCGCGTGGCCCGAACCAGCCGAAAAAGAGTTTCGTGAGCGGCGCTGCATCTGTTCCCGCAAGCGACAGCCAGACGGCAAGGGGCCTCACGATGAACAAGCTGACGAGGATGATCGTCAGCATGCCGGCGTCGAGATGCGCAATCGCCTCAGGCAAAAGCGCCAGCCCGATGAGAAAGAAGGCGCCCCATGCGAGCATTTGTCCCTCGTTTTCAGTGAACTCGTAGATGAACGCGCACTGGCCCTTGATAACGTTGCCAAAACACAGACCGGCAACGAACGCGGAGATAAAGCCATTGCCATCCACCATGCCGGCGGCGAGATAGGCAGCTCCTGCCATTGCGATGGCACCGATGCCCTCGATCGTAACCGATGTCATCTTGCGGCGCTTGGCGGCGAGGAAAAGGTAACCGCCGACAAATCCCATGATGCCGCCGACCAGCGGTCCGAAGATCAGCTGTTTGGCGCCGAACAGGACCCAATTGGTGGTATCCTGGTGCATCATTTCAGCGGTTAAACTGGCGAAGAGCAGGATGACCGGAAGCGCAAGGCCATCGTTAAGGCCGCTCTCCAGCGTGAGCGCGCGACGAACACGTTCGGGGACGGCTTTGTTGGTCACGACGGCCTGGCCGAGCGCGGCATCGGTCGGTGCGAGCAGTGCCGCGACCAGCGCTGCGACAATGAGCGGGTATGTCGTCAGGAAAGGCGCTGCGGCGGCGGTGCCGATCAGGACGGCGAGCGGCAAGCCGATAAGCAACATCCTGAGCGGCCACTGGTGCCGCTCGCGCAGGGCCTTCAGGTTGATCTGCGCGGCGTCCAGAAACAAGAGGATGATCAGCGCAAGCTCGGCAACGATATGCAGAAGGTGCTCTGCTTCGGCAAAAGGCATCAGCCCGGTCTGCGACATCAGGTAGCCGAAGCCTATAAACAGGATTGGAGCGGTCAGAATGCCATTTGACAGCGTCTTCGCCAGCAACGTGTAGCAGACCGTAAACATCGCCAGCATCAAAAGACCGGTGGCCATTACGTTCTCTCTCCCGAAGCCCACGGCGAATAAGTGCAGGCGGCAGCTCCCTGATTCAAATCATAAGCAGATGACAGTCCTGTGTGGCAATCGTGAAGTGACCCGAGGTTAAAATTGTGATCAGTGCCGGTTTTATCGTTGGATAAACCTTGTCGGATCCCGTTACTCGGCCTGGGCGAGCCGTGTCAGAATCTTTTCCGCGTCTTCCGGCTGTGCTGCGATCTCCAGAATAAGCTTTTTGCGTACGGCTTCTGCGAAGGTTTCGGCGCTGTCCGCAGTGACAACGAAAGCCGCCGGGCCGCCGATGATCTCGTCGTAAAATCTTTGCTCCAGATCATAGGAGACCGGACGACCGGAACAGTGTCTGCATAAGACTGCAAGGCCGTTGATGACAATACCGGCGGAAACCACGGTGTCGCGCGCCTCGCGGATCGGAGGGCCGTTCCAGTTGTTGGCGCTGTCCGCCGACAGATCAATCACGCGGCGCAGGCCGGTGTAAGCATTTTTATCGATGAGTTCCTTGCCTTTCAAAAGCGCGGCGCCGATGGCATTACGTCCGTAGGCCAGTCGTGGCGTTTCCATCAGTTTGCCGGCAAACTCCTCGGCAGAGGCCTTGCCGTCGATCACCGTCCAGTCGACCACCACGTCCTGGGAAAACATGTCCGCCCACTCGACATAGGTCACGACGATCTTGCCGTAGGCGTTGCTTGCAATCGCGCTCAGGACTGACGGATCCGTGATCGCCTCGGCATACCCGGCCCGCTGAAACCGGATTTCAGCATCGTCGATCGATCCGGTCGCGTCGGCGAGGAGGACGAGTTCAAGGTCGAGTTCTTCGGCGAGAGAGGGGGATGCCAGCAACAGGAACCAGGTGAATACAGCTACAAAGGCAATTCTCATCAATTTTGCTCCGCTCGACTGACACTTCATTGAAAGTTAGGGCAGTCACGGGAAAAGGCAGTGTCGCGCGACAAAACAAGTAAGAGCGACAGTTGTTCGCCATCATGAACTGTTTGGATTTTCAATCAAGGAATTCGCGCAATGAAGATGCAGATCAAGTCTAGATCGACGCAACCTTAGTCATGTTCCGCAGCTTCAATCGCTGCGACGATCGCGTGCGCTTTTTCGTTGACGCTGTAAGCAACACCGCTGCCTTCGTGCTCCGGTGCGGCCATCCTTATCGTGGCGTATTTCTGATAGTCCTCAATGGAAGCAATGAATGCAGGGTTGACCCAAACCTGGCCACCGGCAATCGATTCAAGCTTAATTAGATTGGTGCGCATATCAGAGCCCTTTTGAATGATACGGAGCCTCTTGTCCCGATTTTCGTGTTTGCTGGCGAGACGCGCTCTGCGCGGTGGTTCGGGTGACCACGAGCAGAGCGCAACGAAGTCCAGCGGACCCGAAAATCGGGCCTTCGGTGGACCAATTCAACCCATCTCCTGCGTTGCGGAGTTTGCACGATAAACCATATCGCGCTGTGCTCCGCGCCTTGGATACGAGCTGAATTGGTTCCATCAATCGGCTGCGTGTCATTCAATAGCGCTCTAGTCTTTTGGATGTGGTGACCCGAATTCTTGTGACAAGCATGGCCAGCCAGCTTATCGCCTTTGCGTGCTGCAAACAGGAATTAAGCCGATGCAAAAATGCCGGGACGGGTGGTGTCGCCTGTTTGCACGAGGTTGATATGGCGGACGCGATGCGAACTTAAAAACAGGCACAAAAAAACCCGCCCGTTAAGGGCGGGTGGAGGGTCTACCTTCCGGGAGGAGAAGGAACGGATCAGGCCACGGCGCGGGCAAGCGCGCATTGCGACCAGAGATCGTTGATTGAATCAGCAAGATGCTCGATGTCGGCCGCCGTATGAAGAGGTGTCGGCGTGAAACGCAGGCGTTCCGTGCCGACCGGCACCGTCGGGTAATTGATCGGCTGAACGTAGATGCCATAGGTTTCAAGCAGGATGTCGGAGATCCACTTGCACTTCTTCGCGTCGCCGACCATGACCGGTACGATATGGCTCGGGTTTTCCATGTGCGGAATGCCGCGCTTGTCCAGCGCTGCGCGAACCTGAGCGACCCGGTCCTTATGTGCCTTGCGCTCGAAAGGGCTTTTCTTCAGGTGCTTGATGGACTCGGTTGCGCCTGCAGCAAGTGCCGGGGGCAGTGCCGTGGTGAAGATAAAGCCGGACGCAAAGGACCGGATGAAATCCACGACTGTCTTGCTGCCGGTGATGTAACCGCCCATGACACCGAACGCCTTGCCAAGCGTGCCTTCGATGATTGTCAGCCGGTCCATCAGGCCTTCGCGTTCGGCAACACCGCCACCGCGTGCGCCATACATGCCAACGGCGTGCACTTCATCGAGATATGTCAGAGCGCCGAACTTGTCCGCGACGTCGCAGATCTCCTTGATCGGGGCGATGTCTCCGTCCATGGAGTAAACGCTCTCGAAGGCGACCATTTTCGGTGCGTCCGGATCGTCGGCGGCCATCTGCCGCTCGAGATCCTTATAATCATTGTGCTTGAAGATCCGCTTCTCGCAGCGGGCGTGACGGATGCCCTCGATCATGGACGCATGATTGAGGCTGTCAGAGTAAACGATCATGCCCGGCACCTGGGACGCCAGCGTGCCCAGTGCGGCCCAGTTGGAGACATAACCGGATGTGAAGATCAGAGCCGCTTCCTTGGCATGCAGATCGGCCAATTCGCGTTCCAGGAGGACGTGATAGTGGTTGGTACCGGAAATATTACGTGTTCCACCGGCGCCCGCGCCGCATTTGGCGATAACGTCCTGCATCGCGCCAACGACCTTTTCGTGCTGGCCCATGCCAAGATAGTCGTTGGAGCACCAGACGGTGACGTCCTGCTGTGAGCCGTCTTCGCGATAGCGCGTTGCCCGGGGGAAATTTCCTGATTGACGCTCAAGATCAGCGAAGACACGGTAGTTGCCATTGTCATGAAGTTTGCCCAAGCGCTCTTCAAGATACGCGTTCACGTCCATGATACCGGTCCTCTTTATCGCTGGTTTCTTCCGACCAGCGCCTCTCGTCAATCTCCCGCCGACTTATCGCGCCGCGGCGGTGTGCTTCAGGTCCCAACCTTCTGAAGGTAATTATCAGGTACCTTTAAGTTATTCAAAACTGCATAAATAGACAACTCGCCTTGATCAAGGTCAAACACACGTGATGCGTCCAAAAGTCATAGAGCTGTCGCAACCTGCAAGATTGCTTCTCTAAAAACCCGGTTCTTCCAAATTGGGTCACAATCTCTTTGATTTTCAACCGCTTATATAAGTCTATTGCTTTCAATCGACAAACATGAATACTGATTCATGTTTCATAGTTTTTGGAGTGTCGACGTGAACAGACCGGCCAGCACCTTGGATGTGCCGCTCAAGACGCCTTTCAATCAGCCGAAAACCGCCAGGGGCGAGGCGACGAGAAAGGCGATTCTTTCAGCCGCGGAACGTGTAATCGGCGCCCGGGGTTACAATGATGCCTCCATCGGCCACATAACCAGCGAGGCCGGTGTCGCCCAAGGCACGTTTTACATCTATTTCAAGACCAAGGAAGAGGTTTTTTCCGAGCTTGTTCTGGAAATGGGGCGCCTGGTTCGTCACACGATTTCCGAGGCGACACAGGACATAGAGGACAGGCTTTCGGCCGAAAAGGAAGGCCTGAGAGCGTTTCTGGAGTTCGTGCAGGCGCACCCTGACCTTTACCGGATCGTTCAGGAGGCGCTCTTTGTCGATCCGCGGGCTTACCGCGAATACTATGAGGCGTTTGCCGACGGCTACCGCCCGGGTCTCGTTGATGCGGCCGCCTCCGGACAGATATCGGCAGGCGACCCGGACACCCGCGCATGGGCCCTGATGGGAATTGCGCGCGCGCTTGGCGAGCAGTTGGTCGTCTTTGAGACCAAAACGCCAATATCCGAGCTTGTCGAAAGCGCCTACGACCTGATCGCAAATGGTATCAAGCCGTGAAACCGGCACCTGGATTTGTCGAAACGGAAGAGCGGGACGGTGCTGTCTGGGTTCGGATGAACCGTCCTCATCGCCATAATGCGCTGGTTCCCGATCTGCTTCTTGACCTGAGGGCCGCAATCTTGGCGGCAGCGCAAGCAAAGCCTGTAGCTCTCGTTATCTGCGCCAAGGGCACCAGCTTTTCAACGGGCGGAGACTTGCTGGGATTTCTGGAACACGGTTGTCGTCACCAGGAGCTTCTGGCCTATTCGGATCGTCTCGTCGGTCTCCTCCACGAAGCGATCCTTGATCTTCTGACGTTCCCAGCGCCTGTTTTGGCAGCCGTCAACGGGCCGGTCACCGGTGGATCCGCCGGACTGATTTTTGCGGCCGATATGGTTGCCATGTCCGAAGACGCCTTCATCCAACCCTACTACTCGGAAGTAGGCTTCGGACCCGATGGCGGCTGGACCGCGCTCTTGAGCGATCGCATTGGAGCGGCCAGATCGCTTCAGGTCCAGTATCTGAACGAAAGGGTTTTTGCTGACGAAGCCCTGGCTCTTGGACTGGTGTCGCGGGTTTGCAAACCGGCCCGGCTTGAGGCTGACGTTGGAGATTGGATTGCGGTCCTCGGTTCTCAGCACCTGCAAAGCCATCTGGCAACCCGGCGGAACGTTTGGGATGAACTGCGTCTTGAAGCGGTGCGCAAGCGTCTTGGAAACGAAAAAGAACAGTTTCTCGAACTCGTTGCCCGGCCCGAAACCATTGCCGGCCTGAAGGCTTTTACCAGCTAGAGCGCCTGAAACGGGAACCCAATTTGAACACCAGGTGTTGGGAGGACACATGGAGTTTTTGACCGACATGGCGGCAAAGCGGGCGGAACTAACGCCCGAGAGACTGGCCTTCACTGACCACGAAAGCGGATTGGCCTATACGTTCTGTGAGGTGAACAGCCGGGCAAGCCGCCTTGGAAACCTGCTTCTTGGCCGCGGGCTCAAGAAAGGCGACCGTGTTGGGGTTCTTTGCCGCAATCATCCCGACTTTTTCGTGCTTTTGTTTGCCGCGCAAAAGACCGGGATCTTGCTCATTCCGCTCAACTGGCGTCAGCCTGTTGCCGAATTGAAGCCCATACTTGCAGCGTCGGCCGCGCAATTGCTTTTTGCCGACGAAGAGAGTGCGGAAACCGCGGCTGAGCTTGCGCGGGAATGCGATGTCGAGGTGTTACCCATCGGCGCTGCACCGAACGGAGACAGCGCGCTTGGTCCGCTGCTTGCGCAATCAAGTCCGGCGGCCATCGGCTGCGGCCGCATCAAGGCAAATGCACCGTGGTATCTCTTGTTTACGTCAGGAACCACCGGGTTGCCAAAGGCCGTCATTCAGACTGCCGGGATGGCCTATGCCAACATGACGAACTATTGCCAGGCGACCGGGCTGAGTGTCGGAGAAAAGGGCGTCAATTTCCTGCCCCTCTTTCACACGGCCGGTATTAATCTGCCGACATTGCCGATTTTCCTAAATGGTGGAGCGTCCACCGTTTTGCGCAGTTTCGATCCAGATCATGTGCTTGATTTGATTGACGCAGGCGATGTCACCGCATTTTTCGGCGTGCCGGCGATTTACCAGGCAATGGCGCTTTCTTCCAAGATCCGCAAAGCGGACTTTTCCAGGGTTCGTTCGCTGGGATGCGGCGGCGCACCTGTTCCAAAGCACCTCCTAACCGACTTCCGAAAACGCGGCGTGACCATCTGCAACGGTATGGGCATGACCGAAACGGGACCGACGGTATTTCTGATGGACAGGGACCATGCGGACCGGAAGATCGGCTCGGTGGGCAAGGCACAAATTCTGACCGATGTAAGGCTTGTCGATGCGGACGGCGAAGTGGTCGAAGGCCCCGGCGAAGGGGAGGTCCAGTTCAGGGGGCCGAACATCACGCCCGGCTACATGGACAACCCGGATGCAACGGGAGCTGCTTTCACAGAGGATGGGTGGCTGAAGTCCGGCGATGTCGCGCGGCGGGACGAGGACGGCTACTACTTCATCGTTGACCGGATCAAGGACATGTACATTTCCGGTGGTGAAAATGTCTATCCAGCCGAGGTCGAAAAGGTTCTGGTCAGCCATCCGGCCATTCTGGAAGCCGTGGTTATCGGTGTGCCCGACGAAAAATGGGGCGAGGTCGGTGCCGGTTACCTGATCCTGAGGCCAGGTGCGAAGCTTGATACGGCAGACCTGCCCGCCTGGTGCAGGCGGCATCTGGCGCCCTACAAGATCCCCAAACGCTTCGAAGTGGTAGAGGATCTGCCCCGAACCGCTGCAGGCAAAGTGCGCAAGAACATTCTCAAAGACAGTTTTTCGTCGCAACCGGTTGCGGAGGATGCGTAAGCCATGAGCCATTCCGCCGAAAAGCCGTCTTGTACCACCTTTACCTGGACGCCGAGACAGGCTGACTTCGATGCATTCGCCAGGCTTTCGGGCGATGACAATCCGATACATGTCGATCCGGATTTTTCCGCCCGTACCCGGTTCGGAAGAACCGTGTCGCATGGAATGCTTCTCTACACGCGGGTTTACGGACATTTGCAGGCACTTTACCCGGAGCGCGACCACGAACTGCAAACGCTGATGTTTCCCAATCCGTCCTATGCAGACGAAGAATTGACGATTTCCTTTTTGGAGAATCCCGACATGCCCGATCAGGTCGAGATCGAAATACGCCGAAGCGCCGATGGTGTGGTCACCCTTTCAGGGGCATGCACATTCAAAGGTGCGGCATGATTTTCAGTCTTGGGCAGCAAGCTCTACTCCGGAGAACCTTTACCAGCGAGGACATGCGTGCCTTCGCCGCCTTGTCTGCTGATCATGCCGCTGTGCCTGCAAGCGTGCCGGGGCCGCTTGTCGGAGGTCTCTTTTCGTATTTGCTCGGGGTCAGGCTTCCCGGCCCTGGTACGAACTATCTCAAGCAAAGCCTCGATTTTCTGGCTCCGGCCCCTGTGGAAGAAGAACTGACGGCATCCGTCACCGTAACGCGTTTGAGGCCCGACAAGCACCTGGTCGACCTTGAAACCATCTGCGAAACCGCCAGTGGAATCCGCATCTGCCAAGGCAGGGCGCTTGTCTATGTCGAGGACGTGGAGCAGCTCACGATGCAGCCACCGGGGTCTTGATCGGTTCATTCGTTCAACTAATTGGTTGACTAATGTTTTGAACTGGAGTAATTCAACTAAATGGTTGAACGAGTGCCTGATGACCAGAAACTCACCGCCATTTTGAAGGCGATGAGCGATCCGCGCCGTCGGGAACTGCTGACACTCCTTGTCCAGCATGGTCCGACAAGGGTCACAGATCTCGCAAGGCACTTCGACGTCAGCCTCAACGCCGTGTCGAAGCATATCAAGGTTCTGGAAGCAGCCGGCCTTGTGCGCAGACGAACCGAATGGCGCGAGCACCTGATCGAACCGGACATGGGGCCGGTCCGAGAGATCGATCGCTGGTTCCAGGACCTCAGATCCATCTGGGCGCAACGCCTCGACGCGCTGGACGAGTTACTTGAAACGGAGCCGGATGATGAATGATCTGAGTGTTGTTGTTTCGCGTGTTTTTGCTGCACCGGCGGAACGTGTCTTCGAAGCCTGGCTTGATCCTGAAACGCTCTCAAAGTTCATGACACCGGGACCAGGCATGACCGTTCCAAAAGCGACCGCTGATCCAACTGTCGGGGGCCGCTTCGAAATCGTCATGCAGGCAGGGGATCAGCAAATACCCCATGCAGGAACGTATAAGGAAATCTCCCGCCACTCGCGTCTTGCATTCACCTGGGAAAGCCCGTTCTCAGAGCCGGACAGCATCGTTACTCTTGATTTTGAGGAAGTTGACGGTGGCACGCAGCTTACGCTCACGCATGTTAAGTTTCCGTCTGAGGAAAGCCGCGACAATCATAAGGGAGGTTGGACTCATATATTGGAATGCCTAGGACCTGTCACAGAGAACGGACAGGCCGTTTAGAACGGGTTTTGTAGAGCGATCTGGCAGACCTACTCGCCTTCCACCAGACGGGTTTTCGCCGGCCAGAATGCGTAACATTCCTTCAATTGATCGGTTATGGAAATCGGGTCGCGATACACCCAGCCGATTTCGGTGCCCTCCAGCGCGATGTAACTGGCGTCACCCTTGATCGGGCAGTGTGTCGACCTTTCTACGGTCTCGAAAATTGCAACAAGGTCTGCCTCAGGAATGTAGACCACGGGATCATACACCGACTTGCCGAACTCAATGACCCTCTGCGCGGAGGTGCTGTCCGCCAGCAAGACATCGCCGGCATAAACACGTATGCGGCGCGGCACGTTCTTGATCACCATCATATGAGCCGGATTGTCCGGATTTCTAATCGCCTCATTAAGTGCGGGCATTGAGGTGTCTGGCATTGGTTTGTCCTTTCTTTCTCCATTTACGTGAGGTCGCGGAGGCAGTTTGGCAATTGTAAAACGGGAAATTCCACGGTGCGAAAATGCACATGAAACTGGCTTTTAGATAGTATGAAGACGAATCTGGCTAAATCGCGCCTTGAAAAATGTCTCAAAACAGCGCTCAAACTGCCGACCTGTTCGAGATGAAAGGTGTTCCCCCATGAGCAATCAGCCTGCCGAGGCCCTGCGAGACCTGTTTCAGCGGGCGGTGGAAGTTGCCGATCCGATGAAAAGCCTCTCTGCTTTTCTGCCGGAAATGCCGGACGGCCGGGTCGTCGTGATTGGAGCGGGCAAGGCCTCAGCGCGCATGGCCGAAGCTGTCGAAGCCGTCTGGGGACCCTGTGAGGGGCTGGTCATCACGCGCTACGGCTACGGGCGTCCCTGTCAGGGGATCGAGATTGTTGAAGCAGCCCATCCCGTACCCGACGAGGCAGGTCTCAATGCCACACGCCGCCTGCTGTCGCTTCTTGAGGGTCTTGGCGAAGATGACTTTGTCCTGGCGCTCATCTCCGGAGGCGCTTCGGCGTTGCTTACATCGCCGGCAGGCGACATTTCGCTTTCGGAAAAGCAGCTGGTTAATCAGAAGCTTTTGAGTTCGGGCGCTCCCATCGGTCAGATGAACACGGTGCGAAAGCACCTTAGTGAGGTGAAAGGCGGACAGCTCGCCGCAGCTGCCTATCCGGCCCGCACGCTGGCATTGCTGCTATCCGACGTTCCGGGGGATGGTCCGGCCGAGATCGGGTCCGGGCCAACGGTCGGCGACCGAAGCTCTAATGATGACGCCGCGGCGATCCTGGGCAAGTGGGGCCTTGAGGTGCCGGATACGGTCAAAGCCGTTCTGGCGGGGCCCACCGGGGTCCTCCCGCCCGACGATTTGAAGCTCTCGCGTGTGACCAACACGATCTTTGCTGCCCCTTCCCAATCGCTTGAAGCAGCGCGAGAACAGGCCGAAGGTCTCGGATGCGACGTTGAAATTCTGGGGGATGCCCTGGAGGGGGAGGCCCGAGAGGTCGCACAAGCGCATGCGCGTCTCGCCCTTGAGCGCCAGAGAACGCGCGGCGCGGAAGGCCAACCGCTCCTGTTGCTTTCGGGCGGCGAATTGACCGTGACGCGCAACGGCAACGGGGTTGGTGGACCGAATGCGGAATATGCACTCGCATTGGCGCTTGCGCTTGAGCGGGCGCAGGGCATCCACGCGCTTGCATGCGATACCGACGGTGTCGACGGAGCCGCAGAGGTTGCCGGTGCCGTCATTGGACCCGATACGCTCTTCAAGGCCGAAGAGCAGGGCGTTTCGGCGTCGGCAGCGCTGAGCGAAAACGATGCGCACAGTTTCTTTGAAAAGATCGGCGATCAGGTCGTCACAGGACCGACATTGACAAATGTGAATGATTTCCGTGCCATATGGATTGAATAGCGACCTGATCCGGCAGCGAATTCGGATTTGCCGAAAGGCGATTTGAACAGGGGTTGGAATGTCCGAAGTCACCATCACGCGTGCGGTGCGCATGCCGGACCCGTTCAGGATCGAACGGTTTCTGTCCAATCCGAAGCTCGGCCCGCGCCTCCTCTTTTTCAGCGGAGGATCGGCGCTGAATGGCGTGTCGCAAATTCTGAAGCGATATACGCACAACTCCATTCACCTCGTGACGCCATTTGATTCCGGCGGCAGCTCGCAAGGGCTTCGTGTCGCATTCGACATGCCGGCAATCGGAGATCTGAGAAGCCGTCTCATGGCGCTTGCCGACGAGACGGTGCTCGGGCATCCGGATGTCTTCCGGCTTTTCACGCACCGTTTTGCAAAGTCTGCGATGCTGGAGGATTTGCACAATGAACTCGGCGCGATGATCGCCGGCACGCATCTGCTGGTCGGTGCCATCGAGCAACCCATGCGCACACTCATCCAGAACCAGCTCGGCATGTTCCGGTCTGCCTGCCCGAAGACGTTCGACCTGCGCGGCGCAAGCATCGGCAACCTCATTCTTGCGGGTGGTTACATCAACCAGAACCAGCAGATTGAGCCGATTATCTTCCTGGTGTCCAAGCTGGTCGGTGTGCAGGGCACGGTTCGTGCGGTGACCGATGACAACCTGCATCTGGGTGCCGAACTTGCCAATGGTGACGAGATCATCGGTCAGCATTTGCTGACCGGCAAAGAGCACCCGGCACTGACGTCGCCGATCAAGGATTTTTTCCTCAATCACGGTCTGAACCGCAAGGACCCGGCACAATCTGTATTCCCGGAACGCAACCGGACGCTGATGCATTCCGCCGATCTGATCTGCTATGCGCCCGGCAGTTTCTATACGAGCCTGATGGCCAACCTGCTGCCGGAGGGGGTCGGACAGGCGATCGCGGAACGCACGGTTCCCAAAGTCTATGTGCCAAGTCTAGGTAACGATCCTGAAACCGGCGACATGTCTCTCGCGGACAAAGTCCACACCTTGCTGACCTATCTGCATCGCGATGCCGGTAGTGGCTGTCGGACCGAGGAGCTGCTCAATTTCGTCATTGTCGACAAGAGCGTACCGGACGCGCAGACTGCTGAAATCAGCGCGCGTGGGATTACGGTGCTGAAACTCGATTTGGTGAGCAAGACGTCTTCGCCGTATTACGACCCGGTGGCGCTTTGTGAAGCGTTGGTCTCGTTGGTGTGAAGACAGTCGGAGGGCGGTAGATGAATGATTCAGCGAAAGTCGATGGTATCGGCGGCGTCTTTTTCAAAAGCACTGACCCGGAGCGGCAGGCCGCGTTCTACAAGAAGCACTTCGACATCAATCTGGGCACGTGGCTGCATCAGAACGCGGGCCCGTCCGTCGTGGCTGCCTTCAAGGCGGACACATCTTATTTTGGACCCGCCGACAATCGCTTCATGATCAACTTCCGGGTCACCGATATCGACGCTCTTATGGCGAGCTTGCGCGGCGACGGAGTGACGGAACTCGGCTACGACGACGAGGAATACGGCCGCTTCTTCCGCTTTCTGGATCCAGAAGGCAATGCCGTCGAGCTGTGGCAACCGCCCGAAGGCGATCTGCCAGAGGACTAGCATGTTGTCACCGGTGGCAATGCGGGCTTAAGACAATCTGCACATGTCCGTGTTCGAATATCGTGAGTTACGTGCCTGAACATCGAGGAAGCTTCATGAAACGCACGCCGCTCCTGAACCGTCATCTCAGCAAGCTGGTGGCTTCCCTCGGTCATCTGGATGAAATTGTGATCGCAGATGCCGGTCTCCCGGTGCCTCCGGGCGTCGGTGTTATCGATCTTGCCGTGTCGCCGGGTATACCCGGATTTTTCGATGTCTTCGAAGCCCTGACCTGGGAACTTGTTGTCGAACAGGCCGTGTTCGCTGAGGAAGCTGCTCCCGAGTTGGTCACGCGCATCGAAGTCAAGCTGGCACACTGGGCAGCGGAAACCGGCAAGCCGATCGAGCCAGTCCGTGTGTCTCACGATGACTTCAAACACCGCTCGCAGCGCGCACGTGCGATCATACGTACGGGTGAAGTGACCCCTTACGCAAACATCATCCTCGTGTCCTCGGTGCCGTTCTGAGCCTATTAGGTACCCATCTTGACGATGGAAGGTGGTCCTGGCTGAAGCATGGCGAAGAGCGGTGCCCCCGTAATCATTGAGTTCGGTACCTTTCTGCTCGAATGCAGATACCGGATGCGGGTCTTCGCGCTGCCAAACCGGGCTGACTATGGATCCCGGTCGAGCTTCTAATCGTATGTTATTGCAGGTTTGGCTCGCGACGTGTTCTTGATTTACCGAAACCATTGAGAGCAGTGTTTTGCTTTAACACCAGCATGTTCCCGCAGTGCAGAAAATTCTTTTTGCGTTTCCGAAACCGATTTTGTTGACTTCCGAAACCGGTTTTGGAACACTTTTGCCTAATAAATCGGCGCCAGGTGTATCCCGGTCGCCGAGAAATCAAGGGGTGAAGCGCCCTTCGGGAGGAAAGATGTCGCGACTCCGTGGTTCCGTCACCATTGACGACGTGGCCCGCCATGTCGGCGTAGCCAAGGGAACGGTTTCGCGCGTCCTCAACAATTATACCGACATTTCCGACAGTACCCGTAAACGTATCCTCAAAGCCGTTCAGGACCTTGGATATCAACCATCCGCGACAGCGCGGAACCTGAAACGGGGACGGCAGGACACGCTCGGTATCATCATTCCAGTCGGACACGGAAACGGAGCCGATCCGTTTCTGGCCGAATTCATCGACGGCATCGCGCGCGCACTGGATGAGCTCGGACTTGATCTCCTTGTGACAACCGCACACTCGCGCGACCACGTGATTCAAACGCTTAAGCGTCTGATCGCCCGGCGCAAGGTGGACGGTTTCATTGTTACACGAACAGAAGTCGACGATCCGCGGATCGCGTATCTGAACGAGCTGAATTTCCCGTTTGTCGCCCACGGGCGGACTGGGGATCCCTCCGGTTATGCCTGGTTCGACATCGACAACGAGGCGACATTTGCCGACGGTGTCCGCCATCTTTACAGCCTTGGTCACGAGCGGATCGGCTTTGTCGGCGGATCGCTCGACCTGAACTTTGCCCGTCAGCGCCGGGAAGGTTACCGTCAAGGTCTCGAGGCGCTTGGCGTGCGCCATGACCCGGATCTTGAGACAATCCAGACTATCAGCGAAGAGGGCGGTCTCGCGGGCGCGGAGGCGCTGCTGTCGCAAGCTGCTCCGCCAACCGCAATGCTCTGCGCCACGGATGCGCTGGCAATCGGCGTCGTCCAGTTCTGCCGTAAACTCGGCTTGAAAGCCGGATCGGACGTTACCGTGATCGGCTACGATGGCTTGCCGGTGGGCGAATATCTTGATCCGCCGCTGACGACGTATTCGCAGAGCGCTCAGGAAGCCGGCGGGCGCGTTGCCCGCATGCTGATCGACCTTCTTGACGGCAAAGAGCCGCAAACGCTGCAGGCTCTTGCAAAAGCAAGACTTATCCGGCGCGCCTCCGATGGCGCTCCGTCCATGACATCGGATGCGCTGGCAAATGTGCTCCGTGACCGGCTGAACCAACAGCCACCTTCTGGCAGTAAGGGAGAATGAAATGTTTGGGAGGAGTAAATTCCTGGCCTCGACCATTGCGGGCGTGCTCGCACTTGGCCTGACGACGGCACAGGCGGACACGCTGCGTTTCTGGACGACAGAAGAGCAGCCTGAGCGTCTTGCCAAACAGGAAGAAATGGCAGCAGCCTTCAAGGACAAGACCGGTATCGAAGTCGAGGTCATTCCGGTTTCTGAATCCGATCTCGGAACGCGGGCAACCGCGGCTTTTGCGGCCGGTGACCTGCCGGACGTGATCTATCACACGCTTCAATATGCGCTGCCCTGGGCAGAAGCCGGTATTCTGGATACGGAAGCGGCGACCGAAGTCGTTGATAATCTCGGCAAGGATACTTTCGCGCCGGGCGCTGTCGCAATGGCGGCTGTCGACGGCGGTATCGCCTCCGTTCCGGTTGATGGCTGGACGCAGATGGTCGTTTACCGCAAAGACCTCTTCGAAGCGAACGGTCTTGCGGCACCAGACAGCTACGAGAACATTCTGGCCGCGGTTGAAAAGCTGCACAATCCGCCGGAAATGTTCGCATTCGTCGCAGCAACGAAAATCGACGAAAACTTCATGAGCCAGGTGCTCGAGCATGTGCTGCTGGCCAACGGCGTGACCCCGGTTGACGGCGACGGCTTCAAGGCTCTTGACGAGAAGAAAACGATTGAAGCCCTGGAGTTCTACAAGGCAATCGCCAAGGCTTCGCCTCCCGGCGACCTTTTCTGGAAGCAGTCGCGCGAACTTTATTTTGCCGGCAAGGCTGCAATGATCATCTGGTCTCCGTTTATCCTGGATGAACTTGCCGGACTGCGCGATAGCGCTCCGCCGACCATTACCGACGATCCGACATCGAAGGAACTGGCATCCAAAACCGGTGTCGTGACGACACTGAGCGGTCCGTCCAATCCGGACGGTGCGGCCTGGGGCGACGTGCGTTATTTCGGCATTACGAACGACGCCGACACCGAATCTGCGATGCAGTTTATCGAGTTCTCGATGGATGACGGCTACATGTCCACTCTGTCGATCGCGCCTGAAGGAAAGTTCCCGATCCGCCGCGGCAATGCCGACAATGCGACGGCCTTTGTGGATGGCTGGGCCCAACTGCCGGTCGGTGTGGACCGCAAGGCTCCGTTGACGGAACTCTATGATCCCGAGACGATCAAGACCATCGTTGCCGGTCTCGATACCGCCAGCCGCTGGGGCGTCACGGAAGGTCAGCTTTCGCTTGCATCGAAGATCATCAACAGCCAGGTGATCAACCGCTATGTCCGTGAGTTCATCGACGATGAGCGCGACGCCGCGGCAACCGTTGCCAAACTCAACGAAGAACTCGCCAAGGTTCAATAACAAAACTGCACGTGGTTCCTCCGGCCAAACGGCGGAACATCACCCACCATGAACATCCGGATCGGGCGCAAAACCTATAGGTGCCCGGTCTCCACCAAGTGCTTCTTCCCGCGCATGCTGCGCGGGAGGTCAGGGACGGTTTGTCCTAACGCCGCCAGAATTTCAGGTGGCGAACGGGCAGAAAAGCAGAGCTGGAACCATGAGCGCACAGAACCAAAACTCGGAGTCCCTGGGGCCGCCAAAAGGTGTCGGACCCATGCAGCGCCGCGAGATGTGGCTGGCCTATCTCATGCTGGCGCCCACATTCGCCATCATTTTGATGATTGTCGCCGGGCCGCTACTTGCCAACTTCTGGATCAGTGTGAAACCGGTTCAGCTGGCTGATCTGCGACCGCCCACTGTCCTCGTCAACGAGCGCGTGCGCGGCCGTCCCGCAGCTGCGGGAGATAGTGCGGAGATCGAATATCGTCTTCGAAATTCCTCGCAAGAGGCGGAAGTCCGCGATGTCGTGCTCACGGACGCCATTCCTGCCGGCTTTAACGTGACCGCTGTGCCCGATGTGTGCGCGCTCAATGGCAGCGCGATGACCTGTACAATCGGGACTGTCGAACCCGGCTGGCGGGAACGCCTCAAGATCGAAGGGACTGTGACCGACGCATTCCTGGCCGCGAACCGTCCCGAGCGTGCGAGCAAACCGGTCATATCTGGCGATGCCGACAATATCCTGACCAGTTTCGATTTCTCGCTCGAGAATTTCCGAAGGATCTTCAGCGCGGACGAATTCTGGTCGGTCCTGCGCGTAACCTTCTATTACACGATCTTCGGAACAGGCGGTGCGCTGGTCCTGGGCCTTTTTGCAGCGCAGCTGCTCAACACGGCTTTCAAGGGCAGGGGATTTGTCAGGGGGCTTTTCCTGTTTCCCTATGTCTCCCCGGTGATTGCCGTGGCGTTCACCTGGGTAGTGCTTTTCGATCCGTTTTCCGGCACGGTGAATGCGCTTCTGACCAAAATGGGTGTGGTGAGCGACCCGATCAATTTCTTCGGGCAACGGGCGATCGAGTACTCGCTTTTCGGCATCCAGATGGAGTTCCCCCTGGCGCTGACGACGGTGATTGCGTTCGAGGCGTGGCGGTATTTCCCCCTGTCCTTCCTGTTCATTCTGGCGCGCATGCAGTCGATCAACACGGATATGTATGAAGCTGCCGAGATGGACGGAGCAACGCCGTTGCAGCAGTTCTGGTACCTGTCGCTGCCGCAGCTGATGGGCATCCTGTCCGTGCTGTTCCTGCTGAGGTTCATCTGGACGTTCAACAAGTTCGACGACATCTTCCTGCTCACTGGCGGCAATGCCGGAACCAGGACGCTCACCGTCGATGTCTATGAACAGGGCTTTGCGCTCTCCAACCTTGGAGCCGGTGCCGCGGTGGCGGTCGTGGTCTTCGTGGTTCTGGTGACATTTGCGACCCTGTTCATCCGCTTCTCACCGAAGGAGGAAGGGCTATGAGACCGGGGAGCATCATTCTTGCCGCCATCACGGGCCTAATCTGGGGCGTAACAGGAATTGTCGTCATCGCCGTCACCCTGACGCTGATAACCGGCGAAGTCGCGCTGCCGCAGGCAACGGCCGCCGGCATTGCAGGCCTGGTGAGCGCGCTGGTGTTCGTCTGGCGGCAATCGGCAGTTTCAAGCGGAGGGTTGCAGGCCTGGGTGATTGCCGCCATCACACTGTTCGTGATCCTGATGGTCGGATCTTTCGCGGCGCCCTTTACGCTGCCGCTGAGCACCGTCCCGGTCTGGCAGATCCTGGCGCTGATCGTATTCGTTCTGGGGGCCACCTGGGCGACAAGCGTTTGCCTGTCAGGCGCGAGCCTGGGCGCGATGAGCCGCTACGAACGCGAAGTCATCTATATCCGCATCGCCAAGGGCGTCGGGTTCGTCGTCTTCACGATCATCGTGGCACTGCCGTTTTACGTGATGGTGATGACGTCGCTGAAAAGCCAGCAGACGCTTCTTGCAAACCCTCTGGATCTGTCCATCGACTTTTCGCAAGGGCTGGACGGTCTGCTGCGTTCCTATGTCGAACTGTTTACCCAGTTCAACTTCGGCCGGTATCTGCTCGTCTCTGCCTATGTGTCCGTTTCGACCGTGTTGTTGACGCTGCTGTTTTCCGTTCCCGGTGCTTACGCGGTTTCAAGGTTGCGCTTTCCCGGACAGGCTTTCCTGTCGCGCTCGGTCCTGTTGATCTACATGGTCCCGGCGATCGTGCTGGTGATCCCGCTTTATGCCGTGTTCTCGCAGCTCGGTTTGCGCAACACGCTCACCGGGCTTCTGATCGTCTATCCAGCCACGACGATTCCGGTCGCGCTTTACATGCTGCAGGGGTACTTCCGCGGAATTCCCTCCGAGCTGGAAGAAGCCGGCCTGATGGACGGCCTCACGCGGATTGGCGTTATCCTGAAGATAACACTGCCCTTGTCGCTGCCGGCGCTCGCGTCCGTCTCGCTCTATGTGTTCATGATCGCATGGAATGAATTCCTGTTCGCTTTCATGTTCCTCGACAATCCGGACATCTTCACCCTGTCGCGCGGTGTCGTGTCCCTGAATTCCTCCGAGGTGCCTCGTCAGCATCTCATGGCGGGCGCGGTGATTGCGACCGTGCCCGTCCTCGTCATTTTCCTCTGGTTCGAACGCTTCCTCGTGCAGGGCCTGACGGCCGGCAGCGTGAAGGGTTAGATCGAATTTGAAACGGCCGCACTGGCCAAGGAGAAATCTGTGTCAAGCGCAGACTTAGATCAAACAGCAAAATCCATCCTGATCGAAAATGATCAGGGTGGGTACACGGTACCGACCAAGGGGCTTTATCCCTATCAGTGGAACTGGGATTCGGTGTTCGTGGCTCTTGGTTTCGCGACCTTCGATCAGGATCGGGCGTGGCGGGAAATCGAAATGCTCTTCGAAGGTCAATGGCGGGACGGGATGGTTCCTCACATTCTCTTTCGAAAGGATGATCCGAGCTACTTTCCCGGTCCTTCAGTTTGGGGAACAGATGGCGGTCCCATCCCGAGCTCGGGCCATTCACAGCCACCGGTTGCCGCCACGGTTATCAGCGATCTTGTTGACAGCGACACCAGCGGGAAGGCACTCGGCCGCGCCGCTGCCCTCTTTCCCAGCCTGATGAACTGGCACCGGTGGTTCCTCGCCTACCGGGATCCGGAGGCAAAGGGTGCCATGTCCGTCATCCATCCCTGGGAATCTGGCCGGGATAACCTGCCGGATTGGGACGACGCTCTGCGTGCCGTTGTCGTGAAGGACATCGGACCCTATGAGCGTAAGGATACTTCACATGTCGATCCGGCGATGCGGCCGCACAAGGAAGACTACGACAGGTATCTGAGCATCATGGCCGCCTGCCGGAATGTCGGTTGGGACCCGGCCGAAGTTGCAAGAACCTGTCCCTTCTTTGTCGCCGATCCGGGGGTCACGTTTATTTTCCTGCGGGCGTCCCGCGACCTTCTGACGTTGGCCGAGAAACTGGGCAAGGACGCGGAAGCGGATGAAATCAAGGGATGGATAAACCGGATGGAAACCGGTGTGAAATCCCTTTGGCATGATGGCTTGAAAGCCCATGTTGCGCTGGACCGGAGATCCGGCAAACACACGGACGGGATTTCAAGCATGTCTTTCCTTGCTCCTTATGCCGGCATTGCCGACCAGGAAACGCTGGAATCGCTCCAGGGGCACTTTGACAGGATCGCCGAAAAGGTTCGCTATCTGATGCCGTCCTACGATCCCGAACATACCAGCTACGAACCGCTCAGGTACTGGCGCGGTCCGGTTTGGGCCATGGTGAACTACATGATCGCCAGGGGTTTCGCCGAAGTCGGCGACAGCGCGCGCGCGGAACGGCTCAGGAATGACACGGCAAGCCTCGTCGAAGCGAGCGGCTTTGCCGAGTATTTCAGCCCGGAAACAGCGGCAGGTGCCGGAGGAGGCACATTTTCGTGGACGGCAGCCATCTGGTTGACCTGGGCATCTCCAACACACGTTGAACAAGCAGCTTAACAAGCCGGAGGACTTCAGACATGGGCGCGATTCAGCTCAACAAGGTCGAAAAATGGTTCGGCGATCTTCAGGTCATCAAGGGCATAGACCTGGATATTCAGGACGGTGAGTTCGTCATTTTTGTTGGTCCTTCCGGTTGTGGAAAGTCGACGTTGCTGCGGCTGATTTCAGGTCTGGAAGAGACCAGCCGGGGATCAATCGAGATCGACAGCAAGGACGTCACGGCTTTGCCGCCATCAGGGCGCGGTCTGTCGATGGTGTTTCAGTCCTACGCCCTTTATCCGCATATGTCGGTCAGGGAAAATGTCGGCTTCGGCCTGAAAACGGCGGGCATCCCGAAACCTGAAATCGAAAGCAAGGTCAACGCAGCCGCCGAAGTGCTCAAGCTCGACGATTATCTTGACCGCAGGCCAAAGGCGTTGTCGGGTGGACAAAGACAGCGCGTTGCCATCGGCCGCGCCATCGTGCGCGAACCGAGCGCCTTCCTGTTTGACGAACCGCTTTCCAATCTCGATGCCGCGCTCAGGGTCGAAATGCGCTTTGAGGTCGCGCGCCTCCATAAGAGCCTCGGGACCACGATGATCTACGTCACGCACGATCAGGTCGAAGCGATGACGCTGGCGGACAAGATCGTGGTTCTGCAGGCTGGCCGGATCGAACAGGTCGGTTCGCCGCGCGAACTTTACGAGCGGCCGGACAACCTTTTCGTTGCACAGTTTATCGGGTCACCGAAAATGAATGTGCTGCCATGTTCCGTCTCCGGCGATCAGTTCTCGCTCCAGGGTCATGGTGGGGGTCATTATCCGCACGCCGGTCTTTCACAGAAGCCGGTCAAGCTCGGCATTCGCCCCGAGCACATGACGATCGTTGCCGAAGGGGAAGGCCATTGCAGTGGAACCGTTGAGGTCGCCGAATATCTCGGAGCCGACATTTTCCTCTACGTTGCTCTGGACGGCCTGGAAACCATCCTTGTCAGGATAAGCGGCAGCGAGACTATCGAGGAAGGCGCTAGAATTGGCCTGAAGTTCGATGAAATGCGCATGCATTTCTTCGACGGAGAGGATCAGGCCATACGCTGACGGGACTCAACGATTGCTGTCCTGTCTGCCTCGCAACAGACCTTGTGAGGCGATCTCCTATCGATAGACTTGTCATTCCGGCTGAAGCGCAGCGGAATGCCGGAAACCGGTAACCTTTTGTATTTTTGTCTTCGACCCGACGGGGTGCTGGATCCCTGTCTTGCCGTTTGCACGGCAAGCCGGGATGACAATTCGGGACAAATTTACGGAACCTGGTTAGGCGATCCGCTGACCGATCTTATCTTGGAATCACATCCACCTTGTGACCGGTGGTCTGTGTACCCGCCGTGTGCAACACGCCTTTCACGGGCGCCGCATCACCGTAGTCCCGGCCCCTGGCGACCACAATATGATCCTGGCCGACCCGAAGGGCGTTGGTCGGGTCGTATTCGACCCAGCCAACTTCAATTCCGCACCAGGCACGCACCCAGGCATGCATGGCATCGGCGCCTTCAAGACGCGGTTGTCCCTCGGGCGGGATCGTGCGCAGGAAACCGCTGACGTAGCCTGCCGGAATACCAATACTGCGCAAGCAGGCAATCATGATGTGCGAAAAGTCCTGGCACACACCATGACGGCGCTCGAAGGCCTCAAGCGCGGGCGTATCGACGGACGTGGCGTCGGCATCAAATTCCAGGTCTTCGTGCAGCGCCTTTCCAATCGTTTCGACCGCCGAAAGCGCGGTACTTCCCGAATTGACGTGCTCCTGGGCATAGACGGCGAAGGCGGGATCCAGCGGCAACCTTGGAGAGGCCGTCAGAAAATGAACCGGTTCGTCCGGCTCAAGCGACTGGACGTTTGCCAATTCCCGGGCCAAAACCGGAAGTGGCGGTGAAATGTCCAGTTCCTCCGGCGTTGCGGTCCGGTCGATCCTGGCGGCCAGTCTGAAAGTCAATTCGCTGTGGGCCCTGCGATATATGACGTCCGTGACCGCATTTTCAAAAAAGTCTTTCCGGTCGCGTCGTTCCGTCGGGCCCGGTGAAAGCCGGATACTTGAAGACAGAAGCCTTTGTTCACCGGGTATTGTTGCAGGCAACAGCCGCAACGCGTGACGCCCCGAATACGCGGAACTCGCATAGTCGTAAGTGATTTCCAGGCTCACATCATAAAGCACGGCGAACTCGCAGACTGTCAGCCCGGTGGAACCCGGGCTATCGGATGTATGTATCGGAAAGCTCGACCGAGAGGAACGCGATCTGGTCCCTCAATTCGCCGAGTGATTCCGGTGTCAGGGTTTCGGGTGTGGCAACGGCAAGGCTCGTGTGGACCTGCAGGACCGCGCGGGCAAGATCTGACAGGTACCCGTTTTCCGAAGCGCCGGGAAGCACACTGATATGGTCTTTCATGTCGGTAAGCTGATGCATGACCGAACGCGGGTTCTTCGGGTCCATCGCAAGCAGGTCGAGAACCGTCGCATGCGAAAGGGAGACGGCATAGCGCCTGCTCATGGACATTGCGCTGTCCCCGACCTCGAGCAGCAATTCCAGGGCACCTTCCGGAGCATCCGGCCCGGTGAAACCGGACAGCAGATCGGCCATTCTGTTCGCGCGTTCCAGCGCGCGTCCAATGCTCAGGAAACGCCAGCCGGTGAAGCGGTACATGTTTTCGTGGACCAGTCCCGAAAACCCGGTGATCTTGCGCAGCAACAGGCTCATGGCCCGCGGCACATCCGCGTTGTCCTTCATGACCTGGCGCGCACCGTTGGCAGTCTGGGCGAGGTCGTTGAGCGCAAGCCAGCCGTCGACGGAAAAACGGTCCCGAACCTTGCCGGCACTGTTCACGGCAGACTGCAGCATGGCGCACAGACCGTCCGGGATCGGCGTCTCGGGAGCGACCCCGATGTCTTCAAGATAGTCGGCTGTACGCGCGATCAGCGGCGCTTCCGGATCTGCGGTTTCGAGCAAGCGTGCATGATAGGCCCGCAGCAAGCGGACTGCTCCTTCGGCCCGCTCGACATATCTTCCGAGCCAGAAGAGATTGTCCGCAGCCCGTGAGGGAAGTGCCCCTGACTGCGATTTGAAGAAGGGCGATTCGCTTTGGTGAAGCAGGGTGTCCATCGCCAGCTTGCGCTTGCCGACGATCCAGACATCGGCAGCCGATCCACCTGCCTGCATTGCAATCGCGCTTGCGCTTTCCGCCTTGCCGATCCGGGCAAATCCGCCAGACATGACTTCCCAGCCTGCGTGGGTGCGCGCCAGGAAGACGCGCAGGCTCATCGGGCGCGGGACGAGCAAACCGTCATGGTAAGCCGGCGTGGTGGAGAGCGTGACCGCTTCCTGGGCGACGAGGCCACCTTTTTCCGTATCGATCCAGTTCTCCAGGATGCCCTTGTGAAACCTGTCTGAATCCTTTCCGATAAAGTCGGTTTGCCCGGACGTGAAAGGCAGTGCGGTCGACAGCGCGGGACTGAACATCATGGCTGCCGCATGCTCTTTGACATAGGACCGGGTGGATTCCTCACCGCACCACCACGTCGCGACGTTGGGCAGCTTCAGCCGTGTTCCCAAAAGTTGTTCGCAAATGCGTGGCAGGAAGGCGAGCAGGGCACGGGTTTCTAGAATGCCCGTACCGAGTGCGTTGACCATCGTCACGTTACCTTCACGCACAGCCTGAACTATGCCGGGTGTCCCGATATGCGATTCTTCGTTCAATTCGACGGGATCGGTCCATGCAGAATCGAGACGGCGCCAAAGAACGCTGATCGGTTTCAATCCGGCAACGGTGCGCACCATCAGATGACCGTTCTCAACCGTCAGATCCTCGCCTTCGAGCAGCATGAAGCCGAGATAACGTGCGATGTAGGCGTGTTCGAAGTAGGTATCGTTCAACGGGCCAGGTGTCAGGATCGAGACGCGGCTGTCCTGCTCGCCGCGCAAGTCCAGAACCTGATCCCGAAACCTGCGGAAGAACCCGGCAAGACGGTGCACATTTGCCTTGGCAAAATACTCGTTGAAGACACGGCCTGTCGCGACGCGGTTTTCAAGCGCAAAACCGGCTCCTGAGGGTGCTTGCGCCCTGTCGGACAATACCCACCAGGTGCCGTCCGGTCCGCGGCCGATTTCAAACGCCAGGAAATGGAGGAAATGCCCTGAACGCGGCGTGATGCCGACAAGCGGCCGCTGCCATTCGGGACTTTCGGCTATCAGGCTCGCGGGCAGATATCCATTGGTGACGAGCCGGTTTTCGCCATAAAGATCGCCCACAACCTTTTCGAGAAGTTCTGCGCGCTGAACCAGCCCTTCGGCAATCGTTTGCCAGTCGCTCTCGCCGATAATCACCGGAATATGGCTCAGCGGCCATTCACGCTCCAGCGCACCATCTTGCCCGTACTGGCGAAAGTAAACGCCCGCGTCGTTGAGATACTGATTACCGCGCGCGAACCGGTCGCCGATGTCTTCAGCGGACAAAGAGGACAGGTGATCAAGGAACGGTCTCCAGACCGGCCGGACAGTGCCGCTGGGATCAAGCAGTTCGTCGGAAACGCCCGGAAAAGGATGGTACGACTTCAACAAGTCGTATTCCAGGTCGCCGCTCTTTGCTGTTTCATCCAAGCTCATTCACATCATTCCCAGTCCGGCTTCTTCAACGCGTTGAAGGCCTTATACACCGGCAGGACGCCTGAGGTCCAAGGTCAGCGGAAATTCCGGGTGCGGTTGCTCCGCTTGAGGGACGTAAAGACCTGGTGTGTGACCGTGCGATTCGAAACGCGATAGCCGCCGGGCTTCCGCCTCGTTGCCATTGACGGGAAACGTCTCGTAGCTGCGGCCGCCCGGATGGGCCACGTGATAAACGCAGCCACCGAGTGCGCGGCCACTCCAGCGGTCGAAGATATCGAAGGTGAGTGGAGCGTCTACCGGGTGAACGGGATGAAGTGCCATCGCAGGCTGCCAGGCCTTGTATCGGACGCCTGCAACAGCAACGCCGCTCGTGTCGGTTTTCTGCAATGGAAGCAGCCGGCGATTGCAGGTGACACTGTAACGCTCAGGATCCGCGGTCGTCAGTTTCACCTGAAGGCGCTCCGTTGAGCTGTCGGTATAGCGTGCGGTTCCGCCGATCGCTCCGGTCTCGCCGAGAACATGCCAGGGTTCGAGCGCCTGGCGCAGTTCCAGATGGACGCCGTCAACCTCGATCTCGCCGCAGAACGGAAACCTGAATTCGGATTGTGCCTCAAACCACTCGGGACGCATGGCAAAACCGTGGTGCCGCAGATCCTGAAGCACTTCCATGAAATCAACCCAGATATGGTGCGGCAGCATGTACCGATCATGAAGGGTGGTGCCCCAGCGCGTCAGATTGCCTGATAGGGGATGTTGCCAAAGCCGGGCGATCAGAGCTCGCAACAGCAATTGCTGGGCAAGACTCATCCGCGGGTCCGGCGGCATCTCGAAACCCCTGAATTCAACCAGCCCGAGGCGGCCCGTAGGACCATCCGGCGAATAAAGCTTGTCGATGCAGATTTCGGCGCGATGGGTATTTCCCGTTACGTCGACGAGAATGTTTCGCAACAGCCTGTCTACAAGCCACGGAAACGGGGCCGGCCCCTCGTTTGGCCGGTGGATCTGAGACAGCGCGACCTCAAGTTCATAGAGCCCGTCATGTCTGGCTTCGTCCACCCTGGGTGCCTGCGAGGTTGGGCCGATGAACAATCCCGAAAAAAGATAGGAGAGGCTCGGGTGCCGTTGCCAATGCAGGATGAGGCTGCGCAGAAGATCGGGACGCCTGAGGAAGGGACTGTCCAGCGGCGTCCCTCCGCCAACCACCACGTGATTGCCGCCTCCAGTGCCTGTGTGCTTGCCGTCAATCATGAACTTGTCGGCCCCCAGACGGGTTTGCCGCGCTTCCTCATAGACGTTTTCGGTGATTGCGACACACTCCTTCCAACTGGTGGCAGGATGAATGTTGACTTCTATGACACCGGGATCCGGCGCCACGCGGATCACGTTCATACGTGGGTCGGTCGGAGGCGGATATCCTTCTATATGGACAGGCAGCTCCAATTCGGCGGCGGCCGCCTCGGCCGTGGCAATCAGTTCCAGATAGTCCTCAAGCCGTTCAACCGGCGGCATGAAGATACACAGGCGGCCATCGCGCGGCTCGACCGAAAGCGCGGTCCTGACCGTCGCATCTCCCAATTCACCGTCCGGGGCAACTTGTTCCTGACGCTCCTGTTGCGGTTCGTTTGCTGTGAAACGCGCAATGTTCTGTTGTGGCGCAGTACGCGGTTCGACGGTGAACTCCGGCAATGGATCACGCGGTACCGAGGGATCGGCAATGTTCGTATAGGGATACTGCGCGGGGCTTACATAGGGAAGCGACTCCAGCGGCAGTCGATAGCCGGCCGGACTGTCGCCCGGGACAAGAAAGAGCGCATCCCGGCGCAGCTTCCAGCGTTCCGTTCGCCAGCGTCTTTCGGTTGACTTCGACTGCCAGCGCTGAACGGGCAAAATGTAACCGGCTGGATTTGTAAGTCCACGGTCGAACACCCGTGCGATGCGGTGCCGTGCTTCGGCATCCTCAAGCTTGGAATTGTCCGGTGTGACATTTTCCGGGAGATTTCTCTCCTTGACCATCCAGACAGCGGGGTCTTCATAGGCGGGCACGACATATTCCGGGTCCAGCTCGAGAAGCGTTGCTATTTGCCGCATCAGCGATTGGGCCTGCTCGGCGTTTGCACCGGTCTCGGTGCCTTCCTCGGCGATCAGGTTCGTATCCTGCCAGATCGGTTTTTCGTCCCGCCGCCAGTAGAGTGAAAAGGTCCAGCGGGGCAACGTTTCGCCCGGATACCACTTGCCCTGGCCGTAATGAAGAAAACCGCCGGGCGCAAAACGGTGCTTGAGGCGGCGGATGAGCTTGTCCGCCAGATCACGTTTCGTCGGGCCGACAGCATCCGTGTTCCATTCGTCAGATTCAAAATCGTCAATGGAAACGAAGGTGGGTTCGCCGCCCATGGTCAGCCGGACGTCTTCCTGCGCGAGGATGCGATCGACGTCGTCGCCGAGAGTGTTCAGGGCCGTCCAGGATTCTTCTGAAAAGGGCTTGGTAATGCGCGGATGCTCCGCGATCCTTGAAACCCGCATGTCGAATGAAAAATCAACCTCAGCCTCACTCGCCAAGCCGACGATCGGCGCCGCGTTCGTGTAATGAGGGGTTGCTGCCAGAGGGATGTGGCTTTCGCCGGTCAGGAGACCTGAGGTCGGGTCGAGGCCGATCCATCCCGCGCCCGGAAGATAGACTTCGGCCCATGCGTGAAGGTCAGTGAAATCGTGATCGGTTCCCGATGGTCCGTCCAGTGCTTCCAGGTCAGGCTTCAACTGAATGAGGTAACCGGAGACAAATCGCGCGGCAAAGCCGAGATGCCGAAGGGCCTGAACCAGCAGCCAGCTCGAATCGCGGCAACTGCCCGTGCCCCGTTCAAAGGTTTCTTCGGGCGTTTGAACACCCGGTTCCATGCGAATGACGTAGCCGACTTCGTTCGAGACGCGGCTGTTCAAGGCAACGATAAAGTCAATTGTCCGCTCCTTTTCCCTCGGAACGGCGTCCAGGAATGCGGCAAGGTGCGGCCCCGGTGTTTCGGTGCGCCGGTAGATCTCGAGGTCCGCCCGCAGTTCTTCCGGATAGTCGAACGGCCACTCCTCTGCCGTTTCCTCGATGAAGAAATCAAACGGGTTATAGACGCTCATGTCGGCGACAAGATCCACTTCGATCTTGAATTCACGCACCGGTTCGGGAAAGACGAAACGCGCCAGCCAGTTGCCATAAGGGTCTTGCTGATGATTGACGAAATGTCCGCCGGGCGAGACCTTCAGCGAATGTGACAGCACACGCGTTCTGCTGTGAGGCGCCGGACGAAGCCGGATGATTTGCGGACTGAGCGTGACCGGTCTGTCATAACGGTAATGGGTCAGGTGATAAATGCTTGCGCGTATGGACATTCGGTGACCCTGATCAGCTTAAGGTTCAGAAAACAGGGGCTAGATTTTCACACTTTGACGCACCGCACCACGTGTTTCTTCGTGAGGCCGGGCAGATGACTTGTGAAGGATTTGTTTCAGCTGCCGTCTTCGCTCATGACTGCACCAACGGAAGCAGGATCGAACCAATAGTCGGATTGCTCAAATGGCGTGTGTTCGCTGAGATTAGGGTTTGTGAGCGTAAATATCTTTCTGGAACCCAGATTGGCGCGCTTGAGATCGTCTTCATGAAAAGCGCGGAAATGTTCGTCGAAAGAGCCGTCTTCAATCATTTCTATGAGACCGGCTTCGATCTTTTCGGCCAGTTCGGGATATGCGGGGCTTACAAAAAAATAGGTCGGAAGCGGAATGTAGATGCACAGTGTTTCCTCAACGATCAGGTCCGGGTTTTGTCCTGAAAAACTCGCCTGCTCTTCAAATGCCTCGTTGACACCACGTCCAAATGTCACAAAGCGCCGAAGCTGAAGCATCCTGAAAAGCGTTTCGTAATCCTCGCTAGTAATGACCTCGAACCCTGCACTTTCCATCACAACACGCGTGGACCATTGGGAACCGGAGCCGGTTGGAAACGCCATGAGGTCATCCAGGTTTTCGACTTTGGCCAGCGCTTTCTGATCCTGTCTGTTGATCAGCAAAAGCCGGAACCCCTGAATTCCCTTGCGCAGCGGAATGCGAATTGGGATGAGTTTTTCTTCCCAACCCGGTTTCGGCGCTTCCGCGATGACCTGAATATTCTCGCCGATAATTAGCTCTTGCAGCAGGCGATCTCTTGAATAGTCCGATGCAGCTTGTGTGACCGACGCATGGATATCAGCTTTCTGCAGCACCTTGCGCAGCAGTTCCTCGACATAGCGATATCGATTGTCCGCTTCTCCCCGCGGCTTCAATGTGACTATTTCATCAAGTTGCGTGAAAGCTCTCGCATCGAATGACAGGAAAAATACACAACAGAATATCGCCAGTCCCAGTCGGCCAAAATTGCACATGATCTTCCGCCGTTTTGAATTCGGGGATTTTCGTTGGCTCGATCATACTTCAGTTTTCGCAGATGAACAAAATCAAGGTGCTGATCGAGCACCTTGCAAGTGCTTGAGTTCTCACTTCTCCACCGAAAGTGCCCTTGGGTAAGTCATTGATATGTGTGCATATGTTACTGTCGGTACTTGAACGCTCGGAGCTATGGAGCCCTAATCAGGCTCCTCGGCGCCCGTCCTGGAAAGCGTCGCTGATGCTGCGAAGCGTGAAGTTCGTGTGGCGAAATAGGCAAGTTATGATCCCAAGGTCTTTTCTGTTTGTGGTGATTCTGCTTTTTGCCGGGGCAGTCCAAGCTGCAGACTTTCGGGTAAGCTTCATCAACCCAGGCGGCAGTGACGGTTTTTGGGGTGAAGTCTCCCGAACAATGACCGCAGCCGCAGACGATCTGAATATTGATCTCGAAATCCTGAACGCTGACAGACAGCCCTACGGCATGGAAATGGTGCTGAAGCAGCGCCTGGAGGAAGGGGACCTTCCCGACTACTTCATCCTGGTGAATGAATATCAGTCGGCCGCCAGACTGCTTCATCTGCTCGATGGTACGTCAAGCAAGGTTCTGTTCCTGCTGAACACGCTCACACGAACGCAGCGGTCGCTCCTCGAGGCGCGCGGAATTGATCTGCGCCGGGTTATTGCGTCAATCGCGCCGGATAATGAAAATGCCGGTTACGAAATGGCGCTTTCTCTCATCAACAAGAGGAGGGGCATGCGCGCCGGCGCGGAGAAAATCCGACTGCTTGCTCTAACGGGGGACACGTCGACGCCATCTGGGCTTCTGCGCGAAACAGGCATGCAGCGTGCTGTCGCCGAAAATCCCGACGTTGAGCTCCTGCACGCAATTCCTGTGGACTGGAACGAAGAGACCGCTTTTGCAAGAACCAAAGACGTTTTGACGCGTACGCAGGTCGATGCGATCTGGGGTGCAACAGACGCGATCGCCTTCGGGGCTCGCAAGGCCGTGACAGAACGCGGGCTGACGGCCGGGAGCGATGTCCTCTTTGCTGGTTTGAACTGGTCGAAACGCGCCATGGAAGCCATTGAGCGCCACGAGATGACAATGTCTCATGGCGGCGACGTCTTTGCCGGTGCCTGGGCGATTGTCTTGCTTCGGGATCATTTCTTCCGCACCTCGAAAGGTGAGGTCTACGTCGACGTTCGCTTCAAGATGTCGCCGATTACGCCGGAAAATGTCGATGATTATCTGGAGCATCTTGGCGAAGGAAACTGGCGCAAAATTGATTTCAGCCGTTTCTGCAAGACCCGAACCGGCAGGAGCAATTACGATTTTTCCGCCGCTGCGATCCTGAAGGCTGCAGATGCAGGCGACGCGAAGAGCCCGGAGCACCAGCCTGGCGGTCAGGCGGATTAATCCGTGGCACACCAGAGAACGAGCTTCGTTTTAGGCGCTTTGATCGAACGCTGACATTCCGCCTGTTCAATCTCCACCCCTTGCCCTGTATAGAAGACCTGACGGCACCGAAACGCCGGCCGGGAGACGAGCACCATGCAAAAAGACGAAACGGGCGAAGCCTACAATCCGGAAAAAGAAGGTGCGCAGATGACCTTCTCCGACAAGATGTCTTACGGTGATTACCTCGGACTTTCAAAGATACTGTCCGCGCAAAAAGCGTTGTCCGACGCGCCGGACGAATTGCTTTTCATCATTCAGCACCAGACGTCCGAGCTATGGATGAAGCTGATGCTGCACGAGCTTCACGCCGCCCGGGACGCGATTGCCAACGACCAGTTGCCGGAAGCCATGAAGCTGCTCGCCAGGGTCAGCCGGATCATGGAACAGCTCAATTCGGCCTGGGACGTGCTGCGCACGATGACGCCGAGTGACTACACGCGTTTCCGGGATGCCCTTGGCCAGTCCTCCGGGTTCCAGTCCCTGCAGTACCGGCTGATCGAATACGTGCTTGGAAACCGAAATCTGGCCATGACAAGGCCGCACGAGCACGATCCTAACGGCACTGCCCTTCTGGAGGCGGAGCTGGAAAAACCGAGCCTTTATCAAGTGGTGCTGGAGTTTGCGCGTCGTCAGGGTTTTGACGTTTCACTCGAGACGACGTCCGTGCCCGCGTCAGCACCCCACCGCGAGATCACCGAAATCAGGGATCTCTGGCAAGCCGTTTATCAAGATCCCACAAATCATTGGGCTCTTTATGAAGTCGGCGAAAAGCTCGTGGACCTCGAAGATTATTTCCGCCGGTGGCGGTTCAACCATGTCACGACCGTCGAGCGCGTTATCGGATTTAAGCGCGGCACCGGGGGGACGGGTGGCGTCTCCTATCTGAAACGCATGCTGGAAGTCGAACTCTTTCCCGAGCTCTGGCGCGTCAGAACCGTGCTCTGATTGCGCGCCTCGTCTGCTCAACGCGTGCAGAATGTCTTCCGGTGAGATTGTCACCCAGGGATCGGCTGTCACACCCTCGGTGTGGTCAACGCGTTCGGATTTTGCATCGCAATATTTTGTCTATTTTTCGTTTTGCGCTGCAAAACGAACTTTTCCGAAGCTATCCATGCGCTAATTCGAAAGACCCGAAACCACATTTTGCGCTATGTGAAATGCCAAAATTGTGCCACAGTGAGGTTTGCTGGCACTGTTTTTGTGCACTTTTCTTACGGGAATTGCGTGCCCGAACGGTCAAAAAAATCATTTTAAATCAATAAGTTAATTAATTTCGGCACCGGAAAATAAACCTACTAAAAAATTAGTTTGACATCATGGCAATGGTGTGTCCTTGTATTCGAAGCCGAATAAAACGGCTTATATACTCACATGGGAGGAGTTGCAGATGCGTAAGTATCTACTCTCCGCAGTTGCAGCCGGTGCTGTACTTGCGGGAGCAGGGTCCGCTTTTGCCGACGAAGCAGCGGCGAAAAAGTGGATCGATCAGGAGTTCCAGCCGTCCGTGCTGAACAAGGATGAGCAGCTTGCCGAGATGCAGTGGTTCATCAATGCGGCGCAACCGTTCGACGGCATGGAGATCAACGTTCTGTCCGAAGGTATTCCGACGCACTCCTATGAGTCGGAAGTTCTTGCCAAAGCTTTTGAGGAAATCACCGGCATCAAGGTCAATCACCAGATCCTTGGCGAAGGTGAAGTTGTTCAAGCCGTGCAGACACAGATGCAGACCGGCCGGAACCTCTATGATGCCTATGTCAACGATTCCGACTTGATCGGTACGCACTCCCGGCTCCAGCTGGCCTACAATCTGACCGACTGGATGGGAGGAAACGGCAAGGACGTTACCAACCCGGGGCTCGACCTTGACGATTTCATGGGCACCCAGTTCACAACAGGACCCGACGGTGATCTCTACCAGCTGCCTGACCAGCAGTTCGCGAACCTCTACTGGTTCCGCAAGGACTGGTTTGACAGGGAAGACCTGAAGACGGCTTTCAAGGAAAAGTACGGCTACGATCTCGGTGTGCCGGTCAACTGGTCGGCCTATGAAGACATTGCGGAGTTCTTCTCCAATGACGTCAAGGAAATCGACGGCGTCACCATTTACGGTCACATGGACTACGGCAAGCGCGCTCCGGATCTCGGCTGGCGCATGACCGATGCGTGGCTGTCCATGGCCGGCGCGGGCGACAAGGGTGAGCCGAATGGCATCCCGGTCGACGAATGGGGCATCCGCATGGAAGCGGGCACCTGTAACCCGGTCGGTGCGTCCGTATCGCGCGGCGGTGCGGCCAACGGTCCGGCGGCTGTCTACGCGATCCGCAAATGGGACGAATGGCTGCGCAACTATGCGCCTCCGGGTGCTGCCAGCTTCGACTTCTACCAGTCCCTGCCGGCACTCAGCCAGGGTAACGTTGCCCAGCAGATCTTCTGGTACACCGCGTTTACAGCCGACATGGTGAAGCCGAAGTCGGAAGGCAACAACACGGTGGATGATGAAGGAACGCCGCTGTGGCGGATGGCTCCGAGCCCGCATGGTCCTTACTGGGAAGAAGGCCAGAAGGTCGGTTATCAGGACGTGGGTTCCTGGACGATCCTCAAGTCAACTCCTGAAGATCGCGCCAAGGCTGCCTGGCTCTATGCCCAGTTCGTTGTCTCCAAGACCGTCGACACCAAGAAAAGCCACGTTGGTCTGACGTTTATCCGCGACAGCACGGTGAACCACGAGTCCTTTACGGAGCGTGCTCCGAAACTCGGCGGTCTGGTCGAATTCTACCGTTCGCCTGACCGCGTTGCCTGGTCTCCGACGGGCGTCAACGTTCCGGATTATCCGAAGCTGGCCCAGATCTGGTGGCAGCAGATCGGTGATGTGAACTCCGGTGCGTTCACGCCGCAGGAAGCCATGGACCGTCTTGCCGAAGAAATGGACATCGTTATGGCCCGCATGCAGCAGGCTGACGAGCGCGCCAATGTCTACGGCGGATGCGGCCCGCGTTTGAACGAGCCGCAAGACGCATCCTTCTGGCTCGAGAAGCCGGGCGCGCCCAAGGCGAAACTCGAAAACGAGAAGCCGGAGGGCCAGACCGTGAACTACGACGACCTCGTCGCTCGCTGGTCTCAAAACTAAGGTTGGGCACGTCCCAAATCTGAAGCCGGACCGGGGCTTGTCCCCGGTCCATTACCGATCCGAAGGTGACGGGCGGCGATGCGGATGCCTCGCCTGCATGCCCGGTCCGGACGCGGGCTAGATTACATGTCTCTTGAACTCAAAAACGTCAGCAAGCAGGTCCAGGGTATTACCCACGTCAAGGACACTAGCCTGACGCTTCATGCCGGCCACTTCAATGTTCTCCTGGGAGAAACAGGTTCGGGAAAAACCTCGCTGATCAAGCTCATGGCCGGCCTCGACAGCCTTGCCTCCGGACAGATCATTCTGAACGGCAAGGATGTCTCCAAACTGTCGGCACAGAAGCGCAACATCAGTCTGGTTCACCAGTTTTTCGTCAACTATCCGCATATGTCGGTGTTCGACAATATTGCGTCACCGCTGAAAGTTTCCGGTGTCGCAAAGTCCGAAATCGAGGGCAGGGTGGAGGAGGCGGCGGATCTCCTGAAACTGAAACCTTACCTTGGCAGGAAGCCGCACGAACTCTCCGGTGGACAGCAGCAGCGTACGGCCCTGGCGCGCGCGATCGTGAAGACGAGCGACGCCGTCTTTCTGGACGAGCCGCTCGCAAACCTCGACTACAAGCTGCGCGAGGAGCTGCGCGATCAGTTGCCGGATCTGTTCGCCGGGCGCGGTGCCGTGGTCGTCTACGCCACATCGGAACCTGAAGAAGCACTCCTTTTGGGCGGGCAAACCGCTTTGATGACCGACGGCAATGTGGTGCAGTTTGGTCCTACTTCCGAAATATACCGCAAGCCGAAGGATCTGGATGCGGCAAAGGTGTTTTCAAATCCGCCGATCAATGTCGCTCCGGTCACCAAGCAGGGCGACACGGTCATTCTCACAGAAGGCATCCGATGGCAGGTATCCGACACGGTCGCCAGTCTGCAGGACGGTCCGTATACGCTCGCGATCCGGCCGAACCACGTCATGCCTGTCGAAACGCCTGCGCATTCCGTGCGCCTCGACGGCCATGTCCAGGTTACCGAGTTGAGCGGTTCGGAGAGCAGCGCTCACTTTGATTTGCACGGACATTCCTGGGTGTCGCTGTCTCCGGGTGTCCATCCCTACCTCGTCGGCGAAGTCCATAGCTTCTTTCTGGATCCGAGCCATTGTTTCTTCTTCGCGCCTGACGGCCAACTGGTGGCTTGAGGAGAGAGCTCATGGCACAAATCAAACTCTCCAACCTGCGTCACAGTTATCATCCAAATCCGTCGGATGATGCGGATTACGCCCTGAAAAAAATCGACCTGACCTGGGATGACGGCGGGGCCTATGCCTTGCTGGGTCCATCCGGGTGCGGAAAGTCGACACTGCTGAATATCATCTCGGGGCTATTGGTCCCTTCAGAGGGTAAAATCCTGTTCGATGACCAGGACGTTACCGATCTGCCTCCGGCAAAACGCAATATTGCTCAGGTGTTCCAGTTTCCCGTCATCTACGACACCATGACGGTCTACGACAATCTTGCCTTCCCGTTGCGCAATCGCGGTCGCGATGAGGAAACCGTCAAGCAGCGCGTGACCGCCATTGCGGAAATGCTGGAAGTCACCGACATGCTGACCACTCGCGCGGCGAACCTGTCTCCGGATAACAAACAGAAGATTTCCATGGGCCGCGGTCTGGTCCGCCAGGACGTGAATGTGGTCATGTTCGACGAGCCGCTGACAGTGATCGACCCTCATCTCAAGTGGAAGCTTCGTTCCAAGCTCAAGGAGCTCCACCAACGGGTCAAGGCGACGATGATCTATGTGACCCACGACCAGACGGAAGCGCTTACGTTTGCAGATCAGGTGGTGGTCATGCAGGAGGGCGAGATCGTTCAGATCGGAACACCCGTTGAGTTGTTCGAGCGCCCTGCGCATACCTTTGTCGGTCACTTCATCGGCTCTCCGGGCATGAATGTCCTGCCATGCGACGTCAAAGACGGCGGCGCTTTTTTCGCAGGCGAGCAAGTCGGTCTCGAGGGCCCGCTGGAGAGCCCGATCACCGGCGAGGCGGAGATCGGTATTCGGCCCGAATTCGTCTCCATTTCCGGAAACGGAGCCGGCCTTCCGGCGACGGTACGCAAGGTCGCCGATGTCGGGCGCCACAAAGTCGTTGAAGCGATTGCCAACGACAGACGTGTCCACGCGATCCTGGAGGGCGAAGCGCCCGCTGCCGGAGATCAGGTGAACCTTGAATTCAAGCAATCCCAGACACGGCTCTACAAAGACGGCTGGCTGGCAAGCACGCCAGGGGAAGGTGTCCAATGAAGACCCAAAATCAACGTGCCTGGCTGTTTGTCACGCCCGTTCTTTTGCTGGTGGCGTTTAACGCGCTCATCCCGATGATGACCGTGGTGAACTACTCCGTGCAGGAAACCTTTGGTGACAATCTCTTCTTCTGGCAGGGACTGGACTGGTTCGCACAGGTTCTCAAGTCGGAGCGATTTCACAATGCGCTCGGCCGGCAGTTTCTGTTCACTTTCCTAATCCTGATCATCGAGGTTCCACTCGGAATCGCTATTGCCCTGGCAATGCCGAAGAAAGGCCCGTGGGTGCCATTCTGTCTTGTCACGATGGCTTTGCCGATGCTGATCCCCTGGAACGTCGTCGGTGCCATGTGGAACATTTTCACACTGCCGGATATCGGCCTTCTCGGTTACTTCATGAACCACACTCTGGGTCTCTCATACGATATGACTCAGGATCCGTTCGCAGCATGGGTGACGATCATCGTCATGGACGTCTGGCACTGGACGTCGCTGGTGGTGCTGCTTGCCTATGCGGGCCTTGTCTCGATCCCGAACGCCTACTACCAGGCAGCGGAAATCGACGGCGCGTCGAATTGGGCCGTGTTCAGGTTCATCCAGTTGCCCAAGATGAAAACAGTGCTGACCATCGCCATTCTGCTGCGGTTCATGGACAGCTTCAACATCTATACCGAACCGTTCGTTCTGACCGGTGGCGGACCGGGCAACTCCACCACGCTGCTTTCCATCGACCTGGTGAAGATCGCTCTCGGACAGTTCGACCTCGGTCCGGCCGCCGCCATGTCTCTCATTTACTTCGCCATCACGTTGCTTGCCTCCTGGCTGTTCTACACGCTGATGACGAAGAACGATAACAAGTCCTGAGGAGAACCAACATGCGATTGAAAAGCCTGGTTCCCGCGCTTTACATCCTCTTCCTGATGCTGCCGATCTACTGGCTCGTCGCGATGAGTTTCAAGACCACCAATGAAATCCTGGCCGGATTCTCCCTGTTCCCGCAAACTTGGACGTTCGCGAACTACCATGAGATTCTGACCGATCCGACCTGGTATTGGGGTTACATCAATTCGATCATCTACGTGACCCTGAACACGGTGATTTCGGTCTTGGTCGCCCTTCCGGCCGCCTACGCGTTCTCCCGCTACTCCTTCGTGGGCGACAAGCACCTGTTCTTCTGGCTGCTTACAAACAGAATGGCGCCGGCGGCCGTCTTTGCCCTGCCATTCTTCCAGCTCTATTCGGCCGTCGGTCTTTTCGATACCCACCTTGCGGTCGCGCTCGCGCACTGCCTGTTCAACATTCCGCTTGCGGTCTGGATCCTTGAAGGTTTCATGAGCGGGGTGCCTAAGGAACTTGACGAGACCGCCTATGTGGACGGGTATTCGTTTCCGCGTTTCTTCGCGACAATCTTCCTGCCCGCCATCAAGTCAGGCGTTGGTGTGGCCGCGTTCTTCTGCTTCATGTTTTCGTGGGTGGAAATGCTGCTTTCCAAGACGCTGACCGCTGTTGAGGCCAAGCCCATTGCCGCCGTTATGACCCGGACCGCTTCCTCCGCGGGTTACGAACTCGGGCTGTTGGCGGCCGCCGGGACCCTGACTATCATTCCCGGCGCCATCGTCATCTATTTTGTGCGCAACTACATTGCCAAGGGCTTTGCCCTGGGGAGGGTATGATGCTGGGTTGGATGGCATGGACCTGGCCAACGGCATTGCTGTTCGTCGGCATTTTCTCAGCTATCGGTTTACTGACCGTCATTGAAATCAAGTTCCCCGGCGGGCATGCCCGGCAAGGCATCCTGGGACTCACAACGACACGCGGTGACCGCCTGTTCATTACCCTGCTAGGAGCAGCCTACATCTTCCTGGCCTGGCTCGGACTGATGGGGGAGCCGTTGTGGTGGCCGCTGGCGTTGAGCATCGGCTGGGGCGTGTTCTGTTTCTGGAAGGTTTAACCCGAAAACTGACGGTTTTCGCAGGAGATGGTCCCTGATCTGGCCAGGGGCGGCACCGAAGCAATGAAACGTAAGGAAAACGGACGGATCGACTAAGGCTATAGTATTTCGGCATCTAATCGTGCATGAATAGGTGTCAGGGGCATGCATAAAATTATCAAAATGAAGTTTTGGGCATGACCTGAGCCACATCCATACCGCAATTGGCACAGGGCAGTAATGAGAAAGCGTAAAAGCAACGAGTTTTTGACTGAAGTCGAACTGGAGTTCATGAGCGAACTCTGGAAGCTCGGCGAAGGCTCCGTGCGGGATATTCTCGCGTCGCTGCCGACAGACAGAAAACTCGCTTACACGTCCTGTGCGACAATCATGCGGATTTTGGATGAAAAGGGCTTCGTGGACAGCCGGAAAGAAGGCAAAACATTCATCTATACCCCCCGGCTGACCAAGGACACCTACCAGTCCCGTTCTCTGAGAAACCTTTCTGAAAAACTGTTCGACGGCACGCCAGCGTCACTCGTTGCACGACTCGTCGATGAATATGAACTCTCAGATGACGACCTGGAGGAGATGAGAGCGTTACTGGACAGGAGGAGGACAGATGACGCTACTTAACCAGACTTTCGACATATATGTCGATCTCAACATTACGCTGGCTCTAACGGCACTCATCTGGCTTGCGGCCAAACTGGTACTGGCTCGTCTTGGGAGAAGACTTGCTTTCAATTACCAGTTGGGCGTCCTGAACGGATTGTTTGCCGTTATGGTTTTGTCGCCCGTTGCCGTCGCTGTTTATCAGAACATGCAAATGGCACAGGTCGTTCCGGCGGCTGGAACGGTGAACCTCGCCGATTACGCCGTCTCGCAATATCTGAGAGGCGGGATCGCGATACCTGCGGAAGACTTTCAGGCGCTGCTGGGACTGCGCAGTCGTTTGACGGATAGCGTTCTGAGTTTTGCACCGGGCCTGGGAATGGGCATCGTCCTGTTTCTCCTTGCCGGGTTTGCTTACTTCGGTTCGAAACTGATCGTCAGTATTTTCCGTCTTGCGCGCATGTTGTCGGCGTGCCACACATGGCGCCGGGCCGGCAGGCTGCAACTGCTGCTGTCCGATAGCGCGCTGGTGCCGTTTTCAGCACGAGGCTTCCGCACACACTTCGTGGTAATCCCAACCGAGCTTCTGGCAAAGCCCGATGACCTGAAACTGGTGCTCAAGCATGAGTTTCAGCATTTGCGTCAGGGCGATGTGACCTGGGAAATCGGGTTGGAAGCACTGCGGCCTTTCTTCTTCTGGAACCCTTTCTATTACGTATGGAAATCGGAAGTTGAGCGGCTTCGTGAGCTGGCCTGTGACCAGAAGGTGACGGACGCTACCAATGTCGATCTCAGGTCCTATTGCATGTGTCTGCTCCGAGCCGCGCAAGCAGGCATAAGGCGACGGCATCGGATTGCCGGCAAGGACCGGGTTGGGAATGTTGCCGCTGTGGCGCTCATCGAGGTGCAGGACCGTGTGCTGAGAAGGTCTCCCGCGCAGAAACTCCGGCGGCGTGTTGAGGCGCTGTTGGAGAAAGACCGTTTGCGTCCGCATTGGAGCTTCGTGTTTCTCGCTGTCCTGCCGATGATCGCGATTGTCTTCCTGTCCGCTCTGTCGATCCAGAAACCGGCTGACTGGACCCAGGACCGGCTGATGCTTTCGACGATCATAAATCTCGAGCGTCTCGAGACGATCAATACCTTTGGGCAGCGCCCATTGCGATAAAGCGTCAGACTGCCTTCGGCATTTGCCCGGTCCCTGCAAAGATACGGAGGGGCCGGGTTTGTTTGCGAACTGGTCTTGACCGACCGATTTGTCAAAGCGCCAGGACACGGGACGCCAGTGATGCTTTTGTTTGACGCCCTCTTTGGATCGGCGCTATTTGACGCTTTTTCCGTAAATTCGAAATTCTTGCGATTACTGCGATGAATCTTCTTGTCTAAGTCAATGGATTGCATTACGCTGCGTAGCGCTCGAATAAGTAGTTTTTTAATTCTTTGAACAAATTTACTCCATGTGATTTTTAGTGGAGCGACATCGCTATGTACAAAACCAGTTTCGGCATCTTTTCGCCAATCCCACAACGCGTCCGCGAGATAGACGGCTTCGTCCCCGTTTTGGATAATAACCACGCTGTTCAATTGTCTCGTCTGGAGCGGTCGCGATGCGAGCTTCATCACGCAAGACGCGCGCGGTCTGCGCTCAGCTTGATTTAATCGTGCGAGCAGAAGCCCGCGCGAAAGTAACAGTCTGAACAGAAGCGGGTCCGGCCGCTATGCCTGATCCTTTAGAAGTGCATTTTTAAGACACTAGCCACTCGCTGTATACCGAGCGGCGACCTTATTCGACTTTGAAATTTTCATCGGGAATGCCGCCACACGTTTGATTTCAAACGATATTGGACATTGCATTGGCGTGTGGCGGACAAACAGGGAGAAGACCATGACGCATCCACTGACTTTGACCTTGAAGATCAAGCAAGACCCGGCAACCCTGGCGGCGCTCGAGGAGCTCAAGGCGAACTTCGCCGTGGAGATTCAGCCAAAGATCGAAGAAGCTCTCAGAGCGTCCAAAATTGTGCATTTCGCGCGAGTCGTGGTGATCGGCGACAATGAATATATCCAGGTGATTACCGAGTATGACGGCGATCATTTCGAATATACGGAGTTTTTCCGTGATGCGCTGACACCGGTTTTTGCGAAGATTTTCTCGCTTGCCGACGGAGTGCCGGACGTAAACGACCCGGCTGCATTCTTTGAGTTTTCCAAGAACGCCAACTACCGCACGCTTGGTATGTCTACCGACAATGCGACCGATATGAACGGCAACCAGTCGGGCTGGCTTTTCTCGGCTTATAACCATGCCGAGGTTCGGGACATTCTCAGCGCCTTGCAGTCGCAGGCGGCCGAGTAGAACCAACCGGAAGCGGCGGGGGCTGGCATGACACCCAATACGGACAATATTCAAAGCCTGTTCATCACGCGGTACCGGCACCCGCTTCGCGCGGTTCTCCTGTTCCGCATTACCGACCCCGCCGCTGCCCGGGGATTCCTGCGGGACTGGGCCGGATCCGTAAACGGCGGCCTCGAGCCGCCGGGTTCCTACACGGACACTGCCGGCGGGCCGCTGGAGCCGGTCTATCATTTTGCGTTCAACTGGCCGGGAACCGCATTGCTCCTGGCTGCAAGGAACGGAGCTGGAGACGGTCTTGATCCCGACGCGATCGGGACAAACCTGGAATCATTCTTCACAAAACCGGAAAATGCCCCGCACTCAAGATCCGTGACCGTCAGCCTCGACATGCAGGACGCGAACGCACCGGAGCACTGGTGGGAAGGCAGTGCCGACCCGTCCGCGTTTCACATTGCCATGGTTTGTTACTTTGCGGACCACGCTCAAAAGTTAGATGAACTCGCCCGCGTTCGCGCAGCGGCGGCGTCTGCCGGTTTGGTGGAATGGCAATTCCAGTCCTTTGAAGATGGCGCGCTTTCCGGTTACGTGCCGGATCAGGGCATCCTGCATTTCGGTTTCCGGGATGGTGTCAGCAAGATAAACATCGACTGGGAGGATACAGGTGTCGCCGGAAAGGTGAACTTCCGCGAGTTGCTGCTCGGTTATCCATCAGACAGTTACAAGGTAAGCCCCACCAATGCGGGACCTTGGCAGGATTTTGTCAGGGATGGAACTTACCTGAATCTGTCCTGGCTCTATCAGGACGTTGCAGCCTTTAACAGCTATCTGAAGGAACAGCGGACTGCTGCTGCGCCCCACAGCGGTGCGGCGGATCCGGAGGAGTGGCTGGCTGCGAAGATGATGGGGCGCTGGCGAAACGGTTCAGCGATGGCGCTTCATCCCGATACGATGCCGCAGCCCTGGGACCCATCCGACAGGTTCGGCTACGCCAACGACGATGCGGGTCTGAAGACGCCCCTGTTTTCGCATGTTCGGGTGTGCAATCCCCGCGATCAGGGACTGACCCATGCAAACAATGTCCGTTTTCCAAATGGTCCCCCAAGACTGATCCGTCGCGGTTTTTCCTACGGGCCGCCGCTTGAGGGCACTCAGGATGACGGCCTTGATCGCGGCCTGATCGGTCTCTTCGCCTGCGCGCGGATCAACGAACAGTTTTATTCCGTTGTGCGATGGATACAAAAAACTTCATTCAGCGATCAGTTCGACGCTATCAGGCGAGGCCGCAAACGGCAGGACATGATGTTCGGCTTTCGAGGCAAGCGCAATGCGGAGACGACAACCCATATCCCCGTTGATGCAGATAGCACGACCGCTCTGAAGCTGCCGCTCAAGGACTTTATCCGCTACAAGGGACTGGCGGTTTTCTTCGTCCCCAGCCTGAAGGCACTGAATTATCTTGCCGGGTAGTTTGTCGGTATTTTGAAAGGGCGGAGCGGTAAACGCGGCCCGGATCAGCCGCCCTTGACCTTCAGTTTGCCGCTGTCCTTCCTGTCATTGCTGTCGTTGGACCAGCTGATGCGCAGGTCGAGCCTGGATTGGCCGTCCTCAACGGTGGCCGTCACCCGCAAATTCATCAGCCCGTTCGGTTCCAGCGTAATGTCGCCGGTATCATCACCGAACTGAAGTTCGCCCTTGGCGATGCCGCGCTTGACGGCATCCAGCATTTTCTGGAGGGATTTCCGGTCCTGCAGGGACTGGTGCCGGAAACGGCCCTTGCGCTCCATCATCTGTTCAACCCGTGTTGTTGAAGGATCTGTGCCGGGTCGAACAGCTTGGCGTGCGGGTAGTCGCGGCTTATCCCTATTATGTTGCCGTCCGGCTGAATGATCGTTGCTCCCGTTCCAATCCCTTCAAGACCTTCGGAACTTCTGGAATGACGGTCAAGGGTGATATCCGCTTCCAGATGAAGCAATCCGTGCTTTGATTTGAGCTCCTGGCCCTGGTGGCGATTGATATGTCCCTGGATGAGCATCTTGATGCCTGCGAGGTGGAGATCCTCAACGCCTTTTCCCGTCAGCGGGTGATCAATGTCCCGGTATTTCGTGCGCATCAGATTGGCAACGGTTCCGGAATAGAACACAAAGGGATCTTTCCGGCTCTCCTTCCTGAAGCGCCGGTTCACATGCGCGATGCCCTTGGCGCAGATCAGGGACGCCATGCTGTCGTCGATGCCCGCGTGAACAAAGAGAAGGGAACCGCTTTGGTGCATGGCCTTCATGCTTTGGAAAAACCAGGCATACTGGCCCACCGGTTCAATAAACAGACGGCGGCACGTCAAAGCGGCGGCATAGAGCTGGCGAATTGACAGGCCTGCATCTTCGGCATGTTCGGCGAATTTGGCCGACTTCTTTTTCAAGCGCCGCATTTCCTTGCGCACAGCTGCTTCGTTCAAGTAACCCGCCGCGGCCTTTGGAAACTGTTTTGTCCACTTCTTTCCCGGCACCATAAGCGCAAGGCACTCTTTCTCATCCGGCAATTCGCCCAAGGCCCGGTTTGCATCGACATACCGGTCAAAAACCTCGCGCATCAGGGGCATGACTTTCTTGCCCATACGCACGAACATATGCGCGTTGAGCGAGCCCCGCTTGACTGTCAGTGCTTCCAGTCCGAGAAAAAGCCGCAGGTCGTGGTTTCCGGCCAACAATATGACATCGGCCCCCGACTTCATCAGCCTGGCGAGACTGTCAAGCAAATCGAGATTGCTCGGGCCCTTGTCCAGACAATCGCCACCAATGATGATCTGGCTGCTTTTGCCGAAGGTGGTCAGCTCAAAATCGTTCAGGCCTTGCCCAGTGCGCAGGATCACGCGCGCCGCGACAAGAGATCTGAGCAGGCCCTCGGCATCCGCATGCAGGTCTGAAATGAAGACAATCGGTTTGTCCGGCCAGTCCCAGGGTCCGAGCGCATTCGCTCTCGCAAGACTTGTTACGAGATCGGGTGACTTTTCGTCAGTGGTTTTCGTTTCTATCGGCCATGGAACGACACTTTCAGGAATCCCGAGGTCGAGGGCCGAACTTGGCGCAATCGGTGGGAGAAACGGGGCCAGGGAACTGTTCGTCATGAAATTCTCTTACCGTCCTCGTCAATCTATCGAAACGTCTTTTGGTGTCCGCTCTTTCCAGCCACCGGCGCAGTGCGACCAGCGTCCATCATCGGAGCATTTCAAAACGACGGGCCGGGCGTGATGCATGCTGAGCCCGCGGATGTCGTCGTAATTGAGTACCTTCAGGTGGTAGGCGGCGTGGCGCAGCGACGCGCCATGGCCGACGAACACCTTTGCGTTCGTTTCGTGGACAGCCTTCAGGTCCCCAATGCCCGCGGTTAGAGCTCTCGCGACCCGTTCGCCCGCTTCCATAAGGCTTTCAGCACCAAGGGCAGGCAGTTTGTAGGTACTGTCAGATTTCCAGTTTACCGGAGGGGCTGAGTATCGCGGGTCGTTCGCCAGGACCTCTTGAATTTGTGCCAGCGTGAGGTTGGCGAAAGCGCCAACGCTGCGCTCGGCCAGATCCGCTTCCTCGTCGACTTTGAATACCTTTCCGGTTTCTTCCCCCAGCGTCCGGCACAAAAACGTCGCGGTTTCCCAAGCGCGCAGCAGCTGGGACGACATGATTGTTGAAGAAAGTTTCCAACCGTTCGCCCGAGCCATCGCGGCAAGTTCCCGGCCGGCGTTCATTGCCTGAACCATGCCGGTATCCGACAACCCGAAGGGCTGCAACGCGCTCGGGGTTTCCGGTTTTTGGTGGTAATCGCCGTGCCGGAGCAGAATTGCAAACCGTTCGCCCGTCATGGTTGCCCCAGAAGTTCTGTGCCGGCGTCGAACAAGGCGTCGAAGTCGATACGACCTGTAACTTCCCAGACGTGGATGTCCTGCAGCGCCGACAGGTAGGTATCGGTCTCCAGCGGCGATCGATCGGTCCAGAAGGGTCCTTCGCGTGTCTGGTAGAACGGACCGGGACTTTTCATGATTGCCGCGAGGAGGTCTTCTCTATCGTTGAGTTTGACCTTCGAAACCCCAGTCGGTGCGCCGTTGTCACGCGACCAGTTCAGCACCCAGAAGTCGGTGAGGTTTGCGTTGTGAGAAATGCGACCCGGTCCGTAAATGTCATCAATGAAGAGGTCGTATTTTTCTTCCAGATGCCAGAGCTCATCCGGTTCCAAGTTTTTGAGTTCTTCTTCGCGTTCCTCGTCGATCAGTCCCGAGAGGCGCTCGTTCGTGACGATGGTACCCGGGTTGATACGCGGAAGTTTCGGAATGCCAAGAGCGCTCGTGATATTGCCGGTCTGGCGCACCAACAGACGGTCGTTGGTCACATAGCGTGTGCCGGCGACCTCCATGAGGCGCAGCATCGTGGTCGACTTGCCGCCGCCGGACAGGCCGGAAATGGCAAGCCCCTTCCGATCGGTACTGACCGCCGCCGCGTGACAGGTAACCCAGCCATCCCGTTGAAAGTGATTCAGGACCTGGGTGTTGATGAAGTTGATCACCTGGTTGGAAAAGTCTTCGGTCGGACCGAAGGCGATTGACCAGTCGGGTGCTTGAAGGAACTGAACGCCAGTGCGAACCTTGAGGATCAGACGACCGTTCTCCAGGTTGGCAATTGCGTCCTTGCGTCCCGTCTTTCCGGGTTCGCGTATCCATTCGGCGAAATCGAAGGCAAACGGCAGCTCTGCCGGGCCGAGGACGTGGACGATCCTGGCGGGTTCAGATGGCGCGGTGATCACGTGCTGAAAATACCTGAGCAGTTCGGCAAGGAGCTTGTTTGAGGTGCAACGGACTTCCAGAACATAGCCGCCAACAGACAGGTAAAACGGATCCACGTGCCTGGTCGCTTTGACCGGTGCCAACGCATCCACGATATCCTGCACTCTTGCTCCGCTCATGAGCTCAGCCTTGCGATCACGTGGTCTGAATAAAGGCTTGCAGCGTCGATTGACGCGCCTTCAAGAGCTCCCTTGAAACCGCCGAACGCCGACACTTCGAATATGATCGGACCATCCTCTGTGAGGCCAACGTCTACGGTGGTGAAATCAAGCCCGAAAGGAGCCTGTGCCTTGTGCGCCAGATCGATCAGATCCTGTTCCGGATCATACGGCGCATATTTGCCGCCATGGAGGATCGTTGTGTTCCAACTGTCTGTCTGTGCAACTCTCGCATACGTGCCCAGATAGGTTCCGCCGAGAAACACCATGCCGAGATCGCGGCCGGAAAGGTCGACCTTCTTTTGGAGATACATGACCGGATTGTCGGATTTGAAGGCGGCGATTTTCTTGCTCAGCGCATCCTCGCCAATGCTCGCATCCATCAAGGTCATTCCGCGCGCCTTGGTCGAATAGAGCGGTTTGAAAACCGCGCTGCCAAAGCGTTTGACGGCCGCCAATGCGTCTTTCTCGCATTCGGTCACACAGGTCGCCGGCATCGGAACACCTGCGTTGGAAAGGGTCACCGTGCAGCTCAGGCGATTGACCAATCCGAGGATCGAAGCGGGTTTTGAAAATATCCGGACACCGGCGTTTTCCGCCAGACGCAGTATCTCCAGCCGGTCGAGTGTCGCGGGGCTGTATTCCTGACTGATTTTCTTGATCACCAGTCCGTCAAGCTTGCACAGGTTCTGTTCGCCAGCCATCAGGGACCGGGTCTCAAGGTCGAGCGCTACTTCGGCCATGTCGACAACACATCTGAAACCGGTGCGTTCTTCCAACGCATCGGCCAGCACTTCTGTCGACCACTTTCCCGGAATTCCGATCACGCCGATCTTCAATTCAGTCAACAAAGATCTCCTTCAACGGCAACCGAAATTTTGCCTCTTCGCCCGTTGGGCAGGCGACGGCTTGTTCGATGAGGAATCGCGACCTGAGCCACATGCGTCGGGCGAGTTGTTTGTCGAAAATGAAGCGGGTGGAACTTGCAAATGACCTTGCAAGACCGAATGCGAGTCGAAATTCGAAGGTGTGGTCGTCCTGCTTTATGGCGAAGGATTTGGCGGACTTACAAAAGGCAAGCGACAGCCGCATGATCCGCCGGCGCATTTCGCGGTCCAGAACCTGGAGGCGATAGTTCGACACCATGAAAACCGAGACGTCCTGGACATAGTCCATGTAGCGGGAGCGATGCAGATCGATGAAGTGCACGCGATTTTCGTCCGGGTCGTAAATGATGTTGTCCACGTTGAAATCGCCATGGATGTATACGGAGAACGGGGCGGGTGCGGCAGCTTCGCGCGTGGATGCCTCGTTAATCAGGCTCTGAAGAGACGGCAGTTTGACGCCGGAAAACCTGATCGAGCCGTCCTTGAATTCAGGGTGCACGCGGCGGACTTCATCCAGTCGGCTGAGCAGCTGCTGCATGCTTCCCAGTTCCGCAGGTTTGCGTGTTTTTGTCTGTTTCCAGACATCCTTCAATGTTTTCGAAAGGCACGCGAGCGCCTTGTCGCACCTTGCGTCTGCTTCGTTGAGCACGACCTGCTCGAAAGTCTGGCCTGGCAAGTGCTCAATCAACAATGCGGCGGATTGATTTCTTTTCTCGTAGGAAAGGATTTTCGGGGCGAGGCCGGGATAGATTTCGTGCCAGCTTTCGACGCCTTCGCGCTCTTCCTTGACCTTGCTCTTTTCACCATCTTTGAAAACAGCGGCGACTTGTTCTGTTTTCTTGTTCTTGATTGCCGAAATGGAGCTGCCCGAGCGCGTTTCCGCAATCGTTTCGATTTTCAGATTGCCGCCGGTTCCCTCAAGATCCGCCGTAAGGCTTTGAAGGGCGAAATAACGTTCCAGATTGACCGCCTGACCGATATTTGCGGAGATCACCGCCTCGCTGATCGAATTCAGAGAGTCGCCCATCCTTTGGAACTCGCTCGCGACCAGCAGACTGTTGGCGATATCCGCGGGTCGCAGCTTCGGGTTGCTCATGTCTTTGGTGTAGGTCTTGAACAGCTTCCGGTAGTCGGCCTCGATCTTTTTCTGCAACTCACCGATCTCTATGGCCTGTTCGCTGTCGTTGCCGAGAAAAGCGTCTTCGATCCCGCCGACACCCTTGCGGACATATCTGACAAGCGGGGGGTAGCGAGCCGGAAGAAGCGTTTCAAATGTATCGATTCGCTCGACATGACGAAGCGATTGACGCGCGAGATTGGCAAGGCGCTGCAGATCGGTTGCAATGAACTCCAGGCTGCGCAACGTCAGATGCTTCCTGTTGCGCTGGCGGGTATCTGCCAATTGCCGGACGCAGGCGGAATGAATGCGGGTCTTCAAATTGTGCGCATAGCCCGCCCGGTCCATGATCCGTCTTGCGCGCGCAGTTGTCGGATCCTTGAAGAAGGCCTCGAGCTGCAGCAGCTGACCGTCAATCTCCGCGCACAGAAAATGGAGATTTTCCCGTAGTGTTTTCGGCAGGTTAGTCATCAAAGGGTCCGAGATAGACTTCGCGGTCCGCCCTACATCCAAGTGAAAACAGTTTTGTGACATAGGCCGGACGAAGCTGTTGAGCGTTTACCAGCGTGATCCAGCAAGTTGCCGTCTGATGGGGATCCGGCTTGGGTCCCAGGAGCGGTTCATAGTTTTCGGGAACGGTGCATTCGAAAATGAAATCAAGCTGATGCTGGCGTTCCGGCGGATCGGTTTTGAGCCTGTAGACTTCGGCAACATGAACCAGGCGGCCGACGGAGATTTCAGCGCCGATTTCTTCTCTGCACTCACGGCGAAGCGTTTCTACCAGCGATTCGCCCGGGTCCTGTTTGCCACCCGGAAGAGTGAAATAATGACCTTTCAGCGGATGATGCTTTTCCTGAACAAGAAGCCGCTGTTCTGTCAAAATGAAGGCGCGGGGTGTCGACCGTATTAACGGGCGGAACGCTGGAGCTTCAAGATTGCTTTCGGCGGAGATATCAGGCCGTCCCGTGTTAGCGCGTCTATTTGCGACCGTTCTGCTGATCTTCGGTTACGCGCTACAGTTTCCGTTGCTTCACTCGCCCAATCGTGGGCAGACCCAGCATTTTGACCGGTCCGTGTCCGTGCTTTGACAGTAAATAGATTCGTCAAAACTGGCTAGTCTGACGGCCCGTAGCCGGGACCAACGGCGCAATGCGCAAGCCAGGGATCGCGCGGCTTCCATTCAAGCCTTGCGTCAGTCTGCAGCCACCACCCGATGTCGCGTGGCAGCCACTTATCTCAGTCACTTGAAGTGCAACGGTTCAGGCCGCTTTCCTCTGACCATGTAGCCAGGAGGGGAGCCAGTCCGTGTGCTCTGCTATCAATTCGTCTACCAGCGCGCTGATCTGGTCCAGATCGAGTTCAGCGCCGGTGTGCGGATCCAGCATCGCGGCATGATAGACATGCTCGGGCACTTCATCGATCAAGGCACGCACCGTAAGCTCCTGAACAGACACATTGGTTCGCATCATTGCTGTCAGCTGTGGAGGAATGTTTTCGACGCGGGTTGGCTGCACGCCGTTCCCATCAACAAGACATGGAACCTCCACCGCGCATCCATGTGGAAGGGCGTCGATCAGTCCATGGTTCGGTGTGTTGCCATAGACGGTCGCCGGCACTCCCGTGACTACCGCATTCATGATTTCAGATGCGTATTCAAGGGACAGTTTTACGTCGATGGCATCGGGGCCGAGAAAGACCCTTGCCTGCTCTTTCCAATCGGCAATCTGTTCCACGCATCGTTTCGGGTATTCATCAAGGGGAATGGAGAACCGCTCAATGAGATCGTTTCGTCCTTTCTTGATGAACCATGGCACATATTCTGCGAAGTGCTCGGAGCTCTCGGTGACGAAATAGCCGAGCTTGTGCATGACCTCGTAGCGGACAAGATTGGGACAGCGTGGGTTCCAGTTCGAGGTCTTGGAGATTTTGCCTTCGAGATCTCGTTGTTTCAGGACCGGGTAAAGATCGCGAAGCGTGCCGTCATCCAGTTTTTCATGCAGATGCAGATAGAAGGCCATGTGATTGATGCCGCCGACCTTGTAGCTCAATCTGCTTGGGTCGATGCCGAGATCCTCCGCCAGCTCCACCGCGGTAAGTGGAACGGAATGACACAGGCCCACCTGTTTGATCGCCGGGTATTTTTCGCTTATCGCCCACGTGTTGATCGCCATCGGATTGACGTGCTGCAGCATCAGCGCATCCGGGCAAACGGCCAGCATGTCCTCACAGATGCTCCACAAATGCGGGACAGTGCGCAGCCCGCGCATGATGCCGCCAATACCGAGCGTGTCTCCAATCGTCTGGCGCAGGCCGAACTTTTTCGGAATTTCAAAGTCTGTGACCGTGCAAGGTTCATAGCCTCCGATCTGGAAGGCAACGACTACGAAATCCGAGTTCTCGAGGGCTTCCTTCTGATTGGAGTGACAAGACACGGTCGCTCTTGTGCCGAGCGACGTGATCATCTTGGAGACGACCCGTTCGGATTCACGCAGCCGCTCCGAATTGATGTCCATCAGCGCAAAATGCGCATTTGCAAGCGCGGGACGCAAAAGGCAATCGCCAATTATGTTTTTGGCGAAGACAGTGGAGCCTGCACCGATAAACGTAATCTTGGTTGTGTGAGACATGACATCTTCCTTCGGTTGCTGAAATCAGACTGCACTTTCGGGATGATTTGAGATATCCTGAAATCAAAGAAAAAAGTCCGGATTTTACAGATTTGCCTGATTTGCACAGACAGTCGATTTTCGGCCCTGATGACAGCGACCGCGCAACATACGTTGACGGCAAGCCGGTGGTCTTCGGGCAATTTGCAATGCGGCGTTTTGCGCCGGTCACACACCCGATCGACTGGCACGGTCACATCGAATTCAACTGGCTGGTCGGCGGATCGATGACCTATCAATTCGAAACGGATCAGGTGGTTCTTCCCAAGGGGCGCCTTTGTTTCTTCTGGGCGGGTATCCCCCATCAGACGCTCAAACTCGGTCCAGACAATGCAGACAATTACCAACTCACGAACATGTATTTTCCGCTGGATGTCTTTCTGTCGTTGCGTGGTGCGGGGCACGTTCAGCGCGCGTTGCTGGCCGGGGCCTTTCTGGCAGTGCCCGAGGACCTCGTCGATGAGCGCATGATCGACCGTTGGTTCGGCGATTACGAGTCCCGAAATCTGCAGCGATTTGAATGTCTCACAATCGAACTGCAGGCGCTGATGCGTCGCCTTGCATTGAGAGACACGCTGGAGGACCTTAGAATCCCGCAAACGCCCATGTTAAACCAGGAAGTGCGTGCAGGACCGACAGAACATGTCGTGAGCATGATCGAAACGGTAATTCAGAATATCTCCGGCCAACTGACAACGCGTGACATTGCAGAGGCGACAGGCCTCAACGCGAATTACGCGTCAAACCTCTTCAGAAGATATCTCGGCATCACGCTCAAACAGTTCACAATCCGCATGCGCCTCATCAGGGCCCGGGAGCTATTGCTGTCGTCCGACGTCTCGGTATCGGAAGCGGCCTTTCAATCGGGGTTTTCTTCGACGAGCCAGTTTTATTCCAACTACAGAACCGTTTACGGCAATTCTCCGGGCGAGTTACGTCACGCGTGACCGACCGGGTGGAAAAGGTCAGATGTCCGGCCCGCCAAGCCGTCCTTCTGTCGAGGGATCAATTTCATTCCGCAATGCCTCCAGCGCACGCATCCGTTCCTGCGCGTTTTGCTGGTTCTGGCGCGTAACACCTGCAATCAGCACTTCCGCAATGGCCATCAGCGAAAGGGACGAATCCCAGGGTGAGGGGACTGCGACTCTTGCCGGAAGAACAAAGCTTGCGATGCGGCCGACAGGCGACATCCAGCTATCTGTAACAAGGGCCACCGTTGCTCCCTGTTTTCCGGCAGCTTCGGCGAACTGGATGATTTCCGTCTGGTAGCGGCGGATATCGAACACAAGAACAACGTCCTTGGGGCCGATGCCCAACAGCTGATCCAGCCAGTTGCCCTGTTGCCCGGCGATATGATTCACGCCGGAACGTACAATACGCAGGTGCGCTGCCGTGTATCTCGCAAGCCCGTCGGTGAACCGTCCGCCGATCAGGTGCACGGTCTTCTTCTCGTCCGACAAGAGGCGGATCAAACCGTCAAGTTCGCCCTTGGGAAGATGCTCAAAGGTCTCCCGGACGTTTTCCAGCAACTGGCTGACATGCGGATCGCCACTGGTCTGTTCGCCAAGCGTCGTGCTTCGAGCCAGCGGCGAGTTCAGCTGGCTTTCCAGTTCGTTTCTCAGTTTTTTCTGAAACTCTGAAAAGCCTGGAAATCCAAGCCGTCCGACAAATCGAAGGATCGTCGGAGAACTCACCCCGGCGGCTTCGGCAAACTGCGCCACGGTACCCAGACCCTGTACCGGATAATTCGCCATCAGGGCATGCGCTGCTCTTTTTTCGGTGCTTGTGAACTCGTCCAGGCGGTCGCGAATATCTTCCAGAAGTGGGCGTTCCATGTGTTTTGCCTGCTTGTGTCCCCGTCGTCTTATTTTCATTTGACAGCGGCATCGATCTGCGTATCAAATATTACAGAACTTAACTCAATCAGCAATCCTGTAATAAACATTACAAAGTGCTGTGTTGGCACTTCAAGGGGAACAAGCATGGGAGCAAGCCCTCAAAACGGCGACTTCGCCGGGGCTGTTGCAATTGCAAATTCGCGGGGGACGGGACCTTTCGTCTTCGTCTGCGACCATGCTTCCAATTTTTTTCCGCCGCCCTACGATCAGTGCCTGGGCATTACAGATGCCGAGAAGCGCGCGCATATCTCGTGGGATCCGGGGGCCCTAGGTGTTGCGAAGGGGTTGTCCGAGCGCCTCGATTCCCCGTTGGTCCACACCACGATTTCGCGGTTGATCATCGACTGCAACCGCGAGGAAGACAGGGGAGACCTGATCCCCTCTTTGAGCGAAACCACCGAGATTTCTGGAAACAAGAATGTCTCTGATGACGAGAAATCCTTTCGTCTTGATCTGGTGCATCGCCCTTTTCATGACGCGATCGACAAGGTGATCAGCGAGCGGGAAGGCCGCGGATTGCCAACAGCGGTTGTCTCGATCCACTCCTACACGCCTGTCTACAAGGGACAGAGCCGGCCTTGGGAGATCGGCCTGATTTCGGACAGGGACAGACGGCTTGCCGAACAGGTGCTCGCAGATCTCAAGGAACTCGGCAGCCTGACAGTCGGAGACAATGAGCCTTATTCCCCGTCAGACGGCGTTTACTACACGCTCAGCAGGCACGGTGAAAACCGGAAACTGCCGTGCCTTATGGTGGAGATCCGCAATGACGAGATAACCACGCCGGAAGAAGAAGAGCGCTGGGCAGGTCTGCTGGCGCCGCTTCTGCAGAAGGCCATGCAGGCCAGCAACCCGGAACGCGGCGAAGCCGCTGCGGGAGGGGCCGATGCTTAAGGCCGCGCGGATCTATGTGCGCATCGTCGACAGTTTCAACCGCGGCCTTGGAAAGGTCATCATGTGGGGTGTCTTCGTCATGGCAGGCATCCTGCTCTGGTCGTCGATATCCAAGACCTTCTTCAATCCCTCGCTCTGGACACTTGAAGTCGCCCAGTTCGCGATGGTCGCCTATTACGTCCTCGGCGGACCCTATTCGATCCAATTGGGGTCCAACGTGCGCATGGATCTGTTTTACGCCGAGTGGAGCGTGAAAAAGAAAGCGTGGTTCGACGCTTTCACCGTACTCCTGCTGGTGTTCTATCTGTGTGTGCTCATCTACGGAGCACTGAATTCCTTTGCCTATTCACTCGGCTATTTCGGCAAGGAACCCTTCCAATTCTACATGGACCTGATCGGAGCCTTCTTGACCGGCGGCCCGGCCGGCGCGCAGGAAAAGCTCGGGTTTATCGAGCGCAGTCCGACGGCCTGGCGCCCCTATCTGTGGCCCGTGAAACTGATCATGATCCTTGGATTTTTTCTGATGCTTTTGCAGGTCCTTGCTGAGCTTTTGAAAGACATTGCCCGGATCAAGGGAGAGACGATCTGATGTCGTATGAGATGATCGCTCTTCTGATGTTCTCGTCGATGATGCTGATGCTCCTGACGGGGCAGCGGGTCTTCGGCGCCATCGGTGGTATCGCCTCCATTGCCGCGCTGCTGCTCTGGGGAACGGGCGGCGGTGACATTCCCTTCTCGGCGGCGATGAAGCTGATGAAGTGGTATCCGCTGCTGACGCTGCCGATGTTCATCTTCATGGGCTATATCTTGTCTGAGACCAAGATCGCCGACGACCTCTACAAGATGTTTCATGTCTGGATGGGGCCGGTGAACGGCGGGCTTGCCATCGGCACGATCCTCCTGATGGTGCTTATCTCGGCGATGAACGGTCTGTCCGTTGCCGGAATGGCGATCGGTGCGACAATCGCGCTGCCGGAACTGCTCAAACGCAAATATGACAAGCGCATGGTCACGGGGGTGATCCAAGCGGGGTCGTCGCTCGGGATCCTTGTGCCACCATCGGTCGTGCTGGTTCTTTACGCGATGATCGCGAGGGCACCTGTTGGCCAACTCTGGCTGGCGGGAGCCGTCCCGGGGCTGATGATGGCGGCGATGTTCGTTGTCTACATTGCGATCAGGTGCCGGATTCAACCCGAACTCGGACCGGCGCTGACCGAAGACGAACGCGAAGCATCCAAGGATAAGAAATACAAACTGCTGCTGGCCGGCATCCTGCCTATCGTCATCTTCGCAACGATGATGGTGCCTTTCGTCAACGGCTGGACCAGTCTGGTTGAAAGCTCGGCCATCGGTGCACTGACTGCCTTGCTTGCCGCGATTTTCCGGGGCCGGATGACCTGGGACATTCTCACTCTGTGCCTGAAGAACACGCTTGGTATTTCCTGCATGTTCATGTGGATCATCCTGGCTGCTCTCGGCTTCGGCGCGGTATTCGACGGGCTTGGCGCCGTCAAGGCAATCGAGAATCTTTTTACCGATCAGCTCGGCCTGTCGCCCTGGATGATCCTGATCCTGATGCAGCTGTCTTTCCTGGTCATGGGCACGTTTCTCGACGACACGGCAATGCTGGTGATCGTGGCGCCGCTCTATGTGCCGCTGGTTGCCACGCTGGACCTCGGCATGCCGCGCACGGATATCCTGATCTGGTACGGCGTCCTCTACACGATCACCACGCAGATTGCCTATATGACGCCGCCGTTCGGCTACAATCTCTTCCTGATGCGGGCAATGGCGCCCAAGGACATCACTATGCGGGACATTTATGGTTCGATCACACCATTTGTCCTGGTGATGGTCCTGGCGCTGGCGCTCGTGATGGCTTTCCCGCAGATTGCGCTTTGGCTGCCCGATCTGGTCTATGGCAGGTAGCGGTGCCATGCGGGACAATAAAAAGACTGTCCGGAGGAAACGGACTTTTGGCAGCGGTAAAACAGAACCGGAAAACGGTCGCACCGCATGGATTTTGTACTTGTAACTAGGGGAACCTGAGATGACCAACAGACGTGACTTTCTGAAAAAAGCCGGTGTCGGAACAGTTGCCGCCGCCGGAGCCACAACGCTCGCAGCACCCGCGGTGCACGGACAGTCGCCGATCAAATGGCGCCTGCAAACCTATGCCGGTCCGGCTCTCGCCGAGCATGTGATCAAGCCGCATATCGACGCCTTCAACAAGGCTGCGAATGGCGAGATGGAAATTGAACTCTTCACCGCCGACCAGCTTGTCCCGACCGGCGAGCTCTTCCGCGCGATGCAGCAGGGCACCATTGATGCTGTTCAGTCGGACGACGATTCCATGGCGTCACCGACCGAAGTCACCGTGTTCGGCGGATACTTCCCGTTCGCGTCCCGCTATTCGCTCGACGTGCCGGTGCTGTTCAACCAGTATGGCCTGAAGGAAATCTGGGAGGAGGAATACTCAAAGGTCGGCGTGAAACATATTTCCGCTGGTGCCTGGGATCCGTGCCACTTTGCAACCAAGGACCCGATCCGCTCTCTTGAAGACTTGCAGGGCAAACGCGTCTTCACCTTCCCGACAGCCGGCCGCTTCATGAGCCAGTTCGGTGTCGTACCCGTGACGCTTCCCTGGGAAGACATTGAAGTTGCCGTGCAGACAGGCGAACTCGACGGCATTGCCTGGTCCGGAATCACCGAAGACTACACGGTCGGCTGGGCGGACGTGACCAACTACTTCCTGACCAACAACATCTCCGGTGCCTGGGCCGGATCGTTCTTTGCCAACATGGAGCGCTGGAACGAGCTGCCCGATCATCTGAAGACCATGCTGCAGCTCGCCATGGACGCATCTCACTACTATCGCCAGTGGTGGTACTGGGGCGGTGAAGCGGCTCTGCGCGTCAACGGCACCAAGATGGAACTGACATCCATCCCGGATGCGCAATGGGCGACCGTTGAAGAAGCTGCTCTCGCTTTCTGGGACGAAATTGCGTCCGAGTCTCCCGTCAAGGCGAAGGTCGTCGAGATCTTCAAGAAGTACAACGCCGACATGCAGAAGGCTGGACGGCCATACCGCTACAGCTAACGACGCCGGTCGTGCCGAATGCTTTTCGGCACGGCCACGATTTACCGGCCCGTCAGGAAACTGCCGGGCCGGGCTCTTGACCAAGAAACACCGCCCAACACCGGATTGAGACAAAATGCCTGGCAACCTGACCTTTGACGCACTGAAGACGCTGGTGGCATCCGGCGAGATCGACACGGTGCTTGCGTGTATTGTCGACATGCAGGGACGGTTGATGGGCAAGCGCTTCCACGCCCAGCATTTCGTCGACACTGCCTATGAAGAAACGCATTGCTGCAACTATCTTCTGGCGACCGATCTCGAGATGTACACGGTGGAAGGTTACGCGGCGACGAGCTGGTCTGGCGGCTACGGCGACTACGTGATGAAGCCGGACCTGTCGAGCCTGCGGAAAGTTCCCTGGCTGGAAGCGACGGCGCTGGTGATGTGCGACGTCCAGGACCACCATACGCACCAAGATGTTCCGCACTCGCCCCGCGCGATGCTGAAGGCACAGGTTGCCCGGCTTGCGGACATGGGTCTGTCGCCGATCATGGCGACCGAACTTGAATTCTTCCTGTTCGAAAAGAGTTTCGACGAGATCCGAAAGGAAGGCTTCCGCGACCTTGCGCCGATCTCCGGCTACAACGAGGACTATCATATCCTGCAAACCACCAAGGAAGAGAACGTGATGCGGCCGGTCCGCAACGGCCTTTACGGTGCAGGTATTCCCGTTGAAAACACCAAGGGAGAGGCCGAGACCGGACAGGAGGAGCTGAACATCAAATACGCTCCGGCTCTGGACACCGCCGAGTATCACACGATCGCCAAACACGCCGTCAAGGAGATCGCCTGGGCGCAGGGACGCTCGGTCTCTTTCCTTGCCAAGTGGCGCAGCGACAAGGTCGGCTCGTCATCGCATGTACACCACTCGCTGTTCGACAAGAAGGGCAACAATGTCTTCTGCGATGACAAGGCAGAGCTGGGCATGTCGGAGACGATGCGTCACTACCTGGCCGGCATGATCAAATACGCGCCCGAATACACCTATTTCCTGGCGCCCTACATCAACAGTTACAAGCGGTTCCAGAAAGGGACCTTCGCGCCGACGAAAACCGTCTGGTCTGTTGACAACAGGACTGCGGGCTTCCGGCTGTGCGGCGAGGGGACCAAGGCGCTTCGTATCGAATGCCGCATCGGCGGGTCCGATCTCAATCCCTATCTTGCGCTGGCTGCCCTGATCGCAGCGGGCATCAAGGGGCTGGAAGAAAAACTGCCGCTCGATCCGCCGACGACCGGCGATGTCTATGAGAACCGGAAGGCGAAGGAAATCCCGCATACGCTCCGCGATGCACGCGAGACTTTGCGCAAGTCGAAGTTTCTGCGCGAAGCGTTCTCAGATGCGGTCATTGACCACTACGCCCGTGCGGCGGAATGGGAGATCGAGGAATTCGACCGCGTTGTAACGGATTATGAGATCGCTCGCGGATTTGAGCGGGCATAGGAATGCCAAAGGTTACCCTGACCCAGGCCTCATCCTGAGGAAGCGTGCAAGCGCTGTCTCGAAGGATGGGCGGCAGGTTCCGGACAAGTGGTCCATCCTTCGAGACGAACCTCTCGGTTCTCCTCAGGATGCGGGTTCGGGGTGGTCAGGACGAGGAAAACGAGAGCCAACCACTTTCAACACACCGCGCGCAAAGATGCGGCATGAGAGGTTTCAAATGTCAGATGTGATCAAGCTGATTTCCCCCGTTGACGGGTCGGTTTACGCCGAACGTCCCGCGCTCGACGAAGCCGGGGTCGAAAGGGCTGTTTCGGCGGCTAGAAATGCCGAGGCTTTCTGGGCGGCGACACCGATTGGCGAACGTGTCGCCTATTGCGAAAAGGCGCTGGAAGCGCTGAAGGCCATGAATGACGAGGTCGTGCCGGAGCTTGCCTGGCAAATGGGCCGTCCGGTGCGTTTTGGCGGGGAACTCGGCGGGACGATCGAACGCACCGAGTATTGTGCGTCCATCGCCGAAGATGCGCTGGCCGATATCGAGCGGACCGACAAACCGGGCTTCAAGCGGTATCTTAAGCGTGTGCCACTCGGCATCGTCATGGTCATAGCGCCGTGGAACTATCCCTTCATGACGGCCATCAACACGATCATGCCGGCGCTGATGGCGGGTAACGTGATCCTTTTGAAACATGCGGCGCAGACGCTTCTTGTCGGCGAGCGTCTTGCCAAGGCGTTCGAAATGGCGGGGTTGCCGAAAGGTGTCTTCCAGAACATCGTTCTGACCCATGCAGGCACCGAAAAACTGCTCGGCACCGGCCTGATCGATCATGTCAACTTCACCGGCTCTGTGGCTGGAGGCCGTGCGATAGAAAAGGCGGTTGCGGGAACATTCGCGACCTTGGGTCTGGAGCTTGGCGGCAAGGACCCGGCCTATGTGCGGGCGGACGCCGATCTCGACTATGCCATCGGCAACCTGGTCGACGGCGCGTTCTACAATGCCGGGCAGTGCTGTTGCGGTATTGAACGCGTTTATGTGCATGAGAGCCAGTTCGACAGGTTTGTCGACGGTTTTGTCGACCTGACAAAACAGTATCAGCTCGGCAACCCGCTGGACGAAACAACAACTCTTGGCCCGATGGCGCAAACCCGGTTCGCCGCCTGGGTGCGTGAGCAGACCGGCGAGGCCCTGCGCAAGGGCGCGAAAGCTCATATCGACGTGACGGCTTTTTCTGAAAACAAGGACGGTACGCCCTATCTTGCGCCGCAGGTTTTGACCGATGTGAACCACCAGATGTCGGTGATGCGCGAAGAGAGCTTCGGTCCGGTTGTCGGCATCATGAAAGTCAAGGACGACGAGGAAGCGCTGCAGTTCATGAACGACAGCCCGTACGGCCTGACGGCGTCGATCTGGTCAGAAGATGTCGAGGCGGCTGCCGAGATCGGCGACAGGATCGAGACCGGAACGGTCTTCATGAACCGCTGCGACTATCTCGATCCGGCGCTGGTGTGGACCGGCGTCAAGGATACCGGCAAGGGTGCGGCGCTTTCTGAAATCGGCTTTCACAACCTGACCCGGCCGAAATCCTTCCACTTCCGGGTGGAGCACTGAGGGGGAGAAGGAACCGACACCCTGCAGATCCTCTGCAATTGTCGTCCCGGCTGAAACGAAGTGGAAGGCCGGGATCCAGTAACCAACTCAGCCACCAAGCCTTGGATGGTATGAGCCGATGAATATCGGACCCCTGCCGGAGTTTATGCCCGCGAAAGCGGGTGCAGGGGTGACAAACGGTGGAGTGTTCGACCCCGATTTCAGGATGCGATCGCCCGCAAACTTAAGACTTTGAAGAACTCAAAACCAACGAGACACCCATGAGCTCACTTCCTTCCGTCAACTGGTCCTATCCGACGTCCGTCCGTTTCGGTGTTGGCCGTATCAAGGAGCTGCCGAAAGCCGTTGAGGCTGTCGGCATGACCAATCCGCTTCTCGTGACCGACCCGGGCCTTGCAGGTCTTCCGATGGTCGCGGACGCGATTGCAAGCCTAAAGGCGTCCGGTCTCTCGGCTGCCGTTTTCTCGGACGTCAAGCCGAACCCGGTCGACAGCAACATTGCGGCGGGCGTTGCAGTCTTCAGGGAAGGTGGTCATGACGGTGTTATTGCGTTCGGCGGCGGGTCCGGTCTCGATGCTGGCAAGCTGATTGCGTTCATGGCCGGGCAGACGCGGCCGATCTGGGACTTTGAGGACATCGGTGACTGGTGGAAACGTGCCGATTCAGATGGCATTGCGCCAATCATCGCTGTTCCTACAACAGCCGGTACCGGGTCCGAAGTCGGGCGCGCCGGTGTTGTCACGAACGAGGCAACGCATACCAAGAAGGTGATCTTCCACCCGAAAATGCTGCCTGAAATCGTGATCTGCGACCCGGAGCTCACAGTCGGCATGCCGCGTTTCATCACCATCGGCACCGGCATGGATGCACTGGCGCACTGCCTGGAGGCGTATTCGGCGCCGATGTATCATCCGATGTCGGAAGGCATCGCACTGGAAGGCATGCGGCTCGTTCTGGAGAACCTGCCGAAGGTCGCGGCCGACGGCTCGGATCTCGAAGCGCGCGGGCACCTTATGAGCGCCGCTGCGATGGGGGCGGTCGCCTTCCAGAAGGGTCTTGGGGCGATCCACTCGCTTTCCCATCCCGTCGGAGCGCTTTATGACACCCATCACGGCATGACAAATGCCGTCTTCATGCCCTACGTGATGCAGTACAACAGAGCGGCAATCGAACAGAAATTCGAACGGCTCGCCGGCTTCCTCGGAATTTCAGGCGGCTATCAGGGCGTTCTCGACACGGTGCTGAAGCTGCGCAGCGACCTCGACGTGCCGCATACGCTTGCGGGCCTGAATGTCGATGACAGCAAACGCGATCTGATCGCCGAAATGGCTATTGTCGATCCGACTGCCGGTGGCAATCCGGTTGAGCTGACAAAGGCCGGTGCTCTGGAAATTTTCGACAAGGCGCAGAGTGGTGCGGTTTAGGCTGTCATTCTAAGCAAGTGGGAAAGTTCCCCTCCTAAGTACATATCCGCGCAAAAGATCCCAGGTCAATTGCGCGGAACATTGCATTGAGCCCTCAGCACTGTAAGACTAACGTAACGGACGCAGACTATGTGTAGCGTTGACGTCAGATTGAAGTGAGGGGACCTGATCATGACGGTTGCTCGGGTTGTTTCTTTTTTCCTGTGCCTCGTGTGTCTTGTGTTCTCCATGCAGGCGGCGAACGCACAAACGAACTTTTTCGAACCGGGATGGACGCTGCAGCCCGAAGCGTCGACCGTGCGTTTTCAATCGGTGAAAAATCTCACAAAAGTTGAGTCGAGCGGGTTCGTTCAGTTTCAGGGAAAGATTGAAGCGGACGGCGAAGCCGAAATCCGAATCTTCCTCGATTCCGTCGACACCAAGATCGATCTTAGAAACGTGCGCATGCGTTTTCTATTTTTTGAAACTTTCGAGTTTCCGGAAGCTTTGATTTCCGCAAAAATAGACCCTGCGGCTCTCACTGATCTGGCGAAACTGAGACGGAAGATCATACCGTTCAACTTCGATCTTCAGCTGCATGGCGTGACGAAGTCTCTTGAAACCGAGGTGGCGGTCACGCTTGTTGGTGAGGACATCGTCGCGGTTTCCTCGACCGCACCTATTTCAATAGCAGCCAATGACTTCAATCTTGATGGCGGCATCAAGAAGCTGGAAGAAGCGGCGAATGTCGCCATTGTACCTTCTGCAACCGTCACATTTGACTTCCTGTTTTCGAAGAATACGGGCCAGAAGATTGCAGAGGAAACAAGACCTGAGGTCACCGAAGCAGCGGCCACGGCAATTGAACCGGAAGGAAATCTGGACGAGGAAGCCTGCAAGGGACGTTTTGAAATCCTGTCACGGACAGACAATATCTATTTTGACAGCGGCAGTTCCAGCCTGGACGCACGCAGTGCACCACTTCTCGACAGTCTGGTCGATATTATTGTCCGATGCCCGGACCTCAAGATCGAAGTCGGCGGACACACGGACAGCGTCGGCAGCGCGGCGGGCAACCAGCGTCTGTCGGAACGGCGGGCAGCGGCGGTGGAAGCCTACATCTCCAATCAAAATGTGTCTGAGACCAGGATAACGAGCGTCGGATATGGCGAGACCAGACCGGTTGCCTCCAACGACACACCTGACGGCAAACGCCGCAACCGCCGTATCGAGTTCACCGTTGTCGAATAAGATCAAGTTTCGCTGGACAATTCTGTTCATTCTGCCCGTTCTGTTTTTGGTTTCGCAGGTTCGGGCGGACGACGATGATCCGCGTCTGGCGCTGGTTGTAGGCAACTCGGCCTATACGCATGTGACACCGCTCGACAATCCGAAGAACGACGCCGTGCTCATGGCAGAATCGCTCGAGGCCGTCGGTTTTGACGTCATGCTGGTGACGGATGCTTCGCGTGACGAACTCACGCGGGCCATTGCCGATTTCGGACGGAAGCTGCGGGAAGCGGACGACGACGCGACGGGCCTCTTCTACTATGCAGGACATGGCGTGCAGTCATTCGGTGACAACTTCCTGCTTCCTGTCGACGTCAATCTATCCGACGCCGCCGATCTCAGCCTGGTCGCTGTGCCGGCGCAAGCGCTGCTGCGCCAGATGTTCTCTGCGAACAATCAGACAAATATCGTCATCCTTGACGCCTGCCGCGACAATCCCTTTGTCGCAATTCCCGACCTCAACGAAAATGGCCTCGCGGAAATGAAGGCGCCGCGCGGCACTTTCCTGGCATATTCCACGGCGCCGGGAGAGGTCGCGCTGGACGGAACGGGGGGCAACAGTCCGTTCACCGGCTCACTTGCGCGTCGGATGTCGACACCTGGCCTACCCATCGAGACGCTGTTCAAGAATGTACGCCTTGATGTTCTGGCAGCAACCAATGGTGTCCAGACGCCCTGGGACACGTCGTCCATGACCGCGAATTTTCAATTTGTCCCCGCCGTCATGCCGTCTCCTGCAGAGATACAGGAACGCCAGCTTTGGGAAACCGTGAAATTGAGCAAAGACCCAATTCAGGTCATGCTCTTTTTGCGAGCCAATCCCACCAGCCGGTTTGCTGGAGAAGCACGCTCTTTGCTGCAGGATCTTGTCTCCAGCGAGATGCAGGAAACCGCTTCAACCGATGAGCCTGAGGTTGCCGCAAAAGCGCCGGTTTCTGTCGATCCCAGTGATGCGGAGCGGAACCTGATCGAGGCGGCGCGAAAGTCCGGCGCTGTGGAAGATTATCAAGCTTACCTGGACACCTATCCAGATGGGAGTTTTGCAGAACTTGCTCGTCTTGAACTTCAGACGATTAATCAAAACGAACCGCGAACGGACCCCATCGCTGATCCTGTGATCCCGGTTGAACCGGCTCCCGAGCCTGCTGACGATGGCAACACGGGCGGCCTTCCGGATGTGGTTGCATTCAATGTTCCACTTGGGGCAGGTGATCCGGACATTGCCACAAGGAGCCTCTCAGATCTTCTTTCTGTGAGCCCCAGATTCCCTCCGATCGAGGGACTGCCAGAGGCGGCATGGAAGGACAAGACCTGCGCTTCGTGCCATCAGTGGGAGCAGGCCAATCTGTGCACACAGGCAAAGACCTACATGGATGACGGGACAAGAGCGCTTTCCAAGGAGCACCCCTTCGGCGGTGTGTTCAAGCAACTGCTGCGGATCTGGGCCGAAGGTGGCTGCCAATAAAGGATTGATCCGCTTACCTGGAGAGCTGAGCTCATCAACATCAGATCTTGAACACCGGTTACCAAAGGAATTTGTTCGGGGCCAATTCTGGAACGTGCGCCATGTCAACGCACGCGCTTTGGCAACAGGTGGAGAATTGACCAAGGAGTGACCCGCCCCAGCAAGGACACGTCCTGGGATTAAGCAGGCTTGTTTGCCATTCGTATCTGCCGCCGAAAAGCACCGCGGCGCCATTGCGTGAAATCGTCTGTATAGAGCGTTGCCACCAGGTTCTGGAACCTGTCTTCAAGCTCATCGACCGTCATGTGGTCGGGCCTGACATTGACATCAAAGAGCGTGCAGGTTTCCCAGGCATTTGCGCGAATGAGGCGTCCTTCCGACTTTAACCGGTCATAGAGCGGGGTTCCGGGGAAAGGGGTTTGCACCGTCACCTGTACATCATAAAGACCGCTTTCCCTGACGAAGCGGGTCACATCGTCAAAACTCTCCTCGGTTTGCCCGTCGAGCCCCAGAACGAAGCATCCGTTCACAGTGATGCCGTGTTCCTGAATCCTGTGAACCGCTTCGAGATACGTGTCGGCGCGCTTGGCCTTCCAGTTGGCTTTCTGCTCGATCCCGTCCAGAACCGTCTTGTCGGTCGCCTCAAGTCCGATCAAAAGCTGACTGCACCCGGCATCGCGCAGCATGGCAAGGAGATCCGGATCATCTGCAACCGACACATCCGTCTCCGTGAACCAGCGGATGTTCTCGCCCGCGAGCGCTTTTGCCAACCGTTTCGCATGGGCTTTGTTGGCGAAGGTGTTGTCGTCGGCGAACTCGATAAACGGCTTTGGCCATATGGTTTTGATCCGGCGGATCTCTGCAATGACTTTTTCGACCGGTTTGGTCTTGAATTTCGGTGAAATTCGGATCGAAGAGGCACAGAAGTCGCAGGAGAGCGGGCAGCCGCGCTGGGTCTGGACCGTGAGTCGGTTGTAGCGATCAATGTCAAGCAGTTCGAACGCGGGCATGGGTGCATGCTGCAGGTCGAAGGAACCTGAACGGGCATCATAGACCGGCTTCAGACCGGCGTTTTTAAGGTCTTCGATAACTTGCGGCCAGACAGGCTCCGCCTCGCCGAGCGCAATAGCGTCGGCGTGTAGCGCGGCTTCCTGCGGACAGGCCGTGACATGCAACCCACCCAGGATGACCTTGGTTCCTTCGCGGCGGTAACGATCTGCAAGCTTATAGGCGTCCTTTATCTGGGCGGAATAACTTGAGATCGCGACAGCATCAAAGTCACCGGGCAACTCGTCCAAACCGGCGAGGTCCGCGACCTCAAGGTAGCGGACATTGATATCGGACGGTGTCAGACCCGCGAGGGTCAAGAGGGCGAGGCTTGGCAGCGACGCGATCACCTTGCTGCGTTCCACAAATCCCGGCAGCGTCAGGCCCAGTTGCATCAGGCCCTGGTTCTGGGCCCGGACGCCGCTCATGGCGATCAGGCCGAGCCTCATATGGAAGATTTCCGCAAATGAATACGGGCGACCAGAAACAAATACATGATCAGGAGAACCGGCGCTGCGAGCATGGAGAATAGCGTGATCGATGCCAAGATGCCGAAGGCCGCGTCATTGGACGTTGGCTCCCGAATTCCACCCATGACGTTAAAGACTGCCTGTTCAAGGTTGAGGATCGTCAACGTTGTCACAATGAGCACGAGCGGCAGAAGCGTTGCAACGACAACTGCGACGGTGGAGAGTTTACCCACCCGCCGAAGAAAGACCGCGAACAGGACTACCCGCCACGCGGCAACGATCAGGAGAAACCAGACATTTGCCATCTGGGCCGAGGAGAGCGACATAAACCGCTCGACCGGAATGGCATAGAGGAGCGCTGGCAGCGAGGTCAGGGTGATGAAGATCAGAATGTTGCGGTAGCTGAGATTTTGCGGTTTGAGCGGGGCGGAAATGGCCCAGACAATGGCCGCCAGGACAAAAACATATCCAAGTGAGCCGAGGCCCGCATACTGCCACAACTCCGCATTCGGGTGATCCCAGTACCGGCCAATGCCGACGAGCCAGGTGGTGAAGAGACCCCAACCGAGATAGATGTGCCAATGCTCTGCAAGCGATGGCCTGAAGGCTCTGAAGGACAAGAGCCGGGCCTGGTCGGCCAACACGCGCAAAAAAATGTTCAAATGCCAGCCTCCGTTCGGGCCTTTCAAATAGAACCCCAGCTGAGATGCAATTCGAAACACCACTATCTTATTTCATTCTTTGACGGCCCATTTCAACATGTGTTGGCGCAGTCAGGTCGTGCAAAAAAAACGCGCCACAATGTGGCGCGATTTTTTTGGATGTGGGCGTGGTTCGCCCGCATGGTTTTTTTGAGGATCAGGCGTTCTGCTGCTTTTCGATGAGTTTCAGCATGGCGACCATAACGATGCCGTAGAGCACGTGACCGACCAGAGCGACCCAGACAATGCCGGAGAAGTTCAGGAAGAACGGCAGGCCTGCGAGAGATGTGATGCCACCGATGGCGAAGACCCAGAGACCGAAGCCATAGATTGCGGAGGGGAGGAACCAGTGGGTGTTGCCGACAACGCGTTGCCAGATCGGTGCGAAGATGAACATCCAGCCGATCGGATACCCGATAAGACCGACCACATAGAAGTGTACGAAATAGCCGGCAAAGGCAGTGTTCGGCAGCCCGAGGGAGCCGAGCAGGCTTTGAGCCAGACCATGCGGGGAGAGTTTTGCATAGCCGAGCGCCGGGCTGATCACCTGACCCCAAAGGTCAAACGCGACCGTTGCGAAAAAGCCCGAGACAAACATCAGTCCGAGAGTTGCAAAGTTGATGGAGGGCAGCGCGCCGACCAGCCGGTTTTCAGAAGTAAGTGCCATCATGTTCATTAGCCTTCCAGATTAAAATCTTGTTGCGTCCTTTATTTGGGAAGGCATTTGGTAACGTGCATTCAACTCGATGTTCTTCGTGTTGACGTTTACTTCAAGTTCAGGCGCGTCCGGATCACGGAAACGCCATTGGCGTGTGAACCCGGTGTGCTGCGATCAGCTATCGGCCACAATCGACTGCCAGCTGAGGTCAAACCGGTCAAGATACTTCTTGAGGCGGTCGGCATCGTTTCGGCTGGTTCGTGTCGCGCGGGAGGCCGCGAACAGCACTCTGCCCGCCGCACTCAGCGAGGGGCTCTTGCGGCAAACGCGGATGACATAGGCAAGCTGTACCCTGTCGAAGGCGTCAATGTCCCTGGTTCGGTTTCCGAGCAAGTCTTCCAAAAGGGCGTCATCCGGATTGGTTTCGGCGCTCATCCACTGACCTTCGAGGGCCTCAATCTCCTGATCCACGAGCGTCTGCGTGATGCGTCCGCGCGGGGCCAGAGTACACAGTCTTTGAACCGAAGCGCCCAGATCGCGAAAGTTTCCCGGCCAGGGCGTTGCCGGAGACATGGCGAAATCGAGATAGCGCGCACGCGCATCAGCGTTGAAGCCGACCCGGTTGCCGAGCAGTTTTTCAGACCGGTTGAGTTCAAACTCGATATTGGGTTCGACATCCTCGCGGCGCTCGGTAAGCGAGGGCAGTCGGAATGTCCAGAGGTTCAGGCGCGCGTAAAGATCCGGCCGGAACTTTCCCTCAGAGACAAGTAACCCGAGGTCGCGATTGGTTCCGGCAATGAGCTGGAACCGGCTGGTGATTTCATGATCGGATCCGACGGGCAGGAATCGACCGGTCTCGACGGCATGGAGGATCATCGCCTGCTCATCAAGGCCGAGTTCGTTGATCTCGTCCAGAAACAGAACGCCGCCATCGGCTTCGCGCAGCAGGCCCCGCCTGTCCGGGCTACCGGTTCCCATGGTCCCACGGCGGTGACCGAAGAGGCTCGACATGGCGCGCTCGCCTTTTAATGTGGCGCAGTTCACATGAACCAGCCTGCCCTTTACCCGGCGGCGTTGCAGCTTGAGTTCGTAAATGCGTTCTGCCAGTTCGCTCTTGCCCGTTCCCGTGTCCCCGAGCAAAAGCAGAGGCGCATCCGAGTTTGTAGCCACCAGCTCTATGCGTTCTATCAGGCTGTTGAAGGCCGGGTTGCGGGTTTCGATTCCGGCTTTCAGGAGCGCGTTGTATTCTTCTGCAATGAGATCGAAGCGCTGCTGCAGGGCGTCGTAGCGCGACAGGTCAAGGTCGACGATGTTGTAGCGGCCGTTGACCTCGCTGTCCTCGCCGCGCGGCGGTGATGTCTGCACCAGCTTGGCCGGAACGTGACGGGATTCCGTCAGCAAGAACCAGCAGATCTGGGCAACGTGTGTCCCCGTTGTCAGATGGACGAAATAATCCTCCCTGTCCTCGTCGAAACCATACTCGCGCGCGAAGTCAAAAAGGGCCCCGTAAACTTCCTGGAAGTCCCAAGGATCGCGAAGGTCAACGAGCTGCAGCAGGACCTCTGTCGCCGGGCTTGCGTCCTCGATGTCGGCCTTGACGTTTTGCGCGAGGCGATGAAACGCCCTGTCATAAAGGAGTTCAATCCGGTGGACCGGAAAGCTGCCATGCTGGGTCACGGCGATTGACGGACGCCAGCGGCGCTTTTTGCCGGCGTCCAGTTGAGTGCCGAGAAAGCCGATGACGACGTTCTTTTTCAATGAAGTATCCAGTTTTATAAATTCGTATCTAAGGATATAAGATAATTTCTTGCCTTGAATGTCAATATTCAAAAAATGATATTGAAATCAGTATCTTAATCGAAATTCGCTTTTTTGTTTTTCTGCACGCTTTGCTGATGCAATCTCCTTCTCAACACAGACACGAACACCAACGCCTTTCCAGGCACGGATTTGAGGAGCGAGACAATGGCGAACAAATCTCTGTTTGCATCCCAGCGTGGACGTTTTTCCGGCAAAGCCGACGCCAAGAACCTGGCTGGTGGCAAGGCCTACACATATGAAGACCGCCACAAGCTGGCGCAGCTGGCAGCGACGGGCTCTATCGGCGACACGTTCTACCAGTCCGCCGACCTCGAACTGAAGGCCGTTCTTGAAACGGCAGCAGCGGTTCCCGATGCGTTTCTGGCGAAGACGGCTGTCTACGCCCGCCAGAAAGGTAAGATGAAGGATCTGCCGGCCCTCTTGCTGGCGGTGCTGACATCGCGTGATCCGCAGCTGTTGGCGAAGGCCTTTCCGCATGTCGTGACCGACGGGAAAATGCTGCGCAACTTCGTGCAGATCCTGCGGTCCGGTCAGACAGGACGCAAGTCGCTCGGGACCAGGCCGAAAGCACTGGTGCGCGGTTGGCTGAATGCGGCAACGGATTACCAGTTGCTACAGGCAAATATCGGAAAGGACCCGTCGCTTGCCGATGTCATCAAGATGGTGCACCCGAAACCGCGCGATTCGGAGCGTGACGCTCTCTTCGCCTGGTTGATCGGCAAGCCGTGCGATGTCGAAAAGCTGCCGGAGCAGGTCCGCGACTATGTGGCCTTCCTGGAGAACCCGAAGGGCCGCGACGTACCGGACGTTCCGTTCCAGATGCTGACGCATCTGCCGCTTTCCAGGAAAGACTGGACGAAGCTGGCAGAACGCGGAAGCTGGAACATGGTGCGCATGAACCTGAACACCTTCCTGCGCCACGGCGTCTTTGAAGACGAACGGTTCAAAAGGACACCGGCGGTCGGCATCGTTGCTGAGATCCTGAAGGATCCGAAGCGTATCAGGAAGGCTCGCGCCTTTCCGTATCAGCTGCTCACGGGGTTTCAGGCACTGTCTGAGGATATGCCGTCCGAAATCCGCGAGGCAATGCACGAAGCGCTGGAAATCTCGGTCGCCAACGTACCGGCCTTCAAGGGACAGGTCGTTGTGTGCCCGGACGTTTCCGGCTCCATGATCTCTCCGGTGACGGGGTACAGAAAGGGAGCGACAACCGAGACGCGCTGCGTCGATGTTGCGGCTCTTGTGTCCGCAGCCGTTCTGAGGCGAAACCGCGGGGCCACGGTCCTGCCGTTTGAAGTCAAGGTTCGGCCGGTCAAGTTGACGGGGCGAGACACCGTTATGACCAACGCCAAAAAGCTCACCGAGCAGTGGGGTGGCGGGACGAACTGTGCAGCGCCGCTGGCGTGGCTGAACGCAAAACGCCGGGCACCGGATCTGGTGATCCTGGTATCCGATAACCAGTCCTGGGCGGGCGTCCAGGATCGGCACGGAACCGGCGTGATGCGTGAATGGGAAGCGCTGAAAAGGCGTAACCCGGATGCCAAGCTGGTGTGCATCGATATCGCGCCTTACGGCACAAGCCAGGCCAAGTCGCGGCCGGATATCCTCAACATCGGGGGCTTCTCCGATGCGGTGTTCGACCAGATCGCGGCCTTTGCCAAGGGGACGATGACTGCGGACCAGTGGGTCGGAGAGATCGAAGCGATCGATCTGACCTGACGTATACGACCGCGGCGGGCCATCCGCCTGCCGCGGTTCAGGGAAGATCCGGCGAATGCCGAAGGAACTACATTGCTCCAACAATGGGATCAAGTCTGAGCGGGTTCGACTCCCCTCCAGATCAGCGGACATCCAATCGGAACCGATGGGATGCCCATAAGCTGACCGGCCTTAACGGGTCGATCAACTTGTCTGCGCTTTGTGAGCACAGGTTGATCGCAGCATGCGCTCTTAGGCTCGAGCGGGACTCCCAGGTTTCTTCACTTTTGTCGCCTGGTCTTTCCAGAGAGTTTAATGCGAGGCGGATGCCGATGGAATTACATTGTTACCTCCGGAAATGCGTGGGTCGGGCCACGCCTTCGCGAGATCGCGATGTCGTCTAACGAGGAAAGGCAACGGAGCTGATTTCATCACCGACTTGCCGCCGCAGAAATTGACCGGTCAGGGCGAATGCCTGCAGAACTACATCGACTCAGGATCGCCAGGTTGCGGGTTCGAATCCCGCCGCTGCAACCAACTGATGCAGCGTAGCTCAACGGATAGAGCAGGAGTGTTTTGCACCCACCTTGTCGTCCTGACCGGACTGACGTTAGCGCCGGTTTGAAGCCGGACACGTAGGAGACTTGAGAACAGAATTTGAACGCGGCGGATGCCGGCAGGACTACATTCTTGTCCAGAGTGTCTTGTCATCACTTTGCCGCCGCAAGGGAAAACCGGTCAGGGCGAATGCCTGCGGAACTACATCGATCTTTAATCGCCAGGTTGCGGGTTCGAGTCCCGCCGCTGCAACCATCTGATGCAGCGTAGCTCAATTGGTAGAGCAGGAACGTTTCGCACCCACCTCGTCGCCTTGACCGGACTTTGGAATTTTAAAACGGTGACTTTGAATGCGGCTTTGCCGCTAAATCGGGGATGCCGGCAGGATTACAGGTAGACGCCTCCCGGCGCGGCCGGGAGGGGAGGCGCGACAGTGCTTCCCGTGCCAGTTCAAACCTGGCCCGGAGCGATCCGGTGGCGGAAAGAAGATCTTGCCAGACCTTGCCCCGCACAGCCTGGCGGATGCCGGCGGGAGTTCGTTTCTGACGATATTCCGCGACACGATTGCCGCCAGGCGGGTATGAAGGAAGAAGACAATGACGATTGAGACGGAAATGACACAGCTGACCAGCGCAATGCTGACCGAGTGGGGCCACGCAGAAGGCAAGGCCTTTGGTGCTGCCCTCAGGGACGGTCAGGCTGCGCTTGATCAGGGTGCGCCGCTTGAGGATGTGCGTCAGATGCTGGAAGGCTACAAGCCGGCCCCAGTTCTGCCGCTGGCTGCTTCCGGAGAAAAGCCGTTTCACGTCAACCTGGACGCGGAGGGCGAGGACGAAGAAGCGAACTTGAAGGCGGTCAAGCATCACATGACCGAGCTGATGCGTACGCCGACGGTCGAAGCCGGCGCGATCATGCCGGATGCCTGTCCGGCAGGTCCACTCGGGACGATCCCGGTCGGCGGTGTCGTTGCGGCCCGAAACGCCATCCATCCGGGAATGCACAGCGCCGACATCTGCTGCTCAGTTATGATGACGGAGTTCGAGAACGCTGATCCGAAAACCGTTCTGGATGCGGCGCATTCTGTGACGCATTTCGGCTCGGGTGGTCGTGCCAACGGCAAGCGTTTCACCATGTCCATGGACCTTTACGACCAGTTCCGCGGGAACCGGTTCCTGAACGATCCGAAGATCCTGCGCATGTCGCAGGAGCATCTGGGGACGCAGGGCGACGGCAACCATTTCTTGTTTGTTGGCGTTTCGAGGAACACTGGGAAAACCGCGATGGTGACCCACCATGGATCGCGCGGACCGGGGGCGGTTCTCTACAAGATCGGCATGAGCGTTGCGGAAAAATATCGCAGGAAGCTGTCGCCGAAGACCTTGAAGCAGAACGCCTGGATCCCGTCCGAGAGCGAGGAAGGCAAAGCCTATTGGGAAGCCTTGCAGCTGATCCGCAAGTGGACCAAGGCCAACCACAACGCGCTGCATCAGGCAACGGTCGAGGTGAGCGGGACCACCCACTCGGACCGTTTCTGGAACGAGCATAACTTCGTGTTCGAGCGTGACGGTCTGTTCTATCACGGCAAGGGGGCGACTCCGGCCTGGGACGGATACGCATCCGATGCGACGGGACTGACATTGATCCCGCTGAACATGGCAGAGCCGGTTCTGGTCGTGCGCGGCAAGGATGCAGGTCATGCGCTGGGGTTCTCGCCGCATGGCGCGGGGCGCAACTTCTCGCGCTCCGAACACAAGCGCCGCTCGCTCGGCAAGACGCCGGAAGAGATGCTGAAGCAGGAAACGGAAGGTCTCGATATCCGTTTCTTCGAGGAGAAGATCGACGTCTCCGAACTGCCGTCCGGCTACAAGAAGGCCGATGCGGTTGTCGCCCAGATCAAGAAATACGATCTGGCCGATATCGAGGACTATATCGATCCGTTCGGCTGCATCATGGCCGGCGATATCGATCCGTTCTGGAAGAAGAGAAAGGGAGCAAGGCGGTAATCCGCCTTGCTTGATTCAGGCGCTGATTTCACATGCCGCAGTTGAATAGTCGTGACATTTTCGACTGTCAGCGGGCCTGGCTTTCAAAGTCTATGGGAGAACTGGAAGGTTCTACCTGTCCGCGCCACTCCGTTCCAGAACCAAAGCCCCAAACGCAAATACCAGACCGAGCGCAGAACTTGCCAGCATGAGCGCAAGGACCGTGGTTGGCTGCTCTCCGGAACCCACGGCAAGCCCTGCCAGGCTGGTGAGCGCCGAACCGCCGGCAAGCGTGAGGGCTCCGACAAGCCCGGCAGCACTTCCGGCGAGATCGGGGCGAATGGACATCGCTCCTGAATTGCTTCCCGGAATTGTCAGACCGTTTCCGATCCCGACAAAGATCGTGCTTGCGAAAAAGACCATCGGAGACGCCGTCTCAATGAGGAAGGCGGTCAAACCGACGATAAGACCGGTGCAGGCCGTGATGCGTCCGACCAGCATCATCGCGGGCAGCGACAGTCGGGATGAATACCTGCCGGCCAGAAAACCGCCGGCAGAGAAGCCGACGGTGATGCTTCCGATCAGAAACCCGAGTTCGGCCGTCGTCACACCAAAGGAAGTTGTTGCGACCAGCGGAGCGCCCGCCAGAAAAATGTAGAAAGCTCCCACGGTAAAGGTGGAGCAAAGGGCATAGGCCCAGAAACGCAAGTCGCTGATGAGGGCCAGGGTCGCGGCCGCCATGGGCTGCTGGTGTTCCCGCCGGTCCGGTTTCGTTTCACCCAGATCAACCCAGCAGAGTGCCAGAAGCAGGACCCCGCAAGTTGCATAAAGAAAGAAATTGGCACGCCAGCCGAAGGCCGTGTCCAGAAGCCCGCCGAAAACGGGACCGAGCATCGGCGCGATGGCCATGCACATGCTGATGTATCCGATTAGCCCTGCCGCCTTTTGAGGTGAATGCGTGTCCCGCACAATCGCCAGCGAAAGGGTGTAGCCCGCCGTGATGCCGCCCTGCAGCATGCGGAAAAAGAGAAAGACCCAGATATCTTCGGCCAGCGCGCACACCAGAGAGGACACGCTGAAAATCGCAAGAGTTGCCAGGAGGACCGGACGTCTTCCATAGCGGTCCGCAAGCGGGCCCGCGATCAATTGAATGACAGCCGTCACCGCCAGATATCCGGCAATGGCAACGCTCACGAGCGCGTAATTCGTTTCCAGGTCTTCGGCGATATGTCCGAGAGACGGCAGGAACATATTCAGCGACAGCGGCGAAAATGCCGTCAGCAGGATGATCGTGATGAGATGGGGTGGTGTGCGGGTCAAGGGGGTCTCTGGTCCAGCTTCGGTCAAAAAAAATGCCCCCGGAAGAGGCCGGGGGCACATGGAAAACAGCAGGGGTCGCCGCTATCGTTCCACGCGCCTGTTTCTCACCACGATGTTGAATTTGAAAGTCACGTCTGTTCTCCTGCCCAAGACGCTATTCAGATGCAATGGGGAGCGCAAGCGCGCTCAATTCGCGCTATTGGTCGAGCCAATTGAGTGCGATGGGATGCAAGGCCACTCACTCCAGATCCCCATGCATGGCCACGAGATCCAACTCCGCTGCCGGGGCTTCGATGGCACTGTAGCTTTCCTTGACACCTTCTTCGGAGAGTTCCCGGTGGACGGCGAGCAGCATGTTCTCGTCGTGCTCGGAACAAAGGTCTACCATATACCGGAGTTCGTCTTCGGCGACGCCACGTGCCGCATCCACGGATGGGGCGCCGTAGACATCCACGAAATGCTGCGCAAGCCGGTCGACAAGGCCGGAGAATTCGGCTTCCTCGATCGGCGTGATTGCAACGAAGGTCACCCGGCCGAAGGTTTCCAGGCCAAGCCAGCCATTGGCGAAGGCCTGGCGCGCCTTGCCGACCAGGTCGGCCTCGGTCCAGTCTGAGAATTCAAACCCACCGGAGAGGCACCATTCGCCGGTCCGGGCCGGGGAGAAATAGACATTGCGGTCGCTGTCATCCATGTGGATTGCACGGGCCAGTTTCATCAATTCAAGTCTCCAATCGGCTCGACAGCGGGATCAAAGTCGTCTCTTCCCCGATTCTGAGCAGCATCCCGAAATTCTCGTCGACACCGACGAATGTTCCGGACCGTCCGTCAATTTCCACCGGTTCGCCGAGTGTCGGCACGAGGCCGCGCCAGTCGGCGTGGACGGGGCGCAGGCCTTCATCAAGCCATCGGTTGATCCAGTAAAGACTGTGACGCACCCACGCTTCCAGAAAGTGCTCGGCCGTGATTTCCGCACACCCTTCTTCGGAAAGATAGGTGGTGTCTGCGTCCACACCCGGATTTTCCTGCGAACTTGTCATGTTGAGTTCAAGGCCCAGCACGAGCCAGTCCGGGATCTCGTCCGGGTTTGAGGTGGATGCTTTCATGCGCATGCGCCCGCAGACCGCGCCGTTGACCCGGATTGTCCCGTCCCATTCCAGATGGACAGCGACCTCAGGCGGAGCGAGTGCTCCAAGGGCGGCCTGAAAGCCGAGCCCGCAGACCGGAAGCGTTGCGGCGGCTTCCTCGAGCCGAACTTCGGGAGCGAAGATCAAGCTGGCCTTCAATGTGTTGCCCGAGAAATTGTAGACCACCGTTCCTGCATCGGTCCCGGCAAGGGCGAGCGCAAGGGCACGCTCGAACGGATCGGCGGCACCGGAAAGCGCCACACCCTGAAACATCGGCGGGAACTGCAGATCGCTCACGCATGTCCCTCCGCGACAAGTGTTTTCGCCAGTCGCCCGAAGACTTCGGCTTCAGGTGCATCCGGTGTTTCCGCGGCAATTGGCGTGCCGCCATCCCCGGCAAGGCGGATGTTCAGGTGCAGCGGCACTTCCGCAAGAAGCGGAACGCCGAGTTTTTCGGCTTCAGCCGCGACGCCGCCATGTCCGAAAACATGTTCCTCGTGACCGCACTTGGAACAGATATGCGTCGACATGTTCTCGATCATGCCGATGATTGGGACCTGCATCTGCTGGAACATGTCGATGCCCTTGCGCGCGTCCAACAGCGCCACATCCTGCGGTGTTGAAACGATGATCGCGCCGTCGACAATGAACTTCTGCGAAAGGGTCATCTGAACGTCGCCGGTGCCGGGTGGCAGGTCGACGATCAGAACATCCAGAGCCCCCCATTGCACCTGACCCATCATCTGCTGTAGGGCGCCCATCAGCATGGGGCCGCGCCAGACAACGGCCTTGTCGCCGGAAGTCATCAGACCGATGGAAATCATGGTGACACCATGGTTGCGCAGCGGCAGGATCATTTGCCCGTCAGGTGAGGTCGGCCGGCCGGAAATACCGAGCATTTTCGGCTGCGACGGGCCATAAACGTCCGCATCCAGCAATCCGACCTTGCGGCCTTCCGCAGCCAGCGCACAGGCAAGATTGGCGGCAACCGTCGATTTGCCGACACCTCCCTTGCCGGAGGCAACAGCGATGATCCGGTCGATACCGGGCACCTTCTGCGGACCGGAGCTGCCAGGAGGCGCTGGGCGGGGCTTGATCGGTGTCGGTTCGCTCGGCTTTGCCGGTTCGGCGGCTTTTTCGGAATGCGCCGTCAGGATGATCTGCACTGTCCCGGCATCATCGAGCTGTGACAGGGACGATTCGGCCTCAGCTTGAAGAGCTTCCATGTCGCTCATGCGGCTTGCGTCGATCTCCATCACGAAGCGAATGTTTCCATCGCCGATCTGGAGCGCACGGACCATGCCTGAGGAAACAATATCCTCGCCGGTTTTCGGATCCTTGACGGATTTCAGTTTGTTGAGAACAGTTTCGCGCGCCAGGGACACGTCCGGATTACCCCTCAATCTCGCCGTTCACTTCATGCTCCAGACCGATTTCCTCAATCGTCACCACAGCCTTGACCTTGTATTTCTTGCCGTCCGAAGGTCCGGCCTTTCGAACCGCTTCTTCGATCGCCTGCTGGGACGTGACACCAACCTGTTTCAGAAATTTGCGCATGGACATGTTGAATTCGTCGTTCATCTTAACCTCCCTCTGAGCATTGTGTGAATTGACGGCGTAAGGATTTCGCCCCTAACCTAACGTGTTTTGTCAGCATCGTGAGGGAGGAGCGCGTGTGCTGCCGTATTATATTTGCAGTCCTGATCGGACTGTTTCTTGTCGCAGGGCCGGGCGCGACGGGCGAGGCATCTGCCAAGACCTTTCGTCTGAGTGCACCGGACGATCTCGTTATGTCCGGGTTCCTGAAGCACTTGTTGCCGCGGTTTTCGCTGAAGACCGGCATCCGGATCGAAATCGTTCCGGAAACCGACACGGCTGAGGCTGCGTTTTCGACCTCGTCCGCCGGGACGCCGGTCTTTTCGGGTTTGGGCAAGGACTGGTTCTTCGCAGCGTCGGATGCCGAAAACGAGCATGTTGAGCGTTTTGAGGACTGGCTGACCGGTGATGTCGGCAGAAAAACGATCACTTCGTTCAAGCCGGACAGCGGAGACGTTTTCGCCGCGGCGACCGCAAAACCGAAGGAAGTGGTTTCGGAGGCGATATCCGGGGACATAGTCTCTGGCGAGAAGCTGGCCGTCGTCCATTGCGGACGTTGCCACATGGTCAACGAGGCGACCCGGTTGACCACGATCGGTTCATCACCGTCATTCGCGGTGATGCGCGGTTTTTCCGACTGGCGGGCCCGGTTCGAGGCATTCTTCGCGCTTAATCCGCACCCGTCTTTCACACAGGTCGAAGGTGTAACCGAGCCGTTCCATATCAGCAGGCCGTCACCAATCGCGCCGCTTGAGCTTACGCTGGACGAGCTTGACGCCATATTGGCATTCGTCTCACGCATTCCGCCTGCGGATCTCGGCGCGCCGATCCAGTACCAGTGATTGCGATGCGGGATGTTCAATGGTCGCGCCGCTTGCTGATATAGTCGTCGGTGGTGCGCACGGCGGGCCGTTCGCCCATCGCGAAGGGATTGTTTTCCGAATGGTAGACCGCGTTCACGCGGCAATCGTCACACATCTGGATAAGCTTGGCAGCCTTGTTGTCCTGGAACATGCCGTGTTTTCCGGCCAGTTTTTCAGTCATCCGTTTGACCATTGACCGCACGCCGAACGGTTTGCCGCATTCGACGCAATTGAACGGTTCTTCTTCTTTCAGAACCATCGGCGTCAACGCGTCATCCGACAGGTTAAGGCGCGGGTCGAGCGTGAGTGCGCTCTCAGGGCAGATGGTGGTGCAGATGCCGCACTGAAGACACGCATCTTCCTGGAACCGCAATTGCGGCATATCAGGGTTTTCTTTCAAGGCACCGGACGGGCATAGGGAGACACAAGAAAGGCAGAGCGTGCAGCTGTCCAGGTTCAGACTGACGGCGCCATAGGGCGCACCTGCCGGCAACGGAACCGGTTCTGCAGCATCGTTCAGCGCTTTTGCGGCCAGGCGCGTGACCTGCCTGCGGGAACCAAGCGGAAGGATAGGCTGCACAGAAAAATCTGTCTGAGTTTCAATTGCGAGCAGTTCGTCAAGCTGGTCGGGATCGACCGGCTCGATCAATCTCACAAGGTCTTTGCCTGCAATTGCGTTGGCTAGGTCTGCCTGGAAAGGAAGGCCGTCCCTTTCGGTTTCAGGGGAGAGCAGAACTGTCACGGATTGAAAACCGCTCGCCAGTGCCGCGAGCATTTCCGCATGTCCGAACCCTGCAAGCGCCGTCATTTCGAGGGGAACGACATTGACCGGAAGACCCTTCCCGTAACGGGCACTGAGACGGATGAGATCGAGCCCGTGCCTTGCGTCATGAACGAGCAGGTGCGGGGCTTCGGAGCTAAGCTTGCGCCAGGTCGCGCCGAGGGTCTTTAATCTCTGAAAGACATGTTCAGGCGGCGGCGCGTCATACGTGATCGCTCCTGACGGACAGACCGAGGCGCAACTGCCGCATCCGGCACAGATCATCGCGTCAACGGCGACATGGTCGCCAGCCGGGGTAATCGCGCCGGTCGGACACAGGTCCAGGCAGCGCGTACAGCCGGTTTTCTGGGCTCTCGAGTGGGCACAAAGCTGTTCGTTTTGTTTAACGTAAATAGGTTTTTCGAAGGTGCCGGTGAGTTGTGAAGCCTCCAGAAGTGCTTTGGTGCGGGCCTCCATGTTTCCCGGATCGGCGCGCAAATATCCTTCCCGCTTCTCGGGAGCTGGAAAGAGCGGCTGGGAAGCTCGCCGGAAATCGATGAGAATGTCGCATTCCGTGCGGCCACCGTCGCGCGGTTCGGTCCAGTTGAACGCACCCCGGCCGCCTGGAATGCGTTCCTGCAGGGCATCGAATGCCACCTTGAACTGGCCGAGAGAGCCTGTTGCCGATTTTATGCGCCCGCGCACGATGTCATAGCGCCGATCGTCCGAAACCGGCTGCTCTGCTTCAGGTGAAAGAAGGACAGTCACGCTCAACATTTCGCAGAGATGTTCCGCAGCCGAGATCGCATCGTCTGTCTCGCCGATTATGATGCAGGTGCCTTCGGAGACGACATCAACCACCTTTTCGCCCGGTACCGGAAGGAGTGCTTCAGCTATGAGTGCCGCCATTTTAGGCGATGTTGATCCCGCGCCGTCTGTCCAGCCAGCACGATCGCGAAGATCTATGAATGCAGGATCTTCAGCGTCCAGGTCTGCGGCGATTTCCTGAAAGAAGCTCTGTTCTTGAGCGCAGGCAACCATGATATTGCCCGCTTGAAGCGCTTCTTCTGCAATCGATGCTTCTGCCCTGCAGAGTTCCGTGTGCACCCTTGAGCAGGACATACCCGTCACATCCTGCAATTGTGCCGAATCGATTGCCTGGCTCTTGCGGCAATCGCAAAGCAGAAGCTTGGTGTCTGTCATTGTAAGCGCGTCCTCTCCCTGAACAACGCGCCCCGGTATTCACTCCGGATTCGCATGTTCTAGATGACATAACAAGGGCGTAAGCGGCACAAGGTCAAGTTCGACTTCCGCGGGGCTTGAAATTTGTCCACGTTGCTACAGCATGTAAGCTGTATCATATGAATACCTGAAAAGGCGCGGGTGGGAGGATTATCCGCAGTGGCAAGCGAAAGAATGCGGGCGATCCCCGTCGGTGTCGTGGTCAGAAGATTGCCCGGGGTAACGCGCTGGCAAAAGTGGAGCTGGCGTCCGGTGTCTCTTCTACCCGGTGCGAAGGATGCTGACTGGGCGGTGCTGCGTGAAGAAGGTGAGGCCGTCGAATATCATGCGGCAACCTTGAACCTTGAACTGCACCGCACGGACACCGAAGCCTACCTGACCGCGCTCTCGGACAAGGTGCCGTCCATTTACGTTGTCATGCGACCGTCCGAAGAGGCCGGCCGGGATGTGCCGATGGACGTGCTCCTTTTGACCGCGTCCGCCTATGAGGGCCAGGACTATGCCGACACGAGCGACGTCATGGTCGAAAAGGTTCCCATGCCGCCGGGCCTGATTGCCTGGATCCGGGAATTCGTGGAGTTGCATCACGAGGATGAAATATTCATCAAACGCAAAAGGGACAAGAAGCGAATCGATCTGAAGGAAGATGGCATTGGTGACGTCCGTATCCGGCAGGTCAGCGACGTTTATCGCGCGCCGGGAAGAAAATCGAAGGACACGCTGCAATGAGCGGTTCTGAAGGCGAGGGAAAAGATTTCTGGTCAAGGCGCAAAGCCGCCGTTCGCAAGGCGGAAGAAGCAGAACAGGCGGAACAGGAAGCCATTGTTGCCGCCGAAGAGCGTGCGGGGCTGGAGCAGAAAACCGATCAGGAAATCCTCGAAGAGCTCGATTTGCCCGATCCTGATACCTTGACCAAAGACGATGACTTTTCCGGCTTTTTGTCAGCAACCGTGCCCGAACGTATCAGACGACGGGCGCTGCGCCGCCTCTGGGGCATGAATCCGGTTCTTGCGAATATCGACGGGTTGGTCGACTACGGTGAGGATTACACCGATGCCGCGACGGTGATCGATAACCTGCAAACGGTCTACAAAATCGGCAAAGGCATGCTGGAGCAATTCGCGGATGAAGACGCGGAAGACGTCGAAAACGCTGAATTGAGCGACGATATCGTTCGCGAATCTGTTGCCAGCGAAACAAAAAACGAGAATTCCGAAGAAAATACTGCGCTGCACAATGATTATGTTGAAAGTGAAACAGCACCTGTGCAATTGACGCAAGCTGATGAACTCGTGCAATCTGCTGAAAAGCACGAAAACCCATCGGAATCACAAGAAGCCTACTCTGAAAAAGTTGATTTGACGCTTCAAGTTACAAGACGGCGCTTGCGTTTTGACTATTCGTAGTACTAAAGTCGTCTATGTAAGATGAAGAAAAAAAATGACACTGGACTGCGCATGAGGGAGGAACATCGCGGATGTCCGCAGTCGTGACGGAATATGTGATCGACCCGGAGGACCGGGCCCGATCAGAACTCTACGATTTTCTCGGTCTGCTGCTGGTGAAGCCAGCCGACAATGCGCTGCTTAAACAAGTTTCGGATCTGCAAGGAGACGAGACCGCCTTGGGGCGTGCGCTCGGCCTCATTTCCAAAGTTGCCTCTGTCACGTCGGCAGAGACGGCAGAACGCGAGTTCAATGCACTTTTTGTCGGCCTCGGCCGTGGAGAGCTTCTTCCCTATGCAAGCCATTATCTTACCGGGTTTCTCAACGAAAAGCCGCTTGCCAATCTGCGCAGTGACATGGCGAAGCGGGGCATCGGCCGTGCGCAGGACCAGCGCGAGCCGGAAGACAATATTGCATCGCTTATGGAAATGATGGCTGGCCTGATTGTCGGCCGTTTCGGAACTGTGACATCAGTGGCCGAGCAAAAACAATTCTTCCAGGCTCACATCGAGCCGTGGGCGATACACTTTTACTCAGATCTCGAAGCATCCGAGAGCTCCGTTTTCTACGGGGCTGTTGGTGCGTTGGGGCGGCAGTTCATGGAGATCGAGGCCGAAGCATTCGGCATGCTGCCCAACTAGATTCACGTTGGCAATTTAGGCGGCTGCCAGCCGTCTCAAGGAGAGGAGGATTGCAACGATGAAAAAACCCGATCAAGCGGTGCCCGAACAAGGGTCCGGCCGACGGGATTTCCTGAAGCTGGCTGCACTATCAGCCCCTGTTGCCGTGGCCGCTACTGCGGTGTCCGGAACGGTCCAGGCTGCGGAAGTCGATCCGACATCCGACAAGATGCAGGACACTGCGCACACACGCGCCTACTTCGACAGCGCCCGGTTCTAACCGGACCCTGTTTCACACCCGGCCTATGGTTGCGTGACGCCCGATGGCCGGTTCGCTGAAATCCAACCCAGCCGTATCGAGATAGATACAAGCAAGGTAGGGCAATATGCTTAGGAAAAAGACCAATGGGGTTGCGCGACGCCCCCAGGGTGCAAGTATCCTTAGAGACGCTGCACACAAATCAGTAGACCGCCGGACATTCCTGAAGGGATCCGGGGTAGCTGCTGGCGGCCTGGCTGCAATTACCGCGACAGGCGGTACCGTGACCAAAGCGCAGGCTCAATCGGCAGATGAAGCCGTCAATCTGGTGAAGTCAGTCTGTACACACTGTTCAGTCGGCTGCACCGTTATCGCCGAAGTCAAAAACGGCGTTTGGACCGGCCAGGAGCCGGGATGGGACAGCCCGTTCAATCTGGGTGCACATTGCGCCAAGGGCGCCGCGGTTCGCGAGCACGCGCATGGTGAGCGCCGGCTGAAATACCCGATGAAAAAAGAGGGTGGCGAGTGGAAACGGATCAGCTGGGACGAGGCGATCAACGAGATCGGCGACCAGATGATGCAGATCCGCGAGGAAAGCGGACCCGACAGTGTCTACTGGCTCGGATCGGCCAAGCACAATAACGAGCAGGCTTATCTGTTCCGGAAATTTGCGGCCTACTGGGGAACGAACAACGTCGACCACCAGGCACGTATCTGCCACTCAACGACCGTTGCAGGTGTTGCAAACACATGGGGCTACGGCGCCATGACCAACAGCTACAACGACATTCATAACTCCAAGGCGATCTTTATCATCGGCGGCAACCCTGCCGAAGCGCATCCGGTTTCGCTGTTGCATTTGCTGCGCGCGAAGGAGCAGAACAATGCTCCGGTGATCGTCTGTGACCCGCGGTTTACACGTACGGCAGCCCATGCCGACGAATTTGTGCGTTTCCGTCCGGGGACGGACGTAGCGCTCGTCTGGGGCATTCTCTGGCACATCTTCGACAACGGCTGGGAGGACAAGGAGTTCATCCGTACCCGTGTCTGGGGTATGGACCAGATCCGCGAAGAAGTCGCCAAATGGACGCCGGACGAAGTCGAACGCGTGACAGGTACGCCTGAAAGCCAGCTGAAGCGCGTTGCGCGGACGCTTGCCAACAACCGTCCCGGAACCGTGATCTGGTGCATGGGCGGAACCCAGCACACGAACGGCAACAACAACACCCGCGCCTACTGCGTCTTGCAGCTTGCCCTTGGCAACATGGGTACGTCAGGAGGCGGCACCAACATCTTCCGCGGCCATGACAACGTTCAGGGTGCAACGGACCTTGGTGTTCTCAGCCACACTTTGCCAGGTTACTACGGCTTGAGCGCAGGCGCTTGGGGGCATTGGTCCCGTGTGTGGGGTGAAGACCTCGACTGGCTCAAGGGCCAGTTCGCGACGGAGAAAGGTTCGGACGGCAAAGACAAGAACCTGATGAACCTGACCGGTATCCCGGTCAGCCGCTGGATCGATGGTGTTCTTGAAGATCCTGCGAATACAGACCAGCCAAACTCTGTTCGTGCAATGGTTCTGTGGGGCCACGCGCCCAACTCGCAGACCCGCATGACGGAAATGAAAACAGCGATGGAAAAACTGGATACGCTGGTCGTGATCGACCCCTATCCGACCGTTTCCGCCGTACTTCATGACCGCACAGACGGGGTCTATCTCCTGCCGGCATGTACACAGTTCGAGACCCGTGGTTCCGTGACCGCATCGAACCGTTCGCTGCAGTGGCGCGACAAGGTTGTCGAACCGCTGTTCGAAAGCCTTCCGGACGAAGTGATCATGGCGAAATTCGCCAACAAGTTCGGCTGGGGAGACAGGCTGTTCCGCAACATCGAGATGGACGATCCGGAAACGCCGAATGTCGAAAGCATCACCCGCGAGTTCAACAGCGGGCTGTGGACGATCGGTTACACCGGACAGTCTCCGGAGCGGATAAAGTCGCACATGGCGAACCAGCACACGTTCGACCGTACGACGCTGCAGGCGATCGGCGGACCGAACGACGGGGAATACTATGGTATGCCCTGGCCGTGCTGGGGTACTGCGGATATGAAACATCCGGGTACACCGAACCTCTACGATATGTCCAAGCCGGTCGCCGAAGGCGGTCTGTGCTTCCGGGCACGTTTCGGTGTCGAACGCGACGGGGACAACCTGCTCGCCGACGGTGTGTCGAATCCTGGATCGGAGATCCCGGACGGTTATCCGGAATTCACCATGCAGATGCTGATGGATCTTGGATGGGACGGTGACCTGACGGACGAAGAACGTGCGTCGATCGAAGCGGTTGCAGGACCGAAGACGAACTGGAAGACTGACCTTTCCGGCGGCATCCAGCGCGTTGCGATCAAGCATGGTTGCGCGCCGTTCGGCAACGCCAAGGCACGTGCAGTCGTGTGGACGTTCCCCGATCCGGTTCCGCTTCACCGTGAGCCGCTCTACACCAACCGCCGGGATCTGGTGGCAGACTATCCGACCTACGAAGACCGGAAGTTCTATCGCCTGCCTACCCTTTATGCGTCCATCCAGAAGCAGGACTTTTCGAAGGATTATCCAATTATCCTGACATCGGGCCGACTGGTGGAATATGAAGGTGGTGGTGATGAGAGCCGTTCCAACCCCTGGCTTGCCGAACTTCAGCAAGACATGTTCGTCGAGATCAACCCAAGGGATGCCAACAATCTGGGTGTGCGCGACGGTGCGCAGGTCTGGGTAGAGGGTCCTGAAGGGGGCAAGGTCAAGGTCATGGCAATGGTGACCGAACGTGTCGGCGAAGGCGTTGCCTTCATGCCGTTCCACTTCGGCGGTCATTATCAGGGCGAGGACCAGCGGTCGAAATACCCTAAGGGTGCTGATCCATATGTCTTGGGTGAAAGCTCAAACACCGCTCAGACCTATGGCTATGACTCAGTGACCCAGATGCAGGAGACCAAAGCGACTCTCTGCAAAATCTCGGCCGCGTAAGGAGGAGACGCAATGGCTGCAAGAGCAAAATTCCTTTGTGACGCTGAGCGATGCATTGAGTGCAATGCCTGCGTGACGGCTTGCAAAAACGAAAACGAAGTGCCGTGGGGGATCAATCGCCGCCGTGTCGTGACCATCAATGATGGCCGGCCGGGCGAACGATCGATCTCAGTGGCCTGCATGCACTGTTCGGACGCGCCCTGCATGGCGGTGTGCCCGGTCGATTGCTTTTACCAGAACGAAGAAGGTGTGGTTCTTCACTCAAAGGACCTGTGCATTGGCTGCGGCTACTGCTTCTACGCCTGTCCGTTCGGCGCACCTCAGTTCCCGCAAGCCGGGAACTTCGGGTCACGCGGAAAAATGGACAAGTGCACCTTCTGCGCGGGCGGTCCGGAAGAGAACAACTCGACGGCCGAACGCGCAAAGTATGGAGCAAACCGTATTGCAGAAGGCAAACTGCCGCTGTGCGCGGAAATGTGCTCCACCAAGGCCCTCCTGGCCGGCGACGGCGATGTCGTGTCAGCAATCTACCGCGAGCGTGTGGTGGCACGAGGCTTTGGTTCTGGTGCCTGGGGCTGGGGTTCAGCCTACGGCCAGAGAGGCGGCTAAACCGGAATGGGTCTGGCGGCGATGGAGGGGCTCTGTCGCCGGACCTGTCGGTTACGCCCCCAAGAGCTTTGAACGGGGCGGCAAACATGCCGCCCTGTTTGTCTCCATTTATCGAGACCGTGTAGAAGAAATGAGGATCCGGCAATGAAACGCTTGGCTTTGGCTGTTGTTGTCCTTCTGGCCTTTTTGTCGCAAGGATTGGCGCAGGACCAGACACCGGGGCCGCAGCAGACTGACCGCGCGGCCACAGGCGGTGCGCAGACGCTGGAAGACATCATGAAGCGTCAGCGTGGCGAGAAGGTCGACAACGACTTTCGGAGCAACGCGACCGGCGATCCGAATACGGCAGCAGGAATGTCGTCTCAGCTCGGGACGCTGGGTGGCGTCTCGGATCCCGAGCTCTGGCGTGCGCTTCGGTTCGGCTCTGCGGACATAACCGTTTCCTCCGGCGGCAAGGAAGCGACCGTTCTCATGCAGGACGGTGGGATGCGCTGGCTGGAGCTCCGCAACGGTCCGTTGAAGATTTACGGCGCTTATCTTCTTGCCGGAACGCTCGCCTTCCTGGTCCTGTTCTATCTGCTTCGCGGACGGATCCGGATCGATGGTGAAAAAACAGGACGCACCATCACCCGCTTCAAGATGATCGAAAGGTTCGGGCACTGGCTGCTCGCCGGCAGCTTCATATTGCTTGCCGTGACAGGTCTGATCGTCCTGTTCGGGCGCGTCGCCATCATCCCGCTGCTCGGAAAGGATGCCTACGCGCCAATCGCGCTGGCGTCCAAATGGGTCCACAACAACGTGTCCTGGGCGTTCATGCTCGGTCTTGTCATGGTTTTCGTCATGTGGGTGGTTCACAACATTCCGAACAAGACGGATCTGAAATGGATTGCGGTCGGGGGCGGGCTGCTGAAGAAAGGCGTGCACCCTCCGGCGAAGAAATTCAATTTCGGCCAGAAGATGATCTTCTGGGGTGTGATTGTTCTTGGAGCATCGATTTCCGCCTCGGGCATTTCGCTGCTGTTCCCGTTCGATTTCCCGATGTTTGCCAAGACTTTCGAACTCCTGAACAATCTCGGTCTGCCTCAATTGGTCGGGCTCGGCACCTTGCCGACAGAACTCGCACCGCATGAGGAAATGCAGTACGCCCAGCTGTGGCATACGATCGTTGCGTTCCTGATGATCGCCATGATCCTGGCGCATATCTACATCGGCTCGGTCGGTATGGAAGGGGCCTACGATGCCATGGGCTCCGGCGAGGTCGAGCTTCAATGGGCGCGCGAACACCATGGTTTGTGGGTGAAGGAAGTCGAGGAAGCTGAGCGCAAGTCTGAAGCGCCCGACAAAAACACGGTTCCCGCCGAATAGGCCCGCTTCCCATGACAGCGGTGCGTGTCCGACATACAGCATCCGAGCGGCTGCCTAGCATCGCAGCCGCCGCCGCATGTGTCGTTTCATTCTGCGCCCTGATTTTCGCAAATACGCATTCCTTTGCAGCGGACTTTGAGACATTGAAGGGCCATGGCGGGCCGGTCATGGACATCACCGTTTCTCCGGAAAACGGTCAGGTCGCAACGGCGAGTTTCGACAATGCCGTCGGTATCTGGTCGGCGCGAGAACCAAGCTGGCTGGATGGTCACGAGGCAGCCGTCAAGGTGGTCCGGTTCATCGATGAAAATCGTGTCGTTTCCGCTGGTGATGACAATGATCTTATCGTCTGGAACCTGGCCGAGGGCTCCAACACGAAGCTCCAAGGCCACACCGCGAAGGTCATGGGTCTGGCCGTCTCACCGGACGGGAAAACGATCGCAAGTGCGAGTTGGGACGCGCGGATCGGGCTCTGGCCGGTTGATGGTGGTGAACCGGTGTTCCTGAGCGGCCACAACGCCGGTGTGAATCAGGTTGCTTTTTCCGCCGACGGTGCGTGGCTTTACTCCGCGTCGGTCGACGGTTCCATCAAGCTTTGGGATGTGGCGCAAGAGGCGGAAAAACGTGTCATCGAGCGCAACGGTTTCGGGATCAACGTCATGGTGCTCGGCGGTGCCAACAGCAACGAAACCTGGGTCGCCTATGGGTCGCAGGACGGGGTTACACGCATCGTCGATATCGAAACAGGTGAGCGGCTACATGACTTTACGCTGGAGCGGCGTCCGATCCTGGCCATGGCCTTGAGCTCCGACGGCAAGCGTTTGGCGACCGGCGATGGTCATGGATACATAACTGTTTTCGACACGCAGTCGTGGTCGATTGAATCCGATTTCAAGGCTGCACTGAAAGGGCCCATCTGGGCGCTGGCTTTTTCTCAAGACGGCGAGATCCTGCATGCCGGCGGGATCGAGAACATCGTTTATTCCTGGCCCGTGGCCGAGCTTGGCGCGTTTGATCCTATGGCAAAGGAAACACCTGAATTCCTGCGGCGGCCGGAAGACATGTCGAATGGCGAGCGGCAGTTTGCGCGCAAATGTTCCATATGCCATGCCTTGACGGAGGGAAGCGCGCGCAAGGCAGGACCGACGCTGCATGCGGTGTTCGGTCGGCGCGCAGGAACATTGCCGGATTATCCCTATTCGGAAACCCTGACCGGATCTGATATCATCTGGAGCGAAGAGACGATCGATCAGCTCTTTCTTGATGGCCCGGACCACTTTATTCCAGGGTCCAAGATGCCGATGCAGGTGATCGCAAAACCTGAAGACCGGAGTGATCTGGTCGATTATCTCAAGTCGGCAACCGCCGGAAACAACAAGGATGGAGAGACGCAATGAAAGCGATGTTGGCGGCCTTTGCAGCCATTGTGGTTATCGCTATTGGAGCCAGCGAGATGCTTCAGCGTGCCGGCTTTTCGAGCGCGGAACAAGCCAGCAGTTCGTCGGTGAGGCTCGGTGAATAGAGTGCCGGGTTCCGTGGAACTTTGACAGCCGGCGCGATTGTCGGGAAACTTGTCAAATCATTGCATGATCCCGGTTGCCTGATGGTTTATAACGTCTTTCCAGATTGTTTCCGTGTCCGTTTCCATTCCACGCGCTCCTATCGACATTGACGCCGATTGGCTGTCTGAGGTGCTTTCAGACCATGGTCGACATGGTCCGGTGCAAGTCAAAGAGCTTACGGTCACCCCCTCTACAAGATGGAATGTCGCTGATACCGCTTTCTTGGAAGCCGAATTCGTCGACCCGCCAGCTGATTTGCCTGCCAGGTTCTTCCTGAAGATCAGGCAAGATCCTGATCCGCTTGCGGACATTTTTCCCGGCGAACAGGTGTTTTATGCCACTGCCAACAAAACGGGGTTACCGTTGGCGGACTGTTTTGTTTCGCTAGTCGATCCTTCCAGTGGCGCTACCTGCATCCTTTTGGAAGATCTTTCGACGACACATGTCGCAACACCGTGGCCCATGCCGCCAACACTACCGCATTGCCATATGGCAGTGCGCTCGCTCGCCGCGCTTCATGCGCATTGGGCTCAGTCTGCCACCGACGATCTCAACAAACGCGAACGCGTCCTGGGCCTACACGTTTCTGAAATGCTGCCAGCGTTTTTGGCGAAGCTGGGCGATCGCCTGCCGGAAGATCGCGCCGTGCTTTTGGAACGGGTTTGTGAGCGCATACCGGCGCTGAAGGCAGATCGCTATAAAGGAGGTGGGACGGTCACCCGAATTCATGGCGACGCGCACTTCTGGAATGTTTTGTACCCAAGGGACGAGAATCGGGACGATGCCATCTTGATCGACTGGGAAGACTGGCGGGTCGATTTTGCCGGTATGGATCTCGCCCTGATGATTGCCATGCACTGGTATCCGCACCGGCGCGCCTTTCATGAAGTCAACCTGCTGAAGAGCTACCTGCAAACCTATAACGCCAGTGCCTCTACGCGCATTTCATGGGAAGACTTCTGGCATGATTACCGGCTCGGCCATGTGTGCAATGCTGTCGTTCCGGTGTTTCAGCACAGTGCTGACAACACGCACGCCAGCTGGTGGTCGCATCTGGAACGGTGGTTTCTCGCTTTTGAGGACCTGAACTGCCGCGAATTGCTCGAGTAATCGGTGCAGGTGCTTGTGGATTGGACTCCGAAGCGCAATCGCGGGTGTGGGCGACAACGGGAAATTATAGAGCTGTCACATCATCGCACCGAGAGATTTCTCAGTGAACACTCGGATGTAGTCCCCCGGTGACGACCCTGCCCAGAAGACCCACAGCCGATTTGGGCTCTGGCTGTCGACCCAGACCCTGTCGCCCGGTTCAAGCCCACGCAATTCAGTGCTGATGTAGTTTACGTCATTATTGGCAAGAAAATCGGTGGCCGCCATCGTGTCCTGGAAAGCGGCGATCCCCAGGATAGGGGCGTCGAAGTCTACGTAGCCGTAATGGACCCCGGCGAAACTGTCGAAAAAAACGTAGTGGCTCGCGATTGTCTCGCCCTGCCGTATGATGCCGTTGTCTCCACCGAAATCGACACGGATCGGCTCGCTCAGCAGAATGTTCTGATCTTCATCGAATGCATAAAGGTTGTCGGTATTGAAGTTATCGGCTCCGACACTGAACGATGTGCTTGTGTCCAGAAGAACGAATTTTCCATTGCCGCGCTGATCGATGATTTCACCACCGAGGACGACGGCCCAGGATGGTGACGTCAATCCTGTTGCCAGACCCAAAAAGAGTACCAACCGCTTCAGCATTTCGTGTCCCCCGTCATTCGGGAAACACGATGGCGCATTTCATCGTCAGCTCAAAATCACACGCTCATAACAGTCGCGTGTTTGAAGCTCTTGCATATACAGACCGAATTGAGCGGCAATAGGAAAGTGTCAGCTGGATCCGTCATTGGCGTTCGGAAAAAACAGCTGCTGACCGTCGACCGTGAAGTCTGCGATCGACCGCTGTCCCTCTTTCGACAAAAGCCAATCGATAAAGGTCTGACCCATCTCGGCTTTGACGTGCGGATGGACTTGAGGGTTCACAAGGATCACCCCGTACTGATTGAACAGTCGCGGGTCACCTTCGACAACAATCTCGTGGTTGCCCTTGTTGCCGAAGGCGATCCAGGTCGCACGGTCGGTCAATACGTAAGCATCCATGCCGGTGCCGGTGTTCAGGGTCGCACCCATCCCGGATCCGGTTTCCCGGTACCAAGCACCCGAAGCCGATGTCGTGTCGACACCGGCAGCCATCCACAATCTGAGCTCAGCCTTATGGGTGCCGCTGTCATCACCCCGGGACGCGAACGGGGTTTCAGCCTCAGCAATTTTCCGCAACGCGTCGATTGCGTTGTTCGATCCGGAAACCCCGGCTGGGTCTGCCGCCGGCCCGACAACAACGAAGTCGTTGTACATGAGATCCGCGCGCGTGACGCCCAGTCCGTCGGCGACGAATTTTTCCTCCGACGGTCTGGAATGCACGAGGAGAACATCGCCGTCGCCATTGGTTGCGTTGCGGATCGCCTGTCCGGTGCCGACGGCGACGACGCGGACTTCTATTCCGGTCTTTTCCTGAAATGCCGGCAGGAGATGATCGAACAGACCCGAGTTCTGCGTCGATGTTGTCGACTGGACGATGATAAACCTGTCTTCCGCAATTGCCGCAACTGACGACAACAGTCCGATCATCGCAGTGGCAAGCACTGCAAGACGTATGTTCTTGATCACGTGTTACTCCGGTCGTTACCTGAAAGAGTTCGAATCTGCGGTCCAAGATAAAGGCGGCCGTCGCGCCAGGCGCGCGCCGGTTCACTTTGTGGTGTATTGAGCACCTGACTGACGGTCCCTGCTTCCGCAACGCGGCCGTCCTGAAGAAAGATGACGTCTTCTCCAAGACGTTTTGCCTGTCCGGCATCGTGCGTCACGAGCACGATCGTGATGCCCTTTTCGTTTGCTTCCATCACGAGCTTTTCGATCGCCGCAGTCGAGGCCGGGTCGAGGTTTGCAGTCGGTTCGTCCAGAAAGAGAAGGTCCGGCTCACAGGCGAGTGCACGAACAACCGCGAGGCGCTGTTGTTCGCCGCCAGAGAGCACGCGTGCCGGGCGCCGGGCAAGATGGCCCAGCCCCGCAGAGGCCAGCGCTGTTTCAATTTTTTGCGCGCGCTTGTGTCCGCGAAGGCCACGAACCGAGAGCGCGAACTTGAGATTGGCCAGAACGGAGCGGCGCAACAGGACAGGACGCTGAAAGACCATCGCCTGGGATTTCATCGCCTGCTTCGTCAAAGGCTGCCCTTCCCAAAGGACTTCTCCTCTGTCGGGCCGGATCAATCCGTGCATCAGGCGCAGCAGCAGGCTCTTGCCAGCCCCATTGGGTCCCATGATGAGGGTGCGCGCGCCGCGCCGAATGGTGATGTCGATCTCATCAAGCAGTTGTTGGCCGCCTGCCTTGAAGGTGATCCCCATTGCTTCAAGGATCGGCTTTCCATCCTGCGGCTGGAAGCGGGCCGACGGTGCTGACGGCATATCAAAGGCTGCATCACGCATAGGCGGCCCTCACGGCGGAGGCCCTGATGGCCATGACGCATGCATTGACCGTAAAGGCGATCACCAAAAGGATGACGCCGAGAGCGAGCGCAAGCTGAAGATTTCCCTTGGAAGTCTCAAGCGCGATGGTCGTCGTCATGACCCGCGTGACATGATTTATGTTCCCGCCCACGATCAGGACAGCGCCGACTTCCGCGACAGCTCGGCCGAAACCGGCGAGCGCAACGGTCAGCAGGCTGTAGCGGGCATCCCAAAGAAGCGAAAACAGGCGGTCGAAGGCACCAACTCCAAGCGAGGCAAACTGTTCGGCATATTCGCGGTCGAGGTCTTCAACAACCTGACGCGTCAGGGCCGCGACGATGGGCGTGACGATGATCATTTGGGCGATGATCATGGCTGTGGGAGTGTATAGCAGGCGGAGCGGACCCAGCGGGCCGGAGGCGGACAGCATCAGATAAGCGACAAGACCGACCACAACCGGTGGCAGACCCATGAGCGCGTTCAAAATGACGGCCAGTAGCGAGCGACCGGGAAAGCGGAATGTGCCCACGGCTGCGCCGAGCGGCAATCCAATCAGGCAGGCCAAGAACACCGCCGTCAGGGTCACCTTCATGGACAGCCCGATGATTTCCATGAGATCCGGATCCAGTGCAAAGACGAGCGCGAACGCTCCACCCAGCACACTCCAGAAACCGTCCATTTATGCTTTTCCTCCCAAGCTTTGGGAAAAAATAGCGTAAAATGCACAAAAAACCAACCCATACTTGAGGCGAAGGCAAAGTGCTGCAAGAAGCGCAGAAACCTCCGTAGCCGCAAACCGATGAGGTCAGGCGGGTTCCTGCTCTTCAAGCACCTTTCTGGCTACCCGGAAGCATTCCAGCGATTGCGGAACGCCGCAATAAATCCCCACCACGTGAATGATCGCGCGGATTTCGTCCTTGGTGACCCCGTTGTTAATCGCACCTCTGCAATGGATCTCCCACTCGGTCATCTTTCCGAGCGCACCGATCATCGCGAGGTTCATCATGGAGCGGGTCTTGGCGTCGATGACGTCGTCGCCCCATCCGAATCCCCAGCACCAGGCTGTCATCGCCTCCTGAAACGGACGGGTAAAATCGTCTGCTTTCGCCAGGTTGTTCTCGACATATTCTGCGCCGAGCGTTGCCTTGCGTTGTTCCAGTCCCTTTTCGAACAGATCCTGATCCATTTCTTACCTCAGTTTGATCGCGACATTTTTCGTTTGAACATAGTTGAGCAGCGCTTCGCGGCCCTTTTCGCGACCGTAGCCGGATTTGCCGAAACCGCCAAAGGGGGTCTCGACACCGCCTGCGTACCATTCGTTGACGAACACCTGTCCGGCGCGAAGACCTCTGGTTGCCCGCATGGCGCGGTCGATATCGGATGTGAAAACTCCGGCAACCAATCCGTAAGGCGTTCCATTGGCGATCCGGATGGCTTCTTCCTCGGTGCTGAATTTCAAGACTGACAGAACCGGGCCAAAGACCTCGTCATTGGCGATTGTCATGTCGGGTGTGACGCCAGTCAGCACCGTTGGTTCGAGAAAGTATCCCGGGCGGTTCATCCGCCGTCCACCCGTGGCCGCCCTTGCGCCATCGCGCTCGGCCTTTGAAACCATTCCGGCTGCGCGCTGGCATTGGCTTTCGGAAATCATCGGGCCCATGTTGGTGCCGAAGTCCGGAAACCCGAGGCCGTCGCCGACATCGAGGTCTTCCGCCATGGCGACAATGCCGTCGACCAGCTTGTCGTGGACCTTTTCGTGGGCGACGACGCGGGACATGGCGGAGCAGACCTGGCCGGCGTTGAAATAAATGCCCCAGCGGACATCAGAGAGAAATGCATCCAGATCCGCATCGTCATGGACGATTGCGGCCGATTTGCCGCCGAGTTCGAGGACGCAGGGCACTACGTTCCGCGCCGCGGCCGTTGCAATTGCTGTTCCGGTCTGAACCGAGCCGGTGAAGACAATCTGGTTGACGCCGGGATGTGCGGTCAGTGCTGCGCCTGTGTCCTTACCAAGCCCGCTGATGATGTTGAGCGCGCCATTGGGCAGTCCGCAGGCAAGCGCGGCATCTGCAAAAAACCGGTTGGTGAGCGGGTCGAGTTCGGGTGTCTTGACGACAACGGAACAGCCGACCGCAAGCGCGGCCGACAGCGAGCGGGCCGTCATTTCCATGGGGTAGTTCCACGGAATGATCTGGGCCGACACGCCGAACGGTTCATGGGTGGTGAAATCGAAGTAGCCGCCGCCGAGTGGAATGGAGCGGCCTTCCATGGTTTCGGCCTGGTTGCCGTAATATTCGAAATAGCGTGCTGCGCCTTCAAGCTCGAGCCTGGCTTCCCAGAGCGGCTTGCCGGCTTCGCGCGTCAGGATCGGAGCAATTTCGTCGATCCGGTCGAGAATGTACTCTCCCATCTTTCGAACGATGCGGCCGCGCTCAACGGGGCGAAGATCCGACCAGGCGCCGTTGGCACTTAAGGCCTCAGCCGCCGACACTGCGCGATCAACATCGCTTTCGTCCGCGATCGCCTGGTCCGCGACCCGCTCTCCGGTCGATGGATCGAGAACCTCGATGTGTCCGGCGCCACCTTCGCAGTAGTCACCGTCGATAAAATTATGCCAATAGGCCGGAATGTCCGTCACTGCACCCTGATCCTGTGAAAACGAAGTCTGTCGTAATGGGGTTTCATGCGCCGGTGGACGTGCTGCACGCGAGCGGGCGCATCGGCCAATTCGACATAGCGCCGTTTTTGCGGATGAAGCCCGGTCGAGTTTTTCAGATTGGCGTGGAAGGAGCCGCCGTCCCACCAACTGTATTGTGCCGTGTCGGCCCCCGGTTCCCAGGTGAGAGCCTCGGCAATGAAGGGAATGCCGACGGCATCACAAAACGCTTTCACCGTGCCTTCCGGGTTTTCCAGAAGGTCGTCGCTGTCGATCACCGGCGGGGCCTTGCCGTCCAGGGCATGGATCAGATCAAACAGTGCCCGCTGCTCGGGAAAGCCGACTTCAGCGCTGTCGAAATCGGGCCACTTGTCATGCATGGAGGTGATCGTGAGCGCAGGATCCCGGATCAAAAACGCATGGGTGAAATGGGAGAGGAACTCCGCGTCCCACATATGGTTGATGTAGTGCGGGAAGTCCTTGATGAAGACCGGGCCGGCTTCTGCCCGCGCCCGGATATCGTCCCAGACGCTTTCAAGGGTGAGGTCCGGAGTTGTCTTGTCGCCCGGCTGCCATCGCGGCCAGAAGGGTTCTGCTCCCTGGTACCATGCCTCGCCAAAGGGCTCATGAAGGCAATCCAGATCACCGCGCTGGCGCATCATCCATTCAAAGGCGGTGGACGTCGACCGGGGCACGGCCCAGAGCGCAACGATCTTATGCATCGAGTGTCTCCAGAAGTTGCCCATGCCTGCCGTCCGGCGCCAGATTGAGCGAGCGGAAAATGCGCCAGTAGAGGGCGGTGTCGTGTGCGACAACCGGTTTGCCGAGTTGCTCTTCCAGCTGCGGGGTGAGGTGTAGCATGCGTTGCGGTTGGCCATTGGGCCCGGTCCGGAAATTGACCATGCCGTTGGCAAGGTAGGCATCGGCGTTTGGGGCCTTATCGGCAACATATTCGAAGCTGCGCCGTGCAAGATCGCCCTCGAAAATCCATCTCTTCCGGTTCACGTCTTCCTGGGTCTTGAACCAGCCCTGATCGACAAAGTTGCCCGCCCAAAGCACATCGAAGCCAGCTTCCTTCAGGAAACCAACCGTCCCCTGCCACCATTCCGGCCAGTGATAGACGGCATTGAGGGCGACCTTTTCAACGTTCATGGCCCTCAGAGCCTCGACCATCGCGTATCCGGCCATGTGAAAGGCAAGGCCATGTGTATCGGAGAGCCGATGGCAGAAATCGGCTATTCCTTGAACGCCCAGGCCTGAGGCGTGTACCCAGTTGGATCCGACCTGCGCGCAAACATCGGCACCATTGTTGGCCATCACGGCAGCGAAATCCTCGAGCATGTCGAAGTTCTGCGAACGCTGGTCGAGACGATGCCGGTAGTCAGGAACGTGAAGCATCCAGCCATGAACGCCGACACTTTCGGGCGCAATGCGCAAGAAATCGCTTGGAGCGGCATCCCAGTCATGCGGCGGGCAGGTGAAGCCGACCTGATGCGGAAACAGCTTCTGGTCTTCGGTCCATTCCAGCGGCATGCCCTGCGCTTCGGACCCGGGCGCGGTCATCAGACTTCCCGCATCCAGTTCTGCAGCGCCTCAACGGAGTGTTCCGAATTCACACCGCAGGCCGGGTCGAGCACCAGGGGACCTGGTTTGTATCCGCGGCTTCTGAGACCCTTTTGAACCGCTTCGACAAGGTAGATGTCCTCTTCAACCGTTGTCGACCTATCCTGGACCGCCAGGCGCCGGATGATTTCCGAATCGACACCGTCAACCGTGTACCAGCCGCGCCAGACGACAACTTTGTTCACATCAACTGCGCGCCAGTGATAGGTGTTGAGAATGTTCCCGGGATAAACCTGAAACGAAAATAGCGGCCAGAGGAACCAGGACGAATAGTCCCCGGCATGCTCGTTCGATGCCGGATCGATTTCATAGGTCATTCTGTCGAGGTTCTGGCACTCGGTCGTGTGCCTGAGACAGTATCCCTGTGGTTGGATGTCATAGGTCTCGGGCTTGACCACACCGGTTGAAAATGTGGTGTGGTTGATGGGGCAATGATAACATTCTGAATAGTTCTCGATAGAGACTTTCCAATTGCAGTTTTCCGGAATTTCCACCCACTCGAGCGGTTTCAGTCTGTCGATGTGCGGAACAAAGGCGCGCAGCTCCTTGCGGACATTCGGAAACCAGACGTCCATGGGCTTTGCATCCGGATCAAGGTTGACGAACAGGAACCCGCAAAAGTCCTCGATGCGCACCGAGGTCAGGCAGATCTTGCTGCGGTCGAAACCAGGCACGGCACGGACATTCGGGCCTGAGCGTAATCCGCCGGTCAGCTCGTAGGTCCAGCTGTGATAGGGGCAAACCAAAAGCTTGGTGTTGCCTTCGCCCTGAACCAGCTGGTGTGCGCGGTGCTGGCAGACATTGTAGTAAGCCCTGAGCTCGCCTTCCCGGTCACGCAGGCAGATGATGCTCTCGTCGGCGATATCGATGGTGAAATAGTCGCCTGGCTTTTCAAGCAGCGAAGCATGCCCAGCAAATTGCCACGTTCGCGCCAGCAGTCCGGCTTTCTCGCGTTCGAAATGCTCCGGATCGGTGTAGTATCGGGCTTCTAGCGAATGGACGAGCTGGCTGTGAACATTCATGAGCGGTCCTTCCACTCTTCCTGGTAGAGCCCCATCTTGTGGCGGCGTGTGTGAAAACGTTCGATGCTGGAAATCACGTCTTCCGGTGCATCGGCGATGACAAAGGCGAGCAGTGTTTCAAGCAGGGCGATTGTCGATACGGACGAGGGGAAAAACTGAGGCGTTTCCGCGTCGACGACGAACGCATGATCGCTGCCGACGACGATGGGCGAGGCGGGGCTGTCCGAAATGGCGACGATGGTCAGCCCCTGTTCCCGCGCCGTTTCCACGGCGGCGATGACATCCGTTCGGTAGGGTTTGCAGGTCATGGCGACGAGCACATCGCGCTCATCCGCCCGTGCAAGATCATCCGTTGCAACAGACCCCATCCTCGGAATGGTCCAGATCGTGTCGACAGCCATGTCCGCGAGGTAGGAGAAGTTGCGCGCATTTGAGTTGTTCACGCCGACGCCGAGAACGTAGGTGTGCCGCGCATTCACGATCGCATCGGCGGCCGCCTTCATCGCGTTGGCATCGGTTGCGGCAAACGTATTCTCGATATTGGAGATCGCGCAGGCCGCCATTTCCGCGAAGAGTGCGCCCAGCTGGCCACCCTTCGCCAGCGACTGCAGCCAACGTGCCCGGTCCGGAAAATCCGTACCACGGCTGCGGATCGCTTCGCGGAAGGGGTGGCGAAAGTCTTCGTATCCATCGAACCCGACGGACCTGGCCATCCGCACGAACGTGTTCGGTTTCACGCCTGCAGCATCCGCAATTTCGCGGATTGAGCTAACGCCGACATCGTTTGGATTTTCAAGCACATAGCTGGCCGCCTTGCGCAGCTCCGGCGTCAGGTCCTCAAGCTCCGACGCAAGCTCGGTGAGAACCTCCTGAGGGGCTTTCAGATCTGTTTTTGGTACAATCATATCATTCATTATTGACGAGAGTACATTTGTACAATTACGATGTCCATCGAAAAATCACCGGCCTGGGAGATGAGACGTGTCGGAAACCGGAACCTCCAAACTGCCGTCTTCGGCCCGCGTCGTCATCATTGGTGGCGGCATCATGGGCTGCGGCCTTGCCTACCATCTTGCCCATGAAGGCTGCGCAGATGTCGTTCTTCTGGAAAAGGCGGAGCTGACTTCCGGCTCGACCTGGCATGCGGCCGGGCAGATCACGCATTCGACTTCAAGTTTCGGCCTTGGAAAATGCGTCGGCTACAATATCGATCTTTATTCGGGGAAGCTTGAAGAGGAAACAGGTCAGTCGGTGACGTGGCACGGGTGCGGCTCGTTCCGACTGGCCTATACAGAAGACGAAATGGATTGGCTCCGGCACACGATGAGTGTCGGGCGGGCATTGAAATTTCCTATGGAAATGGTTGCACCGGACCGCATTCGCGAGCTTCATCCGTTCTATAATCTCGATGGTGTTCTCGGTGCGCTTCATACGCCCGACGACGGGCACGCAGACCCTTCCGGCGTCACGCAGGCATTGGCCATCGGTGCGCGCAAGCTCGGTGTGAAGATCATTCGCCGCTGCCGTGCCACCGATATCAAGCAGCAGTCGAACGGCGAATGGAAAGTCTCCACCGAGCTCGGCGACATCACCTGCGAACACGTGGTCAATGCGGGTGGTACCTACGCCCGGCAAATGGGGGAGTGGAGCGGGTTGCAGCTGCCGATGACCTCCATGACCCACCACTACATCGTCACCGACACCGTTCCTGAGTTCAAGGAGCTGGACAAAGAGTTGCCGGTTATCCGCGATGACAAGCTTGTCTCCGGCTATATCCGCATGGAGCAGAAGTCCGGTCTGATCGGGATCTACGAGAAGGAAAATCCGAACACCGTTTGGGAAGACTTCTGTCCGTGGGAAGCGGAGAACGAGCTTTTCGAAGCCGACTACGACCGGATCATGCCATGGTTGGAAAATGCCATGGACCGCATGCCCATCTTCGCTGAACTCGGCATCAAGCGCGAAGTTCACGGAGCAATCTCGCATCCGCCCGACGGCAACCCGCTGATCGGTCCGGCTCCGGGCGTCAAGAATTACTGGTGCTGCTGCGGTACCCAGATCGGTATCGGCTGGGGGCCGGGTCTGACACGAGAGCTTGCACGCTGGATCGTCCATGGTTCGGCCGACATCTCCATGCGAGAGTTCGATCCACGCCGGTTCGGCGGCTATGCCGACAAGGACTGGCAGGTCGTCAAGGCAAAGGAAGATTATTGCCTGCGCCACGAAATCCCGTTCCCGCACTTCAACCGGCTGGAAGGCCGCCCGATCAAACCCAGCCCGCTTTACGAGCGCTTGAAGCAAAAGGGTGCGGTCTACGAAGAGGTCTACGGGCACGAACGCCCGCGCTGGTTTGCAAAGGACGGTCTTGAACAGCGGGATTACTATTCCTTCAGGCGGGCGGCATGGCACGATGCCGTCGCAAAGGAAACGAAAGCCGTCAGAACGACCGCCGGGATCATGGACATTTCGGCCTTCACCAAGGTCGAGTTGTCAGGTCCGGATGCGGAGCGCTACCTGGACCGGCTGGTGGCCAACCGGCTGCCCAAGAAAGTCGGAGGCATCGCCCTCACGCATATGCTCAACCGGCGCGGCCGGATCGAAATGGAACTGACGGTCGTTCGGCTTTCAGAAGACCGGTTCTACCTGGTGTGTGCCGCATTCTTCGAACAGAGGCTGCTGGATCATCTAGCCCAGAACCTTCAGGGTGAAGACGCGACTATCACGAACCGCTCCAACGAATGGGGGGCAATGACGCTCAATGGACCGCTTGCCCGCAATATCCTTGCGCCGAATACACCGGCAGCTCTCGACAATGCATCGTTCCGCTGGCTGACCGCCCAGGAAATCGAGGTCGCCGGACACAAGGTCTGGGCATTCCGCATGTCCTATGCAGGTGAACTCGGCTGGGAATTTCATATCCCCCGTGAGCACATGCTGGAAGTCTATGATGCACTCTTGTCGACGGGCGAACCGCTTGGACTGAAGGATTACGGCTCCTTTGCCATGAATGCGCTCCGCCTTGAAAAGGGCTTCAAGGGCGCTGGAGAACTGACGAATGAAGTGACGCTGCCTGAAGCCGATGTGATGCGGTTCGTGAAACTCGACAAAGGCGATTTTCTGGGCAAGGCGGCAACGGAAGAAAGCGCGGCGGCGAGCAATCTGCCGTGGGTTTGCGTTTATCTCGAAATCGAGCCCGATGGTTTTGAAGACGGACACGGCGGTGAGGCGGTTCTGATGGATGGCCGGCCGGTCGGAGCGACCAGTTCCGTCGCCTTCGCACATTCCATCGGCAAAATTCTCGCCTTTGCCTATGTCGAGCCCGAAGCCGCCAAGCCGGGACAGTCGCTTGAAGTGGTCATCATGAACGATCGCCGCAAGGCCCGCGTTCTGGATGCCCCTGCCTATGATCCGGAGAGCATTTTCCCCAGAACTGACGCACCTGTCGGAGTGGCAGCCGAATGACACTACCTGCAACAATGAAAGCCATGGTCCTGAAAGGCCATGGAGGGCTTGACCAGATTGTCTGGCACGAAGACTGGCCGACGCCGAAACCCGGCCCGGGTCAGGTTCTGATCAAGGTTGGTGCGTGCGGACTGAACAATACCGACGTCAACACGAGGTCCGGATGGTATTCGAAAACCGTCTCCGATGCGACCACTGGCGGGGCCTACGAGGAGGTCGGGCAGGAAGATCCGACCTGGGGCGGGGCACCGATCACATTCCCGCGTATTCAAGGTGCCGACGCAGTGGGAGAAGTCGTCGGCCTCGGCGAGGGTGCTCCTCAAGATCTGCTGGGAAAGCGGGTGATGGTAGACGGATGGCTCCGTGACTGGTCGGATCCCTTCAACCGGGACAAGGCCGGATATTTCGGCTCGGAATGTGATGGGGGATATGCCGAATACACGGTCGCCAACGCAAAGAATGTCGGTGCTGTGCAATCCAGTTTGAGCGATGCGGAACTGGCGACATTCTCGTGTTCCTACACAACGGCTGAAGGAATGCTCAGCCGGGCAAACGTCACGGAAGCGGACACGGTCCTTGTCACCGGAGCTTCCGGAGGCGTCGGGTCGGCAGTCGTCCAGCTTGCCAAACGCCGAGACGCGACTGTTGCCGCGATGGCCTCCACGTCAAAGCACGCGGACGTCAAGGCGCTGGGAGCGGATGTGCTCCTGGACCGCGCGCCGGAGAATCTCGGCGTAGCGCTCAAGGCAGCCCTTGGGCGGGAGACCGTTTCCGTGGTGTCCGATATCGTTGGAGGGCCCTATTGGGGCAAGCTGATCGATGTTCTGGAGCGCGGTGGACGGTACACGTGCTCTGGCGCGATTGCCGGGCCGATCGTCGAGCTGGATCTCAGGACCTTCTATCTCAAGGATCTTTCGCTCATCGGGTCCACCGTCGTGGAACCTCATATCTTCAAGGATCTTGTCGGCTATATCGAACGCGGCGAAGTGAAACCTGCCCTGGCCGCGACCTATCCGCTGAAGGACTTTCACGCGGCTCAAACCGCCTTCATTGAGAAGAAGCACACGGGTAACATTGTGGTGATCCCATGAAGATCACGCGCATACGCATTTTCAAGACTGATCTCCCCTATGTCGACGGCAGCTACGGCTGGGGTGCCGGTAACGCTATTTCGACGGCACGGGCCTCTGTTGTGGTCATGGATACGGATGCGGGTCTTTCCGGCTGCGGTGAGTTCACCCCTTGCGGTGAGAACTACATGGTTGCGCATTCGGAAGGTGTCGAAGCGCTTGCCCGCATCGTTGCACCTACGTTGCTTGGCGAAGATCCGCGTCAGGTCGCCCGGATCGAACAGCTGCTGGATCATCTTGTGCAAGGACATGGCTACGCGAAGGCCCCGTTCGATGCCGCATGTTGGGATATTGCCGGAAAGGCGTTGAATGCTCCGGTCTGGATGCTACTCGGCGGCAAGCTGACTGACGGAGCGCCGATGTACCGGGTCGCCCCGCACCGCTCGACGGAAGAAACGGTCGCCGAACTGGAGCGTCACCGCGCAAGCGGATACCGGCAGTTTCAAATCAAGGTCGGCGCGAACTGGGTCGAGGATATCGAGCGGATCCGCGCCGTCGTTCCATTGCTCAGACCGGGCGAAAAGGCGATGGCGGATGCCAATCAGGGTTGGCGTGTCGACAACGCGCTCAGGGTCGCCCGGGCGACGCGGGATCTCGATTTCATTTTCGAACAACCCTGCCGCACTTACGAGGAATGCCTGCAGGTGCGAAGCCGGATCGATTTGCCGATGAAGCTGGATGAATGCGTCACCGGCATGCAGGCAGCGCAGCGGATCGTGGCCGACAGGGCGGCGGATCTGGTGTGTCTGAAGATTTCCAATCTGGGCGGGCTCTCGAAAGCGCGGCGCGTTCGTGATTTCTTTATCGATAACCGGATTCCGGTCGTCTCGGAAGACACCTGGGGCGGCGAGATTGCCACGGCCACGCTCGCGCATTTTGCAGCCTCGACAGCGGCGGAGTTTCTCCAGAACACGACCGATCTTCACAACTATAACACCCGCTCGACCGGATATCCGGGACCAAGAACGACAAGCGGAAAGCTCTATGCCTCCGATGGGCCGGGCCTTGGCGTCGAACCTGATTTCGACAGTCTTGGTGCACCGGTCGCCGAATACGGAGCGGGGGCATGAGGATTTCCCGGATCAGTGTCTGGCAGATCGACCTTCCGCTCTCCAAGCCTTATTGGCTGTCGGGCGGGCGGCTGAAGTTCGAGACGATCGACAGCACCTTTGTGCGGATCGATACGGATGAAGGCCTTTCCGGCTGGGGCGAAGGCTGCCCCTGGGGGCACACCTATCTTCCCGCGCACGGACCTGGACTGAGGTCGGCGATCGAATTGCTGGCGCCGGCGCTTTTAGGGCGGGATCCGCGCGCGCTCGATGACATCAACCGGGCCATGGATGTCCAGCTTCCAGGGCACCCTTACGCGAAATCACCGATCGACATTGCGTGCTGGGATCTTCTCGGCAAGGCAACGGGCGAACCTCTCTGGCGCATTCTGGGTGCGGAAACACCTGCGCGCGTTGCGGTCAACTCGTCGATCTCGACAGGATCGCCCGAAGAGATGATTGCGCTGATCCACGAGGCCAGTGCCAAAGGCTACCGGACGCATTCGGCGAAGGTCGGCGGCAGTGATTTTGCCGCCGATATCGAACGCATTGAAGCGATTTCCGCGGCCTTGCCGAAGGGCGAACAGGTTACATTCGACGTGAACAGGGCCTGGACCCCGGGCGTTGCGCTGCAGGTCTTGAATGCCGTTTCGGCGCGCGATTGGATCGAACAGCCCTGCGAGACGCTGGATCAATGCGCGGCTGTTGCTAAAAAAGTGCCTCAGCCGATCATGCTGGATGAATGCCTGCACACGTTTCAGGATCATCTTCAGGCCTGGAAATCGGGTGCGTGTCAGGGCGTCAAAGTCAAACCCAACCGGGTCGGCGGACTGACCAAGGCGCGGCGTATCCGAGATTTCGGCGTTTCGGTTGGATGGCAGATGCATATCGAAGATACGGGCGGCAGCGCCTTTGCCGATACGGCCACGCTGCACCTGGCAGCATCGACGCCGGACCCAAACAGGCTGGCCAGCTGGTTGTGTCACGCACACCTGGCTACTGATCCGGTTGCGGGGCAGGGCGCGCGCAATCAAGACGGCTATGTCACGTTCAGCGATGTACCCGGTGTTGGCGTCACGCCCGATCCGCTGGCGCTCGGGCAGCCTGTTGCGGTTTATGGAGGGCGCGCGTGAGCAACTATCCCGACACTCAAATCACCGGGCTGACACTCTGGAAGGTGCCCCTTACCAGCCATGAAACCTACTACATGGCCGACGGCAAAACCTGCGCGACAGTCGACAGCATGGTTTTGCGGATCGACACGGATCAGGGTGTCAGCGGGTGGGGCGAAGTCTGCCCCATTCCGCATTATCTGCCCGCCTATGCAAACGGTGTAGCGCCTGCGCTTGCCGAACTTGCGCCGGTTTTGATCGGGGCAAATCCGATCGGTGTCGAAGCTCTGATGTCGGCCTGCCGGAAACACCTGCTTGGTCACGTCTATGCGCAGTCCGCAATCGACATTGCCCTTTGGGACCTGACCGGCAAGGCCTGCGGCGTCCCGGTTTTCACGCTGCTTGGCGGAAGACAGGTAGCCGACCTGCCGCTCTATCACTCCATCACCTGCATCGCGCCGGAGGAAATGGCGCGCATCGCCAAGGACGCGCTGGCCACTGGGATGCGGCAAATCCAGGTGAAACTCGGCGCCGACGACAACTGGGAAGCAGATGTGGCCAGGCTCAGGATGGTGCGCGAGGCCATCGGCCCGGGACCGCTCGTCTACGGCGACTGGAACTGCGGCGCAAGCCGTCTGGATGCAACCAGGGTCGGGCGCGCCGTCCGCGATCTAGATGTCATGCTGGAGCAGCCCTGCGCAACGCTTGAAGAATGTGCCGCGGTCCGCTCGGCGACGGGTCTGCCGATGAAGCTCGATGAAACCGCACATGACACGGTCAGCCTCTTCAAGGCCTATGAACTTGGCTGTATGGATGCGGTTGCGCTCAAGCTGTCCAAATTCGGAGGAATTTCTGAGCTTCGGCGCGCGCGTGATCTTTGCCTGCATTTCGGTGCAAAAATGTGTGTTGAAGATACGTGGGGATCGGATATCGCCACTGCCGCCGCTTTGCATGTTGCGGTGTCGTCGCCGCCCGCGAATGTCCTGAACGTTTGCGACCTCTCGAACTATGTTTATCCGCGTCTGGACCCGGATGCACCGGTCCGTTCCATGGGGCGGATCTCTGCGCCTGCCGGTCCCGGTCTTGGGGTAACGCCAAATCCGGACGTTCTGGGCGAACCCGTCCTATCGCTTGCTGCCTGAAGGAGGCTGTCAGATGAAAACCACGATTTCCCAGGACGACTGGAAAGCGCGCGCTGCTGAAGTTCTGCCAGCGGCCGGATTCGGCAATTTCGACCCGGGCGTCATTTTGCGCGAGGGCAGAGGATCACGCGTGTGGGACGAAGACGGGAAGGAATTTATCGACTATCTGATCGGGTCCGGACCGATGATCCTGGGGCACGGCAATCCTGAAGTTCACGACGCCGTGCAGGAACAGCTCGGCAAGGGCATGACCTTCTTCACCAACAATGCGCGCGGGATCGAGCTTGCCGAAGTCTTGGTCGAGGCGGTGCCCTGTGCGGAGCAGGTACGCTATGTGTCGACGGGCGGCGAAGCGGATATGTACGCCATGCGGCTCGCGCGCGCTTTCACAGGCCGGGACAAGATCCTGAAATTCGAAGGCGGCTACCACGGGATGTCCGGTGAAGCACTGATGAGCCTGTCGCCACGCAAACTCGTCAACTTTCCGCAGGCCGTGCCGGACTCCGCGGGTATTCCCGAAAGCGTTCGCGACAACATGCTGATCGCCCCGTTCAACGATGCGGAGTTTGTCGAATCGCTCATTGAAGAGCATGCCGGTGAGATTGCCTGCGTGATCGTTGAGCCGCTGCAACGGCTCATTCCACCGGCGCCCGGTTTCCTGAAAGCGCTTAGAGAACTGACGAGCAAGCATGGCATCGTTCTGATTTTCGATGAAGTCGTGACCGGCTTCCGGTTCGCCTATGGCGGCGCGCAGGAATATTACGGCATCACACCGGATCTGTGCACGCTCGGCAAGATCATCGGCGGTGGTTTCCCGCTTGCCGCGATTGCCGGCAAAAAGGAGATCATGGCCCATTTCGACAAGGGCATTGTCGGCGACGAGGGGTTCACGTTTCAGATCGGAACGTTGAGCGGCAATCCCGTCGCCAGCATAGCGGGCTTGAAGACGCTGGAAATCCTGAAGCGTCCGCGTTCCTATGAGAAGTTGCGCCAGAACGGCGAGCGGCTGATGAGCGCATTCAAAACGCATCTCGATGCTGCCGACATCGCGCACCAGATTGTCGGCGAACCGTTTTTGTTCGACGTCGTTTTCACCGATCAACCGGTCAGAAACTATCGCGACATGTTCCATAACGATGGTGCAAAGGCAAAGGCGTTCAATCAAAGCCTGCGCGCGAGCGGTATTCTGAAACCCGACAGCAAACTCTATGCCCATCTTGCGCTTACCGAAGAGGATCTGAGCCAGACCGAAGCAGCACTGGCGACTGCGGCACAGGCGCTGGTGGCCTGACGGGGCAGTCAACTGCCGGATATTGGCTGGCCCTTCGACCTGATGAAGAGCAAAATTGGCCGAAGTTTGAGAAAACGTGCGCCAATGCGCTATCTAAGTCTTGAAAGAGGCTGGACGGCTCGGAGGCGTTCATGAAGGTGCCTTGCGGGGCCAGTGCAATCATCATCTGTGCGTTGCTCGTCTTTGCAAGCAGCTTCGCCAGCGCGTTTGCAGAAGTGAAGGCGCAGCATGATGATGGTGATCCCGCGCAAGAGGAAACGATCAGCCTGAAAGACAAAATCGGCCAGATGATCCTGGTCGGTTTTCTTGGGAATACGCCGGATAGAACAGGGTTCAGGCGCGTTCTTGACCAGATTGAAGCCGGTGAAATCGGCGGTGTCCTCTATCTCGGGCGGAACCTGAAAAACCGCCAGACCGTGCAGCACATGAACGCGGCGTTGAAAGAAGCCGCCCCGGCGCACCTGCCGCCCCTTATTGCGATTGACCAGGAGGGTGGAAAGGTCCAGCGTCTCAAGCGCTATCACGGCTTTCCTGATACACCGTCGGCGAAACGCATGGCGCTCCGATATGGCCCTGACAAAGCAAAGACAGCTTATGGCACCCTTGCTGAAGCTCTTACCGACTGGGGTTTTACGCTTAATCTCGGTCCTGTTGTCGATGTCGACGTCAACCGGGGCAACCCGATCATCGGACGGCTGGGACGGTCTTATTCTTCCGATCCGGAACGCGTCGCAGCCTATGGGGCTGCCTTTGTGTCCGCACACAGGGATCATGGTGTTCTGACGGCGCTGAAGCACTTTCCCGGGCACGGCTCCAGCTGGACGGACAGCCACAAGGGTGCGGTCGACATTTCAAGAACATGGAGCGCGGACGAGTTGATGCCGTTCCGGCAGCTGATCGCAGAGGACAAAGTTGATTTGATCATGACGGCACATGTGATCAACCGGACCCTTGAGAAAACGTATAAGAACCGTCCCATGTCGCTTTCTGAGACCGCACTTGTAGAGATCCTGCGCAGCGATCTTGGATTTACCGGCGTCATCATTTCCGACGACATTCAGATGGATGCGATCCGGAGGAACTTTGCGCTGGAGGATGCGGTTTTGAAAGCCGTCCACGCGCAAACCGACATCTTGCTCTTTGCCAATGACAAACGTCCGGATCCGGATATTCCCGAAAAGGTGGCGGGTATTCTTTTGGACGCTGCCGAGGATGACCCGCTGCTGGTCGAAAAGATCAACGCGGCCTATGACCGGATTCTGGCGCTGAAAAGCCGATTGAAGCAGCCTGCGTCAAGCCCGTCCATTCCAATCGGGATTGAAAGCCTGCTGCCTGCGATCACGCCGGGAGATCACCTGTGTGCCCTGACGCCCGCTCAATAAAGCGAGCGCGGCAACCACGTTGCCAGGATTGGAAACAACCACAGGATTGCGACCGCGACCATCTGCAGGAGGATAAACGGAACGACACCGCGATAAATCTGACCGGTTGTGATTTCCTTGGGCGCCGCCCCACGCAGGTAAAAAAGCGAAAAGCCGAAAGGTGGCGTCAGGAAAGATGTCTGAAGGTTGATCGCGATCAGGACCGTCAGCCAGATCGGGTCGATGCCCATCAGAATGAGCGGCGGAATCAGCACGGGCAACAGGATTACCGAGATCTCGACGAAATCGAGAAAGAAGCCAAGCACGAAGACGAACAGCATTGCAAAAATCAAAGCACCTGTCGCACCGCCGGGCATTTCGTTGAGGATCGCATGGACCCTGTCCTCGCCGCCGAGACCGACAAAGACCAGCGAGAAGAAACTGGCCATCAGGATGGTTGCGAAGATCATGGAAGTCACGGTGAGGGTCGACAGAAGCGATGCCTTCAATAGTCCGTCGCCAAAGGCCGCGACCAGGATGCGCAGGACAACGCCGAGTGCGAAGATTGCGAGACCAGCATAAAGACCAGCCAGCAGATAACCGACGATCGTCACATCGGAGCGCTGCAGACGGACAGGCAGCGCCGTCGCGGCAACCGCCAGCACAAGCAAGGCAAGCGTCGCGAGAACGATCAGCCTTGTGGAGACACCAAGACGGCGGCCCGCCAGCAATATGGCGCCAATCGCCCCGACTGAGGCGGCCTCATTGGGAGAAGCAATTCCACCCAGAATAGACCCGAGCACGGCTATGATCAGAAGGATCGGGGGAACAATTGCAGCGGCAATTTCCTGCGTGGACGGTTTTTCGATGTTCTCGCGCATGGCCGGTGCATCGCTTGGAAAAAGCCTTGCGCGCGCGAGGATGTAGACGCAATAGACAACGACCAGCAGCAAGCCGGGGACCATGGCTGCGGCAAAGGTCTGGCCGACGGAAATGGTTTCGATGGTGAATTTGCCCTGCGCATACTGCGCCTGCTGGAAGGCGTTTGACATGACGTCGGCCAGGATGATGAGCAGGGTCGAGGGCGGTATGATCTGGCCGAGGGTACCGGCCGTGCAGACCATTCCCGAAGCGAGCTTGGGATCATAGCCGTTACGCAACATTGTCGGCAGGGCGATGAGGCCCATGGCGACCACCGTTGCACCGACAATACCGGTCGAAGCCGCCAGGAGTGCGCCTACGAGAACGACAGAGACGCCGAGGCCGCCATTCATGCGCCCGAAAAGGCGCCCCATGGTTTCAAGCAGGTCTTCCGCGATCCGGCTCTTTTCCAGGATGACACCCATCAGCACAAAGAGCGGGATCGCTGTCAGGACCGGATTGATGAGAACGCCGAAAAACCGTTGGCCCATGGCACCCATCAGCTGGATGTTGAAATCACCCAGCATCCAGCCAAGAAGCGCAAAACCCGTGGCAACACCGGCAATCGTGAAGGCGACGGGATAGCCCAGGAGGATGAACGCGATGAGCGCGCCGAACATGATGAGATCGAGCGGAAGACTCATGCGCCGGTGCCTCGCAGCTTAAGAACATCGCGCAGGAATGCCGCAACGCCCTGGATCAGCAGCAGGACGCAGTAGGACGGGATCAGCGTCTTGAGCAGATAGGAAGCCGGAATGCCCCCAACGGAAATCGGGCCTTCCAGTATGGCCCAGCTTCCACGTACATAGGGCCACGAGAACCAGATCAGGACGACGAGGGCAGGCGTAAGCAGGAAAAGGTGCCCGAAGAGATCGATCCAGGCCTGCGTGCGTTCAGAACACTTGGCGTAGAAAATGTCGACCCTGACATGGGCGTTGACGAGAAACGTATAGCCGGCACCGAGCATGAACAGCGCGGCATGGAAATAGAGTACGCCCTCATCCAGAAAAATATAGCTGTAGCCGAAAACATAGCGCAGGAGCACGATCACGAACTGCAGGAGCAGCATGGCAAGCGCCGCCCAGCACAGCGTGTTGCCGATGACTGAATTGACGCGCTCCAGCACGTCCGCGAGTCGTTCCATTGCGGTTGATCCTGCCCCCATGTCAGACTCAATTTGAATCAGAATTTCGCCAACTTGTCATCCCGGACGGAGCGTAGTGACGATCCGGGATCCAGTATTCCGCGGAGCTCATTGTTCGCGTGAGGTTTGTGTCTACCGGGTTCCCTGCCGGAAACTTTGCCCGCGAAAGCGGGTGCAGCGATGACGAAGGGTGTTCCGAGGAATCAATCTCTGTCCCTCGGAACTTTGGAGAATTCACGCCAGTACGGCGGCCTAGTCGTATTTGTAATCGAGCAGGCGGGCGTTCATCTGCCCGTTGTCGGCGTAGGGCATGTATTCGTGCATCAAGGTCCGGTAGGCGAGGAAGCTTTCCGTGATGCGCTTGACCAGTTCGTCATCGCTTGCGCGCAGGTCCGCAATGACTTCTCCCGCGGCATTGCCCATTGCGACAATGACCTCGTCCGGCAGTTTGCGCACCATGACATCGTGTTCGTTGACAAGTTGCGTCAAAGCCTGAGCGTGCTTGGTGTTGTATTCGGTGAGAACGTCATTGTAGAGGCTGGCACAGGCGTGTGACACGGCTGCCTTGAGGTCATCCGGAAGATCGTTGTAGGCCTCAAGATTGACCGCACATTCTTCGGCGGAGGACGGCTCGCCGACGCCGGGCCAGTAGTAGTTCTTGGCAATCTGGTAATAGCCGAGCGCGCTGTCTGTCCAGGGGCCGATGAATTCGCCGGCATCGAGCGCGCCGGACTGGAGTGCCTGGAACATTGCCGGACCGCTCATCGCCTGCACTGCCATGCCGAGCTTGGAACACATCTCGGATGCAAGGCCGGTGGAGCGGAACTTCAGTCCCTTCAGGTCGTCGACGCTGTTGATTTCCGTCCGGAACCACCCTGCCCATTGCGGGCCTGAATTGCCGCAAAGGAACGGCTTCAGGTTAAAGCGGGCATAGATTTCGTCATAGAGCGGCTGCCCGCCGCCGTGGATCAGCCAACCGGCCTGTTCCGGTGCCGTCAGGCCAAAGGGTTGCGAACCGAAGAGCAGGATCCCTTTGGACTTGGACCCCCAGTAGGCGGGAACGGCGTGATAAAGCTCGGCCGTGCCCTGGCCGACAGCATCGAAGACGCCATTGCCTGGAACGATCTCTCCGGCCGCGAACAACTTGACCTCGATACGTCCGCCGGACAGCGCAGTGATGCGATCAGCCAGCATCTGGGCGGCAACGCCCGGTCCTGGAAGGTTTTTCGGCCAGGCGGTGACCATGCGCCATTGACGAATGTCCTGGGCAATGGCTGGCGATGCCAGTGTGGCAGCCGTGACAGCTGCGGTTCCGGCCGCACCGGCTTTTAGAAAATCACGTCTTTTCATGGTTTTACCCCTCTGTTCGAATTTGGGTGTGGAGTGTCCCGCCGTGGTTGTTATTCCTCCAGAATGCCCGGCAGGTTCAGCCCCTGTTCTTTCGCGCATTCAAGCGCGATCTCGTATCCGGCGTCGGCGTGGCGCATGACGCCGGTGGCCGGGTCGTTCCAAAGGACGCGTGCAATCCGTCTGTCGGCATCTTCGCTGCCGTCACAGCAGATGACCATGCCGGAATGCTGTGAAAATCCCATGCCGACACCGCCGCCATGGTGCAGCGACACCCAGGTCGCCCCGGAAGCGGTGTTAAGCAGGGCGTTGAGCAACGGCCAGTCGGACACAGCGTCCGATCCATCCTTCATGGATTCCGTTTCCCGGTTTGGCGATGCCACCGAGCCGGAGTCCAAATGATCGCGTCCGATAACAACGGGTGCCTTCAGCTCGCCCGAACGGACCATTTCGTTGAAGGCCAGGCCGAGACGGTGGCGCTGGCCCAGGCCGACCCAGCAGATCCTCGCGGGCAGGCCCTGGAAAGAGATGCGCTCCCGTGCCATGTCGAGCCAGTTGTGAAGGTGCGGATCATCCGGAATCATCTCCTTCACCTTGGCGTCGGTCTTGTAGATGTCTTCCGGGTCGCCGGAGAGCGCGCACCAGCGGAAGGGTCCGATGCCCCGGCAGAACAGGGGGCGAATATAGGCAGGCACAAAGCCGGGAAATGCGAATGCATTTTCCAGACCTTCCTCAAGCGCGACCTGACGGATGTTGTTGCCATAATCCAGTGTCGGCACACCCTGGTTCCAGAAATCGACCATGGCGGCGACATGGACTTTCATGGACGCGCGCGCGGCTTTCTCCACTGCCTTCGGATCGGTCTCCGCCTTTGCCCGCCATTCGGCCACGGTCCAGCCTTGTGGCAGGTAGCCGTTGATGGGGTCGTGCGCGGAGGTCTGATCGGTAACGATGTCCGGTTTGACGCCACGCCTGACCAATTCAGGGAAAACATCGGCGGCATTGCCGATCAGGGCGACGGACTTCGCTTCACCTGCCTTCGTCCAGCGGTCGATCAGCACTAGTGCCTCATCTAGAGAATGTGTTTTCTCATCGACGTAACGGGTGCGCAGTCGGAAATCGGCGCTCTTTTCGTCACACTCAACGGCGAGACAGCAAGCGCCCGCCATGACGGCAGCAAGGGGTTGTGCACCTCCCATCCCCCCGAGCCCGCCGGTCAGGATCCAGCGCCCCTTGAGGCTCCCGCCATAATGCTGGCGGCCGGCCTCCATGAAGGTTTCGTAGGTGCCCTGAACGATGCCCTGGGTGCCGATATAGATCCAGGAACCGGCCGTCATCTGGCCGTACATGGCCAGACCTTTCTTGTCGAGCTCATGGAAGTGATCCCAGTTTGCCCAGTTTGGAACGAGATTCGAGTTGGCGATGAGAACGCGCGGCGCATCCTTGTGCGTTTTGAAGATGCCTACCGGTTTGCCGGACTGAACGAGCAGTGTTTCGTCTTCATTCAGTTGTTTCAGACCTGAGACAATCCGGTCGAAGTCGTCCCAGGTGCGCGCGGCACGGCCGATCCCTCCATAGACCACAAGCTCATGCGGGTTTTCAGCAACATCGGGATGGAGGTTGTTCATGAGCATGCGCAGCGGCGCTTCGGTTACCCAGGACTTGGCGTTCAGCTCCGGACCGGTCGGCGGATAGACGTCGCGGGCATTGTGACGGCGATCATTCATGATGCGTTCCCTCGATCTTCTTGTTTTTCTTCAAGTGCCGGCGCCAAAGATACAAGCGCTCTTAAAATGGTCTGTAAATGGCCGCGCAGGCGCTGCGCCTTGCGCTCGTCGTAGTCAAAGGGCTGGTCTTCGGAAACCAGGTGCGTCCGTTGGGCAAGTTCCATCTGGATGGCATGAAAACCCTCACTGGGACGCCCATAATTCCGTGTTGTCCAGCCACCCTTGAAGCGGCCGTTCAGAACTGAGGAGTACCCTTTGGTGTCTTGAACATGACCATAGACCGCCGCTTCGATCTCCGGTGCGCAGGTCGCCCCGTTGTTGGTGCCCACATTGAAGTCGGGCAGCGTGCCTTCGAAGAGGAACGGTACGACAGAGCGGATCGAATGACAGTCATAGAGAATGGCAATGCCGTGCTTTGCCCTGACCCGGTTCAGTTCCGCTTCCAGCGCCGCGTGATACGGCGCGTGCCAGGCAATCCGGCGCGCTTCGATTTCCGCTTTGTCCGGTGCTGCGTCTTCGCGGTAAATCGGCGTGCCATCAAAGTCGGTCGTCGGGCACAACGTGGTCGTGTTCTGGCCGGGGTAAAGGCTTATGCCTTCCGGATCGCGGTTGGCGTCGATCACGTAGCGGTGGAAGTTGGCGCTGACTATCGTTGCGCCAGGCAGAAGACCGGAATAGAGCCGGTCGACATGCCAGTCCGTATCGGTAAGCTTTTGTCCGAGCGGGTTAAGCTGTTGCCAGACCTCGTCCGGCACGAAGGTGCCTGAATGTGGAAGACCCAGAACAACGGGGCCGTCTCCTCTTATAACCTCAACCGGCTGCATCGGCTGCCCCCAGTTTGATCATGTGCTCGTTCGACAGAACCGACACAAGAACCCTTGAGCGGACCAGGTCTGCTGCGGTTTCAAGGTCGGGTGCCAGATAGCGGTCTTCTTCAAGCGCGGGCACTTCCTCGCGTAATCTCGCGATAACGGACTGGAGCGCAGGACTGGTTTTCAGAGGTGACCGGTGTTCTATGCCGGCGATGGCGCATAGAAGTTCGACACCGAGAATATGCGAGAGGTTGGCGGTCATCCGGTGAAGACGGCGGGCACCATGAGCCGCCATGGACACATGGTCTTCCTGATTGGCGCTCGTCGGTGTGGAGTCTGTCGAGCAGGGATTGGCCAAGTGCTTGTTCTCGCTCATGAGCGCTGCTGTCGTGACCTCCGCGATCATCATACCCGAATTGAGACCGGGATCCTTGGCTAGGAACGGCGGCAGATCGAACGAGAGCGTCGGGTCGACCATCAGCGCGATGCGGCGCTGGGAAATAGCGCCAAGTTCGGCGACAGCGAGTGCGATCTGGTCGGCGGCAAAGGCGACAGGTTCAGCATGAAAATTTCCGCCTGACACAATCCGGTCGACATCGACGAGCACGAGCGGATTGTCGGTCGCCGCGTTGGCTTCGATCTCCAGCGTTGTTGCGGCCATGCGCAAGAGATCAACACACGCACCGGCAACCTGCGGCTGGCAGCGGATGCAATAGGGATCCTGAACGCGCGTATCTCCTTCGCGATGGCTTTCCCTGATCTGGGACCCTGTCATGATGTCCCGCATGATCCGGGCGACTTCAATCTGGCCACGATGACCGCGCAGCTCGTGGATGCCGGCAAGAAGCGGGGCGGTCGAACCCATGATGGCATCGGTCGACAAGCTGGCCGTGACGAGCGTTGCCTCCGCCAGCCGCCAGGCATCAAACAATCCGACAAGCGCACACGCGGTCGAGAATTGTGTGCCGTTGATCAGGCCAAGGCCTTCCTTCGGGCCGAGCACGATCGGCTCAAGACCGGCTTTTGCGAGCGCTTCTGCACCCCCAATTCGGTTGCCCTCGAAGATTGCTTCGCCTTCGCCGATCAGCACAGCCGTCATATGGGCAAGCGGCGCAAGATCACCGGAAGCCCCGACCGACCCTTGCGACGGAATGACGGGCGTGACGCCTTTATCCAAGCAGGCTTCTATCAGCTGCAGAACCTTAAGCCGTACGCCGGAGGCCCCGCGCCCCAGCGACAGAAGTTTCAGGCCCATCATCAGACGGGTCGTGCTGCTGTCGAGTGGTTCACCAACCCCGCAGCAGTGAGACAGGATCAGGTTTCGCTGGAGGGTTTCCGTGTCATCAGCGGCGATCTTGACGCTTGCAAGTTTGCCGAAGCCGGTGTTGACGCCGTAGACGGCATCGCTGCCCTGAGCTGCCTTTGCAACCCGTTCGGCGGCCTGCCGGATGGCGGGCTCAGCGGCGCGATCAACGCGCACAGCTGCTTCTTCGCGATAGATCCGTTCCAGATCGGCGAGCGTCACCAGGCCAGGGGTTAGCGTGAGCGCTTTCATTCCAGGCCCCCGAAAAGACGTTTTTCCAGCGCGTTGAAGCCGATCCTGTAGCTCAGTTCTGCCGGATGCCGGACGTTCCAGATGGCAAGATCGGCGCAATTACCGGCCTCAAGCGTGCCGCGGTCGCTCAGATCAAGGGCTTTCGCGGCATCGCGCGTCACTCCGGCCAGTGCTTCTTCGGGCGTCATGCGGAACAGTGTGCAGCCCATGTTCATCGTCAGCAAAAGCGAGGCGAGGGGTGAGGAACCGGGATTGCAGTCGGTGGCGAGTGCGACTGGGACCTTGTATCCGCGCAGAAGATCGAGGGGCGGCAACTGTGTCTCTCGCAAAGTGTAGAACGCTCCGGGCAGAAGAACGGCAACACTACCACTTTCTTTCAGCGCGCTGACACCTGCTTCATCCAGGTATTCAAGATGATCTGCTGACAAGGCACCATAGCGGGCCGCCAGTACCGCGCCACCGAGATTGGAAAGCTGCTCGGCATGGAGCTTGACCGGCAGGCCGAGTTCTTTCGCCTTTTCGAACACCCGCGCGATCTGGTCCGGCGTGAAGGCGATGCCCTCACAGAACCCGTCGACCGCATCGACAAGTCCTTCGTCATGGGCGGCCGCCAATGCGGGCAGGCAAACCTCATCAAGATAAGCGTCGGCGCGGCCCTTGTATTCCGGTGGAATAGCATGTGCGCCGAGGAAACTCGTGCGGACCAAGACCGGCCGGACTTCACCGATCTTTCTCGCCGTCCGCAGCATGCGCAATTCGGTTTCAACATCGAGGCCGTAGCCGGACTTGATTTCAAGCGCCGTGACACCTTCCGCGATCAGGGCATCGACCCGGGTAAGGGCTCCGGCAAGGAGTTCATCTTCGCTTGCCGTGCGGGTTGCCTTGACAGTGGAGACAATGCCGCCGCCCGCCTTTGCGACTTCTTCGTAGGATGCACCTTCAAGACGCATCTCAAATTCCCGGGCCCGGTTACCGCCAAAAACCACATGCGTGTGACAGTCGATCAGACCCGGCGTAACCAGGCGTCCGCCAAGATCCTCCATAGCCCAAGAGGAATACTCTGGCGGGAGTTCTGTCCCGGCGCCCAGCCAGGAGATTTTGCCGTCGTCGAGCGCAAGAATTCCGTTTTCTATCAAGCCATACGGCGAGCCTGTATCCAGCATGGTTGCCAGACTGGCGTTCGTCAGGAGGCGCTGCGACAAGGACCAACTCCAGCTTGATTAGATCGCGATATTGGATAATATGCATGCACATATTAACGTGTCAACGAGGATGTGCGGCATGTCGATGATCTCCGGAGCGCATATTTTTGCGAAGAAGGCGCTTTTGCCGGACGGGTGGGCAGACAATGTCGCGATCACCGTTTCAAACGGCGGACATATTTCGTCGGTGCAGCAAGACGCAGCACCGGACGGCAACAGCGTCGGCATCCTGCTTCCCGCTCCCGCGAACCTGCACAGCCATGCGTTTCAACGCGCCATGGCCGGCATGAGTGAGCGCCGCGGAAGCGAAGCGCATGACAGTTTTTGGACCTGGCGCGAGATCATGTTCCGGTTTTTGGATGCGCTGACGCCAGAGGATATCGGCTCGATTGCCGCCTTTGTGCAATTGGAAATGCTGGAAGCCGGTTACGCATCGGTCGGTGAATTCCACTATCTCCACCATCAGCCGGGTGGAACGCCTTATGCAAATCTCGCTGAATTGAGCGACAGGATCATCGAAGCGGCCGATAAGACAGGAATAGGACTGACTCTCCTTCCGGTTCTCTACCAACAGGGCGGCTGCGACCGGCGTCCTTTGGCTCCCGGACAAGTCCGTTTCGGTAACGACCCTGCTCGCTTCGCAACGTTGGTTGAGCTGGCTGCGGAAGCCATGCGCAACCTGCCCGAAGATGCTGTTCTTGGCGTTGCACCGCACTCACTGCGGGCGGTTGATAAGAACGGGCTGACAGCTGCGATCGAACTCGCCGGTGACCGGCCACTGCATATGCATCTTGCCGAACAGGTTGCCGAAGTCGAGGAAGTCATCGCTGCCTACGGCAGGCGGTCCGTCGAATGGCTTTTGGAGAATGCTCCGGTATCCGGGAGTTGGTGCCTGATCCATTGCACGCAGATGTTGCCCGAGGAGACGCTTGCGCTTGCCAGGACCGGTGCGGTCGCGGGACTTTGCCCTATTACTGAGTCAAGCCTGGGCGATGGTATTTTCGACGGGGTGCGGTACGCGGAAAACGAAGGAAAATTCGGGATCGGGTCAGACTCAAATATCCGCATCTCACTCTCAGAGGAATTGCGCACGCTGGAATATTCGCAGCGGCTCCGGGACAGGTGCAGAGCCTCGATTGCAACGCCTGACAAATCGACGGGACGGGTCCTGTTCGAAAATGCCGCCAGCGGGGGCGCCCAGGCAATCGGGCGCAAGGCAGGTACCCTCTCAAAGGGCGGCCTTGCTGATCTTGTCGCGCTGGATGAAAACGCCATCGACCTGGAAGGCCGCGAGGGAGATGAAATCCTGGATGCTTTCATCTTCGCAGGCGATGACAGGCTGGTCACCGATGTGTGGTCTGCCGGCAGGCATGTTGTTCGTGAGGGAAAACATGTAAAAGGCGACGCAATCCGCGCAGCTTACCGCGAAACGATGGCTGCGTTGCGGAAGAGATTGTAAGGAACTGACGTGACGCTGACAGATACGAATTCCTGGACCGGCATCCGCGAAGTTCTCTTGCGGCGCATACACGACAGGACCTGGCAGCCGGGTGAACAGATCCCGCATGAAGCCGATCTGGCAGAGGAATTCGGCTGCGCACGCACGACGGTCAACCGCGCGCTCAGGGATCTTGCCGAGAGCGGCCTCGTTGTGCGCAAACGCCGCGCTGGAACCCGCGTCGCCGTCAATCCACCTCAGCGGGCAACCTTGACCATTCCGATCATTCGTGAGGAGGTGGAATCGCTTGGCGGGTCCTACAGGCACTCGGTTCTACTGCGCGACCTGAGGCCTTTGCCGCCGATGCTTCACGGAGCATTCCAGGTGTCGCTCGGCGACGAAGTCCTTTTTCTGAAGACGCTGCATTTTTCGAATGAACGTCCTTACGCTTTCGAAGAACGTTACATCAATCTGGATGCATCGCCCGCGGCACGCGATCTGTCCTTCAATGATGTCAGTGCGAACGAGTGGCTGGTTCACAACGCACCCTACAGTCATGGCGACTTGTCATTCTTTGCCGTCAACGCCGATGAAACGTTGTCGGCAAAGCTGGACGCGGCTGTTGGGACCGCGCTCTTCGCCATGGAGCGCATTACCTGGACGGGTGAGCAACCGATCACGCATGTTCGGATGATTTTCGCGCCCGGTTATCGGATGCGAACGGAAATCTGATGGTTTTCCTGGTCGCGCCCGGACAGCGTTTGGGTCAGGTCAGGACGTCCCGCCGACCGATCTGATGCCGGCGACCATTTCCGGGGAATCCCAAATCCTTTCGCCGATGGCGCCGAGGGCAACGTCACCATTTGCGTCGATGATGTAGGTCACCGGCAGGCCGCGCAGAGACCACTTGGACGGCATCTCCTTGTCACTGTCCAGGAGGATGGACATGCCTTCATGCTCAATCTCGTCGAGGAAGGCCTGGATCTTGTCCTGACGGTCGCCGATATTCACTGCAAGGACAGCATAATCATCGGTCCCCAGTTCACGACCCAGTCGCGCAAGCGTCGGCATTTCCTTACGGCAAGGCGGACACCAGGTCGCCCAAAAGGAGACCACAACCGTTTTGCCGCGATAATCTTCCAGTTGATGAACGGCACCGGTGAGATCTGGAATGTTGAGTTCTGCATCAACGCTAAAGGCAGGTTCGGCGAGCCCGAGCGCACGCAAATCGACTTCCTCGGCCAATGCCGGCGTCCCTGCGATTGCGACCGCCGCACTTCCTGCCAGAATTTCCCGCCTGCTCAACCTGATCATTTCGGCACCTGCTCCTGAATATTCGCTCATCCACCGGGCTGCGCCATTTCCGTTGCGCCGTGGCCCGCACCACAGGTAATCCCTCCGGCCGAGAACGCAACTACACGGATTTTCAATTTCAGGCGATCAGCGCTCGCGACACGCAACATGAGGTAGAACCAGGGTGTGCCGGTCGCGATCAGGACCCCAAAGGTGGCTACTCGGCCGGTGCGGCGAGATAGTCCTCGAGCGTTTTCGCGGCTCCCAGGCTTCGCAACTTGTTCGCTGCGATCTCAAACTCAGTGAGAAATGCCGGATTGGTACATAATGGGCCGAACAGTTCAGGCAGCTCATCTGCCTTGCCTTCCAAATACACCGCGTTTGCCCATTCCCTTAGAAGATCGGCGTTTTCATCTTCCAACGCGATCTCTTGCCCTGCCTGGTTGCGCCCAAGGCAGTAGAGGCACCACAAGGCGGTTTCAAGGACAAGCCCCCGGATCGGAAGGCCACTGTCAAGGCGGTCCTGAATTGTTGGCAGGATGAACTTCGGCTGGCGGTTCGATCCGTCAAGGCACAGGCGCGGGATCGTGTCTCCAACCGCGGAATTCGAGAAGCGCTCCATGACCGTCGCCAGATAGGCTGTGAAGCTGACCCCAGGGATTTCCGGAATGGTCGGAACTATTTCTTCCGTTTCGAGTTTGGCAAGGTAGGCTCGAATGAGCGGGTCGGCCATGGCATCGTGCACGAAATGATGCCCGAGCAGAGCTCCCGGATAGGCGATTGCTGCGTGTCCTCCGTTCAAGATCCGCAGCTTCATCAATTCGTAAGGTGCGACATCTGCAACAAACTCTACGCCGACCTTTTCCAGGGCCGGTCGGCCTGCCGGAAATTTGTCTTCCAGGACCCACTGCCTGAAAGGTTCGCAGACAACAGGGGCGGCGTCTTCGATGTCAAACGTGTCGCGGATGAGCGTTCGCTCGCGATCACCGGTGGCCGGCGTGATGCAGTCGACCATTCCGTTCGGAAATGCGACGTCTTTTTCGATCCATTCGGCTACGTCCGACGACATGGCGCGGGCATAACCGACGACGGTCTGCTTCGCCATGTGGCCGTTCTCCGGCAGGTTGTCACAGGACATGATGGTGAATGGCACGCCGCCGGTCGCCTTCCTTCGCATGAGCGCGGCAACCAGCACGCCGAAGACGGTCGATGGTGCTTCGGGGTTTTCGAGATCTGCCAGGATTTCCGGATGTGAGACGTCGAAACCGCCGGTATTCGGGTCGACGAAATAGCCTCCCTCCGTGATCGTGAGAGAAACGATCCGGATGTCCGGTTGGCAGAGCCGGTCGATCAGACCGACCGGATCGACTTCGATGAAATCGATCATGGAAGCACAGACATGTGCGCTCAGACCGACCGGATCGAGTTCGACGATCGTTGTCAGCCAGTCCTGCGCGCGCAAACGTTCCCGCATCGCCTTGTCGTAGGGCATGAGGCCTGCCCCGACGATCGCCCAATCATGACCCTCACCCTGTTCGAAAAGCTTGTTCAGGTAGACTGCCTGGTGCGCGCGATGAAAATTGCCTACGCCGATGTGAAGGATCCCGGCGGAAAGAGCAGACCTGTCGAATGCCGGTTTCGCGATGGCGTCCGGAAGCATGGAGAGTGCAGTCATATTCAGCTTTGTTGTCATGGGTCAACTCATCCAGTTGCCACCGTCCACGTTGTATGTTTGGGCTACGATGTATTCGGCATCCGCAGATGCGAGAAATACAGCCATGCCGGTCAGGTCCTCCGCTGTCCCCATTCTGCCGAACGGAACAGACTTGCTGACGGCGGCTTTTTTCTCACCCGGTGCAAGGCCTTCGTATTTTGCAAAAAGCGCGTCGACGCCGTCCCAGTGTTCTCCATCGACCACACCCGGGGCGATCGCGTTGACGTTGATACCTTGGCTGATCAGGTTCAGGCCGGCCGACTGGGTCAGGCTGATAATGGCGGCCTTTGTTGCGCAATAGACGCCGACGAGAGGTTCACCTCTGCGTCCCGCCTGGCTTGCCATGTTGATGATCTTGCCGCCCCTGCCGCGCTTTATCATTGATCTTGCCGCCGCCTGCATCATGAAGAGCGTGCCCGCGACATTGATGTCAAAAAGACGGCCATAGCTTTCCCGCGTGATTTCGACGATGGGCGCGAGATCAAACAGGGCCGCATTGTTGATGAGGATGTCGAGGCCGCCTTTTTGTTCCTCAACCGCCGCAACCGCACTTTCGATGGAGGCCTGGTCCGTGACGTCCAGGTATACCGCATAGGCGTCAGGGCCGATTTCTTCAGCACTCTCCTGTGCGCGGGCAAGATCGATGTCAGCGATGGCGACCGTTGCGCCCTCGCTGACATACCTTTGAGCGAAGGCCTTGCCGATTCCGCGGGCAGCACCTGTAATCAGTGCCGACTTTCCCTCAAGCCGCATCACGCCATCCTCAGCCCCTGATTGTCGAAGCGATGGATCTTTTCAGGATCGGGGGTCAGGTGAACCGCGTCGCCGTGACGGAATGCGACCTCGCCGGTGGAGCGAACCGTAACCGGATCTTCGAGGCCATCCACATCAACATAAAGGAATGTGTCCGAGCCCAGATGTTCCGAAACGCCGACCTTGCCCGACCATTTGCCCTCAGTATGGGAAACGGAAATGTGTTCAGGCCGGATACCGATTGTTGCCGCGTCGTATTCGGCGGAGAAGGCTCCCATCATGAAGTTCATCTTGGGAGAGCCGATGAAGCCGGCGACAAAGCGGTTGCGTGGCGTGTGATAAAGCTCAAGCGGTGAACCGACCTGCTCGATGATACCTGCCTGCAGCACGACGATCTTGTCGGCCATGGTCATTGCCTCGACCTGGTCGTGGGTGACGTAGATCATTGTCGTCTCGAGGGTCTGGTGCAGTTCGGATATTTCCAGGCGCATGTTGACGCGCAGGGCCGCATCCAGGTTGGAGAGCGGCTCATCGAACAGGAACGCAGCCGGTTCGCGCACGATCGCCCTGCCGATGGCAACACGCTGACGCTGGCCGCCCGACAGCTGGCCCGGACGCCGTTCCAGATAGTCCGTCAGGTTCAAAACCTTGGCGGCTGCCTCCACTTTATTGTCCTGCTCGGCCTTGTCGAGGCCTGCCATCCTGAGTGGAAACGCAATGTTCTTGCGTACCGACATGTGCGGATAAAGCGCGTAGGACTGGAATACCATGGCCAGGCCGCGTTTAGCCGGAGGAACCTCGGTGGCATCCTTGCCGTCTATATTGATTTCACCACTGGTGATGTCCTCAAGACCGGCGATCAGGCGCAGCAAGGTTGACTTGCCGCATCCGGACGGTCCGACGAAGACAACGAACTCGCCATCGTCGATACGCAGGTCCAGCGGAGGGATCACCTGTACGTCGCCGAAGCTCTTGGTGATCTGGTTGAGAGTGATCTGACCCATGTCGGGAACTCCTATTTGACCGCGCCGAATGTCAGGCCGCGTACGAGTTGTTTCTGGCTGAACCAACCAAGGATGAGGATCGGTGCGATCGCCATGGTCGAGGCGGCGCTCAATTTCGCGTAGAACAGGCCTTCAGGGCTGGAATAGCTGGCGATGAAGGCCGTGAGTGGTGCTGCCTTTGCCGCCGTCAGGTTCAGCGTCCAGAAGGCTTCGTTCCATGCCAGGATGACGTTGAGCAGCAGCGTGGACGCGATGCCGGGAATGGCCATCGGTGTCAGGATATAAAGGATTTCTTCCTTAAGCGTAGCGCCATCCATGCGAGCCGCCTCCAGAATCTCTCCCGGAATTTCCTTGAAGTAGGTGTAGAGCATCCAGACGATGATCGGCAGATTGATCAGCATGAGCACGATCGTCAGGCCGATGCGGGTGTCCAGAAGACCCATCTCGATGAAGAGCAGGTAGATCGGGTAGAGAACACCGACAGCGGGCAGCATCTTCGTCGAAAGCATCCACATCAGGATGTCCTTGGTGCGCTTGGAGGGCACGAAGGCCATGGACCAGGCGGCGGGAACGGCGACAATGAGGCCGAGGACCGTTGAGCCGCCTGCGATGATCACCGAGTTCCAAAGGAACCGCATGTAGTCCGAACGCTCTTGAACGACCGCATAGTTTTCCAGTGTCCAGTCGAAGAACAGGAACAGCGGCGGGTCGTTGATTGCCTGCGCCTCGGTCTTGAAGCTGGTCAGGATGGTCCAAAGGATCGGGAAGAAGATCAGCAAACCGATTGCCCATGCGGCGACCGTGTTTATCGTCTTCCGGCGGGTGGTTACAGCGCGTGCCATTTCGTTCCCTCCTCAGGTGTCCAGGTTTTTGCCGACGATGCGCATCAGGAAGATGGCAACGATGTTGGCAAGGATGATTGCGTAGACGCCGCCAGCCGATCCAAGGCCGACATTCTGGCTTTCCAGCACACGCTGGTAGATCAGGTATGTCAGCGTTCGCGTACCGAACGCGCCACTGGTGGTCACGAAGATTTCGGCAAAGATCGCGAGCAGGAAGATCGTCTGGATAAGAAGCACGATCGTGATGGCGCGCGACAGATGCGGCAGGGTGATATAGGCGAAGCGGGAGAGCGGCGGTGCGCCGTCCATCTCGGCAGCCTCAAGCTGTTCGCTGTCGAGCGACTGGATCGCTGTCAGCAGGATAAGCGTTGCAAATGGTAGCCATTGCCAAGAGACGATCAGGATGATCGAGAAGAGCGAGGCATCGCTCAGCCATTCGATCGGCTGCGCCCCGAAGGCTTTCCAGAGATGTGCGAACAGCCCGTTCACGGGATCCATGAACATGTTCTTCCAGACGAGCGCCGAAACGGTCGGCATCACGAAGAAAGGAGCGATCACGAGAATTCGGACTACGCCCTGGCCCCACATCGGTTGGTCGAGGAGGATGGACAGCAGAATTCCGAATATGATGGTGATGACCAGAACGCCGCCGACAATGATCAGGGTTGTCTGTACGCTCGGCCAGAATGCGCTGGACGAAACGAAGCGAACGTAGTTCTCGAAGCCTACCCAACCAAGATCGCCGCCACGCAATGGCAGATATCTTTTGAAGGAAAAAACCAGGGTCATCGTGAGGGGGATGAGCATCCAACCGAGCAGCAGAATGACTGCGGGAGCCATCATGATGCGAGCGGCGGAGCGTGAATGCTGCGTAGCCATGGACACACCTTCTCTGTTGACGGCAGCGGTCTGCCGTGGCGAGCGGAGCGATGGGATGTAGGGGCTTAACTAAAAAGGGAGGGCGGAATAGCTTCCGCCCTCCCAAGTGGGGAGGAAATCCTCAGTAGCCGGCGGCTTCCATTTCCTCGGCGGTGTTCGCCTGAGCTTTCGACAGAGCTTCTTCCACGGTCTGCTGGCCAGCGACCATTGCGGAGAATTCCTGTCCAGCAGCCGTGCCGATACCTGCCCATTCCGGAATTGCGACATATTGGATGCCGACATAGGGGACCGGCTGAACGGTCGGGGCGTCAGGATTGGCTGCGTTGATGCTTTCCAGCGTCATCGCGGCAAACGGAACCTTCTGGTAGTCCGGATTCTCGTAGAGCGAGGTTCTCGCACCAGGAGGTACGTTCGCCCAGCCTTCCTTGGAGGCGACCAGCTCGATGTATTCCTTGGATGTTGCCCATTCGATGAACTGCTTGGCAGCAGCTTCCTTCTGGGTACCGGCCGGAATTGCGAGCGCCCAGGCCCAGAGCCAGTTTGCACGCTTGTCGACGCCTTCCTTGTTCGGCGCCAGAGCGAAACCGACGCTGTCGGCAACTGTGGAGTCGTTCGGGTTGGTCACGAAGGATGCCGCAACGGTCGCGTCGATCCACATGCCGCACTTGCCTTGCTGGAACAGCGCAAGGTTCTCGTTGAAGCCGTTGGTCGAGGCACCCGGAGGACCATAGTTGTTCAGCAGGTCGTTGTAGAAGGTAACAGCTGCCTTCCATTCCGGCGTGTCGAGTTGAGGCTTCCAGTTCTCGTCGAACCAGCGTGCGCCGAAGGAGTTGGCAACGGTGGTGATGAACGCCATGTTCTCACCCCAGCCTGCCTTGCCACGCAGACAAACGCCATAGATCTCGTTGTCCTTGTCGGTCATGGCCTTGGCAGCGGCTTCGACGTCGCTCCAGGTTGGTGCATCCGGCATCGTCAGGCCGGCTTTTTCCATCAGGTCCGTGCGATACATGATCATCGAGGACTCGCCGTAGAACGGAGCGGCATAAAGCGTGCCGTCATGGCTGAGACCGGCGCGCATTGCCGGCAGAATGTCATCCGCGTCGTAGCTTGCCGGAAGATCGGCCAGTGACACGAGCCATTCGTTGGCTGCCCAGATCGGCGTTTCGTACATGCCGATGGTCATGATGTCGAACTGACCGCCTTTGGCAGCGACATCCTGTGTAACGCGCTGACGAAGCACGTTCTCTTCGAGCGTGACCCACTCAACCTCATGTCCGGTCTTCTTTGTGAAATCGTCAGCCAGACCCTGCATGCGGATCATGTCGCCATTGTTCACGGTTGCGATCGTAATCGTATCCGCGAATGCGCTTGTGGCTGTAATCAAGGTAAGTGCAGTCGCCGCACATAATGCGTTCTTCAAATACATCCTATGTCCTCCCTGGCTTGGATGTTGACCTGAGCCTGAGGCATAAATTATCCGGCGTCAAGAAAAAATTTGCGCGCGTAAAATTTTAAGCGGACGCGCGCAGAATAAGTCGCGCTGAAAAAAGGGTTTCCTGCCGATTATTGAATGTGCCGCCGGCTTCGATCAGGTCCATCAAAGTGCTGAAGGCATTGTTTGCGACCGAGTCATAATCGTGTGCAGCGGTTGTTAGCGACGGACAGGTGAATCTTGAAAAGGGATGGTCGTCATGCGAGGCGACGCGCAAGGCGCATCCCTCGCCGCGGCCGACCCTGAGCCCCTTTTCGTAGCAAGCGGAGAGAAGGCCAATGGCCAGCCGGTCATTGCTGCAAAGGATTGTATCTGAGGGAAACCCGTGAATGTCCAGGATACGCATCGCACCCTCATGCCCGATTTCCTCGAATGCCCATCCCTCGCCGTCAACCTTGATGACCTGAGGTTCGAATCCCAGCCGTTCCATGACTTCGATATAGGCAATGCGCCGTTTGTTGGCGTTCGGGTTTGCGGGTGTTTTCATTTCGAAAAAACAGGGAGGTTCGCCAGAACGCGTCAGGTACTCCACAGTCTGGGACACAAAGCTGAAATTGTCCGATCCAACAAAGGCCTCGCCAATGCCGTCCAGGTTACTGTCAAACAGAACCGTTGGCACATCCTTGCAGAACTTTTCGATAGACCCGCGGTCTGAGGCGCGGCCCAACGGGGCAAGCAGAACCCCGGCCGGCTTGAGTGAGCGCAAACTGTTGAGAATGTCATTTTCAAGGGACTGCTGGCCGTGAGCACTGAACAAAATCGGCCAGTAGCCGGCATCGAGGCAGCGGTGCTCAATGTTTCGGGCAATTTCCGCGAAGAAGGGGTCGGAGAGGTAAGGCACGACCACCCCAACATTTTTGGTCAGGCGCCTGTTCTGGTTGATCGCAAAGATATTCGGCCGGAAATCGTAGCGCTCCAATGCCTGCTCTATCCGGTCCCGTGTCGTTTGCCGTACGCTTTCCGGGTCGTTGAAATATTTCGAGACCGTAGGTCTGGAGATGCCGCTGACCGTGGCGAATTCTTCCATGTTTTTGATTTTTCTATCGCTCATGCATTCGCCTTGACACTTTTGTGTGCATTCTATGCTGCGTGATCTGCCCAAGCCCGAAAAAGGACGGGCAGAAACTTTGCGCGTGTAAACTTAAATATTCACAATAGAAACTTTGGTTTGGATTGGTCAAGAAACATCCGCGTCATAACGCGAGGCCGCGCCTTGATATCCAGTCAAAACATTGGCCAATTTGCAAAAGGGAATAACTGCCGGAGCCAGCGGGTGACCAGGTCGCGACGTTTTAAGCCATTGCAACGAATATTCTTTTTTGCGTTTTTTGGGTCGGCTTATGACCTGCCGATCCGCTAGCAGTCGCGGCAGATGTGCGCGGAGGAACGATTTGCCGGGATGTGGCTGTATTTCGGATCAAAATGTGGGTTCCAAGACGTGGTTTGCGGTATTTTCAGCCGGTTGCGCGCGAGGGAAAAACTTTTCACCATCTTTCCAGATCGCATCGCACGAACCGTGCCGCAGTTTCGTATTTAGACCGAACTGCTGTCTTCAACCGAACCAGCGTTTAAACCAGCGGCGAAATCCGCTCGTGGCGGCAGAGGCGTGTTTCTCGGCGTGAGCACGTGCCTGTTCGGCGTTTTCGCCAACGTCATCGATGAGGCCGTCAATATTCTCTACGACAGGATCAATTCGCTTTCGCTTGAACGCCTGGGCGACGCGGAAAATCAGATACGCGATGGCTGCCAGGATTAGAAAGAAGATGATGTTGAACCAGGGTATCAGGAATGCATTCGGTCCCGACACCTCCTGAATGCTGATAATGTTTGGAAAGATCGTGAAAAGCTGGATCCGCCAGCCGTAGTGCGTGACCGCAACCCAGACCTCACCATCCCTTTTTGCAAGGTCCTGCGCCTGTGCGGTGACGTTTGAACTGTTGAACTTGAGATAGGGCGGCCAGCTCCACTCAGTGTCCTCGTTGCGGTAGACCCGCGGTTCCCCGTTCGGCCATACGGCGTTTATGAACCGGACATCGCGTGTCCAGTTCGGGTTCGTACCAGCATCCGGGGCAGCCCAGAAAAGCGACGAGGATCCGATATCCATACGTTTGACGTCCGTTCCCACGATCCGCACGACATCGCGGCCAGGAAGCGTGTAGTGGGCGAACAGGACAATGACGAGCACCATTGGGATGCCGACGATCCATTTAACGTATTTCATCAGTCGTCATCGTCCTCGTCGTCATCATCATCGTCGTCATCGTCATCCCTTGGAATAGCACCCCAAGGCCCCTGATTTCGCCCAAAGCCGTAATCGGAGTGTTCGTGTTCGTCGCTCATGCCGGGCTCAGGTCCGAACAACTCGGTGCGCGTGCCGACCTTATCGACAACATATTCTTCGGCCAGGAACTGGGCGCAATAGGTTTTCTTTGCTTCGCTCCAGCCTTGGTACTGCGCATAAAACGCGTCCTTGTGGCAGATGAAAAGCTGCCGGAAGTCGAGCGGCGTCAGCTGCGACAGCAGCATATTCACCAATTGCTTGTCCCGGTGGTTGCCAGACCGCAGCAAATAGAAAAACGCCGGATTTTCATGGGTGATGCGGGGAACCTTCGTTCCCTTGGAGATCTGCCGCACCGCCCTTTCCAGTGCATGATATTCATCGGGAAGCTGGCGATGATATTTGCGTTTCAACGAGCGCAGGTCCCGCCGGGAGACACTTGAAAGGTCTTCACCGCTGTTGGCAGCCGTGTCGACGACAATGAAGTCGAGCTTCTGTCTCAAAATACTCTCAGCGCGCTCAGACCCGGCACGCGTGATCGGTTCGACGAGTTTGTTTCTGGACAGGAACGATGCAACTTCGCGCTTGTCCCGGAGCGTCATGACGTGTTTGACAGGCAAATTGTCCACGATGTCTTGCTGTTTTTCAGAGATGCAGGCTGTTCTCTTCACATCCTGGAAAATGTAAAGGCCGCCGTAGTGGCGCGTGTAAAAATTGCCCTGCTCGAAACTCTGGGGCCGAAGCGCAATCGGTGTGCGAATGATGTCGCCCGTGTGCTTGGACAGTTCAACCATTTCGGCGATCAGAACATCATCCCACCAGCCGTCCGGCTCGTTCATGAACCGGTCGATCTTCTCGGTCAGCTCACCTCCGGCTTCGACATGGCCCCCAACCGTATCCGCTTCGACGTCGATCGTGCGGATGTCGAACAGGTCTGCCGGGGACGCGATTGAGAAAATGGTATTGACCAGTTCCCCGACGACTGCGTCGCGAATGGATAGGGCAAAGAGCTGTTCTTCGTTGTCGTCAATGAACCGGCGGAGGATCGAACGTGATGTTGAAAAGTGCGCATTGAGAAGGGGGGCGGTTTTCTGAGCGACATTCAACAAGATGAACTGTCGATTGCAGCCGTTGGGATTGAGATAGAGCGGATCGCCGAGTTCATCACCGATCTCTGGAGAAAACCCCGAGATGTCAATGTGGAATTCCTGAAGGCTTGTGCGTCTTCCGGTCAGGTGCTCAAGCGCGCGATTGTAGCGGCTGACCAGGGAAGGCGACGACACTTCCATAAGGTTGCCGTACATCAGCCCGTTTTTCACCAGCCTCATCATGAGCGGGAAAGGTCCCTGTAACGGCGCTTGGCCTCTTCCATCCTCTGCATCTCCCGCACCGCGTTTTCGATCGCGACTTCATCGGACTTGTCAGCATAGCGGAATTCGCTGTCTGCATAGCGGTTGATTTCCTGGATCACCATTTCGATAGAAATCGGCTGGGCAAGTTCCGCGATCATGGATTTCTTGGTTTCATAGTCCTTGAACAGGAACAGATCGGGCTCTTCCATCCATTCGTCCGGCAGTTCAAAGTCCATGGAACGGACCTTGACGGCATCGGTGATGTTCTTGATGGCGCGCCCGGTAAAGCGCTCGTCGGCCTCCTGGATCCCCTTCAGATAGGCGCCGAGCTTGGCGATCGTATCCAATTCTCCTATGGAGGCACTGATCCTGTCGAAGACCTTCACCAGCCCATCTTCCTTCGGGCGAGAGTGACTTTCGTAAGACGCGGCGACGGCTTTCTGGATCACCTGGGCCTCGAACAATTCGTGTTCGCCGACCGGGATCGAATGGTTCTTGCCCATCAGGAGATAGAGGATGTCGATATAGTCTTCCCGCGTCTGGGGGCCGTCGACAAGAAAGCGTGCGCCGGCGCGCTGACGCAGGGCGTCGTCGACGTTTTCGGGATAGTTCGAGAACATGCCGAATGTGCAGTTGCCGCGCACGACGGTATTCGCACCGGCAAAGCTTTCCATCAGGACGGCGGTGATTTCGAGCTGGCCCGCCGACGACTGCCGGTCGCCGCGTTTGCCGGCAAGCTGGTCGATGTCGTCGATCGTCCCGAAACCGATGACATTCGGGTCGGTCACCGTCTTGATGAACGCCTTGGCATTCTGGGCGGACTTGCCCTGATAACTGTCAATGCTGTCGGTCGACAGGTTCTGATAGCGGAAAGCGTAGCCGGCGTTGGTACAGTAATCGTTGATCAATCCTGCCATCATCTGGATCAGGGTCGTCTTGCCGGTTCCGGGCTTTCCGTCCCCCATGAAGGTGAATATGAAGCCACCGAGTTCAGCGAACGGGTTCATTTTTCGTTCGAAATCGTAGGCCATGAGCATCTTGGCGAGCTTCATGGCCTGATACTTGGCAATGTGGTTGCCCACCACTTCCTCTGGCTTCTTGAACGCCATTGTCAAAGACGTGGAGCGGGCTCGGGCCGCAGGTGTGAAGCCGGTGATTTCGAAACTGTCCGCTTCAACCCTGTACCTGGCTTCAGAGAACGGTTGCAGCAGCGCGGAGCCTTCAGCACGCAGCGTCACTTTTTCCATCAGCTGTTCGCAGAACGAGGCAATCAGAGAGACAAGCTGGGCATCGGTCTGGATCGGTGCTGCAGAAATCTCCTGATCCAGTTCCCAAAGCGTGCCGTGAAGCGCCAGTTGGTCGTTGTCCAGAAGGATTTCTTCCACGTCACCACATTGAATTTCAACGTCTGCGGTGTCGGCGGCAAGACCGGAGATCAGGAAGTCCGTCATGTTGGCAAACACATGCAGCGAAATGAGCGCGGACGCGGAAAGAAGCTGCTGAAACTTGTCCGCTCGCGATGGATCGAGCGAGCCTGCAAGGTTGGCGCGTTTGAGATCGGAAAGGCCTGTCTGCTCGGCAAACTGATCGGACATCACCTGGGCAACAGACAAGGCGCGCCGCAACGCCTGCAATACGCCCGCCTGCAGGGGAGTGGTGAGTGCGTCCTCGTCACTCTGGAAAATTCTGGCTGAAAGCTGGACACCTTCTGGACGGGCTGTCGAGCGTGTCACAAGACCGGGCGTCGTCGAGCGGAAGCGCCTTCGCGTCCCCAACCCTGGCGAGCGTTCCTGAACAACGTCAGGCTCGCGTTTCGCGGCAATGCGGGGTGTATGATCGAACCCGGTGAGCAGAGCTTCCGCGGCAGAGTACTTTTCGCGGATCTTGTCTTCCTTGAGTTCCATAAGGTCGTTGGAAACGGTCACGGCGGAAACCTATTTGTAGCTGAGAATTTTGCCGGCAGGGCTCACGGCATATTTGCGAATGTTGGAAAAACCCGGCGGATTGAGTTCTTCCAGAACCTGATAAGGGCGTTGCGGCAAGATGAGCGAGCGCTGCCGGTGCGTGTGACCGGCTGTATCCTGCCCGCCTTCTCCTGCTGCGGCAAACGGATCTAGGTCATAGACCTGCCGTTCCACAGACGAAAAGAAACCGGTCGATTCCTGCTGCGTACCTGTGGAGACCAGCGTTTCCGTCGTCCAGGCTAGGGCCCAGTCTTCGCCGGGTTTCTGTCCTGCCTGCGAAAGCACGTCCCGGAGCGGGCCCGACTGCTGGGTGAAGGTATGACTGTACATCGGGCCAACATAAAAGCGGCGCAGCCTTTTGGGGTGGAGATCATCGAAGTCGTGATCGAAACCCCGCGCGATGGTCAGCAGTTTAAGCCCGGCGGATGACTGGGAAACCAGATGCCCTTGAACGCGCGGCCAACGCCGTTCGTCCTTTGCAAGCGGCCTCCGGCCGCTGTCCTCAAGGTCCAAGACGTAGATCAGCGGAATGTTCTGCTGGCTGTCGTAAACGGCCCAGTGAATGCGGTACTTGCGCCTTTTCCCGGTGACATTTCCGGTCCAGGCGAGACGGGGATCATTGCGCGCCCAGAACAGGGTTCCCTGCGTCAACTGCTCGTAATATTGGCGTTCCGACGCGGCGAACTGTAGGTTCACCGGCGTGGATTGCTCGCGCAGAATATGGTTCACCATCGCGATCTTAAGATCGCGCATGACGGGAAGCGATCTCAGGTGATTTTCCGCCTGCATGGCATCATTCGCCATCTCAAGCAGTTCCTGGTAGATCGGAAAGCCGCTGTCCTGCCGATCAATGCTCAACAGGTTCGGCAACTTGTCCGAAACGCGTCCGGCAAGCAGGTACTTGTAGGACAACGCCGTGAATGTCCCGGAGAGTGCTTCCAGATATTGCTTCAGGATCGGGATTTCGGACAGCAGTGCCGTGTTCTCCGACACGACACTGTCTGCGACACCTTGAAGATGAGAGATGATGCGCTCGAACTTGGCAAAGTAGCGCCGCGTCTCGTGTGCTTCTTCAAGGACTCTGTGATCGAGTGTCAGATCCAACGTTCAGCCCTCAGGCTCCGTAGGCGTTCTTGTCGTGTTTGTCGACAATCTGCTGGAAACGGCGCGCAAAACGTTCGTCCGACTTTGCCTTTTCTTCCAGAACCTTGCGGGCAAAGACCATATGGTCTTCGTGCGCTTCCATCATGTCGGCCATGCGTTGATTTGTGGCTGATCCGATGGCGGCCATGGCAGATTGCGCTTCCTTGTCGGTTGCGACACCGATCTCATTGATCTTGTGCGCGACGTCCTGCTGTTGCGCAGTCTTCAGCGACTTGACCAGGGCATCGTAAAGGACGACGCGTTGTTTTGTGTCCGTCTGCAGCTTGTTGATCAACACCATTTGAGTGGCGGCCTGGTTTTGCAGACTGTCGACCCAGGTCTTGCCTTTTTCGATGTAGCGCTCGAGCGTCTGGCTTTCGGCGAGCTTGACCTGTTCTTCCTGGGCGAGCCGGTTGTATTCGGAATTCAATTCCGCAAGCTCGGATTCCAGTTTGGTGCGCGCGGCAGCATCTGTCTCCACGGATATCTTGTTTTCCAGCGCGATGATCTTGGGATCCATCGCCAGGAGATCTTTCTTGAGAGTCTCAAGGCCGGCAACGGTCTGTTCACGCTGGTTGAGCGTTTCGCTCAAATTGCCCTCAACGCGCTTGCTGTGCTCGTTCAGTGTATTCAGCTGATCCTGAAGCAACTGACCGATGACATTCGACTTGGAAATCAGGTCCTGAAGCTTGTCGTCGATGCTCGCCGTGCGCATGCGCTCCTGGCGAATGCTGTCCGACCTTGCCTTTGAAAAAATTCCAATGAAGCTTTCCCAGCCGGTCTTTGACCGCATGGCGTCGAAATCTTTCGAAAAATTTGCCGTCACGTCATCAAGGCCCATGATGAGTTCGGCGATATTCGCGCCCATGAGTTCGGTATGCGAGTGCACATCGTCCAGCGTCGCGTTTTCGATGTCGATGGAAATATCCTGACCGGAATCGAGCTTGGATCGTGCGGTTTCGATTTTAGAGGTCAGCTCGCTGATCTTCTGTTGTGCCGCTGCGACTTCCTGTTTGGATTTTTCAATTTGAGCGCTGAAATCCGCCATGTGCCCCTTCCTGAATATCAAACAATAAGATGATTTCTATGTAGCGATTGTTCGTAGAAATACAATTACAAATCAGAGCCCAAAGTACACCACACGCAGAAGATCCTGTTAACCTCGCTCATGTCTTTGAAGACAACTCCAACAGTCTAAAACGCGTTCTCACGCGTTTCTTGTTTTGCGCACGGCGCTTTTGCGTGGTGCCGAAATGCAGCGAGCCAAATATGGGGTATCGACCCCATACCGATTGCAATTGTCAGCTGCCACCTTTCCATCCGCAACCAACAGGCCAACCCGTTGTGGTCCGGCCAAGCGAAAGGAGCACGACACGAAGAGATACGAAAATGCACCAGCTTACTTGTGCCCGAAGCGCCATGCTGCGGGCAAAGTGAGTGTTGTTGCCATGAGGACCGGCACGCGTAGGTGCCGCTACCGCTAAAATCTGCGGAAATTCATGGTCTTGGGGGGCGGTGCAGCCAGGATTTTTTCAATCAACATTCTCATGGCCGTCAGACAAGGGCGCCCGAGCCTTCATTCTGCGGCTGCGGAAGGAACCGCCACCATGATACCCAGCAAACGTCTCCCGAAAGCCGTTCTGATCGGCTCAGCATCCATTGTCACACTTGCCGTTGCCGCCGTGGTGACGCAATCGATCGATTTTGATAGTCATTTTTCAGGTTCAACGGCACCTTCGACGCTTGGGCAGCAGCGTACGGAGCATGAGCGACTGCGCGCTGAAACAGGAAATAGGCCGATCGAAGCACCAGTTGAAGCTCCGGTTGACGCACCTCTTCCAACACCTGCGCCGGCGCCCCAAGAAATACGAACCTCAGCTGTGTCCCAGAAACACGGTATTGCTCCGGCCGGAGAGGTCCGACAACGGTCCAACCGGATAAATGAACGGGCCCATTTTACAGACGGTCTTGCCGGACAGCTCAGCCTGACATCACCGGATTCTGCGCGTCCCGTCATTCAGCCAAATGACCGGGAACGATTTGCATCAGCTGCGCCGAACCCTCTGAAGCAGACGGCAAACGACCCGGTCTCGACCTTTTCGATCGATGTGGATACCGCGTCCTATTCTTTCGTGCGTGCCAGCCTCACTGGTGGCTACCTGCCGAACCAGGATGCAGTGCGTGTAGAGGAAATGATCAATTACTTCCCTTACGACTACGACGTTCCGCAAAGCCGAGAGGTGCCCTTTAAAACGAGCATCTCCGTCATAGAAACACCCTGGAACGCGGACACCAAACTGATGCAAATCGGTGTTCAGGGCTACAAGGTGCCGTTGGCCGAGCTGCCGCCACAGAACCTGGTGTTCCTGATCGACACGTCCGGTTCCATGGCGGACGCCAACAAACTGCCGCTGCTTCAGCAGTCTTTCAGGCTGTTGCTGTCATCCCTTCGGGCCGAGGACGAGGTCGCAATCGTCACCTACGCCGGAAGCGCGGGCGTATTGCTGGAGCCGACTAGGGCCTCCGACAGGTCTCTCATCCTGCAAAAGATCGATGCACTTACATCGGGCGGGTCGACGGCGGGTCACGCAGGTCTGAAGGGCGCTTATGCGCTTGCGGAAAAAATGACCGGTGAGGGCGAACAGACACGTGTGATCCTTGCCACCGATGGCGATTTCAACGTCGGCCTCTCCGATACGGAGAGCCTGAAGCGCTATATTTCGGAACAACGCGACAATGGCACTGCGCTTTCCGTTCTCGGCTTTGGCCGCGGCAACTACAATGATGAGCTGATGCAAACGCTTGCGCAGAACGGTCAGGGCGTTGCTGCTTATATCGACACGCTTTCTGAAGCCAGAAAAGTGCTTGTTGACCAGGTGGTCAGCTCGATTTCCATGATCGCGCAGGATGTAAAGATCCAGGTCGAATTCAATCCCCAGACCGTCGCCGAATACAGGCTCATCGGTTATGAAACCCGCGCCCTCAAGACGGAAGACTTCAGAAACGACAAAGTCGATGCCGGCGACATTGGTGCAGGCCATAATGTGACCGCGCTTTACGAGATCACACCGGTTGGCTCACCTGCGCGAAAATTTGCCGATCTGCGCTATGGAAATGGCGAAGCATCGTCGAGCCCGGATGCGCAGGCTTTTGAAGGCGAGCTGGCCTTCGTCAAGCTGCGCTACAAGACGCCAGGCGCTGAAAAGAGCAAACTCATTTCGACGCCGGTGACCGCAGATACTTCAAACGTTCCTCCGTCAGAAACTCGTTTTGCCGCAGCCGTTGCCGCTTTTGGCCAGATGCTGAAAGGGAGCGATTACCTGGAAGAATGGACGTACCAGGATGTCGAGCGTTTGGCGCAGGCCAACAGGGGAGACGATACCCTCGGTTATCGATCCGAGTTTTTGAACCTTGTCAGGATGGCGCAAGTCACCGGACACTGAACAGCCGCACTCAACGCGGTGGCGGGCGGTCTTTCTCAGTCCGCCCTTTTCCTTGTCATCTGTCGCGAATCCAGTCCAACGTAACCTGTGTGCCATCCTCTCCGTTCAAGTCCATCCGGTTTGAAAGGATGAGCGAAAGCGCGCCGATATCGTTGGTTTTCCAGAGATAAAGGGTGTGGCGGGTCGGCTCGAAGCGGGCACAGGCCGACGCGCCGACATCCGCCACATAACGCGGTGGCCCCTCTCTTCGAATGTCGAAGGCTTTTGCTCCTGTTGCGCCATTCGGGTTGTTGAGACAGACGGTCACAAGCCTGGCATCAACTCCCTCGGGCAGAACCGGGGTCGGTTCCGGTATCGGCGCGGGTGCGGGTTCCGCCATCTGAAAACTGTCGAGTGCCTGCTCTTCCGGCGCTTCGAGCTGCAGTGCGCCAGATGCGGTGTCGCTGAAGCGGCCGCTCGTTGCCGGCCCGGAAAGCCTTTCCCGGCGTTCGCGCTCCGGGACCCGGGCCTGGGATTCCCCGGGTGCAGCCGGTACAATCCTGCCCGATGCTTGCCTGCGGACCACCGCGGTGGCTATTGGTTCTCGCTGTGACCGGAGCGTTTCGCTCTGCTGTTTGTTCAATTGTTTCGGTGCCGCGTTCGCGCGGGTTTCGGAAGTACCAGGTTCCTTCAACGCGCTTGGTGCCGTGGAGGGACTGATGACTGGTATGTGTTCACTTACCTCCAATGAACGATCCGCCGCTTCAGGTGTCCGGCCTTGCGCCGTATCGCCCATCTGAAAGCGGATAAGGTCGTTGTCGCCACTTTCCAGAAAAGCCGGTTTGCGGCCATCATTTGCATGCGCGATGCCCGCTGCCATGGAGTCCAAAAGGCAGGCGGCCAGGAACACCGGAACGCAATGTCTCGCTATACTGGAACTTCGGTTGACCATCTTTCAGGTGTTCATCTTCTAACACGCCGAACTCACGCGAGGACGGCAATCCCATCTTTCAGTTCATCGGCACAAGATAACGGGTATTCACCCAACCCGATATCCTGCCTGAGCGGATCTGACACCAATTGCCTTCGCAGATGTCGAACAGTTCAATTGCGCAATCATCCGCCACCAGGGAACCTACAACGGGATGGCGCGTGCCGGGCCCTGATCGTAGATTGAGCGTGTCATCCAGTGCCACCTTGACGCACATTGCCGGCCCGGTCGGCAAAGCGTCGGGAGCCAGAATTCTCTCGCCCGCAGGTGTGTTTTCGCAGAAGCCATTGACGTTGCGACCACGTGCGCACAATGGTTTCACCGACATGGAGAGCAACTCCCATCTGTCGTCCGGCAGAGCGATAACATATCCACGGAAATGCTCTCCATAAAGGCTGTCGTCAAGATATCCCGTCATCACAATATTCACCGCATACCCGTCATCCTGCTTGCGAATGCTCATCTGCATGCTGCCATTCCCTTCGTCTCTTTCGGGATGTCCCCGCAGAAACGGCAGGACGAGGTCGATCATCTCATCTGCAACCGACACCCCCGGAGCGACCCGAAGGCTCCTGAAACCGTCTCCAGCATCAAGCGATTGCGCCTGAGTCAGAGGTGCGCCGAGCAAGGAAACGGCAGCAAACACTGCTGCGAGAGAATTGAGGAGACGTTTGACGGAGCGCATCACGCAGGTCCTTTGTCGTAAGGTTTCAAAGGAGGGTCTCCTTTTTCAGCGCCAGGTGCCATAGGGTTGATCCCCCAGTCTTTCGGCGGCCGTCACAATTCCTTGGACGGATCGATCAGGCCCTCTTTCAATGCACGTGCGATCAGCTGCGGGACGGAATGTACCTTCAGCTTCTGCATCAGGCTGGTGCGATGCTTGTCGACTGTTTTGATGCTAATGCCGAAGCCTTGGGCGATTTCCTTGTTCGACTTGCCTGTAAGGATCATGTTCAGCGTTTGACGCTCCCTGTCGGTCAGGACCGGAGGGGTCGGCGCTTCTTCCAATATCTTCAGAAAATATTCGGAGACGTGACGTTGGCCGCGCAGGATTCCGGGTAGCTTCTCGTAGAACTCGGTATTGTCCGCCGCTTTTGAAAAGAGCCCGTCGACGCCCGTTTCAACAAGATCGGACACCAGTCCAACAGCGGATATGCCCGTCAGGACGACAACCCGGGTATCCTTTGACCAGCGTCTTGCTTCCACCAACACTTCGACACCGCCTGCCATGGGCATCGATACATCAAGCAGCAAAAGCGACGGCCGGTGTTTGCGGACTTCGGCAATCGCGCTGAGCCCGTCGCCCGCCTCCGCAACAACGCGAATGCCTTCCGGTTCGATCAGCCCGGGTTTTTCGAGCGCTTCTTTCAGGCCGGTGCGGACAATTGCATGATCGTCCGCAATAATTGCGTTGTATTTTTGGTCGTTCACGGCCCAGTATCCCTTTCAAACTCATACCAACCCTGACATGCCTCTACTCAAATGGCCAGTTCGCTTCGTCTTGTTTTACTTCTGTTTTTCTGCCTTTTCGCTTCAGTCGGCGGACGGGCCGAAACCGTTGCGCTGGAGCCGGGGCGGGGTGTTGCGGATCTCAGGGACAAGCTGACTTTTTTCAGCGATCCGTCGAAGTCACTGGGGGACATTTTAAGGCTCTACCGTGCGGGTGGCTTCAGTCCGGATCTCGACACGACCATGCTGGAGTGGAATTACGCACCCGAAGCCTGGGCCGGTGTCGAAATCCACAACGACACGCTCGACGACGGACGTAGTGCCGACCCGTTTGTGCTTGTGGTCGATCTTCCGCTGGTCAGCGAACTCGATGTTTACGTGATCCGCGAAAGCGGCTTTACGGAAGCATTGATCGACTATTCCATTTTTACGCCCTTTGTCGCTGAAAACCACTCCGTGACGCGTCTCAGAACGCCCGTATTTGAAATCGAGCCGCAGGAAAAGGTCATCGTGCTGGCGAATTTCAAGTTTGGCCCATTTCAGTCGTTTCGAATGGCACTGGAAACACCGGCTGAGCTCGAGGCATCGGCATTTGCATCCGGCGTGACGCACACGGCGTTTTACGCGTTTTGCATTTCCAGCCTCGTGTTTTTCTTCGGGTTCCATATGGCGATGAAAAACTGGATCGGGATGCTCTATGCCCTTCAGTTCACTATCGGCCTTGCGTTGATCGCCTATATCGACGGTCTCTGGTTTCGTTTCTTTTATCCTGACACGCCCGGATTTCAGTCAACGGTGGGATTTTTCCTGCTGTTTGTTCTGTCCGGGACCGGTTTTCTTATCTCCAGCCGGTCGGTAAAAGACGAACCGGGTGCGAAAAAGCTGTCCGTCGCGCTGTCCTCGCTCAGTCTTTTGTCCGTTCTCGGCTTCGTCATTTCGCTGTTTTCACCAGGGACGTATGTGGCGCTTTTCAGCTACGTGCTGCTGGTGCTGATGTTCATCGTCATGTTCGTTGCGAGCGGTATCTGGCGCCGCAGACACGGGGCGATTCATCTGACAAGCAGCCTGATTGCGGTGACCGGAATACTGCTCGGCGTCGGGCTCGTCGGCCTTCTGGTCGCCGGAAGCCGCGCCGAGATCATTCCGGTCTCGACCGCGGTCAAGAGCGTGTTCTCGGTGCTGCTTTTTGCGACCATGACGGGTCTCACCGCTCATATTATCAATCTGCGGCGGCAGCATTCAAAAGCCGTGCAGGCAGAATTTTCGGCATTGGAAGCGGAGGCAAAACGCAGCCAGGAACTGCTGGTGGCAGAACGCAATTATACCCGAGCCAGAGAGCTGGCGAGCTTGCGGCAAAGGCAACTGGCGACGGCGTCACACGACCTGAAGCAACCGATCATGTCGTTGCGCATGAATGTTGACAGTCTTGCGACAGAAATGGAACCGGAAGTCCGGTCGCGGCTGAAGGAGGCCTTTGACTATATCGAGGCTCTCTCGAACGATTATCTCCGGCAGACGACACCTGACAGTGCCGACAGTGGTCCGGCAGACGATAAGAACGTGGGTATTGAAACGAATGACTCCCCGGTTGACGGCGATCAGGGCACGGAAACTGAAATATATGAAATCGCCCTGGTTCTCGACACGGTCCACGAAATGTTCAGGGAGGAGGCGGTTTCGAAAGGGATCGAGCTTCGCCGCGTTGTGTCAAGCAAATGCGTGTCGGTTCCGCCGCTCACAATGATGCGGATCGTGAGCAACCTCGTCTCAAATGCAGTGAAATACACCGAGGCCGGGAAGGTGCTCTTCGGCGTCAGATCGCAAGAAGGCTACCTGAACCTGTGCGTTTATGACACCGGCAAAGGGATGGATGAAAGCGAGATTGCCGAATTTGCGCAGGCCTACAAAAAAGGGGAATCATCCGAGGGTCACGGCCTCGGCCTGTCGGTTTGCTACGAACTCGCCCGCGAGAATGGAATGGAGCTTTCCTGCGTCTCGCGAAAGGGGCAGGGCACAAAGTTTGTCCTGACAGTCCCATTGGCAAAGTGCCGCAAAGTCGCTTGAAGGCGATCATACCCCATAGAGGCAGGCCGCGCTCGAAGACCGATCGCGGCCCGGTGTTGGCTACACCGTCCCTCCGAGGGATCCCTCGAGTTGAGCGAGTTCCTGTCCGCCTGCCATGAGTTCCTGGAGTTCTTCGGCCTTGATGTTTCCGCGTTCGGCTGTTCCGAGTGTTTTTCCTCGGTTGAGGACGGTGAAGCGGTCTCCGACGGCCATGGC
>NZ_CANLVF010000007.1 GCF_947494555.1 uncultured Roseibium sp. | reverse complement strand
AACGGGGCAGAAAAGCCAAATCCTAAACCCGAAACAAAAATCAGACCGCATGGCAAAAGCCGGCGGGCTTTTGTCGTTCTGACCTAAAACAGGCCACGCACCTTGACCTCCGTTTCCCGAAGCGCAACGGCTGACCGCTTCATAAGGGGCGGATCAACCATCCCGCCAAGAGCTGATGCCAGCACCGGCTTTGCTGCGAGAAATCCCGAGACAACACCCTTTTGCCGAAAAGCAACAACGGAGGCTCTAGGTGCAACGGCGTGTATGTCCGCCTGGTGTCCGGATTGACCCGGATCCGATCTGATGTGCGCTCTTCAGGATAAACGAGAGTGCGATCAACCAGCGTCAGGCACTCGCGACTGTAGTCATCGACCACGGCCAAAATCCGAAACCGGCGGCCGTCCGTAAAGGCATCCGACGCGAAGTCCAAGCTCCACCGCTCGTTTGTCCTACCGGGCAGCACCATCGTCCGCCTGGTACCCAGAGCTCGCTTCCGGCCACCTCGTTTGCGGACTTGCAGCTTTTCCTCGCAATAGAGCCGTCTCAACTTCTTCTGGTTCATTCGGATGCCCTGGCGTTCCAGCATCAGATGGATACGCCTGTAGCCAAAGCGCCGGCGCTATCCGGCAACCTTCTTCATAGCTTCACGAAGATCGGCATCATTAGGCCGAAGACTTCGATACCGAATACTCGACCGGTCAATTGCCAAGACCGCACACGCCCGACGCTGGCTCGCGCCGTGCGCTCCACACAGGTGAGCCGCAGCTTCCCGTCTTGCATCGGGCGTTACCATTTTTTTGAAGCGACGTCCTTCAGCATGGCGTTGTCGAGCATGGCTTCGGCCAGGAGCTTCTTCAGCTTCGCGTTCTCGTCTGCCAGCGCCTTCAGCTTGCGAGCATCAGACACGTCCATACCCCCAAACTTGGCTTTGTACTTGTAGAAGGTCGCTTCCGAGATGCCGTGACGCCTGCAAACGTCCGCCGTCTTCTGGCCGCTCTCCTGCTCTCGCAAAATGCTGATGATCTGTTCTTCTGTGAACCCTGAACGCTTCATTCCGTCCGTCTCCTGACTGCGACGGACTCTACATCAAACTGGAGGAGTTTTGGGGGATCAGAGCAATCCCTCTTAACAACTCCAAACCGGACCTTCGTTTACCCGAATACATCACATTTACTTCTATCCAGCAAAGAAGCCCGCGCCGGGGCGCCATGGGATATCCGTCGAGCCATAGTCAACGCCCATGCTGTGCAACGCTATCGTGACCTGGCTTCGATGATGGGTTTGGTGATTGAAGATCTGTACAACCATCACCCAGCGCGGAATGGCGGGAATGTCGTCCCCCAGCGGATCGCGCTTGGTGGTTTTTCCTGCCAACCATGCCTCTGTCCAGTCGCGTGCACCCGCCGCAAGTTGATCGTCCTGCTCCAGTCGAGCGCGTTTCAGATCGTCCCAATCAGGCCATGCCACATGACCCTTCGGATTGCGTTCCGGCAAGGTCCCATCTAGAAATGTCAGGATCCTGCGATTGACCACACAAATGTGGTCCAGTGTTTTATGAATCGACCCAAAAAATAGCCCCCGATCCCGGTTGCGTTCGTCATGGCCAATACCGTCACAAAGCTGAAAGACGGTGTCGTTTTGCCAGCGTGTATAGGTGGCCATCTCGTCGATGTAATCACTTGTGATCATGGAGCTTTTCTTTCAATCGTTTAATCGTCGCCGATGGTGAAGACAGGCGTTGGCAACCCACCATCTCATGAATTCAACCGAAGACTGGATTACTCTGTCGGGGCGTCGTTATCGGCCATCTTCAAGGCGATAAGGCTCTTTGCTGTCTCACCTGCGGCCAATGCATAGTCTGGATCCCTGTGGATCAGCATTGTCGAAAACGCACCTTCCATCAGCAGTACGATGCTGCGGGCAGTTTGCCCGGGGTGCCGGAGGCCCGCATCCTCGTATTTTTCCGCCAACCAGCTTTCGAATTTCTTTTTGTGGCCAGCACCAACGACGACCGCCGGGTGACCCGGCATGCTGGCAAGTTCCGCAGCGGTTCTGATAAAGCCACAACCCCTCCACTTGGGATGACGGGCACTCTCTGCCACACGCAGGAAGATCTCGGCTGTTTTGTCAGCCAAGCTGCCCTCGCACTCATCAAACCAACTGGCAAACGCTATCAGGTTGGGGTGATCACGTGACTCCAGATATCCGGTTATGAGATCGTCCTTGCTCTTGAAATGATAGTAGAGCGTTTTCTTCGTGATACCTGCCTTCTCGGCGACGGAATCGACGCTGACGGCGCGAATACCCTCCTTGTAGAAGAGCTTGTTGGCCGCATCCAAAATGCGATCTCTCGTCGGCTTTTCGGGTTCCGCGATCATGTATACTCCTTAGTGAGTGTACCTATGAACGCATTACCCATAGCTTTAGTCAAGCTTAAGAGACTGGAGAAAAAAGTGATGCAAAACAGTGTCCTGATCGAGATCAAGAATCGCGTGGCTCTTCTGACACTAAACAGACCGGAGAAGCTGAACGCACTGAATTATCTTACCAATGACCGACTATTGGAGCTTCTGGATCAGATCGAAAACAACGATGACATCGGCGCTGTCATTCTGACCGGGGCAGGGGATCGGGCCTTTTCTGCCGGGGGTGATATTCACGAGTTCACGGCAAGCATAAAAGAAGGTGTCGATGTTGCGGTGAGAGAGTTCTGCAAGCGCGGTCAAACCATGACGGCCAGACTGGAATCCTATCCAAAACCCATACTGGCGGCCGTCAATGGAATTGCCTTTGGAGGCGGTTGCGAAATCACCGAGGCCGTCCACCTGGCTGTCGCCTCGGATCAGGCAGAATTTGCCAAACCGGAAATCAACATAGGCATTCCACCAACATTCGGCGGTACCCAGAGATTGCCGCGTTTGGCGGGTCGGAAACGGGCTCTGGAGTTGCTCCTGACCGGCGACAGGTTCTCGGCTCAGCGCGCATACGAGCTCGGGTTGGTGAACAAGGTTGTTCCGCACGACAAGCTGCTTCCTGCTGCATTTGAACTGGCAGAACGCATTCTCCGGCATTCACCTCTTGCCGCGTCGAGAATTATCTCGGCCGTCACCAGAGGGATCAATACGACGATTGAAGAAGGCCTCCTGATTGAACGGGAACAGTTCGCGCGCATGGCCGCGACACAGGACGTCCTGGAAGGCCTCGATGCCTGGATTGCCCGCAGGGCGCCGATCTATCAAGGAGCCTGACAATGGAGGTTCATACCAGTTTCGACAAGGCAACCTGGCAAGCGTTCAAATCCTCCGATCGCGAGGGGCCAATTCAAATGCTGAACTTGATAAAACTGCGTGACAAGGCCGAGTATTCTGTTGGGTTCGATACCACCGGGGAAAGAGCGTATGCGGAATACAGCCGATTGAGCGCGCCGGTTTTGAAACGTGTCGGCGGCCGGATTGTCTGGCGCGGGGGCTTTGAACTCATGATGATTGGCCCGCAATCGGAGAGCTGGGACATCTGCTTTGTTGCCGAATATCCTTCTGTCATCGCCTTCATCGAGATGATACGCGACCCTGCCTACCAAGAAGCTTCGGACCACAGGACAGCCGCTGTTGAGGACTGCAGATTGGTCCGGTTGGCTGTGAAGGACGCAGGCGAACAGTTCTGCGAATGATGCCGCTCGTGACTTCAAGATGTCCGACACGCGCCGGAATGTCAGATCACCCACAAGAAACGATCGGGCGAATTGGAACGGCAATGGAAATGGCAACAGTGGCAGGTTACGCTTGTACCCAAACATGACACTCGTTGTCGAAAAATCAGCGCATCGTGTAAGCTAAGGGCCGAATTGGGGCATTCCTGATACCTGTGTCATTCCAACGCCTCAATTTCATTTGTTTTCTGGCACCAGGCAAAATCTATATGGCCCTTTTCCATGAGAAAACTTATCAAGATCTCGGCTGTTTCCTTGATGATAGCGTTCCTAGGTTTGGTGTTTTACGGAGTCCATGGATATTTCGATGCAATTTCTGACTCGGAAGAACTTGAAGCCCGTGCGGACAGTCTTCTCGCCGCGGATTTAGGCGGTTCATCGCTCGGTGAGGAGCGCTATCGTCAGCTCTTAATGGTTCAAGACCCAGCGTTCGAGCAGCATAGCGGCGTTGACATGACCACACCGGGGGCCGGTGTCACGACTATTACGTAATCGCTGACCAAGCGTGTCGGGTTTGAGCACTTTACACCGGGCATTGGCAATATCAGACAGACGGGCTACGCGCTCGGATTGGAGCGAGAGCAAGACAAAGAGCAGATCATGGTGCTCTGGCTTGCGACCTTGGAAATGGGTCGTGGACCAGACGGCTGGGTCACTGGATTTCACAAAATGAGTGAATCCATGTTCGGCTCGCCACCAGGTGCAATCGAAGCTGATGAGTATTTATCCTTGCTTGCAGTCCTTGTTGCGCCGGGCCGCTACAACCTCGGAACGGACGACCAGGCACTTCAGGAAAGGAAGGATCGAATTCGTCGTCTCTTGGCGGGAGAGTGCGTGCCCAATGGCAATTCCGATGTTTGGCTGGAGGGTTGCAACTCGTAAGTCGAAAGCCAGCAAAGTCCGCACAGCGCCAATGCTGTTCAGCGCTACGAACGGCCGCTTGCAGTCCAACTCGTAGACTTGATGCGTCTCCAAGGAATGTCTACTTTCAGGCCCAGGCTTCAACGCGGTGAACGTCTGTATTAGGGGCCCATAGCGGAAATTTGGGTCAATCGGAAAAACGATTGGAAGATCGGCAAGTTCGGAGACGAAAGGGAGGCGTTGGAAATTATTTCCGGGCCGGATGAGGACGTCAGACGGTATGCCGATTGGCAACACAGCCCGGCTCAAGCCTGAGCCCTGATGCTGTCCAGGTGGTCAAGAAATAGCCGGTTTTCTTCTTGTCGTCCCACGGTAACTCTGATGAACCTGTCGAAACCCTCCTGTTTCCAGGGCTTGACCAATGTGCCCAGGCGCATGAGGGCGTTCGCAACCTCAACGGATGGTAGGTCCGTTTCAAAGAAAACATAGTTAGCTTGCGTCGGTGCGACGCGAAGGTCGCGTTCCATCAACGCTGCACGCATCTTGTCGCGCTCTTTGGCAATCGCGGCGACGCTTCTCTTCATGTGGGCTTCGTTGCCCAATGCGAGCAAGGCTGCGGACTGGGCGAGCGTGTTTGTGTTGAAGGGTGTCTTGGTCAGGTCAAGAGCCGCTGCCAAGTCGGGGGAACTGCATACGCCATATCCTATTCTGAGGCCGGCAAGCCCCCAGGCCTTGGAAAATGTCCTCAGAACGATCCAGTGCCCCTTGCCCGGTGCCAGAAGGTCAAGTCCGCTGCAGTAGTCTCCGTTCAGGGCAAATTCGAAATAGGCCTCGTCGAGCACAAGCAGCGTCTCCGGATGCCGGGCATCCAGCACCTTCAAAAGGTCGTCGCGCGACATCCAGCACCCCGTCGGATTGACGGGATGTGAAAAGATCAGGAGCTTTGCGGGTTTTCTGGCGGCCTCGACCAATTTGTCCACATCGATGGTCAGGTCGTCGCTAAGGCCCACTCGTTCGATGCCGGCACCCATGAGAACCGCATAATCTTCGTGGAGCGGGAAGGAAGGGTAAAGCGTAATCACCCTGTCGCCAGGTTCGATCACGCTGCGAAAAATGATCGACAACAGTTCTTCAGAACCGTTGCCGAAAACGAGCAGGTCCGGATCCGTATCGAGATAGGCTGCAAGCCCGGTCCGCAGGTCGGATGCCTCGCTTGACGGATAAATGTGCAAATGACCTTGCTGCTTCCCGATATACTCCAGCACGTCTGGTGCGGGTCCAAAGGGGTTCTCGTTCGATGCCAGGCGGTTCACGTCCGCAAGTCCGCAAAGCCTGCGGACCGCAGCAACGGACAGACCCGAATTGTAGGGTTGAAGCTGTTTCAGGCTTGGCCTGATTATCTTGTCCAGATCGGTCATCGCGGGCTCGTGCTCGTTTCAGACGGGGGAACAATTGATTTGAAAGCATCTATGTATATACATAATAGCATGAAGCGGGAGGAAGCAAGACCATGGCACCGGCAAATTTTGATCTGACTGGCAAACGCGCACTGGTAACGGGCGCAAGCCGGGGCCTCGGCCAGGCGATGGCTGTAGGCCTGGCGGAGGCCGGAGCCAGCGTTGCGATCACATCGAGGTTCCTGGGCTCCCTTGAGGAGACGCAATCGCTCGTGGAGAAAGCCGGGGGAACTGCGCACAAGATGCAGCTGGACGTTCAGGATGTCCCCATGATGAAATCCGCAGTGGCCGGATTTGCAAGAGCTGTGGGTCGGCTGGACATTCTCATTAACAATGCCGGCTACGAAGAAGTTTGTCCGTCTCTCGACGTCGATGAGGCTCTTTGGGACCGGATCAATTCGATCAACCTGAAAGGCGCTTTTTTCTGCGCCCAGGAAGCGGCTCGACACATGCTTGAGAGCGGTGGCGGTTCTATCATCAACGTCTGTTCCCTGACGTCGTATGTCGGTGTGCCAACCGCAGTGCCCTATACGTCGTCGAAGTCCGGGCTGCTTGGAATGACCCGGGCCCTTTCCGCTGAATGGGCACCGCACAAGGTCCGCGTCAATGCGATTGCTCCGGGTTACTTTCGAACGGAGCTGACGGATGTCTTCTATGAGGATGATGCGTGGAAGGCCGCGATGCTCACGAAAATCCCGCTCGGGACGTTTGGCGATGCGCAGGACCTCAAGGGTGCGGCGGTGTTCCTGGCCAGCAATGCCTCGCAATACATCACGGGGCAATGCCTGGGGATCGACGGCGGATATCTTGCCGCAATTTGACCTAACGGGAGGGTGCCGGGCAGCATACGCTCCGGAGAGGGCTCACGTGTCTTGACAAGAATTCGCAATTTCGATTTCATGTATATACATAGCGTTTCGGCAGACCAGACCTGTCAAGTCTCGCGATGCACAAAGGCAGCAAAGAGTGACTGAAATCCAAGCGGCGGCAGTCTCGGCTATAAACGTCGAGATGACGTTCGGAACGTTCAAAGCTGTTAAAGACGCAAGCTTCGAACTTCAGAACGGCAAGTTCCTGACGATCCTTGGCCCGTCCGGGTCCGGAAAAACAACACTTCTGCGCTTGATCGCCGGTTTTCTGACACCCTCCAGTGGCGAAATCCTGATCAACGGCCGTTCAGTTCGAGCGGTGGCGGCAAACAAGCGCTCGATCGGCATGGTCTTTCAGAAGCTTGCCTTGTTTCCGCACATGACGGCTGCGGAGAACGTGGCCTTTCCCCTCAAGATGCGTCGCTTCGATGCGCGCACGATCCCGGACAGGGTGGCGCAGTATCTTAAGCTGGTACGGCTGGACGGCTTCGAAAACCGGAGGATTCATGAACTCTCGGGTGGGCAGCAGCAACGCGTGGCGATTGCAAGGGCGCTGGTGTTCGAACCGGATCTTCTTCTTCTCGACGAACCGCTGGCCGCCCTTGACCGGAAGCTGCGGGAAGAAATGCAGCTTGAATTCCGAAGAATACAGAAGGAACTCGGCGTCACCACGATCAACGTGACTCACGACCAGCGCGAAGCCCTGGTCGTTTCCGACCAGGTCATCGTGATGAATGATGGTGAAATCCAGCAAAATGCGGCGCCGACGCAGATGTACAGGATGCCAAGCAACCCCTTTGTTGCCAATTTTATCGGTGTGACCAACGACCTTTCTGGCATCCTTACGCGGGTAACCAGCGCTGACGCGACCGCGAGGTTCGGCAATGTCGAGTTGATGGGCGTTCACGGCGGGGCCGTTGCGCTGGAAGACGGAACGCCGATCAAGGGGGCGATACGCGCGGAACAGATACGTATTGCTTCAGCCGAACAGTCGATGGCGGGACTTGATGCCGATTTCCGGGGCACCGTTCTGGACGCGATTTTTGAAGGCGAACGCCATGTGTACGAAGTTGAGGTCCCGGAACTCGGCGGCGAGACGCTGAAAATCATTCATCACGATCGGAACGATCAGAGCGCCCTCGAACCGGGCGCCCTCGTGCACATAGGGTGGAAGAACCGGGATCTGCAGATTTTCCCGGCGAAACAATAAGGCGCGACAAAGCGCCGTCAGTCCATGAAAAGGGGAACGACATGAACTTTGAAAGAAAACTGAACAGAAGATCTATTCTCAAAGCATCGGCCGCTGTCGGCGCAACCGGCCTCGCGTCCGTTTCGATGCCAGCTGTGCTGCGGGCGGCTGAACCGGACAAGCCGAGCGAACTCATTATCCGTGCATGGGGTGGTCCCTGGGTGGAAGCGCTCAAGAATGGCGTTTCGGATCCCTTCACCGAAAAAACGGGCATCCGCATTATTCACGACCTGACGGAGGATAATGAAATCCAGCCGAAAGTCTGGGCCGCGGTTGCGCAGAACCGCACGCCGCCCATTCATATCAACTGGGACACGACGACGAATGCCACCAAGTCGGCCCTCCGGGGCGTTTGCGAAGATCTGTCCGACCTGTCCAATCTCTCCGGCACCACCGATCTTGCGAAGCCGGTCGGCGTGGACGGTTATCCGATCGTCAACACTTACGGCTACGTCTATGTTCTGGCCTATCGTCCGGAAGCCTTCCCCGATGGTCCTCCGAAGTCCTATCACGATCTTCTCGATCCGAAATTCAAGGGCCGGATCGCCTTTTACAACGACGGTATCGGCTTCCATTTCCCGGCGCAGGTCGCGGGCGGCGGCACGCTCGAGGATATCCCGGGCAACATGGATGCCTGCTGGGAGTTCGTTGAAAAGATCAAGGCGCAGAACCCGCTGCTCGGTGAGGACCCGGATTTCGTCACTTGGTTCCAGCGAGGCGAGATCGATGCTGCGTGTACGATTTCCACGAATGCGCTCGGCGCGAAAAGAAGTGGTGTCGACATAGCCTGGACGGTGCCCGAAGAAGGCGCAAAGTTCGATACGGATGGTCTGTGGATTCCGAAAGGTCATTCCGAATCCGATCTTTACTGGGCCAGGGAGTACATCAATTCAGCACTGACCCAGGCAAACCAGCAGGTCTGGCTGGACGGGCTCGGACTGCCGGGTGTTGTGCCCGGGCTGACACCTCCGGAAGGTCTGGCCGGGGATCCGTCCTACCCGACCAAGCCCGAGGATTTCGAACGCCTGATCCGTATTTCGGGCCAGATCCAGGTGGAAAACGAGAGCGAGTGGTTCTCGAAATTCAAGCAGATCATGCAGGGTTGATTGCAGGCAATCTGGTACCAGCCGGGCAGGTGAGACTTGCCCGGCATCCCACCCATTCGAGCCCTTCATGCGCAGATACAAGACTTCGTACCCGATCAGCTGGCGTTTCATGGACGTGCTGGAGGCGGCCTTCGCCCTTGTGCTGCCTCGAGGCGGCGGCCGGCTGACGCCCTACCTGTTGCTGACGCCAGCTGTGCTTCTTGTCGGCACGCTCGCGGTCGGCCTGCTTTACATAGGAGATTCGTCGCTGCGCGTACTTGACCGGAGCACGTTCCTCTTTTCCGACTACTGGACACTTGAAAACTACCAGCGTGCCTTTTCGGAGAGTTTCACGGCGACCATCATCTGGCGCAGCCTTGCTGGGGCTGTCATCGTAACCGCGGTTACGCTGCTGCTTGCCTTTCCGTACGCCTACGTGATGGTGAGGACATCAAGCGCGTTGCTCAGAAAGTTCCTTCTTGTCGCGCTGTTTCTTCCGTTTTTCATCGGTCAAGTTGTGCGCGCCTATGGATGGCTGATCATCCTTGGAAATCAGGGCATCGTTAACGATGCGCTTGCCCTCGTTGGTGTCGAACCGCTGCGTCTTCTTTTCAATTATCCGGCGGTTCTGTTCGGACTTGTTCAATACATGCTGCCATTCGGTGTCCTGATGCTGGCACCTGCTCTGACGGCAATTCCCGAAGATATCGAAGCGGCTGCAACGTCTCTCGGTGCCAACTGGGTCAGAGCGCTTTTCCATGTGGTCTTGCCAATGGCAAGGCCCGGCCTGATCGGCGCCGGTGTGGTTGTGTTGACCTTGTCGCTGACAGACTTTGCCATGCCTGCCATTCTGGGCGGTGGTTCGCAGGACTTCGTCGCCAACGCGATCTACGACCAGTTCTTCAGGACGTCCGATCAGGGCTTTGGGGCCTCGCTGACGCTTATCCTTATTGCCGTTGGATCAATGACAGTCGGCCTTGTCTTTGCGGTATTCGGTGCCGGGACGCTGGCCTTGGGGGCGAACCGGAAATGAATCGCTCACCCACGCAAACAATTGTCTTCTGGTCCGTGGCAATCCTGTGCGTCGTGGCATTGTCCGCGCCGACACTGGTGGTGCTCGGAGCGTCTTTCACGGCCGGCAACATCATAGACTTTCCACCCGACGGGTTCTCCCTCAAGTGGTACGTGGCGATATTGGGAGAGCGCGATCTTCAGCAGGCGTTTTTGCGCTCTGTCATTGTCGCCTGTATTTGCGTTGCCGTGTCGGTGCCCACCGGAACGCTCGCGGGGATCGCCCTGTCCAAGTATCAGGTGAAATGGGCGGGAGCGCTGCAGATCTATCTGCTGTTGCCGTTCACTGTGCCCCTCATCGGGTCGGGCATCGGCCTGATGCTTCTCTTCGGCGAGTTGAGAATTCTGGGAAGCCTCTGGCCGATCGGTATCGCGACGGCCGTCATCAACCTGCCATTCATGATATGGGCCGTGTCCTCCAGTGCCGCGTCGCTGGATCCGGATCTGGAGCTTGCTGCACAAAGCTGCGGTGCGGGTCCGCTGCAGACCTTTTTCAACGTGACGCTGCCGGCGGTCACGCCGGGTGTGATCACCGGGGCGTTGCTGATGTTCATTCTTTCGCTGAATGAATTCCTGGTGAGCCTGCTGCTCGTTGATGCGCGGATCGTGACGCTGCCCGTTCAGATTTACAATTCGATCCGGGCGATCATTACGCCCGACCTTGCAGCGGTGTCCGTGGTCTTTATCGCGGTCGCTGCGCTGGCGATCATTATTCTTGACAGGATCGTCGGTCTGGAAGTGTTCCTGAAGTCCAAGTAACGCCGGTTGGCGCTCGAAAGGTGTGGGTCTATGTCACAAGTATCCTTCCATGAACTCAGCAGCGTGAGCGCCGAAGCGTATCAGGATCTTTTGCGCCGCTCGGAAGCGGATCTCTCCGGTTTCATGGAAAAAGCCAAGCCGATCATCGAGGCGGTGAAAACGGAAGGCGACGCAGCACTTGTGCGTTTCGGGCAGGACCTCGATGGCGCGACATCCTTGACCGCTGCGACGTTGAAGGCCAGCGAAGCGGAATTCGATGCCGCCTTTGAAGCTGTTGATTCCGAGGTCATCGAGGCGATCCGGCATGGCATTGCCAACATCCGCAGCTTTCACGAGGAACAAAAACCAGCACCGATGTGGTTCAAGGAGATCAAGCCGGGTGCATTTGCCGGGGACCGGTACACACCGATCCGCTCCGTCGCGCTCTATGTTCCGCGCGGCAAGGGGGCCTTTCCCTCGGTCACCATGATGACGTCGGTTCCGGCCGTGGTGGCGGAGGTTCCCGAACTGGCGATCTTCACACCTCCAACGCCGGATGGCGGTGTCGATGCGGCGACGCTCGTGGCCGCGCGTATCGCAGGTGTCGAGACAGTCTACAAGTGCGGCGGTGCGCAGGCGGTTGCGGCCGCAGCGTTCGGAACTGAAACGGTTCGGCCGGCGCACAAGATCGTGGGGCCGGGTAGCCCCTGGGTCGTAGCTGCCAAACAATTGCTCTCGAGCGTCATTGATCCCGGCCTGCCAGCCGGCCCTTCAGAAGCGATCATCTTCGCGGACGATACGGTACATGGTGGCCTTGCCGCGCTTGATCTGTTGATCGAAGCCGAGCACGGACCCGACAGCTCCGCATATCTGGTGACCCATTCGAGACGCGTTGCCGAAGAAGCGCTTGCGGCCTTGCCGAACCATTGGGCGAAAATGACGGACCTGCGGGTTGGGTTTTCAAGAACGGTGCTGTGCGGCGACAACGGTGGCATCATACTGACCTCGGGCGTGGAAGAGAGCTACCGTTTCATCAACGATTATGCGCCCGAGCATCTTGAGTTGCTCTCGACGGAACCCTTTGAGCATCTGGGACACATAACCGAAGCCGCGGAGATCCTGATGGGGACACACACCCCTGTTTGCATTGGAAACTTCGCACTTGGACCGAATGCGGTTCTGCCGACCAGCAGCGGTGCGCGGACCTTTGGTCCCTTGTCGGTGCATGATTTCGTGAAGTGCAGTTCTGTTGGCTATGTAACCCGTCCTGCCTATGCCGAAATGGCGAAGCATTCCAGAGTGCTCGCACGTTATGAAGGTTTTTCATCGCATGAAAATGCCGTGTCGGAGCTGCGCGACCCTTACCTGGAAGGGTGAGTTGCATGCGATCGGTGCGACTTCACGATCCTCTGGACATAAGGTTCGAGCATGTTGATCCAGCACCCGCGCCGGGCAGAGGCGAGGTCCGGATCAAGGTGGCCTTTGCAGGCATTTGCGGATCGGACATTCACAACTACAAGACGGGTCAATGGATTTCACGTCGACCCTCAATCGCCGGTCACGAGTTTGCCGGGACGGTTGATGCGGTCGGGGAAGGGGTCACAAGACTATCGGTCGGCGACAAGGTCGTCGCGGATTCCAGGGACTATTGCACGAAATGCGTCAACTGCCTGCAAGGCAACAATCATCTGTGCAGCAAGCTGGGATTTGTCGGCGAAAGCATCGACGGCGGGTTTGCTGATTTCACAACGCTCCCTCAGCGGCTTGTCCTTGCCTGTGATCCCTCGATGGAGCTGGATATTGCAACGCTTGCCGAGCCGCTGGCAGTCGCACTTCATGCTCTTGATCGGGTTCGGATCGAAAACCATGATCCGTTGCTGGTGGTCGGCTGCGGGCCGATTGGCGCGTTAACTGCAGTAGTGTCCGATATTCTTTGCCAACGGCCGCTCCTCTTATGTGACCGCGACCGCCTCCGCGTTGAAACCGTTGCAACGGCATGCGCGGGGCACCCGGTCGATCTTGCGGCCTTCAACCAGTTCGAGAGCCTGCCCGGGAAAACCGTACGCCACGTGATCGACACGACCGGCAACGTGGAAGTCATTTGCAATCTGGCAGCGAAGCTGAGCGGATCGACGTTGGCGATGGTCGGAATTGGATCCGGAACGTTTCCGTTCGATCCTGTCGGCGCAGTTGAAAGGGAGCTGGCACTTGTCGGTTGCCACGCATTCAAAGATCAATTGCCTCGCGCTGTGGAGCTGCTTGAACGGCATCCCGATCGCTTCAGACCCCTCATTGAACACAGGATCTCGCCGGAAGACACACCGGCAGAATACGACCGGATATGCTCGGGCAAAGCGACTGGCATCAAGACGCTGATTGAATTTTTCGATAGCGGCAAGCCTGGCGCAGACTGAGACGTTGCAGCCGAAAAGTGTTCTTCTCCAGCGGCTAACCTGTGCCGGAGGCGAGGGGGATGCCTTGGCGCTTCGGCAGCGGGCACAATCCAGGTGTTGTAAGTCTGGAACACGGGTGCGGGGTTTCACATCACCGGCTGTCAGCAAGGGTGATTGCCGCTGAGCATCCACGTTCCTTCAGAGTTATAAGCTCATGGTCCTAACCGGCCCCGGTCGGTGTAAAACTTGCGACAAGTCTGTGCTTGTCGCCGGGATAGAACAGGCGGGCAATGGTCACAAACCCTTCGTTTTGCCTGGTCTTGCGTTCGACGACGAGGCATGGAAAGCCATCGGGAACCTGGAGCGTTTCCGCGATAGTGCCGTCGGCTGCGAGCGCATGGATCTGGTGTTCGGCGATGTTCCACGGAATGTTCCTCAACATCCAAAGGCCAGGCGAGACGCTGTCAAAACTGATCTCTTTCAAGCCTGGAACGATGCCGACATTGATAATCCGCTCCTCCAGGCAAAACGGCTCGCTATCCGCGAAATGCAAACATGTGATATCTCGCACCGGGTCGCTTCTGGAGAGGTCAAGCTGCTGCGCTTCCCGATCGGTTGAGGCTCTGATCGTGTCACCAAGCAGTGTGTAACTGTAGGTTTTCCCGGCATCTTCGACCTCCTTGCGGATATCGGAGATTTCCAGCGCTGCCGACAGCGTCTGCGGTTCCTTGACAAAGGTGCCCCATTTTTTGTTGCGTTCCAGCAGGCCGGCCCGGGATAGCTGGCTCAAGGCCTTGTTCACTGTCATGCGCGAACAGCCATAGTGTTTTGCAAGATCGGTCTCGAAAGGTATTCGGTGACCCGCCGGCCATTCGCCGGTCACGATCTTGCTATGGACATCATCGAGAATTTTCTTGTGCAGGGACTGGGTCAAAGGTGCTTGTGCTCGTTGTCATTGCGCGAACCGTCGGCTCTCAAGTATATACTTGAAGAGCGTTAAGGGGACAATTTTAGGTGAGAGCGAAATAGGACATGCTTTCGTATGGGCAAAGCTGGCACATGAACGGGAGCGCATGATTGACATCGAGTGTTGCCCCTCAATTCCGCCTCTCATGGGTGCTGTTCCATACCGTTTCGATTGCTTTGCTGCGAAGAGGGACACGTGTTCTGCATCGCACGCGCAATGCGGATGAAACCGTACTCGCACATTATTTCGGTCGTCAGAGCACGCTGAACACCAAGATCTCACAGCCCCGCAACGGTTGCCGCTGATCTACGTGCGCCCGGCTCGCTGACGGACTGATTTGGGGATGGGTGCTGATCAGTTACGCACTGAAAGGATACTCGGGTTCGTTGGTATGAAGAGCGGGTAGACCGAGCGTTACCAATTGAAGCCAGGGTCGCGGAAAACCGGCAATTCCAGGCGTGGTTTGCCGTCCATGCTCACAATCACTCCGTCTTTGACGATCATGAAAGGTTCATATCCCAACCAACCGACGGAGTTGCCATTGTGCATGATCCGTACCTGATCGCCCAGACCAAAGGGAACTGGATCGGAATGCAGCATCGCCTGCGGATGAAGCATTTGAACGACTGTGTCGTCGTGATTGATATGAACTTCTGCCCGCTCACCCTTACTCAACCGGATACCTTGAGATGCGGTTATCCAGTGCTCGGCTGCTGGAGGGCGCAACATTTCCTCAAGAACAACGTCGTTGATCATGTCAGCCAGAACCCGACTGGGATGTATGGCGTTATGGATCGTCGCGACAGACACCGGAGGGTTCTTGAGGGTGCGGGTCGCGCACCCATGATCCCGTCGCAGAAGAACCGCAGGCATGTTGCCGGCAGCGATGGTGCCATCAAGCGAGAGTGCGACAAATCCTGCATCATGATCCGGAAACCGGTCAATGACGTCAGCTATGGCCATTTGTGGTGACTGACCACGTTCCATTGCAGCAAGAACATGGGCGTTCAACGGTATGCCATCACCGGCCGGGATTTGAGGAAAGCGATGACCGGTGACAAGCCCGACACCCGGCTGCGCCGCAATGAACTGGGCCAGGGGCACGGGCCGGTTCGGACCGCTGGAAATTAGAGCAGCGAACGGTGCTCCAAGCATGTTTTCGGGAAAATCTTTTTGTAAAAGTCCACTTGAGCCACCTGTCTGTGTTTCTGAACGAGACAGTTGCTGATCTTCGGACAGAACCGCAAAACTGACAAACCCGCCAATGGCGCCGTGGCCGACCGCCTCGATCGCACGAAGGCCGGCGAGGACGCCTGCGCCTGCATTTGGACCGGTTGCCGCGATGCCGACCGTCATGACGCCACCCAGTGACCGGGAGACGCTTCGACAAGCGGACCGGCAGGATAGCTTCCCTTCAAAGCCGGGCGGACACCTCGTTTGCGAGCGGGATCCGGGACCGGCACCACATCGATCAAGGCACGCGTATAGGGGTGGCGGGGTGCGGCAAATATCTGTGTTGTGGATCCCAGCTCGAGAATCTTGCCGTGCCGCATTACGGCAACCCGGTCGGCAATCTGGCGAACCACCGCGAGGTCATGTGAGATGAACAGCATCGTCAGTTCCTCACCACGCTTCATTTCCTCAAGAAGGTCAAGGATACGAGCCTGAACCGAAACATCGAGCGCGGACGTCGGTTCATCCGCGATGACCAGTGAAGGACGGGCCGCGATCGCCCTGGCAATGGCAATCCGCTGGCGTTGGCCACCGGAAAACTCGTGCGGATAGCGCCGGGCCATGTCAGCTTCTAGACCGACTTTCTCGATGAGCTGCCTGACGCGTTCGTTTCGCTCGGAGCGCGGCAGCCTCTCGTGGATAATCAAAGGCTCCGCGATTGTGTGACCGACCGTCTGGCGCGGATCGAGGGACGCATACGGATCCTGAAAGATCATCTGAACCTGCCGCCGTGCCGCGCGCAGGCGGCGGCCCTTGCAGGCGGTCAGATCCAGGCTGTTCAGTTGGATTTTTCCCGAATCGGCCTCTGTCAACCGGGCGATGACCCGTCCGAGGGTTGTTTTACCCGATCCGCTCTCTCCAACCAGCGCCAGTGTTTCCCCCATTCGAACGTTCAACGAGACATTGTCGAGGGCCCGGGTGCCGTGGCGGCGAAACAGGTGAGGCCCCCGGCCGTTGAAGGTCTTGTTAATGTCGCTGACGGAAAGAAGAACGTCTTGCTTCGTTTCTGCCTGCTCCGTGGCGGCGTCAATGCGGGGGACTGCGTCGAGCAAAGTACGCGTGTAATCTGCTTCGGGGCTTTTGAAGATCCGGGTCACCGGACCATGCTCGACGGCTTGTCCGGATTTCATCACCAGGACCGTATCGGACATTTCGGCAACCACCCCCATGTCGTGGGTGATCAGAATGAGACCGATACCTGTCTCGGCAACGATCTCGCGTAAAAGGTCAAGGATCTGGGCCTGAACGGTGACATCCAGGGCTGTTGTGGGTTCGTCTGCGATCAGAACGCGGGGCCCGAGAAGCATCATCATTGCAATGACGACCCGCTGGCGCATTCCACCGGACAATTCGTGCGGAAACTGCCGCATCCGCATCTCAGGCTGAGGGATGCCGACCCGGTCGAGCATCGCGGCGGCTCTGCGCCGTGCTTCCTTTTGATCACAGATTTCGTGGCTCACGAGAGCTTCGGTCAATTGAAGTCCGATGGTCAGCACAGGGGTCAGAGCGGTCATCGGTTCCTGAAAAATCAGTCCGATCCCGGTGCCCCGTGGTGGTGCGATATCGGCATCGAGCAGATCAGCCCCGTCGAATTCCGCGCGACCGGTCGCTGTTGCCGCTGGCGGCAACAATCCCATGAGCGCCTTCGCGGTCATGCTCTTGCCCGAGCCGCTTTCTCCAACAACAGACAGAACTTCACCGGCCTTCAGGTCGAAACTGATGCCTTCGACCAAAGGTCGGGTTCCAATGCGAACAGCCAGATCGCGGACGGAGAGGAGCGCGTTCATTTCCGTTCCACCGGGTCAAGGCTTGTCCGCAATCCGTCGCCGAGAAGATTGAAGCCGAGGACCGTAACGGCGATCGCCAATCCGGGGATGGTCATCAACCACGGTGCTCGATTGATGTAATCACGCGACCCGGCAAGCATGTATCCCCATTCCGAAGTCGGCGGCTGCGCACCGAGACCGAGGAAACTGAGCCCTGCAGCAGCCAGGATGGCGGTTGAAACGCCCAGGGTCGCAACAACAATCATCGTTGGTAGAACGTTTGGCAGGAGATGCGTGAGAACAAGTCGGGCGGGGCCGGCACCTGCGGCGATGCTTGCCTCAAAATACGGTTTCGACGTTTCGACAAGCGCTGCCGAGTAACAGGTACGCGCATAGAAGGGAACGCCTGCGACCCCGACGGCAATAACCGCGTTCTGCAGGCTGGGGCCCAGTACGGCGACGAAACTGAGCGCGATCAGCGTTTCCGTGAAGGAAAAGAGCACATCTGTGCCGCGCATGAGGATCGCCTCGATCCATCCACGACGGAATGCGGCGATCATGCCGACCAGCATGCCGACCGTAAGCGATATGCCGACGGCAACTGCGCCAATCAGGAGCGTGATGCGGCTGCCGTACAAAATTCGGGAAAACATGTCCCGTCCGAATTCATCTGTTCCCAGAAGATACTTTCCGCCTGGAGGCAGAAAGCGGCCGCCGGCGCCCATCTTCGTCGGGCTGTATGGCGCAAGCACGTCCGCAAAAGCGGCACAGAAAACAAGCAGCAGGACAATGCTCAATCCGACCAGCCCGCTTGGCGAGCGCACCAACCGCCGCCAGAAACCGGGCGGCGCACGCTGCGTTTGAGGTTCGGTCACCGTCTGCATGTCAGGCCCGCCGGATCCGTGGGTCGAGCACGGCATAAAGCGCATCGATGACGATCGCCACCGTGACGACAACAACTGAAAATGTCAGGATGAAACCCTGAATGATCGGATAGTCGCGCTGAAAGATCGCCTCGACAGCCATGCGGCCGACACCGTTCCAGGAAAAGATGTTCTCAACGACAATTGTGCCGCCCATCATGAAGGCGAATTGCAGACCCATCATGGTCACGACCGGCAAGAGGCCGGCGCGAAGCACGTGGCGGCGCAGAACCAGGGCCTTGGGCAGCCCCTTGGCAAAGGCCGTTTGAACGTAATCCTGGCTCATCACGTCAATCATGGAAGACCGGGTGAGGCGGGCGAAAATAGCAGCGTTCGAAAGCCCCAGTGTGAGCGCGGGCAAGATCAGGTTCAGTGGTCCGCTGCCGCTGACCGGGAGCCAACCCAGTTCAAGCGCGAAGAAGAACAAAAGCATTAGCCCGAGCCAGAAATGCGGCATGGAAATCCCCGCGATGGCCAAAACCATGAGCGAGATGTCAACAACGCTTCCTTCCCGGTAGGCCGCCAGGAAACCGATCGGGACGCCGATCAAAATGGCGATGAACATCGCGGCACATGCCAATATCAGTGTGTTCGGCAGACGCTGCATGATCACATCGAGCACAGGTTGGCCACCGCGAATGGTATTGCCCAGATCACCATGAAGAAGGCGCTCGATGAACATTGCGTATTGAACGGGAATGGGCCTGTCCAGGCCGAGAGAACGCCGCACTTCTTCAATCTGTTCCGGGGTCGTGCCCTGGCTTTGGGCATACATTATCTGGACCGGATCCCCGGGCACGGCGTGGATCAGAAGCGTCACGAGTATGGTCGTGATCCAGATTGTCAGTGCACCCATTGCGAGCCGGGTGCCTAGAAAGCGCCACATCCTGTCGACCCTAGAGCATTGTGCGTTCGATTGAACAGCCGTTGATCTAGATGAATGCCGCCCGGATCAGAGATCCGGGCGGCATGGCGGCTCAACCGCCGAGTTTCACGTCGCTGAAGTTCGGATAGACAAATGGCGCCACGAAGAAACCATCGACTTCAGGCCGGACGGCAAAGACCCATTCCCAGCCGGGCGTGTAGAGCGGCACGTGGATCGCGTTTTCAAGGAGATACTTGAACACTTCCTGGACCTTGGCCTTACGGGCGTCCTGATCCGTCAACACACGCGTTTCGTCCAGCATTGCGTCGAGCTCGGGCGAGGTATAGCCGCGATAAGCACCGGGCGTGTGCCAGAGAGCGTAGAGGATGTCCGGGTCGTACCAGGACCACGTCATCATATCCATGGACCCTGTTGTGCCGGTCGTCGTTTCGTTTTCCTGACGGACCCGGGCATTGAGAGATCCGATGTCCATGATCTCGATGGATGCCTTGATGCCGACTTCCGCCAGTTGCGCCTGGAAAACCTCACCAAGCTTCTGGCGGTTTCCGCCAGTCCAGACGAGCAGAGCGGTTTCGAGCGGCTTGTCCATGCTGTAGCCAAGTTCTGCGAGCAGCGCCTTTGATTTTTCCGGGTCATATCCCGGACGGTACTGGGCGCAGAAGTCCTGATCGTTGCCGAAGACACCACGGGAGACCGGGCAGTTTTCCTGAACCGACAGGTCACCATAGATCAAACTGATTGCCGCTGCGGCATCGGTCGCATGGGCAACCGCAAGGCGTGCGCGCTTGTCGTTGAACGGAGGGCGGTGGACCGCAAACTCCCAAAACACGTTCTGACCCGTGTTCTCGGCAACGATGATGTCCAGTTCGCCGCTTTCCTTGATCGATGGCACATCATCAAACGGCGGCTCGGCGATATGGACTTCGCCGGTTTTCAGGGCCGCCAGCCGCGCCTGAGGTTCTGGAACGACCGCGATGATGAGACCGTCCTCATGAGGCGCTCCGGGGTTTTCAGCCAGCTTGCCGAAATTCTTGTAATCCGGGTTCTTCTCCAGAACGATCCTGTCGCCCTTGGTCCAGGACACCAGTTTCCACGGGCCGGAGCCAATGGCCGTGGTGGTTCCGAAGCCGTCCCCATTGCTGTCGCAAATGATGGACGAGAAGCTGTCCGCGAGGAACGGGATCATCGCCACGAAAGGCTTCTCAAGCGTGAGCTTGATGGTCAGCGGATCAATGACCTCTGCACTCGTAATCGGGCCCCAGCTGCCCTTGGTGACGCTTGGCGTCTCTTCGCTGAAGGCCGCATCTATCGTGTATTTGACATCATTCGCATCAAGGGGTGTGCCGTCATGGCACATGACGCCGTCCTGCAGGCTGAACGTATACTCGGTCCCTTCTTCATTCGATGTCCAGGACTTCGCTAAGTGGGGCACCGGCAGGCCCTCTGCGTCCGTCGCGAGCAACGTGTCGTACAGCAGGCTCCAGACCTGGAGGGACAATGTGCTGGTTGCGCGATGCGGATCAAGGGAATCGATATCTCCGTACCGGGCCCAGACAATGTCACCGGCTGCCGCCGAGCTTGTAAGACCTGCGACAATGCCTGCCGCGCCTGCCAATCGGCGCAGGGAATTTCTTCTAAGTATCATGTCAACATCCTCTCCTTGGAGCTGCGATGTGCTTGCCCATGCGCACGCCGTCCGTCGCGCGAGACAAAGTCGCCCGTGACGCCGGAGAGCGATCCGGCGCGCTGACATCCGTCTGTTGATTTCTGGGCAGGCCCACGAAAACGGTACGAGGCCGCGCATACTGCGTCAAAAAGAAAGCAGTTTTGACAAGATTAATTTCATTTTTGAATCGTTTGACGGTGTCTTCTGCGCGTGAAACGACGCGTTTGAGTCGCTTTCAGCCCAGGTCGCCCCACTCAGAGTGGATGCCGTCGATGTATTTCAACCTGTCGACGGCGTTCTGACCGAGGCGATCCGCAACGGCCATGCACAGATAGGTCATGACCGAAACCGGAGAGGCAAGGGAATCGAAGTAAGACAACCCGCTCGTGCGGCATCGCAGCGTGACTTCCGCCAGTTCCGAGTTGCCGGAGCTTGTCAGGTCCGTCACGGATATCGTTCTGGCCCCGGAAAGGCGCGCGGATTGCAGGATCGAGCGCAGCGTCGCCGTCCGCCGGCCGATGGCCAGCGCAAGAACGGCATCGGTCGGACGGATCGAGGCAAACTCTTCCGGCACGGGAAAGCCGCCAAGCGGGATCATGCGGATGTCCGGCTTCACCTTGATGAGTTGGGCGCGAGCAAAATGTGCCAGCGGGTAGTTGTCACCAAAGCCGACGACCCAGACTTTTTCCGCCCTGGCCAGGTAAGTGACGGCATCTTTCAGTTCGTCACCACGAATGGCTTCGATCGTTCGGATGAGGTTCTGGACATCGGATGCAAGGTGATCGGCCAGGTCACCGCGCCCACTGCGTTGTTGAATGGGTTCGGAAAAAACACGCTTGTTGTGCTGGCTGTCACTACGGCGGACGCGTGCCATACGCTGCGCGGTCTTGAAGCTCGGGAACCCGAGGCGTTTGAAAAAACGGGCCGTGGTTGCTTTGGACACGCCTGCCAGCGAAGAAATTTCTTCAGCGGTGTGGAGCGCAAGGCTGTCGGGGTTTTCCAGGAAGTGTTCCGCCAGCAGACGCTCGGATTTGGTGAGGTCGTCAAAGCTCTCAAGAATGCGCTCAGAGAGCCGCGCTGTCTGTACCATGGCAATCTTCACGTTTGACAGGTTCTGAAACTCTGTGAAACAAACTACTCAAAACGCAGTCAAACGCAAAGGCTCAATATGAGATGACATTCTCGATCCTGGCGCGGGACCCGGATACCGGTGCATTGGGCGGTGCCGCCGCCACGGGAAATCTGTGCGTGGGTGGCTGGGTGCTGCGGGGAAAGCCTGGCATAGGGGTCTCCGCATCCCAGGGACACTATCCAAGCACGCTTTGGGGAGAAGAGGTGCTCGATGCGCTGGCAAGCGGCCTTGATCCCGTCCGCGCGATCAAGCGAACGGTGAACCCGGATGCCGGAAGAGATTTGAGACAATTGCTCGCCCTCGACCGATTGGGCAATAGCAGCGTGTTTTCCGGGACAGACAATGTGCCGGAGGTGGCCGAATGTGTAAGGCCTGGAATTTGTGCAGGCGGCAACATGCTTGCCGGAACTGACGTAGCCGAAGCTTGTGTCGACGCGGTACTGTCAAATTCAGACAGTTTTCTCTGGCGCTTGCTGTCAGGTCTGATTGCTGGTGCCGAAGCAGGAGGTGACGCGCGCGGTCTGATGTCGGCTGCAATCCTTATTGTTGCTGAAGACTTCCCGCCCATCGATCTGCGCGTGGACTTCGATCAGGATCCACTGAAGGCGCTAGAGGTATTGGTGAAACGCATCGAGGATCCCGGCTACGCTTCCTGGGCTAAGAAACTGCCGACGAAGCGCAAACCTTTCGCAAATTAGCTGCGGGGGAGCGATGCTGGAATTGCGGTCACCATGCATTCGTTGCTTGCGTTATTCGCAGTGGGGTCAAGGTCCCCGATCTTTTGATGAAAATTGACACGAAGAGATTCAAAACGCACCAAACGTTAAAGTCTCGATGTGATCAGCCTACGCAACTCATAAAACAACCCGGCCTCGCGCCGGGCTATTTGTTGGAAGGGGTCGTCAATTTTGATCTGACAGGGGCCCACAAGAAGGGAAAGGCCAGACGTAGCGGGACAAAAACTACAAATCCTGCTCTCGAGACCAAAATCAGACCGCATGGCAAAAGTCGGCGGGCTTTTTGTGTTTTAGGACGGACCGATCATCTGGTCGGGGCGTACAAGGTCGTCGAATTCCTGTGCGGTTACGTAACCCAGTTTCAGGGCTTCCTCTTTCAGTGATGTCCCGTTTTTATGAGCCGATTTTGCGATTTCGGTTGCCTTGTCGTAACCAATTGCAGGAGCGAGTGCGGTGACCAGCATCAGGGATCGTTCCATCAGTGCCTTTATGTTGTCTTTGTTGGCCTTGATGCCGGAAACACACCGGTCGGCAAAGCTTCTGCTTGCGTCTGCCAGGAGCTTGATGGATTGAAGCATGGCATATGCCATGACCGGCTTATAGACATTCAGTTCAAAATGACCCTGACTTCCCGCAACCGAGATCGTCGTCTGGTTGCCGAAAACCTGTGTGCAGACCATCGTCATGGCTTCGCATTGCGTCGGGTTGACCTTGCCGGGCATGATCGATGACCCAGGCTCGTTTTCCGGCAGCGAGAGTTCACCGAGGCCGGATCGCGGGCCGGAGCCGAGCAATCGAATGTCGTTTGCGATCTTGAAAAGGGATGTGGCAATCGTGTTGAGCGCGCCATGGGCAAAAACATACGCGTCATGCGCGGCAAGAGCCTCGAACTTGTTTGGCGCTGTTCGAAAGGGCAAGCCGGTAATGTTTGCAACTTCGGCGGCAAATTGTTCTGCAAACCCTTTCTTTGTGTTGAGCCCGGTGCCCACCGCTGTGCCGCCCTGGGCGAGTTCATAAAGGCCGTCGGAGGCGTCCAGCAGACGCTGAATTCCAGCTTCGACTTGCGCCGTATAGCCACCGAATTCCTGTCCGAGTGTGAGCGGCGTAGCGTCCTGCGTATGGGTCCGGCCGATCTTGACGATGTCCGCCCACTCATCGGATTTTGTCTTCAGCGCGTCTTTCAGATGGTTGAGAGCGGGGACCAGACTTTGATGGATTTCCCGTGCCGCAGAAATATGCATCGCTGTCGGAAACGTGTCGTTCGACGACTGGCTCATGTTGCAATGATCGTTGGGATGGACCGGTGTTTTTGTGCCGATCTCGCCGCCGAGGATTTCAATTGCGCGGTTTGCAATGACCTCATTCGCATTCATGTTCGACTGTGTTCCGGAGCCGGTCTGCCAGACAACTAACGGGAAATGGTCATCGAATTTGCCTGCGGAAACCTCGCTGGCGGCCTTTGCGATCGCTCCCGCGAGCTCAGGGGCAAGTTTACCCTGGTGCTCGTTTACCGTCGCCGCAGCCAGCTTGATGATACCGAGTGCATGAATGAGGGGTATGGGCATGGTTTCACCGCCGATCGGAAAGTTGACGAGCGATCGGGCGGTTTGTGCGCCGTAATATTTGTCGCCTGGTATTTCCAGGGCGCCGAACGAGTCGCTTTCTGTGCGGGCGGATGTGGACATTGGTTCCTCCTTTATGATGCAACAGAGGGCAGGACTTGGATGCCGGGACAAAGTTCTCCCAAAGATATAGGATGCTTTCGCTGAACCGCTCGCGGGAAACCGGAACAGCCTGTGTCACGTGACTGCGTGGATCTCCGGCGGTGGCTCAATTCGCGGCACATTTCGGCCGGGCCCTTGCTTGATGGGGGCTGCCGGCCCGTAGTAGAAGACTTTATCAATGAGGAGGGCTCAAAAGATCAGCCCTTACCTTCAATTCGCGAGATTGTTCAACGAACCGGTGCACACCGGTTTCAACGGAAGCAGATTTTGGAAGACTTTTACCTGACGCCGCTGACCGGTTCCATTTTGTTGGTGCTGGTTGTCGGATGCGGCCATCTTTATCGCGATAACTGGAAAAAGCAGGAGGAGGGATGGCGTCGTCGCGCCTGGCTTTACGGTCTGCCTGCCGGTCTGGGCCTTTTGACGCTGGCTTTTCTGCCTCTCAAATTCTGAGTTCCGTTTGTGCAGCGCTGGCAGAGCGCGCGTGCTTTTACAGCGTTTCAGCTTTTTGCAACAAAAAACCGGCACGTGAGTGCCGGTTTTTACTTTGTGGGCTTATCCGCCGAAATCATCGAGCATGATGTCCTCGCGATCAACACCAAGCTCAAGCAGCATGTTGATGACCGAGGAGTTCATGATCGGGGGACCACACATGTAGAACTCGCAGTCTTCCGGCGCCGGGTGCTCCTTCAGATATTCTTCGAAAAGCACATTGTGAATGAAGCCGGTATAGCCGTCCCAGTCGTCGCCAGGTTGCGGATCGGAAAGGGCAACGTGCCACTCGAAATTCGGGTTTTCCGCCGCCAGCTGGTCGAAATCCTCGACAAAGAACATTTCACGTTTCGACCGGGCGCCGTACCAGAAAGTGATCTTGCGCTTGGAGCTGAGACGCTTGAGCTGATCGAAGATGTGGCTGCGCATCGGAGCCATGCCCGCACCACCGCCGATGAACACCATTTCCTTTTCGGTATCACGGGCGAAGAACTCGCCGAACGGACCGGAAATCGTCACCTTGTCACCGGGCTTCAGGTTGAAGATGTAGGATGACATCTGACCCGGAGGAATGCCCTCCGAACCGGGTGGCGGCGAGGCGACGCGGACGTTGAGCATGATCATGCCCTTTTCTTCCGGATAGTTCGCCATGGAATAGGCGCGCTCGATCGGAACGTCGACTGTGGACTTGTACTGCCACAGGTTAAACTTGTCCCAGTCCTCCCGGTACTCCTCCTCAACGTCGAATTCCGTGTAGGAGAGGCTGTGTGTGGGTGCTTCGATCTGGATATAGCCGCCAGCCCTGAAGTTGACGTCTTCGCCTTCGGGAAGCTCCAGAACCAGCGCTTTGATGAAGGTCGCCACGTTCTCGTTGGAGCGGACCGTGCATTCCCATTTCTTGACGCCGAAAACCTCTTCGGGCACCTCGATGTCCATGTCCTGCTTGACGGCGACCTGGCAGGACAGGCGGTCGCCGCCGGAAGCCTCACGCTTGGTGATATGGCTTTCCTCGGTCGGCAGGATCGAGCCGCCGCCGGAGTGGATTTTCACCCTGCATTGCGCACAGGTGCCACCGCCGCCGCAGGCGGACGGCACAAAGAGCTTCTCTTCGGCGAGTGTCTGCAGCAGCTTGCCGCCGGCAGGAACCGAAATCGTCTTTTCGCCGTTGATGGTGATGTTGACGTTCCCGGTCGATACGAGCTGGCTGCGGGCGACCATGATGATGGTCACCAGTGCGAGCACGATCAACGTGAACAGGACGACGCCGAGGCTGAATGTTTCCATTCCGATCGTCTCCCTTAGAGTTTGACGCCGCTGAAGGACATGAAGGCCATGGCCATCAGACCTGCGGTGATGAATGTGATGCCGAGACCCTGAAGACCGTCTGGAACATCCGAATATTTAAGCTTCTCGCGGACGCCGGCCATTGCCGTGATTGCGAGTGCCCAGCCAAAGCCGGAAGACAGGCCGTAGGTCGTTGCCTGCGCAAAGTCGTAGTCACGCTCGACCATGAACAGGGATCCGCCGAGAATGGCGCAGTTCACGGTAATCAGAGGCAGAAAGATGCCAAGTGCGTTGTAAAGCGGCGGGAAGAACTTATCGAGGATCATCTCCAGGATCTGAACCATGGCCGCGATGACACCGATATAGGTGATCAGGCCAAGGAAGGTCAGATCGACATCGGAAAACCCGGCCCAGGCAAGCGCACCGGGTTTCAGAAGATAAGTCAGCAACAGGTTGTTTGTCGGTACGGTGATCGTCTGCACGACCATGACCGAAATGCCGAGACCGATTGCCGTGGAGATTTTCTTCGAAACGGCAATGAAAGTGCACATGCCGAGAAAGAAGGACAGCGCGAGGTTCTCAACGAAAATCGCTTTGACGGCGAGTGAGATCAAACCTTCCATCAATGGGCCTCAACGGTCTGGATCTTGAATTCGCGTTCCTCGACCTGTTTCGGCTTCCAGGTGCGGAAGGCCCAGATCAGAAGACCGATGATGAAGAACGCCGATGGGGGTAGCAGCAGCATGCCGTTCGGCACGTACCAGCCGCCATTGTTGACGGTTTCGAGAATGGTGATCCCAAACAGTGAGCCGGCGCCGAAGAGTTCGCGAATGAAGCCGACCAGCATCAGGATCAGGCCATAGCCGAGCCCGTTGCCGACACCGTCGAGAAACGATGCGACTGGCGGGTTCTTCATGGCGAACGCTTCCGCACGCCCCATCACGATGCAGTTGGTGATGATGAGGCCGACGAAAACAGAAAGTGTCTTGGAGATCTCGTAGGCAAAAGCCTTGAGGATCTGGTCGACCAGGATCACCAGCGACGCGATGATCACCATCTGCACAATGATCCGGATGGAACCTGGAATGTGATTGCGCAGCATTGAGATGAACATGGAGGAGAAGCCGGTCACCGCAATCACTGCAAGCGCCATCACGAAGGACACCTGCAAGGAAGACGTGACGGCCAGCGCTGAACAGATCCCGAGAACCTGCAGCGTGATCGGGTTGTTGTCGACAAGCGGGTCGACAAGCAGTTCCCTGCGTTTCTGAGTCATGAGATCTCTCCTGCCTGCAGGTTGTTCAAGAAGGTCGCGTAACCCTCTTCACCCATCCAGAATTTTACAAGGTTGTCCACACCGCGCGACGTGAGAGTCGCGCCAGCCAGGGCGTCAATATGAAAGTCTTCGCCCGCGGGTGGTGCTGTCTTGTCGACCGTGATCTGCAGGTCGCCGTTGTCGTCCCGCAGTTTCTTGCCGGCCCAGAGCGATTTCCAGCGCGGATTGTCGACTTCCGCGCCAAGGCCCGGTGTCTCCGCGTGCTGATAGAACTGGAGCCCGAAGATGTCGTTGCCGTTGTCTTCCAGCGCGATGAACCCGTATAGGGTCGACCAGAGACCGTAGCCGTGGACCGGCAGAATGACCTTGTCGATGGATCCGTCCTCCCTGCGCAGGAGATAGATCGTCTTGAAGTTCGATTGGCGGCCGATGCCGGCCGGATCGCTGGCGAGTGCGCGGCTCAGATCAGGATCGGCGGCGGCAACCTGCTCATCGAACGTCGCGACATCGAATTCTTCGGTGAACCTGCCCGTCGTCAGGTCAAGCACATGGGGCTCGAACGCTTCGAACGCTTCCCTGACATTCGCTCCCGGAGCGTAGACCCCGGCCACCTGAAGGATGTTGATGCGCTTGTCGCGCAGCTTGTTCTCTTCCTGGATCGGCCGCAGCGATACGGCTGCAACGGACACGACCATGGAGGCGAACAGGCAAAGCGCGATGGCGACGAAAAGCGTTTTCGGGATCGAATCCGTCGGCAGGTCCAAAAACCGCCGGAGCGGGCCCTTGCCGCTGTTGTTGTCGGGAGTGTTGTCAGCCATAGCGGCGCAGTCTCCGTTTGATATTCGCCTGAACGACGAAATAATCGATCAGCGGTGCGAAAACATTGGCAAACAGGATGGCGAGCATCATTCCTTCCGGGAACGCCGGGTTGATCACGCGGATCAGGACCACCATGACGCCGACGAGAGCACCGTAGAAGTACCGGCCCATGTTGGTATGAGATGCCGAAACCGGTTCGGTGACCATGAAGGCCAGACCGAAAGCGTAACCGCCCAGCACGAGATGCCAATACCAGGGCATTGCGAACATCGGGTTGGTGCTGGATCCGATGACGTTCAACAGTAGCGAGAAACCGATCATGCCCGCCAGGCAGCCGACAATCAGGCGCCAGTTGGCAATCTTTGTTACCAGCAGGAAGGCAAGGCCGATCAGGCACGCCAGTGTCGAGGTTTCTCCAAGGCTTCCCGGTATGAACCCGATAAATGAATCCCACCAGGTCATACCGGAAGCCGCAAGTTGCTGGAAGCCTTCCGACGCGGTCACCGATAGCGCGGTCGCACCGGAAAAGCCGTCAACGGGCACCCACACGGTGTCGCCCGACATTTGCGCCGGATAGGCGAAGTACAGGAAGGCCCGGCCCGTGAGCGCCGGGTTGAGAAAGTTCTTGCCCGTCCCCCCGAAGACTTCCTTGCCGATCACCACGCCAAAGGCGATGCCGAGAGCAACCTGCCAAAGTGGCGTCGAGGCTGGCAGGATCAGGGTGTAGAGCATCGACGTGACGAGGAAACCCTCGTTGACCTCATGGCCCCTGATGGTTGCGAACACGACCTCGCAGATACCGCCGGCGACCAGCGTCATAATATAGATGGGGAAGAAATAGAGCGCGCCGTGCGCCAGGCAGGCGAAGACGTTTGTCGGGTCAAGTCCGATGCCGAATGCTTGCAGGATCCAGATGCGCCACCCGGTCTGGGCCTCCGGCCCGAGCGAAGCGAGCGCCGAATTGGCCTGCCATCCGGTATTGTAGAACGCAAACAATATGCAGGGGATCGTGGAAATGACCACATAGGTCATGATCCGCTTCATGTCGACGTAACTGCGCACATGAGGCGCGTTTTTCGTCACGGTTTTCGGCGTGTAGACAAAGGATTCCACCATTTCGTAGATGGGGAACAACTTTTCGTATTTTCCGCCTTTTTCAAAAAGGGGTTCGATACGGTCAAAGAACTGGCGCAGACCCAACGTATCAGCCCTCCTTTTCGATTTTTTCCAGGCATTCGCGCAGGGCGATGCCGTATTCGTATTTCGCCGGGCAGGCGAACCCGACGAGACCGAGATCTTCTTCGTCAAGTTCAAGCGCGCCAAGCGCTTGTGCCGCGTCGGTGTCCTTGATCAATAGCGCCCGCAAGAGCTGCGTCGGCAGGAAATCCTGTGGCATCAGCTCTTCAAATGTTCCGGTCGGAACCATCGCGCGGCGACCACCGTTCAGGTTGCTTGTCAGCGCATAAAGCTTTTTGGCAAAGGCCGAGCCCAGCACAGGTTGAACTGCGTATTTGCCGGGCATCGGGCGGATCCAGCCGAGCGGGATCTGCTTCTTGTCTTCTTCAATCATCGAGATCTGCCGATGATAGCGCCCGACGAAACTAAACGGACCTTCCGCTTCGCGGCCGCTCAGGACGGAGCCGGACAGAACGCGGGGTGTGACGTCTTCAGCGATTTCACCTTCTGTTAGGTCCTCGATCGAGGCGCCGCGGATCGTGCGCACGAGACGGGGATTTTTGGCAATCGGACCGCAAAGAGACACGACAAGCGCCGGATCCAGAAATCCGGTCCGTGCAAGCGCACCGATGGCGAGAACGTCCTGGTAAGAGATCGTCCAGACGGGTTGCTCGGCGCGCGGCGGTGTCAGAAAATGCATGTGGGTCCCGGCCAGACCCGACGGGTGCGGTCCGGTGAAGCCGACCGATGTGACGCCGGCCTTTCCAGCACCATCGAAGGAAAGACCTGGTGATTGGCATAGGTACGTCGGGCCGTCCGAGAGCTTGGAAACGGCAAGCAGGCCTTTTTCAAAATCCTCGAGGCGCTCCTCGATAATCACACTGGCGTTCGCGGCCAGCGGCTCACTTTCAATTGCGGTTACGTATATCGCGAGGGGCTTGGAATCCGTCTGCGGCACCTTGGAATAGGGCCTGGTTTTGAAAGACGTCCAAAGACCTGCGGCGCAGATGGTGTTTCGAACCGTATCCGGGTCGGCATCGTCGGGAATGCTGCCGAACTCGATGCCTTTGTCATCAAGGTCATGGGCTTCGATGACAACACTTTGCAAAACGCGCCGGGCACCGCGGTTGATTGCTCTCACACGGCCGGTGACAGGGGACACAATCACCGCATCGGGATTGTCCTTGTGAAAGAAAAGGGGCGTTCCCCGCTTTACTTCCTCCTGATCCTGAACCAGGACTTTCGGCTTGAGGTCGATATAATCCAGCCCAACCAGTCCGACTGAGCGAAAGGTTTGCCCCGGGTGGATCTTTTGTTCTGGTGCGCCCTGGAGTGGCAGGTCCAGACCTTTTTTGATGCTAATTGTGTCCATCTTCAACCTGCTGCGGATGTGGAGAGTGCCGCAGTTTTAAGTTAGCTTTCAGTGATGGTGAATTCGACTCGCCGCCCACGCTTTCCTTGCTGTCACCGATAGGTCAACGCGACAGCATTTATTTGAATGCCAGCAGAAAAACAACTGGCGTTCTTACTTAAAAAACAGTATCAGCCCCCTAACCAAGCCTCTGTGTCCGTCCAAGTGCGCACCATGCACCAGGCAAGGTTAACGCATCCTTTGGCATTTGCCCAATAGACCACATGCAATCCGATGTTTGATGCCATGAAAAAGACACTCGCCATCCTCGCAGCTCTTACCGTTTCAGCCTGTTTCGGCGAAGAACCGCCGAAGGTCATCACGTTGTCCGGCGAAACGATGGGCACGACTTACAATGTTTCGGTTGTCGGTCCCCCGGACACTCTTGAGGAAGCTGCTCTTGCAGCCGATGTCGAGGCTGTCCTTGCCGATGTGAACGCCAAAATGTCCAACTGGGACAAGGGATCGGAAGTGTCCCGGTTCAACGTTTCCACCGAAACCGGCCCAGTCTCTGTTTCAGGTGACTTTGTGACGGTGATGGCAGCGGCAAATGAGGTGCACAAGCTGAGTGACGGCAAATTCGACGTCACGCTCGGACCGCTCATCGAGCTTTGGGGTTTCGGGCCGCGTGAACCGGCAGATCCGGTGCCCTCGGATACAGACATCGAGACTGCGCTCAGCTTCGTCGGGCAGGCTGACAAACTGATTCTCAAGGCGGAGGATTCCACGCTTTCGAAATCCGCCCCGGAAGTCGGCATCAACCTGTCGGCAATTGCCAAGGGGTTCGGGATCGATGCCGTTGCAGGCAAACTCAAGGCGCTCGGAGTTGAGAACTATATGGTCGAAATCGGCGGCGACCTCGTAACGGGTGGACGCAATGCGGAAGACAAGGCCTGGCGGATCGGGATCGAAAAGCCGGAACCGGGTGAAAAAGCTGTCGAGCTCATCGTGCCGTTGGAAAGCAAGGGACTCGCAACGTCGGGCGATTATCGCAATTTCGTGGAACATGACGGCGTGCGTTATTCCCACATTATCGATCCGGTGACGGGCAAGCCTATAACTCACTGGACAACCTCGGTGAGCGTTGTGGCCGATGACGCCATGATGGCGGACGCCTGGGCGACCGCAATGCTTGTGCTTGGATCGGAAAGAGGTCTTGAGATCGCCGAAGCCAATGACATTGCCGTTTATTTCATTTCCCGAGATGAAAATGGCGACAAGAACACATATGTTACCAAGGCCAGCAGCGCGTTCGAGGCGTTGCAAAAAGCCGACTGAAACATCAACGGGCATTGCCTAGAAGACTGACATGGCTACTTTCCTGATTGCGTTTGTGTTGCTTATGCTTGTCGTGGCGGGCATGTCGCTCGGCGTTATCTTCATGGGTAAGACCATCAAGGGCAGTTGTGGTGGACTCAACGCGATTTCCGGCGCCGACAAATGCGTTGTGTGCCAGAAAGACGTCGATCCCGACAGTCCGCTGCGCGACAAGCTGCAGTGCCCGCGTGCGCGCAAGATGCTTGAAAAAATGGAAGAGCCGGCAGAAGCCGTCTGACGTTTCACCCGAATCGATGATTTTTCGGGAATCCTGCATTCTGATGACAGGGAACACGGCTGCATTTTCTCTGTGCGTCACCTCACCGTAATTCCACCGACTTTTGGGCGTATCATATTCGCAAATCCTGTCGTAAGATTCCGCTGCGAACGCTGAACTCAACGGTGAGAAGGAAGTCCCCATGGCCCCCAGTTCCTATCAGGCTCCCATGCGCGGCGATGCTGAGGATAAAAGGACGGTCAGTCAGTCCGTAGATACAAATCTCGGATCGACGACGAGCACTGTTTCCAAGATTCTGGAGAAAAAGGGTTCGAACGTCTTTTCTGTGTTGCCGAGCGATACCGTCAAGACAGCTGTCGAGGTGCTGCGCGACAAGCGTATCGGCGCCCTGCTTGTGACGGATGAAAGCGGCGGGATGATCGGTATCCTTTCGGAGCGCGATATCGTTCGAAAGCTTGCTGAAACGCCAGGCCAGACACTTCCGCAGCAGGTCGATGGTCTGATGACGCGTGACGTGAAGACTTGTGCTCCCTCCGACCCGCTTGTCACCGTTCTCAAGGTGATGTCCGAAGGACGGTTCCGTCACCTGCCGGTCATGGAAGACGGCAAGTTATGCGGCATGATCACAATCGGTGACGTCGTCAACTTCCGCCTGACCGAGCTGGAATACGAAGCCTTGAAAATGAAACAGATGATCGTCGGCTGAAACGCCGCGGTCGCGTCACAGTCTCAACAGACCTGCTTCCTGTCGCGCGGTGCGCATCTTTTGTGCACCAGCGCACGGATGCCTCGCCGGTCATGTTTGCCGTGTATCATATGACCGCAACATCGATCGCCGTCATTCCTGCATTGGCCGCTGCCTGAAGTCCCTGAGCACTGTCTTCAAAAACGAGACAGGCCTCTGGCAGCGTTTTCAGCCTGCTTGCCGCTTCGAGAAACAGGTCCGGAGCCGGCTTTGCATGTTCGACATCATCAATCGTCACGATTGCATCGAACAGGGGTAACAGGCCCGATGCCTCCAGTGAGGCCAGGACGATTTGCCTTGACCCTCCCGACGCGACCGCCATCGGCATATGTCTGTGTTTCGCGCGTGCGATCGAGGCGACCTTTGATATCTCCTGAACAGAGTGAATGTTCTCCAGGATATACTGCCGCAGATCCCTGACCGTCCGATCACGGTCAAGGACCATATTCTTTTCCGCTTCGAAGGCGTCCATAAGAACGTGTTCCGACATGCCGGCACGCTCGTGATACCAGCCTGCATCCATATCCAATCCGGTCTTTTTGAAAGCATATTGCCAGCCGACTGTGTAGAGATCAGGTGTTTTCAGCAGCGTGCCGTCGCAATCGAATATCAGCGCATGCGCTGCGCTCAGAAGAGTTTCGAGGGTCTGTTCCCTAGAATGAGCAAGTGAACCGTCGATTGACGATGTTGCAGACGGACCGGTGATTTTTCTGGTCATCAGATGCCGGTGCTTGATTGGCGCTCGATGAGCTTTACATCGTAGTGCCTGAGGTCGGGAGGGCGTTCGCCATCCACGATCCAGGACAGCATCGTCTGGGCGGAACTCCGTCCGAAGTGTTCCGTGTTGCACCTGATGGAACTGAGACGCGGGAAGACAAGAGAGCTTTCCTCGATGTCATCGAAACCCACGATCCGAAAATCCGTGCCGACCTTCACGCCGGCCTCCGCAAATCCGGAAATCATGCCAAGCGCAACAAGATCGCTGAAGCAGATGGCGGCTTCGATTTCCGGCCGTTCGGTTGCGATCTGAAGCGCCAGATCCCGGCCGAATGACCGCGATGGCCTGCCGTGAAACGTCTGCGCCGCGAGGCCCCGATCCATCATGACGGCGCTATAGCCGGACATTCTCTCGTTTGTGATCGGACGGTCCTTGAGGCCGCCTGCAAAAGCGATGTTCCGGCATCCTAGATCGAGGAGGTGGTTTGTCGCCAAACGGCCTCCGACTGCGTAATCATGCGTCGCAAAGGGGAAAATATCGGTGCGCTGGTCGATTTGGCGAAGGACCTGCAGCGTCGGGATACCCGCTCGCTGAATGGAATCGAACGCGTTGGCGTCACCACCATAGGCCGGAGAGATGACGAAAGCCGAAACACCGTGTTCGATCATGGAATCGATCACCTGGGCCTGTATTTCGGGATCCTCGTCGGTGTTCGCAATGACCGTCGCATATCCCTTGCGCGCAAATTCCATTTGTGCGCTCGCGGCAAACTCCGTGAAAAACGGGTTGCGCAGGTCGTTGATAATCAGACCGATCAGTCCGGACTCAGCGCCCCGCAATCCGGCCGCGGAACGGTTGTAGACATACCCGAGGTCCTTGATTGCCTTTTTGACCTCATCGCGTTTCGATTGCTTGACCAACAGGGAATTCTGCAGCACGAGCGAAACCGTCGATTTCGACACGCCGGCCTTGTCCGCAACGTCCAGAATTGTTGGTCTTTTTTTCATTCACGCCCGCCCCCGGCAGAAATCACTCAACACCGTGAAGCTTCAAGAGCAGTCCCATGCGCTCGACGGCAGTGTCAGGCTTTGACAGCAAACGCGCCTTGTCCGCAAGTCTGAAGACTTCCGCATAGTGCGAAATTTCCCGGGAGGACTGAAAGCCTCCCGGCATGATGAAGTGGCTTTGGGCGTCATTCAGCCAGGCGAGAAATGCGATGCCTGCCTTGTAGAATTGTGTCGGTGCCTTGAAGATTTCCCGGCTGAGCGGGACCGTCGGACGAAAGAGATCGTGATAGGTCTGAAGGTCACCTTGCGCGAGTGCTTCGAGCGCCTGGCTGGCTGCCGGTGCGATCGCCGTGAAGGCCCCGAGCAGAGCGTGCGAATAGTGTTCACCGTCGCCTACGATCAACTCCGCATAGTTGAAGTCGTCTCCGGTGTAGAGATGGACGCCGTCCGGAAGACGTGCGCGTAACTCCTCTTCATAGGTTTTTTCCAGAAGCGAAATCTTGATGCCGTCGACTTTGACCGGGTTAGCTTCAATAATCGCAAGAACCGTGTTCATAGCCGTTGCAACATCGACGGAGCCCCAATAGCCCTTCAGCTTTGGATCGAACATGTCCCCGAGCCAGTGCAAGATGACCGGTGCGGAAGCCTGCCCCAACAGTTTTTGATAGACATGAACGTAGTCGTCTGCGGTTGCACCGATCGCGGGGAAGGCCTGCGATGCCATCAGGATGACCTGGCCGCCCGCCGCTTCGATTGCTTCCATCTGTTCGGTATAGGCTGCCAGAATATCGTCCGGTGTCCGGTAATCTTCCCGTGGCTTTTGGTCTGTTCCCGCGCCGCAGGCGACGCGCGGCTTCAACGGGTGTGCTTTTGCATCGCGCATCGTGCGCTGGATCAGTTCCTTTGCCGTCGGCCAGTCGACGCCCATGCCCCTTTGTGCCGTGTCCATCGCCTCGGCAAGACCAAGGCCCTGATCCCACAGCCAGTTGCGGAAGCGCAATGAATTCTCCCAGTCGACAGCAGGTGATCCAAGCCATGGATCGCGTTCTTCGAGCGGCGAAGAGACCACATGCGCGGCGGCAAACGCGATGCGATTGAGCGGAACGCGCGGCGCACGCGGGATCAGGGGATCACCGATCAGCTGATAGGCCTCAAGTCTGTTGTCGAGTGTCGGAAGGGTCAGCATGTTCATCTCCAGCGTCTTGCGTCACCCGTCATGCCGCGACCGGAATGTCGAGAACCAGAATTCCGTCGATGCCGCCAATTGCATTGGCCACCAGCTTTGCCCCGAGTGCCTTGTGATCGGGGTGCGTCTGGTAGCGCTCGAGCGCGTCCCAGTCTTCAAAGTCGACGACAAATCCGTGCATGTAACCGCGTTCGATCTTTTCCGGGCTTTCGCTGCGGCCGGACGTGATGTCCAGAATGCCGGGCACCTGATCGCGGATCGTGCGCAATTCCTGAAAGAGACCGGCGATCGTGTCTTCGCTGACGCCGTCCTGAAACTTGATGAGTACGATGTGTCTGATCATTGAGTGTCACCGTGATCCTGTTTGATCATGTCAGCCCCTTTTTCGCCGATCATGATGGCTGCTGCATTCGTATTGGATGAAACGACCGTCGGCATGACCGAAGCGTCGATGACGCGCAGGCGGGAAAGGCCGTTGAAGCGCAGTCTGGGGTCAAGCACAGCCTTGTCGTCCGCGCCCATCCGACAGGTGCCTGCCGGGTGGTGAGAAGTCTTGGAGTGCTCGCAGATGAAGTTGAAATAGTCTTCATCGGTTTCGACATTTGGGCCCGGCAAGCGCTCGGCCTTGATGAAGGGCTTGAGCGGCCCCTGCGCCAGGATCTCCTGGGTCAGTTTCAGCCCTCGGATCGACATGTCCCGGTCCTGGGGATCCTGCAGGTAATTCGGATCGATCAGCGGTGCATCCATGGGATTGTCGCTTTGAAGGCGAACGCTTCCGCGCGAGCGGGGCCTCAAGTAGCAGGAGTTCAGCGTGACGCCGCCATTTGGCATGGCGGCGACGCCCGATTCGATGCCGGTTCCAAGGCCGAGGTGAAACTGCAGATCCGGAGAACGTGCCTCAGGATCGGCGTACCAGAAGCCACCGGTTTCAAAGAGGGAAGAGGACACGGGTCCACGCTTTGTGAAGAGATATTGCAGACCGGCGATCGCCGACCAGTGCATCTTGGCATAGCGGTCGTAGGTGTAGGGGCCACTGACCTCGCAAATGCAGTAGAGGTCCAGATGATCCTGCAGGTTCGCGCCTACCTCGGGCTGGTCGTATACCACGTCGATGCCAAGGCTTTTCAGATGATCGGCGGGACCGATGCCGGAGAGTTGCAGCAATCTGGGCGAGCCGATTGAGCCCGATGACAGAACGACTTCGTTGCTCGCCGTGAGGCGGGTGCCGTCAGCGAGTTCAACACCTGTCGCAGTGCCATTCTCAACAACAATACGGCGGACCTGCGCTCCGGTTTGAATGTGAAGGTTCTGCCGGTTCCGGTTCGGGGCAAGATAGGCCATCGCCGCTGAGGAACGACGTGCGTTCTTCTGGGTCAGCTGGTAGTAGGCGACACCGTCCTGCTTCTCGCCGGTCACGTCCTCGTTGTGCGGAATGCCGAGCTCTGCTGCCGCCTTGAAATAGGCTTCGCAGATGGGCAATGGCGCGCAGGGTTTGGAGACGCCCAAGGGTCCACCCTGGCCATGGTAGCGGTTGTTGTAAGTGTCGTTGTCCTCGGCCTTGCGGTAATAGGGCAGGACATCCTCATAGCCCCAACCTTCGCATCCCATCTGGCGCCATTCATCATAATCGAGCGCATTGCCACGGGTGTATATCTGCGCATTGATCGCCGAACCGCCGCCGATCACCTTGGCCTGGGTGTAGCGGAACACACGGTCCTTCATGTGCCTTTGCGGAACCGTGTGCCAGCCCCAGGAACCGATGCCCTTGGTCATTTTGGCAAAGCCGGCGGGTACATGAAAAAACGGATGCCAGTCGCGTCCACCCGCTTCCAGAAGCAGGACGCTGACATCGGGGTTTTCGCTCAGCCGTGCCGCAAGCACCGACCCTGCGCTGCCACCTCCGATGATGATGAAATCGTAGCCTTTTTCCATGATGAACTCTCAAAGGCGTGGAATGGAAAGTCCGCCATCCACATTGATGACGGTGCCCGTGGCAAAAGCCATCTGACCTTCCGCAAGTGGAAGGATGGTCGAGGCGATGTCGGCCGGATACCCCCAGCGGGCCGAAGGCACGAGGCCGTCTTCAATCCGCTTTGTGTATTTGTCTTTGACGCCGGCTGTCAGAGCGGTCTCGATGACACCTGGCCGGATATCAAAGACACCAATATCGTGTGGGGCGAGCCGGACAGCAAACAGCTGCGCCATCATCGAAGCCCCGGCCTTCGAAAGGCAGTATTCCGCGCGCTCGACAGAGACCATCTGCGCGCTGACCGACGTGACGAAGGTCATCGATCGGTACGTTTCGCTGGTCGTCTCCAGCATGCGCCGCGCAACCTCCTGGGCCAGGAAGAAGGCTCCTCGAAGATTGACACCCATCACGAAGTCGAAACTCTCGGTCGTGATTTCGAGCATGTCTCCGCGCACTTTCGCCGGCACACCTGCATTGGAGACATAAGTGGTGAGTGGCCCCAAATGTTCTTCGACACGGTTCAGGAATACAGCATGACCATCCACATCCAGGAGATCGTGAGAGTAGAAGGCCGCTTTCGGTCCCAACTTGCTCAGCGCTTCGACAACTTCCGGATCGTCACTCCGGTTTGGAGCCAGAATTGCCACCTTGTATCCGGCGCCGACAAAGGCTTCGGAAATCGCAAGCCCGATACCGCGCTGACCACCCGTGACGAGGGCTACCTTGGTCATGCAGCCAACTCCTGCCTTATGGTCTCGGCAGTCCGCAGCGACAGGGCGGCGACGGTAAGAGCCGGATTGACTGCCGCAGATGTCGGCAAAGCAGCTGCGTCCGTCACGAACAGGTTCGGGTGATCCCAGGAGCGGCAATCCGGATCAAGCACGCTGGTTTTCGGATCGTCGCCAAGTCGCACCGTGCCGCATTGATGCGAAGGCACGCGGCCATCGAAGAGGCGTGATAGCACGACGGGAAATCCGGCCTTTTTAAGCGTCGCCTTCGTGCGTGCCGCGAGCTTCTTGTGGGCCGTCATATTGGACCGGCGCCAGTTCAGCTGGATCTTGCCGTCCTTGATCAGGACGCGGCTTTCCGGATCGGGCAGATCCTCTGAAATGAGATAAAGATCGAGCGCATGTTCCGAAATCCACTTGGCAGCGAATTTCGGCAGTTGCGGTACCTGTATTTTCAGGATGTCCGGGGTGACCCGTCCGAGCAGTTGCACATTGCCGAGCGGCTTTCCGTCTTCTTCTTCTGCAAGGTACCAGTCGTTTATGCCGAAGGTTTTCTGATAGACCGCATCGTTCCGGAAGCGCGGGTCGATGGCGATCATCGCGGTCGCATTGTGGTTCATGAAGCAGCGGCCGACATAGTCCGAACTGTTCGCAATTCCGGACTTGAGCAAGAGCGCTGCCGACTGCACCGCGCCTGCACAAATGGCGACGATCGCAGGCGTCAGATCGGTTTCCTCACCGTCCTTGAGGAAGGTGACGCAACTGATTTTTCTTGTTTCAGGGTCAACCTGGAGCCTGGTGACTTCAGCGCCCGTGATCAGCTCCACATTTTCGTATGCAAGTGCCTCCGCGAGACCGCACGTCTCGGCATCCATCTTGCCGCACCGAAGATCCGGATAGCCGTCCCAGCCGGTTTTGCCGGCTGAAAGCCATGTGTCGATATCGACGCCGAGAGGTAGCGAGAATGGTTTGACGCCGGCACCTTCCAGTCTCTGGCGCGCCGTGCGGATTGCTGGTTCGTCCGGGACGGGTGGAAACGGATAGGGACCGGAATGAGACGGTTCGGTTTCGTCCGAGGCGATGTCTCCGCGCACCCGGTAGAGCTTTTCCGCTGCTTCGTACCAGGGGGCAAGCTCGTCATAGGAGAAGGGCCAGGCCGGCGAGACGCCTTCGAAATGCTCCAGATCCCCGAAATCCTCTTCGCGGTAACGGATCAAGACCGCACCGTAGAGTTTCGAATTTCCGCCGACATTGTAGTAATTGCCGGGCTCGAACGCGTTTCCCTGCTGATCCAACCACGTTTCCGATGAGCGGAAGGCGCTGTTGGTGTAGATCCGCCAGGGGTCCCGCGCCGGGGCATCATCAGGGATCTGGTGGCCGCGCTCCAGGATCGTGATCTTTGCGCCGGACGGCGCAAGGCCGGCAGCAAGGGTTGCACCTCCCATGCCGCTGCCGACAATCACGATGTCAGGAGCCTTCGTCATCGGGTCAGGCGATCCTGTTCTCGCTCTGAGGGTCGAACGCGACCGCCTTTTCCATGTTGAACGCAAAGGGGAAAGTGTCGCCGGCATTGACCGCGACATCTGCGCGGAAGCGCCCGGTGACATCCTTGCCGCCGATCTGGCTGACGACAAATGTGTCGGATCCTGCCGGTTCGGTGACTTCAACCGGTGCTTCAACGATATGGACCGCCTGCGAGTTTCTGTCGGCGCCGTCCCTGTCGGTGATCGCCTCGGGGCGGATGCCCAGGATAATGTCGCGGCCGACATCCGAGGCAAGTTCTTCCGTGGCGAAAGGGATAGAGGCCTTTGTGCCGTTCGCCAAAGACACTTCTGCGGCAGACTGGCCGTTTTCCGATACCACCTTGGCGGGGAAGAGGTTCATCGAAGGTGAGCCCATGAAACCGGCAACGAACATGTTCGCCGGATTGTCATAGATTTCCTTGGGTGTCCCGAGCTGCTGCACGTAGCCGCCGAACATCACGGCAATGCGGGTCGACAGTGTCAGGGCCTCGATCTGGTCATGGGTCACGTAGACAATCGTCGTCCCCAGCTTCTGGTGAAGCTTCTTGATCTCCGTGCGCATGTCGACACGCAGCTTTGCATCCAGGTTGGAGAGCGGCTCGTCGAAGAGGAAGACGTCCGGTTCGCGAACAAGGGCACGGCCCATCGCAACACGCTGGCGCTGGCCGCCGGAGAGCTGACCCGGCTTACGATCGAGCAGGTGCTTTATCTGCAAAAGATCGGAAACCTGCGAGATACGCTTTTCGCGTTCCGACTTTTCAATGCCGTGCATCTCCATGCCGAAGGAGATGTTCCCGCTCACCGTCATGTTCGGATAGAGCGCGTAGGACTGGAACACCATGGCGATGTTGCGGTCGGCCGGCTTCACGCCATTCATGCTCTTTCCGCGAATGGCGATCTCGCCCGAGGTGATGTTTTCCAGTCCGGCGATCATGTTCAGGAGTGTGGACTTGCCGCAGCCGGAAGGTCCTACGAGGACGAGAAACTCGCCTTCTTCAATCGAGATGTCGGTTTCGTGCAGAACCTGAACGGCTCCGTAAGACTTGGTCGCCTGTTTGATGTCGAGAAAGCCCATTGTCTTATCCTTTAACTGAGCCGGCCATCAGGCCACGGACGAAGTATCGGCCCGCAACGATGTAGACGAGGAGTGTCGGCAGCGCGGCCATGATCGCGCCTGCGAAATGGACGTTGTATTCCTTCACGCCGGTTGACGATTGCACCAGGTTGTTGAGCGCAACGGTCATCGGCTGGCTGTCGAAATCGGAGAAGGACGCGCCGAAGAGGAAGTCGTTCCAGATATTGGTGAACTGCCAGATGATGCAGACAACAGCGATCGGACCGGACGACGGCAGCAAGATGCGCCAGAAGATCCGGAAGAAACCGGCTCCGTCGATCTGTGCCGCCCTGACCAGCTCGGTCGGGAACGCCGCGTAGTAGTTGCGGAAATAGAGTGTTGAGAAGCCGATGCCGTAAACGAAATGCACGAAGATCAGGCCCGGGACCGAGCCCGCAAGCCCCATCAGGCCGAGCATGCGTGCCATCGGGATCAGGACCATCTGGAACGGGATGAAACAGCCGAACAGCAACAGTCCGAAGAGAATGGTCGCGCCGCGAAACGGCCACTTGGTGAGAACGTAACCGTTCAGCGCGCCGACAATCGTCGACAGCGCGACCGCCGGAACGACCATGATGATGGAGTTCAGGAAATAGGGGCGTAAACCGGTTGCCTCAACGCCGACCTGTGCGCTGGACCAGGCGCTCAGCCACGGGGCGATGGTCCATTCCTGCGGCAGAGCCATCATCCCGCCGGCCGTGATCTCGGACAATGGCTTCAGCGAGTTCACCAACATCACGTAGAGCGGCAGGAGGTAGTAGATGCAGAAGAAGACGAGCAGCGTATATAGGACGATGCGTCCGATACTGTTGCCGCTTTTTGCGTGAGTGGTGGCCATCACTTCTTCTCCCTCAGTTCGGACCAGAGATAGGGCACGATGATGGCGGCGATCGTCATGAGCATGATCACGGCGGAGGCTGCACCAATCCCCATCTGGTTTCTGGTGAATGTGTAGGAATACATGAAGGTCGCCGGCAGCTCCGTCGCCGTTCCCGGGCCGCCGCCAGTCAGGGCGATGACAAGGTCATAGGACTTGATGGCCATATGGGCGAGCACGACGAAGGCCGACATGAAGGCCGGTCGCAATTGCGGGATCACGATGCGGCGATAGAGAGCGAAAGTCGAGGCGCCGTCGATCTGGGCAGCCTTCATCATTTCGCTGTCGATACCGCGCAAGCCCGCCAGGAACATCGCCATGACAAACCCGGATGTCTGCCAGACGGCGGCGATCACGATCGTATAGATCGCCATTTCCCGATTCTTGATCCAGTCGAATTCGAAGCTGGTCCAGCCCCAACCCTGGACGACCGCCTCGATCCCGATGCCCGGGTCGAGGAACCATTTCCAGGCAACACCGGTGACAATGAAGCTCAGGGCCATCGGATAGAGATAGATCGTACGGATGAAGCCTTCGGCGCGGATGCGCTGATCCAGCAAGATCGCCAACAGAAGGCCGAGGGCGCAGCAAATGATGATATAGAGGAGACCGAAGATCACCAGGTTCGAAACGGCCGTATCCCAGGCCCGGATCCGAAAGAGGTTCTCGTAGTTCTGCCACCCGACCCAACCGAAAGAGGGCAGAATGCGGCTGTCGGTAAAGGACAGATAGAGCGTGAATAGGATGAAGCCGTAGACAAAGATCGCGACAATGGCGACCGTCGGGCTCAACACGATTTTAGGCAAAGCGTCACGCAGTCTGTCAACAACGGAACCCTGCGGGTTCGCCGTTTCAGAAATAGACATCTCAGGTCCCCCGCTGCCGGAAAGCGGTGCTGTGCACCGCTTTCCGTAGGGTCTATTACTTGTTGATTTGAACGGCGGTCACGAGCTCTTCGATAGCTGTTTCGCTGTCATATTCGCCGTTGAAATGCGCCGTAATCACGTCGTACATCGCGTTCTTGATCGCCGCGGGGTTGGCGTGACCATGAGCCATGGAACCATATAGATTGCCGCTGTCCGCAGCTTTCTTCAGATCGGCCATGCCTTTTTTGCCGCAGGCATCAAAGGCTTCGTCGGAAACGTCGGTCCGGGCCGGTACCGATCCCTTGACCACGTTGAACGCGGACTGGAAGCTTGGCGACAGGATGGCGGTTGCAAGCGCAGCCTGTTCCTTGCCGACTTCCGAGCCTTGAGCGAACATCGCGAACTGGTCAGCGTTGAACGTCACCTGGTCCTGGGTGCCGGGGAAACGGAAGCAAAGGAAGTCAGCGTCCGGCTGTTTTCCGGCGTTCAGGAATTCACCCTTCGCCCAGTCACCCATCATCTGGAAGGCGGCGTCGCCGTTGATCACCATTGCAGTGGCGAGGTTCCAGTCACGGCCCGAGAAGTTGTCGTCGACATAGGACCGGATAACAGCCATGCGGTCGAACGTTTCCTTCATCGTGTCGGAGCCGAGTGTTTCTTCATCAAGGTCGATGAAGGCCTTCTTGTAGAAGTCCGGTCCGCCAGTCGACATGGCAACCGCGTCGAACACGGTCGCGTCCTGCCAGGGCTGTCCGCCATGTGCAATCGCAGTCTTGCCGGACGCTTTTACCTTTTCCAGAGCGGCAACGAACTCATCCCAGTTGGTCGGAACCGCAATGCCGAGTTCGTCCAGGACCGCCTTGTTTGCCCAGACCCAGTTTGTGGAGTGGACATTGACCGGTGCAGACACCCACTTGCCGTCGTGCTTGGCAAACTCCTGAAGTGCTGCCGGGACAACGTCGTCCCAACCTTCCAGGCCGGCCTGGATGTTCAGGTCGGCAAGTGCGCCTTCCTTGGCCCAGTCAAGGATGTCGAAGCCGAGCATCTGCACGGCGGTCGGCGGGTTGCCTGACGTTACGCGGGCACGCAACACCGTCATTGCCTGCGAGCCGCCGCCACCGGCAACCGGCATGTCCTGCCAACCGATACCCTGACCTTCAAGATCCTGTTTCAGGACATTCAGTGCGGCAGCTTCACCGCCGGATGTCCACCAGTGCAGAACTTCAACGTCTTCTGCCTTCACGCTTGCGCTCGCTGCCAGCAGGGCAGCAGCAGCCGTCATCATCGTCAACTTACGCATGGATTTCCTCCCTTTACGTGCCTGTCGTCGTCATGGGTGCCGGACTCCGGCGGACCCTAAGTCACGCAACGTCTATTGTAACGTTGCAAACCACGTGCATGTCAATAATTTAATTTGTGCTCCGTCGGAACAGGTTTTTCGTTTTTTTATAGTTAGTTATTTCGATAGTTGGCATTTTGCGACGCAACATCTTTCTTTGTTGCAACGTTTTAAATTCCCTGATTAGACTTGTCGGACTGTTTGAGCTACAAGCCTCTGGTTGAGGGGAACGGGCATGTCGCGAAAGAACCTTGGAACCAAAGCGGACAGCGTTGGCGCGGCGCAGTCGCGTCCGACCCTGCGCACGGTTGCCGCTGAAGCAGGTGTCGCGGTTACGACGGTCTCGCGGGCGCTGGCCGACGACCCGAGGATCGCGGAAAGCACACGCAAACGCATTGCTGAAATTGCAAGGAAGCTTGGCTACGTTCCGAACAGAGCCGCGCAGCGGCTTCGCACCGGACGGACCCGCGTCATCAGCCTTCTGCTCAATCCGAGGCATGAGTTCCTGAGTTTCACGTCCGAGTTTCTCGGAGGCATGTATGAAGGCCTCAGTGGGACCGGCTACGCGATCAATATCACCGCGGACAGCCTGGGCGACGACCGCCTCGAAACCATCCGGAGCATTCGCCGCCACTCGCTGGCCGATGCCATCGTGTTCACGCGAACCGAGTGTTTCGACGACCGGGCGCGATACCTGCTGGAGCACGACTTTCCGTTTGTCACCCATGGACGCACGGACTTCATGACGCCGCATCCCTTTGTCGATTTCGACAATGAAGCGTTCGTGCGCATGGGCATTGCCCGGCTCGTCGAAAAGGGGCGCAAACACATCTGCATTGTCATGCCGAACGAGAAGTACACGTTCGGACAACACCTCAGGTTCGGAGCCAGGCAGGCCGCGACCGCGCACGGCATGCGGGTGACCATTCCCGAAGATGTCGACCTGGACAGCGAACCGGACGAAATTGCCGCCACGTTGCGGGCCCTTCACGCCGGTTCCGACGCGCCCGACGGTTATGTCTGTGTCGGTGAGGTCAGCGCACTGATCACGCTTGCCTTCCTGAGCGACATGGGGCTGACGCAGGGCGTGGATGTCGACGTCGTCGCCAAGCGGGCTTCGCCGATCTCCAACCACTTCCGCCCTCGCATCGAAACCATCGACGAGGATCTGCGCGCGACCGGCCGGGCGATGGCAAAGGTCCTGCTCGGACGCATGTCGGGTGCGCCGGTGGAGGATCTTCAGGTCCTCCTGCAGCCCGAAGGGCCGTTCGCGATTTCGAGCTAGGACGGTCATCAGGCGACCCACGGCTCGCGTGATCTGCCGATCCGCATGGTAACGGTCTTGGCCTCGAGAAATTCTTCCAGACCGTATTTTCCCAGTTCCCGCCCCTGGCCGCTTTCCTTGACGCCGCCGAAGGGAAGTTCCGCAAAGCCATCCATCCAGGTGTTGGTCCAGACGGTGCCGGCATTTGCCCGCCGGGCGAATTCCAGACACGTATGAACATTCTCGCTCCAAACGCCTGCCGACAGCCCATAGTCGGCGTCGTTGACGAGGTCTATCGCCTCATCAAGGGTCTTGAACGTCAAGACAGTCAGAACGGGACCGAAAACCTCTTCACGGGCAATCGGCATCGAACTGCTGACATTCGTGACGACGGTCGGTTGATAGAACTGGCCATCGAGGCCCGGTACCTGCAGCGCACCGCCACCGAGAGGAACCTCAGCACCCGATACCTTTGCGTCCTGAACATAGGTATCGATCTTGTTCTGATGTTCAGGCGTAATGATCGCGCCGACCTTGGTCGATGGGTCCAACGGGTCGCCGAACGGGACACGGCGCGAAAGATCGACCGTTCTGGCAACAAACCTTTCAGCGATGTCTTCGTGCACGATGATCCGGGATCCGGAATTGCAGCATTCGCCTGCGTTGAAATAAACGCCGAACACCACGGCATCGACCGCGCTGTCGAGATCCGCATCGGGGAAAACAACCTGCGGGTTCTTGCCTCCGAGTTCGAGCGATACCTTTTTCAAGGTGCCTGATGCGGCGCTGACAATGGCCTTGCCGACGCCGGTCGAGCCGGTAAAGGTGACCATGTCAACGCGCTTGTCGGCAGTCATCGCCGTCCCGACCGGATCACCGAAGCCAAGGACGATGTTGACGACGCCTGCCGGGATGCCGGCTTCCAGGAGCAATTCACCCAGGATGACCGTTGTTGCCGGGGTCATCTCCGATGGTTTGACAACAGCTGTACAGCCAGCCGCCAAGGCGAAAGGAAGTTTCTGCGAAACGATCAGAAACGGGAAGTTCCAGGGTGTAATGATCGAGACAACACCGACTGGCTCCTTCAGGACGAGGCCGAGAAAGTCCTGCCCGAGCGAATTGTGACTTTCGCCATGCATGGTGCGTGCAAGCGAGGCGGCAAAGCGCCAGATATCCGCAGCGCCTTCGATCTCGGCTTTCGCCTGGCTGATCGGCTTGCCGGATTCGAGCGTTTCCATCAAAGCGATCCGTTCTCTCTCACGGTCGATCAGATCCGCGACCTTGAGCAAGAGCGCCGCGCGATCCTTGCCGCTTGTGCGTGACCAGTGCCCCTTGTCGAAGGCGAGCCTTGCAGCCGCGATAGCCGCATCCGCATCTGCCTTGCCTCCTTTGCTGGCAATCGTGACGACGGATCCGTGCGACGGCGATGTTCTTTCGAAAGTTGCCGAGTCGGCACTGCCCCGCCATTCACCGTCGATCAGGTGGCGGGCGACAAAAGGCTCGGCTGGAATCTTTGCTTCGCTGATGGAGACGACGTTGAGTTCACTCATTTCTAGTTCCCAGGAAAGTCCGGTTTGCGTTTTTCGCGGAAGGCGGTGACGCCCTCGGTTCGGTCTGCGGTGGGCGAAATCATGCCGGCGCCAAGCGCTTCGATCATGGCGTTCGTATCTTCATCGACCGCTGCGTGGATCATGTATTTGGCGACTTCGACCGCGCGCGACGACTTGCCTGCGAGACCTTCTGCGAGTTCGAACGCCTTGGCTCTGGGATCATCGGAAATCTCGGCGGCGAAACCCGCGGTGAATGCGCGTTCCGCTGATATCCGGCGGCCGAACAGGGCCATTTCCTTCACGATCGGCTCGCCGAGGAGCCGGATCAGGCGCTGCGTGCCCGACCAGCCGGGCACGATACCGAGAGAAGCTTCCGGCAATGCCAATGTGGCCTTAGGCGCCATCACGCGGATGTCGGCGGTTGCCGCAAACTCGAGCCCGCCGCCAAATGCATGAGCGCCGATGGCGGCAACTGTCGGTTTCGCCAGGCGTGCGACACGATCGAAAATGCGGTGACCGTCCCGCACCCAGTGCCTTGCAAAATCAAACGGCTCGAGTTCCGACCAGGCGAGTATGTCTGCGCCGGCGCAAAACGCTTTGCTGTCTTCCGCGCTGATCACGACAACGTTGATGGCGGGATCCTTCTCGATCTCCGCACAATGCGGCTCGAGGGCGCTCAACATTTCGCTTGTGAAAGCGTTGAGCTTCGCCGGGTTGTCGAGGCGAATTTCGGCGATCGGGCCGTGGCGTATGAGATGGAGCGCACTCACAGGCGCAACTCCATCGGAGCTTCGCGCAGCAGAGCCGTCGGCATCTCGGCCAGGTCGTTGGCCAATCTCACGCGTCCATGAGAGGCATCGACAATGTCTTTTTGGGGATCGATACCCGGCATGACTTCGGTTGCCAGCAGTCCGCTTTCGGTCAGCTGTATGACACAGCGTTCGGTGACGTAGAGGACCTCCTGGCCGAGCTCGCGTGCGCGGCGTCCTGAGAAGGTGACATGCTCAACCTCATCCACCATTTTGGTGAACTTGCCGGGCGACTTCACGGTCAGCCTGTCGTCGGTGAGGGCGAGGTCCGCACCAGCCTCGAACAGGCCGGAGAAGACGATCTTTCCGGCATTTGCCGTGATGTCCACGAAGCCGCCGCAACCGGCCGTCAGATACGGCTTCTTGCCGAGTTTGGAGACGTTGACATTGCCTGCAAGATCGATCTCCAGGAAGGAGAGGAACGAGACGTCGAAGCCACCTCCCTGAAAGTAGGTGAATTGCTGAGGCGAGGGCATGTAGGCATCGGCGTTGGATGCACAGCCGAAGGCAAATCCGGTGAGCGGCATGCCACCTGTGGCGCCCTGCTCGATGGCCCAGGTCACGGCCTGTTCCTGTCCGGCTTCGAGGAGGACGCGGGGCACCATCGCCGAAATGCCGAAGCCGAGATTGGCGGTCTGACCCGATCTCAATTCCATTGCGGCCCTGCGCGCGACCACCTTCTCCACGCCGTGCTCGGAAAGCGAAAAACTGGACCATGGTCGCATGATCTGGCCTGAGATCGCGGGATCGTAGTCCGTTTCCGTGGTTTGCCGCTGGTCCGGGTCGACAACGACCAAATCGACCAGATGCCCGGGGACTCGAACGTCATGCGGGCGCAGGGACCCGGACGCGGTCACTCGCTTGACCTGAGCGATCACAAGACCGCTGTGGTTGCGCACCGCAATCGCCTGTTCCAGACCTCCGAGATAAGCGCCTTCGTGTTCGTAGGTCAGGTTGCCGCGCTCATCCGCTGTTGTTGCCCGGATGATGGCGACATTCGGTACAATATTCGGGAAATGCAGCCAGGTTTCGCCGGCAAGATCGAGCCTTGAGACGATTGGCTTGCCGACCGCCACGTCATTCATGGCGCAGCCTTCGCGCACCGGGTCGACGAACGTGTCCAGTCCGACCTTCGTCATGACACCAGGCCGGCGTGCCGCAACATCCCTGTGCATGTCGAAGAGGATTCCGGATGGTACGTTGTAGGCTGCGATGCGGTTCTCAACGAGCATCTTCCAGATCTCAGGCATCGGCAGCGAAGACGGACCGGAGGGATAGGAACCGGCAATGATCGTCGACAGAAGTCCATCCTTGGCAATGTGGTCTATGCCCTTGATGCCGTACATGTCACCGGCCGCAATCGGATGCAGCGTCGTAAGGTTCCTCGGGTGCCCTTCCGTGTCGAACCTTGAGCCGATGGCTTCAAGGACCTTGTCGGGGCACCCGAGGCCGGAGGAAGAAGAAACGGTGACAACGTCACCATCATTGATCCGTGAAACAGCGTCCTGGGCCGAGACGATCTTGGAAGACATCGCTCAAAATCCTTCATAGTCGACACGAACCGCCGTGGCGGATTGCGCCGCCTGGCGGACGGCATGCGCGACTGCGAGCGACTTGATGCCGTCGACGCCATCTGCTGACGGTGGACCGTTCCCGCGAACCGCATTCGTGAAAAGGCCAAGAGCACGGTGGTAGAGGTTGTGAGCCTGGAAGGTCACCGGGCTTTCGCCGCTTTGGTCGACAAGCCTGACTTCGCCGACCGGCTCCTGTGTCATAACGTTCCGAGCGAAGATCGAACCTTCCGTTCCGTGAAATTCGATCCCGGTACCGGCAAAGCCATGCGTGAAGCTCTCATGGGTCTGGACCATTGCGCCGGACGGCATCGACCAGACAGACATGACGCTGTCTTCAACACCTTCACCCATCCCCGATGTTCCGGCTTTCGCCACCACATCCACCGGATCTTCCGAGAGATGGAAGCGGATCGTGTCGGCGTCATGGACGACAATATCGGGAATGACACCACCACCTGCAGCAGCATCATTGATGCGCCAGCCGCGAAGGTGTTCAGGAAGATTGACCGCATGAAAAACGCGGGCGCTCAAGACCTTGCCGATCCGTCCGGAAGAGATGAGTTCTCTTATTGCAAGATGCGAGCCGGCATTGCGCAGATGATGGTTGGTCGCGAAAACAACGCCCTTTTCACGCGCTGTTTTCACCATCTCCACGGCATCTTCAAGCGTCATGGCGAGAGGTTTTTCGCACAGGACATGTTTGCCGGCGGCGATGGCGGCCATGGCTTGCGGGTGGTGTTTTTCGTTTGTTGTCGAGATGTAGACCGCGTCGACCGTATCGTCCGCGAGCAGCATGTCGAGGTCCGTCATGGCTTCGGGAATGCCGTTGTTTCTTGCAAAGGAGGTACCCCGGCCAAGATCCGTACTCAGGACGGACTGAATGTCGGCACCTTCCTGTGCACGGATCGCATCAATCACATAACTCGACGCAATTCTGCTCGCACCGATCAGGGCCCAACGCATTCACACCTCCCATTTGAATTTTTTTGGAACGTTCCAATTTCTCGAAGCATAAAACTTGGAACGTTCCAATTTGTCAAGCTGCCATTTCATAAAATCACTTGGGGCTTTGAAACAATGTTTTTGGAACTGCCAGGGCAATGCCCGGCGGTGGAGGGTGAAAGGTAATGTTACTCTTCGCGCGTGGGTGGGGTCGCGATCATACTGCTGTCTTGAGTTTCGGGCGGCCGTTCAAGGAAACATCGTTGAGCAACCCGTACGACAGGGCAATTGCAATTGCGTGTTCACGGGTTCTGGCACCGAGTTTGCGCCGGGCGTTGCGGATATGAAAGTCGACAGTAATTGGCGCGATTCCGAGGGTTGCTGCAATCCTTTGAGGACGCTCTCCATGCGCCAGTTCCCGGAGACATTCGCATTCTCGCACCGTAAGCGGTTCAAGATCCTTTCCTTCAGGAGCAATGACTTGCAATTTCCGCCTCCCAATCCAGCTCGCCGACGCACCTTGTCTTGGCTAACAGAGCGATTCCCCCAGGACATGACCAAATTTGGGTATGCCGTTGAATGCGCTCTGAAGAGTGCTAGGTTTTTGGTTGGCGAAAGCGCGAATCCACCAAGCTGTTGAGCATTTGCGGGGCGATTGGACTTTTGAGCGAGACGAAAAAAGGGCAGGACCCTTCCAAACTGGACGACATGATCGCGCATGCCTACAGCGCCATTTTAGACCAGGACAGATTTGACGAACTTATCTTCCTCGCAGAAGGAAGCATTTCGGATCCCAGGGCACACAGGGAATTGCTCCGGCGCAAGCGGGACATTGAAAGCCATTTCGAAACGGCCGAAAAACTCCTTTCAAGCCTGAAAAAACCTGCAATTGAGCCCGATCGGCCCGAAGTGACGATCGGTTCGGATCTGTCTGTCAAAAGCGTGAACGACATTGCCCAGAACCTTTTGGGTTTGAGCCCGGGCGTGTCGCTAGAGGACCTTCCGATCGATGGCGACGCGCTCACGATGCTCCGCGACGCAATTGCAGGCCGGCTTTCCGACTGGCCCGTCATCCGGATCCCGAATACGGACACGGGAAAGCAGGTCCTTCTGGCCCTTTCCAGGGGCGAGGCTGAATTGAATGGTGGGACCTGGACCTTATCGGGCGTGGACCGGGTCTGGCGAAGCGGAGCCAGCCTCGCGATGCAGAGCCTTTACGGGCTGACACCGAGCGAAACCGATGTTCTGTCACTGCTCGTGAGCGGTCACTCGCCCTCGGAAGTCGCCGACACCCGCAAGAGGTCCGTGGACACTGTTCGCCAGCAGATCAAGTCGATGATCACCAAGACACGATCACGCGGCACCAGCGAACTCATCGATCTGGCGAGGGCAGTAGCTGCGTCAGCGAACAAGCGCTCCTCAGATCGGCAAAGCACCGAAAACTACTCCCGTTTGCAATTGCGGCTCAGAGACGGACGGCAACTCGACTATCTCGAACAAGGTGCTCCCGATGGCAAGCCCGTCGTTTTTCTCCATGGTTGCCTTTGCGGAAATCGCATGCCCAACACGGCGGCGCGCCACTTCGCCGCCGAAGGGATACGTCTTCTTTCACCTGCACGGCCCTGGCATGGCCGAAGCGACGGGCACGATATCCTGCTTCTGGATCCCAAGCGTTATGCGCACGACCTCAACGACATGCTCGATCAGCTCGACATCGAGAAGGTCTCGCTTGTCGCCTTTGACGTCGGCAGCATCTTTGCGCTTCTCTGCCTGCCAGAATTGCAGGAACGTGTCTCTGAGGTCCTGTGTGTATCAGCGCAGCCGCCCATGCGAACGCTGCAGGATTTTGCCAGCGCACCGCCGCAGCAGAAGCTTTTTGCAATCCTGCCGCGCGTTTCCGTTTCGCTGTTGAGCTACATGGCAAAGCTAGGGGACAAGAGGTTGAAGCGCGACGGGCCCGGCGGTTTCGCGCAAACAGTGTTCGGCGGAGCACCAGCGGATCTGGACGCGTGCCGGGATCCGCATTTGCTCGACCTCTTCTGGCAGGGACACTTGTTCCATGTGGAAGAGGGGTCGGAGAGTTTCATCAATGACTGCCGCTTCGTCGCGTCGGACTGGGAACGGCAACTAGCGCCGACCGAGGTACCGATCCATTTTGTCCATGGAACGCAGAACCGGTCGATCCGGCCAGAAAGGATCCTGGCGTTTGCTGACCGGCTGAATGCACGGGTAACCCTTGTGGAGAATGCGGGACACAGTCTTCCATTCAGTCACTGGAAGGACTGGGTTCGCTTTCTTTCGCTCAAATGAACTCGGCAACCTAATGAAATCCACAGCTGTCCTTCGATAAACCTGCGTGCTCTTCTTGCGTCGGCAGACGACACAAGGATGTTTGATAATGCGCGTTTGTTGGATCAAGATTTTTATTTTCGTTTTTACAGTTACTTGCATCGCCACGATCTCAAAAGCACAAGACGCCGCGCCAGGGCGCGCGATGATCGTTTTCGATGGCTCGGGTTCCATGTGGGGACAGATCGACGGGACCGCAAAGATCGTCACGGCGCGTGAAACCCTTGCTGGCGTCGCCAGACAATTGCCGCCGGACCTGGATGTCGGCCTGATTGCCTACGGCCACAACCGGAAAGGCGATTGTAATGATATCGAGACGCTGGTGCCGATCGGCCCGGCTGCGACCCGGTCAGGCGCGCTGATTTCGTCCGTTCAGGCGCTGAACCCGAAGGGCAAGACACCGCTGACGGAAGCGGTGCGGCGTGCAGCCGGAGAGCTTCGGTATCAGGAAGACAAGGCGACAGTCATTCTGATCACAGATGGGATCGAAACCTGCGAAGCAGATCCTTGTGCAGTGGCGTCAGAACTGGAGTCGCTTGGCATCGATTTTACCGCGCATGTGATCGGTTTCGGTCTCAGCGCGGATGAAAGCCGGCAGGTTGCCTGCCTGGCTGAGAATACGGGCGGTCTGTTCCTGAATGCGTCGAGTGCATCCGATCTGAGCAAGGCGCTTCAACAGACGGTTGCCCTGGCGCCGGTGCCGGCTCCCACGGCCGCGCCGGCGCCTCCCGCCGTATCTCTTTCCAAGAACCTCACCGCAACGGTCAGTCTCGAAGAAGGAGCCCCCTCGCTGACGGACGCCGATGGCGTCCGGGTGTACTGGAGCGCGGTGAAGGAAAGCGGCGAGGAGATCGATCTGGTCGCCGTGTCGCAATACATCGGACGGCTCGATCCCGGTGCGTACCGGCTGGTCGCACGCACGGACCGGGGCAGTTCCGCATCGGCCCAGATTGTCGTTTCGGATACCGAGATGACGGAGGTCAATCTCGTCCTTGGTGCCGGAAAGCTCGACCTCGCCGCGATCCTGATGAACCAGGACTTGAAGCTGTCCGACGTCGATTATCGCTGGGACATCGAAAACACCGTAACGGGTGAGGTCTTTTCCGCTTATACGAAGAACCTCGTCAAGGTCGTCCCGAGCGGAAAATACCGGGCAAGACTGGTCATCACGCGTCTCGACAAAATGTCGCCCGGAAGTGTCGACATCGACGTGGAGACCGGTCAAACCGCACAAGCGGAGATCATTGCGCCCACATCGAAAGTTCTTTTCCGCGCGCTCAATCGCGACGGCAGCGAGCTCACAAAATTCGATGTCAGGATCAACATATACAAAGGGGCTTCGACCGAGAACAAAGACGATTTCATCGCCATGCGCATTGGCGGCGATCCGATATTGCTGTTGCCGGGACAATACGCGGTGCGCGTTGAAGCCTGGGACAAAAGCAAACGGGACCCGTTTATCGAAGTGGTCGAAGTCGCGCCTGCATCGGACCAGACAATTGACCTGGAGTTCCCGTGAGTGCTCAAACCACTTTCTGGGATCCGTTCGAAGCGCGTATTCAGCCTGCGACGGAAACACAGCTCGAACGCACCAAACCTCTGTTGCCGGCGTCGTTCAAGAAGCTTGAGGTCCCGTTCTTCTTGCTGTCGCTGCCGGGGTTTTTACTCGCGATCTTCAGTGAGAGCCTTCGGCCGATTGGATTTGTCCTTGTGACCATCGGCATGGGCGGTGGCTTTGCCATCGATCACTTCACCGGTGCGTCGAAGGACCGGTTGAACCGGTTGCGCAGCGCTGCCGAACATCTCGGCTTTCGGTTCCGGTCCAAAATTCCTGACGTGCGCATGCGAAAGATCCGGCAACAGATCCCGGAGATTTTCAAGCTGCGGGTCGGGGGATCCATCCCGCTCGTCATCGAGAGTGAGATGTGGGGCACTGCGGAAAACGGCAGTCCGCTCTGGGTGGGACTGGGTGCTCATTCCTCGACGGCCCTGTTCGGTGGTCCGAAGCAGAATACAAAGTCTGCCGGGAGTGGTTCGCAGGGCAACGTCATCATGATGGTTGCGGCCTACAAACTCGATCGGGACGCTCGCATCCGGCTTGTGCTGATGCCTGAAAACCAAAGTTCGGTCGGACCGCTCGACCGTGATCTCAAAACCGAAAGCATCGCGTTCAACGATGCTTTCAACATTCGTGTCACTGCGCGCGACGATGAGGGTCAGCTCGACAGGGTCTCCGTCGAAGTCCTTCAGGTTCTGACACCTGCGCTCCAGACAACCCTGCTTGATCTTGCGGAGAGGTTCGCAGCACGGGTGATCATCGACCGCGACACGGTTTTCTTTGCCGGATTTCGAAATCTGCAGGGCCTGGACGACACAATATTGCAGTCCTTCGTCAAGGATGCGGTGACCGGATTTTCGGAGGCCGCCGTTTCATTCAAACACTACGCGGAGTGAGCCGGATATGTCGGTTGTTTTGACTTTGATACTCCTCGTCGCAGTTGTCGTGGGTACATATGTCCTTTGCTATAACTCGCTCATGGCCGCCAAGTTTCGCGTTGACGAAGCCTGGTCCGGCATAACGGTTCAGCTCAAGCGCCGTCACGCGCTGGTTCCCAATCTCGTTCAGGCAGCGCGCACCGCGCTCGGGCACGAACAGGCGATCGTCGAGAAGATCGTCGCTGCGCGGGCAGCCGCTCTTGAAGCCTTAGCAACCGAACGTCACGCAGAGATCGCCAAGGCTGAAGCTGGGCTCACTCAGGCCCTTGGTCAGCTCATTGCCTATACCGAAGACAATCCCGAGATCACGGCGACCGAAAATCTCGTCGTTCTGCAAAAGCAGCTTGAGGAAACCGAAGATCAGGTGGCGGCTGCGCGTCGGATCTTCAACGGCAATGTCCAGGCCTTCAACACGCGTGTCGCCTCGATCCCCTGGAACATTGTTGCCGGCGTCAATGGGCTCAAACCTTCCGAAATGTTCACGTTGGACGAGGCCGAGATGAAGGCGATTTCAAAAGATCCCTCGCTAGATGGTCTGGAAATGGCGGTTCCCGCGCCGAAAGAGAGAGGCTGACCCCATGAAGTTTTTGCTGGCCTTTATCGTCTTGATGGGCTTGGCCGTTTCCTCAGGAGTTGCGGCGGGCAATACCTGCGTTGCGTCTGCTCCAAACGGGAATTCGCTGCGCGTCTATGATGCGCCGACGACGAACGGGCCGGTGATCGGCGGCATAGGCGTTGGTACATGCGGGATCAACGTGACCAATCAGTGCGAAGGCACGATGTGTGTCGTGGCCTTGCCTGGCCTCAATGGCTGGGTCGATATGCGCCATATTTCGAACAGTCCGGTTCAGGCACCTGGTCTCGGTGCGGAGCAAGCCGATTTGGGAAATTATGTCTACGCGGTTACTGGCGGCAGCGGCACTGTGACTGCGGCAGGCATCACGCAGCCGACGCCGGTCGATGCAACGGGCACGGTCAGTCTCCGGAAATCGTCACCGACAGCGGCGACGCTCACCCTGCCCAGGGAAGTGACGGATGCACCAATTGGATTGACCGGCCGGGATGCGGGGCCATGGTCCGGTGGTTTCGGCAGCTGGGGTGGCATGCCGATGAATGTCGGCGTGACGTTTACCGGCCTGGGAAATCAGACAGCCCAACTGGTGCTTCAGGGGACGAACCAGATTGCCTCGATGAAAATCACCTTGGCTCTGCGTGCACAATCTGTCCCCTCGGCACAGTCATCCGGCACAAACGCTGCCGGGTCTCCCGCCAGCCAGGGACAAGCTGCGGCGCCCGCAGATCCGGCGTTCAACGCTTGCACCGAGCTGGATCGGATCACGAAGATCATCAATGCTCAGGCGGGCACCAGACAAATCCAGGACATGCGCAGCATTTACGTTCTGGCAGGTGTTAAAAGCACCGAGGCGACAGCGGACCAGGCTGCCTGCCGGAAAGCTCTCGACTTGATTGCCCAGGATGAAGGGCTGTGGAAGCTCGCCGAAAACGGGTTGGGAGCGGGTTCCGGCGGTTCAAAGGCCGCTGCGGTTCCTGTGCCGTCACCAAATCCGGGTCCATCTCAAGCTGCACGGCCAGCGCCGCAGGCGCCCGCTGCGCAAGCCGGCGGGACGCCAAACGCGGCTCCCGGCGGGCAGCCCGCAAACGAGCGGCTGCTTGAAGAGGCCTGCATTATTTTGCAACCCCAAATCAGCCCCCTGTTAAGGGGGCAGTCGCGCGCAGACCGCGACGCTGTGCTGCGGGTTCTGGCAGCGCAGGGTGTTGTCAGCGTTGCGTCTGCGCAGCCGCGGCAATGCGCGTTCATTATGGCTGAGCTGATTGCGGTCGGACTGATTGTGAACGACAACCGGCCATGGGTCACCATTGCCCAAGGGGTCCCGCTTGCTTCAGGAGCAGGTGGAGAAGATCCGGCGGCAATGATCGCCGGGGGAGCCGAGATCGGAATTCATCCTTCCGATTTCATTCCGGAGTTTGATCCTGCGGGTCAGCAGGCTGCATCCGCGGGACCGGCAGCGCCAGGCGCCGGTGTGGCCACAGCGAACGCTTCGACTTTTCAGCCAGGAGATCCCTGCCTCGCGCTCGGCGATGCGATGATCGTCACCATTCGTCTTGGGTTCGCGGCGGATCTCGATGCCTTTGCCGCAATTTTAAAGAAGCACCGCGTGGAAACCCTGGCACCGTCTTCGGCCCAGATCTGTGCAAGTGCCCTGAACGATGCCCGGCAGGCCGGGCTGGCCCGCTGAATGTTGCCCGGGAGAAGACCGATGACCATGCCCGCCTCGAAATCACTCTGGGTGATCCTTTGCATGCTCCTGGCGGGGGTCGGCTCGCAGCAGGTGAACGCAAGCAGCGATGATCCTGCGGAAGTCAATGATCTGCCAGGCTTCGGCATCTGGGGTCCGGCCTACAGGCTGCGAAATGTTCCCGAGGGCATGCGGCTTGTGGTGCGCTCTGCGGGTCACCGGAACGCTGCAACTGTCGGAAGCCTGACCAGGTCCGCCAGCGAAATCCTTGTTCTGAACTGCGCCCCGGAAATCGTGCCACTGACATTCGAAGATGCGAGCGTGGAGGCAAAGCGCGAACTGCTTGGTGGTGTCTGGTGTCAGATCGATCACTACGGCATGACCGGTTTTCTACCCGGAATCTATCTCGATCCGATCCTGAACCGTTAGGTGAAACGTGGGCGACAAAGCAACCCGAAGAAAGGTTTTGAACTGAACTGCAATTGCACGACCAAATTATTGATTTTACAGAGAAAAGTGAGCTGGACATGACTGCTTTGTACATTCACGACGCGAATATTTACGATGCCGGACTGAGATTCAAGCAGGGCCCTGCCGCCCGGCATCTCAAAATCCCGAAGAACCAGTCGATTGGTCAAATGACAAAGGCCGTTCAAGCGGTTTGCGGGCCAAGAAATCACTACACTGTTGTCGTTTTCAACGCCCACGGCAACAAGGATACGATCAATATCGGGGCCGGGATAACCCACACGCATACCTGTTTCTGGAAGGCGGTCGGCGATGCGTTGTTCACGAAAAACAGAGATATTGAAATCCATTCCTGCCTGTTCGCCGCAACCCGCCGCGCACGCAATATGACGGATGCGAGAGCAATCGAAAAATATGACACTGCCAACAACGCCTACAGCTCGCACGCTCTCAAGGTGATCGCCAAATCGGCGGGCTGCATCGTGAAGGCAGGCACGGGTTTCCAATTGGGTCAGAGTGCCTCTGGTGAAGGCGACACCGATGGACGGTTTGAAACGTCCTGGGTGAAGGTCAACCCGGTAGGAACGTCGGCGTTGCTTTCAGCAGATGCCCATCCGCGTGAGCACTGAGCATTTCACACCTTGATGAGATCCATGCTTGCAAACATGATGATGAATGTCCCTGCAAGCAGATCCATCACGCGGGAAACCTGGGTGATGTTGGGACCGGCACGCGCCATGGCCTCGAGAAGTATTTTCCTTGCCACAACGGCTGTCAGGGCAAATACCGCGAGCATCAGCGCGATGCCGACCAGCCTTCAAACCCGGTCAGATCGATTCTTAATTCTTGAGCTTGGTATGAGCCCGCACTTCATCATTGATCCACCGTTGCAGGGAAATAAGCGGGTCTATCAGAACCGGCCGTTCGGCCAACCGGTGTGGAGATCGTCGATCACATAGGTGTGGGCGTGCTGCTTACCGTGGGCACTTCTAATATGCGGATGGTCGGCCGGAAGTTCAGGATGTTCGTGAATGAGGACGCGTGCGTCCGACGATGGCCAAAGACGCAAAGCGGCCAGAGTTCCGATCACCGCGAGCACTGCCAGTGTCACGACGGTTGCTGAAAGACCAGCCGCGCTTCCGAGCCAACCCGCAAGCGGATAGGTGATCAGCCAGCAGCCGTGGGAGAGAGCGAACTGCGCGGCAAAGACCATCGGACGGTCTTCTGTATGCGCCGAGTTGCGCAAGAGGCGTCCGGACGGTACAAGCACCGCCGAATTGGCGACGCCCATAAGGAACCAGATCATCAAGAGATAGGGCCAGAGATCTGACGGCTCGAGCCCCGTTATGAGGGCAGACAGCAGGATCAGCAAAAGCGGCATGAAAATCGCGCCACCAAGCATGAGGCTCCGGTCCTTGATCGAGGACAAAAGGCGTGGAATGGCGAGCGCCATCGCCATCGAGCCACCGCCATAGGCGGCCATCGTGAGAGCAAGGTCGGCATCACTTCCGCCAAGCAGTGTTTTGACGATCACGACAGTATTGACGATCACAATCGCACCCGTGGCGGCCACGGTCAGATTGAGCGCCATGAGGCCCTTGAGGCGCGGTGTGCCCAGATAGATCCGCATGCCCTGTGAAATGCGTTTGAATGGCGAGCGCTGTGAGAGATTCCGGACGGTTGGAAGCGCCACGGACACAATCAGTGCCGCAGACAGCAAAAAACCTGCGACCGTGCCTGCGAAAAGCCAATGAAATCCGATCAGGCCGATCAATAGCGCCGCTATGACTGGGCTTAGAAGATTTTCAAGGTCGTATGCCATCCGCGAGAGCGACAACGCGTTGGTGTAATCCTCCTCGTCAGGAAGAATGTCGGGGATTGTCGCCTGGAAGGTCGGTGTGAAGGCGGCCGATGCCGATTGCAGAAGCGCGATCAGAAGATAGATCTGCCAGACCGCATCGACGAAGGGCAGAGCGATCGCCGTTCCGGCCCGTATCAGATCGAGGATGACCAGAAATGACCTTCGCGGAAGCCGTGCTGCAAAGCCACCCGCGAGTGGCGACAAGGTGACATAGACAACCATCTTTATGGCAAGAGCTGTTCCGAGCACGGCACCGGCATCCGCGCCAGCAAGGTCGTAGGCAAGCAGAGCAAGTGCAACCGTCATGAGCCCCGTGCCGAAAAGGGCTATGAACTGGGCTGCAAAGAGATGCCGGTAGGTCCTGTTGGCGAGAACTGAGAACATGTGTCGGGTGCGAAGCTGGCTGGAATGGATCCTCAGGATAGAAGTATCACGCTTCTTTCGTCACCTCCATGGAAGTTGAAATTCAAACGTCTCCGTGTTCTGCAAAACGCGGTACCCTGGAATGGATCAAACGGTCGAAACGGACCGGCTTGCAGCGGACAACAAGCGGGCCAATCAGTTTCGCTGAACCGGATCACCTGGCAGCAATGCCAAATGGCATCTGCTCGCGGGCGTTTCGGTACCATTCCACGATTTTCCGTCGTTCCCCGGGTTCCATGTGCGAGACATTGGCGGGAGGCATCGCATTGGTAACGCCGGACTGCAAGTAGATCTCCCGCGCAGCGCGAACGATATCGGCTTCCGTTTCCAGAACCACACCTTTCGGCGCCCAGTAGATTCCCTCGTAAAATGGCTCCCGGGCATGGCACATGGCGCACCGTCCAGGAACGATGGCCTTCACGTCCTCAAATCCGGCGGCACTTGCAAAAACCTGCTCCGTCGCGTTTAAGGGACGGCTTTCGGACGCCTCATAGCTGTCCTCAGACCACATCGGCGCCATGCTCAGATGGATGATGGCCACGAAGAGAATCGAGGTCACCAGCCAGGTCCACTTGGGCGCGGTGCCTCCAGCATGCTTGGTGTTGAAATAGTGGCGGATGGAGACGCCCATAAGGAACACGAGAGCTGCGATTACCCAGTTATATTCGGACGCAAACGCGAGCGGATAATGATTGCTCAGCATCAGAAACACGACCGGAAGCGTCAGGTAATTGTTGTGCATTGACCGCAGCTTGGCGATCTTGCCGTATTTGGCATCGGGCGTGCGTCCGGCCTTGAGATCCGCCACGACAATCTTCTGGTTTGGAATGATGATCATGAAGACATTCGCCGTCATGATCGTGGCCGTGAAGGCCCCCAGATGCAGCATTGTCGCGCGGCCGGTGAAGATCTGGTCATAGCCCCAACCCATGGCGACCAGCATGAAAAACAGCAGGATCATCAGCAGCGTCGGACTGTCGCCGAGCTTCGATTTGCAAAGATAGTCGTAGATCAGCCATCCGACGGCCAGGGATCCGCCGGAAATCAGGATGCCCTGCCAAAGCGACAGATCCGCCTTTTCCGGGTCTATGAGATAAAGCTCGCCACCGACCCAATAGACGATCATCAGGAGCGCTGCACCGGAAAGCCACGTGGCATAGCTTTCCCATTTGAACCAGGTCAGATGCTCGGGCATGTTTTCAGGCGCGACCAGGTATTTCTGGATGTGATAGAAACCGCCGCCGTGGACCTGCCACTCCTCACCAAAAGCGCCTGCGGGCAGATGGGGTGATTTGCGCAATCCCAGATCCAGGGCGATGAAGTAGAAGGATGAGCCGATCCAGGCAATGGCGGTCACGACGTGCAGCCACCTGACCGCAAATGCCAGCCAGTCCCAGATAATGGCAATGTCCAACATAGTTTCCCTCCGGTCGTCTTTCAGCCACCCTAATCTACCTTGAAATTTTCTGGTATCTCGACATAATTCCAAGCAGTTTCAAAAAAAACGGAATAATGGGTTTTTGGCGTATCTGGAGAATATTCGGACGTTCCTACGCGTTTATGAATTGGGAAACATGTCCGCCGCCGCACGCGATCTGCGCATTTCATCCGCCGTTGCATCCGCTCGCGTGTCGCAGCTTGAAGAACACCTGAATGTGCGCCTGTTTCAACGCACGACCAGAGCGCTCAGCCCAACCGAGCACGGGAACCTCTTTTACCGCGGGGCGACGAAGATCGTCGAGGCTGTCGAGGAAGCTGAAGCCGATATCAGTTCCATTACAAGCTCGCCGCGCGGAACGCTGTTCATCGCCGCACCTATCGGCATGGGGCAGCGGCTGATCGCCCCGGCGATCCCACTTTTCAAGGAGGCCAATCCGCTGATCGACATCCGTCTTCGCTTGTCGGACAGGAAAGTGGACCTGGCCGGTGAAGGGCTCGACGCTGCGTTTTTCCTTGGTGTGCCGGAAGACTCGACCCTGAAAATCAGGAAAATCGCCGACTGTGAACGGGTTCTGTGCGCAGCGCCGGACTATATCGCCCGTAAGGGAGATCCAAAGAGCCACGAAGACCTGTCCTCAAGCCGCCATGACTGCCTCAACATGCGTTATCCCGGCGCACCGGAATTTCAGTGGCCGCTCGTTACGAAGAACGGGGTGAAGAAGGTTGCGGTGACCGGGCCGTTTGAATCCGATCATGGCGATGTGCTGACGAGCTGGGCGCTGGATGGACACGGGATTATCTTGAAGCCGGTTTTCGAGATTTCGAACTATCTGACTTCCGGCCAGCTTGTTCCCGTTTTGGCGGATCAGCCGCCGGTACCCGCGCAAATGGCCTGCCTTTTCACGCACAGAAAACGGCAGGACCCCAAAGTGCGCCTGTTTCTTGATTTCATGGTCGGGCATATTCAACGAGCCTTGGCCGAAATGCCGATGCGCTAGGGCAGAGAGCAGCCGAGGTCTCAATGAAAAAAGCCGCCATAGGGCGGCTCTTTGTGTCTTGAATGGCGGTTATTACTACTGAGAGGGTTATTCAGCCTTCATTTCAGTCACGATGCGGATGGCAATAGGGCCGGTCGAGAAGGGACCAACGCCAAATTCCATGTGGTCGATCGTGGTTGAGGCTTCAAAGGCAATCCAGTCACCCTTGTAGTAATCAATATTGCTCCCGAGCGGGTGCGGACCGATATGGGTGAGCTTGGTGTCCAGCGTGACGGGTTTGGTTGTGCCCTGTATGGTCAGGTCACCGGTCACCTTGGCGGTGTCGTCTCCCGTTTTCTCAACACCCGTGCTGACGAAGGTGATTTCCGGATAGGTTTCCACTTCCAGGAAATCCGCGCTGGACAGGTGATCGTCGAGAGGCTTGAAGCCGGTTGCGACGCTATTGGTGTTGATTGTCACATTCAGCTTTGCGCTTTCGACGTTTTCCGGATCGATATCGAGGGTTCCGTCAACGACAGTGAATTCGCCGCTCTGCGTCGAAACACCTGCATGCGACCAGCTGAACTGAACTTCTGTGTGTCCCTGGTCCGTCTTGTAAGTCGTTGCCATGGCGGCTGGAACGGTCAGCAGCGTTGCAGCAATGCAAATCGGGGCAAGTCTGATCATCGGAAAATCTCTCCTTTTCGTGGTCAGGCAGGATTGCCTGTGGGCATACGACATCGTGATTTTCACAAGTCTCAAAATAGATGCTATGACATCTATCAGATTGGCGAACCGGAAAAAACAATTCCGATCCCCGCTCACCGAAACTTGAAGACGATGCATCCGAGTCACCACGAAACCGACATCTGGATCCTTCTTAACCGTGCGCACCGCCAGGCACACCGCAACATGGAAGCGGAATTGCGCGAGAAGGGTCTGCCCTCGTTGCGCGTTTACGACCTGCTTTGGGGTGTTGAAATGTCCGGCGAAGACGGCGTAAGGGCATTTGAGCTTACGGATTGGCTGCTGTTCGAGCAATCCAACCTGTCACGTCTGCTGGCTCAACTGGTCTCAAAAGGACTGATCCGGGAAACGGTTCTGGCCGAAGACCGTCGCGGCAAGATCCTGCACATCACAGCCGACGGCGCTGCCCTACGAAAGCAGATGTGGGAAGTCTATGGCCCCGGCATCCATCGACACATGAAGGCTCTGGCAACGGCATCGGAGCTGGAGACCTTTCTGGAACAGTTAGGCGATATTGGCGGGGGCCCGATCAGGCGGCCGGATCGTCAGCCACCGCCTGATGAAACATGATGGAAAGACTGTTGCTTGGCCGTCGCCTATTCCGGCCGTCAAAAGCGTTGCGGCAGAAGTTCCCTCAAGGTGCACCAGTTTCCCAAAATTTTCGCCTGGATTGATCCTGCTGTCCGCACCCGGACATCCTCTTGCCGTGTCCAACACATGGCTCGTCAAACGTCCTGCCATAAGGTTTACTCGCGGTGCGAACCGGTGTTTGGATACGCGATGGGTCAGCGACGGTCCTCGAATCTGTTACCAGATAATCGCAAAGAGGAAGGAGCGCAAAGGGCCCGACCCCCTAATGCTCCTGCTTAACAAGCCTGGAAGTCAACAATGTCGTTTTGTTGTAAAAAGCAAAAGAAAATCGGAGGTTTGACTTGAATCGCTATGCGCGCAATCTCAGGGGCTACGGATCTAATCCGCCCGACCCGAAGTGGCCCGGAAATGCCCGCGTCGCCGTCCAGTTCGTCCTGAACTACGAGGAAGGCGGCGAGAACAATATACTGCACGGTGACGCCGCTTCCGAAGCGTTTCTGTCGGATATTCCAGGTGCAGCGCAATGGCCAAGTCAGCGCCATTGGAATATGGAATCGATGTACGAATACGGCGCACGCGCCGGCTTCTGGCGGATCCATCGTCTTTTCACGCGCGCCGGCATACCCTTGACGATATACGGCGTTGCCTCTGCGCTTGCCCGCAATCCGGAGCAGGTCGAGGCGATGAAAGACGCCGATTGGGAGATCGCAAGCCACGGGCTCAAGTGGATTGAACACAAGGACATGCCGGTCGAGGAGGAACGCGCAGCCATTGCCGAAGCGATCCGGCTGCATACCGAAGTTGTCGGTGAACGCCCGCGGGGCTGGTATACCGGCCGCTGCTCCGAGAACACGGTTCGGCTCGTCGCGGAAGAGGGCGGGTTCGATTATGTTTCCGATACCTATGACGACGATCTGCCATACTGGCTGGAGATCGGCGGGCGGGACCAGCTGATCATTCCCTACACGCTTGAAGCCAATGACATGCGTTTTTCGGTGTCTCCCGGATGGAGCGATGCCGACGATTTCTTCAATTATCTGAAGAACGCATTCGATACGCTTTATGCAGAAGGTGAAAGCGACACGCCGAAAATGATGTCGGTCGGCCTGCATTGCCGCCTGGTCGGGCGTCCGGGCAAGATTGCCGCGCTCCGAAAATTCATCGAACACATCAAGTCGTATGATGATGTCTGGTGTCCGCGCCGAATCGAGATTGCAGAGCACTGGACCCGACATCACCCACCGCATAACGGCTTGCAACCGAGCCGCATGGGCAGAGACGCATTTGTCGAACATTTTGGCGGGATCTTTGAGCATTCCGCCTGGATTGCCGAGCGTGCCTTCGAGCTTGAACTTGGGCCCGCTCATGACTGCGCCGCGGGCATCCACAACGCGCTCTGCCGTGTGTTCCGGTCCGCGAGCGAAGACGAGCGTCTCGGCGTATTGAACGCGCATCCGGATCTTGCCGGCAAACTTGCGCAAGCAGGCCGGCTCACTGCAGACAGTACGTCTGAACAGGCAGGGGCCGGGCTTGATCTTTTGACCGACGACGAACGACAATCCTTTAACGGCCTAAATTCAGCCTATGTCGCCAAGCACGGCTTTCCGTTCATCATTGCCGTTCGAGACCATGACAAGGCCTCCATTTTGGCCGCGTTCCACCGCAGGATCGACAACGATCGGCAGACGGAATTCAAGGAAGCCTGTCACCAGGTGGAGCGGATCGCGCGTCATCGGCTCGGAGATTTGTTTTCGTGAGCAATCTCGTGATCATCGCAAAGGTTCTGACGGCTGAAGATTTTGCGCCTTTCGGAGATGTTCTGGAGGTAGACGGTCCTCCGGACAAGATCATCAACCAGGGCATGTGCGGGCGCCATCACGACCTGGCCAGGCTCGACTTCTCCGAAGGCCGGGCAGGTATCAGCCTTTTTGATGCAAAAGCACGAACGCTGCCGCATACCGTGGATATGGTTGAGCGGCACCCGGACGGCAGTCAGGCGTTCATCCCTGTCGATGGCGTGCCGATGCTGGTTGTTGTCGCCGATGATGCCGACGGCGAACCGGTCAATCTCAAAGCTTTTGTCAGCCAGCCCGGCCAGTCCATCAACCTTCACCGGGGTACCTGGCACGGCGTTCTGGCACCGCTTGGCGGCCCGGGCAGATATATGGTCGTCGACCGCATCGGCGATGGCGCTAATCTGGAAGAGCACTGGTTTCCGGCGCCCTATGTTGTCGAAGCGCCGGAAAGCTGAAATGCGACTGGTTTGACCATTGCCCGCCAATCCGGGTCAGTGCTTTCAATGTACCGACCGAGGGGACCGATGCGATTGTGATGTCACCGGGCTGTCATCAGGCCGGCCATGTCAAGCATTCGCCGGGAAAACCCCCATTCATTGTCGTACCAGCCGAATATCCGGGCCTGTCTGTCACTGCTCGACAGGGTTTCGGACAGCGCGATTACCAGGGACTCCGGCCGCGCCCGCATATCCGTGGACACAACGCGGTCATCGGTAAAGCCGATGACGGGGCTGTTGGAGAAGATCTCCTGCAAGAGATCGTTGACGGGCCTTTTAACGGGCTCAGCCCAGGTCACGGTGAGGTCAACCGCGGACACGCTGATTGTCGGAACACGCACGGCGGCTCCCGTGATCCGGCCTTCGATCTGCGGCAGGACCTTGCCGACAAGCCTGGTTGCACTTGTTGTGGTGGGCACCATCGAAACGCCGCCTGCACGGCTGCGTTCCAACGGGCCGCGCGGTGCGTCCACCATCGGCTGGCTGCCGGTGTAGCAGTGGATTGTGGTCATGTGACCGGCCTCCACACCAACGCGGTCCTCAAGACCCCGCAGCAAGGGGGCGAGGGCGTTCGTCGTGCAGGAGCCATTGGAGACAACACGGTGCCCATTGAGCTTTTCTTCGTTGGCACCGAGCACAAGCGTGATTTCCGCCGCATCGGACGGGCCAGATATCAGCACGTTCTTTGCGCCGGCCTGAAGTCCGCGCGAAGCGACCTCTTTCGTGCCGGCCTTGCCGGTGCATTCCAAAACCACGTCGATCCCGGAAAGATCCAAAACCGAAAGGTCCGGTTCACTGGTGAACTGAATCTCCCGGCCGCCTACGTTTAGAATTCGCTCGCCCGCTGTGATGTTGCCGGGATAAGGGCCGTAGACGCTGTCGTATTTGAAAAGGTAAGCGCAAGTGTCCAGCGGTGCGATGTCGTTGATCAGAACAACATCCACATTCTGCTCTTTTGGACACGTCAGGATCTGACGCAGGACAGTGCGGCCAATCCGGCCGAACCCGTTGATGACAATCCGCATGGTGACGACCTGTCTCTCAGTGTTTGGATCTTGGCCTTCGTGCAAAAAAGGCTTTCTGAAAAACTGGGTATCATGCTTTAAGGCATTGATCTCATTTATATTGTCCCTAGGGACAATCCTTGCCCCTAGCTCCCCGGATCAAAGCGCCCGGCTGGCCTGAGCGGCATGTGTCGGTTGACATCCTTATAAAGCAGATAGCGGAAGGGTCCCGGACCACCGGCGTAGCAAGCCTGCGGGCAAAAGGCGCGCAGCCACATGAAATCACCTGCCTCGACCTCGACCCAATCCTGATTAAGACGGTAAACGGCCTTGCCCTGAAGCACATAGAGGCCGTGCTCCATCACATGGGTTTCGGCAAAGGGAATGACCGCGCCCGGTTGAAAGGTGACGATGTTGACATGCATGTCGTGCCGCAGATCCTCCGGTTCGACAAAGCGCGTGGTTGCCCATTTGCCGTCCGTTCCCGGCATCGGCACCGGCGCATGCGCGCTTTCGTGCGTCACGAAGACATCTGGATGGTCAATGCCTTTGACCGGTTCATAAGCCTTTCGAATCCAGTGAAACCTGACGTGGTCCTTACTATTGTTCTTGAAGGTCCAATCGGTCTCCGGGGGCAGGTAGGCATAGCTTCCGGCTCTCAGGGCATGGTTTTGGCCTGCCACGGACAAAGAGGCCTCACCTTCCACGACAAACAGCACGCTCTCCGCCGAGCCGTCGGTTTCCGGCCGCTCGGATCCGCCATCCGGTGCGACCTCCATGATGTATTGCGAAAACGTTTCGGCAAACCCCGACAAGGGCCGCGAAAGCACCCAAAGCCGCGTTCCGTTCCAAAAAGGCAGAAAGCTGGTAACGATGTCGCGCATCGTTCCGCGCGGAATGACTGCGTAGGCCTCGGTAAAGACCGCGCGATCCGTCAGAAGTGTTTCCTGACCGGGATGGCCGCCCTTGGGTGCAAAATAGCTTTCTGACACGGTCTGCCTTTCTCGCTGCCTTTCAAGTTCTGCCTGCGACTATGCGCTTCGCGTGCGGTTTGCACCAGCGCGCTTGAGGCTGAAAACCTGCTTGGTTTCCAAGAAAATAGGGATGTTTTTCAAGTGGGCGGGAAATTCAGAGGCCCGGTCGGGCGGATTTCTTGATCATTGCCGTGCGCATAGTCGCCAGTTCCAAACTCAGAAACTCGCAGAAATCCTTGGCGACGATGGAAATCGGGCGATGGGTCGGCGTGAGGATGGACAGACCGTTCTGAATGCGCGGACGGAAGGGACGGAAGACCATCATGGGCGGTCCCATGCCGCTGCGGCCGTCTTCCTGGGCCTTGTAGGCCGTCAGCATGTCACAGATGAGCGCGCACAGCCCTGCCTCGACGAATCTCAGGCCCGCCAGGGCGGTTTGCAGCTCGAAACGCTGGTTGAACCGCACGCCTGCGTCACGGAAACGCGACAGCGTCTGTTTGTGACTGCGGTGCTCGGAATGAAGCAGCGCCAGCGGATAGCCATCGAGCTCTTCGGGCGTGATGATTTCTTTTGCGGCCAGCGGGTCGGTGGCAGGCACCGCGCACATGCATTCCAGATCGAAATCAATCTGGTCGAATGAATTGCGTACCCGGGGCGTTTCCGTGAACCCGATGTCGAACTGCTGGGCGGCAATCAGTTCTTCGATTTCCGAGGATGTTCTGCTTGCAAGGGCAACCTTGACGCTCGGTTTGTCGGCGACAAATTTGGACAGGCTGTTGGGAAGAAAATCTGCAACGGCTTCCGGGATGCCGGCAATGCGCAGCTGGCCATGTTCGCGATTGGCCAGACCGCGAAGCGTCCTTTTGGAGATTTCCAGCCGTTTCAGTATGGCTTCGGCTTCTTCGAGAAAAAACTCGGCCTCCGGCGTCGGAACAAGGCGCCCCTGTTCCCGCATGAACAGCTTGAGTTCAAGCTCGGTCTCAAGGCCGGCGATCGTTGAACTGACAGCAGGCTGCGTCCGGCCAAGCGTGCGGGCAGCTTCCGAAATGGAACCGCTCCGCATGACCTCGCGAAAGGTCGCCAATTGCCGTATCGACAGGTTCATTGATACTCGAAAAACGCCCCCTTGATCTCAATACAAATAATGTGCCGTCGAAGGGGGTAAGGTCAACTGCTGGAAATAAAAGCCGTTGAGATTCACAGATTTAGCAAAAAAATTGGCTAGAATTTCACGGATTTCCGGTTGGATTGAAAGTTTCAATCCTGGATTGTTGCCGGGTTGCTGTCGGCTTTTGTCAAGTTTACCCTGATTTCGGTGAGCCTAGCTGCCGTCTGATCCTTCTTTCCAGAGGCGTTCGAGATCAAAGGCATCGACGTCTTTCAACAGCTCAACGAATTCTCTGGCGGCATGATCGAGCGATTGACGCCCTTTCTCAGCCGTTGCGCGCAACGCGTTGCCGAGTGCGCCAAGTTCGTTGAGATCCTGGGCCTTCCAGCCATACTGCGCCTTGCCGTGAGCGCGCAGATGCCTGAATTCTTTCAGATAGCTTTGCTGCTCAGACGTGAAATCCTGGGCAAGGTCCATCCGCACGAGGTCAGGATAAAGATGAAGCATCAGCGATGTTTCAATGTCCCCGCCATGTATGCCGTAGGTGAATTCGTCTTCTGGAAAGAGGCCGTCCGGTTGTCCGAAACGCAGCCAGTTGGTGGCCAGAACAAACATTTCGTGTTTGAGGCGCAGTTCGCGTGAAACGATATCCAGTATCGGGACGTTGCCGCCGTGCGAATTGATCAGCACCAGCTTGCGAATGCCTGCGCGGGCAATACTTTCTCCGATTTCGATCCAGCATCGTGCAGCGGTTTCCCAGGACAGCGTCAAAGTGCCCGGTGACGAAATGTGCTCATCCGATTTGCCGATCGCCTGCGTGGGAAGAAAGCAGACAGGCAAGCTCTCGGGCAGGAGTTCCAGGACGCGGCGGACCTGACCATCTGCGATAGCTGTATCTGTCCAGACCGGCAAATGGGGACCGTGCTGCTCTATCGCGGCAATGGGAAGAACGGCAATCCAGTTTTCACGCGAGGGGTCCTTGAAGTCTTCCGTCGTCATTTCATGCCATTGGCGCTTGGGAAGCATCGGGTTTTCCTGTAAAAGTCCTGTTGCCGCCTGCTTTGCACAGCATGACCGGTCAGGCAAGGGCAGACGGTTTTGCGATAATGCGGCGTAAACAGCTCACGAACAAATGATCGGCCGCTGTTAACACCCGTTTAGAATTTAATGACGCCTTTCTGCGAAGCTTTTGCACATGATCGGCGCCTTGATGTCCAATACGCCGGCGAACCTTTTGAGAAGCAGTGGTGTCGCGGGTGAACTGGAACCGGACGCGGGAGTGAATCCTGCCGGCCGGGATCGGGAAAGTGCGCGCAACAGCCTGGCGAGCGCACCTGTTCAATCGGCGCAAAGAGGCAATGGCCCAATCCTGACGTCACAAGCTGTCCTGGCGCTTCAAAGCACTCAGCAGACAGGGCAAACGAATGCCAATGCCACTGCCGATGGCTCGGGAGATGGCGGAGATGGCACGGGCGCGCCCGCACAAGGACAAGGTGCGGCAATCGCTGCAAACGCGGCAGCAGCCGGACTGGCATCCGGTAACCCCGCACAGGCCCAATCCGGGAACGGCGAGAAAGACGATCCCGACGGCGATGGGCTAAACGAAGCGGAAGAAAAACAGGTTCAGGAACTCGCCAAGCGGGACCGGGAAGTCCGTGCGCATGAACAGGCTCACGCTCGGGTCGGAGGTGCTTACGCGGGTGCGCCCAGTTACACGTTCCAGCAGGGGCCTGATGGCAAACGCTATGCCGTTGGCGGCGAAGTCCAGATCGACACTAGCAAGGAAAAGTCGCCTCAGGAAACGATCCGGAAAATGCAGATCGTCATCCGCGCTGCGCTTGCACCTGCTGAGCCGTCATCTCAGGATCTGAAAGTCGCCCAGCTCGCCCGTTCGCAACTTTCGGAAGCTCAAGCCGAATCGCGTCAGGAGAAGGCTGACGAGTTGCAAGGCGGTGACGAAAGCCCACCCGGTGCGGTAGCGGACAGCTCTGAAAGCGCTCCGAACGGCGGTGATCGGAAGGGCGACGAAAGCCGGGTAGGTGAATCCGGTGCACAAGCACAGTCCGCCGAGGCAGCATCCGCTTATCGTTCCGCAGTTCAACAGGCAAGCGAAGCCGAAGCCCTCCTGGCCTCCATTCTCGCCTAGCACATCACTCCGGACCGGTCCGGACCGATTTCCTGCCTCAAATCCTGTTTCCCGGATTGAACGGCAATCATTAACGCGCTAGAGGCGATAGGAGACATGTCTTTCAGAGATCTGTTTAGATCTCAACATCAGGTCACCTAATGCAAGCCATTGCCGCGCGTCGCGTTGTTTCGGCAGTTTTTCTCATGTGCGGGGGGTTCTTTGGTCTTTGGGCCTCGAGAATCCCGGACATCAAGGCTGCGACAGGATTGAGTGAGGGATGGTTCGGCGTTTTGCTTCTGGTCATGGCGCTAGGTGCATTCACGGCGTTTCCCACCGCGGGTGCTTTAATGGACCGGCACGGTCCGGCACGCGTCACCAAAGGGGCCGCACTGGGAACTGCAGTCGCTTTTACCCTTCTTGGACTTTCGCCATCGATTGTAACTCTGGTGGCCGCGTTGTTTTTTGCAGGGTTCGCCTTCGGATCGCTGGACGTTTCAATGAATGGATGGGGCGCGGAAGTCGAGACTGCTCTCGAACGCCCCGTCATGTCGTCCTTCCACGGTTTGTTCAGTCTTGGTGCCGGGGTGGCGGCTGCGGCAGGTGGTCTGGCTATCGAGTTCGGTTTTGGTGTCGCCCTGCATTTCTGTCTATGGGGTCTTTTGTCGGTTCCCATTCTTATCCTGTGCTGGAAGCAGCACTGGCCCCAGTCGGTTGGTGGGGCCGAGACCCAAGACAAGGCACCGCTTTTTGCGTTTCCTGAAGGTGCTCTTCGGTTTGCAGGGCTCATAGCGCTGATAGCGGCGTTGGGAGAGGCGGCTGTAACTGACTGGGCAGCACTCTACCAGATACTGGATCTCGGCTACTCGGAGGCGATGGCGCCAATAGCGTTCACAGTTTTCTCCGTCGCAATGGTCATCATGCGATTGGCCGGTGACAGGATCATCGCCAGGTTTGGGCCTGTGCCTGTGGCAAGAGTGAGCGGGTTTGTTGCCTTTGTCGGCTGCGTCCTGCTGGTCTCCGGATGGAATATTTTTGTGGTCTGGACAGGCTGTTTCGTCATGGGGCTCGGATATGCCGTTCTGTTTCCGCTTGCAATGTCTCGCGCGGCAGCCGATCCGCATATGTCCAAAGGACGTGCTTTGGCGTCCGTGGCGACGCTCGGCTATGGCGCTTTTTTGTTTGGGCCACCCGTCTTGGGTTTCATTGGCCAGTTGTTTTCACTCGGCGCTTCCTTTGCGGTGGTCGCGTTTCTCACACTGATAATTCCGTTCCTGGCAAGTGCGCTCAGAGTAAAGGCCTGATGTTCAAGCCCGCAGCAGCGATGCGAGGTTCACTGAACGGGTGGTGTGTATAGCGCTCCGTTTTGACCTAAAGACGCGTATTTAGATGGCTAATTTGATCTTTCTTTCCATGAGCATGAAAAAAACCGTATCAATGCACGTAGTGTCATTTGACGGTTAAATACTCCGGCTACGTTTCCACCACGTCACGAAATATGTTGATTCGGGCTGATCCAGGAATAGGTAGTAAGCGATGGCTTTTAACTACAAAAAGAGCATAACTTTTCGGCTTGTCCAGGCGGCGAAAGCACAAAGAGCCCGGTCCGGTGCACATCTCATGCGGATCGGTCTGCATCCGGGTCAAGAACTTGTATTGAAGGTTCTTGCCGATGCTGACGGCCGAACCATGAGCCAATTGGCGCTTGCTCTCGGTGTTCAACCGCCCACAGTCACAAAAATGGTTACCCGCCTTTCCAGCCAGGGATATGTGCGCCGGCAAGTATCCGACACAGACGGGCGGTTGGCGCGCGTCTATCTGACAGACAAGGGCAGCGAGCTTGTCCTTTCGGTGGACAAGGCTTGGAAACGCCTGGAACGGGAAGCAATGTCCGGTCTCGACGACAAGGACCGGAAGAAGTTGCGCAAACTGCTGCGGCAGGTTGAAAAAAACCTTTCCATCTCAATTGATGATGATCCCGAGCACGAGAGTGACTTTGAGCCGGACAATGAAGAAGCCGCAGAGGCAGAGAAAAAAGGCGGTAAAAACAAGGAACTGTCGGCAGCCTGATGGCTTCGGCCGGCCACTTAACCGGTACCTCGTTTAGACAAGCAGGGTTTTTGCGATAAGGCCCAGTGCGGCAGTGACAGCAAGGACGACTGCGATACCGCGTCTTGCACCGAACACGAGAAACGCAGCCAGCAAAGCAATTCCGGCAAGCACCGGATCCAGGCTTTCCGGGACTGGTCTGAGAATATCCAAAGGACCTATCCTCAGCATCTTTGTTTCAGTGAAAAGCACATTCAACGCAAACCAGACAGCCAGGTTCAATATCGTTCCGGCGACTGCCGCCGTGATCGCGGACAGTGCCTTTGCCAGTATCTTGTTGCCGCGAAGTCTTTCCATCCATGGTGCGCCTGCAAGGACGAACAGGAAGCTGGGGGCGAACGTGACCCAGGTCGTCATCGCGGCGGCAAGGAGCGCGCCAGGTAGCGGTGAGAAGGGGGCGGGATCCTGCCAACCGCCCAGGAAGCCAACAAACTGCGTGACCAGGATGAGGGGGCCGGGCGTCGTTTCGGCAAGCCCGAGGCCATCCAGCATTTCACCAGCGGAGAGCCACGATTTCGTCTCCACAGCGACTTGAGCCATATAGCTCAACAGAGCGTAAGCCCCTCCGAAGCTGACAACCGCCAGAAGCGAGAAGAACTCGGCAACTTCCGTATAGACGTTGCCGGGGGCCAAAACGAGTGTGGCGGTAACAGGAGGCGCTATCCACACGAGACCGCCGACCAGTAGGGTTCTCAAGGTTTTTGTGGCTGTTGCGCGTGATCCTGTGGCCGCGCTGTCTTCCATGGGCTGCGCTGGAGCGTTGCCGAACAACAATCCGATGATGGCGGCGCTAAGGATAACGAAGGGGAAAGGGATCGACAGGAAAAACAGCGCGCAGAAACTTGCCGCGCAAATGATCCAGGCGAGCCGGGATTTCAGGGCCTTTTGACCGATCTTCATCAGAGCCTGAAGTACAATGGCGAGCACTCCTGCTTTGACACCGTAGAAGATTGCGGCAATCAGGGACGTGTCGCCGTAGGCGGCATAGACATAGCTGACGGCAGCCATCGCGAATGCGCCAGGCAGAATAAACAAAAGCCCTGCTATAAGCCCGCCCAGCGTTCTGCCACTGAGCCAGCCGCAGTAAGTGGCCAGCTGTTGCGCCTCCGGTCCAGGCAGCAGCATGCAGTAGTTCAGAGCATGCAGGAACCTGTCCTCGGAGAGCCACTTGCGGTTTTCGACGAATTCCTGATGCATGACGGAAATCTGTGCGGCCGGACCCCCGAAAGACAACAGCCCGACTTTCATTGATACGCGGGTGATTTCGGCAAGTGACGGGGATACGTGCTCGCGTGAAAGGCCTGTTTCTTTCGAGAAATGATCCAAGCGCATGTCCACCCGTATTTGCCAGTGATGCCGTTTCCTACGTGCTCTTTGTAACGGCTGCAAGACGAGGCCCGTGCACGGGAAGATTACAAATCGCTCATTTGTAATGGTCCGGAACGAAACCCACTTTTCTTTCCAGAAGAGGTAATCTGAATGGAGATCGGAATGACGACATCTTATCAGACAATCAATGAGGAGCGGGGTTCCCGCAAAGCAGCCGAATTGCGCAAACGGTTTCGGAACGCTTCCAGAACGTCAGGCGTTGTACCGGGGTTCGGAGCGGACAAGATTGATGCGCTGCGCAACGGTTTCGGGTCCCGCCGGGCCTATTTCAACGCCTTCCTGATCTGGGTCACAATGGCCGCGGTGATTGCGTTTTTCGGCCTTGTGCTTTTCTAAATCGAAAATCGTCTGGTTTGACAGAATGTTGTGCCGGCTTAATTGATCGCGAGGCCTTCTTTGAGTGCTTCGGCAATCGCGCCTGTAATGTCGGGTGCAGCTGTTTCAGAAACCAGAAGAGACTGCGCCATTGCCGGGAGATCGGGCAGGCGGCGTTGCGGCCCTGAAATGCGCATTCCTTCTTGAATCGCCCGTGCCGGCAATACCCCGATGGCCAGTCCGGACCTGATAGCGCAGCGGAGATTGGAGAAACTCTCGCTTCTGAATTTGATATTGAATGCACGCTGGTGTTTTGAAAGCAGGTTCAAAGGCAAGTTGCTCCACCAGCATCCGCGATCAAGAATTCCCAGCGGAACGGGTTCGTTTGCATCAGCTTCGAAGTCCTCGCTCTCTACCCAATGGTTCGGTTCTGTTTCGAGCACCTCCCCATGCTCGGCCATCTGTCCGGATACGACGGCAACATCAAGACGTCCTTCCCTGATCGCGGCGGCAAATCCCGCCGAGCAGCCCGATTTCACGTAAATGTCCAGGAGCGGATAGGTCTTGCCGAAATCGGTGAGCACACGCTCGAAAACCGTGTCGTCATAGTGGTCGGGTATGCCGACATGCACTTTCCCGCGAAGCGGTTTTTCGAAGAGTGTCTGCGCATGCAACAGGTCGCTCAGAATACCTTGTGCGACCGGAAGAAGCTTTTCGCCGTCCGGTGTCAGTTTCATTCCTTTCGCGTGCCGGTGAAAAAGCTTCGTATCCAAGCTGGTCTCAAGCTTTCGAAGCTGAACGCTTAAGGCGGATTGCGTACGACTTAGCCGTTCCGATGCAAGCGTCAGATGTCCTTGCTCGGCTATCACGACAAAAGCACGCAACAGGTCACTGTTCAGTGTAATTCGTTCGAATTTTTTCATGCTGATCATAAACACTATTCATTTTATAAATGATCATAGCCGTCCTAGCGTCCCGGTCAATCGTTGGAGGCTGGTGTATGACTTTCCCGGATGTGATCCTTCTTCTTTTTGTCGGACTGATCGGTGGTGTCTGGAATGCCATTGCCGGTGGTGCGACCCTGTTCACCTTTCCCGCATTGATGGCCGCCGGTTTGCCGCCTGTCGTTGCCAATGCCACCAATTTTCTCGGTCTGTTGCCGTCCAATGCCGCCGCCTTGGCGGCTTATCGGGATGAACTGCGCAAGGCGGGGCCGGATCTGGTCAAGCTGAGCCTGGTGTCAGGCGCAGGGGCGGCAGCCGGTTCACTGTTGCTGCTGATCTCGGACCCGAGGACATTCCTCGTACTGGTTCCGTTTCTGCTTGCCGCCGCGACTGCCCTGTTCGCATTCGGCGAGCGAATGCGCCGCGTTTTTGTACGCTTGAGCGGACCATCCACAACGTCTGCATCGGTCTACGCGATACTCTTTCTTGTTTCCATTTATGGAGGCTATTTCGGTGCCGGTCTCGGGATCATTCTGCTCGCGATCGCCCAGGTGATCGGGCATACGGATTTCCATGAGGCGAACAGCATCAAAAACCTTCTTGCCACCAATTTCACGATCATCAGCATCGCGATTTTTGGCGCTGGCGGGCTAATCGACTGGCCTGCCGCGCTTGTCATGATGGCGGGAAGCACAATTGGCGGGTTTCTGGGCGGGCGCTGGGCGAAAAAGGTCAATCAGAACCACTTGCGGGTTCTGGTTATTTCTTTTGGAGCGGTTCTGTCAGTGGTTTACTTCTGGCGGACGTTTGTTGGCGCTGATCTTTAGACAGAAATCAGGCGGTGCGCCTTGCAGCCGACTTTCACTACGGAGTTTTCAAAGTCATGGAAAAAGCGTTCTGGCAGCAGCGTTGGCAGGAAGGAAAGATCGGCTTTCATGAAGGCGCGCCCAACCGGCATCTCAGCGAACATTTCGACGCTTTGGGACAAATGCCGGGTGCACATGTATTTGTGCCGTTGTGCGGAAAGGCCGTTGACCTCGACTGGCTTCTCGCGAGGGGCTTGCGCGTTAGCGGCGCTGAGATCAATGTCGACGCAGTCGAAGCAGTCTTCGATCGTTTTGAGGTGACGCCGGACATAACGCAGTACAGCGCGCTTGTACGATATTCAAAAGGCAATCTCACACTCTGGGCAGGCGATCTGTTTGAGCTGACCGCAGATGATCTCGGGTCCGTCGATGCGGTTTACGATCGCGCGGCGCTGGTTGCGCTCCCGCCGCAAATGCGTACCGCCTATGTCACTCACCTGCGTAGGCTGTGTCCTCAAGTGCCGCGTCTGTTGGTGACCTACGACTACGACCAGTCGCAGATGGATGGGCCCCCCTTTTCAGTTCCGGAGAATGAAATTCGCAGTCTTTTTGAGGATGGATTTTCGATCGAACACCTCGCAAGCGTGCCGATTTCCGGACCACTCGCAGAGCGGTGCTCCGGCAAGGAGCACGCCTGGTTACTACAGCCTCCCGGCTCGTGACGTCGGACACAAGAGAGAGATTGCTACGCCAGCGCGAGCGCCTTTGCCGGGTCCCGACGGACCCGGCGGATCATGTTCAGTGCTCGCTGACCTTGTCTGAATCTTTTCGGAACGAATTCCAGATCGGCAGGATCACCTTGCTGACCACCGGTATCAGGATCAGCCCCAGGATCAGCCCGAAGACACCGTCTAGGGAGGCGGTCGTTGCCCAGGCTATGAAGCCTTCGATCTGGCCGACAGAGTGGGCAACGGCGTGGGCGATATCGTGGATCGTGCCGTAGAGCCACTTCACACCGAGTTCCTTGAGGCCGTGGATAACGATGGAACCTCCGACCCAGAGCATCGCCGCCGTACCGACGACCATCAGGAGTTTCAAGAAGCCCGGCATCGCTTTGACGATGCCGCGTCCAAGCGCACGGACAACCGACAGACGGCCCTTTGACGACATCATCAATCCGACATCGTCGGCCTTCACGATCAGGGCGACCGACCCGTAGACCATGACCGTGATGCCGATCGCGACCACAGCAAGTGTTGCTGCTTCCATCCAGATATTGCTTTCCGGGATTTCCGAGAGCGCAATCGTCATGATTTCGGCCGACAGGATGAAATCGGTCTTGATCGCGCCCGATACCTTCTGTTCTTCCAGATGGACGGCGTCGACCGCTTCTTCCAACGGCAGATCCGCGACATGGTTTTCCTTGTGCGCGAACAGGTGGTGCACCTTTTCGGCGCCTTCAAAACACAGATAAGCGCCGCCAAGCATCAGAAGCGGTGTGATTGTCCACGGCGCGAATTCGTTCAGGGCCAAGCCAACAGGTAACAGGAACAGCAATTTGTTCTTGAGCGAGCCCCGTGCGATGCGCCAGACGATCGGGAGTTCACGTGCAGGACTGAAGCCCGTGACATATTTTGGTGTCACGGCCGCATCGTCGATGACGGCTCCGGCTGCCTTGGATCCTGCCTTCGCAGCTTGACCCAGCACATCGTCAACGGATGCGGCAGCAACCTTTGCAATAGCTGCGATGTCATCGAGAAGGGCAAGTAATCCGCTCATGGCCGCTCCTTAGCAGGTGATAGATTGCCGGACGAAAACGTATGATGTGTTTGCGACAGGCCGACTGCACTTGCAAGTGTCTGCCCGTATTCGGATGAAAAAAGAGCTGACGGCAGCGCTTTCCCGAGACAAATCGCCGTCGAAACCAGTTGGCGAAGAGTGGCCACCAACCAATCAGTATCCAATAGCCGATACCGCTCGGGTGTCGATTCGGGACCCTCCTCGTTCAAACGAGAAACGGATATCCGCCTTCCAGTTTGAGCAATGCGATTTTTGTATCAAGACCGCCTGAGCCTGAATAGCCACCAAGTCCGTTGACTGACAGGATACGGTGGCAGGGAATGATGATGGGGATCGGATTGGCACCGCAGGCCTGACCGACAGGCTGACCGTAGGTATTCAGTTCTTTCGCGACGTCCCCGTAAGTGCGCGTGTTGCCATAGGGTATTTCAAGCATTGCCTTGAAGACCGCCTGGTGCAATTCCCCGCCCCTGGGTGCAAGCGGCAGATCGAATTCCTTGAGTTGTCCGTCAAGGTAGGCCGTAACCTGCGATGCTGCTTCCCGGAGCAAGGGGGTTTCTTCTTGGCGTTTTGCGCCGTCCCATTGTAATTGGGTGATTGCGCCTTCGGTTTCGTGAATGGAAAGGCGTCCCAGCCATGTTTCGATATCCGTGACAGGCATTCCGGCTCCCGCTTCGCTAGATAAATCTCTAGAGGGTTGCCGGTCCGATCTCAAGCGGACACTCTCATTTGCCGGTGTCCGGCCTTCCTCGTGTTTTCATCTGCGGATGATTTGGACAGGATCAACTGCTGATGAGGGACGAGTCCCGGGGCGTTCAGGAAAAGGTATCGGTGCCGCAGGTGGCGCCTCTGGCGGGGATTGGTCTGATCGTCCTTGCCTGTCTTTGCTTTTCGCTGCTGGACGCAACGGCAAAGTATCTTATCGAAACGGTTCCAACGCTGCAGATCGTCTGGCTGCGCTTTGTCAGTCATGTGCTCCTGTCGTTCGTTCTATTTCGCGTTTGGAGCAACACATCTCTTTTAAAAACCAGAAGACCGGTTCTGCAGATCGTCAGGTCTTTTTGTCTTCTGGGCATTACCATTTTCAATTTTCTCGCGGTCCGGCATCTGCAACTGGCTGAAACCACTGCAATCATGTTCGCAGCGCCGTTTGTCATCACAGCGCTTGCGGGACCTGTCCTGGGCGAATGGGCAGGGCCAAGGCGCTGGGCGGCGATTGCCGTCGGCTTTTTTGGTGTCCTCGTGGTGACGCAACCAGGATTGGGCGGCATGCACTGGGCTGCCATCTATTCTGTTGCCTCCATGGTCTTTTACGCGATTTACGCAATTCTTACGCGTCAGCTGACCGCGACCGACAGTTCCGCCGGGATGCTTATCCTCTCTGGTATCGTGGCGGCCGTTGCGATGACGCCGGCAGGGTTGTCCGTCTGGGTGACACCGCCGGATATCTGGAGCTGGGTTTTGTTGTTCGCGACTGGCGTCTTTGGCGGTGGGGGACATTTTCTCTTCATCATTGCCCACAGAATGGCGCCCGCGCCCGTGCTGGCTCCCTTTATCTACACACAGATCGTTTGGATGGTGGGCCTTGGATATCTGGTATTCGGCGATGTGCCTGGGGCGCTTACGCTGATCGGTGCCTCTATCGTTGTCGGGTCGGGTCTCTACATTCTCTACCGGGAACGTATTCGCGGGATCTGAAGGATTGCATCCGTAATTTTGACGATAATCGTTCTTTCTCCGGGTTGAAGTTCAACACATTCTCAGCTTGGCGGTTGACGGCTCGCGAGAGTTTCCCTCTTAATGACGGCTGGCGTGGACCCTAGGTGAATTTCGCTCACCAACCTGTCTAGGAGGAATGGGATGGCAATTGATCGCCGAACTTTTTTAGGAGGAGCCGCAGCAGTTGCGGGGACCTTTGCGTTGCCGCAACTGGCGCAGGCCAATGCAGCCGCAAACGCGTATTTCAACGGCTATCAGCAGGACAATGGACATCAATACCGTCGGACAAATCTGAAGCGTATTGACCCTGTCTGGCGTCGCCAGATGGTCAAATATTTCAGCCCGGAACCTCCCGGGACTGTGGTCGTGGATACCAAGAATCACTTTCTCTATTGGATCTGGGAAAACAACACCGCGTTGAGGTACGGCGTCGGCGTTGGCCGCGAGGGTTTCAAGTGGTATGGCCGTGCCCGGATTGACCGAAAAGCGCTCTGGCCGCGCTGGGTTCCGCCGCCTGAAATGCTGAAGCGTCAGCCGGAACTGCCGCGCCGGGTCGAAGGCGGTGCGGCAAACAACCCCTTGGGTCCGCGGGCACTCTACCTTTACAACAACGGTGGTGATACGGGCTATCGCCTGCATGGAACGCTCGAGCCCTGGAGTATTGGACACGATGTGTCCAGCGGATGCATCCGCATGCTGCCGGAAGACATCATCGATCTTTATCAGCGTTGTCCAAAGGGAACCGCGGTTCTTGTTCTTGAACATTTGGGTGCAAATGCCGGCTGATGCCGGCACGTGTGTGGAATAAGGGAAATTCTGGGGGGCATTCTTGGGAAATTGGATTGGCCTATGGGGCCGGAGTGCGTTGATCGCCGCTTTCTGCGTGTTGGGGCTGGCTGCCTGTAACACGGCGGGAAGCCTGTCATCGCCGGATGTCACAAATGCACCGGCCGCGGGTTTTGGCGAGATTTCTACAGGCTCTGAGGAAGAGTTCATCATCAATGTCGGTCGGCGTGTTTATTTCGACCGCGGATCGGCGGTGGTCACTGAAGAAGCCAAGATGACAATCAAGAACCAGGCAGACTGGCTCAAGCGGAACCGTAAGTGGCTGGTGAAGGTACAGGGTCATTCGGACGATCCGGGCAGCGAAGCCGCTCAGAAAACACTTTCTGCGCAAAGGGCCGACGCGGTCATGGCCGAGTTGGTCTCGCTGGGTGTCAGTCCGAAACGCCTGTGGTCGAAGGGCTACGGTGTTGAGCGTCCGGTAACCGATTGTGCGTCCATCGAGTGCCAGTCTCAGAACCGCCGGGTGGTTGTCAATTTGCGGGAAGAATTCGACGAATCGGCGCCCCAGGCGCGATAGCCGACAAATTGTCTGTTTACCGCAGCGGCTGGGGGATATATCGGTCCACCCAACCGCCGCGGAAATAGAGACTGTTGAATGTCAGAAGACAAAGACTCCACGACATCGCAATCGGACTTGCCACCGAAGCCCGGAAAAAGGCTGACGCTTGGCCATATTGCCGATCAGCTCGGAATATCGACGGCGACGGTCTCGCTTGCGTTGCGTGACAGCCCGCTTGTGGCCGAAGAAACCCGGGAAAAAGTAAAGCAGACTGCCGAAGAGATCGGTTACATCTATAACCGGTCGGCGGCTTCGCTGCGCACGTCACGCAGCCAGATTGTCGGCGTTGCGGTCCACGACATTCTCAATCCGTATTTTGCAGAAGTCTTTTCGGCGCTGGAAGATGTGCTCGAGGAGCAGGGACAGATGATCTTCATCTGCAACCACCGGGATGACGTGAAGCGTCAGCGGGGTTTTGTGAACACGTTGCTCCAGCACAGGGCGGACGGTTTGATTCTGTGTCCGTCGGTCGGTACAACGGCTGAAGAAATCAATCGGCTCGTTGACCAGGGGATACCGGTGACGCTGGTCGCGCGTGAGGTCCCGGGTGTCTGGGCACCTTGTGTGCGTGGCGATGATCTTGCCGGAACCTATCAGATCACCAAGCACCTGCTCGCACAGGGACACACCAAAATCGGCATGGTAGGCGGGCGCCGGGACAGCTCGACAGGCCGCCACCGGAATGAAGGATGGCGCAAGGCCCTGAAAGACGCCGGTATCGATCCGGACATGCAGGTGGATCTGCCGGAACTCATGACTCAGGCCGACGGGCGCGCGGCTGTTCCTGCCATCATGAACGCCGACGAGCGGCCGACCGCGATTGTCGGCTTCAACGATCTGGTCGCTTTCGGCATGATGACAACGTTTCGGCGCGCCGGTATCGAACCGGGACCGGACATGGCGATTACAGGTTACGACGACATCGATGGCGCGGACGCGAGAACGCCCGCCCTGACGACAGTGGCCAATCAGCCGGACAAGATCGGGCGCCTCGCGGCGCTGACCCTTCTAAGGCAGGTTGCCGGCGACCGTGTTCCGAATAAACCGATCGTCATTGAACCTGAACTGCGGATCAGAGAGAGCTCGCCGCCGCCAGGTGTTCGTCTTGCGCAAAGGCTGGCGGACTGATCGCTGTCCGTGCGTTTAAGCGTTGGCGCTCCGTTTGTTGCCAAAAAGCATGCCGCCGCCGCGCCGGACAATAATCTCGCATGAAATTTATGCGGAAACAGCGTCAGGGGCCGACGCATAGACCACGCATTTGTTGCGCCCTGTCGTCTTCGCTTCGTACAGCGCCGTGTCGGCTTTTTGCATGAGCGATGAAAAAGCAACGTCTTCACGGGTCGAAAGCGCCAGCCCCATGCTGCAGGTCACGGTCTGCTTGACCTGTAGCTGGCAACCATGGACAATCCGCTTCCGGAGCCGCTCACAAACGTGCAGCCCATCCTGGAGGTTCGTGTCGCTCAGGATCAGGCAAAACTCTTCACCGCCGACACGGCCGAAGATGTCAACGGAGCGGAGTTCGTTGGCGATGGTGCGTGCAAACAGTTTCAGGACTTCATCGCCGGCGGCATGGCCATGCAGATCGTTGATGCCCTTGAACCTGTCGATATCCATCATGACGGCGACAAACGGTGTCTTCGATCGGCGGAAGCGCTGGATTTCCCTCTCGGCATATTCCAGAAAGGCCCGCCGGTTAAAGATCTGGGTCAGATCATCAATACTTGCGATGCGCTCCATTCGGATTTTGGCATCCATAAGCGCCTGGTGATCTCGCTGGCGCGCAATTTCGTGGCCGATCCAATCGGCAAACTGGCGAATGATCTGTATGTCGGCCGTTGTAAAAGGGCGTTTGCGGATCTCATGGGCCGTAAAATTGATTGTTCCGTGGACGATCCCGTCCACCAATAGCGGGGCACCGATATAGGTCTCGACACCGAAGAGTTCATAGCACGGATGACCGGCGAATTCGGACTCGGCCGCATGAGCCGTTGCAATCGGTTCATCTGCCTTGAGTGTCAGCGTGCAATAGGTGTCCTTGAGTTCGAACGATTTCCCGGGAGCGATGGTGTTACCGGGACTTTGCGCGTGCGTTATCGTGTAGTTCTCGCCGATCACCCGGCTGATGATCCCGAAGGGAAGCTCAAAATGCTCGCAGCCGAGGCGCAAGATCTCTGCGATCTTGTCTTCATGGCCGAGTTCCCTGGTGGACGTGATCGCATAAAGCTCGGCGAGCGTCCGCTCGGTTTTCTTGCGATTTGTAATGTCTGAGATGAGGACAACAAGGCCATCGACTTTGCCTTCATCATTGAAACGCGGGTTGCAATCCATCTGGCACTCACGAAAAACACCGTCCGGAAAGTGAAGGCCGATTTCCTCCGACGCTTTATGCCCGCTGATCGCCTGCTTGAAGAGAGAACTGATGGCATCGCGTTCTTTCCACGGCAGCCGTTCTCTCAGACGCGTACCCAGGAGGTCTTCTGACGTTCCGTGGAACCACTCGCACCCGGTCTTGTTGAGGAACAGGCATTTGCCCTCAAGGTCGACCTCGCCGACACATGCAGACATGCTGTCCGCCATGAGATGAAGGTTCTGATAGGCCTTTTCGGCAAGCGCCTTGGCCTCTTTCAATTCCGTGATATCGGCGCGAATGCCAACGATTCCGCCGGTGCTCGTGCGTGTTTCGGAGATTCTCAGCCAGCGGCCGTTGTCCAGTTGCTGTTCCAGCACGCGACCGTCCGCAGCCTGGTGCTGTTCCAGCCGTTTGGCAAGCCAGACCTCTTTATCCAGTGTGCCGGTGTCGTACTGATCGTTGCTCAGGCCGTAGCGCAAGATGTCTTCAAACCGGTTGCCGGGAAACATGGCCGGTGCAGACGATTCATAGATTTCACGGTAAGTGTCATTGCAAAGAATCAGCCTGTCTTCACTGTCGTAAATCGCGAATCCTTCGAGAATGGCATCCAGCGCGTCCTCGAACGTCACGACAATGTCACTCAACTGGGCTTCGAGTTTGTTCCGGTCGCTGACATCATGTGCCAGAAACAGGAGACCGCACATCTGCCGGGATCCGTCGAACAACGGTGCGCTGACGACCTCAAGCTGTTTGCGGGTGCCGTCACCCAAAACAGCTTCAATAGGATAGAGTTTGCGATGACGCTGGTCTTCCGGACGATGATAGAGATCGGCCATCCCATCAAATTGAGCCGGGTCGGCAAAAAAACGCCTTGTTGTCTTGCCGATCAGATCGTCCTGTCCGACCCGCAAAAGCCGTTCAATCGCCTTGTTGGCAAAAACAATCGTTCTTTCGGGATTTGTGACAAGAACCGCTTCGTTCAAGTCCCCGAAAGACTGCTCCAGATCGAGCGTGATCGACTCCACCAATTTCCTCCCGTCATTGCATCAACGGTTTTCGCTCGAGTGCAAATGAAAACAAGAAATGTTTAAAAAACAGATACGTAAGGTAAGCTTATGATCGTCAAAGAGATTTTCATAAGCTCATCTCAGCGCTGCTGACCAGGCTGGATCAGTAACTTAAAAAATACGGCTCACTGTTCGAGGAATTTTTCTATGCGGGCAAGTGCGATCTTGATGTTTTCTGTGGAGTTCGCATAAGAAAGGCGTATGTATCCTTCACCTAGTATTCCGAAGTCTGGCCCACCAATGGTTGCAACGCCTGCCTCCTCCAGCAAGGCCGACGCGAGTTTTTTGGCTTTCCACCCCGTGCCGGCGATGTTCGGGAAGGCGTAGAACGCCCCCAGTGGTGTCCTGCAGGAGACGCCGGGCAGCCTGTTTAGTCCCTCGACGATCACTTTCCGCCTGCCGTCGAACTCCGCCACCATGTCGCGAACTGCGTCCTGCGGTCCGGTCAGCGCTGCAAGGCCCGCAAATTGCGCCGGCGCGTTAACGCATGACCAGGCATTGACCGCGAGCTTGCGCGCCTTGTCGGCAAGAGCATCCGGCCAAAGGGAGAAGCCCATACGCCAACCGGTCATTGCGTAGGTCTTGGACCAACCGTCCAGAAGGATAAGCCTGTCCCGGATCGAGTCGTATTTCAGGAGCGAAACATGCTCCATGCCGTCATAGGTCATCTGTGAATAGATCTCGTCGGATAGGACAGCGACGTGCGGATGACCTTCCAATCCCTTGACGAGCGCCTCGATTTCAGAACCCGGCGTGACGCCGCCTGTCGGGTTCGCGGGAGAATTGAGGATCAGCAATCGTGTTTTCTCGTTCAGCAACGAAAGGGTTTCCTCGGCCGAAAAGGCGAAGTCGTTTTCCTCCCGGATTGGAACAGGCACGGGCCTGGCGCCGGTAAATTCGATCATCGATCGGTAGATGGGAAATCCAGGGTCCGGATAGAGGATTTCGGTACCGGGTTCGCCGAACATCAAGATGGCCATGAACATGGTCACCTTGCCACCCGGAACGATCAGGACATTGCCAGGATCTGTTTCAACACCATGCCGTTTCGCCAAATCGGCGGCGACCGCTTCTCTGAGCGGAGCAATTCCGGTCGCCGGTGTGTAACCGTGATGACCGTCGCGAAGTGCCTTGATCGCGGCTTCGACAATATGGTCGGGCGTACGGAAATCCGGCTGACCAATACCGAGGTTGATGATGTCACGCCCCTGACCTGCAAGTTCGGTGGCTCGGGCGAGAACGGCGAAGGCATTTTCCTCGCCGATGCGGTCGAACCCGCTGATCGTTTTCAACATCGGTTGCTCTCTTTCTTTTGTCGGCAAATTTGCGACACGTTACCGTGCGAGTGCGCGGCCTGAAAAGACCGGATAGCATTGAAGCAGTTCTCAGTTGTCCTGATTGAATTTGGGCCGTCACAGGAAAATTTCCCGTCTCTCTCCCAAACCGCCGGGTTTGTGATTATATACGCGGCAACACAGCCTGCCCTCACGCAGGTGATCGACACATCAACAAAGCCAGGAAGTTGCGCAATGTCTGCGACCCAGGACGCCCAGGCACAGATTCCGGTCACGGTCCTGACCGGATATCTCGGTGCCGGCAAAACCACTCTGCTGAACCGTATCCTCACGGAAAACCATGGACAGCGGTACGCCGTCATCGTCAACGAATTCGGCGAGGTGGGTATCGACAACGATCTCCTCGTTGAATCGGACGAAGAAATCTTTGAAATGAACAACGGTTGCATCTGCTGCACCGTGCGCGGCGACCTGATCCGAACCGTCCAGAACCTGATGAAACGCAGGGGAGCCTTCGACGCCATTGTCGTGGAAACGACCGGCGTTGCCGATCCAGCACCCGTGGCACAGACTTTTTTCATGGATGACGATGTCAGAGCGGCCGCGCGCCTTGATGCGGTGGTTGCCGTGGTTGACGCGCGCCATGTCCTGCAGCGTCTGGAAGACACCGAAGAAGCGGAGGATCAGGTTGCTTTTGCCGACGTTATCCTGATCAACAAGACCGATCTCGTGACACCAGATGAACTGGCAGGCGTAGAAACGCGCATCAGGTCGATCAACCCCTACGCGGTCATGCATCGGAGCGAACGTTGCGGGGTGGAGATCGCCAAGGTCCTGGATCGGGGCGCATTCGATCTGGACCGTATTCTTTCGCTCGACCCGCACTTTCTGGAACATGGCCACCATGAACATGAATGCGGACCGGACTGCGATCACGACGAGCACGGCCATCACCATGATCATCATCATCATGATCACCATCACCACGATGACGCTCCACACTCGGTAAAAAGCATTTCGTTGACTGCCGGCGACCTGAACCCGGACATGTTCTTCAAATGGATCAATCAGGTCACGCAGGTACAGGGGCCCAATATTCTGCGATTGAAGGGCATTCTGGCATTCAAGGACGATCCCCAGCGCTATGTGATCCAGGGTGTTCACATGATCGTTGAAGGCGACCATCAGCGCGACTGGAAAGGCGACGAACCCCGCGAGAGCCGGCTTGTGTTCATCGGGCGGGACCTTAACTGGGACGTTCTGAAACAGAGTTTCCAGGCCTGCGCCGCCTAACAAGGACGACACAGTGCCAACAATAGCTAACGTGGATGTAAAAGGATTTGTCGTCCGCGCAGGTTTCTTGAAAAGCTGCGCCTATTTCGCGACAGGTGAAGGAGACATCACGCTTTCCGACCAGGGCATACAGGTGCTTCGGCCGCATAAGGACGGCCTCCTGGCGGCCGAACCGATGAATGAGGGCGCCGGTCTGATTACATCGGGCGACGATGGTTGCATTTACCGATGTTCTGCCGACGGGTCTTTCGAGTTGGTCGCCGAGCGCCCTCGCAAGTGGATCGACCTGATTGCAGCCGGACCCTCAGGAGCGGTTGCCTTTGCGAGCGGCCGCACGGCGTGGGTTCATCTGGGTGATAGGCGCACAAAGGAATTTCAGCACGAACGCGCAGTAGGTGGCCTGGCCTTTGCGCCAAAGGGGCTTCGCCTCGCCGTATCCCGCTACAACGGAGCCACATTGTGGTGGCCTGGAACAGATGGCGCTCCATCTGAATTGAGCTGGGCCGGTGCACATCTTGGCGTCAGTTTTTCACCAGACGGCAAATATCTTGTTACAGCGATGCAGGAAAATGCTCTTCATGGCTGGCGGCTTTCCGACAGCCAGGACATGCGCATGAGCGGCTATCCGGCGAAAGTGAAATCACTCAGTTGGTCCGCCAAGGGACGCTATCTTGCAACATCGGGTGCGAACGCTGCCATTCTCTGGCCGTATTATGGCAAGACCGGTCCGATGGGTCAGACGCCGCTTCAGCTTGGAGGTCGCCCCGATATTCTCGTCACAAGCGTTGCCTGTCATCCGAAGGAGGACGTGGCTGCAGTGGGATATCAGGATGGGTCGATCGTGATGTGCCGCTTCGAAGACAAAGCCGAAGTCCCGCTCCGCCGTCCGGGGAAAGGGCCTGTTTCTTCGCTGGACTGGGACAGTGACGGCATGCGCCTGGCCTTCGGGTCGGAAGCGGGAGAAGCAGGGATCGTCAGCCTGCAGGAATGACGGCTGAACACGCCGTGGCCGGGAGATATTCATGGTTCGGATCTTGATGTTCATAGTCATGCTGACGAGCGGTACGGCCACGTCGCAGCTTCCGGAATTCTCGCAGCAATATCGTCAGCGCATGGGCGGGGCGATCGATGCGCTTGAGGAAATTCTCGCCGACTTCCGACGGGATGCCGCGGCCTATGGCATGTCTGTCACGGAGGCGATTGCCCGCCAGAAAGCGTCGGACGACCCCTTCATCCAAGCGCGTGGCGACAGCATGGCTGTTGCCGATACGCGCCTTGGACGTTTGAAACAGCAGCAGGAAGAGCTTGAGACGGCGGGTCCGCTGGAACGTCTGTTTGTGTTCGCGCACGGATTCGACCGGCAACTGGCTCAGGCCACCGCCGAAGATTACGAGCCGGCCATTCCGGTCACCATCGCGGGCCTTGCCAGTGCAGGGGCCGGTGCCCTGGCCGGGCTCATTCTTTTCAGCGGGTTGCTTGGATTCCTGCGTCTTTTCTTGCGGCCTTTGCGTGCGAAGACCTAGTGCGGTGCGGCGGTGTTTGCATTCCGCCGTCTTCTTTGACCGCCTCACATCAAATCATGTAATCAGGTTGAATGATGTGCAAAGCGGAAAGGGAGCCGGATGGACGCAATCACGCGCATGCGCTGTTTTATTCAAGTGGTCGATTCCAACGGATTTTCTGCTGCTGCGCGGGAAATGGGCCGGTCCAAGGCTCTGGTTTCAAAATATGTCGGTGAACTGGAAGACGAACTTGGCGTGCGTCTGCTCAACCGCACCACACGCCAGGTCTCCCTGACGGAGGTTGGCGAGGCATATTACAAGGAGGCTGCCGAAATCCTGCAGCGGATCGATGATCTTCAGGCGTCGGTCCAGTCATCCCACCAGGAAGTGCGCGGCCGTTTGCGTGTCTCCGCGCCGCGGTCGATGGGAGACGACATGCTGAACAAGGCGATGATGCATTTCCTGACGCGATATCCCGATATCAATCTGGATTTGCGCCTGGAAGATCGTTTCGTTGATCTTGTCGAGGAAGGATTCGACCTTGCGGTCCGGGTAACGCAGCTGGAAGATTCCAGTCTGATCGCGCGCAAGATCGCGCCGTTTCGCACCATTGTGTGCGCAACATCCGAAGTCATCGAGCGCCATGGTGCGCCGAATGTGCCGGCGGATCTTTCAACGCGGCCCTGCATTATCGATACAAATTATCGTTTCAAGCAGAATTGGGCGTTTCAATCCGAAGGTGAGCGGCTTTCGGTGGCGGTCAAAGGACCTCTCGAGGTCAACAGCGCTGCGGCCGCGCGCGAAGCAGCTCTGGCACATCTGGGCTTCTTGCGAACACCGCTTTTTTTCGTTGCCGACGACGTAAAGACCGGCGCTCTGGTGCCTCTTTTGGAGACATTCGAGGAGCCGATGCGCGGTATTTACGCGGTTTATCCGCACCGGCGTCACCTGAGTGCAAAGGTTCGCGCGCTTGTGGATTTTCTTGTTGAATGGACAGCCAAGAACCCGGCCAACTAGCAATTCGGACGTTACGCGTCAGGGGTGATTGAGCTTTAAGAGGCTTCTGTCTTTCATTGCGTTCACCAATGCTTATATTTTCCGCAGATGCCGGAAGATGGCACTGATATTTTTGTTGCAAATTTAATGTATACATACCAGTGTGAAGCGATGAATGACGCACAGAAACAAATAGCCGCCGGCCTGGAGCAGGTGTTCTGGAGCCGAGGATTTGCAGAGCCGAGTGTCCCGGAACTGCGTGCCGGCGTCGGCGTCAGCATGCGCACGCTCTACCGCCATTTCCCTTCACGTGAGGCGATGATCCTCGGTGCATTGGAATACAGGCATCAAAGGTATCTGAAATATGTGCGCGAAGGCGTTACGGAACCGGGTTTGGCCGCGGCGGAGCAGCTCTTCGATAAGCTCGGCGGCTGGATGAGAGTGACGCAGGGCAAAGAGTGTTTCTTCCGCCAGGCCCTTGCTGCAAACCCGGACAGCACCGAGATCAAAGCGACGGTGAACCGGCACAAGGGTGAGCTTCTGGAGTTTTTCGGCGTCTTGAGCGGACAGGAACAATTCGCTTCAACGCTCTATCTGCTTCATGAAGGTGTTACCGCCTGCTACGCCGAAATGGACGAGACGGCAGTCGACGATGCCAAGAAGCAGGTGCGGTTGATGTTCAAGGCGGCGAGCGAAAGCCGTTATTCCTGAAATCCCGATCTATCCAAAGCTTAAGACGGCAACGCTGATTTGAAGCGTTGCCGCTCTTGAATATCGCGGTCGTTCAGTTGGTTTGGCCCGATTTTGCCAGGCGTTCTTCGGCGATTTTGTCGGCAATTGCCTCCGGGGTTGTTCCTTCCCTGGAAGCCCTTTCAAAGATAAGCGTCAGCGTTTCGCCGATTGCCAGCGTCTTTTCCCGGACACGGGTATCGCTGCCACCCGGTTGCGCCAAAGCGATGGAGATCACGCCACCGGCATTGATCGCGTAATCGGGTGCGTAGAGAATTCCACGCCGCTTGAGGGCCGTGCCGTCTGCCGGTGTCTGAAGCTGATTGTTTGCGGCGCCGGCAACGACACGAGCCTGGATCTGGGGGATCGTGCGCGCGTTCAGTCCGGCCCCGAGTGCGCAGGGGACGAAAATGTCAGCGGCTGCAAGATGCGCTTCAGAGGCATCGACTGCAGTCGCGCCGAACTCATCGAGAGCGCGAACGACCGCCGGACTGTGTATGTCGGAAACAATGAGCTGCGCCCCGGCCTCGTGCAACTGCCGGGCAACATCAAAACCCACATGACCCAGACCTTGTACGGACACGGTTTTGCCTTCAAGGTCGCTCGTGCCGAAGACATGATGCGCCGAGGCCTTGATGCCTTCGAAAACACCAAGAGCGGTATAGGGTGACGGATCTCCAAGCCCGGTGGAGCTTGTTCCGCGCACATGATCCGTGTGCCGGGCGACCGCCTCCATGTCGTCCGGTGATACACCCACATCCTCTGCCGTAATATAGGTGCCCGAAAGTCTCTCGACGTGACGGCCGAACGCTTCCATCATCTCGGCGGACTTGTCCTTGCGCGGGCATGCCATTATGACCGCCTTGCCGCCGCCAAGATCGAGACCCGCCAAAGCGTTTTTGTAGGTCATTCCCCTGGAGAGGCGTAAGGCATCTGTCAGCGCATCCGCCGGATTTTCGTAGGGCCAGACACGGCAGCCGCCAAGTGCCGGCCCCAGAGTGGTGTCGTGAACGGCAATGATGGCATTCAATCCACTTTCTTTGTCTTTGGCGAAAACGACATTCTCATGTTCGCCCATCTCCGGGTGGTCGAAAACGGCACTGTGGTGAACAGATGTGTGCAAGGCATTCATGGTTGGCTCTGTCAGGTTATTGTCAGTACAAATAATTTAGTTTCTTTTTGAAGAATTTAGTCTCTTTTTTCCCGCTTGATGAAGCTAAGTGAGAACAGACATTCCTGTTTCTTGAAAAAAACGTCAAAAATGTCCCCCGGGCATTTTGCGGCGCAAGATGATGTTCAGCCATGATGCTGCCGTCTTCTCTGGTCACAGAGGCCATTGAATGTCATTTAACCTTGGAACAGCCCTAGAAGCAGGTGATTCCGTTGCGTTGTTTTTCCTCCTTTCTGCCGGAGGCCGCATGTTCGATCCTAACGCGCGTGACAGCTGCGCTGATCCTGCTTGTCATGATGATCGCCGGTGCGCTGGCGCATCCGCATGTGTTCGTGGAGGCGAGATCGAAGCTGATTTTTGACGATCAGGGACAGGCTGTTGCCGTGAAGCATGTCTTCCGCTTCGATGACGCGTTCACGGCGTTTGCGATCCAGGGTTTCGACACAAACCAGGACGGTATTTATTCAAGGGAGGAGCTCGCGGAGCTTGCGAAGGTCAATGTGGAGAGCATGGCCGATTTCGGCTATTTCACCTTTGGCGACAATTCGCGTGTCGAACTCGACTTCACGACACCGACCGAATTCTGGCTGGAAGTGACCAATGTCCCGGTAGAGGACTACTGGGTCATGAAGCCGGAGGATTTTCAGGCCATTGAGGAAGACATCAAGCTGAATGGCGGGGCGATGCTTGAAGATGTCGACCTGCTGGAGTTGCATTTTGTGCTACCGCTGAAGGACAGCACCGATGCCAGTGCGCCGATCACGCTCGATATCTACGATCCGACCTACTATGTCGATTTCAGGTTCGGCCGGGAAGACGATGCAGTCGGGACCGTCAATGCACCGGGGGCATGCCAGGTCACGCGCAAGGAACCGCCGCCTCTGGACGCGGCAACCGCTTATGCGCTTGCGCAGATCGGTCCCGATCAGCGCGATTTGCCTCCGGAGCTGCAGTCTGCCGCTGCGACCCAGGTCAACCAGATGATCATCAATTGCGCGAGCGCGGACAGTTCCCTTGCTGTTCCCGCAGTCGAACTGTCCAGCGACCAGGGGGGATCCGGCGGGAGCCCGGTCGAGACGGCGAACGCGGCGGATTTGCCGGGCGATGCGGCCCAAGGTGCGAACGAGCGTGCGCAGGAAGTCGCCGCGTCGACGCAAGTTGCCGTTATCGAAGCGCCTGCGACTTCAACGGTCCAGGCCGGAATTCTGGATCAGTTTTTCGGCACGATCGCGGTGAAGCAGAAGGAATTTTACCAGAAGCTCGTCGCCAGCCTTCGTGCGTTCCGAAGCAATCCAAATGCAGGCTGGCTTCTGATCGGATTGTCCTTCGCCTATGGCGTGTTTCACGCCGCCGGGCCGGGCCATGGAAAGGCGATCATCACGTCTTACGTCGTTGCCAATGATGAAACACTGAAGAAGGGCATCTTGCTGTCGTTCGCTTCGGCTTTTGCGCAAGCCCTGACCGCCATCGTTCTGGTTGGAGGGCTTGCTGTGGTCTTCAACCTGACCAGCATCGCAATTCAGGATACCGCCCGCTGGTTTGAGGTCGGGTCCTATGTGTTGATTACCGGCCTCGGTGGTTGGCTGCTTTGGCAAAAAGCGGCGCGGCCGCTTGTTGTAAGCATCGCGAGTCGACTGGCGGGCGATCGTCTCGCATTAGCGGGAGCAGACGCGCATAGTCATCATCACCACGATCATCATCACGATCATCACCACCATATTGGACCGGACGGCATCTGTACGTCTTGCGGGCACGCGCATGCACCAACCCCTGACATGGTCCAGGGGAAAATCACCATGGCGCGCGCAGCATCGATCATTTTTGCGGTTGGCCTGCGCCCATGCACCGGTGCGCTGGTGGTGTTGGTCTTTGCTTTGTCACAGGGGATGATTGCGGCCGGGATCGCTTCCACACTGGCCATGGCGGTTGGCACCGGCATCACTGTTTCCGTTCTTGCCGGACTTGCAGTGGGCGCAAAGGACCTTGCCGTGAGGTTGTTTGGCGAAGGCAGCCCCATGTCCATGCGCATTCACCGGTCTATCGAAATCATCGGTGCGACGATCGTGTTCCTGCTCGGAGTGACCTTGCTGATCGCCACACTCGGTTGGGGTTAGCACTGCGATTGCCCGGTGGTCCCTGGCATGCTCAGGGCTCGGCCGATTGTCATGGTGATACGCCGACTGAAGGCCAGGGCAGCTGAAATTTCATCTAATGACCGAGTCGTTTTTCCCTGTAGGCGCGTACAGCGTCGCCAAATGCGCTGAACAGCTTCTGTGACGGACCATCCGTCGAGACCCAGTATTCGGGATGCCATTGCGTTGCGAGAACATAGCCGCGGCTGTCCTTGACGGACATGGCCTCGATCGTTCCGTCCTCTGCGTTGGCTTCCATCACAAGCCCCGCGCCCAGGTCACCGACCGCCTGACGGTGCAGTGAATTGACTTCAAAAGGTTCGGAGCCAAGCACCTTTTCCAGGCAACTGCCATCTGCAACCTCAACAGGATGTGCGATTTGAAACCGCTCGTCCTGATGCTCAGAGACCGGCGCCCTGTGATCCTTGCGTCCGCTGATCGTCTGGATTTCGGTTAGCAGCGTGCCGCCAAGCGCAACGTTCAGTTCCTGCATACCCCGGCAGATTGCAAAAACGGGAATGCCGCGTTCAATGGCGCGCTTAAGCAGTGGCAAAGTCGTTGCGTCGCGATCCGGATCGTAAGGTCCGTTTTCTTCCGTCGGCTCCTGGCCGTAAATTGCGGGATTGACGTTGGACCGTGAGCCCGTCGCCAGGACGCCGTCGACCTGATCGAGCGCCGCATCGATGTCCAGCTCTGCGCCAAGAGAGGGCAGGATCAACGGTATTGAATCGGATCCCTGCAAGACAGCATGAAGATAGGTTGAATTCACGGCGTGCCAGTTGAACCCGTCAATGGGTTTTACGTCAGCGGTAACCAGGACAAGCGGTTTCGTCATTTCGGTCCTTAATGCGAAGCGAAGAGATGGCAGAGACGGTACATGTGAATGTGTAATGGATAGCGGACTAGTCGAGCAATCCCAGTTCCTGCGCGACCTTGTAGAGTTGAGCGGCGTTTTTGCTGCCGACCTTTTCTCTCAGATTTAGGCGATGCGATTCGACCGTGCGGACACTGATCCCGAGAGCCTTGGCAACTTCCTTGTTCGGCTGGCCCTTCGCAATCTCGCGCAGTACCTGGCGTTCGCGTTCCGTCAGGCCGTAGGGATCCTCAACCGGAGCGGAAGCGCTTGCGCCAACGAGCGTCGGTCCGATTGCGGAGGAAAAGAAATACCCCCCCGAGGCCACGCTTGAAATCGCGTTGATCATTTCCTGGGCCGAGATGTCTTTCAAAATGTATCCTCTGGCACCGGCCTGCACCACACCGCGCACATATTCCGGGTTGTCATAGACCGACAGGATCAGAACGGCGACACCGGGCTGTGTCTTGCGAATCTCCATTGCCGCTTCCAGTCCGTTCATGACCGGCATGGACACATCCATCAAGAGCACGTCCGGGTTCAGGTTCCGGGTCATCAGGACCGCTTCACGGCCGTTGGTCGCTTCGCCAACGACTTCCAGATCCGGCACCTTTTGTAGACGCGCCCTGATGCCGTCGCGCACCAGTTCATGGTCGTCGGCGAGCAGGACCCTGATAGGTCGTTCAGTTGGTGCGGACGGCGGTGCGTTTTGGGTCATCTCGGAGTTACGCTGCTTGTGCGGCCGCGTTGTCGAGCGGCATCTGGACTTTGATCCTAGTACCTCCCGAGGACCGCCGGCTCAAAATCAATTTGCCGCCATATGTCTCAATTCTCTCACGCATGTTTCTGAAGCCGAGTCCTCCCGTTTTGGGCAGCGGTCGCGGTAGGCCGATGCCATTGTCTTCCACACAAAGCGTCAGGCTTTGCGCTCCGACTTTCAGGTCTATGTTGACCTTGTTGGCCTGTGAGTGCCGCGCGACATTTGTCATGCACTCCTGAACGACGCGATAAAGCGCCGTTTTGGCGCCGTCGGACAGGCGGCTGTGACACTGCTCGGCGTCTACGCTGACCTTGATGCCGGATTGATTCTGGATTTCCTTGCCGAGACTTCCAAGAGCGGCTGCCAGCCCCATGTCGTCCAGGACGCTCGGTCTGAGGTCCCGCGAAATGCGTCTCACTTCGGCGATCGTTCCATCGAGGGTCGTCAGGCATTTGGCGGCCTGCATCTGCAGGTCCGGCTCGCGCGTGGCTTCGCTGTGGATCATCTCGACCCCGTATCGGACGGAAACCAGCAGCTGCGAAATACTGTCGTGAAGTTCGGTTGAGACCCGTTTTCGTTCCTGTTCCTGAACCTGAAAGATCCGGTTTGTCAGTTCCTTGAGCTTGCTGTCGGCAAACCGTTGCTCGGAAAATCGGACCCCGGCTATCAGACTTCCCGCGATCACGATCCCTGCAAGCGTGATCAGGAAAGTGACCAGAAGAGTCTGGCGAATGCTGGTCGCAAAGTCGGCCCGAATTGCGATAACTTCTCTTGAGATATCGTCCGTATACAGACCGGTGCCGAGCATCCACCCCCACTTTTCCAGATGGATGGCGTAGCCAATCTTTCCGGCAACATATCCGACCGATGGTTTATGCCAGACATAACGATGGAAGCCACCCCCGGATTTGGCTGCGGCTATCAGGTTCTGAATGACGTAATTTCCATTGTCATCCTTCAGCTCCCACCAGTTTCCCCCTACGAGATGCGGTAACTTGGGATGCACAACGTTGGTGCCATCCATAGTGTAGACAAAGAAGTAGCCGTCGTAGTCAAAGGTCAGGTTGTTCAGTATTTCCTTGACTTCTTCCTGCGCTGCCTGGCGTCCGCCGGGTTCTTCCTCGTAGATTTGTTCAATCGAGGTGAGCGCCAGACTGATGTAGTTCTGAATTTCCTGCCGTTTTGACGAAAGGATGCGCTCTTCAACTGAGCGCGTTTCTGCCTCAATGAGTTTACGCGACTGGAAATATGTTACTCCGCCGATCAGGAAGGAGACGGCAATCAAAGGCAAGATCGTGATGAGTAACAATTTTGTCTTAAAGGTCACACGGATTGCCCTCTTATTGCGCATTTGGTTGGTTCACAGGCACTCAATTGCGCAAAATTCAGTAGTATTACCGAGAGAGTGCGCAAAATCACGAATAGCATATCAATTGATCTGTCCACTAGACATACGCCGAGATCGGTGCATGGTTGCAGTCCGATCGCAGTTCTTAGGTCCGATTAGGGAGGAAACTAATGGATCGTCGTTCGTTTATCAAAAAAGCTGGACTTGGTGTTGGCGGTGTTGCAGCCGGGTCCACACTGGCTGCACCGGCAATCGCGCAGGGCACGAAGGAAATGGTCATTGTATCGACCTGGCCGCGTGACTTCCCGGGCGTTGGTATTTCCGCCCAACGTCTAGCAGAGCGTATCGCACAGCTTTCCGAAGGTAAGATCAACGTCCAGTACTTCGCCGGTGGTGAGCGTGTTGGGCCGTTTGACGTGTTTGACGAAGTTGCATCCGGAAATGCGCAAGCCTATATCGGTGCGGACTACTACTGGAAGGGTAAACATCCAGGATTGGCCTATTTCACATCAGTGCCGTTCGGCCTGACTTATCCGGAAATGGATGCGTGGATTCGCTTCGGCGGTGGTCAAGAGCTCTGGGATGAGCTACAGGGCGAGTTCGGCCTGAAAGGTCTTGCTGCCGGCAACACCGGCTTCCAGATGGGCGGCTGGTTCAACAAGGAAATCGAGACGGCTGACGACCTCAAAGGTCTGAAGATGCGTATTCCGGGACAGGGCGGCGACGTTCTTGCCAAACTCGGCGCTTCAACCGTGTCGCTTCCCGGCTCTCAGATTTACGAAAACCTCGTGTCCGGTGCAATCGATGCGACGGAGTGGATTGGTCCGTTCAACGACTATTTCATGAAGTTCTACGAAGCTGCCAAATACTACTATGCTCCAGGTTTCCACGAGCCAGGATCACAGCTGTCCCTGACCATGAACAGAGACTTCTGGGATAGCTTGACCGACACAGAGAGAGCAATCATTGAAGCGGCGGCGACTGAAGAAAACGCCAAACAAATGGCGGAAACCAACGCCAAAAACCCTGAGTATCTCCAGAAGCTCATCAACGAGCATGGCGTGGAAGTCAAGATCTTCTCCGATGAGATCTATGACAGTTTTGGCGAAGCCTCGCAGGAAGTTATGGAAGAAGCACGCGATCACAGCCCGCTTGCTGGCCGGATCGTTGATAGCTTCCTTGCTGCGCGCAACTCTTATGGCGAATGGATGGCGATTGCGGACGTCGCCTACGTGAACCAGCGCAACCGAGTGCTTGGAGTCGGCGGGTAATCCAAGCCAACATTTGAAGAGAGGGACGGGAATTTCCCGTCCCATTTTACATTTGTCAGCAGAGGCATAGCCAACGATGACCGCCTTGAACACTGTTCAGGACGCGCCTTCGGACACGGCATCTAGTCGGGGGCCCACGTCAGATAGCGCACGTTTTTTCCGTCTATTTGGCTGGTCGATCTTAGCGATCACGGCAGCATTCCTGATCAACAACTATCTCACCTATTGGCAGGGCTTGCCCGGCATCAGTCCGCTGATTGGGGGGGCTGCGAATGGGTCTTTGCCGGTACTCTGGTCCTGGCTGCAGTTGCTGATCTACATTGCTTTCGTCTTGTGCGGTATTGCATATGTTTTGAAAAACAGCCGCACTTTGCGTGAAGACAGTGAACGCATCAGCAACATCAATACCTTTTTGATCAGGGCAGCTTTTTTTGCCGTTTTGATCGTTGGTCTGATCGACAGCGCTATCTCCTTTCTACGCGTTGAAGGCCTTCTGGCTGGTGTCGTAGGCGAAAATCTTGCGAATGAACTTGGCAAATCGCGATTTCGTGGTGCCTACGTCCATATGCCACTATTAGCTGTTTCGGTTATTATCGCTGCTTTCACCCGTACCATGGGCTTCACGTGGCTGGCGCTGCTTGTTGTCGCGGCGGAACTCCTGATCGTCATCGGCCGCTTTGTGTTTTCTTACGAACAGGCCTTTCTCTCGGATCTTGTCCGGTTCTGGTATGCGGCGCTGTTCCTGTTTGCCAGTGCTTACACCCTTAAAGAAGAAGGACATGTGCGCGTGGATGTGTTTTACGCCGGTATGTCCGCTAAGACGAAGGGCTACGTTAACGCCGTGGGTTCGGTGATACTTGGAATGTCGCTTTGTGTGGTCATTCTCGTGATCGGCATGGGCGGCAAACAGAACATTATCAACAGCCCGATTTTGGCCTACGAGACCTCGCAGGCAGGGTTCGGCCTTTACGTTAAATACCTCATGGCCGGCTTCATTGGTGTGTTCGCCGTGTCGATGATGATCCAGTTTGTCTCCTATTTCCTGGATGCTGTTGCTGACATACGCGGTGAACCCGGTGGCCGGGATCATGAAAACCACCCCGTAAACTAACGCCGGGCGAGATCTACTGAAATGGAACTCTTTTTCCTTCTTCTACTTGTTCTCCTGATGGCTTTGGCGTTGGGGTCCGGTTTCCCGGTCGCTTTCGCACTGCCCGGGTCAGCGATTCTGACGATCGGTATTGCTGCCGGCTCAGGATATCTCTTTTCAGGAGATGCAAATGCCTATTTTGCACATGGCGGCGCAGGGCAATGGCTGAGCGCAGGTGTTACCAATTTCCGGGGAATTTACTGGGAAGCCGAACGTGACACGCTGATCGCGATCCCGTTGTTTGTCTTCATGGGCATCATGCTGCAACGCTCGAAGATCGCCGAAGACCTGTTGGTTACCATGGCTCGGCTGTTCGGTCCGGTCCCCGGTGGTCTCGGTATATCGGTGGTGTTTGTGGGAGCGCTCCTTGCTGCAACGACCGGTATCGTTGGCGCAACCGTGGTTGCCATGGGGCTGATTTCGCTGCCGGCCATGTTGCGCAACAAATATTCCGTGCCGCTTGCAACCGGGACCATTGCCGCTTCCGGCACACTCGGGCAGATCATCCCGCCGTCTATCGTCCTCATCATTCTTGCCGATCAGCTTGCCAGTGCTGTTGATCAGGCAGGTTCCCTTCGTCAGTCCCTTTATAAGGCAAGCACCGGCGAAATCTCCATGCCGTCGGATTTCTCCGTGGTCTCGACAAGCGCCGGTGAAATGTTCCTCGGCGCGTTCCTGCCAGGACTGGTCCTTGTCGGCCTCTACATGCTGTTTATTCTCGGATTCGCGCTGATGAACCCGAAGGCCGCTCCGGCAGTGCATGAAGAAGGTACCTTCACACGCCAGTTTGCGGTCAAGGTCGTGATCACGCTGGTTCCGCCGCTTGCCCTGATCTTTCTGGTTCTGGGTTCCATTATCGCGGGTATCGCAACAGTGAATCAGGCCGGTGCGATCGGTGCCGTCGGTGCCATGATCATGGCCGGCTACCGGTTGCGTGACGGCGAAAAGGGTGCCTATTCGCCGGCGATCCTTGCCATCATCGCGTTGCTCGGTCTTGCGGTAATCATCAGTTTCATCGGTGCGGTCAACATCAAGCTGATCACGACCAGTCAGGACGTGCTTGGCCTCGTCCTTGCGTTGATTGCCGTCTCGCTGCTTCTTATCGCGATCTTCTGGTCGGGTTGGCGTACGCTGAAGCTGGAAGACACACTGCGCGGCGTGATGATCGAGACGGCGAAAACGACTTCGCTGGTCTTCATCATTCTGCTAGGCGCCGCGATGCTGACATCGGCATTCCGTGCTTTCGGAGGTGAAGAGCTCGTCAAGGACTTCCTGCAAGGCTTGCCGGGCGGGTTCTGGGCCCAGTTCCTGATCGTCATGCTGGTGATCTTCATACTCGGCTTCTTTCTCGACTTCATCGAAATTGCCGTGGTCGTGGTTCCGATTGTTGCCCCTATCCTGCTGGCGGATCCGTCCGCGAACGTGACTGCCGTCTGGCTTGGCGTGATGATTGGTCTGAACATCCAGACATCGTTCCTGACGCCGCCCTTCGGGTTCGCATTGTTCTATCTGCGAGGTGTCGCCCCCGCGGTCGTCAAGACGATAGACATGTACAAGGGCGTGATTGCGTTTATTGCGCTTCAGCTGGTCGCGCTTGGTATTGTCGGGTTCTACCCGCAGCTCGTGAACTACCTTCCCAACCGGTCTTCGCTGTTGTCCGAGACAGCACCGCCACCGAAAAATCCGCGCTTGCAATACTGCATGGAACAACTCATCTACGAGGACTTCCAGCAAAATGGCGATACGATCCTGGCGGCTATCGAGAAGGCAGAAAACGTCGACATGAGCTATCTGCCGGACGATCTGCAGGACGATCTTGCGGAAGGGTTCGAGAAAGCCAGAGAGGCCCTGCCGCTGATGCAGGCGATCCGCGAAGCGGAAAACGAGGTCGCGGCGGCTTCCGGCGCCTACAAGCCGATACACGTGGAGGTCCGTGCTCTTGAGCGTGATGCCCGGCGGATTGACGAGCGCATTGAAGAACTGCAGGTCATCGTCAATCGTTCGGGAGAGGGGGCCGTTTATACAACAGAGCAAGGTGAACGTGCCCAGGCCCGCATCGAGGCGCTGAAGGAGGAGCACGATGCGATCCTCGCCAATATCCCGGACAACTGGGAAGAGGTTTACGGTGCCTTTGCCGAAATCCAGAAGGCGGAGACCTCTGCGCGGCAGACCTACCGGCGCACCGTGGATCAGGCCTATGAACCGATCGTTGAGGTCAAGGCGATTCTGGCCGACGCTGATACCGTTGCCGGTTTCGGTCCGGAGCTTGAAGCTCTGAAATCTCAGGTGCCGCAGCTCGAGCCTGAGGCTGCAGTCGAAGCCATTGCCGCCATGCGATCGAAAGTGGGCGAAGCCGAGGGTACGAGCGACATCCGCAAGGGCCTGACGGAAGCGCGCAAGATCATGCGCAGCCGGCAACCCAATGCCGAAGAAGCACTCGCGGAAATCGACAAGTCGATCGCCGCTCTGGAAGCCGACCTTGCGTGGCGCCAGAAGGCTGCGACCGATTTGTTGCCGGCTCTTGAGGCCTATGACGCTGCGATCGTCAACAATGTCGGTCTTCGGCAGCAGGAGCGGCTGCCGAACGATATGGCTCTCGACGTTGCCGCCTGCCTGTCGGACCACAGGGACATCTCCCTGAGCTTCTAGGGCACCTGGCTCGTTCAAGATTGAAGGCGGGAAGTCTGTACTTCCCGCCTTTTTTGATTTCGCGATCCCCCCACACTAAGCTTCCGAGCTTGGGCGATCAGTTGACCGGGTATTGGGAGCGGCCGATGCGACGAAGCGGTAGTTGTCTTTGCGGGCAGGTGACTTTCTCAGCGGAGGCGATGCCGCGCCTGCAGGCATGTCATTGCTCCATGTGCCGAAAGTGGGTCGGCGGACCGTTCATGGCCGTTCCCTGCACGCATGCTGAGTTTGAAGGACCGGTTCAACGGTATGAGTCCTCCGACGGTTTTGAGCGTGGATTTTGTTCCGTCTGCGGCTCGAACCTCTTCTTTCACCCCGTCGACAGCGGCATCCACGGCATCCCGATCGGCCTCTTCGACGATCGGACAGAGCTTCCTTTCAAGGCGGAATTCTTTATCGACCAGAAGCCGGAGAATTATTCGTTTTCCGATGCGACGCGGAAGATGACCGGTGAAGAATTCGAACACAAATTCAGAAACGGCTGAACACGGCACCAAAGTCGTGCCGGATTCACGTCTTCGTCAGTTGCTCCAGGTCACGCCTGTCGCGAACATGTAGCCCGACCCGTAGATCGTTCTGATATGCGCCGCTTCATTTTTGCGATTGAGTTTCTTGCGCAGCCGGGAAATACGCACATCGATGGACCTGTCGAGACTTTCGTCCCTGCCGCCGTGTTCCAGCAGATAGTCCCGGGTCAGAACCCGTTTTGGAGCCCGCAGCAGCGCCTCGAGCAAAGTGGCTTCGCCGGTGGACAGAAAGGTCTCTTCGCCTTCGGGTGAAACCAGGCAGTGCGAAGAGGGACGATAGCACCAGCCCTCAAACCGGGCCTGGTCGACTGCGGCAGGTCCCGCGGACTGATCAGAGGACCTGCGCAGGATCGAACGGATCCTGGCAACGACCTCGCGGGGGTCGAACGGTTTGACAACGTAGTCGTCAGCGCCCAGTTCAAGTCCCATGACCCGGTCCGTTGAATGGCCACGGGCAGACAGGACGATGATCGGTACGGAGGATTTTCTCCGGATCTCGTTGATGAGCGCCATACCTTCCATATCAGGAAGTCCGAGATCGACGATACAGGCATCCGGTATGGTGTTTTCGAGCGCGGCCAGCATCGATTTTGCCGTCGAAAAGATTTCGCCGGTCATGTCGAACTGGGACATCGCCTCCTGCAACAACTGGCCGATTTCCGGCTCGTCATCGACGATGAAGACTGTCAGTTTCGCAGGCGGTGCGGAGCGTGTCTGCAAGTCAATCACTCACGTGTTCCAAATGGTGTGTCTAAGACAGGATTTTCCGGATTGTGTCGGCCAGTTGATCATCTGCGAATGGCTTCGCCAAGACCGGAAATTCACATTCCCGGTCATGACCTGCCAGATCCGACCAGTCCGCAAAGCCCGACATGAGCGCTATGCCGAGATCCTGTCTTTCGCGGCGGATTTCCCTTGCAAGGGCAAGACCGTTGGTCTGGCCCGGCATGATTATGTCGCTGAGGACACCCTTTAGCTCGGGCAGATCCCTGGCGAGGCTTCTTGCATCGTCCACGCTGGCGGCTCGCAGCACGGCGTATCCAAGGTTCTGAAGCTGATCGGTCACCGCAGTGGCAACATCGGGATCGTCCTCGACAAGCAGCAGCAGTTCGCCGGCCCCCGGTTGCGGGCCGGTGTCGCTTTCAAAACCGTCCGCCAGCGAACTGGACACGGCGACCTGATGAAAGGGCAGGAAGATTGTCAGACAAGTGCCCTTGCCAGGTTTGCTTTCGACCGTGATCGCGCCACCTGATTGCTGAACGAAACCGTACACCATAGAGAGGCCGAGACCACTGCCGGTTCCAAAGTTCTTCGTGGTGAAAAACGGTTCAAAAATCTTGAGTCGCGTTTCTTCATCCATGCCCGTTCCATTGTCCAACACAGCAATCCGGGCATACCGGCCGGCCGGAATGCCGAGATCATCGGCCTCCCGTTTGTCGATGTGACAGTCTTCGAGGGACATTTGCAGCGTCCCCCCCTCCGGCATGGCATCACGTGCATTGAACGCCAGATTGATCAGGGCTGTCTCCATCTGCGTCGGGTCGATGCGAGCGCCGATGCTGCAATCGGCGACGGTCGTTTTCAGCGCAATCGCAGACGGCAGGGAACCTTCAAGGAGACTGCCCGCGCTGAGCAGAACCTTTCCAAGGGAAACCGTCTGCGGGTCGATTGCCTTGCCGCGGCTGAAGGCGAGCAGGCGCTGGATCAGATCCGAACCGCGCTTCGTCGCCTCAAGCATGGGCGTCAGCTTCCTGTCGAGGTCATTCTTGTCCAGCGGTTCTTCCATCCGGCTGATGCTCAGGAGATTTCCCATAAGGATCGCCAGAAGATTGTTGAAGTCATGTGCAAGACCACCGGTCAGTTTGCCGACCGCGTCCATGCGCTGGGACTGGACCAGCGTTGCCTCAGCCTGTTTTTGCTCCGTCGCATCAAGCGACAGGACAAAGATACCGAGCGTGCGCCCGTCGGAAGTCATGTCTGGGATGAGGGTCGAGCGCATGTAGGCTCTTGAGCCGTCGGTTAGCTCTCGCTGATATTCGTAGCTGACGGCGTTGCCCTCGAAGGCGTGGTTGATGTGCGGCTCGAGTTCGGCAAACAGGTCCGCGCCGACGACGTCCGCCGCAGGGCGGCCGGCAATGGAGGCGACCGAATGACCGAACCAGTCGGCATAGCGTCTGTTGGCGAAGCGGAAAATCGGGCCCGGGGAGACGTAGGCGATGAGCGCCGGTATGTTGTCAGTGACAAGGCGCAGCCAGTCTTCACTTTGCTGGAGGGCACGCGTGCGCTCCTCCACGGTACGTTCCAGCTTTTCCTGGCGGCGCCGTTCTTCGGTAACGTCCGAGTAGATTGTAACGAAGCCGCCCTGCGGCAGCGGCGTTCCGGAGACGGCAATGATCTGCCCGTTGGGCCGAACCCTTTCAAAGAAATGCGGTTCGAACAATTTCGCGCGTTCGATCCGGCGGGCAATCTTGCCTTCGATATCGCCGGGGCCGTATTCGCCCCGTTCCGCATTCACCCGGATGAATGCTTCCAGATGGGAGCCCCGTTTGATGATATCGGGCGGCATGTCAAGCATGTCCGAAAGACCGCGATTCCATGCGACAAGGCGCAGGTCGCTGTCAAAGACGGTGAAGCCCTGATTGATGTGGTCAAGTGCAGCCTGCATCAGATCGAGCTGAATTTTCAGGTGTTCTGTCTCCTCCATGGAAAGCGAGACTAGATCAAAACGTTCAGAGACTGAACCGGAACCGCGTAATCCGAACGGTTAAGGGGTTGGTCGGCTGCGACGCGAATTTGGCGATTGATGGCAAGAAACGCCTTATGTATACGTTTACATGGCCTATGTAATCGTATACAGTTCCCAAACTGATGCTTCGATGGGAGGAGAGCCATGATGAAGTTTCTTGCCTTTGGTGCCGCATTTGGCGCGCTGGTCGCATTGCCGAGCTCACTGCTCGCGCAGACCGAAGTCGTTGTCTGGGTCGCAGGGGAACCCGGACAAACCACGATTTATGATGAGCTTGCGGACACTTTCAATGCCGACAATCCGGATGCCAAGATCACGGTCGTCAAGAATTCGTCGGACCTTTTCAATCCGGCTCTGGTCCCGGCATTGTCGGCTGGTGAAGGGCCAGACCTGTTTACGTTCGGAACCGGTCCGGGTCAGCCGGCTGCATTGATTGCTGGTGGTCTGGTCGCCGATCTGACAGATTCCTATTACGAGCACAACTGGGGTGAAACGATCCCGGAAGGGATCGTCGTCCAGACTTCGAGTGACGGAAAGCTATGGGCCTTCGGCAGTGAAGTCGAGACGACGGGAATGTTCTACAACAAGGCGATTTTCGCTGAGCACGGGATTGAAGTGCCGACGACATGGGCGCAGATGGAGGCAGCGGTCGCCAAGCTCCAGGAGGCCGGATACGACACGCCGATCGGTCTCGGTGCTGCCGACAAGTGGCCGATCTCGCATTGGCAATCGATGATGTTCGGCAGATACGCGGGACCTGAAGGCATCGAAGACGTCCTTTTCGGCGACGGCGAGTGGACGGATGCCCCCTTCGTTGCGGCCTCGGCAAAGCTTCAGGCAATGGGCGAGGCCGGCTGGTTCGGACCAACGCCGGTCGCAATTGGCTATGGCGAACTGATGGACCGTTTTTGGGCTGGCGAAGTTCCGATGACCTTCACCGGTCCGTGGGTCATCGGTGGCGGGATAGAAGCCGCAGGAGACAGGATCGGCGACTATAGTGTCTTTGCTGTCCCGCCGTTTGAAGAAGGTCAGAAAATCCACCCGACAAACTCCATCGGGAGTGGCTGGTACATTCGCGAGGGATCCGAGGCCACAGAAATCGCCGTGCGTTTCCTGAACAGCATGTTTCTCGACACAAAGGGTCGCGTTGCGCTGCTGAACGCGGGAACCGTCCCCGTCGGTCCTCTCGACGACGCCTTGGCACAAGCAGAGATGTCGCCTCTGGCAGTCGATATCTGGAAAACATCTGATGACCATGCCGCGAATGGAACCGTCCCGGCGTTCCTCGACACGATTACGCCCGGAAGCCTCACGACGGTCTCATATGACGGGCTCCAGGCACTTTTGCTGGACGTCATGACGCCGGAGGAGTTCACGTCCGAAATGCAAAGCGCCTGGGCTTCCTCCAAAGCGGCCGGCGAGATCATGCTCCCGGGCGGGATCGCGGAACGGTAGTCTTATCCGGCTGTGCGGCCCGCCTGTCTCCCTGGCAATGCGTCCAGCGGGGGCGGCGGACCGCGCTCGCTCGCTGCGGTGACGCTTCCTGAAATTGCCTGAAACCTGACCCCCGGAGTGGTTCGATGTTTCTCGATCCGGACTCGAAATGGGCACACAGGCTCAACCCTGTCCTGTTTCTCCTGCCTGCACTGACGATCTACATCGTCTTTGCGATTTATCCGACCATCTCGGTCATCGAGTATTCCTTTACGAGTTGGGATGGCATCAGCCCCGACCGTGAGTATGTCGGCCTTGCAAATTATACCCGGCTGTTCACGGACAAGATCTTCTGGGAAGCGTTCCGCAACACCTTTGTCTGGTCCGGTGTCATTATCGTTATCAATGTCGGCCTGGGGCTCGTCATTGCCGCCATGCTGGCGCGCGTCTGGAAAGCGCGCTTGCTGATCCAGACATGCATCGTGCTTCCCGTGGTCATTTCGCCGATGGCGGTCGCGACGATCTGGCGATGGATGTATCAGCCTTCGGGTGTCATCAACCAGATGCTGGAAACGATCGGCCTCGGCGGACTTGCGACACCATGGCTCGGCAGTCCGGAAATCGTCCTTTATGCCCTCGCGCTGGCCCACAGCTGGTCGACCATTGGTCTCAGCGTGATTATTTTCCTGGCCGGTCTGCAGGCCGTCGATGAAGACCTCTACGAAGCCGCCAAAGTCGACGGTGCAACGCCGGTGCAGGCATTTCGGTATGTGACGCTCCCGGCACTGCGTCCGGTGACTGCGGTCGTCTTCATCCTGACGCTGACACAGTCTTTCAAGGTCTTTGATCTCGTATGGGCAACAACGAAAGGCGGCCCGATCCGCTTCAGCGAAATTCTTTCGACCTACATGTACAAGCGCGGCGCGCTCGAAAACCAGTACGGGTACGGTTCGGCAATCGGTGTTTCGCTTCTTGTGATCGTGAGCGCAGCGACCATCCTCTACATGCAAATCCAGAACAGGGAGGACCGCTAGATGTATGGTCGCTGGATCCTTCTGTTCGCCCTGGGCGTCATTGCCGTGTTGATGGCATCGCCCCTGATCCTGACAGTTTTCACGTCGCTCAAGCCGTCGACCGAACTGGTGAACCCGGCCTGGTATCCTCCATTGAGCGTGACCTTCGAGCATTATGTCCGCGTCTGGACGGACGGAGGCTTCAGCCGGTATTTCTTCAACACGCTGCTGATCTCCGTGATCGATGCGGCTGTCATGATCGTGATTGCGTCGCTCGCTGCCTATGCGATGGTGTTCATCGAATTCAGGGGAAAGCTCGCGCTGCAGATCCTGTTTCTGATCGGCCTCATGATCCCGGTGACGGCGATTGTGCTGCCGCTCTTCCAGATCGTTCGATCCTTCGGGCTTTTGAATACGCATTTCGGTGTCATCCTTGCCGACCTTGCGCTTGCCGTCTCCGTATTCGTCTTCATGTTCACGTCCTATTTCGTGGGGGTGCCGAAAGCGCTTCATGAGGCAGCGCGCATCGACGGCGCGACGGAGTTCCAGATCTACCGGCGCGTGATCATGCCGATTGCCATGCCTGCCGTCGTGACGACAGCTCTGCTTGAATTCCTTTGGAGCTGGAATGACTTGCTCTTACGCCTGCTGCTTTTGACGCAGGACGAAATGCGTACCCTTTCAGTCGGGCTGCTCAACTTCCAGGGAACCATGACGCGCGACGTGACGGGGCTTTCGAGCGGCACGGTGATCATGGCGATCCCCGTCGTCATCCTGTTCCTGTTCTTTCAACGGCATTTCGTCCGCGGAATGACGGCGGGAGCAGTCAAATGAACCACAGCGTCAAAATGTCGAAGCCACTTCTTCTTATGGATCAGCATTTCAGGCAGGTCGAAGAACTTTTCCGTCCAAGCGTGTTTGCAACCCTTGGATCACTCTGCCGGATCGTCGGTGGCGTCAACTGGCAGATGGCGCGCGAAGACTTCCTGGACAATTTGCCGACTGCGCAGTTTGTTGTCGCGTCCAAACCGGAACTCGCACTTGCGGAAATCGAATCCGCACGCGACCTGCGTGCCGTGATCGAGGTCTCGGGCACGTTTCAGACGGGCCTCGACTACGATGCCTGTTTTGAGCGCGGTATCGAAGTCCTTTCCTGCGCGCCCGGCTTTCGACACTCGGTCGCGGAGATGACCCTCGGTTTGATGCTGGCCGGTGCACGCGGCATCGTCGAGGAGCACGAACGCTTTCGACAAGGTTCGGAGCGATGGCTGGACGACAATTTGGGAACCGACTTTTCCTTGTACGACCAGACCATCGGATTTGTCGGCTTCGGCTCGATTGCGCGTGAATGCGCGCGCTTGCTCGGCCCGTTCTCACCTCGCATCAAAGCGTTCGACCCATGGCTTCGCGCCAGAAGTGTGGAGGTCGGATCAGTCGAGTTTTGTGATCTGGAAGAGGTGGCAACGACCTGTCGCTGTGTTGTTGTCGCGGCGACGCCGACGGATGAGAACTACCAACTCGTTTCCAGGTCGCTGATCGAAAAAATGCCTCGCGGAACACTGGTTGTCGTCATCAGCCGCGCGCATCTCGTCGATTTTGCCGCTTTGGTCGAAGCAGCCGAAGAAGGCCGTCTTCGAGTGGCCAGCGATGTTTTCCCGCATGAACCTGTTTCCAGGCGCGATCCCCTGCGACAGGCAGGAAACGTTGTCTGGTCGCCGCATAGGGCTGCTGCTGTTGAAGGTGGCAGGCATCCGATCGGCGACATGATCCTTCACGACATTCAGTCGATCTTGGGTGGCAGGCCGGAGCGGCAACTACAGCCGGCTGCACCTGACACGGTGAGAAAGATCATTCGCGCACCACTGGCTGCGGATTAAGGGAGGAAACTATGGCTGGGCTGGACCTCAAGAACCTGTCAAAAGCCTATGGGCAAGTCGAAGTGCTGCACGACATCAACCTTGCGATTGCCGATGGTGAATTCGTCGTCTTCGTGGGGCCCTCGGGATGCGGCAAGTCCACGCTTCTTCGCATGATTGCAGGCCTGGAGAAGATCACGGGCGGTGATCTTCTGATCGGGGGCAATCGCGCGAACGACCTGTCGCCGAGGCAACGCAACATTGCCATGGTGTTTCAGTCATACGCGCTTTATCCGCAAATGACCGTCGCGCAGAACATGGGCTTTTCTCTCAGCCTCGAGCGGCGCCCCAAAGCCGAGATCGCCCAAAAGGTGCAAGAAGCAGCAGACTCCCTGAAGCTGGGCCCCTATCTTGACCGCAAGCCCGGCCAGCTCTCGGGCGGTCAGCGGCAGCGCGTTGCGATTGGCCGCGCAATCGTGCGCAGCCCGCAGGTCTTTCTTCTCGACGAACCCTTGTCGAATCTCGATGCAGCGCTCCGCTCCGAGACGCGTGTGGAGATCAGCGAGCTGCACCAGCGCATGGAGACGACGATGATCTACGTAACGCACGACCAGGTCGAAGCCATGACGATGGCAGACCGGATCGTGGTCCTGAACGGCGGCTACATCGAACAGGTCGGCAGCCCGATGGAGTTGTATAACCATCCCGCGACGGAATTCGTCGCCGGGTTTATCGGGTCGCCAAAAATGAATTTCGTAAAGGGCCGGTTTGCAGACAGAGTTGGCGCCACGACCCTTGGTGTGCGGCCGGAGCATTTTGTCGTCGGCAAGGCGGATGATAGCTGGGAGGGGATCGTGACCCTCGTCGAGCGATTGGGGCACGACACGATACTGTATGTGAAGGTTCCAGACGCCGGGGTCCTGACGGTAAGCCTCAATGGGCAGCACGACCAGAATGTCGGGGACACAATATACTTGCGGCCTGTGCAGGATTTCATCCATAAATTCAATGATGCGGGTCGGCCGATCGCTGCCTGAAGGCCAAAAACAAAGTGTAGATGAACTCCAAACGACCGACATCGAGAGACGTGGCGAGAGAGGCGGGTGTTTCCGTCGCGACTGTTTCGCGCACGATCACGCGTCCCGAAGACGTCAATGCCGAAACGCGCGAACATGTGCTCGACGTCATGCGGCGTATGGGGTATCGCGCAAACCGGGCCGCCGCCGATCTGAGGCGCGGCAGCAGCAAGACCCTCCTGGTGCTGGTGTCGGACATCACCAACGCGTTCTTTGCAGAGTTTTTCAAGGGGATCGAGGAAGAGGCCAGAAGCCACGGATATGTCGTGCTGATCGGTGACACGTCCGAAGTGGCGAGCACTGAACGCGTGTATTCAAATATGCTTCTGATGAACCAGGCGGGTGGCCTGATCCTCAATACATATGATTTCCCGATGGACCTGATGCCGAGCCAGGGAGACGGCAGTTACAATGGCCCTCCGCTGGTCTCTTGCGCAGGTCACAAGGATGTGGATGTGCCGTCGGTTCGTACGGACGATGCCCTGGGTGGGCGCCTGGCCGCGGAACACCTTATCGGGCTGGGACACAAGGATATCATTCAGATTTGCGGTCCGCTTCAGGTTCACGGATTTGAGCGAAGATTTTTCGGCTTTCGGCAGGCACTCAAGCAAGGCGGCATCGACATCCAGGAGGACAGGATACTGATCGGACAATTGTCCGTGCAGTTTGGTATCGATGCCGCCCAGAAACTCGTCAATGACGGCAACCTTCCATCCGCAGTCTTCATTCACAACGATGAAACGGCAACGGGTTTCCTTCACGGGCTTGCGAATAACGGAATCCGCGTTCCTGAAGACATTTCCGTTGTCGGCTACGACGACATGCCCTACGCGGCCGTTTTCAATCCCGGGCTGACAACCATTCATCTGCCGCGCAGACAGTGGGGTCGGCTTGCCTGCCGGAAGCTGGTGGCAGTGTTGGAAGGTGAACCGGGCTCGCAGGAACCGGTGATCATTCCGCCCAGTCTCGTTGTGCGCGCCAGCACCTCGGTTTTTGAAGACCGATAGGCTCACATGATGGTACCCCGACGCGAAGAATGGTATCCCGCAGCGCCGCTATCTCCACCGGATACGGTTTGTTTCACGTTTTTCAGAAATGCGTCCTTGATTGTCAGCTGCGTTGAATAGAGCGGGCATTTCATTGTTTGGGCAGGTTACCGGCGGCCTGGAACTGGAAGCATAAGCACAAATCCTGGAAGCCCTATCTGGGTGCGGTGGACTCGCGCAAGACGATATCACCTGCGATTGCCGTGTCTTTTGAGGCCGAATTTGTTTCGAAAATCTGCTCAACAGCGGAAAGCGCAAGCGCTTCAATGGGCTGCCGCAGCGTTGTCAGACGCGGTACGACGAGCGACGCCAGCGCGATGTCGTCGAAACCGGCAACAGACAGTTCTCCAGGCACGTCGAGCTTCAAGTCGCGCGCGCATCGCAAAACGCCGATGGCCTGCTGGTCGCTGGCTGCAGCAATCGCTGTTGGGCGACTGGTCGCCGGAGCCTGTGTCAGGATGGTCCTGCCAAGTTCTTCTCCCGCATCGTAGTCAAACTGACCTTCAAAGACCGAGAGCTCGATCGGGTCCTGCTTCGTGGATAGTGCCTCGATGCGGTTCACGAAACCCTCTCTCCGGCTTTGAGCCACATCCATGCTCAACGGCCCTGCAATGTAGGCGATCCGCCGGTGACCGAGGGCATGAATGTGGTCTGCAATCTTTTGAGAACCGTCGTAGTGATCCGTTGCAATGAGTGGAAAGTTGCCAAATCGGCGGTCAAGGGAAACGATCGGCACGTCCGTTGTTTCCAGTGTGCGTCCGTCTGCAGTTGCCACGACAATGATCCCGCGGGCAGCACGATCGAGAAGTGCCGCAATCTGTGTTTTCTCTGTCTCGGCATCGTCGTGCGAGTTGGCAATCATGACAGAGTGGCTGCGCTTGGCCGCTTCCATCTCGATGTTTTTGACAAGCTGGGCAAAAAACGGATTGGTGATGTCTGGCACAACAAGACCGATGACGTCGATGCTGTTGGTGCGCAGAGCGCGCGCTGCGAGGTTCGGCTTGTAGTCAAGCTCCTTCATGGCAGCCTGTACTTTCAGCTTGAGAGGGTGCTTCACGGTTTCGTTCTTGGCCAAAACACGCGAAACAGTACCAACGGACACCCCGGCTTTCCTGGCGACGTCTTTGATCGTTGGCATGTCCCGCAGCACTCCTTAACCCCTTCTTTCCTTGAAGCATTCCTGAGCCTGCCAATCAAGCGCCGCCTTAATTCAAGGCGAAGACCGGGTTCGGCAGGTTGTCCAGCTCCGAACGGGTGGGAAGTGAACGCGATGCTCCCTTGCGCGTCGTCGCAATCGCTGCCGCACGCAAGGCAAAGGCGATTGCATTGCGCATGGTTTCCCCCTCCGCGAGGCTTGTTGCCAACGCACCATTGAAACAGTCTCCGGCAGCAACGGTATCGATGCTTTTCACCTTGAGTGCGGGCAGCGATCCCTGGCTGTCATCGAATGACCAGGCCACGCCGACGTCTCCCATTGTCACAATGGCACCGCGCAATCCCAGTTTCCTGAGTGACACCGCTGCTTTTTCGCCGTCTTCAAGCGATTTCGGCTGTGCGCCCAGCAATTCTCCGGCTTCGTGTGCATTCGGAGTCAGGATATCAAACGAGCCGAAAACCTCCTGTTTCCAGGCTGGGTCCGGGGCAGGCGCCGGATCCATGATCACGAGACTGCCTGCCGCGCGCGCAATTTTCGCGGCCTCCAGCGATGCTGACAATCCGATTTCATTTTGCAGCAATACAACGCCGCTGTTGCGGATGACTTCCGCATGCAACGCCACATGAGCCGCCGAAACAAACCCGTTGGCACCGCCGGAAATGCGGATCATGTTGTTGCCATCAGGCCCGACATCGATGAAGGCAAGCCCGGTTGATGCGTTCGGGATCTCGCTCAGACAGCACCGAACACTGGAGCTGGCAAGCTGTGCTTTGGCATCTTGACCGAAGCTGTCACCGCCGATTGCGCCCAATAGGATTGTGTCAGCGCCAAGCAGCGCGGCAGCGAACGCCTGATTGGCGCCTTTGCCGCCGAGCGATGATGTCGTGTCTCGCACCGCTACGGTTTCACCCACCTTCGGCCATCGGTCGAGATAGCTGACCAGATCGATGTTGATGCTGCCGACAATTGCTACAGGTTTCAAAATGGCACCCCGCTTCGCAGAAGTATGTTGGCGTAAGGTGTGAATTCACCTGTGCGTATGATTGCTCGAACATGCTCCGACCGGCGTTTGAACTCGGTATGGGACAACCTCGAGGTCGCGATAGCCCGCGTGGTCTCTTCAGACCATCTGTCAATCTCCTCCTGCATGAGAGCGGACAGCTCGTGAGAAGTTTCTGCCGCCCAAAGAGCGCCTTCGACAACAAGTTCGCTGCGCAAGGCTTTGAGGAGATCCCGAAATCCGGGCACGCCCTCACTGACGGCAAGATCGATCACCCTGACGCCTGGCGGAACCGGAAGACCAGCGTCGGCAATGATGATTTCTTCCTTGTGTCCGAGCGAGGCGATTAGCTCGCTCAGATGCCGGTTCAACAGGGGCGTCCGTTTCATTTCGAGGCGTACTTTGCACGGTAGTAGTCGAGAACGACGGCGACGATTATGACAACGCCGGTAATCATCTGTCGCATGAAGTCGGACAGACCGATCAGGATCAGACCGTTCGCAAGGACACCGATGATAAATGCGCCGAGAAGAGTGCCGATCACGGACCCGCGTCCGCCGCTCAGACTGGTACCACCGATAATGACGGCGGCGATGGCATTGAGTTCAAAGCCGATGCCGGCAATCGGGCTGGAGATGTTCAGCCGGGCCATATAGACGATCGCCGCGATTCCTGCGGTGAAGCCACAAATCGTGAAGGCTGCAACCTTGTACCAGTAGACGGAATGGCCGGCGAGACGCACGGCTTCCTCGTTGTTGCCGATGCCGTATAGAAGCCTGCCGAACACGGTGAAGTTCAATACGAACCAGGCAACAAGCACCAGGAAAAGAGCGACCAGAAACACCACCGGCACGCCGTAGATCATAGCGGAGCCAAACTCTTCGAAAGCATACGGGAACGAGTAGATCGTCTGTGCGTCCGAGACCTGAAGTGCGGCTCCGCGCGCGATATTGAGCATTCCCAGTGTGATGATGAAGGACGGCAGAGCCCAATAGGCGCTGATCACCCCGTTGATCATCCCGCAGGCAACGCCGGTCAGCGTTGCGGCAACGACTGCAAGCGCAATCGCTTCGGCCGGGCCAAAACCTGGCAACGTGATCGCCTTGCCGGCAACAACCGCTGCAAATGCCATCACCGATCCGACGGAAAGATCAATTCCTCCAATGAGGATGACGAAGGTCATCCCGACTGCGAGCACAAGGTTGATCGTGATCTGGGTCAGAATGTTGGTGATGTTGTTTGGTGTCAGGAAGTGCTCCGTGAACACCGAGAAGAACAGGATGAGCGCCAAGAGGGCGAGGCCGATGCCTGCGTTTTGAAGCGCGGTCCGGACGGAAAATCTTGTTGGATTTGGCATGGTTTCAGAAAGGGTCTGCGTTGTCATTGCTTCTGTCCTCCGGCCTGCCGAGCCTGGCCATAGGCCAGTTTCAGGATGTTTTCTTCCGAAAATTCGGGACGGGTCAGCTCACCCTGGATCTCGTGTTCGGCAAGAACGAGTATCCGGTCTGCTAGCGTCATCAGCTCAGGCATCTCCGACGAAACAACAAGCAGCGCGACACCATCGCGCGCCAACTCCTTCAAGATTGCGTAGATCTCCGCCTTGGCACCGACGTCGACGCCGCGTGTGGGTTCGTCCAGCAAAAGCACTTTCGGATTGCGTCCCAGCCATTTGGCGAGAACAACCTTTTGCTGGTTGCCGCCCGAGAGACTGGAAACCGCATCGGAAATTTTGCCGTATTTGAGTTTCAACCGGGCTCCGCCATCCCGAGTGCGCCGGTTCTCTTCCGAAAACTGCAGCAATCCGGATCGGGAGACCGCACGCATGTTCGCCAGTGACATGTTTGCCGCGATCGGCATGTCCAGGATCAGGCCCTCGTCCTTCCGGTCCTCGGTGACAAAACCGATGCCGGCTGCAATGGCATCGCGCGGTCCCTTGAAACGCATTTCATTGCCGGCCTGCAGGATCCGTCCGGACCGGATCGGATCGACGCCGAAAACACCTCTCAGGATTTCCGTGCGACCGGCACCGACAAGCCCTGCGATGCCAACAATCTCTCCATAGTGGAGATCAAACGAGACCCCTTTGTCCTTCGGGTTTGCCTGTGTGCAAAGATCGTCCAGTCGGAGTGCAAGTTCGCCGGGTGTCCTTGAAGGATCGACCTCGTTCGTCGACGCGGCCAGTTTCCGGCCGACCATTTTCTGGACCACGCCATCGGGCGTCGTTTCGGAAATCTGATCGGTGCCGATGGATACTCCGTTTCTGAAAACGGTCACCCGGTCGCAGATCGCAAACACCTCGTCCAGATGATGCGACACGAACACGATGGTCACGCCATCTGCCTTGATTGAGGCGACAATGTCGAAGAGACGTCTGGTTTCCCGTTCGGTCAGTGTGGCGGTTGGTTCGTCGAGGATCAGGATCTGGCTCTTGCATTGCAGCGCTCTCGATATTTCGACAAGCTGCCGGTGAGCGATCCCGAGGGAACCGACCGGTGCGTTGACATCGACATCCGTGAGCCCGACTGCATCAAGCGCCAATCGCGCACGCCGGTTCATCTCCTGTTTGTCCAGGAGGCCAAGGTGGTTCGTCGGCATACGCTCGATGGAAATATTCTCCGCGATGCTCAAGTGGTCCAACAGATTGAGTTCCTGGTGAACCACCTGCACCCCAAGTGCCTTGGCGACATGCGGGCTTGCGGGCCGATAATCCTCTCCGGAAAGGGAGATGCTGCCGGAATCGTAAGGAAACACCCCGGACAGAATTTTTATGAGTGTGGATTTACCCGCCCCGTTTTCTCCAACAAGGGCATGCACTTCACCCTTCCGGAGCGAGAAACTAACGCCATCAAGTGCTTTTACCCCACCAAAATGTTTCTTCAGTCCTTCAACGGAAAGGAAAGCCGGGCGTTCAGACGATTGGGGCATGATTGCAGGCGATACGGCTGCCATGATGTGTCCAATCAACTTGCTAGGGAAAGGGAGACGCCCCTGCGTCAGGTTTGATCAAAGCGGGGGCGCATCGGGATCGCTCAATTCGCGATTACCAGTTCGATCGGGGTCTTCACCCAACCTTCAAGCTGAGGCCCGCCCTTGACGACTTCCAGGGCAAGGTCGATGGAATTTGCCGCCATGTCGGTCCCGAACTGGTCGACGGTTGCAAGCATACGTCCATCGGAGATCATGGGTCCAACCGCCGGAATGTTGTCGAAACCGACCACAACAATGTCGTCGCGTCCGGCGCTTTCCAATGCCTTGACGACACCGATTGCCATGGAATCGTTCGCTGCCATGACGCCCTGAATGTCCGGATGGGCCGTCAGCATGTTTGAAAACACGGTGTTTGCTTCTTCCGTTTCCCAGTGAGCGGTGCGGCTGTCGAGCAGCTCAAGTTCGAATTCTGCAACGGAATCTTCAAATCCGAGGCGTCGTTCGTTCGCATTGTCGGCTCCGGGATTTCCTTCGATGATGACGACCTTGCCGCCGGCACCAAGTTTCTTGCCCAGGGCATCACCTGCCAGTTTCGCGCCACCGCGATTGTCCGGTCCGACAAAAGCCAGTTCAATGTTTTGCTGCTTCTTGGCCTCCGCATCCAGGGCGACATCGAAGTTGACAACGACAATGCCGGCTGCCATCGCCTTCTTCAGCGGACGGACCATGGCCCTGGAGTCGGCAGGTGCCACTACGATCGCATCGACACCTTGGGTGATGAAGTTTTCGACCGCGTTGATCTGCGATTCAAAGTCCGTCTCATTCTGCATTCCGACGGCCAGCAATTTGTAGTCGCCTCGCTTTTCTTCGTGAGCCTGCGCACCGGCCATCATGTTCTGGAAGAACTCGTTGGCGAGTGATTTCATGATGAGGCCCACAACGGGCTTGTCGTCGGCTTGAGCGGTTCCAGCAAGCAAAGCGAGACCGGTCGCTGCCGCGGCAGCGATTTTCAATAACTTCATGATTTTCCTCCCAAAAAAGGTAACGCCGTTTCACATCGGGCTGCTGAGGTGAAGTGGCTGATTAAGCAAAACACGGGTCATGAAATACGTCAATATGAAACGTTTCATTTTTTTGAATGCATTCATTTTTGATGCCGCCGGACGCGCGCAGGTCACTGAATTCGCTGCTGAATACTGCTCAAAAAAATATTGAGTTTTTAAGGTCAGCGAGGACCGTAAACCGAGGTGAGACACCTTGAAAGGGCCGACACGCACGTCGACAGGCTCCCACCGGTTCACGTTTTCCGGGGCCTCGCGAACAGGGCCTTTACAATCGCAAAAACGAATAAGAAGTGATCTTCCGGCGTGCGGGCTGCGGAGAAAACTGCCTGGTTTCGCGATCGGCCGCGCAGACAGAGAAAGCGACACGAGAAACGCTTCGAAACAGCGTTACGCCTGTTAGCATTCCACCTGATTTCTGAAACGAGCTCATTCCCGTAGACATTTCGGTCATCGGTTACGGCGACATGCCTTACGCAGCCGTATTCAATCCGGGCGCGACCACAATTCATCTTCCACGCAAGGTATGTGGGCAGCTTGCCTGCTGGAAGCTCATGGCGGTTCTGGAAGGTGAGCCCGGCGCGCAGGACCCGGTAATTTTGCGCCAAGTCTCGTTGCTCAACGCACGGAGTTGCGTGCGCCGAACGCAGTCTTGAGCGCTACCAGTTGTAGACCTCCACGCTTCCGACGACCGTTTGTTCGCCTGAAAGCGCCTGGGTTGCTTCGATCCCGATGTTCCAGCCATCGCCCTGCGCGGCATTGACCCGCACGCCAGCCGACAGTCGATACCTGTTGCGTGAACTGGGGCCCCGAAAGTGAACGTGAGACAGCAGCATCCCCAAGGGTTTGCTGTGCTTTGTCACCCAGCCGACAAATTTGTCCTGCCAAAGCAATTCATCGAGAATGTGCTGGATAGCATCCGGATTGTAGTATTTCTGACCATCGGGGCCGATTGCGACAAACCCGAACGTATCGATATGGACGCTGCATTCCTCAGGTGCGACTGCGATGTGCAGGCTTGGAACACCCGTTTCGCGGTAGCCTTGCCCTTTGGTCGCCATCGACGCGATCCTGTCACAGAAATGCTCCTGATTGTCGGGCGCGAATTTCGGCATCTTCAAAAGTGCCTCGAACTTTTCGGGATCACGGGCGAGAAACTCCATTCCCTGGCCGTTGCTCACCCCAACTTTGTATACCTCGGCAATATGGTCCGGTAGCTTGATACTGTGCTGCTTGTAGAACCGGTTGCAGATCTGTTTATAGACTTCGCTTCCGAGGTAACTGCTCACTCCGAGCGGTTCTCTTTTCTTCGGTGACATGTAATTTCTCCTGTTCTTAAAAATCTAGATGAAAGTTCTGGTCTGAAAATCGGTTGCTTGGCTTGGTTGCCGCTCGATCGCAGGGAAAGGTTCATGCCGGGCGTCAAACAAGCGGCATTTGTCTAAGAGGTCTGTTTCCAATGGATTTATTGGCGAACTTCACCGGCCAGGCAGGTAAATCATTGCCACTGTTCACCGCAATAGTGAGGTCCTGCCGTCGGGAGTTCGACATTGCAGTTTGCCTCGTCTTCGCCCTTGATCGGAAACAGGTAAGGGGACTTGTTGCCCTGTTGGTCCTTCGCCGCGTAAAAAGTCCAGTTGACGTACTTCTTCGAGATCACAGTGCCTATGCCCTGATTGCCGCCGAGAAGTGTAAAACTCTTGTATTTGCTGGCATCAATGTCCCCCTTCGGGTCGGTGGGCAGATTTCCCACGTCATCGAGAAACGAGACATGGTGATACCCTTTGGTTTTGTGCTCCATAACGATGACACAGCCTCGCGTTGGTTCGCTTAAGGCTTTGAATCTCCAGCGCTTTGTCTGTTTGAATGAAAAGGCTCCAGCGCTGCCGGTGTGACTGTATCCTGCTGTGTGAAGGCAGTAATTCACGAATGCCGCGCACCAGTGATTGTTGTCGAGCTTGCGTTTGTGCTGCTCCGCCAACTCCCAAGCGTCACCGCCCATGTAGGGGCATGCTTCAAAGTAACCCTCGTCGACACGTGTATCGCCTTCAGCGACTTCGTTCCCGTCGTGGCTCCGCCAGTGCGTTTCCTGTTCATCCAGGGCAATGGCCATCCAGGGTGCATCGAGGTTGGCGGCCTCGACGGAGATGCCCTTGATCGACGATTTTTGAGGTGCTTTTCTGGGCAACCAGTCCGGCATCGCAATGGTCTGCAAGACAAGCATGGCATCCGCCCGCATGCGCCGCCAGGTGTTGGGCCCCAGCATGCCGTCGGGTTTGAGACTTTTGGCAGTCTGAAACTGCGCAACATATTGACTGAAGTCCTCGGCCGACAGATATCCGACTGTTATGCCGAGAACGCGGCATACCCCGGACCAGTGATGCGACCAGCCGATCCTGCGCGCATGTTTTGCATTGTAACGCCCCGCAGCGCGGACCTTCCCAGTATCGAGAATACTTGGCGCGGATGTATTCATCACATCATAGACTTGCTGTATTGCTATACTTGAAAATGTCATATCTATCTTTCCGCTGTATCGATTGGGTTTTTACTCGCGTTTATTCGTAGTTTTTCAGAAATGTTGAGGCGTTTCGCGCAGCTGTTGCGATCTCGTCGTCGTGGTTGTCTGCAAGTTCACGAACACGTCGGGTCAGCGCGTGCACAAGCGGTGTATGTCCGGAGCCTGGCGGCAAGCCGGCCGTTGCGGTGCTGTAAATCCGCACTCCCTGGAGCGCGAAATACAAGTCGTCGGGTTCTCGTTCTTTCGACAGGGATTTGACGAGCGCGGCGCAGAGTGAGGCTCTTGTCAGTCGTTGCGCGATCAGCGGAGCCACCGCCTGATACCAGTAGCCCGGGTTGAAAGTGGCGACGATCCTTTCCAGCTGAGCGCTGGGGATCGCTATTGCTTTGGACGCGGCCAAAAGTGTCAGGCAAGCCGTCGTCGTCTCGCTGTCCCGTTCCGACAACGGTCTGCCTGCAGCCTGCTCGATGCAGATGTTCATCAGATAAGCGCAAACGATCGCGCTCAGTTGATCCGCGGAGTAGAGCGAGCCGAGTTTTGCCAGCGCGCACCTGGCAGCTTCGGCATCCAGAAAACGCTGCTCATGCGCGCCCGTTGCACCGTTCACCGACCATGGCCAGCACTTCGCCAATGTGTTTTGGAAGGTGGCCGTTTGCTGTTGCATCATCGCCTTCGGGCCTTCTGCATCATTACGTTGTAGTCATTGACCTCCGCGCCCTTCACATTCACGCCCTGGGACCCCAGTTCTTCCGTCACCAGATTGACCCGGCCGACCGGCTGGCTGTCGCCGTAGTGGCCGGTGCCTTCATCGATTTCGGCAAGTTTGCCGTTCCTGACCTTTATGTTCCCGCCGGCAGCGATTGGTTGACCCGAATTGAAACTCGAGTGATGGACCATTTCACTGCGGGGGTTTTCGTGAACGAACACGTTGCCGTGCTCGTCCATGACATAGATGCCCTTGTCGGTGTTCACGGGCCGCCCGCTTTCGGCATAGATCAGATTGCCGTCCCTGTCGGCGACAACCCTGTGGGCAGCCAACTCGGCCTCATTGAGGTATTTGACGCCGTGCTGCCTGTCATATTTCAGGTACCTTTCCGTCATCTTGATTTGCTTGGTGGCGTATTTGCCGCCGGTCTTGGTCGCCGTTGAGGTCGCAATCGGAAGCCTTGGCGCGCCTTTGAAGGCCCAAGCACCAACCACAAGACCGCCAATCACACCGGCCGCGAACCCCATGATTTTCTGGCCGTCCGACCCCTCGCCAAAGATCTTGCCACCCAGCCATCCGCCGACCTGGCCGGACACGTAACTTCCCAGGAACCCGGCTCCCAGAACTCTTCCGACCCCGACCCAGGTCAGTTTTGCGCTCATTCTCAACAGCCCGGCCCCACCAACGACTCCCAGCGCCAGCAAGCCCCACTCAAGCCAGGCAGGTACTTCGGACTGAATGGGAAGGGTTGTTGCCGCCCGATCCCCGATGATCACGCTCTTGCAGCCGGATGAAATGACGGCACCGCAGATCAGCTTGTCCTTCTCGCGCGCCGCATTGAATTTGTTGACGAAAACAGAAATCGAGCCTTGCGCAATCAGGGCGTTGGGATGTGCGAATGGCGAAAAGGGCAGTCCGCTGCACATCGAAAAATCTATTGTGGCACGTGCCGCGGGTCTCTTTCCCACAAAGACATTCGGTGAGCAGGCACCCGTAATTGTTCCGGTTGTGATGGAAAAGAACGAACCGATAAACTGCCCCAGCCCGCCGCCAAGGGAGGCTCCACTTGCAGCTGCTGCCGCGATGGCAAGTGCAGCTGCACCGCCTGTCGCGACAATGGCCGCACCGGCCAGCGCACCCAAAATCGCACCTCCGATCAGAGCTGCGAGCGCTGGTGTGTGCGCGACCTTGTCCAGAATGCGGGCTGCGGGCGGCAAAGTATCAACCTTCCCTGATCGAACCGATCGCCGACTTGAAGATCTGGCGATGTTCGTTGCTCAGGGTACCGGGAACCGTCAGCGTGAAGATGAGCGCCCGGCTGTCCATCTCCAGAAACAGCTGTAATTGATGCAGCCTGCCCTGGTCAGCCTCCCACCTGTACTCGATTTCCCGGGCTTCACACTGCTCGACCTGGTATCTGTTGCCAGCCAGAAATTCGTATTTCGGGAAGGTCTTTTCATACTGTCGCAACTGCGACAGCGCATAGGCCTCAATGCCGCCGTCCTCCAGATTTGCCCGCGTGATCACAAAACTCGTGTTCTTGAGGTCGCCGTCGAGACCTGTGAACACGTTTACGCTGTCGTCCTGATAGCCTGGCGGGAACAGGAAACTTAATTCATTGACCTTGTAATCGATCACTTCCAAACTCCTTTCGAATGAACACCCGCACAACCCATCATCAGCCGGGACGACACAGCAGCGGTCTTCGGGCTTTGTCGTTTGCCGGGAACGATGCTTCGCGCAAGAAACCGTGCACGGAAACCCGGCCTCTGCCGACTTGTGGTGCGACATTTCAGGGTGACGCATAAGCGTCTCAGTCGGGAAACTTCCTATTTTCCAATAAAATTCAGAAAAACGATTGTCATGACAGTTATGCCAACAAAAGTTCTGATCAGAGCTAGTGCCAGCTCTATCCTTTTTATTTCTCGATGTTTTAATTTCATTTGAGCGCTCAAAAAAATCATCTTTCTAATTCTTGCTTCTTCGGTCAGTTATCGTCTGGTCGCGAGGCCCAATGACGGTATGTTCATCTGTCGAAGTTGTTGCAGTCTCAAGTGACCGGGAACTTCTTTCTCAGGGGTCTTTCAACCTCGCCCTGAAACGAAAATCACCAACTCAGGACTACGGCTTGCACTATGGTTCACAGCCGTGCCGACCCAATGTCTTTTGAATTCTGCGAAACAAAACCGTTGTGGCTTCCGGCACTTGGCAGGATCTGAAACTGCATTTGCGTTCACAAAAAAAATTGCGGCGGCAAAGCCGCCAGGACCGCTATCGCTTTAATCAATAACCTTCTGACTTGTCCGAGTTTTCACATTCAAGCCAGGGACTGATTCAGGTTGGTCGTTGCCTGATCAGCCTCAGTTTTCGATGTGAAGACTCGTTTCGTCGGGAAGGACCTTCTCAAATGAAGCGTCAAAAACGCGTCAACTTGGATAGCGGCAGACCCATGCAACGACGGATTTCGCCGTGAAAAATCCGTCAAAACGTGCAAACTGGGATGATAAAGGCTCGATTTGGAGGCCGGTTCCGCGCTTAACACTTACTTTCGAAAGTCTGAAGGTAAGAGCATGCGAACTGGTGCGAGGCGAAACGAAGGACTGCTGACGATGTCTGGGACGTGCGAAGAAGCACGCTTGACGATTAGGCTGCTTGGTGGATGCGATATGCGCATCGACAATCAGCCGCTGACGCTTCCGACGCGCCACTGCGCATTGATCCTGGCCTTCCTGGCAGCGGAACACGAGATTGAACACAGCCGGGCACGTATCGCAAACCTGTTCTGGAGTGATCGGGGCGAGGACCAGGCGCGTGGATCCTTGCGGCAAGCGCTTTACCAGCTTCGCAAGGCGTTTGAACCTTTTGGACTGGCGCCGCTGACCTCAACTGCGAAGTCGATCTGCTTAAACCGCGAACAGATCTGGTGCGATGTGCACGACCTGCAAAACGGGCATATCGGATCCCTGTCCGATTTCCGTGGTGACTTCTTACTTGGTTGGGAAATTTCCGCGCCGGAGTTCAGTGATTGGATGGCTGAAAAACGGGCGGATCTGCGCACTATCGTTTCCGATCTTTCGGCTTCCGCCATCGAGGACGCCGACCGTTCCGGGGACTTCGTCGCACTGACGCGTCATGCACAAAGACTGGTGAAGCTTGATCCATTCAGTGAAGACCATGTTCGACGGTTGATGACCTTGTTTGCGCGCAACGGCGAAGTTGCCTCTGCCGTTGATACCTATCGCCGGCTGGAGGAACGTTTAAGCTCTGAACTGCAGGTGTCGCCCTCGAACGAAACCCGTGCTCTGCTGGCCGAAATCGAAAATCGGCCACGTGCCGAAGCTGTCGGGCCGGTTTCCGGGTCAGAGCAGGAGATGGCCGTTGCAGGATCGGCCAACGAAAACGTGCCACCCCTGCACAAATCTCAACTGTCCAAGCTTCCAGATGAGCGCCGGCAGCTAACGGTACTTGGCATTACCACAGAGGCTGCCGAACCCGCCGAGACTTCCACGGCACCGGAATTCATTGCAAAGCGCATGGATTTGCTGAAACACAGAATAGAGAGTGTCGCGAGGCGCCATGGCGGAAGCTGGGAGCAGAGCTCTGGCACGGCGTTTCTTGTCTATTTCGGATGGCCCGAAATGCATGAAGACACCATCAAAAGCGCCATGAAAGCAGCCGTCGATCTGCGTGAGGCAGTGGATCGTGAGACCGGCACAAGATGCCGGATCGGAATTTCAACCGGTGACGTGCTGATCGCGGCGGCGGACCGGTCGATCGTAGGTGGTCCTCCAAATCATGCGCTTCATCTTATGGGGCACGCAGCGCCGGGTGACATTGTCGTGGCTGAAGGCACGCGATCATTGCTTGGTGACCGTTTCGCATTCGAGGACTTGCCGCTTTCAAGTGGCGCCGTCGCCTACCGTTACCAGCGTCATCTGACCGGACCTGAAAATGCAACGCCGGAATTTTTGGATCTTGTCGGTAGACATCGCGAGTTCGAGCTTTTGCTTGACCGGTGGCACCTATCCGCGAATGGCGAAGGTCAGCTTGTCATCGTCAAAGGGGAACCCGGAATTGGGAAATCCAGGTTGGCGCAAGCCTTTTTGGAAGAGTTGCGCAGAGAAAGCGCACATCCCATTGTTCTTCAGTGCTCAAGGCAAACGAAAGACAGGCCGCTCTACCCGATTGGTGAACACATAATTCTTTCGGCAAATCTGGATCTGACGCAGAACCCGGAAAGAAACTGGCAGATCCTTGACAGGTTCCTGGAAAACTCGGGTGTCGTCTCCGAAGATGACCGCAATGTGATCGGCTACTGCGCCGGCATCATCCCACTTGAAAAGCAGTTGGATGGGCTCAGCTTGAGAAACGCAGTTCTGCAAGCATTGGGGAATTATCTGCAGAGCCAGTCAGAAGGCTGTCCGGTCGTTGTGCTGCTTGAAGATGCCCAATGGGCGGATCCGACAACGCTTGATCTCCTGCAACACGTCGCCGCAACACTGTCGCACCACTCTCTCATGCTGATGCTTGCAGCGCGTCCGGCATTCCAGCACCAGGCATTCGAGGCTTTCGACCCAACCGTTTTTTCCTTGTCACGGCTCTCGCGCAACCATGTCGCCGATCTGGTGCGGAAACTTGCGAAGGGCAAAAGTGTATCCACCAACGCCGTCGACGTGATCTGCGAGCGGTCGGATGGCGTGCCGCTTTTTGCCGAAGAGCTGGTTAACGGCATCGTTCAATCGGGCTCCGGGGCGGAGGCCGTCCCAAACAGTCTGAAGGACATATTGGTGGCAAGGCTCAACAAGCTCGGTGAGTCACGGCACTACGCCTTCAGAGCCGCATGCCTTGGCAGGCGCTTTACGAGAAACCTTCTGGAGTTCCTGTGCACGGATCTGCCGGGTTCTGTCGACGCTGCTCTTGAGGCAATGCTCGATGCACGTCTGATTTTCCCGTTTCCCAAGTTTGGGCCGGATGCGTTTTGCTTCAGACACGCCCTGCTGAGAGATGCTGCCTATGAGAGCATCCCGGCGATGACACGGGAAGTCATTCACAGGTCGATTTATGACTGCCTGCTAGCAAGGAACGAGACAAAACACGATCTGCTGGCATGGCACGCCGCACGTGCCGGCTTGCGTCAGGACGCCGTCCGACACCTGCGCGTGGCCGCATCCGACACCTTGCGAAAGTTTGCGCATGGTGAAGCCAGAGCGCACCTGGAACAGGCCCTCAACCTGATAGACCAAGGTGACTTTGGCGAAACCTATTCCGAAACCCGCTTGGCGCTGCTCAGCGAGCTCGCCCGCTGTTTTGCCCATTCGGATGGCTTCGGCCATGCACGGACTGCTTCGATCGTTGAAGACGCCGTCAGGCTCTCGACTGACTTGCCGGGTAATCCGGTTGCCGCTCGGGTTTTGTGGCAGTCCTATTGCGTGCATCACATTCGGGCAAATCACCATGAAATAGAACGCATTGGCAAGGAGATGCTCACGCTCAACGCCTGGGATGACTCGGTCGGAATTCAGGAAGTCGTCGGTAAACGCGCAATTGCTGTGGGCGAGTTTCTCGCAGGGCACTTCGATGCCGCCGATGAGGGTTTCGAACGTGCCATGGCGCTGATCGAAAAAACGCCTAACGCCCCCAGCATCGGGGGGGCGACGGACGTGGACCAGCTCATTTCCATGAGACTGATCAGGATACGCATTCTGGCCATGAGGGGGCATTCCGATTTGGCGCTCGAACTGTTGCACGAGATTGAGGAGATCAGCCGGAAAACCGGACACCCGCAAAATCAGATCACGACATTTGCGTCTGCATCCTACATCTATCTCATGCTTGAAAAATACGCGCGTGCTGTCGATGCGGCTGAAGTTGCACGGGCACTTGCCGCCAAGTTCAAATTGTCGATGTGGGAAGCCTATTCGGAGCTTATGTTGACAACTCCCAAGATGCACGAGGCCTTCTCAGCTGCGCTGACAGATGACTATCAGAATGCGCGGCGCAAACTGCAAACGTCATCGGCGCAGTTTTCAGTGCTGCTTTACGATGCTCATTTTGCATGTTTGCTCGCCCGGTGTGCGCAAACAGACCGCACTCAGCAGGTTTTGAAGGTGCTTTTTGATCAGATCAACCAGGGCATCGAGCCCTGGTGCCATCCGGAAGTCATTCGCCTAGCGGCTGAAGCCGGCGCAATTTCCAATAGTGTCGATCCCGCTGATGTACGAACCTGGCTTGAGAAGGCCTTGTCGATCGCCGAGACACAAGGATCGGTCCTTTGGAGGGATCGCATTCAAGCTGCACTTCATTCGGCCGGTTGAGGCTGCTGCACGAACCCGGGTGAATGTTGTGCGCTGGATCGCACCGTCAGCTCAATCTGAATTCAATTGCGCGAAAATCCGCAACTATTGGACAGGAATGCTTTGCATCATCCGGACTGGCAAAGCCAATTGCGACAACGTCACTTCCGGCATTCAGGCCCGCCTGAATGCCTGCAGATGCGTCTTCAAAAACCAGGCAGTTCTCTGCGGGCTTACCGAGTCTTTCAGCAGCCAGGAGGTAACCTGAAGGGTCCGGTTTGCCGTGCTCGATATCTTCGGCGGTTACCAGCACGTCGGGAATCGGCAGACCGGCAGCCGTCAAACGGCGGACAGCGAGGTCACGGCCGGCGGAAGTCACGATGGCCCAACGTCCGGGTAGCAACCGGTTCACCAGGTCAACCGCCCCGGGGATTGCGACGATACCTTGGACATCGTCAGTTTCTGCCTTTTCGATCCTGGCGGCTTCGGCTTCGTAATCGGTGCCGGCTTTCGCAAAGTCTCGAAGTGTATCAATCGTTCTTCTGCCATGCGAAACCGCAAGCAAGGCGACCGGATCGATATCATTGGCAACCGCCCAATTCGTCAAAACGCGTTCGACGACAGCTCGGGAATCCAGGAGGGTTCCATCCATATCGAACAAAATGGCCGCGTAAGTGCGTTCCAGGCGCAGCATTTCTAAAACTGTTCCTTTCAAAATCGGTGTGGAGCTGAATATCCGGTTTCGCTCAACTTTAGAAATCAAAATAGATCTACGTGCGATCCATTGTGCCCTGCTCTGTCCGGGGCCCGCTTTCGGTTCTTAATCCTTCTTCAGGTAGGCATCGACGATGACATCGCAGCTCCAGCCGAGAGCGTTTCCCCAAAAGCCGATCTGAGCCTCGCAATAGTCCAGGATAAATGCCTTGCGGAATGTCTTGAAATAGCGGTCGCCGATCCCCCAGTAGAAGTCGAGTTCGTTGAATTCGACATCCCGGATCTTGTAGTCGTCGATATTGAAGTTTCCTTTTTCACAGAACGAGCCGGCCTCGATTTTCCGGTCAAACCGGCGCATGCATTCGGTCTGGAGCGCGGGTGTTTCCTCGCGCAGACAGGACTGATAATAGACTTGGATATTGCGCCGGTGCCGCAGACGGCACTCGGTGTAGTCGTGTTCCCTGTAATTATAAATCCGCTTGTGCATGGACGCGAACACGCTGTGTACGGAATGCCCGGACGACTTGGTCAGGAAATAGGTCGGACAGAACCTCGCTTCCTTCATGAAATTTGTGCGGGCTCTTGCCGCTTTGCCGGGCTGTGCATCCAGATACGGTTTGAACCCGGCAAGACCGACAAACAGATCGAAATGAGGAGCGATGGCCTCTTCGCGAGCGGCTTCGGCGCTGCGCGGAAATCTTGCTTCGCACCTGGTGGCCTCGAGAATTTCACGTGCCATGGCATCATGGTTGTTGTTCCAGTCGGTAAGCGCTGTGCCGTAGACGTCGTAAAACTCGTTAAAGGCGGACACGCTGTCATCGGCGATATATTTGATGATGCGCTGGGTTTGCCGCCGCCGCTCGCGCAGCCTTGTGTCATAGACCGCCCGGGCTGCGGAAAAGGCCTCGTCCCCGTCTTTCGGGCTGGTGACAAACGCTGCGTGCTCGGCGTTGTAGGTCTGAATGTTCTTCTTGACGATCAGATCACCGAAGACGGCGCCGATCAGAATGGTAATCACCGAGGTAATGATCAGGTTCTTGTAAGGTGTGCCGGACTTCTTTTGCGTCGTTGCGGGCTTGTTTTTCTTGCGATTCGATCTTGAAATCCTGTTTCGCACAGTTCTGGCGCCGGTCATCGCGCACTCTCCTGGCAAAAAATTAAGTTACTTGAAAAAACATACCACGGAGACTGTTCTGCCGGGCCAGCTATCAGAAATTGCAGGCCGATTGTATTTGACGTCCTTGGAATGGCTCATTTGGACAGTATCCCGTACGAAAAGAGGAGGAGGCGATGCAGTACGAAGCAAGCGATCCGCAAGACTATCTGAGACAGCTCGATGACGACTGGCGTCGGCAAGGTCTTCTGGAGCTGCGTGAACTCATCCTGGCCAGCGACCCTGAGATCAGAGAATGCATCCACTACAAGATGCTGGGCTATACGCTCGGTGACGACTTCGTTTGTCACCTCAATGCACAGAAGCACTATGTAAGTCTTTATGTTGGCGATGCCGCAAAGATCGACCCGGACGGGGCACTGCTCAACGGGTTGAGCGTCGGTAAGGGTTGCATCCGTTTTTCCAAATCCAAGTCCAGGCACATTTCAGACGGCAGGATCGAAGCATTCTTGAAGCGCGCTATTGAAATGAAACGGGAGGGCGCAGATCTGGGCTGCTGACGTCTTCCCGGACAGCTGGAAAGTTTCACCGGTGGGCGGGTTTTTTGCGGTTCGCTCGTTGATTCCGCATCTGCCTGATGCAGACGCTTGCAAGATGTTGCCGGTCGGTCTCAGAGATGGTTGGTTTTCTGTTGCGAACTACAATCCCACATGTCGCGAGATGCCGCCTTCACCCAATGGTGGCGAGTGCGGCGAGGGAGGCAAGATGGTCATCTGCATTTTCGGCGTGACGTACAGGGACGACATCGACTGGGATCTTCACCAGCGTCTGAGTGACGATATGGCCAGGGCCGTTGCGGCCATGCCCGGCTTCATCTCGCTCAAATTCTACAAAGCCGACGACGGTGACCGGATCGGGATTATCCGCTTCAAGACACGCGAAGATCTCAAGAGCTGGCGGGACGACGTTGCTCACCGTGGCGCCTGGGGGCACGCACCGAGGCTTTATCACGAGTTCTGGGTGCAAAACTGCGAGACGTTCGATGACTATGTGTGGATCGACGGGCGTCATATTGATCGCGATCAGACCGACCGGTTTCAAATGAGCGAACAAGACGTGCTGACAGCGATCGAAACGGATCGCACATAACATTTTCGAAATTCACTGATTTGCGCAAGAGCATGGGATTTTCGAAAGTCCATGTGCACCTGAGCTGCGTGTTTCTTCGACACCGGTGGCGCACAGGCGTTTTGCCCTTAACATCAATTCCCTAGCACTCATACGCCAGCAACCTGAAAAGACGATGGACCGCTTCTGGGACTTCAGGCGCTGAGATGCATGTTGTAAATTGTTGACAATCTACAATAAGACGATTTTTATATTCTGACACGAGCGCATCAAACGCGGCGCCGCTTCAGAAAAAGGGGAACCAGGATATGAAAGTGAACCGTCGTACAGTTCTGACACTAACCGGAGCAACAGTCGCTTCGACATTGATCGCCGGTGCAACACCTGTTCTTGCAGCGGGATCGCTGGAGGACATCAAGGCACGCGGAAAACTTCGCGTCGGGGTGACTCAGGCACCGCCGTGGTACTCAAAAGATCCCGCGACAGGGGAATGGGCATCCGGCGTCGGCGTATCCGCCGGCAAGGCCATGGCAGAGGCTCTTGGCGTCGAATTCGAACCTGTCGAAGTCACATGGGGAACCGCGGTTGCGGCACTGCAAAGCAACAAGATCGACGTCATGTTCGTGCTCGACGCAACGGATGAGCGGAAGAAGGCTGCGAGTTTCCCGGCATCGCCTCTGCTCTACTATTCGCTCGCAGTACTGGCCAAGGACGACGTACCGGTCACCTCATGGGAAGACCTCAACAAGCCGGAGATCAAGATCGCCGTCCCTCAGGCGACGAGCATGGACAAGTTCCTGTCTGAAAACGTTGGCGATGCGGACATCCAGCGGTTCCCAGGCAACACGGAAGCAATTGCCGCGTTTCAGTCCGGGCGCGTTGATGCCGTCTGCCTGTTCCATCCACCCTTGATCGCTGCACGCCAGAAACTCGGAAGAGGCAAGATCGTTGTACCTTCTCCGGTCAAATCGAACCCGACCAGCGCAGCTGTCCGCAAAGACGATACCGAGTTTGTCGAATTCGTTGATGCCCAGCTCACGGACTATTACCAGTCTGGCAAGATCCAGACCTGGTATGAGGACTTTCTGACCGGTTTCGGGCTCGATCCGAAATCCGCACCGCCGATCATCAAGGAACTCCTCTAGGGTACCCGGTCAGGTCATGTACGAGTGGGACTTTTCACCGGTGCTTGCGGAAGGCGGCTTCCTGCTGGTCGGCTTCCGTAACACACTCATTCTGACAGCAACGGCACTTTCCGGCGGACTGGTTGTTGGATTGCTGCTTGCGTTTGCGCGGCTGTCGCACAGGCGCTGGCTGACGGTGCCTGCGGGGATTGTCATCGAAGTGTTCCGAACGACGCCACCCCTGGTGCAGTTGTTCTGGTTCTACTTCGGCCTGCCGATCGTGCTTTCGATCGAGATGACGCCATTCCTGGCCGCCTCGCTGACCTTCATGATCCAGAGCGGCGCTTTCTTTGCAGAGATCTTCCGTGCGGGCATCGTCTCGATCGAAAAGGGTCAATGGGAAGCGGCCAAGGCCATCGGCATGACTTACAATCAGTGCATGCGCAGGGTCATCCTGCCCCAGGCCGTGAAGCGCATGTTCCCGTCCATGATGGAGCGTTCCATCGAACTGATGAAAACGACGACACTGGTGGCGACGGTTTCCTATGCCGATCTGCTTTTCCAGGCGAATGAGCTTGCCCAGAAGACGTTCAGGCCACTCGAAGTGTTCACCATCGTCGCGCTGATCTACTTCGTGTCGATCTCCTTCATCAGTTTCCTCGCGTCGCGCATGGAGCGCCGCTTTGCAAAGAGCGGTGAGTTCACGCCATGAACTACATCTGGAACTTCCAGGACGTCTTCAACAACTGGTGGGCGCTTGCCATCGGCGCAGCCGGGACGCTGAGGCTGTTCGTTGTCTGTCTTGTGCTCGGCATGGGGCTTGGTCTGATCATCGCCCTTGGGAGACGATCGCGAAACCGGCCCATTCGCTGGCTGTCGACCGCGTTCGTGGAGTTCTTCCGGAACACGCCGGTTCTGGTGCAAATACTCTGGTTCTATTACGCGCTGCCGATCATCGTGCCGATCGAGATCGGGCCCTTTCTTGCCGCGATCCTTGGGATTTCTCTCAACTCGGCAGCCTATTCGGCGGAAATCTATCGCGGCGGTATCCAGTCTATCGAACCCGGACAGTGGGAAGCTGCGAAGGCGATCGGCATGAACGGGCTTCAGACCCTGCGCCGGGTGATCCTGCCACAAGCCATCAGACGCATTATCCCGGCTTTGACAAACAGAGGCGTCGAGATTTTCAAGATGACGACACTGGCGTCCGTCGTCGCCTATGTCGAGCTCTTGCAGCAAGGCAAGCTGATCGCCTCGCTCAGTTTCAATCCGCTCGAGGTCTACACCGTCATCGCGGCGATCTTCCTCATCATCCTTTATCCGATCGTGCGCCTGACCTACGCGCTCGAGCGTCACCTTGCACGGAGTGACTGAACGTGAACGCACCTGTTCTCAGACTGTCCGGTTTCGGCAAACACTTCGGTTCCCTTAACGTGTTTTCGGACGTTGATCTTGACGTCATGGCGGGCGACCGCATTGCCATTCTGGGAGCTTCCGGATCCGGCAAGAGCACGCTGCTGCGCTGTATCAACGTGCTTGAGACGCCGAGTGAGGGACGACTCGAGATCGACGGCGATCTTGTCGGCGAGCCGTCGCGTTCGGGCGACATGCGGTTCTCGGAGCGTGAATTGTGCGCCCTTCGCCAGCGCGTCGGCATGGTGTTTCAGCAATTCAATCTGTTTCCACACATGACGGTCGCTGGAAATGTCGCCGAGGGTCTGAAGACCGTTCGCGGCGTGCGGTCCCAAAAGGCGCTTGAACGGGCCGTTGCTGAACTCAAACGCGTCGGGCTCGCGGACAAGGCCGAATCCTTTCCCTCACGCCTTTCCGGTGGGCAGAAGCAGCGGGTCGCTATCGCGCGGGCGTTGGCCATGGACCCTGAAATCCTCTTGTTCGACGAGCCAACATCCGCGCTCGATCCGGCGCTGGTTGGTGAAGTTCTCGGGGTGATCGAGCAACTCGCAAACGAAGGCCGTACCATGCTGCTCGTAACCCACGAAATCGGCTTTGCCTACCATTTCGCGACGCGGATCCTCTTTCTTGCGGAGGGCGGCATTTACGAGAGCGGCACACCGGATGAAGTTCTGAAAAATCCGCAGCGCCCCATCACACAGCAGTTCCTTGCGGAACACCGGCGCTTTCAGTTCTAGCGGCCCTTTGGAGATCAAAAACAATGAACAACTCTGCAAGTGCGCAAAGCTATGTCGCAGATCCGCGGAATGAACAGGTTCTGGTTTATGTCGACGGCCGGCTCGTGCCGCGTCATGAGGCCTGTGTTTCCGTGTTCGACAGCGGGTTCGTCCTGGGTGATGGCGTTTGGGAGGGCCTGCGCGTCATCAACGGCCGCATTCTGCAACTGGATGCGCATCTGGACCGCATGTTTGAGGGTGCAAATTCCATTGCGCTCGATATCGGCCGCTGCCGTGAGGACCTGAAGGAAGCCATCCGCCAAACGCTGGAAGCCAACGGCATGGACGACGGTGTTCATATCCGGCTGATGGTCTCGCGTGGCCTGAAAAGCACACCGAACCAGGATCCGCGGTTTGTCATTGGAAAGGCGACCGTCGTAATCGTTGCCGAATACAAGGCGCCCCGGCCCGATACCAAGGCACAGGGCCTCACGCTGTTCACGTCAACCTTCCGGACAAGCGGACCGGACGTGTTTGATCTTCGGCTGAATTCACATAGCCGTCTGAACCTGATCCAGGCGCTGATCCAGGCGATCAATGCCGGCGCGGACGAGGCGCTCATGCTCGACCCGCGCGGTTTTGTTGCAAGCTGCAATTCGACAAACTTCTTCATCGTGAAAGGACGCGACCTCTGGACGTCGACGGGATCCTTTTCCTTCAAGGGACTGACACAAAAGGCAGTGATCGACAGTTGGCACAGTGCCGGCAATGTTGTGCACGAAAAGGATTTCACGCTTGCGGAGGCCTATTCGGCGGATGAAGCCTTCATTACAGGAACACTTGGTGGAATAACGCCGGTGGTGCGGATCGATGGGCGTGTCATTGGAAACGGCTCGCCAGGGGCCGTCACACTGGAAGCCGAAAAAGCGTACAAGGACTGGGTCTTGCGGTAGAACCGGCTATAAGTTTCTTCCTGAACGAGATGCGTTAGCAGAACGAACAAGTGCACATGACTATGAACGAACCGCAACTGATGTCGCAAAACCGGGTCAAGCCCATCAAGCGCCAGACATTCAGCAACCAGATTGCCGCCAATCTGCGGCGTGCGATCATCAGCGGTGAAATCGAATCGGGCAGCCAAATTACCGAATCCGACCTTGCGGCCCGCTTCGGCGTAAGCAGGGGTCCTTTGAGGGAGGCCATGGGACAGATCGCGGCGGAAGGCTTGATCGAAACCATACCCTACACCGGCACCCGCGTGCTGAAGCTGTCGCCTGAGGATGTCCGGGAAATCTATTCGTTGAGAACAGCGCTCGAAACGCTCGCATTCCGTGAAGTCTGGGCGCGCCGGGACGAGGTTTTCACTCAGGAGCTTGAGGCAAGGCACAAGGCTCTCATGGAGACACTGGGCCTTGAGGATCACGTAGCATCAAGCGGGGCGGAAGTCCGGTTTCATTCACTTGTCTACGAGGCCTGCGGGCACAAGCTTCTCCTGGAAAGCTGGCGCCGCATCGCCGGCCGAATGCAGCTTTACCTGGCCGAGCATCAGCGCGCGCATGGCAGAAAAGCTCCGATCGAGGACGCTCATCAGCGCTACCTTCAACTCGCACTCGGCGACAATCTCGATCTGATGCTGACCGAAATTGAGGTCCATATGCAGCGCGGCTGCACGCAGATGGAACAATATCTTGGCTTTGTTGACTGACACCGTCCGCAAAATGTTTTCCAAAGGCTGATCCCGGTGGCTGATCAGCGGGTTGTGCATTTTTGAGGCGAAATTGAAGATTACGTAGCGATTTCAGTTCGTAATCGGCTAAATACCGATCATGACCAAATCGGAACCCAAAAAGACAAACCCAACTGTGCAGGATGTCGCGCGTGCAGCGAAAGTTTCCACGGCAACTGTCAGCCGGGCATTGTCATCGCCGGAGCGGGTTTCGAAAAAGACACGCGACAAAGTCAGCAAGGCTGTTGAAGCAACAGGATACGTGCTCAATCACGCGGCCCGAAACCTGAGGCGCCGGGATACGGGCACGATCGTCGCGCTCGTTCCCGATATCGGAAACTCGCATTTTTCCAACATCCTCCAGGGTATCGAGACCGTTTGCGCCGGCAGGAATCTCAAGGTGCTTATCGCCGACACGCGAAAGCCTTCCATGTCCCGCCCCAGGATAAACGACGTTCTCAGCAAGAATAACTGCGACGGGATTGTCATCCTGGATGGGCATCTTTCGATTGCCGAGATCAGGGCAAGAAACCCGAAGATGCCGCCGATCGTGACCTGCGGCGAATGGAGCGACGATCCCACGGTCCCGATTGCCGTCGTCGACAATCACATGGGGGCACAGCTGGCCGTTGCGCATCTCCTTGAGCTTGGACACACCAATATCGGCCACGTTACCGGACTGCTGACCCATAAGCCGGGGAGAGACCGCCTGCAGGGCTACAAGACGGCCCTGACCGAGGCGGGGCTCGATCCGGAAAGCGCCTGGGTTTTTGACGGAGACTACACACTGGAGGCCGGCGAACAGGCCGCCAAGGCCTGGCTGAGCCTTGCCAACCGGCCGACGGCTGTCTTTTGTGCGAGCGATCGAAGTGCCTTCGGATTTATCTCCGCTTTGAATGATGCCGGCGTGCGCGTTCCTCATGATGTGTCCCTGGTCGGCTTCGATGATATCGACATTGCCGGACATTTTGTGCCGCCTTTGACCTCGGTCCACCAGCCGCGCAGGGCTGTTGGTGAGCAGGCAGCGAAACTTCTGGTCAAGCTTCTCGAAGGTGGCCATCCCGATCACGAATGCGTGCAGCTCGAACCCTGGCTGGTGGTACGCAAGAGCACCGCGGTAAGTGTCTGACGACGATTTTGTGGCGCGCTTGACTGAAAAAACCCCGGTTTCCGCGCCTATTTCACGGCCGGTTCGCACGTGCAGCGCGAATGCAACAATTCGAAATAATTGGATCATATTGCTGCAAATCGGCGTGGCTAACGTCTCCCTAACGGATTTTGAAACGGGATCCGCACCGACCTTCAACAAATTACCTGTTGAAGCATCGGGCGGCAGCTTGTTTCATATTCAGAGAATGAACGACCCCGTAAAGGGGCGCCTTCCGGACCGGAGTGCATCAATCGCGAGCGCTTCGGCAAAACAGAAAAAGGACCGTTCCAGGAAAGCCCTAGAGGGCGCATTGAACGATCCAAGGGGAAGAAACGAGTAATGGTAGGGTCGGCCAGCGCTTCGTCGCACGGTAATGACACCTTTCCGAAGATCCTTTCGCACAATGCAAAGGTTTTCGGGTCCCGGACAGCCTTCCGGGAAAAGGACTTCGGGATCTGGCAAAGCTGGACCTGGTCCGAGGTGTGTGAGGAAATCCGTGCTTTTTCAATCGGACTGAAATCTCTTGGGCTCGGAGCTGGCGACAAGGTTGCCATCGTCGGCGCGAACCGTCCCCGCCTTTACTGGGCGATGATTGCCGCACAGGCGCTCGGCGCGGTGCCAGTGCCGGTATATTCGGACTCTGTCGCCGAAGAGATGGCATATGTTCTCGGCCATGCGGAGGTGAAGTTCGCGGTCGTTGAGGATCAGGAGCAGGTCGACAAGCTGCTGTCGATGTCCGACGAGGTGCCGTCGCTCACCAATATCATCTATGATGAAGTGCGCGGGCTACGTGACTACGATCACACGCATCTGCACGGCTATGAGACCGTCCAGGAAAAAGGCCGGCAACTCCAGGCAAACGACGGCGCCCTTGCCGGCCAATGGGCAGAGGGTTTCTTCGGCGGCAAAGGCTCGGACATTGCCGTGATGCTCTATACGTCCGGAACGACAGGCCGTCCTAAGGGCGTGATGCTGTCTTTCGACAATCTTGCCGTCTCCGCCCGTAATGCCAACGTGTTCGATCATCTGGACGAAAGCGAAGAGGTGCTTGCCTATCTGCCGATGGCTTGGATCGGCGATCATGTGTTCTCGCTCGCCCAGGCCTTCACCGCCGGATACTGCGTCAACTGTCCGGAGGGCATGGACACGATCGACGTCGACCGCCGGGAAATCGCGCCAACCTATTTCTTCGCGCCGCCGCGCGTCTTTGAAAACATGCTTACCCAAATCATGGTGCGCATGGAAGATGCCGGTAAAACCAAGCGCGCGATGTTCGATTTTTTCATGAATGTCGCCCGAAAGGTCGGCGAAAAGATCCTAAACGGAGAAGAGGTCGCCTTTGGGGATCGCGTGCTCTACCGGCTTGGCGAATTCCTGGTCTATGGACCCCTCAAGAACCGGATGGGGCTGACCCGCATGAAGGTCGGCTATACCGCCGGGGAAGCGATCGGCCCGGAAATTTTCCGTTTCTATCGTGCGCTCGGCCTCAATCTGAAACAGCTCTATGGCCAGACCGAAGCCAGTGTCTACATCACGCTTCAGCCGGACGGCGAGATCTTCGGCGATACGGTTGGCAAGCCTGCGCCCGACGTTGAACTCAAGATCGCCGACAGTGGCGAGGTCATGTACCGCTCGCCCGGTGTCTTTGTCGGTTACTTCAAGAATGATGAAGCAACGGAGAGCACAAAGACGAGCGACGGTTGGGTACACACGGGTGATGCCGGGATCATCGCCGAAAACGGTCACCTGAAGATCATCGATCGCGCCAAGGATGTCGGCAAACTGAATGACGGGTCTTTGTTTGCGCCGAAGTACATCGAAAACAAGCTGAAGTTCTTCCCGAACATCAAGGAAGCGGTCGCTTTCGGTCACGAGCGCGACATGGTGGCGGTGTTCCTCAATATCGATCTGACGGCAGTCGGTTCTTGGGCGGAGCGGAACAATGTCAATTACGCGTCCTACCAGGAACTGGCAGCGCATCCTGACGTCTACTCCATGGTTGAGAGCCACGTCGACCAGGTCAACCGGGACCTGTCGAGCGAGCCGATGATGGCCGGTGCCCAGATCAAGCGCTTCCTGATCCTGCACAAGGAACTGGACGCGGATGACGGCGAACTGACGCGCACGCAAAAGGTGCGACGCTCCTTCATTGCGGATCGCTACGCCCCTTTGATCGAAGCTCTTTATGACGGCTCAACCTCGAAACACGTACGCACCGAAGTGACGTTCGAAGACGGTCGCAAAGGCGCGATCGAGGCGACTGTCGAGATCAGGAATATGGAAACTCATGATGTCGGCAAAGGAATTCAGGAGGCCGCCGAATGAATGCCTTTGCAACGGAAATGAGCGCTGAGCCTGCAAGCGTTGCGGAAGCCGTTCCGCGTGAGGAGTTGCTTCGGGTCGACAACGTGTCGCTGTCCTTTGGCGGTGTGAAGGCGATCACCGATATTTCCTTCGACATCCTGAAGGGTGAAATCCGCGCGATCATCGGCCCCAACGGTGCCGGCAAGACTTCGATGCTGAATGTCATCAACGGGTTCTACCATCCCCAGCAGGGCACGATCACCTGGCAGGGCAAGGAGCGGCGCAAGATGAAGCCCTACGAGGCGGCCAGCCAGGGCATTGCGCGCACGTTCCAGAATGTCGCGCTGTTCAAGGGCATGACGACGCTCGACAATATCATGTCGGGCCGTTCCCTGAAGATGCACCGCAATTTCTTCTGGCAGCTGATCTGGCGCGGACCGGCGGAGCGCGAGGAAATCGAACACCGCAAAAAGGTGGAGGAGATTATCGATTTCCTCGAAATCCAGGCAATCCGCAAAACGCCGGTCGGGCGTCTTCCCTACGGTCTGCAAAAGCGCGTCGAGCTTGGCCGCGCACTCGCCATGGAGCCGGATCTTCTTTTGCTCGATGAACCGATGGCCGGCATGAACCTGGAAGAGAAAGAAGACATGAGCCGGTTCATCATCGATGTGAACCAGGAATTCGGTACGACCATCGCGCTGATCGAACACGACATGGGTGTTGTCATGGACCTCTCCGACCGGGTGGTCGTTCTGGACTACGGCAAGAAAATCGCAGACGGCCCGCCAGAGGACGTGCAGGCCAATCAGAATGTGATCGATGCATATCTCGGCGTGAGCCACTAGGGGGAGAAGAACCATGCTTTACGACATATTCATCGATCCCTTCGTGCAGATGTACGATATGCCAGATTTCTTTCTTCAGGTGCTGTGGGAAGGCTTTGTCGCCGGTATCCTCTATGCGCTGATTGCACTCGGCTTCGTTCTGATCTTCAAGGCATCGGGCGTTTTCAACTTCGCGCAGGGAATCATGGTGGTGTTCGCCGGGCTGACGCTTGTCGGCCTCAATGAAAACGGCGTCCCCGCCTATCTTGCACTTGCCCTGACGATCGGAGCGATGGGCATCCTCGCCTATGGCGTGGAGCGGGTCGTGATGCGGCCGCTCGTCAACCAGCCCGACATTATTCTGCTGATGGCGACAATCGGCCTGACCTACTTCCTGATCGGATTCGGCGAATTCGTCTTCGGCGGCGAGCCGAAGCAGATGATTACCGAGGAACTCGGATTGCCGACCGGATCGACAGCAATCGAATTCGGCGACCGTGGCCTTGTCATCCTGCAGCATATCGATATCGCCGCTGCGGTGATTGCGGTGCTGATGGTGGCCGCGCTCGGCATCTTCTTCAACAAGACCCGCATCGGACGCGCGCTCAGGGCGGTCGCGGATGATCACCAGGCCGCGCTTTCCGTGGGGATTTCGCTCAATCAGATCTGGGCAATCGTCTGGTTCGCGGCCGGTCTCGTCGCACTTGCCACCGGCATCATGTGGGGCGCACGTTCCGATGTCTCGTTCGCGCTGGAAATCGTGGCCTTCAAGGCACTGCCGGTGCTGATCCTTGGAGGCTTTACATCCATTCCGGGCGCCATCGTCGGCGGGCTCATCATCGGGTTCGGTGAGAAGATCGGCGAACTTTACTGGGGCGGTCTTGTCGGCGGCGGAATCGAATCCTGGCTCGCCTATATCATCGCCCTGATCTTCCTTCTGTTCCGGCCCCAGGGCCTCTTCGGCGAACGCATCATCGAGCGGGTATAAGAATGTTTTATCGCGAAGCTGGCCAATTCAAGACGAGTTACAAGGCGGATCAGGCCCTTATGCCGATCCTGCAGGACCGGGTGGGACTGCTGGTCATCCTGGCCATTGCCTTTGTGGTCATTCCCGTCTTTGCCAACGACTTTTTCCTGACGTCAATCATGATCCCGTTCCTGGTGTTTTCGCTGGCGGCGATCGGGCTCAACGTGCTCACCGGTTTTTGCGGGCAGCTCTCTCTCGGTACCGGCGCGTTCATGGGCGTCGGGGCGTATGCGGCTTACAAACTGACCACGATCTTTCCGGATGCGAATGTCATCGTGATGGTGCTTCTGTCTGGCGTATTCTCGGCCGCAATCGGTGCCATATTCGGCCTGCCGAGCCTGCGCATCAAGGGGCTTTACCTTGCCGTGACAACCCTTGCCGCACAGTTCTTTCTGGAGTGGTGCTTCATTCGCATCGGCTGGCTCTACAATTACAATGCTTCTGGCGCGATCGAGATTCCGCATCGCGAGGCATTCGGTCTGGTGGTATCCGGCGCGGAGGCAACTCCGATCGTGCGCTACTTCATCGTCCTGTGCATCACGGCAGGGATCGCGTTCCTGATGGCGAATGTGCTGCGTGGCCGGATCGGGCGCTCTTGGATGATGATCCGCGACATGGACATTGCCGCCGAACTGATGGGCATCCGTCCGCTTCAAACCAAGCTGCTGGCGTTTGCAGTATCCTCTTACATCTGTGGTGTGGCCGGTGCCATGATGGTGTTCTTCTGGCTGAATGCTGCCGAACCGTCCTCCTACTCGATCGCACTGTCCTTCCAGATCCTGTTCATGGTGATCTTGGGCGGTCTCGGCAGTCTGGGAGGTGCTTTCATGGGGGCTGCTTTCATCTGGATCCTGCCGGTCTTCCTGAAATTCATTCCTGGTACGATCGGTATCGATGTGGCCGCGGAAACGGTTGAACACGTCACATTCATGATTGTTGGTGCCTTGATCATATTCTTCCTGATCGTTGAACCGCACGGGTTCGCGCGGCTCTGGCAGATCGCGAAACAGAAACTCAGGGTATGGCCATTCCCTTATTAGGACGGCCAACCATTTCGACGTCATCCGGACTTGGACCGATCCGGGGAGGAATGGCGCAACTGGTCTGGCGGCGCCGGGTGGTCCGGAGCCGCATGGGAGGAGAAACATGAAAAGCATTACCCAACTTGCGCTTGGAACTGCTGTTGCCGTCGGGGTCGCCTTTTCCGGCCTTGCAACGACAGCCGCCCAGGCTGAGGACAGCAACTATGTGCCGCTGCTGACGTATCGCACAGGTCCGTTTGCCGCTTCCGGTATTCATATTGCCAACGGCATGCATGACTATCTCAAAATGCTGAATGAGCGCGACGGCGGTATCGGCGGCGTCAAGCTGGAACTCGAAGAATGCGAAACCGGGTATAACGCTCAAAAAGGTGTCGAGTGCTACGAGGCAACCAAGGGCAAAGGCGCGCTGGTCTACAATCCCTATTCAACGGGCATTACCTTGCAGCTGATCCCGAAAGCCGGCGTTGACAAGATCCCGGTTCTTTCCATGGGTTACGGACTGTCGGCTGCTGCCGTCGGGTCCGTGTTCCCGTGGGTGTTCAACGTTCCGGACACATATTGGGATGGCGCGTCTGTCGTGATCAAATATATCGGCGAGCAGGAAGGCGGTCTCGACAACCTCAAGGGCAAGAAGATCGGCTACATCTTCCTGGACGCCGGATATGGCCGCGAGCCGATCCCGCTTCTGGAGCAGTTGTCCGAAAAATACGGCTTCGAGCTGATGCAGTATCCGGTTGGCGTGAAGGAAATGCAGAACCAGTCCTCGCAATGGCTGAACGTGCGCCGTGACCGTCCGGACTACATGGTCATGTGGGGTTGGGGCGCAATGAACCCGACCGCGATCAAGGAAGCTGTGAAAATCCGCTTCCCGATGGACAAGTTCATCGGAGTCTGGTGGTCAGCAGGCGATGACGACGCAGCCGCTGGCGGCGACGGAGCGAAGGGCTACAAGGCGATGAACTTCTCCGGTGTCGGCAGCGATTTCCCTGCACTTGACGACATCAAGAAACACGTCGTCGATGCCGGCCTAAGCTCGACCGATGCCGAAACCATCGGTGGAACGCTCTACAACCGTGGCGTTCTCAACTCGGTCATCATCGCTGAAGGCATCCGCACCGCGCAGGAACTGACCGGCAAGAAGGTCATTACCGGCGAGGACATGCGGATGGGACTGGAAGCCCTCAATCTGGACGAAGCCCGGTTGAAGGAACTGGGTCTGTCCGGTTTCGCGCATCCGATGAAGGTGACCTGTGATGACCATGCCGGAAGTCATCCGGTCTTTATCCAGGAATGGGACGGCAGCCAGTGGCGCCAGGCCTCCGGCTGGATCGAGCCGATGACCGACGTCGTGCGTCCGCTCTTGGAGGCAGCTGCCGCCGAGTACGCGGAAAAGAATGCGCCGTGGCCGGCGCGCACCGAACCCTGCCCGAACTGATCAGGCAGTCCGCTCCGCCGCATATTGTATGCGGCGGAGCTCTCCGGGAGAAAATGGAATGGCATTGCAGGATCTAGATCAATCGTCCTCGGACAGTGTTACGGAAGCAGCCGAGACGATCCTGTCGGTCAACAATATCGAGGTCATCTACGACCACGTTATTCTGGTGCTGAAGGGCGTGTCTCTGACGGTTCCCAAAGGCGGCATCGTGGCGCTTCTCGGCGCGAATGGTGCAGGCAAGACGACAACATTGAAGGCGGTTTCAAACCTCCTGAGCGCCGAACGCGGCGAGGTCACCAAGGGCACGATCCTGTTCGACAGCGATGAGGTCCAGGCGCTGTCGCCCAATGAGCTGGTCCGGCGGGGATGCATTCAGGTGATGGAGGGGCGCCATTGTTTCGGCCACCTGTCCATCGAGGAAAACCTGCTTACAGGTGCCTACACGCGCAAGGACGGGCATGCGGCTGTGAAAGCCGATCTGGAGATGGTCTACAACTATTTCCCGCGCCTGCGCGAGCGGCGGCAGAGCCAGGCGGGCTATACATCGGGCGGCGAACAGCAGATGTGCGCCATCGGGCGTGCTCTCATGAGCCGGCCGAAAATGATCCTGCTTGACGAACCCAGCATGGGGCTTGCGCCGCAGCTGGTTGAAGAGATTTTCGAAATTGTCCGTCAGTTGAATGAAAAGGAGGGCGTCTCCTTCCTGCTGGCGGAACAGAACACCAACGTCGCGCTGAAATACGCGACCTACGGCTATATCCTGGAATCAGGCCGCATCGTTCTGGACGGCGACGCCAAAGCGCTTCGCGAGAACGAAGATGTCAAGGAATTCTACCTGGGCGTCGGAGGCGAAGGCCGCCGTTCGTTCCGGAATGTCAAACACTACAAGCGAAGGAAGCGCTGGCTGGCCTGACGCATCCTCGACGAAAGGCCGAACAAGCGGAGACGACCATGAGCGATCAACAGTTTGATGCGCGCGAGCGGCAGGATCCCACTCAGCGTGAACGGCATCTCTTTGCCAGGTTGCCGGAACTTCTGGCACATGCGCGTAATCACGCGGCCGGCTGGGAAAAACAGCTTGCCGGTCATGATCTTGAAGGCGTTCGCGACAGGGTGGCGCTGTCCGGATTGCCTGTGCTGCGTAAATCCGATCTTATGGAACAGCAACGAGCCAATCCTCCCTTCGGCGGGTACCTAGCTGGAGATCTGTCCGAAGCGGCGCGTGTCTTCATGTCCCCCGGTCCGATCTGGGAACCGCAAGCGCCTGGGCTTGACCCCTGGAATGGGGCCCGCAGCCTGTTTGCCTCGGGCTTCCGCAAGGGCGACATTGTCCTCAACGCATTTTCCTACCACCTGACCCCTGGCGGCTTCATTCTGGATCAGGGAGCCGTGGCGCTTGGGTGCACCGTATTCCCTGCCGGTGTCGGCAATACCGATATGCAGGTAGAAGCCATTGAAGTCCTCAAGCCAACCGGTTTTGTCGGCACGCCGGACTATCTCAAGGTCCTCCTCGACCGGGGCCGGGAACAAGGCCGCGATGTCTCCTCCATCAAGAAGGCACTTGTTTCCGGCGGGGCGCTGTTTCCAACGCTCAGGGAAGAATATGAGGCTCAGGGGATAACCGTTGGACAGTGCTACGCGACTGCCGATCTTGGCGTTATCGCGTATGAAACCGTCGCCCGCGATGGGATGCTCATCAACGAAGACTTCATAGTGGAAATTGTACGCCCGGGAACGGGGGAACCTGTCGCCGACGGTGAAGTCGGCGAGCTGGTGGTGACCAACTTCAACGACCTTTATCCGCTGATACGGTTCGCGACGGGCGATCTTTCCAAGATTATCCCAGGGCAGTCCGCCTGCGGCCGCACCAACATGCGCCTTGCCGGATGGATGGGCCGCGCGGACCAGAGAACCAAAGTGAAGGGAATGTTCGTCGATCCGTCGCAGATCGCCCAGATCGTTGCGGCGCATCCGGAGGTCAGCAAGGCACGCCTTGCGGTGACCCGCGCGGGCGAAGCCGACGCAATGACGCTTGCCGTTGAAAGCGACGCGCTTGAGGACGGGCTTTCGGATCGGGTTTCCATGACCCTGACTGATATCACGCGCCTGAAAGGTGAGGTTCAGATTGTCTCGCCGGGGGCTTTGCCGAATGACGGCAAGGTTATTGCCGATGAAAGGGAATATGGCTGAGGGGAACAGCCGTCCGGAAGCCGCTGTGCCGGACGGCTTCCGTCATATGCCTGTTTCTTACCGACTTCCCTTCGTCATCCCGGCCAAGCGCAGCGCGAGCCGGGACCGGGTGGACGCAAGCGCCAGCGAAAGCAACTCCGCCACAGCGTACTGGGTCCCGGTCTTGCCGCTTGCGCGGCAAACCGGGATGACAAATCCGGGAAAAATGCGTTTCCACAAGGCTTCAGCCGCCTCCATTCGTTCTGTTTGAAGAACCTTGTGCAGCCAATAGATCAGTGAGCGGACTATCGGATCGCGGTCGTCGAGGACGAAGCAGCAAGCATTTGGTCAAGTTCTGGCGAGCCTCGGCCGTTCTCAGGCTCGAAGCATTTGGCGACAGCGGTCCAGGTTTTCGGTTCATGCCGCCGCAAAGTATCATTGCCCGGTGATCCGACGCCGTTATTCCGCGTAAGCGCTATGCCGCATTGGCCTTGTCTCCGGCTTGTCCTATGTATGGCGTAAGAGGACCAGCCGCTGAGGGATAATCCGCGCTTATGAACGTTCATTCGACCAATTCGCTTTCGGCCGACAAGACTGCCGATTTTCGCAAGCTGCAGCTGCCAAAGGACCATCCGTCGGTAAAGAGCGGCAAGGTTGGCGTGCTTCTGGTCAATCTTGGAACGCCGGACGCGACAGACTACTGGCCTATGCGCCGTTACCTTCGCGAGTTTCTGTCCGACAAGCGTGTTATCGAGTGGCCCCGGGCAATCTGGTATCCGATCCTTTACGGCATTGTCCTGATGACCCGGCCGGGAAAGTCGGGCAAGGCGTATGACGAGATCTGGAACCACGAGAAGGACGAATCGCCGCTGCGCACCATTACCCGCAGCCAGTCGGACAAACTGACGGATATGCTTGGCGCGGAAGGTGAGCGCGTAAAAGTCGACTGGGCGATGCGCTACGGTCAGCCGTCGATCCCCGACAAGCTGAAAGCACTCAAGGACGAGGGCTGCGATCGTATTCTTGTGTTTCCGCTTTATCCGCAATATTCGGCAACCACAACGGCAACCGTGAACGACGTCGTCTGCAAGACACTTCTGGAGATGCGCTGGCAGCCGGCGATCAGGACCGTACCGCCTTACCATGACGATCCGGTCTACGTGAACGCGCTGGCGCAATCCGTCAAGGACCACCTGGATACTTTGGATTTCGAGCCGGACGTGGTGCTGACCTCCTATCACGGCATTCCGCAATCCTATTTCAAGCGCGGCGATCCCTATCACTGTCATTGCATGAAAACCACGCGTCTGATGCGCGAAGTGCTCGGGTGGGATGACCAGAAGCTGCGTGTCACATTCCAGTCGCGCTTCGGGCCCGAAGAATGGCTGCAGCCCTATACCGACAAGACGGTTGAAAAACTTGCCCATGACGGGGTGCAGAACGTTGCCGTCATGAATCCGGGTTTCGTCTCCGATTGCCTGGAAACGCTTGAAGAAATCGCAGGCGAAGCAGGCGAGATCTTTGAAGAGGGCGGTGGCGAAAATTTCACGCATATCCCATGTCTCAACGACACGGATCTCGGCATGAACGTGATCGAGCACATTGTCCGGCGGGAACTGGGCGGCTGGCTCTGAGAAGGACAAACTGCAGGATTGCAGCTTGGTCTGCTGCCTTTGTCAGGCCCGTGTCGTCCTTCGTCGTGTGAAAGGCGTACTTGCGGCTCGAAATTCTTTCAGTAGGAAACCTGTCCCTGACAATCGGCCGGTTCCCGGCTCCGCACATCGGGGCCAATGAACGTCGCCTGACCTGAGCATCCTTTCAAAATAAAGAGAATTCTAACGGTGTTCGAAGCTGCCCCGTATTCTCGCGCAATGACGCTGGAACGACTCACTCAAACAGAGCATAGTGACCGCGAAATTCCAGATGTTTACGGGAGAAATTCATGCCGTTAGAAATTGATGGACCCAGCATTGTCCTGATCGGCCTATTGGTTCTGGTCATTCTGGTGTTTTTCGCCGGGGTCAAAACCGTACCCCAAGGCTACAACTATACCATCGAACGGTTCGGCAAGTACCGCAAGACGCTGCTACCGGGCCTGAATTTCATTATCCCGTTCATTGATAAGGTCGGCCACAAGCTGAACATGATGGAACAGGTTCTCGACGTTCCCTCGCAGGAAGTCATCACGCGGGACAATGCCACCGTGACGGCGGATGGCGTGACGTTCTATCAGGTGCTCGATGCGGCGCGGGCCGCGTATGAGGTGCTGGGACTTCAAAATGCGATCCTGAATTTGACGATGACCAATATCCGTTCGGTGATGGGATCCATGGATCTTGATTCCCTCCTGTCAAACCGTGACGAAATCAATGCAAAAATCCTGAGGGTTGTTGATGCGGCGGCCGAACCCTGGGGCGTGAAAATCACGCGTATCGAGATAAAGGACATCAATCCGCCACGGGATCTGGTCGACGCAATGGCGCGCCAGATGAAGGCAGAGCGGGACAAACGGGCGTCCATTCTGGAAGCGGAAGGCAAGCGACAGTCTGAAATTCTGAAGGCGGAAGGCGAGAAGCAATCACTTATCCTGGAGGCAGAGGGACGTCGCGAATCCGCTTTCCGGGATGCGGAAGCGCGCGAAAGGGAAGCCGAAGCGGAAGCGAAGGCTACCCAAATGGTCAGCGCGGCGATTGCCTCAGGTGATGTTCAAGCGATCAACTATTTCGTTGCGAACAAGTATGTCGAAGCCTTCCAGGCGCTCGCGACGTCGAGAAACCAGAAGACACTGATCCTGCCCATGGAGGCGTCCGCTCTTCTGGGATCCCTGAGTGGAATCGGTGAAATTGCCAAGGAGGCATTCGGCGACCATTCGAAGGAAAACCAGACATCGTCGCGCATCCCGAATACTGGTTCGTCTGAGGGAGGTAATCCGTGACCCTGATTGAAAGCGCTCTTGATGCACTCGGGCCCTGGAGCTGGTTTGTTCTCGGTCTGGTGCTTCTGGGCCTGGAAATAGCCGCTCCGGGGACCATTTTTCTGTGGTTCGGTCTGTCGGCACTTGTCGTCGGTGTCATTGCGCTGGTCTTTGACCCGAGCTGGCAAATCCTCGTCAGCATTTTCCTGGTTCTGTCAATTGTGAACCTGCTGATAGGCAGGCGCATGATGATCAGGCTTGCCTCGGAAAAAGGGGACCCCGGCCTAAACCAACGCGGCAGTCGTTATGTCGGGCGCGAATTCACGTTGGAAAAACCCTTGAGTGAGGGCGCAGGGAACCTGTCTATTGACGATACGATCTGGCGCATTACCGGGCCCGATCTTCCCGCCGGCACGAAAGTGCGGGTCGATTCGATTGATGGCGCAAGGCTCGTGGTCAGCCCGGCAGACTGAAACGCACGCTGCTTTGGATTAGGGCGAGTGTCCGGGCGGTACCGGGGGCTCTTCCGCCTTCAGGAGAATGCCGATCCGCCTGTTGGCGGCAAGGTAGGGATCGTTTGGAAACAGCGGTTCCGTGTCCGACTTTCCGACGACGGCAAAGAACTGATCTTCCGGAACGCCATATTCGGCAAGTATCTGCCGGGCGACATTGGCGCGTTCACTTGACAGGTCCCAGCCGGTGAAACTCGGATCGTCCGTCGGTCTCCCGGCCGTTGTATGGCCCGTGATTTCGACACGATTCGGCATCTTTGCCAGAACAGGCGCCATCTTCGCAATCAACCGCCGCGTGGTCTCATAAGGATATTTGGAGCCTTCCCTGAACATTGACCGGCCGTCCTGATCGACCAGCATGATATTCAGTCCATCCTCGGTCTCTTCAAGAATGATGTTGCTGGAGATTTCCGTAATCTCGGGCATTTCCTGCCAGGCCTGGCGCAGCGAAGCAGCGGCTGTCGCGAACTGACGCGGCTTTTCGATCTCGGCCTCCAGCGTGTCGTGCGTGTTTGCTTCCGGTCCCTGTTTGCGCCGCTTTTCATGGGGCTCCGTGGCAAAGTCGGAATCCATTTCCTGCTCGGCCTGGCTGATATCCTTCATGTAATCCCGGATCGGAATGCCTTCGACTTCGATGATGCCGGTCTTGCGAGCGGTGTCCTTCACACCGAATGCTTCACGCATGGAACCGGCGACCACCTGCAGTTTTTCCTTGTCCTGGATGGAAAAGGAGATAATCAGAACGAAGAAACAGACGAGCAGCGACATCAGGTCGGCAAAGGTTACGAGCCAATCGGGTGCCCCGCCGCCGCTTTGCTGTTTTTTTCTCGCCATGGCTCTGGTTCCGTTCGGATCTCTTCCTAGGCTGCTTCAGCCAGGTCGGCGCGCGCTTTCTCGGGCAGATACGCCACGAGCATTTCCTTGATAAGTGCCGGGCTCTTGGATTCGCGGATCTGGCAAACACCGTCGATGATCAGTGTCTGGTTGAGCTCGTCCACGTCGAATTTCGCATCGAGCTTGTCCACGAGGGGAAGACAGATGATGTTCGAGATAAGGGCGCCGTAAAGTGTGGTGAGAAGCGCGACAGCCATGGACGGACCGATTGCCGCCGGATCGTCCATGTTGGCAAGCATCTGGACAAGACCGACCAGCGTCCCGATCATGCCGAAAGCCGGAGCGGAGTCGCCGAGCGCTTTCATCACGCGACGGCCCTCGGAAAGGCGTGACAGCTGCAAGTCCCTTTCGCGTTCCATCGCTTCCTTGATGAACTCAAGCTCGTACCCGTCGGCGATGTATTGAACGCCCTTGGCGAGCACGGGATCAGAGACGTCGACATTCTCTAATCCGAGCGGGCCGGATTTACGCACGGTCTCACCGAGATTGGTGATTTCAGAGATGAGATCGCGAGGGCTGATGCCCTTGCCTGAAAGAGCGACTTTGAAGCCGGTTACGAATGCGCTTGCTATATCGGAAATTTGGAATCTGACCAGTGTGGCGGCGAGGCCGCCACCGATGACAATGAGCATCGAGGGAATATCGACAAATTGCGTGAAGCTTCCGCCCAGGAAAATAGCGGTCAAAACGATGCCAAACGCACCAAGAATACCGATGAGGGTCGCCAGATCCATTCTGTTCACACACCAAGGTCTATGGCATCAAGCCAGTGAAACTTGGGTGCAGTCTAATTGGATTATGGCTAATCAAATCCTAATGCGGATCGACAAGAAGTGGCAAAAGCAAACTTTTTTCCGCTCGTGCCTGAATTGTGATCTGCTGTGCCGGGCGGAAAACCAAGCACTCAGGCCGCCCCGATCCGGAGCAGATCGTGCAGGTGCACAATGCCGACCGGACGTCCGTCCTCAATTACAAAGACCGACGTGATGGACAGGCTGTTGACCAATTCCAGGATCGACGCGGACAAGGCATCCGGCGGCACGGTCTTGGGTGATCGTGTCATGATGTCGCCAGCGCTCTTCTCTAGGAGGTTTGCGGACACGTGACGACGAAGGTCACCATCGGTGATGATGCCGATGAGCTGGTTCAGCTCATCCGTTACACCGAGGACACCAAATCCGCGCTGGGTCATCAGCACGATGCCCTCGCTCATCGATGTGGACACGGCCACGAGCGGCAGTTGTTCGCCGGAATGCATGATGTCCCTGGCCGTTTTCAAGCTTGCACCAAGGCGTCCGCCCGGATGCAGAACGCGAAAATCCTGTGCCGTAAAGCCGCGGCCTTCCAAAAGTGCGACGGCCAGTGCATCTCCGATCGCAAGCTGGATGAGCGCAGACGTGGTCGGCGCAAGACCGTGCGGGCAGGCTTCTGCAACGCTCGGGAGTTTCAGGACGATGTCTGATGCTCTTCCAAGTGCGCTGTCCTCGCGCGACGTGACTGCGACGAGCGGCACTTTGAAACGTCTGGTGTAAGTGACAATGCTTGCAAGTTCCTGGGTTTCCCCGGACCATGACAGAGCGAGTACCACGTCGTCTGCCGTAATCATCCCCAGATCTCCGTGAGAGGCCTCACTTGCATGCACGAAGAAGGATGGTGTACCGGTCGAGGCAAGGCTCGCGGCGATTTTCGTGCCGATGTGCCCGCTCTTGCCAACCCCGGTCACGATCACGCGGCCCGGGCTGTTGCGGATCAGCTCAAACGTTCTCTTGAACGGGACTGCAAGTCCGTTCTTCAAGGCTGCCCTGACGGCGCTCAATCCGGCGATTTCCGTCTCTAGGGTCCGCTCGGCCGAAACCAGGCTCTGGGTCATATCGTCCATGCCGTCTTCTTGAAGGGAGTCGAGAGAGGAATTAGCCATCGTTTCTTTCTTTGTTCAGCGTCGAGCAGAACTATGGCACGCACCCGACTTGATCAAGAAGCTGTTCATGAAAAGTGCGAGAATTTTGCCCATCTTTTCTCTCTCGGCTCAAATTGTGCCGAATATAAGGAGAATCAGGGTCTTTCCACGTCAGCCCCAGCCATTCACGTGCTTTTTGAAGCGTATATCGAAGAAGAAACGGCGTCCCGATGCGGTGGGCCGTTACGGCTTGGGAAGCGACAGTTCGAACGCACCCGGAATTCCAAAGGGCACATTGTCAATTTGCAAAAAAATAACGAAGGATTAACCAACTTTCGTCAGTTTGGGCGTGATCACGAATTCGACCGGTCCCGAACCCGCATGCGCCGCATCCGTTACCTGATTGTCTGCTTCACTGTCTTCCAGGCAGCGCCTTTGCATGCACAGACTGCACTGTCCGACCTGAGAGGGACTGATGCGTCAGGTGACCGGTTCGCATCGGCGGGCGCGGCTGACGATGCGGTCGAAGCCGAAGACGTCAATCCAACACAATCAAACGTCTACGCCCTGCGACGAAGTTTAAACAGTGCGGAAGCGGAAACCGGCTCAACCGGGCTTGGGACCAATGGGCGCGTCGTTCCAATCCGACCGTTTTCCGACCGTATCGCGGCGGTGGATCGGGCGGTTCCGCTATCGGACGACTTCGTCGATGACGGTGTCTTTGGCGGCGACACGACATTTGACGCGCCGAGCGGCATTCGTCTCGGGTCGTTCACTTTCACGCCTCAAATCACGCTCTCGACCGGCTGGTCCGACAATACCTCTCAATCGGCAAACGGCACCGCTGGCGGGCTCTATCGCATCTCCCCGGACCTGTCTTTGATTTCAAACTGGTCAAGGCATCAGTTCGATGCGTCCTTGCGCGGCTCTTACACCGGGTATCCGGAGAACTCGGACGACAACGACGGAAACGTTACGGCGGCAGCAAACCTGCGGCTTGATATCAGCGACGCGACGCAGATCGACAGCGGTGCTTCCTATTCCTATTCCCGAGAAGAAGACGGCAGCGCGGAATCGACAGCGTCCGGGGCCGATCATGTCCAGACATTCGCAGCTGAGCTGGGCGCAACGCGCGCTGTGGGGCTCGTCGCTGCAACGGCGTCGCTCGGACTGGACAGAAACGTCTATACGTCGGATGACGACATCGAAAGCGGCCGTGACAACACGCTATATTCGGCAAACCTGAGGTTTGATCTGGAGACAGGCAGTGTCTTCACACCGTTTGTTGAAGGGTCGCTGCTATTGCGCCGCTTTGATGAAACATGCAGCGACACTATTTGTGAAAAACGGGACGCAAACGGTTATCAGCTGCGCGGCGGGTTGAGCATCGCGTCAGGTCCGAAAGTGTCCGGAAACGTTGGTGTTGGCTGGCGCATCGAGGACATTGAAGACGATCGTCTGGACAGTTTGTCGGGCCTTGTCGTGGACGGGTCGCTGGTCTGGTCGCCGACACGTCTGACGACGGTAAGCGCTGGTTTGGGGACGAGCTTTGAGGCGACCGATATTGACACGGCGAGCGGGTCGATCATTTATTCGGGAGATATACGGGTCGCTCATGCTTTCAGCGACAGGCTGGTCGCAGAAACGGGCGTTGGATACAGTTATCGTACGTATGAAGGGGTTTCCATCGAAGAGAGCACTTTGACCGGGTTTGGCGGCCTGACCTTTGCGCTGACGAACAATGTGGCTCTGATCGCGGATTATACGCATCGCCGGTTCGACAGTTCCGAAGAGGGCAGCGATTACACGGAAAACGCGGTTGAAGCAGGTGTTCGATTCCGGCATTAACGGTACAGTAACCACTAAAAGATCATTCATGGGGCGGGGCAGAAGCGAACACGAACATGGGCGTAAGGAGGCCCGGATGCGGAGCTTTGTACGGCATACTGCGAACGTGATGGCTTTGTTGCCTCGAATTGAAAGTGTGAAATCCAGCTTTCGGCGGTTGACCGGTGGCCTGGTTCTGGCCATGGGCCTTGCGGCGATGCTTGCGCCTACGCAGGCTGACCCGGGATTTGACCGGTTCGTGCGCGAGTTTTGGCCGAAAGCCAAGGCGGCCGGAATCACCTCTCAAACCTACAATTCAGTTTTCCAGGGCATGACGCCTGACGACGACACGCTGCGCCTGATGAGCAAGCAGTCGGAGTTCGTCAAGCCGATCTGGGATTATCTCGACAGCGCTGTCTCCGAGACGCGCGTCGATAAGGGCCGTGAACTGCTGCGGGAATATTCGACGGTGCTGCAGCAGATCGAATCCCGATACGGCGTCGATCGCGAGGCGGTCCTCGCTATCTGGGGCATGGAGACCAATTACGGCGGCTATATGGGCCGGCACAACGTCATCCAGGCGCTCGCAACGCTTGCCTATGCCGCGCCGCGCCGCAAGAAGTTCTGGAACAAGGAGCTTGTCACCGCGCTCGGCATCGTTCAGGCCGGTCATGTTCGTTTTCAGGACATGGAAGGCTCATGGGCCGGCGCGATGGGTCACACGCAGTTCATGCCGTCGAGCTGGAAGGCATATGCGGCCGACTACAACGGCGATGGCCGCCGCGACATCTGGACTTCTATCCCCGATGCACTTGCATCCACCGCGAACTACCTGAAGAAGCACGGCTGGCAGACCGGCAAGACCTGGGGCTATGAAGTCAAGCTTCCTTCGGGTTTCGACTACCATCTCGCCGATGGCGACAAGACGCTCACGCTCGGGCAGTGGACGAAAAACGGTGTCCGGCGCTCCAACGGCAAGGGCTTTCCAAGGCCATCCGACAAGGCGATCCTGGTGCTGCCCGCCGGTGCGAGCGGTCCTGCATTCCTGATGCTGCGAAACTTCTATGTGATCAAACGCTACAACAATGCCACCGCCTATGCGCTTGCTGTCGGGCACCTCTCCGATCGATTGATCGGTGGAGGTCCGCTGGCTGGCGACTGGTCGCGGGATCATCTGCCGCTCAGCCGCTCCGAAAGGGTGGAGCTGCAGAACTATCTGAATCGGCTGGGGTTTTCAGTGGGCGCAGCGGACGGCAAGATCGGCCCGGCAACGCGTCGCGGGATCCGGGCTTACCAGAGTTCGCGCGGGCTCGTGCCGGACGGGTATCCCTCGGTGGTACTGCTTACCCATCTCAAACTGCGTGGTTGATGCCCGGCGGCGCGGCATGGGAAGCTATATGAAGTCTTCCCATTCCGGGTGGTTGGTATAATCTCTGCCTGATTTGATCCGAACGGGAGCAGATGGTGTCGTTCAAGGTTGGAATAGGGATGTTGAAGGTGGCAACAAGGCTGACAGTGGTGTCTGCCCTTGCCGTTTCATTCTGCCTGACCGACGAGATTCTGCCGACAGCCATGGCTCAAGAAGCCCGCGACAAGGAAATTGTCGTTGCCCAAAGCGGTCTCTTGCGCGGTTTCAATCCCTTTTCGCCCTTGCAAAGGCTCTTTAACAACAAGGAAAGGCGGCGGGGCCAGCCACCGCCTCAACAGCTTCAGAAACGGCGTGCACCGGCGCGCGCAGCTGGAGTGCCTCCGAAATATGAAGCCGTGGAAAAAGACGCCAATGCGGGCGTGATCCTCGTTGTCGGGGACAGAATGGCGCGCGGTGTTGCGGACGGTCTGGACTTTATCCTTTCGGAAAAACCGCAGATCCGGGTGGAACGGGTGACCGAAGACAAGTCGGGCTTTGCCGGGGAAGGCTCCCCAGATTGGGTGGCGAAGACGCTTGCGAAAATCCGCGGTGAAGACGTCAAGGCGGTTGTCGTCATGATCGGACGCGGGGACCTCGGAAAAGAGTTCCCGGGAGAAACGCCCGTCGAATTCATGACCCAGGAATGGCTCGACGCTTATCGCGGCAAGGTCGAAGGTCTTGTGCGGGTCGTCCGGCAGGAGAAGAAACCGATTGTCTGGGCCGGCCTGCCACCGACCAATACGGAAAGCGTCAATGCCGACTTCACGCAACTGAATTCGATCTTTCAATCGCAAACGGAAGACCGGCGCGTGCGTTATGTCGATATCTGGGACATTTTCCTTGCTGAAGACGGCAGCTATTCGTCCTTCGGTCCCGATGTCGATGGCAAGAACACGCGACTGCGTACAAAGGACCGCATCGGCTTTACCTGGCCTGGCTATCAGAAGGTTGCGTTTTTCGTCGATCGCGAGCTTTTGAGACTTCTTGGGGGCTATGGTGGGCTCGCATTCGAGGGGATCGAGGATGATCCTAACTTCATCGTGCTGACCGGCCGGACAACCTCACCGGAGGCATTGTTGCTGGGCGGCGAGGACGATGAGGATGAAACGGACAGGGACAGCACGGCCTACCGCTTCTTCGTGAAGGGAGAGCCGCTTTCCCCGATGCCGGGCCGCGTCGATGATCCGCGCATCGCCGTTGAAGGCACATCTGCGCTTGAGGGTACTGCACCCAGCGGGTCCTAGGTCGCAGTACATTCAGCCCTGATGCGCATCATGATAGGCACCAGGAGCTGACTACACGTTCTAAGTTCTCATTACCGTGGCAGATCCGACGATCCGGTCAGGAATTCATCGACGGCTTTTGCCGCCTGCCGGCCCTCGCGTATCGCCCAGACAACCAGTGACTGACCCTTGCGTACGTCTCCGGCCGCAAAAATCTTGTCCATGCTGGTTTTGTAGTCTTCGGTATTGGCCTTCACATTGGTGCGGCCGTCCAGCTCGAGCTGGTCGCCGGCTTCGGCAATGTAAGTTTCCAGCGAGGGGCCGGAAAACCCGATTGCAGCCAGAACAAGATCGGCGCGCAGAATGAACTCCGTGCCTTCGATCGGTCTGCGTTTTTCGTCAACTCGAGCGCATTTGACACCGGTCACGATGCCGTCTTCGCCGACAAGAGCGAGTGTTGCCGCCGAAAACTCGCGCTCGGCACCTTCGGCCTGCGAGGACGATGTCCGAAATTTTGTCGGCCAGTAAGGCCAGACCGTCATCTTGTCTTCCTTGAGCGGCGGGATCGGGCGGATGTCCAGCTGGGTGACCGAAAGGGCGCCCTGCCGGAACGCGGTACCGACACAGTCAGACGCTGTATCGCCGCCGCCGATAACGACCACGTGCTTACCGCCGGCCCAGATCGGGAGTTCATCGCCTTCGGGCTCACCACCGACGCGGCGGTTCTGCTGAACGAGATACTTCATCGCCCAGTGGCAGCCTTCCAACTCCATTCCGGTGACGCCAGGATCGCGAGGGCGCTCGGCGCCTGCACACAGGATGACTGCATCGTGACGTTCGGCGAGTTCTTCCAGCGTGGTGTTCACGCCGACATCGACGCCATAGTGAAACGTGACGCCTTCGGCTTCCATCTGTTCCACGCGGCGGTCGATGTAGTGTTTCTCCATCTTGAAGTCGGGGATGCCGTAGCGCAGCAGGCCACCTGCTTTCGGTTCGCGTTCGTATACATGAACGGTGTGGCCCGCGCGCGCGAGTTGCTGGGCCGCAGCCATGCCGGCAGGACCGGATCCAATGATGGCAACGGCCTTGCCCGTCTTGCTTGAAGACGGCTCAGGAACGATCCAGCCTTGCTCCCATCCCTTGTCGGCAAGCGCCTGCTCAACTGTTTTGATGTTGACGGGGATGTCTTCCAGATTGAGCGTGCAGGCTTCCTCGCACGGGGCTGGGCAGATCCGGCCTGTGAATTCCGGGAAATTGTTGGTGGAGTGAAGGTTGCGGAGCGCAATGTCCCAGTCGCCCTGATACACCAGATCGTTCCAGTCCGGGATCTGGTTGTTGACCGGACACCCGTCGGGACCGTGACAGAACGGGATGCCGCAATCCATGCATCGGGCCGCCTGATTGGCCACTTCCTGATCGTTCAGCGGGATCGTGAATTCGCGGAAATGCCGGATCCGGTCAGAAGCCGGCTGGTACTTCTGCTCCTGACGATCGATTTCCAAAAACCCGGTTACCTTGCCCAAGGTGACCTCCTTAAATTTGCGTCTTTCCCAGGATGGCTGCGATCGGCCGTCACTGACGGCCGAGAGCCCTGTTGTATTGTCGGTTCGTTATTCTGCGGCGACCATTCCGAGGCGCTGTTCTTCCATCTCGCGAAGCGCGCGCCGGTACTCGACCGGCATGACCTTGACGAATTTGGGCCTGTAGTTGGTCCAGTCTTCCAGGATTGCGCGCGCCTTTGCCGAACCTGTGAGTTCGGCATGCTTTGTCAGCATCTGGCGCAGGCGTTCGTCGTCATGGCGGGTCATGTCGGACGACAGATCAACGCGACCCTTGTGCTCGATGTCGCCGCCGTGATGGTGCAGTTTTTCCAAAAGGTCGTCTTCTTCCGTGACCGGCTCAAGATCGACCATGGCGAGATTGCAGCGGGTTCCGAAGGTTCCGTCCTCATCGAGAACGTACGCAATTCCGCCGGACATGCCTGCGGCAAAGTTGCGCCCGGTCTGACCGATGACGACAACAACGCCGCCCGTCATGTATTCGCAGCCGTGATCGCCCACGCCCTCCACGACAGCAACCGCTCCGGAGTTGCGCACCGCGAAACGTTCACCGGCGACGCCGCGGAAGTAGCATTCGCCTTCCGTTGCCCCGTAAAGAACCGTGTTGCCGACGATTATGGAGTTTTCGGCAGTGATGCGCGTGTTTTCCGGCGGGCGCACGATCAGTTTGCCGCCGGCAAGGCCCTTGCCGACATAGTCGTTGGCATCGCCGACAAGATCGATCGTCACACCGCGCGCAACAAATGCTCCAAAGGCCTGTCCCGCTGTACCCTTGAGGTTGATCCTCAATGTGTCAGGCTTCTTCAGCCCCTTGTTGCCATAGCGCTTTGCGATCTCCCCGGAGAGCATTGCACCGACGGAACGGTCGACTGAAGAAATGGTCTCGTTGACGATTGTCGGTTCTTTGCTTTCCAGCGCCGGCTGCGCCGCTGCGATCAGTTTCCGGTCAAGGATGTCGACAATCGGGTGGTCCTGGGTCTGCGTCCAGCGGGTTTCTTCAGGGGCCGCTTCTGGCTGGAAGAAGATCCGTGAGAAGTCGAGGCCCTTGGCTTTCCAGTGCTCAATAGCTGCGTTCTTGTCGAGGAAATCGGATCGCCCGATGAGATCATCAAGCTTTTCAATGCCCAGTCCAGCCATGATTTCCCGGACTTCTTCAGCGACGTAGAAGAAGTAGTTGATCACATGCTCTGGCGTGCCCTTGAAGCGTTTGCGCAGAACCGGGTCCTGGGTCGCAATGCCGACAGGGCAGGTGTTGAGATGACACTTGCGCATCATCAGGCAGCCGGCGGCAATCAGCGGTGCCGTCGAGAAGCCGAACTCGTCCGCGCCGAGCAGCGCGCCCACGATCACGTCCCGACCCGTGCGCAGGCCGCCATCCACCTGAAGCGCGACGCGGGAACGCAATCCGTTCAGAACCAGCGTCTGCTGGGTTTCGGCCAGGCCGATTTCCCAAGGGCTGCCGGCGTGCTTGATCGACGTCAGCGGCGAAGCGCCCGTGCCACCGTCATAACCGGAAATTGTGATGTGGTCCGCGCGCGCCTTGGCAACGCCGGCGGCGACAGTCCCGACGCCGACTTCGGAAACCAGTTTGACTGAAATGTCGGCACCGGGATTGACGTTTTTCAGGTCGTAGATGAGCTGCGCCAGATCCTCGATAGAATAGATATCGTGATGCGGCGGTGGTGAAATCAGGCCAACGCCCGGCGTCGAGTGCCGGACCTTGGCGATCACGGCATCCACCTTGTGACCCGGCAACTGACCGCCTTCCCCGGGCTTGGCACCCTGGGCGACCTTAATCTGGATCATGTCGGAATTGACGAGATATTCCGTCGTCACGCCAAACCGTCCCGATGCGACCTGCTTGATCGCCGAGCGGCGCGGGTTTGTCGAACCGTCCGGCAGCGGGTTGAAACGCTCGGGTTCCTCGCCGCCTTCGCCTGTGTTCGACTTGCCGCCGATCTGGTTCATCGCAATGGCAAGCGTCGTGTGAGCCTCACGGGAGATCGATCCGAACGACATGGCGCCGGTGACGAAGCGTCTGACGATAGCTTCCGCCGGCTCCACCTGGTCAAGTTCGATCGCGTCACGGCCGATCTCGTCCGCTCCCCTGATGCGGAAGAGGCCCCTGATGGCGTAGCGTCCACTCTTGTCGTTCACCTCTTCGGCGAATGCCCGGTACATGTCCGGAAGTTTTGCGCGAACGGCGTGCTGCAGCTGGGCAATGGATTCAGGCGTCCACATATGGCTTTCGCCGCGTGTCCGGTAGGCGTATTCACCGCCGACTTCCAGGGAGCGGCGCAAGATGGCGACGTCGCCGAAAGCCTCCGAATGACGCAGAACGGTCTCTTCGGCGACCTCCGAAAGGCCGATGCCTTCGATCATGGTTGCGGTGCCGAAGAAGTATTTCTCGATGAATTCCGACCCGAGACCGACAGCATCGAAAATCTGGGCTCCGCAATAGGACTGGTAGGTCGAGATGCCCATTTTGGACATGACCTTCAAGATACCCTTGTCGATCGACTTGATGTAGCGCTCGACGACCTCGTACTGGTCGACCTCCTCCGGGAAATCCATTTCCATATGCATGGACAGGAGTGTTTCGAAAGCGAGATAGGGATTGATCGCTTCTGCACCGAAACCTGCCAAGACGCAGAAGTGATGAATTTCGCGGGCTTCGCCGGTTTCCACGACAAGACCAACCGAGGTTCGCAGGCCCTTGCGGATCAGGTGATGATGTACTGCCGCGGTTGCCAGCAACGCCGGGATAGCGATGCGGGAGCGGCTGATCAGACGGTCCGACACGATGATGATATTGTATCCGTCGCGCACCGCCTTTTCGGCGCGCTGGCACAACTCATCGAGCGCGGCTTCCATGCCGCTCGCGCCTTTTTCAGCGTTGTATGTGATGTCCAGCGTTTTCGCGGAGAACTGGTTGTCCGCGATGTCGCCGATTGCCCTGATCTTTTCAAGATCCTCGTTTGTGAGGATCGGCTGGCGTACTTCCAGGCGCTTTGACGACGATAGACCCTTCAGATCAAATATGTTCGGCCGTGGACCGATGAACGAGACGAGGCTCATCACCAGCTCTTCGCGGATCGGGTCGATCGGCGGGTTGGTCACCTGCGCGAAGTTCTGCTTGAAGTAGGTGTAAAGCAGTTTCGACTTGTCCGAGAGCGCCGAGATCGGTGTGTCGGTTCCCATGGACCCGATGGCTTCCTGGCCAACCGTTGCCATCGGCGTCATCAACAGCTTGATGTCTTCCTGCGTGTATCCGAAAGCCTGTTGGCGGTCGAGCATGCTTTCTCCAGCAACCGGTGCGCGCTGGCGCACGCCCGGAAGATCCTCCAGAACAATCTGGGACCGATGCAGCCAGTCCTTGTAAGGATTGGCTGTGGAGAGTTCGCGCTTGATTTCGTCGTCGGAAACGATGCGGCCTTCCTCGAGGTCGATCAGCAGCATCTTTCCAGGCTGCAGCCGCCATTTCTGAACGATGCGTTCTTCCTCCACAGGTAGAACGCCGACCTCGGAAGACATGATCACGTAGTCGTCGTCAGTGACGATGTAACGTGCCGGGCGCAGGCCGTTGCGGTCCAGTGTGGCGCCGATCTGGCGGCCATCGGTGAAGGCAACGGCAGCAGGCCCATCCCACGGCTCCATGATCGCGGCGTGGTATTCGTAAAAGGCACGACGGTTGTCGTCCATGAGCGGATTACCGGCCCAGGCTTCCGGGATCAGCATCATCGCCGCGTGTGCAAGCGAGTAGCCTCCCATGACGAGGAACTCGAGCGCATTGTCAAAACAGGCGGTATCCGACTGTCCTTCGTAGGAGATCGGCCACAGCTTGGAAATGTCGTCGCCGAGCAATGCCGACGAAACGGACGCCTGGCGGGCGGCCATCCAATTGACGTTGCCGCGCAGCGTGTTGATCTCGCCGTTGTGAGCGACCATCCTGTAGGGGTGCGACAGGTCCCACGACGGGAAGGTGTTGGTTGAAAAGCGCTGGTGCACAAGCGCCAGAGCAGAGGTAAAGCGCTCGTCTTTCAAGTCGGCATAGTAGGCGCCGAGCTGATAGGCCAGGAACATGCCCTTGTAGACAATCGTGCGGCTGGAGAGCGAGACGATGTAAAAGCCCTTTTCGACCGCATCCGTTTCCGCACGCACGGTATTGGAGATCACCTTGCGCAGAACATAAAGACGGCGCTCGAAAGCGTCCTGGTATTCGCTTCTTGCACGCTTGATGAAAACCTGACGCGAAACGGGTTCCGTGGCCGCAATGTCCGGCGCCTTGGAAAGAGAAGCATTGTCGACAGGCACATCGCGCCAGCCGATCAGATCCTCGCCTTCGGCCTTGATTACGCGCTCGACAATTTCCTCGCATGTCGCGCGAAGCGCATCGTCTTGCGGCATGAAAATGAAGCCGACACCGTAAAATCCGAAGTCAGGCAGCGATGCGCCGCTCTTTGCCATTTCGTCAGCAAAGAAGCGATGAGGGATCTGGACAAGCATGCCCGCGCCATCGCCCATCAACGGATCGGCCCCGACAGCGCCACGATGTGTCAGGTTTTCCAGAACCTGCAAACCGTCGGCAATGATCTTGTGAGATTTTTCGCCCTTCAGATGAGAAATAAAACCGACACCGCAGGCATCGTGTTCGCGCGACGGATTGTAGAGCCCTTTGTCGGCGGCCGTGCTCAGTCGTTCGGCAAGTGTGCCGGTAGCAGTGGTGTTTGTCTCCACGCTTCCTGCTTGCATGGCTGTGCTGGTCGTCAGCTCTTTTCTCGTCATGTGCGCCCTCACTGTTAACCCCAGTGGTCCCGTGACTTGAAGCGTCCGGTCCCGTTCGGGTCGCATTCCTTCAAGAATGCGGCTCGGCGAACCCTGGCCTTACGCCCCGGCTCTGTCGTTGTATTACCGCGCCGGCTTGTCAAAACAAACCGCCGCATTGACGCAGCGAATTCATCGCTGCCGAAACACCTGGTTTCGTGTTGTCGCGAATCCTCCCCGGATCCGTCGACCAGTCAGCCTGATCGCTGTTTCTTGACGACGACTGACATGCACCGCCAACGCCGTTTTAATTGGGACAGCATACCTGTCCTATTCTAGGCGCGCGGAACATGACAGATTTCACCGCCATGAGCAAGTGTGTTTCTCAGAGGCTGCATTATAATTGTTTCGCGCAAAAAGTTCCAATTGTCTCGAAAGGCCAATTTGGACCGTTTTTTCGCAATAAAATTTCATTTGTGAAAATCTCATCATTGAATGCTCGCAAATTGGTCACAGGCGTTTGATTTCCTATTGATCGGCAATATGCTCATTTACGTCCTGCGCCCGCGCTGCAGCCGAAGAGCGTTGGCCGCGATTGGATCTTGGTTCGACCAAAGGAGTTCGAAATGAAACATAAGGCTATGTCTGCAGCTATCGTTGCCGGTGCCGTTGCAACTGCAGTTGCCGGTCTGTCCGCGACTGCCCCTGCTCACGCGCAAGCAAAAGAAAAGTGCTACGGCGTGTCCCTGAAGGGCCAGAACGATTGTAAAGCAGGCGCCGGAACAACTTGCGCCGGTACGTCCACTGTTGACTATCAGGGCAACGCCTGGACTCTCGTCCCGAAAGGCACCTGCGTTTCCATGGAACTGCCGGACAATCGCAAGGGTTCTCTGACTGAACTCGACCGCGACTTGCCGGAAGCCTAATTCCAGATTGTTACCGGCTGTCTCAGCAGCCGCTTTTCGGGCAGGCGGACCCACCGCCGCCTGCCTGAACATGTTTCCCCTTTCAGGAGACTGTCATGTCAGTCCAGCCGTCCCGTTCTCAGCGAGTTGATGCCGCCATCCCGGCGCGCGCCGGTGCGGGATTGAAGGCGGAACATATCCGGGAGATTTTGGATTCCGGTGCAGATATCGGATTTTTCGAAGTTCACGCCGAAAACTACATGGGTGCCGGCGGCATGCCGCATCGGCAGCTGGAAGCGATCCGGGAAAAATATCCACTCTCGCTTCATGGTGTAGGGCTGTCCATAGGAGGTGAACAACCTCTCGATGCCGAACATCTCAAGCGACTGGCGGCTCTCAACAAAAAGTACGAGCCTGGTCTCTTTTCTGAGCACCTTGCCTGGTCGACGCACGATACGACCTATTACAACGACCTTTTGCCCGTCCCTTACGACAAGGCAACGCTGGACCGCGTTTGCGACCATATAGATGAAGTCCAGGAAGTGGTCGGCCGGAAAATGCTGCTGGAAAACCCGTCCACTTATGTCGCCTTCCAGCAAAGCACCATGAGTGAAATCGAGTTTTTGAAGCAGATCACGAAACGGACCGGTTGCGGTCTGCTCCTCGACGTCAACAACGTGTTCGTCTCATGCACCAATCATGAACGTTCTCCGGAAGAGTATCTCGCGGATTTTCCGATAACCGATGTCGGTGAAATCCATCTTGGAGGACATGCGCCGGACCGGGACGACGAGGGCCGTCCACTTCTCATCGACGCCCATGACAGGGAAGTCGATGATGCCGTCTGGAAGCTCTATGAGAGCGTGATACGGGAAAACGGATCCCTGCCGACACTCGTCGAATGGGACAACGATGTTCCGGCATGGCCGATCCTGCTCGCGGAAGCACAGGCAGCGGACAGAATTCTTGAGCAGGCACGTGAGCCGGACCTGAAACGTGCAGTCTGAGATGCCTGTGGCCGATTTCCCACCCAAAGTCAGCGTCGGAGATTTCAGTGCCGCCCTCTGGGACCCGGATGCCGAAACACCGGAAGGCCTGATCGGACCGGACGGTGCGATAGCGCCCAAGCGCTTCAGTGTCTATCGGAACAATGTAATCGTGAGCCTTTGCGACGCGCTGGGGCAGACATTTCCCGCCGTGACGAACCTTCTTGGCGAGGACTATTTCAGGGCGCTGGCGCGTGCATTCGTCGCCGAGCACCCTCCGAGCACTCCCGTCCTGATGTGGTACGGCGACATGTTCGCGGATTTCATCGAGAGCTTTCCACCGCTGCAGGCCTATCCTTATGTGCCGGACGTTGCACGGCTGGAATGGGCTTGGGTGAGCGCCTATCACGCAGCGGATGCGACGCCGCTGGATCCCGCTGCGATCGGAGCCGTCAGCCCGGACGAGGTTGGACAGGTCCGGTTCGAAAGACATCCGGCCGCTGCCGTTCTCGTGTCCCGCTGGCCGGTTTGGGATCTCGTGCGCATCAACAGGTTCGATCCTTCGGCAAAGATCGAGATTGATCTTCATGAGCCACAGTCTGTATTGATCACGCGGCCTGAGTTTGAAGTTGAGGTGCTGCTGCTTCGCCCGGGGGGCGATGTCTTCGTCAACGCGCTCATGGATGGCGCGACACTGGGTGGCGCCGCCGCAGCGGCGGGTGCACAGGTTCCGGAATTTTCGCTGTCCGACGTTCTGTCGGACTGTCTTGCAAATGGTGTTTTCTCGGATCTTCGAACGGCTTGAATGCATAACAGCCGAAGATCTTCTGTCGGAAAGGGAAGGGGCAACTAATGGGCGCTCTGATCGGTTTCTTCGTAAGATTGTACACAGCGGTTTTCGGCGCGATTGAGCGTATCACCAACGGCTGGCTCCTCGGGCTGGCGGCGCGTCTGGCATTTGCGTCGGTGCTGTTGCTGTTTTTCTGGAAATCCGCGATGACAAAGATCGGCGGGGACGACTGGAGCGTGACCAACCTCTTTGTCCCGACGGACGGTGCCTATATTCAGATCTTGCCGACTGTTTTCGAGGCTGCGGGCTACGACTCCAGCGGCATCGCCTTCTTTCCTTATGGACTCATTGTTCTTCTGGGCACTTGGGCGGAATTCATCCTGCCCGCGCTTGTCGTTGTCGGTCTTTTCACAAGAGCTGCGAGCCTTGGCATGATCGTCTTCATCATCGTCATGACCTACGTGGACATCAACGGGCATGGTGTCGACGCAGCCACGATCGGTGCGATGTTCGACGGGGATCCTTATTCAAAGATTGCCGACGACCGTCTGCTCTGGATCTTCCTGCTGCTGGTCCCGACCTTGAAAGGACCGGGTGTGATATCGCTCGACTGGCTGCTCGGGCGCATGTATCGCAAACGGGAAATGTATTACTGAGAGAAACAGGTTGCCGGTTGAAATGCGACCTGCTTAAACCGGCACATGAACTTCGCAAGCGATAATTGGGCGGGTGTGGCTCCGGCGGTGATGTCGGCGCTGGCCCGCCATAGCACAGGGTTCGCACCCGGCTACGGTGCGGACCCGCTGACAGCCAGCGTCAACGAAACTTTCAACGACATATTCGAGCGTGAAGTCGCCGTTTACTTCGTAGCGACCGGCACGGCTGCGAATGCTCTCGCACTCGCATCTTACGCCAAGCCAGGCGGCGCGGTCTTTTGCCATCGCAACAGCCATATCAATATCGACGAATGCAATTGCCCGGAATTCATGACCAGCGGCAACAAGCTCGTCGGTATTCCAGGGGTAGGGTGCAAAATAACACCTGACGCGCTGCGGGACGCCATGTCCCGTTTTCCCGACGGTGTTGTGATGCACGGTCAAGTCGCTTCAGTCTCGATCAGCCAGGCAACCGAAAGCGGAACGGTGTATCGGATCGGCGAGATTGAAGCGATTGCAGAGGCCGCTCATTCGCGCTCGGTTCCGCTGCATATGGATGGCGCAAGGTTTACCAACGCGCTTGTCACGCTTGGCTGCACACCGGCGGAAATGACCTGGAAGTCTGGCGTCGACGTCTTGTCCTTCGGCGGTACGAAAAACGGGTGCTGGTGCGCGGAGGCCGTGGTGTTTTTCGATCCCGAAAAAGCCAGGGAATTCGAATATTTCCGCAAAAGGGCCGGCCATCTGTTTTCCAAGAGCCGTTTTGTGGCTGCCCAGTTTGAAGGCTACTTTGAAGATGACAGCTGGCGCGCAACGGCAGCGCATTCCAATGCCATGGCAACGAAGCTGGCTGAGGGAATTGCATCCATGGGCGGGCGAACAGCCTGGCCAGTTGAAGCAAATGAACTTTTTCCGATCCTGAAACGCACCCAATTCGACGACCTCAAGGCCGCAGGCGCGCACATCTATGAATGGCCCGCAAACGATGTGTCGGACAATCTCGCCCCGGCCGATGACGAGGTTTGCTTTCGTATGGTCACGAGTTTTGCAACATCCGACCGGGACGTTGCGCGTTTTTTGGAAGCGCTCGCGTAGACGGTTTGAGATGAGCTAACATGGCATTGGTGTGCTCATGAGTGCCGGGCTATCCGGTATCAAGCTCAGCGATCCCAACTCTTCCGATTGCTCTTTACAACAATCACAGTCGGTTTGATGAACCTCTGTCGCGGCATTTCAGTAGGAAGAGTGTGTTGGAGGCGAAATGATGCCGACTGGTTTTGAAGCCGAAGACGTTTGGAAGGCGCATGGGCGAGGGTTCCAGATGGGTGCAGTCCAGCCAGAGGGAGTCGTCGTCCATCTGACCGGGCAAGTGGCTTGGGACAAGAATGAACAAATCGTGGGTGTCGCCAACATCGATGCGCAAACAAGGTGCTGCTTTGAGAACATTCAAAAGCTGCTCGCTGAGGTCGGTGGAAGGTTGGATGACATCGTGTCGATAACAACCTACTTCACGGATAGTGCACAAATGCCGGCAATCCAGAAAGTGCGCTCAGAGTTTCTGAGCGAAGGATCAGCACCTGTCTCGACATCCGTTATGGTGGCAGGCCTTGGGCACGAGGACTTTCTCGTCGAATTGACGCCAATTGCCGTTATCCCAAAAGAGCGCTTTCACCTTCGAGACTAGGGGGCATTCGTTTCGAACGACGGCGGATGCTCAAAGCTCATGCGCGGCTCTTTGCTTGGGCGAAGCGATCCGGTGAGCGGGTTATCGCATCAAAATTGGTTCAGTTCGCGGGCTTACTACTGGCTTCAGGTCTGCTCTGACGGACAGAGGGTTGGAAATACTCAAAAAGGGCGCCTGGTCCCCCAGACGCCCCGATTATCCGCATTTTCATTTTTTGCGCTATGCAGTTAGTGTGCCTTGGATTCGATCTGCTTCGAAGCGCTGGACGCAATTTCAATCTTGCGTGGCTTCATGGCTTCCGGAATTTCCCGGACCAGATCGACATGCAGCAATCCGTTTTCCAGGCTAGCGCCGTCCACACGTACGTGTTCGGCGATCTGGAAGCGGCGTTCGAAGGTCCGCGAGGCGATACCGCGGTACAAAATTTCCTTGTCGGAGTCTTCCTCCGCTTTTTCGCCTTTGATCGTCAGCACGTGTTCCTTGGCTTCGACCGAGAGTTCTGCGTCGGTAAAGCCTGCAACTGCCATCGTGATGCGATAGGCGTTTTCGCCGGTGCGCTCGATGTTGTAAGGCGGATAGCTCGGCGTATCGCTGCCGGCGGTATCCAGCATCGAGAAAAGACGGTCGAATCCGACCGTTGAGCGGTAAAGAGGGGAGAAGTCCAAGTGACGCATTTAAGTGTCCTCCTTTGAGCAACGGATACTTCACTGATTTTCGTCTATTCCCGACCCCCAAACTGGCGGGACGGGAGGTTGTTGCAGACCCATTTTGGCGCCTGCATGCATGAGGTGGGCATTGCGCAATTTGATTTCAAGGGCGCTGCAACCGGGTGCGCGAAAGACATGAACGTAAGATGAATAGGGCCTTCCGGTTCGGTTCAACCGGAATGGCGCATCTTCGGATCAACGTCAGCAAGATGCTGGCGATTGGATCAGGAGATTTGCCATGTTTACGATTGCTTCAAAACTGTCAGCCCCCATCGCCGGTGCCATCTTGCTGGCAACCGTCGGATTTGCACCTTCCGCATCCGCGACTACCATGTCGGGCGCAAAGCAAATTCACGCATCGTCAGATGCTCAGGTCATCCAGATCCACCACAAGAAAAAGGGCGGAAAACGCAAGGGTCATGGTTGGCAAGGTGGACATGGCGGTGGCCATTATTCCCTCGGACCGCGTCAGATCCGCCGGAGTTTGCGTCATCGCGGCTTTCACCGGATCCGGATCATCGATCGCCGTGGGCCGATGTATATCGTCAAGGCTATCGGCTGGAGGGGATGGCCGGTCAGGCTGGTCGTCGATTCGCGCAACGCGCAGATCGTTCGCAGCCGTCCGATCGGGCAAGGCAGGCACGGCGGGTATGGCGGCCGTGGTGGCCATGGCGGTCAAGGCGTCTACTGGCAGTTCCGCTGGTAATTTCCTTGCAACAACACCATAACTTCAGGGTCGGCTCGTTCGAGAGCCGGCCCGAAGTCTGTTGTCCGGCGGGCTGAAGCCCGTTATCACGTGAGACCATGAGTCTGATTCATCATCCCGAAAATCCCGTGCCCAACGGGGCGCAAACAGGGTTTGTTTCAACACCCGACGGCATCAAGATCCGCTACGCATGCTGGGCAGCAACCGGAACGCAGCGACTTGGGACTGTGACTGTGTTGCAGGGCCGGGCGGAATTTATCGAGAAATATTTCGAAGTCGTCGAAGATTTGCGCGGGCGTGGGTTCGATGTTGTGACGTTCGACTGGCGCGGTCAGGGCGGGTCCCAGCGGATCACCCGAAACCCAAGGCGCGGCTATATTTCAAGTTTCAAGAAATACCGGCTCGACTTGCGCACTGTCTTGAAAGAAGTGTCGCTTGCGAATTATCCCGGACCGCATTTTGCGCTCGCCCATTCCACAGGTGGCCTGGTGCTTTTGTCTGACACGGAGAGGCTTCGAACCATGTTGGACCGCGCGGTCATCACCGCGCCGTTGCTCGGCCTGCCTTCCGGGGCTCACGCACTCGGTCTGGTCGATGCAAGACGCCGCGTTCTGCGCACACTTACCTTTGGCCTTCTGGGCAGACCTCCGTTGAAAGCGGGCGGACCGAAAACATCGGCGGCTGTCGAGAAAATCGGATTTCCACTGGCACGCTTGTTTTGTCTGCTCGGGTTTGGATGGCTTTATGTTCCAGGCGGCAACAGCAAGCTGTTCGTTTCATTTGAAAAAAACAGGCAGACCTCTGACAGAACCCGTTACGAGCGCTCAAACAAGGTTCTGGAGCATGCGCCAAAGCTCGGCGTCGGCTCGGCGACTTTCGGCTGGTTGAACGCGGCTGCGCGTACCATGATGCCCCTTAGAAGACGCGGTGCGGGCCCAGGCATCAAACTGCCATGTCTCATGCTCGCCGCCGGGGGGGACCGAATTGTCTCAACACCGGCAATCGAGGACTTCGTCGCCCGCACGAGATCGGCCGCCTATGTCGAGATACCCGGTTCGGCTCATGAAATCATGATGGAGCGAGACGTCTACCGGGACCAGTTCTGGGCGGCATTCGATGCGTTTATTCCCGGTCTTGAGGCCGAACAGGAACTTGCAGATAGCCGCCTGAAAGCAACGGCCACGGTCGGAAGCAAGGCCAAACGCTAAAAGCGGCGCGAAACTACGCCGCTTTGGAAAGCTCCGTCAAAAGAAGGTCGTGAAGCCGCGGATTGCCACTTGCGACGATCTGCCCGCCTTCAGATGGTGAACCGCCGGTCCATGTTGTCACGACACCGCCGGCGCCTTCGACAACTGGAACAAGTGCGACAATGTCATATGGAGCAAGACCGGACTCGATGACGGCATCGCCGTGTCCTGCCGCCACCATGCAATAAGCGTAGCAGTCAGTGCCATATCGGGCGAGCCGGGCAGTTCCTTCAATCCGGTCATAGGCCTGGCGTTCCCTTTCGCTGAAAAGGGCCGGTGTCGTGGTGAAAAGAGTGGCATCTTCGAGCGTGTCGCAAGTCCTGGTGGCGAGTGCCCTGGTTCCCTGCGGGCCGTGAAACCAGGCGCTTTTTCCATCGCCGGCAAAGCGTTCACCGATGTAAGGCTGAACCATCATCCCAAGACTGGGGACGCCGCTTGTTCTCAAACCGATAAGCGTCCCCCAAGTGGGCAACCCGGTAATGAACGCCCGCGTTCCGTCGATTGGGTCGAGCACCCAGACGTTTTCCGCATCCAGGTTCTCCGGGCCGTGCTCTTCCCCCAAAATGCCGTGGTCGGGATGAGTGCTGTTAATCAATGCCCGCATGGCGGTTTCGCCGTTCTTGTCCGCAATCGTGACAGGGTCAAAACCGGTATCCCACTTGTTGTCGATTGCGAAGCCCTGGCGGAAATGCGGCATGATGGCCTGTGTCGCGGCATCCGCGAGCACGTCGAGGAAGGGCGCGAGCGGGTTCGAACTTGTCGCGGACGAGGTCATTGGTTTTTCCTAGTCAAACACGTTTCGTGAGGAGGCAAGTGCCCGGTTTTGCCGTTTGTATAACCTGATCTGCCAAAAATTGAATCTGCAAAACAGCATAAATTGCCTATAGTTTGTACAGTACACCAGCCCTTTCAGACTTGACCTTTGTGCACTGCGGTGCGATTTTATTGCGGTGCGATACTCGTATCGCATCGCCCTCCTTGGGCGTTTCCTCCCTAGACTCGGGCCGCCTCTTTTTGAGTGCGGCCTCTTTTTTTGTCGGGTGGTTTTATTCTGCTGCGATAGAGTCGGCGGGCAGGGCGGCGTCCGGCATGGCCACAAGTTCGCGGGCGAATTCGCGAAGGTTGTGGAACAGATCCTCAAACCCTTCAGAACGTTCGTGAGTGGCTTCGTTCATGTAGAGCCCGCGATTGATTTCGATCTGCAGCGCATGCAGCCCACTTGCAGGGCGTCCGTAGTGTTCCGTGATAAAGCCGCCGGCATAGGGTTTGTTTCTGCTGACGCTGTAGCCCATGTCCCGCAGGATGGAGCAGGCGAATTCGGTCAGCTCCCCATTGCAACTGGTTCCGTATCGATCCCCAAGAATGAAATCGGGCCTCGCATCCGTCGTTTGGCATTTGACGCTTGAAGGCATTGAATGGCAGTCGATGAGTACCGAATGTCCGAATGTGACATGTGTTTGCGCAAGCAGCCGGCGCAGCGTCGAATGATAGGGCTTGTAGATTTCCTCAATTCGATTGAGGGCTTCTTCCACCGGGAGCCGGTGGCGGTAGATTTCATGGTTCTCGCTGACGATCCGGGCGACGGTACCCAATCCACCTGCAACACGGATCGAACGGATATTGGCGTAAGACGGCAACCGGCCATCAAACATCTTGGGATCGAGTTCGTAGGGTTCCCGGTTCACATCGAGATATGCGCGCGGGAAATGAGCCCTCAGGAGTGGTGCGCCCAAGGGAACAACATGTGCGAACAGGTCATCGACAAAGGCATCTTCCGAGCGCCGTATCGAGCTTTCGTCCAGACGCGAGGATGCGAGAAACGTTCTGGAATATTGCCGACCTGAATGCGGTGAATTGAAAACGAAAGGAATCCGTTGGTCGGCGGGGCACAGGACCTCAAATGCCGGTGAGCCGTTGAAATCGGCTTCGAAAGGTGCATCAAATGTGGGCCGCGTTTCGTCCGTCAAATTGTCTGTCCCGCTTTCTTTACTTCCGGTTCAGGCCTCTCCAGATACTTCTGGAAGCCCTAGGCTATGGTGCCAAGGAATCAACACGCAGTCCACAGTCACCCGATCAAAACCTTTGAAGAACCAATTCTCCCTATCATTCTGTGGAATTCGAGCTATAACCGGCAAAAGGTGTAACCCGATGCCGCCAAAACGAAAGATGAGGAATGGTCGTTTACAATGCCGCGTATCCTGCTAGCTGAAGATGATAACGATATGCGCCGGTTCCTGGCGAAGGCCCTGGAAAATGCCGGCCATGATGTCGTCTCGTTCGACAATGGCAGAAGCGCCTATGAACGATTGCGTGAAGAACCGTTTTCCCTGCTTTTGACAGACATTGTCATGCCGGAGATGGATGGTATTGAGCTGGCACGGCGGGCGACAGAACTGGATCCCGACCTGAAGGTCATGTTCATTACCGGCTTTGCAGCGGTTGCGCTCAACCCTGAATCCGAGGCGCCAAAAGACGCCAAGGTATTGTCAAAACCTTTTCATTTGAAAGACCTTGTGCAGGAAGTGGAGCGCATGCTGGCGGCCTGATTAACGCGAACGCAGCAAGGCCTTTTTGAACGGGAAATTTTGACAGTTCGGTGAAGAACAGGGTTGCGCTGACTGACGATCCCCGTTATATCGCACTCCACCACGGCGCGGCGGCGCCGGACTACCGAGAAATTCGGGCGTGTAGCTCAGCGGGAGAGCACTTCGTTGACATCGAAGGGGTCACAGGTTCAATCCCTGTCACGCCCACCATGGTTGCGCTGACTGACAGTTTCAGGACGCGCCGGGTGATCTGAAGATTGGCGCATTCGTGCTGCTGCTTCCAGGGCATCCAAATTGAATGTGAGCGCCTCAGGCGCTCATTTGGTTTAAAGTAACAGGATCACCCTTACGGGGGACAGTGACATGAAGATCAAGAACTCGCTCAAAGCGTTGATGACCCGCCACCGGGATAACCGCATGGTTCGCCGGAAGGGCCGCGTATACATCATCAACAAGAAAAACCCGCGCTTCAAGGCACGCCAGGGCTAATCCCGGCGCTGTCGGCCGCGCGTCTGTGACCTGAAAATTCCTTCAATGCGAAGCGCTTAGTCAGCCGACGGTAGCGCGGAAGGGTTTCGAAAAGGCGCTGCGCACGAAGAAGTGTCAAATTCCCGGATTGACCGCCGCGTTCAACGACCCATAATCGTTGAATGCGGATTTTTGTGCTTACACTCCTCCTTTCCATAGCGCCTGCAATTGCAGGCGCGCAGCCAGTTCCGGACCTCGGACCGGAAGTGGAGCCTCCATCTGCCGAAGACTTCAGCCCGCTCCCTGACGACCCGCCGGATGCGGGCGGCCAGGTTGTTGTTGAAGAGACCGACCCTGAAGAAGAACAGTCGCGATTGGATCAGCTTTTTGCCGATCTGGCTGAGTCCGAAGGACCAAAGGCTTCGGAGCGGGCGGCGCGTGAGATCCAGAGGATCTGGATGGAATCGGGCAGCGATACCGTTGACATTCTCATGTCGCGTGCAGGCCAGGCAATTCAGACAGAAGATCATGCGCTTGCGCTCGACCTTCTCGATGTGGTCGTTGTCCTGAAGCCGTCTTATGCGGAAGGATGGAACCGCAGAGCTACGGTTCATTACATGCGTGAAGACTTCGGTAAGTCGCTCGTCGACATTGAACGCACTCTTGCGATCGAACCCAGGCATTGGGGCGCGCTTTCCGGGTTGGCGATCATACAGCGGCGGCTGGGATTCGACACGGATGCCTTGCTGACTTTCAAGCGGGCGCTAGAGGTCAATCCAGGGCTGGAGAATGCTACGGAGGCGATCGAAGACCTTGAAAAGAAAGCTGAGGGCGCACCTGCCTGAGATCTGTGAATTTGCCTTGTCTTGATAATCGGCGAGCGGATGCTATGTCCGCGCTATGTTCATGATTTTCTTTTTTGTTGTCGCTACACCGCTGTTCGCCGCGTTTTTGTACACGTTCTTCCGGGTCCGGGAAATCAATCGCCAGATCAGACCGGACGGATCCTTTGCCGAGGTCGGCGGCGCACGGCTCCACTATCATTTTTACCGGTCGGACGGCAGCGACCCTGATGCACCAGTTCTGGTCTTTCTCCACGGGGCGAGCGGAAATGCATATGATACCCGCTTGGCGTTTTTGGCATCGCTCAAGAACAAGTACGATTTGCTGTTCATCGACCGTCCAGGCCTGGGATTTTCGACCGGGCAAGGCGCGCTGCACGATTTGCCCGAAGGACAGGCACATGTTCTTTCGCTTCTTTTGGAAAGGCTCGAAATCGACAACGCGATCGTCGTTGGTCACTCCCTTGCCGGGTCTGTGACAGCAGCGCTTGGTCTCTGCGCGCCGGACAGAGTAAAGGGTCTCGTTTTTCTGGCGCCGGTGAGCCACGAATGGCCAGGAGGTGTCAACTGGTACTACACCGTTGCATCCTGGCCGGTCCTTGGCGCGATTTTCTGCTGGACACTGACACTGCCTATCGGACAGGGACAGGCAGCAAAGGCCCTGACGAATGTCTTCCTGCCGGACGGCGCGCCTCAGGGCTACCCGCGTGAGATGAAGTTGCCGCTGTTGTTCAGACCGGCATCTTTTCGCGCCAACGCACGCCAGATCGCCTTCTTAAAACGGGCGGTCATAAGCCAGTCGAAACGATATTCCGATATCCGCCAGCCCGCACTTGTCGTGACAGGTACTCACGACACTGTCGTCTGGCCGTCGATACATTGCGAGGGGCTCATTCGGGACCTTCCGAATGCAGAGCTGTTGATGCTCGACCTGGCGGGACACATGCCTCATCACACCCATACGGACGTTATCATCAGGGGGATCCAAAGGCTGGCGAAAAAGGTGGAGAGCACCGACAACGGCACTCACTTGGCTCCGAAAGCCGAAGGCTCGCTGGACAGAGTCTGACCGGCCGTCAATCAACGCCCGGTCAGGTTATTCAAACGATTAAGGGGTCAAATTCCGCCCTGACCGTCATTGCCGACAAAGGCAATCCGCAGCATGTTGGTTGATCCGGGCGTTCCGAAGGGGACACCGGCAGTCACGATGACGCGCTGACCCGGTTTGGCAAACCCTTCGGAGAAGGAAATGCGGCAGGCGCGATCGATCATGTCTTCCTCGTTTGCCGCATCTTCACTGACAACACAGTGAAGACCCCAGCCAAGCGAAAGGCGCCGAGCTGTCGCAAGGACCGGAGACAAGACGATCACGGGTGAGGAGGGGCGTTCGCGCGAAGCGCGCAGTCCGGTCGCGCCCGATGTCGTGTAGCAGACCACTGCAGCGAGATTGAGTGTTTCGGCAATCTGACGGGCGGCGGCCGAGATGGCATCCGCACCGGTTGCTTCCGGCTCTGCCCGCTGTGCATCAATGATCGTGCGGTAGTTGTTGTCCTGTTCGACCTGCTGGGAGATCTTGTCCATCGTCGCGACGGCCTCGATGGGAAAATCACCGGCTGCAGATTCAGCCGACAGCATCACTGCGTCAGCGCCTTCGAAAACCGCCGTTGCGACGTCGGAGACTTCCGCCCTGGTGGGCACCGGCGCGGAAATCATCGACTCCAGCATCTGCGTTGCAATAACGACCGGCTTGCCGGCACGGCGGCAAGCACGCGTGATGCGCTTCTGCAGGCCGGGAACCTGTTCTAGCGGCATTTCAACGCCGAGGTCGCCACGGGCGACCATGATCGCGTCTGACAGCTCAATGATCTCGTCGAGGCGCCCAATCGCCTGGGGCTTTTCGATCTTTGCCAAAACACCGGCGCGGCCGCGGGTAATCTTGCGGACCTCCGCCAAGTCGTCGGGGCGCTGAACAAACGACAGCGCAACCCAGTCAACATTCTGGTCGAGAGCCGCAATGAGATCTTTATGGTCCTTTTCCGTCATGGCGCTGGTCGCGATTTCGGAGTCCGGAACGCTGACGCCTTTGCGATCGGAAAGCTTGCCGCCGACAATGACCTCGGTAACTGCCTTGGTCGGGCTAGCCTCAACCACATTCAGCTGGATCTTGCCGTCATCAAGCAGCAACCGGTGACCTGGTTCCAGTGCCTGAAGAATTTCCGGATGTGGCAGGTGCACGCGATTTACATCTCCACCGGACGTGTCGGCGTCCAGCGTGAAAGTTGCACCGTTTTCAAGCATAACGGGCCCGTCGGAGAACGCGCCAACCCGTAGTTTCGGACCTTGCAAATCGGCCAGAATGCCGATTGGCCGCCCAACTTTTCCCTCAACAGAACGGATTCGCTCAACGAGCAGCTTTAGACGATCATGATCTGAATGGCTCATGTTGATGCGGAATACGTCCGCACCCGAGCGATAAAGATTTTCTATGATGTCTTGTTCTGAGGAAGAGGGTCCGAGAGTTGCTAGTATCTTGACTCGCCGGTTTCGCCTCATCGCCCACCTGTTCCTTGTTGCACGGGTTCGGTCAGCTGGACCGTCCAACTGCTTTGTTCACCCGTGTCGATTTCAAAAAAGCCTGTCCGCTCAAAGCCACGAGCAACGCAGTCTTCAATCCCGCGAATGGTGAACTCTTTCTCACGGGTGCACATGAATGCACGGCCGCCCCATTCGCCAAACTGGTCGTAATCAACTGCGTAGATGTAATAGTATCGTGACACCAGGGCTCCCGGCACCAAAGTCTCGCAAGAATTTGAGGCAAGGTTCCACCAGCCCTCAGTGACCCAGTCAGTCTTGTCCTTGTAGCCGATGGCCACGCCGACCTGACTGTCCGTTTTGTTGCAAAGCCTCAGATCTGCCCTGGCTTCGTCACTGGAAGTTGAGAAAAACAGCAATGCGAGGAAACCGGCGACAATTGTCCTCAAGGGCGTGCCAACGCGCGCCCGAGACCATCCATGGTACCGTTCCCCAACCTCAAACATTTGCAGTCGTTCACTTTGCTGCTTTACTGACATTCGCTTTTTGCGTCGACAACAGGGTCTTGTCAACGTCGTTAACGGGTTTTAGTGCAGGCACCCACCCAATCATGTTTCCAAAATCCGTTCAAAAAATTCTGCCCGCAAGAACGATAACGACACCTATGTGGCCAGAATTGGGGCGGGAACAAGGCAGTTTCCCCGCTGATAGGGCTTAGCCGTCAATAAAGGGTATAGATTCAGGTCTTTGCGGTGCAAAAGGCGTCTGAATTCACAGAGTTTTCCCGAGAAGCCACCAATTCTGTGACGGCGTTCGAATCGTGATGCCGAACTTGCGCAATTTGCGCATTCAGACTTGGTTCTTCGCGCGGATTGACGTAAACCTTTTCGCCTGCGCATCCCGCGACTGCAATTTTCCACGAAGCCTGACATGACACAGACAGCAGCAATGGCTGGCGAGATCTTTGAGCCGACAGAGTATATTGCCGGAGACCTGACTTCGGGGGTTCTGCTGCTATGCGATCATGCCTCCAATGCCGTGCCGTCCGGGTACGGCGACCTGGGGGTCGCGCCTGAGCAGTTTCAGCGGCATATCGGTTTTGATATCGGTGCGCGTGCGGTTACGCTCGAGCTGGCAAAACAACTTGAAGCACCTGCCTGCATGACGACCTTTTCCCGCCTGTTTATCGATCCGAACAGGGGTGAGGACGATCCGACACTGATCATGCGGTTGTCCGATGGTGCTGTTGTCCCTGGCAATGCAAGGGTGGATGCGAGCGAACGTGCCTTTCGCATAGAACAGTATTACAAGCCCTATCACGACCTTGTAGACCAGACGATCGACAAGATGATGGAAGTGACTGCGCCGCCGGTCGTGGTTTCGATACACAGCTTCACACCAGCCTGGCGCGGTGCGCCGCGTCCCTGGCATGCCACGGTTCTCTGGGATAGCGATCCAAGGGCGGTAACGCCGATGCTGGATGGGCTTCGGGCCCAGGACGACCTCGTCGTGGGCGACAATGAACCCTATGACGGGGCTCTCAAAAACGACACAATGTACCGGCACGCAACGCGCCGGGGTCTGGCCCACGTGCTGCTTGAATTGCGACAGGATCTGATCGCGACCGACAAAGGACATTCAGAATGGGCGCATAGACTTGCGCCGCTGCTGCGCCGGATCGCCAGCCTGCCGGATTGCCGGAAAATCAAATACTTCAAATCCCGAACCGACACATATTGAATGGCGGTGGAGCAAAGCGAGGGAGTTTTTGTTGCGATGGACGATCAAACGAAATTGGAATTGGAAGCTGCGGTGTTCAGACGTCTTGTCGATCATCTGCGCAAACGTACCGATGTTCAGAACATCGACATGATGAATCTGACGGGATTCTGCCGGAATTGCCTGTCGAACTGGTATCAGGACGCTGCACAGGACAAAGGTCTAGACCTTGAAAAAGCCGATGCGCGTGAAATCGTTTACGGCATGCCCTACGGCGAATGGAAAGACAAATACCAGACGGAAGCGTCCGCCGAACAGAAGGCCGCTTTTGAGACGAACAAACCTGAGCATTGAATTGAACAAGTGCTGTGCATGGTTGACGGCGGAAGTCGAGTCTGGCACGGGACAGCGCGGAACAGGATTGTCTTTCGGTTGGGCCAGAGATCAACTGGCACCGGCCGCAGACAGATCAAGAAGAATGAATAAGGAGAAAGTGTTTCATGTCCGATCCAGGTGGAGTTGCAGCAGACCAGCTGCGGGCATTTGTTGAACGCATTGAACGACTGGAAGAAGAAAAGAAGGTGATTGCCGACGACATCAAGGATGTCTATGCGGAAGCCAAGGGCAATGGGTATGACGTGAAGATCATGCGCAAGATCGTCTCGCTGCGCAAAAAACAACCTCACGAGCGCGAAGAGGAAGAGGCTGTTCTCGACCTTTATATGCACGCCCTTGGAATGGCAGGCCCGGTCGCCCCTGAGGGCTGAGTTTTCCAGCCTTTTGCAAACAAAAAGAGCGGCGTGGGTGCCGCTCTTTTTTTGATCTCGTCGCCTATGCGATCGTTATCTGGCGTATTGGACTGGCAGAACCACAACTGCCGGGCCACCGTCAAAGCGATCCGTCCTGAGCGCTCCGTAAGGCGCCTGGTTAAAGCCACCGGATACGAAGCGATTGGCCGGCATCATCACGCTCTTGAGCTTGCGCTGATTGGGATGGATCAACGACGCGAAAGTCTGGTGGCGCGTTGTGCCGTCGCCTGACAAGAGTGTCGGCTCTGATTTGTCTGGCAAACCGGCAAAGCCTGCCATCGGATCGATAATCTGGTCGCGTGGAATACGGCCGGAGAGCGAGGGCTGTGGCCGATTCGCGCTGGCAGGTGCAGAGCGCTCTACGCGTCCGAGCTCGGCCTCATCACCCGCAGAGACTGACGGGCGCAATGAGCGCTTCAGGACTGGCGGTGTCACGGTCGGCGACGCATAGGCCAGTGTCGTTTCAGGCCTCGGCGCGGGCGCAGGAAACGGCAAGGCAGTCCCCGTTGCTGCTGCAATCGCTGCAACTGGATCATCGGTAGGCGCAACGTCAGACGGATTGCCTGAACCTTCAAGGCCAAGTTCTGCTGCGGCCACTTTTGCGGCATCACTCAGGCCCCTGTCAGGTTTTTGCGCGGGAGATGCCGCGATCTGGAACCTGGAGCCAATGGCTTCGTTGCTTGTTGGCGTCTGCCCGTTTTCCAGGGCGACGCGTTGAGCATCGAGCGTGTTTGCCACCGGCGCCTGGCCAACCGGCAGCGGCGGTACCGGCCCGGAAACGAGCGGTTTGTCGCCGGGTGCGATACTGGCCACAACAATCGGTTCGGCAGTTTGCGGCTCCGGTTCTGTCTGAAGAACCTTGCGTGTTGGGACCGGTGGATTTTTAAGAACGGGCGAAACGCTTGCTGTGCGCGTAGCGCCTCTGTTGCCAACAGCGCCGGAGCGGTTGGCCTGGTCGTTGTCCTTCGTGTTACCACCGCCGAACAGGCCGGCGAACAGGTTACCGCCTCCTTCTCTGGCAGGCCGATCATTGGTTTCCGCATTGGGGATCGGTTTGCCGGGGGCGGTCAGGTTCTGGTCACGCGTCGTTGGTGCACGCGTCGTTGGTGCACGCGTCGTTGGTGCGCGCGCACCCGGTTCACTGCTTCTGCTCGACGCAACAAGTGTCGGCCGGGAGGTTGACTTGCGCTTGCCGGATTTGGATTCAGCAAGAGCGAGCTTGTAACCCTTCAACGGTTTTCCGTCTGAAGGAATGTGCAACGTTTTTCCGTTCGGGAAGACCTTCGCCAACTGCGAGCGGCTCATCTTCGGCCAGTGGCGCACCCGTCCGGTATCCATATGCACAAAGGGAGATCCGGAGCGCGGGTAATATCCGACGCCGCCAACTTCCTTGCGCAACCCTGCGGCCCTCAGTCTGGCAAGATTGACCCCGGGAATATAAAAATCCATGGCTTTGCCAAGCGTATGCTGGCTGTTCCGGGCAACGCCGGACGATCTTTTGCGCAACATGTTGTTGGTTGCAGGCGAACGGTAACTGGAGACGACGTAAATGTGCTCTCTGCCGCGCACTTCCCGGTAGACTTCCCAGATCAGATCCAAGAGTTCGGGATCCATCTTGATGATTTCATTACGGCGCCAGTCGCGCAAAAAACGGTTCACTTCCCGCAGACCTGCAGGAAGATAGCGGCCGTTTCTCTTGAACGTGATGGAAACCCGTTCCTTGGTATGCGTGTTGTAAAGCTTGAGTGTTCTGGTTTCCGCAGATGCACCGCCAGCGAAGCATGCAGACGCAATTAAAAACGCACCTGCAACTTTCGCAGCCCGCTTCAGCCAACCGACGGCGCCGAAATCAAAAAATCGGTTACGCAATCTCTATCTCGCCGTTTTTTGAGGGCTTGTGCCCGTCCCATGCTCCCCAGCAGGAGCCATACAATACCTGCTGCTAGTTAAGAAGTTTTTACCCTAATTTCGCTTGCGTGATAATCGTAGCATTAATGCAACGGCAAGCCTGCAATTTGGAAAAAACCCTGCCTGAACGCTGGATAGTGGCAGAATGCGTCAAAAAATCGTCCATTTGCCCGTCTTCGCCAGATTCTTGTCGTTATTCAGGCAGCCGCATTCTTGTCGTTGTCTTCCAGGCCGTATTCCTTGAGCTTCCTATAAAGTGTGGATCGTCCGATGCCCAGTCGCTTGGCAACCTCCGTCATGCGGCCTGAATAGTGATTGATGGCGGCTCGAATCAATTCTTCTTCGATTTCAGTCAGTTTCCGGACATGCCCCTCGTGGTCCAGGTTCCGCATGAACCCGAAAGGTGCGGCGAACTCAAAGCCGGATTGTGCCGCAGGTGCAGGGTGTGCTGGAGCAAGCTGCGGATCACCACTTTGTGCTGGCTGAGCGAAATCGGGCGGGGGAGGAGCGTTGCTTGCGGCCACAGGCTGTGCCGTGACGGCGGTTTCGACAATCGGCTGATCCACCGCCGCTGCGATCTGGGGAAAGTCATTGACGGTCAGCTGGGCACCGTCACACAGAACGACGGCCCTGAAAACGGCGTTTTCAAGTTGGCGAATGTTTCCTGGCCAATGGTAGTCCTGGAGCATTGCCACCGTATCGGTTGCCACGCCGGCCACGTGAGGTTTGCCCTCTTCAGCCGCAAACCTTGCCAGAAAATGGCGGGTGAGCGCCGGAATGTCCTCGCGCCGGTCGCGCAAAGGGGGAATCCAGATCGGAAATACGTTGAGACGATAGTAAAGATCTTCACGGAAGAGGCCTTCCTTGACCTGGTCGATCAGGCGACGGTTGGTCGCTGAAATCAGGCGGAAATCCACTTTCACCGGGCGGCGCGCCCCAATCGGATCGATTTCACTCTCCTGGATCGCGCGCAGCAATTTCACCTGCACGTCCTGTGGCAGTTCACCGACCTCGTCGAGAAACAATGTCCCGCCATGCGCTTCCTGGAATTTGCCGACATGTTTGTCGATAGCGCCGGTAAATGCGCCCTTTTCGTGCCCGAACAGGATGGATTCGACCAGATTCTCGGGAATAGCGCCGCAGTTGACGGCGACCAGCGGCTTGGATTTGCGATCGCTCGAACCTTGAATGGCACTGGCGATCATTTCCTTGCCGACGCCGCTTTCTCCTTCGATGAGGATCGGAATGTTGGACGCGGCAGCCCGTTTGCCGAGACTGATCACACGCTCCATCGCCGCGGAATGTGTGATGATATCCGCGAATGTCAGCGTTCCAGAGGCCTGTTTCCTGAACCGGGTGATCTCGTCTTCAAGAGCCGACGTTTTCAGAAGATTGCGAATGGAGACATTAAGACGCTCGGGGGCAACCGGCTTGACAACGAAGTCCTGTGCACCGGCGTTCATGACGCTTACAACCGTATCGATCCCGCCGTGCGCGGTTTGCACGATGACCGGCGTGGCGTTCTTATTCGCACGCAGCTGTTCCAGCACGCCCAATCCATCCAGCTCCGGCATGACCATGTCCAGAATTACCAGATCGATCTCGCCTGATTCGGGACCGCTCATGATCCGCATCGCTTCGATGCCGTTTTCCGCCGTCTTGGAACGGTAGCCGAATTTCCGGACGGCCTCTTCAAGAAGCCTGCGCTGGATCGGATCGTCGTCGACGATGAGAATCTTTCCACTTGTTGCTTGCATGGCCTGGATCAGTTCACTTCATCTTGTCTCGTTTCGAACCATTGTGGTCGCAATTGGGTAAATAAATCGTCCAAGTACGTTCAAAAAAAATCAGCGACCCGAATTGCGCCGCGATAGCCGTCCGGCCTACTAATCGGGAAACAGACAGTTGCTTGCTGTTGACACGGCAGGCCCTCACCGGAGTGAACAATGCCTCTACCGCACGCAGTCCACGCGCCCCAGTCGGCGGCATCCGTCGAACTCAAGAACCTGCCGGAATGGGATCTGACAGATCTTTATGCGTCCGTGGAAGCACCCGAGGTTACGCAGGATCTCAAAGAGGCTCTTGACCGGGCAAAAACATTCGAGACCTCGTACAAGGGCCGTCTGGGTGAATTGGCGCAGGAAAATGTCCCGGCACTCATAACAGCCATCAGGGCTTATGAGGATCTGGAAGACCTGATGGGCAGGCTGATTTCGTTCGCCGGACTTGTTTATGCCGGCAACACGATCGACCCGGTTTCGCAGAAGTTTTATGGCGACGTTCAGGAGCAGATCACCACTGCGAGCTCCCATCTTCTGTTCTTCACACTGGAAATGAACACCATCGACGATGCTATCGTCGAAACGGCCCTTAAGGACGAGCAGCTCGCTCATTACCGTCCATGGATCGAGGATCTGCGCAAGGGCAAACCCTACCAGCTTGAAGATCGCGTCGAACAGTTGTTTCACGAAAAATCAGTCACCGGCAGCAATGCCTGGAACAGGCTGTTCGATGAGACAATGGCGTCATTGACCTTTGATATTGATGGCGAGAAGCTTCCCATCGAGCCTGCTCTCAATCTCCTTGTCGATCCTTTGCCTGAAAAGCGAAAACTCGCCTTTGGTGCCCTGAAGGAGACATTCTCGGAGAACCTGAGAACATTTGCATTGATCACGAACACACTGGCAAAGGATAAGGAAATTTCCGACCGCTGGCGAAACTTCAAGGACATCGCCGACAGCCGCCATCTTGCAAACCGGGTTGAACGTGAGGTTGTCGATGCCCTGGTCGCAGCTGTCCGCGACGCCTATCCCCGTCTGTCGCACCGGTACTACAAACTGAAAGCGAAATGGCTCGGTGTGGAACAGCTCAACAGCTGGGATCGCAATGCGCCGCTACCGGATGCGGACACACGGGTTATTCCGTGGGACGAGGCCAGGCAAACCGTCCTGTCGGCCTATGACGCCTTCTCGCCCGATATGGCCGAAATCGCAGGACGGTTCTTCGAAAAGGGCTGGATCGATGCACCTGCACGGTCCGGCAAGGCACCAGGTGCGTTCGCGCACCCGACTGTTCCGAGTGCGCATCCTTATGTCCTGCTCAACTACCAGGGCAAAATCCGTGACGTGATGACGCTCGCACATGAACTTGGGCACGGTGTCCATCAGGTTCTTGCCGGGCACAACGGGCCGCTCATGGCTCCGACCCCGCTGACACTTGCGGAAACCGCAAGCGTGTTCGGCGAAATGCTCACGTTCAAGTCACTGCTCGCAAAAGCCGAAAGTCCGAAGACGCGCAAGATCATGCTGGCATCCAAGGCCGAAGACATGATCAATACCGTGGTCCGCCAGATCGCGTTTTACACCTTCGAGCGCAAGGTCCACACCGAGCGTCGCAACGGAGAACTGACGTCGGAAAAGATCGGTGAGCTCTGGATGTCGGTTCAGGGCGAGAGCCTCGGACCGGCGATCAAGCTGAATGACGGCTATGAAGCCTTCTGGACCTACATCCCGCACTTCATTCATTCTCCGTTCTACGTCTATGCCTATGCGTTCGGTGATTGCCTGGTGAATTCGCTTTTTGCGGTCTACGAGGATGCCGAAACCGGGTTCCAGGACAAATATTTCGACTTGCTAAAAGCTGGCGGAACCAAACATCACTCAGACCTTCTGGCACCGTTCGGCCTGAGTGCGACAGATCCGGATTTCTGGAAAAAGGGCTTGTCCGTGATCGAACGCATCATCGACGAACTTGAAGAGCTGGATGAGGAATGAGGCGCCAGGGACAAGCCTGAATGCCTTCACCCGCCAACCCGCGGTTCCGCCACAGACCCTATGACGGCTCCACGCAGCCGTTTACGGTCGGGCTCCGGCCGGTCGATGAAGATGACTGGCTTGAACCCGACCCGTTCCTGGCAGAGCATCTGAACGAAAAAGAGCGTTTGTTCGCACAAGATCTTTCAGCAGTTTTTCGGGCAGAAGACGACACGGAAGCCAGCCAGGGCGAGGTTCTTGAACTCGTCACCGGGCATCTTTCGCGTTTTCATAACGCAACGCATGTGTTCGACGGCGACACCGTATCGGTTGGGCAACCGGGCATCCAAGTGGACCTCAAAACGGCTCCTTTCCTTCTGACGGCATCCCGGCTGGTGCAGGAAGATCTGGTCATCATGCGTTCTGGGCCAGAGGGCTACCGGCTGGTTGCGGCATCGCTATGCTTTCCGTCGTCGTGGCGGCTGTCGGAAAAAATCGGCCTGACCATGACCGGGATCCACAACGGAGTGCCCGATTTTAACGATGCGCGCATGGGACAGGTGGTCGCCCGGCTGTTCGAAAATCTCAAGGTCGGCCAGCTCCTATGCCGGTTTAACTGGTCGATCTACCCGGATGACAAATTGCACCATCCGATGCCAGAAGGAATTCCGTTCGATGTCACCAGCCAGACATTTGCCAGTCTGTTTCTGCGGGTTGAGCGACAGACCCTGCGCAGGCTGCCTGAAAGTGGCGACATCCTGTTTACGATCAAGATCCACCACGACCCGCTCTCACTCCTTGCTCGGCAAGAGGATCGAATTGCCATCGCCTCAAACCTGAGGACGCAACTTCTCGCGCTGCGCAGCGACCAGCTGATCTACAAGGGCCTGGCAAAGGCCCGGGACGAAATCGCCGCGGTGTTGCTCCGGATGTGAAACCGGATGGCGACGAATTGTCGACTGGTCCAACTGGATTTCTTTGCCGTAATTCATATTTGATGTGACAGTGAGTTCTGTCCGCAATGCCCAAGTTCAGATCTGCCGCAAGGAGTAGCCTGCCGTATGGCACAGTCCAAAGACCGCGAAAGCAATCGTTTCAGCGCCAGAATGGGGCGCTATGCCAAAGTCGGCACGAATATGAGTGGCATCGCGGCGAAATTCGCCGGCGCGCGGTTTTTCGGCATGAACCTCGACAACGCCAAAAATGCCGCTGAACTCGCGGAAGCGCTTGGCGGGCTGAAAGGGCCGCTGATGAAGGTCGCGCAGCTGCTGTCGACCATTCCCGATGCGCTCCCGCCCGAATACACGACCGAGCTTGCAAAACTGCAGGCAAGCGCACCGCCCATGGGTTGGGCTTTCGTCAAGCGGCGCATGCGTGCGGAACTGGGTGCGGACTGGCAAGGCCGGTTCGCCGAATTCGGCCGAGAACCGGCCGCTGCGGCGTCACTCGGTCAGGTTCACCGGGCAACGGCGCATGACGGGCGCGTCCTGGCCTGCAAGTTGCAATACCCTGACATGGCGTCTGCGGTTGAGGCTGATCTCAAACAGCTGCAGATGCTGTTTTCGCTGCACAGGCGCATGAGCCCTGCGATCGACACGCGAGAAATCGCCAAGGAAATCAGCGCGAGGGTCAGGGAAGAACTCGACTATGCCCGCGAGGCGGCCCACATCGCCGTCTACCAGGATATCCTGTCGGACTACGATCGGGTCCGCGTGCCGAGCGTCGTCGACGAATTGTCGACACGCCGGTTGCTGACGATGGGATGGCTCACCGGAAAGCCGCTGCTTGATTACAAAGAGCACAGCCAGGAAGACAGGAACCTTCTGGCAAAAACCATGTTCCATGCCTGGTGGCACCCGTTCAGCCATTTCGGGGTTATTCATGGCGACCCGCATCTGGGCAACTACACCGTGTTCGAGCAGGAAGGAAAACCTGCCGGGATCAATCTGCTCGACTATGGCTGCATTCGTGTCTTCCCGGACGCCTTTGTAGAAGGCGTGGTCGATCTCTATCGCGGTCTTCTTGAAGAAGACAATGACCGTGTGGTGTCAGCTTATGAACGCTGGGGCTTCAAGAACCTTCAGAAGGAAATCATCGAAGTCCTCAATATCTGGGCGCGATTTATCTATGGGCCGCTTCTGAGCGATCGTGTACGTTCGATAGCAGATGGAGTGTCCGCCGCAGAATATGGCCGCAAGGAAGCCTTCAAGGTTCATTCCGCGCTCAAACGGCTCGGACCGGTCACTGTACCGCAGGAGTTTGTCTTTATGGACCGCGCTGCCATTGGGCTCGGTGGCGTGTTCCTGCATCTGCGCGCGCAGCTGAATTTCTTCCAGTTGTTCAACGAACAGATCGATTCCTTCGAAGCGGCGACCGTACGCCGCCGCCAGGACGAGGTCCTGCGGGCAGCCGGTCTTCGCGGCGCATCCCATGCTGCTTGAGGCTGCCCTTTGCTCCGAATGCTGCCCCGGAACCGGACCCTGATCCGAAACGGGCAAAAAGTCGCGTCTACCTGACCTGAATATGCGATACGCCTCATTGCCGAACCCGCGTTTTTTATTGTATGTAAGCTTCCAACAGTGAATTATTCTGGGGAACTTCATGTCTGACGAAAACGCACCCGCGATGGACTACGACTCGCACGAGCGGACCTATGAGGGGTTCATCAACTTCTCCAAGGTGGGCACCATTGCGGTTCTCAACATCGTGCTTTGCCTGATCCTGTTCGCTTTCGGCGGGACGGCGGCGGTCGTGTTCGGATGGTTGATGCTGATTGCCACGCTCGTCGCATCCGCAATCGGTCTGGCGCTGGGTGACTCTTGTTGGATTCCGCCGACGGCTGTTTTCGTGCTGACCGGCCTTTTGGCGATCATTACCGTCTGACCCGCGAAGGGTATCGGCTCGCTGATCGTGAGAACACCTTATAAGAGCGCGGCCCGCAGCCGCGCTTTTTGTTTTGACCGGAAGTCCGATACTCAGCCTATGTCCGCGTCTGCGCCCGAAACGTTTGTCTACGATCCGCCACAGGAGCCGTTCCTGTCGGTGCTTCACACCGACAGCGACTTGTTGATTGTGAACAAGCCGAGCGGATTACTGAGCGTACCGGGCAAGGCTTCGGAGCATTCCGACTGTCTTGAAGCCCGGGCGCAGAACACCTATTGCGAAGCGCGCATTGTCCATCGTCTCGACATGGACACGTCCGGTGTCATGGTCCTCGCGATGAATGCCGGCGCTCACCGGCATCTCGGCCTGCAATTCGAACGGCGCAAGACCAGGAAGACTTATGTCGCCGACGTATGGGGTCATCTGGAGAGCGATACCGGTGAAGTTGATCTGCCTTTGATCTGTGACTGGCCGAACCGCCCGAAACAGATGGTGTGCCATGAAAACGGCAAGGCGGCGCTCACGAAATGGCAGGTGATCAGCCGGTTCGACCAGACGACGCGCGTCAGGCTTTTTCCCCATACCGGTCGCTCACATCAATTGAGGGTGCATATGCTAGCGCTGGGGCATCCGATCCTGGGTGACCGCTTTTATGCCGAAGGGGAGGCGTTGGCGGCGTCGGTCCGCCTGGCGCTTCATGCAGAGAGCCTCGAGCTGCATCATCCGACCGGAGGTGAACGGGTAACGTTCCACTCGCCGTGTCCCTTCTAGCGGTTCCCCGGCTGTCGCCGTCAGACTGATTTGCTTCCGAGCTTCTCCATTGTTTTCAGCCAGCGGCCGACCTGCGCCGGTTCGGCGTGTTCGACCGCGCCGAAGACCGTGGACCTGACAGGTTTGAACCCGACGAAGCCGAGGATATTCCGCTTCAGGCTTTTCAGACTGTGTGCGCCATACCAGAGTTTGTAGGCAAGGGCAGGCATGCCGGCGGTCAGGACGATCCGCGCCGACTTCCCGCGCATCTTGCCTTTCGGCCAGCGGTCGTCCAGTGAGCGTTCGAATGCGGTGTCATAATGAAGAAGCTGTTCCAGAAAGCCCTTGGTGTAGGCCGGCAGCGTGCCGAGCCAGAGGGGATAGATCAGCACGAGGTGATCTGCCTGCAGCAGGGCGTCACGCACTGGCCGCACGGCTTCCGGGCTCGGCTCGTCGGTGAAATCCGATGGTTTGCGCAGAATGGGAAAGTCAAGATCCGCGACGCGGACAAGATTCGGGCGGTGTGCCGCCCGCTCCGCGCCAACTGAATATGCTTTGGCGAGTGCGTGACACAGGTGGCCGTTGTCCGGGTCCGGGTGGCCGTCCAGTATCAGGATGGTTTTCACGGGGCCTTCCATCGGTGTCAGAACGGATGCTGGAAGGCCTCAATGATAGATTGAGATTATTTTTTCACGTTGATTTAGATCAGAGGGCGCGCGGTTTGTGTTTGCGGCGATCGTCAGCCCTGACCGACCCGGCCGAGACCTTCACGTGCGATCTTGTTGGAATTGTCCAGCGACATTGCGCGCGAATAATTGCGGCGCGCATCTTTGGGCTTGCCCAGGAGCTCAAGCGCAAGACCGCGATTTGCCCAGGCAACAGACGATTCACGGTCAAGATTGACCGCCATGGACAAATCCTCGAATGCCGCGTCTGGATCGTTGATCGCAAGATAGGAGATGCCACGGGCGATATAAGGTGCGCTGGCCTTCGGATTCAGGCCGATCGCGGTCGCGAAATCCTCGATCGCGAGATTATCCTGCTTCTGCGCCTGATAAATCAGGCCGCGATTGTAGAATGCGCGCGCATCACTGCTGTCTCGGGCGATAACGGAATTGAAATCGGCGATCGCAGCGTTGTAGTTGCCCTGCTGGCGATAGATATTGCCGCGGCCGACATAGGCTACATCGTAGTCCGGTTTGATGTTTATGGCACGCGTATAGTCCGAAACGGCAAGATCGTTCTTGCCCTGCCGGCGCAGCACAAGCGCCCGGTTCGCGTAGGTCTGGTAGGACTGCGGATTGAGCTGGATTGCCCTGTTGAAATCCTCAATTGCCTGGTCGAGCTTGCCGGCCTGACCGTAGGCAATGCCCCGCGTGCTGTAGGCGGTCGCATCGGACGGGTTCGATTCGATCACGGCCGTAAGAGACGCGATGTTGGTGGACGATCCGGCAGATCTGTTGACCGGGACGTCATCGTAAACGCCAGACGTGTTGCACGCAGCGAGCAGTGCGGCAAGGCTTAATAGAGTCGCGTGAGGCAGAAAATTGCGCATGCGGCACATTTGCTTTCTTACAGTCTAGCGTTTGAACATGCCGTACATCAGCCTCCAATAGGGCGGTAATGTGGCTGCGCTTATTTATGCTTACTTACTTCCAGAAGATTCTTTTTGAAAACACCAAAAAGCCGACCGTATTTCGGTCGGCCTTACGGCAGATTTTCTTGATAAGGACGGATCTAACCGCCAGGCGTACTCAAGCCGCGTCAGCGGCGAGCCGGCTTGCCCGGAAGAAGACCTTCGCGCTGCGCCCGCTTGCGAGCCAGCTTACGTGCGCGGCGTACGGCTTCAGCCTTTTCGCGCGCCTTTTTTTCGGACGGCTTTTCAAAGTGGCCGCGAAGTTTCATTTCACGGAAGATGCCTTCGCGCTGCATCTTTTTCTTCAGCGCCTTGAGCGCCTGATCGACATTGTTGTCGCGAACCAAAACCTGCACGCGTTTTTTCCTGTTCTCGATGCCCTGCGGAAGCCCGCAGACAAATTGGACCTTGATTAAAGACGCCTTGCCAGCTCTCCAATCGATCATTCTGACACCACGTCGTGAACTTCCGCTGCAGCACATGGCTGCGATGCATTCACTTGTGTACAGAAACTTGATCGCCGCTGACGCGTCGCTCACATGAGGCGCGTTAATACCAGAGGGATCCGTGTGTGTCCACAGTCATTCGCAAATAATGCCGCCGAATTCGAGCATCCGGCTGCGAGCAGGCGCATTACAGCCATGGACAGAATGCGCATTCAGGACTAGAGGTGAGTTTCTCACCAGAACCCAAATGCCTCGTTCAAGAAGGCGGTTCATAGCCCCGATTGTTGGAGGAAGCAATGGCGCACCCCGCGTCACGGGATCCTGAGTCGGCCAAACGTGCCTCCTTGTGGCAAAGCGACATTCTACCGACGCTGTCGCTTGGAATGCCTCTGGCCGGAGCTCAGCTTGCGCAAATGGCGATCAACACAACCGATGTCCTGATGATCGGGCGCCTTGGTGCGGTGGAACTCGCAGCATCCGTGCTTGCTTTCAATTTCTATATGCTTTTGTGGTTCTTCGGCATGGGCGTGCTGCAGGCCGTCATACCACTTGCTGCGCGTGCACGAGGTCAACGCAGGCCGCGCGACCTGCGCCGGGCCGTGCGAATGGGTTTCTGGGTATCGGTGCTGTTCTGCATTCCCGTATGGGTCGTCCTTTTCTTCACCGAATCCATTCTCCTGATGCTCGGGCAGGAGCCGGAATTGGCCCAGCTTGCCGGGCTTTACATGCGTATCCTCCAGTGGACCATGCTGCCGGCGTTGCTGATCATGGCCATCCGGGGCTTTCTGACCGTCATGGAGCGCACGCAGGTTGTTCTTTGGGCGACGATTGCCGGTGCTATCGTGAACGCAATCCTGGACTATGTGTTTATCTTCGGCCACTTCGGTTTTCCGCGCCTGGAACTTGTCGGGGCCGGTATCGCATCGGTCTTCAGTGCAACAACCACCTTCCTGTTCCTGCTTGCCTATTCAATGCTGCATCCGAAACTGCGTCGCTACAATCTGCTTGGGCGTATCTGGCGCTCCGATTGGCCGGTCTTTTTTCAGATTGTGCGTCTGGGCACGCCTATCGGACTGACAATCGTTGCGGAAGGGTCATTGTTCACGGCGTCGGCGATCATGATCGGGTGGCTTGGCACGATTCCACTGGCGGCGCATGGTATTGCACTCCAGATCGCCTCAATCACGTTCATGGTTCCCGTTGGACTGTCGATGGCAGCGATGACCCGGGTCAGCCTTGCGGCCGGACGCGGAGACCATCCCGGGATCGGCAGGGCCGGGTGGACCTCACTCTGCGTGACCACGTTTTTCATGGGCTGCTTTGCGGTGCTGTTCTGGACCATTCCGGAAACGCTGGTGGGGCTGTATCTCGACCTCGGTGATCCCGACGCCGGCGAGGTGCTCGCCTATGGCGTCTCGTTCTTGCTGGTCGCGGCGCTGTTTCAGCTTGCCGATGGCGGACAGATCATCGGCGTGAACAATCTGCGCGGACTTGGCGATACCACCATTCCACTGTTTTACGCTCTCTTCGGCTATTGGGTCGTCGGAATCAGTCTGTCGCTGGGACTGGGTTTTCTGGCCGGTTGGGGCGGGGTTGGCGTTTGGATCGGACTGGCTGCCGGATTGGCGTCAGTCGCGCTTCTCGCCAATCTTCGATTTGCCCGCCGCGAGGAACTCGGGCTGGTCAGAGGTTGAAACAGGCAGGCGGTGATCAACCGGACTTCGGAGCAATTCGGTTGACGTGCCCCATCTTCCGGCCATCTCTCGTTTCGGCCTTGCCGTAAAGGTGGAGCTGCGCCGCCGGGTCGTTCAGAACCTCGCTCCAGGTGTCGACATCAAATCCGATGAGGTTTTCCATCACTACGTCGGAATGACGCTCCGACGACCCCAGGGGCCAACCGGCGACGGCGCGAATATGCTGGTCGAACTGAGACGTCAGGCAAGCGTCCTGTGTCCAGTGACCGGAATTGTGAACACGCGGCGCGACTTCATTCACCAACAGTCGTTCGCCGGTTTCATCGCGCACCAGAAACATCTCGACACCCATGACGCCGACATACTCCAGACCGGTAACGATCTGTTCTGCCATGCGGCGCGCTACCCCGATCGTTTCGGCATCGACTCCTGCCGGGACTGTCGAAGTCTTCAATATGTGATTTTCGTGGTGGTTGCGGGCGACGTCGTAGCAACGGACCGTTCCATCGAGGGTTCGCGCCACAATGACCGAAACCTCGCACTCGAAGGAGATCAACTCTTCCAGGACGGCGGGCACCGCACCGATGGCCTCAAAAGCGCCGGGCACCGCTTTGTCGTCGCGGATCATGAGCTGGCCCTTGCCGTCATATCCGAAGCGTCTGGTCTTTAAGACGCCAACCCCGCCAAATGCCTCAACCGCGTTTTCAAGATCTTCCTGCGAGTTGATTTCCGCATATCCGGCAATGGCGACACCGGCACCCGATAAAAATTCTTTTTCAAACAACCGGTCCTGCGAGACTTCCAGCGCACGCACGCCGGGGCGCACAGGAACCCGCTCATCCAGATGTGCGGCTGTGGGTCCCGGTACATTTTCAAATTCATAGGTGACGACGGAAACCCTGTTGGCGAAGCGGTTGAGCGCGTCAATGTCATCATAAGGTGCAACGGTGTAACTTGCGCTGACGTCAAATGCCGGGCTGTTCGGATCTGGGCAGAATACGTGTGTTATCAGACCCAGACTGGCAGCCGACTGTGCGAGCATCCTGCCAAGCTGACCGCCTCCGAGAATGCCTATCGTATCTCCGGGCTCTAGCCGTTCTTTTGTCGTCATTGCACTGTCCTGCGTTGCAGAAACCTAAAGGGTGTCGTCGGTCGGAAATTCTGCCACTGCTGCCGTCCGTTCCGCACGGTAGGCGTCGAGGGCTGCCTCGATGGATGCATTGCCAAGCGCCAGAACGGCTGCTGCAAGCAGAGCAGCGTTGGTCGCGCCGGCCTTGCCGATTGCAAGAGTTCCGACCGGGATACCACCGGGCATCTGCACGATCGAAAGCAGGCTGTCCTCACCGGACAGGGCACGGCTTTCAACCGGTACTCCGAATACCGGCAACGGGGTCAGCGAGGCCGTCATCCCGGGCAGGTGCGCAGCGCCGCCGGCACCTGCGATGATGACCTTAAATCCTTCGGCCTTGGCGCCTTTGGCAAATTCATACATGCGTTCGGGCGTGCGATGCGCTGACACAATGCGGGCCTGATATGTGACGCCCAACTGATCGAGCGTATCCGCCGCATGTTTCATTGTCGGCCAGTCGGACTGACTGCCCATGATGATAGCGACATCCGCGTTAGCCATTATTTGCTCCAAAGTCCGGCGGGCTCAGAAAGGCGCGGAGTATATGCAGCGCGCCGCGCATCGCAAGCAGGAAACGGCTGTGATGTGCAAATTTGCAGCCAGCGGGGTCGGCGACGGTGGGACCGGACGGGTTTTCAGGCGATGATGTCGGGAAACAGCTGATCTTCCAATGCCGAAATACGGTCCTTGATCATCAGTTTTTTCTTTTTCAAGCGCTGCAATTGAAGGACGTCATGGTTTGATGTCCCTGCAAGTGCCTGCACGGCGACGTCAAGATCCCTGTGTTCCTGACGAAGCTGTGCCAGCTCCATTCGCAAAGCATCCGTATCCATTTGGCCCTCGATTCCCCCAGTTTTCAGGAGACAAGTCCTAGTCCATTTTATCACTCGCGGGCAAGATATCATCTTTCACGGCTATGACGTCTCAAAATGAGGCCGGAAAAGGCTCAGGCCATCAAGAGACTGTCCAATATTTGTTCACAGCGTGAAATCTTGATCCGGCAAAGGAACTGGAGTTATTTTTCGTGCGTTTTGAAGCAGTTAATTACGACCGGTTTTTTAGAGTTTTCTAAGCATGTCGGCATGAATGCATAATTTGACGGCGAAATGAATAAGATATGCAGAATCTGCAATCGACAAGGTCAGATTTCCTGTGGCACGATGTTAATGTTGAGCCAACAGACAGGAGGTTTATCCATGTCAATGCAGTCGCATCTCGAGGAACTTGAGCGCCGTCACGCGGAAATGAAACGCAAAATCGAAAACGCTCTGATGCATCCGAGTACAGACTCACTGGAATTGGCTGACATGAAACGACAGAAGCTCAAGATCAAGGATGAGATTGAGCGAATAAGGCACGATAAAACTCTTCACTAGACAGTTTTACTGTCGAGAGAGGACCGGAACGCCGCGCTTTGTGCGGCGTTTTTTGTTTTACTTCAAAGCTTTTTCGCTTCTTCGCGCAAGGCGAACTTCTGGATTTTTCCGGTCGAAGTCTTGGGCAAGTCGCAAAAGACGATTGTCTTTGGTGTTTTAAAGCCCGCAAGGTGCTGACGGCAAAACGATATCAGGTCTGACTCGCTGACTTCCGCTCCGTCCCTGGTTTCCACAAAGGCACATGGGGTTTCGCCCCATTTCTCGTCGGGACGCGCAACGACGGCGGCGGCCTGAACATCCTTGTGCTTGTAGAGCACTTCTTCCACTTCGATCGACGAGATGTTCTCCCCGCCGGAAATGATGATGTCCTTGGAGCGGTCTTTCAGCTGGATGTATCCGTCCGGATGCATGACGCCGAGATCGCCCGAGTGAAACCAACCACCCTCGAAAGCCTTGTGGGTTGCATCGGCGTTCTTCAGATACCCTTTCATGACCACATTGCCCCGGAACATGACTTCACCGAGAGTTTCCCCGTCTGCTGGGACAGGCGCGAGCGTCTGCGGATCCAGGACCGTCAGATCCTCCAAAGCGACATAACGGACACCCTGCCGCGCTTTTTTCTGGGCCTGCTGTTCCAGTGAGAGAACGTCCCACTCCTGTTGCCAGTCATTGACCACCGCCGGTCCGTAAACTTCCGTCAAACCATAAAGATGCGTAACGTTGAAGCCGGCGGTTTTCATCGCCGCCAACACGCTTTCCGGGGGTGGCGCTGCGGCTGTGAAGAACTCGATCTCGCGGTCAAGATCCCGCTTTTGATCGGCGGACGCATTCAAGAGCGTCGACATGATGATCGGAGCGCCGCACAGGTGGGTTACGTTTTCATCGGCAATCAGGTTCCACATGGCGTCCGGCCTGACCCAGCGCAGGCACACATGCGTGCCGGCAACAATGGAGATCGACCAGGGAAAACACCACCCGTTGCAGTGAAACATCGGCAGCGTCCAGAGATAGACCGGGTGCTTTGCCATTGACGCGGTGATCACATTGGCCTGCGCCAGCAGATACGCGCCGCGGTGATGATAAACCACACCTTTGGGATTGCCGGTCGTGCCGGACGTGTAGTTCAGCGTGATCGCATCCCATTCATCGTCCGGCAGCGACCAACCGTACTCGGGATCGCCTGATTGCAGGAAAGCCTCATAGTCCAAGGTTCCCAGACGTTCGCCGTCTTGTGGAAACTCCGGATCGGAATAGTCGATCACGGTCGGGGTCACGGTTGCAAGTGAAAGGGCCTCTTTGACAACAGGCGCATATTCGCGGTCGGTAATCAGCACCTTGCAATTCGCGTGATCAAGCTGGAAGGCAATGACTTTGGCGTCGAGACGCGTGTTCATGGAATGCAGCACGGCCTTTGTCATCGGAACACCGTAGTGGGCTTCGAGCATCGACGGTACATTGGATAGCATCACGCTGACAGTGTCGTTCTTAGCAATGTCGAGGGACGATAGCGCAGATGCGAGCTGGCGGGAGCGGCGGTAGAAAGTCCGGTAATCGGTCCGCTGCTTGCCGTGGACTATGGCCGTCTTTTCCGGAAAGACATCGGCCGCACGCGCCAGAAAACTGAGCGGGCTGAGCGCTGCATAGTTGGCGGTGTTCTTGTCTAGCCCCTGGTCAAAGGGGCTCGTGCCGGCAGTCATTGCCTTCCTCCCACGGTATCGGTCTGTTTTGGATATCAAATCCGGATTTGCGCGGCGGTGCAATCACAAGCTCGAAATGAACCTGTCCGCGCCTCTTCAGGCAATCAGATTTGTCAGACCGTCATAGGTCAGTTTCACACCGATCACCGCCATGAAGACATAAATAAACTGGTAGAACGTCTCCGCCTTCACCAGCCGCACCAGCCGGATGCCGGCCAGGGTGGCAAGAAATGCCAGGGGGACCAGCACGGCCGATGTCGTCAGGTTGGTGGTGTCGAACTGGCCCAGCAGAAAATAGGGAACGAGCTTGATGGCGTTGCCCGTGGCGAAGAAAATCACTGCGGTACCGGCGTAAATCGCCTGCGGCATGCGCAAAGGCACGGTGTACATCTGGTAGGGCGGGCCGCCGGTGTGGCTGATGAAACTCGTGAATCCGGCGATGCTCCCCCAAAAATAACCTTTCACGGGGTTATGCTTGGCAGCGGTCGCCTGTTTGCGGCCCTTGAAGACGTAATCCGCGACGAAAGCCAGCGAAATCACCCCGACGAGCAGCCTGACGAAGTCGTCGTTGACATAAGCCGCCGTTGCCCAGCCAACGCCGATCCCGAACACGGTTGCCGGCAGAAGTATGGACAGGCACTGCCAGTCCGCGCGGCCCTTGTAGGCAATCAGGGCAACAATATCCATCAGGACGAGAATCGGGAGCATGATGCCCGCGGCCTGGACCGGCGAAATAGCCAGCGTCAGTATGGGAACCGCCAGCATGCCCATCGTCCCGCCAAAGCCGCCCTTGGACAGGCCGACGAGGATGACGGCCGGTATAGCGGCGGCATAAAACCAGAAATCGATGATCGGCATCATATGCGGTGGGAGTCGTTTGGGTAGAGCCGTTGGACGCGCGAAACAAGCATACCAAAGTGCTTACGTAAAGCCCCGACCGTCTAATTGCCTACACTTCGAGACTTGCATTTCCTCCTTCCCTTACAGCACTCTGTCTCCAAAATGCCGAGGCGGCTTTTGGGAGGATTATGAGATGGCGAGCCGGTATCACGAGGTCTATCAGGGCTGGAAAGAGGATCCGCTGGGTTTTTGGAAATCGGCAGCAGCGGAAATCGACTGGATCTCTACGAGCGAGAAGGTGTTCGATCCCGACCAGGGCCAATACGGTCGCTGGTATCCGGATTGGGAGTGCAACACCTGCTACAATTGTCTCGACCGGCATGTGGAACGCGGGCGCCCCGGACAACCGGCGCTCATCTACGACAGCCCAATTACCGGAAAAAGCGCGACCTATACCTATGCTGAGCTGCTTGAAGAAGTCGAGGCATTTGCCGCGATCCTCAGCGACAAGGGGCTCACGAAGGGCGATCGCGCAATCATCTATATGCCCATGATCCCCCAGGCGGTGATGGCAATGCTCGCCTGCGCGCGCCTCGGCGTCATACACTCGGTGGTGTTCGGCGGATTTGCGGCAAACGAACTGGCGACGCGGATCGACGATGCCACTCCCAAGGCGATCATTGCCGCGTCCTGCGGTATCGAACCTGGCCGTGTCATTGCCTACAAGCCTCTTGTCGACAAGGCCATAGAACTCTCCAACCACAAACCCGAAGCCTGTTTTGTTTTTCAGCGCGAGGAAATGGCTGCCGAGATGCTCGAGGGGCGGGACCACGATCTTGGCAAATTGGTCGATGATGCGATAGCCGCCGGGCGAACCATCGAGCCGGTCGCGGTCAAGGCGACTGACCCGCTTTACATTCTCTACACATCCGGCACCACCGGGCAGCCGAAGGGAGTTGTGCGCGACAATGGCGGACACATGGTGGCGCTCAAGTGGTCGATGAGCAATCTCTATGACGTTCAGCCGGGCGAAGTGTTCTGGGCCGCGTCCGATGTCGGCTGGGTGGTGGGGCACTCCTATATCTGCTACGCGCCGCTCCTGCACGGCTGCACAACGGTGCTGTTCGAAGGCAAGCCCGTTGGAACGCCTGATGCCGGCGTCTTCTGGCGTGTGATTTCCGAACACAATGTCGTATCGCTGTTCACCGCTCCAACAGCCTTTCGGGCGATCCGCAAGGAAGACCCCAATGGGGAACTGATCAAGAAATACGACCTGTCCCAGTACCGGTCCCTGTTCCTGGCCGGCGAGCGGGCCGATCCGGAAACAGTCAACTGGGCGATCGATCAGCTTCAGGTGCCGGTCATCGATCATTGGTGGCAAACGGAAACCGGCTGGTGCATCGTCGGCAATCCGCTCGGGCTTGGAAAATTGCCGGTCAAACCCGGCTCACCGACGGTGCCGATGCCGGGATACGACGTGCAGGTTCTGGATGACGCCGGCCATCCGCTCGGGACCAACACGCTTGGCAACATCGTCGTGAAGCTGCCGCTGCCGCCAAGTGTATTGCCGACGTTGTGGAACGCCGATCAGCGCTTCTTCGATGCCTATCTCGCCGAGTTTCCCGGCTACTACAAGACATCCGATGCCGGGATCATCGATGATGACGGCTATCTGTCGATCATGGCGAGAACGGACGATATCATCAACGTGGCCGGTCACAGGCTTTCAACCGGCGGCATGGAAGAGGTGCTGGCGACACATCAGGACGTTGCGGAATGCGCTGTCATCGGCATTGCCGACAAGCTCAAGGGACAGCTGCCGTGCGGTTTTGTGGTTCTGAAATCCGGTGTCGAGAGGCCGCATGAGGAGATCGAAAAGGAACTGGTGAAGCTGGTGAGGGAAAAAATCGGTCCGGTCGCGGCCTTCAAGATCGCAATCACAGTCGAGCGTTTGCCGAAAACCCGCTCCGGCAAGATCCTACGCGGAACCATGCGTCAGATTGCTGACGGCGAGAGTTACAAGATGCCCGCGACGATAGATGACCCGGCGATATTGGATGAAATTACCGACGCATTGAAATCGCACGGGATTTCCGCCTAGGTGTCACGGTTTCCGTTACTGGAGGCCGGGCTCAGCCATCGACACCGCCGTTTTTGACGCTTAAGGTCGGGCCGCCGGCAAGCGGCCCGCGTGACAATCGACGCGGATTGTAATGTGTCAACCGTGAGGTTTTTCGTGTCGTTGGAGAATAAGGTTGCGATCGTCACAGGCGGAGCCAAGGGTATCGGCTTTGCCGTTGCCAAACGCTTCTTGAGCGATGGAGCCAAGGTCGTCGTCGCAGATATCGATGACGCGGCCGGGGAAGAAGCCGCCGAGGATCTCGGCAGCCTCGGCGAAGTCATGTATATCCACTGCAACGTGGCGGAGCGTTTGGACGTGCGCAACATGGTTGCCGAAACGCTCAACGCCTTCGGCGACATCGATGTTCTGGTCAACAACGCCGGTATTGTGGTCGGCGCAGAGTTTCTCGAACTGGAAGCAGACGACTTCGACAGGATTCTGTCCGTCAATCTGAAGGGTGCATTCCTGTGTTCGCAGGCTGTTGCCCGTCATATGGTGGAGAAGGTCGAAGGGGGCGGAGACCCGGGCTGCATCATCAATATGTCGTCGGTGAACTCAGTGCTCGCCATTCCGAACCAGATCCCCTATTGCGTGTCGAAAGGCGGTCTCTCGCAGCTCACCAAGACCACGGCTCTCGCGCTTGCCCCTCACGGTATCCGTGTGAACGCCGTCGGACCGGGATCAATCATGACCGATCTGCTTTCCTCGGTGAACAACGATCCGGAAGCCAAACAGCGTCTCATGTCGCGTACGCCCCTGCTGCGTATCGGCGAACCGTCCGAGGTGGCGGGTGTCGCCGCATTCCTTGCATCGGATGATGCCGGCTACGTGACCGGCCAGACAATTTTCGCCGACGGCGGACGGATGGCGCTGAACTATACAGTTGCCGTTCCAGACGACGACTGATCAGGTGTGTATAGTCAGGGCTCTCAATTCGCGCTTCCGGCAAGAAAATTCAAGTCGGAACAGAACACGGTTAGTCATGTTTTCGAGCGTGTATTGGTTGCCCTCTCCCAGCCTTTGAGCGGGAGTGTGCGGCGGCCCGGATAGGTATCCGCAAATACCTTGAGTTCCTAAAACAGTTCGGTCTTGAAGTGCCGGTAGTCTCCCGCTTGGCCGGAGTCCGGACACACCCTCCGCCCGGATCAGCAGCTCGACCGTACAAGATACTGGTATTTTCCTGCAGATCTGCGACTTGACCCTGACACTAGTGTCAATCCGATAAGCCAATGCGCGCACCAAGATTGCAGCAATGGCAAACAGGATTAGACGCGCAATGACACGAATAACCAACTGGCAGGACAAGGTCGCGATCATTACTGGAGGCAGCTCGGGAATTGGCAGGGCCGTCGCGCTCGCGCTGGCAAGCAATGGGGCCAAAGTGCTTGTCACCGGACGCAACGAGGCGCGGCTCGCCGATATGTCCACCAGCCATGGGTCGATTGAGACGCTCAAGGCCGACAGCAGCGAACCGGCAAGCGCCAAACAGATCATCGAAACGGCGATGGACAGGTGGGGGCGGCTCGACCTGATCGTCAACAATGCAGGCGCGGGCCAACCGCTTCAGATTGCCGATTACGACGCCGGCCTGATTGCGAAGATGGCAGCGGTGAACATCATCGGACCTTCCCTGTTGTTAAAGGAAGGACACGCGGCGCTACGGGCGAGCCAAGGTGCAATTGTCAATGTCGGATCCGCGGTGTCCAGAAACGCGGTGCCGATGGTCGCCCACTATGCGGCGACAAAAGCCGCGCTGGAACATCTGACCCGCTCTTGGGCCGTCGAGTTGGCAAACGACGGTATCCGGGTGAACGCAATCGCTCCCGGACCTGTCAAAAGTGGCGCCTTGACAGGCATGATGGGATTGCCGGGCGAGGTCGCAGAGCAGATTGAAGCACAGGAAACCAAGCAAATCCCGCTGGGGCGGCGCGGGATCCCGGCCGATATTGTCGCGTGGGTTCTGCGGTTTGGAAGCCCGGACAATGAATGGCTGACGGGACAGGTCCTGACCGTGGACGGCGGCTGGACGCTTCGCTCCTGACTTCGTGATCTATACCGGGCGGGAAGCTAACCCCGTCCGGCATCGTTGACCTTCGAACACAGTCCCTACATAGAAGTCCGGCCCTACATAGAAGTCCGGGCCGAGCGGAAAGGGAATGGAATGCAAGCCAAGGAAGCTGCTGACAGGCTGGGACTTACGCAGCGCATGCTGCGTCACTATGAGAAATCCGGGTTGCTGGACATTGGCCGGACTGCAAACGGCTACCGCGTCTACAGCGAGGCTGATCTGCGCCGGGCTGCCCGCATTCGCGATTTCATTGCGACCGGTTTTTCAACGCGTGAAATCCGGGCCATGAGCGCTTGCCTCTCCGATGAGGGTGCCGGACCCTGCGAAGGCGGTGTCAAACGACTTATGGAAAAGCTTGAGCATATCGACAGGCTGAGGGCGGATCTCGACGAACGCCGCTCCGCCGTTATTGAGCGTCTTGCCGAATTGAGGGAAGGCCTAACAGGTAACGACGAAAAGCATGAGCGCGACAGAGCGCTCAACGGTTCGCCCGCCAGACATGTGAATTTCGGTTTCGACCTTCCCCTCGAGAGTTCGCAGGAAACACAATAAGTGTCCGATCTGTCGGTCATCAGACCGTCGGGCGTTTGTAGCGACAGGTTTCCGCTCAAGGCATCAAACACTTCGGTCGCTAAGTTGCGAGCGCGCTTTCGGCGGTTGACCAGGGTGGCTCGGCCGGCTTGTCAAAATTACCCGCATGCACAGACATTGTTTTGAAATGTTATAAAGTAACAAATTTCTTGCGGAAGTTTTTTTTCTACGCTAACCCGAAGGCATGAACGACCTCGATTTCGGGTGAGATCGATCGTCTGAAAATCCTTACAAAGCCTGTTGGTTTGCGGAATACAGGGAAAACGACCATGTCCATTTTAGCGAGGCTTGCCCTTGCCGTTGCTTTGATTCTTGCCGGCGCATTGCCCGCCAGTGCGCAACAAGGAAGCCTTACGATCGCTTCTGGCGGACCAACCACCGAAACGCCCGATCCGCGTGCACGCTATAACGGTTGGATGTCCAACCAGACCGGCGTCACAGAAACACTGATGGGCATCGACTACGATCTGAACCTTTATCCGCGGGTTGCAGAAAACATTGAGCAGACAGCCCCGACTACCTGGCGCGTTACCCTTCGTGAAGGCGTGACGTTCCATGACGGTTCGCCTGTCACGGCACAGGCCGTCATCGACGCGATTGCGCCGATCTCGCAGGAAGATCACGGCGGTTACAATGCACGGATCGCCAGTCTTCTGGATCTGGCCGGTATGACGGCAGATGGTGACCGGGTGATTGTTTTTGAAACAAACTCGCCAAATGCGGCCTTCCCCTGGACCTTGTCTGAGCCCGGCATTGCAGTGCTCGGTCCGGCTTCAGATGCGTTCCCGATCAATGCCACCGGACCTTATGTTTTCAAGGAAGCGATCCCGGGTCAGCTCTATCGTGCAGATGCGAACCCGAATTATCGGCTCGGCGCACCCGGACTGTCGGAAGTCCGTGTCGTCGCCGCCGACGACCCCGCAACCGCTGCTCTGGCCTTTGAAGCCGGCGAAGTCGACATGGTGATCAACTATCCCGAGACCGATTTCGAACGTATCCAGAGCACAGGCGCACAAGGCTTTTCCGCGCCGACGACCCGCCTTTATTTCTATTCGGTCAATGCGGCCAATGGCCCGATGGCCAACCCCTTGATCCGGCGCGCCGTTTCGCTGGCGATCGATCGCCAGGGTGTCGTTGATGCCACTCTTGCTGGTGTCGGCGGTATTCCTGCCGGCACGATCTTCCCCGCCGGACTGGGTTGGGCAGCCGATATTGCGCCTTCCTATGACCCGGCTGCGGCAGAAAAACTGCTCGCCGAAGCGGGCGCCGTCAAAGAAGGCGGGCGCTGGATGCTCGATGGGTCTCCTTTGGAAATCGACATCGTTACCTATTCCTCGCGGGCGGCTCTTTCGCCGACAGCAGAACTGACGCAGGCATTCCTGCAGGCCATCGGTGTCACCGCAAACGTGCGCGTGGGCGAATACGGTGCCAGCAATGATGCGATCGCCGCGGGTACGGCAGATCTTTTCCTGCAAGCCTGGGTCAGCACTCCGCAGGGTGATCCGGGTGCGTTTCCCGAAGCGCTGGTAAAAACCGGCGCCGGGTCCAATGCAGGCGGTTATTCCAACCCGCGTCTGGACAAGCTGCTTGACGAAGGCCGCCTGACTTTCGACGAGGAAAAGCGCGCGTCTATCTACGACGACGTTCAAAAAGCGATTGCTGACGATGCTGCACTGATACCCGTTTTCCACGTCAGCCAGGTCAATGTCGCCCGTCCCGGTCTCAAAGGATACAAGGTGCACCCGACGGAGACTTATTGGGTAACGCATGAGATTACGCTTGAGGAATGACCCTTTCAGTCACTGGCCTGAGCGCAAGCCGCTCAGGCCGTACCATTCTGCACCCGACATCCCTGAACATTGAGACCGGTGAGAGAATTGGATTGGTCGGTGCCTCCGGTTCTGGCAAGTCCACACTTGGGAATGCTTTGGTTGATGACCTGCGTGCGAGAGGCCAAAGCGTCGCGCATGTCCCTCAAAGCCCAGACGAAGCGCTTGATCCGCTGCGCAGTCTGAACTTTCATTGGGCCGAGACAGAACGCGCTCTTGGTCTGGCGGCTGATCCTGTGCGCCGACAAGGGATATTCAAGGCGCTGCGGATCGATGGTGGTGACCTTCGCAAGCGGCCTTGGGGCTGGAGCCGCGGCATGCAGCAGCGCTTTGTCATCGCAATGGCGTTGATGGGCGCACCCGATCTTCTGGTTCTTGATGAACCGACATCCGCTCTGGATCCGGTGGTGGCCGCACGAACAATGGATTTGCTGGATGAACACCTGTCGGGCGGCAGAACCGCGATGCTGCTGATAACCCATGACCTTGGCCTCGCAGCACGCCGGGTGGATCGATTGATTGTGATGGATGACGGGAAAATCGCCGAGGACGCCCCGACGCAAACCCTGCTCAATGCCCCCCAAACGCCAGCAGCACGGTCTTTGTCCGCGCATCGAAACTGGCTGTCATTGCCATGCTGAAGCTCGAATATGTGTCCGTCACGCGCGGTAAAACCGCGACATTGCATGACGTGTCCCTGACACTTGCGCCTGCCAAAACGCTCGCCGTCGTCGGAGAAAGCGGTGCAGGGAAATCAACGCTCCTTGCCGCTGTGCTGGGTCTTGTCAGGCTTTCGAGAGGCAGCGTCACCTGGATGGACGACGCCGTTCATCGCTGCCATCCTGCGCTGGTCATGCAGGAACCGCGCGCTGCTTTCAATCCTGCGCTGAGTTTGCGCCGATCTGTTGGAGAGCCGCTCAAGGCGCGGAAGCTGACATTGGACAAGGCGCGGCTGGAAAGACTTTGCCGGGGCCTCGAACTCCCTCCGGATTTACTGGATCGCCGACCGAGCGAAGTGTCGATCGGTCAGGCGCAGCGGGTCGGGATCCTGCGTGCTCTTATTGCTGCGCCGGCCCTTGTCCTCTTTGACGAACCACTCTCCGCGCTGGATGCGGTGACGCAAAAGCATACCGCCCGCCTGATCAGTGAATTACAGGTTGAAGAGAAATTCGCGGCACTGATTGTTACACACGATCTTGGATATGCTGCTGCGCATAGCGATGAAATTGCAGTTCTTCGCAGTGGCCGCATCGAAGAAATCGCAACGGCTGAAGCCTTCATTGAACGCCCTCAGACAGACTATGGCCGGACGCTTCGCGATGCAGCCTTCTCCCTCGGTGCGCTGGAGGGTGCTGCGTGACACAAGCGTTGTTCGGACTTCTTTTGCGCGCCGCGGTCGTGCTGGCCGGGACCGCTCTGGCCACCTTTGCCTTACTCTGGAACGCGCCGGGAGATCCCGCTCTGGCGATTACGATCGCGCGTTATCATTCGGTGGTGTCGCCGGAGATCATTGACAAGATCCGGGTTGAAGCAGGGCTCAATGCTGGCTTTTGGACTGCATTCCAATCATGGATCGGCCCGATCCTGCAGGGTGATTTCGGCAATTCATCCGTGAGCGGCCGGCCCGTATTGCCTGAACTTGCTGCGGCCGCTTTTTACACTGTGCCGCTCGCACTCGCGGGTCTGGCAATCGGCCTGGTGCTTTCCATTCCCCTTGCGATCTTTGCCGCCAAGCGGCCGGGCAGCTGGATCGATCGCGGTGCAGTCGCCATCGCTTCGCTTGGCGCAGCCATACCTGCATATTGGCTGGGGCTTCTGCTTATTCTTCTTTTTGCGGTCAATCTCGCCTGGCTGCCGGCCATGGGTGCGCGCACGCCTGCCCACGCGATCCTTCCCGCCCTAACGCTCGGGCTTGGTGTGGCGGCATCTCTGACCCGGATCATCCGATCCGGCATCCTGGAGGCACGAGGGCAGCCCTTCCTGCCTGCGTTCCGGCGGCGTGGCGTTTCGGACAAAGCCATCGGCCGCGACCACATTGCACCCCATGCCGCGATCCCGGTGGTGACCGTGTTTGGCCTGGAGCTGGCCTTTCTTCTGGAAGGCGCGGTCATGGTGGAGGTGATTTTTGCGCGTCCCGGCCTTGGCAGCTTTCTTGTGAGCGCGATTGAGGCCCGTGATTTTCCCAAAGTACAGGCGGTCGTGCTTCTTGCAGCCCTGTTGTTTGTCATCGTGAACCTGCTTATCGATCTGTTTTACCGCATGATTGACCCGCGCATTGGAGAACGGGATGCGTAGCGTCATTGTCCTGATTATCTGCCTGGTCCTTCTCGCGGTTTTTGGGCCGATGCTCGCGCCTTACGATCCGACAGCGATCGACATTCCCAACCGCCTGCAGCCGCCTGGCGGTCAATGGCTTCTTGGAACGGATGCCCTTGGGCGGGATATCCTGTCGCGTCTGCTCTATGGGGCCCGCTGGTCGTTGGGTCTGGCATTTCTCGTGTCGGTGATCGGTCTTGTTGGCGGAACCCTTGTCGGTCTGACTGCCGCGCTTGGCGGCAAGACGACGGACTGGCTAATGATGCGCACGACTGACACGTTTCTCGCATTTCCCGAACTCGTCGCCGCCGTCGTGATCGCGGGTGTATTGGGGGCCGGCACGGGCAGTCTCATTTTTGCGCTGACAGTCACCGGATGGATGCGCTACGCACGCGTCGCGCGCGGCATCGGTCTGTCGCTCGAAACACGTGGCTATGTGGTGCAGGCCAAGCTTGCCGGAGTGTCCCTGCCGTCGATCGCACGCTGGCACTATCTGCCATCCCTGGTTCCCTCGCTCATGGTGGTCTGGACGGGGATGTTCGCCCGAGCCATCCTGGGTATTTCAGCCCTGGGTTTTTTGGGGTTCGGTGTGCAGCCGCCCTTGCCGGAATGGGGCACGATGCTGCTTGATGCGCGCATTCACATGCGCTCCAGCCCGCTGCAAATGATCTGGCCCGGATTGACGGTTGTCGCCTGTGTTCTTGCGATCAATCTCGCCGGTGATGCGCTCCGCGATGCGCTCGCCAGGGAGAGCGAAGCATGAGTGGAGTGGATCGTCCCGGACTTGGCATAGGGCTGCGTATTCTGTCGGGCTTTCTGGGTGCCGGCATGTTTGTCAGCGTCAAGGCTGTGAGCGAGGATGTGCCTCTCGGCGAGATCGTTTTCTTTCGGGCGTTCTTTGCACTGATACCCCTGATCATTTTCCTCTGGCTCCGAAACGAGTTTCCCCAGGGCCTGGCAACAAAAAGACCGATTGACCATCTCATACGGTCGGCTTTCGGAGCTTTGGCTCTATTCACCTCGTTTGCTGCTATCGCCAGACTGAATGTTGCGGAAGCCATTCTGATTGCGCAGCTTTCCCCCGTGCTCATGGCTGTGGCTGCCGTTTTCCTGTTGTCGGAGAAGATAACCGTCTGGCGTGTCGGGGGCGTTGGGCTGGGTTTTGCCGGCGTTGTTGTTCTGGTCTGGCCGGAATTGCATGCGGGCGCCGCGGGTGAGGGACGCCTGATGGGCTATATTCTCGGTCTGGTATCTGCTGTTCTGACCGCTCTTGCCCTTATCATGGTGCGGAGCTTGAACCGCACGGAAAGCCCCGGTGCAATTGCCCTTTACTTCGTCATTGCGTCGATGATCGGCGCATTGTTCACGCTGCCCTCGGGGTGGATCATGCCGGATGGAATGACCCTGGTCCTTCTGATCAGTGCCGGGCTGTTTGGCGGTTTCACGCATATCGCGATGACGCTTGCGTTTCGCTACGCGGAAGCTTCCCGCCTCGCGCCATTCGAGTATGTCGCGCTGCTCTGGCCGATCGCAGCCGACCTCCTGATCTTCAGGCTGCCGCTTTCCACGTCCTTTCTGCTAGCGGCTCCGCTCGTTCTCGCCGGTGCTGCGCTGGCCGCAGCAGAAGGCAGGGCCCATGCCAAGAAAGCGCGTGCAGCATCCTGACAATCCTGTCCTTCAATGCTGCACATCTCAGGGGCGGGCAGTGGCGATCAAGTTGAGATAGTCTATGCGCGTTGCTTCGTCGAAACCGGTTGGCTTATGCGGTTTCTTTCTGCTTCTCCGCGCCGAACTGCAGGCGCGCCAGTTTTGCGTAGAGTCCACCTGCTGCGCTCAATTCAGCGTGCGTGCCTGTCTCGACAATGCGCCCGTCTTCCATGACCACAATCCTGTCCGCTTTCAGGACAGTTGCCAGCCGGTGCGCAATGACAAGTGTCGTGCGGCCGGCCATCAGCCTGTCGAGGGCTTTTTGGACCAGGTTTTCGCTTTCCGCATCAAGCGCGCTGGTCGCCTCGTCGAGAAGCAGTACCGGGGCATTTCTCAGAACGGCCCGGGCAATCGCAATCCGCTGGCGCTGGCCGCCTGAAAGCGTGATCCCGCGCTCACCGACAAGTGTGTCATAGCCGTCTGTCATGTTTTCGATAAAGGGCGCTGCCAGCGCTGCCTGCGCGGCAGCGACAATTTCCTCTCGCGAGGCATCCGGGCGTCCATAGGCAATGTTCTCGGCAATCGTGGCGCCGAAAATGGCAGTATCCTGGGGAACAAGCGCAATGTGAGCGCGCAGATCCGTGGGATCGAGCTGTTTTAATTCGACACCGTTGAGGCGGATCGCGCCCGCGCTCGGATCGTAATAGCGCATCAAGAGACTGAACAGCGTTGACTTGCCGGCCCCTGACGGTCCGACTACGGCGACCGTTTCTCCGGGTGAAACCTCCAGCGAGAGGTTGCGCACGACAGGCATGTCCTTGCTGTTGCCATATGCAAAGGAGACATGCTCGTAGGAAATCGCGCCCAGATGTGTTTCCGGCAGCTTCACCGGGTTGGCGGGGGCTTTTATCTCCGGCTCGATTTCCAGGAGTTCGGACAATCGCTCGGCAGCACCGGCGGCCTGTGAGAGTTCCCCCCAGACTTCGGAGAGTGCAGCCAGAGACCCGGCGGCCAGTATGGAATAAAGCAGAAACTGGCTCAGCTCGCCGCCGGTGATCCGGCCTGCAAAGACATCGCTTGCCCCGGTCCACAAGACCGCGACGATGCTGGAGCCGATCACAAAGATCGCAAAACCGGTGAGCGCGGCCCGGGCCATGATCGCTTGCCGGGCTGCCTGAAATGCCGTTTCGACAGCAGAGCCATAGCGTTCAGCACTGCGGCCTTCGTGGGTAAAGGCTTGCAGCGTGCGCACGGAGCCTAGCATTTCGCTGGCATAAGCGGACGCATCGGCCAGGGTATCTTGAGCAAATCTGGACCTTTTGCGCACCTTACGGCCGAAACCGAGCACCGGAACGAGAATTACAGGGATAGCCGCGAGCACAAAAACGGACAGGCGCGGACTGGTGACAACCATCATGACCGCGGCACCTGCAAACATGATCAGATTGCGCATGGCCAATGACGCGCTGGAGCCAAAAGCAGCTTTTATCTGAGTCGTGTCGGCTGTCAGGCGCGAAAGGATTTCACCGGATTTGGCGCTGTCGTAAAAGGACGGGCTGAGACGCGTCATGTGGTCGAAGACGTCGGAGCGGACCTCCGCCACAACGCGTTCACCCAACCACATCACAAGAAAATAGCGGATGGAACTCGCCATCGCCAAGGCACAGACGACGCCGATCAGAACCGCGAAGTAGGAATTTACGAGCGCCGGATCATCGGCGCCGAAGCCGTAGTCGATCATTCGGCGAACTGCTGCGGGCAGCACGAGCGTAATGACGGCAGCTGAAAAAAGCGCTGCAACGGCTGCCAGAACCATTCCCCGGTGCTTCAAAAGGTACGGCAAAAGGCGCGTTAGCGGTTTCAATGATCTGCGGGATCGATCTTCGCCGCTCTTAAGGTCTGGTGCAGGGGCGTTCGCCAAATGGGCTCTCCTTCAAATCCGGTTCTTTGCGCCCGGTACGTGTCGTCTTTATCATGTTCCGGCGTCGGTACAATGCCTCGACCCCGCTGGCCGTTTGAATGTGATGTGACAGAAAAACGCGCGCAATTCCTTGATCAATGCCAAAAGCGTATAGCAGGAAATTGCCCCTTGTCTTGACTGCTGCCTTGGGGTATATCCCCGCTTCATGTTTCTGAGGGCGGCGTCCGCATCCGGATCGGCGGCCCTTTATCTCGTTTTGCGCCCCAAGCCACGCGTTCGGCAAAGGTCTTGGGCGGCGCCTGAAAGGACCGGTCATGAAAGCGGATATTCATCCCGACTATCACACCATTAAGGTCGTCATGACCGATGGTACCGAATTCACCACCCGCTCTACATATGGTGCGGAAGGCGACACTTTGCAGTTGGACATCGACCCGACGTCCCACCCGGCCTGGACCGGCGGTGACCGTCAGCTGATGGACCGCGGCGGCCGCGTGTCCCGCTTCAAAAACAAGTTCGCAGGTTTCCTCGGCTCCTAATCGCCGCGAAATTCTCGACATTGAAAACCCGGCCAATGGCCGGGTTTTTTGTTGCACACATTTCGCGTTCCGTCTGGCAGTCACAAGTGGGACGATCGATCTGGTTTGCGATCGTATATTCAGTTGCCTGTGACAGTCTTTACCCACTTTCCTATGGTGTCGAGTGCCGTCGGATCTATCGTAGTCGGAATACGGACATATTCCGACACCCTGCCGGTTTCCGTCGGCTGCAGAAGGTGATTCAGTCCCGCCAGCACAAGTGTCTTGGACTTGGGGTGCCGCAACATCTTTTCCATCACCGGCGCATTTATCCGGGGCGAGACCTGCAGATCATGTTCGCCAAAAACGGCAAGCACAGGCACATTGAGGGTTTCCAAATAGGGGCCGGGGTCGTGACGTACATAGGCTTTCGCCCACGGCGTCGACCATAGCTCGACATTTTCCTTGATCTGGCTGCGATTTGCACCGGCCCGCTTGAAGATGAGGGACAGTTCCCCGCGAATGTCCTGCCTGGTTTTTGCCGATCGAAGCAAGGACACCACCTCGTCGACCGCACGAAGTTGCCGATCAATCTCGCTTTCCGGAACACCCTCCGCCCTGGCAATGTCGGCAACCTGTGTCGCCATGACATCGGGAAGCAATCGAAGCGCGGGCGCTGCGAGAAAAATGTGGAAGTCTGCCGAACTTTGCTTATGCGCAATCGGCGCAAGATATCCACCCTCCGAATGTCCGATGTATCCTGTCTTGCTGCCGGCAACACGCGGATGCAGTTTCAAAAACCGCATGGCAGCGGCGGCGTCGGCCGCAAGTTCTGACGGTGTGACTGAGGCAAAATCGCCGGTGCTTTTGCCGACGCCGCGATCATCATATCTGAGAACCGCCAAGCCTTGCTTTGTAAGGAAGTCGGACAGAACCAGAAACGGTTTGTGGCCTGCGACTTCCTCATTTTTGTTCTGCGGTCCCGATCCCGTAATGAGAACAACGCCGGGAACGCGCGCGCTCCCGCTTGGAACCGTCAGCTCCGCGTCGAGGGTCACACCCGGACTACCGCCCGGCAATCTGTGATGTTCAACGACGTAGTCCCGGTCACTCGGAGTTTGCGGGCGTTCGGTCAGACCGAACGCTGCGAGATAGCCTGCAAACGTTGCTGCAATGACGTCGAGCTTCATCACGTGTCCTGACGCTGTGGTGTCTGTTCGAGGGTTTCGGCCTGGTTGTTTGCTCTCTTTTCCTTGCGCCAGCCCGGCGGCATGACGATTGTCGCCAGCCGGGATTTCAGTGGTCCGGGCCGAAGCACATCCTTCAAGAGAAGCGCTGTCTCGCGAAAGTTGATGATGAAGGGGTTCGACGACCTCACCGGTTCGGTTATCCCGTACAGAACCTTCTCGGTTTCCGGTTCATACGTGCCGAACAACCTGTCCCAGACGATCAGGATGCCGCCGTAATTCTTGTCCAGATAGATCGGATTCCTGCCATGGTGTACGCGATGGTTGGAGGGTGTGTTCAAAACCCCGTCGAGAAAACCGAGTTTTCCGAGCTTTTCAGTGTGGATCCAGGATTGGTAAGCGATCACGACGGCGAGGGCGGCGATCACCTGGGCAGGGTCGAAGCCCAGCACCACCATCGGAACGAAGAAAATCCAGGTAAACAGCGCTTCGATCCAGGCCAGGCGCAATGCTGTGCTGAAATTGAATTCCGGCGAAGAGTGATGAACGCTGTGATACGTCCAAAGCAGGCGGACACGGTGTTCGCACCTGTGCATCCAGTAGTATGTCAGGTCCGCCAAAAGGACCGCGAGCAGCCAGGACCACCAAGACAGCGGTATGGTCGCAACCGCTAGATATTCCGCCGCGAAGATCCCGACAACAAAGATCGCGCCGAATGCAAGCCGTTCCAGAACATTGTTGACGATTGAAATGAGAATATTCGCGCCGGTTTCCCGAAGAGATTTCCGGTAGCCGGAAAACAGATCCCAAGCCGTTTCGGAAACCAGCAGCAGCAGGAAGACAAGACCCACCATCTCAACACCTGCGAACACGGGGTCCGCCAGTGACAAACGCGATTCTATATTGTCGAACATCACATACTCCATTAGAACGAACGTTCGTTCAGTTAACTAATATCACGCTGGTCGAATTGCAAGTCGGGTCAAAACCTGAAATGAGAAACATTCACTAACGTGGCAGGGAATCCTGAACGGACAAGAAAAGCAGATGGCGGAAAACAGACCAGAGAAGTACACGCGCGCGGACAAGACCGCACAGCGCCGCCAGCTGATCGTTGAGGCAGCGGCGACGCTCTTTATTCTCAAGGGATTTCATCAAACGGGTATGCGCGACATCGCGGGCGAGGCCGGTATCAGTCTTGGAAATCTCTATAATCACTTCAAAGGCAAACACGAGATTATCGCGGCGATCGCTGAAATCGAGGCCTCAGAGATGGAGCCGCTGCTCAATCTGCTTGAATCCGCGCCGGTTCAAGGCAGCGCTGCGCTTATTGAGTTTGCCCAGGCCTATTATGCAATCTGTTCGTCACCTGAAAATGCGGCGCTCAGTGCCGAAATCGTCGCTGAGATCTTCCGAAACCCGGAGGCCGGCGGCACGTTCCTGAGCACAAGGTCACGCCTGATCGGGGCGCTTGAACGGCACATTCCCGATATCTATTCAAGCCGGAAGGCGACTGCGGGCCTTGTGCTTGATCTTATCGAAAGAGCGGGTCAAAGCGCTGTCGGAACAAGTGCGGCGTCTCAAAAGGAGATTAGAACGTCCCTGCTGGAGATATTGACCCGCGTGATTGAGCCGTCCTGAAATCTGCTGGCGGTTGAACGGCTGGGACCCTGAACATGATGTCCGCGCGGTCCGGCCGGCGTGAAAAAAAAGCCGCCAAATGGCGGCTTTTCATTGAAGCGGATTGGGCGTCTGGTCAGCCGAGTTTGGCGAAGGCTGCATGAAGCTGGTTCAGTTGCGATGCGACCGGATTGTCGTTGATCGCTTCTTCTTTGTGGTTCTCTTCGACGCCCTTGCGATAAAGCATCTTGTCGAGATGGACGACGCGTTCCTGAAGACGGGTGGAGCGTTCGATCAGGTCGCGCAGTGTTTGCGGCAGGTCTTCCCAGGCCGGGCCGCCGGTGGCGCTGCTCAGCTTATCGAGGCGGACCTTGTTTTTCTCGCTGCCTGCCTGCTCGCGGGACATTTCGCCTTCATTGACGGCGCGCTGAAGGAGGAGCCACGATGCAAGCTGCATCAGGCGTGTTGTCAGCCGCATGGATTCTGTCGCGTAGGCGAGTGAAGCTGGGCGCGGCAGCTGCTTGGCTTCTTCGCGGCCTTCTCCATCCAGATACATGGCGGTTTCTTCAACGAGAGACATGCCTTCCTGAAACAGGTTCTGGAAGTTGTCCGAGTTGGCTAGGTGATGCGCAATGTGTACCGCACTTGCAGGACCACCGGCTTTTTTCATGTCTTCCGTCATAGGATTCTACGCCTCAACTACTCTTCCGGTTCGCCGCGCCTTTGTTCTGTTGTCCCGGCCCGAAACACCCCAAAGAAGGATGTTCCGTTTCGAAACGCTGCGCGCTTTCATGCCAACAAAGGAGCAAGCGCCGTGCCAAACTCGTTCCTGACGGCGATTAACCAGAACGCTCACACGATACTATGGGGAGGAGACAAAAAAAAGAGCCGCACGGTAGCGGCTCTGAGTCTTTAACAGGGAGGCGTCAAACAGAGTGGACAGGAGCCACTCAAATCCAGATGACTGGATGGGTTTATTTATACTTTGGAAAGATTAATGAGAGGTAAACGTGTAAAAATTTACCTACCTGATTTACCGTGTAATCGGTAAATACCTGAGTTTATTTCAAAATATTGTCACAATTTACATGGAGTTCACCGGAAAACCGAGTTTGCGGCATCGCGAATAGTGCTGCGTTGTTCCAGCTCCTGCTGCGTACGGTTAATTTCGGCCTCCAGGGCTGAAATGCGTTCGGTAAGATCTTCCTCCGACAAACTTGAAAGTTCTTCCCCTACGGTAATTTTTCCTGTCTCCAACTTTTTGGGGACATCTTCGTCAAAAAGGCTCATTGTCTGGCTCCCTGAAGCGTGGCACTCACATTCCCGCGAACTGTTTGCGTGTTGATCTTTCCTTTCGACACACTCTTCTCAAGTTTACCATAAGACAGTCTCGGATCGACCCACCAGTCCCAAAATGAACCAGAGGAATGGCCCATATGCAAAATTTGCCGGACACCATGACCGCAATTGCGATTAGCGAGCCTGGAGGACCGGAGGTGCTTGTTGCCGAAGAGCGGCCGCTGCCGGTTCCGGGCCCGCATGAGATCCTGATCCGGGTTGAGGCCGCCGGCGTCAATCGTCCGGACGTTCTTCAACGAAAAGGGGCTTACCCGCCCCCGAAGGGTGCGTCTGACCTGCCGGGTCTCGAGGTCGCCGGTGAGATCGTTGTTTGTGGTGATGAGGTCAAGCGCTACAAGGTTGGTGACAAGGTAACGGCGCTCGCCCCCGGGGGAGGCTATGCCGGCTATTGCAAGGTTTCCGCCGGTCATGCATTGCCGATTCCAGCAGGTTTGTCGATGATCGAGGCTGCAGCTCTGCCCGAGACCTTTTTCACGGTATGGACCAATGTCTTTGACCGCTGCGCCCTTGCCGCCGGAGAACGGTTTCTCGTTCATGGCGGGACGTCGGGAATAGGTACCACCGCGATCCAGCTTGCGAAGGCCTTCGGTGCGGAAGTGTTCACCACGGTCGGTTCCGAAGACAAGGCCGACGCCGTTCGAAATCTGGGAGCGGATCATGTGATCAACTACCGCACGGATGCCTTTGAGAAAGTCATTCACGAAATTACCGGCGGTGAAGGTGTCAACGTGATCCTCGACATGGTCGGTGGTGACTATGTCGAACGGAACTGGAAGGCGGCGGCGGTCGAGGGGCGGGTCTGCCAGATTGCCACGCTGAACGGCGTTGCGGAAAACGCCAATTTTTCACGCCTGATGGTCAAGCGGCTGACGCATACCGGGTCGACGCTGCGCCCGCGCAGCGATGCCTTCAAAACCGCGATTGCTGAAAACCTGGAAGCGAAGGTCTGGCCGCTGATCGAGTCGGGAAAAGTGAAGCCGGTTATGGATTCGACCTTTCCGCTTGCACAGGCCGCCGAGGCCCACCGGCGGATGGAAAGCTCTGGACACATTGGCAAAATCGTCCTGACCGCAAGTAGCTGAACAAGGCACTTAAAGCGAGGAAACGCAGATTGAATGACAGCATTTGCGTTTCCGCAGCGTTCGGCATATATTCCCGCCACTTTCCATGAAATACAAAGAGAACACCGCTTTTTCGCCCTGCCGGGCGAGGGAGCACACGAGAGGAATTTATCCGATGGCGAACACGCCGCTAATGCCGAAGGCCACCGCTGTCTGGCTCGTGGACAACACGGCTCTGAGCTTCACCCAGATCGCGACGTTCTGCAAATTGCATCCGTTGGAGGTCAAGGCCATTGCCGATGGTGAGGCTGCTCAGGGTATCAAGGGACTTGATCCCATTCTGACCGGCCAGTTGACGCGTGAAGAAGTTGAAAAGGCGCAAAACGATCCGAATTACCATCTGAAGCTTCAGGGCTCGAAGGTGGTCGTACCTGAGTCCAAGCGCAAGGGTCCGCGTTATACGCCTGTTTCCCGCCGTCAGGACCGTCCGAACGCCATCCTCTGGCTGGTCCGCAACCATCCGGAAATGAAAGATGCGCAGATCATGCGCCTTGTTGGCACGACCAAGCCGACGATTGCGGCAATCCGGGACCGGACGCACTGGAATTCTGCAAACCTGACACCGTCCGACCCGGTAACGCTTGGCCTTTGCAGCCAGCTCGAACTGGACATGGAAGTTGAAAAGGCTGCGAAGAATGCGCCGCAGCCTGTCGCCGGCGAACCGGTCGAAACACTGATGCCCGTTGAGGACAGCACCAGTGAAGACGCCATTGCCGCCGCTTTCTCACTGGATCCGAGCCAGCCTGTGAAGCGCGAAGAGGAAGAGGAAATCGACGCGGACGCCGTCTTTGCGAAGCTCAATTCGCTGAAGGGTGATGACGTCGAAGACGCCGAGGGCGACGAAGAAGCCAAGTAACACCGCACTATTGCAATGTGTGTTTAACCGCCGGCTGGCCTCAGCCGGCGGTTTTTTTGTTGCAGAATTCCTGCCCGATGAGCGCAAAACGTGCTTTGAAACCGGAAAGAAGCACTTCTCGCGCTCCGAGCAGGTAAATTATCATTCTTGACAATTAAAGGTATTTTCCTAAATTGATTGTCAATCCTGATAATTTACTGGAGATGCAGTTTGGCAAGACCTGAAATCAAGGATGACCGTCGAGAGCAGATTCTGGATGCGTTCGAACTGTGCGTTGCGCGCTATGGGCTTGAGGGAGCAACCCTCGGCAAGACGGCAGAGTTCGCTGGTCTTGCACGCCCGCTCATCCGGCACAATGTCGGCAACAGGGAAGATCTTCAAGAAGCCCTTGTCGAACGGTTCCTGACGCGCAGCCGGGACGCCACGGAACATTTGCTCGCGTCGCTCCCGGATACAAATCGTCTCGAAACGCTCCTGGACGTGTTGTTCGATCGCAAAAGCGCTAATCCTCACCTTGTCCTGGTGTTCAACGCCTTGAGTGCCGCCGCCCCGGACGATGCCGTGCTGGCAGCACAGCTTCAGCAGTGGCTTACGGATTTTGTGGGTCACTTGAAGGCAGAGATTGTACGTGCTCATCCGGAAACGCCCACCTCGCACCTGGAGGCTGCCGCGGTAGGGATTTCCGGCATCTATTTCAACGTGGAAGCACTTTACCCGATTGGCATTTCCGACCGTTTCGTAACCTCGTCACGACAGGCAGCCCACCTGCTCGTCTCAACACTGGAGGCCGGCAATGACTGATGCTTTCCGCCTGCAACCCGATGCTTATTTCAGCGATGACTGGTTCAGACTGGAACAGCAGACCCTGTTCCGAGATGCCTGGAGTTTTGCCGGGACCGTCGCGGACTTCGCTGAACCGGGTGATTACCGGCTCGTCCACATCGGTGCGGCGACCCTTTTTGTTATCCGCGACAAGACCGGCTCTCTGAATGCCTTTCACAATTTTTGCCGACACCGCGGGGCGACACTGCTGGACGCAGCCGAGGGAAACACTGGTGGTGCAATCGTTTGCCCCTACCACCGCTGGACCTACGGTCTCGGTGGTGAGTTGCGCGGCGTTCCGGACAGACAGAGTTGTTTCGCCGACCTCGACCGTGCAAGTCTCGCCCTCAAACCGGCCGCAATCGGCGTATTCAAGGAGTTCGTTTTTGTGAACCCGAATGCGCAGGCACGGTTCGATGATTGGATCGCACCCGTCAGGGATCAGGTCTGGCCGCACGACATTTTCGCCAGTGATGTCAAGGAAGCCGCACCACTTGTCTATGACGTCAAATGCAACTGGAAGGTCTTCGCCGAAAATGCGATCGACGGATATCACCTTGCCTATCTCCACGAGCATACCCTTGGCGGTCCGACACCGGACAAGAACGTTTGGGAAAACGCCGGTGATCACATGATCTGGTTTGCGAACGAGGATGGGGTCCGGCACCGCCTGCCAAAGAAAATCCGGGAGGAGACGGGCTCCACCGGCGTGATTAGCAGCGCGTCCGAGCCAGGATATGGTGGCGTGTTTTTCCTCTTTCCCGCAACACTGATTGTTCCGACCCCGTACGGTCTGTCAGTCACATCACTGCGACCGTTGGCACCGGGTAGAACGCAGCTTGATGTGCGCCAGTGGGTCGGTCCCTGGCAATGGACCGACGAGCGCAAATACATACCTGGCTTCGACAAGAAAACCGGAATCATCTCGTCGGACAACTGGACGAAACCAGCACTGGAAACGGGTGATTTTCAAACGGAGGATATCTGGATCTGCGAGAAGGTTCAGCGGGGTCTAAGTATGCCGGGGTTCAACTTTGGACCGCTTTCGGAAGGACCGGGAGCCGAAGACCCGATCCGCTGGTTTCATGAAAGCCTGCGACGGCAGATGAACCTGGACCGCAAGGAGGCTCTCTGAGATGGCGCTATCGACCATCCTTGGCATCATGCTTCTGGTTTGGGTTGCGTATGATCTTTACGCCGGAGAAGTCTGGCTGCATCGCAGCTTCAAACGAAAAACAGAACCGGTCGGCTACTGGTTGACGATCTGCGGCTGGTTTCTGGTCGCGCTGTCATCTTTTTTCTGGTCGGGATTTTCGTAGGGTCCGATTGAATTGTGAGGGCCGCTCTCGAAGGCTCCAAAACAGCGCATGGATCAGGCCGTACTGCAGTTCGCAGAAACAGGCGCTTCAATTCCGGGCTTCTTCGCGAAACGAAAGATTGCTTTTTTCGCCCAGTCCATACCGGACGCAGCAAAAGATTGCCGCGAGACTTAGGACCAGCCAGAGACCACCCCAGAAGACAGTCGGGCCGCCGAACTCTTCCGCAAGCATATACGCGTCCGACCGGGCGCCTGATCGGCGGATCGTGTCGTCGAATATGTCGTAGGGCACATAGATGATACTCGACAGTCCGATCACGCGAAGGACCATGTCATTGATCGGGCGGCTGAGATAGCGGGCGATCGCCAACATTCCGAGACCGGTTGCCGCGCAGAACAGAATCGCGAACCAGTCGCGCACGTAAAGGATCGTGACCAGCAGCGTCAGGCAGCCGAACAGCGCCAGAACGGTGCGATCGGCTTTGGTACGCAATGCAATCATCAAGAGGGCGATGCCGATCAGTAGCGAGCCGAGATAGCCGGCTGACAGTGTAATGAACCGGTTCCCGCCGCGCGAGATCACGTGACCGCCCTGCTGCGGCGAAACCGATAGATCCACAACGGAACCGCCGGTCAAGACGGTGGCAATCGCGTGAGCGAGCTCGTGCAGGAAAACAACCAGTATCTTCAGGGGTATCACGAAAGGTGTGTTCCAAAGGAGGAACAACACAACCGTGATCGCAATGAGTTGCCAGTGGCCTTTAAGCAGCTGCATGGATGTGAAAGGACATGTTGCCGGCGTGAAGTCAAGCAGTGGCGTCAAGAGGTGCGGCTGTTGTCGGTATTTGCCGCCTCAGGTGCCTTGCGTGCCTGTTCTGCTTCTTCGAAACGCTCCTGTTTTTCAAGGAGATCTGCCAGCATTGCGTAACACGAGGCTTGAACCCTGTGCAGCTCTGAAAGGTCCGGGCCTTTTACCGAGGTTGCTTCACGGGCAAACGCCTCGGCCTCTTGCAAACGGTTTTCGCACAAGTGGACATAGGCTTCATTCGCCAGGCTTGACGCGTAGATCACCGGGTCCGCATCACAGTCTATCGTTTTCCTGACCTCCTGAAATTGCGCGAGCGCATATTGCCGCCTGGACGGGTCGCGAATTTTCATGCCTCCGGAGCTAAGCAGCAGACTTGCACGGGCGAGCCGCGAGGTGTCAGAGCCGAGTTCACACCGCAAGAGAACGCGTTCAATGACCTTATCGATTTCCTCAGTTTGCATTTGCGCGTTGCGTACGGTGTTCGCAAAGGCCTGGGCTATGTGAACAAATTCCTGCTCCCCAATCTGAACGGACAATGCCGCACTCATTGCTCCGACTGCAATTTCGGCTGCGGCGTCATGCTGACCAACCACCATGAGAACCTGGGCCTTGCTAATCTCCAACTGTATCTTGGAAAGAGATGCCTCATCTGCGGGGGGCAAGTAGTTCTCGGCCTCAAGAAACCAGTCGCAAGCCTTTTCAGCTTCGCCGCGCTCCAACGCGATCCAGCCAAGTGCGAAGTAACCTTCAAAAAGTGCATCTCCGTACGACGCCGTCTGTTTGCTGCAGAGTTTTACCGCGTTCTGCAAACCTCGTCCGAGGTCAATCTTGTCGACCTGTGTGTTCAGCGCAAAGTACCGTGCTTCGGCTAGAAATCTCGACACCAGCTCAGTGTCAGTGGCTTCTGTAAGCGCTCTCAGGCCGGGAATGTAATACCCTTCGCAGAGGAGACTGTTTTCTGAGCGCCTTCCAATTCGGGTCTGCACATAACACCAACAAGGGTCCGAACCGTAGTCGCTCGTGAGCACCTGCGCCTGGTTCAAGGTTTGCAAATATGCCTTGTCTCCTTCGTGAGGCCTGAGCGCCTCGTCGAAGGCATCCCATTCCTTGGCCTTGGCAAGATGGTAAGCGCGAAGAGCGAGGCTGCTACCGTTGTCGACCTGAATGCCTTTTTCCCCGGTGACGTCGACCAGGTGCTGCACGTAACCATCGGCGATCTTCATGTTGGCAGCGTGCTCCAAAGCATCCGTGCCCAAGAATTCCCGCTTTACCGCGGCAATGGCCGGTGTCCGGAGTTTCACAATGTACGGGGTTTCATCGTCCAGAAGGGGCGAGGCTGCCGCAAGCAGCTGGACAAATGTCAACTCAGTCGTTCCGAGATACGCCAGGGCTTCCGTATCCCGCATTGAGCCCTCCCTTATCGTTGCGAGACCGACCAGCAGACGCTCCAGGCACTTGCCAAGACCCTCTCCCAGAGTGGCTATGATCCATTTGCAGAGATTTGCATGGAACTCAATGCCGTTCCTGTCCAAGACCAATTGAGCGATCGCATCATTGAGTTCTTCAAACTCACCGAAAACCCTTAGCTCTTCAGCCATGCTTTTCAGTGCGCCAAAAGACAGGCCGAGCGCCGCCTTCAACAACAATTCGACTTGCCCGGGATCGAGCCGCTTGCCGTATTGTTCGAAATATTGCTCAAAGAAGACCTTGGCCTCGCTCCGATCCGGGGGAAGGCAGTTGTAAACGCTCCAGCCAGCCGGAAGCGGATCGGGAATAGCCTCAGGACGCGAAGTTGCGATCACCAGCAGATGTCCTTTCGGCAATCCGCCGGCTGTCCACGCCAAAGCTTCAAATGTCTCTTTTTCAGCACCATCAATTGCGATCAGGGTCGGTACTTCGCCTCGAGTTTCGGCCAAAGCATCCATGACAGCTGTACCGTCGAGCCGGTTGTTGTTCCACACAGGCTCATCCGTTGCTCCAGACAGAATCCAATAGAGATAGGTATTCAGCGGATGGTGCCCGACCTCCTGGCTGTGAATACCGATGACTGACCGTCCTTCTTGCCGTGCTGACCGCTTTAAAGCACGCAACAATGTGGACTTCCCCGAGCCAGGCTCGCCGGGAACAACAACGACGGAGTTTCCCGAAGCGCCCAACCGGTCGATTGCGTTGAGCCTGCCGCGCTGATCTATGAATTGCGTGCTGACGAGATTATCCGCTGCAGCGTTTCGGCTTCTGAAATATTTCAGAAGGCTGGCCTGCACTCTCTTTGTGCCCTTCTTGTCGTTGATGATCTCGATATAGGTGGGCTGTTTTGCCCCTTTGGCCGGTAACGCGGCTCCGACAACGTCCTGAAGGTCAGCCCACAGGTCCTGAACGACCTGGTCCGCAAGTACGAGAGGATCATCGTAGGTGAAACTCGGGAACCCGGACGCGAGAACTTCGCGCCTGAGCGCGGATTGCCGTTGATGTTTCCCGGTATCGGCTTCGAGGTAATCAGCCCGGTCTTCCTCGGCGAGTGACTTTATCCAAGCATCGTCTCTCAGGTAGAACAGGGCCCTGTTATGCTCCGGTTCCTCTCCCTCAAGAGCGGCATATCGAATCTCGAGTTCGGTCAGGCTTATCGTCGGGTGGGCCACCAGCCACGGGAGCCTTCTTTTCAAACGCAATGAAACACTTGACGCGATCGAGCCATATCGCTGGCCCAGCAGACAGAGGAAATAGGGACGGCAACGGTCAATTTGCGAGAGGCAGGCGTCCACCACGCCTTCTTCGCTGGCCTGCTGGTCGCTGACACCCCAGCGCAGATCCACAAATCGCAGTTCCGTTCCACGTTCCAGGCAAAGGCGTCGCAGCCTGGGAAACGCAATCTCGACCAGCGCTTTCCGCTCGCGTTGCATATCGCGGAACGTGGATGACAGAAACACCGAAATTAACTGACGGCCCGGTTCCAATTGATCGCCCGCAGGTTTTAAGTCCCGTGATTGATACCTGCAGACTAACGCATGTTCGGATCACAGTCCTCGTGCGATCCACCATTCCTCGCAGAAATACGCGGCGTCGAGACGATTGCGGGCGTCGGCAGTCGTCCAATCCTCCGTGCCCATAAGTTCGTCCATCAGGTCAAACCAGTCGTCGGCGAGGTCCGGCGGCAGCTTCCTGCCGCTCCAAGGGCAGTGGCTGATGACCCGCATCGCCGGTCCCCATGTCTCCTTGAGCGCGAAACGGCGGATCGAAGGGTCGTAAAGTACCGGAACCTGTGGGTCGCAGGCCTTTTGAAGAAGTTCGGGGAAGCTCTTGAACAAAGCCGACCGGCGCGGATCAAGACCCAGTTGTTCCAAGACATGACGATTGTCGACCGCGATGGACGTCAGGCCGCGATCATGAAAAGCGTCCCAGGCTTTTTCCTCATCGGTTGCACTGAAGGGGAGTGTTTTCCCTTGTGCCTCCGCAGCTTGTTCAGCCCGCTCGCGTTCTGTTTCCTGCACTTCCGCCGCATCGCAAAACTTCTCATGCAATTCCAGGCCCCGTCGGAGCAAAACAATGTTTCGTTCGGTGATCTCATCCAGGCGTTCGCTTGTTATTGCGAGACCGGGGATCTTGCGGACGGACTTCGACATGATGTTTTCTTCTCCGGAACTGGCGTTCTACCGAATTGCGTTTCTAGCCGACCGAAATCAGGGGCTTAAGGCTCCCTCCATGCCCGAGGCGCTTCAAGGCGGTATCCAAAAACGCAAAAAACGCTGCCATCAGCAATAATGTTCAAGACCGGGTGTCCTTGCAAAGACTAGCCTTGTGAAAATCAACATTCGAGTGTCTGGCGCACGAATGCCCGGCGCTGAACCGAACTGCCGCTTTGTGCGGCTGGCGCAAACTTCGACTGATTTCACGAGGTATTTCAAGGTGAATTGGGACGATATACGCATTTTGCTTGCATTGGTGAGAGCGGGGTCGCTGACCCGCGCTTCACAGATGCTCGGCATAGATCAATCGACGGTCGGCCGGCGGCTCTCCTCGCTTGAGGCAGCCCTCGGTGCGCCGCTGTTTCTGAGATCCAAATCCGGGATCATTCCGACGGAACTTGGCGAGAAACTGGTATCGGATGCCATGGAAATCGAGCGGCGCACGGAAAACATGCTGGAGGCTGCCTCGCCTGAAAATGAACCGGTGGGCGAACTCCGTGTCATGGGAGACCACTGGGTGTTGCAGCATCTTGCCAACACCTTTTTTCCGTCGCTGATCGATGAATTTCCAAAATTGTCCGTGCGCTTGAATTCCGGAGCACCGTCACCCTCTTTCTGGAGTGCGGCAACAGTTTCCCTGTGGTTCGAGGATCCTCCGCAAATGGGAGAATTTGCGATCAGACTGGTCGACGTCCCGTTCGCGCTCTACACGCATCGTGACAGCCGGTTTGACGAGACCGGCTGGGTTTCGCTGCTCGACGCATGCACAACCCGCCGTCCGCCCGCCAAATTTCTTGAGAAATACCGGAGGCGGGGCGAACCCCTGCACATGACGGCAAATGACCCGGGATTGCTGTCCGCAGCGATCGAAAATGGTCTTGGCAAGGGACTGCTGCCGGTTTGCCTGGGTGAGGCACTCCCAAATCTGAAACGTGTCGGCGGCGCCGAAGCGGAAGTCGTGCGCACGCTGCATATTCATGCGCATCCCGATACCGTGCAGTCACTAAGGGTGCAGACTGTCATTCGGAAATTGCGTGAAAATGCCGGCTCACTGTTTTCGCCCTCGCGCTATGAAGAGGAGAGCCGCGTCGCTGCGTGCGGGTGACCGTTGGCCGGGAGTGCAGGGCACAGAGGACGCGTCTTTCGCGGTCGTGATACCGGTCCTGCGGCCGTTTATGGCTTTTAATCAATGAATTGGCACCGGTGACCTGATGCCAGGACCAGTACTGCCATCACCGGCTGGATCAAGTTGCCAGCCGGTTGTATTTCTTGACCCTAGGTAAATTTACTTGCGCTGATCATGCGAGTGATCTAATGCCGTAGATATGCACAAGGCCAAGCGATATCACACAGCCACTGCAGGTGTGAGCGCTACTTCGATCACCTCGGATCGAAGTTTTCCGCGCCACGCCCATGACGATTTTGCGTTCGGCTATATGTTGACGCAAGGGCATGAAAGCTGGTGCTGCCGCGGTCTCGTCGGTGTCGATGCTGGTGACGTCATTGCGATCAGCCCGGAAGAAATTCATGACGGTCTCGGCCGTAAGGGCGAACCAAGGGCCTGGTGCATGATCAATCTGCCGGTTGAGACCGTTGCCGAGCTCATGGATCAGAAGCCGGATCAGCTCGAATTCAGCGCGCCTGTTTTCACCGATGATGCGACTGATATTGTGCGCTCGGTCATCGATGTCGCCATGCAACCACATGCCCATGCTTCGGAGCTGGAAGAATTGCTGCGCATCGCTCTGGGCCGCATGTTGAGGTCTCTTGATAGCCGGCAGGAAGAGATCAGGTCGCCTGAAGCCATCTTGCGCGTTGTCGACCACATACACTCTTGCTGGTCCGACCCGCTTACTCTTGACGAACTCGCCGAGACGGCGGGCATGAACAAGTACCAGACAGTCCGGGCGTTTGCGCGTGAGATCGGGGCGACTCCCTATGCCTATCTGATGCAGTACCGTTTGAACCGGGCGCGGGAAATGATAGTTGATGGGGAAGGGCTCGCCGAAGCTGCCGCCGCCTCTGGATTTTCTGACCAAAGCCACATGACACGGGCCTTCAAAAGGCAGTTCGGTCTGTCACCGGGCCGGTATCTGAGCGCCGGCTAGACGCTGCCGGTGCATTGATTTTTTAGGCCGTTTCTTTACAAATTTCGCCATGTCCGACGAAAGAGATGACCCGGTTCATATCGTTTTGCTGGTGACGCCGCACTTCAATGTTTCGGCTACGACTTCGTTCGTCGATCCATTTCGTGTCGCCAACTACCTGACGGGAACCACCACTTTCTCCTGGGATTTCGTGTCCGAAACCGGAGGGCTGATCCCCTCAAGCAGCGGATTGTCGGTCCAGACGAAATCCTTGGCCGACATCGGAATTGGCAATCCCGCTCTGGTCGTTGTCAGCACAAGCTGGACGCCCGAGCGTCACTACACAGACGTGATTGTCGGGACACTCAAGAAATGGATGCGCGCAGGCGTAACCGTTGGTGCGCTCGACACGGGCGCATTTGTGCTCGCAAAGTCCGGTCTCCTTTCGGGAAAAACCGCCACTGTGCACTACGAACACATCGATGCGCTGATAGAAATAGCGCCCAAAACGACGGTATCGGAAAACCTTTTCACCCTGGACGAGAGGGTGTTCACCTGCTGCGGCGGTTCGGCCTCCACCGATATTGCGCTGCACTTCCTGCGTTCTTATTGCGGGGTCAGTCTTGCGAACGCCGCTTCGCGCTATCTCTTTCATCATGAGGTGCGAGGAGAGGGAAGTACTCAAAATCCGAAAGGAACGGAGCCGACCGGATATGCAACGCCGGGAACGGTCAGACGTGCCATCGATCTGATGGAAGCGCATCTGGAGGAGCCGTTGCCGATACCGGTCATCTGTCAACGCCTCGGTGTTTCACAGCGACAGCTCAGCCGGCTCTTTGGGCAATATGTGCGCCGTTCGCCCGTCGAATACTACCGGGATATCCGTCTGGACAGGGCGCGCGGGCTGGTGACGCAGACCGAAATGAAACTGAGTGAGGTCGCCGCGGCGTCGGGCTTCAACAGTCAGGTGCATTTCAGCCGGGCCTACAAACAACGCTTCGGGCTGGCGCCCGGTGCCGACCGCATCGAAGGCAGAGTGCCGTTCGAGTTTCGCGCCTGGCCGATGCACAGCCCGAAAGCTAGGTCCGATATGGACGGCTAGCCGCCTGCAGGGCCACGAGCATCTCGTCGCGGATCTTGGCAAGTTCGCGGGGGTCCCGGCCTTTCGCCTGATCTTTCATGCCTGCAACAAGTTGCTTGATGACCTCATCATCAAGGCGTGGATCGCCAAGGTTTTCCCACCATCCGTTGAATGTCTCTCTGAAATGGTCGCAAAAGGCCTGAAGTCCGCCATCGCCCGCGCCCAGATGAAACAGCATGGTCGGTCCCATCGCGGCCCATCTTAGACCCGGGCCTGCCCACATTGCCTTGTCGATGTCTTCGACACTGGCAACACCTTCCATCGCCATGAAGACGGCTTCCCGCCAGACTGCCGCCTGAAGCCGGTTGGCTACATGTCCGGGCAGACCTTTCCTGATGCGGATCGTGACCTTGCCGATGTCCTCGTAGAACGCTTCGGTCCTGTCCAGTACATCCGCTGCTGTCTTGTCGTTGGCGGTGAGTTCCACCAGCGGAATGAGGTGGGGTGGATTGAACGGATGGCCGAGGACCAGCCGGCCCGGGTCCTTCCAGCCTGCTTGCAGGTCTTCCAGCGTGAGGCCTGAGGTGGAGCTTGAGACAATCGCGTTCCCTGACAGGACCGGCTCAATATCACGATAGGTCGCGTGTTTGACCGGCAGGCGTTCTGGCACGTTTTCCTGGATGAAATCCGCGCCCTCAACAGCGTTTGCCGACGTATCCGCAAACGAGAGCGCATCGGGCGTGGCACGCTTCGTCAGCCCCAGCGTTTCCAGGGAAGGCCAGGCTGTCTCGATATAGCTGCGCACTTTCCTTTCCGCGTCCGGATCCGGATCGTGGACACAAACGCTGCGGCCTGACGCGAGGAAAAGCGCGGTCCAACTTGCGCCGATGACGCCCGCACCCAATACCGCAACATGAGAGATTCCGGCCATCAGAACAGTCCTGGATTGAGCGGGGATGCAGCGGTCATGCCGCCGTCGATCGTAAAGAGCTGACCGGTCGCGAAGCCGGCCTCGTCCGAGGCAAGCCAGACAGCCATGGCCGCGATGTCAGCCGGCTTCCCGAACCGTCTCACGGCATGACGGGCGATGGCATCCGTCTTTGCCCGGGCCGGATTGTTCGCAAGATCGAAGCCTGCATCCAGCATCCCTGTTTCAATCCAGCCCGGGCAGATCGCATTGCAGCGGATCTTCGGGCCGTGGTCGACTGCAATTGATCGTGTCAGGCCGTGGACGAAAGCCTTTGAAGCGTTGTAGAGCGCCATCGACGGATCGGCGACGGTGCCGGAGATCGACCCAAGATTGATGATCGACCCGCCCTCACGCATGTGCGGGATTGCTGCCCGGCACAGATTGAAGACACCCCGCGCATTGGTATCGATCACGAGATCCCAATCCGCGTCCGTGCTGTCGACAACAGTCTTTTCCACCTGAACGCCGGCATTGTTGACCAGAACATCGAACGCGCCGAGATACTGTATTGTATCCGCGACCGCCTTTGGATCGCAGACATCCAGCGTCAGCCACTCCGTCTCCAGGTCGTCCGGTTTCGGACCACGGCCGCAGGTAACAACGTCAGCGCCTTCGGCAAGAAACGCGTCGACGATGCCCCTGCCGATCCCCTGCCTGCCACCGGTGACAAAAGCTTTCTTTGAGGCAAGGCGCATCAGTGCGCCACCATCACGTGGCGGATCGCGGTATAGGCATCGAGGGCATAGACGGACATGTCGCAGCCCGTGCCCGATCCCTTCATGGCAGCCCAGGGCATTTCAGGTGTCGCAACACCATGGGTGTTTACCCAGGTGAAACCGTAGCGCAGCCTGGAAGTCATGCGCATGGCAAGGCCGACATCGCGGGTCCAGACCGAAGACGCAAGACCGTACGGCCCTGTGTTCGCAATTTTCAGGGCTTCATCCGCATCGGAGAACCGCGAGATCGTGACGACCGGGCCAAAGACTTCGTTGCAGGCAACTTCTGAAGAATTGTCCACATTGGCGATGACAGTGGGATCAAAGAAAAACCCGGGGCCGCTTCCCGCATTTCCTCCCAGTACGATTTCGGCTCCAGTCCGGGCGCGTTCGACAAAGCCTGAGACCCTGTCTCTTTGCGTGGCTGACACGAGAGGCCCCATCTCGGTGCCTTCATCCTTTGGGGCACCTGTCTTGATCTGTCCCACTTGGCCCGCAATCGCCGCGACGAGGCGCTCGTAAGCGCTATCGGCCACCAGAACGCGGCAGGGCTGCGCGCAATCCTGGCCTGCGTTGAAATAACTGCCGTAGCGAATGGTTTCGGCAACGGCGTCAAGATCGGCGTCGTCAAAGACGATGACGGGGGCCTTTCCGCCGAGCTCCAGGTGCACGTGCCGGATCTTGTTGGACGCTGCGCGCATCGCCGCCATGCCGGTCGCCGGAGAACCGGTGACGCTGATTGCCTCCATCTGCGAGCTGTTCATGAGCCTGTCGCCGATCGTCGGCCCGCGCCCGTGGATGATGTTCAATACGCCTTTCGGCAGGACGTCCTGCAAAAGACCGGCGAGATGGAGTGTCGACAAAGGCGTGATTTCAGATGGCTTCAAAACCACAGGGCACCCTGCCGCGATTGGCGCTGCCAGTTTCCAGGAGGCCATCATCAGCGGATAGTTCCAGGGCGCGATGGCCGCGACAGGACCGATTGGGTCCCGGCGGATCATGGACGTGTGTCCGGCAACGTATTCGCCCGCCGCCGATCCCGTCATCGTCCGGGCGGCCCCGGCAAAAAAGCGGAACACATCTATTGTCAGCGGCATCTCGTCGTCATGGGCGGAGGGCCAGGGTTTGCCGACATCCAGGCTTTCCAGTTCGGCCAGTTCCTGGCTATGGGTTTCAATCACCGCTGCGATCTGCAAAAGCAGCTCGGAACGTTCGGCCGGCGATGTCATTGAGAAGGTTTCAAAGGCCTCAGCGGCGCTTCTGACCGCGGCTTCTACCTGTTCTTCACCTGCTTCCCTGACCTCAGCGATGGTCTCACCGCTTGCCGGATTGAGGACACTCAGGGCGTCGCCTGTGCCGTCCACAAGCTCCCCGTCGATCAACATGCGCGTTTGCATTTCTTGCTCCCTAGAATCCGACCCGGTCGCCACCCTTGAGGGCCAGCCTCTGACGGGCTTCCGATGGGGTTGCGACGGTAAGGCCCAGATTTTCCAGAATGTCCCGGATGCGTTTGACCTGTTGGGCGTTGGACGTTGCCAGCTCGCCCTTGCCGATAAAGAGGCTGTCTTCCAGGCCAACCCTGAGATTGCCGCCCAGCATCGCGCTTTGCGTGGCAAACGGCATCTGATGACGCCCGGCGGCCAGCACCGACCATTCGTAGTTTTCGGGTCCGAACAACTTGTCGGCTTTCTTGTGCAGAAAAACCAGGTTGTCGAGGTCAGCGCCCATTCCGCCGAGAATTCCAAAAACCATCTGGATGAAGAAGGGCGGTTTGATCAGTCCCTGATCGACGAACCATTTCACCGTATAGAGGTGCCCAAGGTCGTAGCACTCGAATTCGAACTGGGTTCCGTGCTCACCCGACAGTTTCTCGATGGCGTACCGAATGGTCCTGAAAGTGTTGGGGAAGATGAAATCTTCGGTCATCTCCAGGAAGGGACGCTCCCAGTCGTGCTGAAACTCAGTGTATTTCTGAAGCATCGGGAAGATGCCGAAATTCATGGACCCCATGTTCAGCGACGCCATTTCCGGACTGGCGGTGGTTGCGGCGAGGAGGCGTTCGTCCATCGTCATACCAAGGCCGCCGCCTGTCGAGACGTTGATCACCGCTTCTGTCGATTGTTTGATAACGGGCAGAAACTGCTGGAAAATCTCCGGTCTTGGATCGGGCCTGCCGGTTTCGGGGTCGCGGGCATGCAGGTGAATAATGGACGCACCGGCCTCCGCCGCCTCGATGCTGGCCCGGGCAATTTCGGCCGGTGTGACGGGCAAATGGGGAGACATGGACGGCGTATGAATGCCACCGGTGGGGGCGCAGGTAATGATGACGGATTTGGGCATCAGAGTCTCATTTGCTGAACTTGGGCCGACAGGCCGCCATCCAGAACCCAGAGCTGCCCGGAGGCGTAGCGCGCTTCGTCGGATGCCAGCCAATTGACCAGATTGGCGATGTCTTCCGGCGTACCGTAAGTGCGCATCGGATGCACGTCACGCACTGCTTTCTGCAGGGTTTCGATATTGCCGCCACCGCCACCGGACCCGTCGCCGTTGAAGAAACTCTGCAGCATCGGTGTATCGATGTAGCCAGGGCAGATCGCATTGACGCGGATGCCTTCCGGACCGTGATCGCAAGCCATGGCGCGGGTCAGCGCGTGGACAGCGCCTTTTGTCGCGCAATAGGCGGCCAGCCCGGGATCGGCGATGAAGCCGTCATAGGAACCGAAATTTATGAGGCTTGCACTTTTTCCAAGCTTGGCGGCTTCCCGCAAAAGCGGCAGGGCATATTTCGAAGTCAAAAACGTTCCGGTGACATTGACCGCAAAGGACCGGTTCCACTCAGCCAGAGACGTTTCCTCGATGGTTTTCTCGATCTCGATCCCGGCAGCGTTGACAAGTATATCGAGTCGTCCGTGTTCTTCCCGGACGCGATCCATCGCTGCAACCGCGTCTGCTTCGTGCGTGACGTCAAGTTTCACGAAATGACTGCCGTCTTCGACATGCGCCGCAAGCGAGCCTTCCGGTGTCAGGTCGGCTGCAAAGACCGTTGCGCCCTCTTTAACGAACCGGGCCACGATCGCCCGGCCGATTCCGCCCCTTGCGCCGGTTACCAATGCAATCTTGCCATCCAGCATCATTCGGTCGGGTCCTTTCTGGGCGGGTACCGGTAGCGGCTTGCGGCCACGGTCCAATCCATGTGGTTTCTGACATATTGCCGGCTGGCGTCAGAAGGCGGGTTGTAGTCCCAGGGCTCGCTTGCGCCGGCCTCCATCGCTGCGTGAAGTGCCCGGCGCGACTTCTGTGTTGCCATGATCTTCCTGCGAAGGTCCTCGCCGTTCCAGCGCCGGGCGATTTCATTTTGAAAACCCGCCACGATGTTGTGGTACTTCGGGTCGCCGGCAAGATTCCGTCTTTCCTGAGGATCGGACTTCACGTCGTAGAGCTGCGGCGGATCGTAGTCGCAATGAATGTACTTCATCGCTCCGCGGCGGATCATGATCACCGGGTAGCTTGTCATTTCCGCGCAGTATTCGCCGATCGCCTCATCCACCGGGTCCGCTTCGCCCCTGGCCAGCGGCATGAGGCTGCGGCCGTCTATGGGGTCTCCGAGCATATCCGGAGTGCCGCCCCCGATCTCGATGAAAGTCGGCAGAAGATCGACGAGGGAACACGCATTGCCGGCTGTTCCTTTGGCGACGCCGGGACCAGCCATAACCAGGGGAACGCGGGCAGAGTTCTCAAAGAAGTTCATTTTGTACCAGAGGCCGCGCTCACCCAGCATGTCGCCGTGGTCCGCGGTCACGATCACTACGGTGTTGTCGAGTTCTCCGATCTCCGTGAGTGTTTCGACAATTTCGCCGATTTTGCTGTCGAAGTAGCTGACATTGGCAAGATAGGCGTGCCGGGCACGGCGCACCTCTTCTTCTTCGAGCGGGACGTAAGATGCCTCAATCCCGTCAAGCAACCGGCGTGAAAACGGGTCCTGCTGCTCCAACTCCGGGACATAGTCGGGCATCGGGATGTCGTCATCTTCGTAAAGATCCCACCATTCGGGCCGCGCCACATAAGGGTCGTGCGGATGGATGAAAGAGGCAACCAGGGCAAACGGGGCATCGTTTCCCGAGGCCTTATCGCGCGCAACGTTGAATAGCCAGCGCTTTGCGGCAAACCCAACTTCATCGTCGTAGTCGATCTGGAACGTGGCACTCGCAACACCGCTTTCCTTGACGGTCTGCATGTTGTGGTACCACTTGTCGATGCGCTCGTCCGGCGCTTCCCAGTCAGGTGTCCAGGCGAAATCAGCCGGATAGATGTCGGTGGTGACCCGGTCCTCAAATCCGTGCATCTGATCCGGGCCGACGAAGTGCATTTTGCCAGAAAGGCAGGTTCTGTAGCCCAGGGACTTGAGGTAATGCGCGAAAGTCGGGATCGAGGCTTTGAATTCTGATGCGTTGTCATAGGCCGCAATGCGGCTGATCAGCTGACCCGACATGAACGCAAAGCGGGACGGGGCGCAAAGCGGTGAATTGCAGTAGGCCGCATCAAAGCGCATGCCGCGTTCGGCAAGTGCGTCAAGGTTCGGTGTTCTGGCAACGGGGTGGCCGTAGGCACCCGTGAAATGCGGTGCCAGCTGGTCCGCCATGACCACTACAATGTTGGGCGGCCTCACGCGGCCCCCCGCGCATATGCGTCCAGCACGAGCCCATGGAAATGATGCACGGCGTGCTCCGATTTGCCGGAACCGCCGGGATCATGGACGATCCGGCCCTGAGTGAAAGCCGGGGTGCTCATTCCCCGCTGAACGCTCTCAACCAGACCGATGTCCTCAACCTGCAGGACTTCATCGAGATAGCGAATGGCGTCGCGTTCCATGTCATTCGGCTCAGGTGTCTCCAGGAAGAAATCGTACGTTTCCAGCGTGCGGTCCGGACCAGCGGGGACGATGTTCAGAACGATCATGCTTGACCTGCCCGGATAACGCATCAGGCAGGTTGTCGGCCAGAGCCACCAGACGGCATGCGTTCTGACCGTTGCATTCGAGACGTCGTAGGCACGGTTGGAAGCATTGCCGGCATCGGCCATGTGACTGGAATAGATGCCGTGTGTTGTCACCTTGTAGGTGTCCATGTCGACGAGGTCGCAGAAATCCTTGTGAGCCGTCGGGCAATGGTAGCATTCCAGGAAATTGTCGACGACGTTCTTCCAGTTGGACTTGATGTCGTAGGTGAGGCGATGCCCGAAGGTCAGCTTGTCGACGTCCGGCGCCCAGTGGCGGATCTCCGTTTCCAGATCGCCCGATTGTTTCGACAAGGAAACGGCCTGCGGGTCGAGATTGACGAAAACGAAGCCGCAGAATTCTTCGACCAGGATCTCATCGAGGCAGATTGCGCTGGTGTCGAATTCCTTAAGTGTTTCTGTATGCGGCGCGCGGGCGAGTTGCCCGTCCAGCCGGTAGACCCAGGCGTGATAGGGGCACATGATCCGGGTGGTCACGCCCTCGCCCGACAGCAGCTCGTGCGCGCGGTGCTTGCACACATTGTAAAACGCCCTGAGGACGCCGTCTTTTCCGCGCACAACCGCAATCGGATTGCCTGCGATTTCCGTTGTCACGTAGGACCCGAGTTCCCGCGTTTTCTCCACATGGCAGACCCATTGCCACGTCCTGGCGACGATCGACTTCAGGTCTGCGTCGAACCAGCCGGCATCGGTGTAGGCCGACGCAAGCAGCGAATTGGATCGGGACGGATCAGGGTCATAGCCGGACGAAATCTCGATTTGCTTGGACACGTTGCACACCTCCCAGGGCCAGCTTCAAGCTTGCCTTTTCGAGGCGAATGCAGCCAAACATTTTTGGTCATTGCATTATCTTTTTTGGACATGCTGGGCGAAGACACCTATTGAAGCCGTTTCTCAGATCGTGCGCCAAGCTAAAAGCACAAAGGCCGCGCCTCGTCGGCCAAACTAGTCTCTTTTCGTGTTAGAGGTCTTTACGGTCCGGATGGCTGTGATTTTTCCGGGTGCGCGCTATCTTTGCCGTTGAATTGCAGAGACCCGTTCATGGTTCGCATGAGGCAGGAGCAAGTGAGCAATGGCGGTTGACGTGTCCATTTCAAATCCAGGTCGCGGAACGCCGATCCTCCCCATTTTGTCGGTGAACTTTGTCGGGACACTGGGGTTTTCGATCGTCGTGCCTTTCATGGTGTTTCTGGTCGCAAAGTGGGGCGGCAACGCGATTGTCTACGGCGCACTGGCAGCCACCTATTCCGCGTTTCAGCTCATAGGCGCGCCCATTCTTGGGAAATGGTCCGATCAGGTCGGACGCCGAAAGGTACTCTTGCTGTCCCAGCTGGGGACCATGTTGTCCTGGTTCATATTTCTGCTTGCGTTTTTTCTGCCGACTGGTGCGCTGATGAGCGTCGACAACGCGCTCCTTGGGCAATTCACGCTTACGCTGCCGTTGATTGTCCTGTTCGTCGCCCGCGCGGCCGACGGCCTGACCGGCGGCAATGTATCGGTTGCCAATGCTTATCTCGCCGACATCACCGATGAAGAGCACCGCACGGAGAATTTCGGCCGGATGGCCATGTCGACAAATGCCGGCTTCATCCTCGGACCCGCACTTGCCGGACTGCTCGGCGCCACGGTCTATGCCGAAATGCTGCCGGTGATCGCCGCGCTTCTCATTTCCATCGTTGCCAGTGTCCTGATCGTCTATGGCCTGTCGGAGAGCCGGGCTGAAATACTCAAGAACAAGCCAGGCCTTGCAAACGCATGCAAGGTGTTCGGTCAGGAAACGAAGGAAGTCTATCGGCTGAAAGGCTGCACTGAAACGGCCAGGACCGATATCCTGAAATTGCCTTTCATGCCGCAACTCATGTCGGTGAACTTTCTCGTCATGCTGGGCTTCAGTTTTTTCTATATCGCCTTCCCGGTCCACGCGGCAACGCGGCTTGACTGGAGCGTCACCGATACCGGCATTTTCTTTGCGGTGCTGAGCCTTTGGATGATGCTCGTTCAAGGGCCGCTGCTGGCGCGTCTGTCCGGGAAAATATCGCAACGTGCCCTTGTTACCGGAGGCGGCCTCCTCCTTGGTCTGGGCTTCGTGTTTCTGTTGTCGAACAGCACTTGGAGTATCTACGCAGCCGCATTCTTCATTGCTCTGGGCAATGGCGTGATGTGGCCGACCTTCACTGCCGTTCTTTCCAAGTTTGCCGGCGAGCAAATGCAGGGCGCCGTACAGGGTCTTGCGAGCAGTCTGGGGGCTGCTGCAAGTATCGTCGGGCTTATATGTGGCGGACTGCTTTACACCTGGGCCGGACCCTGGGTGTTTCTTTTATCCGCAGTGATCATCGGGGCGGCAGCCTTTGTGGCAAGTTCCCTCAGACAGGTCGAACCCGTCGTTTCAGGGAGCGGGAATTAGAACCCCGACGAAATTCGTGTCTTTTCGGCTTCACCACTGATCCATGCATGAAACACCTTTGCTTCGGGACCAAGTTCCGCGCCTGCAAGGTGAAGGAGGTGGTACTGCTCGACGCCTTGTATGTGCAGTCCGGGCAGGCACGGCTTGAGGTTGTAACGTCGCACCAGATCGTCGCTTGCGGGTGGGCGGGCCAATGCCACACCTTCACCGGCAGCGGCGAACGCGAGTGCCGTGAGGGTCGTGTCGACAAACAGGGTGCGCGCGTCGGGTGGCAGCACATCCCAGCCGAACATTTGCGCCCAGTTTCTCCTGTGATCGGCAACCTCGATGACCGGATGGTTCAAGATATCCTCAAGGGCCGTAATACGCGATGCAATATCAGGATGGGCGACCGGAACAAGCCGCTCACCAAAAAGGGCGATGCCGTCCGTTCCCGGTGGGGGTGGTCCGAACGCAATCCACAAGGCTGCCTGTCTCGGGGGCGTCTCCGGGCGGCCGAGAAGGGAATAGAGCTCAATCGTCACGGACGGGTTGGCGGATATGAATTCGGGCAAACGAGGCGCAAGCCACCCGATTGAAAAAGCGAGGGAAACACCAACGACCAGTGGAGGGGCACCCGGGGCAGCCAAGGCGGCGGCGGCCGATTCCATCCGTCCCAATGCCTCGCCGACGACACCGAGAAGACTGCGCCCGGCTTCCGTCAGTGAAACGCCAGCGGCAGCACGCTTGAAAAGTGGCCGGCCCAGGTGAGCTTCGAGTGCTCGAATTTGCTGACTGACGGCAGGCGGAGACATCGCCAGTAGCTCCGCAGCGCGCGCGAAACTGCCGGTTCGCGCCGCAGCTTCGAAGACACGAAGCCAGTTAAGGGAGGGAATACGCTTTGTCATAATTCAGAGTAAGCTGAGCTTATCCTCGTGGGCAAGAGATCTGTCTTCTCAACAAAATCATTCGCTGTAGCTTGAAGCCGAAATGAGGAGGATTTCATGCTTGATCCCGGCCAGGGCTACCTGAGCGATTATCGACGGAACGGGTTTGTTGCCGGACTTCCGATCTTCACCCGTGCTGAGGTTGCGGCAATACGAAGCCGGATCGAAACACTCGAGGCAGACCACTCGGAGGGCGCTGGTGGACACGACCTGGCGCAGTTTTTCCGCGTCAACGGACATGTGGTGATCCCGTTTCTGGCCGAGCTTGCACGTACACCCGTGGTCCTGGACGCTGTTGAAGGAGTTCTCGGACCTGACCTTTTGGCGTGGTCGGTTGAACTTTTCATCAAGGAACCGGGTAGCATGAAGACAGTATCCTGGCACCAGGACATCACCTATTGGGGGATGGGCGAGACCGACGACGAGGTGACCGCCTGGATTGCGCTTTCCGACGTGTCGGTTGAGGCAGGCTGCATGCGCTTCATTCCGGGCAGCCACAAGGGCAGCATAGCTCGTCATGAAGACACGTTTGACGCCGACAACCTGCTTTCGCGAGGGCAGGCGATTGCCGGTGTCGACGAAACCAAGGCCGTGGCCGGACCGCTCCGGCCGGGTGAGATGTCGCTCCATCACGGCCGATGTTTTCATGCGTCCGGTGTCAATTACAGTTCCGACCGCAGGATCGGTCTGGCCATTCGCTACGTGACGCCTGCAGTTCGCGATCACGCGCCTGGGCGGGATTGGGCGCTGCCTGTGCGTGGAGAGATTCCCGCCGGCGGCTGGGATTGTCTTGCGGGTCCGCGTGCACTTTTCCACCCGGCTGACCTTGCACTTTACGATCGTATACTTGCAGGGCAATCTGCCACCTTGTCCGAAGGCGCAGAACAAAGTGTCGGCATGTACGCAAAAGGAGAGGCCAAGTGAGCCAGACTGTCAGCTTCACCGCCATGAAGGACGGTACCCGTGAGGATTATGAGCTTCTCGAGCGGCTTGAAAAGCCGTTCCTCGCGCTGACCGCGGACCGAGTGCTTGAAGAACTCAGGCGCGCCGGAGATGCGACGCTCGAGGGATACAAGATCACCCGCCTGGAGCACGGGCTTCAGTCCGGCACACGTGCCCTCAGGGACGGCGTGGATATCGACTGGGTCGTCGGCGCGCTCCTGCATGATGTCGGTGACGGTCTTGCGCCGCAAAACCATGACAAGATGTCAGCGGAGGTGATCCGCCCATTCGTGCGTTGGGAGGTCGCCTGGACCGTCGAACACCACGGGATCTTCCAGACGCTTTACTTCGGCCATCACTATGGATGGGACCGCAATGCGCGAGATCGTTACCGCGATCATCCGCTGTTTGAGACATGCGCCACGTTCTGCGACCAATGGGACCAGTCGAGTTTCGATCCGGATTATCCATGCGAACCTCTGGAGACATTCGAGCCAATGGTGCGGGAGGTCTTTTCCCGCAAGGCTTACGATCCCGTTGTGATCCGCGAAAACGAGGTGACGGGTCTGCCCGCCAGATTCAAGGCCGATTGACAATCGGACAACCTGGAAAGTTGACCTGACATGAAGAGGATTTACGACTTCAGCCGGACGCCGGCGAAGCGCAACTACACTGTTGCGGATTTGCGTGCGCTCAAGGGATCGGGACGCACACTCTCCATGGCCAATCCGGCAAACAACGACGAGCTGCAGGCCTGCGTCGAGGCCGGCATCGACCTGTTTGTCGTCGGTGCCGACCAGATGACAGATGTTCGCCGGATCGCGCCGCATCATTTCACCGGGGCTGGGTCGACCTGGGCTCAGTTCGGATCGGAGGATGAAATCGTCGCCCACGCCTATGAGACCATGCGCGACGGCGCCGACATGTACTATACGCTGCGGTCCTTCGATGTCATGGAGCGCATGGCCCGGGAGGGCATCCCGGTGCAGAGCCACATAGGTCTCATTCCGACCTTCAGCCATCATTGCGGCGGTCTTCGTGCCTGGGGCCGGACGGCCGATGAGGCCATGAAGATCTACGAGACGCTCAAGCGGATGGAAGACGCAGGCGTATTTGCCGTGGAAGCGGAATGCATCGCCGAGGAAGTTCTGGCAGCTGTGAACGAAAAGACCACAATCGTCACCTTTTCACTTGGATCGGGAAATGCTGGCGATGCCATCTTTTCGTTTGTCGCCGACATCTGCGGCGAGGCAAGCGAAGAAGATACGCCTCCAAAACATGCTTATGCCTTCGGCAATGTCGGCCGCCTGCACAGGCAAATCCATGAAGAGCGTGTTCGCTGCCCTCGGCAGGTTCCACGAGGAAGTCACGGCCCGGAAATTCCCTTACGCCGAAACGAATGTGAGCATGCGTACCGGCGAGCTGGAGAAGTTTCTGGAAACGCTCGACAAATGGACGCCAACGCACCGGTGAGGCTGCGCGGATGGCATAACTGTCTCAGTCGGCTTCCACGCTTGCGATCAACAACGGGATCCTGTCGAGAGCCGTGTCGATAAATGCGCGCACGGCCGGGCGCATCAGGCGTTGTGGCTGGTAGACGAGATTGACCGGAACCTGTCGCGCAAACCAGCCGGTGGCGACCCGGAACAATCGGCCATTTTTCACTTCCTGTGCAGCAATCAGCTCCGGAAGCACAGTGACAACGTCACTGGATAACGCGGCGTCGCGCAGCAGCCAGGGGTTCATGCAAACCAGGCGGGGCTTTACGGTGAGAAGGCGCTTTTCGCCGTCTTGCGATACCAGTTGCAAAGATGGTTCAGCTTTCATGCCCCTGTGCAGCAGGGCAACGGATTGCTGCTCAAGGTTTTCTACATCGACTTGCGGTGCGCCACTGCGTCGGTAAAGTGCGGCGCGAACGCTGCCGAGATTTCTGGCGACAAGCGATTCATCGACGATCGGACCGACGCGGATCGCCGCGTCATAGCCATCTTCGACGATATTCGTGTGCGTGTCTGAAAGGTCAATCTGCAGATCGCAGTCTGCGTAGGTATCGAGAAATGCGGATACGATCGGTCCCAAAAGTGCCTGTCCGAATATGGATGGTGTTGTAATCCGGACGGTGCCGACGGGGGCATCGCGCATTGAGGACAGCGACCGTTCGACGGCATCGACTTCGGCAACCATGCGCTCGGCATGGTTCACGGCGAGAACCCCCGCCTCGGTTGGGCGCACCATGCGCGTCGTCCGTTCAAACAAACGCAAACCTGCCCGGTCTTCCATGCGCATTAGGCGCCTGCTCACTGTCGCAGGCGGAATGGCGAGGGCTTTTGCGGCTTCGGCGAAACTCAGCTTCTTGTGCAGTTCGACGAGAATGCGCGCGTCAACGAGGTCTTCGATAATCATTTCATTTTCGTCATTAATACGATGCATTTGCGGCCGCTAGTCGCATCAGTGCATCAATCTATATCGCGTCTTGAGCTTGTCTCACAAGGCGCAAGAAGTTGCGGACAGTCAGGCTCTCAAATCCATCCGGCGCGGCTACAGGTCTTAAGCCGCCCGCAAGAAGCAGGAGTACTTGAATGGCCCTTCCTTCGTCCGAATTGACACCCGACAACTGCGTTTTCGTCATGATCGATCACCAGGTCGGTCTGATGCAATTTCTGTCGTCCATCGATCCGATGCTGCTAAAGAACAAAATTCTCGGTCACGCCAAGACGGCAAAGGCGCTGAATATTCCTGTCGTCATGGGCACAAGCTGGCCACTTGGGCCGAATGGTCCAACCATGCCGGAGCTGACCGCGCTTTTTCCGGAAGTGAGTGTCGTCGATCGGCCGTTCGTCAATTTCTGGAACGATGAAACGTCCCGCAAAGCGGTCGAGGCAACAGGCCGCAAGAAGTTGGTTATCTCCGGGCTCGCCACTGAAGTGTGCGCCGCTTTCCCGGCTCTTGCCGCCTTGCGCGACGGGTACGAAGTCTACGTGGTCATGGATGCAAGTGCCGACTTCAATCCGTTCATTCAGGACGTTACAATGACGCGGCTTGCGTCGGCAGGCGTGATCGTGACGACCTGGGTCGCGGTGCTGGCCGAACTTGCTGCCAACACGGAGATCAACGGGAAGCACATCGGGCGATTGCTGAGTGAACACATGGGTCAGTATCAGGCATCGATGAACAACTTCCTAGGCACTGCGCAGAATGCAGAGGCTGTGCGCGCGGGGGTCGGGTTGATTGGCCATCCGCCGATTCCAATGGCGATGGACTAAATCGAGGAAATCGGGCTGCGCGTTTCTCAGGTGAAAGGCCAGGGTTCAGAAAGTGGTTCGAAAGTAACGCGCAGTGCCTAAGCGAACGGATCGTTCCGGCCCCGGGCGTCAACATGCCCTGGGCCAGGCGCATGCCGATTGGTCCGCCTTAAGGGCCGGCTCAGATATAGTCAAATGCCCACTCATTGTAACCTTGCGCGCCTCGATACCAAAGCACGCGGTCCGTTTCGTTTTCGTCATGATTCCAGCGCTGCGTTCGACCCGTGTTCATCGCGTCGCGAACCAGTGCGCGTCTTCTCTGGCTGAGCAGGATTGCCTTTGTAAGCTCTTGCTCGTCCCACTTTCTGTTCACCTCTACGCAAAAACCGCCCAGCAGTTTTTGGTGATCCGGCGACGCGGCGAGGTTAGTTCTTTCTTCCGGGTCGTCCGCCAGATCGAACAACATCGTTCCGTCGTGGGATGAATAGATGAACTTGTAGTTCCCACGCCTGATCATGAAAATCGGCACAGGCGTCGCCTCTGCCAGGTATTCCGCATAGACCGTTCGCTGAGATTGGGTATCGCCACGGTCCAGCAGGGACGTCAGGTCAATACCTTCAAGGGGTTCGATAGCAGCCGGGGTCCCGGCAAGACCCTTGAGTGTCGGCACCAAATCGACAAGCGACGCCAGTTCACTGACGCGCTGCGCCTTAATCCAGGGTGCGTAGACAATGAGCGGCACCCGCATCGCTTTTTCGAAAAAGTGCTTCTTGAACCACATGCCGCGTTCACCAAGCATTTCACCATGGTCTGAGGTAAAGACAATGGCCGTATTTTCCCTGGCGCCTGTTTCCTCAAGTGCCTGGAGGAGCCTGGATATCAGGCTGTCGAGGTAGCTGATGGATCCGTAATAGGCGCGGATCGCCCGACGGACATCCGCGTCGCTGAAGCGGATGCCGAGCATGCCAAAGTCATTCAAGAGCCGCGCGGAGTGCGGGTCATGCTCCTGAGCGGAAAGCGCGGGGACTTTCGGCATCGGAATGTCTTTGTCTTCGTAGAGGTCCCAGAACTCCTTGCGGCAGAGATAGGGCTCATGCGGGTGCGTATAGGAGACTTGCAGAAAGAAGGGGCGCTTATCGTCTGAGCGCGCCATGTCGAAGATGTGCTGCACCGCCTTGAAGGTGACTTCCTCGTCATAGTCGATCTGAACCGAGCGCGCGCAAATGCCGGCAATCCGCACGGCCCGATCGTCGTTCGTGTCCCGTTTGCCTTCGTTGTTCCAGTTCGGCACCCAGGCGAAATCGGCGGGGTAAAGGTCCGCTGTCAGGCGTTTTTCAAAGCCGTGAAACTGATCGGGGCCTATGAAGTGCATCTTGCCGGAAAGAGCTGTCTGGTAACCCGCCACTCTCAGATAATGGGCGTAGGTCGGAATTTCTGCCGAAAACTCAGCCGCGTTGTCATATGCACCGACTGCGGAGCAAAGCTGCCCTGTCGCCATGGAAAACCGCGAGGGAGCGCAAAGCGGAAAGTTGCAGTAGGTGTTTTCAAACACCACACCTTCTTCAGCGAGTGCGTCCAGCGTTGGTGCGTGACAGATCTTGTCGCCGTACGCTCGAAGGGCGAAAGCCGTAAGCTGATCGACCTGGACAAACAGTATGTTCGGGGGCTTCGTCATTTTCATTTGCGAACCAGTGTTCTGACCGCCCCGACCGGACCGGTTTCATACCATTTCTGATGGTTGCGTGCGCGCGACGAGGTGCCAAAGCTCTGCGAGACACGATCAATCACGATTGCCAGGAAGACGATGCCAAGGCCGCCGACCGTTGCCAGACCCATGTCCAACCGGCCAATTCCCCGTAGCACCATCTGTCCAAGTCCGGTGACGGAAATCATGGAGGACACCACCACCATCGACAGAGCCATCATGATCGTTTGATTGACGCCTGCCATGATTGTCGGCATCGCGAGCGGAAGTTCGACCTTGTAGAGGGTCTGCCGGTTTGAAGCGCCAAAGGCGCGGGCAGCCTCAACCATGTCGGGCCGGACCTGCCTGATCCCAAGATTGGTCAGGCGCACGACCGGTGGCAGCGCATAGATGAATGTCACGATCACGCCCGAAACGTTGCCGATGGAAAACAGCATTACGATCGGCACGAGATAGACGAAGGAGGGAATGGTCTGCATCAGATCGAGCAACGGCTGCAGGACCATCCAGAATCGGTCTCGTTTGGCGGCGATCACCCCAAGGGGGATGCCGATCAACGAGCAGAAAACGACGCAAGTCAGAACGATGGAGAGCGTTGTCATGCTCTCTTCCCAGGCGCCCATCAGTCCGATGGCGGTCATGCAGGCTGCCGCGATAAGGCCGAGTTTGCGGCCTCCTGCCTGCCAGGCAATCAAGATGATGATTGCCAGAACGAGTAGGTCCGGTGCCTGTGTCAAACCGTCCTCAAGCGCCGTCAGAACGAGGTCGAACGGCACCTTGATTGCCTGGAAAATGAACCGGAAATTCACGACCACCCATTGCAGGGCGCTTTCGACCCACGTGCCGACCGGTATCCATTCCGTGTCAAAGATGTTCCATAGATCCATGACCGTTCCCCTATCCCCGCAACGCGGTCAGCGCGGCCTTGATGGTGATGAGCCCGACAGGCGCTTTCTCCGGGTCGACAACCGTGACCGGAGACTGATCATCCATGAAGTTGTCGATAATCTCGCCGAGTTCCGCATCGGTGCGCACGTGTTTCGGCGTATGTGCGCGGCCATTCATCGGTTCCATGATTGTTTCCGCGCGCACGAGACTCACGCGGCTGATGCCCTTGACGAAATCCGCGACGTAGTCGTCGACCGGGTTCGTGACGATCTCTTCGGGTGTGCCGATCTGGACGATTTCCCCATCATTCATGATGGCGATATGGTCTCCCATCCGGATGGCCTCATCGAGGTCATGAGTGATGAACAGTGTTGTCTTGTCCATATGGGTCGACAGATTGAGAAACTGATCCTGGAGCTGGCGCCGGATCAGCGGATCAAGTGCAGAGAACGGTTCGTCCATCAAAAGGATTTCAGGATCAGCCGCGAGCGCACGCGCCAGTCCGACACGCTGCTGCATGCCGCCGGACAACTGGTCCGGATAATGGTCGATCCAGCCGCTGAGCTCCATGGCCGCCAGTGCCGCCTCTGCTGACTTTCGACGCTCCGGGAGAGCGACACCGCGCACCTCGAGGCCAAAGCCGACGTTCTCGCCCAGGGTCCTGTGAGGCCAAAGGGCCATGTGCTGGAACACCATGCCGATCGTCTCGGCGCGCAACTGGCGCAGAGCATCCTCTGCCATCGTGTCGACGCGCCTTCCGGCGACGTGGATCTCTCCCGATGTCGGTTCGATCAGTCTGTTGACGTGGCGGACCAACGTGGATTTACCGGATCCGGACAGGCCCATGATGCAGAAGATTTCGCCCTTGCTGACGGAAAAACTCGCATTGCGTACGCCGAGGACGCAGCCAAACCGGTCACGAACCTCATCCTTGGACAACCCCTCGGTAAGAACCGCTTTCATGGCCTCGTCCGAGCGTTTGCCGTAGATTTTCCACAAATCCCTGCATTCGATCTGCGCTTCGCTCATCACGCATTCCCTCTGGCAAAAAAATGGCGCGGCATTTGCCGCGCAGGGAAAAGGGGAAAGGCTTTCAGTTCGCCTCGGCCGCTTGCTGCACCCATCCGTCGAACTCCGCCTGGTTCGCAGCGACCCAGTTCTCGGCATGCCGGCGGAAATCATCAAGCGAGTTTTCGCCGTCCCGCAGTTTGACCTGGGCGGCGTTCACGGCGGAAATCGGGATCTCGACGAGCTCGAAGAATTTGGCCGCAGCGGGATTATCCTCCAGAAACTGATTGTTGGCGACGATGTAGACGTCGTTCACGGCAAAGCCGGCATCAAACTCACCGTCGGCTGGAACACCAATCTGTACGACGTCGGTCCCGGGGACCAGAACATCGCTGATCCAGTTGGTTGTCCAGGTGTAGTAGAGGATCGAGCCGCCCTCGTTGTAGCGCGTGATCGTGTCCGCCATGATGGCGAAATAGCTGCCCTGATCATGCTGGACGGTGTCACGCAATTCGTATTCGTCGAGGTGGTTCTCGATCGCCAGTTCGCATCCCCAGCCCGGATTGCAGCCTGAAAGGTTTGCGCGCCCGTCACCGTCGCTGTCGAAAATGGCGCTTTTGGCGGGATCCTTGAGCTGGCCAATATCGCTGATGCCCTCCGCTTCAGCTGTTTTCTTGTCGATAAAATAGCCCTGGCCAGCGCCTGTGATCGACGCATTCACGCGGGTCATGACGGCTTCGCCGCCAGACTTGTCGAAGAAGTCGTTATGAAGCGGTTTCCAGTGGTTGAATGTGTAGTCCGCATCCCCGGAGGCAACGGCGAGGTGAACAGCAGGGAAGTCTGCTTCCAGGGTTTCCTCGACCTCATAGCCGAGTGCCTCGAGCCCCAGCTGCACGACCATATGCTGGAACCAGGCATTTGCCGGAGATCCTTTGATCGGTGAAACCGAGATGCCTTTGCCTGGCAGATCCTGTGCCGAAGCCGGCAAGGCGCACGCCAGCGCTGTTGCGAATGTCAGTAGCGAAAGCTGTCTCATGTTTTCCTCCCAAGCATGCGATGAAGCCGCTCATCGGCAACATGTTGGGTCTATGCGTCCGGTTTGTGAAGTTCCAAAATCCGGTTCAATCTGTTAACCTGAGTGTTATGGGAAATTTGCGCCAAACTCTGGCAAAATTACCGCATCTCATTACGTTTGAAGTTGTTTGCAGAAGCGAAAACTTTACACGAGCGGCAGAAGCACTCGGCATCACCAGAGTGTCCGTTAGCCGGCAGATTGCCGAGCTGGAAGAGCAGCTTGGCGTCCGGCTGTTTCACAGAAGTCATCGGAAGGTGGTGCTGACGCAAACCGGACGCATTCTGGAAGCCGAAGTCTGTCCTGCTCTCCATCAGATTGCCAGCGCTTTGAACAACGTGTCCGCCGTAAAGGGACGCGCGCGGCTGACGGTCACGACGACGTCGGCCTTTTCCACTTACTGGCTCATGCCCCGTCTGGTGAATTTCAATAATCTTCATCCGGATCTTGAGCTCAATCTCGTCGTTTCCGATCGAAAACTCGACCTTGCGGCCGAAGGCGTCGATGTCGCGATCCGCTATGCACAGAGCCCACCTCCCTGGGACAAAGTCACAAGGCTGATGCGTGAGCGTATCTTTCCCGTTGTCAGTCCGAAATATGTGGCGCGTACCGCTCTCAGCTCAGCGCAAGACCTGTTAAGCGAAAATCTCCTGCACCTTTCCGGGATCTACCGCCCGGGCGCCCGTTGGCCAAACTGGTTCCGCCGTAATGGACTGCATGCGCCTCCAGAGGCAAGCGGTGTCGTGATGAACACCTACATCAACATGCTTCAGGCAGCGATCGCAGGGCAGGGTATCGCGCTTGCAGGGTATCCGCTCGTGGATTCCTATCTGGCGGATGGATCACTCCTGAAACTTGACGGATTTCTGGAACTTGACCGGGATTTCTTCTACCTGATCGACACAACGAAGAACCGCACGGATGCCCGGCTGTTCGCGGACTGGATCGTTGCCGAGACACAAACACTGTCAGACGTCAGCTCTTAGGTGGCGTCCCCGGCCTGCCTTTGGAGAGTTCGGTAATAGCGACGACGGATGGCGCCGATCTGCACTCTCACCGCTCAGTGAGTTTCAATTCGATGCGGCGGTTCTTGGCGAGGATATCCGTGCTGTCGCCTTCTTCCAGTGGCTGGAATTCGCCGAAGCCTGCCGCAACAAGGCGTTTCGGATCAACGCCCTTCTCGATGAGGTAGCGCACCACGGAAATCGCGCGCGCGGCGGAAAGTTCCCAGTTATTGCGCAAACGGCCTGCGCCGGAAAGCGGTCTGGCGTCGGTATGGCCGTCGACACGCAGGACCCAGTTGATCTCGTCGGGGATCTGCGCGCTCAGTTCCTGAATGGCGTCGGCAAGTTTGTCGAGTTCCTGCTCCCCGGCCGGGTTGATGTCCTCCGAACCGGAATCGAACAGAACCTCGGACTGGAACACGAAGCGGTCGCCGACAACCGAGATGTCGGACCGCTGTGAGAGGATTTCTCGCAACCGGCCAAAGAAGTCGGACCTGTAGCGAGAAAGTTCCTGCACGCGCTGAACGAGCGCCGCATTCAGGCGCCGTCCAAGACTGGCAATCTTGGCCTGACTTTCTTCTTCCTTTGCCTCGGACGCTTCCAGCGCCGCGTTCGCAGCGGCAATCTGGCGCCGGAGCGCCGCGATCTGCTGGTTGAGAAGTTCGACCTGTGCGAGCGCTTCCTGGCTGACCTGACGTTCGTCATCAAGAAGGTTTTCCAACCGTGCCGCGCGGCCACCGGCCGCATCTGCAGCGCCTGAGCTGCTGTCAAGCAGACCGAGAAGACGGCTTTGCTCGGCTTCGGCATCGGACAGGCTGGCCTGAAGTCCGAGGATCGTGTCTTCCAGCTCACCGGAGGAAGCACGTTCCAGCGCGAGCAGCTCGGTCAATTCGCTGATCTGGGCGTTGAGCCGGTTGAGCACGGTGTCCCGCCCGGAAAGCTGCTGGGACAGGAAGAACTGCGCGATCATGAAGATCGACAGGAGGAAAATGATGACGAGCAGGAGCGTCGCCATCGCATCGACGAAACCGGGCCAGTAATCCGTTGTCTGAGCGCGGCGGCGGGCGCGCAATCCGGCGGCCATCGCTGGTTACTCCTTCGCGCGCTCGAAGGCGGCTGAGATTGACGTCAGCAAACCTTCAATCCGCTTTTGCTGCTCTCCCTGGGCTTCCGCCCAGTCGCGCATCATCTGCTGCTCGGAGCGCACATGCTTCACCAACCCCTGGATACCTTCGGCAAGGTTTGCCATGGCCTGAGCCGCGTTCTTGCTGCCGCCGTCCTCGATGCTTTTCTGCAGCGACTGGATGGAGGCCTGGATCTGTTCGACGCCAGGGGCATCCGGTGCATTGAAGAGCCCGTCTTCCGGATCGATATCCGTCACGGTGGAGAGCCAGTCTTCGAGTTCGTTATAGAACCTGTTCTGGGCCTGGCCTGCCTGCAGATCGAGAAACCCGAGAATGAGCGATCCTGTCAGCCCGAACAGGGAGGAGGAAAACGCTGTGCCCATGCCGGAAAGGGGGGCTTCAAGCCCGGCTTTCAGGTCTTCGAAAATGACATTGGCATCACCCGATCCGACATCGAGCGACTGGATCGTCGCGCCGACGGAACTCACCGTCTGCAGCAGGCCCCAGAATGTACCGAGCAGGCCAAGAAACACGAGAAGACCCGTCAGATAGCGCGACATCTCGCGCGATTCCTCAAGCCGCATGCCGATAGAATCGAGGATGGATCTTGCCGTTGTTGGCGTCAGCGCCATGTCCCCGGCCTTGTTGCCGAGTAGCGCTGCCATCGGCGCCAGCAGAACCGGTGAGCGCGTGTCGAGCGCCGGATCACCGATACGGAAACTGTTGACCCAGGCGATTTCCGGAAACAGCCGGATAACCCTGCCGAACAGCAACATAACGCCGAAAGCGCCGACAAAGACGATCAAACCGTTGAGCCCGGGATTGCTCAAAAAGGCGGTCGAGATCTGCGGGAACAGGATGAAGGCGATGAAGGCAACGATCACCAGAAAGATGATCATGAAGGTCAGGTAAGCCCTCGGGCTGGACAGGCTGTAAGGGTCGAATTCACGGGCCATATTGCGCAATCAATCACCTTATGCAGAGGTAACCCATTGATAGCGTGATTTTTCGCACCTTGGAAACCTCTTATCGCGGTCGGGGGGCAATAATGTCTGGAAAGCTTGGGCGCAGGAGGGCAGGGGACGCCATCAAGGTCGGTTCCAGACAAATCCGTCCAATTGCAGATACAGAATCACCTGGCCGCCAAGCAGCGGAACTTTGAACAGGCAAAGGCCTTCACGTCTCCAAGGCCGCTTGCCCGAGGCGCATGATCTGAGCGCGCAAGGCGTCAGGCGATTTCTTGGCGAGGGCGTTGGTCTGGAAATTCTTGCGCATCAGTGCCATTCCGAACAAGACCGCCAGGAGTGTAGCCGCGTGATCCTGCGCGTGCGCGCCGCCAATCTTTTCGGCAAGTGGATCTGCGAGCTGTTGCTGCACCATCTCGCGTATCTTCCCGCCCATTTCCGGGTCGATGACATTCGCGATCAGCATGGTGAAGACATTTGCAGCATCGGTCTCAGGATCAAAGGGGTGGGCAAAGCTTTCCGCCGCTTTCGCCAAAAGGTCTTCGGGACCCGCTTCCAGTGCCTCCCATGGCGGGATTTCGGCAAGCGTCGCCTCAAAGAGCCCCTGCTTGCCGCCGAAATAGCGCGACACCAAGGCCGCATCGACGCCGGCGGCCCCCGTGATATCGCGCACGGAAACATTCGAGTAGCCACGTGTCCAGAACAGCGTTCTGGCCGCATCCATCAGTTTGTCTCTGGTTGTTACCGCTTTGGTCATGTCCTCCACCTAGTGGTTTGAGGGTTTTTTGTCAACAAGTGTTGACATGGCGTTTGTCGCGCACTATCTGGGTGTCAACAGTTGTTGACTCAAATTGGAGAAAGACATGTCGAATACAGCCCTGATTACCGGTGCGTCCTCGGGCATCGGCATGGAGTTCGCTCGTTACCATGCGCGAAAAGGCGGTGATCTGGTGATCGTCGCACGGCGAAAAGAGCCTCTCGATGCGCTGAAGAGCGAGTTGGAACAGGCGCACGGAGTGAACGTGACCGTAATTGCCCAGGATGTCGGTTCGCCGGCGCGGGCAACGGAGTTGTTCGAAAAGGTCAAGGCGGAAGAGATCGCTGTCGACTTCCTGATCAACAACGCGGGCTTTGGCGGTCATGGCAGCTTTCTCGACCGGGATCTGGCGAAAGATCAGGCGATGATCGACCTGAATATTTCCGCGCTGGTTACGCTCACTCATCATTTCGGCAATGACATGAGAACCAGGGGCGGCGGCAAGATGTTGCACGTGTCATCGACCGCGGGATTCATGCCGGGTCCCTACCAGGCTGTCTATTTCGCGACCAAAGCCTTCGTGACCTCCTTCAGCCAGGCCATCGATCAGGAGATGCGGGACTACGGAATTACCTCCACCGCGCTTTGTCCGGGACTGGTCAATACGGAATTTGTCGCCACTGCCAAACTGGAAGGCACCGGTCTTGCCGGGCAAAAGGGCGCTACGCCTGCCTCTGTCGCAAAATGCGGCTATGATGCGATGATGAAGGGCGAGCTGATCGCCATCAATGAACCCCGGCTGTCGTTCCTGCTGAACTGGCTGACGCCGCTTATGCCGAGGCGTCAGGTGCTGAAGATGGTGGAAGGCATGCAGACCAAATAGCCTTGGCGTCACACCCGACCGGATCAAGAGATTACTGGCTTACAACTAGTTTGTTGCGGCCGAGCCTGTTGTTGCTTCGATAGCTGCAAATGCCCCAGATCCACGAGATTGCGACATATGCATCTCGACGTCCGCGGTCGGATGCCCCTCGGCGTCTGTGAGGTAAAGGGGCTCAAAGTCCGGTGCAAATTTTGTGTCCAGGCGGTGCGACGGACGATACGCGACACTGAGCGGATCGCTCATGGCGCAAAAGGTGCGCTTCGGTTCCTGCCAGGTGCGGTGCATCTGGCGGACACTGCCGATCCGCAGCCCGCCTCCAAAACGCACCAGTGGACCCAGCATGCTGATGGCTGTTTGGAGGTGATCGAACGCGTTTCTGCGGGACCAGGCATGTCTGATCGCGTGCCGAGCAAGCGCGGTTTTGCGGCCGCGAAACCGCAGCAGGTCAGCCAGGAACGGGACCACGCGTTCCACGGGTTCTTTTGGCCACTCGACCAGTTTTTGCCCGTCGAGATCACTCAGACGCAGATTTGGCATGAGACGGCCTGCCCGCACCGTCTCCTCAAAATGCGGTGTCCCCGGGATCGGAATGGTCAGGGACAGGAGAGCAGGGAGCGGCGTTTCGATACTTTCGAGCACGGCATCGATCTGGCTATCAACCTCGTCTATGGTCTGCCGGCCGAAATCGAGCATCATTCCATAGTCGAACAATACGCCGTGTTCGGCGCAAAGGCGCGCCAGGGAACGTGGGTCGGAACTGAGGCTGTGGCGCTTGTTGTAGTTTCGTAGAACCTCCGGGTCGAGAGATTCAACGCCTGAAAAGAGTGCCTTGCAGCCATTCGCAGAGACCTTTGCAAGGTTCTTCGGGTTCTTGAAGAAATCGCCGGTCACCAGCGCGCCCCAGCCACGAAAATCGCCCCGGCGCCACCTTTCGCCCAAAAGATCAACCCTGCGTTCGAAATCTGCCCGGTTGTTGCCGTAGAAATTGTTGTCGAGCACCATCAGCATGGATCGGCGACCCGCGGTGTCCAGTTGCCTTGAAATCTCCTGCGTGGAATAGGGCAGATAGGCGCGGCCCTCTCCCGTCAGCGAGCAAAAGGAGCAACTGAAATTGCAGTTCTTCGTCGTCTCGACAAATCCAAGGCCGAACGACCATCCTGCAAGGTCGAAGCGAGGTGCGGGGTCAACGGCCAGGTAGTCGGCTCCGAGAACATCCTCCACAAGTCCGTCGAGCGCCTCCACATCGTCCTGGCAGACATGATCGAAAACGCCAGCGCATGTTTTGGGAAAGGCGCGGGCGATCGGGCCTCCGATGACAGTGCAGACGCTGGGGTTCGCATTGCGGAAGTAGGCCGAGAGTTGCCGCGCCCGGTCAAAAGCCGCCGTGAGGCCGGTGAAGATAACAAGATCGGGCCAGTCAAACTGACGGGGATTGAGCATGGCGCCATGGTGAACTTCGTCATAGACGCGCACATCGACCTGTTTTGGAGAAAACCGGCCCGCCAGGTAGTAGGGCGCCATGGCTCTCGGTATGAAAAGACGCATGGGTGCGGCAGAGCGCCAAGGATCGACATAGGCATTTACGATCAGAACTTTCGGGCGTCTCGTTGCTTTCACGTTTTTTCTTTTCAAAGCCGCTAGATCGTTTCGTCAGATCTGGTCCAGTCCTGCAAAAATCCCCAGAATGAAGATTGCGTAGACGCCGATGATCGCATGGGAGATGATGGGGGTCACGACACTTCCCGACCGCATGAACAGCCATCCCCACAATAGTGAGGGAGCGATCACCGCAAGCGACACGACGGGGTTAAGGTGTGCGTGCAGGACCGCAAAAAGCAGCGTTGACACCAGATTGGCTACCCAGCCTGCAGGTCCGATGACGCCCGTCAGAAAATTCTGTAGAGGGGCCTGGATGGCACACCGCATCGCGAATTGCTGAAAGACCACCGAGACGAGATAGATCGACAATGCAGCCAGGAAGAGGCCGGGCGATCTGACATGTGTGCCATCGTCCAGAACAAGAAATGCAAAAAGCGGGGCCGTTTGGCCGTTGGTGTGCGTTGTGCCGAGTAACACGTACTTACCGGCCGTCATGGCGGCACAGAAGCCCAGAGACCACAAGATGCTCTCGATCACATCACGCGATCTGGGCCGGAGATTCAGCTTGAAGGCTGTTGAATTCGGTGCCGCCCAACGGTCGATGAAGTAGGCGATAATCACCAGCGTCAACAACGCCACGACCGGTCCGAGATCGTAGAATTTGGCACGTGCCAGTTTTTGAACAGGCTCAAGCAGCAAGGTGAAGAGACTGAAGATCGTCAGGATCGCAACTATGAACCGCCCCGTCGCCGCGCGTTCCTTTTCGCGCTCTGCAGTCTTTTTCAGCAATTCGACCCGTTCGCTTTCATCTGCAAGCATGACCAGAACGCCGAGACGTTCATCCGAGCCGCGCCGACTAAGGAGCACGGCTCGAACGTTGAGGTGAAGAATGCTGTTGTCACGTTCCAGGCTTATCGCAGCAACATGCTCAAGGTCTGGCCGTTGAACGGCCTCAAGAACGCAATCGGTGAAAGCGTCCAGGTCCTGTAACGGGACAAAAACTTCTGCGACGGTCTTTCCCACGACATCGGCTGCGCGCAGCCCGAATATTTTTTCAGCACGTGGGTTGCACGACGTCAGAATGCCCTGCGGGTCAATCGTGATGATGCCGTCGGTCGAAGACGCAACGATGTCGTCTGTCATCGCGACCGGAAGCTTGGGCAAGGGCTCAGAATTGTTCAACGTGACTGCCGGTCAAAGCCAATGGGATTTTTCCGAAAGACACAAACCGCTTCTCCTGACACATGATCGAATCGCCAGGAGATCACGCTAGTACAGGGCCCTGACTGCGTCCAGATTGGAGGCATTGTCAATCAGGGTTTCGAACCGAAGATTTGTAATGTGCCGTCTTGTCTGAACACAAGAGCCGTTCTTGGCCTTACTGAGTGTGCCTCGCCCAGCTCCACATCCAATGCGCTATGGCGAGGAGGCTCGAGTCGCCACCCTTTCGGCCGACAAGCTGTACGCCCATCGGCAATCCATCCGCCGTTTCAAGGAGGGGCAGCGTGATTGCCGGATTGCCGGCCATGGTCCAGAGCCCGTTGAATATCGAATCTCCTGTTGAGCTCAATCCGGCGGGCGCCGGACCTAGCGCTGCCGGACATAAAATGCCATCGCAACGCTCGAACAGTGGCTCGAGGAGCGCTTCCATCTTGTCCTGGAAGGCCTTCGCTGCGAGATAGTCGACCGCTGGAAGCGTCAGGCCTTCCTCGATAGTCACCCGTGTCGGCGAACCGAGCTGATTTGCACCGCGCTCCAGATAATCCTTGAAATAATGCCCCATCTCGGCGGTGTTGATTACGGCGCGCAGACGTGCAGCATCGTCGAAAGCGTCCGGCAGCGATAGCGGGATGACGCTATCTGAAAGCGCCGTTCGCAAGCGGTCAATTGCGGCGTGTAGCACCGGGTCCGCCCGATCCCAACCCGGAAGCGCCACGAAGCCGAGTATCGGCGGCTTGGCAGCCTTCGGAACTCCATCCAAGTTTACATTGCTTAAGACGTCCGCCAAGAGCGCAGCCCCTGCGGGGTCATTTGCAAAGACGCCAAGCGTGTCGAGCGAATGGGACTGAAGCAGTGTCCCCTTCCGCGGGATTGCGTCGAAGCTGGGCTTCAGACCGACAACACCGCAAAACGAGGCAGGGCGCACAACAGAGCCGCCGGTCTGCGTACCGATGGCCAGTGGTACCATTCTGTCAGCCACCGCCGCAGCTGAGCCCGAAGAGGATCCGCCGGGCGTATGCTGCAGGTTCCGCGGATTTCTTGTCTTATTGGGGTGCAGAAAAGCGAGTTCGGTCGTGACCGTTTTGCCGAACATGATGGCTCCGGCTTCCTTGAGCCGTCTCACCACTTCCGCATCTTCCTGAGGCACACGGCCGGCATCGACAGGACATCCATTTTCGGTTGGAATGCCTGCCGTGTCGATCACGTCCTTGACGCCAACAGGTAAACCGTGAAGGGAACCCAGCGGCGCGCCACTTGCCTTGAGTGCGTCCAGACGCTCCGCTTCCTGCAGGACCGCCGCGGCATCGAACCATATCCAGGCCCGCACTTCATCCTCGCGCGCCTCGATCCGTGCGATACAGGCTTTTGAAAGATCGACGGCGGACAGATTGCCATCGGCAAGCCGGTCGCGAAGATCAATTGCACTCAACGCAAGCAGGTTTTGATCTTTACTCATAATTGCCTTCGCATTTCGGCGTAACACGAGTGTCGCTCGCTTGCTCCTGCGTCAGGACACCAGCGAACGAAAACTCGTTTCCAAGCGCACCCGATATCGGGCACATGTTGTTGCGGTCGTCCTTCCTGAAGAAGAGCGCTTCAAGCCAGCCTTACTAATTCCCATAAGCAACCGAGGGAAGCCACGTCGTCAACGCCGGGAAATAGAAGACAATCAGCAGCCCGAGCAACTGGAGGATCACGAAAGGCACGACACCCCTGTAGATGTGTCCCAGGGTTACGCCTGGTGGACAGACGCCTTTCAGATAGAACAACGCAAATCCGACCGGAGGGGTCAGGAACGAGGTTTGTAGCGTCACCGCGACCAGGATCGCGAACCAGACAACGGACGGGTCGCGCACCTGATCAAAACCGGGCACAGCAAGCTCGAGCCCGACGATGATCGGAAGCATCAGCGGCATGATGATAATCGTGATCTCGATCCAGTCGAGCAGGAAGCCCAGAAGAAATATGATCAGCAGGATGAAGCCGACGATCATGTAAGGATCATCAAAAGTTGACAACACCAAGTTTTTGACGATCTCGTCGCCCTTATAGTACCGTAGTATCAGTGCGAAGAAGTTGGCGGCGAGAAAAATGCCGACGATGTAGCCCGATGTGTTCAGGGTGGACCGGCTGACATCAGCAAGCACCTTCCAGTTCAGCTTGCGATTGACCAGCGCCAGCAGTGTTGCACCCATCGCGCCTAGACCGGAGGCTTCTGTTGGCGTTGCAATACCCGCAAAAATCGATCCCAGAACAAGCAGGATCAAGAACAAGGGCGGCACCACGGCGAGCAGCACTTCCTTTACATCTTCCCAATGGACTTGCTCCGGTTTTTCAGGAGCCGGCATCGCTTTTGGATTGATCAGGCCGTAGATGACGATGAAAACAATGTAGAGCGCCCCCAGTATCAGGCCCGGAAACAGTGCGCCCATGAAGAGATCGCCCAGGCTGATCGCCAGCTGATCGGACATGATCACAAGCATGATCGAGGGCGGGATCAGAATCCCGAGCGTCCCGGCAGAGGCGATCGTTCCCGTGGCGATGGGTTTGGAATAATCCTGCTTCATCATCGCCGGTAGCGCCATAACGCCGAGGAGTGTTACCGATGCACCAATGACACCGGTAGATGCCGCCAGGATAATTCCGATCAGCATCACTGTCAGGGACAAGCCGCCGCGCAAGGATCCGAAGAGCTTCTGCATCGAATGCATCATCCGCTGCGCCACGCCGGATTGATCGAGCATCAGACCCATGAAGATGAACATCGGCAAGGCAACTAGAACCGGGTTCTTCACGATACCGCCGAACAGTCTCCCGGACAGTAGCTGTATGCGCTGGTAGCTGATGCCGGTTCGTTTAAACTCGATGAAATCGCGGAAAAAAGATCGGTGGGGGTCGAGCAGAAACTCCGCCACCAGCACGAAGATTAGACTGACCCCGACAAGGGCCATTGCGACGGGAATGCCGCGAAACAGCATCCAGATGAAGGTTGCGAACATCGCCATGACGGCGATCTCGTTCAGCGTGAGAAACTGGCCAATGAATTCAAGCATCTATCTGTCTCACGCCGTCCTGTTGCGGCTGAAAAGCCTGGCTGCGCCAATCACCACGAAGGTCAGGATCAGCGTGATCATAATTGTGTACTTGATGTCGTAGTTGCCGAACTCAGCCTCATCGAAGAACACATGCCGGCCGACCTCGCGCGGCGTCGTACCTTCTGGACTGCCCAACCAGATGGCCCACCAGATCGCGTAGTAAACGGCGAGATTGACGAGGAACATGGTTGAGGGAAACGCAAAAAGCAGTTGTTTCCACAACACAGGCCGCGTCAGTCTGGAAAGAAAGCGAATGTAAAGTGACCAGGCTGCTATACCCATCAGGATAAACGAGAGGTTTATGAACGTCTTAAGGATCCAGAGATTGTGCAGCCCGTTGGGGCTGTCGGATCCTTCGTCCGCCTGGATCGACGAAAGCGTGTAATGAAACGTCACGTCCCAGCACAGAATGATGAAAGGCAGAAACAGCCAGACCAGGGCGAAGATATTGGTCCGCAGCTTTTTTCCTTCCGAAAACCCTTCGTATAAAATATCGACGCGCACGTGGCTGTCCGTCGTTACGGCATAGGCGATCCCGACCAGGACGGCTGCACCGTAGAGCCACCATTGAAAATCGTCCAACCAGGCCTGGTTCATTCCCGCGCCGCGCAGGATCACCTGCGAACAGATTGCGATCATCAGGATCGGGAACAACCACGCCACCAGGTTGGAAATTCGCACAACGAAACGGTCGCCCGCGTTTTGTCTCTCGCGTCCAATCGCGCCCGGATCCGTTATGGCAACACTGCCGTCGGCTGAAATGACTTCTTCAGGCTTATCCATATGCTCCCCGCCTTGCCTGCATAATGCCGGACGCCTCCACGCCCAGCAGAATACCGGGGCGATGTCGCCCCGGTATGCATTGTGTCGTCCGAGACTTAGGACGGATCAGTGCAGCCCGCTTAGTTGCGCGGACGCGGCAGGTAGATGTTGTCGTTCCAGACCTTGTAGCCGGCACGGAACTCCTGGAGATTGTCCCAGACTTCCTTGAAGAAGGCATCTTCTGCGGCCAGCTCGGCGGCGACTTCAACCCATGCTTCTTCGAAGGCGGCGAGCATTTCCGGGGACCACTGCTTGATGGTCACGCCGTTCTTCTCGACGTTTTCCTGCATCGCATCGAAGTTGGTGGCTTCACCTTCCGCGAAGTTGTCGGTGATGTTCGCCATGCACGCGATCTGGATCTGGTTCTGAGCAACTTCGTCGAGGTCGTCCCAGCGGTCTTTGTTGATCAGGAGTTCGAACATCGTTGCCGGCTGGTGCCAGCCCGGGAAGTAGTTGTACTTCGCGATGTTATGGAACCCGAGACGCGCATCGATCCGCGGCATGGAGAATTCGGTCGCATCGATCGCACCGCGCTCCAGCGCCGGGAAGATATCACCACCCGCCAGAAGCGACGTGGACACGCCGAGTTTCTGCATCACTTCAGCACCGAGACCGAAGAAACGCATGTTCAGACCTTCCAGATCCTCAAGGCCGTTGATCTCGTTCTTGAACCAGCCGGAGGTTTCCGGAGCGATGATGCCGCAAGGGATGACGTGAACGTTGTAGCCGTTTTCGTCATACATGCGCTGGAACAGCTCCGCACCGTCGCCATAAAGCATCCACGCGAGGAATTCGCCGGCTTCCGGACCGAAGGGCACAGCTGCAAACAGGGAGGCGGCCGGGATCTTGCCCTGCCAGTAGCCGGATGTGGTGTAAGCGGCGTCAACCGAACCGCTGGACACGGCGTCAAGCGCTTCCAGAGCCGGAACCAGCTGGCCCGGATCAAAGTGTTCGAACTCGACATCGTTGGAGATGGAATTGATCTTTTCGGTAAAGCCGACGGCGGCCGTGCCGAGAATTGGCAGGTTTTTGCCGAAGGCGGACGTCATCTCAAAGGCTTCCTGCGCGCTGGCAGGCAAGGTGAAAGAGATACTGATTGCCGCCGCGACAGCGAGTTTGCGAATAGTCATAAATCCTCCCGTTTATTTTTTTCGGGCCCTCCTCTGACCCGTTGGAAAAACTTTTCCAATCCTTATTTAGCGCATGAATCCAAAGCTGTTAACACATAGCCATTAGAATAAGAGATCCGCCTTGAGCAGCCATAGCCTGGCCGAATGCAGACTCCGGTGCATGATCTGGAAGTGTCCGGTCGCTAATCGGGTCAATCCGAGCGTCAGGTGCCAACGCTGCGGACCTTTCAGAAACTAAGTCACTTTCTGACATACCAGGCCAACTTCCATTGCCGGGATAGGGTGGATGTCCGTCGTCGCGACAATATCTTGAAGGTGTTTGAACCGCCTTGCACGAGCCGGCGGTCGACGTGTCCTGAAATACGCGCGCGGCTGGTTCAGGATGCGCTTGGTGCACACTGGGCTGCGGCCCCATGCTTAGACCGGATGCAGCTCACTATCGATGTGAGCTCCCAATCAGAATTCACGCGGACGTTTCGGCCTGTTTCAGCAGCCGGAGCATATGCCGGTGGGCAAATTCGTTGCCGACAAGCACATCGCCCGTTTCCAGCATTTTGTTTTTGCCCTGAAGATCGCTTACAAAACCGCCAGCTTCGCGCACCATGAGAATTCCGGCAGCGATATCCCAGGAGTTCAAGTTGTGCTCCCAATAGGCGTCCAGGCGTCCGGAAGCAGTCCAGGCAAGATCGAGCGCGGCGGCGCCGGCGCGCCGGACGCCAGACACTTCCGGCATGACGTGGCGCAATTCACGCAATGCGCGGCCATGGTCGCCATGCCCAATGAAGGGCAGACCCGTACCAATGAGCATTTCCGGTAGCTCGGTGCGTCCTGCGACCCGCAGGCGGCGATCGTTCAAAAAAGCGCCCCGGCCGCGCTCGGCCGTGTAGAGCTCGTCCATGACAGGGTTATAGATGACGCCGGCGACGATCTCGCCCGCCCGCTCCAGAGCAATGGATGTCGCGAAGATCGGAATGCCGTGCAGAAAATTCGTCGTGCCGTCGAGCGGGTCGATATGCCAGCGATGCTGCCCGTCGGTGCCTTCTACGATGCCGCTTTCTTCCATGACCAGACCATAAGTCGGGCGTGCCTTTGTCAATTCTCCACGCAGGAGCTCCTCGGCACGACGGTCTGCCGCTGAAACGAAATCCCCCGGTCCCTTGCGAGAGACCTGGAGATTTTCCACTTCACCGAAATCGCGAACCAGATTGCGTCCGGCCTTGATTGCGGCTTGAACCATCACGTTAAGGAGTGCTGTGCGAGCCATTGAATGTCACTTGTTGTTGGGCGCAGCCCGAACCGTTTCGGACACGCCAGATTTTGGCGTTCGAATACCGGGGTCAATCCTAAGGATCAATCCGCGCGGCGAACATATTCCAGTGTACCGGTGTCGACGATGATCCTCTCACCGGCGGTGATGAAGGGAGGGACCATGACGCGGACGCCGTTTTCCATCAGGGCGGGTTTGTAGGAAGAAGACTGTGTCTGTCCCTTGACGACTGCATCGGCTTCACTGATTTCAAGCGTTACATGTTGCGGAAGGGTAATGCCGATCGGACGCTCTTCGTGCAGTTCCACGGTGACCATCATGCCGTCCTGCAAAAAGGCCGCACGGTCGCCGACGAATTCGGACTGCAGCTCCAGCTGTTCATAGGTTTCGGTGTCCATGAAGATCAGCATGTCGTCCTGCGTATAAAGGTACTGAAAGTCCTTTTGCTCCAGGCGTACGCGCTCGACCTTGTCTTCGGAGCGGAACCGCTCGTTGAGCTTGCGGCCATCGATCAGGTTTTTCATTTCGACCTGAGCGAAGGCGCCGCCCTTGCCGGGCTTCACATGCTGGACTTTGACAACGGCCCAGAGCGTGTCCTGATGCTGCAGCACGTTACCGGGCTTGATTTCGTTTCCGTTGATTTTCATGGAACGACCGACTTTATGTATTGTTAGGATCTGACGCGGTGCGGTCCCCTGCCGACGACTGGGGCGCCCAAAATGCTCGCGCCTGTCCACCACAAAAGCGAAAGCGTTTCAAGGAAAAAAGGCAAATATTCCTACGTTTGGGCCGAGCAATGCGCAAATTACGGTGATTCCGCAGCCGGATCTTCGGTTGGGGCCATGAGCGTTGCCGAGTGCTGTTCAGCCAGTTTTCTGGCTTCCTCCAGGGTCTGCTCGTCAAGCGTTTCCACGATCCTGTCAAGGGCGTGGTCCGGAACGCCATTTGTGCGAGCCGCAAGATGCCATCCGGCCGCTGAAGCGAAATCCTGTTCGCGTCCGCGTCCGTATGCGTAAATCCGGGCAAGCCGGTTCATTGCAACCGGATTGCCGGCGATCGCGGCGCGCTCAAACCAGTCGGCCGCCTCGGCTTCGTCCGGGTCGACGCCTTTTCCCTGATGCCGCAGGATCCCATAGTAGACCTGCGCCGATGTGTGGCCGCGACGGGCGGCGCGGCCAAGCCAGAAAGCGCCCTGGCCGGGGTCGTTCAGGCCGGTCTGCGATTCAAGAAAAGACAGTCCCAAAGCGTATTGCGCTTCCGGATCGTTTTTCCGGGCAGCTTCTTCCAGCAACTGGCGGGCTTTTTCTTCGTTGAACGGGCGTCCCTCGCCCTCCTGATAAAGGATCGCAAGGTTGTACAGCGCTGAGGCGTTGCCCGCGTCGGCTGCCTGTTCGAAGAGATCCGCGGCCTTCGCCTTGTCGACATCGACACCCGTGCCGAGAAGGTAGAACTGGGCCAGTTGCAGCGCCGATCCGTTGTCGCCCGCCGCGGCTGCCAGTGAATACCAGTCAGCAGCCTTCGACTTGTTCAATTCGATGCCGAGGCCTTCCTCGTGAAGGACGCCGAGCAATGCCTGGGCAGCCTTGTCGCCTTGTTCGGCAAGTGGTGTTGCAAGTCCGAGTGCGGTGAGGAACCAGCCGCGCTGAAAGGCAGAATAGGCTGTTTCCGGTGACGGCGATTTGCTTTCGTCGATCGCGGGCGGCCCGGCATCAATGATGCTGAAGAGCGTCTTGTCGCGCGTTGTCACATCGATGATTGCAGGCTCTTCGACTTTGGTTTTTTCGGCGGAGACGGCATCTAAATCCGCTTCCTGTGCCTCTGCTCCAGGATCGGAAAGCGTTGAGAAGAATGCTGTGGCAAGTGCGAATACGGCCATCTTCGCCATGCAAGGGCGGGCGGCTTTCGTCGGCATCACGCTTACTCCATATTCGATCAGCAGCTTCCGGGAGCTTATTCCACCTCCGGAAATGGGTGTTCTTCCAAAATGCGGTTCGCAGCGGCGACTACGGTTGAGATGTCGCCATCAGAATTCCAGACGACATCCTTCACCGCGATAAAGTCCGCACTGGTTGCGGCAACGTCCTCCAGGGTCTCCAGGCTGTTCCCGGCCATGGCAACACAAGGCGTTTCGAACAGTTCAGCCCACCATGTGGCGCCTGACAGCGTCCTGTCGTGCGCTTTTTCACGCTCATCCAGGTCCAGCTTGCCGAAAAAGATATAGTCGACGCCTGTTTCCGCCAACTCCATCGCATCGTGTTTGAGCTTCGTGCCGCCGGTTCCCACGATCCTGTCCGGCTGAAAACTCTCAACCGCGAGTTTAACGTCTTCGAGCGAGCTGTCGACATGGACGCCGTCGGCGCCGCTCCTACCTGCAGCCTGCGTATCGCGGTAGACAAGCGCGGCGGCACCGCCCTCCTGAATAACAGGTACCAGTATTTGCGCCGCGTCCTGTATGTCCTTGGTGGCCGCACCGGGCATATAGATCAGGACGCAGGCAATATCGCCGCCGGCAAAGGCCTGTTCGAGCTTTGCCGCCAGGTCGGACGTAACGAATTCCGGGGGCGTGACTAGAAAGAGGCGCGGACGATTCACAAGCGGGTTCCTGACTGACGGAAGTGTTCGATTCTCGTTCTTGTCCCTAAAGACGGCAAAAGAGGGACGCAAGGCCCCTCTTTCAACAAAGTGAATATCTCGACCGGTCGGACCGGGTCAGGTCAACCGATTTTCGGGTCGAGGCTGCCGTCCTTGTAGCGGTTGGCCATATCTGCGAGCGTGACTATTTTTGAGATCTTGGACGCCTGACCTGCCGTGTTGAAGGCTTCGAGGCGCTCCACGCAGAGCTTCTGCATGGCTTCACGTGCAGGCTTCAGGTATTTGCGCGGATCGAATTCACCGGGGTTTTCGCTGAGGACGCGGCGGATCTGGCCGGTCAAGGCCATGCGGTTGTCCGTGTCGATGTTGATCTTCCGGACACCGTTCTTGATACCGCGCTGGATCTCTTCGACCGGGACACCCCATGTCTGGGGCATCTCGCCGCCATACTGGTTGATGATGTCCTGCAGGTCCTGCGGGACGGAAGAGGAGCCGTGCATCACCAGGTGCGTGTCGGGCAGGCGGCGATGGATTTCCTCAATGACATGCATGGCGAGAATTTCGCCGTCCGGCTGGCGCGTGAACTTGTAGGCACCATGACTGGTGCCCATTGCGATCGCCAGGGCGTCGACCTTGGTTTCCTGAACGAACTTTACCGCTTCGGCGGGATCGGTCAGAAGCTGGTCGTGGCTCAGCTTTCCTTCCGCGCCATGGCCGTCTTCCTTGTCGCCCATGCCGGTTTCGAGCGAGCCCAGAACACCGAGTTCGCCTTCCACCGAGATGCCGCCAAGATGCGCCATGTCGGTGACTGTCTTGGTGACGCCGACATTGTAATCCCAGTTGGCCGGTGTCTTTCCGTCCGCTTCCAGCGAGCCGTCCATCATGACGGATGTAAAGCCGGCCTGGATGGCCGTCATGCAGGTTTGCGGCGCGTTGCCGTGGTCCAGATGGACGCAGACCGGGATATGCGGATAAATCTCGACGACGGCGTCCATCATGTGCTTCAGCATGATGTCGTGGGCGTAGGCGCGGGCCCCGCGGGACGCCTGAATGATGACCGGCGAATCCGTCTGGTCCGCTGCAGCCATGATCGCAAGCGCCTGCTCCATGTTGTTGATGTTGAAGGCCGGAACGCCGTAGTCATTCTCGGCAGCGTGATCAAGCAACTGGCGAAGGGTAATACGAGCCATCAATTGTCTCCCAGATCCGGATACGTGCTCCGTCCACAGCAGAACAAAGATGACCTTGCCGTGTGGCCGATGCGTCAAACTGTGGCCGTTCTAACAAGATTTTCGGTTATGGAAAGAGCAACGCGACCGCTTAAATCAATTAAAATAGAAGCGCCTGATCGAAAATCTTCGCACACAATTAATTCGGTAATCAAATTAATCATGGGTGTGGCGCTGCGAAGGCGGAATCTTGTTAGATCAGCGAGCTGATATCGAGAAAGGTTCCCGCAGGGTCCCGAAGAATCATCCGTTTCTGGCCGTATGGCATCTCCCGGGGCGCTTCAACGACAACCGCGTTGAGTTCGAGAGCCCGCTCGTGAACGGCGTCGCAGTCTTCCACGACGAATGTCAGGATAACGCCGGCCGGCGCCCGCTGGGCCCTGGCCGGAACAATGTCGCTCGATTGCCTGAGGATGCCGAGTTCAAGACCCGGCGCCTCGGGATCCGCCAGGTTCACGAACCAGTCGGAGGAAAATTTCGGCGTCATTCCCAAAAGATTCTCGTAAAAAGCGGCGGTAACGGCCACTTCTTCGGTCAGAATATTCGTAAAACAACGCTGCATCTTCACCTCCTCTGAAATCGGATCAGGCCTGAAGCGCCTTCACGCCGGGCAACTCCTTGCCCTCGAGCCACTCAAGAAAGGCGCCGCCTGCCGTGGATACATAGGAAAAACTCTGGGCTGCACCAGCGTGGTTCAGCGCGGCCACGGTGTCGCCGCCTCCGGCGACCGAATTGAGTTTTCCCGCCTTCGTGTTTTCGGCTGCGTGCCTGGCTGCCGCAACCGTTGCCTTGTCGAAGGGTTCGATCTCAAAAGCACCCAGCGGGCCATTCCAGACCAGGGTTTTGGCCGCATCAATTTTCGACCTGACGGTTTCGATGGAGGCCGCACCCACATCCAGGATCATGCCGTCGGCGGGAATGGCATTGAGCGCGACGGTTTCGTTTTCCGCCCCGGCCTTGAATTCTTTCGCGACGACGGCATCGTCGGGCAGCACGATTTCGCAGTTGGCCGCTTCGGCCGCGACCATGATTTTCCTGGCTGTGTCGGCCAGGTCATGTTCGCACAGCGATTTGCCGACATCAGTGCCCTTTGCAGCCAGGAAGGTATTGGCCATGCCGCCGCCAATGACGAGCATGTCGACCTTGGACACAAGGTTCTCCAGCAGGTCGATCTTGGAGGAAACTTTCGCGCCGCCGACAACCGCCAGAACGGGGCGGACAGGCTCGCCAAGGGCGGAGCTGAGCGCTTCCAGTTCGGCTTGCATCGTGCGGCCTGCATAGGCGGGCAGAAGCTTGGCGATGCCTTCGGTGGAACCGTGCGCGCGGTGCGCGGCTGAGAACGCGTCGTTGACGTAAATGTCTCCGTTTTCCGCAAGTGCTTTCGCAAAGTCCGGATCGTTCTTTTCTTCACCCTTGTGGTAGCGGGTATTTTCCAGAAGCAACACACCGCCGTCCGGCAGAGCGGCAATGGCATCGGCCGCCGCGGAACCGATGCAGTCGTCCGCAAAGGCAACAGGCTTTCCAAGAAGGTCCGCGACCGCCGGGGCAACAGGCGCGAGAGACATCTCGGCGACACGCTCTCCCTTGGGTCGTCCGAAATGGGCCAACAGAACAACCTTGGCGCCTTTTTCAGAGAGTTCGCGGATCGTCGGCAGCACACGTTCGATGCGCGTTGTGTCGGTGACCTTGCCGCCATCCATCGGTACGTTCAGGTCAACACGCACAAGCGCGCGCTTGCCGGTGAGGTCGGACAGGTCGTCGAGAGTTTTGAATGCCATGGGATCACCTGTTGTCAGGGCGGAAAGCGTCAGTCGAAAGGGCCTGCCCCGGCGCAAACCAGGCCGCGGCGTTGACAGGACTTAATGCAAGGAGCGCATTGCTTGCAACAAGGAAGGCAAGAGTATTTTGGCAGATTGTGCCCTAAGCCGGTCACCCGTTGGTGCTTAAGCCTGGGAAGGGATCAGTGACTGTGGCTGCGCGATTGCTGCGCTGCCAAGCGTAAGCAATTTTTCGGTGAAGGTTTTCCAAGTGCTGCCGAGCTCAGACAATGGAATTCGACAATCATTGGTGCGATGTGCTGCATTCGCTTTTGACGCAGAATGTTGTGCTGGAGGGGATAAGAAAGCGCATATGTCGGCTTACTTCCTCCCAGGTCTCCCGTGAGGACTTGGAATTCGATAGCCCTATTTTCCGGGTGGTGTTTCCAAGTTCTTCATGGTCTCTGCTTTGGCCCGGTCCACCTCCGGGTGCCACTGGCGGTGGCTTTTTGGGCGGTCAGGGTCCCTCGAACGATCGATAAAGTAGTATCCAACGCCAATCACCAAAAGAAACGCTACAGCTATCAGGATCGATTCCAAATCACGTCCTCCATTTCATTTTGTATAATTTCTACCAATGCATGTAGAAATTGTAAAAACTTGGCGGCTCATGTCTGAGGTGCATTGCTGTGGCTGAGAGCAAATCAAACAAAAAGAGCCGGTACATCGACCGGCTCTTGTTATTAAGTTTCTGATTGCAATATCAGATCAGCTTCGCCATGGCGATTGCCGTGTCGGACATGCGGCAGGAGAAGCCCCACTCGTTGTCATACCAGGACAGGATGCGGACGAAGGTGCCATCCAGCACCTTGGTCTGGTCCATGTGGAAGACGGAAGAATGGCTGTCATGGTTGAAGTCCATGGAAACCAGCTTGTCGTCTGTGTAGCCCAGAACACCCTTCAGCTTGCCGTCGGCAGCTTCGCGGATCGCGCTGTTGATTTCCTCAACGGTTGTTTCGCGCTTGGCGATGAAGTTGAAGTCGACAACAGAGACGTTCGGCGTCGGGACGCGGATCGCGACACCGTCGAGCTTGCCATTCAGCTCCGGCAGAACCAGGCCGACGGCCTTGGCAGCGCCGGTGGAGGTCGGGATCATGGACATGGCCGCTGCACGCGCGCGGTAAAGATCCTTGTGCATGGTGTCCAGCGTCGGCTGGTCGCCAGTGTAGGAGTGGATCGTCGTCATGAAGCCTTTTTCGATACCGATGGCTTCATTCAGCACGTAGGCGACCGGCGACAGGCAGTTGGTGGTGCAGGATGCGTTGGACACGACGAGATCGTCGGCGGTCAGCGCACTGTCATTGACGCCAAAGACGATGGTCTTGTCCGCGCCGGCAGCAGGCGCTGAAACCAGAACGCGTTTCGCGCCGGCTTCCAGATGCATCGATGCCTTTTCCTTGGCGGTGAAGATGCCGGTGCATTCCATGGCGACTTCAACGCCAAGCTCACCCCAGGGCAAATCCTTCGGGTCGCGGATCGCGGTCACCTTGATCGGCTTGCCACCACCGACGGTGATGGTCTCACCCTCGACGACAACCTCCGCAGGGAACCGGCCATGAACCGAATCGTAGCGCAAAAGATGCGCATTTGTTTCAACCGGTCCGAGATCGTTGATCGCAACGACTTCAATGTCGGTGCGGCCGCTCTCGACAATTGCACGCAGAACATTGCGGCCGATACGGCCGAAGCCGTTGATTGCTACCTTGGTTACCATTTTCCACTCCCGCAATCTTGAGCGCCGTGTGTGGATCCGGCGCCGATTGGTGCGCCACCTTTTGGTGGCAACGATTGAGAGCACAGCTGTGCTCAGGGCCCGGCAGCTTAAGGAGGAAAGCGCCGCCGGGAATTGATCTGACTTAAGCTTCGAGCTTTTCCTTCACGGCAGCGACAACTGCATCCTTCGTGATGCCGAAATGCTCATAAAGTTCCTTGTAAGGGCCGCTTGCGCCAAAACCCGTCATGCCGACGAACAGGCCGTCATTACCAATGAAGCGGTCCCAGCCCATGCGGATACCGGCCTCGATAGCGATCTTGACACCGGCTGTGCCGATGACAGCGGCCTTGTAGTCGTCCGACTGGGCTTCGAACAGCTCGAAAGATGGAACGGAAACAACCCGAACCTCTATCCCTTCCCCGGTCAGTTCCTTGTGAGCGTCAACGGCAATTTCCACTTCCGAACCCGAGGCGAAAATGGTGACGGCCGCATCGTCTTCGCTGTCAATGAGGACGTAGGCACCCTTTGCGCAAAGGTTCTTTTCCTCAAAGGTCTTGCGCACGGACGGAAGGTTCTGACGTGTCAGGGCCAGGATCGACGGACCGCCCTGGTTTTCCAGGGAGAGCTGCCAGCATTCCAGCGTTTCCGTGATGTCTGCGGGCCGGAAGAAGGTGAGCTGGGGAATGGCGCGCAGAGCCGCGAAATGCTCGACCGGCTGGTGCGTCGGTCCGTCTTCGCCAAGACCAATGGAATCGTGCGTCATCACGTGAATGACACGCTGTTTCATCAATGCGGCCAAGCGGATCGACGGGCGGCAATAGTCGGAGAAGATCAGGAAACCGCCGGAATAGGGAATAACCCCGCCGTGAAGCGCCATCCCGTTCATGGCTGCCGCCATGCCGTGTTCGCGAATGCCGTAGTGAATATAGCGACCCGAGAAATCTTCTGCGGTCACGGGTACGGTCTGCGCGGTCTTGGTGTTGTTTGATCCGGTCAGGTCCGCCGAACCGCCGATTGTCTCCGGCACGACTTCGTTGATAACACCCAGTACGGCTTCGGACGCCTTGCGGGTTGCCATGGTCGGCTGATCTTCAGCCAGTTTCTTCTTGTAGTCCAGAACAGCCTGCGGGAAGCCGGCAGGCAGGTCGCCGCGCGTGCGGCGCTCGAAATCGGCGCGCGTTTCCGTATCTGCTTCGGCGAACCGCTTCTGCCAGTCCTTGTGGGCATGGGCTGATCTGAGACCTGCAATGCGCCATGCATCGAGGATGTCGCTCGGGACTTCGAAAGGCTCATGCGGCCAGTTCAGTGCTTCGCGGGTTCCTGCGATTTCCTCCGCTCCGAGAGGTGCGCCGTGAGCCTTGGCGGTGCCGGCCTTGTTGGGTGCACCGAAGCCGATGGTGGTCTTGGCGGCGATCAGGGTGGGGCTGTCGCTCGCCTGTGCCTGGCGGATCGCGTCGGCAATCGCCTCCGGATCGTGGCCATCGATATCGATCGTGTTCCAGCCGGATGCCGCAAAACGTTCCTGCTGGTTCGTGCTGTCCGTGAGATCGACCTTGCCGTCGATGGAAATGCCGTTATCGTCCCAGAACACGATCAGCTTGTTCAGTTTCAGATGTCCGGCAAGCGTCAGGGCTTCCTGACTGATGCCCTCCATGAGGCAACCGTCTCCGGCAAGCACATATGTGTAGTGGTCGACAAGCTTTTCGCCGAAGCGGTCCGCCTGAAGACGCTCGGCGATTGCCATGCCGACAGCGTTGCCGAAACCCTGGCCGAGCGGTCCGGTGGTTGTTTCAATGCCTTCGCCGTGGCCGAACTCAGGATGTCCGGCCGTGCGGGATCCGAGCTGGCGGAAGTTCTTCAGCTCGTCCAGTGAAAAGTCTTCATAGCCGAGGAGATACAGAAGGCTGTAGAGCAGCATGGATCCGTGGCCGGCCGAAAGAACGAACCGGTCGCGATCCGCCCAATTCGGGGCGGTCGGGTCGAATTTCAAAAACTCTGTGAAAAGGACCGTTGCAATATCGGCTGCGCCCATGGGCAATCCGGGGTGACCGGATTTCGCCTTTTCCACCGCGTCGATTGCAAGAAAGCGGATCGCGTTTGCCATGCGCTGGTGTTTTTCAAGATCGGTCATTGTCATCCCGTTGCTTGCTTTGAAGCCGACATTGCCGGAACGAACGCTCCGGCAAAGTGATTGTGAGGTGCATTTTCAGAGCCCGACTGACGCCGGTTCCGTTCAGGCGCCAGACAAATATCAGGAACGCGCACCGAGTCAATAAAGCTGCGGACCGGGCGAGGAGGAACAAAATTCCTATGTCGCAGGTTATAGAGTTGAGGATTCTGCCAATGGCGCCATTGACGGCGGCAAGATGCGTTGCCTAATCTTCTTGTGCTGACAAAGATTTGCTTTTTCGCCGAATTATGCGTGATTGAACGCGCCGGGCAGCGCGGCTGACAAGTTACGTGTGATTTGTTTAAGCGAAGGCGTCAAATCTGAACTTTCAGGGTTAGCGAAGCTTGGGCGGGCCGCCGCATAAAGATCAGGACGACTTAAAATAATGGCGGAAATCGACTGCATTGAAAAAACCAGCCTTGCCGACGCGGTCAAGAGACTGGATGCGGCTGTCGGACAACTGGAAACGGCGGTCCAGCGACGCATGGATGCGGACAGGTCCTTGAATTCTCTTCAAGACGATCTGCAGAGACTTGGGGAGGACAGGTCTCAGCTGGCAGCCTCGCTTGACGAAAGCGAAGCGCGCGCATCGCGCTTGGAAGAGGCGAACAAAGACGTTTCCAGAAGGCTTGTTTCAGCGATGGAAACGATCCGCAGCGTGCTCGACGCACACGGGGGCTAGGTGCCGGAGGACTGACAGCAGATGACGCAGATAACGGTCACGATCAACGGCAAATCCTTCCGCATGGCGTGCGACGACGGTGAAGAAGACCGTTTGATGGGTCTGGCCGCACGTTTTGATGGCTGGATTTCGGAGCTCAAAGGCGCGTTCGGTGAGATCGGCGACCAGCGCCTCACCGTGATGGCGGGCATCATGGCCACCGATCAGCTTTCAGAACTGGAGCGTAAGGTCAAACAGCTGGAAGGTGAGCTGGAAGACGCCCAAAAGCGGCAAGTCGCAGCGCTCGACAATATGAGCCAGAACGAGGAAGAACTTTCTCGCGCGGTCACGACGGCCGCTGCGCGCATAGAAAGCCTTGCCGACAGTCTGACGAGAAGCTTGCGGCCCCCAGAAACACCCTGATCGTTCAATCGAACAATGGCATCCGCGGGAAGTCGTTTGTGATGTTTCCCCAGTCGCTCTGGTAATTGCTCTTTGCCGGGTCTATATGCGGTAGCTGCGGCTGCCCGATACGTCAGGATAATATCCCCGGGGCCTTACGCATTCCTTCGGGAGCTGTCCCTGCTCTGGGCCGTGGTCCGCTGCACACGGCGCCCACCTACATTGTAGGTTTCCCGGGATTGCAACTCCAACGGTCGGACGGCTGCGCTTTTGCATTATTTTGAGCGAATGCGGCTCGGTGTCGAAAATGCTGGAAACCCATGACTGAAGTTTCGGACCCGGCCGCTGAAAAGGACCGGCTGCGCAAACAGGCCCTGTCCCGCAGGAAGGAACTCGACGAAGTCGAGCGGATTGAGAAAAGCCTCCAGATCGTCGATCACCATGACGCATTGCCCTTGCCCTCCGGCGCAATCGTTGCCGGTTTTTGGCCAATTCGGGATGAAATCGATCCGAGGCCGCTTCTGGACAGGCTGCGCCAGCGCGGTCACCGCCTCGGTCTGCCGGTGATGGTAGGCCCGAGCCTGATATTCAGGCACCTTCAGAGGGATACGGAACTTGTGCCCGCAGGCTTTGGCTGCCTGGAACCCGGCCCGGAGGCAGAAGAGTTGCGCCCGGATGTATTGCTGATGCCGCTGGCGGGCTTTGACAATTCGGGCAATCGCATTGGCTACGGCAGAGCTTATTACGACAATACGATCGCATTGCTTGAGAATTCGGGCCCGGTCCTGCGCATTGGAGTTGCGTTTTCCATTCAGGAGGTTGACCGCGTGCCGACAGAAGCGCATGACAAGCCTTTGGATGGAATTCTGACCGAACACGGCTACCGGTCGTTTGGCTGATTTGGCGAGGGTATATGCGTATTTTGTTTCTTGGCGATCTGGTCGGTCGGTCGGGACGCTCGGCTGTAATTGAAAGTCTGCCGGGCCTGGTGGAAGACAATCAGCTCGATTTCGTGATCGTCAACGGTGAAAACGCTGCTTCCGGATTCGGTATCACCGAGGCGATTCTGCAGGACGTTCTTGATGCCGGCGCGGATGTAGTCACGACGGGCAACCATGTCTGGGACCAGCGAGACACTCTTGTCTATATCGAACGGCAGGACAGGTTGTTGCGCCCCTTGAACTATCCGGCTGGAACACCGGGCCGTGGAGCCCATCTCTATACAGCGCGCAACGGCGCTCAGGTGATGGTCGCAAATATCATGGGCCGGGTGTTCATGGATGCCATGGATGATCCGTTTTCCTCGATCGACAAGGTCGTCAACGATTGCCCGCTCGGCCAGGTCGCCGACGCAATCATCGTTGATATGCATGCTGAGGCAACCAGCGAAAAACAGGCGATCGGGCACTTTCTCGACGGGCGTGTCAGTCTCGTCGTCGGGACCCACACGCATGTGCCGACCGCAGACCACCAGATCCTGGAGCAGGGGACGGCCTATATGTCGGATGCCGGCATGTGCGGGTCCTACGACAGCGTGCTTGGGATGGAAAAGGAAGAACCGGTGAACCGCTTCCAGCGGAAGGTTCCAGGTTCCAGGTTCACGCCGGCATCGGGCGTTGCCACGATTTGTGGTGTAGCCATTGAAACGGACGATCGCACAGGACTTGCGGAGCGGATCGCTCCGGTTCGCATCGGGGGGCGCCTGGAACCCGTGCTGCCGCCATTTTGGGGCCGGTCCGACTGACCGATGCCCAGCTCGCGTCTGCGTGCTGGATTTTCAGTGCCAATTTGCCTATAAGCGGCGCAGTTTTCATCAAGATCATCTGCAAAGAACAGAGAAGAGCCATGGCAGGCCATTCAAAATTCAAGAACATCATGCACCGCAAAGGCCGTCAGGACGCCGCCAGGTCGAAGATGTTCTCCAAGCTTTCCAAGGAAATTACCGTAGCGGCGAAAATGGGCGATCCGGATCCGGACTCCAATCCCCGTCTGAGGCTGGCGGTGCAAAATGCCAAGGCCCAGTCCATGCCGAAGGACAATATCCAACGGGCCATCAATAAATCCCAGACCGGAGACGGCGACAATTACGAAGAGATTCGCTACGAGGGCTACGGGCCCGCGGGCGTTGCCGTTGTTGTCGAGGCGCTGACGGATAACCGGAACAGGTCGGCGTCCAATATCCGCTCCTATTTCACCAAGTGCGGAGGCTCGCTTGGGGAAACCGGTTCAGTGTCCTTCATGTTCGACCGGGTTGGCGAAATCGTCTACAAACCGGAAGCCGGTGAAGCCGATGCTGTTCTGGAAGCCGCCATCGAAGCGGGTGCAGAAGACGTCCAGTCCGACGAGAGCAGCCACACGATCTACGCAGCGTTCGAAGACCTCAATGACGTTGCCAAGGCTCTGGAACAATCCTTGGGCGAAGCGGATTCCACCAAGATTATCTGGAAGCCTCAGAACCTGACGCCTGTCGACGCGGATAAGGCACAGACGCTGATGAAGCTGATCGACATGCTCGAAGACGATGACGACGTGCAGAATGTTTATTCCAACTTCGACGTCGACGAAGAGACCATGGAAGCGTTGGCGTCCTGACCAGTTGATTGCATTTATTTGAAAACCCCGGCCAGGCCGGGGTTTTTGCTTTCCGGGCCGAGATCGCAACCGTCGTGTCCGCGTTCTTTTGTTTATGCTGAAAGTACAGAGGAAACCATGTTCGGTATCTACGAGCTGACGCAATCAGACCCGAAAACTCTTCAGGAACGGGCGCTCAAATTGTCTGAAGAAGCCGGTGAGCTTGCGCAGGCGGTTCTTTCGGTCACCAATGCGCCAGGGAGTGCCTACAAAAACCATACGCTCGCCGACATTCGTGAAGAAGCCGTCGACACGGCAATCGTGGCGCTCAGTCTGCTAGCGCATGTAAGCGACACCCAAGATGACTTCGATGCGCATTTGAACCGGCTGATGGCCGATAAGTGCGCCAAGTGGCGGGAAAAACTTCCTGAGCCGGCGCAATCAGCGGAATAACGTGTCAAGCGCGGGCATGCTGGTCAGCGCGGCAAGCGCGATCAACGCATAGGCGATCTTTCGGTAAACTTGAGGGTTTGCATTTCTGAAGCTGCGGGCACCTGCATATATCGCAAGGCCGTACACAGGAACGGCAATGACGAGCAGAGTGAACACTTCCCGGGTGAAGAAGCCGTTGAGCGTGTAGGCAACAAAGGTTCCGACACTCGCCAAGGCGAAAAAGACGATCAGGTTCGCCCGAACAACCTCAGGGTCTTTTGAGCTGGAAAGCCACATTGCGACGACTGGCGGCGCCGAAACCTGAGATATTCCGCCCAGCACACCCGATACGCCTCCCGTTGCGAATGACACAGGTGCCGCCGGCGGCTTGTGGTAGCGCCATCCGGAGATCAGCAGGAGCAGGAGGCATGCAACAATTGCGAAAATCGCCCACCGCAAGACCAGGATGTCTGTGTTTCCGAGCAACCACGCACCCAAATGAACGAAAATCACGGACCCCAGAACGGCAGGTATCACGGTCGGCCATTCGCACCGGCGAACGGCGCGCACCAGCAAAGGCAGCGTTACGATACTGTCAATGAAGAGGAACGTTGCCGCAGCTGTGGACGGCAGAATGAATGCAGTGGCAACAGGAATGAAAATCATGCCGGCGCCAAAGCCTGAGAACCCCCGGACGCAGCCGGCGATGAACAACACGACTGCGAGCAAAAGCAGCAGATGCGGTGAAAAGGCGTCGAACATAAAAGGCATGCAGGTTCACAAGCAGGTTGCGGCGGCCCGGCGGAAAGAGCCGGATGTCCGCGAGACGTGCCGGATTGCAGGGTTATGTGACGATCTTTTGGCGCGCACTGGTCTCAAAAGACGTTTCAATCCGGTTTTGGACAGTCTTTCAGGTGGTAAGCCGTGCTTGGTCTGGCGTCAACGAGCAAGTTTTGTTACCGATTTGTTCCATGACACACGCGATTCGATTGCTCGGCATTGACCCGGGTCTGCGGCGCACCGGTTGGGGCATGATCGAAGCGGCCGGCAACCGGCTGTCCTTCATTGCATCCGGTACGGTTACATCCGACAACAAAAAGAGCCTGGCGGAGCGGCTTGTCCAGCTCCACGACGGCTTGCACGAGATTGTCCGGGCGCACAGTCCCGTCGAGGCTGCGGTCGAGCACACATTCGTGAACAAGGATGCGGGCGCGACGCTGAAACTTGGCCAGGCACGTGGAATTGCGCTGCTGGTTCCCTCGCTCGCCGGACTTCCGGTGGCCGAATATGCTCCCAATCTGGTGAAAAAAACGGTTGTCGGCACCGGCCATGCGGAAAAGGAACAGATAAGGGCCATGGTCAAGGTTTTGATGCCACGGGCAACGTTCAATTCCGACGATGCTGCCGACGCCCTTGCAATTGCCATTTGTCACGCGCAGCACCGTGCCAGTGGTGCTGCGCGTCTGGCGGCTCTGGGGGCGGCATGATCGGTAAACTCAAGGGTACGATCGACAGCTTTGGCGAAGACCACGTGATCCTGGATGTCCACGGTGTCGGTTACCAGGTGCATTGCCCGTCACGCATTCTTCAGGGGCTTCCGCGCGCTGGCGAGGCGGCGGTACTGTTCATCGAGACCATCGTGCGGGAAGACATGATCCGGCTCTATGGTTTCGGCCAGGAAGCCGAGCGGGAATGGTTCCGGATCCTGATGACCGTCCAGGGTGTCGGTGCAAAGGTTGCCCTTGGCATTCTCGGGATCCTGAAGGCCAGCGAAGTTGCAAATGCGATTGCATTGGGCGACAAGGCCACGATCTCACGCGCCCCGGGAGTCGGCAAGCGTGTGGCTGAACGTATCCTGAGCGAACTCAAGGACAAGGCGCCGGCTCTGGCAAGTGTCGATCCGGGAACGATTGCGGTTTCACAGAGCGTTGCGGAAAACGTTGCCGCTCGGCCGGTTGCGGAAGCCGTATCGGCACTTGCAAATCTGGGGTATGCCCAGGCACAAGCGAGCGCAGCCGTGGCAAAGGCAGTGCAGACCGCCGGCGAGGATGCGACTACCGAGACGCTTATCCGATTGGGTTTGAAGGAATTGGCGGGATGATCGCCTTCACGTATACGGTTATCGCGGTTGTGTTTGTGTCCCTCGGGATCGGCGGGATCATGTATCTCGATCACCGGTTTTCGAAGTCCGTCGGAGACAGGCAGTTTGCCATGAAGGGGCGCCGCATTGAGACGGAAGATCCCTTTGTGAGAAGCCAGTTCCGCAAGTTTTACGCGCTCAGGGTCGCATGGTCCCTACTGCTCATCGTGCTCCTGTTTGTGGTGGTAAGCCATGTCGGATGACACCCGTATCGTCGCGCCGGAAATTCGCGGTGACGAAATCGACAGCACCATGCGGCCACAGGTGCTGGATGACTTTGTCGGCCAGGCCCAGGCGCGCGCCAACCTGAAGGTATTCATCGGTGCCGCCAAAGCCCGGGGTGAAGCCCTGGATCATGTCCTTTTCGTCGGCCCGCCCGGTCTCGGCAAAACGACGCTGGCCCAGATCATGGCCCGAGAGCTCGGGGTGAATTTTCGCGCCACATCGGGACCGGTTATTGCCAAGGCGGGCGATCTGGCCGCGCTTTTGACCAATCTGGAAGAGCGCGACGTTCTGTTCATCGACGAAATCCACCGGCTCAACCCTGCGGTTGAAGAAGTGCTTTATCCGGCGATGGAAGACTACCAGCTCGATCTGATCATCGGCGAGGGTCCTGCAGCAAGATCGGTCAAGATCGATCTTGCCAAATTCACGCTGGTTGCCGCAACCACCCGTCTCGGGCTTCTGACTACGCCGTTGAGAGACCGGTTCGGCATCCCGGTCCGGCTTCAGTTCTATACGGTTGGCGAGCTTGAGCACATCGTGAAGCGGGGCGCTGCCATTCTCGGAATAGGCATTGCGGAAGATGGTGCGCATGAAATCGCCAAGCGCTCACGCGGAACGCCCCGCATTGCCGGCCGTTTGCTGCGGCGGGTCCGTGACTTTGCTGTTTTTGAGGGCATCGAACGGGTCGATAGAGCGCTTGCAGACAAGGCCCTGCTGCAGCTGGAGGTCGATAGTGCCGGCCTCGACGGGCTCGACCGAAGGTATCTGAGGCAAATCGCAGTGAATTTCGGCGGTGGACCGGTCGGGATTGAAACCATTGCGGCCGCGCTGTCCGAGCCGAGAGATGCGATCGAGGAAATCGTGGAACCATACCTGATCCAGAACGGTTTCCTGCAACGCACGCCTCGAGGGCGGCTTTTGACGCCAACAGCTTTTGCCCATCTCGGGCTTGCAGCACCGGAGCGATCCGAGAGTTCCCAGATCGGTCTTTTTGCCGATCCGGATTGAAAAAACTACCATAAGTTGATTCTACGTCATCCGTATTTTTATCGATGACTAAGCCGTTGTGGTTAAGTATTTATTGGCGAATCCGGGCCTATTGTCGCCGCAACTATGCGGGGGACACTATGCGTAAGCGGCTTTCATCAAAACTGGCTCTTATGTTCTTGGCGGGCGCACTCACAATGTGCGTCGCAATTGTGACAGTTACATCCACACTTTCCAGAGACGTGGCGAATGGTCAGGCCGACAACAGCCTGCAAAGCGCGACCAAGGCCAAGCAAAAAGTGCTTGAGCTGGCGCTGGACCAGGTGACCTACAGCGCGAAGTTTTTCGTCTCGCTGGAAGAAGCCAAAGACAGTCTCATGAAGACGATGGTCGGTTGGAAGAACTTGAAGGAGGGTCAGAATGGAACCCTTCGCAAGATTTTCGTGACCGACAACCCGCATCCGGCTCACGAGCGCCACCTGCTTCTGGAGCCTGCGGAATCGAACTACTATGTGAACAATCACAAGGTCGTTCACCCGGTCTATCAGGATGTTATCGCACAGGGGCTTTTCTCCGACGCAGCACTTGCGAACCCGGATGGCTTCATCACCTATTCCTACAAGAAGGGTCCTGAGTTTGCGTTTCACGTCGAAGACGAGGCCATAAAGGGCAATCCCGTTCAAATCGCGATGGGCAGGCTCTATGACGCGGCGAAGGCGGAGACACTCGCTGCCGGCCAGATCTACTCATCCGGCTTCATTGCAAGTGAGGATGGCACGGTTTCACTGGTTCTTGCGGCGCCTGTGTTCTATCTGGAGCGCTTTTTTGGAGCGGTCGCCTTCACAGCCGACATGAAACAACTGGCGATGTTGCTGAATGAACCGACAGGCATTGGTGACAGTGAGCAGATCTTTCTGGTCGATTCCCTGGGCACAATCGTCAAGCTCGACGATGCGGGTGGCGCATCGGCCACCTATGAGCTTGCAAACATCGCCGTGGGCGACCGACTGATCAAGTTGAATGACAGCGATTACCGGTTTGCCGAAGCCAGGAACACGTTTGAAAACACGCCTTATGGCGTTGTTGAAGCTGTCAAGCAGACTGAATTGTCGGCAGCTGCGGATCGTATCACCTACGGTGCCGTTATTTCCGGGTTCCTCTGCCTCGTGCCGATTGTCGGCCTGATCTGGTGGGTCACGCGGCGCATGTTCGCGCCGATGGAACACCTGGCCGTTGCTGCAAGCAAGATTGCCGACGGCGATCTGGAAGTTGCCGTGGAAGCCACCGAGCGGCAGGATGAAATCGGCCATATGGCCCGTTGTATCGAGGTCTTCAAGGATAACTCGGTCGAACGGGAGCGACTGGCCTCCGAACGCAAGGTGGGTCATATTGCCCGTGAAAAACGGGAGAAGCTGATCGACTCTCTCATCGCTGATTTCCGCGCCGAGTCCCAGTCGGTCCTGGAGTTGGTCGAAACCAATATTGCACGTGTTGAAGATGTTTCCTCAGCACTCAACGAACGCTCCGCTTCTGCTTCCGAACAAGGGCAAACGGCTGTTTCCACATCCGAAAACGCCTCTTCGAATGTTCAGGCGGTGGCGTCGGCGACTGAAGAGCTGAATGCGTCGATTTCTGAGATTTCCAGGCAGGTTGAAACAACCGCGTCGATCGTGGAGCAGACCACGGCAGCTGCGCAGAGCTCGAACTCCAAGATTTCCGGGCTCGCCGAAGCAGCCAACAAGATCGGTGATGTTCTCTCGCTGATTTCCGAGATTGCGGAACAAACCAATCTTCTGGCGCTGAATGCAACGATCGAGGCGGCACGTGCGGGTGATGCAGGCAAGGGCTTTGCAGTTGTCGCATCCGAGGTCAAATCTCTGGCCGGCCAGACGGCTAAGGCGACGGAAGAGATTTCCGCGCAAATTTCAGCCATTCAGGCATCCACTTCGGATGCGGTTGAGGAAATTGCACGCGTTTCGGAATCCGTTGAGGAAGTCAATTCCTACACAATGACCATCTCGGATGCGGTTCAGCAGCAAGGATCCGCCACGAGCGAGATATCACGGAATGTCGCCGAAGCAGCTGACGGTACGCGGAGCGTTGCGTCCACGGTTGTCTCCCTAAATGAGGGTGTTGCGGAAAATTCGGCCGCTGTTGGCGATATGCTGACGGCGACCATCGAGATGAAACAACAGGCTGAGCATCTCAGGGCCTCTGTCGAGAAATTCCTGTCAGAGGTTGCAGCTGCCTAAGCCAGATCCTAGGTAAGCGACAGGCCGTCCGGTCGACTGACCGGACGGCCTTTGACTGTGTGAACGAGAGGATGGCTCCGTGACGGATTGGCCGGACTTGTCCGGCCGCCTTGAAAAGGGCGGTCATGTGCTCCCACTGCGGGTATATTACGAAGATACCGATTTCACCGGCATCGTGTATCACGGTGCCTATGTGCGGTTTTTCGAACGGGCGAGATCCGATTTTCTTCGCCTGATCGGCATTCATCACAGTGAATTGGCGGCAGGCAAGCATGGCCGCGCCCTGGCCTTTGCAGTTCGCGGCATGTCGCTCGATTTTCAAAAGCCGGCGCGAATTGACGACGTGCTGGAGATCCATACGAGCCTGTCTGAGTACATGGGGGCCAGAATCAAGCTTGATCAGCTTGCTTACCGGGGTGAGGAACTTCTTGTTTCAGCTGCCGTCACGGTCGCTGTGATCACCACGGAAGGCCGGCCGACGCGTCTTCCGGTCAAACTTTCAGAAAAACTGGCTCAGCACGCACCGAGCGAATTGCGTGACGAATGAACGGTTTGCGCGTGCGCCGTATTCTCAAGTCATCAGATCTCATCAAAATATTGGGAGACAGTTTTCTGCGTTAATCTTGCAGTAACCTTAATTGATTCCTTTTAAGAAGGGCTTGCTTTGCTCGGCAAAGTCCCAGTTTTGACAAATTCAAACGTCAGAGAGGCGCTGGCTATCGATTACTGGCGTTCTGATTCCGGTCTGCCGACGCGCCACCGGAGAATTTGGGACACGTACAACGTCAGACGGCCAAGGGGTCATTGAATTTATGGAAACACTTGTCCAATCGACATTGGCAGCGCCGGAAGGCGACATTTCTTTCTTCTCGCTGTTCTGGCAAGCGCATATCGTCGTCAAGATCGTTATGGTCGGGTTGCTCGCCGCGTCTGTATGGTGCTGGGCGATCATTGTCGACAAGGTCTTGCTGATGGGCCGCACACGGCGTCAGATGAGCCGTTTCGAAACGGTGTTCTGGTCCGGTCAGTCTCTGGAAGAGCTTTACGGCACATTGCACAATCGGGTGAACCACTCCATGGCGGCGCTTTTTGTTGCTGCCATGAGGGAGTGGAAGCGCAGTCACGAGGGCGCCAAACCCGCGATCGGGTCCTTGCAGCAACGCATCGACCGGGTGATGGACGTGACCATCCAGCGCGAGGCCGAGCGACTGGAAAGCCGATTGCTGATCCTTGCGACCGTCGGCTCAGCGGCGCCGTTCATCGGGCTTTTCGGCACTGTGTGGGGTATCATGACGGCGTTTCAGGCTATCGCCGCATCCGAAAGTACCAACCTGGCTGTGGTCGCGCCTGGTATCGCCGAAGCGCTGTTTGCGACGGCTCTCGGGCTGCTCGCCGCGATACCGGCAGTGATCGCCTACAACAAGTTCGCCTCCGACGTCGGCAAGGCCGTTGCCCGGATGGAAGGATTTGCCGACGAGTTTTCGGCAATCCTGTCACGTCAGATCGACGAAAGGGGCTGAGCCATGGGTATGCAGATCGGCGCAGGAGATGCAGGCGGCGGACGGCGGGGACGCCGGCGCAAACGCGCCGTACTGATGACAGAGATCAACGTGACGCCATTTGTGGATGTCATGCTCGTGCTTCTGATCATCTTCATGGTCGCAGCGCCGCTGCTGACTGTTGGTGTGCCCATCGACTTGCCGGAAACGCAGGCGAAGGCGCTGGAAGGCGATACCGAGCCGATAACGATTTCGGTCAATTCGGGCGGTGAAATTTTCATCCAGGACACGCCGATTGCGATCGACGAAGTCGTTCCGAAGCTCGAGGCGATTGCCGCCAACGGGTACGAAGAGCGCATTTACGTGCGCGGCGATCAGGATGCCGACTACGGAACGATGATGAAACTTATGGGCCGCATCAATGCGGCCGGCTTCAAACGCCTAGGACTTGTCACTCTGGAAGAACGGGACTCGTAACGCGTCATGCGCGCAGGTCTCATCGCGTCTCTGGCCGGTCATTCGGTCATTCTGGTCTGGGGGTTGATCGCCCTTCCGGACGCGGAGAGCTTTTCTGTGCCTCAGGTGGAGTCTCTTCCGGTGGATCTGATCCCCGTGGAGGAGTTCACGCAGCTTCGGCTCGGTGAGAGAACCGCCGAAATCAGGGATGTTGCAGCGCTGCAGCCGAGCGAAACCGAGGCGGAAGAGCCGCCGCAACCAGCCGACAAACCGGGTGAGAGCAACGTGCAACAGCCTACGCCGCCAACTCCTTCGCCTGCACCGACACCTGCGCCGGAACCCGAACCTGTTCCGGTTGCCGAGCCGGAGCCAGCGACAGAACCCGAACCTGCTCCGGCCCCGGAACCTGTGCCTGCCGAAACAGCCGAGCCCGCCCCCGCGCCTGAACCGGAACCGCAACAGGAGGCTGCGCCGGAACCGCAGCCGATCGTGACCAGCGCAACGCCCAAATCGAAGCCGAAACCACCGCAGCGCGCGCCGGAACCGCCGAAGGACGATTTCGATTCAACGCAGATCGCTGCCTTGCTCAACAAGGTCGAGCCGGCGGAACAGGAAGGCAATGCGTCTCAGCAGGACGCAGCGCTCGGATCGCGGCAGGGCGCTCAGAACGTGCGCATGAGCCAGTCGGAACTTGATGCGCTGCGCGGCCAGGTCGCGCAATGCTGGAACCCGCCTGTCGGTGCAGTCGGCGCGGAAGACCTGAAGGTCCGCGTGCGTTTCAACCTGTCCCAGAACGGCGAAGTGGCGGGCAGTCCGGAAGTCTTGAATTCCAACGGCAATCCGGCATTCGGTGCCGCCTCGAGCAGCGCGGTGCGCGCCGTCATGCGGTGTCAGCCTTATTCTCTGCCAATTGCCAAGTATGAAGCTTGGCAGGAAGTGATCATCAATTTCGACCCCAGGGAAATGCTCGGGGGCTAGCCGGGTCCTGTTCTAGGACTTTTCGAAAAGGGAGCAGAGCGCTCATGCATGGACTACTGAAAACGCTTTTCGTTCCGCAAGGTCTCAAGGCCTTCGGACTTGCCGTTCTTGTGACCATTGCCGCTATATCCGCTCCGCAACCTGCATCCGCCCTTGTCGAGATCGACATCACGCAAGGCAATATCGAGCCATTGCCCATCGCGCTCCCCTCGTTTTCGGCTGAAGGCGGCGACGGCAAACTTGCCGCCGACATGACGTCCGTGATCGCGGCAGACCTGAAGCGCTCCGGTCTTTTCAATCCGCTGGATCCGGCAAGCTTCATCCAGAAGAACATGAGTGTGAATTCCACGCCGCGCTTTGGCGACTGGCGCCAGATCAGCGCGCAGGCCCTGGTGACGGGGACGGTTACGAAACAGCCGGACGGACGCCTGCGTGCCGAATTCCGGCTCTGGGACGTCTTTGCCCAGGAGCAGATGCTCGGCCAGCAATTTTATACGACGCCGGAAAACTGGCGCCGGCTCGCCCATATCATCTCAGACGCGATCTATGAGCGCCTCACAGGTGAGAAGGGTTACTTCGACACGCGCATCGTCTTTGTCGACGAGACCGGCACGAAGGACAAACGGGTCAAACGCCTGGCAATCATGGACCAGGACGGCGCGAATGTGCGCTATCTCACGCGCGGCGATGACCTTGTGCTGACGCCCCGGTTCTCGCCGACCAGCCAGGAAATCACATACATGTCCTACGGCGGTACGGACCCGAGCGTCTATCTGCTGAATATCGAAACCGGCCAGCGCGAGATTGTAGGGAATTTTCCCGGCATGACCTTCGCGCCGCGCTTTTCTCCCGATGGCCAGAGCGTCGTCATGAGCCTGCAGCAGGGCGGCAACGCGAATATCTTCAAGATGGATTTGCGGTCGCGGAGTACAACGCGTCTGACCAATGGTGCTGCAATCGATACCAGCCCGTCCTTTTCTCCGGACGGCCGCCAGATCGTTTTCGAATCCGACAGGGGCGGCAGTCAGCAGCTCTATGTCATGAGCGCCAATGGCGGGGAAGCGCGGCGCATTTCGTTTGGTCCAGGCCGCTATTCGACGCCGGTCTGGTCGCCTCGCGGAGATTTGATCGCATTTACCAAGCAGCACCAGGGACGGTTCATGATCGGTGTCATGAAGCCGGACGGCAAAGGCGAGCGCATTCTGACCGAAGGGTATCACAATGAGGGGCCGGCATGGTCGCCGAACGGCAGAGTTCTGGTGTTCTTCCGCGATACACCAGGTGCAAACGGCGGCCCGCAGGTATGGACCGTGGATCTTACCGGATACAACGAGCAGCGGGTGGACACCCCGGCATTTGCGTCGGACCCGTCCTGGTCGCCGCTCATCAACTGAATCGGACCCGGCTGCTCCGCCGGTCGCGGACGCCGGTCATGTCCTGTTAACCAAGTTTGAAAAGACCGCCTTAACCAGGTTTGGCTACAAAGCATTTACCTAAAACCAGGCGAAGCGGATGTCAGGTTGACGGGCTGGGGATGTAGGAGACGGGAATGTTGAAAAAAGAATTTGCCGGGCAGGGGGCACGATGGATCGTCGTCTGTTTTGCGCTCTTGTTCGCGGCGGCATGTGCCCAGACAAAGCCGGATGGGCTTTCCAGTAACGTGAAGCCGGGCACGGGCCAGGATTTTGTCGTCAATGTCGGTGACCGAGTGTTCTTTGAAGAGGATCAGTCGGTTCTGAACTCTCAAGGGCAGACGACCCTCGCCGGACAGGCCAAATGGCTCAACCGGTATTCGCAATACACGATCACGGTTGAAGGGCACGCCGACGAACGCGGGACGCGCCAGTACAACATCGCACTCGGAGCAAGGCGGGCGCAGGCCGCGAGGGACTACCTGGTTTCACAGGGTGTAAGTGCATCGCGGGTCAAGACGATTTCCTATGGCAAGGAACGTCCCGTGGCCGTGTGTAACGATAGCAGCTGCTGGTCGCAGAACAGACGTGCCGTCACGGTGCTGAACAACGCGACCAACTGATTTTCGGACATCTTCTGCCGAAAGCTGAACCAGGCCGGGGTTTCCCCGGCCTTCTTGCATTTTGGATCCAAATTCAAGCTTTCTTCCGGCTGGAACGTCAATCGTCAAAATTTAGCCGAAGTCCGGGCGCTCTGTGCCCTTGAGTGCAGAGCCGGGCATGTCTAAGACTTTTATGTGCAAAGGCAGTATTGCAAGAGTGCGTATTGCCCCATTTGGGCGCGTTCCAAGTCAATGCGTTACTGGATCTGTGAACCGGAGGACTGAATGCAGACATACAAGGCACTTGCGGGAATTTTTCTGGCGTTTGTTCTGATCGCCACTGCGAGCCCTTCCGAAGCCCAGTTGTTCGGGCGGAAAAAAGACGATTCCTCGGTTAGGATCGGCCAGCTGGAAGAACGGATCCGGACACTGACCGGGCAGATCGAACAGTTGTCGTTCCAATTGCGTGAGATGCAGGACCAGATGCGCCGCATGCAGGAGGACAACGAGTATCGTTTCCAGCAGCTTGAAGGCGGCACGCCGGGCAAGAGGTCGGACTTGACGCCAGGAGGCGTTCCTGGAAGCACTGCGCCGGGGCTTGAGGCGGATGGAACGCCGCGCGGAGGCACGCTCTCTCTGCCAAGCGGCGGCACGGCAACGATCCCGGCAGACGGTTCCGGCGATGGCACGTGGGCGCAATCGGGCGGATACGAACAAGGAAACGCCCCATCAGGGCTGCCGTCCGATGGTCCGATCAATCTGGGGGACCTGGCGAGAGGGCTGCAAACCCTTCCTGGGACCGGGCAGGACATTGCCCCGGATCCCGGGTTGGCAACCGATGACGATGCGATTGCGGGCATCATTGGCAGCGGTGACCCGCGTAGCGACTACGATCAGGCCTATTCGCTCGCCGTCAACGGGGATTATGCGGGGGCGGAGCGCGGGTTCCGCAACTTCATCGAATCCTATCCGGACAGCGACCTGACCGCGAACGCCCAGTACTGGCTCGGCGAGAGCCTGCTCGCACAACAGAACTACCGCGGGGCAGCCGATGCGTTCCTGAAGACCTATACGGATCATCCGGGCAATGCAAAAAGCCCCGACAGCCTTCTCAAACTCGGTGTGTCGCTGCGGGGCCTCGGAGAAGCCGATGCAGCCTGCGCGACATTCTCAGAACTTTTGAACAAATTTCCCAATGCAGCACCGGCGGTGTTGTCACAAGCACGGGATGAACGTCTGCGTGCACAGTGTTCCTGACAAACCGGCTGAGCCCCAGGGGCTTTCCGCCGACGAAGTCGATACGCTCTTTTCTTGCCTGACGCCGTTTTCAAATCTGGCGCTCGGCGTTTCCGGCGGCGCGGATTCCCTTTGTCTTCTCGTTCTATTCAGTGAATGGCGTCTCAGAACGTCCTGGCCCGGACATGCGGAGGTTCTCGTCGTTGATCACGGCTTGAGAGCCGAAAGTGCCGAAGAGGCACGGTTTGTGTCCGGAACCGCAAGCACGCACGGGCTTTGCGCACACGTTTTGACCTGGCACGGCGAAAAACCCCTTAGAAACATCCAGGAAGCGGCCCGAAGCGCACGGTACCGCCTGATTGCCGACCACATGAAAAGCTCGGGAGCACAGGCGCTGCTGTTAGGCCATCATCTGGATGATCAGGCCGAAACGTTTCTGGACAGGCTTACGCGCGGCAGCGGTGTTTCGGGATTGAGCGCCATGTCCGGTGACGAGGCCGACGGTCCGGCCGGACTGCGTTTGTTGCGACCGCTGCTGGGAACGCCCAAGAAGCGACTGGAAGCCTGTTTGCACGCTCGGAGACTCACCTGGTGTGCAGACCCTTCAAATCACGACAGCAAATACAAGCGAAGCCGCTTGAGACGTATCTTGAACCTCCTCGAACAGGAGGGCCTTTCAGCGGAAAAGCTGGCAGCGACCGCCGGGCATATCAGGCGGTCTCGCCTGGCGCTCGAAGACACGATCGTCGAATTCGGTTCCAGGCACCTGGAACTCCACCCGGCCGGGCCGGCAAGACTGAGGCGGGTGGCCTATACCAGATTGCCTGAAGATCTGCGGTTGCGGTTTTTGAAGGAACTTGCGGGCATCGTCACAGGGAAGCGCCTGCGGCCCCGGATTTTGAAATTGCAAGCTCTGGACGCTGCCCTGAAACACCAAGACACGGTTCATCAAACGCTTTCCGGTGCGGTCTTCGAAGCTGACGATACGTTTTTGTGGTGCTGGCGCGAGCCGGGCCGCGTCCCGCCCGAAACCTTGACCGGTATTTCGGGTGACGGTGTCTGGGATGATCGCTACCGGTTCGGACCTGTTGCAGAAGGCAACACTGCTCCGGAAGTTGAGAGGTTGAACCTCGGACCGCTTATGAACGCCCCGAAAAACGCGCAGGAGATTGACTGGCCCAAGGGATGGCCCAAAGCCGCGTTCGACTGTGCGCCAGTTGTTTGGTCGGAGGATGGGCGGATTTTCGACCAATCTGTCTCAGTTAAATCAAAACTGGACAAAAATAACCATAGATCCACCTTCAGTTTGGAGAGATTGCCTATCCGGGGTAGATTGTCAGGCAGTTGGGAGTGCGATGGGGACGATTGCAGCGAAATCTAGAGTTTTCCTCGTCTCAATCTTCTGATAGAGGTCCCGGCTTAACAAATTAGTTAGCGCATATGCGCAATATGGCGCACCGCCTTGGCAGCGGGCCTCGGGCGACCTATCTACGCTCAAAGGAAATGTAACCGCGTGCAGTTAAGTCGCGTCGGGCGGTTAAGGGAACGAAATGAACGCACATTTTCGCAACTTTGCTCTTTGGGTGATCATCGCCCTTCTTCTGATCGCATTGTTTCAGCTGTTTCAAAGCCCTGCACAACAGGGTGCGACCAACGACATTGCCTACTCTGATTTCATGAGACAGGTGGACAATGGCGAAGTCAGGTCAGTGACCATACAGGAACAGAAGATCACCGGTCTCTACAACAGCGGTGGCGCTTTCCAGACATATGCGCCGGACGGCGCGCAGTATGTCGATGAGCTCCGCGGCAAGGATGTGCTGATCAAAGCCAATCCGCCGGCTGAGAACTCGCCGCTTCTCGGAGCGCTGTTCTCCTGGCTGCCGATGCTGATTATCCTGGGTATCTGGATCTTCGTGATGCGTCAGATGCAGGGTTCCGGCGGCAAGGCCATGGGTTTCGGCAAATCCAAGGCGAAACTGCTGACCGAGGCGCATGGCCGTGTGACGTTTGAAGACGTTGCCGGGATCGACGAAGCCAAGGAAGACCTTCAGGAAATCGTTGAATTCCTGCGTGACCCGCAGAAGTTCCAGCGCCTGGGTGGCCGTATTCCGCGCGGCGTGCTGCTGGTGGGCCCTCCGGGCACCGGTAAAACGCTGACTGCACGTGCGGTTGCCGGCGAAGCGAACGTCCCGTTCTTCACGATTTCAGGCTCGGACTTTGTCGAGATGTTCGTAGGTGTCGGTGCCTCCCGTGTCCGTGACATGTTCGAGCAGGCCAAGAAAAATGCGCCGTGCATCATCTTCATCGATGAAATCGACGCGGTTGGCCGTCATCGTGGCGCCGGCCTCGGCGGCGGAAACGATGAACGCGAGCAGACCCTCAACCAGCTGCTCGTCGAGATGGACGGCTTTGAGCCGAACGAAGGCATCATCATCATCGCGGCAACCAACCGTCCGGACGTTCTCGATCCGGCCCTGCTACGTCCCGGCCGTTTCGACCGGCAGATTGTCGTGCCGAACCCGGACATCACCGGCCGCGAGAAGATCCTCAAGGTGCATATGCGCAAGGTTCCCCTGGCGCCGGATGTCGACGTCAGAACGCTGGCGCGCGGAACGCCCGGCTTCTCGGGTGCGGATCTGATGAACCTCGTCAACGAGGCCGCTCTCCTTGCAGCCCGACGGTCCAAGCGCCTCGTCACAATGTCCGAGTTCGAAGACGCCAAGGACAAGGTGATGATGGGTGCCGAACGCCGCACGCTTGTGATGACGGAAGAGGAAAAGAAACTCACCGCCTACCACGAAGCCGGTCATGCGCTGGTAGCATTGCATCAGGAAGCCTCGGACCCGATCCACAAGGCGACCATTATTCCGCGCGGCCGTGCGCTGGGCATGGTGATGCGCCTGCCGGAAAAAGACCAGGTGTCGCTCACACGCGCCAAGTGCAAGGCCGATCTTGCCGTTGCGATGGGCGGGCGTGTCGCTGAAGAAATGATCTTCGGCTACGAAAAGGTCACCTCCGGTGCTTCCGGCGATATCCAGATGGCGACAAAACTTGCAAGGGCCATGGCGACCCAGTTCGGCATGTCCGACAAGCTTGGGCCGCTGCTCTACGGCGAGAACCAGGAAGAAGTGTTCCTCGGTCACTCCGTTGCCAAGAACCAGAATGTGGCCGACGAAACTCAGAAGATCGTTGATGCGGAAATCAAGTCCTTCGTCAATCAGGGCTACGAGACCGCAAACAAGATCCTGCGCGATCACGAAGATCAGCTTCACACGATTGCCAAGGGTCTCCTCGAATACGAAACGCTTTCCGGGGACGAGATCAAGGATCTTTTGGACGGCAAGCCTCCGGTTCGCGATACGGATGACGATCAACCTATCGGGCGCTCTTCGGCGGTTCCGACCGCGGGGGCAAAGCGCGGCGGGGATGAGCCGAGCGGCGGTATGGAGCCTCAGCCACAGTCCTGATTGGGTTTTGGTACAGGAAAAAATTGAAAAGCCCGGCATTGCCGGGCTTTTTTCTTGCAATGACGGTTGTGGATCGTCAGTGAATAGTAATATTTGCTCACATATTTTGAACGTCACTTCATGTCGTTTGCGCTAAAAGAGCGCAGCACAACAGTTTAGACAGGCACTTTTAGATGCGTAAGTTTTTCGGCACCGACGGCATTCGCGGCAAAGCCAATCTCTATCCCATGACTGCTGAGATGGCGCTGAAAGTGGGTATGGCAGCCGGGCTCGTGTTCAAGAACGGAGGCCATCGCCATCGTGTCGTGATCGGCAAGGACACACGTTTGTCCGGCTACATGCTCGAAACAGCGCTTGTCGCAGGCTTTACCTCCGTGGGGATGGATGTCTTTCTGCTGGGGCCGATGCCGACGCCGGCAGTTGCCATGTTGACCAGATCGCTCAGAACCGACCTCGGGGTGATGATCTCAGCGTCCCACAATGCCTATCATGACAACGGCATCAAGTTCTTCGGCCCTGACGGTTTCAAGCTCAGCGACGAGATCGAACGGCGTATTGAAGAGCTGATTGAAGGAGATCTGACGTCGAGGCTTGCCAATGCCGGTGATCTTGGCAGGGCAAAACGCATCGACGGGGCGCAGCAACGGTATATCGAATTCGCGAAACGTACCTTGCCGCGCGAAATGAGCCTCGAAGGGTTGCGCGTCGTGATCGACTGCGCGAACGGTGCAGCCTACAAGGTGGCGCCCGAGGCGCTGTGGGAGCTGGGTGCCGATGTGATTTCCATGGGCGTGACGCCGGACGGTTACAACATCAACAAGGAATGCGGTTCGACGTCAACGGACGCATTGTCCAGAAAAGTGCATGAAGTCCGGGCGGATATCGGCATTGCCCTCGACGGCGACGCGGACCGGGTGATCATCGTTGATGAAAACGGTATGGAAGTCGATGGCGATCAGCTGATGGCCGTTGTTGCGCAATCGTGGCATGCCAGCGACCGTCTGTCGGGCTCCGGCATTGTGGCGACGGTCATGTCTAACCTGGGTCTTGAGCGCTATCTTGGAAGCATCGGTCTTGACCTTGCCCGTACCAAGGTCGGCGACAGATATGTCGTCGAGCACATGCGCGCCAACGGTTTCAATGTCGGGGGTGAGCAGTCCGGCCACATCGTTCTTTCCGATTTCGCGACGACAGGTGACGGCTTGATCGCGGCCCTTCAGGTTCTCGCCTGCGTCAAGGACCAGGACAGGCCCGTATCCGAAGTGTGCCGCCGTTTCGAGCCGGTTCCGCAGATCCTCAAGAACGTGCGTTACAGCGGCGGAGAGCCGTTGAAACAAAATCAGGTCATGTCTGCAATCGAGGACGGGGAAGCACGCCTGGGCACTTCCGGACGCTTGGTCATTCGCGCCTCCGGCACGGAACCTCTCATTCGTGTCATGGCCGAAGGGGACGACGCGGACCTGGTCAAACAGGTCGTGAATGACATCGCCGGGGTTGTTGCGTCGGTCGCAGCCTGATCAGACTTTTTCCGTAGAAAAGACAAGCTGAATTCGTTCCGTAAGGTGCGGATTTGCATCAGCTTGGCATGTTCTTTTCGCGTTAAGGATCTCTTAAGGTAAAAAAACACGGTTAAAGAACAGAGTTAAGCCACCTTTAATGAATTCCCGTCAATATGCTTTCAAGTTTGATGTGTCCGGCACTCGAAAACGCGGACGCTCACTGGAAGAGGACGAGGACATGAACACATTTTTCAAGCGTTTGTCTTTGACCGGCTTTGCAGTCGCGCTTTCATCCGCTGGCTTTGCAGCGGATTTGCCGGCTCCGGTCATTGAACACATCCCCGAGGTGCCGGCCGTCGGCGGTTTTTATCTTCGCGGTGACATTGGTTACAAGATCTACGGTGATCCGACCGGGTCCTTCCAGGAGCCAGGTGCCACCGACTTGCGGTTCGATGGCGAAAGCATGGACAATGCATGGATGATCGGTGTCGGTGTTGGTTACCAGTTCAATCAGTACCTGCGCGCCGACATTACGCTCGACTATGAAACGCCGGCCGAAGCATTTGGTTATGCGGATTGCGGAACCTGTACGAACCTGCAGTCTGAAGAATTTGCTGACATCGATGTCTGGACCACAATGGTGAACGCCTACATCGATATTGGAACCTGGAACCGGATTACGCCGTATGTGGGCGCCGGTATCGGTGCAGCCTATGTCCGCACGGATAACGCTGCATCCATCAACCCGGGTCAGGCGGACGGTGTCTACCGTGGCACGAACGGGGAATGGAACTTTGCATGGGCGCTGATGGCAGGTGCCGAATATGCGGTCAACAACAACTTCTCCATTGATGCTGGGTACCGCTACAAGGATCTCGGCGACGCGAAAACCGTGCTTTACGACAATGTTCGTACTGGGCAGGGCCGGGTTCACTGGGAAGACCTCACCGCTCACGAGTTCCGGCTGGGTGCCAGGTACACCTTCAATTCCGGATTTGCTTCGCCGGCCCCGGTAATCTACCAGCCGCAAGGACCGATCAGCAGCAACTTCTAATCTGATCAGCACATATTGAAAAAAGGCCGGTCCGTAAAACCGGCCTTTTTGCATTTGAAGCGGAATTGAATTGACCGGAGCAGCCGAAAGTCATATCCCCATAGGTGGGCCACCCCTCCCCAACGAGGGGCAACTATCTGCGAGGGTAGACAGATATGACGTCACTCACTGCCATGCCGGACGTGCGTCCGGCCAATCCCAATTTTTCATCCGGACCCTGTTCCAAGCGCCCAGGCTGGTCGCTTGACGGTCTTTCAGGTGCGCCGCTCGGCCGCTCGCACCGCGCCAAGCCCGGCAAGTCGAAGCTTGCCGAGGCAATCGATCTGACTCGCAAGGTTCTAAACGTTCCCGAAGATTATCGGATCGGCATCGTGCCCGCATCCGATACGGGTGCCGTGGAAATGGCCCTTTGGTCGCTTCTGGGCGCACGCGGCGTCGATATGCTTGCATGGGAAAGTTTTGGCAAAGGCTGGGTCACCGATGTTGTGAAGCAGCTGAAACTCGATAATGCCCGGGTTCTCGACGCGCCATACGGTGCACTCCCGGATTTGTCCGCCGTCGACTTTACAAGCGATGTCGTCTTCACCTGGAACGGGACAACCTCCGGCGTGCGCGTTCCGAACGGCGACTGGATTCCGGCGAACCGCGAAGGGCTAACCATCTGCGATGCGACGTCGGCCGCCTTTGCGCAGGAACTGCCGTTCGACAAGCTCGATGTCGTAACCTTCTCATGGCAGAAAGTTCTTGGTGGCGAGGCCGCCCACGGTGTCCTGATCCTAAGCCCGCGCGCGGTTGAACGTCTCGAAAGCTACACGCCTTTATGGCCGCTGCCGAAAATCTTCCGGCTCACGAAGAGCGGTAAGTTGATTGAGGGAATTTTCCGGGGTGAAACAATCAACACGCCGTCAATGCTGTGTGTTGAGGATTATTTAGACGCGTTGAAATGGGCAGATCGGGTTGGTGGTCTCGACGGACTGCGCGCCCGTGCGGATGCCAATCTGCAGGTCCTTGCCGACTGGGTCGACCGCAGCAGCTGGACAGGATTTCTGGCCATCGATCCGCAGACACGCTCCAACACCTCCGTTTGTCTGAAGGTCACTGACCAGGACGTACTGGCTCTTGACGACAAGGCACAGGCCGCATTCGCCAAAGCCATTGCGGCGCGCCTCGATCAGGAAGGTGTGGCTTATGATATCGGCGCTTACCGCGATGCGCCGTCGGGGTTGCGAATCTGGGCAGGTGCAACGGTCGAAACGTCCGACCTTAAAGCGTTGACGGCCTGGCTGGACTGGGCCTACGCCATCGAAAAAGCGAACCTTGCTCAGGCCGCCTGAGCAGTTTCTCCTCCCGCGACATTCCCCCGGGCGGCGCACTGCCCGGACCTTATCTGCTTTTAAGGAGAAGCTGACATGGCTCCCAAGGTACTCATTTCCGACAAGCTGTCTCCCGCTGCCGTCCAGATCTTCAAGGATCGCGGGATTGAGGCGGATTTTCTGCCTGAAGTTGGCAAAGACAAGGACAAGCTTCTTGAAATCATCGGCCAGTATGACGGGCTGGCGATCCGTTCCGCAACAAAGGTTACGGAAAAGATCATTGCGGCGGCAGACAATCTGAAAGTTGTCGGCCGTGCCGGTATCGGTGTCGATAACGTCGACATTCCGAAAGCGACCGCGCGCGGTATCATCGTTATGAATACGCCCTTCGGCAACGCGATCACGACAGCAGAACATGCCATCTCGATGATGATGGCCGTTGCCCGGCAAATTCCGGCCGCTGACGCCTCCACGCAATCCGGCAAGTGGGAGAAATCCCGTTTCATGGGCCGCGAATTGACCGGCAAGACGCTTGGTCTGGTCGGGTGCGGCAATATCGGCTCCATCGTCGCAGACCGGGCGATCGGCCTGAAGATGCGGGTTCTTGCCTATGATCCGTTCCTGACGCCGGAGCGCGCGCTCGGTCTCGGAGTGGAAAAGGTTGAGTTGGACGATCTTTTTGGCCGCTCGGATTTCATCACGCTCCATACGCCGCTCACCGACAAGACCCGCAATATCATCAATGCGGGTTCAATCGCGAAGATGAGAACCGGCGCTTATCTGGTCAATTGCGCCAGAGGCGGTCTGGCCGATGAGGCGGCTGTGCGGGCTGCTCTCGACTCGGGAAAACTTGCAGGCGCGGCTTTTGACGTGTTCGTCGAAGAACCTGCAAAGGACAACGTCTTGTTCGGCGCCCCGAATTTCGTTTCCACGCCGCATCTGGGTGCGTCCACGTCAGAAGCCCAGGAAAACGTTGCCCTGCAGGTTGCTGAGCAAATGTGCGACTATCTGCTCGAAGGTGCTGTTCGCAACGCGCTCAACATGCCGTCGATCACCGCTGAAGAAGCGCCCAAGCTCGCACCGTTCGTCCGGCTGGCGGAACAGCTTGGTTCCTTTGCAGGGCAACTTACGGAAACCGGTATCGAGGGCGTCAAGATCGAATATGCCGGCGCGGTTGCGGAGATGAATGTCCAGGCCCTGACGGCCGCTGCGATCACCGGCCTGCTGACGCCATTGCTCCAGACAGTCAACATGGTTTCCGCGCCGATCCTGGCAAAGGAGCGAGGCATCAAGGTGGAGGAAATCCGCCGCGAGAAACAGGGCGCTTATGAAACCTACATCCGTCTGACGGTCATCACGGAACGTCAGGAACGCTCTGTTGCCGGAACCGTCTTTGCCGACGGGAAGCCGCGGATCATCCAGGTGAAGGGCATCAACATGGAGGCCGAGCTGGGCGAGCATATGCTTTACATCACCAACGAGGACAAGCCCGGTTTCATCGGACACCTGGGAATGGAACTCGGCGACAGCGGCGTCAATATCGCAACGTTTAACCTGGGCCGTCTGGCACCGGGAGCCGATGCGATATGCCTTGTTGAAATTGATGGTGAGGTGGAGTCTGGGACGATGCAGCGGCTTGAAGCCGTTTCGCATGTCAAGCAGGTGAAGGCACTGAAGTTCTAGGCCGGAATGCGACGCTTTGGATCGCAATGTTCAAGCAGCGCGGATGAGTTGGAGATGTGCCTTCAAGGCGTCCGCGCAACCTAGGCCGCGCGCATTCCCTTGCGCCGCAGAACGCGCCCGTCCAACACGACCAGTCCAATGAGCAGAATCCCGAATCCGCCAAGCTGCAACGCGCTGAGATTTTCACCCAGGATCAGCCAGCCGAACAAAAGCGCGCTTGCCGGCACAATCAGCGTAACCAGTGAGGCGTTGGTCGCACCCGCCTCTCCCAGCAGCTGGAAATAGATCAGGTAGGCAAGCGCCGTCGCTACAATCCCGAGCGCGGCGACATTCATCCAGGCTGTCATGCTGGTTTCGGAAAAAGACCAACTGGTTCCCGTGTAGATCGCGATCGGTAGCATGATCAGGCTTGAGCCCAAGAGCTGCCCTGTGGCTGCGACCTGGGGCCGAACGTCTTTGAAGCGCCTGGCATAGGTTGCTGCAAAGGCATAGGAAACAGCGGCCCCAAGGCAACACATTTGGGCCCACAAAGGATCGTTGGCGAGCCCGGAAAGGCTGCTGGACAACATGATCGCCACGCCGGCGACACCCAAAAGAACGCCGGCGATCTTGTTGGCACTCAAGGTCTCCTGTTTTGCAAGCAATCCGGCAACGATCACCGTGAACACAGGTGTCGTAGCATTCAGGATGGACGCCAGACCGGCACCGAGTTCAGTCTGTCCGAGAAACAGCAGGGAAAATGGAATTGCATTGTTCAAGAGCCCCATAATGAGGAACGGAACTGCGAGAGAAAGGTCAAGTCTGTCGAGCAATTTCTGATGCCAGAGCACAATTAGCAGGACAGCGCAGGCGCTCGATACACGAAAGAAAACCAGCACAAAGGGTGGAATCTCTGCGACGGCAACCTTGGCGAACAGGAAGGACCCGCCCCAGATTGCGCCCAATACGATCAGCATTATCCAATTCCGGAGAGGCATGGCCTTGTCCCGCGTCTAGAGCGACTAGACACCGGTTATCACGCCCGATCTCTGGTAAACACCCGAAAAACGAGCGAGAACAGGATTAGTCCCTTGCGCTCGATCTCCAGTTCGGCAAACTGGGCTGACGACTCTCCGCCTGCCCCAGCGGATCCAGGACCCGCACTTCCCATGACACAGACAGAACAGTTATCCGAAAGTCCCGCTCAAACCGGGCGACTTTATCCGCTTTTGATCGCGGCAGCCTGCCTCTTGGGGGCCAATGGTCTTTCCATGACCATGATTGCGGTGCGCGCAAGGGCGGAGGGGCTTCCCGATACAAGTATCGGCCTGCTCGGTTCGCTCTATTTCGCAGGGCTGATTTCAGGTGTGCTGCTGGCGCCGCACTTGATCGCGAGGGCTGGTCACATTCGTGTCTTTGCGGCGCTGGCCTCCATTAGCGCGATTGCCGTTCTTTCGATTGCCTTTGCACCGGCGGGCTGGCCTTGGATGCTGTCCAGATTTGTCAGTGGAGCCGCGTTTTGCGGCACGGCCATGGTGCTTGAGAGCTGGCTGAATTCCATCGCCTCCAATACGTCTCGGGGCCGCATTCTCTCGATCTACCGGATTGTGGATCTCGGCGCCGTCATGGGCGGACAGTTCATGTTGCCGGTCTTCGGCGCATCGGGTTCCGATATTCTCATGGTTCTTGCGGTGCTGTTCTGTTTTGCAGTCGTGCCGATTTCGCTTGCGCGGGGAGGAAACCCACCCGCGCCTCCGGCACGGCTCGTCAACCCGCTGATGCTCTGGCATGTGTCACCGGTTGCGATTGTCGGGATTTTCACGATAGGCCTGACAAATGGTGCGTTCCGCATGATTGGACCGATCTATGCGGAAAGCATCGGACTGGGCCTGGAGACGGTTGCGGCGTTCATCGCGATCTGGGTTTTTGCCGGCGCGATCTTTCAGTACCCCGCCGGATGGCTTTCGGACCGGATCGACCGCAGGATCATTCTAATTGCCTTCACCGTGGGAGCGGGTGCTGCCTGCCTCTTCATTGCGCGCTCCATGACGCAGACCGACCTGTTTCTGGGTGTCTTTTTCTTCGGTGGTTTCGCGCTTCCGCTTTATTCGCTTTCTGCAGCTCACGGCAACGATCATGCGAAACCCGGGCAGTTTATCGACGTCGCCGCAGGGATCATGCTCGCATTTGGCACTGGCGCGATGATTGGGCCATTTGTGGCGTCTCTTTTGATGGAAACCTTCGGACCTGCTTCATTCTTCGTCTATACCGCGACGTTGCACCTGATGCTGGTCTTTTTCATCATCGTCCGTATGTTCCGCCGCGAAGCGGTGCCTGTTGACAAGCGCCGCCGGTTTGTCTGGCTGCTGCGAACTTCACCGATGATTTACAGGCTGGCGCGGGGGGAAAAATCCGACGAGAACACACCTGCGCCCAAATAAGGCCAAAGACGAGCCTATAAGCGGTGCTTAAATACGCTCCGGCACGTCATAATCTGTTCTCGGAGACTCGCGTGCGCCGGGAAACCTGTCTATAGTCCGCGCCGTTTGCCCCGGTCGACTTGCCGGGGCTTGTCGTGTTTGCACACCGGATACATGCCGGTGCAACAGAATCTGCTTTCAGGAGAGCAAAAAATAGATGGCGAATGTGGTTGTTGTCGGTTCGCAATGGGGTGACGAAGGCAAAGGCAAGATTGTCGACTGGCTGTCGGAACAGGCCGATGTCATCGTAAGGTTCCAGGGCGGGCACAACGCCGGACACACGCTCGTCATTGACGGTGTGAGTTACAAGCTTTCGCTCTTGCCCTCGGGTGTGGCACGACCGGGAAAACTTTCCGTGATCGGCAACGGTGTCGTTCTGGATCCGCATGCTTTGGCAGAGGAAGTGGAACGCCTTGCCGGACAGGGCGTTGTGGTGACACCGGAAACGCTGCGTGTTGCTGAAAACGCCACTCTTATCCTGTCCCTTCACCGCGAACTGGACGCCCTGCGTGAAAACTCCAACAGCGGGACACGGATCGGGACCACGAAGCGGGGCATCGGCCCGGCCTACGAGGACAAGGTCGGCCGCCGCGCGATCCGCCTTATGGACCTAAAGAACCTGACTACGCTGCCGGCGAAAATCGACCGTCTACTCACGCACCACAATGCGCTTCGACGGGGCCTTGGCCAGGACGAGATTTCCGCTCAGGCGATCTATGACGAACTCGCAAGCGTTGCGGACAAGGTGCTGCCCTATATGGACAAGGTCTGGTATATGCTTGACGATTTGCGCCGCCAGGGAAAACGGATCCTCTTTGAAGGCGCGCAAGGTGCATTGCTGGACATCGATCACGGTACCTATCCGTTCGTGACCTCTTCGAACACCGTTGCCGGCCAGGCGACGACGGGCTGCGGCCTGGGACCGGGTTCAGTCGATTTTGTTCTCGGTATTACAAAGGCTTACACGACCCGTGTCGGCGAGGGGCCGTTTCCGACGGAACAGGAAAACGAAGTCGGAGAGTTTCTGGGAACGCGCGGACACGAATTCGGTACGGTAACCGGGCGCCGCAGACGTTGTGGCTGGTTTGACGCGGTTCTGGTACGACAGACCGTCTGCACATCCGGCATCAACGGTATCGCGCTGACCAAGCTGGATGTTCTCGACGGGCTGGATGAAATCAAGATCTGCATCGGCTACGAACTCGATGGCGAACGGATCGACTACCTTCCGGCGTCCCAGGGTGCGCAAGAGCGTGTCGTGCCGATCTACGAATCCTTGCCCGGCTGGAAAGAATCCACTGAAGGTGCCCGCACCTGGGGTGAACTGCCGGCACAGGCGATCAAATATGTGCGTCACGTTGAAGAACTCATTGGTGCGCCGGTAGCGTTGTTGTCGACGAGCCCGGAACGTGATGACACAATTCTTGTGCAGAATCCTTTCCAGGATTGAGATCTGCAGCTGAAAAAGCTCAATATTACGGGGGCAGGGGCGGTTCGCGAATCACGATTCGCCATATGCGTGTTCTTGGACGCAACTTTGCAGTTCGTCCGATTGACTGTGGTAAACATAAGCTGTGCAGGGATTTCTGTTTGGGCAAGCGTGAAGAATTGGCATCTTTCTTCAAAAACTTGCTATAAGCCTGATGTGATTACAAACTTCAGGCCTGCAGACAGATCCCATGCAATTGGCCGGTAGGCAGGAAGATGGCTGATTACTATTCAATCTTGAAGAAAACAATCGCGTCTTTGCCCGAAAGCAATGGTGCTGCCCGTCGAAGTGTTTACAGCCGTGCGCGCAACGCGATCGTCAATCAGCTCAAAGCATATGAACCGCCTCTTTCTCCGTCAGAGATCACTGCGGAGCAGCTCCGGCTCGAAGAAGCTATTCGGAAGGTCGAAGCCGAGGCCGCGCGCGAAAGCCTCGGACTGACACCTGCAGCTGTCGCCGCTGCGCCAGCGGTCGAGGCACCTGATCCGGCTCCGCAGCCGGATGAGCCGCCTGTTGCCGAAGCTTCGGTTGCCGCTGATCCGGTTCCTGATGACACCGCTGTTGACGAAAGCCGCGATTTGCGGCCAACGGATGAAGTGACGCCGGAACCCGCGCCAGAGTCCGCAAGCGAATTTCCCGACGACATCCCTTCGCCCCTTCAGGAAACCCTGACAGAGGCAGAGTCGCTTGGGTCTGCCGCCAATCAGGCCGTTCAACAGGCCAAGGAAGCCGTTGAGCCCGCGGCAAGTGCGGCGCAGGTTGGCTCAGAGCCACGCCAGGAGCCGGTATTCGGTCAGACTGCGCCTTCGGATGACGGATTGTTCGAGGACGAAAACAAGACGGGTGCAGGTGAGGAAGTGCCGGGCTCTGCTCAGGACGCCGCCCCGTCCACCCCGGCGAAAATGCGGGCGAAACGCGAGCGCCCCTCGGCGTCAGACGCTCTGCGCAGCTCTTCTTCCTCAAGTCGCATTGTACCGATCGCGCTCGCGCTCATACTCGTCGTCGCTCTTCTTGGAGCCGGAGCTTACTATTTCCTGCCTTTGGACGACCTGGTCTCCATAAATCGTCAGGACACCGAGCCCGGAACCCCACAAGCCGAGAATACAGTCCCGTCCAACGCTCCGGTAGCGACACCCGACACCGGGCAGGTTTCAGACGATGATTCGAGCTCAAAGAATACGGATCGGCTTCTGGACGACGGAGAAAACGAGGTCATCGCTCCCGATGCACGAACCGTCACCACGACGACAATCAATCCTGAAACAAATGAGCCTGTAACGGCCCCTGCACAGCCGCCGATTACGCCCAATGCTCAGGAGGTTCCGGCCCTCATCCAGCCTGAGACCCCGCAACCCGGTGAGGCCGCGCCGCCTTCGGGTGCGGAAACCAACGCACCGGCTGCAGTGCCGCAGGACAATCTGGCTGCGATTGAGCCTGAAACTGCCACGCAGGAAGACCAGCCTGCAGGGTTGTCAGGTGGTGATGGAGTTGCACAGAGGTCAATCCTCTACGAAGAAGGTGAAGACGCAGGCGGAGCCGGTACCGCTTCCCAGGGAGCCGTTGTCTGGGGTGTTGCTGAAGAAACCAATCTGGACGGACGGCAACAATCCGTTTTGACGGCATCGATCGACATTCCCGAAAGGGATGTCAAAGTCGATATTCGCATCAAGCCGAACGACGATACATCTCTGCCGGCCAGCCATCTCGTCGAGATCAAGTACAATTTCCCCGACAGTTTTGCCGCAGGGGACGTTGTCAATGTTCCCGGCCTGGTCATGAAGCCGACAGAAGAGGCGCGGGGCGACGCACTGATCGGCGCTTCGGTAAAAGTGCAGCCGGGGTTTTTCTGGATCGCCTTGTCCAGCCTGCCGAACGAGCAACAACGCAATCTGGCGCTGTTGAGAGAGCGCGGCTGGATAGACATTCCAATGCTCTACGAGAATGGCAAGCGCGGTATCCTCACGCTCGAAAAGGGTGCTGTCGGAGCGGACGCTGTTGAAAGGGCGGTTTCTGCCTGGCAAGCCGGCTAATTTCCGGGCCCGTGTCGCGTTTGACCAAAAAAGTTGTCGTCGCACAACTTGCCTTTTCTGACCAACCAAGGCATCTTCCGCCTTGGTCCGAGGGGTGTTCCGAATTCCGGAACTGAGATGGCGAACAGCCGAACCCTTAGAACCTGATCCGGGTCATGCCGGCGAAGGGACGGAATCCTTAGCCTATTCCCGGATCTCCATTGTCATTTTCGGCAAGATCAACCGTTGAGCGTTGATTGCGCCAATGGTGCGGTGCATCTGCGTGTATCTGAAAGTGCATGTGATGCTCCGGTCCGGGGACGGGAGATCCTATGCGTTCTGGTCTGCCATGGCGGCAGTCTTTGCAATTGCGAAGACAGTATGCCTCAAAAAGATGTATTTGGGTGCCGTATGCGGCCGGGGGACGTGCATGAAAGCACTGCTCTCCGTTGCATCGAAGTTTCTTTTTTCAGTGCTTGTGGTCTTTGGCGTATGGGCGCTTCTGGTCGCGTTGTTGCAACCGCCCTCGTTCATGCTGCCCGGTCCTCTTGAGGTGATACGGGCTTTCCCGGACAACGCATCCTTTTTGTTGCATCACGCCGGCATTACCGCGTCGGAGACAATTATCGGATTTGCACTTGGGGTCTTGTGCGGCTCGATGCTGGCCGTTGCGGTCTGGCTGTTCCCGCTTGCCGGACGCGTCGTGATGCCAACGATACTGGTGACGCAGGCACTTCCGGTCTTTGCCATCGCACCTGTCCTGGTTTTGTGGCTCGGCTTTGGAATGTCTTCCAAAATCGTCATGACAATTCTGGTGATCTTTTTCACCGTTACCTCTACCGTTTATGACGGACTGCGACGCCTCGATCCCGGCCTGTCCGATCTTGCAAGGCTCTATCGGGTCTCGCGCTTTCAGGAGCTCATAGTCTTTAGGCTTCCCGCAGCGCTGCCGGCGTTCGCCTCTGGCATTCGTGTTGCCGCGGTTTTTGCGCCTATCGGAGCCGTGGTGGGCGAGTGGGCAGGCGCCAAGGGCGGGCTCGCCTTCATCATGCTGCAGGCGAATGCCCGCGGCAACGCCGACGTCCTTTTTGCCGCAGTCATCCTGCTGGCGCTGATGGTGCTGGCCATGCGCTATGCCGTCGAACATCTCACCCGAATTCTTGTTCCCTGGCAGGTCGAAGACTGACCGCCAAATTCTGGAGGATTGAATGAAGAAGACCCTGTTGTCCCTATCCGTTGCAGCCGCATTGATCGCGGGGACACCGGCACATGCCGCCGAAAAACTCACGGTGTTGCTGGACTGGTTCACAAATCCCGACCATGCACCGGTGATCACCGCTCAAACCAAGGGTTTTTTTGAAGCGGAAGGCCTGGAAGTGGAACTGATCGAGCCGGCTGATCCCGCGATGCCGCCAAAGCTGGTTGCGGCCGGCCAGGGGGACATTGCGATTTCCTATCAACCGACACTTCATGCGCATATCGAAGAGGGGCTGCCAGTTGCCTGGATCGGGACACTGGTCGAAACACCGCTGAACTCTCTGATCGTTCTGAAAGACGGGCCGATCAAGGAGTTGAAGGATCTGAAGGGCAAGACAATCGGCTTTTCCGTCTCCGGTTTTGAAGACGCCATGCTTGGCCAGATGCTGCGGTCCGTCGACCTGACGATTGACGACGTGGAACTGATCAATGTGAATTTTGCCTTGTCTCCCGCACTCATGTCGGGCCAGGTGGATGCGGTTATCGGGGCGTATCGCAATTTCGAACTGACCCAGATCGAGATTGAAGGCAAGGAAGGAACCGCATTCTTTCCGGAAGAAAACGGTGTTCCGATTTTCGATGAGTTGATCTACGTCGTGAACAAGGACCAGACCGGTGATCCGCGGTTTGCAAAATTCCTGGCGGCTGTCGAAGCCGCGACGATCTACCTGACCAATCATCCGGACGAAGCCTGGAACGCATTTATCGAGGCGTATCCGCATCTGAATGACGAACTCAACAAACGCGCCTGGACGGACACGCTGCCCCGTTTTGCCAAGCGTCCGGGTGCGCTGGATGAAGGACGTTATCAACGGTTCGCCGAATTCATGGCAGAGGCGGGACTGATCAGCAAAACTGTGCCCGTTGAAACCTATGCTGTCGAAATACGGTAAGAGGTGTGAAGCAGACTGAACACGCAGGTCTTAGTGCCTGAAGATCATTTGCCACCCTTTGAAACCAAAAACGCCGGAGAGGTCTCCGGCGTTTTTTGTTTCAAGCTTTCGCGTTACTGACCTCAGGCTACCGGTTGCTGGTGCTCCTGGGCACGCGCATTGTTGCGAACAGCCTTTTGAACCTTTTCAAAGGCTCGCACTTCGATCTGGCGGACGCGTTCGCGGCTTACGCCGAATTCACCAGACAGATCTTCCAGTGTCATCGGATCTTCCGCCAACCGGCGCGCTTCGAAAATGCGGCGCTCGCGGTCATTGAGAACACTCATCGCGTCGCTCAACAGCTTGCGGCGCATGTCCAGTTCTTCCTGGTTGGCCAGAAGCGTTTCCTGGCTGTCGCTTTCATCGACGAGCCAGTCCTGCCATTCGCCCGCATCGGCTTCGGCCCGCACAGGTGCGTTTAGGCTGGCATCACCGCCAAGACGACGGTTCATGGATATCACTTCTTCTTCGGAAACACCCAGGCGTGTGGCGATCTCCTTGACCTGGTGAGGCTTCAGATCGCCCTCGTCCAGAGCCTGGATCTTGCCTTTGAGGCGACGCAGGTTGAAGAACAGACGTTTCTGGTTTGCCGTGGTCCCCATTTTCACGAGGGACCAGGAACGCAGAATGTATTCCTGAATGGCGGCCTTGATCCACCACATCGCATATGTGGCAAGCCGGAAACCCTTGTCGGGTTCGAAGCGCTTCACGGCCTGCATGAGGCCGACATTTCCTTCCGACACGACTTCGCCGATCGGCAGACCATAGCCGCGGTAACCCATCGCGATTTTCGCGACGAGACGAAGGTGAGAATTTACGAGGCGTTCGGCAGCTGCAGGGTCCTCATGCTCCTTGTAGCGCTTGGCGAGCATGTACTCTTCCTGCGGCTGCAGCATGGGAAACTTACGAATCTCGTCCAGGTATCGGCTAAGTCCGCCTTCCCCGGCTGTGAGAGTAGGTACGTTTTGGGCCATAGCATGCACCCCCTTTCGTTATGTTCACATCCCCCATTCTCCCGTTGCTCCGAAGATTTACGCAAGCAAGTCGTTTGAGAGAAGAGGCGGACGCGGAATCGTGTCCGTTAAGGCACACAAGAAATTCTAATATAGGTTGGAAATTGCCGATTGCATGGCAAGTTTTCAGAAAACCATCCTAAAAAATTTGTAATGCAGACAAAAGATTTGCAAAATCAGCTGGATAGGGGCTTTCGAAACGCAAAGTCTTCCCATTTGCAGGGTGTTCGAAAGCAAGCAATCCGGCGTGAAGTGCCTGTCGGTCGAAGCTGCCGACGACACTTTTCAAAGGCTCTTCAAGACGGTTAATCTTGGTTTTGAAACCTGAGCCATAGTCCCCGTCACCGATCAACGGATGTCCGAAATGGGCCATGTGTACGCGAATTTGATGCGTCCGCCCGGTTTCCAGCCTGCACTCCATCAAAGATGCAAGGGCGGGCTCATCCGCTGGCCCGAACCTGTCCTTGACCTGCCAGTGTGTCACCGCATGTCGCCCACTTGTCTTGACCACAGCCATTTTCTGTCTGTTCGTCTGTGATCTTGCAAGGTTTGCGTCAATTGTCCCCTTCAAATTGGAAGGTGCTCCCCAGACGAGCGCGGCGTATGCGCGCTCCAGCGGTCCGGTGCGGCCGTGGTCGGCAAATTGCGCGGCAAGCCCCTGATGCGCCTGATCCGACTTTGCGACCACCAGCAAGCCGGATGTGTCCTTGTCGATTCTATGCACGATGCCCGGACGTCTGACGCCTCCGATCCCGGACAGGCTGTCGCCGCAATGATGGATAAGGGCGTTCACAAGAGTGCCGGTCCAGTTGCCAGCGCCGGGATGCACCACCAGGCCGGCTGGTTTGTCGACTACAATAAGGTGTTCGTCTTCGTAGACCACCGAAATGGGAATGTCTTCACCCAGGGGTTCAGGGTCTTCCGGTTCAGGAAGAATCAAAACGACGGCATTCCCTTCATTGACCCGGAATTTCGGTTCCACTATTTTCGCGCCGCCGACGGTGACGTCTCCGGCTTTGATGAGGGACTGGATCCTGTTGCGACTAAGCGCATCAACATGCGCCGCCAACACCGCATCGAGCCGCTTTCCGGAATCGCTTGCGTCAATTGTCAATCTGAAATCCGCGTCCAGGTCGGCCGGATATTCATGGGAACTGTTTGTCATGTCACACCCTAATTTCCGGGATGAGGACCAGAATGAACCGCCGCTCGATCCAATGGCAGAGCGTCTTCAGTCAAAGCTGCGCCGTTTGCTGCTCGGATCGTTTCTGATCATGTTTGCCGGTCTGATCGCTGTCTTTGCAGCAATTCTCTACAAGATCAACTCCGGTTCGTCAGAAGTGTCTGCCGACGATTTCGCTTCTACGATCGTCGTTGGCCCCGAAGCGGAGGTGCTGCAGGCAACCGTTTCGGACGGTATCGTTTATGTTCTCGTGCGTGAGGGAAGCAAAACTGCCTTGCTGCGTATCGATCCTTCAACCGGAGTAGAAATCGGCCGGACCGATTTTGTTGCCAGGTAAGGGAGGCCGGCTATCGGTTTCGCCGGATGTTGCGGCCGGTCGTTCCAATCCTGGCGTTGCGAACGCTTGCGCGCCAAATAATGAAAAAAACGCTTGCGTCTTTATCTGTGCGGTTTTATACGCACCATCCTTGGCTTGGAGCAAAGGCCTCCAGGCAGTGCGCGCCCATCGTCTAGCGGTCTAGGACGCCGCCCTTTCACGGCGGAAACACGGGTTCGAGTCCCGTTGGGCGTGCCAATCCAGTTTCATCGATATCACCCCTGGTAACCTGCAGCGCAGCCGTTTGACCATCAATGGATCAAAGGGATGTTATGCCGGCCTGCAATCCCGTTTCGATCAGCTCGACTTCCGCTTCCTTGGCAATTCGGGCAAAACCGGGATCCGGACAATGGTCGGTCACGAAGGTCGTGACCTGAGACAGATGTCCCACCCGGACCGGTGCCGTGCGTTCGAATTTTGTGCTGTCGGCCGCAAGAATGACGTGGCGGGCATTGTCCATGATGGTTTTGGTGACTTTGACTTCACGGTAGTCGTAGTCAAGAAGCGAGCCGTCGGGATCAACCGCCGAAGCGCCGACCACGGCAAAATCAACCTTGAACTGACGCATGAAGTCGACGGCTGCTTCTCCGACAATTCCACCGTCTGAATGCCTTAGCACACCACCCGCTATGACCACTTCTATCTGGGTGTAGCCACGCATCAGGCTTGCGACGTTGATATTGTTCGTGATCACCATCAGGCCCCGATGTTGCAGCAGCGCCTGGGCGACCGCTTCCGTTGTCGTGCCGATGTTTATGAAAATCGACGTGTTGTCGGGGATAAGCGAGGCGACACGAGCGCCGATGTCGGCCTTTTCCTTGCTCGAGATGATCCTGCGGGCTTCGTAGCCGACGTTTTCAATACCCGAAGACAGAAGCGCGCCACCATGTGTTCTGGCGAGCAGACGCCTGTCACAAAGTTCATTCAGGTCTTTTCGGATCGTTTGCGGACTGACATCGAAGCGCTTGGCCAGATCGTCGACACTGACACGTCCCATCTGACGAGCGAGTTCCAGAATGGAATTGTGGCGTTCAATCAGCATCTACAGCAAGCTCGTCAGGTGTCGTTTCATTCACCTAAGTGACCGATCTCTTTTGTTAAGATCAAGCCACATCTTTCTTTTTTTGTTTGCTGGACTTTGTTTTCGCATTGGTCCCAGGGTCAGATCCGGCCTCTGTCTCCGCGGCCGTCTGCTTGGATTCAGCGGGCTTTTCTTCCGGCACACTTTTGCGATTTGAGGCGACGATTCTGCTGACGAGAGCTTCAGCGGCAGATGCAATCTCCGCGGATTTCGGAGCGGCCTCTTCTTTTGGCGTCGCCCTGATTTTGGTGGCTTTCACTCTGATTGAGGCTGGCTTCTTGGGTTTGTCCGCCTGAACCATCACGCGTTGGGTCCGTTTTTTGACCTTGTCGTTGTCAGATGCCGTGTTTGCCAACGGCTCAGTTGCTTTGACCTCATCGCCCGGAGCAGATCCCGGGCCGGCGAGCTTTTCAGCAAGGGCGCGGAATTCCTGCCGCAATTGGACGAGGGCTGGAGTTCCCGCGAGATCCTTCTGAAGTTTTTCGATTTGACCGGCGAACCGGTCCAATGCGCGGTCCTTGCTTGTCAGTTCAGCTTTCTGCTGAACGTTTTCTCTTTTCAGCTCATCGAGTTGCTCTGTCAGAGTGTCATCCTGACTATCAGCCTGACTTTCTGCCTTCAGCCCATCGTTTTCGAGCATAAGCGACAAGCGAGTAACTTCCGCCTGTGCGGTTACGTATTTCGATTCGGTATCGACGAGCTGGGCTTCGAGCCGGGACAGACGCGTCTTTTTTCCGTCCCTTTGATCGGCATCGATTTCGCTGGCAACGGTTGGATCGTACTTCGCCAGCCGCGCCTTCAGCGTGGCGACTTCCGCCTCCAGACCTGTGATGGTTGCAAGTGCCATTGTGTCCGCCGCCGGCAGCCAGTCGTCGTCGCCGTCTTTTTTGGCATCCGTCCCGACGTCCGCGTTGGTGTCAGCCGGTGTTTTCCAGCTTTCAGCGAGCGCTTTTTCGGTTTCCGCGAGTTTTTCTTTCAGGACTTTCACTTCGGCTGTGAGAAGGTCGACCGCTTTTTGATCGCCATGCAAGGAGCCCAGTTTGGATTCCAGATCCGATACCTGCGATTTGTGGGTGCGGCTTATCACGTCGATTTCCGTGCGCAGCCGGGATGCTTCCAGATGATGTTTTGCGGCTTTGGCGCGCTCATCGTCGAGCTGACGTTCCACGCGCCTTAACTCAATTGCGTGACGGGCTCTCGCCTGGTCTTGCGCCGCCCTGACTTCAGCGTAGCTGGACGGGTTCACCGCGCGAAGGGCTTCTTCGGTCAGCCGGGCGGCCCTGCGGTAAAAGGCAGGCAGAATTGCAAGGCCGATCAGACCCGCCGTGCAAAACCCCAGTGCAACATACATTACCGCTTCAATCACATCATGTTCCCGGTCGTTCTCCCAAGTCCATTCATAATCATTAGACGACACAAGGCTTCCCGCCAAGAGCGGTCACCCCTCGTGTTCCCACGGACATTGCGCCGCGGGTCGCGGCAACGGGTCGGGATCAGAACGGATTCCAGGTCGGTTTGGACGTGAACTTCAGGTAACCCATGTTCAGACCGAGACGTGCGCCAACGCCAGCTTTCACGGGAACGAGGACCGTTTCGTTTCTGAGAAGAACAGTCATCCCGGCACCGCCAACCAGATAGGCAGACCCGTTGACACCCGCAAAGCGATCGTAAATCGAGTCAACGTTCGGCAGGCTGTAGACCAGCATCATCACCCGTGCGCCATCCGCGCCAAAATCCCATCCAAGGGACGGACCCTGCCAGAAGACCTTATGGTTGCCTGCGTTGCGCGTGTAGAGGTGACCTTCGCCATAACGCGCACCCGCAACGAATGCACCCGATCCCTCCTCTCCCAGAATATAGCCGTTCGGTTCGCCGTATCTGGAAAAGGCGCGTTCGATGACGGAGGCAAGGCCGCCGGAGACAGAACCGAAAAACTCGTGCCCGGTTTTCAGTATCTCGTCTTCATCGTAGGTCTGGGCACTGTCGATCGGCGCCGCACCGGATGTTTGAGCCACGGCGAAATGCGGTACGGCAATCAGACAAAAGCAAAAAAACGCAGCTTTCAACAGGGATGCTACTCGCCAGTCTCTTTTTGCCATTAATTGGGACTCCTCATCATCTGCCGGATGAGGCGCATTGTTTTAAAGTGCCTCAGCCCGTACGCTGGAACGCAATAGAATCAAACTGATTCGTGCAAGCCTCGGTACTCTACATAGCCGAATCGATGAAAAGCTGGCCCGAAAAAAAGACCTGGATGTGGCTTTCCGTAACGTTGTCCGCACTTCTGTGTGTTTTTGCAGGTGTTGGGAACGCGCGTCCCCAGCTTTTTGTCCCTGATCCGATCACTGGCTATGCAATCGGAGGGAACGACCCGGTCAGCTACTTCGTGGACCGGCGACCGCGCAAAGGCGATCGGCGGCACGAGCTTACATGGGGCGGTGCGGAATGGGTCTTCGTCAATGAAGGCAACCGGGCCGCATTCGAGCGCAATCCCGAGACCTACGCACCGATGTTTGCAGGCTGCGGCGGCTTTGCGCTGTCGGAAGGATTTGCCACCGCCGGCAGTCCCTTCATCTACGCGGTGGTGGAGGGACGGCTTGTGTTCTTCCATTCCCTCGTGAACCGGTTTTTGTTTGTGGTCAACGGAAGCCAACTCGTCAAAGATGCGAAAGCCAATGCATCGGGAGTCGGCTGTATCCCGGAGTCCTAGGGTCCGTTTGTCCGAAACGCGCCCAATCCCGCCAATTATTCCAAAAAATAGCAACTTTCATCTGGATGATTTGGATTGCGCCCCGGCCCGATCTTGGCAGCGCCTTGGAGGATGTGTAACGGTTTTACAAATTTCTGCGAATCAGATCCTTGCTTAGACCCATAGAAGAGCCTGCACCGCCATGTCTGCACTTAAAGAGCTTTCCTCCATGGACCTCGCCGCCTTGGTTGCCAGCCGTGTCTGCCATGACATCATCAGTCCGGTGGGCGCAATCACGAACGGCCTTGAAGTCCTCGACGAAGAAGGTTCGGAGGACATGCGCGACTTCGCCATGGATCTCATCCGCAAGAGCGCACGGCAGGCATCAGCCAAGCTTCAATTCGCACGTCTGGCTTTCGGAGCTGCCGGATCCGCGGGCGCAGAGATAGATCTCGGCGATGCGCAAATTGTTGCCGCCGGATTTATGGAAAACGAAAAATCCGATTTAATTTGGCAAGTTTCCCGGCATCTGATGCCGAAAAACTATGTAAAGCTTCTTCTTAATCTTATTCTCATTGCCAATCAGTGCGTCCCGCGCGGCGGCGAAATCAAGGTCGAGATGGAAGGAGATCCGCAGTCTCCGTCCTTTACACTCGCTGCAAGCGGTCTCAATCCGCGCATCCCCTTGGGAATGAAGGAAACTCTGGACGGTGAAGAGCCTGAAAGGGTTGATGCGCACTCGGTTCAGCCGATCTACACGTTGCTTTTGGCGCGTGAATCCAACATGGTATTAACAATAGATAAACAAGATGAATTGGTAAAAATTACGGCCCTTCCCAAGGTCTAATCCGGCAAAATAAAAGTCTCTCTCCGTTTCAGCGTATCTTAACTCTTTGAGGTCAACCTACTCTCATGGACTTTCGGTCCAGACATCCGTTTCAGGATGCGGAACCAGTAACAAGTCGGGTGAGAGCAGGCCATGGACGACCTCCTCAGGGAATTCATTACCGAGACGAATGAGAGTCTCGATGTTGTTGACGTTGAACTTGTAAAGTTCGAGCAGGAACCCAACAACGCCACCATTTTGGATAATATCTTCCGTTTGGTGCATACGATTAAAGGGACTTGCGGCTTTTTGGGCCTTCCCCGGCTTGAAGGCATTGCGCATGCGGCCGAAACCCTTATGGGCAAGTTCCGGGACGGAGCACCCGTCACGCAGGAAGCGGTTTCGCTCATCCTTATTTCCATCGATCAGATCAAGGACATCCTTGGCGAACTCGAGGCTGCCGAAGGTGAGGAACCTGAGGGCGACGACAGCGAGTTGATCGGCAATCTTGAAGAAATGTCCGCCAAAGCCGATGTTGCGATGGCCGGCGGTGGTGCCGAAGAGGCTGAAGCGCCGCAGGAAGAGCCCGAGGCAGCGGAAGCCGAAGCAGAAGAAGACGATGGTCAGACGCTGGAGCGTCCGTTGAGACCCGGCGAAGTCTCCCTCGATGAACTGGAGCGAGCGTTCCAGGAAACCGAGATCGAGGTGGAGATCGCAGACGAAGCCGTTGCGGAAGTCGAAGAGGCTGCCGAGGAAGCGGAAGAACCCGTTTCGGCACCGGCAGCAGCCAAAGCCGAAGCCAAGCCCGAGCCGAAAAAAGCTGCAGCTGCAAAGAAAGCAGGCGGCGATGGCGGTGAGAAGAAGGCCGCGGGCGGCGGGGTCTCCAACCAGAGCATCCGCGTTGCAGTCGACACGCTCGAGCATCTTATGACCATGGTGTCCGAGCTTGTGCTGACGCGCAACCAGCTCCTGGAGATCGTCCGGCGCCACGAAGACAGCGAATTCAAGGTTCCGCTGCAACGCCTGTCCAACGTGACTGCAGAGCTGCAGGAAGGTGTCATGGCGACCCGGATGCAGCCGATCGGCAACGCCTGGCAGAAGCTGCCGCGTATTGTTCGTGACCTTAGCCAGGAACTCGAGAAGCCGATTGATCTGGAAATGATCGGCGCCGATACCGAACTAGACCGTCAGGTCCTTGAGATGATCAAGGATCCGCTGACGCACATGGTTCGCAACTCCGCCGACCATGGCCTCGAACGGCCTGAAGAGCGGCGCGCTGCCGGTAAACCTGAAAAAGGCATTATCACCCTCGCTGCTTACCATGAGGGTGGCCATATCATCATCGAAGTCCGCGACGACGGTAAGGGCATCGATGTCGAGAAGGTGAAGGCCAAGGTTCTCGAGCGCGGTCTTGCGACGGAAGCCGAATTCGAGAAGATGACGGATTCCCAGATCCACAAGTTCATTTTCGCCGCCGGGTTCTCTACTGCTGCCGAAGTCACCAGCGTTTCCGGACGCGGCGTCGGCATGGACGTTGTGCGCAACAACATCGAATTGATCGGCGGTACCGTCGACTTGCGCTCTACGACCGGCAAAGGCTCCAGCTTCATCATCAAGATACCGTTGACGCTTGCCATCGTATCGACCCTGATCGTTGAAGCGGGCGGTGACCGGTTTGCCATTCCGCAGTTGTCAGTTGTGGAACTTGTCCGCGTCCAGAAGAACTCCGAACACCGCATCGAGCGGATCAAGGACACGCCTGTCCTCAGATTGCGCAACAAACTGTTGCCGCTGGTGCATTTGTCCCAGTTGCTCGGGATCTATGAAGGCGAAGATGCCGACCAGGCAATCGATGCCGACAATGGATTTATTGTCGTCATGCAGGTGGGTAGCCAGACATTCGGTGTCGTGGTCGACGGCGTCTTCCATACGGAAGAAATTGTGGTCAAGCCGATGTCGACCATGTTGCGCAACCTCAACATGTTCTCCGGCAACACCATCCTGGGCGACGGCTCGGTCATCATGATCATCGATCCGAACGGAATCGCGGGTGCAATGGCAAGCCATGCATCCAGCTCGGTTGCAGAGTCCGAGGAAGACGAGCGGGAGGATGTGCAGCGCAAGGCAATGTCCGGACAAGATTCGATTTCCCTCCTGCTTTTCCGCGCCGGTGCACCGGAACCGAAGGCAGTGCCGCTTTCGCTGGTCACCCGCCTGGAAGAATTCGAAGTCTCCAAGATCGAACGTTCGAACGGCAGGGATCTCGTCCAGTATCGCGGTGCACTTATGCCGTTGGTCTACGTCAACGACGGCGATTGCCACAAGTCGGAAGGAACCCAGCCAATGCTGGTATTCTCCGATGCCGGACGGTCGATGGGTCTCGTGGTCGACGAAATCGTCGATATCGTCGAGGACCGCATGAATATCGAGGTCGGATCGGAGCGTCCCGGCGTTCTCGGATCGGCGGTCGTCAAGGACAAAGCCACCGAAATCATCGATCTCGGATACTATCTCCCGCAAGCCTTTGAAGACTGGTTCATGCGCAAGGAGATGGATATCGAAGCCTTGACGAAGAAAGTGCTCTTTGTCGACGACAGTGCCTTCTTCCGGAACATGCTGACGCCGGTCCTCAAGGCCGCAGGCTATGACGTCACAACCTGCACCGGACCTCAACAGGCGTTCGAACTGCTGGAAAACGGCGACAAGTTCCACGCTGTCGTCAGTGATATCGAAATGCCGGAAATCAACGGGTTCGAGTTCTGCGAATCATTGCGGCGCGATCCGCGCTTCCGCAATACGCCGATACTCGCCCTGTCGTCGCTGGTGACCCCGGCTTCGATCGAGCGCGGGCGTCAAGCCGGCTTCGACGACTATGTCGCCAAGTTTGACCGCCCAGGCCTGATCGCAGCCCTGAAAGATGTCTTCTCCAATGAACTGGGAGCAGCAGCATGAGTGTGTTGGAACACAATCTCAATGCGGAGGCCGACGCGAATTCCGCCAGCGACATGATCCAGTATGTGACCGTCGTTATCGGAGGACAGCTTTTCGGGCTGCCCATCTCGCAAGTCCATGATGTTTTCGTTCCCGAAAGCGTCACTCGGGTGCCCATGTCTGCTCCGGAAGTTCAGGGCGTGTTGAACCTGCGCGGACGCATCGTAACGGCGATCAACATGCGCCGGCGGCTGCATCTTCCGCCGCTCGAAGACGAGCAGATGATGGCTGTCGGGATCGAGTACAAGCAGGAAAGCTACGGGCTTGTCATCGACACCGTCGGTGAAGTGCTGACGTTGACTGCTGCTTCCGCAGAAACGAACCCGTCGAACCTGGATCGCCGCTGGGCTGAAATCTCCGGCGGTGTTCACCGCCTTGACGGCCAGTTGATGGTCATTCTGGATGTCGACCGGCTCCTCGGATCTTTGTTCACCGAACCGATGGCAGCAGCGTAACGGCCATATGGCCAACGAGTGGAGTAACAGGTGATGAAACAGTGCCTTGTAGTCGATGACTCGAGCGTCATTCGTAAGGTGGCACGCCGGATCCTCGAGGACATGAGCTTCGAAATCACGGAAGCCGAGGACGGGCAGCAGGCACTGGATGCCTGCCGGAAGACGATGCCGGACGCCATTCTTCTCGATTGGAACATGCCGGTCATGGATGGTCTGGAATTTCTGACCAGCCTCAGGGCAGAAGAAGGCGGAGAAAATCCGATCGTGGTGTTCTGCACGACGGAAAATGACGTCGCTCATATAGCGCGGGCCATCCGCGCCGGCGCAAACGAATACATCATGAAACCGTTCGACAGGGAAATCGTCGAAGCCAAGTTTCAGGAAGTCGGTCTTATCTAGTTTCGAGTTGGACAGTCTTTAATGGCACTAGCACAACGAAGTGTTGCTGCGGGCACCAATCCCGGCAGCGACCCGATCAAAGTCATGGTCGTTGACGATGCCGTCGTGATACGAGGCCTTCTTACCCGCTGGCTCGGGGAAGATAAGAGCCTGAAGGTCGTCAGCTCGCAGCGGAATGGCAAACTCGCTGTCGAGGACATAGAAAAAAGCAATCCGGACGTCGTCGTTCTCGATATCGAGATGCCAGAAATGGATGGCATGACGGCATTGCCGCTGATGCTCGCCAAGAAGCGCGACCTTGTGGTCATCATGGCTTCGACCCTTACCAGACGCAACGCGGAAATAAGCTTGAAAGCGCTTTCTCTAGGCGCTGCCGACTATGTTCCCAAGCCGGAATCGAGTTCGGAGGTGACCACGTCGGTCGATTTTCGACGTGAGCTGATCGAGAAGGTGAAGGCCCTTGGCGCACGAGCCATCCGGATGCGTGGCCCGGCCAGGACCATGCGGGCGGAAACGCGTGCCGGGAAGACCGCGCAGCCGGTCAGACCTGTCTCTGCGCGTCCTGCGGCCGATACGCGCGCAAGCTTTAGAGGAGCTGCGCAACCTGCTGCTGCCGCTGCGCCAAAGTTCCAGACACGCCCTTATTCGTCGGCCAGGCCGCGTATTCTGGCGATCGGTTCTTCCACCGGCGGGCCCCAGGCTCTTCAGGAGGTGATGAAGGAAGCCGGAACGGCGATTAACGACGTACCTGTCGTCATCACGCAGCACATGCCGCCGACTTTCACGTCAATCCTTGCCGAGCATCTCGGCAAAGCGGCCCTGCGCCCATCGAAAGAAGGTGAGGACGGCGAGATACTGAAGCCCGGCAATATCTATGTTGCCCCCGGCGGCAAGCATATGATCCTCGAGAAGGATGCAGGGGCAGTGAAAATCCGCTTGACGGACGATGCTCCGGTCAACTTCTGCAAACCTGCGGTCGATCCGCTTTTCGACAGCGTCGCCAAAGCGTACGGTTCAGCAAGCCTTGCGGTCATCCTTACGGGGATGGGACATGATGGCGCGGAAGGGATCAAAACGATCGCCTCTGGTGGCGGTAGCATTATCACGCAAGACGAGGCCACCAGCGTTGTCTGGGGGATGCCTGGTGCGGCCGCAGCGACCGGTGTTTGCAGCGAAATCTTGCCGTTGAACCAGATCGGTCCGAAAATCTCGCGCGTTTTGAAGGGGAACACACGATGACTCCAGGCGAGTTCGAATTCCTCAAAAACTTTCTCAAGACGCGTTCCGGTCTGGTCCTGTCGAACGACAAGCAGTATCTCGTAGAAAGCCGCCTGCTGCCGATTGCGAGAAGCTCAAAGCTTGAGACCCTGAGCGCGGTCATCCAGACCTTGCAGCGCGGCTCCGACCGCGCTCTTGAAACCGAAGTCATCGAAGCGATGACGACGAACGAGTCGTTTTTCTTTCGGGACAAGACGCCGTTCGATCATTTCAAGGACACGATGCTGCCCGCATTGCTGGAATCGCGTTCCTCCCGCCGGCAGCTGAAGATCTGGTGCGCGGCTGCGTCAACGGGCCAGGAACCTTATTCTCTCGGCATTTGTCTGAAAGAAGAAGCGTCGAAGATGCCAGGATGGCGCACGCGGGTGCTTGGAACCGACCTGTCGCAGGAAGTGCTCGAAAAGGCAAAAACGGGCATATACAGCCAGTTTGAGGTCCAGCGCGGTCTCCCGATCCAGTTGCTCTTGAAGTATTTCGATCAAAAGGGCGACATGTGGCAGATCAATTCGGGCATGCGTGCCATGATCGAGTGGAAGAAGCTCAACCTGCTTGAAAGCTTTACCCATCTTGGTGAGTTCGACATCGTCTTTTGCCGGAACGTTCTGATCTATTTTGATCAGGCAACAAAGTCAGAGATCCTTGGCCGGCTTTCCAAGACACTCCCGGATGATGGCTTCCTGGTTCTTGGCGCTGCTGAAACAGTCGTCGGACTGACAGATGCCTTCAAACCGGTGCCGGGAAAACGCGGCCTGTTCCAGAAGAAGCAGGCTGTACAGGCTGCAACCGGCACAACGACGGCGCCCAGGCTCGCCGTTGGCGGAGGCTCCGGTTTCGCCCGGTAAGCCACCAGCTTCGCAGCATGAATTCAAAAAAGGCGGTCAGGTGGCCGCCTTTTTCATTTGTCCAACGCCAGACTGGATTTTTTGCCGGACATCCTCGGCATATTTCCGGCTCACCGGAACGCGCACTCCACTGGTGAGATCGAGCCAAAGCCGGCCTTCTTCCCTGACGAGCCTGTCCATGATTTCAAAAGCAACCCAGTGACTGCGATGTACCTGCATGCCTCTGTCGTAGGGAAGTTCCGCCACGATATCGTTGAAACGATAGAGAACCATTCGATTCTCGGTGCCGCTTATGAGGCGCACATAGTGTTCCTGCGCCTCGACACGCAGAACCGGTTCTTGAAGAGGCGGATCAAGGTGCCTTTGGTAGCCCGTATCGGCAGGCGCACCGGCTGTATCTGAATCGTGTGGCGCCAGACCTTCAAGCGCGTTCGAATGATCTTCACTCGCATCGACCTGATGGTTCAAACGGTGTGCACTTTGCCTGCCTTCAACGTTCTTTGTTGCCGCAGCACGGAAAAACAGCGGGATCGACAATAGAAAACAGAGAACGAAATGGTTGTCGGAAAGATAGACCAGTTCAAGCAGAAAGGACCCGATGTGCGTTTGTCCGGTGGCAGCACTGCTGGATCCAGCCGGACCTTGTACACCAGACACGAGTTCGTCCAACTCCGGCAAGCCGAGTATGAGATCCAGAGCGGTAACGGCGAGCGCAAAGGGGACAAGACTGACCAGTGCGGCAACGCTTGCCACCAAGCTGAGCTGTCCCTTAAGTCCCTGCAACCGGCCCAGCAATTCCAGGAAGGCCGCGAACAGTCCTGCCTCCAGAAGAATACGGACACTCCAATAGGCATAGAGCCCCGCCACCGGCCAGCCCTCAGGGCGTTGAATTTGCGTAGACGCGAGGAGCCAGGCGGCGGCCAGGGCAAGCAGAAAGAACTGAGCTGTTTGGTTGCGGATCATTTCAAATGTCGCGATTGAGCATCGTCCAAGTATGGCCGAATGTGTGTGTCATTCAAGAAGCATGAAATTTTCTTAACTTAACTATCTGATAAAAATCAAGTAATTGCCTTGAGACCTAAGTTGAAGAAGTGGCGAAATAACAGGTCTTTGAAGAAGAAGCGGGTTTCCTTTCAAACGCTATGCGCCAAGTTGTCAGCAAGGGTGATACGGCAGGCGCGGGGCGTTCCAGGGTTTCCTTGACCTCACGGGCCTGACCAATTGTTGAACCTTCCTTGACATCAACGAAGCTGCCGGAGTGAGCGAAATGGGACTGAAAGTGGAACTGACGCGCAGAACTGCTCTTCTTGGAGCAGGTGGCGCTGTGGCGGGAGCGAGCCTGGGCTCTGTCAACCTGGCGCACGCCGCTGCCGAGAAACAAGGGGCAATGACTGCTCCAGTCGCGCGATATGCGGTTGGCGATTTTGAGGTGAACACGCTGCTCGACGGTGCTGTGACTGTTGGCGAGCCGCAAAAGACCTTCGGAATGAACGTGGAACCGGATGCCTTTGTCGCGCATTCCGACGAAAACTTCATTCCCACTGATTCGTTCAGGGCCTATTTCACGCCGACGCTGGTGAACACCGGCAGCGAACTCATCCTGTTCGACACAGGTGTCGGGGAAGGTGGACGTCCCGCGCGCGGTAATATGCGTGCCGCGCTTGAAAGCGCCGGCTACACGCCGGAACAGGTCGATATCGTCGTTATTACCCATATGCACCCTGACCATATCGGCGGACTGATGGAAGGCGGTGCTCCGGCATTCGCCAATGCTCGCTATGTCACGGGCCAGAAAGAGTACGATTTCTGGGCTGCGATGGATCCTGAGGCGAATGGCGTCACCAAACTGATGACAAAGAATGTGAAGCCGCTTGGCGAGAAAATGACCTTCCTTGGCGATGGCGGCTCAGTGGCATCCGGCGTGACTGCCGTAGACGCCCACGGACACACGCCCGGACACACGGTTTACATGCTGGAAAGCGGCGGACAGCAGCTTCTTCTGATGGCGGACACTGCGAATCACTACGTCTGGTCGCTCGCCCGACCGGATTGGGAGGTCCGATTCGACATGGACAAGGAGGCAGCTGCCGCAACCCGCAAATCACTCCTTGGCATGCTTGCGGCCGACAAGGTTCCGTTTGTCGGTTACCACATGCCGTTCCCGGCTGTCGGCTATGTCGCGGTCGACGGAAGCGGCTACCGCTACGTACCGGCTTCCTATCAAATGCATCTTTAAAAAACAAAATGTGCACGTGGAAAACGGAAGGGCCGGCAATGCCGGCCCTTTTCAGTTTCAGTCCCGACAGCATTTTCCGCAGGTTTTGCAACGATCAATGTTTCCCCTGCAGTGCGTTTTGCGCGCTGGTCAAACCTCAAAACGCAGACCTGGAGCGTTCGTCGTGGCAAGATGGCAGCCTAGGCAAAGTCATCTAACGGGAGTGCGCTATGAGAAGTGTTGTGGGAGTTGGCGGCGTGTTTTTCCGCGCAAAGGATCCCGAAGCGCTGTCGCTTTGGTATGAGACGCATCTGGGCATTAACCGGGTCCCGAAAGATATGGAGCAGGCGCCCTGGGTTTCCGAAGGCGGGGTTACGGTTTTCGCACCCTTTGCCGAGGATACCGACTATTTTCCTAACGACAGGCAATTCATGTTGAATTTTCGCGTCGCGGATCTGGACGCTGTCTTGTCCTACCTGCGCGAGCAGGACATCACGGTATCGCGCGAGGAAACGATGGACGGTATCGGCCGCTTTGCCAGGATCCATGATCCGGAGGGCAATCCGGTGGAATTGTGGGAACCGGAAAATCGCTGACAGCGGCTAATTGGGTAAAAGGCCTTCCAGCGGATGCCAAACAAAAAGCCCCGGAATACCGGGGCTTTTCAAAACTATCGGTTCGGCCAATCAGGCGGCGGCTTCAACATCCGGTTCGCGAAGAACATATCCACGGCCCCAGACCGTTTCGATGTAGTTCTTCCCGGACGTCGCAGAAGCGAGCTTCTTGCGGAGCTTACAGATGAAGACGTCGATAATCTTCAGTTCCGGCTCATCCATTCCGCCGTAAAGATGGTTCAGGAACATTTCCTTGGTGAGCGTTGTGCCCTTGCGCAGTGAGAGCAGCTCGAGCATCTGGTACTCCTTGCCGGTCAGGTGAACGCGCTGACCGCCAACCTCCACCGTCTTGGTATCCAGGTTCACCTTCAGGTCGCCGGTGACGATCACCGACTGAGCATGTCCCTTGGAGCGGCGAACGATCGCGTGAATACGCGCAACCAGCTCATCCTTGTGGAATGGCTTGGTCATGTAGTCGTCCGCGCCGAAGCCAAGACCGCGAACCTTGTCTTCAATGCCCGCGTTGCCGGACAAGATCAGGATCGGTGTCTTGACCTTGGAGACGCGGAGCGTCCTGAGAACCTCGTAACCGGACATGTCCGGCAGGTTCAAATCCAACATGATGATGTCGTAATCGTACAGTTTGCCGAGGTCGATGCCTTCCTCGCCAAGATCTGTCGTGTAGACGTTGAAGTTCTCGGACTTCAGCATCAACTCGATGCTCTGCGCTGTGGCGCTGTCATCCTCAATCAACAATACACGCATGCCAATCCCCTTGTTCTGCCTTTCCTGGGCAAGTCGCAACGGCTATGTCGGCGCCTGCTACGAAGGACTGTGTTAACCCCGACTCAAAGCTATCGGTTAATGGTTAACAAAATATGATTCGCAGCGGCAAGCTCCGAAGAAATGAATCTGTGAACAACGAGCAACTTGTTGAATCCCCAAAAAAAACGCGAATTCACAAAGCTTAATGTTGAACATTAAGAAATCGATCTAACCGACTCCGTTCAGATTCCTTTCAACAAAACCGTTTTGACTTCGAAATGGCTCTCGCTTGTCAGCCTTCCAAAGGTTAAGATTAACCAGAGTAGTAAACGATCGGTTACCAAATCCGTTAACTGAGAAAGGAATTTTCCTTGAAGGCGCTTTTCGCCGAGATTGATTCGCTCATGCAGACCGAAATCTACGGGCGCGTCACTGCGGTTCAGGGGCTCCTTGTCGAGATCGCGGGGCCGATTCACGAGATGAGTGTCGGGTCGCGGCTTTTGATCGAAAACGGTGAGGATAACCCGAAAGTTCCGGCGGAAGTGGTCGGCTTTCGCGAGGAACACGCGTTGTGCATGCCATTTTCGGGCCTTGAAGGGGTCAGAATGGGGTGCAAGGCGGTCATCAGTTCCCGCGAAAGTGTCGTACATCCAGGAGACGCGTGGCTGGGCAGGGTTGTGAACGCCCACGGTGAGCCCATCGACGGGAAGGGGCCTATTCAATATGGAGCAGTGCCCCGCAAACTTCGCAGTACGCCGCCACCGGCGTCTGAGCGCAAACGTGTCGGCGGTCCGCTCGATCTTGGCGTGCGGGCTCTGAATACCTTCGTTACATGCTGCGAAGGACAGCGCATGGGGATATTCGCCGGCTCTGGTGTCGGAAAATCCGTACTTATGTCCATGCTTGCGCGCAACACCAGTTGCGATGTCGCGGTGATCGGCCTGATCGGCGAACGCGGCAGGGAAGTTCAGGAATTCATCGAGGACGATCTGGGCGAGGACGGACTTGCGCGGTCGGTCGTTGTGGTTGCGACATCGGACGAAAGCGTTCTGATGCGCCGACAGGCGGCCTACCTGTCGATGACCGTTGCCGAGCATTTTCGCGACGAAGGCAAAAACGTCCTTTGCATGATGGATTCAATTACCCGGTTTGCCATGGCACAACGCGAGATCGGGCTGTCCATCGGTGAGCCGCCGACCTCCAAGGGCTATACGCCGACTGTTTTTACTGAATTGCCGCGTCTTCTGGAACGGGCCGGTCCGGGGAAGAACGGCTCAGGATCGATTACCGGTCTTTTTACAGTGCTTGTGGAAGGCGACAATCATAATGAACCGGTTGCGGACGCGGTTCGCGGCATATTGGACGGGCATGTCGTGATGGAAAGGGCGATTGCCGAGCGCGGAAGGTATCCGGCCATCAATGTTTTGAAGTCCGTCTCACGGACCATGCCGCGCTGTGTGCCTCCCGAGCAGCTTCCTGTGCTGAGGAAGGCCAGGCAATTGCTGTCGACATATACTGACATGGAAGAACTCATCCGGTTGGGCGCTTACCGGAAGGGGTCCGACCCTACTGTGGATGAAGCGATTCACCGTTTCGAACTGATCGACGACTTCCTGAATCAGGGAAAAGACGAATCAACATCACTTTCCGACGGATATTTTCAACTCGCCAACCTTTTGGAAATGACTCCGGAGTAGACTGCCCATGTTAGGGGAGTATTGAGTTATGAAAACCCGCGACAGTTTGATCCGTTTGAAGCGGTTCCAGGTCGATGAAAAACGTCGGCAACTCGCGCAGATTGAAAGCATGATTGCCGAGTTCAATCGGATGGCCGATGAGCTGGATGACCAGATTCGTTCCGAGCAGGAGCGGGTCGGCATCACGGATGTTACCCATTTTGCCTATCCGACGTTTGCAAAAGCTGCTGCTGACCGGCGCGACAATCTTCGCAATTCCGCGCATGAACTGGATGACCAGTTGCAGCGCGCGCAGGATGAACTCAGTGCCGCCATTGAAGAGCTGAAAAAGTTCGAGCAACTGGAAGAGCGCGATCATCAGCGTGAGCGGACTGCACAGGAAATTGCCGAACAGGAGCAGCTTGACGAAGTTGCTGCACGAGCACGCCTGCGTTAGAAGCAAAGACGCATCGTGTGGGTTTCGCTCAAATGAGCCCCGGTCGTATTTTGAAAGAGATGCCTGGTCGTCTGGCAAGACGGGCAGGTTTTATCTTTTGGAGCATCCCATCAACGTATTCAGTATGTTGGGGCGTTTGAATGTGGCACTCAAATAATCATATGTCTGAAGTCCATTTGTCCTGACCTGCGGGGAGCAATTTTCATGCGAACGTTTCTGGCATTGCTCTTGCCGCTATCGGCTTTCTCTTTCGCACTCGGTCTCACGCAACCGCTTATGCGCTTTGAAAAATTGTACTTCCTGGAAGAGCGCCCCAACCTCATTGAGATGATCACGGAGCTTTGGCGGCAGGGAGATGTTGCACTCGCAGCGATTGTTGGTCTGTTTTCGATCGGTTTTCCCGGGGTCAAAATACTCCTTATCCATATAGCGGCCATGACCGGAGGCAATTCGCGTTCCCTTGCGCTTTTGTCGACAGTCAGCAAGTGGTCGATGCTTGACGTGATGCTGGTCGCTCTCGTGTTGTTCGCGGCCAAGACCAGCGGCTTGGCTGCTGCCGCCATCCTGCCGGGCCTTTGGTTCTATGCGGCGGCAACCATCACGACGGCGGCCGCCGCAAGCTTGTGCAGAAGGGCCTAGGCCCGCTTTCAGACACGTACGGTGCTATGGTGAGTGGTATCTGGCTGGAAGATTTAAGCCGACTTTTCGCGGCGGCGTGCCTGAAAATCGTCACACCGGGACTGCCTGGCCTTTGCCGCCTCTGCGACGTGCTTGACGTAAGCTGAAGTCCATTCTGCACCTTGCGCTGCAGGGAGTTTCAGGTTCGCGCACCGGGACTTGGCCAATAGCGCGAATGCCGGCATTTCCAGGCCGGCCTTGGCCGCAGTCCTGAGAACCACATCCCGCTTCCCGTTGAAGACAGCGTCTTTCAAGGCGGACAGTGCGATCCTGCCGCGTGCACTGAGCAATTCAATAGCGTGGTTGAAACGACCGTCCTGCAAGAGCAGGATCATGAGTTCATCCAGCGTCACCGCCGAGCGTTCGGCCTCACGCCAGAGAGACCCGATATCCTGAGTGTTAAGGGCTTCGCCAAAGGTCTTGCGCAACACCTTCAGCCGAGCGATCTGGTCGCGCTGTTCCTGCGAAAACGAGCCTTCGATAATATTGCGCAACCGCTTCTTGATGTCGTCGTTCACAAGCGGGAGCAGTTCCTGGCAGACAGCCGGCGAGAGATCCGGGCGAAGCACGAGATCGTCACAGAGGGCGCTGTCTTCGAGGGCCAGCTTTCCAAGTTTGTGCATGGTCTCACGCGAAAGCTTTGCAGCCTGGTTGCCGGCAAGTGCCCGAAGCACAGCTGAGCCACCCCTTTGCGCAAGTGCATCCGAAACCTCGGTCGGCAGGTCCTTTCGGCTTGCCAGAACGACCATATGGGCTTCGCCGGCTTGCGCCACGAGGTCCAGCAAATCGTCTAGGGTGAACAGTTTGCACTCGGCCAGCACCGGCATGGCAACCTTGACGTCGTCCTTTGCGATCCGCAATACGAGATCTGCCGGGCTCTGCGCGCTGGGTGCGAGTTTTTGGGCAAGGTGGAGCCGATCGTCCAGGTCGCTGTTGCCATAGAGCATCAGCATGACTTCGGCGAATAAATCGAGCTCCTTGGAGGAACGTTCGTTGAGGTCCGCGATGACAAGCTTGCTGACTTCGGCAAACAGTTTTTGCCGACCCTCAAGGGTCTCATCTTTTGCAAGACTGATAAGCGAACTTGCCATTTTTCCTCCGTAGCGGGAAAGAATGATGCAATATTGTTATTTTTACGTTACCGAAAAGTGGGTCTCAGTTAATTGACCTTAGGTTAGTTTGTATCTTTTTCCTCTGAAATTGTATTGTTCGAAGATTATTTGACCAAATGAAATAAAGTTGCGTTTTTTTGCCCGCACTACTTGGCAAGTCGTTAAATCCGTTGACTGTTTTTGTGAATGGCTTTTCATCCGGCACAGTTCCTTTCTATTGTCGTTGGAGGAAGGGTTCGGTTCCCACTCTCAACCGAAGCGGATTTGGCATGAAACCTCTGCATTTATGTGTTGCAGCCTTGATGGGCATCGCCCTCTTGTTCGCGGTTCCGGCAATCGGGCAAACCGACACCGGTGCACCGGATGAAAGTGCTGATCTGAAGCAGGCAAGCGAAGCGCTCATAAAGGTTCTGAACGATCCAGACAGCCGCAAAGAGCTCATCGAACTTTTGAAAAAAAACGCAGGTGAAGAGCAGCCGGCTCCCGAAACCGGCGGCGAAGCATCAACTGAAACAGCGGACGGCGCTGAGGAGCCCGTCTCGGCGGGACAGGGGTTTGTCATTCGTGTTGGCGAATACACGCGGGCTATCGCCGATGAAATCGGCGTGGTGCTGGACAGGTCCCGTCACTCCCTGAGGGGATTGCTGCTGGTCTTGCGCGGGGACATTCCCATCAAATGGGATCGTGTAAACGAAGTCGTGCTGCAGGTCGCAATCGTCCTGGCGACTGCCTACGCTGCGTTCTGGGTGGCACAGTTTGCCGCCCGTCGGCTCTACCCCAAGATGGCTGTGCGCGCTCGATATGGGGGCGGTCTGATGCGGGCGACGATCCTGATTGTCACGACGCTTATCGATGCTCTCACGGTCGCTATAGGGCTCGGGGTCGGTTACTTCGTTGCGCTCACCGGGTTCGGCGGTCTCGACACAGGCGTGACAATCCAGGAAAGCCTCGCGCTGAATGCCTTTTTCATAACCGGTATGGCGAACGTTGCGTTGCGGTTCGTGTTTGCACCGAAGCGTCCCGAACTCAGACTGCTGCCGTTTTCCGACGATGCGTCTGATTACTGGTACGCGCGGTTGCGTATCTACATGTACTGGAACAATTTTGGTGTCTTTCTGGCCGTCCCGGCAGCAAACCTGGCCGTTTCCTTCGTTCTGGGAAATGCGCTGAGGTTCCTCATCGTGCTTTTGGGCATGCTCTATCTGATGGTTCTCATCAAACAGAACCGCGTCAAAGTCCGAGAGGGCGCCAAGGCCTATGCCGAGACGATGCACAGCGTCCTGGCGCAAAGGGCACTCTCCAATCTCGGCAATCTCTGGCATATCGGCGCATACGGCTACATCCTTGCCGTTTTCCTGGTCTGGGTGACACGTCCTTTCGACGCGACAACAATTATTCTGAGGGCAACCGGGTTTTCGATCATCACAATCATGGCCGGCATGCTCATTTCGCTGGTGATGACCCGCGCCATCAAGGGCGGTATCCGGTTGCCTGATGACATTCATCAGAAACTGCCAGCGCTGCAATATCGTCTCAACGCCTTCGTTCCCCGCCTTTTGAAAATCATCCGCTTTGTCGTTTTCCTCGCCACGATCCTCTTGCTGATGGATATCTGGGGCCTTCTGAGCGTCATCGACTGGATTTACAGTGAGGCCGGTTTCTCGCTGGTAAGCAGCTATGGGGCTGCCATCATGGTGCTGCTCGTCGCCTTCGTCGTTTGGCTGGCGGTCATGTCCTGGGTCGATCTGCGTCTTCAGTCGCGTGCCGGGTATATTGTCAGCGCGCGCGAGCGGACCCTCTTCCAATTGTTCCGCAATGCCTTCACTGTTGTGATTATCGTCATGGCAGCGCTGTTGGCGCTCTCAGAGATCGGCGTCAATATCGGTCCCCTGATCGCCGGTGCAGGTGTCGTCGGTCTGGCGATTTCCTTCGGCGCGCAGACCCTGGTGAAAGACATCATTACCGGCGCCTTCATTCAGATCGAAAATGCCATCAACGAGGGCGATGTCGTAACTGTTGCCGGTGTTACCGGCACGGTGGAAGGGATCACGATCCGTTCCGTGCGCATGCGGGACCTGGATGGAACGACCCATATCATTCCGTTTTCTTCTGTCGACATGGTCTCGAATTTCATGCGTGGCTTCTCGTATCATGTCGCGCTTATCGGTGTTTCCTACGATACCGATATTGCCTTTGCCAAGGAGGCCATGGAGGAAGCCTTCCGGCGCCTGCAGGAGACGGATTTCAAATCAAAAATCTTCGGCGATCTGGAAATGCACGGCGTGACCGCCTTCGGTGCCAGCTCGATCGACCTTAGGGCGCGGATCAAGACGACGCCTGGCGATCAATGGGGTGTCGGACGCGCCTACAACGAATACATCAAGCAAGTGTTCGACGAACGCGGCATTGAAATTCCATTCCCGCAAGTCACCTACCATGCCGCGACACCGCCCTATGCGGAGCAAGAACAAGAGGTTCCAAAGCAGGCCGGCAAGAAGAAGGTCAAGGCTTCAGAACCTGAGGACGACGCTCCACCGGAAAGTGAAGAGCACTGAGGAGTCGGGCGGTAGCCGACCAAAGAATGCGGTTTCGTCGTATCTGTCAGAAATGTCCAACAGCAAGACGGGACATAAATTGAGGCCCGATCACTGAGGACTACTAGTCAAAACATAAACTGTTCCCTGTCCTGGACCGGCAAAAGATGGTGTTGAGATGCCTACGAGGCAAAGTGCAAATAAAGCGACAGCGAACAGGTTGTTCATTTTTTTGGCTCCGCGTACTTGATGTCGATTTCGTTTGTGATCGGGGCATACACTTTGGAGAAAAAAGCATCGCCGACAGGCCCGATTGCAATGTCCCATCCTTCTGCCTCGCGGGCTTTGAATAGGCCTACTGCCGCGAGGTCGCCCAAGAAGCGATCCCGCACCTTCGCCGGTTTCGTGTTCTTGCCATTTCCAAAGAGCTTGCTGAGCTCCTTCAAGGACACCCCGTCAGGAACACCTTCCGCATGGCACTTCATGGCCAGTTGGTTCAGAACGACCGGAGTCATGGATTCAACAACCAGATCTATGATCCGATCATTGAGTTTTTGAATAACGCCACAGGCTTCCAAACGCCTCAGGAAGTTCAGGATCCCATGCTCATATGCGCGGTCCAAGAGCATGCGCTCGCGTCCGCATTTGAAGATAATGGAGTTTGTAACCGGCAGATCCGGCCACCACGGCTCATACCGCAGGTCGCCTGAGCCAGAGTAGCTTTGCGTACCTTCTTGCATCCATAGCAAGGTAGCTTCAGCCTCTACTTCAATTTTCGCAATAACATCTGACCTCGTGAAGTAGTCACCAGACCCTTTCACAAATCCAGGGAGATAGTCTCCACCCGCCCAACGGGTGTCAGAAATCTCGGGACGACCCTCATCGTCGAACATGCGTTTTCCTCACCATTGTTTTCGACACTACACCGTGTAGACAACAAGACAGATATGGGGACAAAGCAGGTGAATAGAAGCTGAACAGGGAAAACTGGGGGTCCGACGGGCCCCGTCCCGACGGAATCGCCAGCAGGCCGTCTCCTCCCCGGATTGATCCTTCATCCATACTTCTTGAGCCATGAGCTGACGCAACCAACCGCGGCTCATCACATCTGAAGACAGGTTGTTCAGCGGATGTGTCTTTCATGGAATGCCGATCGATGCACGAAGCATTGAGAGGTTCCGACCAACAACGTGGAAGGGATTGGTCAGATGAAAAGTTTAGCAAAAGCTATAGTCGCCTCAACTCGTCTCACGGACGCGGCTAAAACCATTGCTATGGCCCAAGCATTGCTGGAATCGGGCCGCGGCACATCACGGCTTTACATCGATCACAAGAATCCGTTTGGGATGAAGTACCGTCCCCGTATCGCCGCGCATGCGACACCGGTGCAGTACGTTGCCAGTGACGGTGAAGATACTTATGCCCTGTTCGCCACGCTGGAAGACACGGTTGATGGGTATGCGACATTCATCGAGACAGGTCCGTATAAAAAACCGGCGGACAGCTCGGTCGAGACTTATCTCGATGCTTTGGTCGAGGGAGGGTATGCCGTCGACCCCGCTTACCGATCAAAGGTGCTCTCTCTGATCGAGGAAGCAAACAACCTGCTCGCGGAGGCGACCGATACCACCACCGATACCGTGGTGCCAATTACTCCCCGGAGAAACGCGCGCTTGCGTGTCGGCATAGTCGTTGGTCACAACAGCCACGGTCAGGGCGCTTATGCGACTTCGCCGATTGACGAGAGTGAATACCCATTCAATACGGCTGTTGCCGAGCTTATGGCAGAATACGCATCTGAGTACGAAATCGAAACGGCGATTTTCTATCGCCAGTACGCAGGCTCGTATTCCAAGGAAATTGACGCCGTTTACGCCGAAACAGATGCTTGGGGCGCTGAAGTGACGATCGAGCTTCACTTTAACAGCGTTGGTAACTCCAGCGTACGCGGCAGCGAAGTGCTCGCGAGTCGATCAACCGCATCACAAAGCCTTGCAGAGTTTGCACAGGACGAACTGGTGGGTTTGTTTGGTCGAACTGGCAAAGCCGATCGTGGTGTGAAGGTCCGCCAGCCTGGTGGCGAACGCGGTTGGCGCTCGCTTTATGCAGGTCGAGCACCAGCCATTCTGGTCGAACCTTTCTTCGGCTCGAACAAAGACGATCGCAATTTGATGGCACAAATTGGCAAACCCGCACTTGCTGAAGCCTATCTGTCCGCGTTGGCGAGCTACGCGGGTCAGAACCGCTCGGCACTCGATCTTGTCGCGTGAGCTCACTTATTGAAACTTCAAGCCCCCGGTGGAGAACTTCATCGGGGGCGAAATGTCAAAATCCGATATGAGCAGCCAGACATTCCAAGTTGCATTTGACACGAGCGGCTGCATAACCGGCCCGATTTTCTGTCCGGGAGCCTTTGGCATATGTCCAGGTGAAAACTAAAAGCCAGGGGGCCGTGTTCCACGATGCGGTTGGTCATCCCTGGCAACTCCCTCGTCAGAATGGAAGGCAATTAAAAATTCTGTCCGTGCAGCCCATTCGACCCAAGGACATTCCTTTTGATATTTGAGAGGTGGCCCGGGTTGATTTCAATTTTCAATCCCGCACACTTAAGAATGACAATCGAAGCGCTACAGCTCTCGTCCGGCAGTTTCGCCATTCGTAAACGAAAGCGTGTCCGGTCACTTCTCATCTTCAAAAATGTCTTCGATCTTTCGGTCGAACAAACGCGCGATCTTGAAGGCCAGGGGCAGGGAGGGATCGTATCGGCCAGCTTCAATAGCGTTGATTGTTTGCCGGGAGACATTGAGGTGATCCCCGAGCACGGCCTGGGACCAGCCTCTTTCCGCACGCAACGCCCTAAGGCGGTTCTTCATCAAAAGACGCCTTCACGTTTTGAGATGAATGTGGTGGCAAGGCCCTGGATCGTCCAGAAAATCGGTAGAAGCCAGAATACCGGCAGCCTTGGTGCATCCGCCAGTCTTTCAAGCTGCCCCCATCCGGATGCGATGATCATGATGCAGGCGATGCCGATCAAAGTTCCCTTGATCTGAATGAGCCGAAGAAACTCGTCAAGTTCCATGGCGAAGCGCCACTGTGCCCAAAAGGCGAGAAAAATCGCGCCAATCGGAACGAGCGTCAGACCGTACAGGGCGAAGGGTGGAAGAGCACCGCCGTCCGAGAACCACACTATTCCGGCGGTAGCTGCAACATAAGCAACCATCGCAGGGACAAAGACCTTGAAAAAGCGGTATGTCGCTTGTTCGACCGTCATGTTCGAACCTCCAATATGGAAAGTACCCTTTACATAACGCGGCTTGATGAAATGTAAAGGACATTTTACATATCACGCGTGCTGCACCTGATTTTCTTGATGGCTTTGGTGTGTCTTCTCTCAATCTCCGGGCGGTTTCGGATGACGCTTCTGTGCGTCGTAACCGAAATCAAGTTCGAAAAATCACTTGCTCGCGAAACGTGTCCTCCTGGCGTCTCAAGAGCCGTGAAATCAAAGAAAGTCGTCTCGCGTGAATCATTGATTGAATTTCGCTGAGTTTCGTTTTATTTTCATTTTGACCTTCAAAGCGCAGATGCGCACTAGCCGGAGACAGGCCAATGACGGCTGACTATGACCTTCTGGTAATCGGTGGCGGGATCAACGGAACGGGCATTGCGCGGGACGCTGTCGGGCGCGGGGCGCGTGTCCTGCTGGCTGAAATGGGAGACTTGGCGAGCGCCACCTCCTCTGCATCGACCAAGCTGATTCATGGCGGGTTGCGGTACCTGGAATACTACGAGTTCGATCTTGTCAGAAAGGCGCTTAAGGAGCGTGAGGTTCTGTGGGGGATCGCGCCGCATATCGCCTGGCCGCTCCGTTTCATCCTGCCGCACCATAAGGACCTGCGCCCGGCCTGGCTGCTGCGCCTTGGGTTGTTCATGTATGACCATCTCGGCGGCAGAAAGCTGCTGCCCTCCACCAAGACTGTGCGGCTGGACGAAGCGCCTTTTTCGCAAGGACTGAAAAAGCTCTTCCAAAAGGGGTTTGAGTACTCGGATTGCTGGGTGGACGATGCGCGCCTTGTCGTGCTCAACGCAAGGGACGCGGCAGACCGCGGGGCTGACGTTCTGACGCGGACCAAGTGCATCAGCGCGCGCCGGGACGGTAAGATCTGGTCCGTGGTCCTGAGGGATCTTGCCACCGGCGAAGACCGGACGGTCACAGCGAGCGTACTCGTCAACGCTGCCGGCCCCTGGGTTGCAGAGTTCCTGCACGGCGTGATCGGCGAAAACGAAACCTCGGGCATCCGGCTGGTCAAGGGCAGCCATATTATCGTGCCGCGCCAGTTCGACCACGACCGCTGCTTTATTTTCCAGAACGGTGACGGCCGCATCGTCTTTGCCATTCCTTATGAACAGGACTTCACACTGATCGGAACGACAGACGTCGATTATCAGGAAGACCTTGGGGATGTCCGGATCTCTCCGGACGAAGTGACATATCTGTGCGCTGCGGCCAGCGAGTATCTGGAAAAGGACATTACGCCGGACGACGTCGTCCACACGTATTCGGGTGTCCGCCCGCTTTATGATGACGGTGCCAAGGACGCGAAGGCAGCCACCCGCGACTATGTCCTGGAGCTGGACGGAGGCGGTGACCGGGCGGCGGTGCTGTCGGTGTTCGGCGGGAAAATCACCACGTACCGCAAGCTCGCGGAACAGGTGCTTGCCAAGCTTGAAGACCATCTGCCGTTCAAGACAGGGCTTTGGACAGGAACTGCGCCGTTGCCTGGCGGTGACTTCAAGGTCGATGCCTTCGATGAGGAAGTTGCCGGGCTTGAGCGGGACTATCCGTTCCTTGACAAGGCATTTGCAACGCGTCTGGTCCGTCTATACGGGACGGATGGCAGGAAGATCCTCGGCGATGCCAAGGGTATTGGCGATCTCGGACGGTCTTTCGGCTTCAATCTCTACGAAAATGAAGTGAAATGGTTGATGACACGGGAATGGGCGCGCACTGCAGACGATGTGCTGTGGCGGCGGACGAAACTGGGTCTGCGACTTAACAAGCAAGAAGCGGCTGACCTTGACAGCTACATGTCCGGCCACCTTGCGGACCAGACCGGCGCTGCTGCATAGTCTGGACGAATTCGAACTGCCGGCACTGCCGCCGGCAGCTTTCATGAACAAACAAGAATTTCGGGAGGTGCGCCATGGCCGGATGTGTTTTGGCGATAGACCAGGGCACGACGTCAAGTCGCGCAATCGTTTTCGACAGTGGCTTCAGTCCAATCAGTGTGGGCCAACAGGAGTTCCCTCAACATTTTCCGAAATCAGGTTGGGTTGAGCACTCACCTTCGGACATCTGGACAAGCACGCTTCGTGTCTGCCGGGAGGCGATGGAAAAGGCTCCCGACGGCGGCAGCGGGGTCGAAGCCATCGGGATCACCAACCAGCGTGAGACAACGTTGATCTGGGACCGCTCGACCGGAGAACCCGTTTACAATGCCATCGTCTGGCAAGACCGTCGCACCTCGGATTTCTGCGCAACGCTGCGTGGCCAGGGGTTGGAAGAAACCTTCACGGCCAAGACCGGATTGTTGCTCGATCCCTATTTTTCCGGAACGAAGATCGCCTGGCTTCTCGACAATGTCGAAGGCGTGCGTGACAGAGCGGAACGGGGCGAACTGGTTTTCGGAACCGTCGACACCTGGCTCATCTGGCATCTGACGGGTGGAAGCGTTCACGTGACGGACGCGACCAATGCCGCGCGCACGCTGATCTACAATATTCATGAAAACCGCTGGGACGAAGATCTCTGCAAGGTGCTCAACATTCCGATGAGCATGCTGCCGGAGGTCAAGGACAGTGCCGACGAGTTCGGCGTAACCGACGCCGAGCTCTTCGGACGGTCTCTTCCGATCCTCGGGGTCGCCGGTGACCAGCAGGCGGCGACGGTCGGACAGGCCTGCTTCAAGCCGGGAATGGTGAAGTCCACCTATGGCACCGGGTGTTTTGCGCTGATGAATACGGGCGACACCGCGGTTCGTTCGCATAACCGGATGCTGACCACCATTGCCTACCGACTGAACGGGAAGACCACCTACGCACTCGAAGGTTCGATTTTTGTCGCCGGCGCGGCTGTGCAATGGCTGCGCGACGGTCTCGGAATGATCGAAAGTGCCGGGGATACGCAGGCTCTCGCAGAGCAGGCGGATCCGAACCACGACGTTTATCTGGTGCCGGCTTTCGTCGGACTGGGCGCGCCCTATTGGGATGCGGATGCGCGCGGGGCGATGTTCGGGCTGACGCGGAACACAGGGCCGAAGGAAATTGCCCGTGCGGTGCTGCAAAGCGTCGGTTATCAGACCAGCGACCTCGTTGAGGCGATGCGCGCCGATTGGCCCGGAGCCGAAAAGCCGGTCCTCCGGGTCGACGGGGGCATGACCGCGTCCGACTGGACGATGCAGTTTCTTGCCGACATTCTAGGCGCACCAGTCGACCGGCCGACCGTTGCGGAAACAACCGCGCTGGGGTCAGCCTGGCTGGCGGGATCGAAAGCGGGCATCTGGCCGGGCGAGGATGCTTTTTCTGCGGAATGGAAGCTGGAGAAACGTTTCGAACCCCAACTTGCCGCTACCGACAGAACGCGCCTGCTTGCCGGCTGGCAGGATGCGGTCAAACGAACACGCACCCGTCAGGATTGAACATTTCCAGGGCTCTTGTATTTTCGAGAGCCTTTCTTTTTGCGCGTTCGTAGTCCGGTTCGGGTGCTTACGTTGCGGTATCACATTTCCGTGTGCGGGGGTGGATGCGTTAAAAATTACGGCAGCAAGGCTTACCTAGCAAAAAAATTTCAAAACAGGGGCAAAATTAGAAATATGTTGGCAGTTGATTTCCTGCCGAAAAAAAGCCTTAGTTTGCGCTGGCTTGGGCTTAACTCCTTTGCACACGTCAATGATGCAAGGCCCTTGCTCTTCATCAAGGGGAGAACAGATTGATGAATTTCCAAAAAACCTTGAAGGCAACCCTTCTTGGCGCCAGCCTTGCCGTGATCGCGGCAACGGGCGCATCCGCAAAGACCCTGGTTTATTGCTCCGAGGGGTCTCCTGAAGGCTTCGATACGGCGCTCTACACCGCAGGCACCACGTTCGACGCTTCTTCCAAGCCTCTCTATAATCGGCTTGTTGAATTCAAGCGCGGCACGACGGAAGTGCTTCCGGGTCTCGCAGAAAGCTGGGAAGTCTCCGAAGACGGTTTGGAATACACCTTTAACCTTCGCAAAGGCGTAAAGTTCCACACCACCAGCTTCTTCACGCCGTCGCGCGACTTTAATGCCGACGATGTGGTCTTTTCCTTTGAGCGTCAGCTGAAGAAGGACCATCCGTGGCATGAATATACACCGGGCACAGCCTGGGAATATTTCAACGGCATGTCCATGCCGGACCTGATCAAGGAAATCGTCAAGGTTGACGATCACACGGTCAAGTTCGTGCTGAACCGTCCGGAAGCGCCAATGATTGCGAACCTTGCGATGGACTTCGCCTCCATCGTCTCGGCTGAATACGCAGATTCGCTGGCGTCCGCCGGAACCAAGGAACAGTTCAACCAGCAGCCGGTCGGCACCGGCCCGTTTGCTTTCGTCGGTTACCAGAAAGACGCCGTGATCCGCTATGGGGCTCATGCGGACTACTGGAACGGCAAGGAAAAGATCGACAACCTGATATTCGCCATCACGCCGGACGCTGCCGTACGTCTGCAGAAGCTGAAAGCAGGCGAATGTCACGTCATGCCTTATCCGGCACCGGCCGACATTGCCGATATCCGCGCTGACAGCAACCTCACGCTGATGGAACAGCAGGGCCTGAACGTCGGGTACCTTGCCTACAACACCAAAGTGGCTCCGTTCGACAAGAAGGAAGTCCGCAAGGCGCTGAACCACGCGGTCAACAAGCAGGCAATCCTCGACGCCGTCTTCCAGGGCTCCGGACAGGCTGCCAAGAACCCGATCCCGCCGACCATGTGGTCCTATAACGAGGCGACTGAGGACGACGACTACAACCCTGACCTGGCCAAGGAAATGCTGGCGGCCGCCGGCGTTGAAAACCTGTCCATGAAAGTCTGGGCGATGCCGGTACAGCGTCCGTACAACCCGAATGCGCGCCGCATGGCGGAAGTCATTCAGGCGGACTTTGCAAAAGTCGGTGTCAATGTCGAGATCGTTTCCTACGAATGGGGTGAGTATCTGTCCCGTTCCAAGGATGTCGACCGTGACGGTGCTGTGCTGCTCGGCTGGACTGGCGACAACGGCGATCCGGACAACTTCCTGGCCGTTCTGCTCGGCTGCGACGGTGTCGGTGGTTCGAACCGTGCACAGTGGTGCAACGACGACTTCGAGGCTCTCATTCAAAAAGCCAAGACCGTGACCGACAAGGCAGAGCGGACCAAGCTTTATGAAGAGGCACAGGCCGTCTTCAAGGACGAAGCTCCGTGGGCAACCATCGCGCACTCCGTCGTCTTCATGCCGATGTCCTCCAAAGTGACCGGCTACGTCATGGATCCGCTCGGCGGTCATTGGTTTGACGGCGTGGACATTGCGGAGTAAATCCGCTTGACTCTGGAAGGCGCCGGCAGGAATGCCGGCGCCTTCTGGTTTTTTGACCGGCGGAGATTTGCATGACTTGCGTCAGCTCCCGCAGGTCCTTCGTATCTGGAACCTGACATGCTCCGCTTTCTTCTAGGCCGTCTCGGCCTGTTGATCCCGACATTCTTCGGTGTCACGCTCGTCGCCTTCTCGTTCATACGCCTTCTGCCTGGCGATCCACTGGATCTTCTGGCCGGTGAGCGCGGCATCGATCCGGAACGCAAGGCAGAGCTCATGGCTCAGATGGGCTTCGACAAGCCGCTCTGGCAGCAATATATCGACTACGTTATCGGCATCTTTCACGGTGATCTCGGCACATCCTTTGCCTCGAAAAAACCCGTCCTCGATGAATTCCTGACGCTCTTTCCCGCAACCGCGGAACTTGCGCTCTGTGCCATCATCCTCGCGGTCTGCCTGGGAATTCCCGCCGGTATTTTCGCGGCGGTCAAACGCGGAACGATCGCGGACCAGGCCATCATGGGAACGGCGCTTGTCGGTTATTCCATGCCCATTTTCTGGTGGGGCCTGCTTCTGATCATCTTTTTCTCTGGCATCCTTCAATGGACGCCTGTATCCGGCAGGATCTCATTGCTTTACTTCTTTCCGCAGGTGACCGGCTTCATGCTGATCGACAGCCTGCTCTCAGGAGAAAAAGGCGCTTTCATATCCGCGGTCCGGCACCTGATCCTGCCATCCATCGTGCTTGCGACCATTCCGCTTGCGGTCATCGCACGGCAGACCCGGTCGGCAATGCTGGAGGTGCTGGGAGAAGACTATGTCAGGACCGCGCGGGCAAAAGGTCTAACTCCAAGTTCGGTTATCGGTTTGCACGCGTTGCGCAATGCGCTCATTCCCGTGGTCACCACCATCGGCTTGCAGGTCGGCGTGCTACTCGCCGGCGCGATCCTGACCGAGACAATCTTTTCCTGGCCGGGTATCGGCAAGTGGCTTGTCGACAGCATTGCGCGCCGTGATTACTTCGTGGTGCAGGGCGGCCTTCTCCTGATCGCCGGGATCATCATGCTGGTCAACCTGATCGTGGACGTGCTTTACGGCCTGATCAATCCGCGTATCCGACACCACTGAGCCGAGGGACCAAGAAAATGTCAGAGACCTCCCCGGCCGCCAAGGCCGATACCACCAAACTGGAAGCTGAAAGCCGCAGCGCAACCAAGGCTCAGCTTGCCGAATTCTGGTACTATTTCTCACAAAACAAGGGCGCCGTTGCAGGGCTTGTCGTCTTTGTTCTGCTTGTGCTGATGGCGGTATTTGCCGCGTTCATCGCGCCGCATAACCCCGATTTCCAGTATCGTGACAGTTTTCTGGTTCCACCGGTCTGGCAGGAAGGCGGCAAGGCGGAGTTCCTTCTTGGTACCGATGCGGTCGGCCGGGACATCCTCTCGCGCCTGATCTACGGGGCGCAGTTTTCCCTCTTTATCGGCGTCGTTGTCGTCACCATCGCGCTTGTCGGCGGCATCACCATCGGATTGGTTGCCGGGTATATGCGTGGTGCGGTTGATACGTTCATCATGCGTGTGATGGACATTATCCTTGCCTTTCCCTCGCTGCTGCTCGCGCTGGTCCTCGTTGCTATTCTGGGGCCGGGCCTGATCAACGCCATGATCGCGATTGCCATCGTCCTGCAACCCCATTTCGTGCGCCTGACCCGTGCTGCCGTGCTCGCGGAACGCTCGCGCGACTATGTCGTTGCTGCGCGCGTTGCAGGTGCCGGTCACATCCGGCTGATGTTCAAGACGATCCTTCCGAACTGTCTGGCACCTTTGATCGTTCAGGCGACGCTCTCTTTTTCCAATGCCATTCTGGATGCGGCCGCGCTCGGCTTTCTCGGCATGGGCGCGCAGCCACCGACACCTGAATGGGGCACGATGCTGGCGGAAGCACGTGAATTCATTCTGAGGGCCTGGTGGGTCGTCACGTTCCCGGGACTGGCTATCCTGATCACTGTTCTGGCCATCAACCTGGTCGGCGACGGATTGCGCGATGCACTCGATCCGAAACTGAAGAGGAGCTGACCCATGTCTCTTCTTGAAATCAGAAACCTGAAGGTAGAATTCGATACGGCCAAGGGTCCGTTCAAGGCCCTCGACGGGGTCGATTACACCGTTGATCCGGGCGAAGTGCTGGCAATCGTCGGCGAGTCGGGATCGGGCAAGTCCGTCGCAATGCTGGCCACGATGGGTCTGTTGCCGAGCAGTGCAACAATCACGGCCGACAAGATGGACTTTGAAGGGCTGGACCTGAGGACGCTTTCGCAGAAAGAAAAGCGCAAGGTCATCGGCAAAGACATTTCCATGATCTTCCAGGAACCGATCGCCAGCCTCAATCCCTGTTTCACGGTTGGCTTCCAGCTCGGTGAAACGCTGAAAGCGCACACGGAGCTGAAGGGACGGCAGATCAAGGAACGCGTGGTCGAATTGATGACCTCTGTTGGTATTCCGGATCCCGCCGGCCGGCTCAATGCGTTCCCGCACCAGATGTCGGGCGGCCAGTGCCAGCGCGTGATGATCGCGATGGCGATTGCCTGCGCGCCGAAGCTCCTGATCGCCGATGAGCCGACGACAGCGCTCGATGTGACCATCCAGAAGCAGATCCTCGATCTTCTGGTCAAGCTGCAGCAGGACAGCGGAATGGGGCTTATCATGATCACCCACGACATGGGTGTGGTGGCCGAAACCGCCGACCGGGTGATCGTTCAATACAAGGGGCGCAAGATGGAGGAAGCGGGCGTGCTGTCCCTCTTTGAAAGCCCGCAAAATCCTTACACGAAGGCTTTGCTGTCAGCGTTGCCGGAAAACGCGACCGGAGATCGGCTGCCGACCGTGAGCGATTTCGCCGAAGCAGGAGGGTTCTGATATGTCCGAAGATGTGATCCTCAAAGTGCGCGATGTCTACAGGACCTACGACATCAAGGGAGGCCTTTTCAAGAAGGCTTCGACGCTGACCGCAGTCAAGGGAGTGAGCCTCGACGTGGAACGCGGGACGACGCTTGCCGTGGTGGGTGAAAGCGGTTGCGGCAAGTCGACACTTGCGCGCATGCTTACCATGATCGACGCGCAGACCTCCGGCTCGATCGAAATCGACGGCTTGCCGATCGACATTTCGAAGACCGGCATCTCCAAGGAAATGCGGCAGAAGGTTCAGATCGTCTTCCAGAACCCCTATGGCTCTCTGAATCCGAGGCAGAAGATCGGGCACGTTCTGGAAGAACCGCTCCTCTTGAACACCGATATGGCACCGGCTGAGCGTCAGGATCTTGCCTTGCAGATGCTTCAGAAGGTCGGGCTGCAACCGGAGCATTATGGCCGCTACCCGCATATGTTTTCCGGTGGCCAGCGACAGCGCATTGCGATTGCTCGGGCGATCATGATGAAGCCGAGGCTGCTGGTGCTCGACGAACCGGTTTCGGCGCTCGATTTGTCCGTCCAGGCGCAGATCCTCAATCTTCTGGCAGATCTGCAGGACGAGATGGGGCTGACCTATGTGTTTATCTCACACGACCTTTCGGTTGTGCGCTACATCGCGGACAAGGTCATGGTGATGTATTTTGGTGAGGTCGTGGAATACGGGACACGCGACGAGGTGTTCAACAATCCGCAGCATGACTACACCAAGACCCTGTTTGCGGCGACGCCGCGCGCAGATGTCGACAGCATCCGCAAGCGCTTGGCGGCCAAGGCTGCCTGACGCAGCATCCTGGAGCGACGCATTCACGACACTGGCAAAGTCGGATAGGCTCCCCGGGTGGACCTGGGGAACCCGATGCATTTCATCACGGAATCAAACCGAAAGACGTGGCTGTTGTGGTCGGTCAGTTGCGTTCTGGGTCTTGTTCTGCTGGATGAAACCGTTGTCGGGATTGCTTTGCCGACCATCCAGAAAGACTTCGGTCTGGACGATAATGACGCGCATTGGGTGGTGAACGCCTATCTGGTGACGTTTGCCTGTTTTGTCGCTGTCGGTGGCAAGCTGGCGGATCTCTTCGGCACCTTGCGGGTCTTCCTGCTCGGTCTGACCGTCTTTACGGTTTTCTCCATTGCGTGCGGTTTTGCACCGAGCGGCAGCGCCCTGATCCTGTTTCGCGCGCTGCAGGGGCTCGGAGCGGCAATCATTTTTCCGCTGTTTCTCGCCATGATCACGATGACCTTTCCGAAGGAAGTGCGCGGTGCCGCGCTTGCCACCAGCGGTGCTGTAGGGACGACATTCCTGGCGCTCGGGCCACTTGTCGGAGGTCTTTTCACCGACTTTATTTCGTGGCGCTGGATTTTCTGGATCAACCCTTTTGTTGCGCTTGCCGTCGGCGTCATCGTGACGATGACATGGCGCGACGTGAAACGGCCGCCGGCCGGCAGGATCGACTGGCTCGGTCTGGTGCTTCTTGCGGCCGGCATGTTCAGTGCGATTTTCGCGCTGATGGAAGCCGACAGTCTGGGTTGGAGCAGTCTGTTGATCTGGGCACTGATTGCGGTCGGATTGCTCTTGCTCGCGCTGTTCAGCTGGTTCGAAACAACAGTCGAGACGCCGCTCATTGAAGTCGATCTATTCAAGGAACCGGTTTTTGCCGGCAGCGCTTTGACGATATTCCTGGCCCAATATGCAAAGATGCCGGTATTCGTTTTTGTTGCGCTCTACGCTCAGACCGACCTGAAACTGAGCGCGTTTCTGGCCGGGCTGGTCGTCATGATCGGACCTGCCGTGCAGCCCGCTACGGCAGCATTGTGCGGGCGCCTTGCTGACAAGACGCCAAAACGGCAAATGGTCCTGTTCGGCCTGGCGAGCATCTTCATCGGATATGTCTGGCTCGTGCTGACGGCGCCCCTGAACAGCGTCGTCTGGATCGCGCCCGGGCTGCTCTTTGTGGGTTTGTCCTTTCCATTCCTGTTTACACCCACACGAGCGGCCATATCGGAAGCCCTGCCGGAGCACAAACACGGTCAGGGAGGCGGCATTGCCATGTCGTCGCAAATGATCGGGGGTACATTGGGTCTGGCGGCGTCCAGCGCCGCCTTTGCGGTCGGTGGCTATGAACTGGTATTCGGCGTCACGGCCCTGATCATCGCGCTGGTTTTTGTTCACGCGTTTTTCGCGTTTCGCGGCAAATAGCGGGTCGGCTCAGCCTTGCATTATTCGTTAATTCGAGTATTCTCGAATTATGGAAAAAGAAGACGCCTTGAACGCTTTGGCAGCCTTGGGTCAGGAAACACGCCTCGACGTCTTTCGCTTGCTGGTGAAAGCGGGAAAAGAAGGTATGAGTGCCGGTGCCATCGCAGATGCTCTCAATGTGCGCCCGAACACCCTGTCGACCCACTTGGGCGCTCTGTCGCGGTCCGGACTTGTGCAGGCCGAACGTGACGGGCGCTCCATTCATTACCGTGCGGATCTGACGACGATGCAATATCTGGTCACCTACCTTCTGCAGGACTGTTGTGGGGGTAACCCGGAGCTTTGCGCACCGATCGCCAGTCTCGCCGTTTCAAACACCTGCTCAGAGCCCGAGAAGCTCTGATCACACCATCTAGGTGGGGCAATCCGATAATGCGTAACGCTTTGATTTTATGCACCGCAAACTCCGCGCGCTCGGTTCTGGGTGAAGCATTGCTTCGTCATCTGGGACAGGGCAAATTCTCCACCTTTTCCGCCGGGTCGACACCCCGGGGAACCGTCAATCCGGACGCGCTGACGTGTCTGGAACGCCACGGGCTGCCGTCCGACGGTTTCCGGTCCAAGAGCTGGGAAGAGTTTGCAGGCTCTGACGCCCCGAAAATGGATCTCATCATCACAGTTTGCGACAACGCCGCCGGCGAGGCCTGCCCCGTCTGGCCCGGGCACCCGATGGTCGTGCACTGGGGCATACCGGACCCTGCTTCCGTCGAAGGTGACGAAGCGGCACGCGGTGCGGCCTTTGATCTGGCCTACAAGCGGCTGGAGAGGCGGATCAACGACATGCTCGCACTCGGTGACGATGTATTCGGTGCCGAAAACGGAAGAACACGGCTGGCGGCCATTGGCGCTAGCGCCGACTAATCAGGAAAATTTTCATGTCAGAATTCAGCCTGTCGAGGCGCTTGACCGCCGAAGCGCTTGGAACCGCCATGCTTGTGGGAACCGTCGTTGGTTCCGGTATCATGGCCGATAAACTTTCGGATGATGTCGCCGTTTCATTGCTCGGAAACACGATCCCCACCGGCGCGATCCTGGTGGTTCTGATCACCATCCTTGGACCAATCTCGGGCGCACATTTCAATCCGGCGGTGACGTTCGTGTTCTGGATGAAACGGCAGTTGAGCGTATCCGAGGGGATCAGCTACATCGTCGCTCAGATCCTTGGAGGCATTTGCGGCTCCCTGATCGCCCACGTCATGTTCGAATTGCCGATCCTGCAGGCCTCGACAACCGTGCGCACCGGCGGCGGTCAATGGGTGGCTGAAGTGGTTGCGACGTTCGGACTGCTTGCAAGCATCCTGGCCGGTATCCGCTTTCGCGAAGCAGCGGTTCCCTGGCTGGTCGGGCTCTATATCACCGCCGCCTACTGGTTTACCGCGTCGACATCCTTCGCTAATCCGGCGGTTGCGATTTCGCGCGCCTTTACGGACACGTTTGCCGGCATCCGGCCGATTGATCTTCCTGGCTTTATCTTCGCCGAGTTCATCGGCGCTGCCTTGGCACTCGCCCTCTTTTCCTGGCTGCTAACATCTGAAAAATCGACAGATTGAGGGGGTACTGCCGTCTGGTCACAGATCCTTTTTCATGAACCAGCGCCGGTGGGAAGACAGGCGCCGGTTCGGCGGGTTGGCCAAAACACCGAAGTCTTCGTAGCCAAGGCCAAGATAGAACCTGTGCGCCGCTTCGTTGGAGGTATCCAGCCAGGCGGCGTTGCACCCGAGCCGCTGTGCTTCGTGCTCGGCGAGTTGAACCAGCCTGCGCCCCAGGCCCGCGCCACGTACCTTGTCGTCCACCCACAAGAGTTTGATCAAGAGCCAGTCATAGGACGTGCTTGCGCTCAACCCGCCGAGAATTTTACCCGTCTCGTCAGTCGCCTTCAGCACGAAGCTTTCATTGTTCGACTGCTCGTTTTCTTCCGCAAGCGCGTGAAGCAGACGGTCCTCGATGGTTGCGGTGACAGCCTTGGCGTCCGCCTCTTCGACAAACGAGATTTCAACGTAAGCCATCTCTGTTCCGCATGCTAACCGGGTTGCTGCAGCATCAACCCGTCGGCAAAGCCGCGTCAAGACCATTGCGGGAACGCTTGTTACCTCGGACCGCTCAAGAGCGCCGTCGCCTGTCTGCGCTGATTTCGGTCTTTTCAATCTCTTTGCATAAGCACCAGAGCGACGAGCTTCCAGTACACCATAGAATGCATCTTGTGAGTGTAGTCTAATTGCATTAGAGCTGGTCGCATTCAATTTTGTGTTGTGGGGAAAATCTTGAAAACTCGCGCTTTGGGTGTGCTTGCCGCAATCTGTCTTGGTTCCTGTCAAACATCGAGTGAACCGCTTTCCTTTGCCGGTCAAACAGTCGCCTACTTTGGCGGTGGCCACGGCATCCAGGTTGAGTATTACGCTCGCAGCGGCCGTTCTCATCTTTGGTATCCAGGAAATTCCCGGTCCGTTCCAGGGCGATGGAAAACAGAAAAGGATGGAGCCGAGATTTGCTTCAAGTACGCTTCCAACGTCTACAATCCTGTTGCAAACAGGTACCTGGGTGAATGGGATTGCAAGTCGGCAAACAGGAACAGTCTCGGCGTCCAGTTCACTTGTGCAGGTGATCCATTCAAGCTTGCGGGGGGGAATGTCCCGTTTGTGCTTGATAAGGGTCGGGGACAGCTCAGCCAACTAAAGCAAAGCTGCAGCTGATTTGGATTTCGGTTTGGCGATTGAAAGCAGACTTCGCGTACTTTTGTCGCGACAAGAGACCATCAAAAATCAAACGCTCAAATCGCCTGCATCGGTGACTTGCGTTTCTTGCGGTAGCTTTTGTCGAGGCGCAGCGTGACGACAGCGAAGACAATCCAGCTGGTGTGAAAAACAACACCGGCCAGAAATACAAGGTACCCCGGCACCGGTCCGATGGCAGCGCGCTCGAACGCTTCTGAGAGCTCCGTGAGCGGAACAGGGTGAATGGCCAACTTGCCGAAATAGGCAACCGCCTGGATTGCCAGGATCCAGGAGTAGTTGCTGCGCAGCCTGCGCCCGGCGGCCCGGACGAGGCTGATGTGATAGTGCGGCGTTTCGTAGTCGTCTGCGAGCATCTTGGCCCATCTGCCGTCCCACGGAACCTTTTTTCCGTAGAGGATCGGCGCGTAGAAATCAGACTCCATCAACCGCGCCCGGGCCCGGAACATGTTGTAGTAGCGATAGCGCCTTGCCTCGAAAATCAGGAACACCGTGACCAGCAGGCCGACAAGCACCATCGGCAGGGGAGAAGCTTCCGTGTTGGCGAATGTCGCGGAAAGAGCAATGCCCGTCGTCACGACCGCCCAGTTGGTCGTGTTGTCGAGCCGGGTGCGCCAATGGGTGCTGCGGAAGACTTCGGCCCGGTAAAGGTGAGCGAGCGCGCCAATGGTGCCGGACTCAATGTCCTGCTTCGGCCACTCCTCGTCGGACTTTTCCTCCGCCATTTACCAGACCTCGCGTCACTCAAGACCAGCTTAGGGCGAAAAGGTTACGCGGTCGAGTTTGCGTTTCCTTACAGTCCGGCCTTGCAGAAGAGAGATAGAGCCGGGCCAGTTCCGAAGAAGCGGGAACGGAAAACGCAGCGAGGATCATGTCTTGCCTCGCACGGCTCGCCAAACTTGCTCTTTTGCAGCAGGCAACTGCGTTTTTACAGGTACTGCCCTGCTTGCGCTTCTAAGGCTGCCTCTCTACTTGAATGCTATTATGCGTTTTTCGAATTTCTTCTGGTTAGCAGCCTTGTTGTCAGCCATCTGGAATGGCTGGATGTTTTTCAATTACAGCCTGAATGCCGCCTATTTCCCAATGGTTGCAAAAGGCGATGCGCTGCGTCTGGTCAAGGAGGCCGCGCTCCTCGCGCCGATCCCGATCGCGCTGGTGATGTTTCTATTTTGGCTGTGGCGCAGGCCGCTCAACAACAGGCCGTATATCGTTGGTCTTGTTCTGATCGGTTTCGCAACGCTTCTGCCGTTGCTTCCGCGTATTGAGGGCAATTATCGGGAGACTTATTGGCTGGCTGAAACGCAGCATGAAATCCCCTGGCAATACGCACCTTACAGCGGCAGTCCTGAGCCCGGCGGCAAGTATTTCTGGGTGAGCGTTTCGTTTCCGGGTCTTGAGCCGCGGCACAAAACCCGAGACCGCTTGATCACAGTTGGCAAGGCCGTGGATTTCAACAGCGGCAAGGGTGGTGCCGCGCCCAAAGAGATTTGTACGGAGCACCAGACCTACACCACGTGCGAATGGAAACGCGGCGAGTTCGTCTACATGGTGAGCACGATCCCGGAGCGCTTTCCGTCCGACATTTCGGCTTTCATGGTCGAGGTCGCGGATCTGCTGGACGGATTTGAGGTGACAAAGACCGACTGACCTTGAACTGCCGGGCCTTGTTTCAACGTGCATCGTCGCTGGCTTGTTTCAGATTTCAATTCCAGTGAACTTTTCAACTAAGTGTAAAGACGACGGTGCGTGACGATGGACGAGATTCAGAAAAGAGATTTTTTCTCAGAAACCTACGAAACGTTGTTTTCGCTGCTTTGGCTCGTGCTGGCGTTTCTTGTGATGGATTACGCCCTTTCGATTTTGGATATGAGGTTTGAAGACACCTGGTATTTTATGTTGTTGTTCGCGCCCGGCGGCATGGTTTTCTGGTATTTTTTCTATTTCAAACTGTTGGAAGCGCATAAGCCGCATAGAGGATTAATAGAGTTTGCATGGTTCGCATTCTGGGTATTTTTGTTGATCCATCTGATCCCAGTCGGCGGGTCGGAGCTTGTTGCGATCCTCTTTGAGACGGCGTCTTCCGAAACGCAGGATCAAAGTTATTGGTGGATCGGTTACGACATGTCCGCGATGTTCGTATTCTATTTTCCCTATTATTTATTTGCCACGCTGTTTCCGGCAAAGCTTTTAGGTAGATCCGATAGTCTTCGAAGGACATTGCAGAGAGTGTTTCGGCAAACCCGATATCTGCTGCCCAGATTTTTTGGAGTTTTTTTGCCCATATCGTTTTTGAGCACTTCCTTGTATACGGACGCGCAAATATCTGGATCTTACATCCCGCAGATCACTTATTCCGGGGAGCCTGACTCATTCAGTATGTTGCTGATGGTGACTTCCGGCGCTTTGTATGTTTTGGGCGAAGCGGTTTTCATGGTCATTTCAAAAAACGCTTACCTGCGGGACCTACAGGAATATGGAGACCATCCAGAACACGATGCCGAAGTATTTGCGTAACTCGCTTTGACCAATGCGTCTGCTGACTGCGGGCAGCGTTGTGCTGCAACAGGTTGTGCCGAACCAACCTTCGAGCTTGCTGAATTGTGCCTATCCCGCGCCAGTGTTGAAAGTAAGCGCGATCTGTGGCTAACACAGTTTCGTCTTGCAATTTAGAGGTGTGTCTTGAATTCTGAGCTGAACATTTTCTCACAAGCTTTCGCGGCAATTGTTGCGTGCTGGAAGTATTTTTTCGGAATGATTGCTGCGATCTACGTTCTTGAAGCTGCCAGCGTTGTTTACGATCTCGGAAGCGGATTGACGGTTGCACGTGCTTTTGTGGAGTCCGCAATCGTCTTTTACATTTGCGCGACCTTGCTGGGCCTGGATCTTAAATCGAAAGACACGGGCAAGAAATACACCGGCTTCATGCTGCGGTATATCCTGCTTCTTTACCTGCCGGTCTTTATCGTCGCGATGGTCGTCGTATTCGGAGCCATGTCTGCAGTCCCGAACAGTTCGCAAAGTCAGGACATATTCCTTGGCGTGACACTGCTCTCCAGTGGCGTCGTCGCATTTGTCGCCATGTTCCTGTTCGGGACCGCTTTTCCCGCACACCTGATCGGGGTCAGCACCGGTATCGGTGCAGCGGTCAGCAGATCGTTCCGGCAGGCAGGGTACCTACTCCCCCGGATCCTGCTCGGCGCCGGTTCCTTCGCCGCGCTGGCGTTTGTGCTGCTGATCCTTTTCGAAAACACCGGTATCGGATCCGATCCGATCACACCTCAGGGAACGCCCAACATAGCCGGCGGAATTGTCCTGCTGATCGTCAAGCTGGTGGCCGGCTACAGCTTTGCGGTGTTTTCAGTTGTCGTTTGCCGCGCTTATCTCAAAGATCTGGAAGAGCGCGGCGAACTGCCTGTCGCCGAGGCGGACGTCTTCGCCTAGGCGTTTATTTGCGTTTCTTGTTCATGGCGGCGGCCAGGGCCGCTGCCATGGCATTGTTGCCACCGCCACCGCCACCGCCACCATCACCTGACCCTTTCGGTGCGCCGCCTTTCCCACCTCCGCGCGGAGCATTGCCGCCGGGTCCACGACCACCCGGGCCACGCTGGCCCTGGTTCCTGCCACTAGGTCCAGAGCGGTCTTTGTCTGACCTTTCGCGCTGACCCTGATAGTCGGCCTGGGACTTCATGGTCATGGAGATGCGTTTGCGCGGCACGTCAACGTCCAGAATGGTGACTTTGACGATGTCGCCCGCTTTCACCACCTGGTGCGGGTCGTCGACGAAACGGTCAGCGAGCTGGGAGACGTGGACGAGACCGTCCTGGTGCACACCGACATCGACGAAGGCACCAAAGTTGGTGACGTTGGTCACCGTGCCTTCCAGCTTCATGCCGGGTTTCAGGTCCGAAATTTCTTCGACACCGTCCTGAAGCGAAGCGGTCTTGAACTCCGGACGCGGATCGCGGCCGGGTTTTTCGAGTTCCGACAAGATATCCCTGACCGTCGGCAGCCCGAATTTCTCGTCGGTGAATTCGGCCGGGTCGAGGGCCTTCAGAACCGATCCGTCGCCCATCAGCTGACGCACATCGCGGCCACAGGCTTTCACGATGCGCTTGGCAAGCGGGTAAGCTTCCGGGTGGACGGAGGAGGCATCCAATGGCTCCTTGCCGTCATTGATACGCAGGAAACCGGCACAAAGTTCGAACGCCTTTGCCCCCAGTCTTGGTACGTCCTTCAACTGGGTTCGTTTCTCGAAACGGCCGATCGAATCGCGGTGTTCGACAACGGCCTTCGCCAGACTGTCGGACAGGCCTGAGATCCTGGAAAGGAGGGCAGGGGACGCGGTGTTGAGATCGACGCCAACGGCGTTCACGGCATCTTCCACGACGGCGTCAAGCGCACGCGCGAGCCGGGTCTGGTTGACGTCGTGCTGATACTGGCCGACGCCGATGGATTTCGGTTCGATCTTGACGAGTTCGGCCAGCGGGTCCTGCAGGCGGCGCGCGATGGAAGCAGCGCCGCGCAGGGAAACATCCACGTCCGGCATTTCCTTCGCAGCCAGCTCCGAGGCGGAGTAGACCGAAGCGCCGGCTTCGTTGACGATCACCTTGACCGGGCGTTGTGATGAGGGAATGTCGGAAAGCACGTCACCGGCCAGCTTGTCCGTTTCGCGGCTTGCTGTGCCGTTGCCGATGGCGATCAGGCCGACCTTGTGTTTTGCGATCAGTGCCAAAAGGGCCGCGCGGCTGCCGGAGATATCGTTGCGCGGCTGAAAGGGATAGATGGTCGCGGTGTCAACCAGTTTGCCGGTATCGTCGACCACGGCGACCTTCACGCCGGTGCGAATGCCGGGATCAAGACCAAGCGTCGATCTCGCACCGGCAGGAGCCGCCAGCAACAGGTCCTTCAGGTTTTTCGCAAAGACCTGGATCGCCTCTTCTTCCGCCTTTTCCCGCAAGACCCCCATCAGGTCGAGCTCCAGATGCAGCGCCAGTTTCACCTTCCAGGCAAAGCGCGCCACATCCATCAGCCACTTGTCCGCGGGGCGGCCCTGATCGGCGATGGCATACGTATCTGCCACCATTTTGACTGCAGGCAAAACGGGAGAAACGTCGTCTGCGTCAACAGTCAGATCGACGGAAAGCACACCTTCATTCCGGCCCCGGAAAAGGGCCAGCGCGCGGTGGCTCGGGATCTTGGACCACTTTTCAAAATAGTCGAAATAGTCGGCGAACTTCGCGCCTTTCTCAGCCATGCCGTCGATCAGCTTCGATTGCACAACGCCGCGCTCTTCGACATGGCGCCGCAGCCGGCCGACAAGTTGGGCATTTTCAGCAAACCGCTCCATCAGAATCTGCCGTGCACCATCAAGTGCCGCCTTGGTGTCGGCGATGCCCTTGCCTTCGTCCACGAATGCGGCCGCCTCCGTTTCCGGTGTCTTGGCCGGGTCGTTCAGAAGGAGATCTGCAAGTGGTTCCAGGCCCGCCTCGCGCGCAATCTGTGCCTTCGTCCGCCGTTTTTTCTTGAACGGAAGGTAGATGTCTTCCAGCTGCGATTTGGTTTCGGCAGCCTGTATGCCGGCGCTCAACTGCTCGGTGAGCTTGCCCTGTTCCTCGATGGACTTTGTGATCGTAGCGCGGCGGTCTTCCAGTTCGCGCAGGTAGATCAGACGTTCCTCCAGCTTGCGCAGCTGGCCGTCATCCAGGCCACCGGTGGCTTCCTTCCGGTAGCGGGCGATAAACGGGACTGTCGATCCTTCATCGAGCATTTGGACGGTGGCATTCACCTGACCTGCCTTGCAGCCGATTTCATCTGCGATCCTGTTCGCAATCCGTAACGCGATTTCCCCTGACGGGGCGGCCTTGGGCGTCGAACTCGTCATGTCTGGAGCGGAAGGGCTGGTCATAAGAAATTGAACTCTCGGGGTTAAAAGGGCCGGCTACCGGTGACGTTTATCAGTTGTGGCGTCAGTCATCACTTGCCGAATGTCCGTTGTGCGACCTTCATCTGCTAATTCGGTGCGATTATCCGGTCAAGTTGAACTCAGCATGATCCCACGAATTCGCGCGAGCGGTTTCATCCCGAAACGATTTCATATCTCATTGACAGTGTACCTGGTGGCGATATGAAAGCGGTATTGATTGAGTGGACTTAAATGGTTGCCATTGATAGCATTCGCAGGGGTTAAGTCACCGATGGGCAAGTAGCTATGCGGGCAATTCTGTTTCGTTTGCGAAATGATGTAGAAAAAGCGGCAATCATTATACACTTCATGATTGATATTTGGTCATATCTTGAACGGACTGCAAAGTTTTACGTATTCTATATTAGATCGTTGACGCTATCCTTTTGCCAAATTGTCATGATCGAGTTGCGTGGAACGCGACGTATAAGCGTGCAATGGATGCAGGACGCGGTATGGAAGTGCTGTGATGACGGCCTGCGCCGGGCTTGTTAAAGGGAGAGCGCACCGATGGCACGCGGACGGCCAAGGAAAGTGGAAGCTAAAGACGCACTGCAGTCTGTCATGGTCGCGTTTTGGCAAAACGGATATTCCGGCACGTCGATGAACGATCTTTCCGAGGCATCCGGCATGGCAAAGCCGGGTCTCTATGCCGCGTTCGGCGACAAAGAAGCGCTATTTGAGAAGGCCTTGCTGCATTATTTCGAAACCTATGGCGGGCCCGTGTTTTCCAGGCTGCAGGAAGCCCAGAAACATTTCATAGTGGACTTCCGGGATTTCCTGGGTGCCGTAGCCGACCTGACGCTCGACCAAAACACGCCGTCGGGTTGTTTTCTCGTCAATGCGATCGTTGACTGTACCTATGGCGCCGAGCGTCATCAGGAAGTGGTGGCCGGACTACGCGAATCCCGGTACGCCGCGATCAAGGAAAGACTGATCAAAGCCGCTGCTGCAGGCGAGATGCCGGACGACGCGGATATCGGCAGCGCGGCCACATTCCTGGATGGCCAGTTTTCCGCCATCGCCATGCTTGGCCGCAGCGGTATCAGCGAACCTGATTTGAAGACATTTATTGAAACCGGTCTTCGGGCCCTGCCGGTCAGCGACCGCGACAGTTTCTTTGAAAGCAATGTCGTGAGAACGCCTACTTTACGACAGTGATGCGTTCCGCTGCGCGTGTGACAGCGGTGTATAGCCAGCGGCTCTTGTGCTCCCGGAAAGCCCAGCTTTCGTCGAAGAGAATGACGTCATCCCATTGCGAGCCCTGTGCCTTGTGCACAGTCAGGGCGTAACCGTAGTCGAATTCATCGGCCTTGCGCCGGATTGCGTAAGGGATGCTCTCCGCTCCGTCCTCGAACATCGCCGGCAACACCTTCACCTTCACCGTGGTTCGCGCGATGTCCTCTTCCGATACCACATCGAAACGGAGAGTATTGCCGCGTGGTCGACGAAGGCGCTTCACGGTCCAAAGACCGCCGTTCAAGAGGCCTTTGGTCTTGTCGTTGCGCAGACAGACCAGCTTGTCGCCGACGGCCGGCATCGGTGTCGAAAAATCCTTGAGTTCACGAATGCGCCCATTGTAGAGACGCCGCGTCTTGTTGGTGCCGACGAGCACCTGATCGGTCGACAGGATCTGCTCCTTGTCGATTTCGCGGCGCCGGATCACCTTGCTTTCGCCGAATATTCCGTGTTCCAACTGCCCGCCGTCCCGGATCGTCATGGACATGCGCACGATCGGATTGTCCTGTGCCTGACGATGCACCTCTGTCAGCATCACATCCGGCTCGGATTCGGTGAAGTAACCACCGCCCTTGACGGGGGGAAGTTGAGCCGGGTCGCCGAGGACCAGCACCGGCGTACCGAAAGAAAGAAGATCCTTTCCCAACTCCTCGTCCACCATGGAGCATTCGTCAATGACGATCAGCTTTGCCGTTGCAGCTGCACTGTCCCGTTTGATCGCGAATTGAGGACCCGTGTCCTCTTCGTCGTCATCAAGGTCCTCTTCTTCCTTGGCCGATCGCGGCCGGTAAATCAGGGAGTGGATTGTGCCTGCGTCTTCGCACCCTTTCTGGCGCAGCACATGGGCGGCCTTGCCCGTAAACGCGCCAAAACACACATCGCCGTCGATATCTTCTGCAAGGTGACGCGCCAGCGTGGTCTTTCCTGTGCCGGCATATCCGAACAGACGGAAAACCTGCCGGTCGCCGCGTTTGAGCCAGGCGGCAGCCTCCTTCAAGGCGTCATCTTGTTGTGGAGACCAGGCCACCGGATAGCTCCCGAGAGTTGAGGGGACCCGGTTGCTTACCCTGATTTGCCTGATTCCGCCAAGGGCGAATTCTGCAGGCCCCTGGTGCGACCACGTCTTATACCAAGCTTAAGAAATAAGAACCGATCTGACCGGGTTTGAAGGCTGTTCGGCAAGAAGCAGGTTGCAGGGCGATATGGTTTATCGTCCAAAACCTGCGACGCGGCAGAACAGCCTTCAAAATTGGCCTTTGGTGGCCTGTTCCGGCTCTCCGGACGGCGTTGCCTTGTTTGAACGGCCAACCAGGCCGTCCTGCACAAAGCGCCTTGCCGGCAAACCCGAACAGCGCCATCAGATGGGTCCTTATTTCTTAAGCTTGGTATTAGCCGAGCACCGAGAAGGAACTTTCCTGCGTCAGATCCCGCTTTCGGGAAAAGGTTGCCGTATTGAGCGTGTGGTCAACATGGTTCAGATTGAATTGCAGTGGCTCGTTGTCATGATCCTTGCCGCTCTCGCAATATTCGATCAGCTGGCACATCAGGCGTCCTGCGACAGGCGCATTCTTGAACTGATTTCCGCTGGTGCCGATGGCGAGATAATAACCATCGACATCGCTGCGATCATAGATCGGCAGCCAGTCGTCTGTTGCATCGTAAAGATCGGCGATGCCGACGGGATGCTGTGAAACACCCAGTTCCGGCAAACGCTGGGAATAACGGTATGCATAGGCAAGAGACCTGTCGGTCAGGTCGCGGTGAAATGTATCGGGATCTTCTTCGATATGCTTGTCGCAAGCCGGGTTCAGACTGCCGATCATTAGCTGCCCACCGCTTCCTGGCTTGACATAGACACCCACATCGTTGTCGGCAACAAGCAGTCCCTTGCGCGAATATCCTAGCGTTTCCGGTGGTTTAACCTGCACGACTTCCTGACGCAGCGGACGATGGCGGATCCGGACGCCCGCATCCCTTTCCAGGAGAGCGTTGACCTTGCCCGAATGAGGACCGGCAGCGTTGAGAACGACATTCGACTGAATGATGCTTCCGTCATCGCAGGTCACGCCTGTTACCCGATTTTTCTCGACCGGTATCGATACGACCTTGGTGTTGAATCGGAATTCGGCTCCAAGTCGACTTGCTGCATCCTTCAGGTTTCTCGCCGCAATCTGGGGATCGTCGACATATCCGCCCGCATGAAAATATATTCCACCGTCCAGATGTCCTCCGGTCGGCGTACCGAAAGCGTCGTCATCCATCGTCTTGACAGGGGCGAAACATTCAAGATTGTACCCCGGCAATCGCTCCATGATTTGCTCTGCGGACCAGTGTTCATAAACAATGCCCAACGTGTCGGAATGTTCCTGAACCCGTTCAAGTGTGTCGGTGGCGGTCTTCATCACAAGCGTGCCGGTTTCGATAAATTGCGCAAGCCCGTCGTCCGTTTCTGCGCCCAGGGTTTCCGGCCAGTTCTTCCAGTCGTGATAACCTTCATAGGCCATGGCGGTGCCGTCCAGCGTGGAATAATAGGTTCGGATCACAGCTGCGGAACTGGAAGTCGATCCATACCCGGCCGCCGGCAAGGCATCGACATTGAGTGTTTTCAACCCGTTTTTGGCAAGATTATAGGCAATCGCGCAGCCGATGACGCCTGCGCCGATGATGATCACGTCGTAGTCGGTTGGAGCGCCTTTCTGATGCGATGGCGTGGTGTTCATGTCGATTCTTCCTTTGAAGCCTTTCGGGTCGGGAATGCGAGCGTCTTCCCACAGTCTGTATGATCAGCTTCCCAAAAGCCGGCCGTTTCCGTCCGGATACCAGATCCTAGCGAGTGTTCTGTCCAGATCAGGCGAGCGGACTCAAATTGTACAGAAATAAATCCGCCATCCTGTGTCCTGAAACGGCCAAGAGTGGTGAGAAAATCCAGCTTTTTTATGATAAAATGAAACAAAGTTCTTAAAAATCAACAATATGATGATTTTGCTAAATTTTGCTGATTTTGTCCTATACTCTCAAATTGAAATCTTGGCGATCTGAATGCATCCTGATTTTGGGGTTGCCGGATTTCCCGGTTCTTTCAACAATTTGGAGTAAAGTGTGACGCGCATTGATTTACGCGAATGGCCGACGCTTGCCTTGATAATGGCTGCAGCGGCAATCTGGATGCTTTTGGTCGGAAATTATGCCTCGCTTGGAGGATGGCTGGTCTGCCCGCTTGCTGTTGTTGTCGTCACTTTGCAATCCTCCCTTCAACATGAAGTCCTGCACGGACACCCGACCCGGCATCCCGGCGTCAACGAGGCACTGGTCTATTGCTCGCTTGGTCTGTTCGTTCCGTATCGGCGGTTCAAGTCCCTCCACCTGCGCCACCATAACAACGACCGTCTGACGGATCCCTATGACGATCCGGAAACATTCTATCTTGCTTGGGCGGACTGGCAGAAGCTGCCCAAATTCCTGCAGTTTGTTCTGACGATCAACAACACGCTCTTCGGCAGATTGCTGATTGGCCCGCTCGTTTCGATGATCGGCTTTCTCGGTTCTGAAATCAGAATGGTCCTGGCCGGGGACATGGCTGTCCTGCGCGCATGGATGCATCATTTTGCCGGTGCCGCTCCCGTCGTCCTTTTCATAACTCTCGTAGGCGGCATGCCCTTGTGGCTATATGCACTGTGTGTTTCTTATCCTGCCATGAGCTTGCTGATGTTGCGCACTTATGCCGAACACCGCGCACATGAAAGCGCTGAAGCCCGGTCGATCATCGTCGAGTTCTGTCCGATTTTCTCGCTGCTTTTCCTGAACAACAACCTTCATGTCGTGCACCACGCTCATCCGAGGGCAGCATGGTACGAGCTGCCGGCAATGTACCAAGCCGCAAAAAGCGACTGGCAGCGCAGGAACGCCGGTTACGTTTTCAAAAGCTATGTGCACCTTGCCAGAAGCTATCTCTTCAGGGTGAAAGAGCCGGTTGCGCATCCGATCAGGCGCCGTTCGCACGATGGACGCGCCTCTTGATCGGTCGTCTCTGTCATCCTGTGAACCTGCCGATGTACGACTGGCCCGAATTCCGATCGGCAACAAGGGAACTTGAAACCGCGCTGCAATCGGCCCTTCTTGAAGCGCTGGGTCTTGATCCAACCAATTCTGCCGAATGGCCGGCCGATATGGGCCTGCACCATCGCTGGGAACATCCGGGTCTGCTGCTTGGTCAAACCTGCGGCTATCCTTTGACGCATGCGCTCAGCGGCAAGGTCCATGTGGTGGGGGCTCCGCATTACAGGGCAGACGGCTGTAGCGGGCCACACTACTGTTCGCATCTGATCGTTTCAAAGGAGAGTGCACACGAAACGCTTTCGGATCTGCGCGGGCTACGCGCCGTTTTCAACGCGAGCGACAGCCAGTCAGGCATGAACGCCTTCCGCCACGAAGTCGCACAACTCGCCGATGGCGCCCCGTTTTTTTCAGGCGTGGCACAAAGCGGGAGCCACTTGCAGTCGATGGTGTCGGTGGCGGACGGTCAAGCCGATATTGCAAGCATCGATGCCGTGTGCTGGTCACTCGCGCTCAGGGAGTTGCCTGACCTGACCGGAAAGCTGCGATCCATCGGACACACGATCAAAGCGCCGGGGCTGCCTTACATCACAAGTGCCGCGTGGTCGCCCACGGACACTGATATCATTTGCCGGACTGTCCAATCGGTTCTGTCAGACGCAGCAATATCGGTTTCCCGCGAGCGCCTTCTGATCGACGGCTTTTCCGTACTTTCGGAGAGTGACTATGAGCCGCTCCTGAAGATGGAACGGAGCGCCGCTGAAAAAGGCTACCCGGAACTTTTATAGACTTCGTCGCTGCCTTAGTGCGTGAACCGCCGCTCGTTGCGGGCAAAGAAGCTTGTTGTAAAATCAACGAAAGCCCGGACCCTTGCTACGCGCCGCAAATCGCGGTGGTAGAGCAGCCAGACCGGATAGCCGGATTGGATCGGGACAGCGGGCACGCGAACAATACGCGGATCCACATCGCCGATAAAGGCCGGGATCTTGATGAGGCCGAGATGTTTCGCGGCCGCCTCGATCTGCATGGAGACTTCCGGCAGAACATGGCGGACCTGAGCCTTGGGGAACGGACTGCCTGCGACCCAATCCTGGAGACTGCTCCAAGCGATCCAGTTTGCTCCTTCACCCTCATTCTCAAGCAGTTGAGGGTACATCTTCAGATAGTCGGGAGAGGCATAAACGGCCTGAACGAAGGTAACCAGTTTGCGCCCAAGCACGTCCTCGTCGACGTTGCGCGCGACGCGCAGCGAAATATCCGTTTCGAGCTTCTGCAAGTCCGACACACGGTTGGTCGATATCGTGTGCACCGAAATATCCGGGTAAAGCTCCGTAAACTCAAAGAGCATGTCCGCTAAAAGCCCGTGGGACAAGGCCGGCGGCAGACTGAGGCGAATCGAGCCCGACGGTGCGAGATCCAGTCCGGAAATCCTGCGGGTAATCGCGCTTGCCTGGGACTCCATTTCCTCTGCCGGCTCAACCAGTGCTTCGCCCGACTGGGTCAGTTGCAGCCCGCTGGTCGTGCGGTCGAAGACACGCGTGCCAAGGTCTCTTTCAAGGGCTGAAATCGCCCGGTGCACCGTGCCGTGGTTCACGCCCAGCTTTTCCGCCGCCTGGCGGAAGCTGCCCGTGCGTACCGCCACCAAAAAGGTGCGCAGATGATCCCAGTCCAGCTCCCGCTTCACTTGATTCCTACACGTTCGTTTCTCGCTTGTGGATCGTTTTTTATCCACATTGGTCAATTTGGGCATATTCATTTCAAAAATCAATCCACCAGATTTCAGCTCATCTCGCGTTCAACGCGAGTTCGGCCTTGAAAGAACGTGGAGGACTTTATGAGTGGCAAGTTGAGATTTGAGACAACCCGGCGAAGGTTGTTGGCCGGGGCGGCCGCGGGAGGTGCAGCGCTTGCTCTGCCAGTAGCCGGCAATGCAATAGCGCAGGAAGGGAGCAAAACGCTTGGTTCGGATCCGGCCGCTCCTTATGGGATCCCGATCAGCGCGGAGTTTCCATTCAAAAAGAAGGAAATGTCCGTGCTGGATTCCTCCCTTGCCTATGTTGATGAGGGAGAAGGGCAGCCCGTTGTGTTTTTGCATGGCAACCCGACTTCGTCCTATCTGTGGCGCAATATCATACCGCATGTATCGGAGAGCCACCGTGCCATTGCGCCCGACCTGATCGGCATGGGCGATAGCGGCAAACCTGACGGTGACTACCGCTTTGCCGATCATGCGCGATATCTGGACACTTTTCTCGATCAACTGGACCTGAACAACGCGATCCTGGTGGTCCACGACTGGGGTTCTGCGCTCGGCATGCGCTATGCGCGCTTGAACCCGGACCGCGTGTCCGGGCTGGTCTTCCTGGAAGCCATCGTGCCGCCTGTGCTCCCGGTCGCGTCATTTGACGACATGCCCGGGCCGCTTGCCGATTTCTTCCGTCTGATGCACAGCGAAAAGGGCGCCGACATGGTGCTCAACCAGAACTTCTTCGTGGAATTCGTGCTGCCGCAAATGGGTGTCGTGCGCGCCATGTCCGAAGCGGAAATGGATCACTATCGCAGACCCTTTCCGACGCCTGACAGCCGCAAACCGGTGCTGGCATGGCCGCGCGAAGTGCCTATCGAGGGCAAGCCTGCCGACGTTGTCGAAGAGGTCCGGCTGAACGGCGAATGGCTGCTGTCGAGCCAGATTCCCAAGCTGATGTTCTATGCGGAGCCGGGCGCGCTGATGCCCAAGCCAGTTGCGGACTACCTGACCGCGAACGTGCCCAACATCGAAGCGCGTTTCGTCGGGGCCGGATCGCATTTTCTCCAGGAGGATCATCCACACGTCATCGGCCAGGGCGTTGCCGACTGGCTGCGCCGTATCTGAGTGAGCCGTAACGAAGGAGATCAAGATGGCGGAAGTTGTTGTTACGCAGCTTGTAAATGCCCCGTTGGCCGACCTGTGGCACAGCTGGGACAGCTATGACGAAATCTACAGGTTCAATCCGGTGATAAACCAGTCGCCGCTCCTGCCCGAAAGTGCGCCGACAGGATTGGGCGCGGAGCGGATCTGCAGACATGTCGATGGCAAGACCTATCTTAAGGAACGCATCATCGGCTATCAGCCGCAGGAGCATATTGTCGTCGATATTTTCGATGCCAATCTGCCGCTCAAGAAGGCAATTGTGACACTTGATTTTGTGTCCCTTGCGCAAACGCAGAGCCGCGTAACAATGCGGATAAGTTTCACGCCGAAGTTCGGCCCGCTTGGGTGGTTGATGACGCCGATCATGAAAACGCAATTCCGCAAAGGCCTGTCGGATCTGCTGATCGCAAATGCCAACTTCGTGGAAAAGGGAGTTGAGACGCACCCCAAGGTGGCTGCGTAAGAATTGATGTGTGTCATTTTAAGACATTCGTTAACGATGTTCTTGCTTGGTGACGCACATTCCTGGTGAATTCGGCGGAAATGCTGGCGCAAATGTTAACGAAGGGTTACGATTCTCGGTAAATCATTCGTTAACAGTGAGCGCGTTATGAAAACGATACTAAAATCAGCCCTCGCCACCGCAGGATTGCTTGCGGTTATCGCCACCGCCGCAAACGCTGAAAGCGGAACGACCCGCATCGTTCATGATGAGCCCTATGGTGCGATCGTGACCAAGGAAGCCGGTGTCCTGGTGTTCCGCGGGCTTCCGCCGACACGCAGGGTCATTGTCAACCCGGAAGGAAAAACACCGCTTGACCTGAAGATGACCGAGGTTCGCGAGACCAATGTCGTTGTCTTCACGCAAGACGACTACATTCGTGGTCTCGGATCCAAGATCCTGCGCGTAAGATAAGCCGCTTGATATCGGGCCGTCACATCTGACGGCCCAGCAAGCGTTCGTCGTAGGGGTATGTGCTGAGACGCTCATACCCTTGCCCGGTGATCAGCAGCTGTTCTTCCAGTTTTACTCCTTCATGGCCGCCATGCCGGCCAACGTAGCTTTCCACGCAAACCACCATTCCTGGCTCCAGGACACCATCGTAGCCACCGCTTTCCCAATCTGACGGATAGGGAACGGCCGGGTATTCGTCGCACAGGCCCACGCCGTGAAAGAGTACGGAGTAGCGGTTTGCGAGATATTCCTCCGGCAGGCTGCTTGCATCATGAGAGAGTTCGCGGAAAGTTCGTCCGGGTGCGAGCATTTCGATGTTCGCTTCGATCTGATCGAACGCCATCCGGTAAAGTGACTGCTGTTCTCGCGTCGGTGCATCGTTCCCGCAGAGCCAGGTCCGCGAGATGTCACAGCACATGCCGTAGGGGCCGACCAGATCAGTATCGAATGCGACAAGATCACCGGCTTCGATCACACGGGCCGATGCCTCCTGGAACCAGGGGTTTGTGCGCGGGCCGGAGGCGAGCAACTGGGTTTCGACCCATTCGCCACCCCGTCTGATGTTGCCTGCGTGCAGGAGGGACCATAGCTCCCACTCCGTCATGCCCGGTACGAGTGCGGTTTCCATTTCCTGCATGGCAGCTTCGCACGAGGCAATCGATCTGCGCATCGCCCTGATTTCGTCGGGGCACTTGATGGCTCGTGCAAGTTCCATGACTTCCTCACCATCATGAAATGACAAGCCGTGCGCTTCCAGCACAGCAACGCCTTCGCGGCGTGCCTTGTCCAGGGCAATGCGGTGGTTGCCGCCGCCATACGTCTTGACTAGGTCCGCCAGTTCGTCAGCCCATTTCAGCGCGAGCTCCTGCGAGCGGGGGCCGGCTTCAAAATAGAACCAGGGGATTCCATGCCGCATTTCATCGACCTGGGAGTTATGCGCAGACAAGTGTTCGCAATTGTGGAAGTCGAAAGCGACGACTGGGCCTTCCAGGGCGACAAAGGTATAGCGGACAGCGTTGTGAGCCGACCAGATTTGCATGTTGGTTGCGTCGGTCGCATAGCGAACGTTCAGCGGATCGCACAGGATCGCGGCGCTCAAGTCGAATCTTTCGAGCTGCTGGCGAATGCGGTCAAGCCGGTATTTGCGAACAACTTCAAGATCGGGGGCGTCCAGTCCGAGCACCGCCCACTCGTTTTCCACGAAAGCGCCGTAACCGAGCATGTGACGGTTCAGGAGCGTCGCCTTTTCGAAGGCATAGGCCGAAAGCGCTTCATAACCTGCCTGATCTCCCGGATGCATCAGCGGGCTTTCCGGCAGTATTTTCCGCCGGTGACGGCCAAAATGTTCCGTATTCATATATGGCTACGCCTCCTCCCGCGTTGGCCTGATCTATTCTGCAGCGTTACATGCGCATGCGCTCTGCTTTTGGGTCGAAGGGTGGATCGGGCAGGATGGTCGCCTTGCACATTTCACCCAGAATTTCGACTTCAAACGCGCCCTTGTCGGTGGCGCTGGCGAGGTCGGCGGGGATGTATCCCTGAGCTAGCGACTTTTGCACCCAATGGGCATAGCCACCCGACGTGATCCAGCCGATGACCTTGCCGTCATGCCAGACCGGTTCATCGCCCATGACGTCGGCGTCGGACGCTTCGACCTCGAAACTGACGCGCAGGCGCTTCGGCCCGTCCTCGAATTCTTTCCGGGCCGCGTCTTGGCCGATGAAGCGGTTTTTCGACAATTTCACGAAACGCCCGAGATCGGCCTCGTAGGGCCCATAGATCGGCCGGAACTCCCGAAACCAGGTGCCGAAGTTTTTCTCAAGGCGCAGGGACAAGAGGGCGCGCATGCCGAAGTCGCGGATGCCGAACTCAGCGCCGGCCTCCAGGATGGCGTCATAAACCTGGCGCTCGTATTCCGGCGTCATCCAGATCTCGTAGCCAAGGTCGCCGGAATAGGTGATGCGATTGACCTTGCACGGAGCATTGGCAACGTCCATCTCGCGGAAATCCATGAAGCGGAAAGCTTCGTTCGAGACGTCATCGCCCGTGATTTTCTGCAATACCTTGCGCGAATTCGGCCCGGCAATCGAAAGCCCGACCCAGCCGAGGTTGATCGCCTTCAAGCTCACGGAGCCATCTTCCGGCAGGTGCTTTTCGAACCAGCGCATGTGATAGATTTCGGCCTGCGACGAACCGAACATGTAGAATTTTTCGTCATATACGCGCGCGATCGTGAAGTCGCCGATCAGTTTGCCGTTTTCATTCAGCATCGGGGTCAGGACGATGCGGCCTGTCCTCGGCATCGTGTTCGTCATCAGCAAGGACAGATAGTCTTCCGCACCGGGTCCGCTGATCTCGTATTTCGCAAAGTTCGCGATTTCCGTGACGCCGACGCTCTCGCGCACAGCCCGGCATTCAGCGCCGATGTGATCGAAATCGTTGGACCGGCGGAACGAGACTATGTCCTTCGCCTCAACACCTTCGTGCGCAAACCAGAGCGGTGTTTCCAGGCCCCAGCTGTCGCCCATCACAGCACCCTTGGCGAGCATCCGGTCGTATAACGGCGTGGTCTGATGCGGCCGGCCGGCCGGAAGTTCCTCGTTCGGGAACCGTATCCGGAACCTGCGGCGATAGTTTTCCTGCACCTTTGCATTGGTGTAGGAGAGCGTAGCCCAGTCACCGTATCGGGCAACATCCATCCCCCAGATGTCATAGCCAGGATCCCCGTTGATCATCCAGTTGGCAAGCGTCAGGCCGACGCCGCCACCCTGGCTGAACCCGGCCATGACGCCGCAGGCGACCCAGTAGTTCTGAAGGCCTCTGACCGGACCGACCAGCGGATTGCCGTCCGGTGCAAACGTGAAGGGTCCGTTGATGATCTGCTTGATGCCTGCCGTCTGAAGCGCCGGGAAGTGCTCGAAACCAACCTCCAGTTCCGGTGCAATCCGGTCGAGATCGGGCGCCAGAAGCTCATGGCCGAAATCCCATGGGGTCTCGCGCGGGCTCCACGGGCGGCAATTCTGCTCGTAGGTCCCGAGCAGCATGCCCTTGCCTTCCTGCCGCGTATAGATCTCGCCGCCGAAGTCGAGAATGCCGATCAGTTCCTTGCCCGTTGCCTCGTTGTGGGCAACCACCTCCGGCATTTCGTCCGTGAGCAGATACATGTGCTCCATGGCAAGTATGGGAAGTTCGAGGCCGACCATGCGGCCGCATTCCCTGGCCCAGAGCCCACCTGCATTGACGACATGCTCTGCCCGGATCGTGCCCTCGTTGGTGATCACATCCCAGGTCCCGTCAGGCGTTTGAACCAGCTCCTCAACCTTGGTGTGACGATAGACCGTGGCACCGTTCAAACGCGCTGCCTTTGCATAGGCATGTGTGGTGCCGGAAGGATCCAGGTGCCCTTCGATCGGATCCCAGAGCGCGCCGATGAAGTGCTTTTCGTCGAGCATCGGGAACATGGTCTTGGCTTCGGCGACGGAGATCAGTTCCAGTTCCATGCCGAGATAACGGCCTTTTGCCTGTGCAAGGCGCAGAAAGTCCATGCGTTCAGGTGTGTCTGCGAGCATGACACCACCCGTCAGGTGAAGGCTGCAGGATTGACCGGATATTTCCTCAAGCTCTTTGTAGAGGTCGACGGTGTAACTCTGCAGCTGGGCAACGTTCGGGTCGCCGTTCAAAGTGTGAAAGCCGCCGGCAGCGTGCCATGAAGAGCCGGAAGTCAACTCGTCCCGCTCAACGAGAACGACATCCTTCCAGCCGAGTTTGGTCAGGTGATAAAGAACACTGCAGCCGACGACGCCACCACCAATGACTACGACCTGAGTGTGAGTTTTCATGCGTATGCTCCGGAATGCCAGCTTGGTTTTGGCGAGGAATTAATGCGTTGATCAGAAGTCGGTCGGAACCCCGCCTTCGGCTTTGCGCCTGTCGACAAAGGCTGTGATTTCCTCGTCGATAGCCGGATCGAGTGCCGGTTGCTCGTAGGCTTCGAGCGCCTTTTTGTAGAGCATGTTGGCCTTGTCATAGGCGGTTGGACTTCCGGCCTCCGCCCAGGTCTCGTAATTGCGCCAGTCGGAGACGATGGGCGGATAGAACGCGTCCTTGTAGCGTGCTTGCGTGTGCTCCGTGCCGAAGAAGTGCCCGGCCGGTCCGACATCGCGGATTGCGTCAATGGCAAGCGATGCTTCGGACACGTCGAGCGGTGTCAGGTACTCGGCGATTTTCTGAAGGAGATCGATATCGGCGATGAATTTCTCAAATCCTGCACTCAGCCCGCCTTCCAGCCAGCCGGCGGCATGTTTGATCAGATTGCCGCCGCCGTTGATCGCGCCCCACTCGGACAAGGTCGTTTCAAGGGCGGCCTGGTAGTCCACGGTGTTGGCCGCGCAGACACCGGAGGATCTGAACGGCAAGTTGTATCGTCTTGCCAGCTGGCCACTGACCAGAGCGGCTTTCATGTATTCAGGCGTGCCGAAGGCAGGCGCGCCGGACTTCATGTCGACGTTCGAGGTGAAACCGCCATAGACCACCGGTGCGCCCGGCCGGACGAGCTGCGCGAAGGCGATCCCGGCAAGTGCTTCGGCATTCTGCAAGGTCAGTGCGCCGGCCATGGTGACCGGAGCCATCGCCCCTGCAAGTGTGAACGGGGTGACGACCGAGACCTGTCCGGCCTTAGCCATCTCGATCAAGCCTTGCAGCATCGGTGTGTCGAGGCGCAGCGGCGAAGATGTGTTGATCACCGTCAGCGTACAAGGCGTATCAACGAGCTCTTCAGCCGTCAGCCCATTGGCAATGCGGGCAAGCTCGATGCCATCGTGATTGCGTTCCTTGCCGAGCGAATAAAGATGCAGCGTCTTGTCTGTCAGACGGATGGCGTCTGCGATGCAATCCAGGTGGCGGATCGATGCGTGCAAGTCGACCGGTTCGACCGGATAGCCGAGCGGGGCATGAATGATGTTGAAGAACTGGCCGAGTTTCAGAAGCTTCTGGAAATCTTCACGGTTGCCCGGACGGCGGCCGCCGTCGCGGTCAACCACATTCGGCGTGCTGGCGACACAGGAAAAGACAATGGCGTCGCCGCCGATCCTGAGGTCGTGGTTGCGGTTGCGCGCCCTCAACATAAATTCAGGCGGTGCCTTTGCGATAAGCTCTTCGACCATGGCGCGGTCCATGCGCACACGATCTTCGCCAGGTGACACGTCAGCGCCCGCCGCCTTCAGCATCGCCTTGGCTTCCTCGTGGAGGAAGTCCATGCCGATCTCCTCCAGAACGCGCATTGAGGCATCATGGATGGCTTCCAGTTCGTCGGCCGAGATCGCCTCGATCGGCTTGAATATGTGCTGCGGCTGCTTGAAGGGCTTTTGCGGAAACAGGTCCGGACCGGCTTTTTCTCCGCCGCCTCTGCGGCGTCGTCCACGTCGTGCGGGTGCCGTTTCACTCACGGAAGCTGATCCGGTTTCCTCTGTCATTATGATCCGCCATGGTTTTCAAGAAGGTGGCGCGCAGAATGGCCACCGTCAGCTGCCGCGCCTCGGGCGGTCTCAGCATGAAGACTGTAGCTGAGAGGGACGATTTTCCGTGCAGTCTGAGAGCGACGGTCTGTGCTTCAACTCCGACATGACGCTAAGGCAATGCGTGTCACGGACCCGCGTCTTTAAAAGTTCGACTTGACGAAACGGACCTGCGCAGCGATCAGAGGATTATTGAAATAGCTATGGACCCTTGTGGCGTGCGTGAACGGCTGTCCGATTCAGATCTTCTGACTTTCCTGAGGGATCTCCTGCCGGCAAGGGACTGGAGCACCGCGCGCCTGCGGCCACTGCCCGTCAACTATACCAGCCGTTTCTGGCGCCTCGACACGCCGGATCGTATCTATGTCGTAAAGGAGTTCTTTCCCGGCGCGGAAGACAATCCGCTCTATCCGACATTGCCGGACCAGGAAGCCGAGGCGCTGACGTTTCTTGCGCAATATGATCTTGCGCCGGAACTGGAAATTTATTCGCTCAGCCCTGTAGGAACCCCTTTGCTGGTTTACGGATACGGGCCGCCGAAGACCGATGAAATCGATGTCGGTGAAGCAGCTGATCTGATCGGCCGTATCGCAAATCTGATGGAACCGGTTCCTGGCCACCAGACGGTTCCGGCAGGCTTTCATGAAGTGCTCGAGCGGGGTGACGCCATGCTGGCCGCCATTCCGGAGAGCCGGAAGGCGGTTAACCTGAAACGGCTGCGGCCGAATGACGATGCCGTCAAGAAGCGGACCGTCGAACGAACTCTTGTCCATCGAAGCTTTTGCCTTGGGACCATTCAGTCCACAGCGGACGGAGCGCGAATGATCGACTGGCAGTTCGCCGGTTACGGCGACCCTGTGGAAGACATTGCCGGTTTCGTTTCCCCCGGGCTGTTAAAGCTTTACGGGCTTCATCCGCTGGTCGCTTATGCCGAAGAAATGTTTTTGAAGCACTACCCGAACCAGCAGATTGTCGAACGCTTTCAGGAGGAACGCCGCGCTTATCACTGGCGGCTTGCCGCCTATTGCCTCTATCGGCACGAAACGCTCGGAACAACCAACGCTCCCGCAGCGCGTGCTTATGGACGTGCTTTGGAAGAAGAAGTGGATCTGTTGCTCAGGCTTCGGTCCAAATAGCGGTTGGTGTTCTACCCCGTGTAATTTCTCTGTCACAGAGAGAAGTTAACCGGAGCCATGTCCATCACCCTATCCGGCGTCTCAAAGTCTTTCGGAACGCACAAAGCCCTGAACACCGTTTCCCTTGCAATCGAAGAAGGATCTTTCTTTGTTGTCCTGGGGCCTTCAGGGTGCGGGAAATCGACATTGCTTCGCGCGATAGCCGGTCTGGAGCCTATAGATACGGGCGAAATTTCACTGGGTTCTCGATTGGTCGCTCGGGACGGTTTTCATATGGCGCCGGAAGAACGTCGCGCCGGTGTCGTTTTTCAGTCCTACGCGCTGTGGCCGCATATGAGCGTTTCGGGAAACGTCGCATTTCCCCTAGAGACGACTGGCAAGAGCCGCTCTGAAACCAATGCGCGTGTTGCCGAATGCCTGGAAACAGTTGCGTTGACTTCGTTCGCGCGGCGCAAACCTGCTGAACTGTCCGGCGGCCAGCGGCAAAGGGTTGCGCTGGCAAGGTGCCTGGCGCAGGGAGCGCAAACGGTCCTGATGGACGAACCGCTTGCCAATCTCGATCCGCACTTGCGCGGCGTCATGGAGGAAGAACTGGCAGCTTTCCACAAGACCAGCGGCGCGACTTCGATGTTCATTACGCATGACCAGCGTGAAGCGATGGCTCTGGCCGATAAGGTCGCAGTCATGTGGGACGGTGAAATACTGCAGGTAGATGAACCGGACGTAATCTATCGCCAGCCCAACTCAAGGCGCGTGGCCGGCTTTATCGGGCGCAGCAGTCTTGTCCCTGTGCACGTGGAGCAGGTCGAAGGGGAGGAGGCACGTGTCTCGATCGGCGCGTTTGCTTTCGATGCGGAGTGTCCGGCAGGCACCAGAGGCGGTCCGTCGACGCTGCTGTTGCGTCCTGAACATCTGGTCCTGTCTACGGGTGGTCGAGGCTTTGCGGCGACGGTGGTTCGGACAGTCTATCGGGGCGGCTATTGGGACGTCTTTGTGAAAGCCGACTGTGCCGACGATCCATTGATGATGACGCTGTACCGAAAGGCGGATCCCGGAGAGACCTTGCAGTTGGACATTCTGCGCGGCTGGGTCTTACCGGATTAGGCAAAACGCAGGATTGCGCCTCTTGGGCCTCCTTGTTTCTCTTTCTTCAATCCCGCCAGGGGATCGTCCCGGACGGGACGCGCCGGGCAAGAAAATTCATGGCAAGCATGATCACCATTGTCGCGGCCACGACGACGACGGACATTGCAGCGGCAAGGGTTGTGTAGCCGCCGTCCTCGTAGTTGAAGATCGTTGTTCCGATCGTCTCGTTGCCGGTCGACCACAACAGCGCGGAGACCGTGACTTCGTTATAGGCCGTCAGGAAAACAAGGATCGCGCCGGAGGCTGCAGAAGGTGCCGCGAGCGGCGCAAAGATGCGGCACATGCGGCGGAAAAACCCAGCGCCGGATACGCGTGCGGCGTCTTCGAGGGAGCCATCCATCTGAAGAAATGCGGCGGTGACCGGCTTCAGGCCGACCGCCAGGAAAACAGAGACATAAGCGATCAGGATGATCCACAAGGTGCCGTAAAGCGAGACGTTGACGATCGGCAAAGGCCGGATGAAGGCCAGGATGAATGCAATTGACATAACGAGCCCCGGAACGGCGAATGCGATCTCTGACTGGCTCAAGGCAAAGCTTGCTATCCTTCTGTGGGTCTTGTGTCTGTGTGCCAGAAAGTATCCCAGCAGCAGGCTTACTGCCGCGATGACCAAAGCGGCGATGCCGGCGATGACCGTCGAGTTTGCGAATGCTCTCAAGGTTACGCTTTGACGCCACAAAACTTCGGTGAAGTTATCCAATGTCAGCGTCTCGCCCGACAGCGGCAATCCATAGGTTTTAACGAGCGATGTCGCCAGCAGGGATGCGGCCGGCAAAAGGAGAACTCCGGCGACAAACACCCACACCACCGCTTCAACAAATGGCCGCTTGCGGCCGAGTGAAATCGCCAGCGGATCCTGAGGAAGGCCGATCAGGCTGGAGCGCATGCGTCGCTGAAGAAGGCTTTGAAGGAGGATTGCAGCCAGGGCGACAAAAGCGAGAATGACGGAAATCACGGCAACATTCGGTAGAATATCCGGTCCGAAGCTTGCGAGCCGCCGCCAGACCAGAACAGGCAACGTGGTGTAGCGTGCAGGGATCCCGATCAGGGCATTGATGCCGAAATTGCCGAGCGCCGCCACAAAGGCGAGCGCGAAGCCTGCCAGGAGCGAGGGGCCCAGAAGCGGCAGCGTGATCCTGCGCAACAGGGTCCAGGTTCCCGCGCCGGATATTCTGGCTGCATCCGAAAGCTCGCGCGGGAATGACCTGAGCGCTGCGCGCACCAGCAAAAAGACGAGTGGACTGTGTTGCAACGTCAGGAGGAGGACGAGCCCTTCGCGCGAATAAAGCGGATGGGTTGAGCCCAGTTCCGGCGCGATCCCGAGCCATCGCAGGACGGGGCTTGCCGGTCCGAGTGCCTGGATCCAGGCGATCGCAGTCACATGAGGTGGGATCATCATTGGCAAGAGCAGCAGGAAAACGAGAATGCCCTTTGCGCGGATATCGGTCAGGCCGACAAGCAATGCGAGCGCCGTTCCAAGCAGTGTTGCGGCGAGCGCCGAGCAAAGGCTGCTTTCGACCGAATTCCAGAGCGCGCGCTGAACGGAGCGGCTTTGGACGGCTTCAATCAATGGGCCGAGGTCAAACCCCGCAACGGTTGTCAGGCCCGTCTTGAAAAGCAACAGAAGCGGCAGTCCGCAAATAGCCGTTGCACCGATAACCAGTGCGATCAGTGTTGTCTTTTCTGAAGTTGAGGACGTATGCACGTAGCCGGAAAGGTTTGAATGAAAGGGAAAGCGGTGTCAGCACAAGATGAACTGACACCGTCCAAGCGGGTTCAGCCGTTATCCGCCGAAGATCTCGGTAAACTTGATCTTGTTGGCCTGGTCTTGCTCAAGCGCCTTGGCGGGATCGAAATCCATCAGCTTGATTGCGTCGCGTGCCGGAAACCCTTCAGGAGCTGCCACGGTGGGGTGGGCCGGCAGGTAGCCCTGCGAGGAGGCAAGCTTTTGGCCTTCTTCGGAAATCAGGAAGTCCACAAACGCCTTGGCGGCATCGGGGTTTTGAGCCGTGGACAGGATTGCGACCGGTTCGGTCACGGCCGAGACACCTTCTTCCGGGAATACAAACTCGACTGGCGCACCTTTGAGTTTTTCACGGATCGGCAGGAAATCGACGACGAAGCCGTAGAGTTTTTCACCACCGGCGATCGCCTTGTAGGTGCCGCCATTGCCGCCCTTCGGGTTCGCTCCCTGGTCCGCCAGACCTTCGTAAAAGGCCCAACCCAGATCCGGATTTGATGTCAGTGCCGCCATGTGGATCGTTGCCGCACCCGATGTCAGCGGAGAGGGCATGGCCAGCTTGTCCTTGGCCTCGTCTTTCAGGAGATCCTTGTAGGAAGACGGCTTCATAGAAGCGTTCGTGTTGTAGACGATGCCGCTGGTGATCAGTTTGGTGGAAAAGTAAGTCTTGTCGTCATCCATGATCGCAGGGTCGTAGGCGGAGATGTCGGCACCTTCGTGTGCCATAAGACGACCTTCCTGCTTCAGTCCTTCCATGGTCACCATGTCGGCGATCAGAAGAACGTCCGGCTTGGGAGCACCCGCCTCGAATTCAGCGCGCAGTTTCGCCATCATCTTGGTGGTGCCGTCACGCACCCACTCGACGTCCACACCAGGGTGTTTTGCAGTGAAGGCATCAACAGTTGCCTGGGCATCTGCGTTCGGCTGGGAGGTATAGAGCACGAGCTTGCCGGTAATATCTTCGGCATAAGCGGCAGCGGAAGCCGCAACCAGAAGGCCGGCTGCAATCAGTACATTCTTCATCAGACAAATCCTTTGAGCGAAGCCGCGGGAGAGTGCGGATGGAATGTGGTTAGCAGGCTTATGTGACAGTATTTTTCGAACACTTGGTATTATTGCCGCCGCACAGAAACTTCTGAATTGAAAGCTCAGGCATAGTCCGTGGCCGGCAACCAAATGCTGCCGGTTCGGTGTCTGGAAGCCTCAGGGCATTGCCGATGCGTGACAGGTCGGCTATCACCGCGGGACCGGACAATAAATCGATTTGAGAAAGGCTCCCTTTATGAGTTCACACGGTGCTGTAGCGGAAATCGGCCTGATCGGCCTGGGCACAATGGGCGGGAACCTTGCTCTCAACATTGCTGAAAACGGATTTCAAATTGCGGTCTACAACCGGACGACGGAAAAGACCGATCAGTTCATAACAAAAGCCGGAGATCTTGCCGCGAAACTGGTGCCGTCTAAAACGCTTGAAGACTTCGTAGCGTCTATCAAGACACCGCGTGCGGTCATCCTGATGGTGCCGGCCGGTGAGGCGGTCGATGCGCAGATTGAAGCGCTGCGTCCTCTGCTCGATCCGCAGGACCTGATCATCGATGCGGGCAACGCCAACTACCACGACACCAACCGCCGCGCCAAGGAGGCCGATGAAAAAGGTCCGCGATTCCTGGGAATTGGCGTATCCGGCGGCGAAGAAGGCGCACGTTTTGGCCCATCGATCATGGGCGGCGGCGCGAATGACGCCTGGGACCAGGTCGGTCACATTCTGGAAGCCATCTCCGCAAAATATGAAGGCGAACCCTGCGCAGCCCATCTGGGAGAGGCGGGGGCAGGGCACCTTGTGAAGACCGTTCACAACGGCATTGAATATGCCGACATGCAGATGATCGCGGAAGTTTACGGCGTCATGCGGGACGGCTTCGGGATGTCCGCACAAGAGATCGGCGCCGTATTCGAAGACTGGAATGGCGGGATCCTCCAGTCCTACCTGATCGAAATATCGGGCAAGGTCGCCAAGACCGCCGATCCGGAGAGCGGCGCGCCAATGCTCGACATCATTCTGGATCGCGCAGGGCAGAAGGGGACCGGCCGCTGGACGGCGATCGAAGCCCTGATGCTTGGAACGCCGGCGAGCACAATTGAAGCTGCCGTCGCCGTGCGCAATATGTCGTCCAGGCTCGACGAACGTAAGACGGGTCAGGCGGCCTTCGGTGCGGCTCCGCAGGTCATGGACCGCAGTTTGGTCGGCATAGACGCTCTTGAAGCTGCGCTGGTTGCGGGAAAGATCGTCTGCTATGCGCAGGGTTTCGATCTTATTCTGGAAGCTGCAAAACAATATGGTTGGGCAATGCCGCTGCCGAAGATTGCAAAGATCTGGAGAAACGGCTGCATCATCCGGTCGGCAATGCTCAACGATATGTCGGCAGCGCTTACCGATGATGACGCACGTAATCTGATGCTGGCGCCATTCTTCTCAGCAAAACTGAAAGAGACCGAAAGCAGCCTGCGTCAGGTCGTTGCCCAGGCAGCGCTTCATGGACTGCCGGTGCCGGCCTTGTCGGCAGCGCTTTCCTATTTTGACATCATGCGCACGGCGCGCTCGACCGCGAATATGCTTCAGGGGCAGCGCGATTTCTTCGGAGCGCACGGGTTTGAAAGAACCGACAAGGACGGTGGCGGTTTTCACGGCCCCTGGGCAATGGGCTGACACAAAAGGCCTCCGCAGCGTGCTGCGGAGGCCTTTCTTTTGGCGAAACGCATGGGTTTCGTCAGCTGGCAGCCTGCAATCCTGCGTCCATCAGTGCCTTGATCTGCTGTTCGCTCGTGCCCGCAACAAGGCGGCCGAGTTCCTGGTTGCCTTTCAAGACAAGCAAAGTGGACCGCCGGGGGATCTTGCGTGACGTGGTGACTTCATGGCGCCTGTAATTGTCCCAGTCTACGCGCACGAAGACGATTGCGTCGTCATAGGCCGGGTTGGCCTGCCTGAGAGCGGAGATAACGCGCTCCTGGCGGGCGCAGGTTCCGCACCACGACGCGGAATAGTCCACGAAAACGATCTTGCCGCTGGCAAGGTGCTTTTGAATGAGGCCTGGCGAGTAGTCGACCATCGAACCTGCGAATGCCGGGGCCGAGAGAGTGGCTGTAGCGAGCGCTGCGCTCGCGGTTGTTAGGAGAAAGTGACGGCGGTTCATAGTTTTCCTTTCCCGATACGATCAAAACCGGACTGATAGATCCTGAAGCCAGATCGGCATGACACTCATGGCCCATGCATCAATGATGTGGTGCACGTTCATGAGGAGCAACACGCCTACCGTGATGAATACGAATCCCATGATGGGTTTGGATTTCTCCGCGATACCGCGAAGTTTGTCTGTTCTCCGGCGCAGGGTTTCTCCCGCACCAAAACCGAGCCCGACAATCAGCGTCGAAACGCCGAGTGCAAAAAAGCACATGATCAGTGCGGCCCATAGCAGGCTTTCACCTTGCGAGGCGAGTGCGATTGCACCGCCCAATGTCGGGCCGATACAGGGAGACCACACAGCCCCTAGCAGTACACCACCCAGGAACTGGCCTCGCAGGCCACTGGTATCCGTGTTGTGCAGTTTCTGGTCCGCAGAACCGGCCAGACCGGCGGCGGCAAGCTCAAACCTCTGACTAAACGCAGGGACCAGCAGCACAAGGCCGAACACAATCATCAGCGTAGCACCGGCCTTTGCCATGACGTCTTCGGTCAGTCCGATTGCGTATCCAAAAGTCGATACCAGCATGCCGAATGTCACGAAGGAAAAGCTCATGCCTGCGGCAAGGGCGAGCGGCGCGCGCCTGTCCGCATTGAGCGCCGAGGCAAGCACAATCGGCAGGACCGGCAGCACGCAGGGGTTTATCAGCGTCAACAGGCCGGCAAGATACGCCAGCGGAAGTTCGAGCATGTCGTCAATTTACCTTTGCCGGGACCGAAACCAGGGTCTTGCCGAGAGTTGCAGAACACTGGCGCATTAGTTAGGCAAAGGGATCTTAACTGTCCTCTAAACCCTCATCACAAATTTGTGGGTCGCTTTCGCTGAGCCAGTGTTTGTCCTACTGAGCGAGACCGAGCGCCGCCATGTTGGAGATGGATGCCGGGAGGCCGTCGTGGTCCCGGAGTTCGACAATAAGACGCGGGTCACTCTCGAGTTTTGACAGTGCACCGAAGACCGAGTGCCAGTTGATCGTACCTTCGCCTAGAACCCAGTGGCGGTCGGCATAGCCGTCCGCATCCTGCAGGTGAATGTGGCGCAAAGCATTACCGGCAGCCTTGACATAATAGTCTACCGGTGGCGCGCCGGTGGAGCCATGGGCATAATGCGCATGCCCGGTATCGACTGAAACCTTTACCGACTTTGAGGCGAAGCTTTCCGCCAGCTCAATACGTGCGTGGGGGTCCTTGTCTTCGATATTCTCAAGCACCAGCTCGCAGCCGATATCCTCAGCGCGCTTGACCGCATCCTTCATGGTCAGATGGCAGAGCTCGATCTTTTGCGCACGGGCGTTTTCGTAATTGTCGAGATTGTTGTGATCCCAGGTCGAGTAGGGGCTGTGAACCACCATATGGGTGCCGCCAAGCGCCTCGCAGACTTCAAGCCCCTGAAGCAGGCGTTTTCTGACGACTTCGCGGACATCCACATCGACCGTGTCGATTGTGAAGCCCCAGAAGGGGCCATGGATTCCGACGCGGCCTTCATGCCCGTCCAAAAGGGTTTTTGCGCGCTCAACGAGCGGCATCCAGTCGCCGTTCAAGGTTTCGCTCAGGCAAAAGTCCTGCAGTTCCAGGTCGCGCGGCTTGTCGAGCATCAGCTTGCGATGGGTTTCAAGTGCGTTGACGTTGAGTGCCGCGCCAAGGATCGGGAGGTCTGACATGAGATACCTGCTGAATTAGAAAATGCCAGTGCTTGATAAGGCGGTTTCCTTAACACTATTGCGACGCAGGCCGCACGAGCAATCAGTATCCACGATTTCGGTCGACATGGTGCGGTATCGCGCCTTCGGTGAGGTATTGGTGAATGTGGTCGGCAACGATTTTCGAGGCCGTGCTTGTAATTGTCGGCGCGGAAATGTGCGGCAGTACCGTGATCTTGTCATGGTGCCAGAGGGGGCTCTGCGTAGGGAGCGGTTCTTCATCGAAAACGTCCAGAACAGCATGCGACAGGTGACCCTGATCGAGCGCTGCCAGCAGCGCGCCCGTATCGACGATGGGACCGCGTGCAAAATTGATGAGTGCTGCGCCGCGCTTGCACTTTTGAAATGCCGCCGCCCCCAGCATGCCGCGGGTTTCTGTGGTCAGCGGGGTTAAAACAACAAGGATGTCTGACTGCTCAAGCACGCGGGTCAGCCCTTCCGGCCCGCCGAAGCACTCGATGCCATCCAGATTTTTTTCGCTGCGGCTCCAGCCAAGGACCTTGAACCCGTTCGCGACAAGGCGCTGGGCCGACGCGCTTCCGAGATTTCCAAGACCCAGCACGCCAATGGTGCGTTCGGCCGGGGTCTTCAGGAAATGCTCCTGCCAAACCGCCTGCCGCTGCTGCATCATGTAACGCGGCATATCCCGATGGAGATAAAGCGTCCAGGCCACCACTGCCTCTGACATCGTTTCGGCCATTTGCGGATCGGCAAGGCGAACGATAAGCGGTCCACCGGCCGGCAATTCAGTCATGAGCCGTTCGACACCGGCCCACAAGCTCTGGACCCAGACCAGATTGGGAAGTGCGGCGACATCCGCCGGGTTCGGATTGGCCACGATGGCAACTTTGGCATTGAGGCGATCTTCGTCAGTCAGGTCGCTGACATGTTTGACATGTGCGAATGCTTCCAGCGCTTTGGCGAGGTCACGCTGCCAGACTTCCTGTTCGTGGGAGTTCGCTTCGGGCACGAAAGGAATGACCGGCTTCATTCTGATGTGTCTCCTGAAAGATCGGCAGCCTTAGCCTGCCTGCCGGTCATTGGTGGAAAAGTGTCCGGAAAGACTTATGGCATGAATTGCAGCACGCACAAGCAAGGCGGCGCGGTGCCCTCAGAACTGGTGCAGGCCAAGGGTTGCAAGTGCGCCCCAGAGTTTTCGCGTTCTGTTATCTGGTTCAGCCGCGTCCGGATTGTCTTGGCCACCGGTCCGATAGGGCCATTCGACCCAGTTGATGGAAGGGGATGGTTTTGCTAGATAGCCGAGCGAGGCCGTCTCTTTCGGGTTTGCGACGTCCAGCTGAACCGTGTCGTTTTCCGTTGGCGCCAGTCGGAGGTCCCAGGAGTTGAACTCGGGGACGATCCGGGCAACCGGTTCAGGTCGGTCCTCGATGATCGAAAAGTGCCGTGGTGCCAGGCGACCTATGTTGGCCAGCAGAAAGAAATCGGCGACCCGGGCTTCATAACGGGCACGGACAAAGTCCACCTGGCTCAACAGCAGCTCGCGCTCCCCATCCAGGACATCGAGGAGGGACCGCTGACCGCTGTCGAACTCCACCTGGAGACCTTTGACGGCCCGTTTGTTGGCCGCGATCGCGCGTTTTTCCGCCGCTGCCCGTCGCTGCGATGCGGCGCGTTGTCTGATGGCCCTAATGACATTTTCCCGGATGATCTGTTGTGTGTCGTCCAGTTCGTACTCTTCCTGTGCGGCGGTGAATTTCGCGCGCCGGACGGCGGCGACGTTGCGACCGCCGGTGAACAAGGGTGCCGTCACACGCAGACCGAGCCGAAACTCTTCATCGTTCTGGTCGGACAGGTCGTCCTGATAACCGTTCTCCCATGCGCTTTCGACTGCAACCCGCGGCAACATATCCCCGACTGACGCTCTGGCAGCATACCTGGCGGCACGGGCGTCTGCGGTTGCAGCGCGGATGGAAGGGTTGTTCTGCAGCGCGATCGAAACGGCGTCGTCTTCGCCTGCAGGAAGAATTGACTTCGGAACGGCTGGCCATCCGAGTTTGGCGGGCTTTTGACCGGTCAGCCGCTCGAACAGGGCTTCGGATGCCTCAAGATCGCCAACGGCCTGGTCGCTGTTACCCTGTGCCTCAGCCAGCCGGGCAAGAGCCTGCTCGATATCGGTTCTGGTCGCATCACCCGACTTGTAGCGCACACGGGCCGCATTCACTTCCCGCTGGACGACGGCGGTGTACGCCTTGAGGCGGCTCAGGATTTCCCGGTCCCGAACGACGCGAAGATAAGCGTCCGCCGTGTTGAGCATTAGTGTCTGTTCAACGCCGATCAGTTGGCTGCGACCCGAGGCCGCTTGTTCATATGCCTGGTTCAGCCGGTTCACGCCAGCCAGTCCCTGAAACAAGGTTTGAGAGACCGTCAGGTTAAGTTCGTGGGTGAACTCGCGGTCGCGGCTATTGGTACTCTCCAAGCTGTAGGCATTGTGTTCTGCAAGGTAGGAGCCCGTGACTGTCGGCAAAAACTCCGAACGGGCTGTCCACACACCCTGATTGGTTGCCTGATAACGCGATCTTTCTGCTTTGAGACGCGGATTGACCGCGTAAGCAGAGGACATGGCCTCTTCAAGCGATTGAGCCACAGCGAGCGCCGGTGCGAGAGACAGCATGACCAGAGATAGTCCTGCAATCGTAATTGCCGGACAGATCCTGATCCCTCGCAGGAGCTCCTGAGGGTCGAAGAAGAAAGTCATTGCAGCGCCATTTTTGTTATCTGCCGCAAAAGTAAATTTACATGGTTAACCAATCGTAAGTGCGCCACCAGAATTTCTGGTGAAATTCATGTAAATTCATCCGTAGTAAAAATACCCACGATTGAATAAAATTCTAAATTTGCAGATTTTCTTCCTTGAAAATAGTATATCTGTTCATCTTTGAGTTGAAGTGAAATAAAAATCTAGAAGTATTGCTGAATTAATCGATGTGAATCAGAATTTCAGCTCTATTTGAGGTCTGGTTTTGAGCGGTTTAATTCAATGAAATCAGGAGGTCAGGCTCGATGAGTGATTGAACTCCTGTCATTGGGGGATTTCAGTACTCATCGAATTGCAGCCTAAATGTATTCGATCTTTCCGTGGGAAATTGCAAAATGCAACGCCGGTTCCGAAGCCTATTTTCAGGAAGTGGGCTGCGCCGGCAAAAGTGTAAAGGCGAGACCTCAGGCACCTGCGCGCAATGGCATGAATGGACGATTTTTTCAGAGAAAAGATCAGTATTTTTTACGGTGCAGTTGTAAAGGGAGAAACCTGTTTCCTCTTATTTTTCAATATCTAAGCCCTGAAGAGAAGGTGCGTCATTGAAAACTTTTTCGAAACCGCTCAGGTTTTCCTAAAATTTTATCGTTATTATTATCAATGCTGAATTGATTTTTTTGCAAAACATACCGGCCCGGGCGATGCACTCGCGCTGTCCGGCCGATGCTTATGTGATTTCTGTCATTAGGTACTGAAAGCCTCAGGCAATGTTAGCGAAAATCAAATTTACGCAGGTCGATAGCGCCTATGGTCGGCTGAAAAACGAGATTCTGCAGGGTGTTTTACCGCCCGGCTATCAGGCACCGGAACCGGATATAGCAAATCGCCTGGGAATGAGCAGAACACCGGTTCGGGAAGCGCTGATCCGTCTTGAAGCGGAAGGTCTCGTCGATCTTGTACCGCGGCGCGGTGCGCGCGTGGTCGCTATTTCCAGAAAAGATATCTGCGAGATTTTTGAGATACTTGCAGCGCTCGAAGCGCTTGCGGCTGGAGCGGCGGCTGGTGTTGAAGCAGAACAACTGCCGCTGGATGATATCGGCCGCGTGCTATCGGAAAGTGGCTCAGCCCTCGCTTCCAGTGATATCGGAGCGTGGGCAAACCTGGACGATGCGTTTCACAGGCTGATCGCAGGGCTTTGCGGCAACGATAGGCTGGAAGCGGAAATCGCCGGGTTCCTCGACCAGGTCTACCGTGCCAATACGGTCTTGCTGCGTCTGAACAAGGCACCTGCTGCCAACGTGGATGATCACCGGAAAATCGTCGAAGCCATTGCACGAGGTGATGATGAAGCTGCGTCCGAACGTGCCCGTCAGCATCGTTTAAGTGGCCTGAACACCATGAAGGTCCTTTTGCAGACCAGCGGTCTTTCGCAGGTCTAGTCCGGGATCTTTTGCCGCTCGCGAAACGCAGCGGCGTCCGGCCCGTTCTTACCGTCCCGGCGCGGGTCCGGTCGATTGACCCACGATGAGTTCGGCATCGAGGTGGAGCGACGATGAAGGCCGCTTCGGATCAGCGACAATGTCGAGGAGCAGCTCAGCAGCCCTTTGACCGGCATATCTCACTGAAGAGCGGGTACACGTGAAGATCGGAACTTCGCCACTGTTGGGCAGGAACGACAGGGCATCGTCATGGGTGATGATAGATATGTCCTTGCCTGTCACCAGCCCGCATTGACCAATTGCGCGGGCAACGCCGATCGCCGAAATCATCGAAGACACCAAAAACGCGGTCGGCGGATGCTCGGATTTCAGCATCTCCATCGCGTTGTCACAGCCGTAAGGCTCGGTCATGTCGGAACTGCGCATGATGGATGTGTCGGGTTCCAGGCCGCGGGCCGAAAGTGCGTCTTCAAAACCCTTGCGCCGCCGCCGGGCGAAATCCATATGCTCCAGGCCGTTGAGAAGCGCGATCCGTTTATGTCCGAGATCGAGAAGAAGATTGGTTGCCCGCTCGAAAGCGCGGCGATTGTTCATGTCGACCCAGGAAGTCTCCTGTTCTGCCCCGGGTATCCGGCCATGCACGACAAAAGGCAGATTGATTGCCTGCAGCAGTTCATGGCGGCTTTCATTGGCCGCCGGGCCGTGAATGATCACGCCATCAGCTTTTTTTCGGGTTGCTATCTGGCGGTAGGCGTCCTCTTCGTGATCGTCTTCTACCACGGAAATGATCATGTCGTAGCCGTGTTTGGAGTATGTTTCTCCTGCTCCGGCAATGAATTCCAGAAAGATCGGGTTCATCATTTCGTGGATCGATCTGGGGATGACGTGTCCGATCGCCATTGAGCGTCCGGTCGCCAGACGCCGTGCCTGACTGTTGGGAGCATAGCCAAGCTTGTCGGCCATTTCCGCGACCCGGCGACGGGTCTCGGCGCTGACCTCGGGATATCCGTTCAAGGCACGGCTGACGGTCGTCTGTGAAAGATTCAGCCGATTTGATAATTCCTTGAGATTTACACCCTTGCTCATTCTGGCCCAAAACGCTTTGAAAGCGCCCTCCCTTCAGGCTGTTATTGAAATGCAACATTAATTCGTGAGTTGTTCGCTTGACAAGAGCGAAGTGTGCAGACATCTTTAGGATCAAATCCAAAGCGGTTTGGATGCCGGGTTCCGGTTGGTTTACGGCACGGAGGAGGAGCCTCGGTATTGCTGCCGGTAGGTGAGGTGTGCCACTTTAAAGGGAATGTCCCACGAAAGGGACAATCTGGGAGGACTGACATGAAATCACGTTTGATGGCCTGCGCCGCAGGCTTGGCGCTAAGCGTTTCGCTGGGTTTTGGAGCTGCGAGCGCCGCTGACCTGAAATTTGCCCCCGGCGAAGGGCCTTTCGATTGGGACAGCTACAATGCCTGGGCTGAAAGTGCGCCTGATCTCAAAGGTCAGACCGTTACTATCGCCGGTCCGTGGCTGCAGCCTGAAGACGGCTACTTCCGAAACGTTCTTGCCTATTTCGCGGAAGCGACCGGGGCAGAGGTCATCTACACCGGATCCGACTCTTTCGAACAGCAGATCGTCATTGACGCGGAAGCCGGTGCGGCTCCGAACATCGCTGTCTTCCCGCAGCCCGGCCTTGCCTCCGATATGGCCTCGCGGGGCCTGTTGCAGCCGCTGCCTGAGGGTATGGCAAGCTGGGTCGGCGACAACTATGGCGCCGGTGAAAGCTGGGTCAATCTTGGAACCTACAAGGATGCCGATGGCAACGATCAGCTCTTCGGCTTCTTCTACAACGTCAATGTGAAAAGCCTCGTCTGGTACGTTCCGGAAAACTTTGAAGATGCCGGATACGAAGTGCCGGAATCGATGGAAGATCTCAAGGCGCTGACAGAACAGATCGTTGCCGATGGTGAAACACCGTGGTGCATCGGTCTGGGTTCGGGCGCTGCCACAGGGTGGCCGGCCACTGACTGGGTAGAAGACATGATGCTGCGGACCCAGCCGGCAGATGTCTATGACCAGTGGGTGACCAATGAAATTCCGTTCGACGACGAGCGGGTCGTTGCCGCCATCGAGGAGTTCGGCTGGTTCGCACGCGACGACGACAAGGTTGCCGGAGGCGCTGACGCGGTCGCATCGACCGACTTCCGCGACAGCCCCAAGGGTCTCTTCTCCTCACCGCCGCAATGCTACCTGCACCGGCAGGCCTCATTTGTGCCGGCTTTCTTCCCAGACGGCGTCGAATTCGGCGCAGATGTCGATTTCTTCTATTTGCCTGCCTATGCCGGCAAGGATCTCGGCAATCCGGTTCTGGGCGGTGGCACGCTGATGGCGGTCACCAAGCCGTCCGACGCGACGACGGAGCTGATGAAGTTCTTCCAGCTGCCGCTGTCGCACGAAGTGATGATGGCTCAAACCGGCTTTCTGACACCGCACAAGGGTGTAAATCCGGAAGCCTATCTGAACGACACGTTGCGCGGTCAGGGCGAAATCCTCGTCAACGCCACAACCTTCCGCTTTGACGGATCCGACCTGATGCCAGGCGGTGTCGGTGCAGGAACATTCTGGACCGGTATGGTCGACTACACCGGTGGCAAGGACGCCAAGGCGGTCGCCGGTGAAATCCAGAATAGCTGGGACGCTCTCAAGTGATCTTGCAGTGGCCGGACCCTGCAACAGGTCCGGCCACTGCCGACTGATACGAAAGCGCATTTAACGCTCCTTTTTCCCCAAGACAGGTTTTGCCCGGACATGCCGGGAGCGATCTGCAATGACTAAAGGGATGGATCGGCCATGTTTTCGGATAACCCGGCGCTCTACGGGCTGACGGTAATTGTAATTGGTGTCGGCGGCTGCCTCGGATACTTCTTTTTGTCGAACCTGTTCATCGACAAGGTTCTTTTTCCAGCCTCTGGCCCGAATGCCGGACGGAACATCAATCGTGCGAACATGATCCGCCCCTGGCTGTTCCTGTTCCCCGCTCTGTTCGCGCTGGTCGTCTATCTTGCCTACCCCGTCTTTGAAACCTTGCGTCTTTCGCTGACGGACAGGGACCAGGGCGGCGCGTTTGTCGGGTTCGCCAACTACAACCAGATGATGGCGGAGCCGAAGTTCTGGGAAGCGGTCCGGAACAACATGCTCTGGCTGATCGTCGTTCCCGCCGTTTCGACAGCGTTTGGTCTGCTCGTTGCCCAGCTGACGGACAGGATCAAGTGGGGCAATCTGGCCAAGTCTCTTATATTCATGCCGATGGCAATTTCGTTTGTCGGCGCTTCGGTGATCTTCAAACTGATTTACGACACGCGTCCTGAAGACCAGAACCAGATCGGCATCTTGAATGCGGTCTGGCTAAAGTTTGACGGCGGCATCGGGTCGGTACTGCTCCTGCAGGTACTGCCGTCCATGCTGCTGCTTGGTTTCGTGGTGATCGTCGCTTCCGTTGCCTGGTCCTTTGTCCGGGCAATCGTTGCCAAGGGCGAAGATCATTCAGGTTGGCTGTTGCCATTGCGTCTTCTGGTGGCGGTTGGTGCCCTGTGGCTGATCTGGGTGTCGCTCAGTTCGCTGGCGGGCATTTGGATCGGTGGGCTACCTTATGGCGAAGCTCAAACCTGGTTGACGGTTCCGTTATGGAACAATTTCTTCCTGATGGTGGTCCTGATCTGGATTCAGACCGGTTTCGCCATGGTGATCCTGTCTGCCGCCCTGCGGGGCATTCCGGAAGAGACGATCGAAGCGGCTATCATCGACGGGGCAAATCCTTTCCAGATCTTTTTCAAGATCAAGGTTCCGCAGATTATGGGAACCATTGTGGTCGTTTGGACCACGATCACACTGACCGTTTTGAAAGTCTTCGACATCGTCTTTGCGATGACCAATGGCCAGTGGGAAACCCAGGTTCTGGCAAACTACATGTACGACAAGCTGTTTCGTGCGAATGACTGGGGCGTCGGTTCAGCGAGCGCGATCGTTATCATGCTGTTGGTCACGCCTATCCTGGTCTGGAACGTCTACAACGCCCGGAAGGAGATGAAGTGATGGCCAGCATTGCCGGTAAAAAATCCGGACTGGTTTGGGCAGTCCACATCTCCGTCGCTTTGCTTGTGCTGCTCTGGCTGTTTCCGACGATCGGTCTGTTCGTATCGTCATTCCGGACCGCGGATCAGATTTCGAGCTCCGGATGGTGGGCCGCGCTGTTTCCAGCGGAACAGAACGAAGTCTATCGGGCCGCCGATCCGGATGACAACAGGGTGGCAGACGGCGACATGTTCGTCGTTGAAGGCAATATTTTTGAAGGCAGTCCGCGGGATATCCGGTCCTGGGGTGTCTCCTCGCGCGATGTCTCGGCCTATCAGCCCGGCGATACCGCCGAAATGAAAGACGGGGAAAGCGTGACCCTCCAGGCTGACGGAAGCTATGTCTGGCGCGGTAATGACAAGCAACTCTCCGGCCGCGGGCAGCGGATTTTCATCACGGCAACGGTGCCGCCTGAGTTCACGCTCGACAACTACACCACGATCCTCTTTTCGGGGTCGGGCCAGGACAATATGGCCAAGGCGTTCTTCAACACACTCACGGTGACGATACCGGCAACGATCATTCCGATCGTAGTGGCGGCCTTTGCCGCCTATGCCCTTGCCTGGATGGAGTTTCCGGGCCGCGCGATCCTGATCGCGGCAGTGGTTGGAATGCTGGTCGTCCCGCTTCAGCTGGCGCTCATTCCGCTGTTGAGACTGCATCTCGGTATCGGGATCGGGAAAGGGTATCTCGGTGTCTGGCTGGCGCATACCGCCTTTGGCATGCCGCTCGCGGTCTATCTGCTGCGAAACTACATGGTTGGCCTGCCGCGGGACATCATCGAGAATGCGAAGGTGGATGGTGCGACCGATTTCCAGATCTTTACCCGGATCATCCTTCCACTCAGTTTTCCGGCACTGGCGTCCTTTGCGATCTTCCAGTTCCTGTGGACCTGGAACGATCTTCTGGTGGCAAAGGTGTTCCTGATCGACGCGACGGGTTCGACAACGGTGATGACGAACCAGATCGTCGAGTTGCTCGGAACCAGAGGCGGCAACTGGGAGATCCTTGCAACAGCTGCCTTCGTGTCCATTGCGGTACCGCTTGGGGTTTTCTTTGCGATGCAACGGTATCTGGTACGCGGCCTGCTCGCAGGATCGGTCAAGTAACATGAACAAGAAACACATTGGGGAGCAGCCGGCATGACCTCCTTGTCCTTGAAAGATGTCAGCAAATCTTATGGCGAAGTCGAAGTTTTGCGGGATATCAACCTGGAAATCGAACAGGGTGAACTGATCGTATTCGTCGGCCCCTCGGGGTGCGGTAAATCGACATTGCTCCGCATGATCGCCGGCCTTGAGAAAATCACTGGGGGAACGCTCGAAATCGACGATGTCGTCGTCAACGACGTGCCCCCGGCGCAGCGCGGCATTGCGATGGTGTTCCAGTCATATGCGCTTTATCCGCACATGACCGTTTACGACAATATGGCGTTTGCCCTGAAGCTTGCGCACAAATCCAAGGAAGAGATCGACCAGGCGGTCAAAAGCGCCGCCGAGACGCTTCAGCTCACGCAATACCTCGATCGCCTGCCGAAGGCGCTTTCAGGCGGGCAGCGTCAGCGCGTTGCCATCGGAAGGTCGATTGTGCGTGATCCGAAAGTGTTCCTTTTCGATGAGCCTCTTTCCAATCTGGACGCCGCGCTGCGGGTCGCGACCAGGATCGAGATCGCCCAGCTGAAGGAAAGCATGCCGGAAAGCACGATGATCTATGTGACGCATGATCAGGTCGAAGCGATGACACTTGCAAGCCGGATCGTGGTGTTGCATGGCGGTGACGTGGAGCAGTTCGGCGCGCCGTTGGACCTCTATGAGCGCCCTGCGAACACGTTTGTCGCCCAGTTTATCGGGTCGCCCGCGATGAATCTCATCGAGGCAAAAGTCACCGCTACCGGCGACACCACTTCAGTTCAAATGTCCGATGGCGGGCATGCTGATGCACCCATTGCGTCGCGTGACAGTGACCTGGGGAATGTCGTCAAGCTCGGTGTCCGGCCGGAAGACCTGACAGTCACCGAAAGCGATGACTACCTGGTGTCGGCGGAGGTTGAAATTGTCGAAGCACTCGGAGAGACGACAGTGCTTTATTTCAAGCCGCAGAACGGGGGGGAGTCCCTCATTGCAAAGCTCCCCGGAATTCACAAGATCGACAAGGGCACAACAATCCGGCTCACTGCCGTGCAGGACAAACTGCATCTGTTCGACAGTGATGGCAGATCCTTTTTGTATCGCTAGGGCTGCGTTCTTCAGGTGACGGCCACAAAACAATAGAAAGTTCCTCCCAGCCCCTGTTCCCCCGTTAAGGGGGGCAGGGTGCTGGCCGATCCCAGCCGGAAACACCCGGGTCACACCGTGTTGTGCCGGGTGTCTCACGAAAGACCTGCCGGCGCTGCCGGGCGTACGTGGTCTGGCCGTAGCACACTCTTTCACAGATCGAATTTCTGAGACGCAAGCAGCCAGGCCTGGTGGCACGTCTATCCTTCCCATCCTCCCGTTTCGTCAGTGGCCGGCACCGAACCGGCTGTAAAGCACCGTCTGGACCGTGTGCAGGTTCACGTGGCAGCGCAAGTGTCATATCATTTTCATATGAACGTCGAATAAGGTTCATATGAAAATGATTTTTCATGCTTTGAATTTGAACGATTGGAGTTCAAGTCAAAGCGCTTGCAAACCAATCCGCTTAGCGAAGCCGCTGGCGTGGAAAAACAGGTATCAGGTCGGAAGCAAATGCTTGGTGAGGTTGATATTTCGAAACGACAGGCCGAAATCGCCGATCTCGTGCAAAAGGCAGGGTTTGCCTCGGTCGAAGAGCTTGCCGAACGGTTTGATGTGACAACTCAGACAATCCGAAGGGATGTGAACGGGTTGTGCGAACTGGGTGTCCTACGCCGTACTCACGGAGGTGTGGAGCCTCCAGCGCCGGCCTCCAACATTCATTATTCGACACGGCAAATTCTGAACCTGCCTGAAAAGATGCTCATTGCAAAACTGGTGGGCGAGAAGATCGAGAACAATCAATCCGTTGCTTTTTCGATCGGAACGACGCCGGAAATCGTCATGCAGGCACTCACCGGTCACGAAAAGCTCGCCGTCTTCACGAACAATCTGAACGTTGCCTTCACCGCCTCGAGCAATCCGTCCTTCCAGGTTACGATCGCGGGCGGGCGTCTTCGCCATGGCGACCGGGACATTCTCGGCTCGGCGGCACAGGCTTTCTTTTCGAACTACAAGGTGGATGTCGGCATCTTCGGCGTCGCTGGCGTTGATGAAGACGGGACGCTCCTGGATTTCCACGAGGATGAAGTCGCCGCACGCCAATCGATTCTCGCCAATTGCCGAAAATCCTATCTCGTGCTGGACCACAGCAAGTTTGGCCGGACGGCTCATGTGCGCGGCGGCCAACTGAAAGATGTTGATGCCGTATTCTGTGACAGGGCCATCCCTGATGCGTTTTTGGAAAGTCTGCGAGGTTCAAAGACCGAGGTCCATACCGCGCTTGACCAGAATTCCGTCTGACGGCGGCATTGCCCTTCAAACTGCGGCAAACCAATTGTTCCCGAATGTAACTGGTGTCTTAGGGCAACTCGTTCAATATTTCATGGGAACCGGCAGACGGCACCCGGATGTGAATTCGAGGAGACCTTCATCACGACACCTTTCTAAAGTCTGACGGTGAAGACGATTGACGCCGTCGCCATTCGTGTTATTAACTTAAGCCGAATTTAAATGGATTTAAATCGCAGAAAACAGCGATTTCTGCGTGGTCAGTTCTGAGATGATTCCTGGGGAGGAACGTGTGTCCAAGACATTTTTGGCCGTTGGCGAGTGCATGGTGGAGATGGCTCCAACCGGCCAGGGCACTTTTGCGATGGGGTTTGCCGGGGACACCCTGAACACAGCCTGGTATGCGCGCAAGAGCCTGCCGGACGGGTGGACGGTCGGCTATCTTACCGCTGTCGGCCGCGATCAGGTGTCCGAAGAAATGCTCGACTTCCTGCGCTCTTCTGACGTGGATGTCAGCGCAGTACGCAAACTGGACGATCGGACCGTTGGCCTTTACATGATCCAGCTGAAGGACGGGGAGCGCAGCTTTGCTTATTGGCGTTCACAGTCCGCCGCGCGCCAACTGGCCGCAGATGCTGGCCATCTTCGTACCTACCTGTCGAATGCCAATCTCATTTATTTCAGCGGCATCACGCTGGCGATCCTTCCGGAGAAGGACAGACAGGTCTTTTTTGAGGCCTTGGCGACGGCGCGAAAAGCAGGTGCGAAAACGGCATTTGATCCAAATCTTCGTCCGCGTCTTTGGGAAAGCGAAGATGTTATGCGCAAGAGTGTTACGCAGGCTGCCGGGCTGTGCGACTTTGTCATGCCGTCCTTTGAGGATGAGCTGGCACATTTCGGCGATGCGACCGCCGAAGTGAGCGCCGATAGATACCTGTCGGCGGGCGCCGGCATGGTCGTCGTCAAAAATGGACCTGAAGAAGTCATCTGTGCGACCGCGCAAGAAAAACACGCGTTTCAGCCTTCACCTGTGCAAAATATTGTCGATACCACGGCAGCTGGTGACAGCTACAACGCGGCATTCCTGGCAGAATATCTATCCAGCGGAAGCATCAAGGCCAGCGTTGATGCGGGCGCGCGGCTTGCCGGGACCGTCATTCAGCACCGCGGTGCCCTGGTGGATTGTTTCGAGCCGGCCTGAGCACTTTTCAGGCTGTCAGACTGTCGTTCTTGCCTCCGGTCGCGTCTTCCAGGTTTAACCCTTCGAATTCCTTGACCGTGCTCAGGCTAAGGAGCGTTTTCATCTGGGCGACCGATGGTATTTGCGAAAGGCGTCCCCGGTATATTCTCTCATAGTCGGCCGTGTTTTTCGTCATCAGCCGGATAAGATAGTCGAACTCACCGGATATCAGGTGGCATTCCAGAACCTCTGGCATTCGAGCGATTTCGTCCTCGAAGGCCAGCGCATCTTCCCTGCGCGGACTGGTCAGTTTCACTTCGATGAAAACCTGCATTTCGAGATTGAGAGACGCCCGGTCCAGACGGACCGTGTAGGCCTCTATGACCCCGCTCGCTTCCAGCATTTTGACACGCCGATGGCATGCCGACAGGGAAAGTCCGACCTGATCTGACAGTCTTGCCATCGAAATGCGACTGTTTTTCTGCAAAATCGAAAGTATTTTTCTATCAAGGCTATCCATCGTAATAATTCCGAAAATTTTATGATTTTTCGATAATTATTGAGAAAATTTTTGAATTCAATTGAAAAATGAGAACCTTTCCCCCACGACTTCGAATATGGTTTCCTCTACGGCATGGGGCCGTTAAGAAGGGGAACTAAATGAAGAAGAAAATAGTCGTCGGGTACGATGGCAGCAGCGCATCGGGGAATGCACTCGATTTTGCTGTCAACTTGGCGAAAGCCAGTCAATCGGGGCTCGTGGTGGCCCATATTCTGGAATGGTCGCCATACACTTTTTTGACACCTACCGAACTTGAGGAACGGCATGCACGCCGGACAGAGGAACTCGAGCGTGCGAAATCGGCCGTGCTCGATCCGGTCATGCAAAAACTCTCTGACAGCGGGATCGAAGCAGCGTCAGAACTTCGCTACGGCCACATTGCCGAGACCTTGATCAAGGTTGCCGAAGCAGATGACGTGGAACAGCTGGTGATCGGCCGGACCGGCCACTCGCAGCTTTCATCGCGCATATTCGGGTCGGTCGCCGGAAGCCTGGCACAAGCTTCGCCAGTGCCCGTCACCATCGTTCCTTAAGCTTTCAGAGGTTCACAAAAATGAAAAAAACCTATGCTGCGGCTCTTGCCGCAACCATTGTCCTTGCCTGCACGCTGCCGGCAATGGCGCAATCAATCGACGAACAGGTCAATACGCTGTTCGCGAATTCAACGGGCTGGTTTGTCAGTTTCATTTTCAGCCCGTTTCCAGGAACGTCCTTTCCGTGGATCGTAGGCTGGCTCGTCGTAGCGGCAACCGTCTTTACGCTCTATTTCGGCTTTATCCAGTTCCGCGCTTTTCCGCACTCGATCGCACTGGTGCGCGGGGACTATTCGGACCCTAACGATGCCGGCGAGGTCAGCCACTTTCAGGCGCTGGCGACAGCCCTTTCAGGCACCGTCGGGCTCGGCAACATTGCGGGTGTCGCGGTTGCCGTGGGCATCGGCGGACCGGGCGCGACGTTCTGGATGATCCTTGCCGGGCTCATGGGCATGGCTTCAAAGTTCACCGAGTGTACCCTCGGCGTGAAATACCGGAATGAATACCCTGATGGTACGGTTTCCGGCGGACCGATGTACTACATGACCAAGGGCTTTGAAGAGCGCGGGCTGCCTGCCGGCAAGATCCTTGCCGTGATGTTCGCCATCTTCTGCATTTTGGGCGCGTTCGGCGGCGGGAACATGTTCCAGGCCAACCAGGCGCATGCGCAGATTGCCAACGTGGTCGGCGACTACCCCGGCTGGATAACCGGGGTCATTTTTGCCGCGATCGTATTTGCGGTCATCGTGGGTGGCCTCAAGTCGATCGCATCGGTCACGGAAAAGGTCGTCCCGTTCATGGGCGTGCTCTACGTGCTGACAGCTCTGGTTATACTGCTGATGAATGCAGACAAGATCGGTTGGGCATTCGGGCAGATCTTCGAAGGCGCCTTCACCGGTCTCGGCGTTGCAGGCGGCTTTGTGGGGGCGCTTATCCAGGGCTTCAAACGGGCGGCATTCTCCAACGAGGCCGGCGTCGGTTCTGCCGCCATCGCGCACTCTGCGGTACGGACCAAGGAACCGATCACCGAAGGTTTCGTTTCGCTTCTGGAGCCGTTCATCGACACTGTCGTGATCTGCACCATGACCGCGCTGGTCATCATCATCACAGGGCAGCTCGTTTCCGATCCGGAAACCGGTCTTTACCTGCTTAACGAGGGCGGTTCCGCGATCCAGACCGTCGACGGGAATACAGGTGTCGCTCTGACATCTGCGGCCTTCTCGTCATCGTTCGGATGGTTCCAGTACGTGCTGGCGGTAGCCGTTGTGCTGTTTGCCTTCTCGACCATGATCAGCTGGTCCTATTACGGTCTGAAGGCCTGGACCTTCCTGTTCGGCGAGGGCAAGACCAAGGAACTTGTCTTCAAGGTCATCTTCTGCATCTTCGTCGTGATCGGCGCGGCTGCCAGCCTTGGCCCGGTGATAGACTTCTCCGATGCGGCGATCTTTGCCATGGCAGTTGTCAACATCGTAGCGCTTTACGCGCTCATGCCAATCGTCAAGCGTGAGTTGGAAAGCTACCTGGCGCGGCTGAAGAGCAACGAAATCAAGAAGTTCACCTGATTTCGCCCCGGCCTTGAACGCAGAAAACAAAAGCGTGCAAAGGCTGGACCAGAGAACCAGCCCGGCCTTCGGGCTGGTTCACCCTATTTGCCGCTATGGCTCTCCAAGCCTGCGCCCCCCGCTCATTGATGTAGAAATTCCCGGGTGTTTCGTGCCGGTGTCAAGACAACGGACGGAAACGGCGGCTCCTTACCTTTTGCAGCCCAAAGCGCCCGGGTGAGCATTGACCGTGTCAGGCCGCCGGCGCTGAAATGGTTTTCGTCAAGAGCAGGCCAGTAGAGTTCATTTAATCCTTACGGAAAACAGGCAGGCCTTTCAGCCGAATTCATTCTGTTTATCGCGGACACAAGTGCGGTGGGAGACAGCTTTTACGCGGCATTTTCGGCAGGGTGTCTGAATAGCGGCGACTTCGCGTTGAGCGTCGATGCTGACGCAAGCTTTGCTGGTGAAGTGATTCGGCATCGGGGTGCACTCATGGCCTGTCTCGAGATCGCATAAGACCCAAGCCGGCGAAGGAGTTTCGGGGCCTTTTGCACAATTCCTGTCGCGTTTGGTCGGTTTCGCGAAACCAATGTCCATGTTCGTTAACAAATCCTTTCGAAATTACCGAAAAAATTAAATTTAGACGGTCATGTTAAGAATTCATTGGAATTTTCTACTCATCGTTTGGTAACTCGCGTGAGTGCCTTTGCTCGCGCAATTAGGAGGTTTGGATGTTCTCCAAGTTGCGATTGTCGAAAAAGATTCCGGCGCTAGTAGTCGGTGCTGCAGCAATTGTCGGCATCGGTATTGGTGCAGCCAGCTACATGGCCTCAGTCTCCAGTCTCGAGCAGTTGACCAAGCAGCGGCTTCTTGCTGCAGCCGAGATCGGGACCGATGAAATACATATGTATCTCGAGGCAATCGAACACCAGCTTGTTCTGATCGCCGAACATCCGGGCACGGCGACTGCGATCCAGGAATTCGCAAATGTCTGGGATGAGATGTCCGCTGAGGGTGTCGACATAAAAGCTGCACTCCAAGAGGCCTACATCACCGAAAATCCACATCCGACCGGCGAAAAAGACAAGCTATACGAAGCGAGCACCGGTACGGCCTACGATGCCGTGCATGCGAAGTATCATCCCTGGTTCCACAAGCTTCAGCAGGACGAAGGCTATTACGATGTGTTCCTGTTCGATACCCAGGGCAATCTGGTCTACTCGGTGTTCAAGGAGCTTGACTATGCGACAAACTTCAACGCCGATGGCGGCGAATGGGCCGGTTCGGACCTTGGTGAGGTCTATCGCAATGCGATGAAAATAACAGAGCACAGCGACGTGGCGTTTGAAGATTTCGCGCCTTACGGCCCGAGCAACGATGCTCCGGCAAGTTTCATGGCGCATCCGATCGTCGACAGCAATCAAAAGACGATTGGCGTGTTAGCTTTTCAGATGCCGGTTGACAAGATTAACGAACTGATGCGGCACGAGCTAGGGCTTGGCGAGACGGGCGAACTGGCCATGATTGGCGCCGACGGCCTGATGCGCAACGACACCAAATACACGCCTGATGTTAATGATATCCTAGCAACAAAAATAGAATCGACGGTGATCGACGAAGCCAAGGCAAACGGAAATGCATTCGGCTTTGCCGAGCTGTACCGCGGCGAGCTGATGGATATTGAAGCGCTCAAGTTTGAGTACCAAGGCAACAACTACGTCCTTTTGGCCATGCAATCTCACGCGGAAGCAACAGCGCCGGTGGTTGCAATGCGGAATCAGATGCTGGTCGTCGGATTTGGGCTGCTCGCTATTGTCGCTATTGCCGGTTTATTTGCCGCTCGCACCATCACGCAACCAGTCAGCCGACTCGTCGATGCAATGAGCCGGTTGGCTGCAGGCGATCTTGAAGTGGATGTCAAAGATGCCGACCGGAGTGACGAGATCGGCGACATGAGCAAGGCTGTGTCCGTCTTCCGGGAAAATGCAATCCAGCGGGCAAAACTGGAAGAAAATGCCCGCGGTGAGCGGGAACGGGACCAGCAGCGTCAGACATTCTTGAACGGACTGATCGACGAATTCAAAACGAAGATGTCAAATCGCATGGCGACCGTATCAGAACAAATGGTGCAGATGCGCCAGGCGGCAACCACACTGGACGGCTTGGCAAACAATGCGACCGCGGAAACAAATGCCGCTGGCGGTGCTTCAAAAAGCGCTTCTGAAAGCGTCGCTGCTGTGGCGGCCGCCACGGAAGAAATGACTGCAACCGTTCAGGAAATCGCCAATCAGACGGAAGCGACCACACGGATCGTCGCCGAAACTGTTGATGCCGCGGAAGCCTCCAATCAGAATGTTCAAACGCTTTCGGAGGCTGCGGAGCACATCGGCAGCGTCGTCAACCTGATCCGGGACATCGCCGAACAAACAAACCTTCTTGCCCTCAATGCGACCATCGAGGCGGCTCGGGCAGGAGAGGCAGGCCGGGGCTTTGCCGTGGTCGCTTCTGAAGTCAAGCAGTTGGCGGAACAGACCTCAAAGGCAACTGATGAGATTTCCGGTCAGATTTCCGGTATCCAGACATCGGTGAAGGACGCTGCGGGAGCGATCGGCAACATCTCCGTCAAGGTCTCGGAGATCAAGGATCTCACGAATTCGGTCGCAGATGCGATCGAGGAACAGCGCGCAGCGAATGAGGAAATTGCCCGTTCCGCAAAATCCGCCAGCGACAGCACAGGCGAAGCGGAAAACAGCATGAGCACGGTCTCAGGGGTTGTTCTGCAGACGTCTGAAGAAGCAGGATCAGTGAATTCTGCTTCCGATCTTGTCTCCGAGGCGAGCGCAAAACTGACCGAGGAAGTCGAAAAGTTCCTGCTTGACGTGGCCAGGGACACTGATGACCGGCATACGGATGCAGCCTAATCGGCCGGTACAAACTTCAAGATCGCACGCCTTGGTGTGGTCATCCTCTGTCTGCCCGAACGGTGCCCGCCGGAGTTTAGCTCCGGCGCTGGCTAATTAAAGACGTCCTACCTACGCATCCCTCTGCGCGATCCAGTCGTGGTCCGGATGGTTTTTGAAACGCCACTTGCGCATCGGTCCGGCCATGACGTTGAGGTAGTACATCTCGTAGCCGTAGGGTGCGCCGCAGGGATGATGACCCTTTGGAACAAGCACCACATCGTGGCTGTTCATCGAAATCGTCTCGTCAAGAGCATCGTCTTCAGTGAAGACGCGCTGGTGACCATAGCCCTGATCCGGATTGAGCCGGTGGTAGTAGGTCTCCTCCAGGTAGGTCATGTCGGGGAAGTTGTCCTCGTCATGGCGGTGTGGCGGATAGGATGACCAGTTGCCCTGGGGCGTGAAGACCTCTGTAACCAAAAGACTGTCGGCGACGTCGGATTCCTCCATGGCAATCGGGAAAATATAACGGGTGTTGGCCCCCTTGCCGCGCGTAACCTTTTCCGGGATCGGAAGAACGCGTGCCCTGTGGCCGCCTTTTCCCGGGGCCGTACAGACGCCGATGGTGCAGTCGGTCGTTGCCGTTGCAGACCAGTCGGTGCCATTGGGGACATAGACGCTGTGCGGTGGCAGCTGTTCGAACACGTTCATGCGCTCGCCCTGCTCGCCGAAGTTCTCGCCGCCGGCAGAGATCGACGCCTTGCCTTCCACCATGACCAGGATGACTTCCAGATCGCCGGTTGTTTCCGATACGCTTTCTCCGGCGCGCAACCGGTAGAGACCAAAACCGACATAGTCCCAGTTCGGCGATTTCGGGCCTTTCGCGGTATCGATCGTGATGTCGTGAACCTTGCCGGAGGTCCCTGTTGGTTTGCGCAGAAGGTCGCTCATTTCAGATCCAACTCGTTTGCAATTGCCTTGAGAGTGCCGAGCCCAAGGCTCTGGTATTTGAACGGATTGTGGACTTCGGGATCTTGCTCGGCTTCGATGACGATCCAGCCCTGATAACCGGCTTCCTTCAGGATCCGAAGAAGCGGCGTGAAATCAATTCCGCCTTCCTCGTCACCCGGAACGGTAAAGACACCGGCCCGGACTCCGTCCATGAACGACCTGCCGTTGTTCCGAATATCTTTCATAACGGCCGGGCGTACGTTCTTGGCATGAAAATGCCCGACCCTGCCGATGTACTTCTCAAGAACCGGTGCCGGGTCTTCGCCCCTGCTGCCGAAGTAGCAGTGGCCGGCATCGAATAGCAGTTTCGTGGCAGGACCTGTTGCGGCCATGAAGGCGTCGATTTCTGCAAGCGTCTCCACGACCGTGCCCATGTGGTGATGATAGACGAGGTCGATGCCCTGGCCGGCGCAGAAGACAGCGAGTTCCTCGACCTTTGCGCCAAAAGCCTTCATTTCCTCATCGCTCAGGACAGGGCTTGTCGACACATCGACGTCCGATCCCTGGATCGTGTTGGACGTCTCACAGGCAATGCAGACTTTGCAGCCGTTGTGTTTCAGTTTGTCCAGGTGCGGCTGGATCGCTGTCTTTTCGTCCTCGACCGACTGGGCCAGCAGGTTAAGCGAATACCAGCCGGAAATGAACTTCAGACCATGAGTGCCGAGGAGTTGCTTCAGGTCTTCCGGATCATCCGGCCAGCGGTGGCCGTTCTCGATGCCATCGAAGCCGATCTCAGAAGCTTCGGAGAGGATCTGTTCCGTTGGAATATGTGCACCGAGGCTCTGGTCGTCGTCATTGGCCCAGGCGATCGGGTTGGCACCGAATAGGATCATGCTGTTCGTCCTGTGACGTTCTATCGTTCGGTTTTCTCGAGGACCTCATCCTGAGGAAGCGCTTCAGCGCTGTCTCGAAGGATGGGCCAACTGTTTCAGAGTGTTCCGCCATCCTTCGAGACGGGTCTGGTGACCCTGCTCAGGATGAGGCGGTGAGGAGGCGGCGCCGAAGCGTTTGGGTGTTTCTTGTCTCCCTCAATCCACGAGGCTCTGGTGCTGCAGCGCTGCCACATAGTCTTCGCGCGCCTTGTTGACGTCCTGTTGCGCAGAGACCTCGGGAACGGCGACGTCCCACCAGTGTCCGCCACCATTCTCACCCGGACCGTGCATCGGATCGGTTTCGATGACGATTACCGTCGGGATGGCATGATCGCGTGAGGCGAGGATCTGGGCTTCGAGATCCGCGATGTCCTTCGCCTTGAACGCATGGGCGCCCATCGATGCTGCATGGGCAACGAAGTCGATGTCCGGCTGAACCTCGACGTTGCAGTCCTTGTAGAGATTGTTGAATTGCTGACCTCCCGTTCCCATCTGCAGCCGGTTGATGCAGCCGTAGCCGCGATTGTCGGTGAGCACCACGGTGAAGGGGACCTGCCGCATGACCGCGGTGGCCAGTTCGGAATTGGCCATCATGTAGGAGCCGTCTCCGATGAAACAAATGACATCCCGGTCCGGCTGGGCAAGCTTGACACCCATCGCACCGGCTATCTCGTAGCCCATGCAGGAATAGCCGTATTCTATGTGATAGCCGCCCTGCGGCGCCTGCCACAGGAGCTTCAATGCACCAGGCATGGTCCCGGCCGCGCACATGGCAATCGTTCTGTCCGTCGCGGTGCGCTGAACGGCACCGATGACTTCGGCGTCGAGCGGAAGATAATCATCCGGGACACCGGTGCGTGCGCTGCAATGCGCATCGACCTTTGCCAGCCAGTTCAGTCGGGAGTGTGGGTCAAATGCATTCGCCCGGTGATCACCGAGCGCTGCCGAGATCTCTTCAAGTGACACCTTTGCATCGCCGACGACGCCAACCGCTCCGTGTTTTGAGGCGTCATAGGTTTGCACGTTGATGGCAACGAGCTTCCGGCCTGGTTCCTTGAAAAGGGCCCAGGACCCGGTGGTGAAATCCTGGAAACGGGTGCCGGCACCGATCACGAGGTCGGCGGACTCAGCAAGCCAGTTCGCACTTTCCGCTCCGTCGACACCGGCTGCCCCGAAATTCATTGGATGCGATTGAGCAAGGGCAGATTTGCCTGCCTGGGTCTCGATAACAGGAATGCCGTGGCGGGCCGCGAAGTCACCGAGCGTTTCTTCCGCTTGCGAATAGACAACGCCGCCGCCGCAAACAAGAACGGGACGCGCGGCGGACCTGATCAACGCCGCGACGTCCGCAACATCCCGGCTGTCGGGCTCCGGTCGGCGAATACGCCAGACTGTCGGTTCAAAGAAACTTTCCGGATAGTCGAAGGCCTCTGTCTGGGTGTCCTGGCAAAAGGACAGGGTGACGGGGCCGCAATTGGCCGGGTCGGTCATGACCTGGAAGGCGCGGGGCAAAGCGGTCAAGAGATGTTCGGGGCGGCTGATCCGGTCAAAATAGCGCGACACCGGGCGGAAGCAGTCATTGGCCGAGACGGTGCCGTCGTCGAAGTTTTCGATCTGCTGCAGGACGGGATCGGGAGCCCGATTGGCAAAGACGTCTCCGGGAATGAGGAGAATCGGCAGGCGGTTGACGTGTGCAAGCGCTGCCGCTGTGACCAGATTTGTGGCACCAGGCCCGATCGATGATGTGACCGCCATGGCGCGCGTTCGCTTCTTCGCCTTGGCATAGGCGATTGCCGTATGGGCCATCGTCTGCTCGTTCTGGCCGCGCCAGGTCGGCAGCTGATTGCCGGCCTGCTCCAGAGCCTCGCCGAGACCGGCCACGTTGCCGTGACCGAAAATGGCCCAGATACCGTCGATGAACCGTTCGCCGTCTTCGGTCATTTGTGCTGCGATGTATCGAACCATTGCCTGGGCGGCGGTCAGACGGATGGTACTCATGCAAGCGCTCCATCCGGCGCATTGAGGCGCGCTTGATCGCGGGCAGCGTCCCAGATCTGGCACAGGCGCTCAAATCGGGCCGACATATCGGCAACGGCCTCTTCGTTCGTAATCTTGCCTGCAAGCCATTTGCGCGCTGCATCGGCGAAAATCGTCCGTCCGACCGCGAAGCCCTTGACCAGGTCAAACTGAGCCGCCGTCGCGAAGCTGGCGGCAAGCTGGTCTTCCGGAGCGTCGAGGCCCAAAACCACAATACCCCGCGTATAAGGATCGTTGTCGGTTATCGCTGAGCAGGCACTTGCCCAGGCCTTTGTTGATGTCATGGGTTCGAGTTTCCACCAGTCGGGGTATATGCCGATTTCGTACATGCGGCGGATGATTGCCGCGGTGGTTTCGTCATCGATCGGGCCGACTTTGGACGGAATGACCTCGAGCAGCATCTCAAGACGGTTTCGCCGGCAGGCGGCGAACAGACGTTTCAGAACATCCTCTTGCTCGGTCCGCATCACTTCATCATCGTCGGGATGATAAAAACACAGTACCTTGACCACATGTTCCGCCGGCCATTCGGCGAGACCGCCGAAGTCCGGTCCGATTTCCGGTTCCAGCGTGAGCGGCCGCGAAGCGGGCCACTCCACGGGGTGGCCGATCCAAAGGCCGGTTCCCGCAGCCCGGTAGAGGGCCTCACGGCCCAGGCGGCTGTCGCTGAGAATGCCATAGCCGGGTCTGCCATCAGCGACCTTGAGCGCCGCATCGAGGCAAAGGTTCTTGAAAAAACCGATATGCTCGTGGGTCACGCCCGCTTCATCCGCCATTTGCTCGATCTGAATTCGATGATCGAATGCAAAAACGCGCATCGTCGACCAGTCGCCACCGTGGGAAAAATGCCTGATGGTCGACCAGTGGATCTGTTCCAGTTCCGGATCCTTGCGCAGTGCCTTGGTTTTCACGCCGCGTTTGAGAAAGAACTGGAGTTCCTCCCAACTCGGATAGGCGGGTGTGCAGCCGTGCCGGGAGACGGCGAAAGCGCCGCAGGCGTTGGCATAGGTCAGGCTGGTGACCCAGTCTTCTCCCGTGATCCAGCCTTTCAAGAGGCCGGACATGAAGCCGTCGCCCGCACCCAGAACGTTGAAGACTTCGATTGGGAACCCGGGTCCGGAGATACCGTCGTCGAGACTACCGGGTATGTCGCCTTCAAAGGCTGCCGCGCCCATGGGTCCCCGCTTGCAGACAAGCGTTGCATTTGAGACTTTGCGGACGTTTCTCAGGGCCTCGACCGTATCGGTCGAACCGCCTGCGATGTGAAACTCTTCCTCGGTGCCGACGATCAGGTCGAACAGATGCAGGGTCGATTGAAGTTTTTCCGTGACCTTGGCCGACGCAATGAAGCGGTTTTCACCGTCACCGTGTCCCGAAAGTCCCCACAGATTGGGCCGGTAGTCGATATCGAGCGCGGTGCGGTCGCCGTTTTCGCGGGCCAGACGCAGGGCCTTGAGGACGGCTGCTTCCGTCTGCGGGTGGCTCAGGTGAGTGCCGGTGGCGACGACAGCTTTCGCGGAAGCGATGAACTCCGGATCGATATCGTCCTCGCACAGCGCCATGTCCGCGCAGTTTTCACGGTAGAAGATCAGCGGAAACTGTTCCTGATCCCGTATGCCGAGCAGGACAAGCGCGGTCAGCCGCGTGGCATCGGTTATGACGCCGCGGGTCTCGACGCCGTGCCGGACCAGTTCTTCACGGATGTAGCGCCCCATATGTTCATCACCGACACGGGTGATCAGGCCTGATTTCAGTCCAAGCCGAGCCGTGCCCGCCGCCATGTTGGTCGGTGAGCCGCCGATATATTTGTTGAAGGACGCCATATCCTCCAGGCGGCCGCCGACCTGAGCGCCGTAGAGATCGACGGAGGAGCGGCCGATCGTAATGACATCGAGTTCTTTCACGGCTTTGTCCCGTCTGTGTCAGGATCCCTCATACCGTTCCTCCGAGTGATCCTTCGAGTTGAGCGAGTTCCTGTCCGCCTGCCATGAGTTCCTGGAGTTCTTCGGCTTTGATGTTTCCGCGTTCGGCTGTTCCGAGTGTTTTTCCTCGGTTGAGGACGGTGAAGCGGTCTCCGACGGCCATGGC
>NZ_CANLVF010000006.1 GCF_947494555.1 uncultured Roseibium sp. | reverse complement strand
AACTCGGCCGTGAAACTCCCCAGCGCCAATGGTACTGCATCTTAAGGTGTGGGAGAGTAGGTCGCCGCCAGGCCTGCTAATCGCAGTTTGAAACTCTTCAACATAGCGCTCACGGCCGCATCGGGCTTCGCCCTGGCCTCCCAAATCCAGGTTTTTTGGGGCGGCCAAAAGTGGCCGGCGCGCGCTTGCCTTCGCTGCGCTTCGGAACTCGTGTCCCTTAACAGCGCAGCATCCAAGGCAACAAAATTCCAGGGCATGCCCCAGATGGAGCAGCCCACGCGACGCCCGCAGATCCGAAAGGATCGAGGACGCGCAAAGCAAAAATGACCGGGCAAACAAAGCCCTCGCCGGAAACCTCGGTTCCCGAGCACGCAAAAATAACGCGGGATGGAGCAGTCCGGTAGCTCGTCAGGCTCATAACCTGAAGGTCGCAGGTTCAAATCCTGCTCCCGCAACCACCGAAACTTGAAGGCGCTCGAATGAGCGCCTTTTTGATTCAAGCTCGGTGTTTACACGCTCTATAAACGCCGCCTCCTCCTCATCGGTCTTCAGTGTTCCGGCGGCACACTTCTCCAGATATTCCTGTTTGTATTTCTCAGTCAGGTTGGCTTCTTCTGCGTGCCATGCCTCGAGGGTCGCCAGGATTGTAGCCAGACGACCATGGATCATAAGGTCGACACCCTTGATGGGGTTGGGTGCGATGATGACCTTCTGGATCATCTTCTGGATCAGAGAGAAGAACGGATCCCGATATTGAGGGTCGACCTTCGACATGTCCATCGTCGCCATAGTCTCAAGGGCTGCCACCATCACCTTTGTAACGACGGCTTCCGAGAGTAATTCCACCTCGGTGTCTGCGCTGATCAGGTGTTGCAACTGTTTTTCAAGGGCTGTCTTCTGACTCTCAAGTGACCCAAGCATTTGGGTCAGGGTTGCCAGTCCGGCACCAGCACCGATCGCGATTGCTTCTGCTGTATTTTGGATTTTCTTTTCAACTTTCAAAACTTCGCGTTCGAGCGCGGCGCGCTCGCCAGACTGGTTCGTCGCCGATGCCTTGCGTTGCCTGTTCACCTTGTCCGTGAGGTCGTTCAGATTGGTGATCGAAAACATAGAACGGGGAAATGCCTTTAGGACGCGCTGTTCAAGGTTCTGACGGGTGATGGTTCGAGAATTCTGGCAGCCAAGTTTCTTCTTATGATTGGTGCAGCCGTATCGCTCTTTCGCCATGATGGCGTATGGGCCGCCACACTCCGCACATTCCAGACGCCTGCTGAGCAGGTATTTGGGTCGTTGCTTGGCGTTCAGCGGGTTTGTCAGGCTCTCGTTGTAAGTCGCATTCACGGCGTTTTGCCGTTCCTTGACCCTGTTCCAAAGATCGACGGGTACGATTTCCAGTTCTTCGATCTTGCCGTGGACCCATTGGTCCTTGTCATTCAATCGGGCCTTGCGCGTCTCCGTTTCCGGGTCTTTTGAGAACTTCTGCCGATTCCAGACAATACGTCCGAGATAGAGTTCATTGTTGAGTATGCCGGTTCCTCGACCGATGTGACCGCGTATGGCGGTGTCGCGCCAGAATTTACCGCGAGGGCCGGGGATGCCTTCCTCGTTCAGTTCTGTTGCAATTTTTTGCGGAGACTTTCCGTTCGCATAGTCTTCGAAGATCCGCCGAATGATATTCGCTTGCTCAGGAACGATCTCACGGTAGCCGGGGATACGGTCTCCGTTGGCGTCGTGAATTTGTTTAACCTTGTAGCCGTAGGAGAGGCCACCAGCCAATCGACCTTGCCCAACGGTATAACGCATACCGTCCCGCGTCTTGGCGGCCGTCTGTTTGAGATAGTCCTCCGCGATCGCGGCCCGGATGCCAAATTCCAGCGTGTCGACCTTGCCGGACTGGCTGGTATGCAACTCGACGCCGTGATGCGTCAGGGCCTTGAGGATATGGTGCGAGTGTTCGCCGTCGCGCGACAGCCTGTCCGTTGCCGTGCAGATGGCGACATGGATGTCACCGCGTTTGGCGCGTTCCAGGAACTTGTGAATTCCCGGGCGCTTCTTGAAATACGAACCCGTCGTCGAATAGTCGGAAAACACATTGCCGACAGTCCAACCTTGCCGCTTCGCATATTCCTGGCATGCGCTGATCTGCGCTTCGATGGTTTGTTCGTTCTGTTTTTCGTCGGAATACCGGGCATAGATGATGGCTGTCTTGGTCATGCGTCCGAGGTCCTACTGGGATTTTTGTGATCAGTTTTGCCAGATTGGTTTCTGGTTGTCCGCGGGGTTTTTTCGCGGTTGAAATTTGCGATTCATGCGGCCACGCCGTTCCAGGGAGTAACGTGGGGACGAGTTACACGAACAGAGAACGCCGTTACTCATTGTCTTCGAACTCTGGCTTGCGTTGGAACTCCCAGCCGTTTTCGATTTTCTCGACGAGAGCGTCGATTGCCTGTTCGGTTTCTGCTTTATCAAATCCGCGGTCGACAAGTCTGTCTCTCACCGTGTCCATCATCCTGTCGAAAACTTTCCAGTTTCCTTTGCGAGCGGTTCGCTGTGTGAGCCAGTGGAAGAGTGTGATGGAGATGTCAGCCCGCGATGGGCGTCTTCGTGCCTTTAAGCGTTGACGATAGTCACGTTGCCGTTCGGCTTTCTGAGCCAGGCGCTGTTTGTAAGAAGGGCGTGCAGTCATTTGAATTCCTGTGTTCGTCATTGATTATCGACAGGGGGCAGGGCCAGGTGCCGGAGATTATTTCCGGCACGCGCACCCTGGTCCTGAAGAAACCCAAAAGGGATCAGAGGTGGTTCTTGTTCACCAGCGCGTCTCCGACCTAGGCGGCGTTATTCGCCTTTCTCAACATGAAGTCCGGAAGTCTGAATTGCTCAGCAGCAGCTTTTGTCGCTGCTTCATCAGGCGCTTTGCTTGGCCCCTTCGCAGCACCGCTCTCTCCAGCAGGCTCATCGTCATTGGCCTTTTCGAGATGCGGCTTGGGCTTTGTGTCATTCGAAGCTGGTGGATTGTTCTTTTCCGCGGCCGCTTTGAACAAGTTGTCAATGTCTTCGTCCTGAAGTTTGAGCGACCATTTCATTTGCGGGATTGCCGTGTTGATCAGGTAGTCAGGCAGCGACTTAGACGAGACGTCTTCAACATATTGCAGTGTTCGAAGTAACCCCAGCAATCGTGTCCAGCCGCCGTCATTGTCCGGCTTGTCGAGCGCAAGTTGTCCGATCGCTTCTTGCCCATGATGGTGGCGACGCAACACGCCGATCATGACGTTAAGAAGCTCGTAGGCTTCTTCGCACGGCAATCGAATTTTTTCGCGAAGGTGACTTTTGATGACGGCTCTGTCGCGCAACTTCGGTTCATACGCTTCAACGATGTGCAGCAGGATCTGTTGCAGCAGGTTCTTCAAACGCGCGACCCGCGATCGCTGTTCTTGAGCGGCGTATTTGGCTAGGCCATTCAGGCCGGGGAGGTCTTCCACCGGCAATTCAGTCTCATCTCCTTCGGCTTTGCGTTTGACGATGACGTCGACATCTTTGCCGAGCGGTCTCTCTCCGTCTTCATAAAGCTTCAAGACCGCTTCAACGCTTTCAGCGTCGGCATGCGCAAGTTTGTAAAGGTTCGTTGGCGTCACACCGCAGTCGACACACTTGGCTTTGTATGGCGACAGATTTCGGTGCACTGCCCTCAGTGTACGTCCATGCCGGCTCGTAATCCCGAGCTGAGAAATCAGCCAGCCGTCGCAGGCTTTTTCGTCATCGATGAGTTCGGACGCTTCTTCGAGCAGAGCGCCAAGTGTAAATGTTGCTTCGGTATCTTTCTTACCGAGACGAAGAATGTCCTTGCTGATTGCTTCAATGCGTGCCCTGGCATCACTGGATAATTCTTCAAAATTGACTGCGCGATTTTCTGTTTTCACCTTCAATCTCCTGGCTTGTTGGCGGCTGGTTTTTAGCCGTTTCAATCCAGGCAATAGCTCATCATCGTGATCTTGAAAACAACTGCCTTCGTTCTTGGAGAACGGATTCTGATTTTGAATAAGTCATATTTTACAATAATATAAAGACTTTTGATCTCGCGAGACCATCTCACGCTCGCGTCGACGAATCCTTACAGCGAATTGGGCCGACAAGCCCTCCGCAAGGATTCATTTTTTGGTGCTATTTGAGCTCAAAGTGAGGGAATGCAATGACCAGGAAAGCATGCATCCGAAATGGCGCAAGGATTCGCGAAGAACGAGCGCGCGCACTGTTGAATCCTTGTGCGAATCCTTATCCCCCAAATTAACAATCGTTAACAGTGACGCCACTGATGAAACCTAGGCCTAAGAAAGATTTTTTTACGCCTTATCAGCTTTTCGATTTCACCAACTTGCCGTGCTTATCGAGACCAGCACCAAGCCCAAGTTCTCTGCGACGGGCAAAGAACTGCTCCTCCTCTTGGCCCGGATGCATCATCCGTTCCGTGAAATCGTCCAACCATTGCTCTGTTGCATCTACCTTGTTCGTGGTGGTTTTGTTCCGTCCTGCGGGAACCGCAACTACTTCAGTGTCTAGCGGTTCTTTGACGTCCCTCTCATTGGCCATGTTTTTTGAACTTCCATGCGTGCTTTGAAGCGATCACTGGATCGTAGATTGCTCACTGTACTTTCTCAAACGAGATCTTCAGTTCGCCTGCTGAGGCACGCAGCCATACCGTCAGTTGGACCGACTGGCGGCTCGGCATTGGCATGTCGGCCATTCAGCAAGTTGGGACCAGATCCCGAAAGCTGCCATTCATTCCGAATGAGGCGAAAGTGAATTGTGGGCCGGAATCTTCACTACAACTAGGGTCGATGAATCTCAGCTTTTCGCAATTGGATCGCATAAGCGGGAAGTCTTTTCACGTCCCATATTTGGCAATTCCTCCAGACCGCGGCCAATATCGGCAAATGCCTGCTGACGTCTATTCGTGTTGGTACCGCAATTCGCGGAAATTATTTCCGAATTGATGGTGTGGCTGGTTCAATGGAACACCGTTCGCCCATGTAACGCCTGCTCAATCAATTGAATTGCAAGTCTTGGGAACGGCGTTTCTCGCTGTAACGCCAAACACTTGCTTTGAATCGCAAAACTATGGATCAGAATCGAAAAAGCGTAACTTGCGACACGTCTATCCAGGTCGCTGGCAGCTTGATTCACACCGCGTCGCCTTGCTCGCGACGGATTTCAGTCAGAGCCCGTGTCTCCTTCATCATCCTTATGTCCGAAGGGATCGGGTTTGGCGTCACATGAATGCCAATGCCAGCCAAGCACTGTCTTAGATCTTTGCGCCGGACGTTCGGAGAACGCTTCCGCGTGAGCTGTCATGTTCAAAAACGATGTCCAATTCTTCCGCGCTTCCAGCGAGCTGTGGCGAGGCTGCGGACACTTTAATAGGTTTCACACGTCGTGTTTCTCGCTAGGCTGCAAAAGCCATATGTTTTTCAGCGTCCAGAGCCTGAGCACTACCGGACACAGGAGTGAAGAATGCCCAAGGAAAAAGTCACGGTCTTTACGGCAAAGAAATTCCGCACCATGGACCCTGGACGCCCAATTGTGGACGCTGTCGCTGTTTTAAACGGTCGCATTCTTTCGCTCGGCACCATGGAAACAATGCAGCCGTGGTTGTCGCGATACGAGGTGACAGTCGATGACACCCTCAAGGATAAGGTCGTTCTTCCCGGTTTGATCGAGCCGCATTCTCATTGCTGGATGTCGGCCGGTTTCATGGCCGTAGACTACATCGGTCCGCTGCCCTGGCCTGGTTTGAATGGCATGAACCCGGCCCATCCAAAGTATGATGACGTCATTGAATACCTTGGCGAACTCGACAAGACCAAGAAAGAAGGCGAGCCGATCGTTGCTTGGGGCTTCGATCCCGCGAACCAGGGCGGTTCGATCGATCGCGACACTCTCGACAAGATCACGGCCACCCGACCCATCTTTATATTGGGTTTTGCCCCGCACTTCGCCTACCTGAACTCGGCGGCCATTGAAATGGCGAAAGTGCCGGACGGGGCAAACCCAACGCACATTCTTCAATATCCGGACGGACGCCTCAATGGCGTTTTCACCGAGGTGGAAGGCGTTTCGCTTGCCATTCAACCAATCTTGCCACTGATCGCAAAGCTTGGCGGTGTCGATGGGCTCAAGTTTTTTGGAGGTATCGCCCTCAAAGCCGGCATCACAACCATTGCCGACTTGATGTTTGGTGTCATGAACATCGACGCTGAGCTTCACGATCATTTGGCAGCAACAGAAGACCCAGAGCTACCGGTCCGCTTCTGCCTAAAGCCACATGCCATGTCCTTCGTGGGCGCACATGGGGACAAGGCGTCCGATGCAGTTTGGGATCTCGCCAAACATGACAAGGAAAACCTGTTCATCCGAGGTGTGAAATTCCTCAGTGACGGCTCCTTTCCGCTCATGGGGTCGCTCGTCAATTTCCCGGGCTACCTCGACGGAGGCAATGGTTTTCCAAATGATGCGACCTATGAGGGGATGCTGCCCTATTGGAAAGGGGGACATCAAATCCATTGCCATGCAAATGGTGATCAGGCGGTTGATTTCACGCTTGACTTGCTCGCGCGACTTCAGGTGGAGCATCCCCGCTTCGACCACAGGTTCACCATCGAACATTACGCAATGAGTAACCCGATGCAGGCTCGGCGGCTAAAAGCCTTGGGTGGTATTGCCAGTGTGAACAACTACTTTTCGCATTTCCGGGCGCTTCTGCACTCTGAAAATGCGTATGGCCCCGACCGTGCGCAAACGGAAGCCAGACTGGCCACACTCGAGCGAGAAGGCGTGATCTTCGCCCTACATTCGGACTATCCGCAGGTGGTCGTGCCGATGCACCCGCTCACGGCGGTCTATGCCGCTGTGACCAGGCTCGCTGAGGATGAGAAAACCGTCGTGGCTGAGCACGAGAAAATCGGTGTTGAACGCGCCTTGCGCGCTGTCACGATTGATGCCGCCTACATTCTCAATCTGGAGAACGAAATCGGCAGCCTAGAGGTGGGCAAGTTCGCTGATTTCTGTGTTCTTGAGGCAGATCCGCTGGAAGTCGCTCCCGAGACCATCAAGGACATTCCGATTTGGGGAACGGTATTGGGCGGAAGAATTATCGAGGCGCCGAATGACTGACAACACAGCACGGCCCGACAGTTCTTTCGATCTCCAGGCGAAAGACCCACTGATGCATGCATTGGAGCAGCGTCAAACCATGGCTGGTTTGATCTTTGCAGCCATGTCGATGCCGCGGACATTAGCAGCACCGGAGCGCTCCTTGCCTCTGACTATCATTGGCGGCTTTCTTGGTGCTGGCAAGACGACCTTGCTCAACCGGTTGCTATCAGATCCTGGAGGGCGCCGTTTGGTGGTGCTTGTCAATGATTTCGGCAAAATCAACATTGATGCGGCGCTCATCGCGGACCAGACAGACGATACGATTAATTTGACCAATGGCTGTGCTTGCTGTGCAGTCTCGAGCGATTTGTCGAAATCACTGGTCGAGATTACCCAGAGGGATGACCGACCTGATGCTGTCATTCTCGAAACCAGCGGTGTCGCCGACCCCGGCGCTATTGGTCAGATCGCGCTCGCAAATGGGTCTATCCGGCTTGACGGCATCCTCACAGTGGTGGACGCCGAAACGCTCCCGGACCGGGCCGCGGACCCGGTAACGCGGCATCTGTTCAATGATCAAATGTCGTCAGCGGATATGATCCTGCTGAGCAAAACCGATCTCGTTGATCATACCGGTCGCGCCGCCGCTCAAGACTGGTTGGAGCGGCAGTTTCCGAAAAAAACTGTTCTGAAATCCGTGGAAGGCAGCGTACCAACAGAAGTGGTTTTGGGCATCGGCGCGGAACATGACATCGTGAATGCAACGATTGATCACGGCAGCCAAGGCACCATAGGTCACGGCTTCGAAAGCGTGAGCATCGAAATTGGTGAACCATTGGACGAAGCAGCAGTTCGTGCATTTTTGTCTGATCTGCCGGACAACATTATGCGGGCCAAAGGATTTGTCAGCCTGGCGCAGGCTCCTGACCGCAGAACGATCTTTCAGCGTGTCGGCAGGCGCTGGTCATTGGCACAAGACAATATGTGGCCTAAAGAGGAACGCCGTACCAGCCTCGTATTTATTGGTCCGCATGGTGCGCTGGATCGAGACAGGTTGCTGGCGGAACTGAAAGACTGTGTGGAAGACTGAAACACAGTAAAGGAGCACTGACGATGCTATCGCCACGCCTCTTTGCTCCCTCAAGTGATGTCTACAGGAGCGAAGACTTCGGATTGAACGACTTTCGCAACGTAGTGACCGAGATCCTCCATTTGTTTCGCGCGCACGGGACTGGCGATCCAGTCATGCCAACCCTGCTCCTCTGACCAATCGCATTCCACGTTCAGTCGGTCGGGGTTGATGTCGGACGCCCAGACGCGACCGGACACAAAAGCCGGGATCGCGTCAGCGCATTCGCTGATGATGCCCCGGTCGATGAAGGCTTTTATCGCCTCGTCGCGCTTTCCCGGGGTTACGTCGACAACAAGTATGGATCGATGTGCCATTGTTGGCCTCCATTCTCCTTTATCCAACCCTGAGGCTAATCGCCAATGATGGGTGTTGACCAAAAAACGATGTCCAATTCTTCCGCTCAAGCTATGGGCCAACCCGCAAAAACTACCAACTTCTCAGGGCATGTGTAAGGCTTGTTCGGATAGCTGACTAAAGCGCGTCTGAACTTCCATTTTGCGCCGCGTTGTGATGCAGTGTTGGTCGAAAAGGCTGGCGGCCTGCAAATCTTTTGGCGTTGGTGAATGGCTGGCAAATGGACTTGGAAATTTGACAGATTATTTGAGAGTTCAGTCTGCCTTCAAGCTCGCATTGGCACTCGTGTTGGCGTACTGGATCGCGCTGGCAAACGATTGGGACAAGCCCTATTGGGCGGGCATCGCAATTGTCGCCTGTTCGCTGACCAGTTTCGGAGAATCCATCTACAAGGGCTTGCTTCGCCTCGGTGGCACCACCCTAGCGATCGTGGTTTCTATTCTCCTGCTGGCGTTTTTTGGGCAAGAGCGTTGGCTGTTTGTAGCCGGTGTCGCTGGCTGGCTGGCGATTTGCTGCTACATGATGTTCGTGACGTCGCGCCCGTATTTTTGGCAAACGGCTGCTTTTGTGGTCCCGATCCTTGTCGTTGGCGGTGGCGATAATCCCGTGAACGACTTCACGGTTTTTATTTTGCGCGCGCAGCAGACGGTTCTGGGGATTCTTTGCTTCAGCCTGGTCTATGCCATCTTGTGGCCGGTAAGCAGCCGCCAGTTGTTTGAAGACGGCCTTCGCAAATCCATCCTCCTGCATAAGCGCTTGCTCTCGGCGTCGCTGGATTTGCTTGATGGAAAGCAAGCGTTGGAAGATGTTCCCAAACTGCGCATTGAGGCCGCAGAACAGCAGGCAGTGGTTGAGAGCTTGTTTGATGCGGCGGTGATCGACAGTTTCGATGTACGGGACAACCGCGAGAGCTGGCGCCTCATATTGGCGAATATGGCGGCCCTCGACCGGGTGCTGCAACGCCTCTGCCTAGAAGTCCATGACGTCAAAGACCAGAACAAAACGGATGAAGTGCAGCTGCTGCGCGACGCGATACTCGAAACAGATGCGCGACTGAGCGATGTGGAGGCCATGCTGACCGGCCGCTCCCCGAGACCCGGGAACCAGGCATTGCAGCTGCCCTCCTGGGATCAGGCGCTTGCCGGCAAGACCCATTTCGAACGGGCCGCGATGTCGGTCGCGCTCAACAACGCAAACCGTGGCTTGAGAATTGCGGCGCGCTTGCAGGATCACATGTTGGCTCTGCGTGAGCCTTCAGCGCCGAAAGCAAGGACAGCCGCGAAGGACCACAAATTGGTGCCGTCACCGATCCATCTTCTTAACTCGGACATGTGGATTGCGTTGGTTCGCGTTCAGGTTATTTTTCTTAGCGCCGTCCTGTGCGTGTTCTTCATTCCCGGGTTTCCGAATGAAGCGATCGTCATCCCGATCGGCGTCTCCATTGCAATGAGTCTCGTCACGAAACCGCAGGCGTCCGTTTCGCTGTTAATGGTGGTGGCGTTGGTGCTGATCGTTTTGGTTGGCGTTGTACACATTGTCGCGTTGCCGTCGTTGACGACGTTCTGGCAACTTGCGCTTCTGATTTTTGCGACCGCCTTTCTCATTGCCTACTACACGGACAAGCCCGAGCAGATGGTTTTGCGCTTCGCAGGACTCAATCTGTTTCTCGTCGGTTTGCAGACCGACAACCATCAACAATACAGCTTTCTGTTTTTCGCGGTCATGGCCATCGGCCTGTTTTGTGTGCTCACCATCATCGAGATGACGCGCTATTTCCCGATTTCCCTGCGGCCCGAACGCCGGACGGAAGCTCTGATAAAACGTTTCTTCGCAAGTTCCGACTTCGTCTTGCGAAACAGCTTGTCCTATGACGCAAGTCCGCCAGGCTGGCTCAGAAGACTGCTGCTCCGACATCATCTGTCGGAGATCGATACCATTCCCGGCAAACTCGTTCCCTGGCTTGCGGCAATTCCCGACGCGGCGAAGACCCACGGACACGAACAGGATACGCTTCAGATTGCCGCTAGCCTTGAAGCTTTGAGCAGCCGTGTGCTCGAGTTTGTTGATGCCCGGCAATTGCCGCAAGCAGCACCACTCGCCGACCGTGGAAGGTCTGCCTTTCGGGATTGGCGTCTTGCCGTGGCAGGTGTCGCTTCGGAGCTCGTCTCCGACCCCGGAGCTATTGCCGCAACTGATCTGGAAAAACGGCTGCGCAGCGGCATGGCCTCGCTTGAAGACAAGATTGAAACGGTCTTGAACGAGACCGAGGATGCAGCACTGGAACCGGCGGATTATGGAAGAATGTATCGTATTCTCGGCGCCTATCGCGGCGTTGCCGAAGGCGTTCTGGGTTATACGCGGCGCGCCGCTATGATCGATTGGCCACAGCTGCGTGAGTCACGCTTTTGACATCGAGGTGAAGGATGCTTCCAATTCCCAGCGAGTTCAACTTTTTCGGCGTATATCTCTCGCCTACGCTGGTTGCCGTCTTTCTGGCTGTCATCTTGGCAATGATCACGGCCAGGGTATTGAACCGTTACCGCTTGTCACGGTTTGTCGCGCAGCCAGCTTTGGTTTTTGTCGCCATTGTTGCGATCTATTCCACGATTATCGGCACCTTTCTGATCCCGGCTTGATCTCATGAAACTCAATATCAAACTCCTCGTAACAGCATTGATCGTCCTGGCCGCCGTCACGGCTGTCGGCCTCAAATATGCAAACTACATTTCAAATCCCTGGACACGAAACGGACAGGTCCGTGCCAACGTGCTCGAGGTGGCGCCAAGGGTTTCGGGGCCGATCATCGACTTGCCCATCCGCGACAACCAGTTTGTGTCGGCGGGAGATTTGCTGTTTGAGATTGATCCGCGCACATATGAAGCTGCTTTTGCGCAAGCTCAGGCGCGGCTTGATGAAACGATCGACGAACTTGCAGCGCTCGATAAGCAGATCGAGGCGGGAGAGGCGAGTGTTCGTCAGGCAGAAACTGCTATTGAGCAGGCCCAGTCGCAGTTAACCTCCGCAACAGCGCAGCTCACAAATGATCAGCGCCAATATGACCGAGCTCAGCAACTGGTTCAGGACGATCGCATTTCCCAGGCCCAATTTGACGAGTATCAGAGAAACCTTGATGTCTCGGAGGCGAATTTGGAGCAGGCGAAAAGTGCGATTGCGCAGGCCAACGCGGCACTTGTTCAATCGCAGGCGGGTTTGGCAAGTACCGTCGCAAGCCGTGGGGCGTTGGGGGAAGATAACTCCCGGCTGCGCGAGGCGCGAGCAACTCTGGAAACCGCGCGGCTCAATCTCGAATTCACCAAGGTTCGTGCCTCTGTCGATGGCCACGTCGCAAACCTGACCCTGCGTCTTGGCAGCCAGGCCGTTGCCAACCAGCCGATGCTGGCGCTAATCGATGCAAACAGTTACTGGATCGATGCCTATTTCAAGGAAACCAATGTTGCCGATATTGCCCCCGGGAACAGGGCGGCCATAACGCTCATGTCGTTTCCGGATAGGGTCATTCCTGGCTCTGTCGACAGCATCGGTCGCGGGATTGCGGCAGACGAGGGCAGCACAGGTGTGAATCTGTTACCGAAGGTTAATCCGACCTTTGAATGGATCCGGTTGGCACAGCGCGTTCCGGTGCGCATTGAAATAGGCGATTTGCCTGAAGGCGTGGAGCTGCTGGTCGGCACCACGGCCTCTGTCCTCGTGATGACCGGCACGACCGCATCGGAAGGCGATGGAGACCTTCCTCCTCCAGCACCGTCTATCCTTCAGTAAACACGTGTCTTGCGCCAGGACGTGTTGTCAGCTCCGCCGAAGGGAACGGAGAAGCTGATCGTTTTGACGATCGGCTATTCCTGGCAGGGCGTTAATCAGGCTTCTTGTCTTCTTCAGAAGTGTTCTCTGCCGGTGTTTCATCATCACTCGGCGAAGCATCGGCTGGGGCCTCGTCGGCGGAAAGCCGTTCTTCAACGGCGATGAGCTCTTCATCCGGACCATTGAACTCCGGCGACCCTGGCGGGGGATACCGCAAGCTCTCCTCCAGGCGTTCGCGTTCCTTGGCGGAAAAATTCGGGAAAGGAAGCTCCCGCTTCCGCCGCCAACGGCCGACCTCCGCGGAAGCTCGTTTTGAAGTCTCCTTGTCGAGTCCTTCGTCGCGCGAAACATAAAGCCTCTGGCTTGGAAAGGCGAAAGCGGTGCCGGAGGCTTCGACAATCTCTTTGATCCGGAAGAAAACATCTTCCTGGATCGCGTAGAAATCGTTCCATTCGCGCGTTTGCGCGTAGACGCGGACGTCCAGATTAAGTGAAGATTCCCCGTAGCCGATGAAACGCACCCGCGCGGTTTCTGTGGTGATCCGGGGATGCCCGTGCATCATCGCGCGTATCTTGGCTAGCACGTATCGCAACTGGTCTGTGTCGGTCTCATACCGCAGACCGATGGTCGTGCGGATCAGCATCTCATCGCAGCGCGCCCAGTTCATGAGCTCCATGTCGACGAACTTGGAGTTGGGGATTGCGATCGTTGTTCGATCGAGACCCCGAATATGCGTTGAGCGGACGCCAATGCTCTCAACGGTGCCTTCCTGGCCCGCGAAGGAACAATAGTCACCGACCTTCACGGCCTTTTCCATGTAGATCACAAAGCCGCTTATCAGGTTTTCAAGTGTCGGGCGGATGGCGAGTGCGACCGCGAGACCGCCAACACCCAGGCCGGCAAGAAGGCTAAGCAACGGAAGGCCCAAGGTCTGTGCCCCATAAGCGAGGATCCACACTGCGCCAATCAGGGCGATGATGTGGTTGAGCAGACGCATCATGCTCTCTTCTATGTGCCGGACAGGCCCGTCCTTCCTCTCCGCCAACAGGTCCGACAGAAATGACATGAAACACCAAAAGGTCCAGGCAAGAGCACAGTAAATCGCAATGGTGGCGAGGAACGTCTCGGTGAGCGCCGCAGAGCCGGTCAGGAACAGTTGTTCGTTGAAGTACTTGTTCATCACCAGAACAACGACAAGTGTTGCACCGGACAGCAGCAGGCCGCGCGTTGAGGCTTGCAGTTTGCCTTGGGCAGTTTTGTTTCTCAAAAAGGAGCGCCAACCCAAAAGAATGCCAATCGCAATGAAAACGGAAACAACCGCGAAGACCGATTTCCAAAGCGGCGTGCCCCAGACAATATCGCGCATGAAGGAGGGCAATGATCCATCGCTCAGGACAGGCACCAGGGGGCCGCTCAGCTGCAAGAACCGCATGCTCCACAATTGATCGAGGCGTTCCGGTGACTGCGTGGCAATCTCTCGCAGGAAGCGCGGTGCAATCGTCGTGGAGTTTGCGGAAAAAAGAAATTCTCCTTCGCGCGGCCCTTCGCTCACGCGCTGCACCAGCAACGGTGTTCCCGGAACAGGAAATGTGGTTTCGTCGTCGGTCTGGACGGCTTCCCTGTCTGGCAAGGAGGCGAGATCCGCTTCATCGACTTCACCGATGATGTCCAGCAGCGCAAGGGCCGTGCGGACGCTGGCATCCCGACGGGACGCAAGATTTTCCTGAGACAGATTCAAAAGAGAAATCAGGGCGCTTGAAATGAGATTGAGGCGTTCGTATTCGTGCGCAGACCGATTTATCCGGTATCGCTGGTAGCTAGCGATGAGCGCGTTCCGCAGGTTCTGCATCGTCTTCAGCGTGTCATAGGGCGAGTGTGTCAGCACGGGCGGCAAGGTTTCAAAGGATTCGACATCCTCAGAAATCGCCTGCGCACGTGCTTGGGCGCCAACCACGATACAGCCAACTAGAGCTATCAGTATTGCCAGGAACCTAAAGCGCTCCGGCTCAAAAACGATCCGCATTCCGAAAGCCTACTCAGATATTTGAGGTTCGTGAAGCTTGCGCGTTTCCTCCTTGCGCATATGCTCACACCCTAACCTTGTTCCGCCCGCTTATTGGCAAGAGCGAAAGACGCAACACATCTCGGCCCGGACCTATTGGAACCCTTTAATCCAGACCCGGTTTGAAGCCATTCGTCCGATCAGCATTCCAAGCCCGATGGCAAGGAGGTTGCCGAACAATGGCATCAGATCGGCAACGCCGGTCATCTCACCTGCTGAGATCCAGGTCTCAACTTCTCGGATGCCGTGAGAACCTGGCGATAAGGCAAAAACAACAGGGACCATAAGAACGATCGTCGGTACAGCGCGGTGTTTTTCAGACATCCAGACGCTGACATACATGCAGACCGCAGAGGCCACGAGTGTCGCCAAGATCTCGTTTGCCAAAACGGAAACGACCTGAGCAGTCGCTGTCGCTAGAAGCAAGACGATGAGGGCGGGCACGAAATGGGCCTTGTCCATCTGAAACGCCCACATGATCCCCAGCAGAAAAAAGACACGTGCCGGATAAACCGCCCACCAGGGAAAGGCCTCGCCGACAGGTGCTCCAGGCGTGAGGGCCTCCAACGGTGTCGATGTGATCACCGACGCGAAATAGGCGCCCGAGGCGAGCAAAACCAGAATGAACACAGAGTAGAAAAACCGGTCAGAGGCCGCGGACCATTTGCCCTGCGCAAGTTCGTAGGCCTGCATGCTGATGGAGTCGCCGGGGATGAACACGAAGGTGGAAGCGATCAGCAAAAGCCCTGGTGCCGTGAGGGCGTAACCGGTCTGCCACCCGATCATCGCGATCACGCCACTCGCAAAGCCGGCGATCAACGGTCCAAGGCGTGCAAGTTGCGGGTTGCGGTCGACCGCCAGGAAGACCACACCGGTTGCCATGGCGGTCAGGCAGGCAAACAGGATGCCTTCCCAGGTGCCCACGATGTCGACGGCAAATGCAGCCGACACAGTGATGACCCCGAGCCAGACAAGAAAAGCGGAATAGGGCGGCGCGACTGCTTTGAGATCCGCGAGCGACTGTCTTGCTTCGTGCAACTGAAGCTTGCCTTCAAACACGTCGGCGAGATGGTTCTTCAGTTTTGATGTTTTGGTAAGCGCAGGAAAGCCGGGCATGCCGACCTTGACGACCGAGACTTTGCCGCCAAAGTCGAGCAGTGCGGATTCTGCCTCATACACCACGGTGGCCTTGTTGCCGCTATAGGTCTCGGCCACCTTCTCCACGATCTCCTCGAAGCCGACGACACCTTCCCAGCTCCAATCGAGCAGGAGTTGCATCAGCTCCAGCAGATAGGCGCGCACCTCCTCGTCATTTACCTGAAGAGCTTTTGAGACCTCCGGCATTCTTTTCTCCTCTTGTCGGGAGACTAACAACCAGCCTGGTTGTCTCAAGTCCCGTTGGATCGCCGCGCACCGCAGTCCGGCGATAAGTAATGACATCCAATACTTATCGCCAAAGTGGACTGCGGGAATAGGCCATTAGCGCGGCAGCGGGTTGCCGTTGATGGCGCGCACAATAGCGCGTGCCATGCCTTCTTCCTGGTTTTCTCCGTCGCTGGTGCTGAAGAAGGCCACGACCGTGTCGGTCTCTGGTGAAACGTAAATTCCCTGGCCACCAACTCCGGCCTTGAACAGATCGCCGTCAGAAAAGACCGCATCCCACTGGTAGCGATTGGAGATTGCACCCGCATCGTCCCAGAACGTGATGCTGTTCTTCTTGCCGATCCAGCCCTTGTCATACATGTCGAGATATGTCCGGTCGTAGATCTTGGCCATGACAGCGTCCGGGATCAACTGTTCGCCCGCCAGCTTCTTGCAGCTTGGCGTGAAGGCCATGCCGAATTTTGCCAAATCGCGAAGCGTGGAGTTCATGCTTAGGAAACCGAGCGTGTTGCCCGACGGACTAACCGCGTAGAACGCATCGTGTTCCATGCCGAGCTTGTTCCAGATCCGCTCTGAGAATTGTGCGTAGAGCGGCTTGTTTTCGATCCGTTCGTTGATCCGGTTCATGACGAATGTGTCAATGGAATTGTATTCGAATTTCTGGTGTGGTGGCGAATGACGCTCCATCGACCGAAGGACATCGACCCAGGACTCGTTCCGGCCGCGCACGTCCGGCGCCATGCCAACACCGCTCGTTGCTGCCCAGCGGAACCAGATCTGATCGGGGTCCGTCCGCGAATTTGGTTCTGGCTCATCATGCTCTGTGCCATTCAGGCCAGTGGCCATATCCAACGCCTCGACGACCTTTACCGTGTCCCAGATGGATCCCTGCAATTCGGTAAGGTAACTGCTTACGGGCGCATCCACATCGACTTTTCCGTCCTGTTCATGCATCGCCATAATCGTCGACCCGGTGACCTTGGTCACGGACATCCACAGGTGCTTTTCATGGGGGTGCATGGTGCGGTAACGCTCATAGACGATCTCACCGCCTTTCAAGACCATCATTGCGTCGATTGGTTTGCTCGCGAAGTGCTGGTCCACACTGACCCAATCGCCATGCTTGTTCCGATACTCGATATTGCCGATCGATGGATCCATGGCGTAGGGCAGGTTGACTACCGGGCCGCCACGCATCACCTGCGCAGTCGGATAAAACTTGGAGAAATTGACATAGGCATACTGCGTTTCCGGTGACGGAAACTGGATTTTCACCTTGTTCTCGGGCGCATTCAGATAGGCGTTTATTTCAAGCACACGGTCAAGCGGCACATTGGTGCTGATGTCCTCTGGCTTGGCGAGAATGGGACCATTTGAAGAATTGCTCATTGTTACCTCACATTACTCAGCGCATTTTTGAAAAACGACAGGGACTCCCAAGTTGGCGGTTTGCAGCCTCGCCACCGTGCAACTACGGCACGATAGCAAGGATGATGAGACCCACAACGATGAAAGTCAGACTGGAAACGGCCCCTGGCAAACCGAAAGCCACCGCGGGAGCGGAGCTTTTGGCATCTTTGCACACCTCGGCGATAGCGACCCCTGTCATCGCGCCTGTGGTCGCGCCCGCATTCTCTGCAACATTCATACGCAGGATAAAGTGCCCGAAAAGGAACGTTGAAATCGTGCAGAAGGTCGTGACGATAATACCCGCCAGCACAAGGCTGAAGCCGAACGCCTGAAAGGTCGCGATAAGCGATCCTCCCGCACCGATTGCAACGGCTGCAATGAAAACCGAGAGGCCGAGGTCCGAAAGTGCGTTTGCTGCCGGTGCGGAGACAGATCCGACAGCCGGACTGCGGGTTCGCAACCATCCCAAAAACGCCCCGCCGAACATGGCGCCCATCGCTGACCCACCAAGCGGAGGAATGGCGACACCTGCGACGGTAACAGTAATCGTGCCGAGCGCTGCAAAGGCGGCAAGGAAGAATGACATGTTCATCAGATCCGTCGTCATCTGATTTTCGACCTTGTAGCCGGCCTCCTGAGCAAAAGCCTCTACGCGACGGGCGGAACCGGAAACGAACAGCACATCACCGGCGAAGAGTTCCAGGTCTTCGTCATCAATAGGCATTTCGTCCCCAAGGCGGACGATTCGGTCGACACTGATTCCGAAGCCGTGTTGCTGGAGCAGTTCAGACAGTTTTTTGCCGACATGGTCAGCGTTTGTCACGACCACTTCCGCAGAGTTCATCGGGATTGCCAGAGCGTCATCATCTGAGACCTCTTCACCCAAGGTTTCATTTCCCAGCTTGAGGAGGTGGCTTGGCGCAAGGAAGGTCAGGATATCTCCTTCTTCGAGTTTCATATCGTCGGTGATGTCGAGACGTTTTCCATTGCGCAGCACCTGCTCGAGAGATGGCAGGGCACCTTCTTCGCGGCGCGCTATGACGTTGGTGAGAAGCTCACCTGCTGGACGGCCGACATATTTGGGCAGCGTCAGGCGCCATGCACGCACGGAAGGTGCGATACGTTTCTTAGGCGCAGCCTTGCCCCCCTCCAGCTTAGCGGCTTCTTCGGCAATGTCTTTGCCAACCAGCATCGGACAGATCTTGATCAGGACGATCAGCCCGAATGTTCCATAAAGGTAGGTTATGGCGTAGGCGCTCGCGAGAATATTGCCCGCTTCGGCGGCTCCCATGCCTTCCGGGAGGGCAACAGAGCCCGCGAGCACAGAACCCTGTGCCGCAGCAAGGACTGCGGATGTGGTCACGGCACCGGCCGTGAGGCCGCCCGCCACCACGTTGTTGAACCCAAACAACACGGATACGAAGTAGACCGACAAACCCGCCGCAACGGCCACGAAAAGGCACATGAGCAGGTATTGGATCGCGGCGGGGCTTGTGAAAACGCGAACAAGCGCAGGGCCCACCATCGTGCCGAGCACGAACAGATAGATCGTGAAAGTAAGGCCCTGAACGATCCCCGGAATTTCGAAGTTTGCCAACCCGAGAATGAGACCGACAATCAGGATGCCGGTCGTGGGGCCAAGCCCGATGCCGAACACCGACAGTTTCCCAACAAGATAGCCGAGGCCGATGACCAGAAACAGTAAGATCACCACGTTGGTTTGCAGGTAGGATATGGCAGCTTCCATCGGGGTCTCCTAAAAGAACTTTACTGCGGCCATTGGAGTGCGTTCTACCAAGGACCTCTGCGATTCTTGCGCCGTCCTAGTTGCTCCACACTGAAAACGGCGCTCGTGTTCCCATTGATTGGGAGGTCATCATCAGTGAGTGGGCCGGAAGATTGGATCGCAGTTGTCCGCTGATTTGATTTGCAAACTCGTACTTCAATTCATCCTCCGGCCTGCCGGGCACATGCCGTCTAGCCGCCTGCCAGCACCTTGGCGGCCGCGCGCAGGTAGCCAGGGTTGAGGTCCGGAGCGAGGTTCACGGGTGAGGTAGAGAAAAACACGCCGACCACATCGCGTGCCGGGTCACTGTAAATCCCCTGGTAAAGGTTGCCGTGCTTGAAAAGCGCGCCGTCTTCCCACACCGCGTCCCACTGGTGTGAATTGAAGATCGGCATGTCCTTCCCGAAGCACATCTTCACCCAGGAATGGTCGGTGAAATCACCGGCAAGGTATGCTTCCTTGCTGCTTGCCGTCTGCATCTTGCGCAGAACGTCCGGAGAAACGATGGGCTCTGCCGCCACCTTTTGCCAACTTGGTGTGAAAATCAGCGCGTAACGGGCAAGATCCTCAAGCGTGGAATGCTGTGCTCCGTAGCCGATTGCAAGCCCTGCCGGCGATAGACTCATCACCAAGGGCGCACGAGCGCCAATCTTTGACCAGATGCGCTCCTCTGCAACTGCTGTGTAGGTCTTTTGCGTTACGGTCTCGACAACTTCGCAGAGAACTTTTGTAATCACCGAGCTGTAGCGGGCGAACTTGCCCGGCTCTTCGCCCGGCAGCCGCACCGCACCGCGCAGCACCTCGTTTTCGTCCTCCTGCACCCCGTCCGCATTCGGAATACCGAAATCGGCCGCAAGCATGCGCTGGAACACCGACCGCGGGTCCATCGTATTCTTGGCGTCCTCCGTGATATCGAGGCCGGACGCCATGTTAATGGCGTGGATCAGCGGCACTGTATCCCACTCCGACCCCCTCAGAGCCGGCGCATAGTCAGTGATCGGTTTCGACGTGTCGAGTTTGCCCTCAAGCTCCAGCATCGTCAGGAGCGTTCCGACCATGGACTTCGCGACGGATGCCCAAATATGGACCTGCTCGGGCCGCATGCCGGGAAATGCTTCGAAGACAACGTCGCCTTTGTGCAGGATCATCATGCCCTGGACGCGAGAGTTGAAGTCGACAAGATGCGCATCCAGAGGCGCGGATTCAGTGCCGTCGCCAAGCGTATATGTCAGTGCACCCAGCGACGGATCGGGGCGGCGTGTCAATTCGCTGACCGGACCGTGCGGATTGGCCATTGCCGCCGGTACGAATTCGGTGAAATTCGTCGTGTAGTAGAGCGCGTGATCGCCGCCCAGCTGCATGTGTGTGTTGCTGAAGTTCTTGCGAGCAGCAGCAATGAATTCCTGATCAAAACCTTCGCGTACCTTGGAAACAGGCAGAGTAACCTTTGCTCCGGGAACACTCATTGGATCGTTATTCGGCATTTGAAATTCTCCCTGATCGGTTTGTATTCCGGCGGCTGTTTTGGGTTGGTCAATGGTTGCGTCAAAACAATCCCGAGGTCGCGATGGGACGCAGGTAGTGTTTGATCGTGTCGTCGCCGCCATTGACGGAGAAGTTGACAATCACCAGATCGCGCGAAGGCGAGACGTAGAGCGACTGCTGCTGAAAACCGGACTTGAAAAGGTCCCCATCCGGCCAGACCGCATCCCACTGACGCGCATTGGAGATCATCGTTTCATCTGCAAGGTGCGCGGCAGTCTCGGGCCCGTAACCCTTCATGTAGAAGTCATGGCTGCGGGTGCCCTGTTGGATCCGCTTGAGGATTTCGTCTGTAACGACCTGCTCGTTGGCAACCTTGCTCCAGCTTGGGGTGTAGAGCATGCCGAACCGTCCCATATCAGACAGCCGTGTGCTGAGCATCCCGTGTCCGACCGCGAGACCGGTTGGTGTGGTGTGCACCAACAGCGCGCTTTCGAAACCGACTTTCGACCAGACGCGCTTGTCTACGGTTTCGGCCCATGGCTCACCCGTGATGGCTTCACAGATCATCACCAGCACTTGCGTTGCGACCGAAGAGTAGTCGAACTGCACTCCGGGTTCGAGCACCTTCTTGGCGTCCCGCAACACCGCGTCAAAGTCCTCAACTTCCCCCTTGTATGGAAGACCGAACTCCGCTGATAGCATGCGTTGCACGACCGAGCCGGGCTTGTAGGAAATCCCGTCCTGCATCTCCTGAATATCAAGGCCCGTGCACATGTCCATGACATCAATCACCTTGATGTCTTCCCAGGCAGAACCGCGATAGACCTCGAGATAGTGGCCGACGGTTTTTTCGTCATCGATCTTGCCCTCACTGATCAAAAGATCGATCAGCAGACCCGGGATGACTTTCGCCGTCGACATCCAGACGTGAAAATCAGCTGGGTGCATGGCTGCAAAGTTCTCGTAGGCAATCTGGCCTTTGTGGATCACCATGAACGCCTGCGCGCGGCCAGCAGGGTGCGCCATGAACTCATCCAGCGTCAGTGTGCCCAGACTGTTTGTTTCAACAGTGATCTTGCCGATCTCGGGATTGATTGCCTTGGGCAGCTCCGCTGGGGGCAGACGGTTCGGAACCGTGGCGGTTGACGGAAACGCCTCGGAAGGTCTGTTGTTTACCCAAACGGACGCGTTGCCACCACCCAGCCACTCCGCCAGATCGCGGTTGTTCTTGAAGTGCCGCTGATCTTCCAGTGTGAAGCCCTCTTTATAGGCCGTAACCGGTTTGGGGGCAGATTGGTCTGTCATTCGCGTTTCCGCCTCTGGGTTGGGGTGGTTCCGAGAAAAGGAGAGTTACTTGCAGGGGGGGAGGCCCTACAAGTCGGCTGGATTGAGCACTGCGCCACCACGCAGCCAGGCAAGTTCCCTGGACGGATTGAACCGGTCCGAAACTTCGCCTGTCGCCCGGATGTCTTTTTTCAGATCGAACATCACGACCGGCGCGCCGGCCTCCAGGTTGAGCTTGTGCAGGTCTATCCAGGCGACCGTCGGATTTTGTGTGAACTCGAAATAATAGCGCCCGTTTGTCAGATCGCTGATCGTGCGCCACCGGGTGGGCGAAACGTTGGGTCGGGACGGGTCGCTGATGCCCCAGGGCGTCGACATGTTGCGAATGACCGCAAGGATATTCGCAACAGCCTCGTGGTAATCGGCAGGTTCGTCGGGCAGGGCGCTCAGGTAGTATGCCCCGCGCACGAAACGCTCGTCCGCCTGAGAACCGCCGGGCAATGGCTTGTCGCCGCCAAGGCCGACATATTGCTTCATGTTTTCAAGCTGCTGCTCATAGGGGGGCGAGTTGGTCATGATCGTGACCTTAGGCCCCTTGTGAATGCTGAAGTCGCCATCCAGCACCTCGATGACAGCCGAATTGCCTGTCTTGTCCGCAATGGAATAGTGGAAGGGAGACTGCACCTTGTCGGTGAAGTGCATCATGTAGATCGGTACGATCTGAACGGTCTCAAGCGCGGCCAGAACCTCGCCCACGGTCGCAAAGTTGTCGAGCACCCACTGGGCGAAGATCGAAACCGACAAACCGCCCTTGGAGGTGTCGCGGGGACCGAAATCGGATTCGGCGAGGTAGAGCAGGTTACAATTCAGCCCGGCCTCATTCATCCCGTCGGTGATGGCCGCGCCGTAGCACGCGCCGACAATGCTGCCGTATTTCGAAGTCCACGTCGCCGGGTTGTCGTCGACTGCACCGTCCCGCTTCATGCCTCTCGGGAACGCATAAACCTTGGTCTGGAGACTTTCGAACCAGTCTTCATTGCGGCCAACCAGCATGGGTTGGCCGGTCTTGTTCCAGAACACTCTCGAGCACATTCATTTACCCTCCGAAAAACAGCCTTGATTCAAAATAGAGAAGCCAGGCGACAGGTTGATTGCATAAGCCTGGGTCACTTGCTCTGTTTCAATTCCGAGCGAATAGTGACATCAAGACCGGGGCGAAGCAGCAAATCCGGGTTGGGGAATTCTGCCCAGACCGTTAGTTTCTGGCTCTCTTCATCGAACGCATAGCCGCCGGACACGAACTTGCCCTCGTGGGGAAAGGTCTCGCCATCTGGCAGCACCAACGTGAGCGTCAGCCCCTCGATCGTGGCCTGATCCGTCCCGAAAATTTTGCGCCGCTCTGCGTAAACGTCATATGGAACCTCGCCAATCACACGGATCGGGTCGATCTGGGTGACGGTCGCCATCCTGATGATTTCTCTGCCTTCCTTGCCTTGCCACCCGTTCTCCTGAACAAAAGGCTCGCTCATGATCCCGGAAAAGGGAGCCTTCTGGAGCAGGTGGCTGAGCATGATCGCTTGAAGTTCGAGATCAATTTCGAGTTCCTTCACCGTTGCCGTGGCGATGTCACGTCTCGCTTCCGCCTCGAGCACCTCGACCTCGGACGTCACGTCTCGTTCTCTGAGCTGCGATGCTCTCTGCAATTCCGCCTCTGCCAGGTGCAGTTCCGCCACTGCCCTTGCGAGGCGGGCTTTGCCCTGTTGAATGCCGAGTTCCGTTGGAATCTGATTGAATTCGAAAAGAACGTCGCCCTTCTCGACATATTGTCCCGGCACGAAATGGATCTTGTTCAACCAGCCGCTCACAAGCGGTGTAATTTCCGCTTCGCGCGATGGCACAACGGTGCCGGGATATTCGAACACCTGTCCTGTTTCATTGGTCTTGTCCTGAGCGGCTGTTGGGACCGTCAGGTGCAAAAGTGCAGCGAGAACAATGAAAATGCGCCAAACCATATCGATCCTCCAAGTTGCGCGGACATCTGCGGACTTGCGGGACATCAGTGCCTGGACAGCCGATGTGCTTTGAACCTGGTTTGGAAGACCGTCGCCGCGCAAACCGATCTGTCTAAGCATACAACACCGCTTTTGTGCTGGAACGATATGTCGACATCCGGCTATCACCTAATTCTTGATCAAAGCGTTGTAGATGAAGTTCTGGACGACAGGCGTGACTTGAAGCGTCACGGCAAACTCCTCGCCGAACGTGTCGTCCTTCTCGAGGTAGTAGTCACCCTTCAGGACAAATTGCACCGGCATCTTGCCAACATTGACGACTTTGCGAACGCCAAGATTGACCGGGACCGTCCACTGATTGTCCATCCAGTCATATTCAAACACCGGGTTGGTGAAGACCGTCCATGCATTTGGAAGATAGAGTCCGGCATTGAACTCGAAATTGCTGACCGCATAAGCCTCGTCTTCCCAACCGGCGACGTTCCACTGGTGCTGCGGAAACGCCACCGCGTAACCTGTCTTGTTGATGTAACCGAGAACGGCTTCCGGTCCGAGGCGCAGTTGACCACCTGTCAATCGGCTGTCTGTGCCGGTGGGCAAGGTCCCCTGAATGCCGGCAACCGCAATCACGCCATTGTCAAAGGACTTGCCGATCGCGGCGTCAAACCCGATATCGCCAATGCCGCCGATCGCATCGAAGCGGTTGCTGCCCGCGTTGAAGGACGGCTGCCGCCAGATGATCGGCACACCCGGACGGAGGAAAAAGTTGGTCGTGCCGTCTGCGGAGATCGGAAACGGGAAAATCGGCTGAAAGACAGTCGAGAGTGCCCATTCGTCATCTGCTCCCGGAAGATCACCTTCGAAAGCGGTGAAGCGCGTTTCGAATTGCAGTTTTGCAAGAGGGGAGTTCGGGTTGGAGAGTTCGCGGCTTAGATCGTCAGCTGATTTTTCGTGTGGGGCTGTATGCGACTGGGTGAGTTCGGCAGGTGTATCGATCTGCTCTTCATTGTTTTTCTTGTTAAATGCGGACAGTGTTCCATCATATTGGGCAATGGGGTTTGATGGCGAAGCCTCAACTGTCTGTGCAATCACGGTTGGCACCGCCTGAAGTGTCAACAGCGCCGCACATGCAAGCATCGCCGCCTTGCGCGCCAGAGATCCGGGCCAAACGGTTGACCGGCCAGGCAGCCAAACAGAGGTCGGAAGATTGAAAACTACTTTAGCAGACAACGAGCGCATAAAGGCCTCCATCTGTACCCTTGAAATTGCAGCATTTTTTGTGGTGCTGCATGGCTACTGATCGGTTTGAAAAGGAGTAAATTCGAGATGCCGTTTGTTGTCCATTGCAGTGCAGAAGAAAACGATGTCCGATTCTTCCGCGAGCGCGGTCAACGCGTTCAATGTCTCAAACGACATGTGTGACAAAGGCTTGTCATGTTTCTTCCGTTGAATAGGAAACAGGTTGATAAGCCGGCATAGCGAGTTTTCTTCAAGTCGTTGGGCGCCAAGCGGCGGGGTGTTTTGGTGTTTTTGAGAAAGGGAGTGGCGATACGTTCATATGACGGAGCCCATAAGCGGTAGTACCCAAAGCGAAGCCGAGTTCACGAGAGCCTCCCGCTCGGTCAACAGTTACGCTCAACACGTTGCTGGAGCTGCTGTGGCAGAATCCGGAATGGTGCAGCTTGGCAAGGGGGCTGTGAGCCGTAAATCGCTGAGAGCTATGTCGCAAGACGCGGCGATCCTGCGCATGGAATATGATAGGGAAACAACAACCCACCTTGTTCCTGGTCAAGGATGGGTCGCCTTTACCTACCCGCTGTCCTGGAGCGGCGACTACACCTTGAACGGCCGGCACGCTTCGCCAGGCGACATCGCGCTTTTCACGCCTCGGCTAGGCTATGTTTCTCAGGGAAAAGACGTCATTAGCTGCGGTGCAGGGTTTAAGACAGATCGTTTGATCAATGAGATAAGCGCGCTCTCCGGGCAGGATACGGATGAAAGCCAGCTCACCGATGACTTCCTGGACCTCAAATCAGCTTCAGGCATTGACGTCCAGCGGCGGATCAACCGTGTTCTTTCCTTTTGCCTGGATCAAGAGTTGCGCGGCGATCACTATGGCATGCCTGAGGTCGCCGAAAATGCGCTCTATGAGATCGCGGCCCAAGCCGTGCTGGCGCAAAGTGTCTTTTCACCTGAATCGGGGCATAAGAGGCGAAGCGATCTGGCCATCGTCCGCCGCGCAGTTGAGATCGCCAACGATATAGAAACACCTGTGACGCTGTCGGATCTCTGCCGCGCGGCAGGGGTTGGCCACACGCGTTTGTCGGAAAGTTTTGCGTCGATACACGGCGTCTCTCCGATCCAGTACATCAAGCGGATGCGTCTGGAGAAGGCAAAGGACCGGTTGCTGGATCCGTACAATCCGCCGAATTCCATCAAGGACGTCAGTCTGCAATTCGGTTTCATGAATGGGGGACGGTTTTCAGGGGACTATAGATCGCTGTTCGGAGAAGCCCCGCATGAGACTTTGAAGCGGTCGCAGCGTATTCTGCGTTCAGACAACTGAGGTTGTTTGCTTTGCAACTGTCTCTTCTTGCCAAATATGCCTTTCTGAGCGGGGCGGCGATATCAGCTGGTAAATTGGCAAATTTCTTGGAACGCAGCGTTTCTCTAAGGAGCCGAGCCGCTTTGGCAAGGAAAACTTCACCAAAGTGTACAGCGCTACCTTTCGCTGCATGATTGACATTGAGCTCAAATTCATGGCGCAGTTCTCCAATTGCCGTTGAACCATCGAGAAAAGCAATGCATGGTCAATACGTTATGTAGTCCGGCGTTTGTCAATCCTAGCAGAATTTAGGTCAGTTGTCGCTTCTATAACGCGCCTGGCTTTTTGAGGCGCAATTCAGGAAAGCAAAGATTATTGATCTCCTCTTTTGAACAAACACTGATTGCCCTTCAGGTCGTCATCATCATGCTTGGAATGGGGGCGGCATTGACGCCGAAAGACTTCTTGTCTGCCCTGCGCCGGCCGACTGCACTCGGGATCGGTGTTTTCTCCCAATATGCCTTCATGCCATTGACGGGGTTTTTGCTGACGATTGCCCTTTCCCTGCCGGCCTCAGCCGCTGTGGGCATACTGATCATGTCCTGCATGCCCGGTGGCACAACATCCAATATGTTCACCTATTTTTCGCGTGGCGATGTTGCGCTCTCAATCCTGATGACTGTCACGTCGACGGTGTTGGGGATCCTGCTGATCCCAATACTGCTCATTCTTTACGCGTCAGCGCTTCAGATCGAAATCCCGACTGACAACATCGTCACAACGCTGCTTGTGATCCTGATACCGGTTGGCGTTGGCATGGGAATACGTGCCGTCAGCCAGAAAGCAGGTGCCGTAACCGAACGTGTTGGCTCTTGGGTGGCAATCCTTTTCATTCTGTTCATCATCGTGTCCTGGGTCCCGAGAAACTGGGAGTTTTTGACCTCGACCGCACCTAACATTCATCTTGCTGCGATGATGCTGGGCATCATTGGGATGGCGGTTGGCTATGGTCTTGCAAAAACACTGCGTCACCCGGAGCGCATCGCCAGAACGGTGTCCCTGGAAACAGGCATTCAAAATGGACCGCTGGCATTTGCAATCATCGCCCTAAGTTTTTCAGGAACAGAGCAACAGTCCATTCTCGGGGTAGCCGCGCTTTATTCGTTCTACATAATGATCATGGCGACGCTGGTTACGCTCGGGTTTCGCCGGTTGGCAGCGTAAGCGGGCTTCGACGTTGAACTTGGCTGTTCGAGAGGGCTAAACCATATCGGTCCAAGTCTATAGGGTAAGGCGAATTGGGAGCCTTCATTTCAGAAACCCTAATCTTGCGCAGATGCAAGGTTCGAAACTGAGGCTTCAAAGCGCACAATTCGGGAGATTTATATGGGACGTGAAACAACCCTCTTTAGAAGTAAAGAAAGCAAGTCCCGGGCTGACGCCGTTGGATTTCTGCGTGGCATCGCTGACCGCATTGAGGCAGGCACTCTGACACTGCGCCAGGGAGCTGAGGAAATTTCGCTGGAGTTTCCCGACCAAATTGTTCTGGAGCTCAAGGTCGAAGATGAGGAAAGCGCAAGCAAAGGCACTGAGCACAGCTTGGAAATCGAATTGAAATGGTACGACAAAGCTGCGCAGTCCGGGCCGGTTGAACTTGGCTAAGACTTGTTGCGCGCCGATGTATCTGGGCACACGCTTAGCAAAGAAATTCTGGCGGACTGCCGGTGCGCCTGGTGTCTTCGCCATCAACGCTTTCGTGCGACAAGATTTGATGCATTGGCCTCAAGCAGATCCATCACCGCCACCGGTTTTTTTAGGTGCGAGATGAAGTGACGTCAGGATCATTTTGCGCGACGACTTGTTGCATATCCAGCGTGAGAATTGACCCCAATGAACCATCTCTGGAAACGATTTCCACATTTCAGGGGACAATAACGAAGAGAACGCCGTTCACTCATGTAACGCCCGTTCAATGAATTGAATCGAAAACCTCGAGAACGGCGTTTCCCGCTGAAACGCTCATTTGGCTGTCTGAATCGCAAGTCTCGGCGCTTGAATCGAAAAAGCGTAACTTGAATGACTTCGATCCAGGTCGTGGGCAACCTAGGCTGTATCGCGTCGCCTTTTTGGTAATCCGTTTTAGGCGTTGCCTGAGTTGTCCCGACCTTCACGCAATCCAATTCCCCTTGCGCCAGCCATCAGGAAGGTGATCCCGGCGTCTTCAAGAGCTTTTTGAATGTCACGCAGTGTCCGGTCGAAAGGTACGGACTTTTCTTGCTCAAATGCAGCTATGGTCCGGCGAGCGCATTTGGCGTTTTCAGCCAAGTCATCCTGAGACCATCCCAGCCAGGCCCGGGCCGCTCGGCACTGCTTCGGGTTTATCATCGGTTAACCATAATTCGATTCAATTCTGTTCACTCTGATCATTTTGTGCAATTTAAGGGCGTCCCATCAACCCGAAAGGAAGCCTATGCACAAGCAATTCCCAAATCCCACCACCAATCCAGACGTCAAGAGTGCTTATGCACCTGATTTCGCGGATCTCCCCGTTGAAATCCGCGATGCGGTCGATGCCGCGTTGCAGGAATGCTTCGACAAGACCTATTGCCCGGACGAGCTGTTGGGCAACAAATTGACCCAGGTGAGGGGACCACTGGACAGCCTGCCCAAGCGCCACGGCCTGTTGCTCGAAAAGGCCATTGCTCACGCCTTCGCCGAAGCAGGTGACAGGTATGAGGTGCAGACCCAGGTCGCGTTGACCGTTTCCAAGGAAGCGATGTCATTGGTCGAATGCAATCAGCTCGACAAACTTGACGATCTGAACCTGCCAATCGACGGGGCTCACGGAAAGAGCGTGGTCATCGACATCGTGGTCTTCGATCATCAAACCTGCGACCTGCATGTCGTCTCTGTGAAACGTGGAAGTGGCGCCCAGGGAGGGCGAAAGGCTCGAGACGCGCGAGACGATCTGACCGCGGCCGGCTTGATGTTGAAAAACATTATGCTTCGAAAGGGGCTTCCAGTGCTGTCCGTGAAAAAAGTTCTCGTCGACTGGTACGGCCGGTCCGGGATCGTTGCCCGGAAGAAAGTCTCGCGCGAAACGGTTGACGAGTATTTCGGACTTCCAATCGCCAGTCGGGTTGAAGCGATGTCCGCGTACCTGGGGTCCAGTATCGCTGCCCGCATGGCACCGCGCCTGCTGGCGGCAATTGGCAACACCTGCGCACCGTTGGAAACCGATAGGCAGGTGGAGAAAATTACCACTTGTCCGGAAGAACGTGCTGAGACGTCCACTGAGGTCGCTAGCGCACGGCCGTCGCTTGCCGAGTGCCTGTCTGTTCTTCCGCTTCGGCGCCAAGGCCGTCAGATGCGTAGCGTCGGAGCCTAGACCTGTCACGTTGCGTCCAACTGGGCACGACAAAGGCGATTCACGCGAGAACGTCGTGACGCAATAACGACCTGACGCCGGACGAAACCGGAAGGGTCAACACCCGCTCAACACCATACATTTTGGCCCGCCTGAAGATCCTTCGGCGGGAACAGGAGAGTATTGTCCATGTTCCTCGAAAACCTCAAAGATCCAAGGGCACCGGAACTGCTGTCGAAAGACATCGAAAAGCTGCAAGGGCTGCTTGATGATCTTAAGTCACTGCGGGCGGGTAGATATCCTTCGCGCGAAGCCCTGTCCAACGCACCGTTCCTGGATGATTACCGCGTATTCATCCGCGGGATCGCTGCTCTATCGGGAAATGTAACGGGGCACCCAACCATCAGGGGAAATGACACGCCGATGGTGAGTTCGCCGCTCTTCGTCGTTCTGAACGACATTGGCGCCGGGCGGACCTTGTCGCGCTGGTATCGCCTTGGCGAGCACGCTTCCCGTTGAATCAGAAACCATTTGTTGCCGCTTCTCAAGAAAGTGTCTGTATGTCCGACGTCCTACGCCATTACTTCCAGCAAAAGAAACCAGGGTTTCATGCGTTCCTTACGCATTGCACCGTCCGCCGTGCACTGCGCTCGGTGCCGGAGATGAAGCTGTGGCACCCTCCAGTGGTTGGTATCGTCGCCGGTGAAAAACCGCCGTTCGATGAAATCCAGGATGCACTGACTATTCTGCGCCTGCCGGATTTGGGGGTATTGAGAAACCGGCAATCGGACCCGTTACCGGTATTTCTTGAGTGCAAACCGGCCGGCTTTAGAAAGCCCAGGGAGCGTGAAAAGACTGAACAGGAGTTCCTATTTGCCTTAAAGGGTAAGAAGGACATCTTTGCGGTTGTGGAAGACGAAGAAGACCTGCCGAGTCTTTTTAGGAAAATTGCGGACGCGGTCATTCACCTGGAAAAGCCGACAGCGCGGCACATCCGAGCTGCTTTTTCTTACTGTGCCGGTGTCAATATCAGCCTGGAGGAGGCCGAGCAACTGACGGAGTTCAGCTGGTTCGACCTGACCATGGTCGGATCTAGGGGCAAGTCCTGGCGCAAGGTCCTGAACGCGATCGCGTGTGATCCGTGTAAAGCCGGCAGCCGTCCGTTCGAGGACGGGCTCTTTCTCGACACTCTCGTGGGTGTTGGTGAGGCAGGGGAGTGGGGCAGGGAGCTTGCAGTGGATCTGAAAGAGTGGCGAACAGGAAAACTGCCCTGGACGGATGTCAATCGCGGTGTGCTTGTTGCGGGGCCTCCCGGAACCGGCAAAACCACCTATGCGAAGGCATTGGCGAAAAGTTGCGGCGTCGAGCTAGTTGCGTCGTCTCTTGCCCAATGGCAATCGGCGGGCCATTTGGGTGATCTCCTGAAGGCCATGCGAGGGACATTCGCTGAGGCTAGAAAAAAGGCGCCCTGTATCTTATTCCTTGACGAGTTCGACTCTGTCGGCGATCGCAGGACCATCCGCGGTGAGAATGCGCTTTATGTCGTTGAGAAGATCAACGGACTGCTTGAATGCCTTGATGGTGTCGAAGACCGGGAAGGCATCGTTGTTGTCGGGGCATGCAATTATCCGGAGCTTGTCGATCCGGCCTTCCTCCGGCCTGGCCGCCTGGAACAGACGATCCGTATTCCGCTGCCCGACAGTCCGGCGCGCGAGCAGATCCTGCGTTGGCATTTGCAGGGCGCGCTGGCGAACGATTGCCTTTCTGATATCGCTGGCCGTCTCGATGGTTATTCGGGAGCGGACATTGAAAAACTCGTGCCCGACGCCCGCCGGGCGGCACGAAAGGAAAGGCGGGACCTTCAACGTGATGACCTCGTCTCCAGACTTCCAATCCGGATTGCCTTTAGCCAGGAGGACCTGAGGCGGATCGCGGTCCATGAGGCCGGACATGCAATCGTTCAGGCCAAAGTCGGAGACGGCGAGATCCTTCGGCTGAAGATCGAACCGGAACTCGCAACGCAAGGAATACAAGGCGAGGTCGGTTATCTGGAAGTCAGAAAGTCGGCGCTGAAGGGCCGGACCCGCCGCGATTATGAGGCCCAGCTGACGGTGCACTTGGCGGGTCTCGCCGCGGAGGAGCTGGTTTTCGGCGAGATCGCCGACGGGGGCGGCGGTAGTTCGAGCTCCGACCTGGCGTCCGCCACTCAGATCGCGACAGAAATGGAAGCAAGCCTTGGTTTCGGCGACAGCCTTGTTCACCTAATCCCGAACGGGTCAAGGCAGGTCCGACAAGTCCTGCTCACCGACCACATTCTACGCCGTCGTGTCGAGGCAACGCTCGACAAGGCCTACGAAGATGCACGCGAGATTCTGGAAGAGATGGAACCAGCACATCAAGCGCTCGTCGACGCCCTGATGCAACGGTACGAGCTGAATGGGCGGGAGGTTCTGGAAATAATTTCCGGCAAGGGGCAGGAGGTTCAGAGAGCCATGTGAGAGCAAAGATCTTCGCAGAGGTTTGGCTTGGGAGAAAAGAAACTACGCACAGTGCTGCCGGTTGCCACGTGGAAGAGTAAGCCCAGGTGCCAATTAGGTTCCATATGGCACGCTATGCGAATCCAGGGTAGGGACTTCTTAGAACGGCATCTTTCGCTCACCAAAAAATTCTCCGCATCTGTATTCCTTGATAAGGAACCGCCGCTCGGCCGCATCAAGCTCCAGAAAGTATCCTAAAACATACCCGCAGACATGCTCTGGATGGGTTTTGCCGTCTCCAGACCAGATGTCGTCGAATGAGGGTTTGGTCATCGCGCGCAGCCGATCTCGGTCTTTCTGCTTTTCTTCTTCTCTATGTTCGCTTCGCTTCATTTCCACCGTGATAAGATTATCCCCCACGATGAATGCACCGCGGCTGTGGAAAATAAGGTCACTTGTAATCGGGATGACCTTCGCATGGTCGTCGAGGATAGTTTTAACCAGTCCGCGCTGCTTTCGGTTATATTCAACGTCCGCGTAGTATTCGACCAATCCGGCGGCTCTCGCTTCGTCCTCCAAAAGGAATGCAAGTCGGGCACAGAGATTGCGCTCGCTTGTACCAATCAGAATGTTGTCCGCTTCTGCGACAAGAAAGCGCTCAAACGACCTCAAGAACAATGTCTCGAGCAGGTCTGGATCTTGAATTATCGGGCCACTTTTTGGTTCCGCCATGCCGTCAAGACATCGGCAACTTTGAGCTCGCCCGGTGCATTGCCCCAAATCTTGGTGAACGAGGCATCATTGCTGTCTGGTGTGGGATCTGGCCGGTCGACCTTGATCCGTGTAGGCATCATCATGGAATCGCCGATCAGGATCGCCTCGCCTCGCCTCAAGGAAGAGAACATGGAAGTGATGCCGCGCACAGAGTCAGGCAGCAAGCTCCGCACATACGCTTGGTCGTCTGGGTTGGAAATCCTGAGGCACAAAAAGCTTCCGCATTGTGACAATATCGTGGACGACATTTCTCTCGGCCGCTGGCTGATCACCGTCAGGCTAATGCCGTATTTCCGGCCCTCTTTTGCAATTCTTTCCGCAGATTCTCTAGGTGCTTGATCTTCGTTCGCATCGCTCAGATAGATGTGAGCCTCGTCAGCAAAAACGGAAATCGGATAGCGCTCGCCGGTCAATCGGCTATGCCAATATGAAAAGTCAAACAGGCAGCGCAATGTGAGAGAAATTAGCGAACCCCTGACATCAAATGGTACCGGGCTCAGGTCAAGGACAACGACTTTCTTTTGGCCTGCGATTTCCTCACCAAGCAGTTTCCGGAAAAGATCCTCCATGGAGGCGCTGGTATTGTAGGTCTTGGGCTTGAAGATCAGATCGTACCGGCGATCGTTCAAACGCGACTCCAAGCGCATCAACAATCGTGTAAATTGGCCATAGAGTGGGCCCTTGACTGGTTTCGTCGCACCTGGAACCATCTGGGTGTCGAGGTGCCGAAACTGTTCGATGATGCTATTGAGATCAAAAAATACCGGCGTATCGATGGTTATCTTTTCAAGGCCAAGGGCGACGTTTTCCGGGTGCCTTTCCTTTGCGTCCTGAAGTAGCTCCTTGAACTTCGCATTCTGATTGGGAGCACTGGACTCGGAGCGGTCGATCATTAGACCCAGAAGCTCTTCTGCGTTCATCAGCCAATATGGCATTTCGATATCTGTAGCCGAAATTACCTCTGCTTCCTCACCAAATGCCCGAGAATATTCACCGTGAAGATCGAGGACCAGAACTGTCGACTGCGGAAAAGCTGCAATTTTCTGAAGGATGGAAGCGACAGTCCAAGATTTTCCGCCGCCGGTCTGCCCGAGTATGGCCGCGTGTCGTCCAAGAAACGCGTCCAGATTGATCTTGGCCTCCTGCTCCGGAAGAAGCGATAGTTTACCGAGCGAAAAATCGCCCTCGGCGAAGCTTGTATAGACATGATTGATCGTTTTGGGCAGCACCGCGAAGACCGGAGCATTGACCGTTGGGAGTACGGTGGTTCCACGCTCGAAACTTCCGTCGGCGTTCAGTGTCCCGACCGGGATGGTCACAAGCTGCCGAGTGACCTGATCCACAATGAGATCGCCCTCAGCGGCAGTTGCCTTGACCTCCGAAGCCGCTGTTGCTGCTTCGCGCATACGCGTTTCTGTTACCAAGCAAAGCAAGGTGCCATTTGGTAGCGACAGCTCAACAAACGATCCCGGTTGACCGACCAGGACGTTCTCCGGGCCGTCAGGCGTCGCGACATCAACGGCCATTTCCTCCGGTACGCCGATACTCTCTTCCGGATCGAACTCCAAAAGAGAGACAACGATTTGGTCTCCTCTGACCTCAACTATCTTACCGATCTGGTGTTTCAATGTTTTGTCCTCAAAACAATTTTACGAATTCGCCGAATTGCCATGCGTCGCTGCCTTCTTCCGTTTCTCGGCCACTAATGATGCTTTTGTCTTTACAGAAATGAGAGACGTTCGGTCGTCCTCGCGAAGCGTTAAGGGATTCCGGCTCTTCAGAGCAGAAGTTCGCAAACGAAATGGCACCAGAGTCGATTTTGGGACTGATTAGCGTTTCGTTGATGTGGCTGTCACTGAAGCTAAAACCGGCTGAGACGAGGTGCTTGCACTTGTCCCCCAACACTGTGCTGGATAACCGAAACAGGCGGTCGTACGGCGGAGAAAGCGTCTCAATCACCTTTGTTCGCCGCGGGAGCACCATACACCGGGCTTCAGTTTCACTGATCGCAACGGGTGATGCTTCGAAAATGCGCGGGTCCTTCCGAAACCAGGAGACCGACCCATGCAGCTTGATCAACCGAACAGTGAGACCTCCTTCTTTGGAAAAACGGCTTCGGGCGACTGTGCCGGACACAAGGGAGAATTCCCGCTCGGCAAAGCAGCGTGTTGTTGCTCCAACGAACCCATTTACCAGCTTTAGCCCAACCTCAGCGCATGCGTCCTCCAGCAGTAGGTCATAGTTCGTGGTGAACACCCAGACATCTGTTGCCCGGTCGAAAGCACGAGCCTTCAAGCGCTCGAAAAAAAGCACCTGGTTCGAAAGATCTGGGTTCTGCACCCCAAGGATCACATCACGAACAAGGTTTCGAATTTTCTCTTTGAGTGTAGAGAATTGCTGTTGCTGGCTGTTGGTATGGTGTTCGATGACCATATCCGAAATTTCTTCGATGTTCGGAGTGCCCTTTTCATCGTCGTAAGCCTTCCCGAACGTCGTAAGCACCTCATCCAAAACCGACCGCTCTTCGGAGCTCAAGGCGCCTACAACTTCCTTGGTCAAGCCGGCGACCAACGGGTATCCGGATTCAAACGAGGTTCCGGCTCCAAAAAGGAAACCTAAACTGTCAACGCTCGTGCGCGTTTTGGGGACGAAATTTTCTATGGTCAAGTTATTCCCCGTAAAGTGAAATTACTCAAGTTTGTTCTACTCAAGGTAGCATAATTTCGCCGACCCGCGAGTCATGTTGATTATATGGAGTGGTTGGCGCTCAACCTACCCGACGCGTTCAATTTGGAGGATCGTCAGGTTAAGTCCAATGGGGGAGAGGAAGGCCAACATTATATAGAAGGCGATTATCGGGTTTTACTTGGCCAAGAGGGTTTTTCAGCGCGTTCTATGCGGCGCAGATGTACGATTTTTGCCTAAATGCGGAAAGTTGGCGCCCGGCCCCAGAACTGGCATCAACACCCAATACTAGAGAAAACCCACCCATCGTCTCCGATGGGTGGGTTCCGCGCTTCTTGGCCATTTGAGCCATTTATTGGCCTAAATAGTCCATCCTATGCCGTCACGGACAGGTCTTCCTGGTGAGGGAACCAAAGTTTTGAACAATACCTTCTGTAAGTAACTAGAAATGTTAATAGAAATCTTTCCGTCATACTGGAGGACCAAAGATATGTGCCAAACTGGACCAAAGTTTTGAACCTACTTGCAAAGCATCGGGTTTGACTGTGAGACTGGATTTTTTCAGTACGAGTGGGGAGGGAGAAATTACCACCTAAACAGTCAGCGGATCGCGATGTGTGAACGAGAGCAAAGAACCTCGGTCCTAAGCATAGTCCGCAAAGGGGCCGGGAAGAGACTGGCAGGATTTGGCCGCTGGATACGGCAAACCGGACATTCCAGCTGCGCCCACTTACGGGAGTTTTCAGCCCAGAGTGGACGTTGGCTTCGCTTCGATAAGGAACTTGATCAGCTATCAAGCACCAACTGTGCTTTTGGCGACACGGGCGCCGAGGACTCTGTCAGGATCAATTCAACATCGACCGGATTATGAAGCGAAACCTCTACTCCATTCACCGAGAAGACACGATGCGGACACGAGCGCTGGCCTCTTCTTTAAGTCCCGCTCACTTCATCAAAATGCGCGCGGCCGCGTTTCGGGCGTGGGTTGCAACGTCTGGGTCGCGTGTAATCAGCGCGGCAACGATGGCGCCGTCAATCAGAAGCGCGAGTTCATGGGTCAGACCTTCCGGATCATGCGGCCTGGCTTCCTTTGCAAGCTCCCGGATCTTGTCCAGCACGATCTTCTTGTGGCGGAGCGCGATCTCTCGCATCCGGTCGTCCTCCTTGTCGTGCTCACCGACCGCGTTTATGAACGGGCAGCCGAAAAAGCTCTCTTCGGCGAACCATTCGCGCAGGACATCGAAGAGATTGACCAGCTTGTTGGTGGCGTCTCCCGGAATGGCATCCACCTTGGCGACAAACCAGTCCCGCCAGAGGCTGCCTTCGCGTTCGAGCACCGCTTCGACGAGCCCCTCTTTTGATCCGAAGGCTTTGTAGAGCGTTGTCTTCGCCGTTCCGGCAGCAGCGACCACCGCGTCGACGCCGGTGACATTGATCCCCTGACGGCAAAAGAGGTCGCAGGCAGCGAGCAACAACCGTTCCCGAGCGCTCGAGCGCTCAAGGTCGGACAAGAACGAAGGGGACAGTGCGTCGGTCACGGGGCACCTTCTTCAGAAAAAAAGAATACAGATCTGTAGTCTTCTTTATCCGATCAATGTGTCAAACTCAAGCTGGAACGCCTACGTTTCAGGTGTACCCGAAGTACACCAGACTTAATTTTAGGCGCTGTTGATCGCTCGGTTTGCGGCTGAATTGGGCAGTCTTTCAAGCAAGCTTTGCGTCTCTTCGCTCTAACTCTCTCGACTCACTCGCAAAACAGCGCTTTGGGCGATTTGGCACGACTCCTGCTTATGAGGAAACAGACCTGTTTGTTTTCATGGGCACGCCCCAGGTGTTGAACACAAAGAGCCGGAGCTTTGCATGACCTTTAGAGGTGCGCATATCCAAGCGAGCGGAATAGGCCACACCTACAAGCGTGGCGGTATGAAAGCGCTGGACGGCATCGAGCTTGAGATACAGCCGGGTGAGGCCGTCGCCTTTGTCGGGCGCTCGGGCTGCGGAAAGTCAACGCTGCTACACATCCTGTGCGGCCTGTCGCAACCGACCGCCGGCACAGTTTCCAACGATGGCGCAACAGTGACCGGGCCAAACCCGTCCTGGGTCATGATGTTTCAGGCGCCAAGCCTCTATCCCTGGATGAACGTCGAACAGAATGTGTCGCTCGGCCTTCGCTTCAACAGCCGGATGAAGGAAGCGTCGCACCGTGTGCCCGAACTTCTTGATCTGGTCGAGCTTTCTGAATTTGCCAAGCGCAACGTGCAGGACCTTTCGGGTGGACAGCAACAACGCGTCGCACTCGCCCGCTCGCTCATGCTGAGCCCGCGCGTACTGCTTCTCGACGAGCCGCTGTCAGCGCTCGATGCGTTCACCCGCCACGCGCTTCAACGAGACATCAGGCGGATCGCCCGCTCCATGGGGATCACGTTGATCATCGTCACGCATGACATCAACGAAGCGGTGATGATGGCGGACCGGGCCTTCGTGATGCAGGCCGAGCCTGGGCGGATTCATTCGGTTGTCGCGAACCCGATAGAGGGCGAGCGGACACCCTCCAGCGCGGAATTCGCTTCCGTGCGGAGCGAACTCGTTGCTGCCTACGAACAGGCCGCAGGACTGGAGATGGCAGACGCAGCCAGACATTCGGCTTCCATTCCGCTCGCGCAAAAGGGACGGGCGGCTATCCGGGCCGTCAACTGACTTCGGCGCGGCAGGTTTCAACAAAGAGGGGACATCATGGTCAAGGACACGAACGGACGCGACAAGAACGACGACACCGATCTGGATTGGGATGACGACTACATTGCCTCGGACTTTACCCGCCGCCAGACACTGGACATGTTTGCAGCTGGTGGCCTGATGGCGGCACTTGCGCCGCTGATTGGCGGGCTCTCCTCGCCGGCTTTTGCGAGTGCCGACGATGAAGTCGTCAAGATCGGCTATCTTCCGATCACCGATGCCACCGCTCTCCTGGTCGCGCATGGCATGGGCTATTTCGAGGAGGAAGGTCTCAAGGCCGACCGCCCGACACTGATCCGCGGCTGGTCGCCGCTGGTCGAAGGCTTCGTGTCCAACAAATTCAATCTGGTGCACTTCCTGAAACCGATCCCGGTCTGGATGCGCTACAACAACAAGATCCCGGTCAAGCTGATGGCCTGGGCGCATACCAACGGGTCTGCCTTGGTCGTCGGCGGGCATACGGACATCACCGATTTCAGCCAGCTTGGCGGAAAACAGGTTGCGGTGCCGTTCTGGTACTCCATGCACAACATCGTTCTGCAATACGCCTTGCGCAAATCCGGCGTCACGCCGGTCATCAAGGCTGAGGGGGAAGCCCTCGCTCCCAACGAGTGCAATCTGCAAATCCTGCCACCACCCGAAATGCCGGCTTCGCTTGCCAGCCGCAAGATCGATGCTTTCATCGTTGCTGAGCCCTTCAACGCCATGGGCGAACTCAAGGCTGGCGGCCGGGTCCTGCGGTTCACCGGCGACATCTGGAAAAACCATCCCTGCTGCGTGATCTGCATGCATGAACAGGCAACCAGCGAAAAGCAGGAATGGACCCAGAAAGTCATGAACGCCGTGGTCAAGGCGCAGATTTACGCATCCCAGAACAAGGCCGAGGCTGCCCGGCTGATGTCGAAGGACGGCGAAGGCTATCTGCCGATGCCGGCCCCGATCGTCGAGCGTGCCATGACGCTCTATCAGGATGACAGCGGCTACATTGACACCGGTGCGATCAAGCACGCGGAAAGCTGGGGCAATGGGCGGATCGACTTCCAGCCCTGGCCCTATCCCTCCGCAACGCGGCTGATCGTCGAGGAGATGAACAACACCGTTGTTGGAGGGGACACAACCTTCCTGAAGGGTCTCGACCCACAATTCGTGGCCGACGATCTGGTGGAATACAGCTACGTCAAGAACGCTCTGGAGAAGTTCCCCGAATGGAAAAACGATCCCTCGGTCAACCCCGGTGATCCGTTCAACCGCGAGGAGATCCTGGAGCTGTGAGCCAGTCGTCTCTGATTGCGGACGAAGTATCGGCGGTCCCGGTCACGGAAACGAGTCCCGGAGCCGCCGAAAAAGAAGCACTGCGGTCTGAGCCGGGGTGGATCGTCCGTCAGCTGGAAGGGCTTGCCTACGCCATAGGCGGCATGTTGCTGCTTCTGGCCGTCTGGTGGATTGGCGGCTGGCTGGTGCAGAACAATCCGAGACTGTTTGCCTTCGCCGACTTCGCACCTGTCCCGGCCTTTGCAAGGCTCGGCGACATGCTGTGGAGCGGCGAAGCGTATCAGATGACCATGCCGAGCCTCTACAGGATCGGCGCCGGTCTTCTGTGGGCCATCGTTCTCGGGGTGCCGGTTGGCATCCTGATTGGTTGGTTCGCTCAGGCCAGGAAGCTGACCAACATCCCGTTCCAGTTCCTCAGGATGATCTCGCCGCTTTCCTGGATGCCGATTGCCGTCATGGCGTTCGCCACCTGGGACGGCGCGATCGTCTTCCTGATCTCGGTCGCTGCCATTTGGCCGATCCTGTTTTCAACGGCTGCTGGTCTTCGCCGGGTCGATCCGGCCTGGTTCAAGGTGGCCCGCAATCTGGGAGCACGGCCATGGCACATGCTCTTCACGATTATCCTGCCGGCTATTTCGCAGGATATCCTGACCGGCATCCGGCTTGCGCTTGGCGTTGCCTGGATCGTGCTGGTCCCCGCAGAATATCTCGGGGTCACCTCCGGGCTCGGCTACGCGATCAACGATGCGCGCGACACGCTGGAATACGACCGGCTCGCCGCCACCGTGATCATCATCGGAACTATCGGATTTCTATTGGACTTCCTCTGTCAGCAGGCGATCGCGCGTCTCAGCTGGCACCGGGAAGACTAACCAGGCTCTCGACACACGGGGCCAATGCAAAGGAGAGAGAAATGTCCAGTCAACCCGCAACCGTCCTGACCGGATGCCTCGCACCCATCGATAAGGATGGGCTTGAAGGTCTGATCGAGAAGGGCAAGGCCGATCCGAAAGCGGTCAAGACGCTCAAGTGCAAGACCGTCGCGGAAGGCAAGTTCAGGCACGCGAACTACATTCGCGATCTGGAACCTTACATCGTCGACGAACCGCCGGGCCTTCTGGGCGACGACACGGCTCCCAACCCCTCCGAGGCCTCCCTGGCGGCTCTTGGCTCCTGTATTGCCGTCGGCCTGCATGCCAACGCAATCCACCGCGGCATCACGATCAACTCCCTTGAGGTGGAACTTGAAGGCGATCTCAACATCACGGCTGTTTGGGGCACCGGCGATGTCAGTGAGAAACCGGTCGGCTTCACCGATGTCCGCCTGATCGTTCACATGGACGCCGACGCACCTCAGGAAACCATCGACGAGTTGATCGCTCATGTCTGCCAGTGGTCGCCGGTGTTCAACACCTTCTCGCGCCCCGTCAACATGGTTGCGCAGTCTGCATGAAACACAGCACCCGCCGTCTCTGGCGGCGGGTTTCGCCAGCGTTTGTGAATCCCAGTAGAAGGTGAGTTGGTCCCATGAACATTCAGCCCATGCCCATTGCCGCATCAGCGATGGAAGAGCCGTCGGTTGTTGACGAAGTCGCCAGCCTGGCCGCGTCCGATCTTGCGCCACTTGTTCTGGATATTGACCAGAAGGGGCACTATCCGGAAGCTTTCATGCGGGCGATTGGCAGGCTCGGCGCGTTCAGCCCCCACGCTTCCATGGATGGTGGCACGCCGGATCTGGAAACCTCGATCCGGGCAATGTCGGCGGTGAGCGAACACTGTACCTCGACGGCGTTTTGTGTCTGGTGTCAGGACGCGCTCGCCTGGTACATCGCCACCAGTGAAAACGAATACCTGAAAAAGACGATCGGCAAGGACCTCACGAACGGCAAGGGGCTGGGAGGGACGGGTCTTTCCAACCCGATGAAGACAATTTTCGGCATCGAGAAGCTCAAGCTGAAGGCCGAGAAGGTTGATGGCGGGTATTCCGTGACCGGCACATTGCCCTGGGTTTCGAACCTTGGGGACAATCATCACTTCGCGGTCGTTTTCGCAGTGCCCGGTGACACGCCCAGGATGGTCATGGCAGTTGCCGAATGTTTCGGCGAGGGGGTCAAGATCACTGCAAACGACGAATTCGTTGCGATGGATGGCACACGCACATTCGCGATCCAATTCCGCAAAGCCTTCATTCCGGAAAAACACATCCTCGCTGACCCGGTGACGGACTACATTCCGCGTATCCGTGCGGGTTTCATTCTGCTTCAATCCGGTATGGCGTTCGGCCTCATCAAAAACTGCATCGAACTGATGGAACAGGCGGGAACAAGCCTGTCGCATGTGAATTGCTATCTGCCCGAACAGCCGGACTATTTCCGGTACAGGCTTGCCGAGCTTGAAGCGGAAGTGTTTGAGCTTTCAAAAACACCATTCGAGAAAGACCCGGCCTATTTCATTCGTGTCATCAAGGCACGGCTGGCTGCGGGAGAATTGTCCGTGGCCGCGGCCAATGCCGCAATGCTCCATTGCGGCGCCCGGGGTTATGTCCGCCAGGGAGCCGCGCAGCGCCGCCTGCGCGAAGCCTATTTTGTCGCAATCGTGACCCCCGCGACCAAGCAGCTCCGCAAGATGCTCGCGGATTTCGGCGCGGCCTGAAAGCTGTCATCAGCGCCGGAATGACCTCCAGACAAGTTACAGAGTGAAAAGGAGAAACGCATGACTGACACCCCCTTGATCAGCCCCGCCGAAGTCGCGCAACTGATGGAGACGGCGCCCTGTGTCGTCATCGACACGCGGGACCCGGACTCCTATGCGGCTGGCCATATTCCGGGCGCTGTGAACGTGCATGATATTTTCACTTATCTGGCGACGTCTTCGCCAGAGGGAATTGCGGAACTCAAGGGCAAGTTCGAGGACGCCTTTGGTGCAGTCGGTCTCTCCGGCGAGGAAACGGCGATCATCTACGAGCAATCCATGAACTCCGGTTTCGGTCAGTCCTGTCGAGGCTATTTTCTTCTTCAATATCTGGGTTATCCCAAGATCGCGGTGCTGCATGGCGGCTTCGAGGCCTGGACGGCCGCGGAAATGCCCGTTTCTTCCGACCCGGTATCACCTGAACCCAAAACGTTCCCGTCCTCGGAGACGGGTATGGGCCTGATGATGGGCGTCGAGGACATGCTCGCGGCAGTGAAGGACGAAAGCGTCGTCAAACTCGATGTCCGCGACATTGACGAATGGATCGCGGAGAGTTCCTCGCCTTACGGCAAGGATTTCTGTCCGCGCAAGGGCCGTATCCCAGGTGCGAAATGGATCGAGTGGTATCGCATGATGAAACCGACCCCGTCCGGTCCGATGATCAAGAGCAAGGAGGAGGTGCTGGCGGAATGCGCGACCGTCGGCATCATGCCGGATACGCCGGTTGCGCTCTATTGTTTCAAGGGCGCGCGCGCATCCAACACCTATCTCGCGCTCAAGGAAGCCGGGGTAAAGGACGTGAAGATCTATTTCGGTTCCTGGAATGAATGGTCTCGCGACCCGGCATTGCCGATAGAAGAGGGGCTGCCTTACTGAGCGCAGTCGTTCAAGGCGCGGGACTTTGGCCCGCGCCGTTTTTCTTGCAGTCTTTCACTAAACCTCAGCAACAGCATACGTCGCAATCTCAAGCGGCGGTGACGAGCAACGCTTATGGAAACCATCACATACTTCTACGCTCCCATTTCCGGATACGCCTATCTCGGCGAGAAACGGCTGATGGGGATAGCAGCTGAAGCCTGCGCCAAGGTCGATTTTCAGCCTGTCGACATCCAGAAAGTGTTTGCTGCGGCAGGAGCGACCCCGCCACCCAAACAATCCCAGACGCGCCTCAATTATCGCTACATGGATTTGCGGCGAAGCGCCGAACGGCTCGGCATGCCGATCAATCCAAAGCCGAAACATTGGCCTGTTCCGGTGGAGTTGCCTGCGCGCCTTGTTCACGCCGCGCAGGCACTCGACATGGAACCGCATATCCTTTCATTTGCCATGCTTGAAGCGGTCTATGCGCTGGAACTGGATTTGTCGGATCCGGATGTGGTCGAGGAACTGGTTCACTCCCTGCCCATCGATGGCAGGGCATTGTGGACGGAAGCAATGGGTGATGCGTCTCTGAACCGATATGCGAGTGCAACCGAAGCGGCAATCGCAATGGGCGTTCCCGGTTCGCCGACCTATGTCCTTGGAGGCGAGATGTTCTTTGGGCAAGACAGGCTCGATATTCTGGCCTGGCGGCTGGGCGTCACAGACCCGTCTTTCAGCGCGGTCTCGGCTTAAATCAAAGGTTTCAAGATCGCCGGGAAACGGCGATCCTGGAAAACGCTGCTCTGGAGCGCACGCGCATCGGCTTTCACAAATGCTGGAGCTCTACAATCCAAGGTCGCTCAGCCCGGGATGATCGTCCGGCCGGCGGCCTTGCGGCCAGCGAAACTTTCTTTCCTCTTCTGAGATCGGCACATCGTTGATGCTGGCGTGCCGGACCGCCATGTAGCCTTCGGCGTCGAATTCCCAGTTTTCGTTTCCATACGAACGGAACCAGTTGCCATCCGCGTCATGCCACTCATATGCAAAACGCACCGCGATCCGGTTCTCGGTGAAGGCCCAAAGTTCCTTTATTAGGCGGTATTCAAGTTCCTTGGCCCATTTGCGGGTCAGGAACGCTTCGATCTCCGCGCGTCCGACCGGGAACTCGGATCTGTTGCGCCAGCGGCTGTCAGGTGTGTAGGCCTGAGCAACCTTTGCCGGATCGCGGCCGTTCCAGCCGTCTTCCGCAGCTCGTATCTTGGCAATCGCCGTTTCTCGGGAAAAGGGCGGAAAAGGAGGTCGGCTCATGTTTGTTTCTCCTGGTATAGAACTGAGACAGATTAGAGGCGTCTCACGAGACCGAGTACGAAGAGCGCACCGATCGACGTTGTGACGATGCCGATTGGCAGTTCCTGCGGGCTCAGGATTGTTCGGGCGACGATGTCGCTCGACAGCAGGATCGCGGCCCCCAGAATGGCGGACAGGATCACCAGATTGGCATGCAGTGGCCCGGTTAGGCTCCGTGCGAGATGCGGTACCATCAGGCCGACGAAGCCGATCACGCCCGTGATTGACACAAAGGCGGCGGTGGAAAAGGCGCAGACAAGAAATGTGGCTCTGCGCAGCCATTCCACATCAACGCCGAGGGTAGCTGCGGTTTCATCCCCTGCCAGCAAACTGTCGAACTGACGATGTCGCAGAAGCGCAAAGACGAACACCGCGAGAAACCCGACCAAGGCGATAGGAAGCAGGTTCCAGCGCGCCAGCCCGAGACCGCCTAGCGTCCAGAATAGGACAGAATGCGCGGCACGCTGATCTCCTGCGAACACCATGTAGTTCGTCAGCGCCATGAACAGAAACGAAACGGCGAGGCCCGCGAGAATGAGCCGCGCTGGCCCGCCCGGCAATAGTTTCGACACCAGGACCAGAACGATCACCGACGCCATCATGCCGCCCATGAAGGCTGCCAGCGGCAGCGTCCAGAAGCCGAGTACATCGCCGGTGACCGTGATTACCAGGACTGCGCCGGCCGCCGCCCCCGACGACAGGCCAAACAGGAAAGGGTCTGCAAGATCGTTGCGGGTCACGGTTTGCAGCAGGCAGCCGACGACACCCAATCCGGCTCCGGCGAGGATTGCCAGGAGCGCACGGGGAAGACGAAGATCAACGACGATACGATCAAGCGGTGAAATGCTCTGTGACGCCTGTCCGCTGACAGCATTCACGAGTGCGTCGACCACCATGGGAATGCCCAGTGAGACTGACCCGACAGCGATTGCGATGAGTGCAAGCCCAACAAGAAGCGCGAGCCCCATCAGGATCCAATAAGTTGGTTTCAATGCCAAATGCCGGGTCAGAAGTTCATGGGTATGTCAGGACCCTCAAAACGAACCTGGATACATCGCCTCTGCGATCTTCGAAATGGCTGCAATGTTCGACGGTCCTGGTGTCAGCTCTTCATAGCGAAGCGGGACGTAGCGCTCGTTTTGAACAGCGTCGGTCAAGGACATGATCGGATGTTCCTTCAGGAACTTCATTAGGCCTTCAGCGCCGGAGCCGTCCTGATAATCGAGGAGGACGAGAAACTGCGGATTGGCCGCAGCGACGGCTTCCCAGGACGTTGTGCCCCAGCTGGTTTCCATGTCGCTCATGACATTCTTGCCGCCGGCTGCTTCGATCATTGCCGTTGTGATCGCGTAACGTCCGGCCGTGAAGGGCTTGTCCGTGCCGCTATCATAAAGAAAGACCCGCAGTCTGTTTTCTTCCGGGATCGCGGTGTCGATTTCCAAGAGGTCCGATTTCCAGCCCGCGACAAGCGCTTCGGCCTCCTCTTTCTTGTCGAATACAGTTCCGAGCCGCACCATGTCGTCAAAGAGAAGATCCATCGACGCGACCGGGCGGTCTTCGTGAAGATGCACGCAGCTTTCCGTCAGAACGAGTGTCTGGATGCCTTGTGCTTCCAGCGTGTCCGGCGTGACTTCGCCGCCAGGCCGCATGCCGTAGTACCAGCCTGCAACAAACAGGTCCGGAGAAGCGGCGATCAGGTTTTCCATAGTCGGATACTTGGGAGCAAGTTCCGGAATATCGCCGCGCTGTTCGTCAAATTCCGGACTTGTCTTGTACCAGCCCGTTATGCCGGTCAGGCCGACAATCTTGTCCTGAAGACCAAGTGCAAAGGCCATTTCGGACATGTTGATGTCATGGACCACAACCCGCTCCGGAACACTTGAGAAGGTCAGGTCTGTGCCGCAATTGTCGACGCTGACCGGCTCGGCCAGCGTGGAGGTTGCAAGCAGCGCGAGGGGTGCTGCAATCAAAAGTGCTTTCATTGGAAACGGCCTTTCGGGTTTGTTGGAAAATCGGTGAGGCTCAAGTTGCGCGTCCGAACAATTGGAACGTCCAGAACCGGAATCGATGCGCCGCTTACGGGATTCGGCAGGCGATGCAGGTCGACATCGAATACGGCCCGGACGCGTTCGCTGGTCAGCGCTTCGATCGGTGTGCCAAGAGCGATCAAGCGGCCGTTTTCAAGAACCGCGACGTGATCGGCGAAATCATCCACGAGCGTGAGGTCGTGCAAGGAGGCAACCACGGCGATCCCCAAAGACGCGACCAAACTCAGCAATTCTCCTCTGGCGCTTGGGTCAAGATGATTGGTCGGCTCATCCAGAACCAGAAGGGACGGGCGTTGGCAGAGCGCCCGTGCGAGCATCGTTCTCTGCCGCTCGCCGCCGGACAGGTTCTGCATCTTCCGGCTCGCGAAGCCTACAAGGCCCACAATGCGGAGCGCCTCATCGACCCGTTGATCCTGACAACCCGGCTTCAGGCCACCGTGCGGCATCAGACCAAGGGCCACGTACTGTTTGACACTGAGCCGCCCGTCGGGTTCGCTTGACTGACCCACATAGGCAATGTGGCGGGCACGTTCGTGGCAGCTGAAGCCCTCCATTGGTGCGCCGTTCAGCTTGACGTCGCCGTGATCAGCGCGCGTCAGACCGGCAATCATTCTGATCAGGCTAGTTTTGCCGGCACCGTTCCGGCCCACAAGCGCGAGAATTTCACCCGGCATGACGGACAGCGTGACCCTGTCGACAAGCCAGATCGCTTCATTCGTTGACGACTTCCTGGTGTGGAAAGAGGCGGCGTTCAGTTCGAGCACAGGGGACAGGGGACAATATGCATTCATCACAACCTGCCATCCCGAGACGTTGAGGATATTTTCTTTGGGTGCTCACCCGCGCCTAACGCCGGTATCCGCGCAAGCGTCTTGTTAAGCAGGGCGATCGGGCGCTCTGTCGCGCTGCACCAGCCCGTCTCAAGCTCGGCATACTGGTGCGCGAACCGGACCAGTGCGTCGAGACTGCCGTCAGGATCGATGTCTCCGAAAAGATAGCCCGCCTTTCCATCGGCCTGATAAGCGACCGTGCAGGGACGATTGCACCCGGCCATGCATTCGACCCCGGAGAGTTCAAAGGGTTTGGAAAACGGTTTCGCGTCGAGCGCAATTTGCAGTCGGGAGATCAGACGTGCCCCGGGGGAGACGGTTTCATTGCCGCGTGGGTCGCTGGTCGTGTCCGCTCGCGCGCGGCACTTGGTGCAGATATGGATTCTGTGCGTCGTGACTGTACTCAAGTCGCTGTGCTTTCCGTAAAGCGTGCTTCAATCGTTACCGGTCTTGCGTGGAGGTTTCTGGCACGTGTGCCGACCGCCATGCGCTGTTATTGCACTTTCAGCTCTCCGACAGTGATGAGGTCGAGCGTTGCTGAACGTGTGCCGGCGGCAAGAACCCGGCCGCCCTTGACCCAGTCCAGCGCTGAAATTTCCTGGTTGTCCGCGATACGTGCGTAGGCCGCTTCGCCCTTTTGAAGGCCGCCGATCAAAACAGTTCCGGTGGTGTAACCGCCGGCGACGAGTCTGCGATTTGGATGCGACGCGACGCTGGTCACGCGGCCCGAATAGACATACCCGATTTCCACGGGAGGAAGACGATCGGGTCCCACATCACCAAATGGCCATGCAGTGATGACATCGGCACCGGAACAGACAAGTTTCGCCGGACCATTGTCAGGGCCGGTCCATTCGAGCTCGTGTATTTTTGCCGGATAACCGCCCAACCGATAATCCTTGCCGCTCACAAGATCCCAGACATGAAGCTCGCGTTCCTGCGTCGCAGACACGACAAAGCGGCCGTCCGGCGACCATGACACGCCGATATGGTACCCCTTCCAGCGCAGCATTTCGCCTTTGCCGGAACCGTCCAGGGGCCACAAGGTAATGCCGTCGTAATGGCTGACGGCAAGCCGCCTTCCGTCCGGTGAAAATGCCAGCCCGGACAGGCTGCTCGGGTGCTCCGTAAACTGAAAGTCGCGTGCCCCGGCTTCACTGGCGCTGGTCGGCAAGACGAACGCTGTTTTCCCGGAAACGAAGGCGATGTAGCCGGTTTTCGGCGCTGTTGTCAGGGACGAAAGCCACTGGCCGCTTGACGAGAACAAAAGGCTGTTGGCGCCCGAGTTTAGGTCGTGCGCATAGAGTTTGTTGTCCTGCGCGATGGAGTAGAGCGTGTTCTCCAATCCGGCCAGACCTGTTACGGCGGCACCATGGGCGGTCAGATCCGGGCCGGTAAGCCCGTCACCGCCGAAAACGGCCAGGCCGCCATTCCCGAGGCCGACAGCGACACCGCACCCCGCCAGATCACATGGCAGTCCCTTGATCGCCGTGACATTTGCGGCAACATCGAGCCTCTTATGGGTGATGCCGTAGGCGACGCGTGTCGTGCCCTGGTCAACAGCACCGGGAAGCGGCATCGGCATTTCGGTTTCCGGAACAGCCGAGAGGGTCATGCTGCCTCCCGGGCCACGGCACAGCCGGAAAAGGCTTCGCTGAGCTCGGCTTCATCGAGATTGCGTCCTATGAAAACAAGCCGGCTTGTTGGCGCATGGTTTTCCCAATTTGCCCCCCATTCGGAATCCATGACCATGTGAACGCCCTGAAAGACATAGCGACGCTCGTCGCCAGCGATTTTCAGGATGCCCTTGCTGCGGAAAATATCGGTGCCACGCTCGCGGATGAGCGTTCTCATCCACTCTGAGAAGCGCCTCGCATCGATGGGTTCGTTGCAGGTTAGAGAAACGGAGGTGATGCTGTCGTCATGCTCGTGGTCTTCGGGGTCTTCTTCCAGGAAACCGGGCTCGAGTTCGAGCAACTTTTGCAAGTCGAATGATCCCTGATCGAGGATCTCGGCGAGATCTACGCCAGACTTGCTGGTGGTGAACAGGCGCGCGTGCGGATTGATCTGGCGGACCTTTGACTTGACCGCTTCCAGCCCGGCCTCATCGACCAGATCAAGCTTGTTGATGATCAGGACGTCGGCAAAGGCAACCTGTTCCTCGGCCTCGTGCTGGCTGTCGACCTTGCTCAGAAAATGCTTGGCGTCGATCAGCGTTACGACTGTGTCGAGCTTGACACGGTCACGCAAATCGTCGTCGACGAAGAAGGTCTGTACGACCGGGCCAGGATCGGCCAGGCCCGTGGTCTCGACCAGGATACCGTCGAACTCCTCCGCACGATCCATCAAGCCCGAGAGAATGCGGATCAGATCACCCCGAACCGTGCAGCAGATGCAGCCGTTGTTCATCTCGAAGATTTCTTCTTCGGCATCAAGCACAAGCTCGTTGTCGATCCCTTCTTCACCGAACTCGTTGACGACAACTGCGTAGCGTTTGCCGTGCTGCTCGGTGAGAATGCGGTTCAACAGCGTTGTCTTGCCCGCTCCAAGGTAGCCCGTGAGAATTGTCACAGGTGTCTTGCCGGATGAGCCCTTGACGGGCACGGTGCGTGCATCGTCCTGGCAAACCTCTTCCGCACAAGCTGAACCACCGGATTCGTTGAGAATTTCTGACATGACTTACGAGCTCCCTTGACGTGACGCTTGCCTGGTTCAGTATGTTTTGTACGGAAGGAATTTGCCCGACATCGTGACCTTGACACGGTCGCCCTTCGGATCCGGGATGCGGCTGATATCCATATCGAAGTCGATGGCGGACATGATGCCGTCTCCGAACTCTTCCTCGATGAGGCCCTTCATCGTGGTGCCGTAGATCATCACGATTTCATAAAGCCGGTAGATCAGAGGGTCGGTCGGAACGGAACTCGGCAGCGAGCCGCGGTAGGGCACGGTCATCAGCTGGGCGATCTCCTCTTCGGAGAAGTTGATCCCGATTGCCGCGCCGGCTGCCTCTGCCTGTTCCTTGGAAAGGGAAATCTGGCCAAGCAGAGCTGCTGTCGTCCATTCCTTTGACTGACCGACGGAATCTGCAATCTCGCTCCACTTCTTGCCGTTCAGGGTTTTGTAGGCGACGATTTTCTCGGTTAGTTCTTCACGCGAAATCATGATGCTTTCTTCTCCTGTGTCGCCGAAGCGTCGTTTGACGGTAGGGATTGCTCGCCGCTCGTGCCTGATGCGGCAGCCGGACGGGCGATGGGGGGATTGCGGGGGTCGAAATCGGCGGCGGAAATCTCCGCGGCGAAATTCTTCGACCGATTGACCAGAAACTCGATCAGGTGATTGCGCATCGGATAGTAATTTTCATGCGTATGCATGTCGGATCGTGTGCGGCCCTTGGGCAGGGTGTTTTCAACGATCTCGCAGACCCGCGCTTCCGGACCATTCGTCATGAGCACGATCCGGTCGGCAAGGAGGATCGCCTCATCGATATCGTGCGTGATCATGAACGACGTCTGGTTGGTTGCCTTGCAGATCGTGACAAGTTCATCTTGCAAACTGCCGCGTGTCAGGGCGTCGAGCGCCGAGAAAGGCTCATCCATCAGAAGGATCTTCGGCTCGATTGAGAAGGCGCGTGCAATGCCGACACGCTGTTTCATGCCACCTGAGAGCTGCGCGGGCTTTTTGTCCTCGGACCCTGTCAGATGCACCATGTCGATGTATTTCTGGCAGTGCTTGCGTACGTCGGCGCTGCTCCAGTTCGGCCAGCGGGATTCAACGGCAAACGCAATGTTGGTCATGGCCGACATCCACGGCATAAGCGCATGCCCCTGAAACACGACGGCCCTGTCCAGGCTCGGTCCGGAGATCTCTTTCCCATCGACAATCACGTGGCCGGAGGAGGGGCCGTCGAGACCTGCCAGAATATTCAGGAGTGTGGTCTTGCCGCAGCCCGAATGACCTATGAGACAGACGAACTCACCTTCGGCGACGGTAAAACTGACGTCTCCGAAAATTTGTGTTTCGCCCTTGTCTCCGGGATTGGGAAACCGACGTTCCAGCCCCTCGACCTGGATCATCTTGCGTAAAGGGGTGTCGGGCTTATCGGCCATTTCGGTTCCTTGGGAGACGGAGTGCGACTTGGGAGGTGTAAATTGAATCGGTGCTTCGGACATGGGATCGCCTATTCCGCGTAGGCGACGAGTTTCGCCGCGTGCGCCAGAAGGATGTCCAGGAACATGCCGACGAGGCCGATAAAGACGATCGCGGACACCACGCCCGTAATCGACAGGTTGTTCCACTCGTTCCAGACGAAGTATCCGATCCCTGTACCGCCAACGAGCATTTCGGCGGCGACGATCACCAGCCAGGCGATGCCGATTGAAATGCGCATGCCTGTGAGGATCGTCGGAGCCGCCGCCGGCAAGATGACGCGGAACGCCGTTCGAAGCGGACTGACTTCGAGCGTCTTTGCAACGTTCAGCCATTCCTTGCGCACATTGGCGACACCGAAGGCCGTGTTGATCAGCATCGGCCAGATCGAGCAGATGAAAATCACGAAGATCGCGGACAGGCTGGAGTCCTTGATGGTGTAGAGAGCCAATGGCATCCAGGCGAGCGGGGATACCGGTTTCAAAAGCTGGATGAAGGGATTGAGCGCCTGATAGATGACCGGGCTCATTCCGATCAGAAAACCGAGCGGGACGGCAAGCAACGCTGCCAGACCGAACCCGGTCAGGACGCGGAACAGCGAATAGGCCAGCTGAATGCCGATGCCCTTGTCATTTGGGCCGGCATCGTAGAACGGGTCTGAAATATGCTGCCAGAGTTCAGCGCCGACTTCGTGCGGTTTCGGCAAGGCGCTGTCGCCTTCGGTCGCCTGTTTTCCCAGCAGCGCGGCGTATTCGGGATCCAGTCCTTCCGCGGCGGGCCCTTGCTGCGCCACCACGAGCATGTGCCAGCCGAAAAGAAACAGCAGCAGGATCACGATGGACAAAAGTCCTGCCTTCAGTCCGAAATTGTTCGTCGTTGTCATGCCCGTTGTGCTCTTTCTCTTTGTCTGGGTTGACCGGGCAGCGACAAGCGGTCGCCGCCCAGATCAGGTTCTTGATCAGGTCCGCTTGATGGCAAAACTGTCGATGTAAGCGTCCGGTTCGGCAGGATCGAAGGTTTTGCCCATGATCGTGTGGGACTTGTAGGTGATGTCCGGCGGTGTCTGCCCCATCTCCTTCATGACGGCCTGCGCATCTGTGGCCAGGTAGACTTGTTCGGAAATGTCCTTGAAGTTGATATCCCCTTCAATGTAGCCCCAGCGCTTCATCTGCGAGAGGATCCAGACCGAGAACGAGTGGTAGGGGAACGGATCGAAGTCGATCCGGGTCGGCTCGTTTCTCACCTTGCCGAGACCATCCGCAAAACGGCCCGTGAGTACCTGTTGAACAACTGTTGTGGGCTGGTTCAGGTAGTTCTTCGGCGAGATCGCTTCAGAGATTTCAGGGCGGTTTGACAGATCCTGGGAATAGGCCGTCGCATCCAGGATCGACTTGAACAGTGCAAGGAACGTGTTCGGCGTCTCGTCGATGAACTTTTGGCTCGCAGCGAACGCACAGCAGGGGTGACCGTCCCAGATCTCTTTTGTCAGCTTGTAGATGAAACCGACACCGTCAAACACGGCACGCTGATTGAAGGGGTCGGGGGAGAGATATCCGTCGAGGTTGCCCGCCGACAGGTTGGCGACCATCTCCGGCGGCGGCACCACGCGGATCTGGATGTCCTTGTCGGGGTCGAGTCCGGCTTCCGCGACATAGTAGCGAAGCAGGAAGTTGTGCATCGAGTACTCGAACGGAACCCCGAAGGTGAAGCCCTTCCACTTTGTCGGGTCCTGCTTGTCGAGGTGCTTGTTTGCGAGGGTGATGGCCTGACCGTTGATGTTTTCGACCGCCGGCATTGTCCACGGCACCGAGGTGGAACCGGCACCAACGGTGATGGCAAGCGGCATCGGCGTGAGCATGTGAGCGGCGTCGTATTCGCCCGACAACGATTTGTCGCGCGACACCGCCCAGCCGGCAGTTTTGATGACCTCAACATCAAGGCCGTAGCGTTCGTAGAAGCCGAGCGGTTTCGCCATGATGATCGGTGTTGCGCAGGTAATCGGCACAAACCCGACATTGAGCTTGGTTTTTTCGAGCGGCCCCTTGGCATCGATGATCGCCGCCTTCAGCGCATCGAGCGGTACGAATTGCGACACGGCGGCGAGCGCCGTCGCGCTTCCAACGCCGCGCAGGAATTTCCGGCGGTTCATGTCGGTGCCGAAGATCCCCTTCATGACCGCTGACTCAACGCAGCGCGCGAGCACGGCTTCCTGATCATTCCAGTCTACGTCGGGGTCCGTATTCGCAATTTCCGGCTCGTCACGCATGTCCGAGTGCGCAGCCTGCTGCTGCTGGACGGATTGCTCGACAGTTTCCGCCCCAGTCGTTTCAGAGGTGTAAAACCGTGATCCCGTCGCGGATTGCGACATTGCCAGCTGATGTTCGTACATCGTGGCGTGCATGCCGCAAGGACAGCCGGTCCACAAAATTTCATTCGGGTCAAAAGGATTGCTTAGAGCACCCATGTGAATTCGTCCTTTGACAGTCTGGGCGGGTCATCCGGCTTGAACGAAACCGCAATGCCGCCCGTTTGGCCCCCATCGGCCTTGCGCCGCCAAACCACCATCAGTTCAGCTTCACGGTGAAAGCCTCCCGTCGAATTGACCGCCATTAGCCATGGGACGCTTGAGCAAATTTTTCTTTGCAGGAGCTGTGCCAGTTTGTGGAAAATTAAAAGTTGAAAAAAAACAATAGTTTGCGCGATTTGAAAACGCTGGTTCAGCTTTACGAGAATTCGTAAATTACGAAATTTCAGAAATTTTATTTACGAGATATCAAGATATGACCTAGTCTGCATGGACTAAGTCGTTGTTTTGTCGTTGGAAAATTCGCGTTATGAATGAAACCCTGTTTCTCACGCACGCAAAACGCGTAAGTCTTTCCGGCGGTTTGTTCGACAACGCAAATTATGCCGCGCTGGTCATCGACCCGATCGAAGACCGGGTGATGATGGCGGCGGAGCCTTGCGCGCGCTATTTCGGTGAAGATGCCGATTCACTTCTTCAACGCAGGCCCAGTGAGCTTTTTCGTTCGGTTTTGGCGGAGCTGCATGTGCTGACCGAGGCTTGTCTGATCGGTCCCGGCAGATGGCAATCGGAGTTTCTGCTGAAAACTCCGAACGGTCGTACTTACGAAATCGACTGCCACGCTGCTCTTTCGACGCCCGAAGGACAATCCTACATTACGATGCTGCTGTTCGACGCGCGCCGGCAGCGGAAGCGTATGGCCAGGGCCGAGTTTGCCGCTCTGCACAGGGGAGAGCCGGATGCAGTCCGCAGAGCCGACCAGATGTTCCGGGAATTGGAGCACGGCAACAAACTTTTGCTGGATGCGGCGGGCGAGGGAATTTACGGCGTCAATAAGCTGGGAGAAACCACGTTTGTGAACCCGGCAGCCGAACGCATGCTCGGTTGGAAGGCGGATGAAATCGTGGGCAAGGTGGCACACGACGTCATTCACCATTCGCATGCATGCGGCGATGACTACCCCATCCATCAATGCCCGATCTATCTGGCCTTCAAGGACGGAGAAGTTCACGAGGTGCGCGGCGAAGTCTTCTGGCGCAAGGACGGCAGCAGTTTCCCGGTGGAATACACGTCAACGCCAATCGAGGACGACAACAAGTTGGTTGGCGCCGTTGTGGTTTTCCGGGATATCTCCAAGCAGCAGAAACAGGAGAACCAGCTCCGCAAGGCACTGGCAGAGGTCGAGCAGCTTCGAACCCGCCTTGAAATGGAAAAAGCCTATCTGCTGGACGAGCTGGAGGAGCGTCACAACCGGCATGAGATCGTCGGCTCAAGTCCCGCGATCGCGCAGACCGTCGAACAGATCGACCTTGTTGCGCCAACGGAGGCGACCGTCCTTATCACGGGTGAATCAGGGACCGGCAAGGAGTTGATCGCGCATGCGATCCACAACGCAAGCCCGCGCCGCGACCGACCGCTCATCCGCGTGAATTGCGCAGCAATTCCGGCTGAACTGTTCGAAAGCGAGTTCTTTGGGCACGTCAAGGGAGCGTTTACCGGCGCAGTATCTGCGCGGGCAGGGCGGTTTGAGCTCGCGGATGGAGGAACCCTGTTTCTCGATGAAGTCGGTGAACTGCCTTTGGAGCAACAGGGAAAACTGTTGCGGGTCCTTCAGGAACAACAGTTCGAGCGCGTGGGCGACACACGCACCATGAAGGTGGATGTGCGTGTCATCGCCGCGACGAACCGGGAGCTGCGTCACTCCATCATGGAAAAAAGTTTCCGCGAAGACCTTTATTTCCGACTTGCCGTCTTTCCCATTCACTCGGCACCTTTGCGGGAAAGGAGAGAGGACATTCCCCCGCTTGCGACACTGTTCATGAAGCGTGCCGTTGAGCGTCTGAACAGAACGACCGCGCCGCAACTCACCGTCGCCAACATAAACCAATTGCAGGCCTACGACTGGCCGGGAAATATCCGCGAACTGGAGAACGTCATCGAACGGGCCGTGATCCTGTCCAGGAGCGGCAAACTGGCTTTCGACCTTCCCAAGCCGAGTGAAACAGATGTGCGGCCCGCTGCGCTTGCCGGAGAGAACCAGGAAACGGACGAACTTGCTGATACCCAGGCGGTGGCCGCTCAGTCCATGCAAATCATCACCAGTCGGTCGGATTTGCAGCGCGCCGAGATAGAGGCAATCCGGGCAGCACTGATGGAATGCGCCGGCAAGGTTTCAGGCCCGGGCGGCGCGGCCGAACGCCTGGCGATGAAACCGACAACGCTCTATTCGCGGTTAAAGAAACTCAAGATCGATGCGAGGAGTTTCAAGCCGTAACCTCAGCCCAGCAGGTCCTTGGCGGCAATGATCGAGCGGGCAATCTCTGCCAGCGGTGTGTTGCGGGTCATTGAGAGTTGCTGCATGTACGCGAACGCGTCAGGCTCGCTCAGGTCGCGACTTTCCATAACGATTGCCTTGGCCCTGTCGATGAGTTTGCGTTCACTCAAGCCCTGAACCGCCTGATCCCGCTCTTTTTGCAAGCTCAGAAGCCGCTTGTGAACTTCAATTGCGCCGAAGACGCCAGACTGAAGCCTGTCCGCGTTGACACCAAGTGGCTGGCAGAACGAGGCACCCGCCGCGATGGCGTTCGCCACCACCTGGGGGTCGCTGCTTTCCGTAATGACGAGAAGGGGCTTGTCGATTGCTTTGGTCAGCTCTTCGATATCCTTGACGTCCTTCACCGAAAGATCCGTCGTGTAGAGCACCAGCAAGCTGATATCGTCTTCTGCACCCCAGACATCACCGCGCTGCGTGAGGACTTCGGCAACCGATCTCGCAGTCGCCGACACCTGGCATCCGCGATCCGCCATGAAAGACGCGAACAAATGCGCTCGCTCGGGCTGCGCATCAATCAGCATTGCTCTGTGTAGCACGGTCGGTTTCAAACGAATATTTACTGTCTCGGCCATGTATCCAAACTGGCTTCCCGTCTCAAATATTGCAACCAGTAAAGTCCGGCATGTTTTGCCGGGTCTCGGGCCAACGCGGCCTGAAACAAAAATCATCCGGCCTGGCCTCGTTGATTTGATCACGACTTCAAAATGATAAGGGTGACATAGATTTGCTCATCGGCTGCGTTGCACCGTTTGCCCGATACACGGTATCGCGCTGCACGACGCGCCTGGCCGCAGGAGCAAATCTACGCCATCAAATGATTCCAGCTGAGCTTTATCCGCTGTAGCTTTGGGCGAACAGCGACCCGTTGAATGGTGCTGCGCCAACAGCAGGTTAGTGCCGACCGCCAGTTCTGCGTTTTCGGAGTTTCGTTCATTCCGCAACAAACGTTCGCTTCCCGCCCATGCTGTGAATTAGCTGCATTTCGATTGAACGTCCGCGTTCGGGATGCGGTCTCAGTTCATCAAACGTCCCAAATGGGGGAGCAATGCAGACAATGGTTCGATGTTCAAACGGTCAATTCACATCGATCTTCCAAATTTGCGTTTCTCGCTGTGCCGCCTCCTTAAGTGCACGGAGTTCGTAAACGTACGTGCCAATGTCGGCAGGATCAAACGCCGGTGAGATTCCAAAAGAACTCAATATGCTTCGCACCTGTCGGTGGTGAAGACTGTGCATTTTGGAGAGTGCACCTAATGTGACATAGTTTTCCGCAAATGCATCAGCACTCTCCCTGGAAATCACCGGCACCATCCGGCGGGCGTCAGGGCTGAACTCCTCAACCAACTCGAGCAATCCGGCCTCGATGAAACTCAAGACATGCTTGCCTATGCCGGGAATATGATTCTCGATGTGTCGCTTTGGAATTCCAGAACCTTGTGCCTCGTGACGAACGAGCGTGAGAACTTCGTCCACGTCGACAAGAAGGTGCGGGAACACTTCAGACCCCGGAAGCCGTCCTTTCCATTTCAGTTTGCCATCGCACACCAAACTCATGATGAAATCGATCGAAGTCACCGCAACTGCCCGCGCTTCCGGCACCGTGAGGTGCCGATCGGAATATTCGGAAATTATTTCCGCACATTCGAACATTCGCGTCAGCGCTCTGGTCACGTCCTGAGGGAAGAATTGATGTTTTGCGTTCGCGCGCTGATCGGATCCGGTGATGGTTCGCAAATACCCCTGTGCGATCATGCTCGTCAGGTAGTGTTTGGGGATTTGCATGCGCTCCATAACGGAAGACGTTGGCACTGCCTCTCGAAGCTCGGAGATGATCGTGTCAAGTCTCTCGTTTGACGTGATAACCCGATGATCTGGAAGGGGGGAGATATCCGTGTTGTCATGAAAACCTTCCCGTTCAAATATTTTTCGCATGGTGTTGGCATGAACGTTGGCGGCCTTCGCCGCCGACCGAATAGAGTGGACGGTCTCCCGACCTTTGCGGGCGGTATGTTAGAACCCAAACTGAGCCTAAGATGCGATCGGATAAAACCAGGAACGAAAAACAACTATTCTGCTAAATCTCGTTTGTCCTTGTCTAAACGGGATGAGCAAAACACCAAAAGAGTGTCGTCACATCCTCGCTCCCGTCTTTTTCAATATTTCGTTTGGCTTCAATTTCGCCAGACGCCGTTTTATCTCAGGAAGCGAGACCGGCTTATAGCCCCATGCGTCTACACCGACATCTGTGGAGCGGTCAGTTCCAAGCCACTTTCCGTGCAAGTGCCCAAATAAGTGGATTACACCCTTGCGAGCACCCGGCCACGTCATCCAGGGATAATGGCACAAAAAAACGCATTCACCCTCGACTGAGATCTCGATGCTGGTCCTTGTGCTTTCCCAGGGTAGGGTTGGGAGGTGGGAAGGATCGTGGTTTCCTAAAATCAGGTTCTTCTTTCCGTTAAGGCGATGGAAGAGCTCGGCGGCTTTGCCCGGAGATATTTCGTCAAATCCAAAATCTCCCAAGTGCCACACTGTGTCTTCTCGAGAAACGGTGGCATTCCAGTTTTGGATGAACGCTTTTTCCATCTCCTGAATGGAACGGTATGGTCGGTTGGCCAATTTCAAGATTCGGTCATGGGTGAAGTGTGTGTCGCTTGTGAAAAAGGTTGTCACGATTGAAGTTCCAATTTCCGAATAGCTGAAAGTTTACTTGAGACGCCATGTAGCTTGAGAAATCAGTCACATGTTTGAACGAGATCGAACTTACTTCGGTGTTTTCCAAATACTGCGGGCAAGAGCAGGATCTGGTTCGAGGTAGCCTAACAGGTTCACCAAAGCGAGAGGCCGGTCTGATGTGGCGGAAGCTCGTCTATCAATCGGAGCCATTTTCTGGTGAAACGAAGTGCTTTTTCAGAGACTTCATCGCACCTGACGGGCCGTGGTTCGAAGTTGCCTTGTTCAGAAGAAACATCTCATACATGTGTGAACTTAAACTCTTCACCAAATTCTCGGTTCGCAACTTCAAAAATGCACTATCCAGATCGACCGCTTGGTTATTAGCCGCCATAGACAGTGGTCTCAATCAATGGCAGCTATGCGCCCGCATGTCGGACGTCCGCCGCATATTAGGCTGCGCCCGAAAGCAGACGTTCATTTGAGGCGCAGCAAATTCACGGATTGGGCGGAAAGCGGACTTTTCCAGTGATTTGCATGAAGGTCCACTTTGCAAATGAATGTTATTTCGATCCGCAGGGGTGGACTCGCGCCACTAGGTATTTGCCCGCGTTGGGAGCAGAACAAGCCAAGAAACGCTGCTGCCCAAAAAGACACTTTTTGAAGCACTGGCGCCCAGATTCACAGCGTCGTCTCATTGTAAGCAAGGTTCTTAGTGCACCTGACTTTCACTCTGAAAATGACGTTTACGGTCGTGGAAACGTGACTCTTTTGCTGCAAGATTATTCGAGTGTGACACCTACGAAAGCGGCGATCGCAGCAGCATCCCAGCCGGTAAAGGCCTGTTCGCGACCATCTGCAAGCCGGACATAGAAGCCTGGCGTTCCTTGTATCCCAAGAGCGCGCATCGCGGCAGTGTTGATCCGCATTTCGTTCTGGTAGGCGTCGATCGCTTCCTGAGTGTCGGTCAGACCTGGCAAGATTCCGAGTTTCTCAAGTTCGCGCAAGGCCCGCACGCCGTTTATCTGACCCCGTCCGACCATCAACGCGTGGTAGGCGCGGTTGTAATCGTCAGGGGACACGAGCGAGAATGTGTGTGCCGTTGCTTCGCGCGAACCTGGCCCGATCAACGGCACGTCCACCGCGACGACGCGCGTGTTGTCGGGCATTTGCGCAAGGAAACGACCCATCTGTCGGTGTGCGATCCGGCAGATGGAGCAGTTGAAGTCGAAGAATTTGTAGATCACGAGATCGCCGTCGGGGTTCCCGAAGTAGCCGCCTCGTGCCTCTGCCGCGGCCAAAGCTTCGGCAATCACGGCATCCGGCTCAGCGCCGGTGTCCGGCGCAGCTGTGACCGCAATGGGAAGTGGCCGAATTTGTGCTACTGGCACACCCGCGATCCGGTCGTCTATCCAAGCTGCAATTGCGCGGCGTCCGGCCCCGCTGACGACATGGGGGACCGGGAAGGTTTCCAATTGAACGGATAACCCAGCTTCTAAAAGCGTGGCGACTGTTGCATCCAGTTCCTCGGCGCTAAATCGCGCGTCGCGAGTGCCATACCCCAAAAGAACAGGTGCGCCGTCTTCGACTGTCCAGTCCTCGGCGCGGACCCCGGGTGGTAACCCGCCTGCGAAAGCGACGTAGCCCGCAGCGACATCGGGGTGGGTCAACGCAAGACCAAGCGTCATCGACGCGCCTTGGCTGAAGCCAACGATATAGACTTGCGCCGGGTCCGTGCCAGTCTCAGTAACCAGCGCAGAGGTCGCGCTGGCGACCCATTCCGCATTCAAGCGCACGTCATCGGGGTCAACGGCGACAAAGCCAGAGCTGTCGTCAACCGGGTACCAAGCTCCGCCTCCGCCCTCTACGGGAACAGGCGCCTGGAGCGCAACAAAGGCGTGATCCGCCTGGGGTTCGACGTTGACAAGGGTTTCAATCTGCCTGGCATCCATCCCGTAGCCGTGAAGCCCGACAATCAGCGCGGCGCCAGGCATGTCAGCCTGGCGCATGATCCGGGCTTCGACTTCGCCGACTCCAGTTGTCAGCGTGACCGTCTCGGATGCCGACTGCGCTGTGGCACCGGTCGGTGCCACAGCAAGAAGAGTAGCTGCCACGCCAAGTGCCATCAACATTGACTTGAATCTAAGCATGTGCAGCACCTTTGCGATCAGGTCGGTGACGGGAACTGACGGGCGTAGGGTTCCCCGTTCTCGAGGAAGTACTTGAGATCGTCGATACCGAACCCGGCGAACATGTAGAAATTCGTCCGCGCGAATGCGACGGCCTGCGGTGGAACACCAGGGGCGGTCTCGAAAACGATCGAAACCGTAACTTCAGAAGTGTTCTCGTCGATCGGTGCGACGCTCCACACTGCCTCGTTGGTAGTCACAAAGGGAGGCATACCTTCTTCGATCGCGTAAGCATAGGTGAGATTATCTTCGTCGTACCGTGTGATGATCTCGCGGGTCGCGCCACCAAGACCGGGGATGAAGCAGGCGCGAACGTCGCCGACTTTTCCATCCGTGTCCTCAAATTCGATGGACTCGATCACGCTCGACCATTCGTGAGCATTGGCGTAGTTCTCGGCAACCTCAGCCCAGACCTCCTGCGCCGAAACGTTGAACACCCGGGTATGGGTGAGCGTCACGTCGGCAATTCCGGTATGGGTACCCGCAATGTAACCGCCCAATTCCGAAGCCAGGCTGGCCGCGGCGTTCGTGTAAAGCTCGAGATCCTCTTTGCTGGCCTGTCCATCATAATATTGCTGCCAGCTCACAACCGAGCCCTCGCGCTCTTCGGCAGGACGTACCTGAAGGACGCCAAGGTGGTTCGAGAACCCCATCGGGTTGCCGTCGGCCAGACTGTAGGCGAACGAAAGTTTGTCGGCGTCGTTGACATGGATGATCTCTTTGATCTTGCTACCGTCGGACAAGGTCAGATCGCGAGACATGCCGTCAGCGGCCATCATCGCGGCGTCCACGCCATCTACCACTTTGGCGACGTTGTCGGCATCTGTGACGAACGCAAAGACGTCCGCTGGCGAGGCGGCAAGTTCGACTTCAATTGTAAATTGCATCGGTGCCATGGTCAGTTCGTCGACCATGACCGCGCCGACGACACGCGGCGGCATTTCCTGAGCGATCGCAACAGGTGCGGTAGCCGCGAGACTTGTGGCAACGGCCACAATGGCGGCGGTTGTCTTGAGAGCAGAAATCAGGCGCATGGGAATCCTCCTGGTTGGGTACCTGCGCGCAAAAACTACACCATTCGAAAATGCACCTTATGTTCTATTTAGGGGCCGCCCTGGACGAAAAATGGAACACCGGCTATATTGAAGTGTGACATCCACACACGAACGAAAATACAGCGTCTTAGCCAAAGGTGATCTCCACGGTGTCTGTCGATTGGAACGATTTGAAGGTCTTTCTCGCCGTCGCGCGTGCGGGTTCGATCCGCGGTGCATCAGATAGCTTGAAGGTCGCGCACTCCACGGTGTCCCGCAGAATGGATGCGCTTGAATTTGCGTTAAAGACCCGACTCTTTGACCGGACGTCGGACGGCTTGCTGATAACCTCGGCGGGCGAAGACCTGCTTGGATCGGCGCGAACGATTGAAGAAACAATGCATTCTGCCGAACGGTCCGTCGCGGGACGGGACCGCGAGCTGTCCGGCGACGTCCGCTTTACTCTTCCGTTACCAATGGCCGTTTGCGTTCTGACCGACGACCTAGCCAGCTTCGTTGAGCAAAATCCACTCGTTAACCTGATCCTCGATATAACCGAGGACCTTCTTGATCTGTCAAAGCGGGAAGCTGACATCGCAATGCGTTTTACATCGCAAGGCAATTCACCGCCTGACTACCTGGTTGGGCGCAACCTGGCGACTCAGGCGTCTTGTGCCTATGCCTCGGCCGGTTACATCGAGTCACATGTCTTTACAGGATCCGATCGAAACGGACGTTGGCTTGGATGGGATGACGTTGTCGAATATCCAAAATGGGTTCACTCGGCGGGGCTGGAGCCCATGCCAGTCACCGGCAGTTTCGACGACGTGTTTGTTCAGATGGCTTTTGCCAAGCGTGGCCTTGGTATGGCCTTTCTACCATGCATGATGGGCGACCTCGAACCGGGACTTCAGCGGGTACCCGGCGCACGACCGGTTCCGCATACGTCGCTGTGGGTTCTGACCCATCCGGACCTGCGGGACAGTGTACGACTTCGCAGTTTCCGCGAGTATCTATACGACGCCGTTTCCGACAAGCTTGATCTCATCGAGGGGCGCGGCGCTTAACCTTGCGCCTCCCGAAGGGCGTCTAGGACGGCTCCGCGGGTCAAAAGCTCAGGCAGCACGATCCCGTCCGGCGCGCCGGGCCCGTAGACCACATTGAACGGAATGCCGTAGCGGCCGTGGCTCGTCAGATACGAAAGAATGCTATCGTCGCGCTGCGTCCAGTCGGCTTGCAGGGGCACGACTCCCTCCGCTTCCAATGCCGCGCGTACATCGCCGTCGCTGAGGGCAATGCGCTTATTGACCTGGCACGTGATGCACCAATCCGCTGTCACATCGACGAAGACGACCTCGCCCGCCGAGACGAGACGGTCTCGCTCCGCTACGTTGAATACTCCGAATTCGGCTGTTGCCACAGAGGACGCACCGGGCTGCGGCGAGGTGATCACGCTAGGGCTGAACAACAGTGCCAACACGACAATGGCAAGTGTCGCTCCGATGGCGCCGCCCCAGCCCTGAACCGACCGGCCTGTCCAAAGCGCCGCCCCCATAGCGACAAGGCCAACCGACACGACGATGGCAAGGCTCTGCCCAGAAACGCCAGCGATGACGAATAGAAGCCACACGGTCGTTGCAGCAAGGGCAAGCCCAAGCACCTTCTTCATTGTTAGCATCCACTTGCCGGGCTTGGGCATCGACGTCGCAAGTCGAGGGAACACAGCAACCAGCAGGAAGGGCGCGGCAAGACCGACACCGAGCGCCGTGAAAATAACGAGTATCTCGAACGTGCCCGATGAAAGCGCGAAACCGATTGCTGTTCCGACGAAGGGCGCGGAACACGGGGTTGCTAGCAGTGTTGCGAAGACGCCCGTCAGAAAGTGACCCTTTAGCGTGTCGGAGTTGCCGATCTGCGCGGCTCCGGACATCCATTTTGGGAGCGGAATTTCGAACATGCCCAGCAGATTGTAGGCGAACACCGTAACGATGACGGCCATGAAGACAAGGAAGTAGGGGTTCTGGAATTGAATGCCCCATCCCACCGCAACACCGATCGATCGCAACGCGACAGCCCCAAGTGCGAGGACCCAGAACGAGGCGAGGATGCCCAAGGCTGAAGCGAGAAAAGACAGCCGCACTCTCGCCGGGCTGTGCCCACCGTAAGACACGACCGAGAGCAGCTTCAAAGACAGCACGGGCAGCACGCACGGCATCAGGTTAAGGATCATGCCGCCGACAAAGGCGATCCCGACGAATCCCAGAAACGCGGAAATCGAGATGCCGGTCGTTGCCTGGGCGAACGCCGCGGTGTTCAGGTGAGCTTCAAGACCGCGTGTGCCATCCACGATGGTGAGTGTCAGGTTTTTGCCCGCGAGGTCGGCGGGCGTCCCTTCAAACGTCTCGGCCTCTAGCGTTGCCGAAAATCCCAGCCCGTTTTCCTGCAACTCTATCATTGGCCTCGAAAACAGGAAGTCTTCTGGTCCCTCCACGACCACGTCCGGAGAAGTCAGCGGGAAAACGGACTTAACGCGCACTGAGATGCCGTTGCCGGTGTCCGTTAGGGTGACGTCGTCCAGAGACAAACCGGATTGCGAACCATCGCCCGGAACCTGAGACAGGTAGAAGTCTATCAACTGCGCATCCGGGCCAGCGGTCGGCGTGCCTGGTTCAAGTGTAAGAGAGACTGAGGCGACCTGCGGGACGCAAATTTCCTTGCAGAGCAGATAGTCTACCACCGCATTCAATTGAACGGGCTGTGTCGGATCTGGGACATTCACATTCACCGGAAACACGACGCGTTCGCCGTATCCAAAGGTGTCAAGGTCGAACAACGAAAACCGATGCGGTGCCGGCCATTGCATTTGGGTGGGTTGGGCGTTGTCCGAACCCGACCAATCCACCGTTACCGGATACCCCGCGTCGCCTGGGCTTCTCCAATAGGTTTTCCAGCCATCGACGAGCCGAATGTCGACGCCGACCTGAAGCGGCCCATCGGCTGGCGCTGCCGTTTGCGCCGCGATCAACCGCGCGCTGGACAAATCCAGATCCGTCCAGCCCTCATCCGCCTGCGCGGACAACCCTGAAAAGAGGGCAATCGCAACTGCAAACGACCTGAAAAACCTCATCGGACCACTCCTGTTCTCAGATAACTGCACACATCCTAACGGACCAACTTCAGGCCAACATCCATCATTTTTGGAACTGACCGGTGCAAAATTGAGCATGGCGTAGATGAAGCCAAGCCCCCACCTTGGCGTCATCGATAATCAAAGGAGTTACGGCCATGTCCAAGCCTTCGCTCATATCAGTTGAGCTCAAGACATCCGACACCGCCGAAGGTGCCGCAGCGGGTATGGCGGGCTATGCCCTGTCCGATGACGATCTCGCGGAAAATGCCGCATAGGCGCGTGTCGCGCGCACCTCACCCTTAAACCTAGAAGGAACAAAAACATGCATGCTGAAATGACAAAACGCGTGAATGCGTCGGCCGAAGACGTCTGGGCGGCCTTCAACGACTGGGGCGGCATCTGGCGCTTTCAGCCATGGGTCGTGAGCTCCCCGCTGCTGAGCGAGAATAACCACGGAGTAGGCGCCAAGCGCCGCTGTGAGTTCGTCGACAAGACGTCCATCGTCGAGACAATCACAAAAATCGACGAAGGTCGCGCCATTCACATGTCGCTCAGCGAGACCCCCAAACCTATGAAGGGCGGGATGTCCGTCATCCGCCTTAGCCCAGTTGGCAACATCACCAACGTCACCGTCGAAATGGACATAGAAATCGGCATGGGGCCCCTCGGCGCGATCATGGGAAATCTCATGATGAAGCCAATGATGAAAAAGCGCGTGTCGCTGATGCTGGAAAGCCTCGAGCACCACCTCAAGACCGGCGGAAAGATCGACAGCAAAGGCGTCAAGCACAGCTCCCCGTCTGCGGCTGGTGTCGTGCCCGCATAAAACATCAAAACGAAACAGGGCGTGGCCGGTCGTCGCGCCGCCTACGATGGAGAAAGAGATGAAGAACATACTCAAAATATTTGGCGGCCTCGTCGTGATCGCTATCGTGGGGGGATTTGGGTTTCTCAGTTTCAGCCCCACTCTGAGAAGCGACCCGGGTGTCGGCCTTTCGCCCGAAACTCATGTGTTTGGGGAGTTGGATGTCCGCGATTTCACCGATAAACCGCTCGGCGCTGAGGTCAAGGTGTTCCTGCCGATGACACCGTCTGAAGCGATGGTGATCGTCGCTGCGTTCGAAGACTACTCCAAGTGGGTATCCCCTCCACCGGAGAATGTTGTGATTGACAACTCAGCCAGGGAAACTGGGGACTTTGGTGTCGGTTCTCTTGTTTCTTACAAGGAAGGCGAAACAGACGAAATCGTGCATCTTGACCCAGAGGCTTCCATGATCGCGAGGCCACTTTGGGCACCTGATGCTTTTGAAGGTCACCGGGGGGTCGTGATCGTCACCCCCGCCGAGGGCGGATCCATCATGCACATGCGGCGGTACTTTGAAACTACCAGCATGAAAGGCTGGATGATGTCGAGGATGATGCCGATGTTCATGGAATCGAGCGCAGAAAATCTTGCGGAGATCTACGGCGGCGAGGTGTTTTGAACGCCGGAGTTTCGGAGGGGGACGAGATCGTATCGCGCCGCGCAATCGATAGGCGGCGGTTTTTCCAATCGCCGAAGTGATGCTTCTGACGTTGTGTCCCCAATGGCGCGTTGGGGCGCGATGTCATGCGATAGATTGATGAGCAATCGTTGCACACGAAATCACTCAACCCACTGAAATCCTGCGCAAATCGCCACCATCCATCGCAACACAGAAGCAGGAACCATTCTCGAATGACCGCTTCATAGCTGTTTTCAGACCTTGGTGCAGCTTACAGCATCCCGTAGTTTGAGCTCGCTCTGGACATTCATTGCGCCAGGCATACGGGAGAGCTCCGGGCCAAAAAACAAATGGCTGAGTAGAGCAAATGCTTGCTTCGGTAGATTGGTGCCTGAAACCCGATTGTTTGTTCCCGGCCCAATCTCAAACAATCTCTTGTGAGTTTGATACCAACTCTTGGTCGGCAAAAATCAGATACTCCATATGGCACGTTAGACGCGTTGCTCGTCATTCTTCCGGCACACGCGAAACAGTTTTAGAACGTTCGATAGGTTTTTCTCGATCTGGTTTCCGGTGCCGTCACAGCATACGACGATATTCTTCCCCATACGTTTTCCTCCCCAGGATCCCGCTAGATCTGAACCGGCCTGTAGTCTGTCGATTAAATCAGTAGTTGAAATTTTTTCCAATTGCCCGGAATAATAGGTTCGGCGGGTTCTGAGGGCAGCGCGATGTTATCGAAGACCGATTTTATTCAGTATCTTAATTGTCCAAAGTCGCTTTGGCTCAAGCAGCGAAAACCGGAAGTCTACCCTGAAGGTGAGTTTTCCGAATACGCGAAAAAGTTGGCTGCGGAGGGCTATCTGGTCGAAGACTATGTGCGCCATTTGGTCCAGGGCTGGCCGGATGCTGCGGCCTATTCCTTTCAGGATGTTTTTGAGACGGATGAGGGGCTTTATGCCCGGGCGGACATGCTACGAGCAAACGAAGACGGGACGGTTGATATATTCGAGATCAAGTCCTCGACGAGCGTGAAGGACAGCAATCCTCACAATCAACTGAAGGATGCGGCCTTCCAGACGATCGTTGCAACAAAAACAGGTCGCGAAGTCAGAAACATCTTCATCGTGCATTTGAACAAAGACTACGTCCGCAACGGCGCGATAGATCCCGCAGACCTACTGTCCTTCGCTGATGAGACGGCTCGTGTTAAAGGCCTTCTCGCGGAGACGGAGCGGCATATTGCAGAGGCCCTAGGACTTCTCAACGAAGCGGCGATTGATGAGAGTTCGTGTAGTTGCCTGAACCTCAGTCGTTCTCATCACTGCGACAGCTTCGACTACTTCAATCCGGACATTCCAAAATATTCGATTTATTCGCTTCCGCCGCTGTCTAGTAAGAAGCTAGAGGCCTTCGTCGCGCAGGGGCGGTTTGGCTTGGATCAAATAGGACTTGATGAGGTCACACGGCTCCAGCAGCCGATTATAAGGGCTCACAATGCCGGAGCTCCCTACGTCGATATCGCCGATATCGAAAATTTCATCAGCGTATTGGAGTACCCGCTCTATTTTCTTGATTACGAAACCTACGCTTCTGCCGTTCCAGTCGTTGATGGCGCAAGGCCCCAGGAACAGGTTCCCTTTCAATTCTCTCTTCATGTCCTCCAGGAGGACGGAGGGCTCGAACATGTGGAGTATCTGGCGGATCGGCCAGAGCTACCACGTCCATTGGTGGAGGCTCTGGAAAGGGCTATTGGTGAGACCGGTTCCATCATTACCTGGAACAGGGCTTTCGAGAACACACGAAACAAGGAGATGGCCGAGGCTTTTCCTGACAAGGCAGATTTCCTCCTAGGACTGGTCGAGCGAACAGTCGATCTGATGGATGTGTTCAAGACAGGGTACGTCGATATCCGTTTCAACGGATCGACATCCATCAAGAAGGTCCTTCCCGTTGTCGTTCCGGAATTGAGTTATAAGGAGATGGAGATTGCCGACGGTACTGCGGCAATGGACGGCTGGAACAAGATGATCAACGAGGAGGATCCGGAAAAGCGCGCGCAACTGCGAAAGGCGCTTCTCGCGTATTGTGAGCTCGATACTCTCGCGATGGTCCGGATATTTCAGTTCGCCGAGACGCTGATACGCGATCGCTAAAGATGATTATCTCATAGGTATCGACGGAATGAGGCCTATCTGATGCCTTTCGACAAATCCATCAGCTTGGGTTTCATCAAAAATGCGAAAACCAGGATGCGCCTTTGGTTGCCAAACGCGTCCAAAATCTATGGCGCAACCCAATCGCCTCATTGCTCGATACGTCGTGTTCTAACTTTGTTCCCTCCTGGTGTTTCCCGGACGCCATTGGCGTCCGGGTTTTCTCATTTGAGCCATTTATTGGCCTAAATAGTCCATCCTATGCCGTCACGGACATAAAATGGAACACCCGCCCGATCGCTTCCGATGCGCGTCAACGGGTGTCACGCATAAGGCAGGTGCCGTTCCGTGCTAAGGGTTGTTGCCCATTGCCGCGTAGCAACTGCAAAGGAGTGGTTGAGAGTGCCAAACCTTAAAGTCTCGGTGTGATCAGGCTCCCGCAACCAGATACGCCAAAGGCCGTCCGACAGGGCGGCCTTTGGCGTATCTGGACAGTGGATACAGGTGAGAACCTCCCGGGCCCCATCAAGGAGGGCCAAAGCCCGACGCAGAAGGGCAAAAAAACACCAAATCCTGCTCCCGCAACCAATAAAACAACCCGGCCTCGCGCCGGGTTTTTTATTGGAAGGGCTCGCCGATTTGCACCTGACGGGGTCCCCGGAAGGAGGACAACGTCCGACGCAACGGGGCAGAAAAGCCAAATCCTAAACCCGAAACCAACAAAAACAAGCCGCCCCTCCCGGGCGGCTTTTTTGTTGGAAGGGGTCGCCGATCTTAACCTGACAGGGTCCCCGAAGGAGGACAACGTCCGACGCAACGGGGCAGAAAAGCCAAATCCTAAACCCGAAACAAAAATCAGACCGCATGGCAAAAGCCGGCGGGCTTTTGTCGTCCTGACCTAAAACAGACCACGCACGATGACCTCCGTTTCCCGAAGCACAACGGTTGACCTCTTCAAAAGGGACGGATCAACCATCCCGCCAAGAGCTGATCCCTGCACCGGCTTTGCTGCGATCAACCCCAAGACAACACCCTTTTGCCGAAAAGCAACAACGGAGGTTCTAGATGCAACGGCTTGTATGCCCTCCTGGATGTCCGGGTTGACCCAGGTCGGATCTGGTGTGCGCCCTTCAGGATGAACGAGCGAGTGATCATCCAACGATTGGCTGTTCAGAGAAAGCCCAGACCGCCCGGCTCTTCTGGCTTCAGACGACCTTGACGGACAGTACGCCGACGGATTCGATGCTTGCTTCCATGGTATCGCCTGGCTTCACGGCATTTACGCCCGAAGGGGTTCCGGCCATGATCACATCTCCCGCTGCGAGTTCGAAATATTCAGAGAGATAAGAGATCATTTCCGGTACTTTCCAGATCATCTGGTTCAAATCGCCTTCTTGCCGCAAGTCGCCATTGACCGTCAGTGCAATCCGCCCCTGATCGGGGTGGCCAACTTCGGATACCGGATGCAATGGGCCCACCGGTCCGGACCGTTCGAAGGCTTTGCCGATTTCCCATGGGCGTCCCATCTTCTTCATCTCGCCCTGCAGGTCTCTTCGTGTCATGTCCAGCGACACGCCGTAGCCCCAGACATGGTTCAGCGCATCTGACAGGGCGATGTTTGTGCCGCCGCTCTTCAGGCCTACCAGGAGTTCGACCTCGTGGTGTACGTCAGACGTGTGAGGTGGATAGGGAAACTCGCCCGAAGCATCGAGATTATTTGGGTTTTTCTGAAAAAAGAAAGGCGGTTCGCGATTGGGATCGTGTCCCATTTCGACAGCATGTGCCGCAAAATTCCGGCCAATGCAGTAGACACGACGGACGGGAAAAGACCCTCCGTCGCTGGTGGGAATGACGTGTAATTCTGGTGTCTCGATTACGTGCTCAGACATCGCTTTCCTCGCTTGCGGTCGGTTGTGGTTAGGCCCGCAGCCTCGCGATACCGATTTAGGACCGCTCGCTTTATGACTTGGACCGAATGCACAAAAAATAAACGCGTTGGCAATGAGTTTTGACCAACCATTTCTGTAATTGGTCGGACTTCAATCCTCACCCAAAACCGCTTCTGGCATCATCCGCGAATAAACCGAGCGCAGATGTTGCTGCATCATTTGCATGGCCAGTTCGCCGTTTCCGGCCGCGATCGCGCGCACGATCGCATCGTGTTCTATGAAGCTTGTATAGCCGGGCACGGGCTTGCGGGTATCGCGCGGCTGGCCCCAGACAATTGAGCGGCGCACCGAGTTCAGCGTTTCGAAAAAGTACAGGTAAAGCTGATTGCGTGTGCCGCGTGCGATGACGTGGTGCAACTTGTTGTCCCAAGCTTCGTAAGCGCGCCAGTCTTTTGCTTCGCGACACTTCTCAGCGCAAATCTTCATTTGTTTACAATCAGATTTGCTCGCATTCATTGCCGCGAGCCGCGCCAGTTCGGGCTCAATGTTGTAGCGGACCGTGACAACCTGTTCCGGCTTAATCTGGTCGCGAAGGTAGGTAACATCCTGAAGGTTCAGGACGGGCCTTGAACCGACAAATGTGCCGCGTCCAACGTGCCGCCAGATCAATCCTTGCGCCTCCAGGTCGGCAAGGGCCTTGCGCAGTTGGTTGCGTGTCGTGTCCAGACGTTTGCACAGTTCGCGCTCGGGCAAGATGCGGTCGTTCAACCGATATCCGGCACTATCGATCAAGTCACGCAGTCTTTGTGATAGTTCGGCTGTCTCGTTCATATCGCCACCCAATTTGCTGATTGGTTGATTGAATTAGAGCGAGAGTCAATCAACTCTTGTCAGCAAGATTAGCAAGAGATCGCAAAAATTTGCGACACTCTGCCGCAAAAAAAGACGGTGTAGGGAGGAGAATATCGTGCGTCTAGCCACAGTGTCAGCGGGTGGAGAGAAAATCTGTGCGGCCGTTCTGAATGACGATCGTCTTTTGGACCTTTCCAAATCCGCGCACCATCTGACGGGACCTGCTGCCGAGGCATTGAAAGCAAGTTCAATGCTCCATCTGATTGCCGGACCGCCAGAGACGCTCGATATCGCAAGCAGCCTGGTGAACGATGCTGAAGCCGGTCTCCTTGACGCGGCAATTCTGCCCGAAGGGGCAGAGTTGCTGGCGCCGATCCCCATCATTCGCAAGAACGTTCTATGTGTCGGGCGCAACTATGCTGAACACATCACAGAGGGCGACCGGGCGCAGAAGCAAGAGGTCGGTGTAACCGAGTATCCGGTTTTCTTCACCAAACCGCCGACGTCCATCGTGGGCCCCGGTGGCGATGTGCTGACATTTCCGAGCGTTTCAAAGCAAACTGACTACGAAGTCGAGCTGGCGGTGATCATTGGCAAGCCCGGGCGCAATATCGCCAAGGCGGACGCAATGAACCACGTCTTCGGTTATACTATTTTGAATGACATCTCTGTCCGAGATGTCCAGCGCCGCCACGGCGGGCAGAATTTCAAGGGAAAGGCCTTTGACGGCTCTTGCCCCATGGGTCCTTGGATTGTGACCGCGGACGCCATTGATGATCCGCATGCGTTGCCGATTTCGCTGACCGTAAATGGTGAGATCCGACAGAACGGCAACACCGCGGACATGATTTTCGATATCGAGACACTTATCGCCTCGTTGTCGGAGGGCATGACGTTGGAGCCTGGTGACATCATCGCGACCGGTACACCGTCGGGCGTGGGATACGCCATGGAACCACCAAGTTTCCTAAAGGATGGCGACACCGTCGTTTGCAACATTTCAGGGATCGGCACGCTCACGAACTCGGTGCGTGCCGTATAAGCGATCTTCCGAAGACGTCGATAGGACGAGGGGGATTGGAAAGAACGCGAAGGGAGGAATAAGCGTATGATGAACCGTAGAACATTCACATCGTTGCTGGCGGCGCTGCCGGTAGCCGGATTGTCAGCAAGGGGCGCCTTTGCGCAAGGCCTGCGTGATATCACTTTTGTGCAGCCGAGCCCGTCAGCCATCAACTCATTTCCGGTCTTTGTCGCCATCGGCGAAGGTTTCTTTGAGGACGAGGGCTTGAACGTAACTGTCGAAGCCATCAACGGTTCAGGCGCGGTTCTGCAGGCGTTGTCGGCAGGACAAGCGCACTTCGGTCGCCCGGGTCCGGGTCCGCTTATCGCGGCGCGCTCGCGTGGCGTGGATGCGGTGCACATCTACAACGTCGCTGCGCGGAGCAATTTTGGCATCGCAGTCCAGGAAGACTCCGACTACCAATCGGTCGAGGACCTGCGCGGCAAGGTTATCGGGACCGGTACGGCGGACGGGGCGGAGGTGGGCTTTGCCCGCAACGTGCTGACAGGTGCCGGAATGGTCGAAGGCACTGACTTTGAGTTCCTCACCGTCGGCGACGGTGGTCCGGCAACCGCGGCGTTTTTGAACGGCGAGATTGATGCCTACTCTGCGTCTACCGCGGATACGGCCATTCTCAATCAGCGCGGCATGAAGGTTCGTGACATAACGCCCGCCGAGTTCGGCCGGTTCTTCGGCAACGGCATTGCCACCATGGCCGATACGATCGCAAACGACCGGGACCTTGTGGAAGGATGGAGTCGTGCTTTTGCCAAAGGCCATGCCTTTGCGCTGGACGACGCCAATCGCGATGCCGTCCTTGCCCACCTTGCCGCAGGCAATCCGCAGGAAGGCGAAGACAAGGAGTTCCAGTCGGCGCTGTTCGACGCGGTTCGTTCCAAGACGATTGCTGCCGGCGACACTCCACATCTCGGCTGGTATCCGGAGGAAGTCTGGGGAGAATGGCAGGACGCTCTCGTAGCCGGCGGAGAAATCTCCGCGCCTCTCGACGATCTGAATGTGATTTGGACCAATGAGTTCGCTGAACTCGGAAGTGCGGCCGTCAAAAAATGAACGCCTCCTTGGCACATGAAAATCCCGGCGCCTCACCCGATGCGCCGGTTTACGAACTGACAAACGTCAGCAAGACTTACGCGCGCAACGCGGTGGTCGCGCTGGAGAACGTTGACCTCACGTTGCGCCACGGAAGCTTCACGTCGGTCATCGGATCAAGCGGCTGCGGGAAATCAACCCTGTTAAAGATCATGGCAGGGTTGATTCCACCCACGAAAGGCCGAGTGATCCTTCAGGACAAACCTGTTACCGGCCCGCGCCGGGACATCGGAATGATGTTCCAGCAGGCGACGCTCTTCCCATGGAAGACAGCGGTCGAGAACATCGTGCTGCCGATCGAGATCCGCGATGGGAAAGCGGCCGCCAAGCTGGCACGGGAAAAGGCGTATGACCTTCTCGACATTGTCGGGTTGAAAGGGTTCGAGAACGTTTATCCCAACGAACTGTCCGGTGGCATGGCGCAGCGCGCGTCAATCTGCCGGATGCTGATTACCGAACCGGCTGTTCTGCTTTTGGACGAACCATTCAGCGCGCTGGACGAGCTGTCTCGCGACATGATGAATATGGAATTGCAGAGAATTTGCCGAGAGCAGGACGCGACGGCCTTTCTGGTCACGCATTCCATCCAGGAAGCGGTGATACTGTCGGATGAGATCGTCGTGATGAAACCCCGACCTGGCCGAATTGCGGAGATCGTCCACGTTGATCTGCCCCGGCCGCGCACGCTCGATATGATGACGACGCCGAGATTTGGCGAAATCGTGGATCACATTCGCGGCATGTTGGACAAGGGAGAAAACATGTGACTGATGCGCCCACCAATCAGCGGCTAGAGACCGGGGCGGCGGACGATACCGTCTGGGTTCAGGAAGTTGCATTCATCGATTCCGTGCCCCGTTGGATCGCCATGACATTTGTGTTCGTGGTTTTCATTGGCACGTGGGATCTGGTCACGCGTATGGGGCTCGTTTCTCCGATCATTCTGCCCACGCCGTGGGAGACCTTCGGCGATATGATTTTCGTCGGGAACAATCTTCTCAGTGGCGACTACATGCTTGTCGCTCTCTGGATCACGGTCAAGGAGGTGATCTACGGGTTCGCGCTTGCCATCGCCATCGGCTTCTCGCTTGGCGTACTCGTTGGCGAAACGGCGTTCGGGGAAAAGGCCGTTATGCCGTACCTGGTAGCCATAGACACCATGCCAAAAGTCGCCTTTGCGCCCCTCTTTGTTGCCTGGCTTGGTTTTGGCATCGAATCCAAAGTGGCTTTGGCAGCGTTTATCGCTACCTTCCCGATCGTGGTTGGAACGGCAGCAGGCCTTCACTCGGCCGATGAGAATGCCCGCATGCTCTTCAAGACCATGGGCGCAAGCCGGATGCAGACATTGATCAAGATGAAACTGCCCACCGGGCTGCCGCAGATCTTCACAGGGCTCAAAATCGGCGCCGTTGGTGTCATGGCCGGCGCGATTACAGGCGAATTCCTGGGCGGCGGCAAAGGCTTTGGCGAACTGATCAGGGTCGCCGCATCCCAGCTCAATACGCCGCGGGTGTTCTCGTTGATCCTGTACCTGAGCCTCGTCGGGTTGGTGCTTTACCTGATCGTACAATGGACGCAGCGCAAGGTCGTCTTCTGGCAGAAGGAATCCGTAGGTGCGCACGATAACTGAAGCATCCAACATACCGGTGCATACCCTGTGCGATTTTGTTTCGGCGGCGCTGCAGTCGAAGGGTGTTCCGCATGATGATGCCGTCAAGGTCGCCACGCTCATGGTAGAGGCGGACATCTTCGGGTATGGCACACACGGTGTTTTTCGCCTGCGGCAGTATCTGGCGCGTTTGGATGGGGGTGGCTGCAACCCGACCCCGTCGGTGACCGTGGCGCATGAAACAATTGCCACAGGCGTGATCGACGGGGACGACGGGCTCGGTCATCTTGCAATGTGCGCGGCGCGTGATCTTGCCATCGAAAAGGCACGTGCAGCCGGCATTGGCTGGGTTGGCGTTCGCCGCGGCAATCATGCCGGGCCCCTGGCGCTCTATGTGAGGCCACAAGCCGAGGCTGGTCTGCTTGGCATGGCGGCGGCAGTCGGGAGCGCAAACCACGTTCCTCCATACGGAGGCACCGACCTTCTTCTTGGGACCAACCCGATTGCGTTTTCAGCACCTGCCGACGGCGCCGACCCTTTCGTATTCGACATGGCCACCACCGTCGCAGCGATGGGAAAGATAAAAACGCTTTTGCAACAGGGCAGGGAGATGCCGGAAGGCTGGATGGTTGGACGGGACGGCAAACCGCTCACGGATCCAGCCCGGAAATCAGAGGGCTTCCTCCTGCCGATCGGCGGCCCAAAGGGATTTGGTTTGTCGATTGCAATTGGGCTCATGGCCGGTGTCCTCAATGGGGCTGCCTTTGGATCAGACGTCGTCGACTTCACGAACGACACGACCTCTTCCACCAATACCGGGCTGTTTGTCATGGCTCTCGACCCCGCTGCCTTCGGAATTGGGGACGATTTTGCGAGCACCGCCAGTCGGGTCTTTGACGAGATGCGTGCCTCGGAACCACTTCCGGGTCATGATCCTGTGCGTTTGCCGGGTGAGGGAAAGACCGCGTCGGCTGATGCGCGCCGATCCAACGGCCTGGCCCTGAACCCCGCTCTGCGGCGCGACCTGAATGTGCTTGCTGCTGATTGCGGACTGCAAGCTCCGTTTCAGGATGACCACGCAAAAGGCTGAGAATGCGTTTGCCCGGGGCCCGTCCGGGCGAGAAGCGATGCGGGCGATGTCATTCTGACAGCGCCAAGTCAAAGGCACACTGAGACAAGTGTGCCTTAATTTGCTTCATCGTCCGGTGCGTTCTGCAACCAGCGCATCACCGAGCTTTGCTTGTTTTTCATGTGAACAATCAAGATTGACGCCAGCTTCTTGCCATCGCGCGCTTCAAGCGCCCGAATAATTTCATTGTGTTCGTCTACAGCTTCGCCCCAGCGCTCGTCGGACATATTGGCCGCATATCGTGCGCGCAGCATACGAGCTGACAATGCCATACTGGAGTTGGCCAGGGTCTCGTTTCTTGCCGCAGAAAGTATGCCGAGATGGATGTCCTGGTTAAGCTTGAAATACGTGGCCAGGTCCCTGTCACGATAGCTTTGTATCATCGCGTCGTGAAGCGAGCGGATCTTGACAATTTCCTCATCAGAGATCTTTTCGCAGGCCAGCTCCCCCGACAGGCCCTCAAGAACGGCGAGCACCGGAAACACTTCTTCAACCTCTTCTACGGTGATCGAGGTGACCCATGCGCCGCGATTTGGTTCCAATCGCACCAACCCTTCCGCGGCCAAAACCTTCAATGCCTCGCGCATTGGGGTCCGTGATACACTGAATTGCTCGCATAGGGCCTTTTCGGGGACCTTTTTGTCCGGGGCCATTTGGCCTTCAATGATCAAAGGACGCAGACGCTCCACCAATTCAAGGTGAAGCGACCTTCGTTCGATTGTCATGTTCGCGGATAAATCAGCCATTTTGCAGCGTTTACACTCGTTTCAGTGCCAAGTCGAGAAGTTGGGCTATGTGCATCGGATTGCGATCGGTGTTATCCGCGATTTGGTGGCGGCAGGACGTGCCATCGGCCACGACTATTGCATCACCAGATGCGGCGCGTGCAGCGGGAAGAACGTCCAGTTCGGCCATCTTTATCGATGTGTCATATGTGTCTACACCATAGCCGAATGCACCGGCCATGCCACAGCAGCTGCTGTCGATCCTGGAAACACTAGTATCCGGCAAGAGTGCCAGCGTTTTTTCGATTGCCGGCATAACCCCCATTGCTTTCTGATGGCAGTGCCCGTGTAACACGACCTCGGGCGCTGGAGATTCAAGGCGCGAGATGAACTGCGGATTGTCTGCCTGGTCGGCAATGAACTCCTCGAACATCAGTGCCAGTTTGGCGATCTTTGCGCTGTCTTCTCCCGGTAACAGCACCGGTATCTCGTCGCGAAGGGTCAATAGGCAGCTTGGTTCCAAGCCGATGATGGGAACGCCGCGTTCTGCATAAGGCATAAGAGCATCGACCAACCGTTTTGCTTCTAGCCGTGCCTGATCAACCAATCCGACCGACAGAAACGTACGGCCACAACACAATGGACGGCTATTGCCGGTAGGTTTTACCACATCAACCACACTGCCCGTGGCGTTCAGAACTCTGACTGCCGCGCGCAGGTTTTCAGGCTCGAAATAGCGGTTGAAACTGTCGACAAACAAAACGGCGTCTGGTGTCGAGGTCGCGCTGACCTCGGTGTCCTCGAACGGTTTGGCAGCCCATTTGGGCAATGGACGTCTTGCTGTGAAACCCGTCAACCGTTCAGTTGCCTTGGCCAAACCGGGCACCTTGTCCCGCAGGTTCATAAGAAACGGCATTTTCGCCGCCCGGGGAGCGTATCGCGGCATATAGCCAACAAGCCGATCATGAAGGCTCAGGCCATGCTTTTTTGCGCGCGCAGACAGCACCTCGATCTTCATTCGCGCCATATCCACGCCTGTCGGGCACTCGCGCTTGCAGCCCTTGCAGGACACACAAAGTTTCATCGCATCTGCCATCTCGTCGGATACCAGTGCGTCCGGCCCAAGCTGTCCGGAAATCGCAAGACGGAGGGTATTGGCGCGGCCGCGGGTCAGGTCCTTTTCTTTGCGCGTCACCCGAAATGAGGGGCACATGACGCCACCCTTCAGTTTGCGGCAGGCTCCATTGTTGTTGCACATTTCAACCGCACCCTGAAATCCGCCGTCTTTCCCCGTCCACTCGGACCAATCCAGTTCGGTTTTCAGGTGCGAGGTCTGATATTCCGCTGCATAGCGAAAAAGGCTGCGGTCATCCATCTTTGGCGCATTGACGATTTTGCCGGGATTGAACACGCCGGCCGGATCGAAACGGTCCTTCACCTCCTCAAAGGTTGCGACCATGCGGGAGCCAAACATCTTTTCATGAAATTCCGAGCGGACGATGCCGTCGCCATGCTCACCTGAATGCGACCCCTTGTAGCGGGCGACAAGATCAAAACACTCTTCGGCAATCGCGCGCATCGTGGCGACGTCATTGTCCAGCTTCAGGTTCAACACCGGGCGCACGTGCAGACACCCGACCGACGCATGTGCGTACCATGTCCCTGTGGTGCCGTGGCGTTCAAAAATCTCCGTGAGCCCAGCCGTGTAGGCGGCAAGGTCAGGCAGTTCAACCGCGCAATCCTCTACAAACGATACGGGCTTCCCGGCGGTCTTCATGGACATCATTATGTTAAGGCCGGATTTGCGCAGTTCAGCGATCTGTCCCTGCAGACCTGCATCCGTCACCGCGGTGACACCGCCCCAGGCCTTGCCGGTCCCGGTCCAGGAATACCCGAGGTCAGCCATCATCTGGTCGAGGTCTTTTAACTTTTGTTCCCCGTTGGCCCGCGTGAACTCAACCAGCAGCAAAGCCTCCGGCGTGCCAGTCACGAAATTTTCGATTGTCCTGGCAAAAAGAGGAATGTCGCGGGCCAGCGCGATCATCGTGTGATCGACCAACTCAACGCCCTCGGGATCAAGCGTCACCAGATGTTGTGCGGCATCCATTGCCTGATGGAAGGTCGGGAAGTGACACACGCCCAGGGCTTTGCCGTCCTGAAGCGGGGAGAGTTTCAGCTCGATCGCGGTTGTGTAGGCAAGCGTGCCTTCCGACCCAACCAGAAGATGAGCGAGGTTCTGGGCGTCCGGTCCAGAGGTCAGCGCGTCGATGTTGTAGCCACCCACGCGGCGCATGACATTGGGGAACCGGGCAGCGATTTCCGCCGATTCCCTCTGGCCAATCGCCGAAAGATCATGGGAAAGCGCATTATAGACCGCATTCTGCTCGGCAAGACCCGCCCCAAACCTGTGTTTGCTGCCATCAGCCAGGATTGCGTCGATCGACAGGACATTGTCCCGCATCATGCCGTACCGGATGGATTTCCCACCGCAGGAGTTGTTTCCCGTCATCCCGCCAATTGTTGCGCGGGACGCGGTAGAGACATCGACCGGGAACCAAAGTCCATGCGGTTTGAGCGCCCGATTCAGTTCATCGAGCACGATGCCCGGGCGCACGACACAGCGCTTGTTGGTAACGTCAAGTTCGAGAATTTCGTTGAAATACTCGGTGTTGTCCAAAACCAGCGCTTCGTTGACGGTCTGTCCGCACTGTGATGTGCCGCCGCCGCGGGGCAGGATCGGCACACCTTGATCGCGCGCGCAGTCAATCGCCGCCAGGATGTCGTCTTCGGATCTGGGTGCCAGCACGCCCACCGGCATCATCTGATAAATCGATGCGTCCGTCGCGTAGCGGCCGCGCGAGAACGGATCGAACAACAGATCGCCCGACACCCTTTTTGAAAGTTCACGCGCAATGTCGTTCAACGGCGGGATCCTTGGCTTGCGTAATCAGAAAATGAATTATGAATTAAAAATTGCATATTCACAACTTCAATGTCATTCTGTGCCGCACGTTCAAACGCAGGTCCCACAAGGTTCGATTTATGAGACAAGCTGGTCGTCATTTTCTGCAAATTCCCGGCCCCAGTTCAGTTCCGGATCGCATATTGCGTGCGATCTCCGGTCAGGTGATTGACCACCGGGGACCGGCATTCGGCAAAGTCGGTGCGCAGGCCCTGGAAGGGATCAAAACGATCTTCAAGACCGAGCAGAACGTCGTGATCTATCCATCGTCGGGCACCGGCGGTTGGGAGGCGGCACTGGTCAATGTTTTGTCGCCGGGCGACCGGGTGCTGATGTTCGAGACCGGGCATTTTGCGACGTTGTGGAAAAAGATCGCCGAAAAACTGGGTTTGAAGCCCGAGTTCATTGAAGGCGACTGGCGCGGCGGAGCCGACCCGGATCAGATCGAGGCCTATCTGGCTGAAGACAGAAATCACGAGATCAAGGCCGTCTGCGTTGTTCACAACGAGACATCGACCGGGTCCGTCTCGCCGATTTCCGCGATCCGCAAGGCGATCGATAACGCCGGGCATCCGGCTTTGTTCATGGTTGACACGATCTCGGGTCTCGCGTCGCTCGACTATCAGCACGACGAATGGGGTGTTGATGTCACCGTTTCCGGATCACAAAAGGGCCTGATGTTGCCGCCAGGTCTTTCGTTCAACGCGATAAGTGCGAAGGCTATGGTGGCAAACGGTTCGGCCACCTTGATGCGGTCATACTGGGACTGGGCGGATATGGTCGGTCCGAACAAAACTGGATACTTCCCATATACGCCTGCCACGAACCTTCTATACGGACTGAATGTCGCCATTGAGATGTTGCACGAAGAGGGGCTGGAAAATGTCTTTGCCCGACATGCGCGTCACGGGGCGGCCGCACGTGCTGCCGTCCGCACTTGGGGACTGGAAGTTCTTTGCAACAAGCAGGGGCAGGAGAGCGGTGTGCTGACGGCTGTCATGGTCCCGGAAGGCCACAGCGCAGATGGGTTCAGGGCAACGACCTTGGAGCACTACGATATTTCTTTGGGCAACGGCCTGTCGAAGGTCGCCGACAAAGTGTTCCGCATTGGCCATCTCGGTGACTTCAATGATCTCATGTTGGTCGCAACACTGGCGGGCGTCGAAATGGGCCTGACAAAGGCCGGAATTCCCCACAACGCAGGGGGAGTCGGAGCTGCGATGGCGATGCTGGAGAACACGCAAATCGCGGCAGAGTGACGAAAACAGTCACATTTCCAAGGGAGGAAACACACATGACCATCAAGGCAATTCTTATTGCAACAGCCGCTGCGATTGGCGGAACAAGCAGTGCCTTTGCCGCCGACATCACGCTGAAGTTTGGCCATGTCGGCAATCCTGGTTCACTGTTCGAAGCAAGCGTCGACAATTTCGCGGAATGTGTGAATTCCTCGATGGGCGGCAAAGTTGAGGTGCAGACGTTCGGCTCTTCTCAGTTGGGCAAGGACAAGGAGCTTTTGCAAAAGCTGAAGCTGGGTCAGGTCGACTTCGCGCTTCCCTCGTCCGTCATGTCTTCGGTCGATGATACGTTCGGCATTTTCGAGATGCCCTACATCATCCGTGACCGCGATCACATGCGCCGTGTCCAGGACGCGATGATGGACAAGTTTCAGGACGCTGCAAACGGTGGCGGATATCACATCGTCGGCTTGGCCGAGAACGGGTTCCGCCACATCACCAACAACACGCGGCCAATCAATGTGCCGAGTGACCTCGAAGGCATCAAACTTCGCACGCCCAACGGCGTATGGCGTGTCAAGATGTTCACGGAATACGGCGCAAACCCGACGCCAATGGCGTTCTCGGACGTCTTCACCGCGTTGCAGACCGGCGTGATGGACGGTCAGGAAAACCCGTATGCGCAGATTGCATCCGCAAAGTTCCAGGAAGTCCAGAAGTACCTGTCAATTACGGGCCATGTCTACACGCCTGCCTATATCCTCGCTTCGCAGAAGGGCTTTGCGAAACTGCCTGAGGACGTGCAGGCCGGGTTGACCGCTTGTGCGGCGTCCACGCAAGACTTCACTTACGAAAAAGCGGCCCAGTTGGAAACCGAGTTGCTGGACGTCATCAAGGCCGCCGGTGTCGAGGTGAATGAGGCGAACAAGGATGCATTCGTCGAGGCATCTGCGCCGATCTACAAGGCATTCGCCGACGAGGTCGAAGGCGGGCAAGACATGATTGACCAGGTTCTGGGCCTGGCAAATACCAACTGACGCTTGTAACGGGCAGCGGGCAATCCGCTGCCCTTTCATTCTTGTGGCAAGACAGATCCGCGTGAGCCTCCCTTTGGCTCCTGCAAGAAGACAAGGCGCGAAGTGAACCAGCTCTCAATCTCACTCCTACCTCGGATTGTCACGATCCTCGGCAAAGTGCTTGAATGGATCACGATCTCGCTGATGGTGCTTCTGACCATCGTCGTGATTTCGGCGGTGATTGCACGTCTCTCGGGCCAGAGTTTTTCGTGGTATGACGAAGTCGCCGCGATCATGCTCGCCTGGATAACCTACTACGGCTCGGCGCTCGCTGCGCTTCACCGTCGTCACATCGGGTTTGACACGGTGCTTCTGGCGATGCCGGTCAAGGCGCGTCTGGCGGCCCTGCTGGCGGGCGAGGCAATCGTGTTGATCTTCTTTGTGCTGATGGCGCGAGCCGGGCTTCAGGTTCTTGAAGTTCTCGAAGGCGACACGCTGATCTCACTGACCTGGGTTCCGGTTCAATTCACCCAGTCGATTATCCCGATTGGCGCGATCCTGTTCATCCTGTGCCAGCTTCTCAGCCTGCCGAACTACTGGAAAGTCACCGCTGACGGCATTTCGCTGGAACACGCGGAGATCGAGGAAGAGGTCGAGGCCGAGATGATCAAGAACAAGGATCGCTCCTGATGTTGATGGCTGCGATCTTCTGCGCACTGCTGGCGATGATCTGCATCAATGTGCCAATTGCGGTTGCGCTGGCCATGTGCGGCGTGATCGGCCTCCTGGCGGTCGAGGGCACAGGCAGTTTGGTCACGATTGCCTTGGACATGTATGACGGATCCACCAAGTTTTCGTTGATTGCGATTCCGATGTTTGTGTTGGCCGGTGCCATCATGAACGCGGGCGGGATCACGGATCGGCTGATCAACTTTGTGTCCGCCATCATCGGGTTCATCCGCGGCGGTCTGGCGATGGTCAACATTGGCGTGTCGCTGTTCTTCGCGGAGATTTCGGGATCGGCTGTAGCGGACGTCGCTGCAATGGGCTCGATTCTGATCCCGCAAATGAAAAAGCGCGGCTACTCGAAGGAGTTTTCCGCCGCTGTCACCTCGTCCTCTGCCTCGCTGGCGATTATCATCCCGCCTTCGATCCCCATGATCCTTTATGCGGCTTCGGCCAACACCTCGGTCGAGCAATTGTTTGTGGCCGGCGTTGTGCCGGGGCTCCTGGGTGCTGCCGGGTTGATGGGCGTCGCCTATGCTTTTGCGAAACGCTATGACTATCCGGTAGAAGAGGCGTTCAATCTGCCGCGCGTACGCGAGACGTTCAAGGACGCATTGCCCGCTTTTGCGTTGCCGGTGATCATCCTGGGCGGGATATTCGGCGGGTTTGTCACCGCAACAGAAGCCGCAGGGTTGGCCGTTCTTGCTGCGCTTGTCGTCTCTGCCTGGTATCGCAATTTGAACCTGGCACATTTGCGCCGAGCGATGCTCGATGGCGGCATACAAACCGCCGTGGTCATGCTTTTGGTCGCCGCATCGGTTCTGATGGGCGGTTTCCTAACCCGTGCGCAGATCCCTCAGCAACTGGCGGAAGCGATCTTGTCCGTGACCGCTCAGCAATGGGCGATCTTGCTGATCCTGAACTTCTTTTTTCTGATCATCGGGTTCTTTCTGCATTCGGCGGCCGCGATCATTCTGGTTGTCCCGATTGTGATCCCATTGATCTCCGCTGCGGGCATCGATCCCGTGCATTTTGGTCTCGTCGTCACCCTGAACCTGGCGATTGGTCAACAGACACCGCCGGTCGCCTCCGTTCTGATCACGTCCTGCTCTGTGGCGCGGGCGAACATCTGGGCCGTGTCGAAAGTGAATATCTTCTTTGTCGCGGTCCTGCTGGCGGTGCTGATGCTCTGCACTTACGTACCGGCGGTGCCGATGTTCCTCGTTGAGTACTTCTACCGATGACCGAAGAGCTTACGCAACATCTGGAAGAAGGCGTCTTGTGGGTGGCGTTCAATCGCCCGCAGTCGCGCAATGCGCTCACATTTGCGATGTACGACGGGCTCGCAAATCTCTGCACGTCGCTGCCAACCGACGGATCGGTCCGGGCCATCGTTCTTTCCGGCAAGGGTGGAAAGGCGTTCGCGGCCGGCACCGATATGAGCCAGTTCCGCGATTTCAAGACTGCGCAGGACGCGCTGGACTACGAAGCCCGGATCGCACAGGTGCTGGACGACCTGGAACGTTGTCCGGTACCGACGATCGCAGCGATCAATGGGGCTTGCACAGGCGGCGGGGCCGCGATCGCGGCGGCGTGTGATCTGCGTATTACCTCAGCCAGCCTCAAGTTCGGGTTTCCCATCGCACGCACCTTGGGAAACTGCCTTGCCAGCGACAACCTTGCCCGCCTGTCGGATCTGATGGGAGCAGGCCGTGTTCGCGAAATCATCTTCACTGCGCGGCTGATCCTGGCTGAAGAAGCCCAGGCGATAGGCCTGGTGAGTGAGGTTCTCCTGGATGAGGCGTCCCTGATGGTGCGCGCCAGGGAACTGGCACAGTTGGTCGGCACTATGGCACCCCTGACCTTGCGTTCCACAAAAGAGGCCATGCGTCGCCGGCGTGCCGCGATTGCGGTGGAAGACGATGACCTGATCGCGATGTGTTACACCAGCGACGATTTCCACATCGGTATCGATGCATTCCTGAGCAAATCCAGACCAAAGTGGACCGGGAAATGACGAACGCCACCGGCCCCTTGACCGGTATGAAGGTCATCGAGCTTGCGCATATCATGGCGGGTCCGGTGTGTGGCCTGATGCTGGCGGACATGGGCGCGGATGTCATTAAGGTGGAAAAGCCGCAAGGCGACGATTCCCGCCGGTTCGTCCCCCCCGAGATTGAAGGCGAATCCGCGGCCTACATGATGATGAACCGCAACAAGCGGGGCATAGCGCTGAACCTCAAGGACCCGTCGGCACGAGACGTATTGCACAAGCTCCTGTCAGATGCGGATGTCGTGATAGAAAACTATCGCTTGGGCACAATGGAGCGACTGGGTCTTGGCTATGACGATCTGGCGGCAATCAACCCGCGCCTGATCTATTGCGAAATCTCCGGGTTTGGGCGCAGCGGCCCCTACGCGGAGCGCGGCGGTTTCGACTTGATTGCCCAGGGCATGGCCGGCCTGATGTCGATCACCGGCGAGGGACCGGGGCGTCCGCCGGTCAAAGTGGCCGCACCGATATCAGACATCAATGCCGGTATTCTGGCGGCCATGGGTGTGAGCGCGGCTTACGCAAATGCGTTGAAGACCGGCCGCGGTCAAAAAGTTGACACGTCGCTTTTTGAGGCCGCGATCGTGCAAACATACTGGCAATCGGCGATCGCTTTTTCCACCGGTGAAAATCCTCAACCGCTTGGCTCCGCGCATCCGCTCAATGCGCCTTACCAGGCCTTCGCGACCAGCGACGGCTGGATCAACGTTGGTGCCGCGAACCAGCGCAACTGGCTCCGTCTGCTGGATGTCATTGAAACGCCTGAGCTTGATGCCGACCCGAGGTTTGCGTCGAACCTGGCGCGGATGCAAAACCTGCCTGCGCTCGTCGAAATCCTGAATGAAAAACTGCGGCGGGACACGACCGCCAACTGGTTGGCCAAGATGGAAGCAGCGGCGCTTCCAGCCGGTCCGGTCCTGGGCATTCTGGAAATGCACGAGGACCCTCAGGCGGTCGCGCGTGATATGATCGTGGAGACGAAGCACGCCATCGCGGGCAATGTCAAAACCATTGGACACCCGGTCAAATTCAGCAAAACACCTGCCAGAGTTGCCAAAGCCGCGCCGGTGTTGGGACAACATAGCCGAGAGGTGTTGGAACAGGTTGGGTATGATCAGGAAACGGTCGCGAGCCTGATAGCAAGCGGAGCGGTCATAGCGGCGTAGGCCGCCCATAGGCCAAGATGAACATGTAGATCGGGGGTCGGAGTGAAACTTGCTTTGGATACAGCGCAGAAAATTGTCTCGGCCGCTTTGGACTGGCGGCGCGTCCATGGGATGAAGCCCATTACGGTAGCTGTTCTTGACAGCGGAGGATTTTTGATGGCGCTGGCCCGCGAAGATGGCACCAGCAATCTGCGTCCGGACATTGCGCAGGGCAAGGCGCGGGGGGCGATCGGCATGGGGCTCGGCTCGCGCGCCCTGTTTGAACGGGCAAAGTCACAGCCCTATTTTATCCAGGCAATGAACAGCATTGCCGAAGGATCGCTGGTGCCGGTTCCCGGTGGCGTTTTGATTAAAGAGGACGGCCAGGTCCTCGGGGCAGTAGGAATAACCGGTGACTCGTCCGACAATGACGAAACCTGCGCAATCGCAGCAATTGAGGCCGCCGGATTTACAGCAGACGGAGGCTGATCACCGCCCAAGCTGGCGCGAACGGTCAGGCCGCCCAAGCGTCAGGCTTGCCAGCCAGGAATGCTCTGAAAGCACAAGTCGGTGTGATCGGGCTCCCGCAACCCATAAAACAACCCGGCCTCGCGCCGGGCTATTTGATTTGAGACGTCGTCAATTTTACGAGACTAAGTGCTGATAGTCGCTGTTGTGAGACTTCCAACAGCGCCCTGACGCAAGACCTGAGTTAGTGGCAGAGGCAATGCGTGATCGGTATTTTTACGCCTTCACGTCACAGGCTCTAAAGAGTATTCGCAGTAAAGCGCGTTTGAATGGGCATGATCGCGGCGCCGATTGCGAGAGCGTTAGGTCCAAACCGGCTCCCTGTCACCGACAGGTCAGCCGAGATCTCCGTGCGGATACGCGATACCAGTTCATCCATGACAGCCGTTGGAACCGGAGCCGACAGGATCATTTCCGGAACGCTTGCGAACGTTGCGAGATCCTGCACAAGATCGGCGGCCTTTGAGACAACCTGTTTGATCCAGCGCTGGATACCCAGATCGTCCTGCGTCACGACATTTTCCAAGTTCTGGGCCGTAAGCGCCCAAGTCTGACAGTCGCAGATTGGAATTTGAGGTTTTGAACCAGTATAGATCCGGCCTCCAAGGATAAGCCGCGGCTTAAGATCTTTGGAGGCGTAGCAAAAGAGCAGATCGTCCATACGCTTGGCTTGGCCATAGAGTGTTTCGGCGCTGGCGGCGGCAGTCACATCGTCTTGGATGACGACTTCCAGGCCGGAATGCGCGCGCAGGTCCTGTTCAAAGTCGAAAGTCAGGACGGCTTGTTCCTGTTCCTCTTCAGCTTCAAAACGCTGGGGGAATGTAAGCCCGATTCCGGCGACGAGGGCTTTCTGCGTGGCCGTCAATTCACCGAGAAGCATGTCCACCATTCCAATCAGCGCATCACGCACATTCTGGACGTTGAAGGTGGTGAGGGTGTTTCGCTTTTGAGCGACGGGTGACCCCACGAAGTTGATGATTGTCGCCTCGATTGCGTGACGATCGACATGCAGTCCGATCGAAAACGCGCCATTGGGATTCAAGCTGATGGGTGTGGTTGGAGGCCCGATCCGACCCCGGACCGCTTCGCCCTTGCTGACCAGGTTGTCGCGCTCAAGTGCCCTGACAATGACGGAGATCGTCTGTGCGGACAACCCGCTTTCCTGACCGAGCTGAAGCCGTGTCATGCCGTCGTGCTGCAGGAGAAGGGACATGATCAAACGTTCATTGAAGCTGCGCGCCAGAACCTGGTTCATGCCACCCGGATGTTCTGCGACACGAACGGTTGGTGGCGGGGCAAAACGCATATCCGGCAAAAGTACGGCCTCCAGCTTTGAAATCAGAACTCGCGAAACGCACCTCGGGTTCGAGGCGTGACTTCGCCCTATGGCGTATCACGTTTGGGTATCTGGAACGGGATGCGTTTTTCGCGTCCGGCCTTTTCTTCCCACGGTTTAGTCAGTTTAGTTCGGCCAGCCAATGGCCGCGATCTCCTCGGCAATTGCGTGACCCAGGTCTTTGTGAGCCTGGACATCGAGATGAAAGCCGTCCTCGTCGCTGGAGTTGACAACAAGACCCGCATCGAAAAAATGCACTTCGTGGGCTTCGGCGATCCGTTCATATTCACGTGCCAGTGCGCGTGATTTTTCCTGAGCCCCCAGAAACACATCCGACCATTCTTTCAGGTCAAGAGCGGTCGGCGGCGGCGCGACAATCAGAATTTCGGGGATCTTGCCGTCAACGCCGGCGGGCATGGCCTTGATGTCGGTCACAAGTGCTCCGATGCCCATGGCGATTTCACATGGGGTTTTGTTGAAACGCACTTTCAGATCGTTGGTTCCGAGCATGATGATGATCAGATCAAGCGGTTTGTGGCTCATGATGCAGGGCCGAAGATAGGTCCGGCCATTCTTTTCCGGACCTTCGATTTCGTCGTTGCTGACGGTGGTTCTTCCGCTCAGGCCTTCTTCGATCACAAGCCATTCGTTGCCGATAAGACCTCTCAGCACACCAGGCCACCGAACGTCATGCGGGTATCGGTCATCCGGTTTGCTGGCGGTGGTTTGTCCATACGTGTTGGAATCTCCATAGCACAACACCGATCGCATACCGCCTCCAAAGGTTTATTTATTTTCAATAAGATAGGCAGTCAAATCGTGAGTGCCAACGGAATCCAGCCTAGAAGCGGATCTTCAATTGGTCAATAGTAATTCATCGTGAATAATTATTGACACAAGAGTAATTTCCATGCTCATCATGATGAACAGGCGCACGGATGCGGTCAAAATTCGCCTTGTCTGTGTCGTCGGATCACGGGAGGATCAGATGAAACTTTTCAAATCAGTCCTGGCAGCTGCCGCTGTCACAATCGGCCTCGGCGTTGCGTCACCTGCAGTGTCCAACGACGAAGGGCCGATACTGGTCGTGAGCGGTCCGTTGTCCTGGCCGTTTTTTGCCGCGGTGAAAAAGGGCTTTGACGACGCCGCCGAAATTTTCGACGTCGACTACCAGTATATTGCGGTCACGGACACGTCGAACATGACGAGCGACTACCCCAGACTGCTGCAGCAAGCGATCAGCCGCGAGCCCAAAATGCTGCTCGTCGGCGAGTTCTTTCCCGACGGCATGGATCCGTTGATCAAGGAGGCGACCGCCGCCGGTATTCCCGTCCTCATTCACAATTCCGGCCAGACCCTTTGGGAAGGCAACGGATCGATCGGCTTTGTTGGCGAAGACCCTTATCAGATGGGCTACAAGGCAGGTCAGATCCAGGCGGACGCCGGCGTCACAACGGGCCTGTGCTTCAACCAGGTTCCGGGAAATCCGACGGTTGAAGAGCGGTGCAATGGCTATGTTGCTGCCATGAAGGAAGCCGGAAAGGAAACCATCTACCAGACCATCGGGACGGGAGATGCAACCAACCCGCAGGCGATGACGCAGGCGATCAAGGGCAGCCTGCAGGCAAATCCACAGATCGACGGCATCTATACGCTGAATGCGGTTCCTGCAATGTCGGCCTTGCGTGCCGTGGACGAAGTCGGACGGAAGGGCGAGATCATGGTCGGAACGGCAGACCTGTCCAATGAAGCTCTCCTTGCCATCAAGAATGGAGACCTCGCCTTTGCCATGGATCAGCAGCCTTATCTGCAAGGCTTCATGTCCATCCAGATTGCCCACCAGTACCTGAATTACGGCCTGCATCCGATCGGACATGTCAAGACCGGACCATTGGTGATCGACAGCTCCAACGTGGACGAAACGCTGAAGGTCAACAAGGAACACGCAGGAGTTCGCGGCGCCTCCTAGGCGCCGCAAGGCCCGGCTCGGGCCCTCAGACGAAGCTCACCTGGAGAAAGATGTGCTCAGGAATTTCATGAAGCGGCCCGAGGCGGGGGCTTTCGCAGCGTTTCTCATCACCTACCTATTTTTTGCTCTCGCAACGCCCGGAACGGGGTTCGTGTCCGTGAATGGCACGGCCGGATGGCTCAATCTGGCTGCCGAATTGGGAATTGTTGCGATTCCGGTGGGCCTCTTGATGATTTCGGGTGAGTTTGACCTGTCGATCGGGTCGACTGTCGGGGCCGCGTCGATGATCCTGGCGCTTGGAACCAACCAATACGATTTGCCGATCTGGCCGATGGTGTTGCTGGCACTGGCGGTAGGAGCTCTGATCGGGCTCGCCAACGGCCTCGCAGTCGTCAAGACCAAACTGCCGTCATTCATCGTAACCCTGGCAACAAATTTCATCGTGATCGGCGCAACAATGGGCGTCTCGCGCCTGATCGCCAATGTCACATCAAGTTCGATAGTGGCTTCCGACAGCGCAAAGTTTGTTTTTGCGGCGCGTTGGGGCCAGGCCAATATCTCCATCCTCTGGTGGCTTCTCGTTGCATATATCGGTTACCGGGTTTTGAGCCGCAGCGTCTTCGGTAACTGGATCTATGCGACAGGTGGAAATCTGGACGCGGCCCGGGGGGCAGGTGTTCCGGTGCAGCGGGTCAAGATCAGTCTGTTCATCGCGACCGGACTTGCCGCCGCGCTGGTCGGGATTCTTCAAGGCGTCCAATGGAATTCAGGTAACGCGACCTACGGCATGGGCTTCGTGTTCCAGGCACCGATTGTCGTTGTTATCGGCGGCGTTCTCCTGACCGGCGGCTATGGCAGTGTCACCGGCATCGTTCTGGGCACGGCGTTGTTCGGTGTCATATCCAGCGGCATCTTCTACACCGGCTGGAACACGGACTGGATCCAGTTGTTCCTTGGTCTTCTGCTTGCGGCGGCTGTTCTCGCCAACAACTATGTTCGCCGGCTGGCGCTTTCGAGCAAATAGGAGCGACAATGTCTCAGCCTCTCATGGAATTGCGCGACGTCGACAAGTATTTTGGCTCCACCGAGGCCTTGAAAAAAGTGTCGATGCAGGTCGAGCCGGGCAAGATCCTTTGCCTTCTGGGTGACAACGGTGCCGGCAAGTCGACCCTGATCAAGGTCCTCTCCGGCTATCACCAGCCAACGTCAGGAAAACTGATGTTTGAAGGCAAGCCAACCAGATTTGCGACGCCGCGCGAAGCGCGCCAGCGCGGTATCGCGACAGTCCATCAGGATGTCGGGTCCATCCCGCTTATGAGTGTTGGCCGCAACTTCTTTCTGGGCGCTGAACCTGTCAAAGGCCGTTGGCCGTTTCGAAGCATAGACACCCGGCTTGCCAACGAAGTTGCGGTGGATCAGATGCAGAAATTCGGTCTCACCCGCGTGACCAGCGGAGATCAACTCGTCGGAACCATGTCCGGTGGTGAACGCCAGGTTCTGGCGATCGGGCGGGCGATGTATTTTGGTGCCAAGATGCTGATCCTCGATGAGCCGACATCGGCCCTGGGTGTCAAGGAAGCCGCAATGGTTCTGAAGATGATGAGGATTGCGCGTCAAAACGGTGCAGGCATAGTCTTCATCACGCACAACGCGCGCCACGCCATGAGCGTAGGCGACACTTTCGTTGTTCTGATCCAGGGAGAAGTCGCAGCGTCATTCAATCGGGGAGAAAAGTCTCGCGAGGAAGTTCTCAATCTCATGGCCGGCGGCGAAGACATGAGCGAGCTCGAAGAAGATCTTGAACAGATTGATTGACATTGCAGCGCGTGGAAAATGGGCATTCCGTTTCCCTGTATTCGCCTCATTAAAAAGCGTTCCCAGAAAATCCCTGCTGCGATCATCGCGGTGAAACCAGGCGCTGCTGAAATCGACAGTTTTGAACTGAAAAACTGTTGTAACGAGTTCTTGGAAGCACCAAACGTCAAAGCCCTGGTATGATCAGGCTCCCGCAACCAATCAAAAACAGCCGCCCTTCTTGAGCGGCTTTTTTGTTGGTTAGGTCTGTCAGAACATTACCGGACAAAACGGTATGCGCGTAAGAGAGCGCTTCTCGTCTATTGAGCGCGTACGCTATTCAGGATGTCCTCGAGTTTGGTTTCGATCGACTGGAGGGTTTCGGGGCTCAAAGTGTCTTGATTGGCCGCTGAGGCTTCCAGTTCCGCCGACAATTTGCGGAGCCGCTTGTGCAGCTGCGTGACGGCCGATTCAAGGTTCTTGACCTGAAGCGAAATCCGGTCGACTGCGGCGCTGTTGCCGCTCACGGGTGCGACCTCCTGCTCAAGCGCTTTGAGCCGGCCCGTCTGTTTCAAGAAGGCTGTGTTGATAAGCTTGATCTGCTGCTCGATGCGGTCCGGCACGGGCGGCGTGTCACCCCAGGCAAGCATTGGGGCGACATCTTTCTTCAGTCTAGAGATGCGGCCCGTCTGGTTGACGAGACCTTTCACGATCTGGTCGATCTCGGCGCGCAGAGCCGGGTTGATGCCCTTGGTGGCCTCGGGATCTGACAGCGGGGAGGCACCGTCAAGTTCTGCGACCTTCTTTTCCAGTTCCGAAACACGCTGTTGGAGCGCGGCGTCTGCCTTCAAAGTGCCATCGCCGGGAGATCGCAAGACCGGGACAAGTCCGATTGCCGTGGCCACCACCAGTGCCGAGACGGATATGGCAACGGGAATCCAGTTGTCCTTCAAAAACGTTTTCATGACGGCCCTTCCTCCCGGCAGCTGCAGCCGGTTCAAGTCATTGCTATCGGGCAGGAGCAGACGCGTGAATTCAAGTTCAAGCGTTTCGATCGTGTCAAATAAAAGACTGAGCGCAACGTAGCAATATTGCTCGTTATTATCGTTTGCGTGATTTGCGGGGACCTTCTTGGAGAAGCACGAGGCCGGTTCTGAAACCGCCTCAGCAAGCAACAATTGGGAGGCCCGCGCGTGTCTTTCGCAGTCGACTCCTTGTTTATAGGAATACTGCAGGCATCGCCGCTTATACTGGCCGCGATTGGCTTCACGCTTATCTATTACCTGAACGGCTTCATCAACTTTGCCTACGGTGAAGGCATCACATTTGGCGCCTATTTCGCCTCTCTGTTCAACGTGGCTTTTGGCCTTAGCTTTTACATCTCCATTGTTCCCGCAGCCATATTGAGCGGGCTGCTGAGCGTCGCGACCTATCTGTTCGTTTTTCGTCCGGCCATGCAGCGCGGCATCAAGCCGTCCGAGCTGATTATTCTGTCGGTCGGTCTTTCCTTCGTCCTCAGATATGGACTGATTCTTCTAGTCGGCGCGGAAAACGTCTATATGGACGAGCCGCCGATCGAGTTTTTCAATCTGATCGGCGTCGGCGCGACCAGTTTACAGCTTATCGCTCTCATTCTTGTCGCAGCGTTCGCATTCAATCTCTACTGGATCATCTATCACACCGGGTTCGGCGAAAAGGTCCGGGGGCTTGCCGACAACCCGGAATTGGCCCGCGTCTGCGGCATCAACCCTCATGAAGTCTCCGTCAAGGTATGGTTTGTCGCAGGTGCCGCTGCGGGACTTGCCGGAATTTTTCAGGGCGTTTTCGCTCTCGTCAATCCCCTCATGGGTTGGAACCTGATCCTGATCACGGTCATGGTTTCGATCATCGGGGGCGTTGGCAGCGTGCGAGGGGCTTTGATAGCCGCTGTTGTCGCAGGCGTTCTGACGGCCGCCATCACACTTCTCACCAAACCGCTTTATGCGGAAGTGGCCCTGCTTGCAGCCTTCATTCTGATTCTTTGGCGCCGCGGCGCGCGGGTTGTCTGACATGGCGTATCTCGTATTTTCACTTTCGTTGCTGCTCATTTATGTCGGACTGGCGCTCGCACTGCACATTCAGTTCGGATTGCTTGGTATTCCGAATTTCGGCGTTGTCGGGTTCTGGGGGCTCGGCATGTATGCAATGGGCGTCTTCCAGGTTCAGCTCGATCTCTCCTTCGTCGACGCGATCGTTCTGTCCGTTGCCTGTGTCGCCGCGGCGTCATGGGTCATAGGGCGACTGGTCCTCAGGCTTGATGCACAGGGGATCCTGTGCGCCACAATTGCCTTCAGCGCGATCGTCGCGCTGCTCATTGTCACCGAAAAATGGATGACGATGGGTGTTGTCGGATTGGGGACCATCAAGTATCCGGTGCGGATCGGTGGTGCGACGGAGTACCTCTATTTCTTTTTCCTCATAGCAGTGGTCGCCGCCTTGCAGCTGTTCACGCTGCGGCTGCACAAATCGACCACCGGCCGGCTTTTGCTGGCCATAAGAGACAATGAAGAAGTTGCGGCGTCGCTCGGCAAGGACACTTATGCGGTCAAGACATTCTGGTTCGTGATCACATGTATCGCCATGGGACTTCTGGGCGCGCTGTCAGCGCCGCTCAATCAGTTCCTGACCCCGAACATGATCGTCCCGAGCGTCACATTTGCCGTCTGGATTGCGTTGGTACTGGGCGGCAAGGAACACTCTCTAGGTGCGGTCGTCGGTGTTTTCATCACCTTCGGGATATTCGATATCCTGATTGAGACTTATGCACCGGTCACCCCCGAGCTTGCGGTCTATGTTCCCAATTTCAAGCTGTTCGTTTATGGGCTCCTGCTCGTTGGCGTACTCATGTTCAAGCCGGTGGGCCTGCTCGATCCGGGTCTGCCGCCCGAAGCCGTGATCGGCAAGGGGATCGAGGGTGTGCGCACCGGTGTTGCCCTTGGCCGCCGGCTTGTGGCGTCCTCGGTCTCAACAGCAAAGACAACGTCGGGGACCACAGGCAAGACCGGCAGCAGCAGTTCCGGACCTGACGAAAGTCCCGCTGTCACTGCAACAGCTGAACCCGGCGCGAGCGCTCCGGAAGCGGATGGCATTTCCCAAGCCAAAGACCCAACGCCGGAGAAACCGTCATGAAGCTGACCGCCTCCGGCCTGTCCAAGTCCTATACGGCCCACCCGGTTCTCAACATCCAGGAAATTATGTTCGGCGGCCACGGTATTGAAGGTCTCATCGGTCCGAACGGTGCCGGGAAGTCGACATTGCTCGGGTGCCTGACCCGGCGCATTCCACCCACGACCGGGTCGGTCACCTTTGAAAGAGATGGTCAGGACCATGACCTGATTTCCCTGTCGTCGCACCAGGTCGCGCAGCTTGGCCTGGTCAAGACCAATCAGAGGATTCAGGGATTTGAGAGCCTGACCATTCGCGACCAGCTGCGCATGGCGGCGACACCTCCGCAGCGCGAAGGCTGGCGCTTTTCGTGGAAACCAGATCCGGGCGATCCTGAGCTCGAAGCAACGATTGACGGGCTCCTGGACCGGTTCCCGTTTTCCAACCCTGACGGATTTGCCAAGTCCGGTGGAGAGAAAAAACTCGTCGACATACTACGCTGCCTGATCGTCAAGCCGAAGATGTTGCTGATGGATGAGCCGGCGGCAGGGTTGCCGGACGAAATTACCCAGGAAGTCATGGGACTCGTGCGTTCTATGGTTGAGGAGGGCGAACTTGTCGTTCTGATCATCGAACATGACCTGGAGCTCATCTGGAACAATTGCGACTACGTTCACTTTCTTTCCGAAGGCGAACTCCTGTTTCAGGGAGACCCGGACGAAGTGAAGAACAACCGCGTCGTCGCCGAAAAGTACATGGGAGTTTGAGCATGCTCGAAGTCTCGAATCTCGGCAGTGGATACGGAGAGGTTCAGGTCTTGTACGACCTGGACTTCGACATTGGCAACGAAGTCTTTGCAGTCTTGGGTGCCAACGGTGCTGGAAAGACCACACTGTTGAAAACGCTGGCAAAATTACTCCCGGTTCGGACTGGCCGCATGGGTTGGCGCGGGAATGACGTGACCGCCGTACCTCCTTACGAGCTTACCGCGATGGGTGTCGCCTACGTGCCGCAGGAGGGCAATGTCTTTCCGAGATTGTCGGTGGCGGAAAACCTGTCGCTCGGCGCGCTTGTGGGCACCCGTCCCAGGGAGGAGCGGCTTGACGAAATCTATGCGCTGTTTCCCCGGCTCGCCGAGCGAAAGGATCAGGCTGCCGGAAGCCTGAGTGGCGGAGAGGGCCAAATGCTTGCCGTCGGCAGGGCCTTGATGCAGGAGCCCGAAATCATCCTGCTCGACGAGCCGTCTGCCGGTCTGGCACCGCTTTATGTCGACGTTTTGTTCGAGACCATCGCCGAAGCGCGGCGAACCAAGGGCGTCACCATCGTTCTTGCCGAACAAAACGCAGTCAAAACCCTTGAAATTGCTGACCGTGTGCTCGTGTTGAGCCTCGGCAGAATTCTCATGCTCAAGGACGCAAAGCAGCTGAGCATGAAGGAGCTGATGCAGGCCTATCACATCTGACATCAGTCGTTGAACGGGCTGAAACCCCGATGGGAGGAGGATGACATGAAACTGAACAGGTTCTTTGTATCGACAGCACTGGCCCTGGTGCTCAGCGCGGGCAGTGTGTCCGCTCAGGACATCAAGGTAGGTCACCTGACATATCACACGGGAGAATACGGCGGATTTGGCGAGTTCTTCGACGCGGTGACCGACTTCGCGCTTGAGGTTATCAACCAGGATCCGCCGCTTGGACGCAAGCTCGTGCCCATACATCAGGACATTGGCACCATCGGTGAAGCGCGCGCCGCGCGAAAGCTGGTCGATAGCGAGAACATCGACATTCTTCTGAATGCCGCGCACAACTACATGTCCTACAGGGACTACATCCTGGAGAAGGTCAAAGCCGACAAAGGGCCGCTTTTGCCCTCGGTCCACGGTGGCGCTATCGAGGCCGAGTTCGGTGGAAATGCCGAGGAGCCGCTGTTCCGTGGGTCGCCCATGGATTCCGCTCAAGGCTCTGCCGCGCTGTTGCACGCGAAAAACGCCGGCAAAAACTCCGTCGTCTTCGTCGCGACAGAGGCCGCTGGGTCGCAGCTTCAGAAAAATGCAGCGATCAAGGCCGCCGACAAATTGGGGATCGAAGTCCTGGACAGCATCGATATCCAGCCCAACCAGTCGAATTACCGGAGTGTGGTCAGCAAGATCGCCAACCAGAACCCAGAGGCCGTGATCGTGTTTTCCGCCCCCTCTGATGGCGGTGCATTTGTCAAAAACGCGGCCGAGGCCGGAAATTCCTGGTTCATCATCGGCACGTCCGAGTGGCAGGAACCGGGCTTTATCCAGACAGCGTCACAGGCAGCGGTCGGCAAGCATGAGGCGGTCGTACTGGCTGCATTTTCGAATGCCGGAGGACCTGCCTGGGACTTTTATGAGCCGACGGCAAAGGACTCAAAATACATCGATAAGATCGGCGACGCGGGCAATTCCTACGCGATCCAGTACTACGATCTGCTCGTGGCGTCGGCTCTGGCCATCGAAAAGGCAGGCAGTCTGGATTCCGAGGCGTGGGTTGCAGCGATGTATGATGTCACCGGTGGTGATGGCAAAGTGGTCCACACATATGCAGACGGCCTTGCCGCAATCCGGGCCGGCGAAGAAATCAACTACGACGGCGTGACGGGAACGATGGACTACACCGACACCGGTGTGCCCGCAGGCATTTACGGCATCTTCCGCTGGACCGGCGAGGATACTTTGGAGCAAGTCGCGGAAGCGGACGGTAAGGCTGTGCTAGAACTCGACCAGTAACATAGCAAGACGGGCTCGCGATCGTCGTCCGCGAGCCCGTTTATTTTTTGAAGCGCAATGATTAAGTAAGCAAAATCAAATTATTTGAATAGAATTAAATTGTAAAAATCGTTCAGATAGATTTTCTTGTCAAAAACAAAGAAATGTCTTTCTTTAAAAAACTTACCCCAGGAACCGTTTCCCGGGCGGTTCCTTGGGGCTGATAAATTTCTGCTTCGCAACAATACTCAAAAACGATATTTCGGGATTTAAGTAAACTGTTTCTTAAATTTAACCTTAAGATTGAATCCCCGCCTCTGAACTGTTCATTTGTCCGTGAACGAAAAGCCACTTTCAGCACCAACAAGCGCAACAGCTGCTGACAGGACTTTTTGCACGAACGGCACACCACGACCAATTGTTAGAAAACACCGTTCGCTTGCAGCGACAAATACCGCTTATGTCGGCCCCCTTGGCTTTTGTTGGACACGCGGCAGCCAAATCGCAAGGTTCTGCGCCGGAACTGTCCGTCAAAATACGCCAGGAGGCTCCACAATATGCCCAAGGCCATGCCGACGCTGATCAAGCGCTACATCGATGCCTACAATGCAGGCGATGTGGACCGGATGCTGGCGTGCCTGTCACAGGATATCCGCTTCACCAACATTACAGGTGGCAAGGTGACTGCAGAGGCGTCAGGGTCCGCTGATTTCCGCACCATGGCGGAAACGGCGTTGCGTTCGTTTTCCAGGCGTCATCAGGAAATTACAAACGTGATTACCGTCGACGAAGTAACGCTTGCCGAGATTTCCTATTCGGCGACGCCTGCACTGGACCTTCCGAACGGCTGGAAAGCCGGTTCAGGTGTCTCGCTCAACGGAGCGTCGCTGTTCGAGGTCAAAGACGGGCTCATCGCGAGGCTGACGGATCAAAGCTGAGGCCGATGGGAAAGGAACAACCGACTTGAACTGGGATGATCTTCGGATATTGCTCGCCCTGATAAGGTCCGGCTCACTGACACGGGCATCAGTTATGCTAGGCATTGATCAGTCAACCGTAGGCCGCCGCCTCTCCGCATTGGAGGCTGCTCTTGGAGCAACGCTGTTCTTGCGTTCGAAGTCGGGGATAATTCCAACGGAAGTCGGCGAGAAACTGATCGCGGATGCAATGGAAATCGAACGGCGCGCGGAGCGTATTTCTCAGGTGGCGGCATCACCGGTGGACGAACCGGCAGGTGAATTGCGCATTCTGGGCGATCACTGGGTTCTGGAGCACCTTGCCGAGCACTTCCTTCCGAGCCTTGCGCATATGTATCCCAAACTGACGGTTTTCCTGTTGTCTGGATGCCCGACGACGGCATCGTGGTCGGCAGCAACGATATCGCTCTGGTTTGAAGATCCGCCGCAGATGGGAGAATTTTCCATAAAGCTCGTTGACGTGCCGTTTGCGCTATATACGCCTGCGAAGTGCGACCCTGCCGGACTGGGGTGGATTGCCATGCGTGACACCAGCGGCGCGCGGCGCGCGCCGGCCAGATATCTTGAAAAGATCAAAGAGCGTGACGAGCCAATTCGCCTTGTGGGCAACGATCCGCGTCTCCTGCTCACCGCAATCCGGCAGGGTCTCGGCAAAGGCCTGTTACCGGTCCCGCTCGCGGACATGGATCCTGGGCTTCAACGTCTTGAGGGTGCTCGCAAAGAGATCGACCGCGCACTGCACCTGCATGTTCACCCTGACACCGTACAGTTCCCGAGGGTTCAGACGGTGATCCGTGAATTGCGTGAAAGCGCACAGGACCTGTTCGGCAAGTCGCATGAAACCAAAGGAACGCGGCTGAAAACAGAGCGCCGGCTGCGGCGCAATGAATGCGCGGCATAACGGTTCGGCATCTCCGCGGTGCTGCCCGGCAAGTCCCCTTGATCCGTGGCCCGGAGCCATTCTGCCGGCCCGCATTCATCAGGTGTTTGTGCAAGACCCGCCTGCAGGCATGCGTATTGCCGCCCGGCCTTCGCATCAATAGAATTTAGATCGATCTTGCGCAGTAAATGCGCGCAAAAATGACCTTACGAGAATTGAAAGCTGGGAGTGGAAAAATGACCTTGAGCCAGGAGGAAATCGACCTCATTCGGACATCCTTTATTTCCCTTTCGGCCAACCTGCAGCACGCGGGTGACGTTTTTTATGAAACACTTTTTGAAATCGCACCACAAACACGCGGCCTTTTCCTCCAGGACATGTCTTCTCAGTCTGTGAAACTCATGAGCACTTTGGGCCTTGTGGTCTCCCAACTTCAAAACGCCGGCGAACTCGAACCGATCGTCAAGGATCTTGCCCTGCGGCATCTGGCCTATGGCGTTGAAAAAGAGCACTATTTTCTTGTCAGGGAAGCATTGGTGACGATGCTGAGGACTGTGTTGGATGCGTCGCATTCCGAGGATGTATTCGTGGCCTGGACACGTGCCTACGATAGTCTTGCAGATGTCATGATCGAAGCTGCCTACCCGGAGCGGCCGCTCAAGATGCATGCTTGATTGTGCGAGACTGCTGCCTTGTTCGGTGATGAAGCAACTGGTGCACATCCAACCGATACTGGGTCAGCTGATCGGAGTAGTTTCATCTAGCGACAAGGTGGGTTGCGCGCAGTGATGTTGCGCCACCCTGGGCGAAAGCCGACGAAGTCTCAGAGGACAAATAGCCCTGACCTTCGGGTGTCGGAATGCAGCCCCTAAGCTGCGTTTCGCCGCGCGCCCGATGCAGTGCAACGCGTTCCGCTGAATGAACCGCATTCCAACGGCAAACGATCCAGTACATAGCGGATGTGTCTTAAGCCGCCGCCAATACCTCAATCTCGATCAGCCAGTCGGGCCCGACCAGTCCCGCGACGATCAGCGTTGTGACGGCTGGAGGATTGGGCGAGTGCCAGCGGGTCTGCCGGATTTCCGATAGCTCCGCGAGATCTTCTGCCCTCGTCACAAAATAGGTGACCTTCAAAATGTCATCGAGCCCCAACCTGTGGGCATCCAGCAGAGCTTCGACATGATCCATGGCCTGTTGGCACTGACCGGCAAAGTCGGGCGCGACAGTACCGTCCTTTGCAACACCGACCTGCCCGGAGAAGGCAACCAGTGTCTTGAGGTGATCAAGACGGGTCGAATGAGAGTAGATACCGGCATACTGATCGGGCACTGCGCGCAGCGTCGAGGGGTTCAAACGTTCAATCATGGTTCGCAAATCCAACTTGTCACACTTTGGCGGAAGTTAGCCGGGTCGGCGGCGGCAGGACCAACAAAAAACAAATGCGCTGTGACAAGCCGATTTTATTCCACAGCGTCCAGAAATGTGCCGACTTCACGGGCAAGCCATGTCCGGAACGCCTTGATCTTGGGGGTGTTTCTGAACGCGTGGGAATACGTGATCCAGTAAGCTGTCCCGTCGCTGCAACTGATGTCGAACGGGCGAATCAGCTGACCGTTCCTGATTGCATTTTGAAAGAGAGCCGGGGTGACCATGGCAACACCGTGGCCGGCGATGGCAGCCGTCGCTTCCAGGACCTGCGGGCCGAAAGTCTGGCTGGGAAGGTCGCCAATGTCGCTGGCATCGATTCCAACCGCATCAAACCAGCGGGCCCACCAGGGGTCGAGACCGCCAAGGATGGGCAGCTTGAGGAGGTCTTCCGGACGCGCAATCCCTCCGATGCTCTCGGCGAGGGCCGGGCTCAGCATCGGCGTGAATTCAACATCGATCAGCTTGTGGCATTCAAGATCGGGCCAATCCCCGCGGCCGCTTCTGATGGCGACATCGATAATACCGGAATGAAAGTCAACCAGTGTATCGCTCACTTCCAGCCTTACGGCGATTCCTGGGTGTGTGATCTGAAACTGCCCCAGTCTTTCGGCCAGGAAATTTGTCGCAAAAGTCGGAATGACGCTCATCGTTAGCGTCCCCTGCGCATTGCCTTGGGCCTCGGCAAAGGCGTCCGCAATCAAATTCAGGGCATCGCCCGTCTTCTTGGACAAAACCCTGCCGACCTGTGTCAGTTCGACACCTCTTGGTTTGCGGCGAAACAGGGGTTGGCCGACACGCTCCTCAAGGATCTTGATCTGGTAGCTGACGGCGGCCTGGGTCAGACCTAACTCGTTGCCCGCACGTGTAAAACTGCCGTGGCGGGCAGCGGCTTCGAATGCCCTCACGGCGGCCAGCGGAGGAAGCTGCGAACGAGCCATTCATAAATCTCACTAATGGATGCACAGGCCGGATTTGTTTGATAAAGCGCAGTTTATCCCGAGAATCCTATGAAGTAATGAGAAAAATGGATCTCGAACATGTCGACCAGAATAACGAAAGCTATCAATAAGATTAAGCCATGTGCATGGCGACAATTTTTCCAATTCACAAGACGCGCGAAATCCCGAGCGCATATTCGAAGCCTGTCAGACCATCTAAGGACGGATATTGGACTGACCCGTGAAGACACCGCAAATGCCAGAGATAGAGCGTATGTGCGCTTCGATCACTGGCATTAGGAGAAGTGTGTTTTTGCCTTAAACCGGGTGAAAGACCGCCGCAAAGAACAGGCAGACAAGCTGTCGCGGACCCTGCATTTGACACAGGTTAGTCGATGTCCCGCTTTGAAATGATGCGGTCGATCAGGCCCCAATCGAGTGCTTCTTCAGGTGTCATGAACCTGTCGCGTTCAAGGGCACTTGCGAATTCATCGAAGTTGCGATTGCAGTGCGTCGCATAGAGATCCGTCATCCGTGCCTTGGTACGCTGGATCTCCTCGGAATGAATGAGCATGTCCGTTGCCTGCCCTTGAAAACCGCCCGAAGGCTGATGGATCAGGATATTGGCATTCGGGAGTGCGGAACGTTCGCCGGGTTCTCCCGCCATGAGAAGGAACGAGCCCATCGACCGGGCGGTTCCCATGCAAAGCGTGTGTACCGGGGCCTTGATGAATTGCATCGTGTCATACATCGCAAATCCGCTGGTCACGATGCCGCCCGGTGAATTGATATAAAACTGTATCGGCTTCTTCGAACTTTCAGCTTCCAGAAAAAGCAATTGAGCGCAGATGAGAGCTGAGACCGTGTCGTTGACTTCCCCATTCAGGAAGATGATCCGGTCCCGCAACAACCGTGAAAAGATATCGAATGATCTTTCGCCGCGGTTTGACTGTTCGACCACCATCGGGACGAGCTGCATCGTTTCGCGCATTGGCGAATTCCTTTCCGTCTCGGGATTGCGTACTGAGTGGGCGGTCAGGCGGCCAGCATCAGCGCCACGCCGTTTTCGTTCGCGGCATCTGTGCTCCGCAGGCTCTCCGGCTGTTCGATCAGTCTATGAATGATCCTGAACACCGTATTGCCGCCCGCCTCCGGCTCGATCTGAAACGTGACCGTGCTTTCAAGAAAGGGCGGCTGACGTTCCTGCATGACGAAGCTGATTTCGCGGTCCGGAACAATTGAGCTTGGATGAGGCTCTTTCAGGTCGGAACCGGGCAGCCACCGTTCGCGCAACTCGGATTGACTGATCGCGCGCCAGACCTTCTCTGGTGGGGCGTCGAGTACGCATTCGAAGGCCAATTCGGGTTCGGGTGTATCCAGGTCTGTCTCGCTCACTGGTCCATTTCCTTCAGCAGGTTGTTCAGATCGTCAATTCTTGCCGGCCAGTAGGCGCGGTACTTCGTCATCCATTTTGCAATGAGCTGCAGCCCCTGGGGATTGACCTCGTAATTCGTGAAGCGCCCGCGCCGTTGCGTGAGAACAAGACCGGCTTCCCGCAAGACGGCAAGGTGCTGCGACATGGCCGGCTGACTGATCGTCATGCCCTCGCGCAAGGCGCTCGCATTCAGTCCGCCATGCGCAAGCTTCTCGAAAATCTCGCGTCGTGTCGGGTCCGCCAGGGCCCGGAAGATATCGTTCTCAGTCATGTCAATACATAAGCAGATACTTATCTGATTCGCAATTGATTTTCGAAACCCAGCCTGAAGGTGCGTTGCTCAGAACAGCCAAGAATGTTGAAAAATTTCAAGATAGTTGAGATATTTCAATATCTTAAGGCTGCAAGAATTGTGACGTGCGTTGATGCAAGACCGTCCTGCACAGGCTCGGCTTCTTGCGCGTTGGCTGCGTCTCTATCTCCTGCCCGAACCTGAACCAGCCGCTGGCCGATTGCGGCGGTCCAGACGCGCTGTTGTGACTTCACCCTGGCTCTTTCTGAGTGGTGCCCGGAAACCCGACCCGCAAACGGAGTATCGGATGAGTTTTTTCAATTTTCATTTGCGAAACCTTGGTTTTGCCGTCGCGCTGGCCGCGACACCTGTCACAGCGCAGGATCAGTCGATTGAGGCATGTCTCGCGGAACCGAAAGCACCTTGCGTCGACGTCTTCATCGAGTCCTTGATGAATGATCTCGAACAAAAGCCGGAACGTGCGCTGGAAGGCGAACACGTTTCACGTGTCGCGAACATGCTTGCCTTCTCGCCCCGCCTCGACCAGGCCGCGCAGCTCGCTCAGTATCTGAATGATTTCGGTCGGGGCCAAACGCTGGCGCGGATCGCCTCGCGTCATGCCATTTTGGGTGAGATTGATGAAGCTCGGCGGGTGATGCAGCAGGTCACCGCAACGCATGACCTCGACAACATTCGTCTGGAGCTTTCGCTTGCAGAGACAAAGCGTGGTGACTTGGCAGCGGCGCGGAAGGTCATCAGCGAGATTGAGGCCCAGCCGATTCGCGACGGTGCCCTAAGCGCGTTGGCTGACCATCTGATCGACAAGAAGGACTTTGGAGCCGCGATTGGCACGACCAGGCAATCGACCGATCCAATGCTTCAATCCTTTGTCCTGGCGCGAGTGGTGACGCACTCCGATGAACCAAAGTGGATTGATCAGGCTATTGAAGTAACCAGGCAAATTGAAGATCCTGCTGCTCGTGTCCGCGGGATTGTGCAGCTGGCCGTTGTGCTGACCACAGAGGATTTGGAGCCACGGGCGCTTGCGTTATTCGATTATGCCGAGGCGTTGGTTCAAAACCTGCAAGACGATGATTCGCAGAAGCAGGCTCTCCGGGCTACGGTCTATGCACGCATGGTCGAGGCAGGCTTGCTCGAACGGGCCTTGCCGGCCGTCGAACTGCTGGACAGCGTCAGAGAGAAAACCAACCTGCTCACATTTATCGCTCTGCAATACGAAAAGCGCGGTGACGCGGTTTTGGCGGAACGATTGTTCGAACAAAGTATAGCTGCAGCGCTTGATGTCGGTGATGCGGAAGCGCGCGATAAAGAGCTTGGCTTCGTTCTCTCGCGCTTGTCGCGTATGAATATTCCCTTGCGCGAATCGGCACCCATGCTTGCCGGAAAAATCGAAGACCCCAAGAAAAGGGGTGAAACAATCGTCCTGCTTGCAATGAAGTTCGCGCAGCTCGACCGTTTCGGATTTGCCGAAAGGCTGATGCGCCCGATTGAACATCAGACGGTTCGTGTAAATGGCCTTATGAACCTCGCCTGGTTGCTCGCGCAAAAGGAGCGGGAGGTTCAGGCAAAAGCTATCTACAACGATGTCATCACGGAAATCGAGGCATCGGGTGGCTTGGGTGCTTTGCAAATGCGTACCAGAGATCAGGTACTTTCCACCGCGGCAAAACTCGGCGACTTTGAGCGGATACACCAAATGGCGCTTCAGATTGAAGACCGCCAGGACCGGATCATGACGCTGTCGGACATTGCGCTCGCGGCGATTGATGCGGGTCATGAAATGCAGGGTCGCGGCTGGCTGCATGATGCTGCTCGCCAGGCAAGCGGAGCGTCAAAAGAAATGAGCCGCACCGATCTTCTCTACCGGCTCAGCTTTCACGCCGACAGAATTGGCGGAATTGAGGAGATGCTCGAACTGGTAGCGTTAATTGAAGAGGGTGAAATGCGCCAGTTGTTCATTTACGAAGTCGCGCGTCACTGGCTGGGCATTTATGAGCGGGCTCCGGATGCGCGCGAGCTGATCAACCGATACGGGTCCGCAGAGACGATCAGTGCTTTCCGAGAGCGTGACATCGAGGTGACCCTGGCACGGGCGCTCATGGACGAGGGCGAGAACACCGATTGAGTGGGCGGAGGTGCCCGCAGCCGACCCGTGACGCCATTGGATGGGGCGCGGACGGCTGCGGGCACTTCTCGGTGAAAAGGTTCCAGCCAGGATAGGGAAAATTCACTATAAAGTTCGCCTGCACGTGACTGTCTGCCGAAGACTTGTGCTACTGTTTTGGGGAATTTTTACAAAGAGCCACTACTACTCCGTGTGATCGACACATTCGGTCGGCCCACAGTCTCGTTTCCCGGTCAGCTCAATCCATCACGTTGCAGACGATGCCAATTCCACCCAAGACACTCCATTTTTTGCGAAAACTGAAAGCTGCTGCAGATCCAAGAGAAATCGCTGCGCGCTTGTCGCCCCGGCCGGATGCGCCAACACCATTGATGACTTTGCCCAGGCCCTCAGGGTCCGCAATCGCCCGGATCTGGTCGCGGCTGACGCAGGCCGGTGTTCCCGAGGCTGCAAGGAAAGTCCTGGCGGACGACCGTACCCTTTCAGATGTCAACCACTATGCCGGCAACATCGAGAACATGGTTGGAACCGTGAAAGTTCCGGTCGGGGTTATCGGTCCGTTGCGGGTCAATGGCGTCTTTGCTCAAGACGACTATTTCGTCCCGCTGGCTACTACGGAGGCGGCCCTCGTCGCGTCCTATGCCCGCGGTGCCAAGGCTGTTGGCAAGTCGGGTGGCATCAGTGTTGCGACCCTTGGAGAAGGTGTTCTCCGTTCGCCGGCGTTCCGCTTCGACTCAATTGCGAAAGCCGGCCTGTTCGTCGACTGGGCGATTACGTCGGCAGACGGCCTGGTTGCGGCGGCAGAAGCAACGACACGCTTCGGCAAGTTATTGTCGATTGACCCCGTGATTGACGGTGAAATCGTCTTTTTGATGTGCCGCTATGAAACCGGAGACGCAGCCGGGCAAAACATGGTCACGTTCGCGACCGAAGCACTATGCAGACACGCGCTTCAGTCGTCGCCCGTCGCTCCGAAGTCCTGGTTCCTGGAGGCCAACTTCTCCGGCGACAAAAAGGCCAGTTTTCTGGGCACGATGCTTGGCCGAGGTCGCCGCGTAACAGCGCAGGTGGACGTTCCGGAAGACGTTGCCGAAACGGTACTTGGATCGCCGATCGATCAGATTCTCGAATATGGCCGCATTGCCAATCTGGGTGCGTTGATGACAGGCCAGGTCGGTGCCCAGGCCCATTTCGCCAATGGCCTCGCAGCGCTTTACCTGGCGACCGGACAGGATGTTGCCTGTGTTGCGGAATCGGCGGTCGGATTTACACGCATGGAACGGAGTGAGACCGGGTTGCTTGTTACCGTGACCTTGCCCAACCTGATACTCGGCACTGTGGGTGGTGGGACGCAGCTGCCCTCGCAGGCTGCCGGTCTCGATATTCTGGGATTGCGGGGCACCGGGAAAGCACCGGCACTGGCGGAAGTTGCGGCAGCGCTTTGCTTGTGCGGTGAACTTTCCTTGACGGCGGCGGTTGCCGGTGGACAGTTCGGCAGCGCTCACAAGCGGCTTGCCCGGGGCAAGAACGCATGACCGGCCAAGCGGAAAATGAAGCGTCAGTTCTGGCCCGACTTTGGGTCTATCAATCCGAACGGTTCCCGCTGATCCAGACCGTTCCGTTGCTGGGCGCGTTTTCGGCAGCATCGGTAACGGCCTCCGCCCGGCTGGCTGAGCGGCAGCTGCCGGGCGTCGATGCATACCTCGTCGCGTTCTTGATCGTCATGGTGTTCTTCTGGCAAATGCGAGCACTCGATGAGATCAAGGATGCGGAGATTGACCGGCGCTACCGCCCGGAACGGCCGATCCCGCGCGGCTTGGTCTCGCTCAAGCTGATCCTCTGGCTGGCGGGCGCCGCGGTTGTTCCCGCTGCCTTTTCCGCCTATGCGCTCTCGCCTGGTGTGCTTTACCTGGTTCTGCTGGTCTGGGCCTGGCTCGGGTTGATGGCGTTTGAATTCTTTGTTCCGGACTTTTTGCGCAAGTCGCCGGGGCTCTACCTCGTCTCGCATATGGCGATCATGCCGCTGATCGATCTTGTCCTGACAGGGTGTGAATGGGTCCCTGCCGGCTCGGTTCCGGAGGGTATCTGGACCTTTCTGCTGATGAGTTTTTGCAATGGATGCGTCATCGAATTCGGCCGCAAGGTCTGGGCGCCGGAACAGGAGCGCGAAGGCGTCGAGACGTATAGCTCTTCCTGGGGTATTTCGAGGTCTCTCACAGCACTTGCTGTCGCAACGGGTGTCGCGTTTCTATCGCTCGTGATCTGCGGCTTCTACCTGGACCGGCCCCTGGTCACGGCGTTTTGCGGACTTGTGTTTCTGTTGCCGTTTGCATTCGTCCTCGTGGACTTTGCACGGACCCCAGACAGGAAACGTCAAAAGCGGTTAGAAACTCTCTCCGGTCTCTGGGTGCTCGCCTGTTATCTGGCCGCAGCGTTCGCGCCCAGCCTTGGAGGTCAGTCTTGACGGCGCTCTTTACCTCGCAAGATGCACTGGAAAGTTCGGCACAGGTCATCGGCGGCAAGGCGCGCGTTTTGGCGGACCTTGCAAGGGCAGGCTATAAGGTTCCACCCTTCTTCGTGATCCCGTCTGCGTCATTTGAAAACGGTCAGATTGCCGAGGCTCAAAAGTCGGCCATTCACACGGCCTGTGATGCGCTCGGAGGGACGCAGTTCGCGGTGCGGTCTTCCGCAAGCTCTGAAGATGGGCACACCGAGTCCCATGCCGGACAGTTTCTGACCTTTCTTGATGTCGCTGCCGCCGATGTACCATCGAAGGCCGAAGCGGTTTTCGCGTCGGGCCTGGGAGACAGCGTCGCGGCCTATCGCGCCGCACAGGGAATTGCCGACATAAACATGCCCTCCGTAATCGTGCAGGCGATGGTGGACGCGCGCGCCGCAGGCGTGGCATTTGCCGCAGATCCGGTGACGGGGAGGCGCGACCAGATCGTCGTCTCGGCGACGGAAGGTCTCGGCGACGCACTGGTTTCGGGTGAAGTCAGCGGCGAAACCTGGCGTTTTTCGCACCCCCGGCTGGAAACGCTCGAGCGGCCCGGCGGCGACAGTGCATCGAGCGAAGAAGATGCGCGCGCGATTGCCGATCTGTGCATTTCGGTGAGCGAGAAAAGAGGTCAACCTCAAGACATTGAATGGGCCTTTTCAGCTGAAACGCCCGAGCCCTTCCTGCTGCAGGCCCGCCCGATCACGACCCGTCTTTTGCCGGCTGGTGTCGCCGAAAAACGGCTGCTGGTGTTCGACAACTCCAATATCGTTGAGAGTTACCCGGGACTGGTGTCACCGCTCACCTACAGCTTTGCGGTCGCCGCTTATGCCCGTGTCTACACATCGTTCCTCGCCTTGATCGGAACCAGTCCCGAAGTAATCAAGGCTCACGCCACCGACCTTGAAAACATGCTCGCCCGGATCGACGGGCGCATGTACTACAATCTTGGCAGCTGGTACCGCCTGCTCTCCCTGCTGCCGTTTTTTTCAAGCAACCGGCAACACATGGAAACCATGATGGGGGTTGCCGAACCGCTCCCGGATGAGGTCATGGCCGGGATCGCACCATCGAAGAGCCCGCTCGCGGCTGCAAAAATGGTCGCCCGGCTCGCCTTTGCCGCGTTCCGCCTGAATGCGATCAAGAAAGGCTTCATGAAGCGGGTTGTCGAGACTGTGCCGCCGCGCGAGACCTGGCACGATCTGGAGGATCGGCCTTTGTCAGAGCTGGCGGGTGAGTACAGGCGGGTCGAGCATGCGCTCCTGGATGACTGGGATGCGCCGATCGTCAACGACTTCCTGTGCATGATGGCTTTCGGCGGGTCTCGCTCGCTCCTGCAGCGCTGGGCGGGTGAGCCCGGCCTAGCGCTCCACAACGATGTCATGATCGGACAGGGCGATATCGTCTCGGCTGAACCGGCACGCCTGATCCGGCAAATCGGTGAGCGCGTGAGGGAAACACCCGGTGCCGCCGATATACTCGCCTCCGGTGACGAGCAAGCCGTCTTTGCGCTTCCAGGCATCGGCAATCTCCTGAAGGACTATCTCAATCGTTTCGGCGACCGGCGCATCGGAGAACTCAAGTTGGAAGAACCGACGCTCGACGAAGCGCCAATGCCGCTCTTTCGGGCCGTTTCCGCGTCAGCATCGCGTCCCGGGGTCGATCCGGAACGGGTTGAGCCCGACGAAGTTCTCAAAAGTCTGTTTCGCGGGCGGCCACAGCGCGTTTTGGCACGGCTGATATTGTCCTACGCCAAGGCGCGGGTGCGCGATCGTGAGAACCTGAGGTTCGAAAGAACCCGAATTTTCGGGTATGCACGCCGTGTCTTTCGCGCGATCGGCAAATCTTTGACGGCGTTGGGTCACCTGAATGAGCCGGACGATGTGTTCTTCCTGACCCTGGAGGAGGTGCTCGCGACGGTCGAAGGATCAGCCGTGAACGCTGGCCTGAAAGGTCTCGTCGCTTTGAGGCGCGCCGAGCAGGAAGAGGCCGCCGGTTTGCCGGAGCCTGCGGAGAGGATCCTGGTTCGTGGCACCGCTTTTGACCGGGCACAAAGAATGGCGACGCATGGACCGGGTGAAGGCCAATCGCACCTCGATCCCAATGACATCCAGAGGCATGGAACTGCCTGTGGTGGCGGCCGCGTCGAAGGGATCGCGCGTGTTATCCGAGACCCTGCCGAAGAGCAGGTGCAGCCCGGCGAAATTCTTGTCGCACGGCATACCGATCCGGGTTGGATATCGCACTTTGCAAACGCGGCGGCTGTGATCGGCGAACGCGGCAGCGTCTTGTCGCATTCAGCCATTGTCTCCCGGGAACTTGGAATTCCCTGCGTGGTCGCGGTTCCCGAAGCCTGCGACTGGATCGCAACGGGAGACCGGCTTGAAGTCGACGGCTCCGCCGGATGGGTGAGAAAGCTGTCATGAGTGTCTCCATCGACCAGCGGGCCAGCTTCGAGGCCATCCGCTACGCCAGGGCCTGGGAAGATGCGGACGTGCTTTTGTCCGGCTTTCACGCCCGTCCGGGGCAGCGGTTTTTGTCCATATGCGCTGCCGGTGACAACGTGTTGGCACTCCTTATGCTCGACCCACAGGAAATCGTCGCCGCGGACCTGTCCACCGCACAGATTGCTTGTCTGCAGCTTCGAATGGCAGCATTCCGGACCTTGTCGCACGAAGAATTTCTGGAACTCTTCGGTGCACGCCCATCCTCACGCCGGGATTTGCTACTGGAACAGGTTCTGCAGGAATGCGACCCGGAGACTCGTTCGCTTTGGCAGTCTCTGGCGACGGAGGTTGAAAAATACGGTGCAGGCAATGTCGGTAAGTTCGAAACCTACTTCCGGCACTTCCGGCGGTACGTTCTGCCGCTTATCCATTCAAGATCGACGATTGAAAGTGTCTTTGCCGAACGGGACCGCCCGGCGCGCGAACGGTTTTTCGAGGACCGTTGGAACAACCGCCGCTGGAACCTCTGCACGAGCTTGTTCTTTTCCAGAACAGTGATGGGCTGGCTCGGGCGGGACCCAGCCTTCTTCGACCATGTCGACGGCAGCGCCGGAGCACATGTCCGGCGCAAGGTGCGGTTCGCGGCGGTCGACCAGGATCCCAGTCAGAACCCCTATATGCGCGAAATTCTCACGGGCCGTGGCTGTGACGTTCTGCCAACAGCCTGGCGCGCGGAAAACTATGCAACGATCGAGGCACGGCTTGACCGCATTTCGCTGGTCAAGGGTCCGATAGATCAGGCTGGGGAAGGCGTTTTCGACGGGTTCAATCTCTCGGACATCTTTGAATACATGTCCCTTGAGGAAACGGCGAAAATCTATGGAAAATTGCTCGAGCGGGCGGCTCCGGGTGCGAGATTTCTCTACTGGAACATGATGGCTCCGCGCTCGGCACCGCAAGACCTTCGGCACCGCGTTCAGCGCCTGCCGGATGTTGAAGCCGGGCTCAAGCAGCTGGACAAGGCGTTCTTCTATTCGGACCTGGTCCTTGAGGAGGTCGCGGGTTGACGGTCCAGGTCCTCATTGCGATCGGATCGGTCATCGCGCTCTTCATTCTTGCCGCAGGGATTCGAAGGGTCGCAACACGCTTCGTTATCGGTGCGGAGAGCCAGCGAAAGGCCGTTCACGTCGGCGTCGGCATTCATGCCATGCTTCTGCCTCTGGTACTGACCCGCGACGGTTTCCTGGTTTTCGCCGCGCTGGCAGCAATTGCACTGCTGGTGCTGCGGCTCCCGGGCATTGCGACCGATGGCGTCGGGGCGTCTCTGCATTCGGTTCAGCGCCGCTCCTGGGGCGACTTTCTCTTTCTTTTCGCGATTTCACTGCTGTTTGTGCTCTCGGCCGGACATCCTGCGCTCTACACTTTGCCGATTGCCGTGCTGACGCTTTCGGACGCGGCCGCGGCGCTGGTCGGCACGCGATACGGCCGGCTCCGGTTTGGCGGCAACGACAGAACCAAAAGCGTGGAAGGCAGCGTCACCTTTCTGGTCGTGACGTGGATAACGGCCGTGATTGTCCTGCAATTGGGAACCGAAATACCGAGGCCGAACGTGATCTGGCTGGCAACACTCGTTGCGGCATTTGCAACATTCGTTGAGGCTGACAGCTGGCGTGGCCTCGACAATCTCTTTGTGCCTGTCGGTGTCTACGTGCTGCTGAGCACCTGGTCTAATTCGGAACCTGCTGTTCTTGCTCTGATAACAATAGTCTGGCTGCTGGTCCTTGTGATTGCTCAATTGTTCGCACCACGCATTGGCATGACACCGCATGCGGCGCGCACGGCACTCGTCGCCCTGTTCCTGTCGACGATCGTGGCAGCGCCGATCAATTCGGTCCTGCCGGTCTTGGCGTTTTTTGCCGCGCTTGCAGCAAGAACGGAAGACGAGGATATCGAACCCATACTGGACTTCGTTGCAGCGCTGGTGCTTGCCGGAGTTGTCTGGCTGATGATCGGCAACATTTTCGGGACCAATGCCGTCGCCTTTTATTCCGCGACATTTGCTGCAATCGGAGCGGGATACGCCGGATTTGCATTTCGAAACGGGCGTTTCAGGTTTCTGGCCGGACTTGCGGGTACCGGTATTGCGATCCTGGCCTGCTGGTTGCTCCTTCCCGCTATTGTCGAATTCATGGGTTGGACGCCTGCATTGCCGTTGATTGTGGTTATCTCGATCGTAACGACGGCGACGGCGCTGACGGAGGTCTTGCGACCCCGATGTTGGGGTAACCGGAACCCGGGGGTGCGCCTGGCCCTCACTGCTCTGGCGATGCTCTTGCCGATCTATTTTTATGAGGCGACGTTATGACGAAAATGCCGAAGATATACCGCGATGTCCCCTCCTGGGATGGCATGAGGACGGCGGCGATTGGGACTGGTTCATTTGCGGACGCACAAAGCGGCGCCCGTTTCCTCGCCGAGGCATGTGACGAATTGCGTCAAGAGGGGTTCGAAGCTGTGGTCGGACCGATGGACGGCTCGACTTGGGGCACATACCGCTTGCAGGTCTGGTCAGATGGTAGCCCGGGATTTTTCATGGAACCGGCCGGCGCGGCCCATGACCTTGCCGCCTACGAAAGCGCCGGTTTTGCAGTCGCGGAACTGCATGTATCTTCCAGTGCGCAACCCGGATCTCGCGGTTATGAAGATGCGGTTCCGGCTGTAACGGTGGAAAGCTGGGACGGAAAAGACCCCCAGGCCCTGCTTTCCAGCGCATATGCACTCGTCATGGACGGCTTCCACGCGACACCGTTTTTTACTCCGGTTCCCGAGCCTCTCTTTCTGGAAAAGTATTCTCCGCTTCTCGCTCAGGCCGACCCGCGTTTCATTCTGAAAGCGACCGACGATAACGGCGCAACAAGGGGACTGACCCTGGCTTTCCCGGACCCGATGCGTATCGGAGCCATCGTTCTGAAAACCTATGTCGGATCACTCCCGGGCGCGGGCCGCGCCATGGCCGACCGGGTTCACGCGCTCGCCGGGGAACATGGCTTCAAGGAAGTTGTTCACGCCCTGATGCGCTCCGGTATTGCCTCCGAAGCCCAAAGCCGGAAATTCAGTGGCACCGTTTTTCGGCGCTACGCGCTGATGGGTCGGCGCTTGTGAACCTCATTCAGGACTTCCTGCTTGCTGCGCAAGATCATCCGGAAAGGCGCGCGATCATCGACAGATCCGGCGTGGTGATCAGCTACGGTGATCTGGACAAGCGATCCGCACGCCTGGCCGCCTCTTTCGCCTCCAAAGGGATCGGCCGTGGCGACCGGGTCCTCGTCGGGGAGTTTCCGGGCCTCGGGTTATATGCCGGCCTCGCCGCGCTTTGGCGGCTGGGTGCGGTTGCGGTTTTTCCCGAGCCTGCGATGGGCCTCGCCGGATTTCGCCATGCCGCTGCGGTGACCGAACCCGTCGCCCTCCTGGCGTCCTGGAAGATAGGCTTGCTGGCGCGGATGCTTCCCGAAACACGGCGTGTTCCGATCCGGTTATCGCCTGATGCCGATGGCTCCAACTCAGGCGATGGGTGCGAACCGCGCGACCCTTCCGAACCGGCGCTGATATCCTTCACCAGTGGCAGCACCGGTGCGCCAAAAACGATTGTACGCACCCACGGCCTCATGCGGGCACAGCATTCAGCGCTCGCGCCCTTGATTGCATCGGATCGTGGCGAAGAAACCGACATCGTCGCCTTCCCTGCGTTTGTTCTCACCTGCATCGGCCATGGCAGCACAGCGGTCATGCCGACCTGGAACCTGAAACGTCACGACAAAATGCCGGCGGCCGAGGTCGTGCGTCTTGCCGAGCAGACCGGTGCGACCCGTTTGCTTGTTCCGCCGGTTGCTGTTGATCGCCTCATTGGAGCGCCGCTGCCCGGGTCAGTGCACAGGGTCATGACTGGCGGCGGACCGCTCTACCCCGATGTTGCCCGCCGTTTTCTGTCCGGCCAACCGGGCAAGGGCCTGACCGTCGTTTACGGATCAACGGAAGCCGAGCCTGTTTCTTTTTCTCGTCTTGAAGACCTTTCGGAGCAGGACTGGGAGGCGTCCGCAGGCGGCAAGGGCCTGCCGGTTGGCAAACCGGTGAAGGAAGCGGCGCTGAAATTCATCGACGACGAAATCCTTGTCTCCGGCCCACATGTCAATCGCGGCTATCTTGATCCGAGCCGGGACAAGGAGACAAAACTGGTGGACGGTGCAACGGTCTGGCACCGAACCGGAGATGCGGGACAACTCGATGACGACGGCCGCCTCTGGTTGCTCGGACGCAAAGAGGCGGCCTCAAATGGCCTCTTTGCGTTTTCGCTCGAGACCGCTGCGCGCTTGTGGCCGGGCGTGACCGGTGCCGCATTTGCAGTCGAGCGATCGGGAACGCCCGTCCTGTTTCTGTCTGGCGACGCGCAGAAACAAAGCCTCTGGCGCGAACGTGCGAAGGACCTCGGTTCGTTCGATTTGGAGGTTGTTGCGCAAATCCCTATGGACCGCCGGCATCGATCCAAGCCGGATACGAAACAATTGCTGTCACGATATCGAAGCGTTGGCTGAGCGGCATCACGCGCCGCGCGGAAGGTGATCTGTATACCCGGCATCGACGAGCGTTTCGAATGCCTGCGCAACGCCATCCGGGATCACGACCTCGGACTGGAACCCGAGCACAGGATAGGTTCTGATCCTCTCCAGGTCGCCGACCATTTCACATATCAAGGCACGTTCGTCATGAGCCAGCGTCGGTTGGTCTTCGTAAGACGTCAAAGGTGCGGTGACCAAACCTTTTACGTCCGGCCATTGTTTGAGGACGGTCGCCTGGCATCGTCGTTGTGTTTGCGGTTTCGTGACGAATATGACTTGCGACGCTTCCGGCACGATCTGAGCGGCAAAGCGGATGTTCTCTCCAATGTTTGTTGCCGTTGTTTCCGTCACGATTGCAGTATGCGGTACGTCAAGCTCCTGCGCGCGCGCCGAAAACGCTTCCGCTTCGCTGGTGGAATAAAGATCTTGCGTCCAGTTCCCTGCGGCACCCGTGAAAACGATGCGGTCGGCCAGACCTTCGTGAAACAGATCCGCGCATCTGTCGGCGACGCGCAGGTCGTAGGATCCAAGACCGACAACGAGATCTGCGGGCTCCAGCGGGTCATAGACACAATGAAACTGCCAAAGAAGCCGGGCGGCCTCACGGATGATGCTGTTCATTGCGGTTCGCCGATCTCGATGATGTGACCGTCCGGATCGAAAAGCCGGAAGACACGCTGTCCCCAGGGCTCCTTTCGAACCTCATGGATCAGTTCGGTTCGGGATGCAACATGCTGGCAGGTGGCCGTCACATCCTCGACTTCGAAATAAAGGACCAGGTTCTTACGTCCGTAAGGCGCGTCACTCGTGTCTTCAGTACCGAATACAGTCTCATGAAGTGATTGACCGTCATGCAGGGCAAAGCCATTTTCGAACAGCACGAAATTGCCGTGGTCTTCCAGGATCCGGAGCGCGAGGGTCTCGGTGTAAAAACGTTTGGATCGTTCAATATCCGAAACAAAAGGCAGAGGGTTCACGAATTTCATCGTGTGTCTCCGATGGTCAGGAGCATTTTGGTACTCTCAAACGCTCGGCGGACAAAGGGAAAACAATTTTTGCGTCGCTTGCAAAGACTTGCAGAGTCTTGAATCAGGTTGGCCGAGTCTTCTGAAACTGACGCTCAACCGTTGCGGCGTTGTCCGTGTCCAGGATCAGCAACCGTGTCGATGAGCGGGACTGGTCGAATGCCGACTTGATCGTGGAAACGGGTATGAAGCCTTCGCGTGTATCGGGTTTCCAGTCATGGGTCACAAGCCCCAATTCACCCTCAAAGGACAGGAAGGAGTGCCCGGCAAAATAGACGATGAACAATCCTCCTTCTTTTCCGGAATGCGCGAGCTTTGAAAGATGGTTGCTTAAAGTCCGCGCGGTGGCTTCTTCGTCGTAAACGGACTGAATGTTCTTGTCGGGAACAGTCAGGCTCTCAAGTGTTTTGGTCACTTTTTCAGCGTCGGACCTGCAGTAGGAAAGGTTCCCGAGCGGGTAACCCGCATATTTGTCGATCCCGATTACAAGGGCTTCCAGGCCAGTGTAGTGGGCTTCATCGCCGGCGATGGGTATCTTGCTGTTACCCTCGACAAAGAGCGTGGGGCGGCTGTCCGCCCTGTAGATTTTCATTTGCCGTTCAAGGGACCTGAACAGGTCGTTCAGATAGAGCGTGCCTTTTTTCTTGCTCCGCCATTCGTTGAAGCTCTTGAGCAGAAAATAGGTAAAGACGCCGCCATTCAGTTCGGCCACTTCATAGGCGTGTTCACCCCAGGACGTTGCTGTGATGATCGCCGTATTTGTCGGGACGTCGGAGGACAGCGACACCGCGGAAGCCGACGACATCGCCAGCCTGCGTTCCGATTCCGATCGTGTCTCGTCTCGGCCGATCGCGTTCAGTTGGCGGGCGATTGCCTGGTTTTGCGATGTTCCCAATTCCCGAATGGCAGCAGCGCGAACATTTCCGTCCCGGTCCGATTGCGCGAGGATAGCGACGATGGGCTCGTAAATCTCCGGCGAGACCGATTCCCTGAGGGCAACGACCGCAAGCTCGCGTGTCGTCCGGTCGGAGCTCGTGAGATGCTCCATGAGTTTTCCGGTCAACTCGCCCCTTTGGAGCTGAACCTGATTGTCGGCCCGGATATTTGCAGCTTCAATCTGTGCCTCGGCAGTCGCTTTGGAGGCTTGTTGCTGTGACTTGTTGATTGATTGGGAAATCCAATAGCCGACAAGCGCAATCGCTAAGCTTGATAATAACTCAGGTGTGATATCGATGAGCTTGTCCAGATAGGAGTCTTCTTCCTTGGCGCCATCGGACTTGGAGACAAGCGACAACTCGCCCGATACCTCGACCTTCTGCCCGTCGCTCGTGACGGGAGCGTTTTGAGCGGTGTCCTGCGACACCGACGGGATTGCCGAAAACAAGACGGCCGCAGCCATCGCAAGAGCGGTCAAAAGTGATTTCAGTCCAATCATCTCAAAATCGGCCTCGTGGACAGGCTTTCAATCGAAATCATCACGCCCTGGCGGGTAAGAGAGGTTTCGCCTGGGCGGTCCGGGTCAAATCTTAATGGCGACAAGCGGAAGCTGCATGCATTGCTCCCCCTTCGCATTAACCAGGGAAGTCTGCCATGGATGACGTCGAGTTTCCACTGAGCCTGTGCTGCTACTTTTTGAACCAGAGGATTTAGGCTATCTCCGGATTGCGACGTTGGACATCAGGCGCGCGCGTTGCGCCGATGACAGCAAGCATCGCTCCGCTCATGTAAATGGCAAGTCCGGCAAGGGTAGCCGGCGAATAATCGACCCGGCCTTCAAGCAGCTGCATCACGAAGACGATCGCCGGCCCGAGCGCGGTGATCGCGGCAATAACTGAGGAATGAACCAGTGGAATTGCTTTTTGGACCAGATAAAGCGGAAACGCGATCACAACGAGGCCAACCAGGGTGATCCAAAGATAGTCTTCGACTGGTACGATCGTGCTCTTGGCGTCAATGCCGATAAGGAAAGCGGCAAAGGCAAGGAGCGTATAGAGCATGAAGCGGAGCCCGAACTGACAAAGCGGACCAACACCGCGCTGATTGAGCCTTACCGAAAAGAGGATAACCATTGCGGTAAAGCTTCCGGACATCGCAGAGAGCAGGACGCCCGACAGTCCGGCTATCCAGCCGCCGCGCACAAAGCCCGAGTGCCCGAGCACTGTGATAACCGCAAGAACAGCGATTGCGAGCAGGATTAACAGGTTCCCAAAGTTTACGAGCGACTTTTTTGGCGCCGCGGCTTCCGGCAGGCCAAGCTTGCCGGCGACGACTGTCGCAAGAGGGACCATGCCGGAAAACACCGTGAAGACGACGGCGGGCTCGATCAGTTGGATCGCGGTGAAATAGGTGATCCAGGTAAGCGCAGCCAACAGGTTTAGGACCGCAACGATTTTCCACGAGCGGACGGAGGCCGCAAGTTCCGCAGGCCGAAACACTGCCGTTGCCACGGTACAGCCGAGAACGGAGATGCCGAACACCGCGGTGCCGACTGCAAAAGAGTCTGTGTTCTGGAAAACCGATCCGAGGTAGACAGCCTGAAAGGCCTCAAGCGTGACGAAGGACAGGCAGCAGATCAGCCCGAGATGCGTGCGTGACACGTTGAGTTTCTCCGTGGTCAATGGGTGGGGCTGGACACGGAAAGATCTGGTTGCAGGTTTAAGTTCGATACGTGACGCAGCTCTTTGATGATTTAAAATCATGAAAAAATGCTGTGAAAAAGAGACTTTTTGGCTTATTTACATGAGCCATGGTTATGCAAAACAAGCCTCGAGCCTTGCCGCCCTTGTCGCGTTTGAGACCGTTCGAGGCTGCAGCACGGCTGGAGAGTTTTTCGCGTGCGGCTGAAGAACTCGGCATGACTCAGACCGCCGTCAGCAAGCAGATTTCACAACTGGAAAACGATCTTGGAACACGCCTCTTTGATCGTCGGAACCGGGCTGTTTTCCTGACGGAGGCGGGACGCCGGTTCGGACAGGTCGTCGGATCGGCCCTCTCAGATATCGCTGATGAGGTTGCCGTCCTGCGCGGAGACAGACGCGCCAACGAGTTGGTGCTTCACTGTCAGCTGTGCGAGGCGTTTTACTGGCTCATGCCCAGACTGGTCCGCTTTCACCAGCGCTGTCCGGGTGTCGAGTTGCGTGTCTTAAGTTCGCTGAAGCCAATCACGGAAGCAGGAGAACATTTCGATGTTGCCATACAGACCTCGGGCCGTGCATCCGGCACGGCAAGGCTGGCATTTTCCGCAGATGACGACATCTTCCCGGTCTGCTCTCCGGACCTTCTCAACGCACCAGACGGTCCCCTCGGCTCGGCGGATCTGCTCAACTATCCATTGCTGTCACACCGGGTTGTGCCGCAGGACTGGATGGACTGGCCCGCCTGGTTTGAAGCAACGGGTATTACCACGTCCGGCAAGGCCCGTCGGATCTATTTCGACAGCTATCCCGTGACGCTTCAGGCAGCCGTCGCCGGTCAGGGAATTGCCCTCGGATGGCGCCGCACGACGGAAGGCATGATCGCGGAAGGCAAGCTTGTCAGACCTTGCAGCGAGTCTGTTGCGCAACCGGCGGGCATCTCGGTCTATCTCGGTAACGCACGGACCACGCACGCGGACACCGGAAAACTGGTCAGCTGGTTGTCGGACGAGTTTTCCGCCGCCTAAGAAATCGACGCCCTCGGCATCAGCTCATATTGCCGCCGGAGATCGCCCTCAACTCCGCATCCGTTCGTGCTCCGGATCGTAGGGACTGCTAGGAATGACTGTGGCTTCGATTCTCTCCCCGCACAGGTCGAGTTGCATGTTAGTACCCACGGCTGAAAATCGCGGCTCCACAAAGGCATAAGCCAAATTCATGTTGACGCGATGGCCCCAATCTCCGGAGGTCACCGTCCCGACGACCCGGTCTCCTTCCATGAGCGACGCACCTCCCGGCGCCGGTGCGTGCGCGGCGTCCAGGCTGAGCGTCACCATCATTCGAACGGGCCCTTTTGCAACAAGTTGCTCCAGTGCCGCCTTGCCAACAAAGTCTGCCTTGTTCAGCTTCACGAACCTGTCCAGTCCCGTCTCGAAAGGATCGAATTCCGTCAAAAGGTCCGCTTTCCAATGGAAAAAACCCTTTTCCATTCGCATGGATTCCACTGCCCGCGCGCCGAAGAGGGACAGATTGAACGGTTCACCAGCCTTTCGGAGAGCCAGGTAGACCGCATAGAGCGATGCGTTGGGCACGTGGATCTCATAGGCCAATTCGCCGGAAAAACTGACGGCCATGACCGTTGCAGGCGAAAATCCGACATAACACTCGCGAACGCTCAACCAGGGAAAAGCTTCTTTCGACCAGTCACCTCGTGCACAGGCTGACAAAACCTTGCGGGCGTTCGGGCCTGCAAGAACAAGGATCGTCTGGTCGTTTGTCAGGCTCCGGATCTGCACATCCTCATCCTCGCGGACAAGGTGCTTCAGCCAATCCATGTCATGAAATTCGCTCGCCGCCGCGGACCCGTACCAGACACGCGCCGGTCCCCTGTCGCTTTGCGGCAGATTGGCGAAGGTTGCCTCGCATTTGATGCGGCCCTGCCGGTTGAGCAGATAGCCGAGACCGACGCGGCCGTCGCGTTTCGGAACATTGCCGCAGACGATCCTGTCGAGAAAGCTGTGCCGGTCAGCGCCCGTGATTTCAAACCTGTTGAATCCGTTGACCTCGCACAAGCCGACATTGTCACGGACGTTTTGGACTTCCCGTTTTACAAGCGCAAATGCCTCGTCGAACTGAAAGCTCAAGGATGGATGAAAGTCAGCGCTTGGCTTGATGTACTCAACGCGTTCCCAGCCGTTGACCACTGTGAACTCCGCGCCTTCGGCTGCCATCACAGGGGTAAGTGGCGTCGTTTTGGCCGGCCGGCCCGCAGGACGGTGCTCATGGGGAAAGTGGAAACGGAATTCGTTCTGGTAATCCTCAATAGCCTTGAGTGACGTCAGTTCCACATTTGCATGACCTGTGAACCTACGCGGGTCGATACACCAGGTGTCGTAGCAGGCTTCGCCGTGGACGATCTGCTGGGCCAGCAGCCAGCCATGCCCGCCGCCTTCGCCGAGACCTGCGCGCAGTCCGATAATACAGAAGGCGTTTCTCTTGCCGGGAATCGGCCCGACCAGCGGTGCGCCGTCGATCGTATAGGTGATCGGGCCATTGATGACCGACCGGATCCCGGCTTCCATCAGCGCCGGCATGCGCGCAAAGGCCCCTTCCAGGACATCCGTGATGCGATCGAGGTCATCCGGGCAAAGCGCGTTGACGAAATTCGGATCGATGCCATCCATACCCCAGGTCTTGCAGCCTTGTTCGTAAAAGCCGATGAGCAAGCCGTTCTTTTCCTGGCGGCAGTAATAGTCGCTGATCGGGCATCTGATCAAAGGCATGCGGTGGCCAGCTTGCACGATCTCGGGAATGTCCTCGGTCAGAAAATACTGGTGCTCCATTGAGGCGACCGGGTGATGGACACCCATCATGGCGCCAACCTCATTGACCCTGTATCCGCAGGCGTTGACGACGATATCGCAGTCAATGTCACCACGTTCTGTATGTACGGTCCAGGTGTCGTCGCTGTGCTGGGTCAAAGCGGTGACCGGTGTGTTCCGATAGATTTCCGCGCCGGCTTTGCGGGCGTGAAAGGCAAGCGCCTGGCAGAGTTGTGCAGGGTCGATATCGCCGTCCAGCGGATCCCAAAGACCGCCCAGCAGATTTTCGGTCGACACAAGCGGATGGCGGCGGGCACATTCGTCGGCGTCGATCACCTCGAAATGTACATCCATGCCCCGCGCCATCGACGCAAAGTGCTGATAACCCTGCATCTGCGCTTCGGTGTTGGCCGTCCGGATGCCGCCATCACCGTGATGGTAGTTGATCGGATATTCGGGATTTTCCGCGAGGTCCTTGTAGAGCCGGATGGAATGAGACTTCAGCCCGACCATCGTCTGGTTCATGCCAAAATTGGTGACCTGAGCCGCTGAATGCCATGTGGTTCCGCTGGTCAGCTCATTGCGCTCGACCAGGACGACATCGCTCCAGCCTTCCTGTGTCAGATGATAAAGCGTCGAGCAACCGGCGATGCCGCCGCCGATGACAACGGCCTTTGTGCGCGATTTCATGAAGTCAGGCTCCAGGTTCCAAAAGATCAGCGCATAGAGCCTGTCATCGCCGTGAACGGCAACTAGGCGTTCCATGTTTTCGATGTATTCGAATATTAGCGCTGATGAAATCGAATAACTCTCAATTCGCTTGCACCAGATTCATGCTTCTCTTTGATAGTCGCATCGACGTGCGCTGGAGGATCGGAAATGGGCGGAGGCCGGACGAAGCGAGGGGGCCGCAAGGAACGGCTGGCATTGAGAGCAGCCAAACCTCTGATCGATCCCTGCCCGCCGGGACAGGCCGGGGGCCGCTACAGGCCTCTGGACGAAGATGAACTCCGCCAGATTTTTCAGACTGCGCTGGACTTGCTCGCGAAACTGGGTATGGGCGAGGTTCCCGAACGATTGAGAAAAGATCTGCTTGCGGCCGGAGCACAGCCGGCCGATGGCGACCGCGTGGCGTTCCCGGAGGAACTGGTTAAAAGCGCAATCGATCAGGCGGCCAAGACATTCACCTTCCACGGCAGGGAAGACAAGAGGTCGATTGTTGTTGGCGGCGACCGGGTCTATTTCGGCACTGGCGGCGCTGCGGTTCAGACACTCGATCTGGGAAGCGGACTGTACCGGCCCTCAACGCTTGAGGATCTGCATAACTTCACGCGCATGCAGGACGTTCTTCAAAATGTCAGCTGGTTTACGCGTTGCTGTGTCGCCACGGATGTGCCCGATACTTTCGATCTGGACGTCAACACCGTTTACGCGCTTTTGAAAAACACGACCAAACCGGTCGCAACGTCCTTCACGCTGCCTGAGCATGTCGCTCCGATTGTTGGTATGCTGGATATTGCGGCCGGCGGGCCGGGTGAATTCGCCAGGCGGCCTTTCCTGAAGGCGCATATCAGTCCGGTCATTTCACCGCTCAGATACGGGGAAGATGCTGTCGGCGTCGTCTATGAATGCATCCGGCACAATATCCCGATGTCCTGCATTACTGCCGCGCAGGCCGGCGCTACGGCACCTGCAACGCTTGCAGGCTTTCTGGCACAGTCTCTGGCCGAAACCCTGGCAAGCCTGGTCATGGTACATGCGATCAGGCCGGGCTTTCCGATGATTTTTTCCAACTGGCCGTTGGTGATCGACCTCAGAACCGGTGCGTTCTCGGGCGGCGGCGGCGAAACAGCTGTCCTCAACGCAGCCTCCGCACAACTGACGAACTGGCTGGGTCTCCCGTCGGGTGTGGCCTCGTCGATGACCGATGCCAAGGCGATTGATGCGCAGGCAGGGGTTGAGAAGGGCATTACATCGCTCGCAGCGGCCCTTGCCGGCGGCAACCTGATTTATGAAAGTTCGGGAATGACAGCTTCGCTTCTGGGCGCCAGTTTCGAAGCCTTCGTGCTGGACGACGAGATGCACTCCATGACCTATCGTGCTTTGCGCGGTATCGAGGTCACACCCGACACACTTGCATTTGAGGCAATATGCGAGGCGGTGCTCGGGGAAGGTCATTTTCTGGGTGGTCAGAACACTTACCAGGCCATGGAACGGGATTATTTTTATCCTTCCCTGGCGGACCGGGACGAGCCGAGAACCTGGGCTCAGAACGGCGCGCGGAATGCATGGGACCGGGCGCGGGAGCGCGCTGTGGAGATCCTGGAAAGCCATCGCCCTGTCTACCTGTCTCAAACCCAGGACAGGGCTATCCGCGATCAGTTCAACATCCTCTGAGGCGGAAGGCCGGGGGTGGAACTCTACTCGATGAGCTGAAAGCTCTCTTTCAGCCAAGGCGCAGTTTCGTGGAAGGGTTTAACGACGGTATCTGCGATCAGGGACCGGATCGTTGAATCCACGAGATTCAGCACAGACCTGGAACAGTCGGCATTTGCCAGCACCGCCAGAGTGCGCGCAAACCCCTTGCCGGGGAACCGATGCATCTCGACGTGCTCGTGAAACCGCCTTGCCCTTGAAAAAAGCAAAGGCGTCGTGATTGTCCATCCAGTTCCGGCGGCAACCATTGCCATCAGCGTCTGATTATTGCCGCACTCAAACCTGTGCGGAGGCGAGATGTCCATGCGCCGCAACTGGGCCTCGATCTGCCTTGCAATAATGAGATTGCTCGAGAATCTGAGAAACGGCAATTCCGCGCTGTCGTGAATGATGTCGCGTGGCAGCAGTTCTACGGTTTTCGGAACGACCATGACAAACGGGTCGCGCAACAGCGGACGGTCGATCAGGTCACCGAGCCGCTCGGAAGGTGTCGCGGAAACACCGACATCCAGTTGTCGGTTGCGCAGCATCTGCACAATCGTGAGGCTGGAATCCGTGTGATAGACAAAGTCGCAATTCGGCATTGATTCAAATAGAGAAACGGCGAGCGCGGGAATGATGTCGCTGTCGAAATCCTCAATGGTTCCAAGCCTCAGATAACTGGCTTCCGACATGTTCCCCGCAGCAGCTTCCGCCTTCGCCCGCCGCAAGGTGTGAAGCGCGTCCTCAATGTCGCGGAGAAAGATCTTCCCTTTCTGCGTCAGGATAAGTGGTCGGCGGGAATGGTCGAAAAGATCAACGCGCAGCGTTTCCTCAAGGCTTCTCAAATGGTGCGAAACCGTGCTCGCCGAAAGGCCTGTCTCGGCCGCAACAGCCTGCAGCGATCCCCTGCGCGCGCATAACTGGAACAACTCCAGGCCCTTAAGGCTCAGGTCCTTGATGTCTGAGTGTTGTGACATTTTCGTCCTTAAATTGCTCCATTACAAAAATTTATGCTGATTTTTTCAAAATAATACTGCAGTCTTTTCGAAAATCGAGCCACGTCTGTCTGTTCGCAGATTTTACAGACGCGCTTAATATAGGGGCATTGCTGGGTTGAGCTAGATCGGGCGCCTATGCAGAAGCCTTAACAAAGCAGGATCGAAGGCGTAAAAAGAGGTCATTAAACAGTTTGTTCCCCAGTCAAGCCGATGCAAATCGTCCGGTGCAGTCCAGGGGCTCAAAACAGTCACAAAAATCAAATTCCGAGAGGGGAGTTCATAAATGAGTGAAGGACAATTTTCAGTAGGGTCAATGAACCGCCGCAGGTTCTTGCAGACGACCGGTGCTGCAACCGTTTTGGCAAGCAGCGTGTTTTCCGGCACGGCGCAGGCCGCTCCAAAGCGTGGCGGCGTTCTAAGGGTTGCCAAAGGACATGGCCAGACCACGGACACGCTTGATCCGGGCACATGGGAACATGGCTTCGTGATCGCGCTTGGCTATGGCTATTGTGGTTATTTGACCGGCGTTGCACCGGACGGCTCGGTTGAGCCGCAGCTTGCAGAAAGCTGGGAAGCCGACTCCGAAGCAAAGGTATGGCGCTTTAACCTGCGTCCGGGAATTACATTCCATTCCGGCAAGGATGTGACACCGGAAGACGTGGTCGCGTCCATCAATTTCCACCGCGGAGACGACTCGACGTCCGCAGCGAAGCCGTTGCTGGCCGCTATCGATGATATCACCAGCGAAGGCAACACGGTCGTATTCACGTTGTCATCGGGAAGTGCCGATTTCCCGTTCACGTTCACGGACTACCATTTGCCGATCCTTCCGGCCAAAGACGGTTCGGTTGACTGGCGGTCCGGTGATGGCGCCGGCCCATACGTATTGAAGGATTTCTCACCCGGTGTGTCCGCGACACTGGCGCGTTTCGAAAACGACTGGAACAGCGACCGCGGATATTTCGACGGGATTGAGCTGCTTGCCATTGTCGATTTGAACGCGCGTACGACCGCTCTGATTTCCGGCGATGTTCACGTGATTGACAAGCTGGACCTGAAGACGATCGGTCTTATGGGCCGCCGCCCGGGTCTGACGATCCATGAGGTCGCCGGTAACCAGCACTACACATTCGCAATGTCGACCAATAAGGATCCGTACACCGACAAGAACGTCCGTCTTGCGCTGAAGCATGCGGTCAATCGTCAGGAAATGGTCGACAAGATCCTGTTCGGCTACGGCGCAGTCGGCAACGACCATCCGATCGGCCGGGGACAGCAGTTCTTCAACAGTGAACTTGAGCAAAGAACCTACGATCCGGACAAGGCAAAGTTCTACATGAAGGAAGCCGGCCTCGACAGCCTTTCCGTCACGCTCTCAGCGGCTGATGCCGCGTTCCCGGGTGCGGTCGACGCCGCGGTCCTGTTCCAGCAGTCTGCCAAGGACGCGGGCATCAACCTGGAAATCAACCGGGTGCCGAATGACGGCTACTGGTCGGATGTATGGATGAAAGATCCGTTCACCGCCGTTTATTGGGGTGGCCGTCCTGTCGAAGATGCAATGTTCTCCACCGCATACGCCAAGGGCGTCGCATGGAACGACAGCTTCTGGGACAACGACCGGTTCAATGAACTTCTGGTCACGGCCCGCGCCGAGCTCGACCCGGACAAGCGCCGCACGATGTATTTCGAAATGCAGTCCATCGTGAACGAAGACGGCGGCGTGATCATCCCGATGTTCGCGAACTATGTGTTTGCAACGTCGAACGATATCGCTGTCAGCGAGAGCATGGCGTCCAACTGGGACATGGATGGCGAGCGCTGGATGGAGCGCTGGTCCTTCGCATAAATGAAATGCTCCGGACGAGGCGGGCTTGCTTGCTTCGTCTGAAGACTTCTCGAACGAGAAAAGGCCCGCCTTGCAGCGGGCCTTTTTTGTGAGCTCTAAAGGCCGGGCAGCCAGAGGGCGATCTGCGGAAACAGCACCAGCAGTGCGACCAATAGGAGCGAACATCCGATAAACGGAAAGGCGGACGTATAAATCGTGCGCATGGTCGTTCCGGGCGGCGCGACGCCTTTCATGACGAAGAGCAGAAGCCCGAACGGCGGGGTCGTGAAGCTGATCTCCAGCGCGAGAAGCATGATCAGCCCGAACCAGACAGGATCGTAACCGAGGTTCATCGCAAGCGGAAAGAAGATCGGCACGGTCAGCAACATCATGGAGATCTGTTCCATGAACATGCCGAGCAGAAGCAGAACCGCGAACATCACCATCAGCATGTAAAGAGGCGCCAGCTCGAACGAGATCGCCCAATTGACGAGGCCGCGCGAGGCACCGGAAAACGCGAGAAGCTGACTGAAAGTCGCCGAGCCGAAAACAATCAGGTAGGCCATCAGGGTGACCTTCAGCGCACCGGTCACGGACTTGCGCATTGCCTCCCAGGTCAGGCAGCGGAAAACGGCCGCAAGGATCAGAACACCCAGAGCTCCGAACGCTGCTGCCTCGGACGGCGTTACGAAACCGTTGATCATCAGGATGATGATGACAATCATGACCCCGACCATCGGAACCACTTCCCGCAAAAGCAAGGATATCTTGCTCAGGAACGACAGGGGTTCGACGTCATAGGCAGGCGCGGCGGAGGGATCCAGTCTGGTCTGAAGCCAGATGGTGCCGACATAGAATGCCGCAAGAATGAGCCCCGGAATGACTCCTGCGATCAGCAGCGCGCCGACATCGATCTGGGCCAGCGTCGCCAGCAGAACCGCCAGCGCGGAAGGCGGGATGATAATCGCCAATCCTCCCGTTCCGAGAATCGGGCCAATGCTCATATGGGACTTATATCCACGCTGGCTCATCTCCGGAACCATCAGCGATCCGAGCAGCGCGGTTGAGCCCATAGAGGATCCGGAAAGCGTCGAAAATGCCGTGCCGCCGAGAACGGTGACGTAGCTCAACCGGCCCGACAGCCTGCCGAGCAGCTTGTCGATCGCGTTGAACATGCGCCCGCCGAGGCCTGTGTGAAAAAAGATCTCGCCCATCAGCAGAAACAACGGAATCGGTACGAGCGCGAATTTGGTCAGCGATCCCAGGCCATTGTTGAGCAGCTGGCCGATGCCGCGTTCGCCGCCCATAAACACCCATGCACCGACGATGTTTGCCGCCAGGAAGGCAAGGGCAACCGGCATGCCCATTGCCATCAGGAACACGATGACGCCGAGAAGCAGGGCGAGCGCTTCGTACCACTCCATTATTCGTGTATCCCCGCTTCACCGGTATGCATCAGCTCGGAACCGGCGACAAACCGCATGAACTCAGCCGCCATGAGACCGAAACTCAGCGGAAAGGTGATCGTCAGGAGCCAGCGAGGGTAGTAGTAGGCCCGGGTGTCGTAGTCGCCGCGCTCGATGTTTTTAAGAAAAAGCTCCAAGCCCTTCCACGCAAGGATCACGCAGACGACAACACAGGCAAAAGCGACCAGTCTGCTGACGACGCGCCGGGGGCCTTCCGGCAGCGCGGAGGTCACCAATTCGATATGGACGTGTCCCTTTTCCCGAACGAGCCATGGCGCGCCGAGCATGGTCATATAGAGAAGACCGTATTCGGAAGACGTGAACAGCCAGGCAAAAGGCTGCAGACCCAGATTGCGCATCAGGACCGAAATCACGACGGACACCATCAACCAGACCAGTGTGGCACCGGCGATAAAGGCCATGGCATCAATCAGAAAATTGTAAATCCTGGTGACGGCGGTCATGCATCAGCCCCGGGGGTCGGAAGGATCAGGCCCGCCGGGTGGCGGGCCTGACTGTCATTTATTTTGCTGCGTTCAGATCGTAGAAGAGTTCGATCAACGTGTCGTAGTTGTCGGTGCCGCCGGGCTGCTCCGCCATCAGGCCTTTCATCCGCTCCCAGGTTTTTTCGCGTGCGGCGGCAAGGTAATTCGCCTTTGCATCGCCTTCCAGAGAGACCACCGTCATACCGGCTGCATCGAGTGCGGCAAAGTCTTCGTCCCGCTTCGCGCGCAGTGCCTCGACGCTGTCCTTTTCATGCTGGATCGCAACGTCTTGAAGGATTTTCTTGGATTCGTCCGACAGTGAATTCCACTTCTCAAGATTGACGATCACGCCGAGGTCGGTCGAGAAGAAGCAGGGTTCGATCCGGTAGTTGAGGAACTCGTTCCACTTCAGATCGATGAGGCCGATTTGGGTCCATCCCGTTGCATCCACGACACCGCGTTGCAGGGCGGAGTAGACCTCACCTGTCGGCAGGTCGATAACCTGCGCCCCCAGGTAGTTTGTGAAGAACGCGTTGTAGACGTTGTTTCCGCGAAGCTTCAGCCCCTCGACTTCGAGATTGCCGTCCGCGTCGAAAGTCGGTTGGTTGCGGGTCCAGAGATTGTAGCAGACGCCGCTGTCGAACCATCCGAGATACTTCAGGCCCATCTTTTCCTGGTGGATCTGGTCGATCAGCTCTGTACCGCCATTCTCGCGGGTCTCGACTGCCGTCAGGTTTGACGCGACCATAGCGTCTTTTTCCGGCAAAGCGCCGCCGTAAAACGAGCCCGGGGTATAGACCATGTCGACGATACCGTCGCGCACCGCGTCCGGTTGCTGAAACATGCCGATCGCCTCAGGTCCGCCGCGCACTTCGATCTGCACCACACCTTTGCCGGCCTCGTTCACCTTGTCGACAAAGGAAAGAAAACTCTTGGTGTAGATGAGGGTTTCAGGGAAAGCATGAACTGCGGTAATCGTATCTTCCGCCTGCGCCGAGGTGGCGAACAGGGTAGATCCGGCAACGAGGCCGGCCAGTAGTATCCTCTTCATAGTCTCACTCCACTTAATAGGGTGGCTTTTTGCCTTATCCCTCTGGTTCTCAGGCTATGCCCTGATGCTGCCTGCTCTCGCGATTTCAAGAGCGTTGCGCTTCCGCCGCAGGCCGGGCCCATGGCGCATTCTGGTTCCACGACGTCTTGTGACGCTCAATATCCGCCACATGCTGCAATGTCTGATCGATATCGTCCCAGCCGTTGATAAGCTTGGTGCGCCAACTCGGATCGAGGGAAAATGAAACCTCAATCTCACCGACACTGAGCTTTCCGCTTTCGAGCGCAACGTCTGCCGGTTCTGTGCTTTCCCCGAGTATCCGGACAAGGAGAGTGTAATCGTCTTCGGAAACGCGTGCAGGGAGCAGTCCGTTATTGACGGCATTACCCGCGAATATGTCACCGAAACTCGGGGCGAAAACGGCTCGGATCCCTGCATCGACCAACGCATAGACGGCTGCTTCCCGGGACGAACCGCTTCCAAAGTTTCGGCCGGCAACGAGGAGGCTGGCATGCCGATGGCGGTTCAACGGAAAATGCGGATGATCGTCGCCGCTCTCGTCTTTGCGCAAATCATGCAGAAGAAAACCGCCATAGCCTTCTTTGCGACGGGTCGACATGAAGCGGGAGGGAATAAGCTGGTCCGTATCGATATTATGGATCGGCAACGCCACCGCATGTCCGCTATGTCGGTTCCAACCCGGCATTATCCAACCCGCCCCTTGAGAAGCGGCCGAACGTCGGTGATCGTGCCGGTGACAGCCGCGGCGGCAACCATTGCCGGCGACATAAGGTGAGTGCGGGCGCCCGGGCCCTGACGCCCGCGGAAGTTCCGGTTGGTGGAAGACGCGCAGCGTTTTCCGGGTGCCACCAGGTCACCGTTCATGCCAACGCACATGGAACATCCCGCACCGGCCCATTCCAGTCCGGCCTCTACAAAGATCCGATCCAGACCTTCCTGCTCGGCCTGTGCCTTCACCAAAGCCGATCCTGGCGACACCAGTCCGGGAACCTTGGCCTTTCGGCCGCTAAGAACCGCTGCCGCGGTACGAAGATCTTCGATCCGGCCATTTGTGCAGGACCCGACGAACACCTGATCGACCGGGGTTCCTTCAATCGGACGGCCTGCGTCGAGGCTCATGTAATCAAGTGCGTCTCGCACTGCTTCCGCCTTGCCGTTCGTGAGCACCGTCGGGTCGGGTATCGTGGATGTAACCGGGATTGCCTGTTCAGGGCTGGTGCCCCAAGTAACCGTCGGGGCGATGTCGCGCGCGTTAAGCCGGATTTCTCTGTCGAAATGTGCTGCGTCATCGGTGCGCAACTTGGACCAGTCCTCCAGCGCGGCGTTCCATGCCGCCCCGCGCGGGGCGTAGGATCGCCCGCCGAGATAGGAAAAGGTGGTCTCATCAGGTGCAATCAATCCGAAGCGCGCACCGCCTTCGATCGACAGATTGCAAAGCGTCATGCGCCCTTCCATGGAAAGCGCGCGCACCGCACTGCCTGAATATTCGATGGCATGGCCCTGCGCCCCGTCGGCGCTGAGCTTGGCGATCCAGTTGAGCGCAATGTCCTTCGCACCGACACCCGGACCGAGCGTGCCGTCGATGTGAAGGCGCATTGCCGCAGGTTTCTTCTGCCAGATCGTTTGGGTGGCAAGGACGTGGGCGACCTCCGTCGCGCCAATACCGAAGGCAAGCGCGCCGAACGCCCCGTGCGTGGAGGTATGACTGTCGCCGCAATTGATCAAAAGGCCGGGCAGCGTCAATCCCTGTTCGGGTCCGACCACGTGAACGATCCCTTGCCCCGGGTCATCCAGATCGAACAGCCGAAGCCCGTGTTTGCGCGCATTCTTGCGCAGCGTGTCGACCATGTACTTTATTTTCGGATCCGAAATCCGTGCGCGGTTGCGGGTCGGCGCGTAGTGATCGACCACCGCAAATGTCCGATCGGGCTCCGCAACAGCGAGGCCGCGCGCCTCAATCTTGGCGAACGCGTGATGCGAGCCCTCATGGACCAGATGGCGGTCGACCCACAGCAAGGAGGATCCGTCGTCACGCCTGACGATTTCATGCGCGGACCAAAGCTGATCCAGAAGAGTGCTTGGCGCGGTCATGCGGGCTCACCAGGTGGCTTGCCGATGGCTGGTTCCCAATGGCGCGTGCTGCCGTCACCGACCCGCGCAAGCGGCATCTCGAGCCGGAACATGTCCGGGCGGTACAGGCCTGAAAGATATTCAACGCCATTGTCATTGACGTCGCGCACGACCCGCCGCAGCGAAAGCAGCGCCGAACCGACGGCAATGCCAAGCGCTTCGGCTACCTCCGGCCCAGCCAGGGTTGCCGAGACCGACTGGTGTGCGTCTTTGATCTGAACACCGCTGAGTTCCAGAAGCTTGAAGAGAGGCGTCGTGGCCAGATCGTTCTCTGAGTAATTTGCGGCGATTTCAGCAGGAACATATGTCGTCAGATGCGAAAAGGGCGTTCCGTCCGCGCTGCGCACGCGCGTTGCGATCTGCACCTGGTCTTTTGGCTGAAGTCTGAGCGCGCTTGTCACGAATTCGGGGGCTGTTCCATAGGAAAACGACAGGAGCCGCGCCGTCGTATTCTGGCCCATCTCGACAAGTTGGGGCATCAGCGTTGCCAGGTTCATGGCCATCGGCTTTGCCGGTCGCCCGGCGGAACGCACCGTCGTCCCGCTGCCTGCGCGGCGTATAACGAGACCCGCCGCTGCCAGCGCATCCAAGGCCCTTCGGATCGTGACCCTGGAGACTCCGAACAATCCAGCGAGCTTTTGTTCGGGCGGCAGGTTTTCACCGTCTTCCAGCCGTCCGTCTGCAATTTGGTCGCGCAGGGAAAGATAGACCTGGCGCGCTTTCGCCCCTTCCGGAAGCAGCGATTTTGCAGGCTTGTTCACGCTGGACATTCCTCCCTGTTAGGAACCTAATGTTATCGCCGGTTTTAAAAAGTTCAAGCTTCTGTACGTTGTATTTGTCTTTTTTAGTATTAGAAACATATACAAATCTGTATTATAAAAAATACAAATTTCGGGAGGAAGGCAAAATGCCGATCGTCGAACTGCATCTCCTGCAGGGCTACGGACCAGAGGCAAGGCGGCGTCTGCATGAAGCGTTGACCGACGCTGTCCGGCTCGTCGTGCCGGCGCCACCGGAAGCCATAACCGTGATGATCCACGAAATGGAACCTGCCAATTACTCCCGTGGCCGTGTTCAAAGATCCGGCGCTCCTGCGCTGGAGGATCAGGGTGCGTTGGTAAGACGGTTTCTGAGCGCCATGGAGGCGCGCGACCTTGATACTGCGCAGGAAATGCTGTCTGCGGAGTTCTCCATGCACTTTCCGGGTGCGCACCCGATGCACCGTCTAGAGGAGCTGATCGAGTGGGCCAGGGAGCGGTATCGGTTCGTCAAAAAAACCTACACAGGGTTTGACGTCATGCAGAGCGCCGGCTCGGCAGCACTGGTCTTCTGCAGGGGAACGCTGTCGGGCGAGTGGCCCGACGGATCACCGTTTGACGGCATCCGATTCATCGACCGGTTTGAACTCGAAAACGGCAGGATCACCCGCCAGGACGTCTGGAACGACATTGCGGAAGTAAAGGCGCAAGCATGAGCGACATCGATGCCATCACCCTGTCCGTTCTATCCGGCCGCATGGAGCAGATTGCGGACGAAATGGATGCAACGCTGTTTCGGGCGGCATTCAACCCGATCATCGCCGAAGCACATGACGCCAGTCATGGTCTCTACCACGCTCAAAGCGGCGACACGCTGGTGCAGGGGAAGTCGGGATTGCCGATTTTTGTCGGTGTCATGTCATTCGCCGTGAAGGCCGTCATTGAGAAAGCGGCTGCGGACGGGGATCTCCAGGACGGCGACATCTTCATCTTCAACGATGCGCATATCGGCGGGACGCATCTTTCCGATATGCGTCTTGTCCGGCCCTACTTCCGCGATGGTGAACTCTTCTGTTATCTCGCATCCGTCGGACACTGGCACGATGTCGGCGGCGCGGTGCCGGGCAACTACAATCCGGCCGCCACCGAGGTCTTTCAGGAGGCCTTTGTATTGCCGCCGGTGCGTCTGGCGCGCTGCGGTGAAATAAACCAGGACATCATCGACATCCTTTTGCGCAACACGCGCCTGCCGCAGTCAGCGATGGGCGACCTGAACGGTCAGCTGGGTGCGCTTGATCTTGGGATCAGGCGCATGGACGAACTGCTGGACGAATACGGTGCTCGCACGGTCAGTTCCGCCCTCGATGCCCTGGGTCACAGGGCGGAAGCCTTGATGCGATCGGAGCTTGAAGCACTGCCGGACGGGCGTTGGGAGGCGGTGGACTTTCTCGACAACGATGGAATCACCGACGAGCCGCTTGCGATCCGGGTCGCGTTGGAAATCAGGGGCGACAGCATGACCCTCGACTTTACCGGATCGGCTCCGCAATGCGCAGGTCCGGTAAACATCGCGCTGCCGACAACGGTTGCCGCAGCCTATGTCGCGATCAAGCATATCTTTCCGGCGCTGCCTGCGAACGCGGGCGTCATGCGGCCGATCGAGGTCGAGGTTCCGGAAGGATCGCTGCTCTCTGCCGAGTTTCCGAGCCCGACAGGTGGTTACACGGAGACGATCCTCCGGATGATCGACGTGGTTTTTTCCGCTTTTGCAAAAGCAGCGCCTGAGCGCGTTGTTGCCAATGCCTACGGCACGATCAACGCCTTGTCGATTGCCGGCAAGCGCAGCAACGGACAGCGTTGGGTGATGTTCAGCTTTTATGGCGGCGGGCATGGCGGCTCGCATGAAAGCGACGGCCTCAATCACGGCAACGCACCCATATCGACCGCCACGATCCCGCCGATGGAAATCCTCGAGGCTGCCTATCCGGTGATGTTTCGCACCTGGGCCTTGCGGCCCGACAGCGCCGGCGCGGGCCAGCATCGCGGCGGCATGGGTGCGGTTTACGAGATTGAGGTTCTTGAAGAAAACGGCGCTGAAGCGTTTTTGTTCGGCGAGCGCGGCCGCTTTGCCCCCAAGGGCATTGCCGATGGGCAGGATGGTGCCTTGAATCAGTTTTCCTTTGAGCAGGACGAGGGCTGGGGCGTGCCACCCCTTGCCTCAAAAATGCGCGGCATCAAGTTGCGGCAGGGCCAGGCAGTCAGACTGGAAACACCGGGCGGCGGTGGCTACGGCAAGGCCGAAGACCGCGCCGCGTCGGATGTTGCGCGCGATGTCTTCCGCGGGCTGGTCGACCCCGAGAAGGCCGATCAGCTTTACGGAACCGCATGGCGGGAGATGTCTTCATGAAAGGACGCATGATCGGCGTCGATGTCGGCGGCACATTCACCGATGTCTTTGTGCTCAACGAGGCCGACGGATCCGCATCTGTTGCCAAGGTTCCGACAACGCGGCCGGATCAGTCCGGCGGGTTTCTGGAAGGGATCTCCCGTCAGGTTACAGATATGTCGGAGATATCGGTCGTTGTTCACGGAACGACGGCCGGCACCAATGCGCTGCTGGAACGAAAAGGCGCAACAACGGGCGTAATCTGCACGCAAGGCCTGCGTGATGTCCTGGAAATGCGCCGCCGCGACCGGCCGAGAACCTGGGGTCTGCGCGGCGATTTCGAACCGGTCGTCGACCGGCGCAACCGCCTTGAAGTGCCGGAGCGGACACTCGCTGACGGGTCGATCAGAACGCCGGTTGATCTGGACGCCGTTCGCGCAGCGGCGCGCCAGCTGCAGGACCAGGGCTGTGAAGCCGTGGCGATCCTCTTTGCCAATGCCTATGCCAATTCGGCAAACGAAGCGGCTGCGGTGGCTGCGGTTCGCGAGGTCTGGATGAACCAGCATGTCTCGGCCTCTTCTGAGATCCTGCCCGAGATCCGCGAGTTCGAGCGCTTCTCGACAACGGCGCTCAATGCCTACCTCCAGCCGGAAGTATCGGGTTATCTGCACCGCCTCGAACAGGCACTCGCCTCGGGCGGGTTCGACGGCGAATTCATGATCGTGCAATCCAACGGCGGCGTGATGGCCGTGGAAACGGCTTGCCGCCTGCCGATTCGAACGGCGTTGTCAGGGCCGGCCGCCGGGGTGATCGCCGCCGGCTACATCGCGTCTTCGGCGGGTTTCGATAATGTGATCACCGGCGACATGGGCGGTACCAGCTTCGATGTCTCCCTGATCTCGAGGGGGCAGTCCATGTTGTCCCCGCAGACTTCCATTGACTTCGGAATGGTGGTGCGGACACCGATGATCGAGATCACCACGATCGGTGCCGGTGGCGGGTCCATTGCCTGGGTCGACAAGGGCGGCCTGTTGAACATTGGACCGGAAAGTGCGGGCTCTGATCCCGGACCGGTCGCTTATGGCTTGGGCAACACGCGACCGACAGTCACCGACGCCAATGTCGTTCTCGGCCGGATCGATCCGGACAATCCGATCGGCGGAAAGCTTGAACGGCTTGATGTGGTGGCCGCTCGCGAGGCCATCGACTGGCATGTCGGACAGCCGCTCGCCCTGGACACCCTCGCAGCGGCTGAAGCCATTCTGCGGGTTGCAAACTCGCGTATGGCTGGCGCTATCCGGCTGGTGAGCATCGAGCGCGGCTTTGATCCCAAGAACTTCGCCTTCATGCCTTTTGGCGGTGGTGGGGCATTGCATGCAGGTGCGATGCTGAAGGATGTCGGCATCGCGCGCGCCATCGTGCCGCGCTATCCGGGCGTCACATCCGCGATGGGATGCGTGATCGCGGATATGCGCCAGGACTTCGTGCAAACGATCAATGCACTGGTTGCAGCATTGGATGAAATCTCGCTTGCGGAGTTCATGCAGGATCACACGGATCAGGGCATGGCCCTTCTCGATGCTGCCAGGACGACCTTCGAAGCACGCGAGCTGAGTTTTGAACTGGATATGGCTTACATCGGCCAGACGCATACCGTGGCCGTGCCGCTCAGTGTCCAAACCGAAAACGGCCGGATCGTGCCGCCAACGTGCGCCGAAATCGAAAAGGCGTTTGACGCCACCTACGAGACCACGTTCGGACGGCTGCTGAAAAATGGCGTGCGCCGGATCTTGAACCTTCGTAGCTCCGTCACTGGAAAGCGACCGAAATTCGACCTGAAAACCCTTGCCCCCGAAACGACCGGTCGATCTGAACCTAAGACCTCGCGCAACGTGCATTTTGGCGGTACGTGGCATGAAACAAAGATATTCGACCGGCTCGAGCTTCCGGTCGGAACGGTGATCGAAGGCCCGGCTATCCTCGAACAGCCTGATACGACAGTGCTTGTCGAACCTGACTTGCAGGCCCGTGTCGATCCCTTCGGCAATACCATAATCGAACCCCTTGGAGGTCAGTCATGAACGAGCCGCAAACGTGGGATCTTGCCAGAACGGCACTGCTGACGATTGATCTCCAGAACGATTTTCTCCACCCCGACGGCGCCTACGGTCGCGCCGGACAACGGGCGGACAGCATCGCCGCATTGCCGGCGCGCATCGCACCGCTAGTGAAGGCCGTTCGCAAACGTGGCGGACATTATATTTCCGCCCAGTTCACCCTGGTGCCGGACGCAAGCGGCGAGCCGCTGATCGCGCCGCACCTCAAGAAACTTCGGCCTTTTCTAACCAAGGGGGATTTCGCTCCTGGCAGCTTCGGCAACACGCTGGTCGATGAGCTTTATCCGGCCGACTTCGTGATCGAAAAGGTGGCCTATTCCGCATTTTATCAGACGCGGCTCGAATACATCATGCGTGCGGTCGGCATTGATACCCTGATCGTCGGCGGCATTGTCACCAATGGCGGTGTCGCATCGACTTTGCGCGATGCGCATCTGCGTAACATCGATACGGTCCTTTTGACCGACGGCAGCGCAGCTTTCAACGAGGAGGTTCACGAAGCAACACTCCTGTCGCTTGCAACCGTCACCGGCCGCATGTCGTGCGAGGACGTGCTGGCATGGCTGGAGAACGCGTCATGAGCCTGAAAAAGCGCTTGCAACAAGACAATATTCTGGTCGCACCGGGTGTCTATGACGGCCTGACTGCTTCCATTGCAACCGAGGCAGGCTTCGAGGTGCTTTACTTGAGCGGCGCTGCGGTCTCCTACACCCGACTTGGGCGTCCCGACATCGGGCTGACAGCCGTTACCGAGATGACCGACGCCATGGCGCTGATTGCGGATCGCACTGAATTGCCGGTCATCATTGACGCCGATACGGGGTTCGGAAACGCCCTCAATGCGCAGAGAACCATGCGACTTTATGAGCGTGCAGGCGCATCGGCGCTTCAGGTCGAGGATCAGACTTATCCGAAAAGATGCGGTCATCTCGCGGACAAGTCCCTGATTTCACCTGGCGAAATGGCAGGCAAGGTCAAGGCCATGGCAGATGTCCGCAATTCGGACGAAACCCTGATCATCGCCCGCACGGATGCTATCGCCGTCGAAGGCTTTTCGGCGGCGATCGATCGCGCTGAGTTGTATCTTGAAGCTGGCGCGGATGTTCTCTTCATCGAAGCGCCCCGGTCACGCGAACAACTCTCGGAAGTCGCGCGGCATTTCGAAAACCGCGTGCCTTTGCTGGCCAACATGGTCGAGGGCGGCGCGACGCCGATCACAGGAGCCGATGATCTGGAGGAACTGGGCTATTCGATCGTGATATTCCCTGGCGGCATTGTCCGTGCGATCGCGCGAACGGCTGGAGACTACTACGAGAGCCTTCGAAAAAACGGCAGCAATCGGCCATTTGCCGACAGAATGTTCGACTTCGACGGCCTCAACAGCGTGATAGGAACGGCAGAAATGCTGGCCAAGGGCGTGTCGTATGACCGAAACGAAAGCTGACGTCTCAAAGGCCCCCGACAATTTTGACCTGACATGCGAAACCCTGATCATTGGCGCAGGCGCGGGCGGGTTGGTGGCGGCGCTTGCGGCTGATGAGGTGAACCAGTCGGTGCTTGTTGTTGAAGCCGACCCGGTGCCGGCAGGATCGACTTCGCTGTCCGCCGGACTGATCCCTGCCGCCGGTACCGGAATTCAGGCCAGTGCTGGCATTGAAGATGACGCCGGGCGCTTTGCGGCAGACATTCAAAAAAAAGCGGGTGATCAGAACGAGCAGGCGCTGGTGGATCGCCTGACCCGCCATTCGGCACCGGCAATCGACTGGTTGTCGGACACATTCGGCCTGCCCTTCTCGGTGATTACGAATTTCGAGTATCCGGGCCACAGCCGCAAACGCATGCATGGCTTGCCAACGAGATCCGGCGCGGAGCTGATCGACACGCTCCGGGCCACATGCGAAACGGCCGGGATCGATATCGTTTGCGAACGGCGCGCCAATCGTCTGTTTTTTGAAGACGGAGATGTCAAAGGCGTCGCCGTCTCGCGGCCCGATGGTGGGATTGAGACCATCGGCTGCGACAAGCTCATCCTTGCCTGCAACGGCTTTGGCGGCAACCGGATGCTTGTGCATCAACTACTGCCTGACATCGAGAACGCGCTGTGGTTCGGACATGACGGCAATCGTGGCGAAGCGCTACTTTGGGGCCGGTCAATCGGTGCCGATCTTGCGCATCTCGGTTCCTATCAGGGCCATGGCAACGTCGCCCATCCCCACGGCATTCTCTTAACCTGGGCCGTGATAACGGAGGGCGGTGTCCAGGTGAACAAGTACGGCAGGCGGTTCTGGAACGAGGCGCAAGGCTATTCCGAAGCAGCGCGTGCCGTCCTGGCGCAGCCGGACGGGGAAGCGTTTGCGATTTTCGACAGCCGGATTGCTTCCATTGCCCGTCAGTTCGAAGACTTCAAACAGGCGGAGGCGGTGGGGGCGATCAAGAAGAGCGAAACGCTGGAAGGGCTCGCCCGCGAGATGGGTTTGCCACCCGAGGCTTTTGCGGAAACGATGGCGTCAATTCCCATGAATGGCGTCGATGAGTTCAACCGCGAATTCGGGTCCGAAGCCTTGCAGGCTCCCTATTGCGGCGTTCGGGTGACCGGCGCTCTTTTTCACACCCAGGGCGGCCTCAGAACGGGCGACAACGCGCGTGTCCTCGGAGAGGACGGGTCGGGATTTGCCAATCTCTATGCCTGTGGCGGGGCCGCATGCGGCGTTTCGGGCAAAGCCGACAGCGGATATCTTTCCGGGAACGGGCTCCTGAGTGCGGTCGTGCTGGGGATGCTGGCTGGCCGTGCGCCGTTGTCGTAATCCTTCCGGGTCGCGACCGCGTTTTCTTAAGTAGGCGTCGCTTCAGGAAGTACGGCTTCTGCCTCGATTTCCACTTTGTGATCGCCGATCAGACCGGCAACGATTACGAGTGTGTTGGCTGGTTTGATATCCGCAAAAACACGCCCGTGCGCTTTTGAAATGTCAAGCACATCGGCTTCGTCGACGATGTAAATCCGAGTTCGAACGACGTCCTTGGCGCTTGCGCCGAGCGCGGTGAGCGCAGCCAGGATCTTGTCGAGAATGTAGGTCGTCTGCGCGGCTGCATCTTCCGGCGCAACGGCACGTGCGGCACCGGCGACCGCCGTGGTACCGGAAACGAGGATCCTGTTGCCGACCTTCTGCGCACGGCAGTATCCGGCGATCTCTTCCCAGTCGGATCCCGTGAGAACCTGTGCGGCGCCGGGCCGGTGTGGCGCGTTCCTCGCATTGTGGGCAAGCGGCATTTCGGCCAGGTGATGGCTGAGGTCCCCCGACGCGGTCAGGAATGGAGGGCGCCGGTATTCATCGCCGCAGTCCCCCGGCACGTCTTTTGTTCCGGCAAATGCCAGCGCGAGCTGATCGCGGTCCTGCTGATCCAGCGAGAAAGAAAACAGTCTGGCATTGTCGGCAATGTGCTCGCTCTCGCCGATGCGGGCTCCGACGATCACACCGGCAACAGACGGTTGATCCAGAACCCAGCGTGTTGCGACATTGGCAATCGAAACGCCGTGTTTTTTTGCAACGTCACCGGCTGCATGGAGAATGCCCTGAAAAGCCGACCACCCGCCTGCGGCGTCGATGAAGCGTTTGTACTTCATCTTCGACCAGTCTGAGAGATGCGTAGGTTCCGCTTTGCCCAGCCATCTCTCAGACAGGAAGCCGCCGCAAAGGGTACCGTAGGCGAGCAGTTTCACGTCGGAGACCGCACAGAGCTCGGCAAGTGGTCCCGCGGCGCGCCGGTCGATCATCGAGAAAGAAACCTGGTTGGTGACAAGCGGGATGCCGTCGGTGAGCGCCAGCCTCAGATGCGCAGCGTCGAAATTTGTCACGCCAAGGGCCCTGATCAAACCCTCTTCCTTCAGGCGTGCCAATTCATGAAGGGCATCGAGCCAGGCCGGGTGCTCAAAGCTCCACCAGTGGAATTGCAGCAGATCGACCTTGTCGGCATTGAGCCGGTCCAGCCTGTCCTGAACGCCTGTCCGGACGACATCCGCGCTCATAGGTCCGGGTTCCGGACACCATTTGGTGCAGATCTGGGGCGGGTTGCTTTCCCGGTGCCTTGACAGCAGGCGGCCGGAGATGATCTCGGCACTGCCGTAATGGTCGGCCATGTCGAATGTCGAAAACCCTGCTTCCAGGTACTTTTCGAGATCGTCTGCAGCCGCGTCCGGATCAAGAATGGTCCCGTCTTTTTCGATATCGGCGACCTGCCAGAGGCCTGTCAGGATGCGGCTGATCTCAAGTCCGTTGGCAAGCGGCTGTCGCGGCGGCATCAGTGTCATGGAAGGTCCTTCAGGTTTCCGGCAACAGGAGTTTGAAGCTGCGTTCGATATCCATCGCCAGGGCGTGCTGTGCCGCGTCGCGATCCGGTTTCCGCAGGGCGGCAATGATTTCCTGGTGATGGATGTGTTCCGGGATCTCGTTGGCGGACCGTTCCCGGACAACGAGGTTCAGGAAAGCGCCATATTGTAGCCAGAGCGCTTCCACCAGCGGAAGGATCACCCTTGAACCGGAATGCCGGTAAAGATTGAAATGGAAGTCATAATTTTGCTTCAGATCCGGCGTGCCGCTGTCGGACCGGGGGGCGGAAATGATGTCTTCAAGCGCATCTATCGCAGCCGCATCGAGATGATCCATGGCCTCTTCGAGCAGCAAGGCCTCAAGCGCGAGACGCGCTGACTTCAGTTCACGCATTCTGTTCGCGTCAAAAGGGGGCACTTCGAGCGTGCGGCTGGGCGTATCAACGAGGGCACCTTCGGCGACGAGGCGCCTGACCGCTTCGCGGACAGGTGTCATGGACGTGCCGAGTTGACCCGCCAGCATTCTCAGGCTGACCGTCTCACCAGGTGCAAATGCTCCGCGCGTGAAGGCTTCGCGCAATGCGTCATAGGCGCTTTCTCGCAACTTAGACTGATCTATCCGGGCAATTTTCGGCTGGCTCATCCCTGTCCTTCCGACCCTTGGCGGGTTTCTTTCTTGACAACTCCATTTTGAGACATGGTATAAAATATCACAGATCACACGCAAGGCGCTAAGACAAAAAAGTGGGGAGCGGTGGCCGACGAAAACAAAGGTGCCCTCGAAGAAAAACCCTCCGAACGAAAGGACGGGTTTTGGCTCTATGACCTGAAAGTGGAGACGGTTCTCGACGGGCGAAGACCTGTGTGCCGGCATATTGAAGGCGAAAGTTTCGCCGTGGAAGGCGAAGCACTCGTATTCGCCGAGGGGCAGCGCGTTTCCATGTATGCGCTCGCAGCGGTCTTGCCGCTTTTGCCGGCCAAGCAACGGGAGACGCACCCGAATGACTGGATGTCGACCGATGCGGAAGTTGCCTGTGCCGACCCCCACTGCGGCGGGCGGTTCCGGATAACACGCACTCAGAAACGCTGGTTTTCTCATTCGGAAACGAGCGGTCTACCCGAAGTGCGCGGTACGCCTTACTGGCAAAAGGATGAGGCGGAATGAGCGTGGAGACAGCCCCGCTCCGGTCGGACTACCGGATCCCGCGCGTCATCAAGGGCGGATGGCAGCTCGCCGGCGATCACGGACCGGTCGAACCTGAGGCGGCGATTGCCGATATGGAAGCCTTTCTTGACGCAGGCATCACCGCATTCGACTGCGCTGACATCTATACCGGCGTTGAGGAAATGATCGGCGCCTTCATCGGCGACTTGCGACGGCGCCGCGGATCTGACGCGGCTGAGCGCGTGCAGGTTCACACAAAGCTGGTGCCGGATCTTGAACGTCTCGCCGATCTGACTGCTGAAGAAATTGAGGCGATTATCGACAGGTCCCTCAAAAGGCTTCGCATCGAACGTCTGCATCTGGTTCAGTTTTACTGGTGGGACAGCACGATCGGTGCGCCCGTCCGTGCCATGGAGGTTCTGAAGAGCTGCCAGGAAAAGGGCAAGATCGCGCATTTGGGCGTCACCAACTGGGATATCCAGGAAACAAAACCGTTTCTCGACGCCGGCATCGATCTTGTTTCCACCCAGGTGCAATATTCCCTGCTCGACCGGCGTCCGGCGAAATCGTTGGTGCCCTGGTGCAGCGACCACGACATCAAACTGCTGTGCTACGGAACTTTGGCCGGAGGGTTCCTCACAGAAAGCTGGCTTGGCAGGCCGGACCCCGGTTTTGCTTTTGAGAACAGATCTTTGGTCAAGTACCGTTTGATCATCGACGAATTCGGTTCCTGGTCCGTGTTTCAGGACCTTCTGAACGTGTTGAAGGACATAGGCGCGCGCTACGGGGTGACGTTAAGCTCGGTCGCGACGCGATGGGTGCTCCAGCAGCCGCAAGTCGCTGCGGCGATCGTGGGTGCCCGATACGCCAGACACTTGCCGAAAACACTCGAGGTGTTCCGCTTTCAGTTGGACGAAACCGACATGGCGCGTATTTCGATGCTGCTGGATGCCGCGCCCGGCCCGCAAGGACCGGTGTTTGCTCTGGAGCGCGACCGGACCGGACGGCACGGCAGGATCATGAAGTACAATCTGAATGCCCGTCCGGACGATGCGGTTCTGGGTGCGTCCAATGGATGACGCGATCCTCACCCTCAGCGGCGTGAGCCGGACGTTTGGCGATTTCACCGCCGTCGACGACGTGTCCGTGCAAATTCGCGAAGGATCGATCACCGGCCTGATCGGCCCCAACGGCGCGGGCAAGTCCACGCTCTTCAATGTCGTTGCAGGCGAGTTGTCCCCGACGCGGGGAACGGTTTCCCTTTTCGGAACCGACATTTCCAGATTGCCGCCGGACCGGCGATTTGCCATCGGCCTCGGCCGTACGTTTCAGATCCCGCGCCCCTTCGCGCGCATGAGCGTTCTGGAAAATGTCATGCTGGCCCCTTTGGAGCAGACCGGGGAGACGCTTCTGGGTGCCGTTTTCGGCAGGAAGAGAATTCGCGAACAAGAGCAAACCATCCGGAAACGGGCGCTGGAGGTCCTGGATTTTCTGACGCTCCGTCCAGTTGCCGATCAGCCGGCAGGCAAGATCTCCGGCGGACAGATGAAGCTTCTGGAACTTGCACGGGTCCTCATGGGCGATCCGAGACTGATCCTTCTGGATGAACCGGCGGCAGGCGTGAACCCTGCGCTCACCGAAGTGCTGATCGAAAAGATCGAAGAGCTGAACCGGGGCGGCAAGACGTTTCTCATTATCGAGCACGATATGGATTTCGTGATGCGCCACTGCGACCCGGTGATTGCCATGGCCGAGGGTAAGGTCGTGTTTGAGGGTACGTCAGCCCAAGCACAGTTCAATCCGATCCTTCTGGACGCCTATCTGGGAGCGCCGATGGATGCCTGAAGCCCTGCTTGAGATAGACGCTCTGACGGCGGGTTACGTGCCGGATCTTCCGATCCTGCGCAAGGTATCCTTGGAGGCTGCGGCCGGGCAATTGACGGCCATCATCGGGCCGAACGGTGCGGGGAAATCAACGCTCATCAAGGCGGTTGCAGGTCTGTTATCCGTCTCGCAGGGGCATGTCAGATTGTCGGGGAAAGACATCACCGGCATGTCACCGGACCGGATGTCCGGCAACGGCATGGCATATGTGCCCCAGACCGACAATGTCTTCCGGACACTGACGATACAGCAAAACCTGGATCTCGCGCTCAAGGCTCATGGCAATCGCGACGAACGCCTGGCAGCACTTTTCGAGAGGTTTCCGGTGCTTGCCGACAAGCGGCGCGGCAAGGCCGGCTCACTCTCAGGCGGTCAGCGCCAGTTTCTCGCGATAGCCCTGGCGCTCGCGGTCGAGCCGCGCTTGATCCTGATGGATGAACCATCTGCGGGCCTCTCTCCAAAAGCAGCCGAAGAGGTTCTCGATCACGTAAAACATCTCACGCGTCAGGGAGTTTCGGTCCTCCTGGTGGAGCAGAACGTCAAACAGGCGCTCAAACGCGCCGATCATTGTTATGTGCTCGCCGAAGGCCGGAACCAGATCGACGGGCCGGCGCAAACTTTGTTGGAGGACCCGGCTCTTGGCCGGATCTATCTCGGCGGAGAACGGAAGGGGGCGGCATGATCCAGCATCTTGTCGACGGCATTCTGGTCGGGTCATTTCTGTCACTCGGTGCCATCGGCCTGACAATGGTGATGCACATCCTGCGCTTCGCGAATTTCTCACATGCAGAACTCCTGTCGATAGGGGCGTATTGCGCGCTGGTTTTCGACAAGCTTTTCGAAAGCCTGCTTCCCGTTTTGTCGGCAAAGATCGGGCCCTTGTCCATGACGGGCGCGCTCTCTCTGTCGATCCTTATCTCGATGGTGGTGACCGGTCTGTCCGCCGTTCTGATCGACAACCTGGTTTTTCGCCGGGTACGGCAGAAAGGGGGCGAACTGTCGATGGTGTTCGCGTCCTTTGGAATGTCACTGGTTATCCGCAATGTCATCGGTTTGATTTTCGGGCTGTCGAGCGAACTCTATTCGCGCGACATCGCGTTCGCCATGGTGTTGTCGCGTGATCCGCTGCTGCTGGTGAAGCCGGATCAGGTCTTCGTGCTGATCGCCGCACTGCTGATCATGTTCGTTCTCTACCTGGTCTTTTCACGAACGACCTTTGGCTTCGCCCTGCGGGCAATTGCTGAGAACCCGAGCCTGGCACAGGTTCACGGCGTCAATCTGAAACAGATGATCGTGGCCGTCTGGATCATCGGCGGTGCGCTGGGTGCTCTTGCCGGCGTGTTTTACGGGCTGAGTTATCAGATCACGCCCGTGATGGGGCGGGACCTCGTCTTGCCGATCTTCGCCGCCACGATTGTCGGCGGTATCGGCAGCGTCTATGGCGCTGTTCTGGGTGGGTTCATCGTCGGCATCGCATCCAATATCGCGCTCGTCGTGTTGCCGTCCGGATATTCGCCGTCGGTGCCGTTCCTGATGATCCTTCTTGTCCTCCTCATCCGTCCCAACGGTCTTTTCGGGGAGGCGCGCGCATGATCGGCGTTGTCTCCTATCTCGTCTTTTTCACTACGGTTGCCGCGATCCTTGGGATCGCAGTTCTCGGCTTGAACCTGCAGTGGGGAAACACGGGCCTCTTCAATGGCGGTGTCGTGGCTTCGTTCGGCGCCGGTGCCTATGGCACGCTGATCCTGGGCGGGGCGCCGCAGGACGGTCAGCTCGGCGGCTTCAGCTTGTTTTATCCACTTGCGTTGGCGGGCGGAATGATAGCAGCAGGTGTTCTTGCCTGGATTGTCGGCAAGCTCACGCTGAGACTGCGTCACGATTATCTGGCGATCGCGACATTCGGCGTGGCGGTGGCGTTTGAGAATGTTATGCGAAACGCAACCGGTCTGACGGGCGGCGCGCAGGGGATCCGCGGCTTTGAACGGCCCTTCAGGGACATGCTGGGCGACGGCTTTACCTATAACGCCGTATTCCTCGTTTTCGTGCTGCTGATCCTTGTCGCAGTCTACGTCTTTCTCGAAAGGCTTACGGTGTCTCCGTTTGGCCGGTTGCTGCGCGCGATCCGAGAAGACGAGACCGCCGCCAGGTCTTTGGGCAAGGCACCGGACCGCGTCCGGCTGATTTCCTTTGTCACCGGCTCCGTTATCATCGGGCTTGGCGGTGGCCTCTATGGAACGTTCTACGCTTTCGTCAGCCCACAGGACGTTCTTCCCATTCTCACCTTCCAGATCTGGGCCATGCTGATTGTCGGCGGCGCAGGTAACACGCGCGGTGCCCTGGCAGGCGCGTTCCTGATCTGGGGCGCCTGGACATTTTCCGGGTGGGCCTTGTCACGCTTCGCGCCCATCGAAGCACAGCTTTACACGGGGTCGATCCAGTTCGTGCTGATCGGTCTTGTGATCGTCGGCATGCTGCTTTGGAGGCCTCAGGGCCTCTTTCCGGAGCGGCTGATCGTTTCTCAACCCGGTCAGAACCGGGAAAAAACACAAGCAGAGGGGTTCACATGAGAACGTTACTGACTGTTGCCGCCTTCGCGGCTGGAGTATCTGCGCTTGGGACGGAAGTTCAGGCGCAGGAATGCACGACAAAAATCGGTGCGACGCTGCCGACATCGGTCGACTGGGGACGCCCGATCGCGGAAGTCGCCCAATTTGCCGTTGATCAGGTCAATGAAGCAGGCGGCGCCGCAGGCTGCCAGATAGAGATGGTGCTCCGCGACACCCAGGTCGATCCGAAGGTCGGCGTGGATGCAGCCAAGGCCCTTGTCGATCTGGAAGGGGTAAACGTACTGCTCGGAGCCGTGTCCTCGGGTGTTTCGATGCCGATCCTGACTTCGGTGACCGTACCAGGCGGTGTCATGCAGATGTCCTGCTGCTCGTCGTCGACGGCCTTCACGAAACTGTCGGAAGACGGCAAGACTAACGGCCTCTGGTTCCGGACATTTGCCACGACCGCGGTGCAGTCGGCCATGGGCGCGAAGGTTGCCACCGACAAGGGCTACAAGAAAGTTGCTGTCCTCTATAAGAACGACGACTGGGGTCAGGACATGGCACGCCTGATCGCTGCGGACTTTGCTGCTGCCGGCATAGAGGTGACGTCTTCCGTCGCCATCAATGACGCGCAACCCTCCTATCGGGCCGAGGTGACCGAAGCGATTGGCGGACAGCCGGATGCACTCTATCTGGCACTCTACCCGAACGAGGGAACATCGGCGGTACGCGAATGGCTGTCGCTCGGTGGAACGCAGAACATGATCCTGGCAAACTCCCTCAAATCAGATGAATTCAGGGACAATGTCGGGCTGCAGTATCTCGGCAACGCTTTGGGAACGGACACGGCATCGCCGCGTGTTGCAAGTGCCGACGCATTCAAGGCCGCCTATGTGGAGAAATTCGGCTCCGAACCGAACGGACCCGGTCTTGCCAACAGCTTCGATGCGGCAATGATCGCGCTGCTCGCAATGGAAGCGGCCGGCAAGGACGCGTCGGGTGCTGATATCGCAGCCGCCGTCGCCAAAGTGACAGACCCATCCGGCACGCCGATCACTGCGGACACCGCCGGATTCAGCACAGCCAAGGATACGCTCGCTGGGGGCGGCACGGTGAAGTACCAGGGCGCAACGGGTGACGTGCGTTTCGACGCAAATGGCGACGTTTCGGCTCCGGCAGTTGTGTGGAAGTTCACCGACAGCGGCACTGAGGAAGTCGAGTATCTCTCGCTGACCGATGTCGACGCCTTTATTGCTTCCTTGAAGAAATAAAGGGCTTTGGCATTGGAATGCCCGGAGCGGCTTGCCCGGGCATTCCAGGTCCCTCTGGACCGGTACGAAGCGCACAGATTTGAGCCGAGAAACCACCTCAAAAAAAACCCGGCGCTTCGGCCGGGTCCAGGCAGGCTGCCCTGGGAGGGAACCTCTATGTTTTTGGGGAGGAGCAAAGCTCAAGCACTCAGTGTGTAAGCACCTGCTCGAGAAACAGTTTGGTTCTGGGGTTGGTCGGATTTTCGAAGAAGGATATCGGATCCGCTTCTTCAACAATCTGGCCGGCATCCATGAAAATGACCCGGTCGGCAACGCGTTTTGCAAATCCCATTTCGTGCGTGACGCAGATCATCGTCATGCCTTCCTTTGCAAGCGTTTCCATGACGTCCAGAACCTCACCGATCATTTCCGGATCGAGGGCTGAGGTCGGCTCGTCAAACAGAAGGATGTCGGGCTTCATGCAAAGTGCGCGTGCGATCGCAACACGCTGCTGCTGTCCGCCCGACAATTGACCGGGATACTTGAGCGCCTGATCGGCGATCCGGACCTTTTCCAGATACCCCATTGCGCGCTCTTCCGCTTCGCTCTGGCTTTCCTTGCGCGCCAACATCGGTGCAAGCGTGCAGTTTTCCAAAATGGTCATATGCGGAAAGAGGTTGAAGTGCTGAAACACCATACCGACCTCACGCCGGAGTGTTTCGATATTAGGAGCATCGGCGTAGATCTCATCGCCATGGATGAGGATTTCACCGGACTGGTGTTCCTCGAGCTGGTTTATCGTTCGGATCATGGTTGACTTGCCGGATCCTGACGGGCCGCAGACGACGATCTTTTCGCCCTTGGTAACGGCAAAGTCGATATCCTTGAGCGCGTGGAAGCTTCCGTAATACTTGTTTACCTTGCGGAGTTCGACAGCGGCTATTTCCATCTCAGGTGTCCTCCTTGACGGCAGCGGTCACAATGATTTCCACTTTCAAAACGTCCCGGGCGAGGCGTGCTTCGCCGCAGGCGCGTGCAGGGGCGTGTCCTTCCGGGACCCAGGCATCCCAGACAGCGTTCATTTCGGCAAAGTCGGCCATGTCCGCCAACCAGACGATTGCCTGAAGGATGTGTTCCCGGTCGGACCCGGCTTCTTTAAGAAGAGCGTCGACGCGCGCGAGGCAGTCGCGGGTCTGATCGGCGACGCTGTCGCCTGCACCGACCTGGCCGCAGAGATAGGCGACCCCGTTGTGCTTGACGATCTTGCTCATGCGCTGACCGGTATGAATCCGTTCGATCATCCCTGCACCTTCCTGTAGCCGTGGTCGACAAGCACGTCTGAAATCTCGTCGAGGATCGCCGGGTCGTCGATTGCCGCCGGCATCTTGAAGTCTTGGTTGTCGGCGAGTTTCTGCATCGTCCCACGCAGGACCTTGCCGGATCGGGTTTTGGGAAGTCTTTTGACTTCCATGGCCGTCTTGAAGGCCGCGACGGCACCGATTTTTTCCCGCACCAGGGCAACAAGCTCTTTCTCAAGCTCGGCCCCGTCGCGGCCGGCGCCATCGTTCTGAACGAAGAAACCGATCGGCATCTGTCCTTTCAGAGCGTCTGCGGCACCGATGACCGCGCACTCGGCGATGTCCTTGTGTGCGGCGATCACCTCTTCCATGGCACCGGTTGAAAGACGATGCCCCGCAACGTTGATGATGTCGTCCGTGCGCGCCATGATGAAGACATACCCTTCTTCGTCGATGATGCCGGCGTCAGACGTCGTGTAATAGCCTGGGAAGTCTTTCAGATACGCGTTGAAAAAGCGCTCTTCGGCGTTCCAGAGCGTAGGCGTTCCGGACGGCGGCAAAGGCAGCTTGCAAACGATGTTGCCAAGTGTTCCGGGCGGGACCGGATTGCCCGCGTCATCCAGAACGTCGATCTTGTAGCCCGGCATCGGGACGCCGGGGGATCCTGGTTTGACAGGCAGCACGCCGAGCCCCACGGGGTTGCCGGACATCGGCCAGCCTGTCTCGGTCTGCCACCAGTGATCAATCACGGGGCGTTTCAGCTTCTGCTGCGCCCACTCGATGGTTGCCGGATCGGATCGTTCGCCCGCCAGAAACAGGGTCCGGAAGTGGCTCAGATCGTAGTTGTCGATCAGCTTGCCGGACGGATCTTCCTTGCGAATGGCGCGAAAGGCGGTTGGCGCGGTGAAGAGCGCAACGACCTTGTGTTCCGCGATGACCCGCCAGAATGCACCCGCATCCGGTGTTCCAACCGGCTTGCCCTCATAAACGATCGTCGCGCAGCCATGCAGAAGTGGGGCGTAACAGATGTAGGAATGACCGACGACCCAGCCGACATCGGACGCTGCCCAGAAGACGTCACCCGGTTTGACACCGTAATGGTGTTCCATCGACCACTTCATCGCGACCATGTGGCCGCCGGTGTCGCGTACGACACCCTTCGGTTGTCCGGTTGTTCCGGACGTGTAGAGAATATAGGCCGGATCGGTGGCTTTGACCGGAACGCAGTCCGGAATGGCTCCACGCGCGGCGCCGACGGTCTCCGCGTAGTCCAGGTCGCGGCCGGAAATCATGTCCGCTTCAAGCGCGTCCCGTTGTAGAACGATGCATTTTTCAGGCTTGTCCTCCGACATCTCGATGGCTTCATCGAGAAGCGGCTTGTAGGCGACGACACGATTGGGCTCGATGCCGCAGGACGCCGAAATGATGACCTTCGGCTTGGCGTCTTCAATCCGGGTCGCGAGTTCTGCCGAGGCAAATCCCCCGAAAACGACGGAATGAATGGCCCCGAGGCGCGCGCAAGCAAGCATTGCGAATATGGCTTCCGGAACCATTGGCATATAGATGATCACGCGGTCGCCCTTCACGACACCGTTGGCAAGAAGGACCTGGGCGAGCGCACCGACTTCTGTTTGCAGTTCGGCGTAGGTAAAGCTTTGCTTGGACCCGGCGACCGGACTGTCATGCACGAGTGCGAGACGCTCTCCATGACCAGCGGCAACGTGGCGGTCAACCGCGTTCCAGCACGTGTTGCAGACCCCATCCGGAAACCAGCGCCCGTAGGCTCCGGCATCAGGGTTGAACGCGATGTCCGGAGCCTTCATCCAGTCGATATCCTGCGCGGCGTTCATCCAGAACGCCTCGGGATCGTCCAGCCAGGCTTGATAGGTTTCCGTGTAGCCGCTCATAGGTTCATACCGTGTAGTTCAGACCAAGACGGCCGCCGTCGACATAAATCGTCTCGCCGGTGATGTAGCTGGCCTTCTCCGATGCCAGGAATGCCACCGTGTTGCCGATCTCGCGGGCGGTTCCGACCCGGCCCATCGGGGTTCGTGACATGACTTTTGCAAGGGCTTCCGGATTTGCGTTCACACCGGCCATCATTTCCGTGTCGATGGAGCCGGGGCCAACAGCATTTACCCGAATGCCGTGAGGCGCCAGCGACAGGGCTGCGGCCTTTGTCAGCTGCATGACACCGCCCTTCGACGCGCAATAGGCAGGGATTGCGGGAATGGCGACCTGTGCGTTGATCGAGGACATGTTCACGATCGCGCCCTTGATGCCGCGATCGACCATCGTGTTTGCGGCCCGCTGGGTCGCGTGGAAGACACCGATCAGATTGACGTCGAGCACCCTTTTGAAATCGTCGAGCGAATATTTGAGAAAGTCGCCCGGCATCGCAATGCCGGCATTGTTGACAAGCGCAGCAACCGGTCCCGCCTCGGCTTCGATCCGCTCGAACATGCCGGTAATCTGCTCGACATTGCCCATGTCGCAAACATAGCCCGTGCCGCCAAGACGCGCGGCAGCCTGATGAACGCTTTCCTGAATGTCCGACAGGACAACTTTGAAACCGTCTTCAGCCAGTGCTTCGGCGCAGGCATATCCGATGCCCTGAGCAGCGCCCGTAACGAGTGCGATTTTCTCGCTCATTTATCTTCTCCAGAATATCCGTAGTCTTTTGCGGCCTGATCAGCTGTGATCATTCCAGCTTCAATATCAGCAATTAGCCGCCACGGGTCCCGTTGTTTGGGATCGCCATATCCGCCGCCGCCGGGCAGGCTCAGCTTCAGACGCTGTCCGTTGCGCACACGTTGCCGGCCTTTGGACTTCAGGCGCGTTCCATCGGTCAGTTCAACGCGGCCTGCGGCCCCCGGATGGCCGCCTTCGCGTCCCCGCGCAGGATTTTCAACCCGGTCAAACATTGCATTGAACCAGAAGTCGTAGCCGTCACGTGCTTCGATCTCGATGACCTGGCCAAGCCCACCGCGCAGGGCGCCCGCACCTCCGGACCCCTCGCGCAGATCCTTGCGCCAGACGGTTATTGGCCCGACATGCTCGGTTGCTTCGACGCTCATGGTCGAAACGCCGGAGGGAAAGGCTGTCGCCGAAAGCCCGTCAACAGAAGGGCGAGCGCCCGTTCCACCAGAGTTGAACATCAGAATTTCCGCGTTTTCCAGGCCGGTCTCCGGATCGCTCGGACGGGCGGAAATCTGAATGTTCCAGAGCGCCGATGCGCCTTCGGAGGGAACGGTTCCGGGCATGGCCTTGTGCAGCGCGCCGAGAACGACATCGGGCACCAGATGCCCGAGAACGTGGCGCACCGAGACCGGCGCCGGCCGCTTCGCTGCAAGAATGCAGCCTTCGGGGGCGGAGATTTCAAAGGGATCCAGCGACCCGGTGTTGTTCGGCACGCTTGCCGCAATCGCGCATTTCAGGCCGTAGCAGGCATAGGCTCTGGTATAGACTTCCGGCACATTGACACCGAAGGCGCTCATGCCGCTCGTCCCGCTGAAATCCGCCGACAAGCGATCACCGTCGACCTTCAGTGTTACCACGATTTCCACCGGACGATCGTAGCCATCGACCGTCATGTCATGCCGGTAAGTGCCATCGGGTACCTTTGCAATCGCTTCGCGGGTCGCCTTTCGGCTGGCGTCCATGATGAAGTCGGAAAGGCCGTCCAGATCGTCGATCCCGAATTCGTCGAGCATTGCCTGCAGACGGCGATTGCCCGCTTCGTTGCAGGCGGCGAGTGAGTACATGTCGCCGACGGTCTGATCCGGCGTTCTGACATTTGCGCGAATGACGGCGACCAGAAGCTCGTTGACCTCGCCGCGCTCGGCAAACTTGCAGATCGGGATCAACAGGCCTTCTTCGAAGACCTCGCCGGCGTCCGGACCGAAACCGCGCCCGCCTATGTCGACGACATGCGCCGTACAGGCGAAAAATCCGATATGCAGACCGCCGCGGAACACCGGTGTGACAACGGTGATGTCATGCAGATGCCCCGTCCCCAGCCACGGATCATTCGTGATGAAGACGTCGCCGTCGTAAATATTCTGCAGGCCGATTTCACGCGCGAAATGCGTTACGCTTTCAGCCATTGCATTAACGTGGCCCGGCGTACCGGTCACGGCCTGCGCCATCATCCGGCCGCTGCGGTCGAAGAGGCCTGCGGAAAGGTCTCCCGCTTCGCGGACGGAGGTTGAAAACGCGGTACGGATCAGGGTCGTCGCCTGCTCCTCGACAACAGCGACGAGGCGGTTCCACATGATCTGGTAATCAATGGCGGTCGGCGTCATTTGGCATCCTTCCGGACCAGCAACAGGCAGCCGTCGGATTGACCAACGGCGCGATAAGCGGATGTGACGATGGTGGTGGTTTCCGCCTCGATGATTACGGCCGGACCCGCGACGACACTGTCTGGTGTCATGGCTGAGCGTTCGACTTCGTGCGCGTCGACGATACTGCGCAGTGCGGCGTCAAATATCGGGCGCCTTCTAAGAACGGCGGCATCTTTCGAACCTGCCTGCGGCTTCGTTGTCTCCGGTTGCGGTCTTTCGGAAGCCACGATGAGCGACCAGTTTGTGATTTCCGGTGCGAGCCCGTCGATCGTCCTGCCGAACAGCATCCTGTAGGCACTTTCGAATTCGGCCAGAATAGCGTCCGTATCCCCGGAGGTGAAAATCTTGTGCGGCAGCGGGACGGGGATTTCCCAGCCCTGACCGGCATACCGCATGAACGCGGTGAGGCGGGTCGTTGTGCGGCCATCTCCGATACCGGCTTGCACAAAGGCTCGAGCTTCTGCTTCCATGGCTTCGAGTGCCGCGTTGACGGCATCGGCGTCAAACGACGCAAGTGTCTGAAAAACACCTCTCGTCGCCTCATAGCTGAACGGTGCGCGCAGGAAGCCGATCGCAGAACCGACACCGGCACCGGGAGGGATCAGCAGTGCTTTTATGCCGAGCTTTTCGCAGAGCCTGCACGCATGCAGCGGCGCACCACCGCCAAAGCCGATCATCGTGAAATGCTCGATATCCCGGCCGTTTTCAACCGTGTGAACACGGGCCGCATTGGCCATGTTCTCGTCGACCATTTCAGTGACGCCAAAAGCGGCTTCGCTGACCGGGATCGATTGCGCTTCGGCAATCCGTTCTGAGAGCGCCTGCTGTGCGAGACCAACCGACAACGGGATTTCGCCGCCTGCGAAGTTGTCCGGATCGAGCCGCCCGAGCACCAGATTGCTGTCGGTGACAGTTGGTTCCGCGCCACCGCGCTGATAACAGGCAGGCCCCGGTTCGGATGCCGCAGAACGTGGGCCGACCTGGATTCGTCCCATCGTGTCTATTGATGCGATGGAGCCGCCGCCTGCGCCGATCTCGACCATCTCCACGACAGGCGTGGATACGGTCATACCGGACCCTTTTTTGAAGCGGTAGGTTCTGGCGACCTCGAACGTGTTTGCCGTTTTGGGAGCGCCATCCTCAATCAGGCAGATTTTCGCGGTGGTTCCGCCCATGTCAAACGACATGACCTTGTCGATCTGGTGAGACCTGGCAAACTCCGCGGCAAAAATTGCGCCTCCCGCAGGCCCGGATTCCAGCAGCCTGACGGGTTGCTCTGACGCTGTTTCCACCGAGATGAGACCGCCACCGGAGTGGAGCATGAACACCGGTGCGGAAATGTCCGCGTTTCGGAGTTTCGCCACAAGCCGGTTGAGATAGGCAGAGACCTGCGGCTGAACATATGCGTTGGCGATCACGGTGTTGAAGCGCGGCAGCTCGCGCATCTGGGGCGAGATCACAGAAGACAGTGAAATCGACAGGTCAGGTGCCAGCTTTTTGAGAGCGTCCGCCATCATGCGCTCATGCGCATCGTTGGCATAGGCGTGCATCAGTCCGATTGCGACAGCCTCGTAACCGGCTTCAACGATGCGTTCCGCCAGTCGCCGAGTTTCGTCTGCATCAAGGTTGAGAAGCACCTGGCCTTGCGGTCCGACGCGTTCGTTGAGCGTGAAGCGGTCCTTGCGCGGAACAAGCGGCTTGGGCAGTTCGAGGTTGAGGTCGTATTGCTCGAAGCGGTTCTCGGACCGCATTTCGATGACATCCCGAAAACCTTCGGTAGTGATAAACGCTGTCCGTGCACCACGCCGTTCGATTAGCGCGTTGGTCACCAGCGTTGTGCCATGGATGACTTGTGTGATTGTGTGAAGTGCAATGCCTGCTTTTCGCGCGGCCGTTTCGATCCCTTTCAGGATCGCGCGTTCGGGTTCGGTGTAGTCCGTGAGCACCTTGCACGTGGCCATGCCATCCGGGTGGTCCAATGCCACATCCGTAAACGTGCCGCCAATATCCACGCCAACGCGAATGTCCGACATACTCATACTGTTCAAAAACCCTTGATGAACTGGTTGGCAGTAAAGGCAATATTGTAGAAGCGCGACATAAGCGGCGCAGATGCGACAGCGGTCACGTCCGTTATCGGCAATGGCAGTTCCTCCGGGTCCATGCCTGTCAGGAGGCCGGCCATGCCCTGCCCAAAAATCGTCCCGGTGGTAATGCCACGGCCGTTGTAGCCGATGGGTGTGTAGAGCCCGTCGTCGAGCGTGTGTATGCGAGGAAGATGGTCGGGGGTCATGGCAATCTGGCCGTGCCAGGCTTCCTCGAAACGCACTCTGCCGAGATCGGGAAACATCTTCGAAATTCGCTTTTGCGCCCAACGCTGAGAAAGTCCGCTGGACTTCGTACCGATGACCTTGCCCATCGATCCGATGATCAGGCGGTCGTTGTTGTCCTTGCGGAGCGAGAACATGATAGGTGCCGTATCCCACAGTCCCTGCCGTTCCGGCAGGATGTGTGCGGCTTTTTCTCCCAGCGGCTCGGTCGCCAGCTGGAAATAGTGGATCATTGTGTAGGTCTTGTTGAGCCCGGGCCACAGCGCATCTGTGTAGGCGTTGGTCCCCAGAACCACGGCTTTCGACCGCAGGCGGCCCTTGTCTGTCTCAACTGCCCAGCCATCGGACTGTTTCAGGAGATTGGTGACCTTCACGCCTGTACAGATCTTGGCGCCGGCTGCTGTCGCGGCGCGGGCAAGGCCGCGGCAATATCCCATCGGATTGACGGTACCTGCCCGGCGATCGATCATTCCACCGTGAAACGCATCTGTACCGATTTTTTCCGCGACTTCCTCTCGTCCGAGCAGGTCGACCGGCTCGCCCATGGAGTTCCACTCTTTCCATCGTGCCTCCAGATCGCGAAATCCGGAAGGAGCGTGTGCGGCGTGGATCGTCCCCTGGCGGGTTGCCTCGCATCTGATCTGGTGCTTCTCGATAAGATCGAAAACCATCTCGGGCCCCTGCCCGAACCGCTGCAGGAAGCGCGGGCCATAATTGGTTCCCAGTTTTTCGCGGACCTGCGTAGGTGGCAGCCAGATCCCTGCATTCACCAAACCGACATTTCGACCGGAACCGCCGAACCCGATGTGGTTCGCCTCGATGACACAGGTGGAAAGTCCGGCTTCGGAGCAATGCAGCGCCGTGGAGAGACCGGTGAAACCGCCGCCGACAATGGCGACGTCAAAGGTTTCGCCTTCCGGCAACCGTCCTTCGAAGTCGCGTTCCTCGGCTGAAGCATCCCAAAGGGAAATCGGCATTGTTCGGGTCACCGCAACAGCCTCCTGTCTACCGTTGTTACACAAACGTGCCCATATTGGATTAGTTGCAAACATCAGGGGTGTGTGTCAACATAAGAAATAATCGTTTTATATATCGAAACAGGGAGCCAAATGAAAAAGCTCAAGAAGAATTCCGCAAGCATGGTCGCCGAAGCACGGGCGCGCATTGAGGAAATCGAGATCCAGGACCTGATCCAGCTTCTGGATGACGACAACGTTGTGGTTGTCGACATTCGCGATGTGCGCGAGCGTCAGCGGTCCGGATTCATACCCGGGAGCGTTCACGCACCCAGGGGCATGGTTGAATTCTGGGTCGACCCGGAAAGCCCTTATTTCAAGGAAGTTTTCGGCGAAGACAAGAAGTTCATATTCCACTGTGCGTCCGGCTGGCGCTCGGCGCTGACGGTTGCGACGCTTCAGGACATGGGCTTCGAGGCCGCGCATTTGAGAGAAGGTTTTTCCAAATGGGCAGAAAAAGGCGGCCCGGTGGAAATGCCGGAACCCAAATCCTGATCAGGAAAGACTTCTAAGCTGCTAGGCGCGTTCTGCTCGGTGCAAACGCGTCTCGTGGTCCATGGGGCTACACTCTGGAGAGTTTGCGGGAAACCGCTTCGGCCGCATGCGCTGAAAGAGAACCGAAACGGTCTTCCGCATTTTCAGGAAGGTTGACGTTCGGAACCGAGATACCGATTGCCGCGACAGCTTCACCGTCCGGCAACCTTATTGCAGCTCCAAAACTGAGAATGCGGTCGCGGAATTCGCCCGTGTCATATGCATACCCGCGCATTTGCGTGGCCTCGATATCGGCGTCGAGCTGGCTCAGCGAGGTCAATGTGCGGTTTGTGAACGCCTGCAGGGGCTCCGACAGTTTTTCCCGCAAGCTGGTATAATTCGCCGCCAGGATCGCCTTGCCTGTGCCGACACAATGGATCGGGGCCGATCCGCCGACCGGATTCCAGGAGCGGATAGGCTTCTTGCTTTCGATCTTGTCGATGTAAACGACATTGAATTGCTCGGGGACCGCCAGATAGATGGTCTCGCCCGTTTCTTCGGCAAGATACGCCATTTCAGGAGCAGCGAGTTCCCGCAAGTTGAGGCTGTCGACCGTTGAGCGTCCGACTTGCCACATCTTCAGTGTCACCGCGTAGGTTCCGTCCTCGCGTTGCGCGACGTAGCCAAGTCTGGAGAGCGTTTGCAGCAGGCGGAAAGTGTTCGATTTGGTGAGGTCCAGCGCTCGGGAAATTTCCGTGACACCGAGCGACCGGCGCGCTTCGGCGAGTTTTTCGAGGATCGCCAGGCCTTTGGAGAGGGTGGAATCTACTTTTGCTTCGGTCGGTTTTTTTTCGGACATATTCAGACTTTGCTGGCGGTTTTCCGCAATGTAGCGGACGTATCCGCAAAGGTAAATCGAGGGGGTGCATGTGCCTGGACCGCAGGAACGGACCCTTCGGGCAGACGGATTTCGATGTTCGTCGAATGCGCAGCCGTGCTTTGTGTGAGTGACGACGTCCTGTGGTCATGAGTGAGAACATTCGGGTTCCCATGCCGGTCGCGCTGGTCCGGGTTTGAGAAATCCGGGTCATACCAGGCTCCGGTCCAAAGAAACACGCATCCTTCGCGAATGTCTTCCGTCACCCTGGCGCCGGCAAGGCAACGGCCGCGGGCGTTGTAAAGCTCGACTATGTCGCCGTCGGAGATGTCCCGTTTCGCCGCATCTTTCGGATGAATCAGGACAGGTTCGCGTTGGTTGATCTTCGAAGCGACGCTGGTTGCACCGTTGTCGAGCTGACTGTGGAGACGGGTTCCCGGCTGGCCCGAGACCAATGCGAGCGGATACGAGCGGTCATTCGCGGCCGCCCAGTCCCGCGGCTCAAACCAGCTGGCGTGCCCCAGGCAATCCGGCAGTTTCATCTCGGCAATAGTCTGGCAATGCAACTCGATACGTCCGCTGGGTGTCGGCAACGCGAATTTATCCGGTTCCGCCCGGTAGTCCGCAAGGAAGACCTGGTTCGGTGACGGGTCGGGCAAGGTGATAACGTCACCTGAAATGAACGTGTCCCAGTCCGGTAACTGGATCCCGTGTTCGTTGGCGGCCGTTCTTGTTTCTTCCCAGAGCCTGGTGAGCCAGCCGTGCTCGTCGAGTCCTTCCGAGAAATCATCCACATTCCCAAGGCGCCTTGAAAGGTCGCAGTAGATGTCGAACTCGGTTCGCGCGTCGCCGGGAGGAGTAGCACAGACAGGCATCGGGATCAGCGCGTTGTCGGATTTGCCTGCACCAAAATCGGTTCGTTCCTGCGGCGCTGCGACGGGCAGGACAATGTCAGCGTGGCGTGCCGTCGCGGTCCAGTTGATCTCGTTGACAACAATCGTGTCCGGTGTTGCAAATGCGCGCCTCAGCCGGTTCAGGTCCTGATGATGGTGAAACGGATTGCCGCCCGCCCACCAGACCATCTTCGCGTTCGGTAGTGTCCGCTTTTGACCCAGATAGGTGTAGTCCTGCCCCGGGTGCAGCAGCATTTCTGAAATCATGCTCACCGGAATGAAGTCCGGTATCCGGCGTTGTCCCTGTGGCAGCGCACCGGGGCGGAATAACCGCTCGATATTTCCGATATTGCCATTGACGCCGTAGCCGATCGTGAAGCCGCCTCCCGGAAGACCGACCTGACCGAGCATGGCCGCAAGCGAAACGGTCATCCAGAGGGGCTGCTCCCCGTAGTCGGCGCGCTGCAGGCTGGCAGCGCACGAAATCATTGTGCGCTTCGCGGCCATTTCCCGAGCGAGCAGTCTCAGCTTCGCAGCTGGAATCCCGGAACGTTCCGCGGCCCATTCCGGTGTTTTGGCGATGCCGTCCGTTTCTCCGCGAAGATAGGCAGCCAGTTGGTCGAAGCCGACGGTGTAGCGGTCAAGGAACTTCTGGTCGTGCAGATTTTCGTCCAAAAGCGTATGGGCGATGCCCATCATGACGGCGACGTCGGTGCCTGGTAACGGCGCAATCCATTCGGCGTCGACGCCATCCAGAACATCGCTTCGCAAGGGACTGAAATTAACGAAACGGACGCCCTCGCGGGCACACTTGGCAAGGTTATCGCCAAGCCGGTGTTGTGCGATGCCGCCGTCGCTGACCTGGGCGTTGCGCATGGCGAGGCCGCCAAACAAAACGACAAGCTCGCTATGTTCAGCAATGACTGACCAGCGAGTGGCCTGCGCAACGTGCTTCCGGAATGGGCCCAGTATGAACGGCATCAGGCCCAAAGCCGCGTTGTAGCTGTAGTTTCCCTCCGAGCGGACGAACCCGCCCTGGGTGTTGAGGAACCGTTTGAGCTGGCTCTGGGCATGATGAAAACGCCCCGCACTCGACCAACCGTAGGAGCCGGCAAAAATCGCATTATTGCCGTGGGTCTCCCTGACCCTTTTCAGCTCATCGGCGAGGAGATCGATCACCGTGTCCCAGCCGACTTCGACAAAGGGCTCTTCTCCGCGCGTTGAAGGACCGGGACCGTTTTCGAGCCAGCCTTTGCGTACAGCCGGCCGTAGAACGCGGGCCTGGCCGTTCAGGCTTGAGGCAATGTTGCCGTTGATGGGGGAGGGTTCAGGGTCTGCGGGATGCGGGTCGACTGAGGCGATCCGGCCGTTTTCGACCTGAACGCAGCCGATACCCCAGTGATTTGAAGTTAGTGGCATTTCTGTTTCGCTAATCAGAACAAATTTTCTATATATTGACACACATAAGGACCAGTGTCATCAATTCAACACTACTCGAATTCGGGAGCCCACGAGAATGAAAACGACGACACTGGCCGATGCCCTGGTCCACGGTGGCAGGCCTGATGGTCCCGACGGAAGACAGGTGAACTGGCCTGTGGAGCTGGGATCCACCGTCGTCTTCGACACACTCGAAGCCTTCGAAGCGGCAAGAGAAGCGCGTTACGAAAACGGAACGCCTTATTACGGCCGCTATGGAAATGCGGCGACGTTTTCGCTTGAGGATCTGCTTGCGGAGCTTGATGGCGCGGAGGGAGTGACGCTGACGTCTTCAGGCGTGTCGGCGATTACCTCAACGCTGCTGACCCTGGCAACACCGGGCGCACATCTGCTCGTCGCCGAAAATCTTTACGGCAACACCAGGAGTTTCTGCGACGGCATTCTCGCAGCCATGAATGTTGCAATCGAACCGTTCGATCCAATGGGCGGCATCGACGGCAAGATTCGCGAAAACACATGTGCAGTGATGGTGGAAGCGCCCGGATCCGGCACGTTTGAGGTCTGCGATCTGCCGCAGATTGCGCACGTGGCCAAAGAAAGGGGCGTGCCTGTCGTTTTCGATAACACATGGGCCTCGCCGGTCTTTTGCAAACCCTTGGCGCTCGGTGCGGACGTGGTCGTCTATTCCGGATCGAAGCATCTTTGCGGTCACTCCGACGCGATGATGGGTGTCATCGCTGCAAGCGGACCCTTTCACGCGCGCATCCGAAAGACCGTCATGCTGCTCGGCGACAAACCCGGCGCTCAGGAAGTCCTATTGACGCTGCGGGGCGTGCGGACCCTGAAAATGCGGATGGAACATCAGGACCGCGCCGGCAAGGAGATGGCACTCTGGCTTTCGCAGCAGTCATGCGTTGACAGGGTGCTTCATCCGGCTTTTGAGAGTTGCCCCGGGCACCAAAACTGGAAACGCGACTTTTCCGGGGCCGCAGGCCTCTTTTCCGTGATTTTCAAACAGATTGCTGATCGGAACTTCCGTTCCTTCGTCAACGCGTTGCAGTGTTTCGGCATCGGGGTGAGCTGGGGCGGGTACGAAAGTCTCGTCCTGCCCATGACGTCAGACCGTAGCCGACAACTCGGCGCGGGACCGTTGCTGCGCTTCAGCATCGGGTTCGACGATCTGGAAACGCTCAAGACCGATCTGCTCCAAGCCTTCAATCTCCTTCAGGACTAAGTCAGTCATGCAAAACAAGATCGACCATTTCGCCATCGGGTGTTCAGACCTCGAAACAGGTGTCGCCTATATTCAGGAAAAGCTGGGGGTAAGTGTTCCAAAAGGCGGCAAACATGCGGCAATGAGCACGCACAACTGCGTCATGCAGGCAGGAAACGAGAGTTTTTTCGAACTCATCGCGATCGATCCGGACGCACCGGATCCTGACCGGGCGCGATGGTTTACTCTCGATGATCCGGCGACCCAAAAGAGATTGAGCGAGCGGCCCCGGGCGTTGACATGGGTCGTGAATACAACGGACCTTGACCGGATCATCGCTGATAGCCCTGTCGATCTGGGAGAGGTGGTGGACTTCGCTCGTGGAGACCGGACCTGGAGGCTCACCGTCCCGCGCGATGGAAGCCTTCCTGAAGTCGGTCTGTTGCCTGCCTTTATTGAATGGTCACCCGGTCCCCACCCGTCGACCGGCCAACAGGATCTTGAGGTGAGACTGCAATCCGTGCAGCTCACGCATCCCGAGCCCGCCAGGATCGAGGCAATGCTCGACGCCCTGAATGTGAGGCATCTGGCAGAAGTCTCGCACGGTGAGGCAGGACTAGCATTTGCTTTGACTGCCCCTTCAGGATCCGTCGTTCTGGACTGATCGAGACGGCCTGATCGAACCGGATTGAACGGAGCGGAATGATCTACTTTCGCGCGTGCCGGCGTCTCAAAGTTCGTTCACCGGGACTTTCAGGAAGGTTTTTCCGCTGTCATCGGCTGGTGGCAGCTTGCCGGCGCGCATGTTGACCTGAATGGACGGGATGATCAGCTTCGGCATGGCCAGCTGCGCATCGCGTTCCGTGCGGAACTTGACGAAGTCCTCCTTCGACTTGCCCCCGCCGACATGGATGTTGTGCTCTTTCTCGTCCCCGACCGTGGTCTCCCACTGGATGTCGCGCCCGTTCGGGCCGTAGTCGTGGCACATGTAAAGCCGCATGTCGTCCGGCAGCGCCAGAACCTTCTGGATCGAATCGTAAAGCATGGCTGCATCGCCACCCGGAAAGTCCGCCCGCGCAGAGCCCCCGTCCGGCATGAACAGCGTATCGCCCGCAAAGGCGGCGTTGCCCATCACATGCACCATGCAGGCCGGGGTGTGGCCCGGGGTCGACATGGCAAAGGCCGTCATCCCGCCGATCGTGTAGGTATCGCCGTCCTGGAACAGGCGGTCGAACTGGCTGCCGTCGCGCTGGAACTCCGTGCCTTCGTTGAACACCTTGCCGAAGGTTTCCTGCACCACGGTGATCTTGTCACCGATGCCCAGCTTGCCGCCGAGCTTCTGCTGGATGTAGGGCGCGCCGGACAGGTGGTCAGCATGGACATGGGTCTCGATCAGCCATTCCAGTTCCAGGCCGTTGTCCTGGATATAGGCGATGATCTCGTCCGCATTGTCATAGGTGATCCGCCCGGCGGCGAAGTCGATATCCATGACGCTGTCGACAACGGCGCAGGCGTTCGAGGCCGGGTCCTTGACCACATAGCTGATGGTATTCGTCGCCGGATCGAAGAAAGCCTTCACCTCGGGGATCACAGCCATGTCGACCGGGTAGTTCGAGCGTATCATCATTTTCCTCCTGCGAAGCGTCCTGACGCAACGGTGTGATTTTCAGGTAACTCCCAGGGCGTTGCAATCAAATTCCAAGGTCTGCTGCGCCGCTCAACGCGACACGGGGCGTGTAACGCGGATTTCAAGCAGACCCGAGTGCCCAGTGAATATGCGTCTACGCGATTTCTTGCCCATTGACCGGTCAATTCGGTGAAAAATTGGCCTGTTTGGCCTCGAGTATCAGAATTCACTTGACACATTTTCGAGTGGCCGTAACCATATTAAATGGAACACGTGTTCTGATATATAAAACAGGGAACAGCTAAAATGGCAACCAATATTGCAAAAATCGCCTGCGCGGTTGCATTTGCCGCAGGTGTTGCGGCTCCCGTAACAGCCGCCGCGAAAAGCTCGACGGTCACGGCTATTGAGGAACGGGGAACTCTCTTGTGCAGCGGCCACAACGGCAGCTATTTCGGGTTCGTTGAGGTCAACGACAAAAACGAATGGAAGGGCCTGGACATTGACATGTGCCGTGCCCTGACCACCGCGATCCTTGGCGATCCGGACAAGGCGCAGATCGTGCCGCTCAGCTGGGCGCAGCGCTTTCCGGCGCTTCAGTCGGGTGATGTCGATGTGATCATCAAGGCAACCGGCTGGACGATGGGTCGCGACACCGAAGTCGGGTTGCAGTTCAGCCTCCCTTATTTCTTTGGCGGGACCCAGTTCATGGCGCATGGCGACCTGGGCATCACCGAAGCGAAAGAACTCGACGGCGGCACCATCTGTGTTGAAGCCGGAACCACAATCGAGCGCCTTGCAGGGAACTATCTCAAGACGCTTGGCATCGAACACACCATGGTGTCCTACGAAAAGGCGTCTGAACTCCGGGCTGCCTACCTTGCGAACCGCTGCGATGCCTTTGCGGCATGGGGACCGTTCCTTGCCGTCCTGCGGGCCACGGAGCTTGAGAAGCCGGATGCCCATATCATCCTGTCGGACCAGCTTTCCAACGAACCGATTGCTGCAGCCATGCGCCAGGGAGACGAAGAGTTCGTCGATATGGTGAACTGGATGATTGCAGCTCTTCTGATTGCAGAAGAAGAAGGTGTAACGTCTGCGAACGTGGAAGAAATGGCTTCCAATCCGCCCAATCCGAAAATCGCCCGCCTTCTTGGTGTTGACCCCGGCATGGGCGAGCGCCTCGGCATCCGCGACACATGGGCAAAGGAAATGATCGCGGCCACCGGTAACTTCGGCGAGATTTATGATCGCAATCTTGGCGAAGGGTCTCCCTACAAGCTCGAGCGCGGGCTGAACAATCTGTGGAGCCACGGCGGCGTTCTCTACGCACCGATCCTCGACTAAGACAAGTTCGCAGGGCGGCGGCAGTGTGACCTGCTGCCGCCTTTTGATTGTGTTGCGGCAAGGAGGATCCGGAAATGGATGCTGCGGCTCTCAAGCTAAGGCGCAGTCGTCGGGACATGCTGGTCCAGACGCTTCTCGTAGTCTTTGTGGTTCTCGTAATCTGGGTTGCGATATCGACAGCCCACACGAATCTGACCGAACTCAACATGACGAGCGGCTTCGGATTTCTCGAGCGGGCGACCGGTTGGTCCTACTCTTTCTCGCTGATCGACCGGAGCATTGACGACAGCTACTCCAAAACCCTGCTGATCGGCTTTCTGAACACGCTGTTTTTGGGGCTGATCTGTATTGTTCTGTCGACCATACTAGGGTTCGCCATCGGGACCGCCAGAGACGCGAGGCAGCTCGGGCTCAACTCCCTGGCAACGGTCTACATCCAGATCTTCCGCAACCTGCCGCTCATTCTTCAACTTGTTTTCTGGTATGCGGTCCTGATCCACATGCCGGGGCCGCGTCAGGCCTTTACGATGGGTGAAGTTGCGTTTCTGTCGAACCGGGGCCTGATGTTGCCCGGGTTCAACGTTTCTCCGACCGTCGTGTTGGCAATGTTTGCCGCTGTTGTGCTGTTGGCGGTGGTAATTTTCCGCCAGAAGAGCTTGCAACCGGTGCAGAAGCTGCTCCTTTGGCTTGTGTCGGGCAGTGGCGCAATGCTTCTTCTTGCCTGGATTTTCGCACCTGCGGACAGCTCGATCTTTTCGATACCGGCTCAGCAGGGTCTGCGGTTTCGAGGTGGGATCGGCGTTCCGATAGAACTTGTCGCGATGATCCTTGCGATAACGCTTTATGGATCCGCCTATATTGCCGAAGTCGTTCGAGGAGGCCTCAACGAGGTTCCCAGCGGTCTCACCGAGGCAGGCAAGGCCCTTGGTCTCTCCTCGCGCGCCATTTGGTTCCACGTCAAGGTGCCGATGGCGCTGCGCACGATCATGCCGCCACTCGGCAACCAGTGGATCTTCATTATGAAGGCCACAACGCTCGGCGTTGCGATCGGGTTCAGTGACTTGTTCTACATCGTCTCGACCTCGATCACCCAATCCGGCCAGACGCTGGAACTCATGGGTCTGTTGATGCTTTCGTTCCTGCTGATCAACTATTCGTTGGCCCAGCTCGTCAATTTCATGAATGCGCGGCTCGCGCTGAAAGGGCACTGACATGGCTTTGGCGAGTGAACTTCCGGCTCAATCAGAAAGATGGACGACTTTTGCAAACACGCTCAAAAAGAGGGCGTTCAGGAGTCCCAGTGACAGTTTCACGAGCGTTTTCATCTTCGGGTTGATGCTCTACATGGCCTGGACCCTCATCGACTGGGCGATCCTCAGTGCTGTCTGGAGGGCTGAAGACGTCGAACACTGCGCGAACGCGGGTGGCGCGTGCTGGTCCGTGATTGCAGCACGTCATCGTCTGATCCTGTTCGGGCTCTATCCGTATGAAGAGCATTGGCGCTCGACGCTGGCCTGCCTGGCGATCGTTGCGACGGTGGTCCTCTCGTGTTTGCCACGCTTCTGGAGCACCAGCCGCCTGGTAACGCTCTGGATCGTCGGGTTTGGTGCCTATGTGGTGCTCATGGATGGGCGTCTGATCGGACAGCCTGTGGTGACGACCGACCAGTGGGGCGGATTGGCGCTGACGCTGTTCATGTTCTCCTCGGTCGTTCTGCTCGGAATGCCGCTTGGACTGCTTCTCGCCCTGGCGCGCAGATCCAAGCTGCCGGTGGTCAGAGGCGCAGCGTCCCTGTTGATCGACTTCATCCGTTCGCTCCCGCTGCTGACAACTCTGTTTGCAGCCGCTGTCGTTATTCCGCTTCTGCTGCCCGACTGGCTGAACGGCGACAAGATCTGGCGCGTGATCGTCGGCTTTGCGCTCTTCTTCGCCTGCTATCAGGCAGAAGTGTTTCGCGGCGGATTTCAGGCAATTCCCAAGGGCCAGTTCGAGGCGGGCAAGGCCTTGGGCCTGACGCCGTTCCAGACGCTGTCGCGCATCGTCATGCCGCAGGTATTCCGTCATGCATTGCCGTCAACGATCAACATGGTCGTTGTGACCTTTAAGGAAACCGCGATCGTGATCATCATCGGCTTCTTTGACGTTCTCGCCTCGGCAAACGCCGCATTCGGCACGGTCGAATGGGCACCCTATTACATCGAGGTATACGCGTTTGTCGGTACGATCTACTGGATTTTCATCTTCTCGCTGAGCCAGTACGGTGAGTACCTGAAGGCACGCATGGCTGTCGCCAAGCGGTAATCAAATGGGCGCGGTGGCGTCGTCTTGCCGCACCGCGTCCTAATGTCAGATAAACTGCGCTACGTCCTCAATGTGAATGCCGGCGCAGTCGATCACCGGAAATGCCTCTTCGTCCTCGGCAAAAAGTGCATTCAGGTCCGTCCCGCCAAGCATGACGGCTTCAGCACCGCGCGCAACAAGGCCTTGCCCCGCTGAAACGAAGATGTCGCGGAGTTCCTCGCTCGGCTCGCCGCTTTGCGCAAGCTTGATATAGGCTTCGTGGACGCGGCCGAGTTCCGCGCCCTCGGGAGCCAGAACGTCCACCGGTGCAAGCTTGCCGTACATTCCCGTTTTCATCACGGTCTCGGTTCCCAGAATGCCGACACGCGTCATGGCTTTTGCACCCAGCCAGGAAGAGAGCGTCTTTGTGATGTCCACAAGCGGCAACGGCGAAACGGCGGCAAATTCGTCGATGCAGAAATGACCGGCAATGGAGGTCACGACGACGTTTCCAGCACCCGCCGCTGCAAGCCGCTCTGTCAGCCTCAGATAGATGCCGCACTGTGCCGACCGGTCGTCTGCGGCGAGATTGGCAATCAGCGTTCGGGTGTCCGCATGAACAATCGTCAGATCCAGGTCAAGACCTTTGTCGGCCGCGACCCGGATGAGTTTGCGATAGTAGAAATCGGTTGCGGCGGGTCCGATGCCGCCGATCAGTCCAATATGCAATGCTCGTCTCCTGCCGGGCGCGCTCCAATTTGCCGAGAGCTTATCCGAGTGGTTCCGTTTCTCAAGTCAGGAAAGATCGACCGGTTTGCTTCTCAGCCGTCCGACGGTCTCCGGCTCTGCACGCCGGCAGGCAACGGGAGGCAGGCCTTTTGCAATCTGGGTCATGTCTTCCAGAACGAGTGCGCCGATCTGTTGGAGGGCGGAGGTCAAGGCGCCCGCGCGATGGGCGGAGAACAGGATGCCCGGAACGCTCCGGATCGGGTCGTTGGCAGCGACCGGTTCTTCCGGGAACACGTCTGTCGCGATGCGTAGGCGGCCTTTGGACGCCTCGTTTGCAAGGGCGTTGAAATCGGCGATCGCCGCCCGGCTCAGAAGAATCAGCATCGCCTGATCCTGCATCATTGAAAGCTTTTCAGCGTCGAGCAGATGGGCGTTCTCCGTTGTGATGGAGGCCACGACAAAGATCACTCGGTTCTGTTGCAACAGGTTATCCAGGGATGCGGGTTCGACACCAAGGCGGCGCAGGTGATTGTCAGGCAGCCAGGGGTCGAACGCCGAGACCTTCGCCTGGAAAGGCGCAAGCAGCTTATGAAGGGCGCGTCCAAGATCTCCGAAACCTATGAAACCGATCCTGCTGCCGGTCAGCAGCTCCGCCTTTGTGTTGCCTTCAAGGCCGTATTTTTCGTTTCCCGAGAGAAAGTCGCTGTGGCTGGAATGAACGCCGCGCGCCAGTGACAGTGCCATGCAAAGACCCATTTCGGCAACGGGCAGCGCGAAAACCGAGGCCGGTGTCAGAACGTGCACGCCGCGCCGCAGGCAGGCGGCATAGTCCACATTTGGGAGGAAGTTCGTTTCCACGTTGATGAGGGCCCTGAGCTTTGTCGCCCGCTCAAGCCTGTCGGCTTCCATGGCCTCCTGGCTGATGATGATGTCAACCTCAGGAAGATAGCGCTCGTAGGCAGCCTTGCGCTCCGAAGGATCAATTTCGATTACGTCAAATTCGGAAAAGAATCTGTTCCGGTCATCGGTGCTGAAGATCTCATCCGTCTGGCGTGGGGCGGGATCATAAAGAACACGCATCTTTCGTTTCTCCCAAAAAACGATTTACATCATAAAACGTTTTTTCTAGCATTGGCGCAAGGAGGAGTTTGTCGATGCCCGACAAGGCTGCGCAAAAGCAGCGGGGGTCGAGGCCGTCCATTCGCGATGTTGCGCGGAAAGCGGGGGTTTCACCCGGATGCGTTTCCAATGTGATCAACGGCCGCCGCAAGCTGGACGATCCCATCGGCCGTGCCGTGCTGCAGGCGGTCCGCGATCTCGGGTATCGCCGCAACACAATGGCGTCCAATCTCCGGCGCAGCCAGAGCCGGATCATCGGGCTCGTAATTCCGAATTTTGAGAACCCGTTCTTCGCTGAGCTGGTGGCAAAGCTGGAACACCGGGCCGAGGCTACCAATTATCGCATCGTTGCCACATCAAGTCGGGAAGACGCTGATATCGAAGCGCGGGAGATTGACGAACTGGTTGGGTGGCGCGTGGCAGGAGTTTTCGTGATCCCCTCGCTCTATTCCCGCGTTGCGGAGCTTGTTGAGGCCAACGAGACGCCTTTTGTTTTTCTTGACCGCGTCCAGCAGGATGCGGCGAACGACGGTGTCGGGGTCAACAATGCCGATGCCAGCGCGATGTTGATGCGCAAACTCTTTGAAACCGGTCATCACCGCATCCTGGTCGCTTATCTTGGAGATGGGATCGACAATGTCGCGGAACGCCTGGAAGGGGTACGTGCTGCCGTTGCCGGGCATAACGAGAAGGTCGCCGTCGACTACTTGCCGACAGGCGACAGCGTTGAGGGAGCACGCGCTGCGCTTGGGTCATATTTCGACGAAAACCCGAAGCCGGATGCCGTGTTCTGCTTGTTCAATACGGCCACGTTGGCTGCCTATGGCTTGCTGCAGGAACGCGGTTTTGTTCTGGGGCGCGACACAGCACTCGCCGGTTTCGATGACAGTGCCTGGATGGCGCATGTTCATCCGCCCGTTGCAGCGATCGTCCAGCCCATCGAAGAAATTGCAAAGGTTGCCTGGGAACGGCTCTTGGCCCGGATAGAAGGCGACCGGTCGCCCCCGGAAACGATCCGCATTGATTGCCGCCTGGAGACACGGGGATCCCTTGGTCCCGGTCAGCCGCAGCAGCGATGAGAAGAATACCGGCGTGAGTGCGCCAGGTTGGAAGTGAGGGCGACACAGAAGCGCCCGAAGAGCACAGACGACAAAAGTGGAGGAAAGCAAATGTTCAAGGAGTTGACTGTAACTGCCTTTGTGGCGCTGCTGGCCGTACCAGCACAGGCCGAAACCTATGGTGTCCTGATGAAAACCCTGTCGAACCCGTTTTGGGGTGCGATGGAACTGGGCGTCCGCGACGGCGCCGGTGAAGCGGGCGTTGAATACTATTTGCAGGCCGTGGAAAACGATCAGGCCGCCGAGCCGCAACTCAATGTCTGCAACACGATGCTTGAGCGTCAGCCAGATGCGATGATCACTGCGGCAATCAACTCGACGATCCTGCTACCCTGCCTGAAGCGGGCAACCGAAATGGGTATTCCGGTCGTCGATCTTGACGGCAATCTCGACCACAAGATTGCCACCGATGCAGGTGTCGACATCGCGTTCTCGATCGGCTCGGACAATGTGGCCGCAGGCGCCCAGGGCGCGGAGTGGCTCGTTGGTCAGGTCGGCGCGGATGCCAAGGGCCCGGTTCTGGTCATTGAGGGCCTCTCCGGCAATGTCACGGGTCAGAAGCGTGCCAACGGTTTTTCGGAAAAACTGGCCGAACTGGCTCCCGGGCTTGAAATTGTCGCCTCGCTTCCGGGGGACTGGGATCGCGGCAAGGCCGCCAACATCACCAATGATATCCTGACAGCCAATCCGGAACTCGTGGCCATCTTTGCCGCAAATGACGGCATGGCGCTCGGCGCGGTTGAAACCGTCTATGCAGCTGGAAAAGGTGATCAGGTCACGGTGATTGGTGTTGATGGCAATTCCGACGCGGTCAAGTCGATCAAGTCCGGCCGGCTCAACGCGTCAGTTGCGCAGCTGCCGTATCTGGTCGGCAAGCAGGCCGTCGAGATGGTGAAGGCCGGTGGTGATCAGCCGGACTGGGTCTATGTCCCGACCATGGTGCTGACAAAGGAGGTGCTTGAAAGCGGCTCCGACCCGATGCTCGAATACGTCAAGTAACAGCAACAATGCGGGCCGCCAGATCGATGAATGCTCAACCGGGACCGGTTGAACAAACAGAAGCTGGTCTGGCGGCCCGCATATTCCGGGTGGGCACATGCTGAAACTCCTTGAAAGAACACACGTCCGCGGGGAGTCGCTGGCCGTTCTCCTCGTGCTGATCGTCATCATGGCGGTGCTGTCGCCCGTGACCGGGTCAGGCGTGCGGGTCTTCCTGACCGCAAACAATTTCTTCAACATCATCCTGGCGAGCGCGACGTTCGGCATTCTGGCAATCGGTGCGACCTTCGTGATCAGCGCAGCCGGGATTGATCTCTCGCTCGGCTCTGTTCTGGGGCTGGCATCTGTCACGGGCGCAGCCCTTGTCGTCACGCTCGAGATGCCCTGGTATTTTGCGATCATCGGCTCGCTGTGCGCGGGCGCTGCTGCCGGGGCCGTCAACGGTTTCATCGTAACGCGCGGACGGGTCCCTGCGTTCATTGTAACGCTCGGGATGCTGGGCATCGCGCGCGGGCTGGCGCTGATCATCTCCAGCGGGAGAGGAATCTACGGGCTGCCGGAAGAGATCCTGTTCCTCGGGCAGGCGCGGCCATTCGGCGTTCCGACGCCTGTCTTCATTCTTCTCTTCGTCGCGCTGGCCTCTCATTATGTGCTGGCGCACACCCCGTTCGGGCATCACACGCTCGCCCTGGGCGACAATGAGAATTCGGCCCGCGCTACCGGCATCAATATCCGGCGGCAGCGCATGATGCTTTATACGATCTCCGGCCTGATGGCCGGTATTGCCGGGCTGATTTTCACCGCACGCGTAAACACCGGCGATCCGACCGCCGGTTTGAACTATGAGCTTCTGGCGATCACCGCTGCGATCATTGGCGGGACGAACCTTTTCGGTGGCCGCGGCTCAATCCTCGGAACGATGATTGGTGCGCTCATCATGGGTGTCTTGCAGAACGGGCTCAATCTCATGGCCGTGCAGGCTTACTACCAGCAAATGGCCATTGGCGCAGTCCTGATCGCGGCTGTCTGGCTCGACCAGATCCGGACACGGGGGAGGTCGCTTCAATGAGTCTTCTGGAACTCTCCGGTGTCGAGAAGAGTTTTGGTCCTGTGCAGGTCCTACATGGGGTGAACCTGACGGTCGATGCGGGCGAGGTGATCGGTCTCGTTGGCGACAATGGTGCCGGTAAATCCACCCTCATGAAAACGATCACCGGGGTCTACACGACCGACAAGGGACGCATAAGCTTCGACGGTGCAGACGTCACTGGCCGGAATCCCGGTGAGCGCCGCGAAAGCGGCATTGAAATGATCTATCAGGATCTTGCACTCGCGCCGCAACAGGACGTCGCCAACAACATTTTTCTCGGGCGGGAGCCGACCAAACGCTTTCTCGGCCTGTTGCCGGGCTTTGTCGACAAGTCGAAGATTGATGCCGAGGCCCAGCACATGATCGACAGGCTGGGTGTCCATGTTCCCTCGATCCACCTGCCGGTCGGTATGCTCTCGGGCGGGCAACAACAGACCATCGCAATTGCCCGTGCCCTGACGTTCAAGCCGAAGCTGGTGATCATGGACGAGCCGACAGCAGCCTTGGCCGTGCGCGAGGTGGAAAGCGTGCTGAACCTGATCCGGCAAATGCGCGACGAAGGCATAGCGACAATTCTGATCAGCCACCGCCTCAACGATGTCTTTGAAGCCTGCGGCCGTATCGTGGTACTGCGCCGTGGAAATGTCATTGCCGATTTGAAACGGGACGAAACCGACATGGCCGAAGTCGTCTCTTACATCGTTGGCGCACACGGATAGGAACGCGATATGCCCCGTCTTGGACTGCATGGCCTTGCCTTCACCCCGCTCTGGAACCCCGGGGAAGCAGACCGCCTGTTGCCGCCGATTACCGCCCATGGCGTGACGGTCATTGAAACACCGCTTCTGGACCCCAAGAATTATGACAGTCTCGGCACGAGGCGCGCGGCTGAACGCAATGGCGTTGAGATCGTCTGTTCCCTGGGTCTGCCGGCAGATATCGACATCGTGCGTAGTCCCGGAGACGCTGTCGACTATCTGGGCTTTGCGCTGCAGGTGGCACGCGACGCAGGCGCAGGGACACTGTCCGGCGTCACCTATGGAACGATCGGCAAGACCTCGGGCGCGCCGGTCACTGAGCGTGAAAGCGACGCCATTTGCCGCCTTGTCGACCGGGTGGCGCAAAAGGCGCGGGATCTGAACATGCGCCTTGGGCTGGAGCCCTGCAACCGGTATGAGACCCACCTCTTGAACACGGCCCGGCAAACCGCGGAAATCATTGAGAGGGTCGGGGCGCAGAATGTGTTCATTCATCTGGATACCTACCACATGAACATCGAGGAAGCGGGCATGGCGGACGGGTTTGCGGATGCAGCCGAACATCTCGGATACGTCCACCTGTCTGAATCCAATCGCGGCGTACCCGGGCGGGGGACGCTCGACTGGGCGGCGACCTTCAAGGGACTGGCCGATGTCGGCTTCGAGGGCACGATGACGGTGGAGAGCTTTGTCTATCTGGCGCCGGAGATCGCATCTGGACTGGCAGTCTGGCGGCCCGTTGCCGATCGCCCGCAGGATGTCATCGAGGTCGGACTGCCGTTCCTCGTCGAGCAGGCAGAAGCAGCGGGGCTACGGCTGTCGTGACCGCTCCCCATGACATTTCGGTTGAAGACCTTGCGGCAAGAATTGTGGAGCGCGGGCAAATGCAGCGAAGCATCACGGCAGTCTGCGGCCCGCCGGGCGCGGGCAAGTCCACCCTCTCTGATGAACTTGCTGCGCAGCTGAACGAAAAGGATCCAGGCAGCGCCGCGGTCTTCCCGATGGACGGCTATCATTTCGACGATCTGATCCTGAACGCCCGTGGATGGCGTCCGCGAAAAGGCGCACCGCACACGTTCGATGTCGGCGGGTTCAGGCAAATGCTGATACGGCTCAAGCGAAACGAGGAAGACGAAATCGCCGTCCCCGTCTTTGACCGCAGCATCGAGATCGCGCGCAACAGTGCGCGCGTCATTCCGCGGTCAGTCCGGCACCTGATCGTTGAGGGAAACTATCTGCTGCTGGACGAAGCACCCTGGCGAGACCTGGGTCCACTCTTCGATACCACGGTCTTTCTGAACGTGCCGCTCACCGAACTTGAACGGCGTCTTGCCGAACGCTGGCAGGGCCTTTCAGAAACGGACCGCAAGGCAAAGCTTGAAGAAAACGATCTGCCGAATGCCCGGAAGGTTGTCAGCGGCAGCCTGCCGGCGGAATTCCAGATCGTTTTCAGACCCTGAAACGCGCTTTAGAACTGTCGCCTGTTGCTATCGACCCATCCAGCCACCATCGATCGTCACGATGGATCCGTGCATGTAGTCCGAAGCGCCAGAAGCCAGGAAGACGGCCGGACCGGCAAAGTCCTCTGCATTACCCCAGCGTCCGGCGGGGATACGTTCCAAGATCGACTTCGACCGCCCCGGGTCGTTGCGCAGCGCTTCGGTGTTGTCGGTCGCAATATAACCGGGCGCGATAGCGTTTACGTTCACCCCTTTCGCGGCCCATTCATTCGCAAATGCCTTTGTCAGCTGGCCGATCCCGCCCTTTGAGGCTGCGTAACCCGGAACGGTGATGCCGCCTTGAAAGGTCAAGAGGGACGCTGTGAAGATGATCTTGCCGGATCCGCGCGCGACCATTCCGGACCCGATTTCACGGGTCAAAAGGAACTGCGAGGAAAGGTTGATTTCAATCACCTCGTCCCAGATGTCATCGCCGTGCTCGGTCAGTGGCGCTCGTTTGATCGTACCGGCATTGTTCACCAGGATGTCGATGACGGGATGCTCTTCATTGACCTGCGCTGCGAAGGCTTTCAAGGCAGACCGGTCGCCGAAATCGCATTGGTAGGCGTGAAAGTTCCTGCCAAGTGCCTTGACCTCGGTTTCGATCGCGCTGCCGGAGCGTTCCAGGCTGGCACTGACGCCGATGATATCCGCCCCGGCTTCTGCGAGGGCCACCGTCATGGCCTTGCCGATCCCGCGCTTAGCGCCTGTGACAAGCGCGGTTTTTCCCGCAAGGCTGAAACTGTCCAAAACACTCATGCGTCGTTCCCGGTAATCTGGATCATGGATTTGATGGCGCTCGGATTCTGCGTAAGCGCTTCAAAAGCGCTCTGAATATCCTTGAGCGGTTGGATATCGGTGATGAAGCTGGAGCAGTCGACGACGCCTTCCGCCAGAAGCTGCATGGCCTGATCGTAGTCCTCGGGCCGGTAGACGCGGGCTCCGAAGAGTTCCAGCTCACGCCAGAAAAAGCGGAACATGTCCACATCCGGCTTTTTCGCATGGATGGCAACCATCACGATGCGGCCACGTGCGGCGGCGGCATCCGTCATCAGGTCAACGCCTGGCTGGCTACCCGAAACCTCGAACACGACGTCCGCTCCCTTGTCTCCTGTAAGGTCATTCACCTGTTCAGCGGCATCGGACGTTTTCGGATTGATTGTTTTGAAACCGAGCTTGTCCGCGTAGGCGAGGCGGCTTTCGCTGATCTCGCTGATCGTGACATTGCCGCCGGCATTGCGCGCAACGAGGGCGACCAGAAGTCCGATCGGGCCTCCGCCGATCACAAGCACGTCCTCGCCCGGCTTGACCTGAGCCCGGCTCACGTCGTGGCAGGCTACGGCCAGAGGTTCGATCAGGGCGGCGTGGGCAAGATCGAGGCCTTCGGGAAGAACATGGATCGTGTGCGCCGGGACGTTCCAGTATTCCTGGAAGGCACCTTCCGTATCGATCCCGATGAATTTGAGGTTGTGGCAGATATGCTCATGACCCGCGAGGCAGGCCGGACATTCGCCGCAGTGATCAAGCGGTCTGACGACAATCCGGTCTCCTTCTGCCAGACCGTCGACGCCGTCTCCGACAGACGCGATGGTGCCTGACATCTCGTGGCCGATCGTGCGCTCAAAGCCGACACGCTGGTCCATGTGACCAAGAAAGATATGGAGATCGGTCCCGCAGATACCGCAATAGGCCACCTTGATCTGGACTTCACCGGGCCCTGGAGCGGACACCTGCTTTTGTTCGAGTGAAAATGTTTTGTCACCGCGATAAACGGCAGCGTTGCTGAGCATGAAGACCTCTAGTGGGTAAGGATTTTGTGGGGTTCAAGAAGCGCCCAATCGAAGACAACCCCGGTGCCCGGTGTCTCCGGGGCAACCGCAAGATGGTTTTCAACCTTGAGGGGCTGCTTCGTATATTGATCGATCGGGAAGGAATGGACTTCGATCCAGCCTGCATTCACTTGCCCGGACACGAGACTGACGTGGAGCTCCTGCATGCCGTGGCTGCAGATCGGCAGATTGTGCTGGCGCGACAGATCGGCAACCTGCAGAAAGCCTGTCACGCCACCGCAGTTGGAGGCGTCCGGCTGGATGAAACTGAGCTTGGCATCCCTGAATGCGTATTCGAATTCATGGATTGTGTGCAGGTTCTCACCCATTGCAAGCGGGCAACCGGTTGCGTCCGCGATCTTCCCATATCCTGTGTAGTCGTCCGGAATGGTCGGCTCCTCGAACCAGAGAATATCGTAAGGTGCGAACGCGCGTGCCGCGTTGGTCGCTTCGTCTACAGACATGGAATAATTCGCGTCGACCATAAACGCAACGTCCGGACCAATGAGTTCCCTCACCGCTGCTATTCGCGAAAGGTCTTCTTCAAGGGTCGGCTGACCGATCTTGATTTTGACTCCGTTGAACCCGCGATCGAGATACCCTTGAATGCTTTTGAGCAGTTTGGGCAGCGGGAAATTGAGGTCGATCCCGCCGCAATAGGCCTTGCAGCGATTGTCTGCGCCGCCGGCCAGTTTCCAGAGTGGCCAACCGCGTTTCTTGCCTCGGATATCCCACAGCGCAATGTCGACGGCCGAAATCGCGAAGGACGCAATACCGCCGCGGCCGACATAGTGAATATGCCACTGCATGCCGTCATAAAGGTATTCGACGGCGCTTGCGTCCTGGCCCATCAGAAACGGGGCCAGGTCGTTGTGAACCATGGCGGCAATCGCGTGTCCGCCTTTGCCGCCCGTATACGTGTAACCCGTCCCCTCTGTTCCGTCGGTGAGCACAACAGTGACCGTAACCAGTTCGAACAGTGTGTGATCGCCATGCTTGGCATCGACAAGGACCTCCGCCAGGGGCACGTGGAACAGCTTCGTGCGGATCTCCTTGATCGCGGTCATTTGGCGAACTCCACATTCGACTGGCGGTTCATGACCCGTGTCTGGAAGAGGATCACGGCGAACAGGAAGGCACCCCGGATCACCATTTGCCAATAGGCGCTGAAGCTGATCCAACCCTTGCCGTTTTCAAAGTTCAGGATATTGAACACAAGACCCAGCAGAAGGGCTCCGGCAACGGTTGCGGGGATCGATCCGAGACCGCCGGTCAAAAGCGTACCGCCGACCACGACCGATGCGATGGCCGAAAGCTCCCAGCCGACGCCTTCCAGCGGTTGTCCGGCGCCGAACCCGGATGCCAGGAAAACACCCGCAAGCCCTGCGCAGCCACCGGACAGCGCGTAGGCAAAGATCTTGGCCCGATTGACCTTGAGCCCCATCATGACGGAAGCGTCTTCGCCGCCGCCGACGGCCAGGATCGTTCGGCCGAGACTGGTCATTTCCAGGACAATCCAGAGGCCGACGACCAGGATGCCGACGATCACGATGGTCCAGGGCACGATTCCCAGGGCCTTTTCCATGCCAAGCTGGGTGAAGTTCGATCCCCAGTCGACGGCAATCGTCTGGGCACCGGAAATGACGAGCGAGCCACCCTTTGCGCCCAGCATCGTCGCGAGTGTCGCGATAAACGGCGGGATCCTGCCGAAGACGATGCAGACCGCGTTGAAAAGGCCAAACGCGACGCCTGAAAGAATGGCAAGCGGCATGGCCACTTCGATCCCATAGGGGCTGAGATAGGCCGCAACGACCGAAGTGAAGGCGGCAACGGACCCGACGGACAGGTCGATGCCGCCGGTCAGGATGACAAAACACATGCCGACGGAAATCGCGATGAACATCGCGTTGTAATTCAGGAAGGATGTGATGTTGTAGGCGCCGCCGAAATTGTCATAGCGAAGCAGTCCGAAGGCGATCAGCACGAACAGCGCGATCCACACCGCCACCGATTGCGGGTTGCGCGAGATGTATTTGCGCATGTCAAAAGCGTTTTGATCAAGCACCTTCTTATTCCTTTCGCGCTTGCTGGATGTAAACGGCAGCCAGGATGATCGCGGCCTTGGCGATGAGCGCGACCTCGTCTTCGACGCCGTTGGCCAGCAAAGTGTATTTGACGAGCTGGATGATGACGGCGCCGAGAATGGCCCCGAATATCGGTGCTTTGCCGCCATGTAACAGCGCACCACCGACCACGGCGGCGGCAATCGCATCAAGCTCCATGAGATTGCCGTTTCGGGCAGCGTCCGAGGCGGAATTGATGGCGACGACAATCAGGCCGGCGAGCCCCGAGAGAACGGAACAGATGACATAGGCACCGATCTTGACGCGGCGCACCGGGCCGCCTGCAAGCCTTGCGGCCCGCTCGTTGCCGCCGATCGCCAGAAGGTATCGGCCGAAGATCGTCCGGTTCACCACCCAGAACAACAGGCAGGCGATCGCCAGGGCCAGCCATCCCTGGAAGGGAAACCCGAGGATCTTGCCGGTTCCCAGATAGCTGAATTCGGGATTGGAGAAGGTTTGAAGATTTCCGTTGGTGAGGACCTGCGCGATGCCTCTGCCTGAAATGAACAGGATGAGCGTCGCGATGATGGGCTGTACCTTGAGGACCGACACGATGATGCCGTTGAACAGGCCGCACACTAAGGCAGCCAACAGCGGACACAACAGCGCCGCGATCAGCCCCAGGACCGGATAGGCCTGTCCGAAATCGGACAGGAAGATCAAGGGGGCCAGGGCACCCGAGAGGGCCATCACCGCACCGACGGACAGGTCGATGCCGCCCGTCGCGATCACGAGGGTCATGCCCATGGCGACAATCGCGATTGTCGCGACCTGGGAGATATTGACGGCGAGCGTCTGTGTCTGGAGGAAGTTTGGCGTCACGATGATGTTGAAGACCAGAATGACCGCCAGTGCGATCAGGCCTCCGTGGTCTTTCAGGCGGGACGTATAATCTGTGCGCATGGTCTCTTCCGATGTCACACTGGTCATGTCGTTGCATCCTCGTGGTGGGCAAGCGCCCTGACCAGGGCATTTTCGGTAATGCCCGGATTGGTCAGCTCGGAAACTGCCTTGCCTTCATGCATCACAACGATGCGGTTAGCGCCTTCCACCAGCTCTTCGAATTCCGAGCTGATCAGGATGACAGCGTGGCCCTCGTCGACGAAGGTCCGGATGATTGCCTGGATTTCGCGCTTTGCACCGACATCGACACCGCGAGTCGGTTCGTCGAGGATCAGGATGTCGGGCTTGGTGGCCAGCCAGCGGGCAAGCAGGACCTTCTGCTGGTTTCCGCCGGAGAGTTCGCGAATGGGTTGATCCATGTGTGACGTCTTGATGCCGAGTTTTCGGATGAACTCGTCGACAAGCTCTTTTTCGCGATCGCGGTCGATCTGCCCGTTCCGCCGAAGGCTGGGCAAGAGCGCGAGCGTAAGGTTTTCCCGCACGGACATGTCCGGAACGATGCCCTCCGCCTTCCGGTCTTCCGTGAGGAAACCGATCCTGGCCCGGATCGCTTCGGAAGGTTCTGCCGGCTTGAATTCCTTGCCCTTCAGCCGGATGGTTCCGGACGTGAGAGTATCCAGACCGAAAATACTTCTTGCCGCCTCGGTGCGGCCTGACCCGAGCAGGCCACCAAGACCGACAATTTCACCGCGGTGGAGAGACATTGAAAAGTCTGACAGCCTTGGGCCCGTGGCAACTTTGTCGACAGCGAGCACGACTTCGTCGAAGGCGGCGCTGCCGCCCGCCAGTTCGGTCAGGCCCTCAGCCTCGATCTCTTTGGCGTTGCGTCCGAGCATGGCCGCGATCAGGTCCAGCTTTGATGTATCGGTTATTTCGCGGCAACCGACAGTCTGGCCGTCTCGCATGATGGTCACGCGGTCGCAGATCTGGAAAAGCTCGTCGAGAAAATGCGACACATAGAGCACGGATACGCCCGATGACTTAAGTTCCCTCACGACACCGAACAGGATTTCCACCTCGGAACTGTCCAATGACGAGGTCGGCTCATCCATGATGACAAGCTTGGCATCCATGGAAACGGCGCGCGCGATCGCCACCAGTTGCTGGATCGCGGTGGAATAGCTTCCGAGCGGGGCGGTGACGTCGATCTCAATGCCGAAGCGGGACAGAATTTCGCGGGTGCGTTTGTGCGCTTCCGGCCAGTTGATCATGAATCCGAACGATTTCGGTTCCTGGCCCATCACGACATTCTCGCTGACGGAACGCAGCGGAACGAGGTTCAGTTCCTGGTAGATCGTCGCTATTCCGGCGTTTTGTGCCTCTCGCGGCGACGACAGATGACTGGGGGCACCAGCAAATGTGACTTCGCCCTCGTCCCGGCGATAAAGCCCGGTGAGGATCTTGATCAGTGTCGATTTGCCCGCACCGTTTTGGCCAATGAGTGCATGAACTTCGCCGGGCTCGATTTCAAGAGATGCGTTTCGCAGCGCCGGTACGCCGCCGAAATGCTTCTTGATCCCGGTCATGGTGAGCAAAGGTGCCATGTCGGTTCCTGTCAACATGAAAGGAAAATGGCCGGAAGGGTGGTCCCTTCCGGCCAATGGCATCAATAGGCTTCGTCGATATTCGCCGCAGCATTGTCTGTGGTGAAGATACGGTCCTTGACCTGCACCCAATGCTCGATGGTTTCACCGGAAGCGTACCGTTTCATGGTTTCGCAGGCGAGCGGTCCGAAGAACGGCGAGCTTTCAACGGTGACGCCCATTTTCCCGTCGATAATCGCCTGAAGCGCGTCCCGTGTCCCGTCGATCGAGACGATCAGAACGTCTTCGCCCGGCTTGCGTCCAGCCAGTTCAAGCGCTTGGATGGCACCGATCGCCATTTCATCGTTGTGGGCATAGACGATGTTGACATCGGGATGTGCCTGCAGAAGCGTTTCCATGACCTGGCGGCCGAGATCGCGGGCAAAGTCGCCGGACTGCGAGGCAACGATCTCAAAGCGGTCGTCCTGCAGGATGCGGTCATCGAATCCTTTCTTGCGGTCATTTGCAGGCGATGAGCCCGTTGTTCCTTCAAGTTCAACAATGATGCCCTTGTCACCCTTGAAGTTTTCGATTGTCCACTCTGCAACGCGGCGGCCCTGATCGATGAAATCAGACCCGAGGAAGGCCACGAAGTCTTCGCCGGGCTTGGCGGCATTCGGATCTACCGAGCGGTCGACCAGGAATGTCGGTATGCCTGCGGCCTTTGCTTTTTTAACAGCAGGTATAAGCGGTTTTTCCTCGCGTGGCGGCAGAAACAGGACGTCAATGCCCTGTGCAATCATGCTGTCGACATCCGCGACCTGCTTGGCCGCAGAACCGGCCGCGTCTGTCGCAATCAGGTCCCAGCCACAGCTCTCGGCCGTATCGTGAAAGGATTTGGTTTCCGCGATCCGCCAGGGATTGTTGGATTCCATTTGTGCAAAACCGACCTTGTATCGATCTTTCTGCTCAAGGGGCGGCAAGCCGGCCGCTGAAGCGATCGATGTCACCGCGCCAAAGGCGATGGCGGTTGCCAGCAAGAGTGTCCGTTTCATCATTTCCTCCACTTTAGTGCGACCAGAATCCCCCCGGTCGCGAGAACTTGAGGCCCTAACCCCAATTCAGATAGGCGGTCTGCTTGCGCAGATAGCCGTCGAAACCGTAGCGGCCGTCTTCTCCCCCAAGCCCTGACAGACCCCATCCGGTATGGAATCCCTGCACCGCCTCTCCATTGGACCGGTTGAGGTAAAGTTCTCCGAATTTCAGGCGGTAGGGTGCTTCGGCCAGACGCTTGTAGTCGCGGGTGAAAAGGTATGCCGACAGTCCGAATGATGTGTCGTTTGCATAGGCAACCGCCATGTCGAAATCGTCGACCCTGACAGCCGTTGCCACGGGTCCGAAGATCTCGTCCTGGACGGCAGGATTGTCGTTTCGTTTCGCTTCAAGAACGGTGGGCGCGAGCCAGTGTCCTTTCGCAAAGGGACCTTCCTCCAGTATGCCGCCTTTCAGGAGGACGTCAGCGCCGGACGAAATGCTTTGGGCGACGATGTCGGCAACCTTGTCCCGCTCCACGCGGCTGACCTTTGGGCCAAGGTCGACATTGGAGAGCGGGTCGCCGATCTTCAGCGCCTCGGACGCGGCAACGAATTTCTCCAGAAACTCGTCTGCGATCGCGCGGTGCAGATACATGCGTTCGTTGCAGGTGCAGATTTGTCCGCAATTGGTGTAGCGCGCAGCAACTGCGGCGGAAACCGCACTGTCGATGTCTGCATCTTCCATGACAAGGAAAGGCGCCTTGCCCCCAAGTTCGAGGCGAATGACTTTGATGTTTTCTGCGCCGGACCTGTAGATCTCGCGGCCCGCGCGCGTGCTTCCGGTCATCGTGACGAGATCGGAGAGCGGGCTTTGGACGAGGGCTTCCCCGACGACGCGTCCTTGACCGGTGACCACGTTGAATACGCCTGCTGGGAACCCGGCTTTCTCGCTCAATCGTGCAAGCGCGAGCCCCGACAGCGGGGTTGCCTCATGTGATAGCAGGACGAACGTGTTTCCGGCAACCAGCGCAGGTCCGAGCTTTCGCGCTGCCAGGGCAAAGGGATAATTCCAGGCGGTCAGACCAACGACAACACCGTAGGGGTGGCGTCTGATATGGATCTCTTCCGAACGATTGTCCGATACAACGATATCGCCTTCGATCCTGCGCGCATTTTCGGCGGCGTATCTCAGGAAGGTGATGCCGGCGTCAATCTCCTGAAGCGCATGGCTCAGCGGCTTGCCCTGTTCCCGAGTGACGAGGCGTGCCAGGTGCTGCTTTTGTGCCGCGACCTGATCGGCAAGCGCGGCGACAAGTCGGCCGCGTTCGACAGACGGCATTGCTGCCCATGCCGGGTGGGCCTTTCTTGCTGAAGTGAGCGCTTCGCCCGCGTCCTCGGCGTTGCCGTCCGGGATTGTCGCGACAATGCTTTCGTTCGCTGGGTTCTCGACTTCGAGAGCGTTCGCCTGGCCGCGTTCAACCCACTGACCATTGATGAACATCCCGGCGGCTGTAGGCATATCGGAACTGAGGGTAATGTCGAACACGAGAATGAGTTACCTTTGGTATGACCAAACTTTCACAAGTAAGTTGCTAATCGAGACCAAAGTCAATCTTAAATTAGAAAAATGGTACTTAAAAATAACAAACACATGAAAAACAACAGATTTTAGGGGTTTTTGTTCGTGTGTGTGGAAAAAATCGCTTTACGAAAACGAAATTTATGTCATACCAAAACAGATGAAAACAATGACGCGGGAGTGTTGACGCCTCATGGACATCGGGAACGATACGGGTCGCGCGGCAGATAGTGTGGTTGCGATGCTGGAAGCGAAAATTGTTTCCGGTGAACTGGAAAACCAGACGCCACTACCGGCCGAGCGGGAGCTGATGGAACAGTTCGGCGCAAGCCGCACCGTTATCCGGGAGGCGATCTCCAAGCTGTCCAGCAGAGGCCTGATAGAAACACGCCCACGATTCCGGCCGATCGTCCGCAAACCGGATTATGCCACCGTGCTGCACGCATGCGGCAATGTTGTTCAGCACCTTCTGACCGAGCGCTCTGGCATCAAGAACCTTTACGACAGTCGCGTCTTCATTGAGCGCGCACTGGTGCGCGAAGCCGCCGTGGCAGCGCGAAAGGAAGATATCGTCAATTTGAAGACGGCCCTGGAAGACAACCGGCAGGCCATACCGGACTCGCAGGAATTCTATCGAACGGATGTTGCGTTCCACGGAGTGCTGTATCGCATTCCGAGAAACCCGATCTTCCCGACGATGCACGAAGGATATACGTCCTGGTTGGCGCCGCAATGGGATCGGATGCTGCGCTCGCCGGAACGCAACGAGGTGAACTACCTTGCGCACAAGGCCATCCTGGATGCCATTTTGGAACGCGATCCGGTTGCCGCCGAAGAAGCTCTGACCAACCACTTGAAAGCAGCGTGGGAATTTGTCCGCGTGACCTTCGACTGGGGCGACGAATGACCTCAGAATACGACTTCATCGTCGTCGGCGGAGGCTCGGGTGGCGCGGTTGCCGCATCGCGTCTAGTCACACAGGGCGGCGCGCGCGTCCTGCTGTTGGAAGCAGGTTTTTCGCACAAACATCCGTTGCTTGATATGCCGCCTGGCATCTTCAAGATGATCAACGGTTCCAAATACATGCGGTACCACAAGACAACGCCGCAGCCGCATCTGGAAGGCCGAGTGCACGATATTCCTCAGGGCAATGTTCTTGGGGGTGGTTCGTCAGTGAACGCGCAGGTCTATATGCGCGGGCGTCCCGCAGATTACGATGCCTGGAACGACGTCTTGAGCGGCAACAACGACAATCCCGGCTGGGGCTGGTCGGATGTGTTGCCGCATTTTAGAGGAATGGAGGCCAACAATCGGCTGGCGGGAGATCTCCATGGCACCGACGGCGAGGTGAAGGTTTCCGATCCCGGTTATGTCGACACGGTGTCGCGCTGGTTCGTTCAGTCGGTTCAGGCAGTCGGCGAACCTTATAATACGGACTTCAATGGACCGTCGCAGCGCGGTGTCGGCTTTTATCAGTTCACGAACAGGAACGGCCGCAGAAGTTCAACTGCCTACGCGTTCCTGGAACCGCTTCGCGGCGATCCAAGACTTACCGTGAAGCTGCAGGCGTCAGTGGAAAAGGTCCTGATTGAAAACGGCCGCGCTGTTGGGGTCCGTTATAGCGATGCCTCCGGAACGCACACTGTAAACACCTCTGGCGAAATCATTCTTGCCGCAGGTGCCCTGGTCACACCGAAAATTCTTATGTTGTCCGGTGTCGGTCCGGCTGATCATCTGAGAGAATTCGGGATCCCGGTTGAAAGCGAGCTCCCCGGGGTCGGGCAAAACCTGATCGACCATCCCGAAGTGCCGATTACCGCCTATGCCAATGGTCCGCACGGCTACTACCGGCAGGGCGAGGGCTGGCGGATGCTGCTGAATGGCCTCCAGTTCAAGATTTTCGGCAGCGGCCGCATCACCTCGGCCGGTGTCGAGGCCGGCGCGTTCGTCAATCCGCGCAATCGTGAGGAAGATCCGACGATCCAGGCATTCTGCGTGCCGATAGTTTACCTGGACCGGGATGCCCAGTCCGAATTGAAAGACGGGTACGGCGTCACCGTAACGACCGTGGTTGTGAAGCCGAAGTCCCGCGGTGAGGTCCGGCTCGCGTCCGCCGAACCCGCAGACATGCCGATCGTGTGTCCGAATCTTTTGAAGGAGGAAGAGGACATGCAGGAAATGATGGCCGGGCAGCGCTTCTTTCTGGATGCGCTTCAGTCCGATCCCATTGCGTCGAAACTTGAGAAGATCGCAATTCCGGATCCGCGAAAGTGTTCAGACGAAGAATTGCGAAGCCATTGTAAACGGTTCGTCAAAACGAACTATCACCCTGCGGGTACAGCGCGCATGGGTGCCGACGGCGATGCCATGGCAGTCCTTGACGGAAGATTGCGCGTGCGCGGCGTGGACAACCTGCGTGTCTGCGACATGTCTGCGGTTCCAGACATCAACGCGGGTAACACGAATGCACCGGCGATGATGCTCGGATCGCGATGCGCGGAGTTTATTCTGCAGTAGCGCCAGTTACCGCTCTTTGCCGTAAACGGGCTCAGGCGAACGACCGCGGCCTGAGAATTTCCGTGCCTTGTTCGCCTTGGTGTCTCATCGATTTGCAGCGTTCAGCGCCAGAGGGCTGCGCCCTAAAAGAATACATGCTGAGATAGAAATTTCATTTGAATGCTATTAAAAGTAGATTGTTTTTTCACATAGTGATCCAACATTCAGAGCCGCAACGCTCAACTTTTCCCATTAAAATCAGATAATTAACTACCAAAAACCGGTTTCGTACATTAATCTGGACTCTCCAAACATCAGATGTTTAGTATCTTCGTATGAATGAGCTTCTGTACTATGACCTTAAGGACGCAAGTGGCGTCGCACCTGGACTGGCAACACAGGTTTCTCGCGAGATCGGGCGAAGAATAGTTGGCGGCCACTACCGCGAAGACGAACTGATCGAGGATGAGACCAAGCTTGCGAGCAGGTTTGGTGTCAGCAAGTCGGTCGTCCGGGAAGCTGTAAAGCTACTCGTCGGCAAGGGCCTGCTTGAGGTGCGCCGGGGAAGTGGCACGCGGGTTCGCCGAAGGGCGAGTTGGGCGCTTCTGGATGACGATGTGCTGGCCTGGCATCTTTCGGTCGATCCCAAGCCGGACTTTCTGCGGCAATTGATGGATATCCGGCGGATGATGGAGCCGAAGGCGGCGGCCTGGGCAGCTGTTTTCGGAACCGAGGCTGAGCACGCTGACATCCGGGATGCCCAGCTCAAGATGGAAGACGACCGGACGTCGGTTCAGGAATTTGTCGTCGCTGACGCCCTGTTTCACCGGTCCATTCTGCGCGCAGCGAACAACGAGTTTTTGAGAGCGATGGAAGGTGTCATTTTTTCCGCGCTCCTCAGCTCAATCCGCCTGACCAATGCGGATCCGCGCGAAAACGAAAGTTCCATACCCTTTCACCGGGAGGTCATGGAGGCGATCCTCGCCCGAAATGCCGATCTCGCGGAAGAAAAAATGCTCCACTTGCTGAGCGACACGACCACCCGGCTCTCCGGGGCCATCAAGGGATTTGCCGTGTCCGGCTAAGGACGCAATCAGAGTTTCGCAGTGGTGCTCGGAAGGCCCGCTGCAGATCCAGACGATACCGGCGCCTTGCCGGGTCGAAGGCGGCGTTGCGAGTTGGGTTCAAACAGCCTCGCAACGCCAGGTTTACTGCGCGTGAATGAGCAGGAAACCGGGTGAAGTCAGGCGTCGGAAAGCGCCTAAGCATCGGACAGGAGGATAGGATGTTTCCCAGCAATAAGAAAGGCTTATTGGTAGCAGGAACGGCTTTGGCCACACTTTGTGGTGCAGGTGCGGCAAGTTCGGCGGAGATGGTGGCTTTGCTGCTTCCGGAGAATGTGAACCCCCGTTGGGAACAGCAGGATGCGGCCGCTTTCGTGTCCACCATGAAAGAAATCGCACCGGATGTGAAAGTTGAGGTTTTTAATGCCAACAACGACACATCCGTCCAGCAGCGTCAGGCGGAACAAGCGCTCACTCAAGGTGCCAAGGTGCTGGTGGTGATCCCGATCGATGGCGAAAGCTCGGCGGTGATCGCTGACATGGCGGCCGAGGAGGGTGTTCCGACGATTGCATATGACCGCATGATCAACTCGGAAAACACGAGTTTTTGGGTTCAGGCGGATCTTGAAGGCATGGGATTTGATCAGGCATCCCACGTCATCGAGAACACCAAGGATGGTGACACGCTCGTCCTCCTGAAGGGGTCTCCGACAGATCCCAATGCAGCCGTCATACACAACGGTCAGCTTCGTGCGCTGCAGCCGCTGTTTGACAGCGGAAAACGGATCATGGGGTATGAGAACTGGACTCAAGGATGGGATCCGGCAATCGCAAGACGGTCCATGGATCAGGCGCTTACTCAGTTGAACAACAACGTGCAGGGTGTGGTGTCATCAAATGACGGCAACGCCGGCGCTGCGATCGCGGCACTGGAGGAGCAAGGCATGGCCGGAACGATGCCGGTTTCCGGGCTCGACTGCACGGTACAGGCGCAGCAACTGATGCTCCTCGGAAAACAGACCCAGTGCGGATGGCGGCCATTGGCCGATATGGCCAATGCGGCAGCACAGGTCACCGTGCGCCTGGTGAACGGAGAGGATTTTTCAGATCTTGCGCCGCAGAAGGTGACGAATGGTATTGGCGCTGAAGTCGCCTACGTCCCGGTCGGATCCTATTCAGCCCTTGGTGCTGAAGGCGTCGCTTATGTGGTGGAAAACGATCCGTCCATCACGAAGGAAATGGTCTGCCAGGGCGAAGCCGCGGCAACCGACTTCTGCAAATAAGCGGGAAGACCATGTCTTCGAAAGAGCTCAAGAAGGTGGGGCCTGAGGCCCCACCCCCTCATCTGCGTGTCACGGGCATCCAGAAACGCTTTGGCGGTGTCCACGCCCTGAAGGGCGTCGACTTCGAAGTCGCCCGTGGCGAGGTCATGGCCCTTGTCGGTGACAACGGTGCGGGCAAGTCCACCTTGATGAAGATACTGGCCGGCGCGCTTGTGTGCGACGGGGGTGATTTTTTCATCGACGACAGCCCGGTTGCGATCAACACACCGCATGATGCCGCGGCGCTCGGAATTCAGATCGTCTATCAGGATCTGGCGCTATGCGAAAATCTGGACGTTGCGGCCAATCTGTCGCTTGGAGCGGAACCTGTGAAGTCCGGCTGGCGGTTTCTGCCGAAATTGCTGCGTCCGCTTGACGATCTGGAGATGGAAGTCCGCGCCAAGGCGGCGATCGATCGCCTTCGTGTGCGCACCTTGAATTCGGTTCGGGCGAAAGTCGGCGGCCTCTCCGGCGGCCAGCGTCAGGCAATCGCCATTGCACGCGCCGTCGGTGCCGAATGCAGTGTCGTCATGCTCGATGAACCAACGGCTGCGCTCGGCGTGGCCCAGACCCGTCAGGTTCTCGATGTCGTCAAGCGCCTTCGCGATACGGATCACGCGGTCGTCTACATCTCGCACAACATGCGCGACATCTTCGAAGTGTCGGACAGGATATGCGTGCTGCGTCACGGCGCAAATGTCGCGACCTGGAAAACATCCGAAACGACGGCGGACGAAATTGTGGTCGCTATGACGGCCGGATTGGACAATGGAACGAACAATGCAGCCTGAAGTGTCATCGTCACCCATAGACCGGTTGCGAAAACTGCGTGAGTCGAGCCTGGGGTCCTTCGTGCCGGTGCTGCTCGCACTTGCCGCGATCTGGCTCTACTTCGGCCTCGCTTTGCCGCTCTGGGAGTATTGGACGGACCCGGATGCAACGGGCCTGCGCTTCATCTTCCTTTCGCCGCGCAACATCTACAATCTCTTCATGCAATCCGCGGTGATCGCGACGCTGGCTGTCGGCATCACTGTTGTTCTTCTCCTGGGGGAAATCGATCTGTCTGCAGCGGCAACGGCCGGGGTGTGCGCAGCGCTCCTCGGGGTGCTTGTCCTGGCCGGCGTTCCGGGATGGGCAGCGTGTCTTCTGGTGATGGCAGCGGGCGTTGTCCTCGGGCTGGCTCAGGGACTGCTCATTGCCTACGTCGGCATTCCCTCCTTTGTGGTCACGCTCGCTGGTCTGCTTGGCTACCAGGGTTTGATGCAGAAGATCCTGCCGACCGGAAATCTGAATATCGGTGATCCGTTCGTGCGGGCAATCGCTCGCATTCTGATCCCGGACATCTGGGGTTTGCTGCTTGCAGGGCTGCTTGTGCTCGCAATGGCCGCACTTGCCCTAAGGCGTCAGGCCGAACGAAAGGCGCGCGGGCTGGAACTTGAAACGGCCACCACGCTTTGGGGACAGGTCGCCTTCTTTGCGATCATTGTGTTTACGGCCGTCCTGACCATGAATGCCTACAGATCCGTTCCGTTGCTGATCGTCCTTCTGGCCGGGGTAACGGCAATCATTGGCTGGGTCACGACATCCACGCCGTTCGGCCGGTCGATTTTCGCGGTAGGCGGAAACGCTGAAAGTGCGCGGCGCGTCGGCATGGATGTCAAGCGTATTCGCGCGGTCGCGTTCGGCATCGTTGGTCTTCTTGCGGCGATCGGCGGCATATTCGGAGCTTCCCGATATGGATCCGTGTCCTACACGGCCTTTGCCGGCGGATCGCTGCTGCTGGAGAGCATCGGTGCTGCAGTGATTGGCGGGACTTCCCTGTTTGGCGGGCGCGGGTCGGTCTGGAACGCAATTCTGGGTGCGCTCGTGATCGGTTCCCTCGGCAACGGACTGGATCTGACCGGAGCAAGCGCTGCGGACAAACTCATGTTTTCAGGCGCCATTCTGCTTCTAGCGGTTGCGATCGATGCGCTGTCGCGGCCTGCGGGCACCTCGGCGCGATAGGGGGGCAAATGTGGACTGACCGGAACGACGAACTCCTTATGAAGATCCTTGACGAAATCATCCCGGCGGGCGGCGCACGGCGCATGCCGTCTGCCGGTGTGAAGGCAGTTGCCGAAAGTGTCCTCTCGGCAACTGCCTACTCCGACAATCCCGTGGAAAGCGTGACCGTTGTTCTACAGGCCGTTGAATCAAGGGCAGGAGACTTTGCCGGTCTTCCTGCACCGGAACGTGTTGCCCTGCTGAAGTTGGTGGAAGCGGACCATCCGGCCCCGTTCAACGAACTCGTCCGGCTCACATACATGGCTTATTACAGCCGGCCGGAAATCAGGCCGCTGCTCGGCGTTGGAGCCCATCCGGTTCATCCGGGTGGATACGAAGTCACCCGGGAAAGCGAAGATCTGATGAACGATCTGACGGCGCCGGTGCGCGCACGCGGGATCGCCTATCGCCAGGTCTGAGGAACAGGAACATGAGCATGTCCAATGAACCCGTTGATGTTCTGATTATCGGCGCCGGCGCATCCGGAGCGGCGATCGCCTGGTCGCTGCTTGAAACGAGAATGCGCATCTTGTGCCTTGAGCAGGGCGATCATCTCCACGACAAGGAGTTTCCAAGCCGCCGGGAAGATTATGAGCTTTCCCGCTATGGCGCGTTTTCCTGTGATCCGAATGTCAGGAATTTGAAACAGGATTATCCGATCAACTCGGAACAAAGCTGCATAACGCCGGTGAATTGGAACGGTGTTGGAGGGTCCACGGTCAATTTCCTGGGGCACTGGCCGCGGATGAAACCTTCGGACTTCAAAACGAGGACGCTCGACGGTGTCGCCGAGGACTGGCCCGTCGATTATGAAACGCTCGAACCTTTCTACGACCTGAACGATGAGAATACAGGGGTCTCGGGTCTTGGGGGCAATCCCGGATACCCGGATTATTCCCCACCCTTGCCACCGATCCCGATCGGCAGGCTCGGTCGGACCCTTGCCAATGGTTTCAACCAGCTCGGCTGGCACTGGTGGCCGTCAGACGTTGCAATCCTGAGCGAGGACAGGGACGGAAGGCAGAAATGCGTGAATGCGGGCACCTGTGATCTGGGATGCGCGGCCGGCGCGAAAGGGGGGACCAATTTCACCTATTGGCCGATTCTTGAAAATGCGGGTGTCGAACTCCGGACAAACGCGCGGGTCCGCGAAATTATTGTCGATCAGGAGACGGGGTTTGCAACCGGCGTGCTCTACCACGATGCGGACGGACAGCTGCACGTGCAAAAAGCCGAGCTTGTGATTGTGGCCTGCAACGGTGTCGGCACACCGAGACTTTTGCTGAATTCAAAATCCAGCCTCTTCCCGGAAGGGATTGCCAACCGGTCCGGCCTTGTCGGCAAAAACCTTATGTTCCATCCCCTGACGGGTGTCGCCGGTGTTTTCGACGAACCCATGCTCGGACACGAAGGGCCGATGGCGTGCTCGATCCTGTCCCAGGAGTTTTACGAAACCGACCCGGAGCGCGGCTTTGTCCGCGGCTACGGTCTTCATTCCGGCCGTTCGACCACACCGATGACCTTCGCGCTCGGCGGTTATGGCATCGACAGCCCGATCCCCTGGGGAGAGGAACACAGGGAGATCATGGACAATATCTATCCCTATCTGGCGGGGTTGACGGTTGTCACGGAAGACCTTCCTGAGGAATGCAACTCGGTTACGCTGGATCCGGAGCTGACCGACAGCGACGGCATACCCGCGCCACGCATCACTTACAGGCTCGGCGATAACACGCGGAAAATGCTGCGGCATGGACAGGAAAAGGCAAAGGAACTGCTCCGCGCCGCCGGGGCCAAAAGCGTGATCGCAAAGGGCAGTGACGAGGTCTGGTGGCGCGCCGGCTGGCATCAGATGGGGACGTGCCGAATGGGTGCGGATCCGGAAACCTCCGTGGTCAACGGATGGGGGCGCAGCCACGACGTCCGAAATCTTTTCATTGTCGATGGATCAATTTTCGTGACTTCGGGAGCTGTCAATCCGACGCCCACGATCCAGGCCCTCGCGCTTTACATTGGCGACAGAATCAAAACCAATATCGCAACCCTGTTTGATTGAGGCCGTTCATGGAGTTCCCGACCAGAATGTACATCGATGGTGCGTTGTCCGGCGGATCAGGGCGCATCGACGTTGTAAATCCGGCAACAGAAGAGCGCATAGCAACCGTTCAGACGGCTGGCTTCAAGGATGCCGAGCGGGCCCTCCAGTCAGCGAAAGCGGCCTTTCCGGACTGGTCCAATACCCCGATTGCCGAGCGCCAGTCCTGGATGCGGCGTCTTCGTGAGGAGGTGGTCGCTCAAGAAGAGTTCTTGCGGGACTGCGTCCATCACGAAATGGGCAAACCCTGGTCTCAGACGCTCGAGGACTGGGACCGGCTGGTCGTCTCGCTCGACTTTTATGCTGAAGAGATCGCCCGCATGCACGATGTCGGGCTTGCTGACCGGGCGGGAACGCACACGCACAAGATGGTTCACGAGGCCGCGGGCGTCGCACTGGCCTATCTTGCCTGGAACTTCCCGCTGCTCAATCTCGCATTCAAGATTGGACCGGCGATGGCAGCCGGATGCCCGATCATCATAAGGCCATCGGAGCAAACACCGATCTCGGCCTACGCGGTCGGGATGTTGTGCGAAACAATCGGCCTGCCGAAAGGCGTCGTCCAGATCCTGTGCACCGACGGCTACGACGTGGCCGACGCGTTGACGGCTTCGACCATCCCTCAGGTGGTGACATTAATCGGGTCCACACCGACGGGCCAACACATCATGAAAACCGGCGCCACGTCGATCAAGCGCTATTCGATGGAACTTGGCGGCAACGCGCCGGTCCTGGTGTTCGAGGATGCGGATCTGGATCTGGCGGCCGATGTGGTTTGCGGCGTCAAATTCTCCAATGCCGGGCAGATCTGCGTCTCACCGAACCGGGTTTTTGTCGCAAAAGCGATTCACGACGCTTTCAAGGAAAAGGTTGTTGCCCGTGCCAAGGCCGCGCAAGTTGGCTTTGACAAGGAGGTCGACATCACCACCGGACCAGTCATTGACGGCCGCGCCTGGGCCCGGATCAAAAACCTGATCGACACCGCTGTGGAGGGTGGCGCGACGCTGCTCGCGGGCGGAGACCGGCCCGCCCATTTGAACAAGGGGCACTATCTGGCACCGACGGTGCTCGACGAAGTCACGGAAGAAATGGATGTTTACCGGCAGGAGACGTTCGGTCCGATCGTCAGCCTGATCCCGTTCGATACCGAGCAGGAACTGTCAGCCAAGGCCAATGACTGCGAAGAAGGCGGCCTGACCGCCTATATCTTCACGCGCGACCTTGCCAAGGCGGAAGCATATGCGTCGGCTCTTCGCTACGGAGAAATCCAGATCAACGGTGTGAAATACGACATCGACCTGCCGCATGGCGGGATCGGTCAATCCGGTATCGGGCATGATTGCTCGGCTCTGGCGCTGAACGATTACCTGATTGTGAAAAGAATCTCACGCGCGCTGGATACGGCGGAGTTCGAAGGGCTGAATGCATGAAAATAACAAGCGTCAAAAGCCACGTACTGCAATACGACCTGCCCGGGGAACTCGGCTATTCGCAACAGTATTATGAAAGGCGCACCGCCCATCTCGTCGAAGTCAACACCGATGAGGGGATAACGGGCTGGGGCGAATGTTTCGGTCCGGGCAACATTGCGATTGCCAACAAGGCCATCGTGGAAAAAGTCATCCAGCCGATCATCCTCGGCAGCGATCCTATGGACCGCGACGTTCTTTGGCACCGGGTCTACAACCTGACACGCGATCACGGCCAGAAGGGGATGCCCCTGCAAGCACTGTCCGGCGTCGATATCGCCCTTTGGGATATTGCCGGCAAGGTCGCCGGTCTTCCGCTGCACAAATTGATCGGTGGGGCGCATCGAACGCGCATTCCAGTTTATGGCTACGGCATGATGCTGAAGCGTGAAAGCGTCGAAGATCATGTTGCACGCTTCAGGCTGGAAGCCGATCAGATCATGGAAATGGGCTTTGTCGGCGCGAAGCTCAAAACAGGTCTTGGCCCTAAGGAAGATATAGAGCTCTGCCGTGCTGTCGCCGAAACCGTGGAAGGTCGCGGCAGGTTCATGGTCGATGCCAATCATTGCTACACGACGCCGGATGCCTTTTACGTAGGTCGCGCGCTTGACGAACTCGGCGCCTATTGGTTCGAGGAACCCGTCGCTCCCGAGGACCTCGACGGATACCGCGAACTGCGCGCCGCTCTCAAGGTCAACATTTCCGGCGGTGAAGCAGAGTTCAATCGTTGGGGCTGGCGGCAAATACTTGAAAACAGAGGCTTGGACATCGCCCAACCGGAAGTCTGCGCCTTGGGCGGGATCAGCGAATATCTGCGCGTTCTGGCACTCTGCCATGCCCACTTCACGCCCGTGATCAACCACGTCTGGGGATCTGCCATCGCGGTTGCCACCAATATCCAGCTGTTGGCGGCAATGCCGGCGATGCCAGGCGGGCTTCATCCGTGGGAGCCTATGCTGGAATTCGATACGACGGACAACAAGTTCCGGGATGACCTGTTGCAGGAACCGCTCGATATTCAGGGGCAAGTGAAATCCTCGGGCGGCTTTGTTTCTATCCCGGGAGGTCCCGGGCACGGCGTGGTGCCTGATGCGGAATTCATCAGGCACTATGAAATTGATCTTTAAGCTGGTGACGTTCCTTTGCGAAGTTGATTGAAATCAACCGCTTCAGGCAGTGAATGTCTTACCTTTCCCCATCGCCCGCTTCGGGCGTGTCGGCTTTTGGGGTTGGATGAGATGGAGACGCAGTCCAGTTTAGATTGCTGCAGCAAGACTGGTGACGGCAGACTGTCGACCATAGAGGAAACGGTCGCGCGTGCACTGGATCTGTGTTCCGTAGTTGGTGAAACGGAAAATGTTCTGCTTCCCGAAGCGACCGGGCGCGTGAGTGCCGGTGACACGATTTCCCTTTTTTCCCTGCCGATCCACGAACACTCAGCCGTTGATGGCTATGCCCTTGGCGGAAGCGGTCAAAAATCCTTCCGGATCGTCGGACGCAGGATCGCGGGTGAAAGTTCAAAGGAAACCATAAAAGACTGCGAAGCCATGCGGATCATGACCGGGGCACCGACACCTTTGGGCACGCGTTCTGTCGTGATGCAGGAGCATGCGGACGTTGCCGATGGCAACGTGACACCCCGATTTGATGTGCCCGAGGGAGACAATATTCGCCAAGTTGGGGAAGACGTCCGGGCCTCCGATACGCTTGTGCGGGCCGGAACCAGGCTTGATGCCCGGCACACTGCTCTGATGGCGGCAAGCGGTTATCCGAGCATCTGCGTCGTCAGGAAAATAAAGGTCGCCGTCTTTTCAACCGGCAACGAACTGCGGGACACAGGCGTCGGCATGGGCCCGGGTCATATCTTCGACACCAACCGCCCGATGCTGCGCGCCCTTTTGTCGTCCGGCCATGTGACCGTGACTGACCTCGGGATCATTCCTGACAACCGCGCGGCAGTTGTCAGCACTCTGAAAGACGCCTCGCTGACCCATGATCTTGTCATAACGTCGGGCGGTGTTTCGGTTGGCGAGGAAGACCATTTGAAGCCCGCCGTCATCGAGGCCGGAGGAACCATTGAAAGCTGGCGCATGGCAATCAAGCCCGGCAAGCCGGTCGCGCTCGGCAAGATAGGGCCCGCCGTTTATCTGGGATTGCCCGGCAATCCACTGGCGTGCTTCGTTGATTTCCTGCTTGTCGGCCGGCCGATCCTCGACGGATTGGCAGGGGCCTCGCGCCGCGCACCCCGCATTCTATCCGCCAAGGCTGCGTTCCATTGGCAACGCCGGGCCGGACGGCATGAATTCTTCCCATGCAACATTGTCGGCATGAGTGAAGAAGGCCTCCCGCTTTTGGAAAAAACAGGTCGCGCAGGATCGGCAAGGTTGATGCCACTCATCGAAGCGGATGGTCTGGGGGCAATCGATGCTGACAAGGACGTTGTCGAACCCGGCAGCCGGCTGGAATTCTACCCGTTCCGCACCGACATGGGTTTGTAAGGTTTTCGGCCGGATAGCCTGATTGAAGCAAGGCTTGCTCCGGCCGCAGTTCAAACTTCGCCCTAGGGTGCGCACCCATAAATGAGACTGAAATGGCATGTGAAATGGCGAAATCCCGTTAGGAAGGGTGCGCGGAGCGGGCTTCCTGCCCGATCGAGCACGCTGACGCCACGGGGTGAAGCCATTTCCGTGTCCTTCGGATTTGACCGGCTTGCTCCTCCTCCGCGTTGCGAAAGGCTTGAAAATGAAGCACATTTCCTGCGCTTTCGCTCCTTGATGAGAAGCAAGCCGCCTCAAACCATTTCGGCCTCATTTATGGGTCCGTACCCTAGCGTCCGGGCCGGTGCGATTTCAGGACGTTGGGATCTGTGTCCAGATACCCGGCACCGATCAGTTCCAGGCAATACGGCACTGCCGCAAACACGGCATTCAGGCAGACTTCGATACTCGATGGGGAACCGGGCAGGTTCAATATGAAGGTCTTGCCACGCACACCGGCCTCCTGCCGGGACAAAATCGCCGTTGGAACGTAGTCAAGACTCGTGCGCCGCATCAGTTCACCGAAACCCGGCAGCGGTTTTTCAATGACGTCCAGCATGGCTTCGGGTGTCAGGTCACGCGGCGCTGGGCCGGTGCCTCCGGTCGTCAGGATCATGCTGGCGCCGTCATAATCGCACAGCCCGATCAGGGCATCGCGTACGGTTTCCCGTCCGTCAGCCACGATCCTGCGCTCAATCTCAATGGGTGTGTTGACGGCGCGCCGAAGCCAGGCCTCGATTGCCGGGCCGCTGAGGTCTTCATAGTCCCCTCGGCTCGCGCGATCCGAAATGGTCAGGATTGTGATGCGCATGTTTAGCCGCCAAGTGTCGACATGGCGCGGGCAATGCCGCGAACGTGGCGGTCTTCAATCAGGAAATCGTGTCCGGAGGGTTTTTCGAAAACCTTTTGGCGGACGAGCTGGGCGATGATTTCATTGCCATCCGACTGCCGGAGGGCGTCGCGCAGCGACAGCCCGCCTTCCTGTCCCATGCAGGTGAAAAGTTCACCTGTGCAGCTCAGCCTGATCCTGTTGCAGTCGGAACAAAAATCGCAGGACATTGGCGTGATGAAACCCAGGCGACCACCGGTCTCCGAGACCCGGACATATTTCGCAGGGCCGCCTGTAGTCATGGAAAGAGGCTCAAGCGACCATTCTTGTTCCAGTCTGTGACGCAAGTCGGCGAGTGAAAGGAAGCTCGCATGCCTGCAGGACGCGGCACCGCCAAGCGGCATTTCCTCGATAAGCGTGAGGTCCATTCCCCGGCCGTGAGCGAATCTGATCAGGTCGTTCAGCTCTTTTTCGAAAGCGCCTTTTTGAGCAACGGCGTTGAGTTTGACATGCAGCGCGGCGTCGCTTGCTGCGTCGAGCCCCGCGAAGACGCGGTCAATAGAGCCCCAACGGGTGATGGCCCGATAACGGTCACCGTCCAGAGTGTCGAGCGAGACATTCACACGCTTGACGCCAAAACGGGCAAGATCACGCGCGTAGCGCGACAGGAGCGAGCCATTCGTCGTGAGGGTTACTTCGTCCAGGTCGCCATTTGCAAGGTGCCGGGACAGGTTCTCAAAGAGGCTCATAACGTTTTTTCGAACCAGCGGTTCACCACCGGTCAGGCGGATCTTACGCACGCCATGCTCCATGAAGATCGTTGTCAGCCGGTAAAGTTCCTCCAGCGACAACAGATCCTTGCGCGGCAGGAAAGTCATGTTCTCCGCCATGCAGTATGTACAGCGCAGGTCGCACCGATCCGTCACAGAGAGGCGCAGATAGGTTGCGGTCCTGCCGAACTGGTCCTTGAGAAGCTGTGTGTGCTGCTCAGGATCTTTAATGCAGTGGTCATCATGGGTCTTGTGTTTCGATTCGAACGTCATCTTGGAATCGTCCCGTCGAGTTTCTTCAAGAGAAGATCGAGTTTTTCACCCGCTCGGCCCGGCATCTTTTTCGTCCAGCTGCCGGGCGGGTTTTTCCAGGCCTCCCGTTCTCCGACAGCGATCAGCATCACCATGCCGTAGCGGCCATGAACCTTGCAGGAGAGCACATAGAGCCCCGGGACATCCATCGTTCGCGTTTCAGAAGCCGTGTTTGCGATGGATATGGCTTCAACGCCTTCGGGGATAAGCCCCTTCATGCTGTGCACGGTGTGCTGCCCACGCGAGTTGTTGAACGTAACGCGTCCACCGAGTGGGAGCGCGACGAAATCCGGTTCGAACCTGAACATGTCCAGAACGGTTTCCGCAGCCGGATCGGTAATCTGGTCGATGTCTTCATTCGGAACGCAGGTTTGCGCGAATGCTGTTCCGAAAAGCAGCATTGATACCAAGACGGATGTCGCCACTTTGACTGGGAACACGCTCATTGAGTTGGGCCACGCAGCACATCTAGTGCCATCAAGAGATCTGGGACCCGCCGCAGCTGCGGAAGCAACCAGGCGAGCATGTGTTGCGGATCGGCGGCCAATTCTTCTGCCAAATCGACGCTGAACTCCTGCCAGGCGGGCATGTAACGGTCCTTGACCGCCGTCAGCACGGGTATTCCAAGGTCCACCGCGCGCTCGATCGCCGGGCGGAAACCCCGGCCTTCGGCTTCGCCCCGCCCGAAACGGTTCAGGATAAGCAGATCGGGCCGGTCATCGAGCTGCCGCGTGACGCACTCTGCAGCATTCGCAAGGGCACCCGGATCAAGCCTGCATCCGGTCGACCCCGACCCGAGCGGTTGGGTTATCCGTATATTCGTGCCGCTGACCAGATCCTCCAGATGTGAAATCGGACAACAGCCGGGACCGTCCGGCTCCTGTCGTTGCAGGAAGCCTGCGGGCCTCAGGCCAAGCTTTCGCAGCTTGTCGACAAACGTATCGAATGCCGGGTCCACATCCACGCCCTGGCTGTATCTGATTGCGGCGAGAGGTTTTACCTGGGTCATTTGCTGTCCTCTTCAGTTTCCGCGTTTGCGCGGCCGGCCTCCATTGGCGATCAGGCGCAGACGGCGGACATCTTCAATCGTGATGAGATCCGCCTCAGGAAGACTGATGACCCCTTCATGGGTCAGCGTGGTGAAACATCGGCTTACCGTCTCCGGCTGGAGGCCGAGATAGTCGGCGATATCGCGACGTCCGAACGGTATGGAAATCGCGTTGAATTGATTATCCTTGCGCGGAAGCATCCGGTTCTTGAGCTCGAAGATAAATGCCGCAATTCGTTCGACCGGCGTCTTCTTGGCCAGGTCGTTGCTGTGGTCGAGAAGCCGAAACAGGAAGTTGTTTGTTTGATCGATGAAGTGCTCTCTTGCCGAGTTTGAACGGTCCAGCACCTTTTCGAAAACCAGATGCTCCATCACTTGGACAGCGCTTGGCGCGAGTGCGGTGATCGTTCCGTCGAACTGGCGTTTCAAAGAGGCGAGATTGATGTAGTCACCAGGCAAAAAGAGCCCCGTTATGGTGCGTCTGCCGTCGCTGAGATGGGCAACGATGCCAACGGCTCCGGTCAACACGCCGATCACCGGAGAATTGGGAAGCGTATCGGGTTCGATTTCCTGTCCGGTCGCAAGCGCGAACCGGTGCGCACCTTTTGGAAGATCCATTCCGAAAGTAGAGCGGAGCGTCGCGCAGATGCAGTTTTGCGAATGAAAACCGCAGCTGTGTTCCAGGCTGCATAGATTGCCGGCGACTTGATCCTCGCCGCAAGCGTCAACTGACAGTCCGTTCATGGTTCGCATATGTGTCCCCCAAAGTTGCGCGAACTATAGGGTCAGTCAAGACATCTCCAATTGAGCAAAATCAAACAACACAAACGTTTGATAGTTTTATACTTTCGAACTTTTGAACATAATTAAACCTTACTCGTCCCTACGTAGGATTACTCAAAAATACAGCCGACTGATTGCAATCAATGATGTTGATTTTAACAAGTGAATACTCGCCGTGATGGGGGAGTTCCGCGATCATCCGATAAAGGGCTGAGCGCTTCCTAATACTCCCCTCCACCACGGAGGGTCCTATGCGCCTTACTGCAAGTCTTGCAGCTCTGCTATTAGCCACCACGGCAGCCTGGTCCGCCGACCAGGGTCCTGTGACGCCGATGGAGGTCAATCCCGAGCTGGCCGAACTCGGCAAGCGTCTCTTCTACGATGCGCGCCTGTCCGGTGACACCAATCTATCCTGTTCGTCCTGCCATCAGCCGGATCTCGCCTTTACCGACGGACAAGCCCTGTCGGCCGCCTACAGCGGGTCTGAGGGTTTCCGGAACACACCAACCCTTTCCAATGTCGGCCAGCGCGCCGCATGGCTGCATGATGGTCGCCTCGGAACCAACTTGAATGACGTCTCCCGTGAAATGATCACGGAAGACTACATCATGAACATGGACATGCGGATGATGCAGGAGCGTCTGAAGCAGGATCCGGTTTATGTCGAGATGTTCAAGGCCGCAGGCAAGGGCGAACCTTCCAACGGCGGTGCGCGTTCAGCGCTCCAGGAATTCCTGAAATCGATCGCCTCCGCCGGAGCACCGTTCGACACCGGCGAAATGAGCGAAGCTGCAAAACGTGGTTACGTGAATTTCAAGGGCAAGGCCGGCTGCACCGCCTGTCACTCGGGTGATCGGTTCACCGACGACCTGCCGCACAACATTGGCGTGCCCAACAATCCGGACATATGGGCCGATCCGTTGCGGCATCAGACTTATGTCGCCTACGCGAAGTTCATGGGCGTCGAAAACTACATGAACCAGCGCGAAGACCTTGGTGCCTATGTCCGCGATCACAAGGAAAGCTCCAAGCGCACGTTCATGACGCCGACCTTGCGCGAGCTGACATACACGGCGCCCTACATGCACAACGGCATGCTGGCGACGCTGGAAGATGTTGTCGAATTCTACAATCAGGGCGGCGGTGACGATCCCAACAAGGATCCGCGCCTGAAACCTCTGGAGCTGACCCGGGGCGAGAAAGCCGACCTTGTTGAGTTCCTGAAATCGCTTTCCGGCGACAGCTACAACCAACCCGCCTACGTCTGGGAACAGGATGACTACGGTTACGAAGTCGTTCCCGACTGGAAAAATGCGACCAACTGAGGAGACAGGATCATGTCAAAAGCCATGAAGAAAACCGTCTCCGCATGGGCACTTGCAGGCGCTTCCGTGCTTGCCATTGCCACCGGAGCCATTGCTGCCGACCGGCCTTCAGAACTTGCGCCGCTTGGCGACCCGTCGATCCCGGCCGACAACCCGCAAACGCCGGAAAAGATCGAGCTCGGCAAGATGCTGTTCTTCGATCCGCGCCTGTCCGGGAACGGTGCCATGCCATGTTCAGCCTGCCACCTGCCCGATGCCGGCTGGGATTTCCCGGACAAGATTTCGCTCGGCTATCCGGGAACGGTCCACTGGCGGAACTCCCAGACGATCATCAACTCGGCCTACTACGGCAACCTGTTCTGGGCGGGCTCATCCAAGTCACTTGAAGCGCAGGCCAAATCAGCCGCCTCGGGTGCGGTCGCCGGCAACGGTGAAGCAGACATGATGGAAGCCCGTCTCGCGTTCATTCCCGAATATCGCGAGCGATTCAAGGATGTCTTCGGAACCGAGTATCCGCGCCTGAGCCATGCATGGATGGCAATCGCTGCCTTTGAACGCACGCTCGTTCAAACCGATACGCCTTTCGACAACTATATGCGCGGTGACGATGCGGCTCTGGACGATGCGCAAAAACGCGGTCTGGATCTCTTCACCGGCAAGGCAGGGTGCTCGCAGTGCCACAGCGGCGCGCTTCTGAGCAACCAGAAATACTACAATCTTGGCGTCCCGGCCTACGACGGCTGGGAAGACGACGAACTCGCCCAGATCACATTCCGCTACGAGCTTTATGCAAAAGGCTCCACGGAAGAGATGTACCGCACCTACAAGGACGATCCGGGCGCTTACTTCCGCGCCAAGGACAAGAACCACCTCGGCAAGTTCCGCGTGCCGTCGCTGCGCTACACCAAATACACGGCGCCTTACATGCACAACGGCATGATCGAGACCCTTGAAGACGTGGTCGAGTTCTACAACCAGGGTGGCGGCGAGAACCAGTTCGCCGAGACCAAAAGCGAACTCATCAAGCCGCTGGGGCTGGATGATGCCGAAAAGGCCGATCTCGTGGCCTTCCTGGAAAGCCTCTCGGGCGAACGCATCGTGATGGAGGAGCCGGAACTCCCCGACTATGACGTTCTTCCGGCGGCTTCGAATTAAGGAGACGGATTATGACGAAACATCAAACCCCGATCGATCCGGCCCTGATCGAAGCCATCAACGGCCCCAAGGACGTCGCCAAGACGGGGAAGCGCTGCCTGATGAACCGGCGCCAGTTCCTGCTGACTTCAGGCATCACGACCTTTACGGTCATGGTTGCTCTGAAGGCGGGCCCGGCATCCGCCCAGGTTCCTGCGGTCGTTTCGACCTATGAACGCAAGCTGATCGGCAAACTTTCCGAGCTCAAGGAAGACGAACCACTCGACTTCACCTATCCCGACGAAGGCGCTTATGCGGAATCCATGCTGGTCAAGCTGGGTCGCGAGGCTGGGGGCGGCATCGGTCCGGACAAGGACGTTGTTGCGTTCAACTACACCTGTACCCACCAGGGCGGCCCGCTTCAGGGCACCTACAAATCCGAGGACAAAGTGCTTGGGCCATGCCCGCTGCACCTGACCACGTTCGATCTGACTCGCCATGGCATCTTCATTTCCGGACAAGCCTACCAAAGCCTTCCACAAGTGCTCTTGGAAGTCGACGGAGATGACATCTACGCCGTTGGCATGTTCGGCCTGATCTATGGCCGCTACGACAATCTCAAGGGCTGAGGAGAGCGATCATGTCCACACCCTATTATATCCCTGAGACGAATATCCCGCTGCCGCCGGTTGATGCGGATGTGATCTCGACCGCCTGCGACTACTGCATTGTCGCCTGCGGCTACAAGATCTACCGCTGGCCCGTTAAGGGCGGCAAAGTCGGTGGCGAGAAGGCGGACGAAAACGCCTTCGGTGTCGACTTCCCGGTCGATCCGCTCGGCCCCTGGGTCGCGCCGAACCAATACAATGTGGTTCTGCATGACGGCGAGCCGCATCACGTTATCATCATCCCCGACAAGGACACCGAACACGTCAATCTGCTCGGCAACTCATCCATTCGCGGCGGTGCACTGGCACAGAAGGTCTACAATCCTCAGACCCCGACGCGGGACCGCCTGAAGTCTCCGATGATCCGCATGTTCGGCGTCCTGATGCCGGTTACATGGGACTTCGCGATGGAAATCGCGGCGGAGGTCGGCAAGCACGTGATCAAGGCGCACGGCGAGAATGCCTACTGCGTCAAGACATTCTCGTATGGCTATATGGAAAACACCTACGCCATCACGAAATATGCCTTGAACAGCGTCAACACGGCCAACTTCACTTTCCATGACACGCCGTCCGACGTGACATCGACCCCCGGTTTCCGGGATGCGGGCTTCGACAATTTCGGCCCATCCTATGAAGACTGGCGCGACGCCGAAACACTGCTCGTTTGCGGCACTGATCCTTATGAAACCAAGACGATCCTGTTCACGGACTGGATGATGCCTGGCATTCAAAACGGACAGAAAGCGATCTTCATGGTGCCGCGCAAAACCGGCGGCATTGCCTATGCTGAAAAGAACGGCGGCATGTGGCTGGATATCCAGCCCGGCACCGATCTTCTGGTCGTCAATGCGATTGCCAGGGTCATTGTTGAAAACGGCTGGGAAGACAGCGACTGGATCCAGAAATGGGTCAACAACAAGTGGGAAAGTTCCTCAGGCTTCGGTCAGGGTACGCGTAACACGCCCTGGCAGTGGCGGACCACCTGGGGCAAGTTCCAGACGGCCGGCTTCGAGGACTGGAAGGAATGGCTCCTGTCTCAGGACGAGTTTGTTCCCGAAACGGCTGCCGAGATCGCCCAGATCGATGTTCAGAAGATCTTTACGGCCGCCGAATGGATGGCCAAACCGAAAGAAGACGGCTCGCGTCCGAAAACGTCGGTCATGATCGAGAAGGGCTTTTATTGGTCGAACAACACCGGCAACACCCAGGCGATTTCCGCACTCGGCATCATCGTCGGTGCCGGTGGGCGTCCGGGTCAGGTCATCGGCCGTGCCGGAGGACACCAGAGGGGCGGCCTGCGCGGCGGCAAATACCCGCGCAACAAGTCGCCTGAGAAGCTGCCGGGCCGCCGCCGCCGTGCGATGGACACCGACCGCTATCTGATGTCCGGTCACACCCGCTTTGCGCACGTGATCGGCAACACCTGGATCCAGTCCATGTGCGGATCGCAGTCACTTGCGGCCAAGTTCAACGAGCTGACCGTGCAAAATCCGCATCAGATCCGCTCGTTCGACAAGCAGGAAATCATCGATACGCTGAAACGGCGCGTCGACAGCGGCGGCATGGTCGTTGTCAACCAGGACATCTACCTGGTCGATCCGATCGGGGCCCGTTACGCCGATATCGTCTTCCCGGCTGCAGGCTGGGGCGAGGATACCTTCACCCGCGCCAACGGGGAGCGCCGCATCCGGCTCTATCCGAAGTTCTACGATGCACCCGGCGAAGCAAAACCGGACTGGTGGATCATTGCCAAGTTGGCTACAGCCATGGGCTACAAGGGCTTCGACTGGAAAAACTCCAACGAGGTGCTCGAGGAAGGCGCTCGTTTCTCAAGAGGAAGCCGCAAGGACTTCTTCAACGTCAAGGTCGTCGCACAGCGCGAAGGCAAGACGTTGCACGAGAAGCTGGCCGAATTCGGTACCAACGGTATTCAGGGTCCGGTCCTGTTGCAGGACGACGGAACGCTGGTCGGCACCAAGCGTCTGCATGACACGCAGCGTGAATTGCCCGCAGACGGGCCGTCCGGTGCCAACCGCCTCGGCAAGAAGTTGACGCACTTCAACTCGCAGACCGGCAAATGCAACATCCAGAAGTCGCCGTGGGATCTGTTCTCCGACTACTGGGCATGGCTGAAGCCGAAAGACGACGAGTTGTGGGTCACTTCGGGCCGCATCAATGAACGCTGGCAGTCCGGTTACGACGACCGCCGCCGTCCCTATATCGTTCAGCGCTGGCCGGAAAACTGGGTTGAAATCCATCCGGATGACGCCGCCGCCAGGGGTATCGAGAACGGTGACTATGTCATGCTCTATTCCGACCGGATCCCGGTCCAGAAGGATACGATCATCGGCGTGGAAGGCGACGACTTCCAGTTCACCAAGCTGATGGAGCACGGGCATATCGAGCTGACAGAAGCCGCAATCACGGCAGTTGCCATCGTGACACCCGCCGTGAAGAAGGGGCTCCTCTATATGGACTTCCTGCATACGGCGCAGCCCGCGAACGCTCTGTCCGGACGCGTGGTCGACTGGATCAGCGGTAACTACAACTACAAAATGGGTGTCGGACGGATCCGCAAGATCGGCACGTCTCCCTATAAGACCAGTTACCGTTCCATGTCCTTTGCCCGCCGCGACATTGCGTAAGGGCGAGTGGAAATACTGATCAAGATCAAGGCGGGGATGAATGTTCCCGCCTTAAATTTTACGGCAGGAAATCGGAACAGGTTCTTCAGACATGACCCTAGAATATTCAGCAGTTCCAGACGTTAGCGACACGATCACGCTGGACCACGACATCCAGGAAAACTTGCTGAAAATTGCAGGATCGGGCAGTCCCGCCGAGCAATGTCTGGCGATCAAAGCGATCGGCAACTGGTCGCTGGCTTCAGCGCGTGAAGCGCTCCGGGAGGCATTGCGTAATGACGATCCCGATGTTCGCGTCGACGCCTTGCAGGCCCTGGTGAGACTGGGAGAAAAAGGGCTCGGCAAGGACTTCCTGTGGAGCCTTGAGAACGACCCCGTTAGTGAGGCGAAGGTCGAGGCGTTGCGCGGGCTTTGCCTGGAAGACCGTGATCTTGCAGCGCCCTTGTTGCGCAAGCTGGTCCTGGACAGGTGTGAAGACACTATCGCCTGGGAAGACGATGTCGCCGACTGGGACGACTGGCTGGACGTCCAGAAGGAAGTTGTGAGAACCATAGGCCGGCTTGGTATCGAAGAGGCGGTCGAAGAACTTCTGTCAGCGGCACATGATGAATTCGGTCAGGACCTCTGGCGTGAGGTTCTGGAGGCGTTCGCCGGGCTCGGTCGCCCGGGACTGATGGCACTTATAGATGCGGGTCAAAGCCCGGATGTAAGGCAAAGGGAACGCGCCGCCCGGGCCCTGGGCAGGTCTGAAGACGCCATGGCCGTGAAGGCGTTGGAAGCCCTGGCGCGAGACGCACAGGAAGATGTCAGGCTGGCAGCCCTTGAGACTCTGCTGGAACGGGGAGCGGAGCTGAATAACCAGCAGATGATTGATGACGCATCCGCGAAGATAAGGGCTTTTGCAGCGGCAAAATCTCCGACGATCGGGACAGATGACCTGATCGGTCTCGCTCTTGCCGACGAGGACAAGTCGGTTCGGCTCGCGGCCGTCACACGCCTTGACGGGGAGCGGTTGAACGCCAGCCGGATCGCCAAGCTGGTCTCCCACCTGCGGTCGGCAGTGAGAAGCGAGGCGGTGGAAATCGTCTGTGCGCTCGTGACCGTGTTGGGCCGAAGCGAACATGAAGACACACTTGACCTGCTTCTTGACATTCAAAAACACAATTCCAAACCTGAGATCCAGCGTGCGGTTTTGTCGACACTCGCGAATTTCGCACGGCCGGAAGTGCTGGAACCGCTCACGGACGGGATAACGTCCAAGAGCCAGGCAGTTCGATTGTCGGCGCTCGCGTCGCTTGCTGATCTTTCCGAAGGCGAGGGATCAGTCGCCGACAATGCGGCCGCGATGCTGCTTCTTGCCGCGCGCGGTGACCTGGCACCTGAAGACAGCGAACAGAACAAAGACCAGGATAATGAAAACGAAGAGGAAAAGCAGTTCGGCGCGCGCGCTCGTGACGACGACGGCGGCAGCAAGAACCGCATTGTTCTGGACCGCGAAGGCAACATCGTCCCACCGGAAGAAACCGAAGAGCCGGTCAGGCTGAGTGACTACCGCAAGCCTGAAGTCGCCGATGAGCTTGAAGGATTGGCCGAAGAAACCGACGATCAGCAGGAGCCGGTAGAGAACGACATCGCGCAGGAAGAGACAGCCGAGCTCGTCGCCTTTCCGCAAAGCACACTCGCTGCCATCCTTAAGGGTGATGAGGAACAGGCCCAGTTTCAGGAAGAAAAAATCGACCTGTCGGATGAGGACCTCAAGTTTCTCGAGCTGGCCCAGTCGACGCTCAAAAAGAAGCGCGTGCGGCCTGACGTTGCTCCGAACACTGCCATCGATATCCGCAGGATTGCGGTCAGACTCATTGGTGAGCTGACGCACACGGCGTTCAACTCCGTCCTGCTTGAGGCTCTCCAGGCCCGCGATGACGAACTGCGGACGGCGGCGCTGACGGCCTTGTCGAGCCGGTATGACAAAGGTGTTTCACTGGCGCAGTCAGATTGGACTCAAATGTCCGAGATGCCGCAGGAGAACCATCCGCCTGCCCGGGCGGCTTATCTTGATCTTTTGTCATACGCGCCGGCGGATCACGCGCATCCTGTCCTTGAAAGCGCGCTCCAGGACGAAGACAGCGCGACGCGAGCCGCAGCCCTCTGCGCTTTTGAAAAAGGGAACGTGGTTCCGGCGCGGTTGCCGGCGCTGCTTCAATCGGCAAACCGGGAGACGCGGCGCGTGGCGTTGGGGTTCGTTTGCCGGAACGGTGATCTGGACATGATCGACACAGTTGTCGATGCGGCCTTTGAGGAGAGCGGAGCGCTCGCAGCAGAATTTGCGCTGCTGTTGGGCCGGGTCGGGCCGTGTGTGTTCACCGACTTGGTCCTCGAAAAGTTCGATCAGGCCTGTTCAGAGGGCGGTGTGAGCCGTCAGATCGCTCTGCAGATCCTGTCCGCTCTCGGCCGCTCGCAATCGGAAAGCTAAGCCCAGACCTGATCCGGGTCTGGTAGCGGGATCGCGTCGAGAAGGGTTCGCGTATAGGCCGCCTGCGGATTGTCGAAAAGCTCCGCAGTCGCCGCGTTTTCGACAATCTCGCCGTGGTGAAGCACCAGGATGCGCGAGCACAGGCGCCGGATCACCGACAGGTCGTGGCTGACAAAGGCAAGGGTGAGCCCAAGCTCGCGCACCAGTTGCTCCAGAAGATTGAGAACCTGGGCCTGCGAGGACACATCCAGCCCGGATACGATCTCGTCGGCGAGGATGAAATCCGGTTTCAACGCGATGGCGCGTGCAATGCCGACGCGTTGCCGCTGGCCGCCGGAAAGTTCATGCGGGTAGCGTGTTTCAAAACTCTTCGGCAAGCCGACCATCTCGAGCGCTTCACCGACCCTTACCTTGATGTTGTCGAAGCCCTGAAGGCGCAGCGGACCCGCAATGATGCCGCCGACCTGCCGGCGCGGATTGAGCGAGGACATTGGGTCCTGGAAGATCATCTGAAAGTGTTTGCGCAAGGGCCGGAGGTCGTCTTCGCGCAGATGCGCAATTTCGGTTTCTTCAAAACGGATCGATCCGCTGTCCGGGTCAAGAAGGCGGATCATCGCGCGGCCAAGTGTTGACTTACCCGAGCCCGAACCTCCAACAATGCCCAGAACATCGCCCTTTGCGACATCGAATGTCAGCCCTTTCAGCACTTGCGTACGAGGGGCCGCACCGAACAGAGGTTTTTTGGAAAGGTCCGGAAAAGAGACCCTCAGATCCTGTACTTTGTAAATTTGGTCACTCACGGCGGCATTCACCCGTTCAATTGCGCATCGAAGGCGGCAACTTCCTGTTCCACCGCGGTGATGATCGATTCAGGGACCGGCATCAGCGAACCGTCCGGATCGGTGTATTTGGGTGTCGCCGCCAGAAGAGCCTGAGAATATGCGTGCGCGGGTGCTTCGAAGAAGGCGCGAACGTTCGTGTCCTCGATTACCTTGCCTGCATAAAGAACCGTCAGCGTCTGGCTGACCTTGGAAACGACGCCGAGATCATGCGTTACGAAGAGCAGTGCCGTCTGGTGGCGTTCCTGCATTTCCCGGATCAGTTTGAGGATTTGTTTTTGCACCGTCACGTCGAGCGCAGTTGTCGGTTCGTCTGCAATGATGAGCTTTGGTTCGGCTGCAAAGGCGGAGGCGATCAGGATGCGCTGCCGCATGCCGCCGGATAACTCGTGCGGATAGGATTTCATGACGCGGCCGGGGTCCTGAATGTGGACTTCGTCGAGCAATTCCAGAGCACGCGCTTCGGCCTTCGGCCGCTTCCAGCCCAGAATATCGACAAGCCGGTCTATGATCTGCGGGCCGATCCTGCGGGACGGATTGAGTGCGGTGAGCGGATCCTGCGGGATCAGCGCGGCCTTTGCGCCGATACGTTCCCGCCGTGCTTTCGGCGGCAAGGTCAGAAGGTCCTCACCGTCGAGCAGGATTTTGCCTCCGGTGAGCCGGGCAGCGCGTGGCAGGATACCGAGCACGGCCTTGCCGATCATGCTCTTGCCGGCGCCGCTCTCCCCGACAAGTGCACGAACCTCGCCGGCCTCAACCTCAAGCGAGACCTTGCGCAGCAGTGGCACGCCGTTTTTAAGCCGGACCGTCAGGTCTTTAATCGCGAGGTAGCTCATCGCAGCACCGGATCGAAATAGTCTTTCAGGCCCTCACCAAGTTGGGAAAAGCTGAGCACTGTCAGGAAAAGCGCAAAGAGCGGAAACACAAGCACCCACCAGGCCTGGTAGATCGATGTACGCCCCTCGGCGATCATACCGCCCCAGGTTGGCTGGTCGGTCGATATGGAAAGGTTCACGAAACTCAGGATGGCCTCGACGATCACCGCGATCCCCATCTCCAGCGTCAGCAGGGCGACGATCGTGGGCAGCACATTGGGGAGAATTTCCGCAAGTGCTATCCCGAGCCGGCTGCGTCCGGCGACCTGAGCCGAGGCCACATAGTCCATTGCACCCTGGCTCATTGCTTCTGCGCGTACAACCCGGGAAAAGCGCGTCCAGTCGATGACGACAATCGCGATGATAATCGAGGTCAGGCCGGTTCCCAGAACCGCAATGAGGAGGATCGCAAAGAGGACCGGCGGAAAGGCCATCCAGATGTCGACCAGGCGAGAGATCACAAGATCAGCCCATCCGCGGTAGTAACCGGCAATCAGCCCGAGCGTTGCACCGACGAGACAGGTAAGCGTCCCGGCAACGAGCGCGACAGTCAGGGCAAGCCGCGCCCCGTAGAGCATCCGGCTGAGCAGATCGCGTCCAAGCGAGTCCGTCCCAAGAAGATAGGCGGGATCAGCTCCCTGTTCCCAGAAGGGCGGAAGCCGCGCCGCGAACAGGTCCTGTTCCAGCGGGTCGTGCGGACTGATCATCGGGGCAAAGATCGCCGCAAGCACCAGCAGCAGAAGCCAGCCTCCGCTCAACCACAGACGCAGGCCGGGCAAACGGCGGATTTGTCCTCGCGCATCAGGCATGGCGCAGCCTCGGATTAAGAGCAGCGTATGTCATGTCTACCAGCAGATTGACGAGCGTGAAGAGCAGCGCGAACACCAGCACGATGCCCTGGATCAGCGGCAGGTCGCGGTTGATGACCGCATCGATGGCCATGTTCCCCAGTCCCTCATAGGAAAACAGGCGTTCGATGATGACCGTGCCGCCGATCAGGAACGTGAATTGAACGCCGATAAGCGTCAGTGTCGGCAGGATGGCGTTCGGCAACGCGTCACGTGTGATGATCGACGTTTCCGAATACCCCTTGGTGCGCGCAAGCGTGATGTAGTCATCGTGCATGCACTCTTTCAGCGATTGCTTCAGCAGCTGCAAAATGATCGCCGCAAGCGGAATCGCGAGCGCGATTGCAGGCAGTAGCATGTGCCCGAGCAGATCGAGAACGACGTCGAAGCGCAAGCGGACCAAAGCTTCGAGCAGATAGAAGTTGGACTGGAAGTCGAAACCGAGAGACGGCGACACCCGTCCGGAAATATGGAAGATCGGCCAGACGACGCCCAGGACCAGGATAAGTGCAAGGCCCCAAAGGAAATCCGGCAGTGACAGCGCGACGCCGCCGGCAACGTCGATACCGCCTTCGACTTTGGTGCCCCGGTACAACGTAGCCGTGAGCGCCGCCGTTCCGCCAAGTGCGATCGCGATCACGAGCGCCATCAGCGAGAGTTCCAGTGTTGCCGGCAACCGCCCGGTCACAAGGTCGAACACGGGTTGGCGGGACGTGATGGACGTTCCGAAATCCCCTTGCAGCACGTTGACGAGCCAGATCCAGAACTGTTCCGGGATGCTCTTGTCGAGGCCGTAAAGCGTTTTCAGGCGATCGATATCCGCCTCCGTCGCACCGGGCGGCAGCATCATGGCGATCGGATTGCCCGGAACGATACGGATCACGACAAAAACGATAATAGCCGCCCCCAAAAGAGTGACCAGTGTTGTCGCAAAGCGCGTCAGCAGTGCACGCACGAATGGCATGTGACGAAAATTTACCCTTCAACTCGGAAAAAGAGCCGCCGCAGCACCCTAAGGAGCAAGCAAGCTGGGTACTGCGGCGAAGGCGAGCCGGTTTTTCCGGCTTAGGAACGAGTCATCAGGTGCGGCAGGAGAGCGCCCGATGCATGTGGCGTGACCTTTACCTGATCGCTGTGCAGGATGGGTTGCACATACTGGATCAACGGCAGCACAAGAGCGTTGTCGGCGATGAACTTGTCGACTTCCTTCCAGCCCGCGATGCGTTTTTCCTCGTCTGCTTCTCCCCACAGCGGCAGGATCTTCTGCATGAGGTCCTCGCCGTCCCAGACGGAGTGTGGTGACGGACCGAACATGGCGAAGCCGGTGGATGTCGTCGGATCGCCGATAGCGTTGCCCCAGTTGTAGAAGGCAGCCGGAGCCAGCTGGTCGGCGGCCCGCAACTCAAAGTGCTTGGCGATCTCGTACACCTCGATTTCAGCCTCGATACCGACTTTGCGCCACAGACCGACGATCACCTGGATTATCTCGTAGTCCTTGGGCTTGAACCCGCGTGTCGTCTGGATCTTGAACGTGACCGGATTGTCGGGCCCGTAACCGGAAGCGGCCAGAAGCTCCTTGGCCTTTTCCGGATCGTAAGGAACGGTGACCGAGGGATCGTAAGCCGTGTAGTCGGGCGTTTGCAGCGTATCGATGGCAACGCCGTAACCGGACAACAGCCGCTCGATGATCGTTTCCTTGTCGATGGCATGGGCAAGGGCCATGCGCACGTTCGGATCGTTCATCGGCTCGACATCATTGAGGAAAATCATGCCGATGTCGGAGATCGGGGCGGCGGTGCCGACGATGCCGTCCTGTTCTTTCAGCCGGTCGAACTCTTCATACGGCATTTCCAGAGTGACGTGCGCGTTGCCCGAACTGACTTCGAACGTGCGGCTGGAAGCATCGGTCACGAACTTGATCGTGACAGTCTTGAACTCCGGAGCCCCGCCCCAGTAGTTCTCGTTGGCTTTCAGGCGCACAAACGCGTTGCGCTCAAAATTGTCGACCATGTAGGGACCGGTTCCGATCGGGTTTGCCTCAAACCCTTCCGCACCGACTTCCTCATAGTATTTTTTCGGCAGGACATACCCTGTCAGGAAGCTCATCCACTTGAAGATCGTGGGCTCGTATTCCTTGACGTCTGCGGTCACCCGATTGCCGTCGATCTGGAAATTGCCGATCTTGCCCCAGATGAACTGGATCGGGTTGCCGGTGTCCGGATTGCCGGCCCTTTCGAGAGACCAGACGATATCTTCCGGCGTCAGCGGATCGCCATTGTGCCAGGTGACGCCTTCCCGGATGTCCATCCAGATCTGCGTTTTGTCGTCGTTCCAGCCCCACTCCGTCACGATGCCCGGGCCAAAGCTCAGGTCGGGGTTCTGGTGGATGAACATGTCAAACACCGACTGGTAGATGCCCTGAATGGTTGGGTTCACCGCGGACGGACCGACCGTCGGATCCCAGCTCGGCAGATTGACGTTGTAAGCGATGACAAGCTCGTCGATGTCGCTTGCAAACGCGGGAGTTCCCACGGCAGTCAGCACCCCGCTGGCGGCCGCACTTTTTAAAAGTGTGCGTCTTGAAACCTTCATTGTCCTGTTCCCCGTTTTTACCATTTTGCCGGACGTGTTGTCGTTGTCGCTAACCGGCGAGCTTTTGCGCGAGAAGATATCCGGGCCCGGCTCCCGTGCCTGCTCCCGGCCAGACGGCTGCGCCGGTATGGAACAGGTTCCCCACCGGTGTGCTTCCGTCGGCAAAGCCGCGAACAGGTCTGAACATGAAATGCTGGGTCAGATGGTGACTGCCGCAAATCTGGTCTCCTCCAACCAGATTGGGGTTGTCCGCCTCCAGCATCGCGGGCGTCACAATATGACGGCTCAGGATTTTTGAGCGTGTTCCAGGCGCGTAGCGTTCCAGAATATCGAGAGCCCGCTCCGCGAACGGTTCTGCAGCTGTCTCCCAGTCTTTGGCGGTGATTTGACCCGCCGCGTCGCCCTTGATATCTCCCGGAGCCATCCTGACCTGCAGCCAGAGCACATGTTTTCCCTCCGGCGCGCGGCTCGGATCGACCACCGTCGGCTGACCGCACACGATCACCGGCTCATCAGGCAGAAGGCCGGCCTGCGCTTGCGCATAGGTCCGGGCCATCTGGTCGACATCGGGGGCAAGGTGCACATAGGCGAATTTCTTGAGGTCCGGGCCGGCCTGCCAATCCGGCAGGTCATCAACCGCCAGGTGGATCATCATCGTACCAGGCGCATGGGCGAATTTCTTGAGCCCGGTATCGTAGCGGGCATCCCCGGTCTCCCCGGCGAGTTGCAAAAGGGCCTTGGGCGCGACATTCGCGATGACGGCATTGCGCGCCATGATTTTGCGTCCGTCGGCGAGTTCAATGCCTGTCGCATCGCCGTTTTCGACCAGTATCCGGGCCACTTCCGCGTTGCAGGTCACCGATCCGCCGCGTGCTTCGAGGACAGCGGTCATAGCCGAGATCGCGGAGCCCGCTCCTCCTTGCCCGAGCACCATTCCGAACGCCTGGTTCGCCATACCTTCCAGATATGGAAACAGCGCACCGCCCGCGATATCGGGCGCGAAATCCAGATGCATGCCCCAGGCGGCGAGCAGCGCGCGTACTTTCGGTGACACGAAGGTCTCGTTCAGCCAGGCGCGCGGTGATGACATCAGGAAGCGCGTCAGATCGAGTACGCCGCCTGTGCCTGACTTTCGCCACTCCTTGTAGAGGATATATGCAAATGCACGTTTTTTTGCAGGTGAGCCAAGCAGTCCGACGAGCGGGTCCGCCATGGCTGGAAAGGCACTTGTCAGATCGCGCCAGGCTTTGGCGTCCTCTGCACTGAGAGCCTCGATACGTTTGGCAGTCGTCTCAAGATCGTTGCTGACGCCTAGCCACGTTCCGTCTGGAAACACGGAGGAAAAACAATCGGATGCGGGCGCGAAACTCAATCCGTTCTGCCCCAGCTCATCGCCATATTGCTTGAAGAATGCAGAGCCCGCAAACAAGGAAAGGTTCATCGCGGCCCAGTCGTGACGAAACCCGGGAAGCGTATATTCGCCGGTTTTGACGGCACCGCCCGGCTCTGCTGCACGCTCGAACACGCCAACCTTCCAGCCTTGCGCAGCCAGATGCACGGCGCAGGCCAGACTGTTATGTCCGCTGCCGATGATCACGCCGTCAAGAGTCTCATCCATCGCGCAAGTCCTTGTCCCCCTCAAAATAGATAATTGCAAATACAACTAAATCTGTCTAGCATTCAATTGAGATAACAAGCCGACGGGCCACGAGGCAAAGAGGGAGCGTGAGATGTCAGCAGGAAATGCACTCGGTGAACTGGGGTCGAAGATCCTGTCCGGTGAAGTGGAAGTGGTGGATTGTACGGGCGTATTGGGCCCCGACACGCCGATCATTCAGTTGCCGGCCGATTTTGCCAAGAACACGCCGAAGGTCGAGATTCACAAGATCAGCGAATACGATTCCGATGGGCCGTTTTTCGCCTGGAACTGGATGGTCCTCGGAGAGCATTCCGGAACGCATTTCGATGCTCCGCACCACTGGATAACCGGCAAGGATTATGAGGACGGTTTTACCGATACGCTGAACGTTCAGCGCCTCGTTGCACCGGTCAACGTGATCGACTGTTCAAAGGAAAGCGCGGATAACGCCGACTTCCTGCTGACGGCCGATCTGATCAAGGCCTGGGAAGCGGAGCACGGCGAGATCGGGGCAGGAGAATGGGTGCTGATGCGCACTGATTGGGACAACCGCGCGCATGATGAGAACCTGTTCCTGAACACTGACGAAACCGGCCCGCACAGCCCAGGACCGACACCGGACGCGATCGAATATCTGTTGTCGAAGAAGATTGTTGGCTGGGGAACGCAGTGCATTGGCACCGATGCCGGACAGGCCGGCGGCATGGAACCGCCCTATCCTGCGCACAACCTCTTGCACCGGGACAATTGCTTCGGGCTTGCTTCACTTGCCAACCTGAGCAAGCTGCCGGCAAAGGGCGCGATCCTGATTGCTGCGCCTTTGAAGATCGAACGGGGCACCGGCAGCCCGATCCGTGCACTGGCGCTGGTTCCGCGGGGCTGAGGTCAAGCCGTGTCCGCACCGCATGTGATCATCGGATCAGGTATCAACGCGCTTGTCGCGGCGGCTTTGCTGTCGCGCAAGGGTGAGCCTGTCCTGATGCTGGAACGCTCGGAGCATCTGGGCGGGTGCATGCGGACCGAGGAGGTAACCTTGCCCGGCTTCCATCACGACGTGATGGCTGCCACATTCGTCTTGTTTCTGACGTCACCGGCCTATGGAGAGCTCGCCGAAGACCTCGGTCGCCATGGGCTGGAGTTTTGCCACACGGCAAAACCGACCGCCGTGTTGCGTCCGGATGGCCAGGCTGCCGTCTTGACAATGGACCGTGCGGCAAATGTCGCTGCCTTCGATGGCCTGGAAGCAGGAGACGGGAAGCAGCATGAGAAGGACGTATCAGGAATAGAAGCCGATGCGGAGTTTTTGTTCGCGCTTTTGGGAAGCCCGCTTTGGTCTGGCAAGATGGCGCGGCTTATGGCGAAGCAGGCCTGGAATCGTGGGCTGAACGGACTGAAGACCTGGTTCGGCGAAGCTTTGCAACCCGCGCGTCCCTGGCTCGAACACGGCTATGGCAGTGAAACGGTGCAGGCACTTTGGGCACCTTGGGTGCTGCACACCGGCCTGACACCGGAAAGCACTTATTCGGGACAGATGGGCCGCGTGATCGCATTCGCGCTTGAGGCAGCCGGAGCGCCGGTTGCCAAAGGCGGATCCGGATCGGTGCCCGAAGTGTTTCGAAAGCTTATCGAGGAAAAGGGCGGCAAGATCCGCACCGGCGTCGATGTTGCGCGTATCCGCGTGAAGAATGGCAAGGCCGTCGGCATCGAAACCGCAGACGGTGAAACCATCAAAGCGCAATCCGTCATTGCATCGGTGACGCCAACCCAGCTTCACCAAAGGCTGCTCGGCGACGAACCGGTGCCCGAGCACGCTGAGAGATACAGATACGGCCGTGGCAATTTTCAGCTGCACTATGCATTGAGCGGTGAGCCAGAATGGATCGCTGACGGTCTTGAAGATGTCGCGCTGATTCACCTCACCGATGGCATTGACAGCGTGTCGAAGTCTTCCAACGAAGCCGAACGTGGCCTTCTTCCCGAAACGCCCACGATTTGCGTCGGCCAGCCGCACAGGCTGGATCCGTCGCGCGCACCGGAGGGGAGTGGCATATTATGGCTGCAAATTCCCGATGCGCCGCGAGTGATCAAGGGAGATGCTGCCGGCAAGCTGGAAACGGACCCGGACTGGTCAGAAGCAACGCGCGAGGCATTCGCCGACAGGCTTGAGGCAATCCTTCAAAGGCACATCAGGAACTTCGATCAGATCAAGCTTGCCCGAAAGGCCTATTCGCCAGCGGATCTGGGCAGCATGAACATCAATCTCGTCGGCGGCGACCCGTATGGGGGTGCCTGCAGCATCGACCAGTTTTTCGTCTGGCGCCCGTTCACCCATTCGGTTAACAGCGCCACCACAATCGCGAACCTTCACATGATCGGCGCGTCGACCCATCCGGGTCCGGGCCTGGGGGGAGGCTCCGGCTACAATCTGGCGAAAAGGATGGGCGCATGAAGAACGAAGACGGGCTGGAGCTTATGGAGCAGAATGCCCGGGTCCCGCGTCTCGGCGAAATCGGCCTGGAGAATTTTCCGCCCTACCTGATGAACCGTATCATGGGTCGGTACAACGCTGCTTTGCGCGACGAAATGGCCAAACTGGGGTTGACCACACCGAAAATGCGGGCGCTGGCGGTTCTGTCCGTGCTCGACGGGATACTGATCCGCGATTTGTCGGTCTATGCGGTTGTCGAAACATCGACGCTCAGCCGCGCCCTGGATGCATTGGAACGCGATGGACTGGTGGAGCGTGTGACCGACAGTGAGGACAGCCGCGCAGTGCGGATTCACATGACGACAAAGGGGCGCCAGACGCACGAACTGCTTTGGCCCCATCTGGCAACCGCTTATCAGGAAATGTTCCGCGGGATCAGCGATGCCGATCAGCGAACCTTTGTTGCAACGCTGCAGACCATTTTGAAAAACATTCGCAAACATCCGATTTAGCACCTTGAGAACTGCGCAGGGAGGAGCCGATGGCCGAGAGGTCGTTCAAGGCTGAGGTAGAGCATCTTCGCAAAGGGTCAGGAGACGTCTTCACGGGCGAGGGAATTCTCGCCCTGACCAAGGCGCTTTTGGAAAACGGCGTCGGATATGTCGGCGGCTACCAGGGCGCACCGATTTCCCATCTGATGGACGTTCTGGCGGATGCCCAGGATCTCATGGGCGAACTCGGCGTGCGTTTCGAGGCAAATGCCTCGGAAGCCGCCGCAGCGGCCATGCTTGCAGCCTCGGTGCACTATCCCATACGTGGTGCGGTGACATTCAAGGGATCCGTCGGGGTCAACGTGGCCTCTGACGCACTCGCCAATCTGGCCTCTTCCGGCGTCAATGGCGGTGCACTGGTCATTGTTGGCGAAGACTACGGCGAAGGCTCCTCCATCATGCAGGAGCGGTCCTACGGTTTCGCGATGAAATCGCAGTTCTGGCTGCTCGATCCGCGTCCGAACCTGCCTTCCATCGTCAAGGCGGTCGGAGACGGTTTCGCGCTTTCCGAAGCAAGCAACACGCCCGTCATGCTGATGGTGCGCATTCGCTCGTGCCACGTGACCGGCAGCTTTGAGACCTCGGATAACGTGCCGCCGCCCTTGTCGGTTCAGGACGCTCTCGCCAATCCTCAGCGGGATTTCAAGCGTGTTGTCCTGCCGCCCATGTCCTACGCGCACGAACACGACAAGATCGACAACCGTTGGCCTGCGGCCGAGAAATTCATTCTCGACAACAAGCTGAACGAGCGCTTCGGGCCCGAGAGCGGCAAAGTCGGGATCATGTGTCTCGGCGGCATGTATAATGGCGTCATCCGGGCTTTGCAGAGGCTGGGCCTTGCCGATATCAGCGGCAACACGTCCGTTCCGCTTTATGTGCTCAATGTCACCTACCCGATCGTCAAGTCTGATGTCGTGGACTTCTGCAAGGGCAAGGAAGCTGTGCTTCTGGTCGAAGAGGGGCAGCCGGAATTTATCGAGCAGCAAATCGGTGCCATGCTCTACAAGGAAGGCGCGACCACGCGGCTGGAGGGCAAGGGTATTTTCCCGAAGGCGGGCGAATATACCGGCCAGATCATGTTTGACGGGTTGGAAGCCTTCGTCCGGCAATATGCGCCGGATCTGTTGCCTGCAAAGGTGCTTGCACCGAACACGCCGAAAACCGAATTGCCGGATCTCACCAAGTCGGTTCCAATCCGGCCGCCGGGCTTCTGTACGGGCTGCCCGGAAAGGCCGATTTTTGCGTCGCTCAAACTGGCAGAACAGGAACTCGGGCCCCGCCAGATCACCGGTGATATCGGGTGTCACCTGTTCGCGTGCCTGCCGCCTTTTGAAATCGGCGGATCCACCATGGGTTATGGTCTCGGACCGGCTTCCAACGCCGCTTTCGATGGTGGCGGCGAACACCGTGCGATCTCGATCCTCGGTGACGGCGGCTTCTGGCACAACGGCCTCAGTTCATCGATCGGCAACATGGTGTTCAACAAGTCGGACAGCGTTGCGATAATCGTCGACAACTACTATTCGGCGGCAACCGGCGGTCAGGACGTGCTGTCAAGCCGGGCGCAGAACAGCACCAAGTCGACCAACCACCCGATCTCCAAGGCTCTTGAAGGTGTTGGCGTGGAATGGATCCGGCAAATCGACCGGACTTATGACGTCACCCAAATGCGCGCGGCGATCCGCGAGGCGCTGACAACGGACTACAAGGGTCCAAAGGTCATTGTTGCCTCGTCCGAATGCATGCTCAACCGGCAGAGGCGGGAAAAACCCCTTCGCAACAAAGCGATTGCGGATGGAAAGCGAGTTGAAACGCCGCGCTTCGGCGTCGACCAGGATGTCTGTACAGGGGATCATGCCTGTATCCGCTTGTCCGGTTGCCCTTCTCTGTCTCTCAAAAAACTGGACGATCCTCTCCGGGATGATCCGGTTGCTCATATCGACCAGTCCTGTGTCGGATGCGGCAATTGCGGCGAGGTGGCTGACGCCGCGATCCTTTGCCCCTCCTTTTACGAGGCGAAAGTTGTTCATAATCCAACCGTGTTTGAAACCTGGCTGACGGGACTGCGCAAAAAGGTCATCTCCTGGCTTCAGAACCGCCGCGCGGGCAAACGCCTTACCTTTTCCGGGGAGGCACTTTGATGTCGCTTGCCTTGCCTCTTGATGCCCAGCCGACAGATCCGGCCTTGGAAGGCATCATCAAACTTGCGGTTATGGCGGTCGGCGGTCAGGGCGGCGGTGTCCTGACCAACTGGATCGAGTCTCTGGCCCGGTCTCAAGGTTACCATTGTCAGGCGACAAGCGTCGCCGGCGTCGCGCAGCGTACTGGCGCAACCATCTACTACATTGAGATGGCGCCGGGCGACGTTGCCGCACCGGTCTTTTCTCTGGCACCTGCGGCAGGCGATGTCGACATTGCCATTGCAGCAGAGATGATGGAGGCCGGGCGTGCGATCATTCGCGGCTTCGTAACGCCCGACCGAACCACATTGATCGCGTCTACGCACAGAATGCTCGCGGTCTCGGAAAAAACGGTTCCTGGCGACGGCATGGCGTCTTCCGACGAGGTGCGTGCCGCAGCCGAAGTCGCCTCGCAAAAACTCATTCTTGCCGATATGGACCGGGCAGCGGTCAAGGTCGGCTCGGTCATATCTGCCTCGCTCTTTGGTGCGCTGGCCGGTTCTGAAGCGCTTCCGTTCAAGCGGGAAGCCTTCGAAGAGGCGATCCGGACAGGTGGCAAGGGGGTTGAGGCCAGTCTGCGCGCCTTTGCTGCCGGTTATGATCTCGCGCAAAACGGCGAACCTGCCAAACCGGTGGAAGAGAAGCCCGTCCAGCAGGAAATCGTTGCGCCAAAGGGACCGGCGGACATTCAGTCCGAATGGGCACGTCTGGAAGCGCGCGTCGCAGCTTTGCCGGAAACGGTTCGCGTCATGGCGGCGGCGGGTTTGACAAAGGTCGTCGACTTTCAGGACTGCGCTTATGGATCGGAATATCTGGACCGGTTGGAAGCGCTGGTGAAGGCTGACACGGCCGAGAGGGAATATGAACTGTCGTGCGAAGCGGCGAAGTATATCGCGAACGCCATGGCTTATGACGATGTCATCCGCGTCGCGGATCTCAAGACGCGCCCGCAGCGGTTCGACCGCATCGAGGCCGAGATGGGCGTCGGCAATGACAACGTCATGCATCTGACGGACTATCTGCATCCGCGGGCAGAGGAGATCGTTGGTCTGCTCCCTGAAAAACTGGGCCGGAAAATGGAAAACGATCCGGCCTGGATGAAGCGCATCGATCGCTGGTTCAATCGAGGCCGCCGCCTCAGAACCGACAGTCTGCGCGGTTTTGCTATGCTCTACTTTTTGGGTGGCCTGAGAAACTGGCGGCTGAAAACGCTGCGCCACAAGATGGAGCAGGATCATCTGAATGACTGGCTGCAGATGGTGGCGGGGTATCTGCCGGATCGCTATGGAATGGCCGTCGAGATCCTGCGCTGCAGGCGCCTGATCAAGGGATATTCCGACACGCATGCGCGGGGCCTTTCGAAATTCGACAAGGTTCTCTCCGGTGCGCGCATGGTGGAAGACCGTGAGGACGGCCCGCAATGGGTTGCCCGCCTAAGGGAAGCAGCATTGAAGGATGAAAAGGGCACCGAACTTGATGGTGCTCTGAAGACGGTCGAAAGCTTTACCGGCTGATTTTCAACTGACGTTGAGAGAAGTGCTGAGCACAGACAAGAGTTCGCGTGTCGCGGCTTCTGTGGTTTGGACACCTGGCGAAAGACGCAGTGTTGCACCACGGATATCCGCCGAAAATCCAGCTGCATTCAGATCGGCAAGCGTCTTTGCGGCGCGTTCGCCGGAGAACATGTCGATCATCACACTGCCACCCCGGGAGTCCGCTTTGCGGGGCGAAACGAGATCCAGGTCCAGATCGTTTACTCCCTCGATCAATAGATCGCTGAGCAAGCGATTGTGGTGCAAAAGCGCTCGCTGATCCGAGGCGGCATGCCACTTCAGGGCGGGCACTGTCGCGGCTGCCGGCATGATGCCGGGCGTGCCGTTGTCGAAGCGGCGGATATCCGGCGCATAATCGAATGCTGAAATGTCCCAGTTGAAGGGATTGTCCTGACTGAACCATCCGCACACTTCGGGCCGGCAGACGTCAATCAATTCCGGGCGGACATATAGGATGCCGGCCCCGGGTGTGCCGCACATCCACTTGAGACTGGTGGAGACAACGAAGTCGACCTCAGGATCGCTGACGGAAAAGGGCAGCAGACCGGAGGCTTGTGTAATGTCCACACCGATGATGCTGCCCATCGCGCGTCCATGGCTGACAAGGGCGTCAAGATCGGCCTTGCGCGAGGTCGTCGAACTGACCCATGTGATGAGCGCTAATGCGACATCGCGGTCCCATTCGGCAATCATGTCTTCATCTGAAACCCAGCTCGCACCTTGCCGCGGGTAGACAGTCTGAAGGTCGAAGCCGAGGCGCTCTTGCAGCCGCGACAGAAGGAAGTGGTTTGACGGGAAACAGTCCGAAGCGACCAGAACTTTCCGCCCTCGCAGTTGTTCGGCCGGAAGCGCGGTCAAAAGCATGTGCACGCCTTGCGTGACGCTTTCGCAGGTTGTGACGGATCTTGGTGAAGCGCCGATGAGGCCGCGCCACAGGTCTATGAACTCAGCGCGTTTCCCAAGCATGTAGGTCCATTGCTGATCGTCTGGCGCGCTCCAGACGGCCGCGAGCTCGGCCATGGCATCGCTCAGATCCGCCTCCTTGCCGGGATATTGGCCGATGGAGTGGTATAGAAAATAACCCTCCTTTCGCTCCGTCATGCACCCCTCCAAGGCTCTGGCTGATTGTGGCTTCGTAAGTGTTGACCAATTGGGAAATATTCGTATACAGTTTTTGAATTAGTTCAAGCTTAAAGGAACTGGTTTTAGCCCTTTGAGTACTTCACGAGATGAATTCAGTCGGGTGATGGCTGAGTTTCTGTATACGATTTTTGCTGTATCAGGTGACCGAGGAGGGAGATATCGCAGGTTTGACATCCGCTCCAACACCCTCACCGAGCACGAGCGTGCAGATCCATGATGTCCTGATGGGCCGCATCCAGAAAGGCGACATTGCTCCGCAGGAACGGTTGGTGGACACCGCCGTGGCAGCGGAATTCGGCGTTTCGCGCATGCCTGCACGCGACGCGCTCATGCGCCTTGCCCATGAAGGATATCTGGAGCAGACGACCAAAGGATTTGTGCTTCCCAGAATTGATCACCGGGAAATACTCGAGATTTTTGATCTGCGGCGCTTGCTCGAACCGCGAGCGGCGGCACTGGCGGCGCAGGATCTTTCCGATGATGAATTGGCCGATCTGGACAAGGTTCTTAAAAGTGCCCGCGCTGCGATGGCGGCCAAAGATCAGGAGAAGCTGTTCAGGGCTTGCGAGATTTTCCGCAATGGCTGGATCAGCGCCGTTTCGAACTCATCGCTGCGCAAGACGTTGCAACGCTACATGACGCAAGTGCAGGCGGTTCGCATGATGACCTTCGCCGATTCCGCCAATCACCCGGTCATCGTAGAGGGCAACACGCGCCTTTATGAAGCGTTTCGCAGCCGGGACGCCGTTGCCGCCTCTGATCGTATCCTGCGCTTCGTTTTTGACGGTGAAGCCGCTTACCTCGCCGCGCATGAATATCTGCAGGCGGAAAAAAGCGCTCGAAAGGCCGGTTGAAAAGATGGGCGCACAACGAGGATTGACGGGCAGCAGATGATGGAAACGAGAGCAGAAGTACGGCTTCCAACCAACGACCTCGGTGGAGACCTGCCCTTTTTCACCAAAACGCTGAAAATGCGGCTGGACATGATCTATCCTGCCGACAGCCCGGAAATTGCTGTATTTTCCGGCCATGGACTGAGAGTGCGTGTTGAAAAAGATGCTCCGGACGCACCCGGAACGCTGCGGATTCTCACCGGTGACCCCGATGAATTCGCGGCGGGCGAACGGCTCCTCGTTTCACCGGGCGGCACTCGGGTCGAAATTGACGAATTGAATCCACCGCTCGTCCTTCCGGAAACACAGCATGCCTTTGTTGTACGCAGGCTCGCCGATCAGGCGCCCTGGGTGATTGGCCGCGCGGGAATGGAATACCGCGATCTTGTCCCCACACGGCTTGGCGGTGCGATGATCGCGTCTCACATCCGCGTACCTGATGGCCCGGTGCCTGACATGGTGCATTTCCACAAGGTCGGCTTCCAGCTGATCTTCTGTGTGCGGGGTTGGGTGGATGTCCTCTATGAGGATCAGGGAGGCATACGCCGGCTGACGGCAGGCGACTGTTTTATCCAGCCTCCGGAGATCCGGCATCGTGTGATGCACGCTGCGGACGGCATTGAGGTGATCGAAATCGGCGTTCCGGCCGAGCACATCACCGAGATCGACCACGAGATGGAACTGCCGACGCCGGTCGAGCGGCCGGACAGGGAATGGCAAGGCCAGAAATTTGTCCATAACCTGGCAAAAGACGCTGCCTTTGAGCCGTTTCGCATTCCGGGCTTCGAGGCGCGTGACACGACGATCTGCGACAACACCAAAGGGGTGGCATCTGTTATGGTAGCGCGTCCCACCGGAGATATGTCACCGTGGACGCGGCACGACTGCGATATTCTGTTCAACTTTGTGCTGGCAGGCGAAATGACACTCGAGGGCGAAGACAAAGACCCTTACCGCCTGTCTGCCGGAGACGCCTTCGTGGTCCCGCCGAAGATGGCGACGCGATACGCGGGCGCAACGACCGACCTTCAGCTGCTTGAAGTCAGCCTGCCGGGCCGGTTTGAAACCGAGGTTCTAAGCCCGTCAGGGAGGTAACGAACGGGTACCTTGGACAAATGAAAAAGCGATGAGGGGAAGTAAGCATGAAGACATTGACGACACTTGCCGCAGCCGCCCTGATGCTGGGCACCAGCTCGCTGGCTTTTGCGGAGACCAAGATCGGGATCCTGATGGACATCACGGGTCCGATCGCCAACTTCATTCCGCCGCTGCAGAATGCCGCGAACCTGGCCGTCAAACACGTCAATGACCAGGGCGGATTGCTGGGAGGCGAAGTGGTCGCGGTCTACGGCGATACCACGGGCACGGCGCAAGGTGCGGTCGACGCCGCACAGAAGCTGGTCAATATCGAAAACGTGCCAATTGTCATGGGGTCGCTGATGTCCGGCACGACGATTGCAGCGGCAGAAGCGGCCATTATCCCGGCAGGCGTTGCCCAGATTTCGCCGACCGCAACGTCTCCCGCGATGACGGATCTGCAGGACGATGGTCTTGTCTTCCGCATCGTTCCTTCCGACAACTACCAGGGCGAAATCCTCGCCAAGATGGTTCTGGATGAAGGCCTCAACAAGGTCGCGGTTACCTACGTGAACAATGACTACGGCGTTGGTATCGGTCAGACCTTCATGGACGCTTACAAGAAGGCCGGTGGTGAGATCGTTGCAGAGAACAAGCACGAGGAAAAGAAGGATTCCTACCGGTCTGAGCTGGCAAGTCTTGCAAAGGACGACGCGGAAGCCCTGGTCGTCATCGCCTATGCGGGTGACAGCGGCGGCAAGATCGTCAGGCAGTCAATTGAGGGTGGCCTCTTCGACAAGTTCGTCGGCACTGACGGCTTGCGGGACGAACTCCTGATCCAGAACGTTGGCGCTGATGCGCTGAAAACGTCATTCTTCTCCTCCCCGACGTCGCCAGCCGAAAATCCGGCCCAGAAAACGCTGCATGACGCCTTCAACGCCGAATATGGCGAAGGTGCGGACAAGGCGTTTGTGGACCAGACCTACGACGCAACGTTCCTTGCACTGCTGGCAATCGAAAAGGCCGGGTCGACCGACCGGGCCAAGATGGCACAGGCGCTTCGTGACGTCGCGATGGCTCCGGGCGAGAAAGTCGGGCCAGGCGAATGGGAAAAGGCCGTTGCCCTCATCAAGGAAGGCAAGGACATCGACTATGATGGCGCCAGCGGGAATGCCGAATTCGACGACAATGGCGATGTCGGCGGTTTCATCGGCAAATTCGTTGTCGATGGCGACGGCTACAAGCAGACCGCGATTGTCGAATAAGCTTTCGGAGCGTGATTCAACTTGACAAGATCTGCGTCGATTTCGGCGGTTTGCGGGCGGTTGACCATGCAAGCTTCGAGATCGGCGCAGGCCGCATAACCGGTCTGATCGGACCCAATGGTGCGGGCAAGACAACGGCGTTCAATGTCATTGCCGGAGCAGTCCGGCCGACCTCGGGGCGCGTGCTATTTGACGGGCGGGATATCACCGGCCTGAAGCCTTACCAGCGGGCAGAGGCGCGCCTCGCGCGAACCTTTCAGATCCCGCACGAATTCTCCAGGCTCTCCGTCCTTGAAAACCTGATGGCGTCGGCTGATGCGCCGGACGGTGAGAACGTCCTTAATGTCGTATTCCGGCGCGGCAGCTATTCGGCGGAAGAGCGGCGGATCTACGAGACCGCACGTGAAACCGTCCGTCTGCTCGAACTGGAGCATGTGATCGACGAAAAGGCCGGCAACCTCTCTGGCGGTCAAAAAAAGCTTGTTGAACTCGGCCGTGCGCTGATGCGGGATCCGAAGATTATCCTGCTTGACGAGATCGGAGCGGGGATCAACAGGACACTGCTTGGAAAACTGGCCGACAAGATCCTGATGCTGAACAAGGAACGGGATCTCACTTTCTGTCTTATTGAGCATGATCTCGACTATGTCTCCAGGCTGTGTGACCACGTTCTTGTGATGGCGCAGGGAGCCTTGCTGACAGAGGGAACAGTTGAAGAGGTCAGGCAGGATGAACGCGTGATCGAAGCCTACTTCGGTGGTGGAAAATATGAGGCCCGTCTATGACCGAGCAGCTTTCCGTTGAGGGGCTGACGGCAGGATATGGCGGCCCTCCGATCATCGAGGAGATTTCGCTCAGCGTAGAACCGGCGGAAATAGCCGTGATCCTGGGCCCGAATGGTGCGGGCAAGTCGACCCTCCTGAAGTCGATTTTCGCGCTCACACATGTCGCCGCCGGTTCCATCAGGCTTGGCGAACGGGAACTGATCGGCTGCAAGACGTCTGCGCTTGTGCCGCTCGGCGTTTCAGCAGTGCCGCAGAGCAAGAATGTCTTCCCCTCCATGACGGTGGCTGAAAATCTTGATGTCGGAACATATGCCGCGCCACCGCATGACAAGAAAGCGACCCTCGGCAAGGTGCTGGCGCTCTTTCCCGACCTCAACGGCAAGCTTGGGCAGCCCGCTGGCGAACTGTCGGGCGGGCAGAGGCAGATGGTCGCCATGGGCCGTGCGCTGATGAGCGATCCGAAGCTTGTTCTTCTGGACGAACCGACGGCCGGACTGTCTCCCGCCTACCTGGAGCGGATTTTCGATTTGCTCCTCGATATCCGTAAAACCGGAATCACGATCCTGATGGTCGAACAGAACGCGCGCCAGGCGCTTCAGATTGCCGATCACGGGCATATCCTGGTCAACGGCCGCAACCACATCAGCGGGACCGGACAGGAGCTGCTGGCCGATGAAGACGTCCGCCGCCTCTTTCTGGGAGGTGCCGCCGGATGACGGAGTTCGTCAATTTCTACCTCTTTCCAGCCCTGACAATCGGCAGCATTTATGCATTGGGCGCCGTCGGTATCTCGATGATCTTCGGCATCTTGCGCTTTGCCCATTTCGCCCACGGCGACCTGATGACACTTGGGGCCTACGGAATTCTTGCCGCTGCCGCGCTCATGCCGGTGAATCCTCTCTTGCTGATTCCCTTCGGCATGGCCTTGACGATATTCGCAGCGCTCTTTGTCGACCGGTTTTTTTACAAACCGCTCAGGGACCTGCCCACGATCTACACCGTCATTTCATCCTTCGGCATCGCACTGGTCTTCCGCTCGCTGATCCAGCTTGTCTGGGGATCGGAGAACCAGGTCCTCGTTGCCGGCGTTCGCCCGCCGCTGGTTCTGTTCGACACGTTTCGCGTTTCGGTTCTTCACCTGCAGGCGATCGTGGTGACAGCGGTCATCGCCGTACTGTTGCATTTTTTCCTGACCGCGACGAAAACCGGCCGCTCCATGCGCGCCGTTGCCGATGATCCCGAACTCGCCGAAGTCTCGGGGCTCGATACGGCGAAAGTCGTGCGCTGGACATGGATCATCGGTGCGGCGCTCGCCGCTATTGCCGGAGCGTTCGCGGCACTCAACACATCAGCCCACCCGAACCTCGGTTGGAACCTGCTGTTGCCCATGTTCGCAGCGGCAGTTCTTGGCGGGATCGGCAAGCCAATGGGGGCGATGGCAGGTGGTTTCATCATCGGCATGGCGGAAGAACTGTCGTCCTATCACTGGATTGGCGATGACGCGTTGATTTCGCCTTCTTACAAGACGGCAGTCGCCTTTATAATCATGATCGCTCTTTTGATTTTCCGCCCGCAGGGCCTCTTCAAGGGGAGGTTGTTGTAGTGGAGCTGACCGGTCTTTTCTTTTACGTCGTCAGCCTTCTGATCCTGGGCGGCATCTACGCATTGCTGTGCCTTGCCCTCAACGTTCAGTGGGGTATGGGCGGATTGTTCAATGCGGGCATCGCTGGCTTTTACGGGGTCGGCGCTTACACTTCCGCGATCCTGGCGACCGCGTCCTCCGGCAGGCATCTTGGTGGCTTCTCCATGCCCGTCCCAATCGGACTGCTCGGTGCCGCAATCGTTGCGGGTCTGACCGGCTGGGCAGTTGCGCGGATCTGCGTGCGGCTGAAAAGCGACTATCTCGCCATGGCGTCCATCGGCATTGCCGAGATCCTGCGGCTTGTCTTCGTCAATGAGAGCTGGCTGACCAACGGCAGTCTCGGGATATCGAGAATCCCGCGGCCCTTTGCGGACTTCACAACGGGACGCATGTCGGACGTCGCCTTTCTGGGCTTTGTCTGGATGATTGTTTTGCTTGTCTATGTTGCGACGACGCGTCTCTATGACAGTCCCTGGGGCCGCAGTTTGCGCGCTATCCGGGACAACGAGAACTCGGCCGCTGCGGCGGGAAAGAATGTCGAGAAATTCCGCGTCCAGACCTTTGTGATCGGCTGCGCCGTCATGGGCATTGCAGGCGGTCTTTCAGCGCATTACTTCCGCTTCCTGTCTCCGACGGCAACCGACCCGCTGCTGACGACATTCCTTGTCTGGGTCATGCTGATGGCAGGTGGTTCCGGGAACAACAGGGGGGCAATCCTGGGAGCCTTGAGCATCTGGACAATCTGGTCCGTCACGGAAATATTCACCAATCGCCTGCCGCCGGAATGGGCGACCCGCAGCTCCTTCATCCGCATGCTGCTTGTCGGCCTCCTGCTCCAGGTTGTCCTGCAACGGTTCCGGGCAGGGCTCTTGCCCGAGAAGTCACCGGCGGTGAAATTCCGGAAAGATTAAGCGGAGGAAATCAGCGATGGAATTTGGAGCTTCGCCGCGAACTCTTGTTCTGGCTGCTTGCCTGGATGCCGGGGCGACGCGGCACATGACGCGTCGTTCGTGACGTGCGCCTGGTCTTTTGGAATTGCAACATGGCGCTGCACCGCAAGGCGGATGCCTTGCTGTCAGAGCGGCCGGACATTGCCGTGATATCGGAATGCGCACACCCGGATATTTTGGCAAAACGCGGTGAAACCGCTCTGGCTGCCTGCTCGACACTCTGGATGGGAACAAACCCAAATAAGGGCCTGGGTGTCTTTGCTTTCAACGATTACAAAGTCACGCGTTTTGAGCCGTTCTTTCCGACGCTTCGTTTCATCCTGCCCCTTAGGGTCAACGGACCACGCGCGTTCAATCTGATTGCCGTCTGGGCACAAAACGCCAGCGCCGGCGTTACCCGCAAGCACCAGAGCGGACCGCTCCGCCGGGCGTTTGGCAAGTACCGCGACTTCATAACCGCCGGCCCGACCGTGATTGGCGGCGACTGGAACAGCAACAAGATCTGGGACAAGCCGGGCTGGCGCATCAATCACATGGCCAAGGTGGAAATCCTGGATGGAATGGGTTTGCGCAGCGCTTATCACGCGGTGACTGGCGAGCGGCAAGGTGAAGAAACAACGCCGACGCACTATTGGCGCGACCGGCGGATCGACGGCCCGACCTATCATATCGATTTCGTCTTCGCGCCGAAGGACTGGCTGAATGAAATCAGGGAATTCTCGGTCGGAACCTTTGACGACTGGGTGGGAAACGGCCTGAGCGATCATGTTCCGATCACGATCGAGTTCTGAGCCTCGCGCGTATTATTTCGGGCTGAACAGCAGTTTCAGATAGGTTCGGAACAGCATGATCTGCTCGGACGCATTGTTGTGTTCGCGCAGCGCACGCTGCAACACGAGGCCTCCTTCGACGACGCCCGACACCATGTCGCCGAGCGCATCGAGGTTGACCTCCTCGCGCGGCTCATAAATCTCCGCGATTTCCTCGAACATGCCGCGAAACCGCTTGCGCCAGCCAAGTATCGCCTGCCGGTTCAACTCCCGGACGCCGTCGTCGAACAGCCTGTCCTGATAGGCGGTCGAGGCGATCACGCATCCGGGATGCCCGGTCGGCATTTCCTCCAGCATTTCAGCCAGCAGTTTCAGCCCGATGAGCATGCAATGGAATGGATCGTCGTTGAGTTCCCGGGCACGCGCAAAGAGATCGTCGTAAAGCGCGTTCTCGACCTCGATGTACCGTTCCAGCATGGCGCGGGCGAGCGCATTCTTGTCCTTGAAATGATAGAAGAAACCGCCTCGCGAAATCTCGGCACCGGCAACGATTTCCTCGATTGAGGTGGCCTCGAAGCCTTTTTCCAGCACGGCGGCTTCCGCGATATCGAGGATCCTGCTGCGTGTGTCGGTTTTGCCGGTCAATGCCGTCCCCCACTGTACCGTGAGTCCAGTTGACGCTCCTCCATCCGAGGCCCTTCAGCGGCAACATCTCCTTAAATACTGAAAATAAAGCGGAAAATGAATTCCCGCAACCGGACCACGCGACCACTACCGGCCGGACGCCGCCACGCATACTTCTCTCGGTATCGAAACAGGAGAAATGCTTCATGCGATTTCATGACCTTATTCACGCCGAACGGTTCTTTTTGTCGGATGGCGGACTGGAGACCCATCTGATCTTTGACAAGGGATATGACCTGCCGTGTTTCTCGGCAGCCGTGCTTCTCGATAGTGAGCAGGGACGACGTGACCTCGTTGCTTATTACGAGCGTTTTCTGGAAATCGCCCGCCAGTCCGGCCGCGGGTTTGTTCTTGACGCGCCGACATGGCGCGCCGGTGTCGCCTGGGCGGGACCTCTTGGATTATCGGTCGCCAAAGTCCTGCAGACAAATGAACGAGCCGTGCGTTTCGTCTCCGGTATAAGGGAGCGCCACGAAACGGAGGCACTGCCGATCCTGGTCAATGGGCTTGTCGGCCCTTCAGGCGATGCCTATGCACCGGAAGAAACACTTTCCTATCAGGACGCCCTCCTGATCCATGCGCCGCAAATTCATGCGCTGGGCCGCGCCGGCGTCGACATGATCAGCGCCATGACGCTGACACATGCCGGCGAAGCTGTCGGCATGGTGCGCGCGGCAGCTGAAGTCGACATTCCCATCGCGATTGCCTTCACGCTGGAAACCGACGGCCGGCTGCCGTCCGGCCAGTCGCTGGCGGACGCGATCGGGGAAGTCGACGAGGCAACGAGCAGCGGGCCCGCCTACTACATGATCAACTGTGCGCATCCGGATCATTTCCGCGATGTGCTGGAATCCGGCGGTTCGTGGACGTCCCGGATCGGCGGTATCAGGTCCAATGCGTCGCGCATGAGCCATGCAGAACTCGACGAGGCCGAGACCCTGGACGATGGCGATCCCGGAGAACTGGGCGGCCTGAGTGTCGAGTTGTTGCGATTCTTGCCTAAAATTCAAGTGGTTGGCGGGTGCTGTGGCACGGATCACAGGCATGTCGGCTGCATTGCAATACATGAACAGTCCCGGCCCGCGGCCTGAACAGCTTTTGCTCAGGTTTTCGGGCTCATTGAATTGGAGTGCTAAAATGTTGAAATCACTTGTTTTGTCCACTGGAATGATATTTTTGCTGGCCGGACCGGCGCAGTCCGGCGCTCCCATGTCGTCTATGGTCTCGACTGGCCAGTCACCTTCGATCAAGTCGGTCGGTGATCTGAAACAGCAAGCTCCCTCGAACCCGGGAGACGTCATTGCCCGGCAGAAATCTGACGGCCAAATGCGAGCTTCTTCCGTTCCGTCCGGATCCGGTGAGTCTCCGCTTTCCGGCCAATCCCTGGTTGACGACCGTTCTCACCTCGACTGGGACTCCGGCGGCCCCGTCGGTCCTGTCCCGGTGCATTGACCAAATCGGCATGCAGACCGGTCGAACACCGGTCGCACACATTTTTTTAAAACAGACGAGCCAACATAATGAACTTTCAATCCAGTCCCCTAATCCGGCAAGCCAGCGTCGAGGATGCTGCGGCACTTGCCAGACTGATAGATATTGCGGGCGAAGGCATTCCCAACTGGCTTTGGAGCCGGGCCTGCGAAAGCGGGCAGACATCGCTCGATGTCGGCACCGAGCGCGCACAAAGACCCTCGGGCGGATTTTCCTACACCAATGCGCTTGTGTCGGAACGCCAGGCCGAAGTCACCGGTATGGTCCTGAGCTATCTCATCGACGCCACCCCGGAAGACGATCCCGAAGCACTTCCCGCGCCGATCGCTCCCTTCGTGGAGCTGGAGAAACACTCGGTCGGAACCTGGTACATCAACGCGCTCGCAACGTTTCCCGGGCACCGCGGTCAGGGGCTCGGCAGCTCTCTGCTCGCTGCGGCGGAACGCCTTGCGCGGGAAAACGGCACGTCTGCGATGAGCATTCAGGTTTATGCCCAGAACACCGGGGCTGTGCGTCTCTACCAGCGCCTCGGTTACAAGCTGCATGAAAAGGTGCCTGTCCGGTCGCACCCCTGCCAGCCCTACTACACCGGCGACGTGCTGTTGCTGATCAAGGAATTGGACTAGGTGCGAAGCGCGGAGCTGCTGTTACTGAAGTCCGGTTCGGCCGGACCTGACAGCGGCTTCGCGCTTTACCGTTGCGAACGCGGTTCGCAAGGCATCTATTGCGGCGGCAACGGATTTCGGCACCATCGCATCATATGGGTGAACCGCATAGACCGGTGTTGGATCTGGAAGAACTTCATCGCAAAGACAGATGAGTCGTCCGGAGGAAAGTTCGTCGCTGATACTGATATCGGGAAGCAGTGATATGCCCAGTCCCTGTCGCGTAAGCGCGGCAATCGCTTCGATCGTATTGCCCCGGAATACCGGATCGAAATCCAGTCGGGCTTCTTTCGACAAGGTTGACGCGGGTATTTTGTGTTCGATGACGGACGGCTCGCGTGTATGCGCAATATAAGACATCGAGCGGATCCAATCGGCAAAGGCTGGGTCGCCGCGTGAAGGCGCGTTGGCCAAGAGCGACGGCGCAGCGCACAAAACGTCCCGCAATTCGCCGATACGGCGCGCACGCAATGTGCTGTCGCTCAATTTCCCGACACTGACAGACAGATCTATTTGATCCGCGACGAGGTCGAGGCGTGTGTCGTCGGCGATCAGGGTTGGCCGCAAGTCCGGGTATTGCCGTGCAAGGCTTGCCATTGCGGGCGCGATAAGCGGCGCAATCAGCGCATGGGGCGCGGTGATCGTCATCGGACCCGATGGCTTTGCACCAAACGTCTCCATCTCCGTCGCCGCCTGTTTTGAGAGCGTGAGAACATCCTTGCAGCGCTGGTAATAGCGCTCGCCTGCGGGTGTGAGCGTCAGGCGCCGGGTTGTCCTGCGCGCCAATTGCACACCGAGTTCTTCTTCCAGCCGTTTCAAATTCTGACTTACGGCCGATTTGGCAAGCGAAAGCTTCTCTGCAGCGCGCGTGATCGAACCTGTTTCAACGATCGTGACAAAGCTCAATGGCAAGGTAGACAGTAATGTTAGACTGTTCTCATTTTATGAATAATATGTTCAGTTTTGCCCTGTTTTTAAAACAATCTCAATATCTCATTTTCTTGCCGTCAGTCCGCTGGCTCTGAACTCTCACATTAAACGCAACACTGAATACGCCCGTTATTTGGAGAAAACACATGAAATCGATACGTACACTGGCCATTGCGCTCGCCATTGGAACCGCCCTGACCGGACAGACACTCGCTGGCGACGCCGAGACGCGTGCCGCCTCCGAATTTGAATTGAGCACAGCCGTGGCTGAGGCCAGTCGTGCCTGGCGTGATGCATTCAACGCGGGTGATGCGGCGGCCGCTGCCGCACTTTATGAGGAAGACGCTGTCATGGTGGCCAAGCCCTTCGGCACCTTCAAGGGACGCCAGGCCATTGAAGCCTTTTGGGAAGACATCATCGCCAAGGGTTTCGATGACGTGGTCTACTATAATACGGTCGCAAGGGTGGCGGACAGATCGCTCAAGTCTGTGAGCATTTCTGCCGAGTGGAAGATGAACAATGCTCAGGGGATTATCACAAACGAGCTTTGGGTGCTTCAGCCCGATGGCAAAGCGCGTCTTCGTGAAGACCATTTCGAGATCGCCCAGTAACGGACCGACCGCTCCCGTCTCCCTCTGATCAGGACAACACCATGGCTGGAATTGACACACTCACATTGGCCGTCGTCGACCCGGAGGCGCAGAGGCATTTTTACTGTGACGTCCTGGGTATGTCTGATCAGGGAGACGGGCGTGTCGGATTCGGCAGCCCGGAAACCGGTATTCACTTTGTCAGAGCCGACGCGCCTTACAAGCCGCAAGGTGCTGATCTTTATTGGAAAATAGCGCTTTCAGTCCCGAACATCGAACTCGCGATTTCTCAGCTAAAGGCACGTGGCGTGCCTTGTTCGGAGCCGAAGCAGTTTCGTGATGTTGGATATCTTGCAAAAGCGGTCGATCCGGAAGGGTTCACGATTGAGCTGATCGACCACTGGTTCCAGGGGGAACGGCCCGACATCCCTGTTGACAGGACCCGCCTTGGCGGTGGAGCGCATCTCAGTCTCGTGACACTTCGTACTGCAGACATTTCCGCCATTGAGCCTGACTTGCTTGGCTGGGGAATGACACCGCTTTCGATCCAGCCGGTAGAACCATTTGGGTTCACCCTTTACTTTTATGCTTTTACGGATGAGGTGCCACCGAACGCGGATATCAGGGCAGTCGTGAACCGCACCTGGGTTTACCAGCGGCCCTATACGGTTTTGGAAATCCAGCATGTGGATGCACTTAAGTCCGAGACGCACCCCGCGCATCTGGCAGCCGGGTATGCCGGACTGACCATCGGTGGTCTCAGCAACAACGTTTATCTCGAGCGTCTCCGCATCCGGGGATGAGACTTCGATGGCCAGGAAACGCCGGACGAAATCCATCGCCCGTGCCGGGAGCGGATATGGGTCAGAACCACGGGGCGCTTAAGCGTTTCCCGCGCGCAGACAGGATTTCTTAGGACTTGCCGGAAATGATCGCCATACCTGCTGACGGAAATCCAACAACACTTCCGATTGGCTTTCTGTATCCGAGTGAGACCGCGCGTTAGCGCGGCTTGAGAAGAGAGTATTTTGGTTTGAGCGGTTCACTGGAAAAGTATTTCGACGATCTGCAGCAGGAGATCCGGAAAGCCTGTTCCTGCTCGTAGCTCTTTATTTTCTTCTGGCGGCAACATACTCACTTATCTACTGCTTCAGATTGCGGAATTGGCCGAGCGTCATCGGTCAGCTTCACAGCGACGAAGTGTCGGCCTGGCACTCGGATGCAATTGCTGGTGACCGGCAATATTTCTCCAAGGCGACCTATACCTATGAAGTCGACGGAAAACAGTATGAAGGCCATCGCGTCAGCCCGTTTTACATGACCGCATCGCACAATGTCAGGTTTCTTTTGGAGTACCAGCGCAAATATATCGAAAGGCCTACACCAAACACCGCCAGAGTTTTCTACAACAAAAACAAGCCACAAAAGTCTTATCTGGTGGTACCGGGTTGGCTGGGTATCAGCTTTGTCGTCGCTTTTGGAGTAACACCCATGTTGCTCCACGTGTTTGTTTGACAGGCGTCCCGAACACATTACGCAGCGATGCTGCCATGCGAGCCGCAGGTGGTGCAGCAGCGCGTGCAAAAGCAGCGCCACAGGGCAATATTTTCATACTCCATTAACCATAAGTTGCAAAAGATACCTGCATCTTTAGCGCGAATCCCGCGCATAAATACTTACCGGTGCAGGGGCTATGATCGGAAGAGTTTCTCTTATCCTATTTGCGTGTTTATTGTCGGGAGCGTCTCAAGCGGCGGACTACAACACGCCCGCAACGTCGCAATATCAGGCATCTACGCTGCGGGGCAGTATCGGTCTCCGATACTGGTACAGCCAGAACAATTCGGAGATGGATACAGGCGACTTCAACTGGAACAATGTTGATGGCGTGTCCTCACACACTGCAGAGATTGTTGGCGAGCTGGAAGACCTGACAACGAAAATATTCGTGCGCGGCTATGCAGGTTTGGGCCGAAACTCGGGTGGAGAGGGTGACTTCTACACCAATCCGAGCGGTGACCTGGAAGAAACGGCTCTCGGATATGTGGTCGTAGACGGAGGCTGGCGGTTTGCCGAATTTGCGAACGGCCAGATCCAGATGAAGGGTTTCGTCGGGTATCACTACTTGAATGACAGTATTGATGCCGTGGATAGGAACACCGTTATCGAGCAGAGGCGCCAATGGCATGCTCTCCGTGTCGGCTTGACGGCCGAAGGCGATTTCAGCGATCGATTCAGCTGGTCCTTCGATGTAGCGGCCGTACCATGGAGCCACAACCGCGTCGAAACATGGGAAAGCAACTGGACATATGGTGTCGAGGCCGATGCGATGCTCAATTTCGATGTCACGAACAACTGGCAGATCGGCGTTGGTGGGCGCTACTGGTGGCTTCAGTCGAATTTCGACCGCCGCTATGTCTTTACCGGTGAGAAAGTCGTCTTTGAACAGAACTATCAGCGCTATGGCCTGCTGCTGGAAAGCCGGTATCTCTTCTGATCTTACCGCTAGAAGATTCGCGTAAGCAGTCGCGCATCTCCTTTCGGTTCATTCATTCGAAATCAGCGTGGACTCGAGCGCGCCCAGCAAGCGCACCAATGAAGGTTTGATCCTCTCCGCGTCGGCGGGACTCAGGGCGGAAAGCAAATTGTCTTCGTGGTCCTGGGCCTCTTCGACAAGCCGTTCGCTCAGCGCCTGACCCTCGCTGGTCAGATAGACCCGTACGCGTCGGCCATCTCCCTGATCGCTTCTGCGCGCGACCAGCCCCCGCTTTTCCATCTGATCGACGATGCGGGTCATGCGAGACTGTTCCATAAGGGAAAACCGCGCCAACTGCGTGATCATGAGCCCGTCCTGATCGAACAGGCAGGCCAGCACGCGCCATTCGGGAACGCGCAGCCCGAGTTCACGCACGCGCGCGTGAAACTGATGGCTGGCCGCCTCGCTCGAGGCCGCCAGAAGATAAAGCAGGTAAGAAGAAACGAATTTTCCCGGTGCCTGTGCCAATGAGTGTCCCCGACGTGAGCGATTATATTCAAGGCTCTTGTACCAGACTGCAATCCTCAAATGCTGCACCGGGTTGTGGTTCACGCTTATCAGGCAATGACCACATCCCTCATCCGAAGGAGCTGCGTTGGCAGCGTCTCGAAGGATAGGTCAAATATTCGGCGTTTGCGGCCCATTCTTCGAGACGGACCTTGCCGGTCCTCCTCAGGATGAGTTTTGTCTGCCGCGTTGAAATACCTGCGAAACCGCTTTTCGTTTAGCCCGGAACATTTCGGAAAAAAAGAGGCTTGACTCAAGTTATATGAAATTTCATATTTTATGAAGAGGAGGGACGCCGGTGAAACTTGTTCTTGAAAGTGTGGAACCGGAAACGGAAACAATCCGTGTTTTCAGGTTTCGCGAACAGGCAGGCGGAATGTTACCCGGTTACGAGCCGGGCGCGCATATCGATTTCGATCTCGGTTCGCCGGGCACCCGTAGCTATTCCTTGATCGATTGGCCCGAGGCTTCGCAATTCTACACAATCGCGGTCCAGCGGGAGGAAGATGGCGAGGGCGGATCAAAGGCGATGCACGCGCTTTCCCCCGGCGATGAAGTGTCGGCGTCTCGTCCCAAGAATGACTTCCAGCTCATTGAGAGCGCGCCCCACACTCTGCTTTTGGCGGGTGGCATTGGCATCACGCCCCTGATATCGATGGCAACGCGGCTGCAGGCGGCGGGGAGATCCTTCCAGCTACACTACTGCGCCCGGACCGAAGAGCGAATGGGGTTCGCGGAAGCCCTGAAGACTGCATTCGGGAGCGCTGTCACGCTGCATTTTGACGACCAGTCCCCACTCGATCTGTCAAAGCTGCTGAGCGCTCAGGAAACGGCCACACATCTCTATATCTGCGGGCCAAAGGGCATGATTGACGCCGCACGTACGGCTGCGTCGCAGGCCGGTATTGCGGATGATGCGGTGCATGTCGAGCTCTTCAGTTCACCTGAGAAATCGGCGGAGGATTCGTCATTTGAAGTCGAGGTCCACGGCAGCGGTCAGGTCGTGTCTGTGGCACCAGACCAGACGATCATCGAAGCGCTCGAGGCAGCCGGCCTGGACGTCATGTACGATTGTCAGCGCGGCGATTGCGGCATCTGCCAGACTGATGTGATCAGTGGTGAGCCCGATCACCGCGATGTCGTCCTGTCTGATGCTGAAAAAGAATCCGGCAAGGTCATGCAGATCTGTGTCAGCCGGGCAAAGTCAGCCCGCCTGGTACTTGATCTGTAGTCGCCACAAACGTTGAGGGTCGCAGACCGGAGGAGGAGCCAGCATGCGGACAGCCAGCGAAATCACCGCGATGTTCACCGGACCGCAGGTGCACCGGGACGTCTACACGAGCCCGGAAATCTACCGGTTGGAGATGGAACATCTCTTTGCGAACACCTGGGTGTTCGTCGGCCATGAAAGTCAGACGCCGAACAAGGGGGACTATTTTACGACCCAGATCGGCGACCAGCCGGTGATACAGGTTCGTCACTCCGACGGCGAGATCTACGTCCTCTTCAATCGTTGCCCGCACAAGGGCACGAAAATAGCCATCGACAGAGTGGGAAACACCGGAAAATTCTTCCGCTGCCCCTACCACGCCTGGTCCTTCAAGACCAATGGCTGTCTGCTCGCGATCCCGCTCAAGAAGGGTTATGAGGATACCGGGTTTTCGGAAAGCGAGAGCGCCAAGGGCATGACTCCCGTCGGCGCTGTCCGCAACTATCGCGGCTTTGTCTTTGCCCGCCTAGCGCCAGAGGGAATAGGATTTGAAGACTATTTCGGCGACAGCCTCAGCTCCATCGACAATATGGTCGACCGGTCGCCGGAGGGGCGGCTCGAAATTGCAGGGCCGCCGCTGCGCTATATGCACAAGTGCAACTGGAAAATGCTGGTAGAGAACCAGACGGACACCTGTCACCCGATGGTTGCCCATGAAAGTTCTGCCGGCACGGCTGTGAACATCTGGGAAGAGATGGGCAATCCGGAGCCGCGCCCGCCTGCGATGGAGATCATCGCTCCCTTCATGTCGCCCTACGAGTTTTTCGAGAAGATGGGTATACGCACGTGGCCGAATGGACACGGGCACACGGGCGTCCACCATTCAATCCATTCGGATTATTCCGCGATCCCGGGATATTTCGATGCCTTGTCAGAGGCTTATGGCGAAGAGCGTGCCAAGTCGATCCTCGATGAGAACCGCCACAACACGGTGTATTTCCCGAACATCATGATCAAGGGCCCGATCCAGCAGCTGCGCAATTTCATACCGCTCGGACCCGACAAGACTTTGGTGGAAAGCTACATCTACCGCCTGGTCGGTGCGCCCGATCAGCTTCTCGCACGCACCGCCATGTACAACCGGATGATCAATGCGCCGACTTCCATCGTCGGCCACGATGACCTTGAAATGTACGAACGGGCCCAGGAAGGGCTGATGTCCAATGGCATGGAATGGGTCAACGTTCAGCGTCTCAGGACCGAAGCGGAGGACTTCTCCCAGGAGGCTGTCGAAAACGGGACGACGGAACGTCAGATGCGCAATCAGTTCGACGCCTGGGTGAAATTCATGACCGTGTCGATGGAGGATGCGTGATGGCTGTTTCGAAAGACCAGGTCATCGACTTCATCTATGACGAGGCGCGCATGCTGGACGAGGGCCGGTATGACGAGTGGCTGTCGCTCTGGCTGGAAGGCGGGCACTACTGGATGCCGCTCGATTACAAGCAGACAGACCCTCATCTTGTGACGTCTTTGCTCTACGAAGACATGTTCATGCTGCGCCTGCGCGTCGAGCGCCTGAATGGCGCAAGAACCTTCAGTCAGAAGCCCAAAAGCCGTTGCCATCATGTCATTCAGCGTCCTTTTGTCGACGAGATGACCGAAGACAGGATCGTCACCAACACGTCCATGCACTACGTGGAAACGCGGCTTGATGAACAGTTCTTGCTGGCGTTGACCGCGATCCATGAGCTCGCGGTTGTCGACGGCGCTCTGCGGATCGCCAACAAACGCGTCGATATTCTCAACAGCGACGCCGCTTTCGGCAATATCCAGTTGCTGCCATGAACGCATCCGAGCCTTCAACGGTCTATGAGGTCTTCACCGCAACGGCCGGAAAGTATCCCGACCGGCCGGTTTTGAACGTGTTGCCCGGGACGGCAGAAGTCTATGGTCTCGCGCCGGGCGAGGTGACCTATGCGGATGCACAGGAACAGGTGGATCTGATCGCAAGGGAGTTGAAGGCGGCAGGTTATGCTGCGGGAATGCGCGTTGCGCTGCTGCTTGAAAACAGGCCCGCTTTCTTCCTCTACTGGCTCGCCGTAAACAGCATCGGCGGATCCGTCGTGCCGATCAATCCGGACCTGAGGTCCGCGGAGCTGGAATATCTCATCGGACACTCCGAACCCGCTTTGATTGTCGCGATCAAAAGACGCCATCCGGAGCTTGAAACGGCAAGCAAATCAGCCGGCATGGATGTGCCGGTCATAGCGCCTGGCGACAGATTGCCTAGGCTGCGCGAGGGCGTGGCCGTTGCCCGGCCACTGGAAGGCGAAGCCCGTGAAGCGGCCATTCTTTATACGTCCGGAACGACGGGCAAACCGAAGGGCTGCATTCTGCCGAATACCTATTTCCTGCTGGCAGGCCGCTGGTATGCGACTGTTGGCGGACTGGCAAACCTGACTGACGCGGGCGAGCGCATGATCACACCGCTGCCGGTGTTCCACATGAATGCGATGGCCTATTCCTTCATGGCCATGGTCACCGTCGGCGGGTGCCTCACCGTTCTGGATCGCTTTCACCCGCGCGGTTGGTGGTCGGATGTGGCGGCATCCAGGGCGACATGCCTGCATTATCTCGGCGTTATGCCATCCATGCTGATGGGGTTCGAACCGTCTCCCGCCGACCGCGCGCATTCTGTCCGCTTCGGTTTCGGTGCGGGCGTTGATCCGAAGCTGCAGGTCGCGTTCGAAGAAAGGTTCGGCTTTCCCCTGGTCGAGGCCTGGGCCATGACAGAAACGGGCGCCGGCGCCGTGATCGCAGCATCAACAAAAGACCGGCTGGTTGCCCAGGCCAGCATCGGCAAACCGGCAGCGGATGTCGAATGTCTGATCATCGACGACGAAGGGACACCATCAGAACAAGGGGAGCTGCTGGTGCGCCGCGCCGGAAGCGAACCGCGCTACGGCTTTTTTTCCGAATACTACAAGGACGCGGCCGCAACGGCGGAAGCTTGGGAGGGTGGATGGTTCCACACCGGTGACATCGTCAGGCGTGCGCCGGACGGCAACATGTTCTTTGTCGATCGCAAGAAGAACGTCATAAGACGTTCTGGCGAGAACATCGCGGCAGTGGAGGTGGAATCCATCCTCATGCGGCACCCGGAAATCAAAGCGGCAGGCGTCGCACCGGTTCCGGACCCCGTTCGCGGCGATGAAGTGTTTGCCTGCCTGAGTGTGAAAGACGCCACTCCTGCCAAGGCGGAGGCGATCACGCGCTGGTGCCTTGATCAGATGGCCTACTACAAGGCCCCGGGCTTTATCGCATTCGTCGACAAGTTGCCGCTGACGGCGACACAGAAGATCCAGCGCGCTACCCTCAAAGAAATGGCTGGGCGGCTTCTGCACGATCCGGATACTGTTGCAACCGGGCATTTGAAGAAACGGCAGGCCGGTTGATGGGACGACGCGCGAGTTATGATGGGGTTGCGGTAACCGCACCGTTTTCAGCGCCGTATCAGCGCTATTCCATCGAAACCGCACACTGGTGGATCGCAAAGGCACTGCGCGGCTCCCTTCAGGCTGCCGGCTTGAAGCCATCCGATCTCGAAGGCTTTTCTGTTGCAAGTTTCACCCTGTTTCCGGACACGGCGGTTGGCCTGACCCAGCATCTCGGTCTCGTCCCCAGATGGCTCGACCATATCCCGATGGGCGGGGCCAGCGGTGTCGTGGCATTGCGCCGGGCCGCACGCGCCGTTCAGGCGGGCGATGCCAACATTGTCGCCTGTGTCGCCGGGGACACGAACCACATCGACAGCTTCCGCAACATGCTGTCGAGCTTTTCCCGCTTCGCCCAGGATGCCTCTTTCCCCTATGGCTATGGTGGACCAAACGCCAATTTCGCGCTGCTCACGGATCGCTACATGCGCGAATACGGTGCGATCCGCGAGGATTTCGGCCGGATCTGCGTGGCGCAAAGAAAGAATGCGCTGAAATATCCGAATGCGGTGATGAAAAAACCGCTGACGATGGACGATTATCTGGCGGCACGGCCAATTGCTGACCCGATAGCCCTCTTTGACTGTGTGATGCCCTGCGCGGGATCCGAAGCCTTTCTGGTGATGTCCGTCGAGGAAGCGATGAAGCGCAAACTGCCCTTCGCCACAATCGGCGGCACGATTGAGCGCCATAACGCCCATGCGGAGGATCCGATCCAGCTGCGCGGCGGATGGACACTCGACAAAGACGAACTCTACGCCATGGCGGACTGTTCGCCGGGAGATGTCGATCTGCTGCAAACCTATGACGACTATCCCGTGATCTCCATGATGCAGATGGAAGATCTTGGTTTTTGCGAAAAGGGCGAAGGCCCGGACTTCGTCAGGAAAAAGGATCTGACTGTCGATGGGGATTTCCCCCACAACACGTCCGGCGGCCAATTGTCGGCTGGCCAGGCCGGTGCCGCGGGCGGCTTTCTGGGGCTCGTGGAGGCTCTCCGCCAGGTGACTGGGACAGCAGGAGACACCCAAGTGAGCGACGCCCGTGTTGCGATGGTATCCGGCTTCGGCATGATCAATTATGACCGCGGTGTTTGCAGCAGCGCTGCGATCCTGAAATCCGGAGGCGCATAATGACACAGCCGCTCCAGCCTCCACCCAAAAAGAACCCTCAGAAACGGACGCAATCATCGACGCGCCCGCCCGAAACACGATCGCGCGCAGCACTGGGTCTGAGCGCTGCTGCCGCGGAAGGGCGCTTTGCGTTACAAGTGTGCCAGGAGTGTTTCGCCGTTCAATATCCGCCGCGCGATGTTTGCCGGGCCTGCCTTTCGCCGGAACTCGCGTGGCAGGACCAGTCGCCTTCGGGCACTCTCTTGGCCGAAACAACGGTTCGAACGTCGACGAAACTCTACTTCCGAGACCGGACGCCATGGCGCATGGGCTCGGTTCAGCTGGATGTCGGGCCTGTCGTCCTCTGCCATGTGCATGGTGATTGCCAGAGCGGCAGCAAGGTCACCCTTCTCAATCGTCTCGATGCGGCCGGGCAAGGTGTATTGCTTGCCGTGCCCGAAGAAAGGACGGATCATATGGAAGACAACCCGCAACTGCGTGCGCTGTCTGCCGACCCCAAGCACCGCCGTATCCTTGTGACGGACTTGCGCAATCCCAACACGCCCGCGCTGGTAAAGGCTCTCCTTGATGCCGGTGCCGCAACGGTTTTCGTCGGAGAATCGGAAAGCTGGCGTCCTCATGACAATCGGCGCGCGTTGGCGGATCTTGAGAATGTGGAAACACTGCCGCTGGATGTGACCGATGTGGCATCGGTACAAAAACTTGCCGGAGAGATCGGCGGAAAGACCGATATTTTGATCAACACCGCGCGCTTCGTTCGTCCGGGTGGTGTTCTGGAGCGCGGTGACACGGCCTTTGCGCGTGAGGAGATGGAGACCAATTACCTTGGTCTCATGCGCCTGGCACAGGCCTTCGGGCCCGGCATGTGCGCACGCACCGGCGACGGCATCAATTCCGCAGTGGCCTGGGTCAATATCCTGTCCGTGCACGCACTTTCCAATGCGCCCGACTTCGGATGCTTCACCGCTTCCAATGCGGCAGCCTACTCGCTGAGCCAGTCTTTGCGCGGCGAATTCAGAGGATCGGGCCTGCGGGTCATGAACGTCTTCACCGGACCGACCGATGACGAATGGCACCAGGCTCTACCGCCGCCCAAAGTGTCCGCGGTCGCAATGGCGCGGGCGGTGGTGTCGGGACTGCAGCAGGGCTTGGAAGATGTCTGGTGCGGGGATGTCGCCAAGGAAATTCGGGATCGCTGGCGGCGTGATCCGAAAGTCCTCGAACGTGAACTCACGCAAGGAGGCGAAGGCGCATGACCGTCCTCGACACTCTTGTTTCCGGACTGTCTTCCGGTGCGGTTGAAATCGTAGATCTGACGCACACGCTCGACCCGGATTTTCCGGTCATTGTCCTGCCGCCTGAATTTGGTCAGTGCGCGCGCTTCCGGATGGAGGAAGTCAGTGCCTATGACCACCGGGGCCCGGCCTGGAAATGGCACAATATTTCCATGTCGGAACATACCGGAACGCATTTCGATGCGCCATCGCACTGGATTTCCGGAAAGGATGTTGCGCTTGGCTCTGTCGATGAAATTCCGATGCAAGCCTTTGTCGGACCGGCAGTGGTGATCGATTGTTCCAGTGAGGCGCTCGCGAACGAGGATTTCGAACTGACACCCGGCGTGATAGCAGCTTTTGAAGCCAAACATGGCCGCATTCCTGCGGACAGCTGGGTCCTCATGAGAACCGACTGGTCCAAACGCAGCGGCGCCGATTACCTGAACATGCGCGACGATGGCCCCCATTCGCCAGGCCCGACGCCGGAGGGCATCCGCTTCCTGGTCGAGGAACGCGACATTCGTGGCTTTGGAACGGAAACAATCGGTACCGATGCCGGCCAGGGAGCCCATTACGCGCCGCCTTACCCGGCCCACTACTACCTGCACGGTGCCGGGAAATACGGCCTGCAGTGCCTCAACAACCTCGATCAGTTGCCTGCGACCGGGGCGGTCCTGATGGCGGCGCCCCTGAAAATAAAGAACGGAACCGGCAGTCCGCTTCGCGTTCTGGCGATGGTGAGCAAATGAGTGAATTCACGGCTGTCGTGACAGGCGGCAACAAGGGCATCGGCGCGGATCTTGCCGAAAAACTTCTCGGCCAGGGCTATATGGTTGTCTCGGTGGCGCGGTCGGCTCCCGACAAGGTGCACCCCAATCTGCACTCGGTTGAGGCGGACCTTCTCGATCCGGCAGCCGTTTTGAACGCGGCCAAGACCATACAGGCCGAGTTCGACGTGTCTCACCTCATTCACAATGCCGGTCTGATCTGGCCGAACCTTGTGGAAGAGGCAAAGCCAGAGGAAATAACGGGACTTGCGCAACTTCATCTCGGCTCGGCCCTGACGCTCTTGCAGGCAGTCTTGCCTGGCATGAAGGATCGCCGGTTCGGCCGCGTGATGTTCAATGCATCGCGTGCCGCACTTGGCGCCCCGACGCGCACGGCCTACAGCGCAAGCAAGGCCGGAATGATCGGGATGGCACGCACCTGGGCGCTTGAGCTTGCACCGCACGGCATCACCGTCAATGTGGTCGCACCCGGACCTATCCTGACCGATAATTTCTGGGGCATTGTCGAGAAAGACAGTCCGCAACAGGAGGCGCTTGCCAAGCGTATTCCGGTCGGACGGATCGGAACGGTGCAGGACGTGACCAATGCCTTCCTGTTTTTCTGCAGTCCGGAAAACAGCTTCGTTACCGGTCAGACGCTCTATGTCTGCGGCGGGGCCAGCGTTGGCACGCTGACCATCTAGCCGGACAGATCACGCGTCGGCGTCCGGTTTCGGAATACAGGCCAGCAGCGCCGCCTTGACGTCTTCCGGCCACGGGATCGACGTGTGCTCGTCCAGATTGCTGGCGGCCAGAACCTGTGTGCTCGACCAGCGTTTCTCGCCCTTGCAGCTGATCTCGTGGTGGATGGTCACGGACGACCTTCCCACGCGCTGGACGGTGACTTCGAACTCAAGCTCCTCGCCGAAGAAAGACGGGCTCGAAAAGTCGCTCGAGATGTGAACGGTCGGTGTGCCCCATCGCTCCTCCCAGATGATCTTGTGCCAGGGATATCCAAGGTGCAGCCAGAATTCCTCATTCACACCGTTGAGAATATTCAGATAGGACGGGAAATAGGCCGTCCCGGAGATGTCGCAGTCGCCAAAGTTGAGCATGCGTTTGGTTCTGAAGGGTATTTCCAATTCCATCCTCCCTCGAATGTTCTCCAGATATACAATGAAATCCGTTTTGGATGCACAGGAATTCAGCACCAACGAAGTTTGTGTTTGCATTTATCGGCCGGTCGGTCAATAATACCAAGCAGAGAATAGAATGCTCAATCAGCTTGGCAGGAGCGCTTGTTCTGGCTTGGAGAAGCCCATGAATGAGCGGGCAAGCCTTGGGTTTCTTGCGTTCAGGGTGCGTTTTGCGAGATAAATTTGAGGTTGCAAGAGCAGGCCGGAAATATCTTCCGGATTGTAAAAAATATATGCAGTTTCATATTTCTTGACAAACCTTCACGCAGGGTGAAACTATTCAAGGGATGTTTCGGGCGAAGTGGAGGAGCCCGCGCAAAAGACCCGTTGTTCAAGGGAGAGGAACATGAAGTCGCTTTTCAGGATAGCAGGTGCAACCGCCGTTTCGCTTTGCCTCAGTGTCTCGGCACTCTCGGCAGAAACAGTGCTCAAAGTGTCGAGCTGGTTGCCGCCGACCCACGGTATCAATACGGAAATTTTCGCCGGCCTCATTGACATGATGGAAAAGGCGACAGATGGCGAAGTGACGGGCGAACTGGTGTTTGGACTGGCGCCGCCGCCGGCACAGATGGACCTGGTGCTTGATGGCGCGGCCGACATGGCAATCATTTTCCACGGCTATCAGCCTGGGCGCTTCGTTGCCACGAAACTGATCGAGTTGCCCGGCTACGAGGGCAGCGCGGAAGCCGCTTCGGTTGCCTACTGGCGCGTCCATGAGGAGCATCTGAACAAGCTGGACGAGCACCGTGGCGTCAAGGTGATCTCCTTGAACACACACGGTCCGGGGCAGATCCACTCCAACAAGGATGTGGCAACCCTGGCCGACATGAACGGCCTGAAAACCCGCATCGGCGGCGGTGTCGCGGGTGACGTTGGCGCAGCCCTGGGGCTGATCGGAATTAACGTCCCGGCGCCAAAGGTTTACGAAACGCTCGATTCCGGAGCCGCTGATGCGGTCGCCATGAATGTCGGCGAGCGGGTCGGCTTCAAGCTCAATGAAGTCGCCAAGAACCTCTATGACATGCCGGGTGGCCTTTATCGTGGATCTTTCGCGATCATCATGAGCCAGGAAACCTTCGACGGTCTGCCGGAAAATGTCCAAAAAGCCCTCGACGAAAATGTCTTCGGCGAACCGGCCAGCCGCATGGCCGGCGCTGCCTGGGACAAGTCTGACAAGATCGCCTACGAGGCCACGAAAAGTGCCGAGGGCACGAAGATCATTTCGGCCAGCGAGGATGACGTCGCCGCATTCGAGAAAATCTCGAAAGACGTAACCGACAAGGTTCTGGGCGAGCTCCAGGAAGCCGGGCTCGATGCCCAGGCGGCCTACGAGATGGTCAAGAAAGAGATGGCCGGAAACTGACGGCATCTGGCGGTCCGGAGTGACTTCGGACCGCCGACTTCAAAAGGATCTGTCGTGTCGAACCTGTTGAAGCTGGCGGGCCGCCTGCCGGCACTGCTCGCCTCGTTTGCCCTTTTCGTGCTTATGGTGATGACCTTCTGTGACGTCATCCTGCGCTCGGTGTTCAACGCGCCGATCGAAGTGGCTGCCGATATGACGCGGCTTCTGATGGCGATCATGGTGTTCTCCGTCCTGCCCGTTGTCTCGGCCCAGGGCGGCCATATCAGCGTCGATCTGCTGGACGGGTTCTTCAAGCGAAACCACCTGGCGCGCTGGCGCGATGCCTTTACCAACCTGTTTTGCGGCATAATCCTGATCTGGCCCGCCATGCGGGTCTTTGTGCTTGCTGAGCGCAGCAGGTCCTACGGCGATCTGATGGAATACCTTCGTTTGCCATTGCACTACGTGGGCTGGTTCATAGCCGCCGTCACCGCTATTACGTCCGTCGTTCTGATCGTCCGGGGCCTCGGCTATCTCTTCACTCCGAAACTGATGAGCGCGCCGGATGCTTGAAGGTCTCCTCGGGTTCGCAGCGGTCCTTGTTCTGGTCATGCTGCGCATTCCCATCGCCTTTGCCATGGGTTTTGTCGGCATGATCGGCTTCATGCTCGAAACCAGCTACAGGGCGTCGATTTCCATGGCGGCGCGCCTGATCATCGACACGTCCCAGGATTACGGCCTTTCGGTCGTGCCGCTCTTCATCCTCATGGGCCTCTTCGTCAACAAGGCAGGCATCAGCCGGGAACTCTATGCCGCGTCCAATGCCTTTCTCGGACACCTTCGGGGCGGACTGGCCATGGCAACGATCGTTGCCTGCGGCGGTTTCGCCGCGATTTCGGGGTCTTCGCTCGCAACAGCTGCGACCATGTCGAAAGTTGCAATGCCCGAGATGCGCCGGTTCGGATACAGCGATAAATTATCGACAGCATCGATTGCCGCAGGCGGGACACTCGGGATCCTGATACCGCCCTCCGTCATTCTTGTGATTTACGGCCTGCTGACTGAAACATCGATCGGCAAACTCTTTGTGGCCGGCGTCATTCCGGGTCTCATCGGGATTCTTCTTTATCTCGTGGCCGTCAAGTTCACGGTCTGGCGTGATCCGGACGCAGGCCCCGCCGGCCCGCGCGCGACGACGTCGCAAAAGCTGGCCGCACTGAAGGATGTCTGGGCGGTTTTGCTTCTGTTCTTCCTGGTAATTGGCGGGCTCTATGGCTTGTTTGATGTGCCGCCGCTGAACCTGAGCTTCTCGCCGACGGAAGCAGCCGGCATGGGCGCGATGGGAGCGTTCCTGATCGCAATTGCGCGCCGTCGCCTGTCGATGTCCGCAACCTTGGAAGCCCTGCGCGAAACCGCCATGACGTCGGCGGGTCTCTTTGCCGTGCTGATCGGCGCCTGGATCTTTTCGAACTTTGTCAATGTGGCTGGTCTACCGGCCGCGCTCAGCGACCTTGTGACGGCCTACGACCTGGCCCCCTGGGTGGTGATGTGCATCATCTTGCTGATCTACATTGTGCTCGGCTGTGTGTTCGAAAGCCTTTCCATGTTGCTCCTGACGGTGCCGATCTTCTTTCCGATCGTCACCGGGCTTGGTTACGATCCGATCTGGTTCGGCATCATCGTGGTTGTCGTGACCGAAATCAGCCTGATCACGCCGCCGGTAGGGCTGAATGTCTTTGTGTTGAGGGCAGTTGTCGGGGACGTGCCGACGGCAACTATCTTCAAGGGCGTCACGCCATTCTGGGCGGTCGACATCATCAGGCTGCTTCTGCTGCTGCTCTTGCCGGCCCTGGTGCTGTTTCTGCCGAACCAGATGTGACAGGCGGCGCACGTTTTTGACGGGCAACGCAGGCATTGCCCGTCATTTATTCGGAGCAGCGACCGCGCAGCTGCACACGCGTCAGCCAAGAACGTCCACAACAGCCTTTTTCGTTGCTTCGACGATCGTGTCGGCCTCCTTCCTGGTGAGGCACAGCGGTGGTGCAAAACCGAGAATGTCGCCCTGGGGCATCGCACGCGCAATGACACCATGTTTTGTTAGCGCCGCCGCGAGGGCGGGGCCGATTTTCTTCGAAGGGTTGAAATAGGTCCGGCTTGCGCGATCCTCGACAAACTCTGCAGCGATCAGAAGACCCTCGCCGCGGATCTCGCCGACATTCTGGTGGTCACCGATAGTCTCCGCCATAGTCTGTTTCAGGTAGGCACCCGTCTCTCCAGCATTGGAGACGAGCCCCAGACTGTCGACAAGCTCCAGATTGGCGATTGCGGCAGCAGCTCCGATCGGATGGGCCGAGTAAGTCCAACCGTGACCGATCGGACCGCTTTCATCCGTCCCCTTCATGAGAACGTCCCAGACCTTTTCAGAAATGATGGATCCTGAAAGGGGCGCATAAGCCGAGGTCAGCCCCTTTGCGATCGTAATGATGTCCGCTTCGATGCCGTAGTGCTCGGACCCGAACATCGACCCGAGCCGCCCGAAGCCGGTGACGACCTCATCGGCAATCAGAAGAATGTCGTGCTTCCTGAGTATCGGCTGGATTGCCTGCCAGTAGCCTGCGGGGGGCGGCACGAGCCCGCCGGTTCCCATGGCGGGTTCTCCGATAAAAGCGGCGATTGTATCCGCGCCTTCGCGTTCGATCAGCGCCTCAAGCTCAGAAGCGCAATACGCGACGAATTCCGTTTCACTCATCGCGAGATCCGGACGGCGGAAGTAATACGGAGCTTCCGTGTGCAGAACGTTTTCAAACGGCAGGTCGAATTTCTTGTGAAAGAGTTCGAGCCCCGTCAGGGAACCGGTCATCAGCCCGGAACCGTGATACCCGCGCCAACGGGAAATGATTTTCTTTTTCGCCGGGCGGCCGAGGATGTTGTTGTAGTACCAGACCAGCTTGATGTTGGTTTCATTGGCGTCGGATCCGCCAAGGCCGAAATAGACTTTCGACATGTTGCCGGGCGCCCGGTCCAGGATCATTTTCGAAAGGGTGATGGAGGCTTCTGTCCCGTGGCCGACATAGGCGTGGTAATAGGCGAGTTTTTTGGCTTGCGCGGCAATCGCTTCAGCGATTTCAGGTCTGCCGTAACCGACATTGACGCAATAAAGTCCGGCAAAAGCATCCAGGAGACGGTTACCGTCCCTGTCTTCGATGTGGACGCCGGAAGCGGTTTCGACGATCCGGCCAGCGGCTTCGCCGCGCGCGTGTTGGGCAAGGTGGGTCGACGGATGAAAGAAATTCTCCCGATCCCACTGATCGAGCTGGTCGTTGCGAAGCATATTCTGTGTCCTGTTTCTTGTGTGATCACGCCCAATCGCGGCAGACATATTTGACGTCCATGAAGTCGGCCATTCCCATTCGGGCGCCTTCGCGGCCGAGGCCCGATTGCTTCATGCCGCCAAACGGAATTGGAGCGCCCGTAACCTTTGTTCTGTTCACTGCCACCATGCCGAACTGCAGCAGGCGGCTCGCACGGTAGATCCGGCGCGGGTCGCTGGTGTGCACATAGGCAACAAGGCCGTATTCGGTATCGTTGGCCCGTCTCAGGGCTTCATCTTCATCGTCGAAAAGGGCAATGGCAGCGACCGGACCGAAGGTTTCTTCGCGCATGATCCTGGCGTCGTCGTGTACGCCGCTCAGGACGGTCGGCTCGAAAAACAAAGGTCCGGCAGGGTGACGATGGCCACCGCACATGAGAGTTGCACCTGATGCAACTGCGTCGGCGACATGGGTCTCCTGCTTTTCGATTGCCTGGCTGTTCATCAGCGGGCCAATGTCGGGATCCTGGAAACCGGGACCGACACTGAGCGTGCGTGTTCGCTCGGCAAAACGCTCACAGAACGCGTGATAGACCGGGCGCTCCACCAGAAACCGGTTGGCTCCGAGACAGTCCTGCCCGGAAGTCGCGAATTTCGCCTTGATCGCCTCGTCGACCGCAAGATCGAGGTCACAGTCCGCGAAGACAAGAAAGGGCGCATGACCGCCAAGTTCCAGCACCATGCGCTTGATCGTTCCGGCGCTCTGGCGGTAAAGCAGCTTGCCGACATCCGTCGAACCGGTAAAGGAGACGGCCCGGACACGGGCATCATCCATCCACGGTGCAACAACGATCGACGGATCACCGGTTACCACGTTGAACACGCCTTGCGGCACACCGGCGCGTTCGGCAAGCTCCGCAAGCGCCAGGCATGAATAGGGCGTTTCGCCCGAAGGGTGCACGACAACCGTGCACCCGGCGGCGAGCGCGGCGGCAGCTTTGCGGGTGACCATTGCACTGGGAAAGTTCCAGGGCGTGATCAGCGCTGCAACGCCGACGGGCTCAAGCCAGACTTCAACTTCGGCATCAGGCAGATGCGACGTCACGCCTTCGATATTTGGACGCTTGGCTTCTTCTGCATAGAACTCGACGAAAGACGCGCCGTAGTCGATCTCTCCGCGCGCTTCTGACAGGGGCTTGCCCTGCTCAAGCGTCATGAGCTGAGCGAGATCTTCGCGATTGCCTGCGATCAGTTCGAACCATCGCCGCAAAATCGTCGCCCGTTGCTGTGGCAGGAAAGCTGACCAAGCGGGAAAGCTACGGTGCGCTGCATCGACGGCCATCCGGCTTTCCGTGTCGTTGAGCTTTGCCACGTCGCCAATTTGTTGCTGCGTCGCCGGGTCAAAAACAGGAAAGGTCTCCCCGGCCGTGTTTGCGACCCACTTGCCATCGACATAGGCAAATGAACGGAAAAGGCGTTTGCCCGCGAGAACGGGTGCTTCCGCTTTCTGCAGAACGGGTGTTTCCATGGATCTTGTCTCCGGTGTTGGTGACGGGATCCTAGGTGTCGGGAACTGGAGGAAACGACCAAAAAACGGCGTCTGCGAAGATGATCCTTGCCTATTCGGAGGCGCTTGCAGCAGCTTCGTCTTCTGCCGGATCGCCGACAAGAAACTTTAACGGAGGTGCACCGCGCAATTTGACCGGCTTGGTCACGACGTAGGTGTAGTAACGCGCGAGCCCGATACCGCCGTCCAGAAGCGTGTCGATCAGCCTTTGGTAGCTGTCGATGTCCTTGGTCACAACCTGCAGAACGTAGTCAAACCCGCCTCCGACGGCCCAACAGGCGACAATCTCATCATACAGGTTGATCGTGCGTTCGAAGGTTTGAAAGCTCTCTGCCCTGTGAGACTCAAGTTCGATCGTGACAAAGACTTCGATGTGAGAGGCAACGCTTTTCAGCGAGATGTCGGCACTGTAACCGCGAATGACGCCCGCGCGCTCGAGGCGTTTCAAGCGTTCCCAAAGTGGTGTCGGCGACAGGTTGACCCGCTTGGCAAGGTCAGCCTTCGGCAACCTGCCCTCGCGGGACAGGATTGACAGGATTTTAAGGTCGCGGTCGTCGAGTTTCAGCCCAATCATGGGGCGACCATGAACAGGATGAATTGACTTGTCAATTGTTATGAAAATCGTCAGTATGAAATCATGACAATCTGGACCAGCTTCCCTCAAAACATCCCACGCCCCGCCTACCGGTCACTCGCTGACCTGATATCCGATGCGATTGACAGGGGCGACCTGCAGATTGGTGAACGCCTGCCGACCCATCGCGAGCTTGCTTATCAGCTGAAGCTCAGCGTCCAGACAATAAGCCGGGCCTACGACGAACTGATCCGGCGCGGACTTATCGAAGGACAGGTCGGCCGCGGAACGTTTGTCAGCTCGGGACCGGCAAAATCCAGTTGGCCGTTCGTCCCGGCGAGTCAGGACGGGCAGCTGATTGATCTGTCGATCCTCAAACCCGTCACCTCGCCATTGCACAAGGAACGCATGAGCGCCGCCTTTACCGAGCTGGCCGGCTCGCTCGCAGACACCTCGATATTTTCGTTCAAGCCCTCAAATGCTCTACAGCCATTCAAGGGGACTGCATCAGGCTGGCTGGCGCGGTGCGGTCTCCAGTGTTCGCCTGACGCAATCCTGATGACCAACGGGTCGACCTCGGCCATGACGACAGCGCTGATGACAGCTGCGAGCGCAGGCGAGCTCGTCCTGACGGAATCCATGTGCCATCACACACTCATTCCGCTTGCCAGGTATCTGGATCTGCGGCTTGAGGGCGTTCCGCTGGATGACGAAGGCATCGTGCCGGATGAGCTGGAAAAAATTTGCCGGGCCAAGCCCGTAAAGTCGGTCTACATCATGCCGAGCGGCCTGAACCCGCTCGCGCTCATGATGGGGCGGGAACGGCGCAAAGAGATCGCCGAACTTGCCCGAAAATTCGACTTCACCATAATTGAAAATGATGCCTGGGGGCCTTTGCAACCCGGCAGACCGCCGCCCATTGCCGCTTTCGCACCTGAGCGGACATTCTACTTCACCGGCTTCACCAAGTGCCTGCTGCCGGGATTGAGGCATGGCTACCTGGTTGTTCCCGACCTTTTGGCGTCGGCAGCCGCCAACCGGCATCTGGTGACGGACTGGGTGGCAACGCCGATCATGGCAGAAATCGCTTCCCTCTTCATCGATAACGGCACCGCGGACGAGCTCCTGTCGTGGCAGATGTCGGCGCTAGAACGGCGCAACGTGATCGCGTCAACCGTGCTGGATGACATCCCTTTCGGTGCGAGCCCCAACGGGATGCATATCTGGTTGCCGCTGCAGGGATCCTGGAGCGAGGATGCCTTTGTCGCCAACGCCCGGCAGAAGGGTGTTGCAGTCGCGCCGGGCTCTGCTTTCGCCGTTTCCGACCCGGCCGTCGCGCCCGGCGTCCGCATCTGCATTGGCGGGATGGACGAAGGCGCGCTTGCGCACGGCCTGCAAACGATTTCGCGGCTCTACAAGAGCCCGCCAGAGCCGGCCCTGCTGGCATTCTGAGCAGTATCAGGACAATAAAATTGTCATGATTTAATGTTTTGATTGACTATTAATTGTCCTCATTTCAAGTTGAGACAATAACAACAACCCAGAAATCAGATTGAACGGCCGCCGCACCCAATGCGCGAGCCGGTACCGACAGAAAGCTCCCCTTGGGCGCTGCTGCGGCCGGAACCTGTGCGTCCGAATGGGGCGGTTTGGCCTGGGAACAGCAAACAGCAGGTAAGACACATGAAAATCAAATTCACAGCCCTTTTGACCGGCACGGCACTGATGCTTGCGGGGTCGAGCCTGGCCCAGTCAGCAGATTGGAAATATGCCTTTGAGGAAGCCCTGACGGATGTGCAGGGGGTCTACGCCACGAAGTTCAAGGAAGCCGTTGAAGCGAATTCCGATCATACAATCACCCTGTTTCCTTACGGATCATTGGGTGAGTCTGCTGATATCATGGAGCAGACGCAGGCCGGTCTGCTTCAGTTCGTGAACCAGTCGCCCGGTTTCACCGGAGCGCTTATCCCCGAAGCTCAGGTCTTCTTCGTGCCTTACCTGCTGCCGACGGATCAGGACCATCTGGGCCGCTTCTTCAAGGCTTCCAAAGCGATCAACGAGGATTTCGTCGGCCTATACGCCAATCAGGGGCTTGAGCTGCTGTCCATGTATCCTGAAGGCGAAGTGGCAATGACCACGAAATCGCCGGTCAGAAGCTGCGCGGACCTCGACGAAGTAAAGTTCCGGGTGATGACCAATCCCCTTCTTGTGGAATCCTACAAGGCCTTCGGTGCAACACCGACACCTCTGCCCTGGGGCGAGGTTTATGGCGGGCTCCAGACCAACATCATTCAGGGACAGGAGAACCCGACCTTCTTCCTCTACTCCACGAAGATCTACGAGGTGACCGACCACATCACCTATGCCGGCCACAACAATTTCACGACTGCCCTGATGGCCAACAAGCAGTTCTACGACGGCCTGAGTGCGGATGACCAGAAGGTCATCCAGGACGCGGCCGCCTCGGCTTTCGACTATATCGTCGGATACCAGAAAAGCCTGGCGGACAGCGAACTTGAGAAGATCAAGGCGGCCAAGCCCGATATGACGATCACGGTTCTTTCCGACGATGAAAGAGCGTGTTTCAAGTCCGCGGCCGGGGACGTGGAAGCAAAATTCATCGAGATGACCGGCGATAGTGGCAAGGCGATCCTGGCGCAGATGAAGGCCGATCTCGAAGCAACGCGGGACTGATCCGGAACAGAGCGGGAGGCGGCCGGTCGGCAGCCTCCCGCTTCCGTGTCGACGGACGGGAGAGAACGGTGCAAAGCAACGAACCCACCGAAATCCAACATGCGCAGATGACCGGTGTCCTCGGCATGCTCGACCTGGCGGTCAGCCGCGTTGAATCTATTATGCTTGCCTTCGGTGTCCTGCTGATGGCCGCCAATACCGTTACCAACGTCGTTGGACGTTTCGTGTTTCAGCACAGCCTGTTCTTTTCCGAAGAGCTGAACCGCATTCTGATCATCCTGATCACGTTCGCCGGGATAAGCTACGCGGCGCGCCAGGGGCGCCATATTCGCATGTCGGCCATATTCGACATGCTGCCCGCGTCCGCACGCAAGTTGATGATGATCCTGATTGCCACGGTGACGTCTCTGGCAATGTTCGCGCTGTGCTATTTCGCGGTTCGTTACATAACGAGCGTTGCGGCCTCGGGCCGCGTGCTGCCGGCATTGGCCATTCCTGTCTTCTGGATTTTCCTTTGGGTGCCGGTCGGCTTTTTCATGACAGGCGTGCAGTACGCTCTGACCGCCATCAAGAACGTCTTCGGCAAGGATATCTATCTCTCCACCCAGGTGCTTGAGGGATACGTAGACAACGAGTTCGAAGTTTAGGGGGAAATGATGGCACTTGTAATTTTCCTTTTGATGATCACGCTCCTCCTGCTCGGATTTCCGATGATGATACCGCTGCTGGCAGCGACCTTTACCGGCTTCATGATGCTGTTCGGTGATGTCAGCAAGACGGAATTCATGGTCCAGCAGATGATGGCAGGGATCCGTCCGGCATCCCTGATCGCAGTGCCGATGTTCATTCTCGCGGCAGACATCATGACACGCGGACAGTCCGCCGGCCGGCTGATCGACATGGTCATGAAGTTCGTCGGCCACGTCAGAGGGGGACTTGCGGTCAGTACTGCAACGGCCTGCACATTGTTCGGGGCCGTTTCCGGGTCGACCCAGGCAACCGTCGTGGCCGTCGGTTCGCCGTTGCGTCCGCGTATGCTGAAGGCGGGTTACAAGGATTCTTTTGTACTTGCGCTCATCATCAACGCCTCTGACATCGCTTTCCTTATCCCGCCATCTATCGGCATGATCATTTACGGCGTGATTTCAAGCACCTCGATTGCCGAACTTTTCATTGCTGGAATCGGACCCGGTCTGTTGTTGCTTGTGTTGTTTTCCGCATACAGCATGGTCTACGCCACAATCAAAGGCGTTCCGACGGAGCCGAAAGCCAGCTGGAGTGAACGGTTCGAAGCCGTAAAGATGGCCGTCTGGCCACTCGGATTTCCCGTGATCATCGTCGGCGGGATCTATGGCGGTGTTTTCAGCCCGACGGAGGCTGCGGCAGTCTGCGTTCTCTACGCTGTTTTCCTCGAGTTCGTTGTTTTTCGGTCCTTGAAGTGGCCGGAAATGTACACGATTGCCAAATCAACCGGCTTGATCACCGCGGTTGTCTTCATCCTGGTCGGCGCAGGATCAGCCTTTTCCTGGGTGATTTCATTCGCGCAGGTGCCCCAGCAGATCCTGGCAGGCATCGGAATTACGGAAATGGGACCGCATGCCGTTCTGGCTGTCATATCGGTGGCATTCTTCATCGGCTGTATGTTTGTCGACCCCATCGTGGTCATTCTCATACTGGTTCCGATTTTCGCGCCGGTCGTGAAGTCGGTTGGACTGGATCCCGTTCTTGTCGGCACGATCATCACACTGCAGGTCGCGATCGGCTCTGCGACGCCGCCGTTCGGATGTGACATCTTCACGGCGATCGCCATCTTCAAGCGCCCCTATTTCGACGTCATACGCGGGATCTTTCCATTCACGGTGATCCTGTTGTGTGTCTCCGTCGCGTTGATTTTCTTCCCTCAGATTGCGCTCTTCCTGCGCGACCTGGCATTCAGATGATGGCAAAAATCATGTTCAAGACCATTCTGGTTGCAGTTGACGGGTCACCCGGATCTCACAAAGCCCTTGATGTGGCGGTTGGATTGCAGGCTTCGTGCAAGTCGGACGTGATTGTCTTGACCGTCTACCGGCACCATTCCCTTCTGGAAGCCTCAATGTCGATGGTGCGTCCTGAAGATCCATTGTTGCCGGACGAGTCAATGCGCGATCATGCCAAGGAAATTGCTGAAAAAGCGAAGAGTTCTGCGATTGAAGCCGGGTCTGAAGCGGTCCGCGCTTTCGTGAAGGTGGGACCACCGGCCAGGACAATCGTGAAATTCGCCGAAGAGCACGATGCGGACATGATCGTTGTCGGCAGCCGCGGGCTGGGCGATGTCGAGGGGTTTCTGCTCGGCAGCGTTTCGCACAAGATCACCAGTCTGGCGCAGTGTCCGGTTCTGGTCGTATAGCAGTCTCAATCAAACGCTGCGTTATCATGGCAAACAATCATTCATGGGAAACCAAAATGGCAAGAGTCGCGCCGTCAGTTTCGTCGGAAGAAGTCCTATTCGATCTTCCGGAAACGGCGAGGTTCGGGTTGATTGCGCTCGCCACGGACCTGACCAGCGAAAGGGATCTTTATCGGCAGATGCAAGGCGTTGATGCGGCGATCCATGTGTCCAGGCTCGCCTTCGAAAATCCGACCACGCCGGAAAATCTGAGATTGATGGCTCCTCGGCTTGTTAGGGCTGCTGAACTTTTGGCGCCCGTAGCACCGCTGAGGGCTGTCTGTTACAGCTGCACGGCGGCTACCGTTGTGATTGGTGATCATGAAGTGCGCAGAGCAATTCAGGAAGCATTGCCCGGCATCCCTGTCGTCACACCGACCGCGGCCGCGATCAGGGCATTTCAGGCCCTGAATGCGCAGCGAATAGCCGTTTTGACACCCTATACCATTGCGACGAGCACGCCGATGGCGGAGTTCTTCAGTGGCGAAGGACTGGATGTCGTCAACTTCGATTGTCTGGGCATAGAAGACGACCGGGATATGGCCCGCATCAGCCGGCAGACAATCATTAATGCAGCTGTTGCAGCTGACCGGAAGGAGGCTGAGGTACTTTTTGTCTCCTGCACGGCCCTGCCGGCGCTTGACGTCATTCCAGAAATCGAAGAACGCCTCGGCAAACCGGTTGTGACGTCGAACCAGGCCGCTGGCTGGCTGTTAAGCCGCCTGGGCGGGCTCACCGATCATCGGCCCGCCGGTTTCGGGAAGCTCTATTCGTTTGATCTTTCCGGCGAAAAGGCTTGAATGACGGCATGAACAAACAGGTTATGCAATTCGATCCTGATGAAATCGCGCGCGCCCGGAGCAGGATCGCAGGCAAAGTGCTCCGGACACCGATGACAATCTCGCAGGCGCTGAGTGAGAAGAACGGCTCGCCTGTCCATCTGAAGCTGGAACAGCTGCAGACGACCGGCAGCTTCAAGCTGCGCGGTGCCACCAACGCGGTTCTGGCACTGGATGAGACGGCCAGGGCAAAGGGTGTCGTCGGCGTTTCGACCGGCAACCACGGACGGGGTCTTGCGTATGCGGCGCGGGAAGCAGCGGTCAGGTGCATCATCTGCATGTCCCGCCTCGTACCTCAGAACAAGATCGACGGCATAAGGGCTCAGGGCGCGGAGGTCCGCATCGTCGGGTCCTCTCAGGACGAAGCCCAGCTCGAAGTCGACAGACTGGTTGCTGAAGATGGTATGACGCTGCTGCCACCCTTTGATCATCGTGACATCATCGCTGGTCAGGGAACACTGGGGCTCGAAATTCTGGAAGATGCACCGGACGTTGGAACTGTCCTCGTGCCCCTTTCGGGGGGCGGACTGATTTCCGGTGTGGCGGAAGCGGTCAAGGCGAAAAAAACCGGCGTGAAGATCGTTGGCGTCTCCATGAAACGCGGTGCCGCCATGGCGGCCTCGCAAAAAGCGGGGCACCCGGTCCAGGTTCCGGAACTGCCGACGCTTGCCGATTCCCTCGGCGGAGGGATAGGTCTTCAAAACCGGTATACGTTCGGTATCGTCCGGGATCTGGTTGACGACATCATTTTGCTTGATGAAGGCGAAATCGCCGAGGGCATACGGCATGCCTATTGGCAGGAACGTCAAGTCGTCGAAGGATCCGGCGCCGTATGTCTCGCCGCGATTCTTTCCGGAAAGGTTCAATTGTCCGGTCCCGCTGTTGCGATATTGAGCGGATGTAACATCGACATGAACATGCACAGGCGCATTATCTCAGGCGAAGACGTCGATGTGGCCGGCGCAGAGGAGGACTGACGATTGCCCCTAATCAAAATATTGACGGAGGCGGATTTGCGGCGTGCCGTGCCTCTCGATCTCGATGCGGTCGCCTGTGTTGAAAGTGCTTTTGCCGCACTCGCACGCGGTGGTGTCGTCATGCCGCCGATCCTCTCAATGGACATTGCGGAACAAAACGGCGAGGTGGACGTCAAGACAGCCTACGTGCCCGGTCTGGCGAGCTTTGCGATCAAGATGTCTCCCGGTTTCTTTGACAATCCGAAAAAAGGCCTTCCGAGTACGTCGGGTCTGATGATCCTGTTTTCCTCTTCTACGGGCGTGGTCGAGGCTTTGCTTCTGGACAATGGCTATCTGACCGACGTTCGAACCGCAGCCGCCGGCGCGGTCGCGGCGAAACACCTCGCGCCTGAAACCGCGAAAACCGCCTGCATACTGGGTGCTGGTGCACAGGCGAAGCTGCAGCTTCAGGCGCTGTGCCTCGTCCGGCCCATCGAAAGCGTGTCTTTCTGGGCACGGGATGTCGCGAAAGCGGGACTTGCGGCTGAAGAAATGGCCGGGTTGCTCGGTATCAAGGCCTCGGCTGCCGACGACCTTCAGCAAGCCGTCACTTCGGCTGACGTGATTGTCAGCACGACCCCCAGCGCGAAGCCTTTGATCAAGGCGGAGTGGCTCAGACCCGGCCAGCACATAACCGCGATGGGGTCGGATCAGCACCACAAGAACGAGCTTGAACCTGCCTGTCTCGCCCGCGCAGATCTCTACGTTCCCGACCGCCTGTCACAGACGGCAATTCTCGGAGAATTGCATCACGCCATCGCCGCAGGGGTCATCGAAAAAGACCGCCGGTTCGACGAACTCGGAGATATCGTGGCGGGCAAGGTAACGGCGCGCAGAACCCCTGAAGACCTTACGATCTGTGACCTGACAGGGACTGGCATTCAGGACACGGCCATTGCCACATTCGCACGTCAACGGGCCGAGGCGACCGGTGCCGGAACACGATTTGAGTCCTGACGCTTATTGGAATTCATGCATGATTGAACCAACACTTCATTTCTCGGCTGACGAATACCAGACGAGGATCGGTAAAACCCGGAATGCGATGGAAAAGGCCGGGGTGGACCTGATCATTGTATCCGATCCCTCCAACATGGCCTGGTTGACCGGTTATGACGGCTGGTCGTTTTACGTGCACCAGGCGGTGCTTCTGGGAATGGACGGCGATCCGATCTGGTTCGGACGCGGGCAGGATGCCCAAGGTGCTTATAGAACCTGCTACATGCATCCGGACAATGTCATCGGCTACCCGGACAACTATGTTCAGTCGACCGAGCGGCACCCTATGGATTTTCTGGCGGCTCGGATCGCGGACCGAGGATGGTCCTCGGTGCGGATTGGCGTTGAAATGGACAACTACTGGTTCACCGCCGCAAGCTTCGCCTCTTTGCAAAAACACCTGCCAAACGCGGTGTTCCAGGATATCACCGCGCTAGTCAACTGGCAGCGGGCCGTAAAATCGGCGCAGGAACTCGCCTATATGCGCAAGGCGGGCAAGCTGGTCGAAAAAATCCACGCACGCATTCTGGAAAAGGCAGAGCCAGGACTTCGCAAGTGTGACCTCGTCGCGGACATTTACGACGCCGGATTGAGATACGATAGCGCCCTGGAGGCAGGCGGGGATTATCCCGCCATAGTTCCGCTTCTACCGTCGGGAAGCGACGCTGCGGCACCTCATCTGACCTGGGACGACAGGCCGATGAAATCCGGAGAAGGCACGTTTTTCGAGGTCGCCGGCGCGTATCATCGCTACCAGTGCCCGCTTTCCCGGACACTCTTTCTCGGAAAACCGACACAGACGTTCCTCGATGCCGAGAAGGCGGTTTTGGAAGGCATGGAGGCCGGGCTTGAAACAGCCCGCGCAGGCAATCTGTGCGAAGACATTGCCCAAGCGTTTTTCGCCGTTTTGAAAAAATACGGCATCACCAAGGACAACCGCACCGGTTATCCGATCGGCATTTCCTATCCGCCTGATTGGGGCGAACGCACGATGTCGCTGCGCAGCGGTGATCGAACCGTCCTGCAGGAAAACATGGCGTTCCATTTCATGACCGGTCTCTGGATGGAGGACTGGGGTTTTGAAATCACCGAGAGCATTGTCATTCGGGAAGGTGCCCCTGAATGTTTGGCCAACGTTCCCCGCAAGCTGTTCGTGAAGGAATGACGATGCCCGGCAATCCCATCGTCCCGACTATCCCGCTCGATCAGGACGGGACCCATCATGGATTTTTGCGCCTGCCTTACAGCCGCGACGATTCTGCCTGGGGATCGGTGATGATCCCGATCACGGTGATCCGGAACGGTGAGGGACCCACCGCCCTTTTGACCGGAGGCAACCACGGCGACGAATATGAGGGGCCTCTGGCGCTTCAGGACCTTGCACTGAACCTTTCCCCAAATGATATCAGTGGACGGCTCATCATCGTGCCGGCGCTGAATTACCCTGCTTTCCGTGCCGGGACGCGTACCTCCCCGATTGACAAAGGGAATATGAACCGCTCCTTTCCCGGCCGGCCGGATGGGACCGTAACGCAGAAGATCGCGCATTTTTTTGACAGTGTCCTGATCCCGATGGCGGATATCGTTCTCGATTTTCATTCGGGAGGAAAAACGCTGGATTTCGTACCCTTTGCCTCTGCGCATGTTCTCGGCAACAAGGTGCAGCAGGAGGCCTGCGTTGCTGCGGTCCAGGCATTCAATGCACCCTACACGGCAATCATGCTCGAGATCGACAATGTCGGCATGTATGACACTGCGGTCGAGGACAAGGGCAAGGTGTTCGTCACAACCGAGCTCGGCGGCGGCGGTACAGCAACCGCCCGCTCCGTTGCGATTGCCAGAAAAGGTGTCCGCAATGTTCTTCGCCACGCCGGCATCCTGTCGGGAACGATCGAAACTGAAGCGACGATCAACCTCGACATGCCGGACGGCGATTGTTTCGTGTTCAGCGAGAGCGAAGGCATGATCGAGCCGGTTGTGGATCTTGGCGACGAGGTGGCCGCAGGTGATCTTGTCGCTAGGATCTGGTCAACGGAGAGGACCGGGCAAGCGCCAGAAGAATACCGGGCCAAACGCTCCGGTATTCTGATGGCACGCCATTTTCCCGGTCTTATCAAGTCGGGAGACTGCCTCGCGGTGGTGGCCGTTGTCGTGTGAACATCGTCCGGCCGAACACAAGAGTGTCGTTTGAGGACGTTACTGTTTTTCGACCGCGGAAAGACTAGCCAGATAAGTCAGGATGAAGTCCTGCACGGTCCGGTCCTCGATCCCGACATGGCGCATCTTTGTGCCCGGCAGGAAGCCAGTGTTGTCCTCCATCCATGCGCGCAGTGCCGCTGGAGTCCAGACAATTCCGGAGGTGGCCAGCGCTTCTGAGTAGTCGTAATCCGGGAATGTTCCGGCGCCGCGGCCGATCACATTTTCAAGAGGTGGACCGTAACTGGGATCGCTGGAATCAGCTGCATGACACCGGCGGCACTCCACCTTGTAAAGCATCTCGCCGGCAGTGATCTTGGCCTGCTCGAAGACTTCGGATGCTTGAGCGGATGGCATCAGGGCAAGCGCTGCTGTTGCCAAGGCGATTTTTCGGAACGTCATGGGCTCTCTCCTCTCCTGAACGAAGCGGAGTCAACGCTATCGGCGCGCGGGCAACGTTGACCTGGGTCAACGGAAATCTAGGCCTTTGGTACAGGGCATGTAAGGCGAATTGGAGGGCGTCTTGATCTAAAGGACAGTTGCGTCCGATTTCCGCTGCGGAAAAACTGCACTCATGGAGGAGATACAGCAAGGGACGGGGAACTTTGTTCGCGCGCTTGCCAGGCTTGTTGTCTGCGCAGTCGTCGCGATCACGTTTGCCGTGTCTTCCGGCAGCGCACTGGAGCTGGATCGCGAAGGCGCCTCGCAATACATCCAGCCTCCCTACCAATTGGGCGAACTGCTCGACGGCGGCATCTACGAACTGATCAATCTCGACGGCCGTGTTGCGGGCTATGCCTTTGAAACCCAGCCGCTGGCACCTCTTCCGGGGTTTTCGGGTGCGCCGATCAATCTGTTTGTCATTCTGACGCTTGAGGGCAGGCTGATCGATGTCGATATCGTGTCTCACAACGAACCGATTTTCGTGTCAGGGCTCGGCGAAGCTCCCTTTCAGGACTTCATCGCCCAGTACAAGGGCTACTCCATAACCGACTCATTGGTGATCGGGGTTCCTTATGGCGACCAGGGAAGTGGGTCATCGCTTGTCTATCTCGACGGCGTAACCAAGGCGACGGCAAGTGTCCGCATTGCTCATGAAACGCTGCTTGCTGCGGCACTCAAGGTTGCGCGCGAAAAGATCGAGGGAATTGGCGGCCGGGCGGCGGCCGAGCCTAATCTCGAATACACCGAGGCATTGACCTGGGAACAGCTTGTCGAGGAGGGAATAGCCGGCCGGCGGGTGGTCACCAACCGCGAAGTCGATGACGCCTTTGCGGAAACGATCTGGGCGGACGACGATCCGATCGCCAAAGACGAGCCGGATGCGGTTTATCTGGATCTTTGGGTCGTCGACCTGGGCCCGCCGTCGGTTGCAGAAGCCATCCTCGAACCGGACAGTTTGCGCCAGCTGCGCAATTTCCGCGAGCTCTCGCCCGAAGATGAACCGATCCTTGTGATCGACGCCGGGCGCCATGGGCTGGTGACCGAAGAATTTGTGCGCAACACCAGCCCTGATCTGATCACCGCAAGTCAGGATGGCTTGCCGATTTCGCTGCGCGATGCCGATCTTGATATCGAGCTGCGCGAAGGAATACCCGGCGAGTATGCGATGATCCTGCGCACCGACCGCAGGCTCGGCTTCGACCCGACCAGTGAATGGTCTTTATCGGTGCGCGCCGTTCGCGAACACGGATCTTTCAGACCCGAGATTGGAACCGTCGATTTTGCGCTGGCTCACAAGACGGACGAGCGATTTTTCATAAGGGACGAGCCGCCTGAACCTGTTCCAGTCTGGCGACAGGCCATGGATGCAAGGGCTGGGGACCTGATTGTTCTGGCCGGCGGCCTTGCCATGCTGGTGCCGCTGCTTTTGCTGGGGCAATCGCGCCTCGCCGGTTTCCGCTATTTTACGGTGTTCCGGCTGGCAATTCTTGCGGGCGTGATCGGTTTTGTCGGCTGGTGGGGCCAAGGGCAGCTTTCGATTGCAACGGTTCTCGGCGTTGTCCGTGGCATGTTTGAGGGTCAAAGCCTTGCATTTCTCCTATACGATCCGTTTTCGCTTCTGATCTGGGGCGTCGTTGTCCTGACATTCATCATCTGGGGACGTGGATTTTTCTGCGGCTGGATGTGTCCTTTCGGTGCGATGCAGGAATTCATGCATCACGCAGGACGCCTCCTGCGGCTTCCCCAGATACGTGTGCCCGATCGCATCGACCGTTGGCTGGTGAAATTCAAATACGTTGTCCTGGCAAGCCTTGTGGCGCTCGTCTTTGTAGCGCCCGCCTATCTGGACGCCGCCATTGAGGTCGAGCCATTCAAGACGGCGGTCACCACGTTTTTCGTGCGTGAATGGTATTTCGTCGCCTATTGCGTCGGTCTGCTTCTGCTCAGCATGGTGGTTTTCAAAGGGTTCTGCCGCTACGTCTGCCCGCTCGGCGCGGTTATGGCGATCGGCGGTTTCTTGAGACTGCGCGATTGGATCCCGAGGCGCGACGTCTGTGGCAGTCCATGCCAGCTTTGCCGCGTGAAATGCAACTACAATGCGATCAAGCCGGCTGGTGGCATCCGCTATGACGAGTGCTTTCAGTGCCTCGATTGTGTGACGATCCATGATGACGACACTCAATGCGTGCCCCTCGTGCTCGCCAAACGAGGGAGGCAGCTTTGACCATAAGCCGTCGCCGTTTCCTGACCGTCATGGCCGGATGCGCCCCGTCGGCATCGGGCGCCCGATCAGCATCGGCCGATGGCGTTGCATGGCACGGGCGCGCCCTTGGAGCGGACGCCGAGATCCGGTTGTTCGGAACGGACGAAAGACAGGCACAGAATGCGCTCCGTGCCGCACAGGACACGCTCGCCAGAATGGAGCGGCTATTCTCGCTCTATCAGCCGACGTCTGCGCTGAACCGCTTGAACGAGAGCGGAAACCTCATGATGCCGCCCGAATTCGCCCGATTAATCGGGGTTGCGGACAGGATCCACCGTCTGTCCGGCGGCCTGTTCGACCCGACGGTTCAGCCGCTCATGGTGGCACAGGCGCGGGCCCGTCACGGACTTTCCGAAACGGACTTGAGGTCGCTTGCCGGGTTGATCGGGTGGTCGAAGGTCGAGCTGAAGCGGTCACACCTTCGTTTTTCCGTTCCCGGAATGGCAATGACGCTGAACGGCATTGCTCAAGGGTTTGCGACCGACCGTGTGAGCGAGGTCCTGACAGCTCATGGATTTGATCCCTATCTGGTCCATGTCGGCGAATTCCGCGCAGGCCGCAGATCGTCACGGATCGGGATTGCCAGCACGAAAGGCGGTATTCTTGAAAGGATCGAGCTTGAGAATGCGGCGCTGGCGACATCAGCACCGTTCGGAACGCTGTTTGAAAACGGCAGTGGCCACATCCTGCGCCCAGATCTCAGCCGGGCTGAGCCGCGCTGGAAGTCGGTGACTGTGATGGGTCGAACGGCCGCCGAAGCCGACGGATTGTCTACGGCGCTTGCCTTGACGACCTCAACCGATCTTGCGGAAAAAGCCGTATCGGAAGACTTCGCGCAAACCGTCTGGCTGGAAGATGCCGGTGGTGAACTTCTCCGGATTTGAGTGAATCCTGCCCGGCTTCAGACGTCACCACTCCGGCTTCGTGTAAGTCAGGCCATGGTCTTCAAAGATCTTGGCCATGCGCCCGTCGTCGATCGCGTATCGGATGGCGTCGTCAACGGCATAGGAAAGGGGCCGCCAGTTGTGCCGCACGGCCAGTCCCAGGGTCCAGGACGACTTGGCCAGTCCTGGCAAGGGTGGCGTATGCACCCCGATCTCGTCGGTGAGATCGTGTTCGAGCTGCGACAAGGGCGCCATGACGGCCATGATCTCGCCTTCTGCCAAGGCCGACATGGCATCACTTGCCGTTGGAAAGCGGCGCATATTGCCGACCAGCTGCCCGCGGGCGAAGCCTGAAAGGTAGAAATCGGAAATCGTATCGTTTTCGACACCCACCGTGTCGAAACGGAAATAGGCCGGAACCGGCGGGTCCTCGGGATAGGCGTCCTTGCGATAGGCGATGGCAAGCTGCTCGTTGTAATACTGACCGTTGAGCACGACCATCTCGTTTCGGCATCCGAGTTCCCGGTCATAGGGGACATGCAGCATGACATTGGAAATCTGCCCGCCGATGAGCTTCCCGCGCCAGACGTTGTTACGCAGGTCGCCGTCGACATTCTCATCTGCTGCAGTCACGATGAACTGTGCGTCGACACCAAGGTCTGCGGCGATCAGTTTGCCGATCTCGATATCGACGCCCTTGAGGACGCCTTTCTCTTCATAGGAAAAGGGTGGAAAGTCCTCGTAGACGGCGATCTTGATCGTGCCGCGTTCCTGGATGTCATCCAGGCTCTGGCCGACAATGTCCCGGCCGACATTCTGTGGTTTGCGCTCGGCTTCGTCGCCAAAGCGCACATTCTGGCAGTTTTGCGCGAGGGCAGGCGTCCCGGCCACGCTGCAAATAGCCAGGAACGCGATTGCTGCTCGTTTCGCAGTTGTTTTCATTACTCGGCGGCCGATAATCCGATCGTGAGGATCTCTGCGGTTTTCTTGAGACTGTCGTCTGAACCATCCAACTGCAGCACGGCGCGGGACGCAACCGATTCTGCTTTCGGAGCACCGGATCCCGTTTCCAGGGAATTCGCAATTTCGTCCATTTCAATGCGCAGCGGCGCGATGGTCGCCTCGGCTTCGGCCGCAGGCGTTGCCTTGTCTGCAAGTTCCTTGATCACGTCGCGGATGGCTTTCAATCGATCCGAGTGTGGATCGAGAGCCCCCTCATCTGGTCGTGTCTCCACATAGGTGCGGATTGCCCAGGCAGCTTCCTGGCCAAGCAAGTCGCCGAACGCCGGCATTTTGGTGACGCCGTTTTGCGTGTAGCCGTTCTGGTAGCGCTCCAGATACCATTCGTCGCCGAAGTCGTCCGCTTCAAGATATCTGAGATCGGGCGCCAGCCCGCCGGATATGACTTCAAGCCCGTGGCAGCGCGCGCAATTCTGGTTATAGCCCGATGCGCCGATGCTGATCGCGAGCGCCCAGAATTCACTCTCCGGATCTCTCCAGGGGTTCTCCTCAAGCCACTCCTCGCCAAGGTCGGGAAGTCCCGCAGTATCGACCGCCTGAGGCGCCACATCGCCATGCGCTTCCACTCTTCCCATTGGGTCCAGAGATGTGAGGGAAAGGGCGGTTCCAGCCGCAAAGATGCCCAGCATGCATTTGCGAAAATTCATGAGTTCTCTCCTCCCGAGATCGCCGGAATTAGATACGCACAGCTCACGCAGCGGCGCTATTGTACCAAGGGACAAGTCTCCTTTTCTTGCCCAGTGTGCGATTGTCAGATTAACCTATGAGGCATCGGGAACTCACCGGTATTCGGATCACGGAGAATGACTTTATGATTGTCAGGCCGATCGCGAAATACTTAGTGATATTATGGTTTTGCTGCAGTGTTGCGCATGCGGAAGTGTCAGTGACGATCGGCTACTTGGAACAGGTTGAAGTACAACCGCCGGTGCTTTCAAATCTCGACCCGGTTCCTGAAAACGAGGGTCTGTCAGGTGCCGAGCTTGGCCTAAAGGACAATGCGACGACCGGTCGTTTTCTGAAGCAGTTCTACTCTCTGGAGACACGTATTGTGGACGTGGGTGGCGACTTTGAAGCCGCTGCGCGCGAGCTGCTTGCGTTGACGCCCTTTGTTGTCGTCAAGGCGCCCAAGAACAAGTTGCTGATGCTGGCCGACCTGCCTGAGGCCGGGACCGCGATTTTGTTAAACGCTGGTGCTCCCGATACGGATCTCAGGAACGAGTCCTGCCGCGCGAACCTTCTGCACACACTCCCTTCGCGCGCGATGCTGACGGATGCGCTTGCGCAGTTCGCGGTCCGAAAAAAATGGACAGACTGGGTCATGCTGTCCGGACCCAATCCGAAGGACGAAGCCTTTGCGGATTCAATTGCCGGCTCGGCACGGAAGTTTGGAATTCGCATGCTGGAAAGCAAGGTCTGGGACGTGGATGCCGACATGCGGCGCAACGCTTTTCAGGAACTGCCACTTTTAACGCAGGATTTCCCGGAACACGATCTTCTGATCGTTGCTGACGAAACAGATGATTTTAGCCGCTATGTGCCCTTCAATACCTGGGAACCGCGCCCCGTTGCCGGCACCGAAGGTTTGGTTCCTGCAGCCTGGGATCGAACCGTCGAGCAATGGGGCGCTGCACAGCTTCAGAAGAGGTTCGTAAAGGGCGCCGAAAGACCAATGCGTCCGGTCGATTATGCTGCGTGGGCAGCCGTAAGGGCGATCGGAGAGGCGGTGACGCGGACCAATCAGGCGGAACCATCCGCCATCCGTGCCTACATTTTGTCGGACGACTTTGAACTCGCCGGGTTCAAGGGAAGGCCACAGACCTTCCGGACCTGGAATGGGCAAATGAGACAGCCGATACCGGTGACGCACGGACGGGCCGTCGTCGCCCAGGCCCCGTTCGAAGGGTTCCTGCACCAAAGAACCGAGCTCGATACGCTCGGAATAGACGAGGCGGAAACCGCCTGTACAGCTTTCAGGGAGTGAAACATGCGCATCTTGTTGCCGGCCGTGTCGCTTGCGCTCGGTCTCGGCCTGTCCACTGCGGCGGCTGACGAAATCTGGGTGTCGAACGAAAAGGACGACACGATCAGCGTGATCGACATCGATACGCTTGAAGTGGTTCGCACGATCGATGTGGGAGAAAGACCGCGTGGGATAACCTTCGCGATCGATCATTCGGTTCTCTATCTGTGTGCGTCCGACAGCGACACCGTCCAGGTGATTGACCCGGAAACCGGCAAGATCCTTCACGAGTTGCCTTCAGGTGAAGATCCGGAGCAGTTCGTGCTGCATCCGGACAACCGGCATCTTTACATAGCCAACGAGGATGATGCGATCACCACCGTCGTCGACACGGAAACCCGCAAGGTCATCGCGCAGATAGATGTCGGCATCGAGCCGGAGGGGATGGCGGTGTCGCCCGATGGCGATATCGCGATCACCACGTCGGAAACCACCAACATGGCCCACTGGATCGACACAAAGACGCAGGAGCTCTTCGCAAACACGATTGTCGATCAGCGCCCGCGCCATGCCGAATTCACACATGACGGATCCGAGCTGTGGGTCAGTTCCGAAATCGGCGGCACGATCACCGTCTTCGACCGGGAAAGCCAGACGGAAAAGGCCAAGATAAACTTCGAGATCCAGGGCATTCATCCGGACCGCGTCCAGCCTGTCGGCTTTGAAATGACCAAGGATGGCAAACACGTTTTTGTCGCGCTCGGACCGTCGAACCACGTCGCGGTCGTGGATCCGGAAACCTATGAGGTTACGGACTATCTTCTGGTCGGTCGCCGCGTCTGGCATATGGCGTTCAATGGCGACGAGAGCCTGCTTTTTACCACCAACGGCGTTTCCGGCGACGTGACCGTGATCGACGTTGCCGAACTGGCTCCAATAAAAACGATCAAAGTCGGACGCTTCCCCTGGGGGGCGGCGTACCGGCCGACGAACTGACGATTAATCCGGGAGGAACAGATGAAACTCTTACTCGCGTGCGTGACCACATTCGCACTTCTGACGGCGCCTGTCATGGCAGACGGTGACGATGATGACGATGACGCGCCGACCTTCGGAACCGCCGGGATCCTGTCGCGTGACAACCGGGAAGACCTCCCACCCCTGACACTGTCCGCCGGGGTGCCGCTCAACGAAAGCGGAAAGCTGGAGCTGAAGTCTGGCACCTATTACGAAATCGAAATCGAAGCCGACGGCAGTCAGGAACTGGCGCTTGCCGGAGCGGGATTTTTCAGGGCCATCTGGATCGACGAGATCGTGATTGAGGGGATTGAAATCCGGCCGCTTGGCGTCGACAGTCTCGAGTTCGATGAAGCCGGCACCGCGGAAATCAGTTTCCTGGCAATCAAGCCAGGGACATACAATTTCGGCGTGCCGGGTAGCGAACTCCAAAGCCTGGAGATTACCATTAAGTGACAGCCCGCCTTGGCGTTCAGGGTGTCACCCATTCTTATGGCAAGAAGACTGCCCTGAACGACATCAGCTTTTCGCTCGAAAAGGGAATGTTCTGCGCGCTTCTGGGACCGAACGGCGCTGGAAAGAGCACGCTTTTTTCCATATTGACGCGATTGTTCGTACCTGATGCGGGCGACATCACGATTGACGGACACTCGCTGGCGAAAGAACCCCGCCAGGCACTGGCCAGGATTGGTGTCGTTTTCCAGCAGCCAACGCTGGATCTGGATCTTTCGGTATGGCGGAACCTGAAATACTTCGCTGCGCTTCACGGGCTCTCGGGAAAGGATGCCGACCGGCGGATCAGATCTGCTCTTGAACGGCTCGATATGGCCGAACGCGTGGGCGAGAAAGTCCGGGCACTCAACGGTGGGCACCGGCGGCGCATGGAAATTGCCCGGGCGCTGATCCACGACCCGGATGTGCTGCTTCTGGATGAGCCGACAGTTGGGCTGGATGCAGCCACGAGGCAATCAATCACGCGCCATGTTCACCGCATGGCAAAAGAGCAGGACCTGACGGTGCTCTGGGCGACCCATCTGGTTGACGAGATCGACGACAGCGATCACCTCATCGTGCTGCATCAGGGCAAGGTCTGCGCGAACGGCCGTGCCGGTGAGGTCGCTGGAACATCGTCCCTGCAGTCCCGGTTTCTGGAAATGACGGGGGCGGGTGAATGAAAGCGGCTCTTATCTGTCTGCTTGCGATTGTCCACCGGGAAGCCCTCCGCTTCGTTTCTCAGCGCGGACGTTTCCTTGCAGCTATCGTTCGTCCTCTGGTCTGGCTGATCGTGTTCGCTGCGGGCTTCCGCGCAGCCCTTGGACTGTCTATTCAGCCGCCCTATCAGACCTACATCACTTACGAGATCTATATCGTTCCGGGCCTTTGCGGCATGATCCAGCTCTTTTCGGGCATGCAGTCATCCCTGAGCCTTGTCTACGACCGTGAAATGGGATCGATGCGCCTGCTCCTGACCAGCCCTATTCCGCGCTGGTGGCTTCTGTTCTCCAAGCTCTTTGCAAGCACCACGATTTCGATCTTTCAGGTCTATACGTTTTTGGCGATTGCAGCGCTCACGGGCATCAGTTTTTCACCTGCCGGTTACCTCGCGCTCCTGCCCGCGCTGATCCTCAACGGTCTGATGCTGGGCGCTCTCGGGCTGCTGCTATCCAGCACGATCAACCAATTGGAGAATTTTGCCGGTGTCATGAATTTCGTCATCTTCCCGATGTTCTTCCTGTCAACAGCGCTTTATCCCCTATGGAAAATGGCGGAGGCCTCGACCATCCTGCGTGATATCTGCGCCTTCAATCCGTTTTCCCATGGTGTCGAACTCATCCGGTTTGCCCTTTATGGCCAGGTCGACTGGTTTGCTCTTCTATGGGTGCTGTTGGCATTCACCGTCTTTTCCCTGGGCAGTCTTTGGGGGTATGATCCGGCACGTGGTATGGTTCGAAGGAAAACCTGAGCGCGTTGGGCCGGTATGGAAACAGGAGGCCAAGGCATGAAGTTTCGTTGCGTTTCGCTCTTTCTCGTCGCTGGTATCTGGGGACAGTCTGCGCTCGCCGAAGAGGTCGACAGCGGCGGCACACTCAACCCGGACGAAATGAGCCTGAGCAAGTCACTGACCCGAGCCCTGGAAGGTGATGTTGACATGGTTGTCTGCGCCCAAGGGTACCTGCTGACCAAAAAGGGTGATCATGAAGCCGCGCGCAAGGTCTTCCAGACCTGCGCTGACAAGGGCTGGACGGGCACGATGACCTGGATGGCCTACATGGACCAGAACGGACTTGGCGAGAGCGAGGATCCCGAAGCTGCCGCCCGTTGGGACCGGAAGGCTGCTGAAGCGGGCGACCCGATTGGAGAATTCAACTACGGGCTCGATCTCTTGCGCGGCTACGGTGTCGAGCAGGATATTGATCTGGGCCGGGAGTTTATAAACCGGTCTGCAGAGCAGGGATTTGAAACAGCTGAAGAACTGAAGCGGCTCGACTACGACTGGAAAGCCGTGACACCCGATGCCGACGAATGGAAATTCCAGCGCATCTACTGAGCGCGCAGGATTTCGGTTTCAGTTCGCCAGCGAGGTCGGCGCTGAGCCCTGGACCGCTGGGTTGAGCTGACCGTATGTGTTTTCTCCAAGCCGGTATTTCTGCAACGCACGCTCCAGCGCGTTCTTGATCCAGCCTTTGGGGACAATATGGCCGCGCTCATGCAGGCATAGCATGACTTCCTTTCCGCTTTGGCAGCTAGACCAGACCAGGCAATCATGGCCGTTCAGGGTTTCCGTGCGGTCCGGTTCAACCGCACAGGAATTGGTCCGTTGCCAGAGATCGACGGCAATGTTCGGATTGCCGTCCGCTTCTCGCGGAAGTTCCATGACGTTGTCCTTGAAGCCGTGAACATGTATGACGTTCACCGGACCGGTCGGGCAGGAAACCCTGTCCTGATTATAGAGCGTTCCTGCCGCAGGCAGGATCCCGGCGATCAGGTCGCCGGCGTCGCAGGCGACACGCCATGCCATTGCGGAACCATAGGAAAAACCCGTTGCGTAGATGCGCGTCTTGTCGATCGGATACCGCGTTGCCACGTCTTCAAGAACGGCTCGCACGAATGGGACATCGCGATTGTCGCGTTCCCAGAAGTCCCAGGTTCTGTGAAGCCCCTCGGGAGCGACCAGCAGGGCCTTGTTCTCGTTTATGGCAGTCAGAACTTTCGGGTTCTTAAGTGGATGCTTGGAATCGCGTTTCCAGCCATGGAAATGAATGAGCACCGGGAGGGGTTCCACGCCGTCCCAGCCCTCTGGTGGTTTGGCGCGATAGGGCCTTGCGTCCGCGCTGCAGGCAGCTTCCAGCCCGCAAGGGTGATCGGCCGTCTCGCCTGCACCGGCTGTTCCAATGCCTGCAAACAAAAAAAGAGCACCCAAAACCGAAGAAAATTTCATTAGCCAGACCGCCACAAAGGTTCTTTCACGGCGAACAGTATTGCGGTTGCGCAGAAGGACCAATTCAAAACGCTGTTAGGGAAACGTGTGAGAAGCCTTCAGTCCGCAGCCTGTGCGTCCGTCAGGACAGCCGGCCGGCCGTGCAGGTGCAAAGTCCGGTCGGACAGTGCCTCGGCCTCGGATTCTGAATGCGTGACCAGAAGCGTCGCGATACGCGCACCTTTCAGAAGGTCGCGTGTCAGCGCGATCATTTCGGCGGCAAGCGCCTTGTCGAGCGATGCAAAGGGTTCGTCCATGACAAGAAAATCCGGCTGCGCGGCGAAGGCGCGGGCAAGCGCAAGGCGGCGCCTTTGACCTAGCGACAACTGATCCGGCAGGTGTCCGCCTTTGCCATCAAGCCCGACGCGCTTCAGCGCTGCGTCGGCGTCGTCGTCCGTCAGACCGACAATGAGCTTGAGGTTGTCCGCCGCGGTGCGCCAGGGCAGAAGCGTTGGCTCCTGAAAGACCATTGCCAGGCGTTCCGGCCGCGTGACGTGTCCATCGAACTCCGTGTCGAGGCCCGCTGCAATGCGCAGGAGCGTCGTCTTGCCGATGCCGGAGGGACCGAGAACGGCGACGCATTCTCCGGCTGGTATCGTCAGCGAGACACTCCCGAGCACATGCTGGTCACCGAACGACTTGCTGTGAATGTCGATCTCAATCATGCCCGGCGCCACCGGCTTGCGCGGCGCTCCCACGGCTGAAGAATGGTGAATTCGATCGTCAGCATCACGACGATGAACGACAGGGCGTAGGTCAGCACCATCGCGACATCGAAGAGTTGGAAATAAAGGTGGATCTGAAAGCCGACGCCGTTTGATCGGCCCAGAAACTCGACCACAAGAACGATCTTCCAGATCAGGGCTATGCCAGTTCGGGCACTTGCCGCGAAGAAAGGCGCCAGCTGTGGAACGACGATGTGCCGGAACCGAGTCAGGCGCGTCACGCGGAATATTCTGGACATGTCATCAAGGGACGGATCGAACGTTCGTGCACCTTCGCGTATGAGCACCGTCACCATGGGGATCTTGTTGATCGCGACCGCGGTGATTGCCGCGACTTCCGTCAGACCGATCCAGAGGTAGCAAAGCACGATGGTTACAAGAGCGGGCAGGTTCAGAAAAAACAGCAGCCAGGGATCGAGCCACGTGTCGAAGGGTTTCTTCCGGCCCATCAGCAGACCGAAAACCGTTCCGATGGCCATGGCGAGAATGAAGGCGGCGAGGACACGCCCAAGGGTAACGCTCAAGTGAAACAGCAGCGGCCCGCCGGTGAGCTCGTTGAAGGTCAGTCGGCCGATTTCGAGCGGCGACGGAAGGGTCTGAGGATCTGCCAGGGCCGCGGCGAATGCCGACCAGCCCAGGATGAGCAGACCCAGCGATATCAGCCGGGTCCTGACGGAAGCTGCAAGTTTCGGATCAGCCTTCCGGAACGACAAACACACCCTCCGGCAGTTTTGTTGCGGATCCGACGAGTTTTTCACCGCCGAGCCGGGCCATGACCTCCAGCATCAGCTCGGCCTGTTCTTCATCGACCGGTCCAGGTGCCGGGATGCCGGCGATGAAGCCTGCCTTCAGGGCTTCGAAATCGGCATCGCTCTTTGCCCGCATCATTGGTCTGATCCTGTCGAAGGCTTCGGGATTATCTGCCAGAATGGTTTTGGCACCTCTCGATGCAGCCATGAAGCCGCGCACCAGATCCGGCTGTTCTTCGAGCATTTCGCCGTGAAAGACATACCCGAGAAGCGGCGTTTCGGGATCGAGACCGAGTGCCTTCGCGGCATCAGCAACTGAGATCAGCTCGCGCATTCCCTTTGCTTTCATTTTGGCTGCGAAATGCCAGAAGTTGATGGCACCGTCTGTTTCACCGGAGAGCGCATTCTTGAAAATCAGCGGCGGGGCGCCGAACACCTGTTGCGTTTCCGCGGCGAGATCAATCCCGTATTCCTGTTCTGCGTAGGCTCTCAGAATAAGCCAGCTTTTGTCGACCGGGCCACCGGCAATGCCGATCTTCTGACCGGCCAGATCCTTCAGGCTCTGGGCTTTGCTATCGTTTGGAACCATCAGGCCGCCTACGGATTTGGAATAGGGCACAAACACATAGTCGTGCCCGTCAGCGCGCTGGCGGGCGACCCACAGCCAGTCTGCAACGACGATATCTGCTTCGCCCCCCTGGAACGCGATACGGGTCGCGGGATTGCCGGCAAGTCCCATGACTTCGAGCTTGAACCCGTTTTCGATATCCAGGCCATTGTGTTTGATGGTATCGAGTTCCCAGTTGACGGTCCCGACCTTGAGGACAGCGGCCTTCAGGACGGGCGTCTCTTGCGCGTACGCGGCGGTGGCGAGCATCAGGCAAGAAAAGCTAACAAGAAGCAGTTTGATGAGCCGATGCATGATTTCCTCCCATTGGATTTTCGCTTCAGCTTAGCAGTCGTGAAACCGCAATGAATTGGACTTTCGGTCGGCAAGGCTTCCCGGTTTGCAATGGTCAGGTCACGGGCTGCAAGAGCGCAGTGTCGATCTGGGATTTACCTTCTTTGCCGCCGCGGCGCGAAAGAATGAATTTGTTGCAATGCACAGGTCCGGATTCGCAGAATTCCGGCGTTTGAAAGGTGCACTATGGTGCAATTCTCGCGATTGGGTGTTTCCACTAGACTTAAAAATGAGGGAGGCGGTGGCTTCGTGTGTTCATGCGGTTTCAGAACACGTCGCTCTGTCCGAACTGAACCTGGGAGGAGACAGGATGAGGAAGTTTTTCGCTATGGCAGCGGTCAGCGCACTTGCGATGACCGGAGCGCACGCCGATGTGACGGAAGAGGACCTGGCAAACGATCAGGCGACGACTGATAGCGTTCTGACCAACGGCATGGGCCGGGATCAGCAACGGTATTCACCCCTGAAGATCATCAACAAGGACAACGTTCAAAACGTGGTTCCTGCCTGGGCGTTTTCACTGGGGGGTGAAAAACAGCGCGGTCAGGAGACCCAGCCGCTGATTTACGATGGGGTCATGTACATCACCGGGTCCTATTCGCGCCTTTACGCGATTGACCTGAAGACCGGCGAGGAAATCTGGCAATATGACGCGCGTCTTCCCGAAGGCATTCTGCCTTGCTGTGACGTGGTAAACCGCGGCGCGGCCATCTATGGAGACAAGATTTTCTTCGGAACGCTCGATGCGCGGATCGTGGCACTGGATCTGAAGACCGGCGATGTGGTCTGGCGCAAGAAAATTGCCGACTACAAGGCAGGCTACTCCTATACGGCTGCCCCGGTGATTGTGAACGGGCTCATCGTGACCGGCAATTCCGGTGGTGAATTCGGCATCATCGGTGAGGTGCAGGCCCGCGACGCGGAAACCGGCGAACTGGTCTGGACCCGTCCCGTCATCGAAGGCCATATGGGCACCTTCAAGGGCGAAGAAAGCACCATGACCGGCACGCTCAACGCGACCTGGCCCGGTGACATGTGGAAGACAGGCGGCGGCGCGACGTGGCTCGGCGGCACCTATGACCAGGACACCAACACACTGGTGTTCGGCGCAGGCAACCCGGCACCCTGGAACAGCTGGCTTCGTTCCGCCGGCAATCCGACCGGAACCGAAGGTGACAACCTCTACGCAGCCTCGCGCATTGGCATCAATCCGGAAAATGGTGAAATCAAATGGCACTACCAGACCACGCCCCGCGAAGGCTGGGACTTTGACGGTGTCAACGAAGTCATTCCCTTCGTCGATGCGAGCGGAAACAAACGCTACGCGACTGCCGACCGGAACGGCTTCTTCTACATCCTGAACCGTGATGACGGTGCCTTCGTCAACGCCTGGCCGTTCGTCAAGCAGATCACCTGGGCAGAAGGCATCGGTGAGGATGGCCGCCCGAAATTCGTTGAAAACAATCGGCCCGGCGACCCGAGCAAGGCTGCCGACGGCAAGAAGGGTGAAGTCGTCTTCGCGGTTCCGTCTTTCCTGGGCGGCAAGAACTGGATGCCGATGGCGCACAATCCGGATACGGGCCTCTTCTACGTTCCGTCGAACGAATGGGGCATGGATATCTGGAACGAGCCGATCACCTACAAGAAAGGCGCAGCTTACCTGGGGTCCGGCTTCACCATCAAACCTATCTTCGAAGACCACATCGGCTCTTTGAAGGCAATTGACCCGAACACCGGTGAGATCAAATGGGAACACAAGAACAACGCACCCTTGTGGGGCGGTGTGATGACCACGGCGGGTGGCCTCGTATTTACCGGTATGCCCGAAGGGCAGTTCAAGGCCTTTGACGCGGATACCGGCGAAGAACTCTGGTCCTTCCAGACCGGCTCCGGTATCGTCGGCCAGCCGATCACCTGGGACATGGATGGCGAGCAGTATATCGCGGTTGCGTCCGGCTGGGGTGGTGCGGTTCCGCTTTGGGGCGGTGAGGTCGCCAAGAAGGTGAACTATCTGAACCAGGGTGGTTCAATCTGGGTGTTCAAGCTGCCCAAGCAGCTGGCATCATCGAACTAAGACGGAACGGTTCGACGCTTCCGGCGGCCTGTCTGCCGGAAGCGTCCCGTCTTCGATGCGAAACAATCGCACGCAAGAACCTGTCGGTACCCATCGTCCGAAACCGGAAGGCAAGGGATCATGTCAATCGAGGCAGACGGCGCGACCAAATTCCTGATCATAGACGACCATCCTCTGTTTCGGGAAGCGCTTCACAGTGCAGTGGAACTGGCCTACCCGAATTCAGATACCCTTGATGCGGCTTCGCTCGACGACGCATGCGAATTGCTGGATGACGATTCAGGGTTCGATCTTGCCCTACTGGACCTCTCCATACCCGGTGTGAAAGGGATGGACGGGCTCTTGCATTTGAGAACCCATTATCCAAGGCTGCCCGTTGTCGTCGTCTCAGGTGCCGAAGACCCGCCGATAATCGCGCAGGTGATGGCTTATGGTGCGGCGGGGTTTATTCCCAAATCATCGAAAAAAACGACGCTGGCAGAGGCCATTCAGCAGGTCATGAACGGGGCGACCTATTTGCCCGAAAACTACACCGATGCCGAAGATGAGCCGCTTGACGACCAGACCCGGAAGATGATCGAGCGCCTGTCGAGCCTGACGCCGCAGCAGATCCGGGTTCTGCAGATGATCTGCAGCGGGCTTTTGAACAAGCAGATCGCCTATGAGCTGCAGGTTGGCGAAACCACGGTGAAAGCCCACGTTTCTGAAATTCTCAGAAAACTGTGCGTCTCGAGCCGCACGCAGGCTGTGATTGAAGTCAAGAAACTCGAGGCCCTCGGGACGACGGACCCATTTGATACCGCGGCATCTGCCAATCCCGGTTTCAGGCCGCTGCGGCACCACAACTAGCCTTGCCGGGCGCTGTTGTTCATTTGCCGGAATTGATGAGATGAGTTGCCAAAGCTCGCAATTGTGCGGGCTTTACCGGTTTGGGCAGATGCTCCACGCCGAGTGCCTTGGCATGTTCCGCAAGGCCCTGGGAGGCATCGGCCGTTGCCAGAATGGCCGGAACCCGGACAGGCAGCACGCTGAACAGACGTTCCAGCGTGTCCGTTCCCAGATGCCCGAAATCCAGATGATGGTCGGCGATGATCAGGTCGGGCAACCAGTTGTTGTTGTCCAGTGCTTCCAGTGCCTGAGGTGTCGATCGCGCAATTCTGTAGTAGCAGCCCCATTTGGACAGCAGACCGGCCATGGCCTCCAAAACAGCCGGATCATTCTCGATAACGAGGATTTTCTTGCCGGTGAGATTGGCGTTGGAGGGGATAGTATGCGTGGGAGCCGGAGCTGTGGTCGCAATAGATGGCGGTGCATCGGCACGTTTTGCCCGAATACGGAAGACACTTCCCTTTCCGGGTTTCGAGCTGACGCTGACCTCGTGCTTGAGAGCTGTCATCAGCCTGCGCACAATGGCAAGTCCAAGGCCAAGGCCGGTTCCGTGGTCCGCGTCGCCCTGCGGCAGCGGCCCGCGATGAAACTCCTCAAAGATCTTTTCCTGCTGGTCCTCGTGAATGCCCGCACCTGTGTCGATGATTTCGATCGAAATGCTGTCGCCCTGCCTGCGCGTCCCGATCAGGACACCGCCGCGATCTGTATACCGGATGGCGTTGGTGATCAGGTTCTGAAGAGCCCTTCTGAGCATGAGGCGATCCGTGTAGACACAATCGTTCGTGACGGCGACACGCAGCCGCAGCCCTTTCTTTTGCGCAATCGGGCGCAGATCCGAAAGCACGCTGGCCAGGATCGGCGGGATGGGCACGGAGGCGAACCGCGGTGTCGTCACCCCGGCGTCCAGTTTGGAAATGTCCAGAAGCGTGCGGAGCAGCTCGTTCATGGTGTCGAGCGAGCGTTCCACCTGATTGACCATGGAGCGGGACTGATCTGAAACCTGCAGATCGTAAAGAGACGAGATGGTCAGTTGCGCTGCATTGAGCGGCTGCAGGATGTCGTGGCTGGCGGCGGCCAGAAACTGTGTTTTCGAGCGATTGGCCCGTTCGGAAATGTCTTTTTGGCGGGCGAGCTCGATATTGGTTTCTTCCAGACGGTGCAGTGCCGACGTCAGTTCGTCGGTCCGCCGCCGGACCTGGCCTTCCAGCGAGATTGCCGTCTGGAACAGGGAGAACGCATTCCGCTGCTGATCCATGGCCTGTTCGACCCGGTCCACGAGCGCAGCATTGATTTTCTGCAGACGGATGACGTCGTCAATGTCGGACAGACTCATGCTCGCTCTCCGGTGTTCTGTGCAGGCCGCGCAAAGGCTATTCCCGTGAAGGTCTGGTTAAGGTGCATGGACAGATATTGTTCGCCGTAGGTGTTGAAGCCGACGACATTGTATTTCTGATAGATTTTCTGAATGCGCTGTGTCGCCTGCCGGTTCTGGGCGTCGATCCTGCGAAGAACGCAGTCGAAACCCAGCACGAAATCGACATCCCCGATTTCCCTCACGACACTCTCGAAAGCTTCGTTGGTTGACCGTGTCATCCCGGTCGGTTCCGCGACTGTCAGAACAATTCCATCATCGATGGCACAAAAGAACGAGAGCGAGCCGTCCGGATTCATCTTCTGGACGGAGCGGCAATAATACTCGCCGCCGACACGCACGACCAGCGGATGAGAGGCAAAGCTCATCGGCGACAGGCTTGCCGGGTCGATGCCGACGGCCCGGGCATATTCCGTCGCGGCCTCGGTCGCATTGAATTCATAGATGATGCGGCGTTCCGGGTCTGAGCGCGTCACCACCAGCTTGCGCTCTGTCGGCACGAAGTTGTCTGTCTTGAAAATCTTGAAGGGCACGGCGCTTCTGAAAAACAGCACAATGGCGCAATTGTCCCCGATGTCACCATTGTGAATGAGCGACGTTCGTGTAAACCGCATGCTGTCGCCCGCCGAGCCACCAAGCAGAGGGATGTCCTCCAGCGCCCAGTGCAGGGCTGCCGTGACCATTTCTTCGACAACGGACATGCCATCGATGAGGCAGACCGCGAAAATTTCGCCTTGATCAGCGTCTTGCCCAAAACCATTGCTGGCACGCTCGAAGGTCTGCCGGGCTTCCTTCACTTGTGCGACGATACGATCGAATCCGATCGAACGGATCCCGTCTATGCGAACCGTCGTTGCAAAGAAGTTGTCTTTTGGAAAGAGAACGGCAAGACATTGACCGGTATCGCTTTGCGGACCGCCGATCTCGCCTGCCGTCGAACAGGCGGCATAAACAAGGCCCGGGGCATGCTCCGACATCCGGTTTCTGATCAGCTCGGGTGGGAAGCAGTCTTGCGAAAAAAACAAAAGACCGAGGGCAAACTGCCCGGATCGGGCAGCCGTACCGATATCAACCCAGAATGAGTGGTCATCCGGCTGGTTGGTCGTCAGAACCACCACGCCGCACTCGTGCCGCGTCCCTGATCTTGGGCTCAATCTCTCCTCCCGGGCATCAGGCTCCCGTTTTTTCCGGGATGTCAGATGCCGAACCCAATTTGTAGCTCTCGAACCTGAACCTTGTAAAGCGGACCGCAACCCGGCCTAAAGTACAGTGTACAGCTGCCCTGCTCTGTTCTTTTCTAAAGATCAACGACTTTTGAAATATTCCGGTGGGAGGACACTATGGATATGTCGGGCAGCCAGGTGATACCGGCCGGGCGGGAGGCAGTGTGGCGCGCACTGAATGATCCGGAAGTTCTCAAGGCCTGCATTCCCGGCTGCGAAAGTCTGGAAAAGACCTCCGACAACGAGATGAACGCGCAGGTGACCACGAAGATCGGGCCGGTCAAGGCGAAGTTCAAAGGTGCTGTCACACTTGAAAACATCAACCCTCCGGAAAGCTACACCATAACCGGTGAAGGCAAGGGTGGCGTTGCCGGCTTCGCCAAGGGTGGCGCCGATATCAAGCTGACAGAAGCAGAAGGCGGAACGCTGCTGGAATACGAGGCGAAGGCCCAGGTCGGCGGCAAACTTGCGCAACTCGGCAGCCGGCTGATCGACTCCACGGCCAAGAAAATGGCCGAGGATTTCTTCACGAAATTTTCCGAGACGGTTGCCGATCAGTCGGGATCGGCAGCATCGGCAGAACCGGCTGCACCTGAGGTGGCCCCGCTTGAAACTTCCGCCACACCGGAACCGGTTGTTGCGGCTGCTCCAGAGATGCCATCCGCCACCTCGACCAGGCCGCCGGACAGCGAAAACGCCGGCCAGCAGGCAACCAGGGATGAAAAGGTCTTTGGCGGTCCGCTCGTCTGGGGTCTGGTGGCTCTTGGGGTTGTCGTCATCGTCTTTGCGGTTCTCTTTTAAAAGGGGACGCGCATCTGGATCGCGGATTTCAGTCCGTCCGGTTCACATAGAAGAACACCGGTAGAAGGCCGGGAAATGTCGTTTCAGGCCATGGGAGCATGGCCCTGGAAATTGCCCGAGGGAGATTGATTTATGACGAAGGTATCGTTGGTTTTGAACGGGAAGTCTGTGACGTGTGATGTTGAGGATCGGACGTTGCTTGTCTCGCTGATCCGTGATGTTCGGGGATTGACGGGGACGCATGTTGGTTGTGACACGTCGCAGTGCGGTGCGTGTGTTGTTCATGTTGACGGGAAGGCGGTTAAGGCCTGTACGATGCTGGCGGCACAGGCGGCGGGGTCTGATGTTGTGACGCTTGAGGGGATCGGGTCTGCGGATGCGCTTCATCCAGTTCAGGCGGCGTTCCGGGAGCATCACGGTCTTCAGTGCGGGTTCTGCACGCCCGGGATGATCATGAGCGCGGTTGACATGATCAACCGTCATGGTGCGGGCAATCTGGACGAGGCGACGATCCGGGACGAGCTTGAGGGCAACATCTGCCGGTGCACGGGCTATCACAACATCGTCAAGGCGATCAAGGCGGCGTCGGACCAGATGGCTGGGATGGCTGAGGCGGCTGAATAGGGCTGTTGGTTTGAGATTTGAGCGCTGTGTTTGCAGCGCGTTTTGACGATTGGGTCCAGTGTCCGTTCAGCGTCTTGAGGAGAAGGCGCGGCGAGGTGTCAGTGGGATCCGGATCAGGTTTTTGGGAGAGAGAGAATGGCAATTGAGGGGATTGGCGCGCGGGCGCTGCGCAAGGAGGACAAGCGGTTCATCACGGGCAAGGGCCAGTATACGGACGACATGGTTCTGCCGGGGATGGGCCACGCGGCCTTTGTGCGCTCTCCGCATGCGCATGCGAAGGTGACCGGAATTGATGCGAGTGCGGCGCTTGCGATGCCTGGTGTCGATGCGGTCCTGACGGGGGATCAGCTGATCGGCGACGGGATCGGCAACCTGATCTGCGGCTGGATGATCCACTCCAAGGACGGGTCTCCGATGAAGATGGGGGGCTGGCGGGCGCTTGAGCCTGAGGTTGTGCGCCATGTGGGGCAGGCGGTTGCCGTTGTTGTGGCCGATACGGCTGCTGAGGCGCGCGATGCGGCCGATGCGGTTGTTGTCGACTATGAGGAGCTTCCGGCTGTGGTTGATCCGGTTGCCGCGCTTGAGCCCGGGGCTCCGCAGATCCACCCTGAGGCGGAAGGCAACCTGATCTACGACTGGGAGATCGGGGATGCGGCAGCGGTTGATGCGGCCTTTGCGGGCGCAGCGCATGTGACGAAGATGGAGATCCGCAACAACCGTCTGGTTCCGAACCCGATGGAGCCGCGGGCAGCGCTTGCAAGCTACAATGACGCGGAAGAGCATCACACGCTCTATACGACCTCGCAGAACCCGCATGTGGCACGCCTTGTCCTGTCGGCCTTCTATAATGTTGCCCCTGAGCACAAGCTCCGGGTGATCGCACCGGATGTCGGCGGCGGCTTCGGCTCGAAGATCTACATCTATCCGGAAGAGATGGTGTGCCTTTGGGCGTCGAAGCGCGTGGGCCGTCCGGTGAAGTGGGTGTCGGACCGCACCGAGGCGTTCCTGACGGATGCCCATGGCCGCGATCATGTGTCGGAAGCAGAGCTGGCGCTGGATGCGGACAACAGGATTATCGGTCTCCGGGTGAAGACGATCGCCAATCTGGGCGCCTACATGTCGTTGTTCTCGTCGGCGGTGCCGACCTATCTTTATGCAACGCTTTTGTCGGGCCAGTACAACATCCCGGCGATCCACGCGAATGTGAAGACGGTCTATACCAACACGACGGCGGTGGATGCGTACCGGGGGGCGGGGCGTCCGGAGGCGACCTATCTTCTGGAGCGGATCATGGAGACGGCGGCACGGGAGGTGGGTCTGTCTCCTGCGGACTTCCGGCGCAAGAACTTCGTGCGTGAGTTCCCGCACCAGACGCCTGTGATCATGTGTTATGACGCGGGCGATTATGATGCGACGCTGGATGCGGCGCTGTCTGCTGCCGATTATGCAGGCTTTGCGGCGCGCAAGGCGGAGGCGGCCTCGCGCGGCAAGCTGCGGGGCATCGGCATCTCCTGCTATATCGAGGCGTGCGGCATTGCGCCGTCGGCTGCGGTCGGCTCGCTCGGGGCCGGTGTCGGCTTGTGGGAATCTGCCGAGGTCCGGGTGAACCCGGTCGGGACGGTTGAGGTCCTGACGGGCTCCCACAGCCATGGCCAGGGTCATGAGACGACGTTTGCGCAGCTGATCTGCGAGCGCTTCGGTCTGGACAGCGATGCGGTGTCGATCGTTCATGGTGACACGGACAAGGTGCAGTTCGGCATGGGCACCTACGGCTCGCGCTCGGGCGCGGTCGGCATGTCGGCGATCGTGAAGGCGCTGGACAAGGTGGAAGCGAAGGCGAAGAAGATCGCGGCGCACCTGATGGAGGCCGCGGAGGGCGACATCCAGATCGAGGGCGGCGAGCTGAAGGTTGCGGGCACGGACAAGAAGCTCAGCTTCACCGAAGTGGCGCTTGCGGCTTATACGGCGCACAATCTTCCCGAAGGCATGGAGCCGGGTCTGAAGGAGGGGGCGTTCTACGACCCGTCCAACTTCACGTTCCCGGCGGGCACCTATGTGTGCGAGGTCGAGGTCGACCCGGAGACGGGCAAGACGGAGATCGTGAGCTTTGTTGCGGCCGACGACTTCGGCAAGGTGATCAACCCGATGATCGTGGAGGGCCAGGTTCATGGCGGCCTTGTCCAGGGGATCGGGCAGGCGCTTCTGGAGAATGCGGCCTATGACGAGAACGGCCAGCTTCTGACGGCGTCCTACATGGATTACACGATGCCGCGCGCCGATGATGTACCTTCGTTCAGCCTGTCGACGCACGAGACGCTTTGCCCGGGCAATCCGCTCGGCATGAAGGGATGCGGGGAGGCCGGTGCGATCGGGTCTCCGCCGGCTGTGATCAACGCGATCACGGATGCGGTCGGGTCGAACGAGCTTGCGATGCCGGCCACGCCCGAGCGTGTGTGGCAGCTGTGCCAGGCGCAGCTGAAGCAGGCGGCCGAATAAGGTTCGCGAGGAAAATTCTTCGGGCAGGGTCAGCCTGCCCGGTCACCGACAAAGAGATTTTGGGGAGACCCGACATGTATGAAACAACCTATCACCGCGCCGGCTCAGTTGGCGAAGCATCGGATCTTGTGTCGAAGGCTGAGGACGGCAAGATCCTTGGGGGCGGCCAGACGCTGCTGCCGACGATGAAGCAGCGTCTTGCGTCGCCGAGCGATCTTGTGGATGTGACGAAGATCGCGGAGATGAACGGCATCTGCGAGGGCGATGGCAGCCTGTCGATCGGGGCGGCAACGACCCATGCGGAGGTTGCCGCGTCCGACCTCGTGAAATCGAAGCTTCCGAGCCTTGCGGGGCTTGCGGGCGGCATCGGCGATCCTGCGGTTCGGCACATGGGCACGATCGGGGGCTCGATTGCCAACAACGATCCGGCTGCGGACTATCCGGCAGCGCTTGTGGCGCTGGGGGCAACGGTTGTCACGAGCAAGCGCTCGCTTTCCGCCGAAGACTTCTTTGTCGGCATGTTCGACACGGCGCTGGACGAGGATGAGATCGTGGTGTCCGTGACGTTCCCGCTGATCGAGAAGGGCGCCTATGCGAAATACCCGAACCCGGCCTCGCGCTATGCGATGGCGGGTGTCTATGTGGCCAAACACCAGGACGGCTCGGTGCGGGTCGCGGTCACGGGGGCGGGCCACTACGGCGTCTTCCGGGTCGACGGCATGGAAGCAGCCCTTGCCGGCAACTGGTCGCCGGACGCGGTCGCTTCCATCAAGGTGGACGCTGGCTCCATGCTGCACGATATCCACGGATCCGCAGCCTACAGAGCAAACCTCGTCACCGTCATGGCCAAACGCGCCGTCAGCGCAGCTGGCTGACGAAGACGGCAACCGAAATACCGGTGCGCTTTTGCGCGCACCGGCGTTCCCCTAACCCTGCTCGGCAATCAGATCGCGTCCCATCTGCCGGAACAGATCCAGATAGTCGAGCAGAACCCAGTTTTCCATGATCTTTCCGCCAGCGCAGCGGTAGAAATCCATGACCCGAAGCGTAAGCGATTTACCTGTGGCAGGAACACCCAGATAGTCGCCTTTATGCGTCATGGTCATGGACGGCCAGCCGCTGACGGCTGCGTAATTGCCATCACCGATCCGGCAATAGTGGTCCCCGCCGACCCGGTCCGGAAAGGCGGTCAGAAACGAAGCCCGGTGATCCTTCTCAAATCCGCTCCAGCGGTAGTTCGATCCGATCCCACCCGGCCCGTACCAGAGCATGTCGTCGTGCCAGTAGCCGTTTTCACCGGTCTGGCCCTTGGAGGTGAATGTGTTCGGATCGAAAGCTTTCAAATCCGCAAGCATCGCTTCGCAAAGATCCAGCGTTCGCTCGCCGTCTTCCTGATCGACCGGCAGGACGCCGTCATGGGTCGCGGGACCTGGGAACATCATTTCAGTGCCAAGCATTCCCGGGAGAGGCATCCGGTTGGCCTGCCGCATCAGATCGATGAGATCGAGGATGATCTTGGCCTCCGAGATGCGCCCGTCCGGCTCGATCCGGTAAAACTCGCCGGACCGGAGGAATGCCAGGTGATGAGATGGCAGAACACCGAAAAGCGGATTTTCGAAATTGCCGACATAATGGGCGACACTGGCGACCCAATGTCCTCCCGGAGCCCGGCGGTTCGGTCCGCCAATGAAAATCTCGTTGCGCCGGCGGACATTGGAAAACGCGGTTCGCAGAGGTTCGAAGAAGGCCTCTTGAACATGCGCCTTGCCGGAAAGCCGCTCCACCGGATAGGCGACATCCCAAATGGCGTCGTCGGTTAAGTGATTGGAAAGCAACGACCTCATCTCGCTCGCTGGTGCTGTGAGGATGACGTCGAGAAAGCCCTGTGGCTTAAGCCGGAAATCGGACATATTGTGCCTTGCAACAATTGCGAAGTTTTACGTATTGCAACAATTTTGCATTCGTATGCAAAAAATCATTGCCAAAGTCTTTCCTCTGTGTCTAGCTAAATTGCATAGGAATGCAAGATTGTCGCTCGGATTGCTGAGGAGGGGACGCAGTGGCTGAGATTCAGCTGAGAAACGTTTCAAAACGCTGGGGATCCTTTGTCGGTGTCGACAACTTCGATCTGACCATAGCCGACCGTGAGTTTCTGGTCCTGCTTGGCCCGTCCGGCTGCGGCAAGACGACGACCATGCGCATGATCGCCGGTCTTGAAGACGCAACCGGTGGCGAGATCGTGATCGGTGACCGGGTTGTCAACGATCTGGATCCCAAGGACCGCGACATTGCAATGGTTTTCCAGTCTTATGGCCTTTACCCGAATATGAATGTTTACGAGAACATTCGCTTTCCGTTGAAGGTGAGGAAGGTCGACCCGTCGACCCATGATGCCCGCGTACGCCGTGCGAGCGCCATGGTCGAGCTTGACGAGTTCCTGCATCGCAAACCCGCAGAACTGTCCGGCGGCCAGCGCCAGCGTGTGGCGCTTGCCCGCGCCATCGTGCGCGAACCGAACGTCTTTCTGATGGACGAGCCGCTCTCCAATCTGGACGCCAAGCTTCGTGTCTCGACACGGGCGCAGATCAAGAACCTGCAACACGAATTGCAGGTGACGACCATCTACGTCACGCACGACCAGATCGAGGCGATGACCCTTGCCGACCGTGTCGTCGTGATGAAACGCGGCATCGTGCAACAGGTCGGATCGCCGACGGAAATTTATGACCGTCCGGCCAACACATTCGTTGCCAGCTTCATCGGATCTCCTGCCATGAACCTCATGGAAGGTACTTTGTCTGCCGGCACCTTCACGGGCGAAAACGTCAGCATCACAGGACTTGACGGCCCCGACGGTCCCATGACCCTCGGTTTCCGCGCCGAGGACGCCGCCGTTGCATCATCGAGCGCAGACGCGGAAATCAACGCACCGGTTTACACCATGGAGCTGCTTGGCGATGCCACGATGATCACCGTGAAAGCCGGTGGAGCGCTCGTGTCCGTAAAGGCCAACAAGGACTACAGGATCGAGATCGACGAAAAAGTCGGGCTGCACATCCCCGGCGAAATTTGTCATCTTTTCAATCACGAGACAGGCGCGCGCATTGACGCTTAAGCCGGTCCGGACCCGGCATTCTGCCGAAAAAACCAGAGCAGCGCCTGTCGGCGCATGGAACAGCAGGGAGACCTGACAGATGTTGAAGAAACTGCTTCTTGCCGGTGCGATGTCGCTGGCAGTCACTGGTGCGGCAAGCGCCTGTGATTTCACGAATACGACACCGGTGAAATCTCTTACCGCCGGTTTTGAAGCCTGGAAGGCGGTGACGTCTTTCATGGCCAAATGCGGCGACTTCGAAGCTGAACTAGACCAGGAGTTCCGCACCAAGCAGCCCGCGGCATTTGCCGCCAACCCGTCGCTCTACCAAATCGGCGGTGTTGCCAACGGAACCCTCGTTCCGCTGCTCAACGAAGGAACCGTTCGTCCGCTCGATGACCTTATCGCGAAACACGGTCAGAACCTGACCGCGAACCAGCTCATCAAGATCAACGGCGAGACCATGGCCGTTGCCATGATGGTGAATGCGCAGCACCTGATGTATCGCGAGGACATTCTGACCGATCTCGGCATCCCGGTGCCGAAAACCTATGACGAGGTTCTGTCAGCGGCCGCCAAGATCAAGGAAGCCGGCGTCGTGGAATACCCGATTGGCGGTACATTCAAGACCGGTTGGAACCTCGGTGAGGAATTCGTGAACATGTATCTCGGCATGGGCGGCGAGTTCTTTGGGCCGGACAATGCTGCGACGATCGAGAATGAGCAGGGCGTTGCGTCTCTCGAAATGCTCAAGAAGCTGACCGAATACATGGATCCGGAATATCTCGTTTCAGACTCCACCTACGTCCAGCAGCAGTTCCAGCAGGGCAAGATTGCCATGGCGAACCTGTGGGCCAGCCGTGCAGGGGCTATGGACGATCCGAATGAATCCCAGGTTGTCGGCAAGGTCAAAATGGCCGGTGCCCCGACCGCTAACGCACGCGCAGCCTCCACATTGTGGTGGGACGGCATCGTCATCGCCAAAAATGCATCCGACGAAGAAGCTGAAGCTGCTTTCCGTGTCGCGATGAATGGCATGACACCTGAAATGGTCAAGGAAAACAATGACGTCGCTGTCTGGCTGATCGAGGGCTACGAGCCTGGACCTCTCGCGCTCGGCGTTGTTCAGACAGCTGAAGCCGGAGCGTTGCCGTACCCGGCGAGCTCGCAGATGGGCCTGATGCACACAGCGCTTGGCAACGGTGTCGCCGATTATCTGACCGGTGCAAAAGACGCCGAGACGACGTTGAAGGACATCGCCGCCGCGTACACGACGTCGGCGAAGGAAGCCGGACTGATCAAGTAAGGCCGCAACAGCCTTCGCGAGGGGCGCCCGCGCCCTTCGCCCTATCCAGGTACTTTCACGGGAGGGCAGCATGAACACCAAGACATTTGCCGCTTTTGTCGGCCCGTCCATCTTCCTGATGCTGCTCTTTATCGCTGCACCGCTTGTCAGCGTGTTCATGCAGAGTTTCTATGTCACGCAACCGGTGTTCGAACAGGTTGAAGTGGAAACCTGCACCCCCGGTTTTCCGAACCAGACATGCGTCACCGAAACAAAAATACAACCGGTTCTTGGAGACGACGGCAAGATCGTCACGACGGTGAAATATGTCGGTCTGGAGAGCTACTCCAATGTACTGGAGCCGGGTCGTGCCTGGGAGGCCCTGAGCGCTCTTGATTTTGATGCCCTGCTGACCATCGACTTCTGGAAGGCACTCCGCTTCACATTGACGTTCACGCTGGTAACGCTTCCCCTTGTTATCGGTGTCGGGCTGGCCATTGCGATCACGGTCAACAATGCCACCCGAATGATACGTGGCCCCATCATTTTCGTTTCACTGCTGCCCTTCATCATCACACCGGTTATCGGGGCGCTGTCCATCCGCTGGCTGTTCATCGGCGACGGCATCATGACGGCCTTTCTGGAGTGGTGGCTCGGGCGCGACATATCCATGTTCGGACAGGGTTGGACCATTGAACTTCTGATGATGTTCTACCGTGTCTGGCACGTGGCACCCTTTGCATTCCTGGTCTTTTATGCAGGCCTGCAAACCGTCAATCAGGACACGCTGGAATCGGCAGTGATTGACGGAGCGAGTCGCTGGGAGAGGCTGCGCTATGTCATCATTCCGCACCTGATGCCGCTCATTGTTTTCGTTTCGCTGATCCACCTGATGGATTCGTACCGCGTCTTCGAGGAGATTGTCGGCTTCTCGAGCCAGGCCTACCGCATTTCCCTGCAATGGCTGACCTACGACCTGTTGACGCCTGATGACAGCGGAAACCGATCCATTTCGCGCGCATCCGCAAGTGCGATGCTCACCATGATCGGCATTGTTGTTCTGCTGATTCCGTTGCTGCGCAAAACCTGGCGCGATCACAAGGGAGGACGGGTATGAGCCTGCCAAAATCCATGCAGCAGCCCATGGCGCTGCAACTGTCCTCGGCCGGTTTCCTGGCGTTCTGGTGCCTGATTGCTGCTTTCCCGATCTTCTGGATCGCGGTCATGAGCTTCAAGGACCCGATCGACGCCTTTTCCTCGAACCCTCTCAGCGTGATTTTCGGACCCGAAACCGTTGCGACCGGCCGCGGCCTGTCGATTGTCAGCATCATCGTCGGAATTGCGTTTCTCTGGTACACGATCCACCTGGCCATGACGCTTCTTCCGAAAATGGTCAGCAAGTACACGCCGCCCCATCTGCTCGTCCCGGGCTGGATAATCGGCGCGCTCGTGTTTGCAATCGGCTTCCTGATTGTGTTCGCGGGAATCCTTCCGCCGGTTCTGGGTGTGGTCAATTCGGTGCTCGGCCCGTTTGGCAAACCGATCCTCGGCCTGACCACAGAACACTATCAGGCCGTATGGGTCGAAAACGCTTTCTACGAGAACTTCACCAATTCGCTGATTGTCACGGTTGGTGTGGTGACGGTCTCCTTGACGGTCGGAACCCTTGCCGGTTACGGCCTGGCAAGGTCGGGATCGACCGGATCGGTCATAGCCTTCTGGATCCTCATTATCGCGCTGGTCTTCCGCGCGCTGCCGCATTCCGTCCTCGTCGCCGGTTATCTGCCGCCCTTCATCAATTCGGCCGAAATCCTGCGCCCGCTCCTGGGCGATGCAGCGCCGACCCTTTATGGCAAACCCTGGGCGGTGATCGCGGTCCTGGTGTCGATCAACCAGCCCTTCACGATCTGGATGCTGCGGTCGTTCTTCCAGAACATCCCGAACGAGCTGGACGAAGCGGCGCGCGTGGACGGATGCACCCACTTCCAGGCATTCCGCTGGGTGATCATGCCGGTGATGTGGCCGGGCGTAATCACGACAGGCCTCTTCAGCTTCCTGCTCGCCTATAACGACTATCTGGTCTGTTCGCTCCTCTTGGACGCGCAGAACCAGACCATGGTTCCGGCCATTGCCGGCTACTTCAATCGTGAAACGACCACGACGGATCAGGTTGAAGCCGTGGCTGCGGCGGTGTCTATCATCGCACCGCTTTTCTTGCTGATCATGATTTTCCAGCGCCAGATCGTTTCGGGCCTAACAGCCGGAGCCGTGAAGGGATAGGTCATGCAGTATTCAAACAGGCACTACAGTCACAGGTGAAACATGAAGGGATCCCGTCCCGAACAGGCGGCATTGAGCCGCGACACGGATATGAGCAAGACGGAGGAAACCCGCCGCGTCATCGAAGGCATGGTCGATGGTCTCAACGACCACCGGATCGCAGACATCGGAGAGTTCTTTTCTTCAGGTTTCCGTTGGCTGGGGAATACCGGGTGCGGAACCAAAACCGGTCTCAAGGAATTTCAGGACAACTGGCAAAAACCGTTTCAGGCAGCCTTTTCGGACAAGGTCTGCGTTGATGAGGCGCGGCTCTACATGGGTGAATGGGCTGCCGCATTCGGGCGCCAGGAAGCGACTCATTCCGGAGAGTTCATGGGGCTCGCGCCGACGGGCAAGCGGGTCGAGATCCGTTACATGGATTTCTGGAAGGTGGTCGACGGCAAGATCGTGGATAACTGGGTGATGGTCGACTTCCCTCATGTTCTGGCCCAGCTCGGCAAGGACGTTTTTGACGGTCAGGGCTGGGAAGCCTTCGACCGCGGCGAGCGCGTCCCGCCTACGCCAGAAAAAGCTGCGTGAGGGAAAACCAAGTAGTTTTCCATGTTTCGCAGAAGGTCACTTGAACTTTCTGCATACGTATGCAAACTGAAGGAAAACGATAAGGTGCGTGGCGTTTGAGATCCGCAAAAGATTTTCCGCTCGCGCCGTGAAAGGGATGAAACATGGCCATTGAGTATCTGAAGCGCGGGAAGCCGGAATCCGAACGCTCCGAAGACGATGCCAAGGTTCGCTCCATCGTGGAGGGAACGCTCAAGGAGATCGAGGCACGCGGCGATGCCGCGGTTCGCGAACTTTCGGAGAAATTCGATAACTATTCGCCGGCCTCTTTCCGGTTGAGCGCCTCGGAAATCGACGCCCTGATGAACCAGGTCTCGCAACGGGACATGGAAGACATCAAATTCGCTCAGGAACAGGTGCGCAAGTTCGCCGAAGCGCAGCGTGCATCGATGCTGGACATCGAAGTCGAAACGATGCCAGGCGTCATTCTTGGACACAAGAACATACCCGTGCAGTCGGTCGGCTGTTATGTGCCGGGCGGCAAGTTTCCAATGGTTGCCTCGGCGCATATGTCGGTCGCGACAGCATCCGTTGCCGAGGTGCCGCGCATCATTGCCGCAACGCCGCCCTTCAAGGGTGCACCTAACCCGGCGGTGATCGCCGCAATGCATCTTGGCGGCGCGCATGAGATTTATGTCCTCGGCGGCATCCAGGCCGTCGGCGCCATGGCGATAGGAACGGAGACCATCGACCCGGTCCACATGCTCGTCGGCCCAGGCAATGCCTTCGTTGCCGAAGCCAAGCGCCAGCTCTTCGGGCGTGTCGGCATCGATCTCTTTGCAGGTCCGACCGAGACGATGGTGATTGCAGACGAAACGGTCGATGCGGAAATGTGCGCGACCGACCTGCTCGGCCAGGCAGAGCATGGCTACAACTCGCCGGCGGTTCTGGTCACCAATTCGCGTAAGCTCGCCACCGAGACACTCTCTGAAATCGACCGGCTTTTGAAGATCCTGCCAACGGCTGACACCGCGTCGAAATCCTGGGAGGACTATGGCGAAGTGATCCTGTGCGACACCTATGACGAGATGCTCGCCGTTGCCGATGACATCGCCTCGGAGCACGTGCAGGTGATGACCGACCGGGACGACTGGTTCCTGGATAACATGACCTGTTATGGCGCGTTGTTCCTGGGAGCCAGAACCAACGTTGCCAACGGCGACAAGGTGATCGGTACGAACCATACGCTGCCGACGAAAAAGGCCGGACGCTACACGGGCGGACTTTGGGTCGGCAAGTTCCTGAAAACGCATTCCTACCAGAAAGTCCTCACGGATGACGCAGCTGCCGAGATTGGCGCTTATTGCTCGCGCCTGTGCATGCTGGAGGGCTTTGTCGGCCACGCGGAACAGGCAAATGTCCGCGTCCGCAGATATGGCGGCGGAAACGTGCCTTACGGAGAGGCTGCCGAGTAGAAATGGATAAGCACACGGCCCATAAGGCATTGATCGCCCCATTACGGGCCGCAATGTACGATTTCGAGGAAGCCGTGGTTCGCAAGACCCTCGAGGGTCTGTGTGCACCAGATGCCACCTTCAGGCTGTGCCACCCGTTTGGAGACACGGTCGGTCCCGATGCTTTTTACGACAAGGCTTTCAGGCCGCTTTTGAAGGCAATCCCGGATTTGGAGCGCCGCGATACGATCGTGATGGCCGGCCCGACACCCGAAGGCGACGACTGGGTCGGCTGTGGTGGTTACTACACAGGATCGTTCGAAAAGCCGTGGCTTGATATTCCGGCGACAGGCCATCAGTTCGCAATGCGCTTTCACGAGTTCTATCGCTTCGTGGAGGACAAGGTCGTGGAGTTTCAGGCGATCTGGGATATTCCCGAAGTTATGATGCAGGCGGCCGCGTGGCCGATGGCCCCAAGTCTCGGGCGCGAATGGCATGTGCCGGGTCCGGCGACGGAGGACGGCATCGTACCCGGACCTTATGACGCCGAAGCAGGTCAGCGCACCTGCCAGCATATCATCGACATGCTGGAATACCTGAAAAAGCACCCTTCGCAGGGCGGTCCGGAAGTGATGGAAATGCCGCGCTTCTGGCACCCCCGCATGAGCTGGTACGGCCCGTCCGGTATCGGTACGGGCCGTGGCATCAAGGGCTTCCGCAAGTGGCATCAGATCCCGTTCCTGAACGGCATGCCGGATCGCGGACAGTATGTCGACGAAATCACCTATCATTTCTTCGGCGACCGTGAATATGCGGCGGTCACCGGCTGGCCGAACATGATCCAGACCGTCAGCCACGACGGCTGGATGGGGATCGCGCCAAACGGCAAGCGTATTACCATGCGCAGCCTCGATTTCTGGCGGCTTGAAAACGGCTTGATCAGGGAAAACTGGGTACTGGTCGACCTTCTGGATGCCTATGACCAGTTGGGTGTTGACGTTTTCGGCAGACTTCGGGATTTCAACAAGGCCCGCGCTGGCTTTGACCTTGAAACCGGAGTTGCTCTGCAATGATCGACCTGCCTTCCACCCCGAGTTTTTCTCTTGCCGGCAAGAAGGTTCTTGTTGCCGGTGCTTCTTCAGGCATCGGCCTTGCCTGCGCTTCAGCGCTTGCTGAAGCAGGCGGAGACGTCGTGCTGGCTGCTCGCCGCACTGAAAAACTCGCAGAAGCCGTCAACGCCATGACGGCAAAGGGATGGAAGGCATCTGCGCTTCAGCTCGACATTGCCGACGTTATGGAGGTCGAAGTTAGCGTCGACAGACACGGGCCGTTCGATGTCCTGGTCAACAGCGCTGGCCTTGCACGCCATTCTCCGGCCGTCGAGACTACGCCGGAAGACTTCGATGCGGTCATGAACGTCAATCTACGGGGTGCCTATTTCGTAACGCGATGCGTAGCCAAGGGATTGATCGCGGCTGGAAAGCCGGGGTCGCTGATCAACATGAGCTCGCAGATGGCACATGTCGGCGGTATCGACCGCGCGGTCTACTGCGCTTCGAAATTTGCTGTCGAAGGCTTCACCAAGGCAATGGCGCTGGAGTTCGGACCGAAACAGATCCGCGTCAACACGATCTGCCCGACGTTCATCCGCACGCCGCTTACCGAAGCGACCTTTGATAACCCGGATCGGGTCAGGTGGATCGAGGAAAAGATCAAACTCGGCCGTACCGGCACGGTGGAAGATATCATGGGTGCTGTTCTCTATCTGGCAAGCGATGCGTCTGCGCTGGTCACCGGCACGTCACTGATTGTCGACGGAGGTTGGACGGCCGACTAATGCGCGCTGAGAAAGTCACGTCCGTTGATGTTGCGAGAAGGGCCGGTGTCAGCCAGTCCGCTGTCAGCCGCGTGTTCACGCCCGGGGCTTCGGTCTCTCCCAAAATGGCCGAGAAAGTGCTCAAGGCGGCCCAGGAACTCGGATACAGGCCCAATGTTCTGGCCCGTTCGCTGATCACGGGGCGGTCGCGCATCATCGGGCTGGTTGTTGCCTACCTTGAGAACCAGTTTTACCCGGACGCACTCGAAAAACTCTCCACGGCGCTGCAGGCGCATGGCTACCACATTCTCGTTTTCATGGTTTCCAACGATGACGCGGGTGTCGACAAGGTGATGGGAGAACTGCTGGACTATCAGGTCGACGGCATCATCACCGCATCCGTCGGCATGTCCAACGCTTTGGCTGCCCGTTGCGCGGCAGCCGGGGTGCCGGTTGTTCTTTTCAACCGTGGCCAGGACGACGAACGGCTCAATCAGGTCACGTCGAACAACTTTGAGGGTGGCCGCAAGATCGCGGAATTTCTTGTCGCCGGCGGCCACCGCAGGATCGCTCACATCGCTGGCTGGTCGGGCTCGTCGACAGGCCGGGACAGACAGTCGGGGTTCCTGGCCGGGCTGAACGCTGCAGGACTTGATATCACCCGCTGCATCGATGGGATGTACAACCGAGAGACGGCCGCGGCCGCAACGCGTGAAATCTTCTCCGGAAACGAACGGCCCGACGCGGTCTTTGTCGGAAACGATCACATGGCGTTTGCCGTGATGGATGTCCTGCGGTTCGAACTGAAACTCGACGTTCCGGGTGACGTGTCCGTGGTCGGCTACGATGATGTGCCGCTTGCCTCATGGCCTGCTTACGATCTGACAACCTTGCGGCAGCCCTCGAACCGGATGGTGGAAGCGACTGTCTCCACGCTGCTTGGCTGGATCGAAGAGGGCAGCAACGACGTTCAGAAAATACAGATTGACGGACCGCTCATGATCCGCGGCTCCGCGCGCATACCCGAAGGATGGCCCGATGAAAGGCTTTGACCCGCGCTGGAAGGATTTTCCGGACTACATAATCGGCATCACGAAAGAGATCTGGGAAGACCGCAAGATCGCGACCCTGCATCACTACTATTCCAGCGACATCATTGTCCGGTCGCCGGGCTCGCTCGTTGTCGGCAACAAGGATGTCATCGGTGCGACAATGGCGACCCTGTCGGAATTTCCCGACAGGACCCTTTTCGGTGAAGACGTAATCTGGTCCGGCACACCGGAGGACGGCATGCTGTCTTCCCATCGTATTATCTCAACCGCGACCCATCTCGGTGACGGCGTTTACGGAAAGGCAACCGGCAAGAAGCTGCAATACCGGATCATCGCGGACTGCCACGCGATCGACAATCAGATCAACGACGAATGGCTGATCCGCGACCAGGGCGCGATCGTCCGGCAAATGGGCTGGGATCCGAAAGACTATGCACGCGATCTCATAGCGCGAGAGGGCGGACCGGAACACTGCGTCCGGCCCTTTACCGCAGCGGTCGACAAGGCCGGCCCCTACAAGGGAAACGGCAACGACAGTGAATGGGGCGCGAAATACGCCGATATTCTGAGCCGTCTCATGAATGCGGACATGGCAGCGATCGAGGCGGAATACGACCGCGCGTGTGAGCTTGCCTATCCCGGTTTCGTCAACGGCTATTCCTGGGCGGCTGCCGACAGGTTCTGGATGGGACTGCGGTCCAGCTTTCCATCCGCCGAATTCAAGATTGAGCATCAGATCGGGCGCGACGATCCACTGATGCCGCCGCGTGCGGCCATCCGCTGGTCGCTCTCCGGCAAACATGATGGTTGGGGCGCCTTCGGGGAGCCCTCCGGGGCGGATGTCTACGTCATGGGTGCGTGCCATGCCGAATTCGGTCCCTGGGGGCTGAGACGTGAATACGCTCTCTTTGATGAGACGGCGATCTGGAAACAGATCGCGTTGAAGACTGGATGATGTGAGCAAACAGGCAGGTTGGTTATGACCCCTCAAGAAATGGAAAGCCGGATCGTGCGCTATGGTGATCTGAAACCGTGCCGCACGGCATTCATCGACGCCCACACGCCAGGCTCGGATCAGAAAGAAAACTTCACGATCATCGGAGGCGGGGTCTCCGAAAGTCCGGACCAGCACGTGCATATCAAGGAAACTCCGGGCTTCAATATCGGGGCGGCAGGCCAGCCCCCGAAATGCCGCAACTCGCTGCATTCGCACACCACAGCAGAGGTGTTCTTTGTCCTGAAGGGCCGCTGGCGGTTTTTCTGGGGGCGTTGGGGATCGGCCGGTGAAGTTGTTCTGGAAGAAGGCGACATTTTCAACATCCCGACGGGCATCTTCAGAGGCTTTGAAAACATCGGCACCGACTACGGAATGATCATGGCGATCCTGGGTGGTGACGATGCCGGTGGCGGCGTGACCTGGGCGCCTCAGGTCATTGAAGACGCCGCCGATCATGGCCTTGTTCTCGGCGAAAACGGTGTACTTTACGACACCAAGAAAGGGCAGGTGCTCCCGGACGGTATCAAGCCGATGCCGCTTTTGACCGACGAACAGCTTCAGGCCTTCCCTGAACCGGGCAATGAAGCCGTCGTCAGGGACTATGTTGCGCGTTACTGGGACATGACGGCACTCTCCGCCAAAACGCCCTGCCGGGTAATCGGCGAAGCCGGGCTCCTGAAAGACAAACCGGGTTTCGAGGTCGAGTTCCTGACCCGCGGATCGATCCCGGAAACGAGCTACAGCCTCGCCAGTCATGAAATTCTGATGGTGGTGCGTGGTCATTGGAAACTCAGTTGGCCGGGTGGCGAAAAGACACTTGCGCCGGGCGACACAGCAGCCGTGCCACCGGGCCTCGAACACAGCCTCGTACCATCCATGAGCGGCGAAGCCAGTCTGTATCGTGTCATGAACACCGATGATCCGGCAGGACCGACCTGGGTCGTTTGATGAAAGTGCAGGGCCGGCCCGGCTTGCGCTCCACGCGTCCTGCAAGGCGTTGACGGGTCACAGATGCTCGAAACAAATCAGAGGCAAGGCGTAAGAATTTGCCAGAAACACTGGGGGAGATCATGAGCAAGATTGACGTTACCCACGTCGGCTCATTGCCGAGAACACAGGCAGTCGTCGACTTTATCTTTGCCCGGGAAAAAGGCGAAGACTATGACGAGGCAGCCTTTGATGCGGCCATGGCGGCTGCTGTGTCGGAAACCGTGCGCAAGCAGGTCGAAGCGGGCGTTACCATCGTCAGCGACGGAGAGACCTCCAAAATCTCCTACGCGACTTATGTGAAAGACCGCTACACGGGTTTTTCCGGTGACAGTCCGCGCAATGCGCCCGCCGACTTGAAAATGTATCCGAGCTTCCTGAAACGGATCGCGGAGAGCGGTGGCACGCCCCAATACGCGCGTCCGATGTGTACTGGTGAAGTCCGCTCCAAAGGGCAGGGCGAGCTGATCAAGGACATCCGCCATCTGAAACTTGCGATGGCAGAACATGGCGCGGAACACGGCTTCATGAATGCCGCCTCGCCCGGGGTGATTTCGCTCTTTCTCCAGAATGATTATTACCCGTCCCGCGAAGCCTATCTGCAGGCGCTCGCGGACGTCATGAAGGATGAGTACGAGACCATCGTCGCTTCGGGACTGAACCTGCAGCTCGATTGTCCGGACCTCGCGCTGTCACGGCATATGCTCTTCACCGATCTTTCGGATGATGAATTCCTGAAGATCGCAGCGAGCCATGTCGATGCGCTGAATCATGCGCTTCAGAACATCGATCCGGCAAAGGTGCGCATTCACATCTGCTGGGGGAACTACGAAGGCCCGCATGTCTGCGACATTTCCATGGACAAGGTGTTTTCGACGCTAATGTCGGCACGCGCCCGCTATGTGCTGTTCGAGACGTCCAACCCCAGGCACGCACATGAATGGACGGTCTTCCGTGATCGCAAATCCGAAATTCCCGACGACAAGGTTCTTGTCCCGGGTGTTGTTGATACGACCACGAATTTCGTCGAGCACCCGGAAGTGGTTGCTCAGCGTCTGGACCGGTTTATCCCAATTGTTGGTGCGGATCGCGTGATTGCCGGATCGGATTGCGGCTTCGGCACCTTTGCAGGCTTTGGCGCGGTTGATCCGGAGATCGCCTTTGCCAAGCTGAAGGCTCTTGCCGACGGTGCCGCGATTGCCGGAGGACGTGCGTGACCCCACTCGTCCTGCTTCCGGGTATGATGTGTGACGCGCGGCTTTACGGCCCTCAGATCGCCGCCCTGTCAGGACGCGTGCCGCTTCATCTGGCTCCGATCACAGACCACGCCACGGTGGAAGCGCTGGCAGCGGATGTTCTTGACAAGGCGCCGCCGAAATTTGCGCTGGCCGGGCTCTCAATGGGCGGGATCGTCGCGATGGAAATCGTGAGGCAGGCTCCGGACCGGGTTTCGAGACTGGCATTGCTGGACACAAATCCCCGTGCGGAACTGGACGAGGTCAAGCAGCGGCGCGAGCCGCAGATCGGCAAGGTAAGGGCAGGCGGACTGCGCGAGGTGATGAGAGACGAACTCAAGCCGAATTACCTGGCGAACGGTCCGTTGCGGCAGGACGTCCTGGAGGCGTGCATGGCGATGGCCCTTGATCTCGGTCCCGAGGTTTTCGAGCGCCAGTCCAGGGCCCTTCAAACGCGGCCTGATCAGCAGGAAACGCTCCAAGCGCTGACAGTGCCGACCCTGATCCTGATGGGAAAGGAAGATCGGCTCTGCCCTTTGGAACGGCATGAATTGATGCACGCGCTTGTCGATGGATCCGATCTCAGGATCGTTGAACAAGCAGGCCATCTGCCGACCCTTGAACAACCCGAGGCCGTAAACGCGGCCTTCAAGACCTGGCTGGATATCCAATGAACACCGAGCTACTGGACCTCCTTAGATCCGTCGACACGCCGACGGTGTGCAATGCGATTGAAGTTGCAGAGGGAAAACGCGGCTTCAACCGTTTCACGCGCGGGACCATGCTGGCCTCCGACCCTTCGGCCCCTGCCATGGTCGGCTACGCGCGCACCGCCAAAATTTCGGCCCTGGCACCACCGACCGAACCGCCTGAAGTCATCAAGGCAAGACGAATGGACTACTACCGGTACATGTCAGAAGGACCGCGTCCGGCGCTGACTGTTGTTGAGGACATTGATTTCCCGAACGCCATCGGCGCCTTCTGGGGGGAAATCAACACGGCAGTGCACAAGGGGCTGGGGCTTTCAGGAACGTTGACCAATGGGGTCATGCGCGATCTCGGCGACTTGCCGGACGGGTTTCCGGTCGTTGCCGGTTCGATTGGACCGAGCCACGGCTATGTTCACGTCAAGGAGATAGATGGACCCGTCAAGATCTTTGGTCTGGACATTCATCCCGGCGAACTTGTCCATGCGGACCGGCATGGCGCGTTGGTTGTCCCCGAAACAGTGGTCCCTGATCTGGCGAACGCGATCCGAAAGCTTCTGGATACGGAACAGCTTGTTTTGGGCCCTGCGCGGGAACCCGGGTTCAACTTCGAGAAGTTCGAAGCGGCATGGGCGGCGTTCGAAAAAGCCCGCACGTAGTAACCGGATTTTCCGACTAGGAAAACGTCGATCCGGCACGGCCTTTAGGGTCCGGACGCTCCTCATCCCTGTTTTTGTTTTCTTCAATTGACAGTGCTGCGCGTCACAGGTCGCGCGGTAAGTGATGCCTTACTTATTGATCATCGACGGACGGTAAGTCTCTCGATTGCTTGGTGCGTTTGGCGGCAAGGCGCGTGAAAAAGCAGGTGAATCCACTATGCTAAGGCAACGCGCGGCCAAATTGGCCATTGCAATGTCGAACAGCGGGAACAGGAGTGGGCAGTGTCTGACAGAATGGCTACAGAAGGAGTGTCCGGGATCGACGGACAATCAGTTCAATCCGTTTCCCGATACGGCACGCCGGCGCGCCTTTTGCATTGGGCCGTTGCCGTCCTTGTCCTGGTGACCTGGCCTCTCGGGCTGATGATCGGCTTTGCCAAAAAGGACGTGGTTTCGACGTTCTACCTTCTTCACGAAAGTTTCGGCTTTTTGGTGATCTGGCTGATGCTTGTGAGGGTGGGCAACAAGCTTACGGCGGTGTCGCCGCCGCACGAAGGACCGACTCTGGAGCGCTATGCCGCCTCAACGGTTCACGGGCTGCTCTATCTGTTCCTGATCATCATGCCCGTTTCGGGTTTCCTGGCGACCAATGCACACGGGTTCCCACTGAAATGGTTCGGTCTGTTTCAGGTCTGGAGTCCCATCGGCAAGAGCCCGGATATCGCTTGGACGCTTTCGGCCATTCACGCCTGGAGTGCCTGGATTTTGCTTGCGCTGTTCGCGCTTCACATAGGTGCCGTACTGTTTCATCACATGCTTAAGAAAGACATGACTCTCTACAAAATACTTTAGGCGATTGCCTTGCACCAACGAAGCGCGCGGACGGCTGGTACATTGACGTGCCAGCCGTCCTGTTGCGTCGAAAGGCGTTTGCAAACCGCTAAACAGGTGCCGTCAGGAATATCCGGACACGCGGACCGGAACAGCGGGAAATTCTCCCGGTCGCCACAGGGCAACCTGCAAATCCTGTTGGCGTCCACGGATTGAAACGGTCTCAAGCCTCGGCGTTGGCATCCTGTTGCCCGATCGACTGGCAACCGCGTCAAGCAGGTCCACCGAAAATGCGATGGACGCTTCGTGGCTTTTCGCGACCTCCAGCAGCCGGCTGGCAACATTGACGCAGTCGCCTGTTGTCGTGATCTGCTGCTGCCTGTCGTGTCCCAGGCGCGATAGCACGACTTTCCCGAAATGTGCTCCAACCCTCACAGCGCTAATGTGGTCTGCAACGTTGGATCCCTGCAGCCATCCACTGATCGTGCTTTCCAACTGAAACGCGCAACGCACGGCGTTGACCGGATCGGTTTCCGATGCATCCGGGACCCCGAACCCGAGCATGGCGCCGTCGCCCATGAAATCGAGCACCACGCCCCCTGTCTTGTCGGCGACATCGACAACGATTGTGTGGAAGGTCTTCAGGAAATCGCGGGTTCTGACAGGACCGAGCTGTTCGCTTAGTCCGGTATAGCCTGACAGGTCGATAAACAGCATGGCCGCATCCTGTTCCCGCGGGTTTGCGAGAAAATCCGGATCTTCGGCGATTCGGGTCGCCAGACGTGGAGATTGAAAGCGGCTCAGGGCGCTCTGTGCCTGCAACAGGCGGCGTGAATGGAACCGGTCGAAAATCTGCCTCGTGACCAGAAGCCCAACCACCGGAGGCAAGCTGGCGGCAAACGGCAAAGCACCATTCAGCCATTGTGACTGGCCGAAAAATAGAAAACCGGCGAACAGCCAACAAGCGAGCAGGATGATGTAGAACACAAAGGCCGGTGCAAGCGGTAGAAACGCGACTGCAACAAGACTAAGAACAGTGACGGCAATTGCGGCGGCACCATCCGCAAGCCGTATGGTGTCGTTGCGGGCAAGCGCAGTCCCGTCCAGAAGATTGGCTATGCCGGTTGCTTGCACCTCAGCGCCTGGCATCACGGGATCGAAGGGTGTGCCAAACCTGTCGCCGACACCGGTCGCGGTGACGCCCAAAACAACGATCTGGCCGGTCAGATCCGGGGTATCGTCTGACAGTAGGCGTTCGGCGCTGACCGTTCTGATCGTCCCGCCCGGTCCGTAGAAGTTCAACGCAAGATGCCACCCGGCATCGAGAACCTGATCCCGGTTGCCCGTTCTGAGGCCGGTCTCGGTAAAAATGGGCGTCTTGTTGGAGTAAAGCTCCAGGGCTTTGAGGCTGAAGGATGGCTGCAGTCCGCCATCAGTCAGGAATAGGAGAGGGATGTGCCGGGGGGTGCCGCCGGTATCTGTCACAACATTTGCAAGGCCCACTTCGGCGGCATCGGCGATTTCCGGAGTTGGTGACAGGATGCTGGCAACGGTCGGCACGAAACTCGCCGACGAAGTCATGTTCCCGCTGTGCCCTGCTGCAGCAATCACCACCGGGAGGGACTCGAATTCCTTTGCCAGTGCGGCATCGCCCGCACTGTCCGAGGCGCCGAACAAAAGAATGTCGATCGCCAGCGCCCGGGCACCGGCAGCCTCGATCTTCCCGACCAGCTCTGCGAGCTGTGACCGTGTGAGCGGATATTTTCCGACGATCGATACCGTCTGGTCGTCGATCGCGACAATAGTCACGTTTTCCGGAGATTTCCGCTCACCGGTCAGAACGATGCGCAGGTCGAGCAAAACCGTCTCGAACCTGTCGAGCACGCTCGCGGTTCCTACAAAATACTTTAGGCGATTGCCTTGCACCAACGAAGCGCGCGGACGGCTGGTACATTGACGTGCCAGCCGTCCTGTTGCGTCGAAAGGCGTTTGCAAACCGCTAAACAGGTGCCGTCAGGAATATCCGGACACGCGGACCGGAACAGCGGGAAATTCTCCCGGTCGCCACAGGGCAACCTGCAAATCCTGTTGGCGTCCACGGATTGAAACGGTCTCAAGCCTCGGCGTTGGCATCCTGTTGCCCGATCGACTGGCAACCGCGTCAAGCAGGTCCACCGAAAATGCGATGGACGCTTCGTGGCTTTTCGCGACCTCCAGCAGCCGGCTGGCAACATTGACGCAGTCGCCTGTTGTCGTGATCTGCTGCTGCCTGTCGTGTCCCAGGCGCGATAGCACGACTTTCCCGAAATGTGCTCCAACCCTCACAGCGCTAATGTGGTCTGCAACATTGGATCCCTGCAGCCATCCACTGATCGTGCTTTCCAACTGAAACGCGCAACGCACGGCGTTGACCGGATCGGTTTCCGATGCATCCGGGACCCCGAACCCGAGCATGGCGCCGTCGCCCATGAAATCGAGCACCACGCCCCCTGTCTTGTCGGCGACATCGACAACGATTGTGTGGAAGGTCTTCAGGAAATCGCGGGTTCTGACAGGACCGAGCTGTTCGCTTAGTCCGGTATAGCCTGACAGGTCGATAAACAGCATGGCCGCATCCTGTTCCCGCGGGTTTGCGAGAAAATCCGGATCTTCGGCGATTCGGGTCGCCAGACGTGGAGATTGAAAGCGGCTCAGGGCGCTCTGTGCCTGCAACAGGCGGCGTGAATGGAACCGGTCGAAAATCTGCCTCGTGACCAGAAGCCCAACCACCGGAGGCAAGCTGGCGGCAAACGGCAAAGCACCATTCAGCCATTGTGACTGGCCGAAAAATAGAAAACCGGCGAACAGCCAACAAGCGAGCAGGATGATGTAGAACACAAAGGCCGGTGCAAGCGGTAGAAACGCGACTGCAACAAGACTAAGAACAGTGACGGCAATTGCGGCGGCACCATCCGCAAGCCGTATGGTGTCGTTGCGGGCAAGCGCAGTCCCGTCCAGAAGATTGGCTATGCCGGTTGCTTGCACCTCAGCGCCTGGCATCACGGGATCGAAGGGTGTGCCAAACCTGTCGCCGACACCGGTCGCGGTGACGCCCAAAACAACGATCTGGCCGGTCAGATCCGGGGTATCGTCTGACAGTAGGCGTTCGGCGCTGACCGTTCTGATCGTCCCGCCCGGTCCGTAGAAGTTCAACGCAAGATGCCACCCGGCATCGAGAACCTGATCCCGGTTGCCCGTTCTGAGGCCGGTCTCGGTAAAAATGGGCGTCTTGTTGGAGTAAAGCTCCAGGGCTTTGAGGCTGAAGGATGGCTGCAGTCCGCCATCAGTCAGGAATAGGAGAGGGATGTGCCGGGGGGTGCCGCCGGTATCTGTCACAACATTTGCAAGGCCCACTTCGGCGGCATCGGCGATTTCCGGAGTTGGTGACAGGATGCTGGCAACGGTCGGCACGAAACTCGCCGACGAAGTCATGTTCCCGCTGTGCCCTGCTGCAGCAATCACCACCGGGAGGGACTCGAATTCCTTTGCCAGTGCGGCATCGCCCGCACTGTCCGAGGCGCCGAACAAAAGAATGTCGATCGCCAGCGCCCGGGCACCGGCAGCCTCGATCTTCCCGACCAGCTCTGCGAGCTGTGACCGTGTGAGCGGATATTTTCCGACGATCGATACCGTCTGGTCGTCGATCGCGACAATAGTCACGTTTTCCGGAGATTTCCGCTCACCGGTCAGAACGATGCGCAGGTCGAGCAAAACCGTCTCGAACCTGTCGAGCACGCTCGCGGTTCCTGCAAGATGACGCTGGGCGAGATATCCGCTCCAAGCCAGGCCACTTACAAATGCAAGGGCAACAATCCAGCGCGGAACGGTCGATTTCATCGACCGAAACGGCTTAGGAGATTTCTGACCCGCTCTGCGCCCCATTCGCGAACGACAAGCGGTTCACCGGGCGCAACGTCAACACCGAAGCCCTGAGCCAAAAGGACCTGATCGGAGCCATCCGGGCGGGAGACGGCAACTTCGCCTTCACTGACGAAGACGGCGGTTTTACCGTCCTCGACGTCGACGGCATAGATTGTTCCGCGCACGGCCGCGATTGCGTGCGGTGTCCGGATCTGAAACGGTCCGCTTCCAGGTGCGACTTCGATCAAAACGGCGTCGGACGACACGTCCACGTCCGTCGGTCTGTTGCCGGCGCCTGATGTCACGATGCCGAGCGCGGCAGCTGCTTCCGCTTCCAGAACCACACCCCCCTCGCACTGGTAAACGACACGAGGCGGATCTGTCAGGTTCGATGTCGTGCAGCCGACAAGCGTTTGCGCGACCGCACCTTGAGGTGACAGAGTGATCAGAAGCGTGAGCACCGTGAGCAGGACGAAGTTTCTCATTGTCACCTTCCCGAAAATATTTTTTATCGACCCCGTTGGATCCATACCACGATGTCGATCCGTATATGTGCTTAATGTTGTAGCAAGCGATTTAAGCCGAAATAATGCAGAAAGAGAGACGAACATGGAAGTCGACCGTGATTTCAACAAGGAGAAACTTCTCGGCAAGAGTTTCGTGTTCGATGCGTTTGACGATCAGGCAAAGCGGGAACTGGCAAGTTTTGCCTTTGTGAAGCGCTACAAATCCGGAGAAACCATTTTTACGATGGGCGACCCGGGGCAGAGCATGATGGCGATTGCCGAAGGGTCGGTGCGCGTAACCATGCTGACGCCGAGCGCACGCGAGATTACACTCAACGACTTGCAGGCCGGCGATGTTTTCGGGGAAATAGCGCTGCTCGATGGTGGCGAACGCTCTGCCAGCGTCAAGGCTCTCACCAACTGCACGCTGATAGTTCTTGAAAGACGTTCCCTCCTGGACGTCCTGCAGCGCAACCCGGGCTTGTCCATTCCGCTGATCGAACTCCTGTGTCAACGCGTTCGGCGCTCGGATGAGCGCATGATCGAAATCGCGTTTCTCGATCTTCCGGTGCGGCTTGCGAAACTTGTAATCCGCCTGACGGTGACACCTCCCGGATCAGAGGACAAGCCCCTGAAAAAACTCTCACAATCCCAGTCCGAGCTTGCAAGCATGATTGGAAATACCCGGGAAAACGTGAACCGCTGTCTGCGAAAGTGGCAGAAGGCGGAATTGATCACGCTGAGGGACGGCTGGCTGATCATTGACAATCGAGAGGCGCTTGAATCGATCGCCGAAGACGACTGATCAGAACGTCGGTTGCTTTCACAGGCCGCAAAACCATTTAGGATCCGCCGGTTTGGCGTGTCGCCCGTCACAGGCAAACACCTCATCGCATTCTTACGTGATGCTCGTTGGCACGACAGAAAAGGCCAGCGCGCATAAACACAAGGATGCAGTAATGTTTAAAAAATCGATTGTTAAAACCGTTTCTCTCGCGGCCGTTGCCGTCTCATTGATTATGGCCGGCGTAACCACCGCATCTGCCGGAAACTATGGCTATGGAAAACATCACGGCAAAAGCTTCGGATACGTCAAGGTAAAACCGTTTTACGGCTTCGGATACGGCAAGAACAGGGCATGGCAGAAGCATGTCGGCTGGTGCAGCAAGCGTTTCAAAACCTATAATTCCTATGACAACACGTTCCGGCCATATAACGGTCCGCGCAAGAAATGCCGCTCCCCTTTCTTTCACTGACAAACCAGTCCCTTACGTCGACAGCGGGTCCTGACAGGGACCCGCATCGCGATTCCAGGATTTTCTTGTTTCATTCATGATTTCCCGGCCTCGGAGCCTGTTAAAATATTGATCCGGCAGTTTTGATTGAAGACGCTTTTTGGCTCGGTCTCCGGCGGTCCTGAGAGCTTCGTTGTTGCTGTAAAATAAATTGTATACAGGTCTGCGTTCAAAAATGTATATCTTAAAAGGGATGCACCCTCGACTACGAAGGAAATGGCAGTGACGTTTCAGCGCGGCGGAAAGACCGTTTATGGTGCAAGTGTCGGCATCCTGATGCTCGAAACGCGTTTTCCGCGCATTCCAGGTGACATGGGCAATGCCCTGACATGGCCCTTCCCGGTCCAGTACCGGGTTGTGCGCGGCGCATCGCCAGATCTTGTCGTGCGGTCTGATGCACGGCCTCTGCTTGATGCCTTCATCGAGGCCGCAAAAGACCTCGTTGCAAGTGGATGCGATGGCATCACGACCAATTGCGGGTTCCTGTCGATCCTGCAGGATCAATTGGCGCAGGAAATCGATGTCCCGCTGGCCACCTCATCCTTGATGCAGGTTCCGATGGTCCAGGCAACTCTGCCTCCCGGCAGACGGGTCGGCATCCTGACCATATCCCGGGAAACCCTCACCGAGGATCATTTGAGAGCGGCAAATGTTCCGCTGGACACACCGATTGTCGGCACTGAACGTGGAAAAGTCTTCACGCGGGACATTCTGGGCGATGCGCCTGAAATCGACTTTGCGGCCTGCATTGAAGACATGCGCGATGCAGCAAGGGAACTCGTCGCCAACAATAGCGACTTGGGTGCCATTGTCCTGGAATGCACCAACATGGTGCCCTATGCGGCAGATATCCGCCGGTTGACGGGCTTGCCGGTCTATTCGATCTACAATTACGTGCTCTGGTTCCAGCAAAGCCTCGCTCCTGCCCGTTTTCCCGCCGAGCTGGACGATCCGCGCTGGTGAAACTCCGGACAGTCAATGCGGGTCACGGATCGCTGCTATGATGGCTTGAGCCTCAGTAACTCGGCACATAAAGCTGTGAATAGGCGAGGCGGACGAGCTCGACGGTTTCGCCGCTGCGCCGTTCGATATGACTGCGGAGCGCTTTGACGGCCGCGTCCGTGTCGCGGCGCTTGACCGCATCGACGATCCGGCGATGAGCCGGCAGCGACGGATCTTCTTTTTCGCCGTCTTTCATCTGCTCGCGGATCTGCCGGAAGTTGATCAGGCGCACGTAACGAATGCGCTCATTCAGGTTGCTGAGCAGCCTCACCAGTTCTCCATTGCCGGAAAGAGCGGCAAGGCGAAGGTGAAACTCTTCGTCCTGCTGCAGAACTTCCGTCAGGTCCGTTGACGTGAAATAGGTCTTCTCAAAATCTTCAAGATAGTCACAAAGCGCCTGGATTTCTTCGTCGCTGGCATTTTCGATGCCCCGGACGATCCCCTCGGTCTCGATCGCGCACCGGGCCTGGTAAAGCTCCAGGATTTTTGCAGGTTCAAGCGGGCGGCAGAAAAAGCCCTGCCCCTTTGCAAGCGTCAGGAAACCCTCGGCGACCAGGCGATTGAGTGCTTCGCGCAGAGGCGTCCGGCTGGTTCCGAGTTTGGTTGTCAAAGCCGACTCGTTGATGCGTTCGCCAGGCTTGAAGTCGAAATGGATCGCCATGTCACGCAGCGTTTCGTAGACGCGGTCAACGCTACTGAGACGTTTGGTCATGTGTTCCTGCCCTGCCGATCCATTCGCTTTGTCTCCTGATAGATCAAAAAACGGTCTTTGTGAACATTTGCGCCTTCACATTTGCCTACAGAGCTGTATACAATATTGAGTGCAGTTAGGAAAATGCTGTCTCAGGGAGGCGTCTGGCTTGGGGGAAACCATTCGTAATGCGTTAAATGGTGCCGAGGCGATGGTGCGGTCGCTGGAGGCGCACGGCGTCAGGCACATCTTCGGGCTGTGCGGTGACACGACGCTGCCGTTTTATGACGCCATGTTTACCCTCGATCACGACATTACCCACGTCCTCACAAGGGACGAGCGCAGCGCGGCCTATATGGCGGACGCCTACGCACGCGTGACAGGTCGGGTCGGCGTGTGCGAAGGCCCGTCCGGCGGCGGTGCCACCTACATTCTTCCCGGACTGATCGAGGCGAACGAAAGTTCTTATGCGGTCCTGTCGATCACGACCGACATTTCGGTCGCATCCTACGGCAAATATCCGCTGACCGAGGTCGACCAGGAAGCCCTAATGCGGCCATTGACCAAGTTCAACACGGTCATAAAGCGGGCAGATCACATTCCGCGCATGGTCCGTCAGGCCTTTCGCGCGATGACAACAGGCCGGCCTGGGTCCTCCCATCTCGGGTTGCCCTATGACATTCAGTACGATCCCGTTGCCTCAGACGACATCTGGGGCGATCCCAGGCATCAGACATTTCCCGCTTACCGCGGCGCCCCCGAACCCGGCGCGGTGGAAACGGCGGTCGAGGCCATCCTGACCGCGAAGTCGCCGCTGATCGTCTGCGGCGGCGGCGTTGTTATCTCCGGTGCGATGGAAAGCCTGGACCGGCTGGCAAGCCGTCTTGATCTGGCTGTCGCGACATCCATTTCAGGCAAGGGATCGCTCGCCGATACCCACCCGCTTTCCCTTGGCGTCGTCGGATCGAATGGCGGAACGGACGAAACCTGGGAAATGATGGAAGCGGCCGACCTGGTTGTCTTCATGGGTTGCCGCGCTGGTTCCACGACAACGTCACGCTGGGAAGCACCCAAGCCGGGGCAGCGGATCGTGCATTTCGACAGCGATCCCATGACGATCGGCGCCAACTACCCGACCGAAGTCGGTGTGGTCGCGGATTTGAAACTCGCTCTTGAAGCGGCAAACGGCTATCTCGACGAACGCCAAGGCGAACTGCCGACATTCGGCGGCGCCGTAAAGGTTGCCGACATCAAGGAACGCAAATTCGCAAAGTTTCAAGCGCTGGTCCAAGGCAGTTCCGGGCCGATCGTCCCCGAACAGATCATTGACTCGCTGAACAAAAAGCTTCCTGATGATGCGATCGTGGTTTCCGATCCCGGAACGAGCTGCCCCTACTACAATGCCTATTCGCAGCAGAAACATCCTGGACGACTATACATCACCAATCGCGCGCATGGTGCATTGGGGTATTCGCTCTCGGCCGCGCTCGGGGCATGGTATGGCCGGCCGGGCAGTAAGGTCGTGGCGATGATGGGCGACGGTTCCTTTGCCTTTGCCTGCGGCGAGTTGGAAACCGTCGTGCGCGCCAACGCGCCGATCACTTACGTCGTTTTTTCCAATTCGGCCTTTGGCTGGATCAAGGCAAGTCAATATGCCGACTGCGATAAGCGCTACTACAATGTTGACTTCAACCGCACCAATCAGGCGGCCGTCGCTGAAGCCTTCGGTCTTAAAACCTGGCGGGTGGATAAGGCAGAAGACCTTGACGAGGTAATGACCGAGGCCCTTGCTTACGAGGGACCGACCCTCATAGACGTGATCTGCCAACCTCTTGAAGAAGCGGCCGCACCGGTGCGGCGCTGGATGGGTTGAGGACATGGGCACGGCGGCATCGGCACATGTTGTTGTGATCGGCGCCGGCGTCGTCGGTGTGTCGACCGCAATCTGGCTGCGCCGGGCGGGTGTGAACGTCACCGTGGTGGACAGGGTTAAACCGGGCAGTGCGTCCTCGACGTCCTACGGAAATGCCGGTGTACTTGCCGCGTGTTCGGTCGCCCCTGTAACGGCACCCGGACTTGTCCGCAAAAGCCCGAAAATGTTGCTGGACCCGGATTTCCCGCTGTTCCTGCGCTGGTCGTACCTGCCTAAATTGATGCCTTGGCTCCTGAAATATCTGTCGCATGCAAACGACAGGGACACCCGGCGCATTGCCGGTAGTCTGACGCCGATCATCTACGATTCACCCTCTCAGCACGAAGCGCTTGCCAAGGGAACGGACGCCGAGAAGTGGCTGGTCAATGCCGATTACAGCTTCGCCTATCCGTCGAAGGCAGCTTTCGAGGCGGATGCCTATACCTGGATGCTCCGGCGACTGGCCGGATTTGAGCCGGACGTGCTCCAAGGCGGCGACATCAATGACTTCGAGCCAGCCTTGTCGGACAAGATCGGCCTGCTGGCGGTGATGCATGACCATGGCTATGTGCGCGACCCGGGGCAATATATCGCCGCGCTCGCGGTGGAAGCAGAAAAGCTCGGTGCGGTTTTTGTTCAGGCCGAAGTCAAGGATTTCAGCTTTGCGGACGGACAGGTCTCCAGTGTCATCACGTCACAGGAGACAATTGATTGCACACAGGTGGTTCTGGCAACCGGCGTCTGGTCCGGTGACCTGGCACGGAAACTGGGGCTGGCGGTGCCGCTGGAATCCGAACGCGGATATCACATTGTTTTCCAGGCGGCCGAACATGGACCCCGGACCCCGATGATGATCACGAGCGGCAAGTTTGTCGCCACGCCCATGAGGGCGGGACTGCGCTGCGCAGGGGTTGTCGAATTCGGCGGAGTGGATGCACCGCCGTCAAAGGCGCCGCTGGAGTTGTTGCACAGGAAGGTCAGGGAGACCTTTCCGAATTTGACGTTCGAAAAGGAAGAGAGCTGGCTCGGACATCGGCCGGCACCTTCCGATAGTTTGCCACTGATCGGAGAAATCGGGGCATCAGGTGTCTTTGCCGGTTTTGGACACCATCACATCGGCCTCACGGCCGGACCCAAGACCGGGCGAATTCTGGCCGGGCTCATATCCGGGGAACGCCAGAACATCGACTTGTCGGCCTACGATCCGCAAAGGTTCTAGGCCGGTCAATAAGAGTAGCGTGTCCCGCGGCCGCGGGGCATGAGGGGACAAAAAACGAGGAGGTTTTCCATGTCCGGACTGACGAAAGTACTCATGGCCGGTGTTGCCGCATCAACGCTTGCAGCAGGCGCGGCATCGGCCGAAACCTGGGACATGCCCATGGCGTATGCGGCAACCAACTTCCACTCCGCTACAGGTGAGAAGTTCGCCGAATGCGTGACGCTCGGCACGGGCGGTGCGCTTGAAATCAAGACCCATCCGGGCGGCTCGCTTTATTCGGGCGCCGAGATCAAACGCGCGATCCAGACCGGACAGGTGCCGATCGGCGAGCGCTTGCTCTCCGGTCACCAGAACGAGAACGCGATCTTCGGCTTCGACTCCGTGCCTTTCCTGGCAACGTCATTTGAAGATTCCGAAAAGCTTTGGGAAGTGGCGAAAGAGCCGCTGACCGAGATCCTTGCAGACCAGAATCTCCACCTGCTTTATTCCGTGCCGTGGCCGGCGCAGGGTCTTTATTTCGACCGTGAAGTGAATTCCCTTGAAGACGTCAAAGGCCTGAAATTCCGCACTTACAACAACGCAAGTGCAAGAATGGCTGAACTCGCCGGCATGCAGCCGGTGCAGATCGAGGCAGCCGAAATCAGCCAGGCCTTCGCGACCGGCGTTGCACAGGGCATGGTGTCTTCCGGGTCCACCGGTTACGACCGCAAGATCTGGGAAAGCCTGTCCCACTACTATGCCGCCGATGCGTGGCTGCCGCGGAACTATGTCATGGTCAACATGGACAGCTGGAACAGCCTGGATGACACCACCAAGAACGTGATCAACGGCTGTGCAGCCATGGCCGAATATGCCGGTGACTGGCGCTCCATCCAGTACAACGAGTTCACCGTGAACGAGCTGGGCAAGAACGGCATGACCACGGGCCGTGTGAGCGACACGATGGCCGGGGAACTGCGGGCCATCGGTGAGACCATGACGGGAGAATGGCTTGAGACTGCCGGCGATCAAGGCAAGGCGATCGTCGATGCATTCAAGGCACAACAATAGTCTGCCTGCATGACAATTTCTGCCCGGCGGTTTCCGCCGGGCACACTCGCCTTTGAAGGGGGACGGCGGTGGCTATTTTCAGGCTTTTGCGCACCGGTCTTGATGCGCTCTACAAATTCGCCGGGTATCTGGCGGCGGTTTTTCTGATTCTGATCCTCTTTTTTGTGGCCTCGCAAATGGTTGCAAGGTGGGGCGGCGGGATCATCACCGGCGCGCCTGACTTCACGGGTTATTGCATGGCAGCGGCATCCTTCCTCGCGTTGCCTTACGCGCTCAACAGCGGCAGCCATATTCGGGTCAACCTGTTGCTGACTGCGCTTGGGCGCTACCGCAAATTCGGTGAGATCTGGTGCTGGGCGATTGCCAGTTACCTGACTTTCCTGTTCGCGCGATACGCCATCAAGTTCACGTATGAAAGCTACCGTTTCAACGAAATCAGCCAGGGTCATGATGCCTGGCCGATCTGGATACCGCAGATGTCCATGGCAGCCGGAACGGTGCTCCTGGCAATCTGTGCACTCGACAATCTCGTGACAACGCTGTTTACCGGCCGGGACAATATCCACGTCCCCGGTGCGAAAACGCAGGGGGAATAAGACATGGAAGAGATCTACCTCGTTCTCATTTTCCTGTTCGTTCTGTTCCTGCTTCTCGGGACAGGCGTGTGGGTCGGGCTTGCCCTGTTCGGCGTTGCCTATCTCGGGCTGGAGATGTTCACCTCGCGCCCGGCCGGCGACGCGATGCTGACGCGCATCTGGACCGGTTCGTCCAGTTGGACCCTGACCGCTCTGCCGCTTTTCATCTGGATGGGCGAGATCCTGTTCCGAAGTCGATTGTCGCAGGACATGTTCCGTGGCCTCAGTCCGTGGATGCAGCGTCTGCCGGGCGGTCTTGTCCATGTCAACATCGTTGGCTGTACGATTTTCGCGGCTGTGTCCGGTTCGTCCGCCGCGACTTTGACCACCGTCGGCAAGATGTCGATCCCCGAACTCAGGAAACGCGGTTATCCCGAATACATGACGATCGGAACCCTGACCGGAGCGGCAACGCTCGGGCTCATGATCCCCCCGTCGCTGACACTGATTGTTTACGGCGTCGCCGTCGAGCAGTCGATTTCCAAGCTGTTCATGGCAGGCATTTTACCAGGCATCGTGCTTGCGGGCATGTTCATGGCCTATGTTGCCGGCTGGTCGTTCCTGCGCCCCAAAGAAGTGCCGACGATTGCCAATCGCATGAGTTTTTCCGAGAAACTGCGCGAAAGCCGGTTTCTGATCCCCATCATCCTGCTCATCCTCGTTGTCATCGGGTCCATGTATGGCGGTTGGGCAACCGCAACAGAGGCGGCTTCCATCGGTGTTATCGGGGCCTTCGTTCTGGCGGCTGCGCAAGGATCGCTCACGAAAGAGACCTTCATCGACAGCCTGCTTGGGGCAACCAGGACATCGGCGATGATTGCGCTGATCCTGATGGGGGCGACGGCTCTGACGCTCGCAATGGGCTTTACGGGACTGCCGCGCGCCTTGGCGGAATTCATCGAGAGCCTGCAACTCTCGCAGTTCTCGCTCCTGATGGCGCTCATGCTGTTCTACATCCTGCTCGGCATGTTTCTCGACGGGATTTCATCCGTCGTGCTGACCATGGCGATCGTGCAGGAAATGGTCATTGGCGCAGGGATTGATCTGATCTGGTTCGGGATCTTCATCGTGATTGTGGTCGAAATGGCGCAGATAACGCCACCGATCGGGTTCAACCTGTTCGTCATGCAGGGGATTACCAACCACGAAATGGGCTACATCGCCAAGACCGCGATCCCTTTGTTCCTGATCATGGTGCTGATGGTCTTTGTGATGATCTTCGTTCCCGAGTTGGCCACCTTCCTGCCGGAAAACATGCGCGGCCCTCGAGGATGACATTGGCAGGAGGCGGCAGGCCACTGCCGCCTTTTGTTCCGCATTTGCAGTTAGCGTTCAAAGAGGTCCCGTTATGGCAGACGTCAAGATCATTGCCGCCGTCGATCTGCACCACAGGGAGTCTGATGCCTGTGTGGTCCGTGAGGCGATCATGCTGGCACAGAGCCATGAAGCCGCTGTGGAACTTGTCTTTGTGATACCGGATCAGCAAAACACCTATGTGCAGGCCTACATTCCCGACGAGATGCGCGATCAGGTCGAAGTGGACGCACGCAAGGATCTCGCCGCTTATGCAGGCCAGTTCGATTGGCAGGATGTGCCGCATTCGACAGATGTCTTGCGCGGCGTCGTTTACGAAAAGCTGATCGAACATGCCGATCTCCAGGCCGCGCGCTTTATTGTGATCGGGGCCAGCAGGCCAACCGTGAAGGACTTGTTCATAGGTCCCAATGCGGCCCGTGTGTCGCGTTTCGCGTCGTGCTCGGTTCTGGTCGTCCGGCCCGATTAGACATCCACTTCCGGAAGACGCATCAAATCGATATCGGAGGTTCGTGTGAGCGGGCACAAAATCGAGACAATCCGAATCCACAGGATCAGGATCCCCGCAAGGGCAGTGCATTCGCATGGCAGCGGCGACGTTGCCGGAATTCACGTCGCCATCCTGGAAATGACCACCGACACAGGCATCAAAGGCTGGGGAGAAGCCTCGCCCTGGCCTGTGTTCACTGGCACGGCGGAAGGATGCGCTACGGCCCTGCATGTGTATCTGCGGCCGCATCTGATCGGACAGGATCCCGTGCAGGTCGAAAAGCATATGTCGATGGCGGACAAGATCATCGTCGGGCATCCCGAGGCCAAGGCCGCGCTCGAAATGGCGCTGCTGGACATAACCGGTCAGATCTCGGGCCTGTCGGTCTCGGAACTTGTCGGCGGCCGGCAGCGGGACAGCATGGGCATGAGCTTTTCCATTGCCAATCCCGACTTCGGCAAGGACCTGGAAGACGTCGCCGCCATGTGGGAGGACGGCGTCAGGATCTTCAAGCTCAAGACCGGCTTTTCAGATCACCGTTTCGATCTTGTGCGCCTGGAGAAAATGCGGGAGATCTATGGCGAAACGGCTGATATCCGCATCGACTACAATCAGGGACTGCCAGCCTACGATGCCGTGCGCCGTGTCCGCGATCTGGAGGCATTTCGCCCGACTTTTGTCGAGCAGCCGGTCAAGATGCACGAGCGCGAGATCATGGCGCATCTGACTGACGTGATCGACGCGCCGATTATGGCCGACGAAAGCGTCTTCGACCCGAAGGGGGCGCTTTATGCAGCGCAGATCCGCATGGCTGACATCTTTTCATTGAAGATCATGAAGTCTGGCGGCATTCGCCGCGCGCTCGAGGTGGCGGCGATCGCTCGCGCGGCCGGGATCGAAGTCTATGGCGGCTGCATGTTCGAGACTGGTCTTGCGCATGCCGCCGGCGCACATCTCATGGCGGCCGTACCCGACCTGATCCTTGACTGCGAATTCTACATGGCGACCTACTATGCCGAGGACGATATTCTGACAGAACCGTTCCCGGTCAGAAACGGGCGCGTTCATGTTCCCGAAGGCCAGGGACTGGGGGTTAGTGTGGACCCGGTAAAGCTAAGAAAATACGCGGTCGCCGATCCGCTGCAGTGACGTGGACACAAAAGCCCGCTTGATCATAACGGATACTTTAGGTCTGCGTCTTGCTCGTCGTGTCTGCCCATGTCCGGTAGTCCAGTTCCGCCGCCTCGATCGCCTTGCCGTTCACGAGCCGCCGCAAAAACGCGATGCTGACTGCGCGCGAGCGGCTGTTGTAGATCGCTGCCCCATCCTGATCGCGGTCTGTATCCTGGTCGAGCCCGAGTTTCTCGTAAAGCGCCTGCAGCCGGCTTTGCACGCTGCGCAGAGAAATGCCGCGCCGTCTTGAAATCGTTCTGTCCGTCAATCCGAGTGCAATGTCGATCAGAACCTCGTATTCAGCGTCGGTAAGACCCTGCAGCCGGTCGTCAGCCCGCTGTTGAACGCCGCGCACGGTCCTGTCGATGATGCACTGTTCTTCGACAAAGACGCCCTGCAGGGCCAGTTTCAAACGGTCTTCGGAGGCGGATTTGAGAATGTAGCCGTAGGAAGCGCCCGGTGGAACGATCCGGGATATCCCACGGACATAAGCCTCGTCTGCATAATTGGACCAGAACAGGATTCGTGTTTCGGGCTCCTGCCGCCAGATGGCACGCGCCGCCTCGACCCCGGTTCTGTTCGGCATCTGCAGATCCATCACGATCGCGTCCGGCCTGTGCTTTGCGGCCAGGGCAATGCCTTCGTCCCCGTTCTGTGCCTCGGTCAGTTCCGTGACATCCGGCAGTTCCCGTTCCACGACTTCGCGCAGAAAGGAACGGTGCAGGACGTCGTCTTCAACTATCAATATACGCATTGTTTTGAGTTCGTTCTGACGTGGGGAATGTGGACGGATCGCCGAGAGGAAGGGAGACACAGACACGGGTTCCTGACAAGTCGGCACAGGGCTCGATTTCGAACTGTGCGGAAATCAGTGTTGCGCGGGTGCGCATGTTCTCGATCCCGCCGAAATGGTCACCGTCACCGCCTGTTAGGCCGCTGCCGTCATCGGAAATTGCAAGGCTCAGCAGGCGGTCCGACTGTGAAAGCACGACGCGGATCCGGGATGCATCGGCATGTTTGATCGCGTTGTTCACCGCCTCCTGCGCGATCCGGAAAAGGGCGATCTGATGGGTTTCCTGAAGGACGTTGCCCGCCCCGTCGGTTTCGTCGGAAAATTCCACCGAGATCGGCCTCGCCTGCGAGGCGACGGCGCGTTCGAGCAGGGCTTCGATACCCTGCTCGAAGCCGAACAGCTTCAGAACGCTCGGCCGGGCATCTTCGATGATGCTTCTGAGTTCCTGCAGGCACCCTTCCAGCCGGTCGGTGAGCGTGGTCAGCGTTTCGCCCGGTATCTTCGGAGCCTGCCTGAGACGTCGCAATTCGTGGCTGAGACGCGTCAGGTCTGCGAGGGTCTGGTCATGGAGGTCCATGCCGATCCTTTGCCGCTCCAGTTCGAGCGCTTCCGTCAGGCGCAGCGCACCGGCCCGCAGGCCTTCCGCATGCGCATGGATCTCCGCCTGCCGGATGGCGGCCTTCCGGGCGCGCTCACCCTGGTTCAGGGCGTGGATATAGGAGGACAGCAGGTCGGCGACATATTGGGCGATCGTCACGTGGCTGTCTTCATAGATGTCGCGCGCATGGCATGAATAGGACAGGGCGCCGATCACCTTGCCCTCCACCTGCAGAGGCACGTGCAGGCGGCTGCGCAGGCGGGCGTCGAAAATCGGATCGCTGAACGCACCGTCGAAGTGGAAGCGCTCGTCCAACTGGGCGTCAGCGGTCAGAATGAAATCCTCCTCGCCGCGCAACATGCTGCGGATCGGACTGACGGAAATCGGAACCGGTTCGGGTGCGTCACCCCATCCCGTGTGCAGCCTGGCCTCGTAGGCGACATGCATGTCGCCTTCGCCTGTCAGGATGCAGACGTCGATGTGATCGTGGGGCAGAAAGTAGCCGACCTCTTCAGACACTTTCTGGATCAGCGACTGAAAATCCAGTTGTCCGGCCACTGCCCGTGAGATCAGCAGAAACCGTTGCAGCATGGCCTCGGTGCTAATGGCGTTCGCTCCGGTATGTGTTTCTTCTTCTGTCAAGGATACCGGTCTCCGGATTGTCTCTCCTGCGCCATTTCCGCTTTGTCGCCGTTGAAACCTGCACTCAAACCTGCGGGTTCCCGCAAGAGGTTTGTCGAAACTACAGCATACAATGTGCGGGCGGCATGGAAAGCTCCCTGAACAACAAAGCAATTGCTGCCGGATCAGGACATTGAAACCGGCGGCTCAGGGAGACAGCGGCCATTGCATGACGGGGTCGAAATTGCGTGCGACCGCATGCGGGATCTTGTGATTCCGATCTGCGGTCTGGAGCGCCTGTTCGAAAACTGCCTTTGGGCGGAAGGGCCGGCCTATTTTGCCATGACGGACTGCGTGGTCTGGTCCGACATTCCCAACAACAGGATATTGCAATGGGTCGAGGGACTGGGAACGCGGTCCCTGACGACGTCATCCAATAATGCCAATGGCAACACGATCGACCGCGAAGGCAGGCTTGTCAGTTGCGAACACCTGACCCGTTCGGTGACCCGGCGCGAACACGACGGGTCCCGAACCGTGCTGGCAACGCATCATGCCGGCAAACGGTTGAATTCGCCCAACGACGTCGTGGTGAAATCCGACGGTTCGATCTGGTTCACCGATCCCAGCTACGGTATTCTGACCGACTATGAGGGCGCGCGCGCCGAGCCCGAACAGGACGGCTGTTATGTCTATCGTCTCGATCCGGAGACAGGTGAGGTCGAACCCGTCGTCAAGACGATGGAGAAACCCAACGGGTTGGCCTTCTCGCCGGACGAAGCGTGGCTATACGTCTCCGACACCGGTGTCTCGCATCTTGCCGGCGGGCCGCATCATATCAAGGCCTTCGAGCTCGGGGCCTCCGGCCGACCGGAAAGCGAGAGCGTTTTTGCCGAGATTTCGCCAGGCGTACCCGACGGCTTCAGGCTGGACGAGTTTGGCAACATCTGGTCCAGCTCCGGTAACGGTGTTCAGGTGTTCGCACCGGACGGATCTTTCCTCGGGCGCATTGTTGTTCCCGAAGCCGTCGCCAACCTGACTTTCGGTGGCCCCAAGAACAATCGCCTCTTCATTACAGCAACAACATCGCTCTACGCGATCTATGTGGGTGTTCGAGGATCAACCCGGAGGAGTGCTTTCTGACGACTTGAAGCGAAATACGAATGATTGGGAGGAAATCATGAGAATACGTCAATCACTACTGTTTGCGACTACCGCTCTTGCCATGACTGTTGCGGCCGTTCAGCCGTCGGTGGCCGATACTTCTGACAAGCGGATTGCGCTGTCGAACAACTACGCAGGCAACAGCTGGCGTCAGGCCATGCTCAAGTCCTGGGGCAAAAATGCCGATCAGGCGGTCAGCACGGGTGTTGTTGCTGCCGGTGATGCATTTACCACGGCAGAAAACCAGGCCACCGAACAGGCAGCGCAGATCCAGAACCTGATCCTTCAGGGATATGATGCGATTGTGGTCAACGCAGCCTCGCCGACGGCACTCAACGGCGCGGTCAAGGAGGCTTGTGATGCAGGCATCGTCGTCGTGTCCTTCGACGGTGTTGTCACGGAACCGTGCGCATGGCGCATTGCTGTCGACTTCAAGAAGATGGGTGAGATCCAGGTCGATTATCTGTCCGGACGTTTGGCGGATGGCGGTGAGCTGCTTGAAATTCGCGGCCTGGCCGGCGTCTTCGTCGACGATGAAATTCATTCGGGTATCGAAGCTGGTGTCGCCAATCATGACAAGTTCAACATTGCCGGGTCCGTTCATGGCGAGTGGACACAGACCGTTGCTCAAAAAGCGGTTGCCGGTATTCTGCCGAGCATGCCTGAGATTGTCGCGGTCGTGACACAAGGTGGCGACGGCTATGGTGCTGCCCAGGCGTTCGCGGCTGCAGGCCGGCCGACGCCGATCATCATCATGGGCAACCGTCACGATGAACTGACATGGTGGCAGGAGCAAAAGGATGCCAATGGTTATGAAACCATGTCGGTCTCCATTGCGCCTGGTGTCTCGACACTTGCCTTCTGGGTTGCGCAGCAGATCCTCGACGGACAGGATGTGCCGAAGGAACTGATCGTGCCCTTCCTGCAAATTGATCAGGCGGATCTCGAAGAAGGGCTGGCCAACACCGAACCTGGCGGCGTTTCCAATGTCGAGTACTCTCAGGATGATGCGAAGGCATATCTTGAAAGCGTGAAGTAAGGCGTGCCGGTACCGTCCGTTCGATTTCCGGAGGAGCAATGACAACGGAAACTGTGAGCCCTTTGATTTCCCTTGCGGGAATTCAAAAGGTCTTTGGGGCGGTACAGGCCCTGAGCGGCGTGGGCCTTGAAATCCACGCCGGAGAGTGTCTCGGACTTGTCGGCCACAATGGCGCCGGCAAGTCCACCTTGATGAACATCCTGGCGGGGACCCTGGAAGCGAGCGACGGTGCTCTAACGGTTTCCGGCAAAAGTCTCGGCAAGGGCTATTCGGTTCAGGACGCCGGAAATCTCGGGATCCGCTGTGTTTTTCAGGAACTGTCGCTCTGTCCGAACCTCTCGGTGGCGGAAAACACACGCATCATTCATCCGGTCCTGAAGGGCTTCGCATGGCGAAAGCGTGCTGCGGCTCTGATCATGGACCAGCTGGAGCGGATATTCCCGGGGCACGGTATTTCGCCCGTTGACATCATTGGCGATCTCTCGATCTCAAAACGGCAGATGGTTGAGATCGCGCGCGCCTTCACGGTCACCGAGACAAACCTTGGGCTTGTCATACTGGACGAACCGACTTCCTCGCTGGATGCCCGGGTTGCAAATCAGCTTCTTGACTATATCGAAAAGATCACGGCCTCCGGAACGAGCGTGGTTCTGATCTCGCATCTGCTGGGTGAAATATTGCAGGTTTCCGACAAGATTGCGGTGATGAAGGATGGACGCGTCGTCGCCTTCAGGGAAGCCTCTGAGTTCGATCGCAGCCGTCTTGTCGAAGCCATGGGCAGCACACTGGCTGCGGGGGTTGCGCCTCGACGCGACGTCCAGTCTGCGCAGGCGATCGGTGACGAACGGATTCACATGCGCCCCTCCGGCCAGCCGGACGATCAGACCATTCGCGCGCAGGCAGGTGAAGTCATCGGCTTTGCGGGTTTGGCCGGCCAGGGTCAGACGGAAGCCTTGCTGGAGATTTTTGAGGGTCACGGTGTACTGCCGTCCGGCCGTGGCGGCAACGACTGCTGCTTTGTTGCCGGAGACAGACAGGTGGATGGGGTTCTGCCGCTCTGGTCAATCCGCAAGAATATCGGGATCGCGTCCTTAAGGAGGCTGCGCTCCGGCGCCCTGATCAGAAACGAACGGGAGCAGGAACTCGCCGAAGCCTGGAAGGACCGCATCGGAATTCGCGCGCCGAACGTCGAAGCGCCTATTCTTTCCCTTTCGGGGGGCAATCAGCAGAAGGTGCTGTTCGCCAGGGCGCTTGGATCCGCTTCGAATATCGTCCTCATGGACGATCCGATGCGCGGTGTTGATATCGGTACGAAAAACGAGGTCTATGCGATCATCCGGCAGGAAGCGTCTCAGGGAAGAACATTCCTCTGGTACACCACCGAAATGGAAGAACTGGATTATTGCGACCGGGTCTACGTGTTCCGGGACGGTGTGGTGAGCGAGACACTGGTCGGCAGCGACATCACCGAGGAAAATCTGCTGCAGGCGTCTTTCAAGCAGGTGAGCGGGGCAGCATGAACGGACTGCAATTCTTCACATCCGCCCGCTTCTGGCGGGGCGCTTTGCCTGCCTTGTCTCTCACTTTTGTGCTGTTGGGCGTGTTCTGGCTGCAACCGCGCGCGATGAGCTATTTCGGACTGAACCTCCTGTTCAATCTGGCTGTACCAATTGCACTTGCGACGATTGCGCAGATGTTCGTCATCGCTGTGAATGACCTCGACCTGTCGATTGGCAGCTTCGTCTCGCTAGTCGCCTGTATCGGCGCGACCTGGCTGCACGACACACCGTTGCTCGGCATTGCGGCTCTGCTGGGATGCGTCGCGGCCTATGCCGCCATGGGCGCGCTGATCTATATCCGGCAGTTGCCGAGCATAGTCGTCACACTGGGAATGTCGTTTGTCTGGTCCGGCTGCGCGGTTCTGCTTCTGCCGACGCCGGGCGGCAGCGCACCGGACTGGATCCGGGCCCTGGTTACCTTCAAGCCGCCTTACATACCCATGCCGATATTGGCTGCTGTCGTTCTGGCACTCGTTGTCCACTTCGCGCTTATGCGTACCTCCTGGGGTGTTCTGATGCGCGGTGTCGGCGGCAATGAAAGAGCGATAACGCGTGCCGGCTGGTCGGTGCTGAAGCTCAAGATGACGATGTATGCGATGACCGCTGTTTTCGGCATTCTGGCAGGACTGACACTGGTTGGTCTGGCCACTTCCGCCGATGCCAATATTGCCCTGCGCTACACGCTTCTTTCCATCGCCGGCGTTATCCTCGGCGGAGGTGAGTTTGTCGGCGGGCGGATTTCGCCTGTGGGCGCGGTTCTCGGTGCTATGACCCTGACATTGACGGCCTCGTTCCTGTCCTTTCTGCGCATTTCGCCGGACTGGCAGATCGGCGCGCAGGGGGCTGTTCTGATCATTGTGCTGGCATTGAGAGCCATCGTGAACCGGATGGAGGCCCGCCGATGAAACGCGTACAGGCCTTCATGCGCCAGCATCCCTGGAGCTGGTCGTTTCTTGCAGCTTTCACGACCTGGGCGGTGACAGCTGCCTATATCAGCGGAACGGGTGGACTCGCCTTGGCGTCGACGGCCTTGTCGTTCTCCACCTTCTTCGTGATGGTCGGCATAGGCCAGATGTTCGTGATCACGCTTGGACCCGGCAATGTCGACTTGTCGATCCCGTCAACCATCACCCTGTCCGCGGTCGTGTCGATGATGGTCATGGACGGATCGAACACCCTGATCGTTCTGGGCGTTTTGGCCGCGGTCGGTGTCGGCCTCCTGGTCGGTCTTTTCAACTACAGCCTGATCCGCGTGCTCAGTATTCCGCCGATCATCGCCACCATGTCGTCGAGCTTCCTTGTGCAATCGAGCGCCATCGCGCTCGGGCGCGGCGTCAAGATCAAGCCGCCGCTCGCGCTGGAATGGATCTCGACCGCAAAGATTTTGGGAGTACCCATTCTTGCGCTCCTGGTAATTGCCTTCGCGATTGGTATGGCGGTGGTGCTCAATCGCACGATCTACGGAAGGTCCGTTACGGCCTTCGGTCAGAACACACGCGCTGCAAAGCTCGCGGGTGTCCCGATAGAACGCATAAGATATCTGACCTACACGCTCTCGGCCGTGCTGGCAGCGGTTTGCGGTGTCTTTTTGGCAGGATTTTCCGGTGGCTCGTCGCTGAACATGGGCGAGGAATATCTGCTCGCCTCCATCGCAGTCGTGGTGATTGGCGGTTCGTCGATAGCCGGGGGCAATTCCAATGTCCCCGGAATTTTCGGATCTGCGCTGTTTTTATTCCTGCTCGTGGCAATGCTGAACACGTTCGGTGCCGCTGCAGGTCTTAGGTTGATCCTGACCGGCCTGATCATCGTCGGCGTCGTCACTTTTGCAGGCGGGCGAAAGGAGAGCAGGTGAGGTCTTGGAGGATCTGTAAGAAAAACCGCATCCCTGTCGCAGATGTCAGGCTCCGACTTGATCAGCTATCGGTTTTCGAGGCGCGATCGCCTTCCATCCCTTGACCTGTTGACCACAGGCACGGATGACCCCCACCCCTGACGCCCTGTGGGAAGGTAAAAGGGGTGGGGGCTCGGGTGGCTTTGACTTCGGACAATTCCCGCAGGGGTGTCCAGAGCCCTAGAGCCCGAGCATTTTCCGGATCTGTTCCTGATCCGTATCGCCACCGGCAAAGTCGTCGAATGCCTTGTCGGTCACCTCGATGATGTGGTGTTCGATAAACGGCGCGCCTTCGGCTGCGCCCTGTTCGGGCGATTTCAGGCAGCATTCCCACTCAAGGACCGCCCAGCTGTCGTAGCCGTATTGGGCGAGCTTTGAGAATATGCCGGAGAAGTCGACCTGGCCATCGCCGAGGGACCGGAAGCGGCCCGCGCGATTGACCCAGCCCTGATAGCCTGAATAGACGCCCTGGCGCCCGTCGGGATTAAACTCCGCGTCTTTCACGTGATAAGCGCAGATACGCTCATGGTAGATGTCGATGAAGGCCAGATAGTCCAACTGTTGCAACAGAAAGTGAGACGGGTCGTAGTTGATCTGGCAGCGACTGTGCCCGTTGAGCGCTTCAAGGAACATTTCAAATGTGACGCCGTCGAAAACGTCCTCGCCCGGATGGATTTCATAGCCGACATCGACACCGTGGTCCTCATAAACATCCAGAATCGGTTTCCATCGTCTGGCAAGTTCCGCAAAGGCCTCCTCGATCAGGCCGGTCGGGCGTTGCGGCCAGGGATAAAGGTACGGAAAGGCGAGCGAACCCGTGAAACTGACGGAGGCATCAAGGCCGAGATTGCGGCTTGCAACCGCTGCCTTTTTCATCTGGTCGACCGCCCACTCCTGCCGGCCGGACGGATTGCCGTGGAGGCTGGACGGGGCGAAACCGTCGAATGCCAGATCATAGGCTGGATGGACGGCGACCAGCTGTCCCTGGAGGTGTGTGGACAGTTCCGTGATCTCGACGCCGGCATCCGAACAGATACCCTTGACCTCGTCGCAATAGGCCTGGCTTTCCGCGGCTTTTTCGAGATCGAATAGGCGGCTGTCGAATGTCGGGATCTGGATGCCTTTATAGCCGAGTCCGGCAGCCCATTTTGCAATCGACGGCAGGCTATTGAAAGGCGCTTCGTCGCCGCCAAATTGTGCCAGGAAAATTGCCGGTCCTTTTATCAGTCCTGCCATGGGGTCCTCCCAGTTTGTCGAAGGCGCAGCCGTTGCCGCTTTCAGGTTCCTTCAGGTGCATATGAAAATTGTTGAAACTCGGCCGTCTTGCCGCGGCCTGTTGTGTCGAAGGCCAGCATGCCGACGAATGCACCGGTAAAGGATGCATGTTCTCCGCGGCCGCCTTCGTCTGAAATCACACTCGCATCAAGCTCCGGCCCGAACGCTGACCAGCCGGCCTTCTGTCGCCAGAAAAACTGCTGGCGCGCGCCTTTCACCTCGACGGCGAGCTCGACCGGGCCGTCCTCGATGGCGACGTGCTCTGCCGGAAAAGTCATGTTTCCGTCAGGCCAGTTCCCCGGGCAGGACATCAGCATCAGGCAGCGGCCGAGTTCCTCGGTCCGGCTGACGGCGAGGAAATGAAACTTGTGCCGATTGTAGTAGGTCGTCAGGCCCGCTGCCTGCTGATAGGTCTCAGGTTCGAAGCCTGACAGGGTCGTCTCGGCGCGGTAGTCAAGATGCTCCTGTCTGCGCGCGACCAAAGATTGTTCATACCAGCTGCCGATGCTTTCCCGGCCAATGAGGCGCAGTTCGGAACCTGTGAGCGTGAAGAGGCGTTCTGGATAAGGTGTCCTGGGCCACTGGAATTCCGGGGGCAACTCGTTGCCGACAAATATCCGGTTGGTTCTTTGCGGCGGCCTGGAGACAGCGCCGCTGAGACCCGGCACCTCGATTTGCGGCAGCGGACCGCCATTTTCAAGAAACAGCCAATCGTCGCGCCAGACGCATTTCTGGATCGCGGTTTCACGTCCGAGCGGTGAAAAACGGCCGGGAAGCGGTCGGGAACACAGATGTGTGTGATAGACCCCGCCATCAGGAGTTTCAACAATCTGACCGTGCCCGGCCCGCTGCAGTGGCCAGTCGGGAACATCCTTTGCCGTTATCAGGTGGGTATTTGGATGCAGTTCATAAGGGCCTTTGATCGACCGGGACCGCGCCATCGTAACCGCGTGATTGTAGCCCGTGCCGCCCTCGGCAACGGTGAGGTAGTACCAGCCGTTGCGTTTAAATAGATGCGGTCCCTCGGTCAGCCCGAGGTAACTTCCGGAGAAGATCTTTTCCGGCTCACCGATCAGGCCTTCCGTTTCCGACCATTCCTGAAGAAGTATGCCGTCAAATGCCGACGTGCGCGGTTTGCCGCCGACGGAACTTGAAATGTGGTTCCACTGCAGAACCAGGTACCACTTTCGGCCGTCATCGTCGTGGAAGAGCGAAGGATCGAAGCCGTGCGACGAGAGATGGACCGGATCACTCCAGGGCCCCTCGATCAATGGTGACGTCACAAGGTAATTGTGCGCGTCCTTGAAGTTGCCATCAAGGCGTTTGACGTCCGTATAGACCAGCCAGAAGCGGTTGTCCGAATAGCTGAGACACGGCGCCCATATGCCGCCGCTGTCTGGGTTGCCGCGCATGTCCAGTTGAGAAGCCCGATCCAGCGGCCGGCAGGCCAGATCCCAGTTGGCCAGGTCTTTGGACCTGTGGATCTGAACACCCGGAAACCATTCGAAGGTCGAGGTGGCGATGAAATACTCATCGTCCATCCGGCAAATCGAAGGATCCGGGTTGAAGCCAGGCAGGATCGGGTTCCGGATCATCCGCGGGACGGTCCTTGTCGTTCGGAAGAGGCTGCCCAGAGATTGACGTTTGCCTCAACCGTGGTGGTCTCGATTTCCCGCAATTCGGCTTCCGTGAACTCCATGTTGTTCACCACGGCCGCGCAATCTATCACCTGCTCCGGCCGGCTTGCGCCGATAAGCGCCGTGGTCACGCGGCCGTTGCGGAGGACCCAGGCCAAAGCCATCTGCGCAAGGCTCTGCCCGCGCCGCTCGGCAATCGCATTGAGCGACCTGATTGCATTGAGAGTTTCTTCGCTCAGAAACTCGTTCTTGAGGGATTTGCCCTGGGTCGCGCGGCTGCCGTCCGGAATGCCCTTGAGATACTTGTTCGTCAGCATCCCCTGAGCCAAAGGCGTAAAGGCGATGGATCCGATGCCGAGATCCTCGAGCGTGTCGAGAAGGCCATCTTCTTCTACCCAGCGGTTGATCATGGAGTAACTCGGCTGGTGGATCAGGCACGGCGTGCCGAGTTCCTTCAGGATCGCGGCAGCTTCCCGGGTTCTTTTGGAATTGTATGAGGATATGCCTGCATATAGCGCCTTGCCGGATCGCACGATGTGATCCAGTGCCATCATTGTTTCTTCCAATGGCGTCTCCGGATCGAACCGGTGCGAATAGAAGATATCGACATAGTCAAGGCCCATCCGCTTGAGCGACTGATCGCACGAAGCAATCAGGTACTTTCGGCTGCCCCACTCGCCATAGGGCCCGGGCCACATAAGATAACCGGCCTTGGACGAGATGATGATCTCATCCCGATAAGGCGCGAAGTCGGTTTTGAGAATGTCGCCGAAGGCTTCTTCTGCGGATCCTGGTGGTGGGCCATAGTTGTTTGCGAGGTCAAAATGGGTGATGCCGTGGTCGAACGCGGTCCGGACGATATCCCGTTTGCGCTCATGTGACGTGTCGCCACCGAAATTATGCCAGAGGCCGAGCGAGATCACCGGCAGTTTCAGGCCGGATTTCCCGCATCGGCGGTATTCCATAGTGTCATAACGAGCTTGTGCAGCTTGCCAGGTCATGATGTCTCCGATTAAGCCAGCAAATCCTGCGCCGCTTGCGGACCAAGGGCTTCAGGACGTTCGCATGTGGTGAGAATGTCCTTGTACTCACCTGCGTCGCCGGAAGCCAGAATGGATGTCATCACATCCACGACATGGAGTGAGAACTCCAGAGAGCACCGGTGCGGCCGGCCCTGCAGGATGGCAAGGGCCATGTCGGCCAGACCAGCAGTCCGGTAATTCGCATGCGACCCGTCATTCGCCACCGAGAAGGGGTGTTTCCAGTCCTCCGACACCGTTGCGAAGGCGCCTTTCTCGGTCAGCCGGATTTCTCCCCCGAAGAAATTGGGATCCGGAACGTGCAGCGTGCCGTTCTGGCCGTAAAGTTCCATGTTCGAGTGCCCATGTTGCCAGACATCCCAGCTGGCACAATAAGTCACCTGGGCACCGGAATGGAACTGCATCACCGCGTGGATCGTGGTGGGAGTCTCCACCTTGATCTTTTCACCGTGCCGCGGTTCGGAGGTAATCGTGCGGTATTCTGAACCGGATGTGCTCATTGCGGTCACGCGCTTGACCGGTCCGAGCAGCTGCATGAGATTGGAAATATAGTAGGGGCCGAGATCCAGGATCGGACCACCGCCGGGTTTGAAGAAGAAGTCCGGATTGGGATGCCACATTTCCATTCCGGGGCTTTGCACGAAACAGGTTCCGGATGTGACGAGGCCCACGGCACCTTCGTCGATCAGGTGACGGGCGAGCTGATGCGCGCCGCCCAGAAACGTATCCGGTGCGGACCCGACACGCAGCCCCTTGTCTGCTGCGAGTTTGGCAAGCGCTTGTCCTTCTTCGACGCTGAGAACGAAGGGCTTTTCCGAATAAACGTTTTTACCCGCCTCAAGGACGCTCTTTGAGACTTCAAAATGCGCGGCGGGCACAGTCAGATTGACGATGATGTCGATATCGCTTGCAGCCAAGAGGCCGTCGACCGTTTCCGCCCTCAGATTGAATTCTTCAGCGCGTGCCTTGGCCGCCTCGGCATTGAGGTCCGCGCAGGCGCGCACTTCGATGCCCTTGAACAGGGGGGCCAGACGCATGTAGGCAGCCGAAATATTTCCGCACCCAAGGATGCCGATACCAAGTTTGTCAGTCATTTTAGATCCTTAGAGCTTTTGGAACGATGTGATGGAGCGGCTCGCAAAGCGCTCGAAATCTGAGGGGTTGTCGTGTTCCATGACAAAGAGGTCGACGCCGATGTTGCGCAAGGCAGCGGTGAGACCCTGCCAGTCCATGACGCCATAACCCACATCGGCCCAGCCGTCTTCGTCGATGCATTCGTCTTGAGGGGCAATATCCTTGACGTGCGCCGTTGTGATCCGCTCGGCGTAGCGGTCGATCCATAAAAGCGGATCCTGGCCGCCTCGAACGATCCAGGCGATATCGGCTTCCCACTCGATGCTCGGCGCGCTTGCCATGATGATATCCATGGGCAGGCGGCCGTCCGAACAGGCGACAAATTCGAAATCGTGGTTGTGCCAGCCGAAGCGCAGGCCTGCCCCGCGTACTTTCTCGCCGATGTTTTCGAGTTTTTGTCCAAGCGACACCCACACATCCGGGTCGGTGGAACGTTGCTCTGGTGGTACTGCGGGCACGAACAGGCGCTCCATTCCAAGCGTTTTTGCCGTATCCAGTACTTTGCCTGTATCGTCCAGGAGCTGTTCGAACGGGAAGAAATGGCCCGACGGCATGGCAAGTCCGTGTTTGGCCAGCAAGGCTCGGAATGCTGGTGCATCCTCATAAACCGCACCGAAGCCTTCCACCTGCGTGTATCCAAGGTTTGAAAGATGTTCGAGCACAGGCTCCCACGGTGTGAAATTGCGCGCGGAGTAGAGTTGAAAAGACACATTCATGACGATTGTCCTGAAGGTTGGAGGAGGTCTGTTAGATCCGGTTTTCAGATGATTTTTCGAAGAGATTGGCTCGTGCAGAGTCAAAGCCGACGACGATGCTGTCGCCATCATGGACATTCGCTTGTCCGTCCAGGCGTACCCAAATTGACCGGCCGCCTATATCGACCCGGGCAAGCGTGTCCGATCCGAGCGGTTCCACCAGTTCGATCTGCCCGTTCAGCTTGATGGGCGCGGCTTGCGCTTCGGCTCCGGTAATCATGTGTTCCGGCCGGATTCCGAACCAGGCAGGGCCCTGGACCGGTAAGTCGTCCTGGAATTGATAACCCTCAAGCGGGAAGAGCTGATCACCGGAGGAAAAGCGCAGCCCGTCGCCGCCGACAATCTCGCCGTCAAAGAAATTCATGGTGGGTGAGCCGATGAACTCGGCGACATATTTGCTGGCCGGCCTGTTGTAGATCTCGTGCGGAGACGCCAGCTGCAGGATCTGACCGCCACGCATGATCGCAATCCGGTCGGCAAGCGTCATCGCTTCGATCTGGTCATGTGTGACATAGATCATCGTGTTGCTGAGCTTCTGGTGAAGCTGCTTGATTTCTACTCGCAGGTCAGCGCGCAGCTTTGCATCCAGGTTGGAGAGCGGCTCGTCGAACAGGAACACATCGGCGTCGCGAACAAGGGCCCGGCCGATTGCCGCACGCTGGCGCTGCCCGCCGGACAGGGCGGCAGGTTTACGCGTGAGCAGGGGTTCGATCTGGAGGACCTTCGCCGCGCGGTTAACCCGTTCCTCGATCTCGGCTTTCGGCAGTCCGGCGTTTTTCAGTCCGAAACTCAGATTTCCCGCAACAGTCATCTGGGGGTAGAGAGCATAGCTTTGAAACACCATGCCGATGCCCCGTTTGGAAGGCTCTTCCCAGGTTACGTTGCGGCCGCCGATGAAAATCTGCCCGTCGGATACGTCCAGAAGACCGGCGATGCAGTTGAGCAGGGTGGATTTGCCGCAGCCTGAAGATCCCAGCAGGACCAGGAACTCGCCCCGCCCGACATCCAGGTTGAGATCCTTCAGGACATCGAGTGATCCGAAGCTGAGGGCCAGGTTCTTGATAGAGATACTGTGATTGGTTTCCATAAGACGTCTCTTCAGCCTTTCACGGCGCCTGCGGCGATGCCGCGGACAAAGAGTTTGCCGGAGATGAAATAGATGGTGAGCGGGACGAGCCCGGTCAGGATCGTCGCGGCCATGTTGACGTTGTATTCCTTAACGCCCTGCGTGGAGTTGACGATGTTGTTGAGCTGCACGGTCATCGGGTAGAGGTCCGGCTTGGTGTAAATGACGCCGAACAGGAAGTCGTTCCAGATACCGGTGACCTGAAGGATCATTGCGACCACGAAAATCGGCAGGCTCATGGGCACCATGATCCGGAAATAGATCCCCCAGAACCCGGCGCCATCGACGCGCGCGGCCTTGAACAGCTCCTGTGGCACGGAGGCAAAATAGTTTCGGAACAGCAAGGTCAGGATCGGCATGCCGAAAATCGTGTGCACAATCACAAGCCCTGTCAGGCTGCCATAAAGGCCGACTTCCCGCAGCATGATCACGATCGGATAAATCATCACCTGGTAGGGGATGAATGCGCCGACGATCAGGATTGTGAAGAACGTTTCGGACCCTTTGAAACGCCAATTGGCGAGCGCATAGCCGTTGACGGAGGCAATTGCGATCGAGAGGATCACCGACGGCACGAGAATTCTGACCGAGTTGAAAAAACCGCGCGACAGGCCGTCGCAATTGAGACCCGTACAGGCTTCCGCCCAGGCCTTGACCCACGGCTGGAAGGTAATTTCAACGGGCGGTGAGAAGATGTTGCCAAGCCGGATTTCGGGCATGCCCTTCAGCGACGTAACGATCATAACGTATAGCGGCAGAAGGTAATAAAGCGAGACCACGATCAAAGTGCCGTAGATCATGATGTTCCGGCGCGACAGCATTTTTCGGGGTTTGCGCCCCCGCGGCCCGGTCATCTCGTGACTGACGGGAGCGAGTTCGACTTCAGCGGAGGTTTTGGTCACGTTACCCACGGCGCTTTCCTCCGAATTCAAGATAGGCCCAGGGCACCACGATGATGATTACCGTGAGCAGCATCATGGTCGAGGCGGCAAAACCCTGTCCAAGATTCTGCGACAGGAACATGGCGTCATAGACGTATTTGGCGGGCACTTCTGAAGATATGCCGGGCCCGCCGCCCGTTTGTGCGACAACCAGATCGTAAACCTTGATGATGCCGGATGCGATCAGGACGATGGCGGTTATGAAGATACCCCGCATCATCGGAATGACGATGAAGATGTAGGTCTTCCACATCGGGATGCCATCGATCTTCGCGGCCTTCCAGATATCCTCGTCGATGCCGCGTAAACCCGCCAGCATGAGGCACATGATTAGGCCCGTCCCTTGCCAGAGACCGGCAATGAGTATGCCGTAGATGACAATTTCTGGATTATAGAGCGGATCAAACGCAAAACTTTCCCAGCCGAGACTGCGTACGACCTCCTGCACGCCGAAGTCAGGATTTAGGATCCATTGCCAGGCAAGACCGGTCACGATGAAACTCAGCGCGAACGGGTAGAGCAGGATCGTTCGGAACGTGTCTTCAAAGCGGATCTTCTGGTCAAGCAGAGCTGCAAGCAGGAAGCCTATGAGGAGCGAAAAGACCAGCGAGAACGCACCGTAGATCGCCAGATTCTCGATGGATATCAACCATTTGCTGCTATTCCAGAGACGATCGTACTGCGCAAAACCGACAAATTTCTCTCTCGGAAGCAGCTTGGAATTCGTGAACGAATAAACCACTGTCCAGGCCGTTCCGCCGATGAAGACGACGAGAGCGGTTGTGATCATCGGCAGCGCCGCCACTTTGGCGCTTATGTTCTTGTGCCACCTAGATGGACCTGTTGCTGCGGCCATGTCCTAGAGCCTTTTTGAATAAACTTCCGGCATGCACCCGGAGTTCCCTGCGCGCATTTCTGCGCGCAGGGCTGGAGGACGCCGCCCGGGCGTAAGTTGACGACGACGGTCCGGGCGGCGGAGGGTGACGGGATCAGTCCGCGCTGCTGATGATCGACGCGAATTGCTTCTGTGCGTCTTCGGCGGACATTTCCGGATTGTTGAAGAACTCGACAAACAGATCGTTGACCTGCGTCAGGCTGTCGGCGGACATGAGCTGGTCCGGGCCCTGGATGATGTCACCTTTGGCCAGGATATCGAGGCCCTTGCGCATGCAGTCATTCGCAGCTGAAAGGTCCACGTCTCCGCGCACAGGCAGAGATCCTTTTTTCAGGTTGAACGCCACTTGCGTTGCTGGAGCCATCATGACCTTGGCGAGTTCGCCCTGTGCTGCCGTGATTGCTTCGTCATCCACCTTCGGGAAGTAGAACGCATCTCCGCCCGTCTGGATTACTTCATTGACGCCGAGGCCCGGCAGACAGGTGTAGTCTTTGCCGGCGACCTGTTCTGCGACCTGGAATTCGCCCTGCGCCCAGTCACCCATGATCTGGCCTCCGGCCTTTCCGGTGATGACGAGGTTCGTTGCATCGTTCCAGGCCTGGACATTGGAATCCTTGGCAAGATCCCGGGCCGTTGCAGCAGCTTCAAAGACTTTCGCCATTTCTGGTCCGCCGGCAACGTCAGCATCCTTGTCACCAAAAACTTTTGTGTAGGTTTCAGGACCCGCCAGGGCGGTCAGGAGCGTTTGAAACGCCAGTGTTGTTTGCCAGGGCTGCTGACCCATTGCCAGCGGCACGATGCCGGCCTCCTGAAGCTTCGGGGCAGCGGCGACAAATTCGTCCCAGTTGGTGGGTACGGCCAGACCGTTGTCCTCGAATGCGGCATTGTTGATCCAGAGCCATTGTGGCGAATGGATGTTGACCGGCACGCAGTAGATTCTGCCGTCCAGAGTGCAGCTGTCGAGCAAAGACGACGGGAAGACGAGTTCCTTCCAGTTACCTTCCTCGGCAATGTCCGTGAGATCGCGCATGAGCCCGGCTTCAACCAGTTCCTCTGCCTGGCGGCCATGGTTGAACTGGGTGGCGCCCATAGGGTCGCCGCCCGTGATGCGGCTGATCATGATCGGACGTGCCGTTCCGCCGGAGCCGGCGATTGCGCCGTCAACCCACTTGTTGCCCGTTGCATCAAACGCCTTTGCGAATTCTGCAACAGCGGCAGCCTCGCCGCCCGAAGTCCACCAATGGGTAACTTCAAGGTCAGTTGCGTTTGCGGCCGTTGCAGCACAAAGAGCCGTGGATGCAGCAAAAACTACGCGTAATGATTTCATTTTATCCTCCCATCGAACACCACGTGTCCGATTGTCCTCTGAATGTGGCTTTCACCTCACTTTGTAATCGATTACATATTGTAGTATCATTGATGTAATCGATTACATTTATCATTCTAGGGAAATGGCTCTGTGTCAACCCGGAATGTGGTCAAAGGCAAAACAAACTTCCGGAGATGGCATTGGTCCAGAAAAATGCGCGCATTCTTGATGTCGCCCGGGCAGCGGGTGTTTCAACGGCAACTGTCAGCCGCGCACTCAGCAATCCAGACCTCTTGACGGAGGCGACCCGCGAAAGCGTCCTTGCAGCCATCCGGTCCACCGGCTATCGCGTGAACAAGGCGGCGCGGACATTGAGGACTCGCCAGGCGGGAGCGGTGCTGGTGCTCGTTCCCAATCTTGGAAACCCGTTTTTTTCCAAGATACTTGCAGGCATCAGCGAGCGGTTTGGAGATGAGGACACGTCCGTGCTGATTGCGGACACAAAGGATCATGCAACAACCGGCAAGTACCTCGTGGATTACTTCCTCGATTCCCAGATCGACGGCCTGATTTGCCTTGATGGCGCGCTTTCAGAAAACGAGTTGCAACAGTTCCGTGAAAACGGGGTCGCTGACAAGATCGTGTTTGCTTGTGAATGGGTGCACAATGCCCAGCTACCCTCTGTTAGAAGCGACAACATCCAGGGCGCCCGGCTTGCCGTGCGACATCTTTATGAACTTGGTCACACAAAGATCGCTCATGTAACGGGACCCTCCGACAATGTTCTCACGCATGCGCGCCGGGAGGGAATGTTGGAAGAGCGCGGCCGGCTTGGTCTGCCGTCGCGCGATGAGTGGATTATCCGGGGCGATTTTTCCCTTGAATCCGGCCGAATTGCTGCAACAAAGATACTGGGCATGCAGCATCGTCCAACGGCGGTTTTCTGTGCTTCGGATCAGGTGGCCTTTGGACTCATGTCCACTTTGACCGCGGGTGGTCTGAGGGTGCCTGAGGACATTTCCGTAGTGGGATTCGACGACATTGAGCTGTCCGATTTTTACGTCCCGTCCCTGACCACCATTCGGCAGGACAGACACGCCCTTGGAACCAAGGCAGCCGCTTTGCTGCTGGAGTGTATCGATCTGAACAAGAGCGCGAAGACAGCAACGGACACGCCCGTATTTGTCGATGTTGAACTTGTCGTTCGTCAGAGCTCTGCTCCGCCAACGTCATAATAAAACTTGTGTAGCGGATAACAGCCTCCGGTTGTTCCAGTTTCATGGAAAAATCCCGAAAGTGAACCTGAACTGCAAGTCGTTGCAATTATTGAGTTGTCGGGCAGATTTTGCCGCAGTTTTTATTGAGTAATTCAGCCTTTCTCAAAAAATTCCAGCGAATCCGGGAAGCCCAGGTGACTTTCCTGATTGCATTTTGCGATCTGGAATAGGAAAAAATTACCTTTGGGAAGATGTCGTGCAAAGTTAAGTTGTAATCAAGTTGTAACAACATACGTATTTATTGCATTCATTAATTCTTACAACATGTTAATTGTAAAAAATATCGGTACTTTAGTTTTTAATTAACTTGAAGATGGCACTTTGATTGTCAAAATAAACATGGGTGGTCGTAATGCGTACCTTTGCATTTGGCTTGGCATTGTCGCTAGGCGTCATTTTCTCTCAAACAAGTTCTGCCTCCGCTGATTCCACACTGAATGTGGTTGGAACGGGGGATGGCCTGGAGATGCTCCGCGAAATCGGAGAGGGTTTTCAGTCAGCTCATCCGGGCATCGAACTTTCCATTCCTCCCAGCATCGGCTCCGGTGGCGGGATTGCTGCTGTAAGTTCCGGAGCCGAGCGGCTCGGCAGGGTGGCCAGACCCCTGAAGGACAGCGAAGTTGCCTTTGGCCTGGTTTATCTGCCGATTGCAAAAATCCCGAGCGCGATCTTTGCGCATCCCTCGACTGGCATAACCTCTGTTTCGAGCGAAGATCTGGTGAAACTGTTCACCGGTGAGATCAGCAACTGGTCCGATCTTGGTGGCGCTGACATGCGTGTGAAACTTGTTCGGCGCGAAGATGCCGACAGCACTCTCCAGGTTTTGCGTTCCTCCATGCCGGGCTGGAAACAGTTGAAGTTTTCCCCCCGTTCGAAAACGGCTGTCACGACCCAAGAAGCTATCAACACGGCCAAGGACGTAAAGGGCGCGATTGCGTTCGGTCCCTATTCGAAACCTCTCGAAGATGGATTGTCTGTGCTCAAAGTCGACGGAAATCACCCGACAGACGCAGGCTATCCAAGCGCGGTCACTTTGGCACTCATCTACAAGGAGGGGACGATGGATGGCCCGATGGAAGCCTTTATCGACTTCAGCCGGTCGGATGGCGCAAGTGAACTGATCGAGAATTTTGGCGGCGTTCCGGTAGAAAAATAGTGCACTGACCAAATGATACGTCACTCATCCCTTCTCTGGCATTATACATATGGCGCTGTTTTCACAGCGCTATGTGCCTTTGCTGGCTTGATCGGACTGGTCGCGTATCAGTTGGAAGACAGCATGGCGCGGCAGCAAAGCGAGTTGCTTCAGCTATCGCAATCCAGAGTGCTTGAGACGTTGCGGGCAGATGTAAAGCTGGCAGGCAAGCGGCTCGAGTTTCTTTTCGAAGATCGTGTCAGACGGGTTAGTGCAATTGCCGCAGACCCGAATATCGCAAAGGCCATCGAGTCTCGAAACAACGTCGCCATGTCCGAGTTGCTCGGACCTTTTGCTGCGTTGGACGATATCGACGGGATTGTCGTTCTCGACGACAGGGGCCGCATCGTCGGGTCTTCATCCTATGACACCGACATCGTTGCTCTTGGTTCCGAACTCCCGAAACTCGGCTTTTATGAAGATGTTGCGCGTTCCTTGCGCGACAGTATGCCCGATAAGCCTCTGATCTTTAACGGGATCCTGCCTGAGGAAGAGTCCCGGGTATTCGTCCCGGGCAAGAACGTGAACGCCGTTTCGCAGGTCATGTTCGTTCCTGTCTTCGACGATTTCGGTTATGTGGTCGGCGGATTGATGGCGCAGCGCTGGTTGCGGGAATACGAACCGATGCTGACTGATCTCGCCGATATCAACTCATTCGGGCTGGTGATTGTTCACGACAATGAGATCATTTCCAGAGCAAGTTTCGACGGATCGATCGAAGATACCCAGGCTTCTGACGGGGCTCCCTATATCACGGCCAGCGGAAGCCACGTGATCAAATGCGGCATGCCGATCGCTCCCTTGTCGATATGCGCCCTCTTGCCAATCGAGCAACTTACCGAAACGCAGAGCGAGCTTACCCGGATTGGTACGGAAGAAGAGTCCAAACTGCTGAAGCGGCTGTTTTTGTTCGGATTGCTTGCTCTCGCCGCATTTGCCAGCGTTGCATTTCTTCTCTCACGGCAGATCACGCGGCCGCTGACCAAGATCACGAGGGTATTGTCGGGCATCGCGGCCGGCGATTTCGAAAACCGAGTAGCCGGCACTGAACGTCTCGATGAGGTAGGCGACATCGCCAGATCCGTCGTGTCGCTGCAAAGATCGGTCAAGGAACGCGACGCCCTTCGGGTAAGGGTGCACGAAAAGAACACTATCCTGAGGTCCCAGGAAGCGAAGCTGCGTGAGCAGAATGTTCTGTTTGACGCCGCTTTGAACAATATGTCCCACGGGCTTTGCATGTTCGATTCGAGGGGAAAGCTCATCGTTTCGAACCAGCGGTACGCCGAGTTGTTCGAACTCAGCGACGAGACCATACGCCCCGGCATGTCCTCAGCGGACATTGCGGACGTGCTCGATGTCGAACTGGTGGAAACCGAAGTAACGGCCGCCAAGGAGATGAGCGTGCCATTCGCACGGACAAAAGGCGGTCAACAAAGCACGGAAATGGTCAGGATCCGTTCAGGCAGGATCGTGCTGACGACCCGTCAGCCGCTTTGCGATGGCGGCTGGGTTGCGATCTCCGAGGACATCACCGAACGGCAGGAAGCGCGCGACCGGTTGGCATTCCTCGCGCGGCACGACATGCTGACCCAGTTGCCCAACCGGATAGAATTCCGGGATCAGTTGGAAGCGTTGCTGAAACGGCAGAAGTCCCAGGGCGGCGAATTCGGTATCTTGTGCCTGGATCTTGATGAATTCAAAACGGTCAACGATTCCCTTGGCCATCCAATTGGTGACGAGCTGCTGCGCCAGGTCGCCGAGCGGTTGAAGGACCTGATCAGTGAAAGAGAACTGGTCGTGCGTCTTGGCGGCGACGAGTTCGCGATCCTGACGGACCTTCCGGTGAGCGTTTATGCGGTGGACGAACTGGCACAATCGGTCATTTGGGAACTGTCCAAACCGTTCCAGATTGCAGACCATGAAATCGTCATCGGGGTGAGTGTCGGTATCACGCTTTCGCACGGGGCGGATGTTGCCGGCGATGACCTCTTCAAACAGGCCGATCTTGCGCTTTATCAGGCCAAGGAAGACGGACGCAACACGCATCGGTTCTTCGAGTCTGACATGGGAACTGCGGTCAATGAGCGCCGTGAATTGATTACGGATCTGCGCCACGCGATCGCGAACGACGAACTGGAGCTCTATTTCCAGCCGCAATATTCGCTCGCCAGCAACGCAATTACCGGGTTTGAAGCGCTCGTACGCTGGAACCACCCCAAGCGTGGCATGGTTCCTCCCATGGAATTCATTCCGCTTGCAGAAGACACCGGCCTGATCGTTCCGCTCGGAGAATGGGTCCTGAACGAAGCCTGCCGCAGGGCTTCTGAATGGCCGGATCATTTACGCGTTGCCGTCAACCTTTCGCCCCGCCAGTTGCGCGGTCATGGCTTTGGCCCGGTTCTCATAAGCGCACTTTCCAAATCGGACTTCAGGGCGGACCGCCTTGAACTGGAGGTCACGGAAAGCGTCCTGCTCATAGAGTCTGAAGAGATCCTTGATGCCTTGCACCAGGCCAAAACGCTGGGGGTCAAGATTTCGATGGACGACTTTGGAACCGGATACTCATCGCTGAGTTATTTGCGCAGATTCCCGTTCGACAAAATCAAGATCGATCAGTCATTCGTCCGGTCGATGGCCTATTCGGACGAATCCGTTTCGATCGTCAAGGCCGTGATCGATCTTGCGAAAAACCTCGATATGACTACCACTGCCGAGGGTGTCGAAACCGAGCTTCTGCTGGAGATGCTCAAAGATATCGGGTGTACCGACGCGCAGGGATACTTCCTCGGGCATCCCATGCCGGTGTCTCAATTGGATGAACTTCTCTTTGAATGCCAGCCCCCGCTGACGGCAGCTGCGCAATAACCAGCCTCTGCGAAAACCGGCACTCGGTACTTACCGCGCTGCGGCAGTCACGAAAGGCGTTTTTGCCTTGCGAATGAGGCTGGTGGCGAGGCTCTTCAATCCCGAAGTCTCTTCAGCCACATAGAACGGATCCGCGTAGAACGTCGCGCCGGCCTGGCGCGCAACCTCCCGCGTCGCTTCCACATGGGAAGGTGCTCCGGCCGAATAGATGACGTGATCTGGTGTCAGCTCGCCAAGGAGTTCACAGGGGCGTGCAGTCAGGACCGTATCGTCGTCGCCGTCGCTTGCCGTCAACGTGATCGGTACGCCGCGATTCTGAAGCCAGCGCACGGCATCGCGCATGTAGAGACCGTCCCGTGTTCTTGAGCCGACAACGAGCCTGATCGGCCGATCAGGCTGACCCAGGATGGCTGCGACCGCGATTGACCAGATGGGAGCAAAACCGGTACCGGTCGACGTCAGGACGATGGGTTCGCTCTGTCTGCGCAAAAACCCGTTTCCGAAGGGGCCGCGTAGTTTCACAGGGTGACCGACACCGATTTCGGATCCGAGTTTGGAAGACACGATGCTGTTCGGATAGACCTTGATGTGAAAGACGATCACGTTTTGCTCTGCATCGAGATTAAGAGGTGTCGTGGGGCTGTAGTCCCTTGCCGGATATCCGTTGAACGTGGCGCGAAGGTATTGTCCCGGCAGCCATGTTACAGGCTTTGTGGTCCGGATGCGGACTTCCAGATAATCGTCTTTGATCTTCCGGATGCCGTCCACCGTGCCTTTCAGGGTTTTCACGAGCGGAACAGGGTCGTAGGAGATTTCCGCGTCACCCTCGAGCACCGCGAGGCAGCCGAGCACGGTACTCTTTTCGTCTGTGCCGAGCGCATCGACCTTTCCGTTCAGCACACGAACTCTGCAGGTTTCGCACTGTCCTGAACAGCAGTCATGCGGCAAGACCAGTCTTCCGCCAAGCCCCGCATCGATGAGGGTATCGCCAACATTTGCCTTGATTTTCTTACCGTTGATCGTAACCGTGCAGGTGCTCTTCGACATGGTTTTTGTCCGTGATGGTGCGTTGCATTGTCAGTTGAGTGTCAGGCGAACGGGACGCGAATGCCGTGTGTGGCGGGTCTGGTTGTGATCGAAGACGGACACCCACACAAAGAGGCCGTCCTCCATCGGCAGATCTTGATGGTTCCCGGTGTTCATGTCCCGAACCACTTCAAGCGTCCAGTAACCGTCCTCCCATTTCGCGCCGCCGTTCAGGTCGGCTCGGCTGCCAAGATATTCGCCGGTAATCAGGACGCCAGGAATGACAGTTCCGACCGGGATCTCGCTGTCTTTTTCCGCGGAATAGGGAACGCTCTCATCATCGAACATCCACCATTGCGAGCCTTCGTCGTCGGTTGCTTCAATGGACATGTCAACGTTTCCCATCAGGGATGCCGTTTTGACATGGTCCGCGGGAAGACGGAGGACGTCGACCGTTCCGCCGTAATCCGATCCTGACTGCTTCTTATAGTTATAGACATAGAAGGACTTGCCTTCGTCGGCGCCGTATCCGGCACTGTAACGCTTGGTTCCGGCAGCCTGGGCTTCGCTCGGCTCCAAGGGCGTGCCGAACCACATGTCGTCCACCTTGCCAAGCATGCCGCCGCGGGCGGCCTTCCACTGCCAGACGTCAATCAGACTGCCATCCGTCGTGTAATGCAGGCCGCGTCCGTGAAGCGAAGGTGGTTTGTCACCCAGTGGTTTCGGACCCATGTGGGTCGAGTCACCGCCGCCAAACGCATCCGTTTTGGAAAATGCGACAGAAAACTTGTCCTCGTAGTAGGCGGTTTCGTCCGAAATATCGGCCCGGTTGTTGAGCATCCGCCAGCCGTCTTCGGATTTCACGAGCGGATGGCGCTTCAAGGAGCGGTTGCTGTCGTCCCAACGGAATGCGAATGCGATCTTGTCGCCGATCTGCGCTGCACGGACCTCCACGGTCGACTCTCCCGTGCCGCTCAAACCGGACCCCTGATTGGTCCGCACAAAGACGGGACGTGCATCCTGCCAGGCGGCGTCGTCAAGAACGCCGTCCAGTTTTGGAAGCGCAGAGGCCTGAGACACGACAAGATCGTCACGCGTGCCGAAATCAAGCAGGAGCGCACCCGCGATGACAACGGCCCCGAGTGCGGCCGACTTTGCGAGCGGGTACTTTCCCATCCCCGGGAATTGACGAAGCGGCTGGGGCCGGAACAGGCGGAGCAATTGCGCAAGCCCGCCGTAGAAGTAGTGCAGAACAACGTGCGCAACGATGTAGCCCAGAACGGTGAGCGCTGACACATAATGCACCGTCACCCAGAGGCCGCCATGCCCGAGATAGAGCAGAACACCGGTTGCGGTCAGAACAAGGACCGCAGCGAACAGGATCCAATAGGCAATGACATTGACTGCAGCGATACGCAGCTTGTTGCTCGCCGGCAGTGACAGGACCACAATTTTTTTCGAGGAGACACGCCGCTTCAACCGGGCGGCGGACATATAGGCTGCATAAGCGAAAATCAGGGCCAGAACGAAAACTGCGGACAGATAGTGCCAGGTCCAGATTTCGCCCTGTGGCAGGATTGGCTCGAAAAGCTTGGCGAACCACGAATTTTCTGCATCCGCGGACAACCGAAGGCCGGTAACCAGGCTGGTGACGATTGCAATCACCAGTGTCCAATGAAGCAGGATGGTCCCAAGGTCGCTTCGCACCACCGGCTTCGGCGCTTCTGGCGAGCCGGAAGCGGGTCGGGTCTTGTCTTGACGGGTGCTGGATGCAGTACGATCAGCTGAATTTGGCGGTGGCGTGAGTTCAAGAGAGTGATCAGTCACATGGTCCGTCAAATTGCCCTCCACACGCACCAATAGCAAAAACCAAGAAAGTGTCCCAGTTATTGCATAAAATTGTTTGGAATTTGAATTGTTAAGTTAACAAAACATCAACGCAGCAAAAAATAAATAGAAAATTGTACAAAATGCCCAGTTAAATGATGGATTGTGGTTAATGAGTGCATTGTTCAATGTAAAAATTTACGTATGGGAAGATATAACCAATAATTGTAAGCTGGGTTGTATTTTTTGCAGCTGTTTTGCTCTTTCAAACTGATTACAGATACTTTTTACCGTGTTCGATTGCGCATGTGGATGAGCAAAATTCGCTTTCATCCTAGACGCATAGACTCTCCTGAAACATTCACGCACACCCCGGGAGCTCAAAAGCATCCCTCTATTCGAACAGGAGCTAGACTGGGTCAGCTCTGTAAGCTGCAAATCAAGTCATGCCCAGGTACACTTGATGACGGTGAAGACCGGCCATTAAGATTAAACGCCGCTCTGATGGCGAAATGGTTGCCGCGGCAATGATCCAAGTCATACGCGCGTTATCATTCGTCCATTAACTTCGATCAGGTTGAAGCGGGCGGCCACTGGCGCCTCATGCACTGGTTGTATCGGGTCGAAAAACCCGCTTAAGATAGTGTCGGATACGTCAGGCGCGCGTTTTGCCGTGTCCGTCCGGTCGATTGGAAACAGGCCAAGTTTCATTCCCAAGGGGGCAAATATGCTCGTCTCCCATACCCGCATTGTCGATATTGTCGGTGACATCATTCGGATCCAGGTCTCTGCGTCGAAATCTGAGTCTGAAGGCCGTCCCTGCCTCGGAGATCTGGCGGTTGTCGAAGCCGGAGACGGCGGCACTTCGCTCGCGCAAGTCATCAATATTGACAAGGACATGGTCTCCCTCCAGGTCAACTCCGGTACCAAGGGACTTGCAAACAATGCCGCTGTGCGTTTTCTGGGCGAACCGGCAAAGGTAACTTATTCAGACAATATCCTGGGGCGGGTTTTTGACGGCGCCGGACATCCGATCGATCAGGGACCGGATCTGTCGAGCGATCCCACCGTTCCGATCGGTGGACCGTCGGCCAACCCGATGAAACGGGTTCTGGCATCGCGGATGATCCGCACCGACGTGCCGATGATCGACATCTTCAATTGCCTGGTGGAGAGCCAGAAAATCCCGATATTCTCGGTTTCCGGCGAGCCTTATAACCCATTTCTGGCGCGTATCGGCATTCAGGCAGATGCGGACATCGTGGTGTTTGGGGGCCTCGGCCTGATATTCGACGACTACGCGTTCTTCCGGAAGCAGTTCGAAGATGCAGGCGTTTTTCCGCGAACGGTCATGTTCATCAACCAGGCATCGGATCCCGTCGTCGAGCGATTGCAAGTGCCCGACATGGCGCTTGCCGTCGCAGAGAAATTCGCGGTTGAGGAAGGCAAGCGCGTCCTGGTTCTGCTCACGGACATGACGGCATTCGCGGACGCCATGAAAGAAGTTTCCATTGCGATGGAGCGGGTTCCGGCAAACCGCGGGTATCCGGGAGATCTCTATTCGCAGCTTGCGCGAAGGTATGAAAAAGCCTGTGATTTCAAGGGCTCGGGGTCGGTCACCATTCTGACCGTCACGACCATGCCCGGAAATGATGTCACCCATCCCGTGCCGGACAATACCGGTTACATAACCGAAGGTCAGTTCTACCTTCATAGCGGGGTCATCGATCCCTTCGGCTCGTTGTCGCGGCTCAAACAGCATGTGATCGGCAAGGTCACCCGGGAAGATCACAATCAGATCATGAATACCATGATCCGTTTCTATTCCGGTGCGCGCGACGCCGAACAGAAGCAGTCGATGGCGTTTGAACTTTCCGATCATGATCGCCAGCTCCTGAAATTCGGTGAGCTGTTCCGCGAGCGTTTCATGGATATCGAGGTAACCAGGCCGCTTGAGGACGCTTTGGACCTTTGTTGGCAGACGCTGGCCGAATGTTTCGAGCCCGAGCAGCTTTTGATGAAACAGGGATTGATCGACAAGTACTTTCCAAAACTCAAGAAACAAGCGCCGGATGGTGACGAGGAGGCTGCCGCCTGATGGCAAAACTGGCGCTCAACAAGTCGTCGCTTGCAAGGGAAAGCACACAGCTTGCCGAGTACAAACGCTTCTTGCCGTCGCTTGAGCTGAAGCGGCTTCAAATCATGGCGGAACGGGCAAAGGCGAAAGAAACACTCGCGCGCCTGGATCGGGACTATGAGCAGCGTTTCAGGGATCTTGCGGCCAAGTTGCCAATGATCGCCAACACACATGTCCCGCTTGAAGGTTTGGTGAGACTGAAGGAGGCGGTCAGGGGCGAACAGAACCTCTCTGGAACGATCTTGCCTGTTCTGGGAGATATTGAAGTTGAAACGGAAAGCTATTCGCTGCTCGCCCGTCCGCACTGGGTCGACCCCTACGTAGAAGGGATGCGGGATCTGCTTCGCCTCAACCTGGAACGCGACGTCGCCCGCGAACGGATTGCAAAGCTCGTCGAGGCCGAGGCCGTCATCTCGCGGCGGGTCAATTTGTTCGAGAAAGTGCTCATCCCAAGGGCGGTGCGGAACATCAAGAAGATCCGCATGGCACTTGCCGATGCCGAGCGTGACGCGGTGGTGCGGGCAAAGATTTCCAAGCGAAAGACGGCGGCGCGTGCAGCTGGGGAAAGGATGGCCGACTTATGACCATTGTTCCTCTCGTCAAGGTCAATCTGATCGGCATCCTGGATGACAAGGACAAGGTGTTGGAGGCCGCACAGACATTTGGGTCTCTCCATCTGATCCCGCTCAGTTCTGCGCAAAAGGAACTGGAGGCGGTGCCGGAAGGGCTCGGGCGAGAAGCTGTGGAGGCTTTGCGCTGGCTCGTGGAGGGCCCGGTGCAGCGGCGGCCTGTGACTGTTTCAGATGACTTCGATCTGGAAACCATCGTGCCGCAGGCCCTTCAGAACCGTAAGGCGCTGAAGGCCTGTCAGGACCGGCTTGCTCAGCTCGAACGCCGGATACGGGATGTCGAGCCCTGGGGCGAATTCAGCTTTTCCGACCTCGCGGAAATCGGCGACAACAGGTTGTGGTTTTATGTTGTGCCGAATGGAAAAATCGACCTGATCGATCCTGCAGGCAAGATCATGGAAATCGTGCACCGTGACAAATACCGGGCCTATGTGGTTTTGCTGTCGCCTGAAGAACCACCGTCCGATGCCATGCCGGTGCCGCGCGTTCATGTGGGGACGCTGTCGCTTTCGCAACTCCACCATCGTTACGAACAGGCTGCGATTGAACTTGAAGACCTTGAGCTGGAGCGTCAGTCTCTGACGAAGTGGCGCTATGTTCTGGCGCAGAACCTTGCCGCGGCACGTGACCGCTCTGCCCGGCATCGGGCCGGCCTTGAAACGGCCGACAGAGAACGGGTCTTCGTGTTGCAGGCCTGGGCACGCAAGGACCAGGTGTCCGAGATTGAGGACCTTGCCGGTGCGCTCGGACTAGCGGTTTTGTTCGACCAGGTCTCGGACAAGGACAAACCGCCGACACTTCTTCAGAACACGCATTCCATGGAAGGCGGCGAAGACCTGGTCGCGTTCTACCAGACGCCGGGTTACCGGGACTGGGACCCGTCGGCGATCGTCTATGTGTCGTTCATCATCTTTTTCGGCATGATCATGACCGATGCCGGTTACGGGCTTTTGCTGTTGCTCGTCCTGTTCCTCTTCCGCAAGCGATTTGGCGGTTCCGAACTCGGGACGCGCATGTTGCGCATGTCGGCCTGGCTGATGATCTCGACCACGGCATTCGGAATTGCCACGGGCAGTTATTTTGGGATCGCCCCGCCGCAGGGCAGCTTTCTGGCGCATCTCAAGATCCTCGATCTGAAAGATGTCGACGTCATGATGAAGATCACGCTGACAATCGGCGTTGTTCATATCGTTCTGGCAAATACCATGCGTGCGATTAACGCCAAAACACCAAGCGCCCGGTTTCAGCCGCTTGGCTGGAGCCTTGTCGCTCTCGGCGGTCTCGCGACCTTTTTGGGTCAGGCAACGCTCTTTGCGACGATCGGGCCGGTGTCAGTGGTCGTGGGCCTGCTCCTTGTGGGCTTTTTCGGCAGCGACCGGATGGTCGATTCCGTGTCATCCGGCGGACTGCGCGTTTTCGACGGTCTGGCGGCACTTGCGAGGATCGTCAACATCTTCTCCGATGTTTTGAGCTACATGCGCCTGTTTGCCCTGGGTCTTGCCGCCGCCTCGCTGGCGGAGACAATCAACTCGCTGTCCGGACAGCTTAATCAGGCGGTTCCCGGCATCGGCATTCTGATAGCAATCCTCGTGCTTGCGATCGGCCATGCGATCAACATCGGGCTCGGTCTGATTGCCGGCTGTGTTCATGGATTGCGTCTGAATGTCATTGAATTTTTTAATTGGGGTTTGAAGGACGAAGGCAAGCCTTTCCGTCCGTTCAAGAAAGAGGAGACACGCCTGTGAACGAATTCGTTGTGGCTCTCGGCTGGTTCGGGCTTTATGCGCCGGTTGCCCTTGGGGCGATCGGCAGTGCCTGGGGGTGCGCGCTTGGCGGCAGTGCCGCGATCGGCGCCATGTTGGACAGTGACGGCGGTTACGGCCGTTTCATCGGTGTTTCACTCATGCCCTCATCTCAGGTGATCTACGGCATCGTGATCATGTTCTCGTTGCAGCAATCAAGTGTGGATGCAGCAAATGGTGCGGCACTTTTCGGCATAGGTGTTTTGTCCGGGTTCACGATGCTTGTCACCGGGATCCGTCAGGGCGAGGTGCTCGCTTCGGCGATCCACGCCTCCAAGGCGAAGCCCGAGATTTTCGGGATCTCTCTCGCCCCTGCGGCAGTGCTCGAGGGGTTTTCCGTCTTCGCTCTTGTCTTCGCGCTGGTGCTGGCCGGTTCGATCCCGAGTTAGGAGGCGGTCATGTCCAGGGACAAAGAGACGAACGATCTTGAAAACGCGGCCGGGGCTGGTGTCCAGGCTCTGATCGAACGTTTGAAATCGGAAGGCGTGTCTGCCGGCCAAACCGAGGGCGAGGAAATCCTTGCCAAGGCCAAGGCTAAGGCCGAGGACATTGTGAATGATGCGCAGAAGAAAGCGGATGCCCTTCTCAGCGAAGCACGGGCAGAAGCGGCAAAGGAGAAGGCGGCGACCGAAGACGGATTGAAGGTTGCCGCACGGGATCTGGTTCTGAGCCTCAGAAATGAACTCGGCGACCGGATCCAGCAGGAAGCGGGCCGGCTTGTGGGGACGACGCTCGGCGATCAGCAATATCTGCAAAAGCTCATTCTTGCGATGGCTGGCAACGCCAAGGACAACGCATCTGTCAGTGACACGGAGCCGATGGAGATCATTCTGCCGGAAAAGGTCGTGACGTTCGAGGAGTTGAAGCAGTCACCAGAGGCGGTCGAACCGGGAACACTCACTCACTTCGTCATCGCGCTTGCAGGCGAGGCGTTGCGCGACGGTGTCACATTTTCCACCGCCCCCGGATTTGACGGCATCAAGGTCAAGCTCACCGAGCGGAATGTTTCCATCGATCTCACCGAAGAGGCAATCGCAAGCTTGCTGAAACGCCACCTTCAGCCGCGTTTGCGCGCGGTGATGGAAGGGGTTCTCCGGTAGCCATGTCTGCACCGCACCAATATATCGCGCTCGTCACCAGCCTTCCGCATCTGGGCGAATTGTTTACCCGCAAAGAGGTTCCGATATCCGAATTCCGGCTAAGGCAGCGCTTGTCGATGCTGGAAGCGGATCACAGGAAATTTCTGCGGGAGCTGGTCGAAATCACTGCATGGGCCGGTGTTGCGAAATATGATCAGGACTTGGAGGTTGTTCGGCGCGCAAAACAAGTCATTGACGACTTGAAGGAGTATCCGGATCTGCAGCACCTGGTCGGCACGCGAATGGAGACCAGAACCCTGATCGCAGCCCTGCGCAGGCGGAGGGACGGCCAGGAAGCCGCTGGAGACATCGCGCTGTGGGGTTATGGCCGCTGGTGCGCACAGGTCAAGGCGAACTGGAGCGATCCGGCCTTCGGGCTCGGGCATTTCATGCCGTGGATCGCAGAGGCGCATCGCCTGATGCAGGCAGGTGACCATATTGCCATGGAACGGCTGACGCTGACCCAGGTGTTCCGTCAACTCGACCACTACGGCGCCTTGCACGAATTCGATTTCGAAGCCGTTGCCATCTATGTCTTGCGCTGGGTGATTGTCGAACGCTGGTCGCGCTACGACGAAACCGATGCGCGCAACCGTCTTGAAGCTTTGGTTGCGGCAGCGCTTGAGGGTTCGAATGCCACCGAGGCGCAGGTTCAAACAGACTTTCTCTCAACCACGTCACCACCGCTCGAGGGAGCCTCTTCATGACAAGCCATGTTCAGCTTCCGGAACCGACTGCCGAAATCATCGCCGTCCAGGATGATCTTGTGACGCTTTCGCCATTGGAAAACGCGCCGCTCATCAAGAACGAAGTGGTGTACATCATTCCGCACGGACCCGAGCGCGAGGGCAAACCCCGGGAATATCTGAAGGCCGAGGTCCTGCGCGTGCGGGGCAAGTCGGCCGAGGCGCAGGTTTTTGAAAGCACGGCCGGTGTCCGCGTGGGCGACAAGGTTATCCAGAGCGGTGAAATGCTGTCCGTTGCCCTCGGACCGGGCCTGCTCAGCACCGTATTCGACGGCCTTCAGAACCCGCTCGCCGAAATTGCCGCTGAGCACGGATTCTTTCTGCCCCGGGGTGTATTGACCAATGTCCTGGATGAAACTCGCAAATGGGCGTTTGAGCCGAAGGTCAAGGCAGGTGATCCCGTCAAAGCGGGAGACACGCTCGGCACGGTGCCGGAAGGCCGTTTCGAACACAAGGTGATGGCGCCGTTCTCTATGACGGGAAGCTGGTCCGTCGAAAGGGTTCGGGAAGGCACCTTCACCATCAGCGAAGTCGTGATCACACTGAAGAACGATCGCGGTGAAACCCGCGATCTGACGATGGTTCAGCATTGGCCTGTACGGCGCGCCCTTCCCGAAGGGCTCGTCAAGGCCGGGCAAAGTGAGCGGCTTTATCCCAGCGAACCCCTGATAACCACGCTGCGCCTGATTGACACGTTCTTTCCCATTGCCCGTGGAGGAATGGGCTGTATCCCGGGACCGTTCGGTGCCGGAAAGACGGTCCTGCAATCCCTGATCTCGCGATTTTCCGCGGTGAACATCGTGATTGTCGTTGCATGTGGAGAACGGGCCGGCGAAGTCGTGGAAACCATCACGGAATTTCCGCATCAGCCGGACCCTTCGGGAGACGGAACGCTGATGGACCGGACGGTGATCATCTGCAATACGTCCTCGATGCCGGTCGCCGCCCGCGAAGCCTCGATCTACACAGGCATCACGCTGGGCGAGTACTACCGCCAGATGGGCTATGATGTTTTGCTGATCGCCGACAGCACGTCTCGCTGGGCGCAGGCGATGCGCGAAACCTCCGGCCGTCTTGAGGAAATTCCGGGCGAAGAAGCATTTCCCGCCTATCTCGACTCAGCCATCAAGGGCGTTTACGAGCGTGCCGGTGTTCTGAGGACGGCGGGCGGCGAGACCGGAAGTCTTACCATGATCGGCACGGTGTCTCCGGCCGGCGGCAATTTCGAAGAGCCGGTAACGCAGTCCACGCTCGGGACCGTCAAGACGTTCCTCGGGCTTTCTTCGGAGCGGGCCTACAAGCGGTTTTATCCCGCGGTCGATCCGCTGTTGTCTTGGTCGCGCTACCACAGCCAGCTTGGCGACTGGTATGAGAACAATATCGGTCCTGACTGGGTGCCGCGCGTCGAGGAGATGATCGAACTTCTGAGAAAAGGGGATGAGATCACACGCATGATGCAGGTAACGGGCGAAGAAGGGGTCTCGACCGAGGACTTCGTGCTTCAGCAGAAGGCACTGTTTCTCGATATGGTCTATCTGCAGCAGGATGCGTTTGATGATGTTGACGTGTCCGCGCCGCTGGCGCGCCAGCAGGAGACATTCGATCTGGTCTACAAGATTGCCAAGACCGACTTTGCGTTTGGGGACAAGGACGCAGTGCGCAAGTTCTTCACCGAACAGACCTCTTTGTTCAAAAACCTCAACTATTCGGCTGACGGCAGCAACGAGCGAAAGGACCTGTTGAACCGGATCGTTGAGCTGCTGCATGCCGCACCCGGCGTCCTGGAGACGGCAGCGACGTCCTGACGGAACATGCGCCGCGTACCGGTGTCTGGCTTTGAGCGATGTGTTCCCGAGGGCCGGGAATCGTCACGCGTATCGTTTCATACGTGTAAAATTGCCCGGAATCGGGGCCTGATGAAAAAATAACCTTGACCGGCAAGGCAGCACCTTTCTAGATTTTCTTGACCATTTGGTCAGTGCCGGATGTTCAGAAGGCAAAACGCCCGTTCATTCACGTACGACCGGATTGCAGCAGGTGATCAGCGCGGTTGTGAAAGCCCGGTTCATCGCTGTGTAAAGGTTTGATATTCCAGAGAAGGACCCAGCCCCGTGTGCCGGGTCCATAACCAGTAGGGGAATGGCAATGAAGACAATAAAAAGTCTCGCGCTTGTATCAGCACTTGGCATGGGCCTGATGTCCGGGGCCGCACAGGCAGCAGATGAACTGACATTGCAATTGAAATGGGTCACGCAGGGCCAGTTTGCCGGCTATTACGTTGCCAAGGACAAGGGCTTCTATGAAGAAGAAGACCTCGACGTCACCATCAAGCCGGGCGGTCCGGACATTGCACCGCCTCAGGTGATCGCCGGCGGTGGTGCTGATGTGATCATCGACTGGATGCCGTCTGCGCTGGCCTCGCGCGAAAAGGGCGTGCCGCTTGTGAATATCGCGCAGCCGTTCAAGAAGTCGGGCATGATGCTGACCTGCCGCAAGGACACCGGCATTACCTCGCCGGACGACTTCAAAGGCAAAACGCTCGGCGTGTGGTTCTTCGGCAATGAATATCCGTTCCTGTCCTGGATGAGCCAGCTCGGAATTCCGACAGAAGGCGGTGATGCGGGTGTCACTGTTCTGAAGCAGGGCTTCAACGTGGATCCGATCCTGCAGAAACAGGCGGACTGTATCTCAACGATGACCTACAACGAATACTGGCAGGTGATCGATGCCGGCATTCCGGAGGAGGAACTTGTGGTTTTCAAGTATGAAGACCAGGGTGTTGCGACGCTGGAAGACGGTCTCTACGTGCTGGAAGAAAGCCTGGACGATCCGGCGATGGTCGACAAGCTGGCGCGGTTCGTACGTGCTTCCATGAAGGGTTGGGCTTATGCAGCGGAAAACCCTGAAGAAGCAGCGGAAATCGTTCTGGAAAATGATGCTACCGGCGCCCAGACCGAAAAGCATCAGGTTCGCATGGTTGGCGAGATCGTCAAGCTGGTCGACGGCTCTGATGGCAAACTCGACATGTCTGCCTACGACCGCACGGTTAAGTCCTTGCTCGCAGGCGGTTCCGACCCGGTTATCACAAAGGCACCTGAAGGCGCGACATCGACGGCCGTCACCGACAAGATGTGATGGGTCGTTGCCTGCTTGAGTAGTTGCGAAGGCCGCCTTTAGAGGCGGCCTTTTTCATTTTACTGAACAGATGAAGCAGCTTAAACACAACTGGGCGTCATCCAGCAAGGCAGAGAGCATGAATAAAAAAGCCGTTGTTCTCGGAGCGTATGGGTTCATAGGCTCTGCCTGTGTCAGGGCGCTGGAAAAGAAAGGTTTTTCGGTCTGCGGCGTTGGACGTTCCTCCAAGCTCGCTAATGCGGAATTCCCCGATATCGAGTGGTCGATCCGCAATATCGCGCAAACCTCGATTGGCGACTGGAAACAGCTTCTGGCGGACGCAGACGTAGTGGTGAATGCTTCCGGCACGCTTCAGGACGGTGCGCGCGATAATCTGAAAGCCATCCACGAAACGGCTGTGAGCAACATTTGTGATGCACTGGCCGGAACCCGGACAAAACTCATTCAGATTTCCGCGGCCGGGGTGACGGAAGATGCACTGACCGATTTCTTCCGAACCAAAGCCAGGGGCGACGCAATCATCATGTCGTCCGATATCGAGTGGATTGTGTTGCGTCCCGTGCTTGTTCTCGGGTCCCAGGCCTATGGAGGCACGGCTCTGTTGCGGGCGGCCGCCGCTTTTCCCGCCGTTCAGGGCATGATCATGCCGGAAGCGAAGGTTCAGACGATACATGTCGGCGATCTTGCGGGCGCAGTCGCGGAAGCGGCAGAAGGCCGCCTTGGGACCCGCTTCGTCGCGGACCTCACCGAAACAGGGTCTCAGACGTTTTCCGAGTTGACCGAAAAGCTGCGCGCCTGGCTGGGATTTCCTGCCTGGCGGTTTCGGGTCAAAGTGCCTGCGTGGTCGCTTAAGCTGCTGGGGCGCTGCGCCGATGCGCTCGGGTGGCTGGGTTGGCGTTCACCGCTGAGAACGAATGCGTTGCGATCGCTCGAAGCCGGTATCACCGGTGATCCGGACACCTGGAAGAGCCTGGACGGCGCGCCGCTGAAATCGCTACGCGAGACACTGGACGAAATGCCCGCGACAGCGCAGGAGCGCATGTTTTCACGTTTGTATCTGGCGCTCCCCCTTGCGATCGGCTGTCTGTCGCTGTTTTGGCTTTTGTCCGGCATGTTCGGACTGGTGTCTTTCAGCAAAGCGACGGCGGTGCTTACCGATCAAGGCGTCTCGGTGTCGATTGCGGCCGCAGCGGTGGTATCCGGCTCTATCCTTGACCTCGGCCTTGGACTTGCTGTCTTGTTCCGGCGATGGACGCGTCTGGCGTGCCTTGGCATGATTGCCCTTTCCGCAGTCTATCTGGCCGCCGGCACGATACTGACGCCGCACCTCTGGCTCGATCCGCTTGGTGTTTTTGTGAAAGTTCTTCCGGGAATGGCACTCGCCCTTCTTGTCGCACTCGTCCTGGAGGAAAGGTGATGTGGTACGATCTGCTGCGCTTTGCCCATGTAAGCGGCGCTTGTGTGCTTTTAGGGACCGGCGCTGGCATTGCGTTTTTCATGGTCATGTCCAACCGGTCCCAGGACCCGGTCCTGATCGCCCATGTTGCCGGAATTGTCGTTGTGGCCGATACCGTATTCACGGCAACCGCAGCAATTTTTCAGCCCGTCACCGGCTATCTTCTGACCCGCGAAATCGGCTGGTCGCTCCTGGAAGGCTGGGTTCTGATTTCCTTGTGTCTTTATGTGTTTGTTGGCGCCTTCTGGCTGCCGGTTGTCTGGATCCAGATCAGGATGCGCCGGCTCGCGCAAGCCGCTGCCGCCGACGGTGCGCCGTTGCCGGCCGAATATCACAGGCTCTATAGGGTATGGTTCGCGTGTGGGTTTCCGGCCTTTTTTGCGGTCCTTGCGATCATCTGGCTGATGCTCACTAGGCCTGATCTGACAGTTGGGATTTGAACCGGCTGACCTATGGCGTTTCGGGAAAACCTTGAAACAAAGCTTATCACCTATCGCGTTGAAATCTACGATTTCAGGAAGCGGCAGGCGATCCAACTTTTCACTAGATGCTTTAGGCAGGCGGCTTTCGCATCAGGATCCAGATCATCGCTCCGATGAAAGCGAAGGTGCCAAGGTTCAGGAAAGTGTCTACCGGATCACCGATCAGCATGGCGCTCCTCTCCTCGTTTGAACTGATACGCTGGTTTGCTGGGTCATGGCACTTTAGAGGGCTGGCCACGCGCATATATGGCGAACAGAGGGATGTTCTTCCATTCACCGCGAAACAGGTTGTTCCGATCGATTGAGCCAGCAATAAAGTACATTTTTCCCGTTGTAACATCGCGGTCGCGTGAACAGGAATGACGCTCCCAGGCAACATTGAGAAGTTGTCCGGTCGATACGCCTGCTATCGACTTTACGACTTTTACCTTCAAAAACGGCTTGTCGTAAGAGACGGATCTCTCCTCAATGGAGACAAGCGCAATAACCTCCTCATTGACCGCAGTTATCGGCAAATAGTTAAGAAAGGTCTGGGTTTCGCTGCTTATGAGCCTGCACGCTTGCGCAGGGGCAGGCGCAATGATGCTCACAATCAAAACCATAGCAGATGCAAAGTGCTTCAGACGCGTCATTGCCTATTCTCCTGACTGTCCTGCAACAACGCTCGGATCAGGCACGTCATCAGGAGAACGGTGATGAAAACGAATGGCAGGGCTCCGAGCGCGATCAGTGTTTTGACAGCGTTCATGGAGCCCGACAGGATCATGGCGGCGCCCAACACGCCGAGGAGGCCGCCCCAGATGACCCGCACCTTTGCGCTCGGGTCGGGATTGCCACCGGTCGAGAACATGCCGAGCACGAAGGCGGCACTGACGACGCTCGTGACGATGAAAAGGAACGCTGCGGCGATCGTTACAAGCGTGGTCAATGTGGCAAGCGGCAACCGGTCCAGAAGCGCGAAGGTCATGCGCTCGACATTGGTCTGCGTCATCGCAAGCAGTTCGCCCTGGCCATCCAGAGATTCGTAAAGACCGACGCCGCCAAAGGCACCGAACCAGATGGTTGAGAAAAGGGTTGGGCCGATCAAGACGCCCAGAACGAACTCCCGGATCGTCCGGCCCTTGGAAATACGGGCAACAAAAACCCCGACAAACGGTCCCCAGGCAATCCACCAGACCATGTAGGTGAGCGTCCAGTCCTGGAACCACTTACTGGTTTCGTCCCCGTAAAACGTGAAAGTCTGCAGCCCCCGCGGGAGAACTTCCGCCACGTAGTTCCCGATGCCGCCGATGATGGAGTTCAGCAGGAACTCGGAAGGCCCGAGAATGACCGTATAGGCAACAAGCGCGATCGCAAGCGCCATGGCTATGTTGGACAGGCGGGCCATCCCGCTACCGAGGTCAACAAGAAGAGGCGGGATATAGGCCGCAATCATGAGGAAGAAAACGGCAGCGACCAGCCAGGACGGCGTCACGTCGCCGCCAAAGAGCACCGTGACCCCGTCGGCGACCTGAAACACCCCCATTGCAACTGAGCCGCCGACCCCGATGGCGATCGCCGCAATTGCCATGAAGTCTGAAAACCAGCCGACGGCAGTCGCCCAGCTTTCGCCGGGAAAGAGGTTCTTCACCGGCGCGCTGACCAGCATGGGAGTCCCGCGCCGGAAGCTGAAATAGGCAATTGTCAGCGCTGTCGTGCCATAGATGGCCCAGGCGTGAATGCCCCAGTTGAAGTTTGCGGCAAGCAGGGCTTGTTCGGCCGCAAGCGGTGTCGGCAGAAAGTCCTTTGCGAAGTAGAAATGTGTGAGCGGCTCGGCGACCGCCCAGAACAAGAGACCGACACCCATGCCCGCGGCGAAGAGCATCGCGATCCATGTGGGTGTCGAATATTCTGGCCTGTCTGTGTCCGCCCCAAGTCGAATGTCACCGTATTTCGTGACAGTCAGCCCGAGACAGAAGAGCAGCATGAGCGTCACGGACAACATGACGAACCAGCCGCGGCTGAAGAAATACTGGTCGACGATTTCCTTTGCGATCGCTTGCAAACTTGCCGGGTCGATGACACCCCAAAAACCGATAACGGCGCAGAGGCCGATCGAGGTCGCTAACAGAAGCCGGGAATCTTGCATACGCGCCCACCTGAATTTTACTTCCGGGTAGGCTAGAGGGCGACGTCGCAGACATCAATGCGTTGAAACGAAAAAGCGCAGGCAAATTCGGGACTTGCCTGCGCGTTCGTGAAATGCAGCCCAATGTTATTCCGCTGCGTCCTTGGCAGCCATCGGATTGTTCGGATGCGTCGTCCAGTTGGCGTAGCCCTTTTCAACGACCTGCTTGGTGCGCGGGTCGATACTGCCGGCCGCCATCGGCTCCATCGTAATGCAGTTCTCGACCGGACACACATTGACGCAAAGATTACAGCCGACGCATTCCTCGTCGATCACCTCGAAGCGGCGTTCGCCGTTCACCATGCTTGTTATAGCCTGGTGTGAGGTGTCTTCGCAGGCAATGTGGCAACGGCCACACTTGATGCAAAGATCCTGGTCGATCTTGGCCTTCGCGATGTAGTTGAGGTTGAGATACTGCCAGTCGGAAACATTCGGAACAGCGTTGCCGACGAACTGGTCAACCGAAGTATAGCCCTTCTGGTCCATCCAGTCGCTCAGACCGTCGATCATATCCTCCACCACCTTGAACCCGTAGGTCATCGCAGCAGTACAGACCTGGACCGATCCTGCACCGAGCGCCATGAACTCAGCTGCGTCGCGCCAGGTCGTGATGCCGCCGATACCGGAGATCGGCAATCCGTGCGTTGCGGGGTCGCGCGCGATTTCCGCAACCATGTTGAGCGCGATTGGTTTCACCGCCGGTCCGCAATATCCGCCATGCGCACCTTTGCCATCGACGGAAGGCGAAGGGGACATTTCGTCGAGATCGACACCCATGATGGAATTTATGGTGTTGATCAGCGAGACGGCATCGGCGCCGCCGGCCTTTGCTGCCTCTGCCGGCTTGCGAACGTCGGTGATGTTCGGGGTGAGTTTCACGATGCAGGGCATGCGTGAATGCTGTTTCACCCAGCGGGTGACCATCTCGATATATTCGGGCACCTGGCCCACGGCCGAACCCATGCCGCGTTCACTCATACCGTGCGGGCAGCCGAAATTGAGTTCGACGCCGTCCGCTTCAGTATCCTCAACGCGTTTCAGGATGTTGATCCAGTTTGCCTCCTCACACGGAACCATGAGCGAGACAACAAGCGCACGGTCAGGCCAGTCGCGTTTGACCTTCTTGATCTCCTGAAGATTTACCTCGAGCGGTCGGTCCGTGATCAGTTCAATGTTGTTGAGACCGATAAGCTGACGGTCCTTGCCGTGGATTGCGCCATATCGCGGTCCATTGACATTGACGATCGCCGGGTCTTCGCCGAGCGTTTTCCAGACAACGCCGCCCCAGCCTGCCTTGAAGGCGCGAACGACATTGTATTCCTTGTCTGTTGGCGGTGCCGACGCCAGCCAGAACGGATTGGTCGATTTGATGCCGATAAAATTTGTACGCAGGTCAGCCATGATGACTCTCCCCTAGATCCGAAACGCCGGACGCCGATCAGGCGTTCAGGGCGGCGTTGATGCTTTCTGCTGCGATTTTGCCGTCTTCCACCGCGGTGACAGTCAGGTCTTCGCCGCCCAGGACGCAGTCGCCTCCTGCCCACACGTCGTCGAGACTGGTCTTGCGATCCGCGTCGACGACGATCCGCCCCTTCTCAAGGGCGATGGTGGCGTCAAGATCATCACGCACCAGCGTCTGCCCAACGGCCTTGAACACCATATCGGCGGGCAGCGACAGAATCTCGCCGGTGCCGTTCAGGGTACCATCCGCCAATGACACTGTCCGTTCCAACTCGATGGAGCTGATATGCCCGTTTTCGGTGACCAGGGCATGCGGTTGCGCGTTCGTCAGGATTTTGACACCGGTCGTCTGTGCGAGTTCCTGTTCGAATTTCGAAGCGTTCATGCGGTCCTGTTCGCGCCGGTAGACGATTGTAACATCGTCGGCACCAAGCAGCTTTTTCTGTACCGCGATGTCGACAGCGGTCATGCCGCCGCCGATGACGACTATGTTGCGCCCGACAGGCAACTGCGAAAGTTCGTCCGCCTGGCGAATGTCGGAAATATAGTCGACTGCGTTGAGAACGCCGTTGTGGCTTTCGTTTTCCTTGTTGAGCGCGTTCACGCCGCCAAGGCCGATGCTGAGGAAAACTGCGTCAAACGTCGCGCGCAGCTCTGCAAGATCAATGTTGTCTCCAAGGCGCATACCGGTCTTGAGCTCAATGCCGCCGATCGACAGCACAAAGTCCACTTCGCGCTGCGCGAAATTTTCGACGGATTTATAGGAAGCAATACCGAATTCATTCAGTCCGCCGGCCTTGTCGCGGGCGTCGAACAGCGTGACCTCATGCCCGTGAACAGCCAGCCGGTGGGCACAGGAGAGGCCTGCAGGACCGGCTCCGACAACGGCAACTTTTTTGCCGCTGGCAGCGGCCCTGGAAAAGGGTGTCTCGTCGTGCCCGCTCATATAATGGTCGGTGGCATACCGCTGCAGCTGACCGATTTTGACTGGCTTGCCTTCTGCAACTTCCCGAACGCAAACCTCTTCGCACAAGGTTTCGGTCGGGCAGACGCGCGCGCACATGCCGCCCAGAATATTCTGCTCGAAGATCGTCTTTGCCGATCCGTCGGGGTTTCCGGTCGAGATCTGGCGGATAAATTGAGGGATGTCGATGCTTGTCGGGCAAGCCTGCATGCACGGTGCGTCGTAGCAGAAGTAGCAACGGTCTGCCTCGACTTGTGCTTCATGCTGTTCCAGCAGCGGATGCAGGTCACTGAAGTTCTCAGAATATGCATCCTCAGGCAGGCGTCCGGCGGCGATGTCCGGGCCGGCTTTGGTCTGGGTCATGGAGATCTCCGGAAGGTTGGCGATCATGTCTCTGGGTGGCCTCCTTCATTTTTTTGAGGAAGCTTATGATGCTATTGGGCAAAAATTTGAACAGTTAGTCAAATATTTTTAGAACGATTAAAAACTTGAGAAAAAAATTCAGCAAATAAAATGCTGAATTCGCAAAGACTTATGACAAAAAAGTGGCGTGATTAAAATTTCGGCATCACCCGCACTTGCGCTCCGATAGCGCAAATCGGACCGTTTAGAGGTTGAATCGCGGAATTGCGGGTCGCTTTATGAAGCGCCATGCGACAAGCGGAAGACCGGTCTCTCGCCGAGGCGATGAAGCAACCTGCCGTAACGCGTAAATGCAAAAATCAGGGAAAGCAGAACGAGGCTCATGGGCCAGAATATGGATATGACGAATACCCGGGCGAGCCGCGACGGCGTGCTCATGCAGTTTTCCAGAAGCTCCGCGGACGAAAGGATTAGGAAAACAAGCGTCATGGCGCCATAAAATATGGCTCCGATCAAAAACCCAACAAACATTTTACTGCCCACCTTCGGCTACTCTAGCCCGCAGTTCGGAACAATTGCCCAACACCCCGAATGCGGAAAACCGACCTTATCAGTCTGTAGACTATACCTTGGATTGTGGCAGAAGCGCCGCAGGGAAGGGCACGCGGCGAGCTTGTTAAAAGTTATGCCCAGAAAATTTTACTTTGTTTCAAACCAGGCCATTTTCCGGTTGCCGACATGAAAATGGCCGGCCAATTGCCCTCTACGCCAAGTTCGCAAACCTACTCAGGATACCAGAGGCGCGCTTTTTCCGAGCCGCGTTCAATGATGACATGGCTGTTGGCAAAGACCCGGTAGGCGTGGCTCCAGTCGCCATCCGGCCATTTGATTCGAACATTCGCCCGTTCGGCAACGCCAAGACCGAAATGCGCAAATGTCAGTTGCCCGGACGCATGGCCGGCGCCGATCTGGATGTCCTTCACGATCGTATGGTTTCCGGTTTTCACGCTGATTTTGGCACCGATCGCTCTTGAGTTGGCGCTGCCCGGCTGGCGAATGTCGACGGCAAGCCAGTTTCCGAGAGGTTGGGGCGCAGCGGCATTTCCTTGTCCGACATTGCGAAACAAACTGACAGGAGCGGCGCGATTGACGACCACGAGATCGAGTAGCCCGTCTGAGTTGAAGTCCGCAAGCCCGGCTCCGCGGCCCCGCCGGTCAAGCCCAATCCCGGAAAGGTCACCGGCTTCCCGAAAGCCTCCGTCCCACTGTCCGATCAGCAGGTTGTCCGGATCGAAAGCAGCAAAATCAGGCATCGCCTCAACGTTGCCCTTGGCAATGAAGAGGTCCCACAGTCCGTCATTGTTGACGTCCTGAAACTCCGAGTGCCAGCCGGTGGAGGGCTTCAGGTCCTCTCCGGCATAGGGGCGGTGAGCGGTCAGTCCGAGATCGAAAGCAATATCCTGATAGACCGGAACCGTCTCGTCCGATTCCACATCAAGTTTCTGGAGTTTGGTATCGCCCATGCTCGTCAGCGCGTATTCGGGAAAGCCGTCCACGTCGAGATCAACGGAGGCAATGCCCATGCCCCAGATCTTCAGGTGCTGCCAGCCGTCGGTCTTGCGGTACGGACGCGGTGGCCGGTTCGGGGGAACGGCCCAGAGCTGCTCCTGTCCGCCCCTGTAATAGTGGCGGTCGTTGGAAACCCGCAGCGACGGCTCGCCGGAACGGTTCCAGTCCGTGAACAGAATTGAAAGGGCGCAGTATCCGGGCGAAAGACGGATGGGCTCCGGATAGGCGACCGTGCCACCTTCAGATTTCTCCGGCCGAAACAGGGAATTGTCGTGACAGGTTCCCCAGGGTGCTCCCGGCTGCGACCGGTCGACATAGTTACCGAAGGCAAGTGTCGGATACTCGCTGCCCGGCTCGTATGTGGCTGAAAAGGCCGTTGTCCAAGCGCGGCCACCGTCAAACGCCAGCGCACGGTTCGCGACTTCGAACGTGCAGTCTCCCTGGCCCTTCAGGAGCAGGTTCTCGCCAAGACGCAACAGGACAAGGTCGAGAATGTCGTCATTGTCGAAGTCGATCGGGTAAGCGCCCAGCACCTTCTCGGATTGCTTCTGCGCAAGTCCGCTCTCGACACCTGAAAATGCCAGTTCACCCCCGGTCGGGCTAACATTCTTGAACAGCTGTGACGGGTTCTTGCCACCAGCCAGGAAGAGATCCGGGCGGCGGTCGCCGTCGCAGTCGAAAATCGCGACACCGCCGCCGACAAAATACTCCCAGGCGCCGTCATAAACATGCGCGAGCCCTGCAGCCTGCGCTTCTTCGACAAAACCTGGAACCGGCGCCAGGGACATTTCCCGTTCCGATGCCGTTGCGGGCAGCACGGACGCGGCAAGAGTGCAGGCCAGCAAAGCGCTCACGGACGAAACAGTGCGCGTCATTGGGCGATCTCCAGGCTGCGCAAGAATGCGATAACGGATTGCCGTTCTTCTTCCGCAAGGCCCGAATAGGCCTTGCGGCTTTCTGTTGCCGCACCACCGTGCGCGAGGATCGCCTCGTTCAATGTCGTCAGGTCGCCGCGATGACCATAAGGCGCCGTGCTGCCGATCCCCCAGAGCTCGGCGGTAATGAAGACATCCCTGGCAACAAATCTCTGAGCAAGGAGTTCATTGCCATAGGTCTCGTTTTGCGTATCTGCGATTTCGTGGCGCTTGAGGTCGCCGTAAAGCGGCACCAGCACGCGGCCCTGCGCGTCCTTCGGCAGGGCCTGCACCCACTTCAGCGTCGCAAGATCGAGCGCCAACGGTGTGTCCAAGTCGCTCGGGCGCAGGGTTCCGGCCGTATCGAACGGGCCAGGATCGTGAAAGACGAGCGAGTCCAGCGGCAAGGATGGAATATGGCAGGAACTGCATCCGATTGTCCCGAAAACCTGTTCGCCCTCGGCGCTGGCGGTTTCCCAGACGTCGGGCAAATCCTGCATGCGTGTCGGTGCCGGCAGTGTCGCCTGCCAGGCCACCAGTGCGGAAATCTGGCCTGTCGACATCTCGTCAGCGATGCCGTCGGCGTCGAAATCTCTCGTGCCGGTCCACTTCGGGCCGAAACGTTCGCTCGGCTGAATTCCGTGGTGGGCATTCATGGCATTGACCGTGAACTGGCGGAGCGAGGCAAAGACACCTTTTTGGCTGAAGGGGCGGATGGTCAGGTCGTCGTCGACGCCGTCCAGCCCGGAAACATCGAGCGTACCGTCCGGGAAGGCTGTCAGGCTCCCGAATGTTACGCCCTTGGTTTCAAGTTCCGTCTTCTCCGGCTGTCCGCTGGTGCGCGCCTTTTTGAGAAGCGACTGTCTTGCTGTGCGCAAATCGGTCGTCATCTCGCGGGCAAGCAATTCGATCAACCCTGCTCCCTGGAGCGCATTGGTATTGCGCTCGTTTGAGAACTGCGGGTCGATCGTATCGAAATCCGCACTTTCGAAGCCTTCGGATACAAACACATTTGCGGTGAACGAACCGGCGCCCCCGACAACGGGTTCGTTGTGGCAGGACGCACACGCGTTTGCATCCGGTCCGGCAAGGCGCTGGAAAGTGAGATGCGACTTCCGGCGGACTTTTGTCGGAACAATGGCTCCAGTTGCGTCAGGCCGGCCCGCGCCGTCGAGACTTGTGAACTTGGCGGAAAACAAGTGCTCGCCGAGTGGCTGGAGAACGGGAATTGGATCCTGCCCCGACGCTGCCAGCGCTTCAATGTCGATATCCTCCTGGATCGCCCGCTCGCTCCAGGGCGGTAGATCCGGGTCGGCAGACAAGGGCGTGGGAAAGGCCAACCCGGCGCAGGTCATCAGGACGCCCAGTCGCGAAAAATCGGTCACGCAGATAACTCCTCGCTGTCCGCACGCCCGATCCGGCGGCTACGTTGTGAGGCGGCTCCGAGAAAGTCCTTGTCGAGACGTTCCATGGATTGCGCGATCAGCCCGCTGCGGATGAAGTCCTCGTTCCAGGGCATCACATCCAGGGAAAAATTGTTCCGAAGGTCCGCAACCAGCGCCTCTTCCAGGCCTTCCCACATGCTCTGTTCCATGAAGGAGAAGGCGCGTACCGCAGCGCCCGTGAGGACGATTCGCTTTGGATCGATCATGGCGATCACCCGCGCAATTCCGTAACCCAGGACACGTCCGGCTTCCTGGAATGTGTCGAGTGCGTCCGCGTCGCCGGATCCGGCACGTTCCAGCAGCTGTGCAAGGCCACTGACGCCCGCCTTTATGGTGACTGGGTCCGTGTCTTCCGGCAGATGGCTTGCGGCCCTGACAAGGGCATAGTCGGACAAATACGCTTCCAGACAGCCGCGTTTTCCGCACCGACAGAGCGCACCCCCGGGGATATGATTCGCATGCCCGAACTCCGCGGCCGTTCCGCTGGCGCCGGAAAAGAGCTGATTGTTCAGATAAAGGCCCATCCCGACACCGTAGTCGAGCATGATCACGGCAAAGGTTCCGCTGTACCGGCTGGGGTCGGACCAGTGCAGCGCTTCGGTGATCATGTTGGTATCGTTGGAGATGTAGCACTCCGCAGCAAAGGCGTCCTGGAGCGGGGCCACAATCGGGATCTTGCGCCCGGAAAAGGCTGGGCTCCAGGCCACCTGGCCTGTTTCTGTTTCGACAACACCTTGAGCCGCAACGCCGATCTCGCAGACGTGTGACGGGTCGACCCCGGCTTCCTCCAGAAAGGCTCGGATTGCGCTGGTCAAGGCGCCGGGAAAGCTGCTGGCATCTGCCTTGGCACTGTCGAACTTGGTTCGCTTGTCCCGCACGACTTCGCCCGCGAAATTGACCAGCGAAAGGTCGATATTGTTGACCGACAGCCGCGCACAAATGATGTAGACGGCACCCGGCGCAAGCTTCAGAAGCGTTCGTGGCCTGCCCCGCGCCTGGTGCGTTTTCGGTTCCTCGCTTTCCAGGCTCAGGATCAGTCCCTGATCCAGCAAATCGGAGGTTATGGCCGTAACCGTCGCAGGACTGAGCCGCGTGATTTGGCCAAGATCGATCCGCGCCATGGGACCGCTCCTGCGCAGTGCCTGGAGTACGATACTTCTGTTTTGCCGCCGGATCTGATCCCGGTCCGCCTTGCGTGTCATGCTCGCTCAGCTCTTCCCAAGGTGTTTCCTCTGTCCCGGGTTTCTCCCGGTTTTTCTCCGTTCCGATGACAATTTATAGCCTTCGTGACCAGAGTTTTGCAAAACCATGTTGACAGGAGCTGCGCTTTCCTGCAACTTTTTTTCGGGCACCAAAAAAAATAACAACAAGGCTGTCCTTTATGCGGCACCGCAACAAGGTGCCGGCGAATATAACGCATTTTCGGCGGGGCTCACTTGGTAGCCGTGCCAACTGGAGGAAACATCGCAATGCGTAAAATCACCACTTTGCTGGCGGGAGCTCTGCTGTCCGCAACTGCTATTACAGCTGCCAGTGCAGAAGACATTGTTGTTGGCGTCAGCTGGTCAAACTTCCAGGAAGAGCGCTGGAAGACAGATGAAGCAGCCATCAAGGGCGCACTGGACGCTGCCGGCGCGAAATACATTTCCGCTGATGCACAAAGCTCGTCCGCGAAGCAGCTTTCCGACGTTGAGGCGCTGATTGCGCAGGGCGCAACTGCGCTGATCATCCTGGCGCAGGACGCACAGGCAATCGGCCCGGCTGTCCAGGCTGCCGCAGACGAAGGCATTCCGGTTGTCGGATACGACCGCCTGATCGACGATCCGCGTGCGTTCTACCTGACGTTCGACAACGTCGAAGTCGGCCGCATGCAGGCGGCAGCGGTTCTCGCTGCTCAGCCAAAGGGCAACTACGTCATGATTAAAGGCTCTCCGACCGACCCGAACGCGGACTTCCTCCGCGGTGGTCAGCAGGAAGTCATTCAGGGCGCGCTCGACTCCGGCGATATCAAGATCGTCGGCGAAGCCTATACCGACGGCTGGCTGCCTGCGAACGCACAGCGCAACATGGAACAGATCCTGACGGCGAACGACAACAAGGTTGATGCTGTTGTCGCGTCGAACGACGGCACCGCGGGCGGCGTCGTTGCTGCACTCACCGCACAGGGCATGGACGGCATTCCGGTTTCCGGACAGGACGGCGATCATGCTGCCTTGAACCGCGTTGCCAAGGGCACCCAGACCGTGTCGGTCTGGAAGGACGCACGTGAACTCGGCAAGGCTGCCGGCGAAATCGCCGTCGCACTTGCAGGTGGTTCCGAGATGTCTGATGTCGACGGCTCCGCAAGCTGGACGTCACCGGGCGGTACGGAACTGACTGCCAAGTTCTTGGCTCCGCTTCCGATCACCAAGGACAATCTGAGCGCCGTGGTCGATGCCGGCTGGATCTCCAAGGACGATCTTTGCCAGGGTGTTTCCGGCGGTCCGGCTCCCTGTAACTAATCGGCTTGCCGAAAACACGGCCCCGGTCGTAAGATCGGGGCCGTATATAACGGGCGCATAAGCGGCGCCCCGGGCAGACCACCCGATGCAAAAGCGTAATGGTCTCCAAGCAGGAGTTACCTCGATGTCCGAAACCGCTCTGCCCGGCTCAGACCGCCCGGCGGCTCGAAACATGTTTGCCGCGTTACAGCTCGACACACGTCTCTTGGGTATGATCGGGGCATTTGTTGTCCTATGCCTGGTGTTCAACGTATTCACCGATGGACGGTTTCTGACGCCGCGCAACATCTTCAATCTCACGATCCAGACGGTTTCGGTCGCCATAATGGCAACGGGAATGGTTTTCGTCATCGTGACCCGTCACATTGACCTGTCTGTCGGTTCGCTGCTGGCGACAGTTGCGGCTGTGATGGCGGTCGTTCAGACGGACATTCTCGCGCACCCCGAAGTTCTGGGCCTCGGCCATCCTGCAATCTGGGTCCTGGCATTGATTGCGGGTGTCATCGTCGGTGTCCTGATCGGTGCTTTTCAGGGCTGGATGATCGGTTATCTCGGCATTCCGGCTTTCATCGTGACGCTCGGCGGTTTGCTGGTCTGGAGAAACGTGGCCTGGTTCATCACGTCCGGCCAGACCATCGGACCGCTGAACGAGACTTTCACCATGCTTGGTGGCATTGGCGGAACCATGGGCGAAAGCGCCTCCTGGATCTTCGGCCTGCTTGCTGTCGGACTGGTTCTATGGCTCCAGGTTGCCTCGCGCCGCCGGCGCGCGTCCCACGGCTTTCCGGTGAAGCCGGTCTGGGCCGAGCTGACACTGGGCGCTATCACCACATTCGCAATCCTCGGCTTTGTCGCCGTTTTGAACGCCTACCATATCCCCGCCGCCCGTCTGAAACGGATGTTTGAGGCGGCTGGCGAGACCATGCCGGAAGGCTTGCAGGTTGGATATGGCATTCCGTATTCGGTGGTGCTTCTCATTCTCGTAGCTGTCGCCATGACCGTTACCGCGCGGCGCACGCGTCTCGGTCGCTACATATTCGCAACTGGTGGCAATCCGGACGCTGCCGAACTTTCAGGCATCAACACCCGTTTTCTCACAGTGAAAATCTTCGCGATCATGGGTGGATTGTGTGCCCTTGCCGCAGCGGTCGCCTCGGCGCGTCTCGGATTTTCGACCAACGATATCGGGACACTGGACGAGTTACGGGTTATCGCGGCTGCCGTGATCGGCGGGACCGCTCTTTCAGGCGGTGTGGGTACGATCTATGGCGCAATTCTCGGCGCGTTGATCATGCAGTCGCTCCAGTCCGGCATGGCTATGGTCGGTGTGGATGCACCGCTTCAGAACATCGTTGTCGGCGTCGTGCTGGTTCTGGCTGTCCTGGTCGACATCATCTATCGCAAGCGCACGGGAGAGTAAGACATGTCAGCACCTCTCGTAGAATTGAAAGACATGTGCATCTCCTTCGGCGGGGTGCACGCAGTCGACCACGTTACGGTGGATCTCTATCCGGGTGAAGTTGTTGGATTGCTTGGCCACAATGGTGCCGGCAAGTCGACGCTGATCAAGATTCTTTCCGGTGCCTACAAGGCTGACAGCGGACAGATCCTGATCAATGGGGACGAGGCGCATATTCACTCGCCTCGCGATGCTCGCTCCTACAACATCGAGACGATTTACCAGACGCTCGCTCTGGCGGACAATCTCGATGCGGCATCAAACCTGTTTCTCGGGCGCGAACTGACAACCGCCTTCGGCTTCGTCGACGACGACGCCATGGAGGCGGAAACCCGCAAGATCATGGGCAAGCTCAACCCGAACTTCAAAAAGTTCCATGCGCCGGTCAAGGCCTTGTCGGGTGGTCAGCGCCAGTCGGTCGCCATCGCGCGCGCGGTTTATTTCAACGCCAAGATCCTGATCATGGACGAGCCGACCGCCGCACTCGGGGTTCACGAAACCCAGATGGTGGCGGAACTGATCCAGGAACTGAAGAAACAGGGCCTCGGTATCTTCCTGATCAGCCACGACATCCATGACGTTTTTCAGCTGTGCGACCGCCTGGCGGTTATGAAAAACGGCCAGCTGGTCGGCACGGCTAAGACGACCGACGTTACGGATGATGACGTGCTGGGCATGATCATTCTCGGCAAGTGTCCTCCCGGCGCCACACCCGGCCCGGGCGCGCTTGTGGAAGACGAAGCCGTCGGCTAAACCGGTTGAGCCTGCGGGCGTCCGGCAATTCGGAGCCGGCCCGCAGGCCCAATTTGGCCGCCGCGGAATTTGGCGGCTCATGACGCATAGGCGAATTTCCCGCCGGATCCCGTCCTCGGGGCTCGGCCTTCTTTTTGATGCAGTCTGAGGAACGCACCTCATGTATATCGGTCTCGACATCGGAACGAGTTCTGTCAAAGCCATTCTGCTCGGCGAAGATCAGTCCCTGATCGCATCGGCAACGTCGGACCTCACCGTCGAGCGTCCGCATCCCGGCTGGTCGGAGCAGGATCCCGACAGCTGGTGGCGCGCCTGCGAGATTGTGCTGGATGCCTTGAAGACGAAGGCGCCGGCGGAACTCGCCGCGGTGAAAGGGATCGGACTATCCGGGCATATGCACGGCGCGACGCTGCTCGACAGCAGCGGACAACCTTTGCGCCCCTGCATCTTGTGGAACGATGGCCGCTCGGGAAAACAGTGCGAAGAGCTGACAAAGGCGGAGCCGAAGTTCCATAGCCTTGGCGGTAACCTGGTGATGCCGGGCTTCACGGCTCCGAAACTTCAATGGGTGCGCGAGAACGAGCCGGAGATTTTTTCAAAAACGGCAATGGTGCTTCTGCCCAAGGACTACGTGCGTTTCAAGCTGACCGGCGAATATGCCGGCGACATGTCCGACAGCGCGGGCACGCTCTGGCTGGATGTGGCACGAAGAGACTGGAGCGAGGAGCTCCTCGCGGCAACCGGATTGACGCGTGCTCAAATGCCCCGGCTCGTTGAGGGATCGGAAGCGTCGGGAACGCTCACGCCGGACCTTTGTTCACGCTGGGGCTTTTCGGCCCCGCCCGTGGTCGCCGGTGGCGGCGGTGACAATGCCGCATCGGCGTGCGGCGTCGGTGCGGTCGATCCGGGGTCGGCCTTCGTGTCGCTCGGAACCTCCGGCGTTCTCTTCGTCACAAACGATCGTTTCTCGCCCAATGTGGACGGCGCCGTGCATGCGTTCTGTCATGCGGTGCCTGAAACCTGGCATCAGATGGGTGTGATCCTGTCGGCTACCGACAGCCTTAACTGGCTCGCCGGGATCCTGAAAAAAACACCAGGAGAATTGACGCAAGCGCTGGGGCGGGTCTCAGGACCCTCGGCGGTTTCCTTCCTTCCCTATCTAGGCGGCGAGCGCACGCCTCATAATGATGTTGCCATCCGCGCCGGTTTTGCAGGCATTTCGCACGAAACGGATGACAACGCCTTGACCCACGCCGTAGTCGACGGCGTTGCCTTCGCGCTGAAAGACTGCCTGGAAGCATTGAGCGTTGCCGGAACGAAGATCGACCGCGTCCTTGCCGTCGGGGGTGGATCGCGGTCCGAGGCCTGGCTCGAAATCATCGCCAGCTTGCTGAACGTTACCGTGGACGTCCCGGTCGACGGAGATTTCGGCGCTTCGCTGGGAGCCGCGAGGCTGGGTCAGGCCGCCGCGCTCGGATCGACCGATGGCGTTTTTGGAAAACCGGCTCTGAAAACCAGCATTGAACCGGTTCCGTCTCTTACCGAACACTATGCCGAGGCCTATGGCCGCTGGCGCAAACTGTATCCGGCATTCAAACAGGCCGGCTTCTGAGGAGCAAAACATGAGCACTGGGTTTTTTGGCGATCTGCAGCCGATTGAATATTCCGGACCTGACAGCCGCGATCCGCTGACCTATCGCCATTACAACAAGGACGAAGTCGTTCTGGGCAAGCGGATGGAGGATCACCTTCGGCTTGCCGTTTGCTACTGGCACAGCTTCTGCTGGCCGGGTGGAGACCCGTTTGGCGGCGAAACCTTCCTGCGGCCCTGGATGGCGGCCGGTGGCGACCCAATGGAGCAGGCGAAGCTCAAGGCGGACGTGGCCTTCGAGATGTTCCAGATCCTCGGAATGCCGTTCTTTACCTTCCATGACCGTGACATCGCACCGGAAGGCAGCACACTGGCCGAGAGCAATGCCAATGTGAACGCGATCGCCGACATCTTCGAGAAAAAGATGGCCGATACCGGCATCGGGCTTCTGTGGGGAACGGCCAACATGTTCTCCAACCGCCGCTTCATGTCGGGTGCCGCGACCAATCCGGACCCGGATGTCTTTGCCTATGCGGCTGCCCAGGTCAAAAACGCGATGGATGTCACCTATCGCCTGAAGGGTTCCAACTACGTGCTCTGGGGTGGCCGGGAGGGCTACGAAACGCTTCTGAACACCAACGCCAAGCAGGAGCTCGACCAGCTTGGCCGGTTCCTCAACATGGTGGTTGAGTACAAGCACAAGATCGGCTTTACCGGGACGATTCTGATCGAGCCTAAGCCCCAGGAACCAAGCAAGCACCAGTACGACTACGACGTGGCGACCGTCTACGGCTTCCTGCAGGCCTATGGCCTTGAAAACGAAGTCAAGATGAACATTGAACAGGGTCATGCGATCCTGGCCGGCCATTCCTTTGAACACGAACTTCATATGGCCCGCTCTTTCGGCATTCTCGGGTCCGTGGACATGAACCGGAATGACTACCAGTGCGGCTGGGACACCGACCATTTCGGCATGAACGTGCCTGAACTGGCGCTCGCATACTACGAGATCCTGATGGATGGCGGCTTCGCAACAGGCGGCACCAACTTCGACGCCAAGCTGCGCCGCCAGTCGCTGGACCCGGTTGATCTGATCCAGGGCCATGTCGGGTCGGCGGATGCGATCGCGCGTGGTCTGAAAGCTGCGGCGGCCATGATTGAGGACGGGCGGCTGAAAGGCTTTGTCGATGACCGCTATGCAGATTGGCAAAAGCCTGAAAACGCAGAAATCCTCAAGGGCGGGTCTTCACTCGAAGCCCTCGCCGATCGCGTTCACGCCGCAGACCTGGAGCCGCAGCCGAAGTCGGGTCGGCAGGAATACCTGGAGAGCCTTGCGAACCTGTTTGTCTAACGACACGTGTGTCGCCCGGTTTGCCGCGAAAACGGGGAACCGGGACGACACTGTGAGCATTTGAAAGCAACACCGCATTGGTCATGCCTTGGCTCGACCCACTGCTGTCCGGTTTAGAAGTCACTTTCCAACATATGCCGTTGAGTAGGCGGCATAATTCCGTTCGTTTCCAAGTCGGGATACCGGATTATCTCCTGGAATTGTCGTCCCGGTTTGCCGCGAAAGCGGCAAGACCGGGAACCAGTACCGTTTGTGGCCGGAGTTAAAATAGAAAGAAAAGCTGGTGGCTACTGGGTTCCGGCCCTCCGCTGCGCTTTAGCCGGAATGACAAGATCATTGGCTGGTGATCACCTCACTAGACCTATTTCGGGTTAAACCGGACAGCAGTGGGCCGGACCATTGCATCCAAGCTGTTGTGTCTCCAACGCGCCTGCATTGGCGGCACCGGATCGGAATGGATTGCAGGATCAAGTCCTGCAATGACCTCGTGAAATGGATGCCGGGCCCGCCATTCTCGCAGCGGGTGGCTTTTGCTTTGCGCGTTGCCGTCGGCACCTGTCCGAACAGAACCGAACCTCTTCCCAGACCCGCTCCCACTTTTTCCGCCACGCGAAAGGACGGCCGCATGCAGCGCAGATCTTTTGCGGCAAATCGCCTTTTCTGCGCATTTTCATAAGGTTTCGCCAAAAAGATCGGCCTGGTCCGGCGAAGTTTTCCTGCGCCCCTGCCCCCGGGAACGCTCCTGGCCCCGCATGGGAATGCCGCTCTTGCGGCTGCCATGCCTGCTTTGAATATCGGCCGCTCTTCCTCTGAACGCCTGGCCTTTGCGCACGCCCCAGACCTTTTCCCGTGCGTCGCGTGCCGCGCTAACGTGATCGACAATCGGGAACGGATAGATCTTTCCAAGGACGCTGCCTGCATTTTCTGCTTTCCAGGGCTCATGTATGTGGGCCGTGTCGATCTGTTGGAGTTCCGGCACCCACCGCCGGACGAAGTCCCCGTCCGGATCCTGATCCAGTCCCTGTTTGACAGGATTATAGATCCGAATCGTGTTGATCCCGGTGGTGCCGGACTGCATCTGCACCTGCGGCCAGTGAATGCCGGGCTCATAGTCTGTGAAAAGGCGCGCGAGATGTTCACCGGGCGCACGCCAGTCGAGCCACAAATGATAACTGGAGACAGCGATCAGCATGGCGCGCATGCGAAAATTCATCCAGCCGGTCGCAGCAAGGCATCGCATGCAGGCATCCACAAATGGAAGGCCCGTTTCGCCTGCTTGCCAGGCTGCCAACCGTGACCGATCGGATTCCCTGGGACGAAGCCCGTCATAGGCACGATGAAGGTTTTCAAACTCCAAACGCGGTTCATCCTCAAGCTTCTGCATGAAATGGCAGTGCCAGTGCAGCCGTCCTGAAAAAGAGCGCATTGCGCCCTGCCAGGTACTGCGGCCCTTGAAATCACTTTGCTTCAGGTCTTTCTGCCGCGCCCAGGTGGCTTGTGCGACTTCTCGCAGGGAAAGCGTTCCAAAGGTGAGATGCGGAGACAGTCTTGAGCAGGCCGTAAAAGCGCGAACCGGGGTTGCCATCGCCGCTCGATAGGGCTTGCCGCGGTCGAAGAGGAAACTCTGCAGGGTTTCAAGGCCCGCCGCGCGTCCTCCGCTTTGCCGCTGAGGGCAGGGATCTGCAGCAAGTCCGATTGAGCTGGCGTCCGGCAGATTTCCGGGTTCGAGCCCATGAACTGGCTTCAGCCGGGCCGGGTCGACCGGTCGTTCGGCCATGAAGCTGTCCCACTTCGCCGCCCAGCCATCCCGGTTTTTCAAGCGCCGCAAGACGCCGGTCTGGCGGCACTCTGTCCAGGGAATGCCTTCCAATCTGCACCAGTCAGCAACTTTCTTGTCACGCCCATAGGTCCAGTTGTTGCCGGTTTCTTCGTGAGACCAGAGACCTGCAATCACAACGTCCTTTGAAAGATGCTCGAGCACATCAACGATTTCGCCGGTCCGAATGAGCAGCGGTTGCCCCTGCGCTGCCAATTCCTGCTGCAGATCAGCAAGGCATTCTTTTAAAAACAGATAGTGACGCTCCGACGAGTCGGGCTGCCGCCAGAAATCCGGCTCAACCACGTAGAGCGGCAAGACAGGTCCGCGCAGGCTGGCACGCTTCAAAGGCGCATGATCTTGAATGCGCAGGTCTTTCTTGAACCAGACAACTTGTACGGTAGGAGACACGGATGCGGCACGCTCACTTGTCGGTGGTAATGGGACAGTCTACGCATCGCAAAGCAAATGGATCGCCTATGGCGCTCTGCGATCAAAGACCTTCCGGGAACCGCTTTCCGTCGGGATCGGAAATATCGTGCAAGCGGTTGGCCGCGTGACGCGCGAACCGGTGGGTCACGGACTTTCGCGTCGCGGCTGCAAGTTTGTGTTCCGGCGCTTCGCGCAGAATCTCGGCGCCGAAGCCGTCTGAAACGATGAGACCTGCCTCTTCGGGGAAGATATCCAGCGGGACGTCCGCGTGTGTTGCAAAGAAAAGCCGGTCGCAATGTTGCCTGTACTCGGGCCATTTCGTATCGGCGCGAAAATCTGCAATCGAGGATTTGACTTCGACGATCCAGAGCTCGTGTTTAGGACCGAGCGCAAGCAGATCGGCCCGGCGCGATGAAGCAAGCGTAACTTCGGCGAGACACGCAAAGTCAAGCTGCCGCATGAGCCGAGCAGTTCCCCGCCAGACCTTCAAAGCGGTCTCCGACTGCCGTCCGTCGACCAGCGGATCATCCAGCCGAATCCGTCCCTTTGTCTGCTGCGGGTTTTCCATCATGCTTATTTTGTTCCATTTTTGTTCGCTTTTTGCAAGAGCTCCGATTATCCTGGTTGTCGCTTGGGAAAAATTGCCGGTTTCTAGATTTGTGCAGCGCGGCTATGGTGAAGGCCAAGAAACCAGGAGGGGTTATGCGTTTCGATTTTCTTTGGCGGGCAATTGTGGTGACCGCAATCGTCGTCTTGCCGGTCAATCCCGCTAATGCCGCCAAGGGTGACCTGAAAGTACAGGTGCCGAAATCCGCACCGCTATTAAAGGGACGGGCACTGGATTTGCGTTTTGCCGATTTTGCACAAGGCATCTGGGTGCGGGATTTGAACGACTGCCCGGCTTCGCGTATCGACCAGAGCGAACCGGGAAGCACGCTCGCGATCTATCGCGGACTTTGGGAAATGCCGGACCGAATCTGCCAAGTATACGGCGCTGAACTTGGGCGGCTGGACACGCAGCGTGCGGCCATCAATTGCCTGTTGAACAATGGCGCGGAATCGATCGAACTCGTCACGGTTCAGCCGCGCGGTAATCGCGGTCTGTTGGTTCAGGAGGGCGAGCGGCCCCCGGTCCATTTTCGCTTCTGTGAAATGATTACACCGGTTCTGAAGGCGGAAGACGGGCAATAGCTTTTCCACGGCTTGGTCTTAAATCACCGGTCCGGCCCAGGCGGGTGTTCTTGTGGGATCGTTTTTTCCAGCTCCGTCCGCGATATGAGATGTCAGCGGATCGAGCGTTGAAAGCGCGTCGTACTGGCTCAGGAACACCTGACCTGAAAGTTCCTGCAGGAAATCTGAGCGTTTCAGCCGGTCCATGACCGGCCCTTTGACTTCGGAAAGGTGGAACAGAACGCCTGCTTCCGAAAGCCGGTGATTGATGGTTTCCAGGCTTTCAAGGGCGCTTGCGTCTATTGCGTTGACCGCCGGGCACATGAGCACGATGTGTTTGAGATCAGGCCTTTCCGCCGCCAGCTGGTAGATCCTGTCCTCCAGAAATCTGGCATTGGCAAAGAACAGGCTCTCATCGACCCTGAGCGTCAGGACGCTGTTGCCCGTCACCACCTTGTGCCGGTCGACATTGCGGAAATGTTCCGTGCCAGGAACAACGCCGACGATTGCCATATGGGGCCTGCTGCTGCGGTAAAGATGAAGCGCCAGCGATAGGGCGACGCCGGTGACGACACCGGTCTCAACGCCGACGAGAAGTGTTACAAGAATTGTGACGGCCATCGCCGAAAAGTCAGCTTTTGAATAGATGAATGTGCGCTTGATCGCGGCAAGATCGACGAGTGACAGGACCGCGACAATAATGGTTGCGGCTAGTGTCGCCTGAGGAAGATTGGAGAGAAGAGGGGTCAGGAAAAGTGCCGCAAGTGCAATGCCGACAGCGGTAAAGGCCCCGGCGGCCGGTGTTGCGGCTCCCGCATCGAAATTGACGACCGAGCGCGCAAATCCTCCGGTAACAGGATAACCGCCTGAGACTGCGGAGGCGATGTTTGAAGCGCCCAGTCCTATAAGTTCCTGATCCGGGTCGATCCGTTGGCGCTTTTTCGCCGCAAGTGTCTGCGCGATTGAAACAGACTCCACGAAGCCTATGACCGAAATCAGCAATGCAGGACCCGCCAGAGCCAGCCAGAGTTCGCTGTCAAAGGTAGGCAGTTGCGGAATTGGCAGGCCCTGCGGAATGTCACCAACAAGGCGCACGCCTCTGTCCGCCAGGTCAAAGAGGGTTGCAGCGAGAGTCGTGACAGCGACAGCGGCGACTGGCCCGGCTTTCGCGAGAATGTCGGCAAGAAACGCTCCTGTTCCAAGTCGCAGCAAAAGCTTCTTGAGACCCTTTCGTGCCCAGAACAGAAAAGCCGTGGCGCCTGCCCCGATTGCAAAGGTGAGCCAGTTGATTTCATGCGCATGCTGCAAGATCGACTGCAGGATCTCAACAAGCGTGTGGCCATTGGCCGGTATGCCGAGGATGTGCTTCAGCTGACTGGCGGCAATCAGCAATCCGGACGCGGTGATGAAACCTGAAATCACCGGATGACTGAGCAGGTTGGCAAGAAATCCGAGACGCAAGAAGCCCATGACCAGCAGGGTGATACCGGACAGAAACGCCAGAACGATTGCAGCCCCCAGATATTCCGGTGTGCCCTGCGCGGCGAGTTCGCCGACAGCGGATGCCGTCATCAGTGAGACAACCGCGACCGGTCCGACGGCAAGGGCACGGCTCGTGCCGAAGATGGTGTAGGCGACCAGCGGGAGTATGGACGCATAGAGGCCGACTTCGGCGGGCAAACCTGCGAGCAGCGCATAGGCAAGCGATTGCGGTATCAGCATGATGGTCACGATGACCGCCGCAACGAGATCACCCGTCGCTGTCGCCCTGTCATACTCGCGGCCCCAGTCAAGAATGGGCAGATAGCGACGGATCAATCTCATACACACGTTCTCTTGCGTTTTACGCCGCAGACACTTTTTCCGGCTTCGCCATCCACTCTTTGCCGCGCAACATCGCACGCCAGTAGACCGGTGGCAGGACCCGTTCCTTTAAAAGCCATGCCGTCCGCGTTGGTCTGGTCCCGTCCACCAGCCAACGCGGAAAGCTCGGCAACAGCGTGCCGCCGTAGCCGAATTCAGCCAGGACGATCTTGCCGCGCTCGACTGTGAGCGGGCAGGATCCATATCCGTCATACTGGGCTGTGGCACTGTGGCCCTTGATATCCGAAATCAGATTTTCGGCAACGACGGGAGCCTGTTTGCGGGCCGCCGCCGCCGTCTTTGCGTTGGGAGCGTTCATGACGTCGCCAAGGGCCCAAATGTTTTCGTGTGTCTTGTGGCGGAGTGTCGTCTGGTCGACATCGACCCAGCCGCCCGCGTCGGCAAGCGGCGATACGCGGATGAAATCCGGCGCGCACTGCGGCGGGGTCACGTGGATCATGTCGAATTCGATATTGACCTGACGCGGCTCCTTGTCCGCTTCGCGCACCTCGAATGTCGCGCGCTTTGCAGGTCCGTCGATCGAAACCAGATTGTGAAAGAAATTCAAGGCAATGCCGTAGCGTTTCACATAGCCCATAAGGGCGGGAACGTAGTCCTTCACGCCGAACAGGACACCACCCGCATTCATGAACTGGATATCGATATTGCCGAGCTTTGCCGTTTTTCGCCAATGATCGGCTGACAGGTACATGGCCTTTTGAGGCGCACCGGCACATTTGATCGGCATCGGTGGCTGCGTGAAGACCGCGCGGCCTGTTTGTGTTTCCCGAACCAGTTGCCAGGTGTAGGGCGCAAGGTCATAGCGGTAATTCGACGTCACGCCGTTTTTGCCAAGCGTGTCGACAAGCCCTTCGACGCCATGCCAGTCAAGTTTCAGACCTGGACACACGACAAGACGGCCATATTTCACGACCCTGCATCCATCCAGAACAACGGCGTCGTCCTTCGGTTCAAAGGCTGCAACGGCTGACTTGATCCAGTGAACACCCTTGGGGATGAGCGAACCCATCGTCTTGGCGGTATGGGCGGCGTCGAAAACACCGCCCCCAACCATCGTCCAGCCGGGCTGGTAGTAGTGGACGTCGGCAGGATCGATGATTGCGATCTCTAGATCTGGCTTGCGGGAGAGGAGACTGGACGCAACGGATATGCCGGCGGCACCGCCTCCGACGATGACAACATCGAAACGTGCGTCTTCAGCTGTCTCAGTCGGCGTTCGGCCGCCGTTGACGATGCGACGGACGACCCCTGCCATGTCGTATCCGGCAGTCTTTGTTCGCGCCAGAATATCGGCAACGGAAAGCGACCCGGCCTGTGAAAGCGACCAGAGCGTTGCCGATCGCGTTCCTGTCCGGCAATAGGCAAACACGGGTTTTGGCAATCTTTTCAGAAGATCGCCGAACTCAGCCGCATCTTCGTCCCGAACCTTCCCGGCAACGATGGGCAGATAGTGCGTTTCGATGCCGAATTTGCCGGCAGCAGTTTCTATCTCTTCGAAAGTAGGCTGGTCCGCGCCTTCACCATCCGGCCGGTTGCAGATAATGGACCGGAAGCCCGACTGCGCTATGTCTGCGAGATCTTCCGGTTTTATCTGAGGCGAAACGGAAAGTTGCTCATCGATTTTGTGTGTTGGCATTGTGTCCTCCCTGGTTTTGCGAAAATCTCTAAATCCCGTTCACCGGGACCTTCAGGAAGGTTTTTCCGCTGTCATCGGCCGGTGGCAGCTTGCCGGCGCGCATGTTTACCTGAAGTGACGGGATGATCAGCTTCGGCATGGCCAGCTGCGCATCGCGTTCCGTACGGAACTTGACGAAATCCTCCTTCGACTTGCCCCCGCCGACATGGATGTTGTGCTCTTTCTCGTCCCCGACCGTGGTCTCCCACTGGATGTCGCGCCCGTTCGGGCCGTAGTCGTGGCACATGTAAAGCCGCATGTCGTCCGGCAGCGCCAGGACCTTCTGGATCGAATCGTAAAGCATGGCTGCATCGCCACCCGGAAAGTCCGCCCGCGCAGAGCCCCCGTCCGGCATGAACAGCGTATCGCCCGCAAAGGCGGCGTTGCCCATCACATGCACCATGCAGGCCGGCGTGTGGCCCGGGGTCGACATGGCAAAGGCCGTCATCCCGCCGATCGTGTAGGTATCGCCGTCCTGGAACAGGCGGTCGAACTGGCTGCCGTCGCGCTGGAACTCCGTGCCTTCGTTGAACACCTTGCCGAAGGTTTCCTGCACCACGGTGATCTTGTCACCGATGCCCAGCTTGCCGCCGAGCTTTTGCTGGATGTAGGGCGCACCGGACAGGTGGTCAGCATGGACATGGGTCTCGATCAGCCATTCCAGGTCCAGACCATTGTCCTGGATATAGGCGATGATCTCGTCCGCATGGTCATAGGTGATCCGCCCGGCGGCATAGTCGATATCCATGACGCTGTCGACGACGGCGCAGGCCTTCGATGCCGGGTCCTTGACCACATAGCTGATGGTATTCGTCGCCGGATCGAAGAAAGCCTTCACCTCGGGGACAACCGTCATGTCGACCGGGTAGTTCGAGCGCAACATCATATTCCTCCATGGGTGAGCCGGTTGCTGAAGTTGGTCAGGCACCGGCCGGTTGTTTTTTGAGGGCTATCCGGGACGTCCACCTGGCCGCCAGCATGCCTGCCACGATGGAAACTGCCGTCAGCGCGGGTTCAGCCATTCCAAGGCCGAGCACGGGCACGAGGCCGCCCGGGCAAAATCCGGCCATGCCCCAGCCGATGCCGAAAACCGCGGAACCGCCAATGAGCTTCAAATCCAGGTCGCGCCTCGCCGGCAGCAAAAAAGATCCTTCAAGGACAGGTTCGGGTTTTGTGAGGACCACACGATAGCCGATTGCCGTGACGAGCAGTGCGCCACCCATTACGAAGGCAAGGCTGGGATCCCATGTTCCTGCAAGATCAAAGAAGTTGAGAACTTTTGCCGGATTTCCCATTCCGGACACCAGGATGCCGGTGCCGAAGATCAGGCCGATGACAAAGGCGGAGAGAATGCGTGCCAAATCAGCCTCCCAGTGTGTGCCGGATAACAAAAACGGTGATCACTGCGGTGACCATGAACGTGAGTGTTGCTGCGATCGAGCGTTTTGAAAGGCGTGACATGCCGCAGACACCGTGACCGCTTGTGCAGCCGGACCCTAGGGTCACGCCTATGCCTATGAGAAATCCGCCGACGGCAAGAAGTGGTGCCGCTACGGGTATCTGAATGTCCGGCAGCCGTCCGGTCGCGACCAGCAGGATCAAGGGACTAAGGATCATTCCGGCAAGGAATGCGGCGCGCCAGGCCCAGTCCTTGTTCAACTGCAGGGTCAAGAGGCCGTTCACGATACCGCTGATCCCGGCAATGCGTCCGTGCATCATCATCAGGGCGACTGCTGCCAATCCGATCAGCATGCCGCCAGTCAGGCTTTGAAGGGGTGTGAAATCGGTCATCATGAGCCTCATGTTTATATTATTTTCGAATATATGAATATTATGAAAAAGTCGCAACCCACAACCCGCTTTCACGGCCTGCTACATTTTGTCTGCGTCTGGATTGTTGCCTTTGAGAATAGGGCTCGCTGACACGCGTCAGGGGCCTGGATCGAGAACCCCGGTCATTGACCTTGCGCGCCGGCTGCAGATTTGTCTGCCGGATCAGCTCTTTCTTTGCCGAAGCTTAGAACCACTCCGATTCCATCGGGGCGTGTTTTCTGCTGGGCACCCGGGATAAGCAAAGCCGGGTTCTCTGAAGCGGGTGGCGTGTAGCGATCCGTTCTTGGGCCGGAAAACTCGCCCATGGGGCGCAGAATATCTTCGTGGACCACACTGCCGAGATAGAGCGGTTGCAGGACGCCGCCCTCCAGAATCTGGTACCTGCTTGGCCACAGGCGCAGAACCCAGCGGCCGCCGCGTTCTTCGTCCGGATCCTTGTGTATCAGGACGAGGTCCGGCTGCCTGCCGTTCTGGCTGCGCGGCAGGATTGGAAGGGAATCGGGTGGTGTCTCGCCTTCAACGAAGCCGCCGGCTGTCGTCAGGGACCACTTCGGCGGACGCAGCCATCCGTCTTTTTCTGCGGTTGTTGCGAAGCTCGAAAGTGAACCGGCAAACTGGATCACGAGGGGTTCTTCCTGGTCGCCGTTCAGCTCGATCCTTCTGGCGGGAAGAGATTGCCACTCGCTTTCACGCCAGCCCGACGCGGTCAGAACCTCCGTATCGCTTCTCGGCTGATATGTCAGAAGCGCATGGTCGAAGCTTGCATGGATGTGCCATCCACCGAAGACCACCAATGTTGCAAAGACGAGTCCGGCAAGTGTCGACCGTCCGATCTTCTCGTTATGGATCGGTCCGAAAACGAAGGCGAAGGCTGAGACCATCGCGGTTCCGAAAAGCAGCCCGGCGAGGACGTCAGACATCCAGTGAGCGCCCAGATAGACCCTGGAAAACCCGATCGTGATCACCAGCGTCGCAATCACGGTAAAGACTGTGGCCTTCAGCCACCGGTTCAGGTCATGCGCGATCAGGACAGCACAAATACCGAACAGGACGGCGGTCAATGTCGCGTGGCCGCTTGGAAAGCTGTAGGCATCCGCTCCCGCATAGAGTTCGATCGGACGTGAGCGGTGCAGGAGCAATTTGAACAGGGGCACGAACATGGCCGTCCCCGCCATGGCAATGATGAACCCGATGCCCCGGCGCCAGGCTTTCCGCACGAAAAGATAGACCGCAACCGCGAGCGTAACAGCCGTTACCACGACCCCGTCGCCGAGTGTCGTAAAGAACACCATGATCTTGTCGCCGACAGGTGTGCGCAGACTGTCGAAGAAGTTCAGGATCGACAGATCGGCGCGCACCATCGGTTCGCCGGGGGCAACCTGCCCGACAACCCAGAAGAAGGCGGGCATGGTGATCAGAAGCAATAGTGCCGAGGCAAGCATGCCTGCCGATCGCGGGTGCTTGGGATCGAAATTGCGCGCGATCCATTGCGACACCCGGTCCGGATGTTTGGCAACCCATGAAATGATCGCGGCGTGAGCATTTGGAAAAAGCGGCAGAATGATCAGGATGAGCCACCGTCCCAGCATCACGATGAGGAAAATGATGAGCAAAAGTGCGCCGAGAACAAAGGCAAGCCGGCCGCTGATCTGACCGATGGCGCTGAGGGCGGAGCCTGCGATGATACCAGGGCCCATATGGGCGATCGTCCAGGCAAAGGCCGACGTGACATTGACGATGGAAAAACGCGTGAAGTTCATGCCTGCCATACCGGCGATTCCAGGCACGACGGACTTTACGCCCGGAACGAACCGGCCGAAGAACACGCTCTTCCCGCCATGGCGCTGGAAGAATTTCTCGCCGCTTTCAATCATGTGGCTGTACTTGTTGAGCGGCCACATGCTTTTGATCTTGTCTTTGAACCGATAGCCGATCCAGTAGGAAATCGCATCTCCTGCCGTCGCGCCAAGCGTTGTCCAGATGAAGAGCGGAACCGGGTCCAGCTTGCCCAGCCCGACAAGTGTTCCCGCGCCGACCAGAACGACGGTCGTGGGGACGAACAGGCCGATAATGAAAAGTGCTTCGCCCATGGCGGCCAGAAAGCAAATAAGGCCGGCCAGCCCCGGGTTTTCGGCAATAAAGGTCAGTACGTGGTCAAGAAGTTCGGTCACGGATGTCCGTCAGTCTGACTGTAATGCAACATTTCAAAAGGCTCGGGTACGGCCAAACGTATCGATTGAGCCAGGTCCGGGAGTAAAATCCGGCCCGGTTGATTCGATTAGCGTTTCATATAAGCGCTGAACCCTGCAACCAATAGCGAAAAATCGTTTCGGCGCAGGATTGATATCAACGATAGAATTTTGACGCCGGCTGCGACAAGATGCACTCAGCACGCCTTTTCAGGAGCCGTTGATGTTTGAATCCGCCCGTTTGCCGCAAAAAATGACAAAAAAGATCTTCAAGAAGATGGAGCCCGAGCTGCGGGAATCCCTGCTTACGGCACAGCTGCCGGTCATTGAGCACAAACCCTATTCCACACTGATCCTTGTCGACGGACTGGATGGAGCCGGCAAGGGCGAAGCTGTGGCACGTCTTTACGGATGGATGGACGCGCGTCATCTGGTCTGCAACGCCTATGGCGAACCGACGGACGAAGCCCGGCTGCGCCCGCCTCTGTGGCGCTATTGGCGCGATCTGCCTGCCAAGGGGGAAACGGCGATTGTATTCGGTAGCTGGTACCAGTCCGTCTTGCGGGACTGGATCTATAAGAAAATCGACGAGGACGCGTTTGAAAAAGCGCTTGTCCGGATCCGCAAGTTTGAGGAAATGCTCTCCAACGAGGACGTGCTGATACTCAAGTTCTGGTTCCTTCTGCCCAAAGATGTGCAGGAGGAACGGCTGAAAAAAATCGAGAAGAAAAACGCAGCCCGCCATGTCCTGGCCGACTGGGCCGCCCTCAAACACCACAAGAGGGCGAGTGAAGCGGGCGAAAAAATAGTTCTGGAAACAAGCAAGGGATATGCCCCCTGGTTCGTTATCCCCTCGCAGGATCCTGAATACCGCGATGCCGCTCTCGCGCAGACAGTGGCAAGGTCGATGAGCTTGAAACTGGAAGATAGCGAACCTCAATCCGTCGCCGCACCGCCTGTGGTAGGTGGATTGGAACGGGAGACGGCCGTCGACACCATCGATCTGACCGAGAAGCTGGAAAAGGAAGAATACGAAAAACTCCGGCGCAAATATCAGGATACGCTCTCGGAGCTTTCCGATCGCAAATCAATGTCAAAGACCGGCGTTGTTCTCGTGTTTCAGGGAAATGACGCGGCCGGCAAGGGCGGCGCGATCCGGCGGGTCATCCGCCCGCTCGATCCGCGGATCTACAAGGTGCATCCGATCTCGGCACCGACAGACGAGGAAAAGGCGCGCCCCTATCTCTGGCGGTTCTGGCGCCGGGTTCCGCGCAAGGGGCATTTCGCGATTTTTGACCGGTCCTGGTATGAGCGTGTCCTCGTCGAACGCGTCGAGGGTTTCGCGGGACATAATGACTGGCTGCGGGCGTATAACGAAATCAATGAATTCGAACAGGAGTTGACCGATTTCGGATATATTGTCTGCAAATTCTGGCTGGCCATTTCTGAGGAAGAGCAGCTCCGCCGCTTCAAGGCCCGGGAAGACACAGCCTACAAGCAGCACAAGATCACAGATGAAGATTGGCGCAACCGGCTGAAATGGGACCAGTATGCCATTGCCGCGGGGGACATGGTCGACAGAACGTCGACGCACTATGCCCCCTGGACGCTGGTTTCATCGGAAAACAAAAGGCACGCACGCATCCAGGTGCTGAAAACGATTTGCGGTCGTCTGGAAGAAAAGCTCTAGTACCTCAGACGCTTAAGGGTCGTGGTGTATTTTCTGCAAAGAATGCTGATGCCAAGCTGCGGCCAAAACCAGGGACTTCCGGCAACGCCGTTACAGCGTCTCGGCGAGATAGTCGATAGCCGCCCGAACGCCGCCTTTGCCGTGGGGAATGGACAGTTTATCGAAGCCGAGCTCAATCGCGCCAAGTGTTCCAAGCAGCATAACCGCGTTTACGTGCCCCATATGCGCAATGCGGATGCCTTTTCCGGAAATATCGCCGATCGTACCGCCGATCGTTACACCGCAGACGGTCTTGGTAAATTCGCGAAGGTCCGATGCATGTGTGCTTTCCAGACGCACTACAGTTACGCTGTTTGATCGTGCATGAGGCTCGCTGATATTAAAATCGACAGCGCCTCCTTGCGACCATTTTGATACGGCGCGGCGGGTGGCCTCGCCGAGAAGTGCGTGGCGGTGCCAGGCCTGTTCCAGCCCTTCTTCAAACAAAAGCTCCAGCGCTCTCTGGAAGGCATAAAGCAGATGCTCCGGCGGCGTGCCGCAGTATTTCTGGTAATGCTCGGGACCCTGCCGGAAGGTCCAGTCTGTGTAATTGGTTCTTAAGGTCGCGGTTTCGTGTGCTTTGTCCGCTTTGGGGCTTGCCGCAACAAAGGAAAGACCGGGGGGACACATGAGGCCCTTCTGTGATCCGGTGAGGGCGACATCGACACCCCATGCATCCATTTCAAAGGGCATGCACCCAAGTGATGCGATCGTATCGACCATGAAGAGTGCGGGATGCCCGGCTGCGTCGATGGCTTTCCGCAAGGCGAGAATGTCATTCCAGACCCCGGAAGCCGTATCGACCTGAACCACAAGAACGGCTGCAATATCGTGTGCGGTGTCCTGGCGCAAGCGTTCTTCCAGGCGTGCCGGGTCGACGCTCTTGTCCCAGGAACCTTCGAGAATCTCCGCTTCTATCCCGGCAATCTCGGCAGCTTCCCCCCAACCGAGCGCGAAACGGCCGGACTCCAGAACGAGGACTTTGTCGCCCCGCTTCAAGGTGTTGCATAGGGCCGCATCCCAGGCGCCATGGCCGTTGGCGGTGTAGATGTAGGTTTTGCCCTCTGTCCGGAACAGCCGCTTGAGGCTCGTCAGGCAAAAATCCGTCGTCTCAAGCAGTGGGCCTTCATAGATGTCAACCGCCGGGCGATGCATCGCTCTAAGAACCTCGTCGGGCACGTTGGTCGGTCCTGGAATCATCAGGAATTCTTTGCCGTGGCGAAGTGACATCCGGTTTCCTTTTGCGGTCGGTTATCAGACTGGACCGGGCGATCAAGTGCGCCCGCAGGTTGGAAGCAATACACAGAAAATTGCCTGCATTGGTGTGCGCGTCAAGGGAACGGGCAACACCCGCGCGCGTCCGCGCTTTGTGCGCACGCGAACATCCGGATTGGGTCTTCGATCCCGATCAGTTGATTCCGTTGCGCCTTGGAAAGCCCGGCAGACTGTAATAAGCCTAGGAATCACAGGCAGCTGCGGCATCCGCTGCCGTTTACCGTGAAAGCGGATGTCTTGCTGCTGCAAAGAAAATGTCTTGTTTCCGCAAAGTAAATTCTTCACTCTAGCGCAGGTCCCGTCTCGTCGGTTAGGCGTTGCAACATGATTTTGGTTGATGAAGGACAGAGCCCGATCATCCTGTGCCTGCCGCACAGCGGCACCGATGTGCCCAATGCGGTGTCAGGCCGGTTCAACGCGACAGGCCGCCTTCAGGCAGACCTGGCATGGCGGCTGGAGCGTGTGTTCGGGTTTCACGCTGACCTCGATCTGACCGTCCTGCGTTCTTCCGTTTCGCGTTACGTCATCGATCCGGATGTCGATCCTGCGTCGCAACCGGGTGCCGCTGTCGATAACGCCGACCTCTGTCCGGAAACGACACTGGACGGCAAGAAAATCTACCAGGAAGGCGAAGAACCCGGCCCGACTGAATTGGAACAAAGGGTTCTCCTGTTTCATTCGCCGTTTCATATGGAGTTGCGCAAGCAGGTCGACAGGTTGATGCGCAGGCATCGCAACATTGTTTTGCTGGACTGTCAGTCGATGCGTTCTCAGATCAAGGGCGTGACGGACAAGGGATTGCCTGTCGTCAACATCGGAAGCGCCGGCGGAACTGCCTGCGACGCTGACCTGCGAAACCTGTTCGTCGGGTCGTTCAGCGGTTTGGAGGGCTTTACCGTTGGCGTTGATGAGCAAACGACTGGCGGATACATCGTTCGGACCTACGGCAGGCCCGAACAGGGTATCCATTGCCTGACGCTGCTTCTGGCGCAGCGATCCTACCTTCGTCACGAGTCCCCGCCCTTCGAGCCCGACCGGACCCGTGTTTCGCGCTTGCAGGCCGTTCTCGCGGACAGTTTTTCAAGAATTATAGCTTGGGTTGGTACGCAGGAACGAACTGAGGCTGTCAGGACCGAGACCGGTGACCCGGTCTCGCCGGATGCCGTCGAACACACCGATGCAGACGAGACGCCTGCTCAGGATGGTGAGGTTGAACCGGCGGAAGAAAATGTATCGCTATCTGAAGAAAACCCGACACAGGCATCATCGGATCAAGAGGAGATCATTCCGGTCGATCCAATGACCCTGACGCAAAATGCAGCGCCCGGCGATGATCCCCAGAACCCGGATAGGCCGGTCCCGCTGCTGGTCGCCGAATGAAGTGACCCGTTCGTTCGGGTGCGGCTGTCGGCGTTATCCCTGCGATCAGGCCGATTGATCGCCGGCAAGCTTCTCCCCACTGCTGTGAACGGGCTGAAAGCCACCCGAAGATTGGAATTGGGCAGTTGCCGACGGTGTGCGAGCGCTGCTCGCACACGTTTTCACGATCGTTTTTAGAAAAAGGCCTGAAGACCGGTTTGCGCGCGGCCGAGGATCAGCGCGTGAATGTCGTGCGTGCCCTCATAAGTGTTTACGGTCTCAAGGTTCTGGCTGTGCCGCATGACGTGATATTCTTCCTGAATACCATTGCCTCCGTGCATATCCCGTGCCTGTCGCGCGATCTCCAGCGCCTTGCCGCAGTTGTTCCGCTTGATGATGGAGATCATTTCCGGAGAAGCTTTCCCGGCGTCGAAAAGCTGTCCGACACGCAAGGCAGCCTGCAGGCCCAGTGAAATTTCGGTCTGCATGTCGGCGAGTTTCTTCTGGAACAGCTGGGTTTGCGCCAGCGGGCGGCCAAACTGCACACGGTCAAGGCCATATTGGCGCGCACGGGTCCAGCAGTCTTCCGCCGCACCCATGGAACCCCATGCAATGCCGTATCTTGCCCGGTTGAGACATCCAAACGGCCCCTTCAGTCCGGAGACATTGGGCAGCAGAGCTTCTTCGCCGACTTCGACGCCGTCCATGACGATCTCACCGGTGATCGACGCGCGCAGCGACAGCTTACCACCGACCTTGGGTGCCGAGAGACCCTTCATGCCTTTGTCGAGCACAAAACCCCGGATCGCACCGTCATGGGCTTCCGACTTCGCCCAGACGACAAAAACGTCAGCAATCGGGGAGTTTGAAATCCACATTTTGCTGCCGGTCAGCCGGTATCCGCCGTCGATCTTGTCGGCGCGGGTCCGCATTCCGGCGGGGTCGGAACCGGCGTCAGGCTCGGTCAGCCCGAAACAGCCGACATACTCTCCCGTGGCCAGTTTGGGCAGGTATTTCCGGCGTTGTTCTTCAGAGCCGTATGCATAAATTGGATACATGACGAGAGAAGATTGCACGCTCATCATCGACCGGTAACCGGAATCGACCCGTTCGATTTCGCGCGCGACCACACCGTAGGAAACATACGAGGCACCGGCGCAGCCGTAGTCTTCCGGAAGAGTGACACCGAGCAATCCAAGGGCGCCCATTTCATTGAAAATGCCACGATCCGTTGTCTCTTCCCGGTACGCATCGATGATGCGCGGCAACAGCTTTTCCTGTGCAAAGGCACGCGCCGTATCCTGGATGAGCTGTTCGTCCTCTTTCAACTGGTCGCGCAGGTGAAATGGGTCCTGCCAGTCGAATGTGCCGCCACCGGACGGGGAGGACTTGATCTGTACGGGTGCATTCATGGCGCTGCTCCTGTTGCGAGGCTGGCAAATCTGTTGACCTCCAAATTGCGCATTGCGCAATCGATTTGACCGGAGATCATTCTGATTTGGAGAGTGTGACCGGCTTTTTATTTGCAGAAAAGCGAAAGCTGGTTCAAAGTTCATAACCAATTGGAATGAAGTAAGAGAAATTGATGAAGCGAGCCTTTATCCCCGCGGCGGACACCCTGATTGCGTTTGAGTGCGCGGCAAGGCACTTGAGTTTCACTCGGGCTGCGGAAGAGCTGCACCTCACTCAAGGGGCTATCTCGAAACAGGTACGTCACTTGGAAGACCGGCTTGGCGTTGAGCTCTTCAGACGCGTAAGGCAACGCATTGTGCTGACGGATGCCGGCCGTCTCTATCTTCACGACATCCGCGGAGCGTTGGAGCAGATGACCGCGGCAACCCGCCAGGTGATGTCGTATGCCGGCAGCGCCGATGTTCTGAACCTGGCTGTGTTACCGACATTTGGAACACGCTGGCTTGCCCCGCGGCTGGCGGATTTCGGGCGCCGGTATCCGCAGGCCGGGCTGAATTTGAGTGTGCGCCTTCAGCCCTTCGATTTTGATGAACAACCGTTTGACGGAGCAATTCACCACGGTGATCCGGTCTGGGCAGGTGCGATCACAGAAAGGCTCTTTGCCGAGGAAGTAATCCCTGTCGCATCGCGTGTCTTCCGGGACAGGCATGAAATTCGAACACCGCAGGATCTAATACGTGTGCCCCGGCTCCAACTGGCAACGAGACCACTGGCATGGCGGCAGTGGTTCGATCTTGCCAGCGTGGAAACGGATAGCGCCTTTCAGGGAGCACGTTTCGAACAATTTGTGATGATATCGGAGGCTGCTATCCACCACGCGGGAGCAGCGCTTATTCCGCGTTTCTTTATTGAGGCCGAATTGGCGTCAGGTCGTCTTGTCCGTCTGTTTGATCTGTCACTTGACCAGCAGACCGCCTATTACTTTGTCTATCCGGAGGGGCGGACGATGCGTCCGGTCGTTGCCGCGTTTCGGCAGTGGCTCATGGAAGAGGCAAGAACCGCGCGGGTCGACAGGGAAACCATGCTGCCGGAGTAACTGCCGGGACAGACTGCCAGAACAATTGAATGCGACGAATACATGAGACGGAATGACAAGCAACACCTGCGCTTGATCTTGAACGGAAAGTCGGCTGCACGGAACGACGTGCGCACGGCGGTGAGCGCGGTCAGGGCGATGGGCCATACGGTTTCGGTTCGTGTAACCTATGAGGCCGGAGATACGGAGCGGCTTGCAAAGGAAGCATTGAGGGATCAGGCGGCAGACGAGATCGACACACTGGTGAGCGCCGGCGGTGACGGAACGATCCATGAAGTTGTGGATTCGGTGCTGCAAGAACTGGGCGACGGGGAGAAGCCACCCTTTTCATTTGCGGTGCTGCCGCTGGGAACCGCGAATGACTTTGCCCGTCACATACGTCTGGATCCTGCCGACATTCCGGGCTGCCTGCGTTTTATAGCGCGTGCCAGTGCCAAACCGATGGATGTCGGTGAGGTCAACGGTTGCTGTTTCGTCAATATGGCAACGGGTGGATTTGGAACCCAGGTGACCTCTCAAACGGACCCGAACCTGAAGCGTGTCCTTGGCGGGGCGGCCTATTTGTTCACCGGTCTGCACCGGTTTTCGGAACTGGCTGCATGCGAAGGCAGGATCGAATCGGAAGGATTTTGCTGGGAAGGTGCCTTTCTTGCACTTGCCGTCGGCAATGGACGGCGCGCCGGAGGCGGGATCCGTCTTTGCCCCCGTGCCAAGCTCGATGATGGATTTCTCGACCTGACCATTGTGCCGTTTCCGAAGTCCGGGAAAGTTACGGACCTGCTTTCGACACTCCTGGACAGTGGCGTCGACGGCATGAAGAACGGCCTTGTCCAGAGAAAAGCGCGCGAGATCGTCATTCAGACCGCAAAACCTGTCCAGTTCAACCTGGATGGCGAGCCGATGAATGGACAGGACTGGAAGATTGGGATAAGGCACCACCAAATTGACATGCGGCGGTAGAACGCCGCTCGTCCCGCAGTGGACGCAACGATCCAGAAGAAATCATGGACGAGTACCAGCTCAAGAACTTCCTGAAATTTGCGCCCGCACGTCTTGGTCTTGCCGCTAAAAAACACCTTCTTGTGCACATCCCCAAAAACGGCGGGATGGCGCTTCGCGAAGCGCCTGCCTTGAAGGACCGGATCATCATCGCGCATCGCAGGCGCCTGGTCAGCAAGAAGTATGCGGACGAGCTTCAGAACTTCATGACATCCAGGAAACTTCATCCAGGATACGAGCACGCACGCTTGCGCGATATCGACAAGTCCGTGCGCGGCGGGACCATCGCATTTGCAGTGATCCGCAATCCCTGGGCCCGCACGTTTTCACGGTACAAGTTCTACCTTCAAACCGGTGGTGGGAAACTGCCGAAAACCGAGCTTTCCACGAGCGGTTTTGAAGCGTTCCTGGAAACACGTCACGATGTCGGCAAACAGGACTATTTTTGGCACAGGGCATCGCTCGGCTGGTATCCGCAGTCGGATTACGTCGTTGACGAAACGGGCCGGGTTGCGGTCGAGATCTTGCGTCAGGAAAACCTGAGCGAGGAGGTCTCGCGCTATTTCGACGTTGCCGACAGGCTCGAATCCAAGAATGTGTCTCGCAATGCGAGTGCATCTTACAAGGATTTCTATTCAAAAAGCGCCATACAGGCGGTCGCCGATTGGTACGCGTCCGACCTTGAACTGTTCGGCTTCGACTTCGATACGGCGGCGCAAAAAGGCACGATTTTCACAACCGCGGCGTAGAGTCGCGGCTCACTCGCCTTTCTCTGTCCAGACGCTGTTTCCTTCGACGACCGTCTTTTTCAAGCCCACTTCTTCCCTGTGCTCTCTGCCGATGTCTGCTGCCACATATTCTCGGCGCTTTCCGATGAAGTGGTTGCGATAGCGTGCGGTGTATTGATTGAGTGGCGGATTCAGTACGTTCAGCTGCTTTTCAGGGTCGAGCTCGTCGCGCATCAGAGACGCACATTCGTGCGCAAATTCCCGCTTTACGAAGCTTGGACTGGTCGTGAAAATCGGTCTCTTCTTGTTGAGACCTTTTCCGAGGTCGTGCCCGAGAACTTTGAAGCGGCTCGGTTCATAGTGATACGGGGAGCGGTACCCCCAGTTTTTCTCTTTGGTCATGAGAGAGATCTGAGTCACACGCCGCTTTAGCGCATTTGCGAAGTCCTCATAGGTGACATCCCGCGCCAAAACCCAGTCGTCTTCGAGATGAAAACTCCACTCGGCGTAGGGCTGTTGCCACAACCATTTCACGGCCTTGGTGAAGTGCGGCGTTTCCGGTTTGTGGGCCACAACCTCAGGAAAGAAATTTTTGCAGATGCGCTCGCATTCTTCGACCTCTGCACGTCCGCCTTCAAATGGATCGATATTCACGAAAAGTGTTTCCAGCGTGAAATGCCGGAATAGCCGCTCGGAGAAACTCTCAAGCGTTTTTTGCAGAAGACCGGTTCGCGCGCCGGACACAAGCGTGACGTCAATCGGGATCTTGTTCATTTTTGTTCGGGCCGGCAAAGAACCGGCTTGTGCCTCTCCACCTGGCGAACGCAACTAAAGCCTTATGCCAACGGGGATACCAGAAATCCAGTGATTGTTCGGCAAACAAGCGTTCACGAACACATCCGGAGTACTGGCAATCCCGATTTGTGCGATACGGCCGCGATGCCAGCGAAAACTGGCGTTTTCCGCTTTTTTTTTGAAGTTGGAGCGACTATAACGCTCCGATCCACCGACACGTCGTCAAGCCGGTTACGCGTTGAATTCAATGTGAGAATTGGTTCAGCGCCGACGGCACAGATATTCCTCAAAGATTGGCAGTCAGCAATCAACGGGTATCCGCGCACAATACATACGGGACAGATGACAAAAACAGCACTTATCACCGGTATCACAGGGCAGGACGGCGCCTATCTCGCGGAACTTCTGCTTGGCAAGGGATACACGGTTCATGGGATCAAACGCAGATCCTCATCGTTCAACACCGCGCGGATCGATCATTTCTACCAGGACCCGCACGAGAAGAATGTAAAGCTGCACCTGCACTACGGGGATATGACGGATTCAACCAACCTGATCCGCATTATGCAGGAAGTTCAGCCTGACGAAGTCTACAATCTGGCCGCCCAAAGCCACGTGCAGGTGTCCTTCGAAACGCCCGAGTATACGGGCAACGCGGATGCCCTGGGAACGCTGCGCCTGCTTGAGGCGATCCGTCTCCTGAACCTCACGGACAAAACGCGATTTTACCAGGCGTCCACCTCCGAGCTTTACGGCAAGGTGCAGGAAGTGCCGCAATCGGAAAAGACGCCGTTTTACCCGCGCAGTCCTTATGCGGCAGCCAAGCTATATGCCTACTGGATTGTCGTAAACTACCGAGAAGCCTACGGAATTCACGCCAGCAACGGCATCTTGTTCAATCACGAAAGCCCTATCCGCGGAGAGACCTTCGTCACCCGAAAAATTACTCGCGCGGTTGCTGCGATCAAGCTTGGTTTGCAGGACCGGCTTTACCTCGGAAACCTCGACGCAGAGCGCGACTGGGGCCATGCAAAGGATTATGTCGAGGGGATGTGGCGCATCGTTCAAAACGATGTCGCGGATGATTTTGTGCTGGCAACCGGCGAAAAGCACTCGGTTCGTGAGTTTGTTGAATTGGCCTTTGGCGAGGTCGGAATTGCCCTTCGTTGGGAAGGTGAAGGTGTGAACGAACAGGGGATTGATAAAGAGACGGGTAACGTGATCGTCTCGGTCGATCCGCGTTACTTCCGGCCGACTGAAGTTGATCTCCTGATCGGTGACGCCCGCAAAGCTCGCGACACCTTGGGCTGGGTGCCTGAAACGTCCTTCAAGGACATGGTGGCACAAATGGTGCGATCCGATTTGGAAACTGTTCCGGCCGAGCTGGACAATGCCAAGAATTCCTCTCGGACGGACGCTTGAACTGAGGCTTTCATGCAAGGAACACCTTCAAGCGACCTCACAGGCCGGTCCGGATTCGACCTGACGGCAAAACGGGTTTTCGTTGCCGGTCACAATGGAATGGTTGGAAGCGCGCTCTGCCGCCGTTTGCAGAGCGAAGCATGCAACATCCTTACGGTCGACAGGCAGGCGGTTGACTTGAAGCAACAGGGTGAAGTTGAAGCCTGGATGAACGCCAGTCGGCCTGACGTCGTGTTCTTGGCCGCTGCGAAGGTCGGCGGCATACAGGCCAACAGTTCCCATCCGGCAGAGTTTCTTTATGACAATCTCATGATTGAAGCGAATGTCATTCATGCGGCTCATCAGACTTTAGTCAAAAAACTCGTCTTTTTGGGATCGACCTGTATCTATCCCAAGATGGCGCCTCAGCCGATAAGCGAGGACAGTCTCCTGACAGGACCGCTCGAGCCGACAAACGAGTGGTATGCGATCGCAAAAATCGCAGGTGTGAAGCTGTGTCAGGCCTATCGCGCGCAATATGGAAGCAATTTCATTTCAGTCCAACCCACGAACCTCTACGGTCCGGGGGACAACTATGACCTTGAGTCCAGCCACGTGCTGCCGGCTCTTTTGCGAAAAGCGCATGAAGCCAAGGTGGCAGGTCACGACACGCTGGAAGTTTGGGGCAGTGGCACTCCGTTGAGAGAGTTTTTGCATGTCGATGACCTCGCCGATGCGGTCGTGCATCTGGCCAGGACCTATTCGGGGGCGAAACCGGTCAACATCGGATCGGGCGAGGAAATCAGCATCAGGGTTCTCGCGGAACTCGTTTGCGAGATTGTCGGCTTTGACGGAACGTTGAAATTTGACGCAAGCAAACCGGACGGGACACCTCGTAAACTGGCTGATACATCTTTGTTGAATTCACTCGGTTGGAACGCCGCGCGCGCGCTGCGCGAGGGCATCTCGGATACCTATTCTCAGGCCTTTGGTTCCGGACGCTGAAGCGGCATGTCTTTTCAGGATAGCCCTCAACGAAAGCTGGTTATCGTCGAGCAGAAACTCGTCCGCAATCGCGGGCACCAGCACACCCAGATCGGTGCGTTGCGCAATATGCTACCCGGATTTGATCTTCATTTGATCACCGGGGAGGATTACAACGGATTCCTGGGCGAAGCGACCGCGAGAACGTCAAAACGCTCCAGGGACTTGTCGAAACTGTACTGGCGGACCAGGCACGGATCCGCCAGGCAGAAAATAGATGCAGCCTTGCGGGCGCTGGTAGCGGGACAGATCCTGTCTCTGCCCGGATCATCTTACGGGCATGTCCTGGCCAAGACCTGCGATGCGTTGCAGATGAGCTCGGACGATCTGGTTATTGTCCCCTCGGCAGATCTGGAGTCGCTCGAATCCACATGCTGGTTTGTTGAAAACAAGCAAGGCCAAACGCCGCGCCTTCTTCTTCGCTTCCTCGATCCCGAACTGGGTGAGCACAAGGGTTTCCGCCGGAAAGAACGTTTGAAGGTTCTGTCAAAGACCTTGGCAGCTGCGAACAATCTGGTGCTTTCCTGCGAAACCGAGGAGATGGCCGCATATCTGAATGCGCAATATGGGCTGGACGTTAAGGGCGGCTTTTATCTCCCGTGCAGTTTCGACCCCGCGGACCCACCGATACAGCCGGAAAGGCCAATATCCGACGCTTTCAGAATTGGGCTTTTTGGCGCTCCACGGCCCGGAAAAGGTTACGAACGGATCGGCGCCATTGTGTCCTGCATCGAAGACCGGTTGAAAACAGCGCCACAGGAAAGGCCAATCGAGATACTGCTTCAAGGCGCTGAAGAAAACTACGTTGATGGTGGTGTCTACGCCTTTGCAGACAAATACAAAGCCGACGAGGGCATACTTCGTATTCTAAAACTCTCTGACCGCCTGGACCCGAGTGAGTTTACGGACCGTTTTCTTTCAACCGATGCGATCTTGCTTCCATACGACACTGCTGTCTATGGCCTGCAGGGATCGGGGATCATCCAGGACGCGGTCGCAGCAGAAAAGTTTGTCATTCATTCGGAGGGGATCTCGATGCAGAACCTTTTGAACAGTGGCAACGCGCTTGCAGCCTCTTCGGACAGCGGTTTTGCGGAGGCAATCTGTGAAGCAGCCATGTCGCGAGGGGAAAGTCACCACAATCGCCGTGCGGCGCGGGAGAAATATCTGGCCAGTCTAGGGAACAACTTTCTGATCGGAGCAGATGCGCAAGTATAACGCTGCGAGCTCCAATCGTCGCCAACCCGAGGTGGTCCGATAAGCTCGTTGTTATCTCAAAAACAACAAGGGTCGTGGACGATCCAACTATACAGGAATATTGGAAAACTGTTTGCATCATGTCACGGTGCGCATTCCAGGGCCTGGTACGGTGAACACCACCTTGTAATTTGAATGTCAAACGAAGACAGGTTGGCAGCGCGATGCCAAGATTGCGCGTGAAGATTTGCGAGAAATGGGGTGAATGTTGAAACCTGCGAAGTCAAAAAACAAAAAAAGACCGATCTCTGATCTGGTCAAAAGAGCTAAACATCAAATCAAGGTGCTTCGCGGCAAGAAACATTCTTTGCAATTTCGCTTTTCATCGAGTGATCATCCGCTCATCGCGTTAGGTACCGAGTATGGCGGTTGGACCTTCGTTGACGACGACGACCTCAAAGGCTCCGTGATCATATCTGCGGGACTGGGCGAAGACGCTTCTTTTGATGTTGCTTTTGCAAATCGCTACGGCGCGAAGGTAATCATCGTTGATCCGACACCTCGAGCCGTCGTTCACTTCGAACAGATTAGCGACAGATTTGGTTTGCCAAGCAGCCAGTCTTTCAACAGTACAGGGCAGCAAGACCCTGCTGCGTATGAACTGTCGGAAATCGACACGTCCAAACTGATACTTGTGAAAAAGGCTCTTTGGAACGCAGTCACATCCGTTCGGTTTTATGAGCCGAAGGACAAGAAAAACGTCTCGCATTCAATCAGTAATTTTCAAAATGAGTACAGCAAAGAGACGGACTACATTGATGTGCCGGCAATCGATATGATTTCGATGCTCGACGAAATGGGTGTCGATCTGTCTCAGGTTAAGCTTGTCAAGCTGGATATCGAAGGGGCGGAGATTGAAGTCATCAGGCACATGCTGTCCAAGGACTTCTATCCAAAACAGATACTTCTGGAAATTGATGAATTGAATTTCCCCTCAAAAGTGGCTTATGGCAGGGCCACTGAGGTAAGCACTCTTCTAAAGAAACGAGGCTACAAAGTCGTTTGGTCCGACGGACGTGCAAACTTTCTCTTCTACAGAAAGCAATAGGCTATTTTTTACGAAAATACCTTTCAGATGAAGGTGAAGCAGTGCGTTTTGATTATTTGCCGCACAAGGTGAGATATCGTTGCGATGCGTATCGGCCAGAAAACCACTTTCTATCGATTGTGCTGTCAAGGTTGGTTTGCAACTGGGATAGTTCAAAATGGTCTGAGCATAGATCTAGGGATGGCAACGGGTCTTGTTTTGTTGACTGTCAGTCCTTCGAATTAGATGTCTTTGCACCAATGTACCGCTGAAGGGGATTATGAATGAGTGCTGTTCTGGTAACAGGGGCGAGCGGGTTCTTGGGAAGGCACATAATGCGTGAACTCCAGAAGCGAGACATTCCCGCCTTCGCCCTGGTTCGGGCGGGACGACCGCCGGAGGCATATGCGAACTTTCAGATCCTTCGGGATGACGGTGACGTCCAGAAGCTCGCAGATGATTTCAAACGCCAGAAGATATCGCGCGTCATCCATGTGGCGACAATTTATCCGGCTGATGAAACTGCCGGAAACGCAATGGACATTCTGAACGCCAATTTGCTTTTCGGCGGCAAGATCCTTGAGGCTTCACGGCTGGCGGGCGTGACCGGTTTTGTCAACATGGGCACCTTTTCGCAGTTTGGTGAAAACGGTGATGTGAAGCCCAATTCGCTCTACGCGGCTACCAAGCAAGCGTTTTCCGAGATGCTGAGCTATTATGCTGACTGGCATGATTTGAATGCGATAACTCTTGTTTTGTACGACTTGTATGGCCCTGGCGACACCAGGCCGAAGCTTCTTCCGGAGCTGATTTCGGCTGCCAGAACCGGCAACTCGATGGATGCGACCCCGGGCCTGCAGAAGATGGTGCCACTCCATGTTCGGGATGCGGTTGCCGCGGTTATTTTGGCGCTCGAGAACTTGAGCGATGGTACCGGGTCATCCAACCCCAATCAGTATGTTTGCGGCGATGAAGTCATAACGGTGAGAGAGCTGGCACGCGTTGTCGAAACGGTTTCTGGTCGGGCGATGAACGTCAATTGGGGAGCGCGCCCCTATCGCAGCAATCAGCTTATGGTGCCGTTTGTCGGACCAAAACTCAGTGGGTGGGAGCCAAAGATAAAAATCGCGGAAGGTGTTGAAGAATTGCTGCGGGAATGGGATGACACAGCCGGATAACCGGGGACATCTAGCGTCAGAAAGATATTATGCTCAAAAAAGAATTTTGGCAGGGCAAGCGCGTTCTGGTCACCGGTCACACGGGGTTCAAGGGCAGTTGGCTGCTCCACTGGCTGAAACGGCTTGGCGCGAATGTAAGCGGCGTTGCACTCGACCCGGAAAGCGAACGGCATCTTTATGTCTGCACTGACGCGGGCAACGGTCTGGAAAACGACTTCAGGGTGGATTTGCGGGATCCGGCGCTGGTCCGGGACGCGATTGAGTGTTGCAGCCCTCAAATCGTCTTCCATCTCGCCGCACAGCCGCTGGTGCGATTGTCCTATGACAGCCCGCTCGAAACGTTCGAAACAAACGTCATGGGAACCGCATACTTGCTCGATGCGCTCCGGACGGTCACTGGGCTTGAAGCGATTGTCGTCATAACCAGCGACAAGTGTTACGACAACAAGGAATGGGTCTGGGGCTATCGTGAGAACGAGGCTATCGGCGGCAAGGACCCGTATTCAGCCAGCAAGGGGGCGGCGGAAATTCTTACCGCGTCCTACCGGCATTCCTTCTTTGCGCAAAACCGGACGGGATTGGCAACTGCCAGAGCCGGCAACGTGATCGGCGGCGGCGACTGGGCAATCGACAGACTGGTTCCGGATATTGTCGGCTCTTTCATGAAAAACGAGACCGCGATCATAAGGAACCCGCATGCGATCAGGCCTTGGCAACACGTTCTGGAGCCGCTGAGCGGGTATATGCTCCTTGCCGAACGGCTCGCCGAAGACCCGAAACAATTCGGCGAAGGCTGGAATTTTGGTCCGAATGTCGAGGGCATCTGGGAAGTCAGGAAAATCGCGAATGTCTTGAAAGCGTGTTGGGGTGGGAGTGCCGATTGGGGCACTACGGGGCACGCTGACACAGAGAAGAAAGAAGCCAGGATACTTGCACTGGATAATTCGAAGGCGCTTTTCGGGTTGGGATGGCGTCCGGTGTGGGACACCCGGACCGCACTGCAAAGAACGGTTGAATGGTATAGGGGCTTCAATGATGGCGAAGACCTGACAGCATTGACGCTGGCCCAGATCAATGAATATGAGACCGCTCTAAGCTCAATGGAACAAATGGAACCGATTAAATGAAAGCGGTAATTCTGGCGGGGGGGCTCGGAACAAGGCTGGCCGAAGAAACGGTCACCCGGCCAAAGCCAATGGTCGAAATCGGTGGCAAACCGATCCTCTGGCACATCATGAAGATGTATTCCGCGCACGGGATCAACGAGTTCATCATATGCCTCGGATACAAGGGTTACATGATCAAGGAGTTTTTTGCCAACTACTTGATGCATGTATCAAACGTCACGATAGACCTGAAAAACGGCGGTGTGGAGCTGCTCGAAAACAGGTCCGAACCCTGGAAAATCACGCTTATCGAGACGGGGCTGAACACACAGACGGCCGGCCGGATCAAGAAGATACTGCCTTATGTGGGTGACAGCGATTTCTGCATGACCTATGGCGATGGTCTGTCCGATATCGACATCACCGAGAGCATCGCTTTTCATCGCAAGGAAGGCCGCCTCGCAACGGTTACTGCAGTGAGGCTGCCCGGCCGTTTCGGCGCGGTTGAAATAGAAGACACAAAAGTGAGTGGCTTCGTGGAGAAACCCAGAGGGGAAAGCGGCTGGATCAACGGTGGTTTTTTTGTGCTTTCACCGAAGATCGAAGCATATCTTCAGGCTCCTGATATCGAGGACACTCCTTGGGAACAGGCTCCGATGAAGGGCATTTCGCACGATGGCCAGATGTCGGCCTTCGTTCACGAGGGGTTCTGGCAACCGATGGATACCTTGCGCGAAAAGCAGTATCTGGAAAACCTATGGCAAAGCGGTGATGCCCCCTGGAAGGTCTGGAGGGATATCCGTTGAGCGGTGCCGCGCCGAATGTCTCAGGTGATTTTGCAGTCGTCAGCGGGATCCCGGCGGGAAAGTCCGGAACCGGTCAGCTGGTGGCTTACCTGGTGGCGCAAGGACTGCCGTACATCGAGCCGGGTCCCAGGCTGGATAAGAGGGATGACCGATCTGTCTTTCGCGAACTGTTCTTGTGGCTGAAAGGCGCACCGCGTTGGCTCCTGTTTTTTGTCCGCCTCTGGTTTCTGAGAAGGTCAAAGACGCCGGTGCTCTTGCTGCACCCGCAGGACCTTGGGTTTTCCGCGACGTTGAAGATCATTAAATTCCTGCGCGGGAACTGCTGGATCTACCTGTTGGAGTCGAGCTTCTTCTGCGTCCGCAGCTACAACCACCAGCCAATGGAACACGCGGCATGTCTGAGATGCCTGGGCGACCCCGACCAGCATGCCGCCAAGATGTACGGGTGTTCGCCATTTCCCCGGCAGACATCAAGCGCCACTGTGTTTGTTCGCAAGCTGTATTCACTCGCGCGCGCCGGGAAGGTTCAATTTCTGGCGCAAAATGAACGGCAGGCGAAGCTCGCCGAACAGCAATTTGGAATGCCTGTGCCTGTCGTGGGTCTTTGGACAGCGGACATTGAAGAGTCCCTGATTGCAGGCACAAAGGGCATCGAAGAGCCGAAGCCGGGCGATACCCAGTGGGATATCGTCTTTCACGGGAACGACGTTCTTGCAAAAGGAAGCCGCTGGGCGCTTTCGGTTGCACGCCATGCGCCGCAGCTTTCATTCTTGTTTCCGTTCAAGTGTCCTGCGGATGTCGATGATGCACCTGAAAACTGTTCCTTTGTTCAGATGAGTTGGACGAGCGGGCTTAGAGACGCAGTCTCGTCCTGCAAAGTCGTCCTTTCGCCGTCCTTCTGGTCGGCGTCGATCGAAGGGGCGCTTATCAAGAACATTCGCTTTGCTTCCACGACAGCGGTTGCCGTGAACTCCACAAGCTTCTCGGATGAAATACCGGAAGGCGTCGTTCTGCATTTGGATGCTTATCCTGAAAAAGCTGCCATGCAATTGGCGGAGTACCTGTCATCAGAGCGATCGGTGGACAGTGACCAGAAACGAGAATGGCTGGCCTCGTTTACGAAAAGAAACAGCACCTATATCCAGAACATAAATGAACAGATGAGAAGTACAGTTTGAAGACTGGTTTATTCGAGATGTTTCATGAGTGTCGGGTTTAGCATCAGTGACAGACGCGCAGGAAGGCCATCAGATGAAGAATAAGGAACTGGCACCCGTCGCGCTTTTTGCTTTCAATCGGCCGGATCATACTCGCAAGACACTCGACGCAATCGCGAAAAACCATCTTGTGGGCGATACGGATCTGTTCGTGTTTGTGGACGGTCCCCGAACCGATAAAGATATCGCGTCAATCCAGGAAATTTGCGCAACCGCCGATGCGGTAGAGGGCTTCAAGTCGGTCACCATTGTCCGGCAGGAGGCCAATATCGGTTTGGCAGGGAGTATTGTCCAAGGAATAACCAAGGTTCTTGAGGAGCACGACAGGATAGTTGTCCTTGAAGACGACATCGTCACCAGCCCGGCCTTTCTGAACTACATGAACGGCAGTCTTTCGCACTTCCAAGACGAGAAAAAGGTCTGGCATGTCTGCGGCTACAATGAACCAACGCGAAGCAAGGCCTTCACGAAAACCCATTTTTCACGATTGATGAATTGCTGGGGGTGGGCGACCTGGCGCGACAGATGGCAGCATTTCGAAAAGGACCCTGAAAAGCTCCTGAGTGAATTCACGCCGGACATGATCAACCGATTTGATCTGGAAATCGGTGAAAAATTCTGGTTCCAGGTTCTGGCCAATGCCGATGGCAGAATGAACACTTGGGCAATTTTCTGGTATGCGACGATCTTCAAACAGGACGGATTGTGTCTGAACCCAAACGTTTCTTACGTGCAAAATATTGGTTTTGACGGAAGCGGCGAGCATTGCAACGTCGATGAAATTCGCAACAAGGCGAGAAAACTGAATCAGGAATTGAATATTGAGTATCCGGATGTTCTGGCGGAAGACCCGGAAGCATTCGAAGCCTTGCAAGGGTTTTACAGGCTCAAGAAGCGAGGCCCGGGCAAGATAGAAAAAATAAAGAAAAAAATACTCGGTAGGCTGTTCGGGAAATTGAACTGAGATTTCAGGTCTGCAGGAATTTCTTGCACTAGAGATAGGGGTTCAGCGGAAGTTCGCGGACGTCCCAGCCTGCGCGCTTCATGGCGTCGGTCAGGGCGGAAGAGGGAGCATCCTTGAAAATCATTGCTGTGAGCAACTTTGTCCGTTTTTTGCCGGCCTCACAGGCTTCATCCATGGCTTTTATTGCACTTTTGACCTCGTTAATGGCAGCAAGGTCTTTCTCGTCGTTGCTGTTCAGCTTAACGAACTCGATCCCTTCCCTGTAAGCGTCATTGCATCCGATGAACGCGACCAAGTTTCTATGTATGCCGAGCGCGAACTTTTCGACCTCGCGCTCAGACAAGCTGTAGACATAGTTCCCAACGGGTTCAAACGTATGATTTTTTGATTTGTAGACGGGTTTCTTCTTCTTTCGGAACAAGCGAGAAATCTTCCACTTGCGTTTCTCATAGGCGGGTTGATCGATACTAAGGTCCCTTGGCTCGGTCAGGATGACGCCTTTTCGTGCAACACGGAACATCTGATCCAGAGCGATGTAGGGGCGGGGAAAATGATGAAAAGATTCCTTGCAATAGACGTAGTCGAAACTGTCGTCTTCGAAGGTCAGCCGTTCTGCATTTTGCTCTGAATAAGCCTCAATCAGTTTCTTTTCTGCGGCGATTTTCAACAATTTGTCCGAAATGTCGCTGGCATGCACGTTCGTCGCGCCACAGGCAGCCAGAAATCGTGCGTCTGATCCGTATCTTCCATCTCCGACCGTCAACCAACTTGCGCCGGGATCGGCCGCAACGATCGTTTTCATGGGCTCACGCATGCGATCGTGCCGCCAGGCATCCAGAGTATCGTTGGATTGCCATGTCTCGCCCACTGCGTTTCTCGCAGGGTCGTCTATGACCTTTTGCCACTCGCTTTCGTGACGGTCGTAGCTGAAATAGCTCTTCTTTTCCAAAATGGCCTCGGTCGCGGCAAAGCCGCGCTGTGCGTTTCACTGCAGATCGGTATATGTGACTCAGCACCATAGGTGTAGTAGGAAGTTTGCCCTGATTGATTTTGGCATGCTGTAGCTGGCAAACAACCAGGTCGGTCGGCACAGGACATTCCGTTCGCGGGGCTCAAATCGAAATATGCGCCGTTTGCTATTGTTTGATCTTTGCTTTCGACGCCTGTGTCATCGCAAGAAACGCATGTGTAGCTGGTCCTGTCCGGGGTACAATAGTGGCCACTTGCAGAAACGCAGCAAAATTGAGTATTTGTCTGCCGATGGAGGAGAAGTCTGCAATGCAGGCCTCAACGAGCTTGCCGTTGGCCGATGGCCTTAGAAAGGAACCGCTTCGTGCGAAATCCATTCGCTTCGAAAACATTTAAAGACCCTGATGGAACAGTTCAGCTGGTCAAGCGGCTGTTAAGCGAGAATTTCAGGAAATACCTGCCTAAATACGCACTGGCATTCGTTTTCATGGGTATTATCGCGGCGACAACGGCGGCCAGTGCCTGGATCATGCGCGACGTGGTCAATGAGGTATTCGTCAACAAGGACGCGGCGATGGTGTATGTCATTGCGACCGCCGTGCTGATTATTTTCGTCCTGAAGGGTGCGTCGACCTACGGCCAACTTGTTGTTCTGTCCAGGGTCGGCAACGAAATCGTTTCGGATCTGAGAAGGCGCATGTTCGCTCACATGGTCCGCCAGGATCAGACCTTCTTCGACCAGAACACGATCTCGGAAATCGGAGTTAGGATCGGACAGGGTGTCGGGGCGGCGAAAACGACACTTGACCTGATCATTGTTTCGCTTGGCCGCGATTTGCTGACGCTTATCGGGCTGGTTTTCGTCATGTTGCTTCAAAACCCGTTTCTGAGCATTTTTGCCCTGCTTATTATGCCGCCAGCGGTCCTTGGCGTGACTTTTCTGGTGAAACGAACGAAGCAATACGTCAAGCGGAAGGTTGTCTCGAGCGTCAAAATCGGAGCCGCCCAAAAGGACACAGTCCTCGGGATACGCACTGTGAAGGCGTTCAGCCTAGAATCTTTCATGATGCAAAGGATGGAAGTGGGCATTCTCGAAGTTCAGGGGCAGTCGAACAAGATTGCTTCCCTGTCCGCCAGAACGGCTCCTTTGATGGATACATTAGGGGGCTTCGCGATTGCAGGCGTCATGTTCTACGGAGGGTTCTCGGTTATTGAGCTCGGCCAGGACCCGGGCGCACTGTTTTCGTTCATCACGGCCCTGCTTCTGGCATACGACCCGGCCAAGCGTCTGGCGCGTTTGAACGTGAACCTCGGTAAAAACATGGTCGGTCTTCGCATGATGTATGAGCTGGTCGATCGCGTGCCGGGCATGAAAGAGATTGAGAACGCCCCTGATCTGAGTGTCACGGGCGGGAAGATCGAATTTCGGGACGTAGTCTTTTCCTACGAGGGAGCGCCGGCGCTGAAGGGTACCAGCTTTGCTGCAGGGTCCGGCAAGATGACTGCACTTGTGGGCGCATCCGGCGCTGGCAAATCGACCGTATTTGCTTTGATCGAAAGGTTTTACGACCCCGACAGTGGAGACGTTCTGATAGATGACCAGACGTTGCCGTCACGCAATCTCGATTCAGTGCGGCAATCGATTGCCTATGTGGGACAAGACCCGTTTCTCTTTGAACTCAGTGTCCGCGACAACATCGCTATCGGCAAGCCGGGAGCGACGCAGGAAGAAATCGAAGCCGCGGCAAAGGCCGCCAATGCCCATGACTTTATCATGCGTATGCCCAAGGGTTACGACTCGAGCACCGGGCAGGGCGGGAACAAGCTTTCGGGCGGGCAGCGCCAGCGGATTGCCATCGCGCGCGCCATGCTCCGCAACGCCCCGATCCTGCTGCTCGACGAAGCGACATCTGCGCTGGATTCGGAATCTGAGGCCAAAATCCAAAGCGCCGTTGAGCGGCTCACCAAGGGCAAAACCACACTGGTGATCGCTCACCGTTTGAGCACCGTTAGGCACGCCGACATGATTCACGTCATGGACGACGGCCAGGTCGTGGAAAGCGGCACGCATGATGAGCTGTTCGATCACGATGGCATCTACCGCAGGCTCTGCGAGTTGCAGTTCCAGAACAAAAAGGAAAAGGCCGCCTGACAGTCTGGTCAATCGCCAAATTCGGCTTCCCGGCAACTTGTCCGATTGCACCAAAAAACCTTTCCGGATTCGGGTTTGGTCCGCGGGGATACAGGCAGTTTTTGGGTTGCGCTTTCAAAAGGGAACTGGTTTAAAGCGCAGGCTGCGCAAGGGGGTTGAGCCTCATCGGGCAAGACAAGAAGCGCTTATCGATGACATCCATAAAGCGGAATGCGTTGCGCGCCGGCAGAAAGGCTTAGGCTGCAATTTGCCTGGTTTGCAGACCGGCGTCTGTTTGAGTAGATAGTCTTGAATTTTTCCCGGTCGGCTCAAGGATTGTTGGAAGTAAATGTATCTCATTGCGGAAATCGGCATCAATCATGATGGCGACCTTGCCAAAGCAAAAGAAATGATCAGTGCCGCTGCGCGATCCGGCGCCTCGGCGGTAAAGTTCCAATACAGGAACCTCGATCGGGCATATTACGGTGAGCCCACCGAGATTGGTGATGAAATACTCATCGATGAGATCAGGAAAACTTTCCTTCCGCCGGAAAGTCTTTTGGAATTATCGTCGCAAGCGCAGGCTCTGGGGCTGGACGCAGGGATCAGTTTTTTTGACCACGCCGATGCGGACGATTTTGGCGCTTCGCTCGAACAGTTTGATTTTTTCAAGGTTCCGAGCGCGGAACTTACCAATGCTGCGCTCGTGGCGTTCTTAGGTGGCCTCAGCAAACCGCTCTATCTCTCAACAGGTGCACATGCGGAACCTGACATCGAGGCGGCGTTTTCCGCACTGTCGGAATTTGACTGGACACCTTTGCATTGCATTTCAAACTATCCGACGTCGCTGGAAAACGCCCGGCTTGGTCAGATTGCCCATCTCCGTCAGCGGTGGGGGCGTCCGGTCGGCTATTCCAGCCATGACGATCACTGGGAAGTCTGCCTTCTGGCACTGCAACAGGGTGCGACAACGATTGAACGGCACCTGACGTTCGACCGCAGCGGGCCGGGCCTTGATCACTCCAGCAGTTCAACACCGGATGAATTTCAGAAAATCAGGTCTTTCGCCGATGCATTGCCGCTGATTGTTGCTGGTGACGGGCCGCGGGCTGCCAATCAGGGCGAGCTCATGAACAGGCAGAATCTGGGGCGCTGTTTCTACGCCGCAAAGCCACTCAGTGCTGGAGAAACGCTCGACACGCGTGATTTGGTTTACCGAGCTCCAAACACCGGTTTCGACAGGAACCAGATCGCCGCGTATCTGGGGCGTCCACTACGGGTGGACGTTGTAGAAGGCGATGCGCTTTGCCCCAGTGATTTCGACGCGGCGGCGCCACTGGAAGACTGGCATCTGGACCGGGCAAAAGATCTGAAACTTGCACTTCCGGTGCGTCTGCACGATCTGGGATTGATGGCCCGGCAGTTTCCAATAGGAGCTTACGAGTTTCATCTTTCCTATAAGGAAGTGCTTTCAACTCCCGATGCGGGAAACGCCGATCCCAATTGCAGTTACAGCGTTCATCTTCCCGATTACGTAAACTCCATGCAACTCATGGATCCTTTTGCAAAGGATATCTGCCAGCGTGAAGCGAGCAAGTCAGTTCTCGATAAGACAGTCGATTTTGCACTCGCACTGAGTGACAGGACCGGCGTTGAGACGCCGATCGTCGGAAGTTTTTCAGCCGTACCAGTGGACAGCGAAGGCGGCCTTGAAAAATTCTACGACAGTCACGCCGAACTTGTCCGATCTTATTCTGAACGCGGGGCATTGATTGCTCCGCAGTGGTTGCCTCCGATTGCGTGGTACTTTGGCGGCTCGGTTGCGCTGAAGGCGATGAATAACGTTGTTGATGCCAAACATCTTGTGAAGCGTGACATGCCCGTCTGTCTTGATGTTTGCCATTTGCTACTTGGTCGCAACATGTTCGGCTTCGACTTGGCGGAAATTGTCGATATGCTCCTCCCGCAAGTGAGACATGTACATCTGGCGGACGCACTTGGAACGGATGGTGAGGGCATGCAATTCGGCGACGGAGACCCCGGAAACAACGACATTATCCGCGATGCACTCGCACTGCCGGGACTTAAGGTGATTGAGGTTTGGCAAGGTCATCTCGACAGAGGTGCCGGCTTTCGCGAAGCGATTCGTCGCTTGACGGAACTTTGAACCGTGGCAACGCGAGCGCTTGTCATTGGCGCAACCGGGCAGGACGGCGCCCTCATGGTACGCGAGCTTGTCAAGGAAGGCGTTGAGGTATTCGGCGGTTTCCGGCGAGGTGGTGCGGCGCGTTTGTGGCGCTTGAAGGAAATGTCGCTGGAGGATTCCATCCAGTTGGTTGAGTTGGACCTCAACGACATGCACTCGCTTATTGAAGCGATGAAGATCTCAAGGCCTCACGAGGTTTACCATCTTGCCGGTCACAGCTACGTTGCAGACAGCTTGCGCCATCCGAATGTCACGATGGAAGCGAACACCATCGGGACGCTGAACGTTTTGGTTGCCGTTGGAGTCGCCGCGCCGGAAGCCCGGGTTTTCCTTGCTTCCAGTTCAGAAGCGATCGGCCAGTCAGTCGCCGGGGCTCCGGTGTCAGAAACAAGTCTGCCCGCTCCTCGCAATCCTTATGGTCTTGCAAAGTTGAGTGTGTTGCACCTCGGTCGAATTTATCGTGAAACCCAGGGACTACACGTTGCCAGCGGCATTCTGTTTAACCATGAAAGCCCATGGAAAGACCGCTCGTTTGTTACCCGCAAAATAACTGTAAATCTTGCGCGCCTTGCCATCGAAGGTGGCCCGCCCATGGCTCTTGGAGACCTGTCTGCGGAGCGGGACTGGGGTGACGCCGAAGAGTTTGTCGGGGCGATGCGCGCAATCATTCGCCATGACCCGCCGGAAGACTTTATCGTGTCCACAGGCAAGCTCACAAGCGTGCGCACGTTTGTCGAGTGCGCGGCACGGGCTGCCGGCTTTGATCCGCACTTTGAGGGTGAAGGCCTGGCGGAACGCTGCGTGGATACCGAGTCCGGATTGGAACTGGCGGTGGTTTCGCCAAAATATTTTCGAAGCAATCCGACGCCGGCGCTGCGAGGTGATTGTTCGCGGCTGGAAGAGGCCGTTGGATGGCGCCCGACGACAAGTGTGGAAATGCTTGCCTCTAGGATGATCGAAGAAGACAAGAAACGCTGGATTAGGGGAGAGCACAATGTTTGACAAAGACGTTGCTGAACGTGCGCGCGACCAACTTGTGGGCTGCGTCTACACTATTTTTACGCCTTTCGACGCGAACGAAAACGTCGATTATGACAGTATCGAAGCCTATTTGCGCACGCTACACGCTCAAGGTGCCCGAAGATTCTATGCGATGGCGTACAACTCGCGCTACTCGCAAATGACAATGGATGAGATTTTCGAACTCAACCGCTTTTGCGCACAAACCGTGAAAAAGATGGACCCCGAGTCCACCGTCATAGTCGGTGATCCCATCCACTGTTCCACGAAACACAGTGTTGAATGCGCCCGGGCGGCGCGAGAAGCCGGCGCCGATTTGATATCCGTGATTTGCCGCGAAAAGTACTTCGAGGACGATCAGGTTCTGGAGCACTTTGCGACGGTCGGACGGGAATCGGGGCTGGGTGTTCTGGTTCACGAAATGCCTTTCCTGTCCGGGCAAGACGGGAAGCAGATGAACTGGCCGATATCATTGCTGCAGTCCTTGGCGCGCATCCCTGAAGTGGTGGCTTTGAAAGAGGATGCCAAAGAACCCGATGTTGTTAAGGCGACTTTAGAGTTGGAGCCAAGAATTCGTGTGGTGCTTGCGGGTCGAAAGTCCAGTTTCTTGCCCTACCACCCTCTGGGCGCGCGCGCATATCTGAATGGTATTTCAATCATCGATGCGCGCATTGGCGAGAATTTCTGGGCGGCGCTTGAAGGTGGCGATGAGCGGACGGTTCGCTTTATCCTTGAAGAGCTTGAAAGCCCGTTTTTTGATGAACTTTGTGCAAAATACGGGTGGCACCGTTGCAACAAGGCATTGCTCGAAGCCGCCGGCTTCATGTCACGGAGGGACCGGATGCCCTTGAAACATCTGCTGGACGAGAGGTTTGCAGAGGTCTCTGCCGTATATAAGCGGATTGAAGCGGCGCTTGCGCGGGCTCCGTGGATGACGGGAGAAACGTGATGACCGGCGTGACAGCTTTTGTCCCGGCGCGCTCCGGATCCAAGAGGTTTCCCGGAAAGAACATACACCCGTTGATGGGAAAGCCTCTGGTTCTGTGGACCCTGGAAGCCTGTGCGTTGGCGGAATGCGTAACAGAAGTGATCTTTTCGACCGACAGCCAGGAATATCGGGACATCGCATCGAAACACTTTGACGCTCTCGGTATTGAGACACCGCTGTCGTTCGATCTCCGCAGCAACGACGAGGCTGGGGATCAGGTCAAAATCTTTGACTACCTTCACCAGTCAGTAGACAAAATTTTTGGTGCACGCGACGGGGATTTTCTGCTTGCCCTGCCAACTGTGCCGCTGCGCACTTCGGCCCACATCGACCAGGCTTTCGCTGAAAGACAGGCGACGCAAAAACCAGTGTTTTCCGCCATGGCCTACGGATTTCCAATATCGTTTGCGTTTACCGTGAGCGATGAAGCCGGATGGGAGCCTGTCTTCGAAGGCTCACCCATGAAAACAGGCAATACCAGAAGTCAGGACCAAAAACCCGCCTATCATCCGAACGGCGCGATCTATATCCGTGCCATCGAGGACCTTAGGTCGGGATCACTGACCACGCTCTACGATTATGCAACGCCATTTGTCATGTCAGCCGAGAACTCAGTGGACATAGACAATCGCAGCGATTTCTTTGTCGCGGAAGGCATCCTCAGAGCAGAAAACGACTGAGCCTGCACTGGATCAAGAAAAGCAGCCCTTCAGGTTTAACTGCTTGCCTTCGTCCGGTCCTGCGATTAATCCGGTCTGGTTACTGATCCTTTGTGACACATTGGAAGGATGCGACCATGGGCGCACAGGAAGTGAGACTATCGTCGACGGCTTCACCCGATGAGATACTTGACGTGGTGAAAGCTGCAGGTGGCTGTATTGTTCCGAATTTTTTGGACAAGGCGACCACTGAAGCCATGCGTGATGAATTCGACTACCTGATGGAAAACACCGTAGAGAATGTCGATGTGCATGCGGATGCCGGCTACAGCATTGCCAAAAGGGCGCTCTTTTCGGATGTCGATGAGGGCAAATTTCCGGTGATACGCGACGTGGTCGCCAATCGCGGCTTCAAGGACATCTCGACGCGTTACTACGACGATGTGGTGGACTACCCTTCCAAGCTGTTTTTCGTGCGTTCGATCGGTCGGCCGGATGAGGTTGTCACCGCGCTGCCATATGTCATGCATTTCGATCGTCATCAGTTTTTGAAATACGCGATCCTGCTGACCGACGTGACCGAAGAAGACGGTCCGACCTGGATCGTGCCTGGTCGTACGCAAGAATTTCGCGAAAAACGCCTGGAAATGCTGAATTCGAGCGAAATTACACCCGGCGAGAATGTTCTTTCCGATTTTGGTGAGGAGGTCGCTTTGACCGGTCCTGCGGGGTCGCTGGCGATCTTCGATACCGACGCACCGCACAGGGCTGGTAATCTGGAACCCGGTCGCGTGCGGAAGCTGTTGCGGATTGACACGGAGGGAGAGCGCAGCCGGGCCCAGAGCGAGCGGCGTGTTCCCAAAAAAAAGGGCTTCTTCAGCAAACTTCGCAAAAGGTTCGGAACCTGATAGGCACGCCTTCTGCGGCGGGTCATTCTGCAACGGCTGGAATATTGGGTGACGACGAGCTGCGATGTTCCATGCTCGCGCGCTCATATGGAAGGAAGATACGTGATAAAGGCTGGTGAAATTGGTGTTCACGAGATGCTGCATCAAAGCCGCTCTGAAGATACCAAATACATGAAGCAGCAGCTTGCTAACGTTCGCCTGAACCTTCTTCCCGACTCCGAAAAAATTATCGGACGCCAGATTTCCGGGCGTGTCGTCGATTACGGTTGCGGGAGTGGTTATCTGTCCGTGTGGCTCGCACAGAATCGTCAGATCGATTTTGCTGTTGCCGTCGAGATCACGCAAAATGCCGTTGAGAAACTGATCCCGAACATGATTGAGATGTCTGGGGTCGATGCAGACAAAGTCCGGCCGTCTTTGGGCGACTTCTCCAAACAATTCGAAACGGCCCCTTTCGATTACGCATTTTGCATGGGATCGCTGCATCATGCCTTAAATCTTCGCGCCGCTCTTGATGGAATTTTTGAAAACCTGAAACCGGGCGGCGTGCTGATCAGCCAGGAGCCGGTTTCGGACGATTTAGTAGACAATTCCGTATTTCAGAAGAAATACAGCGCTACTGAAGAAATTCCGGGCTATGGCGAAATCCGAAACGATGAGCGCTCCGATTGTTTCTATAGACGTTGCGAATACCTGACTGCGTTGCATCATTCGGGATTTTCGATACAAACGTTTGAAAAGATAGACTGGACCAAATACGAAAAGCCGAAGAAGAAGCGTAAGTTTCAATGGTTGTTTCCAGCTACTGACACCTCTGTCGACACGAAAAAACCAGCACCTCATCTGATCATCGCGCAAAAACCCTTGAATCCTCAGTCGCCTCCGCATCGCTGGACGTGAACGTTATTTTCGCTTCGCTCGGCGGACCGGCATACGGCATGGAGGAGCTTGATGTGCCGGGGAAATTTCGCGGTTGGTTTTCAAGTAGAAACGTCACCCCAAAGTCCTAGGAGTGTGCCTGCGCAGGCGGCATGGCGGTCGTTCACTTGCCGTGATAATTACGGTCATAACCGCGTTCACTTGCACATGCCAAACAAAGTAACGGGACAATGAGAGGCTGCCCGGCAGAGACATTACGCTGAATGAATATTGCTGATCACGTAAAGCGTCTGGAAAAGGACCTGGACCTGTTCGAATGGCGCGAAAGCGGCGCTCCGGTTTGGGAGTTGGCCCGCTATTCCGTGGCTTTGGCGGCGAAACGAACACTGCCGGCAGACGGCAATCCACCAGAACAGGCGGCAAGGAGACAAGCCGTCTCAAGTGAGACGATCTCCTCTACGCAAACGCAGCAGGACAATCATTCATCGATAAAGCGCCGTGTCGAGCGGTTTCGAAAACGGCTGACACTGGCGACGAAGCGAAATCCGCTGCGGGGCGGTCGTTGCGACGTTGTCCTGTTCGGTCATCCGAGGCGCAAACTTGAAAACGGACGTTGGATCGATCTCTATGCGGATCCTGTCGCCACTATCCTCCGCAAGGACTACGATGTCCGGTTCATTGAAATGGACTGGGTCCCTCACCAGAAACCGGAAGTCTCAAGTGACTTGCGCTATATTGACGGGCTTCGCCGCAAAGCCCGGCGCTTTGAGGGATTCGATGAGTTCAGCACCGCAGGAAACGCAAAGTTGAAAGCATTGGGCGATGGTTTGCACGAGGCGGGTTTTGAAGTCGACCTCACGACCATTGTGCGTACGGAGATCGATCGCTGGTTCCGCTGGTTGCCTACGTATACCGAACTCCTTCAGCAGCTTGCACCCCGTGCTGTCGTTCTCGTCAACAGTCCGCATCTCAAGGCCCTTGTTTCGGCGGCGCGGCAAATTGGAATTCCGAGCATTGAACTTCAGCACGGGTCTCCGACTGTCGGAAAGCTGAACTATGATTTTCCCGCTGACCAAAGTTTTGAAACCTTTCCGGATTTCTTCTTTTGTTTCGGAAAGTTCTGGACGGAGGGCAGCCGGCTGCCTTTACCATCTGAACGCATGCCAACAGTAGGATTTCAGTACCTTCGTGACCGTGTTTCCCTCTATCCGGAAGCACCGGATGCTGAGCGCCGGATTATGACGATTTCTCAGCCAAATTGCCGGGCTGCGCTCGCGGGACTGACACTGGCCACCGCGCAGAGGACTGACGGAGCGTTCGAATTGCTCTGGAAAAACCATCCCGTCGAGGAAGGGATGCAGGACGAGACGGCCCGGGCACTTGAGCAGGCCGGAGTGCGCATACTGCCGCCAAGCACGGACCTTTACGAAACGATTGCCTCGGCGGGTACCATCATCGGTGGCTTCTCGACAGCACTCTATGAAAGCGTCGCCTTCGGGCGCCGGCCTCAGATTGTAGAAACGGGTTATGAGGGCCTGATGAGCAAACTAGTGACTGCGGATGCAGCTGACCTGGTGCGATCGGCGGACGAAATGCAGTTTAACCAGCGGCCTCGGCCCGACGTTGTCGACAGTCTGTTCGCGACCCGAAGCGATGCCGAGTTCCTGGAATACTTTGCCAAGGCAATCGAACACGGGCCTCGCCTTTAGAAAACCGATCCGGCTACCTCATGCGGGGCGGCGAGTTTGATTGGTTTCAGTTCGCTGATTTACCGGGAGTTTTTCAATTATTGCCCTGCCTGAATTTTTCGGCATCCCAATCCAGAAGGTCAGCGATATCGGAAATTGAGAGGGTGTCTGTCTGAAGGTGAGTTGGAAGTCGGTTGACGACATCGCTGTAGCAGCGCATCTGCTCCTTTTGTGCAGGGGTTGCGTGCTCGAACTCGTAAGTTCCGATGCCAGGAACAAAAATGTAGGGTGATCGTTCGCTCCCCGGTTGATCTTGCAGGCTCAGCTTTAGCTCGGGCGACCAGATAGACGGCTCTGCGCCGAGAAAAACGACATGGTCCGGATAAAGCGCCCAATTTTCGTTTAGTCTTGCGATCTGCACAGGATCGCAGGAGAGGGCGTGGATGCAAGGGTCTCTGCTGGGTGCATAGCCAAGTTTCGCAAGATCATGCTCGGGCACAGCAGATGGAGCAGCCTCGGTATTGCATGGTGCGAAAGTCTGCAACTCGTCGAGGGTCCGGGCAAGCAGACCACGGATGCCATCGATGTTCTCACCACCCAGAACGATGCCGTGATTCTTCAAAAAGACGATGTTTGCACCAGGATTTGCGCGCAGCGCCTCGTCGACGGCAGCGGCAAGTTCAGCCCCGGGCTTGTTGTAGTCGACAAAAACCCAGTCTTTACGTTCTTCCAATTGCCGCGCCAAACGGTCATTGGCGTCTCTCAGGACAAGTTGCACCAGGACATCAATGGCATGCAGATGAACTACGATCCGATGCGGCATGAGTGCGTGCAGCATCGTTTCGATTGAAGGTCTTTGTTCGGTTTGAGCAAGAATCGAGGCCTTTGCCGAAAAATCCTGTCTTTCGATGCTCTGCTGCAGGTCCTGCAGGTCGACCGGAATGAAGATCTCAGTGTCGTCCGCATGCGCCAGCCAGGTGCCGGACGCCTTGACCCAAAGCGTACTGCCTTCTTTCCAGGAGACATTGCCTCCCGGACCCTGTACCAGCAACTGGTCCTGTCCGATTTCAGCGCAATAAGACCTGATATCCCTTGCGAGTGCCTCGTCGCGGTCCGGTGTCACGTGTCGGCAAGCCCCAGGATCAGTTTTCTCAAATCCGAAAAGGTGTCGAAATAGGCATCGGGCGCGGTCTCGCCCTGGCCTTTTTCAACGCCTGAATGGAGTTTCTGCAATGTGACGGCATTGATTTTTTCGCGTGCACCGCGAATGTCGTTTACGGGATTGTCGCCGATCATCCAGATACAGTCGCCGTCAGGTCTCATCTTTTCCAGCGCAAGCGTGAAGGGTGCCGCATTTGGCTTGTCAAAGCCCGCCTCTTCGCTTGTGACGATGTAGTCGAACACGTTTTCCAGGCCGAAATAAACGATTTTCCTGAATTGGATCTGAGCTGTCAGGTCCGTGACGATTGCCGTCGGAATGCTCATGAGCCTGAGCTCGTCCAACAGCTCCTTCACGCCGTCAAAGAGGACGGCGTTCCCTAAAAACGTCCTCCAATATGTTTGTTCGAAATCGAGCGCGCGCAGGATCTGTGATCCGAGGCCCATGATCTCAAGCATGCGCTGCATGTAGAGCAGCCTGCTGTGTGAGGACGCCGTACCTTTCAATCGAGCCTTGACCTGCTCTCTTGCGTTGCTGTAGGCGCGATCGAAATCTGAAGACTCGATCGAAAACGTCTTCGTGACTTTCTCGCGCACCGTCGAAAGAGCGGCCTCATGTGCCGGGTCATAGGCATAAAGAGTGTTGTCTGTGTCAAAAAGAATCGCGTTCGGCAAACGCTTAAACCTGTCTGGATTGACGACTTTCACTAGACAGTTCTCTTCACTAGGACTTGGTTGATGTGCGAAAGCGCGACCAGTTGCATGACGCCGGTGACACCCTCCTGCCAGTCGGGTTCGATGTCGAGAAATTCGATGACATTCGGACAGAGGATCTTCGCTGCCATCTCGATATCTTCCGAGCCGGGTTCGCCTTCGATAGTGATTTCGGCTTCCGCCTGATCTTTAGCGATGTTGATATCGACATGCAATCCGCACACGCCCACAAGAACCCGGTGTATGGAGAGTTCGTTGAACCCTTGTTTGGTCGTGGCGACAAGTTTCAGTTTGACGGGTCCCTCGCGATCCAGATCCTCCAGTGTCAACGCATGGACAGGCTGAAGAGACAGAATCAGGTCGGCGTGGTCGGCCTGTTTGCGGATGAACTGTTCCGCGTCATGCTCTCTCTTCTCAAGTGAAGCGAGGACGGTCTCGATGCTGTGCCCCCGGTCCTTGACGTCTCTTTTGAGTTTGAAATGCCGTCTGAGGCTTTCATCGATATCGAGATAGATCCTGAGATTGCAGTTGTCCCGGATGATCGGCAGGGAAAGGGAATGCAACCCGCTCGCAATGATGAAGTCGTTGCTCTTCACTTTGAGCGGGCGGCTCATCTTGCCGGTACCATGGTTGTAGTGCCGCGACTGAATTGATTTTCCGTCGATAAGCGCGAGCAGATTGTTGCTGTAGGCTTCCAGGTCATTGGCCATCGGATTGAGGTGGGTCATGACTTGCCACATGGGTTTGTGCCGGTCCCAGAGGTGGTAGTCGTCACCGGATAGTTTCACGACGGAATGATCTCCGAAGAGGCCGGTCAGACTGTCGGCGAATGTGTCTTTTCCGGCACCGGAATCACCAGCAAGACCGATGACGAACGGCGTTCTGCTTCGACGGAAAAAGTCATTCTGCCGGACGGAATATCTCCAGGTGCGCAACGAAAGCACCAGACCGACGGCGAGCATTGCTGTCAGGAGAAGAGACGTTACCTGAGAGATTTCGACCTGACTCAGCGGCAGGAAATCAGCGAGTTCGAAGGTATTTGATGCGGAAAAGTGAAAGGGGGTCACCAGAAGCGTCGTGAACGCATACAGCCAGGAAAAGGCCAGTCCCAGAACCGCGGACGCCAGACCGCTTTGGAGCAGAATGAGAAACGGCAGGCACCAGACGAACCAGCCCGGCGAGGCAGGTGTCAACAACACGATCATCAGAAACGATATGCCTGTGGTCGCCAGAAAGAGATCGAAGTTCTGACGGCGGACATTCCACGCAAGATACAGCATCAACAGGTAAAGAAGCGGCACCACATAAACGGTATTGGCCTGCGCGAAGCTGATCGAGAGCTGGAGAACTTTCCCCATCTCCGGATTGCCGAACAGCATGAGCAACGCGCTTTGGGAAAAGGCGAAGGGAAATCCGAATATGAGAAGACCGGTCAGAAGGCCGGCGGAAAAGCCGGGCAATCGCGTGCGCAGCGATTTGTTGTTGATCAGATAAACTGCGAAGAAAGGCATGGCGATCAACATGCTCAGTTTCGCGGAGACAGCACAGACGCAGAAAAAACCTGACAGGGGAAGCCGTGTCTGCCTTAGGAAGTAGACCGCAATTGTCAGGAAGAGAACCGGCACGATATCGTTCAGCCCGAGGCCGTAGCTCGCAAGGATAACAATTGGCGAAAGCCAGTATCCGACAAGCAGAATGTGCTTTTGGCCGGGAAGCAGCCTTTGCAGGACAAGCAGCAGCAAAAAATCGACCGACAGCAGCGTGAGTTCATAGGCATATTGAACCGGCAGGTTCAACAGGCTGAACAAGGTGGTCAATGGCAGGAAAGTCAGCCACATCGCATAGCCGTAAGGAAACGCAAGGAGGCTCCCGTCCAGACTCACCCAGAGCGACCAGGGGTCAAGGATGGGTCGGGAGACGCTGGCCTCAAGAAACGGCCCGTACCATTCCGAAACAGCAATCGGAGCGACGCCAAAAATCAGCACCAGCCTGATCAGAAGGCCGAGGCCGAAAAGTGGATGGCGCCACAGACCGTTCATTGATGATCGGTCCGGGACAGCCAGAGATCCGGCCGCTTTGTGCAGACGGCGTCCGCCTCGATGTTTCTTTGAGCAAGCAGCGACTTCATCTCCGGAATTTCCTGCAAGGCATCCCGTCCCTGAAGCTCCGGGGATACAATGCAGAGCCTGAAACCGGCAGAGCCGAGTTGAGCTGCCTGGTCTTCCGTTAATGGAAAGCGCGAGAAACAGTCCACCCAGATCCAGTCGACCTGTCCGGCCAGGCTGAGCGCGGTTTCGATACTTTCAAATTCCGAAACACGAACCGCACAGCGATGCTCTCCCAGCTTTGACCATTTGATCAGGAAGGGGAACGATTGATCGAGAAAGAAGAAGTCGTCGATACCGCGTGATGCCATGGAAGCGATCAGGCGTTCTTCCAATCCCTCTTCCTTGACGTTCAAAATCAACGTCTTGTGGCTGTAGTGATCGAGCCATGTTTCAAAGTCCAGGCCGGCTTCGAACGGATCGTGGTGGATGACAAGGCGCGCGCCCTGGCTGCGGATATCGACCTCAATACCGTATTCGCAAGGGGTCTCTGCCAGGCCCTCGATGGTGTTGCGTCTGTGTTGGATAATCTGCATCAGGCAACCTCAGGATGCTTCTGAAATTCGGCGCTTGAGCTGGCGGCTGTAATCGACGGTTCTTTGTATGAACTTGCGTTTGGAGCTCCAGTCGATATTCCAGTGCGAAACACCGAAAGCTCTTTCTCCGAACCTGACCGGAAAGCGCTCGACGCTAAGTCCGGCTTGCCTGGCCTGGTAGTATGCATAAAGGTCGAGTGAAAAATCGTGCGGTGCTTGCTGCCAGCTTTCGTAAAACCTGCGGGAAAACATGGTCGGTTGCGCGTTGATGTCCGACAGGGGCGTGCGCAGAAGCAGCGTCTCGAAAACCGACATGCCAATTGTAAAAAACGTGTCCGACAGCGGCCGCCCGTAGCGTTTGCCCTTGACGAACAGGGCCTCGTGATCCTCAGCGCCCTGAAACAGTTGCAAGCCCCGTGCAATATCCAACGGATCCGTCTGCATGTCCGCATGCGTCCAGGACAGGACGTCGCCCCTGGCTGCAGCGAGGCCTGCCAGTATGCCGTGCCCATAGCCTTGATTAACCTCTACGCGCACACTGCGGACCTGCGCATCATTTGCAAGCGTGCGCAAAAGCACGTCCGGGGTTCGGTCACTGGAGCCATTGTCGACCAGGATGACCTCGGCTCCGGTTTCCTGAGCAAGGGTTCTGCATCTTGGAATGAGGAGGCTCAGGTTATCGGCCTCATTGTAGCAGGGAATGACAACCGAAAGCTTCATGCGTTCACACTGCCCATAGCCGAGATCTCACCGTCAATCCGTCTCGGGTTCTTGCGGTGCGCTGCGGGCCGCATGTGCGTCAGGCTCTTTTCTGTCCGGGTCTTTCTCATATCTTTTCGATCACCACAGATCTTCCGAGTGCGAACACATCGGGTGCGAGCTTGGTCAAAACGCTGTCCAGCGCCGAAACGGCTTCCAGAACACCCGAGGGGAGTTCCGGGACCCGGGTCTTGGCGATCACGCCGCCGGACAGCGGGAACAAAAGACATTCGTTCTTCTCGTTGACGCTGATTTTCAGTCCCGGGAACTCTGAATGGAATTTGTCTTCCTTCTCGAAAAGAAGTTCCGGGATCGCGCAATTGGCTGACCAGGGATCCGAAGGGTCGTTTGCTACAACGGTGTCGTCGAAAACGTCGACGTCATAGGACCAGCCCTCGTGCCGCATCACCCGAAGCAGAAGGCGCATCACCAGTGACGTGTTGATTTCCTGGATCAGCACCACGCCTCCGCGCTTCAAGACACGCTCGCATTCGCGGAAAAACTTGGTCGGATAGGCAAAGTGATGGATGTTGTGCGAGGCTATGATGACATCGACAGAGCCGTCTTCCAGCGGCATATCGGTTGCATCGATGAGGTCGTCGATCCAGTCGTTTTCGGCAACATCCGTGACCAGATACTCGTGCTTGAGATAGAATTTTGAGAACCCGGCCCCGGCCCCGATTTCGATCGCCTTTTTGTCCGGCCCCAGATAAGCGTTCATCCAGTCATATCTGTGACGAAGCAGCCGATCCAGATTTCGGAAGCGGCGCAGCTGAAAGTTGCTGCGCGCCTCTTCGAGATTGCCCTCGTCAGCCATCCGGTTTTCAGCGTGTGCGAACAGATTGGGCCCGTTCAGAAACAGCTTCTTCATGCGTCCCTCATTGGCGCCGCAGGGCGGTTGAACACACTGATGGTCGTGCGACATCCACAGAAAGCGATTGCGTGCACTGCTTCGCGACTTCCGGCATTGCCGGTATGTCAGCGGCGTAGCGCGTTGCGAGCGCTGCGAGCTTGTCACGGGGTATTCGTCCGTCCAGGTCAAGCCTGTAGGGGTGAGAAGACCATTTGTGGAAACAGGACTGCCAGTATTCGAACGTCTTGAGATCGTTGGGCGTGCCCCAGCACAGATAACTGTCGACCTCGAACAGGCGGCAGCGATACCCGAGTGCAAGCGCGTCTTCGATCATGGAATCGAGATAGAATTCATTGTTGACGCGGCCATCGCGGCTCAGGAGACGGGCGTAAGCGTTGTTGAAGATCTCCGCGTTCCGGAACGTGAATGTGCCAAGGACGATCGGATCGGTCTTGGGGTTGTCCAGCGGCTTCTTCACCGAAACGCCGCGGACTGTCTCCCCTTCAACGTCGATCCAGCCGTACATTTCAGGATGCCGAACCGCGTTGGGATAACCGCGAACGCCCCAGACAAGAAGATCGGCCTCCGGTTCGTCCAGGCAGGCCTGAAGCGCAGCCGCATCGAACAGCGCACCGTTGTCGCACGCCCCGAAAGTAATCGGACCGGAGTGCGAATCATGTGCGTGTTCCAGCGCATCAAGCCCGATCTTGGCTGTACAGGCCTGTCCCGCGGTCAGACCGGCAACCTGTGCGAGCGTTGCGGACGGAAAGGTTCTGTTCAGTTCGGATTCAAGCTCGTGGAATTCGGGCATATCTGACCGCAGCACGAAGCAGGTACGGTCTGCCGCGGGCAGGTCGTTTATCGCCTGAATGACCATCGGTGTTGCCGAGACCGGAATAATCGGCTTCGGCTCCGTGTAACCTTCACGCGCGAACCTGGAGCCGAGCCCTGCCATCGGAATGACAACACTTCCGGCTGATATCGGCTTTTCTTGCTGAGGAACGGCCATGTCCCGAAAAGCGCTGGACCAGGTGTTGTATTCTGCAACGTCCTCAGGAGTGCCCCATTGCATGAAATGCTGAAGGGGATAAACGGCAACCTGACGATTGTCCTCAAACAGCTGCCGGTATGCCAGGCTGACATAGTATTCGCCGTTGATGTTCAGGTCCTGAGACACGGTTGCCTCAAACGCCGAGCGCATCAGTTCAGCCGACGCAAAGTAGTAGGTCCCGCTTGAGGCGAATTCATCCATTCGATTGTCGGTAAACGGCTGTTTCTCGCGAATATCGCTGACCCAACCGCCATCCTCGCGCATATAGGCATAGTTTGTTGTGCCGAGCGAATGTGGATGAAAACCCTTGTAGGCGGGGATCGCGCCGTCGCAACTTGCTGCACGGACGAATTTCCGGAAATGGTTCCAATCCCAAAAACAGCTGAAGTCACAGTAGTTTACAACGACGGGTGCTGACGGATCGAGCAGGTGCATTGCCTGTTGAACGGCATGAACCGGTCCACGTTTGTGCGCCGGGATGCCGACAACGCGTCCTGTCGGGCAAATCCGCTGAAGAAGAGCTTCCATGCCGAAGTCGGCATTGGTCAAATGCTCGTTGTTGCAGATGAAAACGAAGTCTTCTTCGCCCGGAAACATGTCGACGACATGTTCGATGATCGGTTTGCCTTCGACCTCGATCAGAGGCTTCGGCAATTTGTAGCCGGCCCTGCGAAACCGCTCTCCAAATCCGGACATGGGGATCACAATTTGCATGTCGGTTTCTTCCTGAACGTTGACTGGGACCGTTACCGCCTGGCAAATGCGCGCAAAGGGACGCGCACGCGAGTCGTCCTGCAACTTAATGGCATGAAACTGACTGAGAATTGGTAAACCAAGGCTGAATTTTATCTTGGAAACTCAGCGTCGATTTCGAAAGCAAAAAGACGTGCCCGACAAATTCTGAGTTCACCTGAATAAACAAATTAATGCGCGGGAATCAATTGGAGCTGGCGTAAACTGCTCAAAGCCCTAACGAAAAATGCTGCAGCAATCGATACCAATAATGGTGATGAGTGGTGTCGTGAACGTTTTCGCGTATTCCAACGTCCTTTGTGGGCAATATTTCAGCCTATCAGGGCCAGTTGAAGTCAAACTTGTGTTCAAGCTTTCGTTTTCGAATTTCTTCTAACGTTTGCTCTCTTTGCAATTCGAGACCGTCCACGTATTGACAGTGGTCCTCTACGTAGACCAGGTCCACAAGATCGATCGCGCCAGAATTCAGCAAATCATTGATGACATTGTATTCCATTCCCTCAATGTCGATTTTGATCAACTTTACTTGGAGATGTAGATCCTGAATGAATTTCGACAATTGAACGGTTTCGACCGAAAATCCGTTCTCATAGGAAACATCGCGTTTTTGATTGGAAAGTGTTGATCCTTCAGTCGGTCTGCTGGTTTGAGAAGGGTCCGAATAGAGGGTAGCTTCGCCATCCTCGTCAGAAATAGCCTTTTGATAGGCGACCACATTCGAAAAGCGACATGTGTTCTTCTGCAAGGATGCGAATATGTCAGGATGGGGTTCAAACGCGTAAACAGTGCGAGCCCGCTTGGCAAACTCGGCGGTAAATTTTCCAAGATGCGCGCCAAGATCAATGATGACATCATGGGAGCTTATTTTTGCAAAAACCCGATGAAAATACTTCTCTTGTTTGTTCATCAAGAAGTACGGAATCTTGATTTTTCGCTTGATAAGCTTCTTCCGCAAAGATGATCGAATGCCCATAGTGAATCGCTTATTGGTTTTGAGCTCTAGTGTTTTGAGGCGTGCATGAACTTGCGGCGTTATCACATTTAATGCAGTAGACACACAAGTATGTTCGCCCTGCTCACTCTGCCGCCTCACAGATCAAGCGATGTCAGAACACTATCGTTTTGTTAGTTCAAGATTTTTTTCCGGATTCTCGAGAACACGGTCTTCTTCTTTTTCTTCGGTTTGTCTTTGAAGCCGAACCCGATTTTCACGTCTTCCTTGACGGAAAACGCCCTCAGCTTCAGATATTCGCTGATAGCCGACTTGTACTGCTTGTTTTTCACGTCGGACGTAAGGTTGAGGAATTCCTGTACCACCGTGCGGTCCAGGAACGGATATCTCGCCTCCATCCCGAAGGATCCCGCAACCATTTCTTCTTTCGACAGATAGGCGGCTTGCGTGCTGCCGAAGAATGAGGACCAGGGAAACTGACCCAGGAAATTCGGTGGGAACTGGCCGCCGAAATTGCTGTGGGCGAAAAACTTCTTTCCGCCGAACCCATAGTCGGAGACGATTTCGTCAGCGCCGCTGCCGGACAGATAAACGAGGGCTCCAGCGGCCTTGGCCTTTGTGCAAACGCCTGCGAGCATCAGCGCCGCCTTGTCGGTGTGCACGCTCTTGCCCGTTTCCGTCCGCTCACCATCGTCATTGATAATGAAATAGGGTTGATCTTCGACGCGGTCCTGAAGCCAGGATCGCAGGCCAGTCAGGTCAAGCTCGGTTTCCGGCAACAGGAGCGCCTGATTGCCGGACGCTTCAACCGCGGCAAAACGCTGTTGCACGACATCAGGGTCCTCGCGCCCTTCGATTGTCACGCTGATGAATGTCTTGTTCTGGTGGATCAGGGACGCGGCGATCGCACCGCTGTCATACCCGCTTGAAAGACCGACAAAGGGTTTTCCGCGCAGATGGTTCACGCGCTTTGCAACAGATTTGTCGAAAGCTTCGAACCAGTCCGAAAGGTCTGTTTTGTATTGCGCGATATTGAACGTGTATGTCTCGCGCTCCACGATGCGCTTATTGTCGAATGCGTATTCGACAACGTGGTTTGGCTTCAAGGACCTGATGTTTGAAAATCCGAACGCGGCGAGAGCTCCCCGGTAGCTTGCAAAGCCGAAATCATTTCCCTGGGAACCGAAATAGAGCGGTTTGGTGCCAAAGCAGTCGCGCGCCACGAAAATGGTGTTTTTTTCGTAGTCTGCGAGAATGATCGCGTATTCGCCGTCCAGCCGGGAGAAACAGCCGGCGCCGTGTTCTGTGTAAAGGTCGTGAAGAAACCTGACTTCGCTCTCGTAGCTGTCAGGACAGGAATAGATTTCTCCATTGAACATAATGACGATTTTTTCGTCGTCGGACACATAGGGCTGCGCGACGAAGTCTCCGCGCATCGACAACAGATTGTGGCAAAAGAAATGTCCGTTCAATGAACGCGTTACGGTGCTGTCCGGCCCCCTGAGCGACATCATCGTGTTGAAGTCGTTTGTCTCAGGCTGGAGAGTTGAAAAAAGAAAGCTGCACATTCTACCGGACTGACATGTTGTTGTTTCAGTATCTTTTCAGGGGAGGGCAATTGTCCTGTTCAATAACATCGCCGGCCTTGTTGCGACATCCCATCTGTGTTGATGCCCACCGGAGCTAAGACATCGCAAGAGGTGGACGGACGGTACCACTCACAGCGGAACTTGCCTCGGAAAGGCGGCGTCTGCGTCAGGCTTCGCTTAGAACACTTTCCAGCCGCTTGATCAACAGCCTGTTGTCGAGATTGCGCACGGCAAACTCGCGGCTGGCGCACCCGATTTTTTCCGCATCGATTTTGCCACTAAGCGCATCGCGAATGAGAGCGCGGAACCCCGTCTCGTCCAGCTCGTCGACCAGAAAACCCGTCTCCCCTTCGCTGACCAGTTCGGGAATGCCGGCGTGGCGCGTCGACAGGACCACACACCCACAGGCCAGGGCTTCCTGTATGGAGGTCGGTGCACCTTCTGCATCGCCTTCTGGGCTTGTTACCGAATGTTGCAGGAAGAACTCGGCTTCCTGGAGGTGCTTCAGGACATTTTCGTGCGATTGTTCACCCAGAATTTCTACCCGGTCTTCCATGCCCATGTCGCGGATAATTTCTTGGCATCGCTCCTGCCAGGGTCCGCCGCCAAGCAAGGAAAGAGTCGCATCCGGATAGGATTTTGCCTCCTCGCAGAAGGAACGCACAGTAATGTCGGGCCGTTTCTTGTCGACCAGCCTGCCGATGGCTACGAATTTGCGTTTTTTCTTTTCCAGGGGTTGGAATTTGTCGGTGTTTACGCCGCTGGGAATGACATGGCTGTTTGGGTGTACCAGACCATAGCTGGCTAGGTTGTCCTGCAAAAATTTCGATACGAAAAACAAACCCGCTGTTTTCTCGAAAGCGCGTGCAGTCAGGCGCTGCTGCCGCGAAGAGCGGATTCTCATCGTGCCGTCATAACCGCGGTAATAAGTAAACATGGGAATGCCGATGTCCCCGATGCTGCTCACGACTTCAGCGCCGATGCAGCCAAATTCACACAACACGGCATCGACGCTTTCCCGGCGCAGAAAATCAACGATCTGCGCACGTTCCGACCCGATGAGGCTCTTTTGGGGGAGGCCCTTCAGTTTGTTCGAAAGTCCGGTGACGGGTTCCAGGACCTTGTCCCAAAGGGTCCGTGAGACACTGCTGCGGTCGAAAACCGTTCGCTTGACAGGCTGGAACGTTGTTTCCTTGCCGGCGCACACGACCGCCGATCCCGAAAACAGGTTTTCGATATGAAAATTCACCATCGTCTGGTGAGGATGCATATAGGCGTATGTGAAGATGCAGATTTTTTTCATCTTTACCAGTTTGATCCGGGCCCGCTGCCGGGCTTTGCGCGGTTCACGGGCCGCTGTCCTCCTGCCGGTCCGTAAAAAGCAATTGCTCGTACCTTCCAAGAATGCTGGCTTCCGAGAACTGCGCCAACAGGAACTTGTGCCCCTCCTGCGCAAGGTCGGACGGCGCCGTCATGGAAACGCCAACGGCATCGACCGACGCTGCTAGTCCGTCCGCATCCCCGCAAGGTGACAGAAGTCCGGTCTTGCCGTGCTCGATGAGCCAGCCGGGGCCCGGCGAGTCGGTCGCAACAACCGGTAGACCGGCGTTCCAACCTTCCAGAACGACATTTCCGAGCGGCTCATCGTCTGCCGGACAGACCAGAATGTCGGCGGCTTTCAGGAATGCCGACGGGTCGCGTTGCCAGCCGAAAAAGTGCGTGCGGTCCTGAACACCCAACTCGTCCGCAAGGCGTTTCATGTCGTCCATCAGTTCACCGTCTCCAATCAGCCAGGCGTGAACGGTTTCTGGCAATTTCGCGAGCGCCTTGATCAGAAGGTCGAAACGCTTGCGCTCGACAAACCGGCCGAGGGAAATCAGAACGGTGGCGTTTTCAGGCGTGCTGTAGTCCGCACGGTTGACCGGCATAAGATCGTCGGGAAGCGGATCGACGAAATTGCTGATCATATGTGCCTTGTCGCCCGGCCATCCCATTTCGACGGCCTGCCGGATGATCTCCGGTGTGTTGCCGATCAGGTTCTGGACATTGCCATAGGTGTGAAAGCCGTCCGGAAAATCACCCAGGCGCAAAAACGTACGCATGTCAGGACCGGGTTTCGGCATCCACTTGCTCGCGGGGCTCATCCAGCCCAACGTGACCTTCGCACCAAAGCTTCTTATTTCCCGCGAAATCCCCCAGCGCACGAAGTGCCGCTTGACGTGTGAACGGCTGAATTTCAGCTCCCGGACCTTGCAATGCTGTGCGAGTTCGTCCCGCCATGGCCGGTTTTTGCGGATGAACGCGATCTGCTCGACGCCGCGTTTGGCGAGTGCGCGTGACAGGCGCAGGAAGAATTTTTCCGCACCGCCATCGACCCCGAGATGGATATGGGCAATCTTTTTGCCGGATGCAGGGAGCTCAGTTGCCATCGATCACGTCATAATAGTTGTGCGCACGGCCAAACAGTCCACGCAGATTTCCGGAACCTTTCATCAGGCGGATCAGCCCGTAGTAAAAAAGTTTCTCGCCGCGTTTTTTGGCGAACGGTTTAACAACGAAGCCAACCAAAGTCGCGAGCAGGCCAAACAGCATACGCCGCGTGCTTTTGGGAATGAAGTGAAGCGCCGCCTTGCCTCTGCCCTCGCGCAGAACAATGTTGAAAGCGCCGGACGTGGCCGCCATGTGCATCCTGCTGAGCAGGCGCTTGGTCGTCACGCGGGATGCCGGAATGTCCTCTTCGACAAAGGCATCGTCCACCCAGATCATCTTCGCGCCCGCCACATGCGTCCGGCGGAAGAAGTCGATATCCTCGCTGCCGAATGTCAGCCTTTCGTCAAACCGCAGGGCGAGCCCGTCGTTCCGGATGATACGCGCGCTGAGAAGCACGTTGTTTGTCGGCGCTTCCGTAATGACCGTGCCGGTTGGCCTGGGTTTGAGAAGCTGTGACTTCCACCAGTGCGGTGCCGGCTTCTCGTAAATCCGGCGGACCGGCCCGTTGGCAACTTCGGCATTGTGCTCTGCGCATGCGCTCAGCAGCTTTTCGATCCAGTCCGGCTCTGCGCGCTCGTCGTCGTCGATCAGCGCGACCCAATCCGGGTCATGCTCCAGGGCCGCTTCCAGCGCGCAATTGCGCGCGAAGGGAATTCCCTTGCGCTTTTCGTGATAAAAATGGACCGGAAGCGAAAGCTGCGAAGTCAACTCGCCAGCGGCCGCACCCTGGAAGTGCGGCTGAGGATCATTTTCAACAACAACAGCCAGGATCTCGGTGCCGACCGGACGGATCAGCTTGTTGAGGCTATAAAGGCACGCCTTGAGCATGTTCGGACGCTGCGCCGTGCACACGGCAATGACCAGTTTCTGGGTCATGGAGAGAGATCGGTCCTTGACTTTGCTTTGATTGCGCTTGCTGTGGTTCGGAGCCCGGCTCGCGCAGGGGTTTGGCGCAACTGAAGCTTGCTGTCAAAGGATTTCCGCAATGCCTGTCTTCCCACGATGCCACACCCGCGCTACGGTTTGAGTCATAACCCTTTGAGCGATTGCACATAAGCAACGGTGTTTGGGAGGACACAGATGAAGGGACAGATGATGCACCGTCCGCTGAAGATTGCGGACATCATCACCTTCGCAGCGGCCAATTATCCGCAAGGCGAGCTCGTCTCCGTGCGAACGGAAGGCGACATCCACAGGGCGACCTATCGCGAAACCGCGCGCCGAACGGCGCAGCTGGCTCACGGGCTTAAGAAGCTCGGTGTCAGTCCGGGCGACAGGATCGCGACGCTTGCCTGGAACGGTTACCGGCATTTCGAACTCTACTATGCAATTTCCGGCATCGGCGCGGTCTGTCATACGATCAATCCGCGACTATCCGCCGATCAGATGATCTATATCGTCAACCACGCGCAGGACCGGATCATTTTCTGTGACACCACCTTCGTGCCGATCATCGAGAAACTGCGTTCGCATTTGCCCGAAGATTTGCGTGTCGTTGTGATGACCGACAGGACGCATATGCCGCAGACATCTCTGGAGGGTGTCCTGTGTTACGAGGACATCCTTGAAGGCCAACCGTCCGAAATCGACTGGCCCGATGTCGATGAAAACGATGCAGCCGGGCTCTGTTACACATCCGGCACAACGGGAAACCCCAAGGGCACGCTCTTTTCGCACCGTTCCACGGTTCTTCATGCGTTCACGCTGTGCGTCACCATCCCGAAGGTCTTGCAGGAAGGTGGCCGGATACTGCCGGTGGTGCCGCTCTTCCATGTAAATGCGTGGGGTCTGCCCTATGCTGCACCCCTCTCCGGGGCGAGCCTCATTTTCCCGGGCGCGGCACTCGACGGCAAAAGCCTGTTCGAACTTTTGGATCGTGAGAAAGTCTACTCTGCCTGGGGCGTTCCCACTGTCTGGCTTGGCCTGATGAACGAGATCAGCCAGAGGGGAGCCTTGCCGGATGGTTTCGGCGATGTGGTGATCGGCGGGTCGGCGGCGCCACGGGCGCTTATCGAAGCTTTCGAGACCAGGGGCGTCAATGTCTGTCACGCTTGGGGCATGACCGAAATGAGCCCGCTCGGCACGCAGTGCAACCTTCCGCCTGATATGTCGGACTTGCCGCTCGAACAGCGCATCGACCGCAAGCAGTCGCAGGGCCGCGGCGTGTTTGGCGTCGACATGAAGATCGTCGACGATGCGGGAGAGCGGCAACCGCATGATGGCCGGTCCGCAGGCCATCTCTATGTGCGCGGAAATACGATCACGTCAGGCTATTTCAACGACCCGGAAGCCTCTGCGCCCGTGTTCGACGAGGACGGCTGGTTTTGCACCGGCGACATTGCCACCATCGATCCGAACGGATTTTTGCGGATCACGGACCGGTCGAAGGATCTGATCAAGTCCGGTGGCGAATGGATCAGTTCGCTTGATCTGGAAAACATCGTCATGTCCCACCCGGGCGTTGCCAATTGTGCGGTGATCGCCGTGCCGGATCCCAAATGGGACGAAAGGCCTTTGCTGATCGTCGTGCCGAGGGAGGATGCCCAGCCTCAAAAAGAGGATCTGCTCGCTCTGTTGGCAGAAAAACTGGCCAAGTGGCAAGTGCCGGATGAGATTGTCTTCGTGGATCAGCTCCCGCTCACCGCGACGGGCAAAGTGTCAAAACTGACCCTGAGAAAGCAGCGCGCTGAGGGAGACCTATGACACCGGACACGCTCTTCGGTCTTTCGGGTAAGACAGCTCTTGTGACAGGTGGCGCGACCGGGATCGGCCGCATGGCGGCCGAAGGCCTCGTTGCGGCCGGTGCAAGAGTGTTCATCGCAAGCCGGAAGGAAGAGGCGTGCCGGTCCGCAGCGTCTGAACTGAATGCGGCCGGATATTCCGGCAGTGCAGAAGGTTTCGGCGGCGATGTTGCGTCTGAGGAAGGGATCGATGCGCTGGTTGCGGATGTCAGCGCTCGCACCGGGCAGCTTGATATTCTGATGAACAACGCAGGGACAAGCTGGGGCATGACGCTCGGCGACTTCCCCTATTTTGCCTGGGAACGGGTCATGCAGCTCAATGTGACGGGACTGTTCCACCTCACCCAGTCCCTGTTGCCTCTGTTGGAGGCCGCGGCAAGCGACGATGATCCGGCAAGGGTCGTCAATGTCGGCTCGGTGATGGGTGAGACCCCTCATGGAGACCGGGCCTACAGCTACGCTGCTTCCAAGGCGGCCGTGCACCATCTCACCCGGATACTTGCGAAGGAGTTGGCTGAAAAGCGAGTCACGGTCAACGCACTGGCGCCAGGTCCGTTCATCAGCAAGATGACCGCTTTTGCGACCGCCGATGAAGATGTCAGGGGCCGTGTCGGGGCGCAGGTTCCGCTTGGCAGGGTCGGGCGGCCGGAAGATATCTCGGCAGCGCTTCAGTTTCTGTGTGGCCGTGGTGGTTCCTACGTGACTGGCGCGATCTTGCCCATCAGCGGCGGGATAAACGTGGAAACGGGTCCTGACCTCTTCCAGGAGGCGTATACGTGACGGTGACACAGGCGCCTCGTGTCCTTTCGATCGATGTGCTCAAGCAAATGTCCGGCCAGGAAGTCGGCTGCTCGTCCTGGTTTCTGATCGATCAGGCGAGGATAGATGCGTTTGCGGATGTGACGCAGGACCGCCAGTTCATTCATGTCGATCCGCTCCGTGCGGCGAAAACGCCCTTTGGCGGGACGATAGCGCATGGTTTTCTGACGCTTTCTCTGCTTTCTGCGATGGGACTGGAAGCGCAGCCGAAAATCGAAGGTTCGACGATGGGGATCAACTATGGTTTCGATCGGATCAGGTTTTTGTCTCCGGTCCGGGTCGGCAGCAGGGTGCGGGGACGATTTGTTCTGGCAAATGTCAGAGAGGTTTCCACGAGCGACGTGGACATACTCTGGAAGGCGACAGTCGAAATTGAGAACGAAACGCGCCCGGCCCTGAAGGCAGACTGGCTCAACCGGTTCTACCTCTCAAAAGACGGGGAGAAACAGACAGCATGCTGAAAACGCGAAGGCTTCCATCTGCCCTGCAGGGATTGCGGTTGCCGGCAGTTGCCGCACCGCTTTTCATTGTGTCCTGTCCGGAACTTGTGATCGCTCAGTGCAAGTCCGGAGTGATCGGAAGTTTTCCGGCACTTAACGCGCGCGACGAGCCGAATGGTCCGGTGATGCTTGAGAAGTGGCTTCAGACGATCACGGAGGAACTCGATCGGTACAATCAGGCCAACCCAGATCGACCGGCTGCTCCGTTTGCCGTCAACCAGATCGTCCATCGCTCCAACGAGCGGTTGGAGCGGGACGTTGACATCTGCGCCCGTTGGAAAGTGCCGGTCTGGATAACGTCGATGGGTGCGCGCGTGGAGGTTAATGAGGCGGCTCATTCCTGCGGCGGCATCGCGCTCCACGACGTCATCAACAACACCTACGCGAAAAAAGCCGTTGGGAAGGGCGCAGACGGGCTGATTGCCGTTGCAGCGGGCGCGGGCGGGCATGGCGGGCCGCAATCCCCCTTCGCCCTTGTCCGTGAGATCCGCGAATGGTTCGACGGTCCCCTGCTTCTTGCCGGGGCAATTTCGACGGGTGAGGCGCTGCTTGCGGCGCGTGTGCTTGGTGCCGATCTTGGCTATGTCGGCTCTCCGTTCGTGGCAACTGACGAGGCCAATGCCGATCCTGCCTACAAGGACCTCATGGTTTCGGGTGGAGCAGAAGATGTTCTGACGTTGTCACTCTTTACCGGACATCCCGCCAACTATCTGAAAGGCTCACTGTCCAGAGTCGGTCTCGATCCGGACAATCTGCCCGGGACCTGGGAAGTGAGCGTCATGCCGGACGACAGCCCGCTGCCGAAAGCGTGGCGGGAAATCTGGGGCGCGGGTCAGGGCATCGGCGCCATCAAGTCGGTCGGTTCCGCCGCCGCCGTGGTGGATCGCCTTGAGCGCGAATACCTGGATGCGTGTCTGCGTCTGAAAGAAAATCTGTAAGGAGGCATCATGGATCTGGGCATAACCGACCGGGTGAAGCCGCTCATCGAGCAGGTTCGCCAGATGGTCGAAACCGAGATTGCACCTTTGGACGCTGAGTTTCACCACCAAGTTGGACGTCATCCGTCGGGTGACCGGTTTCAACATACTAAGCGCCAGCTGGACATTCTGGAGGAGCTCAAGGCGAAGGCAAAGGAACGCGGCCTTTGGAACTTCTGGCTGACCGACAGTGAGCGTGGCTTCGGTCTGACAACGGTCGAATACGCCTATCTTGCCGAGGAAATGGGCAAGGTCGGGATTGCCGCCGAAGTGTTCAATTGCAATGCGCCCGACACCGGCAACATGGAAGTCCTGGAGCGCTATGGCACCGGGAAACACAAGGAGCGCTGGCTGAAGCCTCTGCTGGAGGGAACCATCCGCTCCGCCTATCTGATGAGTGAGCCGGAAGTTGCTTCCTCCGATGCGACCAACATCTCCCTTGAAGCGATCCGGGAAGGCGACGAGTGGGTCCTCAACGGCGAGAAATGGTGGGCGACTGGCGCCGGTGATCCGCGCTGCAGGCTCTACATCGTCATGGCCGCGACAGATCCTTCGGCACACAAACACAGCCGTCACTCAATGTTTCTGGTCCCAAGCGATGCGGACGGCATTGAGGTCCTGCGCCCCATGCAGGTTTTTGGCGCGGACGATGCCCCGCATGGTCATATGCACATTCGTTTCACCAATGTCCGCGTCCCGCCGGAAGATCTCGTGCTGGGTGAAGGGCGTGGCTTTGAAGTGGCGCAGGGACGCCTTGGTCCTGGCCGCATTCATCATTGCATGCGCGCGATCGGACAGGCCGAGATGGCTCTGGAACTCTTGTGCAGGCGCGCCATGCAACGCGAGGCGTTCGGCAAGAAGCTGACGGATCTCGGCGCCAACTACGACATCATCGCCGACGCGCGCATGGAAATCGAGATGGCGCGCCTGCTCTGTCTCAAGGCAGCCTGGATGATGGACACGCAGGGAACGCGCGCCGCGCAGTCCTGGATCAGCAAGATCAAGGTCGTGGCACCCCTAACGGCATTGAAGGTTGTTGACGAGGCCATGCAGGTTCACGGCGCTGCCGGCATCAGCCAGGACTTCCCGCTCGCGGCCATGTGGACCCACTTGAGAACCCTTCGTTTTGCAGACGGGCCCGACGCCGTGCACCGGCGCCAGGTCGCCCGCACGGAGCTGAGGAAATACACAAACGACAAGGTCTGATGATGGCCGTTTTGCCCGGGTTTCAAAGTTGGAAGGAACACCTTAGCTACGTCCACACCAACCTCATCCTGAGGAAGCGCAAAGCGCTGTCTCGAAGGATGTACCGCTTGCTCCTGCGTTTGCTACCCATCCTTCGAGACGCTCGCCTTCGGCAAGCTCCTCAGGATGAGGTTGGTGTTTTCGACTACACCTTTCGCGCTGGGCTCTTACGGCCCTTGGCCAACATGAGGTCGTCTCGGCCATGACCGTTAGTACTCCTGATCTCGATCTTGAGCGTCTCGGCAGCTGGCTGGAGGGGAAGCTTGCAGGTTTCGCGGGTCCGGTCCTGGCGAAAAAGTTCAGCCGGGGTCAGTCCAACCCGACCTTCCGCTTGAATTCGGCCTCGGGCGACTACGTCCTGCGTCGAAAACCTCCAGGGGTCCTGTTGAAATCCGCGCATGCGGTCGACCGCGAATTCCGGGTTCAGAAAGCGCTGGCGGGCTCGGATGTACCTGTCGCGCGAATGCACGTTTTGTGTGAGGACGAAGACGTCATCGGATCGGCATTCTATGTCATGGAGCTGGTGCGTGGCCGAAACTTCGACGATCCGAGACTTCCGGGTCTGGACACATCTCTTCGCGCGGGCATCTACGCCGACATGAACCGGGTTCTTACTGCGATCCATAGGATTGATCTTGAAGCACGTGGCCTTTCCGACTTCGGGCCGCAGGGCAACTACTTCAGGCGTCAGATCGACCGGTGGACAAAACAGTACCGGGCAAGCGAAACGGAAAAGATCCCGGCCATGGACGAACTGATTGACTGGCTCGACAGGAACGTGCCCGAAGATGATGGCCGCCGGACGCTGGTGCATGGCGACTACCGGATCGACAATCTGCTTTTCGCGGAAAACGGTCCCGACTGTGTGGCCGTTCTGGACTGGGAACTCTCCACAATCGGTCATCCCTTCGCGGATCTTGCTGCTCTTGTCATGCAGTGGCAACGGCCTACTGGTGAAGAAGGACGCGGGCTTGCTGGAGTTGATCGGGCTCCACTCGGCATTCCGGAAGACCAGGCCTTCATCGATGCCTATTGTGCGCGGATGGGGCTCACCGGAATTCCGGCGTTTGGCTTCTACCTCGCCTTCGCCTTCTTCCGCATGGGCGCGATCCTTCAGGGTGTCAAGAAACGCGCTCTGGACGGCAACGCGTCCAATCCCGAATTGGGGTTGAGGCTTGGCGCGAGTGTTCCTGAGTACGCGGCAGGTGGTCTAGAGGCGGCTTACAAAGTCTAAGATGTTTCCAGCCACGTCCCGGACGTGGCGCTGCTAGGATCCGGGATTTGAGGATTTGGTCACAATTCAATCCTAACCAGGTCCGGGACGCCGCTTTCATACGGTATTGTCATCCCGGGCGAAGCGCAGCGAAGACCCGGGAACCAGCAACCACAAATGTTCGTCGGCGGACCGAAAGACTTCGGCTTCCTGGATCCCGGTCTTGGCGATAAACGCCAAACCGGGATGACAACCAGGGAAACTGGTGACTCAAGGGACGGGTCGTTTGATGAGGCGTCACGACACGTTGTCCGACATGGCCGTTCTTGGTACCTCAATTGGCTGGCTTTTAGCGCAACGTCTAATTCGCCGCGCAATCTTCCCAAACATGCTGAGAGTGTCGACCGCGCTAGAGCCGTTCAGACTGCCTCAGACATACCAACGCCCTAGCGGCCCCCGTCGACATATTCGCCGTCGAACCTGAACACTGCGTGACCGCTGTTACTGTGTTGCGGCGGGACGCCGACGCGCATCTGCAGGAACAGGGCGCCGTTTGGATCTTTGTAAAACGGCGCGCCGTTCCAGAGCTTGATCAGGAACACCTCTGCGTTCTCCACCTTGAATGCCTTGATCAGCATTTCCGGAACATCGGTAACAAGCTGATGATGAAACCCGGCTGCCTGCGTGAAGGTGATCAGATCCGCGTCGTTTTCCATGATCCGTGGCCGCGAAAAGCCTCGCGAGACGCCGCTGCTTCCGAGTGTATATTCCACCACATTGCCGGGTGACTGGGGGTCGGGCAATACGATGCTGGCCCGGTCTTCGCGAAAGATCATCTCGAAGAACTTGGCGTCCGTACCAAGCGTTGCCTGGAACTGCACGAATGCATCCGACATGCCCTTGATTGACAGATAGCTGTCGAATGCCCGGAGACTCTCAGGCAGCGAGACTGAGTAGATGCTGGCATCGGGACGCACGCGCACCACGACCTTTTCGCGTCCACCGGACGCGTTCTGGAACTTGATTTCCCAAAGGACGCCGGACTCCTTGCCTGCTGGCGGAGGTCTGGTTGCTTCGACGCCATCTATTTGGTTCCAACCTGCAGGTGCCTCGGCGCGCGCGGCATCGAGGATCTGCGGCAGGCGGGCCAGCCCGCTCTTCGTAATGGAAAAAGGCTGGCTGCGGCCTGTCAAGGTGTATATCGATGCCGGTTTGCTGCCGATCCCGCGCCGAAAGCTCCCGCCGTTCCAGCGATAATCCTGAACCGTTGCCGGGTCAGTCAGCGATATGGCATCGATTTCGACGCCGTGGGTGAGGACCTTTATCTCAAAAACATGTTCACCCGTACCGATAACGCCTGCAAAGCGGCTCTCCGCAAAATCAAAAGGCCAGTCTGACTGTGTGCGCAGGTTCATCTTTCTGCCACGTTCCGTGTGGCTTATGTCGGCGCCGTCGAACTGGCCATCGGCCAAGGCATAGACCTGACCGTGCTCACGCTCGCTTCTGACCGATATGTTCCACTTCACCGGCCAATCCGCCCGGCCCAGCACCGGACCACGTGACGCTACCGCCGCTGTCACCGTGCCTGGCTTTTTGGTCGGCAGGTTGTCGGGTGCGGCGCTCAAAATGGACCACAACTTGGAGAATTGCAGCTCTGCCTGACTGAAGCGCTTTGGTGGAATGATGAATTTCGGGCCATCAGCCATATGCATCGGACCGCTGAGTTCGTCTACGGAACCCGGATCGCGGCTGTTGCGCCGCACAGACCAAAGATTGAACTCTTCCCCGTTCTGCCCGGTTGCGGCAATGACCGAGAAACTGTCAGGCTCGACCCTCAGCCACAAAAGGTCGCTGTCGCCTATCTGGGCACTCAGCATTTGCCAAGCGAGGTCGTAAGTACTCTTGTTGTTGAGATAAGTGCTTTGCGCTGCCGCGCTAAACGGCAGAGCGAGGGAAACGATCAAAATAAGCGGCGCGACACCGCTGCGAAAACGCAGGAAATTGGCCATGATGCACCTCGAAAATGTATGAAGAGGGCCATCATGCCTGCAAAACGCTACGTAAGCAAAGCCCGGCTCTAAGAAGAACCGGGCTTGGCAGCTCAGCTTTCATTCATCTCCGCAAACGCACCACCGCTTTCGGCAAGCCTTCGCAGCAAGGCCGGAACCTGCCAGTAGGTACTGTCTTCCTGCGCATAGGTTTCGATCCGCCGCACCAGCTCCGCCGCGCCGATCTGGTCGGCCGTGTGCATGGGCCCTCCGCGGAAACGCGGGAAGCCATAGCCGAACAGGAACACCGCGTCGATATCGACGGGCCGCAGTGCGATGCCTTCTTCCAGAACGCGGGTGGCTTCGAGGATCATCGCCGTCACGAACCTGCTCACGATTTCGTCCGGTGAAAACGCGCGCGGAGAAACACCCGCCTTCGTGCGTTCCGCGTCGATGATCGCAAGTGCTGCCGGGTTCGCGCGCGTACCGTCCGCATCGTAGATGTAAAACCCTTGCCCGGTCTTGCGGCCGAACCAGCCCTTTTCGCAGATCTCGTCGGCAATCGGAATGTAGCGCTCTTCTGCCGGACGCGTTGCCGCGCGGCGCTTGTTCGCTGCCCAGCTGATGTCGAGTCCGGCGAGATCGGCAACCTGATATGGCCCCATGGCAAAGCCGAATCCGGTGATAGCCTTGTCGATCTCCTCCGGTGAGGCACCGTCCATCATCATGTAGTCGGCAGCCTTCTTGTAAAAGGTCATGATGCGGTTGCCGATAAAGCCGTCGCAGACACCGGAACGTACCGCGATCTTCTTGAGCTTTTTCGCGAGGGCAAATCCGGTTGCGACCGCATCGGGCCTTGTTTTTCCGGCAACGACGATTTCCATGAGCCGCATGATATGAGCAGGCGAAAAGAAATGAAGTCCGACGACGTCTTCCGGCCTGCTAGTCACGGCCGCGATCTGGTCGATATCAAGATAGGACGTGTTGGACGCAAGGACCGCTCCGGGTTTTGCGACCTTGTCCAGCGTCTCGAAAATTTCCCGTTTCACACCCATGTCTTCGAACACGGCTTCGATGATGATGTCGGCATCTGAAAGCGCACCGAGATCCATTGCCGTCGACAGCATTTCGGATTGGATATTGTCTCTGGCGTCGGCGCTCAGTTTGCCACGCTTGACGGCTCCCTCGAGATTCGAACCGATTGTCGATTTACCGCGATCAAGACCGGCCTGGTCCCGCTCCGTCATCGTTACGGCAAAACCGGAGAGCAGGCATGCGGTCGCGATGCCCGAACCCATCGTGCCGCCGCCGATGACGCCGATTTTCGCAATTGCACGCGGTGGTGCGCTCGCTTCGGGGATCTTTGCGACCGCCCGCTCGGCGAAGAACGCGTGAACAAGACCCGCGCGCTGCGGGCTCTCCATGCATTCGTTGAAAAGACGGCGTTCTTCCTTCAAGCCTTCGTCGCGCGCAAGGGGGCTGGCTTCAACAGCGTCGACACACTTGTGCGGCGAGAACAGGAGAGGCTGGGTCTTTGCAAGCTTTTCCCGCATTGCCGTCAACGCGGTCGGATCGGTGTCAACGTCGAGATCGTATGTCCGCCGGGTTGCTTGCTGGCCGCTGAGAACGTCCTGGCCAACCCTCAGCGCAACGTCCCGGGGGGAGCCCTCCTCGATCCGGTCGACAAGCCCTCTTTCGATTGCCTGGTCAGCGGATATCGGCTTGCCGCTTGTGATGAGGTCAAGCGAAGCGCGCATGCCGGCAAGACGGGGGGCGCGCTGCGTGCCACCGGCACCCGGCAGGATGCCAAGGGTAACCTCCGGCAGGCCGATCCTGGTACCGGGAAGGGCAACGCGCACATGGCTGGCAAGCGCAACTTCCAAACCGCCACCGAGCGTCGTGCCGTGCAGGACACAGACGATCGGCGTTTTGCAATCCTCGATGAAATTGCACAGGTCCGGCAGCCAGGGGTCCTGCGGCGGTTTGCCGAACTCCCGGATATCTGCCCCGGCTATGAACGTGCGTCCCTCGCCATAAAGCACGATAACCCGCACGTCCGCATCGTTTGCGAGCGTTTCAACGGCCTGCCATATTCCGGAGCGTACAGCGTGCGAAGCGGCATTCACGGGCGGATTGTTCAAGATGACGAGCGCCATGGGACCCTGCCGTTCAATCGACACGACGTCGTTGATACCGGTCGTGCCGGTCTGTGATCCTGACTGCATGATTTCCTCCAGAAGCCGCTCGGAAGGAGCGTTGTTGCGACGGAATGTTCATTTCCGCCGCGGGCTTGTCAAGCTGACGAAAGGGCAAAGGCAGGAGCTGCCAAAAAGGTCCTCTGGTTCAATCCTTGGGGGCGGCCTTGGGCGTGAACGCGCAGCGGTCCGGCTTGAGATCTAGGAGGGGTGTGCCGTCAAGGCAGTCCAACCCGCGGACAATCAGATTGGATCCTTCCACCCTGAGAAGTTTGGCCCCAACGGTTCCAATCGGGTTCGGCCGGACGGGCGAACGCAGAGCGAATGTTCCAAATGTCTTGTCGCTGTGACCCGGATTCTGCACGACAAGATCCCGGCGGGAGCGGTCGAGCCAGTAGAGAACTTCGATCTGGTCGTACTTCTCAATGCCACTCAAGGCGGGAACCCATGGCTCGAATACCTCGATCCGGCATTCCGGCCCGTCCTGTTTTCCCTGGCGCGGACAGTCTTTCCTGTCAGTCCAGGGCGTATGAATGCGGCCGATGAAATAAAGGTGCGCATCGTCCGGTTTGCTCACCGGGACCATGACTTCATGTGGTCGAATGTCACTCACGTCTTTCGTCCTGTTTTGGCTCAGGCAGATACCCAGCGAACCGATCCGATTGCCGACAGATCGTAGCCACCAAGACTGTCTGCTTTTTCCCGAAAGCTTGTTGTTCCAGCAAAGTCGAGCAGCCTTTGAAACGGATCGGTGAAATAGGATTTGCGATCGATCAGGATGTCATAGCTTTCACTCACGAGCGGCAGGAAAGCGAGGTTGAACTGCTTTGCCATGGCCTTAATCCCAAGCGATACGTCCGCTTCTCCCGCGGCAACGGCTGCAGCGGCATCGCTTTCGGTGTGCGCGTGCTCTTTGCTTGCATCCAGGTCGCCTTCTGCAAGCCCAGCCTCATCGAGCAATCTAGCAAACAGCAATGCGGCGCCCGCGCCCGGCTGGCGAAGTGCAACGCGGCGCCCTTTCAAATCCGAAACAGTTGTCACCGCGGCTGCGGCATCGGCCGAAAGCAAAAGGCCGCGTTTGCGAACCGCCCAGTTGATCAATACGCAATTCGTCAGACCGGCATCACTGACTGTTGCAACGTTCCAGCCCTTTTCTTCCGGCAGATGCAGGCCCGCCGCCAGCGCGGCCCCTGCCTGAAATTGTGTCAGTCCGTCCCGGCTGCCGTTGCAAAGCGTCGCCAGTCCGCAACCGGACGCGCGAATTGCCCAGTCAAGAAGGGGATCGTGGGATCCGCTGAAGACATTGGGCCTGTCCGCCGCGACCGGTGCGTCCGTGCCGTCGATCCAGGACCGGATCGCCTGTGCAGGAAAAAGCAGTTTTCCGGTGATGCGCCGGTGTGGAATTTCGTCCGCAGCGGCAAGGTCATATACCTTGCGTTCCTTGACGCGCAAGAGATCCGCAACTTCCTTTGTTGTCAGGAAAAGAGGGTCATTTTTCTCATGTTCTGGCAACGTGTGTCCCATTGTTGAAGACGCGGAACGCGCGGCTGGAGTGTCGCCACAAATGTCGGTTCTGCCAAAGCGTGTGATCCCATGTGGCGCATCTTCCGAAGATCCGTCAAGATATGCCGCAAATGCGGATGACCGGATGACAATGCATCCACGTAATACTTTCTTACTATAAGCTAAAAATCATGAATTGTGTTTTCGTGGGCCACGACCCGGAATGAAGATATTCCTTCCGCTTAATCGACTTGTTTGAGTGGATTTTTCTCAAGTCTTCTGCAATGCAAAATATTAAGTCGGGCCGTGAATAAAAAATATCCATTTTTTTTCACAAGCCCCTTTCATTGATGCATCTTTTTTGTTTTGCTACGCGCGATGGTGTCGGCAATTACCCGGCAGGAGGCGCGTGCCGTCTGGGAATTTGCTTGTGCTGTCCATAATAACAATAGAACCGGATTTGGGGACAATATGGCGAATATAAGGGGCGCTGCTGTTAAGTATGACAGCGTTCAAAAGAGCTATGACGGGGAAAGCCTTGTCGTAAAGAACCTCAACCTCGATATTCCGCCCGGTGAATTTCTGACAATGCTGGGACCTTCCGGGTCCGGCAAGACAACCTGCCTGATGATGCTTGCAGGGTTCGAGCCTGCAACGCACGGCGAGATCTATCTCAACGATCGCCCGATCAACAATGTTCCGCCGCACAAGCGCGGGATTGGCATGGTGTTTCAGAACTACGCCCTGTTCCCGCACATGTCGGTTGCCGAAAATCTCGCATTCCCTTTGCAGGTCCGCAATGTCAGCAAGGCCGAGCAGGCGGAGAAAGTACAGCGCGCCCTGGACATGGTCGAACTGGGCGCATTCGGCAATCGCCGCCCTGCTCAGCTCTCCGGCGGTCAGCAACAGCGTGTTGCCGTGGCGCGGGCACTGGTGTTCGACCCGGAACTCGTCCTGATGGACGAGCCGCTCGGCGCTCTCGACAAGCAATTGCGCGAGCAGATGCAGTATGAAATCAAGCACATCCACGAAAACCTGGGCGTGACGGTCGTCTACGTGACCCACGACCAGACCGAAGCGCTCACAATGTCCGACCGCGTTGCCGTGTTCAACGACGGCGTCATTCAGCAGCTCTCGACACCGGATGATCTCTACGAAGATCCTCAGAATTCTTTCGTGGCGCAGTTTATCGGCGAGAACAACAAGTTGAGCGGCAAGGTCGTTGGCATCGACGGCGAGGAATGCCTGGTCGAACTTGACGACGGCACGCAGCTGAAAGCCGACAAGGTCAATGTTTCCGCAGTGGGTGACAGGACGACTTTGTCGCTTCGCCCGGAACGCGTCGAGTTCGACACGAACGACTCCATGGACAATCTGGTCAATGGCAGGATCGAGGAACTGATCTATTTAGGAGACCATATCCGCGTTCGAATGAACGTGGCTGGCAATGACGAGTTTATCGTCAAAGTTCGCAACCGGGGAGAGCGGCGTAAGCTGCATGTCGGTGAAACCGTCCAGGTCGGATGGGCATTTAACGACTGCAAGGCGCTCGACGCAGTTGCCTAAATTCGCGAGGCGGATGCCGCAGTCCGCCCGTGACAACGACGGAAAAAATCCGTTCAATCCTAAAAGAGGGAGCTAGCTCAAATGAAGCTCAAAACATTAATTCTGGCGGGAACAGCTCTGGCGTTTACCGGTAGCTCGGCACTTGCCACTGATCTCACGCTCGTCTCCTGGGGCGGCGCCTATCAGTCGTCCCAGAAGAACGCTTACACCGATCCTTACACGGCCGAAAATCCCGGCATTACCGTGATCTGGGACGAATCTTCCGCTGAAGCCGTTGCCAAGCTGCGTGCCATGAACGAAGCAGGCAACGTGACCTGGGATCTCGTGGATGTGGTTGCGTCCGACGCAATCCGCCTCTGTGACGAAGGTCTTGCAATGGAGATCGACGCCGACGTTGATCTCGCAGCAGCACCAGACGGAACTCCGGCCTCCGAAGATTTCGGCGATCTACTGGTGTCCGAGTGCTTCATTCCGCAGATCGTATATTCTACCACCTTCGGCTATCGTTCAGACATTGACGAGTGGGGCGGCAAGGAGCCGACCGAGATCTGCGACGTGTTCGATCTGGAAACGTTCCCGGGCAAGCGGTCCCTGGAAAAGCGCCCGATCAACAACATGGAGTGGGCTCTCCTGTGTGACGGTGTGCCGAAAGAGGAAGTCTACAACGTGCTGGAGACCGAAGAAGGTCAGGACCAGGCGTTCAAGAAACTGGACACCATCAAGGACAACGTAGTCTGGTGGTCCGCCGGTGCCGAAACACCGCAGCTTCTTGCCGACAAGGAAGTCGTGATCGGCTCCACCTACAACGGCCGTCTCTTTGCTCTGATCGAAGAGCAGAAACAGCCGGTGAAGATGCTCTGGGACGCGCAGGTCTTCGACCTTGACGGTTGGATCATCCCGACCGGTCTGCCGGAAGACCGCCTGGCGGAGGTAAAGAAACTCGTCAAATACGCGACAGACACACAGCGTCTGGCCGATCAGGCGAAATACATCTCCTATGGCCCGGCTCGCAAGTCTTCCGCGCCGCTCGTCGGTCAACACGCATCGCTGGGTATCGACATGGCGCCGCACATGCCGACCGATCCGAACAACGCGAAAAACACCTTCCTCTATAACTACGAGTGGTGGGCGGACTATCGCGACGACATCGACGCCAAGTTCCAGGCCTGGCTCGCACAGTAAGCCGCATGGCTTCGGTCCGGGCGGAACTCTCCGCCCGGATCACCCTTGTTGATACCCGGAAGACTGTTTCATGAGCGATACCACCGACGGTCAGGTTCTGACGACACAGGACGGAAAACCGCTGAAAGCCGCGCTCAGGCGCGCCTTGCGCCGCGAAAAGCTTCGCGCCTTCCTGCTGATCGCGCCTTTGTTGATTTTCGTGCTGGTCACCTTTGTCGCCCCGATTGTCGATATGCTGTTTCGCTCAGTCGAAAATGGCATCGTCGCCGACACGCTTCCAAACACGGTTATCGAACTCAGCAAATGGGACCCTGCTTCCGGCGAAGTGCCGGACGAAGTGGTCTTCGCCGCGCTCTATAACGACATGGTCGTTGCCGTTGACCAAAAGACGCACACCCGTCTGGGTTCCCGTCTGAACTACGAGCAGAGCGGGATTTCCAGCCTGTTCCGCAAGACCGGCCGCCGCATCAAGCGTATGGACGAGGACGGGCCGTTCAAGGATCAGTTCATTGGTGCAGACAAGAAATGGGGCGATGTTGCGACCTGGCAGGTTCTGCAACAGTTTTCGCCGCGGTACACCGACGGCTATTTCCTGAACGCCTTTGATGCCAAACGTGGTCCGGACGGCATCGAAATGAAGCCCGATGACCAGCAGATCTACATGTTCCTGTTCGGGCGGACGCTGTTTCTGTCAATCGTGATTACGCTCTCGTGTCTGCTGCTGGGATATCCGATTGCTTTTCTGCTTGCCGCTTTGCCGCTGCGAACGTCGAACCTTCTGATGATCCTTGTCCTTTTGCCGTTTTGGACATCATTGTTGGTCCGCACATCCGCCTGGAAGGTGCTCTTGCAACAACAGGGCGTGATCAACGACTTCCTGGTCTGGACCAGACTGATCGACGATGCGGGTCGTCTCGTGATGATCAACAACCAGACAGGCACGATCATCGCCATGACGCACATTCTCCTGCCCTTCATGATCCTGCCGCTCTATTCGGTGATGAAAACCATATCACCCAGCTACGTCCGCGCGGCCAAGAGCCTTGGCGCGAATGACTGGACCGCTTTCTGGCGAGTCTATTTCCCGCAATCGGTTCCGGGGATCGGGGCCGGTGCCGTCCTCGTCTTCATCCTGTCGATCGGTTACTACATCACGCCGGAGCTGGTCGGCGGCACGTCCGGTATCTTCATTTCCAACCGGATTGCCTACCACATCTCGTCGTCGCTCAACTGGGGTCTGGCGGCATCGCTGGGAACCCTGCTTCTGGTCGCTGTACTCGTTCTCTTCGTCGTCTACGACAAGATCGTCGGCATCGACAACGTGAAGCTCGGATAGGAGGACGACATGAGCGCACTACCACCCTATGCGTCCCCCCTTCAAAGAACGTGGTTCTACACGTTCCGGGTGATCTGCGGACTGATCTTCTTCTTCCTGATTTTCCCGATCCTGGTGATCCTGCCGCTGAGCTTCAACGCTCAGGACTTCTTCACCTTCACGAAAGAAATGCTGTCGCTCGACCCTGCGGGCTATTCCTTCAAGCATTACGACGACTTCTTCACCAACCCGGACTGGCAGCAGGCGCTCGTCAACTCTGTGCTTATCGCACCGGTCGCAACGCTTCTGGCAACGACTTTCGGAACGATTGCTGCCGTCGGCCTTTCCCAATCCCACGTGCCTTATAAACCTGCGATTATGGCGATCCTGATCTCGCCGATGATCGTTCCGTTGATCATTTCAGCGGCGGGCATGTATTTCTTCTACTCACGCATCGGTCTGCAGGGCACCTATTGGGGTGTGGTTCTGGCGCATTCGGCGCTCGGCACGCCTTTCGTGATCATCACGGTGACCGCAACGCTGGTCGGTTTTGACCGCTCACTGGTTCGTGCATCCGCAAGTCTCGGAGCCAACCCGGTCACCACATTCTTCAAGGTTCAGATGCCGCTGATCATCCCGGGTGTAGTCTCCGGCGCTCTGTTTGCCTTCATCACTTCGTTCGACGAAGTGGTCGTCGTGCTGTTCCTCGGGTCCGCAGGGCAGAAAACGTTGCCCTGGCAGATGTTTACCGGCTTGCGCGAACAGATCTCGCCGACCATTCTCGCTGTGGCGTCGCTGATGGTCGCCATTTCGATCGCACTGCTCACGGTTCTTGAATTCTTGCGGCGGCGCTCTGAAAGGCTTAGAGGTTTGACACCGGGCTGATTTCAGCCCAGCTGCTCACGGAGTGTGCCGGTGGCGGAACGCCAGTCGCCGGGCGGAGGCTGAAGCCTCCCGGTAGCAAGACAATTGAGGTTTTGGGCCTGGCGGGCCGGTTTCTTTCAAAGGAAACCGGCCCGTTTTGCGTTTAGGGCTCGCAGTTGGCAATCGATTGGAAACAGGATCGCACCGGGAAAGGAGAGCACCCATGAGCGACGACATGATCCGCATCTACGAGATGAACAATGGCGAAAAGTCTTTTTCGCCTTTCTCACCTGAAGAAATGGACCGGAGGCAGAACCGCTTGCGCGAATTGATGGCAGCGCGTGACATCGACGCGTGTCTTATGACCTCCTACCATAATATCTGTTATTACTCCGGCTTTCTGTACTGCTATTTCGGCCGGAAGTACGGACTGGTGGTCACACAGGACAAGGCGACGACCGTTGCTGCCGGTATCGACGGTGGACAGCCCTGGCGCCGGACACATGGTGATACGGTGATCTATACGGACTGGCGCAGGGACAATTATTTCCACGCCATCCAGACGCTGCTCGGCTGGCCCAATCCTTCGGTCAAGCGCATCGGTATCGAATTCGACCATGTCTCGCTGGATCTGCTGAAGTTGCTTGAAGCCGCATTCCCGGGTGTGGAGTTCGTTGATGTGGCTGCCGATGCCATGACCCAGCGGACGATCAAGAGCGCTGAAGAACACGTTCTGATCCGCGAGGGCGCGCGCATCTGCGATGTCGGTGGTGCGGCTGTCGCCGACGCGGTCGCGGCCGGTGTCACGGAACACGAAGTGGCCATCGCGTCGACGAATGCCATGATCCGGGAAATCGCAAAGTCCTTTCCGTTTGTCGAACTGATGGACACCTGGACATGGTTCCAGTCGGGCATCAATACAGATGGTGCGCACAATCCGGTCACCAACAAGGTGGTCGAGCCGGGCGATATTCTCAGCCTCAACTGCTTCCCGATGATCTTCGGCTACTACACGGCGCTTGAACGCACGCTCTTCTGCGAACACGTTTCGGACGAGCACCTGCGCCTTTGGGAAATCAACTGCCATGTCCATCGGGAAGGGTTGAAACTGATCAAGCCGGGTGCCCGCTGTTGCGACATTGCGATTGAGCTCAATGACATTTACCGCAGTCATGATCTTCTGAAATACCGCAGTTTCGGTTACGGCCACTCCTTCGGCGTTCTCAGCCACTACTATGGCCGCGAAGCGTCTGTGGAACTGCGTGAGGATGTTGAAACGGTGCTGCAGCCTGGCATGGTCGTTTCCATGGAGCCCATGATCATGCTGCCCGATGGCGTTCCGGGCGCGGGCGGTTACCGTGAACATGACATCCTGATCGTGACCGAGGATGGTGCGGAAAACATCACCGGCTTCCCGTTTGGACCTGAGCACAACATCATCCCGGCGCGTTAGGGCGAGATCCGGACCTCCCCGGTGGCGACCCGCGCCGGGGAGACCGCCGCCCGGACAGCAGCCATATCGTCAGTGATGCAATCGCTCAGGAACCCTGTGTCTCCAGAGTTTCCTGAATGACCTGGTTGATGTCGGCGGCGACTTCGGGAAGCGTTTCGACCCAGTGACCGAAGCGCTTGGTCTTGAGAACCCTTATGCTCGGATACCACGTCGACCGACCGTCAACGTTGTGCCAGTACCAGGGGTGTGCCGGGTCTAGCAGGACAATGCCCGGTTTCCCGAGACTGCCGGCGATATGAATCGGGATGCTGTCAGGGCCGATGACAAGATCACACGCATCGAGAAGCGCTGTAAGGTCGTGCAGATCTCTAAAGTGGGCGCCCGCGTCTATGATCTGCTCTTCGTCCTTCAGTTGCTCACGCGCCGAACCCCAGGCAGAGCTTACGAGGCTGCAGCCGGTAAACTGAAACAGGTGCCGGAAGTCCTGAAGCAGCATGCCTGGCCGCGACGAGTGCCAGCACATGGCCACACGCGGACCGCCGATTTCGGCGAGCGAACGCTGCCAGGTGACTTTTCGATCCGGAAGAACCTTTGCGTAGGGCTCGGGAAACAGGTTTTGCGCATCAACCACACCCGGCAGTCCCAGAACAAGCGGCAAGGGCAGGAAACGCGCTTCTTCCGGCAGATCGGTGTCCGCGTTCTCCGCTGCAAGGTCGCCCGAAAGATAATTGAATGAGCCGAAAACATCCGCCAGCTGCCGTGACGTTGACGGGCCGACAATCTTCAACGGTTCACTTCGCATGCCTGCCTGCGGCAGAAACCGCATGAGAGGAACCAGCTCAAGATTTGATTGACCGGGCGGAATGACGATAACCAGATCTCCCGACGCAAGATCGATGTCTTCGGTTTTTTCGGAAGAAGGTTCATCTTCCAGCCCGAAAGTTTCGCTGACACGTTCCGGATGTCCGCTCGCAAGGAAACACTCCCGCGCGATTGCCGCCAATTTCGGGGCCTTGTCCGGCGGAAGTTTTGCGAGCTGGGCGAGGATCGGCTTGAGCACCTCGAGAGATTTTTCAGGGTAACCTGCCATCCTGTAGGCCTGCGCCAGGTGCAGACTTGCATCCAGGCGATCCTGGGCACGCTGGATAACCGGTGTGAATTCGCGCAAACCAGTCATTGTCTCGCCCCGCCTGATCATGATTTCAACGTAGATCAGCCAGGCGGGCAAAAGCTCCGGAAATCGGACGGTCGCGCGCTTGGCCACCCTGAGCGCTTCGGTGGCCTGTCCGGTTTCGAGCAAAGATTTCGCAAGAGACAGCGCATAAAGCGGATTTGTCGGATCCTTAAAGTGCGCGCTTTCAAGGTAGCCAAGCGCCTTTTCATGGTCGCCAAGCCTAGACAGACAGTGGCCCATCGCAGCCTCGATTTCCTCGCTTTTGGACGTTTTCGCCAAACTGTCTTGGGCAAGATCAAGGGCATGCCGGAAGTCGCCCAATTCCGTGAGGAGCATAACCGACATCGCGGCTGCGCTTGGATTTTCCGGATGCGCCCTGCACAGTGTGTGGAGTGCGGGTTCTGCCTCGCGTAACTTTCCGTCCTGAAGCAGCATGTTAATGCGCAAAAGGCTGGCATCGATGTGCAGTTCGTCGAGGCTCAAGGCCTGATTGGCAAATTCGAGAGCCTTTTCCTTGCTGCCTCGCAGCAGGGCCACCTTTGCCGCAAGAGCCAGAAGATCGGCTTCGACCTGGCCACGCGAGAGCGCCGACGTGAGCAACCGCTCTGCCGTATCGAGGTCGCCCTCCGCCATTTTGAGCGCCGCGAGGCCGGTCGTCGCGGCAAGATTGTGTGGTGCCGCGTCCAGAATGCCCTCGAAAATCAGCGCCGCGTTCTCATGCCGGCGTTCCTCAAGGTGCCCCCTGGCAGCCTCGAGGCGTTCTTCAATTGTCAACATTGACTTAGATCCGGCAAATACTTCGATCCAGAGGGTGAATGCGGTGATGTCAGCTGACGCTGACCCTTTCTGCTTCAATCCTGACGTCGTTCTTTGCAGTCATCAAAGTGACGTCGCTCCGGTGCGAGGCAACGTCCTCTACCTTTTGGATCAGCGAACCTGCATCATGGGTGTCGACGCCTTTGACCTTGGTTGTACGGGTCTGGACCGTCGTGGTCATCGTTCCGGCGGATGTCATCTTGTCGCTGACGCTTTCGATCATCCTTGCAGCGTTCAAGATGAACTTCTGCGCTGTCTGCGATGCGGTCTCAACGATGGTATTCAGCCGGCGTGCGGAAATGGCAATGACGGGCGACTGCACAACGACCTGCGCCTTGCCGTGAAGCTTCAGATTTGCGGCGGTGACTTCGACATCGTCTGCACCGGGAACCGAAATCTGGGCAGGGTATTCCGCCGAGCGCTCCAGGACGGAAAGGATATGCGCATTGCCGCCGGCAATGAAGAGCGCCACGGTGTCGCCGATCGCAGGCGAAAGAAGGCACCCGGCGGCGCGGATTGCCTCGATTTGCTCTATATCTTCGGTGCCAACGAGCATGATGCTGTCCGTCACCAGGGCCTTTACAACACCGGTAGCCAGTGCGTTCTCGGCCGCCACACCGCCCGTCTCGTCTGAAACCCGAGCGCTGGACGGTTTGTTTTGCTGCATTGTCATGATGTCTGTTTCCAATCTCGGAGGTCACGGGCGACGGGGCCAGGCATTTGAATTCAGGTTTTGACCTCAACGGTTGAAACAAGTTGCGCCATGACATCCTGCTTCTTGGCGACCACGGATGAATCGCCGACTTCGACGCCTTTTTTCTTTATGTCTGCGGTGTGCATCGCAAGGCAAACTTCTTCCTTGACGGCTTTGGCGCCGGTTATCATTGCCTTGACGGGAACTGTTTCGATCTTGTTCCAGGCGGACTCGAACTTGCCTTTTTTGATTTCGAATTTGAACTCAACAAGATCGAGTTTGATGAGGCCAAGCTCGCACTTGAGACCATAGAGGTAAAACTTCGACAGGACAGAAATCGCCAGGTGCAGAGCGAGGTCGAGACTGAACTTGACCGCCAGCTGTATCGTCATGGCACCGCCGAAAAATGTGGTCAGCTTGCCACCCATATGATGACTTTCAACGCGGCCCCAGACGATCTTGAACAGGTTGGTTTCGTAGAACTCTTCCTTGGGCGATGTGTAGTAATCGTAAGTCCGCCCGCCGTGTTTCTTGGTGGCCTGCTCGGTAACTTCCTTGAACTCGTTTGTGGCTGTTATGTGGATGTCACCGGTGCTCGCGCCAGCATTCAGGACGATATCCTGGTTCGTTCCGGAAATGATGTCGATCTGTCCGGAATTGCTCTCGATATGGATATTGCCTTCGCTGTTGATGTAGGTTTTTTCGCTGGATCTCAGCAGAACGCGGCCGTCGCAGGCCAGCAGGATGCCGTGTTCGCCGTTGTCTCCCGCTGCGCCCTCGATCGCTGCTGTGCCACCACCGGAATCGGTTATGTATTGGGACGGATAGACGGCTGCCTGATCGGTATCTGTTGTCAGCGTTTCTTCGAAATTGGAATAGGATCCAAGGCGAAAGACCGTTCCCACGTCTTCCGCAGCGTTTCCGGTCGAGGCTTTGGGAACATAGAGATAAAGGTACTGCTGGGTTGCACCGACACGTCCGACTGTTGAAGCCATAATCCTTTTTCCTGTCTTAGCGGCCCCTCAGGCCAGGCTGATCACTTTGATTTGCGACGGCACAAGAGTTGTGCCCACGGAATTCGGCGTCATTCCGTTTTGCATCGTGGGATCGAGCAGAGAACGTGTTGCGGGCATTGGGCCGACCATCAGTTTTGTCGAGCCCTTCATGTTACGGCTGCTGGAACAGACCATTCCGGAGGCGACACCCGGGCCAGGGCCGCTGATGGTGACAGGGGCGTTGTTGGTCATGTTGTGCGACGGCATGCACATAACGAGAAACTTGAAAGCTGTTGGAATTTCGCTTGCGCGCATGCCTATGCTTACCAGCGGAACGGGAACAGGCCCGACGGGAGTTGTCTGTAGATAGACATCCGGCGCGGCGAAATCCATGCCCGGCAAAGGACCTTGAGAATTCAGAAAACACATCGTTCGGTTCCTTATGTCATTCTTCTATCTGCTCCGCGAAGCGTGTTGCTTTGTTAGTCACTGAGCATCTCCATCTTCGGCCGGTAAAGTTCGGCCACCAGACGCTGACCATCTGTGTCGATTGTATTTCCGGTTGTTCCCAGCATCAGGCTCTTCTTGTTTTTGATGCCGTGCATCTTGGTGTTGAAGAAACTCGCTGCCGAAAGGTTCGCTCCGTTGAGGTTTGCGTGAGACATTTCAGCCTGTTTCATGTCGCAGCGCTCAAAAAGAACCGCGCGGCAATCCGCCTCCAGAAAGACTGCTGAAAAGAGCTGCGACCCACTGAGGTTAGCGCCTGCCAAAGACGCGTTGGCAAAGTTTGCCATGTTGAGATTGCTGCCGGAAAGGTCAACGCCGTCGAGCTTCGATTTGGTGAAGCACGTGGTTTCTGCCGAAACGGCCTTCAGATTGGCTCCCTGGAATGAACAGTCGTTGAAGACCGACCCGTCTATCTTCGCTTCGCTGAGATCGGTACCTTCGAACTTGGCCTTGTTGAAGGTGCAGTGTTGCCAGGTCTGCCCGGACAGGATCTTGCCCGACAGATCCGCATCCGAAAACATCGCTATGTTTACATGCGCGCCGGTCAAATCGACGGTGCGTAAATCCGCTTTTGTCACAAAGAAGTTTTCAAGCTCGGCATCGCTAAAAGATGCATGGCCGATATCAGATTCAAGGCTGCCCAACCTGCTTGCGACACACCGTGAAAAATCAACGGTTGTCAGATCGCACTTGGCAAAGACCGTATCGGCAAGGCCCGCATTCCTGAAGACTGCATCGCGGACATTGCTATCCGCTGCCTGCAGTCCGACAACAGTCGTGCCTTCGAAGTTGGCGTTGCTCAGGTCGGTTGCCGCGAGAACTAGGCCATCAAGCTTTGCGTCGGTAAACCGGCTATTGCGCAAGTCGCATTGAGCAAACTGCGTACCGCTGAGATCAGCTCTGGTGAAATCGCAATTGGTGAAATGACAGTCGACTGCCATCAGACCGGAAAGATCCAGTCCTTCAAAGGATGCCGCATCGATAGATCTGGACAAAATCGGCTGCTCGTGCCGCTGGTAGTCAAGGATTTCCTCAACGGTGATCGGAATCTGGGTCAGCAGATCATCCATGGCGTGCTTGCCCCATTAGCGTCAGGCCCAGATTCGCATCGGTCAGATCGGCACTTGCGATCAGCGCATCCCTCAGGTTGGCGGCATAAAGGTTTGAAGCGCGGAAGCTGCAGCGCCTGAGATCGCATTTGTCCAGCGAAGCCGCGTAAAGGCTGGCGCCGAAGAAATCCGAATACTTGAGGTCCGATCCGCCAAAGAGTGTCGTGTTCAGTAGCGACACCCGGAAATCGCAGGAGGTCAGGTCGCACTGATGGAAGTAACATGACGTGCACGCGGATCCGACAAAGCAACTCTCGGCAAGCGTCAGGCCATTGAAAAACGTATTGAAAGCCCTGAGTTTGATAAACGTGCTGCCTTTGAGGGACGAAGCGCCTACGACCGCCGAGTTATCCAGCTGGGACTGATTGAAATTGGCTCCCGACAAATCAGAATCGGCGAGGATCAAACGATCCAGATCGGCATGTGTGGCCTGAAGAGCAGTCAGACTTGTTTGAATGGAAATAAACCCGTTGATCTTTGCATCATTCAGGCAAAGTCGAGGTCCGGATGACTGCAGGATGGTGACGTTTTTAAGATTGGCGGAACCGAGGTTCATGCCGTCAAGCTGACAGGTAATGAATTGAACATTCTGCAGGGAAGCACCAGACGCATCGGCGTTTTCCAGGCTTGATTCAAGAATATCGAGTTCGGCGAGAGTCGCGCCGGTCAGCTTTGTACGCGCAAGCGATGCGTGACTTAGGTTTGCGGAAGTCAGGTCGGCTCCGGAAAGATCAGCATCGTCCAATATCGCGCCTGAGAAAACAGCATTGGTCAGGTTGCAGCCGCTGAAATTCGCGCCCGTGAGATCAGCCTTTTCAAAGAGCGTTCCGGAAAGATCCTGCCCTGCGAAGTCGACTTTCTTCAGAACCGCACCTGCAAGGTCGGCTCCCTTGAAGTCATGGCCTTTTTGAATTTGTTCGACAACAAAGGCGCCAAGTCTTTCCGGAACGCCGGGCGCAAGATCCTCAATTGGAAATATCGGCTCGGGCGACAGTCGTCTCGCTTCCGGGAGCTCCTCTTCCAGCCTCTGTTCGGCAGCGTCCAGCGCTTGCCGGCCCTTGTCGAGTTGATGGTTGGCTTTCTCCTTGGGCGAAAGGCCTGAAATGTCGTCATCGAGGGGTGGTACGAGCTTCTCTTCCCCAAACGCGATGATATCAGCGATCGGGTCGGTGCTAGCGTCAGAAACGATGTGGCCCGCAATCTCGCGCAGGCGGTCCTTTGAGCCGTCGATCCTTTCACCGATTGCATCCGTAGCCTTTGCATCTGCGTCTTTGGAGGGGAGAAGCGCGTCAGAGCTAAGTTTCAGAGACGCAACGTCCTGCAAATCGGGCAAATCAGGAACATCGATTTTCAACCCGCCGAAGTCGCTCAGCTGTTCGGTGAGCGCTTCGTCCACTCCGTCGACCTGGTCAAGGAAGGACAGGTCGACGGAATCCAGTCCGGACCGGGCGTCGGCGATCAGCGAGCCCTCAGGCAATTTCAGGGCCCGCGCTTTGGCTTTGGCGAAACTGTCTTCAGTGTCCGGAGCCGCGAATCCGATTTCTCCATCGAGGATTTCTAGCGCTCGGTCAATCCGGCCCTGCTGCTCGGCATCAGGCGAGTGACCGTATCTTGCGATATCCTCTGCGAGCGCATTTCGCGTGCCGGACATGGCGGGCACGATCCCCTCAAGACCTTCCAGGAGATCTTTGGGCAGTTCTATGTCCGGATATGCGTTGACGACTTCATCGGAAGCCATGGGCCTCTGGACCGTTTCCGGGGCAAGGGAACTTGGCAAAGCCTCTACGAGTTTGCGCCTTTGCAGCTCGGCGGTCGCGAGCTCGCGGTTCATGCGCTCTTCGACCGCACGGCGTGCTTCTTCGGCCTGTTCTATGAGCTCGGCGACATCGAAATCGCCATTGGTAATGTCTTCCTTCGTCGGCGTTCCGACCAGCGGGATATCGTCCATCGAGGTCAGATCGGGCGGTGGCACGACATCAGGTGACAAGCCCGCGTTTTCAACGGCCTTGCGTGTTCCCCAGTCCGCGTTCTGAAGGAATTTGATCCTGTCGGCCTGGGCACGCTCCAGCATGGCCTTTCGTTTTTCAGACAGTTCATCCGGGTTCCTGTCCGGTAACAGTTGGAAATCGGAAAGCAGGTGCAGATGCGCGATCTCCGGATCGGTTCGCTTTCGAAAGACTTCGGCGTAATATTCGCGGGGCCTTTCCACATCGTTCTTGCTCTCAACGGCGAGCATTATGTGGGTGATGTCGTCGCCTGTGCTGTCCTCGCTCCGGATCAAACCGCGAAAGGCGAGCGTTGCCTTTCGCACATTCGGAAAAAAGGTAACCGTGTCGCAGACCATCTTCGCTTCGCGCAGCTCACCGGTCTTGGCCATCTTATAAAAACATCGGCCGCGCAGGTCCGGTAGCTGACCCTGGAGCGTGGTTTCACCGCGCGTCATTCCCGTGATCGAGAACGGTTCGCCTCCTGAAAAATACGTTTCGATCTGCTGGTCATCTGGCGCGTCGCAATGAAATTTCGGATTGAAGTCTTCCGGTTTCAGAGGAGCGCGGCATTTCATCCAGTGCTGATCGTAGGTGCCTGCAAGTTTCATCCTCGCTTTGCTGTCAGGTGGAAGCGGGCCAAAATTGGCTGGTGCAGGTGCCTCGTCGATCGATCGGATGGGGGCATTGGCAAGTTCGACATTCGGCAGCGGCGCGTCGAAGCCCGAATCAAGAAGTTGTCGCGCCATATCTCCCTTGCCCTTCGGATTGAGCTGGTGCTTCGGACCACCGAAGGACGTTTGATCGCCGATTGGCATCTTAAGGAAAGGGGCAGGGCGCGACATTTCGATGCCACGGTCGGTCAGCATCCAGTAACGGTCTCCAAAAACCGCTAAAGACTTTGCAATCCCGGCGCAATGAATGCTCACACGCACGGCTTCTACAGGATCGTCCGTTGGAGAAAGCGCACTCCCGGCAACCATCACTTCGCCATGGGGCTTGAGCTGCCCTTTGTCGAAAATCGCCCCTTTTGGCAGTTGCTCTGTGACCATTGGCCAGAGCGCTTGCTCGGTTAAGAGCCGGTGCGGGCTTTCAAGGTCACAGAGCAGGAACATTGTGACGGTGGAGAGCGCCCCGTTTTCGATTGCTTCGATATTCATGGAGAGCGATGCGCGACTTGATTTGATGATCGAAGGCACTCAGCTCACTCCAACGCAAGGCGACAACACGAATAACAGCGAATGGATCCTTTGCAGGAAAGGCACATCCGGATGGAGAACATCGCGACGGCAAGGCACCGTCGTTGCTAAGTCGAATTCACATCGGGGATGATAAAGATTTATGACGAAACGCGATTTTGTGCTGAATTTCGCGTTCGAGACCCAATTTGACCGTTAACAATACGGACTCAGTTACGGGTTGCGGTCACAGCTTCCACATCGTGATGACCTGGTGGAATACCAGGTTGCATGTCGTTTTGGGTCGGGGACCCTGCTCAACCTGCGCAGGAATGAAAATTCAGCCACCGATTGGTTCTGCTTATTCATTCATTTGTAAAGGTTGCGTTGGAAAGTAACCGGAACAAGGAATAAGATCAGTTGCACGAAATGCTCAAGGCTCGAGGTAATCGGGCCGACGGTTCGCCAAAACCTGAAAAGACGCGAAATGCCGAGACTCGTCCCATATGCCATCGTCGTCGGGTTGTTTTTGGTGGCTTTGATGCTGATACAGTTCCGCGACCGGTCTTATCTCTTTGACGCCGCGCGTGACGCCAGTCCGCCTCCGCCTGTCTCCAGGGTCATATTACCGCCCACTCAGGATCCGCAGGGACAGCTTCTGTTCGTGAGCGGTGATCGTGTTGCCTTCAGGACGGAACCGGATCTACAGGCCAACGTGATCGAGCGGTTCAACAAGGGCCGGGAGGTCCGGCAGAACGAAATCAACGGTGATTGGGTGTTTGTGCGCGATACGGATACGGGCCGCCGAGGCTGGATCTCGGGGCGCTATTTGAGTCCAACGAAACCGACCGTTACCACCGTATCGAACTGAACTCAACACCCGGAAGGAACGGAGATCCTGCATGTCGTCATCGCAATCCATGAACCCGGCAGTTGCCAGTTTGGCCAGGACCTGCGAAGCGATTGCCAACGGCCGGTTCGACGACGTCGAAGAGCTCTATGACGTTATAACGGATGATGCGGTCGATTCAGACATCCGTGCCCTGGCTGAAACCTTTTCCGGTATGGTGGTACAGGTGGAGGCCCGGGAGTTTCATTCCAGTCAGTTGATTGCGGAGCTGACGGAGACCAAACGTCAACTCGAGATGGCTGAAGCAAAGCTCCGCAAGGAAAACGCCGAACTTAAAACCCGCCTCGACAAATTCGAAGTCAGCTACGACGAAGAAGAGGCGGAAAAGGAAATTCAAGAGGTCAGTGATTCAGATTATTTTCGCTCATTGCAGTCCCGCGCAAAGGACCTCAGATCCCGTTACAAATCCTGACTGCTGACCAACCGAGCCTGATTGCGGCAGGAGCCGCCTACCTGGAAAAGTGATTTGACCAAGATTATCTCCACTCACTCCTATCGCGGCGGAACGGGTAAATCCAACGTCACCGCAAATCTTGCAGCTTCACTCGCTCTGAGGGGGCACCGCGTGGGGATCGTGGATACGGATATTCAGTCACCCGGCATCCATGCGCTGTTCAAGGTCGACCTGAATTCTGTCAAACAAACGCTCAACAATTTTCTTTGGGGTCACTGCGCCATTACCGATGCGGCACTGGACGTCACGGCAAATGTCGTTGACGCACAGGGACAGCCGCAGGTGCCGGACGGTGGGCACGTGTATTTGGTGCCTTCATCCATCAAGACCGGTGAGATAGCCCGTATCTTGAAAGAAAAATACGATGTTGAGGACCTGAACCGGGGCTTCATAGAACTTTGCCAGGGTCTGGAGCTTGATTATCTGCTGATCGACACCCATCCGGGCGTGAACGAGGAAACGCTGCTCTCGATTGCGATTTCCGACACGTTGCTCCTGATCTTGCGCCCGGACATTCAGGACTATCAGGGAACCGCGGTAACCCTGGAGTTGGCGCGGAAACTCGAAGTGCCGCAGCTTTTCCTGGTCGTCAACAAGGCGCTTGAAACATTCGATTTCAACGACCTGTCTCAGCGGATTTTCTCAAACTACCGCACGCCGGTGGCGGCCGTGTTGCCGCTTTCAACCGACCTGATACAGATCGGCAGCACCGGACTGATCCGCACGCTGCAGCAGGAACACGCCTTCACCCGTGCCATTGAATCAATTGTCGATGCGATTGAATAGAGCAGCTTGACCCGGAAGCCGGCATCCAGCCGGACAGGCTCATTCCGTCGCGCCGTCTTCGAATAGGCCGGCGAGGAAACTGTCGACATCCGCAAGGCGCCGCTGCCGGTCGAATTCCAGTGCGCTCTTCAGTGTTTCCCATGCCTGCGTATCGAGGCCTTCGATAGGTTCGGGGTTGATACCCGCGCGCGCGACTTCATCGATTGGTCTTGAATCGAAAGGATGCCGACCGGCAAGGATCTGAAACGCAACGCAACCAAGGGCGAATACATCGTCGCGAGGGTCGCGGGGCGCGCGTTCGAACTGCTCCGGACTGGCATAGGTGACGGTAAGACTGTCCTGAATGGGGTGATCCGCACTTGCGCTGGCAGCCGCTGCGAGGCCGAAATCCAGCAATTTGATCGTCCCGTCCTGCAACAGGAAGATGTTCCCTGGTTTCAGGTCGGAATGAACGACGCCTCGGCTGTGAGCGTAGCTCAGACCAGCACATGTTCCCCTTAGGATGCGGGCGCATTCCGCGGGCGACAGCGGCAAACCCATCGCCTGTCCGAGCCTGCGGTCAAGGGCAACACCGTCCAGAAGCTCCATAACGATGAAGACATCCGCTTTGTCGCGGTCGAAATCATAGACCGTAGTGATATTCGGATGTGCAAGAGCCTGGGATTTGCGGGCCTCCGCCTCAAGCAACCGCAGTGCCTCGGAATCGTTCTGAAAACTCTCGTTCAACAACTTGACGGCGACATAGGGCTGATTGTGGCCGGCCTCGAGGCGGCGCCTGTCGACAGCCGAATAAACGTAGCCCATGCCGCCTCGCCCGATCTCCGTATCGAGAATGAATCGGTCTCGCAGGATTGACCCGACGCCCGCACGCTTGATTTGCGGGGACGACAACTTGTTCAGGTCGAGGCTTTCTGTCCGGACTCCGCTTGAGGCACGCCGGGCATCGGAGCGAAATCTTGCACTCTTGAAATCGGTCAGAAACTTGTCGAGCTTGCCTGCGTCCGCTTGTCCGCTCTGGGCTTGCTCCGATGAACCGCGCGTGTTCCGGAAGTCGGTATAGTCGGAGACGAGCGACGACAGGATCGCATCGTCGACCTTGTCGCGCATGTCCTCGCCCGACGCTGCCGGCGCCTGCGTGAGGAAGGGAAGGGGCGGAAGCTTTTCCTGAGGCGGCGTTGCCTGGGGCGCTGCAAATGGTTGCATGCCCCCGCCACCGGTACCGGTGGCGCTACCTTCACGCCATTCGGGTGTTACACCGTGCGGCAGGGTGGGTTCGTCAAACATGTCCTCAGCATCTGGAGGAGGCAAAGTGGAATTACGGTCCTCCAGAAGATCCTGCTCTTCAGGGATCGTTGCGGGAGCAGCAGGGCTTCCGGCCGGCGCTGCAGGCAGTTGGCTGAGAAGAATCGCGCCAAGGTCGCGCGGAAGACGACCTTCTTCGACAAGCGACGCTATCGCCTGATGCGCGTTCTGCAAATCTTCTGTTGATCGGGTTGCCAGCGCGCGCAATTGCTTGGACAGCTTCTCATAGGAAAGTCGGCCCGACACGAAATCGCTCATCAGACTGTGCAAGTTGATTGAACTGCCTGTCGACAAAAACCCGAGACCCTCTGTGATCGATGTCCCGATGGTTCAGTCGGCTCAGGCGCGTTCGAATCCATCCGGACGTGTGATGTTGTACCGGTTGAGTTTATCTATAATTGTCCGGCGGCTAACATTTAGTATGCGCGCTGCATTTGTTTTGTTCCAGTTCGCTTCGCGCATTTTCGCCTCGATCACCATGGCCTCGTACTGACCCACGATGGATTTCAGGTCGCCCTCCGGAATAAGCGTTGGAACGCGATTGTCGTGACTGTGCTGAACGCCCGCAAGTTCAGGCGGCAGATGGTCCAGTTCAATCGGATATCCGTCTTCAGCCATCAGGCGCGCCCTGTCCAGGATGTTCTTCAGCTCACGCACATTGCCCGGATAGCCCCAGCACAAAAGCGCTTCGAGAGCATCCGACGAAAGAACGGGGACTTGGGTTCCTGATTTGGCGGCTGCGGATCGAAGGAAATGGTCTATCAGCATCGGAATGTCCGAGGGCCGTTCACGCAGCGGAGGCAAGTTGATGGGAAAAACGTTAAGCCGGTAGAAGAGATCTTGCCGGAATTCGCCTGCTTCGATTTTCTCTTCCAGATTGATGTTCGTTGCGCCGACGATGCGCACGTCCACCTTTTCGGTCTTGGTGGATCCCACGCGCCGCACTTCGCCCTCCTGGAGGAGGCGGAGAACCTTTGCTTGAAGCGCAAGCGGCATATCGCCGATTTCGTCCAGAAAGAGGGTGCCATGGTTCGCTTCGTGTGCCAGCCCAAGCTTGGTCGTGTTTGCGCCTGTAAATGCGCCTTTGACATGGCCGAACAACTCGCTTTCCAGAAGGGCCTCCGGCAGCGCCGCACAGTTTTGCACGACAAATGGTTTGTCGGCCCGGTCGCTGGACATATGAATGAACGCCGCCATCATTTCCTTGCCGGTGCCGGTTTCACCACGCACCAGGATCGGCACGGTTGAGCGTGCAGCCTTGCCGACAAGCTTGATGGCATGTTCGATCGGAGGGCTCTCGCCGATCAGACCCTTTGGCCGCGAGGAATCAATGACAGGCTTCGGTTTCGCCTTGCGAACCTGTTTGGGCAATTCAGCAAGATGCCTGTCGAATTGCCGTTTTAGGCGCGTATTGTCTTCAAGCAGCCTTGCGGTCCACATGTAAAGTGCTGCTAGTCCGCAAAGGCTCTGGAGCTCCGTCAAAGTGTCGTCCGAGACGGCGTTGATCGCCTGATGGGAAGCGCCCGGGTTGATGATCTGCAGGATCCCGATGGTTCGGTTGGACTGGATCGTGAGAGGTAGGATAACCAGTGCCTGTGTTTTCAGACCGCCGTATTTGTCGTCTTCCCGGATGCGATCGAACTCATACCCGACCACCTTGTTGATGTCGCCGAGATTGAGTGTGGTTCCGGTTGAAACGACGAACGCTGCCGGTTCCTTCATGTTGGGCAGCTTGTCCTCGCCGTAAAGGATGACCTGCTTGCCGGTCGGCATCGCCTTGATATAGCCACGGTGCCGCGAGCAGGCCCGGTGCAGGGTCTGGCCAAAAGTGTCCAGAATGAAGATGGAGGCTTCCTCGGCGCTGGTCAGATTGAGAGCGGACTCAACAACTTTGTCCATAACCGCTTCGACCTTGACGCCCGATGTCATCGCGGACGAGAGTTCGATCAAGTCTCCCAGAATCATGATCTCAGGCACCGTCTTTCTTGGACAGGGTTCAAAAGATGGCCGCTCAACGATGCAGCCATCCGGGGATAGTCTCGGCGAATTGCTCAGGCGAGGGCGTAGCTGAAGGCTCCGCCGTCTCCCAAGGCGATTTCAACACGTGTGAAATCTGCGTCTTCCGCACCCATTTGCGTCAAAAGCTCGGTCGAGAGCTCCGGCAGAATGGTACGGTTGATGATGTGATCGATGTTGCGGGCGCCGGTTTCCACCTCCGTGCACCGGGCAGCGATCGATTCGACAACCTCGTCCGAATAGACCAGTTCGAGTTTCTGGTTTTCGCGCAGGCGCTTGCCGATCTTGTTCAGTTTCAGCCGGACGATCTTTTCGAGTGGTGCACCGATCAGCGGATAGAACGGAACGATCTGCATGCGGGCAAGAAGCGCGGGTTTGAAATGCGCGCTCAGGATAGGCCGGCAACCGGCGACGAGTTCATCTGCCGTCGGCTTGGTGGGGAGGCTCCCCATCTCTGTCAGTACGTCCGTTGCCAGATTACTGGTCAAGACGACGATCGTGTTCTTGAAGTCGATCAGCCTGCCTTCACCGTCAGACAGCACACCCTTGTCGAACACCTGGTAAAACAGGTTCATGACCTCAAGATCAGCTTTTTCGACCTCGTCCAGCAGGACCACAGAGTAGGGGCGTTGGCGTACTGCCTCGGTCAGAACGCCACCTTCGCCGTATCCGACATACCCCGGAGGTGATCCGACGAGTTTGGATACGGTGTGCTTTTCCTGAAACTCGGACATGTTGATCGAGATGAGAAAGCGCTCGCCGCCGAACAACTGATCGGCGATCGCAGTTGCAAGTTCGGTTTTACCGACACCTGACGGCCCGACGAACAGGAACACGCCCATCGGGGCGTCAGGGTTCTGAACACCGGCCTTGGCAGTACGAAGTGCCTGGTCGACGGCCTCGATCGCGTGGTCCTGGCCGATCACACGGCCTTTGAGTTTGTTGCCGAGCGAAAGGATGGATTCCGCGTCATCCTGCACCATGCGTCCGAGCGGAACGCCGGTCCAGTCGGAGATGACCTGTCCGACGGCCTCTTCTGTGACTTCAAATGAAATCAGGGGGTCACCCGCCTGAACCGATTTCAGATCGGCAGCGATTTTTGCGTAGTCTTCCGGTGTGATGTCCGGACCGTCACCGGCGACCTCATCGCCAGCGGTCGTGTCTTCGCTTTCAGTTTCTTCGCCTTCGCCGGTTTCACCGTCTCCTGCCGCTGCATCGGGGGCAACATCATCTTCCAGGCTCAATCCCAGCTGGTGCCGGATCTTGAGCAATTGTTCGACCAGCTCTTTCTCCCGCATCCACCGGTCGGTTAGCTCGTTGATCGAGGCTTCCGCATCCGCGACTTCCTGCTCGATTTCGCTCACTTCAAGATCATGAGACGCAAAGTCGGCCTGATGGTCGCGCTGCAGGGAATCGAGCTCGCGTTGCAATTCGCCGAGACGTTTTTCCTTGAGCTCGATGACAAACGGCTTGGAGGACAGGGACAGCTTGACCCGGGCACAGGCCGTGTCCAGTACGTCCACCGCCTTGTCTGGAAGCTGGCGTCCTGAAATATAGCGTGCCGCCAGCTTGGCAGCTGCAACAACGGCATCGTCGCGAATATAGACACCGTGATTCTTTTCATAGGCGCCGCGCAGGCCGCGCATGATCGTGATTGCCTGCTCCGGGCTCGGTTCATCCAGTTTGATGAGTTGGAACCGGCGCTCGAGTGCCGGGTCCTTTTCGATGTATTTCTTGTACTCGCTCCATGTCGTGGCAGCGATCGTGCGCAGCTCCCCGCGCGCAAGTGCCGGTTTGAGGAGGTTGGCTGCGTCAGCACCGCCTGCCGATCCGCCGGCACCGATCAGCATATGCGCTTCATCGATGAAAAGGATGATCGGCTTTGCCGACGATTTTACCTCGTCGATGATCCCCTTGAGACGGTTCTCGAACTCGCCTTTGACGCCGGCACCGGCCTGCAGCATTCCGAGATCCAGGCCGATCAGCTCAACGTTCTTGAGCATGTCGGGAACATCGTTTTCAGCAATTTTGCGGGCCAGACCCTCGACAACCGCCGTCTTGCCGACGCCGGGTTCACCGACGCAGATCGGATTGTTTTTCCGCCTGCGGCCGAGAACATCGATCATCTGCTGGATCTCACGGTCCCGGCAGAAGACCTGATCGATCTTGCCGTCTCGCGCGAGCTGCGTGAAGTTGGTGCAGAACCGCGCCAAGGCGCTGTCCGGGTCCATGCCGGGCGCAACGGAGCGATTGCCATCGGATTCGCCGCCCGAGGTCCTGGCAGTTAGACCCGCGGTCGTTTCTTCGGACTGATCGATGATGTCGCGGAAGTTTTTCTTCAGTTCCGCAAACGACATTGCATCCAGCGGGTCGAGCCACCGGTCGTCCCCGAAGCGATTGGGTTTGGCGAATATCGTTGCCAGGAGGCTGCCGGAGCGGACCTGATCGAGATCCAGCTCAACGGAGCTCACAAGCCAGGCGTCCGAAATCCACTCAATCAGAAGTGGAGAAAACGCGGGCCGGCCCTGATTGCCGCGCTTCATGCTTTCAAGCGTCGATTCCAGCGCTTTCTTGAATGGGGCCGGATCGATCTCAAAATACCGGCAGGCGCTCTGAAGGTCATGCTGGGCGCTGTCTGTAAAGACATGAAGCAGATGCTCGATCGTGACCTCGTAGTGGCCTCGCGTAACGGCAAGACCGGCTGCGGCTTCAAGCGAACGTCTGCAATATGTGTTTAGACGCCCGATTAGTCGGCGGAGATCTAGATCAAGCAAGAGCTGGCCCCATCCACTGGTTGTATGATGATAGTGCTTTTTAGTACAAATTCATGTCATTTGCACTATGAAGGCATAGTTCTCCGTGTCTCGTTAAAAAATTCTGTAAAACTAAAAAAAGAACCGTTCCGGCAGGCGGAACGGTCCAGTTTTGTTCGACGTTTTTTGATTTATCAGGTGACCGGAGCGCGGTAATCGTCGGATGCGCTTGTGCCGGCAACTTCGTGGGTCCACTCGCACTTGCGGTAGGTGAAAGAGAACTGGTCGATGTCGCCGCGCGAGGCGTTGGCTTCGTCGTTGACGTCCGGAAGGATCGTCTTGCCTTCCACCAGAACCGCGTCAGTGAATTTGATTGTGTAGTAATGCTCCTGAACGCCCGCCGTGGACGTACGCCAGAACTCGACTTCGATTTCGAGCGCTTCACCGGTTGCCAGCGCCTGCCAGAAGAGCGGGGTTGCCTTGTCGACCGGCTTGGTAAAGGTCGTCGGCAGGTGGCGGCGTGTTGCGATGATGGAACCGGACTGCGGGTCACGGGGCACGACTGCGTTCTGTTCCAGAGCATAGACCAGGGATTGGCCTTCATGGCCTTCCTGCCACAGGTTGCCGATGCTGTCGCCTGTGGTTGCGTCTGCTGTCATGTCGCCTTGGGTTGCCCCGGTAGCTTTCAGATATGCGATGTTTGACATGATGACCTCTCCAAGAAAATCTGCGTTTCCAACCTGCCGGAGCGTCCTGCTCCCGACTGCCAACAACATCGCAAGCCCTGTGCCAATTCGACGAAAAAAAAGAAAATCAAACGAATACAAACAGCTAAATAGTAAATTTAGATTCTGTTAATTTATGACACTGCGCAGTTTTCTTCACACTTGCGTGTAGAGTGCGCGAAAGATCCCACTTTTGACGTGTGATTTGGATCACAATTATATCCAACAACTGGAAGGAGAGGCCGCCAAACCTGTCAAAACGACCGAGCAAGCACCCGAATTCATGAATTTGTTAAGAGAGAAAAAGGCAAATGTGCAGAATTCGGTGAATTGACCCGGAGCATTGCCGCACACACGTTGGGTTTATGAAGACGGTCGGTTGCCCGGTTTTGTGGAAGCGTAACGAAATTCCTGCAAAACTCGGCCACATCAGATAAAGAGCCGGCCAGACCAGCCGAAGGAGGAATTCTCGATGAGTGCTGAACAACTAAGCGGTCAGATGAGTATCAAGTTGCCAGGCGACGCCGGCGAAGAAGTTTATGTGGAGAGCTTGCGTGCGTCCGAAGCACTGGGGAAGACCTACCGGTATGAGGTTTCGCTCATCTCCAAGAAACCGATCAATCTTGAAGATCTTCTTGGTCAATCCACCAAACTCGAGTTCAAAAGAGCGCATGAGACAGTCGCCTTCATAGGTGTCGTCGGAGCAGCGCGGACGTGCGATCCGACACCGAACAGAGAATTCTGTTACGAAATTGTGCTTGAGCCGGAACTCGCAATGCTACGACACTCCGGGCAGAACCAGGTCTACGGCACCGACAAGGACGTCACGGTCGTCGACATTATCCAGGGCGAACTTGCGGACGCCAACAAGTCATCCTCCAGCACGTCATCAGAGCGCGTTGCGCGTCAGATTCAGTCGGACCTGCTTGTCGCGGCGTCGGACTATCCAAAGCTCGACTTCGTATTTCAGTACCAGGAAAACGATCTGAACTTCCTGATGCGTATGTGTGAACGGTTTGGGATCTACTTTGCTTTCGATCAGACCGGTGACCGGGAAAAAGTAATCTTCGGCGACAAGAAAGAGCATTTCACCAAGTTGAGCGGAGAGAACATCAACGAAGAACTCGCTTATCGGAGCAAACATCAGGTTCTGGGTTCCGACAGTTTCGGCGTATGGTCTTTCAATGCGAGTTACGAAACGCAAAGTGGGACGATTGCGCTTCGCGAATTCAATGAAGATACGCCGAAAGTGTCGCTGTCCGTTTCTGCGAATGCCTCATTCGAAGGGCAGGGTGTGACAACGCTCTACGGTGAAAATTATCCCGTTGTTGCTGACGGCGAATTCATCGCAAAGCGGCGCGTGGACCAGATTGAGGGCGAGCGTCTTCAGTTCGTCGGCGAAAGTAATATTCCCAATCTGCGTCCGGGCTTGTTCTTCAGATTGAAAGATCATCCCATCAGCGAGCTGGACGGGCTCTACATCGTGATATCGGTGGATCATTCGTGCACGATTTCAACGCCGATCGGTTTCAGTTCTTCCAACAAGGAACCCGCGCCCTATCAGAACCGTTTCGTGTGCGTTCCCTTTGACAAGGGATACCGCCCTCCGGTTAGCACACCGAAACCGGTTGTCAGTGGTTACATGGTCGGCTTTGTCGATGGCGAAACCGACAGCAAGCGCGCTGAACTGGATGATTCCGGGCGTTACAAGATCCGGATCATCGACGAGGAAAGCGGTCTGCTGAATGGTCTGGCCAGCTACTTCGTGAGAAAAATGGAACCCTATGGCGGCGGAGATGGTTTTGGATCCCACTCGACTCTGACGAAGGACACAGAAGTTCTTCTCGGTTTTCTCCAGGGCGATCCGGACCGTCCGGTTATTCTGGGTGCCGTCTCCAACGGGGAACAGACCAATCCGGTCACCTCGACCAACCAGAATGTCGCTCATCGCACCAAAACGTCGTCCGGAATCGTCTTCCAGATCAGTGATGGCGCCGTTTAGATCTTCGCATCTGCGCCGGTCACCATTGGTGTCCGGCGCTGAAAGTGAGATAATAGCTGCAAGCCCGGCATACGACCGGAAACCACGTGAGGTATAGAATGGCGACCTGGAAACCGGCGCAGCGAGAACCAGACGCGCTTCACTCTTGCATATATGACTATCTGAGAACCCGGTCGCCCCAGGTTTACCAGGACGGCGGCAATGCGCCGACGCCTCTCGGACGGTCCCAGGAGATGATGTGCACCGGTGAGCCTCTAAACGTCGATCTGACCGTTACGCCCGTGGGGATGACATCGGTGAATTCCCGTTCGGCCCTTGTTTTCGGCGTAACCGGCCATGCTGCCGACAAACGGACGGGTTATGAGGTCGACGGACAGGTCGTGATCGACCGCCAGACCTTGGCCTTTTTGTCGATCGAAGCAAATCTTACCGTGATCAACCAGGGTTAGAACTATGTCAGGGCAGGACGAGCCGAAAGGCGGGATAAGCAGTTTTTCAGTCGGACTGGGCAGCGGAGCGCCACGTGCGGTTGCCGTCACACCGCCGCCGCCATTCCGCATCCTGATTGCGGGAGACTTCGGTTTCGCTCCGGACACGGGCGTCATTGATGTCAACGGGCTCGATGTTGCAGAAATCCTTGAGGACAACCGGCCGGACTTCCATGTCCGCGCTCCCAATGGCCTCGGGTCACATCCATCCGAGATTGAAGAGCGGATTTCTTTTGATGCGGTGCGCGACCTGCGCCCCGCCACGATCGCTGGGAAGTTCGGTTTTTTCCAGGAAGTGGACCCGGCAAGAAACGACGCGGACCGGTTGTCCGAATTTGGTCAGCTCTATGACAAGGTCATCAGGGCATTGCAGGACAGTTCAGCGTCGTTTGGGCGATCGAGCCAAGACGCCCCGCAAGTGAGCGAACATTCACAGGCTGATGAAGCGCCCTCACCATCGAGCGACGACAAGGCGGATGGTCTGGATGCCCTGTTTTCCATGATCGATTCCCCTGCAGCGTCCGGGAAATCGTCGGACAGCTCTGATGTGGCGAAAGCCGCGGTGGATGCGTTCGTGCGCAAAACGCTGCGTGAGGAAAGTCAGGATTTCGTCAAACCTGTTGCTAAAGCCGACAAGGGAACGCCTGTCGACGCGCTTTTGAGTGCGCAATGCCAGGCGTTTTTTGACGTTCCGAAACTGGGCACTGTGGTTGAAAACTGGCAAAGCCTGAAGCTTCTGTTGTCCGAATTGCAGGCGACGTTGCCCTTTGAACTCCATCTGCAGCAGCTGGATAGTGATCTGGCCCCTGAAGCGCTCGATGCAGTGATCTGCGGATATGATGGGGTCCTGCAGGCCGAACTCTACGATGTTGTATTGTTTGCAAACAAAACGGGCGCATCCGGGCAAGGGGCCGACAACCTCAAGACCATCACACGCGCATGCGCAGAATCCGACACCGTCGGGCTTGTCGCCCTTGAAGCCGATTTTGCTGGAGTACCGGGAGAACAGCTTGCCGGTATGGAAGCGCCCCATCAGCTGCTGAGCGAGCCTGGATACGAAGGTTTCCAGGGCTTGCGCGAATCGGACGCCGCTTCGCATGTGGCACTGTTCTGGAACGAAGCACGTCTGTATACGGCGGACACATCATGGCCGGCCGTGTTCGCGTCCGGCGCATGGATTGCGCTTGCGCGTATTCTCGCGCAGCTGGATCGTGAGGTCTTTCCGTCCATGCCGGTTGGTGTTCCAGCAGACTTTGATGCGCTCGAAGTGGAAGAAAGCCTCTCAATGGGCAAATCCGTTGCCACCGCAACCCGCTATCTTGCCGGTCCGGGTGCAGCGCCTTCACTGGCGCAATTCGGCATCAACGTGCTGGAAGGCGTTGCCAATCGCACCAGTCTTGTTTTTCGCAGAGGCGTCACACTGAAACCCGGAAAGGAAGGGCGAGGCTCGCTAGATCAGGCTCTCCTGGTTTCCAGGCTGTTTTCTCTGTTTCAGGAAGCATTGGGCGGTGCACTGTCTCCCGGACAATCTGCTGACGCACGTGTTGAAGCCGTTTCGGCAAACCTTGAGCAACTGAGCGCTTCGCTCTCAGGGCAGGTCGTCTTCCAGGTGCAACGCGTCCAGGCAGAGGATCAGGACCTGATCAGTGTCGCCGCGTCGGTTCAGTCCGGATGGGCGGCCAGCCAATCCCATTCGTTCTATTTACCCGCAGAAGGCTGATAGGGTTGACCGGTGATCAGCTGGTGAATGAAGGCTCGTAAAACCGAAAAAGGATTCGGGTGGCAATAGCTCTGGGCAAACATTGCGGCGGTCTGCGTCCGGCCCGAATCGCTGAGCGAAAGCCCGTGACGCAACGCACGCCAGCGCAGAAGTGACAGGTCCTCCGGACGCGCCGCAACAAGACCTTCTTCACGCGCTTCCAAGGCATTTTTCTTGCCAAATGGCCGCGATCCGGTGAGCGCGAGGTAGGTAATGACAGCGAGCGAGAACACGTCGTCCGGTTCGCAGGGTTCGGCGCCTTTCAGGCGTTGCGGCGAAGCATAGGCAGGCGTAACGGCACCAAACCTGGCGAGAATGACAATCGTGTCTTCTTCGCGGGTCTTGAGAGGGCGGGCAATCGGATAGGCGATGTTGAAATCGATCAGTTTCGCCACACCGTTTTTTTGAACGAAGACATTTCCCGGTTTCAGATCGGCGTGAATGATCCCGTTCTTATGCGCGTAGGTAAGGGCTCCCGACAGGTTCTCGATAAGCCGATGAAGCTGCGCAGGCTGCAATTTGTGGTCAGGTGCGTTTCTCAGAATTTTCGACAGCGCCTGTCCTTCCAGCAACTCCATGACCATGAAGTGAATGTCGCCTTCGCGGTCCATGTCGTAGACGCGCACGATATTCGGATGAACGAGGTCCCTGAGGCGACGCGCCTCCCGGTGCATCAGCGCGATGATATCCGGGTCGACGTCCGGGGCTGCGCGGATGATCTTGACGGCGACGTTCGGATCGGCGAGCCCTGCCTTCGCCGCAACCATGTCGCGCGCCTTGTATACAATCGAAAGCCCCCCTTTCCCGATTTCCTTCAACAGCAGAAAACGTTCTTTCAGAACGGTACCCGGCTGAACTTCGATCCTGACCGGCTTGGGATTTTCGCTTGTTGGCGCAGCATCTGTTGCGGGTTTTTCCGCCGCATTCTCCTGGGATGCCTGCTCATCGGAAACGCCGGCATCTGTCCCCCTTTCGACCGGGCCCTGGCCGGCTTCGCTCGCGTCCGGCACCATCTTCGCGGGATCGGACGGACCGTCGGCTTTCTGGTGACCGTCCATCTCGTCTGGTTCGCGAGGCTTTGGATCTCTGAGCTGCTTAGCCATAGTCGTCCGCCCAGACAACGATCACTGTAATATCGTCATTCGAGCCTCCAGCGACGGATCGGGCTATCAGACGGTCGGTCAGTCCGTGAGTGCCTTCCGCGGTCATGTTTGCAAGCAGGGTTTCGTCCATTCCCTTCAACAGGCCGTCGGTGCAAAGCACAAAAACGTCTCCCGGCATCAATTCCACCGTGCGCCGTCCGAGAATAGATATCGTTTCGGAAATACCGACCCCGGATGTCAGACGTCCCAATTCGTCCGCGTGATCTTCCGAGATCAGGAAAAGATGCTGATCGCGCAAGAGATAAAGCCGGGAATCTCCGGTCCAGATGCAACTGGCATAAGAGCCGCTGATAACGAGGCTGAGGCTTGTTGTCCCGGAAATATCAAGCTCGGGCGCTGCCAGGTAGCTCGAAAACAGGGTCTGGTTCACTTTTGAAAGCGCTGCCTCGACAGCAATCAATTGCTTTTCGTGCGACATTGCGGGCATCGCTGTCAATCCGGCGACTGCCTGCACGGCTGCCTGGCTTGCAAGATCGCCATCCCTGTGGCCGCCCATCCCGTCCGCAATTGAAAACAAGCCGTTATTTACGTCGGCAAAATGCGTGTCCTGATTCATCGGGTGGTGGGGTCCCTGGCGTGTTGCGGCTTCAACACGCAAGTTCAAAGGGACAGGCGATGTATTTGACATTTCCAAAAAGGCGCTCCCCTATGGCCGCAGGATCCTGTCCGGATCTATTGTTTCTTGCTGCCAGCCAAAAGTCTCCCACATTCCGGCGAAGAATCCACCTGTCCCCGACCCTTTTGGCAGACCCCTCCAGGTACATAGTTCCGGAGGACGGTTTTCGCTCCCGTCCTGCCACCAGTACGACCGGGGAAGGCTGTTCTGCTTTGCGTTCAAAGACCGGAGGCAGAGCGCGTTTTCCGCGATAATTGCTTCCTCACTGGTGCGAGCGAAACTGAGGCACATGGCCTCGTTTTGCGCGCTCAGTTCGAGATCGTCCGTTCCGGCTTCCTCAACATGAACGGACCGAAGCGCATTCTCGCTTTCGACGATTGCAGCATGAAACTCCTTCCGCGAAATCTGTCCTTCGATGTAGGCCATGGATTTCACTTCGAGAGAATCCAGAACACTTTCGGCGGTGGAATCGAACAAGAGCCGGGAGATCCGGCCTTGCGCAGGGATCAGCACCGCAAGCGGAAAGGCTCTCCCCAATGTATCGGCTGAAGCGCACAGGAGGCCGCACCAGGCAGAGGGCCCCAGAAGACCGGGAGATATTGCAAATCGCCACGCCGGTGCATCGAAATAGTGTTCTATCCAGTCTTGCGGAAATGCGCTTTGCGCACTGATCAACCAGTCGGACATCATGGCTGCCCATGCATCCGTCATACCGGCTGCCAGTCCTTCGAAGACAAAGTCGCGTTCCAGGGGACGTTTGCCGAAAAACCCGCAATGTTGCATTTCCGGCTCCGTTGTTCCTGACCCTGCGGTGAGGTGCGGTGGCGACGGGCCGTCGGGCGACGGCGCGACCTTAAGACTTACAGCGACGGCGGGCACCGGAAGGCGTAAAGTCCAAGATTGAACGGATTGGTTACACTTCCCGCATTCAGTGCGAAACTTGCTTTGACGTCATTCTTGCTGATCGAAAACACGAACTGATCCCGTCCGCGCGCTGAAGACAGGCCGGATGCGGTCAGGAGCCGGAAGATCGCCCACGTGCCCGATTTTCTGAGTGAGGTCGTTGAATTGTCGAGAAGCGTAACGGAAATCTCCGCACTGCTGGCATCGGCCTGGCTTGGCCAGGTGAAATCTGTCGCACGGACAGGTCCGTGTCGGTAGACGATCGACTCATCGTCGATCTTGAGCGTGGATTTGAGCGCTCCTGGATCGAGAAAGGTCGGTCTGATCGTGAACTTTGCCGTCGCGTCCGGAGCCCCGCTCGGGAAAAACGCATCCCGGATCGTTTGTGCCGTTGCAAGTTGCGCGAGCGAACCATTGGAAAGACCGAGATTCGCCCCCTGGGTTTCGATTTCAACCAGCTGGCGTCCGCGTATGTTGACAAAGGGCGACACATAATCGGTGAAGAAGGTGTCGACGACACCGGCTGGTCCCAGCAGGTCTTTGAAATCCTGAAGTGAGATGTCGTCTTCCGACTCCTGGAAGAACGGATATCTGCCAGCCATGATACTGGAGCAAACCGGAAGAACCTCGTTCTGCCAGGACCGGTTTATGTAAATAAAGGCTGATTGATTGAGCAGGGCCCAGGTGCGGTTGACGATGGACAGCACCAGGGAACGGATCGGCTCCGGTTTGGTCGCGGCTTCGGATCTGAGCGACGTGAAAGAGTCGTTTTGCGGGTTCTGCGCCCGGCTCTTCACAACATCGAAAGCAGCTTTGTTGGGGGCCGGCGCGGTCACCACACCCGATACGTTGCCGTAAAGGTCGCCGAAGAGCTGAAGGACGCGATCAAGCGATGCGCCGCTGTCCGGATCGACAAGGTTGTTGAGGGGCCGGAATGCATCCTCGATGGCAAGGCCCGGCCAGGGCGCGTCTCCAAAAGCCGTTTCGACAGCCGCTCTTTGAGAGGCTTGCGATGCGGAGGCGACCAATCCTCCGGCACCAGCATTGCCCGAGGCGTCCGCTGCCTGTCCAGCCGCGGCCTGCTCTGTGTTGTCCCCCGGAAGTGGCAGTTGTGTATTGTCTCGCAGCAGGTTCAGGATCGTCAGAAGCGGCGAATCCGGATTGGACAACTGCTCCAGAACGGTCTGTGCGCGTCCGAGCGATCCGACTTCAACAACCCTGATATAGGCAGTTCCTTCGCGCCAGGCCTTTATGTAGTCGTCGGTATAGAGCTTGACGATTTTCATGGCGACCTGGTTGTAGGTCGTCGCATTGACGCTGTTGCCAAGGACCCAGTCGCTTCCCATCGAACCGCGTATGTATTCCGGCAGTCTTTCCAGGAAGAAATTGTAAAAACCGTTTTTCGTGTAGATGCCCGGAATGATCGTCCGTCCGCCGGCATTCGCCGTATCGACATAGAGCGAACCGGAACCGAGTGTGCGCACGATATTGATCGGCGGAAGCCTGTAGCGCTGCGCAGCGTCCGAGACCATCCGGTTGTAGATATCCTGTGCCTGAGGCGCCTGTTGGATCCGGCTTCTGGCGGCATCCAGAACCGGGAGTTCGGCTGCCGTGGGTGCGGCCGCGGCCCCTGAGATCGGCAGTATGTTCTCCAGATTGTCCATATGGACCTGCATTTCCGCACGGTCCTGGGGGTTCAGCAGAAATGTTGCCTCGTTCTGCGCGCGCAGGGCCGCCTGAACCTTGGACGCATCGTAGTTCTGGCCGGTTGTCAGCATGAGATACGTCTCAAGCTGATCGCGCAACAGGGCGCTGTTGCCGTCCGAGGCTGTCGACAGGAGCTGGATCTGAGCCTCGAGACGCGAGTTGATCGAAGGCAGCAGATACTCTTCCAGCAGATCATTGTAACTCCGGTTGGCAGCCGGATAGAGGACCGATTGTGCTTCGACGCTGAAAGGTGTCTCGGACAGCCAGTTTTCGCTGTCCTCGATCTGTTCGCGCATATCCCGTGCCGCGTTCAACGTCGGCAACAGGTTTATGAGTGAGCGATTCCTGTCGGCTTCTGTCTTCAGAACGCGGACCTGCTCCGCAGACTTCGCGGTTTCTTCGGAAACCGTCATGGCTTCGTTCAATCCGGCAATCCAGTAAAGGACCAGACCGACCACGAGCGCTGCGAGCGAGAAGGCAGCGCCGCTGTAGATTGTTGTTATGCGGCGTTCGAGCTTCCGGTTCTTGCCGACGAGGTTCTGTTCCGGGAACACGATATCGGTCAGCAGTTTCTTGATGAAAAAGGCTTTCGATTGCCCGCTCATTGCCGGTTGCTGGCTGGCCGCGAGCGAAAAGCTTCGGCCCATCGCCCCCAAAAGCCGGTCGAACGGCGTGCCTTCCTGTGTGCCGGACGTGAAATAAACCCCGCGCAGAAGCGGCTGCGCCTCGTAGCGCGTGGGTCTGAAGACATCACTCAGGAAATCGCGAAGCACGTTGCCGAGGCTGCCGAATTCATGCGGGAAGCCGTAGATCCGGCAGCGGCGGCTGTTGTTGCGTTCATCGGCGAGTTTTTCCGGTAGCTGCCGTTCGATGCGGCCGACAAGGTCTACAAACCCTGTTTCAAATCCCGGTCCCACCGAGACCTGTTGATCGTCATAGGGGAATGTGACACCCCAGACCTGTTGGCGGTCAGCGTCGCGAAGCGTGTCAAAATACTCGTCGAAACCCGCAATCAGGTCACACTTAGTGAACATGAGGTAGACGGGCAGGCGCATGCCGAACGCACGATGCAGTTCGCGAAGTCGCTGGCGGAGAATCTCGGCCTGCTGTTTTCGCTCCGCTTCGCCAGCAAGCGCAACATCTTCCACGCTGACAGCCAGCAAGACGCCGTTGATCGGCCGGCGTTCGCGGTGTTTGAGCAGCAGATCGAGGAATCCGCTCCAGGCGGCACTGTCGACGCCTTTATTGACGTCCTGGGTGGTATAGCGCCCTGCTGTATCGATCAGGACGGCCTCGTTGGAAATCCACCAGTCGCAGTTGCGCGTGCCGCCGACACCCTGAATGGCTTCATGACCGCCGTCAGCGAGCGGAAAATCCAGTCCCGAGTTCCGCAAGATGGTCGTCTTGCCTGTCCCTGGCGGACCAATGATGATGTACCAGGGCAATTCGAACAGGTAATTCTTGGAATTCGAGCCGGCAACGGGATTGTCCCGAAGAGTCGTGAGTGCGGTTTCGAAACGTTCCCTGATCAGTTCGACCTCGTCGGCTGACAGATCATTGCCCATCGACACGAGTTCGTCATTCGCAAGCATCGAGTTGATGAGCTTCGCATTCGCGCGCCGTGTCAAAAGATGGCGTATGAATGTGATCAGGAAAAATCCAAGGATCAGGATTACCGCGAAGATGAGCCGCGGTGCCGGATTTTCAAACGGTGTGATCCCGGCAATCGTGAGCAAGCCGCCCCAGATCAGGACGATAGCCGAGATGATGATCAAAAAGAGCAGAATGATCAGGCTTGCGGGGCGCAACAGAGATGCGAGGTAAGTTCGAAACATCTCTTACCTCCTAAAGCCTGTTGAGAGAATTGATGGCGCTGAGAGCTTCCACGAGTTCGCCATCCAGTATGAAATCGCTGTAGCCGCGCACGACGACCAGAAGCAGAAATCCAATTGCAAGCAGGATCCAGAAGGGCGGTAAAGTCCTGACATTGTTGCCCTGCTGCGTGCCTTTGGCATTTTTTGAAAGCGGCTCGTCGACTTTGTGGCTGCTGTTGCGGCGGATCAGCCGTGACAACTCGTTGCGAAGGTCCTCAAGCTGATTGCGCCCGCCCTCAAGCACTCTGTACCGGCCTTCAAAGCCGAGCATCAGGCAGGTGTGCACGAGAATGAGAAGCGGAAGTTTTGTTTTTGCATCTCCCCGGATCCGGTCCAGGATACTGAATACCTTTTCACCACCCCAGGTCTCGTTGTGGAACTGGTTGAGCAGGCTGTTTGAACTCCATTCGCTTCGGCTGCCCCAGGGTGTCATCAGAACGGTTTCGTCCAGTGTCGCGCACAGAATATAGCGGGCGGCGATGATATCTCCTGCGGCAACGCCGTTGCGCTGCGCGAGTTGTTCGAAACGGTCAATTTCGTCGACGACTTCCTGCCGCAGGGAGCGGACATCGGCCTGCTCGATCGAATTGCGGATCTGCGAAATGATCAAAAGCAGCGGTGCGGCCGCGCGTACGATGATCCGTTCCGGATCAGGGTCGAGTTGCCGGACGATCCCGGCTGTGGATTGCAGGTCACCACCCGGCCCGCCAGCAGGTACGCCGGGTGCAGGCGCGGAGTTGTCTGTCGGCGAGACGAATGCAATGGTCGGCTCGTCTTCCTCACCAGCATAAGCACCCTGTGACTCGGCCATCGAGGTCCGGGCTCTGGGGCTCAATTTTTGAGCGACGGTTGGTTGATCCAGGTCGTCGTCTGTCATGCTGCGGGTTACTGCCCCTTCTGTACGGCCCAGAGTTCCAGACCTAGACCAGGATAGTCACCGCTGAGATGCAACGCAAAGGCTGCGGACGACTGCATTTGAGGCCAAAGCTCGTTATCAACATCAACGGCGAAGTAAACGGCATTTTGTACATAAGGGATCTGTCTGGGAGCCACTGACATCGGGGTAATGGCAACGCCCGGAAGTTGAAGGTTCACAAGTTCGCGTATCTTTTCAACGGGCCCGATCTTGATTTGAATCGGCATTTGCGTGCGCAGCACTTCCAGACTGACATTCGCATGGGCGATCAACACGAATGTGCGGGCCTCGGAGTAGATCATCTTGTTTGTGGTCTCGCCCAGCCACACACCGTAGTCGCGTTTCGACAGCGGAATGTTGACCGCATTCTTCTCGATGACGAAGCTCAGCAGGTTGTCCAGGATCGCGACCAGTTTCTGAAACGTGAGACGCAGATCAAGATGATCGTAGGCCGGCAATTCCGGTGGCCGCCGGTCATCGGCGCCATAGGCTGAAAATGTCCCGATCAGGCTGATGAATTCGCGAAAAATAAGCTCCGGCGAATGCCGGCCGGACGTCGAGATATGGTCAAACAGGACTTCGTAATTGTTGGTGATGCTGAGCGCCAGCAGATCCAGCAGTCCCGACCTGGTTGTTTCACCCTGACCCGAGGTATTGGATGCCAGCATTTCACCGCGTTTGCGCAACAGGCTGCGAACCTGGTCGACTTGCGAAATCAGGAACGGGTTCGCCGAGGCATTCAGGATGGGTGGGATATAGGTTTCTGAGAGTTTGATTTGGCCCTGCGTCGAAACGGTTTCAATTTCCGCGACCGGAAGATGTGTTGTTTCATCCAGGCTCTCGCCCTCAAGCACGATACGTGCGGTCAATGCGCCGACGGCAATGGCGGCTTGGGGCTTGTCTGCTTCGTTCGTGTTCCGGACTTCACTTGTCTGGCGGGAGTAGCGGCGGTGCGTTTTTTCGCTGTCGCCGAGCTCAAGCTGCCCTGCGGACTTGAGTGGCAGCGCCAGGAAAACGCGTTTGCCCTGGTCCTCAACCGTGATTTGCCGGGCGGTCGAAATCACCCCGTTTTTTTCTGTTGAAAAGGACGTCCCGTCCGGAAAAACGGCCTCCGCAAGGCTGATCTGGAACTGGCCAAGGTCGAGGGCTTCGGAATCGATACTGATCTGGCGCAACCCCCAGGCATAAGGCTGCAGGTCGTGAACCCGTTGCTCGAGCGTCGTTTCAAACCAGCGGTCGTGCTGTTGCAGATGCTGGGGCCGAAGAAACATTCCCTCGAGCCAGAGTGGTTTCAGGCTTTCATTCACTGCCCATCTCCGCAGGTTTTTCTTGGTACATAGTCCAGCAACCGCCTCTGAATGCTGTCCGCAGCCGAGTAGAAAGCGCCAGATGACTTGGCCGCCACTGGCGCAATTTCGAGACGCTAGAAGACACCAAGCCGGCGGTTCCGTAGCTTTTGTATACGTACGGCAAGACTTGTCAGGTAAATGACAAAATCGTTTTTCTTTTCTTGCTGCAGTTCAATTGTATCGCGCCACTGTGCCGAATCTATATCCCGGAAACTTGCAATTACCCCAATATGCGTCGCTTCGGAAGAGACGTCACGGTTGAAATCTTTTGTTTCCCCGGGTGTTAACTCGAACTCCTGGACACCGATGAGGTCACCGCCGAGCACTTTCTTGTCGTCATCAGCCAGATCGAAATATTCGGCTCCTTCGAATGCAGTGACTTCTTTGAGCTGATAAACGCGAACAACCACCGGTGCAGGATCGCCGTTTTCATTTGGGTTGATGAACTCGTCAGCTTGCAGGTCAATTTTGATGGGAGTGGGCGGAGGCGTTCTGGAGCAGGCGGCTTGCGACAGCAACAAGGCCGCGCCCGATAATCCAAGGAAATCCCGCCGGGAAATTATCATTATTTTCTGGTCCCCCAAAAGTCCTGCGACTGTTGTCTGGCCTGTTCTTCTTCAATCTGGACAAATGCTTCTGCTATCGTCTGGCGCACGATCGCGTCGAAATCGGCGCGCAGTCTTTCGTGACGCTCCTTCGCTGCCTCCCATTTGCCTCTTCGAGACCCCAGTCCTTTCAGCCGAAGTCCGCTTTCGTCTTCTTCGCCTGCAAGCGTCTCGGGTGACAGGCTTTCAAAAAGCAATCTCATCGCCCTTTGCGTGGCGGCGATGGTAATCATGTTTTGGCTCTGCAGATCCTTGAAGGCTTCTTTAGCGGCCTCTGCCGGAGGCAGAAATCCACCCTTGCGCGAAAACAGCATTTCGTCGATTGCGAGCTCCCCGACATTGAAGTGCTTGAACGGATTGTTCTCTTCGGGCTGAATTCGGGTTTCGTACATCCGGAATTCGCTCTTCAGGGATTTCCGGGCACTCAAAAGCGCAATCAGTCCGTTTGCGAGTTCGCGCACCATCTCGCCGGTTTCTCGCGCTACGACGCTTTGATCTTCTTCTGTAACGGAGACATCCTTGAAGCCGAGTCCGGACAGCAGAGCCTGAAAAACGGCAGTCTCTTCTGTGCGTGTGGCTGGTTGTCCCGTTGTTGCACCGGATTGCGCAGGTGGCGCCATGGACTTGCTGCCACCGTCTTTCGATGCCGCCGATGGCAGTCCGGCAGGCGTTTCGGACGGACCGGGCGTGACACCGACCTCAGGCACATGCGTATGGGGCGCTGTTCGCGCCTTGGCTTTCTGAGCCAGTTCCGCCTCGCGCAGTGCACGTCGCTTTTTCAATGCTTCCAGTGGATTGAGCGTTGCCGACGAGACGGGCGCGCTTGCTCTGGAAGGCTCTGGAACGACTGCAGCAGGAGTGGGAGGTAAGGGTACATCCGGAACCGGCGTTGTGGTCTCTGGCGGGTCAAAACCAAAGTCGGCCCCGTCCGGGATTACGCTCTCTGACGGTTTCGCCGACGATTGTCCTTCATCGGGAGACACATCGACCGGCAACGCGTTTGCAGGTATCTGAGGATTGGAAACCGCTGCAGGCGGGGCCGATGGTGCGGGCGCCGGGGGTGCTGTCGAGCCGCCCGCGATCCCGGACAGAAAATCTTCGGGAATAATGTTGCCCGTGGACGATGCCGATGAAGCACTCTGGCTTGCGGTGTTTTCCGCAGGCAATTCTACAGGTTGTATTGAGGGAGGCTCTGCGACCTGTACGGCTTGTGGTGTCGCGGGGGCGGATTGTGCTTGAGCCGGAATGGGTGCTGAAACTGGTGCCTCCGGCAATAGCGAACTGAGATCTGGCTGCATTTGCGCCGATGAAAAGCGGGTTTGGTCGGCGCCCGGGTTTTGTGCACCTTGCTGTGCCGGTTGAACGGGATGAATTCGAGTTACGTCTCCAGGAGAAGCCGCTTGCGTTGGCCGGGTTGGAACCGAATAGGCGACGGGTTCCGGTATCGTGGCGGCGTCCGTCTGGACCGAAGCAACAGGCGCAAGCGGCTCTGAAGGAGCGCCTCCCAGATGATCGAGCGGGTCCAGAGACGGTGTCTGCGGACGGCTGGCACCCAGTGTATCGAGGTGCAGCGGCGTTGCGTCCGGTTGCGATTGACGTCTTCCTGAATCGGCGTTCGTGCCAAACGTATTTTGCTGTCCCGACGGGTCGGTCCGGATGCTCTCCACACGTAACTGGTAGGGGCCTGCCTGCAGCGTCATGCCGGGCGAAAGACTGACAGCCTTGCCGCGTCCGATCGCAGCTGAGTGCCCTTCAAGGAAAGTCCCGTTGGTGCTTTCGTCAACAAGAACAAACGTCTCGTTTTGAAAGAGTATCCGCGCGTGAACGGATGAAAGATGCCTGTCTTGATCAGGAAGAACCCAGTCGCATTTCCGGGATCTGCCGAAGACCCCGCCATTCGGCCCGAACTGGTGCCGGGATCCGATTTTGTCGCAAACAAGAGTAAGAGAGTGACTCATACCTAAACTTGCATCCTGCCCGAGGCCGATTCTCTTCACTGGAGTGATTCGCCCTGTTATGCATTCCCACCCGCCTGTTCTAGCACGGGCTGAATCCCGCTGGAAACGGTAGTGTCGGATGTCGCTGGGGACATTTGAACATTATTTTCCAACGGACCGTCAGCAGAATCCGACAACCAGATATTGTTTCCCAGTCGTGACGTCCCGAGCTGTCCCGGTTCCATGCTGTCGGACTCGTATTCAAACTCGAGATCCCAATCGATGGGGTCCCGTACAATCATCGATAACAGGTCGACAAGCACGGCATGTTGATCTCCGTGCGGCAGAAATTCTTCCAGTTTGTCGAATGGCGCCGGACCCAGTCTGAGCCGAAACTTGCCAAGGTCGTCCTCAACCTCTTCGCCTAGAACCATGTCGGCACCCAGCAACGAATTTTCGACACCGAGTTCCATTCTGGCTTCGGGCGGGATGTCCACGGTTCTGGTCACGAACTCAACGATTTCGAAGGGCAGCTCGAAGAAGCTCGTCAGCAGGGAGGAAATCGTTTCCGGGGAGTTTGCATAGTGAGACATCAATCCGACATGCGGCAGGATTGCACTGCGATCCACATTGCCGAGCGTGTCGCGCTCGTCCACCGGGAATCCGCACAAGGCAAGCATGCATTGGGACGTTGGATCGAGACCGTGTCCCTCGTAGCGCACGAAATGCCGGGATTTCCGCCAGATATCGTAAAGCAGCGAGATCAGCCTGTGGTTGAACAGATCGAGCAGATCCTCCACTGCCGAAGGGTACTCGTCGCGTTCTATAATCCGCTCGGTGACATAGGGCGGCAGCGGGGAAGCTGGGCCGTAGAGGCCGAAAAAATTCACTCTGAGGTCGAAGCGGTCCGATGCCTCTTCGTAGTCGATGCTGGAAATGTCGCTGGCACCGAAACTGAGCGATCGGCTCGCGCGAAATCTCACGACCTCTTTTTCCGGATCATGGCCGGGACCGATCTCGCGCAGCTCAGGATGAAGCAGCCCGATCAGGTAGAGCGCCTGAAAGAATTGGGTGCCTTTGAGCCGTTCGGCCAGCGCCGCATCCAGAGGTGTGGCCTCGGTGTCAGAGGAGGGGTCAAGGCTCATAGGAGGTCCGCGTCCCCGAAAGACGGGCTCCATCGATGAATGACGTTCGCATCGGTGCCGATGACACAGAGCTGGTGCAGGCTGTTGATGCTTGCATAAGACTTCAAGAACCGGTTGAGGACAGTCCCGAAAAGGTAAAGCTCCGCTTCACCCCCCATTGCGGTCTCCGACATCGACAAGACGATTTCGTAAGCGCGCGTCGGGCGCCCCTGCCGGAAGATGTCGACCGTCTTGCGTTCGAATTTCTGGAAGTTCTGGAGCAGTAGCTCCCGTTGCAACGCCGCCTGTTTGTCAATGTAGGCCCTGAAATCGTAAGCACCGACGACGGTTTTGAGAGCTTCTACGTCAATCAGGGACGCGTAGTTGCGCGAAAGGTTGGCGATCAGCGTCCAAAGAACCTGGTTGTCAAGCGGCGGTGGCACTTCTGACTGTATCGGCGTGATGTTCTGGAAGTGGAGCTTCGCGGGCGTGGTCGACGTTGGCTGATTGACCGTACCCAATCCAAATCGGGATGCGTGCTCGCCGTTCGAACACAAAAGCCTAAGCGAAATCGTCTCCGTCGGCGGGACGCCGTTTTCATCGAGGCGTGTCACAAACGAAACATATTGGTCAACACCGTTTCCGAGCACGGATGGGCGAATACCGGTCCGGTAGAAGAGAGAATCCTCGGCATTGCTCGCCCGGTCGTGGGAGAAGGATTCGAACGGCTGGTAGTTTACCCGCTTGTTGCTTCCCTGGATCCAGCCGGTAACGCTGACCACATGGTGAACGCTGAAGGCGGAACGATCGCCGGATGCGCGCACCGGATATTCCGTTCGGTCGTGCGCAACGTGCAGGGCCTGCCCCTCGGTCTCGAAAAGATTTATGGCCGGCACCGTGTTGAGCGCAATCGCGTCCTTGCCGATGCGGTCCTGATTGTTGAACCTTTGAGAAAAGTGCAGCACGAGCTGAAATTCATCGACAGGTTCGTTTGCGAATGCATTGAGTCCATGGAGCCGGACATACATGAACTTTTCGGGACAAGAGAAATATTCCTGCATGATCCGGAAACCGTCGAAAGACCCTTCCGGGTAGGGAAGCGTTGCCTCGTTCTGTTCCATTCCAAGCGGAACGACTTTCACATCCGTCGGTTTTGAAGGTCCGCCATCCGCGCTGAATTCAACGGCGGTAAGGCGTTTACACATCTGCAAAAACAGTTCGCGCGACAAGGCCGCATCGTTGCTCGCGCCCAGGAACAATTGCAGAGGTGCTTCGGCGAGGGCCTGCAGGTTGTTCCCGCCGGTTTTGCGGAAACTGAGTGTGAGCCGGGAACTGTCGCGCTGGTTTTCAAGTTCGGCAAACATCAGCTTGATGGGAAGAACCTGCAAGTCACAGCGCGTCTGGAACCTGACCGCGTTGCCGTCCAGAGGCTTGGTCTGGACGAAGGTGCCTCTTGGTACCTTCGTCGAAGGATCGGATGAATCTTCTGCCGGTGAGAATGCGATATGGGTAATTGGCGGAACCGGCCTGAGATAGTGCGGCCAGACCAATTTGAGCAGATTGAGCGCGACTTCGGGCATTTCGGCATCGAGGCGCTGTCGCAGGCGCCCGACGAGAAATGAAAACCCTTCCAGCAGGCGTTCCACGTCCGGATCAAGTGGGTCGTCAGCAAGATATTTGGAAAGACGCGGATTGGCCCTGGCGAAGACCCGGCCCATTTCCTTCAGGTAGTTCAGCTCGTCGCGATAGTATGAATTGATCGCCATTCCCGAAAATTGCCCTTTTGTCGCCAGGCGCTCTAGGCACTGACCCTGATTTGTCCGCTATTGTCGAGTATCGAATTGAACCGGATTCGTTTGGAACTGTCGCCCAGATTCAACTCCGCTTCCACGCTGAAAATGAAATCGAGCGGTTTATCTGGATCATTCACGGCACGGACAATGGGATTTTGCAGCCGTGGTTCAAACTCCCGGATTTGCCGTTCGATGTCCCGGCAGATCTCCGTCGCGGTGTCCTGGTGCGACTTGGTGATCGAATTGAAGTCGGCCAGACCGAAATGCGGACTGATTTCGCAGCATCCTGCCGAACTGTTCAGCAAAACGCGCAGGTCCTCAAGGACGCTTTCCAGAACAGCCGCTTCAAACTCGTCCGCATTGCGATAGTTGGACCCTGAAATGTCGTTTTCCAGCCGTTGGAACAGACTTACAACCATCCGGAAAAGTTCCCCCTCCAAGCAGCAAAGGCGCCGGCCTGTGGCCGGCACCTGTCGTTACTGCAAATCCGATCTACTGATCGGGTATCAGGACTTGTCGAGCTTGCCCTTGAGCGACAGAGTGAAATCGGCACCCATATATTTGAAGTGCGGCTGCACGGCCATCGACACGCTGTACCAGCCGGGTTCACCCTCAACATCCGATACGGTGATTTCGGCTTTCCGCAGTGGCCGGCGGGACCGGACGTCTGCAGAAGGATTGTCCTGGTCCGAAACATACTGGCGGATCCAGTTGTTGAGCTCGGACTGAAGTTCGCCACGGTCTTTCCAGCTGCCGATGTTCTCACGCTGGAGCACTTTGATGTAATGCGCCAGGCGGTTGATGATCATCATGTAGGGCAGTTGGGTTCCGAGCTTGTAGTTAAGCTCGGCATCCTTGCCTTCCGGCGTGTTGCCGAAGAATTTCGGCTTCTGGACGGAGTTGGCGGAGAAGAAGGCCGCGTTGTCGCTGCCTTTGCGCATCGTCAGGGAAATGAAGCCCTGTTCCGCGAGCTCGTATTCCTTCCGGTCCGAAACCAGGACTTCCGTCGGGATCTTGCTTTGCAACTGTCCCATGGCCTCGAACGTGTGGACAGGAAGGTCCTCGACGGCCCCACCGGATTGCGGGCCGATGATGTTCGGGCACCAGCGGTATTTTGCAAAACTGTCGGTTAGTTTTGTTGCCAGCGCAAAGGAAGCATTGCCCCACAGGTAATTGTCACTCTTGCCCTCGGCTTCTTCCTCATAATTGAAGGCCTTGACGGGTGCCGTTTCTGGCCCGTAGGGCGTGCGCAGCATGAAGCGCGGCATGGCAAGGGCGAAATATCTAGCGTCTTCCGACTCGCGGAACGAATTCCACTTGGCGTATTTCGGCCCCTCGAAAATGGATTCCATATCCTTGAGGTTCGGAATTTCCTCGAAGCTGTCGACACCGAACATGGACGGACCGGCAGCCGCGATGAACGGGGCATGCGACATGGACCCGACGCTTGCGCAGTATTGTGCCAGTTTGATGTCCGGAGCATTTGGACCGAAATCGTAGTTTGCAACGATCGCACCAACGGGCTGGCCGCCGAACTGACCGTATTCCGCAGTGTAGATGTGCTTGTACAGCCCTGACTTGACGACTTCCGGGCTGTCTTCAAAGTCTTCCAGAAGCTCGTCCTTGGAGACACTCATCATCTCGACTTTGATGTTCTGGCGGAAATCGGTCCGGTCAATCACGAATTTCAAGCTGCGCCAGGCCGACTCGAGCGTCTTGAACTCCTCATGGTGGAGAATCTGGTCAACCTGCTTCGACAGTTTCTGATCGATTTCCGCGATCATCATGTCGACAGCCGCACCGTTGACCTGGCTGTCGCCCGCGGTCGGTTTCAGAAGTTCCGAAATGAAGGCAGCGACGCCCTTGCGCGCCACATCATAGCCTTCGTCGGCGGGCGTGAGCTTTGTTTCCTGGAGGATCTGGTCCAGCAAAGAAGCATCAAGTTCTTCTGTCTGGGCCGCTGCACCCTGTGCGTCAATATCGGTCATGCGTAAATCTCGTCGTTTGGAACGTCGGATCGGGCCGGTATCGTACCCGGCCCCGTTGGACAGTGCTCGGTTATTCGGACGATTCGTCAGGAGAACCGGTTGCGGAAGTCAGTTCAGACAGAAGCTTTTCGCGCGCCGCCTCGTCGCCGAGCACACCCTGAATGGCCTTGCGAAACGCAGGTACGTTGCCAAGCGGACCTTTCAGGGCCACCAGTGCCTCGCGAAGTTCGAGCAGGCTGTTGAGTTCCGGCGTCTGGCGCACGATCGACTCTGGCGTGAAATCGCTCAGATTGTCGAATTTCAACGAGACTGCCAGATTGGCTGCTTCCTCGCCTTCCGGCGTGTCTACCAGCTTGTTTTCTGTGGCAAGATCAAGAGCAAGTTCGTGGCTCTTCATGACCTCGTTGAAATTGTCCTTGTTGATGTTGATGAGAGTGCGGTCTTCGATCGGTGTGTCGTCAGCGCGCTGCGTATAGTCTCCCAGCATGACCATTTTCAGCGGCAGCTCGACTTCTTCCTTGGCATCACCCGTTGCCGGCTTGTATTTGATATTCACACGTTCTTTAGGTGCGACTGAAGCTTCTTTAGACATTACGTCCCCCGTAGTCAGACAGGCCAATTCATGCAGGCAAAAGTCGCCGAACACCGCTAGCCATCGAATGACACATCATTACTGCGTGTATGTGTCACTTCCATTTAGATGGCTGAGAGATTTAGTCTTTCGGCTTTAAGCCATTCTTAATTCACTTCCTCCCGGTCACCTCCACGGCAGCGCCGACATCAAGCAGTGCAAGAGTTTCCATTGTACTGGTGCGCAACTGAACGGCATCAGCGTCTGGAAGGAATTGCCTCGCGTTTTTGTGCGCTAGACTTTGCCAAGAAAGGCGTGCAAGAGCGATTGCAAGTTCTGGTTCCCAGTGTGCCAGATCACGTTCTACCGCGATAGTGCGAAGCGAATTTAGCAGTGCAAAAAGCTGTTGTATAAGTTCGAAACGAAGGCAGTATTCCCCAATTTTCAATTGCGTTTCGAACCAGTCGCGGCCGGCGCTGCAAGACGACAAGTGGCTTTTGAGGACATTGAGGCCGTCAAGCGTCTTGCCTGCCGTTGCAAGTTGAACCGCTTCGGAATTTGCCATGTCGAGATCCGAACCGGCAACGCTGGCCTCACCGCCCCCGGCCTGAACCTCCTGAGCGATCCAGTCGCGCGTTTCCATGCTGGCAAAGTCGGTTCCGTCACTGAACGACAGGCTCAACAGGCCGGGGAAGCGCATCAGAAAGCCTGCCAGCTCGCCGACCACAAGCTTGTGGGCAGCCTCATAAGGACCTCCGAGGCTTGCCATTGCGGATGCGAGGTGAAATTGCGCGTCCAGCCAGAAGGGAGACGCGACGAATGCAGACTCTGCAGCCTTGACCAGTGCCTCGTTGTTGCCGGCACCCTTCAAGGCGGCGATTTCGGCAACTTTCGGCTTTTGAGGAGGGGGCAGAGCAGTCTTTCCGTCAGTATCGGGTGGCAGATTCTCAAGCCGGCCCCACAGCGCAAACCGTGCCGCGTAATAACCTCTGGCATCGGTCGGTGTCTGCTGACGAACCGTTGTCGCCGCCTTTGTTGCGGCATTGAAAACCGCCTGCAGGGCAGCGGTGGCATTTGAGGTATCGACACTGATTTCAGCGACTGGCGCAGCGGGAGCTGCCGCGGCCGGCGGAGTTGGTGTCGGCGACGGAGACGCTTCCTGAACCTGAGGAGCTGCCTCTTGGGGCGGGGCCTGCGCAACTGCTGCGCTCTCGGCGGGCGCTGCGTCTTCGGAAGATTCTGACGCCTTGTCTTCTGCCGGTGTTTCGGGCCCGGCTTCGGCAGCTTCTTGCGCCTTTTTCTGTTCTTCGAGCGCGGCCTTGGCGTCCTTGGCGAGTGGTCGAAGCGCTCGAATCAGCGGTCCAAGGGCCGCTTGCGACTTTGTGAGCTTTTGTTCAAGCGTGGTGTCGAGTTCAAGCAGCGCCTCATGTGCAATGTATATTTCGGCATTATGTGCTCCCTCCGGCGGCTTTGCCTCCACCATCGGCGCAAGCTTTTCTGCCAGCCAGTCATAGGCTCCGGCGCGACCCCTCTCTCGGCGAACCGGCGGGATCATTGTTTCCCATTGCGTGGATGTCATGTCGCGCAGAATAACGAGGCCGACCGCAAGACCTGGATAGCCTTCCTCGACAAAGAGACCGAATGCCAGCCGGGTCGCCAGAACCAGATCTTTCGAATTTGTCTTGAGAACCTTGAGCGTGTCCTCGTTCAACTGGGACCATCTGACGGCAGTGGGGCCGTCGGTTTCCATCTTGCGGAACTCGGCTTCAAGCTCCTCGAACTCCATTGAGTCGCGGAATTCTTCCTGTCCGTCCGGCGCCTCCAGGTTGGCACGGCCAACCTCTGCTCTTGGATCTTCGAGTGTCGCCAAGGCTTCTTCGTCAGCCATCAAGATACTCCGGAGCAATTTGGAAGTAAGAAACGTCACCTGTTTCTAAACTGATTCTGGGATTCGTAGCGATCAGCCAGTGACCTGTTTATAAAATTTATAATTTTTCAGAAGAAATTGTTGCGGGGATCTTGATGACACGATCACTCTGGTAAGACCCTGGTGGCACGCATCCGACCAGAACGACATTGAACGCCGAATGAATAAGGACACGGGAATGACCGCAGAGGCGCCAGAAATCACCATTGAGCATGAAACCGCTGAAGGATTTGCCATTGTGCGTCCGTCCGGAAAGCTGGACACGTTGAGCGCAAAGACCTTCGAGACATATTTGAAAGAGCTTGTTGCCGACCGATGCGGTGCACTTCTCATCGACATGTCGAAGGTCGACTATGTGACGAGTTTCGGACTGCGTTCCCTGCTCATCGTCGCCAAGCTGATGGCGCCCTCGGGGGAGCAGCTGGTGCTGTTTGAGGTCAACCCTTCCGTTGTGGAAGTCTTGAAGATTTCCGGCTTCCTGAAAATTCTGAAAGTCGTTGGCAGCGAAGCGGACGCTAAAGCCGCGGCGGGCAAGTAGGGGTGAAAGGCGAGAACGCTGGAACTGCGCGCTCTGACCAGCAGGATATTCTCATGGCGGCAAAGGTAGAAAAGGTAACGGTGCGCAACGATCTGTCGGAATTGCAGATCGTATATTCAGCACTGGAGTCATTCTCCAGGACAGCGGGTCTTTCTGACGAAGCAAGGCGGTCATTGTTGCTGGTGGTCGAGGAGCTGTTCAGCAACACGGTTTCATATGGTTATCCCAACGGCGAAGCCGACGAGATCGCTGTGTCGGTGGCATTACGTCCCAGATACGTCGAACTCACATTGACCGACGGTGGCAAGCCGTTCGACAGCAGCGTTTCTCCTGAAGGTCCGCACCAGAGCGACGATACGGAATCCATGCCGGTCGGCGGACTCGGTTTGTTTCTCGTGCATCAGCTTGCCCAGCAGGTGACGACAAAGCGGACCGGTGATCGCAACCACACGATCGTGCGTCTGCCCCGCAAGGTCGACTGAAGCGCGTCGGCGTATCAGAAAGTAAATTCCATCATAGAAAAATCGTCCGGCAGCGGCGCGGTGCCGTTAAAGGCGGCAAGCCAGTCGTAAATGGCCTGTGGAACTGGACCTGTTGCCGACTTCGCCTTCTCAGCCAACTGGTCCCAAGTCAGTGTCGCGCCTTTGTCGTCTTCGATTTCGTATGTCCCGTCGCTGATGACCAAAAGCCTGTCACCGGCAAGCATCTGAAATGTGTCACCTTCGTACGGCATGTCGGGCAGGGCTCCGATAACCATTCCATCCGGCGTGCCCAGACTGACGATTTCCGTTCCTTTGGTTGAGGGCCTCAAAAGGACGGCCGCCGGATGGCCGCCGGAAGCGTAGGATAGATGACCGGTTGAACGCCGGTAAACTCCATACCAGATGGTGAAAAACATGTTGTTCTGCCGCTCCATTGGAAAGGCGTTGTTGAGTTTTTCAAGCACATCGGACGGCCTGTGGAAATCTGCATCGGCAAGTGCGTTGGCCCTGAGCACATTAATGATTGCGACTGACAGCAGGGCGGCGCCGACACCGTGCCCGCAAACGTCGATGAGGTAGATCGCGAAATGGTCCTCGTCCAGGTCATGATACCCAAACGAATCACCTCCCAGTTCGGTAGACGGTATGAGAAGCCAGTCCGCCTGTGGAATGGACGCCCGCTTTTCCGGCAAAATTGAGTGGACATAATTGCCTGCGTCACGCAGCTCGGCTTCAAGCCTTTCCTGCGTTTTGGTGAGCAGGATGTTGTATTCGGCAAGCTGGTCTTCTACGGCCTCGCCATGTTCTATCGTCGCTTCGTAGAGCAACTTCAGATCGGCATGTTCAGCCTTAAGGTCCTCTAACTCCCTACGTAATTCACTCGCCTCGTCATCGGGAGCTTGACGCATTGAGACTGTTTTGCTGTCGCTGTTCATTGTCCAACCGTGGTACTCGGATCGGCGCGGGAAAGTTGCCGGAACACTTATAGTCTAACGTCAACATTCGCGAATAAAAACAAACATTAACCGAAGTTGTTATATCATTGGCAACTAGCGGCATCGTATTGTTCAAAACATGAATTATCGATGACACGTGTCATGCTGGCGGTAATTTCCATGTGCATTGTAAAACTGAGACGCACTAACATAGTGTGTAATGAACTACGCCAACGGGGGAATAAGCATGCCGTCACCTTCTGAGGGTGTCTTTTCGCAAAGCGATTTGCCGCAAATGCTTCAGATGGACTTGAACATTGAGGATTTCTGCTCGGATTGGTCGCATTGCGATCTGATGTCGGCGTACCTTGCAAGAATGGTCAGCCACAATCGGCTCGATTCGCTCCTTTTTTCGAATCTTTACTCCTCCGCCGTCAACGAACTCATGGAAACAGTCTTCCGGATGCGCGGCAAGGAAGGCACGCTGCAGTTCTCGGTCCACAGAAAAGATAACATTGACCGGATAGAACTGGTCTTTCCCGTCGAAGACGATACTTATCTCGCCTACCAAGATGCTATAGGCAAAGTTGCTGACGATAATGCGGAAAAGCTCTACCTGGAGGCATTGTTTGCCGAAGCGGAGCCTGATGCCAGCCTTGGTCTTCTGGAACTAGGTGTCGACTATGGTGCCCGTTTGACCGTGGATCGCTTTGAGGACGGCCGAATGCAGTTGACAGCGGAAATGACGCTTGAGGAAGACAAAAAATGAATTCCGTTACCACGTCTCACGCGTTTGCATGGACCTACAACGAGAACGACCAGGAATTCTCGTTGCACGGAAGTTTGCGTCCGCAGCGCCCGGATGAGCTGAGCAACTGTATTTCCGAGCTCGAGCACTCGGTCAGGAACGTAAGCGGAAAATTCTATGTGAATGTCCGCAGGCTGGTCAGGATGAACAATGTCGCCTTTCAGACATTTGCCTGCAAGATCCTGGATCTCGTGCGCGGACGCAGCGATCTGAATGTGCACGTGACGACGTCCAGTGTGGTGGGCTGGGCGACCCGCAAGTTTGCGGTTCTCGAATCCATGTCCGAACGCATCACGGTCAGCGAGTACGACAGCGAGTTCTATCCGGGGCAGACATTCCTGGAAGAAGGCGGGTTCATTCCGATCCTGCGCACCCAGACCAAACTGACCTGGCGGCATGAAAAATCCATTCTCGCAAGGCATGGCCTGGAGCCCGACATGCAGGTGGCGGACGTGTGCTGCGGCATCGGTGATTTCGCCGTGCTGTTACAGAAGGAATACCAGCCCTCCCGTCTTGTAGCGTTGGACCACAGCCGGTCCAGCCTGGAATACGCGCGCAAAGTGGCATCCGATTTCGGTGTAAGGGGCATTGACTATGTCTTCGGCGACGCGTCCGACATGCTGTTGGAAAGCGACCAGTTCGATTTCGTGACCTGCCGCCATTCACTCCAGGTATTTGACCGCCCCGAGCTCATTCTCCAGGAGCTGTTCAGGATCTGCAAACCCGGCGGCCGTGTGTACATCACCAACGAGAAGAACTCGCATTGCCTGGGCGAGCCTCGGTCTGAGTCGATCCAAAAAACCTACACCGAAGTCGCGCGGCTCTGGGCGCATTTCAACATGGATATCGAGTTCGGTCCGAAAAGCCGCCGTCATCTGATCGATACGGGTCTGGAGGACATCCGCATGGAGTCCTTCATGGTCACCAACCTGGACGGAAATCCGCAGGATTTTGCCGATATCATCCAGTCCTGGGAAGACGTTTACGCTGGCCAAATGGCTGTCGAGCGCGGTGACAGCGAAGAAAAGATGCGTGAATTCCGGAAAGGCTTTCAGGACCACATTTTCGCGGCCCTGCATCCGAAAGGGTATGCCGGCTGGCCGATCTGGGTTGCCTCGGGACGAAAACCAAAATGAGTTTGGCAAACGTGAACGCTGATACACCGGAAAAACATGAGCCGGAGCGCATCGGGCGGCTTTCCCGTCACAGTTTCCGTGCCAAATTTATTCTTGTGGTGAGTGCGGCGGTACTGTTCGATCTGATCCTTGCCGGGGGCGTAGCCATCTGGAATGTGCAGCGGCTGTCCAAGGACGCGACCGAAAAGGTCGCCCAGGGTTTGACGACCGCGACCGAGGAATACCTGCGCACCTATATCGATACGACGGCCCTGCGGACCGAGTTGCTGCTCGACCAGGTGTTCTCGGAAGTGGAAGCTCTCGGCGCGTCCATGCAGACGCTGATCGACAATCCGCGCACGGGTGCCCAAATCGGTCAGACCGTCGAAACGGACCCGGTGTTGGGTGACACGCTGGTGTTCAACCCTGCCGCGGACTGGTCCCAGAACGAACCGGGTGAGTCCGTCGTCAGTGTCTGGGGATATCTGCTCGACGACCAGGGTGACCCGTTGCCGGCTGTCGAAAAACAGATCGCGGACAGTTCAGCCTTCAACCTCGTCGCTCCCGGCATGATGAAGACCGGTTCGCCCAAGCTGCAAATGTATTACGTCGGCCCCAAGAACATGCCGATCATGCGGACGTCGCCATACACGGACCAGGCGCAAACGTTCGACAGGCTCTATCCAGGCCACAACGAAGAGAATTTCTGGGATTTCTTCTTTCCAGGTGTTTACGAGAGCTGGCAGGGCTGGATCGGCAATCCGGCAAACCGGCCGGTGCCGCGGGATATAGTCGGAACCGCGCCCTATATCGATGCGATTACGGGCGCCAAGATCGTCAGCTTCTTCTTCCCACTCTGGACGCAGGACCGCACCGATGTCGCCGGTATGACGGCGGTCGATATTACACTCGACCAATTGTCCAGCCTGGTTGAAAACGTCAAGATTGCAGATACCGGTTTCGGCTTTCTGGCGTCTTCCTCCGGCAACGTGCTGGCAGTGAGCGACGCAGGCGCTCAGGTTCTCGGACTTGTATCCGTCGGCGGCGAAGGCCAGGGCGTGACGGGGATCAACAGATTTCTTGCCCAGAGCCAGTTTCCTGCGGTGGCGAAACTCGAACTGCCGCATAACGAAGGAACCGTGATCGACACCCTCAATCTGGCGACCAGGGCGGACGGCGGCGATGAGGACTACACCGTCATCCTGAAGGAACTGGCACCGATCAACCTGTGGGACGGTGAAAAGATCGTTTCGGAAAACCTGACGCTCGGCTTCATGGTCTCCAATGACGAGATCTATGCGTCCTTGACCGCCGTTCAGCAGGAACTGACGGAAGCAACCCAACGTATCGTCAACTGGCAGATCGTCGTGCTTCTGGTCAGCCTCATGATCGTGACGCTCGCGGTTTATGCGATTTCCGGCCGCATCACCAAGGGCCTGTCCCAGCTTGCGAGCGCCGCACGGGCGCTGCAGAACAAGGACTATACGGTCCGGGTGGCCATGACGACGCGGGACGAAGTGGCGGCGGTGGGGCGTGCGTTCAACCGGATGGCTGAGGAAATCAGCTACCACACGGAGAACCTTGAAAATCTCGTTGAAGAACGCACCAAGAGGCTGGAAACGGCAAACCGTGAGATCGTCGATCTGAACAAGCGTCTCAAGTCGGAGAATGTGCGCCTTGGTGCGGAGCTCGACGTCGCGAAGCGGATCCAGGAAATGGTTCTGCCGCGCCGCAGCGAGCTTGAGAACATCCCGCAGATCGAAATCGCGGCATTCATGGAGCCGGCAGACGAAGTCGGCGGCGACTATTATGACGTGCTGTTCGACGGCGACCACATCAAGGTCGGTATCGGCGACGTGACCGGCCACGGGCTGGAAAGCGGCGTGCTGATGCTGATGGTGCAGTCGGTCGCCCGCGCATTGCAGGAAAAGGGTGACCGGGACCCGGTCGCCTTCCTCGATGTTTTGAACCGTGCGGTCTACAAGAACATCACCCGCACGAGATCCGACAAGCACCTGACACTGGCCTTTGTGGATTACGAAGACGGCAAGGTGACACTTTCCGGCCAGCACGAGGAAGTTCTCATCATCAGGGCAAATGGCGAAACCGAACGCATCGATACGATGGATCTCGGTTTTCCGGTCGGACTTGAGGCCGATATCTCGCCCTTCGTCGCCACGCTTGATCTGGACTTCGGACCTGAGGATGTCCTGATACTTCACACCGACGGCATAACAGAGGCTGAAAACGACACCGGCGTGATGTTTGGCCTCGATCGTCTCAGCGAAAGCGCGCATGAAAATCGCTCGAAATCCGCGAAAGGTATTGCAGAGGCGGTTATAAATGATGTGAAGTCACATATCGGCGACTATAAAGTATTTGATGATATCACGCTCGTTGTCTTGAAGCATAGGTAGGGTATGGTCCAGGATTTTGGTAACACGACAGCTTCGAACGGCAGTGATGCGACCAGCTTCTCGCTCAAGCTACGGGCAGAGCCGCTTGAACTGAGTTGGCATCATTGTGGTGTCACCTCCGATTTCATTGGTGAATATTTCAGCCGGGCCTGCCGTCAGGGCATTGATCCTGTCGATGCACGGCACAGCATCAGTTACATGATCAACGAGATATTGGAAAACGCGGTGAAGTTCCGCCATGGCGGCGATGTCGAACTTGTCAGCAGCCTGGAGGACGACAGGTTTGAGATCCGGATCATGAACCAGATCGATGACGAGACGGCCGAAAAATTCCAGGGACACCTGACGCTGCTGATGGACCGCGAACCTGGGGAACTGCTGCTGGAGCGCATCGAGGAGAATGCGCTCAATCCCGATTCATCCGGTTCGGGTCTCGGACTTCTGACACTTATGAGCGACTACGGAGCGAAATTAGGCTGGTCTTTCGCGTCGGAGCGTGTAAGTGAAGGCGTTGAACTGACGACCTTTGCATCATTGCGACTGTCCTGATCGCCGACTAATTCCAAAGGAAGAAACCAAAATGGAAATCAGCACGAACGATTATCGCGTTTGGACTGAAGGTTCGACAATCCACTACGAAGGAACGATGCGGCTTTCTGGAACGGACGCTTATGCGCCCATTCTTGAAATCATGAATTCCATACTGTCGTCCAAACCGGAACTCATTACGCTGGACCTCACCGGACTGGAGTTTCTCAACAGTTCCGGTATCAACCTGCTTGCCAAGTTCACGATCGAAATCAGGAAACAGCCGGAAGTTGGCGTGCGCGTGCTGGGGTCGAAATCCATTCCCTGGCAATCCAAGTCCCTGCGCAATCTGCAGCGGTTGCACCCGGCTCTGGAACTGACGATCTCCTGATCGCCGCCGACCGTTGTCCGGCCAGGCTGCCGGATGTTCGATCTGGAAGGAGCTGATGCGGTACCTATGCTCAAGACGGGCGCTTCGGCCTTCGCGAACACTCTTCGCGGTATCGGCCATCCTGCTTGTAGCCGCCTGCCAGTCGGGCGACCAGAACCCGCGATTGCAAAGTGAATATGTCGGCCGGACCACGGCAGAGTTTTTTGAAGCGTACGGTCCTCCGGACCAGGTAATCGCTATGAAACAGGAGTTGAAGCGGGACTCCACGGGGCGCGTTCTCACCAATGCCGATCCGAAGGAACTGGTCTACTACTGGTCGTCAATCAACAGGAAAACCTATTCCAAGGTCGCGACGGGGTCTTCCGACGGCTGCAATCTCGCGATCCTTTCAACTGCCGAAGGCAAGATCCTCCTGATCGAAGCCCAGGACGACGGCGGCGACGCCGCCGCAGCCAAAGCCCGCTGCGAAGGCGTCATCGACTGAGACAGCACACGAAGCTGCCGTCCGAGCCTTTTGATTTTCACAAAAAAGAAGAAATTGGTGCACCCGACAGGATTCGAACCTGTGACCTCTGCCTTCGGAGGGTGGTTGTCATTCGCTTATTCCTTGTTATTTTTCAATTGGTTATTTGGCGTATGCTGAAGCGCCTGTGCGCGTCCTGTACTGAGGCCAAGTTGGACCTTGCTCTCTGCGTCTTCTGCATGACCGTAGGTTTCGAAAAGCAGTCTCGTGTCCGCCCAACGGCCCTGCTTGGCGACGGAGTGGGGGTCGATCCCCTGTCTGTTCAACATCTCGGTTGCAAAGCCATGGCGTCCAGCAGCATGAGGCATGCGGACATCGATCTTCGCGGCGTTGCAAACGCGCTTCCATCGCTTGTAGACGCTGCCACGCGATGCGTAGCCGAAAAGCAGCATGGGACGTTCCTGGTTCGGGTCTCCAGTTCTGCGCGGGCGCCGAGGTTTGAGTTCCATCAATTCGGCCGCGAGCTCTTTTGAGAGTTTGACCGGCGTTCTGGGAAAGCCTTTTGCCGGCGGCATTGAGACGACGCAGTTCTTCAGGTCGAGATCATCCGGAGTGATCGCGAGTGCTTGGCTAATCCTCGCAGCCGTTTCGAACATGAACTGCGCGAGGAGCCCAAATCTCAGGTCTGTGTGTTTTCGAAACTCGAGGATCCAGCTCCAGTCCCCCGGAACCTTTTCAGGCCGGCTTTGTTTGCCGCGCCGTTGATCTTGTTTTTCTCGTTCCTGGTTCGAATAGCCTCTGATCTTTAGCGCTTCGCATTTACCGAGATCGTGCGCGTGATTGATAACGGCCCGCACTGGGTTGATGATTTGTTTTCGCCAGGTGTCCGTTGAATTGTGCGGGGAAATGATCGGCCCGAGATCGCGTACCATTGTGCCGGTGATCTCACTGACTGGAATGTTCTCCAGATACGGCATGACCTTCAGGAGATATCCCGCAAATTCGGGTGTCGGACTGTAAAGCTCGACTGCATCGGAAAACAGGAATGGCCTTTCGGCCTGAGGTAGATCCGAAGCGTAAAAGGCCCTGATTTCTTGATGTTTAAACCAGGCTAGGTACGTTTCTGCATCAGCCTTTCTAGTTTTTCCCGTGCTCTTACGGATGTACTGACAGTTTGGAATTTCTTCGATGCGACCTCTGATGTGCCATACGTCGGAGTCTTTTCGTCTGATGAGTTCGAGTGGCATTGATCTGTCTGGTTCAAAATCTGTTCAATGTGGTCGGGATGCAGAAGCATTGGCCGCGTGCAGGAATAAAATGCACCCAGTCTGCGAGCCCTCGCCGTAAGCTGGCGGGCAGAAATCCGGATTCCTTTTTCTGCGAATATGGACACCCACTCCACGGCTGTTTTCGCTTCTGTGAGGGCTTTGGGGAGGACAACTGGTGAGCTCAATAGAACGGCTCCCTTAGCGAGGGAGCCGAGGCGACAGGGACGAAGAGTGTGTCGGAGCATTGAGCTCATCCATCCGATGCCGGATGCAGCGCACGATTTCGCTGTTCAAGGACGATGCGTTTTTCTGCGTTTCCGATTCCAAAAATCGCTTTGTCTCAACCGGGAGGCGGACAAGGACCCTGGGCCAGTTTTGTTTGGTCATCTGCTAATCTCCTGAATAGTAGCACTATGCTATCTATTCGCCATCCTATGCCGAAACAATCGCATTATGCTAGCATTTTCTATATAGCACTTTGCGAGTATCAACAGGCCATGACGAGCCAGACCAAAGCCAAAGACAAGGATCAATTTGTCGTTCGCCTGCCGGACGGCATGCGCGATCAAATTGCCGAGGCAGCAAAACGCAGCAACCGTTCCATGAACGCCGAGATCGTCGCGCGGTTGGAAGAGACCTTCTTGTCCAGTGTATCCGCCAGATACAAATGGGCGCTTGCTCAGATAAATGACGTCGCCAAGGCGAAAATACCTGTTTCGAAAGTGGCAGAGGCCGTTTCAGAAGAAACGGCAGAGCAGCTGGAGCGGGTGTTTGGAGGGATTGCCTACCCTTCGTTCGATCTTTCCAACCGTGTTGCCAGCTACCTTAATGTGCGGCCGGAGTGGCTCAAGCACGGCGAAGGCCATCCTTTCGAAGTGCACCAGATAAGCTCATACGGCACCGAACTGGCGGATATGCTTGTGAAGCAAGATCCCCAAAAAATCGCCTTCATCAGAAGCATGGCCAGGGAAGGCAATGTGGCAATCGTCACGTCGCATGATGGCTTTGTCAGCAAAATCTTCAATACGACGTTGAACCTTAGTGAAGTGGTCGGCGGCTCGGGTGAATTTGATCAAGCCAGCTTTTCAAACACTTGCAGGAAGCTGAGCCTGAACCAGGCGCCGATCGAGACGTCCGGGTATCTCCTGGATCCTGAAAATTTTGTTCAGCTCGTACACGGCGACTTGAACCCTCTTCTTGCGGTCAAACAAGCTCGTTCGTCGTCTTGGTTTTCTGATTGGTGGCAACCGTCCAGCTTTGAAAAACAGGCAAATGACCATGGTTACTGGCCCGGCTATCAGGAGCTCTGCAAAAGAGTTTTTCACACGGTTGAACACTTCGATTCCTTGAGAAACGAGCGTGACAAGATTTTGAGTGGGTAGCAGCATCGGGACCTTATCCTGCGGCGGAACGCATTGCCCGGAACAGCGTGATTGGCCACCTAATGGCAGATCGTTTCCCGTGGTGTGCGAATCCTCCCTTAAATAGCCGTAGTCATTAATTAAAAAAATTGCATTTTTCTTTATTAGTGAACTCCGTTATTTAAACTGACGTACTTAAAGCTCTGGAGCCATTGCCGTGCCCGTTTTCCACGAACCTGATGGACGAAAAGGAACGTTTGTCGAAACGTCGGTAGCGGGTGAGCGCGTGCGCGCCTTTGTGCCTCCACCGCTGCCGCCGGTGCCACCTGTTGATCTCTCGGCCCTGGTGACACGACTGAGCGCTGCCGAGCGAGCCCTGGGACGTCTCGATGGGGTTTCTGTCCTCCTGCCAAACAAAGAGCTCTTTCTCTATATGTATGTCCGCAAGGAAGCCGTTCTGTCGTCCCAGATTGAAGGCACGCAATCGACGCTGTCCGATCTCTTGCGGTTCGAAACGGAAGCCGTCGCCGGCGCACCGCTCGATGACATCAGGGAAGTTTCCAACTACGTCGATGCCATGATGTACGGCCTCGATCGGATGGCCACGTTGCCGATTTCCCTTCGCCTAATTCGCGAGATGCATGACCGGCTGCTCGACAGCGGCCGGGGCGCAACGCAAAACCCGGGTGAGTTTCGAAGCTCGCAAAACTGGATTGGTGGAACACGGCCAGGCAACGCGATGTTCGTGCCCCCACCACCAAACGAGGTCATGAATTGCCTTAGTGATTGGGAGCAGTTTCTGCATTCCGAAACTCGAGATATTCCGCCGCTCATCAAGGCGGGTTTGCTTCACGTGCAGTTCGAGACAATCCACCCTTTCCTGGACGGAAACGGCAGACTTGGCCGTCTGCTGATCACGCTGTTTCTGTGTGCCGAGGGCGTTCTGCGCCAGCCACTACTCTATCTCTCGCTTTACCTGAAGACCCACCGCGCGGATTACTACCGCCTCTTGCAGGAAGTGCGCGAACGCGGGGCCTGGGAAGCCTGGCTCGAGTTCTTTCTGGATGGTATTGCGGAAACCGCCAACCAGGCTTTCGAAACCGCGAACCGGATCGCCTCCCTTTTGGCGGAGGACCGTGGGCGTATTGTTTCTGATGCAGATCGAACCGGCTCGGTTCTTCAGGTTCATGACCTGATGCGCACACGCCCATTCCTGACAGCCGCCGCTGCGGTAGAGCACAGTGGCCTGACAATGCCAACCGTCAATGCTGCCCTGGCTCAATTGCAGAAACTCGGCCTGGTTGAGGAAATCACCGGCCGAAAGCGCGACCGCGTCTTTGCCTATCGCGCCTATCTGGATGTCCTGAGCGACGGGGTGGCCCGTTGATGAGCTTGGTGCGTTCATCCGATTTCTAAGGCATTGAGAATTGGCGCAATTAATGACTGCTTCGCGCCGCCAAATCGGTCATCCGTCGTTTTGCAAGTTTACGCTGGAAGCCGACATTCGTTGAGGCGCAGCAAAATCACAGGATGGGCGGCAAGCGGACGTTTGTTGCGGGCTGAACGAATGACTGCTCAGCGGACAAAGGGTGAATTCACTGCGGAAAAGCTAAAGGCAGCTTTAGGGCATCCTTCCAAACTTGGTTGCATCTGTAGCGGCCACGATGTCCGGGTTCATTTAACCGGCATTCTAATGCAGGTCAGTACGCACAAGGTACATCAGAACCATCCCCATCGTTGGCCAAGTACGCCGAACGCAGACAGCACGCACAAGATGATAATGAAACCTTTTACGCCAAATCCTTCGCGTAACTTGAATGTGCCAAGGACAAAGGCAAACATGATTGCGGCCACCAGCAGTGATTTTTCAACCGAGTGACCGGCCATCTTGATCGCAACAAAGGCGAAGAGAGACAGGCCAACAGCCATCCACGGTACGAAGCGTCGAATCTGTTCGAGCTGTCGTTGTTCACGTTCTTTGTCAGCCTCAGACATTACCGATTTTCCTCAACAAAACGAGCGCAATTCTTGAGGTCGCTTACAACAGACCAGAATCCGGGGCTGACTTGGGCAGCCATCTGGTTTGGGGGACCGTCTGCCATGACAATCAGGGCGTGCTGGTCGCGAAGGGCCTGCTGTTCTTCTCTCGTCAGAGCCCTGTCGCTTTTGACGGAATAATCCGTCAGCGCTGTTGCCGGAAGCGCTACCAGTTCACGACTTGAAAACCCTCTCAACCCCATCGTTATCTGCTCCCCTTTCGTGAAAGCATTTGGCCAGAGATACGCCGCTACGCGAATTTCCTTACTGTCAAACTCGTAAATCAGATTGAGAGCCATGTAGGGGGCGAAATTGGATTCCGCGATTGGTCGACTGGTGGCCACACAGGTGTCGGCAAGATTGAAGACCGACCAGTTCTCGCGCTCGTGCATATACGCAGCCTGCGCATGCGCGGAACCAACCGAAAGTACGGCGATCAAAACCAGCAAAGGAACATGTTTCATAGGTCAGTCTCCAGGTGATCCAGTGATCTTCCACCGCGCAAAAGCCATGAGTTGATTTTTTCAGCAATCTGCGCCGGTCCCTTTCCGGATTGGAAGTAGGGCTTCATGGGCACAATACCGTGCGCATCGTTGAACTCCAGAACGGCTCGGGTGGTGCGCCCGCCTGAGGCGCTGAAACTCTGCCCCAAACCAACTCCGATCAGGCTCGAAAACGGATATTCACTGACGCTGCTTCGCAAAACTCCGACGCTTTCGAACGTCACAAGGTTCGTGGAGGAATCGAAAATGTATCGCCGGATTTTAAGCACGGACAAAACGACGCCCAACGGGATGACCGCTGAAGCGGAAATGAGCGTCTGTGCAAGCAGCCACCCACTTGATTCAGTTGCACGCACTGCCAGATCTGTTGAAATCAGGCTGAAGATTGGTCTGAACGCAATTCCCAGAATCAAAAGTGAAGCCGCTAGAACAAAGCACAGCATCCGAAGTACAATTGGATTTTCTTCAACAACCAACCGCTTGGACCCATGTTCTAAAATCTTCATAAGAAGCCAAATTCTTCAACCAAACACGACCTCCAGCCAAGATCATGAATAGGTTATGAGCAATATGGCAATTTCTGTATATTGCAGAAACCAGCATGTTGGATTGGAGACGCGATATGGATCAGAGGTTGCAGGCATTTGCGGCGGATATCGCACAGCTTGATGATGCCACCTCGGTCTGGAGTGCCATGTCTGCCTTTGCTGAGAAATGCGGATTTCCCTTCTGCACCTTGAGTATGGCGCGTCGCAGCTCCGGAATTCGCTCTTCCAGGTTCATAACAAGTCTTCCGAGCGAGTTTCAGGACAACTATTGCGACAACGGTTTGATCTCGGACGATCCGTTTTTGTCCCTGATCTGCACCAACATGGCTGCCGCCGCGATTGCCACCGATCCCAATCGCTTCCCTGGGATCAATCATCAACAAGGTGAGTTTTTGGAACTGACCCGATCCCTGGGTGTCAAGAGCGCAATATGCATTCCTGTCAGCACAAACACGCAACCAGAATTCGGGGGCTGGATAATAGGAGGAACAGATGACGGCACGAAATTTAAGCGTCAATTCTCTGAGTCCGGCGTGGAACTACAGATGGCGGGTCTTTTTTCGAATGAACGTATCAGGGCACTGACTTATCGCAAAAACACATCAAACGTCCCGCTCAGCCCACGCGAACGAGAATGCCTGTTGTGGTTGAGTGCAGGCTTTCGCGTTACGATGATAGCCTACAAACTTGGTATCTCTGAATCTGCTGTCACACTTTACATCCAAAAAGCCCGCCAGAAACTTGGAGCACAGACGCGTGAGCAGGCTGTCGTAAGAGCTATCCAATACGGAGAGATCCAGCTCTAACCTGCGCGCCGCATGATGATGTACGCGTCGTGGAACGGCAGGGTGAAATTGATTTGCATCATCCTCGAAGCCGAACGAGCAGTTGAGCGGTGGAAACCGCACACCGGCCCCTGGCACGTACACAAGTATGACCGCTGAGCAGACATTCGTGCGCAGCGCAGCATCGGTCAATTATGGACTCAAGGCTGACATTCTGTGCGATCGAAACTGATGCCCGCTTTGCGCCCCCATTCCGGTCGTTCGCTCCTTCAAGCTCTAACGCTAAAAGCAGACCTTCAAAACCGCGGGCGCATATGACCGGGATGCGGACGAAGCCACCCTGCTCTGCGATGATGCCAAGGACCACTGTCAGCCCGAAGCGGACATTCCATCTGAAGCGTGTTCGGCTGGCCAAGGAGACGAAGACAAGGCGAAACAAAGCGGAAAGCGCGACCACAGAAGAAATAATTCGCTGACGAATTCTACAACGTCGGGCATCGACTAACTTGCGAGTCTGGTTTACGCCAGAGCAACCTTATGACCTATTTGATGGGAGGCTCTGGCACCGGATCGACATCGCAAATCCGCGACGAACAGGCAGGCAGATCCGGTGTTGCAATCAGAGTCTCGTTCCCCTGTGTTGCAGCCGATCCTCCCTTACGGCACTCGCCTGTAAAGAGATCCTGGTTCGGATAAGGCGTGGTGTATCCATCACTCAATGTCTCCAGGAATGCGACCAGCAGATCCTCTTCCCGATCAGTCAAGCCCAGATCGCCGGTTGTATCGTCGACGTTGTTCGGTACTTCCGGCTTCGGCCAGCAGTCCACCCGTTCCGTCGTACCTACCGGACAGTGCCCGGATGTTACCGGATAGGCATATTTGTCGCGAGTATTATAGAAATGGACAAGCTGTTTAAGGCTCTTGATGTACCCATTATGGAAGAAACTCTTCTGAAAGTAGGGAACCGGATTGCCATTGGCATCGATGCGACCTGCGTCCGTGGTCGGGCAGCTTGCAGGTGTCAATGCCGCATTGCGGGCAGTCACCGTCTGAAATTTTCCGTCGAAATTCGGAGCCAGATCGAGCCAACTTGCGTTGGGATTGACACCATTGACGCTTCGCAAAAAGCTTCCCATGCCCAGATCGCGGTGGCCGAAGCCAGCTGGGTTTGGAACGAAGCCGTAGCTGTCTGCAGAGTTCTCATAAAACAATGGCAGGCGCGGGTTGAGCGGCAGACCAAGATTGACATAAGTCTTGTCAGTAAACAGCGGAGCTGCATCGGTGATGCTTCCGGAATCAACTGTTCCGTTTTCCAGGACTGATGACCGTCCGTCGAGATGACAGGAATTGCAATTACCCTTGCCGCCGAACAGCTTGTAGCCGGCTTGTTCGTCCGGTGTCATGGTGTAGCTGCCGGCCAGAAACGCGTCGAATTTCGAAGTAAACGGACTGACGGCGGGCCCGGACTGATAGAAGGACAATGACTGTCCCCAATGGTCGAAGGCATTGCTAGCCCTCAGCCTGTCATCGGAGCTGAGTTTGACAGGCATCATGTCGTTGCCGAAGCGCACAGCACCGGCAGGTGTGGTGCAGATTTCTTCAACATCGGCCGGCCAGGCGATGTCGAGAGAGCCTTTGCCCCAGACAGTCTCAAACAGTTGCCGGTAGTCTGACTGGTCGATCCGGTAAACGATGCAGGCAATATCGGGCATTCCCATTTCACCGGCGCTTACTGGTGGGTCGGTGGCCTGCTCGGCATTCGGATTTTGCAGCATCAATCCGGTTGCTCGGCCGTCCCAGAAGTTGCCGCCGTAGAAGTCCTGCTGTGTTGCATTGTATTGCAGAACCGGAAACATGGATGCATAGGTGTAACGCATCGGTATCCGATCCACGCTGCGAAAGTGAGATGAACCTGGGTAGGCGGACATTGTCAGGTTGATCGATTGGCTTGATCCCGAAAAACCTGAATATGGCATGTGACAGAAGGCGCAGGCCAGATTGCCGTCAACTGAAACGCTCTCGTCATAATTTAGCAGTTCGCCGAGTAAGCCAACTGCCTGATAGCCGTTTGCGCCAAGCACCATCGGATTTCCGTCCGGTTTCGGAGGATCCATGGCCCTCCAATCGGCCATAGCTCGCCTGAATGCTTCGCTCACCTCGCTGCGCACGCGCTCGATTTCGGCGGTCAGATCCGGAGGTAGAATGCCAGGCGGATAGGGAAGGTAGACTTTTGAATTGAGACTCTCTTCGCCGGCAGAGGCATTTTGTGCATGGGCATCTTCGAACGGTGTCACAAGAACAAGTGCGAGAGCCAATCCACAACCAGCGCGCATTGTTACAAATCTCCAAAAAATAGTTTGAATCATTTTCATTGCCGACGCCTCCTGCCTGGAACAGACAACAGGAAAGTCTAATTGATCTCGCGCACCGCAGAGATCAATGGTGATGCCTTGAGTGTAAAGGTTCGTCCGTTTTCTGTATATGAGACACCAATCTCAATACTGTTGGGTTGGCGTCTCAATTTGGCTTCGCCGTTGGCTGAGCGGCTAGCCGCGTTTTATCTGGTCCAGCCAGGTGCGACTGAGGCGCGTCACGTTAACCGTGGGCAATGCGCGCGAGGCGGCGGATGTTGCCATGCAATCAGAAGGTGACATGCCGAAACGAGCCCGGAACAGGCGGTTGAAATGACTAGGGTCGTGGAAATTCCACCGTCCGGAAACTGCCTTTATACAGCCACGGGTTGGTTTCCTGCCAGCAAGTTCGAAGAAGCAGCGATCAAGCCTTCGATTGCGAATGTAACGCCCTATTCCACCTTCATCCGCGAATTGCCGATAGACGGTCGCGCGCGAGACGCCGAAGGCTCGTGACAACGTTTGGACGCCAAGCTCATGACTATCCAGATGGGACATAATGTATTCACGGGTCCGAAGTTCGAGCGTCTGTTCAGCGGCTACGGATGGGGCGTCGCCGGCATGCCGGCCGAGCATTAGGCAGCAGATCAAGTCGAGAAAAGCCCTGGTTATCGCCAGCCTGCTATTACCCTGTGCCTCATCTGACGCCGACAGCAGCACTTCGTGCGCAACGGCAAGGATACGACCAGCCGGGGACGAGACATCGACGGACGAAAATACGGGGTCCTTCCCTGGGATAAAGCCCACCGCAGCATGCGGAATAAGGACGCCTCGACTTTCGCTGCGCTGCTTTCGCGAAACATAGCGTTGCGACATGTCAATGAGGTGTAGACGTTCCGGTATGACGTTGAAAACAACATCTCCAACCTCACCCCAGCCACCGCCTATCAGAAATCGCTCAAAGAGCAAGTATTCGTGGCAAATGCCTTTCTGGATTGCGGGGTCGTGAACGAGCACCTGAGCGGGTGCTTTCAATTGGGTAAGAAGGAGTTCTTCGGTAGCCTTCGCCTTCAGCTGAACTCCAGCGTCAACCTCTGGCTCCTGAGGCAGAACCTGATAGAACGGTCGAGCGACCTCGTACCACTCCTCAAACTCGTAGTTCAACTGGTGTACTCCGGGTTCCGATGGACAACCGTGTGCAGGATTGAGTGTTTTGCACCAATAGTACAATTCAACAGCTAGCAAGACTTTACAAGCGATTATGGCTTTGTCGGATTTTGACGAATGGCAAACTTGACTGAGAGGTTCATTCCAAAGGTCGGGCATCACGTCCGAATTTCACTGAATCAACGGGTTCGTTGCTTTGCGTGTGCCGTTGTTTCATGATTGTTCACAATTCGCGGTCTTACTCAAGACAAGCGACGATTTCGATCTATTGCGGACGCCGCAAGATTGACAGAATGCTCCAAGAGGCTGTTATTTGATTATTCTATTCCTGCTGCGGAGTGGTTGGCATGAACGAAGTCACTGAAGAAGCAGACAGGCAAAGCGCTCGTGTTTTGATGGTAGACGATGACCTCGACCTGTCACAGGAAACTTGCGCTTTTCTGATAGACAAGGGCTACCAGGTTACACACGCACCCAATGTGCCCGCTGCCCGGCAAATGATTGCCGACAACCCTTACGATTTGTTTCTGCTCGATCTGATGATGCCTGGGACCAGCGGAAAGGTTCTTTGCCGCGAAATTGCCACTCGAATGAATGCAGGCATCATAATGGTCAGCTCTATCGAAGATGACGCAGAACGCATCGCATTGCTTGAACTGGGAGCAGACGACTACATCATTAAGCCATTCAATCAACTGGAGCTTCTGGCGCGAATAAGGGCGCTCTCGCGCCGCAGACAGAGCAACCAGGCGAGCAGAACCCGGCTTACTCAGTTCGGTGCATGGGAACTTGTCGAGAACGAGCGACATCTGAAACACGACGATGGGCGCCTCATAACGCTGACATCGAGCGAGGCCCAGATCTTGCGCTTTTTCACGGAGAACCCAGATGTGCTTTGTACTCGGGAAGACCTTCTGGCGGTTGGCCGTGTTCGCCAGCACGGTGGTGCCGGCGACCGTAGTGTAGATGCACTCATCAAGCGTCTGCGAAGTAAAGTCGAGATGGATCCGGGTAACCCGGTGCATATTCAGACCGTTTGGGGCCAAGGCTATGTGTTTCGTGTTGGCTGATGTCAGCCTTCAATAGGTAGGAACACACTGGCGCTCAACCCTCCCACCGAGCGATTTGCGAGGGTTATCGAGCCACCCTGATCAACTATGATCGCCCGCACGATGGATAGCCCCAGACCGCTGCCGGGGCCACTCGCGCCGAGCCGCTGAAAGGGTTCAAATGCGGCGTCCATTTGCTCTGGCGGGATACCCGGCCCCTCGTCCTCGACGCAAATCACCGCCGATCCATCCGCCGTCGATAAAGTGACACGTGCGCAAGTCCCGTATTTGATGGCATTCTCGATCAGATTTCGAACGGCGCGTGTCAGGGCGTTGTGTCTTCCGCAGACAATTGCGGCTGACTGAATGACCAGCGTGGCGTCATGACCATCGTCTTGTTGTTCTTCAACCAGAACCTCCAAAAGCGACGGCAGGTCGATGCGGGTGACATCTCCGTCCCGCCGGGTTTCGCGTGTGAAGGTCGTGACCGCGTTGACGATCTCCTCCACATTCTCCAGTTGCTTGTGGAGCTGCAATTTTGTGGATGTGGAAGTTTTATGATCCATTTCCGCCTTCAGTCGGGCGAGAGGACTCTTGAGATCGTGACCGAGACTTCGGAGCAAGGCGGTCTTGTACTCCAATGCCTGCACGATCCTGGCCTCCATCTGATTGAAGGCGGTAACTGTGTCACGGATGTCCGCACTTCCCGTCGCTTTCAGCGCTCCAACTTCTTCACCCCGACCGAGACGTTCGGCATTCTCCGCAAGCCCGCTGAGCGGAGCCATGACACGTCCAATGAGAAGCGCGAGCAGTCCGACAAGTACCAAGCCTATCAGGCTATCGACGGATCGAGCGAAGAGAACGGGCCAGAAATTCTCCGGCGCAAGGAGCAGGTAGCAATTGATCCAAATTGTCTCGTCAGCCAAGCGCACCGAGTAGACACCGACGATTGGCCTGACTGGGGCCTCGCTGGCCGCGCCTTCCTGGAGCCCTCCAAGTCCTGAGGACTTGGCAAAGTCGTCTTTTTGTTTTGCATTGGTGTTGACGACCCGGTCAGCGACTGAGAGCGCCGCCACAGAGATCCCCTGTGCCTCAAGGCGGGACTTGAACCACTCGGCGACTGCTGGATACCTGCGACCGCCAGCGACCGATGCGGCAGTATCTTCCGCGTTGATGACAACACTGCGTTCCGCATTATTCAGGCTAAGGGCAAGTTTGACGCGGTCTTCAGGAGGCACTTTGCCCAGTGTTGTCACAACCTCTCTCAGGAAACCATCACCGCGGTTTTTCAATTCCTCCAATCTCGCTTGCCGGATTTGAACCACATCGAGAAGTACTGAGATAACCTCGAGCACCAGCCAGCTGGCGATGACTACAAACGTCACTTGCCCACGGAGTGTCAGATTGGCCCAACGCATCGCTGTAGAGGTTTCCCTTGAGTTGTGTACCCATGAGGACCAGGACTTGACCCGGCTTCGGCAGGTGCACAGACTCGAGCGGCAAGGCAGCCAGGGCTCTGCACCCTCTTGACCATTAGCATAAACCAATCGGGTAACGCTAAGGCATGTCGTTGTACTGAAATTAAGTCCAAACAGTCTATCACCTGATCTGCAGTTTCAATCTGCGACCAGCTTTTCCTTCAACCTGCCAATTGAATCAAAGTGTGACAAAGCCTTGGTTTGACCGATACGGACATCCAGATAGGACCAACAACACCCGTTATCTGGAGGCAGTCATGAACACGCAGTCTACCATCAACTCCCAGCTTGGCAGTGCCAGGCGGGCACTCAGGGGCAATCTTGTTGCCATCGGATTCTTCAGCGGCATCGTCAATCTGTTGATGCTGACCGGTCCGATCTTCATGTTGCAGATCTACGACCGTGTGCTGACCAGCCAGAACATCAACACTCTGGTTGCGCTTAGCGCTCTGATGGCCGGCCTTTACCTCTTTATGGGGCTAATTGATGCGGCCCGCTCCCGCGTGCTGGTCGCCACGGGGCACCGTTTCGAACAGCGGCTCACCGCGACCGCGTTCAACGCCACACTTTCGGCACCGAAACCCGGCCAGACACCGGGCTATGCCTCTTCTGCGATCCGAGATGTGGAACAGATCCGCTCTTTCCTGTCCAGTCCGGGTGCGACTGCATTGTTCGACCTTCCTTGGATACCGGTCTATCTCGGCCTCGTCTTCGCCTTGCATTTCTGGTTGGGAATGGTGGGTATTGTCGGTGCAGTCGTGCTCTTAGCCATAGCCGTGTCGACAGACTTGATTGTTCGTGCCTCCACCCGCGTTCAAGCAGAACACTCCAGCAAACGCACACGGCTTGCCGAAGCGGGGCGTCGCAACGCCGAACTGGTTCGGGCGATGGGTATGCAGGGTCATCTGACCGGTGCCTGGCAAGGCCTTAACGATCGCTATCTTGCTGCGAGCGCGCGCTCCGCCAATACCGTAAACCTGTCTAGCAGCATTACCAAGACATTCCGCCTGGCATTGCAGTCGGCAATTCTCGCGGTCGCCGCCTATCTCGCAATCAACAATCTGATTTCCGCCGGGTCCATGATTGCTGCATCCATCATTATGTCGCGTGGTCTCCAGCCAATCGAGACCCTGGTCGGTGGTTGGCGTGGACTGGTTGGCGCACAGCGAGCTTGGCGCCAGTTGAGGTCGGGTTTGTCGAACGAATCTTCTTCCGACCGGATCTCGTTGCCAAAGATGGCAAGGAGTTTGACTGTCGATGGCGTCGTTGCCGTGCCGCCGGGAACCAACACTCCGGTTTTGAAAAACGTTGCCTTCAATCTCGAGGCCGGCGAAGCGCTTGCGGTTGTCGGCCCTACGGGCGGCGGCAAATCCTCGCTGGCAAGGACCCTTGTCGCGTCTTGGTCCGCGGTCAAGGGCAGCGTCTGCCTCGACGGTGTTCCGATCGACCAATACCGGCCAGAGGAACTCGGGCCCCAGATCGGCTTCCTGCCGCAAGACGTGGAGCTATTCGACGGCACAATCGCCCAAAACATCGCCCGCTTCGATCCTGAGGCTAAAGACGAAGCAGTGATCGCCGCTGCCAAGGCTGCAGGTGTCCATGAACTGGTATCGGGTCTCAAGGAGGGCTATGGCGCCGAGGTCGGGGAACGGGGCGCCGCCCTCTCTGGCGGTCAGCGTCAACGCATCGCCCTGGCCCGTGCGCTCTACGGCAATCCGTTTCTGGTGGTTCTGGATGAACCGAACTCGAACCTGGACACCGAAGGTGAGGCTGCCCTGAACCACGCCATTCTCGCCGCCAAGGCACGGGGCGCGATCGTGGTGGTCATTGCCCACCGTGCCAGCGTTCTGGGCGCGGTCGACAAGATCCTCGTCATAGAGGAAGGGCGATCGGTCGACTTCGGCCCGCGTGCCGAGGTGATGAATCGCATGCGCAACCGCAATCAGGAGGCGGTAAGGCCAACCCGGCCGGCGGCGAACGGTTTCGGCCCAAGCATCAGCGGCAATATACGATCTTCCGTTGGAACTGCAGCACCGGCAGCCAACGGGTGATCACAAGTCAGACATCGGGAAATTCAAGGAGACAGATATGACTACCTCAGAGAACACTAAATCCTGCACAGGCGCTTTCGTCGACCGGTCCGGTCGGGCAATCTGCCTCGGCGTCCTCGCCACGGCGATCCTTACTCTCGGATTTGGTGGATGGGCGGCAACCGCCAAGCTGTCGGGTGCTGTCGTTTCATCCGGGAATGTTGTTGTCGCCTCGGACCTCAAGGCCGTCCAGCATCCGGACGGAGGCATTGTTGAAGACATCCGCGTGCGCAATGGCGACCGGGTCAACGCCGGCGACATCGTCCTTTCCCTGGATGACAAACTGCTGAAGGCGAACCTGGCCCTTGTTGACGACAGGTTGATCGCCCTTGAAGCCCAGGCCGCGCGACTCGAGGCAGAACGGGACGGTCTCAAAGACCTCATTCCGTCGATCGAACTTGACGCGCGGATAGCAGAAGTCAAAGTGAAACGCGCCCTGGCCTCTCAGCGCGCGGTCATGGAGGCAAGAAGAATTTCCCGAGACGGCGGGATTGCCGCGCTGGAAGAACAAATCGCTCAGACCGAGGAGGAAATCTCGGGCCTTGAGGCACAACGCGCCGCGAAAGACGAGGAGATCGCGCTCATAGACCACGAACTGGAGGGTCTTCAGATCCTGCTCGAAAAAGGCCTCACACCCGAAACGCGGATCACGGCGCTTAAGCGGGAAAGAAGTGGTCTCACTGGAAGCAGCGGTGCACATACTTCGCAGATTGCGGTCGCGAGGGGTCGCATCAGCGAGACGCGGATCAATCTGCTGCAACTGGAAAAGAGTTTCCAAGAGCAGGTGATGAACGAGATTGCCGATCTTTCGATCGAAATCGACCAGCTCAAGGAACGCCGAGCCTCCGCGCGCCTCCAACTTGCCCGTGTCGATGTCCGCGCACCCACTGACGGTATCGTGCACGAACTTGCCGTTCACACCGTCGGCGGCGTGGTATCACCTGGCGAAACCGTTATGCGGATCGTACCCGAGGCCGATGGATTGGTAATCAACGCTACCATCGCGCCGCAAGACATCAACAATGTCACCGTCGGCCAGCAGACCGGCCTCGTGATCGCCGCCTTCGACTTGAAGACAGTCCCGCGCTTGAGCGGACAGATCGAATACGTGTCGGCGGACCTCAAGACCGATCCCATGACGGGAGTAAGCTACTACGAGGCACGTGTCGAGCTAGACGAGGACGCCACAGATTTACTGGCTGAGCGTGAGCTTCACTTGCTGCCCGGCATGCCGGCTGAGGTCTATATTGAGACCGGTGAACGTACGATGTTCGAATATCTTCTCGACCCGCTGAGCAAGCAGGTCCGCACAACCTTCCGTGAAATGTAAGCAGGAAACACGCCGAGGCGTTACCTTCTAGGAGCTACTACTCGAACTGCCCAGGTAGTTAGCCGGCGTCATAAGTGACGCCGGCTTTTTATGTGCATATTCAATCATTACCAGAAGTTAATTTCGTCATACTTTATAACAAGTTAGAGGTTCTTTTCCCGTTGAGATCGAGAACTCGGGAAACTACATTTCGATTATGCCTGGCGGTGAAAGAAACAGCCGATCCAGACATGAAAACGAATGAGACTAGCGAGGAGAATTCAAATGAAAAATGCCATTGAAACCGGTTCCCAGACCGTAGAGACAAACTCGATCAATACTTCAAACGAGGCAATCAGAATGACCGATGATATCGAAGTAGTTCAACCGATCATGCCATCTCCGAAATGCGGTACAGACGAGCCGGAAGACAAAGACCTGACCGCAGTGCATCCCCTGCCGCTCGGCCCGGTATTCGCCACCGGCGAAGGAGAAGACCTTGTCGCCGTGCAACCGATCATGCCGTCGCCGAAATGCGGTACAGACGTGCCGGAAGACAATGATCTGATTGCTGTGCATCCCCTGCCGCTCGGCCCGGTATTCGCCACCGGCGAAGGAGAAGACCTTGTCGCCGTGCAACCGATCATGCC
>NZ_CANLVF010000005.1 GCF_947494555.1 uncultured Roseibium sp. | reverse complement strand
TGCAAAAAGGGCGGCCTGAGGGCCGCCCTTTCCATAAAGCAGTTGAGCTTTGGACTTCTTAGAAGCCCATGCCACCCATGCCGCCCATGTCGCCACCCGGCATTGCCGGCGCAGCGTCTTTCTTCGGCAGCTCGGCAACCATGGCTTCGGTCGTGATCAGGAGACCGGCAACGGAAGCTGCGTCCTGCAGAGCCGTACGCACAACCTTGGTCGGGTCGATGATGCCGGCTTCGATCATGTTGACGAATTCTTCGGTCTGAGCGTTGAAGCCGAATGTATCGTCATCGTTTTCCTGGATTTTGCCAACGACGATGGAACCTTCGACGCCAGCGTTTTCGACGATCTGGCGGATTGGGGATTCCAGGGCACGCAGAACGATCTTGATGCCGGCTGCGATGTCGGAGTTGGCGGAAGACAGTTTGGCGACAGCATTCTTTGCACGAAGCAGAGCAACACCACCACCCGGAACGATGCCTTCTTCAACGGCAGCGCGGGTTGCGTTCAGAGCATCGTCAACGCGGTCTTTTTTCTCTTTCACTTCGATTTCCGTCGCACCGCCAACGCGGATAACGGCAACACCACCGGCGAGTTTGGCCAGGCGCTCCTGGAGTTTCTCGCGGTCGTAATCGGAAGTGGTTTCTTCGATTTGCGCCTTGATCTGCCCGACGCGACCGTCGATGTCTTCCTTGGAACCGGCACCGTCAACGATGGTCGTGGTTTCCTTGGTGATCGCAACTTTCTCGGCAGTGCCGAGCATGTCGAGAGAAACGTTTTCCAGCTTGATGCCGAGATCTTCGGAGATCACGGTACCACCGGTCAGGATCGCGAGGTCTTCCAGCATGGCCTTGCGGCGGTCACCGAAGCCAGGAGCCTTGACAGCAGCAATTTTCAGGCCGCCGCGCAGCTTGTTGACAACGAGGGTTGCCAGCGCTTCGCCTTCAACATCTTCAGCGATGATGAGGAGCGGGCGGGAAGACTGTACGACAGATTCCAGGATCGGCAGCATGGCCTGCAGGTTGGAGAGTTTCTTCTCGTGCAGCAGGATGAACGGCTTTTCCAGGTCAGCCAGCATCTTGTCGGCGTTGGTGACGAAGTAAGGAGACAGGTAGCCGCGGTCGAACTGCATGCCTTCAACGACTTCCAGCTCGGTTTCGAGCGACTTGGCTTCTTCGACGGTGATCACGCCTTCGTTGCCGACTTTCTGCATGGCTTCGGCAATATCCTGACCGACCTGCTCGTCACCGTTTGCGGAAATGGTGCCGACCTGTGCAACTTCTTCGGAAGTTGTAATGGTCTTGGAAGCAGATTCCAGGGCTCTGACAGCTTCAGCAGCAGCCATGTCTACGCCGCGCTTCAGATCCATCGGGTTCATGCCGGCTGCAACAGCCTTGGCGCCTTCCTTGACGATCGACTGAGCCAGAACGGTTGCAGTTGTCGTGCCGTCACCAGCGATGTCGTTGGTCTTGGAAGCGACTTCACGCACCATCTGGGCGCCCATGTTTTCGAACTTGTCTTCCAGTTCGATTTCCTTGGCAACGGATACACCGTCCTTGGTGATGCGCGGTGCGCCGAACGCTTTGTCGAGAACAACGTTACGGCCTTTCGGGCCGAGAGTTACCTTGACAGCGTTTGCGAGTGTGTCCACACCGCGGAGCATGCGCTCACGGGCGTCGGAGGAGAATTTTACTTCTTTAGCAGACATAGGGTCGTCTCACATAGATTGGAATAAAGGGAGATCAAAAGCGGTTCGCTATCGAATTAAGCGATCACGCCCATGATGTCGGATTCCTTCATGATCAGGAGGTCTTCACCGTCGATCTTGACTTCAGTACCGGACCATTTGCCGAACAGGACGCGGTCGCCTGCCTTAACGTCGAGAGCAACGATTTCGCCGTTGTCCTTGCGGGCACCGGTGCCGATAGCGATGATCTCGCCTTCCTGCGGCTTCTCTTTTGCGGTGTCCGGAATGATGATGCCGCCAGCAGTTTTCTCTTCCGAGTCTACTCGGCGAACTACGACACGGTCGTGCAGTGGACGAAATGCCATAAGACTGTTTCCTCTCATGAGCGCGCCCCACGCAATTGGCAGCGCGCGAGACATGATTATTAGGTTGAACGAGGCAGAAGCATATTGCATCTGCCGCCAATTAGCACTCCCTCAAGGCGAGTGCTAACAGCGCCTTGGATTTATGCAGCAGCGCCGTTCTTGTCAATGCTTTATGAGGAGAATTTAATCTCTAAAGCGCCGCAAAACGCTTTAATAGGCTTCGCTATGGTTAACGGCGGGGAAGCGACCACCGAACTAGCCGGTTGTACGTTCCTGTCCGCAAGCCTCAGTTAGGGTCGGCAATCGAAAAAGGCAAGCTGAAACCGGCCGTTTCTCCGTCTGATTCATTGGTAAAACGTGTTTCTAGCGTGTAAGCACCCGCGGGAAGGCCGCTGAACTGGAAGGACAGCGCGGCGGCCAGCTCTCTCTGCTTCGAACGGCCTTGACCCGAAAACACCGCAAAATCGTCCTGTTCCGCGAGCACCTGTCCCGATGCGTTGAGCAGTCGGTAGCTTGCAGTCAGTTCAAACGCATAAAGCCCGTCCGATTGTGTGAAGGAATAGCCGACCGGTTCTGCGTAAATGGAAAGCACGTCGTCGTCTTGAAAGACGGAATCGCTGCGCGGCGTGTACTGACCGTACGCGGTGCCGCCGTCCCTGGTGAAGGTGGCCACCGCAAAGGCGAGGCCGTTGGCGTCCCAGGCCGCATCGTACGCAGCTTTTGCGTCGTTGAAAGCGTCAGAGGGAAGAGGGACGTTCTCAGAAGAGATGGCCGGTGAACAAATGCTCGCCAAGATCCCTGTCGCAACAAGAATGGCGGATGCAGTCTGCCTGGATAAACGTTTTCCTGTCAGCATCTTCTCTTCCCAGCACGCCTTTATGTCTTTTCGTTTCTTGGCGGATTTTTGCCGATATAGACTGACTTGTGGCGTTAGACAAGAAAATGCGTGCAATGCAGTAAACGATAGCCCGTTAAAGACTTCGTGCCGTCCAGGACTGACGTTTCCGGTAGATCGTCGAGGGGCTTATCTCCAGCGCGGCTGCGGCCATGGCGATATTCCCGTCAAAGGCATCCAGCGCATCTTCGATGATCCGGCGCTCCTGGGCCCAAAGTGGCTCGATTGTCCCAAAAGGCCGGCTCGGCGCACTGGCGCGCGAGCGTTCTCTGGACAGATCGATGACGGCGTTCGGGCGACCGCTCTGATCGCGGATTACCATTGGCAGCATGTCAAAGGTGACTGCCGCACCGTCGTTCATGACCACGATCTGGCGGATCGTATTCTCAAGCTGCCGGACATTTCCAGGCCATGAGTAGGACAGGATACGGGTTTCGGCATCTGCGTCGAAGCCTTTGAAACCGCGTCGTTCTTCACCGGAATACCGGGTGAGAAATGCTTCTGCGAGCGGCAGGATGTCATCGCGCCGCTCCCGGAGCGCCGGCAGGTGGACCGGCAAAACGTGCAGGCGGTAGTAAAGATCCTCGCGAAAACGCCCGGCGGAAATTTCGGCGACGGGATTCCGGTTGGTCGCGCAGATGATGCGCGCGTCCACTTTTCGCGACTGCGTGTCGCCCAAACGCTGAAATGTGCCGGTCTGCAGAAACCGGAGCAGCTTGCTTTGAAGCATCAGGTCCATTTCACCGATTTCGTCAAGGAACAGGGTGCCCCCATCGGCTTGTTCGGCAGCACCCGCCCGGTTTTCGGTAGCGCCGGTGAAGGCCCCGCGCATGTAGCCGAAAATTTCGCTTTCGATGAGATCTCGCGGAATTGCGGCGCAGTTAAGCGTGACAAACCGGTTGGGCTGACGATCGGAAAGATAATGTATCGCGTTCGCGCACAGTTCCTTGCCTGTGCCGGACTCACCCGTAATGAAAACAGGAGCCTGCGACGGTGCCATGCGGGCAATCTGGTCATGGATCTCACGCATCTGGACGGAAACGCCAACCAGTCTGTTCAGGCCTGTCTGATCAACAGGCGATGCTACGGAAGATGCAAGCCGTACAGGTCTCTCCGCTGAGGCTTCAGGCTGATGGGCTGCCGGGAAGTCCACAACAGCTGCAGGCAACACGGGCCGGCGCTGTTTGAGCTGAAACGAGATTTTCGTTGCCAGCGCATCCAGTGAAAACGGTTTTGTCAGGAAATCATGGGCGCCCGCCCGCATTGCGCTGACCGCACGCGAAACCGATCCTTTGGCGGAAACGGCGATGATAACGGCTTTAGGGCAGCGTACGGCATACGCTTCCAGCGCTTCGTCGCCTCCAATCGTCTCCAGATCGATAACAAGAATATCTGTCGACTTGTCCGCCAGGTCCTGCAGGCAGGATGCGGAATCTGTGTAAAGGATCGGATCGGCACAAGATGAGGATAACTTGGCGCAAACGGCAGAAGTGCGGGCGGCTTCTGAAGCCGATGCGTCGAGAACACGGACAATCACAGGCAACTCTTTGCCCTCATTACTCCCCATTGCTGGGTAACTCCCGTCGCTTGATCTGGCTCATTCGAATATCGAAAGATTCGTCAACCTGATAATTCTCCGAACAGGGTAAACAAAGCGTTGTCAGATGACGCATTTTGCAGTTTTTACGGAGAAAACTGACGAGAGGCGGCTCCTACTGAAAGGAACCTGCCAGCAGCCCGGCCAAGAAACAGGCGACGGAAAGGACAGCTACAACGGGAATCGACACCCGTTTTTGAAATAGCGGCTGTGTTGGTTTGGCGGCTTGCGGCCCCGCAAGATCTTGTGCTGCGGCCACCGAGGCCGGGAAACTTTCTGCGGCAACGCCTGGCGCGCCTATTGCCGGCAAGGACGTGTCGCGGCGTGCAGGTGGGGACGCCACTTGCTGGAGTTCCTCCACTGCCGGCATCAGAAGATCTTCAACCGCAGACCTGTCATTGTCATCCAGGGTCTCATTGATGCCCGTGTCCGGTGCGGCTGCTAAATTCTCTGGGCTTTCAGGATCCACCGAGACTTTGAAAGCTGGCGCGTAGCTGCCTTTCGGTATTGAAATCCTGACGCTGTCGGATGCGCCCGAGCCCCCATAGTATTTGGCGAGGCGTCGGCGAAGGCGGGCGGCTTCCACGCGCACGATCGGATCGGTCACAGGATTAAAGTCTTCTCCACGTCCGAGCGCTTCAACCGCGATCGTGTAGCCTTTGATTTTTTCGTGCTGGTCTTCAAGCGATGCCCGCACCACGAATTCAAGGAAGGCCCGCAGTTGCGGCGCGGATCCGAACTCCGGGCTTTTGAGCGCGTTGACAAGCGCGGATGTTATTTGTTCATCCGTGCATTTCGGCATAGCGCAGCCGTTCGCGTTACCGGAGCTACCGGCTCCAGCGCCTGACGTGTCTGCTGATTGAAAGGTCGAACGGAGATCCGTTCGTTCGTCATGGGTCCTTTTTGGTGACGTATTCCGACCCGTGTGTACGGCCGCGTGCATGCCAGTCCCCTTATGGTAACCGGTTCTCTACGCACCACGACACATGCCCTAACGTGATCTTAACCAAGTCACAGGTGATTGCAAATGACAAAAGTTACAGCTCCACCGCTGTTTGGCGCTACGAGTGTGAATGGTCGAGCACAGGACACCAAAAGATCGGAATTCACCTGGTAAATGGAAAAACATCGGGTTTGGCGATGCTTAGTCGGGGACAAGTGACGCAATTCACGCCTGAATCGAGCTTGCGGATTCGGAGGCTGCTGTTTCTTAAGGCATGATTGACCGGTAATTTTGATTCGGGTCGGAACTTTCAGACGCCATGGGCCGAACGGGGACCATATTTGTAGCGATATGTATGGCGATCATCGCAGCGTCGTCGGCAACCGTGCTGATTTTTCAGTTCGCACGGCCCTTCGGTGAAGCGGTATCGCTTTCGCTGGCGCTGATGTGCACCATGATACTCATCCATCTTTTGATCGGCCGGGCGCGCGACCGGGGCGCTGTCAGCGAGGCTGTTGATCGCCTTGAGGACCGGATGGCTGATCTGGATGAGGACGTCGGCAATCTCGAAGGGCGTTTGACGGGAATGGAGCACACGATGCCTCGCCGGACCCGTGCTGAAATTGATCCTCTATTTGCCGAAGTCGAAGTTCTGGGTACACTGGTCAAGCAAATGGCGGAAGCCATGTCGGATCTGGAAACCAGGGTCGAGGATCAGCAGGCGCTGGCACCGCCATCACATGCGGGTGCTTTGCCGCATTATGGACAGGCACCCCCGCAGCCGCTCACCGACAGACCCGCGGCCTTGCACCCGCCTCAGATGGCGCCCGCAGGTGCGGTGCCGTTGAACGCAATGCCGGTTGAAGTCAATGCGCCTCGCCACGAGCCGCCGGTACCTCAAGAGTTCCGGCAGGCGTCCGAAGCGGCCGTCAATCCGTTCGTGAACCGGCAGGCAAGTCCGCAGCCACAGGAGAGTGCGGGTCGAGGTGACATGGCTGAGTGGGACCGGAGATATGGTGTTACACCGCCGCGGCCCGCCGTGAACCAGCCGCCGGTACCGGACGGCCCGCCTGTGCCGGAGCATCAGTTCGGCCAGACACTATCGTCCGTGGATGAGTTTCCGCTTGAAGATGACGGACTTATGCAGCCGGAGCCTTCCGGCCCTGAACGTCCGCAACCGAATCTGGCGATGCGGGACCTGATAACGTCTGCACTGAATGCAAACAGGGTCGAACTGCACTTGCAGCCGATTGTCACGCTTCCCCAAAGACAGGTGAAGTACTACGAAGCCTTCACGCGGCTGCGTGATGCCGACGGCAATGCGGTTGAAGCGGCGGTTTTTCTGCCTGAGGCGGTTTTGTCCGGACAGATCGCCCGTATCGACAATCTTTTGCTGTTCCGCTCCATTCAGGTGATAAAGCGGCTGACGTCTCGAAACCGCAACGCAATGCTGTTTTGTAACATTTCGTCAGTTTCGCTTGTCGACGAAACGTTTTTTCCCGGTTTCCTTGAATTTGTGAAGTCCAACCAGACTTACTCGGATGTTCTCATATTCGAGTTTTCGCAAAGCGATGTTGCCAGCATGGGGGCAATGGAGCTTGAAAGCCTGAATGCACTCTACGATGCCGGTTTCCGTTTCTCCATCGACCGCATCTCTGACATGAAGATGGATTTCAATTCTCTCGCAGGCCGGGGCTTCAAATTCGGCAAGCTTCACGCCGACTATCTCATTGGGCGCCGCGAAGCAAACCATGGTCACATTCATCCATCTGATTTTGGTGATTTGCTTCACCGATACGGCATGGAACTGATCACCGATCATGTCGAAACAGAATCGCAGGTTCTGGAACTTCTCGATTATGATGTGAATCTGGCTCAGGGAAATCTGTTCTCGCCACCCCGTCCTGTAAGGGCCGAGGTGCTGCAAGGCGCGCCGGCTCCCGGACCTGGAGCCAGAAAAACGGCGACGGGATAATTCGGCCTCTGTATCTGGGGGTGTTTGTACTCCGGTCTCACTGTGAAGTGCGCTCAGCTTCGGATGAACGCCTCCGTGGTGCGGCTATGAGGCCCTTTTGAAGCTGGAATTCGCAGATCTGGAGAGCGCGAAACTGGTTGCTGTTCCGAAGAGCAGGGCCCAGACAGGCGCGCCGATGCCGAGGAAAGAAACAGCTGAAACCGTAGTCATGAAAGTCACGAGCGCCGCTTCGCGGTCATCGGAACGAAGCAATGCGGCGTTGAGACTTGTGCCGATTGTGTTTAGGAGCGCGAGACCGGCGACCGTAATGACCAATGCCTTGGGCGCCAGCAGAAACAGACCGATGACCGCAGCTCCCAGCAAGCCGAAACCGCAGTAAAACATGCCGGCGACAACGGCCGCCTTGTATCGTGTTTTCGGATTTTCGTCGGCTTCCGGTCCGGCACAAATCGCGGCCGTGATTGCCGCGAAGTTAAAGGTGAAGCCACCGAATGGGGCGAGCAACAGGGTTGCCAGGCCTGTGACGGTCATGCTTGCGGAAACCGGAGGCTTGTAACCGGCAGACTTCAAGGCAACGACGCCCGGCATGTTTTGCGAAGTCATTGTAACGACGTAGAGCGGCAGACCGATACTGATGAGCGCAATCAGTGAAAATTCCGGCACAATGAACTCGGGCTGTGCAACTGAAAACGAAAAAGCCGCGACGGTCTGGAAGGTGCCGGTGATCCAGCAATAGAGAATACCTGACGCGAGCAGCGACAAGATGGCATATCGCGCAAACCATCTTTTCCCCGCCAGGTAAGTGACGCACATGACCGCTACGAGCAGAAAGTCCTCTTCCATGGAGGAAAAGACACCCAGTCCAAAACGAAACAGGATACCAGCCAGAACAGCACTGGCGATCGCGTCGGGAATGAGCCGCGCAAGCTTTTCGAACCAGCCGGTCAGGCCGGTCACGGTCAACAGGGCACCGCAAAACAGAAAAGCACCGATGGCTTCGCTCATCGGGACACCGTCAGCCGAAATGACCAGCAAAGCTGCCCCTGGTGTCGACCACGCCGTCAGGATCGGCATCCGGTAGTACAGCGACAACAGAAGACCGCTCAATCCGGTGCCGAGCCCGAGAGCCAGCATCCAGCTGTTGGCTTGCGCCTGAGTGGCGCCAAGGGTGTCTATGGCCTGAAAAATGATTGCTACGCTGCCGGTATAGCCGACCAGAACGGCGATGAACCCCGAGACAAGGTGTGAAAGTTTCAAACCCGCAATCATATCGATCGTGCCTTTGCCGTTCTGGAAAGCTAAGCTTGATTTGAACAACCAGGCTCGGCAGTTTGTTCGTTATAACGTACGTTCGTTATAACGAACAAGAGATTCAGGCAAATGACGGAAAAGAAAATTCAAATCAAGCTCAGGGATGTCAGGCAAAACGCAGGGCTGAGCCTGTCACAGACTGCCGAATTGACCGGTGTCAGCAAGGCGATGCTCCATCAAATCGAGCGCGGCGACTCCAGTCCCACCATCGCGACCTTATGGAAGCTGGCAAAGGGCTTTCACCTGCCTCTCACCGCTTTCATCGACGACCTGATCCCGCCGAAAGAAACCTTTACCCCTGCTCAGGGCGACCTTATCCGCTTCCCGGGAAGCGTCGGCTTTCACACCATATTTCCGTTCGACCCGGTATTCGGTTCGGAAACCTTTCTTGTCACGCTTGAAGCCGGACAGACCCATACCTCAAATCCGCATGACGCAGGTGTGGTGGAGGATGTGTATGTGACAAAGGGAGAAATGGAAGTTTTGTCGGAAGGTCAATGGAAGCGATGCAGGCGTGGAGATGGCATCAGATTTCGGGCAGATCAGCCTCACGGTTACCGTAATCCGACCAATGAACTGACCCAGTTTCACAACACGCTGCACTATCCGAAGACAACGCCGCCCGGACCTGGAAGCGAAAAGTGAACGGCCAACTGACATTGGCCTCAATTCATTCTGTATTGAAATGAGGTCTGTCGGTCTGCAGAAAGGGTTGAATGGCAATGCTTCGGCCGTCGCGCATGTTATTGCGTTGCAAGTGACACGATACGCGACCGGTTAGTTTCTATCGTTGAAGGACCTTTTTATGACGAGTTCTTCGTCGTTGGCCTTGGGTTCAACCAGATACATTCCAACGACGATGATCGCGAATGCCCCCCAAGCGAGGAATGAAAGCTCCTCGCTCAACAACAGCATGCCCCACACTACCCCCGCGATCGTCATCGCATAGGCACTTTGGCTGTAAAAGACAGCACCTGCGGTCGCTATCAGGTGGAACGCCAGAAGCAGCGAAGACGCCGCAACGATCCCCATAAGCACAACAAGGAACTCAAGTCGGCCAACTTGCGGTCCAAGACTGAGAAGGTCGCCGCTGAAATAGGCCCAAGGCGTGAGCATGATCGCTGAAAATGCCATCATGAGCCCGACTGAAGCGAAGATATCGATGTTTTCGGGCCGTTTTCCTGCCAACACGATTGCCTCAACTGCAAACAGCAGCGGTAAAAGCAAGGCAAAGAGTAGCCAGGCATTCTGGGCACCGTTAGTGCCGTCGAAACGCGTATAGAGAACAAGTGAAACACCGACCAATCCGACAATAAGGCCGATGAGCCGGCGCGGTGACGCTCTTTCCATTCCCGTTATCGCAGCGAAGGCGAACACCATGAAACCCTGTAATGTGACGACAAGAGACAACATCGCCGCTTCCACATGCTCAGTTGCCACGAATGTCGTCATGCGTTGCAGGATGCCGGCGATAATTGCCCAGTAGACAAAGAACATGAATTCTTTGAAGTTTAAGCGCGGAATCTTACCACGATAGGCAGCAATGCTGAGGCAAAATACAGCTGCTATTCCATTCACCCAGATCGCGAGGCCAAGAGGTTGGGATCCAAGTCCTGATGCCATACGAGACAATGCTGGTGTCAAACCCCACACCAGGCCAACGGCAAGCACAAGAAATGTGCCTTGAAGTGTTTGAATTGCTCGCTTGAGCTTGAGCTCCCGCTGATAGATCTCGGCAGCCATCCCCCGAAAGACTGCCGCCAGGCGGCCTAGGGGGTCGTTTTTTTGAGCAAGGTCTTCCAGATCAAGACTTTCGGGATTGAAACGGCCACTTTCCAGAATCTCGGCAGCCACGGTCAATCGCTCTATTCGCCCAAAGTATTCTTTCTCCTGATCGCGAAAGCGCTTCTTCGTCAAAGAGGCACCGACACGCGCGCGCAGGAGAACAGGATCAAAACTCTTGGGCAGGAAATCTTCGGCACCCAACTCTATCGCTTTGACGACACTTTCGGTTTCATCATCGAGGGCGGAGATGACAATGACAGGAACATCACGCATCTCGTCATGTTTTTTCATCTCTGCCAGGACGTCAAAGCCGTCCATCTCCGGCATTATTATGTCGAGCAGGACGACATCGTACGGAGTGGAATTCAGTGCCTCGAGTGCTTCAACACCGTTCTCCGCGACATCGACACGATGTCCCAGATGCTGAACGGCCTTGCGCATTTTCATGCGATTCAAGCGATCGTCGTCGACCACCAGAATGCGCGCCGACGATACTGTTTCCGTCGTCTCCGACAAGTTTACGGTCGAGTCATTCATGCTCTTTTGAAACAATCGCCAATGCACTTCGGGCGCGATCAAGCTCAACGGCGATGGCAGCGACCCGCTTCACAGGGTCATCCACTGTTCCGTCCCGACAGTCATATTCCAGCGCCTCGCATAGCTGTGCGAGCGCGGTTGCTCCAAAATCCCGTCCATTGGATTTCAAGCTATGGGTAGAGATACGCAGCGCATCCAGATCACCTGAGCCTGCGGCCGCCTCCATCTTTTGGAGCGTTTTTGGTGTGGCGTCCTCGAACTCCTCCAAAAGCTCGGCGAGGTCTTCAGGATCTCCGCCAATTACGTCTAGAAGCCGTTGAAGTGCTGCACGGTCAATAACAAATTCACTCGTCAATTCCTGTCCCTTTGGAGTTCGGCGCACTCTACCCGTTGGGGGTGGTCGCGGCTCTTTTGTTTTTCCAATCATTCGCCGAAACGAGACTTTCAGATAAGGCCTCAATGTCGATCGGCTTGCTCAGGTAATCGTCCATTCCCGATTTCAGGTAAGTTTCGCGTTCGGAATTCATTGCATTTGCCGTCAACGCCACGATGAACGGCATTCGTTGAGTTGGCAGGATGGACCGAATGCGACCGGTGGCTGCGATGCCGTCCATGTCCGGCATTTCAATGTCCATCAATACGACATCGAAATCCTGGGCCTGACAGGCTTCAATCGCCTCTTCGCCCGAGCTCACAACCACTGCGTCATAGCCCATACGCTTCAATATCTTGCGACCGACCTTTTGATTTATCGAATTGTCGTCAACGAGCAGAATTTGAAGGTCGATCTCGCTAGACTGCGTATTTCCCGATACGGCTTGCGAATTTTTCCCGGCCAACTCGGCGTCCGGCGCAATTGTTTTGACAAGGGCGCCCAACAGTTGACCCGACTTTGCCGGTTTCGTGAGTGAGGCGGCATAATCCATCTTCGCCACGGAGTCGCGAAACTGTTCTTCCAGCGGTGAAATCGAGCTGAACAGGATCATAGGCGGCGCGTCCGCCCCCAGATGCTCGCGAACGGCGGATGTGAATTCGAAGCCGTTCATCCCGGGCATTTTGTAATCGACGATTATCACGTCGAATACCTCTCCGTTCTTCAACAGATCGAGTGCTTCCTCGGGTTCGCCGCTTGCCCGCGGTTGGAGTTCCCAGCTTCTGAACTTTTCACTCAAGATGAGCCGATTGGTCCGATTGTCGTCGACGATAAGAACGCGCGCACCCGAGATGAGAGCCAATTGTGAGTCGCGCGTGGCCCGCTGCGGCAGTTGCGCAACTTCACCCGGCAGTGTGAACGAGAACGTTGTTCCAACCCCGAGTTGGCTTTCGACCGAGATTTCTCCCCCCATGAGTTCGACGAGCCGTTTTGTTATGACCAGACCCAATCCGGTGCCACCGTACCGCCGGGTTGTTGACGCATCCACCTGACTGAATGACTTGAAAAGCCGATCCATCCGGTCTTCGGGAATTCCGATGCCGGTGTCCCGTACGGAAAAAGTCAACAGCGAGGTCTGACCTGGTTGGGTTGATGCATCCGGCATCATTGTCGAGACGGTCAGAACCACTTCGCCGGTTTCAGTGAATTTCACGGCGTTGTTCAACAGGTTCATCAAGATTTGCTTCAGACGTACCGGATCACCGACAAGAGCTGTCGGGACGTCGGGATTTATCCTGCAGGCAAGCTCAATTCCTTTTTCCGCTGCTTTCGAGGCGACAAGTTCGACCGAAGATTCGATCGTGTCGACAAGATCCATGGGAGTGCGTTCAAGTTCCAGCGCACCAGCCTCGACCTTGGAAAAATCCAGGATGTCGCTGATGATCGTAAGAAGCGTATCTGCGGCAGTCGCGATCGTATCGCTGAAATCCCGCTGCTCTTCGTTGAGTTCGGTTCCGTTCAGGAGCGTGCTCATTCCGATAATGCCATTCAAAGGCGTACGGATTTCGTGGCTCATCGTGGCCAGGAATGCGCTCTTGGCTTCATTGGCCGCCTCCGCTGTGTCCTTGGCCCGTTTCAACTCGTCCGATATGCGCTTGATTTCGGTAATGTCAGAGTGGACGGCGACAGTTCCGCCCTGATCCGTGCGCCGGTTGCTGACCTGCTGCCATTGATTTCCCGCCATCTCCTGAATGTAGGGGGTGCCAGTCGCCTGGTGGCGACCGATCTGACGCTCAATCCAGACAGACTGATCTTCTTTCGCGTTGGGAAAGCGCCCTGTTTCCGCAGCTCTTTTAAGCAGGACCGTATACTCCGTGCCATCCAGAAGTTCGGCATCCGCGTCGCCCAGCATGATCTCGCGGTATCTGCGATTTGCAACGATCAGGCTGTTTTCCTTGTCATAAAGCGCAAATCCTTCGGAGATACTTTCAATCGCATCCGTCAACTGACTGCGTGCTTCACGCGCCGTTGCTTCTGCGCCGACCAGTTCAACTGTTCGTTCCTGTACACGAAGCTCGAGTTCATCATTTGCAGAACGCAGCTGTTGTTCATAAGCAGCCTGCCGATCCTGCATCTCGTTGAATGCCGCCACCACACGGCCAATCTCGTCGTTGCTTGACCATTCGACCCGCCGGCTCGTTGCCCCCGAGCGCTTCTGGTTGATCGACTCCATCATGAGGTTCAGCGGCCGTCCGATAATCCGGCGGTTTGCAGTCAGGGTGGCGCCAATTACCGCAGCCAGAAAGATGCTGGCAAGGATGATAACAAGGGTTAGACGCTCGCGCGCCAGTGCGCCCAGGCGGGTTTCCGTAAGCGCGATACGGAGTGACCCAATTCGTATTTCTTGGTCACCCTCGTCGTAAAGAATGTCGCTTCGTGACGAAAAGCGTGTGCTATCGAACTGATCCGTCTTGCCGGCTTCCGCGACCAGACGGTCTCGTTCGTCGTACACTGCCGCAGCAAGCACATCGGGGTCGGTCAAAAGCGCCGACAGGATCAGTTTGATCTGATTGTCGGCAACATTCCATAGAGATTCGGCAACGACGGCACTTTGTATCTCTACAAGCTTTTCAAGCTTCGTCTGAAGCTGAGTCTCAGCCGAGCGGCGGGCATTCCATTCAAACAGTCCAAAGACGACCATTGTCGACACCAGGACCAGCGGCACGACATAAAGCAGAAACTTGGTTTGTACAGAACGTGCGAGGCCAGTGCGTGTTCGCCGGTCAGTTTTTTGACCCTGGCCCAATGTGTCGGCCATTAGAATTCGTCTTTGAAATAGCTATCGATAATTGTCTCGACATCCACCTGCGCAAGGCCGCTGTTGAACTTGTCCCGCAAGGCCCGCCCGGCTTCATCGTCGTTGAAGCACAGGTAGAGTGTTTTGTCTTCCAGCGGTTTTTCGTTGAACGCGAGTGTTTCCGACAGGCCATCCAGCGACGGTTCCGTTGCAAGAAGATAGGACAGAACCAGCTTGTCAATTACGGCCATGTCGATGCGTTCTCTCGCGAGTTTACGCAAATTGGTCACGTCATCGGGAGCGGGAATGGCCCTGATCCATCCTGTCCCCGCCTTTTCATCAAATTCATCCGTGTTGGCGTAGCCCAACACCGTTCCGACCTTGAGTTTTTGCTTCCCGATATCGTCGACACTTTGCCAGTCGATGGGAGCGTTGACGTTCTGGGCGAACCCCAGCGGACCGTTCCCAATGGGGTCTGACGCAACAAAACCATTCACATGACGGCAATGATATCCAGGATAGTAGGCAACGACGGTATCAGTGTCCTTTGCCATCGAGATCGCTCGTTTCCATGGCAGGATCGTGACGTCTACATCCATGCCGGCAGCCTCGAACGCTTGTTTGACAACTGCCGTAGTCGCTCCCCCTTTGGGAAGATCTCCAGATGTATACGGTGGCCATTCCAGGGTGGAAACCGAAAGTGTTTCAGCAATTGACGCTTGAATAGCCGAAAGGCCTATTACGCCGGCGCAAATCGCCGTCAACAATTGCCTCATGTGACCTCCCCAAAGTCATTAAAAAATAAGTTTAGTCTGCCCAAACGGAAATTGGCAAGCTACTTCAAATTTCGAGCTATTTTCTCATTAGTATGTAGGTAATACAAGTCGTACACGCGTAACAATTTGTCTTGGTTTGGCTCGATTGAGCCCCGGTTGGTCCGATTGTCTGGCAAAACTGGAGTTCGGGCTCAGTTGACGCGGTTGACCGTATGGTTTCCGGAATTCAAATTTGAAAATAAAAGAACGACCCCGCAAGCGAGCAAGCCTTTTGGCCAGACTTTCGCCGCGGGTATCCTGTGCTCAAAACCGGCTGGATTCAGCCTTGTTCCTGACCGACCGTGATGATTGTCGGCTTGTTTTCCGCCAGCAGTCTTTTTGCCACGCGCTGTACATCTTCCAGCGTGACGGCGTTGATTTCGCTGTTGCGGCGGTCGAAATAGTCAATTCCAAGGCCTGCATTTTGCAGGGCGACCAGCTGCCGCGCGATTTTGCCGGAACTGTCAAAGCGAAGCGCGTAAGACCCGGTTATGAAACGTTTGGCCGCATCCAACTCTGCGTTGGAGGGGCCGGTCGTTGCCATGCGCTTGAGCTGATCAAGCATCACTCCAACCGTCTCCGCGGCCCGCGCAGATTGTGTCGCCGCCGACCCGATAAGCAGCCCCGTGTGCCGATAGGGCGAAAGTGATGTGCTTGCGCCGTAGGAAAGTCCCCGTTTTTCACGCACTTCCTGATACATCCAGGAAGTAAAGGTTCCGCCGCCGAGAATGTGGTTCATGACGTACGCCGCCTGATAATCCGGATCGTCTCGCATGAGACCCGGCACAGCGAGAAGAATGGTCGTCTGCGGAACAGTGAGTTCGCGATGGATAGTCTCTCCCGATAGCGGCGCCAGATCCGAAACTGTGGCCAGGTCTGTTTGCTCGGGAAGGCTTGAAAAAACCTTGTCGAGAATTGGGGCGAGCGTTTCAGCGTCAATGGCACCCACAACACCGATGGTCAGGCCCTGCTTCGAAAGGAGCTTTCCGTGTTGCTTCTGAAGGTCCGCTTTTTCAAGTGCCGCGAGGGTTTTGGCAGTCCCCAGAGTTGGCCTGGCATAACGATGATCGCCGAACATGGCGCCCGCAAGCGAACGGCCGGCGATTGCGTTCGGGTCGCTTTCATTGCGTTTGATCTGCGTCTTCAGTTGCGTTTTCATTCGATCGACGGGAGCTTCGTCGAAACGCGGTTCGTTGACTGCAAGCGCAAGAAGATCCGACGCCTCGGCGAGGGTCGGGCTGAGCGTTCTGAGACTGCCGTAGAAGCGATCCCGGCCGGTGTTGAAGCCGATGCTGACGGCAAGTTCTTCCATTCTGCCTTGAAACTCTTCCGAAGACAGGTCGCCGGCTCCCTCATCAAGAGACGCTGCCAGAAGCCGCGTCAGACCTTCTTTTCCGATCGGATCCTGCGTGGAGCCGCCGTCGAAAGAAAAGTTCATCGCGATGATGGGAACCGTATGATCTTCCACGAGCCAGGCTTCGATGCCTTCGGGGCTGACAACCTTTTGGACTTCGACGGCCTGTGCGAGGCGTGACAGTGCGAAAAGCGTAACCAGCGCGGCAGCGGCTACGAGAGCGCTTTTGTAGAAAGGGGATCTCTGGGCCATGGGTCAGGACTTGTCGTTTGTTTTTGCTGCATTTGTCAGGGCGGCTTCGGGCTCGGTCGGTTGTTCGAACCGCAATTCGCCAAAAACCGGCGTCCCGGTAAGATAAGCCCGGGCCGCTTCGAGTACGTCTTGTGTTGTCACTGCATTGATCTGTGCGGGCCAGCTTTGCACATCTTCGATTGTTTGACCGGTTGTCAGTGCTCCTCCGAACAGGCGGGCGAGACCGGACTGGCTGTCCTGCGCGTAGATTGCGCTTGCAATCATGGTGTTCTTTGCCCGCGTGACTTCCTCTTCCGTGACGCCCGTTTCCAGCAGTTTCTTAAGCTCTTTCGAAATCAGGCGCTCCATATCCATCAATGTACGGCCCGGACGCGGCGCGGCATAGACGCCGAAGCGTCCGTCATCAAGCGCCTGGCTCTGGTAATAGGCGCCTGCACCAATGGCGGCTTCCTGGTCCAGGACAAGAGACTTGTGAAGCCGGCTCGAGGGGCCTTCGCCAAGAATATAAGACAAGACATCAAGTGCTTCCGGTGTCCGGCCCCCTCCATTCGACCGGCTGGGAACGACCCAGGTCTGGGAAATCGTTTCCTGCCGGACACGGGGGTCAGATACGGCAATGCGGCGTTCGCCGGAAAGGGGAGGTTCCGTAGGGCGAACGCGCTCCCCGGGCTCAGCGCGTCTCGCTACCTGGCCATAGGTTTCTGCGGCGATCTTTCTGATCTCGTCCACTTCGACATCGCCTGCGATCACCACGACCGCGTTGTTCGGCGTGTAGAAGCGGTCGTAAAACGCGATTGCCGCTTCCTTGTTGAGCGCTTCTATTTCGCTTTGCCAGCCGATGACGGGTGAGCCGTAGGGGTGGTTGACGAATGTGATGGCGTTCATTGCTTCGCGCAGGCGCGAACCGGGTTCGCTGTCGACGCGGCTTCGGCGTTCCTCCAGGACGACGTCGCGCTCAGGTGCGACAATCTCATCCGTCAGAACCAGATTTTCCATCCGGTCAGCCTCGAGCATCATCATGAGGGGAAGATGCTCCTTTGCGACCTTTTGAAAGTAGGCAGTGTAATCAAGACTTGTGAAGGCGTTTTCCTGGCCGCCGCGTTCCGCAATCATTTTCGAAAACGCGCCGTCGGGATAGTTTTCCGTGCCTTTGAACATCAGGTGTTCAAGGAAGTGGGCAACGCCCGACTGACCTTCCGGTTCGTCGGCCGACCCGACCTTGTACCAGATCATGTGTGTGGCCACGGGTGCGCGCCTGTCTGGAATGACGATCACCTGCAATCCGTTTTCAAGCGTGAAACTCTCAAGGTTGGGTGCGATCGTGAGGCCGCTTGAACCGGTTGTCTGGACTTCAGCGCCGGCAACCTGCGCCATGGTGGCTGTTCCAACGAGGACGACGGGCAACACAATAAACCGAACTAATCTGCGCAGCGGGGAAGAAATGGTTTGGCGAAGCGTTTTAGGGCTAAGGTTCACGTAAATCTCCCGTTATGGCCTGAAAACAAAAAACCTCCGGACAAGACCATCCATATAGGAAGGTTAGTCCGAAGGTCCCATTACAATTTCGTCATCCACGATTAATCGTGAAGTGTTTCAGTTACAATATTGATTTTGCCCTTCAAGGCACCGCGGGTCGACCGGCGTGCTGCTGTAGGGATCGTAATTGGTTGCTTTTCTTTGGTTGGCCTTCTTGATGACGTCCGGCATGGGCGCATCGGGAGACGGTGTGCTGTAGGATGTCGGCGGCTCTGTCAGGAAGCGTCGTGTTGCCAGGCCGCTCTCTTCATACCCTGCCTGCTGTGCTCTGATCTGCTGGAGCCTTTCCCACTCTGCGCGCTGTTCGTCGCGCGTCAGCACTTCACCTTCTGTGATGTCGTTCTCGCGCCGTTCCGCGTCAAGGTCCCGGGTTGCCTGACCCGTGACGCCAGTGATCTTGAATCCACGCATCTGCTCAGGCGTCAACGGCTCCTTGTTCAGGCCGCCCGTGCCCGCGTAAACTTCCTTAAGTTCTTGGAATTGTGTGTTTTCTTCCTGCTTCGGCCAATTCGCGGCATCCGTGCCGGCGACGTCGGTTTCAGGTTCAGGAAGTTTTCCGGGTTCAGCCGGCATGGCAAGGGGCGCCCTTGGCTTGTAGTCGATCGGCTTTTCATTGGGGTCGACTGCTCCCAGGCCCTTCATGAAGGAATTCACCAATGCGACGTCCGGCGCCTGAGAAGTCCCGTCAGCCGCCTGACAGGCCGTCAATGCCCCCAGAAGAACGAATAGCGCGCTCTTTTTGACCCAGCTAAGTTTCGTCCGCACCACAGCAGACTCCCCGATATCCTGTTGAAAGAGTGGGATCAAATATCCCCACCGTGCATCCTGTTCAGCCTTAAACCTTCATTTTGCGGCTGAATTAGGACCATTTCCGAAACTGTCATACAGGAGTGCAGCCACGCCTGCAACGATCCAAACATCAGCAAGATTGAACACATACCATGAGAAGCTGCCCACATGGAAATGGACGAAATCGACCACGGCACCGTAGACGATTCGGTCAATTCCATTTCCGATCGCACCTCCGATGATCATTGCGAGCGCAAAGGCGATCAACCTGGACTGAACGCGCGCTGACCAGATCCATAGCCCGACAGTTATGAGCACCGTGAGCGCTACGAGCAGCCAGCGCCCCAAATCGCTGTTTTGCTGGAAAAGCCCGTAAGACACGCCACGATTCCAGACGAGCACGATGTCAAGAAAGGGAAGCAGCGCAACGGGGCCGTTGGTTCCCAGATCGAATACGAATAGTAGCCATAACTTGCTTGCCTGATCCAGCAAAAGTCCGACAAGAGCAATGCTGAGGACAAAAGTGCTCAAGCGGCCCCAAAGCAGGGGCCGCTTGTCAGATGCCGGCACATTTTGAAGTGGCTCGTTCATGCGTTCTTTCGCGATCAGCCTATGCGGCGGCGTGGGCGGCATCCCACTCGCGCAAAGCCTCTGCGTCGCGCAATGTCACTTCGGGATAGTCCGGATCAGAGCCGACTTCCGGCAGGATCTTCCAGGACCTAGCGCATTTTTGCCCCTCGGCCAGGGCCGGAATGACGGCAACGCCCTTGGTATCGTCGAGCGTGAAGGCGCTGTCTGGCGCCGGATCCGACGACAGCGTCAAGCCGCTTGTAATGGCAATATCGGCCATATTCTGCCCTTCCAGGGCAGCCATCAGGTCCGGATCGGTGACATGAACGATCGGATGCGCTTCCAGAGAGGAGCCAATGCGCTTCTCCCGCCGCTCGATCTCAAGCGCGCCCGTGATCACACGGCGCACTGTCCTGATCTTGGCCCATTTTTTGGCGAGATCTTCGTCCTTCCACGCAGCGGGTACGATCGGGAATTGTTCAAGGTGCACGGACGTCTCCTCGCCGTAGCGGGTCACCCAGGTCTCGTCCATGGTGAACGGCATGATCGGGGCCATCCAAGTCACCAGGCAGTTGAACAGTTTGTCGATGACATAGAGCGAGGCCTTGCGCCGTGTTGAGGACGCCGCATCGCAGTAAAGCGCATCCTTGCGGATATCGAAGTAAAAGGCCGACAGTTCGACAGTCATGAACGTGAAGAGCTGATGGGCGACCTTCTTGTAGTCAAATTCCCAATAGGCCTCGCGAACAAGTTCGTCCAGTTCTGCAAGGCGGTGCAGCATCAGTCTTTCAAGTTCGGGCATCTCCGAAAGAGCGACGTCTTCGCCTGTGGCGTGGGCAAGTGATCCAAGCATCCAACGGAGCGTGTTCCGAAGCTTGCGGTAGCTGTCGACGTTGGTCTTGATGATTTCCTGGCCCAGGCGCTGGTCTTCCCAATAATCCGTCGAAGCTGCCCAAAGGCGCAGAATATCAGCGCCGTACTGCTTGATGATGTCTTGCGGAAACACCTGGTTGTTCAGAGACTTGGACATCTTGCGCCCATCCTCGGCCATGGTGAAGCCGTGTGTCAGGACAGCATCGTAGGGCGCCGTGCCACGTGTTCCACAGCTTTCCAGCAGCGAGGAATGGAACCAGCCGCGGTGCTGGTCGGATCCTTCCAGATAGAGCACGTAGTCATTGCCGCCGTCTTTTTTGCGCTTGGGCTTGAGATCGTCCCGCTGCTCCAGAACAAAGGCATGCGTGGAACCGGAATCGAACCAGACGTCGAGAATGTCTGTCACCATGTCCCAGTCGTCGGCATTATGGTCGTTGCCAAGGAAACGCTCCTTGGCACCATCCGCATACCAGGCATCAGCGCCTTCCTCGCAGAAAGCGTCGTAAATGCGGGAATTGACGGCCTCGTCCTTCAGGATCTCCGCCGTATCCTTGTGAATGAATACCGTGATCGGCACACCCCACGCCCTCTGGCGGGAGAGAACCCAGTCCGGCCTGTTCTCGATCATCGAGCGCAGACGGTTCTGGCCACTTCCGGGCACAAAGCGGGTCGCGTCGATTGCATCTAGCGCCCGCGTGCGCAGCGTGTCGCCTTCTCCCGAGAGTGCCTTGTCCATATAGACGAACCACTGTGGCGTGTTGCGGAAGATCACCGGTTTCTTGGACCGCCAGGAATGCGGATAGGAGTGGGAAAGCCGGCCAAGGCCGATCAGGTTGCCGCTCTCCTTGAGCTTTTCGATGACCGCCTTGTTGGCCTTGCCCTTCTCGCCCTTGTGCGTGATGACCTCGTAGCCCTCAAATCCGGGCGCGTCTTTTGTGTAAAATCCGTCATCGGCGACGGTGAAGGGGATCGCGGTATTGATGCCGCGCGCATCCAGGTCGGCCCGTTTCGCCATCCAGATTTCAAAGTCATCCGCGCCATGGCCCGGCGCGGTGTGCACGAAGCCGGTGCCCGCATCGTCGGTAACGTGATCACCGTCGAGAACAGGGACATCGAATTCGTACCCGCCAAGGCCAAGTTCGGCCAGCGGATGCGCACAGGTGATCGTCTCCAATTCGTCGCCGGTAACCGCGCGAACGCGCTTGAAGTCCGATATCCGGGCATTCTTGAAAACGTCTTCCGCCAGCGCGTCGGCGAGGATCAGGAGATCGCCCTTCTGCACCCAGTTCTCGTCCGGCAGTCCATCCTGGGTCACTTCATAAAGGCTGTATTCAATACGCGAGGAAAAGCAGATCGCCCGGTTGCCAGGGATGGTCCAGGGTGTGGTTGTCCAAATGACGAGAGCCGCGTCCAGCAACTGCTCGACCGCGTCCTGGTCACTGCCACCGGCGGTTTCGACCGGAAACTTTACCCAGATCATGTCGGACTTGTGGTCCTGGTACTCGATCTCCGCCTCGGCCAGCGCCGTCTTTTCAACGACCGACCACATAACCGGTTTGGAACCGCGGTAAAGCTGACCGGATGTGGCAAACTTCATCAGTTCCCGGGCGATGATCGCCTCGCTGTCGAACCGCATTGTGAGGTACGGGTTATCCCAGTCGCCCTCGATGCCGAGGCGCTTGAACTCCTGACGCTGAACGTCGATCCAGTGTTCGGCAAACTCGCGGCACTCCCGGCGGAATTCGTTGATCGGAACCTCGTCCTTGTTTTTGCCCTTGGCCCTGTACTGCTCCTCGATCTTCCATTCGATGGGCAAACCGTGACAGTCCCATCCGGGGACGTAATTGCTCTCATAACCCATCATCTGCATCGACCGCGTGACGATGTCTTTCAGGGTCTTGTTGAGCGCATGCCCGATATGGATGTTGCCGTTCGCGTAGGGAGGGCCATCGTGCAACACGAACTTGTCGCGCGTTTTGCCCTGTTCGCGGAGCTTCTGGTAGACGTCAAGCTTCTCCCAGCGTGCAAGGATCTCCGGCTCCTTCTTGGGAAGGCCGGCGCGCATCGGAAAATCCGTCTGCGGTAGGTTGAGCGTTTCGGAATAGTCGCGTTTGTCTGTCTCGGTCATCGTCAATTCGATCCGGTCGTTCGGGAACGTCGCCCGTCAAATTTGCAGGGTGTTGCGCACCTGTGGTCAGGCAGCAAGAACAGGAATATCCCGGACCCTGGCGCCGCGTATGTCGCGTCAGCCGAAGGCCGGGCAAGTAATTCGCGTGATCGCGATCATCTCAAGGCCGATGAATATGAGGTTCTTGTCGTGCATCGCATGGGACATAGCAGCACTTGCCGGGCGAATAAAGAGGTCTGCGGCAATTCGAGGTCTGCCCCTGTCAAAATTGCAGGCTTTCTTTAACGGCTAACGGCTAATGATGGGGCAGTGTTGATCGTGAGGATGGAATGGCCGCCTATTTTTCAGAAGGGCGCTGGGCGACGACGGACCGCCTGATACCCGCCGGGCTGATGGCAATGGCGGCTTACCTGGCCGTGTTGAGCTATTTCTTCGCCCCGTCCGGTCCTGCCGTGACGCCGCAGGGCGTGCCGATCAACGACTTCCTGTGTTTCTGGCTGGCGGGATCGGAGGTCATGCACGGGACGCCTTACGTTGCTTATGACAACGAGGCGTTTCTGGCCTTGCAACGGCCCTATCTGGAGCCTGGTGCGTTCTACCCGTTCTTCTATCCACCGACATTCCTGCTTGTTTTAGCTCCGCTGGGTGCGTTGGCTGCCATCCCCGCCTACGTGGCGTCGCAGGCCGTCAGTCTCGCCTTTGCCGGGGCTGTCGGCGCCCGGATCCTGCGCAGCTGGCTCGGAATGCTGCTGGTTGCCGCGATGCCGGCAACCTTCAATTCGCTGTTTCATGGGCAAAACGCCCTGTTATGTGCAGCGCTCCTGGGTGCGGCCCTCGTCGCTCTTTCCGAGCGCCGCGAGATTCTCGCCGGGGTTTTCATCGGATTGCTGACCATCAAACCGCAGATGGGTGTTTTGATCCCGTTCGCATTGCTGGCGGCCGGATACTACAGAACTTTCTGTTCCGCTTCGCTCACAGCGATCGCTTTTGCGGGCATCAGCTGGTTCGTGCTCGGGTCGGAAACCTGGATGGCGTTTCTGGAGCAGGCCGCATTCACCGGTCAGGCAACTGATGAGGGTATGGCAGGTTTCCACAAAATGGCCTCAGTCTATGCCTCGGCACGCCTGCTTGGATTCACTGCACCGCTTGCCTATACGGTTCAGGCCATTGCGGCTGTGGCGGCGATCTGGCTGGTCTGGAAGGTGTGGCGCACTGGTGCTGCCTTCGGTCTGAAGGCGGCTGTTCTGGTGTCCGCTGGTTTCTTCGCAACGCCCTACGTGCTGCCTTACGATCTTGCCGCATTGGCGATCGCCATCGCGTTTTTGATGCACGCCACAAACGGAAAACAGGGCTTTTCCTACATGTGGACCCTGGTCGCGGTTGCGGTGCTGGTGTCTGCGTCCTCGCGCTACATCGGCGCGGTTTCCGGCATGCCGCTCGGCTTGCTTGCGCCGGCAATCGTCCTTTTCGTTAGCGTGCGTCTTGTCCATCAGGTTCCAACCGGCCACGAACGGGCAGTTGCATGACCAGTCGAAAGCTCACAACAGTGTTTTGGGAAAAAGGTATCCGCGACGGGGCCTGGCTGACGTGGGACCGGATCGGCTTTGCATGTCTGTGTTCGGCGATCGGTCTCAGTCTCGGCCTGGCCTGGCTTCTGCTGGTTCCGAACGCATTTGCTTCTCCGAACGGCACCGTGCTGATGGACTATTTCAGTTTCTGGTTGGCGGGCCGGCAGGTGCTGTTGGGCGCACCGGAAATCGTCTACAACCCGGTTGAATTTTCCGCGCTCCAAGCCGAGATATCCGGCTCCGAAACAGTCTTCGGTTTCTTCTATCCGCCCACCTTCCAGGTCCTGCTGTCGGTGTTTGCCGCGCTTCCCTACAAGGCCGCCTTTGCCGGGTTCGTTCTTTCGACGACAGCATTGCTGTGCCTGTCCTGCAGGCTGATTACCGGAAACTGGTTGCTTGCCGCGTGCCTCATAATCGTTCCCGCTTGCGCGAACAATGCTTTCCACGGTCAGAATGCAGCGTTGACCGCGGCACTTTACGGGTTCTTCCTGGTCGGCATCGAGCGGCAAAGACTGTGGCTGGCGGGCATCGCGCTCGGAATTTTGACGATTAAACCGCAACTCGGGATACTTGTGCCGGTTGCCCTGATCGCAAGCCTCAATTGGCGTACATTTGTCAGCGCGTCCGTCACGACACTTGCCTTTCTGCTGGTCAGTGTCGCGGTCCTGGGATTTGGCGTATGGCAGATCTTCTGGGCACAGGCGCCCGTCGCCTCGGCAATGATGGAAATCGGCGGTGTTGAATGGGGCAAGATGATCTCGGTCTACGGCAGCTTGCGCCAGCTCGGACTTGGCCACATAGCGTCGATGGCGGTCCAGGCGGTGGCAGGGATTGGTGCGCTCGCGTGCGTCTGGAATGTGTGGCGCACATCTGACGACATGGCCGTCAGGTCGGCCGTTTTGGTGGGCGGCACGCTGCTCGTGACACCCTTTGCGCTCTCCTATGACCTGACGCTTCTGGTCATCCCCTGCGCGTTTTTGATCCGTGAGGGGCTCAGGGACGGTTTTCCGCCCTATGAGAAGGTCTTGCTTGCGGTGGTGATCGGCCTGTCTGCTTCAACCCCGCCATTAGCAATCCTCTTGGGGCTGCCCGTTGCGCCGCTACTGCCATTGATCATTCTGTATCTCGGCATGAGGCGCATGCTGTCGGGCAAAGCCGGGCGGCACGAAACCGGTGAACCGGATCACATCTCGGGGACAGTCTCCGCCTGAATTTCCGTTTTTCGCTTGCGTTCACGATGGGCAATATAGAGCCCGCTAGCAATGATGAGAGCAATTCCGACCCAGGTCGGCCCATCCGGAAAGTCCGAAAAGACCAGATATCCGAACAGCGTCGCACTCACGATTTCAACATATTGAAGGGGTGCAAGCGTACTGGCGCTGCCCCTTTGAAACGCGGCGACGACAAGCCCGTGGGCCGCGAAGGATATTAAGCCGATGACCGCGAGCAGCGCGATCTGTGGCCATGAGGGCAAGACAAACCGAAAGCCCTCCAGTTCCGCAAGTGTTCCGGCAAGAAGCGCGGTGCCCAACAAAAGGGCGCCGGAAAGGCCGGCTCCGAACTGGATGGTGAGAAGGTCGTCTTCGACGGGATAAAGCTTGTTGATCAGAAGATAAAAGGAAAACAGAAAAGCGGTCAGGACGGGCAGAAGACTGACCAGGCCGATCTCAGCCAGGTTCGGACGCAGGATCACGATCGCACCAAGCAGTCCCACGAGGATCGCACCGATCCGCCGGATGCCGACTTTCTCTTTCAGGATCAGGGCTGCCAGGATCGTCAGCACCATCGGTTCGATGAAGAAGATCGAAATCGCAGTGGCAACCGACATGTATTTGACCGCAGTGAAGAAGCTCAGGGAGGCCAGCGCGAGCAGAATGCCGCGCACGAAATTGACAATCGGCTGACGCGACTTGAGCCGTGTGGTGCGGCCGGCTGCAAGCGCAATCAGCAGGCAGATCAGAAACTGAAAGAAGAACCGCCCAAAGGTGACCTCAAGTGCCGGGAGCGCAGATGACAGATATTTCGCGATGATATCCATGATGGGCACGATCAGCATGGCTGACGTCATGAGGAAAATCGCGAACATGGGATTTGGGTCGACGGAGGCTCCCGCCGCTGGGGTTGTCACAACGCCAGATCCAGCAGTTTCATGTCGATTTCAGAAAGCGGCTGCAGGGAGTTCAACGCAGCGCGCGCTTCTTCGCTGTCACGGTCCATTTGCGCGATCAGAGCTTCGGCTGACTCAAATTTTTCCTCGCCGCGCAAGTGGGAGACGAGATGGACTCTGAGGGACTGTCCATAAAGATCACCGGTAAAATCGAACAAGAAGACTTCAAACACCACCGCGCCACTGTCAAATGTCGGCCGCCGGCCATAACTTGCAACGCCGTCGAACCAACCGGTTTCGGTCTTCACCTTGACGGCATAGATCCCCTGAAGCAGCGGACAATCATTGCTCATATGAAGATTGGCCGTTGGATAGCCTAGGTCGCGCCCACGCTTGTCGCCGTGTTCCACGGTCGCTTCAAAGAACCAGCGGTACCCGAGCAAGGCGTTGGCCTGGGCAAGATCACCCTCTGCCAGGCTGTCCCGGATCCGGGTGGAGGAAATGACTTCCGCACCCTCGTCCTCTTCGCGCTGCACGATTGTGACGCCGAAGCCATGTTCGGCGCCGGCCATGCGCAAATAGTCGGGTGTTCCCTGCCGGGCCTTGCCGAAATGAAAGTCGTAACCTGTCACGGCATGGGAAATGCCGAGTGTTTCGATCAGGATATTCTGCACGAAGGCGTTGGCTTCGATGCCGGCAAAATCTCTCGTGAACGGCAGGATAAGCGCACCGTCAAGTCCGCAAACTTTCAGCATCTCGACTTTGAGAGGCGGCGGTGTGAGCCGGTAGACCGGCTTCGAAGGATTGAATACCGTTCTCGGATGGGGCTCGAAGCTCATCGCAAAAACCGGGTGATGTGTCCCGTGGCCAAGTCCTAGAGCGGCATCAAGGACCGCTCTGTGTCCCCTGTGGACACCATCGAAATTCCCGATGGCAACAATGCCGCCTTTCAGATCCTCTGGAAATGCGTCCAGATCCTCGACATGCAAGAAACTGGCGGATTGAGACGGGCTCATGCAGCAAACCTTCGCGCTGTGTGTCGGCCGGATCGGCTTCTTGGGAAGTGGCAGTCAGCGCAAGCGCACGCAAGGTGCCCGCAAGCTGACGCTGGCGAGGAACCTGCCGTCTGTGTGCAAAAACGTCAAGGCCGGTCCCTTCGATGAGCGCGGCTGACTGCCTGTTTGATGTCAGGCGAGGGACCTGTCCTCGTCTTTACCGGGAACCTTGACGAGCGCTTCCCCCTCAAGCACCACGGTCTCACCAACGCTGCAGACACATGATAAGCGCGCACGTTTGCCACGCTCCATCAGTTCTTCGACGGTTACGGTCACTTTGACATCATCGCCGATTTTCACGGGTGCTTTGAATTTGAGTGTTTGGGACAGATAGATCGCGCCTGGGCCCGGTAGACGTGTCCCAAGGACCGCCGAAATCAGGCTTGCGGTATAGAGCCCGTGCGCGATCCGCGTCTTGAATGGGGTTCGGGCCGCGAAATGCTCTGAAAGGTGGATTGGATTGCGATCGCCGGAAACTTCGGCAAAGCCGACCACATCGGAAGAACTGACATGTTTGGTCAACTCTTCTCGCATACCGGTTTTCAGGTCTTCAAAATAAAGAGTTTGTAGCTCAAGCATTGTAATTTCCGCCCAGTTTTTCTTGTCACCCGTGGCCGAGGACGCTAGGCGCGCTGCGGTTTTCTGGCAATTATGCTTTCGGCGAAGAAAAAACCTCGCGTTATTAACGGTCTTTTCAGGGGCAGCGCGTAGAGTGTGTCGAGTGTGGGGAGGTGAGGACACGATAACGTGTTGCTCTCCTTCAGAGTCAAATCGCGTTTCCACCGGCCCACGGCCAGGGGCCGCGCTTATTGACAGTATGGAGTAGACAATGGCCCTTGATCTTCAGATGCCGGTCCTCGTGGTCGATGACTACAAAACGATGATTCGCATCATTCGGAACCTGTTGAAACAACTTGGTTTCGAGGACATCGACGACGCCGCGGACGGCACCGAAGCCCTGGAGAAAATGAAGCAGCGCCGCTATGGCCTGGTCATTTCCGACTGGAACATGGAGCCGATGACCGGATACGAACTTCTCAAGCAGGTTCGCTCTGATTCCGGTCTCAGCAAGACCCCGTTCATTATGGTGACCGCGGAATCCAAGACGGAAAACGTCATTGCCGCGAAAAAAGCCGGCGTGAACAACTACATCGTGAAGCCATTCAACGCGCAGACGTTGAAAGGCAAGATCGAGGCTGTCTTCTCCGAATAATTTCCGGCGCTTGTGGAGCCCTGCAAACGGGCTCTTCCACCGGCGCAAACGGAATATCCGGTTCTGGGGCCTGCCGGGTGGGCAGATCCCGGAGTCTTTCCGGAAGAAGAACAGAATGCACGGTTGCCCGGCTGCCGGGACGTGTATTCGGAGGGGCATACATGCGGGGGCCTAAACATAATGGCAAACATGAAGCAGGAAAATGTCGCGCGCGTCATTGACTTCCTGGAACAAAACAAAACCCGTGACGGTGACGTTTCTCTGACGGATGTTATGCATCTCGCAGAGGTCATGTCCGGTTCAATGCACGATTTCCTGTCGACTGTTGAGCCGACAGTGACGGACGAGCTTCGAGCGATCGGCAAGGAAATTTCGCGCATGAAGGAAGAAATCTCCCAGCTGCGCGCGAATGACATGACCGGAAACAAGATACCAGGTGCCGGGCGCGAGCTCGATGCCATCGTGGAGGCGACAGAGGACGCCACAAACACGATCATGGAAGCCGCCGAGGATATCATGGGGGCTGACACTAGCGATCCGGAAGCTTATCAGGAGCTGGTCAGCAACAAGATGATCAGCATCTTCGAAGCTTGCACTTTCCAGGACATCACCGGCCAGCGGATTTCGAAAGTCGTTACGACGCTGAACTACATCGACGAACGCGTATCGTCGTTCATCGAGCATCTGCGTATTCCTGAAGACCTTGAGGCAGATCTGGAAGAAAGCGACGAGGACCGTCGCAAACGCGAGTTGATCCTGCATGGCCCGCAACATGACGGCGAGGGCGTGTCTCAGGACGACATCGATTCAATGCTGATGGACGCTCAGGCCGATATCGACAAGCTGTTCGACTGAACAGGCATCAAAGCTCCAAGACCAAGGCCGCCACTGGCGGCCTTTTTTGTTCTTACCACCAGAGCCTTGACAGCGCCGCACGGGCACGCAGCCCTTCCTCGATCAGGCGTTTGCGGATCAGGTGTTCCTCCGGTGCATCGCTCGGACCAAAATCAGAGGCATGAATGCCGGCGGTGATGAAGAGGACATCGATATCCTGCGAGACCGCCCCCCGAATGTCCGTCGGCAGGCCGTCGCCGATCGCCAGAACGTCTTCCTTGGCGATTGGGGCACCGGAGAGAACCTCCAGCCTTTTCATGGCCGCATGGTAGATCGGTGCATGCGGTTTCCCCAGGATAGCGACTTCACCGCCCAGATCCTCGTATAGGCGGGCAAGTGCGCCCGCGCACCAGACCAGCCGGTCGCCTCGCTCCACGACGATATCCGGATTTGCGCAGATCATCAGGAGGTTCCGGTCGGCCAGTTTCTGGAGCCGGTCCCGGTAGTCGTCAGGCGTTTCCGTCTCATCGTCGACGAGACCGGTGCAGCTGATAGCCTCCGCATCTTCGTCATTTGTCGTGAAGGTTGCTTCCAGGTTCCAGTAGAGCGGCTGATCCCTGTTGGGACCGAGATGCAACAGGGTTTTGCTCCCCTGAGCCTCCAGTATGCTGCGCGTGACATCCCCTGATGTGACGATCTCGTCATATGTTTCTTCGGGAACACCCAGCCGCTCAAGCATTTCGCCGACCTGTTTGGCCGGACGCGGCGCATTCGTGATCAGGACGACCTTGCCGCCGGCCTCCTCACGGTATGTGCGCAGCGCCTTGTGCGCCTCTTCAAACGCTGCTACCCCGTTGTGCAATACCCCCCAGACATCGCACAGGATCCCCTTGTAGAAGGGAGCTACGGCGCGAAGCCCGTCGATCAGAAGTGGTGCAGAAACGGTCATGTCATCTCACTTGGATTGGACTTGATCTGATAAACTTGGGAAAGAATCGAGACAAACTCGGCGCGGACCATATAGGAACAGGGCGCGGTGCGAAACCGAGTAAAGGGAGTTTCATGCAGGTCAGGCAACTAGGCGAACGGGTGATCAACCAGATAGCAGCGGGCGAGGTGATCGAACGGCCCGCCAGCGTTATCAAGGAACTGGTTGAAAATGCCGTCGACGCCGGGGCGAGCCAGATCGAGATTGTAACGGCAGCCGGCGGCAAGACGTTGATGCGCGTCGCCGACGACGGCCACGGTATGCGACGGGAGGATCTTGAACTCGCGATCCGGCGTCATTGCACCTCCAAGATTTCCGACGATGACCTCTTCGATATCCGCACACTCGGCTTTCGCGGAGAGGCCTTGCCGTCCATTGGCTCCGTCGCGCGGCTTGGGATACAGAGCCGACACGCAGATGAAGACCATGCCTGGGCAATCGCGGTCGAAGGCGGCAGGCAGAGCCAATTGGCCCCGGCTGCGCGGGCGAAGGGGACACAGGTCGAAGTGCGCGACCTTTTCTTTGCAACGCCAGCCCGTTTGAAGTTCCTGAAATCGGACCGCGCGGAAGCAGCGGCGATTACCGAAATCGTCAAGCGAATCGCTTTGGCCTATCCTGAAATCGGATTTTCACTGTCGGGTGCCGACCGTCAGCCACAGTCCTGGCCCGCTGCGCGTGGGGATGAACCACAGCTGGCGCGTATTGCGCAGATCCTCGGTCAGGACTTCGTCGAAAATGCCATGGAAATCGATGCGGAACGCGAAGGCGTCCGCCTGACAGGGTTTGCCGGTCTGCCGACCCATCATCGCGGCAACGCCCAGCACCAGTTTTTCTTTGTCAATGGCAGGCCAGTCAAGGACAAGCTACTGCTTTCCGGACTCCGCGGAGCCTATGCAGACGTCCTGGCACGGGACCGGCATCCGGTCGTTGTTCTGTTTATCGAACTCGATCCGGCGCAGGTGGACGTCAACGTACACCCGGCAAAGGCGGATGTGCGCTTCCGCGATTCCCAACTCGTACGCGGGTTGCTGGTCGGTGCGATAAAACACGCACTCGTTCAGGCTGGACATCGGTCTTCAACCTCCAATGCAGCGGTCGCGCTAGATGCCTTGCGCGCGCACGGCGCCAGTCAACAGACGCACAGCCCGTCTTCATTCGGCTCCGGAAACCATCCGTCTGCGGGCAACGCCCGATCGACGGCTTCGGCATTTGCAAGGCAGGTGCCGGAAGCCCGATGGCAGACGGAAGCGTTCAGACCGCTGGAAAGCTCCGAGGTCGTGCCGACCGGATTTTCGGAGGCAGGGCAAAGTCCTTATCAGACACAGAACGGATTTACCGGAATTGCCGTCCCGTCCGCGGATTCAAGAGCGCATCAGGCTCCTGTCGAAACCGAAAAGACCGATCTGCCGTTGGGTGCAGCGCGCGCGCAAGTGCATGAAACATATATCATTTCCCAGACTGAAGACGGCGTTGTGATCGTAGATCAGCACGCGGCGCATGAACGGCTTGTCTACGAGAGGCTCAAGGAAGCACTTGCAAAGAAGGACGTCGCCCGTCAGATCCTGTTGATCCCGGAGATCGTGGAATTGCCGGAAGAGGATGCGATCCGCCTGAATGAAAAGGCAGACGCCCTTGCCGAAGTAGGCCTCGTGCTGGAAGCGTTCGGCCCGGGAGCGATCGCCGTGCGCGAGACACCGGCACTGCTTGGTGACATGGATATCCAGGGGATGGTGCGCAATCTGGCAGATGAGCTCGCTGAATGGGAAACGGCGGACGGGGTTAAGGAAAAACTCGATCACGTTGCTGCGACCATGGCCTGCCACGGGTCCGTCCGTGCCGGCAGGCGCATGCGGCCTGAAGAAATGGACGCACTCTTGCGGGACATGGAAGCAACACCCAAATCTGGGCAATGTAACCATGGACGACCGACTTGGGTTGAACTCAAGTTGACAGATATCGAACGGCTCTTCGGCAGGAAATAAGCCGAAACCTGATCGGTCGCGGTCTGATTGGCGTATGCGAAAAAGACAGAACAAGGAGCAAGCCATGGCGGAGACCGAAACCGGCGGCAATGCAAGCGTACAGGAAAAACCAGCCGGCGCCGGAAGTAAGCTGTTGAGATTTCTCGGAAAACTGATCGTCGTTGTTGTGATCGCCTACACGATGGCTGCCGGTTACATGTATCTCAATCAGCGCAGTTTCGTGTTCGTGCCAAGCGGTGAGTTGGAAACACCAGCCGACAAGGGACTTGATACGGTTTCAACTGAAATCATCGAAATGGCGGATGGCACCAAAATCACTGCCTGGACGGCTGAACCTGCCAAACCTGGAGCCCCGACAGTTATCTATTTTCATGGCAATTCCAGCAATCTCTCGAACCGCTCGCCCCGTTTCAAGCAGATCGTCGACAGCGGCTATGGGCTATACGCACCGACCCACCGCGGCTATGCCGGCAGCGAAGGAAGTCCGTCCGAAGCAGCACTCGTTTCCGACGCGCTGGAACATTACGACCGCGTGGCCGCAGGTGGTACGCCGGTTATCGTCCACGGTGAGAGCCTTGGAACCGGTCTTGCCGCAGCCGTTGGTGCGGAGCGTCCCGATGCCGGGCTTGTCGTGCTGGAAGCACCTTATACGGCACTCGTTGACATGGCGTCGGAAAGCTACCCTTGGCTTCCCGTAAATCTCTTGATGAAAGATCCGATGAAAACCCGTGAGCGGATCGGAAACGTTGCAGCGCCGGTTCTGATACTGCACGGGACGGAAGATGCAGTGATCCCCGTCGAACATGGCAAGCGGCTATTCGACTACGCTAACGACCCGAAGGAGCTTTTGGTCATCGAGGGTGCCGGCCACAGTGACTTGTGGAAGCGTGGTCTTTGGGAAACCGTTCAGGACAAGTGGCAAGCACTGCAGTCATAGAGAAACTGATTTTCGCGTCCCGCAGACCCGGACAATGCGCGCCTGCGGGAACGGCTTTTCCTAGAAAGAACGCTGCATCCGGAAAGTGCCGAACAGCTGATAAGTATCTTCGAGCCCGGATGCATCGCTGAAATCCAGATCACGGTACTGCAGCTCGGGGCCAAGGATAAAGCCAGATACGGGTTCCCAGACCAGGTTGCTGGTTACGCTCCACTGGGTGAAATCGTAGGCGCTGGTGGCGGCATCGACGTTGTGATAGCCGCCTTCGACATTCAGCTCCAGATTGTTCGTCAGGCCTAGGCTCACGCCGCCGAAAACGTTCCAGGTCCTGGTCGTCTCGGTGCTGTTGCCATCCCACACAGCATCGGTGATCAGACTGTTCCAGCCCGTCGATCCATAGGCACTCGCACCATCGGTATAAACGCCCTGAAGCGCTATACTGCCACCGTTCGCCAGTCCGCCGAATTCAATTTCGACACCGGCACCGACTGCCCATCCCAGTTCATCTTCGGAACCGCCGGTTGTGCCGTTGAAGGCAGCTTCCGGATAAACTTGATGCAGGGCGCCCATGATCTGGGCTTCGCCCCAGCCCTGGTTGACGCCGAGTACGCCAATGACGTCAGGCATGCGGGTGCCGCCGTAGCCGAGAACACTTCCGTTGAGTCCGATCCCGGCTTCCCGGTCGGACTGGTCCTCAATGGCTATCGTTGCATTGAAACCGTTTCCGAAAGCATGGGTATAGGCGATCTGATTGAGAGACTGGTCGGAGTAGCTTTCGATCTGGGCGTCGAATGCGTAGCCTGTGAAGAAGTCAAAATTCGAGTTGGTCAGGCCGGCGGTCAGGCCGCCCCACTGGATGTAGGCGTTGTCGATCGAAAAGCCGGCCCTGTCGTTCGTCTGCTGCATGTAGATTTCGAGGAAACCGCGCAGGGTGCCGAATTCGGTCTGCGTGCGGGCGTCTAGATAGAGGTATCCGCGTGAGCGCCACTGGTAACCGTCAGTGTCCCGGTCGCCCCAGGCGTTTTCGGCCTCACCGAAATTGCGGACCCTGAATTCGGTTCTGACGCGCCCGCGAACGCGCAGGCAGGTTTCCGTGCCGGGGATATAGTAGAAGCGCGACCCGTAAGCATCGCAGATGCGCACGTAATCGATCGGTTCCGGCGCAACGGGAAGATCTGCTGCCTGGGCCGAACCGGCAGCGCTCGCAATGCCTGCAAGCAATCCAAGAGCAACAAAACGTGCCATTTTTCTCTCCGTTGCAAATCAGTTGGGGGTGACCGAATTATGAGCGAAGGGCGTGACAGTTAGCTAACGGAAAAGCATCCTGCGAGCGAAACAGTGGGCGAAAAAATAAACTTGTTGCTTCAATGCAACGCAAAATTGTCTCTACCTTTTGGAGGCAAAGAAGTCTTTCAGCAGTGTTGCCGAGCGCGTTTCGCCAATTCCCGAATAGACCTCCGGTGAATGGTGGCAGGTCGGCTGGCAGAAAAACCGCGTTCCATGGTCTACCGCGCCTCCCTTTACGTCTCCGGCGCCGTAGTAGAGACGTCTGATACGGGCAAATGAAAGCGCGCCGGCGCACATCGGGCATGGTTCGAGCGTCACATAGAGATCACAGCCGGCCAGACGTTGCGATTTCAAAAGATCGCACGCCTCACGGATGACAAGGATTTCCGCATGCGCCGTCGGATCGTTCAACTCCAGGGTCCTGTTGCCATTGCGGGCCAGGATTTCACCGTCATTGACAATGACCGCACCGACGGGCACTTCGCCGCGCTTCGCAGCCGCCTCTGCCTCCTCAAGAGCGATGCTCATGAAGGATATCTGGCCGGATTTCGAAGGCGATGCGGTCATAAGGTTCAACTTCAAGGAAACCGTTGTTTGTGCCTCAGTGCGGGAATTGGCCGGTTTTGTCAAAACCGTTTCGACTGCAGGTCGGTATGCGCCATGCGCCAGGAAAAGGGCTCCCTTGCGATTTTGGCAGCCATCAGGCGATTTCCGAAACGCTCAAGCTCTGCTATGACGCATCCATGACGACAAGAAAACCAAATCAGCGGCACCCGCAGCGGCCGAAGGGTCAAGGGTGGACGAAAAGCGCGCAGGCCAAAAAGCAAACGCGGCCTGCCACGCCCAAAAAGATGGACGCAGGATCACAGCGCCTTGAGACCGAAACCCAGGGTGCGCGCGGCGAGCGTATCGCAAAGGTTATGGCCCGGGCCGGATTATGTTCGCGGCGGGAAGCGGAAACCTGGATCGAGGCAGGGCGCGTCGAGCTCAACGGCAAGGTTCTGACGACACCGGCGGTGACGGTCTCAGGAAACGACAAGGTGCTGGTGGACGGGCAGGAACTGCCGACACGCGAACGCACGCGGCTCTGGCTCTATCACAAGCCGAAAGGCCTGGTGACCACCAACAAGGATCCGGAAGGCCGACCGACGGTCTTTGACCGTTTGCCGAAGGATCTGCCGCGTGTCCTGACCGTCGGGCGGCTGGATATCAACACGGAAGGTTTGTTGCTGCTGACAAATGACGGCGGCCTTGCACGTGTGCTTGAACTGCCGTCGACCGGATGGCTGCGCCGGTATCGCGTGCGTGCATTCGGCAAGGTGACACAGGCCGAACTGGATGGGCTGAACGATGGTGTTGCCATTGACGGTGTCCTTTATGGCGCGATCGAAGCGGTGCTCGACAAGGAACAGGGCAACAATGTCTGGATGACCGTCAGCCTGCGCGAAGGCAAGAACCGTGAAGTCAAACGGGTCCTTGAACACCTCGGCCTCACGGTGAACAGGCTGATCAGAGTTTCGTACGGGCCATTTCAATTGATGGACCTGCCCGATGGTGACGTGCGCGAAATCAGGGGCAGGGTTCTGCGGGATCAGCTGGGAGATGCGCTTGCAAGCGAAGCCGGCGCAGATTTTGATGCACCGATCCTGCATCAGCCAAAGCAGGAAACCGCAACGAAGCCATCTGACAAGAAGCGCGCCTCGGGAAGCACCTCCGGGCGTGGAGCCGCGAAGCGTGACCAGAGCCAGGGCAAGTGGCTGACCGCACGGGAGGGAAAGTCGGAGACCGACAAACGCAAGGCTGGAAAAACGGGGGGCTCTGGCCCGAAGCAGTCCAAGCGAGGCAATTCGGGTCCAAGGCAGGAAAAGGTGTCACCGCGCTCTCGATTTCGCATGACGCGGGAACCCGGACCTCGCAAGGATTTCGGCGAGGAGCGTCCTTCGCCCCAAAGGCGCATTTGGAGTGAAGACGGACCTTTGGAAGACAAGCAACAGCAAAAAAGATCAGATCGGTCCGCGGCTGAGCGGCGCGACCCACCCAAGGGCGGCGGCCGTCCGCGTGGAGGCGGGCGTTCGTGAGAATTGTCGCGGGGCGTTTCAAGGGAACCGCGCTTGCAACACCGCGCTCTTCGGCGACACGGCCGACCAGCGACCGGCTGCGCGAGGCAATTTTCAATATTCTGGCACATGGCCTTTCAACGGATCTTGACGATGCGCGCGTGCTGGACATTTTTGCCGGTACGGGCGCACTCGGTTTCGAAGCCATGAGCCGCGGTGCCCGGCATTGCACGTTCATTGAAGAGGCGAGCGAAGCGCGCGGCATAATCCGGCGCAATATGGAAACGCTCGGATTGAACGGTGCCGCGAAAATTTTCCGCCGGGACGCGACACGGCTTGGAAGCGCGGGAACAATTGACCCGTTTGACATCGTTTTTGCAGACCCGCCATACGGCAAGGGACTCGGCGAAGCGGCACTTGTTTCTGCGGCTGGAGGTGGTTGGTTGAAGAAGGGGGCGATTTGTGTCCTTGAGGAAACGGCAACTGCTGAAATCGACGTTCCCACCGGGTTCTCAGGCCTCGACACACGCCGGAGCGGCGACAGTCAGGTGGTTTTTCTGCGTTATCACGCGGACTGATTGAGCGCTTTGGCGATCAGGCGCCACCCGGCATCATGATATAAACGGTTGGTTTTGATGGTAGTGTCGCCCGGCTGGTCACAATCTTGGGCACTTCTGCTCTGACGATCTGGTACCCGGCTTCAAGCGCTCGCTCGGTGAATGCGGGCAGAGCTCCGGCAAAATGGAAATGCATCGGGATGATCATTGAGGGGCCAATACCTTCCAGAACATCCATGAGGCTGTCGAGCCGCAAGGTCGACGAATTGTCGATCGCGGCAAAAACAACATCAATCTGGCCAAGCCGCAGGTAATCGTCCTTTGTCAACCTATGATGCAGATGGCCGAGATGCGCGATACACAGGTCGGCGACCTCGAAGATGAAGATCGAATTTCCAAGGCGCCGTGTCTCCCCATCCCAACTGCGAATATTCGTCTGGATATTCCTGATCCGGACATCCTCGACCGTGATGTCGTGATCCATCGGGCCACCTTCAGGATTCCAGCCATAGAGCAAGTGCTCGATGTTTGGGTCCGGTGAAAGGGAGTAATGCGTCGAATGCGCACCGTTCATCGTCGCGACCGTCGGCGGCAGGAACGGGCGGTGAATATCATTGTAGTCGGTGGCAATGCGTACACCGCCCGGTGTTTCAAGTTCGAAAGTTGAGTGGCCTATGTAGCGGATTTGCACTTCCCCGGCCTCGAGGGCGGCCTGCCAAACCCGCATTTCGCCGGCCTTTGGCGCGCTGACGGGGGCCTGGGCGATAAGCTGGCAGATCGCAAATGCGGGCTGCGCGACCAAAAACAGCGCCAAACCCATGAAAAACGAGGCAATCCGATGCAGCTTCAGACCTCGGCAAAGAGCCAAATCGAAAACGGAAACGCCGAATGCCGCCATGTGCCTCGTCCCAGTTGGTCGCGATCTTCTAAAGAGTAGCGGTCCGGGCGGCTGTGGCAAGGCAGTTTAGACATGGCATGCCCGAGATGATGGTTTCGCAGGCAATTTGTCAGGAAAAGCTCAAAGAAAAGGCAACCGGCCAGCGCGTCAAGGAGCGCGGAGGCGGTTGCCGCAGGTGGGGGCAGGAGGGAGGAAGGAACCCGCCCCGGATGAACTGTCAAACGACGTGAAGGCTGACCGGAGCTTTTCCACCTCTTGGACGGACGCCTGTGTCGAAGTCGTGAACATTGTGCGCTTGGGCTTGAACATGGATAAGTTCACCGGCGTGGCCGGCTTCCATCACCAGAGCTGTTCTGCTGCATAGCGCGGCCAGCGAGAGCCCTAACTGGCGCAAGTGTGATCTGCGATAGCAATAGACCGCCAGGGCGGCCCTTTGATGGTCAGGCAATTGAGACCCGATATCCGATACGACGTGCAGCGTCGCATCAAGCAAGTTCTTGAGAAGATCTTCTGGAACCGGGCAATTTTCCAGATCTGTAGATCCCGATCTGTGCATGTGTCCACCTATATCATTTTTAAGAATACTATCTTACTATCACCTTAAATAAGGATTAATTTGCGCGATATTTACAATAAAAGACGACACAATGGTCAAATATACTTATATCATATTGAAGTAACTCTCGGTACTTCCTCCAACAATTCGGCCAACTTCTCTCGCGTCGTCGCCCGAAGCGATTCTGCATTGTCCAGAATGCGCTCAGCCTTCATGAAATCCAGAACACCCGTCTTGTCATGCGGCGGACGAATCAGGATGTCGGGTTGTTCAAATTTCAGTTTCTGGGCTGTGATTGTCTGCATGAGGATCTGTGCGGAGCCGAACAGCGAATCCAGCATGTTGATGTCCGGCTTGTCGGGGTGCGGGACGGGTGCACCGACAACGTCCACCGCGACGACAATGTCGCAACTGCCGCGCAAGCCGTCAAAGGGCAGCGGATTGACGACACCGCCATCGATCAGGAACCGGCCTTCGTGTCTGACGGGTCGAAAGATGGTGGGAATTGCTATCGACGCCGCCATGGCGGGAAGGAGACGGCCTCTTTCGAAGTCGACTTCTTCGCAGCCGTAGAAGTCTGTTGCGAGCAGGCGCAGCGGGATATCCAACTCTTCGAAGGTCCCCGGCAGGTGCTCCGAAACGAAGACCTCCAGAACACGTACCGGGTCGAACTGGACGAGACCGGGACGGAACATTTCTGAAAAACGTCTGGGCCGCAGCTGCCAGACTTTCGCAAGCACGCTATTGCGATCTGCAAAAGTTTCCAGTGCAATTTCCCTGATTTTTTCGCCGTTGTGGCCGCTTGCGTAGGCTGCACCGATTATGGCCCCTATCGAAGTGCCGGTGATCAGAGTGGGTTTGACGCCCAGGTCGTCGAAAGCTTCTAGAACGGGAATATGCGCAAGGCCGCGCGCACCGCCGCCGCCAAGAGCCAGGCCGATTCGAGGGGCGGTTCGGATAGTCGACGATATTGCGGCCATGCGTTCCGCATTCCTTTCAAGGCAGACTTCCCCGAACATGGGGGTCTTCCCGGAACTTGCCAAGACGTCGACGCATTGAAACTGGTGTTGCTGGCGGAATGGCGAGAAGGCAAGAGCCTTGGTATGTCAGATAACAAAATAAAGGTCGTCGGATGCTTCGGTCATCCATTCGGTCATTTGGTCCAGCGGCATCGGTTCTGCGATCAGGTATCCCTGGATGGAAAAATCGCCCATCATCCGCAGCCGATCGTATTGCGCCTCCGTTTCCACCCCTTCGCAGACGACTGCAATATTCAGTGATCGTGCCAGGTGGATCAGCTGGTTGACGACAGCTTCCTTTCGCGGATCGTCGATCATCTGGTTGGTGAACGATTTATCGATCTTGAGGCCGTTGATCGGCAGATCGGCGACATGTGTAAGCGAAGCGTAACCTGTACCGAAGTCGTCAAGTTCGATATGAACGCCGAGTTCGAACAATTCCCGAAGCGCAGCAATGTGACCTGAGGGATTGTCGCTCAGGAAAACGGATTCAAGAACTTCGGCGGTGATCCGGTCAGGCTCGATCTGGTACCTCTTCATTCCCGCCTTGAAATGATCCACGAGCATGCCGGACGCCAGATGGGCAGGCGATACGTTGACGGAGATGCGCCCGAAATCCAGACCGGAGTCGAGCCAGTATCGAGCGGCCGCGAGCGCCCGGTCGATGATGATTTCACCTATGAGCGGAGCAAGGCTTGTCCGTTCGACGATCGGCAGAAATTCTCCAGGTGACAAGACGCCCCGATCGGGGTGATCCCAGCGTATTAGAGCCTCGATGCCGGTTATGCTTTGAGACCGCAAGTTAACCTGTGGTTGGAAAACCGTGAAAAACTGGTTTTCCTTGACGGCCTTTTGGAGTTCCCGCTCGATCCTTGCCTCTGTTTCGCTCTCCGTCTTCATGCTTTGCCTGAAGAATGTGAAGCGGTCTTTGCCGTTATCCTTTGACTGGTAGAGCGCAAGGTCGGCGTTGAAAAGCAGGTCTTCGAAATTGGTCGAGTCTTCAGGGCAAAGCGCTATTCCCATGCTGACCGTTGGCCAGAAACGATGGCCGTTGAAATCCATCGGCAGGCGCATGAGGCGCCGCGCACGCTCGCACAGCTCATTGGGGTCGGATGTACTGGATTCCGCAATGACGACGAATTCGTCACCGCCCCAACGGTAGGCTGTTGCAAGACCTCGAGAGACTTCCCGCAATCTGCGTCCCGTTTCTTCCAGGCAATAGTCTCCCGCGAGGTGACCGAGCGTGTCGTTCACCCGTTTGAAGTTATCCATATCGACATGAACGATAAACGCCGGCTTGTCGTCTTGTGCAAAGCGATGTTTCGCATCGCGCTGGCATCCGGCGCGGTTGGACAGTTTCGTCAGCTGGTCGAAATAGGCGAGGCGCTCCGCACGTACCCTTGCCTCCCGGGTTTCGGTTTCTCGCATCACGCGCTCCGTCACATCATTTGCAATGATGACGAAGAGCGTATGGTCCTTGTCCTTGAACAATTGCACGCGAAGATCGACGGGATATTCGGACCCGTCTCGGCGCTTGTGAAGGCTCTCTGCGGCAATGCCTTCAAGCTCTCCGCTCAGGAGGGGTCTCACCTGATGCTGGATCGCTTCCTTGTTATAGAGCGGATTCACGTCCCACAGGCGCAGGGACTTGAGTTCGCCGATCTGGTAGCCGAGATTGTTGAGAGCACATTTGTTGGCATGCTCAATGCGGAAGGTTTCCGCCTCGACGATATAAATCTCGTTCAAAGACGATTCCAGAATATCGGCCAGAAGGTTGTTCTTCTGTTCTGCCTGGGTGCGCTCGGTAATGTCATGAACCGTGCCAACGACCCGGGCACCGTTTCCGTCTGGACCAGGTAGCACGTAACCGCGAATGTGGAGCGCGCGGGGCGGTTCGGCACCGGTCACCAGTGAGTGTTCGAAGTCGAATTCGCCGCACGTGTCAATCGCGTTTTGAACCATCAGTTTCGCGGCTTGCGCTTCGTGTTCGGGAATTTGGGAATAGACCCGTTCAATGATTTCGTTCGACGGCAATCCCGACGGAATATTCATGATCCGGAAATACTCTTCCGTCGCACTGACCTCGTTCGTGGCAACGTCGCGTTCCCAGCTTCCTACGGTCGCGATACGTTGAGCCTCCAGAAGCTTTGAGGCATTGTTTTCAAGCTTGTCCGTATAGTCGCGAACTTCTGCTTCCAATCGCTCCCGTGTCACCTGGACGGAGTTCTGCAGCCGCGACAACAACCGGTGAATGACCGCCCACGCGATCAAGGACAGGCCGACACCGACCAGAACGGAAATGATGACACCGTTGAAGAACGCCCAGACATTTCCCGTGATGTCCTTGACCAGCAGCAGTTTGAATTCGTGATCGCTTTGCGCCACGGCAATTGGCAGGTCGCGGACCATGAAGATCCTGCTGTCCTGCAGATAAAACGGATGGATGCGCGCCAGATCCTGTGCGCCGGCTGTAAACGCATCAAGGTTCATGCCCGCGGGTGAAAGGTTTCCAAGGACCTTGAATGTTGTGGAGCTGGTCCTTCCCTTTCCAGGGCCGGTCAATTCGCAAATCTTGACGATTTTCGCGTCCAGTGCCGTGCTTGCAAGCGCCAGGGAATTCTCAATATCGATCGCAATTTTCAAATAGCCTTGCAATTGATCATTGGAAAGCCAAGGCTTGACCACAGTAACCGCAAAGCGATTGCCGGGACCAAGCTCGATGCCGCCGCTTTGGCCGTCCAAAACTGAATTTTTGTCAGCATTGATGGCCGGCCGAGATACAGACTGAGGCGCCGAGCCGGGTGCTTCGGAAAGCTTTGTTCCGTCGGCGGCGAATATGTCCAAAGCCAGGATATTGAGGTCGTCAAAGGTTCCGGTTGTGACGTCGGCGGCAAACTGCTGGATTGTGCCCGTGTCCTTGGCCTGGATTGCCATTTGGAGCTCGGCGTCTTCTTCGATTGCACTGACAATTTCATCAATTGCGTGCGATCCGAGCGCCTTTTGCTGCATCAAAATGCGTTCCGCCGTCGCGACAATTGCGTCCTGCGGTCCCCGCAGATTGCGGTATTCCGAAACGATGATCTGCACCGTGAGAACAAAAACGGTCACCGCCAGGAACGACAGGAAGATTATCCGGAGCGGTTGTTCGAAATTCTGGTCATCCGGACAAAGGCGTTCAACGATACGGTCAAGAAAGGTGACGCGTTCGTTCCTGCGCGGGTGATGCCCCTGCAGCTCGCCGCCTTTCGCCGCCTCTCGATCGCCAAATTCCAGCACAAACACCCCCGGCAGCCGAAGCTGCGAACTCACTGGTCAGGATGCCCACGCTCGGCTGCCGGATGTCTTGTCTCCGCATGCTGATGCAAGCTGTCACTGCCATTTTTATTAATAAAATAAAATAGTTAAATTGCATTGAATGAAATTCTTAAGAGGCATTAAGCGAAAATTCGCCTTTCGAGAGAAGAAATGCAATTTTAGAGGGAAAATAACACGCGTTATTTCGATTTCGGAACAAGTAATTCGAATTTTATTTAAATAAAAACAGATCAATCACTGAAAAAAGCACGAAGCGCCGCCGCCGTTTCCTTGGAGGCTTCTTCGGGAAGAAAATGGCCGCAGGGAAGGGAGCGTCCTTGAACATGCGGGCACCAGGTGCGCCAGACGGCCAAGGGGTCATCCACGCTCATCGCGATGCCTTTGTCACCCCATAGTGCGAGCAAGCTGCCCTGTATCGTCTTGCCGCTTTCTTGATCCGCACGGTCGTGCTCATAGTCGATTGTCGCCCCGGCTCTGTAGTCTTCGCAGCAGGCCGAGATCCGGTCCGGTTCGCAAAACCAGCGCCTTGTGTGCTTGAGGGCTCCCGGTGTGAAGCAGTCGAGATTCTTGCCGGCGGTCCAGCTTGCCAACGTGTGCTCGAGATAGCGGATTGGCGCAGCCGCAATCATCTTCTCCGGAAATGGAAAGGGCTGTGCGAGAAACATCCAGTGATAAACCTTGAGCCCGAAAGCACGGTCAAGGCGGTCCCAGTAGTCGGATGTGGGCAGGATATCGAGTACGGCCAGTCTCGGGACGGTTTCCGGATGGTCAAGTGCGAGCCTGTAGGCAACCCGTCCGCCGCGATCGTGACCGGCCACGAAAAAGTGGTCATGGCCAAGCGTGCGCATCAGTTCACGCATGGCGGATGCCATGACGCGTTTCGAATAAGCTTCGTGAGTAGCAGATACGGCTGGAACGGATGATGACCCGTATCCCGGCAGATCGGGCATCACGAGTGTGAAATGCTCGGCAAGCTCAGGCGCCATCTCGTGCCAGATCACGTGGGATTGCGGATAACCGTGCAGCAGGAGCAACGGCGGGCCGGACCCGCCGACCCGGCAGAACAATCCGGTCTGGTTCGCCTGTACGACCTTTGTTTCAAAGCCGGGGAAGAGATCCGGTAAATCTGATTTCAAATCATTCTCCCGCGCAAACTCCGAAAGCACCCTAACTTCGCGACACGCGGAGGGCAAAGCGCGATTGCCACCCGCCTGGAATGTTCCTGCCGACCCGCCCGTCGGCTTGAAACCTCAGGATTTGAGTTTTGTTTCCCGCTCAATAGCGCGCCAGCCAATGTCGCTGCGGCAAAAACCCTCCGGCCAATCGATCTTCTCGATTGCTGCATAGGCACGCGTCTTGGCCGCGCCTACGGTGCTTCCCAAAGCGGTGACGTTCAGAACCCGGCCGCCAACGGCCAGCAGCCGGTCTTCTTCGCGCTTTGTGCCCGCATGAAAGACTTCGACCGTGTCAGAACCGGCATATTCCAAACCGCGGATTTCCGTGCCTTTTTTGTAGGAAGCCGGATACCCATTAGAGGCCATGACTACTGTCAGGGCGCTGTCCGCATGCCACTCAGCCTGCTGGTCAGACAAGGTTCCATCAACGCTTGCCACAAGGAGATCCAACAGATCGCTCGTCAGGCGCATCACCAGTACCTGGCACTCCGGATCGCCGAAGCGGGTGTTGTACTCAATCAGCTTCGGGCCTGCGGACGTGATCATGAGGCCGGCATAAAGAACGCCTTTGAATGGTGTTCCACGGTCCGCCAGCGTCCTGATAGTCGGGTGGATGATCTCGTCCATCACCTGCGAAATCAGGTCTTGTGTCATTACAGGTGCAGGCGAATAGGCGCCCATACCCCCGGTGTTGGGACCGGTGTCGCCGTCAAGAACCCGTTTGTGGTCCTGCGCCGTCGCAAGCGGCAGAGCGTTGATGCCGTCCGAAAGCACAAAGAAACTTGCCTCTTCGCCTTCGAGGAACTCCTCTATGACCACTTCCGCACCCGCGTCACCGAATGAACCGTCGAAACAGGCCGCAACCGCGTCCTCTGCCTCCTGCTCTGACATGGCGACGACCACGCCTTTTCCGGCAGCAAGGCCATCTGCCTTGACCACAATGGGAGCCCCTTTGGCTTTGATGTAGGCGAGTGCGTCGTCCAGATTGACAAATCGCCCGTATCCGGCCGTCGGAATACCAGCCTCGTCACAAACACCCTTGGTAAAGGCCTTGGAGCCTTCCAGTTGCGCGGCTGCCTTGCTGGGGCCGAAGGCCTTGATACCCGCTCTTTCCAGATCATCGACCAAACCGGCGACCAAGGGCGCTTCAGGACCGACCACGACAAGGTCGATCTGCTCGGTCTGGCAAAACGCGATCACGGCGTCATGATTTTCGACATCCAGCGCAACGAGTTCGGCAACTTCGGCGATACCCGCATTTCCGGGCGCCACAAGGAGTTTTGTGAGTCTGGGAGATTTTGCCAGAGCCCAAGCGAGAGCGTGTTCACGCCCGCCGGAGCCGATAAGCAGGATATTCATAAATCGCAGGTCTCTTGATACGGTCGTTTTAGCTGGCCCGGTACGGAACGGGCCAACGCTTTCACGCGGGGTCTAACACGGCCCCCCCGATTCCTGCAATCGGACGCTCACCGCGCCTAGCGGCCGTCAGCATGGCTCAACGTTCCCGTCCGGTCGGTGATACGCCTTCCAATTCAGTTTCCAACGGTTGTGCGGCAATAAAGAACATTGTCCTTTTCCAGATCAGCACCCCAGATGAGTTTTGCCGACGGAGCCCAGTCGATCCGGTCGTAACCGTCCTTTGGCCTGACTTCTGATTCACGATGGACCACGGCTGCTGGCCACGAGCTGTCGTCGAACCCGGGTTGCATCCAGTCGCTCGGCACCGACGTGAGCGTTTCAGCGCAATTGGGAAGGGACACGTCGGGACTTTCTTCGCGTTCGCAGGACCGGTCGGCGGGTGCGGACTGCACGACCTGACAGCGCCAGTCGGGGCCGCTTGCCGCCAGGAGGTCGCCGCTTGCAAGATCCCGGAACTGAGCGATTGTGCCGCCGTCACCCATCTGTTGACGCCGGGAGCCGATATACTCCAGACCGGTTGTGTTTTCCATGAAATCGCGAAACTCGAACGCGATTGTCATTGGCAGATCCGCCTCGAATTCGAACCTCTCTGCATTGAAGGAGCGCTCCGTCGTGATCGGCACACTGTCTTCGATCAGCTCGTTTCCGTTGATGTAGAGCTTGAACCAATTGTCGACCCAGACTTCCGCACGGATTTTGTGCGTGCCGGTTGTATCCAGAGTGGTTTCGTTGACATCCCTGCCTCCAGGTCGCGGTGGCGGGGCTCCGCCTTCCGGTTCTGGCGGCCTGGCGCTGTCCGCAGGGCGCGGTGGAGGTGGTCCCGAGCCGGGACGCGGTGGCGGCGGGTTTCCGTCTCCAGGTCTGGGGGGCGGCGAAGCGTCGCCTGGACGCGGCGGCGGAGGCGGAGGATCTTGTGCAATGGAAACGGTTGACGCGTTCACAAGACCTAGCGCGATTGCAAAAAAGGCAGTTCCCAGATGTCTGAGTGGAAAGACCACAGTGTACTCCGTCTTGATAGACTTTGTTCAGAAGCGGCAAACGATGCTTTGCACTGCTGCTGAACCCATAACCCACGACGATGACACTATGGCTACTTGCCGCGTGTAATCCATCGCCAATGTCTGTAGAAGGTCCGAATTCGAAGAGGGTGCACAATGTTTTTTTCCACCAAGGACACCGGACCGGTCGCAGATGCGGTCAAGCGGCATTGGGTCGATACGAAACTGCCCGCTGCTCTGCGTCCCTATGCAAGGCTCGCAAGGTGGGAGCGGCCGATCGGTTGGTGGTTGCTTTTGTGGCCTTGCTGGTGGTCCGCGGCGCTTGCCGCCATTGCGGCCGGAAACAGCTTTCCGAATATATGGCATCTTTTCCTGTTTTTTGCCGGTGCCGTTGCAATGCGCGGGGCCGGGTGCACCTATAACGACATTGTCGATGTGAACATCGATGCCCAGGTTGAGCGAACACGATCAAGGCCCATTCCTGCCGGGCAGGTCAGCCGGACGCAGGCCAAGGTTTTTCTGGTCGTACAAGCGCTCATCGGTCTGTTGGTTCTCCTGCAGTTCAACACCTTTTCGATCGTTTTGGGCATCGTTTCACTCGTGCCGGTGGCGATTTACCCGTTCATGAAACGCATCACGAACTGGCCGCAGCTGTTTCTGGGCTTCGCGTTTTCCTGGGGCGCATTCATGGGCTGGGCGGCGGAGTTCGGATCGCTGTCGCTTGCGCCAGTGCTCCTTTATCTCGGCGGAATCTGCTGGACTATCGGATATGACACGATCTACGCCCATCAGGACAAAGAGGATGACGCGCTTGTTGGTGTGAAATCGACGGCGCGTCTATTCGGAACCCGGACGAAACCGGCCCTCATCGCGCTTTATGGACTTGCCACGTTGTTTTTCGCTTCAGCGGCGGTTCTTGCTGATGCGGGGCCTGCTGCTTTTGCCGGAATCCTGGCAGGGATGGTACATCTGGGATGGCAAATAGTTGTTCTGGATATCGACGATGGGGACCAGTGCCTCAAGCTCTTCCGATCCAACGGCACTTACGGCTGGATCCTGTTCGCGGGCTTTGTCGCAGATGCGCTCATCGGCGCCGGTCTTTGAGACAACGTCTTCAACGCGGCCATCGCCGCATAGCTCAAGGTAGTATTGGCTCAGGTGCGCGCGATGATTTCACGCTCATTCGCGAAATTTTCGCGCGAGCGGTTTGTTCGACCCGGTGCCCTCTTGTTGAGGAAACGCGGACGGCGGCCCGTAAGAAGGCGTAACTTGCGGCGCGGGGCCGGTCCGGCAGCCGGTGTGGCGCTGAACGCCTCGATCGGCTTGACCTCGCCGCCGAGATCACACACGAGCATGGGAAGTTTGAGCGTCTCCGCCCAACGGCTCCACAGAACGGCGAGTTCGTCTGAAGTCTCGGTCTCCGCCAGTGTGATCGACAGCGCACTGTCAGGGTGTTTCAGGATCAAGGCCGCGGAGATGTTTCCGGGCGACGATCCTGGAACGATACGAACCATGACACCGTCGAAGGCGCTTGATGGCACGACCACCCTGACGGGGACGCCGGCAACACGCCGCTTGATGATGACCCTGTTCTGGTCAAGGAAGATTTCCGCGGGAAGCGAAGGTGTTCCGGGTCGGGATTCGAGTCTTTGTTCAAATCGGACCGGGAGACAGCCGGGGTGCAGTATTGTTTCTGCATTATCCCCGGCCGTGTTCGGCACCTGTATTTCTGTTTGACGTCTCAAATGACTCTCCGTCGGACCTTTTGGTCTCTTGATGCACGCAAAGCTAGCGCACAAAGGTCGTGAACCACTTAAGATACAAAGTTAAAAAACTCTGATTTCAAAGAGGGTTACCGGAGTGTAAGCGCGATGAGAACGGACTGTTCACGCCTGTGGTTAAATTGGGGCGCGACGGAATTCGGGAACTGGATCAAAGGGTTTCGGGATCACATACGGTTGCGATTTGCCGCAAATTGTTGCGCGGCTCCGAAGCTGGGCGTAAACAACAGCCGGAGTGGGGCTGAAACTAACAAACCCGTTAAGGCGGATTGAATGTCAGAAGTTATTGATCAAAGCGAATTGCAGTCTCGCGCTGTCCGTCTCGTCGAGGCCGCCCGAAAGGCCGGGGCTGATGCCTGTGACGCCGTTGCGGTGACCGGCGTTTCACTGTCGGTGGACGTCAGAGAAGGCAAGGTTGAGGAAACCGAGCGTGCGGAGGGCGACGATGTCACCTTGCGTGTATTTGTCGGCAGGCGCACAGCGGCCGTCTCCGCCAATCAGATGGACGATCCGCAAACGCTTGCCGAACGCGCGATCGCTATGGCCAAGGTGGCTCCGGAAGATCCTTATGCAGGTCTGGCCGACCAGGACCTGCTGGTGAAGCAATTGCCTGACCTGGAGCTTCTCGACAGCCGTGAAATGACGGCTGAATCACTGACGGAAATCGCGCTGGAAGCCGAGGAAGCGGGACTTGCCGTAAATGGTGTGAGCAAATCCGGCGGCGCAGGAGCATCCTGGCGGTTGGCCGGTGTTGTTCTGGCGACAAGCCACGGGTTCCAGGGCGCGTACATGTCCTCCCGGCACGGCATCGCCATGACGGCGGTCGCCGGAGATGGCACCGCGATGGAGCGGGACTACGATTTTGACAGCAGGACTTTCTTTGAAGATCTCGACAGGCCGGCTGAGATCGGCAGGAGAGCGGGCGAACGGGCCGTTCGCCGGCTGAACCCGCAGAAACTGTCGACGCGAACGACCGATGTGATTTACGAGGCACGCGCGGCCAGGAGCATTCTGGGCCATCTGACCGGCGCGATAAACGGCGCTTCGATTGCCCGCAAGACGAGTTTTCTCAAGGACAGAATGGGGGACGCGGTTTTCGCGCCTGGAATTCAGGTTGTTGATGACCCCTTCAAGCGACGCGGTGCTGCCACCAGACCATTTGATGGCGAGGGAACCGCCGCATCTGTATTGAACGTTATTGAAGACGGCGTGCTCAGTCACTGGTTTCTCGACGGTGCCTCGGCCCGCGAACTTGGGCTTAGCCCCAACGGCCGCGCGCATCGCAGCGGCAGCGGAACGTCCCCGGGGGGCACGAATGTCACCTTGATGCCGGGCGAGAAGTCTCTTGAAGAGCTTATGTCAGATGCAGGAAGCGGCTTGCTCGTTTCCGACCTTATCGGCCATGGCGTTAACGGTGTAACGGGGGATTACTCGCGCGGCGCTGCGGGCTTCTGGTTCGAAAACGGCGAAATCGTGGAGCCGGTCAGCGAGATAACCATCGCCGGCAATCTCAACGACATGTTCAAGCGACTGGTCCCAGGAAGCGATCTCGACAACCGGTATTCCGCGGCAACGCCCTCTGTTTTGATCGAAGGAATGGCGCTTGCGGGAAGCTGACCAGAGCATACGCGACAAGGACCTTCAAGCGGATCTTCAACTACTGGAAACGGCGGCCCGTCAGGCTGGCGAACTTGCTCTGAGTTTCTTCGGGCAGGGGCTTGAGACCTGGTACAAGGGAAAGGGTAATGAGTCCCCGGTGTCGGAGGCGGATATCGCCGTCGACCGTTTTCTTGCCGACAGACTGACCTCTGCCCGACCAGACTATGGCTGGTTGTCTGAGGAGACCGCGGATGACAAGGCGCGCCTTTCCTGCAGCCGCGTATTCATCGTCGACCCGATAGACGGCACGCGGGCATTCCTGGCCGGAGGCGACGAATGGACAATCTCGCTTGCCGTTGTCGAAGACGGACGCCCGATCGCAGGCAGCGTATTTTGTCCCTGTCGCAATGAGATGTTCCTGGCGTGCAGAGGTGGTGGCGCATGGCTGAACGGCACTGAAATCAAGGTATCTGAAAAGAAAGAGATTGCCGGCGCGACTTTGACCGGAACGCATTCGATTGTCTCGAACACGGACGTGATTGCGGCGGGATTTGAGAAAGCGGAAATCCTGAGATCCCTGGCCTACAGGCTCGTGATGGTGGCTGCCGGCCGCATCGATGTCGGCGCGGCGCGTGGCGGGCCAAGCGACTGGGATCTTGCTGCGGCGGACCTTCTGGTCGAGGAAGCCGGTGGCTCTGTCATGGGCCTTTCCGGACAGCCATTGACCTATAATCGTGCCCGGACGGGTCACCCGGCATTGATCGCAGCATCAACCACGCTTATAGGACCAGTGTGCGCGGTGCTTAAGGACATAATCCGATAAGCAGCCGTGATGCCCGGATGAACTCAGCGAGGACGCTTATGAGCGAGACTGACGCTCCCAAACAGCTTTTGCACCTGGTTTTCGGCGGTGAACTGGAAACACCGGAAGGGCTGACGTTCCGGGATCTGGACGAGCTGGATATCGTCGGCATCTATCCGAACTATGCGGAAGCTTATGCAGCCTGGAAGGCGAAAGCCCAGGCGACCGTGGACAACGCCCACATGCGGTACTTTATCGTTCACATGCACCGTCTGCTGGATCCGGAAACGGCAACATAGACACGTAAACGCAGGCGATAACAAAAATGATCAAACGCCTTGGCCGCCAACCCTGGGTACTTTCGTGTGTGGGCTCCGCTCTCGCGGGTTACCTGAAGCTGGTCTACCATACCAACCGTTTTGTTGTTGTACCGGAAGGCGTACACGACGAGACCGAAAAGCAACTGCCCGTTATCGTGGCAATGTGGCACGGTCAGCACTTCATGGTCCCTTTCGCGAAACCGGCACACTGGCCCGCCAAAGTCATGATTTCCAGATCTGCAGACGGCGAAGTCAATGCCATTGCGGCAAGCAAGTTCGGGCTCGGTCTGATCAGGGCCTCCGGTGGAAAAAACGCGCGCCAGATCAAGAAACGCGGCGGAATGCGTGGTTTCATCGAAGCTGTAAGAGCGTTGAAGGACGGCTACAGCATTGCCATGACCGCCGATGTCCCCAAAGGGCCGGCGCGTGTCGCGGGCGAAGGCATCGTACAGTTGGCGAAACACTCTGGACGTCCGATATTGCCAGTTGCCGTTGCCACCAGCAGAAGCATTGAGCTTAACAGCTGGGACAAGGCAAGCGTAAACTTACCCTTCGGAAAAGGCAGCATTGCAGTCGGCGACATGATCTGGGTCCCAGGCGACACTGAGGATGAAGCGCTCGAGAGCTATCGAAAGCAGGTCGAAGACGGTTTGAATGCGGCAACCAGGCATGCCTACCAACTCGTCGGCAGGGCGAATGGCTGAGCAAAGACCCATCCTGCTCAGTCTCTACCTTGCGGCCGCACAGGCACTGTCGCCGCTGTTTCATATACTCTTCTGGACAAGAAGCCGATCGGGCAAGGAAATTCCGGAACGCAAACAGGAGCGTTTCGGCAGATCGTCGATTGCGCGCCCGAACGGAAGCCTGATCTGGATCCATGCGGCGAGCGTCGGCGAGACGACGTCAGCCCTGGCACTTATAGAAACACTGACCGCCGAGGGGCACACGGTTTTGCTGACGACCGTAACCGTGACCGCTTCCGAGTTGGCCGCAAAGCGCCTCCCGGACGGGGCAATGCACCAGTTTGTACCCTATGATGCTCCAGCTCCCCTGAAGCGTTTTCTCGATCACTGGTCTCCCGATCTGGCAATGGTTGTCGAATCGGAAATCTGGCCGTGCCTGTTCGATGAATTGAATCGCCGTGCGGTGCCTTTCGTCCTGCTGAATGGCCGGCTGTCTGACGGGTCGCTCAGGAATTGGTCGCGTGTTCCCAAGACGTCCCGGTTCATCTTCGATTGTCTCGACATGGTCCTTGCTCAAAGTCAGGAAGACGCGGCCCGGTTCAGGAAACTGGGATGTAAAAACGTGCAGGTGCCGGGCAACCTGAAATTCGATGCGTCCGAGCTGGCCGCAGACGAAGCAACGCTCCTGCAGCTAAAGACGCAGATCAGCAAGCGTGCCATCTGGCTGGCGGCCCTGACGCATCCCGGGGAAGACGAAATCGTTTTTGACGCCTTTTCGCAATTGCTGCGCGAAATGCCGGACTTGCTTCTGATTCTTGTTCCCAGGCATCCCGCGCGGGCAGAGGAAATCAGAAAGGAAGCTGAATCACGCGGCTTTTCACTGGTGACACGCAGCTCCCGGAATTCAATTACGCCTGAAACCCAGGTTTTTCTCGGTGATACGCTTGGCGAAATGGGGCTCTTCTACCGCTTGGCGCCCGTTACCTTCCTGGGGGGATCGTTCATTGACGTCGGCGGACACAATCCCGTTGAAGCCGCACTGGCAGGATCCGCTCTTGTTACGGGACCCAAAGTCGCAAACGCACGCGCGGTCTACAAGGATTTCTGGAGCGGCGGGGCGGCAGTCAGGGTAAGCGAACCTTCAATGCTTGCCGGACAGATTGGAGTGCTTCTGAAGGACGCAGGCCTTGCGCGAACCCAGGCTCAAACGGCGAAAACGCTGGTCGAAGCTGGGCGAGGTGCGCTCGGCAAGTCTCGTGAATTGCTGCGCCCCTATTTGAACAAAGAGAATTTGCGACAGTCTTCGGAGGCTTCCAATGAAGAAGGCTCCTGATTTCTGGTGGCAGCCCTCAGGCTCAATCCTTTCGTCTTTACTCATGCCGGCCGGTTGGATTTATGGTCTGGTGTCCGGCCGGAGAATGTTGTCGAAACCCAGGGCCAAAAGCCGTCTTCCTGTGATCTGTATTGGAAATTTCGTTGTCGGGGGCACCGGCAAGACACCATTTGCGATCGAACTTTCGCACCTCTTGCGTGAAGAGGGCCACAATCCGGCATTCCTGTTGCGGGGGTATGGCGGCCGGGAAAAAGGTCCGGTTCTGGTCGACACGGCGCTGCATGGCAGCGAAGACGTCGGCGATGAAGCACTGCTTCTGGCAGAGCATGGGCCGACCATCGTGTCTTCCGACAGGGCGGCGGGGGCACGGCTTGCGGAGAACCAGCCGGTCGACATCCTTGTCATGGATGACGGCTTTCAGAACCCGTCGCTCGCCAAGGACCTGAGTGTCGTTCTGGTGGATTGTGCAACCGGTTTCGGCAACGGTTCCTGCATTCCGGCAGGTCCTTTACGGGCACCGGCACATCAGCAGATTATCCGGACCGACTGTCTTGTTCTTGTAGGCAAAGGTGAGGCTGCAGACGAGGCTATCCACTTGGCCGGGCGCAAGGGACTGCCGATTTTGCACGCTCATCTTCGCGCGCAGGCCAACAGTAACCTGGAAGGGGTGAATCTCTTCGCATTTGCTGGCATCGGCCGTCCGCAGAAATTCTTCAATGCTTTGAAGGAGCTTGGCTACAGGGTCAAGAAAACACAGACCTTTTCCGACCATCACCGATACACCGAAGCCGATGTAAGCAGCTTGTTGACCGACGCTGAAAATCAAGGTCTGCAACTGGTGACGACTTCCAAGGACATGGTCCGGCTGGCGACCTTGAATGGCGAGCTTTTCCGGTGGATCGCAGCCCGGGCCGAAGTTCTTGATGTGGCAATGGAAATAGAGGCTCCTGAACGGCTAATGGCGTTGATCCAGGAGAGGTTGCGTGCAAGGGCGTTCGTAAACTAGACGCGTATCAGCGCGTTTCCAGATACCGTTTCATCGACGCTTTGGCATCGACATAGGCTTCCTGGTGCTCCACTGACCAGTATTTGAGCTCATCCAGCGGAATGGCGGCACCAGTCACCGCGCAGCGGACAAAGGTTCCGGGCGTTTCAACCTGATAGTCGCCATCCAGGTAACGGACACGGGCTTCACTCGGTATGCGCGGGTTTTCGTAACGGTTCATTGTCGCCGGTATACTGTCTGTTGCACTGGTTCTCGCCGTCTTTTACGGTAGTTTGCACCTTCCCGGCAAGTCGCCAGACGAATAAACAATAAGACAACTTAGAATGCAGGTGCACCGCGGCGGTCTTTGCCGATGAGATACCTGCAGCGCGACATGACGACGACGGGTTCCGGCAATGCCCGCTTCACCCGGTACATTTCCGCAGCCCTGTCTTGACGGCAGGTCTCGACATCAGTCCAGCGTTTGGAATTCACCGACATGTCCTGGCAGATCAGAAGGTCCGGCTGACAGGCAACGAGGTGCATTGCAACAAGAACGGCATTCATCTGGTGGCTTCTTTCTGATCGTCGCGGGACGACGGCAACTTGCCAAACTGCACAGGAATGACGTTTGCGCTGTTCGTCTCGCTGTCGGCCAGCGGCCCCGAAACGGAGCCGGTTTTCGCCAGGGCTTCAAGAAGAAACGGATGAAGTCCTTCGCCGCGCTGCGCGGCAAGCTCCTGAAACAAATTGATGCTGCCCGAGGCAGGCACCCCCTTTGATGCTGACATGCGAATACACTCTCCTCACGCGGTCAAGCGTGACGGTTCGGTTGAATTTTCTTGGATGTTGGCTCGGCCCTGAAACGGGCGGGGCTATTGAGTACTTCTCTTTGGAGGAGAAGATAACATGAGTTTTATATTCAGGTTAAAATAGCCGCAAGTGGATTTTTGGGCTTTTGAAGTGAAAAAAGGACGCAAGGCACCTATGTTCGTTACAAACAATCAATTCGCTGCCTGAAAAAGCGCGCATATGGACGTCTTCTTTTTCGAAGACGAAGACAGGATACAGAAATGACCCTTTCGACAACGGATCTCATCGAAACGTCCGGCCTCGGGCTGGACGCTGCAAAACGGATTACCAAAGACGCTCTGGCAGGTGCAGATGATGGTGAGCTTTTTGTCGAGTACCGGCAAACGGAAGGCCTCGTTTTTGACAACGGGCGGCTCAAGGGCGCGAATTACGATACGGCTCAAGGGTTCGGTCTGAGAGCTGTGGCGGGCGAAGCGGCGGGATATGCCCATGCCGGTGACATTTCGGAACAAGCGCTCAAGCGCGCAGCCGAAGCTGTCAGCGCTGTCAAGAAAGGCTACTCGGGAACCTACGCCGCCCCACCAGCGCGCACAAACCACTCGCTTTACACCGACGCAAACCCGCTTGGTGGTCCGAGTTTCGAGGAGAAGGTCAAGCTTCTCCAGGAGATCGACGCCTATGCGAGAGCAAAAGACCCGCGCGTCAGACAGGTCACGGCCTCCGTCGCAGGTTCTTGGCAGGTCGTGGAAATCCTGCGCGCCGACGGACATCTGGTACGCGATGTTCGCCCGATGGTGCGGCTTTCGATTTCTGTCGTTGCCGGAAATGACGAACGCCAGGAAAGCGGATCATTCGGCTGCGGCGGCCGGGAAGGGTTCGAGAAGTTCATCACGACCGAAAATTGGCAGGGCGGCGTTGACGAAGCGCTGCGCCAGGCACTGGTAAACCTCGAAGCCGTCCCTGCACCGGCAGGCTCCTTCGATGTTGTTCTCGGCCCGGGCTGGCCGGGAATCCTCCTTCATGAAGCCGTCGGCCACGGTCTGGAAGGTGATTTCAACCGCAAGAAAACTTCCGCTTTCGCTGGCCTAATGGGCGAGCGAGTCGCCTCGCCAGGCGTGACGATCGTCGACGATGGCACGATCCCGGACAGGCGCGGATCCCTCAGTGTTGACGACGAGGGTACGCCCGCAAGCCGTACCGTTCTGATCGAGGACGGCATATTGAAAGGCTATATGCAAGACAGACAGAATGCGCGGCTGATGGGAATGGAACCGACCGGCAACGGCCGACGGCAGTCCTTCGCGCATATCCCGATGCCGCGCATGACCAATACCGTGATGATGGCGGGTGACAAGGATCCCGAAGAAATACTGAGTTCCGTCAAGGATGGGATCTATGCCGTTTCCTTCGGCGGCGGACAGGTCGACATCACGTCTGGAAAATTCGTGTTTTCCTGCACGGAGGCCTACCGTGTTGAAAACGGCAAGGTCGGTGCGCCTGTAAAAGGGGCAATGCTGATCGGTAATGGACCCGATGCGCTCACCCGCGTTTCGATGATCGGTAATGACATGAAGCTCGACCCGGGCATGGGCATCTGTGGAAAGCAGGGACAAGGTGTTCCTGTCGGCGTTGGCCAGCCGTCCATGCGCATCAACGAAATGACGATCGGCGGAACGGCGGTCTGATAAGCTGCGCGTGGAGTTGAAAATGCCTGACATCAGGTTTGTCGTCTTCGACATGGATCAGGTGCTTTATGACTACGATCACCAGACCCGTTTGAAACTCCTGGAACAGCTCACCGGCCGAGCGGCCGCAGAGATTGACCGGGCGGTGTGGGGCGGACCGCAGGAGGCGGCGGCGGAAGCTGGATCGCCCGACACACCGGAGGGCTACCTCGCACAATATGCGGAGTTGCTCGGCTACCCGATTGATTTCGGCACCTGGGCGGATATCCGGCGCAAGATGATGCGGGCCCGACCGGACGTGCTTGAGCTGGTGCGCCGGTTGAAACCGGGCGCCGATCTGGCTCTGTTGACCAACAACGGCATGATGCTGAAAGCGGCATTGCCAACCTGTGCGCCGGAAGTCGTCGAAATATTTGGAGAAAAAGCGCACGTCTCAGCTGAGTTCAAGGCTCGGAAGCCAGATCCGTCCGTCTATCTGCGCCTATGTAAAAAATACGGCTACGCTCCGGAGGAAAGCGCGTTTATCGACGACAATCCGGCAAATGTTGCAGGCGCGGTAGAGGCTGGAATGGCAGGACATGTCTATACGACCGTCGACGAGCTTCTAGGGTTTCTCGGGCGTCATAACCTGGTTTGATCTCCAAAGGGACGCCGATTGGCTGCAGCCGCCCGAACCACAGCGAGAGTACGGACGCGATGCCTGTTTAGGCAATTGCGAAACCTGTAAACCCGCGCGGCCAAGTCACCGCCCTCAAGACTTTCTCGATGGAAAATGACGATAATTCTTTACGTGTTTCTGCTTAGTCTGCTTTCAATTCAGAAATTGGCTCTTTGATTTAGCAGCTCTGTCCATTTTTTGATCTCTTGTTGCTGCGTTTTTTTTGGTTTTGTCAAAGTTAAACCACTTGAGTTTTGTTAAGATGGAATCAACTCCCTGGCTGTCATGCTGGGGGAGGGGATTTTCAGCCTGACGGCAGGGGAGATGGGATGGCAGCAGAGGGCGCACCTCCGTTTTTTGCCGAAGCGATTGTGTTTCTGGCTGCCACCTGTGTCGCGGTGCCGATCGCCAAGCGGCTTGGTCTGGGTTCGGTTGTGGGCTATCTGGCGGCTGGTGCGGCGATCGGGCCACACGGCTTACAGCTCCTGGGCTCCGGGGAAGATGTTCTTCATGTTGCGGAGCTCGGGGTCGTTCTCCTGTTGTTTGTCATCGGGCTGGAACTTGATCCGCAAAAACTCTGGCGCATGAAACGGGACATTTTCGGGTTGGGAACGGCGCAGGTCGTTCTGACCGGTATCTGCCTGTTTGCGGTCGCGCGGCTTTTCGGGATGCCCTATTCAACAGCTTTTGTTGCCGGGTTCGGACTTGCGCTGTCATCAACGGCATTTGCACTGCAAATCCTGCAGGAGCGCGGCCAGCTTTCGTCTCCCTACGGGCAGCGCGCATTCGGGATCCTTTTGCTGCAGGACATCGCTATCGTTCCGCTGCTGGCAATGGTTGCCATTCTTGCGCCGGGCGAAGGGCCGTCCACGGCGACAGAAATTGCCAGCGAGGTCATGATCGTTCTCGGCGCCGTTGCGGCGGTTATCTTGACCGGACGCTATCTTATCTCGCCAATCTTTCTGTTCCTGGCGGCAAGCCGTGCACGCGAAGTCATGCTTACCGCAGCTCTCCTTGTGGCCCTCGGGAGTGCCGGGATCATGCATTCCGTCGGCCTGTCGATGGCTCTCGGAGCATTTCTTGCCGGCGTTCTATTGGCCGAATCCAGTTTCCGGCACACGCTTGAAGCCGACATCGAGCCCTTCCGCTCCTTGTTGATGGGGTTGTTTTTTGTTGCCGTCGGCATGTCGCTCGATGTGTCGCTGGTGATCGAGAACTGGCTACTCGTTGCCGCAGGTGTTGCGATTGTCATGGTGCTGAAGGGTGTTTTCCTTTGGGCACTGTCGCGGGGAACCGGCTCGTCGAATTCGGACGCGATGCGCATTGCCGTAACGCTGCCGCAGGGCGGGGAGTTCGCATTCGTTCTGTTCACTGCTGCCGTCAGCAACAGCCTTTTGAACTATCAGACCGCCAACCTGCTGAACGCCGTGGTCATCCTGACGATGCTGCTGACGCCGCTCGCATGCCTTGGTCTCGATAAGCTGGCCGCCAGGGCCAAGGCACGGGGAGTTGAAAATCCGTCGATCGAGACCTTTGAGGAGGCAGCGCCAACAGTGCTTGTCATTGGTTTTGGCCGCTTCGGCATGGTCGTCGCCCAGATCCTGACCTCGGAAGGGCTTGAAATCACCGCCATCGACAATCGGCCCGACCGTATCGATTACGCCCGCAAGCAGGGCTACAAGGTTTACTACGGCGATGCCACAAGGGCAGATGTTCTGGCTGCGGCTGGGGCCGGCAAATCGGCGCTCGTTGCCATGTGCATTGAAAATGACAAGGTCATGGCAAGGTCGATCGATCAGATCCGGGACGGTTTTCCCGATGCTCTGATCTTTTGCCGCGCAACCGACAGGGCACACGTGATGGACCTTACCCGGCGCGGTGTGGATTTCCAGATCCGCGAGACGTTCGAATCAAGCGTTGTCTTCGGACGCGCCGCGCTTGAAGCACTTGGAACGCCGCTCGACCGGATCGACCAGATCGAGGAGGACGTGCGCAGGCGGGATGAGGAACGCCTTGCAGTTCAACTCGAGAAAGGCATGTTCGCCGGGTCGGACCGGTTACACAAGGTGACCCCTCGCAAGCCCAACAAGGACCGGCAGGACGCTCCTGCCGAATAGTCCTCTTCGGAAATCCCCTTTCGGTGAGGCTTGCCGGATCCGTAAAGTCTAGGGCAGGGCGTCGAAACCGGCTGAAAATCCATTCAGGGAAATCGGAATGCCGATGCCTTCTTCGGGTGTCTGGAAAATGATGAATGTGGCCTGGGCGCCACCCTTCAGTTTTGTCAGCAACTCATCTTCCAGGATCACCTCGGCGATGCACCCGTTAGGCAGGCAACGGACAAAACCGGCGCGCCCGATATCGGCGTTATCGACACGCAATCCGAGGCCGGACGGCAGCAGAACACCGAGCGGTGCAAGGACGCGAAGAATTCTTGCCTGCTTGTCCGCTGTTTTCAGCACGATCACCGAAAGACCGACGTTCTCCCGGTCGGATGCGGTCACGTTTTGAATCAGGGCACATTGTTCGCCGGCAGCGCCCGGTGGCGTGTCACAGCGCATTTGCCAGTCTCCGTGCGAAGCACGGACTTCGCCCTGCGCCATGGCCGTCGGCGCTCCCTGGACGAATAAACCGAACAAGAGTCCGGCAACGACAGCGAGTGTTGAAAGTGACGGCTTGAAACGGTCAGCGCCGCCGGTGTTGAAAGACTGCTGCGTGTGTGTTGACAAGAATTCCTCCGGTCAATCTTTATCCGATTCTTCTGCGCTCAGATCCGGCTGAAAACCGCCTGCTCCGCGAATCATGGTGTTATCCCGGCCAGACCTTGCCGCATGATGGCGTGCGATTCCAGTCTCACAGGGGGCTTGACGGTCGATTAGCCTTGTTTTTTGTCCAAATTCCACGTGTCCTTGATATGCCTCAATCGCAAGAGACCTCCGGACGTGGCCGAAAAGTTGGAAATATCGTTGCGGCTCGGCGTTTCTTGTGGTTTTTGTGCGGCACAATGGTGTTGGCAGGGTGATGCGGCAGATCGCCGCTCTGGCCGAATGTAACCATCGCCCTTCATATAGGTTTATGGTTATATTCCGATTACCTGAATGGGCTTTCCGGTTTATGGTGCCAGTGGATTCAGGCTTGCGAAGTTGCGTCAAGCCCGTTACTGCCCCACCAGAATGGAATGGATCGTAGGTCCGGGATGTATGCATGTGCCGCGTTCGTGCGGCTGAGGGAAGGGAGCGCAGACGTGAAGGCTATCTTCAAGCGTCTCATGACAATCGCCAGTATGGCGGCAACTTTCGCTGGAGTGTCCACCGCGGCTCTTGCAGCTGAATCCGGCATGACGAACTGGCAGCTGGGGTTTCAGGCCTCGGTGTCAGACATGATGGACGATATCACCTGGTTCAACGCCTTCACGTTGATCATCATTACGGTGATCACCCTGTTCGTTCTCGCTCTGCTGATCATCTGCATTGTGAAATTCAGTGCCAAGGCCAATCCGGTGCCTTCGCGCACGTCGCACAACACCATGATTGAGGTGGCCTGGACGGTTATCCCGATCCTCGTACTGGTCGTGATCGCGATCCCGTCCTTCCGCCTGCTGTACAAGCAGCTCGATATTCCGGACTACGAAATGACCGTGAAGGCCATCGGTTATCAGTGGTACTGGGGCTACGAGTATAACGACGAAGGTATGGGTGACCTTTACTTCGATTCCTACATGCTCGGAGATCCGCTTGATCCTGAGGCCGATGTGGTCGCGCGTCAGGAAGTCGCCACGGAGCGTGGCGTGACCATCAACGAGGTTCCGCGTTTGCTCGCCGTCGACAACGATCTCGTGGTTCCGGTCGACACCACGGTACGCCTTCAGGTCACCGCGGAAGACGTCATTCACGCTTTCGCGATGCCGTCCATGGGCCTCAAGATCGACGCTATTCCGGGCCGCCTGAACGAAACTTGGTTCCGTGCTCGCGAGGAAGGTGTCTACTACGGACAGTGCTCGGAGTTGTGCGGTGTCAACCACGCGTTCATGCCGATTGCGATCCGTGTAGTTTCCAAAGAGCAGTTCCAGACCTGGGTTACTGCGGCACAGGAAGATCTGGACGGCGCGAACAAGCAGCTGATGGCGTCCATCAACGAACAAAAGAAGCTTGCGGCTGGCAAGCTTGAAGACATCTCAGTCGCCGCGAAGTAACGCGGCGGCTTTCGTTTGTCAGGCACCGCGCGATAAGACGCAGCGCTGCTGAAGGAATTTAAAGAGGGAGCCCCAAATGGCTGCGAGCGAAGCACATGCGGCACATGACCATCCCTATGGATGGCGCCGGTGGGTCTATTCGACCAATCACAAAGACATCGGATTGATGTATCTCATGTTCGCGATCTTTGCCGGGATCGTGGGCGGCGCGCTCAGCGTCGGGATGCGAATGGAACTGCAAGAACCTGGAATGCAGATCTTCAGCAACCCGCACATGTTCAACGTGTTCACTACGGCTCACGGCCTGATCATGATCTTCTTCATGGTCATGCCGGCGATGATCGGCGGCTATGCCAACTACTTCGTGCCGATCATGATCGGTGCGCCGGACATGGCGTTCCCTCGCATGAACAACATCTCGTTCTGGCTTCTGCCTCCGGCGTTCCTGCTTTTGCTCCTGTCTCTCTTCGTTGAAGGCCCTCCGGGCGGAAACGGCGTCGGCGGCGGCTGGACAATCTATCCCCCACTGTCAACGTCAGGGCAACCGGGACCGGCAATGGATCTTGCAATCCTGTCGCTGCACATTGCCGGTGCTTCGTCGATCCTGGGTGCAATCAACTTCATAACCACGATCTTCAACATGCGTGCACCGGGCATGACCCTGCACAAGATGCCGCTGTTTGCGTGGTCGGTTCTGATCACCGCGTTCCTGCTGCTTCTGTCGCTGCCGGTTCTCGCTGGTGCGATCACAATGCTTCTGACGGACCGTAACTTCGGTACGACCTTCTTCGATCCTGCCGGTGGCGGTGATCCGATCCTGTTCCAGCACCTGTTCTGGTTCTTCGGTCACCCTGAAGTGTACATCCTGATCCTGCCGGGCTTCGGCATCGTCAGCCACATCATCTCCACCTTCTCGCGTAAGCCGATCTTCGGTTATCTCGGGATGGCCTATGCGATGGTTGCGATCGGCGTTGTCGGCTTTATCGTGTGGGCACACCACATGTACACGGTCGGCATGTCGTCCGAAACACAGGCCTACTTCGTTGCTGCCACGATGGTGATCGCGGTGCCGACGGGCGTGAAAATTTTCTCCTGGATTGCCACCATGTGGGGCGGTTCCATTGAGTTCAAGACACCCATGGTCTGGGCGATCGGCTTCATCTTCCTGTTCACCGTTGGTGGTGTGACCGGGGTTCAGCTGGCAAACGCCGGTCTCGATCGCGCCTTCCACGACACATATTATGTGGTGGCTCACTTCCACTACGTGCTGTCGCTCGGTGCGGTGTTTGCGATCTTTGCCGCCTGGTACTACTGGTTCCCGAAGATGTTCGGCTACATGTACAATGAAGCCATTGGCAAGGCCCATTTCTGGATCACCTTCATCGGCGTGAACCTGGTTTTCTTCCCGCAGCACTTCCTGGGCCTGAACGGCATGCCGCGCCGCTACGCCGACTATCCGGATGCGCTGGCGGGCTGGAACTACGTGTCTTCCATCGGATCCTACATTTCCGCATTTGCGGTTCTGGTGTTCCTCTACGGTATCTTTGAGGCTTTCGCCAAGAAGCGTGTCGTTGGCAACAACCCGTGGGGCGAAGGTGCAACGACACTGGAGTGGACCCTGTCTTCTCCGCCACCGTTCCACCAGTTCGAAACGCTGCCGCGGATCAAATAAGGCACACTCGGAGGCCATGCCTCTGGATGGAAACTGACACCGCGCCCTCAAATGGCGCGGTGCTCCTTTGAAAAACTGCCGGACGGAAAGACCGTCCCTGCCGCCTGTTTGAAGGGCGGGGCAAAAGCTTGAAGTTGAAGGACACGCGCATGTCGCTCGTCGAGCGCCAGGACACAATAGGTCAGGATACAGCCGTCTGGGACGGTGGCATGGGCTCGGTTGGCGACTATGTTTCGCTGCTGAAGCCGCGCGTAATGTCGCTCGTCATCTTCACTGCGTTTGTCGGCCTGATGCTTGCGCCCGGTACCGTTCACCCCGTTCTCGGCGCGGTCGCCATCTTGTGTATCGCAATCGGTGCGGGTGCATCCGGTGCCCTGAACATGTGGTATGACGCCGACATCGACGAGATCATGACTCGCACGCAAAAGCGGCCGATCCCCGCTGGGAAAGTAACCAGGGAAGAGGCGTTTGCGTTCGGCATGACGTTGTCGATCGGATCCGTCGTAACGCTTGGTCTCCTGGTCAACTGGTTCGCCGGTGCGTTCCTCGCCTTCACCATCTTCTTCTACGTTGTCGTTTACACAATGTGGCTGAAACGCTCGACCCCGCAGAACATCGTCATTGGCGGTGCGGCGGGCGCTTTTCCGCCAATGGTCGGCTGGGCCTCCGTGACCGGGTCCGTGAGCCTGGAAAGCTTTGTTCTGTTCCTCATCATTTTCATGTGGACGCCGCCGCACTTCTGGGCGTTGGCACTGTTCAAGAGCGGCGACTACCGCGCTGCGGGCGTGCCCATGTTGCCGGTTGTTGCCGGCGAGACCAGCACTCGGCACCACATTCTTGTCTATTCCCTGCTTCTGGCGCCAATCGGCGTAGCACCGTTCCTGCTTGGATTTGCAAGCCCGGTCTATGGCGCGGCAGCCGCGTTCCTGGGATTGGCATTTGTCGCGCTTGCCGGCGACGTCTGGCGCAAGCGCGAAGGCGATGCGGCGAGACAGGCTTGCATTCGCCTCTTTAAATTCTCCATCTTCTATCTCTTCCTGCTTTTTGCCATTTTGCTGGCCGAAAGCCTGATCGTTGGAGCCTAGAATGATGGCTGAGGACGATCAGGGAATCAGGTTGACGCAGGAGCAGCAGAAGAAGCGCCGCTCCCGGTCTATCGCGATTGCACTCGCGCTTGTTGCGCTCGTTGTGCTTTTTTACGCGGTTACGATCGTCAAGCTGGGACCGGGTGTCATGGACAGGGCTCTTTGAGGAACGACGCGTGAGCAACGAACAGGACAGCAACAGCGCAGCCAACAGCAACCGGAAGGTTGCTCTCGCCTGTGCCGGAATGTTTAGCCTGATGGTGGGCGCAGCATACGCCGCCGTGCCGCTTTACGACCTCTTTTGCCGCGTGACTGGGTTCGGAGGCACGACCCAAGTTGCCGACAGCGAAAGCGATGTTGTGATCGACCGGATGATCACGATCCGGTTCGATGGGAACGTCAACAGGCAGCTGTCTTGGAAATTCAAACCGGAGCAACGCTCCGTATCGCTGAAGATGGGTGAAAGCGCGCAGCTTGCCTATGTGGCAACCAACATCGGTGACGAGACAACGGTCGGAACGTCGACCTTCAACGTCTGGCCGCCGTCTGCCGGTGCCTATTTCAACAAACTCGATTGCTTCTGCTTTACGGAGCAGCCGCTTGAAGCCGGCGAAACCGTTGAGATGCCAGTTGTCTTTTTTGTTGATCCTGAAATGGACAAGGATCCTGAACTGAAACATGTGAAGGAAATCACTTTGTCCTACACGTTCTTCCCGGTAGAACAACCGGAACGCCCTGTTGCGGCTCGGGCCGAATCGCCCGGCGCTGAAACGAATTTGTGAGAGACTGCGCGAAACGCGCTTGAAATGACAGTGTTTGGGGAGCTTGCCGATGGCTGAGGCACATACCAAGAACCACGATTACCACCTGGTCGAGCCGAGTCCGTGGCCATTTATTGGGTCGGTTGGCGCTTTCATCATGGCAATCGGAGCGATCGCATGGATGAAGGCCGCGTCCGGCAACTCCTTTGATCTGTTCGGGATCAATTTTGCTTCGGCCAGCTGGGGCTTGTTTGCCATCGGCCTCTTGGTTGTCCTCTACGTGATGTACGGATGGTGGAAAGACACCATCACGGAATCGCAGGAAGGTCACCATACCCGTGTCGTTTCGCTGCATCTGCGCTACGGCATGCTTCTGTTCATCGCATCTGAAGTCATGTTCTTCGTGGCCTGGTTCTGGGCGTATTTCGATGCGGCTCTTTTTGCTGGTGAAGCCATTCAGTTCAGCCGCGTGGAAGCAACCGGCGGTCACTGGCCGCCAGACGGCATCCTGACATTCGACCCCTGGCACCTCCCGCTTCTGAACACCCTGATCCTGCTGTGCTCCGGCACGACGGTCACCTGGGCGCACCATGCGCTGCTGCATAATGATCGTGAAGGCCTGAAATGGGGTCTGACGCTGACCGTTCTGCTCGGTGTGCTGTTCACGATTGTGCAGGGTTACGAGTACGGTCATGCCGCATTCACGTTCGACGGCAACATTTACGGCGCGACGTTCTACATGGCGACAGGCTTCCACGGGTTCCACGTGATCGTCGGAACCATCTTCCTGCTTGTGTGTCTGCTACGGGCAATGGCCGGCCAGTTCTCAGTTGAGAAGCATTTTGGTTTCGAAGCTGCCGCCTGGTACTGGCACTTCGTTGACGTTGTCTGGCTGTTCCTGTTCGTCGCGATCTATATCTGGGGTGCAGGTACGCCGGCCCCGCATTAAGCTGCCGGGATAGTCCCAATGAAGCGCCCGGTCTGCGAAACGGCCGGGCGTTTTGCTTATTAGCAGGTCCAGGACTATGGATGACAAAGCTCATTTTCCGCAGGTCAATCCTGTCTCGGTCGGTTTGTCCGGCAAGTGTCCCCGATGCGGGCAGGGGAAGCTGTTCCACGGGTTTTTGAGCGTCAAAAAGTCTTGCAGCGCTTGCGGTCTTGATTTTGCTTTCGCTGATAGCGGCGATGGCCCGGCGGTTTTCGTCATCATGCTGGTCGGATTTGTCATAGTCGGTCTGGTGCTGTTCGTAGAGCTGAGTTTCCAGCCGCCGATATGGCTTCATCTCATCCTCTGGCTTCCGCTGACGGTGGTTCTTGCAGCCGCGGTTTTGCGGCCGCTGAAAGGGCTGATGATCGCGTTGCAGTTTAAACACAAGGCTGAAGAAGGCCGTCTCGACGAGGCCGGCGGCAAGTGAAAAACAAGGCATGACCGGCCCATGGATGGACTAAAGAAACTCGTCGTTCCTGCAATTGCAGCGGTCCTGGCACTCGGTATTTTGCTGAATCTGGGATTCTGGCAGCTGAACCGCCTGGAATGGAAGCAGGACCTAATTTCGAAAGTGGAAGCCGGCGTCACGAAGCCACCCGTCGATGCGCCTGCGCCTCGCTCGGAAAAGCTTGGTGATGAATTCGACTATCTCCGGGTCAAGGTGACCGGTGAGTATCTGGACGGCAACACATTCTACTACACCTCGCTTTCCGACCCGGTTGGACGGGCAGAGGGCCCCGGTCTTATGACCTATGCGCCTTTCAGGACGCTGGAAGGCTGGACGGTTCTGATCAACAGGGGATTTATGCCGCAAGGACTGGACGACCCGGCAAGAGAGGCCGCTCTGGACGCGCCCGGTGGACAGCTGGAATTGACCGGACTTTTGCGGCTCAGTGAACAGCCGAACTGGACCACGCCGACACCGGATGCGTCTGACAGGATCTGGTTTGCCCGCGACACAGGTGCGATGGCTCAGGTTCTTGGATTGGAAAACCAGACTGTTGCGCCTTACAGCATCGACATTGATGCGTCATACACGCCTGAAGGCGGCTTTCCGCAGGCCGGTGAAACCATCGTACGGTTCAAGAACGATCATCTGGGCTATGCGTTGACCTGGTTCGGACTTGCCGCAACGCTTATCGGAGTTTTCCTGACTTACGCGGCCAGTGTTCTCTGGCCGCGTAACAAGACGCTCGCGGATGATTAGCCGAGCGCTTCCAAAATGGCGGCAGCGCCAGTTTTGGTCGCTTCGCCGGGCGCATCTTCAATGGCCAGGAACGACACTTCGCCATCCTTGGCGATAAGTGCAAAGCGCTGTGAGCGAAGGTGGCCGAAAATTGGCGCAGGTCCGAGACCAAGGCCGATTGAATCGACAAAGTCTGCACCGGTATCAGCCAGGAAACTGATCTTTCCGCTGGTGTTTGATGCTTTTTCCCAGGCATCCATGACGAACACGTCATTGACTGAAACCACGGCAATCGTGTCGACACCCTTGTTTTTCAGGGTCTCGGCGTGTTCAACGAAACCAGGCAGATGATTCATGTGACAGGTCGGCGTGAAGGCGCCTGGTACGCCGAAAAGCACGAGGGTCTTGCCACTCGTCAGCTCGCTCATCGACATCTCGCCGGGCCCGTCGCTGGTCATGATCTTGAAACTGGCGTCCGGAAGACGGTCCCCAACCTTGATTGTCATATCAAATACCCTTTTGCTGGATTGTAGAACGATGAACTCGCCCGTGACACATAGAGCGTTCAGGGTCTCACGTCGAGTGAACCGTCGATAACGCTGGTCTGGACGGATGGTTCAAGGCAGCGGGCTATTGAAGCCAGTCGGCGGGCACCGTTTCCAGATGTTCAATGGCACGGCCGCCGGACGTTAAAACCAGCCGTAGCGTGTCATCGTTTTCCGAACTCTTCAGTCCCTTTGTCGACAGACGCCAAACACTCGTGTCGCCGGATCTTTCGACGAACTTTGGAAGTCCGATATAGGACCCTTCAGGTCCCGCAGCGAACAGGTCGGCTTCGGCATCACCTGAGACATGCGTCTCCACAATAATGAACTCGCCGCCATCGAAAGTTACCGAGTTGATCTCCAGACCGTCGCCCGGCTGCGCTCTCGGGACTGTGGCAAGGTCGCGTTCTATCAGCCGCGAAGCAAGTGCGTCTCGTCCATCGTCGGGCTGGAAGTCCAGGGACAGCACGGCTTCGCCCGGAACGCAGATGTCCTTGCAGATGCCGAAGAAGACCTCGATTTCCAGTCTGGCACCCTCTTCAGTCCTGGCAGGTGTGACTTTGAAGGGGAGGACAATGCCATCGTGATAGACAATGCTTTCGGTAAAGCCGTCGTTGTAGCGCTCCGGCACCGGATAAAGGATGTCGAGCTCGGTCACATTTTCAGATGCGGTCATCGAAATCTGGGGCGGTATGCCCGCCTCTCCCGCATATCGCCAATAGGTGTGCCAGCCAGGTTCCATGAGAAACTCGAGCCCGGCCAGGTAATGGCCATCCTCAAGCGGACCTGACGAAATCAGGCGCACCGCACCACCATGAACTTCGACCCATTCCGTCATGGCTGCCCGGGCCGGGCTGAATGCACAGGCAACAAGAATAAAGAGGGCATGGAGAAGTGTTCTCATGCCACCAGAGCTACACGAGTTTCGAAATCGCGTCATCGTTTCGTTGATCTCCGTCCGGTCATTTCCTCGTGACGGTTGTGTTACGGTAAAGTGAGGCATGCGGCGATTGTGACCCGAAACAGTCATTAACAAAGCGGCTCAAAGACGGTATGCTTTTGCATGTTTGGCACTTGCCGCGAATTTTTTTGAGGTTTTTTATGGTCAGAACTGAAGAGACAGACTCTCTCGAAGGACAGTTTCTGATCGCAATGCCGAGCATGGCTGACAGCCGGTTCGAACACTCCGTGATTTATCTTTGCTCTCATTCCGATCAGGGCGCGATGGGATTGGTTGTCAATCAGGTTGCGCGGCATCTCTCTTTGGAAGAACTCCTCATTCAGCTCGATATCGTGAATGACGAGGGTTCGATCCGCCTGCCCGACAGCGTGCGGGACATGAACGTCCACAAGGGAGGGCCGGTGGAGGTTGAACGCGGATTTGTCCTGCACAGCGATGACTTCATGCTCAATCAGTCGACGCTGGCGATCGACAATGGCATCTGTCTGACGGCGACGCTTGAGATCCTGCGCGCGCTGGCGGACGGTGACGGGCCTTCGCAGGCCATACTGGCACTCGGCTATGCGGGCTGGGCACCTGGCCAGCTTGAAAACGAGATCCAGGCCAATGGCTGGCTGACGGCGCCGGCCGATCCGGAGATACTGTTCGACACCGACTTCGACGCGAAATGGCGTCGTGCGCTTGCGTCCATGGGCATAGATCCGGCAATGCTCTATACGGATGCCGGCCACGCCTGACGGAAGGCGCCCCACTCAAATTCCTGAACCTGTCGGGTTACGGTCACTATTTAACCCAAAAGCGACTTGCGCTTGAATGTTATGGCGCGTAAGTCGCTTGGGTGGCATGTTTGTTTCAAAGCGGTCGCGATTGAAGTAGGTTGATGGTCTGGGTGTCCCGGCCATGCGGGCGCTGTCCGTGGGAGTGACGAAAAGGGAAGTGGCAGGGTGAAATACAGCAGTACGCGCGGCGAAGCACCGGTCCTGGAATTTTCCGATGTCCTGCTGCAGGGACTGGCCCGCGATGGCGGCCTCTATCTTCCCGAAACCTGGCCACAAATTGACGCCGATACAATCGCTTCCTTCGCAGGCAAACCTTATGCCGATGTCGCCATGGAAATCATCCGGCCCTTTGTCGGCAGCGATATTCCGGAAGCCGATCTGAAGGCGATGATCGATGAGGCCTATGCCGGCTTTCGGCATCCTGCCGTGACACCTTTGGTCCAGACCGGGCCGAATACCTTTATTCTGGAGTTGTTCCACGGTCCGACACTGGCGTTCAAGGACGTCGCCATGCAGCTTCTCGGCCGCATGATGGATTATGTCCTCACGCAGCGCGGTTTGCGTGCCACGATTGTCGGGGCGACGTCCGGTGATACAGGTGGTGCCGCGATCGAGGCGTTCAGGGGCCGTCAGCGAACCGACATTTTCATCCTGTTTCCCGACGGTAGGGTGTCCAATGTGCAGCGCAGGCAAATGACGACACCCGCCGAAGACAACGTGCACGCGCTGGCCCTGACCGGAAACTTTGACGATTGCCAGGCGATCGTGAAAGGCATGTTCAACCATTTCTCGTTCCGGGACCGGGTTGCGCTGTCGGGGGTCAACTCCATCAACTGGGCGCGGATACTAGCCCAGATCGTCTACTATTTCGTTGCGGGAACAGCGCTCGGCGCACCCGGGCGCAAGGTTTCCTTTACGGTTCCGACCGGCAATTTCGGCGATATCTTCGCCGGTTACGCCGCAATGAAAATGGGCCTCCCGGTCGAAAAGCTGATCGTGGCGACCAATGTGAACGACATTCTGGCACGTACGCTGGAGACCGGCCGCTACGAAAAACGGGGTGTCACGGCGACGATTTCTCCGTCCATGGACATCCAGGTCTCATCGAATTTCGAACGTCTTCTGTCGGAGGTCTCCGGCCGGGACGGGGGCGCCGTTCGGCAGATGATGGACCGGCTGGCTCAATCGGGCAGCTTTGAGATCGAGGACGGGCCGCTTTCGGCGATGAGAAAGCATTTCGGGGCAGGCCGCTGCAACGAGACACAAACGGCAGAAACGATAGCCGGGCTTTGGAGGGAGGCCGGGTATCTGCTCGATCCACACACGGCAATCGGTGTGCATGTGGCCAAGGACCACGATGACGGCCGGGTGCCAATGGTAGTGCTGGGAACGGCGCATCCGGCAAAATTTCCAGATGCGGTTGAAAAAGCCTCTGGTATTCGTCCAGAATTGCCGGACAATTTGAAAGACATGATGAGTGCGGAGGAGCGCCAGCAGGTATTGGCGGCACAACAGGACGTGGTGGAACGATTTATCGAAGATCACGCCCGGGCCGTCACCGCCAAGGTGTAACTATATGAAAGTACAAACAACGGTCCTGGAAAACGGGATGACGGTCGTAACTGACCAGATGCCGTACCTGAAAACGGCGGCGCTCGGAGTTTGGGTTCGAACCGGATCCCGCGCGGAAACCGTCCAGCAAAACGGCATTACCCATCTACTCGAGCACATGGCTTTCAAGGGCACGAAGACCCGGACGGCACGCAGCATCGCGGAGGAAATCGAGGCCGTCGGGGGAGAGCTGAACGCATCGACGAGCATCGAGCACACGAATTACTACGCCCGCATCCTGGCCGAAGACATGCCGCTGGCGGTGGATCTGTTGTCCGACATCTTGCAGAATTCGACTTTCGATGCCCAGGAACTGGCGCGCGAGCAGCATGTGATCCTGCAGGAAATCGGTGCCGCAAACGATTCACCTGAAGACCAGGCCTTCGACCTCTTTCAGGGAACCGCCTGGCCGGACCAGGCGATCGGAAGGCCGATCCTGGGAACGCCTGACACCGTACAAGGTTTCAATCGCGACGCCCTTAACGCGTATCTTGCCGACCGGTACCGTGCGCCTGACATGGTTTTGGCGGCCGCTGGTGCGGTCAACCACGATGATCTTGTGGCCCTGGCGCGGGAAAAATTCGGCGGTTTCAATGGCGCAGCGGCAGCTGACGACACGACTGCCCAGTATGGCGGCGGAGAAACGCTGCGCAGCAAGGACCTGATGGAAGCCCAGGTGCTTATCGGTTTCGAAGGGTTGCCCTACAAGTCCAAGGACTATTACACAATTCAGATCCTTGCCTCTGTTTTGGGCGGTGGCATGTCGTCGCGTCTGTTTCAGGAAATTCGAGAACGCCATGGCCTGTGTTACGCGATCTACAGTTTTCATTGGGCGTTTTCAGATACCGGGCTTTTCGGATTGCACGCGGCAACCAGCCATGAAGATCTCGCTGCCCTGATGCCTATGATTGCGGACGAGCTTGTATCCGCGTCACAGACCATTACGGACGAGGAAGTGGCAAGGTCGCGCGCACAGATCAGGGCGGGTCTGATGATGGCGCTCGAGAGCCCGGCCGCGCGCGCCGGGCAGATCGCGCGTCAGATACTGGTGCATGGCCGAGTGCTCGGTCCTGACGAGATTTCGAGCAAGATTGAAGCCGTCACGGCGGAAGATATGCGCCGGGTAGCATACGAGACCTTTGTCGGCACAACCCCGACGCTCACCGCGATCGGTCCCGTAGACGGAATCATGACGGCAAACGACCTGGCGGGGAGGCTGGAACAGACTCCCGTGCTGCGGGCGGCCTCGTTGTAAACTGCGGAGTTCAGGGCATGGTATTGCTACGGCCGGGAACATCACCTGACGCCGAGCTGCTGATCGAAGCGGGCGGGTACTTTCTGCGCCCGCCGCTCATGTCTGATTTCAAGGCCTGGGCGGACCTGCGAAACGAGAGCCGGGACTTTCTGAAACCCTGGGAGCCGCTCTGGCCATCCGATGACCTGACCAAATCGGGATTTCGCCGTCGCTTGCGGCGGTACGCGCGCGACCGCAAGGAAGGCCGGAGCCTGACATTCCTCCTGTTCCGGTCGAGGTCGGCTGAAGTCCTGGGTGGTTTGACGCTCAGCAACATTCGGCGCGGTGTCAGCCAGACTGCGACATTGGGCTATTGGATGGGCGAGCGTCACGCGGGCAAGGGACACATGTCGGCTGCCGTTGCCATGATCTTGCCTTTTTGTTTCGACGTCTTGAACCTCCACCGATTGGAAGCGGCCTGTATTCCCGTCAATACACCCTCAATCAGATTGCTCGAAAACGCCGGGTTTCGCCGCGAGGGGTATGCGCGCAACTATCTGTTAATTAACGGAACTTGGCAGGATCACCTGTTATTTGCCTGCCTCGCGGAAGACTACGCGTCGCTGTGTGGGAAAATTAGCCCAAGTGTTGAGGGTATGTTGAAAGAATTCTTGTGACATGCGCCACAACCCGGTAGTTCTTCGCTCCATGTCGATTTTGTCATCGGATCCGATCTGTAACGCCATCAAACGTCTGGTACTCACCGTTGCCGCGCTTGTCGTGGTACTTGCGTCATTGCCCGCACTGGCCCTCGAACCGATCCCCGTCCCGATCGATATCGAAGCGCTTGACGTGACGAATTCCATAGAAATGCACCGGGATGCCGGAACACGTCTTCAGGTGTCCACGGCGCCTGGAGCTGACGGCATCGTGCGCCGGATCGAGGTTCCTTCGCTGGAGGGATCCAACACCAACTGGGCTGTCTTTGCGCTGGCCAACACCAGCGACGAACAGATTGACCGTCTCATCGTTGCACCGAATTACAAGCTCGTGGGGTCGGATCTTTTCTGGCCGGATCTCGGGTCTTCCCGCATCACCGCGATTACCCCGAGCCAGGGGATCGCGCCCGTGCGGCTCAAAAGCCTTGAAGCTGACGTGTTTCTCGTAACGCTCGACCCGGGGTCGATCGTCACCTTCGTTGCCGAACTGACCACACCCAATCTCCCGGAAGTCAGGATCTGGGAACCCGACGTCTACAAGGAAACGATAAACGCCTATACCCTTTACCGGGGCATCATTTTGGGCATATCCGGGCTACTTGCACTGTTTCTGACGATCCTTTTCGTGGTCAAGGGCACGGTCATGTTTCCGGCGACCGCAGCGCTTGCATGGTCGGTTCTGGCCTATCTTTGCATCGACTTCGGCTTCTGGGGCCTTGTCTTCAACCTCGATGGCGGCGGCAGCCAGCTGGCGCGCGCCTGCGCCGAGGTGATGCTGGCGGCCAGTCTCCTCATTTTTCTTTACGCCTACCTCAACCTCAACCGCTGGAACATTCACTATTCCCATCTTGCGCTGACAACGCTGATCCTGATCCTGGGCCTTCTTGGCGTCGCGGTCTGGGATCCGTCAATAGCCGCCGGTATTGCACGGCTCTCACTTGCCGTTATCGGTGCGCTCGGGTTTATCACCATCGCAGTCCTGGCATTTCAGCACTACGACCGGGCCATTCTCCTGATCCCGACCTGGTGCCTGCTCATTGCCTGGCTGGTCGGGTCCGGCATGACAGTGACCGGCTATCTGTCCAACGATATCGTTCAGCCGGCCCTTGGCGGTGGTCTCGTTCTGATCGTGCTCCTGATCGGCTTTACGGTGATGCAGCATGCATTTGCGGGCGGTGCCATCGCGCAGGGATTGATCTCGGACGTGGAGCGCAAGGCTCTCGCGCTCACGGGCGCCGGAGACATTATCTGGGACTGGGACATCGACCGCGACCGCATATATACGGGCAACGAGGTTGAAGAACTCCTGAACCTCAAGCGCGGCTCCCTCGAAGGTCCGGCGCGCGACTGGCTCGATGTGTTGCATCCTCAGGACAGGGACCGCTTTCGCGCAACCCTGGATGCGGTCATCGACCAAAGACGCGGCAAGGTGATGCAGACGTTTCGCCTGCGCTCGGAAGACGGACATTTTCGCTGGTTCAGGCTGAGGGCGCGGCCGATTATTGGCTCCGACGGCGAGGTCATCCGCTGTGTTGGGACCCTGCTGGATGTAACCGAAGAACGCACGGCGGAAGAGCGCCTGCTGCACGATGCCGTCCATGACAACCTTACCGGCTTGCCCAACAGGGAGCTCTTTGTCGACCGCCTGCGTACAAGTGTCGTGCGCGCCAAGGCGGAGGAAACCTCCAAGCCGACGCTGCTGGTTCTCAATCTCGACCGGTTCAAGCAGGTGAACGACAGCATCGGCCTGTCGGCCGGCGACAGCATCCTTTTGACGGTCGCGCGCAGGCTCGGGCGATTGATCGGGCAGCAGGACACGCTCGGCCGCTTGTCAGGCGACCAGTATGGACTGGTGCTTCTCTCCGAACAGGAGCCGGACAGGATCGTCGCACTGGCCGATGCGCTCCGCAAGGCCGTTCGCGCTCCGATCACATTCGGTGACCGGGAAATCTTCCTGACCTGCTCTGTCGGCATTGCGTTTTCCGAAGGCGGCAAACAGGCCGTCGAGGATATGCTCACCAACGCCGAGATTGCCCTCAATCACGCCAAGCGGCTGGGTGGTGACCGGCAGGAAGTGTTCCGCCCGATCCTGCGTCCTCTCGACAAGAACATTGTCGACCTGGAAGCTGATCTGCGCGATGCGATCAAGAAGGAAACGCTCGGGGTCTTTTTCCAGCCGATCATCCGCCTGGAAGACCAGTCCATCGCAGGGTACGAGGTTCTGGCCCGCTGGAACCATGCCAAGCGCGGAAAGATTGCGCCTTCGGAGTTCATCCCCATTGCAGAACAATCCGGTTTGATAAACGAACTGGGCATGTACATGCTCGACCGCGGCGCGCAGCAGCTGGCCTTCTGGCAACGGGAGTATCCGATGCAGAGGCCCCTTTTCGCCTCGGTGAATCTCTCTTCACGTCAGCTTTTGAAGCAGGATCTGATCAACGATGTGAAGGCTGTTTTGTCACGGACTTCGCTAGAGCCTGGAACGCTTAAGCTGGAGCTCACCGAGTCCCTTGTCATGTCCAATCCGGAATATTCCGCAAAAGTGCTGGAACGCCTGCGTGGTCTTGGTGCGGGATTGTCGCTCGATGACTTTGGGACGGGGCACTCGTCGCTTTCCTATCTGCAACGGTTCCCGTTCGACACGATCAAGATCGACCAGTCCTTCGTCAAACCGAACGGGTCGTCCGCGCGCTCAGTGCTGCTGAGAACGATTGTCGCCATGGGCCATGATCTTGGCATGTCGGTGGTTGCCGAAGGTGCCGAGAACGAGAGCGACGCGCTCGAACTCTACCAACTCGGTTGCGAGTACGCGCAAGGGTATTTCTTCGGCGAGGCCGTCTCCGCATCCGAAGCGACGAAATTGCTGCGCAAGATGCCCGCGGAAGCCGAAAGCGCCTGATCGCCACAGAGCCGAAGCGACGGGAAATCGTGTTATCCGCTGCAACCACGCGTGAATTGGAACACGCATGACCGATTGCGCCGTACCGTTGGAATCGCCTGACCAAGCGTTTCTATTACGGCTTTCGAACCGCCGCGCGCACTGCTGAGAATTTCTGCGCCTTACCTGCAATGCGCCTCGTTTGCGACTGTCAGAACGGAAACTGGCATGCCGGGCTCAGCCGCCGTTCTTGTAAGGCGCCATTCCGCCGCGCGCCAATTCGTCTGCCCGCTCATTGTCGGGATGGCCGGCGTGTCCCTTGACCCAGTGCCACGTGACATCGTGGCGTTCCCTTGCTTCATCGAGGGCCTGCCACAGGTCGGCATTCTTGACGGGTTTGTTGGCTGCCGTGCGCCAGTTTTTCCGCTTCCAGCCTGCCAACCACTCTCTTATACCGCTGCGCACATAAGTACTGTCCGTATAAAGGTCGATCGCACAGGGGCGTTTGAGGGCATTGAGAGCTTCAATCGCCGCGGTCAGCTCCATGCGGTTGTTCGTCGTCTCGGGCTCCCCGCCATTCAGCACCTTTTCGTGCTCGCCGAACCTCAGGAGCACGCCCCATCCGCCTGGCCCAGGATTTCCCGAACAGGCGCCGTCGGTGAAAATTGTGACGCGGTTTTGAGTGCTCATTGTTCAAGTCCGTAAGACTGCGTCCCGGTGATCGTCTGATGAAAACGCAGCTTTTTTAGATATTCCAGCGGGTCTTTCGGCGTGACAAGAGCGCCTTCGGGCACACTAAGCCAGTCATAAAGGCGTGTCAGAAGGAACCTGAGTGCCGCGCCGCGGCAAAGCGTCGGCAACGCGTCGTATTCATCTGCCTGGAGTGGACGCACGCTTGTATATCCTTTCAGCAGGGCACGGGCTTTTGTCACATTGAACGACAGGTCTTTTTCGAAACACCAGGCATTCAGGCAAATGGCAATGTCGTAGGCGAACGCATCGTTGCACGCGAAATAAAAATCGATCAGGCCGGAGAGTTCGTTGCCCAGGAAAAAGACGTTGTCCGGAAAAAGATCCGCGTGGATGACGCCGCTCGCGAGGTGGGAAGGCCAGGAGGATTCCAGATATTCAAGTTCGCCGCCAATTTCCTGCCGCAGCCCCGGCAAGACCTGATCGCTCCTGTCGCCGCTTTGTTCAAACAACGGGCGCCATCCGGAAACGTTCAGGGCATTGGCGCGGAACCCGTCATAGTCCTGACCGTCCAGATGGAGCTCGGCCATGGCTTTTCCCAAGCCCGCGCAGTGCTCGACCCGTGGCCGTTTGACCCACATGCCTTCCAGGAACGTGACGAGCGCAGCCGGACGTCCGGCAAGCTCTCCAAGCAGTTTGCCATCCATTGAGGGAACAGGGGTCGGACACGAAAGACCTTTTGCGGCAAGGTGCTGCATCAGGTTCAGAAAATAAGGAAGGTCGTCCGGATTCACGCGCTTTTCGTAGAGCGTCAGGATGTAGGAGGCCTTGTCGGTATGAACCAGAAAATTGCTGTTTTCGACACCTTCGGCAATGCCCTTGAACGAAAGAAGGCGCCCGACGTCGTAAGATCCGATGAAGTCTTCCAATTCCTCATCGGTAACTTCGGTGTAAACGGCCATGTTCTTATCCGGTGGCTGCCTGGTTTGCCGGGACCACGTCCCTCAGCTCGCGCGGCAGATTGAACGAAATCGTTTCTTCGGCCGTCCGCACTGTCTCGACGGTGACATCGAAGCGGTCGGAAAATGCGCTGATGATTTCCTCTACCAGAGTTTCGGGAGCAGAGGCACCCGCGGTCAGGCCAAGCGACTGCATTCCTTCGAAATCCGACCATTGAATGTCGCTTGCACGCTGTATCAGCACCGCCACCTTGCAGCCGGCCCGCTCTGCGACTTCCCGCAGGCGCTGCGAGTTGGAGGAATTCGGCGCTCCGACAACGATCATTGCGTCCACGCTTGGCGCGACATGCTTTACTGCTTCCTGCCGGTTCGTGGTCGCGTAACAGATGTCTTCCTTGTGCGGCGCGACAATATCGGGAAAGCGTTCCTGCAGAACGGCCACGATCCCGGCGGTGTCGTCAACCGACAAGGTGGTCTGTGTGATATAGGCGAGCGGATTGTCCGACTTGGGTTGGTAGTTCCTGGCGTCTTCTTCGGTTTCGATCAGTTCGACGGTTCCTTGCGGCAACTGGCCCATGGTGCCGATCACCTCCGGATGACCTGCATGTCCGATCAAGAGGACCTCGCGCTCCCGGCGATCATGTATCTGCGCTTCCTTGTGAACTTTTGAAACAAGCGGGCAGGTCGCGTCGAGATAGAACATGTTGCGCGCCTGCGCATCTTCCGGAACGGACTTGGGAACGCCATGGGCCGAAAAGATCACCGGTCTGTCCGTGTCTTCAGTGGGAATCTCAGCCAGCTCCTCGACGAAGACCGCACCTTTTGCCTTGAGGCCGTCCACAACGAACTTGTTGTGCACGATTTCGTGACGCACATAGACGGGACGGCCGTATTTTTCCAGCGCCAGTTCAACGATCTGAATGGCCCTGTCAACGCCAGCGCAAAAACCGCGTGGCGCGCAAAGCCTGATGGAAAGCGGCGGTTTTAACTGTGTGGTATTGCTCATCGTCTTCTTTCGGCAATCCTCTTTCGCCGCAATAAGGGGTTGAAGCTCCATCCTGTCAAGTGAGGTGCGCGCAACTGCGCATTATTTAAGCCACAATATGCTGATTGAAGCTTTCCGCTGTTGAGACCTCGCCAAGCAAATGTTCACCTGCTATGACACTCCGCCAAGTTGCTATTTGATCCGATGGGTAGATGATGATCAGTCCGTTTCCGGCCGTTTTCAACGAGAATATTAAGACAGCGCTGTCAGTAGGCTTGTGTTCCGTGATGCTGGCAGGGTGCGGTGGCGGTTCAGACAGTATTGCTGCCAAGATCATTACAGGCGGTCAGGAGCCCATCGAAGTTTCTCCGGAAACTTTTGCACCACCGGTCGCGTGCCCGCCGATGGAACTCAGGTCCAACACGTTTCTCATCAGAAATTATGTACGCGGCAAGCAGGACGAGTCGGAGGGTCTGCTTTATCAGGCAACCATTGAAGACTGGGCCAACAGCTGCACGCGGGAAGGCAATGGTCAGCGGCGGATGAAGGTCGGGTTTTCCGGCGACGTTACGCCCGGACCTGCCTGGAAGGGGGGCGAAGTGACTTTGCCGTTGCGGGTCGCCATTGTCCCGGGTGGCAGCGATGCCGAGCCGCTCAGCTCTGATCTCCTGACGATCCCGGTGACACTGACTGAAGGAGCTCCTGCGGAGAAGTGGACCCTGGTAGAGGAGAAATTCACGATCCCGCAGGGTGCGAGCGTCAAGGTCGTCTTCGGTTTCGATGAAGGCCGGCGGCGCTAGGGTACGGACCCATAAATGAAGCTGATTTGGCGGCAGAAAAGGCGAATTCTCGCGAGGAAACGTGCGAAGAGCGGGCCTTGTGCCCGGTCAAGCACGTTGACGCTGCGAGGTGAAGCCATTTTGCCGTCCTTCGGATTTGGCCGTTTTGGCCACCTGCCGCGTCGCGAAAGGCTTGAAAATGAACCACTTTTCCTGCGCTTTCGCTCCTTTCATCTGGCCAAAACGATTCAAACCAAATCAACTTCATTTATGGGTCCGTACCCTAGAGACCCGGCGCTTCCGTTTCGTCAGGTCCGGCTTGCAGATTTCCCCATATTGACAAGGTTGTAGACGGCTCCCACAATCGCGTCCGCTATCAGGGTCGTAACCTGATTGGCTTGTCTCAGTACGCTTGTCCCAAGCGGGAGAATTCGGGTGAAACATCCCGGTGCCGAAGGAGCAACCGCCCCGGAAACTCTCAGGCAAAAGGACCGCATGGGTAATACGCTCTGGAAAGAAGTGTTCTGCTGAAACGTCAGTCAGACCGCTCACCGAAGGAGTAGCTGCGGAATGCGAAAAGTGTTCAGCGGGAAATCTCTCAGGTAGTCGGACAGAGGGGGTCTTGGCGACTGGTTCTTCGGGAACCGGACCGTCAGGTCTGGCCTGAACACAAACATCGGATGACGCTATGACAACCTATTATTCCAAGGATCACGAGTGGATTGCCGTCGACCAGGGCATCGCGACGATTGGCATCACGTCCTATGCACAGGAGCAACTGGGCGACGTTGTCTATGTTGAGCTGCCGGAGGCAGGTGCAGAATTTGCGCAGGGTGACGAAGCGGCCGTTGTGGAATCGGTCAAGGCCGCCAGCGAAGTGTATGCACCTATCGATGGCGAGGTCGTGGAAGCCAACGCTGCACTCGCAGACGAACCGGCGAAGGTCAACGAGGACCCCGAAGGGGCCGCCTGGTTCTTGAAGATGAAGGTTGGAAACGAAAGCCAGCTTACGGAATTGCTCGACGAATCGGGCTACAAGGCTTTTCTGGAGACATTGTGATCCATGGCGGGGCATTATTATTCAGCTCAGGTGGAGTGGGCCTGCGACGGAGATTACGCCGCAAATACCTATTCACGCGGGCATATCTGGCGTTTTGATGGTGGTCTTGAAGTGCCGGCAAGCGCGTCGCCGACAGTTGTGCCGCTTCCGCACTCGGTCGAAGCGGCCGTTGATCCCGAAGAAGCTTTTGTCGCTGCGATTTCCTCGTGTCACATGCTCTGGTTCCTCGACCTGGCACGGCGGGCGAATTTCAACGTCGCAAGCTACCGGGACAAGGCGCAGGGCGAAATGAGCCGCATCGCGCCGGGCAAAATGGCCATATCCAAAGTCGTCTTGCGTCCGGAAGTTGCGCTCATTTCCGCAGAGCAACCTGATGAGTCATGGCTGCAGGCAATCCACGAAAAAGCGCACGATGTCTGTTTCATTGCCAATTCGGTGAAGTGCGAAATCCTGGTCGAACCGGAACCTTTGAAACTTGTCGGGCCTTAGGCGCGGCGAGCAACCCGTGCATGGCTGCAATCGCTCACTGCCAAGTCCGCTTTTCACTGCGGCCAGGCGGAGTTCTGGTGCGCTAGTCAAACATGAAGTAGACGAGCGCCGGACCGATCTGAGCGTAGGATCCGACGACATGGTCCGTCAGGATTGCAATGGCTTCCATTGCAGAGAGTTTGCGGCCACTCAGATTGTATTCATACTTGCCCGACGAGTAGGCGGATGCCCAAAGAACAGGGAAGCCGTCAAACGCCCCGAAGTGAGGCATGAATGTCGCGCGGACCTCGCAGCCTGACGCCTTTGCAAGGTCAATCATGGCATTGAGCCCGGCTCCTTTCATTAACTCATTCGGCGTGAGGGCGTCCGCTTCGAACGAGTTGCGCTGCCCGCGCGAGGCCGCGAAATTACACGCAAAGATCCAGATAATGGTGTCGCTAACGAAGCGGTGCTTCACCTTTTTGAACAAATGGGCGGTGGGGCCGCCAAAATAATAGTGTTGCCCACCAATCAACACGTCACCGCCGCCACCACCATGGGCGATGATCATGACTTCCTTGATGAGCAGATTGTTGGTGTCGGCCTTGGCCTTCATCATGTCCGCGCTTTGGGGAAACTGCCCTTCGTCCACAAAAACGTAGTGGCAATCCGTTGCTTTATGACGTTTCGCTCGTGGCAGGTTTGCCGGGACGCGTTTGCCCTTCGGAACAATGTCGCCGGAAATGAGATAGAGATATCCGTCTTCAAGCGGCGGGGATGCAACACTGGGTGACGTCACCACCGCCTTTTGCGCTTCGGCTTGAACGTCCGCCGGTACATGGCCTCCAAAGAGCGCACCCCAGGTAAAAGGCCCGACGATCCCGTCAACCTGAAGATCGTTGTGCATCTGGAACTCTTCGACACGAAGCCTGGTGTTTTTCCCGAAAATACCGTCCTGGAGCAAGGGCAGGTAGGTCGAGTAGCCGATAAGAGCCTCGTCATTAAGCTTGCGTTGTATCTTGAGAACGTGCTCGCCGCGATGGCCTTTTTTAACTGAAAATGTCATTTAGCTCTTGAAAAAACTGACTTTAACTCTCCGACGCTAATCACCGCCTGTTTCGATTTCAACCTGTGGAATTGCATAGTCGCTCCAACAAAATGAACCTGCATGATCGGAGAAATCTTTCGCTTTGTCAGAGGCTTATTAAAAAACTCAACTCGGTCATTGAGGGTGCTTCGAAGTTCGCGCTCGAGGGACAAGATTAAGAAATTTGACAAATTACTTGTCATTATGACAATAAGTATGTCAAATACAAGGATGATGAAAAAGTCTGTTGAACTCTACGAGATCGTACGGCTGGTCCGGCCGGTTCACCGCCGCCTGGCGCGTGCTGTGGAAGCAAAGCTGGATGGCACGGGCATCACGGTCGGAATGCGCGCTGTACTGGAAGTGCTGGAAGAAACGGGACCGCTTTCGGTTCCTGAAATCGGGCGCGTACTTTTTCTGACCCGGCAGCAGATCCAGCTGATAGTGAACACGCTTGAAGACGCCGGGCTTGTTGAACGGCAGCCGAATCCGGCTCACAAGCGGTCTCCTCTGTTTCGCCCGACTGATCGAGGCACGACCTTGTTTGGTGAAGTTCGGGCGCGGGAAAACGACGAAATAGAAGCGGTCTGCGAGCTCTTTTCCGCAGATGATCTTCACTCCACACAAAGGGTTCTTTGTGCAATGCTCGATCATTTCGCCGAGTTCGAAGACGATCCAGATCATCCCAGGCCGTTTTAGTGAAGGTTCGCAAGGAGTTGAGCAATGTCCGGAATGTGGTTTGTCGTCGGATTGCCAATCGTCGTGCTGGCAGGCTTGGCGCTTTATACGGTCTTGGTCATGCGCCAGATCGGGACGCCGACCCGTGGCGGCGAAATTGATCTGAATGAGCGGCCGAACACGGCGCTTGTTGTGATCGATGTTCAGGAAGATTTCACGCGCAACGGGGGAAGCAACCCGTTTGAGCCGGCCTATAGGGACGCAGCGCTTGCCGTTATCAATCGCAGCGTTTCATCGGCACGTTCTGCCGGGAACGAGATTGTCTTCATCAAGCATGTCTTTCGCAACTGGCTTGCAATCCAGATCATCAGGTTGGTCGCGAAGGGTGTCGGCACGCCTGGACGAAAGGGCCTTGAAATCGATCCGTCCATAGAGGTTGGTGAAGCGCCGGTATTCGAAAAAGCAATTGGCGACAGCTTTTCAAGCGCAGCGTTTGAAGACTGGCTCGAAACACGAAAGGTCGGAAAGCTGATCCTGACGGGACTGGATTCTTGCCACTGTGTGCAGCTCACGGCGAAGGGTGCGCTTGCGCGCGGTTATCTTGTCGAAATACGGGATGCGGCGACTTTGACGGCGACACCTGAAAAGTGGTCGCTGCTCAAGGAGGAACTGGGCGATTCAGGGGCTGTGATCGTCTGAATACCATGAAAGTGTTATCTTTTCGGCGGCGCCGGCATGTGGCACGGTTAGATATCGACACCTTGCCAATGCATTCCGTCGGAGGAACCATGTTTCGACCGTTAATTTTTGCTGTAACTGCGCTTTCCATTTTTTCAACGTCATCCCAGGCCGCCGACAAGGTAGCCATTGTATTTGACGGATCCGGCTCCATGTGGGGACAGATCGAAGGCCGCACCAAGATTGAAATTGCGCGGGACGCGATGAGCAATGTGCTTGGAACACTGCCGGGCGATCTGGAACTCGGCCTTTTCGCCTATGGCCATCGCCAGAAGGGAAAGTGTGACGATATCGAGCTGATTGTGCCGCCGGCGGCCGGAACGGGCGCTGCGATCAAGGCTGCAACGGACAACATTACGCCGAAGGGCAAAACGCCGCTCTCGGCAGCCGTTCGCCAGGCAGCCGAAACGATGCGTTACACGGAGGATAGGGCAACCGTCGTACTTGTTACCGACGGGATTGAGACCTGCAATGCGGATCCATGCGCTCTTGGGCAGGAACTGGCTCGTCTCGGCATCAATTTCACTGCCCATGTTATCGGCTTCGGACTGAGCCCGGAAGAGGGGCGTCAGGTTGCCTGTCTCGCTGAAAACACCGGTGGCCTTTACATCCAGGCCGGAAATGCCGAAGAGCTGTCCGGAGCGCTGACGGCGACCGTTGAAACCGCCCCGGTTGTGGAAGCCGCAGCACAGCCGGCACAATTGCCGGAAGCTTCGCTTGCCGCGCCCGATACGGCTGAGATCGGGGCACGGATAGATGTCTCCTGGCAGGGACCAGGCGGCCGATACGATCAGATCGAGCTGCATGATCCGCAAGCCAGGGGAGGCGAGGGAAAGCGGCTGCGCTCCAAGGCGGTCGTCAACGGTGATCTTGAAAACAACACCGTCGCAATGACCGTCGTGAGTGAACCGGGAACCTACGAGCTGCGGTATTGGGATGGCTCCGGCCGGCAGATACTGGCAACGCGCGCGATTGAGGTCACGCCGGCCGAAGTGGCGCTGTTTGCTCCCGACGAGATCGCGATGGCAAGGCCGGTTACGGTGGAATGGGTCGGACCCGGTGGCCGATATGATGCTGTGGAACTCTACGATGCCTCGGCGCGGGGCGGTGAAGGCAAGGTGCTGCATAACAAGCGCTTGCGCAATGATGACTTCGACAACAACAAGGTGACCATGCCGACGCCCGCAAAGCCGGGCACCTATCAGCTTCGTTACTATGCCGGAGAAGACAAGATCGTGCTTGCGACGCGTCCGCTGGACATTATCGAAGCACAGGTGACGCTCGAAACGGATGAGGCGGCAGAAGCCGGCAAGCCAATCCTGGTCGATTGGGTTGGTCCAGGAGCGCGCTATGACAGCGTCAGGCTGGTCGATCCGGCGAGTGGCAAGAAAATCCACGAAAAGCGTCTGCGAAATGACGATTTCGACAATCAGCGCGTAACCTTGCCGGGACCGGTCAAGGCCGGACCCTATGAGCTGCATTACTACAACGGTGACAACAAGACCGTATTGGCTACCGTTCCCATAGCGGTGACTGCCGCTGTTGTCGCCCTCCAAGCACCGGACCAGATCGGACAAGGGCGCCACATCACGGTGACCTGGACTGGCCCCGGAGCGCGCTATGACAGCGTTCAGTTCTTCGATCCGCGTGCGCGTGCCGGTGATGGGCGGGTCGTTCATCAAAAGCGTCTGCGCAACGACGATTTCGACAACTCCAAGGTCACCCTGCCGAGCGCTGCAAAACCGGGCGACTACGAGCTGCGCTACTACAACGGCGACAACAAGACCGTGATGCTGACACGCCCCATTTCCGTCGTGCCGGTCGAGCTTGGGGTGGACGGCCCGGAGAGCGTCGAAGCGGAAACGACATTCTCCGTTTCATGGAAGGGGCCGGGTGCGCGGTATGACTCGGTGCAGATCTGGGACCCCAGAGCACGCGGCGGCAATGGCAGAGCCGTTTTTGAACGGCGCGTCTGGTCAGGGGACATCGACGCACAGACTGTCAATCTGAAAGCACCGAAGGAAGCCGGGAACTACGAGATCCGCTATTTCAACGGTGACAACAAAGCCGTGCTTTTCACCCGCCCGCTGTCTGTACAATAGACGGTACAGAGATGCGTTGACCGGCCGGCTCGTTGGGCCGGCCGATCCTCCTGCTGATGTCAGGCGGTCTGTGCCTGTGCTGGCCGGTCAGTCTCCTGCATCAGGCCTGTTATCCAGCTGCCCCGTTTAAGCAAGAACGCGCGCAAAAGCTCTTCATAGTCGTCGGTCACGGCATTCATGACGGACGTGCGTTTCGCCAGAGCTCGCCGCCAGCGCTTGAGGCGCTCTAGGTTATTGAACATGTCCAGATCGGTGACTGTGTCGAAGACATCGAAATAGCGGAACACCGGAGCGAAGGCGGCATCGACAAGCGAAAACGTATCGCCTGCGAAAAAGGGGCCCTCCTTGTCGATCCGCCTGTCCAGGTGCTCAAATTTCGATCGCAGCGCTTGCCGTGCGGTTTCGAATTCACAGGCCCCGGCGGCATTGTAGAGAGCGCCAATCCCGTTCAGGATCTGGGACGCGAACTCCACGTAGGCGCGATGGCTTGCTCTTTCGACCGGATCATCGGGATGCAGCCTTTTTCCGCAGACCTCGTCGATGAATTCCACGATCGCAGCCGATTCAAACAGATAGGTGCCGTCTTCGGTCTTCAGAAGCGGAACCTTTCCGAGTGGCGACACGGCACGGAACCAGTCCGGCTTGTTGCCAAGGTCAATATTTATACGCTCGAACGGAACCTTCTTCTCCGCAAGAACAATGGCTGCCCGTTGAACATAGGGGCAAAGCGTATGGCTGATCAGGGTGAAGTCCGTGTTCATGAGTTTCTCCATTTTCATGCATCTGCATTAAAGTAAATGCACTTGCATGGAAATTCAAGATTGATGCAACTGCATGAAAGATCTATGCCATATGTATGAGCGGGAAATTGCGAGATCGGCACACTCCGGACAAGATGGACGCATGGGCGCGGTTACAGCGCGCAAGCGGCGTTGTCTTGTCCCGTGTCGAAGCGCGGCTGAAGGCGGACGGTTTTCCGCCGCTCGGATGGTACGACGTGCTGCTTGAATTGCAGCGCTCGGAAGGCATGGCCCTCAGGCCCGTCGAAATCGAAAAGCGGACACTTCTGGCACAATACAATGTTTCGAGGATGATCGAGAGAATTGCGGCGGCCGGATATGTCGAAAAGCGAAAAACGGCAGAAGACGGCCGAGGTGTGATGATACACCTACTTCCCGACGGAGAAGACCTGCTAAAAGACATGTGGCCTGCATACAAAAGGGCCGTCGAGGCGGAGTTTTCAATCCACCTTGACGATGATGAGACGCGCATTTTGTGGCACATGCTTGGTAAGCTGCTGCCTTGATTTGGATTTGTACTTTTGGTTTTCCGGGAGCGGTTCTCCTGAAATAATAAGTTCCCGGTACAGGATTGATTGGTGAAACATGATACCTCCCTTGAGAGTGAACCGGCGTCAACCGACGGAGCTGACCCATCGTTTGGCACAGCAGCGAAGGCAGTATGCACAAATGACTGATCCGCTCGACCTGGCGCGCCGCCGTGAGTTGCCGCAGGAGTGGCTGTTTTTGCTCCAGGAGTTCCCGCGAAAAGAGTGGCTTGAACACGATAATCTCGGGCCGCTGACCGAGTTCTGGCTGAACCGTCACGACGGGTTCCGCAACATGGGAAACACCCTGATCGCCATGCTTCTGCAATTTCGCGAAGGCCAGGTTCCACCCGACCGGTTCGGCGGCATGTTCGCGCCGCAGCTTCAGCTTTTCCTGACCGAGTTGCACAATCACCATATGATTGAGGACCATCATTATTTCCCGGTTCTCATGGAAGCTGAAAAGCGTCTGATCCCCGGTTTTGAATTGCTGGAGAGCGATCACGAGATGATCCACCAGCGCATCGAAGCCGTGGTTGTGAGCGCCAATGAACTGATCGTCTCTTTGCAAGGCGCCGACATGGGTGCGCTCCGCCGCGCCACGGAAAACTATGCCGCCGTCAGCGAAACGCTTCTCATGGGTCTCAAGCAACATCTCTCGGACGAAGAAGATCTGATCGTGCCGATTATCCTTTCGCGCGGCGAAAGTGAGCTGGGTCTTTCGTGAAACTTCGCAACGCACGCCAGCCGTGAAAGGTCGTTCTGAATTCTCGCCTTGACTCTGGTAGCGCCTTATCGCATGTAAGCTTTCATGACCAAGACGACCGCAACCTTCGTGTATTTTTATTACGTCACCGACATACCGGCGGCTGCGTAGGATCTTGCTCACACCATAGAAACCGAAAACAGCCGCCGCGTCAGGCGGCTTTTTGGTTTCAAGGAGGCTCCTGGCGGGGAAACCAGGAAGCCGAAATGACCAAGCACATGATTGAAGCCGGAAAGCCGGCGACCAAGCTCAAGTCGGAAGCGCTCGCCGTGCTTCTGGAACGTGGCCTCGTGCACCAGTGCACCGATGTGGAAGCCCTCGACAAGCGGCTCTCCGACGGGCCGGTCACCGCCTATGCCGGGTTCGATGCGACGGCTGCCAGCCTGCATGTCGGGCATCTCATGCCGCTGATGACGATGCGCTGGCTGCAGAAACTGGGCCATCGTCCGATCATCGTTCTTGGCGGCGGCACGAGCCGGATCGGCGATCCGAGTTTCAGGAACGACGCACGCCCGCTGCTGGAAGAACGTCAGATTTCCGCCAATATCGCGACCATTCGCCGATCGGTCGAAAGGCTGGTCGACATGAAGGGGCAAGACGGGGCACTGCTGGTCGACAACGCGGAATGGCTGAACGAATTCCGCTTCCTGGAATTTCTCCGCGACTATGGCTCCCAGTTCACCGTCAACCGCATGATGACTTTCGACAGCGTCAAGTCGCGCCTGGAAGCGCAGATGCCGCTGACCGTGCTGGAGTTCTGCTACATGATGCTTCAGGCCGTTGATTTCCTGGAACTCGCCAAACGCCATGATTGCGTCTTGCAGGTCGGTGGGTCCGACCAGTGGGGCAACATCGTCAACGGGGTTGAACTCGGCCGGCGTGACGGGCGAAAGCTCCACGGTCTGACGATTCCGCTCCTGACAACGGCCAGTGGCGCCAAGATGGGCAAGACCGCGGCAGGTGCCGTCTGGCTGCACCCCGAACACTTGTCCCCCTTCGGCTTCTGGCAGTTCTGGCGCAACACGGCAGATGCCGATGTCGGCAAGTTCCTGCGTCTCTTCACAGAGCTGCCGATCAGCGAAGTCGAGCGTCTCAGTGAACTTGAGGGGGTGGAGTTGAACGAGGCGAAGAAAATCCTGGCAACCCAGGTCACGACCATTGTTCACGGACCAGAGGAAGCCCGCGCGGCCCTGCAGCAGGGGGATGCCCTGTTCGCCGGCGAAGGCGAGATACTGGAGCCTACGCACATGTTGCCCCTGGCACGTCTTGCGGAAGGTCTTGGTCTTTTGGAACTCGTGGTTGCCATCGGCTTCGCTGCCTCGAACGGTGAGGCCCGGCGTCTGTTGGAAGGCGGCGGCGTTCGCCTCAACAACCGTATCGTCGACGATCCGCGCCGCCGGATCGGAACGGGTGACCTCAAGGCCAACGACCGGCTGGCGGTCTCGGTCGGAAAACGCCGGAAAGCGCTGGTAGGGTTTGAGTGAGTTGGAGAGGACTTGCAATGCTGGTAGGCAAGGGCATGGATTGCCAGATCGGGTCCAATACTGTCCGGTATGACCCGGAATGAGCCCTGTGAGCCGATCCCCAGTCAACGGACTTGTCATTCCGGCCGAAGCGTAGCGGAGGGCCGGAACCCAGTAAACACTTGTTTCCACTTCTTCATTTAACCTCTGTCACAGGGATTGCCGGATCCCGGTCTTGCCGATTAAGCGGCAAACCGGGACGACAAATCCGGGAAGCAATTCTGTATCCCGACCCGCCCTCGGACGGACTTTTGCCGTTCTCCGCAATATCCTCATCCTGAGGAGGACCCTAAGGTCCGTCTCGAAGGATGGGCTGCATATTCAGCGTGCGTGGCCCATCCTTCGAGACAGCGCAAGCGCGCTTCCTCAGGATGAGGGTGCCAACCATTCCTCGTCTTCCCGGCCAAGCTCAGCGCGAGCCGGGATCGGGGAGGCACAAATCTGCGTGTTCCGGTTGCCCTATCGTCGCATTCCGGCTCTCCGGTCCCGGATCTCCGCTGCGCTGCGTCCGGGATGACGATGGAAAGGTGAATACCACTCGAGTGACGCCTGCCTAAACACCCTGCCGAATGCGAAGACCACCAGCAACAAAATCCTCATCCTGAGGAGGACCCTCAGGTCCGTCTCGAAGGATGGGCGGCATACTCAGCGTGCATGGCCGATCCTTCGAGACAGCGCTGGCACGCTTTCTCAGGATGAGGTTGTCAACCGTTCCTCGTCATCCCGGTCAAGCGCAGCGCGAGCCAGGATCGGGGAGGCACAAATCTGCCGGTGTTGCTGCCGCTCTTCCGTCGCATTCCGGCTCCCCGGTCCCGGATCTCCGCTGCGCTGCGTCCGGGATGACGACGGAGATACTGAGACAACTCGAGTAACGCCTGCCCAAACACCCTGCCGATTTCAAAGGTCACTCCGCTATATCCTCTTCCTGAGGAGGACCCTCAGGTCCGTCTCGAAGGATGGGCGGCATACTCGGCGTGCATGGCCCATCCTTCGAGACAGCGCTGGCGCGCCTCCTCCGGATGAGGGTGCCAACCATTCCTCGTCATCCCGGCGCAGCGCGAGCCGGGATCGGGGAGGCACAAATCTGCCACTGTCGAGCAATGTGCAGCCAGTTCAATGCTTCTCCGGTCCCGGATCTTCGCTCCGCTGCGTCCGGGATGACGACTGAGAGCGGGAGATCACTTGGGTGATGCACGTTCAAACACCCTGCCGAATTCAAAGGTCACTCCGCTATATCCTCATCCTGAGGAGGACCCTAAGGTCCGTCTCGAAGGATGGGCGGCATACTCAGCGTGCATTGCCCATCCTTCGAGACAGCACTGGCGCTTCCTCAGAAAGAGGTTTTCTCCAATTGCGCCTGTGAACAGCCCTCCTTCCGGACCAGACTACGATGTCAGTTTAAGTCCAGCCCGGAACTCTTCCACCGGCAGGCCGCCGATCCCCCAGTTCTCCATGTCGACTTCGTCGATCACGACGAACGTCGTTGACGGGTTTTTGCCGAGAACGTCAGCAAGAAGATCAGTCGTTCGCTTGATGAGTTGGGCTTTCTGCTCTGGCGTGACACCTTCCCGGGTCACCTGAATATTGACGTAAGGCATGATCAAACGCCCCCTTTGTTTTCGGCGTTCATCTGAAAAATCTTCGCCATGATCCGCCAGCGGCCGTCGTCACGCACAAAGGTCAGGAAATCGACATAGTCCTTGCCCGCCAATGTGCAGCGGACGCGGGCAAAGGCCGTGTTGTCACCTGCCAACTGGATCTCGTCGATGACATCATTGCGGGCCTCTCCGCGCGATGCCGGTGAAACCCGGGCGGCGACCACCGGGACATACTCGTCCATCGTGCGGTGGAGCAGGGGTGTTTCGTCGGCTGTCGCATAGACTGCCTTCGGGTGAAACGCCTTCTGCAGCAATTCCGTGTCGCAGTGATAAAGCGCGTCGAAATAATCGCGAATGACGCTCTGCAGCTCTTCGATCGGTCCGGTCATGCGGTCAGTCCTTCTTCCTGCAGGGTTTTGCGGGTGGAGGGCCGTGCAGCTATGCGCGAGACATAGGCTTCCGTTTCCGGCCAACCGGACAGGGTGACTCCGATGAAATTCGTCCAGTTCAAGATGACGAAGGCGTAGGCATCAACCACCGAGAAGGCATCCCCGAGCAGATAGGTCTTTCCGCCGGCAAGGAGCGCGTTGAACTGATCAAGCTTAGCCTCAAGTTTGGCGCTGTTTGATGCCTGTTCTTCTTCGCTGAATGTCTTGCCCGAAAAGTAGGGGCTGAAGGCTTTGTGGAGTTCCGAGGAGAGGAAACTCAGAAGTTCAAGCTGCCGGAAGCGCTGCAGCGGCTGGTCGGTGTGTCCTGCTTGCAGGCCTGGCAGCTGCTCACTCATCCAGTGAAGAATTGCGACATTTTCCGTCAGGACCTGTCCGGTGTCCAACTTCAGTGCGGGCACGTATCCGCGTGGATTTGTGTTGGCATAGACCTCGCCGGTCTCGGTTGTCCCCGCGGCGGTGTCCACTTTTTCCAGCTGATAGGAAGCATTCGTCTCGTTCAGGAGAATGTGCGCTGCCATCGAACAGGCACCCGGTTTGTAAAAGAGTTTCATCAAGTGTCTCCATCGTTCGTTTCGATGGTCGGAAAGTGTTGGTTGAAGTTACTGTTGACAAGTAGGTAACCAATGGTAACTATGTTTTTCGAGTTACCGTGAAGAAACCTGATTTCAGCGGAGTTACGTGCCAAATGTCCCTGAAAATGCGCAAGAACCGCAGTCCGAAACCGCCGGAACCCTGTCATCTGACGGAATGCATGCAGGTGATTGCAGGTGCCTGGGCGCCCAACGTCATCTGGAGTCTGAGGGCCGGGCCGCGCCGCTTCAGCGAATTGAAAGCGGACATTCCACCTGTTTCCTCAAAGGTCCTGTCCGCGCGACTATCCGAGCTCGACGAGCGCGGGGTTCTGCTGCGCCACGTGCGCCCGACGTCACCGCCATCCGTGGAATACGAGTTGACGGCCCTCGGCGAAGAATTGATCCCGGCCCTCGAAGCGATTGTTGAGGTTGGGCATAAGCTGAAACAGCTGCGTGGCTACGAACCTGCGACTGAGGCTGCCGAGTAGGTTCCAAGACTGATTGAAAGCTCTTTCATGAACCAAAAAACCTTTGTTTTTGTGCACGGCGTCTGGCACGGCGGCTGGTGCTGGTCGCGCGTTGCTGACATTTTGCGGGCGCGTGGTCACCGTGTCACCACGCCAACCCAGACCGGTCTCGGCGAGAGATGCCATCTTCTGTCGACCGATATCACGATCCAGACATTCGTCGATGACATCGTGCATCATCTGAATTTCGAGGATCTCGGCAACGTCACACTCGTCGGGCACAGCTTTGGAGGCATCCCGATCACCGGCGTTGCCGATGCCGTTCCGGAGCGAATCGCGAAACTGATCTATCTCGATGCGATCATGTTGGGGACCGGTGAAACCTGGCTTGATCTGCTGCCGGAGGATATGGCCCGGGACCGCACCGACCTTGCAAAGAAAACCGGTGGCGGCCTTTCGCTGCCGCCGGCGCCAGCCGACAGTTTTGGGGTGTCGCGACCGGAAGACATTGCCTTTGTCGAAGCCCGTCTGACACCGCATCCGTTCCGGACTTTCACCACGGCACTTAACTTGAACAACCCGATCGGCAATGGCCTGCCTGCTGCCTATATACGCTGCGCAAATCCGCCTTACCGGCCGGCCGGTGTTGCTCTGGAAAGAGCCGGAAGATTCGGCTGGCCGGTCGAGGAAATCGCGACCGGTCACGACGCGATGGTGAGCGAACCACTGGCGCTGGCGGATTTGCTGGAACGCCTGGCCTGAGCCGGGCACTCTTGTTTGGCTGCGCCTGCCGCAAACACCTGTGCTTCTATTCGGCGAGATATCTGATGGCACTTGCCCCGGGCATGAAGAAATAGGATCCGCCGCGGACCTTCACGAAGTCCTTCATACCACTGACAATGAGCGGGCCTTCCGGTGTTGGGATCGTCAGCCGGCCGCCTTTGCGCCCGCGGCCGAGCACCGAGTCAACCTCTCCGTCCAGGCCGTGGAAAAGGCGGTCCATGCACCAGGTTTGCTGCACGAATTCGAATTGCCGTTCCAGGTTTCCATTGAGGCACATGAACAGAAGGCCGGGGTTGTCGGCCGCCTCATTTCCCGCGCCGGCCTGGTCGTACTGACGGCCCATCCGCAGGATGCGGTGCCGGTTTGTGATCGAGAGTTCCTCTTCACCGTCCTGAGGATGCAGGCTTTCACGCGGATTGGCCCGGCGGATATGCGCGCCGAACGGGCAGCGGAACCCTGAGGGATCATCCTCACCGAACAGGAAGTCATTGTCCGGAGTGCCACCGCCCGGCTTGAACGGATGGCGGACCAGGGATGTGCCGTCTTTCCAGCGGCCAACCATCTTGGCCTCGACCCATTCCTGAAGATCATCTTCGGTTGCACCAGGGGGGGTGCCTTGCCGGCCATTGATTTCCTTCGCGGCTGCTTCTGAGAAGGCGTGAAACGCCGGAACATCCTGTTCAAGCTGCCGGATGACGAGATAGGATCCGTTGCGTCCGAAATTGCGCGGAGACCGTGTCTCGGTCGCGGCAAAGTCGGGCCAGTCGTCCTGCTCGGCTTCAGGCTTGTAACTCAGCAGAATGTTCTTCGGATCATCCGACGCCGGAAGAATCGGGCTGGTCGGCATGTAATTGCGGTTGTCGGGATAGCCGAGAATGAATTCGCCGGGTTCCACCACATGAATCGCGTTGTCCGGGTCGATCGACCGTCTTGATCCCTTGATGATGGGCTGGGAGATGCCGTCCGCAAAACCGAACGCTTCTTTTTCCAATCCGCCGGTTTTGCCGGGGCCGGGTTTGGATGTGATCTTGTGAATGAGTTTGCAGTTGTGGGCCGCAATCAGGTCTTCCTGAACTTTGGCTGCATCGGCAAGTCCGGCTTCCTCCGCGTAGACAATGACGGCGGCATCGATGTGGGTGCCGTCGTGGCCCCACCACCATAAGTCAGGCTTGTCGTCGCCGGTGTCCTTCAGCACGAATTCTGCTCGTACCGGCTCATCCATGCCTTGTCTGAAGACGGCAGGGAAGGAAGCAAGCTGGCTATCCTTCAGGCCCAGTTTGGAAAGGCCGGTGGCCGTCATTGCCAGCAAGGCGGCCTTTTCATGTGGCGGGCGATCACCGAAGGAAACATGAGGTTGAACCGCTCTTAGCCATTGTTTCGCCGCGGCCGGATCGTCCGGCAATTGGATCAGCAGGCACGAAGCCTGATTGAGCGCGCCCATGCCGCCAAAGAGGATCGACTGGATCTCGTCTGCCTCAAGAGCATTTGCGGGCATACGGCGCGAGCCGAGCAGTGAAAGCCATTCGCGCGCCTGACTTTCGGTCGAACCCTTCAACAGGCCATAGCGGATCAGCGCGTTGCGCCGGACCAGATCCGTTGTCGAGTTGGGATAGGCTGAATACCAGAAGAGGGTCGGCTTCTGCTGACGGCGCGCCCACCTCTTGAAGCGGTCACCGTCGGTTGCGCCTTTGAAAAACAGGTTTTCAGTGCGCGGATAGTGTTCCGTGTTGCTCCAGACACCGGTCAGGCCGGACGAGGCCTTGGTGATGAAATCCTCAAGGTAGCTTTCCCAGCTGCCTCCGAAATTCGAAAAGAAAAGCAGCTTATCGGTTCCAGGCAACAGGATCCAGCGGGCAAAATGAATTGTGCCGATCTTGCCGAGAAAACCCGGGCGGAAGACATGCGTTGCCATCTGCGCGATGAACCAGAAGGCAAAACGCAGCGTGAGACGGCGCAGCTTGCCGGGTTTCATTTTCGAGATGCCGTAAAGATGATTGACGCTGCCATCGTTTTCGCGCGCCATGACGGCACTCAGAACGTCGAAATCGGGCGAGAAATCTTCCGCCGGATCGGTGCGTTCCTTGGTGCGCAGCATGCTGTAGAGAACGCCTGCGATAACGATCATCACCAGAACGCCTGCGATCAGCGTCAGTACGGCCATTCCCACAGCGAACCAGAAGCCCATTGCAGAAAATGACGCGATGATGACCCACAAGAGACAGATTCCCAGCACGATGAGGTAAGGCCAGGTGAAGGTTTTCAGTCCGTCGACGACAAGCTTGGCGACGGGAACGGATGCATCCCGTCTTGAATTGGCAAATGGCACATCTTCCGGCGACATCAGATCCTGAAACTCGGAAAGGCCCTGCATACGGGTCTTTACGTCGTTCAGGATTTCAAGGGGTGAACCCGTCACCTCGCCACCGGTAACGATTTCCCGGACTTTTTCGCCGAACTTTTTCTCCCGTTCGATGCGCTTTTCCGTAAGGCCCGGTGTCCCTGAGTGGTTCAGGCCGGGTGTACTCAAAAGACCCCATCCTGTGTCGTGGGAATGATCTTCAATGAACTTCGCAAGATCGTTTTCGGCAATGGTGTGGCCGGCAAGCGCGAGGATATCGCGCAAGGGCGTGTTTAGTCGCTTCGCGAGATCCTTGATCGCGTCGTCTTTGCTGCCGTCCTGACTGGTCTCCACCACCAGAAAGGCCCCGTGGCCGCTGTCTGCATCCGCCGGCAGAACGTTGACCGACATAAAATGAATGCTGCTGCCGTCGAGGGCTTCACGAATATCCTGGCTGACAGGATTGCCGAAACCGTCAAGTTTATCTTCGACAGTCTGTGTTTTGTCATCTGAGATTGAAGCTGAAAACGTGAGAAATGTTCGCGTCATGGGAATAGACCTAAAATTTACCTAAAGTCATTCGGAATAGTAAGACAAACAATTTGAAATAGACACCTTTAAGTTACTTAAATTTTTAGTTGTATTCGGGTTGTAGAGAAAATTCGACTCATTGAATGACCGGATTGGTGCAAAAGAAAACCCGCCTTTCTTGGAAAGGCGGGTGAAAAGTCTCTTCGCGGGGATCGCGAAATTGGCTTCTGCTTGACAGCCTGCTTATGCCTGCAGGCGGGATCTGACCACCTTTCGCAACTCGTCGATCGGCGACTTCGCGGAACCGTCCTTCGTGTGCCAGAAGGTCCAGCCGTTACACGCTTCCTGACCCTGCACGAGCGCGCCGACCTTGTGGATCGAACCGGTATGATCACCGGATTTCAGAGAGCCATCGGCACGCACGGTGGCAACATGTTTGCCTTTGGAACAGGTGAGTTCCGCACCTGGAGAAAGTAATCCGCTTTCCAGCAATGTGCCGAATGGAATGCGTTTCTGGGCACGTTTTCCCTGCTGCATTTCCAGGGCTTCGCTGTCACCCGTCTCGATCGCGTCGATGCGGGCAAGCGCGGCGTCGATGTAGTCCTGTTCGCGTTCGACGCCGACGAAGTCGCGGCCAAGCTTCTTGGCAACTGCGCCGGTCGTTCCCGTTCCGAAGAAGGGATCCAGAACCACATCGCCCGGCTTGGAAGACGCCGTCAGGACGCGGTAGAGCAGCGACTCCGGCTTTTGGGTCGGGTGAACTTTCTGGCCGTTCTTGTCCTTCAGGCGCTCGGATCCCGTACACAGCGGCAGATGCCAGTCGGATCGCATTTGAAGATCATCGTTGAACGTCTTCAGCGCATCGTAATTGAAGGTCGGCTTTGCATCTTTCGACTTGGTGGCCCAGATCATGGTTTCATGAGCGTTTGTGAAACGCTTGCCACGGAAGTTCGGCATCGGGTTGGATTTCAGCCAGACGATGTCGTTCATGATCCAGAAGCCGAGATCCTGCAGGATCGCGCCCACCCGGAATATGTTGTGGTAGGAGCCGATGACGTAGAGCGACCCGTCCGGTTTCATGACGCGGCGCACGGCCATGAGCCATGCCTTGGTGAAACCGTCATAGGCTTCAAAGCTCTCGAACTGGTCCCAGTGGTCGTCGCAAGCGTCGACCTTCGACTGGTCTGGTCTGTGCAGGTCGCCACCCAGCTGAAGATTGTAGGGCGGATCGGCAAAGACCAGGTCGATGGACCTTGGCGGCACATTTTCAAGAGCGGCTACACAGTCGCCCTTCAGGATCGTATTCAGCCAGGAAGCGGATGCTTCCCGATTTTGGGTCGGGTGGGGTGCCGCGAAGGACACCCCGGTACTCAGTACACTCATTGCGACGCAATACCTCACGCAATTTCGAGTGTCATGGTTACCGGGTTTGGTAAATCAGCGGTTAAGTCGACAAAAGAAAAATTCCCTTTGAATCAAGGCTTTGTTTACAATCGTAAAAGTTAAATGAGAAGTTAATGGCTTGTCTCGACCGAAAACGCCAGAATTCTGCTGATTTCGTCCATGGTGCGACCGGAAGTTGTCTTCCATTCGTTAAAGGCAACTTGCGCGGCCGACAGATTTTTTTTCGACATGCGATCATTCTCAATGACATTTTCGCGGATCAGGGCGTTAACCACATCACCTGTCAGGATGAAACTTTCCTTGCCCATGAAGCGTAGCGAGATTTGCCCTGTCGTGCCGCCGAGCCGGCTGCCCCGTTTTTTCATCAACTCCATCAGGCCAATCTGATCGCTTGCCGGATAGTGAGCGAAAAACTTCGACGCGCTGCCGTGTTCGCGGGCGAGGTCTTTCAGGAACACCGCATTGTCCTGAACAGCTTTGATTTTCGCACCGTTTCGCACGATCCGGGTGTCCTGCAGCAGCGCCTCAAAAGCCTCGTCAGGCAAGAAGGCGAGGCGGGCGACATCGAAGTTTTCAAAAGCCTCTTCGAATCCGGACCATTTCTGTTCAATCACTTTCCAGCTGAAACCTGCCTGGAAAACGCACTTGGTGAACATCGACAGCCAGCGGTCGTCACCGATCTTTTCCAGGTCCTCCACGGGCTTGGGCATATTGTGCTCGCCCAGTAACGCGGTGAGCCGGTCCGGCCCGCCTTTCTTGTCCGCCGCCAGGGCCTCGATCTCTTCAAAGGAACGCATGTCCTCATCTCCGTTTCTTGCGATCCCGGCTACAGTGTAGCGGAAGGCCGGGCTCCGGTACTCACCCCAAGAGGTTTGGTTTACGGGCATCTGTGTTTACGGGATTCCTGCCTTCGCAGGAATGACAAGAAAACAGCAAGGTGGGCAGCGGACCAACAAAAAGGATCTGCCGGCACGTTATCGTCCGCCAACATCCTTCGACCGTTCGAACCGGCGCAGCGCCAGGGACAGCGTAATGGTCATCATAAGATAGATCAGCGCCACGACGTTGTATGTTTCGAAATAGCGGAATGATCCGGCGGCGTAGACTTTGCCGAGCTGCGTGATATCGGCGACGCCGAGCACGGATACCAGCGAGCTGTCCTTGATCATGGCGACAAAGTCGTTGCCGAGTGGCGGCAGGATCGTCTTCAGGGCCTGCGGAAAAACGATCAGGCGGAAGCGCAGCCAGCGGTTCATGCCAAGCGCTTCGGCGGCTTCGATCTGCCCCTTGTCGACGGCCTGGATCCCGGCACGGAACACCTCCGCGATAAAGGCTGAATAGCCGATCATCAAGGCGACAATTGCTCGCCAAAGAAGCGGAAAGTCGCGGGTGCGCATGGTACCGGCACCCAGCGGCTCCAAAATCGCGTTGATCGCGGCGACGAGCAGTGGTGTTCCGACAAACGCGATGTAAAGCAGCAGCACGATAATCGGCAGGCCGCGTACGACCTCTACATAGAACCGGGCACTCTGGCGCAGGATGACTGAGCCGGACAACAGGGCGAGTGCAAGCAGGAGCCCGATAACGGACGCCAGGAAAAACGCGACCAGGGTGACGAAAATCGTCAGCCCGATCCCGCGTGACACGGTCGACATGACCTGCGAATAAATCTCGTCGGTGCCGATCTGGAAGAGGAGAAAGACTGCGATGGCGCAGGCGGCTGCAAGCCAGTAGGGAAATTCCTTTTGCGGGGTCGTCGCAGTAATCTTTTTGCTGGTCATGATGCCCTCTTGGGCTGATCGGTGGAGCACGTTTCGAAGTCACGAAGACGCGGGTGGTCAAAACAAAGCCGGTACGGGGCTTTACCCCGATACCGGCTGCAAGGTCTCTTGTCGATGCTCACCGCGAGCTTTGTCGCGCGTTATTGACCTGCCTTGTATTCAAAGAACCACTTCGTGTTGAGGGCGTCCAACGTGCCATCGTCGCGCATGCTGGTGATCGCAGCGTTGAACGGCTCGATCAGTTCCGATCCCTTTGGAAAGATGAAGCCGAAGTCTTCCGTGCCCATCGGGTCGCCGATCAGTTTGAACGTATCGGGATTGGCATTGACGTAGCCTTGTCCACCGGTGCTGTCCGTGAGAACCAGATCGACATCGCCGATCTTGAGGGCCTGAACCGCCGCTCCAAACGTTTCAAAGAGCTTGATGCGCTGATTGTTCTCGTCGCCGTCCAGAACTTCGTAGACGGTCACGTAGAACGGTGTGGTTCCGGGCTGAGCTCCTGCCAGAAAGTCGCTGTTGGCGGCAAACTCCTTGGGGTCGGCGAAACGGTCCTCATCAGCGCGAACCAGCATGAACATTTCCGAGCGCATATAGGGATCTGAGAAGGCGACTTTCTCCGCCCGGTCGTCGCGAATGGTGATGCCGTTCATGGCGACATCATATTCACCCGCGGAAATCGCGGGGATCATCGCATCCCAGCTGACGTTCTCATATGTGACCTTCATGTTCAGGCGTTTTGCAATCTCCGCGATTGCCTCATATTCCCATCCGGACGGCTGACCCGTTTTGGGATCGACAAACTGAAGTGGCGGATAAGTGTTTTCTGAGGCAATCACGACCTCCTTGCCGCCAAGGTCAGGCAGATCGGCTGCCATTGCCGCAAATCCGGTTCCAAGCATAGAGGAAACAGCCACCGCAAGGCTCAATAGGATACGTTTCATGGGAAGCTCCTGATCAGAATTCGAGACGATAGTATCGGCAATGCGTGCTTGCGAAAAGACCGTTCGTTCGCGCAGGTGCACCCGCGCTGAGCGGTATTGCTGCATGCAATCAGGCTTTGGCGAATGGATCAACCGGACGTCGGGAGAATTTGCAACGTGCTTGCCTTGCAACTTGAGTTTGTAATATTTGCAGAAATTTTCTCATAGCGAAAAAAAATTCAAAAACTGCCGCCAAGTGTATTGACCATGAACTGCCTTGGCGGGACTGTGCTTCCTATAACAACAATAAGGAGATGTTTATGTCCAATTTGATCAACAGCGATATTCCGACCGGAATCCGGCGGGTCCGTCTGGCACCTTCCCATCCGCTCGAAGTGTTTACGAGCGCTCAACAAGCGGTCGAACGGCTGATTGATATCTTCGAGGCGAACACGGCTTTTTTGCGTTCCCACTTCACTGACCTTCTGGAGGGACAGGAGATAAACGAACGGGTGAGGGCTTTTTATCCTCAGGTGCGGATTGTGACTGACAGTCACGTTCGTTTGGATAGCCGCCTGTCATACGGTTTCGTTTCCGGGCCCGGCACGCATGCGTCGACCATCACGCGGCCCGATCTCTTCCGCCACTATCTGGAATCGCAGCTTACGCTGCTGATGAAGAACCACGATGTGCCGATCCTTGTTGGCGACAGCGAGATGCCTATCCCGCTCCACTTTGCGTTTTACGATGGCACACATGTAGAAGGCGGTGCCGCGGCGGCCAATCTGAACCGTCCTCTTGCCGATATTTTTGACCTGCCGGATCTGACGGTGATGGACGATTCCATTGCCAACGGCACTTATGATCCCGCAGACGGCATCATGCCGCTCGCTTCGTTCACGGCGCCGAGGGTCGATTATTCGCTGCACAGGCTTCAGCACTATACGGCAACGGCGGCAGAACACTTTCAGAATTATGTGCTCTTTACCAACTATCAATTCTATATCGATGAATTCTGCCGCATGTCGCACGAGCTTCTGAACGATCCCGACAGCGGCTATGAAGCGTTTGTGGCACCGGGAAACCTCACAACGGAAGCCGGCGAGAGCGAGCCGTCATGCGGTGCAGAGCCGGCAAAGCTTCCTCAGATGCCGGCGTATCACCTGAAGCGGGCAGACGGCGGCGGGATAACGATGGTGAACATCGGAGTAGGTCCGTCGAACGCCAAGACGATTACAGACCACGTCGCTGTGCTCAGACCCCATGTCTGGTTGATGCTTGGCCATTGCGCGGGCCTGCGTAACAGCCAGACGCTTGGTGACTATGTGCTGGCGCATGGCTACGTACGCGACGACAATGTCCTTAATCAGGATCTGCCTACATGGGTCCCAATCCCGCCGCTGGCCGAAGTGCAGGTCGCACTTGAAGATGCCGTAGCGGAGATTACGGGCATAGTCGGCTATGACTTGAAGAGGCTGATGCGAACGGGAACGGTTGTGTCACTGGACAACCGGAACTGGGAACTGTGGGATCAGCCCGAACTGGTCAAGCGCTTTTCGCAATCACGCGCGATTGCACTCGATATGGAATCAGCGACAATCGCTGCGAACGGCTTCAGGTTCCGTGTTCCGTATGGAACGTTGTTATGCATCTCCGACAAACCGCTGCATGGTGAATTGAAGCTGCCAGGAATGGCGACTGACTTTTACAAAAGACAGGTCGCGCAGCATCTTCAGATCGGTATCAGAGCTCTGGAAAAGATGCGCCACATGACTGCGGAACGATTGCATTCGCGCAAACTGAGAAGCTTTGCAGAGACTGCATTCCAATAGGACGTCGGCTTATTCCGAAACTTCTGCGAGAAGGCGTAGTGACGCCACTTCCTGCTCTGCAACAGCAGCTTCTGTGATGTCACCGCTGCGTATCAGGATCTGGATTTGAGCCTCAAGAATAACAGCAAACTGTTTCAGCCGTTCCCCAACCATTCCGTCCTCCTTTGGTGATATTATCCTCACGGAAAGAGTAGCTGACCGGCACAAAAAACGCGCGCTGTTTCCGGCGCGCGTTCAAGAGCTTAGGAGGATATCAGGCGGTCTTATTCGGCTTCGTCAGCGGGAGCGGCATTCAGCAGGCCGTAGCGCTCTTCGCCGATCTTCTCAAGAAGCTCAAGCTGGGTTTCCAGAAAGTCTATGTGACCTTCTTCGTCCGCCAGGAGTTCTTCGAAAAGCGCCATGGATACGTAGTCGCCCTCGTCACGGCAGATGTCGCGAGAGGCCTTGTAGGACGCACGGGCGTCATATTCACCGGCAAGGTCGCATTCCAGAACTTCCTTGATGTTCTGGCCGATGCGGAGCGGAGCAACCTTCTGCATGTTCGGATGACCTTCAAGAAAGATGATCCGATCCGTCAGTTTGTCCGCATGCTGCATTTCTTCGATAGATTCTTCCCGTTCTTTTTTGGCAAGACGGGCAAAGCCCCAATCAGCCAGAAGCCGGTAATGCAGCCAGTACTGGTTGATCGCGCCGAGCTCAAGAAACAGAGCCTCGTTCAAGCGCTCGATGACTTTTTCACTTCCCTTCATGACCACCTCTCCTTGGAGTCTTTTGGGTATAGTTTAGAATAATTCTAGAATTTCTTTTTTAGAATCATTCTATGCTATCTGTCCAGTGTTAGTTCATGAAAAAGGCAAATCGCAGGGTGCGTCAATTGCTGTTTCGAGTTGAAAGGTATTCCTTGCCCTTCGCACCTGTAAATTGTGCGCGCAACGCAAAAAAAGCGCGGTCTCGCAAGAGACCGCGCCGGCAGACGGCACATGATGGGGCTCAGATGTACCCGTCTGAACCTGCCTTAGGACTGCGGCAAGATGACTGCGTCGATAACGTGGATGACTCCGTTGGAGGCTTCAATGTCAGCCGTAACGACTTTTGCACCGTCAACTTTGACGCCATCGGTTGCGTCGACGGAAATCTCGCTGCCCTGGACGGAGGCGACCTCAGCTTTCTTGCCAGCGATGTCGGAGGACATCACCTTGCCCGGCACCACGTGATAAGTGAGGATTGCGACAAGCTGGTCTTTGTTTTCCGGCTTCAGAAGGTTTTCAACTGTGCCTTCCGGCAGCGCCGCAAACGCTTCGTCAGTCGGTGCGAAAACCGTGAACGGGCCCTCACCCTTAAGCGTGTCGACAAGGCCTGCGGCCTGAACGGCAGCTACCAGCGTGTTGAAGGAACCGGCGCTAACCGCGGTGTCGACGATGTCCTTTTCACCGGCCTTGGCTGCAGACAGCGGCAGAACGAGAAGAAGGGCGAATACAAGCTTCTGGATCAGTTTCATAACTCACTCCCAAGATCGGGCACAGGCAAAGGGCCGGCGCTTCGGGAAACGCACTTTCCCGAGCGAATTCAAAAAGTTGTTTGTGTGCCTGTGTCGTTAGCTCTACGCCCGATTGTTCAAACTGGATGAGGAAAAAGTGAACACGGATTTGCGCATACGATCGAGTGATCCGAATGCGCTGCGACTGCGTCACGCGCGCATGCATTCGCGGTACGAACAAGCCGCCCCGGCCTCGAGCCGGGCCTGCCTGACTTTGCAATAGGTCCCGGATCGGGTCCGGGACGGCGCGGAACAGGCGGATCTGCTTTCAGCGGAACCTGGGACCGTGGCACCAACACGTCAGCGAAACACGAGCCCCTGACGCCACAGGAACCACCCGGTGCAGCATGAAACTGGCAAACAGGGTCGCGCTGCCCTGATCACGGGAGGCTTCGGCCACCCGATTGCCAAGGTTGACCTCCAACCCGCCCCCTTCATAGGAGCCGGGCGGTGACAGTTGAGCCACGATGGTTGCCTTGCGCAGCTGGGCGATCTGGCCATCGCCAATATCGGAATGCCAGTCATAGTGGCCTGCCTCGCTTTCGTCGTAGACGGCGACCTGCAGTTTTTCACGGAACTCGGTGATGTCGAAATTGAAGGTCTCCCGATTGGCCTCCGCGACCGCTCCCATGATCCGCTGCATGACCCACGCAGCCGGCCCTTCATCGTCGAGCCAGCTGATTTTTGCCCGCCGGATTTCACCTTCCTGCACACCGCCGACAAGACCACCGGAATTCTGCGCCTCGCCCTGGCTCAAACGGATGATTTCAACACATTCTGCAGGCGAGAACAGGGAAGGGATGGTGTGGGTGAACATGAATTTGTGTCCGGTTGTTTGCCCGTCTCCTTCAAAAGGCAATTGCCAGGAAACGCAATCGATTTCTGAAGGGTGAATGATCTCAGCCGCAGGATTTGACGCAGACCAAGCAGCGATTAATATGTGCCCAGGCACCGACCTGAACAGCGCGCATGCGGCAGGAACACGGCACCGACCGGACCTGCTGGCAGCCCGCATCCTGCAAAAGGGCATGTCATGCCTTCCGAAAAAAACAGCCCCCTCCGTCTTGGGCGGATCGCCGCCATGCTCCCGGTTAGCAATATCGAAGAATCCTACCGGATCTACCGGGAAGTGTTCGGTTTCCAGAAGACGTTCGAAAACGGAGATCCCATCGGCTTCATGATACTGAAGAAGGATGATGCCGAACTGCATCTGACGCTTCAAAAGGATTACAAGGCACCGGCCTTCAATATCGCCCATATGCTGGTCTCTGATGCGACTGAGACCTATCGAAGATGCCAGGAAAACGGCCTTCGCATCATCAAAAGATTGCAGGACAAGGACTATGGGCTCAGAGCATTCGTCTTTGCAGATCCGGACGGCAACCGGATAGATGTGGGGGAGATCCTTTAGGCTTTTGGTTGGCTAAAGCTTTTCAGTTCAATGCCGCGGACAGAACCTTCCGCATCACCGTCGGCAGGGCTTCTTCATCCAAAGACAGCGCTGGAGACCACCAGGCGCCATCGACTTCCGAAAAGACGGCGTGGTGTGCGTCTGCGCGAAAAACTGTAAGCCGCAGATGGAAATGGGTGAATGTGTGTTTCACCTCAGTCGGTTTCATTTTCCAGTCGCAAGGGAAGGGAACGTGGCCAAGGGCGCTTTCCGGATCGAAGGTTTCGGACCAGTCTGTGCCCGGAACTTCCGTCATACCGCCAAGCAATCCTTTTGGCGGTCTTCGGCGAAGCAGAACAGCGCCTGTCTTCCGGTCAACCGCGACAAAGGCTGCACCGTATCGTGTCGGTTTTTCCTTTTTCGGCGCTTTTCTGGGTAGCGTTTCCGCAAGGTTTGAGTTTTGAACCTCGCAGTCGTTCATCCAGGGACAAAGACCGCAAGCGGGCCGCCTGGGGGTGCAGATGGTCGCGCCCAGATCCATCACGGCTTGTGCAAAATCCCCGGGGCGATCCTGTGGCGTCAGGTCGGCCATGACCGACTTGATCTCAGGTTTCGCGTCAGGCAAAGGTGTTTCGATCTTTTTCAGGCGCGAAAGAACCCGTTCCACGTTGCCGTCGACCACAGCGGCGGGCCGGTCAAAAGCGATTGCCGCGATGGCGGCGGCCGTATACGGCCCGATGCCGGGAAGCTTGAGCAGAGCATCTTCGGTTTCGGGAAACTTTCCGGCGTGCTCTTGCGCAACTATATCGGCACATTTCTTCAAGTTCCGCGCGCGTGAGTAGTAACCCAGACCCGCCCAGGCTTTCATGACGTCTTCTTCGTCGGCGGCGGCAAGACATTCAACCGTCGGCCATGCGGTCGTGAAATTCTGAAAATAGTCTTTTACCGCTGCAACGGTCGTTTGCTGCAGCATGATCTCGGACAGCCAGACGCGATACGGATCAGGGATTTCACCCAACTTGCCGTCTTCCGGCGAAACACGCCAGGGCAGTTTCCGCGCGTGCCGGTCGTACCAATTCAGCAACGTGTGACTGAGCGAAGCAGTTGTCATGAGACCCGGCGTGTACTCATCGATGAATTCATTGTGGCAATCTTGGAAAGCCTGGGGACAACTTGGGTAGATGTGAGTGGCTGGTGGAGCATGTGTAAGTATTCGTCGTCTTTTTGTCGTATTCTATTGCGACATCAAATCTCAATGTGAGAACCGGTTTTAATCGGCACCTATCGGCAGACCGTATCAGGAGGTAGGCCATCAACGTGTCAAAGGCAAATGCGCCCAACAAGCCCAAAGAGGCGAAACTGCTGGCCGACCTTGTCGGCAGAGCAATGACGCCTGTTTGCCGGAAGCGCGGTTTTGCCTCCGTCGACATTGTCGCCGCCTGGGCGGATATCGTTGGTGAGCGGTATGGCACTCGCGTTCAACCCGACAAACTGATCTGGCCAAGGCAGGTGGTACTGGACGATCCGGAAGCTCCGAGGCAGTCGGCAACGCTTGTCGTCCATACGGACGGTGCTACAGCGTTGATGCTTTCTCATGACAGCATGCAGGTGATCGAGAGGATTAATTCGTTTTACGGCTGGGCGGCGATCGGGCGCATCAAGATTTTGCAGCGGCCTGTCCGCGCGAAACCTGTGGACGAACGCAAACCTTTGCGAGCGCTCACGGCGTCGGAAGAGGAAAAACTGGAGAAGCGCCTTGAGGGCGTCCAGAATGATCGCCTTCGCGAAGCCCTGAAGAAACTGGGTGCGCAGGTGATCGCCAAGAACTCGGACAGGGCTGCCTGATCTTTTGCGCCGAAACGCTTGAAATCGGCGATAACAAAGCAATAACATCATCGTGAAACAAAGGTTTCTGTTCTCCTCTATCCTGCCACATTTGATAAGCGTTGTTGACGCCACGTGCCTCAAGAGGCAAATGATGCCATAGAACCGGCACCGTCAGGTGCTGTGCTTAAAACAAGTGACAGGACGATTCTCGTGACCCAGTCTCGCAGACACTTTCTCAAGGCCTCTGCCTTGGCAGCCGCAGCCACCGGCCTCACTTTCAGTATTCCGGCTTTTGCACAGAGCGTTGACGTTGACGAGCTGATGGTGCCGGGTCCGCTTGGCGACAAGATCCTGGGAGACGAAAACGCACCTGTGACGGTCGTTGAATATGCGTCCATGACCTGCGGCCACTGTGCAAACTTCCACAACAAAACCTGGAAGCCGCTGAAAGAGCAGTATGTCGACACGGGCAAGGTTCGCTTTGTATTCCGCGAATTTCCACTTGATCCGGTCTCGGCAGCCGCGTTCATGCTGGCACGCTGTGCGCCTGCGGAAAGCTACTTCGATATTGTGGATACCATGTTCGAAAACCAGCGGGCATGGGCATTTACCGACAATCCCTACAATTCCTTGCTCGACTTTTCCAAACAGATCGGATTTACACAGGAGTCCTTTGAGGAATGCTTGACAAACCAGGGATTGCTCGACGCAGTTAATGCAGTGAGGGATCGTGGGGCGAACGAGTTCGGCGTGAACTCGACACCGACGTTCTTCATCAACGGTGCAAGGCACCCGGGGGCGATGTCGATTGAACAGATGGGAGCACTTATCGACGCGGAACTCTGATCCGGCGCATTCATCGCCGGGTGGAGACGCGTGCTTCGCTGTTATCGTGACTTTGCCGGCGCTCGCCCAACAACGGAGTGAGCGCCGATGAGATTTTCCAAACTGCGCATTGTGGGCTTCAAGTCATTCGTCGAACCGATGGAATTCATCATCGGTGACGGGCTGACGGGTGTCGTCGGCCCCAACGGTTGCGGAAAATCCAATCTCGTCGAAGCCCTGCGGTGGGTGATGGGCGAGAATTCCTACAAGAATATGCGCGCATCCGGTATGGATGATGTGATCTTTTCCGGAAGCCTGAACCGTCCGGCGCGCAACACCGCTGAAGTTGCCCTTTTCCTTGAGAACCAGGACCGTACGGCACCGTCAGCTTTCAACGATGACGACCTGCTGGAAGTCAGCCGGCGCATCGAGCGCGAGCAGGGCTCCAACTACAAGATCAACGCCAAGGATGTCCGCGCTCGAGACGTGCAGCTATTGTTTGCCGACGCCTCGACCGGAGCGCGCTCTCCCGCAATGGTTCGCCAGGGCCAGATCGGCGAGCTGATTGCAGCCAAACCAACGGCCCGGCGGCAGATCCTGGAAGAAGCTGCTGGTATTTCCGGTCTGCACTCCCGCCGCCACGAGGCGGAAATTCGCCTACGTGCTGCTGAACAGAACCTTGAACGGCTGGAAGACGTCTTGCTTCAGATCGATGGGCAGCTGGACAATCTTCGCCGTCAGTCCCGCCAGGCTTCGCGCTACCGGAACCTTTCTTCCGAAATCCGGGCTGCGGAAGCCTCCATCCTTTACATCCGCTGGACGGAATCGCGGGATGCTCTTGTGGCGGCACAAGAGCAATTCAACGAGACGCAGAAGGAGGTCAATGAAGCGACCGCCCTGCAGGCCGAAAGCGCCCGAATTCAGGCGATTGCAGCGCATAAGCTGCCTGAACTGCGTGATGAATCCGCAAAAGCAGCCGCCGCCTTGCAGCGGCTTGTGATTGCGCGCAATGAACTTGATGCGGAAGAAAGACGGGTCAAGGAACGTCTGCAGGATCTGGAACGACGCCTGGCGCAGCTTGCCGAGGACATTCGGCGTGAACAGGCTATGGCCTCGGAAAACGACGACGTTCTGGAGCGCCTGAGTGAAGAACGTGCAGAGCTTCTCGAAGAAAACGAGACAGTGCAGGAACGCACGGAAGCAGCACGCGAAAAGGTAACTTCGGCCGAAGAGACCGTTGGAACGCTGGAAGCGAAACTTGCCGACCTCACAGCAACCGAAGCCCGTGCAAGCGCCGAACGCAGGCAGTTCGAACGGGCGGTTGCGGAAGCGCGCCTGCGTGCCGATCGTCTTGTGGTTCAGGTTCAGGACGCAAACCAGACGCTTGAAGCGCTCGACGCGCAGATGGCGGAACATGACGGCGTCGTTGAAAACCGCGAGGCTTTGGAGTTAGCCGAAGAAACGCTTCTAGAGGCGGAAACGGCCGCCGAGGAGGCGGAAACGGCGACGCGTGCAGCACGGGACGCCGAGCAAACCGCACGTGTACCACTGTCGGAAGCGCAGCAGGCCTTGCAAGGACTTGAAACGGAAGCAAGAACCCTGGATCAGGTTCTGAACACCCTGGCAGACAAGGATTTCACGCCTGTTGTTGAAAAGCTTCAGGTCGAGCAAGGGTACGAAACCGCGCTCGGAGCCGCGCTTGGCGAGGATTTGGACGCACCGTTGGACGAGAGTGCCGCTGTCAAATGGGGGCCGGTTCTGCCGCATGATACAGATTCCGGTTTGCCGGCAGGCGTTAGATCCCTTGCCGAGTTTGTCGTTGCCCCCGCTGAACTGACACGGCGGTTGCGGCAGGTTGGCGTCGTTGAACAGGCCAACGGCCCTGGCCTTCGCAATATGCTGGCGCCAGGTCAGAGGCTCGTCTCGAAAGAGGGTGACCTGTGGCGGTGGGACGGGTTTGTCGTCGCGGCAAATGCGCCGACACCGGCTGCTCAACGTCTGGCGCAAAAAAACCGCCTGTTGGAACTGGGCGACGAAATCGAAACCGCGCGCCGCGATCTTGTCGACAAGCAGCAGGCACTCGAAATTGCCGCCGCCGACGTGCGCAAGACCGTCGAATGGGAACAGACCGCGCGCGGCAAGGTGAGGGATGGCCAGCGCAGCGCCGCCTCGGCCCGTGAGGCGCTGAGCGCTGCAGAGCGCGCGGTTTCACAGTTGGCTGCGAAAAAGGCAGCGGCGCAGGATCGCGCCGAACGGTTCGGCGAAGAGGCCGAACTGGCGCGCGAACAAATGGTGGAAGCTGAGGAACGCCTCGCGGAAGCACCTGAAAGCTCCAACTATCAGGACATGATTGAAGAGCTCCAGACGAGTGTCGCCGACGCGCGGGCCGAGCTTGCCGAAGCGCGTGCGATCTCTGAAGGCCTGTCGCGCGAACAGATGATGCGTGACCGGCGCCTCGAGGCGATTGCCCGTGAATATGATGGCTGGAAGTCGCGGGCCGCAAATGCCGCCCGGCAGGTCACAGTGCTGACGGAGCGCCGGGAAGAGGCGGAAGAAGAGCGGGCTGAATTGATCGAGGCGCCGGAAGACATCGAAATCAAGCGCCGGGATCTCCTGTCCGCCGTTTCCAAGGCGGAAGAGGAAAAGAAACGCCGGGATGACCAGCTGCAGCAGGCCGAGCTTGACCTTGCCGAGGTGGACCGGGCGGCAAAGGCGGCCATGGATGCGATGGCTAGCGCGCGTGAAAACAAGATCCGCGCCGAAGAAAGGTTTGAAGCCGCCAAGGAGCGCAAAAGCAATCTTGAGCGCCGCATAGACGAGGATCTGGAGGTCACGGTTGCCGCATTGCCGGGCATAGCGGGTCTGAAGGAGGGCGCGCCGCTTCCGGACGCTGCTGCCACGGAACGCAAGCTGGAGCGCCTCAAGGCCGAGCGCGAACGGCTCGGTGGTGTGAACCTTCGCGCAGAGGAAGAGCTGAAGGAAATCGACGAGCAGAAAACCACGCTGACTTCGGAACGCGATGACCTGATCGAGGCGATCCGCCGTTTGCGGACCGGCATCTCCAATCTCAACCGCGAAGCACGTGAGCGGCTGCTTGCCTCGTTTGAAGTTGTCAACGGCCACTTCCAGCGGCTGTTCACGCATCTTTTCGGCGGGGGAACCGCCGAACTGCAGCTTGTCGATTCCGACGATCCGCTTGATGCGGGGCTTGAAATCATTGCACGTCCGCCGGGCAAAAAGCCGCAGACAATGACGCTGCTGTCCGGCGGCGAGCAGGCCTTGACCGCAATGTCCCTGATTTTTGCGGTCTTCCTCACCAATCCCGCACCGATTTGCGTGCTGGATGAGGTGGATGCACCGCTGGACGATGCCAACGTCGAACGCTACTGCGATTTGCTCGACGAAATGGCGGCAAGCACGGAAACCCGGTTTGTGGTGATCACGCATAACCCGATCACGATGGCGCGAATGAACCGCCTTTTCGGGGTCACCATGGCTGAAAGAGGTGTTTCGCAGCTTGTTTCGGTCGACCTTGAGACGGCTGAGCGATTCCGGGAAACCGGCTGACCGCCCCCTTGCGGGCGCCGCCGCCGCCGAGCACACGTACAACTTAGGTCTCGCGAAAATATCTGAAGGCGAAAAAGGCAAGCGTTTTCAATGAGATAATTATTAATCAAGTCTCCTTGACACGGCCTGAGGCGCCGACTATGGTGCGCGCGGCTTACGGGGCACTCCTGTTGATTGATCTGACATGTCGGCGCACTGGGGACAAAGGAACATGTCTTCGGAAAACGACCAAAATGACGATCGGAACACAGATGTTTCGCAAGCGGGTCTGTCGGAACGGCGGGCTCAATTAAGCCGGAAGCTTGATGATCAACGCGTTGCCGATGAAAAGGCAGCCCGAAAATCGGAAAGCAACTCTGCCGGTTATGCGCAGGCGATGAAGCTGTCTTCTGAATTCATCGCGGGCGTTCTGGTGGGGGCCGGGATTGGTTGGGTCGCCGATCAGTGGTTGGGAACGACGCCGTTTGGGCTCATCATTTTCCTGCTGCTGGGGTTTGCCGCGGGCGTTCTGAATGTGTTGCGATCGGCCGGTGTGGTCGAACAGCCGCAAGTCGGGCTGCGGCGCGACAAGAATGCTCCAGACGACGGATCAGACTAGAATTTGTCGCGCCTCCGGGCGCTGTGATTATGAACGAGCGAAGAAGGCTGGCCGGTGGCGAACGATCCGATCTCACAGTTCCAGATCCAGAAGATCTTTCCGATTGAAGTCGGAGGCATGGATTTCTCATTTACCAACTCTTCCCTGTTCATGGTCTTGACCGTGGCGGCGACCTCCGCGTTTCTGATTTTCTCGACCAGCGGTCGCGGCCTGGTGCCGAGCCGGGTTCAGTCGGTGTCGGAGATGATGTATGAGTTCATAGCCAGTACGTTACGAGACGCGACCGGGTCGGACGGGATGCGGTTCTTTCCGCTCGTCTTCTCTCTTTTCATGTTTATCCTGGTCGCCAACCTCTTCGGGATGTTCCCGTATTTCTTCACCATAACGAGCCACATCATCGTCACGTTCGCGCTGGCCATGCTGGTGATTCTGACAGTGATTATCTACGGTTTCCTGCGTCACGGCATGAGCTTCCTCAAACTGTTCATCCCAAGCGGAGTGCCAGGCGCGCTTATTCCGCTCGTGACCATGATCGAAGTGATCTCGTTTCTTTCCCGTCCGATCAGCCTTTCCGTTCGCCTGTTTGCGAACATGCTGGCTGGCCACATCACCTTGAAGGTGTTCTCCGGTTTCGTCGTGAGCCTTGGTGCGATGGGTGCGGTCGGTATCTTCGGTGCAGTTCTTCCACTTGCAATGACGGTCGCGCTGACAGCGCTCGAATTCCTCGTTGCATTCCTGCAGGCCTACGTCTTCGCCGTTCTGACCTGCATGTATCTGAACGACGCCCTTCATCCTTCTCACTAAGGGCAATCCAATCACACGGCCTGTGGCGCCGTAAGTGAGCAATCTGCAAACACATCTAGGAGCACGTGTCATGGAAGCAGAAGCAGCAAAATACATCGGTGCAGGTATCGCATGTCTCGGCATGGGCGGTGCAGGTATCGGCCTCGGCACCATCTTCGGTAACTACCTCGCTGGCGCTCTGCGCAACCCGTCTGCAGCTGATGGCCAGTTCGGCCGTCTGATCTTCGGCTTCGCCGTGACGGAAGCTCTGGGCATCTTCTCACTTCTGATCGCCTTCCTCATCCTGTTCGCTTAATCGCTCACCCGCAGCGATATTCGACGCGACTCCGGTGGCGGCGCACTGAAAGCGCCGCCTGACCGGACTTAGGAGACAGGAAATGGCAGGCGATACGACCACTGAAAGCCATGCAGCGATCGCTGACACGGCCGCCGAGCACGGTGTGGGCTTCCCACCGTTCGACGCGACCACTTTTGCGTCCCAGCTGCTGTGGCTCGCCATCACCTTCGGCGTCTTCTACTGGATCATGAAAAACGTGGCGATGCCGCGGATTGCAGGGATCCTTGAGGACCGCAAGGACCGCATCGCCGGTGATCTTTCCGAGGCCAACCGCCTGAAGGACGAGACCGACGCGGCGATCGCAGCCTACGAGCAGGCGCTGGCGGAAGCCCGCAACAAGGCTCACAGCATTGCGCATGACACACGTGCGAAGCTGAAAGCTGAACAGGAAGCTCGCCGCGAAAAGGCGGAAGCAGAGCTGAACGAGAAGCTGCAGGCTGCGGAAACGCAGATCACCGGTATCAAGACCGAGGCCTTGTCGCAGATCGGCGATATCGCCGGAGACACCACATCGGCGCTCGTCGAGCAGCTGATTGGAAAGGCTCCGACGAAAACCGACCTGACCAAAGCGCTGAAGTCGGCGATGGACTGAGGAGACGATCATGGATGCAACATTTTGGGCCCTGATCGGTCTTGTTCTCTTCTTTGCCCTGATTGCCTACCTCAAGGTTCCGGGCAAAATTGGTTCGTCTCTCGACAACCGCGCCGACGGTATTCGCAAGGAACTGGAAGAAGCGCGCAAGATGCGCGAAGAAGCCCAGGAATTGCTGTCGGAATACCAGCGCAAGCGTCACGAGGCTGAAGGTGAAGCGGAAGCCATCATTGCCGAGGCGAATGCCGAGGCCGAACGCCTGACGGTGGAAACCAACAAGGCGCTTGAAGAAATGATCGCGCGGCGCACCAAGGCAGCCGAGGTCAAGATCGCACAGGCGGAAACGCAGGCAATCGCTGAAGTTCGGGCCAAGGCAGCGGACATCGCTGTTGCAGCGGCAGAGGAAATCCTTGCCGCCAAGGTCAAGGACACGGTTGCCGACGACATTCTTTCCAAGAGCATCGACCAGGTGAAAGAACGCTTGAACTGATTGGCGACAGTCGGATTGAACACTGAAAGAGCGGCCCATGGGCCGCTTTTTTTGTTTCCCCACGAGTTGCCAGCTGTCGGAACTTCGGCAACCATAGGCACAATCACACAAAGACACGTCTCGCGGAACGCGGAACGAAAATGTCGAAACCGGCAATGCCTAGGCTGCTGCTGGTGATTTGGGAGGATGCCATGCTGGACAAGACGGAGCGCGCAGCACCGGTCTGGATTGATGAGAGCTCCTGCTCCATCGAAGATTTCAAGCGCCACTTGGATCAGAAATCGGAGAGCGCGGATTATCCGGCTGCCGCCGATATTGTATCCGACATTCCGGTCTATGACGGCGCTGCGCTCTTACAAAACAATACCGGCGAGGCCGCCTGGCGGGACATAATGGCAGAATGGAACCGCTCCTTTTCGAGCGGGCCCGGCATTATCGTCATCCGCGAGGGTTACACGGACATCGCTCTCCTTGATGCGGTGACCGATGTTTTGAACCGTATCATGAAAGAGGAGGCCGAGCAGGATAGCGGCCAGGGCGATCACTTTGCTGCAGCCGGAGCAAACACTCGGATCTGGAACGCGCATGAGAAGCTCTGTGTTGCCGATCCGGAGCTGTTCATCCGCTACAATGCAAATGATCTCTTACGCCGGGTGAGCGAAGCCTGGCTCGGACCGGGTTACCAGATCACCTGCCAGGTCAATGTCGTCCACCCGGGCGGCCAGGCCCAGGTCGCCCACCGTGATTACCACATGGGTTTTCAAGGCGCCGCGCTGATGCAGGCGTATCCGGCTTCACAGCACGCCGTCTCATGCCATTTGACGCTTCAAGGCGGTATCGCCCACAGCGACATGCCGGTCGAGGCCGGACCCACAAAACTTCTTCCGTTTTCACAAAGTTATCTTCCAGGTTATCAGGCTGTGCTCCTGCCCGAATTCCGGGCCCATTTTGAACAGCACCACGTCCAGATGCCCTTGCAAAAGGGAGACCTTCTGTTTTTCAATCCCGCAACTTTCCACGCTGCAGGCGAGAACCGGACAAGTAACGTTGAGCGGTTTGCCAACCTCCTTCAGATAGGCTCGGCCTACGGACGGTCGATCGAGATTGTGGATCGCTTGCGCATGTCCCTTGCCGCCTATCCAGCGCTTCTCGCGGCCAAGGCGAACGAAGGGCTCAGCGCGCGTGAGATCGACACTGTCGTGTCCGCAACGGCGGAAGGCTATCCCTTTCCCGCAAATCTGGACATCGATTCTCCTTTGTCGGGGATGGCGCCACCCAGTCAGCAGGACATCATGCGCCAGGCACTAACGGAAGCATGGCCGGCAGAGAAATTCGCGTCGGAGGTCAAGGAACAGGCCACGCGCAAGCGGTCGCATTGAGCTATCCGGGAACGGATCAATTCAGTCCTCGAGACAGGCAGCTATAGCGTCACCTTTTCGATATGCCTTTAGGCAACCCAATTGGTTTCACTGATACGGAACAACCCTTGTCATCCCGGTTTGATGCGCAGCATCAAGACCGGGATCCAGTATTCTCGGCACGAGATTGCGTGTACTGGATCCCTGCCGTCGCAGGGATGACAAGCGGTGGAGGCTGGTGTGTTTCGCTCGTCCTGTGTAACCGGACCCATTGAACCATCCAGACGTGGACTATTTTAGCCCTCTGGCCAGGTAGTTGGCATTGTCACCCCTCCGATATGTGCGAGCGCAATGCAACCGGCTTACTCCCATGGAAACAGCGATTGTCATCCCGGTTTGATGCGCGGCATCAAGGCCGGGATCCAGTACTCACGGCAGGAGTTTTTGGGTGCTGGATCCCTGCCTGCGCGGGGATGACAAGCGGTGGATGCTGGTGTTTTTGCTCGTCCTGTGTAACCGAACCCATTGATCCGTCCAGGAGTGGACTATTTTAACCCTCTGGCCAGGTGGTTGGCATTGTCACCCCTCCGATATGTGCGAGCGCAATGCAACCGGCTTACTCCCATGGAAACAGCTGTTGTCATCCCGGTTTGATGCGCGGCATCAAGACCGGGACCCAGTATCCACGGTGCGAGTATGTGTCTACTGGATCCCTGCCGTCGCAGGGATGACAAGCGGTGGAGGCTGGTGTGTTTCGCTCGTCCTGTGTAACCGGACCCATTGAACCATCCAGACGTGGACTATTTTAGCCCTCTGGCCAGGTGGTTGGCATTGTCACCCCTCCGATATGTGCGAGCGCAATGCAACCGGCTTACTCCCATGGAAACAGCTGTTGTCATCCCGGTTTGATGCGCGGCATCAAGACCGGGACCCAGTATCCACGGTGCGAGTATGTGTCTACTGGATCCCTGCCGTCGCAGGGATGACAAGTTGCGGGTGCTGGTGTGTTTCGCTCGTCCTGTGTAACCGAACCCATTGATCCGTCCAGGAGTGGACTATATTAACCCTCTGGCCAGGTGGTTGGCATTGTCACCCCTCCGATATGTGCAGGCGCAATGCAACCGGCTTACTCCCGTGGAAACAGCGATTGTCTTCCCGGTTTGATGCGCAGCATCAAGGCCGGGACCCAGTATCCACGGTGCGAGTATGTGTCTAATGGATCCCTGCCGTCGCAGGGATGACAAGCGGTGGATGCTGGTGTTTTTGCTCGTCCTGTGTAACCGAACCCATTGATCCGTCCAGGAGTGGACTATTTTAACCCTCCGGCCAGGTGGTTGGCATTGTCACCCCTCCGATATGTGCGAGCGCAATGCAACCGGCTTACTCCCATGGAAACAGCTGTTGTCTTCCCGGTTTGATGCGCAGCGTCAAGACCGGGATCCAGTATCCACGGCGCGAGTATGTGTCTACTGGATCCCTGCCGTCGCAGGGATGACAAGTTGCGGGTGCTGGTGTGTTTCGCTCGTCCTGTGTAACCGAACCCATTGATCCGTCCAGGAGTGGACTATATTAACCCTCTGGCCAGGTGGTTGGCATTGTCACCCCTCCGATATGTGCAGGCGCAATGCAACCGGCTTACTCCCGTGGAAACAGCGATTGTCTTCCCGGTTTGATGCGCAGCATCAAGGCCGGGATCCAGTACTCACGGCAGGAGTTTTTGGGTACTGGATCCCTGCCTTCGCAGGGATGACAAGTTGCGGTGCTGGTGTGTTTCGCTCGTCCTATGTAACCGGACCCATTGAACCATCCATGGGTGGATTACTTTAATTCTCATGGAGGGCGGTTGGCATTGTCACCCCTCAGATATGTCTAAGCGCAATGCAACTGGTTTACTTCGGCCCAAACAACCTTTGTCCTCCCGGTTTGTTGCGTAGCATCAAGACCGGGATCCAGTATTCTCGTTGCCAGTTTGTGTGTACTGGACCTCTCTCTTCGCAGGTACGGTAAGTGGTGCAGCACGCAAAGATTACTCGCCCTTGTGAGCCGCAAGTCTCACGGGCTTGAAACTCATCCGGTGGTGCGGGGAAGGGCCGAGTTCGTTCAATGCTGCCTGGTGCCGGGGGACGCCATATCCCTTGTGCTGGTCGAAACCGTAGCCGGGAACATAATGTTCCAGACGCACCATCATCCGATCCCGCGTAACCTTGGCGACGATGGAGGCAGCTGCAATGCAGAGACAGCGTCCGTCGCCTTTGACCAAGGCCTGTCCGGGTCGGGTCAAGCCTGGCGGAACATCGCGTCCGTCGACGAGCACGTAGCGTGGAGTGACAGCGAGACCATTCACCGCGCGCACCATGGCAGCAAGTGTCGCCGCGCGGATGTTCAGCCGGTCGATTGATGCAGGCGAAGCGCTTGCGACACTGACCAGGGCACTTGAAACGATCTGTTCAAACAGCTCTTCACGTTTCGCTTCGCTCAGCTTCTTGGAATCGTCAAGGCCTTCGGGAACGTTGTCATAATCCAGCACGACCGCAGCTGTCACGACCGGCCCCGCCCACGGACCGCGTCCGGCTTCATCAACACCGCAAAGTCTGCCGCCGTAAGTGCTGGCATGCCGGCGTTCGGTTGTAAGGTCCGGACTGTCCGGGAATGGCAGATCAAAGAGCGATGGGGTGCGTGTCATCAGTAGGAAGCTGCCGGTTGGGAGTGTCCGCCGCAAGCTGGAATCCTAAAAGAGATCCAGTTGCACACCACCTTTTTGCGGCTGGACGAAGTCGGCAATGTTGAGTTTCTTCCGTCTCAGATTGAGCCCGAGGCGTTTGGCCGCGAGCGAAAAGCGCTTGGCGATCTGGTCCGCGTAGGGACCGCGGCCTCGCATACGTTCGCCCCACCTGGCATCGTAGTCCTTGCCGCCGCGCATGGAGCGAATGAGGCTCATCACGTGGCGGTATCGGTCAGGCCTCTCCCGCAACAGCCAATCGCGGAAGAGTTCTGAAACTTCCAGCGGCAGGCGCAGAAGCACGAAACTTGCTTCTGTCGCACCGTGCTCAGCAGCCGCTTCGAGCACGGATTCGATTTCGCTGTCGGTCAGGGCAGGAATAATCGGTGCCATCATGACCGTTGCAGGAACACCTGCTTCCGAAAGCAACCGGATCGCACCGAGCCGCTTGTGAGGAGCTGAAGCGCGGGGCTCCATCGCTCGTGCGAGCTTTCTGTCGAGCGTTGTGACCGAGAGCGCTACCTTGACCAGATTGCGTTCTGCCAGCCTGGAAAGGATGTCGATATCGCGGGTTACGAGAGATGATTTCGTAACGATGGCAACCGGGTGCGAACAGCTATCCATGACCTCCAGAATCTCGCGCATGAGATGGTAGCTCTTTTCCAGGGGCTGATAGGGGTCGGTATTGGTGCCGATGGCGATCACACGCGGCGTATAGCCGGGTCTGGACAATTCACGCTCCAGCAACGCTGCCGCATTGGGCTTTGCAAACAGTCTGGTCTCGAAGTCCAGGCCCGGCGACAAGCCCATGTAAGCGTGCGTGGGCCGGGCGAAACAATAGATACAACCGTGTTCACAACCCCGGTATGGATTGATCGAGCGGTCAAAGGAGAGATCTGGCGAGTCGTTGCGGGTGATAATCGTTCGTGCGCGCTCTTCCTGTACCTCTGTTTTGAGAGGCGGGAGGTCGTCGAGCGTTTCCCAGCCGTCGTCGAAACTTTCCCGTGACACCGGCTCGAAGCGGCCGGATGCATTTGTTGCCGCTGCCCGGCCTCTGCGCCTGTCGCCGGGAAGCCTTGAAGCGGCAGAATCCGTAGGGTCTTCCAGCGTCAAATCAACCTCGGAGTGTAGCACGGAACTCATGAAAACATATCGATGTGGTTTGAGAACATATCAGGAACATTAGCTCAAAAATCACGTATTACAACCCGCATATTTCGCACTTGCGAATTTTTGATGTAAAAGACTGCACCATGATCAGTGTCATAGTACCGACAAAGAATTCAGAGACCGAGCTTGTGCACGCACTTTCGTCCCTGGTGACAGCTGCTGCCGAAGGCGTCATACGCGAAGTCATTGTTGTGGATGGCGGCTCAAGTGACGGCACCGAGCGCGTTGCAGATGCCGCCGGTTGTCAGTGGGTCAGTTGCAAATCCATGTCGCGCAGCGAGCGCCTGGCCTATGGTGCCGGACTGTCGCGGCGTGGTGACTGGCTTTTGTTCCTGCGCCCGGAAACATTGCTGGAAAACGGCTGGCACCATGAAGCCCAGGCGTTCATCGAGCGGGCGGGCCGGGCACCCAACGGTAGCAGGACCGCCGCAAGTTTCCGGCTCAGATACGAAGCTTTCGGTTTGAGCGCCCGTATAAGCGAATCCATTGCCGCGCTTCGTTCCCAATTGCTGGGAATGCCTTATGGCAATCAGGGTCTTTTGATATCGCGGCAGTTTTATCAGAAACTGGGCGGGCACCGGCCATTGCCGGAACTCGAGGATCTCGACATCGCCAAGCGGATAGGCCGAAGCAGGATCGTCTTCCTGCGCGCAGCAGCAGTCACATCGGGAGAAGCGGAAGGCGACGGCGCTGTTTCGCGTTTCCGCCAGGCTCTTGCCCGGTTTTGCGTCGGCACGCTGCGCATCCCGGCGAGTGTCGCCGTCAAGCTGCACGGCTAGGCACGCATAACTTAAGCGGCAGCCAAGGGTTCAGAGAAATCGACGACCGGCCCGAGCGGCACGATACCGTGCGGATTTCGTGCATCGCTCCTTGAATGATAGCCCCGGCGGTAAATGTCGAGCTTTACGGTCTCGGCAACCCCCGGCAGAGCATAAAAGCGGCGTGCGTAGGCCCAAAGCTTTGGATAGTCGATCAGCCGGCGCTGGTTGCACTTGAACGCGCTCCAATAGGCGACATCAAAACGCGCCAATGTCGGAAACAAACGGACATCGGCCTCCGTCAGTGTGTCGCCAAGGAGCCATTGACCGCTTTCAAGCGTCTTTTCGATACGGTCCAAGGCCTCAAAGACGCCTTTTACGCCTTCTTCATAGGCCGATTGAGAGCGCGCAAACCCTGCCCGGTAAACACCGTTGTTGAGTTTTGGGTAGATGAAACCGTTCCAGTCATCGATGACATTGCGCAGATCTGCCGGGTAAAAATCCGCCTTGTTTTCTGAAATGCCCTGAAAGGCTTCGTTGAACATGCGGATGATTTCAGCCGACTCGTTGCTTACCAGACGGCCCGACTTCGTGTCCCAGAGGACAGGAACCGTAACGCGGCCCGTGTAGGTGTCCGTTCCTGCGGAGTAGACCTCGTGGAGTGCTGAAGCTCCTGAAAGCGTGTCTAAATAACCGTTGTCCGGATCGAAGACCCATCCGTCTTCAGTTCGCTTCGGCGCCAGCACGGAAATGGGAACATGAGGCTGCAACCCTTTGAGTGCGCGCATCAGGAGTGTGCGATGCGCCCAGGGGCAGTTCCAGGCGACATAAAGATGGTAGCGGCCGCTTTCCGCCTTGAACCCGGGGTCACCCGATGGCCCCGCCGAACCGTCTTCCGTCACCCAATTCCGGATCTGCGCCCTGGACCTTTCGAACCGGTCGGAGGCCACGGTATCGCCGGTCGCGTCCGGGTCCCAGGTGCCGTCTACGAGAAGTCCCATGAATGTCTCCGGTTTGCTGGTGAGCGTTACAAGGTGCGGGTCATGCGGACGGAAGGAAAGATGACCCCGCCCGGCAATTTGACTGGAAAAGGCTCGACGTTAAGGAAACCGCAGGCACGGTAGAACGCTTCGCCGTTTAGCGTTGAATAGCAATTGAGTTCACTCAGGCCGGCTGCGATGGCATCCGCGACGCACCGGTCCATCAATGACCGCCCGATGCCGTTTCCGACATGCTCGGGATCGGTGCCGAAATGACGGATATTTCCGTTTGAAGCTGTTTCGTCCCGCCCGGTCGGGGAGTGTTTTGTCCAGCCGCCAACGCCCACGATCTGGCCGGCAGACGTTTCGCACAGATAGTATGTGCCGGACGCCAGCAAATCGGGTTGCGCCACGGTGATCAGGGGAAGCGCGGCCACCAGCGTCTCCGGGTCGTAGGCGTCCGCCAGCAGAGCTGCATAGCTTTTGACAAGCAATGCGGAGACTGCGTCAGCATCGGTGATGTCGGTCGGGCGGAGCGAAAGGGGCATGCCGTCAAGCTTCCTGCAGTTTTCCGCGTTTCAGGTGCTCGTCCAGGCGAGGCATGATTTCCACGAAATTGCACGGCATGTGCCGATAATCGAGCTGCATCTTCAAGATACCGTCCCAGGCATCCTTGCAGGCACCGGGCGAACCGGGAAGTGCAAAGATGTAGGTCGCACCGGCAACTCCGCCGGTCGCGCGTGACTGGATCGTCGAGGTGCCGATCTTGTCGTAGGAGATCCGGTGAAAGACTTCGGAAAACCCATCCATGCGTTTTTCGAAAAGAGGCTCCATCGCTTCCGGCGTAACGTCCCGCCCGGTGAAGCCGGTGCCGCCGGTTGAAATGACGACATCAACACCGTCATCCGCGATCCAGGCGCGGACGGTGTCCTGGATGGCTGGAATGTCATCCTGAACGATCTTGCGGGCAGCAAGCGTATGTCCCGCCTTTGTCAGCCGGTCCGCCAGCGTGTTTCCGGACCTGTCGTCTTCCAGCTTGCGCGTGTCCGAGACAGTCAGGACTGCAATGTTGAGCGGGATGAATGGCCGGGTGTCATCGATACGCGACATGGAAATCTCCTTTGTCCTCAAGACATAGGGGAAGAACGGCGGCGCTTCCAGTGACCAGGCCAAACTTCATACGCAGACGATCGACGCGAAATAAAATTACAAAAAATAACAGGATTGGGACACTTGCAAAATAAATAGGTCAGTATTATTGACTTAAATAACGCAAAAATTGATTTCGAGATAACCATGACGACCTGGGACAGCCTTTACGCAAGACGCGCAACCCGCATGCGCGCTTCTGAAATCCGTGAACTTCTGAAGCTTCTCGACCGGCCGGATGTGATTTCATTTGCCGGGGGTATTCCAGACCCTGCACTCTTTCCTGCGGACGCCTTCAAGGAAGCCTATGGCGAAATCCTGGGAGGGCCGGACGCGGAAAAGGCGCTTCAGTATGGCATTAGCGAAGGCAGTCTGAGGCTGCGCCAATGGATCGTCGGGCACATGAAGGAACTCGGCGTTTCCTGCGGCCCCGAGAACATTCTCATCACCTCTGGATCCCAGCAGGGCCTCGATTACATCGGCAAGCTGTTTTTGTCGGAAGACGACACGGCTCTCGTTCAATGGCCGACCTATCTTGGAGCGATCCAGGCTTTCAACGCCTATGAGCTGCACTTCGACCGTTTGGACCCCGGAACAAACCGGTCGGCGCAAGACTATTTGTCCAGGGCGTCGCAAAAGGGCGGGGCCGTGAAATTCGCATATCTGTCGCCGGATTTTGCGAACCCGACCGGCCTTTCGCTCGGTCTGGACGAGCGCAGGCAAATCCTGTCGCTTGCAGAAGACCTCGGCTGCGCGGTCATAGAAGACGCTCCATACGAGAGCCTGCGCTACGATGGTGAGCCGGTGCCCGCTGTCCTGGCGCTGGACTGCGAGAAAAGCGGAGGTATTGAAAACAGCCGGACGCTTTATTGCGGCAGCTTTTCCAAATCGCTTTCGCCCGGACTGCGTCTCGGTTGGATCTGTGCGGCGTCCGAGGTCATATCCAGACTGGTTCTGATCAAACAGGCGAGCGATCTGAACACACCTGTTCTCAACCAGGAAGCGATGGCGCGCGTCGCCGAGCAAAAATTCGACAGCCACACGGCGCATACCAATGCGATCTACAAGGAGCGCCGCGATGCGATGCTCGCCGCATTGGAGCAGCATATGCCGGCGGGAACGCATTGGTCCAGACCGGAAGGCGGCATGTTCGTCTGGGTCGAGTTGCCGAAGGGGCTGGACGCTGCGGTGTTGCTTGAACAGTCGGTGGAATCCGTAAAGGTTGCATTTGTCCCGGGAGGCGCGTTCCATCCGGATGGAAGCGGTGCAAATACGTTGCGATTGAGCTTTTCTTGCGCCAGCCCCTCGCGAATTGAAGAGGGAATTTCACGCCTTGGTGCCTTGGTTGCCGAAACTGTCACGTCCGGGCTGTAAAGGATACAAATAGAGCAACGAACCGATGTGCCACAGATGGACCTGACGCAGCAGTTGAACAATTATTGTGAACGTGTCGGACCTGAATTCTGGTCGGAGCCGTTGAATGCCATTACCAACGCTGCCTTCCTGATCGCGGCCGTGATTGCATTCCTGATTTGGCGCAAAAAGACACCGGACGATTGGACCGGCCTCGCATTGATCGTCATTCTCGCCGCAATCGGTATCGGTTCGTTCCTGTTCCACACGTTTGCAACGGTGTGGGCGGTGCTCGCCGATGTCATACCGATCGTCATCTTCATTCACGTTTATCTTTTTTTCGCGCTCAACCGTTTCTTGAAGCTTCCATGGTGGGCAGCACTCGGGATCGTCATCGCCTTTCTCGTGGCTACGGTCCTGTTCGCGGACACGCTTTTTGCGCCATTCGTCGGCTCATCAGCTGGCTATGTCCCCGCACTGCTTGCGATCTTCGTGGTCGGCTCCCTGTTTTCCCGCAAGGACAAGAAGCTCGGGGCGCAGGTCCTCCTGACAGGTCTTGTCTTTCTGGTATCGCTAACGTTCCGCACGCTGGACGAGCCGCTCTGTGCACATATCGAGTTCGGAATTCATTTCATGTGGCATATCCTGAACGCCGTTGTGCTGTTTTTGTTAATTCGGGTTCTCATTTTCCAGCGCGCCGGGTAAACCACACAGACACTTCAGGAATTTGCAATTCGGATCGCGAAGCGTCACGCTTCCCAATCACAAGCCAAAGACCAATACAAATACCGAGCGGAACAGGTCAGGGAGCCAGAAAACGTCATGAGCGATAGCAACAAGACCGAACACGATCTGACCGAAGCAGCCCTCTACTATCACGAACATCCCAAGCCCGGGAAACTTGAGATCCAGCCGACGAAACCGCTCGGCAACCAGCGTGACCTTGCGCTGGCATATTCTCCGGGCGTCGCCGCACCCTGCCTTGAAATTGCCGACGATCCCGCGAAGGCGGCGCACTACACGTCCCGTGCCAACCTTGTCGCGGTGATTTCAAACGGTACGGCGGTGCTCGGACTCGGCAACATAGGGCCGCTCGCCTCAAAGCCGGTCATGGAAGGGAAGGCGGTCCTGTTCAAGAAGTTCGCCGGAATCGACGTGTTCGACATCGAGGTCGACGAAACCGATGTCGACAAATTCGTTGACGCCGTTTCGGTGCTTGAACCGACTTTCGGCGGCATCAATCTCGAAGACATCAAGGCGCCCGAATGCTTCATGGTCGAAGCGCGTTTGCGGGAAAAGATGAACATCCCGGTGTTCCATGACGATCAGCATGGAACCGCCATCATCGTCGGCGCGGCCGTCCGTAACGGTCTTCACCTTGCGGGCAAGAAGATTGCAGACGCCAAGATCGTCGCATCCGGCGCAGGCGCGGCAGCGCTCGCCTGCCTCAACATGCTGGTGTCGCTCGGTGCGAAACGGGAAAATATCTGGATCACCGACATCGAGGGCGTCGTCTATGAGGGCCGCGAAAAGCTCATGGACGAGTGGAAGTCGGTATTTGCACAGCCAACCGACAAGCGCACGCTGGACGATATCATCGAGGGTGCTGATGTCTTTCTCGGTCTGTCCGTCGGCGGCGTGCTCAAGCCGCACATGGTCGAAAAAATGGGCAAGGGTCCGCTAATTCTCGCTCTTGCCAATCCGAATCCGGAAATCATGCCGGAGGACGCATTGTCCGTACGCGATGATGTGGTCATGTGTACGGGCCGGTCTGACTATCCGAACCAGGTAAATAACGTTCTTTGCTTTCCGTTCATTTTCCGCGGTGCGCTCGATGTCGGCGCAACAACGATCAATGAGGAAATGAAACGGGCAGCCGTGGAGGCGATCGCCGGACTGGCGCAGGAAGAACCGTCCGATGTTGTGGCGCGCGCTTATGGCGGCAAGACGGAAACGTTCGGGCCCAATTACCTGATCCCGTCGCCGTTTGACCAGCGGCTGATCCTGCGTGTCGCCCCCGCTGTCGCCAAGGCAGCGATGGACTCCGGCGTTGCGACCCGGCCGATAACGGATTTCGATGCCTATTACGACAGGCTGAACCGTTTTGTCTTCCGGTCGGGCCTGATCATGAAGCCGATCATTCAGAACGCCACGAAGGATCCGAAAAAGATCATTTACGCCGAAGGTGAAGACGAGCGCGTGCTGCGTGCCGCCCAGGTGCTGATCGAAGACCATATCGCCAAACCCATCCTGGTGGGGCGGCCCGATGTTCTCAAGCAGCGCTGCGAACGCTTTGGTCTCAAGATCCGTCCCGATGTCGATTTCGAATACGTCAATCCGCAGGAAGATCCGCGTTACCGCGACTACGTGGATGAGTATTTCGAATGCGTTGGCCGTCTCGGCATGCCACCCAGTGCCGCCCGCACGGTTGTACGCACCAACGCGACAGTCATCTCGGCCCTCGCGGTCCGGCGCGGCGATGCGGACGCCGTCATATGCGGATTGGAAGGGCGCTTCATCCGCCATCTTCGCGACATCAAGCAGGTTATCGGCGTTTGTGAAACAGCCAAGGACCTGTCCGCAATGTCGCTGCTGATCAACAGCCAGGGTGCGCTGTTCATGTCGGATACCTTCGTCACCGAAGATCCGACGGCAGTCGAGATTTCGGAAATGGCGGTTCTTGCAGCCGAGGAAATCCGGCGCTTTGGCATCGAGCCGAAGATCGCCTTGCTGTCCATGTCCAATTTCGGCTCAAGGGAGACGGCCTCATCACGCAAGATGCGCGAAGCGCTCGAGTTGATCTGGGAACGCCATCCGGAACTTGAGGCAGACGGCGAGATGCACGGCGATTCCGCTCTCAGCGAGGCTTTGCGTGAGAGTGTCATGCCGGGCAGCAAATTGAAGGGGGAAGCCAATCTCCTGCTTTTCCCGAACCTTGATTCCGCCAATATCGCGCACAACCTTCTGAAGGTCGCGACACAGGCGCTTCATGTCGGTCCGATCCTGCTCGGTGCTGCGAAGACGGCGCATATTCTGACACCGTCCGTGACTTCGCGCGGCGTTGTCAACATGTCGGCGCTTGCAAGTGTGGAAGCCCAGACCCGGCTGGCCGACTGATCTGCTGTTCTGCGCTACAGCATTTTCGATCCGAAAGCTCCAGGACGCGGACCGGGAAACCGGTTCGCGGGTACAGTTATCCCGCAAACCCGGATGGTGAATGTGAAAACGCCTGAGGACTGCCTCACCAAAAAAGATATCCGCGATGAAATCGATCGACTTGATGAGGAACTGGTTCGGTTATTCGCTGTGCGGCAGGGCTTCGTGCGGCGCATGTCGGAGCTCAAACAGCATCCCGACGAAGCCTTCGACGCAGAGCGTATCGAATCGATGATTGAGATTATCAGGAAGCGCGCCGAGGAACTCGGCCTGGAAGCCGATCAGGCGGACATGGTCTGGCGCACGCTGATTGACTGGAACATTGCCTTTGAGCGGCGCGTGATTGCAGCCCGGCTTGAAAGGAACTCTCAAGCGGCAAGCATAACGCCGGATTGATGAAATTTAATGGCGCCGCGTCTGTTCGCAGGCGCGAGAGTTCCTAATTAAGGTCAAGACACATTGCTTGCCCATTGGCCCGGAGCCCGCCATGAATGCCCGTCGAATTTTCGCAATATCCGCCGCAACCCTCGGCATCTTGGCCGCGCCCGCCGCGCTGGCACCTGCAGCCGCTCAGACATCGGTGAGCCTGGAAACGGTCACGGACGGTTTGTCCTATCCATGGGGCGTCGCCTTTCTTCCAGACGGTGGGTACCTGGTTACCGAGCGAGACGGGCTTTTGAAATATGTGTCTGGCGACGGCGCGCAGAGTGTCGTGGCGGGAACGCCTGAAGTCTTTGCCCAGGGCCAGGGCGGCATGCTGGACATCGCGCTCAGTCCGGATTTCGAATCCGACCAGACCGTTTTCCTGACATTCTCGCAAGGCTCGCCGGAAGGGGCAGGAACGTCGCTGTTCCGCGCGAAGCTGTCGGCTGCCGGCGATGGCTATCGACTGGATGACGGAAAAACGATCTTCCGGGCCAACAACAAGGCCTATGGTGGCCGTCACTTCGGCTCGCGCCTGGCTTTCGCACCTGACGGAAGCCTCTTCATGACGTTGGGCGACCGTGGCGACGGTCCACGCTCACAGGACACCCTTGATCATACGGGTTCGGTCCTGCGGCTGACGGCAGACGGTGAACCGGTCCCCGGCAACCCGTTCGAGAGCAGCGAAGACCACAAACCAGAAATATGGTCCATCGGACACAGAAACCCGCAAAGTGCTGCTATCAACCCCTCGACCGGTGTCCTTTGGACCGTTGAACATGGTGCACGCGGTGGAGATGAAATCAACATTCCGGAGGCGGGCAAGAATTACGGCTGGCCGGTCATCTCCTACGGTAGGCACTATTCCGGCGGCAAGATCGGTGAGGGAACCGCGAAGGACGGCATGGAGCAACCCATTCATTACTGGGACCCTTCGATCGCACCGTCGGGAATGGCGTTCGTCAGCAGTGACCGCTATCCCGATTGGAAGGGGGATCTGCTGGTCGGTGCACTGCGTGGCCGGCACCTGTCGAAACTCGAACTGGACGGCAACGCGGTGGCTTCCGAACAACAGCTGCTGACTGAGCTTGACGAAAGGATCCGGGATGTGCGCCAGGCGCCGGACGGATACCTCTACGTTCTCACTGACAGCGATGACGGCCGTCTGGTCAGGCTGGTCCCGTAAGCAGCGGTTTGAGACATGGCAGCACGTGAGCCCAACCGCATCGGCTTGACATTTCGCGCCGGGAAGCAGATATAGCGCACTGCAATTGCTGCCGCGTGAGCAGAGACAACGCGCCAAGTGCCCCGTCCAGGGACACGAAATCTTTGGCCTGGACTTTCCCAGTTGCACAGATCACGAGCCTGATACGAGGCTCGACCAGTTCCCATGTCACGCGAGGGTCTGGCGGCAAAGAGACGGAACGATACTGGTCCGTCTGCCGCGAACCGACACCAATCCGCAAGGATGATACTTGCGGTGACAGGAGCGTCGTTGACGCTCGAAACAAGGAAATAATATTGACCGATTTTCAAAGCCTGGGACTTTCCGAGGGCCTTTTGAAGGCGATTGCGGAAAACGGCTATGCCTCTCCCACGCCGATCCAGGAAAAAGCTATTCCTCAGATCCTTCAAGGACGCGACCTGATGGGGTTGGCGCAAACGGGTACCGGGAAAACCGCGGCTTTCGGATTGCCGCTGATTGATCGCCTGCTGTCCGACAATGAAGCCGCGCAGCCAAAGGGTACCAGGGCGTTGATTCTGGCACCGACCCGGGAACTTGTGAACCAGATTGCAAAGAACCTGATTTCCTATCTGAAAGCGACGCCCCTGCGCGTTTCTTCCGTTGTCGGCGGAGTGTCGATAAACGGACAGATCAAACGGCTTTCGAAGGGAACGGATATCCTGGTCGCCACCCCCGGCCGTCTGCTCGACCTGGTTGACCGCAAGGCGGTTGATCTTGGGACCGCCTCTTATCTGGTCCTGGACGAAGCCGATCAGATGCTGGATCTTGGCTTCATTCATGCCCTGCGCCGGATTGCCGGCCTGGTCCGGAGGGACCGGCAGACACTTCTGTTTTCAGCAACGATGCCGAAACAGATTGCAGACCTTGCCCGCACCTATCTGCACGACCCCGTGAGGGTTGAAGTAGCCCCTGCCGGGCGGACTGCCGACAAGGTCACGCAGTCGGTGCACTTCATGGATCCTAAGTCCAAGACCGACTTTCTCCTTAAGCAGCTGCAATCCAATCCGGACGGACTGTCACTGGTATTCTGCCGGACCAAACACGGCGCGGAGCGTCTGATGCGCAAGCTGTCGCAAAGCGGGATCGCCGCCGGCTCAATTCATGGAAATAAAAGCCAGAACCAGCGCGACAGAGCCATTCGTGACCTGAAGGACGGCAAGATCAACGTGCTTGTTGCAACCGATGTCGCAGCGCGCGGTATCGACATTCCAGGCGTGAGCCACGTCTTCAATTTCGAGCTGCCGGAGGTTGCCGAAGCCTATGTGCACCGGATTGGCAGAACGGCGCGCGCAGGCGCGGACGGCGAAGCGATCGCGCTATGTGCACCCGAAGAAATCGGACTGTTCCGTCAGATCGAAAAACTGATCGGGATCGACATTCCGGTTGCCGGAGGTGAAGTTCCGCCGCTTTCAGCAGCTGCCAGCCGCGCGAAGCGTGGTGGTCAGAACCGGGGCGGTAACGCCAAGCAGTCGCCTAAGAAACCAGCCCACAAAAGATCCTCAAAGGGTCACAACGACAATGCGGCCCCAAAGCATTCGAGACGTCGTAGGCCAAACAACCGCAAGAACGCGGCCTGATCAGGCACGGATTTCGCCAGAAAGATTCAAAAAAATTGCACCGGGAAGTGGCCTTCCCGGTGCCAAACCTTGTGGTCGATGGGGTCAGGGAAGCAAGCGCTGCCCTGAATGTACTTTTGGAAGCCCTTCAAACCCGAACCGGTGCCGCCGCAGCCCGGACGGGAAGCTGCTGCCTCCTGCCCACAAGGTACCTGACCGTTTGTAGCGACCAGATCTCAATTGTTCTGGGGAAGTCGCGGATACCGCGAACACTGTCATGGAACCGCCAAAACATGGCGGAAATCAATCAACTAAGCCCCGTTGACAGTAAAACTAGATTAACCAACTCGAGTCTGCAATTACAACTGATCTTCAGCGGAATTGCATGTGGAAATCCGAAAGAATTAACAATTTCAGATGGTTATATAAGTTTGAAGTCTTAAGGCGCCATTTTTTCGCATAACCTTTGATTGAATCAAATCAGTCGAGGCAGTAAGAAGTGCTTTAGTTTCAAAGAATTGCAAAAAACATTTTCTTTATCTATTGTTGTATAGAAAATTTTTATGGGCGCAAATTTCCGATCTGATTTCAATAAGCAGTTGAAAGGTATAGAAAAACGATCAGGGATTTGCCCATGTGATTTTTGACAATTTACTGCTTCCGGATTGTCGTATTGCCGGAGCGAAAATCGGTGACCCGGACTAAGGAGAACCCGACGGTTCAAACACCCCCGGGTTTGCAGAAACAGATCGCACAAATCCGCCACGCTCTGGGCAAAAGATCAATTGCAATTCCAACCGATGACCGGGGGCTTTCAATAGCCCTCTAAATGCCTTTCAACCTGTACCATTGTGAAGGTGACCTTTCGTGCTTCAGTATCATCCGCGGAAGAAGGAGGTCAGTGATGCTCACGCGGCGTGTCATTCTGTCCAGCCTGCTGGCTGCTGTTTCACGGGCGCCGGCGGTGGCGTGGGATTTGGAGGCAGCGCCTGACGCGCGTCCTGAAGGCTGGACCGTTGCAGAACCGGCCAGTGCCGGCCTTGACCCGGAAGCGTTGTCTGAACTTGTCGAAATGATCGATGCGGGCGTGACTGCGCCGAATGTTCACGCCGTGCTTGTTGAACACAAAGGCCAATTGGTCTTTGAACATTATTGGCCGGGTGAAGACGGAGAGTATGGCTACGTCGAACACGGACCCGAAACGCTGCACGATATCCGCTCGGTCACCAAGAGCGTGACATCGCTCCTCTTGGGTGTTGTGCTCGATGGCTCGGCCGAAAGCGCGCTTTCTCGCCCGATAGTGAGTTTCTTCCCCGAATTACGCGGTCTGCAAGGAGAGCTGGAAGCGGTGACGTTGCACCATGTTCTCACAATGACAGCAGGTTTCGCGTGGAATGAGACAATCGTTCCTTACGATAGCCAAAACGATTTTATCCGGCTTCTTTCTGGCGACGATCCTGTTGGATTTACATTGGCCAAGGAAGTGCGCGATGAGCCTGGAAGCCGCTGGCTTTACAACAGCGGCTTGAGCGAACTGGTTGGCGGCGTCATCGAAAACCTGACGGGAACGGCTCTCGCCGACTACGCCGAGAAGGTTCTCTTCGATCCGCTCCAAATCACCGAATACGAATGGTGGCGTCCGCCGGCATGGACGTCAGAGCATTTTCCAAGCGCTTCGGCAGGATTGCGCCTGCGGGCCAGGGATCTGGCCAAGTTTGGCTCGCTCATCCTGCATGGTGGAAAGTGGCGCGGCCGCCGATTGGTTCCCGATGATTGGATCGCCGCTTCGACTGCTCGGCACATAAGCAATTCCTGGGAACGATTTGGCTACGGGTATTTCTGGTATCCCGGGGTGCTTTACACTGGCCACAAGGTGATCATGGCCTCCGGGTGGGGCGATCAGCGGCTCTATGTCGTGCCGGACGCCGGATTGGCAATCACGATTTTCGCTGGCAACTATGAAAGTGGAGGCGGTGTGGCAGGTGAACGGATCGCGGGCCGGATCGTCCGGGCGCTGCGTTGAGTCGCGCCGCGGTGTTGCGGCACCGGTTGTCTGCGATGAATTGCCGGATGATCTTCCATAAATTGACTGCGCAAAAATGAGGCTCAGTTGGAAAATTGACCAATTGGTATAAAAATATTTTTTGAGGTCATAGTTTGTCGTTATCAGCTGGATTTTGTAGTTGACGTTTCCGTAAGGTGACTATATGTCGGCCCTCGCTGAAGCTTTTGTTAATCAAATTTAATAATGCCCAGGCGCAAAACCGGACAAAGATCCGGGTGAGGTGCACGTCGGCTCCATCGGAACCTTCGCTCCAAAAAAATCGCCGTTTGTCAAAAACGGCCCAGGCCTTGTGGCGCGGGCGATCGCGCAACAGATGGACGTCTGGTACGTCCGGCCTTCCAGCTTTGCGTAATTGACAACCGCAACAAACCGGTACCCCCACTTTAACCGGTTTGATACAACCCATCGGCCACAAGACGGCAACGCCGGGAAGTCGACTTCCCGGCGTTGTTTGTTTCCGAAACCGGTTTTGCTTCGCTTACATGTTCGGATAATTCGGTCCGCCGGCGCCTTCCGGTACTGTCCAGGTGATGTTGCGGTTCGGGTCCTTGATGTCGCAGGTCTTGCAGTGCACGCAGTTCTGCGAGTTGATCTGGAAGCGCGGTGCGTCTTCACCTTCTTCCACCCACTCGTAGACGCCTGCCGGGCAGTAACGGTTCGAAGGACCGGCAAAGACATCGTGTTCGGAGGATTTCTGAACGGCAAGGTCGTTGACCTTCAGATGGATCGGCTGGTCTTCTTCGTGGTTGGTGTTGGACAGGAATACAGAAGACAGTTTGTCGAACGAGACGACGCCATCCGGTTTCGGATACTCGATTTTCTTGCAGTCTTTCGCCGGCTTCAACGTTTCGGAATCACGCTTGCCGTGCTTCATGGTGCCGAAGAAGGAGAACCCGAACAATTCGTTCGTCCACATGTCGAGGCCGCCAAGGCCGATCCCGAGCCAGGTGCCGAATTTCGACCAGAGCGGTTTCGCATTGCGGACATTTTTCAGATCGTCGCCGATCGCGCTTTCGCGCCAGGCCGTGTCAAAATTGGTAAGCTCGGTGTGCGCCTCGCCGCGGCCAATCGCTGACATGACTTCTTCTGCGGCGAGCATGCCAGACAGCATGGCGTTGTGCGATCCCTTGATACGCGGAACGTTCACGAACCCAGCGGAACAGCCCATCAGAAGGCCACCGGGAAATGAGAGCTTGGGAACCGACTGATAGCCGCCCTCGGTAATCGCCCTTGCACCGTAAGAGATGCGCTTGCCGCCCTCGAAGGTGTCCCGGATTGCGGGATGGGTCTTGAAACGCTGGAACTCGTCAAAAGGCGACAGCCAGGGGTTTTCGTAGTTGAGGTGAACCACGAACCCGACGGCGACCTGATTATCTTCCAGGTGATAGAGGAACGAACCGCCGCCGGTCTTGCCGTCAAGCGGCCAGCCGAAGGAATGCTGAACGAGGCCCAGATTGTGCTTTGCCGGATCGACCTGCCAGAGTTCCTTGATGCCGATCCCGAACTTCGGCACGTCGCTGTCGCGGTCAAGGTCGAACTTTTCAATCAGCTGTTTTGCCAGCGAGCCGCGCGCACCTTCCCCGATCAGGGTGTATTTTCCGCGCAATTCCATGCCGCGTGTGAACATGGCGTTGGGTTTGCCGTCGCGGCCGATTCCCATGTCTCCCGTCGCGACGCCGAGGACCTTGCCTTCATCATCGTAAAGCAGTTCGGCCGCCGCAAAACCCGGATAAATCTCCACGCCGAGCGCTTCGGCTTTTTCCGCCAGCCAGCGGCACACATTGCCCAGGGACACAATATAATTGCCGTGATTGTTCATGAGCTTGGGCATGAACATGTTGGGCAGGCGCATGGAACCCGCAGGTCCAAGAACCAGAAAATGATCAGCGGTAACAGCCGTTTTTATCGGCGTATCCTCTTCGCGCCACTCCGGCAGCAGCTGATCGAGAGCGATCGGATCGATAACAGCGCCGGAAAGGATATGCGCGCCGACTTCCGAACCCTTTTCCAGCACGACGACGCTCAGTTCTTCGCCCTTTTCGTTGGCGATCTGTTTCAGCCGGATCGCGGCAGCCAGGCCAGCCGGGCCCGCTCCGACGATAACAACGTCGACATCCATGCTCTCGCGTTCACCAAGCGCGTCTTGTTCGCTCATCTCTTTCTCCCTCAAGCCGGCGGGGCTTTATCCGCATCGCCCTGTTTGCAATATTTCGCAGCGCAATACACGATTTTTTTCTGTTCTGTTTGCGAAATCCGGCCCCTTATTGGTCGAATTTCGCCCAGATAGACCAAAGCCCGGTCAAAGCGTCAAGTTGAAATATTTCCGTTTACGTAAACGGAAATCGTTGTTGTTTCGGGGATTAGATGTGTACAGGCATGCGAAAAGCGATTGTCTTCGCCGGGACAGTCTCTGCACCGCTTGTACGAACCGGCGATCCGGATAATATCCCTGCCGGAGGCCAAGTGTTTGCAACATCCCAGTGAAGATCTGAAGAATATCGAAAGCCTGCTGGAGTTCTATGTCGACGCCGGTATCGATTGTTTTTTGGGTGACAGCCCTGTCGACTGGACGGAATTGAGCCGCCGGAAGGCGGCGGTGCAGCAAAAGCCGCAGGCTGCCGAGGTCGCACGCCAGACTGCGCCGGCGGAACTTCCTCGTATTGAAAGCCGCGCGCCGGCACCCGCCGCTGTGCCGGCGCAGTTGACAGCGCGGTCAGCGTCACCTGCCAAACCCTCCAATCCCGCCGTTATTCCGGACCGTGAAGTCGTTGCCTCGGCGCGAGACCAGGCTGCGTCGGCTGCGTCGCTGGAAGAGCTTCGGGCCTGCCTGGAGGCTTTCGACGGATGCAACTTGAAACTGACGGCAAAGAAACTGGTGTTCGCGGACGGAAATCCCGAGGCCCGGTTGATGTTTGTCGGCGAAGCGCCGGGACGCGACGAGGATTTGCAGGGAAAGCCCTTTGTCGGCCGGTCCGGTCAGCTTCTGGACCGTATGCTATCGGCCATCGGCCTTGATCGATCTTCAGCCTACATCGCGAATGTGGTTCCCTGGCGGCCGCCGGGCAACCGGACACCAACACCGCAGGAAACTGAAATCTGCAAGCCTTTCATCAGGAGGCAGATCGAACTTGTAAACCCGGATGTGATTGTCTTTCTGGGCGCGGCATCTGCCAAGAACCTGCTGGGTGTTCAGGACGGTATTCGAAAAATGCGCGGCCGTTGGATGAAGTATCCGGTCTCAGGTCGCGACGTTGACGCGATCGCAACGTATCACCCGGCCTATCTTCTGCGCAGCCCCCTGGAAAAGCGTCTTTCCTGGCGTGATTTCCTCAGCATCCGGTCGAAGCTTTCAGGACCCTAGAGACCCACAATACCCCAACGTTAACGTCGTTTTCAGGCTTCAGGTTGTAGTCTGGGGTGTAGTCGAGCCGGAGGGGAAAGTGTCAAACGTCAATGCGGTCAAAGTTGCGGATAGCTGCGTACCGGCGCTGGTCGTGGATCTGGCAGACATGAGCTGCTTCGAGGCCAGTGCTTTGGACCTCACTGACAAGGGATGCTGGATCGTCTCCGACAAGGTCGATCTGCTCAAGGAAGAGGTCGGGCTGCGACTGGACGGCTACGACAAACTGGTTCGTGGAACGGTCATCGCCTATGGCGACAACGAGGCCAGGATCAGTTTTTCCGTGTTGAACACGGAGCCTGGCGAAAAACGGCGCGAAATCCGCCGACCTGTCTGGATCAGCACCGTTGTCTACGGCAAAACCAGCCCGTTTATCATAAAAGGACGCATTGTTGATGCGAGCAAATCCGGATGCCGGCTCGAGGCTGACAATCTGGACCGGTTGCCGCAGGACGTTGAAATTTCCATCCCGGGTCTCGACCTGCCGATTGCTGCAAAAATCGTTTGGCGCAAGGATGGCCAGGCGGGCGTTCAACTGAATTGGCCCTTTGAGCCGGAACCGGACCTGACGCCTGAAGCGGTCGCGCTTCTGCTGGATCGCGAACAGGAAAAGAAAAAGGAAATGGAAAAGGAAACGGCGAAGAAAAAGCCGAAAAAGCGCATAAGTGCCTTTGGAGCATGAGCGTCGACCGGCACTATCTCAGCCTATTCCGGAATTTGCCTGCCGCCACTCTTTGCAAGTGCCACCTGAATACATATATCGGAGAGAGTTTGACCTCTCTCAGGGCTTTTCAGCGTGCTTTCAACCTTCCGCCGTTTTCTCCCCAAGCCATTCCGCAATGACAAGACGATAATTCCTGTGGTGCGCTTGCAGGGCGCCATCGGCATGCAAAGCCCGATGCGTTCGGGATTGTCGCTGGCATCTGCAGCCCTGCCGCTGGAAAAGGCGTTTTCGTTCAAAAAGGCCCCGGCCGTTGCGTTGATCGTCAATTCACCGGGCGGATCTCCGGTGCAGTCGCGCCTGATCTTCAAGCGCATACGCGATCTGGCGAAGGAAAACGAGAAAGACGTCCTGGTTTTCGTTGAAGACGTCGCTGCAAGTGGCGGCTACATGATTGCGATCGCGGGAGATGAGATCTTTGTCGATCCGTCCTCAATCGTCGGCTCCATCGGGGTCGTCGCGGCTGGTTTCGGCTTTACCGAAATGATCAAGAAAATCGGCGTCGACCGGCGTGTCTATACGGCGGGCGAGAAGAAGGTCACCCTCGACCCCTTCCAGCCCGAAGTGCCCGAAGATATTGCTTATCTCAAAAGCCTTCAGCTTGAGCTGCATGAGACCTTCATCGATCTGGTAAAATCCCGCCGCGGCGATGTCTTGACCGAAGACCCTGATCTGTTTACCGGCAAGTTCTGGACAGGCCGAACCGCTGTGCAGCTTGGGCTGGTGGACGCAATTGGCGACTTGCGCGGCGTTCTGCAAGACAGATATGGCGAAAAGACAGAACCGCGGCTGATTTCCGCGCCGCGCGGTCTTTTCGGCAGGCGCGCCGGGCTCGGCGTGAATCAGAAGGCGCAGCGCCTGACGGAAGGCTTGGGTGACGAGTTGATTTCGGCGGTTGAAGAGCGGGCCTTGTGGATGCGTTACGGCCTTTAAATGGGCGTATTGCTCGCATCAGGTGGGACAGCAAAAGGGGAACGATATGACGGAACTGATTGGTGTGGCAGCACTTGCCGTCGGTGGTTACTGGATTGTCCAGCGCGTCAAACGCAAAATGGCTGAGGTCGAAAACCAGATCTCCAAGGCTGCGGCAAAGGCCGATCCGAATGGCCGCGGCGCTAAACTTGTGCTGGATCCGGAAACGGGAAAGTACCGCCCCAGCAACTGACCCACCAGGCAGAGCTGCAGCTCCGCCGGGTGGCCGTGACGTTGCAAGTCCTGTCAGGATGGCGCCAAGAACAGGCCCCAACGTGCAGTCTGTTTTTTCGACGCCCTGAACAGCATCAGGGCAGTCAAGATCAGCAACAGAAGTTCAGCTACCGGACCGGTGAGCCAGATGCCGGTTTCGCCGAAGAAATACGGCAAAACGATCAGCAGCGGCAGAAAGAACAAGTACGGCTTGACCAGACTGATGACCGCAGCCTTCTTGGCATCTCCGCAAGCCTGAAAATAGGCCGCTATCACGAAGAGCGGACCTGCCGCGAACATGAGCGCGATATTGATCGGCATGATCCTGGCGATTTCGTCGACGACACGCATGTCATCGACGAAGAGATAGCCAACCGGACTTGCAAGGAATGACAGCAATGCCTGCGCGCCTATGCAGTAAATGAGGGCCGTTAAAAGACCCAGCCGCAGCGTATCGTCGGAGCGTCGCCACTCCTTCGCGCCATAGTTGTTTCCGATCATCGCCTGCAATGCTTGCGTCAGACCGAGCAGAGGCAGGAACACAAACGTCATGACGCGGGTGATGATCCCGAAGGCGGCGATCGTTGCGTCGTAGCTGTCCGATCCTACGTGTTGCAGAGCGGCGATTGTCGCAGCAGACGCGAACCCGATCCCAGCGAAATTAAGACTTTGCGGCGCCCCCAGAGCGATGATCGGCCGCCAGTGTCGGTTCAGCGGGTAAGTGAACAAGACGGATGGCTTCAGAATGGTCTGGGCGCGCATTCGAAACAGGATCACGGCGGTGAATGTGACCACTTGCGCCAGTGCGGTTCCCATGGCCGAGCCGGCCACCCCCCATTTCAAAAGCCCGACCAGCACGAAGTTGAAGAGGATGTTCGCCAGAGAAACAAGCAGGCTCATACCCGCCATTTGCGCGACATAGCCTTCGCTGCGTAGCGCATCTGTTTGCACCGACAAGACGAAAAGCAATGGGGATGTGGAGGCCGTTATCGCCAGATATGTGAACGCCATCTGCGCGATCGGTTCCGACCCTCCTGCAGCAATCAGAATAGCCCGATAGCCAGTGGTCCAGAACAAGAGGATGACAAGTGCACCGGCCAGGAGCGACAGGCCGTGTGCGCCCGAAAAAACGGACCGCGCTGCGTCGGAATTCATAGCACCGAGGTGACGCGCCAGGATGCTGGACATGCCGGTGGAGACCAGCGTTGCCCCGGCGACAAGCAGCATGTAGGCAGGGAACATTAACGTGACAGCGCTCAGCGCATCCGGGCCAACGTAATGACCAAGAAATGCGGCATCTGCGACTGTCAGTAAACCGTTTGTGGCCATCACCAGAATGATTGGCAGAGCGGTTTTCACAAGGGTGGGGACGAGTGCCCCGTGCGTAAACACATTCGTCCGGGACGTGTCGTTGGACATTCCGTTCTCCAGATAAAGGCGTTTCGCTTGTAGGGAAGGGCTCGCATTGCCGCCTGCACGAAACGCGCGGAGGAACGAAAAATCGACGATACCAGATCTTCACCAGGACATTGTGTCTGCGAGCGGCCAGCGTCTGGAAGCGGAATTGTTGGTAGTGGCTGCGGCTCGGAAGGTCAACCCCATGGTTCGCTCGGCGCTTGTCTTGCTTATGCATTGGGAACTGGAACCCTCGTCTTGACCTTGCCGCCGCATCATGGCACCTCTCGCCTCGTGCAGGCGGGACCGGCCCGTCGTAATGCGTCTTTTGCGGAAACGGTATCCATGTCGACTGACACATTGCCGGCGCATATGCGCCCGGAAAACTCCTTTCAGGGTCTGATCCTGACACTCCAGCGGTTCTGGGCGGACCAGGGCTGCGTTGTGCTTCAGCCATATGACATGGAAGTCGGGGCAGGGACGTTTCATCCGGCGACCACATTGCGCTCACTCGGCCCGCGCCCGTGGCGCGCCGCATATGTTCAGCCGTCCCGGCGCCCGACAGACGGGCGCTATGGCGAAAACCCGAACCGTCTGCAGCACTACTACCAGTTTCAGGTCATCTTGAAGCCGTCACCGGCCGATCTGCAGGACCTTTACCTGAAATCGCTCTACGCGATCGGGCTCGATCCGAAACTGCATGATATCCGTTTTGTCGAAGACGACTGGGAAAGCCCGACCCTGGGAGCCTGGGGCCTCGGCTGGGAGTGCTGGTGCGATGGCATGGAAGTCTCGCAATTCACCTACTTTCAGCAAGTGGCCGGGTTCGAGTGTTCGCCGGTTTCCGGCGAACTGACCTACGGACTTGAACGTCTTGCCATGTATATCCAGGGCGTCGATAACGTCTACGAGCTCAACTACAACGGCATGGAAGGTGACGCGAGGATCACTTACGGCGACGTCTTCCTGCAGGCGGAGCAGGAGTACTCGCGGCACAATTTCGAACATGCGGATACCGAGATGCTGTTCCGCCATTTCAAGGACGCGGAAAACGAATGCCGTGCCTTGTTGGAAGCCGGTGCGAAGGCGCGGGAAGAGGCAGGCGCAAGCGTGCATCAGGTGGTCCTGCCGGCTTACGATCAGTGCATCAAGGCCAGCCACGCCTTCAACCTGCTTGATGCCCGCGGCGTGATCTCCGTGACAGAGCGCCAGAGCTATATTCTGCGCGTGCGCGAGCTTGCAAAGGCGTGCGGAGCGGCATTTCTGGAAACCGAAGCAGGCGGTGTGGGTTATCACAACCAGGCAGCTGAATAGCCAGGTCCTTTCTTTGGATTGAGACGCCTGCTGGCGGCCTGGTGCCTCCGGCGACATTCCTGACATTTGATACGCTATTGAGACAAAAGACCGTGCTTGCACAGGATGACAATTCCAGCCGCAGCAGTTAGCTTCCGGACCGTTCTTTAAAGGGGATCTGAAAGTTGGCCTGGATTGTTCTTGCGCTACTGATCGCGCTGTCGGTTTACGCAATCATTCTCTACAACACGCTCGTCAAAAAGCGTCAGATGGTCGAGGAAGGCTGGAGCGGTATCGACGTGCAGCTCAAGCGTCGCGCCAACCTCATCCCCAACCTGGTCGAAACGGTCAAAGGCTATGCCGCGCACGAGAAGGAAACACTCGACGCGGTTACACATCTCCGAACCTCAGCGAATGCGGTTCCGAAGGAGGACGTGGCAGGCCGCGCAAAGGCCGAAGGCGCGCTGGGACAGGCTCTCGGACGCCTTTTTGCGGTCGCGGAAGCGTATCCGGATCTGAAGGCGAGCCAGAATTTTTCAGACCTGCACCAGTCACTCGACGAAATCGAGAACGCCATTCAAATGTCGCGCAGATATTACAACGGCGCCGTCAGGGGCTTGAACGTGGGTGTCGAAAGCTTCCCTTCAAATCTGATTGCCACCCAATTCAAGTTTGAAAAGGCCGACTATTTTGAGATCGAGGATGAGGCTGACCGGGCCGTCCCGGGCGTCGAATTCTAAGAAGGGTCCGTCATGAATATTTCACGTATCGCCGCGAGCGCACTGGCGGCGCTGATCCTGCTTTGCCTCGGCTGGGGCGCTCACGCAGATGAGCGCATCCTGAGATACGTCTCCAATATCGAGGTTGCACAGGACGGTGTCCTGACAGTCACCGAAACGATCACCGTTCGCTCAGAGGCACGCGAGATCCGCCGGGGTATCTTTCGCGATCTGCCGTTGACGGCGGTCGGTGCCAACGGACGCAGCTATCGAGTTGGTTTCAAGCTTCTGCAGGTTCTCCAGGATGGGCGTCCGGCTCCGCATTTTGTCAGAGACAGTGCCGATGGTGTTCGGATTTACATCGGTGAGGAAAACGTCTTCCTTCAGCCCGGCATCTACACCTACACGATCGAATACGAGACGGACCGGCAAATCCGTTTCATTGAGAGCTACGACCAGATCTATTGGAACGCGACCGGGAACGAATGGAATTTCCCGATTGACGAGGCTATAGCCCGTGTTGTGCTGCCATCCGGTATCCGAGCGATAGAAACCACCGCCTATACCGGTGCCTTCGGCTCGAGAGACCAATTTTTTGAGGCCGGCACGGAAGATGACGGCAACACGGTTCTCTTCTCCACGACGCAATCGCTTTTGGCGGAAGAAGGTTTCACCATTGTTGTCGACATGCCGGCAGGTTCGGTAGCACGGCCGACCGGTGCTGAGGAGTTAGAGTACTTTCTGGCTGATTTCCGGCTCGAACTGATTGGCGGGACCGGTATCGTGCTGGTGCTGTTCTATTACCTTTGGGCGTGGATCAAGGTTGGACGAGACCCGGCGAAAGGCGTCATCTTCCCAAGGTTTCAACCCCCTGCCAATATTTCGCCTGCCCTTGCCAAATACATCGAAAACCGTGGTTTCGGAGATGGTCAATGGGTGGCGCTTTCCGCCGCCTGTCTAAATCTTGCGGTGAAAAAGCGTCTCAAACTGGAAGACGACGACGGTGACATGACGGTTAGTCTTCTGCCGGAAGGCAGAAATGGTGAAGCGCCCGGCACCGGGCTGCCACGCGGCGAAGCCGCCCTTGAAAAATGGCTCAGCGGCAGGGGGAGTTCCCTGACACTGAACGAGGCAAATGGAAATTCGATCCAGACGCTGGGGTCCAAGTTTACAGGCGCCATCGAACGCGAAAGCGGAGGCCTGTATTTCAAGAGCAACTGGACCTACCTGATCCCGGGCGTCCTGCTCAGCCTGGCAACCTTCGCACTGTTGGTGTTCTTCGGGCTCCTTGGATCGCAGCAACAGGAATTTGTCATGCTTTTCCTGTTCTTCTCCGTCTTTGCTACGTTTTTCTCTGCCGGGCTCGGCGCGCTGGCGCTCGGTTCGCTGAACTTTCCCTTGCGTCTGATTTTCACGCTCGGTTTCTTTGCTCTCGGGATGGGGATTGCAGCGACCCTTGCCAACCTGATAACCGGCGCACTTGCCTCGATGATCGCTTTTCCGGTCTCTGTCGCAATTCTCGTGGCCATCAATATCGTTTTCTTCCTGATCATCGATGCTCCGACTACACTTGGCAGAAAGTTTCTCGACGAGATAGAAGGACTGAAGCTCTACCTGTCTGTGGCCGAAAAAGAGCGTCTCAATATGAGCAATATGCCGGACATGAGCACTGTTCACTTCGAGAACCTGCTTCCCTATGCGGTCGCGCTTGGTGTCGAAAAACCCTGGTCAAAAGCATTCGAAGGATGGTTGGCGAGCGCGGCGGGAGCCGCTGCGGCGGCGAGTTATGATCCGGACTGGTATTCGGGCAGATCATTCGACGCCAGACGCGTTTCTGACAGCGTCAGTGCAACTGCCGGTGCGATGGCAGGATCCTTCATTTCATCGTTGCCGGCCCCGGAGACTTCAAGTTCCGGGTCTTCGTCGAGCGGATCGTCGGGCGGTGGCGGTGGCGGCGGAGGAGGCGGCGGCTGGTAAGCGCATGCGGCCAAGGCATCGAACCATCGGCCTTGAAAGGCGGCGCCTACAGGTGAACGGCAGCTCCGTTAGGCGACGTTGGAGTTTTCGTCGAAAGGCAGTCTGCCGTCAGCCTGGATTTGCAAAAGTTCAGCGGCGGCATCGGCGCTGACTGCTTTGGCGTAAAGGAAACCTTGCCCGTAGTGGCACCCGCTCAAGCTGAGGGCGTCATGGACGTCACCGCGTTCCACGCCTTCAGCAACGGCTTCAATATCAAGTCCCCTGGACAAGACCAGAACGGCCTCCACGATAGCGCCGCATTGCTTGTCTGAAAGCATGCGCTCCGTGAACGACTTGTCGATCTTCACTTTCTTGATCGGAAAGTCTCTGAGATAGCTCAGGGAAGAGTGTCCCGCCCCAAAATCGTCGAGCGCGATTGTTATGCCGGTCTCGGTCAACTCAGTCAGAATGCGTCTTGCCGATTCAGGGTTCTTGACGAGCGATGTCTCCGTGATCTCAAGAACAAGGCGCTCAGGCGGGAAATTGGAGGCATCTATGATGGACTTGATTTGTTCCGGCAGAGCAGGATCCTGCAACTGGACGGGCGACAGGTTGAAGGAAAGATAAAGGTCGTCCGGCCACGTCTGTGCCGTTGTGCAGGCTTGCGCCAAAAGATGGCGCGTGAGCTCTGAGATAATCCCGCAGTCTTCTGCAATCGGGATGAATTGCTTTGGCGGAACCATGCCGAAATCGCTGTCGGACCAGCGTGCGAGGCCTTCAAATCCCGCGATCCGTCCGGTGTCCATGTCAAGAATGGGCTGATAATGCACCTTGACGTCATCGTCTTCGATCGCCCGCCTGAGCCTTTGTTCCAGCAGGGTGCGATGGAGGATCGAGGCGTCCATATCCACTTCAAAGAAACGGTAGGTCGAACGGCCTGAGGATTTGGCCCTGTAAAGGGCAATGTCAGCCCTGCGCAGGAGCTCGGTGATCGCGTGTCCGTCATGCGGATAGAGGGATATGCCGATCCCTGTGCCAATCGAAATCTGGCGCTCGCCGAATTCAAACCGGTCGCCGAGGCGCGTCAGGAGCCGGCGTGCAAATCCGGATGCCTCGGTCTTGTCCTTGAAGACTGGTGACACGATTGCAAATTCATCCCCGCCGAGGCGCGCAACGATGCCGTCCGATCCAACGGTCTCGGCAAGCCGGTCAGCAAAGCTGCGCAAGAGCTTGTCGCCGAATGCATGGCCGTAGACATCGTTGATCGGCTTGAAGCCGTCCAGGTCAAGCATCATGATGCCCCGGAAGCTGTTGTCCTTCAAATTTCTGCTGAGATCGCCGAACGCCTCAAGCAAACGGCGCCGGTTCGGAAGACCTGTCAGGGCGTCGTGTTGGGCAAGCGCAAGCGCCTCGGAATGTTCAGACGATCTTTCGCTCAGTTCCTTGCGCAGTCTGCGGGTTGCCCACAGGCCGTAGATCACGCCCGTCAGCGCGAAGACCATGAAAACACCGGTCGCGATGTCGAAATAAAGATGCGGGTCGTTTGCGTGAGCGTCTTCAAGCAGGTGTGGAATGAACTGAAGGACGGCGAAACCAAGTATAGCCGCGGCAAAAAGCGCGGCCAGTGAGCGTGCCATGATACGGCCGCCTGTGGCTTCCCGATTGATCACAAGTCCGTCCTGATACTTCTAACTGCCTAATCAGGCTTTCAGTTTTGCACTCATTCCTTGAAGAAGAGTGAAGCAAAGTTCTGAATTAATATCGGTATTTGTGCCGAGATGCGCGTGTGCTTGAAAGCCGGAAAAGGGGTGACAAGTCGCCGTTGACTTGGTAACGGACGCACTGCTGTTTCCGGACGTATCCTACCAAGACCGAAGGCCAAAGTTTCCATGCCCGATCTTCTGCTTGAACTTTTCAGCGAAGAAATTCCGGCCCGTATGCAACGCAAGGCGGCCGAAGATCTTAAAACCCTCGTGACCAATGCCCTGGTGGACGCGGGGCTGCCGTATGAGGGCGCCAAGGCGTTTGCGACACCGCGGCGGCTGGCGCTGCACGTGGCAGGCGTTCCAGCCGGATCGGCAGCAACGCGCGAAGAACGCAAAGGGCCGCGCGTCGGTGCGCCGGAAAAGGCAGTTGAGGGTTTCCTGCGCGGAGCAGGTCTTCAGTCGATTGACCAGGCAACGGTTCAAAGCGACCCGAAAAAAGGCGATTTCTACGTTGCCGTGATCGAGAAGCCCGGGCAGTCCGCAATCGGGATCATCGCTGAATTCATGCCGGGAATTCTGCGGGGATTTCCCTGGCCGAAGTCAATGCGCTGGGGGACCGCAACTACCCGGTGGGTGCGTCCGCTCCATTCCATCATTGCGACCTTCGGACCGGAAACGGAAGAACCGGAACTGGTGCCGTTTGAGTTCGATGGCATCCGTTCGGGCAAGACGACACGCGGTCATCGTTTCCTCGCGGACGAGACCTTCGCTGTGCGTCGCTTCGACGACTACGCGATGGGTCTGGAAAAGCACAAGGTCGTTCTCGATGCGGATCGGCGCAAGGACATTATCCTGAACGATGCCAAGGATCGTGCGCTCGCGCTGGGGCTGGAACTGGTTGAAGATGCCGGGCTCCTGGAAGAGGTCGCCGGCCTTGTCGAGTGGCCGGTCGTCCTGACAGGCAGTTTTGACGAGGAGTTTCTGGACATCCCGGACGAGTGCATCCAGCTCACGATCCGGGTCAACCAGAAGTGCTTTGTTTTAAAGGATCCGCAATCGGGCCGTCTGGCGAACAGATTTGTTCTGGTCTCGAATATTGTCGCCGACGATGGCGGCAAGCTGATTGCCGCGGGAAATGAAAAGGTCATCCGTGCACGATTGTCGGACGCTCGTTTCTTCTGGGACACCGATCTCAAGTCGCAGCTCTCCGACAACCTGCCAAAACTGAACGATGTGAAGTTCCACGAAAAACTCGGCAGTGTCGGTGCACGGGTTGAGCGCCTGATCGCCTTGTCGGGGGAGCTCGCTCCGTTGGTCGGTGCGGATCAGGCCAAGGCAAAACGGGCTGCAGAACTTGCCAAGGCGGACCTTGTCTCCAACATGGTGTTCGAGTTCCCGGAGCTGCAAGGTTTGATGGGGCGGTACTATGCGGCCGCGCAGGGCGAAGATGCATCCGTGGCAACAGCGATCGAAGAGCACTACAAGCCTCAGGGACCGAGCGATCAGGTTCCTGTAGATCCTGTTGCGATTGCTGTCGCGCTCGCGGAGAAGCTGGATTTGCTCGCCGGTTTTTGGGCGATCGAGGAAAAGCCGACCGGTTCGAAGGATCCTTACGCCCTACGCCGTGCCGCTCTCGGTGTGATCCGGATCGTTCTGGAGAATGGGCTCAGATTGCGCCTCGGCGATGCAATCCGGTCTGCACTCGAACCGATTGATGTAAGCGTCGCTGATCCCGACGCGCTGGTCGCCGATCTCCTTTCCTTTTTTGGAGACCGCCTGAAGGTTCACCTGAAGGACGAGGGTGCGCGTCACGATCTGATTGATGCGGTCTTTGCCCTTGAAGACCAGGACGACCTGCTGATGGTCGTCAAGCGCGTCGAGGCGCTTGGCAACTTCGTATCCTCCGATGATGGTGCAAACCTCCTCGCGGGTTACAAGCGTGCGGTCAACATCCTGAGAGCGGAAGAAAAGAAGGACGGTGCACCGGTATCGGGCAAACCGCACGCGGATCATTTCCAGGAGCAGGCAGAAATAGACCTTGCCGCGGCGATCGGTACGGCTCGCGCCGAGACCGAAAGCGCCGTTTCGTCGGAAAACTTTGAAGGCGCGATGGAAGCCCTTTCGAAACTGCGGGCGCCGGTGGACCGGTTCTTCGAAGACATTCTGGTCAATGCGGAAGATCCCGCGCTGCGCACAAACCGTTTGCAATTGCTCGCGGAGATCCGGGACGCGACCCACGTCGTCGCCGATTTCTCGAAAGTCTCAGGCTGATCCGGAACATCGGTACAGGCTGCCATAACGCATTGCAGCAGGGAAGGAACGCGCTTTGTCCATAGAAGTTCGTGCGGCTTCGCCGCAAGATGCCGATGAGATGGCAGCGTTGCTTAACCGCATTATCGCGATAGGTGGCACGACCGCCTATCGTGACCGTTTCGACACTAAGAAAATCATGAGCGAGTTTATTGCTCCGGAGCTCGCAATCGCTTGTCACATTGCGGTTGAGGACCAAAAGGTCTGCGGATTTCAGGCTCTTTTGTGGTGTGATCCCACTTGGCCTGGAGAGAACAGATTACCGGCCGACTGGGCAGTCATTGCAACATATGTCGACCCGGAGATCCACGGAAAAGGCATTGGTCGCGCATTGTTTGAAAGCACGGCGGAAGCCGCCAGAAAAGCCGGTGTTTCATTTATCGATGCAACGATCCGCAAGGAAAACACCGGCGGCATTGCCTATTATTCGCGCATGGGTTTTGAGGACTACCGCAGCAGCGACGAAACGGTCTCCAAACGCTTTGCGCCAGCTTGAAAACTTTGAAACGGACTCGGCCCTTATGCGCGAATTTGAAGCGGTGGTTTGGTAGCAGGCTCACCAACATGCAACGCAGGGGCGTTTTTCCGGGGCATATACAAAGAATTGTTTCCTCACGTTGCACAATACCATTGCAAGCGTTCTTCAACTGTCTATGTAGGAAGTTGAATGACAAGAAGCAGGTTTATGTGCGAACTAGATGATGCCCCTGGCGCTGAGCCGAAAATCCGAGCGCCGCGTGACTGGGTGGCTATCCTTGCGCGATATCGCGAACCGAGCACACTTCGCAGTTCCTTTGAGCTCGCAGTAACGGCGGTGCCATTCTTGTTTCTGTGGATTTTGGCCTGGCTGTCACTCGATGTCAGCTACTGGCTCTCCGCAGTTATCTCCCTGATCAACGCCGCTTTTCTTGTTCGACTTTTCGCGATCCAGCACGATTGCGGGCACGGGTCGTTTTTCAAAAACCGTGCAGTCAGCGACTGGCTGGGCCGGGCAATAGGGGTTCTGACATTGACACCCTATGATGTCTGGCGCCGGTCACATGCGTTGCACCATAGCTCCTCGGGAAATCTGGGCCAGCGGGGGATTGGTGATATTCATACATTGACCGTCGCTGAGTATCGTGCGCTGACACCGCTTGGCCGGTTTTGGTACAGGCTCTATCGGTCACCCTTCGTGATGTTTGGCATCGGACCGTTCTACACGTTCTTTTTGGAGAACCGCTTGCCCTTCGGCTATATGGCCAGCTTCAGATATTGGGTATACGCCATGGCGACAAATCTTGCGATCGTTGTGGCCCTGGCTCTTATTCTGAACTTTGGCGGCTGGATGCCGATCCTGCTGATTTTTTTCCCAACGACAATTCTTGCAGCGACGCTGGGCGTTTGGTTGTTTTACGTTCAGCACCAGTTCGAGACGACGCATTGGGACGCGGAAGAGGACTGGCAACTGCATGACGCTGCCCTGCACGGAAGCTCACACTATGTGCTGCCACCGGTGTTGAGGTGGTCCAGCGCCAATATCGGTATCCATCACGTGCATCATCTCAATAGCCGCATTCCATTCTATCGGCTTCCGGAAGTGCTTAAGGATCACAAGGATCTGGCGGAACGCAACTGCATGACCATCCGGCAGAGTCTTGCCACTATCCGCCTACACCTGTGGGATGAAGAATCCAGACGGTTGTTGTCGTTTGCGCAGGCAAAGCCTCTGCTCGGATAAGCCGGGACAATTGCTTTTGTTTTTATCGCGGCGCGCTCAATGGATTTTGTTCGCCCTTGCGCGAATTGCGCCTTTCATCATTCCGCCGGCTGCTGTGCGAGCCTTGGCACAGGTTTTTCCTCGATCGGCCAATGTATGATCGCCGCCAGAATGCCAAGCACGATGCCGCACCACCAGATGGCGTCGTAAGACCCGGTTTGGTCAAAAAGTCTGCCGCCAAGCCAGACACCTAAAAAAGCGCCGATCTGGTGAGACAGGAAAACAAAGCCGAAAAGCGTTGCCATGTAGCGCGGCCCGAACATGACTGCGACCAGCCCCGAGGTCAGCGGAATGGTTGAGAGCCAAAGCAGCCCCATCACCGCAGAAAACACCAGCACCGTTGCGGGCGAAATCGGCAGGATGATGAAAGCCAGAATGGCCGCAGATCGGCCAAGGTAGATCAGTGACAGTAGAATCGGTTTTGAATAACGGCCACCGCCATAGCCTGACGCGAGCGAGCCGACGATATTGAATAGTCCGATGAGCGCGATTGCCCAAGCCCCCCAGCTAAGGTCCATTCCGAGATCCACTATGTATGGCGGGAGGTGAATGGTGATGAAGGCAACATGAAAACCGCAAACAAAAAAGCCAATGGCTAAAAGGATAAAGCCCCTGGTTCCAAAGGCCTCCGCGATCGCATCGGGGAGTTTCTGATCGTTTTCTTGAGCAGTTCCGGCGGACGGTTGTGACGGTTTGCCCCGCAAGGCGACGGCCAGCAGAGGGACTATGGCCACAATCCCGGCAAAGATGATCAACGTTTGCTGCCAGCCGATATTGGCGATAAGTGCGCCGCCAAGCGGTGCGAAGAGAAATTGCCCGAGGGAACCGGATGCGGTTCCAATTCCAAATGCCAGCGAGCGTTGCTGCGCAGAGACGCTCCGGCCAAAGGCCGCCAGTACGAGTGAAAACGACGAAAAGGCGATTCCAAGCCCGATCAGGACACCCGCCGAGATATGCAACGCGACAGCACTTTGGGCATCGACCATCAGCAGCAGTCCCGCCGCATAAAGCACAGAGCCGAGCGACATGGTTTTCCAGGTGCCGTATCGATCGGCCATCATGCCCGCGAAGGGCTGACCGATCCCCCAGACAAGGTTCTGGATGGCAATGGCGAGTGCGAAGAGCTCCCGGCTCCAGTCACGAGCTTCCGTCATCGGTTGGAAGAACAGCCCCATTGCTGCGCGAGGCCCGAAGGATATGAGCGCGATCAGACAGCCGCAGACAATGATGAGAGGTATGTTGGGACCTGTGCGGGCGGGCGTTGATGCGGCTGTCATCTAGAACCTCTTATCGTGAGTTGCCGACAAGATAGCTGCTTACCCAAAATCGTAAAACGCGAAATTTTGATCGTTGGATCAAAAAAGGGAATGGGACTTTCAATAACAGGACATCGGATAAACGGCGGGACCGGCTGTTTCATTAGCTGGCTACAATCGTGGCAAAAAAATTTCCTCCAACTATCTGAAACTTAAGCGGAAAAAACTGTCTGAAAAAAACAAGACGGAAAGTGATGGATTTTTGGTCACGTACCGCTTATATAAACTCTGAAAGAGCAAAAGGTATGGGCCACGGTGCCCGTTTTCTTTTGTGGGGTATATGCTCAACATGAGTATAAAGTCTCGTAAGTTGAAGCGTGAGTTTCAACCTGCATGAAGGAGGGGGCGCCATGACAGTTGCCCAGACAGCCTATTCGGTTTCCGAACCAGTCACGACCGGCCTGACAGCGCTGGAGCGCTTTGGACCGGTGAAACGTCCGGATCTCAGCTATACGCCCGAAGTCGCGGAGGCGACTGCTCCCATTTACGAGAAGGTGAAGCATTTCATTCCGGCCATTGAATGGGCGGCTCTTGCTCCCACGATCCACGCGATCAACGGGCTCAAGAAAGAGCGTAATGCTGTGATCCTGGCCCATAACTACATGACGCCGGATATCTACCATGGCGTTGCGGACATTGTTGGAGACAGCCTGCAGCTTGCCATTGAGGCAACGCGCACCGACGCCGACGTGATCGTTCAGTGTGGCGTTCATTTCATGGCGGAAACCTCCAAGATCCTGAGTCCGGAAAAGACGGTTCTTATTCCCGACATGCGCGCCGGATGCTCGCTCGCTGAATCGATCACCGGTGCCGACGTGCGCGCCCTGCGTGAGCGCAATCCGGGCGTCCCGATCATCACCTATGTGAACACGTCCGCGGATGTGAAGGCGGAATGCGATATCTGCTGCACGTCGTCAAACGCACTTCAGGTGGTCGAGAGCTTTGGGGTCGACAGGGTCTTCCTCATTCCCGACAAGTATCTGGCAGCCAATGTCGGCAACAAGACCGATGTTGAAGTGCTGGTCTGGGACGGAGCGTGTGAAGTTCACGAGCGGTTTACCGCCGAGGAGCTTCGTGATTACAGGCGTGTCGAGCCGGATGTGAAAATCATCGCGCATCCGGAATGCCCGCCGGAGGTGGTCGCTGAAGCCGACTTTGCCGGATCCACGGCGCATATGATCAACTGGGTTAAGACCAAGCGGCCGGAAAAGGTCATGATGGTCACCGAGTGTTCCATGGCGGACAACGTTGCCAGCGAAACACCGGGCGTCAACTATATACGTCCGTGCAATTTGTGTCCGCACATGAAGCGCATCACGCTCGGCAAGATCCTCGACAGCCTCCTTGAGATGAAGGAAGAGGTGATTGTGGATCCCGCTATCGCGGATCGCGCGCGGACAGCCGTTGAGCGGATGATCAACTTGAAAATCTGACCCGCCTTGGGCTAAACCGCGCAATGCATTCTTCCGGTCCTTCAGGTTGAGGGTCCGGATGATCTTTCGGGCTATGCCCACAGCTCCAGGAAGTTTCCAATGGCCGTGTCGGTTGAGGATTTCGTACCTGCCTATTTCGGCAAGGATGTGGACGATGTCGTCATATTGGGAGGCGGGCTCGCCGGCCTCTTCTGCGCCCTCAAGCTGAGCCCCCGGCCTGTCACGGTCATCACCAATGCGCCGATCGGGCAGGGCGCGTCCTCTGCCTGGGCGCAAGGCGGGATCGCAGCTGCGATCTCTGAACAGGACTCGGTGGAAAAGCACCGGGACGACACGCTGGCCGCAGGGTGCGGCATCGGCGAACCGAAAATCGTCGACCAGATGACCCGGGAGGGAAGTGCGCGGGTTCATGATCTCCTGTCCTACGGCGTGCCGTTCGACCAGGACCTGGAAGGGCGCCTTCAGCTTTCCCGCGAGGCGGCTCACTCGCAAAGCCGTGTTGTGCGCGTGCGCGGCGACATGGCGGGTCGTGCGATCATGGACGCCTTGCTTGATGCCGTTCGAAAAACGCCGTCGATCCGTGTCCTGGAAGGTTACATCGGCGAGAGTTTTCTCGGTGAGGGCCGCTATGTGACAGGCGTTCTGGTGCGCCGGCGGGGCGGCATTTCGCGTATGGCATTTCCGGCAAAGGCAGTTGTCCTGGCATCCGGCGGCGTCGGCCATCTTTACGGCCTGACGACCAATCCGCCGGAAGCCAATGGCCATGGCCTTGCAATGGCGGCACGCGCAGGTGCCGTCATTGCCGATGCCGAATTCGTTCAGTTCCACCCGACTGCGCTTGATGTCGGCAAAGACCCGGCACCCCTGGCAACCGAAGCTTTGCGCGGCGAAGGCGCGTTTCTGGTCAACAAGGCGGGCGAACGGTTTATGGACGGGGTCCATCCAGATCGGGAGCTCGCGCCGCGCGACATTGTCGCCAGGGCAATCTTCAGGGAAATCGAGGAAGGTCGCGGCGCGTTTCTCGATTGCCGTGAAGCCATCGGCTCGAAATTCAAGGACGAGTTTCCAACCGTATATGCCGCAGCGACCTCAGCCGGCATCGACCCCGAAAAACAGCCGCTCCCGATTGCACCGGCCGAACATTATCATATGGGCGGAGTGCTGACGGACGCGAACGGGCGCACGTCCCTGGACGGTCTTTGGGCCGCAGGCGAGGTGGCTTCAACCGGAGCGCATGGCGCAAACAGGCTCGCATCCAACTCGCTCCTTGAAGCGGTCGTCTTCGCGGCGCGCATTGCTGAAGATATCCAAGGCCTCATGCCAACGCCTAGAAGCGCATTCTGGGACGAGATGGACGACGCACCGGGTTTGCCGAGCCAGCGCAACGTCGAAGAGCGCGGGGCGATTACCGTTCTTCGCGACACCTTGTCGAAAAACGTCGGTGTTCTACGCGACGAAAAAGGATTGAAGACGGCGCTGTCTGATATCGCAGAGGCAGAAAAAACCTGTGTGCGCCAGTCGATCAAGAACATGATGATCACCGGCAAGATCATCGCCGCATCAGCATTGAAGCGTCAGGAGAGCAGAGGCGGCCACTTCCGCAGGGATTTTCCGGACGAAAACCCGGATATGGCAAAGCGGTCCTACATCAGCTTGAAAGAGGTCCAAGCAATCTCCTCCGGTGCTTTGGAATCGGCCTGAAAGGACGTGAAGACATGAACGACATGCTGCTTCCCCACCTTCCTGACCTGTTGGTGCAAGAGGCTGTAAAGTCTGCGCTTCTTGAAGACTGGGGCCGGGCCGGAGATATTACCAGCCAGGCAACCCTTCCGAAGTCAGCCCGCGCCAGCGCGGCAATTGCCGCGCGCAAACCAGGCGTGCTTTGCGGGCTCGCATTTGCCGCGAGCGCATTTCTCCAAACGGACAAAGGCCTGATTTTCGAAGCCACCAAACACGACGGCGACCACCTGTCGCCAAAAGAGACCGTTGCCCGCATTCAGGGACCGGCTCGTGCGCTGCTGTCGGCGGAACGTGTTGCCCTGAACTTCGTCGGTCACCTGTCGGGCATCGCGACGGCAACAAGCCGGTTTGCCGAGGCGATTCAGCACACAAAGGCGAAAATCGTCTGCACCCGCAAAACAACGCCGGGTCTGCGCGCGTTCGAAAAATACGCGGTGAAATGCGGCGGCGGGGCCAACCACCGCTTTGGGCTCGACGATGCCATCCTGATCAAGGACAACCATATCGCGGTTGCCGGAGGGGTGCGGAAAGCGATCGAGGCAGCCAAGGCCTTTGCCGGGCACCTTGTAAAGATCGAGGTTGAAGTCGACACGCTTGAACAGCTTCGCGAAGCTTTGGACGCCGCTCCCGATGTGATCATGCTCGACAACATGTCGCCCGAAACGCTGCGCGAGGCGGTCGCTCTGACCGATGGACGAGCCTTGCTGGAAGCGTCGGGCGGAATTGAACTTGATACGGTGAAGAGCGTCGCGGAAGCCGGCGTTGATCTGATTTCAACGGGTTGGATCACGCATTCAGCGCCAGTGCTGGATCTCGGCCTCGATATCGAGATGAGCTAACATGTTGATTGCAGCGCGCGACCAAATTAGCGTGCGAGGCACAAAACTGTCTCTTGAGAATTTGGAAGCGCGATGAGCGAGCAGAAACCGGCTGCCGAGCCTTCAAACGACTTCGACCTTGCTCATAGGTTGACCCAGTTGGCACAGATTCCGATGCTGATTGGACTGTCCGTTGGCATGGTCCTGTTTCTTATTACCTTCTTCATCGACATATACGACGCCATCGCGACGTACGAATTTCTGGATCGGAAAAAGACCATCCTTCTGATTTTGAACCTGTTGGACATGGTGTTCATCGCCAATCTGGTCGTGATGGTGGCCAACAACACCTACAACACGTTCAAACTGAAGGCCTCGGCCTACGGCGAGGGTTTTATCAAGGAAAGCGAAAGGGCCTACCGGCGCATGAAACACCGGATCGTCTCGACGGTCGTGATCATCGCCTCGATCCATGTTCTGAGCGAATTGCTGGAGTTTTCACAGATCAACCCGCTTCAAGTGGCCGCGCTGCTCGGTTTTCACCTTGTGCTTCTGGCGACATATGTCGTGACGAACGTTTTCCGGACGAACGACTGAATTTTTGAGGAGGGCTGGATCAGTTCCAGCCACCGGCATAGGTCTTATAGAAAATATGCAGCCCGACCTGGCCGCGCTTGGCCATGGAGCGTGCCCACCGCGGGCTCACATATGTCGCGTGATAATGCGTCGAGGCATCTACCATCTTCAGATACTGCTTGCCGTCAGATACTTCCCGGGCGAGCCGCTGCGCCGTCTTCCATGCGCCTTTGCTTGAAATGCGGTCCTTGATCCCGTCGCATGCGAATGAGAACTGGCAGCGGTTGCGCTTGTGCTTGTTCTGATAGACGACACCGCAGATGGAATTCGGATAGGACGGGTTCTTCACGCGATTCAGGACAACCTGAGCGACCGCGACTTGCCCTTCTTCCGTTTCACCGCGCGCTTCGAAGTAGATGGCTTCGGCAAGGCAGCGCTGTTCTTTTTTAGTTCCGACAGAAAGCGGCAGAGGTTTTTGTGCCCACCAGTGGGGGTTGTTCGGATCCTCAGGCGGCGGCGGTTCCTGCTCGTATTTCGCTGCGCCAAACAAGGCGTTGAACGGATCCTTGGTTTCCTTGACCCTTTCAGGCGCGTAGGCGGAGACAAGCGAGAAACTCGCGGCTGCAGCGTTGCGGGCCATCATCACCTTTTGCAGGTCAAGCGGGCCGTCTTCAAGAAGACCGTCTTCGCGGGCCTTTGCCAGGCGGGACGATTCCTGGCTGTCGAGCGGCGCCGGTTTGACAAAAGCAACGCGCGGAAGGTCTTTGTGTTTTTTCTCGTTCGAGATAAGGCTCGACATCGCGTAGACATTGCCGGCTGCCCGCTCGACCATCTGGCGGTCGGGCGCAACCGTTATAAGGCGATTGCCTTTGCCCGCCTTGTTGGTGGCGATCTCATCCGGGACATCGTTTGGCCGCGCACTCGCGAAAACGTCGTCGAGGCCATAGAGCGGTCTCTTCTCCACGCCCTCTTCTGCTGAAGTAAGCGTCAGGACCGGTGTGTTGGTATAGTCGGGCACAACCGGAGTTCCGAGCGCCAGCTTCGGCGTGACCTTGGTGGTGAAGTTCGCGGGCTCGAGCGCCATCATCCAGCGTGGTGACTGGTCATGCCGCGCGTTGATCAGTGCGAAAATGTCCTGGTCGCCGATGGAACCGCCTAGTCCGAAATAGAGTAGGGGGCTCGCAGCAAGCACGTATTTCAGGCGGCGCAAGTGGTCCCGGGCCGGAATAGATATCTGTGTCACTTTCGAAGAGAACCGCTTTCCATTGCGGGAAACTGGGCCAAACATACGCAGCCAACTCCAACTCGTTACACACCGCGCCGGGGTGCCGGACGACAAGCACTAACGCTCTGTAAACAGCAGCGCCGGAGATGAGCATGTGCGCTTAACCTTGAAAGACCGTTAATGAGAGCGAATTTGAAGCGTTTTCGCGTATTTTTTTCTGCCTGTAGAGGCGTTATGGTTAATAGAACAAGGCGTTGAGCTTTGATCACATGCGTTTTACTGGGGCAATTGCTTAACGAGTTCCTAACGGCCGCCAACCCGCAGGCCTGGTGCAGGGCGTTCGCTCATCAGCTGATGGCGGAAACGGAAAAGGGCTGCCGGGCGTCCACCGGTTGCCGTTGATGTGGCACCGGTTGGTTCGACCAGATCCGCATTTTCGACGAGCCTTCGAAAATTCTGCTTGTGCAGGTGACGGCCCGAAATGGCTTCCACCGATGTCTGGAGTTCGGTCAGCGTAAAGACTTCCGGCATCAGTTCGAAGATCACGGGACGGTATTTCAGCTTTCCTCGCAGTCGGGAAATCGCCGTTGCCAGTACCCGGCGATGATCAAAGCGCATCGCGACACCCAGAAAGGGAAGCGTATTTCTTGCCAGGGCAGCCGGTCTGCCGTCGCGTTCGGCTTCCCGCAAAAGGCCGGCTTCATAAAGCAGTTCGTACCGCTCCAGCGCTCTTTCTTCGTCCCAGTGGGGTGCCTCCAGGCCAAACGCAAGGCGCACGCGTTCCTGCCGGCTGAGTGGTTTCGGGGGCTCACCCGCCGGTGGCGTCTCCAGCGTCCAGGCCTCGAGCGCGGGAAGGATTTCGTCGTCAAGAACCGGCGGTCTGCCGCTGCGCCAGTCCTCCCAGGGAAAATAGTCATACCAGGAACGCCAGGCGGAGTTGTGCCGCGCCAGGGTGTTTTCAGAATCCGCTGTTTGACGTGTCAGCGCCAGGTAACCGACAGAGACCACGTGTGGTCCCTCGTCACCGCTCACTCTGTGCCGGCCGCGATCGCCGAATGTGTAAAGCTGCTCCACATAGCCCAGGCTAAGCGCCGTCTGGCTTTCCACCCATGTCCTGAGCCCGATCTCGAATGTCCGGTGGTGGATAGGGTCAAACGGGCCGTAGGGCAGGTTGTCGAGTGCGTTGCTTTCAACGTCCGTTACATGCACGATCTGCGGTACGCCTTCCGAAACGGAGACGACCACCGCATTCAAACCGATCTCGATACTGGCGTGTCTGTTCGGCATGAATGCTCCTGAAAAACCCTAGTCGATTGGCATGACAAACGGCGTGCCTTCAAAGGCATTTGCACCGCGGCCGATACCTCTTATGGCATCGATCATGCGGCCATCGCGGCCAAGCAGTTTGTCGGCCATCGCAACGATGCGCGCGTTGGGTGTTGCCGAAGGAGACACTTCGCGTAGCAGGTACGCGAGGCGGTATTCGTCTGCCTCGCGACTGAGAGCGCAAGCCGCCGCATAGGCTGCGGCCGTCGAGCGGCTGATTCCGGCCCAGCAATGAATCACCAGGGGCGCCTCCTGATCCCACGCAGAGACGAAAGTCAGCAAGTCTTCAACATGACTTTCGTTCGGTGGCGTCAGTCCTGCCACCTGTTCGACAATATCGTTGAAGGCGAGAAAGAGGTGATTTTCCGGTTGGACGCCCGTAGGTGTGGGAACATCCATCTCGGCATTGATCAGTGTGACAACGGATTTCGCACCCGTCGCGGAGACCGTATCGTTCAGTTTTGAAAGCGAGCAAACATGCAGCATGGCAGAACCAGATTATTCCTATCTGCCGGTAAATTAGGGTTATTTGCCGTGAAGGTCACGCCTTTGCATGTTGCCTTTTGCGGTTGTTCCCAGCTTCGCGCAGCTTTTCGATGGCCTCAAAGCGTTGCATGAACTTTTCCTGTGCCACGGCAACCGGCAATGGCTTCAGTCCATAGTGCAAATCACCATTCTTGCCGGCTGCAAATCCGCGCGGACGTCCGAATATCCGGGCAGCTTCGTCCTGCTCGAAGCCTGCGAGTTCAACCGCTTCGAAATAGGCGCAGATAATGTCGGCGCGTTTCATGAGTTTTTTGATGGAAACGGGTATTTCGGCCGGCAGACCGAAACGCAGGTGGATCGCTCCCTGTAACCGTGCCTCGACTGCCTTGTAGGCCTCTCCGATCACCGTCTTGAAGGGCGAAATCATGTCACCGATCACATACTCGGGTGCGTCGTGCAACAGAACGGCAAGTCGCCAGTCGGCCGAAAGATCCGGTTTGAGCTTCAGCGCGATGTCTTCGACAATCAGACTGTGCTCCGCGACAGAAAAGGCATGGTCACCGAATGTCTGCCCGTTCCAGCGCGCAACCCTGGCAAGACCGTGGGCAATATCGGATATCTCGACATCAAGCGGCGAGGGGTCCAGCAGGTCGAGGCGACGGCCGGATAACATGCGCTGCCATGCGCGCGGCGTCTGATCGGAAGGAGCTTGGGGCATTGGCAACAATCAAGATCGACAGGTTCAATCCGCGGCGACTTGCTCCGGCAGGGCAAACGTTGCCCAACCCGGTATGCTGACTTGGATTTCCGTATCACCGCAGTGGAATGGGGTGCCGTTGTCCTTGGCTTGCGCGGTCTTGTCAAGGCGAAGCAGCGCCAGACCGATGTTGCGTCCGCCAGCAGCAATTGCCGAACCGAGTTCGCCTATGGCTTTGTCACCCGCCAGCACGGGTGTTCCCTTGACGGGCAAAGCGTCGGCACCTTCAACAAGCACAAACCGCTTGCGTGCCGTACCCCTGTGCTGAACTCTGGAAACGACTTCCTGGCCGACATAGCAGCCCTTTGTGAAGGAAACGCCACCGAGCTGGTCAAGGTCCGCATCATGCGGAAATATGTCGGAATACTCATAGTCCTTGAGCCCTTCCGGAACACCTGACGCGATCCGATGAGCGTCGTAGCCCTCAACGCTTACCGCTTCGCTATCGGTTTGCGCGTCAAACAGACCGGCCGGTCCGACAACCCGCCCACCAAGATCCGGCAACCGGGGATCGGTGACATGCAGCAAGGCGCCGTCAGGTGAAACAGCACCGTTCCAAATTGCGTAGACGCATGTGTCATCGCCAAGCAGATCAAGCTCCACCTTCGACCGCAGCCTGTAAAATGTCAGACGCTTGAGGAGGTCGCCCGCAATTGAAGCTGGAGCGTCGAGAAGATATCCGCCCGGAACTTTGTAGATCAGAAAGTCGAAGAGGATTTTTCCTTGCGGGGTCAGGAGCGCCGCCGAGGATGCTCCCTTTGCGTCCGTATCCTCAATGTCCGCGGTCACAAGGTTTTGCAGAAAGTGATGCGCTTCCTCGCCTGCAACGCGGATCAGGCTTCGGTCGCTGAGATGGGCTGTTTTGGCGGTCGGCACGAGAAGCTCCCGAAAAGCTGGATGAATGGCGCACAAGTCTAAGCCGCGAAATAAGTCTTTTGCCGAAGCTCGACAAGGTCATGATTTCATACACCGCATCTGGCTCTTTTGAAATCGGGCGCGTATAAGCCGGGATACCAACATCCCCCATACGATTTCATTGCCGGAGGAAACCCCATGAGCGACACCTATGACCTGATCCTGAAGGGCGCTGTCGTGGTCAATCAGGACGGCGAGGGACTGCGTGATGTCGCTGTCAGGAACGGCAGGATCGCAGGGATCGGCACTTTCGATTCGGCACAGGCAGGAGAGACGATCGACTGTACCGGACTTCATGTGCTGCCGGGGGTCATGGACACCCAGGTGCACTTTCGCGAACCGGGTCTCGATCACAAGGAAGACCTTGAATCGGGATCGCGCGCGGCGGTGATGGGCGGTGTGACATCGGTGTTTGAAATGCCGAATACCAATCCGCTGACCACAAACGAAAGCGCTCTGGCTGACAAGGTCTCGCGGGCTTTTCACCGGATGCATTGCGACTTTGCGTTCTGGGTTGGCGGGACCCGGGAAAACGTCAAGGACATCCCGGACCTGGAACGCTTGCCTGCCGCGGCCGGGATCAAGGTGTTCATGGGGTCATCGACCGGGGACCTTCTGGTGGAAGACGATGACGGTGTCCGGGACATTCTGTCCGTGACCCGCCGCCGTGCAGCCTTCCATTCTGAAGACGAATTCCGTCTTCGCGAACGCCAGGGTGAGAGGGTCGAAGGCGATCCGCGCTCGCATCCGGTCTGGCGTGACGAGATTGCAGCTCTCCGGTGCACGCAGCGGCTTGTCGGTATTGCCCGCGAAACCGGCGCCAAGATCCATATTCTCCATCTTTCCACGGCCGAGGAAGTCGACTATCTGATCGATCACAAGGATGTCGCGTCCATCGAGGTAACACCTCACCATCTTACTTTGACGGACGAAGCGTATCAGCGCCTTGGAACACTCGTTCAAATGAACCCGCCTGTGCGCGCGGCCCGACATTCCGAACGTCTCTGGTGGGGATTGCAGCAGGGCATTCTTGATATTTTCGGCTCCGATCATGCGCCGCATCTTCTGGAAGAAAAGCAGAAAACCTACCCGGCGTCGCCGTCTGGCATGACTGGCGTGCAGACCCTGGTCCCCATCATGCTGGATCATGTAAATGCCGGTCGTCTCAGCCTCGCCAGGTTTGTCGATATGACAAGCGCCGGTCCGGCACGCCTTTTCCAGACATCCCGCAAGGGACGGATTGCCGTTGGTTATGATGCCGACTTCACGGTTGTCGATCTCAAGCGGACCGAGACCATTCGCAACGACTGGATCGCATCGAAATGCGGCTGGACTCCTTATGACGGCAAGTCAGTGACCGGTTGGCCCGTCGGTACCATCGTGCGCGGCCAGCGGGTGATGTGGGAAGGTGAGCTCTCTACGCCCTCGCGCGGTGAAGCGGTTGTCTTTCAGGACGGACTGAAGTCGTAAGGCAGATTGCCGAATGCTCAAAAGAGCGGTTTGCCAATTTGCGTGACGCTTTCAAGGACCGTTTGTTGGTCTTCAGAAAGTGACGTTACGTGGCGTGGAATTCAGTCGCGGCACCATCCCGGTGTGCGCGTCAATGCCCGTTCGTCGCGACCGAAATGCCTCTGGTGTTGAAACCGATCTGTACAATTTGTGATGTGAATAACAGCAAGAAGCTGGCTAAGGTGCCAGTGTCAAATTGCAAACGGGCGAGGGAAACCAACGGGTAACCGTGTTTCCTAACCCGATCTAAAAGGGTTTTAAGTAGAGTTTTCTGCGAGCTTTAAGGGTTTAGCGTTGGAGAGCTCAGGGATGTCGTCAAAAATGTTTCAAGTTATGCGTACCCGCGGAATGGGCCTTCTGGTAACCGCCGCACTCTTTTCAGCAGGATCAGTTTCTGCGGCCGTCGCCCGCGACAATGCTGCGGATGCCGAAAAGGAACCAGCAAGAGAAACACCGCTTCACATGCTGGTGTCCATCAAGGAACAAAAGATCAAGGTCTATCGCGGCCTGGATCTGATCGAAGTATCGCCGATTTCTTCCGGAAAGCGCGGACACAGCACGCCCACTGGTGTATTTTCGATCCTGGAAAAGCGCCGCAAGCACTTCTCCAATCTTTACGACAATGCGCCGATGCCCTTCATGCAGCGGCTGACGTGGTCGGGTATTGCGCTGCATGTCGGTAAGCTTCCGGGCTATCCCGCATCGCATGGATGCATCCGCCTGCCGCGTGCCTTTGCAAAGTCGCTCTATTCCATGACAGAGCGCGGCATGCACGTTGTCGTAACGCGCGATGCTGCCAATCCACAGTCCATCCGACACGATATTCTGCCGCAGCCCTACGTTCCGGCAACGGAGATCGCCAGCCTGTCAGGTGAGACGATTGAGGCCGATCCTGCGCTGCGTGGCGCGATTCAACCGGCCAATCTGCAAGCCTCGCTGCCGGTCGCACAGCCGGAAAATCCCTATTTCGACCGCCCGCTGCGCATGATCATCACGCCGCAGAAGCTGCCGAGCAAGATGCGCGTGATGCAGCGCCTTCTCAATCAGTTGGGCTATAATGCCGGCCCGGTCGACGGCGTCGTCGGTCGCAAAACACGTGCTGCGATCCGCCTTTACCAGGAAGGCGCCGACCTTCCCGTGACCGGTCGTATCACCGACGCCCTGGTTGCGCGCATTCATAAAGAGGCGGGATACGAAAAGCCGCACAATGCGATCCTGCGCGTCCGCCGCAAGTTCTCGGACATCTATTCCGCGCCGGTTTCGGTCAAGAATATCGATCAGGAAATCGGCACGCATGTCTACACGGCGCTTGATTTTGAAGAGGGCGACAATTCGGTCGAATGGATTGCGGTCTCAGCCGAAGGCGAGCGCGGTGGCCAGTCGGACGATCTGCTGAATCGGGTCGACATTCCGGAAAAGGTTGCCAAGGAGCTTTCCAAAATGCTCACACCGGGAACGTCGTTGACGATTACAGACCGGAGCTTCAAGCGGAATACGGGCCTGGGTACCGACTTTGTCGTAATCACCAGGTAACCGGCAGACACCTTCGAAACCAGAAGAAGCCCCTCGCAGCTTGCGGGGGGCTTTTTTATTATCCGGATAGGTGCACAATATCTCGTGAACGTCACCAAAATGTCGTCTCCATCACGTATCGCGAGGCAGTTCATTCGCGCGGTGACCCGGGAGACAAAAATGGCGCAGAGCACGCTCACAGCTTCAAAAAAACGGCTAAACAATGCGGTCTACCGCTCCGAAGCAACGTCTCGCGAAGGCATACTTGAGCGACTTTTCACATTTGCATTCAAAGGACTGGTTTACCCCCAGATCTGGGAGGATCCGGACGTTGACATGAAAGCGCTGCGTCTGACGCCGGAATCGCGGATGATTACCATCGCGTCCGGCGGCTGCAACGTCATGTCCTATCTCACCGCCAATCCGGCCGAGATTACCGCCGTCGACCTGAACCGCGCCCACGTCGCGCTCGGCAGACTGAAGCTGGCTGCTGCCAAACACTTTCCGAATTACGAGACATTCTACCGGTTTTTCGGTGAAGCGGACGAAAAGGCAAACATTGCTGCTTACAACCGTTTTCTCAAGGACAACCTGGACCCGGATACCATTGCATACTGGGAAGGCCGCGACCTTGCGAACTGGGGCCGCAAACGCATAACGCTGTTTTCGCGCGACCTCTATCACCACGGTCTCCTGGGCTATTGCATCGGGGCCGGGCATCTGGTGGCGCGCCTTTACGGCATCGATCCCAAACACATGATCAAGACCAGGACCATGGAAGAACAGCGAACGTTTTTCGATACGGCCCTTGCGCCGCTCTTCGACAAGCGTCTCGTGCGTTGGGCGACGTCAAAGAAAATGTCGCTCTACGGTCTTGGCATTCCACCTGCGCAGTATGACGCACTGGTTTCGGCAAACGCCGATGGCGATATGTCCGCAGTGCTCAAGGATCGCCTTGAAAAACTGGCTTGCGACTTTTCGATGAAAGACAATTATTTCGCGTGGCAGGCTTTTGGGCGCGGGTATGCGCCGCGGTCCGGCGAACCGGCAGGAGAATCCGGCCCCTTGCCCCCCTATCTGAAGCGGGCGCATTTCGAGGAGATCCGGCAAAGGGCCGGCCGTGTCCGGGTGCTCAATCGCAACTTTACCGAACATCTTCAGTCAACCGGTGACGACAGCCTGGATGCGTATGTCCTGCTCGATGCACAGGACTGGATGACCGACGCACAACTGAACGCGCTCTGGTCCGAGATCACGCGGACGGCACGCCGCGGTGGCAGGGTTGTCTTCCGGACAGCCGCCGAGCCGTCACTGCTACCCGGCCGCGTTGCAGACGAGATCCTGAGCCGCTGGACCTATGAAGAAGAGGAAAGCCTGGAACTCGGCCGGCAGGATCGTTCGTCGATCTATGGCGGTTTCCATCTCTACGTCTTCAACGGATAGATCTCGGCACGGTAATCACGATGAGTGAAGCGGTTGAAACGGCAAGATTGATGGACGCGGTCTATCGTTACCAGCGCCATTTTTACGATTTCACGCGCAAGTACTATCTTCTTGGCCGGGACCATCTCATAAGGGAACTGCAGCCGCCGGAGAACGGGCATGTGCTGGAACTGGGATGCGGAACCGGGCGCAACCTGATCGCAGCAGCAAAGCGCTATCCAGGTGTGCGGTTCTATGGCCTCGATATTTCCAGTCACATGCTCGACACTGCGTCCCGAAACATTGCCAAGGCGGGTTTGAGCGAGCGCATCACCCTCATTCAGGGAGATGCTGCCAACCCGGCTGCGACGGAGCCGCTGGACGTTCCTGAATTCGACTGTGTTTTCTATTCCTATACGCTTTCAATGATCCCGATCTGGCGGGAAGCACTCGCGGCCGGCGCGGAGCGTCTGAAGAAGAACGGACGTATCCATGTGGTCGATTTCGGACAGCAGGCTGGTCTGCCAGGCTGGTTTGCGAAGCTTCTATTCTCATGGCTGAAATCGTTTCATGTCACACCACGTGCCGACCTTCAAAGCGAGTTGCGCCAACTGGCTGACAAGACGGAGGCAGAACTCGATTTCCGGCACCTTTATCGCGGGTACGCCGATTACGCCGAGTTGCGAAAGCTGTAGCGGCTGGAGCAAGTGGACAACCCTGCCAGGACGCTCAAATCGTCAACACATCTTGCACGTGTCAACTGCACGTCAGGTCGTCGTCGGTGCTAGGTTCACACTGGTCCGGCCAACCCCGTTCCTGCCAGTATTCGAGTAGTCCGGTCTGCTCGACAAGGAACTTGAATTGCTCTTTGTCGCCAACCTTTTCGATGACACTCCAGGGAACCGAGTACGAAACGGCCGAGCGCCTTAGTGTAAGTGCATAGTAGAGATAAGCTTCAAGAGCGAGATCCGGACCACCGATCGTGTCCAGCAGGGTATATCCCATAAAGTTCTCATTCTTGTATTTCTGAAAGATCTCTTCCGGAGCGTCTTTGCCGATCAAAGCGATCATCTGCAAAACCTTTGCACGCCAGTCCGCCTGGCACGTGTCGCACGCCTCGATCAATGCTATCAGCCTGTCTGTCTGCCCTGTCTTGATCATGTATCCGATGATGGCGCGTGCAATCGGTTCCTGCTGAGGCGTGTCCTTTTCGAAATAACTGACCAGCGCCTCCGCATTCGCCTCGCTGGGATCCGCAGCCCATTTGGCTTCCAGGAGCCGGAACTCAAAAACACTGTTGAGCGGATCCGCTTCAGCGATGTACTCGGCCATGGCGATGGCCTGTTCATGGCGGCCCAGCATCGACAGCAGTTCTGCATAATCTTCCAGAATGTCATAGGCATCGGGAACCGCCTCCAAGGCGCTGCGATACATGTCTTCAGCCTGTATCCATTGGCGGTTCCTGCGGAAAGTGTTGGCCATCGCGTATTGCACAAACGGCAATTGCGGATTGATGAGGTTGGCTCTCAGAGCAAATTCCTGCGACTGGGAAAGCATCATTGGTGTTGAAACCGGCTGCCCGTTTTCAGTTTTGATGTAGTTCGGATAAACGTTGTAGACGAGGGACAACGCCGCCCAGCCAGCCGCGAAGTCTGGATCGAGCCGAACTGCCTCGTTCAGAATGCTGGCGGCTTCGCGAAGCGCCTCGCCACGCTGCTGGTAAAGCCCGATGCCCTGCAAGAACAATTCGTAGGCTTCGCTGTTTGACGTGCGTCCCTCTTGAAGCGAGGCGGCGGTGACCTGCAGCGGCGTTTGGAGGGCGACGCCGACTTCCGAGGCGATTTTTTCCTGGATCGCAAAGAGATCCTCAAGAGATTCGTCGAAGATACCGGACCAGATCAGGAAACCGTCTTCGGCCTTGACCAGTTGTGCTTCAATGCGGAAGTCATCATTTATGTTTCGCACGCTGCCTTCCAAAATGTAGTCGACGCCCAATGTCTTGCCGATTACGCGCAGGTCTTCGTTCTTGTCCTTGAAACTGAATGACGAACTGAGGCCGGGAACACGGAACAGATTTGACCTGGCCAGAGTGCTCATGATTTCGATCGTCAACCCGTCGCTGAAACTGTCGGACTCATTCGACCTGCTGAGATTTCGGAAAGGCAGTACAGCGATAGACTTTTGATCACTCGTAACTGTCTGTTCCTCGCTCGCAGGGAAGAAACGATCGTAAATCGGGCTACCCACCGAAATCGTGAGAATGAGCAGTACTCCGATGCCGAGCACGTAGTTGAAAGCTATTCCCGATTTCGATGGACGTTCGTCGATGCCGCTCTCGGCCGTTGTGCGTTGCAGGCCTGAGGGGCTGAGCTCGTAAGCCCAGGCAAGAATACAGGCAATCGGAAAGCCAAGGGTGAGCAGTGTTGCGACGAGACTGTCCGTCCAGTCGGGCAGTCTCAGCGAGACCTGAAACACAATCGCGACCTGAAGGCAGAGCCATGCAACGACAATATAGCCCGCTGCTGCCTTGACGACGTGGCGACGGCGCAGCTCTTCCAGAAGGGATCGTTTCTTCTGCTCTTCATTGTGTACAGTTTCCTGCCGGGTGGCCGTCGTTGTCGATGGGTTTTCCGGCGGCGCGGCAACAGGTGGGGCCGGCATCGCAACCGGTGCGCTCGTTGCTGGTGAACTGGACACCAGAGATTTGACCTGGTCTTCTTTGGCGTCGAGCGAAAAAGACGTCCCGTCTTTGGGCCAGTCGATCCGGTTTAGTTGCAAATAATCCTTGAGACTGTAGGCAGCATAGATGAATGCGATACGGCGCAAGCGTGGATCGATATTCTTGTGCGCGAAGTTAAGTCCGGCAGCGACCCGGGCCAGCAGGTATTGGCTTTCCATGAAGGAAAGGCGGTCGGGTTCGTTCTCTTCGATCCAGTCGCTGATACCGCCCCGCAACGCGTTCACGATTTGCATGAGGCCGAGATCGTCCGCCTGCAAGCCACTGCGCCGCTCGTGACGGTTGCGGCGGCTCAGCTGATCAAACAGCGATTCCCAGTAGCCGGTACTCTGCTGATCGCGGGAGATAAGCAAATACGATAGTTCGAAATAGGCGTGATCGAAAAAGAGAAACTGATCCGACCTGTAGTCGGCCAGATCGATGAGAAAATAGTCCAGTGAGCCTTGGTCCTCATGGGAAACGAGCAGGTTCATCCCGTGAAGGTCGCCATGGCAACGGCCTTTCACGGCCCGTATCTGCAACCTGTCGTCCAGCTCGATGGCGCCGTCCGCAAATGCGAGCGGGTTCGGATACCACTGCCCCTCGAATGTGATCGAGGGTGCGCCGGCATCGAGGCCGCACTCAACTGCGAGAAACTCGTGAATCCGTCCCCCCGACCCCGAGACCAGTCTGTACCCGAGCCAGGACGCAAGCAGGTCCTGCGGTGAGTGAATCCCGTCACTCAGGTTGTAGTTCTCGTTCCACTTGGTGAAGAGGTCGGTCGACATCTGCCTGATAACAGGCAATTGCTCTTCATATGCAACATTTGGCCAAGGCGAGGCGTATTCCAGACCTCGGCCGGCAATGGTCAGCAAAATGGCGAACTGGTTGTCACGCTCGACGGAAAACAGAAGCCTGGGCAAATGCTCCTTCGCAAATGCAGGAGCATCTGCGATCGCCTGGGACAGCAGTTTTGGTTCGGGCTGCCCGCCATGAACGGGATCCCATGCCTTGTCCAGCTTGAGGATCGCCTGTCCGGTAAACGCGGTGCTGTGCACATCTGCAACGAGAACCTGCGCTCCAGATTTGCCTCCGCGCAATTCCCTGCTGAGGCAAATGGTGCCATCAGCGCCCAGTTGCTCTTGCACCAGAGGAAGCAGGCTCAAATAGGCTTTGGGCCAGGGTAAACCGGATTCCAAGATTACCTCCGGAGTGCATTTCTGCCGACCGGATCTAATGACGCCTTTTTTCATCAAAGTTCAACCAACTCCCGTGCCTGTCCCAACGGTTTTGGAAAAGTGGGGGAGTTTGAGAGTATTTTTAAGTTAAAATCGTGTAATGATAAGGAATAATGGAAATATGTATCTTTATTGCGAGTTTTTTGTGCATCGGGGGAATAGTATAGATGGAATTATTCCTAAATTTGATGCATTTGGTGTGCGCTTTTATAAATCTGATAAATTAAATAATAGGGATAGAGAGGCAGTATTAACATCTTAAGCGCCTCTCTGTTAGGGGTGCAGACTGTCGGGTGCTTGGAGTTAATGGAGCGAATTCAAGTAAACCAGCACGAGAAATATCAAGTCGGTGAGCCTGACGTAGTGTCTCGGGAGTCTTTCCCTGATGCCGCGGAAGCCTTTGGTGCGGCACCAATGAGTGGCGTTTCGGAGCGGATCCGTGCGCCTAAATGGTTTCCGGTTGAACGACCATTTCAATTTCAATCTTAAGGTCCGGTGCCGCAAGCGCGGAAACGCCGATCCCGGTCAGGCTCGGCTGGGCGCCGCCTAGGAATGAAAGCAGCTGAGGCATGACCATTGCCTGCGTTTCAGGTGTGAGATCCGTCATGTAAACGCGCATCTGGACGATGTCTTCAGCACGGCATTCGAGCTCAGCCAACGCATTTTCAAGATTGCTGATAACGATGGCGGTCTGTTCGCCAAGAGAGGCAGGTACCTGTCCGCCATCGGCCGGCCAGGCGACCTGCCCGGACACGAACGCCAGAGCGCCGGGACCGGCAATCGAGATCTGGGAATAGCCGACCTTTCTGGCATCGGGTAGTGAGGTCGGGTTGAGGCGTGTGATTTGGGAAGACATGATTACCCTTTCTTCAAAAGTGTTCCGAATTCGGATATGGATCGCTTTCGTGACGAAGAGAATTCGTTTCTCTAGCGAACATATTTCGTTAAAAGAGTAAGATGATCAGTTCCAGAGTGAATGACATCCTTGTCTTTCTGTCCGTTGTTGATGCGGGCAGCTTCGTCAACGGCGGAAAGGCCTTCGGATTGTCGCGCTCAACGGCAGGCAAGGCTGTCGCCCGGCTTGAAGACGTTCACGGCACCCGCCTCCTGAACCGGACGACCAGGGCGCTCGAACTGACGGAAGAAGGACGTGGTCTTTACCGACACGGATTGGAAATTCGAGCCGCAATTGAAGCCGCGGACGCAACCTTCAACACTGCACCCGGCGCGCCACGGGGTACGTTGCGGGTAACCGCTCCGGATGCGGTGGGCCGGCGGCTGCTGCTTCCGGTCGTGCAACGGTACATGGAACATTGGCCGGACATGCGCATCGAGGTGGGATTTTCCGACCGTATCGACAATCTGATCGACAATGGCTTCGATCTTGCCATCCGGGTCGGTGTCAGTTCACCAGATTCCAGCTTCATATCAAAAACGCTGTTGACGCTGAACCCGGTCTTGTGTGCCTCGCCCACGTACCTTTCACATCGCGGCCACCCAGGTCGGGCGGAGCAGCTTGACCTTCTTGATCTGTTGCAGTTCGCCAGCCGGGGAGAGCGGCAAGGATGGCAACTTGTTGAGGAAGACGGCACGATTGTTCGCGTTCAAGGACGTGTTCGTCTCAGGTTGGACAGTGCCGAAGCGCTGCGTGAGGCGGCTATGGCCGGGCTTGGAGTCGCTCTCCTGCCGCATCTTCTGGTCGAGGAAGATCTTGTTGCCGGCCGTCTGGAACAGGTCCTTCCCAAGCTGGATTGTGGGTCGGTTCCGGTCGTCGCGCTGTATCCACATAAACGATTGCTTGAGCCGCGTGTAAGACATTTCATTGATATGTTGACGGCGCATATCTCACAGCTCGAACCGGGAGCCACGGCTCCTGATTAAGCGCGCCTGAAGCATTACGATCGGTCTTTTTCTTTCAGTTCGGCGCGCAGGACCTTCAGAAAGCTCTCCACGACGGGGGTCGCAGACATGTTGTTTCTGCAGATGGCCCCAAGCGGGCGATGAAACTGCGGGTGATCGAAAGCCAGAAAAACCAGACGCTCCTCAAGGTAGGGGGTCGAGGTGCCGATCGGCATCGTCGTTATCAATTCGGTGGCGGCGACGATTTCGAAGGCAGAGCTGATTGAATCGGTTTCACAGGCAATCTGCATATGTTGGATACCCGATGCGATCATGGCTGCTTCCGTCTGCTGCCGCAAAAGGCTGCCGCGCGAATGGGCAAGCCAGACCTGTGACATGAGATCGGACGCCATCAGTTTCTTCTTGCTGGTGAGGGGATGACCGATGCGGCACATGATGCCGACCCTGTCATCGATCAGCGGAAGGAAACTCAACCCCTCGACCGGGTCTGCAAGGCTCTGGGGACCAAACACGACATCGACCTGACCCCGCTCGAGCATCGTGCGCAACTCGTGTGCGAGACCGGTGCGCAATTCGATGTTGCAGCCAGGGTTATCGGTGATGAAACGCGACAGCGCATCGGACAGAAAACGTCCGGCGACGATGGGCGGTGCTGCGACGCGCAGGTGTCCCGCGCTGCCGGCAGCGGCCAATGTTGCAAAGCTTGCGGCTTGCTCTTCGGCGATGCGGATGGCCAGTCCGTTCCGGGCAAGCTTCAAGCCGAGCGCGTTCGGTACCGACCGTCGGCCGTCCCGCTGAAAGATCGATGCGCCGAGCCTGGCTTCGAGCGTGCGCATGTTTCTGCTCAAAGCCGGCTGCGTCAGCGCCAGGAGATCTGCGGCGGTCTGAAAGGAGCCCGCTTCGACGATTACGGAAAGCTGAGCAAGGTGCTTCGGATCGAGTTTCATAGCAATTTCTTATTTATGGGTTCGTTTGTTTGATTATATGAGATGAATTGATTTTGTTAAGGTGGGACATGAAAAGGGAGGAAATCATGTTTCACTGCAAATTCCTGAGACCGGCTGTGGTCTTCGCAGCGTTCGCCTTGAGCTTGCCCGCTACTGCATCGGCTCAGATCTACAAGGGAGAAACCGCAGGCGTTGGCGACCCTGCTCACACGCTCTTTGTCGCGTTTGCCAACCAGGCTGCCGGCGGGGACGTTGAGGTTCAGGTCAATGCGGGGCAGACGCTGACCAAATCGATGCTGAAGGGCGCTAAAGGCGAGATCGATTTTTTCTCAAGCGTGCCTTCGCTCGTCAATCTCATGGCCGGTCAAAAGGCCATGTACAAGAACATCGGCGATGCACCGGAACTTTCGAAAAACTTGCGCTCAATTCTAGGTTTCCAGGCAGGCGCTTATCACGTTGTCACGCTCCCTGGCTCGGGAATTGAAAGCTGGGAGGACCTGAAAGGCAAATCTGTCTTTACCGGTCCACCTGCAGGTGCCGCCTCGGCGACGTCCGAAGCATTGATCCGGAACATAACCGGTTTTGAACCGGGCGAGGACTACCAGTCCGTGCGATTGAGCTGGGGGGAAGGCTACACGGCCTTGTCGGATGGCAAGATCGACATGATGGTGCGCCCCGCTGAAATCGGCTCAGCCCGTATCGAACAGTTCGGTCTTTCAGGGGAGTTCCGTCTCCTGTCGATTCCGGACGCTGCCCTTGAAAGCGAGGCGATGCAGAGCCTGTTCGGCCGCCCGGGCCGCGGCATGATGAAATTCGACGGAGAGGTCTACAAGGGTCAATTGACCAAGGGACCGATTGCAGCACTCGGCTTCTCGCAGTTCGTGGGAACACACGCGGGCGTGCCGGACGATGTCGTCTACAATGCCACCAAATCCTTTTGGGAAAACATCGACGACGTACACGCAACAGCGTTCTTTCTGAAGGATGTCACGAAGGACAGTGCGTTTACGTCGGTGAATGTCCCGCTTCATCCTGGAGCGCTGAAATACTACGAGGAAGCCGGGTTTGATATTCCGGACGACCTCCGTCCCTGACTGAAAGGCGCTTGAACCGGGTGTCTGGCACCCGGTTCCACAGCCCTCCCTCATATCCACGGAGAGTGTCATGGACGCTGAGACGCCGTCATCCGGCTGGATGTCCCGCATATTTGTGTTCGCTTCGATCCTGGCTTGTGCTGCGCTCGGCTTTATCGCGGTCTACAGCTCGGGCATCGGATTGCTTGATCCGAAGGTTCACCGGGCCGTTGCCTTCGCCCTTGCGCTTGTTGTTGGGGTCGCGGTAGCGCGCAAACAGCGTGAGACGGCAGATCCGGAGATGTCCGCGGCCAAGTCCGGAATTCATCTGGTTCTCGATCTCCTGATGATCGTGGCAGGGCTTTGGTCGATCTGGTCGTTTTTCTTCGTTCAGACACAGATGGAAGAAGCCCTTTACGACGTCAGCAATCGCGATGCCTGGCCCGCCTTGGCCGGTCTTGCGGTCTTCCTGGAGCTGTGCCGCCGGTTGTGGGGGTGGGGGTTGTTCGTCGTCGGTTCGCTGGCGGTGGTCTATCTGTTCTTTGGTAATTACGCACCCGGGCTTTTGGAGCACACCGGCTTTTCGCTCAAGGAGGTCAGTGAAGCGCTCTGGTACAACACCAATAAAGGTGTCTTCGGCTCGATAACGAACATCGTCCTGGTGACGGTCTTCATCTTCATCATCTTCGGCGTGCTTCTGGAAGGAACCGGCGCCGGCGACACCCTGCTGAAATTCGCGTTCCTGGCCACGCGCCGAACAAGGGGCGGTCCGGCACACGCTGCAATTCTGGCGTCGTCCATGTTCGGAACGATGTCCGGCTCAACCGTGGCCAACATCGTTGGAACCGGCACATTCACGATCCCGATGATCAAGAAGCGCGGGTTCTCGCCGACCTTTGCAGCCGGGATCGAAGCAACAGCATCTTCCGGTGGCCAAATCATGCCACCGATCATGGGGGCAGCCGCGCTGGTCATGGCGGACCTGACCGGGGCCGGCTACCTCAATGTTATCGTCGCAGCGCTCCTTCCGGCCCTTTTCTACTATTTCAGCCTGTTTTCGGCTGTATCCGCGGAGGCGCGCAGACAAGGCATCGAAGCTCAACCGTTGACGCTTGAAGACAAGATCACACGTGTCGACGCAATCAACTCCGTTCTGTTTATCGGTCCCATTCTGACCGTCATCGCCTCGCTGATATTTGGCCTTTCGACATCGAAGGCCGGTTTCTACGCCGTCGTCGTTCTGCTGTGCCTTTCGTTTATCAATCCAAAGGTACGCGAAAACCCGATGCGCATCTGGAACAGCTTCGTCAAAGGCGCGCAGTCCGGCGCGACGCTTCTGATCGCGATTGCGGCGATCGGAATTCTGGTCGGTTCGCTCGATTCCACCGGCCTCGGCTTAAAGCTTGCAAATGTCATCAGTTCCGTGCGCGGGGAAAGTCTCTTCTCGGCGCTCCTGGTTGCCATGATCGGCGCTCTCGTGCTCGGCATGGGCATGCCGACGCTGCCGGCGTATCTGATCATCATTCTGGTAATGGGCCCGGCAATCCAGGCGCTTGGGGTTTCAATGCTCACCGCGCATATGTTCGTGTTCTATTATGGCGTCGCGTCGTCCCTGACACCGCCCGTCGCGATCGCGGCCTATGCAGCAGCGCCGATCGCCGGAGCCAATCCACTCATGACAGCGCTTATGTCCTTTCGGCTGGGCATGGCAAAGTTCATCATTCCATTCATCTTCGCGTTCTATCCGACGATCCTGATCGTCGAGCAGTTCAACCTGGTTGAATTTGTGTGGATCGTTGCCAGAACCTGTTTCTGTATCTGGCTGTTTTCGTCGGCACTGTCCGGTTTTGACCGGGGAAAACTCACGGTCGCCGAGATTGTCCTGCGTTTCGTAGCCGCATTCGCACTCCTTGCAGTGTCCCCTTGGGTGCATCTGCCGGCGCTCGCCGCAGGGGTCGCCCTGATACTGTTCGACATGCGCAGATCCGTCCCCAACCCCAAGGCAGCATGATGTCCAAGCGTCCCAACTTTCTGTTCATCATCACGGACCAGCACCGCGCCGATCACCTCGGGTGTTATGGCAACACGCGTGTCAGAACGCCTGCGATTGACAGCCTTGCAGCGAAAGGATGCAGGTGGGAAAGGTTCTATGTCGCCAATCCGATCTGCATGCCCAATCGTGCCTCGATCATGACCGGGCGGATGTGTTCGGTTCATGGTGCGCGGCACAACGGCATTCCCCTTTCAAGGGACCAAACCACCTTCGTCGAGTTATTGCGCGACGCGGGATATCGGACCGGTTTGATCGGCAAGTCACACCTTCAAAGCTTCAGTGGCTTGCCGGCGGCTAACCGGTTCGTCCCGGAAGAAGGAAAGCACGTGCCGTCAGCACATCTGCGCGATGCTTTTAAGAACAACCGCCATGGCCCGGAATACGAATTGGAGCTGACGCCGCAATGGGACACCCCGATTGCCGAACGTCTCAACGGAGACTTTTACGGGTTCCAGCATGTTGAAATTGCCGCCGATCACGCGGACCAGGCATCGGGCGACTATCTCCTTTGGGCGCGAAATCAGAGGCCGGATTTTGACAGTCTCGTCGGACCGGAAAACGCGTTGCCCTGCAACCGGATCAAGGCCCCTCAGGCCTGGCGCACCGCGGTTCCCGAAGAGCTTTATTCGACCAACTGGATCGGCGCGCGTTGTGAAGACTGGCTTAGCCAGCAGGCCGGCCAGGAAGAGCCGTTTTTCCTTCAGATGTCCTTTCCCGATCCGCACCATCCGTTCACGCCGCCGGGCAGGTACTGGGATCTTTATGACCCAGGCGAGATGGATCTCCCGGCATCTTTCGGGCAGGGAGCCCTGCCACCCATCAGGGCGATGCGTGCGGCCATGGAAAACGGCAGCGACCCACGAAACTCGCAAAATCCGTTTGTCGTCACCGAAGACGAGGCGCGGGCCATTATCGCTTTGACATTCGGCATGATCACGATGATCGACGATACGATCGCGAAGGTGCTCAACAGTCTGAAGTCACTCGGGCTTGCCGAGAATACGGTGGTGGTCTTTACCTCCGATCACGGCGACTACATGGGCGATCACGGGCTCATGCTGAAATTGCTGCTGCACTATCAGAGTATCATACGCGTGCCTTTCATATGGTGCGATCCGGCCAATCCGACGGAAGGCACGGTGAACCGAGACCTTGCGTCTTCGATAGACATCCCCGCGTCCATCCTGGCGCGCGCCGGTATTCAGACCTTCAACGGAATGCAGGGGCGGGATCTGTTCTCGTCGAAACCGCCAGAAGCGATCATCGTGGAAGAAGACAGCCAGCGGACGATGACCGGCTTCGACCGGCCACAGCGCGTGCGCACGCTTGTCACGGAGCGCTTCAGGATGTCCCTAAGACAAGGCGAGACCTGGAATGAGCTCTACGATTTGCACGATGATCCGCATGAACTGGACAACCGGTTTGAAGACCCGGGATTTGCCCCGACACGGCACAATCTCATGGAAACGATGCTGCGCCGGATGATCGAACTTCAGGATCGGGCACCGCTTCCGGCCTATCGGGCTTGAGCGAACACCGGATCACCTTTCACGCGCAGCCAAGTGCGAGGACGGGGTCAGTCCCCGGCAACGAAATAGTGGAGCGTTCCATCCGGTCCGATGCCGACACGGTAGAAGGTCCAGGCGCCGAACTCTTCTATTTCCGCATAGTCGCCCGCAGTAATGATCCGGTACATTTCGACCTTTTGATCCGGGGTCAGGTTTGACAACGGATAGCGTGCGAAATAGGGCCAGATATACATCTCCTGGGGTGTTCCGGCATCCACATGCACGAAACCTGCATCGAGCGTGTCCGCCAGGATCGCCAGGATCTCAAATCCCTCGCCGTCACCGGAACTTTCCTTCAGGAAGTCGATCGGGTCGCCGATGTCGGTGAAGGAAAGGGTCGGCGGCAGCTCGTTGCTTTCCAGAACCATCCGCAAACGTTCCAGGTCGCCGTAGAGGGCTGCTTCCTTCAGTTGCGCGTGCATGCGCGCGACGGGTTTCGGCAGAGTGGACGTGTTGTAGTAGACTTGGGGCGTGGCAAGATCCGATGACGTTTCCGCGACCGTCTGTTCGCGGGTCTCCGGCAGGTCCAGCTGTTCGTTGGGTATGGGCGCGGCTTGCGAGCTGGTCTCCGGAACGACGGGTATCGGCTCTGTCGTTACCGTTTTTGCAACGCTGGCGGCCGGAAGGAGGCAAAGGCCCGCCACCACTGCTGCTATTGTCCGTGCCATTGTGATCTCCCATTGGATGGATCCGGTATCGTTTTCCCCCAAGCACATTCCTTAAACAATTCATGGCAGAGTGAAAACTGGCTGAGGGACTTTTCCTGTTCTTGTCATCGGTACACCGTGCCGATATCGAGACGGAGAGACTTCGTAAAAAATCAGCAGTCTAGTAAGAAGGACCAGCCGTGACTGTTTTGGAATACGTGCTGATCGGGTTTTTTATTGGGGTTCTTACGACAGCACCCGTCGGTCCTGTCAACATCATGGCCATTCAGCATGCCGTTCGAAGCGGATTCAGCCATGGCGTTTTTGTCGGTTTGGGTGCGGTTGTTGCCGACACGATTTTTGCGGCTGCCGCCATTTTCGGCGTTGCTGCCGTAACGAATTTCATCGAAGGACAGTTCCGCCTGATTGAAGTCGTCGGAGGGGCGCTTCTGATCATCTTCGGCATCAAGATCTGGAACACGCATCCGCATCTGGAAAAGAATGGTAACGGCCGGGAATACAGCTATCTGGGTGACTCGATGGCGGCCTTTTTCATCGCCATCACCAATCCGGGAACCATCTTGGTGTTTTTGTTCATTTTCGGCGCACTCGGAAACTACCGTCCGGAATCCGGTGATCACTTTGGCGCTCTCATGATGGTTGGAGGTGTTGCGGCCGGTGCAACGACATGGTGGATTTTTGTTTCTGCAGTGGTGTCGCATTTCAAGACACGGATCGATGACCGTTGGCTTGACCGGATCAATCACATTGCGGGTGTCGGGCTGATTGTTTTCGGCGGCCTTATCTATCTTGATCTGGTGGTGAACGGCATCAGCCACGCAACGGGATTCTGGAACCACTAGCGGTGAACAGAAGAGCACATGAATCAAAAGAGGCCGGAATGACCGGCCTCGTTCATCAGATCTGATCCCACGTTATTGCAGGACGCGATTCACCGTGTAGTCGCCTTGAAGGATGCGGTCCGGCAGTCCTTCCGCCAGCTTGGCGACGGCATCTTCACCGTAGGCGGCGACGAGATCGGCAAGTGCGGTGAACATCGCGGCGTGAGCCACCGCATCCGCATCGACACCATTGGCGATCGCTTCTGCCCAGGCATCCGAGATGAAGCCGAGCGCGGCGCGCCGGATGTCTTCGTCTTCGGCGAATTCGGCGTCCATGGCCGCCTCAGCGTAATCGTCGTTTATCATTCGTTTCCTTACCGGTCTGTCCCGATCCGTTGAAGACAACTCCAACGTGTCCCTCTCCCGAATCTCATTATCTGATCCTAGCACGCAGATCCGTGGTGATAAGCAACCATGAACGCAAACTTAACGTCCACCCACAAATTTGATTCAAAAGGTTAACCAACTCGTAACGTTTTGACGTTTTTCGGCACACTACCGCCCATACCTGCTGGTGACGTCACTGATTATGGTTTCGCCTTCGTTAAGATACTGTACCATTGCGATACGGGCAGCATCCGTACACTCTCTATAAGCGACTGAGAAACCACGATAACCTTGGTTGAACCGTTCGATGAAACGGCGCCGGCGGTTTTCTTCAACCGTTTCGGCGTCCAGAAAATCCTCCATCCGGTCGCGCCAGCTTGTTGCATCATTTTCTTTGCATAACGGTCTCAGGAAATGGAGCGCGCCGAAGATTTCCGACAGCCGCATGAGCTGCTGTTCGTAAGGAGGTGCGTCGATGCCCGACACCTGAGCGAATGCAACCTGTGACGGCATAGCCAGCCCCACCATTGCCAGAACGAACGCCCGGCACCAGACATCACGTATGCATTTGCTGATCATCCGCGGATCATGCGCGCCGGAACGGGCGACTGCAAGCGCTACGGAGAAGTGATCCCAAGAATTGCCACTTCGGGGTGAAAGGCATGCACGACAAACGCGAAGGTGACGTCATGCACAAGCGGTACCTCGGTATCGCCTTCCTTTCTCACGGCTTCGACCGAGCCGATAGCACGCCCGCTTTCCGTCTCACGCTGATCGAGTATGGAGGCCTGCTCGCCGGTCCAGCGAAGAACGACCTTTTCGGAGAGTGCAACGGGGCTGGAGGTCCTGGCATGGTCGAGCGTGACAGCGTACGTGTCGTCGGTGCCGCGCACCACTACAACGCGCGCCATCGGGTTGATGTTGTCCGGCAAAGTTCCCTGATAGAGCGGGTAGGGCGCGGAGCGGCTGTCATAACCGACATAGGGATTTGAGCCGTAGTTGCGTCTCGGTGGTGAGGGGCGCGCGAGCACATCTCCATTCGGGTGGTCCTTGCGAAACGCCTCAAAGGCGGTCACGCGCGACGGTATCATTTTCAGTTCACGCCCGGCATGCGTTCCGACTATGCCCTCACCGGTAAACTGCTGCCACCACGTTTCGGATTGCCGGTCGTACATGACAAGGTCCGAGTTTCTGAGAAGGCCGGTCGTGCCGAAATCGAGGGTTTCACCGTCCAGTCTGCGATCGAAAACGATCGAGGAATTGCACAACGGGCAGTAAGTCACTGACACCGGCGTTTCGCCGATCTGGTCGTTGACAATCTCGTGCCAGATCAGAATTTGCAGCGGATAGGCTTTGACGGCACCGTCGAGATCGAGAAAAATTACCGGTTCATTGTCCTGAAGCCAGTCAATATCACTGGCAGGTACAAAACGCGGCGCATCGATTGATGGAATGCCATCCTTTGGTGGCCCGCCCGAGAAAATCGTTCCAAGATCTATGGTGGTTTGTGAAAAGTCGGTTGAAAACCCGGCGCGCCGCCATTGGTCCGGATCAGCCTTGACGGTGGTTGAAAGCGCGAGAAGCAGGCACAAGAACGACACGATGCGTGTGAGTGATTTTGAAAGCTGCTTAAAAGTCATCCGCATGCGCGCCTCCGGACGTTGGAACCACAACATGCTTCACGAACGGGTCCGCAATTGGGAATCACGGTTCTGCAAACCTGCGTGAAGGGGCGTTTCGCCACCGGGATCAGGGCAAGAGGCGACGTATTCTTTCAACTGTGCCCGGGGTCGTCGGGCGATTGTCGAGATTTTCCGGGTGCACCCATTCGACCGCAGCCGCATCGTCCCCCGCGACCGCGTCTCCGGAATGAAACGACCCGCAAAATACTGTCAAAACGAAATGCGTAATGACTTCGTTGTCGCCGTCTCTTTGTATGGAATCGAAAGTTTCGACGGGAGCGCTCAGGACGGCCTTGACCCCCGTTTCTTCCATGAGTTCCCGTTCAGCCGCTTCAACAAGCGTTTCACCCACTTCGACCAAACCGCCCGGCAAGCTCCAATGGTCCTTGAAGGGATCTTTTCCGCGTTTGATCAAAAGGGCATGGCCGTTCCGGTGACACAGGACGCTGACGCCGACGCGTGGCGCATCAGGATAGAAACGGGACATTGAATGACATCCTGTCTGGCGCGGCGGATGAGCGAAAGGTCAGGCAAACAGGGCGTCGATTTCTGCCTGGGCACCGTCACCTTCGTGCTGCGTTGCTTCCGGTTCAACATGACCGTGTATGACCGCACCCGCAAGAGCTATCAAAGGTTTGATTTCGTGGGTTGCCCTGTATGCGATGTTGGCTGCAATCGAGCCTGCATCGTCCGTTTGGCGCAACTGATCCTGTATTTCACCGACCAGGTTGTTGATGTCCTCGACATGCGCCTCAAGATGTTCCCGTAAGTAACCGGGAGCTGCATAATACGCCCGAATAGCAAGTTGCTTGTCTTTGAAGGTTGAGTTTTCAAAGTGACCTTCATAGTCAAGCGGCGCCCATTCCAGAACGTCCTCGGAGCAGTCCGGCATGTCGGGAAGCATTTCAAGAAGCATCATGACTTCGTTGAAGTGATTGAGATAGTCGGTGGCAAGTCCGGTCTGGGGATTGATGTTTGCCTGCTCCAGCCGTTCGGCGGCCAGCTCTCCGGCGCCCAAAACTGGATCCAAACACTCCATACCTGCCCCCTGTTTTTTCACTTGGAGGCAAAGGTACTTCTTTTTTGTTTCCAATTGCCTAACTTTGCATCATTCTTCAGGCAATTCGGCGTGGCGGTTGGCGTCGGACCATTGCTGCGGAGAGGAGAACTGCGATGTGTGGCCGCCTTGCCCTTACGACACCGCCGGATGCCGTCAGAGACTTTTTCGACTACTCCGAAAGACCGAATTTTCCGCCTCGCTACAACATCGCGCCGACACAGCCCATTGCAACGGTTCGCTACGAATACGGCGCGCGCAGGTTCCATCTGGTGCGTTGGGGGCTTATTCCGAATTGGGTGAAGGATCCTTCGAGTTTCACACTCCTGATAAATGCAAGGTCGGAAACTGCCGGGGAAAAACCGTCTTTCCGCTCGGCCATGCGTCACGGACGCTGCCTGATCCCGGCCTCCGGGTTTTACGAGTGGCGTCGGACGTCGGACGGAAAGCAGCCATTCTGGATCCGGCCGGCCGACGGAGACATCATGGCTTTTGCCGGATTGTGGGAGACATGGTCCGACCCTGATGGCGGCGACATGGATACGGGCGCGATCCTGACAATTGAGTCAAATCGCATGATGTCATCGATCCACCACAGGATGCCGGTCATTCTGAAACCCGACGCTTTTGAAGCCTGGCTTGATACGTCCAATGTCGACACACGCGAAGCCAAGAAGATGTTTGTCCCCGTTGAAGACGACTATCTCGTTGCCACGCCGATTTCTTCGCGCGTGAATAAGGTCGTCAATGACGACGCCGATGTTCAGACGCCGATCGATCTGCAGAAGATTGAGCCTTCGGCAAAAAAGAGCGCCGCAAAGGTCGCGAAAGTGGACGACAGCCAGATGGATTTGTTTTAAGCGTCCTTCGCATTGACCAGGCCACCATGCGGGGAAGCCGCCGGCATCGTGGTCTCAAGGCAGGCACGGGAAATGAACGATAGCGACAAAACACCGACTGATATGACGGACGATGCCGAGAACGAGGAGCTTGCGGCGGCCTATAATCTAGGACTGGAATTTCAGAAATCGGGCGACCTGGCAGGCGCAGCACGAGCCTTTCGCGAAGCGCTGGCATTGGATCCGCAAGATACAGGCGGCGTGAGCATCCGTCTGGCCGCAATTGGAGCTGAGACTGCACCTGAAAAAATGCCGGATGCCTATGTCGCGACGCTGTTCGATCAGCATGCGGACGTGTTTGACGAAATCCTCGTCGATGAGCTTGGCTATTGCGTTCCGCTGCTCTTGCGCGACCTTGTCCAGCGCCTCGATTGCGGACCGTTTTCCCGAATGCTGGATCTGGGTTGTGGAACCGGACTGACCGGCATGGCACTCGCCGACTGTACGTCTCATCGCACGGGCGTCGACCTGTCTGAAAGGATTATCGAACTCGCCTATGATCGTGAGGTCTATGAAGATCTTTATGTCGGCGAAGCGGTTGAGTTTCTCCAGGAGTTTGAAGACGAGGAGGAGGCGCGCCCGAACTGGGACCTGATCGCGGCAACGGACGTTTTTCCGTACCTTGGAGCAGTCGAACCGTTTTTGAGTGCTGCAGCGGACCGGCTGGAAGAGAAGGGATATCTGGCCTTTTCGACAGAGACACTTCCCAACGAAATTCTGAACGGCAGATCCTACATGGTGGGACCGGGCAACAGGTTTGCCCAGGCCGAAGGATACATCCGCGCGTCTTTGTCAAACGCCGGCTTCACGATCCTGGCCATGGAACCGATCACGGTCCGTTTGGAGGAAGGTGTCCCTGTTCCGGGGCACCTTGTTCTGGCGCAAAAGTCCTGAACACGGCCAAGGCGTTAGTTCTTGAAATAAAACTCGCGTCGCAAGGCTGAATTGTGCCACGGAGACTGTGTTCCGCGTGTTGAATCATAAACGTCCGCCTTGACGCGTTTCATCATAATTTCGATTTCAAGCCCGGGTGTCTCTATGTGGTCGAGAAGTGCTGTGGTGAAGGGGCTGTTGTCCTCATCGCCATCAAGCGCGACTTCGCCAGGGGCTGTCGCAAAGCCGATCAAAATATTGCCACCACCGGCCTGAGGTGCGGCAAGACCACGCTCAACACGGGAGCTTCTGCTCGCACCGAGGCTGCGCGAAAAACGGCGCGAAAGCGGATTGTCCCGGCACGCATCCAACAGCGCTATCGATAATCTGCCCGGCGCATTCATGTAGTCCAGCACCGTTCCCAGTTCGATGGTTTCAAAATCAACGGCAGTCTCGTCTTCAAGTTTCGCATCGATCGGGATGAGATAATTTTTGCCGCTCAGTTGCATCGCGTGGCCGGCATAAAAGAACAAGGCGACGTCGGCGTCCTGAATGGCACGAACATAGGTCCGCACAGTCCCTTCCATGGCAACTTTGCTCTGATCAAGTCCGACAATCACCGTAAATCCGAGGCGTTTCAACGAATCCATCAGGTCGGTCGCATCGTTTTTAGGGTTGGGTAAAAAGGGAGCATATTCGTAAGCGGAGTTTCCGATGACAAGCGCGACCCGCTTTCCCTCCGGCAGCGCGCCGAGATCGGGAAGTTTGGGGCTTGTCGATGCCGCCTCGTTTTGCGCCTGCCCTGGTGTGTTCTGAGTTTGCTGCGACGTATCGGGACCGATCGTTGGAACAGACGGCGATGCCGTCTGACGCGGTTTTGCAGCTTCAAGATAGCGGCCATACGCCCATCCGCGCATGCCGTTGGTGAGTTCAATCTCAAACCAGGCACCCTGCTGCGTCAGCATCGTTATCTCGGTGCCCTCGAGCAACCTGGCGATTTCATCGAACCGTGTACCGGCACCGGTCCTGAGCGACAGGAAATTGTCTCCCGTATCGGTTAAGCTGCCGACGACGCCCCGCCGGGGCGGCGTGATCGATCGCTGTGCGACGGCAGGTGGTGCCGTTGCCGGTGCGGATGTCGTGGGTGGCGCCGGAGCGTAACCGGGAACGGAGGCGATATATTTTCCGTAGGCCCAACCGCTTCTGCCATCCCTAAGGGCAACATTCAGCCATGACCCGCTCCTTCCCAGAATGGTTAGAGGCGTATTCAGACCCATGCGCGCGATTTCCCGGTAGCGCGTGCTCGGGCCGGTTCTAAGGGACAGGAAGTTGTCTCCCCGCGGATCCAGCCCTGAAACATAGGCCTGCTCCAATGACGGGGCAGGGACCGAGCCACCGGAAGGCGGCGGTGTGATCCGGGTCGACGCAAAAAGGGACTGGGAAGCCCCGCCCGTGACCCCCGAAGCGGACCAGACGGAGAACTGAAATCGCTGGCCGTTGTGAAAATAGCTGTCACCGGGTATCGCACCGCTTGAGAGCAGATTTGCCTTGTAGCGGTCACCGGCAGGCTGGTTCATCCAGCCAAGCGAAACGGCGTACCAGCCATTGTTCGACTGGAAGACCGTGGTCTGAGGAAACCTGTTTGCGTAGCTTCTGGCCAGATTGATGGCATCAGTGGCATTGGGCCGGCTGGCCACAATCAGCCATCCGCTGTTTCCCCCTGGTATGACAGCTGCACTGGTTTCCTGGATCGCGGTGACAAAAAGACAGGCAAGCGCTGCCAGTACCAGTCCCAAACGCTTCAATCGTCTTGCAGCGCTATGCTCTAGCTGATGCATGTTGTCCCCCGACCGATCGATCCATCTGCATCGCGACCGGCCCTGAGGCCGGACGTCTCTTGAACCAGTATGCCATGGCTCCTGCCGCATTACACGGCAGGAGATTGGGCGCCATGGGGAGACGGCGCTGAGGCACGGTATCTTGCGCTTGAAGCGAAAGCGTTCGACGTGGATGCGAGCAGCACTTTAGTGCGCCGGCCGCATTTTCAAGTAGGGTTCGCCGTCCGACGTTCTCTTCAAGGCCACACCGTCGGCACCAATGAGGCAGTTCACCCGGCTTCGAAACGCGGAAAAGCTGTCAAACGAGACGACATCGACGGGCGAGTCAAATTGGATCGTCACGTAATAGCGCTCTTTGCTTCCAGCAAAGCTGAGGGAAGTAATCTCGCCTTCAAAAGCCTGTTTCATGTAGGTGCCGGTAACCCGCATTCCCACTGAGAGGGAAAGCTGATTGATGCGTGCTGCGCTCGCGCGCGCGGTATTCCAGTCCCTGTAGCCATATTGTGCCGACAGGAGTTCCAGAGCCTCGCTGTGCGAGAGAGACTTGCCGTTTTCATTCAAGGCTTTTCGCAGGCGTTTTGCCTGAGATTTCAGCTCGGCAACACTTGGGAGTTCCATAGTTCAACCTTTCCAAGAAAGGCAGGAAAAGGCATACGCCTTCATGGGGCCCGCATTGCCAAAAGCCTGCACGTTCTTGTGAAGGATGACGATCTGCGAAACTGCTTCGCGAAGGGAAATTCACCAGGGCTGTTCACCTGCGGGCGGCCGGCTTCCCTAAACCTGCGCAACGCCTATGGCTTTCACGCAGAGGTGTCAACTCAAAAAAAAAGCCGCTGACGCGGCTTGAAGGGAGGGAGGTTTTCATGGCACCCGGCTTTTTTGCTGCCCGGTGCCGTGGGCGGCGGCGATCTTCTGTGCCGCCGGTTGCAGGGTTGGGGTGACCCTGAAGCCTGTCAGGTGTTGATCAGGCGTTTGAGCAGCTCGACTTCCTGCGCAAGCGCCTCGTCCTTTGACACCATATCTTCGATTTTGCGCACGGCATGCAGAACCGTTGTGTGGTCGCGATTCCCAAACCTTCTGCCGATTTCCGGCAAGGATCTGCCCGTGACGACTTTCGCAATGTACATCGCGATCTGCCGGGGTCGTACGAGCGTCCGGGCGCGGCAGGAAGACAGAAGGTCGGCCTTCGTCACGCTGAAATGCTTGCAGACAACCTGTTGAATCTCTTCAACTTTGATTGAACGGGGCTCGCCGATCCTGACCAGGTCATGCAGGGTCTTTTCAGCCAGGTTCATTGTCACCGGTTGTTTTGTCAGCTGGTTATGCGCAAAGAGGCGGTTGAGAGCTCCTTCCAGATCTCTGGCTGAGGAGATGACGTAACGTGCAATGTAGTCGGCGACTTCATCTGGCACTGTGAATGCCGGGTGCGTGCGCCGCGCCGATGCGATCCGTTTCCTGAGGATCTCGTGGCGAAGTGCATAGTCGGTCGACTGGATGCTGACGACTTCACCGGTCTGAATGCGTTGCATCACCTTGATGCTGAGCGTTCCCAGTTCTTCCGGAGCCCTGTCGGCTGCCATGATAATCTGGCTGGGTGCATCCATCAGCATTTCCAGCGTTTTGCCGAATTCCTCGTGGGCCTGTTTGCCGTGCAGGAACTGAAGGTCGTCGACAAGCAGGAGGTCGATGGATTTCATTGCCTGGCGCAGGACCGGGAAGGCTGGCGTGCGCAGGGCGGGCACGAGGTGATACATAAAGAACTCGGCCGAAAGATACGCGACACGGCGTCCGGCTTTGCGCGCCTCTGTTGCTGCTGCCTGAAGCAAGTGGGTTTTGCCGATACCGGTTGTGGAATGCATGTAAAGCATACCCAGCGTACCTTCATGGCCGGCTGCCATCTGGCGAATGGCGGCGCATGCCAGGCTGTTGGATGCGCCTTCCGCAAAGGCATCGAAGGTCAGCTTCGGGTTCAGTGCAGCGCCGCTCAAGAACTCCGAAGCAGCCTCTTCTCCCGTATCCGCGAGGCATGGAATGCTTGCCGAACTGGCCGAGCTTCCAAATTGCGGGGCAATGTCGAATGGGGCCGCTCTCCCGCTGATGCGGCGGGCGGTGATTGCCTTGGGTTGTTGGGCCGGACTGATCTGGCGCGGACGAAGCGCACCGCGCACAGTTAGTTCGACGCGATTGATATCATCGAGCTCGCGTTTCCATAAACCGATCAGTTTCTTTTCGTAGTTGTTCTGGATCCAGTTTTTCAGGAAACGGGTTGGTACCGACAAGCGAACTGAGTCGCCGACGGTTTCTTCGTGCTTCACTCTCCCAAACCAGTTTGAAAAAATGTCCTCTCCGAGTTCGTTTCTCAGTTCTTTCTTCACACGATCCCAATGATCCGAACTAGCTAAGTTCTGAACCTGCATTGTGGCCTCCATGTGAGAGAACGATGGGGTCGCTCTCCCTCGTGCACTGTCTCAGAGCAGCGAGTTCCGCTTTTGCCGCTCATTTGCTTTTGTTAGGTCTTTCGACCGGTTGGCTTTTTTGACGCCCATGCCACATGATTAACCTTTTACTTACCATGTTTACAAATAGCTTATTCTTATGAGGTCATAGACGGTTCATATCGTATTTCGCGTAGATGAGGTGGAGTTTGAACGTAAATAATACATAGCAAAACTTTTTGCCCCATCGACTTCAGGACATGCCGCAAGTCCTGATCGAGTTGTTCCCCCTTTGCTGTTTGCGTTATGCCTTCAGGCACGTAAGCAAATTTAATAAAAATTTAAGTTTTTCGAACTTTTTCTGCGAGTTTTCAAAAGGCGGATGTCAAATTCGTTAGTTTCCTCGAGGAAATTGCTCTTTTCTTTTTGAAAACTAAGTTATTTTTTACAAGGTTGTTGAGTGAGAGAATTACCACTTCGCGGCCAATTAGACGCTTTTTTGAAATTTTCAGGTCAGCCAACGAGAGCTGCGCACACTATCTGGGGAAAAATTTTTGATGATTTCGCAGGTTGGATTGGCCGGGTGACTCTCAAACGAGATTGAATTTTCCGGATAAGACCAAATCCAATCAATCCGATAGCGAGGTTTTTGAAGGCATCCGTTTCAAATGTCTGCCAGATACGTTTGCGTTCGGTTTTCCCCAGGCCGCGAGAATATCTTGGTTGCCTGGCATTTTTTACAATTGATATGCGTGGAAGGTCCTCTGGAAGTTTGGATTGGCACGTGGCGCTTCGAAAACACAGTACAACTCGTGTTCGCCTAAGAATTGTAAAAGTAAAGGAGACGGCCTCCGGAGCTGAGTTTCAGTTGTCGCGGCAGCGAAACAACAGCCTCAGACGGTGCAAGGAGACCGGCGCGTGTTGAGGCACTTGCATTCTGCCGTGCCAATGATGTGCCGTGATCACACGATCTACTTACTGATCAAAGAATTCGACCAGGGTTCAGAAGGTTCTTCGGATCAAGGTCCTGTTTGATCCGGCGCATCAAATTCAGCTCTGTTTCGGATTTCACGTTCGCGAGAAGCGCCTTCTTCAATCGGCCGATTCCGTGTTCAGCTGAAATACTGCCACCGAACTCGCCAACGATCGAATGTACGATTTCGTTCATCTCGTCCCATTTGGCCAGGTATTCATTCTTGTCGCCACCGACGGGCTGGCTGACATTGAAATGAATATTGCCGTCTCCGATATGACCAAATGGCACGGGCCTGCAGCCCGGTACAAATTCTGAAACCGCCGCGATGGCTCTGTCCAGAAAGTCGGGAATGTGGGAAACCGGTACGGAGACGTCGTGCTTGATCGATCCACCTTCCGGTTTTTGCACTTCGGACATGCCGTGGCGGATGTGCCAGAAGTCGTGGACCTGGGAAAGGTTCTGGGCAAAGGCAGCGTCTTCCACCAGTCCGTCTTCAAATGCGTCTCCGAGTATGCTCTCCAGAAGATCCCTGACGGGGAACGCGTCAGATCCGCTCGACAGTTCCATCAGCACATACCATTCATGTTCGCCTTCAAGCGGGTCACGGGCCGCCTCCAGATGCTTCAGGCAGAATTCGAGGCCGATCCGGGGCATGATTTCGAACCCGGTTAATACAGGTCCCGCCTGCGCGCGCGCCGTTGTGAAGAGCCTCAGCGCGGCATGCGGATCGCGCAAACCGATAAAAGCTGCTTCGAGTTTCTTCGGCTTTGGAAAGAGCTTCAGCGAGGCCGCCGTAATTATCCCCAGGGTGCCCTCAGCTCCGATAAATAATTGTTTCAAATCATAACCGGTATTGTCCTTTCTGAGCGTCCTGAGACCGTCCCAGATCTCACCGGTCGGCAACACGACTTCCAGTCCGAGAACGAGATCGCGGGTATTGCCATAGGCCAGTACCGCTGTCCCCCCCGCGTTGGTGGAAATGTTTCCTCCAATCTGACAGGAACCCTGGGCGCCGAGCGACAAGGGGAACAACCGGTCTATTTTTTCAGCTTCACTCTGGAGCGTTTCCAGCACCACGCCGGCTTCGACCGTGATGGTGAAACCGGCTGGATCGACATCCCGGACCTTGTTCAGGCGAGAGAGCGACAAAACGATTTCATCCCCGGTTTCCTGCGGAATTTGCCCCCCGACAAGACCGGTATTACCTCCTTGCGGGACAACTTTCAGGTCGTGCTCGTAGGCGTAGGTCATGACCGCGCTGACCTCTTGTGTGCTACCGGGCCGCAACACGATCTCCGTCACGCCGCGGTAAAGGTCGCGCCACTCGGTAAGGTACGGCGCCTGGTCTGACGGTTGGGTCAATACGTTCGCAGAGCCGATCAATTCAGCGAAACGGTCGGCATGTGCAGTGCGCTCCATGAGCGGGATCCTCGTGAACTTTAACAGGGAAATCGGGCGCCACCATAGTGTGTGTTTGCGCGGCCGTCGACGGTGCATCCTGTCGCCCCGGATCTTGAAGGAACCAAACCCTTGTGCCATAGGAGGCCAGCCCGTTCGGGCGGTAAGGGAATTCTTTTCGGAGATGAAGATGGCGGAAACGCGCGGACTGATGAACGGCAAACGCGGCCTGGTCATGGGCGTTGCAAATAACAAATCAATTGCCTGGGGCATTGCCAAGGCACTGGCCGACGCCGGAGCCGAGCTTGCGTTGACGTATCAGGGTGACGCTTTGAAGAAGCGGGTCGAACCGCTCGCCGAACAGTTGGGTGCGATTGTTGCCGGCCATTGCGATGTGACGGAGGGCGAGACGATAGATGCCGTGTTCAGCCTGCTGGAAGAAAAATGGGGCAAAATTGACTTTGTCGTCCACGCCGTTGCCTTTTCCGACAAGGCGGAACTGACCGGACGCTTCGTGGACACGTCATCCGACAACTTTGCGCGCACCATGGACATCTCCTGCTACTCTTTGACGTCCGTCACGCAGCGTGCCGAGAAGCTGATGTCGGAGGGAGGCTCAATCCTCACGCTGACATACTACGGCGCCGAAAAGGTCATGCCCCATTATAATGTCATGGGCGTTGCAAAGGCGGCGCTTGAAACAAGCGTGAAGTATCTTGCAATGGATCTTGGGCCCCAGAACATAAGGGTCAACGCTATTTCGGCGGGGCCGATCAAGACGCTTGCGGCATCCGGCATAGGTGACTTCCGCTACATTCTGAAATGGAACGAGTACAATTCGCCGCTTCGCCGCACGGTCACGATAGAAGAGGTGGGCGACAGCGCCCTGTTCCTGCTGTCTGATCTGGGAAGAGGTGTGACAGGTGAAATTCAGCATGTCGATTGCGGTTACAACATCGTCGGCATGAAGGCGGTGGACGCGCCTGACATATCGGTCGTGAAAGACTGATATCCCTGGATGGCCGGCTCAGACCGGCCATTTTCACTTCTTGCCCTCAGGGCGCTCGATTCCCGGGAAGACATATGACAACCCTTCACACTGCCGCGCCTTCCTTTCGACTGCCGAAAAGACACGATCCCGAACTCCTCATTTTCGTGCGCCACGGCCAGACCGACTGGAACGCTGAAGGGCGTATGCAGGGGCACATTGACATTCCGCTGAATGAGACCGGCAAAGAGCAGGCTGCGGCAAACGGCAACCGGCTTGGAAAATTTCTCGAAGAAGAAGGCCTGGATCCGAGCGATCTTGATTTCGTGGCCTCGCCGCTTGGCCGCACCAGAACGACAATGGAGCTCCTGCGGGCAGGCATGGATCTGGACACTGATGTCTTTCGGCTTGAAGACAGGTTGCTGGAACTGACCTTTGGGCAATGGGAGGGCTTTCGCCTCGAGGACCTCGCCGATGAGGAGCAGGATCTCATTCTGCAGCGACGCGCGGACAAGTGGCGTTTCGTACCGCCTGGCGGCGAAAGCTATGAAATGCTGACCGAACGCGTCGGCGCGTGGCTCGAAACCGTTTCGCGCCCAACCGTTGTCGTCTCGCATGGCGGCGTTTACCGCGTCCTGCGGGGCATGCTCGAGGGCCTCGAAAGCACACACGTTCCGAAGTTGGCAGTTCCTCAAGACAAGGTCTTCGTCTGGCGTGGAAGCAATTTCACTGAGATTTAGTAAGAATTGCGATAAGTTGTGTAATGCAGCACAAATCAATAATTATTGGATAATCGACCACTCTAAGTATCCTTCAAAGGAATTTGAGGGGCTTCGTAACAAGACGTCGGAGATATATTATGAGTATTATCGCTGGAATTTGCTTTTGCGGGGCGCCTGGTACTCCTGCGTCGAATTCAAACCAAGTTCTCTATTCGCTTCATGACTCTGACTTCACTGACGACAGCGCGCCGCGCACCCGCGGGTGACACCGACTGGAAGTGCGTCCGCGTCCGTAAGGTTCGTGTATCCGTTCGACATTATTGAGTTCCACTTGAGTGATCTCATGGTGGGCGAATATCTTGCCGAACCCTCCAACCTCCGAATTTGTGCGGACTACATGGCTGCGTCCGTGCCCCGTGTTGACGATTCGGCGCATCGGCGTGGACAAGGGCATTTTGGCGCTTCGAGCTTGCTCAGGCGATCATAAGCGGTGACATGAACCAGACAGTTGTCGCCGTACTTCACTTCCCACGGTAATTTCGAACGTCTTGCGGAGCCTGTTCACAATAATGTTTTGGACCTCAAATGATCGGTTCTTTGGACTTGAACGTAATTTGCGGTGTTAAGGCCGGTTGAGCCCGGCAATCAGGGGGGTGATGATGAGCTCGGTCACTACGGACAACTTTTATTCCGAGCTGCCAAGCTTCTCCGATTTCAGCAACGTTGCGGACCTGGGGAACTATCGACCGGTGCCCGACGGTTGGTATGTGCTGGCAGCTGACATTGTAAGCTCGGGCCAGGCCGTTGCCAGCGGTCGGTACAAAGACGTCAATATGACAGGCGCGGCTGTGATCGCGGCAGTTTTAAACAGTGTCGGACGAGAGCGTGTGCCCTTCGTGTTCGGAGGCGACGGGGCGATGCTCCTTGTCCCGCCGGAAGATTTGCAAAAGGGGTGCGACGCCCTTGCAGGCGTTGTCGACCTCGCCCGCCAGGTTATGGAGCTTGAATTGCGCGCCGCAGCCATTCCTGTTGCAGATATCAGGCAGCGCGGTGGTGACATCAGGGTGCGCAAGTATCTTTTGAGTCCCGGTAATCATCTGGCCATGATTGTTGGGGACGGGCTTGAGATCGCGGACAATGTGCTGAAGGATCCCGAAGCAGTCCGGCCCTACGCGGTTTCGTCCGAAGACGTGGCGTTGCCGCCCCTTGACGGTCTTTCCTGCCGTTGGGAACCCCTGCCGGCACGTAATGGGCACATCGTATCCTTGATCGTAAAACCGGCCGGCCGAAGACCGCTGGGCGAACTCATGGACAGGGTCGCCGAAGAAATCGGATTCAATCCTCTGATCGATGAGGCGCAAACCAGACTGGCAGACAAGACGCGCTTGAAGTTTCGCTTTCCACCGAAAGGCCTGAGAGTTGAGGTCAATCTTGCATCGGCCGGGAACCTTGCGCGCGGATGGGTCATGACCGTTGTGGAGTGCATGTTTTTCGTCTGGAGTTATACGACCGGCATGCGCGTGGGACCTTTTGATCCGAAAAAATACTTTAGAGAACTGAGCCTGAACACGGACCATCGCAAGATCGGCGACAGCCTCCAACTGGTTTTGGACCTTACGCCGACACAGCTTTCTGCGCTCCAGACGTGTCTTGCAACAGCTTATGAAGACGGCGACGTCATATTCGGGCTCCATGTTTCGAATGAAGCGCTCATGACCTGTTTCGTTCAGGATATCGGCAACAGTCAGCACATCCACTTTGTCGACGGCTCCAACGGCGGCTTGTCCATGGCCGCGGCAGAGTTCAAAAAACGGCAGGCTTCAGCTCAAATGACATGAAGGTATGCCGGCTGCGAAAATGTAATTTGGCGTGCCCGGGCAACCGGCGGGCGATCTTCAGGCGATCGCCGATTTTTCGTCGAAATAGCGTTTCGGTTGAACGGTGAAGTTCTTTTTGAGGATCATCGCCGCAAGTTCGACTTCTGGAACAGCTTTGGACACAAGAAATCCCTGGATCACGTCGCAGCCGTTGCGCGCGAGCCACTCACGCTCGCCGGACGTTTCCACGCCTTCTGCGAGCACACTTATATCCAGGCTTTTCGCTAGGTTGATGAGGGCACTGGTGAATTTCTGCAGATCTTTGTTCGTGTCGACACCGGAAACAAAACTGCGGTCGATCTTGACGCGGTCGATCTTCAAATCCCTGAGGCTCGAAATGCTGGAGTGTCCGGTTCCAAAATCGTCGAGTTCGATGAAGAAACCAAGATCGGAAAGGTGGGCAATATTCTCCTTGATCGGCGTTGCCTTGTCCTCGTCAATCATGACCGCTTCAAGAATTTCCAGGCTGATCATGGACGGGTCCAGCCCGGCTTCAAGAACGTGGCGGTGGAGCGCGCCCACGGCGGAGGCGTTGCTCAGGAGATCAGCGGAAATATTCAGTCCGAAGTGGACAGTCCGCCGGGTTTTGCCTGTAAACTCGGATGCAAGCTCAAGTGTTTTCTGACGGACGATTGCTTCGATCCGGTCCATGTAGCCCGCTTCAACTGCAGCTGGCAGAAAGTACCCCGGAAAGCGAATGGTCTGATGATCCAGCCAGCGAACCAATGCTTCCGCCCCGATTACCTCGTCGGTGTGAACATCCACCTGCGGCTGGAACCAGGGAACAATATCGCCATTGTTCATGGCGCGAAGCAGATGCTTGGCAATCTCGCCGTTTTCCTCGAAGGCTATGCGCATTTCGGCGGTGAAGCGTTCGACCTTGCGTGGTGCTTTTTGTTTCGCCGAGCGTAAGGCAAGCTCGGCGTCGACAAGCACCTGGTCCGTGACGGGATCTCCTGTATTGCTGATAAGCAGCCCGGCATTTGATTCCAGGACCAGCTTTTGTCCTTCGATCTGTCGTTCCCGACCGAGTTCGTGAATGATTTTGGCGGGTATGTCTTCAAATGATGCACTATCCGTCAAATCGGGGCGCAACAGCATGAATTCTGTACCACCCGTCCTGCAGAGGAAATCTTCCGCGCCGGCGAATTGAACGAGCCGCTCGGCAACGTCCCGCAAGATTCCGTCGCCGGACTGATCACCGAACAGATCGTTGATTTTCTTGAAGTGGCGCAAATCAAGGATAACCAGTCCGATCCGGCTGGGTGTTTCGCGGTCGGAAAGGCCGCGAAGTGTCTTGAGAAGGGCGCGCCGGTTCGGCAAGCCCGTCAGCGGATCATGGAAGCCGAGATTTTCAAATTCCTGTTGTGTGCGATCGGCAAGCGCTCGGCTTAGAGCGACCGCTATCGCAAATGCCGCGAAAATGACCAGGCCACCCACAAGACCTGCCAGCGCGACCGCAAACATCGTCTCGGCGCGCTGGTGTTGAAGATCGGCGTGGAGATAATCAACGCTCTCCTGCCATAAGTTGAAGATCACGCGGACAAAGTCGGGCTGGACCTCGTTCAGCTGATCGTTGGCGATGTCCGAACCGGTGTTACCCTTGATCGTCGATGAAAGAAGTTTCGCACCTGCCGACTGGTAGGCGAGATTGGCGCTTCGATAAGCGGCGGCCTTGTCTCTTAGCAGCTCGGCCTTTGGGCCTTCGAGATCCTTGAAGTATTCCTTGGTTGCGCGGGAGACGTTGTCGGCTGCGACTTTGAATTGTCCTCCCTGGACCGGGACAAGCATCTTGTCCCAGGTATTGATCGCATCCTTGTCCGACAGCATCTCGCCATTATTCACCATGACTGACGTTTCAATAACAACACTCAGGAGCGTATCGTTGATCAGATGCGGAAATTCTGAGGTCTCGAACGAAGACGATGAGCTCAGCCTGGAATGTTGTGCGATCGATGACGCGAGCGATCTGGCCTTGCGCAAAGCATCGGGAATGCTTTGTTCGCTCATGAAGCCACCGAGTTCCGCGACCAGGCTTTGTTCTCGCCCGGAGACATCGAAATCGGCGAGTTGGCGCACCAGCATGTCAGTTGGCTGTTTCACCGTCCCGGTGAGCGCCTTTTCCTGCATGAGCGGGCCAAGCGCCTGGATCAGGTTCAGTCCTGCAAGGCTGCGGTCGATGGAATTTACGTCTTCGAATTTGCTGTGAAACCAGAGCGAAGCAAAGAGCAGGCAAGGTGCCAGCAAGAAAACTATCAGACCTGTCAGCCAACCTCGGATGTGCACTTCTGTGCCCCACGTTATATCGCCCAAGCACAATTCTAATAAACGCTGAGCATTAAAGATTGGCAAATACATCCAAGAAATCGGCAGATGTTTATGCAAGTGTCAAAAAGAACCGCGCTTCAAAGGTGGTAAATCCAATGTGATGACAGTACTTGAACTTGCCATTTGACCGAGTATTTGGTTCGTGCCTTCAGTGGGACTTGGCGCCGCGTGATGTGCGGGCGCGTCCATTGAAATGTCAAAATAGAACGAAGGCTTGAGCTTCGCAGCGCTTTGCCTTATCGCTCGGCGCCTGATCACTTTCCCGTTGACGATTTGGATCCCCGCATGTCCCACAACAGTTTCGGTCATTTGTTTCGCGTCACCACCTGGGGGGAAAGTCATGGCCCTGCGATCGGCTGTGTCATCGATGGTTGCCCGCCGCTGATCCCTTTGACGGAAGCCGATATTCAAGGGTTTATGGAAAGGCGCAAGCCGGGGCAGTCCCGTTTCACGACCCAGCGCCGGGAGGCCGATGAGGTGAAAATTCTGTCCGGTGTGATGGCGGACGAGGACGGCGCGCAGAAAACGACAGGGACACCGATATCCCTCATGGTTGAAAACACCGACCAGCGTTCGAAGGATTACTCCGAGATCAAGGATCGTTTCAGGCCCGGGCATGCGGATTTCACCTATGACGCAAAATACGGCATTCGGGACTATCGTGGCGGTGGCAGGTCTTCCGCGCGGGAGACGGCAATGCGTGTCGCAGCAGGTGCGGTCGCAAGAAAGGTCCTGCAAGGTGTCACAATACGCGGCGCATTGGTTCAGGTCGGGACGCAGAAGATTGATCGCGGCAATTGGGATTGGGCAGAGGTCGACAACAACCCCTTCTTTTCGCCGGATGCTGCCGCAGCAGCCAACTGGGTGGAGTATCTGGACGGCGTTCGCAAAGCCGGCTCTTCGGTCGGAGCCGTGATTGAGGTTGTCGCAGAGGGTATTCCGGCAGGCTGGGGCGCGCCGATCTACGGCAAACTGGATACCGAACTTGCCGCAGCGATGATGTCGATCAATGCGGTCAAAGGGGTCGAGATTGGCAACGGTTTTGAGGCCGCCCGTCTCACTGGAGAAGAAAACGCCGACGAAATACGGATAGACGACGTTGGCAGGCCGGTTTTCCTGACGAACAATTCCGGTGGCGTTTTGGGGGGGATTTCAAACGGTGACCCCGTTGTCGTTCGCTTCGCCGTGAAACCGACATCCTCGATCCTGACCGAGCGCAAGTCGATTACCCGTCAGGGTGAGGAAGTGGATGTCATGACCAAGGGCCGCCACGATCCTTGCGTCGGCATACGCGCCGTGCCGGTTGGTGAGGCCATGATGGCCTGTGTACTGGCCGACCATTTCCTGCGTCACAGGGGGCAGGTCGGTTAGGAGGGGGGCGCTGAATGCGTGGCGGATGCGATTTCTAAAACGCAATGGTTCTGACAAGGCCCGCTCCTGCAAAAAGCAGCAGCAGATAGAGGCACCCTTTGCGATACGTCTGGTCGAGACTTTTGCTGAACATCGCGGTCCCGGCGAAAACACCAGCCAGGACAAGTGGTGACAGGACCGCGCCCCTGATCAGGGACTGCTCATTGAGAACACCGAACAAGATGAGCGTCACCGACGAGGTGAACATGCTGAAAAAAAGAAAGAGCACGAGCGAACCGCGCATTTCGCGTGCCTTTTTCGGCGATGCAAGCACGTAGAGCGCAATGACCATGCCGCCGATCGATGCGAGCCCGGTGACGATCCCGGCAGCAAATCCGGTTACAGGCAATGCAACGCGCTCCGATGCCAAGTGAAAATTGACTTTGAGCAGTTGCAGGATCGTCAGGCCGAGAACGAGACCCAACGCAAAAAGCTTGGACAGTTCTAAATCGATGCTCGTTGTCAGCAAAAGTCCGAGCGGCACCCCGATGGCACTGAATAAGGCGAGCGTCACGGCAGTGCTGAGTTTGGCGTCTCGCAAACCGCCCCGGAACATTGCGACGCTGGCTGCAAGTTCCAGAAGGAAGCAGACCGGTATCAGCTCGACAGGCGGAATGAACACCACGATGCTCGCCATGAGAACGGCTGAAAGACCAAATCCGGCAAACCCGCGTACGGCGCCCGCGACAAATGCCATGATGGCGCTGATTGCCAGATATGTTGGTGGCAGTCCGGTCCAGACGGTCAGATCCTGAAGCATTGCGTTTCTTTCATTTGTAGCTGCTGCTTTCTAGCAGCCTGCATAAACGCAAGTAAATTCTCGAAAGTGCAGATAAGAGCTGCAATAGTGCAGCCATGAATTGGGAGAACCTGAAATTTCTCTTGGCGTTTTATCGTGCCGGATCGTTATCCGGCGCAGCGGACCGCTTGCAGGTCGATGCAACAACCGTGTCCAGGCGGTTGATGGCGTTGCAGGACGAAATCGGTGCGCAGCTGATCGAAAAGTCCGCAAATGGTTCGCTCGAATTGACAGCAGCCGGTCTTCGCGCGATTTCTCACACGGAAGCCGTTGAAACAGCTCTCGACATGCTCACATCTGAACTAACAGGTGCACGGCTGGCCGAAGAGGGCATTGTTCGGCTCTCCTCCGTCCCCGTGGTGAACTCCAAGATCCTGATTCCCGCATTAAAGCAATTCAGCCAGCAGCATCCCGGGATCGAATTGCATCTGGCGTCCGAGGTGCGAAATGTCAGTCTCACGAGACGGGAGACTGATATGGCGGTCCGCCTGGGCCGCCCACGCGACGGCGGTCACAATGTGACTGCGAAACGGATTGCCGTTCTCACGCATGCGGCCTACGGTCCGGCCGACGGCAACGCGGACGATTTGCCGTGGATCATCTACCACGAGAATATGAGCTTTCTTCCCCAGGCCCGTTGGATGGCAGAATACCTGAAATCCGGCCCTTTCCGGGTCTCCAAGATTCGACCGAGTGATCTGGAGGGGGTGATTGAAGCCATCGCCGGGGGATTGGGACGTTCGGTCATTCCAACGGTGATCGCAGAAACGGATGCACGTCTCAAAAAACTGGCGGACCCTGAACCGGATCTGCAGCGGGAAGTCTGGCTGATGCAGCACGCCGACCAGGCCGGTCTTGCGCGGATGGTTGCCGTCAGCCGCTGGATCGAACGGATATTCTCTGAAAAATAGCCGTAGCACACTGCCGGCGCTCCAAGATCCCGATCACGGGACGTGTTGATACAAAGCGTTACAACTTAATCACCGTTCCGCCGTGGACCTGGGGTATCCTTCATCTTCTCGTTTCAATTGTGCGCTCTGCCTCGCACGGTTCAAGGAGTAATGTGATGAACGACATGACACCCGATCGCCGGATGACGGCGAAGGATTTTCCTCAGGAACTGCTGGACCTTTATGACTACTACGCACACGGCAAGATCACGAAGCGCGAGTTCCTGAACGGTGCGGCAAAGTTCACGGTTGCAGGCGTGACTGCAGCGATGCTGCTCGACCAACTGTCACCCAATTATGCGTTCGCCCAACAGGTTGATCCGGACGACACAGCGATCGAGACGCAACGCATCACCTATCCCTCGCCAAACGGCCACGGTGAAGTGAATGCCTATCTTGTCAAACCCGCAGGCAGCACCGGCAAACTGCCCGCAGTTCTCGTCATCCACGAGAACCGGGGACTGAACCCGTATATTGAGGACGTCGCCCGCCGACTGGGCAAGGCAGGGTTCATGGCGATGGCGCCCGACGGACTGACCTCAGTCGGAGGATACCCGGGCACTGATGATGAAGGCCGGGAACTGCAGCGTACGGTCGATCGGGAAAAGCTCTTGAACGATTTCTTTGCCGGCTTCGAATATCTGCTGAACAGCGACGACAGCACGGGCAAGGTTGGAGCGGTCGGCTTCTGTTACGGTGGCGGTGTGGTCAATGCGATTGCCGTTGCCTATCCGGAACTGGCGGCAGGCGTGCCGTTTTATGGCCGTCAGGCAGATGCCGCGGATGTGCCGAAGATCCAGGCCCCGCTCATGCTGCAATTTGCCGAACTGGATGAGCGTATCAATGCGGGTTGGCCGGCCTATGAAGAAGCGCTCAAGGCGAACGGGAAGAACTACGTTGCCCACATGTATCCCGGCGTCAATCACGGCTTTCACAACGACACCACGCCGCGCTTTGATGCAGAGGCGGCAAAGCTGGCCGAAGAGCGTACCGTTGCGTTTTTCAAGGAAAACCTGATGTAAGAAGCTTTCGCAGGTGCGGGCGGTGCGGCCCGCATCTGCATTTTGGGCGTTCAGGTGTCGAGAATTTCCGTCTCGTCGATCTTGATGTCGAACCCTTCCAGACCGACATAGTGCCGCTCGCGCGAGGCAAGCAGCCGGATCGAGCTGACACCGAGATCCTTCAGGATCTGGGCGCCGAGGCCGACTTCGCGCCACTGCTCCTGCCGGGCCTGCGCGGAGCCATGCTCTTCCGTGTCTGCCGCCTCAAAGTCGGAGCGGGCGCGCCGCGAATGGCGTGCAACGCCCACGGAACCTTCTCTCAGGAAGACAATGACACCTCGTCCCCGTTCGGCGAAGTGGGTCATGATGTGATCAAGCGGCCGACTTTCACCGAAAACGTCATCCAGAACCGACTCCAGCTGCAAACGCACTGGAACCCCGCGGCCATCGAGGATATCGCCATAGACAATGGCAAGATGATGCATCGGATCGTAAGGCGTTGAATAGGTCATTGCATAGGCCTGCCCGGCAATCGTCTCCACCGGCTGTTCGTTGACCCTCTCGACCATGCGTTCTGTGCGCTGGCGCCATGCGATCAGATCGGAGACCGACACCATCTTCAGTTCATGTTCGGCCGCGAACTCGGCGACCTGCGGACCGCGTTTTACCGTGCCGTCGTCGTTGACAAGCTCGCTGATGACGCCGACTTCTTCCAGACCGGACAACCGGCAGAGATCCACGGCGGCTTCCGTGTGGCCGGAGCGCATCATCACGCCGCCTTCCTTTGCCACAAGCGGAAAAATATGTCCGGGACGCACAAAGTCGTCGGCTGCCACATTGGGATTTGCAAGGGCATGAACGGTGGCGCAACGTTCTTCAGCAGAAATCCCCGTCGTCAATCCCTGGCGGTAGTCGACCGAGATCGTGAACGCGGTGGCGAGCGGCGCGTCATTTTCGGCAACCATCGGATCGAGACGAAGCCGACGCGCATTGGCGGGTGTCATCGGTGCGCAGATGATGCCCGAAGTGTGACGGACCATGAATGCCATTTGCTCGGAAGTGATCTTTGACGCCGCGACAATCAGATCCCCTTCGTTCTCGCGGTCGTCATCGTCGGTCACGACAACCATTTCACCACGTTCGAATGCGCGGATAGCTTCTGCGACACGGGCCTGGGACACGGGATGCTCCTTGGTTGTAGCCAATCCGAGAAAGTCGTTGGGGGTCACTGCGCCATCCGTCGCGATGGCAATCTTGCGGGCCATGTCCCGCGATACCCAAACATTCGGATCGTTGCATAGAGCTGTTACGGAGGCAGGCGACAGGTTCGCCCGTCGCGCAAACGCACTCCGGTTTTCACCAGTCTGTAACAGCCATTGATCGAGTCTCATGACAACGCATATACGCGCGTTTTCTTTCAGTCACAAGAGAAACTTCCACTAAATTTCAGTGACACTGAAAGCCTGCGTCTCAATCTTCTTTGATGAATTCGACTGCGCGTGACACGAATGCGGGCGTCATCCAGTGTTCGTGAAGGCCCTGGTCGGCGCAAAGCCTCGTCAGGTCTTCCTTGAGATAAGACGTATAATAAGGTTCGTGAAAAAGCTGCGGGAAGACCGACAGAAGACCGTCGTAATCCGGCACGTCGCCCGTCTGCAGGCTGTCTACGAAAAGGAACGACCCGCCCGGTTTCAAGACCCGCGACACTTCTGCGATTACCTGACGGCGCACTTTCGGCGGCAATTCGTGGAACAGAAAAACGCACGATACGACGTCGAGAGAGGCATTGGCGAACGGCAGTGCTTCTGCCATCGCCGTCACATAACGGGCACGGCGCGTCTTCGTTCGCTCGCGCGCGACGGCAAGATAAGGCTCGGACAGATCGAGCCCGACCCCATGGAGGCGTGGAAACGCCTTGAGCGCCGGGCGCAGCAAACCCCCCGTGCCGCAGGCAAGGTCGACATACGCGACCTTTCGCTGGTCTTTCTTCTTCAGGATTTCAGCGAAGGGGATCAATACCCTTCGCCGCATGGCGGCCGTTGCGCCTGAAAAGAGCACGTCGACCTGAAAGTCATAGAGTCTGGCGCTTTCTTCCGACAGCCATCCGTCGGTCTGGAAGTGGAAGTTCTGCCGGTAATAGCGGGGCAAGGCTTCAGCAAACCCGCTGACGTCTTCGTTGACTTCCTGATGCGCGCCAGTCGCGCGGCGCCTTGCCACCTCCGGAACATCCTTGAAGAAAGCGCGGCTGGTTTCCAGCAGTTCTCGTGGTGTGAGTGTTCCGTCGGACGGCATCGGGTAAAGCCCGTCCTCGACAGCTTTCAGATCGTCGGCAAAAAGTTTGAAAATGTCGGCAAGCATGCGGCGCTGACCGGGGACAGGTCCTTCCGGCTGGACCTTGGGTATCTCAGGCAGGTCTTTCTGGATGCGCTTGTTCATGCGGCGCATGGCTTCTGAATGCAGCGTATAGAGCGCAACCCGGCTTCCCTGATGCAGTGCGTATCTGGTGCGCCGCGCCAGACTTGCCAGAGGCGGCAGACCGTTGCCTTTGTTTGAAGGGCTTGTCTTTTTGTCCACTGCAGCCATGGCTTACTCCCGCGTCAAAAGCGCAACCACCTCAATATGGGGCGAATACAGGAACTGGTCCACCGGTGTGACGCTTTGAAGCGTATAGCCGCCATCAAGCAGGAGCCTGACATCGCGCGCGAGGGTCGCCGGATTGCACGAGACGGCAAGGATGGTTTTGACCTTCGATCCGGCCAGCAGTTCCGCCTGCGCCTGAGCGCCCGCTCTTGGCGGATCGAACACAACTGCATCGAACCCTTCCAATTCTTCCTGCACCAGGGGGCGCCGGAAGAGGTCCCGCCGTTCAAATGTCACCTTTTTCAACCCGCGCGCATTTCTGAGCGCCTTGTCGAAGGCGGTCACGGCTCCGGCATCTCCTTCAACAGCATGGACATTTGCTTGCCGGGCAAGGCGAAAGGCAAAAGTACCGACACCCGAAAACAGATCCGCGACGGTTTTCGCCTTTCCGGTGCCGTCGCTCACGATCCGGGACAGGATTTCTTCGCCTGCCAGCGTCGCCTGAGTAAATCCGCCAGGCGCCGCTGCAAGCCCTACGCCGTTCATATCGAGGACCGGTGGCCGGATCTCAAGAAGCACTTCGCCGTTGACCGAAAGCCGTGCCAGATCGAGCTCAACCGCTTTTTGCGACAAGATGGGGATCTTGCGATCATATCCCTTGTCTGCCTTGTCGATGGCAACGTCGAGGCCGGTCGTGGTATTCAGCACAGTCAGACGAAGCTCACCCTTTCGCGGCAGCAATTCGGCCGCGATCGTCTTCAGTCCGGGAAGCGCTTTGACGATTGCCGGATCGAGAACCGCGCATTCGGAAATATCGACCAGCCGGTGACTCGCCTTTTCGTGATAGCCGAGCAGCGTATGCCGGCCGGCGCGCGTGGCCGTCAGCACCGCGCGCCTGCGTCCACCGGCTGTTGCCGAAATCGTATCGGAAACAACCGCATCAATGCCGCGATCTCGCAGCGCCTTTGCGACAAGCTCCCGTTTCCAGACGAGATAGGGAGCTTTTGCCAGGTGCTGTAGCGCACAGCCGCCGCAGGTTTCGTAATGCCGGCAGACGGGAGTGACCCTCTCGGGTGACAGAGTGTTGAAATTTGGGTTTTGGGCGCGACCGTTGACGATGTGCGCAGTCACTGTTTCTCCGGGCAGCGCCCCCGGGACATAGACGGGGCCCGTGTCTGTTTGTGCAACGCCGTCACCGCGATGGCCGAGTTCGGATATCAGAAGATTTGTTTCACTCATGTGCGAGCGATAGCGTCAACCGATCTCAGGAGCAAGTTCTGGCGCACGCTCGTGTGCGCCGTGGAGGAATTGCAGCTTAGCGACCGCCTTTGAACAGGCCCTTTGCCCGGGACAGCCAGCTCTGCTGGGGATCATCGCTGCTCGCCTGGTCTGATGTACTGGACCGTCGCGCAAAATCACGCAAGGCACTCAAGTCCTGCTTTTGTTGTGTGATCTTGATTTCGCGCCGGGTGTCGTTTGCGACCTCGGCTTGGGGAGGCAGACGGTCTCCCGATCCGGCTGGCTCTGCAGTGGGGTCCGGCCGCCGGTCGTAAGGCTGCGGATCATTGGCCGCCGTTACCTCGTGTTTTTCTTCTTCGGCGCGCTGGCGAATGTCCTCCGCGCTTTCATACCTGTGATAGCGTTTTGCCGTCGTATCCCCGAAAATGCCGAACTCGGGCGCGTGCACGACGACAAGTCTGACCTTGTCCCAGGCGGAGTGGCCTTCGATCTTCTCGTGATAAACGGCAACGGACCAGTCCTCGTCCTCGTTACCGAAAGTGTTGTTGTCCGGCAGGATCGAACCGCGGATCTGGCAGAGCTTTATGAAGCCGTAGACGATTTCCATCATCCAGGGAAACGGGACGGGCGCCTCCTCAAATTCGATCATTTTGCCAATGATCCATTGAGAGCCATGCACCACCATTTTCAGTGGCAAGCCTTCGCCAAGGCGCCCCGCGCTGGAACTGAGGAAGGGGCGGATGTTCAAAAGCGTATAGTCACCATCCTTGGCAACGCCTTCAAAGTAGGTCTGGGGAACAAGGTTGTCGCTGACGCACCAGTGGATCGCGATCGCCGGGTTGTGGCCTATGATGAGCTTGGCCAATGCGTAGCAGAAGGTTCTTGCCCGATCTGCTTCCTCAAGCGTCTTGAAAGACGTTTGGTCATCGATTGAGTTGTCCAGACCATCCAGAAGAGACCCGAATTTTTCTCTCAGAAGTTGACTGTCCAGAAATCCCTTGGCGATGGTGATGAACGTATTTGCCTTGTGCCGCATGACGACATCGTGGGCGTTGGGAAGAACAAATCCCGTGTAGGGCGTGGAGAGCGCCGTTCGAAATCCTTCGGGTTCCAGGGGTTCGGTGTTCTGGCTGACCAGGATACGATGGCCGTTTGCATGAACATGTACATCCTTGCGTGTCGACGAAACGATCAACTGGACTTCCGGGGCGTAGTTTAGCTCCCTCGAGAGCCGTTGGATTGCCTGGAAAATGACGTTACCGTCCAATGGATTGAACTCTTCATGGAGTATCGCGCATTCGACACGATCCAGTGCGGGAATATCCATCTAACGCTCCCTTTTGTGCGGTTTCGGTTATAGGTCCGAAATCTTCCCAAAAGGGAAATGCAATCGTAGAAACTTCAACCAATGAGAGAATTTTTTCGATTGAGAATTGACCTTCGGCGGCTGCTATTGAGGACAATCAACCTTTGCCGGTCGTCTCAAGCGGAAACATTTGGCGTTGCTGCCTTGCCCGACGGCGGCTGATCAGCAAGATTTCCGGCCATAAAGCAGCCATTCGGAATTGCCGTCGCCACCCTTGACAGGTGAGGGGATCAGATCGCCCGCCGTCCAGCCCGGACAGGTGGAAAGCCAGGTTTGTAGTTCGCGCGCAGTTTCCTCGGCGGTCGCGGGATCGACGAGCCCGCCCTTGCCAATCCTCTCCCTGCCTGCCTCGAACTGAGGCTTTACCAGCAAGACACACTCCGCCCTGGGCGCTGCCAGATCGAGGGCAGGAGGAAGGGCGAGTTTCAGCGAGATGAAACTGACATCGGACACAATCAGGCCCGGCCTGTCTCCTTCGATGTGATCGCTTGTCAGGTCGCGTGCATTCAGGCGGTCTTGCGCGAAGACGCGGGGATGCTCGCGAAGCTCCTCCCGAAGCTGGTCGTGGCCGACATCGATCGCGTGTACCTTCTTAGCGTTCCGTTCGAGCAGAACCTGCGTGAAACCGCCCGTTGACGCGCCGATATCGAGACAAATCCTGTCCTTCGGATCGACGCTGAACCGGTCAAGGCCTTCAACAAGTTTCAGCGCGGCGCGGGAAACAAATTTCGATGCCGGATCGTCGATTTCAACGGATGCAGTGGTCCCGACTTTTTGAGCGGGTTTTTGGCAGAGTATTCCGTCAAGTCGAACCGTGCCGCGCAGGATCGCATCACGGGCCCTTGCGCGGCTCGGAAAGTGGCCGCTTTCGACGAGATGTTGATCGAGACGTTTTGAGGCCATGTGCCGCCGTCGGTGCAGTGAAAGTTCTTGCGAGGATGGGGCAGGGCCGTTAGCCGAAGCAGCTGGCGATCGCAGACAGCAGGCGGTCGGCGTAGACCCGCTCACCGGCGTAAAGCCACAAAAGACCAGACAGCGCAACGAGGCCCGTTGCGCCGGCAGTCAGTCCTATGTAGAGCGGCATGCGCATCGATGGTGCTCCACTTTCATCTGTCCTCAGCTGGAGGCCGGCGCGTTGGCAATGAGGCGGCGCAGTTTCTCCAGCGCGGTTTCTTCCGCCTCCGCGTAAGCGATTGTCCCGACGAACTTGTTGTCCGAATTCATCAGATAGACGGCAGCGGAATGGTCCATCGTATAGTCGCCGTCGTCAAGTGGGACCTTCTTTGCATAGACACGGTAGGCCTTGATAACCGCATCGACCTGTTCGCGCGAACCGGTCAACGGTCTGATCCGCTTGTCGAAAGCCCACACATAGTCGCGCATGACATCGGGTGTGTCCCGTTCGGGATCGACTGATACAAACGCGTAGTTCAGCTTGTCGGCCTCGGGTCCGAGCGCGTCCATCCAGCCCTGGAGTTCCGAAAGGGTCGTCGGGCAGACATCCGGGCAATAGGTGAAGCCGAAAAACAGGACGAGGGGTTTTCCGGCAAATTCTTCATCTGTGACGGTCTCACCATTGCCGTCGACGAGTTCGAACGGACCGCCGATCGCCGCCAATGGTTCGATCAGAGCGCCGGAACTCCCGTTCCCGGCGGTCTGCTGATAGACGAGAAATCCTGATGCGGCGGCAAGGACAGCAACTGCCGCCCAGGCGACGTACCGAAAGAGTCTTAGTCCGGACATTGGGTGTCCCCTTCTTGGTCAACTGCGTCGCTTGCGCCCCCGGAGGGGGATGCCATTCGCGCCGCAATCGCTATTCAGACAAATATCTAGTGCATGGGGGCCGCGCCGTGCAGCGCGGCCGTGCTCACAATCGGGTTAGTTGTGATTGTGGTTCTTGTGGCCGTGGTCCATCGACTTTGCGCCCATCTTTGCGACATCAAGATCGATCGCCACGTCGCCAGCCTTTTCAAATGTCAAAACGACCGGGACTGTGGCTCCTTCTTCGAAGGACTTGTTCAGGCCCATGAACATGATGTGCAGGCCCCCTGGCTGGAGCGTTACCGTTTCGCCGGCTGGGATCTCTATACCGTCTTCAAGCTCGCGCATTTTCATGACACCGTCGGTGACGGACATTTCATGGATCTCAACCTTTGCGGCAACGTCGGAACTTGCGGCCACAAGACGGTCTGCCTCTGAGCCGGAGTTCACAATTTCAACGAAGCCACCGCCGGCCTTTGCCTTTGGAGGCGTTGCGCGGGTCCATGTTTTGGAAAGTGTCAGGTCGCCGGCCTTGTAGTCGGCGGCAAACGAAGAGAGGGAAACGAGCGTAAGCGCCGCCGCGGCGGCAACGGATGTCCAGAGTTTCATGTCTGTGTCCTTTGAGGTCTGAAGGTTTGTTTCGGTTTCAGATCAAGGACAGGGGAGGTGCACGGATTGCGGCAACGCGCTGTGATGCCGACGGCAAGAAGTCGCGGTGCGCCTTCGCTGGCATAGCGTCCGACGGAAGGGCGCTTGCAGAATACGCGGGTGTGGCTGGAGAAAGACATGAACCGGTCGCGCATCCGTGCGCGCAAACCGGACCGCACTGACAGAGCGCCGGGTCATGGGCTGCAATTCCGGAAGCCGCACTTGAAGTCTGGCATAAGCTTGTCAGGCCGCTTGCGGCTGCAACATCCGGCGACAGCGCCGTGGCAAGAACACCAAGACACAAACGCAGTGTGAACGCGACCATCGCCATTGCGACGAGGGGATGGCGTTCCCGCCTGAGCAAATGCAGTCGTGACGCTTGTATGGCCATGAAGCGCTCTTACGCCTGTTCAAACGGCTTGTCGAGAGGCGAAACAGCGCAGTTTCGCCCCGGCAACGGTTTCAGGTTTTGACTTTGCTTTCCTGATCGGCAGCCGGCGAGGTCTCGGCCTCCGCAGGTTGGCCCGCATCGTCGGTCTGCGCGTGTTCTTCCCCCGGTGCTTCAGCTTCCTTGTCTTCGGAACTTTCGGTGTCTGCATCCGGCGAGGAGTCGAAATTATAGATATCGTCCTCGTAAGCCGGAAATTCTTCCGGCGGAATGACATATTCCTCCGCTTCAACGTCGAGCGGTTCAGGGGAAATGACAGACCCGACCTGTGCCGTCGCGGCGTACTCGAAGTCTGTCTTTTCGTCGACCGGAAGCGCCTGGCGCGTGAAGACGCGTGTGAGGACAAAGGCGGCCATCGTCAGGCTGACTGCGGCGATCATGACGTAAAGGCCGGAAGGGCCGATTTGTCCCATGATCAACGAAGCGACAATGGGGCCGACAATCGATCCGATTCCAAAGGAAAGCAGCATGCCAGAAGAGGTTTCGACAAAATCTTCTGGTGACGCATGGTCGAACGCGTGGGCAACGGCGATTGCATAGAGCGGCTGCGTGAACATGCCGACAAGGATCGCGGAGAGGATCGCAACCAGAAAGACTGTAGGCGAAAACACGACGATGGCAAGCGACGCCACGGTGGTGGCTGTCCCCAGGCCGACAAGAACCAGCCGGCGATCTATCCGGTCGGAGAGCCGGCCGACCGGCCACTGTGCGATCATTCCGCCTCCGATGATCGCTGCGGCATAATAGGCGGACTGATTGGTCGACAGGCCGATCTGAGATCCGTAAAGCGGTGAAAGTGTGAAGATCGCGCCTTGGGAAACACCGATCAATAGAATACCAACGAAGGCAGCCGGCGAAGTCCGGTAAAGACGAATTGGCCGGAAACGGACCAACGTGATCGGCGCAGGTTGCGTCGCTGTTGTCAGGGAAATCGGCATCACGGCAAGGCTCAATGCCACTGAAGCAACCGCAAACGGTACGAAGGATGCGATACTCATGCTCGCAATCGATACCTGACCCAGGACAAGCGAACCGAACACGATCACGATGTAAATGGACATGATCGTTCCACGGTTCTCGTTCGTTGCGCTTTCGTTGAGCCAGCTTTCGACGATCATGTAAAACCCGGCCAGGCTGAAGCCCGATACGACGCGGATGATGAACCAGGCATATGGGTCGATAATGACCGGGTGCAGGATCGCGGCGCCCGACATAAGCGAAACCAGCGCGGCGAAGGCGCGAATATGTCCAGCGCGCATGATAAGCAGCGGAGCAGCAAGGCAGCCGAGCACCAGTCCAACGAAGTAAGCCGAGGAAATGGCACCGATCTCGAAATCGGTAAAATAGTAGCGGTCCGCAGCGAGTGGTAGAAGGGTTGTCTGGAGCCCGTGCCCGAAAATGAGCAGGGCGACAGACAGCAAGAGAGCGGACACGGAAAGAAGTGTCTGAGCCATGATTGCCTCCCGGGGGACTGACGCTAAAACAAAAGCGCCGGTTGGAACCGACGCAATTGATCCTGCCGATCAGCCTTTCCAGTAATCGCAGCTTCTGTCAATCATGATTTATAGCGTGCCGCAAACATGTCCCCCGACGACGATTCCGTCGGTCGCAAAACCATTTATGCCCGTTGCGGAGCCGTGAGCATTTCTGTTCCGAGCGCGGTGAACACAGCCTTTAGAATGCCATCGCAATTTAACCCCGCCTTGTCATACATGGCGTCCGGTTTGTCATGATCGATGAAAATATCAGGAAGCGTCAGCGTTCGTATCTTAAGACCATTTTCCAGAAGGCCTTCTTCCGCGAGCCGCGTCAGGACATGACTGCCGAAACCGCCCGCAGATCCTTCCTCGATCGTGACCAGGACTTCGTGCTCGCGCGCAAGACGCTTGATCATGTCCATGTCGAGCGGCTTTGCAAACCGGGCGTCAGCTACCGTTGTTGAAAGGCCTGCCGCGTCGAGTTCGTCGGCGGCTTTCAGGCATTCGCCCATACGTCCACCGAAACTGAGAAGCGCAACTTTCGTGCCTTCGCGCCTGATCACACCCTTGCCGATTTCAAGCACGCTTCCGCGTTCCGGCATGTCCAGGCCGACGCCTTCGCCCCGTGGGTAGCGGAAGGAGATCGGGCCTTCATCATAGGCCGCTGCCGTCGCAACCATGTGGCGCAGTTCAACTTCGTCTGCCGCAGCCATCACCACAAAACCGGGAAGGCAGGACAGAAAGGCGGTGTCGAATGCGCCTGCATGGGTCGGCCCATCGGCTCCAACAAGGCCGGCGCGATCGATCGGAAAGCGAACCGGGAGCCCCTGAATCGCCACGTCGTGGATGACCTGGTCATATGCCCGTTGCAGGAATGTCGAATAGATGGCTGCGAACGGTTTGTAGCCTTCCGTCGCTAGACCGGCGGCAAATGTTACGGCATGCTGCTCGGCAATGCCGACGTCGTAGGTCCGCTCCGGGAAGGCTTCGCCGAAAAGGTTGAGCCCCGTGCCGTCCGGCATCGCAGCCGTAATGGCAACGACCTTGTCGTCGGCCTCTGCTTCCTTGATGAGAGAGGTTGCGAAAACATTCGTGTAGCTCGGCGCATTCGCCTTCGGCTTGGACTGTTTGCCCGTGATGACATCGAATTTGGCGACGCCGTGGTATTTGTCCTTGGCGCCTTCAGCAGGCGCATAGCCTTTTCCTTTTTGCGTCACCGCGTGGATCAGCACCGGACCGTGATGGGTGTCGCGTACGTTTTTCAGCACCGGAAGCAGGTGCTCAAGGTTATGGCCATCGACCGGGCCGACATAATAGAACCCGAGTTCCTCGAACATCGTACCGCCGGTCCAAAAACCACGGGCGTATTCTTCGGCACGGGCCGCCTTTTCAAAAACCGGTTTGGGAAGGTTCTTGGCGATGTTCTTCGCCGCATCCCGAAATGTTTGATAGGTCGGGCCGGAGACAAGTTTGGCAAGGTATGCGGACATTGCGCCGACAGGCGGAGCGATGGACATGTCATTGTCATTGAGGATCACAATGAGGCGTGAGCCGAGGTGCCCTGCATTGTTCATGGCCTCGTAAGCCATGCCCGCAGACATCGCGCCGTCGCCGATAACTGCAATGACATTGTTGTCGCCGCCCTTCAAATCTCTTGCTGCGGCCATTCCGAGGCCGGCAGAGATCGAAGTTGAGGAATGGGCTGCGCCAAACGGATCATAGGCACTTTCGGCGCGTTTCGTGAAACCGGAGAGGCCTTTGCCCTGGCGAAGTGTCCGGATGCGATCACGCCGTTCGGTCAAAATCTTGTGCGGATAACACTGGTGACCGACATCCCAGATGATTTTGTCATCGGGCGTATTGAACACGTAGTGCAGCGCGACTGTGAGTTCGACCACGCCCAGACCCGCTCCGAGATGGCCGCCCGTGATGGAGACAGCGTCAATGGTTTCCGACCGCAGCTCCTCGGCAATCTGTTGCAGATCGGCTTCTTCGAGTGCGCGAAGGTCCTCTGGCGAGTTGACCTTATCGAGGAGAGGGGTATTTGGCTTTGAAGACACTCTGCTGATGGCTCCACGAAAGTAAATCTGGCGGGCAGGCATACACCAACCGGTTATAGGGCGCAAATGCCGCTGTAGGAATGCGCCAAATTGTTGCGCGATACCAACAGACAACTTTCATAAACACTACAGCCAAGCTTTGGAGCTGTGGTGCAGATCACGCGCATTTTTAGTGTTGGTGAGCGTTTTTGAAATCCAGTCACCCTTTTGGGTGATGCATCCATTGTCGATCTGGCCTATGGGAATGGGGTGGTCGATGGGGCCACGTGCACAGTGATCAACTTGGGGTCGCGTTTTGCGACCCCTTTTTGTTGCGGCATCGCAACCTCTCACCTGCTTTCAAATCAGCGGTCTGCGAGCCCCTCAAAGAGACATTCAGCTAAAACAGACCCGACAGCCTGTGAACCAGCCCCGCAAGCTGCAGTTGCGTGTGAACACCGGTTTTTTCAAAGATACGCCGGAGATGCGTCTTTGCCGTGTTTCGGGTGATCCCGAGTTTTTCAACCGTGTCGCTCATTGAGCCGGTCATCGTCAGGTGCCGCGCCAGATGGGCTTCAGACTGGGAAAGGTCGAAACGCTCCTGCAGGACGACTTCTATATCCTCGGGAAGTTCGGAAGTTTCGGATATTCGAACCACCACCCAAGGTACTGGATGGGTAATGCTGTTGGTCGCTGGTGGCCGGACACTTCCGAAAATAATCCGCCTCAGGTTTCCGTCCGGGTCTTCAATGCAAACGGAGTTGTTCTTTTGCTCAAGCGCAATCCCGTTCTCCATGCCGTTGTTGACCTTCATAGACAAGTCCGGGACGGAGGCTGCCTCGAGAACATCCTGAAGGCAGGTTTCAAGTTGTTTGTTCTTAAAGTCGATCTTTGCGCCGCGCAGAACCGCTCCTCCGGTGGACAGGAGGCTGTTCAGACCGGTTGACGTGTGTCCCAGCACAGTCCTGTCCCCGGTCATCAGGATTGAGGGAAAGGATGCGGAGGAAAGCAAAATGCGCTGTATCTGGTTCTCGGCGCGCTCGTGCTCGATCTGAAAAAAAGCGTCGAGCCCAGGTGCAAGCACTTTGGTAAGGGTGCGGAAGGTTTCCACGGCAAGCTCGATGTCGATCGTATCCGTCGTATATCCGTCGAAAAGGCAACCGAACAGGATTGTAGAATAGTCGGTCCGTTTCAGCGGGCAAATCAGGCCTGGAACTTCAGGCTTTGCCGGCACGCCGTTTTGTAGTCCGTCTGGCGCCTGGTTTCTTTCCGCAGTCGGCTTGTTGCCGTTGAACTCGCCTTTGTTCAGCGTTGTCTTGCAGTAGGGGTAGCAAAGTGCGGCGCTTGTCGTGAGGAACTGAAGCGCATCCTGGCCACTATCCGGCTTGGAGGTTCGAAGCATTTCGTTCAGATGTTCGAACGATCGGATCCCACCGAACTTTTGGGTCGGTTGGCCATTTTTTTCAATTTCACAAATGAATGAAGTGCAGCTTAGTTTTAAGTCGACAAGCGCGAGAATAGTGGTCCAGCCATCGGATTGAGTGGAGCATTCCAGTACACGTAAAAGTAGATCGACTTCGTCTGTTTTATCAAGTGCAGGCATAATCAAAAGCAACTACTAAATATTACATAAAGACCTCTTAAACTTGTCAATATTACTACCAATTAGTTTGGGAAATAGCAACTGAAGTGCGTTTTTATAGCAAGGGCCTGGCTTGGGGCGATTCAGAGAGCGATCTGAAGTCGTCTGGAATTGTCGTGAAATCAGCGCCCGGAACCATCATTGATCCCGCGCTGAACACAACTCACAGACCATCAGTGAGGAAAAACGCAGTTGTCGATATGCGTGGACCCCGTTCAAGGCGCAGCCCGGCCGGTTTGCCAGAAACCATGCCACCTTCTGTATCGGGACGATGCCTATTGAGGGTCGAGTGCCGTGGTATCCGTTGCTTCGCCGTTTTGGCCGAGCTGGATTTTCTCGACCTTCGCTTCGGCAGATTTCAGCAGGGTATCGCAATGCTTACGAAGAGCGTCGCCGCGCTCGTACATTTCGATGCTGCGCTCCAGTGGAACGTTGCCCTGTTCAAGTTCCCGCACAATCGTGTCCAACTGCTTGAGCGCGTCTTCGAAAGAAAGCTTGGAAATATCTCCTGCAGCGTCGCTCATCGATAGGGGTCCTTCTCTGGCTCCAAGGGTCCTGATGGAAACTCGCGGGCTTCGGCGCGCAGGTCAAGATGCGAATGCCGTGATTGAAGTGATGATCCCCGTCGTTTTGCGCTTCAGGGTGGTCAGCCGGTCATCAAGGTCATGACATGGGCCGCAGTGGACCGGGCAAGACCCTCGAGGTCATAGCCGCCTTCGAGTACGGAAACGACCGCGCCGTTGCTGTGCTCGTCGGCGACATCCATCAGGACCCGCGTTGCCCAGGCAAAATCAGCTTCCAGAAGGTTGAGGCCTCCAAGCGGGTCGCGCGCATGGGCGTCAAACCCAGCCGAAATGATGACCAGCTCCGGAGCGAAATCGTCGAGCCGCGGCAGAATGGCGACCTCCATGGCTTCCTTGAACGCTAGGCCATCCTCGCCGGGTGCCAGCGGAACGTTGACGATGGTGTTCGCCTCGCCGGTCTCTGTCGCGGCACCGGATCCCGGATAAAGCGGCATCTGATGCGTGGAGCAGTACATGACACTTGCGTCGTCCCAGAAGATGTCCTGCGTTCCGTTGCCGTGATGAACGTCAAAATCAATGATCGCGACTCTGCCGATGCCGTGTTTTTCCTGCGCATAGCGAGCGGCAATTGCGACATTGTTGAAGAAGCAAAATCCCATTGCCCGTTCTTTTTCCGCATGATGGCCGGGCGGGCGGGACGCGGAAAACGCGTTGCTGACCTTCTTTGTCAGAACTTCGTCAACAGCGCGGCAGGCGCCACCAGCTCCTCTGAGAGCCGCTTCCCAAGTTCCGGGCGACATGGTTGTGTCGGCGTCTACGCGCGCCACGCCTTCATCGGGTGCCAGTCGGTGAAGCTGATCGATATAGGCCATAGGATGAGCCCGCGCGATGTCCTCCAGTGCACCGACGGGTGCGAGGTCGCGTTCCAACGATTGGAATTTTTCGTGTTCCAGGATCCGGTCAATCGCACGAATCCGGTCCGGCCGCTCGGGATGTCCGAGTGGTGTCAGATGATCGACATAGCAAGAATGGTGCAGAACAAGCGTGGACAAAGGGGCGTTTCCGGAAAGAACTGATTGTTGGTCTGATGGTAGCCATCAGAGCCGCCCCGAAGAGTACTGTCAATTGATGATAGGTCTTAGACCAACTGGCTTAGGCTTGAGCCGTGCCGGTTTCGCCTTCCCAAAAAGAAGGCCGGCACATTTGCCGGCCTGTTTTAAGGTGCGAGCACCGCAATGCCCGAGGGGAGGTCCGCTGCATCTCAATTCTGTGAACAAGACTAAGTGATTCTCGTAAGGGAATGCGAGCTTTTTACCGTAATCCGGCAGGCCCATGATGTTGATAAGTTTGAAAATGGTCTCTTTTGACGAACGTATTCGGACTCATCTGCTTGCGTGTATATCAGTTGTAAACTTGAATTTTGTTTATCTGTTATATTGGATTCTTAAGCCGAAGGCGTGTTATCTTTGAAGGTGCAGCCTTCATCTGCCGGGACAAGATTTAAGCGCGACGCGCTGAAATGTTTGCCTTTTTTTCGTGCTGCCAAAAAAAGCATCACATCGGCGTCCGCGTTCGTGTTTCGTATGCCAGCACAAATTGCAGAGGTCGACGGTTATCGTGGAGCGGCTGCGCGCCTCAATCGATCATTGATTGCCTCGCCCAGTCCAAAGCTGGGGATAAACTGAACCCGGATGACATTTGCGCCGCTTTTGTCGAGTTCCCGCATGCCAGCGAACAATCTTGACGCGGCTTCCTTGAGATCGGCGTTCTTGCTGAGGTTGAATTCCGCATTTGCGCTCTCTGCGCCCGGCAGCCGATCCGGACCAAACGAGAGCAGGGCATCCGAAGGGCTGGCCTCTTGCGCGTTCAAAATCACCTTCGCATCCGGAGCATAATGCGACTCCAGCATTCCAGGTGCTGATGGTGCGTCCTGCCGCATCTCGGAGGGTGCAGCTTGGAGCGTTGTTCCAAGAACGGATTCTATGCTTTCTCGCCCAATTCCACCAGGGCGAAGCAAACGCGGAACCGCATCGGTCAGTCCGACGATCGTGGATTCGATACCGACCTCGCAGGGACCTCCGTCGACGATGAAGCTGAGGGAAGACTCAAGATCCGCGACAACATCTTGCGCACGAGTCGGGCTGATCTTCCCGGATCGATTTGCACTGGGTGCTGCAAGCGGCTTCCCTGTTTTCGTCGAAAGAAATCGCATGACAGGGCCTTCCGGCACACGCAATGCCACAGTCTGCAATCCGGCTGTCGCAAGATCGGATATGGAAGATGTTTCTTTCTTGGGCACCACCAACGTAAGCGGACCTGGCCAGAAAGCCTCTGCGAGCGCGAGTGACATCGGGCCAAAGTCCCCGTGCTCACGGGCATCTGAAAGTGCAGGCACATGCGAAATCAGGGGATTGAATTGCGGACGGCCCTTGGCTTCAAAAATCTTGGCACAGGCAAGACCGTTGGTTGCGTCGGCGGCAAGGCCGTAAACGGTCTCTGTGGGAATCGCAACAAGCTCACCGTTCAAAAGCGCTGCGCTAACCTCGGACGCTTCTGGAGCAGTTTGCCAGTCGGTGGTATTCAGATCGACATTCCAGCGCTGCATTTCCAAAAAACCTGTCAAGTTGTCGCGACACAATGAACGAAAACTGGCCGACCTGCCGTAGCGATACGGATTGACGTTAACGTCAACTTGTCTATTGTCCGGTCGAGCGGCTGTTTCATGGGCCTTTTGCGGCCAAGCAATGATGCCGTCAAGCATCGAACAGAGAAAACGAAATTTCGCCGGCTTAATCGGGCCGAATGGTTCTTGGGAGGACCTGGATGTATCGCGCGCCAGTTGATGAGATTGCTTTCACCCTGAAACATGTCTGCGGCTTGAACGATCTGCAAAAGACAGAGCCCCATGCAGAACTCGGCGATGATCTTGTCGATGCGATCGTGAATGAAGCCGGCCGCTTTGCCGCCGAAGAGATTGCGCCCTTGAACGCCGTTGCCGACAAGCACGGCACTCCCCTGGAAAATGGGGAAGTCACCACACCACCCGGTTGGCGCGACACTTACCGGGCCTGGATTGAAGGAGGCTGGAACGGCTTGTCGGCGGACCTTGAAGCGGGTGGGCAGGGACTGCCGCAAATGTTGTCTGCGGCGGCGATGGAAATGTGGAACTCCGGTTCGATGGCCTTCGCGATCGGTCCCACGCTCACGATCGGCGCTGTTGAGGCTATGGAAAGGCATGCATCTGAAGAACTGAAGAGCACCTATCTGGAAAAGCTGGTGTCCGGCGAGTGGATGGGGACGATGAACCTGACCGAGCCTCAGGCGGGATCCGACCTCAACGCACTCAGGGCGCGCGCGGAGCGCGCTGACGACGGGACGTATCGCATTTACGGCCAGAAGATCTTCATCACCTATGGGGATCATGACCTCACGGACAACATCGTACATATGGTGCTTGCCCGTCTGCCGGATGCCCCGGCAGGAACCAGGGGCATCTCGATGTTTCTGGTGCCCAAGTTTCTGGTCAACGAGGATGGATCGCTGGGGGAACGCAACGATGTTCGCGTGGCCGGCGTGGAACACAAGCTGGGTATTCACGGGTCTCCGACCTGCACGATGGTCTATGGAGATGAAGACGGGGCAATAGGCTGGCTCGTCGGGGAAGAAAACCGGGGTCTTGCGTGCATGTTCACGATGATGAACAACGCCCGTCTTGCTGTTGGTATCCAGGGTCTGGGCGTCGCCGAGCGGGCCTATCAGCATGCATTGACCTACGCTGTCGAGCGCAAGCAGGGAAAGGCGACGGGTGACACGGGCAGCGGCATGAGCCCCATTGCACGCCATCCCGATATCAAGCGGATGCTCTTGTCGATGAAGTCCAAAACACAGGTTGCCCGGGTGATCTGCTACGCCTGTGCGCATGCGATCGACATGGTCAAGATTGCTGAGGACGACGAGAGTAGAACGTTCTGGAACGAGCGCGCAGGTTTGCTTACGCCGATTGCAAAAGCGCTTTCGACGGATTTCGGTGTCGAGGTCGCATCCCTCGGTGTCCAGATCCATGGCGGCATGGGTTACATCGAAGAAACCGGAGCCGCCCAGCACCTGCGCGACGCCCGCATCGCCCCGATCTATGAGGGGACAAACGGCATTCAGTCGATCGACCTGGTGACACGCAAGCTGCCCCTTTCGGGTGGTGAGCATGTGAAGCAATTCATTTCCGAACTCAGTGACATTGCCGACGAAGTGGCAGCTTCCAACCGCCCCGAATTCGGTGCAACGGCCGAGTGTCTGAAAAAGAGCATCGCGGACCTGGAAGAAGCGACCGGTTACATGCTCGGCTCCCTTTCAGAAAACCGGATCGATGACGCGCTATCGGGGGCAACGCCCTACCTCAGGCTTGCCGGCCTTGCACTCGGTGGAACATTGCTCGCAAAAGGCGCACTGCGGTCTGTTTCCGAACCGGCACCGAGACTTGCCGAGCGCACGCTTCTGGCCCGGAGTTTTTGCGAGACGATCCTGGGCGAAACCTCCGGGCTGAAATCCGACATCGTCCTGTCTGCTGCAGCCATTCAGGCATTCGACGCTGAAGCGCTCGCGTCCTAAACCGGAGATCTGGCATGATCCGCAAAAGCCTCGAAAACGGCGTTCAAACCCTGCGTCTGGACCGGCCGGAGAAAAAGAATGCCCTCACGGGGGCCATGTATACTGATCTCGCGGAAGCGTTGGAGGCTGGAAACAGCAACGAAGACCTGCGTTGCCACCTGATTTGCGGTCAGCCCGAGGTCTTCACGGCAGGCAACGACATTGGAGACTTCCTGCAATATGCTGGCAGATCGGCCATGTCGGAGACACCTGTGGTCCGTTTCCTGCGCGCGCTGGTGCGTAACGAAAAACCTCTGGTCGCCGCGGTCGACGGCCTTGCGATCGGTGTCGGAACGACGCTGCTGATGCATTGCGACATGGTGTTCGCCAGCCCGCGTGCCTTCATCCGCTCTCCCTTCGTCGATCTGGGACTGGTGCCCGAGGCAGGATCGAGCCTTCTTGGTCCGCAACTTATGGGTCATGCGCGCGCGTTCGAGCTCCTTTGCCTCGGCAAGCCGTTTAACGCCGAACAGGCCGAGCGAGCAGGACTGGTCAACACGATTGTCGAGGGGGACGTCGACGCTGAAGCGCTCGCCTGCGCGCTGGAAATTGCCTCCAAGCCTCCCGAAGCAATGGCGCTTTCGCGAAAGCTCTTGCGAGGCAATACGGATGCCTTGTCGGAGCGCGTGGAAGAAGAAATCAAAATTTTCGCCAGCCGCCTGACGGCACCGGAGACAATCGCAGCATTTCAGGCCTTCATGTCGAAGAAGAAGGTCTGAGCGCGCGTGTAGGGACAGGCAGCAGCGTGTTTAGGGCGAACCGCTCCTGAACAGTCTGGTTGCTGGAACAACAACTATGAAACGGAATTCCTTCAGGGGCATCACACAAACCAAACGCCGTGACGGCGAAACTCGGGAGAAAACACCATGTCTTTGAAGGGCAAAACGCTTTTCATCACAGGCGCGTCGCGCGGCATCGGAAAAGCGATCGCGTTAAGAGCAGCGAAAGACGGGGCAAACATTGCCGTTGCCGCAAAAACCGCTGAACCACATCCAAAGCTCGAAGGCACGATTTTTACCGCGGCAGAGGAAATCGAGGCGGCGGGCGGAAAGGCGCTGCCGGTCGTGCTGGATGTTCGCGACGACGCGGCGGTGAAAACGGCGATAGACAAGACTGCGGGTCATTTCGGTGGACTGGATATTCTCGTCAACAATGCCAGCGCCATTCAACTGACACCTGTGCAACAGACCGACATGAAGCGGTTCGATCTGATGCACCAGATCAACACGCGCGGCACGCTTGCCTGCTCCAAGCACGCAATCGAGCATCTTATGAACGCGGACAATCCGCATATTCTGATGCTCTCGCCACCTCTCGACATGCAGGAAAAGTGGTTTGCGCCCTTCACGCCTTATTCAATCGCGAAATACGGAATGAGCCTTGTGGTGCTCGGCCTTGCGGGCGAGCTGCGTTCGAAGGGGATTGGGGTGAACGCGCTCTGGCCCCGGACGACGATTGCAACGGCCGCAATCAAGAACATCATAGGCGGTGACAAGATGATGCAGCAGAGCCGGACGCCGGACATCTTGGCAGATGCCGCTCATGAGATCTTCTTGTCTCCGTCAAAAGACTTCACGGGGCAATTTGTCATCGACGACACCTTCCTGGCGAGCCGGGGCGTGACTGATTTTGACAAGTACCGGGTCGATCCCAGCCTGTCACTTGCGCCGGATTTCTTCGTTCCCGATGACATCGAAGCTCCCGCCGACCTGGGCCCCGCCAAAAGCTGACAAAGGTCCTGCTAACGCGAACAGGCTTGCAATTTTCGGTCTGTTCGTGCAGCGTTCTTGAGCCGACGAGGGCGGCAGCCGGATCCGCGGAAAGCGAAAGCGCCCTGACACCCGACGTACATAGCTGGTTTTTCACCTGCGCCCGAACTCAGCGGATCACCCGGGCAGCTCTAACAGGAGAAAAGCCATGTCAGACGGCGTATCCCACGAACTTGAATCCCACAAGAAGGCCGCACGCCGCTTGCGTAAGGCGTATGCCAAGGGAGATCCCGAGGCCCGCGCCCGGCTCGTATCTCATGTCAGCGAGGGCAAGGAACTCAGACACGCTGACTTCCTCCATGTCGTTGCCCGTGAAGCAGGGCAGGACAGCTGGCCGAAACTGAAATTCGCTTTGGAAAGTGCGGCCATGAGCCGCGAAGAGAAAGCGGAGCGGCTGAAAATGGCGCTCTATTTCGGGCAAAACTGGATTATCGAAAGGCTGCTGCAGGACGACCCCGGTTTGAAGGATGCCAATCTGGGCCTCCAAATCGCATTGTACGATCTGGCATCTGTTCGCTCGGCTGTCGAAGATAATCCGGAGGCGGCGACACGTGTTGTCGGCGTTCGCACTCCGATCCTTCATCTGGCTTATTCCAAGGAAATTCATCGCAGTCCCGAGAAGGCTGACGAAATGCTGGCAATCGCCGAGCTGCTGGTTGCCGGCGGTGCGAACGTGGATGATGGCTATCCGCCGCAGCCGGGTGCGGACCACAAGATCTCGGCGCTCTACGGAGCAATGTGCCACGCGGACAATTTCGAATTGGGCAAGTGGTTGCTGGAACGGGGCGCCAATCCTAACGACGATGAGAGCCTTTACCACAGCACCGAGCTCGGCCACACGAACGCACTTGAAATACTTTTGAGGCACGGAGCATTGCCGGACGGGACCAATGCTCTGCCGCGGGCGCTGGACTTCGACAACGAAGAGATGGTTCGGCTTTTGCTGGAAGCAGGGGCCGACCCCAACCTGACTGTGCCGGATCATCCGAGCGGTCAGCCGATGAACACGATACCCTCGCTTCATCAAGCCGCCCGGCGGGGCGGGTCAGTAAGTGTTGTCAGGTTACTCCTCAAACACGGAGCGGATCCCGAAGCGGTCTGGGACGGCCACACCGCGCATGCCATGGCGCTGATATTCGGCAACTCCGCAGTCGCCGATTTTCTCGCCGGGCAGGGCTACGGCAGGCCGCTTGACCACAACGAAAACGTTCTTGCCGCCTGTGCATCGGGAAAGAGTTCTCCCGGTCGGCTCAAGACGGAACAGCTGAGCGAAGAAGACAAGGGCCTGCTCACGCGGCTCGCGTTCATCCCGGGCAAGCTTGATCACATGAGACGGCTTGTTATCGCGGGTCTGGATCCGGATGTGCCGGACAGCATGGGATTGCCGCCCCTCCACGTTGCCGGTTGGAACGGCCTGGCAGAGGAGATGGCTTACTTTCTCTCGCTCGGGCCCGATCTGACTCGAAAGAACGACTATGGAGGAGACGCGCTCGACACGGTTCTGCATGGATCCGAATTTGCGCCAAGACGTCCGGAGGCCGACTATTTCACCTGCGCGCGATTGTTGCTTGAGGCCGGCAGCATTCTCTATCCGAAGTTCATCACAAACTGCGGCAACGAAGAAATGGCGCAGTTTCTCGAGGACTGGGGAGACGGCATCCGGTGACCGGGAGGGCGGGCCTGTTGGTCCGCCCGATCCCTATCCCTGGTCGCAGGCCCGCTTGTTTTGACGAGGCACCAAATCTGTATTTAAGTCGATTTCGTTGGGATGGGTTTCATCGGAGGGGTCACATGGAAGACTCAATGAATCAGGTAGCAGCCTATGTGCCGCTGCTTATCAACGCGGCGAAAGCCGTCGTCGTACTCGTCGTTGGCTGGATACTCGCCGGTTTTCTGGCAGGTCTGGCCCGAAAGAGGATCGTCAGCCAACCGCAGATCGACGATACGATCGGTGGGTTTGCGGCCTCGATCGTGAGGTGGCTGGTCCTTCTGGTCACGCTCATTGCGGTTCTGCAACTATTTGGGATCGAGGCCACGAGCCTTGTTGCCGTTCTTGGTGCCGGTACGCTCGCGATCGGCCTTGCACTACAGGGAACATTGAGCGATGTCGCCGCAGGGGTCATGCTGATCATTTTCCGGCCGTACAAGATTGGCCAGTTCGTGGATATCGGCGGAACGTCGGGCACCGTGAAGGATCTCAATATCTTCGTGACTGAACTTGTCACCCCCGATAACGTCCAGATCATCATGCCCAACGGACAGGCCTGGGGGACGGTCGTCACCAATTATTCCGCACATGATACGCGGCGTCTCGACCTTACTTTCGGCATTGACTACGGGGATGATGCCGACAAGGCTATCCAGATCATCCTGGATGTTGCCAATGCCGATGAGCGCGTTCACAAGGACCCGGAAGCCTGGGTGCGGGTAACCAATCTCGGTGACAGCTCGGTTGACCTTGGCGTGCGCCTTTGGTGCGCGGCAAGCGATTACTGGGAGCTGAAGTTCCACATGTTGAAGGCAGTCAAGGAAGCGTTTGACGCTGGCGGCGTCTCCATTCCCTATCCGCATGCCGTTGAAATTCAAAAGGCGGGCTGACCGGCGTTTGCCCCGTATTCGAAGACCGCGTCAGCCCGACGCGGTCTCTTTCTTTTCCGTCTTTTCTGCGCTGGTTTCGGTATCGCTCTCGGCGGGAGGCGTGTCCTCGGGAATTTCGATCGTTTCGGTGACCGTGATCTCTTCCTTGACCTCGATCTTGAGTGTCGTTGTCGCGGTCTCCGTCGTGTCTGGCGGATTGCTTTGGGATGATGCAGTCGATCCATCCGCCTCCCGCTGCTGGATCTCTTGGGAAACCTGGTTGTCCTGTGAAGGGCTATCGGAGAATTGTGGAACGACCGGGTCTTCCAGTTCGTGTTCGGCCTTGTCGGTGTTCATGAGCTGACGCTTGGTCGCAAGCTCGACCACATGTTCGCGCAGGTCCGGGTGCTCTTCCATCAAAGACTTGAAATCATGAGCGCCAAGGCTCAGCAGCTGGCAATACCCAAGCGCAACAACGTCCGCGCTGCGGCGTCCGCCGGTCATGAGCGCGATTTCGCCGAAGACATCGCCCCGTCCAAGACGGACGCTGTGTGTGGGAGCCTGAACCTCCACCGCACCTGAGGCGATGAAATAGGCGGCATCGCCGCGATCGCCTCGGCGGATCAGCCTTTCCCGGGGCGTTGCGAATTGGGGTCGCATCATCCGCCGGATGGCTTTCTGCTGCTTTCTCGGCAGGTCCTTGAAAAGAGGATGCGCGCCGACAAGATCCCCGGTTTTCAGACCGAGATCCAATTTGGGCCGCGTGTGGCTCGTTCTCCTGGCGCGTTCGACATCGCTCAGAAGATCCCGGTGAAGTTCGGTTCCTATCAGCATTTGCGCCTTGGCTTCGTCATAGGCGGTTTCTTCCAGCCGCACGCCTGCTTTCAGCAGGAACTGGCTTTCCAGCACATCGGCATAATCGGGATATTGCAGGCGCAGCGCATCGATCGCCTGTATGGTTTCATCCTGTCTGAGGCAGAGCATGTCATGGAGAATGTCGGACACCCTGTCTCCCAGGAGCGGTCTGATCCGGCCATTGTTGAAGTCTATCAGCTCGTCGGCGAGGATTCGGTAAATCAGGAGAAACTCGAACCGGTCAGCGAGCCTGTTGGCGAGAGGACGCGCAATTCTGAGACGCCTTTGCAACGCTTGGGCAAATCTGAAGCCGAATCCGAATTTCAAAGGTTGACGCGTTGCCTTGTTGTAACCGCTGCGGCCATCGCTGCGTGTCAGGTCGCCAATGCGGCCTGTCAGGGTCAGAAAACGTGAAACCGCGCGCCCGGAGATGGTCTTTTCGTGAAAGTGCTCAAGAACGAGCTGCTGTTCACGGTCTGCAAGCGCGATCAGTCCTATGCGGACCCTGTCCCAGTCCTTGAGCTCTTCAAGCTTGTTGGTTTCCGAGGCCGCGGCGGCGGCGCGATCCTCATACCCCTTGAGCACTTCTTCGGTTACGTTTTCATCTATGTGATAGATTTTCGCGGCCGTTTTGAGTTCTGATCGAACGTCCAAAAGTGCTAGCGACAAAAACTGGGTCCGGAGTGCTTCATCCCTCGCATTCAAGCGGTCGAGGCCCAACAGGCGGATCAGCGGTTTCAAACTGGTGCCGTAGACGAGCAGTGTGAACAGGACGAAACCAGTCGCCAGTTTGGTCACGAAACCGGACACTTCTTCGGACAGGACCGCGTGTTCCGAAACGCTCAACGCCAGGATCAGCGTGACAGCACCACGCATGCCGCCCCACAGGATGACGGTCTTGTATTTGTTGCTGACCGACTGACCGGCGCCGAAAAGGCTCATCATCGGTAAAAGGCCAAAGATCACGACGGCGCGCGCGGCCAGTGCCGCGACGATCACAACGAGCAGCAGCAGAATGTCGATGGGGGCAAAGCCCGCGACGAGCTTCGGGATGAGGATCGCCGACAACAAGAAGATAAGCGAGGCCGCCCAGAACGAGAGCTGCTCCCATACAGAATGGAGAAACTGCCAGTTGGCAGGCTGGATGCGCGAAAGTCCGTAGAGATTGAAGATTGTGCCTGCGCAGACAACCGCAACGACGGCCGAAACGTCGGCGAACTGATCGCTGAGCACATAAGTGCCGTATGGCAGGGCAAGGCTCAACGTCACCTGTGCAAGAGGCAGATCACGCATCAGGGACAACAGGCTGACGGCGACGCGGGCCAGAATGGCGCCGACGATCAGGCCGCCGATGAAAGACCGTCCGAAGGCAATGACGGCTTCGCTGATTGTCAGTGATTCATGCTGCGTCAGGACACCCATCAGGATCACGAAGATGACGATGGCGGCAGCGTCGTTCAAAAGGCTTTCACCTTCGACGATCCGCCCGAGTCTGGCGGGCGCGCCGATGTCCCGGAATATCGCGACAACGGCAACCGGGTCGGTCGTGGCGACGATCGAGCCGAGCAGCAGACACACGACCAGCGACATGCCCGCAAGCGGGTAGAGCGCAAAACCGATAAAGGCCGTTGCAACAAAAACCGCCAGAACTGCCATCACCAGGATGGGCACCAGGTCTTCGAGAATACGGCGGATGTCGAGTGTCAGCGTTGTCTGGAACAACAACAAAGGCAGGAACATGTAAAGGATCATCTCTGAATTCAGAGGCGGATCCGCGAAGACCTGCGCAAAATCGTCGAACCTGTTGGTGTGGTTTGTATAAAACAGATAGGTCGCGGAAATTCCGATCAGGGTCCCAACGACAGCGAGCAACACACTCGGCGCAAGACCAAGCCGCCGGGCAAGCGGTTGCAGCAATGAGATTGTAATCAATAAAAGCGCAAAGGCGCCTGTAATTAATGGTGTTTCCATAAACGCACTGTGCCTTGTGAATGCGGCGATATCAAATTCGCGGGAGATTTATGCCTAACGCGCTTTCAGCTCTCGCGGACCGCTTTGCGTTCGGACAGCCAGATGCCGCCGAGCACCATTATCAGAGCAATGCCATGGTGCCATTTGAAAGGCTCGTCCAGGATGGTCACCGCCAGCACGGCCGCGAAAATCGGAACGAGATTGATGAAAATGCCGGCGCGGGGCGGGCCTATGAGTTCGACGCCCCGCATGAAAAAAATCTGTGACAGGCACGAAGGAAAGACCGCGATATATAGAACGACAAGCCATCCGTCCAAAGACGGCAATTGAGCACTGCCCGTTGAGATTTCGAACAGGAGCCCGGGTACGGATGCAATGACGGAGATCCCCGAAAGCGCCGCAAAAAACGTCAGGCCGGAGACTTTCGGGCGATTTCTGAGAGCGAGTGCATACCCTGAATAAAGCACGCAGGACAACAACATGTAGCCGTCACCCGGGTTAACGGCGAGCGACAGCAGGACGTCGAGACTGCCCTGCGCTGCAATCAGGGTCACACCGACAAGCGTGAGTAAAATGCCCAGCACCTGCAGCAAACGGACTTTCGTGCCGAAGGCGATCACGGATCCTATCAGGACGATGATCGGCATCGATCCCTGAATGATGCCGAGGTTGACCGCCGTGGTCTGGGTCGCAGCGATATAAAAGAGCGAATTGAAGCCCACAAAGCCGAATGCGGCCATCAGGATCATGCGCGGCAGGTAAGGGCGCATCAAAGCCCAGTCCGAACGGATCCTCCCCCAGAAAAGGGGGACGAGAATGGCCGCGACGATCAGCCAGCGCAAAAACACCACCATCATCGGGGAGACTTCGCCAACGGCAAGACGACCGGCGACGGTGTTGCCGCCCCAGAAGAGGGCGGTCAGCGTCAACATGACAAACGCATTGCCGTAAGTCACATCGCCAAATCGTCTAGCAATCGCAAACATGAATATCCTTGTTCGGAAAAGCGGTGCGGACTGCAACCGGTAACGGATTGCGGGAACGACGGAAAGCCAAATCTTTGGCTCCTTTGCACGAGGGTGGAGATAATGCGGTTGATTATTTCCAAATTGGAAAAGGTCATGGGCACCTGGGTGCAATTGACGATCGGACGGTTTGACCCCAAAACACAGTGTTAGGTACCAACGCGAGCCGAGTGTCTGGAGAAAAGAATGACCGCCCGTACAGAAGCCCACGGATTGCAAGTTGCAAACGTCCTCTACGAATTCGTGAACGAAAAGGCATTGCCGGGTACGGGCGTCGACCAGGACCACTTCTGGAAGAGCCTGTCTTCCCTGATCCATGATCTCGCACCGAAGAACAGAGCGTTGCTGGAAAAACGCGACGCGCTTCAGCAGAAGATCGATGAATGGCACAAGGCAAACCCCGGCACTCCGGACATGTCGTCATACAAGGCGTTTTTGAGCGAAATCGGCTACCTCGTCCCTAAGGGTGACGACTTTTCCGTTGGGACCGACCGGGTCGATCCGGAGATAGGGTCGGTTGCCGGACCGCAGCTCGTTGTGCCGGTAATGAACGCGCGTTACGCGCTGAATGCCGCCAATGCGCGTTGGGGCTCGCTTTATGATGCGCTCTACGGAACCGACGCGATGGGCTCGAAACCCCAACCAGGCGGTTTTGACGAAGCGCGCGGTGCCGAGGTAATCGCGTATGCGCGCGGCGTGCTCGATGAAGCCGCTCCGCTCGCTTCCGGCAGTTGGTCCGGGGCAACCGGTTTCAGCATTGACAGCGGCAAGCTTCTGATCGCGACAGCAGACGGTGGCACAACACTGAAAGACGCGGATCAGTTCGCCGGTTATTCCGGGGGCGCGGATGCCCCTTACAAAGTTCTGCTGGTGAAAAACGGATTGCATCTGGAAATCAATATCGACGGCCAGCATCCGATCGGAAAAACCGACAAGGCACACATTTCCGACGTCGTCGTTGAATCCGCCATGTCGACGATCATGGATTGCGAAGATTCCGTCGCGGCGGTTGACGCGGACGACAAGGTGGTCGTCTACACCAACTGGCTCGGCCTCATGAAAGGGGACCTGGAAGAAACGTTCGAAAAAGGCGGAAAAACGGTGACTCGCCAGTTACACGGCGACCGAAACTACACGGCACCGGATGGAAGTGCGTTGACGCTCCATGGCCGCTCGCTCCTGCTTGTGAGAAATGTCGGACACCTTATGACCATCGACGCTGTTCTCGACAGCGATGGCAATGAAGTTCCAGAGGGTCTGCTGGACGGCATGATGACATCGCTGATGGGCTTGCATGATGTCGGGGCAAATGGCCGAAGCACCAACAGTCGCGCCGGATCGGTCTACATCGTGAAGCCGAAAATGCACGGTCCGGAAGAAGTTGCCTTCGCTTGTGAAATCTTCGACCTCGTTGAAGATGCGCTCGGCATGGAGCGGAACACGCTCAAGATGGGCATCATGGACGAGGAGCGCCGGACGACGCTCAATCTCAAGGAGTGCATTCGCCAGGCCAAAGATCGTGTGTTCTTCATCAACACAGGCTTTCTGGACCGCACCGGTGACGAGATGCACACGTCGATGGAAGCCGGCCCGATGATCCGCAAGGGCGATATGAAAACCTCGACCTGGATCGGGGCCTATGAAAACAACAATGTCGATGTCGGCCTGGCCTGCGGCCTGCCCGGACACGCACAGATCGGCAAGGGCATGTGGGCAATGCCGGATCTGATGAATGCCATGCTGGAGCAGAAGATCGGGCATCCCCTGGCCGGTGCCAATACGGCCTGGGTACCGTCTCCGACGGCTGCGACACTCCACGCGCTGCACTACTACAAGGTGTCTGTAACCGAGCGACAGTCGGAGCTGAGATCACGTGAAGCTGCAAAACTCGACGACATCCTGTCCATTCCCGTGGCCGAACGCCCAAACTGGGCACCTGAAGACATTCAGGCGGAACTCGATAACAACGCCCAGGGGATCCTCGGCTATGTCGTGCGTTGGGTCGAGCAGGGGATCGGCTGCTCGAAAGTGCCGGACATCAACAACGTGGGTCTGATGGAAGACAGGGCGACGTTGCGGATTTCTTCGCAGCACATTGCCAATTGGCTTCATCATGGTGTCGTCACCAGGGATCAGGTTCTGGAGACGATGAAGCGCATGGCGGCCGTTGTCGACGGGCAGAACGCCCATGATCCGGTCTACCGGCCAATGGCTGCGGATTTTGACGGGTCGGTCGCATTCCAGGCTGCCTGTGAACTGGTGATCGAAGGCACCAGCCAGCCGAATGGTTACACCGAACCTGTGCTCCATCGCAGACGGATTGAATTCAAGTCCAAGGCGGCCTGATTTCCCGTGTCGCTGTGTGCGGGTGGCGTTCGCGAAGAACGATTTGGCGGCACATTCCGCCAATCGTTTCTTTGCGAGGAAGGTCCGCCCGATCAGCCCGCCAACTTGAGTGGCTTGGAGGCGTGAACCTCCTTGGCGATTTCGGAAATCAGTGCCTTGACGGCGGCGCTGTCTGCTCCCGCGCGGACGCGGGCTATGTAGACGATGTCGGGTGGTTCGGGGAATACACCTTCAATCTTGGAAATGTCGGGCGTGATGTGAAGTCCGTTTAGGAGGGCAACCCCAAGACCTGAACGGACCGCGGACTGGATCCCTGCCGAACTGGGGCATTCCAGGATGCTCTCGAACGCGTGTCCCATGGAAAGGCCCTCCGAAAAAGCCCATCGCTTGTAAAAGCAATTGTTGTCAAAGGACAGAAACGGAATGTGTTCGCCAGTGTCGAACTTGAGGTCGGGCGAACGTACCCAGTGCAGCGTATCTTCGAAGAGGGTGAGGTCACCCGGCAAAAGATCTTTCCGGAAGATTTGCATCGCGGCAACGTCAAGGTCGCCGTCTTTCAGCCATTCCTGAACACACAGGCTCTGGCTCGTTCGTGTCTGCACTTTGACGTTTGGAAAAAGCCGCATGAAACGCCCGAGGATCCGCGCGATCCCGCTGGTCGTGGTGTCTTCGGTCATGCCCAGCATGATCTTCCCCGATACCGGTTTCTTGCCGAGCGTTGCCAGTGCTTCGTCATGAAGATCGACGATGCGGCGCGCATAGTCGCACAGCTGCGTACCTGCCTCGGTGAAGAGAGGCCCGCCGGGCCGGCGGGTCAGGAGGCTGCAATCCAGGTTCTGTTCCAGACGCCGGATCTTGTGGCTTACGGCGGATTGCGACACGTTGAGATGAGAGGCCGCCCGCGTCACGCCGCCAAGCCTTGCGATCGTCAGCAAGGCGCGCAGCGCATCGATTTCCAGTCTTTCCGACATGTTTGAACTCACATGACAAAATTAGATCAAGATATGACAATCATTCATTTGATTCATAGATTAACTGCGCGCTAGAGAATTTGGAAGGACGAATTTTCTGGAGGGGATATGCATCATCTCGTCAAAGACCATGCCCTGATCAATAACACCCGCATCGCGCACGGGGTGCACGGTGAGGGCGAGCCGGTTGTACTCATTCATGGTACGCCGTCCTCATCCTATATCTGGCGCAACGTCGTGCCGCCCCTTGTCGAGGCCGGGAACAAGGTGCATGTCTATGATCTCCTGGGCTTTGGGCTGTCGGAAAGGCCATGGGACCCCGGCATCGATACGTCGGTCACTGGGCAGGTCCCGATCCTTGAGGGGTTGCTTGAGCATTGGAATTTGCGGGACTTTCACCTTGTCGCCCATGACATAGGCGGAGGCATCGCAATGCGGTTCGCAACCGGTTCTCCTGAACGCCTTTGGTCCCTGACCCTGATCGACACCGTGTCCTTCAACTCCTGGCCATCCAGGCGCACCCGGGAGCAGATGCAGGCTGGCCTTGAAACTCTCATCGCGGCTCCGGACCCCGACCACCGGCGTCATTTCCGCGAATGGCTGCTGAGCTCGGTCTTTGACAAACAGCGCTTTGAAAAGACATCGCTCGATGTTTTTCTTGATTTCATTTCAGGACCTGTCGGCCAGGTGAGCTACTTCGCACATCAGGTTGCGCACTACGACCCAAAGCACACGAACGACTTGCCCGGCCTGGTCGACGCGCTGGCCATACTGCCGGTGCAGGTGATTTGGGGGGCGGATGATGCGTGGCAGGTGGTCGATTGGGCTTACAAACTAAAGGAAGTAATTACCGGTGCCGAGCTGCATGTCCTCGAAAATTGCGGGCACTTCGCGATGGAAGACCAGCCGGAAAAGATCTCCTCCATACTCATAAACTTCTTCGAAAGGCAGACACGGATGCCGGGTTCACGCACTTCCGAAGCAACCGCACTTAAGGAAACCGAACATGAAGCTGTCTGACTACAAGGCGCTGACATTTGATGTCTACGGCACGTTGATCGACTGGGAGAGCGGCATGGTGAGCGGCCTCAAGCCGCTGACCGACAAGGTCGGCCGAAATCTGAGTCGAGACGAGATCCTCGAAGCGCATGCGTATTATGAATCAACCACGCAACGCCGGACACCGGCAAAGAAATACTCCGATCTGCTCGGCGTGGTCTATCGTCGTCTCGCTGAAGAATGGGGCGCGGAGGTGAGCTGGGAAGAGTGTGTGGCCTACGGACAGTCCGTGCGTCAATGGCCGGCCTTTGAAGACAGCCGCGAAGCGCTTTCCTATCTCAAGCAGCACTTCAAGCTTATTGTCCTGACCAACACCGACAATGTGAGCTTTTCCGGCTCCAATGCCCGGCTAGGTGTCCATTTTGACGGTGTCTACACAGCAGAAGACATTGGCAGCTACAAGCCGTCCGACCGTAACTTCGATTACATGCTTGAGACACTTGAGCGCGTCGGCATTGCGAAACACGAGATCCTGCATACGGCCGAAAGCATGTTCCACGATCATGCTCCTGCAAACCGGCATGGACTGGCGAATTGCTGGATCTACCGCCGCCACGACAAGGAGGGCTTCGGTGCGACCATGAACCCGGGCGAGATGCCGACCTACGATTTCCGGTTCGACAGTATGGCGGCTTTTGTCGATGCACATCGCCAGGAGGTCGCCAACCGTTAGGCAGGGGACCAAAGGCATAAGACGCGTGAAGACTGCCGCAGTCCACACCTGCAGATGTCAGCGATGACCGGGTTATTGGTCGGGTGCGACGTGATTTCGGCCGGTCACGTAGTTGTACCCGTCAAGGACAAGCTGAAACACGACTTCGGTTTCCGCTGTCGTGCGCGGCGTGTAAATCAGAACAAAACCCTCCCAGCCGGGCCGTTGGTCTGCCCAGGGATGGGGCGCGGCCCAACCGGCCTTCACGGCATCCCGGGCGCGGTCCGGTGGAAGCGATGCATGCAGACTGCCGTCCGGATGCAAATGAGCGAACTCCCGTCCACCTACAATCGCGTCGGGATGCGCCAAGTCGACGTTTTCCGTAAGCCAGAAACCCTTTGCGCCCGGCAGGGAGATGACTGTCGCGCGGATGTCCACCCCGGGCAGCGTGGCGACACGTGCGATCAACTGATCGGAAAGTGCCGGAACCGGTTCTGCGCCGATCTGAATATGCGGGACTGAATTCGTTGTGCGTGGTACCGCACCCTCTCGCGCCGGGAGCTGTCCGCTCCCGGCATGAGCAAGGCTGAACACGATCCCAACGATGAGCAGGGTCGCAATCGTGAGGACAGGCGCTCGTGGCAAAATGGTCATGTCTTGCAAGTCCGGTTTTGCTACTGGCTTTCCCGGAACTTGTCGTGACAGGCGCTGCAAGCGCTCCCGATTGCTCCGATATTCGCCTGCACATTCTCCAAACCGTTGCCGGCAACCTCGGCCATCGCGATTGCAGCAGTGGCAAGCGATTTGTTAAGCTCGGCGCTCTCCGGATACGTCGTCCATGCCTCGACCTTCGCACGTGTCTTGCCGGGCAGGGCGGTGCTGTCCGAACCTTGCGGCCAGGCTGCTCCATTGTTCATCGTTGCAAGAATTCTGATGTTTTCAGCCGCAGTGGCTGCTGCTTCAGCGTTGTAGTCGGCTTCGCCCTTAGCCATCGCGCCCAGCTGGCCCAGGTTCCAGGCATAAAGTGCCATGACTGATTTGCGCGCCTTGATCGCATTGTCGAATGAATCTTGGGCTATCGTCTGGGTGTTGCTGACGCTGACCGCGAAAACCAGTGAGCAGATCAATTTCAGTCCGTGTTTCATCGAACGCTCCCGTCTGTGCAATTTTCAACATCAATTGTTTCTCATGATTTAGAATTCCGGTAAATTGTGAAAAAAATCGCATGAGGTTGTGCGCTGATGCACAGAATAAGATGGGATGACCTTCAATATGTCCACGCCGTCGCGGAACATGGCTCGTTGTCTGCGGCCTCGCGCGCGCTGGGCGTGAACCATGCAACTGTGTTGCGCAGAATTGCCTTGCTGGAAGATGCGAATGACGTGAGGCTCTTTGACCGGGGCAAGGATGGATACCGGCTGCGTCCGGAGGGGCGGGCGCTTCTGGCTTCGCTCAAGCTTATGGATGACGCGTCTGCGAGAATTCGGCGAAGCCTTGCACTCACTTCGAAAGGGATCGAAGGCACATTCCGGCTGGCGACGACAGATGCGATTGCATGCCTGCTTCTTCCAGGGTTTCTGGGCGCGTTGCGGGAAGCGCATCCAAACATCAATGTCGAAATCGCAGTGTCAAACAACCCCGTCGATATGTCCATGTCCGGTGCTGAGATCCTGGTTCGGCCGGGTGCCGATTTGCCGCCGGATCTCAGCGGTGTGCAGGTCGCCTCGGTCGGGTTTCGCGTGTTCGGGGCGCGCGATTATCTGGCGAAGCATGCGGGCCTTTCTCTCCAGGAGCACAAGTGGCTGGGCGTTGCCCCCGGATTTGCGCAGTCCACGGTCGGAGAGTGGCAATTTTCAAGCGTCCGAAGCGGCTTTGAGTTTTCCGCGGACAGCTTCCTGGCGTTGGCGGGTTTGGCGTCAAAAGGCCTTGGTCTTGCAATGCTTCCGGCTTTTGTCGGCGAAAATTCGCCGCAGCTCTTACCCGTTGACGGATTACCAGAAGGCCCGCAGACCGGACTTTGGGTCGCAACGCATCGGGAATTCAGAAACCAGGCCGACATTGAAACGCTGCTGGCGTTCTTTGCCGACGCGTTTGCCGGGGAGCACAGTCAATTGACCTGACAAGCCGGGCAAGTTGCCGAGCATATGTGCGATCACCCTGAGCGGGTAGTCACTTGGTGCCGAAAATCCGGAGGCCATAATTGCGGGTTCAGCCTGAGTGATGCTGAGGCGAATAAACCTCTGATTTGCTTTCCCGTGAATTCCTCGCACTTCGAATTCCGTTGATTTTTTGTGGCTGGGTCGTCGCCTGATCCGCGTGTCCGGAGCATCGTCAGTCTGGCCTGAACCGCGGTATGCCAAGTCATTTCAGGAAGGAAAGAGAAAATCGGCGGCAAATTGTTTAAAATTTTAAAATACAAAAATCAGTTGCGTATATGAAATTTGCCGTTACTGTTTCAAAAAACCAACTGATGTGGATCGTGGGAGGGGACACGGAAGCATGAGCAAAGGCCTTTTTGTCTCGATAGCTGCCTTGGCGATGGTGTCGGCCACGCAGGTAGGTGCGCAGGACGCGGATGTTGGAGAAAAACTCTACAAGAAATCCTGCCGGTCCTGCCACGGTCCAACTGCAAAGGGCATGGCGAGTTTTCCGAAGCTTGCGGGCAACACCGAAGACTATCTGGTTGAACGCCTGAACAAATACCGGGCTGGAGAGAAAGTCGGGCCCAATACGGCGCTTATGGTGCCGCGCGCCAAAAATCTCTCAGATGACGATATCACGAATATCGTGACTTTTATTGTTTCCATATCGCCTTGAAGGTCTTGAACTTACAAGCGTTTTACTCGGGTTGACTGTGTTGACGTTGCGTTTTCACGTCGATCGCATTTTGTGAAATACGTCAGGCTCCGCGCTGCGGATATTGGGCCTGGGACTACGGTTTGACCTGAAGCCGGAGAAGCTTCGGGCTGCGAGATAACAACAAAAGATCGCTTCAAGCGGCAAACCCAGTCAATCACTTTGGGAGGAATAAATGTCAAATAGAACAAAGACATGGATGGTATCTTGCGTCGTGGGAACGGCGATGGCCGCGATGCCGGCCTTCGCTCAGAACACGACGAGCCTCAAGCACACGCTGGTTCTGGAGGATCTGGAAAATCCGTGGGACATGGCCTTTCTGGATGACGGCACGATGTTCTTTACTGAAAAGTGCAAAGGGCTGTCCGTGCTCATGCCTTCCGGGGACGTAAATGCACTCTTGGGCATGACCGGCAGTTCGGGATACGCATCAACGGAAGACGATCTGTTCTGCGAAGGCCAGGCCGGCATGATGGGTGTCGCGGTCGATCCGGATTTTGCCAACAACCGGATCATCTATGTCTATTCGACTTCCAAGAAATCGGACCCGCACACCAACAGGCTGATGCGGCTCAAGGTCGGCGACGATTTCAAGTCTGTCGGTGACCGCACGGATATCGTTGACGATGTTCCTTACAAGATGGCCGCATCTGATCACCCGTTCGGTGGACCGGGCGCGCACAATGGCGGGCGTGTCAGGTTCAATCCTGCCGACGGTTATCTCTATCTGACGACCGGTGACAATCACAACGAGGAGGTTCCGCAGAGCCCGACCTTGATGGGCAGCAAGGTGCTGCGCATGAATGCCGACGGCACCGCTGCCGCAGATAACACGCCCCCCGACGGGTTCGACAAGCGCACCTATACGTATGGCCACCGGAATGTGCAGGGGATCGCGTTCCATCCAGGAACGGGAACCCCGATCACGGCCGAGCACGGCCCCTGGCACTCGGACGAAATCACCGTCCTTGTGAATGGAGGCAATGCCGGCTGGGATCCGCGCCCGAACATGGCCGGCAGGGGAGACTGCCCGGACGGGTATTGCGGATACAGCCCGAACCAGATGGACGGGATGAACCGTTACGAGCGCGCGGCATTCATGCCTATGACCGATCTGGAAACCTATCCAGATGCCATGCCGCCGATCTGGGACAACGACGGCTGGTCGCAGGGCACTTCGTCCGCAGCCTTCCTTGAAGGAGACGCCTGGGGCAAATGGGACGGCGCCATGGTGGTCGGCATCATGGGTATCGGCTTTGGCGGCACGCCGCTTGGCCAGCGTATCGACGTGATCGAACTGTCGGAAGATGGCACCGAGGTCGTCGATGTGACGGAAATGACGTTGCCGGAGGGCATGGAACCGGGCCGCTTCCGCTCGGTGGTTCTTGGACCTGATGGCAGCCTTTATACGGCTGTCGACGAAGGCATGATCCACAAGCTGACGCCTTGATCGGCTAAGAGGTCGCCGCGCCGCTGACCCGGCGCGGCGGGCCATCAAGAGCCCCTGTGTTTAGGTTGGACTCGGGGCCGGCTTTTTGCCGGCCCCGTTGTCTTATACGGCCAGGGACGTGGCTCCGATCGCCATGTATTGTGCCACTAAGTTCGAATTCACAACGGCGGCGCCGGGCATTCCTGCACGCCGAGGCGTTGCTTTCCATCATCGGAGTTAGTGAAAACACACGGCTGGACCGGCCGTTCGAACCGCCGCGTCCAACAGTCGGGGAGGGGGACGCTGCGGCGAGTTCTACGGGGCTCAGCGCCCTGTGCCGCGAGTGCGGTCTACCTGTTGTAGACGGCGGTGATTGAAGCTTTTGCCAGGCTGTTTGCATTCACCATGTATCCGGCCAGCGCGTTGCTGACGCTGCCGTCCAGATCAAGTGCCGTGCCGAGCGCGTGGACCGTGAACTGATAACGGTGAACTTCGCCCGGAGGTGGGCAGGCACCGCCGAAACCAGCGGCTCCGTAGTCGTTGGCGAGTTCCACTGCGCTCTCAGGAAGAGCGGTTCCGGCGGGCAGTTCGGTCACATCGGCGGGAATATTGAACGCAAACCAGTGCCACCAGCCTGATCCGGTGGGTGCATCAGGGTCATAGACGGTGACCGCAAAACTCTTTGTTCCCTCCGGTGCGCCCGACCAGGCCAGATCAGGCGCGGTATTGCCGCCTTCACAGCCGAAACCCTGAAAGACCTGGGCCGCGTTCAATTGCTGACCCTCGGCGATAGTGTTGCTGGTGAGCTGGAAATCCGTTGCCACGGCGGGTGTTGCCAAGAGGCCCAATATGAGGGCGGAAGAAAAAATCGAACTGCGAAGCATTTGGCGTTCCTTTCGGTCTGTTCCTTGAATGATCGAAAGGTAGTCTTTCAAAGGTCTGCCAGCTTCCGAAGGTCGATCAAATACTGTCGGGAAACGCTCAATCTCCTGGAGTTCTGATCTCTTTTGGCGTTATTCCAAATCGTTTCCGGAAAGCGTCGGAGAAATGTGAGGGTGTCTTGAAGCCACACTCCAGCGCGATTTCTGAAACCGAAGCGGTCGAGGTCTGCAACCGGCTCAATCCATGTTCGAGCCGCGTGTTGCGCAGGATCCTGGCAAAACCCTGTCCTGCATCTTTCAACCATCGCCTCATGGTCGGTTCGCTCATGGCAAGGTGCCGTGCCACATCGCTTGCGCGCCACGGACGGCTCAAATCCGTTTCGATCAGACGGCGCACCCGGCTCAGCGGGGCTTCCTCACCCGACAGGGCGATGTGGACACCCTTGTCCTTCAGCCAGATCAGCGGTTCCAGCAAGCGATGACGCAATATGACGTCAGGCAGGGCTTCCTGGCGCAGCGTGTCCTCAATGATCGGGAGGAGATCCATCGGCCGGTGCGGTTCGGTCCGCAGAATCTGGACACCTCCGCGATCTGCCGGGACCGGTTGGTCCGCGAAGACAGCGGTGACAAGATCATCTGGAAAGGAAATCCCGACGGCGCGATAGCTGCGATCCAGAACGGGCCGGTTTTCCATGGTGACCATGGATCCGGGCGGGAAGATGAGAAGATCTCCCTCTTCTCCGACCAGGTCTTGGGTGGGGGTCACCACCCGTTTTGACCCGGTCTCGATGAAGAAGAGGAAGGCAAGTCGCAGATAGAGATCTGAAAAGGTCGCGGTCGTTGCCTGACTGATGGGGTAGAGTGCGACCTGATCCGGCAGTTTGTCGGCAGATCCTGTTTCACCGGTCTCAGGCAACTTTGGGAAGCCGCGCGAGTTGACCGCCGGACAGCAGCGCGCCGCCGCCCGGTGCGATTTCTGTGAGGTTGAGGCTCTGCAGGATTTTCCGGGTCGTTGCCACGCTTGCGGAGACCGCAGGCAGTCCGGACGCACGTTCGATCATTTCAATCGCCGGTAGCGATGGCATTTGCACGCACGCCGAAGCGACGATGGCGTCGACGCCACGTACGTCCAGCTTGCGCCAGAGTTCGGCCGGTGCCGCCGGATCCTGTGAGGCAACTTCCAGATTGTCGGGAATTTCCAGCGCCAGGAAATCCTGCACTTCGATGCCCTCGTTTTCGATATAGTCCACAACAAGCCTTGTCAGCGGTTTCATATAGGGACAGATGATCGAAACTTTCCTGAATCCCATCTCCTGCAGGCTTTCCACCAGTGCCCCGGCGGAGTTTAGCACAGGTGTCGGGCAACCGTTTTCGGCGGTTGCTCTGTTCAGTTTCTCCGACGATGCGCGGTGATACCCAAGCCCCATCGACATGATCGCGACGAGACAGGCATAGGCCTGCACCTCGACAGCGGCGTCGGAAAGTTCACTCGCGCATCTGACGCTGTCGGCATCCATGGCTTCGAGTTCTTCCTTCACGACCGCTTTCATGCGCATGCGCGAGGAGTGGAAAGTGAAACGGTCCGGCAGAATAGCTTCTCTTGCTTTCAGCAGAGCCGGTATCTCGGTCTCCATCGTGATGTTCGAACTTGGAACAATCAGTCCGACCCGGCGATAGGTTGATGCATTGGTCATGTTTAATCTCCTTTGAGGACACTCAATAGGCGGGGCCCATAACGAGGTTCGGCAGCCAGGTGGCAAGGCCGGGGAAGAGGCACAGCAACAGGATCGCGACAAGCATGCACAGGACAAAGGGCAGGGATCCGGTGAGGATCTTCTTCAGCGAAATGTCCGGTGCGATCCCGTTGATCACATAAAGATTGAGGCCGACCGGGGGCGATATCAGGCCTATTTCCATGTTGATGGTCAGGACAACCGCGAACCAGATCGGGTCGAAACCGGCGCTTACAATCACGGGCAACAGGATGGGGGCAGCCATCAGGATCACGGCGACAGGCGGCAGAAAGAACCCGGCAACAATCAGGAAAACATTGATGGCGGCCATGAGCACCCACCGGTTGACCTCAAGTTCGCTGATCCACGCGGCAATCGATTGAGTGATGAAGAGACTGGACAGCATATAGGAAAAGACCCCGGCCGCCGCGATGATGAAAAGGATCATCACACTCTCCTTGGTGCTGTCGCGCAGTACTGCCCACAGGGATTTTGGGCTGAGCAGCCTGTAGATCACCATGGCGACGATCAGGCACAACAGGGCTCCGACCGCCGCGGTCTCCGATGGTGTCGCCACACCGCCATACATGGCGTAGAGCACGCCAACGATTATGGCGATGAAGGGGAGGACGCGCGGAAGAATTTCGACCCGGTCACGCCAGGAATAGCTGATCTGGGCCGTTGACCGTCCTCCGGAACGCCAGGTCGCATAGATTGACCAGGCCATGAACAGGCCGACCAGCAGAAGTCCCGGGATCACACCAGCAAGAAACAGCCGGCCGATGGATGTTTCGGTGGCGATCCCATAGACGATCATCGTGATTGAAGGCGGGATCAGAATGCCGAGGGTGCCGCCGGCGGCGATCGAGCCGGTGGCGATTTCCTCCGGATAGCCGCGCTTGCGCATTTCCGGGATACCCATCTTGCCGATAGCCGCGCATGTTGCAGGGCTGGATCCGGACATGGCTGAAAAAAGCGCGCAGGCACCCAGATTGGAGACGACCAGACCGCCGGGCACCCGTGTCAGCCAGCGCTCAAGCGCTTCGTAGAGGTCCGCGCCTGCCCGGGTCGAGGCAATCGATGCTCCCATGATGATGAACATCGGGATTGACAGGAGCGCAAAGCTGTCGAGCTTGCCGAAGAAGATCTCCGGCATAAGCTCCAGTGACCGCAGGCCATCGAATATGACCAGGAAGATCGCGGACACAAGCATGAGGCCCATGGCAACCGAAATGCCGCTGAACAGGATGACGATGGTGGCAAGGGCAACGATCGTGCCGAGAAGGAGAGGATCCATCACAGGGCTCCTTCCGGTTTGCCCGTGAGATCGGAGAACGCTTCAAGGCAATCCGCTGCTAGTTGAAGAAACAACAAGCCGAAACCGACAGGCAGCGACAGGTAGGGAATCCAGAGCGGAACCGCGGTGACGGTGTCGGAAGTCCAGCCACGGCTGAAGGCGAGATGCCAGTACTCGAAGCCGTAGAAGGTGCAAACGCCGATGATGCCAAGCGCCGAAACAGAGGTCAGCGTCTTGAGCAGGCGCGCCGCTCTCGGGCCAAGCCACATCGGCAGGAGGTCGACATTGACATGTCCCTTGTGCTTTTGCACGAAAGGCAGGCCCAGAAGCGTGGCTGCAACAACGAGATACACCACGACTTCCGTTTGCCAGACGGTAGAACCGTTGAGGACAAAACGGATGAAGATCATTTGGCAGGTGAGGAACACTGCGCTCAGGATCATCGCCGCCGCTATCCAGCCGGATACTTCGGAAACCTGCCTGATGATTCCGGACGCACTGAGCCGTGCGGCCCTTGAGAGAACGAGAGCCATTTTCTGCTCCATAGGTGGTATGAGGGGGAAGACGGCCCGCGGCGGGCCGTCCGAAATTCGGTTATTCGACCGAAAGCGCCATATCCAAAAGCGATTGCCCGTTCGGGACGGATTCCACGAAGGACTTGTAGGCGGTCTCCTGGGCGAGCGCGCGCCAGGCATCGAAGTCGGAAGGCGTCATCTCGGCAATCTCGACGCCTGCCTCGCGGAAGACCTCGACTGATGCCGCATCCTGGATCTTGGCTTCCTTGAGGTAAAAGGCCTCCGCCTTTTCAGCAGCTGCAAGAAGCGCCTCCTGCTGAGCGCCATCCAGTCCGTCGAAGGTGGATTTGTTCATCAGGAGAGGCTGGTAGAGAAACCAGAGCGCTACATCGCCTGCCGGCGTGTAACAGCTGACCTGTTCAAAAATGCGGTAGGAGACAAAGGAAGATGATGACGTATTGGCCGCATCGAGAACGCCGGTCTGCATGGCGCTGTAGATTTCGGATGACGCCATCGATGCGATCGAAGCTCCGGCACCGACCAACATCTGTTCGAAGGACTTCCCGGCCGCACGGGTCTGCAGCCCGGAAACGTCTTCCGGTTTGGTGATGCACTTGTCCTTGCCGACAAATCCACCTGCCAGATAGCCGTTCACAAGCACCATGACATCGTCTTCCGCCATCTCGGTCTTCAGTTCCTCCATGAAGGGCGAGTCGGACAGGCGCGCCGCATGGTCGTGGTTCTTCACGAGGCCCGGCATCAGCGTGAGGTTGAACGCAGGGCGCTGACCGCCGGCATAGCTCAGCGGAAACACTGTCATGTCGAGCTGTCCCCTGCTGAGCGGCTTGTATTGCTCACGGGGTTTGAACAACGACTTGGACGGAAAGATCTTGATGGCGAGATCCACGTCAGCAGCGGCGACCTCGTCGGCAACCATCTGCGCCACGTTGTGGCGAATATCTTGCGTTGACCACTGATGTGACAGCCGAAGTTCCGTCGCCTGTGCGGCTTGTGCGGACATCATCGCAACCAGGGCGGTGGCCGTGAGCAGGGGTGATTTCATGTCAGTCTCCTCCAATTGGTACATATGAACTATATATGTATACATATAATAATTTTATAAATACATAAATGTCAACATACGTATCGACAGGCAGTGCGCCGCACGCTAAAAAGGGATGCAAATCAAAGGATTGATGCCGATGGCCCGCGTTGCAGACCAACTGATTGAAACCTTGCGGAACGACATACGCTCAGGTGTCCTGCGCCCGGGAGACCAATTGGAAGAAGCTGCTCTGGCGGAGCGGTTCGGGGTTTCGCGAACGCCTGTTCGCGAGGCTGTTCGCTCTCTGGTCGACAGCGGGCTATTGGAGACCAAGCCGCGCAAGGGTGCCCTCGTCAGAGTGCTGTCGGCGAAGGAACTCATTGACCTGTTTGAGGTCGCCGCCGAGCTGGAGGGCATGGCCTGCCGCCTAGCCGCGGAACGGCTGACTGCCGGCAAGGCTGCCGCGCTCGAGGATGCCCTGCAGTTCTGCCGCAAGGCCGCTGACGCGAATGACCAGGACGGCTATGCAAAGGCCAACCTTGCGTTTCATCAGGCCATTCACAATGCGGCGGGAAACAGCAGGCTGATTGAGCAGATCGAACAGCTTGCAGGCCATATCAACCCGTACCGCGCCATGCCGTTCCAGATGCGTGGTCGGCTGCAGAAATCGACCGAGGAGCATGCCGCTATTGCGGAGGCAATCCTTGAAAACACCGGGACGCAAGCCGACGAACTGATGCGCGATCACATGATGCTGCAGGGACAGCGGTTGCCCATGATCCTGGAAGCCATAGAGCCCAGATAGGTTGTCCATCTGACATCTCTCGCTCGAGCGAAGCGAGAGTTGCTTCAGCAAAGATTTCGATCAAAGCGGGTCGGCCGGGATTTCCTGTAGTCCCAGATGCAGCTCATTGCCGTTATAGGGATGTGCCCGCGCGACATCTTCGTTCAGCTCGTGCCCCAGGCCCGGTTCGCTTGACGGGATGACATAGCCGTCTTCCCAGCGGATCGGCGTCTTCAGGAGCTCGGCGTAGAAACCATCGAATGTGCGGATGGACTCCAGGACGAGGAAATTCGGGCTGCAGGTGGCGAGCTGGATATTGGCAAGTGCCACCAGCGGGCCGCAGTAAAGATGCGGCGCGACCTGCGCGGAATGGCACTCTGCCATGGCAGCTATCTTCTTGGCCTCAAGCAGACCGCCGACGCGGCCAAGATTCATCTGCAGGATGCTCGCTGCACCGGTTTCCAGAACGCGCGAGAACTCGTATTTCGTGCAGAGCCGCTCGCCCGTCGCAACCGGAATGGACGTGTAGCGGGCAACCTCGGCCATGTCCTCAGGTTTTTCCGGCGGGATCGGCTCTTCGAACCAGAGCGGGTCGTAGGCTTCAAGCCGGCGCGCCATACGCTTCGCACCGGACACGGTAAATTGCCCGTGGGTGCCGAAAAGGAGATCGGCTCTGTCGCCGACAGCCTCTCTAATTGTGCGGCAGAAAGCTTCGGAACGGGTCAGTTCTTCAAGGCTTGGCTGATGTCCATCATAGATCGTGTAGGCACCCGCCGGATCGAATTTTACGGCCGTAAAACCCTGCTCGACCGCCTTGATCGCCGCCTCGGCCGCCATGCCGGGGTCGTTGTAGACATTGGGCGTGTCCGGGTCGGGATAGACGTCGCCGTCAAGCGGATAGAGGTATGTGTAGGATCGCAGCCGCTCGTGCACCTTGCCGCCAAGGAGCTCGTAGGCGGGTTTGCCGGCGGCCTTGCCGATAATGTCCCAGCAGGCCATCTCCAGTCCGGAGAGAACGCCCATGACCGAGACATCGGGCCGCTGTGTGTATCCGGCGCCGTAGGTTTTGTGCCAGAGCTTTTCGATGTGGTGGGGGTCTTCGCCTTCAAACTGCCGTTGAAACACGTCTTTCGCCATCTCGGCGACCAGATGCGGTCCGAACGTGGCGTTGTAGATTTCGCCATAGCCGGTGATGCCGCACACGGTCACCAGCTTCACGAAAATGAAGTAGCGTCCGCCATGGCGCGGCGGCGGGTTTCCGACAACAAAGGTCTCGATTTGGGCGAGTTTCATGAAAGGCTTCTTAGCTCGCGTTGCTGATGGTGATCGACTTTACCTTGGTATAGGCGTCGAGTCCTTCCAAGCCCTTCTCGCGGCCGTATCCGGACTTCTTGTTGCCGCCGAAGGGAAGTTCCAGACCGCCCGCCCAGTAGTCGTTGACCGAGACCTGACCGCAATCCATGGCCGAAGCGACCCGCATGGCCCGGCCGACATCCTGGGTGTAAACGCTCGCGATGAGGCCGAATTCTGTTCCGTTGGCCAGCTGAATGGCCTCGTCTTCGCTCTCGAAATTCTGAATGGAAAGGACGGGTCCGAAGATCTCATCCTGGACAGCGGGATCGTTGGCGGCAAGGTCGGCAATGACGGTCGGCTGAAAGAACCAGCCCTTGCCTGTTTCCGTGTCCACTGTCACGTCCCCACCCGTCAGCAGATTTGCGCCACGTGATTTCGCCGCGTCGACATGGGCCTTGATACGTGCAAGGTGCAGCTCTGAATTTATGGCGCCCATGTCGGGTGCCGTCAGACCGTGTGCGGGTCTGATCGAATTGGCGCGCTCCGTGAGGATCGCAAGGACGTCGTCGCGGATCGCCTTGTGCAGGATCAACCGGGAGCCGGCGGAACAGATCTGCCCAGAATTGGAGAAGATCGCCCAGTAGGCACCGTCAGCCACTTTTTCCGGATCGGCGTCATCAAAGGCGATTAGCGGAGACTTACCGCCGAGTTCAAGGGTCAGACGCGTGACATTGGGCGCAGCCATCTGCGCAACATTGATGCCGGTTGACACGGAACCGGTGAAGGTCAGTTGCTTGATACGCGGGTCACGCGCCATCTGCGCGCCGACATCAGACCCGAGACCGGTTACGACATTCACCAGTCCTTCCGGAACACCGGCCTCACACAGGAGTTCAGCCATGATCAAGGCTGTGAAGGGTGTTGTTTCCGCCGGCTTTGCAACAACGGAACACCCTGCCGCCAGTGCCGGTGCGACGCCGCGCGCGAAGGTCGATGTGGGATAGTTCCAGGGAATGATATGCCCTGTCACCCCAACCGGTTCGCGCAAGGTGAAGGCGGTGTAGGCGGTGCCGAGATTGACGGACCTGCCGTCCAGCTTGTCGGCGGCACCGGCGTAATATTCGAAAAGCCGTGCGGAGGACTCGATGTCGCCCTCAGCTTCAGCGAGCGTTTTGCCACTGTCGACAACTTCGACGACCGAAAGCCGGTCGGCGTTTTCGCGAAAGACACGGGCAACATTGTTCAGGATCGTGCATCGCGCACCGGGCGAAACCAACCGCCAGCTCGCCGCTGCCTTCTCCGCTGTTGCAATGGCGCGGTCCATGTCACCATCGTCACCGAGGGAAAACTCGGCAAAGGCCTCGGCGCGGCCCGGGTCAAAACTCTCCATTTTTCGGTTCGATGGTGGCGTGACCCTGCCGTTTATGAAGTGGCTGTCGGGGAGGTTATCCAGCTTTCCGCTAGTAAGATAACCTTGAGCGATGTCCTGAGCTGTCATGATGTGGCGCGTTTCCGGTCTTGCAGGATGAGGTCCGCCCCCTTGAGGGCGAGCATCATCGTTGGAGCATTGGTGTTGCCTGATGTGATGTTTGGAAATGCCGAAGCGTCAACGACGCGCAGGCCCTTGATGCCGTGCACACGCAGGCGGCTGTCGGTCACGGTCGTTTCCCGGTCTTCGCCCATTCGGCAGGTTGAAACAGGATGATAGACGGTGCTGGCCCGATCACGGAAATCCGACAGAAGTTGGCTGTCGTCAAGGGCTTCAAGATGCGGAGCAACCGATGCTTCCACGACCGAGCGCATGGCATTGCTGCCCATGATTTTCTGGCAGAGCCTGCCACCGTCAACGACCGCAAGCCGGTCTTCTTCGGTTGACAGCGAGTTCGGCTGTATAGTGGGCGAAACGGTGCTGTCGGCGCTTTTGATATCAATGCGCCCGCGGCTTGTCGGACGTGTAGGTTGCGCGCAGATAATGAAGCCGTTGAACGGATCAATCGCGAATTTCGCCGACGTGCCCTTGGCTTTCATGCGATAGCTTATGGGATTGAAGTAAAGCTGCTGGTCAGGATGGTTCAAACCGGGGCGTGATCTCAGGAAGCCGCCGCACTGGTTGACCGAGAGGGCGAGGGGCCCGGTGCGCGAAAAGGCGTATTGCAAGGCGGCTGTGGCCTGGCCGGCAAGCGGGCGCAGGACGGTGTTGAGCGTGGCTTCCCTTGCGCGGAACGTATAGCTTGCCGTGAGATGATCCTGGAGATTGCCGCCGACATTGTCATTCGCAAGCAGTACCGGAACCCCTAGGCTCTGCAGCAATTGCCCGGGGCCGATACCGGACACCTGAAGCAGCTGCGGCGAACCGACCGCACCTGCAGACAGAATGATCTCATTTGCAGCGGTAATTGTTTCGCCGTTCGAGAGTTCAACGCCGGCAGCCGAGAACCCGTCAAAGAGAATACGCTTGACGTGTACCTCCGTACGCACCGAGAGATTTGTGCGCGTCATCGCAGGACGCAGGAAGGCACGCGCGGATGAACAGCGTTCTCCCCGCCGTGTGTTGATGTGGTAAACGGCGCCACCCTCCGGGCGGTCACCATTGATGTCATCTGTCTGCGGAAGGCCCGCCTCGTCGAGCGCTGCAAAAAAATGCCTGTTCAGGCCGTGAACCTGCTCGGATGTGTTTTGAACGTGGATCGGACCCTCGCCGTGCTCCTTGCCCGCAGGAGATACTTTGGTTTCCAGCCGTTCGAAGACCGGCTTGGCGTCCCGCCAGCTCCAGCCTTCAGCGCCTGAGGTTTCCCAGTCGTCATAATCCGCCGCCAGACCCCGGCAGTAGACCATGGCATTGATGGACCCAGAACCGCCGAGAAGACGGCCGCGTGGCCACAAAATGCTGCGCCCGTTGAGCCCGTCATCTGGTTCGGTGGTGAACTGCCAGGTGTGCCTCGCACTAGAGATCAGTTTGCCATACCCAAGGGGCAGGCGAACCCAGGGCGACGTGTCGGCACTGCCCGCCTCAAGCAACAACACCCTGGTCTCATGATCCGCGCTCAAACGCTCCGCCAGAATGCAGCCTGCGGATCCGGCGCCCACGATGATGTAGTCAACGTTTTCCATTCGGCATACTGCCTGCGACAAGATCTTCACCGCCAAGTTTCAACGAGTTCGCTGGAACTTTGAAGTGAAAAAAAATTTGGCAATGCATCGAAAAATTTTGCAGGATAGATCTGTCAACAAACAGAAAAATCTCCGATCTCACAAAAGCTGATTGACCTGATGACATACAGTCTTCCTCCCTTGCCCTGGCTCCGGTCCTTCGAAGCTGCCGCGCGGCTTGGCAATTTTACGCGCGCAGCAGAGGAGCTTTTCATCACGCCGGCTGCCGTCAGTTACCAGGTGCGACAGCTGGAGCAGAAGCTCGGGTTTCCGCTTTTCGACCGCGTTCACAGGGAGCTTGTACTCACCCGCCTCGGCCAAACCTATTTGCCGAGTGTCGAGAAGGCCTTCTCGGATCTATCCATTGCGACTGTCTCGGTTTTTGGCGAACGGGACAGGCAGCCGGTACGCTTCCGGTGCCTGAACAGTTTCAGTCACCTTTGGATGATACCGAGGTTGAAATCCTTCCAGCAGGCGCATCCGGGCATCGACTTGCAGATGATCTCCGCTTCCTGGGTGGAGAAATTGCATCCGGACCTCTTCGACATAGACATAAGGTTCGGCGACGGCACGTGGACCGACGGGCGGGTTGCGTTTCTCCTGAACGATCCGATCATCCCCGTGTGCCACCCCGACTTAACATTTGACGAAGGGGAGAACGACCTTGCGGCGCTGGCGAAAGCACCCCGTCTCGATATCATGGGCGTGATCGACACATGGGAAAGCTTTTTTCGTACATTTGGCCATGCCGTTCCACAACGGACCGGCCTTCAGGTGGATCAGACGCTTTCCGCACTTGAGCTTGCCGCTCTCGGCCATGGCCATGCGTTGGTCCTGCAAACCCTGGCACAGCCTTATCTTGAAACCGGTCGTCTGGTGCGTCCTTCAAACAGAAAAATCAAGAGCCGCCACAGTTACTACCTCGTGACGACTGGGCCGCTTGAAGCGCTGGGAGCCGATGCCGGCATCTTTTGCGACTGGTTGATCCGTGAACTGGGTCAGTCGGCAGGCTGAGAATGTGTTCTTTGTCTGCGCCGTTGTTTGTCAGTCTACCGAAAAGGTGAATTCAAACAGCCTTTCGATCGGATCGAGGGGTTTCGGATCGTTGTAGCGATTGAGATCAAGAAGACCGGCCTGGATTGCATTTTGGGCGTTAAGCGATGATTGGATCAGGTCGAAGGTTTGCCAGAACCTCGCATCTGTCCTGCGCACTCCATAACGTTCGACAACGTTCAGGAAGTCTTTCTGGCTCCGGATTGCGCGCACGTCCTGAACGAAGTCGGGAACATCCTTCGCGTTTACCCGGAAAACGAAGTTCGGGTAACTGCTGAACTGGCCGGGCACAATCGTCAACTCGTCCTTGTCGGGTTCCCGGCGCAGGTCCTCATTGAAGATGAAGGCGACATTGCTGTGCGCCATATCGTGGGCGAGCGTGAAAACTTCGTGCGATCCGCCGTCTTCGGCCACCAGAACGGAGATGTCCGGTAAGAATTTCGCGAAAGGGGCGGGCTGTCCACTGAGGACACGAAGCTGACCCGCGACACTTGTTGCACTGGCGCATTGATCGCCTGTGCACCTGTTGATCGGATCACTGAGCGGCCAAAGCTTCGGCGGTATTCTGAGTTGTTCCTGGAGAAATTCCGCCTTCGGATTGTCTGTTCGAAAGTCGATGTCAGTGGGTGTTGCAACGTCGATCGGGCTTTCTTTCCACAAATCAATGAGATTGGCCAGCGGACCGCGATACCAGCTGTCATGCAATGCATCACGCACGTCGGCAGGCAGGAAATACAAGAACATGCGTTCCCCTTCGCGGCGAAGGTTGTCCATGTACATTCTTGTCGTAAGCTGGTGCTCGACATTGCCGAAGACATCAAAACCGGCAACCAGGTCGTAGTATATTCGCTCAAAAAGTGGAAAGTCGATCACCCAGGCGGTCTTGGGGACCGTACCTTTGTAGCCGGTGACAACCGACGCTGAGGAGAAATTTCGATAGATCGTAAGCCGCGCATCCTTGTTGTTTCCGTCACCATCCCAAATGTCGGAATATCCAAGTCCTCCCTTTTTCAATGCTCTTTCCGCATAGCGTTTCTGCCGGAATGCCTGATACTTGATCGGACTGACCAGAAGAAAACTCTTCAGCCGTTCCGTGATCTTGTCATCGGAAACGGCGACAGGAAGTTCCAGGATCGGGATGGCTTCCTGCAGGAAGCTCGGATCGGTGACGGATAGGTCCGTGCCAGGATCGAGAAACGAGACCCAGAAGCGGTCTTGAATCACATTCACTGCAACCTGGCCGTAACAGACGGGACCGCGAATAAATGTGCGCACGAAATAGAGCGCATCGTCCAGAAGGAACTGATACCGGCTACCCGCCGGGATCGCCCGGAATGTCGATAACGGGTTTCCACCCGCTTGCCTGGAATAGGGCGGAAGCACACTAAGCGACCAGTCGTCACTCAGGAACAGACCCTGGTAGCGTTTGAGACGCTCGCTGCCGATTGGGTAGACAATGTGTTCCTTGTGCAGGATGGTGCCGTCGAGCGGAAGGAGCCGATAGAAAAACGGCCCGCCCGGATCATCGAACGGTCGTCTGGAAGGGATTTCATCCGCAGGTTCGCCGGGTCCTGTCCGTGAGCGGATGAGACGAAAAAAAAGTCTCGTGCCGCCGCCCTCAAGATGCAAATGCGCCAGGAAGAGATGCTCGTAAATGTACCGGGCAACCAGACTCGATTTTGGGTCTGCGGCGTTGAAGAAAGCTTCAATCTTGGCGATTTCCGCTAACGCGCTTTCTGGAAGCGGTGTGGTTTCAGTCGGGGATGGAGCGCCGTCTGCGGCCCACACAAGGAGATTGAGATAGTCTGCGTAGGGCAGCGGTGCTGTCGCGAATGGCATTCCGCCATAGGGATGATCGGAAAGATAGTCGGTGACTTCAGTCGGGGAGGGACAACTGTTGCGCCGCAGAGGGCTGAGGTTGATGTCGTCCGGCAGCGCAGCTCCTAATGTGAATTTCTGATTGCGTCCCGCCTCGAGCAATGCCTTGAACACGGACGAAGAACCATTTTCACCTGTAACCGGGAAAAACCCCTTTTGGCGCCATTCGGGCACTGTTTTGGCGTCGATCCCGAGGCGGGTCATCGGTGCGTCTTCAAGACGGGAAGAATCATACACCCTGGCTTTGGTGGCTCCACGAAGCCATCCGTCCGGTGATGAAAGCTTTAGCTGGCAGGGAGCATCGTAACAGCCATGGCAGACAACGCAGCGTTTGTTCAGCGTGTCCTGTACGGATGACAGGCTCGGACTTGGCCTATCGCTTGCCGAGGAATTCTGGATACCGGCAATAAGGCAGAACAGCAGAAAAATCGCAAACGGGAGTATTCTCTCCAACATGAGAATTCCAGAAAATCGAGTAACACTGTCCCATTGCATGATTTCGGCTATTCCTCGCTTTCGTCCATCCTTGGCCGCGTCTGCCGGGTCGGGTCATCCGGACCTTTGTAGGCAAACAAATAGCTCCATCCGGCATAGAGCGTGACAGCTCCGATGAAAATCGCCCAGCCCGGATTGCCGAGTGCGTATTCCATTATTGTCCAGCCGCCGCAAAATACGACAAGCGCGACACGCCGCCACAAAGGGTCGAGCCAGGGGTGTTCCGTGGGACCTAACACAGTTTTGCCTTCCTTTTGGGTCATCTGAATTTGAACATGTCACGGGTCACGCGCAGGCTGTCAAGGGTGCCAGTTAACGCAGGGTGAGTTGCAAGGGCTTGCAAAATCAAGCAAAAACTTCCTCGCTGAGAGTTGACTTCACCTTGAATCAAGCGCTTGAACGATGGATGGTGACGCTATAGGTCACAGCGCGTGTAAACAAAGGAGCCGGCGAGCCGCGATGCTGACAGCGCTAGATCTCCTGACGGCGAACGATACGCCGGGCCTTCACGCCCCATCATACTATGCGGCAACCGCGAACTGGACCACATCGCAACCTCCATTGGAGGGCCGGCGCGCCTGCCAGGTCTGTATTGTCGGAGGCGGGTATACGGGCCTTTCGGCTGCACTTCATCTTGCGGAACGCGGACTTGACGTGATCCTTCTCGAAGCCAACAGGGTTGGCTGGGGCGCGTCGGGACGCAATGGCGGTCAGGTTGGCTCGGGCCAGCGGGTTGAGCAAACCGTGCTGGAGGAACGGCACGGCGTGGCGCACGCAAAGCTCCTCTGGGATTTGGCCGAACAGTCCAAGGATCTGGTCAAGGACCTCGTATCGCGGCACGCTATCGCGTGTGATTTCGCGCCCGGGATCCTTCACGCCGATCATCGCAAGGCCTATGTTGACGAAAGCCGGGACTATGTCGAGCACCTGCACCTCAACTACGGCTATGAAGACATTCGTTTCGTCGGCCCGGATGAAATAAAGGACCATGTCGGCAGTCCCCGTTATTTTGGCGGTTCGCTCGATATGGGGGCCGGTCATCTTCATCCGCTCAATTTTGCGCTTGGTCTCGGACGGGCGGCCGAGGCAGCCGGGGCAAAGATCTTTGAAGAAACGACCGTCTCCTCCATGCGCGGCAAGGGCAGCGGCAAGATTACCGTTGCAACCGGTCAAGGCGAGGTCTCAGCGGATCATTTGATCCTGGCCTGTAACGGGTATCTCGGGCGGCTCGATCGAGAAACCGCTGCGCATGTCATGCCGATCAACAATTACATTGTCGCCACGGAGCCTTTCTCCGAAAGCGAGGCAAAGGGACTTATCGCCAACAACGCTGCGGTCGCTGACAGCAAGTTCGTGATCAACTATTTTCGTCTCTCAGCGGATCGCCGGCTCTTGTTCGGTGGCGGCGAGAACTACGGATATCGCTTTCCACAAGACATAAAGTCGTTCGTGCAAGCGCCGATGCTGGAGATATTTCCCCAGTTGAAAGATGCCCGCATAGACTATGGCTGGGGCGGGACACTGGCGATTACACCGAAACGGATGCCCTTTTTCAAAAGGCTGGCGCCCAACACGCTGACCGCGGCGGGCTACTCGGGGCACGGGGTCGCCATGGCGACCCTCGGCGGACAGATCCTGGCGGAAGCCGTTGTAGGAACCGCTGGCCGTTTCGATGTCTTCGAGAAGCTGAACATTCCCGCCTTTCCCGGCGGTGACCGGCTGCGGTTTCCGCTACTTGTTCTGGCAATGACCTGGTTTTCACTGCGCGACAGGCTTGGGATCTGACATGCTGCAGCAGAACAAGCCCCCCAGTGCAACAATCGGCAGCTATTGGGAAGCAAGCGTCGACAATGTGCGCTCAGATCGTCAACTCATGGGCAACGCGCTCTTTGACGTGGCGGTCATCGGAGCAGGCTTTGCCGGTCTCAGCGCCGCATTGAAACTGGCACAAAGCGGTGCGTCAGTGTGCATTCTGGAGGCCGAACATGTCGGCTTTGGCGCGTCCGGCCGCAACGGCGGCTTCTGTTGCCTCGGAGGGACCAAGCTGGACGAGCATCAGCTGATCCGAAGGTTCGGACTTGATGAAGCGCGAAAATTTGTCGCTTACCAGGTCGCCGGTATCAATCTCGTCGCGCAAAGGCTCAAAGACTGGAACATTGATGCAGATTGTCACTCGAACGGCGAGATCTACCTGGCCCATCGGGCCAGGGATCTGCGCAGCCTCGGCGATGAAGCCGCATTCCTGAAAGAAAATTTTGGTATCAAGGCACGCGTTCTGTCTAAGGCGGACCTGGATGCAGAAGGTTATGGCGGCCCCGGATTTCACGGCGGTCTTCATGTGCCATATGGTTTTGCTCTCAACCCAATGAAATATGTGCTCGCACTTGGCGACGAGGTGCGCAGAGCCGGTGCACGGATTTTTGGCAAATCACCGGTCACAGGGCTCAGCCGGGACGGCGACCGCTGGAGGCTTGAAACAGAGCAAGGCTTTGTGCGCGCGAAAAAGGTCGTGCTTGCAGGTAACGGTTATGCGCGTGAGAACGTGCCAAACTGGTTATACGGGCGGACACTGCCGGTGATGTCCTCCATCCAGGTCACGCGGCCCCTGAGCGCAGACGAACTGTCGGATCAGGGATGGACCGCGGACACAATGGCCGTGGACACCAGAATTTTGCTGCATTACTTCCGTCTGTTGCCGGACGGTCGGTTCCTGTTCGGGACGCGAGGTGGAATTTTCGACAACGAACCGGCTCTGGCAGCAATGCGAAAACGGGCACGCAGCGACTTCGAAACGATGTTCCCAGCCTGGGCACACGTCGAGGCAGACTTCAGCTGGCACGGCAATGTCTGCATCGCGCGCTCCTTGACACCGTTCGTTGGTGAGATTCCGGGCATGGAGGGGATATACGCAGCCATGGGCTGGCATGGCAGCGGCGTCGCCATGGCCTCAATTTCAGGCGAAAAGCTGGCTGGCTTGATAACCGGCTCACTGAAGCAGCAGGAACTGCCCGCGCCGCTTCAAGCGCCCCTTCGCAAGTTTCCCCTTCCAGCGTTCCGAAAACTCTTTCTCCAAGGCGCCTACTGGTTTTACGACTGGCGAGACAGATAAACTCTGTTCAATCAGCGATCAAACACAGATCCGCGCGCCGCGCAGCCTACTTCACCTCGATAGTGTATTTATGGGCCACGTTCCTGATCTTGGCAGAACCATAGTCATACATGTCCATTGTGAATCTGATCCGAAAGACGTCCTTGCCGCGGAAGCCCCTGTTGGGCTTGTACACCACGACGGTTCCCCTCACAGGCCTGCCGGCGCAGCGACCGGCTTTTTCGCCGAGTTTGGTGTTTATCTGCTGAAAGGAGACGCTGCCGTTTTCGGGCTCCCTGGTCACCTTAATCTGGGGAGTTACGCCGCTTTCACATTCAGGACTGTAGGTTCCGTGAAGACCTACCGCCGACGATTTGTTGGCCGGTATGGTTTGACGGATTGTATCGGCAATACTGAAGGAGGAAAGGAGTAAGAGAAAAATCAAACCAAATAGAATGCGCATTGTCTAACCTAGTCATTATTATCAGGTGTAGATTGGCTAGGCGATGCGCCTAATGATTGCAATATCTGCGTTTGACGCAAATCATGTTGTCTCCGCGTGTTGCCGGATTGCAACTCTGGATGGGTTACCCAGGTGTTTGAGGGCAACATGTCCCCGATCTTTGGGCCGCTTGGGATGTTTCGTGGAACCCTTTTGTCAAAAATCAATGTCGTGAGGTTTGAACTTCGGTCCAGTGCAAGGTGTCCGGAGGGTTTGATATGGCAGCACAGTCGAAACAGGACCTTTTGTCACTGGCCGAAAAGGAGTTTGCGAAACTGGAACTTCTTTTGGAAAAGCTACCCATTGCGCTGCAGCTAGAGGCAGACGGCGAAGGCATTTCGCCGAAAGACATCGTCGCGCACCGTGCTCACTGGATTGAATTATTCACGGGCTGGTATGCGGACGGCCAGCTCGGCAAGACGGTTCATTTTCCAGCAAAGGGATACAAGTGGAATGAGACCAGGAGGTACAATGCGGACCTCAGAAAACAGCAGGAGGACATGAGCTGGCTCGAGGCCGTAGCGCTTCTTGAACAGAATCACCTGAAGCTGATGGACTTGGTCGAAAAACTGTCGGATCAGGACCTCTATGCTGGACCTATGAAAGGAGCGAACAACGCCTGGACAACCGGCCGCTGGGCAGAAGCCGCAGGCCCGAGTCATTACCGTTCGGCTGCCAAGTATCTGCGGCAACGCCTAAGGGAATTCGAGCAGCGGGCTGAGGCCTGAGCAGACGCTGAGCTTGTATGAATTGAACACGTCAGGACTTGCGGCTGACCACCGCGACATTGACTTCGCTCCAGATTTCAAATCCAAGATTGCGATAAAGCGCGATTGCACCGTGATTATCGGCATAGGCATGGAGGAAGGGCGTATCACCGCGCCCGCGAATGTCGGCGGCAATCTGTAGGGTGAGGGCGCTTGCAAGACCTCTGCCCTGATAGTCCGGATGCGTGCAAAGTCCGCTGATCTCGGTGTAACCCTCAAGGTTCAACCGCGTCCCGCCCATGGCGGCCAGCCGCCCGTCGAGTTTAACACCCAGGAACGTACCGAGTTCGGGTGTCCGGCTGGTAAAGGGGCCTGGCTTGGTCAACTCCGCAAGCGCAAGCATTTCGGGTACGTCATCATCCGACAGCACTGAAATCTCGAATTCATGTGACTTTGCCGTCTTCGCGATACGTTCCGTCATGAGGACACCGAGCGCAGTTTTTTCAGCAACGAGTGTGTCTGGCAGCAGGATCTGTTCGGCCTGCAGCAGGAACACCGGTGTCTCGTTCCGTCCGATCAGTGCCGCCAGCGCGTTCAGAGCGGCGGCAGAATTGTCCTTCGAGGCAGCAAAGGGGGAAATCTCTGGATCAAACCGCCTGGCGAGCGAACCGCCCTTTGAAATCCGGCTCTGCCGGGACGAAAGAGCTGACCAGACAACGCGGTTCAAACGATCGTTCATTAGTTCGCCTCCGCAGCTTCGCGGTTGGTCAGATGCTCATAGTGCCATGCGGATTGATCCCAGCAGCTCAAGACCTGACGTGCCGCCTCTGGTACGTGGCTGCGCTCATAATCCGGACCTTGAAAGGCGATAATGTCTTCAATCGCGCGGAAGCGCATGATGGTCATGAATTCCACGCCGTCGGCATGCGGACGTCGCAAGACCTCAATGCCGAGATAGCCAGGTACCTTCATGGCTTCGATACCGGGGATGACTGAACCGGTCAGGATCTGAAAGTAGCGGTCGGCATTTTCCCGTGTGGTCCACCCGCGCCAGATTCGTTTGATCATCGGTCGGTCTCCATCTGTTTCATAAGCGCCGCCCAGTCCGGGATGTCATCCTTGGCGCAGCGTTTCTTCAACGGGACATCCTCCAGCGCATCTTCCAATTGCGATAATTGCTGCAACAGTGAACCCTCCAACTCAGAACAGGCGTCTTTCACCGCAATCATGATCCGCGGCCAAAAAGTGTCTTGTAGCTGGCGGACCAGTGCTGCGCCCTTGTTCGTCAGGGCAATCCTGTTGATGCGCCGATCGGTTACGTCCTGTCGTCCCTCAACCAGCCCGGATGCCTTGAGACTGTTGACCATCCGCGTGACGCCCGGCTGGCTTTGCCCGACAGCCTCCGCAAGATGCCCGATGCTGAGAGGTCCATTCCGGTCAAGCGCGGCAAGCACCGGGTTGTGGGACGCTGGCAATTCGGCACCGGCGAGATGCATGCCGATGCCCTGAGTTTGTGCTTGCAGCTTTTCACCAATCCGTTTGAGCCGGCTCCCGAGTGTGCTGTATCCAAGGACACGGACGACATCTTCAACCATGTGGCACCTCCATTAATATAGCAAATAATATAACAAGTTATATAAATCAACAGACTTGACATTGAGACGCATATAATTAACCATATGGTTATGGAACGAATTGGTTATATATCTGATCAAGTGGGACTGGATGCAGTCTTTTCTGCCCTGTCCGATCCAACCCGGCGGGCGATTTTGACACGGCTGGCAGCGGGGGAGGCGTCTGTGAATGAGATCGCCGAGCCGTTTAACATGAGCCAGCCGGCAGTCTCAAAGCATTTGAAGGTCTTGGAGCGTGCTGGCCTGATCACACGCGGTGCGGACCGCCAGCGGCGTCCCGCCCGATTGAACGCCGGTCCGATGAAGGACGCCGTTGCCTGGTTGGAGGAATTCAGAAAATTCTGGTCGACGAGTTTCGATCAACTCGACTCTTTACTTGAAGAACTGAAAAACACGGACAAGCGGGAGAACTGACGTGTCGTTGCCTGAATATATTCTCGAAAGACGTTTCAACGCGCCGCGTGAGCTGGTCTGGAAAACATGGACGGACGCGGATCTGCTTGCCCGCTGGTACGGTCCTGGGGTGGAAACCGTCATTCACCAACTCGATGTCAGGCCTGGTGGCCTCTGGCTGAACGAAATGCGGTTCGGCGGCGGGTCGCACTATCAGCGGGTTGAATACACAGAGGTCATCGAACCTGAGAAGCTTGTCTGGCTGCATTCTGTTTCGGATGCCGACTGGGAAGTCACGGCCAACCCGATGATGCCCGACTGGCCTCGCACACTCCTGACAACGGTTACCTTCACCCAGTCCGGTGATCAGACCGAGGTACGGCTTGTCTGGACGCCTCACGACGCTAGCGACGCAGAAATCACTTGTTTCGCAGGCGCCATCAGCGGCCTCGACAAGGGCTGGGGCAAGGGTATGGAAATGCTGGAAGAGCTGCTGGCGGAATTGCAGAACTGACAATATTGGCCGTTCGGCCGCCGAGCGAACGTTCACATCATGCCGCACGCAGTCCCGGACTTGATCCGGGACCATTGTCGATGCGGAAAAACGGCCCCGGCTCAAGGCCGGGGCGGCGATCCCTGATTGCTCAGCCTGAAAGCTGATGCAACATCAGGCGTATGGGGCCACCAAGCCGGCTATGGCTTAATCAAACTCCGGTCCTCGCGCTCGGTAAGGTGTGATTTCCTTCCAGGCTTTCATCAAGGTGTCCAGCTCGTTGTCAGCGTGGGGCGCCATGATGATCTGAGGTTTCACCAGGAGGTCGCCGTGCCCGCCATTCTTGGTCGGCAGGCCTTTGCCTTTAAGACGCATGGCCTTTCCGCTGGACGTGTTCGGCGGTATCGTCAGGTTCACCGCGCCGGACAGTGTCGGCGTTCGAACCTTGGCGCCAAGCACCGCCTCATAAAGCGTCAGCGGCAGGTCCAAATGAAGATCGGACCCTTTCACTTCGTAAAGCTTGTGCGGTTTGATACGGACCTCGACCATGACGTCGCCGGCGGGACCGCCGTTTTCGCCCGGATGGCCCTGGCCCTTCAATCGGATTTTTTCGGCTTCTTCCAGACCTTTCGGCAACGTCACGTTGACCGTCTTGCCACTCGGCAGTGTCACCTGCGTCTTGCCGGAATTGACGATGTCCTCGAGCGACACACGAGCAACGATTTCCACGTTCTTGCCCTTGGCTTTTGGCGGTGCTTTCGTACGTGCGCCGCCGCCGAACCCCGCACCGGCACCAGCTCCGGGACGGGACCCCGATCTGCCACCGAAGCCGCCGAAAATGTCGTTCAAAATGTCGTCAAAGCCGCCCGCGCCGGCGCTCGAGCGAAAGCCCTGGCCACCGCTGCCGGTTCCGAAATCCTCATAGCCTGAGAAGCCTTCAAATCCTTTGGACTGGAAGCGCTGCTTGCCTTCCGCGTCAATCTCGCCACGGTCGAACTGCGCCCGTTTGTCCTTGTCGCCGACGATTTCGTAGGCCTGATTCACTTCGGCAAAATGCTGTTGTGCCGCCGGATCATCCTTGTTCTGATCCGGATGGTATTTTTTGGCCAGCTTCCGAAAAGCCTTCTTTATGTCGCCCTCGCTGGCATTTTTTGCCACCCCGAGAACGCTGTAGGGATCTCGCATTCACATCACCAGGTATCTAAGATTTTCCAGCCCGCCACCTCACGCACAAACGCTCCGGATACATGACCTGCTCCGAAGCGCGCGTTTTCTCGAGGTAAACTTGACCGGACTTCTATTATATATCGGAACGAACTAACCGGATTTCCAGTCCTTCGTCCGCGATAGGCAGGTGCTTTCTTATGATTGGATTTGTCCAGGCGATCAAGCGTCGGCAACGCTAAGCGCCGTCACGGCAAATTTTTGCGTGATATCTCTGCACGCCGTGCCTGAATAGAGCCGGATGCCTGCGATGGTGTTTGCTGTCGTTTCGAAGGAGAGGCAGCCCGTTTCACCAAGGGTGCCGGCATCGATTTTTGTGAGGGTACCGGAATTCCCGCTGATCGGGTTCAACCAGGACAACAGCACCTCTTGATCGTTTTTAACCTCGTCGACGGACGTCGCGATCGTATCCAGGTTTTCAGCGATCACGGCGCGGTCGTCTGCGTCAACGTCCGCATAGGCCTGGTCGGTTGAAGAAGGGATTGAGCCGGTAAGGACCGTAGGTGTCTCGACATTGTTGCTGCCGATGGGCACTGTCACCCGGGCGCACCCGGCAAGGCAGCATCCAAGCAGAAGAACGAGTCCGACAAGAGACTGGATCTTGCCGCACCTGACAGTATATGAACGCATACGATACACTCTACAGACAGCCCCCGTGCTGGCAGATTGTTGCCGTACTGCAGGCGGTCGAATTCTTCGACAGGTAACCTATGACAGACCTCAAGCATCCCCCCGAAGAGTTAACAAAAGGTGACTTCGCGGAGGTCAAGAAACCATTTGATCTTTTTTCTGAATGGTTTGAGGACGCCAAGGCCTCAGAACCGAACGATCCGAATGCCGTCGCGCTGGCAACGGCCGATGAGACCGGACTGCCGAATGTACGCATGGTTCTGTTGAAAGAGGTCGATGAGCGCGGGTTCGTGTTTTACACCAATTTCGAAAGCGCCAAGGGCATCGAGCTCCTGTCTTCGGGCAAAGCAGCCATGTGTTTTCACTGGAAGTCCCTGCGCCGTCAAGTGCGCATTCGCGGCGCAGTTCAGCAGGTCTCGAGCGAAGAGGCGGACTCATATTACCAGTCAAGACCGCGCGGCAGCCGCATTGGTGCCTGGGCATCCAAACAGTCGAGGCCACTTGAAAGCCGTTTTGCGCTGGAAAAGGAAGTTGCCAAGTTTACAGCGAAGTTCGGCATTGGCGACATTCCCAGACCCGACTACTGGTCCGGGATGCGCCTTGTGCCGACATCGATCGAATTTTGGCATGACCGGCCATTCCGCTTGCACGACCGTATCGTGTTCAAACGGGAGGCCCCAGATCAGCCTTGGGAAAAGGACCGGCTTTATCCGTGAAGACCGCGTTTTTGCGACAGCTCGTGTTCTAAAGAAGCCGCTTCCAGCGGAAGAAGAGGAAAGTGGCGATTACCGACACCAGCATCATGCCGAGTGAAAACAGAAAGCCCTGTTCCCATTGCAGTTCCGGCATGTTGGCGAAATTCATACCGTAAATCGATGCGATGAGCGTCGGGGGCAGAAAGATTACACCGAGCACGGTAAAGATCTTGGATATCTGGTTCTGTTCGAGCGTAACAAGACCCACCGTTGCATCGAGCAGGAAGGCCAACTTGTTGTCCAGCGCGTCGGCATGTTCCTTGATTGAACGGATATCCCGTCCGTAGGTCTTTAGCTCCGTTCCCTGTTCTTCGCTCAGGCCAAGCCGCCGGGCATGCGTGTTCATGAACAAAAAGGCTCTGGAAAGGCTTGTGCAAACGTCATGCATCTTGGCGACGTGCAGGCCGATCTGGCCCAGTTGCTTGATCGCCACCTGGTAGCTCGCCGTTTTGCGCATGTTGAGACCTTCTCCGAACACCTGCACGGCAAGTTCGTCGTAACGGGCAGAGGCGCTTTCCATCTCATCGGCGCAGCGGTCGACAATGATGTCGAGCAGTGCATAGAAAACTGCTGGCCCCAAATGGGCGATCGTGGCGTCTGCCTGCACTTTCTTGGTCAGAATCGCAATCGATCGTGGTTCGCCGTAGCGCACGGTGACCAGACGTTTTGCGCTTAATACGAATGTGACGGATGAAAGGATGGGATCGAGTGTGCGGGTCGCCATCGGCATCTGGGTGGTCATGACAACGGCACCTGGCTCTACGTAAAGCCGCTCCGACGTCTCGATCGACGCGATTTCTTCCCGTGTCGGGATCTCGGCGCCCATCAGTTTTTCGGCGGCTTTCTGCTCGTCTCTGGTGGGAGCCACAAGATCTATCCAGACCGAGGTCGCCGGAAGCGGTGCGTCCGGCGCAAGTTCAATTCGTTCCAGGCCTTTGACGGACGGGCAATAGGCAATGATCATATGGCAAACTCCGCACGGTCGCGTTGCACCGGAAGGGGCCGGTCGCGGGTGACAAGAGCCTGATGAGAAAGCGAGTTAGGTGGCTATTGCAAGAGATTTTCGCACACCTTCCGGTCACAGCCCCTCTCAGCCCGAGCGGTGCAGCAGGTCACAATCAGTTCGATAGAGTGGCGGACACAACGATATGGATGTGTCGGCTGCCGGTGCGAAGCAGAAGTCAAACAAACCCTTAGCCGCCAGGTCTTGCATCCCAGCGGCAGGAAGCGTCTGCGGTATTTGGGACCGCGGCGTTCTGAAAGGGTCTTTACTCCGCGGCCTGTGTCACTGCGATTGTGCAAATGGCACAACGGATCGGGGCACAAAGTCACGGAGTGCTGGCCGCAGCCGGCACGATCTCGTCAAATAATCAGTCCACACAGTCGCGGTAAATTACTTGTTTTTTCTTTTTCGTCGCGCCCGCGTTCTTACACAGCGCCGCTGCATTCAAAGCAGCAATGCCGACGGGCTTGTACTGGTTAATCAACTTGGCTCCCGCCGGTTCTTCTGATACCGGTTGGGATGATTTCTCAGACATTTTTCCAGGTCCGTTTTTTGTTCCAGTCCCCGCTAACTGGCGATTTGGTGCGCGGTAAACTGCGGGCCGCGTGCATGTCGTGTCCAATTGCGGCATTCCAAGGGCGGGATCTTTAAAATTTGGATTTATCCGCGATCGTTCCGCAATCGGCATTGAAATCATGCGCTTCTTTAGCTGTCTCAGCCAGTCAAATTCTATAACAGGATGTAACGCAGAGGCAGCAAATTTGAAGTAACGCGTTAAGTAAATCGTAACGGTTGCGTTCTTGGGTATTCACTCGGTTGCGACAGAATTCGGCCTTCACAGCAGATAACTCGTGTAGGCGCGAGGCGGTTCGCCTTTGTATGCGCACAAAAATCCCTTGAGACATCGCAATATTGTAAGCACGGCCGTCAATGCAACTACTGTCAGTCCTGTAAGTATCAGCAGAGAAGAAAGGTCGGCACCCAAGAGGATCAACAGGCTTCCAGTGCATCCCCCGATGACCATCAGTGCGATTGTTGTGCGAATATAGTAGTAGTGGGCGAATATGCGCTGTTCTGCGGGTTCCGAGAAGGTCACGGCAAAGTAAAGTGCCAAGGGAGAAAGGAAAAAGGTCGGAATGAACGCATAACACAAGACGATATTGCTGAAACTCGATCCGAACAGACCACCGGTTCTCTTGTCCTTGTTCTGCACGCTTGGATCTCTTGGACGGTGGTGTTTTTATACCGGGTTGGGCGGGCACTCGCCAGTCAACGAGCCACTTTGCGGATCTCAGCAATCCTTGCCGCGTCCGCGACTCAGGGTGGTCAATTTGCTGACGATACGAATTTATTCTGAGCGAGCAGTGGAAGTGAAGTTCATTTTTGACAATTTATCTGTAAACAAAATAGAAATCTGATTTGGCCGATCGCGCGCACACATGCGTTTGCGATGCAGGTTGGGACCATATGAAGCGATACGCCATCCACAAAACAGCTTCTGCGCCGGCGAGCCGAACGATGGGCTCGATTGCGCTCGCAATCGCTGTCACCGCGTTTCTTGCCAAGAGGGTAGGTCTGGTGGAAGCGGATGTTTTTGCGCTGTCGCTTGCCAGCGCCGGTGCGTTTGCGTTGATCGCGCTTTTGCTGGCATTGATCGCGTTCCACCGCATCTGGACCCTCGGCGGGCCGGGTATTCCCGCGGCGCTGACGGGAACGTTCTTTGCTCTGATCGCTCTGTTCCCGCCAGCGCTGGTCGCAGGAATGCTGATTGCCAGTCCGGGCGCGAATGATATCACGACGGATAAGTTCGACCCTCCTGAGGTGAAACCGCAGACCGTCGCAACGGAACAGCCGTTTCTGACCTGGACGACGTCCGTATTGGAGGAAAAGGTCTGGCCGGTCGTATCGGAGCGTAGCTTGTCTGGATTGCTGGGCAATATTGAACCGGACCAACGCGCCTCCGACATAGTGCCCAGAAGATACAGGATCGCTCCTGGACGGCTACACGTTGCCGGTGCCAAGGCGCTTGAAAACCTGAACTGGACTGTCGTCGACGAACTACCCCCTGATCTTCTCGATGCGGCAACGCGTTTGCAGGCGGAAGGCGCGACACCTGTCCTCGGGTTGAAGTTCGACGTGGCACTCAGAATACGACCGGACCGGGTCGGCGCGTTGCTGGATGTGCGGTCCCGCTCCAGAACACCCTTGCGGGATGTCTCGACCAACGCGGGCCAGATCAGAACCGTGTTCGCCGAAATCGATCGTGTCTTGCTTGAAACCTACGGAGACATCGGCAGGTTGTCGGTGGAAGAGAGCGATCTGGAAGAAACGCTCGAACCGGAATTGATTGAAACACCGCAGAGCGTCGTTCCGTTGCCTGGGTTCAAGCCTTATTTCGAAGACGAGGTAGAGCCGGAGGGTGTCAGTCCGGATGTTTCCGATTTGGCCGGCTGAACCTCATTGGACCAGTCTTTGGCGAATTGGCGGTTTGCGGTCCTGTGTAGGACCCCGGCTTAGGACGGTTTTGACCCATTCGAATAATGAGCTGTGAGCGAAAGGTCAGGCGTTGAGGAGACAAGGCCTCTTTCAACAAGGTCCTCAAGATGCGCAAAGACAGACAGGCCGGCAGCAGGATGAAGTGACACATCTATGTCCGCATAAAGCTCATTGACAATCTCTGGGATGGACCAGCTGCGTTTGGCCATGAGCGCGAGAATGGAAGCCTCCCGCTGGAGGCGGTGCCGCTTGAGATGCTGCACATAGGTGTGTGCATCCGAGACCTTTCCGCCATGCCCGGGATAGTAATTTGTTTCCGGCCTCGATAGCAGCTTTTCGATAGATGTCATGTAGTCGCGCATTGAACCGTCTGGCGGTGCAACGATCGACGTCGACCAGCCCATGACATGGTCGGCGGACAGCAAAAGGTCCTCACCCTGAAGGGCAAAGCAGAGATGGTTCGCCGTGTGCCCCGGAGTTTCTATGGTCTCAAGGCCGAATTCGGCGCATTGGAAGACCTCCCCGTCTTGTAGCTGACGGTCCGGCTGATGCTCTTTGTCACCGCTGCTGTCCAGCGGGTTGATTTCATTTTCGAAGAGGTCACGCGCGGCCCTGTGTGGGCCGCATCCAACAATCGGTGCGCCGGTTTCCTGTTTGAGCAATCTTGCACCCGGAGAATGGTCCATATGCGTATGAGACACCAGAATCGCTTCAATCTTTGATCCTGCACATGCCTTCAACAGTGAGTCGATGTGCTCCGGCAGGGCAGGCCCTGGATCAAGGATCACGATTGAGCGCGTGCCGAGCAAATAGGTATTGGTTCCCTTGAACGTAAATGGTCCGGGGTTGTTGGCAGTCAGCCGTCTGAAGCCTGGAGAAAGTTCCGCAGGAGACCCGTAGTCGGGGGTGAAGTCGCGATCGTGTTTCATGCTTGCCATCTCGGGATGCTCGGGACCAGCGCGGAAATCCAGAAGTGTCCAACCGCCTGGACAAGTGTCTTCTGTATTTCGGAAAAGCAAAACCTTTAAAGACGCTGTCCGTCGTCAGATGCGTCATGTATCTGACGTTTGAATCAGCTAGGCAACACTCAAAAGATCGAAAAGAAATACGCAGGCGAGATTTGTTTCGTTTCCACTAAGTGAAGAAATTTGCCGGTACAACAAAAAGGTGGTGCTCTTGGCGAGCAGATCTTTGCCGGAACTTGAGATAGAGTGACTTGGCGACAGACGATGCGAGACAGAGGGAACGTGGTGGAAAAGCATGACGGATGATCAGGAGTGCCGGTTCGACGTTTTGTTGAATTTACCACGCGACCGGGCATTTTCGCTTTTCGTCGACAAGTTGGAATTGTGGTGGCGGTCTCCGTTTCATGAACAGCGCGAAGGCCAGGTTGATGCAGGCATTGAGCCGTGTGTCGGAGGAAGTTGCTACGAGATAGACGGCAATGGACGCCAGCGAATTTGGGGAACGGTCCTGTCGATCGAACCACCGATTTACATCAGGTTGGCGTGGCAGATTTCCCAGGACGGGGAAGAAGTGGCCGATCCCCTGACTGCGAGCCGCGTAATGGTGAATTTTCGCGAAGCAGGTGAGCAAACCCGGCTCGAAATCGTACACAACGAGTTTTTGCGCCATGGCGAAAAGGGCACGGAATATCTTGAAAAGATGCGCCGGCAGGACGGTTGGCCGACGATCATCCAAAATTTGAAGGCTGCGGCTGCAAATCCGGTCCTGCGCTAGTGTCGGTTTAACCAGGGTCTAAGAAATTGGTATGTGTGTCGCTTGCCTGACATGCTTGGTGTGATACTTGGGCTGTAGCCCGCTTCCGATACCAGAAATTCGACCTTGCAAATTATTAAGGCGTCGAAATAGTGTCGGCAAAACGAGGCGTAAGCCACAGGTTTCCGATTTTGCGCATAAGTCCATGTCATCATCTTCCTTAGATGAATCCTCTGAGGTTCAGTCCGCCGCCTCTCCCCTTACAAGAATGGGCGAAGCCCGCTGGGTGCTTTTGACAGCGCTGGCGGCGGCGATCGCGGCTGTTGTCGCCTTTCAGGTTCCCTTTTTGCCCGCAGCCGGTGCGATGCTGGGCGTGACCGCAGTAGCGGCGTTCGTTCCCAGACGATCCGCGAGCCGCCGCGTCAGGCTGAGCACACAACGCGAAATGCGCCGGATGTGGCCGGGCACGGGAATGAAGATGACGGTTGATGCGCTGCCGACGCCATGCTTCGTGGCCGACGGACGCGGCATTACTCGATATGTCAACGCGCAGGCGCTTGCAGCGTATGATGGCGTGAAACCTGGCGATCCGCTGTCCTTCTCCTTGCGCGCGCCTTCCCTGCTGGAGGCGTTTGACCGGGTGTGCAGCACCGGTGACGCAGAGCGGATCAGCTGGATCGAAAAGGTGCCGACGGAAACGTGGCACGAAGCCCACATTGCACCAATCTACATGCCGGGCTCGAATGCCCAGAACCGCTCTCACAACCTGCCGGACTTTATCCTTGTCGTTATCCAGGACCTGACCGAAAACCGGCGCCTGGAACGCATGCGGACCGACTTTGTCGCCAATGCCAGTCATGAACTGCGCACGCCGCTGGCGTCTTTAACCGGCTTCATCGAAACCTTGCAGGGCCCCGCGCGCAACGACCCCGAAGCCCAGGACCGGTTTCTGTCGATCATGCTGGATCAGGCCGAGCGGATGCGCCGGTTGATCGATGATATTCTGTCCCTGTCCAGGATCGAGTTGAAGGCACATGTTCGCCCTGCCTCCGTTGTCGATCTGTCGGAGATCATTCGCCATACGTCAGATGCCTTGTCGCCGCTGGCCAAGGACCTGGGTGTTGAGATCCGCATCGACTTGCCTGAAACGGCTGTTCGGTTGAAAGGTGACAGGGACGAGCTTATTCAGGTCGTTGAAAACCTTGTTGAGAACGCGCTGAAATACGGCAGCATCGGCAACTACGTTGATGTCGGATTGAGCGCGCATCCGGAGGATCAGGATCTTGCCTACTGGATCCTTTCCGTTCGCGACTACGGCGAGGGTATACCGAGCGAACATCTTCCACGTCTCACCGAAAGGTTTTACCGCGTGGACGTGGACTCCAGCCGGGCACTGAAAGGGACAGGCCTCGGGCTTGCTATCGTCAAACATATCCTTACGCGCCACCGCGCACGTCTGGAGATCGAGAGTGAACCCGGCGAGGGGGCCACATTCAAGGTATGGTTGCCGGCTCTTGAAAAGTCCGATGAGCCCGAGCAGCCAGCGACGGCACAACAGGATTGAAGCTCTGCAGGGAGAACGTCTTGAGCGACGGCTGAAAATCAGGACCGCTTCACTTACTGGTCCGTGAGGCCGGGTTTCCTTGACTGTCGGTTGACAGGTTACGAAAGCCCGCAACGGGATCTTGGACTGTTTCTCTCTTTCGCCCCAACATGGCAACGGGCGCACAGCGCGCGCGGAATGCGTCAGGCCGTTTTCCTGAGAATACCCACATTCGTTTGAATCGATCCGATCTAACTCTGCGCTAGTGTAAATTCGCCGCGTGCAACCGTTGCGTCAGTGTTGCATTCTTTGTGACCTGATGCTGACACAAAACAGTCAAGAATAGATTTTTATCTATATTTTTCAGTATCTTAAATTGTCACAAAACTGAGAAGAAACTGTCATAGAACTCTCATCCATCGGGCCTAGGTTCCCGGCATCACCCGTTCATTTCCGTGTTCGGTGATCATCTACAAACCTTGACATTCAAAGGGAGTGGTCAAGTGAAATTTACGACCCTCGTAAGCGCAACGGCTCTGGCTGTTGCTTCCACTGCATTCGTTGGCGCAGCTCAGGCTCGTGACCAGGTTCAGGTTGCAGGTTCTTCTACAGTTCTTCCGTATGCTTCCATCGTTGCAGAAGCTTTTGGTGAAAACACCGACTTCCCGACACCGGTCGTTGAGTCCGGCGGTTCTTCCGCAGGTCTGAAGCGTTTCTGTGAAGGCGTTGGCGAAAACACCATCGACGTTGCCAATGCGTCCCGCAAGATCCGTGACAAGGAAATCAAGGCCTGTGCCGAAGCTGGTGTCAAAGACATCATCGAAGTTCGCATCGGCTATGACGGAATCGTTTTTGCGTCTCAAAAAGACGGTCCTGCTTTCACGGCTTTCGAACCGGTTGACGTCTTCAACGCTCTTGGCGCCAAAGTCCTGAAGGACGGCGAAATCGTCGACAACCCCTACAACAAGTGGTCCGAGTTCAATGCTGAACTTCCGGACGTCGACATCGCTGCCTTCATCCCGGGCACAAAGCACGGCACGCGTGAAGTCTTCGAAGAGAAGGTTCTGGCTGTTGGTTGTGAAGAGTCTGGTGCCCTAAAGGCAATGATGGACGCTGGCATGTCCGAAGACGACGCTGAAGACGCCTGCATCGCAGTCCGTCGCGACGGCAAGTCCGTTGACATCGATGGCGACTACACCGAGACACTGGCTCGCATCGACACCAACTCGAACGGCATAGGCGTTTTCGGTCTCGCATTCTACGAGAACAACACCGACAAGCTGAAAGTCGCCACCATGAGCGGCATCGCGCCGTCCACCGAGACGATCGCTTCCGGCGAGTACCCGGTTTCCCGTCCGCTGTACTTCTACATCAAGAAGGCGCACATCGGTGTGATCCCGGGCCTGAAAGAGTACGCTCAGTTCTTCATCGCTGACGAAATCGCTGGTCCGCAGGGCCCGCTGGCTCAGTATGGCCTGGTTTCGGATCCGGAGCTGGCTGCTGTTCAGGCGTCCGTCTCCAACGAAGAGACAATGAAGTAATCGAGCACACGCTCGATCGACGGGGCGGCATATTCCGCCGCCCCTTTTCTTTTCGATTTCCGTTATACATCCGGGGGAGCAAATGCCTTTGTTCTGGCTCATCTTGATCGTGCTTGCCATCGCTGCGGTGGGGTACGTTCTGGGGCGGTCGCGGGCCATGTCCAGTGCCGGGGGAGAGCTGTCAGCTCTGCATTCCCTACCGTCCTATTACGGGGCAAACGTTGCTATGAAGGTGATTGTCCCTGCCTTCCTGCTCCTCATTGTTTGGCTGCTCGCGCAGCCATTTTACGTTAACAATGTCATTTCCGGCATGATCCCTGAAACGTCGATCGCAGAAGGATCGTCGCGTGGGCTCGTTCTCGCTGAAGTGCGCCGTGCTGCGAGAGGCCTCGACAACGCCGTCGCAACGGGTGCCATGACAGAGGAATTCGCGCGCAACGCGCGTGCCGACTTCGCCGATATCAGCACGCGTCTCAGAGATGCCGGGCAGATCGTCACCTCCGAGATAACGCAGCCGATCCTGCGGGCTGCACAGCGGTATCGCGTTCTGAATGCCACCGGCAATCTGATCATGTCGATTGCGGTCATTCTGGTCGCACTTTTTGCTGCATTCTGGGCTATTCGGGAAACCAATGCCGAGTTCAGGGCGCGCAACGTCGTCGAACAGGGCATCAAGGCAATCTTGATTGCGGCGGCGTCCATTGCCATCCTGACCACCATCGGGATCGTGTTGTCGCTGGTGTTCAACACCTGGGAGTTTTTCCGGCTCTACCCGGCTTCGGATTTCTTCTTCGGCCTGACATGGTCTCCGAGTTTCTCTGGGCGCGGCAGCTCGTCCCAGCTTGGTATTCTTCCGCTGCTTTGGGGCACATTCTACATTTCCATCGTCGCGCTGCTCGTTGCCGTGCCGATCGGTCTTTTCGCGGCGGTCTATCTTTCGGAATATGCCGGCCCGAAGGTGCGTGCCGTCGCCAAGCCGCTGCTTGAGGTTCTGGCAGGCATCCCGACCATCGTTTACGGTCTGTTTGCGCTTCTGACCGTCGGTCCGCTGCTCTTGTCCGTCTTCGGCAACGAAGGGCTCGGGATCATGCAGGCAGGAACGGCGGTTATGACCGCGGGCCTCGTCATGGGCATCATGCTGATCCCGTTTGTGAGCTCGCTGTCGGACGACATCATCAACGCCGTGCCCCAGGCAATGCGCGACGGGTCTTATGGTCTTGGGGCAACCAAATCCGAAACGGTGCGCCAAGTAATCCTGCCGGCCGCGCTTCCCGGGATCGTGGGCGCCATTCTGCTGGCGGCATCACGCGCGATCGGTGAAACGATGATCGTGGTCCTCGGTGCCGGTGCAGCCGCGCGCCTCAGCCTCAACCCCTTCGAGGCCATGACCACCGTCACAGCCAAGATCGTCAGTCAGCTGACCGGAGATGCGGACTTTGCCTCACCGGTCGCACTGGTGGCCTTCGCGCTGGGCATGACACTTTTCGTGATAACCCTGGGTCTCAATATTGTCGCACTCTACATCGTGCGCAAATACCGGGAGCAGTATGACTGATGACCGACGCAACACTTCCTCCCGAGACATCCGCATCGCCAGCCAAAGCACCGATGCAGCCGAAGTCGCTCTACGCTCTCGATGACCTGACCCGCAAACGCAATGCTGCGGAAAAGCGCTTCCAGGCCTATGGCATTGGGGCGATAGCAATCGGGCTGTTCTTCCTGGTCGTTCTGGCTTACGCCATCATCTCGCAGGGAATTCCTGCCTTTTCGCGCACGGTCGTTGAGGTCGAGTTTACGCTGACGCAGGAACAATACAACGCTGCTGAAGGCACGCTGTTCAAGACAAAGGCCTATGAGGAGATCTTCATCAACGCCCTGTCTGGCCAGCTCCAGGACAGCGGGATCGAAACTCCGGTAGAACCCGAAGCCATCGAGCGCATCGTTGGCAAGCCGGGTAGCACCATCCGTGAGTTTTTCCGGGAAAACGAGGATCAGCTGGGTCAACCGGTCAGGTTCGACCTTGCAGCCTCCTCGAGGGTAGATGGCTACATGAGTGGCCGGATCACCCGTGAAGGCATGACCGACAGCCGCTTCCTGATGGCATCGGATCTGGACGTCGTCGATAATCTTGTCGAGGCCGGTGTTATCAAGACCGTGTTCAACTGGTCATTCATCACCGGTGCTGACGCGGGCGTGGACAACGCCGCTGCCGCGGGCATCGGCGCTTCGGTGATCGGGTCCTTCTTCATGATGCTGGTGGTGCTGTTCCTGTCGCTTCCGATTGGAGTGGCCGCATCCATCTATCTGGAGGAATTCGCCCCGCAGAACAGGTTCACGGACCTGATCGAGGTGAATATCTCGAACCTGGCGGCCGTTCCCTCGATCGTGTTCGGTATCCTGGGCCTTGCGGTGTTCATCCAGTTCATGCATCTGCCGCAGTCGGCGCCGCTGGTCGGTGGACTGGTTCTGACGCTGATGACGCTTCCGACGATCATCATCTCCACGCGTGCGTCGCTGAAGGCGGTTCCGCCGAGCATAAGGGACGCCGCGCTCGGTGTCGGGGCCTCCAAGATGCAGGCGATCTTCCACCACGTGCTGCCGCTGGCAATGCCTGGCATCCTGACCGGGACCATCATCGGTCTCGCACAGGCTCTGGGTGAGACGGCGCCATTGCTACTGATTGGTATGGTGGGCTTTGTCGCGCGAGGTTACCCGGATGGCTTCATCGCCGGCTTCACCGATCCAAACTCGGCAATGCCGGCCCAGATCTACACCTGGGCGGCGCGGTCCGATCTGGCCTTTACCGAGAAAGCCTGGGGAGGAATTATCGTACTTCTGATCTTCCTCCTTACGATGAACATTATCGCGATCATCCTGCGCCGCAGGTTTGAGCGCCGCTGGTAAGGATTGATGCGATGAACGAGATGCCGAGTATCGAACAGGCGAACGAAATGACCGAGAGCAAAATATCCGCAAACAAGGTTCAGGTCTTTTATGGCGATAACCAAGCTATCAAGGATGTGGACATTGAAATCCAGCCGCGTTCAGTGACGTCCTTCATCGGTCCGTCCGGCTGCGGCAAATCCACCTTCCTGCGCACGATCAACCGTATGAACGACACGATCGATATCTGCCGCGTGGAAGGATCGATCAAGATCGACAACGAAGACATCTATGACCCCAAAGTGGATCCGGTGCAGCTTCGCGCAAAGGTCGGGATGGTGTTTCAGAAGCCGAATCCGTTCCCGAAGTCGATCTACGACAATATTGCCTATGGGCCGCGCATTCATGGACTTGCCCGCAACAAGGCCGAGCTCGATGACATTGTGTCCTCCAGCCTGCAGAAAGCGGGTCTGTGGGAGGAGGTCAAAAACCGGCTGGACGAGCCTGGAACGGGAATGTCCGGCGGACAGCAGCAGCGTCTTTGCATCGCACGCGCGATTGCCGTGAGCCCTGAAGTGATCCTGATGGATGAGCCTTGTTCCGCACTTGACCCGATTGCGACGGCGAAAGTCGAGGAGCTGATCGATGAGCTTCGTGAGAACTACACGATCGTCATCGTGACCCACTCCATGCAGCAGGCGGCTCGCGTCTCACAGCGCACGGCGTTTTTCCACCTTGGCATCCTGGTAGAAGAGGGACTGACTGAGGATATTTTCACGAACCCGAAAGACAAGCGCACTCAAGATTACATCACTGGCCGTTTCGGCTAAGTGTATTTCCGCAATCTGAAGGGGACACAGGATGTCAGAACATACAGTTTCGGCCTACGATGAGGAACTGACCGCAATGGCCGGAAAAGTCGCCGAGATGGGCGGCCTCGCAGAACGCGCATTTGCCGACGCCGTCTCAGCACTCGTCTCGCAGGATCTGGACCTGGCCAAATCGACGATCGCCAACGATGAGCGTCTCGACGCGCTCCATCAGGATGTCGAGATGAAACTCATCGAGATCATCGCACGCCGTCAGCCCATGGGGCAGGATCTTCGCGAAATCACGGCAGCAAGCCGTATTGCCAACGATCTTGAACGTGTCGGCGATCTGGCAAAGAACGTGGCCAAGCGCGCGATCGCGATCGACAGCAGTCTGCAATCCAAGAAACTGGCGATTGGTGTCGAACACATGAGCGAATTGGCTCTCGGCCAGTTGAAGCGGGTTCTCGATGCCTACACACGCCGCGATGCAGAAGCCGCGCGCCGCGTGCAGGAAGCCGACGCGGAAGTTGACGCCATCTACACCTCCCTGTTCCGGGAGCTGTTGACATACATGATGGAAGATCCGCGGGTTATCACGCAATGCGTGCATCTGCTTTTTTGCGCCAAGAACATCGAACGCATCGGCGACCACGCGACAAATATCGCGGAGAACGTCTATTACATGGTCACGGGCGAACGGCTTCCCGAGGATCGTGAAAAGTATGATGAAACAACAAGTGCTGGCTAAGCACTGACTGACTGCGGGAAATTTACGGCCGGCACCCTGATGCCGGTCGACAATATCGGAGCGTGAACGAATGCCGAAGGTGCTCATCGTTGAAGACGAAGAACCGCTCAGCCTTCTGTTAAGATACAATTTGGAAGCGGAAGGATACCAGGTTGAATCCTGTATCCGCGGAGACGAAGCGGAAATTCGTTTGCGGGAAAGTCTGCCCGATCTGCTTTTGCTGGACTGGATGCTCCCAGGGCTCTCCGGAATTGAGCTGTGCCGGCGTTTGCGTGCCCGGGAAGACACCGAACGCCTGCCGATCATAATGCTCACGGCGCGGGGCGAGGAGGCGGAGCGTATTCGCGGTCTGTCGACCGGTGCCGACGATTATGTCGTAAAGCCGTTTTCTGTCCCTGAGCTCATGGCCAGGGTGCGCGCAATCCTGCGCCGTGCCAGCCCGGAAGTCGTCTCCACGATGCTCCGGTCCGGTGACATTGAACTCGACCGTGAAACCCACCGCGTTCGTCGCAACACCAAGGAAATTCACCTGGGGCCGACCGAGTTCCGTCTTCTTGAATTTCTGATGACATCACCCGGCCGCGTGTTTTCGCGCGAACAGCTTCTGGATGGTGTCTGGGGTCATGACGTTTATGTCGACGAACGCACTGTCGATGTCCACGTAGGCAGACTGCGCAAGGCGCTCAACAAGGGCAAGGCAAAGGATCCGATCCGGACTGTACGTGGCGCAGGCTACGCCTTCAACGACCAGTTTTCGATCGCCAGCTAAAGCTGTCTGCTGGAAGTCAGCGGCATAAGACCACAAAAATACCCGCCCGGTTGGGCGGGTATTTTTTTGCTGTGGAACTCACATCTTCGCGGTGATGAATTGTCCCGCCTGGATCGTGACCTCTGGAACGATCGTCATCGGCGCGGAGCCTTTGATCTGCATGTCGACTTGATAACGGCCCGGCCCTAGCGGCATCGGCGGCCAGGGGTTGCTGGAGGACGCGCTCCAGCTGATCTGCGCTTCCTGTCCGTTATCAAGGTTTTTGGCTGTGACCTTGATTTCACCCGGGATCTCGGTCTCGAACTTGATACCGGAGGTGAGCTTGGCGTCTACAAAACCCTGCTCCGGTACAGTGATCGTTCCAAACTCGGCCTCTGAGTGATTGTGCTCTGAAAGCCTGAGTGCGACCTTGTATGTTCCGGGTGCCAGGAACACGGGGCCACGGCTGTCGAACTTCGTTTCCACGCCCGCTGCATCCGTAATTTTGAGATAGTAGATCTGGTCCCAGTCGTCGTTCCAGGCCAGGTTCAGCCCCTGATCAAGCGGAACTTCGGTGAGTTTTCCTTTTTCCAGCGAGACCTTGCCCAGGTTTACCTCCGAGTGGTCGTGTTCGCTCTGGCGGACGATCAGCGTGTAGTCCCCGGCAGGGACCGGTACGGCATCCCAGACCCAGTACCATGCGGCAGGCTCGCGTTTGCGGAAACCATGTTCGAGATCGGTGTCATTGCTGAGCAGTTGCCAGTAGTAGGGTTTGCCTGTGCCTGTAGGAGGAACAAGCTTCAGACCCGTGTCGATCGCGACCTCGGTTGTCTGACCCGGCGCAACGGACACAACTTCCGGCAGGGTCACTTCCTGCGCGCCATGTTCAAGATGCCGCCAAACGAGCTGATAAGCGCCTGGCATCGTGGTCACGCTGTCCTCGGTGACCTTTGCGACTTCGTCTGCCGTTTCCGGATTTGTGATTTTCCAGTATTTGGGCATCTGCACCCAATCCGCGAGCTTCAGCTTGATGGTGCCGGGTCCGGCAATCTGTATCTGAACAGTGCTCGCGGTTTCCTCGACCGCGGGTGCCTCGACGACGATTTCTTCTTGTTTGGCGATGCTTTCGGTGACCTGTGTGAGCGCACCGGACAGCCCTGAGGTGTCGTTGGCTTCGAAATAGGCGCCGCCGCCTTTTTCGGCAACACATTGCAGCTGCTTTTGCGCATCTGCGTCGACACCGTAACCAACGACGTGGATCTTGAGACCCGCGTCGGAGTTTTTCAGGGCTTCCGCAAGGGCGCAGGGATCGCCGCTGCAAGTCTCAATACCGTCCGACACCAACACGATTGTTCTGTCGTCTTCTTTTCCGGTCAGTTTCTCCGCCGCCAGGCGAAGGGCCTCCGTAATGGGTGTTTTTCCGCGTGGAGACAGAGAACCGACTTTGGCCCCGATTGCAGCGCCCCCGGCAGGAGCGATGGGATGGACCAGTTCAATGTCCGAGCAGTCGCCTTTTCTCCGGTGACCGTAAGCGATCAGGCCGGCATTGAGGGACGCAGGCAACTTGGATGTCAGGCCGCTAAGCACTTCGCGGGCCACGGTTATCTTGGATCTTCCGTCTTCGAGGCGGCCCCACATAGAACCGGAAGCATCAAGAATGAACATTGAGGATGGTTCGGCAAACCCGGGAGTGGTTGGATTGATACCGAATGCGAGCACAGTAGACGCTATTATTAGCTTAAGATTTTTCATTCTATTCCTCTAATTTTCATGGCTGACTAGAGTATAGAAATCCAGTCAATTAGAGAGATGGTTAATGAAACTCAGATAAAACCTTCTCTCGATTGGTTTCACGTTAGAAGAAGTCGAATTACTTTCTGTAATATTGATCACAATTTCGTATACCGCTGCGGAATGTGCGCGTATATTGGCAAGTAAGGTAAATAAAACAAGAAAACCCGCCCATGCGGCGGGTTCGAATTGTCAGTTGTAGGCTCGGCTGGTCTTCAGGAGGCCTGGGCAACCGTCTTGCGCTCGCGGCGCCGGTCAGCGACGGGCTGATAGGCTATTCGGCAATGGTGGGCACAATAGGGGACACCCGCGTCCGACTGTCGGCCGCAGAAATAAAAGTCGTCTGTCGCCGGATCGCCGATGGGCCACTTACACGTGCGTTCAGTCAGCGTGAGAATGGTAGCGCGCTGTGAAATCGGCACAACCAACTCGTGCAAAGGTTCCAGATTGGGTTTGATTTCAGCTGCGGGAGCAGGTGACGTGTCCATCTTCAGCGCCGTTGCACCGATCGTCTGTGGCTGCTGTGCGGGTTTCTTCGGCGCTGTTCCGGCAGATGGGCTGGCGGTACGGGGCCGGCGTGGCTTTGAACTGGAGCTTGAAGTCTTGGCGCGTCCGGAAAGTCCGAGCCGGTGCACCTTGCCGATCACTGCGTTGCGGGTAACACCCCCAAGTTCGCCTGCGATCTGACTTGCACTCAGGCCTTCGCTCCAAAGTTTCTTGAGCAGTTCAACCCGTTCGTTCGTCCAACTCATTGCCCGCACCCTTTAGTTCGGCCATTCGGCCATTAACCCCGTGTCAGTCATGCGCTAGCATGCCCAATTGTGGCATATCTTGTGCCTCTTGGTGATGTGCCACACGAGATCTCGTGTTTGATGCTCCAGAGGTTACAATAACGTTAATTTGTGAGGCAACCGCTTCGAACAAACCAGTTGGGGATGAGCAGACTTTTCCCCAGTTATGGTAAGGTCTTCCAGTGTTTCACGAAACAACACATTAAGTGCCGGCAACAGCATTTCCATTGACAGCCAACGGTGCGCGCGGTGTATAAGCAATTTGCGACGTGCCGCCTCATCGGGGCGGCACGTTGCGTTTTTGGCTTGTCCGCACTCGTGAAACGCGCCGCCTTTAACGCGCTCGTTTCCCGGGCAAGTGCTGCAACAGGCAACCGAATGTATCGGCCTGAGGCGGCCGGGCGTTCGAGCTTGATCGATGACACCACGTTGAGAGCATGTCACCCGCCTTCAAAGGGAGGCAGGATGCTCTGAGGAGTAAAAAGAGGTTATGTCCGCGACTGCGCTGTTTGGAAACTATGCAAGATCAAATCTGACATTTGATCATGGGGAAGGTGTCTGGCTCGTTACCAAGGACGGCCGACGATTCCTCGATTGCGGATCCGGCATCGCAGTGAATTCCTGCGGGCACAGCCATCCGCACCTGGTCAAGGCTCTGCAGGAGCAGGCGGCCAAACTCTGGCACGTATCCAACCTGCATCAGATCCCGGACGGTGAACGCCTTGCACAGCGTCTCGTTGAGGCGACATTTGCCGACAGGGTGCTGTTCGTGAATTCGGGTGCGGAGGCGATGGAAGCCGCCATCAAGTGTGCCCGGCGTTTTCATTATGACAACAACGAGCCCGACCGGTACCAGATAGTGACCTTCGAGGGTGCGTTCCATGGCAGGACGCTTGGAACGATTGCCGCCGGCGGCCAGGCAAAGTACCTGGAAGGATTTGGTCCCAAGGCACCGGGTTTCGACCAGGTTCCGTCAGGAGATCTCGATGCGCTCAAGGCGGTGATTGGCCCGCAGACGGCTGCACTCGCAATCGAGCCGATCCAGGGCGAAGGCGGTATTCGCGAAATACAGCCGGAATTCCTGCGCGCGTTGAGGCAGCTCTGCGACGATAACGGTATTTTGCTGATCTTCGACGAAATCCAGACGGGCGTCGGGCGCACCGGGAAACTCTTTGCTTATGAATGGGCTGGCGTGAGCCCCGACATCATGGCCGTGGCCAAGGGCATCGGCGGCGGCTTTCCCATGGGAGCTTGCCTGGCAACGGAGCGAACGGCATCAGCGCTTGCTCCCGGAACCCATGGCACCACCTTCGGTGGCAACCCGCTGGCCATGACGGTCGGCAATGCGGTTCTGGACGTCGTGCTGGCGGACGGATTTCTCGAGGACGTGCAGAAAAAGGGTCTCAGTTTCAAACAGAAACTGGCCGGGCTTGTCGACAGCCATCCCAAGATATTGGACCAGGTCCGCGGTACGGGCCTGATGTTGGGACTGAGATGCGTGGTTCCTGCCGCAGAATATGTGGCAGCAGCACGGGACGCCGGACTGCTGGCCGTTCCGGCCGGTGACAATGTCGTGCGCATCATGCCACCTCTGACGATGACGGAAGACGAGATTTCAGAGGCCCTTGAGCGTCTGGAGCAGGCGGCATTGTCGGTTGAGGCAAAGCTCGTGGAAGGAGCGGCCGAATGACAGCCAATCCTGCTTACCGGAACTTTCTCGATCTCACCGACTTCGAGGGCGAGGAACTGCGCGCCATTCTTGATACGGCGCGCAGGATCAAGGCGACCCGGAACGGCGTCCGCCGGGGCGAGGGCCCGCTTGCCGGCAAGGTTCTGGCGATGATTTTCGAGCAGCCCTCGACCCGCACACGCATCTCGTTCGACGTCGGAATGCGCGAGCTTGGCGGTGAAACGCTGATGCTGACTGGCGCGGAGATGCAGCTTGGGCGCGGTGAAAGCATTGGTGATACGGCAAAGGTTCTTTCGCGGTTTGTCGATGCCATCATGATCCGGATACTCGATCATGGCGAATTGAATGAGCTTTCCGAACACGCGACCGTTCCGGTGATCAACGGGCTCACCAAAGTCTCGCATCCCTGCCAGATCATGGCCGATCTGATGACATTCGAGGAGCATCGCGGCTCAATCAGCGGCAAGAGCATTGCCTGGACCGGCGACAGCAACAATGTCCTGGCGTCCTGGGTGCATGCCGCACCGCGGCTCGACTTCGAAATGCGGATCGCAACGCCAGGCGAACTGGCGCCACCTCAAGAGCTGATCGACACGGCTCGTGCAAAGGGTGGTTCCATTTTGGTCACCACGGACCCATATGAGGCGGTCAAAGGGACCGATTGCGTGATTACGGATTGCTGGGTGTCCATGGGAGACGATGATTCACAATCTCGTCACAACCTCCTCAGTACCTACCAGGTGAACAATCGTCTGATGGCGGAGGCGAACAGCGACGCCATCTTTATGCATTGCCTTCCGGCGCATCGCGGCGAGGAGGTAACCTCCGAAGTCATGGATGGTCCCAATTCCGTGGTTTTTGACGAAGCCGAGAACAGGCTCCATGCCCAGAAGGGCATTCTTGCCTGGTGTTTCGGCGAAGGTTGAGGCATAGCCGACGTGGCACTAAATCTTGAAGAACTGGGTATTGCACCCGCAGGGCTGGACGCTGTCCGGCCCTTTGCTGTGGAAGAGCTGGACGTGCGTGGCCGGGCGGTCGCGTTCGGTCCTGTGCTGGAGAGCATTCTTGGACGGCACGATTATCCGGAGCCGGTTTCCCGCCTGCTGGCGGAGGCAATCGTTCTGACGGGACTGCTCGGAACGTCCCTGAAGTTCGACGGACGTTTCACGTTGCAGACCCAAACCCAGGGACCGGTGTCGATGCTGGTCGTCGATTTCGCGTCTCCTGATGCGATCCGCGCCTGCGCGACATTCGACGCCGATCGTGTCGAAGCGCTGTCGAAAGCCGGCAAGGCGACGCCGGAGGCGTTGCTGGGCCACGGACACCTTGCCATGACCATCGATCAGGGCCAGCACATGCAGCGGTATCAGGGATTGGTCGAGCTTGACGGCATTTCGCTGGAGGAAGTGGCGCGGCGCTATTTCGAACGCTCTGAACAGATCCCCACCGAAATCCGTCTCGGTGTCGGTGAACTCTACACCCGCCGCGAAGGTGAGGGGCACGCCAGAACCTGGACAGCGGGCGGCATTTTGATCCAGTTCCTGCCGGAAGCGCCAGAACGACAGCGGCAGGCGGACATCGATCCGGGAGACGCACCTGAAGGGACGCTGTCGCATGAGGTCGAGGAGGACGATGCCTGGGTCGAGGCAAAGGTTCTGGTCGACACTGTCAAGGATGTCGAACTGACCGATCCGGAAGTCAGTGTCGAGATGCTGCTGTTCCGGCTGTTCCACGAGCGTGGCGTCCGCTTGTTCGACGCACAACCCCTGGCCGACAAATGCCGCTGTTCCAGGGAAAAGATCGAAGGTGTTCTCTCCGGTTTCCGCGAAGACGAAATCGAGGACATGACCGTCGATGGCAAGATCGTTGTGACCTGCGAGTTCTGTAACGCCAAATACGAATATGAGGCGTGAATGCGTCAAAACTCGCGATTTTGGCCGTTCAGACATATTCCGTTACAATTTTCGGGGTGCGTTTTGGTGTTTCGGGTCTTATCCGGGTCTTGAATTTTGCAGTGCGAAGTAAATCTTATTCGCATGCGTGATAGTCTTTAGCCCGAACAATACTTGGTAGCCCCGGAACGCTGATACATGTTGCAGTCCTTGCCTCAGGACTCCGGAAACAAACCGGTCTCAGAAGTCCTTCCACCCGTCGACCCCCCGTCTGGCGGCGGTTGGAGGCGAGCTATGCTTGTTCTCAAAGCGCTGCTCCAGGCTCTGATCGCTTTTGCAATTTTGCTCGGTGCCTTCCAGGGCATGAAGACCCTGGTTGCGACAAAACCCGATGTTCCCAAACGCCCTGTTCTGGAACGCAGTTACGCTGTGGAGACCACAACGCTCGAACAGGGGAGTTTCGCGCCGGACATCAATGTCTTTGGCGAGACCACCGCTGGCCGGGAAGTCGAACTCAGGGCGCTCGTTGGCGGAGAAGTGACGGAGGCTCACCCGAACCTCAAGGCCGGTGGGCATGTCTCACAAGGCGATGTTCTGCTGGCCATCGACCGCTTTGATTATGAGGGCGCCGTGACCGAGGCGGAAGCCAATCTTGCCGAAGCAAGGGCCGGGCTCGTCGAAAGCGAAGGCCGCGTCGAACTTGAAAGGGCCAATGTTGTCAGGGCTCAGGAACAGCTTGAGTTCGCACAGCGGGATCTGGAGCGTGCGGAGGAACTGGTTGGACGTGGCGCTGTGACGGAACGAACCGTTGACGACAGGCGTTTGCTCGTTTCACAGCGCCAGCAAGCGGTTGAGCAGCGTCAGAACTCACTCGCGCTTGAAGAAGCCAAGGTCGTGCAGCAGACCGCGACACTCAAACGTCTCCAGTGGGGGCTTGAAAACGCAAATCGTCAGCTGGACAACACAGTGCTGCGTGCGCCCTTCGATGCGATTGTGCGAACGGAAGCGGCTGAACCGGGACGTTTGGTCAGTGTCAACGACGCGGTTGTTTCGCTTTACAGCAGCGACGAATTTGAAGTGCGCTTTACGCTCTCCGACAACCAGTACGGCCGCTTGCTCGCTGAAAGCGGTACGGTTGTCGGCAGGCCGGTAGAGGTAACCTGGTATCTCGGTAATAAGGCTGTATTATATCCCGCGACCGTGAGCCGGATCGGCGCGGATGTTGCCAGCACGCGCGGCGGTGTCGAGGTGATCGCAGTGATCGACAGTGAGGACGCAACTGTTCCTCTTCGGCCCGGAGCCTTTGTCGAAATTGTCCTGCCCGACAGAACCTACCCCGATAGTTTCCGCATTCCGGAGACTGCATATTACGGTGAAGGCACGGTTTACGTCGTTATGGACGACAGGCTTGTGCCGCGCGAAGTCGACGCATTGGCGATCGATGACGGGTTCATACTGGTGAGCGGTGATCTGCAATCGGGCGAGACCCTTTTGACCACCAGGATACCTGAAGCCGGGGCCGGATTGCTGGTCAACGATGTGACGGGCGGAGCAGCGGCTGGCACGCAGGCGGCTGCCGACGCCAGTGCAGAAACCGAATAGCGAGGCTGTTCGATGAGAAACATTCGCTCCCGCGGTTTCCTGGAATTGATCGTTCGCCATGCCAACGCCGCCAACCTGATCATGGTCGTGATGGTTCTGTTTGGCGCCTATGGGCTTGCCAAGCTGAACACGCAGTTCTTTCCAACGGTCAAGACCGACAGGATTTCGGTGTCCATCGCATGGCCTGGTGCAAGTGCGGAAGACGTTGCATCCAACATTCTGGAAGTGATCGAACCGGAACTACGGTTCATCGACGGGCTTGACGAGATCGTCTCTTACGGCCGGGAAGGCGCGGCGTCGGTGCAGATGGAATTCATCGAAGGCACCGATATGCAAAAGGCGCTTTCCGATGTCGAGCAGGCGGTCTCCGGTGTCACCACTCTGCCGCTCGATTCTGAGACCCCTGTGGTTTCGGCCTCCACGTTTACCGATGGCGTTGCGACGATTGCCTTGCGCGGACCTTTCTCTGAACACGCGCTAAAGGTGTTCGCCCGCCAGATGCGCGACGATCTTTTGGCCCGGGGGATCGACAAGGTCGAGCTGTCAGGGTTCCGGTCGCCGGAGTATCTGGTCGAAATCCCGGAACGGGAACTCCGTCGGCTGGATCTGACCATTTCAGATGTCGCCAGCCAGATTGCCGGCAACACGATAGATCTGCCCGCCGGTAATCTCGACGGCGCCGTCGAGCGGCAGATCAGAGCCATGTCAGAACAACGCTCGCCGGAAGCTGTCGGCCGTGTCGAGGTCAAGTCCTTTGCGTCGGGTGAAAAAACGATTGTCGACGACATCGGAACTGTCGTCCGGGATTTCGATTCGACCGAAAACCAGGGCTTTTCCGACGGGAGCCGGGCGATAGAGCTGCGGATCCTTCGTACGGAAATGACGGACACCTTGAAAGCGGCGCAGATTGTTGACGACTATCTTGCCGAAGTGTCTCTGCAGCTGCCTCAGTCCCTTCAAATTCTGAAATACGATGTGCGCGCCGATGCCGTGAAAGGCCGGATTACGCTCCTTGTTGAAAACGGACTTACGGGTCTGGTTCTGGTGGTCGCGATCCTGTTCCTTTTCCTGAATGCAAGGATCGCCCTCTGGGTCGCGGCAGGTATTCCCGTGGCGATGATGGCGACGCTCGGGATCATGTGGCTGATGGGTGAGAGCATCAACATGATTTCCATGTTCGCGCTCATCATGATGCTGGGCGTCATCGTCGACGATGCGATTGTCGTGGGTGAACACACGGCGACACGCCGGAGCATGGGCGACGATCCGAACGAAGCTGCAATCAACGGCGCCACCACGATGTTGGCGCCGATCTTTGCCGCTAGCCTCACGACAATTGCAGCGTTCTTGCCGATCCTGCTTATCGGCGATGTGCTCGGCCAGATCATGGGCACCTTGCCGGTTGTTGTTGTCGCGGTTGTCATCGCATCTTTGATCGAGTGCTTTCTTGTGCTCCCCGGCCACTTGTCTCACGCGCTTGGTAGGAAGCCGGGCTGGAGCTGGTGGCGCGTGGTTCTGGTCGCGGGCGTACCGGCATTTTTCCTGAGTGCGCTGGTGGCGCAGCCTGATATTTCCGTGCCTCCCTACCTGGATGTCGTTGACGATCCACTGCGAGCCCTGAGGGACGCGGTCGGGGTGTTCGCATTTGAGATGATCATCATCAGCGCTTGTTTTTCAGCCGCACTTGCGTTGGAAAGTCTGCTTATGGCCTTGCGCCGGAAGAAGCAGCGCCAGGACAATCCGGATCGACCAAGCTGGTTCCGGCGCGGCTTTGACACAGGGTTCGGTTGGATCCGTGACTACCCCTTCCGCGCTTTCGTGTCCGTAGCCGTGCACTGGCGCTACGCAACGCTGGCGGTCGCAATTGCAGCCATGATCCTTGCCGTCGGCCTAGTTCGCGGTGGCCGAGTCGGGTTTACCTTCTTTCCCTCGCCGGAGGCTGAGAACCTGACGGCGTCGATCTTCTTCAATGCAGGCATACCGGAAGCTGAAGCAATTGCCGGCATCGCCAGGATTGAACAGGCCTTGAAGCAAGCGGAAGCCGGCCTGACCGAAGACAACGGGGAAACACTGGTCGTGGCCTCTTATGCAACGCTTGGACAAGCGGGAAACAATCGGGGCGACAACGTCGCAAATATCACCGTTCAGTTGAGCCGCTCGGAGGAACGTACTGTTCGAACACCTGAAATCGTCAGGGCCTGGCGCGCTGCGCTGCCTGCAATACCGGGGACATCGCGCATTGCGGTCGCCGAGCGCAGAGGCGGGCCTCCGGGACGCGACCTGGACATCCGCCTGACCGGCGCTCCTTTGAATGACCTGAAGGCGGCGGCTGAGAAACTGCAGGAAGAACTGTCGGCTTTCCCGGGTACCAGTGCCGTTGAAGACGATTTGCCTTTTGGAAAGCCGGAGCTTCTCGTGGAGCTCACGCCCCGAGGCCGGGCGCTCGGCTTTACCGTTGAAAGCGCAGCAAGGCAGATCCGCAACGCGTTTGAAGGCAATATTGCCCGGCGCTTTGCGGAAGGTGATGAAGAAGTTTCGGTCAGGGTCAAGCAGGTATTCGATGCCGATGGATCTGCGGCCTTGCGGCAATTGTCCTTGCGCACGTCTGCCGGCGAATTCGTACCGTTGACGGAAGTGGTCGACCTCACAGACGCACAAGGGTTCTCGGTCATCCTTCGCAGGGACGGGCGAACAGTGGTCACGGTTGTTGCCGATGTCGACAGCACGATCACCTCGAACACGGAAATCATCGCCGAACTGAACAAGGAGTTTCTGCCGGCGCTGGCACAGACATACGGCCTGGAATACTCATTTGCCGGGCGGGCGGAAGAGCAGTCGAATGCATTTTCCGACCTCTTGACGGGCATTTTGATGGCCGTTGCCGGGATCTACATCGTTCTCGCAGCAATCTTTGCCAGCTATTCAAGGCCGATCGTTGTGATGTCGATCATTCCGTTCGGAATCGTCGGCGCGATCGCCGGTCACTATCTGATGGGCTTCAACCTCACCATCTTGAGCATGATCGGGCTTCTGGGACTTGCCGGGATCCTGGTCAACAACTCGATCATTCTCGTCGCGCGGTTTGAAGAGCGCCTGGCAGCGGGTGAAGACATCGATGCGGCTGCCATCGGATCGAGTTGCGATCGTTTGCGCGCCGTCCTGCTGACGTCCATGACCACGATTGGCGGTCTTCTGCCCTTGATGTTCGAAACCAGCCTTCAGGCCCAGTTTCTGTTACCGATGGCGATTACGATCGTTTTCGGACTTGCAACCGCAACCGCGCTGGTACTCGTTCTTGTTCCGGCGCTGGTGATGATCGGCGATGATATTGGCAGGATTATCTTCCTCAGCAAGAGGCAGCGTCATGTGAGCTCGGGATCGGCAACCGGCCGAAGCATCACACCGGCCGAATAGTCTTCAAAGCGATGCGGCGAAGGCAGCAGTTTCCCGGGCCGCGATCCCGATGTTGCCATCAAGCGTTGCCGGGGATTTGCCGCGCGGACCGAAATCGTGGTTTCCGTCTTCGAGATAGGTGAGTGAAACGTGGTCCGGCAGAGAGATTTCGTCCAGCTCGGGTTTTGAGCCGAACGGATCCCTGTCGCCCTGCAGGACAAGGACTGGTCGTTTGGCCTCCTCCAACGGCGCCATCCGCCAGTCTGCATCCGGCTTGCCGGTTGGGTGGAATGGATAGCCGTAACAGCAGACGCCGCCAACGCGAGAGGGCAGGGAACCTCCGCCGCCCAGCATGGCCGCAACGCGCCCTCCCATGGACTTGCCGCCCAGAAGAATCGGGCCTTCGGCCACCGGCAACAAGGCCTGCAAAGCTGTCTGGAATTCGGCGATCAGCTTTTCTGCGCGCGGTGGCGGCCGTTTACTTCCACCCGTCCGCCTGCCGGCCATATAAGCGAATTCGAACCGGGCAACGGCAATTCGGTGTTCGCCGAGTGCCGTTGCAAGCTTTTCCATGAAAGCAGAATCCATCGGCGCGCCGGCGCCGTGCGCCATCAGAAGCGTGGCAACAGGTGGGGTGTCGGGTCGTGTCCAGAGAAAGTCGTTCATGGTGATGTGATCTGTCGCAGCTTCAATTTCTGTCATGCGGGCTATATTTTGCCGGAGGATGGCCCATCTACTGGTCAGGAATGGCTACAGGGTTGGATCGGACCTGACAAGCAACATAACAATACACCGGAAGACTGTGTGCATGTTTGAACAAATCGACATCAACCAGGTGCGTATGGCCTGTTTCGGCGGCGTATTCCTGGCCATGGCGTTGCTTGAGGCGGGACTTCCAAGGCGCAGGCTTGAAAACGGCCGTTTGAAGCGTTGGCCGACCAACTGGGGCCTTATTATCTTGGACTCCATTCTCGTCAGACTGATTTTCCCGATTGGCGGTGTTGGCCTTGCGCTTCTGGCGCAGGAGAAAGGCTGGGGTCTGTTCGGACTGATCGGGTGGAACGGTCTCGCCGCCGGCGTGATCACTTTCCTGATATTGGATCTGGCCGTTTGGGGCCAGCATGTGGCCTCACACAAGATACCACTGTTCTGGCGCATTCACCGCGTGCACCATGCGGACAGCGAAGTGGACGCAACAACAGCGCTCAGGTTTCATCCTATAGAAATTCTGCTCTCATTCGTCTGGAAGGGCCTGGTGATTGTGGCGCTTGGTGGTCCGGTGGAAGCGGTTCTGATTTTTGAGATTGTTCTCAATGCCTCAGCCGTCTTCGGGCATGCGAACCTCAAGCTTCCCGGCGCCCTCGACCGGCTTCTGCGGTTCGTCATTGTGACGCCGGATATGCATCGGATCCATCATTCCGTGATCCGGCGGGAAACAGACTCGAACTACGGATTCTATCTGTCTATCTGGGACAGGCTGTTTGGCACCTATATTGAAGAACCTGAAAAAGGGCACGAAGGAATGGAAATCGGCCTCGGTCCCTCACTGACGCCGAACGCCCATCAACTGCCGTTCAGCCTTGCCATACCCTTTTTGAAAGACAGGCAAAAGCCGGCATCGGATGCCGAATCATTGGAAGTCGGCAAGAGCAATCAGTAGAAACTGATCGGGAAATACCGGAGATAAAGCTCCCGGAACACACCTTTTTGCTGCAGCTGCCTGAGGGCATAATTGAGGGCTGCCGCGCGCTCCACATCTTCGGGCCGCGTCGCTATCGCCATTCCCTGGTCGAAATAACCCGGTTCCAGCCAGGGGCCTCCTGCGAAGGTGCAGCATGCGTCGGCGGACTCGCTCGGCAGCCAGAAGGCGAGGCTCAGCCCGTCGCCGAAATGCGTGTCGGCTTTTCCGGACTTTACTGCGTCGCGCGCTGCAGAAACGGTTTCAAATCCGGATATCTGGGCGCCGGGCCAAAACCGTTCCGCGAAGGCCTCGTACCTCGAACCGGATACCACCGCAATTGTCTTTCCGGCGAGTGCTTGCTCATTGAATGCGCCCGCCTTGTCCGAAGGCACGACGAACCTTGCAGGAAGTTTCAGGTAGTCGTCGGTGAAATTCAGCCGTCGCGTCGCAGGAAATCCGCGGGAAAGACCGGAAATGATCGCGTCGCCTTCCTCTTCGTCCAGAGCGGACAAGAGCACGTTGAAATCCTTGATCCTGAGCGCGCAGGAGCTTCCAAGCTCCTGGCAGAGGGCACGGGCAAGATCGACATTAAACCCGGTCAGGCGGCCTTGCGGGTCACGGAACACGAAGGGTGGATAATTGTCGGTTGCGAGAAACTGGATCTTGTCTGGAATAGAGCCCGGCCGGTCATGCACGGCCTTTGGATCCCAGAAATTAGGCACCTGAAATTCCTCAGCCTTACCGGCACCCGGAAACACCGAGGCCAGAACGAGAATAAGCAATGTCGCGATCGCAAACTGCTTCATGGCATCGTAAATCGTAGGACCTGGTTGCTTGGCACGACTTAAAAGGCTCAGCCACCAAAACATGCGGCCGAGTCGTTTTATTGTTCTCATCACCATAGCCCAATCGTGGCAACCGCGTCAGAAAAATGAAAACGGCGCGCATGTTGAACAATCAGGCCTCAGAGGCATTGGCAGCAGGCTGGCCTGCCAACAACCTGTCTGTGGCGACAAATTCGAAATCTGGCTGGATGATGAATGCCCTGCCTAGTGCGACCTGCCCACGGTCGGCAAATGCCCAAATCTATGATTCGGAATGAAGGGAGTTGCGATTCGGTTCAGTGCAGATCGTCCTTTTCCAGGTCGGTCAGACTAACCCTGTCGGCCATCTTCACGAGCCAGTGCAAAGTCTTCTTCTGATCATCGTCCAGATGATCCATTTCAGAAATCTTCAACACTGTTTCGCGATGATTGTTCCATGCTAGGAAAAAATCAACAACATCCGAAACATCATCAATAATAGAGCTTTTTTCAGACAATTTTCTTGCTCGCGGTTCTGTTCCTCACTCCGTGAGTTTAGAGGGAGTTGGCTTTCGGCGAGCGTGAAAAAAGTGTGAAGTGGTTGGATAGTGGCTATAAGTGCTGTTCTATAGAATACGTACTTTTCTCGAGGCGATGGGGCATGCGCGGTAAGGTTTTGGAAATCAGCTTGTTCGGGTCCTGTATCGTTCGCTCTATTGAGCCCGGAGCGTTTGAGATCACAGGCAAAAAGCACCGCGCGATCTTCGCGTTGCTTGCGACAGCGCCACACGGCTGCCGCAGCCGCACCTTCCTTCAGGAAACGCTTTGGGGCGCTTCCTGCTACGATACCGGCAGACAGAGCCTGAGGCGCGCGTTGTCCGACATCAAGTCGGCAATGGGCCCCTACTACAACCAGCTTATCACCACCAACAATTCGGAAGTCACGCTGGACCTGAGCAACGTGGTTTTCGCCGGTCAGCCTGGGCAGGGCACGTTTTTGGAAGGCCTTGATGTGCCTGCACCGCTGTTCGAGGAATGGCGGGATTCGGTTCGTGCCAGCCCGGAACAGATCCACGCCCTGTTCCGCTCTCCGTCGTCATCATTGCCCCGGCCACCGGTCCCTACTGTGACGGTGATGCCGTTGCTGAGTTTGGAAAACAATCCCGAACTCACAATTCTTGGCGATTGGTTTGCGGAGGAGATTTGCCGCTCCCTGTCGCGTACTAACCTGCTTGCCGTTATTTCGCATTTTTCCAGCCGCGCCCTTGCTGGTCGCCGGATCGATATCGACGCGATTCGGTCGAAACTCTCCGTTGATTACTGTGTCGCCGGCAGCATTCGCCAGATCGGTGATGAAGTCATTACCGACGTCGATTTCCTCGACGCGGAAACCGGGCGGATTTTGTGGACGCGCCAGTTCAGCGGAAAGCTGAACGACTTCATCAGCGACGCCGGCCAGGGTCTCACCAATATTGTGACGTCGGTCGGAAACGCGATCGCATCCGACACGCTGAAATACGTCCGGGGCCGGCCGATCAGCGAGATCGCCGACCACAAACTTCTGATGGCGAGCGTCAGCCTGATGCATCGTTCGACATTGCGTGATTTTGCAAAGTCACGCGAGCTGCTTGACGAGGCGCTTAGCCGTTCGCCGCGATCGGCCGAGGTGCACGCCTGGCGCGGAAAGTGGCATGTGCTCAGCGTCGTAAATGGTTGGAGTTCAGACCCTGCGAAGGATACGAAAAACGCCGTGGGCAGCACGAGCAAGGCGCTCGATATCGACCCTGAAAACGCATTCTGCATGACCATTGACGGGTTCGCGCACAACAACTTGTTGCGGCGGCTGGATGTGGCTTCGCATCGATACGAAAATGCGCTGGAGCATAATCCGAATGAGGCACTTTCGTGGCTATTGCGCAGTGCGCTCTATGCGTTCCAGGATTCGGGTGAACAGGCCGTGCATGCCGCGGACAAAGCGCGAAAGCTCTCACCGATCGATCCGTTCAAGTATTTCTACGATTGTCTGAGTGCGACTGCGTACCTTGCCGCTGAAGATTATGAAAAAGCGCTCAAATTTGCTGACAGCTCACTCGAGCGGAATCAGCGGCATCTGTCGACGTTGCGCGTAAAGATTACAGCGTTGCATTTCTTAGAGCGAACAGATGAGGCGAAACTCGTCGCCGACGAACTTCGGCGCAGGCAGCCGGATTTTTCTGTCGAGGGCTATATGCGGGCGCACCCGGCCGCAGAGTATTCGAGTGGAAAAAATGTTGCGCGCGCGCTGCGCGCTGCTGGATTTCAATAACGCATTTCATTGGGGAGGCGTATATGGCGTATTTTGGTGGGCTCGGCGGACTAGGTGGTCTGGGCGGACTTGGTGGTCTCGGCGGGCTTGGCGGCCTCGGCGGTCTTGGTGGGCTCGGTGGGCTGAACGCTTCGGGTCTTGGCGGGTTGTTGGGGGCCGGTGCTGGTGGTGCACTTGATCCTTTAACCGTACAGGGATTGCAGACCAGTGCGCAGGCGATTGCTCACGTAGCTGGCGATGCTGCTACGCATCCGTCTCGGGAACTGGAGTTTTCTTCCACGGACAATCTCGACAGATGGTCTGACTGGGTGAGAGCGTCTCTTTATTTAAGTGATTTTTTCAGTGAGATTGTCTGGGAAGCGCCAAAGGATACGAAAGAGGTTACCATCTCTTATCGATCCCGCAGCACCGGCGACGCACATCCGTTTTTCCGCATTGCACGGCCTGACGGTGATCTCTTCGACAAACAACTCGAATTTGTCCGTGCCTATATGGATCAGCGTCCGGAGCGCACGGCGGAAATCACGTCGCAGCTCGGCTTCCCGACCCCCTATTTTGCAATGATCCTCGGTCTAGTGCCGGCCCGTAACGGCAAGACACTGGAACTGATCACACTGACGCAGGTCCTGGCGGCCCACGTGGCAATGATCGTGAAGCACCATCTGGCCATTCGGCGGCCCGACAGGATCGGAACAACAATCCTGCCGATGATCCCGACACCTGGCCATGGCAGCTTCCCGAGTGCGCACGCGACCGAAGCTTTTGCCGTCACACGTATGCTGGAAGGTTTGATCGACGCATCCGGCACTCACTATCCCGACGGTGAAAAGCGCAAGAAACTGCTCCGCAAGCAAGCCGAACGTATCGCTGTCAGCCGCACGGTCGCTGGCGTGCATTACCCGGTTGACAGCTGGGCAGGAGCTCTTCTCGGCAAGACAGTCGGTGAGATCGTCTTGAAGAAATGTGGTGTCGATACAGAGCTCAGGGGCTTGAAGTATGAGGCCCGCGCTGATTCCGATTTCATGGTGTCGCACTATCAGTCGTCTAAATGGGGCGAACATGGCGTGAGCGAACTGCCGCAATTGAGCGTCGACGTGAGTGAGCAATTCACATGGCTTTGGACGAATGCGGTCAATGAGTTTGACCTCTAACGAAGGGCGGCTCCAAAATGACCGATGCGAACACAAGCGGCAGCGGGATGACCGAGGCCGTCGAACTCGAGAATTACCTCGGCCCATATGAAAACTGGAACTTCGGGATAGGTAATCCCTATACGTTCCCGGCATATCATACGGACAAACTCAAATATCTGACCGCTCTTGCAGAACATCCCAAGCCGGTGAAACCCGGCTTGCTGGAGAACATTGCTGAGCATGCAGGCCGTGGAACATGGATTCCGACACTTTGGGGCACCAAAGATGATGTTGCCTTGCGGTTCTGGCCGCTGGTCGTTGAAAATCCATCCGACGAGGGCATATCGCTGGACAGCCTGTCCTTGAACCTGACAGCGCCGACCCAAACTGATGAAGTTGGCAAAGCGCGTTTCAGAATGGCCTTTCCAGTCGAGGAAAAGGCTATGAACCGGTTGCAGAATAGAGTGCCAGGTGAGCCGGACTGGTCACCCGATCCGGAAGTTCCAACCGGTGCTTCACAGCCGAAGGCGATCAACGTTCTTGGTGTGATCGACGACGGAATTCCATTTGCGCACGGCAACTTCCGGGCAGCAGACGGAAAGCGCACACGGCTGGAATTTTGCTGGTTGCAGTCCGCTGAAAATCGGAGTGGTCGCCCGTCCGGTGTTTTGTTCGGACGGGAATTCACCAGGGATGCAATCGAAGGCCTTATCCGCAACTACGGTGATGACGAGGATGCACTTTATGCAGCCGCCGGCGCCGCCGAACCGCAGTTCGGTTCCAGTGCTGCGATCAATCGCCTCGTCACCCATGGTGCGCACATCATGGATGTGGCGGCAGGCCATGACCCCAATAAATCCGAAGCCCCACCAGAGGAAACGCGTCTGGTCGCAGTTCAGCTGCCGAATACCTATCCCTGGGATACGTCGAGTTTTGGCAAGTCCAGTTATCTGCTCGCTGCTGTGCATTATATCCTGGAGCGCGCCGAACGCATCGCAGCCGGGTATGGGGTTGAGGACATTCGTGTCACCATCAATTGCAGTTATGGGTTTTCAGGCGGCCGCCATGATGGCGAAAGCGAATTGGAAGCTGCAATCAATGAAGTTGTGGGCGAACGTCGCAATTTGGGGCGCCCGACTGCAATCGTACTTCCATCCGGGAATACCTTCCAGGATCGCCTTCACGGCGAGATTTCCGCCAAGGATCTTGAGGATGGCAGCTTTTCATTCAAATGGGTGACACAACCGAACGATCGGACCTCCAACTATCTGGAAATGTGGTTCCCGGCAGGTTTCGATCCGCAAAGCTGTTCCATAGGTCTTAAGTCGCCACTTGGAATGACCGAAACCTCAATGGATCTGACGCCGGACGGGTCGCATACCACGGGCGATCCGCGACGGTTCCAGGCGGTCAGGCTTGGTGGCCCGACAGGTGGCAAGGCAATCGGATTGATCAGCCTCGACAATCACCGCGGGACCGGCAGGTGGCGCGTTCTGCTTGCTTTGGCTCCGACGGAACCGGACGATGAGAACTTGCCGGCAGCACCGGGTGGCGTATGGACTGTGACATTGACACGTGGCAAGGCGGCACCATCCGATCACGGCGTGATAAATCTCTGGGTGCAGCGTGACGTCGATCTGGAAGCCTTTCGAAAGGGCAATCGCCAGAGCTATCTGAGAGACAAAAAATACAGGATCGCCGACGACAGTGGCGGGCCGGCACAGGAAGACATTGGCGGTAGCCACGTCCGTCGGTTCGGCTCGATGAACGGCATGGCAACCGGATCGGTAGCCCTCGTTGTTTCCGGTTGCAGACCGTCCGCCGAGACCGGCTGGGATGCAGATAAGCCAATTGCGTCCAACTACAGTTCGGCAGGCAAGGTCAGTCCCGACACCAGTGTCGGCAGCGTTGACTGCACCGCGATTTCAGACCGATCGAATATTGTTCCAGGCGTTGTCGCAGCAGGTACACGCAGCGGGTCCTATGCGTCCTTGCAGGGCACGAGTGTTGCTGCGCCCTTTGTCGCCAGGCGCTTATCGGAGGCGTTTGCTACCTGTTCCAGCGTAGACGTCAAGCAAGCTGAGAGCGAGAATTATCTGCCAATCCTGAAAAAGGTAGAGTTGGTGGGCCAGAGTGACGAGAATCGTGCTCGCCTGGGTAAATTTCTCGTAATTTGATAAAGTAAAATTCAAATCATTACTGAAAGGTCCGGTATTTTCCGGGCCTTTCTTTTTGTGAAGATTTTAATTCACGCTTTTCTCACGCGCGTGAAGCCAATGATTATTGTAAAACAAAATCAACACGGCGCAGTCAAAGGAAGCCCGCCAGGGATTTCAAAACCGCACCGGACCTGCCGGCCACCGGCAGTCACGAAGGAAAAGACAGTTCGCCCGGTCCCGGCCGCGCGGACAAAGGCGGAAAAGAGCCGGCAACCGGTTTCCGTTTCCGCCGCCAATCAGGAATACGGTCCAGTGGATTGCGAATTCCTGATGTGTGTCGACGCAAGCTTTGGAGGTAGTCATGTACGCCGATATCCTGGAAGCGACGGTCCTGAACAATACCCGATATGAAAAGGACCCGAACAGGTGTCTTGCTTATCATGTTCTCGACGACACGCGGGCGCCTCTTTCGCAAGAGCAGGTTGCCGTTGAATGGTCTGCGTCCGGAAAGGGTGACGATGCGCAAGCGATCCGGGTTCGCCGCTCACCGATGCGCGTTTGTGCCGGCGGCGATTCCTGGATTAACGTCGTAATCGAAGTGTCCAGATACCTTGGCTACAACAAGACCTTCTTCGATATACTCGAGGGATACTACCAGACCGCAAGTTCCGCGTGGCCGGGTCATTCCTTCGACGACATGATCAGCGAGAAGCCGTTCCGCGTTCACGTCGACACGGGTGTCTATGACTATCTGGTGTTTTCAGGCGGCGGTAATGAGGTTTTGGGCGGCGTTGCTCTTACGAAAATCCTGAAAGACCGGAGCGCTGCCCTGGGGTCCGATCAGCCGGAAGATTTCCTCCAGATGGACAGGTTGGAAGCAATCCTGGAGAAACTCAAAGATGGATACGTAGAAGTGGCCGAGTACCTGCGCAAGCGCGCGCCGCGCACGCAATTGCTCGTGCACGGATACGACTATCCGGTCGCGCAGAGCGATGGCCCCTGGTTCGGCCGGCCGTTCGTGAAACGCAATTTCCGCTTCGAGGCCGACAAGGAACTGATCACGGGCATCCTGCATTACCTGGTCGACCGTTTTTACGGGTTTCTGCAGGAAGTGGACGATCAGTATCCGAACGTAACCTTGGTGGATATCCGGAATGTCGTCAGGGGCCGTTGGACAGATGAGTTCCACCCGGATCTGGATGCATCCAAGGACATTGCAGGCTTTTATCGTAACGTGATCGATGGATATCCCATCGTCTAGCACCGGGTTTTGCGGGAAACCGCGTCATCCCTTTTTGCCGACTGGTTCATCTGAACCTGAAGCACCATACCTTTGAATTTAAATTGCTTTTTAGTTGTATTCGGTGGCGGGGATTTCCCCGCCACTTATTTTTGTTCCATTGATAAGGGTTCTGAAATCTTGTTTTCGTCCGATCCCAAACCGGTCAATTGAAGCATTGCACGGTCTGTCAGCAATCGCTGTCTTTGGATCCGGTCCGGGCTCTGAGTGCCTGCTTCCAATCGCAGTATCCGGTAGATAGATTTCGATCCACTGCCAAACAAATAAACTTCAGATTATCGCGCATCTGAGAGCATTTGAAAAATAATACCTAAGTTTGGAAAAAATAAATGAAAGCCTCCTGAAAATTAAAAGTTCGATTTTAATTTTAAAATTTGCTACTATCCCTGCGTAAATTAAAAAAAATTGAAACCTTTTGGGAGGTAGGGGAATAAAATACGTACTCTCAGGAGTATTGGCGGCCTTATTCTTGGTCACTCCACTTACGGAAGCGTCTGCTGTAACAATTTATGACGAGGGCATCAGCGGCGACCTTGATGCCATCGGCAGCACGAATGTCAATCTCGTCGCGGGCGTAAACACGATCCTCGGATCCATCAATGCAACACCACCTGCAGAGACCGACCGCATCAAATTCACGCAAGCCGCCGGTATGACGGTGCAGAGTATTGTTCTGTCCTTTTCCGGGGTGTTTGATGACTTCCAGATTGGTCAAAACATGACAGCGGCGTTGTTCAACGATCAGGCCAACCTCTTTGACGACAACGTCAACATGATCAACAGCGGCGCAAGCATTGCTGCTTCGTTTTTCGACAGCTTCGGCCCTGAAACGGGCCCGCTCATTCAAGATGCTGGCGGCGCCATCTGGGACTTTCAGCTCTCCGCGGGGCTCGTTTTTCCGGCGCAGCCCTGGACACTGACCATCACGACGACGCAGGAACCGATGGCGGTCATACCGCTTCCGGCCGGCTTCGGTCTGCTGCTGGCGGCTCTCGGTGGATTGGGACTTGTTCGCCGTTTCGGTAAGTAAATTGAGGCAGTTACGGTAGAAAGATCAGCGCTCGCTTGAGCGCTGATTTTGTTTGCGTATTGCCGCTCCAGCTCGTTTGCACCATGCTGACCTGTGTCCGGTTTCAGGCCGCGCTTTTATGACGACTACCTGCGCGATCCTCAAAGCAACAAGATCGCAATTTTCTCCAGCAATCCGAATGAGCCTGGGGGCGGCGCGTGAGCTGGACATCAAAGGTCGCCTAAGCCAGTAGGCAGGTCGTGAATGAGCGTATTTGCCTTAGGTGTAGTAAGCTTTCTCTCAATGGACAGGCCGTTGTTTCCCGCAAATGAAGACAGCCAATATGTCTGCTTTGTCGCAATGACGGTCGATTGCGGAGCCGTTCGAAAGTCTATTGTCATTCGAGTGAGGTGTTGATAGTTGCTGGTTCATACACGGGTCAGTAACTGCGACCTGCAATTCGGGGCTGACCGTCTGTGCCAATCATTCTGGAAGAAAATCTGCGCGGATTCCAAACGAGTGACACTGTTTGGGCGTCACTAATCTCTTTGACGCTCGTCAGCGCGCTTTGTTTCCTTTTTGAGCCGAGATGGGCAACCAACGATGATGTAGGCATGTCCATGATCGCACATGGCTACGGCGTCGCGGCATATGGTTCGCCGCAACTGGTGTTTTCAAATTTTCTGTGGGGTCACCTCGCCCGAACAATACCAACGATCAATGGCGTCCTGGGTTACTCGCTTGCGACCTTGGGTGTCCTCCTCCTTTTTGGTGCCGTTACAATTTCTGCGCTGCGCCAACTCGGATGGGGCTGGTTGCTCGCAACCATGGTCGCAATGGTCCTCCTGGTTCGCCCGGTACTGTTCCCACAATTTACGATCAATTCTGGATTGCTGACTGTGGGCGCGATTGTCTGTTGGCATCTTTATGCGCGTCTGGGAGACAGATGGACTTTCGCGTTCGGGTGTCTTCTTGCTTATTGCGGATTTCTTGTGCGCAGTGGGGAATTCATAATCGTATTGCTTATGTGTTTGCCGCTTCTGCCGTGGAAGCAGCTCTTTTCCGATCGGATTGCACAGGCCCTTGCGGTTGCGCTTGTCTTGGCGATAGGGGTCTCGGAACACTTTGATTCTCGTACCTATCAGCTGGACAACTGGATAGCGTTCAACGATCTGCAGCCTCCGCGTTCGGCAATCACTGACTTTGGTGCCGGTAAGTTACTCCAGGAAAATCCCGAAATACTGGCCCGGCACGGGTACACTGAAAATGACATTGGCCTGCTGCGTCATTGGTTTTTTGTCGACCGGAATATCGCAAACCCGGAAGCGTTGAATTCAATGCTCACTGACCTCGGACCCATTTCCCTTCAAAGCAACTCATTGAACAATGCACAGAAGGCCCTGAAAGCTTTTTTCCACCCGACAATTTTCCCTTTGCTGCTTGGAGCCATCGGACTGTTATGTGTGTTGCCGAACCGGAGGTTGCTTGCGGTCTGGGTGCTTTGCATCGCGGGCGTGGTCGCTATGGGTATAATCGGGCGACCTGGGGTGATACGGGTTTATCTGCCCCTTGTTTCATTTCTTTTTTTGGCGCCATTCCTGAGATACGGTCCAAGTTCATGGGCGCCGCGAGCGCATTTTTTGCACCGATTTGAATTCTGGCGCACCATTGCATCTCATCAGCACGTCAATACCTCATTGCAGCACATTACGATTTTGAGGTGCGTGAACGGCATCGTACTGGCTGTGTTGCTCCTCAACGCTTATGTGACTTTTTCAGATTCGAGAACGGCAGAAAAAAACGACGAGCAGGTTCGTCAGATCTTTGAAGACTTTCCAACCGGTCCCGTCGTGACACAAGGATCCACCTTTCCGTTTGAAACAATGTATCCAGTGTTGAAGCAATCAGATACTGCGTTGGCCTACGAGCTGTTCAGTCTGGGTTCTCAAACCTTTGCGCCGTATATGCGAACATATGTCGACGAGTTTGCAAGCGAGGGTTTTGCGGGCCGTCTGACGTCGGAAAATGGCGTTCCGGTATTTGCAAGACCGAGTTTCTTCGATGCTCTGACAGTCTATTGCGACGAACATTTCGATGGGACCTTAGAAACTCTCGACCAGCGTGATTTCGGCCGCGCACGCATTCTCGCGCAATTGAGGTGCACGCCCAGCACAGCTCAACAATAGGGTGGCGTTCAATGGCGGCTTTCCGCTCTCTCCATTTCGCGAACCGGATATGGCCTGAAAGCGTGCCCAAAAAAATCCAAGTGGTCCGAGCCAATGGTTGCGCGAATGAAACAGTCAAGATGCGTTCAACAAATGCAGGACGCTATCTGCGACTATGATATTGCACCGCATGCGTTAGAGTGCTTGAAGGCTAAGCAGACCCCTCCCTCGTCGACTGATCACCCCGTCGACGATCCATCCGAAAAAGTCGTTCCGCAATGAAAAAGATAGCCATCCTGCAGTCAAATTATATTCCCTGGAAAGGGTATTTCGACCTGATTGCTGCGGTCGACGAGTTCATTTTGTTTGACGACATGCAATACACGCGGCGCGATTGGAGAAACCGCAACCAGATCAAAGCCCCGCAGGGTTTGCAGTGGTTGACCATTCCGGTGCAGGTAAAGGGCAAGTACCATCAGAAGATTCTGGAAACGAAGATCGATGGAACAGATTGGCCAGAGGCTCACTGGCGGAATTTGGCTCAATGCTATCGTCGCGCGCCGCACTTTAAGGAAATATCCGAGTGGCTGGAACCGCTATACGCCGAGTGCACGGAAACCCATCTTTCGCCGCTTAACCGGCGGTTCATTGAAACGATCTGCGACTTCCTGGAAATCCGCACGGTGATTTCAAACTCGTGGGATTACACACTGATTGACGGCAAGACGGAGCGGCTTGCCGGACTGTGCGTCGGTGCGGGCGGAACCGAGTACATTTCCGGCCCATCTGCGAAAGACTACATAGACGAAAAAATCTTCCAGGAGAAGAATATCAAACTCACCTGGTTCGACTACACAGGCTATCCGGAATATCCGCAGCTCTGGGGAGAGTTTGCGCATAATGTCACAATCCTCGATCTCCTGTTCAACTGCGGAAAAGATGCGTCCAAGTACATGCGATACGTTTGAAGACGCTGTCAGGGTCTTTTTCCCGACAAGTCATTTCAGTTCGTAAAACTTCGCCGTGACCGGCAATTGTCAAGCTCGGCTTCATTCGGGTTCAGTTGCGCTTTCTTCGAGTGAAGCTAGATATCTCCTTTCAGGACGGCCAGACCAAATCCGGTTCGTCCATAACCGTCGCCATTATAGAGCATGTAGAAACGGTTATTGTGCGCGAATACATTGGGGTAACAGACCATGTCATGATCGAAGTTTCCCGGGGCGCCTGGAAGAAGGCCGGCAGTGAGATCGTCACGACGTTCCCATTCCACCAAGTCGGGGGAAGTGGCAAACCCGACCCGGTAGGTCTCGTGACTGGGACCGGCTCGAAAGCAATACCAAAGTCCGAAGTCTCCGCCCGGTAGTTTTTGGAGGCCGCGAGGGACAAAGGCATATTCGAGTTCGTTCTCAAATTTTACGACCGATCGCGGTGGCGACGACCAATCAAAGCCATCGCGAGAAGACCGCATCTTGATGTCATAGAAGTGCTTCGGCTTGTCACCGTCTTTTTCATGTTTCCAGTCAACGAAGGACGTATAAAACATGTGGTATTGGTCGTTGAACCTGTACACAAGCGGTCCGGTTGCGAACAAGGGGTCATATTTGTCCCGGCCCAGCACAGGCCCTTCAAATACTTTTTCAAATGTCCTGCCTGCGTCGGTGCTGCGGGCAACACCAATCGCGTTCTCGAATGGGACCTTCACGCCCAACGTCCATCCCGCATAGTAGAGCAGCCATTCGTTCCCGTTATTCACAACGGAAAATGGTGTGATCCCGTTGTCGTCAAACGTTCCTGTTCTGCCGAAATTCAGCAACGGCGAAGTTTCTATGTTCAGAATCTTCTGCGGGTTGTTGAGGTCGATGTCCAGGTAATACGGCTTTGCAATATTCTCAGACGATCTGGCCTCAAAAAACACTCGGTGAAGGTCGCCATCCAACTGGACCGCGAAAGGCATACGCGCATAGCTGATCATCTGCGCGCTGTTGTTGTCGGCACAGAAAATATGTCCCAGCTTATGCCATTTCTGATCAGACATCTTTTTCATGTTCCAACACTTTCTGAACAATTGTGTACGGGCGGTGACGGACCTCATCAAACAACTGCGCGACATATATTCCCAAGATTCCAAGCATGAGAATTATCAGGCCGCCAACGAGGTACAAGGACGCGATGACACTGGTCCACCCGGGCAGCGAGCTAATTCCAAGTAGACGCTGCATCACCAGGTAAACGGTGAAAGACAAACCGAAGATGAAAATAAAGAAACCAAAAACGGAAATTATGTTCAGCGGCACAGTGCTGAAATTCACAACGGAGTTTAACGCTTGTACCACTTTTCTCTTAAGTGTATAGGTCGTCGATCCCTTGTTGCCTTTCTTGATGGTTATTGCAACTTGCTTGTAGCCTGTGAGTACAACCAGGCCGCCCAGGAAAGGGCTTCTGTCGCGGTGCTCAACCAGAGAGGCTGTGAATTCCCTTGTCATCAGTTTGGCGATTAGCGCGTTGTGCGGGATCGTTACGCCGGCGATCAAATCCAGGATGTTGTAAAACAACGTTCCGCTAAAGCGTTCAATGAACCAGCCCTTGCGCGCGGGCTGAACTCCATAAACGATATCTGCTTCGCTGGTGTCCATCTCACGCCAAAAATCCAGCAGGCTTTCGGGAGGCTCTTCCAGGTCGACGTCAATGACGAATACCCGCTCACCGCGTGCATAGGACAAACCGGTGATAATCGCCTTGTGATGACCGAAATTTCGGGAGAGTTGCACGATGCGGATTTTCGACCCGTTTGCCTGCACTTGTTTGGCGGCTTCAAGACTTTGCCCCGGACAGCCGTCATCCACCAAAATGATCTCGTAATTGGATATGCCGAGATCCGCTATTGAAGCTTCGATTCTTCGCACAAAATCAGGGATAAAATCCTCAGATTTGTACATTGTCGCAACGATCGACAGATCAACCTCAGGCATCAAACCAACTCCAGAGTGAAAAAGTGAGGGGCGATCGTCACGATCGAGTGCGCTCTGACTGACGATGCATGGCCAGCGCCAAACCCGGTAAAACGAGGCAGGTGAGTGAATATCATTTTTGCGGCTTCAACTTGTGGCCTTAGATTGTCACCCGTCTGACGGACGGTGTCAGGCAGATTTTCAACCAGTGCCGCCTCTATTCTTGCGAAGTGGCCGCAAGTGGTTCCGCAATGCGTCAGATGACCAATGTTGTTCAAACGGATTGCTTGTGACCGGCAGCTATGTCGGTCGGGCAAGTATAGAGTTGTATTGATCATTTGAGCTACGGTGCAGGATCCAGGATTGCGTTTGACGGTATCCGATAACACAGTCAGATCAGGGTTTCTGCTGACGTGAACCGACTGGTTCGTTTCCCTACCGATACTTGATGCGGTTTTGTCACTAAGTTCGGCGGCATTAAGGCATTGACATCTGGGCGACGTGTAATTTCTCACTTCGAAAGTACATACATGGTTTCCCATCCGCCGACATACGGCCAAATTGCAAACTTCTTACGTTTGTGGAAAAAGAACTCGATGTTTGCAGGGAGTTTCATGCTGGCTGCAATCAAATAACGGTACCAGTTGGTCCGCCAGTCGATCTCCACAATTGATGGCGAAGAGTGGACAATATCCAGCTTTCCGCAAAAAACGTCAGGAACGCGGTTCCAAAAATCGACGCCCAGATCATGCATATGTGCCGGAAACGAAAAGTCTATTGCCGGTACAACTCTTTTTAAGGGAACTATGTAAGGCGTTCTGACATAAAAATGCCCTTCCGGCTTCAGCAAGCCAATCAGGTCGTTCATGGCAGTACGCAAGTCGATGACATGTTCCAACGACGCCGACGCAATGATGAGATCATATTTGCCGTCAACGGTATCCGTACTCTCATGTTTCGTGATCACGAAGCGGTCTGACCCAGCAGAAACCAAATCATCCCCGTAATCGATCACATCTATCTCTAACTTCTCCGGTCCATCCAAAAGGGACGAAAATGCAAGCGCCAACGCACCGTCCCCGCCGCCAAAATCCAGCAGTCTGAAAGTCTTGGAGTTTGATCCAACGCCAGGAAGAATATTGAAAATGTGTTTCGCAAATCTCTGAGGGTTTGAAAACGTGACGTTTAGCTCCTCTTCGTTGAAATCCGCGTAAAACTTCGAAAATACTTCATCATAATACTTGCGTAGATATTCCGGCTTGGCGTGATGTGATGTCGAAACAGCCTTGCAAACTGAACATTTCAAAAGAGATATTGTAGGGTTTGACTGAACTTCTCCGACGTTTTTCTTGGGAAGTTCGGACCCGCACGCCGGACATTTTTCGAATTTCATCAAGTCGTCGGAGTCAAGCTCGACCGATATTTTTTGCAATGATTGTTGAACTTTCATTATATCTGGACTCGCTTGCTTCAGCTGAAAATTTTTTAAGTTTCTACAAAAGGAACAAAGAGAAAAAAAGACCAAATGCGGGCCTAACGCGCGAATTTCGGCGTCGATGATTTCGCCTGGCCGTCCATTCGAATTCTGTTTGATTGTGCCTCAAATTCGTGTAGGTCGACCGGCAGGGTAGCCACTGGCCCAAGTTAAGAATGAAGCGTTTCCTCAGCTCCAAAAAACTGTTTCGGGTGCGTGAAAAGTGCAGAACGAGGTGCTCATTGACTTTAGCACGCCAAAAGTGTCTTTCATCGAAAAACCAGCACAAGCGCCCAGCATCGTTGGATTCTTCAGACCTATAGGCCATAACCATGGAAAAAAAAGTAGTTCTAGTCGGAAACGCCGTTACTGCAGAAGTTCTCTGTTCCTACCTTCAGATTGATGGGCGTTATCAGGTCTCTGGTCTTGTTGTGGACGACCAGTATGTCGACACCGGAACGATTTCAGACGTCAGAACACTTGGCTTGTCACATTTGGCCGAAGAATACCCACGCGATGAATATTCCCTCATCATGGCGATGGGCTACAACGATCTCAACCAGGCACGTGAAAGGTTGTTCAATAAGCTGATCGAATTGGGTTATGAGTTCGAAACCTATGTTCATCCAACCGCTTTTGTCGCTTCAGACGCAACCGTTGGTAAAGGCTCTGTGGTCCTTCCCGGCGCTGTCATCGAGCCACGTTCCAAAGTCGGTTCAAACACAATGGTCTGGAGTAACGTGACACTCGCCCACCACAGCACTGTTGGTGCAAATTGCTGGGTTGCCGCAGGCACAGTGGTATCTGGAAAAGCCGTTATTGAGCGCAACTCTTTCCTTGGCGTCGGTTCAATCATCGTGAATGAGGTTACTGTGGGTGAATTCAACATCATAGGTGCCGGGGCTCTTGTGTCACGTGACACAAAACCTCATTCGGTCCACCTGTCTCGATCAGCCGAACCCTTCCGTTTTTCGTCGGAAGATTATGTCAAGCATTTCGGAATTTAAAATGAACGCCAAACTTACAGAACTACTGGCCGAGGTTTTCGGACTGCGTCCGACTGAAATCCATGCAGAGCTTCAAAAAACCGATGTCGGCTCTTGGGACTCTCTGAAGCAGATGGATCTCGTTATGTCCCTGGAGCGGGCCTACGATATCGTGCTGGACCTCCCTGACATTCTGCGCATGACCTCGGTTGCGGAGATCGTTGCCGTTCTTGAAGACAAAGGAGTGTCTTTTGAAGACTGAAGGAGCGGTTGCGCTCGTCACCGGCGGTGCGCGCGGCCTCGGGCTGGAAATCGCACGGCACTTGTCAGGAGAGGGCGCAACGGTCGTTGTTGCAGACAGAAATGCCGAAGCGCTTACGGCACTTTCTCCATTACTTGAAGGTTGCGTGATGGACGTCACGGATCCCTCTCAGGTGAAGTCGCAGGTTGCCAAGATCATCGATAAGCACAAGCGTATCGATATACTGGTCAACAACGCTGGCGTTATTACAAGCGAACCTCTTGTCAATCTTACGAATCCTGACGGCATCATGCATGACTATGGTCGCTTCCGGGACTCTTTGACCGTTAATCTAGACTCTGTCTTTATCGTCACTTCAGCTGTGGTAGAACACATGGTCAAACTTCGTATCAGGGGAGCGATTGTGAATATCAGCTCAATCAGCGCCTGCGGCAACGAAGGCCAGACCGCCTATTCCGCGGCCAAGGCCGGCGTAAACGCAATGACGGTGACTTGGTCGAAAGAGCTTGGGCGCTGGGGTATCCGCTCAAACGCTGTTGCGCCGGGTTTCATAGGGACCGATTCCACACATTCTGCGGTCACTGAAACAGCAATAAAACATATCCGGGACAATACGCCGCTGCGCAGGCTCGGTGACGCCAGCGAAGTTGCCGCCGCAGTTCGCTCGCTAATAGAAAATGATTTTCTGAACGGTGTCGTGCTCGACGTTAATGGCGGGCTCAGGATCTGATGGCCACCAGTTTTGTTTTTGTCGGCAACAGACGTTTCGTGCTTGAGCGCATGATTGCCGAAGAGCTGAATGTTGCCCAGGTGTTCGCGGTCGCGGGGACCCATCTGGAACGTGACTTGCAGCACGGTATGATTTCAGGTGTGTCGGACTACTTCACTATCAGTAGCAAACGGGAGCTCCTCCAGCGCCTGGAGCAGAGCAGCTACGACGTTCTCGTTTCCAATGGCTGCCCCTATATCCTTCCTGTGAGCAAATTGCCGGCCGCGCACTATGTAAATATCCATCCGTCGTGCCTCCCTGACTTGCGGGGCGTTGATCCGGTGATCGGCTCCATACTGCACAAACGTGATGGCGGTGCCACGTGTCACGTCATGGATGCCGGCATTGATACCGGAGACATCATATCCAGCGTTCGCATTCCGTTTTCGTCTGATCTGGACGTTACGACACTCTATCAGCTGAGTTTCATTGCTGAGCAGGACGCCTTTTCACAAGCGCTTGTTCGAAACTTTGAACCCCAGCGAGCACAGCCCGATGATCCCGATGCAATTTACTACACCCGGAGCGCGGAGGATCAGAGAATTACCTTTCAAGAGGGCAATGATTTGATCCTTCAAAAGGTCAAGGCATTCAACAACCGTTCTCAAGGTTGCGCTTTCAATGTCAAGGGAACTCAGTTTCGCGTCTTTTCAGCACAGCGCATGCAAAATCCCTTTATCAACAAGGCGCTGGAGGGCTTCCCCGAATGCGTGGTTGGATTGAGTTACGAAAACGGCATTGTCTTTCGCAAGGACGGTGAAATCATAAGGTTCTTGGAGGTCCAGTCGGAAGGGGGAGAGATCATCGCCGTTGGTTCCAGCTTGTTGCAACCCTAGTTGGCTTCGACTAAACGTGACGAACAAGATCACTTGATGAGGTTCATTCAAAGTTTTTGACGAGACGTGCGATCTAACGCATACGTGACGCGCGTCCGGTAATTGCTCGAACCACCCTCCTGAAAGGGCGACACCAAACAGCGAATTTCTTCCGATTTACTGCCCGTTTGCCTTTCGGGGAACAGAGACTTCCGACAAATCGATATGACCGCCATTCCGCACCACTACAATCTAGGCAATCTCCTCGCCGTAACACTGAGCCGGCACTCCGCACGACCGGCACTGCGCTACGCTGAGAGTGATCACTCTTTTGGTGATCTGGGAACCTGGGCCGCCTCGCTTGCAACACTGCTTCTGAGCAAGGGTCTCCGCCGGGGGAACGTGATTGCCATTGGGCACGACAAACGCCCACTTTCATATGCCCTTATGCTTGCTTCACTTCGTCTTGGCATCGCTTATGTCAATTTCGACGTCTGTTCGCCAATTGCACGAACGAAGCGAATCCTCGAGGTAAGCGCGCCTTCCTTGCTGTTCTATGACGATGCGGCATATCGGGAAGAGATGACCGAGCTGGCAGAAGCGCAGGGCTGCGAGTTGATCTTGCTTGAGACGATAAGCCTGCCAGAGACCAGCGACGAAGACCTTAAGTGCCAGCAGGAATGCTGCCGGTTGGTGGATGGTTCGACCATCGCCTACATAATGTTTACTTCGGGTTCAACGGGAATACCAAAGGGCGTCGCGGTTACGCATGAGAACCTCTTGCACTTTATCGACTGGGGCAGGGAGTGTTTCGGCGTTACGGAAGAAGACAATTTTTCAAATCTCAGTCCGATGTATTTCGACAATTCGGTTTTCGATTTCTATGTGGGCCTCTTCAACGGCGCATCGCTCAGTCCGGTCCATCGGAGCCTGCTCACCAATCCGTATGACTTGGTCTCCTATGTCAGCGCGCGCAGCTGCACGATCTGGTTCTCGGTCCCTTCGGCCCTGATGTATCTCATGGCGGTGAAGGCGATTGGTCCTGGCGCACTTGAAAACCTGCGTGCCATCGTTTTCGGGGGAGAGGGATACCCCAAGGTGGAACTCAAGAAGCTCTATGACCGTTTCGAAAATCAGGCGCGTCTCGTGAATGTCTATGGGCCGACAGAGTGTACCTGCATCTGTAGCGCTCACACGCTGAGTGCGGTCGATTTTGAGGACATGGAAGGGCTTCCGACGCTTGGTCGCCTGAACAAGAATTTCGATTTTGTCATTATGGACGATGCCGGTGATGAAGTTGCAGAAGGCGAACTCTGTCTGATCGGGCCGAATGTGGCAGCCGGGTACTTCAATGATCTTGAGCGCACCAGCGCCGCCTTCCATACGCTCACTGATCCGACGCGCTTCATGAAACGGATGTACCGCACAGGCGACCTGGTGAGGGCGGTTGATGGACAGCTGCATTTCGTTGGCCGCAAGGACAATCAAATCAAGCACATGGGTTACCGGATCGAACTTGAAGAGATAGAAAACGCGCTCGTGAGGTTGGCTCAGGTTGATCAGGCTGCGGTCGTGTATCTGCGCAAGCAGGCAGCATTTGGCAAACTGATCGCGTATGTCGCATGTAAAAATAATGTAGAAGATGGCCAGCTTCTGAAAGAGCTTGGTCAGCTGGTGCCCGATTACATGGTGCCGCACCGTCTGCACATATTGCCGGAACTCCCGAAAAACGCCAACGGCAAGGTCGATCGGCAATCCCTGCACGCACTCTCGGAGCAGTAAAGTGACGCTGGATACGATCATCACAACGACAAGGCAAATGGTGCGGTACGGCGTAGTAGGCGCGCTTACCAATCTGTTGGGTTACCTGATTTATCTTCTCGTGACCTGGCTTTGGCTCGAGCCGAAGGTCGCTGTTGCGATAATGTATCCGATTGCGGCATTGACCGCTTATTTCGGTCACGCGAAATATACATTTGAATACAATGGGTATCAGACCCGCGGATTGTTTCGTTACTGCGTTTCTCACGCCGTCGGCTACGCCACGAGTTTGGGAATGCTGTATGTATTTTTTGACCTGCTGGGCTACCCGCACCAGCTGGTTCAGGCCGCGTCTATTTTCGTCGTGGCTGGCCTACTGTTTCTTCTATTTCGGTTTTACGTTTTTCGGGAAGTGCCAAAGCACTAAGAAATTGATCCTACCCGGCTCGTTTCGTGGGGCCGGCCGCTGTCGCTTAGAACTCAGAACCAATAATGACCGAGCCCCTTGGACCGGCGCTTCATCAGCGTGGGAAAACATATTGCTGCTCTTTCAAAGCAGTGAGATCCCAATATATTGAAAAGGCCATTGTCACTATCTTGAGTGGCAGTCTGCGCAGGTCGGCAATCGGCTCAATCGAGCCCGCTTCAGTAAATGGTTCCGGATCTGATCAAGAAACAAAGACGGTGACCTAATGAAATCAAACAGTCACATTCCCTTCAACTGGCCGCATATGACCGGGAAGGAGCTGTACTATATCGCCGACGCGCACTTTAAGGGCAGGCTTGCCGGTGACGGTCCGTTTACAAAACTCTGCCACGCGTGGATCGAACAAAACAGCGGATGCAGCAAAGCACTTTTGACGCATTCATGCACTGCCGCTCTGGAAATGGCCGCGCTGCTGTTGGACATCGAGCCTGGCGATGAAGTGATTATGCCGTCTTATACATTTGTGTCGACGGCGAATGCGTTCGTGCTTCGAGGCGGTGTGCCGGTCTTCGTTGATATACGCGAGGACACGCTCAATCTGGATGAAAGACTGCTTGAAGCTGCCATCACACCACGAACCAGAGCGATTGTACCGGTGCACTATGCGGGTGTCGGGTGTGAAATGGACGCCATATTGAGCATCGCGCGCAAGCACGGCTTGCACGTCGTGGAAGATGCCGCGCAGGGCGTGATGGCCAGCTACAAGGACCGTATGCTTGGAAGCATCGGCGATCTTGGAACCTATAGTTTCCATGAGACGAAAAACGTAATCTCGGGAGAAGGCGGAGCTCTGCTGGTCAACGACGAAACTTTGTCGGTGAGAGCTGAGATTATTCGTGAAAAAGGAACCGACAGAAGCCGTTTTTTCAGGGGCGAGATCGACAAATACTCTTGGCAGGAAGTCGGATCGTCCTTTTTGCCCGGCGAATTGATTGCAGCCTTTCTGTGGGCGCAGCTTGAGGAAGCACAAAAGATCACTGAGCAAAGGCTGGCGAACTGGCACTACTACCACGATTTGATGGAGCCCCTCGAAGCGAGCGGTATCCTGCGCCGCCCGATCATCCCCGCGGAGTGCCGGCACAACGCTCACATGTACTATGTCCTTTTTGCACCGGACATTGACAGACAAAGTGTGCTCGAGACATTCAAGAAAAACGGCATAGATTCCGTTTTTCATTACGTTCCCCTGCATTCGGCCCCGGCGGGCATGCGCTACGGTCGAGCGCATGGCAACCTCGAAATTACGAATGAATACTCCGAAAGGCTTGTCAGACTACCGTTCTGGACGACAATAACCGTTGAACAACAGGACGAAGTTGCCCGGACGCTGAAAAACGCAATCGATTGATTTCCTGGTCCGAGGGCGTAGGCCGAGCGTTGAGTTTCCTGGCACGACGACGATCGCCGGCGCCTTTTACTTGGCAGGTATTTGCAGCGCGCATCGGCGCCGCAGGTTTTTGTTTCAAAAAATGGACGATACGGCCCAATGAGCCGCACTAATCGGACGGGTTCAACACTGACTTTGATTGGGGGCGAACACAAATCTCATGCAACAAATTGAAGTAGTCATTCGATTTGTTTTTCTCGCAAAGAGCGACCAGATCTGATCTGTCAATCCATCCGTTGCGCCACGCCATTTCTTCAGGGCTGGCGATCATCAAGCCGTTCCGGCGCTGCATGGTTCGAACGTATTGGCTCGCCTCGAACAAGCCTTCGGGTGTTCCCCCGTCAAGCCAGGCGACGCCGCGACCGAGGTCAACTGCTTTGAGGCTGCCGTCGGCCAGGTAAAGCCTGTTGAGGTCGGTGATTTCCAGTTCACCCCGCTGGGATGGCTTGAGGGATTTCGCGAACTCCACGGCACGGCCGTCGTAACAATAAAAACCCGGAACAGCTAAATTGGATCGCGGTTGATCCGGTTTTTCTTCCAAACTCAGGACTTCGTGGTCTCCACTGAGTTCAACAACGCCAAAGGCTTCAGGGTTCTTTACGGGGTAGCCAAGAATGCTGGCGCCAACGTTTTCTTCCAGAACGCGTTGTAGCACTGAGGCCAGGTTCGATCCGTGGATCAGATTGTCGCCCAGAACCAAGACTGAGTCCCGGTTGCCGATCTGCTGGGCGCACAGGAGAAAAACCTCGGCGATGCCATGGGGCTCATCTTGATGAACATAATTCAGCGTCATGCCCCATTGACTTCCGTCGCCAAACAGACCTCTGAAAGCCGCTTCGTCCTCCGGCCGGCAAATAAAGATGACCTCGCGAACCTTGATGAGCATCAACAAAGAAAGAGAGTAGTAAATCAGGGGTTTGTCATAGACATGGAGAAGATGTTTATTTACGGACTTTGTCGTCGGAAAAAGTCGGCTACCGGTACCACCAGCAAGCAAAAGACCGATAGGATCTTTCCCAGGTTCATTTGTCATTCTTATTCTTGCCCCGCAATCAAAGCGTAGTGTCTTCGAGCGTTTCACCAAGCCCGATGTGGCCAGCAGTGTATGTCTTGCGTTATCTCAGCGTTGTCAATTGCATATCTGAAATATTGCCCTGTCCCGCTTTGCTTGAAGGTAACCCTGTTTTGGGAAGGACAGAGACGATTGAGGACGTTAAACCTGCAGAACACACACAAAAATGTTGCTGAAAGCGAAGGGCCGGCCGGTCCGTCTCTACTCCGAACTCGGCTGCTCCTTCCAAATGTTGGGACGCAGTTTTAAGTCGATACAAGGATTGCGCGCAGAAATCATGATGGACCGTATTTGCGACTTGTACTAACACTCACGCTGGCGCGAGGTTCCAGGGTTTTCCGTGCGCGTATCGCACGTCCTTTCAGCGCCTCATTATCGGTGGAGATTTTTTTCTTAAAATGAAGCGTTCAGCGTTTAACTGGTCCTTTATTGTATATGTGATCTGGTTTCCGATATTCTATATTATATTTTCACTGGTTTTTTCAGTATTGGTGAGCTCGATATATTTTCATGATGGCATAAATTTACTCAACAACATTTTAGGGGGCGCTTTATTTTTACTTCTTTCGAGTGCTCTCTGCTGCCTGCTTTTTTATCGCGTTGAACAGCTGCCTCAGCATTCGCCTGGAACCAAGGCATACGGAGCGACAGTCATTGCCATCGTGTTGGTTTTCTTTGCATTTGTTGGAAGCGTCCGGCTCATATATGGGGTTGGAACACCTTTTGCGCCAATGCTGATGCATGCAGGATTGCTTCACCATGACATGGTATTCAGACTCAGTATTTCGAGTATGTTCTCGGAAAATGCGCTGATCACCGCAGGCGTGAATGGATACGTCAATACAATCAGTCCGTCTTTGTTTGAAGTCTCTCTCGGCGGTTTGTCGGCTCTCTTAGGAACAAATCCGATCGACGTCTTTTACCCTTACTTCTCCGGGTTCGTTCCGGCCATTTGGATAATGTTGCTCGTCGCAATTCCGATCGTCCTCGGAGCGCCAGTGTTATCGGCGGCATGGGCCCCGGTCGCGATCGCAACGATCAGTTTGTTCTCTCTGACCGTAGAAGTTCCATATTGGGGAATGAAGCCGTTCATAAATGCGCCATACGCGTTCGCGCTTATGTTTCTACTGCTGCAGGTATTCGTGTTGGTGCGACTGGCGCTTGCGTCAAAGGCTTACAAAGAGACGGATATGCCGTTCCGAACGGCAGCAAAATTTTGTGCGCTGATGGTGCTCGTTGCAACATTGGCAACGGCCTCAAAGATCCAGGTCGGCTATGTCACTTCGGCGGGGGCATGTATTGCAATATTGATCTTGCCGATGAGATTGGTTCATCGCCTGGCCTTGCTCGCAGTTTGTTCGGTGTTGTTAGCTTTGGCGGGGTTCTATGCAATTTATTTTTCACTGGAATTCGTTGGTGGGCTGGAAATCATAGTCAAGTGGAAGCTGCTTGCACTGCATGCCGGTGTTGCGCTTTTACTGTTGTTGTTGATGGTCACCGATCGAGATTCGTCGGTGAAGTGGTTGTCGCTTCCGCTCACCGTGATGCTGCTTGCAGCTTTGGTAACGCCTACACTCTATGCCAGCGGCAACCAGGAGACTTTCTTTCACAATCAGGCACTTTGGATTTCCGTGCCGGTCATTGTCGGTATTGCTTCAAACAGAAAATTCCTGCAATCCAGGGTGACTTTAAAGATTGCACTGGCAGTGGTTGTCGCGATCAACGCCCTGACGATATTTGAGTTGGCTGACAACAACGACATGAGAGCGCGCATGGATAGATCGCTCCAACGCATCGCTTCCAGCTTGCAAGCCAGCGACCCGCTGCTCACCCAAACGTTGAACGCAGTTCAACAGGCAGCGGATCAATTTGACGATAGTTTAAATGTTGGTCTGTTCATTCCGCATGAGAACGACGAATTCTGGGCTCTGGGCTATTCTTGTATTTTTCCGAATTTTTATCTGCAGGCGAATACCGGCATGGCGCTTCTGGTTGGAAACCGCCCGACAACGGAACGGTGTCCAAACCCTATCGCCGGGTATCAGAGCATCTGGCAGAACCTTACCCCGCCCTATACGCCCGATGAGCTATGCCCCATCGCACGAAGCCGCTCCATTGATGTAGTGATTTTGGTGAACGATATAGATCGTCGGCCGCTGAGCGTATTCGATTGTAAGGAAAACTAGTTGCGAGACTGAACTTTGAATGGTCTCTCCAGGCGCTGATTTACCGAGGTTGCTAGCTGACGATCGCTTTTTCGGCGACAGCTCGTCATGTGAAGCACCGAAGTCGTTTGTATCCAGCTTTCCGCAGACGCCGTCGTACTTGTTCAATTGGCTGCAGATTTTCCGGCAGTCATGGAGCGGGTGAGGGGAATCGAACCCCCGTCTTAAGCTTGGGAAGCTTCTGCTCTACCATTGAGCTACACCCGCCCGGCCAACCCAAGTACTGAGCCGACTTGGTGAACCTGTCAAGCGGACAAGGTGCTTTTCCGTTCTGCTTGATCTTGCGCTGCAGCGCAGAAATCGCCATGTTCGCGCCGGCGCGAAAGCGCGGTGTAGTGAACGGACAAACTCCAGGTCAGGTATATGCGAAATCAGGTCAGGGCGCTGGTTACCTCGCGCAATTGGGAATTCTGTATCATCGGGATCATCATGCTGAATGCGGTCACGCTCGGCCTGGAGACAAGCCCGTTTATGATGGACAGTGTTGGCACGTGGCTCGTCCTGATCGACCGGGTTATTCTCGCAATCTTTGTTTTTGAGCTGATCCTGCGTCTTTACGCGCACGGTCTGAAGTTCTTCAAGGATCCCTGGAGCCTCTTCGATTTCGCCATTGTCGGGATCGCGCTGATTCCCTCGACGGGACCAATGTCGGTGCTCCGGTCCCTGCGTATCCTGCGTGTTCTGCGTCTGATTTCGGTTGTTCCTTCCCTCAGGCGCGTAATCGGCGGGTTGATTGCCGCTTTGCCGGGCATGGGCTCGATCGTTGTCTTGATGGCGCTGGTCTTTTACGTTTTTGCCGTTATGGCCACCAAGCTTTTCGGCCACACCTTCCCCGAATGGTTCGGTGATCTTGGTGCCTCGCTCTATACGCTCTTCCAGATCATGACGCTGGAAAGCTGGTCGATGGGCATCGTACGTCCGGTCATGGAAGTCTACCCGCTTTCATGGATGTTCTTCGTGCCGTTTATTCTGTGCACCGCATTCACGGTGCTGAACCTTTTTATCGGTATCATCGTTTCCGCCATGCAGGAGGAGCATGAAGCCGAGGCCGATGCCAACCGCCAGGCGATCCATGACGATACGGGCCTGATCCTGGAAGAGGTCAAGGCGCTGCGTGCAGAATTGCGGGAGTTGCGGGTTAAGGTTGCCGAAAAATCGACGTGAGGACACGCATACGGAGCATGTGCCGCCAGCCGACCTTGCCTTTCCGGTAAACGCGTGATTTGTCGGAACATATGGCGGTGGAACCAAAAGGTACGATAGCAGCGGGCCACCAGCTGACTGCGGAGGCTGGGTCTGAAATGCTGCGCAATGGCGGCAACGCCTTTGATGCGGCAATCGCCGCGCTCGCGATGGCGTGCGTGTGCGAGCCGGTTCTGGCGTCGCCGGGCGGCGGCGGATTCGCGATGATCCGCAGCGGTCAGAGCGGAGCAACCACGCTGCTCGATTTTTTTCCTCAAACGCCTCAGCAACAACGCGGCGACGTTGCCGACGGCTTTCAAGGCATTACCGCCGATTTCGGATCGGCCACGCAGGTTTTTCACATCGGACCTGCCACTGTCGCCTCGCCGGGCTTTTTTGCAGGCCTGACTGCTCTCCACGAGACGGGCGCTACGTTGCCCTTTGCCGACCTTTTTGCTCCCGCGATACGCGCGGCAAAGTCAGGGCACCGCATCACTGCCTACCAGCATTATCTGTCAACTGTGGTTCATCCGATCCTGACCGCAACTAAGGCCGCAACCGATCTGTTTGCGCCTTCGGGTGATTTGCCCGGTGTCGGATCGATCTTTCGAAATCCCGGCCTCGCCGAAATGTTCGAAGAATGGGCGCGCGGAGACTGGCTGCACTCTGGGATCGCGGATCAAATCCTTCAAGAGCAGAAGCGTGGCGGGCATCTGGGTCGTGCGGACTTGGAAGGCTATGAAGTCGTCGCGCGTGAGCCGCTGCGTATCGCGCTAGACAGCGCTTCGGTTTTCCTCAATCCGCCGCCGGCCGCTTGCGGCGCATTGATCCGTTATGCGCTGACCCATCTTGAGCGGTGCGACATGCCAGCCATGGCAACGGCTCTGCAGCAGGCTGACGAAGCCCGCCGGTTGGCCCGTGGAGACCTTGCAAAGCTCCTGGACCGGCCCATGCGCCAAACGGGAACGACCCACATCTCAACGATTGATGCGCAAGGCAATGCCTGCTCGGTAACGGTCTCGAACGGCACCGGCAACGGCGAGATCGTCACCGGGTATGGGTTCATGCTGAACAATATTCTTGGAGAAGAGGATGTGAACCCACATGGATCGGCCGAATGGCCGGCGAACACGAGGCTGGCCTCGATGATGTGTCCCACCCTGATCGAAACGAAAGACGAACGATTGATCGCGCTCGGGTCCGGCGGGTCCAGCAGGATCCGTTCGGCGATCTTCCAGGTCGTTGTGCGCCTGTGTCTTGGGCAGTCCGGCCTTGCAGAGGCGGTCCGTGCACCGCGCATCCACATTGAGAACGGACATCTGGACGTCGAGGCAACCGAAGCCGGCATCGAACTCGGGCAGCTCGAAAACCTGTTTCCCGACCATCGTATCTGGGCGGAAAAGAACATGTTCTTCGGCGGCGTACATGCAGTCAGCGCGGATGGCAGCGGCCGTTTTACAAGTATCGGCGATGAGCGCCGGGAAGGTTGCGCCGTGATTGTCGAGTGAACTCAGGCGCGGCGCTTGGGTGACTTGGGTTTCGCGTTCGGTCCGGCAGCTTGTTCCAATTTTCTAATCAGTGGCGCACAAGACCCTCCGTCGTCATCCCGGCCAAGCGCAGCGTGCGCCGGGATCGGAAAGCCCCAAATTGAATCACCATCGTCCAACCAACATCGTTTGCGCCTCTCCGGTTCCTAATCGCACTGACTTAAAAATGTCGCACCCGGCTTTGGCGGCCCATCCTTCGAGACAGCGCATCCGCGCTTCCTCCGGATGAGGTCATCCAATTTTGCGACCTTCGAATTGGTTTGTTACCAATAGCCTCATCCTGAGGAGGACCGGAAGGTCCGTCTCGAAGGATGGGCCACAGATTTGCGACGTCTTAAGCCATTCAAAGAGGCATTGACCCATGGTCTGGCGTCAATATTCAATGAGTTGATGACGATCAGGAGGGATTTCAAAGCGGAAAGGGGACCGATATTATCGGTGCTGAGGGCGAGCCAAGTCTCTGACTTTTCCCTTGAAGTCGCATGGGCAAAGCAAACGCGGCAATCAGTGAACACTGCTACAGGTTCGCCAGAACCTCTTCCGGGCCTTCAACGCTCAGTTCGACACCGGCCTCCGTATAGTCCCGCGTGACAACCGTGAGACCGAGGCCTTCGATCATTCGCTCAAGATCGGAACTTGCCGCAAACGTCGCGTTCAGTATTTTCCGACCTATCTTCTGGAACGGAACCAGCTCGGCGTTGCTGATCGCGTCCTGCGCTGCACCGGAATAGGCGCGTGCAAGCCCGCCACCGCCAAGTTTCGTGCCGCCGAAATAGCGCACGATCAGGACGGCGCAGTTAATCAGCTCAGCACCCTGAAGCACACGCAAGGTCGGCATTCCGGAGGTCCCGGCCGGTTCGCCATCATCCTTGCCGCTTTCCTCGATCCGGCCGTCGTCAAGCAGTTGGCGATGCGCGGTCACGATATGGTTGGCTTTCCTGTGCTCCTTACGCAGCTCGTCAAGACGCTGGTTGAACTGATCGATAGGCACCAGGTGCGCCAGGAACCTGGACTTCCGGTCTTCCAGAAATCCCTCGAATTCGCGCAAGACGGTTTTCAGGGACATGGCGCTTCAGGACGTCGCCCTGAAGTGTTTCGAGAGTTTCAGCGCCTGGCCCTGGTAGTTCGAGCCGATGCCTTCGCCGTAGAGCGTGACCGGCCGCTCCGCCATATGTTCATAAACGAGCCGGCCGATGGTCTGGCCGTGTTCTACGATAAAGGGAACGTCGTGGGAGCGGACCTCGAGAACGGCTCTCGATCCGACGCCACCTGCTCCCGCATGCCCAAATCCGGGATCGAAAAAGCCGGCATAATGCACACGGAATTCGCCTACAAGCGGATCGAACGGTACCATCTCGGCGGCAAAATCCGGCGGCACATGGACCGCCTCCTGGCTGACAAGGATATAGAACGCGTCCGGATCGAGGATCAGTTCACCTTTCTGACGCCGGTAAATCGGTTCCCAGAAATCAAGCGGATCCTGCGCCCCGACAACGTCGACGTCTATCAGGCCTGAATGGTGTTTTGCGCGATAGCCGATCAGGCTGCCCGGGCCGTTTCCTTCAAGGTCGATCGACAACTGCACGCCGCCACCAATGCGCTCGTTGCCGCCGCTCATCAGCGTATGAGTTCGGTGCACGTCCTCAAGAATGGCATCGGCGATGAGCGCCTGGCCGCGCCGGAAGCGGATCTGGCTGAGGCGTGACCCGCTGCGGACGAGGATCGGAAAGGTGAGGGGAGAGATCTCCGCGTAAAGCGGACCCGTGTAGCCGGCCGGAACCGCGTCGAAGGCCAGGCCATTGTCGGTGATCACGCGTGTGAAAACGTCAAGACGTCCGGTAGAGCTTTTCGGATTTGCGGTCGCTGAAATGTCTGATGCCAAGGAAAGGCTTTCCTGAAGCGGCACGATATAGACGCAACCGGTTTCAAGAACGGCGCCGTCCCTGAGGTCGACCGTGTGAAGTTTCAGCTCTTCCAGGCGGTCGGCAACGCGGATTTCAGGACCAGGCAGAAAGCTGGCACGAACGCGAAAGGCCACCGCGCCGAGGCGAAGGTCCAGACTGGCGGGTTGGATCTGCCCGGGAACTGGGGTCTCTGCGGCCGAAATCTCACCGGCGGCGAACATCTCACGAATGATCCGTTCCGGCAAAATCCCGCTTGCTGCAAGAGTTGCACTTCCGTTCAAGGCCTCGCCCGTTGGCACGTTCATGAAGAATTCCCGTCTTTTGTCCTTAGAGAAATCCTTAAAGGATCGGCTGGCTCGCGCCAACAGGCTTTGTCGGTTCACGAGAACTTTCGCCGAAGATGATTGACCGCGGCATGGTTTTCCCTTACCACGGTCGCATTCCGTGGTGATTTGGGCCGGCCGGCTTGCAGCCACGTTAAATAAGTCGCTAAAAAGGCCGGAGGTGCGAACCCCGGTCTTGAGGCTGGGGTTTTTTGCGTTTGGAGCGAACAAGACAATGACTGAGTCAACCACCAAGAACTGGCGTCCTGCAACCTCTCTGGTTCACGGCGGCACCATGCGCTCGCCGTTTGGTGAAACCTCGGAAGCCATGTATCTGACCCAGGGGTTTGTCTACGACAATGCCGAAGCAGCGGAAGCGCGCTTCAATGGCGAAGACCCGGGCTTTGTCTATTCTCGTTATGCCAACCCGACCGTTTCCATGTTCGAGGGTCGCATTAAGACGCTGGAAGGTGCTGAAGCTGCGCGCGGCACGGCGAGCGGCATGGCTGCCGTGAACCTGGCTCTGATGGCGTCGGTCAAGGCGGGAGATCATGTGATCGCCGCAAAAGCTCTGTTCGGTTCCTGCCGCTATATCTGCGAAACATTGCTGCCGCGCTTTGGCGTCGAAAGCACGCTGGTAGATGGGACCGACATCGAGCAGTGGAAGGCAGCAGTGCGTCCGAATACACGCGCGCTTTTTTTGGAGAGTCCGACCAACCCGACGCTCGAGGTCATTGATATTTCAGCAGTCGCGGAGATTGCAAAGACCGCTGGTGCGCGCCTTATCGTCGACAATGTATTCGCCACCCCGCTTTATCAGTCACCGCTTCAACTTGGGGCCGATGTTGTTGTCTATTCGGCAACAAAGCATATTGACGGCCAGGGCCGATGCCTTGGCGGTGTGGTTCTTTCCGATGAAGAATGGATCGTCGACGAAGTCATGCCGTTTGTGAAGCATACGGGCCCGCATATGAGCCCGTTTAACGCCTGGGTCCTGATGAAGGGCCTTGAAACGCTTCCGATCCGTGTTGCGCGCCAGACCGAGAGCGCGGGACAGATTGCCGATTTTCTCGCCGGCCAATCCAAGGTCAAGCGGTTGATCTATCCTGGACGGGACGATCACCCGCAGGCAGAACTGGCCAAGCGGCAGATGCGCGCCGGTTCGACCATGGTGGCCCTGGAAATCGAAGGCGGTAAAGAGGCGGCCTTCCGATTTACCAACGCGCTGGACATTATCCGGATCTCCAACAATCTGGGTGATGCAAAGAGCCTGATCACCCATCCGGCGACAACGACCCATCAGTCGATCGGCGAGGAAGCCCGCGCTGAACTCGGCATCACCGACGGTATTTTGCGGCTGTCGGTGGGGCTGGAAGACCCGCAGGATCTGCTGGAAGACGTCGAAAAGGCGCTGAGCGCGGTTAGAAGTAACGCTCGAGCCGAAGGACGCGTGTTCTCGGCCTGAGCGGCGGCAGTAAAACGCGGTTTTGTGCCTTCAATCAAACAGGTCAGCACGACCGGCTATTCACAGCCGTTGTGTCGCCGCCACATAGTTGGATCATGGCCTGACGGAACATTCTCGCAAGGATCAGCCGAATATCCACGGAGATAGTTGTATTGTTTCACCTGTGCTTCTGTTAGCAGATCAGGCGTGCGAAGGTGCCGGGAAAGATGGATAAACCTTAGTTCAGCCCGCAGGTTTTTGGCATTCGTGACGAGCTTGCGAAGCGTCTTCTCGTCAAGTTCGTTGCGCTTGAACGCTTGGCTGAGCGCTGCTTCTGCCTGGATAAATCTCTTGCCAGTGACAATGGCGTCCTCGCGCATGTCCGCATAGAGTGCCTCCAAGCTCTTTATCTGATCTGTCGAAAGGTCAAGTTCCTCGCTCAACTCAAGCAGATGCAAAGGACCCGGCTTTCCATTCAGTTCCGCCGGTAGCGCCAGCCGCCATCCTCCACCGGCAAGCAGTTCAGAAATGTCGTCCTTTGAAAGGCTTTTGATTTCGCGCGTTTCAAGCCCGGCGTAAGGCGATGCCCCTGGTTGAACACTTTGAGGTTGTGCTGTTGCATCGACAGATAAAAGGGCGCTTGTGAGCAGAACGGCTGCGTACCAAGACCATGTCATTGCGCATGTCTCCCAACACATTGATGCGTTTACGTAGCACGGTTATAAAAACAGACGTATGATAACTATCATGTCGGATATTTTTGCTCGCCTCTTTGAAAACGGAAGTTCAATTCAGCTGGAAGGTGAAGAATATCTGTTCTTTGCAGGCGATCCGGTGAAGTTCATGTACCTGCTTTTGGAAGGGCAAGTTGATCTGTTGCGACATACGGCAAACGGATCCGTCATGATCATGAACCGGGTATTTGAGGGCTGCATAGCTGCTGAGGCGTCGGCTTATTCAGACGTCTACCATTGCGATGCAAAGGCGAAGTCCCGGTCCAAACTCCAGATAATATCCGTAGATATGTTTTTGGAAAGGCTCGAGCGAACAGAAGAATTGAGGCGGGAATGGGCGGCACATTTGGCACGTGAACTTCAAAAATCCCGTCTGCAGGCAGAGGTCAGGGCGCTGAAAACAGTGGCGCAGCGGCTTGATGCATGGATCGGTGCCAATGGAGACTTGCCGCCCAGGGGTTCGTGGCAGGATATTGCGCAAATTATCGGCGTGAGCCGCGAAGCCCTTTACCGCGAACTTGCACGCAGACGCGTCGGCATCGACTAGCCATCAACGGCCGTAACGATTCCAAGTTGGAAAAACTGATTTGACTTTCCACCTGCTGGAACCTGTAGGCCTGTCCTGAAATGGGTATTAAGTTAAATCATTTCCTGACCATGACCGTCGCCGCAATCTTGGTGAGCGCCGGATATTTTGTTTTCGCATATGACCGCGATCCAGATGACGCGGGGGCAAACTCAGCGCCAGGCCCATTGGTGAAAATTACTCTTCCAAACACCTTGTCAACCGACGCAAAGTCAGGCTGGCAACTCTTTGAAGCCGAATGCGCCGTTTGTCACGGCACGGATGCAGTGGGCAAGGAAGGTATCGCTCCACCTTTGGTACATCGCATTTATGAGCCTTCTCATCATGCTGATGAAAGCTTTCAGCAGGCCGTTGCGTTGGGTGTTCGCGCGCATCACTGGACCTTCGGAAATATGCCGCCGGTCGCGGGGTTATCCCGCGCGGATGTCGCGTTGATCGTGGCTTATGTTCGTGAGCTGCAACGGGCGAACGGCATTAATTGAATAGTGCAAAGGGGCCGAAAAAATGAACTTGCGACGATTGCTAATTGTGCCTTTTTTGTTGAGCGTTACGGTGGCGCTCGCGCACGAGGGTGTGAAAAACGCTGCGGTGCAAGCTCGAATGGACAGCATGTCTGAAATCGCCAAGAGCATGAAGTTATTGGGAAATATGGCGAAGGGAGCGGCACCGTTTGATGCCAAGGCTGCCAATTCTGCAACTGCTATCATTGCAAACGAAGCATCAAAGACAGCCAGTCTTTTTGAAGCGCAAGAAACCGACCCCAAGTCAGAGGCCAAACCAGAGATCTGGACTAATTTTGAAGATTTCAACCGCAAGGCCGCTGACATGGAAAGGGTGGCCCTGGAGTTCTCCAACTCTATTTCCGATCTCGAGAGACTGAAAACTGCGACAAACCTGATTGGGCAAACGTGCAAGTCGTGTCACGCCGAGTTTCGCAAATAAATCTCTGGACTGCGAACAGTCCGAAGTTGGGGAAACATCGAAAATTTCTTGAGATGCTTTTGGAGCGAAACTCTGAGCTCGTTTCCAGGAAATTGGGCGTGCAGAGAAGCATCAGATGTCAATCGAGTGTCTGCCGAACGGGGCGGACGCTGTCGTCGAAGGGCACTTGGCGTCGTCGAAAGGCTGAACCCTCGACACACTCGGGTGCGCTGATCCGGTCCATGCGGAAATGCCGGAAGTCCTGGCGCGAAGGATCCCAGGCGACCAGATACCAGAGCGGTGGCAGGATCAGCATGGCCTGCGGCTCCACGTGCCGCGTTGTTTCAACGCCTTTTGCGTCCCGGTAGTGGAAGCGCAGGCGCAACCGATTGAGAAAAGCCGGTTCAAATGCCGGCAGCAACGCGGGGTCCATTTTTCCCAAATTGGTTATGTCGACCTCAGGAGCGAGTGGTCCGACGTAGAGGCAATCCAAAAAGCGTCGCAAATCCTGCACCTTGTCCGAAGGCAGAGCTTTCTCGATCTTGGCAAGAGCTGCGTCTGCAAGACCCGAGAAGGGAAGGGTTCCGGCAGCTCTCATGCTCGCAACGCTGATCAGAAGAGCGAAGACCTCAGCGACCGATAAACGTGCAGTGGTCTGAACAGACCGCGGATCAAGGAAAAGGCCACCTCCAGGGCCGGTTTCTGAGTGAATGACAAACCCTTCATCGCGCAGTGCTGCAATGTCGCGCAGCACGGTCCTGCGGGAGGCACCAACCTCTTCTGCCAGGCGGGAAATGGTCGATGTGCCCTGGCGGCGAAGGTTGCGCACGAGGGCGTCTTGTCGGTGGCGTGGTTTCATTTGGTATGGCTATCAATTTATGGTGCCAGTTTTTGGCATCATTAAGCTTCATGCAGCGGCTTCAAAAGTCAACAAGGAGCAGAGCAGTGTTCAATCCGACCGATTTTCCAAGTCCAAGCCTCATTTGTGTGAACGGCGTCGAACTTGAGGTTTTTGAAGCAGGACGCGAACATTCGGGAAATCCGATAGTTCTCTGTCACGGTTGGCCGGAGCATGCGTTTTCCTGGCGACATCAGATGCCCGCGCTTGCCGAGGCGGGCTACCATGTCATCGTCCCCAACCAGCGTGGCTACGGCAAATCTTCGCAACCGGGCAAGGTTACCGACTATGATATTGGATATTTGACGGGGGATCTTGTCGCGCTCCTTGATCACTTTGGCTACGAGGATGCTGTCTTTGCCGGTCACGACTGGGGGGCTATGGTTGTTTGGGGATTGGCCCTGCTGCATCCGAACCGGGTCCGCAAGGTGATCAATCTGAGCCTGCCGTATCAGGAACGCGGAGAAAGACCCTGGGTCGAGCTCATGGAGGCTTTTCTCGGCGGGGACAATTACTTCGTCCACTTCAACCGGAAACCGGGTGTCGCGGACGCGGTTTTTCAGGAAAACACCGACAGGTTTCTCCGAAATCTTTACCGGAAAAACGAGCCCCCGGCAGCGCCGGAAGCGGGCATGGTCCTGATTGATCTTGCAAGGGCTGAGCGGCCACGCGGTGAACCCGTCATGAGTGAAGCCGAATTGAGTGTCTTCGTTTCCGCTTTCGAACGATCGGGCTTCACGGGCAGCATCAACTGGTATCGAAACCTTGACCGCAACTGGCATCTCCTGGCGGATGTTGACCCGGTCATCAGGCAGCCTGCGCTTATGATTTACGGCGACAGGGATCCGATCTCAAAGTCCGAAAACCTGTCGCAGTTCGTGCCGAATGTGGATGTGGTCAGCCTGGACTGCGGCCACTGGATCCAGCAGGAAAAGCCGGGCGAGACGAACCGCGAGATTCTGGCTTGGCTGGAACGACAGGACACAGCCTAGCTGGTGCTTCGTCAATTCAAGGCTGCTCCCGGTGCGCCTTGTCGGTCAGCTCTCTCCGGCTGAACCAATCTCAGGTGCAGCCTGGTTCTTTGACCGGTGCTTCAGGTACTCCACGAGCAGCCTGAGGCACTCGACCCTTTTGTTCTGCGCAGGATAGTAGATGTAAAACGGCGGCAGGTCCTTGGCGTATGGTTTGAGGACCCTCTCAAGTTCTCCGGTTTTCAGATGATCCTCCATCGTCGCCTGCATGGACCAGCCGACACCGTGGCCCTCACGCGCGGCTTGAATGACGCCCGCAGCGGAATCGAAGATCAGCCGGGCCGGCGGGTCGATGCATGTGTCCTGGTCATTCTCGGTTACCAACCATTCCCGAAGCGCGCCTGAGCTGGGAAGCCGCTGGCGAATGCACTGATGATCCAGGAGGTCTCGGGGGCGTTTGGGCACACCATGGTCCTGAAGATATGAGGGCGCCGCAAAGTAAGCCGACTTGATCGGCGGGGTAATGCGCACCGCGATCATATCCGGGCTCAGCATATCGCCCATGCGAATGCCGCCATGAAATCCACGGCGCACGATATCGACCAGTTCTTCATTCCACGAAATGTCCAGGTTGATGCCCGGGTGTCTCGCCAGGAAGTCTTTCAGAACGGGTGCGAGAGCGGCGATATAGGCCCCGCGCGACAGGGTCAGCCGCAACGTCCCCGTGGTAGAGCGCGCCATCTCCTTCGTTTTCCTGAAGGCGTAGGTCAGGTCGCGATGCGCAGGGGCTGCCGCATCGAAAAGAATTCTCCCGGCTTCCGTAAGCTCCACGCTGCGTGTCGTGCGGAAAAACAGCTCGATTCCCAACCGGTCCTCGAGCGCCTTCAACTGCAGGCTTACGGCAGGAGCGCCGACGCCAAGTGCCTCTGCCGCTGATCGCATTGATCCTTCCCGAACAATGGTCAGAAAAACCTCGATGCCATGCGTGGGTATGCGCTCCATTCTTTAAAAATATCAAATAATGCCTTCAGTTTGCAATGCCTTCTCAAATGAATAGCGCGGCGGTACGTGTTGGAAACGAAGAACATTGCGCAAGGAAGATCACATGAGCGACAGCACGGTCTCCCGTCCGCAGAATATCGTTGGTGGCGTTTTCCTGATCGTTGCAGCGGCGCTTACGATCTCGATCCAGGATGTGGTGTTCAAGCTGTTCAGCAGCGACATGACCTTGTGGCAGATTTTTGCGCTGCGCGGCATGCTTGCAATACCGATGCTTTGGGTGGTCCTGTGGGCGAAGGGAGCTCATCGTGGTGTCGTTCGCACCGCGTTCGGAAAATGGCCACTTTTACGATCGGTTTTCATCACGACCACGTTTCTGGCGTTTTACGCGGCAATCCCGTTCCTGAGCCTGTCGACCGTCGGTGCGGCCAACTATCTCGCGCCGGTCTTTGTGGCACTTCTGTCCGCATATGCGATCGGGGAGGCTGTCGGACCGTTCGGACGGCTGGGTATCGTTCTCGGGTTTGCCGGGGTCGTCGTTTTACTGCAACCGGGGACCGACGCGTTCTCGCCCTGGGTCCTGCTTCCCGTTGTCGGAGCCGCTTTCTATGCACTCGCGCACATAACGACGCGGGTCAAATGTCAGGACACCCCGCTATCCGCCCTTTCGCTGTCGCAGACTGTTGTCATGCTGACGGCGGGTGTTTCTGTCAGCGGCCTGATTTACCTGGTTGCTCCGCAAGACGACATGCTCCGTGAGTACCCCTACATTTTCGGCATGTGGTCGGATATCGGTTTGTTGGACTGGCTGGTTCTCGCGCTGCTGGCGGGACTGACGATTGTCATTGGAATGATGCTGGCAGGCGCCTATCAGGCTGCCCCACCCGCCATCGTCTCAACCTTCGAATACAGCTATCTCGTGTTCGTCGCCATCTGGGACATTGTGTTTTTCGGCATATCGCCGAGTTTTGCATCTGTTACCGGCATGACGATGATTGTCGCCGCTGGACTGCTGGTACTCCGCCGCCGGGCGAAAACGGCCATGAAACAGTGACTTATTCGTTGCGCTATGACTTCTACGGGTAAAAGCAAGTTATCGAAATCCGCATGATAGTGCGGTCTCCAAACACTTTCTTTGCGTACTTTTCACTCAACCGCAGCAAGAGTCCCCTTCCTGGATCGGAGGACAAGCAACCGTTCCGTAAGAGCAATATACGCAGCAATCGCCGGGTTGCGGCTTCAGTATTGCACCGCAGGATCTGCATTCGTAAAACCACTGACAGGCGTCAGTTGGCATAATTTCCTCTGCTTTGTGACCGCATTCGGGGCACGTAATCGTGCTTTGTAGTTTGATGTTCGTTTTGTCCATGTCGTTCACATCAGCGTAATCAGATAGTCGTTGATCCGGGTTTCGTTGAACACAATGACCCAAGCGGCCAGTGTCAGCACAGTGCTGCCGCCAAGCCACCATTTCAGACGATCTGAAGATCGCCCACGGAAGGAGAAAAACCACGCCAGAAGCAGAAGCGTTGAGGAAATTCCGAGGACGTGGAAGCTCGCAGCAGCAATCTTGCCGAAGATTGCAATCCAGCTTCCTCCGAGACCCACCAGCATCAATGCCATGGGCAAAATGCAACAGGTCGCAACGCCAAGCGAAGAGAGCGAACCGACATAGCTTGCCAACACAGTCTTTTTCATGACCTCGTCTCGAGCCAGAGAGTCCACATTCCACGGGTTACGGTCGTTTCCCAGATTGGAGAGCTTGCGGCGAGCCCCAAAGCGAGTGTTGCGCGGACAAGGACAGAAAGCGTCAAGGAGCGCCGTCCGGCGCAATTCCAAGTTTTTAAGAGCCGGTACCAGCTCCATGCCAGTACGAGTGCGACAACAGCTAGGATTTCCGGGCGGTAAGTTACAAACGGCCCGATAAGCGCGAGCCAGGAACTGCTCAAACCAACAATCGACAATCCGATTGGGAGCACGCAGCAAGACGCACTCAGCAATGCCAATAGACCCACACCGCCCATGAAGAGTTTGTTAGGTGCCGTCTTTTCAAACTCAATAATTTCTTTCTTCGACTTCATGCGACTGATTTTGCATTCTGTAGTAACTACAGGATCAAGCCGGGAACTAATCACATGATCGCGATCGGAGAAGCATCACGCCAAAGTGGCGTATCTATCGAGACGATCCGGTATTACGAGCGTGAAGGTATAATATCCAAAGCGGGCCGCACGGCATCCGGGAGACGATTGTATTCCAAAAAGGCAATTGCCGAACTACGCTTTGTTAAGCGATGCCGTGACTTAGGCTTCTCAATTCAACATGCGATTGCCCTGAAAGCACTGACACAGGAAGCGGGCGACACTTGTCAGTCGGCGGCCGAGGTTGGGCAAAAACACCTGTCTGAAGTCCAGGCAAAAATAGAGGAATTGAGGCGGCTCGAAAGTGCCTTGCTTGAGCTCGTCGGCAACTGTGCGGAGGGTCGGCGAGATTGCCCCATGCTTGAAGCTCTGATGACACAGAACTGAAGGATTCATTCAGATCAAGCGGCCTCCTTGGACATGCCGCAGCGGTGCACTTCCACTGAAACATGCACGATCCCAAGGCTCTCGGGGATGAGCGCCTTGTAATGCATCGGGCTGCGGGGGTGATCGCTAACGATCGTGACCTCGGCAGCATGCTGGCCCTGGCCGATTGCCCAGACATGCAGGTCGGCGATCCTGTCGCTCTTGTCGGCCCGAAGCGCCGCGCGCACCTGATCGATCAACCGGTCATCCGCTTGCCAGTCCAGGAGAACTTTTGCCGACATGCGCAGAAGGCCGAACGACCAATGCGCAACAAGCGCGGCACCGACAATGCCCATGACTGGATCCAGCCACGTCGCCCCCGCAAACTTGCCTGCAAGGAGCGCGAGAATTGCCAGAAGCGAGGTCAATGCATCGGCCAGGACATGGAGATAAGCTGCCCGCAGGTTGTGATCCTTGTGGATTTCGGAGGTCTGCGCGCCGTCATGATCGTGACCGTGATGATGATGCGCGTGATCGTGCCCGTGCCCGTGCCCGTGCCCGTGCCCGTGCCCGTGCCCGTGCCCGTGATCATGATGGTGGTGATGCGGGGTAGATGCGAGCAGACATGCGCTGGCGCCATTCACGAGGAGCCCAAGCATGGCAACCAGAATCGCCTGGTCGAAACTGATGGCAACGGGGTTGAACAGCCGCTCGATGCTTTCAACGGCCATAAGTGCGGCAAACCCCACCAAAAGGATCGCGCTGGCAAATGCGGCGAGGCTGTTGACCTTGCCCGTTCCGAACGAAAAACGCCGGTTGGCAGCTTGCCGCCGTGCATAGACATACGCGGCAACACTTATGCCGAGCGCAGCTGCATGGCTTGCCATGTGCAATCCGTCGGCGAGGAGCGCCATCGAGCCGTAATAAAGTCCGGCGAAGACCTCCACCACCATGAAGACGGCAGTCACGATTACAATAATGAGTGTCCGCCGTTCGCCCGGACGCGCCTTGTCCTGACCGAAAACGTGGTCATGTGTCCAAGAGGACATGTCTTTCGTGTGCACTTTGAGAGGTCTCCCGCAACGACCGGATCCGTTTGCGTTCTCAGACCCGACTCAATGCCTTTTGAAGCTTTCTGGAATGAGTAGCACAAGGCGGAGCAGACTGTCTCCGCAAGTTGCCCTGTCAGGCGGCCGAGAAGCAGCTGACCGGCCAAATTGCATTGTTGCTTCGCTGATGGGACAGAATTGTCTTTATTGGAAATTGGTTTTTCGTTTTGGACATGCTTCAACGTCACCGGCACATGCGTTACCCGCACGAAGGAGTGGCGCCGTCTTCGAAGTGTCATGCCCGGCGGTTACGCCAGCGGTGAAGTTGAGGAGCTGCTGTTCGAGCAGTCGGCACATGGGAACGTAGAGAAAGATGAGCTACCAGGCCTACGTCATCTGCACGTCGCCCCGCAGCGGCAGCACGCTCTTGTGCAAGCTTCTCGCGGCGACAGGGCAGGCGGGCGACCCGCAGTCCTATTTTCACAAAGCCAGCCTTGACGCCTGGCAGGCTCATTTCGGGCTTGAAGACGCGGTTTTTCCAGGTGAACGCGAACGGCTTTCGACCCTATTTGAAACGGCCCGGCAAAGAGGCTCTGCGGGAACCGGGATCTTTGGTCTGAGACTTCAGCGCGGGAGTTTTGACTTCTTTGCGTCTCAGCTCAAAACCATTCATCCAGAACTGAAGAGCCTTTCAGCGCGGATCGAAGCCGTATTTGGCAGACCCTTGTTCATTCATCTCACCCGGGGCGACAAGGTTGCCCAGGCTGTTTCCTTTGTGAAAGCCAGCCAGACAGGGCTCTGGCACAAAGCGCCGGACGGAACGGAAATAGAAAGGTTGGCGCCGCCACAGGAACCATCCTATGACCGCGCACGGATCAGGCAGCACGTTGAAGAGATGACAGCGTATGATCAGGCATGGACTGACTGGTTCAAAGACGAAGATCTAACGCCGCTGCGCATTCGCTATGACGAACTTGCCCTACAGCCTGTCGCAGCGGTCGAGACGATCCTGCGTGAACTTGGGCTGGATCCGAAAGCTGCAGCGGGCATTGAGCTTCCCGTCGCGCGGCTGTCGGACAAGACCAACCGGGAATGGATAGAGCGTTTCAAAGCCGAGGAAACAGGCTCGTCATCCGGGCCCTGACATGCCGCTCTGGCCAAGCACCGGAGTGTCCTCAATCCCGCCCTGAAATGCGCGTTTGCGGGTTGCGCCTGCCGGATTGAACGTCCTCGTGGTGATCCAGACTTAAAAAAGACGGCAAAAAGCACTATATTTATCGTGAGTTCGGTTTTTTTCCGGGGCTTTGCCCGGAAATGCCGCAGGGCGGTTCGCATCTGCTTAGTGCAAACTCAAGCGGTTTTGCGATAGAATGATGCCGAGTTTGATTCTAGGAGGTTCCAATGACAGGTCTGTCTCGCCGTGAACGCCTTCTGAGAGAACTAAGCAAAGAATCCAACGGTTCTTTTGCAACCGTTTACCGTGCCTTGTCTGAGGTGTCCTCGGAAGAAAAGTCGTCCTCGATCAAGGAAGACGACGTCCGGAACAGGATAAAGAGCTTGTTGAAAAGCGAGAGGCCCGCGTTCGCAAGGTAATTGTGAGTGTCGCTAAGTAGCTCAACTTTATTGGTTTTCCTGTTTCTAATACCTGGATTGATGTTCAGGTATTCTCTTTTTCAAGGGTCGATTGTAAAACGCCCCTTCGGAGCCGTGAACGTCGTCTTTTCCACGGTCTCGATATTGATCTATTCCGCTGGAATACTGGTCTCGTTTGTTGTCTTGCTGAAAGTCCTGATACTGGTCACGAACCTTATATACCATTATCGTTTTCCAATTGATTTCATCGATGACACGGGCAAATTCTTCCTGATTTATAACAGTGTCAGATACAGCGTGATCAATTTTATTTTCGAGTTCCCGGAAAAGGCGGCTTTTACCTTTCTCGCTATTTGCATCTGGGCCCTTGTTCTGACCGAAGTCGTCAAACAACTTGCCATGAGGATACCGGCAATCGGGCGATTGATGTACGGCCCACTGGCACCGCTCCTGTCTCAGGAACACAATGGTACGGGCATTTTCACCTGTTTCGTCCTGACGAAAATCGCAGATGGCAACAAACGGATCATGTATGCTGGATATCCCGAAGAAGTCAGTCTGAAGGGGGCGAGTACGATTGATCACATCGTCATTCGCGAGCCTATCAAGTTCTACCTGAGGCTTGGCCGGGATCGGCCATTATCAACGCTGGCAACGTCGCAGCCTGTGTCAACGGCCACCTCAAGCAGCTATATTTATCTCTCCGGAGACGAGATCGAGAATGTCCACTTCGAAGGCTTCTACCTGAGCTGATTTCGTGCGGTAAACTTGGTTGCGTCTAGCCCCTGTCCAGTGATTTGACACCAATCATCACGCGTGCACCCGCCGAGACGAAGCAGACGGCGGCAAAAGCCCATGCGAGAGTGGCAAACCATGACGGCAGAAGGGCCATGAGCAAGAACAAAACGATTGTTTCAGTGCCTTCCGCCAGTCCGCCCAGATAGTAGAGTGACTTTGCTCCTTGCTTGTCTGTCGAAAGTCCGCGCCGTTCCGCCATGATCGCAAAGGCAAGGAATGCGGAGCCGTTTGCGTAGAAGCTGCAAAGCAGAGCGGCAGCAGGCAGGGCATTGGTGGTGGGATCCTGGATTGCAAAAGCCAGAGGAATGGCCCCGTAGAAGAAAAAGTCCAGAGTGATGTCCAGATACCCGCCAAGATCGGTTTTTTGCGTCGCCCTGGCGAGAGCGCCGTCGAGCCCATCGGCAAGGCGGTTCAGGGCGATCAGAACGAATCCGAGAAGAAATAATCCAGACGCGATCGCAACAGCGGCCCCCAGGCCGATCACAAAGCCGAAAAGCGTGACGGCATTCGGGCTGACGCCGGTTCTGGCAAGAAGGTGCCCCAACCGGTTGAGCAATGGGTCGATCAGAGGTCGTATGCGGGCGTCGAACACGGTATTGGACCTGGTTTGGGGAAAATCAGCGGCCTACATGCAAAATCCTTCCGGATTTCACAAGTAAGACTCTTTCACGCTTATGTCATTCGCCCTATAAGCGCTTCCTGAAGTTGCGGATCACCGCCCCTGGATTGAAGGAACTACCGTGTCAGGCAGTTACAGCGCCACAACGCAAGGGATCGAAGTCTCGGTCGAACCGTTTTATCTGGACGATGAATCGAAACCGGAAGAAAGCGAGTTCATATGGGCGTATATGGTGGAAATCCACAACGGCGGTCCGGACCCGGTACAGCTGAAGACCCGGTACTGGCAGATCACTGATGCGCTTGGCCGGCAGGAAGAGGTCAGTGGCGATGGCGTGGTCGGCGAGCAGCCGGTGATCGAGCCTGGCGAAACATATGAATATTCATCGCATTGCCCGCTATCGACCGACAGCGGCATCATGGCGGGCTCCTACGCGATGGAGCGGCCCGACGGATCGCGGTTTGATGTTGCCATCCCTGCGTTTTCGCTTGACCTGCCTGACGCCATCCGCAGCCTGAACTAGTTTCCCGCCGCGCTCAATATAAAGGGCATGCGCCGGACAGCGAGCAACACCGTCTGGGGCGAAGAGTTCCAGCTCACATTGCGCGAACGCGAAGTTCTGGGGCAGTTGATCCACGGAAAAACGAACAAGGAAATCGCGCGCCTGCTTGCGATTTCTCCAAAAACAGTCGACCGTCACCTGGAGAACTGCTATCGCAAACTTGGTGTCACCTCGCGCGCTGCCGCCGCGATAAAGGCACTGAGATCCGGCATTGCCGGATCTCGCGACTGATCCTACTCAGACGGTACGGTGCCGCGCGATGGCACCGCGTTCGATGGCAGCTACAGTGAGCTTGTCGAGACGGAACCGGTCACGCAGCATCTGAAGAATGCGCAGCTCTTCCTGTTCAACGTGAAGGTCGGCTGCAGCGACCTCGACGGCCAGGGCATAGGCCGTGTCGTAGAGTTTCGGAGGTAGAACGTCCCCAACGAGTTCCAGCACCAGCGACAAGCCGTTTTCTTCCTGAAGAATGTCGCCGCAACGTTGCGCCGCCGGTATGATCCGGTTGCTGTCATATTCGTTGAACACCGGCAACATCTTGATCATGTCACCGATCGTGGCCAGCTCCTTGTCTGTCATCGCGTTGTCTGAGGCAGACACAATCACCATCACGTAGATGAGGGCTTCCTGAACGCTGATCGGTTCGTTGCTAGACACTATTCATTCTCCACTGCGCCGGTTTGAGGGCAAATCGAAGACACGATGTATAGGGTTGGCGGGAAAGCTTCAAGTCAATGAAATGCGACATTTGATTGACTGTTGGCCTGCGCTTTTCTAGTGTCGCGCCGCAACAAACGGCCCATTGGCAGTTCTGCCGCCGGAATTTGCGCTGTTTCCATCCAAATCAACAGAATGAAACCCGAACATGACCGACCAATCCCTGCCTTTGCTTGACCTATCGCAAGACTTTGTCGAGGCGGCCGCGAAATCCAAAGCCTGGCCGTTCGAAGAAGCACGCAAACTGGTCAAACGCATCGGCAAGAGGGATCCGGAAAAACCGGTTCTGTTTGAGACCGGCTACGGTCCCTCCGGTTTGCCGCATATCGGAACGTTTGGCGAAGTCCTGCGCACCACCATGGTGCGCACAGCCTTCCGGCTGCTGACTGAAGACAAGATTCCAACGCGATTGCTGTGTTTTTCCGACGACATGGACGGGATGCGCAAGATCCCGGAAAACGTCCCGGACCGTGCCGCGCTGGAACCTTATCTGCAAATGCCGCTCACAGCCGTACCCAACCCGTTTGGTGGCGACTACGAGAGCTTTGCGGCCCACAACAACGCCATGCTCCGGCGTTTCCTGGATACGTTCGGTTTCGACTATGAGTTCGCCAGCGCAACCGAGTATTACAAGAGCGGCAAGTTTGATGATGTCCTGATCCGGGCAACGGAAAAATATCAGAAGATCATGGACGTTATGCTGCCGACCCTCGGTGAAGAGCGTCAGGCGACCTATTCGCCCTTCCTGCCGATTTCACCGTCGTCGGGCCGTGTGCTGTATGTGCCCATGAAAGAGGTCAATCCGGCGGACGGTACGATCACGTTTGACGACGAAACCGGAGAAGAGATTACCGTGTCCGTCACCGGCGGCAATGTGAAGCTGCAATGGAAGCCGGACTTCGGCATGCGCTGGGCTGCCCTTGACGTCGACTTCGAGATGTTCGGCAAGGACCACCAGACGAACGCGCCGATCTACGACAAGATATGCAACATTCTGGGCGGCAAGGCGCCGGAACATTTCGTCTATGAGCTGTTTCTGGATGAAAAGGGTGAGAAGATCTCCAAGTCGAAGGGCAACGGTTTGACCATCGACGAGTGGCTGACCTATGCGTCGCCGGAAAGCCTTGCGCTTTACAATTTCCAGAAGCCCAAGACGGCCAAGAAGCTCTATTTCGATGTCATTCCGAAGGCGGTCGACGAGTACTACACCTTTGTCCAGAAATACGGGCAGATGCCGGTGGAGCAGAAACTGCAGAACCCGGCCTGGCATATTCATTCCGGAAACATTCCGGCGATCGATATGCCGGTTCCGTTCGCGATGCTTCTGAACCTTGTCTCGGCGTCCAACGCGGACAACAAGGAGGTGCTGTGGGCCTTCATTTCACGCTATGCGCCGGGCGTAACCGCGGCAACGCACCCGGAACTGGATGCGCTGGTTGGGTATGCCATCCGCTACTTTGAGGATTTTGTCAGGCCGACAAAGTCTTTCAAGGTGCCTGACGAGGTTGAGCGGACCGCTCTTGAGCAGCTGGACGCCAAACTGGCGGAACTGCCGGATGATGCCGACGGAGCTGCCATTCAGGACGCCGTCCTTGACGTGGCGCGGGCGATCGAGCGGTATCAGGATCAGAACAAGAAGGGTCCCGATGGCGGACCGGGCGTATCTGTCGCCTGGTTCTCGGCGCTCTATCAACTGCTTCTGGGGCAGGAGAAAGGACCACGCTTCGGCTCCTTTGTCGCGCTCTATGGCATTGCTGAGACCCGCGAGATGATCCGCAAGGCGCTCTCAGGCGAATTGTCGGCTTAAAGGCCGGCCGGTGGGATGGGGAAAAGGCGGAGACGTGGTCTCCTCCTTTTCTTTTGATATCCGGAAGGGCCGCAGGTTCCCGTTGATCAGTCCGTCGGTGCGATGGTTTGAACCCGCTCGAGGCTGGCATTGAGGCCTTCTGCAATCGTTCGGGCGATCTCCAATTCCTGAAGTTTTTTCAAACCGGACGCCGTTGTCCCTCCGTAGTCGATCATCTCCGCCACAAAGCTGGCGGGCGGAAGAGCGGCCTCGGACATCAGCCCGCCGCTCGACAGGAACAGTTGCTTGACGGACTTCACGGCCGCCTCTGGAGCGACACCATTTGCAAGCGCATATTGCACCAGACAATCTGCAAAGAACGCGGCAAAACCCGGGACTGGACCGGTGAGAACCGTGAACACCTCGATATGTCTTTCATCAAGCACTTCGTCCGTCTCACCAATCGCCGATAAAAGTGTTTGAACGGTCTTTTTCTCGGCTTTGTCCAATCCGTCCGGTGCAAACCAGGGAGAATAAGCCAGCCGCTGCCGGGCGGCGGGGCTCGACATGGCTCGCACGGCCTTTCGCGTTCCCGTCAGATCCCTGATTTGCTGGCGAGAAACGCCGGCCATCAGTGACAGGACGAGCTTTTCCGGTGGTACCTGAATGTCAATTGTGTCGATCAGAGCCGGCGGAACGGACAGGACAACGACATCGCATGCATCGGCGAGAACCTGATTTGAGGCAGTGAACTGAACCTCTGTCCAATCGTCGAGCCCGGATGACCTGCCGGACCGGTTTGAAACCCAGAGATTTTCCTGACGGATGCAATCGCCTGTAAGCCAGCCTGCCGCGACGGCGCTGCCGAGTTGGCCGCTTCCGCCAATAATGCCGAGAGTTAGTTCAAGTGGCATGCCGGACCTCCAATTTGATCGTTCGTGGTGCAGTTTAGATCAAATTGGCTGCCAACCAGGTACTGGATCGACACCTCTTGGAAGTGTTGCGACACGAATGCGTATTACATTTTTTGTGGTGCGAAAGTTAAGTGCCGAAGCAGGTCTCATTGCTGCGGCGTCTCGCCCGCGTCGTCCGGCTCAAATCCGAAGAATTCCTGGTTCGGCTGGTCAGCATCCGCGCTTTGGCTCCATTCGACGATCTCCGGTTCCAGGTCCTCAAGGCCCGGCAGCGGGGCGTCGGGATCTGCTTCCCAGCTTGTCTTGGGCGCTGCGAATTGCCACTCATCCTGCCATTGGCCCAGCTTGCGCTGTTGTGCCAGCAGGGCAAAATCCTGATAGCCCTCCGGGGCGTCGGCGGTCGGGCTCGCCCAGCCATAACGCACCAGCCGGGTGCTCAAATCGATCTTTCCGCGCTTGCAGGAGGCCACGATCTGGTTCGGCCCGGTTTCGGCAAGTTTCTCGCATGTGATCTTGTACTGCCGAATGAGCCCCCGAAGAAAGGTTCTTGCCCGCGTCCCGCACGGCCAGACACCGCCTTGCTCGGCAACACAGGTCTCGTCGATCTTGAGTGGTTCGATATGCGCCAGCGTGACGACCAATTTCTTGGATTTGATCCGCCCGCCGTCCAGCACCTGAACCCGCCTGAGCTCCAGTGGTCCGTCCGGGACGGGTTCAACGGGTGGATTCATCAACTCCTGAAACCGCTCGGACGGCTCGACACGTTTCAGATCGCCGCTGACCTGCGGGGCTGAAACACCATCAGGCGACACATTGCGAATGTCGACCGGAAGAGGGGCGCTCTGTTCAACTGCTGCTTCCGGCGTTTCCGGAGGTTTCTTCTGCGTGGTGCTCGCTTTCGGAAGGGAAGCGGGAGGCCGCGATTCGCTGATACTCGGCCGGAGTGCATCGGCGATTTGTCTTTCCGGGATTTCCGGCGGGTCTGCAAGCAATAGCCAGGTGACCAGACCGCCGGCAACGGTCAGCAAAAGTACAGGCACAAGGAAAGGCCGAAGCTTCATCGCGAGTCACTTGGTTGCTGCAACAGCGTGATCATAAAGTCCGAACACTAAAATACCGAGAAATTAACGCGGTATTATTTTGCATTTTTCACGATCGAATTGCCATTCATCGGGAAAGTCCGCTTGTCCGGCTTGTTTGACGGCAGACCTGTCAGTAGTGTCCGCGCAACTTGAGGCTGGCATCTATTGACCCGATCGATGGCGCAAAGTGACAGGTGCAGGAAGAGATGACGTTGATTTTCAAGATCGTTCCGAAGTCCATGTGGCAGCAGGCGGTGGAGGCAGGCGTTTTTGCGGGTGCTCCGATCGACCTTACGGACGGATTTATTCACTTTTCGACCGCTGAACAGGTTCGCGAAACGGCTTCGAAGCATTTCAACGGCCAACACGATTTGCTACTGGCGGCATTTGAAGCCGAGAGTTTTTCAGAAAACTTGAAATGGGAACCCTCCAGAGGCGACGCTCTGTTTCCACACCTTTACGCAACGCTGGATCCTGCAACAGCCTTATGGGTCAAGGAGCTGCCGGTGTCTTCCGAAGGAGGACATGTTTTCCCGGAGCTCGGCGAATGACAGCAGGCTGGCTGGAAAGTCTCACGCTCAAGGGGCTGCATGCTCTTGAAGCGGAAACGGCGCACCGCGTCACGGTCCTTGCCATGAAAACCGGTCTTTTGTCCGGCGTTTCCGGGACCTCGGACCCGCGTCTCGCGGTGCAATTTTGGGATTTGCACTTTCCCAATCCGCTTGGAATGGCTGCAGGTTTCGACAAGAACGCCGAGGTGCCCGATGCTTTGCTGAAGCTCGGCTTTGGCTTTACAGAAGTCGGATCGGTCACGCCAATAGCGCAACCTGGAAATCCACGTCCGCGTGTCTTTCGGTTGCCTGTCGATGAAGGGGTCATCAACCGTTATGGCTTCAACAACGACGGCCACGCGGCCATGCGCAAACGGCTGCTGTCCAGAAAAAGCGCAGGCGGTATCGTCGGCATCAATGTCGGGGCAAACAAGGACACGGCAGATCGCGTTGGCGACTATGTCAGCGGTATCACGGAGTTTGCCGATCTGGCCTCGTTTTTTACGGTCAATATCTCTTCGCCCAACACCCCGGGCTTGAGGGATTTGCAGGCGCGCTCGGCGCTTGCTGAACTCCTCGAAGGGGTTGCCAAGGCACGCAGCGATTGTGCGGACAAAACAGGCCGGAAGGTGCCGTTGCTCCTCAAGATTGCGCCCGACATCGTCGCGGAGGATCTGAAGGACATTGTCGAAGAGGTGCTTGAAAACGCAATCGACGGTTTGATTGTTTCCAACACCACGGTGGACCGGGACGGACTGAGCCGCTCGGGGCCATACCAGGCGATCGGAGGCCTGTCTGGAAAACCGCTTTTCAGAAAGTCGACGATCGTACTCGCAAAGGCGCGCAAGCTGGCGGGTCCGGGTCTCCCGATCATCGGCGTTGGCGGCATTGACAGCGCCGAGACCGCATGGAGCAAAATCACCGCCGGTGCTGATCTTCTCCAGCTTTATTCCTCGCTGGTTTTCAAAGGCCCGTCGCTGATTGGCGAAATACTCTCGGGGCTGTCCGCAAAACTCGACCAGCACGGATTAACGTCCCTCCGCGAAGCGCGGGACCGGGACGTGGATGCCTGGGCGTCTGAGACACATTAGAGCGCAGCGAAGGTCCTGTCCGCACGCCGGCGGCACATTGCCAGCAAGGTCAGGCCCCGAAACCCGAGAAATATTCCCATCGCAAGCCAAAGTCCGTGGTTCCCCAATAGAGGAAAGAGCGCGTAGTACGCTGCAATGTAAACGGCAAGCGAAAGCAGCATCATGTTGCGCATGGTGTCGGACCAGGTCGCCCCTATGTAAACGCCGTCCATCTGGAAAGCCAGAACGCCGAGCAGTGGCGCCAGAACGGCCCAGATCAGATACGTATTTCCAACCTCGCGTACCTCCAGTGAGGTTGTCATGAACTCAATCATGGCAGGACCGAGAAGGTAGAAAAGAGATGCAAGCACACCGGCCATGGCAAAACTCCAGAGCGCGGTGAGTTTGACGGTTCTGTCAAAAGCAGGGCGGAATCGCGCGCCGACCGCACGTCCGGCAAGCTGTTCGGCAGCGGTTGCCAGGCCGTCGAGGAAATAGCCGGAGACCATAATGAATTTTTCAAGCACAGCGTTTGCGGCCAGTACAGTGTCGCCCTGGTCTGCCGAACGCGCCATGAAGAACGCATACGCATAAAGAAGCGCAAAGGAGCGGACTATGATGTCCCGGTTAAGAGCCATCATGCGCATCAACAGCCTCCGGTCGAAAACAACACCGAGCGCCGGCCACCCGGCTCGTTTGGTACTTCCCAGCACAAGCGCGAGGGCGAGAAACGTCGCTGCTATCTCACTCAGGACCGTAGCAAGGGCGACCCCTTCCACGCTCCATCCAAGCCAGATTACGAACCATATGCTGAGAGCAATATTCAGCCCGTTCAGGAACAGCTGCAGCAAAAGACCCGTCCCGGCGCGTCCAAGACCGATGAACCATCCGAGAATGGCGTAATTTGCGAGCAGAAACGGTGCGCTTAGGATGCGTATGTCGAAGTACCGGCGGGTGGCTGACTGAACATCGGCGCTGCCGCCCAGGAACCATTGACCCGCATCGCGGATCGGCGAGTGAAGCAATATGACGATAAGCCCGCCAAGCACGGCGATCACGAGAGCTCTGAGGAGGGTTGCCTTGATTTCCGGGTCGTTTCGCGCTCCAACCGCTTGCGCCGTCAAGCCGGTCGTTCCGGCACGCAGAAAATTGAAGGTGGTAAAAACCAGGTCGAAGATGATCCCACCGAGTGCAATTCCCCCTAAAAGGGTTGCATCGCCAAGCCTGCCGATCACGGCCATGTCGACAACCCCGAGCAGCGGCGTCGACAGGTATCCGAGCGTCATTGGAACCGCGATCACGAGGACGGACCGGTGTGTCACCGTGAAAGCATGGGGCGAGGGATTGTCCGCAGTGTGGGGAGTGGACATGAGAGGCTCATCTTAAGAGTAGAGCCCTTCTTGTCCACGCAGACCGGTTTCGTCAATCGCTTTCCTGACATACCCGGTATGAGTTACCGTCACTCGAGTATTTCAGGGTTCCTGTTGGCGACCGCCTTGCTATATGTCAGGGAATGCCTTTGCCGATCGTTCACCATCCGGCCTATTGCGCCGATCTTCCTGCAAATCACAGATTTCCGATGGACAAATTCCGCGCTGTTGCGGATCTGATCCGCACGGAGGGCCTGTTGGACGGCAGTGCGTTCTACCGTCCGAGGCCGGCGCCGTTCGAATGGGTGTCGCTCGCCCATGATCCTGCCTACGTGGATCAGGTCTTTGAGGGAAACGTTCCTGAAGTCATTGCGCGGGAAATCGGCTTTCCAATGCGTCACGACATTGCTCTTCGCGCCCGCTGCGCGACTGGAGGGACAGTGTTGACCGGCTACCTTGCCCTGGAGCACGGCCTTGCCTGCAACACAGCCGGTGGCAGCCATCATGCCCGCCGGCTGCATGGAGCGGGGTTCTGTGTTTTCAACGACGTAGCCGTCGCCGTCCGGGTCATGCAGGCGGATGGAGCTCTCCAAAAGGTGCTCATAATCGACCTCGATGTACATCAGGGCGATGGCACTGCAGACATTTTTCAAGGCGATCCGGACGTTTTCACGTTCTCAATGCATTCGCAAAAGAACTATCCGGTTCGCAAGATCCCGTCGCACATGGATGTCGGTTTGCCGGACGAAACCGCTGACGAAGCCTATCTGTCCACTCTTGCGGAGTTGCTGCCCCCGCTTCTGGCGCGCGAGAAGTGGGATATCGTCTTCTACAATGCCGGTGTGGACCCTTACGAACACGATCGTCTCGGACGTCTGAAGCTGTCACGGGAAGGATTGCGGCTGCGTGATCGCTACGTGATCGAGACGTCCCGGAAGATGGGTTTTCCTGTGGCCGGTGTTCTGGGTGGCGGGTATTCGACCGATATTGATGAGCTTGCCGATCGCCACGTCACCTTGCACCGGACCGCTCGCGAGGTAGCGGCTCTCAGCGTGGTTTGACAGCGTATGCAACGGCAGGCGCTAATTCGCGTCGCTCTTATCGCGTCCGGCCCATGGAGAGCAAGCGGGTAAGAAGCCAGATCGGCACCACGACAATCGCGCCGACGACAAGGTAATTCCCGAGTCGTCCGATGGCATTGAAACCCATATCCCACAGCCGTTCGACAAAGTTGACCGCCATGTTCACAAGATCGAGCGGATCGAGGTTGAGTGCGGACAGGATGATCCCGACAACAAAGGATAGGAACACGAGCCGCAAAAGCACCTGCGCTGGGGACCCGCCTAAAAACCGGCTCAGGCCGCTATCGGACATACACGCCTCCGAAAGGTCGTATCGATTTATCATTCACGAGATAGTTAAGATCATTTGGCCGCAAATACAATGAGACGGACGGAAACTTCCGGATTGTTATGTAATATCAGTACATTGTAATTTCTTCCCATTTTCGCCGCGCCGTGTCGTGATTAGTTAAATCCTCGCGTTCTCAGGCTAAAGACATGGCTGCTTAGCTGACGTAAGAATAGTTTCGGGTAGACGAAACTTTCCGCCTGCGGAATGCCCACTTCCAGGGCAGAAAAGTGTACCCAATCGCTGTGGCTAACGAAAAACCAAACCGGAACCCCCCGGAAGAGGGAACGAAGAAAAGCACGCTGCAGGCTCGGTCCTAGTATGAATGAATTTCTCTTGCAGCTTGAGAGAATCCATTCACGCAAACCGTGATGTTCGAAGGGAGTATCGGACGTTTCGCGGACCTCGAAAACATCTCTGGCGCGGCGGTGGTTCAGCCCGTAATCGCCTCCGTGCCGAAATTCTTTAATACTTAAAGAGACTTTGCCCGTATCAACGGGCATATGGCAACTATTCGGCGCGCGCCGAAGATGTTTTGCGCAATGAATTGTTCTGGTTGCTGCTGACGGCGCGCGTGGCCTTCGACAACCGCACGCCACCGGTTTTTTTCCTTGAATGAACACCTGACGCACCAGCTCTGGTCGAGCCTTCCCTGAACTTGCGCGGTGACATGCCAAACCAGGACTTAACGGCTCTGGAAAAGGTACTGAGTTCGGAAAATCCGATGAGATAGGCAATCTCCTTCATCGGAAGGTCCGTGCCGCGTAGATATCTCTCGGCAGCGGAGCGCCGGATTTCTTCGCTTAACTTGCGAAAGCTGGTGCCTTCTTTTTCCAGCAGTCTTTGAACGGCGCGCTGCGACATGCCCAGTTTTGCGGAGATATGTGGCAGCGTGCATTCGCCGTGCGACAGGTTTGTAGCCACTGCATTGGCAATCCGGGTCAAAGGGGATTCCAATTGTCCGAAACGGTCCAGTTCTTCCGACGCGGCCTTGATAATGATCTCATAAAGGTGGCTGTCGCTCTGGCGAAGGGGGCTGGAAAGCAGTGACTTAGGCAGGAATATCCGATTGTGGGAGGCGCCGAACTTGAGGCGGCCCTGATATTTTTTCTGGAAATTCGACGTGTTTTGCGGCGCGGTCGTGGCAAGCTCGATGAGAACCGGCGGCACCTGTGTGTCCAGAGCGTGTTCAAGCTGTTGAGTGGCCCATCCAACCCTTGCAAACATGTTCTGCCGCCACTCGCCGCGACCTTCCAATATCGGCCACTCGACATACCCGCCCGTTTCGGTCTCCTCAAATGTGAGCCTGTATGCATTCGTTCGTATCGGAATGAATTTCATCCAGCCGAGGCAGGCGTCTCGCAAGGTGGGGGCACAGGAAAAAAGGTAGTCGAATATCGAAAAACAGCCGATGTCGACATTGTTGAACAGGTCGAACATCACAGAATCGTCGCCGAGTGCATCGGCAACGTATTCGAAGACACCGTGCCAGGCGGTAACCGACACAGTTCCTTGTGGATCTTCAAGGCACGCGAGATCAAAATCGTAGATTTCCGCTATGCGCGGCCAGTCCAAATCGTAGTCCGAACCGACTTCCCGCAATACCCGAAACACGTCCGCGCGTGCCCATTCGCCTTCAAGCGGCATTATTATCTCCGGCCAGCCCGTGCACAGTTCTTGAGGGAACTCTGCATATCAAGGCACCAAGGATCAAGATTTGAAAAACAATAGCACTGTAGTTTTCTTCAAAGAAAAAAACCACCTCCAAGGAGGAGGTGGTTTATGCATACATTACGCTGCGTTTTTGGCCTTTTCTTCTGCTTTGGGCGGGAATTTGCCGTAAAAGGACTCGTTTTCCTTGGCCATCTCTCGCAGCAACTTGTTCGGCTTGAATCGCGGTCCCCACCTTCGCGAGAATTTTTTACATAGATCGACGAAGTTAGCAGTGCCCATCATGTCGATATAGCTGAGTGTCCCGCCTGTATAGGGAGCGAACCCGAAACCGAGGATGGAACCGACATCTGCCTCGCGCACGTCCGTAAGGCATTTTTCTTCGAAAATCCTGGCTGTCTCAAGAGCCTGCATTACCAGCAGCCTTTGCTTGAGTTCCTCGATGTTGAAGCTGTCGGCTGGCTTTGGTTGCCCGGTCACCTCAGGCAAGTCGGGCCAAAGGCTTTTCTCCTTGCCTTTGTAGTCGTAAAAACCCTTGCTGTTCTTGCGGCCGAACCTCTCGCGCTTGACGACCATTTCCTCCAGGATATTGTCGAGTGGTCCCTCTACATATTTGACCCCGAGGTCCTTTCGCGTCGCAGAGACGATTTTCCACGCAAGGTCCAGCGCGACTTCGTCGCCGAGGGACAGTGGTCCGACTGGCATTCCAGCCATTTTCCCCGCATTTTCGATCATTGCAGCGGGTACGCCATCGGCGAGCATCATCAGACCTTCGCGAATATAGGTCATGACCACTCGGGACGTATAGAAACCGCGGCTGTCATTCACGACAATCGGCGTTTTCTTGATCGCCTTGATATAGTCCAGGGCAAGCGCCAGAGCGCGGTCGGAAGTCCGTTTGCCCAGGATCACCTCGACCAGCATCATCTTGTCGACCGGCGAGAAGAAGTGGATGCCGATGAAATTCTTCGGCCGCTTTGAGGCCTGCGCGAGAGAAGTGATCGGTAATGTCGATGTGTTGGACGCGAAGATGGCCCGCGACTTCATCACCGCTTCGGCCTTTTCAGTCACCGTTTTCTTGATCTCCCGATCCTCGAACACAGCCTCGATGACAAGGTCACAGTCGCCAAGCGCTTCGTAGTCGGCCGTTGGCTCTATTCGCGCAAGCAGCTTCTCCTTTTGCTCCTCGCTCGCCCGGCCGCGTTTGACGGCCTTGCTGATCAATTCGTCCGAATGGGCCTTGCCTTTGTCAGCCGATTCCTGATCACGGTCGATCAGAACAACATCGATACCCGCATTGGCTGACACGTATGCAATGCCGGCCCCCATGAAACCGGCACCCAGAATTCCGATTTTCTTGATTTTGTTCGGGCGTTGATCCACGGGCCGCCGCGCCAGTTTGTTTAGCTCTTGCATGGAGACAAACAGCGAGCGGATCATGTTTACCGATTCGGGGGTCTGCAGAACTTTTGCGAAATACCGGCTTTCCACCTGAAGCGCGAGATCCATGGGCAGCTGCAAGCCTTCAACCACGGCATGCAGCAGGTAGCGGGCTCCGGGATAGTTGTCGTGTGTCTCGCGGCGGTAGATCGCGTTTGCTGCAGGCCAGAACTGGAAGCCCGCCGGAGAATAGATCTTACCGTTGGGAAGCTTGTAGCCTTTCTTGTCCCACTCCTTGACGGGGTCGACACCGGCTTTCAGCATCTTCTTTGCTGCGGCGACGAGCTTCTTCGATACCGTCACGTCATCGACGAGCTTCATTTGTTTTGCCTGCGGCGCGCGCAGGGTTCTGCCTTGAAGCAGGAACTGCATCCCCTGCTGGCCGTCGGTCATGCGCATTACCCTCTGTGTACCGCCGGCGCCGGGAAACAGCCCGACCTTGACTTCCGGCAGTCCCATTTTCAGGCCTTCATCCGCAACCCGGGCGTGGCAGGCGAGCGCAAGCTCGGTACCTCCACCCATGCAGGTTCCCGAAACGGCGGCAACGAAAGGTTTGCCGCAGGTTTCCAGCTTCCTGTAGATCAGCGTCAGCTTGCGGGACCCTTCATAGAGCAACTTTGCAGCACCCTCCGGATCGTTTCTGCGCTTGACGTGAAAGTCCTTCAGCAATCCTTCCATCATGGTCAGGTCAGCGCCACCGGAAAAGGCTGCTTTTCCGGATGCAATGATCGCGCCCTTGATGGCATCATCACCGGCGACCTGGTCGATCAGGGTATCGATTTCATCCATCACCGTCAGGTCGATGACGTTCAGCGACTTTTCCGGCATGTCCCAGGTGATCAGCGCTATGCCGTCGGCATCGGTCTCAATTGTGAAATTCTTGTAGCTCATGGGAATACCTCCTCGGTTCAGGCTCCACCGGATTGCTGGTCTTGCGACTGCAAATGGGCGCGCTGCTGCGCGGCCGACCTGGTGCCTTCGACGATCACCTCGCCCGTGTGTTTTGTTTCTGCCGGTTCAAACAGCATCACCCAGCACTCGCTCCGCGCGATCGGATTGTGTTCGATGCCTTTCGGCACGACATGCATGTCGCCCGCGTTCAGGACCACATCCTCACGGTCGCGGTATCGAATGGTAAGGCTGCCTTTGACTATGAAGAACAGCTCGTCCTCGTTTTCGTGGTCGTGCCAGACGAATTCGCCTTTGAGTTTGGCAAGCTTCACGGACTGATCGTTGACGTCCGCAACCACGCGCGGTGACCAGTAGTCCGAGATTTCAGCGAATTCCTTTTCAAGATTGCTGATCATGGATCAGACCCGCTCAATAATCGTCGCAGTCCCCATGCCGGCGCCGATACACAAGGTGACAAGGGCTGTGTTGAGGTCCCGCCGTTCCAGCTCGTCGAGCACAGTGCCGAGGATCATCGCGCCGGTTGCTCCGAGCGGGTGCCCCATGGCAATCGCACCGCCATTGACGTTGACGATTGCCGGATCGAGATCGAAAGCCTGCTGGTAGCGCAAAACGACTGACGCGAAGGCTTCGTTGATCTCGATAAGATCAATGTCCTTCATTTCCATCTTTGCGTTCTTGAGCAGTTTTTCAGTGACATCCACCGGGCCGGTCAGCATGAGTGCCGGTTCGGACCCGATATTGGCGAAGGCCCTTATGCGCGCACGAGGCTTGATGCCGCACGACCGACCGGCTGCGCTCGACCCGATAAGGACCGCCGCTGCACCGTCGACAATGCCCGAAGAATTGCCGGCATGATGAACATGTTTGATCGTTTCGATTTCCGGGTGCGCCTGAATGCCGACAGCGTCGAAACCGCCCATGCTGCCCATAAGCTCGAAGGACGGATTGAGCGAGGCGAGGGACTGCATGTCGGTTTCCGGCCGCATATGCTCGTCGCGGTCCAGGATCGTGATACCGTTGACGTCGCGGACCGGAACCACGGATTTGGCAAACCTGCCATCTTCCCAGGAAGCTGCCGCGCGTTTCTGGCTTTCTACTGCATAGCCGTCGCAATCGTCGCGGCTGAAGCCGTATTTGGTTGCGATCAGGTCAGCCGATACGCCTTGCGGCATGAAATAAGAAGGGATCGCGACTTGAGGCTCGATCGGCCAGGCGCCGCCCGAAGCCCCGATGCCGACGCGGCTCATGCTTTCCACGCCGCCGGCAACGACGAGTTTATGCTGACCCGCCATGACCTGAGACGACGCCATGTTGACGGCGTCGAGACCCGAAGCGCAAAAGCGGTTGATCTGCATGCCTGGAACCGATGTATCGTACCCTGCTGCAAATACGGCGGCGCGGGCGATATCGCCGCCCGCCTCGCCAACAGGGTCCACGCAGCCAAGGACGACGTCATCGATCTTGGCCGTGTCGAGACCATTCCGGTCCCTGATCGCCTCAAGCGCGGTGGACGCCAGACGCACGGAGGGGACTTCGTGAAGCGCACCATCTTTCTTTCCGCGGCCCCGCGGTGTTCGCACATGATCGTAGATATAGGCTTCAGCCATCTCGTCCTCCTTTGGAAGGGGTTATTTCGTGGCATCCGGCAATGGGTGGCCGGGCATAAGGTCGTAGGGGTGCTTCCAACCCGGCAGGTTCTTGATCCGTTCAAGCCAGGCCATGACATTGGAATAGGGGGCGAAATCGGTCCCGATCTCCTCGTGCACGAACAGATAGCCGCACAGCGAAAAATCGGCGGTGGTCGGGTGGGTGCCGACCGCGAAGGCATTTTTCTCGAAGTGCTTGTCGAGAATGGCCAGCGCGCCCTTCAGACGCCCATCGAGAAACTTCGTTACATCTGTTTCGCCTGTTTTTGCGAACAGCCTTAAAAACCTGAGCGGTCCGGCAACACCCGAGATTTTCTGATTGTCGAATATCGTCCAACGCAAGACCTCCCGGCGTTCGTCCTCGTCGGACCAGCCGAACCGGCCGAACTTTTCAACCAGGTAATCCAGGATCACGCCGGACTGGGTAAGGACTTTCGAGTCATGAACCAGCACCGGCACTTCACCCATTTCATTCAAAGTGCTGCGGAATTCTTCAGAACGTGTCTCGCCGTTGAAGAAATCTACCCATTTCGGCTCCCAGTCGGCGCCGCACAGCTCCAGCATCAGAGCCGCCTTGTAAGAGTGACCCGACTGGGCCATGCAGTAGAGGACGTATTCGGCCATGCTTTATTCATCTCCCTGGCAAAATCTGGCGGGTGGAGCCTACAACGCCGGCCGCCAATTTGCGTGGGTGAATTTCGAGAGTTGCGGACAGCTCGCCCGCATCGGTCAAAACGCCTCGGCGTCCAGGGACATCATGGTTTCCGAGCCGGAGGAAATCCGGGCAAGATGCGCAGCCGTCTCCGGCAGGGTCCGTTCCATGAAGAACGTGCCGACGGCAAGTTTGTTTTCAAGCCAGCCAGTCTTGTCACCGGCGCCCTCGGCGAGTTGTTCCTTGATGGTCTTGGCCATCTTGGCCCACATGTAGCCAAGCGCCACCAGACCGAACAGGTGCATGTAATCGACCGAACCGGCACCCGCATTGTCCGGGTTTTTCATGGCGTTGTTCATGAACCACATGGTGGCAGCTTGCAGATCGTCCGCACCTTTTTTCAACGGAGCTGTAAAGGCTGCCAGGTCCTCGTTGTCCTTGTTTTCCTTCAAGAATGTGTTGAGTTCATTGAAGAAGCTCATGACCGCCCGGCCACCGTTCGCCGGAAGCTTGCGTCCGACGAGGTCGAGCGCCTGAATACCGTTCGCCCCCTCATAGATCATCGCAATACGGGCATCGCGCACGAACTGTTCCATGCCCCACTCGGCAATGTATCCATGGCCCCCGTACATCTGCTGGGCGTCGACCGCATTGGCGAAACCGGTATCGGTCAGGACGCCTTTCAGAACCGGTGTCATCAAACCCATCATGTCGTCGGAAAACTGCCTGTCTTTCTCATCGTCCGAGCGGTGCGAAACGTCTCCGTGGAGGGCAGTCCACATTATCAGGGCACGCGCTGCCTCGTTGAAGGCGCGGATCGAAAGCAATGTCCGGCGTACATCGGGATGAACGATGATCGGGTCCGCGGCCTTGTCCGGGCTTTTCGGGCCGGTGAGGGCACGCCCCTGCAGGCGCTCTCTGGCATAGGTCACCGCATTCTGGTAGGCGACTTCGGACTGCGAGAGACCCTGAACTGCAACACCGAGCCGGGCCTCGTTCATCATCACGAACATGGCCTTGAGGCCTTTGTTCTCTTCGCCGACCAGCCAGCCGGTGGCATCGTCGTAGTTCATGACGCAGGTCGCGTTGCCGTGAATGCCCATCTTGTGTTCGATGGAGCCGCAGGAAACGCCATTGTTATCGCCGACCGAACCGTCTTCGCCCACCGCGTTGCGGGGAACAACGAACAGCGAAATGCCTTTGACGCCCTCAGGAGCATCTTCGATACGTGCCAGCACCAGATGGACGATGTTGTCCGCCATGTCGTGTTCGCCGGCGGAAATGAAGATCTTCGTACCGGAAATCTTGTAGGAACCGTCTGCCTGGGGAACCGCCTTCGTCCGGATCAGGCCGAGATCGGTGCCACAATGGGGTTCTGTAAGGTTCATCGTGCCGGTCCATGTGCCGGCAATCATGTTGGGAAGATAGGTCTGCTTTTGCTCTTCGGTCCCGTGAATTGTGAGCGCCGCAACTGCGCCGGCGGTCAGGCCCGGATACATCGAAAATGCCATATTCGCCGAAGAGGCATATTCGTTGAAGATGGTTGCCAGCGTGTGGGGCAGTCCCTGTCCGCCATAATCGGGATCGGCGGAGAGAGTTCCCCAGCCATTTTCGCAAAACGCCTTGTAGGCCTCCAGGAAGCCTTTGGGCGTTGTGACAGTGCCGTCGTCGTTGCGCGTGCATCCTTCCTGATCGCCTGACTGATTCAGCGGTTGGAGGATCTCTTCGGCAAATTTTCCGCCTTCGCGCAGGATCGCTTCAACCAGATCAAGCGGCGCGTCGGAAAAACCAGGGAGATTCGAGTAGCGTTCGTAGCCGAAAACGTCTTTCAATAGAAAAAGAGTGTCTTCGACGGGCGCGGTATAGCTAGGCATGCGTATCCTCCCAGATCTGCCGGATTGTTCAGGTTTACGTTTCCGTAAACGTCAAGTTGAGTGGTTATATACTCGTCCTGATTCTGTCCGGCAAGTGGTATCCCCACGTAAGGCTTGTCAAAAAAATGTGCCCAAAACGCGTAAATGGGAAGCATTTTTGAGAGTTCCTGACGCGAATTCGTCTCTCGGTGGCCAAAAATTGAGGAATTTGTGGTGTGAACAGGCCGCGCCGCAGGCGGCTGTGAGAATGGCAAAGCCGGTAAAAAAAACGCCAGTCGATTTGACTGGCGCTTTCTGTGGGAATCCGAATTGGAGTGTATCAGGCCTCTTCGGCCTCTTTATGCTTCAGCATACCGGAGACAATTTCGACGGTGCGCGACAATTCTTCGATCGCTTGCTCTATGTCTTTTCTCTGGTCTTCCAGGACAGCAATCTGTTCGTTGAACTTGGATAGAGCGACGCGTAGCTGGGTGACTTGTCCGTCCCTCAGGTCATAGAGATCGAGCATGTCCCTGATCTCGGTCAGAGAGAACCCGACGCGCTTGCCCATCAGAACAAGTTTCAGGCGGGCGCGGTCGCGGCGGTTGTACACCCGGTTCATTCCGTCGCGTTTCGGATTAAGCAGACCCTTGTCTTCATAGAAGCGCAGGGTTCGCAATGTGCAGTCGAACTCCTTTGCCAGGTCGCCGATAGTAAACTGTGTTTTTTTGGTGCTGTCGTCTGAGGCGGACACCACATCAACAAGATCGTCTTCGTTCAGGATAGAAAGCGCTTCGCTCATGTCAGTCTGTACTCGATTTCCAGCCGTTTTCCGGCAGTGTCAGATTTTTCAAAGTGTCCGGGCCGGTTTCGACACACACCTGTGTGTCGGATGAAATTCGCAAAGTCCTGAGCGTTTCGACCAGCCTGACGCTGCCGTTTGTTTAGCTTACGTGCGCGTAAAGGTCCAGAGGGCGGCAGACGAACCGTTAAATTCGTTAACGCGCAACCGGTTGATTCGCCATCGAATGGAGATATGAACAGGCGATATTTGCCCAAAGGGAGCGAAATTCGCATTTAGCAACACCAATTAACGACCTGTTTACCCTAAGTCGACAAAGTCTCTTAAAACGCTGCAACTGTTCCGTCCTTTGCCGGAATATCAGGGCAGTCCGTTAAAACAGCGGTCTCCACGACCGTAAGTCCAGGGTCTAGATATGCCGGCTTGGAAGAAACACGAGGCAGGACGCCGCGGCCGTGATGCGTATGAAAGCGACGACTTTTACGAAACAGCAGGCAGAGAACCGGCGCGCGACCGCATAGAGCGATTGACGCGCACGGCGACAGCACTTGGTGGCGGGCATGACCCTCGAATGCGTGACAGCCGCGACGACGATCTGAATGCGGTTGCGGATGAGCTTGACAGGATGTTGTCGGAACGGGGCGGGAATTCACCGGCACGGCCCAAACGCACATCCCGGCCTCAGCGCAGTGCACCTCAACGCCACGCGCCTCCGCCATCGGGCGGTATCGAGGATGTTCTGGGAGCGCTGGATCGCCTGGATGAACAGGTGCAGGGATTGGCGGGAACATCATCCTACGACGATGTCGACAGACATGGCCCGCAGCGTTCCTACCCTCAGCCCGGTCGCTATGCGATGGATGCACTGGAGGAACGCAGCCATTACGATGCGCCGCACGCGTCCTATGGTGATGCTCGCGAGGCGGACGGATACGAGGATGATTACGGTCATGATCCCCGATCTGGCCGGGGCCCCGTCCAACATGCTCACAACGAGGCGTCGCTTCACATATATAAGGACCTGGGACGTCGTATCGATGCCCTTCGCGCGCCGCAGGAAAAGGCATTCATTCAGGTTCGTGAGGAACTCGGATCGCTGCGTGAAGCGCTCGGTGGCATATCCCGCGGGACCAGTGAAACGGTTGGCCGGCAGAATGCTGAACTTCGCCGCCTGGCGGACATGGTCGAGCGGCTGCGCGCCGACAAGCGCGGAGAACAGTTCGCCGCGGAGATCCGCAAGGAAGTCGCAGACCTGAAATCCATGGTCGGGCGCACGAATGTGGAAGGTGCTCTGCAGACCCTTGAGCATGGCTATTCTCACATATTGCAGCGCCTTGACGAACTTTCCAGGGCCTCGCTGGACCCTCGTGTCCTGCATGGCGTGACCGTCCGTTTGAATGAAATTGAAGAAGCGTTTTCCGCCTTGCCGCGTTCCGAGCACCTGATGGTGCTTGAAGACCGCGTTGCACACATCGCTGAACGGATGGAAGAACTCCTTCAGCGCGAAGGTCAGATGGAAATCGAGCCGCTGCGGGCCGAACTGCGCGAGGTTCGCGGCTATGTCGAGCAGATCGACATTAAGGGGCTGATTGAAGGTATCGACGACCGCATGACGTTTGTCTCTGGGCGCCTTGACGATCTGGAAGTGCTTGCACGCGAACAACGCGGGCTCGACTCGCGCTTGTCCGCGATGGAAGAGCGCATGCCGCAGCCGGAAACGATTGCGCGCTTGCAGGGACGCCTTGAAGACATCGCCGGAATGATGGCTGACGATCGCCTTGCCTCCGGTGACAACGAGCACCTGTCACAGGTTGACGGCCGTCTCGATGAGATCGTCGACCGTCTTGAGAGAATTGAACAGGCAGCTCCGCTTCCGGCTGCCGATGCCGGTGCCTTCAAGGCGCTGGAACAGCGTCTGGAGGGCATCTCCGGCAAGATCGACGTCATCGAAAAAAAGGCGTCACGTCCAGCCCCGGTGTTTGATGCAGCCGCCGTGCGCGCAGCAACAGGTCCGGATGCCAAGATCCTTGCGCAGGTCCAGGAAAGGCTGAGCCATTTGTCGGCGCGGCTCGACGAGCCGAAAGATACGGTCACCACCTCTGATCTCGATAAGCTGCGTGAAGAGATCGGTTCGATGCGCGACAGCGTTTCGGCCCCGTCGTCAACGGAGAACCTTGAAGCCCGGATTTCCGATCTTGCGCAACTTGTGTCCAAGGGCGCAGAGGCAACTGACGATGACCGTTTTGAACAGTTGGGCGAAAAGGTTGCCGCGCTCGCTGCCCAGATTGAAAGCAGCGCTTCCGTTTTGCCGCAGGGCCTCGGTGACGTCGGCCCGGTTCTTGAACGCATCGAGCGCGGACTGGAGCAAACAAGAACGGATGTCACTGACATCGCCAGAAAGGCGGCATTCGATGCGGTGGCGAACGCGCCGACCCCGCGGTCCGAACAATATGACGAAGCCATTTCCGCGCTGCAGGGAGATCTGAAACGTCTGCTTGATGCTGCCGAAGGAGGTGAACAGCGCACCCGCAACACCTTTGAAAGCGTCAAGTCCGTGCTGGGATCCCTGACCGAGCGTCTGGATAAGCTTGAGCGTTCGGACGTCAGGGAGCAGCCGGTGTCGGCTGCCAAATCAGCTCCTGCCGGCAGAGCGCAGACCTTTGTTGAAGAACCGGTATCATCGCTGAGCCAATCGGCGCAGATGACCCGTGACGCGATGAACAAGGCAGCCGCGGCTGCCGATCCGAAACCGGACAATCCGGAAGACAGGTCCCGGGCGCGCAAGGCCGATTTTATCGCGGCAGCGCGCCGTGCTGCTCAGGCGGCATCGGTAGAAGCTGAAAAACTCGAACAGTCCCAGGAATCTGACCTGGACGAGAGCAATACCGGGCGTGGCAAGGCGCGCGCAGGCTGGTTCCGCAATGTATTGAAACGCGGCAATGCGCCGAAGTCCGGTGACGACATACCAGCGCCGAGCGATGATCTTGAACTCGGTGCCGACGATCTTGTCGAAGATATGCCCGATGGGCCGCAGGCTCCGGTTTTGCCGGGAGATCGTCCTGCGCCTGAAACGGTACAGCGCGGCGGAAATCGCCGTCGGGCAATCATGCTTGCAGCCGTTGCGGTCGTCCTCACTCTGGGTACGCTGACAGCTTACAAGTTCGTCGCGGGATCGGGTGACAGCGCACCTGTCGCTTCTGCGGAACCGGAACAATCGACCATTGCCGGTACATCCCCTGCGCCGGTCGGTGGTAATGCGGCACCGGCCACCACAGCCAATGCTGCCAGCGGCGCTGCTCCCCGGAACGGGGCTGTCGAGGACCAGGTGGCTCCGCAAGTCTCCGCATCTCCCGATACGGGAACCGAACCACGCACGGTCGCGCAAACACCGACGATTGCGGAAAACACCGTAGCGCCTGAGCAGCCCGCCCTTGCGGAGCAGGCAGCGGCGATCGCGAATGTTCGTGCCACACAGGCAACGTCCACAGGATCGCCAGAACCTGAAGTCGCGTTCGCGCCGCCTGCCGGCGTTGCCGATAATTTCGGACAGAGTGCAGTTGATGACGGGGCAACGCCTACCGCCCCCGGGTCCTTGACGACGTCTGAAAGCGGTGCCGGGGGGCTTATCGCAAATCTGCCACCGGAAGGTGTTGGGCCGATGGCGCTGCGCAGCGCTGCAGCGGGTGGCAATCCGGCAGCGGAGTTCCTCGTCGGTGTCCGGTACACCGAAGGAAAAGGGGTGCAGGCTGATCTGGCCAAGGCTGCCGTCTGGTATCAGAAGGCCGCAAACAAGGGACTGCCTCCCGCGCAATATCGCCTCGCGAGCCTTTATGAAAAGGGCAGGGGTGTCGACAAGGATGTCGCCAAGGCAAGAGCCTGGTACTCCCAGGCAGCGCAGGCGGGCAATGCAAAGGCCATGCACAATCTGGCCGTTCTTTACGCGGAAGGCGGCGGACAGGAACCGGACTACGCCAAGGCCGCAATGTGGTTCGAGGCAGCCGCCAACTACGGCGTCAAGGACAGCCTCTTCAATCTCGGCATTCTTTATGCCGGAGGGATCGGCGTCGATAAGGATCTTGTCGCCAGCTACAAATGGTTTGCCATTGCCGCCGACAAGGGCGACCCGGAGGCCGCTAAGCGCCGCGACGACGTCGCCAATATGATGGATCAGCAGACGCTTGCCAACGCGCGCCTGGCCGTGGAGGGTTTCTCGCTCCAGGAACCGGACCCGACGGCAAACAAGGTGACGCTTGAGCCGAGTTGGGCGGACGAAGCCTCATTGCCGGCCGCAAACGTCTCGGTTGATGCGCCCGCCGGCAATACCGACATGATCCGCGAGGCACAGGACAAGTTGAATTACCTCGGTTTCGACACCGGTACGCCGGACGGGCAGATGGGGCCGCGCACGCGGAGCGCCATCAAGGCTTTCCAGCGTAGCATCGGGCTGCCGGAGACAGGTGAAGTCGATGGAAAGCTAATCGACGAGCTGAAGAGCCAGGCAATCTGAGCGAAAGTCGTTTTTCCAAAGAGAAGTGACGTGCCTGCTGGTTGACACTTCGGCAGGCACGGGTTTTTAACCAGTCCAGTTTAATTGTATCGCAATCCAACCCGTAGTCTGTCCGGCGTAACCCAGTGCAACTCTACCTGCCCATAGCCGAAATCCCGGTGAATATCTTCGTGATCTTTGCGATGGGTGGTGCTGTTGGGTTCTTGTCCGGCCTGTTCGGCATCGGCGGCGGATTTCTGCTGACGCCGCTTTTGATATTTTCCGGAATTCCTCCCGCTGTGTCGGTGGCAACCGTGACCACCCAGGTGGTCGCGTCCTCCGCTTCCGCTGTCGTGACCTATCTGCGCCGCAAAGCCATCGACATGAAGCTCGCCACCATATTGCTTGCCGGTGGTGTATTCGGGTCGCTGATCGGTGTGATTCTGTTCGATGTGCTGCAGTCTGTAGGACAGCTGGATCTGGTGATTTCTCTGTCCTACGTCACGTTTCTTGGCGCGATCGGCGGTCTCATGCTGTTTGAATCCGTCCGGGCCATTCGCCGGCGGAAGTCCGGCGCTGCGCCCGCTGCGCGCAAGCCCGGGCAGCATAACTGGATCCACGGTCTGCCGCTTAAGGTGCGGTTTCGCCGCTCAAAGCTCTATGTCAGTGTTATTCCGGTGGTCGGGCTGGGCGCGATAATCGGCTTTCTCGGAACCATTCTGGGTATCGGCGGCGGCTTCATGATGGTTCCGGCGCTGATTTATCTTCTCCGGGTTCCGACCAACATCGTGATCGGCACATCGCTGTTTCAGATCCTCTTCACCATGGCAGCTGCGACGATCTTCCATGCCATGGGGACGAAAACCGTAGACATTGTTCTTGCGATGACGCTGATGATCGGCGGTGTCATCGGGGCGCAGTTCGGCGCACGCATGGGGCAGAACCTGCGCGGCGATCAGTTGCGTCTCTTGCTTGCACTTCTCGTCCTGGGTGTCGGCCTGCGCTTTGCCGTCGATTTGCTTCTGGTGCCGGAGGATTTTTATTCCATCGCCATCCGCAAAGGGGCGGGGTCATGATCCGTCCGGCACTCTTCATCGCCTGCATGATCCTCGGGTTGACGGCGAGTGCTGCGCAGGAGGAGGACCACTCCAAGGACCTGGTTACGGCGCTTTCCTCCGACATGGTTTCGATCCAGTCGAACTTCACCGGCACGGAGATCGTGATTTTCGGGCAGGCCAGCGATATCGACCGGAGGACGAGCGAGCCGGATGACTTTCAGTTGGCGATTGTGGTGGAAGGGCCGCCGCAGGACATTACGACACGCCGCAAGGGCCGCTTTCTAGGCGTCTGGGTGAACCGCGAAGCTGAACGGTTCCAGAATGTCCCGTCCTTTTATGCTGTTGCGAGCACTGCGGACATAGGACAGATTGCACACCGCACTATTCTGGACGAATACAGCATCGGGCTCCATCACATAAATCTGGCCGTCTCGGGCGTTTCGAACGTCCCGTTGTCCGACCGGGACGACTTCCGAAGAGCTTTCATCCGTTTGCGCCAGCAGATGGGTCTTTATTCGGAGCGCGAAGCATCGATCGAGTTTCTGACCGACACCATGTTCCGGACGACGATCCCGTTGCCGGCGAACATTCCTGTCGGCGACTACAGGGTCAAGAGTTTCCTTTTCAATCAGGGTGAGCTGATTTCCGAAACGGAGCAGACACTGGCTGTAGCTAAAATCGGTTTTGAGCAGGTGACGTTCGAACTTGCCCAGAACTATCCGCTTGTCTACGGCGTACTTGCGGTCGTCCTGGCGATCTTCACCGGCTGGCTCGCCGGCGTTATTTTCAAGAAAGACTGATCCTTTTTCGCGCAGTGCGAATGTCGGCATTGCCGAATATGCGCACGGCGAGGATTGCACATCAACCTGCGATATTCTGCTGGTGCTTCCACGTCCTGCGGCTATTCTGCCGCAAAGGAATATTCCGGGAATCACAAGGTGGGGCGCCATGACTGATCAGTCCACTTCCGAACCGTCTGCTGAAGAGCCTCCAAAGCAGGAACCGACACTTGATGCAAAGGTGATCGACATTGCGATCCGTCTTGGCGTCCTCGGGCTATTTGCCTATTTCTCATTGCAGTTGATCGCACCTTTTTTCCTCTTCCTGCTTTGGGCCGTGGTTCTCACCGTGGCGCTTTATCCCGCCTATGAGTGGCTCGCGGCAAAGCTGGGCGGGCGCAAGGTTTGGTCGGCGATCCTCATCACCCTGCTGTGCCTTGCAATTGTCATCGGTCCGGTGGCGGTGCTCGTTGTCAGTCTTGTGGAGACGCTGCAAGGCTGGTTCCAGGGGATCACGGGAGATGGCCTCAAGCTGCCGCCACTGCCAGAGAAACTCGCTGCACTGCCTGTCCTGGGCGACAGGATTGCCGAACTCTGGTCCCTGGCCACTCGCAGCCTGGAGCTTTTCTTCACGAAAATCGGGCCGATGCTGGTCCCTGCCGGCGGCCGCATTCTGTCGATGCTCGCTTCGCTCAGCGGCAGCGTCCTGTTTTTCATCGTCTCAATCATTCTGGCCGGCTGCCTGTTCGTGCCCGGCCCGTCGCTTGCCAGGGGCGCCAAGAGATTCGCCGACCGGATCATCGCACCACGCGGGGCCGAGTTCGTGGATCTCGCCGGTGCGACCATCCGGAACGTGTCGCGCGGCGTCATTGGCGTCGCGGTCATTCAGGGCCTTCTGACCGGGGTCCTGCTGATTGCCTTCGGTGTGCCGCTGGCCGGAATACTGACCTTTATCGCGTTGATCCTCTGCATCATCCAGATCGGTCCGGCACTGGTGATCATTCCAACGATCATCTGGGCCTGGAGTTCCTGGGATCTGGTGCCTGCGCTCCTGTTCACCTTACTGATGGTCCCGGTCATGCTTGTCGACAATGTCCTGCGCCCGATCCTGATGTCGCGTGGCCTCGATGTTCCCATGCTAATCATTCTTATCGGCGTTCTCGGCGGCACCATCGCACACGGCCTGCTCGGTCTGTTCCTCGGACCGGTGATCCTCGCGGTTTTCTATGAGCTGGTGATGGCCTGGGTGAAGGTGGGTGAGGAAACCTGATCCGATTGAACAATTCCAGGCGACTGGTTCTTAGCTGCCGATGTGCAGGTATTGTTGTTTTCGCAAATGACAGGCCTTGAACGCGGCAGCATGCAAAGTGGCTGATCGGCCACAGGTTTAAATATGTGCGCGGTTTTCCGGGACGAGGTTGCAAACTCAGGCTCAGTCACCACCTGAAGTTCAAGCTGCTGGCGTGCACCGGCGCGGCTGAAACTTTGGGAAGGGCTGGAGAAGCGCTTGAGCGTAAACAGGAAGCTTGACCGTCTGATGTGGGCGGAACGCATGCGGAATGTGCTGATTGCCGCCGTGATAGGAGTTCCGCTTGCCATTGCAATCAGCCTGTTCATGCTCTCCCAGAGCGGCGTCGGTCATCATAGTGGAGAGCCGATCAGCGGTGTACTGCTTGATCATTCGATCGATCAAAGGGACGACGGATCATCGCGCACGACCTTGCACGTTCGATTGGAGGATGGCAGCGAAGTCACCGTTCGAAGTGGGAACATGGACATCGTTGCCATCGGTGAGGAGGTCGTTTTGATGAAACGAAACGGCACGAATGGCGGCGATTTCTATTACATGCCTCAGTTGGAATCGGCGAACGAATGACCGGAAACACGAAACGCTCCGGTGTTCCTATCGATAAGTCGCCTCAGTCTCCGACCAACCGGCTGGCCGTAAACGGAAAGAGCCGGTCATTGCCGAGCATGAAAACCGAGAATTGGCGGCGGCTGAAGAGCGCCGAATAGGCGCGGTCCGTTACGTTAAGGCCGCCAGTGAGAGCGCCGAATGCAGGCAATACCAGACGGGTACCGTCTGTGATGAAGCAGGCGCGGCGGATCGAGCGGCCAAAGCGGCGGACTCGGGCAACCGGGTGCAAATGCCCGCAAATCTCACCCGCGGCGCGTTCAGCACCGATTTCTTCCACTGGCTCGTGACGGAACTTTAAGGGGCCGACAGAGATTTCTTCGACCGTCTCCCCGCATAGGCGAACCGGTGCAACCGGATCGTGATTGCCGGTCACCCAGATCCACTCCCGGCCAAGTTGGAGAGTGGTCAGCATGGCCCGGTAGGGTGCTGGCAGCCGGTCAGACCCGTCAGCATCGTGGAAACTGTCGCCAAGGCAGATCACGCAGGCCGGGTCGAAAGCATCCATCACACCGGCGAGTTTCTCCAGCGTCGCCCCGGTGTCGTAGGGTGGCAACATCACACCGCGCCGTGCGTAGCTGGAGCCTTTTTCCAGGTGCAGATCGGCCACCACAAGAAGAGATTCTTCCGGCCACCACAAGATGCCGCTGTCATGCAGCCCGACAAGCTGACCGTTGATCTGAATGTCGTGACACACAGGCGCAGCTTCGTATTTGCGCATATGCGAAGTCAGAACATTCATTCCATAGCCTCCTGAACCAAAACCTCGGCCGCGTCTTCAAGGAGCGAATCCATTGCCTCGCCATAAACCGGTTCTTTTCCTATTTCCAGGAGGATAGGGACCGCAAGCGGGGAAACACGCGTCAGGGTAGTATGCGTGATTCTTCCGCGAATTCGGGCAAGAAGTTCACCGAGGCGCGAGATATCCAGAAGTCCTTCGGCAGCATCGCTCCACGTTGCCTTGAGCAGGATGTGATCAGGCTCATGCGCCCTGAGAACATCGTAGATCAGATCGGAGGAAACCGTCATCTGGCGGCCTGTTTTTTCCTGACCCGGATGCCGGCGTTCGATCAGTCCGCCGATGATGGCACAGTTGCGGAAAGTGCGTTTCATCAGGCTGGAATCGGCAAGCCAGGCGTCGAGATCGTCGCCGAGAATGTCTTCTTCAAAAAGTGCATCCAGCGAAATCTTGCCGGAGGAAAACAGCTGCGACAGGTCGCTAAGACCCCAAACCGACAGTGCATAGTCGTTGGCCACAAAGCCCATCGGTCGCGCCCCAAGCCTCTCCAGGCGCTTGGTCAAAAGCATGCCGAGCGTCTGATGCGCAAGGCGTCCTTCGAAAGGGTAACAAACCATGTAGTGCTTGTTGGAGCGGGGAAAGGTTTCGACCAGAAGACCGTCGCGGGCCGGCAGAACGGATTTGCTCCTTTGGATTTCCAGCCATTCGCGCACCTGGCCGGGCAGATGTTTCCAGCTCTTCGGGCTCGCCAGCATGGCACGTACCCCCTCTGCCAGATAGGTGGACAGCGGGAATTTGCCACCCATGTAGGAGGGTATCATCGGATTGTCGGTCTTGGCCCGGGAGACAAAGGCTTCGTTCTCGCGAATACCTTCAAAACGCACGACCTCGCCGCCAAAGAGAAACGTGTCGCCCTGAACCATCTGATCGATGAAATACTCTTCGATCTCGCCAAGAACACGTCCACCGCGCCCGACCGGTGTCCGCCGTCCGTCCGCCTTGGAGCGAACCAGACGGACCTTGAGTTTGGGGGCCTCGACGATCGTGCCCACGTTGAGCCGGTATTGCTGCGCGATTTTCGGGTGGGCAATCCGCCAGAGACCGTCTTTGCCCTTCCGCAGCTTCGCGTATTGATCATAGCTCTTCAGCGCATAGCCGCCGGTGGCGACAAAATCGACAACCCGCTCGAAGGTTTCCCAGTCGAGTGACCGATAGGTTTCCGAAGAGCGGATTTCATCGAAAATGGCGGTCAGGTCGAGCGGGTCGGCACAGGCGAGACCGAGAACATGTTGAGCCAGTACATCGAGCGCGCCCTTTCGCAGAGGCGGCGTGTCTTGCTCGCCCCGCTTGGACGCCGCAAGGGCGGCCTGGCACTCAAGGACTTCGAAACGGTTCGAAGGTATCAGCACCGCCCTGGACGGTTCGTCCATGCGGTGGTTTGCACGCCCTATCCGCTGCGCCAGACGGCTTGCGCCCTTGGGCGCGCCGATATTAACGACAAGATCGATGTCACCCCAGTCAATGCCCATATCGAGAGACGACGTTGCCACAACAGCACGAAGTGTTCCCGACGCCATGGCCGCTTCCACCTTGCGCCGTTGCCCGACGTCAAGCGAGCCGTGGTGAAGGGCGATCGGCAGCGTGTCTTCGTTGATGCGCCAGAGCTCCTGAAACACCATCTCCGCCTGGCTGCGCGTGTTCACGAACAGAAGTGAAACGTTGTGTGCCTTGATCAGGCGGTAAATGTCTCCGATTGCATAGCGTGAGGAATGACCGGACCAGGGCAGCCGCTCTTCTGAATCCAGAATGGAGATTTCCGGCTGGGCGCCTCCGGAGACCTCGACCACATGCGACAAGGCCCTGCTGCCGGCGTCGGGCTGATCGACCAGATAGGCGCGTAGATCGTCGGGTTCCGCCACCGTCGCTGACAGGCCGATGGTTCTGAGATTTGGCGCAAGCCGGCGCAGGCGCGCCAGTCCGAGCGCAAGCAGATCTCCGCGTTTGGAGGTGACCAGGGCGTGAAGCTCATCAAGGATGACCGTCTTCAGGGACGCAAACAGTCGTGCAGACGCTGGATCCGACAAAAGAAGCGCGATTTGCTCCGGAGTAGTGAGCAGCAGATCCGGCGGGTTGAGTTTCTGGCGCTGCCGCTTGTGCGAGGGCGTGTCGCCAGTGCGTGTCTCCAGCCTGAGCGGAAGGTCCATTTCCGTAACAGGCGCTTCCAGATTGCGCGCAATATCGACGGCAAGGGCCTTCAGGGGCGAGATATATAGCGTGTGTATGCCATTGCCGGGCTCGCCCGGTTTGCGCTTTCCTCGACGCTCCAGCTCTACAAGAGAGGGCAGGAACCCGGCGAGTGTCTTGCCGGCGCCTGTCGGCGCGATCAGCAAGGTGGAATGTCCCTGCGCCAGATGATCGATAAGCTGCAGCTGGTGCGCCCTTGGGGCCCATCCTCTTGAGGCAAACCAGCTCTGAAAGCGATTGGGTAGCAGCGCAGCGTCCATAAGAGGGTTTTAGGATAGCCGTAGAAAAAAGGCGAGGGCCGCAGATCAAAAATGTTCACTTTGTGTTCCTGATAGCGCGAGGAACGCGATACCTCTTGAATGCCGTCTCAAATCAGGAATAAATGCTGCCGATGTCCGATCTTTTGACAATTGCACCCGAAGGTCTTTTTTGCCCGCAAGCCGGGGCTTACATCGACCCGGTCCGTCCGGTTGAAAAAGCGATCATCACACACGGCCACGCAGACCATGCGCGCGCCGGCCATGGTGCGGTTCTGGCCACACAGCAAACGCTCGACATTATGGCGATCCGGTATGGCGAGAATTTCTGCGGGATGGCCCAACCCATCGACCTTGGTGAGGTTCTGAGGGTTGGAAACGTCGATGTTTCGTTGCATCCGGCAGGTCATGTCCTGGGCTCGGCGCAGGTTCTGATAGAGGCAGAAGGCCAACGGACTGTCGTGTCGGGCGACTACAAGCGGCAGGAAGATCCGACTTGTACCCCTTTCGAACTTGTCACATGCGACACGTTTATCACCGAAGCCACATTCGGCTTGCCGGTCTTCCGCCATCCCCCTGCAAGTGAGGAAATCAGAAAACTTCTGTCGTCAGTAGATCTCTTTCCTGAACAGACACACCTTGTAGGAGCCTATGCGCTCGGCAAGGCGCAACGTGTGATCGGCGAGCTGCGCGCTGCGGGCTATGACAAAGTCATCTACCTCCACGGAGCGCTTGAGAAGCTGACGGCCTATTACCGGTCTCAAGGCGTTGAGCTGGGTCCGGTCGAGCCTGTCGGCAAGCGTGGCAAGGAATTGCAGGGCGAGATCGTGGTGTGTCCTCCAGGGCAGTTGAGCGACCGTTGGGCAAGACGGTTCGGGGATCCTGTCGCTGCCATGGCGTCCGGGTGGATGCGTGTCAGGGCGCGTGCACGTCAACGCGGTGCGGAGCTGCCGCTGATTATTTCCGACCATGCCGACTGGGACGATCTGTGCAAAACCATTCTTGAAACGCAGGCCAGCCAGATCTGGGTGACACATGGGGCAGAGGAAGCTCTTGTGCACTGGTGCGAATTGAATGGACGAAAGGCCCGTCCCCTCAATATGATAGGCTACGACGATGGCGAGGATACCGACAGCGCACAGGTCTCAGGGGCGTGAATTGAGCTCTGCGTTTGTAAGGGTCCTCTGGGGAGGCGGTCATGGCGGACGACGGTGGTATTGAGAAAAGCCGGAACGGTCACACGAACGGGTCGGGATCCGGCGCAAACGGGGATGCCGAAGAGGCGATCGCCCAGCTTTTCGATGACTATCAGGCTGGTTTCAATGACTATGACATTGACCGCATCTGCGATTGCTTCGCGCTGCCCGCGGTCATCTGGCAGCACGAAAAGGGCCACGTTTTTGCAGACGACGAAGAACTGATCGAGAATATCGAAGCGCTTTTGAAAGCGCTCGAAAAAGAAGGCGTTACTCACTCGGATTTTCAGGTCGTTTCAAGCCATGTCAGCGGCTCGTCCGCGCTCGTGACACTCGACTGGACGCAGGAAAGCGCCGATGGCGAAGCTGTCTTGGAATTCACCGGCCACTATCAGCTGATCCAGGACGGCTCGGATTGGGTGATCGCCGCCATCGTCAACGAATAGGTAAGCGTTTTCTGCGGTTGACGCGAGGCGATTAGAGGCGTTCACCCGATTGTTCTGCAAGGCACCCCAGGATCCCGACCGTTAGTCTGTCGACAATCTGGTCCCGGTTCGGAACGGTATTGCAATCCTGAACCGCCGCATGCATCACCGATTTGACCATATTCATGATCACGAAAACGGCTGTTTGCAGGTGCGCGCCTTGAGGGACTTCCGGCTTTTGTGAAAGAAAGGTCATGACCGTGCCTGCCATTTCCTCTTGAAAACCGGCCCGGTCAACCAGCTTGGAATGCGCGGGGATCCACGCCTCGATCGCGGCATGGAGCCGACGCTGTTTCAGGTGCATATCGAGGTTTGCACCTATTATCTCGCGGATTGCGTCTTGCAGCGGGAGCTCTCGCGTGCGTTCCATGGTTGTTCTGACGACCTTGAGAACCTCGTCGTGATGCTGTTTCTGCACCGCCAGGATGAGGGCGTCCTTGTTCGGGAAATACTGGTAAAGCGATCCGATGCTTATACCGGCACGCTCTGCGATCTGGTTTGTGCTCGCAGCCTCAAAATCGCTTTCCATAAAAACCTGTCCGGCTGCTTCAACGATCGTTTCAACCATGAGACGGGAGCGCAGCTGTTTCGGGTGGCGCCTTTGGCGCGGTTCCGCATGCAAGGGCAAGAAAACATCCTTCATTTTTGCAACACTCGCCAAAAAGCAGGCGAGATGGGACAGAAATGTGACCGGAACGCGAGCAGGTTCGTCGCTCTCATTTGCACTTCGCGGATGTGAAAGAAATTTCGCTATAAAAATCAATTACTAAAGTGTTCGAGAGATACCCAAAAACGGATTGAAATGCCCGTTTCATACGCGAGTATCTAAAAAACACGACCGCAGCCAAAGTCCTCCTGCCGTTGGCCAACTCTGAGCGCCGGCGGCAAGAACCTGACTTGAACGGAGGTCACAGAGTTGCGTAATTTCAGGTATTCCACATGTGCGGGCAGTTGGTCGCTCCTCCTCTGGTTTTGCTGGGCCGGGGCTGCAACGGCTGCGGATGTGCCTGCACCGCAAAGCGAGCCCGGTGTATTTGAGGACGATGACGACGGCTGGATTGAGGGGATCGTCGTTCTGGGCGCAGGAGCCCAACCGGATTTTGACGGGGCAGCAGAATATGCGGCCGTTCCTTTGCTTTATCTCAACGTCACTGCGTTCGGCCTCGGTCTGGAACTTGAAGGTCCTGAGGCATCCTTGAACATTCGGCCGGACGCGGCGTTTCAGTTCGGGCCCTCCATTGCGTATGAAATGGGCCGCGATGGCACGGTGAACAAAGTCGTGGATCGGCTGGACAAGATTGACGCTGCGTTCGAAGTGGGGGGATTTGCCGCCTATCAGTTCAATGCGCTTCTCGCGCAATCGGACATTCTGGAAGTTTCAGCGGACCTCATGGCAGACGTGTCAGGAGTTCATGACGGCTTCAGCGGGTCTGTTGGAGCATCTTATTCGATAGCGGCAACCGAACGATTGCGCCTTGGAACCGAGCTTTCGCTCGGGTTTGCCAATGACAGCTACATGGATACCTACTTCGGCGTCACCAGGGGCGGTGCGCGGCGCAGCGGTCTTGCGGAATACTCTGCTTCTGGCGGATTGAAGGACGTCAGTTTAGGCGCGACGGCAAGTTTCAATGTTACCGAGCGATGGGGAATTGTGGGCCGCGCCACCTATTCAAGGCTTCTGGGTGATGCCGCCGACAGTCCGATCGTCAAGGACGAGGGGTCTGCGGACCAGTTTACCGGCGGGCTCGGAATTTCATTTTCATTCTGATGTTGTCGCGATGCGGCTTCACAAACCTCATGTGTCCGCTGTTTGTTTCAGCGGACACCAGGAGCAGTTTGTTGAGTGGGAGCGTAACTGCTTTTGGAGGACAGGTTAGGGGCTTAGGTGTCTTTCGCCTTCGCCGCTTTACGCGCCGCGCGCGAAGGCTTGTTCTTTTTGGGCGCTTTCTTGCGAGACGGGGCTCCTTTGGAAGCAGCCACTGCTTTCGGCTTGCGCTTGCGGTCGCTTTCTCCCGGCTTACCACTCTTGGGCTGGCGTGATGCTTTTGAACTCTCGCCTTCGGAACCTTGCGCAAGCGCAGTCATGTCGAGCGGCTCATAAGCGGGATGATGCGGCTTGGCCTCGTCATCACCATGTCGGCGTCGCTTTTTCCCGCGCCCGCCGTCAAAGTCAGCCTTTGGTCCACGTTTCGGCCGGTTGGACTTCAGCGTATCTTCCGGTCCCAGGTTTTCATAATCGGGAGCATCGTCCCTGCGCGGTCTGCGCTTTGGTGCTCCACCTCGCGTCCGGCGGTTGTCATCCTCCTTTGGCGGTGAGGGAATCTTGCCGCCACGCGCGTCCAGCAATGTGATCTCCACGTTCTCTTCACCGGAACCTTCGCGTTTGATCACGTCGGTAAACCGTTTGCCGTGGCTGCCCGCAATCTCGAAGTAAAGCTGGTTCTGGAAGATCTTGATTGCGCCTACTTCCTTCTTGGTGACATGGCCAGCCCGGCAGATCATCGGCAGAATCCAGCGGGGTTCTGCCCGCTGCCGATGCCCCAGGGACAGTGAAAACCAGATGCCATCTTCGAATTTGCCGGTGATTTCCGCGCTGCGGCCACCGCGTGCGCCCGCGTCACGGCCGCGCAGCGAGGTTTGGTCAAGTTCTGAAATCTCTTCAGGCGCGGGCATGCGCAACTGGCGCAGTTTGACAAATGCCGATGCCAGTTGCTCAGGGCTGTGAAGCGCAAGAAGTTCCATCGCGATGTCCCGGTCTTCGTCTTCAAGTTCGACGGAAAGCGCCGGGTCGGCCAGAAGCCGTTCCTTGTCTTTTGCACGGATTTGATCGGCGGTGGGCGCACCGGTCCAGGTCGCCTTGATACTGGCAAATTGCAGCACCCGTTCGGCCTGGCGGCGGCGCGGGAAGGGAACCATGAGCACGCAAGTCCCCTTGCGTCCGGCCCGGCCGGTACGACCGGACCTGTGCAAAAGTGCTGCTTTGCCGGTCGGCAGGTCCGCATGAATGACGAGATCCAGATTTGGAAGATCGATTCCGCGCGCGGCGACGTCGGTCGCCACACAGACCCGGGCGCGACCGTCTTTCATCGCCGCAAGCGCGCTGGAACGCTGTTCCTGACTGAGTTCTCCCGAAAGCGAGACGATGGAGAACCCGCGGTTCGCAAGCCGGGATGTCAGCCTGCTGACCGCTTCCCGGGTGGAGCAGAACACGATTGCCTTTTCCGCCTCGTGCAGCCGCAGCACATTGATGATTGCGTTCTCACGCTCGTTCGGTGCAACGGGATGCGCGACATAATCGATGTCACCATGCTGTTCGCGGGCGTTGATTGTCGACAGACGCACCGCGTCCTTTTGAAACCTCTTGGCCAGTTCCGCGATCGGCTTGGGGACTGTAGCGGAAAACATCAGCGTGCGACGTTCCTGAGGTGCCGCATCCAGAATAAATTCCAGATCCTCGCGAAAGCCCATATCGAGCATTTCGTCGGCCTCATCGAGGACAACAGCACTGAGGCCGGACAGATCCAGCGCACCGCGCTCGATGTGATCCCGCAGGCGGCCGGGTGTTCCGACAACGATATGCGCGCCGCGCTCCAGCTGGCGACGTTCGGTCCGTGGGTCCATGCCACCGACGCAAGAGGCCGTTACCGCACCCGCTTCCTCGTAAAGCCAGGCCAGTTCTTCCTTGACCTGCAAAGCCAGCTCGCGCGTCGGTGCGATCGCCAGGGCAATTGGGGCAGTAGCCTTGCCGAGCTGCTCCTCTTCGCCGAGGATCGTGGGTGCCAGGGCAAGGCCGAAGGCAACGGTTTTGCCGGAACCTGTCTGCGCCGAAACAAGCAGATCGGCTTCCGGCGGTGCGTCATTCAGGACGCTTTCCTGCACAGGAGTGAGGCTCTCATAGCCCCGTTTCGCCAGCGCGGCCGACAGGGCCGGGGCGAGAGACGTGAAATCAGTCATAGAGATCTTTCAACTGCTCCGGATCATCTGCATGCCAACCAGCAGTCTACCGGACGGGTCCGAACATCAAGCGGACCTATATCGGGCGGCTTATAGCGTCGAATCACCGAGCCGTCCACTGCATTCCCATTTGAAGAATTTGTTAGCATCCGCAATGCTGCCAATGGCATCGGCGGCAGATCGTCCGTACAACCAAAATTTATACCTAGAGTAGTTTATTGTAGGCCATATTGCGCCAAATTTAATGATTTTCTTAACTTTACTCGCCTCTAGATTGCAAAAATTTCGCGCAAGAAGGGTGTTCCATGTTGAAATCAATCCGCGTTCAAATTGCCCTTTTGGCAATTGTGCCGTTGCTGGCATACGGTGTCGCGAGCCTGATCGCGCTGAACGAAGCTTTGAACGAGAGCAAAGCCGCTTCTGACATCTATCCGACTGCATTGGTTGCGGAAAAATCCGAAGCGGTTCTGCATGAGCTGCAAAAGGAACGCGGGAGAACAGCTGTGCTTCTCGCGTCCGGGTTCGCCGCCGGACCAAAGGAACTTCTCGCAAAACAACGGGTGGAAACCGATACGGCACTCACGGACCTGCGAGAGACCGTTGTGGGTCTTGAAATCCGCAACACAAAACTGCTTGAGGAAATCAATGCGACCGTCGATGGTCTGAATGAGCTCGCAACGCACAGAAATGGGATTGACGGCCAATCCGTCGCTGGCAAGACAAACCTTGCATTTTATTCCGGCAAGATACGCGACTTGATCACCATCGCACATGCGGCACAGACAGCCAGTGCTGATCAGATCTATGCCGAGCAGATGACGCCTTTTCTCCTGCTGACTGAAGCCATCGAGGCTGGGGGGCTTGAACGCGCGATCGGGGCTCAGCTGTTCACAATTGTTGCAGATAGCGGCGAAGTTCCGAAGGAACGGTTCATGGCCTATTTCGACCGCTTGTCCGTGGAAACAGCGTTCTTGAATAACTTCAAGCGGATCGCGACCCCTGAGGAAATAGAGGCTTACAATCAAGTCGTTTCCGGAGCGAGCGTCGATCAGGTGATGGAATGGCGCAAGGTTCTTCGCACACTCCCCGAAACAGGCGATGGTCAGGGAATTGAAGGATCGGTCTGGTTCGGCAAGGCGACCGAGCGATTGAACCTGATCCGTGAGGCCTCCATTGGCATGCTGAAGGCAGCGGAGGCAAGAGCGCAGGAACTCGCCAATGCCGCAAATACCCATCTGAACTATGTGCTTGCAGAAACGGTCGGCGTGGTTCTGGTAACCCTCCTCATCTGTGTCTGGCAGCTGCGCAGTATCAACAGGCTGCTTGCGAACCTGACCGGGAACCTCGTAAAGGTGTCCGAAGGCGACCTGGATTTCCAGATGCCGTACGCCGACAGAACCGACGCCGTCGGGGATCTGGCACGCGCGGGTCTGATATTTCAGGAAAACGCTCGCATCCGTCAGAAGCTTGAAGTCGATGCCGCAAAAGAGCGTGACCGCGAGCGCATGCGCCAGAACCACGTTGAGAACCTGATCAACAAATTCAGGGTTCTGATGGAAAGCGTGTCAGGGGAGGTTCACGAAAAAACCGCTTCCATGACAGATATCGCTGCCCGCGTACGCACTATTTCAAAGGAAGCGTCCGGTGCAGCCGGGCAGGCCCGGGACGCCTCGACATCGTCTTCGAACAATGTTCAGACCGTGGCAGCCGCCGCAGAAGAAATGTCCGCCGCGATCCAGGAAATCATGAACCAGGCCGACAGGGCCAATGGTGTCATCGATGACGCAACTGAAATCGCCCACAGAACGGATGGCAACGTTTCCAGCCTGGCCGACGCGGTCGAGAAAATCGGCACAGTCGTTGAAATGATCCGCGCCATCGCGGAACAGACAAATCTTCTTGCGCTCAATGCAACGATCGAAGCTGCAAGAGCGGGCGAGGCCGGAAAGGGCTTTGCTGTCGTTGCCGCTGAAGTGAAGGAGCTTTCAACCCAGACGGCGAAAGCAACGGAGGAGATTTCCAATCAGATTGCCTCCGTCCAGGGGCTCACTGACGAAGCCGTTGGCTCCATTCGCAAGATCTCAGGGTCCATCGAAATGATCAGCGAAGTCACCGGCGCCATCACGACTGCCGTCGGTGAACAGAGCGTCGCCACACAGGAGATTTCGCAGAGCATCACGATGGCGGCTAGCGAAACCGGAAACGCCGTCAGCAGCGCGGAGAGCGTTGACGAGGCCATCCAGGCGACGGCGGGTGAGGCCGAGACCGTCGACACCATCTCCAGCGAGGTAAAGGAAGTTGCGGACAAGATGGCCGCCGGTATTGAAGGGTTCCTGGAGGACATGGCGCACGATGTCGAGGAACGGCGGAGAGCGTCTCGCACGCAGGAAACCGGCCAGGGAGTAAAACTGATGGGTGCTGATGGCCGCGAATTCCAGGCCAATCTGGTCAACAGCTCTGAAGGCGGCATCGGCGTGACAGAGTTCGACGGCGCCGTCGTTGGAATGGAAGTGATCTATGAAGATCAGTCTGGTGACCGGTTCCCGATGGAAATCAGATGGGTCAAAGACGGGACGGTTGGTCTTAAATACCGTTCGAATGAAATGCTGCACCACGCAGCTGCCTGACGTGCGGATGCCTTGACATCGTCAGGCAGACGCACATTTTGCCGGGAAAGACTTGCCCCTCCAGTCTTTCCCGGCTTTTTTTAGAACATGCGTGCGTTTTCCCAACTTCTCGACAGGCTTTCCCTCGAACCGCGGCGTCTTGCCAAGGAAGCTTTGCTGGTCCGTTATTTTCAGGATACAGCAGATCCCGAACGCGGCTACACATTGGCGGCGCTCACCGGCGGACTGAGTTTCAAGAACGCAAAACCGGCTCTCCTGCGCTCATTAATCAGCGAGCGGACGGACCCCCAGCTGTTCGCGCTCTCCTACGATTTTGTCGGTGATCTGTCTGAGACAATCGCCCTTATGTGGCCGGAGGCCGACGGTCGGGGCGAAGACGAACGGATTGAAGCTCCGACATTGACAGACGTTGTCGCCAAACTGCAAGTTGCTGGAAGAACCGATGTCCCGAGACTGCTGACGGCGTGGCTGGACCATCTCGACGAGACCGGTCGCTGGGCTCTCTTGAAGCTGGTTACAGGAGGTTTGCGTGTCGGCGTTTCGGCGCGGCTCGCAAAAACATCGGTTGCTCGGCTGGGCGAGCTTGATGTTGCTCAGGTCGAGGAAGTCTGGCACGGCCTTGAACCGCCCTACCAGGCGTTGTTTGCGTGGGCAGAGGGCAAAGGGGAGCGCCCGGACAACACGGATCCAGCGCCCTTCCGGCCCGTCATGCTGGCGCACCCGCTGGACGAAGAACGCGACATGGCCCAGCTCGAGGCGAAAGACTTTGCAATTGAATGGAAATGGGACGGGATCCGCGTGCAGGCTGCGTCGGGATTTGCATCCGATGGCGAAATCGTCCGGCGTCTCTACAGTCGCACGGGAGAAGACATTTCCAGGGCATTTCCCGACATCGTCGACCTGCTGGAGTTCGATGCCTGTATAGACGGGGAACTTCTGATTGTTTCTAAGGGCAGGGTCAGACCGTTTTCCGATTTGCAAAAACGCCTCAATCGCAAGACGGCCGGCCCAAAACTCATCCGGGACTATCCGGCGGCAATCAGAGCATACGACTTGCTTCATTTGGACGGTGAAGACTTGCGTGAGTTGCCGTTCATGGAGCGACGCAAGATGCTGGAGGCACTGGTGACGTCGCTGGCGATACCGTCAATCGACCTTTCCCCGATGCTGCAAGCCGAGGACTGGGACCAAATCGCTGCAGCGCGCGCCGAGCCTCAAGCGCTTCTAAATACGGCCGACGCCGAAGCCGTAGAAGGTCTGATGCTGAAGCGACGCGATGCGGCCTATGTGAGCGGACGTCCGAGAGGCTTGTGGTTCAAGTGGAAACGGGAACCGTTTTTGATCGACGCAGTGCTCATGTACGCCCAGCGCGGGCACGGCAAAAGGTCGTCCTATTATTCCGACTATACATTCGGCGTTTGGCGAACCGGGGAGGCGGGAGAAGAGCTTGTGCCGGTTGGCAAGGCATATTTCGGTTTCACCGATGAGGAACTACGCCAGATCGACAAATTCGTTCGCAACAACACCATCAACAGGTTTGGACCCGTGAGGGAGGTCAAGCATGGCATGGAGGAGGGGTTGGTTCTGGAGGTCGCCTTTGAAGGCCTGAACCGTTCGACACGTCATAAGTCAGGGGTCGCCATGCGTTTTCCCCGGATTTCAAGGCTGCGCTGGGACAAGCCTACAGGGGAAGCTGACCGCATCGAAGTTCTCGAGGCGCTGCTGCCTTCAAAGGACCGCGCTGCTCAATGACGTCACAACGCTGATTGCGGAAATCTGTGTTTGTCGTGCTTTGGCCATGGATTTGTGGCAACTCAGTGTTTCAATTTATGCCGGATGCCAATCCACGACGGCATTTGATATGCGGAGATAGTCGATGCCGATGCGCAAGTTTTGCTTCTTCCTTTTTGTTGGTGCGGCAACCGTTGCAATGTCTGCAGCCGCCGTACAGGCACAGTCTGAAATCTCGTCGGAAGATGCTGACGCAGTGACGGAGGGCCAGCCGAATCGCTATTCGCTGGTGGAAGCCGATGGCGACATTCTCAGGGTCGACAGGCAGAACGGCACCATTGCGATCTGTCTTGAGCAAAACGCGTCCTGGCGATGCAATCCTGTTCCGCTTGCGGAAGAAGCTTATCTCGCCGAGATAAACGAGCTCGCCGCGGAAGTTGACCGTCTGACGGCGGAACTTGAGCAGTTCGAGAGCACTGAGGGTGAAAAAAGACCAAAATCACCTGGCTCGGTCTTGAAGCAGCCGGGCGAAGGCAGTGGCGGTGGAGATCAAACCTCGAAATGGACAGAGGAAGACGAGGAGCTGGAACGCATGCTCACATTCACTGAAAGCGCGATGCGTCGCTTTTTCGGCATGGTTCGCGAATTGCAGCGTGACTTCGAAGGCGACGGGAACTAGCGCTTTCCGACGTCTCTCAACACAGCGCTATGTGCGCGGTGTCGGCACATTGCTGGCTTTAGTCGATCAACATCTTTGAAATCGCACCGTGCGCTTCTTCCGGCAGGTCGACGGAACTGCGTGACGACAAGTCCATCGTCAGGGCAACGACATCCAGTGTTGCCGCCAGTCTTGCCGTCCTGCTTTCGAAAATATGATGGCGCATGTTGAAAGTGCTCTTACCAACGTGTGTGAAGCCTGTTGCAACAACCACCGCATCTCCCGATTTGAGCGGTGTTGACCAGGTCAACTTCATCTCCACCGCAACGCGCCCAAACCCATGCTCCAGGAGATAGGCGTAGTTCATCGGCGTGCGTTGCCAGACATGCGCAACACCATCCGTGCAGCAGGCCAGCGCATACTGATCGTCCGCTTTGCCATCCGGACCAACGTCCCGGGGCATGACGGTACCTCTGAAACAGACTTCGGAACCCTGGTTCAAGAGACCTTGCAACGACGTACGGATTCCCGAAGGGCCGGACTGAACGCCGCGCGGCGCTGCCTCTGCGATCATTGGCGTCTGGTAGTCTTTGAACCGCTGCCGCAGGGACTTGGCTGAATTCGGGCTTGGCTCGTAGCCATCCAGGGCTGTGGCAGCAAGGGCTCCTGTGCTGCCATCGCGCATTTCATGGACAACGGTCAACATATGCGGCCCGTCAAAGGCGACACTGGAATGGATCGTAATCAAATCACCGGTCCGCAGCTCCTTGTGGTACCGCACATGCCGGACACGTCTTGCCCCGACAAGCGTTTCACTCAGCCCGCACATCAGACGAAACTGCCGGTCGGCCTCTTCGAAACGGCTGAAATAGAACTGGACATTCAGGTGATCGTTCTCGTCGCATTCCCAGCGATTTACAAATGAAAAAAGTGTGGCTTGAATTGTCATTCTAAAATTTCATGTGTTTGAGATTTACTAAATGTTCGCGAACGGTCGCAAGTTCATTAGTCGCCTTCTTTCGAGAAATTATCAATAAGAAATGTAGTCTGTGGAAAAAGTATCCATAATATGATGAGAATTATTTTCGAGATTCGGTTTGCTACTGCGGAACTTTTGATGAAACTCATGGTTGTGCTAAATTAGGTATAGTCTATAAAGGTTTTATATTTACCGATACCGATTCTCTGAGTTGAAAATCTAGGCTTCGACCGAAAGTCCGGTGACCAACAAGTGCTTATTTCGACCAAAACCATTGTTTGACTTGCGCGCAACTCGTGATGCAAACATACTTCAACAAGGCTGCTTTACTGGAACTGAAGCCAACAAAATTGCCTGGCAGCGCACCTTGGTAACGGAGCGCTCGGCAAAAAAAACCGGTAAAGCGGAGGTAAGACCGTTGAGGGAGGAAAAACAACGTGTCGTCCACTTCGTACCGGTTTATTATTGCAGATGATCACCCGCTCTTTCGAGGAGCATTGCGCCAGACGCTCGAAACCCAATACCCGAATGCGTCCATAGAGGAGGCTGGTGCACTCGAGGACGTGACAGTACGCCTCGAAGAAGACGGTGATGCGGATCTTATCCTGCTTGATCTGACGATGCCGGGAATGCGCGGTTTCTCAGGTCTCATGTATCTGCGTGCGCAATATGCCGGTGTCCCGGTCGTCGTGGTATCGGCAAACGAGGAACCTCAGGCAATTCGCCGGGCAATGGAATTCGGGGCATCAGGCTTCATTCCGAAATCGCACGGTATCGAAGTGATCCGCCAGGCGATTTCCGAAGTCATGTCCGGCAATGTCTGGACGCCGCCGGATGTGGATCTGAAAGCGGATGATGGCAGCGACGATCTTGTCCAGCGACTGTCAACGCTGACACCCCAGCAGGTTCGCGTTCTCATGATGCTGTCTGAAGGACTGTTGAACAAACAGATTGCCTATGAATTGTCGGTCTCCGAGGCAACGGTTAAGGCGCACGTTTCCGCAATTCTGCAAAAACTGGGTGTCGAAAGTCGGACCCAGGCCGTCATCGCAGCATCGAAAATCGAAGCTGGCCAGTGGCAAATCGGTGGCGAAGCGCAGGAGGCAGCAGGCGCATAGCTGCGTAATCGCAGGGGGCGGCAATCCGCAAAAGTGCTGAGGATCTGGAGTATGCGCGGGCCCCTCGTAAGGCGCGCTGTCTGCTTCCAGATGTGTGAACCGTTTTGTTAACGTAAACGCTCGTTAGGGCTAAATTCTTTAAAAGATTCAGAAATTTCCGAAAATCGGCCGGAGCTCTTTACCGGAATTTCAGGGAATGCATGTAGCTATTTGTCTGACCGAACTGTGACGCACACAGTAACGAGTATCAGATGCGGAGTTGAGATGCGGCCCGGCGCCAATTGGAAATTGATCCTTAAAACGATCTTTGCGGCGCTTGTTTCACCGGGAGCGCGAATGAAGTTCGCCGCGGTCAAGGCGGACGGGCAAATGGATTCCAGTCCGGAACGTGCTCTGCTTCTTGCCTTCGGCCATCCCGTTGTCGATCAATATCTCGCTTGCAGGGTACGCGCAGCGCAGATCGCCAGCATCGCTCGTCTTACACCGCTTACGGTGCTCGCCAATATCGTCAACGTCGTTGTTGTCACGCCTATTCTGGCTCAGGTTTTTCCCATCACTTACGTTTTCGTCTGGGTAGCCCTCGTTATGAGCCTGATGGCGCTCACGACGATCAAGTGGTTCTTGTCGAAACGCTCGCCGGTTGAACTTGCCTCTCAGCGCGCGCTTTCCGCAGCCTTGCGCCATGCGACGCTGCTGAGTGCCCTTTGGGCTGTGGTACCCGTCGCCGCGTTTGCCAGCGGAAACATCAATGGAATCTGGATAGCCTCTTGTGTCACAACCGGCATGATCTGCGGCGGCGGCTTCGCACTCGCCACGGTCCCGCAGGCTGCATTCCGCTGGGTTGCGATCCTCTACTGTGCATCCGTTGCCGCGCTGGTCATCGAGCAGGGGGTCATGATGTGGCCTCTCTTGTTCCTGCTCACAAGCTACGCCTTTGTGGTGATCGGTAGCACCACCGCCGCCGGCTGGCTCTTTGCGTCGCATTTTCTGGCGGAAGCAGAGCTTGAAAAGCATGGCGACGTCATTGCGTTGCTGTTGAACGAGTTTGAAGAAACGTCAAGTGATTGGATCTGGGAAGCCGACAGCAGCGGAAACTTTCGCAATGTCTCAGACCGCTTTTGTCACGCGAGCGGGCTTGGCCGTTCAGAGCTGGAAGCCATGCGTATGGTCGACCTGGCCTATACGCTGGACAATGATGAAGCGCGGGCAAGCGTTGCCAATCTGGAAAAGACGGTTGGCATTCAAAAATCCTTCCGTGAGCTTGTGATTGGATTGACGGTCAACGGCGAAGACCGCTGGTGGTCACTGGCGGCAAGGCCGGTCTACGACGACCACGGTTCGTTCACCGGATATCGCGGTGTTGCATCTGACGTGACCGAGGCCCGCAGGGCCAGTGAACTTGCTTCGCATTTGGCCGAGCACGACTCGCTCACCGGGATCGGGAACCGCAGCTGGTTCCTGAAACAGGCTGAAACCCTGCTCGAAGAACAGACGAAAACCGGGCAGAACACACTGACGCTCTTCCTGATCGACCTTGATAATTTCAAGGTTGTGAACGACACCAGCGGTCACCCGGCCGGCGACGACCTACTCAAGCAGGTGGCCGCCAGGTTCACCGACATCAGCGAAGGCAGAACGTCCTTGGCCCGGTTCGGCGGAGATGAATTCGCGGCGCTCGGCCGGTTCGTAAGCGACCAGGCTGCGAGCGCTTTCGCGGAAGAGCTGGTAAACGTCACACGAAAGCCTTTCCGGATCGGCAGCCGCGATTTTGCCATCGGTTCGACAGTCGGCTTTACCCGGTTGCGGGATAACGGCGACACTGTCGATGACCTGATGCGCAAGGCCGACATCGCGCTCTACAAGGCCAAAGAAAGCGGCCGTGGCCGGGCACTGGCGTTTGAAAGCGAAATGGAACGCGAGGTGCGTGAGCGCCGCGAACTCGAGGCAGATCTGCGTGAGGCCTTTGAGTACGGCAAGCTCAGTGTCGAGTTCCAGCCGATCATCGACGCACGCTCGGGCCAGGTCGTCTCAAGCGAAGTCCTTGTGAGATGGTTCCATCCGACTCGCGGCGAAGTGACCCCGGATACGTTCCTCCCGATCGCAGAACATGCCGGCCTGATCCTTCCGCTCGGCAACTGGGTTCTGCGAAAAGCCTGTGCCGCGGCAGCCCAGTGCCCGGACCTTGAAAGCGTCGCGGTCAATCTGTCGCCGGTGCAATTCATGGACCCCAATTTTGTCGGCCAGATTACTTCGGTTCTCGATGAAACCGGTTTCCCGCCGGAGAGGCTTGTCCTGGAGATCACCGAATCCGTCTTCCTTCGCGATTTCGGATCGGCATCGGATAAGCTGCAAAAACTTCGCAACCTCGGGATCAAGATTTCTCTGGACGATTTCGGAACAGGATATTCTTCGCTCTCCTATCTGCGCAAATACAAGTTCGACAAGATCAAGATCGACAAGTCGTTTGTTGACGAGATTGGCGAACGCAGCGATGGATTGGCGATTATCTCCGCGGTTATAGCGCTGGCGCATAATCTTGGCCTGGAGGTCACGGCGGAAGGCGTTGAGCGTCGGTTCCAGGTGGATGCGCTGCGCACGCTGGGGTGTGACACACTGCAGGGCTATTTCTTCGGCAAGCCGCACGCAAACCCGATGAAGATAACCCAGGTCAAGATCGACGCCTGGAACGACAGCGAAGCAGAAGCAGCGCAGATTGAAGAACCGGGCACCAGTGTGGCGTCAAATCTGAAATCCGGCACCTGACACCTTATTCGGCCGCTTGTCCCGCATGACAGCGTGCGAGCTGGGCCCGCAAGGCGGCCGGTTTGACCGGCTTGTTGAAGAAGGCAATGTCCTTCTCGCTGGCCTCTGCGCGAACCGGCCTGCTGCGGTCGGCGGTGATCAGGATGGCAGGAATATGAGCGCCGAATTTCCATCTCAGCTTCACGATCGCGTCGATGCCGGTGCCCGAATCGAGATGGTAATCGGCAAGAATGATATCCGGCACCACTCCCGCCTTGTTCAGGCCCGCGGCCGCTTCCTGATCGTCAGTAGCTGTGACGACGGTGCAGTTCCAGCTTGATAGGAGGTGGTGCATCCCGCTCAATATGTCCGGCTCATTGTCGATCGCAACGACGCACAGGCCGTCCAGAGTGCCAAGCGAGGCGGGTGGGTGCTTTGCCGGTGCAATATCAGGTACGGCCGCCGAGCGCGGCAGTTCGACCGAAAAGCATGACCCCTTGTCCGCTTCGGATCTGAGAGCTACGGGGTGGTTCAGGACGTGGCTTATCCGCTCGACAATTGAAAGCCCCAATCCAAGCCCCTTGGCGACACGCATGCCGTCGTCCAGTCTGTGGAACTCATGGAAGATTGCCTTCTGCTTGCTTTTCGGGATCCCCATGCCCGTGTCGTGAATTTCCACGATCACACGGTTGCCGCGCCGGCGGCATCCCACGAGAACCTTACCTTCCTGGGTGTATTTCAGGGCGTTGGACACGAGATTCTGCAGCAGGCGCCTGAGCAGCCTCCGGTCGGTTCGAATGGAAACCGAAGTTGGTACGATGCGCAGTTCAAGCCCTTTCTCCTGGGCCACCGGCTGGAAATCGAGGGCCAGCCCACGGAGGATCTCGTCGAGGCGGAAAACGGTCGGTTCGGGCTTGAGAGCGCCTGTGTCGAGCCTTGAAATATCAAGCACCGCACCAAGAATATCCTCAACGGATTCAAGCGCCGATTCAACGTTGCGCACAAGTTCGCCATCATCGCCTGCCTTGAGCTTGTCGACGAGGACAGACGCATATAGGCGCGCGGCGTTTAGCGGTTGCAATATGTCGTGTCCTGCTGCTGCAAGGAACCGAGTCTTGCCGATATTTGCTTCCTCGGCTTCCCGGGTCGCCTCAACAAGACGCTCATTGACGTGGGTGAGTTCTTCGGTTCGTTCCCTGACGCGCCGCTCCAAGGTCTCATTGGCGCGTGCGAGCGCTTCTTCTGCCATGACGCGTTCGGTAATGTCGGTATATGTCGTCACGATCCCACCGTCGGGCATCGGGCTGACCCTGACTTCGAAAACCGTGCTGCTGGATTCCAACCGCTCCTGGAACGTCTCCTGAACCAGAACCAGTTTTTCAATGCGGTCGGCAACAAGTGTTTCAACTGGCCCCGGACCATGCTCACCGCGCTCGACGTTGTACCGCAGGATTGCGTCGAGTGTGGTTCCGACCTGTCCGTACTCGGCCGGCAGACCGAGCAGGTCCCGGAATTGCCGGTTCCAACAGATCAGTCGCAGGTCCCGGTCGAACACGCCGATACCTTGGCGGACCTGGTTGAGGGCGGTTTGCAGAAGGTCGCGGTTGTACTGGATGGCGATTGACGCGTCGTCCAGAAGCTTCACGGCGCCTTTTGTCGAGGGATCGTGACGCTTCAGCATCAAGGTCAACACAAGGCGCGACGATGCCGCGCCGATCGCACTCGCCAGAAGCTGTTCGGAAAACCGGAGAAGATTGGCGTCTGCAAGCGTGTTCGGATCGAGTGGGATGCCGCGCTCGGTCGCGAACCGGTGAAACGATCGCTCTGTGCGTTCTTCACCGAGATAACGTGCGACGGTGGACTGAAGGTCGCTCGCGGTGACGGAAGTTCGCCAGTAACGCAGGCTTGGTGTCGGCGTGAATTCGGCCGGGACAAATACATTGGCCTGAAGCGTCTCGGCCGGCAGCGGCTTGCGCGCAAAAGAAACGCCCACAAAGAGCAGGATATTGACCAACAGGCTCCAGAGCGTGCCGTGAATAAACGGATCGATATCGATCCCGAACAGGGATTGCGGATTGAGGATGCCGATTCCAAAAGGACCGGTCTCGAGGAAACCGGCAGATATGAGACCCGACTGGGCGAAGGTCGGCAAAAGCAGAGTGTAGCCCCAAAGAAGAAACCCGCTGCTGAGCCCGGCGAGCGCGCCAAGAGATGTTGCCCGCCGCCAGACCAGGGCACCGATGAAGGCAGGCGCAAACTGTGCAATGGCCGCAAACGACAAGAGCCCGATGGAAACAAGGGCCGCTGTATCTCCGGCAGCCTTATAATAGGCGTAGGCCAGAAGCAGGATAGCGAAGATCGCCAGACGCCGGATCGTCAGCAACTGGCGGCTCATGTCGCGCCCGCTGGCATTGATCAGATCATCTTCACTGTGGCGGCGAAGCAGGAGCGGAACGACGATGTCGTTCGAAATCATGATCGCGAGCGCGACCGTTGCAACAATGACCATCGCGGTTGCCGCAGACAATCCGCCGATGAAGACAAACATCGCGAGCCAATCCTGGCCGGCATCGATCGGCAGTGCCAGAACATAGGTATCCGCGTTGATATCCTGGCCGAAACGCAGCATGCCGGCCGCCGCGATCGGGATGACGAAGAGGTTGATCAGAACGAGGTAAAGCGGGAACAGCCAGGTTGCGCATCTGAGTTCGGCGTCGGAATTGTTTTCAGTCACCGTGACGTGAAACTGGCGCGGCAGCATCAGGACAGCAAACCCGGACAGGACTGAAAGGATCAACCAGTTGCTTACATTGATGGGTTGCTCGAACACCTCGGCGACTTCCGGCGCCTCCGAGATGGCGCGCACCAGATCGAACGGCCCGTCGAACAGCCAGTAGGTGACCCAGACGCCCACGGCAAGAAAAGCAAACAGCTTTACGATCGCTTCGGTCGCGATCGCCAGCATGAGGCCTTCCTGGTGTTCGGTAGCATCAATGTGACGGGTACCGAACGCCCAGCTAAAGATAGCCATGCCGAGCGCGATGAGAAGCGTGATGTCGTTAAAGAACGGTGCAAAGCTGAAACCGGGAGAAATCAGCGGTCCGACCATTGTGGTCACTGAAAAGGAGACGGCCTTAAGCTGCAGGGCAATATAGGGGATCACTCCGATGACGGCGATCAGGGTCGCCAGTGCGGCAACCGATTGGCTCTTTCCGTATCGCGCACCAATGAAGTCCGCAATCGAGGTGATGCTTTCGGCTTTCGAGATCTGAATTATCCGGCGCAAAAGCGGGTATCCAAGTGCGAATACCAGCAGCGGCCCGATATAGATGGTCAGGAATTCCGCACCGTTCCGGGTGGCGTTGCCGACCGAACCGAAGAATGTCCAGGACGTGCAATAGACGGATAGCGACAGTGCATAGATAAACGGACGGCCGCCCGCGCGCGAAGACGAACGGTTGGACAAGCGGTCGCCGTAGCTGGCAATCGCAAACAGAAGCAGGATATAGGCCGTTGCGACCAGTATCACGAGCCATCCGTGCAGCATCTTGCGTCGACCGTCCTCCCGACCGGTTGTTGCAGAAACCTGTTCCGCTGCTTTTTTCAGATCGGACCATAGCGGAACCGTTCTGTCTATTCACCTTGCGACCAAGGCGGACGAGACAATTATGAAACGGTTTGCAATAGGTTGGAACCGATCAACGATCGTGAAGTCTTGTTCACATCGTTTCATGAAACATTGGGCTGCTATCAGGTTATGGTGCGCCGACCATATCTGAGGAGTGATGCGAGTTGTCCGATCTGATTGCGCGATTGAGCACCGGGGCTCGCAATGCGCCTGAAAGTGGAATTGTTGAAGTCGCCAATGCCGGCCGCCACCACGACGCCCTGATACCCTTGTGGGTGGGTGAGGGAGATCTGCCGACGCCTTCCTTCATCAACAGGGCAGTCAAGGAGTCGCTTGACCGGGGCGAGACCTTTTATACCTACCAGCGCGGCATACCGGAGTTGCGCGAGGCGCTCGCTGCATATCATCAGGACCTCTACGGCAGACCATTTGCGCCTGAAAGGTTCTACGTGACGGGATCGGGCATGCAGGCCATCCAGTTGACCGTCCAGGCGATCGTCGACCCCGGCAAGGAGGTGATCGTGCCGTCACCCTCGTGGCCGAACATAGCCGCATCGGTGGAGATCCACGGCGCAAAAACCGTTCCGGTGCCAATGCGCGAATCAAACGGCGGCTGGTCACTTGCCTTGGAGGATATAGAAAAGGCAATTACGCCGGATACGGCAGCACTCTTCCTGAATACGCCCAGCAATCCGACGGGATGGGTCGCGACCGAGGATCTTTTAAAGGCCTTTCTGGAGCTCGCGCGCAAACATGATTTGTGGATCATCGCCGATGAGATCTACACGCTTTACTACTATGGAAACGGCAGGCGCTCGCCGTCGTTTTACGACATTGCCGAAGACGGCGACCGGATCATTTTCGTCAATTCATTTTCGAAGAACTGGGCAATGACCGGTTGGCGGGTCGGTTGGGTGTCTGCGCCTCCGGTCATGGGGCAGGTCTTTGAAAATCTTATACAATATTCCACATCCGGGGTGCCCGCCTTTTTGCAGTGGGGCGCGGTTGCGGCGCTCACGGAGGGGCGGGAATTTCTCGAAAGCCAGATCGAGCGCGCGCGAAGAGGCAGGGAAGTTGTTCTTCAAGGGTTTCAGGAAACCGGACGCATTTCGGTCGCTCCGCCGGAGGGGGCCTTTTATCTTTTCTTCAAGCTCGAAGGCATCACCGACATGCGCGCGTTCGCACTTGATCTTGTGCGTGAAACCGGCGTCGGCCTTGCGCCGGGGACGGCATTTGGGCCCGGTGGCGAGACATTCGCTCGGCTTTGTTATGCGCGCCGACCGGACGACTTGGAAGAGGCCATCCGGCGAATTAACGCTTGGCTACCAGCGATTTAAGACTCTTGACGGGTTGCTGGACTAAGTGAAACCCCTTAAACCTGAATGGACGTGATTTCCAGTTGGGTGCCGGAATGGCAGACGAGGGTGTGATAGATCGTGAAACGGACGCCGCAGCAGTTTCTGAGGCGAGACTGGCAAGTGTGTTCAACACGGCCGTCGACGGTATTATCGTCATCAACGAACGCGGACTTGTCCTTGCCTACAACAAAGCCTGCGAACACCTTTTTGGATATGAAGCAGCTGATTTGCTCGGGCGCAACGTAAACAGGATCATGCCGGAGTCTTATGCCCGGTCTCACGATCACTATGTCCAGAACTACATCGATACCGGCCACAAGAAAATCATCGGCATTGGCCGGGAAGTTCAGGCTCAGCACAAGGACGGAACTGTCTTCCCGATCGAATTGTCCGTAGGCGAGGCGAACACCCCGGACGGTCGTCAGTTCATAGGCATCTTGCGAGACTTGCGGTCACGTAAGCAGATTGAAGACAGGCTGGCCAAGACACAGGCGCAGTTGCTGCACATGACGCGTTTGAGTGCGCTTGACGAGATGGGTGCAGCGATCGCACACGAGCTCAACCAGCCTCTGACAGCGGTCCTTCTTTACCTGCAATCGGTCTCGCGCAAGGCAAAGTCCGACGAGTCAATGGATCCGCTGATACTCTCAGTGATCGAAAAAGCGGTTCGCGAGGCCGAGCGCGCGGGCGAGATCATCCAGCGCATGCGCCAACTTGTGGAAAAGAAAGCGCCTGAAAGGCAGACTTTGGATGTGCCGGAGCTTGTAAGATCCTGCCTCGAGATGGCGGAGCTCGGCAGTGGCGAGCCGCAAGCCTACTTGTCCGCGAGTGTTGAAGAGGGCTTGCCCCCGCTTCAGGCGGATCCGGTTCAAATTCGCCAGATTCTGATCAATCTCCTGAGAAATGCACGCGAGGCCGTCGCGGATCAAGCCGAGAAAAAAGTCGCCTTGAACGTTCGCCTCAAGGAGGATCTGCTCGAGTTCCGGGTAACCGACAACGGACCTGGCGTGCCCGCAGAGCTTATCGAAGGACTGTTTCGCGCCTTTACCGGCATAAAGCACAAAGGCGTCGGTCTCGGATTGGCTATCTCGCGTTCGATCGCACAGAACCATGGTGGCGATTTGAGGCTGGAAACAGCGTCTGATGGCGCCGGCGCGTCGTTTTTGTTGACCTTGCCGGTTCATCCAAGGGAAGAAAGATCGGATGACGATCTGTAAAGCAGACAATGCGAACAAGGTATGGGGACTGAAAGATAATGGAAGCTGACGCAGAGGCCGTATATATCGTTGATGATGACCCTGCGGTGCGGGATGCGCTGTCTGTTCTGTTCAATATGGAAGGTTATGTCGTGGAGACCTTTTCGGACGGCGACACCTTCATACAGTCCGCAAGCAAGTCAGCCCCGGCATGCGTCATGCTGGACGTGCATATGCCCGGCCGGTCAGGGATCGAAATTCTCAAAGCTCTGAATGCCGAACATTACCCGGCTCCGATCTTCATCATTTCCGGCCAGGGCGACATTCCTATGGCGGTCGAGGCCATCCGGAACGGCGCCCATGACTTCATTGAAAAACCGTTCTCGGCCGAAACCGTCCTGGAAAGGGTGAAGGAAGCAATCGCGGCAATGAACAAGCGGCAGGAAGCCGACACAAGCCAGACGTTTCAGGGGGCCGAACTGCTGACGCGCAGGGAGGTGGAAGTCCTGAAGGAAATCACCGACGGAGCGTCTAACAAGGAAGCCGGTCGCACCCTTGGCATCAGTCCCAGGACCGTCGAGGTCCACCGTGCACGTATCATGGAAAAGCTTGGGGCACGAAATGCCGCCGATCTTGTCAGGATCGTCCTGGGGCATCCCCTGGCGGAATAAGAACTCCCTTTCGGCAGATTTCCCAACTCTTCCTGCCGGGATCAAGAGTGACGTATTTCTGCGTACATTCGCCGCAGCTTTTGTAGCGTATGCTTGGCGGGTATCTGGGCGATGACGCCGGAACCCGGGATAGTAGTGAGTGGTCGTTCATATCATCGAGGATGACGAAGCTGTTGCAGATGCGCTGGCACTGGCGCTCGAACACCTGGATCATTCGATACGGATTTACCTGGATGGGGAAACGTTCATGGCTCAGGCACACGTGTCTGACAACGATTGGGTAATTGTTGATCTGGGTTTGCCGGGCATCAGCGGCGCGGAAATCGTCAGGGACCTGAAACGCTTGGCTGTACCGCCAAAGATTATCGCGATCTCCGGCAAATCACGTATCAAGATCCTCCAGAGCGTGAAGGAACTGCCGGACCTCACCATCTTGCGCAAACCTCTTTCCGTCGACATGCTGACAGCCGCAATGGCCTGACAACGCGGTCGGACGCCTTTCTGAGTGGTCCACAGTTGGACAATGTTGAACGCCAACTGCCTCACCCACTTTTGTCGTAGCCTGCCAAAAACATGCGGTGACGCGGAAACTCTCTGTTTCGCGTTCATGGTGCCGGATGCTGCTCCAGTGATGAATGTCGATTTCCAAGCTGATACGTAAGCCGGGGTACGAACATCTCACACCTACGCACATTGATCTCAATCAGGTGCGGCACGGGCGAACCCTTTGATGAAACGTTGCGACAGCCAGTCAACAAAGACCCGGACCCGCGGGGAAAGCTGCCTGCTTTGCGGATAAACCACAGAAACGGGGACACCTGGCGGAGGGGTGCTTTCGAGAACGGACACCAACCGCCCATTTTTCAGATCGTCTTCCACGTGAAAGCGTGGCATCTGCGCCAGTCCCAATCCGAGCCGCGCTGCCTCCCGGTAACTCTCTGAACCGGTGACCGACAAAATTGTCGGCAAAGAAATATTGTGAGTTTCGCCGCAGATTTCGAACATCAAAGGTCTGACGCTTCCGGTGCTCGGCAAACGCCGTCCCACATGCCGATGTCCTTGCAATGCCTCGGTTGTTTCGGGAAAACCAAACCGATCAAAATAGGCTGGTGATGCACAAGTAACCCGCTCCAGCAAACCCAAGCGCTTGGCAATCAAGCTGCTATCGGGCAGGTCGCCCCATCTGAGCGCGCAATCGACACCTTCATGTACCAGATCAACCCACTCGTCATGCTCGGTCATTGAAATCTCAATGCCTGGATATCGTTCGAAGAAGTCTGGCAAACCCGGCGTCAGGAAGTATCGAGCCAAGGTTCCTTGCACCTCGACGCGCAGCAATCCTTTTGGAGTGGATCCTCTGAACGCACCTTCCGCATCATCAATGTCGTCAAGGATCGCAAGACAGCGTTTGTAGTAGGCTTCGCCATCCAGGGTAGGGCGTACTGTTCGAGTTGAGCGCTGAAGAAGCTGCACGCCCAGTCTGGTTTCCATTTTTTTGATGACCTGCGTGACAGTTGAGCGCGGGACGTCACTGTCGTGAGCGGCGGCAGTGAAGCTTCGACGTTCGACAATTCGTGTGAACAATCGCATCGCGTCCAGTCTATCCATAACTATCCATATTGTTCGTTTTTTTGGAATTATATTGTCAATTTTAGCCCGATTATTCAGAAATAAAAAGATGCCAGATAACACTCCAGTCGCTCTGTACGGCGCGACAGCAAAAGGAGATGCAAAATGGGTATCGACAGAAACAAGACCGCGATTATCACCGGAGCGTCGAGGGGTATTGGCGCTGCTATAGCCGAACGCATTGCCGCAGACGGGTGTAATGTGGTGATCAACTACGCATCCAACGAGGCGCCGGCGGAAGCATTGGCACGCAGGATCGAGGGGGCCGGAGGACGCGCGACTACCGCAAGGGCGGATGTCGGAGACCCGGCGTCTGTGGCACGGTTGTTTGACAGTGCAGCAGCAGCCTTTGGCGGCATTGATATACTGGTCAACAACGCGGGTATCATGCGACTCGCTGCGATCGCGGAAAGCGAAGACGAACTCTTTGACGTTCAGGTTCTGACCAACCTCAAGGGAACATTCAACACACTTCGGGAGGCCGCCAGGCGGTTGAGCGACGGAGGGCGGATCATCAATCTGTCATCGAGTGTTGTCGGACTTTCGCAACCCACCTATGGGGCCTACGCCGCAACAAAAGCCGGGGTCGAGGCGCTGACACGCGTCATGGCAAAAGAGCTGCGCGGTCGAAAGATCACAGTGAACTGCGTTGCACCCGGCCCCACTGCGACCGACCTCTTTCTCGATGGAAAACCTCAGGAGGTTGTTGATCACCTGGCGGGAATGGCCCCGCTCGAAAGGCTGGGACAACCGGACGATATCGCCGCCACAGTCGCATTTCTTGCAGGGCCGGACGGTGGCTGGATCAACGGGCAGATACTGCGTGCAAATGGGGGGATCATCTGAGCGGTATGTTGAGGGATTGCGAGAAAGCCAGATGAGCGGGACGGTCCTCTTTCCAGAGGCGCAAAAGGATTTGGTCGTCTTCATCCCAAGTTCCAGCAGCGGGGCAACTCGCTGTTGAACACAGACCGCGCGTACGAACCACCTGCGTCCTTTCCGCCCATATGTAATTCCTCTTACGCAGTCGACCGAATTCCTTCAATGGATTCCGTTCTTTAGAGTGAGTGTTGCGGGTTGCGAAAACGTCGGACGGGGCGTTTTGGCGGCACGGGACTTTTCTGGACACTACGTCTTCCTGTCAGTCGGCAGGTCAATGGATCCAGGAAGTGTCGGTGCGGGCTTAAGCCGCGCAGGTCTGCGCGAAGGAGGGAATAATGGCATATCTTGATGCAGGTTACTCAGGTCACGGTGCAGGCACACGGTCGGACCGTGTAGCGCTTTGCGAGCCGGCCAAGGCAGAATTTTCCAACTTTGGCGGCAAGACCACCGAGTATGAAACGCATGCCGTCGTCTACTACGAAGGCGATCCCGCCAAGCGGCTCTATGAGCTCGTGCGCGGTTCAATCATGCTCTACAAGCTCCTGCCCGACGGCCGCCGCCAGGTTGTCGAGGTTCTGCGTCCGGGCGATATATTCGGTCTTTCGAACGGCGAGGAAAACGACTGCACGGCGGAGACGCTGACGCAATCGCTTGTGCAGGAAATAGACCTCAGGCATGTCGAGCGGTCCGACGAATTGCAAAGAACGCTGGCAAAGTGTCTGACCAACCAGATGCAGGTTCTTCATGAGCACGCCGTTCTTCTGGGCCGTAAATCTGCTGTCGAACGTGTCGCAAGCTTTCTGATGCATCTGGTCCCTGATCGCGGTGGACCGGGCTGTGTCGGCCCAAGCGACGATGAAGACGACAGCTTTGACCTTCAGCTTCACATGACACGCCAGGAAATAGCCGACTACCTTGGGCTGACGATCGAAACCGTCAGCAGGGTTGTTTCCGATTTGAAACGCCGCGGCGTCATTCGCGTCGACAAGGCAGACAAGATCCATCTGAACAAGGTTTGCAGCTTGTGTCAGATGACCGGTATTCACTGATCGAACCAGATAGTTTTCGTAAGGCCGGGCTGCGCTCGGCCTTACGCCTGTTTGGCCGAACGGTTAATTTCCGGTTGGCAAGTGTTTTTTAGGCATGTTTGCCGTTCTAGGTGCATTTGGATCGCCATTAAGCCCGGATGCGTTCATTTATTAAGAGTTGAAACTGCATAAATCCGCCAGGTTTCCTTGTAGATCGGACGGTCCGTGATGCAGATAGATTCTCTTCGCTTTGTGAAATCTTCGAATCCCGATGGCAACGCAGACAAGCAATACAACGTGCTTGCCAACGAGGAGCAATTCGTCAGATGCGATCTCACCAAAAGAACGATCGCTAAGCCAATCGACATTTTCAACGTCAATGACGGGATCTGCCGCACGCTGACGCCGGAAAGAAAGATTCTCAACACACGTTGGCATCTCACCTCGCAGGATGCAGGTGAAGCGGGGGAAATCACCTTAAAGGGAACCGATGCCTGGCTTGCGCGAGACACCACGCAAAATGAGCTGTTTCGCGTAGTCGACCCGCGTAAGTGGTCGGAAAAAACATTTGAGACCGCGATGGGCAGCTGGCCGGACAGCTACGCCCTTGTTGTCAACGGTGAAGGCGTTGGAGTCATCAGGCGTGCCCTGAGGCCAGGAGAAGAGGAGCCCAAAACCAGGCTCCAGAAGCTGACAGGTTTGTTCAAAGACCGTGACTGGGTGCTCGAACTCAGTGAACCCGCCCCGATGCAATCGGCTTATCGGATGATCGCCTCCGTTCTGCTCTTGGTCGAAGTCACCGTAAGCGGTGCGCGCGCTGGCTGAATGCAGGCCTTTCTCGCCTAAACCGCCGCCGAATGCCTTGCCTTGCCGGTGGCCTGACTTTCGGCGAGATAGCTGTCAAACGCTGCCGCCGCAAGGCGCACATATGGCCGTCCGCTTTCGGTGACTGAAACCCGCATATTGTCATTGTCGCCGAACTCGAGTGTCACCAGCCCATTCGCCGCCAAATCCTCCAAGGCACTGAATGCGTCGCTGATATCGTTGACGGACAGGCCAAAGCCTTTGCAGAGCGGCGTGAGATCGCAGGTGTAGTCTGTCATGAGTTCTTCGATGATCCGGCCGCGCAACCTGTCGTCTGCGGTGAGCGCCAGTCCTTTCGACACCGGAAGCTCTCCGGCGAGAATATTGCGTCGCCAATTGCCAACGTCCGGTAGGTTCTGGATGTATCCATTCGACAATTTGCCGATCGAAGATACTCCAAAGCCGATCAGCTGTTCGCCCTGGTCAGTCGTGTAACCCTGAAAGTTCCGTTTCAGCGAGCCGTCGGCAAGCGCGCGCGCCATGCTGTCGTCAGCATGCGCAAAATGGTCGAGACCGACCGCGACATAGCCGGCCTTCAACAGTTCGGCGCGCGCAAGATCGGCTAGCTCAAGCCGTTCGGCAGCTGAGGGCAAGGCTGTTTCATCGATAAGCCTCTGGTGTTTGCGCATCCAGGGAACATGTGCATATCCGAAAAGGGCAATGCGGCTGGGTGCAAGTTCCAGCGTCTTGGCAACTGTATCAAGAATAGTCTCGCGTGACTGTCCGGGCAGTCCGTACATGAGGTCGAAATTGAGCGCATTCAGCCCGTTTGCACGCAGGATGCGTGTTGCCCTTGCAACGACCTCATAGGGCTGAACGCGTCCGATTGCCCTTTGCACATTGAGGTCGAAGTCCTGAACGCCAAGGCTCGCTCGATTGACGCCGACGAGGGCGAGAGTTTCTCCAAGCTCCTCGCTCACGAGCCTCGGATCGAGTTCGATAGCGTGTTCCAGATCCGGTGAGAACTCAAACAGAACGCGCATAAGTCCGGTCAGATCGGCGAAACTTTGCCTTGGAAGGAGACTTGGCGTGCCGCCGCCCCAATGAATATGGCGAACCGGCCCCGCATTCTTAAGGTGTTCGCCGACCAACCCGATTTCCTGTTCGAGTGTCGCCGCATAGGTCTTCAGTGGCGCATCCTGGCGCGTGGCCTTGGTGTGGCAGCCGCAATAATGACAGAGCTCCCGGCAAAAGGGCACATGCAGATAAAGCGAAAGGCTGTCCATGGGCGTGATGGCGCGTAACCAATCTCTATAGGTTTCGGCGCTTACGCCGCTATGGAAGTGTGGCGCTGTCGGGTAGCTGGTATAGCGCGGCACGCTGCGCAGCGCATAGGAGAGCGGATCGTTTGTCATGGCGGCATATTTCAGAAAAACGCCGTCTCGAACCTTGATATCGCTCAAGTCAGCGAATGGATGAGTGGAGAAAAATGTGAGCGAAACTGAAAAAAATAAGCTTGAGGAGGGACCGCAGCACTATCGCCTCCACGGTGCGCCGGACAATGCCAATCTCGTCGTGCGCATGTTGCTCGAGGAACTGGGCGCAGCATATGACGTCATCCCGGTAGATCGAAGGACATCGGCTCAAAAAACGGATGCCTATCGGCGCCTTAATCCGCAGGGCCTGATTCCGGTTCTTGAATGTCCGGGACAGGATGCGCCCGTATTTGAAACCGGGGCCATCCTGCTGCTTTTGTCCGAACGGCATCAATCATTCGCCCCCTCAACCAGTGCCAGCGGCCGTGGACGCTTCCTGAAATGGTTGTTTTTCCTCTCCAACACGCTTCACTCTGACCTGCGTATCTCCTTCAAGCCGCACAGATATCTGTCAGGGGACCGGGATTCGGCCGCTTTTTCAGAGGGTCTCAAGAAGCGCATCTCGCATAGTTTTCAACTTTTGGAACAAGAGCTTGCTGTCTCGGAAGGCCCTTTCCTGCTCGGAAGCCAGCTGACCTGCCTCGATTTTTACGCCGCAGCCTGCGCAAGATGGGCACAGATTTATGGTACAGCAGGAAGATGGCCTCTCGAGGACTATCCGTGTCTGATGCAGTTGCTTCAAAGGCTGGAAAGCCGGCCCGCGATACAAAAAGCCTGTGAACTTGAAAGGATCGAAGGAGCTCCCTTTACACGGCCGGTGCAGGTTTCCCTGGCACAGGAGTTTTGAGGTCTTTTATATTGATCTATGCAATCAACCATGACGACCATAATCAACTATATTAGTCACGGAGACAGAAGACCTCCCAATCTGCCAGACCCCGATGACCTCTGATCAATTGACCAAAACCGCCGCACACCTGTCGCTGACAATCCTGATTGCAGCTTTCGGAGGTAGCCTGTTCTATTTCGCGGGCCTTCCCGCCGCCTGGCTGTCAGGCGCAATGGTCTTTGTCGCCGCGGCAACGCTTGCGGGCGTTCCGACAGTCATGCCGGATCCGCTGCGCGATGCACTGTTTGTCGTCATCGGCGTGTCCATGGGTGCCGGTGTTAGTCCCGATGTCGTCGAGCGGATCGCGGAGTGGCCAGTGTCGATGGCGCTTCTGCTCGTGGTGGTCGTTTGCGTTACGCTGGCAGGCTATCTGGTGCTGCATTTCGGAGCCAAATGGTCGCGGGAAACGGCTTTTTTCGGCGCAATACCAGGGGCGCTGTCCTATGTGATCGCGCTTGCGACGGACCGTGGCGCCGATCTTCCCCGGATCGCATCGAGCCAGTCGCTGAGATTGTTCGTTCTGGTCGCCATCCTGCCTTTTGCCGTCGTATCGACAAGCGGCACCGTCGACGGGGAAGGGGGGGTGATCGAGGCATCCAGCTGGTTTGAGATCATTATTGGATTGCCACTTTGCCTGCTTGCAAGCCTCGTGGCACATAAGCTGAACGTGCCGGGCGGCCTGATGACAGGCGCGTTTTTCATGAGCGCCGGACTGAATGCCTCGGGCGCCTGGACACTCGTGCTGCCCTTTTATCTTGTTCTGCCGTGTTTCGTCCTGATGGGCGCGATGATCGGCTGCCGCTTCGGCGCTATGACTTTCAGGCAATTCGTCTCTGTTTTAGGTGCCTCAATCGCGGCGTTCAGCGCAGCATTCATGATGTCTATTCTCGGGGCCCTGCTGATTTCATCCCTGGTTGATATTCCATTTGGTCAGGCTTTATTGGCTTATGCGCCTGGTGGACTTGAGGTCATGACGCTTCTGGCGTTCATTCTCGATCTGGACCCGGCCTTTGTCGCAGCACACCAGATTGCGCGCTTCACCGGCATGATACTGTTGCTGCCGCTGATCACGGGGTTGGTACTCGGGCGGCCGAAATCGTGAAAACACCGGATCAACCGGTGTCTCCCGGATAGGGTTCTTGCGGGATCGTCTTTGAAGTGTAGCGGGGACCGTATCTGATTGTCGGGCGCACCCGGCAAAAAAACAGGACGCCCTGGACCCATCACGAAGGTCCAGGGCGCCCCGATGCGTTTGTACCTCTGCTCAGGCCGCTGATGCCAGGCCGTGCTGTTCCAGCTGGGACCTGAGATCCGCAATGTGATCCAGGTTCAGCGGGAATTGCAGGGTTGTTGTGTCGTCATCCGTCACAGCAACGCGCGCTTCGATGGCCGCAGTCAATTCACTGCATTCGAACACGACACGCGTGCCGGGAGCCACGTCGAGTTTTTCGGAAACCGTGCAGAACGCAGACGAGATTTTCAGGGTGCGGGCACTGATCTGCCTGCCGCCGATTTCCAGCGTTGCCGGCCAGTCGACGTCATAGATCCGGTAGGTCTCGTCGTCGCCCCGGTTGGCAATCGCATCGAGGAAAGTTTCCACCTCGTCACCCAGAAGCACCGCCTCGTCATAGACCACCGAGCTGCCTTCCTTCACCATTTGGGAGGAGTTGGCTGTGTCTTCGGAGTTCTGCCGCATGACAGAAACGCTGTCGCGCACGCGCGCCGCGCTGCTTGAGACCGTCTCCATGCTGCGTGCGATTTCGGATGTGGCGCTTTCCTGCTGCGTGACCGACGATGCAATGCTGGTGGCGACATCGTTGATTTCGCGAACGGTTCCGTAGATTTCGCCGATGGACTGTTCAGCGCTTTGCGCTGTGCGCTGAACGGCCCCCACCTGGTTGCTGATTTCTCCGGTTGCCCGGGAAGTCTGCGCTGCCAGTTCCTTGACTTCGGAGGCAACGACTGCGAAGCCCTTGCCGGCTTCCCCGGCACGCGCTGCCTCGATCGTCGCATTGAGCGCCAAAAGGTTGGTCTGGTCGGCGATTTCACGGATCAGGTCGACAACACTGGTGATCTGGTCCGAGGCCGTGACAAGTTCGGTGAAGTTGGACTTCGTTTCTTCCGCACGGTCCGAAGCGCGCGCCGCGATTTCAGCCGAGTGATCCGCGTTTCGGCGAATCTCCTGAATGGAGGAAATCAGTTCTTCGGCAGCCGAAGACACCGTTGCCACCATGGAGGAAGTGTCGCTGGCTTCCTTGTCGAGCACGGTCGCCTGATTGGTCGAGTTGTCGGAAGTTTGCGTCAGCGTTTCAGCCGTGTCGGACATTTCCGTTGAGGACTGGGACATGCGCTTGAAGATGCCCCGGATCGTGTTGCCGAAAATGCCGATCATCTGATCCAGTTCGTCCCGGCGCCTGTTCGTTTGCTCACGGTTCTTTTCCTGCGCTTCGCGCATGGCTTGCCTTTCAACCAGTCCATCCCGGAAAACCATGACGGCGCGGGTCATTTCGGCGATTTCGTCCTTGCCTTTCAGCGCAGGGATCGCGGTGTCGAGGCGATTGTGCGAAAGGTCATCCATCGTCCGGGATAGCCCGTTGACCGGGCCGCTGATCATCCGTCCGAGCGCGATGGCAACGGCAAGCCCGATAGCAAAGCCGATTGCAGTTCCTCCCAGCGAGAACATGATTGAACTCGCGGTCTGCTCATGAACCTTCGCTTCCAGCTTGTGTTCCGCGTCGATGGCAAATTTTTTGATCGCGGTAAGGTCATCGGCAATAATTTTCGCTTCCGCGAACATCACGTCATGTTCCAGGTGGCGGATGTCCTTCTCAAGTGCCCGAAACTCGTTGAGAGCGCTTACATAGACCTCAATCTGTTGAAGGGCGTCGTCAACGAGCTTCTTGTCCTCGCCGTCGAGCTTTTTCATGGCATCGCTGGTCAGGTCTTTCTTGACCCGGTCGATTTCCGAGAGCGCGTAGTCGAGTTCAGATTCCATACCGGAATAGACGAAGCGGTTGGCGTGATCGCGTGCGATCAGGAGATGGATCATCGCATCGGTCACGAGTTCGACCGTTTCGGAAGGCTTGCCGCTTTTGGAATCCTTCTCCTGCTTGTGCTTGAAGACTGTCACGATTTCGTATTGCAGCTTGTCGCCGGCCTTATGCAGGCTGTTGTCGACAATGTCCTTTTGCAGTGCACGCTCGTGGGCAACCTTCTGGAAATTTTCCCAATAGATCTCAACGTGTTTGCGCGCATCTTCGAGCCGTTCGATCTCTTCGGGCACATGAAGCTTCTTGATCTTTTCGTCGATGTGTGCAACCACCTTCGTGTGGGCTGCATCGACATGCTGAAGCTTGTCATCGGATGAATTCTCGACGAACTCGATGGCCTTTATCTCCATTTCGGAAAAGGCCTGCGTGAGGTCGGCCGCCGCGGCAAGCGCGTTGCCATGTTCGGTGAACTCGGTGAATTCATGATCCAGCGTGTTGAACATCATGGCGGATTTCCCGCCGAGGAATGCCATGATGAGCAGTAAAACGCCGAAGGCGAGCAGAAGTTTCTGCGTCAGCCGCATGTTGTAGAACCAGGCCACGATTGTCCCCTCCAAATGCGTGGGTGAGAATTCGATCAGTTCGACGTGAGTCCGCTCACTGTCTCGATCAGGTCTTCATTGGTGAAAGGCTTCTTCAGGACCGCATCGGCCTGAGACGTCGAAAGTTGCAACGCCTCCTTCGCCGGAATGCCGGCGCCCCCGCCCGACATCGCGATGACTTTGGGACCGGCCTTGGCCGACTTGAGTGCATACACCACGTCCGTTCCATCGGAGGCCGGCATCATGATGTCGGTAATCACCAGGTCGAATTGTTTCTTGGAAACAATTTCGAGCCCCTTGTTGCCGTCATCGGTCTCAACAACCTCGTGTCCCGCTTTGCGAAGCGTTGCCGCAATCGCGTGCCGGACGGGCTGCATATCGTCAATCAGTAGAATCTGACACATTATACCGTCGCTCCCAGACCTACCGAAATACAACCCTACGTAATTTTCTGTAGATCTATAGTAAACATACAACCGATTCCGTCTCCATCTGGTTGTATGAGGCCATCACTGACTATAATATTTCCACCAACTTTATTAATAATTTGCAAAACGACGGAAAGGCCAAGGCCGGATCCGTTTTTTTCTTTTTTGCTAGAGTAAAATGGAGTGAATACTTTATCTCGTAACGTTTTTGGAATGCCGGGACCGTTGTCGGCAATCGAAATTCTCACTCTTGAGTCTTCGAATTCAGAGAGTTCTATACGTATTATCCCTATATTCTTGGTTGCCTGGGCTGCGTTGGTGACAATGTTGATGATTACTTGTGCAAACAAGGTTTCACTAATTGGAACACGCAAGTCTTTTGCAGGTGTCTCGAAATCGGTTTCCAGTGTGATCGTCGGCGGCAGCATCAGGCGCACAAGTTCGACCGCACGGATCAGTCCGTCGGGAAGCATGGTGACGTCCGAACTGTCGTGAAATTTTCCACGTGACAGTCCCAACAGGTTGTTCGACAGGTCCGCAGCCTGTCGTGCGCTATAGAGAGAAACTTCCAGATCCTTGCGGATCGCCGGGTCCGCAATGTCGGGCAGATGCAGGGAAATGAGGCTTGTGATGGGGTGCAAAAGATTGTTGAGCTGATGGGCAAGCGCACCTGATGCCGTGCCAAGAGCTTCCAGCCTGTTCTGAGCCAGGTCTCTTTCGGTGCGCAGCCGTTCCTTCGTGATGTCCCTTTGGATCCCCAGGAAAGCCGAGAGGTCTCCCGACTTGTCGAAAATCGGTGCCATCCTCAGCGCATTGATAAACGGCTCCCCGGACTTCTTGTAGTTCAGGAGGACGACATCGACAGGCAAGCGCTCGGCGATGGCCTTCCTGATTATTGAAACATCGTCCTGGTTTGTGTCCTCTCCCTGAAGGAAGCGGCAGTTTCTCCCGAGTGCTTCCTCGGAGCCGTATCCCGTGGTCTCGCAAAAAGACGGATTGACGTAGGTGAGTGGCAGATCCGGTTGTCGCGCGTCGGAGAGGCTGATCGTGTCGGGCGATCCTTCAAGCAGTGACTTCAGCAGATCGGGCGAGTCGCCGAGTATGGTTTCCAGGGCCTGATATCCTTGATCCGATTGCTTTTGCATATTCGCCTCGCCCTCCTACGTCATCGTGGCGTCGTTGGAGAAGGGTAGGCACAGAAATGCAAAAACGGAAGACCGGATCAGCCGCGGTGCACGAAGTGCAGATCCTTGAATGAACGCCGCCATTCACCCACGCGCCCCGCCATTGCCTGCGGATCGTTGGACCGCAGCGCTTCGGCGATCAGGCGGGCGAGTTCGGGCATGTCGAACTCCTGCATACCCCAGCGCACGAGTTCGGGCGTGCCGAAGCGGAGCCCGTTCATGTCACCATCAATCTCGGCTATCGGAAGGCCGATGCCGCAGGCAAGGAAACCGGCTTCGCGAAGCTTCTTGGAAGCTGTTTGTCCGCCGCCGAACGGGGCCGCTGCCAGAGCGAACTGATGAGATGCCGTATAGCCCTGTTTCGTTGAAAAGACCGGCAGGCCTTCCTCGGCGAGGGCGGATGCAAGAGCCGTTGCAGTGGAGACCATCTTTTGCGCATAGGCTGTGCCGAATTCCCGCCAGTCCAGCAGGGAGATGGCCAGTGCTGCGGACTTGGCAGCATCGAAATTCGCTGTGAGGCCCGGAAAAGCGATGGCGTCGAGCTTTTGCGAGAGGTTTTTGTCATTGGTCACGATGAGCCCGCCGGCCGGTCCGCCCAGGCTTTTATATGTGCTCATGGTCATCAGATGGGCACCTTCGGCCAATGGGTCGGCAAATACGCCGCCGGCGATCATGCCGCATTGATGCGCTGCGTCGAACAGGACATGAGCGCCGACTTCGTCGGCAATCGCGCGGATTTCGGACACCGGATGGGGAAAGAGGTTGAGGCTCATTCCGATCGTGATGAGCCGGGGACGCAATTCAAGTGCCTGCGTGCGCAGCCCGTCCAGGTCGATGGTGTATCCGTCCGGATCGACCGGCGCTTCGACGATTGTGAGCCCGTATAATCCCGCGCAGCCCGGCGCATGATGGGTGACATGCCCGCCGACCGACGCAGGCGGTGCAATGATCGTGTCTCCAGGCTTTGTCGTCGCCATGAAGGCATAAAGATTGGCGAGCGCACCCGATGCGACCCGGATTTCTGAATGCGTTGCATTAAAGATCTCGCAGGCAAGGTCGGCGGCGATCACCTCGATCTCCTCGATTGCCTCAAGCCCCATTTCATATTTGTCGCCAGGATAGCCGAGAGAAGGGCGCGACCCGAGACCGCTGGCCAGAAGCGCCTCCGCCTTCGGATTCATGACGTTTGTCGCTGGATTGAGATTGAAGCAGTCCCGCTCGTGGATGTCCCGGTTCATATCGACCAGTTCATCGATACGCTGCGCGATCTGGTCGGACGACCGCAGACGGGTCGCCTCTAAAATCAAGTCGATCCGCTGTGCCACGCCTTGCGGCAACCAGGGCCGGAGCTCATGTACTGACATTCAAATTCCTCCAAAGGGTGCCGGCCGAACGTGACCCTTTGCTTGTGTTTTGGCAAATCAGAATTTAGAAAAGTAAGGGCTAGAAAATTTAGGTCTTATTATGCCTGTCGCACCACCGATACCACGCATTCCCTCGCTCAACGCGCTTCGTGCTTTCGAAGCGTCGGCGAGGTTGGGGGGCTTTGCGCTCGCTGCGGAGGAACTGAACGTCACACCCGGCGCTGTCGCCGCTCAAGTCAAATCGCTTGAACAGGAAATTGGCGCGTCGCTTTTCGTCCGTAACGCCCGGGGCGTAGAACTTACTCCCGTCGGTCAAAGGTCCACGCGGGCATTTGTGGAAGTCTTTGATTCTCTGAGCCAGGCAGTACGGGAGCTCAGACAGGACGCCGCGCCGCAAAAGGTACACATAGCGGCCTTGCCGGCCCTGGCGCAGCTCTGGCTCGCGCCGCGGCTGCCAGGTCTGCGCGCCAGAATTCCCGATCTCGATGTCTCCGTCACTGCATTGGAAACTCCGCCAAATCTCAAACGTGTCCCATTTGATCTTTGCCTGTTCTACAGCGACGTCGTTCCGCAAGGAGGTGTGCAGCTCCAAAAGGATGAACTGCTGCCGGTTTGTTCGCCCGAATGTGCGCGTCACCTCAAACGGCCCGCGGACCTCAACAAGGTTGCCTGTCTGACGGACACCGCCTGGGTTGACGACTGGGCCATTTGGGCAGCGCATGCATGTCCGGGGATAGGGCTCGTGCCGCGCGGACCGGTGTTCTCGCTGTATTCCCTGGCGGTCGAAGAGGCTATCAGCGGAGCTGGGGTCCTGATGGGCCACACATCCCTGGTCGAGCAGCATTTGAGATCCGGCGCACTTGTCGCTCCATTCCCGAAAAGGGTACCGTTGCCTCGCGCAATTACAATGTGGCGACTACCGGAAGGGCGAAGCAGCGAGGTCGAGGCGGAACTGCAAAGATTGTCGGGCAACGTCGATTGAACGCCCCGATCCTGACTTACGACCGCACCCTGTTGCTGCGCCACAGAATAAACAGGCCGGACGCGACGATAACACCGCAACCGATCATCATCTGAATGTCGACCGTTTCGCCAAACCAGACAACGCCGAGCAACATGCCGAAAAGCAGCCGTGAATAGCGGAACGGCGTGACCGCAGCCACCTCCCCGGTGCGCATGGCTTTCATGAGTGAGGTATAGGCGACCACACCGAGCGCGACTGCTGCCGCGAGCGCCTGCAGATGAGATTGCGTGGGCACAATCACAATCGGTTGCTCCCAGAAGTAGAACAGAATGCCGGCAATGATGATGGTGATGAAACCGTAAAATCCGAGCACGTTCGTGCTCAATGTCGCGGGCGCTGCCCGGCTTGCCAGGTCACGGCCGGAAAATCCGAGCATTCCGATCACCGCCAGCAAGGAGAGCAGGGAAAAACTGTCGCCGGCCGGGCGTAGCACGATCAGGACGCCAACCAACCCGATGACAATTGCGCTCCAGCGTCGCCAGCCGACACTCTCTCCAAAGAAGAGGGCAGCGCCAAGCACGACGAAGATAGGTGTGGCCTGCAGGATCGCCGTGGTCGAGGAAAGCGGCGTCAAGGCAAGCGCGAGGATATAGAACAGGCGTCCGACAAGCTCAAAAACGAACCGTATCTTCATGACGGGCGACAAGACGTCTGCGTGAAACACGGTTTCCCGCTTCAGCCTGGCAAGACCCCAAAACGCAAGGGCTCCACCGAGCCCGAACAGGATCAGAACCTGGCTCACGGGCAAGTCCTTCGCGGCTTGCTTGACGAACGCATCCTCCAGAGCAAAGGCCGCCATCGCGGCGATCATCCAGAGACTGCCGGCCAGGTTCGGAGAAAGGAGGGCTGATTTGAAAGATCGAACGGTCAATGGCGGGCCCGAAATGAAGGGTGTCGGTTACAAGGTGGCGTGAACGCGGCCGGGAAATGGAACAGTCCATTCGCTGCGACGCTTACCACGAATTGCTATCGCTTCATTCAGAAAACGACAGTGTCAGCAGTCCTTTATGATTGGTTCAAAGTGGTAGGCACGTTTACTTCCGGACAAGGGGGAAGTGCGAAACCGGGCCTCCCTAATCGCGCAAAATACGCAGAACTACGTTGCGACACTCTGCCTGCCGTGTGCGACATTGTGCATGCAACTTTCGCATCTTCGAATGCAGTAAGACCCCTCTTGATATGAATCAACGCGGCTCACAGGGAGTCGTGTGCATGGTCGTGCCATCGTTGGCACCTTGCATGGATTCTAATAACTGGGGCGCTGAAATGGCACAAAAAAAGACCGGTCTGGTCTCACTCGAGGAGGGTGGATTCGCCATCTTCCTCGTGCTGCTTGCATTCGTCTGCATCATCATCGCAGGCAAGACCTTTGATCAGGTCATGGCTTTTCACGCTGGCCTTGGCGCGCTTTTCGCCGCTGTCAGCGTTTTCATGATCTTCAAGAACTACTTTGACGACGGCGGGGAGCCTATCCCGGCGGAAATCAACGGAAAACCCAACTACAATATCGGGCCGATCAAATTCGGTGCGGTTGCCGCCATGTTCTGGGGCGTCGCAGGATTTCTGGTCGGGCTGATCATTGCGCTTCAGCTCGCCTGGCCGGCGCTGAACTTCGATCTTCCCTGGACGAATTTCGGCCGCCTGCGCCCGCTGCACACCTCGGCGGTGATTTTTGCGTTCGGTGGCAACGTTCTGCTGGCAACGTCCATGTACGTGGTTCAGAGAACCTGCCGGGTACGCATGCCGGGCAAAATCCTGCCCTGGTTCGTGATCCTGGGCTACAACGCCTTCATCGTCATTGCCGGAACGGGCTACCTGCTGGGCGCGACCCAGTCCAAGGAATACGCCGAGCCGGAATGGTATGCCGATTTGTGGCTGACCGTCGTCTGGGTGCTCTATCTGCTGCTCTTCCTCGGCACGCTCTGGAAGCGCAAGGAGCCGCATATCTACGTGGCCAACTGGTTCTACCTCGCGTTCATCGTCACGATCGCCCTGCTGCACGTGACCAACAATCTGACGATCCCGGTCTCGATCTATTCGACCAAGTCCTACATCGTCTGGGCTGGTGTACAGGATGCGATGGTGCAGTGGTGGTATGGCCATAACGCCGTCGGCTTCTTCCTGACTGCCGGCTTCCTGGCCATCATGTACTACTTCATTCCCAAGCGCGCTGAGCGGCCGGTCTATTCCTACCGGCTTTCGATTGTGCACTTCTGGGCGCTGATTTTCATCTACATCTGGGCTGGTCCGCACCACCTGCACTACACGGCGCTGCCGCAATGGGCTTCAACGCTCGGTGCGACCTTCTCGATCATCCTGTGGATGCCCTCCTGGGGCGGCATGATCAACGGTCTGATGACGCTCTCCGGCGCATGGGACAAGCTGAGAACCGACCCGGTTCTGCGCATGATGGTGGTGTCCGTCGCTTTCTACGGGATGTCGACCTTCGAAGGCCCGCTGATGAGCCTGCGCTCGGTCAACTCCCTGTCGCACTATACGGACTGGACCATCGGTCACGTTCATTCCGGTGCACTCGGCTGGGTGGGATACATCTCCTTCGGCGCGCTCTACTGCCTGATCCCCTGGCTTTGGAACAAGAAGAGCCTTTATTCGCTGAAACTGGTGAACTGGCACTTCTGGCTGTCGACGCTCGGCATCGTCCTCTACATCACCGCGATGTGGGTCTCCGGGATCATGCAGGGTCTGATGTGGCGTGCCTACGACAACCTCGGTTTCCTGGAATACTCCTTCGTTGAAACCGTGGAAGCGATGCATCCCTTCTACATCATCCGTGCTCTCGGAGGTGCGCTCTTCGTGCTCGGCTCCCTGATCATGGCCTACAATCTCTGGATGACCGTCCGTCATGGCGAGGCTGAAGAAGCCGACACCACGCCGGCTGGCTCCCTGGCTCCGGCCGAATAAGGGAGGGACACGAAATGTCTGCATGGAAAAAACACGAAGTCTTCGAGAAGAACTCCTTTGTCCTTCTGGTCGGTATTCTGGTCGCGGTCTCCATCGGTGGCCTGGTCGAAATCGCGCCGCTTTTCTACCTGAAGAGCACGATCGAGAAGACCGAGGGGATGCGTCCCTATACGCCGTTGGAACTCGCCGGGCGCGACATCTACATCCGCGAGGGCTGCTATCTGTGCCACTCGCAGATGGTCAGGCCGATGCGCGATGAACTGGAGCGCTATGGACACTATTCGCTGGCGGCCGAAAGCATGTACGACCATCCGTTCCAGTGGGGGTCCAAACGGACAGGACCGGATCTGGCGCGGGTTGGCGGGAAGTATTCCGACGACTGGCACGTCGAGCACCTGATCGACCCCCGGTCGCTGGTTCCGGCCTCCATCATGCCTGGATATCCGTTCCTTGCCGAAAACAGGTTGGAAACCCGCGATATCAAGGCGTCGCTGTCGGTGAACTCTTTCATCGGCGTTCCCTACACGGACGCGCAGATCGAAAACGCCGTGTCGGATGTCCTTGGTCAGGCAATGCCGGATTCGGACGCAGCCTATGATTTCGAAGAACGGTGGCCGACCGCGACCGTTCGCGACTTTGACGGCAATCCGCGGGAAGTCACAGAGATGGACGCGCTTGTCGCGTATCTCCAGGTGCTCGGCACCATGGTCGACTTTTCCATCTACGACGATGCGGCAAACTCGAGGTAAGAGCCATGAACGAGACGTATAGCGCTTTCGCCGGCTTCGCTCAGACCTGGGGCCTCATCTATTTCATGATCATGTTTGGCATCGTGCTGGCCTACGTCATGTGGCCGAAGAACCGAAAAAAGTTCGACGATGCTGCTCAGATCCCGTTCCGCGAGGACTGATCCATGTCAGACACACACAACAAGGAAGTCGACCAAATCTCCGGGGTCGAGACCACGGGCCACGAATGGGACGGCCTTAAGGAATTGAACAACCCGTTGCCGAAATGGTGGCTCTACATTTTTTATGCCACCGTTGTCTGGGCGGTAATCTACTGGGTTCTCTATCCCTCGTGGCCACTGGTGTCCTCTTACACAAAGGGCGTCTTGGGAGCGAACCAGAGGCAGGAAGCGACCGCCGCCTATGACAAGGGTGTCGCTGACCGGGCCCAATTCGCCGACAAGATCGTTGCAGCGTCTCTGGAAGCGATCACCCAGGACCAGGACTTGCTGCAATACGCACTGGCCAACGGCCAGGCGGCATTCGGCGACAATTGCGCGCCGTGTCATGGTTCCGGTGGAACGGGCGCGGAAGGCTATCCGAACCTTCAGGACGACACCTGGATCTGGGGCGGTAAGCTGGACGACATCCACACGACGCTGCTCTACGGCATCCGGTCCGACAACGACGATGGCCGGTTCGGCGACATGCCGGCCTTCGGAGCTGACGAGTTGCTCACCCGTGAGGAAATCAATCAGGTGTCCAACTTCGTCGCCTCGCGTGCCGGCGTCGAAACCGATGCCGACGTCGATCTTGCGGCCGGGCAGGTCCTTTATGAAGACAATTGCGCCGCGTGCCATGGCGACAATCTGGAAGGGATCCAGGAAGTTGGTGCACCAAGCCTGATGTCAGCCAATTACCTTTATGGAAATTCGCTGGACGACATCAAGGCGCAGGTGGCGGCACCGCGGAATGGTGTGATGCCGGGATGGGTTGAACGCCTGGATCCGGCGACCATCAAATCGCTCACCGTCTATGTGCACTCCTTCGGCGGAGGACAATAGCGACGCTGAAATGGTGCGGCAAAAGCGCCGGACTGGCCAAAAACTTTGATCCGGCGCAAGGTGTGACGCTTTGCGCCGGGTTAACTTCAAAAGACGCTGATTAAGATCGGCACCCGGAAGCGGGCTCCACCCGCTCCGGAACTCAATGAGATCCTATTGGGGCAGGATCGCGTTAAAGAGGACGGACGGTATGTCTGCGGACACCGAAACGCATGAGGGCGGGCACTCCGAAGAGTGGTTTGCGTCGGCCAAGAAAATTTACCCCATGGCAACCCACGGCCTGTTCCGCAGGATCAAGTGGACATTGCTGTTTATCACGCTCGGCATCTACTACTTCCTGCCGTTCATCCGCTACGACCGCGGACCTGACGCGCCGGGACAGGCAGTCCTGATCGACATGGAACATGCCAGGGCCTACTTCTTCTTCATCGAAATCTGGCCGCAGGAAGTTTATTACCTGACAGGCTTGCTGATCATCGCCTCCATCGCGCTCTTCTTGATGAATGCGGTCGCCGGCCGGATCTGGTGCGGATACCTGTGCCCGCAAACCGTGTGGACCGATCTCTTCTTGTGGGTCGAACGCAAGGTTGAGGGCGACCGGCGGGAACGCATTGCGCTCGACAAGGACCCCTGGACATTCGGCAAGATCCGCAAACGCGCCACCAAGCACTTTTTCTGGCTGATGATTGCCTGGTGGACGGGCGGAGCCTGGGTGCTCTACTTCAACGACGCACCCACGCTTGTCTGGCAGCTGCTGACCTTTCAGGCCCCGATGATCGCCTATGTCTGGATTGGTATCCTGACCACGACAACCTATCTGCTCGCCGGTTTCATGCGCGAGCAGGTCTGCATTTATATGTGTCCGTGGCCGCGCATCCAGGCCGCCCTCACGGATGAAAAAGCGCTCAACGTCACGTATCGGTGGGACCGGGGGGAACCGCGCGGTTCCTTGAAACACAATAAGGAACTCGCCGCCCAGGGCATGCCTGCGGGTGACTGCATCGACTGTTATCAGTGTTTTCAGGTTTGTCCGACGGGTGTCGACATTCGAAAAGGCATGCAGCTCGACTGCATTCAATGCGGTCTTTGCATCGACGCCTGCGACAACATCATGAACAAGATCGGCAAGCCGACCGGCCTGATCGCCTATGACACCGACGAAAACATCGAGCGCCGGATCGAGGGCAAGGAACCCGTCTACGACATCGTGCGCGTACGCACGGTTGTTTATGCCGCGCTAATCGCCTTTGTCGGCGCAATCATGCTGTTCACACTGCTCAATCGGGATTTTGCCGATATCAGCGTGCTTCACGACCGCAATCCGGTGTTTGTCGAGCAATCCGATGGCTCAGTGCGAAACGGCTATACGGTTCGCCTGTCCAACAAACGGCGTCACACCAGGGCCTTCATGCTTCACGTCGAAGGCATGCCCCCGAACACCCTGGTTGAGGCCGTAGGTGCCGATTCAACATTCGCCGGACGTCCGATTATCGAGGTAGGACCCGACACAACGCGGGAAGTACGTGTGCTGGTCAGCTCACCGTCCTGGGAAAAGATGCCGCAATCAACACCGGTCACCTTCCGCATCACGGAAAGCGTCATGGGTGAAGTTGTGACAACGAAAGATACTTTTAAAGCACCCGGTGAGCCTTGAGGAGAACGGAATGACGATGGTCCAGTCGAACATGAAAGATCCCAAGGCGATTACCGGCAAGACCGTTCTTGCGTGGCTCGCGTGTTTCTTTGGGGTTATCTTCGCCGCCAACGCGATCTTCATCTACCTTGCCCTCGGCACTTTCCCGGGCGTGGTCGTCGACAGTTCGTACGAAGCGGGGCAGGCCTATAATCAGGAGATTGCCGCCGCGAAGGCGCAAACGGAACGTAACTGGCAGATTTCGAGTGACATTGCGCGTTCAGGAAACGACGGCGCCAAGCTTGTTGTCACAGCCGCGGATGCTGAAGGTTCACCGCTTTATGGCGTCGAAATCAATGCGGTCTTGCGGCATCCTGCACAGGCGGACCTGGACAGGGAAACGGTTCTTCGCGCCGACGGCGGCGGGAAGTATGTCGCAGACGTGGAAGGGCTTCCAGCCGGCAATTGGACCCTGGTCCTTGAGATCGCACAGGACGGAGCCCGGAAATTCAGGTCGGAAAACCGGATTTTTCTGGCCAGCGAGTGAGATGAACTGGTGACAATACATCAGCGAGACTGGGAAGCGTTCGTTACGCCCGCAAAGGATGGCGCGGTCCATATGGACCTCGCAGTCGACGGCATCACCTGCGCCGCCTGTATGGGTGAAATCGAGCGTGGACTGAAGCGCCTGCCGGGCATTCGCAGTGCGCGTGTCAATCTCACCAGTCAACGGCTCGCGGTCGATTGGGTAGAAGACCAGACCGGTGCGGAAGAAATCGTCAGGGAGCTTTCAAGGCTCGGTTATACCGCTCACCCCTTTGATCCTGCGAGCCAGAAGGAGCGCCAGGACCAGACGGGAAAACAGCTTTTGCGGTGCCTGGCAGTCGCCGGGTTCGCGGGCATGAACATCATGCTGCTGTCGGTCTCCGTCTGGTCCGGTAACGCAACGGACATTACTCCGGAAACGCGCGACTTTTTCCATTGGCTTTCCGCGTTGATTGCGCTTCCGACGGTTGCCTATGCAGGCCGGCCCTTCGTCAGGAGCGCCTTCGGTGCGCTCGCTGCCGGGCGCTTGAACATGGATGTGCCGATTGTCATCGGTGTGTTCCTTGCCGTTGCGCTCTCCGTCGTACAGACGCTTCAGCACCATCACCACGCTTATTTCGAATCCGCGGTGATGCTGTTGTTCTTCCTGCTGGTGGGCCGCTATCTCGATCATAATATGCGCGGGCGTACCCGTTCCTTTGCGGAGAACATTGCCGCGTTGAAAGCCGAGGTTGCCGCCCGTATCGATATCGAAGGCAGCGTGCGCGAAGTGCCCTTGTCCAAAATCGACACGGGCGACCTCGTGCTGGTCGCCGGAGGGGAGCGTGTTCCTGTCGATGGCGTCGTTGAAACGGGCCAGTCTGATATTGATCAGAGCCTTGTAACCGGTGAAAGCATGCTGGTGCCGATCAACCCGGGCCAGAGGGTCTATGCCGGCACCATGAACGGTTCCGGCGCCCTGCATGTCCGGGTCGAAGCTGCTTCGGGCGCGACCTTGCTCGACGAAGTCAACAGGTTGCTGGAAACGGCCTCGCAGGCAAAATCCGCATATGTGCGCATAGCCGATCGCGCTGCCCGACTCTATGCGCCACTGGTGCACGGTGCCGCGGCGCTGACCTTCCTCGGCTGGTTGTTGGCAGGCATGACATGGCAGCCGGCGCTGGTGATCTCGATTTCGGTGCTCATCATCACGTGCCCGTGCGCATTGGGACTTGCGGTTCCTGCCGTACAGGTTGTTGCATCCGGACAGCTGTTCCGGTGCGGAATTCTGCTGAACTCCGGCGATGCGATCGAGCGTTTCGCGGACATCGATACGATCCTGTTCGACAAGACGGGGACGCTGACGCAGGCTGAGCCGGAACTGTTCGAAGACCTCGATCCGGAAGACGAGCTGATATCCCTTGGTGGGCGCCTCGCACTTGCCAGCCGTCATCCGCTTGCCACGGTGCTCGTGAAGGCAAGCGGCGCGATCGTGCCATTGCCGCATGTCGAAGAGGTTTCAGGGGCCGGTCTCAAAACCCTCCATGAAGGCGAAGAGCTTCGCCTCGGCAGTCCATCGTTCTGCGGTGTAGACGATGCTGAAACCGAGCGGGCGCTGAATTCTGTTCCCGGCGCTTCGATGCTTGCAATACGCCACGGCAACAAGCCCGCGCGCTTGCTTGCGTTCCGGCAAAGACTGAGATCCGACGCCAGCGAAGTGATCGACACGCTTCGCCAGCAGGGCTACGCAATCGAGATCGTTTCCGGCGATACGAAGCCGGCGGTAGCAGATTGTGCGCGTATCCTGGATGTTTCGGCCTGGCGCTCAGGCATGAAGCCGGCGCAAAAGATTGCAAGGCTCGAGGAACTGCAGGCCGACGGGCGAAAGGTGCTCATGGTTGGTGATGGTCTGAACGATGCGCCCGCACTTGCCGGAGCGCACGTATCGTTGTCGCCCGTTTCCGCCGTTCACCTCAGTCAGGCTGCCGCTGACGCTGTATTCCTGGGTGATCGCCTGATGCCGGTTGTTGATGCCCTGCGGCTCTCAAGGAAAGCGCGCGCGGCGATCGAACAGAACCTCTGGATTTCTGCGCTCTACAATGTGGTGGCCGTGCCGATTGCCGTCGCCGGATTCGTAACGCCGCTCATGGCAGCAGTCGCGATGTCGGCGTCTTCGCTTGCTGTGACAGCCAACGCGCTTAAGCTGAAATGGGGTGAGGGGAAGCAGTTTTCGTCACCAGTTGGGGGCACGGGTCAAATCGGTCGAGCAAGGGGAGGCGATAGCTGATGGACGTGCTCATTTTCCTGATTCCCATCGCGCTCTTTCTGGGTGCGCTCGGGCTTGCAGCGTTTCTCTGGTCTTTGAAGAGTGGTCAGTACGACGATCTGGAAGGCGCCAAATGGCGGATTCTCGATGACGATGATCTTCCCGGTGACAACAGATAAGGCTCAACGGCGCTATCCTGCAATTGCCTCAAACCAGAATGTTTGAAAGTGCCATGGCAACCGCCAGAAGCACGAGACCAATACCGGAAAAGAGCAGGATATTTTCGCGAGCACCGCTCGATCCGGGGGCGGACGGCTCGTGATTTCCCGTGAGCGTCTCGTCCTGTCTGCTCTGGTCCGGATCTGTGGTCATTAGGCTCGTGATCATTGATGAATGGCATCTCGTTTTGTTTCTGCATTCAGGATGACCGGGAGCTCTGAAAGTCACGTTAATCCGGAGCGCGTAAAAAGGTTAATTGCGGGCAACATTACCAAGTCATGAAGGCAGCCTTCGCATTAAACCTTTCAATGGGTTACCATTCTTAAGGTAACTGGCTTTCCGCTTTGTGGCCGGAGGCGAGGCAGATAACTCATTCTTCAGGATTTTGTGGCAAGACAGTCCGGAACAAAGGAGGAATGGGTGAGTCTGGATCTTGCCTCTTTGACGTTTTTGCTGGTCGAAGACAGCGCGTACATGCGTACGATCCTGCGCACAATGCTGCAGGGATTTGGCGCGCGCCGCATTGTTGAAGCCGAGGACGGGGCATCCGGTCTGGAGGCCATGGACCGTGCAAATCCGGATATTCTGATTCTGGACTGGGTGATGCCGATCCTTGACGGCGCGGACATGGTCCGCATGATCCGCAGCCCGAACAATCCGTTCGCCTACATTCCGATCATCATGGTAACGGCTCATACGGAGAGGAGCCGGATCGTCGAGGCCCGCAGGCTCGGTGTCCACGAATTGCTATCGAAGCCGATTTCGGCAAAGTCGCTTTACCAGCGCGTCTCGAGCGTGATCCTGCATCCCAGAGATTTTATCAAGACGGCAACCTATTTCGGACCGGCGCCACGTGAAATCAGAAACAGGCAGAAGATCTGGCAGGGCGGGCCTCCGGGTCAGGGGCAGCCAGATGGTGCCGGCGAAGCGCCTGAAAACGTGACTGCAATCGGCTAGTGCACTGAATTTTGACGGGCGTCAGGCAGCTGACTGGGCTGACGAGCCGGTTTCGCCAGCGATTTTCAGTGTCCCGGCTGCATTTGCCTCAAAAGCATCTGCAAACTGGGCCAATACGTCCAGGTCGACGGTATAATTGTCCAGAAGGAATTGTGACAGGGTCTCAATCGGAAGGTGCTGGTAGCCGTCTATCGCAGCCATCAGAGCTTCGGGTGTGTCCAGCCGTTCGCGCAGCTTAATCATTTTTGTCCGCTGAATTGAGTTTCCGCCAGCATGAGGATTTATGGTTAATACTGCGTAAATCTGACAGGCGCAAGAGTGAGAGATGCTCGTTTGACGGACGGTTTTGTCGGTCCACAAGCTTCTGGGGAAGACTTTTCGCAATAACTGGTAATAATGACAGAAAGACCGCATTTGCGGCGAGGAAATCAAGGGAAACGCATGCCGAACGTCGTCTATATCCTGAATGGACCGAACCTTAATCTACTGGGAAAGCGCGAGCCGGAGATTTACGGTCATCACACTTTGGACGATGTCCGCGATTTGTGCGTCGCAATGGCTGATGATCATGGATTGCAGATCGTGTTTCGCCAGACTAATGCTGAACACGAATTGATTGATTGGATTCAGGAGGCGCGTGAGGAAGCGCAGGCCATCATCATTAATCCGGCTGCGTACTCACACACGTCTGTTGCAATCCTGGATGCGTTGAATACATGCACATGTCCGGTGATCGAGGTGCATGTTTCAAACATTCACGCGCGGGAGAGTTTCCGGCATCATTCCTATGTGTCGCATCGCGCCGATGCCGTCATTGCCGGTTGCGGCGTTGAGGGCTATCTGCTCGCGCTCAAGCGCATCTCGACACTTTTGCAGGGCACGTGAGCGGACGACTTTTTCTTACCGGCCCGCGTCAGTAGCCGTTGCCGAAGAAAAATTCCTTCATAAACGTTCTCGCCAGAATCTTGAGATCCAGGGTAAGGCTCTGTTTCTCCAGATAAGCGAGGTCGTGCTCCAGCCGCATCCGCGCAGAAAGAGCATCTGCGGTTTCACCGCGGAAGCCGTTGACTTGCGCAAGTCCCGTAATACCCGGTCTTACCAGGTGCCGGTCCATATATCTTGCATCGAATTTCTCATACGCGATCCCCGCTGCCAACATGCCAGGCACGTGCGGACGCGGTCCGACAAGCGACATATCCCCTTTGAGGACATTCATCAGCTGAGGCAGTTCGTCGAAGTTGCTGCGGCGCAGGAAATTTCCAAAAGCCGTCACGCGCGGATCATTGGATACGGTTTGCGAAACGCCCGTGCCGTCGCACATATGATCGTGCATCGTGCGGAATTTGAAGATTGTAAAACGCTTGCCGTTCAATCCGTATCTTTCCTGGCGGAAAATGATCGGGCCGTGGCTCGAAAACTTTATCGCGACTGCGATAAACGCAAGAAGCGGTGCCAGAAGGATTAAGCCCGCGCCTGCGCCAACCACGTCGACAACTCGTTTCAGGACAGATGGACTGCGCGCCTTCACCCGCCGCAATATTTGCGGGGCGTTGTCCTGGCCGAAATGGAATGAATTTAATTTGATATTGTTTGTTTTATCGATATTTCGGCACTGATCGTCACCGGCATATCTAAGAGTTTTGTTCGCCAAGCTTCGCAAGCCTCAAGCCTATGATGTGGTTCGATAGGTAGCGCCCAAACAACCTAGCGGATCTAATCTGCGTCACCACCGAATCGTTAACGGAAGGTGAACGAGAAACATAAAATCCCTGCGTATTGCGAGACTTGTTAGCATCTCGACCTATCCGCTGCAACGCCAGAGATGACTTCTTGAGTTAAATTTTACGTAATAATTGGTTCAACAAGTTTGACTTCGAGCGCCGCATTCGCACGCGGCACTGATTGTCGTAGAAGGTGCTCAGTAGCTGCGTCCGACACTGGTGTATTCAAATCCACGTGTCAGCATGTAGTCGGGTGTATAGATGTTCCGTAGATCGACCACCTTGGGTGCTTTGAGCAGCGATTTTACCCGATCAAGATCGAGCGCGCGGAACTGGTCCCATTCAGTGACGATAACAACAACGTCCGCATTTTCGATCGCATGATAAGGACCGTCGCAAAACAGCACATCGGACATCATGCTTGCAGCTTCATGCATGCTTGCCGGATCGTAAGCGCGAATGTTTGCGCCGGCCGCTTGCAGTTTTTCGACGATGTCGATGCTCGGAGCTTCGCGCATATCATCGGTGTTTGGCTTGAAGGCGAGGCCCAACAGCGCAATTGTTTTGCCATTCACATCGCCGCCCATGAAGTTGATGACCTTGTCGGCCATCTTCTTTTTGCGCTCGGCGTTCACCTCAATGACCGAATCGACGATTTTCAGGTCCGATTTGGCATCCGCCGCAATCTTTGACAGGGCGAGGGTGTCCTTCGGAAAGCAGGAGCCGCCATACCCCGGACCTGCATGCAGAAATTTCGATCCGATACGATTATCGAGACCAATCCCGCGGGACACTTCCTGAACATTGGCACCAACGCTCTCGCACAAGTCGGCAATTTCATTGATGAACGTGATCTTGACCGCAAGGAAAGCGTTCGAGGCGTATTTGATGAGCTCGGACGTCCGTCTCTTTGTGACGATAATAGGCGTTTCGTTGAGATAAAGCGGGCGGTAAAGCTCACGCATCACTTCAACGGCCCTTTCACTTTCCGTTCCAACGACAACCCTGTCGGGCCGCTTGAAATCATTGATCGCAGCGCCTTCTCGCAGGAATTCCGGATTGGACACCACGGCGAACTCAGCGTCCGGATTGGTCTTGCGAATGATGTCCTCGACCTCGTCTCCGGTACCGACCGGAACGGTGGACTTGGTAATGATGACGGTAAAGCCTTCGATCAGGCCTGCGATTTCCTCAGCCGCCGCATAGACGTAAGACAGGTCGGCATGGCCGTCGCCCCGGCGTGTCGGAGTTCCGACCGCGATGAATACAGCGTCGGCACTCCGGATTGCCTCAGAAGGGTCTGTTGTGAAAAAGAGTCGTTCCTCGTCGACGTTCTTCGCAACAAGCTCCTGCAAACCAGGCTCGTAGATCGGAATTTGTCCGTTGTTCAGGGAGTCAATCTTTGTCGTGTCTTTATCAATGCAGGTCACGACGTGACCGAAATCGGCAAAACATGTTCCGGATACGAGACCGACATAACCGGTCCCAATCATTGCAACGCGCATATCAAATTTCCAGTTCCAAATGCAGACCCGGCAAACAGGGGATCAAAAGCATCTCGATTTGTTCGGCAGCTTTAAAGCTGCACAGCCCCTAGCACGACTAGAGATCTCATTTCTACCCATAAAGGGGGCTTGCGGCGCATTGCTGTGCCGTATGGTTTCCACGGGTTCGCTTCGGTGGAGTTAAACTGTGAGGAAGCGCCGGACCTCGTTTTCCGACAGGTCGCTCCCCGTTCCGGAAAGAACGATCTCGCCACGATCCATCACGGCATAGGTATCGGCAAGGTCGCGGGCAAACTCGAAATACTGTTCGACGAGCACGATCGCCATCGTGCCCTGATCCCGGAGCCAGGCAATTGCGCGCCCGATATCCTTGATGATGGAGGGCTGAATGCCTTCGGTCGGTTCGTCCAGCACGAGCAGTTTCGGCCGGGTTACGAGGGCGCGGGCGATCGCAAGCTGCTGTTGCTGTCCGCCGGAAAGGTCTCCCCCTCGGCGGTTCAACATATCCTTGAGAACCGGAAACAGCTCATAAATCGTGTCGGGAATGTACCGTTCCTTGCGGCTGATCGGGGCAAACCCTGTTTCGAGATTTTCCTTGACCGAAAGCAGCGGGAAGATTTCGCGTCCCTGAGGAACCACAGCAATGCCCTTGCGTGCACGCGCATGGGCGGGCAAGGACGAAATGTCGGCTCCGTCCCACATGATCTTCCCGGCGGAAATTCCGTGCTGGCCGGCAACGGCGCGCAGCGTTGAGGTCTTGCCGACACCGTTACGGCCCATCAGGCACGTTACTTTCCCGGTTTCAGCTGTCAGCGAAACACTTTTAAGCGCCTGTGCCGCACCGTAGTAAAGGTCAATTTGTTCGACGTTCAGCATGAATCAACGCCCCAGGTAGACTTCGACAACCCGCTCGTTGGCGGACACATGATCGAGCGAGCCTTCGGCAAGCACTGATCCTTCGTGGAGCACGGTGACTTTCACACCAAGCGCGCGTACGAACACCATGTCGTGTTCGACCACGACAACCGAGTGATCCTTGGCGATATCCTTCAGAAGCTCCGCCGTTTCCGCCGTTTCGGCATCGGTCATTCCGGCCGCGGGTTCGTCAACCAGAAGAAGTTTCGGATCCTGGGCAAGCAACATACCGATCTCAAGCCATTGCTTTTGTCCGTGACTGAGATTGGCCGCCAGTTCACTGCGTTTGTCGCCGAGCCTGATCAGGTCCAGGAGCTGATTGATGCGCGTTTTTTCACCGCCGGTGATCACGTGAAACAATGTCGCGAAAGGTCCACGGGGTGCCTTCAGCGCCAGTTCCAGATTGTCCCAGACCGTGTGGCTCTCGAAGACGGTCGGTTTTTGAAACTTTCGGCCGATCCCGAGTTCGGCGATCGACGCTTCGTCTTCGCCAGTCAGATCAATGGCGCCGTTGAAGAAGACCTCGCCGCTGTCGGGGCGTGTCTTTCCCGTGATGACGTCCATCATTGTTGTCTTGCCCGCCCCGTTGGGGCCGATGATGGCGCGCATTTCACCCGGTGCAACGGTCAGCGAGAGTTCGTTGAGCGCCTTGAACCCGTCAAAGGCAACCGAAACTCCATCGAGATAAAGCAGGCTTGTTGCTCTGGTCATGATCTCATTCCGCAGGCTGGGGGTGGACTGCGCCGGCGCGCGATGTTGCCGGAACCGGTTCAGGAACGTTTGCTTGCGCCGCGGGAGACTGTGGCGGCTGCGCCGGCGGATCACCGGATCCTTCTCCGAAATCGGAAGAGATCCTGCGTTGCCGCAGCGCAGTCCAGCCGTCACTGACCGTTCCGACGATCCCCTTCGGCAGGAAGAGCGTTACAAAGACGAACAGGCCACCCAGAGCAAAGAGCCAGATGTCCGGCAATGCCGCCGTGAACCAGGTCTTCGCGAAATTGACAAGCACAGCACCTAGGACCGCACCCACCAGTGTTCCCCGGCCACCGACAGCCACCCAGATAACGACCTCAATGGAGTTGGCCGGTGCAAATTCACCGGGATTGATGATGCCGACCTGGGGAACGTAAAGCGCGCCGGCAATGCCGGCCATCATGGCCGAAAGCGTCCAGACGAAGAGTTTGTAGTGTTCAACCCTGTAGCCGAGAAATCGCGTCCTGCTTTCCGCATCGCGCACTGCAACAAGAACCTTGCCGAGTTTGGACCGCGTGATCGACCGGCAGATAAGAAAGCAAAGGACCAGCGCCAGGCCAGAGGCTGCAAACAGCCCGGCACGGGTCGTGTCGGCTTGGATGTCGAAGCCGAGAATGTCCTTGAAATCCGTGAGGCCGTTGTTGCCGCCGAAACCCATGTCGTTGCGGAAAAAGGCGAGCAGCAACGCATAGGTAAGGGCCTGGGTGATGATGGAAAGATAGACCCCCGTGACGCGGGAGCGGAAGGCGAACCAGCCGAAAATGAAGGCCAGGAGCCCGGGAACGAGCAACACCATGAGGGCTGCGAACCAGAACATGTCGAAGCCGTACCAGTACCAGGGCAGGTCCTGCCAATTCAAAAAGACCATGAAATCGGGCAGGATCGGATCGCCGTAGACACCGCGCGTCCCGATCTGGCGCATCAGGTACATGCCCATGGCATAGCCGCCAAGGGCGAAGAAAGCGGCGTGCCCGAGGGAAAGAATGCCGCAATACCCCCAGACCAGATCGACCGCCAGTGCGAGCAGGGCATAGGTCAGGTACTTGCCCATCAGCGTGACGGCATAGGTCGGAACGTGGAAGGGCGATTCTTCCGGCACGAAGAGATTGCAGGCCGGGACCAGGATGATCACGGCGGCCATGATCGCCAGGAATACGCCTGCGCGGGCATCCATGGCGCGAAAGAGGAATGACGACATCATGCTTCGACTGCCCGGCCCTTGAGGGCGAAAAGACCCCGGGGACGCTTTTGGATAAAGAGGATGATAAAGACGAGCACGAAGATCTTGCCGAGAACGGCGCCCGCATAGGGTTCAAGGAACTTGTTGACCACGCCGAGTGTCATCGCGCCGACAAGCGTTCCCCAGAGATTTCCGACACCGCCGAAGACAACGACCATGAAGCTGTCAATGATGTAGCCCTGGCCGAGGTTGGGCGAGACATTATCGATTTGCGAGAGCGCGACACCGGCGATACCGGCAATGCCGGACCCGAGGCCGAATGTCAGAGCGTCGATCCAGGGCGTCCGGATGCCCATGGAGGCGGCCATGCGTCTGTTCTGGGTAACGGCGCGCGTATAAAGACCGAAAGGCGTTTTCTTCAGGACGAGCATCAGGCCCGCGAAAACAAGAAGCGCGAACACGATGATCCACATGCGGTTATAGGTGATCGTCATCTGGCCCAGTTCGAAGGCGCCGGACATCCAGTCCGGGTTTCCGACTTCCCGGTTCGTTGGTCCGAAAAGTGATCTGACGGCCTGCTGCAGAATGAGCGAGATACCCCAGGTCGCCAGCAGCGTTTCAAGCGGGCGCCCGTAGAGCCAGCGGATAACGCCCCTTTCGATCCCGACGCCGATCAGTCCTGACGTCAGGAAGGCAAGGGGCAGGGCAATGAAGAGCGAATATTCAAACAATCCCGGTGCGGATGTCCGGATCAGTTCCTGCACGACGAAGGTCGTGTAAGCGCCGATCATCACCATCTCCCCGTGGGCCATGTTGATCACACCCATCACGCCGAATGTGATGGCAAGTCCGATCGCTGCCAGTAGCAGTACCGAGCCGAGCGACAGCCCGTACCAGATATTCTGGGCTGAATCCCAGGCGGCGATGGACTTTTCGATTGTCGTAATGGCGCTTGAGGCTGCCTCGTGAACCGCACCCTCGGAATTCGCTCTGACGTTGATCAAAAGTGACAGCGCGCTCCTATTGCCCATCTCCGAAAGTGTTTCGACGGCCGCGAGCTTCTGTGCTTCTTCCAGGTCGGAGTTCAAGACCGCCGCGGCACGGGCCTGTTCCATCACCGTCCGGACCGCGTCGTCCGTTTCTGCCGCGATTGCCGTATCGAGTGCCTCGATGCTGTCCGGATCCTGTGCCTTGAAGACCGCTTCAGCTGCCGCGCGGCGCACTTTCGGATCCGCAGCCATAAGGGTCAGCGAACCGAGCGCAGAACGAATGACACGCCGCAGCTTGTTGTTGACCTTGATTTTCTTGACGTCCCGACGCCCGGCTTCTCCCTGGGTTTCCAGCGTCAGCGGGTCGGTGAGCTTGTAGGACTTGCCGGCCTTTTCGGTAATGAACACCTGACCGTCTGATTTCCGGAAAAAGAGATCGCCTGCGCTGAGCGCTCTGAGTGCAGGAGCAACGGCCGGGTCGCCGGTTGCGACCAGAGCTCCGATCTGCTGCTCCGTCTCGGCGTATTTTCCCTTGGCCAGTTCGTTGATCAGCGGACGCAGTGTTTCGGCGTCGCCTTGAGCAAATGCCGGACTGGCGAGACCCGCGATGAAGCTGAACAGCAGGATAAGCGATCTAAGCAATGGCATTATGTGTTTGCCCTGTTCGTTGCCTGAATGATTGACAACTTATGGGTTCGATTTAAGGAGTTCGCCTCACCCTCAACCGCCTGCCGCAAACGGTAAGGGTTGGGGGTGAGGGCAGTTCGCTTGGTGCGTTCGAACGGGAGCGGGCTCAGCAAGCCCGCCCCGGCTCCGTCTCCTCCCTTAAGACCCGGAGCCGCCGCATTTGCCGGTTGCGGTGTTGAAGTTTCCGCAGGACATCGGTGCACGCCAGTCGGAGATCAGGTCTTTCGAACCGTCCAGGTAATCGGACCATGCATCGCCAACCACCAGGCCGGACGTTTCCCAGACAGTTTCGAACTGTCCGTCGTCCTGGATCTCGCCGATCAGAACCGGCTTGGTGATGTGGTGGTTCGGCATCATCGCGGAGTAACCGCCCGTCAGGTTCGGCACGGAAACGCCGACGATGGCGTCGATGACTGCATCGGCGTCGGTGGTGCCAGCCTTTTCAACGGCCTTGACCCACATGTTGAAGCCGATGAAATGCGCTTCCATAGGATCGTTGGTCACACGGTCTTCGTCACCGATGAAGGCATGCCAGGCGTCGATGAAGTCGGCATTGATGTCGGTGTCGGCGGACTGGAAGTAGTTCCACGCAGCCAGATGGCCGACGAGCGGTCCGGTGTCGAGACCAGCGAGTTCTTCTTCTCCAACGGAGAAGGCGACGACCGGAATGTCTTCCGCCTTGATGCCGGCGTTTGCGAGTTCCTTGTAGAACGGGACGTTCGCGTCACCGTTGATGGTGGACACAACAGCGGTCTTTTTGCCAGCCGAACCGAAGGTCTTGATGTCGGAGACGATCGTCTGCCAATCGGAATGTCCGAAGGGCGTGTAGTTGATCATGATGTCTTCTTCAGCAACACCCTTGGATTTCAGGTAGGCTTCCAGGATCTTGTTGGTCGTGCGCGGATAGACATAGTCTGTACCGGCCAGGACCCAGCGCTCAACGCCTTCCTCATTCATGAGATAGTCAACAGCAGGGATTGCCTGCTGGTTCGGGGCAGCGCCCGTATAGAAGACGTTCCGCTGGGATTCTTCACCCTCATACTGCACCGGATAGAACAGCAGGGAGTTCAGTTCCTCAAAGACCGGAAGAACGGACTTGCGCGACACGGATGTCCAGGCACCGAACACGGCGTCGACTTCGTTCACTTCGATCAGTTCGCGAGCCTTTTCAGCAAAAAGCGGCCAATCCGAAGCCGGGTCGACGACGACCGCTTCAAGCTGCTTTCCAAGAAGTCCGCCATTTTTGTTCTGCTCTTCGATGAGCATCAGCATGACGTCTTTCAGCGTTGTTTCCGAAATCGCCATGGTGCCGGAAAGCGAATGGAGAACACCGACCTTGATGGTGTCTTCCGCCGCTGCTCCGCCGATCATGGTGGACGCCATGAGGCCGGCCAGCGCGAATTTGGTGAATGCTTTTTTCATGTAATTTCCCCTTGATAAGAAACACCGGTTCCCTGCCGGTGCAGGACGGCTGGAAGGACTGCCGCCATCGGGGAGAGATCGTGCGCCGGAAGCGCTGCGCCGCAACATACGTCAATTGACGTAAGGCGCCTTTCCCGTGCTTTGGCACTGTGCATGCCGGTTCGGCACGAATTGTGCTGAGTAGGAACGCTTATGCAGAAAGAATGGGAATCCGGGGCAATGCAGACGGCTGGATGCCGCAAAACTGTGCAGATGATGAAATACAAGGCAGGATCGTTCCGGTGACTGCCCGCCAACGCATTTTGCCCATTCGCCGACAGTACAACAAATGGGTCAATAACCAGACACTTGAGGATTACGCGCTTCGCTTCACGGCGAAAGGGGCAAGACGATTCTCTTCACGCGCGATCTCGCAAACGGCAATCGGCGCGATTTCCTTTCTGGCCCTGGAAGCGATAGGCGGAGCCATCACGCTGTCCCACGGTACGGCGAATGCCTTTGTCGCTATCCTGGTCGGCAGCCTTGTGCTGCTGATCGTCGGTCTGCCGATCAGCCGCTACGCCATGCGTTATGGCGTCGACATCGATCTTCTGACCCGGGGCGCGGGGTTCGGATATATCGGTTCGACCATCACATCGCTGATCTATGCCAGCTTCACCTTTATCCTCTTTGCGATCGAAGCCTCGATCATGTCGAGTGCGCTGGAGTTTGCCTTCGGACTGCCGCTCTGGCTCGGCTATATCATAAGTGCGGTCGCCGTCATTCCTCTGGTGACGCATGGCATCACCTGGATCAGCCGGTTCCAGATCGCAACACAGCCTTTCTGGATCATCCTGAACATTCTGCCTTTCGTGTTCATTGCCTTCACCGATTGGCAGGCGGTCGGCCAATGGCTGACATTTTCCGGGATCGATCCGGTTACAAATGCGCCGCGAACGACGCCCGGCGGATGGGACAGTATCAATTTGATCAGCTTCGGGGCTGCGACGGCCGTCATCCTCGCGCTGATGGCTCAAATTGGCGAACAGGTCGATTTCCTGCGCTTCCTTCCAGCGGAAGACTTTGCCCGCCGGCGCCATCGTCTGGCGCTGTTCCTGGCGGGTCCCGGCTGGGTGATCCTTGGTGCGCCGAAGATGATTGCCGGGTCTTTTCTTGCCGTGCTTGTGCTTTCTCATGGCGTTCCGGTTGAACATGCCGATGAGCCTTCGCGCATGTACGCCGTCGCCTTCGGATACATGATACCCAATGAAACCGTTGTGCTTCTGCTCATGGCTGCCTTTGTCGTGGTCGCGCAGCTGAAGATCAACGTCATGAACGCTTATGCGGGTTCCCTCGCGTGGTCGAACTTCTTCTCCCGGTTGACCCATTCCCATCCCGGCCGTGTGGTCTGGCTCGTGTTTAATGTCGGGATCGCGCTCTTGCTGATGGAGCTCGGCATCTACAAGCTGCTTGAGGAAACGCTCGGCGTCTTCTCCATTGTCGCGATGGCCTGGTTGTCGGCAATCTCGGCCGATCTTTTCATCAACAAGCCACTCGGACTTTCGCCGCCTGGCATCGAGTTCAAGCGGGCGCACCTGTACGACATCAATCCTGTGGGAACAGGTGCCATGCTGCTGGCGGCCGGAGTCGCGCTGGCAGCGCATTTCGGTCAATTCGGCGACGCGGCAGGCGCGCTCGCAACGTTCCTCGCCATGGCGATAGCCTTCGTGACAGCGCCGCTAATCGCATTCGCAACCAAAGGGCGCTACTACCTGGCACGGAAGCCGCGTATCAGCTGGCAGAGCAAATCGCACATCGCATGCTCCATCTGCGAGAATCCTTTCGAGCCGGAGGATATGGCATATTGTCCGGCGTATCAGGCACCGATTTGTTCGCTATGCTGTTCGCTCGACGCGCGTTGCCGCGATTCCTGCAAACCAAAGGCCCGCGTTTCCTTTCAGATCGCTAGCGTTGCGTCTCTCTTCCTTCCTGAAAGAGTGCTCGCTTCTTTCCGCTCCCGGCTGGGCCGGTATGCATTGGCATCGGTCTTTTCGATTACCGGCATCGGCCTTGTGCTGTGGATTATCTACGCCCAGGCGGTAAGCCGTTTCGGCGATCCCACAGGGATCATTGCTCAGACCGTGACGCTGATCTTTTTTGTATTCACCATTGTTGCGGGCATCGCCTGCTGGTTCCTGGTGCTCGCGCATGACACACGGCGGGTCGCCGAAGAAGAATCTGCCCGTCAGAACGCATTGCTCCAAAAGGAGATCGACGCCCACGGCGTGACGGACGCGGCGCTGCAGAAGGCAAAAGAAGATGCCGAAGCTGCCAACCTTGCGAAAAGCCGGTATGTCGTTGGCCTGAGCCACGAGCTTAGAACGCCGCTGAATGCAGTCCTGGGATACGCGCAGGTCCTTGAACGCGATGAAACCCTGCCGGTGGCACGTAAACCCGCAGTCAGCACCATCCGTCGAAGCGCCGAGCATCTGTCGGGTTTGATCGACGGGCTTTTGGATATATCGCGTATCGAGGCCGGGCGGCTGCAGATCTATTCGAACGAAATCAACATTCACGAGTTTCTTGATCAGATCGTCGACATGTTCAAGATGCAGGCAAGCGCAAAAGGACTTGGCTTCGACTTTGAAAAAGTCTCCAACCTGCCTGTGTTCGTGCGAACCGACGAAAAACGCCTGCGCCAGATTCTCGTTAATCTCCTGTCCAATGCGATCAAATTTACAGACACCGGTAATGTATCGTTTCGTGTCGGGTACCGGTCGCAGGTTGCCAGCTTTGTTGTCGCCGATACCGGACCCGGCATTGCGCTTGAGGAACAGGTCAAGGTGTTCGAGCCATTCGGGCGGAGCAAGGCGCTGAGCAACCGCGCAGTGCCCGGGCTTGGTCTCGGCCTGACCATCACCAAGCTCCTGACCGAAACAATGGGCGGCGCCATCGCGCTCTCGAGCGAGCCGGGCAAAGGCGCGTCATTCGAGGTGCGGCTCATGTTGTCTGCAGTCGACCGGCCGATTGACGTTGTGCGCCTGGAGCGTCAGGTGAGGGGGTATCTGGGGCCACGCAAAACAATCGCGGTGATCGATGACAATCCCGACCACCGCGGGCTCGTCAGAGATATCCTGAAGCCGATCGGGTTTACGATTCTGGAGGCGGAAAGCGGCGACGCCTGTCTGTCCGGTGTCTGTGACCTGAAGCCGGATCTTTACCTGATTGATGTTCTGATGCCGGGCATGAACGGCTGGCAACTTGCCGAAGCGCTTCGCCGCAAGGACGAACTCGCACCTATCGTCATGCTGTCAGCAAATATTGGCGATCATGCTTTGCGTCCCGACGGACCCGCACTCCATGATGCAACGCTCGCCAAACCGTTCGATATCGGTCAATTGTTAGACCTGTTGCAAAAGCACATGGGTCTAAGCTGGACCGAAAAACAGCAGTCGGACGAGCCTGAAAAAACGACTGATGACCGGCTGCAGTCACCGGGCGCCAAGCATGTTGCGGACCTGATCTCTCTGGCGGAAATCGGTTATGTAGAGGGCATCGAGGCAAAGCTTGCCGAACTCGCGGATGCTCCCGAAAACAAGCCCCTTGTCGACACGTTGCACGGATACCTCAACCGGTTCGATTTCGATGCCTACCGGGATGTATTGAACGAATTGGAACCTCATGACGGATGATCGCCGCGATACGGTCCTGGTGGTGGATGACAGTCCGGAGACGCTCGGCTTCGTGACCGAAGCGCTGAAAAAGACCGGCGTTGCCGTCCTGGTCGCGACCAGCGGCGAGGCAGCGCTGGCGATCTGCGACAAGGTGAGTCCGGATACGATCCTGATGGACGCCGTCATGCCGGGCCTGGACGGGTTCGAGACCTGCCGGCGGATCAAGGAAAACGCTTCCTTGCAGCACGTTCCGGTGATCTTCATGACCGGGCTCTCCGAAACGGAGCATATAGTCAAAGCGCTGGAATCGGGCGGCGTCGATTTTCTGACAAAGCCAATAGATGTCGACGAACTCAAAGCCCGCATCAAGGTCCATCTGAAAAACGCCAGGTCCGTGCAAAGCGCACATGTGGCGCTCGATGCGGCGGGTCGGCACCTCGTCGCGGTGACGTCCGAAGGAGGCGTTCTCTGGTCGACGCCGCAGATCCATTCATTGCTGGAAAGGACAGGCAACGCGGAAGAGAGCCTTCTGCAATTGGGTCGGGCGCTCGGCGAGTGGCTCGAAACAGCCGAACCGTCAGGCCTTTATCACAAGAGCTTCATGCTGGGGCTGTCGGAAAACCTCGCCGTCCAACTGCATCCGCTCGGACGGGTCGGGCCGGATGAGAACCTGTTTCGCGTGACCGCAGAAGATGAAGCCGGTCAGGTCAAGGCCCTGCAGGAACGGTTCACGCTGACGCAGCGCGAGGCGGAAGTGCTGATCTGGATTGCGAAAGGCAAATCGAACAAGGACATTGGCGAGATCCTTGGCTTGTCGCCGCGCACCGTCAACAAGCACCTTGAGCAGATCTTCATAAAGCTCGGCGTTGAAAATCGCGCCTCGGCGGCGGTCAGGGCTGCCGAAATCATCTATGCTCTCTAAGACGCGCCAGACGCATCGGCCTTTCTCCTTTTTTGGACCGGAACCCTGGTTCACCCGGTGTTACGAGATTTTAATGCAAATCGTTCGCAATAAACTTGACAGTTGCAAATGATTTGCAATACGAATTGCAAAAGTTGAAAGTGCTTTCAGGAGATCTCAATGCTCAAGAAACTCGGTGTGGCCGCGTCTGTGACGGCGCTTGCGGCTGTCTTTGCGCCAGGCGCTCTGGCGGCAGACAAGATGAAGGTCGTGACAACCTTCACTGTAATCGCCGACATTGCGAGTAATGTTGCCGGCGAGGCGGCAGAGGTGGTTTCGGTCACAAAACCGGGCGCTGAAATTCACGGCTACCAGCCGACGCCCCAGGATATCGTGCGCGCATCCGATGCCGATCTGATCCTTTGGAACGGCATGAACCTGGAACTCTGGTTCGAGCAATTCCTTTCCAATCTCGGCGATGTCCCCGCCGCCACCCTGACGGATGGCATCGACCCGATCGCCATCAGATCCGGATCGTATGAGGGCAAACCGAACCCGCATGCCTGGATGGGTCTCGACAACGCGTTGATCTATATCGACAATATCGTCGCGGCCTTTTCCGCCCAGGATCCGGCCAACGCAGAGAGCTACAAGAAAAACGCAGAGGCCTATAAGGACAAGATCCGCGCCACCATCGAACCTTTGCGGCAAGCCGTTGCTGAAATCCCCGAAGAGCAGCGCTGGCTCGTCACCTGCGAAGGTGCCTTCAGTTATCTCGCGCGCGACTTCGGTATGAAGGAACTGTACCTGTGGCCGATGAACGCCGATCAGGTCGGGACACCGCAGCAGGTGCGCGCAGTGATCGACGGTGTGCGGGAGAACGAAATTCCGGTCGTCTTCTGCGAAAGTACCGTCAACACGGCACCGGCAAAGCAGGTCGCCCGTGAAACTGGTGCAAGCTACGGCGGTGAACTCTACGTGGATTCCTTGAGCGAAGCCGGTGGCAAGGTGCCGACCTACCTGGATCTTCTGGAAGTGACTGCGAGCACCGTTGCTGAAGGCCTCAAGTCGGCAGCGAATTGATGAAGAAGAACAACCCACCGGCAGATGCCGGTGGGTTTGAAATTGTTCTGTGTTGAATAGTGCTCTTTAATGGAGTGAGCTTTGCTGCAAATCGTCAGGGACCCGGAGATGGATGCGACCGTGACAGCGGATGCCGGCGGACTTTCCGCCGAGGACGTCACCGTAACCTACCGGAACGGTCACACGGCGCTGTGGAACGCCAGCTTTGCCATTCCGCGCGGAACGGTTACGGCACTTGTAGGCGTCAACGGTGCAGGAAAATCGACGCTTTTCAAGGCGATCATGGGTTTTGTTCCCGCCGCACACGGTAATATCCGGATCCTGGATCGTCCCGTGAAGGAAGCACTCCGCGACAACCTCGTGTCCTACGTTCCGCAGTCGGAAGAGGTCGATTGGTCGTTTCCGGTCCTTGTCGAGGACGTCGTCATGATGGGCCGCTACGGCCACATGGGTTTTCTGCGCAGGCCGAAACCCGCTGACCACGAGGCGGTGGGTCTCGCACTTGAACGTGTCAACATGCAGGATTTTCGCCATCGGCAGATCGGCGAATTGTCGGGCGGCCAACGCAAGCGCGTTTTTCTCGCTCGCGCCCTCGCACAGGATGGACAGGTTATTCTGCTCGACGAACCCTTCACCGGTGTTGACGTCAAGACGGAAGAGCAGATCGTCTCGCTGCTCAGGGAACTTCGGGACGAAGGCAGAGTAATGCTGGTGTCCACCCACAATCTCGGTTCAGTGCCCGAGTTTTGCGACCGCACTGTTCTGGTGAAGGGAACGGTCCTTGCCTATGGCCCCACGCAAACGATCTTCACGCGTGAGAATCTGGAGCAGGCATTCGGCGGTGTTCTGCGCCACTTCACCATTTCCGACGAAACCCTGCACACGGATGGAGACCAACGCAAGGTAACGATCCTGACAGACGATGAGCGCCCCTTCGTGCAGTATGGTGACAAGGTACAGACCACCGAGGGCGGCCAGTAATGGATCTGCTGCTGGAACCGTTTTCCTACAACTACATGGTCAACGCCATGTGGGTTTCGGCACTGGTCGGCGGCGTTTGCGCCTTTCTGTCGGCCTATCTGATGCTGAAAGGCTGGTCTCTCATCGGCGACGCCCTGTCCCACTCGGTCGTTCCAGGTGTTGCCGGCGCATACATTCTTGGCCTCCCGTTTTCTCTCGGTGCCTTCCTTGCCGGAGGCTTGGCAGCTGGTGCGATGCTGTTTTTGTCGGAACGGTCCGGTTTAAAGGCCGATGTCATAATCGGCCTGATCTTTACCTCTTTCTTCGGGCTTGGACTTTTCATTGTATCGGTCAATCCGATGTCGGTCTCAATCCAGACCATCACCATGGGCAACATTCTGGCGATCACGCCCGAGGACACGCTGCAGCTGGCTATCATCGGTTTCGTCTCGCTGGCGGTTTTGCTCGCGAAGTGGAAAGACCTGATGGTGACGTTCTTTGACGAGAACCATGCGCGCTCCATCGGTCTGAACCCAGGGCTTCTGAAGGCCGTCTTCTTCGTGCTTCTGTCCGCGTCGGTCGTTGCCGCGATGCAGACCGTGGGTGCATTTCTGGTCATCGCCATGGTGGTGACGCCCGGTGCAACGGCCTATCTTCTGTGCGACCGTTTCCCGCGCCTGATCGCACTTTCCGTCGCTATCGGAGCGCTGACGAGCTTCACGGGAGCCTATGTCAGCTATTTCCTTGATGGTGCGACGGGGGGCATCATCGTCACGCTCCAGACGCTCATCTTTCTGGCTGTCTTTCTGTTTGCGCCCAAGCATGGCCTGCTGGCTGCACGGCGCAAGGCCGCTGCTGCCTTGCGTAAGGGCGGGCGTGATGCAGCTGCGGCAAAGAGCGGAGAGGCTGTCTGATGGACCTTGAGACGCTTTTGCTGCCCTTCAGGTTTCCGTTCATGCAGAACGCCTTTCTGATCTGCATCATCGTGTCGGTACCCACGGCGCTTTTGTCCTGTTTTCTGGTGATGAAAGGCTGGGCGTTGATGGGCGATGCGGTCAGCCACGCGATCCTTCCCGGGATCGTGGTTGCGTATATTCTCGGTATTCCGCTCCTGATCGGCGCTTTCGCAGCCGGAATGATCTGCGCACTGGCGACGGGTTATCTCGCCGGCAACAGCCGGGTAAAGCAGGACACGGTCATGGGAGTGGTGTTTTCCGGCATGTTCGGTCTCGGCATCGTGCTCTACGTGGCGATCGAGACAAATGCCCATCTGGACCACATCCTTTTCGGCAACATGCTCGGCGTCGGCTCGCAGGATTTGCTGACGGCCGGCATTATCGCGCTGATCGTCGGTTCAGGCCTGGTCCTGAAATGGAAAGACCTGGTTCTGCAAAGTTTCGATGCCGCACAGGCCAAGGCCTCGGGTCTTCCGGTCAATATGCTCCACTGCGGACTTCTGGCCGCGCTGTCGCTGACCATTGTTGCAACTCTGTCGGCGGCCGGCCTCATCCTGGCAATCGGTTTACTTATCGCCCCCGGGGCGATCGCTTTTCTGCTTGTGCGTACGTTCGGCACAATGCTCTGGGTGTCGGTGATCGTGTGCATGGCTTCCATGCTCGCTGGAACTTATGCCAGTTTCTTCCTCGACAGCGCCCCGGCTCCCACGATCATCCTGATCCTGACGGGTGTTTTTCTCGCGGCATTCGCAAGGCGTCTTGCGGTAACCCGCAGAACGTCCTTGAACCGCGTTTCGGACAGTCACGGGGAAGCTGTCTGACCAGGCCACAGGTTCGTGAGGTTCTTGTGGCCCCAAATGAGAAACAGCAGCGTGGCGATCAAGCTTCTACCGTGCCGTCCTGGCCCGGGCTCACTTCAAAGTAGAAATATCCCGCTGTCGTGAATTGCCTTCAAACACCTGACCGTCAAACCGGCGGTGGCAGCGGCGGGAGCCCGGAAACCACCGATTGGCTGGATTCTGTGAGACGCCCATGGCAATGCGAGCGCTCGAATTAATCAGCTAGTTCTATCTCATGGAAACATATAGCGAATTCAGCACAGGCTTTGCGCGGAGATTGAATTTCGCATGACCGGTTTCGTGCAACAATTTCCCTGACGTTTAGAAACTTGAAAAGACTATCTGCTATCGGTCAGTCAGAAAACGCGATGCTCTCAAAGAGAGTGTCGTTGCAAGAGATGAAGACGGGATGGGAGGCTGGTTTTGGGACGACAGGCAATCAGCAGGGCTTTTGAGGCCGCACCGCAAGCTGTAGAGACCGATCTTCTGAGCGTCATCGTGCCGTCGGTCAAGGAAGCATCCGTCACCCGGACAACCGGGAAGATCGTGTCGAAACACGCGGCGTCCTTTGAGGTCCTCTCCACCGGCAGTTCGATTATCGCATCAAGAGCTGTGTCTTGTCTCGTCGCGCCGGAAGTTGGCGACATCGTCGTGCTTATGGAAACCGGCGAGGGAGCCTTCATAACGGATGTGCTGCGCCGGGAGGCGGAGGCCGATGGAAATCTGAAGATAGATCTTTCCCGTACTGACGGTTCACCACAACAAGCTGTTTTGTCGGCGGGCAGCCTCAAACTGGAGGCAGACGAGCGCCTGGATGCATCCGCTGGCGAGATCGCGTTCCGGTTCAAGAACCTGCTGATGAGCGGTGATCAGGTCGCGATGGTTGGCCGGAAACTCGTGACTTCGATGAAAGAGATCATGACGCAGGCGGGTAAACTCCTCGCGACTTACGACATGACGTCAACGCGTGCGCAGCATCGTATCGACAGTGTTACGGAGACAGACCAGCTGAAAGCGGGGTCGATCCAAACACAGGCAGAAACGGTCGCAATCAGCCAGGCGGGATCGGCGATTGTTGTCGCAAAGGAAGACGTGCGCATGGATGGCAAGCGGATCACCATGGGTTAGCGCCATGCAGTTGTTGAATTTTACCTTGTATGCCTGCCTTCTGTCTCCCGGGTCCCTGCGATGCGCGTGATAAAGCCCCAGCGTCTTGGCCTCCTGACCAAAACCATGCCTCATGAAGGGGCGGGTCTGTTTGTTGTCTCCACGTTCTCGATGTTCGATCTTCTGAACCCGGATGACATCCTGGCGGAGACCGCAATGTGGCCCCTTGTTGCCAAGGAATTGCCGGAAGGGGCGGTCTTCGACGCTTCATATCCCAAACCGCGTGGCGAGTTTTTGATTGCCGGCAAAGCCATGTCCGGGGAAGCGGTTCGCGCCCTGCATGTTGCCGTCTCAGTGGGAGATTTGGGCCGGTATCTTTCCGTCTTTGGCGATCGTTATTGGGAAACAGGGCCTGAGGGTCCGACATTCTCCGAGCCGGTACCCTTCACGGAGATGCCGTTGACACCCGGACGTGCCTTTGGCGGTGACGGATTTGCGCCAAATCCTGCCGGGCAGGGTGCGCACGCGCTGGAGTTGGGCGGGGCGATACCGCATCTGCCCTTGCCGAATGTGGAAATCGCGGGCTCGGAGATTGTCTCGATTGCCGATCGACCGGCTCCCGCCCTTGTCGGCCCGATCGCATTGGATGACCCGGCGCGCATCGCACTGGCGGGAACCTATGACAAGGGCTGGGTTGAGCATCGGATGCCGGATTGGCCGACTGATTTCAATCCGCAATTTTTCATGGCGGCGCCGGCGGGTCAGCAGGCCAAGTCCTATTTTACGGGCGATGAACCGATACGCGTTGTCGGCATGTCGGCGCGCCATCCCGACATTCAGTCACATCTGCCGGGTCTGCGCGCGCGCACTTTTGTCCGCAGCGCCTCTTCGCAGGCCGGTCTGAGTGAAGTTAGGATGCATACCGACACTGTCTGGATCTTCGGATCTGAACTCAAAGGTGTGGTCGTTCACCGCGGCGTTATACCCGTCAACGATCGCGATGGCCGGGATATCACCGATGTTATGATCGGGTATGAGCGGATCCGCCACGAACCAAAGCCGGCCGATCATTATCGGGAAGTGTTCAGACTGCGGACCGAACCTGACGAAGCGCACAAGTATCTTTTGGCCGATGGTCAGTTGTCGCCATCCGAAACCCCGGAAGAGATCGAGCGCCGCGAGCAGGACCGCCGCGAAGCAGCGGAAGCCCGGCAAACGAAATGGACAGAGAGCCGTCAGTGGCGCCTTGAGCGTCTCTTCAGCGAACAAGGTCTTCCAACAACGCTCGTACCTGCGATTGAAGAGCCTGAGATCAAGCCGCTTGCGCTGCCCAGCAAGGATGACATTGAGCGTGGCGACGTGGACATTGCGCGGCTTATGTCGGACGTGGAGGACCTGCGCCGCGAAGCCGAGCTCAAGTCGGACATGGCAAATGCCGAAATCTTCGGCCTGGTAAAACAGATCGGTGTCACGCCGCCGAATGTCCCGCCGGCAAGCCTCGACGAGATGGAAGCCCTGGGCCACGGCGCCAGCACGGAAAAGGGCTACCTGCCTTCGTTCGAAAAGCTCCTCCCGCAACAAACGCTCGACCAGATACTGCAGGACTTTGAGAACGCACCGAAGTCGGCGCTGGAAGCGCCTCCAGAACCCGACCCGGCGCTTGTGTTCGAAAAAGCCAAGGCACGGTTCCTGAAAGAACCTTCCGGCGGACTGTTATCGTCGGCGAAAAACCTGATGGACACAGTTCCTGCGAGTCCGTTTTCTGAGGCGCACGAGGGACAGCTTGCAAGCGCGTCTGTCGTAAATACCGATGAGCCGGTGAAATCCGAAAATGCGGCGCTTGATGACTTTCTGGCACGTGCCTTCCCGGCTGCCGTGAATAGCGACGAAGGGTCTCCCATAGACACCCTGACTGCCGCAATCACAGGCAACAGTTCTTCCAGTCCCGCCGCCGGTGAGGTCATCGGCTCCGCGCAAGGCCAGTTGAACGTGGCCGAGAATGGACTGGAAGGTGCCCTTGCGACCGCCCGCAGGACCGCTGTAGAAGCGATTGCACCGCTGGAACCGGTTGGTTCCGAAGCAGCGGGCCTCCTGGGTTCATTTGTGAGGTCGTTTCTGGAAGAAGGTGGTTCAATTGCGGGCCGGGATCTTGCAGGTGCGCAGATCGCGGGTCTGGGCCTGAATGACGCGGATCTCACGGGCGGTTTTCTGGAGCGCTGCGACCTTACCGGATCGCCGATGCGCCGAGCGATCTGCAAACAGGCGGTGTTCACGGGGGCGTATCTCGCCGGAGTTGATTGCACAAAAGCCGATTTTTCGGGAGCGAACCTGAGCGGTGTCCATGCCGCAAAGGCTGCTTTCGAGCACGCCTTGCTCAAGGACATGACTGTCTTCAAGGCGGACTTTTCGGAATGTGATTTTGCAGGCGCTACCTTTGAGAACTGTACCTTTGTCGATTGCAGTTTTTCAAACACGCGCTTTGCCGGATCCATATTGAAAGACTGTTCGTTTCTGCAGTCCGACTTGAACGCGGTCAGGTTCGACAATGCAAACCTGGAAAAGACCAGTTTCCTGTCCTGTACGCTCGATCGCTCCAACTGGTCGGGAGCTGCTTTGACGAAAGTCTCGTTCGCGGAAGTCAGTTTCAAGAGCGCGGCGGTTGAAAAAGCGCACCTAGAAGAATGCGGTTGGTTCGGGGGAACCGACATGCATGGAACGAATTTCTCACACGCACGTGCGTTTAAGTGTGGGTTTCAAGACGCGGTTTTGCGTGAAACCGCCTTCGTCGGCGCCATCTTTGAAGAATGCAATCTTGCCGGCACTGATCTTGAGCTTGCGGATATGCGCCTTTCATCCTGGCGTGGCAGTCTTTTCGCCTTTTCCAGAATCCGGCGCGCGGATTTGTTCGGTGCTAACCTGCGCAATGCCAGTCTGCACGCAGCTGATCTGACGCAAAGCAGCCTGCGCGCTGCGAATTTCCACCAGACGGATTTGTCCGAGGCCGTTCTTGCCTTCGCCGATCTCACGCGCTCGAACCTGCATTTCACCAATATGGAGGCGCGGCCATGATCACGCTCGACGACCTCTCCGACTTCGTCCGGCATGAGGCACCCGTTATCGACGCAGACTTTGCCGGCTGCGATCTTTCGGGCATGAATCTCGCTGGAGCAGTGTTCCTGCGCACCGACTTTTCCGGGGCGAACCTGACCAGTACTGACATATCCCGCTGCGTCTTTACCGAATGCAATCTTGAAGGCGCACACTTCGATGGCCTCAAGAGCGATCAGGCCGTTTTCTTCAAATCACGGTTGGCTCGGGCAGAAATGGTTGGGTGCTGGTTTGAAAAGACATCCTTCGTCGAAACGTCCATGGAGGGTGCCAGCCTGGGTGGCGCCAACATCGTCGGTAGCCAGTTCATCAACGTCGTCCTTGACGGGGCGGACATTAGCGGTGCGGCCCTGTTGGACAGCGCCATGGTTGATTGCACCGCCGGAACCGTTGTTCTGTCCGATGCGCTCATCGAAGGAACTGTGCTGGTGGGAGCCGATCTGTCGGATGCCGAGTTCGACGATGTCATTCTGCAGTCGGCAATGTTCATCAACTGCGATCTGAGCGCGCTGGATTTTTCCGATACGCCGGTCATGAAGTGCGGCTTCATCGAGAGCGACCTGTCAGGCTGTCTTTTCGAACGTGCCGATCTGTCCGGCAGCATCCTGGCCGGGAGCCGCCTGCAGGGCGTTTCCTTTGCCGAGGCAATTGCGGAAATGACCATTTTCAACGGAGCGGACTTGCAGCATGCCGTTTTTGCCGGGGCGCGGCTCGACATGGCTAATTTCAACGGCAGCGATCTGCGCATGGCAGATTTGTCCGAAAGCTCGTGTTCGAAAGCCCAGTTCGACAAGGCAGACTGCCGTGGCACCGTTTTTTCGGGCGGCAATCTGAGCCTGTCGAATTTTTCGAACTGCAACCTGGATGGCGCCGACATGTCGAGAACCAGGCTGGATATGGCTGATTTTCATAATGCCAGTGTGATCTCCGCCTTGACGGCAGGAGCACATGGTTCGATCCGCAGGACCGATGATGAACGATTGATCCGGGAAATCTACGATCCGCGCACCGTCGCGCTGGCTGACTGAAGGAGACGCGCATGTTCGCAAATACCAGCCTCGGAGCCATGAGCCTTGGCATCGTTGATGTCTGCAACATCACGACCCCTGCCGGACCGGTGCCAACGCCCTTTGTCAATATAGCGACATCGACCACCGCGGTACCGAATGTATTCAACATCTTCATTACCGCGTCACCCGTCCACAACCTCCTGACGTCCAGCACGATCACAAGCGGAGACGAGGCAGGCACGGCGCTCGGCGTGGCTTCCGGAACCATCATCGGACCCAGCCGTCATCTGCTTGGATCGTTCAAGACGTTTTTCAGCACCGCACCGGCGACTCGGCTTCTGGATACCACCATGCAGAACTCAACCAATTCGGTAGGAACGACCCTGACACCGAGCCAATGCAAAGTGTTGGTGCTGAGTTAGTCGAGCCAACCCCGAAACCTCAAAGGAGACCGGCATGTCAGGCAGCGAGACCGTCGACGACGCAGACTATGTCGTTTCGCAGAGCGACACGGCTGACGAATTGAACGCGACCGTTCTGATCCCGGATGCCAGCAGCGCATCGGCAGACGCGTCGTCTCTGACCAAGGACACGAGCAGTTTCCTGCGGATTGGCCAATATAACGCCACCGAGGAAGGCGACCGGTCACCATCAAATATGACCAGTGCGTCCCGGGGTGTCCTGATACAAACCACAGGCGGCCTGTTCTTCACCGTCAACGAGGATGCCTATCACGAGTACAAGTCCAATCTCGACATTCATATCGCTGGCAATGTCACCAGTGCCGTTGACGGAAACAGCACGACGACGATTTCCGGGACGAACGATGTCAACACCACAGGGCTAAGCCGGCAAACGGGTGAAAGCATAACGATATCAACCGGAAGCTATACGGACATCCAGCCGAACGCGACCAAGGATATCCGGCTGAAGTCCGACAACAAGGTTGATATCGAAAGCGACGAAGGTGTGAAACTCGCGGTTGGCAGCAGCCACTACGCCAAGATTTCCAGCGAAGGTTTGTGGGAGACGAATTTCGCGGATGCGATTGACGTGACCACGGGAACAACGCACAGCCGTTTTGGCGGATGGACGACGGAGGAATATTACGGCGGGTCTTTTGAATTCAAGATCGCAGGGACGATTTCTCTCGCCTTTTCGATCAGCATCGACATAAGCCTGCTGCTCGACATTTCGGTCTCCAATATCAGTATGGAAGTCAGCGCCATAACCATGGGCTACACCCGGATCGACATTGAAGTTTCCTACCTCAACATGAACATGACGGATATCGAGGTTTCGAGAGCTCTTGCGGAGGTGAAGACAAGAGATGCGCTCGAAATAACGGATGCAAGCGCGGTCCTGTCTAAAACAGCGGTCAAGCTCGCAACCGGATTGCAGATCATGTCCTGACAATGGCTCGAAACAGAAGCATCCAAAATGAACCTGACAACTCCGGAAAAATGCGATGCAGCTGAAAAACTGATCGAAAAAGGCAGGTTTGAAGATGCCGAGTTTCTGGTCGATCAGATTCTGGAAAGCCATCCGCTCGAGGTGAGGGCACTGGTTTCCAAGGCTGCGTTAAACATGAAAGCGGGTCGGCTTCCCGATGCAAAGCGCTGCCTGCAGAGCGCCTACGACAAGAACCCCGGTGCCCCGCTGGTTCTTGCCAACATGGCCAACCTCGCTTTGCTGGAAAACCGTGTGCCCGACGCAATCACACATTTGCTGGATGCCAATGTGCTGCAGCCGGATTTCTTCCCCGCGGTGCTTCTGCTCGCACAGATCCATCAACAGGCCGGCGATACGCGCCAGGCGGCAAAGTGGCTTGCGGAGGCATCAAGGCTCAAACCCGGCAACCCGGATGTCCTGGTTGCAGGCGCCGCGTTCGAATTGGCGCGGGAGCGGATCAGCGAGGCAACCGCGCTGTTTGACAAGGCGCTTACAATCGACCCCGATCATGTACGTGCACTCTCGGGCCTGGCCCAGGTTAGCGCCCTCGCGGGAAATTTCGAAGATGCTGGTGATCTGGCAAAAAAGGCTCACCTCCTTGCGCCGCAGGATCCCGACGCGGCGGTTGTTCTGGCGCGAATCTATCAAAGTGCCGGCGCGCTTGCCGATGCACAAAAGCTGATCGAACGTTTCAGGAGCCGTTTTGCCGACTACGCACCGGTTGTTTTGCAGTCTGCTGAAATTGGAATTGCCCGCGGCCAGGTTGCCGAGGCGCTGGCCGGCTGCGCGGCGTGGCTGCGCAAGGCGCCATCGGATGCGAACCGGATTGTCGGTTTCCTCAAAATCCTGAAAAGGGCTGGTGCCTGGCAACAGATCGATCAGATGTGCCGAACACTGCCGGAAGATGCCGGCGCGCGCGGGGTGATCCACAGTCTGCATGAAGAAGCTCTGCACGCGCTTGGGCGTTCTGAAGAAGCCTGGGTATCTTGGTGCGAGCGCAGAGAACTTTCATCCGAGCGCCCGAAAACCCCGCTGCATGTGAGGCTACCCGGTCGCACGCCGCTGTTGGACGAACTCGTCCTGATGCGATTTGCAAATGCCTGGGCGGACGTGGGGCCGGTTACGAGATCCGGCCCGTCGCTGATAGACGGCGTCTGGAGAAAACTGACAGCGTCCTCAAGGATTGATTTCGTAACTGAGGAACCGCAGCGCGGCGAAAAACTGGACGACGGGTTCCTGGCTGATCTCGCGGCGCGAACCTGTCTTCATGCTCCCGACATGGCAGGTTTCAAACCCTACATTGCTGCTGATCCCGGCCGACAGAACGAATGGCGACAGGCGTTGCCGCAAGGTGAAAAACCGCTTGTCGGTGTTTTCTGGGAAGGGACGACTCCCGGGTTTCAGATCGATCATCTGATGCAGGTTTTTGCCGGCAAGCCAATTGTTCCCGTCAGTCTTCAGTTCGATGAAGCCCGGCACCAACTCCGCATCTGGCCGGAGGCGATTGACGCGGGTGTCGCGCTCGATGGACTGGAAGATCTTGTCAACGTGGTTAACTGCCTGGATCTCGTCGTCGGCCCGGATGGTATTCCACTTCATGTTGCCGGTGCGCTGGGCCGCAAAGGCGTTGCAGTTCTGCCGGAAAATCATGAATGGTATTGGGCGGGCACTGGCGCTGAGAGCATCTGGTATCCGTCTGTGAAGCGGGTCGTCGGCCCGATCGATCCGACCTGGAAAGATGCAATTTGTGCACTTTCATCGGAAATCGACACGCATTTGTCATGAAATCCGGCGCCGAATATTGTAAATAAACAGTTAAGCCATGAGTGGCACGACGGGCGTCGAGTTTCAATTGACGAGGACAAAGTGGCCCAGATCACGCTCAAAATCATGACGTATTTCGAGGCTCTTATCAGACTTGGGAGCGTCTCCGAAGCCGCGCGGCATCTTTCCGTCTCAGAACCGGCAATGATGAAGAAGGTTGAAGAGTTCCAGCGTGGCGCCGAGGTGCCCCTCTACAATCGAAATGGTGACACGTTCGACGCGACATCGGCTGGTCTGGAGATCGCCGAACGCATGCGCAAGGTTTTGCAGCAGACCCACGAAATTGAATTATTCGCGTCAAGGGCCGGGCCGGCGCTGACAGGAAATTTCCGTCTGGGGGTGATCCCGACGATTGGCCCTTATCTTCTGCCGGCCCTGTTGCCGCGATTGCAGTCGGCATATCCTCAGTTGAACCTGGAGATACGGGAAACACGCACAAAGGCTTTGCTTGAAGAGCTGTCCGTCGGCGCAGTCGACGCATTGCTGCTTGCCCTTCCGGTCGATGTGCCCGATGTGTCCGTGGTACCGCTATTTGAAGATCCTTTGGTCCTGGCGCGCCGGCGGGGGACCACCGACACCGCACCAATGGTGACGTTTGGCTCCGATGAGATCGAGCCAAACGGTCTCGACCCGCGCGCGGTCGATCCGGGAGGCCTGATTCTGCTCGAAGACGGCCATTGTCTGCGCGAACACACGCTGTTGCACTGTGGTGTCAGCCAGAACGTACAGCTGCCCGCGCTTGGAACGACCAGCTTGGCGACCGTCATTCAGCTTGTATCCAACGGTCTTGGAGAAACTCTGCTTCCGCAAATGGCGCTGAAGGTGGAAAGCCGCAATCCCGACCTTGAAATCGTACAGTTCAAGGACCCGGTGCCATCGCGCAAGATCGGGCTTGTCTATCGCACGGGAACGGTGCGCGAAAAGGATATCGAAGCGCTTGCGAAGGCCATTCAGGACGCACGCCTATCCGATATTGGCAGTCAGGCCGCCGAATAGCTGTTCGGCTGCTTCGGACGCGTTGTACCTTGGCACTCAACTGCTTAATGCATCAAGCGAAAAATTAGAACACGAGTAGGCTGGCGTCGGCCAAGCGCATGTGATGGTTTGAAACCACTGCCATCTTGAGCCGCTAAGCTGTGCCGCGGGTCGGGCGGTTGTTGTTGATGTTGAAGATCATGCCGTCGAGCAACTCTTCGAGGTCGGGCCGTGCTGCAGGTCCGTTTGAAATATCAACCAGCATCAGCGTGCCGTCAGGGCGGATGCCGAACGCCCCGGGTTCTGCAAAGCGGTCCGACGTTTCAGCTTCGGACAGTGGATCCGACACGTATAGCCCGAGCGCGCGCGCCTGATCTTCGGTCAGCCCGTAACACAAATCAAAGGCCCAACCGAATTCCGCCTGATCTGCCTTGGCTTTCTCCTCGGTATCTGTAGATACGACCACCACATCCATGACGGCGGTCCAATCCGGCAGCGCGGCATCCAGCTTGTTCAAAAACCGCTTGCAGCGCGGGCAATGCTTGCCGCGATAAACGAACAGCATCGTCCACCGGTCCTTCGGCGCACCGATTTGTACGGAGCCGCCTCCGAGTTTCGGCAGGTTGAGGGAGGGCACCGGAGCGTTGACATTGGGCTTGGGCGAGGTCACGGGAAATCCTGTCAAATGTGAGTTGCGGGCAGGAAGACCTGAATACCCGCCATTGCCTGTACCTTCAAGTTCTTGTCGGGATTGATTTGGGCAGCAGATCCGGGTCGGCGACTTACAACGTTTCCGGGCTTCGCGTCTTGCCGGTAATCGCCTTCACCCGGCTCAAGCGTTCGTCAGGGCCTGCTTTCAGCGCATTGCGGAAGATGCCATATTTCCTTACCGCCGATGCATCGTGCGTTCTCTGTTTGGCAAAATGAAGTGGCTATTGATCGTTGCAGATCAAGACTTGGGATACGTGCGGATTATGCGTTGCATGAAACCAATAAACTGCTCACGCTCTTCAGATGACAGATCGACCAGGGCCATATCATTGACACTTGCCGCAGCTGTGTAGGCTTCCTCACGGATCGAACGTGCTTTCTCTGTCAGATATACGATCTTGGCCCGCCCGTCCGTCGGATGGTCTTTGCGCACGACGAGTCCGTCTCGCTCCATTCTATTGAGGGTATTCGCCATTGTTGCTTGTTCTATATCGAGCTTTTCAACGAGTTCCTTTTGCGTTTGACCATCCTGCTGCCAGAGTGCAAGCAGTGCAGGGAACTGCCCAGGCACAATTCCCAATGGCTCAATCCGCTTGCGCAAACCTTCAAAAAACAGGCGGGCGACGTGATGGATGAGATATCCAGCTGAAGTGTTCCGTTCAAAACTCATAGGGCTTTTGTAGAATTACATAGCATGGAATGCAATGAATTCTAACGAGCTGTTGGCACATTTGTTTTCACACAATGGTAGCGCCGTACATTACCGCTCCTCCAAACTTGAATCCATGTTTAGTGTCATCAGGAGCTTGGACGCCAAAGAAATCAACTGACGTTGCTCCGCGCCTGTTAATCCCGCCAATAGTGCCTCATTTTGCGTGGAAGCCTCGTTCAAAGCCGGATCCCGCAACGCTAAACCCAGTTCGGTCAGATAAACCTGACGTTCACGCGCATCTTTGGGTCCCTTTTTTCGGATGACGAGGCCATCGCGTTCCATCCTGTTCAGCGTATTGGCCATGGTTGCCTGCTCAATTCCAACGAGATCGACCAACTGCTTTTGCGTTATGCCGTCATTTTCCCACAGATGGATCATGACGGGAAACACTCCCGTTGAAAGGCCAAGTGGCTTAATGCGCTGCTGCAGCGCGTTTGAGAACAAGCGCGCGAGGTGATTGAGGAGATATCCGATGGAAGTTTCGCGCGAAAAATTCATGTGACACCTTTTTGCATTGCAGGCTATGCAAAATTAACATAGTCTGCTATCCATAAATTGGCAATGCTTTGGTTCGCGGTCATGTGCCAAGCAAAAGCATAGCGCGCTATATTCTTTTTTGCGAAAGGAAACCGAGATGAAATCGCTCAGGATTGCCTGCACTTTGACGTTGGTTCTTTGTACTTACACTGGGCTGTCGCTTGCAGAAGAAGTCACACCGGGTCGCCAGTTGGCCGAGGACATCTTCGGTTCGATTGAAGACAATCCCAATGGCATGGTTGACATAGGTGAGTTCGTCAATTTTGGCCGCCTCATTTTCGAATCCATGGACCATGACGAGAGCGGATTTATCGACTTCCCAGAATTCACAGAATGGGATTTCGGCTTCAATTTCATTGCTGAAGACAGCGGCCAGAAACAAGCTTACGAGGCTGCTCAGAAAATTCTCTTTGCCGTTTGGGATCGTGACGGTGACGGCAAGCTACGCCGTCAGGAGTACCACAAGGCAATGGTCTGGGACTTTACCCGTGCTGACGCCAACGACGATGCATTCCTTACCCGTGACGAGTTCTTGCATGGCTATCTCGTAAACGTTGCCTATCGCGCAGCAATCACCGGTCTTTGAGCAAAGTCAGGGAACCTGAAAATGTCGTTTAAGCCTGGGATTTTAGCCATAGGCGCGATTATCGCTGTGTTCATCGTTTCGCACATTGTTTTCGCGCCCGAAGACCATGATATGCGCACGACGATAACCACTATGCTGGGAGGCATCGCCTTTCTCCTGATGACAAGCTCGGTTGTATTGTCCACACGACTGAGCGTCCTTGAAGACATGTTTGGCGGCCTGGACAGAATGTATCAGGTCCACCGGGTAGCGGGGGTTTCTACGGCTGTTTTTGCCCTTGGACATTTCTTCGGTGTGCCCAAAGATTTACCCACTGGTGTTGATCCGTCCCTGCACCCTTTGGTGCCTTCCGCGCCTCTTGGCATGTTCGCCTTGATTGTTCTGGTGCTGGGTCTCTTCATCGCCTTGAATCGCAAGATCAGATATTCGCTCTGGCGTCCGACCCATCGCAGCATGGTGTTGGTCTATTTGCTGGTGGTCGGACACTTCATGACCGCACCGACCATCTTCTTTCAGAAATTCAGCGCCTCCGGCACTGTTTTGATGATCGCCGGCGCAATGGGTGTGATTTCCGCTTTTTATTCTGTTTTTGGCATGAACCGCCGGACGGCACAGAATTTTACGATCGAATCTGTCAACGCTTTGGAGCGTGCGACCGAAGTTGTTTTGAAACCCGTCGATAAGGTCTTTGACTTCAAGCCCGGACAATTTGCGTTCGTGGAGATCGAGGGGAAGGATTGGAACGAACCCCATCCATTTACGATTTCCAGCTCTCCTGGCGAAGACCGGCTGCGCTTTACGATGAAGGTCCTTGGCGATTGGACGCGAAAGGTGCGCGAAAAGTTGAAACCGGGCGGCAAGGTGCAGGTGCGCGGTCCCTATGGACGATTTGACTATACCAAGGCCGGAGACAAGCAAATCTGGCTTGCGGGAGGGATCGGCATCACCCCCTTCCTTTCAAAGCTCCGTGCCATGAAGGAAGACGATCAGCGCCATATCCATCTCGTTTATGCGGTCAGGGAGGAGAACGAAGCGCTGTTTCTGGGCGAACTCATCAGAATTTGCGCCAAATTGCAGGGTGTCACAATTCATCCGCTTTACTCCGATCGGGGAGAATTCGCACGTGTGAAAATCATGAAAGAAAAGCTGCCGGACGCCCTCGGCACCTATGACTATTTCATGTGCGGTCCCAAGCCGATGATAGATGCGCTGCGCCGCGACCTGAAAAAGGAAGGCGTAGCTCTCAACAGAATCCACACCGAAGCGTTTGAGTTTCGCTAACGCGCGCTGTGGCAGCGGATGACAGGTTCTAACCAAATCTAAGAAGGAGACACGCCATGAGTGCCCACAATCCGGTCATACTCATCAATCCCTTTGTTGCTCCAAAAGACAGACTTGAGGAAGCAATAAGGGCATGGGAAGCCGGACGCGACTTCCTCAGACAGCAGCCGGGATACATTTCAACAAAGCTGCATCAGTCGCATTCGCCTGATGCGCAATATCTGCTGATCAATGTTGCAGAATGGGAGACTTCCGAGGCCTTCAAAGCCGCGACGGCGGCAATGAAGGAATATGCCGTCTTTCCTGAGGTTGAGGGGGTGGTTCCCGCTCCCGCTCTTTATTCTGTAATACGGACTTAGGTTCGTTGACCGTCACTGTAGTCTCTGGCCGTGTCTACCGTCCCCGAGGCCCCTCACAAAGGTTTATGAGGTTCTGCAGGTGGACGCGTTCTCTTTAACTTGGACATATTCACCAAGCAGAATTCAGGGGTAGATGAGGGAGAAAACGTGGGGTCATTCGTCAAAATGCATAGCGCGCTATGCAAGTAAGCAGTCATGAACTGACGCTAGTTCGAAAGGAAAACATCATGAAAAACCTCGCCACTTTCGCGACCGCTTTAGCACTGGCTCTTGGATCCGCTACAGCGCAGGCTCAGGACGCGAGTGAGAATGTTGTGCTGATCAACGCCTTTACGGTACCGGTCGAGTCGCTAGACGAAGCAATCGCCATGTGGGACATCGCGAGAGACTTCCTGGATGACCAGCCCGGCTATGTCTCAACTAAATTGCATCGATCACTTTCGACTGACGCAACATATCTTTTGATTAACGTCGCTCAGTGGGAAACGGCCGAGCAATACAAGGCTGCGACAACAAAGATGCGAGATTCCAAAATCCTGCCTCGCATCGAAGGCGTTATCCCAAACCCCAACCTTTATGAGGTGATCAGGGACTAGCCAACCGTTGTATTGCGTCCTCGCCGGCAACGCGGAACTGGAACCTTCAGGCGTTGCCGGTATTCTCTTCGATCTTGGAGGCTTCCGCCTCGGCTACTGGATTTTCGCGTGTCGTGTGAAACTGTTGCTTTCCTCATCTGTCTTCGGTTTGCTCATGTTTCACCTTGCTTTCCGCGCGTCCCTTTCAAAGGATGACACCCTCAAAAACAGACTGTGCGTTATATCACCCGCACTCTCCGAGATAGGTAGAAACTCCTCTCTGGCGCATGCTGGATCCATTGCCGTAGACACAAGTGCTGGCCGGTTTTTCTGAAGGATTCCGGTCTCCTGTGTGGTCAAAAGCGGCTGTTGATTCGTTGGGAGGAACGGATGAAAAAGCATCTTCTGGCCGCTGTCTCCGCGGCCGCATTCCTGTCGACCGGCGCTGCATTTGCGTCGGACGGGCCCCTGAAAGTGGGTGTACTGGCAACGCTTGAAGGTACCTATACGGTCCTTGGCGAAGATGGCGTGCGCGGTCTGAAAACCGCGATGGCCGTCAAGGGCGAACAAGCCGGCGGGCGTGATATCGAATTGATTATTCAATCAACGGATGCGTCTCCGGACAGTGCTGTTCGAGGCGCTCGCAAGCTGGTGGAGCAAGACAAGGTTGATATTGTCATCGGCCCGCTGTCTGGATCCGAAGGCATCGCAATTCGCGACTATTCCAAGACACAGCCGCAAGTCACTTTCCTGAACGGGATCTCCGGCGCGCAAGAGACAACTTACGTCACACCGTCCGATAACTTCTTTCGTTTCAACACGGACGGCGCTCAGTGGTCCGCGGGCCTTGGGGACTATGTTTTCAACGAAAAGGGTTGGAAATCCGTCGCAACGATCGGTGAGGACTATTCCTTTATCTATACGCAGGTCTTCGGTTTTGCGCTTGAATTTTGCCAGGCTGGCGGCGAAATCACCGAACGCTTCTGGGTTCCTCTCGGCACCAAGGATTTCGGCTCGATCATTGCCTCGCTTCCGGACGACGTTGACGCGATCTATCTCGGCCTGGGTGGCGGTGATGCCGTCAACTTCCTCAACCAGTATCAGCAGGCCGGTGGCGATGCCAACCTGATCGGCGGTTCGATCATGGTTGACGGCACGGTTCTCAACTCCAAGGGTGACGCGAAAAACGCGCTCATCGGCACACCTTCTGCCGGTCCGCAGGCAGATACCTGGGACGATGCCAACTGGAAGGCCTATGTGAAGGCTTATCAGGACGCGTTCCCGCCGGATCAGCGGTTCCCGAGCCCGTCGCTTCTCGCGACCGGATACTACAACGCGACCTCAGCGGCGATGACTTGCCTTGACGAAGTCGGCGGTGACTTGTCCGACGGTCACGCCAAGTTCCGCGCATGCCTTTCCAACCTCGAACTGGACGCACCGAACGGCAAGATAACGCTTGATGGCAACCGCCAGGCGATTGGTGCCAATTTCGTGTCCGAAGTGGCAGAGCAGGAAGACGGTACGCTCGTAACCAAGCTCGTCGCGATCAAGGACAATGTTCCGCAAACGCTGGGCATCGATCCGGAAGTGTTTGCAAAGATCGGCCTCCCAAGCCGCGAAACGCCTGAGTGCAAGGCGTCTTACTGACCGCAAAGTGCCGGGCGGCCTAGCCGCCGCCCGGTTCCCGTTCCAGGCCGCAGGCTGTCACAGCTTCTTCTTGAGATCTGGCGATGACTTTGATCACATACGTCACGCGAGTGCACTTTGCCGATGGCGTTTTGGAAGAAGCGCTATGGTCGGAAGTGGAAGTCAATCGCAAGACCCGGCCGCTCATCGTAACGGATGAGACGCACCTCAACAGCGAACTTTACGAGCGATTGCTTGCTGGACTGCCCGTCCGTACGTCTATTGAGGTCATCAGCGATATTCCCGAAATACCCAACGAGCAAGCCGCGCGCCGAGTTGCCGAGACATTTGAGTCTACCAGTCGCGATCTGCTGATTGCCTTTGGCCGCAATACGGCAATCGATCTGGCGAAAATCTCGCGCATTTCGATTGCGCATGAAGCGCCGCTTGAGACCTTTTCCTATGCCACCGGCGGTTCTCGCAGGATCGGGGACAGTTTGCCGGATCTTTACGCGGTTCCCAGTATTCAGGGGTTCGGGTCCGCAGTGAGTGCGCATGCGCCTGTCGTTCTGATGGACGGTGAACGCACCCGGCTGATGTGCAAGAAACTGGTGCCGACGGTTACAATCTGCGACCCGACGCTGACCTTGGGGGCGAGCCCCATTGAAAGTGCAAGTGCAGGCGCGGATGCTCTTGGCCGGTGTGTCGAAGCCTATCTGTCGCCCGGCTATAATCCGCCGGCTGACGGGATCGCGCTCGACGGGCTTGGCCGGGTTCTCGCCAATCTTCATTCTGTGCTGGAAAATGACAGCGTAACCGCCCGCCGGGAAATGATGGCCGCAAGTCTGAACGGCGCGCTGGCGCTTCAAAAGGGGCTTGGAACCATTCACGCCATCGGGTGTGCTCTGGAAACCGTCGTGAAACGGCGTCTCGATCCCGGCGCCCTGAGCCGCCTGTTGCTTCCTGCCGTCCTGCAGTTCAATGCGGATGCTGCGCGCGACAAGTTCACGACCTTGCAAAATCTCTTCAGTCCGGGGGGAGACGGTACGCCCGCGAGCAGCGTCACGGAATTTCTTCAGGCGCTACCGCTTCCCGGAAGCCTTGCGGAAATGGGTATCGGCGAAGAAGAGCTCCGGATCGCGGCAGATCTGGCCGCATCCGATCTTGCGGCTGTACGCAGTCCGCGCGCGCTCAGCAGTTCCAGCCTCTTTTCAATCATGAAATCCGTCCATCTGGAAAACCGGGTCGCCTGATGAAACCTTTGCTGATCAACGGGGAATGGGTGACGTCGGCGAGTGCGGCGGAAAACCGGAACCCTTCGGACACCGCTGAAGTCATCGACCTTTATGCCCATGCCGGTGTTCCTGAAACACAGGCCGCAATTGAAGCGGCGGTTACCGCGGCGCCCAGGTGGGCTGAGACCACACCCCAGGAACGGTTTGAGATCCTGAACAGGACCGCGGATGAATTGGCCGCCCGCAAGCAGGAAATCGGCACGTTGCTGTCGCGCGAAGAGGGGAAAACGCTTCGCGAAGGGATTCTGGAAACGGACCGTGCCGCGAACATTTTCCGTTTCTTTGCCGGCGAATGCGTCCGCCAGACGGGCGATCTGGTCCGTTCAGTGCGTCCGGGAATAGATGTTGAGGTGACACGGGAACCTCTGGGCGTTGTCGGCATTATCACACCTTGGAATTTCCCGATCGCTATCCCCTCGTGGAAAATTGCGCCGGCGCTTTGCCATGGCAACGCCGTGGTGTTCAAGCCGGCTGAACTGGTGCCAGGTTGCGCGTGGGTTCTGGCGGACATTCTCAAAAGGGCAGGCCTGCCGGATGGCGTCCTGAACCTGGTGACCGGGAAAGGGTCGATTGTTGGCCAGACGCTGCTCGACGCGCCGCAAATAGACGGCATTACATTCACCGGGTCTCAGGGTGTCGGACACAGAGTGGCGGAAGCGTGTCTCAAGCATCTTCGCAAGGTCCAGCTCGAAATGGGTGGCAAAAATCCCCTTGTGGTGCTCGACGATGCGGATCTCGACCAGGCCGTCGAAGTCGCAGTTGATGGAGCGTATTTCGCGACCGGTCAACGTTGCACGGCGTCTTCGCGCCTGATTGTGACCGAGGGTATTTTCGGCCGATTTGTGGAAAGGCTGGTTGAACGTTGCAAGGCGCTAAGCGTCGGTCACGCTCTTGCGGAGGGAACGGATATCGGGCCGGTCGCAAGCGCGGACCAGCTTCAAACGGATCTGAAATACATCGATATCGGCCGCTCGCAGGGGGGAAACCTGCGTTGCGGTGGCGAGCTGCTGCGTCGTGAGACGGAGGGTTATTTCCTGCAGCCCGCGCTCTTCACCGACACCACCAACGATATGCGCATCAACACCGAAGAGGTCTTCGGGCCAGTTGCAGCCGTGATCAGGGTGAAGAATTACGAACAAGCTCTTTGGACTGCCAACGAGACGGAGTTCGGACTGTGCTCCGGCGTATGCACGACCAGCCTCAAACACGCGGCGCATTTTCGCAAGAACGCAAAGGCCGGCATGGTCATGGTCAACCTGCCCACCGCAGGCGTCGACTACCACGTTCCGTTCGGCGGCAGGAAGGGCTCAAGCTATGGGCCGAGAGAACAGGGCCGCTATGCAAGCGAGTTTTTCAGTACAGTTAAAACTGGATACGTACGCGCCTGACTACTGCATTGCAGCATGAATATCAGTCTGATTTCGTAACTCTAAGTCTCTTTGTGAGGCGCTTTGTCTTGCAAATAAGCAATTTTACGAGGTTTAATTCAGGAAACAAAAAATAAAACTGCCGCGATAATCCTCGGGAGGAGGGGACTATGAGCGAAGCGATATCCGTTCACCACGGTGAATTCGGGCGCGCAGCTCTTTATAAGCTGGATAAGCCAATCATCACCCATGCCCACCGAGAAGGGCATCTCATCTTCTATCTGAGCGGAGCGGAAGCAAAGGTCAGTGTTTCGGGGCGCTGGATCGCCGCGGACAAGAACACCGCCGTAGCGGTAAGTCCATGGGAACAGCACAGCTTTTACCTGAAGGACCAGCACCCGACGGAAGCCTGCCTTTGCCTGGTGCTGTATATCAAGCCGATCTGGTTCCTGGAAAACAGCCAATCAGCTGAATTCGCTTTGAATTTCGGCAGATCTTTTATCTCCATGACGCCTGATGTTTCCAATTGGGTAAAGCGACTGACGTCGCTTCTGCTCGATGGCGGCAATGATCACCTGTTCGATGGGTATCTCTACCGGACAACGTTGCAGTGTTTCGAGCAATCCTGGCGGCACGCCGACCGCAATTCCGTTTTGAGCGACAGTCGCCATCGCTTTACCGACTACAGGGTACGCCGGTCGCTCAGGCTCATGCAGGAAAACTATACGGAAGAGGTCGAGGTCGAGTGGCTGGCACGTGAAGTCGGCTTGTCCCGGCCGCATTTCTTCAAGCTTTTCAAGAAGCAAATGGGTATCACGCCCAACCTCTACCTGAATACGCTGCGCGCGGAACAGGCCATTTCCGATCTCATGACGACCGACAAGTCGGTCACCGAAATCAGCTACGATCTGGGCTTTTCCTCGCAGGCAAGCTTCACGAGATTCTTCTCGTCGAATGTCGGCATCCCGCCGAGCGATTACCGCCGAGTGGCCCACGTCACCTGAGCAGCCTGAGCGAAAGTCGGGCGACCTCAATTATGCCGATGATAGGCCAACAGAGAAGACTATCGGGTACGTCGATTCCGGAGCTTCGCACTTAGCCTTTCCATAAGCAAACGACCTGTGTGTCGAACGCGCTATGGGAGGGCGTCGCAAGATGCGACATGACTTTGTCGGTCAGACAACCGGTGGAGGGTGCAGGAGCTTCGCATGAGAGATTTTGCATCCCGGCATCCCGGCTGGACGATCATCATACTGCTGGCAGTGGCCATTTTCATCTGGCTGATTTTCGCCGTGTGGCCGAAAGAACTCGTGGATGTCATCGGCCGCAAGAAAGTGTTCCTGAACGCAGTGTTTAACGGCATCACGCTGGGTGGTCTCTATTTCCTGGTCGCCAGCGGCTTCACCCTCATTTTCGGGCTGATGCGGAATGTCAATCTCGCACATGGCTCGCTTTACCTGCTGGGCGGGTATATCGGCTATTTCGTTGCCAGCTCCACCGGCTACTGGCTGCTCGCCTTTCCCGTCGCCTTCGTTCTCGTCGCGATTGTCGGCATTCTCATGCAGATCTTCATCTTCCGCCGGATGGAAGGTCAGGATCTAAGGCAAACGCTCGTTACGATCGGAATTTCCATCGTCATGGCGGACCTGATGCTTTGGGGGGTTGGAGGAGACTTTTATAACATCTCTCCGCCCAGCTGGCTGAGTGGACCGATGGAAACCCTGTTCGTAACGGGTGTGAAACGCTCGTCTGGTGAACTGATCTACCTGAAGTATCCGGTGGTCAGGGTCGTGATCTTCCTGGCATCTGTCGTCATCGGTGTTGCCATGTGGATGATCCTCAACCGGACGCAGATCGGCATGATGATCCGCGCCGGGGTCGATGACAGGGACATGCTGTCTGCGACCGGTGCACGTATTCAACTGGTCTTTGTCGGCGTATTTGCCTTCGGCGCAGGTCTTGCGGGGATCGCAGGCGTTGTCGGCGGTACATTCCAGTCCGTCGCTCCCGGGGAAGACATCAGGTTTCTCCTGGCTTCCCTTGTCGTCGTAATCGTCGGTGGCATGGGCTCGATCACAGGCGCTGCACTCGGTGCGCTCCTCATCGGCCTCGCGGAGCAATTCGGCTCGGTCTATTTCCCAACCTATGCGGTCGTGCTCACCTTCCTGATCATGGTTCTGGTGCTCGCGTTCCGGCCGCAGGGCCTGATGGGAAGGTCGTGACGGATGGCACTGGTTGAGACTAATCCGAGACCCAAGGTGCATGACGCGCGTCAGCGCGTCTGGTTCGAACGTATTCCCGCCAGCTACTGGATTGTTTGCATTGCGTTGCTGATCATGCCCGCTTTTGCCAGCGAATTCACGCTCTACCAGGTATTCGGATGGTCGTTCATCCTTGGCATGATCTCGCTCAGCCTGATGTTTCTTGGCGGTTATGGCGGCATGGTGAGCCTGGTCCAGATGTCGGTGGCAGGCCTCGCCGGTTATATGGTTGCGATCTTTGGTGACAGCGCGATCACGGATATCAGCCTGGGCTGGCCATGGTACATAGCCATCCCCCTTGCACTGATTGTTGCAATGGTGTTCGGAACGATCGTCGGGTCGCTGGCCGTTCGTACCGAAGGCATCTATACGATCATGATCACGCTCGCGGTCGCAGCAGCGTTCTTCTATTTCACACGTCAAAATTACGTTGTTTTCAATGGGTTTTCAGGGTTCAACGGCGTCTTGCCGCCAAACTTGTTTGGTGTCGACTGGCGTCAGAGCATCCCGTTTTATTACCTGACGCTGTTCTGGGCTGCTGTCTCCTATTTCGTCGTGCTCTACATATCGCGAGCCCCCTTCGGACTGGCGCTCCAGGGCGTACGTGACAATCCCCGGCGCATGGCGGCACTTGGCTACAGCGTGAATGCCCATCGGATCGCGGCCTATGCGTTTGCCGCTTTGATCGCCGGCACGGGCGGTATTCTGCTGACCTGGCAATCCGCCCAGATTTCCCCCGGAACGGCAGGTATCGGCCCGGCGATCGATATTCTGGTGATCGCGGTGATCGGTGGAATGAGCCGGCCGATCGGGCCGTTCATCGGTGCGTTTATCTACGTTCTCCTGAAGACTTTCGCGATCGACATCTTGTTGTCGGTCGGCTTGAGCGGTGAGCGTTTCCAGCTGCTGATCGGACTTGGGTTCCTGGCGATCGTCTTCTTTTCACCCGACGGTTTGCTGGGGCTTTGGGACCGCTGGCAGGAATACCGCAAGCGTGATCCCCTTCTGGACAGAAGCGAGGACCGCCTGTGACGTTCCTCGACACATCCGGCACATCTGTCTCCGACCGTCTGAGCGTCACCGGCACGGCGAACGCACTGGAACTGCGCGGCGTCAGCAAACTGTTCGGAGCGTTGGCGGCGCTTGCCGACATAGACCTGATCGTCAAACCCGGCGAACGGCGCGCCGTGCTGGGATCGAATGGTGCCGGGAAAACCACATTGTTCAATTGCATAACCGGAGATTTTGCGCCGTCAACTGGCTCTATCCGGTTTTTCGGCGAGGAAGTGGCCGCCTTTCCCGCACAGGAACGCATTCGGCGCGGATTGCGCAGAACCTATCAGATCTCGCTGCTCTTCACCGGACTGTCGGTTCTTGACAACGTCTATCTCGCCTGCTGCGGCGTGTCGCGAGGGCGGTTTTCATTCCTTAGGCCCCGCCGCGACGATGCGCTGATGGCCAGTGCCGAAAATCTTGTGCATGTGGTTCATCTGGATGAGGTGCGTGACACAAGGGTATCGGAGTTGTCCTACGGGCAGCAGCGGCAGTTGGAAATCGCCATGGCCCTGTCCGGCGCTCCACGCTTTATCCTCTTTGACGAACCCGCTGCAGGGCTTTCGCCGGCTGAACGGCAGGAGCTTATCGAAATCCTGACCGGATTGCCGGGTCACATGGGCTTCATCATCATCGAACACGACATGGATGTCGCCCTGCGTGTCGCCGAGTCAGTCACGATGATGCACAACGGGCGGATCTTCAAAGAAGGCAAACCGGCGGAAATCGAAGACGACGAGGAAGTGCAGGCACTCTATCTCGGCGGCGAGGAGGGGCTTGGTCATGGCTGAACGCTCCTCTCCCGCTTTGGAGATCAAGGACCTCAATGTTTTCTACGGCCAGTCGCACGCCTTGCAAGGGGTCAATCTGACACTGGATCATGGCGTCCTGTCCGTTGTCGGGCGCAACGGCATGGGCAAGACGACGACCTGCAAGGCGATTATGGGTCTCGTTCCGGTTGCGTCCGGTTCAATCAGCCTGTCCGGCAGAAATCTGTCGGGGCTTGGACCTGCGGAAATCGCGCGTCTCGGCATTGGCTATGTGCCACAGGGGCGGCGTCTTTGGAGATCGCTGACCGTCGACGAGCATCTGAAGCTGGTTGCGCGGCGCGGTGGTGCCTGGACACCGGAACGTGTCTATTCAATCTTCCCCCGGCTGGCGGAACGGCGAAACAACGGCGGCGCGCAGCTCTCGGGCGGCGAACAGCAAATGCTGGCGATCGGCCGGGCCCTGCTGCTCAATCCGAAATTGCTGGTCATGGACGAGCCTACCGAGGGGTTGGCGCCCGTGATCGTCAATCAGGTCGCCGAAATGCTGGTCCGCCTTGGCCAAGAAGGTGATATCGACGTTCTGGTGATTGAGCAGAATATCGGCGTTGCCTGCGCGGTTGCCGATCAGGTCGCGATCATGGTCAATGGCCGCATCAACCGCATTTTGCCGTCGTCCCAGTTGGCATCGGACCGGGATTTGCAGCAGGCCTTGCTCGGTGTCGGACGCCATGCCCACGACGAAACACCAGCCCCCGTTCGAGAACAGGAGCCGGATCAGGCAGCCCCGTCATCACCGCATGTCCAACGGATCTACCTCTCCAATCCTAAAACGCCGACACGCTGGTCACGGCCTGTGCCTGTTCGTGTCATTGAAAACACCTCCCGGACAAGCACCTCCGTGGCTGCTTCGGCGACACAGAATGTCACGCCGCTCTATGCACAGCGCACGTCCGGAGGAGCGACGGTCTATGTCGCTGGAACGCTAGATACCAAGGGCGAGGAACTTCGCTACATGCGCGACGTCCTGAAGGCGGAGGACCTGACGGTTCGCCTTGTGGACCTGTCGACAAGCGGGAAACCGTCCGGCGCGGAAGTCCCGCCACACGCAGTCGCGGCCTTTCACCCACGTGGCGCCAATGGTGTCTTCACCGGCGATCGGGGAACCGCGGTTGCCGGCATGACCCTCGCTTTCGAGCGGTGGATGCGGGCACAGACCGATGTCGCCGGGGTCATTTCCGCAGGCGGTTCCGGCGGCACGGCGCTTGTCAGTCCTGCCATGCGGACCCTTCCGGTTGGTATCCCGAAAGTGATCGTATCTACCGTCGCAAGCGGCAATGTGGAGCAGTATGTCGGCCCGTCCGACATCATGATGCTGCATTCGGTTGCGGACGTGCAGGGACTGAATTCGATCACCCGGGAAGTTCTTGGCAATGGCGCCGGGGCGCTCGCGGGTGCCGTGCGGGCTCGCAAGAAACGCACGCCCGTCCGCAATGCCAAGCCTGCAGTCGGCTTGACCATGTTCGGCGTGACCACGCCATGCGTTCAGCAGGTAACGGCTGCGCTTGAGAGCGATTTCGACTGCCTGGTTTTCCACGCGACCGGCGTCGGCGGGCGTTCCATGGAAAAGCTGATGGACAGTGGCATGCTGGCAGCAGTCGTCGATCTGACGACCACGGAAATCTGCGACATGGTCGCCGGTGGTGTTTTCGCCGCGAACGAGGACAGGTTCGGCGCATCGATCCGGGCAGGACTTCCCTATATCGGCGCATGCGGCGCGCTCGACATGGTCAATTTCAATGCGCCTGAAACCGTGCCGGAGAAATATCGCGGACGTCTTTTCTACGAACACAATCCGCAGATCACGCTGATGCGCACGACCGTGGATGAGAATATCGAAATGGGCCGCTTTATCGGATCGCGGCTCAACGAGATGACGGGCCCGGTGCGTTTCTTCCTGCCGGAAGGCGGCGTCTCGCTGCTGGATGCCCCCGGCATGGCGTTTCACGACCCGGCCGCCGACGAGGCCCTTTTCCGATCACTCGAAGACACCGTCCGTCAGACCAGCGAACGCAGGCTGATCAGGGTTCCTCACAATATCAACGACCCGGAATTTGCCGACCTGATCGTCGAAACCTTCCGCGGTTTCCATTCCAGCCGGCGCAGCCGTGCAGCAGGAGACTGACCATGTTCGAACGCAAACAGCTTGTCGAAAAGTACCGTGCGATGATCGCACGCGGCGAGCCGATCATCGGTGGTGGTGCCGGCACTGGGCTCTCGGCCAAGGGCGAGGAAGCCGGTGGGATCGACCTCATTGTGATCTACAACTCCGGCCGTTACCGGATGGCGGGCCGCGGCAGTCTGGCCGGTCTGATGCCTTATGGCGACGCCAACTCAGTCGTGATGGAAATGGCGGGTGAAGTCCTGCCTGTCGTGAAGAACACGCCCGTACTTGCCGGCGTGTGTTCATCGGATCCGTTTCGGCTGATGGACAAGTTCCTTGATGAAGTGAAATCCGCCGGATTTTCAGGCGTTCAAAACTTTCCGACCGTCGGCCTGATCGACGGCAACTTCAGGGCCAATCTGGAGGAAACCGGCATGTCCTATCAGCTCGAGGTGGACATGATTGCGATGGCCCACGAGAAGGACATGCTCACGACGCCTTACGTCTTTTCCACTGAGGATGCGACGGCAATGGCAAGGGCAGGTGCGGACATAATCGTCTGCCACCTTGGCCTGACGACGGGAGGCAGCATCGGAGCAGAAACCTCGCTGAAGCTCGCCGACTGTCCGGCAATCGTCGATGAGTGGTCCGAGGCGGCACTGGCAGTTAAGCCGGACGCCGTCGTTCTGGTCCATGGCGGCCCTGTCGCCATGCCCGAGGACGCCGAATTCGTCTTGAAGAATACGCGCAACTGCCACGGCTTTTACGGCGCATCGTCGATGGAGCGCTTGCCGACGGAAGTTGCGCTCGTCGAACAAACCAAAAAATTCAAGGAAATCCGCGGCTCTTGAGCCGGGGTGGGAGGATCGAACATGGCTGGTCAGCTCATCGGGCAATTGGTGCTTTGGCTCATTCTCGCGGTTATTGTTGTCTTCATCCTTTACTGGGTGATGCATTGGCTCTACCGCCGCTCAACCAAGGAAGTTGCCTTCGTGCGAACGGGGTTCCTGGGAGAAAAGGTCGTGATCGATGGCGGCGCCTTTGTGTGGCCGATCATCCACGACATAACACCGGTCAACATGAATTCCCTGCAGATGGGACTGACGCGCGAAAAGGAAGATGCGCTTATCACGAAAGACCGGTTGCGCGTCGACGTGGATGCGGAGTTTTACGTCCGCGTCGGTCAGACGAAAACTGCGGTCAGCCTGGCGGCCTCAACGCTTGGGCGGCGCACGCTGGAGCCGGAGCGCATCCACTCGCTGCTGTCGGGTAAATTCGTCTCGGCGCTGAGAACCGTCGCCTCCGAAATGACGATGGAAGAGCTTCACGAAAGCCGCCATGTCTATGTCGGCCGGGTGCTGGAAGCTGCTCAGATCGGGCTCGACAAGAACGGACTGGAGCTGGAAAGCGTTGCCATCACCGACATCGACCAGACCGGTATCGAGTATTTCAACCCCTCGAACCGTTTTGATGCGGAGGGCCTGACAACCGTCATCCGTGAAATCGAGGATCGCCGGAAACTGCGCAACGACATTGAGCAGGACTCCATGATCCGCATCCGCTCTCGCAATCTGGAAGCGGAAAAGCAGGTTCTCGACATTGAGCGTGAAAGCGAACATGCGCGCCTGGAGCAGGAACGCGAGATCGAATTCCGCCGCGCACAGCAGCACACGGATCTTGTTCGGGAACGCGCAGAGCGGGAGAAGGAAGCCGAGCAGGCATCGCTTTTGAGCCGCGAAGCAATTGAAACGGCACGGATTGAAAACGATCGGCTGATTTCGGAAGCGCGCATCGCGTCCGAAAAGGAAGTCCGCCAAAAGGAAATAGACCGTCAGCGGGTCATAGACGAAGCGGAAATCGTAACGCGCGAAGCTGTCGAGAAAGCGCGCATCGGCCAGGAAAAGAACCTCACCGAAGAGCGCATCAAGACGCAGCAAATGACGGAAGCAGCCGAAATTGCTGCCAAGGAGGCAGTCGAAAAGGCCCGGATTTCCCAGGAACGGACGCTGACCGAGGCGCGCATTGCCAAGGATCGCGAAACGGAAGCTCTTGAAATCGAGCGCCGGAAGACGATCGAGGAAACCGATATCGCCGCGCGCGAGCTGATCGAAAAGGCGAAAATCGCGCAGGAGGAAGCCGTCACGGAAGCGCGGATTACGTTCGAACGCTCGACCCGCGAGCGGGAAATCGCCCGCAATCTTGCAGTGGAACAGGCAGAGATCGCCTCACGTGAAGCCGCAGAAAAGCTGCGGGTCGCGCAGGAGCAAACTGTCAACGCATCGCGTATCGAGGCCGACCGCGAAACCCGACGCCTTGAAATCGAGCGTCAGAAGATCCTGGAAGAGGCGGAAATCGCCAGCCAGAAGGCGACAGAAGCGGCGCGTATTGCCCGCGAAAAGGCACTCTCCGCCGAGCGCATTGCCTCTGAGCAGGCGACCCGTGCACTGGAGATTGAGCGTCAGCGGGAGATTGATATCGCACAGATCGCCGCGCGTGAGGAAACCAACAAGACCCGGATTGCCCAGGAAGAGCGTATTCGGAACCTGGAGATTTCCTCCAACAAGGCGATCGATGAAGCAGAGATCGCTGCACGCGAAGCCGTTGAGAAGGCGCGGATCGCCCAGGACAAGCAACTCTCCTTCGAGCGCATTGCGGCGCAGGCGGCAACCGATGAGCGCGATGTTGCCCGTCAGGCAGCCTTGGATGCGGCCAATATTGCGGCCAAGGAAGCAACGGAAGCCAAACGGATCGCCCAGGAGAAGGTGATTGCGGCCGAACGCATTTCCTTCGAACAGGCGACCCGCGGGCTCGAAATCGCCCGCAACAAGGCTGTCGAGGAAGCCGAGATTGCCGCGCGCGAAGCCGTCGATGCGGCAAGGATCGCGCAGGAAGCCAAGATCACGCTGCAGCGAATCGAGAGCGAAGAGACGACGCGGGAACGCGACGTCGCCCGCGCACAGGCCATCGAGGCGGCGGAAATTGCCAAGATCGAGGCAACGGAAGCGGCACGCATTGCGAAGGAAAAGAAAGTCGCGGCCGAGCGTATCGCATACGAGCAGGATCTGAGAGAGCGCGAAATCGCCCGCAACCGCGCGGTCGATGTTGCCAATATCTCCGCTCAGGAGCTGGTGGAGGCAGCACGTATCGCGCAGGAGAACAAGGTTCGCACGGCCGAGATCGCCAAGGAAGCGGAAATCCGCACGCGCGAGATCGAAAAGACCGAAGCGATCGAAACGGCGGAAGTGTCATCCAGACGCACGGTCGAGCAGGTCCGGATTGCACGGGAACAGGAAACGACCGCGGAAAAGATCGCGCGGGACGAAAAGATCCGCGCACTGGAAATTGCCCGCAACCAGGCGATCGACGAAGCCCAGGTGGCGGCGGATCAGGCCGTCGAGGCGGCCAGGGTCGCCAAGGCGAAGTCCATCGACGCAGTGAAGATCCTCGCCGAGCAGGAGATCGACGCCAAGAAGCTGGAGCGCAGGAAGGTACTCGAGCAGCTCGAGATCGCGCGCGTCCAGGCGCTGCGCGAAGCCGAAATCGTCAGCCAGGAGGAAATCGAACGGGCGCAGATTGCGTCGGAACGTGGCCTCGACGATGCCCGCATCGGTCATCAGACGGAGCGCAGACGTTTGGAGATCGAGCGCGAGAAATCCGTCGAAAGCGCCCAGATGGACAAGGCCATCGAGCTCTACAAGAAGTCGCTTGACGAAAGCGCAGCTGCTGTAGAGGCCGAGGCCGCACGGGCGCGTGCTGCCGAAGCTGCGGAAAAGGTCAAAACGGCTCAGGAAACCGAAGTTGCTACCCGCCGCAAGTCGGTCGATGTGGTGCTTGCAGAAAAGGATGCGGAGGAAAAACGCATCGCGGCCGAAGCCGAACGCATTCGCAAGGCGGTGGAAGCCGAAGCCCAGAAGCTCATCAACGAGGCGGAAAACGTCCTCACCGATGGTGCCCGTCATTCCCTCTTCAAACGCAAGATGCTGGAGCACGTCGAAGGCATTGTCGCCGCATCGGTCAAGCCACTGGAGAAGATCAACGACATCAAGATCATGCAGCTCGGCGGCAACGGTGCGACTGGTCTCGGATGGGCGGACGGCAACGGAGCGGCCACCGGTGGCGGTGGCGGCGGCAGCCCGACGGACGAGGTCATCAACTCGGCTCTGCGCTATCGCGTCCAGGCCCCGATGGTCGACAGCCTGCTGAGCGATATCGGCATCGACGGCTCGAACCTGGCCAAGTCGGACGTGATGCGCACGGCCAACGACATGACGCGCGCGGCAAATGAGATGAAGCGGCTGAAGGCCGATGACAAGCCCAAAGGGTCCGGTTCTTCGAAGGAGAGCAAATAATGGCCCGCGTCTATACGTCCTCGGTTATAAGCGCGCCTGCCGCCAAGGTGTGGGAGCGGATCCGTGACTTCAACGGCCTGCCGAAGTGGCACCCGCGGATCCGCGAGAGCCGGATTGAAGACGCGCTGCCTGCAGACAAGATCGGCTGCATTCGCAATTTCAACTTGCAGAACGGTGACAACATCCGTGAGCAGCTGCTCGGGCTGTCCGACTACGACCTTTTCTACAGCTATTCGATGCTCGAGGGGCCGATGCCGCTCAGCGATTACATTGCGACACTCCGGCTGACACCGGTCACCGAAGGCGATCGCACGTTCATCGAGTGGTCCGCCGAATTCAGCTGCGAACCGGAGAAGGAAGACGAACTGGTTGCCGGGATCGGCACCAATGTCTTTCAGGGAGGTTTCGACGCGCTGAAGAGGCACTTCGGGGGTTAAATGCAAGGTTTCGTTGTCAAAAGAGGAGGAAGGACAATGACATACCGGACTATCTTGGGCGCACTGGGGTTCGCTCTCTGCACAACCGCAGCTTCGGCACAGGATCTGCCGCCGCTCGTCATGCAGCCTAACGCCGAGCGTGTGACCTTCGAACACATCGACGCGCTCAATGCCTGCGACTGGAACCGGCTGATGGCCCAGTATCCCGAAGAAGTGCTCTTCATCCTGCCGAATGGCGTGTGGATCGAAGGCCGCAAGAACATTGGCGATGTCTTTGCAGGCTTCTGCAAGTCGCGTGAAGAAGGCGGCTTCAAGGGGGCGACCTTTATCGCGGAAAAAGTGAAGACAATCGGCGATACGGTGAACGTGTCCTGGCGCGTGGAAGCCGATTATCTCGCCGAGCCATACAAGGGCGCGGATGCGTATGTGACGCGCGACGGACTGATGTACGCGCAAGTTACCACGTTCGATCCCAACGACATGAAGTTCAAGTAGGCGAAGGCGGCAAGGTCGTGGTCAAGGTTGTCCGCAGTACAGTTTTGAAAGCACCGGTGGATGCCGTGTGGGAGATCCTGCGCGACTTCAACGGCCACGACCGCTGGCACCCTGCAGTCGCAACAAGCCAGATGGAACGGGGTGAAAGTTCGGACAGGGTCGGCGCGGTCCGCCGGTTCCGGCTGCAGGATGGTTCGGAACTGCGCGAGCAGCTGCTGACGCTTTCCGATCTGGAACAGTCTTTTTCTTACTGCCTGCTCGATACACCGGTGCCGCTCTTCAACTACGTCGCACATGTCCGGCTCTTCCCAGTGACCGACGGGGACTGGACCGTGTGGGAATGGGAGAGCCGGTTCGATACGCCATCAGGCCGGGACAAGGAACTGGCGGCTCTTGTTGGCGATGACATTTACGTCGCCGGCTTCAAGGCAATTGCAGAACATATGGGTGTGGAGGCGTAGCGAATGGTTACGGTAACGACGGTCGATACGCTTCAGGAAGCGGCAGCAGGCGTTGGACGCGAAGCTGTTTATCTTGGGGGAGGAACCCTGGTGATGCGCGGCGTGAACTATGGTGACCAGCAGATTTCTGAAATCGTGCGCCTGCGCAGCCAGGATAGCCTGCGGGTTATCCGGTCCGAAGGCGACCGTATCGTCCTGGGCGCGGCTGCGACGATGGGTGACGTTCTCCGGTCTTCGGATTGTGCTGCGCTTCATGTCGTCGCCCGTCAGGTGGGCGGTCCCGCGGTCCGTAACATGGCGACCGTCGGCGGTAATATCTTCGCGCCTCACCCCTATGGCGACTTTGCTGTTGCTTTGCTTGCGCTTGATGCGCGGCTGCGCATGTCGGATGGAAGTGATCTTGATCTGGAGACCCTGCTCGCCGCGCGCGGCAGCGAAAGACGGCTGATTGAGTCCGTTTCCATCATGAGACCGGCAGGAGACGATTTCCGCTTTCGAAAGGTCAGCCGGGTCAAGCCCAAAGGCGTATCCCTGATGAGCCTGGCTGCCTGGCTGCCGCGCCGCGCGGGTCGGATCGCCGGAGCACGCATTGCCTATGGCGCCATGGCGCCGACACCGGTGAGGATCAAGGCAGTTGAAGCGGCGCTTGAAGGGGTGAGCCTCGATGCAAACAGCATCAGCGGTGCGATAGCAGCTGCGGCACAGGGGCTCAATCCACCTGACGATCCGCTTGCGTCCGGTTGGTACCGGACACAGGTCGCGCCGGTTCATCTGAAACGGCTGCTTTTGGGTGAGGGAGGCAGATAATGACGAAACGTCCGGTCCAGTTTCAGCTGAATGGGTCTCCCGTTGCGGTGTTCACCGACGAAGGCCAGAACCTTCTTGATCTGCTGCGCCGAGGCGTGGGTGATCTGTCGCCGAAGTTCGGCTGCGGGCAGGGAACCTGCGGCAGCTGCACCGTTCTTGTTGACGGAGAGCCGCGTCTGAGCTGCCTGACGTTGGCTGAAACCGTGGAAGGCCAAAGTGTCGAGACCACGAACGGTCTCGCGAACGGCCCCGATCTTCACGCGCTTCAGGAAGCCTTCATGGAAAATTTCGCGGCCCAGTGCGGTTACTGCACTCCAGGCATGCTGATGGCGGCCAAGGCACTCTTGGACCGAACGCCCCGGCCGAGCCGGGAGCAAGTTATTGAGGCGATCTCGGGCAACATCTGCAGGTGCACGGGCTACGAGCCGATCATCGACGCCATCATGGCAGCCAGCGGTCAGCCAGTCAGGAGGGCCGGCTGATGTCGTCGGTTGAATTCAGAAAAGATCTCTTTGCCGATGAGCGGGACGACAACCTGCAGGAAATCGGCAAACCGACGCGCCGCCAGGATATCCTGGGACACGTCACGGGCCGTTCACCCTACTATGACGATCACCTCTTCGACGGTTTGCTTCATATGCGGTGCGTGCGTTCGCCGCATCACCATGCCCGCATCCGTTCCATTGACACCTCGCAGGCCGAGCGCATGCCCGGCGTCGTTCGTGTGGTCACGGCGCGCGATGTTCCGAACAACCTGAATACGCTGCTGTCGCTGATCAACTTCGGCAAGGATGAGGAAAAACTCATCCAGGATACCAAGGTTGCCTATGTCGGCGAACCAGTCGCTGCGGTGATCGCCGAAACCGAAGGTCAGGCGCGGAATGCCTGTGCGGCCATAAGGGTCGACTACGAGGTCCTGGCGAATGTGCTCGATCCGGAAGAGGCACTTAAACCGGACGCGCCTGTCGTCAACGAGGTCTATCCGAACAACACCTTCGACTATCACGACCGATACGATCACCAGAAGCTGCGCTTCGGGGATGTCGAAAAAGGGTTCTCCGAAGCAGATCACATCGTAGAGGGCGAATACCAGATGTCGCCCATCGAACAGGCTCCCATCGAGACTTGTGGTGCAATTGCAGCGCCGGAAACCAACGACCGCTTCGTTTGTTACACCTCGACCCAGGCGCTTTTCTTCTCGCTCGGCACCACGGCGAAGCTCCTGAACATGGCGTCGTCGAGGCTGCATTTTGTCGGCGGCACGGTGGGTGGCGGCTTCGGCGGCAAGGTCGACAGCATCGTGGAACCGCTCTCGGTTCTGGGAGCTGTCCTGACCGGGCGGCCTGTCAAGTTCATGTGGGACCGCGCCGAGGAAATGCAGGTGGGTGCACCGCGCGGTGCGGAGCGCTGGCGGATCAAGGACGGCGTTGCCAGTGACGGACGGATCCTGGCGCGCGCATTCACCGGTTTCTTCGATGCCGGCGCTTACACGCGGCTGTCCTCTTACGCCATCATCAAGTGTACCGGCCATATCCCGGGTCCCTATTCGATCCCGAATGTCGCCTCGAATGTCTTTTGCGTCTTTACCAACCGGACGCCGGCCACGGCCATGCGCGGCTTCGGCATTACCGGCGTCGACTTCGCCATTGAGTGCCACATGGACAAGGTTGCCGAGGCTGTCGGGATGAACCCGATAGAACTCAGGATCCTGAATGCCTATCGCGATGGTGACATGAAACCACATCGCAGGCTCGCCAAGAACGCGGCCCTGATAGAATGCTGTCAGGTTGCCAGCCAGAAAGCCGGGTGGCCAATCAGCGCCGATGCCGCGCGCCAGTCCAGCCTTCACGGCGGTGGCGGCGACAGGGCAATTATTCCGGAGAGCCTCACGGACAGCGTTGGCCGGATCGGAGAGCGCCGGACGAGTTCGATCCCGACCGAGCCGGGGCAGGGGGCGCCGTCAAAAGGCCGCGTTGCTGCCGGGACGCAAGGTGTGCCGATCGTTGCCGCCGCACCGCAGGACGAGGATATGGTCGGAGATCCGGTGCGCATGGGGTTCCGTCATGCCCCGTCGGCATCGCCGCAAACACCCGGCCAGCCATCAAGGCTGGCAGTGCCACCGGCCACGCCGGCTCCGCAGAGCATTCCGTCGGCGCCCGTATCGGCGCAGCCTCCTGTCCCGCCACCGTCTGCGCCACCACCAGCCGCGCCCCAACCCTCAGCGACACAAGCTCCGCAAGCGCCAGCTGAAACCGCGCCTTACAAGCCCGAACAGCCGTTTTCCAGAGGCGTCAAACGGCCCGGTGTCTCGCGTTTTCTGTCCGGTTCAAGGAGGCGCTGATCATGGCCATTCACAAGGGACGCGGGTTTGCCTGCATCAACTATCCGATCGGCATGAATCTCGGCGGCGATCCAAGCCAGGCGCTGGTTCATTCAACGCCGGATGGCAAATTCATGGTGTCCCTGTCCTCCATCGATCTGGGGCAGGGCATGAAATCGGTCACGCGCCAGATTGCGGCGGAAACGCTCGGTGTTCCGGTGTCGGATGTCTATGTCGACACGGCGGACAGCGACACCGGCCCGCACTGCATGGGTTCGTTTGCCTCGCGCGGGACGCACAGGGTTGGCAACGCGGTCATCCGCGCGGCAACAGAGGCCCGCAAAGCCCTGCTGGAGGCGGCGGCGGAAGAACTGGAAGTCAATGCAAGCGATCTTGAAACGGACGGGCAGGGAAACATCCAGGTCAAAGGGGCCCCAGGCCGGACAATCACCGTTGCCGACACAGCTATTGCAGCCCAGTTCAAGCAGGGCCGGACGCTTTCCGGTCGCGGGATCTTTCTGATCCCACCGTCAGACGTTGATCCCGATACCGGCGAGATGACGCCGGTTTCCTGCTTCGCGCACGCTGCCCTCGTCGTCGATCTGGAGGTGGACGATGAGACGGGCGAAGTCTCCGTCACCGAAATCAATTCGGCCTATGAGGTCGGGCGCGCGCTGAACCCGCGTCTGGTCGAACAGCAGCTGATCGGCGGGGCCTGGATGGGTGTTTCACACGCGCTTTACGAGACGACCGAGCCCTATTATCCGGACAGAAGCCACGGCCCGGAGGACTTCAATTCCTATTTGATGCCGGGCCCGGGCGAGGTCGTGAATCACAACATTGCTGTGCTTGAACGACCGGCGGAGGACGCACCCTTCGGCGGCAAGGGTCCCGGCGAGATGTGCGCCAATCCGGTTCTGCCGGCAGTCGCCAACGCGGTCTACAATGCAGTCGGCGTGCGCTGCGACACGCTTCCCATTACGCCGGAAAAGGTTCTGCGCGGCATTCTTGCCAATGGCGGCGCCCGGCCGCAGGGGAGCCGCTAACCCATGCCCGTCAAGCCGTCCATCGTCGGAATAGACAGCCCGGAAAGGCTGCGCGATGCGCTCATCGCCGCGCAGTATATCGCCGGCGATGATCTTTCGACGGCGGCCTATCTGGCTCTTGCGCTTGGCAAACCCCTGCTTCTGGAGGGCGCTCCCGGCGTCGGCAAGACGGAGGCAGCGAAAGCAATCTCGTCCATCCTTGGGCGGCGAGTCGTACGTCTGCAATGCTTTGAAGGCATCGATGCGGCCTCAGCCCTTTATGAGTGGAACTACACCCGCCAGATGCTGGCAATCCGGCAGGCCGGGGATGACTACGTCAACATCTACGAAGACCAGTTTCTGCTCCAACGGCCCATGCTGGAGGCGTTGCGGTCTCCCGATGACTGCGTGCTTCTGATTGACGAGATCGACCGCTCGGACCAGGAATTCGAAGCTTTCCTTCTGGAGTTTCTGTCCGATTTTGCCATCTCCATCCCGGAAACCGGTACCGTGCGTGCCGCACGCCCACCCGTTGTCGTCCTGACATCAAACAGGACGCGCGACCTTCATGAGGCTCTGCGCCGCCGTTGCGTCTATCACTGGATCGACTACCCGGACATCCATCTGGAGGCCAGGATCGTCATGGCCCGGGCGAGTTCGGTTGCAGAGGCAACAGCACACGCGGTCTCTGGGGCGGTCGCGAAACTGAGGACCGAGCCGCTCGCCAAACCGCCGGGTGTCGCGGAGACCGTGGAATGGGCGGAAGCAGCGACACTGCTGCATGATCAGGGAGCTACCTGGCCGGAAGCCTTCAGAAGGGCGATCGGCGTCGCGCTGAAGGATCATGACGATCTAACCTTTCTTGAAGGTCGGATCGACAGTTTCATGCCGCAGGAGGCCGCATGACCCTTCCGCGCGCCAGCAGACCCTTCGTCGAATTTCCCGCGATCCTTCGAGCGCATGGATTTGCCGTGTCGACGGATCAGACCATTGCCTTTCTGGAGGCAATCGGCCTTCTGGGACCGCGTGACGTGATCGACATACGGCGCGCCGCCCTGGCAACTCTGGCCATTCCGAGGGAACGGCATGCAGAATTCGATGCCTTGTTTCAGGCGTACTTCCTGGGGCAAAGCCTTGCCGCACCGATCGAGGACGAAGACGGAGACGACGGTGTCGAGGCCTATGAGCCGTCTTCCGACAGGATCGACATCGATCAGGAAGAGGGTGACGAAGAACCCGGTGAGCTTGCAACCTCAGCAGAGCTGCTTGGGCGCCGCCAGTTTGCAGCGGTCGATGACGCGGATGCCCTGAGGCTGCTGGCGCGGCATGCGCCGAAGGTTCTGCCGCGCCGTCAATCCTACCGGCGGTCGTTCGACAATCGGGGTAACCGGATCGACCTGCGCCGAGCGTTGCGGCAGGCGCTCAGACGCGACGGCGAAGTGTTCGATCTGCCGCAGACACAACGAAAAACCAAGCAGCGCCGAATTCTGCTGCTGATCGATGTCTCCGGGTCGATGAAGGACCAGAGCGAAGCTTCGCTTCGATTTGCCCACACGCTGGTTCAGGCTGCCGACAGTGTCGAAGTGTTCAGTCTCGGAACCCGGCTGACGCGCATCACCGTTCCGATGAAAATCAGGAACACCGAACAGGCGCTTGATGCGGTGGGAGCGTCGGTTGCCGACTTTGACGGCGGGACGCGTATTGGCGAGGCATTGGCAGCTTTCCTCGCCGTGCCTCGCTTTTCTGCCTATGCGCGCGGTGCGGCAACGCTGGTTATTTCCGATGGACTTGAACGCGGCTCACCGGAGGCATTGATCGACGCTGTCAGGAAACTGTCGCGCGTGTCCTGGCGTCTCGATTGGCTGTCTCCCCTTGCCGCCGACCCTCTTTATGAGCCGCGCACGGAAGCACTTTCCGGCTGTCTGCCCTATCTCGACACGCTTGTTCCCGGTGACCGGGTCGAGGCCCTGTGCAACCACGTTCTGAACCTTGCGAGGCCGGCATGATCGACGCCCATCATCACATCTGGCTTCAAAAGGATCTGCCCTGGCTTCTGGGACCAGAGCAACCGCGCATCTTCGGCCCCTATGCGGCGATCAAGCGCGACTACATGATCGCCGAATTCCTGAAGGACCTTGAAGGTACCGGCATCGAGAAATCGGTCTACGTCCAGGCAAACTGGGCTCCGAACTGGTTCGAGGACGAGGTCGCCTGGGTTCAGTCGGTGGCGGATGAGAGTGGCTGGCCGCATGGTATCGTCGGCTTTGCCGATTTCACGGTGGAAGACGTCCGGCCGCAGCTCGACCGGCTGAAGAAATATCCCTTAATGCGCGGCATCCGGCAGCAGCTGCACTGGCATGAAAACCCGCTTTACCGCTTCGCGCCGCACCCGCGACTGCCAGCCGACCCGACTGTCCGGCAGAACATAGCCCGTCTTGCCGAGTACGGCTGGTCGTTCGATCTGCAGGTGTTCGCTTCGCAAATGGAAGATGCCGCCGGGCTGGCTGAAAGCTGCCCGGACGTTCAATTCGTCCTGATGCATGCGGGCATGCTGGAAGATACCAGCCCGGAGGGCGTCAAGATCTGGCGCAAGGGCATGAAACGTCTGTCCCAATGCCCGAATGTCGCAACCAAGCTGTCGGCCTTCGGAACGTTCATCCATCGCAATGACCCGGAATTCATTGCCTTCATGATCAAGCAGAGCCTTCAGCTCTTCGGCGCTGAACGCTGCATGTTCGGCTCGAACTTTCCAATCGAAAAACTCTGGACCAGTTACGCAGACCTCTTTGCTGCCTTCCAGGAAGGGGCGAAGGGGCTGCCGAAGAGCAAAAGACAAGCGATTTTTCACGACACGGCTGCACGGATCTACCGGTTGTAGCCGCCTGCCTTTCATCTATGGGAGAAATAAAATGGCCCTTACCATCCACGTTCTGGATTACGGAGATATCGAGCTTGAGACATCGTTTCTCGTGCTCGGCCACGAATGTGGCCGTATCCGCAGGGTACCGGTTTACGGGTTTCTGATCCTTGGCGGCACCCATCCGGTACTGGTCGACACGGGATATCGCGACAATGCGATCATGGAAAGCCTCGGCATGCGGGGGCTGCAATTCCATGACAACATGATCGAAAACCAGCTTGCCAAACACGGTCTGAAGCTTGGCGATATCCGCTACATCCTGCACACGCATCTTCATATCGATCATGCCGGCAAGGACGACAAGTTCCCGATGAATACGACGGTAGTCCTGAACCGCAAGGAGATGGAGTTCTCGGTCTCCGGCATCATGTACCCGCAATACCCAAAGCCGGACATCATGCATCTGGTCGAGCGGATCTACGAGCCGGAAGCCATGCGCTTCCTGGATCTCGAAATCACCGGAGCGGAAGAAATCATTCCGGGAGTCTGGTGCGAGGCCGCAGGGGCCCACACCGAAGGCTCCATGAATGTCATCGTCGAAACGGCGGAGGGGCTTGCCTGTATCTGCGGCGACGTCATCTACGATTTCAACGACCAGATCGTCAATCACGTCCACACCAACAACTGGATGGAACCGCGCGTAACGGGCAATCATGCCGGCTCGAAGCGTGAGGAGAAGGGCGCGATCAAGAAACTGCTCAACAACTACACCTTCCTGCTCCCGGTCCATGACCGGCCCGCGAAAATCCAGAACCAGCAGGTTGTCGGGCGGCTGTCCATGACGGTTCCGGGCCCGATGACAGAAACTGTCCCGGAACGGCAGTGGTTCCCGATGTAACGCGACTGATCTGGGCAAGCATGAGCTTCCCGCCAAAGGAAAAACAGGGAGGGACCTGTGGGCCATACCGTTGTTGACCCGAAGTTTCTGGAGCTGATGGACCAGCATGCCGCCGTTGAGCGGATTGGGACCGGATTTGTGTTTACCGAGGGCCCCATCTGGCATCCGAGCGAACAGTATCTCCTGTTCTCCGATATGCCAGGGGATGTGCGGCGCAAGTGGACCAGGCAGGCTGGCGTGAGCGAATATCTGCGTCCGTCCAACAAGGGCAATGGCATGACCTACGACGCGGAGCTCAACCTCCTCGTCTGCGAGCATGCAACAAGCTCGGTCGCCCGGTTCCGCCCGGATGGAACGCGCGAATTGCTGGCCTCCCATTTTGAAGGCCAGGAACTCAATTCCCCGAACGACATTGTGATGCGCTCCGATGGTGCGATTTTCTTCACCGATCCGACCTATGGCCGCATGGAGCATTTCGGCGTCCCGCGTCCGCTACAACTGGGTTTTCAGGGTGTCTACATGCTCCCGCCAGGCCACAAACCCGGTGATGAGGCGATCCTCGTATCCGACCGCTACATGTTCACGCAGCCCAACGGCCTGTGCTTTTCACCCTGCGAACGCTGGATGTGGGTCAACGACACCGAACAGGCCAACATCCGCATGTTCGATGTCGGCGAGGACGGCCGGCTCAGGAACGGACGCATCTTTGCATCCGGCATCAAGGACGCGGTCAAGGCGGGCGTTCCGGACGGCATGAAGGCCGATGCGAACGGCAACGTCTGGGTCACCGCACCCGGAGGGGTTTGGGTCTATTCATTTGAGGGAATGCTGATCGGTAAGGTCGAGGTTCCCGAGATGGTTGCCAATCTGCATTGGGGCGGCGAGGACTGGCAGACGCTCTTCATGTGCGCCTGCACGTCGGTCTATGCCGTTAAAACCAAGGTCCGTCCGAGCTCCGAGCCTTTCATGACGGCGAAACCCGTGCCAGCGCAAGCCGCAGCGAGCACTGCGCACGGTACAGCGCTCACCGCCCCGTCCAAGGGGCTGGAACTTGCGGAGTGCCCGCCGCTTGATCCGAAAAAGACGGCGCTTCTCATCCAGGATCTGCAGAACGATGTCATGATCGACGGCGGCGCGTTTGAGGGCACGGGATCTCCGCAGCATGCACGTGAACAGAATGTGGTCGCCAACGCCATAGCCCTTGCCGACACTGCGCGGCGGCTCGGCATGCCGGTCATTCACATCTGGATGGTTTGCGAACCCGGCCATCCGCTCCTTTCCCACCATGCGCCGCTTTTTCAGGGGCTGAAGGGCGAAAATGCGCTAGTGCGGGGAACCTGGGGTGTTGCCCCTGTTCCCGGTCTGGAGCCCAAGCCGGGAGATCTCGTCTGCGAAAAGATGTCCATGAGCGCCTGGGAAACCTCCCGCCTGGAAAGCTATCTGCGTCATGCTGGTATCGATACGATCATCAACACCGGTTCGTGGACCAACATGAGTGTCGAACACACCGCACGGACGGCAGCCGATAAAGGTTTCCGAGTGGTTGTGCCGGAAGATGCCTGCTCTACAATGAATGCCGATTGGCACCGGGCTTCGATCAACTTCGCCATGCAGAACGTGGCGAGCGTTACATCTGTGGCCTCGGTCATGTCCGTATTGCGGTAGGAGAAACGAATTTATGACCAGGACGGCGATCGTAACCGGGGGAGCACAGGGAATAGGCTTTGCCTGCGCGCAGAAGCTTAAGGCCGACGGCGCACGGCTGGTTCTTTGGGATATGGACGAAGAGGCTCTCGCCGCGGCAGCTTCCGAACTCGATGCAGTAACGGTCAAGGTCGACCTGTCGGACTGGGACGCAGTTGAGAAGGCCTATGAGCAGACAAAATCGCAGGCAGGAAGCCCGTCCATTGTCGTCAATTCGGCCGGTATCGCAGGCCCGAATGCCCCGGTAGAAGACTATCCGGTCGCGTACTGGAACCGGATCATGGAGATCAACGCGAACGGTTCGTTTTACCTTTTGAAAGCCGTGCTGCCCGGCATGAAAGCCGACAACTACGGCCGTGTCGTCCTGATTTCCTCCGTCGCAGGCAAAGAGGGCAATCCCAACGCCTCCGCGTACAGCGCCTCGAAGGCGGCTGTGATGGCGCTCGCAAAAAGCGCCGGAAAGGAATGCGCCGGCTTTGATATTGCCATCAACGCGATCACGCCCGCCGCAGCCCGCACCCGCATCTTCGACCAGATGAGCGAAGAGCACATCAACTACATGCTCTCCAAGATCCCGCGAAACCGTTTCCTGGAAGTGCGCGAAGCCGCCAACATGGTCAGCTTTCTCTGCAGCCCGGAAAACAGTTTCACGACGGGAGCTGTCTTTGATCTCTCGGGTGGCCGCGCAACTTACTAGAGCAAATCCCGTGAATCTTGCATTAATTGCTGCTGGCACGCTGTTCACTCGGCATGGCGCGTGACGACGGGAAGTGCGGTGCACCGGTCTTTGGCGCACCGGTCATGCGCCGCGGTTCGCTGCCGCGACGCATTCTGCTGTTTAATCTGTCAATACAGATCGATCACCTCAAAGTCGGTCGAAAACACCGCGACCTTTTCACCGACGTGATAAGTCTCGCTATCCAGCGACTGTTCTTCTTCGACCCGCAGAGAAACCGTACCGTCATCTTCAAGCAACTTGCGTAGCGCGGCGGTGTTGTTGCCATTGAACGTCTGCATGTCGGCAAACAGAAATGCATCTGCGTCCGCATCCAGTTGTGTCCAGCCGTCTCCGACGCCGCTGACGCTGCTCGCGGTCAACAGGTCACTGTCGCCGCCTTCAACCGCGAACCAGTGCACGTCTTCTTCCGCATGAATGCCATCGGCGAGTTCTTCCTCTTGCAGGCGCACCTTGAAACCATTGCCGTTCACGCTGCTCAGGCGTGTTGTCACGGCAGCTGTGTCATTGGCACTGGCAACCTGCGAAAAGACAAGCGCGTCGTCCATGCCGGAAAAACAGACTTTTGTCGGCGTCTCATCAGAGGCAGTCGTTTCACCGAAGGCGATCTTTCGGCCGTCCTCGAGCGTGTATTCACCCGCACTCGCGGCAAGCCAGGTGATCTGCTCGTTCATGTGCCAGCCGTCCAGATAGTCCCATTCCTCAATCTGGTACTCAAAGCCCTGGTCGGTGACATTTCGGACGCGCGTCATTGCCGCGTGCGGGCCGTTGGCCGTGAGCGGTGCCATCACGACAATTGCGTCTTCGATCGTAGTGTCGAAACTGACGCTGTGCCAGGTGTCACCGTCAGGCTGCATGATCTTCTCGGACCCGAGTTGAATCTTCCCAACGGGCTGGTTCGCTTCGATGATGTCCAGAAAGTCAACGCGTGCATATTCATACTGGTCCTGTGCGCCTTCGATCGTGATCTGTGCGCCGACCTCCAGATGAACGCCTTCCAGGCGCAACTCCCGAAAACTGTTGGGACCCGGACCAGCATCGCCTGTATTGTCATCCAACTGAAAGATGAACGGCTCATTTCCGGAGATGGTCACGGTAAGCTGTCCCACGCCATCGCTTTCGTCGTAGACGCCGAGCACGATGTCATAGGTGCCTTTCGCGCCTTCAAAAACGGCAGAGAGCTCACCCGCAGCATCGCTCAACGCTCCACCCGGATCATTCGGGTTTCTCAAGCTGGCGACCGCGTTGCCGGAAGCGCTTTGCACTGCCTCCACGGTGTAGTCTCCCGACAGTCCCAGAGACTCGGCCTCTGATCTGCCAAGACCGATGCTGACGGGCTCCGGCTCCGGCTCCGGCTCTGGCTCCGGTTCGGGCTCCGGCTCTGGTTCCGGCTCTGGTTCGGGCTCCGGCTCCGGTTCTGGTTCGGGCTCAGGCTCTGGTTCGGGTTCCGGCTCTGGTTCGGGCTCCGGCTCCGGTTCGGGCTCCGGCTCAGGCTCTGGATCCGGCACGGGGTCCGGTTCGGGCTCAGGTTCAGGCAGGGCGGAACCGACCGAAACCCTGACTTCCGCTGGTGTAAAGTTGCCGTTTTCATCACGGGCCCAATAGAGGAAGCTGTCTTCGCCTGTAAATCCGAAATCCGGGGTGTAGACAACTTGTCCTAAGGCGTTCAGCGCAACCTTGCCGTGGTCCGGCTGCATAAAGCCGTCAACAACGAGCGTGTCGCCTTCCGGGTCGCTGTCATTTGCGAGCACGTCAATCACAACCGCTTCGCCGGCATGTGTTTCGGCAACATCATCCACTGTCTGTGCGGCCTGGCCCTCCAGCTCAATCAGCCCGTGATTGGTGGTGTTCGCCAGAACGTAACTGGGATAAAGCAGTTCCACGACATGCGTGAACTTGATCAATTCGCCGGTTGCCCGGTCAGCGATGAAGTCCTCCACGAGCATGACGTTCCGGCCGTCACCGGTTTCGTAGTACCCGTTTTTCGCGACCAGTTCGCGCACCTCCCAGAAAGGGAGGGGACCGCCGTCATTGTCGAAGTAACGTTCGCGCGAACCGATGCTGTCGGTCTTGATACCGTTCAGGTCGAGGCCGTCCTGATATCCGACAACGTGGTACAGCGCTCCGTCAAATGATAACCGGTCCGCAACAAGCTCGTCGGAAGACATGAAAAAGTGTTTCGCCGGATCGTAACCGAAGACATTCTGGCCATTGTTGATGAAAACGGGATCTATCAGGATGTTGTCGAAGTCTTCGGCAAAGAAAGTCGTCACGTTCCTTGAGAAGTCGAAGCCGTTTTCGAAGCCCTCTATTTCCAGTCCGTTAAAGACCATGTCCCGCGCATTGGTCCCAAGCCTGACACCATATTCGGCCGATCCAAGACCGTTGCTGCTGTCCGTGCCGACAAGACGGAAATCGTTCAGCGTGTAGTGCCCGGTATAGGAAAGGTTTGCGCCCTGAGAGACCTCCCAGGCGATGAAGCCATCCAGAACCGAGCGAACATCGTGTCCCTGTTCCGGGTTTGCCTTCAGGACATGGATGCCGGTATGGGTTCCAAAGGCTTCGTTGTCGCGGAAACCCTGGATGGGAGGCTTGTTGTAGGCCAACTGATCATCGCCGAAGGCGATCTCCGGCTGGTCGAGATTTTCGGCAAGCGGTTCGCCGGACATGCCGCGATGCATCCATACGAACCCGTTGGTCGTGTTTGCGGCGACGCTGTCACTGACTTCCACGAGGCGGCTGGCAAGAAAGAAACCGTCGCCCGTGCGGCCGAGATCGGCTGCAAAGACATCCTGCTGGTCTTTGATCGTCCAGTTCCCGTAACCGATACCTTCCGACTTGATGGCAAGGTTCCGGCTCCAGGTTCCGGTCTCGTCGCCGGCTTCCGCAACAAAGGCTGCACCAAATACGTCATACGCGACGTTGTCATAGAAATTGGCATGGCTGGAATGATGCACCAGACCCCAGCCGGGAGAACCCGAAACGACCGTGCCGATCGCGAGCGCCGGACTGTCCTGGTCTTCGGTGCCTGCCACATGGAAATGCGCCGAATATCGACCCTTCACATTCGTGTCCGGCTGAATGTCGTCAACACTGGAGGCATCTACAGCACGTTCCGACTTGTCCGTGCGTCCCAGATCTTCAAAGGCGACATACCGGACGTCGACTTCGTTGTTATGCATGAACATGACGTGCCCGCGCTCATGTATGGCAGCACCGTCTTCACTGGAAAATGTGACGTTGCGCGTCATGTTGGAGACGTAGGCGGAAAGATCCCCTGACGGCGCATCGTGATCAAAATTGAGTGGCGGTTCGAACGTTATGACGTTGCCGCTGATATCGGCAATGACGATCTCTTCGTCCTGCGTGCCTGTCCAGGTGGGGCCACTCCCGTAGTTCTGCCAGCCTTCCTTGTGGGTTCCGGTCAGAACCAGCTTGTCACCAATGGCCCATCCGTCGGGAACAGAGTCCAGCTGTAGCGATGTGTCGCCGGCCATGGGAGCAGCGTCGACGGAAAGATATGCCGTTTTTTCCGCTCCATGGATATCGACTTCGCCAGTTGCGATCAGACCGCGGGACAACAGGCTTTGGTCCCAGGAGACGTCGATGTTGCCATTGTTGGCAAAGACGATATCGGCGCTGACATTGGCATCGATCGGATTGTGCTCGGACCCGATCTCCAGATGCCCGGAATGTGCAACGACAAGTGTGTCGACGACCATGCGCGTGTCGGAATTCGTCGCAAAAGACAGGTCCCCGTCGACGCGAACCGTAAAGAGCGAGGTATCGCTCTCAGCGTCATAGCGCACTGCAATGCCTTCTGGTACCAGAACCCTCGCGCCTTCATCGGGAACGCGTCCCTCGAACCAGGTGGCAGGATCTGACCAATCGCCGTCGCGAACTGCAACATGGGTGGCATCACCGCGCGGCACCAGATCCATTAGCTGCCCGTGTTCTGACATCTGATCCATGTCGTGACCATGAGGGTGGACTTCAGGCAGTGCTTTTATCAGCGCGACATACGCTTCGATTTCAGCGTCGGTCGCGTTCGCGCCAGGCGGTGCGACAGGGGCTTGGGTTGCGATGTGATCGTGATGCATAGCTCAAACTCCAAGTGTTAGCGGCATGAGGCGGCGTCGACCTGAAAACCGTATCAAAGCGGGCAAGCAGGGATACGGGCATTGGCGCACAAACAAAGTGCGCGTTCGCATGAGTTTGAATTATCGGATTTTACGGTTTGTTTACGTCCGTTGGAACCGAGGCGGATTTTGGCAGATTTGCTGAATTTATTTGGATCGCCCTTCCCGAAAACACTGCGTCGACGATCTCGCCTGGCCATCGGATTTGCCCACAGCAAACAATTTTTTGCTCAAAAAAAAGGTTTTTTACTCCCCGCCTCGGCATGGGAAATGTGTTCAAAAAAAGGGCGAAACCTCCCGGATTGGTCAATCATGCGTTTGTCCGGCGTAGGCGCTTGCCCGCATGGAAGACCGTTGTGAAAACACCTTCATCCACTTCTTGAGGTTTTCGTGCTTAGGCATGAATTGGTCGAGCTCGCGAAATGTCGCCCAGTCCAGTGCGCAGGCGAGCGCTATTGTGCCAACCGTCACCTCGTCTTCGCGCGGTACGTCTTGTTCCAGATAGGCGTAACTTGCCGCGAGTTTGGCGATCAAACCATCGCGCAGCGTTTCATAACGAAGGTGCTCGGGTCTTCTTTCGATTTCCCATCGGATGGCAATACCTGTCTCGCACATACCCGAGGCCAAGGCCTGTTGCCTCAGAGTGCGCATGCGCTTGTCAGGGGACGTTGGAAGCAGGGGTGTCTTGTCTTCCTGCGAACAAAGATATTCGCAGATCACCGCGGAATCGTAGAGCGGTGTCTCGTCGCTCAAAATCAGCACAGGCACTTTCCCAAGAGGGTTTAAGGAAGATACCGCCGGATTGGCATTTGTCGGGCTGGTTTCCTGATGCTCGATTGAGATGTCACTTCGCCCCAGCTCATGGATCAGAACGACAACCTTGCGTGCAAAGGGAGAATGCGTTTGTGAAAGGAGTTTCATGCCTCAGCCTTCCGATCCATTGACGAGAATGATTTCGAACGATGTGGGACGCGACCTGGAGGGCACGAAAACAGGTGGGGTGCGCCCGATTGCTCCACAACATACGGGTGAGCGCGGTTTCAAAGCATCTGCGAGCACGAAGCGATTGCTGCGTCTTTTACAAATGCCTTGATGCGCTCTTACTTCCACCAACGAACTTCCATCAGACCTTAAGCGGTGGCGGCTTGTGCTTCGTCGGGTTCATGACTTCGATCTCGACCCGATAGATCTTTTTACCGCTACCGCCTCCAAGCATCAGTGCGTCGGAATAGTGATTGTGACTGGCAGGCTGATGGATGTCATGATCGTGCGTATAGAGGGCCCCAATGAGCAAATGGCCCAGCTCATGTGCAAGTGTCCGTGCGACTGCGTCCACTTTCGTTAGCCGGCCGATGGATCTGTCATCCAGCAGGCACATGGGTACGGAATGCTGATGCGCATTCATGGCGCCTCTCACCCCGAAGGGTTTCTTCTGACCTTCCACTATTGTGTCCATCTCGCGGACGATGAATATGTTGACCGTCTTCACCTCTTTGGCGCCATGTGGCTGAGGAAATGACCTGTCAATCAGGAAGGGCGCAAGATACTTCCACTCATCATTTTCCGCATTAGCGCTGTCTCTGGTAACAACACGGCCCAAACGCTTGCCGGTGTCTTTGTGAGACAAGTCTTTTTCGCCCTTGAGATCGATCTCAATATTGCACTGAGGCGTGAGAATTTCGCTGTTTGCGATTTTCAGGATCGTTCGCAACTCCGAGGAAGAAACACGCGATTTCATCGCCGGTCCGTGCTGCACATGGAAGACAAAGATCGGAATAACACGGCGCGGCTTGACCGAGACATATATCCTCAGATGCCTGTCGTTCTGAAGGATATCAAGTCTGCAAGACTTGCACGGTGACAATCCTTTCAGCTTCAAGCGATCTTCCTTGAAGGTCGCGCGCAGCAAAGGCTCTTTTGTGAAGGAGCTGACAATCCCGTCTTCATCAATGCCGTTGTTGAGGATTTGTACGGGCTGGCTCGGGTCGACGCCGAGTTGAACCTCGCGTTCAGCGTCGATAGGGACCATGATCCAGGCGCCATCGCGTGCAGCTATCGCAGAGAAATCATCCGGCCCGAGTATTTGTGCTGGCGGTGGAAAGCTGTCGAATCCACCTTTGTGATCGAGTGGCCCGACGACCGGGATCTTTGGGAGTTTGTCAAAATCGATGGATTTGGAAGGTTCGGGCCAATCAGGCTCCCACGTTCCCGGACCGTCAGGGTCATGCTTCCATTTTTCGCGCGAAGCGATGTCGTTGAGTGCAGATATTGTTCTCCCTACCGGGTCAACCCGGCGGTCCGGGTTTGCAAAGCCAACGACTTTTTTCTGAAAATCGCCAATGAGATCTTTGGTATTGGGGCCGTTGATCCCGTCTGGCACCAGCTGAGGTCGATCGGGGTCAAGCAGCTCGTTCAAGCGCTCCTGCACTTTACGGACATCGGCAATATTGTTGCGGGCCATCTCGCCCACAGATCGTTCAATCTGAATTCTTTGCAACATGCATGTATCTCGTCTGCGCAAACAAAACGTAAGGCAGGTGAAGCGAAGGCTGTGAACCGGCGTTCGCTCATAACATCAACGCGTGTACACCTGTTCTCAGCGTCTATTTCACCTCACCAAGGTGAGCACCTGAAAAGCTGAAGTTCCGGCTGGAGCGTGATTCAGCGGTGCCATCCGAGCCGAGATAGGCAACGACGGGTGCCAGGAGAACCTGCAAAAGTGCATAAACCTCATGCAGGGAAAGGCAAAACGGTAAAGGGCTGTTGCGTCATAAACTGATGGGAAGGTGCAAAGCGCTTCCAATCAGGATCTTTTCCATCTGCGAATTCAATACTAACCCCGGACCTCGACACGGCTCTGGTAGGCGTCAAGTTCACTGATCAACTGTGCCCCGGTCGGGCGGTGGTGGCGTTCGCAGAATTCTTCCCAGACAGCGCCGAACGGCAGATCCTTCAGCTCTTCTGTCAGGACAAGGCGCGCCGTGAAATCGAGTGTGGTCTCGGCTTCTTTCAGGCGGTCAAGCGGTGAGAGCAGGGCCCTCAAAAGGGATTTTTGCATGTTCCGGGTACCGATTACCCAGGCCGCGGTCCGGCTGATCGTGGCATCGAAGAAATCCAGTCCGATGTGGGTTTTCTTCAGAAGGTCTTCGCTGACCAGCGCCTGACCCATTGCGAGGATGTCATCGTTCAGCAGGATCACATGGTCGCTGTCCCATCGCATTGGCCGGGAGACGTGCAGCAGCAATTCGTCCACCGAAAGCGCCACCGCGCTCAATTTGTCGGCAATGTTCTCGGTCGGGTGGAAATGGCCCATGTCGAGGCAAAGCAGCACGCCCTTGCGGATCGCATAGCCGAGATAGAACTCGTGGCTTCCGACCGTGTAGGCCTCGACCCCGATGCCGAACAGCTTGCTTTCAACCGCGTCGCGCATGTGCGCCGGGTCCTGACGCTCGGCGAGCATGTCATCAAGCGATGCCTCGAGCCGCGCACGCGGTGCCAGTCGGTCGACCGGCAAATCCTTCATGCCGTCGGGCACCCAGATGTTGTTTATGGCAGGTGAGCCAAGTTCAGCGCCGATTGCAGCCGCAATTTCGCGTGTCCGCCGTCCATGTTCGATCCAGAAGTCACGAATGCCGGCGTCCGGATGGGCGAGTGTGAGGTTATCGTCGGCCCTTGCGTGGGCAAAGAATGTCGGGTTGAAATCGAGCCCGAGCCCCTGGCTCTTGGCCCAGTCGACCCATGCTGCAAAGTGGCGATATTCGATCTCGTCACGATCCGGGCTTTCGTTCGTGTCCATATACATGGCATGGAGATTGAGACGGTGCGTCCCGGGAATCATCGAATAGGCAAATTCAAGATCCGCGCGCAACTCGTCCGGCGTCCGCGCCCGGCCCGGATGATTGCCGGTCGCCTGGATGCCGCCGCCGGAAGAGCCGGATTTCTGTTCGAAGCCGACAACGTCGTCGCCCTGCCAGCAGTGCATCGAGATCGGTATCTCCGCCAACCGGCGAAGGGCCGCCTCTGTGTCCACGTCCCATTCGGCAAACCGGGATTTCGCAGTTTCATAAGTCATGGCAATACTCTACCGCGTGAAGGCCTGGACGTTACCGGCATCGACATTGAGGATGTTTCCGGTCGATTTCGCCGAGGCCTCTGACGCAAAAAAGTAGCTCGCCTCGGCAATATCTTCCGGCAATACGGAGCGTTTCAGGAGCGAGCGCTGGCGGTAATGCTCCTCCAGCTCCGACGTGTCCTTGCCATAGGCCTGCGCGCGCTCCTTGAGCCAGCTTCCGGACCAGATTTTGGAACCGCGCAGCACAGCGTCCGGATTGACAACATTGACGCGGATGCCGTCCGGTGCACCTTCAAGAGCAAGGCAGCGGGCGAGATGCAGCTCCGAAGCCTTGGCCGTGCAATAGGCACTGGCGCCCGGCGAGGCGGCGAGACCGTTCTTGGAACCGATAAAGACGATCGACCCACCGATGCCTTGTGTCTTCATTGTTTGGAAGGCCGCGCGCGAGACGAGGAAATACCCGGTCGAAAGGATCGACATGTTCCGGTTCCAGAGGTCCAGTGTCGTCTCCTCGACAGGAGCGGACGAGGCGATGCCTGCATTTGAGAGCAGTATGTCGACGCCGCCGAATTCGAGCGCCGCACGGGCGAAACTGTCGGCAACGGCATCCTCGCTGGTGACATCCATCGTCACTGTGCAAACGACATCGCTGGAGAAGCGGTCGGACAGGTTTTCTGCGGCAGCAGCAAGCGCCTCGCCATCGATATCGGCGAGGACAACACAGGCACCTTCGCGCAGGAAACGCTCGGCGGTTGCCGAGCCGATGCCGCCGGCTCCGCCTGTTACAAGAGCAATCTTGCCGGCAAGGCTTTTTGGCTTCGGCATTCGCTGGAGCTTTGCTTCCTCCAGCAGCCAGTATTCTATGTCGAAAGCTTCCTGCTCCGGCAAACCACAATAGGTCGAAACGCTTGATGCTCCGCGCATGACGTTGATGGCGTTGGTATAGAACTCACTGGAAATGCGCGCCGTCGCCTTGTCCTTGGCAAACGTGATCATGCCGACGCCTGGGACAAGGTAAACCACGGCATTCGGATCGCGCAGGGCAGGGCTGTCCTCGTGCTTGCAGCGGGCGTAATAGGCGGCGTAGTCGTCGCGATATGCCTCGACGGCCACACCAAGGCCAGACAGTGTATCGCTGATATCCGGGCTCTCGGGGTCGAAGTCAACGACCAGTGGCCGGATCTTGGTGCGCAGGAAATGGTCCGGGCAGCTCGTGCCGAGGCGGGCAAGCTGTTCCATGTCCCTGGAGCAGACGAATTCCAGGACAGCGTCGCTGTCATCAAAGTGACCGACCATGTGCTGCTTTCCCGAGACCATTCCCCGGATGGCAGGCATCAGCTTCGAGGCAACAGCCCGGCGTTCAGCCGGAGCAAGCGCCCGGTGTTTTGAACCGCCAAATGCATCCTTGCCACTTGTTTTGTCTTCAAACCAGGCAATGGCCTTGTTGATGATTTCCAGCGTGGTTTCGTAACAGGCTCGCGCGTCATCGGCCCAGGTGAAGAGGCCGTGGCTCTCCAAAACGACACCGCGCGCGTCCGGATTTTCCAGACAGAACTTTTCCAGCCACAGGCCGAGCTCGTATCCGGGACGTTTCCAGGGCAACCAGCCGATATCGCCGCCGAAGATCTCGCGCGTGATTGCCTTGCTGTCGCTGGCGGCTGCAATTGCGATGATTGCGTCGGGATGCATGTGATCGACGTGCTTTTTCGGCACATAGGCATGCAATGGCGTGTCGATGGAGGCAGCGCGGGGATTAAGGTTGAATGTGCAATGGGGCAGATAGCCAACCATCTCGTCTTCGAAGTCGACGCCGCGATAAAGCCCTTTCAGCGCCCTGAGCTTGTCCATGTAAAGCGTTGCGAAACCGCCCATATTGATCGTGCCGACATCGCCGCCAGAACCTTTTACCCAGAGAACTTCGGCAGCTTCACCGGTGAGTGGGTCTTTCTCAAACACCTTGGCGGAGGTATTGCCGCCGCCATAATTGGTGATGCGCTTGTCTGAGCCGAGGAGGTTTGAGCGATAGAGCAGCAGTTCGGACTCGTTCATGCCGGAGGCCTTCTGGTTGTCCCAAAGATCTGCCAGCCGGGACCCGGCCGCGGAATTCAACATCTTTTCCTCCCTTGAACGCCTGACAGCTTGCGCCTCTTTGTCTAGAAATTCGCTTGATCACACCTGAATGTCAATCAAAAACGCGCAAAAACAATCATATTGCACTGCAAAATGATCATTTTTGACATTTTTTGATTGACATTGACTGGTGTAGGTGGAAACGTTTGATTGATGGGAGGACCAGATGCACGAAAAAGAACGTCACAGGATCATATTGTCCGCAGTCCAGGATCGTCCGGTTGTGACGGTGCAGGAGCTGGTGGCGTTAACGGATTCCTCGGAAGCGACAATCCGCAGGGATATTGCGCAGCTGCATGTGCAGAAAAAACTGCGAAGGGTTCGTGGCGGAGCGGAGTCCATTCATCCGCCGCAATTTGTGGGTCTGGCCGGTCGACCGTTTAGCGTCAACGAAACGATCAATATCGCGCAAAAACGCGCAATTGCGCAAAAAGCCGTCGAGCTTTGTGAAGACGGCGACGCGATCATCATCAACGGCGGAACGACCACGTTTCAGATGGTGCATCCGCTGGCAACCAAACGATGCCAGGTATTCACCAACTCGTTTCCGATCGCGGAGCATCTTCTGAAGAACTCCAAAAACACGATCATGTTGTCTGGCGGTGTGATTTACCGCGAGCAGAACATCATCCTGAGCCCTTTCGATAACGACGTCACCCGTAACTTCTATGCCAAGCGTATGTTCATGGGTGCGCAGGGGCTTGGGCCGCTCGGTCTGATGGAAGCCGATCCGCTCTTGATCCAGGCTGAACAGAAGCTGATTGGGCAGGCAGACGAACTGGTTGTGCTGGTGGATTCGTCGAAATTCAACGCAAGATCCAGCCTGATACTGTGTCCGCTGGAGCGGATCTCTGCCGTTATCACGGATGACGGCATTCCGGACAGCGCTGCCAAGATGCTGGAACAGGCAGATATCGAACTGATAGTGGCGCCGGTGAGCGCCGCACAAAGAAAGGCGACCTCGAGCGGGTAGCCGGTTTCTGCCGGACCTGGAGGAGGGGCGGCAGTTTTTTAGGGAGGAAGCAATGAAACTCTGGAAATCACTTCTGGCCGCAACCGCCATTGCCGCTGTGTCTATGGCCGGCCCGACCCAGGCCGAGGACAAACGCATCGCCATCGTCGTCAAGGCGCTCGGCATCGGCTTCTTCGAAGCGGCTGCAAAAGGCGCTGAAGAAGCCGCCAAGGAGCTTGGCGATGTCGAGATCATCTATACAGGGCCGACAGATACCACGGCTGAAGGCCAGATCGAGGTGATCAACGCACTGATCGCCCAGAAGGTCGATGCCATCGCGATCTCCGCCAATGATCAGGATGCGCTCGTGCCGGCCCTGAAAAAGGCCATGGATCGCGGCATCACGGTTATTTCCTGGGATTCGGGCGTCGCGGCGGAAGGCCGCCAGTTGCACCTGAACCCGTCGTCCAATCCGTTGATCGGCAACATGATCATCAAACTGGCGGCAGATCATCTGCCCGATGGCGGTGATGTCGCTGTCCTGTCCGCCTCCGCGACCGCCACGAACCAGAACACCTGGATCGAAGAGATGAACAAGGTGAAGGACAATTATCCGGGCATCAACGTGGTGGGCACCGTTTACGGTGACGACCTTGCGGACAAGTCCTATCGCGAAGCGCAGGGCCTGATGCAGACCTATCCGGACCTGAAGGCGATCATCGCCCCGACATCCGTCGGCATTGTTGCTGCCGCACAGGCTGTCTCCGATGCGGAAAAGGCCGGTGAGATCAACGTGACCGGTCTGGGCCTGCCATCGGAAATGGCGGGACATATTGAATCCGGTGCGTCCAAGTCTTTCGCGATCTGGAATCCGATCGATCTCGGCTATTCGGCCACCATGCTTGCTTACAACCTTGCCACCGGCAAAGCCGAAGCAGCGCCAGGTGCGGAAATACCGATGGGCCGCATGGGCTCGCTGACGCTCGATGATGGCAATGAAGGCGCGATGGCGGACCCGTTTGTCTATGACAGCTCCAACATCGACGACTTCAAGGACATCTTCTAAGCTGGTCGCAACGACCTGACGGAAACTGTCCGGGACCCGGTGCTTTTGCTCCGGGTTCTTTAAAGCGAACTGTTAACTCCAGGCTCCGGGAAATGGTGATGCTTGCGAACACGCAGGGCATAGCAGACGCGCATCCGCGTTCGGACGGCACGGTCGGCCCCGTTCTTTCCCTCACGGGCATTTCCAAGTCGTTTCCGGGCGTCAAGGCGCTCAACGATATCTCGCTGGAGCTTTTCCCGGGGGAAGTGACCGCCCTTGTTGGTGAGAACGGCGCCGGAAAATCCACCATTGTCAAAATCCTGACCGGGATCTACCAGCCCGACGAAGGTGAGATTTCGATTGCGGGCACGCCGGTAACGTTCCCTACGGCCCAGGATGCCGGACGTGCCGGCGTCACCGCAATTCACCAGGAAACCGTGCTCTTTGACGAACTTTCGGTTGCGGAGAATATTTTTATCGGACACGCACCGAGAACCCGTCTCGGTCTGATCGACCGCAAGGCCATGATCGAAAAGGCGCGCGAGCTACTGGAGCGGATCGGGGCCAGGATTGAAGCGACGGTCACGCTCAAGGATCTTGGAATAGCCAACAAACACCTGGTTGCGATCGCAAGAGCGCTCTCCATCGACGCCAGCATCGTCATCATGGATGAACCGACCGCGTCACTGTCGCACAAGGAAATAGAAGAGACTTACGAGCTGGTCGAGAGGCTTAAGGCCGAGGGCAAGGCGATCCTGTTCATCAGCCACAAGTTCGATGAGATCTTCCGCATCGCCGACCGCTACACGGTGTTCCGCGACGGTCAGATGGTAGGCGCTGGCAGGATCGCGGAGGTGTCCGAACCGGAACTGGTCAAACTGATGGTCGGCCGCTCGGTCGATCAGGTGTTCCCGAAACGAACACCGCAAATCGGCGAGGAAGTCCTGAAAGTGGTCGGCTATTCACATCCAACCGAATTCGAGGACATTGGATTTGAGCTGCGTGCCGGTGAAATCCTAGGCTTTTACGGACTGGTCGGTGCGGGCCGCAGCGAATTCATGCAGGCGCTTTTCGGTGTAACGAAACCCTCCAAGGGTGCCATCCGCATAGACGGTCAGGTTGCCGTGATTCGCGACCCGAACGAGGCGATCCGCCGTGGCATCGTCTATGTGCCGGAAGACCGTGGCAGGCAGGGGGCAATCAAGGGGCTTCCTATCTTCCAGAATGTCTCGTTGCCGTCGCTTAGGGAAACGTCGCGGAACGGTTTCCTCAGACTGGCCGAGGAATTCAAACTCGCACGCGAGTACACGCAGCGGTTGGACCTGCGCGCGGCGGCGCTCGATCAGGACATCGGCGAACTCTCCGGCGGCAACCAGCAAAAGGTGGTTATCGCCAAGTGGCTGGCGACAAAGCCACGTGTCATCATCCTCGACGAGCCGACGAAGGGCATTGATATCGGCTCCAAGGCGGCCGTCCATGAATTCATGGCGGAACTCGCAGTACAAGGCCTGGCCGTGATCATGGTGTCCTCCGAGATACCCGAAATACTTGGCATGTCCCACAGGGCAATCGTTATGCGAGAGGGGCGCATAGCAGCTGAATTCGAGGGCGATGCGCTGACACCTGAAAACCTCGTGCGCGCTGCCGCCGGTATTTCGGAGGTCCGTCAATGACGCCGATTTTCCTGAGATCCCGCGAAGCGATCCTCGGTGCCGCCATTCTTGTGCTTGTCGGCGCAATTGCCTCGCGTTTCCCGGCCTTTGTCGCCCCGGCCAACCTCGCCAATGTCTTCAATGACACGGCACCGCTGATAATCCTGGCACTTGGCCAGATGGTGGTGATCCTGACCCGCTGCATTGATTTGTCGGTGGCTGCCAATCTTGCTCTGACAGGCATGGTTGTGGCGATGCTCAACACCGCAATGCCCGGCTTGCCTGTGCCAGTCATCCTCGTGATCGCGCTGACCCTTGGCGCGCTGATGGGTCTGTTCAATGGTATGCTCGTCTGGAAACTCGACATTCCTCCGATCGTGGTAACGCTCGGCACGATGACGATCTATCGCGGGATCATCTTTGTCATTTCGGGCGGCGAGTGGATCAACGCGCACGAAATGAGCGATGCCTTCAAGGCCTTCCCGCGAGAAGTCATTCTCGGTCTGCCGGTCCTCTCCTGGATCGCGATCTTCGTCGTCCTTGGATTTATCGTCCTGATTGGCCGCACATCGCTCGGGCGCGCTTTCTTCGCCGTTGGCGGCAATCCGCACGCCGCCGTCTATACCGGCATCAATGTCGGCCTCACCCAGTGCGCGGCCTATGTGGTTTCCGGCGCGCTGGCCGGGCTGACCGGCTACCTCTGGGTGGCGCGCTATGCGGTTGCCTATGTTGACATCGCCGGCGGCTTCGAGCTGGAAGTGGTAGCGGCCTGTGTCATTGGCGGCATCTCGATTGCCGGCGGTATTGGCTCGGTCGGTGGTGCACTGCTCGGCGCCCTGTTTCTCGGCATCGTCAAGAATGCCTTGCCGGTGATCAACATCTCGCCCTTCTGGCAGCTCGCCATTTCCGGCAGTGCCATCATTATCGCCGTCGCCTTCAACGCTACGTCCAACCGGACAAAGGGCAGGGTGATCCTGAAAAAAGCGGAGCATGCATCGTGAGCGTCACCGCATCTGAGACAACGGCCCGAGGGCGCCACATTCCGGACCGGCTGAAATCACCGATGCAACGGTTCCTGGCGAGCTGGGAGCTGCTCCTGCTCGGCGTCGCAATCGCCGTTTTCATCCTCAACAGCTTTGCGTCACCCTACTTTCTCGATCCGTGGAACCTGTCCGACGCGACATTCAATTTCACCGAAAAGGCAATGATCGCTTTCGCTATGGCGCTGCTTATCATCTCCGGTGAGATCGATCTTTCCGTTGCCTCGATCATCGCGCTTGCCTCCACCGCCATGGGGTTTGCGGTTCAGCTTGGCGCGGATGTGCCGGTACTTGTTCTGGTCGGACTGGGTGTCGGTTTGGCCTGCGGTGCCTTTAACGGTGCCCTGGTAACCGGTCTTGGCCTGCCTTCGATCGTGGTGACCATCGGTACGATGAGCCTGTTTCGGGGCATTTCCTATATCGTTCTCGGCGACAAGGCCTACACCGGCTACCCATCCGACTTCGCCTATTTTGGCCGGGGCTACCTGTGGTGGGTGATCTCGTTTGAGTTCGTTCTATTCGCACTGTTTGCGATCATCTTCGCGATTATTCTCCACAAGACCAACTTCGGCCGCGTGGTCTATGTCATCGGCAACAACCCGGTCGGCGCGATCTTTTCCGGCATCCGCGTGACGCGGGTAAAATTCGTTCTGTTTCTCCTGACCGGCCTGATGTCGGGTGTCGCCGCGATCTGTCTGACGTCAAGACTTGGCGCGACCCGGCCCTCTATCGCCTTTGGTTGGGAACTGGAAGTCGTCACCATGGTCGTTCTTGGCGGCGTTAGTATTCTGGGTGGATCGGGATCCGTTCCCGGTGTCGTCATCGCGGCCTTTGTGATGGGGATGGTCACCTTCGGTTTCGGGCTTTTAAACGTGCCCGGCATAGTCATGTCGATCTTCATCGGACTGCTGCTGATCGGCGTCATCGCACTGCCGCGCATCGCGCGCCAGCTTCTTGCAAGACGGAAGGCCTGACCGGATGGAGAAATTCGCCTTCAAAATGCACCTTTATCCAGGCATGGAAGCGGAATACATAAAGCGTCATGACGAGATCTGGCCCGAGCTGGTCGCGCTCCTGAAAGACGCTGGCATTCAGGACTATTCAATCCATCTCGACCGCGAAACCAACACCCTGTTTGGCGTTCTGTGGCGGGACAGTGATCACAAAATGAACGAGTTGCCTGCCCATCCGGTGATGAAGAAGTGGTGGGCGCATATGGCCGACATCATGGCCTCTGACCCCGACAACAAGCCTGTGGTCACGGAGCTTGAAACCGTCTTTCACCTGGACTGAGAGATGACGGGGCGTATCCGTCATGTCGGTGTGATCGACATCGGCAAGACCAACCTCAAAGTCGCAGTCGTCGATCTGGTGCGCGAAACGGAAATTGGCGTCCTGACCCGGCCCAACCGCGTATTACCCGGTCCGCCTTACCCGCATTTTGACCTTGAAAGTCACTGGAATTTTGTCTGCGACGCACTTTACACCCTAAACGGACGGCACGGCATCGAGGCCCTGTCCGTGACGACCCACGGCGCGAGTGGCGTTTTGCTCAACAGGGAAGGGGATTTCGCCGCGCCGATGCTCGACTATGAATGCGATGGACCTGACGCTGTTGCAGCTGAATACGATCTCATCCGGCCAGACTTTGATGAGACCGGCTCACCGCGCCTTGCCATGGGCCTCAATCTCGGGGCCCAGCTTTATTGGCAGTTGAAGTCTGATCCTGACCTGCTTGACCGGATCGCGACCGTCCTGACCTATCCGCAATACTGGACCTACAGGCTCACTGGCGTCCTTGCCAACGAGGTCACCTCGCTCGGCTGTCACACCGACCTTTGGTCTCCGGCGAAAAACCGGTACTCCGCGCTCGTTGCAAAGCTCGGCCTGACGGAGAAAATGGCGCCCGTGAAAAAGGCCGGCGATCGGATCGGAAAGCTTCTGCCAAGGGTCGCCGAACGTACCGGACTTGCGGAAAATACACCTGTTGTCTGCGGACTTCACGATTCCAACGCATCGCTTTACCCCCATCTTCTCAGACGAACCCCGCCTTTCTCCGTGGTCTCAACCGGCACCTGGGTCATCGCGCTGGCGGTCGGTGGAGACGACGTCGTTCCAGACCCTCACCGCGACACGCTCATAAATGTGAACGCCTTCGGTGACCCTGTTCCATCGGCGCGTTTCATGGGTGGGCGCGAATTCGATCTCGTCATGAAGGGAAGAAACGCTGTTCAAGGCCAAGCCGGCACTACACGTGTTCTGCGTGACCGGATCATGCTGTTTCCTGCTGTTGAGCCTCGCTCCGGGCCATTCCAGGGACAAGTGGCCCGGTGGAGCATACCTGAGGAGGACCTGACCGACGGGGAGAGATATGCAGCAGTTTCATTTTACCTGGCGATGATGACGTCGGAATGCCCGCTGATGACAGGTGCGCAGGGCCCGGTCATTGTGGAAGGGCCGTTTGCCAAAAACGCGCTTTATCTGGAGATGCTGGAAGCCGCGACACAAAGGACGGTGCATGCACCTGAAGGGATCGCGACCGGCACAAGCATCGGCGCTGCCCTGCTCTTTGGTGAGCAAGACACTTCACGGGGGCAAACGACTGTCGCTGAAGAAACAGGCATCGACCCAAAGCCCGAACTCCGGTCTTACGCCGGTTCGTGGCGCGACACCGTGCGCGCTTCATTAAAATAAAGGCGCTTCGATTGTTTTGATGAAGGTCCGCGAAATCAATGTTCGTTGTGGCGTTGGCAATCTCCACTTCCCTGAGTTTGACTGGCCATTGAGGGGCCCCGAAAAACTCGATCAACTGGTGCTCTTGAACGTCCAAACATTTGAAAGATCGGGCTCGCATAACAAAAATGCTCCATTGCAAAATCGGAAATTTCCGTTGCTTTCTTGGAAGGGAAGGTGATCGGCAACGAATTTGTGATTTCCAAGGTATTGAAAGATATGCGCTTTTGGAAGCAGAGCCATTTCCTGGTTAATGGCCCGTTAGCTGCACCTCCTGGCTGAATCGCGCATAGGCGCATCAGTCAAAGGAGTGCAGTGCAATGGCTAGCTTACCCGCAACCCGTCCCGTGATAGGGACAAATGAAAATGATGTTCTCAACGGTTCGAGACACTCCGACGTCATGTCGGGCCGTTTCGGCGACGACCTGCTGACCGGTCAGAATGGCAATGACGAAATCTGGGGCGGAACCGGTGACGACACGCTCTACGGCAACAACGGTAACGACATACTTTATGGGTCCGGCGGTCCGAGCCTGGTTCAGGTGACCTCCGTTGAAATCACCGATGACTATCCGGTTTCGGTGGTATTTGAAGGTGAAACCGCCGGCTACAGAAATACATTCGGCTACTACAAGATCGCCGAAGACGGCACCATCACCGATGTTGAGTTTATCTGGCCGAACGCGTCGCTGCAGGGCAGCGGCGGTGATCTTGTTCAGGGGCAGTCCCGTGAATTCCTCGATGTGAGCGCCGGTGACAGGATCGCCTTTTTCATCGTGTCGAACGGTTACGGCCGCAACGGCGGTTACTCGAACCTGGATCTGGAAAACGGAACGCTGCAGTTCCTCGATGCCAATGGCGATATCGCAACGCTCGACAGTGACAGTCCGCGTCTCTATCACATCGCGCCGGATCAGACCCAGACCCTGATCCAATACGACGCCTATCACACCTCCGCATACGGAGACACGTTGAACCTCAATCCGGACAACATCCTGCACACGACAGGTGTTCTGAAAACGGATGCAGGAACGCTGACGCTCGGGTTTGAGGACCTGTTCAACGGTGGTGATCGCGACTTTGACGACAGTGTCTTCACCGTCGATATCGGTCTCGCCAACGCGCTGGTTCTGAACGCGCATTATGCGTCGGAAGAAGGTGGCAGCGATCCTGACAACGGTGGTGGCGGAACTACGCCGGTGATCGAACGCTCCGACAATGACTACCTACACGGAGGCGCAGGCGCTGACGAACTGCATGGCCGCTCAGGCGATGACTGGCTCTACGGCAACAACGGCAATGACGATCTGCACGGCGGCAGCGGTGACGATCAGTTGTTCGGAAATGCCGGTGAAGACCGGCTTTACGGCAACTCCGGCAACGACGCGCTTTATGGAGGCAATCAGAATGATGAGTTGAACGGAAACAGTGGCGACGACGCGCTATATGGCGAATCCGGCAACGATACGCTCAATGGCGGCACCGGCAACGACACGCTGGACGGCGGAAACGAGAATGACACGCTCAACGGCGGCTCCGGCAACGACACCATGCTGGGCGGCTACGGTGACGACACGATGAACGGCGGCACCGGCGACGACACGATGGATGGCGGCAATGGCGTCGACATGCTCATCGGCGGTTCCGGCAACGACATTATGCAGGGCGGCTACGGCGAAGACACCCTCAAGGGTGGTGCCGGCAACGACGAACTGCGTGGTGGTCACAACAACGACAAGCTCTATGGCGGTCATGATGACGATACGTTCTTCGGCGATGCCGGGAACGACTACATGCATGGTGGCCGGGGCAACGATACGGTCGACTACACGGCCTTTGACGTTGATCTGTCGATCCTGCTTCACAACAAGAAAGCGCACGGCCTGGAAATCGGCACGGACACGCTTCATTTCATCGACAACATCAAGTCCGGCTCCGGAAACGACATTCTGAAAGGAACGTCCGGTGACAACGTCATTGATGGTGGGGCCGGGGACGACTCGATCCGCAGTCTTGGAGGCAGTGACACGCTGACTGGTGGCACCGGGATCGATACGTTCATTTTCCGGAGCTACGACCTGAACGGTCTGGACGTCATAACCGACTTCGCCATTGGAACCGACTTGCTGGATTTCAGTCATCTTGCCGGGAGCGATGATGATCAGACATTTCTGTCAAGACTTGAGGCGTCCGTGGCCGACGGCAACACCCAGCTCTCCGTCGATCTGACCGGCAACGGCACTTATGAAAGCATCTGCAGCCTCACCGGGATCGCGGATCAGACACTCCAGTCACTTTACGACAGTGACTGTTTCGTCTTCTGAGAATAAGAACCGGGCCGCACCTGAAGTGCGGCCCGTTTTCCTGGGTCTCAGGCAGGAAGATCTTTGCAAAATCGAAAACGCCTAAGTGCTCCGACAGCTCGGAGCACTTTGCATTTTGCAAAGTCATAGGCCAGAGGTCACGCCAGTGATTAAAAAAATTCATTGTTTTTCAGTGTCTTGAAGGATTTTCTTCAAACTTGGCGCATCTGTTTTTTCGCGCTGCCGAGTTGGCATTGGCGTTGCAAAGCCTTGGCGACGACGCAACAGCGGGAAGCGCAACTTGGAAATCATTCACGAAAGACCCAGCCAAAGGCTGCACTACCGGGTAACAGCGCCCATGCGCGTTGCCATGGGTGAGCAGTCTTTCGATGCTGTCGACTGGGGTCTTGGCGGCTGCCGGATCTCGGGCGTCTTTCGTGATCTTCCGGAAGTGGGTGCCTGTCAGAAGCTCCTTTGCACACTTCCTTTCCAGGGTTTCAACATAACGCTTCAAGCTGAAGCGGAAGTGGTTCGTCTCGACGTGGAAAAAGGCGAGGTCGCCTTCAGCTTCGTTCAACTTGGCGAACGCGAAACCGCCCTGATGCAGCACTTCGTGGAAGATCTCGTTCGCGGCAAGATGACCGATGTCGCCGACACCATCGTGCGGATCGATACACCCGTCACCCCAGTTCCGACAAAGCCGGACCCGAACCCGACCGAAGCAATGCCGGTTCGCCGGTGGCCGATCAAACAGATCGTCATGACGCTTTTCTACCTGCTGTTGGGCGCCGCTGTTTTTGGCTATGTGGGCGTTTATGTCTTCGCGACGCTCTTCCGCCTGGAAGTCGAAACGGCAGTCGTATCGGCCGAGCGTTCAACGCTGACAGCGCCCTTTGCAGGCCGAGTTTCCAAGTTGACACAACGCGCAGGGGGCCTGGTCACTGCCGGCAGTCTGCTTGCGATCATGGAAAATACCGACCGGGAAGATGCTCTTCGCCGGGCACGGGCGGAACTTGCGTCGACCCGCGCCGAACTGGCCGAAAGACAGACACTGGTCGAAGAGGAAAAGAGACGCGCGGAAGGTTATGCACTTGTTGCAAAAAACAACGTCCGGCAAGCAGAGTCCCAGCTTGAGGGGCTTGAACTTGCAAAGGAAAACGCGAGGCTCAAGCTCGAGCGTGTGCGTGTGTTGGCGGACAAGGGCCTCATACTCGCAGATGAGGTCGAAACAGCGGAACTTTCCCTCAAATCCGTGGTCTCCGATCTGGCTCGCAAGCAAATCCACATTCAGGAATTGAAGCAGCTCATCGATGGCGGTGACAGCATTCGCCTGTTCACCGGCAACGCGTTTGCCGGACGTCTCGCGGAAATGGAAGCAAGGGTCGCTCGCCTCAAAACGGAACAGGACCATCAGCAGCAGCTGGTTGAAGAGCTCGCCGCAAAGGAGACTGAACAGAGTGTCCATGCACCGACCGATGGCCGCTTGGTGTCACTCCAGATTACCGAAGGAAATGCGATCAAGCAGGGTGCACCGATGCTGGTTCTGGAGGAAACAGGTGCCGAGGAAATCAAGGCATTCCTGACCCAGGAAGAAGTGCTTCAGGTGCGCAGGGGCAGCATGGCATCTCTGTTCGTGCCGACCGAAAACCGTTGGATGTCGGCAGAAGTGACGGAAATCGACAGAACAGCTGGCTTTGTCGACGAAGTGACGGAGACACACCGGTTCCGGTCTCCCGACGGGCGCTCCGCACTGGTCAAGCTGCGTCCGGTTGCCGAAGAAATGCCCTCCAGCGGTACGCCAGTCACGGTCTATTTCGAACGCCACCGGAACAATCTGGTGTTCAGGACACTGCAGCAACTGACCGGGGGCGTGTGATGGATCAGGACAGGTCGACACTCCCCTACAAGGTGGACGAGATCATGCACCAGCCGAAGGGCTGGGCGAAATGGACGCCCTGGGCGCTGTTTCAGATCACGCTGTATTTCGGCTGTTGTTTCATCGGGCTCACGATCTTCGAAAATGTGTTCTTCAGCCCGTCCACGAAAGAAATCACCTTCGTCATCGGCATCCTGGGCATCTGGCGCTACGGTTGGTGGTTCACCCATGCGGTCCGCGCATGGATCTACGGCAAGTTCGTTTATCCATCGATGCGCGACGCTGGTAAGAAGGTCTGGGACGATGGCTGGCGTCCCCGGCACCTTCATTTCATGATGACCACCTACAAGGAACACCGCGACATCACCGAAAAGGTGGTGCGTTCGATCTGCCGCGAAATCAGGGATGCGGGCGTTCCGGGCACGATCTGGCTGGGGTCAGGAGATCGATACGACGAAGAGCTGATTTCCAACCTGCTCATCCGCGAATGGTCTGACCTGGATATCACCCTGCATGTCGTGCGGCAGAACCAGCCGGGCAAACGGCTCGCGATCGGGCTGGTCTTGCGTGCCATGAGCCGTGGCAATGTGGAGGATGACGACCTCATCATCTTCATGGATGGCGACTTCATTCTCGCTCCTAATGCCGTTGGCGCCTGCCTGCCGCTGTTCAAGCTCTATCCCGACCTTCAGGCGTGCACGACGGACGAGGAAGTCCTTTGCATCGGGCCGCGTTGGATCGCAAACTGGCTGACCATGCGCTTCGCACAACGCCGGCTCGCCATGCAGTCTCATTCTCTGTCCGGCAGGGTTTTGACACTGACCGGCCGTATGTCGGTGTTCCGCGCGAACCATCTTGTGAAGCTGAAATTCATCCGTCTGCTTGAGGCTGATCACCTGGAACACTGGCTCTGGGGCAAGTTCCGGTTCCTGTCCGGCGACGACAAGAGCACCTGGTACTACATGCTGCAGTCCGGATGCCGGATGCTCTACGTTCCAGATGCCATGGGCTACACCGTCGAGGTCATCGAAGGATCGGGCATGGACCGGATGGTGCAGAATTTCCGCCGCTGGTCTGGCAACATGCTGCGCAATGGAACCAGGGCGCTCGCCCTCGGCCCGCACCGCATGCCGTTTTTCATCTGGTGGTGTCTGCTGGACCAGAGAATATCCATGTGGACCATGCTGGTGAGCCCGGTTCTGGCCGTGTGTACCTCGGTTCTTTATGACCCGTTCTACGTCTTCGGATATGTGGTCTTTATCTGCATCACGCGGATGCTGTTGTCGCTGTTTCTGTTTCAGTATGCGCGCAAGGTCGATCTCAGCTACCCGTTCATTCTTTACTTCAACCAGCTCATCAACGCGTCGGTGAAGGTCTATTGTATCTTCCGCTTGTCCAAGCAGCGCTGGTCGAACCGGGGCGATCAGCGCGCAGGAGACGGTGACGGGTTGATCGCCACACTGCAGAACTGGATGGCAAGCTACCTGACGCTGCTATACGTGACGATAATGTTCCTGACCGTATGTCTGATGGCCGGTCTGATTGAACCTCCTAGCGGACGCATGATCACTTACCTGCTGGGATTGACTGCCTCCGCGTGAGGACTTGTCCGGTTTCCCATTTTGCAAATCCGACCTTTTCAATATTGAAACCTCTCGGACTTCCCAAAATCAAAATAGAACTATAAATTGTTGTTTTAATTATATTTTTTTGATTATTTTGTCGTGGCCCGGTTCTTGTTTCTCTTGTTCCAGAAACAATTTCAGGGGCCATGCCATGAGACTGATCTCGAAACTCTATGCCACTGCGATGGCGGTTACGGCGATTGCCGCACTTGCACCGGTTGCCTTCAACTTTGTCATCGACGCCTTCGATCGCAACCGCATTGTCGATCTTGATTTCGACAAGAAGGAAATCAGCGTCAAGGCCCATTACCCCCTCTACAAAATGATCGAATATCCGCGCATCAAGGCGCCGACGGTGATCCTTGGCGACAGCCGCGCCCGCGCGCTGCAGGACAGGTACTGGCAGGAACTTGGCCGCGACGATGTCTATAACTTTGCCTATGGCGGCGCGACGGTTTACGAGATCTACGATACGTTCAAATACCTTCAGGCGAGTGTCGAACTCGATACACTTATCGTAAGCCTTCCCCTGCGCAGCATGGATGCGCGTTTCAAGGGCGGCATGAACAGGGTTCCCGAAGCGATCGCGCTCGCGGACAACCCTTTTGCCTATTACACCAACTGGTTTGTGACGAAGACCGGCTGGCACTTGCTGCAGGACCGTTATCCTGCGCTCGTCGCGAGCCTCGACGGTTTCTCTCTGTCGCCAGTGCAAAAGGCCCATGCGGCAGACTCTACAGCGGTCAGAAGCCTCTCTGTCGAAACGCTGCTCGACCCGTCTTTGTGCGATGAGTGCGCGCTGAGCACATCGGTTGCGGCCTTGAGACTGCCTGCGGTCTATCATGGTCACGGGTTCGGTCTTGGCCGCTGGGCGGGTTATTGGCCGGAAATCACGATAGACCGCGACTTGCCGCAGCTCTTTGCCAAGCAGGTCGGAACCAACGGTGCGGCTGACTGGCGGCGGTTCAAGCAGTCGGACGACCTTTGGGCCATGATAGAAGAGATCGCGTCCTGGTCCGCTGAAAACGATGTGGAACTCATATTCCTGATCCCGCCGACCATTTCCGAGATGCAGCGCCGGATCAATGATTTCGGTCTCACGGCGGCAAATCACAAATTCAGAGAACGCCTTGCAACCCTGGCACCTGTCGTCGATCTGGACTTCGACACGCCCTTTGCGCGCGATCTTGAGAACTTCACCGATGCCTATCACTTCGGCTCGGATCCCGCACGGCGGATCGTCGGCGAATTGCTGATGCTGATCGATCGCGATCCCGAACACGTTGCCAAGGCAGTTCAGCGGCGAAAGGACCTGGTCTGTCCTGTAACCCCAGCCGAAACCGCGAAGTCCCACAAGGAAGGCACGTTGCAGCTGCTGGAAGGTGTGTCCTGCAGGATCTGGAGGCAGACCGATGGCTAAGCCGTTCTTTCCGTTCGAGGAAACCATCATTGGCGCAACCGGATTGGTTATGGGCGCTATCGCTGCGGCAGGGGTCCAGGAGACGCGGAACCGCTCACTCGAGAAACCTGCAGAGCTTGAATGCTCCTGCAATGAAAATCGTCAGCGTCTGAACAATTTTGACACTGGCCACCTGCATACGGAATTCACCCTGGAGGTGCTGCTATGACCCGGATAAAAAAGAAATCGCTGCTTTGGAAAGGGCTCTTGCTCGGAGCTGTATTCGGTGTGGCCGGTGCCGTGGCGCTGTCTTCAGACACAACGCCGGTAAAGGCCAAGTCCGAACGGATCGACCCGACCATCGAGGAAATGATCAAGCAGGCGCGGGGTCTACAGAAAGTCGGGCGCTGGGAAGCTGCCGCCGACATCCTGACGCAACTCGCCAGCGACGGACATCCGGTTGCGCTTTTTCATCTGGGAAGAGCTTACAAGAACGGTTGGGGCGTCGACGCAGACCTCGAAAAGTCCCGCCTGATCTTCATGGAAGCGGCGCGTTACTCATTCGCCTTTCGCGGTGAAACAGCCTACGAACTTGGCCGTTTGTTCCAAAGGTCGTCGGGCGACAAGTGCGCCGAAATCGCGCTTCAGTGGTTCATGAAGGCGCTCGCCTGGGACTACCCGAAAGCACATGTACAACTTGCCAAGCACTATGAGCGGGGCATCGGTACGGAGCGTGATCTCGATACCGCCTTTCACCATTATGAGCAGGCCGCCATCGCGGGTTACCCGTCGTCGACCATCAACTATGCCCGGATACTGCTGACGGGGCGCTACGGCGTCACGCCAGATCCGGAGCGCGCCAGGTTCTGGGCGCAACGCGCGATCGCCGGTCTTGAACAAAAAGCCCGGGATGGATCGGCAAGTTCGGCGAAAACGCTCGGACGCATCTACCGTGATGGCGAGTTCGTGGCCATGGATCAAGGGCTTGCACGGGACTGGTTCCTGCGCTCGGCAAAACTTGGCGACGCCGGAGCGATGCACGATCTGGCGCAGATGCTGATTGCCGCTTCCTCCAAAGACGCCAATGCGGAAGAAGCCTTGAAATGGCTCAGGATCGCGGCGACTGCCGAACATGGCGGAGCGCTGACGGCCCTCGCGCGCCTGCACCTCAAGGAAAAATATGGCCTCGACCCTGAAAGCGCCGTTGAACTGCTAGAGCGCGGCGTGACCGTCGGCCATCCCGGCGCGATGCAAGAACTCGGACGCCTGTTCGCCGAGGGCACCTACGTGCCGCAAGACCGCTCAAAAGCCATCGAACTTGCCCGCAAGGGCGCTGGCCGCGGTCACCAGGGCAGCGCAAGCCTGTTGCAGGAATTGCTGCAGGAAGATGAGGCAAACGTCACCGTAATCGAAAAATCCACGTCGCAAGTTACGTCCAAGAAGGAGGGTTGAGTCATGGTCTTCAGTTCACTGGAATTCATCTACCTGTTCATGCCCCCGGTTTTGCTGGGTTACCTGATCCTGCGCCACTACGGCTGGGAAAACGGCATCATCTGGTGGCTCATTCTTGCGTCGCTCGCCTTCTATGGCTGGTGGACCCCGATCTATCTGCCTTTGCTGCTCGGTTCTGTCGTCATCAACTATGGCTTCCACCGGGTCCTGCGCGACGTCAGGGACAGGTTCATCCTGATCTGCGGCATTGTCTTCAATCTCGGACTGATCGCGGTTTTCAAATATGCCGACTTCTTCATCGGCAATGCGAACCTGATTGCCGGTGCGGATATCCCGCTTCTACATCTTGTGCTGCCGCTGGCAATTTCCTTCTTCACGTTCCAGCAGATCTCGTTTCTGGTCGACACCTACAGGGGTGACGTCACCGAATGCGATTTCCCGCGCTACATGCTGTTTGTTGTTTTCTTTCCGCAGCTGATCGCCGGGCCGATCGTGATGCAGAAGGAAACCATTCCGCAGTTGAAGCTGCCGGTTTTCAAGAACAAGCTGGTCCTCAACCTTGCCGTCGGCAGCACCCTGTTTGCCATCGGCCTTTTCAAGAAGATCGTGCTGGCGGACGGTATTGCGCCTTACGCGAACTCCGTTTTCAACCTGGCGGAAACCACGTCCGGCGTGCCGTTCGAAGCGGCCTGGATCGGTGCACTTGCCTATACGTTCCAGCTCTATTTCGACTTTTCCGGTTACTGTGACATGGCTCTCGGTCTTGCGCGCATGTTCGGAATTCGTCTGCCCGTGAATTTCAATTCACCCTACAAGGCAACCAGCATCTCCGACTTCTGGCGCCGCTGGCACATCACGCTGTCGCATTTCCTGCGGGACTACCTCTATATCCCGCTTGGTGGCAATCGGAGTGGCCCTGTGCGGCGCTACGGCAACCTGATGATTACGATGCTGCTCGGCGGCCTGTGGCACGGCGCCAGCTGGACCTTCGTGTTCTGGGGCGGCCTTCACGGCGCCTACCTCGCGATCAACCATGGCTGGTCCGCCCTGGTGAGCGCCGGTTACATCCCGTCACTTCTGCCGAAGTCCGTTGGCAACGTTCTGAGCCGTGGCATTACGCTGCTGGCGGTCGTGGTGGCCTGGGTCTATTTCCGTGCGGAGAGCTTCGACGGTGCCAACAACATCCTGGCTGGCATGACAGGTTTCTCGACGGTCTATGAACCCAAGCTGTGGGGCACCATGGTCACCGGCACAGCGCCGGTCTGGGCAGCGATGATCTGCCTTGCAGCCATCGTCTTCCTGTTGCCGAACTCCATCGAGTTCACGGAGAACTACAATCCGATCCTCGGTCTCAGGAAGTTCGTGGCCCAAAGAAAATCGGATGGGTTTCTGCCTGTGCGCTGGAAACCGAGTGCCGGTTGGGCTGCAGCTGTTTCGGTGCTCTTTGCGGTTGCTCTCATTCAGACTTACCGCCTGGCCGAGATGACAGAGTTCATCTACTTCAACTTTTAGAAAGCGCGCCGAAATGAAGTGTCGTTTAATTGCGCTTGCTCTTTTCGCTGTCACGGTTGCGTCTTGCTCCGTGGCAGCGGAACCCGCCTTTGAACCCGGTCATCTGATCCTTCCCGCACAGGATGTGAGCGTTGACCTGAAATCAGGTGTCGTGACTCGCAAGAAGGTGTCCGGACAGTGTCTCGAAACGGTATCGAACTCAGGACCGTTCCAGTTGATTGTCCGAAGGAAAGCCGGTGACGATGTCCCCGATGTAACGATCAACGGGGCCAGGCAGAACTGGGTCGCAGAAGCTGCCGGACCTGCCAGGCTCGGTGCTGTTAGGCTCGCCAGGGACGGTTCGATGGTGCTGCTGCGCACCTGGAAAACCGGACAAAAACAAACGGAATTGCTGCAAGACGGACGGATCGTCCACCAGTGGAAGCGCGGCAGTTCGCCGAAACTGCTGAAGTTCACCGAAGACGCGGTATTGATTTTGGAAAGCCAGAGCGGTCATTCCTGGCACCTCAATCTCTATCCAAGACATCAGGACGGCCGGATAGAAGCGCGATCAAGGACGCTGGTCGATTTCGGAAATTGCCAACCGGGCCGGCTGCGGATTGCAGGTAATGTCCTGTGGGCACAATTGGACTGCGGCAAAGGGCGGCAAAACGGCGTTTACAGGATCAATCTGGAGACCGGCGATATCGGCAGCCCGGTCCTGGTTTCTCCGGCTGCGGAGTTCGCCGCTGTTCCAAAAGCAGCTGTTCCAGCGAACGGTCAAACCGTCGCCGTTGTCTCAGGAACACCGGCTGCGCTTCAGTTTTACTACGCCGTGACGGGGCTACTGCTGTCCCAGCCAGGCGAGGTACGCGCTTGTGCATCGGATGCAGAAGGTTCCCAAAGCTGGAACCAGAGCTACCGGCTGCGGTCACTCGCGACACTTTTTGAAGAAACCGGATCGGAACTGTTTGCGGCCCTTGCTCTCAAGTCCATGCGATTGACCCTGGCCGCACAAGACGGAAAGCACGGGCGAGCCGGACCATCCACTCCCGCATGCGGTTGGAGTTCGACAATTTACGGGCAAAATCCGGATGAACGGCTTTCTCTGATGATCAATCAGGCGATGATAGGCAATTCCCTTGCCAGTTCGTGCAGGAAGCTTGGAAAGTTCTGCCCGATTTCAGTCTCGCAGGACATCGAGGCTTCCAACAAATGTCTCGCGCTTGGCTTTGAGGAGGATTTCGACGAGCAAGCCGGGATCTACAGGATCGGCAGCGACGTCGATTTCCGGTTCGCCGGCAACTATGCCCCGTGGAACTGGCAAATTGCGTTCGCTGCACTGTTGGCGGAACTGCCGGATGCCGGCCAGAGAACACGCGCTCAGCACATCGTCCGAACGTTTCTGAACGAGTGGCAGACCGATGACAATGGCGGTCTCTGGCGATATTGGCCGCGCGCTTACTATTCCGAAAAGGGTGTGGCTCCGGCGCAGATTGAAGATCAGAGGTTTGAAGATACCGGTCACGCCGGGATTACACTCCTGTCGCTGAGCGATTTCACGGCTGGAGGTTCAGCGGAAACAACAGAACTCGTTCGCAAGCGCCTCGATTATCTTCTCTCCTTCGGCGACGAAACTTCAAGGGATCTCAACGGAGACGGCCCGAAAGGACATCGCTGGTTTCCGGCCGGAGGGTGGAGCCACTTTGCGAGCAAGGAATTCACGCGGGTTTACGGCGCGCCCGTACCGGGCCGGTATTCAGCGGACACTCTCTATGCCTATGCAAGGCTGTTCGATCCGTCGGCAGATTTCCATCTCTCGCTCGAAATTTTGACATGCACAAAAACCTGCCTGAAGGAAGTTCGGCGCGAATATTCGAGTTGGCAGTCGTTTCTTTCCGACAATCCGTTTTTCAAAGTTTCTGAGACAAACTCGGTTGATAGACGTGAACGAAACCGGGAAGTGCGTAACAATCAATCGAAAATTCATAACCCATGAGCAAGCATCACTCTGACGACTTACGCAAGGGACACGGGTCTGGGCAGCGGAACCGAGGGGACAGAAAAATGCGCAAGTGGATCCGGGAACTCACCTACGATGCCACGTTCTGGCTGGTCCTGGTCTTTATTTCGGCTTCGGCCATCGCCGCCTATGTACTTGCCGTTGACTTCGGACAAAAGGCACGAACCGCTGACCTGGCCGCTGCGGCGCGGGCACAGTCGGAGCTGCTGACGGCCGCACGGTCATTCTATTCCCGCGAAGTGATCGACAAGCTCTATTCGTCACAGGACGTGTCTGTAAGCCACGACTACCACGGCAAGGAGCTGACCATCCCGGCACCGGTCTCCATGACACTTGCGCTCGAGGACGAGTTGAAAGCGCAGGGCGCCAGCAGCGCAATCCGGATGTTGTCGAACCATCCATGGCCATGGCGCAAGGAAAGGGAACTGGACGAATTCGAACAGGAAGCGCTGGTAGCAATCGAAAAAACGCCGGAGACGCCTTATCAGCGCCTTGAACACCGGGAGGAAGGAACTTTCTTTCGAAGTGCGACGGCCGTTCGCATGGAGGAAAGCTGCGTCGCTTGCCACAACACGCATCCTGAGTCGCCCAAGACGGTCTGGGAAGTGGGCGACATCAGGGGAATACAGGAGGTCGTCATTCCGGCCAGCGCCCTTTACGGCACAGGCTTCACCTCGATCAACAATCTGATCTTCATGCTTGCGGTCGCATTCGCGGCCGCACTGGCGCTTACATTCGTTCTTTCCCTGCAGCGGCAGCGCGCGATGACGCGACTTGCAGGCCTGGCAGAGGCTGAGCGCGAAAAGAACGATGCGTTGGTGAAGGCGACGACGCGCGCCGAGGCGGGAGAGGCGCAGGTCAGCGCGATCCTCGACACGATGCTTGACGGTGTTCTGACCATCTCTCCCAAAGGTGAAATTCTGAGCGCCACCAGGACGGCGCAGATGATGTTCGGTGCCGAACGCGCAGAGGATCTGGTCGGACGTCTCATATCTGATTTTCTGACTGAAACCGGAAACGAGAACCTGCCGTTTGAGTGTTTTCCCGGAACCACGAACGCGATTGAAACAGCTGGAAAACGGCTTGAAGTGGTCGGCGTAAGGCTGAACGGGGAGGAATACCCCGTGGAGATGTCCCTGTCGGAGGTCGTCGTTGACGGATCTGCGTCCTATACGGCGATTTTCAGGGATCTTACGGACGAAAAAGCCGCCGCCGCGAAAGTGAAGCAGGCTGAAACCCGCCTGGTCGATGCCATTGAGTCGCTGCCGGACGGATTTGTCCTTTATGACGCCGATGACCGGCTGGTTCTGTGCAACAGCAAATACAAAGAGTTCTACAGCTCAAGCGCTGACCTCATTCAGCCGGGCGTCAAGTTCGAAGACATCATTCGTAACGGCGCGATGCGCGGCCAGTATCAGGTGCCTGAGGGCATTCTGGAAGATTGGGTCGCGCTGCGCATGGAGCATCACCAAAATCCTGGTGCGCCGATGGAGCAGCATCTCGATGACGGGCGCTGGCTGCGCGTGATTGAAACGCGCACCAGCGAAGGCGGCCTTGTCGGTTTCCGCGTCGACATCACGGAACTCAAGAACCGTGAGGCGGAGCTGCGCCGGAACGAGGACCTTCTGCGTAACGTTGTCGATGCCTCGTTCGACGGTGTGATCGTGATGAATGGGGACGGCATCGTGCTTGATTTCAGCCCGGCTGCAGTCGATGTCTTCGGTTGGAACGCCAGCGAAATCATCGGCGAAAAAATGTCCGATTTCATTATCCCGGACAAGTACCGTCAGGCGCACGACGACGGGCTCGCCAATTTCCTCAAGACAGGTGAGGGGCCGGTCCTTGGCAAGAGGATCGAGATCGAAGGTCAGCACAAGGACGGTCACGAGATCATCGTCGAACTGGCCATCCGGCACACCAAGGGGGCGGAGGGGCCGCTGTTCCTTGGTTATGTGCGCGACATCACCGAACGCAAGGCGGCAGATGCTGCGTTGAGAGACGCCAAGGAAAAGGCGGAAGCTGCCAACGAGGCGAAAGCGAAATTCCTGGCGATGATGAGCCACGAGATCAGAACGCCCATGAATGGTGTTCTGGGAATTCTCAGCCTGCTGCGGGACACCGAGCTGAACCCGGCGCAGGCGGACTACGTCAAGACCGCACGCGAATCCGGACGCTCCCTGCTTGAGCTGATCAACGACATCCTGGACTTTTCGAAGCTTGAAGCAGGTCGCATGGAACTTGATCCGGCGCCATTCCGGCTGAAATCATTGGTGAAGAGCGTTGTCGACCTGTTCATGCCGATTGCCCAGGACCAGGGGCTTCAGCTCCTGATGAAGTATCCCTCCAGTCTGCCGCAAAACGTGATCGGCGATGCGGGCAGACTGAGGCAGGTGATCCTCAACCTGGTATCGAATGCGGTCAAATTCACTGAGATCGGTTTTGTCGAGATTTCGGTCGATATCGAAAAGGAGGATCCGCTCGAACCGACCTTCCGGTTTTCCGTCAAGGACTCAGGCATCGGTATCCCGGAGGACAAGCACGAAGCGCTCTTTGGCGACTTTGTCACGATCGATACCAGTTACACCAAAAAGCAGGGCGGGACCGGTCTCGGGCTGGCTATCTGCAAGCAGATTGCGCACTTGATGGGCGGCGAGGTGCTGGTTGAGAGCGAGGAAGACGTTGGCAGCACTTTTGTATTTGTCGTGCCCATAAAACTGTCGGAGGAGCAGTCGCTTCTTCCTGAGGACGAGCGGGACGACATTTCGGCGGAGCTACCGGAAAACCTTATTGTCCTGCTCGCCGAAGACAATGCGACCAACCAGATTGTTGTCAGCCATGCGCTGCAAAGTGCAGGCTGCGATATCGATATCGCAAACAACGGCAAGGAGGCTGTTCAGGCGGCCTCGAAACGCGACTATGACTGCATCTTGATGGATATTTCGATGCCGGAGATGGACGGGATCGAAGCAACGCAGCGCATCCGGCGCGGACAAAGAAATCTCGAGACGCCGATTGTCGCCCTGACCGCCTATTCGCTGCGCGGTGACAAGGAACGTTTCCTGGAATCCGGAATGACGGATTTTCTCGCTAAACCGGTCGAAAAAGAAGACCTTCTTGCCTGCATTGCCAAAAACGTCCACCGTCAGGCCACCATCCCGGATGTGGAAAAGGCGGCAGCGGAAGGCGAAACTCTCGCGGCGGCGCGGGAAATCCTTCACACCATGCCAGACGAGCTGAAACAAAAACTGCTTCAACAGTTTATGGATGACACCGTCAAACGGCGCCGTGCGGCCCTAGAGGCCGTTGAAGCGGGCGATCCGAACCAGCTGGAGCGTGCAACACACGCCCTGAAGAGTGTTGCCGGTACATTTGGTGCCATCGAGCTGGCAACGATCGCAACCACGGTCAACACACTGGTTCGGGACGACAAGATGACCGCGGCCATGGGCAAGTCTGACGAGCTTTCACGGGTTTGCGAGCAGACCCTAACCGAAGTTAAAGAATTGGCTGACGAATTAGGTGTAAAGGTACAGTTGGAAGACTAGCGACTGATCCAATACGCGGAAGGAACACACGTTGAAGGTTCTGATTGTTGAAGACGCATTGCCCCTTGCGACAGTCTATGGTCACCAGCTTTCCCGAGCAGGACTGGATTCACTTCACGTGGAAACCGGTGCGGACGCACTGAGCCGGCTGCGCAAGGGTGGGATCAGCGTGGTCCTGCTGGACTTGCAGCTTCCTGATATGAGCGGCATGGATGTTCTGGCATCCATTCGCGAGGAAAGACTTCCTGTCACAGTTGTCGTCGTCACCAGTTCCGGGTCGATCAAAACAGCGGTCGATGCAATGCAGGCCGGCGCCTATGACTTCATAGTCAAGCCGGTTGCCGAAGAGAGGCTTGTCACGACGACGCGCAACGCGCTTGAGCGTGAAACGCTGACTGAGGTCGTTGAAGAGGTCGTCAAACCGGCGCAGGGCAAGATCCAGCACGGTTTTGTCGGTTCTTCGCTGCCAATGACCGCCGTTTACAAGATGATTGAGAGCGTTGCCCGCTCCAATGCGTCTGTGTTCATTACCGGAGAAAGTGGTACCGGCAAGGAGGTCTGCGCCGAAGCGATCCATCGTTCGAGCCCGCGCGCCAAAAAACCGTTTGTGCCGCTCAATTGCGCAGCCATTCCGAAGGATCTGATCGAATCTGAAATTTTCGGCCATATCAAAGGGGCCTTTACAGGGGCGACCTCTGACAGGGACGGTGCAGCAGCCCGTGCGGACGGCGGGACACTTTTTCTGGACGAAATCTGCGAGCTGGAGCTGAACCTCCAGGCCAAGCTGCTTCGGTTCCTGCAAAGTGGAACTGTCCAGAAGGTCGGCAGCGATTCACTCAAGAAGGTGGATGTTCGTATCGTCTGCGCGACCAACAGGGATCCTCTGGAAGAAGTGGAAGCAGGAAGGTTCCGCGAGGATCTCTACTATCGTCTTCATGTGCTTCCGATCGGCCTGCCGCCGCTTCGCGCTCGCGGCACCGACGTTCTTGAACTGGCAAGACACTTCCTCGGTCAGTTTTCAGGCGAAGAGGGAAAGGATTTCGAGGAGTTTTCAGTCGAGGCGGAAGAAGCGTTGCTGGCGCATTCCTGGCCTGGAAATGTACGCGAGATGCAAAACACCATCCGCAATCTCGTCGTGCTGAATGAAGGACCCATCGTCGGATCGGATATGCTGACCACGCTTCAGGGGCGTGTGCCGGCAACACCGAGAAGCGAAGGGGCTCCGGTTGCCCGGTTAGACCCGGATGTACGAAACGCTGCGAGCGCGGCCGCACCGGTTGGTTCTGGGAACTGGCCCGCGCTGACACTGCCGCTCGGACAGTCGTTCGACACCCTTGAGCGGAAAATCATCGAGGCAACAATCGACGCCTGCGGTGGCAGCTTGCCCAAGACCGCGCGCGTCCTTGAGGTCAGCCCCTCGACCCTTTACAGGAAAAAGGAAATCTGGGCGGAGCAGGACGGACAGTCCGAAGACGCGGAAGAGGTTGCGGCGGAAACCGCCTGAACCGGCAGGCGCATTTTCGCAACCGCAGATTCAGAGGCTTGCGGCGAACAACGCTTCCGCGACACCGAAGGCTGCCATATGAGATGCCACGGGCAGGTCTCCAGCCAGGATCGACCGGCGAACGTCTTCGTGGCGCATTGAAACGACGCAGGCTTCCTCCAGATCTCCCGAGTTGGCTTGTGAAAGCTGGAAAACATGGCGCGCAAGGAAAATATGCGCCCGGGCAATACGCTGATTGCCATGCACCACGAGCGCGGGGCCGGTCGTCCAGCGGCCGCCTCCATAGCCGGTTTCCTCCAGCAGCTCCCTTCTTGCGGAAAACTCCGGGTCTTCGCCGGTCTCGATCTGGCCGCCGGGCAAGGTCAGGCAAACTTTCCCGACCCCGTGTTTGTACTGGCGCAGCAGGAGAACTTCGTCTTTTTCCGTCAATGCGTAGACTGCAGTGAAGGACGGCAAATCGATCCGATAATAGTCATCGACAATTCGCCCTTGCGGAAGGCCGACGGTCTGGCGAACGATCCGCAAATGCTGACCGGTGTCATAGACGGTATCGCTTTTGATTACAGACCAGCAAACCTGCTCATCCTCGCCTTTTGGAGCAGCCACCATGTTACGCCTCCCGCACAAGCCGCAATTGGACCGCACCCAAAGCTGGTTGCACCGGGGTCCGGCGCATTTCATAGCTGAGCAGCTGACTGACGTCGCTTGCGCCGGCAACGCTCGCCACGATGCTGGTGTCAAGAAACGCGTCGCACATCGGCTTTGCAAAACCGTTCGACGCATCAGGCGTCAGATAGGTAACCAGTCGGGCCGATTTGTGCCGCTGCAGGATGTGATCCTGAACCCGTGCCGTGGAGAAGGAGCGCGGCATGATCAGCACACTGACGTCGGTATCCTTACAGACTGTGTAGTCCGGAAAACCGCGTCGGATCATCTCGACAATCCTGTCGATTTCCCCACGTTCGCGTTCCCATGAAAGGTAAGCTTGCTTTGCCGTCCGGCTCACCCGTGTCCCCGCAAGACACACACGAAGCGTTGCAGGACCACAGTCAATCAACGGTGCCTTTTTTTCCGGATAGGCGCTTTGCAGGACAAGTTTTGCGATATGTTCGTAAAGGTCGTCGGAAAATGTGTGCTCATGACGAATGAGCAAATCGTTCTGGCTCCACATTTCCGTTCCTGCCGAGGCAAAAATGCCTTCGAACGCGCGGCGAACGCGCGACGGAACGAAATATGAGACTTCAGCATAGTTCAGGTTGGCCAGCAGATAGCACGGACGGTGGTTGGCGAATTCAACCAGATAGTCGGCGAACGCCTGGCTCATTTCGGTTCGATGCGGGTCGAAAAGCGCACTCAGGTCGAAAATGAAAACATCTTTCCGCGATGACTTCGACCTGTCTCTGACAAGTTCTGTGACCTGGCCGACTGAATTGAACTGCTCGTTGGAATACATTTTTTGGACTCCTCGCTGAATTGGCTTTCCCAAACCACAGCAAGTCACCTGCCAGTTTTTCTTGGAGCAAAAAAAAGATTATAATTCAGAGCCTTAAGTTTCCTGCAAGATGAGCTCTGGACCTAGGAGGCTGAGGATCTTTGCGAAATGGAAAGTGGGAATTCTGAATTCGGGAAGGATGTCGAAATGCGCGCGGCACATCTGTGAGGCTTTATTATTAGTCCACCGCACGCGCTCGAAGCTCCAGTCCCCTCGAGCAGCGACATATGACTGTTTGCCGAATTGCAATTGAAAACCCGAAAAACGGAAATTTCCATTTTCAATTTCGAAAAGTCTTCCAGGGGGTTGGTTTTTGGAAAAACCGTAACTTATTGAAAATTATAGATTTTTTGATTCCAGATGCATCTGGCACGCGTCTTGTTCCTGTGAAACCCAGAATGATCCTACTGGGAGTACACAGATATGAACATGATCGTCAGCCACATCGACACAGCCCGCAAAATCGACGGCGTTGACCTGAAGCTTGCCGAACAGAAGAAAGCAATCAGTGTTGTTGGCCTGGGCTATGTCGGTGCCGTGTCGCTTGCGTGCCTGAGCGATCTTGGTCACCGCGTTGTTGGAACGGATATTGACCGGGACAAGGTCGAATCCATCGCCTGGGGACAGAGCCCCATTCATGAAGACCGCCTTGGTGAGCTTCTGACCAAGGGCGTGTCGGAAGACCTTCTTCACGCAACAACCAATCTAGAGCGCGCCGTTCTGGAAACCGACGTGACCTTTGTTTCTGTTGGTACGCCGACCAGCGAAGACGGCGGATGCGATACCAGGGCGATTGAAGCCGTTGCACGTGGCATCGGCGAAGCCCTGGCCAACAAGGACGGGTTTCACATTGTCGTTCTGCGTTGTTCTGTCCCCCCGGGAACAACGCTCGACATCATGCAACCCGTCCTTGAACGTTATTCGAACAAGATCGCCGGCAAGGATTTCGGGATCTGCTTCAATCCGGAATTCCTGCGTGAAGGCACCGCGATTGCCGATTTCCACGCGCCGCCAAAGACGGTCATCGGTGTGACCGATCAGACGACCGCCGACGTGCTTGCGGAAATCTATGCCCCGGTGGACGAAAACCCGATCGTCACGAGCGTTGAAGTCGCGGAACTGGTGAAATATGTCGATAACGTCTGGCACGCGGCCAAAGTCTGTTTCGCCAATGAAGTCGGACGCTTGTGTAAGCCGATGGGCATCGACAGCCACGCGGTGATGGACATCTTCGTCCAGGATACGAAGCTCAATCTCTCGCCTTATTACCTGAAGCCCGGGTTTGCCTTTGGCGGGTCCTGCCTGCCGAAGGAAGTGCGTGCCGTCACGCATCTGGCGGAAAGGCTGGGCGTTGCGACGCCGATGATCGACGCACTGACACCGTCCAATCAGAAGCAGATCGAACAGGCAGTGGATCTTGTGCGCAAGACCGATGCGAAAAAAGTCGCCGTTCTCGGCGTTGCCTTCAAGCCCGGTACGGATGACCTGCGCGAGAGCCCGGCTCTGGAACTGATCGCTGAACTTCAGGAGGACGGCACAGAAGTGATTGCCTACGACCCGGCCATTCAACCCGGTCCGCATATTTCAAAACAGTTCGAATACATGCAGCACGCAGCGCCACACCTAAAAAAGGTGGTGGATGGCCTGGGTCAGTTCATGAAGGAAACGCCTGACGAGGCCATTCGCGAGGCCGATGTCATTGTCGTCACACAAAAACTGCCGGAGCTTCGGAGTGTGCTCAGGTCCAAACGGGAGGAGTCGGTGATCGTGGATCTTGTCCGCATTTCGGCAAAAGCCCCCATCTCGCCCCGCTACACTGGCATCGGCTGGTAGGACCCACACTCCCGTCCGCTCCCTCTCTGCCCCATCGTACCTATGGGAGGGAGCGGACATCTCAAATGGCGTTATGCCGTGAACTCACGCCAAGGTCTCTTCCAGGCGTGGGTTTTCTTCTTTTCAGTCCGAGAGAGCGCTTTGACGGAAGCGCCGGAATTGACCAGGTAGCGCCAGCTATGCGCCCGGGTGACCACGCTGAAATGTTGTTCACCGATCGGAGGGAAGACTTGTGAGATTTGCAGCGCTGTAAAAGACAGGACGGAAATCTGCGGCCAAAAGAATGAAGAGCGCAGCCATTGGACCGCGCTCTTCCAGGACGCCTTAGGTGAGGATGTCAGGCGCCGTAGATCTATGCTTCTTGTGTGTCGGCTTCAGAGGTTGCGCTCCGCATACCCGCAATCCGGTCTTCCACTGCGCGAACCACGACATAGAACACCGGTGTGAACAGCAGGCCGAAGAGCGTCACGCCGAGCATTCCGGAGAAGACCGAAGTTCCAAGTGCCTGCCGCATTTCTGCACCCGCACCCGTCGCCAGCATCAGCGGAACGACCCCGAGGATGAACGCGAGCGAGGTCATCACGATGGGCCGCAGCCGGGTCCGCGCGGCGCGCACCGCCGCATCCCAACGGTCCAGACCTTCCGTCTCCGCCTGCCTTGCGAACTCCACGATCAGGATTGCGTTTTTGGAGGCAAGGGCGACGAGAACGACAAACCCGATCTGGACCAGGATGTTGTTGTCCAGGCCGGCGAGCCAGACGCCGGTGATCGCGGACAGGAGCACCATCGGCACGATCAGGATGACAGCCAGCGGCAAGGCCAGGCTCTCATACTGGGCGGCAAGCACCAGAAAGACGAACAGGACCGCAAAACCAAACACCAGAAGTGCCGTGTCGTCAGTGTTCTTTTCCTGAAAACTCAGTTCCGTCCATTCAAAGGAGACGCCTGCCGGAAGCACCCGTTCGGCAATGGCTTCCATCTTGTCCAGGGCTTCGGCCGAAGACACACCAGGCATTGTCTGACCCTGGACCGCCGCCGCCGGATAAAGGTTGTAACGCGGCTGACGCAAGGGGCCTGTGGTGTTTTCGAACGTCGCGACGGCACCGAGGGGGACCATTGCACCATCATCGGAGCGTGTCCGAAGCCGGGCAACGTCCTCGGCGGTTTCACGGAACGAAGCGTCAGCCTGCGCGATCACGCGGTACGTGCGGCCGAACAGGTTGAAGTCGTTGACGTAGGCCGAACCGAGATAGACCTCCAGCGCTTCGTTGACGGCAGCCACGGGTACGTTCAGCATCTCGGCCCGCTCGCGGTCGATCTCGGCCCAGACGCGCGGCGTGCCGGTTGAATAGAGCGAGAACACCGCAACAAGGCCCGGATCGGCATTGGCTTCGGCCGAAAGCGCTCTTGCGGCCTGTTCCAGCGCGGCCGGACCAACGTCGCCCGTGTCCTGCAGCATCATCTTGAAACCGCCCCCGGTGCCGATGCCGCGCACAGGCGGAGGCGTGATGACGAAGATCGCAGCCTCATTGAGAGCCGCCATACGCTGGCGCGCTTCAGACAGAACCTCTTCGGCCACAATGCCTTTCTCTTCGCGTTCAGTGAACGGCGTGGTGGTGAAGAAGATCACGCCTGTGTTCGACTCCGTCGTGAACGTGGCTCCATTGAAACCTGCAAACACCGCGGCATGTTCGACACCTTCGATGTCCAGCAGTTCATCGACAGCATTGCGGACAACAGCGTCTGTACGGTCGAGCGAAGCACCTGGGGGCAGCTGAACGACGGTGATGTAATAGCCCTGATCCTGCTCGGGAATGAAACCGGACGGAACTTTGGAGAACTGGTGGTCTGTCAGGAGCAACAGTCCGCCAAAGAGGCTCAGCATGATCAGCGGTGCGCGAACCAGCCGCTTGGTCGTCGTTGCGTAACCGGAAGAAAGACGGTCAAACCCACTGTCAAACTTCGCCAGTGCCCAGACCACCGGTCTCATCAGAAGACCCGGTTTCTGAGTGCCATGCGGCCTGAGCAGAAGGCTCGCCAGGGCTGGCGACAGGGTTAGGGAGACGAACAGCGAAATCGCGGTCGCAACGGTAATCGTCACGGCAAACTGGCGATAGAATTCTCCCGAGATACCGGCAACTGCCGCGGTCGGGATGAAGACCGCCGCCAGCACCAGAGACGTTGCGATCAGAGCACCGGATACCTCTGTCATGGTCTTGCGGGCCGCTTCGCGCGGCTTCAGGCCATCGCGAATGTGCTTTTCGATGCCTTCCACAACGATGATCGCATCATCGACGACGATGCCGACGGCCAGAACAAGTCCGAACAGAGACAGGTTGTTGATCGAGTATCCGAGCGCGGACATCACCGCGAACGTGCCGACCAGGGAGACCGGGATCGCGAGGATAGGCGTTACGGCAGCACGCCATGTGCCGAGGAAAAGCAGGACCACGGCGACGACCAGCAGCACCGCCTCGATCATTGTGGCAACGACCGCATCAATCGAAGCCTGAATGAATTCGGTCGGGTTGTAGATGACGTCGTAGGCCAGACCTTCAGGGAAATCCTGGCTCAGCCGTTCAACCGTGCTCAGAACCTCTTCAGCGGTCGCAAGCGCATTCGTTCCCGGGCGTTGGTTCACGACCATCGCGACGGCAGGATTGCGGTCAAGATAGGCGCGGGTCGTGTAGTCGGCAGCACCAAGTTCGACGCGGCCGACATCGCTCAACCGAACAATACGCCCGTCATCGCCCCGCTTGACGATGACCCTTTCGAACTCCTCAGGCGATGCCAGGCGGCCTGCCGTTTGAACGGAAAGCTCGAAGGCAGAGGTGGTCGGGGTGGGCTGCTGGTTTAACAGTCCGGACGCAATCTGCGCGTTCTGGCTGCGAAGGGCCGAGAGAACCTCGCCCGGTGTCATCTCAAGCGCTGCGATGCGCTCCGGATCGAGCCAGATCCGCATGGCGTAGTCGCGCGCCCCAAAGATGGTGATGTCGCCAACGCCGCCAAGACGTGTCAGTTCATCGCGCACGCGCTGAGCGGCATTGGTGATGTAAAGATCGTCCTTGGACCCGTCCGGTGAGAACATGTGCACGACCAACAGCAGATCCGGCGATGCCTTCTGGGTAATCACGCCAAGCCGCTGGACTTCTTCCGGCAGGCGCGGTTCGGCAATGGCGACCCGGTTTTGCACCAGGACCTGAGCCGCATCGAGATCGGTACCGAGTTCAAATGTCACGGTGACTGTCAGGTTGCCGTCGCCAGTTGCCTGCGAAGACAGATACAGCATGCCTTCGACACCATTGATCTGTTGTTCGAGCGGTGTCGCCACCGTCTGCGAGATCGTTTCAGCTGAAGCGCCAGGATACTGGGCCCGAACCTGGACGGTGGGCGGCGCCACCTCCGGATATTGCGCAATCGGCAGCGTGAAGTAGCTGAGCGCGCCTACGATCGTGATAAACGCCGAAAGCACGACGGCGAAAATAGGTCTGTCTATGAAAAATTGCGGAAGTTTCATCACCTTGTCCTCACCTTGGATGCGAAGCGCGTCTAGCGCTTCGCCAGCCGAACCGTCGGCGCGTCAATCAAACGGGCGGTCACTTGTGCGCCCGGTCCAACCATGTGCAGACCGGTGACGACCACCTGTTCACCTTCCGAAAGTCCTTCAACGACACGCTCGTCTGCGTATCGGTCGCCGAGCGTGACGCTCTTGCGCGACACTGATCCCGTGTCATCAACGACCCAGACGAACTTCTCGGTTTGGTCGGAACCGATGGCACGCTCCGGGATCAGAACCCGGCTTGCGTCCTCAGCCGTTGCAAGGCGTAAACGGCCGAACATGCCGGGTGTCAGAATACCGTCCGTGTTTTCAAAAACAGCACGGCCGCGAATGGTTCCGGTCGAACGGTCGATACGATTGTCGATGAAGTCGATGGTGCCGGCATGGGCGAAGTCGCCTTCGTCGATGAGACGCACGTCAACCGGCGTCTTTCCGGCGATTTCCCTGAGCCCCGACGACGCGGAAGCACGCATATATTCAAGATACTGCTGTTCACTGGCGTCGAATACAAAATGGATCGGATCGAGGGAGACAATTGTCGTCAGTGCATCGGATGCGGTACCTGCGGCGATCAGGTTACCCGGGCTGACGAAATCGTCCGAAATCCGTCCGGTGACCGGGGCATGGATCTTCGTGAACTCGAGATCGAGATTTGCTCGCGAGACAGCGGCTTCGGCTGCTGCAATGCTTGCAGACGCGATTTCTGCCTCGTGAACCCTTTCATCGAGAACCGACTGGCTCGTGTGACCGTTTTCAATGAGCCGCTCAGCGCGTTCCAGTTCCTTCGTGGCAAGGCTGGAGGCAGCCCTGGCTTCGCTCAGCCGGGCTTCGGCTTCGGCGAGTGCCGTCTCGAAAGGGCGTGCGTCAATCGTGAACAGGAGCTCACCCTTTTCTACGACATCGCCCGGTGCGAAGTGAACTTCATCGAGATAACCCGACACACGCGCCCTGATCGAGACTTCGTCGACCGCCTCAAACCGGCCGGTGAATTCATCCCATTCCGTGATGGAACGCACCTTTGCCGCCACCACATCCACGACCGGAAGCGGGGCTTCTTGCGCCGGAGCTGACGCTTCGACGGACGCGACGAATTGCATGTCGCTGATGCGCTCTCCGGCGTACCAGGCACCGGCGCCGTAAAAGACGGCCAAGGCGACACCTGCAAAGAGTTTGCTGGACTTTGGCATTCCGATCTCCTTTCGTTGCGGGGCGATGCCCCACGCATGGAGAAGGAAATGGGAATTGACCGGCTTCCAGATTAGCGGGACAGCAGGACGCTCAGTGTTTCCTGACAGGACGCAATCAACGCAAGGGTGGTTCGCGTACTAAGAAACCGCCTGAACAAAGCTGGGCGGATCCGCGACCAGAAAATCTACGAATGCCCGCACACGTGGCGAAACAAGCTGCCGGTTCAGGTAAATGATGGAATAAGGGAAATTATTCAGTCTCTTGTCCTCCAAGACCTCGACAAGGCGTCCTGCCTCGAAGGCTTCATGAGCAAGGAAGCTTGGCAGTTGGGCAATGCCGATTCCCTTTTCTGCCGCCTGGCGCAAGGCGTCGACACTGTTTCCTATCAGGACCGGATTCAAGGTTCGGCGCACGATCTCGCCTTTCTCTTCAAAGAGGAATGGAAACAGAAGCCCGGTGTTTTGAACCCGGTAGTGGATGCCACGATGGTGCTCAAGGTCATCGAGCGTTTCCGGTTTGCCGTGGCGCTCGATATAGGCAGGTGAAACACAGGAATAGGCGCGATCGTCGAACAGTTTTCGCGCCATCAGGTTGGCGCTGTCGCCAAGTGCACCAATGCGGATGGCGATGTCGATGCCCTCTGTGCCGAGATCGACCTGCCGATCCTCGAACTTGAGTTCGACGTCGACTTCCTCATAGCGGCACATGAAGGCAAGCACACGCTCGGTCAGCCAGACCCGGCCGAACACCGCAGGCGCGGAGATCACCAGCTTGCCCCTCGGTTGCGAAATGCTGTCGGCAAACTCTTCCTTGAGCGCATCGGCATCGCTCAACAAGCGCCGTGCACCGTCGAGAAAACGTGTGCCTTCGACAGTTAGCGAGACCGATCTTGTTGTCCTTGAGAAGAGCTTGGCGCCGATTTCCGTCTCAAGCCGCTGGACAGCCTTCGACACCGCTGACGTTGTCATGCCGAGCACTCTCGCTGCACCGGCAAAGTTCTCTGTTTGTGCGACCTGGATAAAGACACGCAGTTCGTTGAGATTGTTCATCGGGGCCCTTGGTGGATTTGGCTACGTGGCAATGACTTTAGAGAAGACCCTGCTCGTTGCAACGGGCCGGTTTTTGAAGCCGGACGCAGGCTCCAATTCGGCCTGGGCGCAGAGCCGGTTTTCAAAGACATTGCCAGTAAATCAACGATCGAAACCGGCGCAAGCGCGGCCGGTCTTTGCGACCGGAGCTAATGATCGCTCTTTTTGCATCTTCCCAAATGGCCGCAGCGCACCACAACAATAAAGCAACCCGGGTGGAGAGGTCCGGGTTCAATTCGAAAGAGCGTATGCCAGTTTCAATCCGGCCCTGAACGACGACGAGGATTTTCGCAATGGAGAGTTTCGCTGCCAACTTGCGGGAAATGACGAGAACGCCTTTGCATGAAAGCCACGTTGGGGAACTGAAAGCAATTGGCGATGTCAGGCGCTTCGAAAAGGGCGAGATCATCGCGGAGATCGGTGATCCGATGGATGTTTTTTACTACATCCTGGAAGGCCGCGTCGAAGTTATCGACCCTGACACGCGGGAAGCCTATCTGCCTGCCTCGCTTGGTCCGACGCAGTTCCTCGGCGAGATCGCATTTTTGAACAGGGGCGCCTTCACGCTGCCGCTGCGCGCCAGGGAGGAGACCGTGGCAATCGCGGTTCCACGGGAAAAGATGCTCGATGCAATGGCGCGCATTCCGGAAATGTCCGATATCGTGATTTCCGTGTTTGCCGCGCGCAGGCGGCGCCAAATAGAAGAAAACGATTCCTCGCTGAAATTGATTGGCGTCGACCAGGATCGCAACGTCAGGCGGATTGCAGAGTTTGCAGCACGGAACAAGATCCCTTTTCAACTGATCGATCTGGGCTCTGAGGACGCTGAGGAAATCAGGCAGAGCTGCAGGCTGAGTGGCCGCAAACCTGCAGTCGTGTTTGGCAGCAACCGTGTCGTCGACGAGCCGACACCTGCAAAAGTCGCCAACCTGTTGGGCCTGGCACAAAATTTCGAATGCAACGAGACAGTCGATGTCCTGATCGTCGGGGGCGGCCCGGCCGGTGTCTCAGCAGCCGTCTATGCGGGGGCCGAGGGCCTGTCTGCCGTATTGGTTGAAGACCTTGCGGTCGGCGGTCAGGCGGGAACCTCCAGCCGCATTGAAAACTACATGGGTTTTCCAACGGGGATCTCGGGCGCTGATCTTGTGTGGCGTGGAGAAATCCAGGCGATGAAGTTCGGGACACGATTTCTGAGACCACGGCGAGCAGTCCGCCTGGAGCATCGCGAAGACGGAGTTTTTTGCGTCACGCTGGATAACAACAAAGAGATTTGCGCCAGAGCGGTTGTCGTTGCCACGGGCGTTCAATACCGCCGCCTGCCTTTGGAGCGGCTTGCCGATTTTGAAGGGGCTGGCGTCTACTATGCTGCCACGGACATGGAGGCACGGTATTGCCGTGGTGCGGATGTCGTCGTCGTCGGTGGCGGCAATTCCGCGGGGCAGGCAGCGATGTACCTGTCACGCACCGCCCGTCATGTGCATGTTCTGGTAAGAGGCGGAAGCCTCGCTGCTTCAATGTCGGATTATCTGCTGTCGCGACTGGAAGCAGATCAGTCCATCACCATTCACTACAAGTCGCACATCCGGGCGCTCGAGGGCGGCGACGCTTTGGCGCGGGTCATCATTGATCGTGACGGCTTGGACTGGCATCTGGACTGTCCGGCGGCATTCGTCATGGTTGGCGCGGCGCCAAACACCGCCTGGCTGAGCAAATCCTGCGAGTTGGATCCAAGGGGCTTCGTCTTGACCGGCAACGATGCCGACAGGACGTCTCCGTTCGCGACCACCTGCGCAGGGCTGTTTGCTGTCGGCGATGTCCGTGCCGGGTCAGTCAAGCGGGTCGCTTCAGCTGTGGGCGAGGGCTCTGTGGTAATCTCGCAGGTCTGGGATCATCTTCAGGGATAGGGCGTCTTTCGGCGAGCCGAGTGCGGTGAGGTGAAGGCCTTGTGCAAGGCTTTTCGGGGCACGAGCGAGACAGTTTTTGAAATCCGGAGACTGCCGCTTTCTGGGAACAGTTCGTCGGCTGGAATTCTGGAACTGGCAGTTCCGGCGCCGCTCCTTTTCCGATTGTTGTCACAGTAGCGGCCCTTGTTGCACCCGGGCCTTAAAACTGTTCTTCTTGATCGAAGACTGGCGAACTTTTTCGGTGCTATACTACCCGGGAGCATTGTGGTCTTGAACTTGGTCCGCCGGCTTTGAGCTGGGTTTATGAACTTGGCGCTGCTTGCATGCAGCTGGCGCCGAAATAGTCATACCTTTGAGGCCGGTGTGAACAGGACGTGGTCCGGAGGAGAACAGACCGTTGCCCAGAGTTTGGACGCACCTGGCGATTGCGATCGCGCTTGGTTTTGCAGCGCCGGCAGCTGAGGCGCAACAAAGCACCAAGATTCCTGCTTGGCTGCAAAAACATGTCGGAACCAAGGACGGACAAATCGCCCCTGTCGTTCTTCAAAGGGCAAGGGCGCTCTACGAACGAAAGCGGCGTCAGGGCAAGGTCAGAAATCCTTGTTATCTTGCCATGGATGCGACGCGCCCGAGCACGTCTCGCAGCGGTAAACCGGGGCGCAGGTTCTACGTCATCTGCGAACAGAGAAAAATGTTCCGGGCGGTTTCATCGGGCTATGGCAACGGGCGAAAACTGCGGCGCGCGAACTTCTCGAATGGACGCCAATGCGCCAGGAATTTCAGCAACGCGGAAGGATCGAAACTGACCGCGGGCGGAACCTATGTAACGGCTGAAACCAGAACGTCCTTCAAAGGGTATTATCGCCGCGCTGGCAAACGGACACCTTTTCAACGCACATTCCTGCTTTTCAATGGCGAAGGCGAGACGTCGAACGCCAGAGAGCGGGCAATTGGCGGCCATCAGGCGGTTTATCTCAAGTGGCAGTGCCGCTTCAAAAATCCCAAAAGTCCGCACGCGGACAAGGATGGTTTTGTTCCTTACGGCAAGCTGGTGAATTACACCGGCGGGCGCAGCAATGGATGTACCACATGGTCGCCGTCAGTTTCGCGAGACATCCTTTCGCTGGTGAAAGGCAAGCCGACATCGCTTTACATCTATCCCGAAGGACGCGACATCAACGCGGTTGCGAATGCGGTCAGGACCGGAAAGTCGCTGTCGACTGCCGGGCTTTACTGGAACGCTGCTTGTCTGAAGTCGATTGGTACTCCGAAATTCTGGCCGAAAAGACAACTGCAGCCGATCATCAACGAATGGCGGCGTTCCCTGCCGAAACAAAAGCCGCTCGTGCTCCCGATCTGCAAATAGAGTTTCTCGAACACTGCAGACCCTTCGACGAACCCGCCCAGTCTAATAAGAAGTGCCGTTACGTCGATGCTCAAAGACACCAACAGTGGCTCGCGCAATAGAGCAGACGCGAAGCCAGTAAAAATGACCTCTGGTCCGGGCGAGTCAGCTTCAGCAGGTTGACCCGGCCGGGAATTTCAAGATCAACCCGGATCAGCCCGCATACCCAAATGCTCGAGGCAGCCATAGTACAAGCCCCGGAAACAGGATCAGGGCGGAAAGCGCTGCCAGCAAAACTGCCAGGAACGGCCAGATCTCCCGGATAATTTCGTTGAGTGGAATACGGGTCACCGCGTTGATGACGAACAAAAGGATCCCATAAGGCGGGGTGATCAATCCGATCATGCAGTTGACGACCGCCACCACGCCGAAGTGAACCAGGTCAATGCCGAGCTCACGGCATGTCGGTATGAATAGCGGAATGATCACAAGGATGATCGTTGTTGCATCCAGGACGCATCCCAGAAGCAGAAGCAGGATGTTGACCATGACCAGGAACAACAGCGGGTGAATGTCCAAACCCACCAGCTGCGCCGCCAGGAGTGTCGGAATGTTTTCCGAAGCGACGACATAATTCAGGATCAGTGCGCCGCCGATCACGATGCCCACCGCCGCGGATGAACGCGCGCTCTCCACCAGGATCTCGTAGAGCTTTCGCAGCGACAGGGCTCGATAGAAAAGCCCTGCGAGGAGAAGCGCATAGAAGGCGGCAACGGCAGCCGCTTCGGTCGGGGTCGTGACCCCGCCATAAATGCCGTAGAGCAGGATCGCGGGCATCAGGAGGGCCGGAAAGGCATTGACTGTCAGCCGCGGCAGCTCGACAAGGGGCACCGCCGGTTCCAGCGCGAAGTTTCTGCGATGCGAGAGCCAGACGTTGAGCCCCATCAGGACGGCGCCCATCAACAGGCCCGGAACAATTCCTCCAAGAAACAGATAGCCGATCGAGGTGTTGGAGACGAGCGCATAGAGCACCATTGGGATCGAGGGGGGAATGATGGGCCCAATGGTGGCAGAAGCAGCGGTAATCGCGGCTGCATAGCCCCGCGTGTAGTGACCGCTTTTGGTCATCATCTCGATAATGATCTTGCCGATCCCCGCCGCGTCGGCCACGGCGGATCCCGACATTCCGGAAAAGATAAGAGACGCAACAATGTTGACGTGGCCAAGCCCGCCGCGGAAGCGGCCGACAAGGGCGATGCAAAACTGCAGAAGCCGATCGCTGATCGTCCCTGCATTCATGATGTTTGCGGCGACGATGAACAAGGGAACAGCCAGTAAGACAAAGCTGGAATAAAGCCCGTCCATGAGCACTTTCCCGGCAAGACCAATGTCCTGTCCGGCAGCAAACAGATAGACAAGTGAGGACACCAGAATGGCATAGGCGATTGGTGCACCGATGCCCGCCAGCAGAAACAGCGTCGCGAGGCACAGCAGAAACTGAAAACTCATTCGCTCTGCCTCTCGCCATCGGGGTCGGAGGGTTCCGGTACGCCATGGCGGAAGGCTTGCCAAACAATCCAGAAGTAACGTGCCGAAACAGCGCCAAGAAACAGCATGTAGACCACATAAAGGTCGCGCATCCTGATCCAGTCGCCGAACAGGGAGGACAGCGTCGCGGTCTTCTTGAGCCTCAAGATGTAAAACTTGGCCCAGGTGGGCTCGATCGAAACGGCAAGGCCAATGGCAATGCACAAACCGAAGACAATCACAAAGAGGCGCCGCGTCTGCGGGCTCACCCGGCTGTAGAGGATATCGAAACGGACATGGTCGCTCTCGCGAACCACAAAGGCATTGCCCCAGAAAACCAGCCAAAGCCACAAGACCAGGCAGAGCTCCAGGGTCCAGCCAAACCGGGTCGGTTCAAGAAAGGGAAGATAATCGGGCAGCCAGTCCAGGCGCGCCGAGTAACGGATGAAAATCTGAAGGACGAAGGTCAGGAACATGACCGCCATCATGGCAGCCGCGACGGCCTGGGCCGTATGTTTCAGACCTGCTGTAATGTGTTTCATGTTTGCCGTTCGCCGATTTGGGCAAGGACGGAATTCCCATCCTTGCCCCACCGGGGTTAATTGCCGAGTGCGTTGATTTTTTCCAGCACACCGTCAGGCCAGGAGGCCGCGAACTCCGAACCGACGTATTGCGACTGAACGTGGTCGCGGAAGGCCTTTAGGTCCGGCTCGTAAATAGACAGGCCTTTTTCCTCCAGAAACGACACGAGTTCGGCTTCTTTCTGGAGTTGGGCATTGCGGCCGCTTTCGGCGGCAGCCTCTGCTGCAGCCTGGACTTTCGCCTGCTGTTCGGGGGTGAGACTATCCCAGACCGCCTTTGAGAAGGCCACATAGTTCAGGTCCACAAGATGCGATGTCAGTGCAATCTGGTTGGTGACCTCGAAAAACTTGGCATCCACCACTGTCGGCAGCGGGTTGTCCTGTCCATCGACGGAACCGGTTTGCAAGGCGGTATAAACCTCTGTGAAGGCCATGGGAGTCGGATTTGCACCCAAAGCCTTGCCCAGGAACTGCCAGGCATCGGTGCCCGGCATGCGCAGGTTCACGCCTGCCAGATCAGCCGGCGTCATGACCGTCAGCTCATCCTTGCTTTGTCGCAGATTGACGTGGCGGCGGCCCAGATACATGACGGCAAGCAGCTTGATGCCCAGCTCGTCCTCCACCTTCTGCTTGAACGGATCCATCAGCGGATCGTTGAAGACACGCACCTGATGGTCGGCGTCCTGGTGCACATAACCGGTCGCGAAAATCGAGAACTCGGGGAAGTATTGTGCAAGTTCCTGGGCGGACGCGATCGACATCTCCAGATCGCCTGAAGCGATGGCTTCCAGCTCCGAATTCTGTTTGATCAGCGACGCGTTGTAGTGAGGCTCGTATGTCGCGAACTCCGCGACTTCCGGTGCAAACACTTCGGCAAGGGCCACGGAACGCTGGTCCGTTTCCGATGCCGGTGTCGACATGCGCAACGTAACCTTGTCGTCAGCCACTGCGGACGCCGTAATCGCCAAAGCCGTCAATGCAGCTAAGCCATTAAGAATAATAGACGATTTCATTTTACTTCCTCCTCAGTCATTTGCGGTGTTTCCCGCATTCTTCGTCAAACCCCAAGGGCCCGGCGTTTTGCGCTGTCCACATGTGCATGAACAGCTTCAACCGTTTTCTCCACGTCGCGATTTTCAAGCGCGTTGATGATCACCAGGTGCTCGCTCATCACCGAGCCCACCAATTCCGGCAGCATGCGGGTGTCGGAGTTTCTGATCAGGCGTATCTTGATCGCGTTCACGCGGTGAATGTCGGAGATGATCCGGTTGCCCAGAAAATCGATCACAAAATCATGGAAGGCCCAGTCCATGTGCTGAGCGCGCGACAGCAGCTCCGGCGTCACACCGCGCTTGGCTTCCCTCAATGTCTTGCGGTGTTCGCTTGCGATGCGCGCGATCTCGGCATCGGGCGCATTTTTACAGAAAACCGCGAAAGCCTCGCTTTCGATGATCCTGCGCAACTGGAAAGCATTGCGGATCAGTTCAAGATCGATATTGAGAACCTGAAGACCCCGTTTGGGCACAGTGCGGATCAGACCATCGGCCTCAAGCCGGGGGATCATTTCGCGTATTGCGCCCAGGGGCATGCCCGTCAATTCGACCAGTTCGCGTTGGGACACGATCTGCCCGGGTTGAATGTCACGCGACAGGAGCTTTTCGGTGAAACTGGAATAAGCGTCATCGCGGAGGCGGCGTTCGGACCTGCTCATGCGGCCAAGCCCCTTCCGGCCACTGCCAGGATTTTGGATTTCTGTTCCGCCGTTAGCCGGGTCAAGGGCGCCCGCGTGTTTTCCCAGACCGGATCATCCAATGCGTCGGCCAGCAGAACTTTCAGTGTCGGGATGATCGGCAGGGCAACGATACGCTCGACTGTTTGCGAAAGCATCGTGTCTTCGCTGGCCGTGGCGATGACGTTGCAAAGCCTTTCCGGATAGAGATTGGCGACGCCCGTTATTGACCCGACACAACCCATGGCAACCGCCTTGTGCAACAAGCGCTCGTCACCAACCAAAACCGGCACGGACTTTCCGGCTAACAGTTTTTCCGCGTTTGCCCAGTCCCCGGAACTGTCTTTGATGGCGATGATCCGATCAGGATGGGTTTCCTTGAGACGCCAGGTGAGGGACGGCGAAACGCCGACGCCAGTGACCTGCGGAATATTGTAGAGAATGATCCCGGCTTTTGGATCGCTCAAGGCAAGAAGTTCGGCAAACCATTGAAAGACGCCATCTTCCTCAGCACCGCTGAAATAGTAGGGCGGAGGCACCAGAAAACGGGTGACGCCCGCACGGAGCCCTTCATCGATTTGAGCAGCAACATCCGCAGTTGCCGCACCATAAACCCCCAACACAATGCGGCAGCCGGAGACGCCGGTCTCGACGAGGGCGCTGATGCCGGCTCGCCGCTCGCTGGCGGCAATCGAAGCGCCTTCGCCTGTCGTGCCGAACAAGGTCACGCCGGACACGCCCCGGTCGATGACCGAAACGGCATGAGCGGCAAGCCGGTCCCCGTCGATCGAACCGTCAGACGTGAATGGAGTCAGCAAAGCTGTCAGAATGCCGAATTGTGCCATCAGTTTCCCTAACGTGAATTCTCCTATGATACATGACATTTTAATTATGTATAGACTAACATGTTACCTATAAATTTGGAGGAGGCATGATGCCGACTGTTATCTGCGCGGGCTTGATAACACTGGATGCGGTTTACGACCTGGACGCCTTTCCGGAGGAAGGCAGCAAGGTGAGGGCGAGCACCGCACGGCTCCAGCCCGGTGGCGGCGCATTGCTGGCGGCAACGACAGTATCGAAACTGGGCGGCACGGCGCGCCTTGCAGGAGCCGTTGGAGACGATCTGTTTGGTCAGTTTCTCCGCGGCCAAATGACATTGCGCGGGATTGATCACACGCTGGTTCAAACTCTCAAGGGAGAGACAACGGCTCACTCGGCGGTGTTCGTCACCTCGAATGGCGAGCGCACCATCGTCAATCACAGGTCGGATCGATTGCTCGACGTGGATTTGACGGAGGATCTCCCAGACTATGACGCGGTTCTGGCGGACACGCGCTGTCGCACTCTGGCGAGAAGGCTATTTCAACAGGCGCAAGAGGAAAGCAAGCCCTCGGTCCTGGACGGCGAAGCTCCCGTGCCGCGCGATCTCCTGCCGTTTGTCAGCCACCTTGCCCTTTCCGAGCAGGGGTTGTCTGATTTTGGTGGCACATCGCTGGCCGAAATCGCAGCGCAAAGCCAATCCTGGGCATGCGTGACTCGCGGGGCGGCCGGCGTGGAGCTTCACGATGGAAGCCGGTTTGCTCCACCGCGCGTGACACCATTGGATACGTTGGGAGCCGGAGATGTCTGGCACGGTGCCTTTGCCTTTGCATTTACCAAGCAGTTGAACGAGCCGGAGGCTGTTGAGTTTTCAAACGCGGCCGCGGCACTGTTTGTATCGCGAACCGGGGACGGGCGATTTCCGACCGCCCGAGAAGTTGAAGATGTGTTGCAAACACGGAGATGAAAGCGGAGGCGCAACCGGTTTGGGTCCGCCTTGACGAAAAGGGCCAATCCAAAGGAAAGACGCTGCCTTTCGCGGCAGGAGCGATGCATCGCGGCACCATCCGCATTGTTGTTGCCGGTCGACTGTTATAAGACCAAAAGGATAGTGTTCATCATTTCTCGCTGACCATTGAGCATGTCGTCTGCATGCAAAGGAACCCCTGATACATGGCAGAAAAACCAATCTGGCAATGGAGCGCGAGTGAGCTCGCGGATCGGGTTGCAAATCGCGATGTCTCGGCAGAAGCCGCCGTGACGGCGACGGTGGTCCGCATGCGTGAGGTGAACGGGCATCTCAACGCCGTGGTCGATGATCTGGGGGACGAGGCGATTGGGCGCGCGCGCGGTCTTGACGCTGAGCTCAAAGGATCCGGGCCGGTCGGCCCGCTGCACGGTGTGCCGGTCACCATCAAGATCAATGTCGACCAGAAGGGTAAATCAACCTCAAACGGCGTCAAGGCATTCAACGACATTGTCGCGCCGGCGGATGCGCCCTTTGTCAAAAACCTGACCGACGCCGGTGCCGTGGTCATCGGCCGGACGAACACACCCGAATTTTCATTTCGCGCGACGACGACCAATGAATTGCATGGGCGCACCTTCAATCCGTGGAATGACTGGGCTTCCTCAGGTGGTTCGTCCGGAGGCGCATCGACCGCCGTAATGAGCGGCATGGGTCCGATTGCGCATGGCAATGACATTGGTGGATCCTTGCGCTTTCCCTCTGCCGCAACGGGTGCGGTCACCGTCAAGCCGGGGCTTGGCCGCACACCTGCATGGAACCCGTCGCAGAGCGCGGAGCGCGGCCTGCTCGCGCAGCTGATGTCGGTACAGGGCGTCATCTGCCGCGAGGTGCGCGATGTCCGTCTCGCGATGAGGTCCGCGATAGCCTATGACCCGAACGATCCCTGGCAGGCTCCGGTGCCGTTTGACGGCCCCGCATTGGAAAAACCGGTAAGGGTCGGCTTCACCAAGAACACCTATCAGTTCGATGTGCATCCGGCGATCGTTCAGGCCCTTGAAACAGCACGCGACTGTCTGGCGGATGCCGGATATGAGGTCGTTGAAGTCGAGACGCCCGACATCAGCGAGATTGGCGAAACGGGCTACCGCGCCTTGATGGGCGAGGTGAGCGTTCTGATGCTGGACGATATTCGCAGGCATGGCAGCAGCGAAATCAATCGGATGTTCGACGAGTATTTCGAACTCTTTCCGCCCTTCGAGGAAGAGGAACTGCTGCGCCAGATGGCAAGGCGGTCCTTTTTCATACGCCAGTGGAACCTGTTGCTGGAACACTATCCGATCGTCTTGACCCCGTTTCTGCCTTCCCCGACCTACTCCTGGAACCGGGATGCGGAAGGAAAAGACGGCATTATGGAGGTGCTCGGATGTGGGATCTGGTCCTTCGCCATGAACTACATGGGCCTTCCGGCCGGCATCGTATCACCCCGCATGCATGAGGGCCTGCCGGTCGCCGTCCAGATCGTCGGACGCCGCTTCCGCGAAGACCTGATCCTCGACGCGCTGGAAGCCGTGGAGACCCGCGTTGGCGTCATGGCGCAAAAACTGTTCGAGCGGGATACATTGTAAGCTTCAGTGGAGCCAAAGCCCCATGAATGGCCAGGGGAGACGATAGCAAATGTGTCCCAGCTTGCATCCCGGATCAAGTGCTTGTGACCTCAGCGATTGGCGTTTCTTGTTGGCAGCGAGGCCGACATTTTTGTTCGCTGCGGCGCCGCACTTGACCGCTGAAGAGCTCCGAGTTGGCGCTCCTTGATAGCCGCCGCGATCTCAATACAGTAGCGATTGCGGCTTGCTACCGCACCTATGCTTGACAGGGGGCACTCGCATAATGTGTGGTGCCTTCGGATTTTTAAACGTGAGTTGTATTCTTGTTTCCGATTTATCCCGGCACTTTGGACGCATTAGCGATGATCGGGTTTGCTCTGTTTTCAAGCTTTTCTTTTGCTTATGCATTTGTTCTGAAGGGGCGGAAGCTTCTGTTCGCGCTACCTTTTTTCGTGGCATTGGCAGTCTTTGGATATCTCTGCTTGGTCACCGAGTGGGGGCGAGAATACGCGGGTTTGCTGCCGATACTGGTCGGCAGCTACTTGGGCGCGACCCTCGTCGCAACGTTTTTATGGGTGGGTAGCGCTCATCTTGTGTTCCGTTGGTTGACCACTCACAGTGGAGCGCTCACGCTGGTTGCAGCGGCGATGCCGGGGTTGGTCGCTGCAGGCTATGTGGTATGGGATCAGTCCGTGCCACAAAATGAGTGTGCAACATCGCATCTTGATGTGGATGTGGTGGGCGGCGTGAGCTATCGGGTTTACCCCGAGCTTCGCGTTCGTTTTGACAGCACGCAGGCAGGAGATGAGCGTCTTCGGTTTCAGGCTCGCTATTCATCATTGCCCGGCGACAAGCTTGCATTGGCTCGTTTGTGTAGACATGACGAACGGATAGAAACGGCGAGGCTGTGGATCACACCGGTTTCACACGCGGAAACCGTCGAGGCTGTCTGTCGAACGCACAAGCGTGCGTTTTGTTCACACTTGGATCCTTCAGTGATGAAGCAGCTCGATACTGTGAAGATCGGCAGGTATGACAGGTCTGAAATCGACTATTATCTTCAGTGGTTCAACCGTGAGCAAGACAGCGACGTATTGTCATTTGGTGATGCACAAGACGGTGCTCTATGCCAAAGCGTTGGGCACCGGTTTCAGAGTTGTTTCGTCTGGCGTAGGATTGGCGAAAGTCAGCTGGGCGTCGCCCAGACCGGGCAGGGTGCGCAGGGTTTGAGCCCCGAAGAGATGGTTGCAGTGGCGCATGAAGGGCTCGATCAAATGCTGCTTGCTTTTTCACCGCCGGAGCGGTGAGTAGTGCAGTGCTAACAATCAAAACGGATCAATCAGGTGGGGCTGATCAGGACAATGCCGAAAAGTAATAAGTCTTTGAAGCTATTGGGATACGATGATGCTGCCGGAGAGATTTGAACTCTCGACCTCTCCCTTACCAAAAGTGTGGCCTGATTGTGGAAAGTGCCAATTTTGCAATTGTTTATGTTTCCAATCAAAAGCTGACTGTCTGGGAAATGCAGAATTGATGAAACTTTCGTTCTTGATCTCCGTGCGAACAAAAGTTGAACGCTGAGAATTGGCTTCCTGTGAGTTTTGTTTGCTGAAGAAGCCCAGAACGAACATATCATTATCTCGGGAGTGAGGGTTTCAAGTTTCTCAGCGTCTCGTGAAAACTTCCAGTTCCAAATAAAGAAGCGTCGGCTGGTGTCAATTCGTGCGACGAACGAAAATGGACGTACTTGGGTTTGTCGTTTGCCTGCCTGTGTATAAAAAGAGTCCCGCAAGTGCATTGCTAAAGGCTGCTATGAGGCCGAGAGGGTACAGTCTGGTTTTGGCTGTCGACTGACGAAACTTGCCATTCGCCCTGCGTCGATCAGACGGGAGCAAGAGCTGTGCCCGTCGGCACGCTGACCTCGAACCAAACATATACATCTGCCACTGATAATCCGTGCCACGAGTTTCGGAGCCGTTAATCGTCAACTTAGTAGCAAATACACACTTTTGTCCTCGCGCAGTTCTTTTCGCCGAAGAGCACGCAAACCCTATCCCTTAGCTCAGAGATTATGACAAAGAGATCCCAGCTTTTCCAGCGCTGACCAACATGCATCAGTTTCGATCGACGCGATTCATGCAACACTTTCAAGCTTTCCTCGAATGCTTGGCCCGATGTCTCTCGTCGCTCATGGTTCTGTGGCCCGACGGCCCAGGATCATGAACAACAGTCGAATGACAGCCTTGCCAAGGTATACAGGATGGAAAATGCGAAGGAAAAGGATCATGATTAACGAAAATAACCAACAAAATTGGCTCAACCGAAAGGCGCCAACTCTTTCAGAACACCGTTTTGCCATCGGACAATGTGTCAGAATGAAGAACGCCCCCCCGATGACGTCCTCAAGTCGTGGCGTATCCTTCCGCATTACCGCGTTGATGCCCTGCATCGGTGACACACCGCAATACCGGATCCGCAATGATCTGGAGTTGCACGAACATATGGTCACCCAGGACAACCTCGAACCCGTGGCGATTGCCGAAGCAACCCAGGGCAACGCGCTTGTAATCAAAAAAACGATTTACCAAAGGTAAGGCTTTGCGCGTTGCAAGGCAGAAAGCCCAAGCTCTCGCGAATTCCAGTGGTGCGTGAATGTCTATATAGGAGACTGACAATGTCAGAGATCAAGCTGACGAAAGTTGAAGTGCGGCCCTGTGGCCAGCTTCTGTATTATGTTCGCGTGAACACTGCGGCTGGCAAGCTTGAATTACCTGTCGCCATCATGGAACAGGGATCTGACGCCTCGAACGAAACGAAAGTTCTTCAATCTTCGCTCAATATTGCGGAAGAATTGGAGGGCTCAATTAGGTCTCATCTCGAACCATAGCCGCAATCGATCTCCTCAAAAAACGGCCGACGCCATGAGGGGTCGGCGAACGAGAAGCTTGATCACACTGGCAGCAAGAAGTAGAAAAATCGGAAGTATTTGGTTAGTCGAACCCACCAGGTAGCCAAAAATCGCACCTTCAAGATCTTTGCACGTGCCGCCCGCCGTGTGGAATTGCCGGCATTTGTTATTGTCATTTGATCCAGTGCGTCTTTTGCGTTCATGTCCTGCATCAGATTGCCGCCAATTGTTGCCGGGCTGCCGGTAAAGACGTGGTAAATCGTCCAGGAGCCGTCAGCTTCGACACGCTTGCCATATTCACAGTGCATGGAATCCTGCGCAAGTGCTCCTCCCTCGCCGTCCCAATTTTCAAGCGCGCGGTTCATGAAATTGAACGGATCGGGAGAAGGCACCGAAATGGGTGCAGGTTCGGACTGTTTCCAATTGGGTAGTCCCGACTTTTCGGTCGAAACCGACTTGGTCATTGCTTGCTCTCTGTCAGGTCACTGACCAATTCGCCGCCGCTATCCGGCTGGCGGCGGTCCGGTTTCCCGACTTTAGCCTGCATACCCCTCAAGAACTTGAAGAGATCACTGTCCGTCGACAAGACAAGGGTCGTTCCAGAGGATATCATGTCCTTGTAGGCCTGCATTGTCCGGGTAAACTCGTAGAATTCCGCGGCTTGCACGGTTGTGTTGTAGGCCCGGGCGTAAATGTCGGCAGCGGCTGCATCGGCCACTCCACGGATTTCCTCCACCTCCCGATAGGCTTCGGACTGGATCTTGTTCAGATCGCGCACACGGTTACCGCGAATACGTGCGGCCTCGCCGTTGCCCTCCGACAAGAAGCGCTCGGCGATCTGCCGGCGTTCCGAGACCATCCGGTCGTAAATTTTTGGCCGGACGCTCTCGTTGTAATTGATGCGCTTGAACCGGATGTCGAGCAGCGCAATTCCGAAGACGCGGACCTTCTCGGCCGCTGCCTCGAATATTTCCCTCTCGACAAGTTCCCGACCTTTCTGGATGGGAACAAGCGACCCGATATCCTGCGCAAGTTCCTCGTCCGTAAGGAGTGTGTCTCGCAAGGGGGTACGCCCTCTTGTCGTCCGGATGATCTCGATCAGCTCGTGCTTTGCAACCGCATTGCGTGTCTCGCTGCCCAAAATGTCGTCGAGCCGGGACTGGGCGCTTCGTTCGTCGCGAAGTCGGAGAAAGTATTGCAAAGGGTCGGTGATCTTCCAGCGGGCGAACAGGTCGACGGAAATATACAGCTTGTCTTTTGTTGGCATGTCGGAAGGGTTGCCATCCCATTCCAGAACCCGGCGATCAATCCGGTTGACGTCCTGAACGAAGGGAAGTTTCAGTTTGAGACCCGACGTGGTAACCGGTTCTCCCACAGGCTTACCGAACTGGGTGATGATTGCCTGTTCAATTTCGCCAACGGTGTAAATGGCAGTGGAGGCTGACACAACGGCAACGGCTCCAATCCCGGCAAGAAGTCCCCATACGATCTTCATGGCCGGTTTTCCTTTTGACGGTCGAGATTGAGAAGCGGCAGGATGCTGCCGGTTGATCCGTCAACGATGATCTTCGATTCGATACCGGGCATCACATCCTGAAGGGTTTCGATGTAGATCCGCCGGCGGGTTACATCCGGTGCTTTCAGATATTCGGTCAAGAGCGCAGTAAAGCGCGACGCGTCGCCTTCGGCCTCGTTGATCCTTTTCAACCGATAGCCATCCGCCTCACGAATACGCTGGTCCTTTTCGCCTTCCGCCAGCGGGATGACCTTGTTGTATTCCCGGCGGGCCTCGTTGATCAGACGCTCCTTTTCCTGCTGCGCCTGGTTGACTTCATTGAACGAGGACTGGACGGGCTCAGGTGGGTTGATGTTCTTGAGCTGAACCTGGTCGATGCTGATGCCCATGGCGTATTTCGTGGCCAGAGCCTGCATCTTCAGGAGTGCTTCGCTTTCGATTTCCTGCCGGCCGATCGTGATGACTTCGTCGACAGTGCGGTCACCAACCACTTCGCGCATGACGGATTCCGAAACATAGCGAAGCGTGGCGGCGGGCTCTCGCACCTCGAACAGAAACTTGACCGGATCCGAAATACGATATTGAACCACCCATTCGACCAACGCCGCATTCAGGTCGCCGGTAACCATCTCGGTCTCGCGCCGGCCGTCGGTGGGACTTTGATAGGGATCGTTGCCACCTGGCGTGGTGAAGCCGAATTCCTGCTTCAATTGACGCTTGACCGGGACAATCGTCGCTGTGTCGATCCCGAGGGGGAACTTGAAATGTAGCCCGGGCGGGACTTCCGCGACGAACTTTCCGAAACGCTGAATGACTGCTACGGAGTCACTGGGTACGGTGTAGTAGGATGACCAGAGCCCGTAAGCGGCAAAGCTAAGTGCGCCGGCGACCAAAAGTCCGCGGCCCGAGGGAAAGCCACCCGGTAAAATGCCACCGAAGCGCTGGCGACCATGCCGCAGAAAAGTGTCGATATCCGATGAACGGTCTCCCGGCCCCGTGCCCCAAGGACCCGAACCGGGAGGACTTTTGTTTTCCAATGTCATGACAGCTCTTTCCCGAGAATCACTTGCGCGCCGGCTGATCGGGACGGATTGCTCTCGTTCTTCAAAGTGAATTGTCAGGCGTTCGGCATCGCCCGGCTGATCGCCGAGACAGGCTTTGCTCTTATTCCGGCTCGTTCACGAAAACCCGCATGCCTTCATTTTCCGCCGCCTGGATGGCAAAAGTCTCCCTTCGGCCATTTCGCTGCTTACGGCGAAAAAAGTCCTTAAGTGTGAGATCTTCCTTCACGTAGAAAGCAACGGTATCCGCTGCGGCATGGTCTTGATGTTGGAGATTCTCTGCGAACATCGAACCAAGTGTACTTTCTGGCATGATGAGCGCTCCCGCTCACGATTTGTCGAGTTCGAGTGCGGCCAGGCAGGCTTGCGCCAAATCTCGGTCGGAGCTATCCGAACCAGGAACCGTCGCCCATCCAGTTTCCATGAGCGCATTCCTTCGCTGGTATGCAGAGGTTTTACGAATCTTCGCCAGCTTCGTGGCGCGTTCTGCGTCGGTGCGGGATAGGTTGACGCAAACCGGCACGAGCGCTGCAATTACTTTGTCTTGTGACAGCCTGTTCGCCATCTGTGTCGCGTTTCCACCGGTTACCCAGCCGCCCCAGGAAAATCCCACCGCGCTCACGGCAATTGCGCCGATCACGACGCCGAGCGCAACAGGTTTCAGCCATTCGGGAATGTTCATTTCAAGTCCTCCGCAGGAGCTGCCTTGCTGTTTTGTCTGTCATCGTTGGCGGCCCGGTCTCGGTTGAGCACGGCTTCCAGATCGTTTCCGGAGATTTCCCGCATCACGGTCTTCCCCTTGCCAGCAACGATCAGATACGTCGCCGTCTTTCGGTATCCGAGGAAATTCATATCCTGAAGAAGTTCTTCTTCGACAAGGACTTCGTAGTCTCCGGCAGGCAGGACTTCCGATTGCCTATTTAAAGAGAAGGGGTGGAAGAACTTCACCGTCGATCTGGTCGATCGGGTGTTCATGGCAATATCCGCCGTTTTTAATTGGTTGTGCTTCAATCAAGCTCCCAGAATCGTCTTGGTCGATGATTTCATAGGAAGGCGAGACTGTTTCAAAGAATTTAGATGGACCCGGCCGGTCGTGTGCTGATCGAAGTTAGTCTCAATTGGAAATCTCGGTCCAAACCTCGAAATTTCCTAAAGTATTTTCGCCAAAGGTTTGTGTAAGCGGGACATCGGCAGCATCCCTTCCGCGGCCAATCAGAAACCGTGCGATGCGGCGTTGGTTGTTGCGCGGATCGAAGATCCACCATCGGTTTGCCAGGAAGACTTCCATCCAGGCTGCGAAATCACACGGGGTATGCGGTTCCGGCTCGCCGATATCACTCAGGTATCCCGTGCAATAGCGGGCCGGGATGTTCATGCATCGACAGAAGCTGATCGCAAGGTGGGTGAAGTCACGGCAAACACCCCGCCCTTCGGTCAGGGTTTCGGACGCCGTTCGGGTTGCGCGTGCATGCTCATAGCCGAAGGTCACCTGCTGATGCACATAGTCACAGATAGCCTGAACCCTGGCCCAGCCTGTCTTTGTTTCTCCGAACAGCCGCCAAGATTCTTGCGACAGCAAATCAGTATCGCAATAGCGGCTGCCCAATAGAAACACGAGTGCGTCGGATGGAAGATCTTGTACAGAGTGCTGATACGCAGCAGGAAAAAACCGATCTTTCTTTCCATGATCAAAAAAGATGCCTTGCGTCGCCATTCTGAAGGCGCCGGCCGGCGCTGTCAGCCTGGAACACCAGTTCCCAAAAACATCCTTGTAGCTCTCGATCGGCACGCAAGGAGTAGTTGTCAAAAAATCCAGTTGCTCGAGGTCGCAATAGTGTGTTGCATCAACGTTGAGCATCGCAATTATCGGTGTGGATTTCGGAAACTTGAAATCAAGACGGCAACCCAGGCTGATCCGGATATCACCCTTTCTTTCCCGTCTTGAGCATTCCAAACGGCCAGAAGACGACAGACCCTTCCTCATTTGAGTGAAAGCCTGGCCAGAGCGGCAGCCGTCCTAGCGTGTTCCGATTTCTGATAGTCCCCGAGAAAGGCGCCATCAACCCTTACTTCCCATATCCCATTTCTTTCCCGGACCTGCACCCGATCCTGCTCAGTCTCCGGAGGAAGCATATGGACTGAAGCAAGCGCCAGTTTTATGGGATGCTTCGAGGCCCTTTCAGTTTTTGTAACGCTCGATATTGGAAGGGCACTGGTTTCCCCGAGGTTTATGACCGCGCGCATGAATTCTTCGGCATAATCGTCAACGTCTCTATAGTCTTGTTCGCGGCGCGCCATCGAATTGGTGTCGACAAAGCGTGTCTTGAGGTGTTTGACAAACCGGGGCTCAGAGCAGGACATATACGCTATCAGAGATTGTAAAATTCTCTCGTGCGCTAGGACCCGCCTCTCGAGATCTGTGGAATCCGACTTGGGTCCGTCCCTCTTCAATTTCTTCTCCATAGCCGCAGTACTCCTTCGCATGTATGCGCACGTCACGTTCAAAGCCTGCGAGCAAATGCTTCGGCAGGCACGTAGACACTTGAAAACAGGCTCGGCACTAATGAACCCCTTTCCAACGCGTGACTATTTGAGGTAACTTCGTTTTTCGGGGCAAGCGTTGCGAGTCCGCTTATGAGATTGGCCCGCCTGTTGTCGCAGTCTTTGTCAATGCCTTTAAAGGCGTGTCAAGAAATTGACCGAGTACCCGACCGCTCCGCTCATCCTACTTGGAGCCTTGGGGAAACATCCTGATCGAAGTTAGTGCTTGGAGTTTTTTCGTTCCGATGCGGTTAAGATTGTGACCTGCGGATTTACTATCTTGCTTACAAGTTTTTTTCGGGCCAACAAAATCAAGGAAAAGATTGACAAGAACGGCGGCATCTTTTGCACCTAGTTCTTTCCGGTCGCATTCCAAAGAAATTGGTCGGCCAGAAATAGGCATCGCGCAAGTATGAGTTTACTTCAGCAATGGCCCGTTTTGGTCTAGATATTCAGGATCGAACCCCGCAAATTCGACCAGGCGGTCACGATCGTGGAACGTCACCTTGCCGTTTCGAAACGTGACCAATCCGCTTTCACGCAATTGCCGTAAAACACGATTGACGTGCACGGCGCTCAGTCCCAAAGCATCGGCGAGGTGATACTGTGTCAAAGGACAGTCGTAGCCACTCTGGCTACCCATGCCAATCAGAGCCAATCTCGAGCCAAGCTCCAGCAAAAAATGGGCCATACGCCCGTCCGCGTCACGCCGTCCGAGGCCAACGAGGTGTTCGACCACCATGGCTTCGTCCCGTGACGCGGCCCACAATACTGCGGCCGCCAAGCGAGGGAACCTTGCAAACGCGTCAAGGAGATCGTTAGCATGAACTTCGACCGCCTGAATATCGGTGATCGGTTCAAAGCTGTGGTCCGAGGTGCGAAGCAGAACGCTGCGCAACCCAAGAAAGTCGCCAGGTATCTGGACGTCGACAATCTGGCGTGTCCCGTCAGATTGCGTCTTGTAAGAACATACCCATCCTGAAACCAGTATATAGGCAGCCTGCCTGGACTGTCCCTGATGCACAAGATCTCGACCCGCGACGAATGTTCTGCGGCGCTGGTGTAGTCGCTCCAAGACTACAAGCTCATCAACGGACAAAGCGACAAATGCGGAAAGTTTGCGTTTGAGCGGACTTGTTTCGATGGTGTTCAATGGTGCCTCCAGCATCGGTGGATATTATCCCGCAATCCCGGCACTTGGACTGCTTTCGATCAGTACAAGATAACACAAACTCTGCGAGGCTGATGATATTCCACAGGTTCGCAATCGCTGCGGACTTCTTCCCAAGGAAAGGAATGCCGACAATGCCCGATCCAAAGGACCTTTCAGGAATGGCGGCTCTCTCCATTTGTGAGGCTCTTCTGCTCGCCATAAATGATCATGCAATTCTTCCTGAACACGAGATCGTGGGAATATTGCGCGATGCCGCCGCTTCACACGAAAATTCGGTTACTCCCGAATCTGACAGGGAAATGCACCTTGCGGTAGCCAAACTGATCAATCGGATTATTGCTGGCGGAAACTCGGTTCGAAGGCCCTAACCTGACCCTAGCCCTGGCCTGCGGGTGGCCTAGCCATCCTCGACACGAAAAGTGCGCCTTGAGGCATCATTTCTCCGGCGAAGACAGCAACTGACATGACCAGTTCAAATGGCACTAGCCTTCCTCAAGAAATTGCCGATCGCTTCACGAAAACATTCGCAAGGTTTCTGAAAATCGAGGCGGCGGCAGGTGGACTGTTGCTTCTTGCTTTGCTGCTCGCACTTTCCCTGGCCAACTCGCCCTGGGCTCTGTCTTTCGAGGCCTTTTGGGAAACACCGATTGGTCTCCATTACGGATCGCTGGATTTCACCCGTTCGCTGCGGCACTGGGTCAACGATGGACTGATGACGTTCTTTTTCTTTGTGATTTCCCTGGAACTCAAACGAGAAATCGTTCTCGGAGAATTGAGGAACCCAAGACAGGCTGCGTTACCATTTGCAGCTGCGCTCGGAGGAATGATCGTACCGGTCTCGATCTATTTGGCGTTGATCGCCGGGAACCCGGGGATACACGGTTGGGGAACCGTCATGGCCACCGATACGGCATTCGCTATCGGGTGCCTCGCACTCTTCGGTCGGCGCATACCACCAACTCTCCGGCTCTTTCTGTTGTCGCTAGCCATTTTTGACGATGTCGGAGCCATCGTTGTGGTGGCTGTGTTTTACGGAGAAGCATTTAACTGGATTGCTATAGGGGCGGCGCTACTGGGATTTGGTCTGGTGGTCGGCATTGCCCGCCTCGGTATAAGAAGCATGCCCATATATTTTCTGGCGGGCGGCGCAATCTGGTTGTGCGTCGATACTTCTGGCATTCATGCAACGATTACAGGTGTTGTTCTTGGCTTAATGACACCAACCCAAAATTGGGTGAGCGATACGCGCCTTCGGGCAATTCTCGAGCAGGTGCTCGCCTATCCAGGAGGCGAACACTGGAGCGGAGACACTCCAGAACGGCATGATCTTCGTGAGGCTGGCCGGGCGGTTTCAGAAACCCTTTCTCCGGTTGAGAGGCTCGAATTGGCGCTGCATCCATGGGTAGGGTTTGCTGTCATGCCGATCTTCGCTCTGGCAAATGCCGGGATTTCGATCGACAAGGCCGATATTGGTCAGCAAATTTCGTTGGCGATTGTCGCAGGATTGGTGCTCGGCAAGCCCCTCGGCGTTTTCAGTTTCAGCTGGGCGGCCGTTCGTTTGGGTATTGCGGTGAGACACCCTGATCTGTCATGGCCGTTCTTGACAGCTGGAGCATTTCTCGCCGGCATCGGCTTCACCATGTCGCTCTTCATCGCCAACCTGGCTTTTGATAGGGATCTTATAGGGGCTGCAAAGCTCGGAATTTTTACGGGATCCGCAGTCTCTGCAATTATAGGTTTACTCGCGCTCTTGTGGCTGGTTACGCACTCTGAGTTCCGCCGAAGCGGGGAAACCGGGGAAGTGTGAAAATATACAACACCAACAAAGTCTTTTCGACCGACCGAACCGGACTCAATCAAGTACTATTGTGTCCGGTTCCGCATTGAAACGTTGTAATTGACAGGTCCGGTTGTCTGCCGGCAGTGTTCAAGTCTCCTTGAATTCTAGCTGAAACGCTATTCATCTGGACGAGATCGTCATGGACTTCTTATTTCTGATTTTCGCCGAGGGTTCTGGAGCGACCAGCAACCGTGAATTCTGACTTGGAACATGGAGGTCGCGGCGGTCCTCTACTTCAGCAAGCCTACAGGAACGGTTCGGATGGGATTTCCAGGGCACTGAAAACCACATCACCCATAACGGTAAATCGTTTCAGATACGGCCAAACAACACGAGTACGACGACGGTCAGAACAGCACCAAGCAGACTTAACCCGGAATGGCCGAAGCTAAAGTCACGCCCATCGATACGGTCTCTGAAACCGCCCATAAGAATTATGACAAGCAGAATAATGAGGATCAGGCCGAGTGACATGGTGGTTTCTCCTGAGGGAGGCAATATCGCGTCTCGCGACAGGTCCTGCTGATCTGAACTGCGGTGACCGGACGGCTTAATGTCTTAGCAACGCTCCGGATGCACAATTTTGCTCACTTTCCTTCGATGGAAATGCGATTCTGGCCGATCTCGATATCGATCCTGCGCTGGCGTTCTTTGTAGTACAGGTAGCTTGCGCCAACCGCCACGACGGCAAGCACGCCGACAAGGATCAGAAGAAGGTTCCAATTGATCATCTTGTTCCTCAAAGATTGCCGGTGTTCAAAGGACCGTGGAGGCAGGGTGAAGAGGCTGCTGGTTCCTTCTAATTGTCGTGAGCTTGCAGGCCGACATAGGCTAGCAGCAAGCCGATGCCGACCAGCCAATAGATGGATGTTGCCGTCGGCCGGGGCGTGGAAGCATCCTTGCCGACGCGCGGAAGAAAAGCGATCAGCCGCGAGACAGCCATGCTTCGCGCCGGACCGAACAACGGTACATCGGTGAAGCGGGCCAGGAGCGCTTCCAATCTTCGTCGTGCAGCCGGCTCCCCCAATTGTGTCAAGGCGGAAGCCTCTTTCCATGGGTCGTACCCAAGCCGAGCGAGCATCGACAGCACGGTGACGCTGGTTCCGCGGATGTCGTCGCCGACGAGGGCCTGTAGAAAGAGGTCGTATTGCGGGTCGTGTCTAAGTCGGTTCGGTACGTATGCCATGTGAGGATCCTTGCGGGCACTGTCCGTTTCGGCAGAATTCGCCGGGAACTTTGCCCCGATTGAACCGAAGCAGGTCAGGCCTATTTCTTCGGCGTCTTTCACCCTAGCGGAAAGCATGCAATCTGGTACTGACTCAGATCAGTGGTTGTGGAGAAGAAAAGCCGCTGGCGGAAGCCCTTGCTCGTTAAGCCGAACAGTGTTCGGGCATCGAGGTTTGAATAGTCGGCCCGGTCGAACATACGGTTGATAATGTCGATCAGAGAAATTAGTTCTATCCTCAATATGGTCGACCGTGCCGCATCCGACTGAATTGCATCCGCGTGATAACCACTTGCAGCGGAACCACTGTCCACGTTGCCTGAAGCTACAGTGACGGCACTCTGGATTGCGACGTTGATCGAGATCACATGCCGTCATCCTGACCGTACGATGAACGACTGGTATCCACGCTGCCATTGGCTAGTGGCAGATAACGGGATTGGGTTCGGTTCGGTGAAGTCGCGCATCGGAAGCGTGTCATCAATAGCTTTGCGAGTGCCCTGCGCGTCTTTGAACGCATTGGCCTGATCTGCATCAGTACCGCTTGGATACCTGAAGCGTAAGGTCGGTTAAAGGCGCGCATTCATTGGCTGAAGAGCAGCGCGCAGGGTTCGGCGGACGCGTCTCGGCAAGGGTTCTGCAAATGTGCCCGGTCCTGTTAAAGAACGGAACCAATGAGGTCCCAAATGCGAAAGTTCAGAAACAAAGCCCGCTCCACCGGTTCCCTCAAGGCCGACCACCGGATAGCCAATCACCTGGCCATGTTGTCCAGTTATGTGCGCCTCAAAGGGATCGGTCTCAAGAGACAGGATAGCCCGTTAGAGTTTATGGAAGTTTCGTTGTTGTTGAACGCGATCAGTGCACATATTCAGGCCGTGTCGGACTTGCAGCGGATACTTACCGGCAGCGGTTCCGAAGACGGAGTTCAGTTGGGGGATCTTCTGGACAAGATTTGCACAACCCTCAGGTCGGGCATTGCTGACGACGTCATCTTCACCGAAACCTACGCGCCTGACTGTGCCTTAAAGTTCGATCATGTGCTTCCCGTTGCGCAGATCTTTACCGAGATTGTCACCAACGCCCTCAAGTATGGTCATCGCGCCGGTGCAGTGAGGCGGATCGGGATTGCCTGTCGAAAAAATATCAGCGATTCAATCCTGATTATGGTCAGCGACAACGGACCAGGTCTTGGGAGCACTGGCACGAGCCAGACCGCCAATGGATTGGGAACCCGACTGGTAAAGGCACTGTCTGCTCAAATCGGTAGCTCGATTGATTATTCATCCAGTGAAATTGGCGTGACCGCGACACTGACGTTGGCAAGTGCCGGCTTCGTGTTCGACCAGACGCTGAACGAGGACGAGTCGCACACAAGCTTCAGCCGCAATGGCTAGGACCGGAGCGGATTTGGCGTGTCATGGGTTGAGCCGGCCCTCGTCGCGATATGTGCCGTGCTCCGTTCGACGTTTCCCGATACCGCGGCGTCCAATGAATTCCCGGTCGGCATTCCAACTTCAATCATCAATCACTGTATGATGCACTTCGACTGACATTTCTCCCAGAGCGCTCCCGGTTCCCGTAAAACTGCCGGCGACCGGGACGACCTGATGAATACCGCGGGCGACGGCCAAGGGGATCAGATTTTTGGATCCAACGCTTTGGTTCGTGGGATCGAAAGCGACCCATCCCGCACCTGGTACAAAGACTTCCGTCCAGGCATGGGTGGAACCCGTGCCTTCATGCCCCACGAGACACCTTTCTGGATCGTACAGGTAGCCGGAGACGATGCGCGCTCCGAAACCGAGGCTTCGCACAGCCTCCGCGAACAGGACTGCAATGTCGCGACATGCCCCTGATCCGCGCGATAGTGTGTCCAGAGGCGTCTGCGTTCCCTGCATCTCGCGGCTTAGATAGGCAATCCCGGTCGAGAAGCCGGTCGCGATGTCCCTCAACAGGGACAAGGTATCGGTTGGACGTCCAAGGACAAAACCCTCGGCCCATCTGGATAGTCGGCCGTCAAGGTCGGCATATTGAGGTGTTGCAAGCGCTCCTAGGTCGGTCAGGTCATCATCGGAATAGAAAAACGGGTAGTTGATGGCCTCGGCAGCAATGGCGAATACCGGCCAGGCTGAAGCGGTCAACTCAACTGTTGCCCGACTTTCGATGAGCAATTGTCGGGTCGGTGCGCTGAACCGGGCAGTCGCGACGGCATTGCCCGCGACGTCATGGGCCCAGGTAATTTCTGCCTCTGGCGACACCGTCAAGTCGTGCGAAATGAGCCGCAGGTCTCGCGCTTCACGCGGCCGCAGCATCATCTGGTGCGGTCCAAGCAAGACCGGTTGCAGATAGCGATAGGTGGTCACGTGACATGTGCTCAGCGTGGTCATGAGGTTCTTTCTGATGTTTGAAGCAAGAAGGGCGCACGCCCAAAGTTTTCTGCCGGCAAACTGATGCTGGCACCGGGTAGACGGGAGGGCGCGTTCTCTTTTCGCAGCCGTCTTTTAACCCGGCTCTGTCACACGGCAGGTGTCTTTCGCTCGACATGACTGAGGCCAAGGAACAGATCGTGAGAGGTACCATCGAGCGGCAGAAACACCTCTGGCCCCGCTGCGATATCCTGCCCGTCAAGCCGGACCTCGGCATCTTCTGTGTGGACTACCCGAATTTCGCACAAGGTATCCGCTACTTTCAGACGAGCAGAAAAGCCTGGCCAGTCCGCCGGGATGTTGGGTGCCACGCGCAGGCGATTGCCCTCACGGGTAATGCCGAGGATCCCCTCGATCGCTGCACGGTGCATCCAGGCGGCTGAGCCGGTGTACCAGCTCCAACCACCGCGGCCGATATGCGGCGCAACGGAATAGACGTCGGCTGCGACGGCATAAGCTTCGGTCTTGTAACGCTGTGCGGCATCTGCCGTTCTCGAGTGATTGATAGGATTGACCAGCGAGAATAGCTCGGCAGCACGATCGCCGCGTCCCAGCCTCGCCCAGGCGAGGATCGCCCACATCGCGGCATGGCTGTACTGCCCGCCATTTTCGCGCAGGCCTGGTGGGTAAGCGGCGATATATCCCGGATCGCGGTTCCCGGGCGTGGGGTCCGTGCCGAATGGTGGGGTGAACAACAGAGACAGCCCGTCGGCGTGGTCTACAAGAAGGCGGTCAAAAGCTTCCATCGCACGATTTGCGCGCACGGGATCAGCCTTTCCCGACAGCACCGCCCAGCTTTGCACGATCGAATCGATACGGCAGGTGCGCGCAGATGCCGTGCCGAGCCAGGTGCCATCGTCGAAAGTCGCCCGGCGATACCAGTCCCCATCCCATCCATTTTTCTCTATGGACTGGCGCAAAGCTTCGGCCCTCGTTCGCCAACGTCGTGCAATCTCCGGGTCGCGCGGCTCGGCCAGCGGAATGAAAGCCTTCAGTGTCTGCAGCAGAAGCCAGCCTAACCAGATGCTTTCACCATGGCTTTCGGCGCCAACGCGATTCATGCCGTCGTTCCAGTCGCCTGTGCCGATCAGTGGCAGACCAAACGGGCTGGTCAGCGTCAGGGCGCGGTCCAACCCGAGCACGCAGTGTGTGAATAGCGACGCGTCGTCGCCTGCTTCGTCGGGCAGGAAGAAGGCTTCATGTTCGCCCTCGCAAAGGCGGTGCCCCTCCAGAAATGGTACACGTTCGTCGAGCACCGCTGCATCGCCCGTGCTGGCAACATAGGCGGCAACCGCGTGACCGAGCCAGACACAATCATCCGAAATACGCGTGCGTACGCCCTGTCCGGAATGCGGCAGCCACCAATGCTGCACGTCGCCCTCGGGAAATTGACGTGCGGCGGCACGCAGCAAGTGGGCTCGGGTATGCTCGGGCCGCGTCAACGTGAGCGCCATGTTGTCCTGCAGCTGGTCCCGGAAGCCAAAGGCACCGCTCGCCTGATAGAAGGCCGCCCGCGCCTCGATCCGGCAAGCAAGAGTCTGATAGGGCAACCAGCCGTTGACCATGATGTCCATCGCCCGGTCAGGTGTCTCTATCTGGAGTGCGCCCAGAGTTTCGGTCCAATATTTTTGAACTTCCGCCAGCATCTTGAGCGGATCTGACGAGCGAAGGCGCCGGACCAGCGCACCAACTGTCGCCGCATCAGTGCATTGGCCGAGCAAATGCAAAACCTCGACGCTTTCACCAGGGGCAAGCACAACAGCCTTCATTTGCGCAAGGCAGGGGTCGAACCCGGCACCAAGCCGGCCCGAGAGAGTTGGCTGGTGGTGAAGCGCTGCGGGGGCAGCTACGCTCCCACCCGGTCCGAGAAACTCCGTGCGATCGCCTGTCCAGCTTTCAACACCCGCCCCTGGGCCGTAAAGGCCGGTGAACATAACACGGCCTGGAAAAGTGGTGTTCCAGGGATTGCATACCAGCAGGGCTCCGGTCGCTCCATCACGTGAACTAATAAGAAAAGGCGCAGAGGCGGCACGCGACACTCCCATCACCGGCTCGCTATAGGCGGCAACGCTCAGATGACGCGGCTTCTGGCCGGTATTCTTCAGACGTAGCACCGAGACCCGTACCGGGTCTTCGCGAGGCACGAATTGCACCAGGTCACAGGCAATGCCGTCCGCCTGATGTTCGAACTTGCTGTAACCGAACCCATGCTGCACGATATACAGCCCGGTTTTTTCTCCGGTCCCGTCCCTTGTCCTGCGCAGCGGACGGCTGGTCGGCGAGATCAGCGTGCCGTTGTCGTCGTCTCGGATATAAAAGGCCTCGCCCGCCGGATCTGCCACAGCATCGTTGGACCAGGGTGTCAATTGGTTGTCACGGCTGTTTTCGGCCCACGTGAAACCGCTCCCGCTCGCCGATACCTGGAATCCGAAACCGGGATTGGCAATAACGTTGATCCAGGGAGCTGGGGTCGTGTCGTTCGGGCCGAGCAGGATTACGTACTCCCGCCCGTCCTGGTCAAATCCGCCAGTGCCGTTGAAGAACTCCAGACTTTCACCAGCGGCCAGCAGATCTGCTGGACTATCGAGAACTGCGGATTTGTCGGTTATCCTCGAAGTGGTGCGCCCGGCCGGTTCCGGAAGTATTTCTGCCAGTCTCTCTTCGGCAAGGAAAAGGTCGGTATCCTTCAGCGCCATGACAAGCTGATCACCAATTTTGCCGCGACGTGCCAAAAGAACCACCCTTGCGGCTGCCAGAAGCTGCGCGCGAGCCTCCGGTGCGATCAAATCGGAGCGAAGTGTGAACACCGCTCCCCGCACACGCTGTTCGCCGCTGCGTGGCCTGGAGTGGCTGCTGCGCAGGGCAGTGTCTATTGCCGTCTGCAGGTCCTTCACATAGGAGGCAGGGTTTTCATTGAGAATAACCAGGTCCACGGACAGTTGTTTGCCAAGCCAGTATTCATGAGCTTGGAGCAACGCGCGGACCTGTCCGATGTCTGCCGGATCGTCGATGCGCAGCAAAACGATAGGTAGATCCCCAGAAATTGCCAGCGGCCACAAGCCCGATTGCCGTCCGGACCCTTTTGCCAAAACAGCCGCAGGTGGCCGGAACCTGATGTCGTGATAAAGGATCGGCGCCGCGAGACGCTGGAAATCAGCGGCTTCATCCGGCGAAATGCCGAGATGACGCAATTGCACTTGAGCCTGGGTCCATGCCAGCGTTCGAGCACGGTCATAGGCATTGCTGTCATGATGACGATCGATCAGGTCGATCAGCGCCTCTCGGCTATCTGCGGCAACCATCCAGACCATCAGACGTGCAGTATCTCCCGGCGAGATGCGTAGCCGGTTGCGCAAGGCGAAGACTGGATCGAGCACTGTTCCGGTGTGGCCCGCCAACGGGCCGGGGTGAGTTATGGCGCGGGGCCGAGCCTGTTCCTGGTCGCGGCCGAGTGCCGTGGCTCGGTCGGTGTCATATTGCAAGGGGGCGATTGTCTCGCCTTCCACGCTCATGAACTGTGCGGCCCAAATCTCCGGCTCGTCCGGACTACGACGGCGACGCCATGCAATCAACGCATCGTATTCGGGTAGGAAGTCGGTCTGCACGAACATCCGTGAGAAAGCGGGATGAGCTGTTTCAGAGGCAGGGGTCGCCAGCGTCAATTCGACATAGGAAGTTACATCCAGCTCGCAAGCACCGCGCCCCGAATTGGTGATGGATAGGCGGCGCACCTCTGCATCGGCCTCACCGGAGACGAGGATGTCGAGCACCGTGTCAAGCCGCCCCGTTTGGGCAGTGAAGGTCGTGTGGTCTTCAAAAAACTGTACGGCCTGGTCGGACGTCGTCGCCCCTTCCTGACAGGGGCCAAAGCTCTGCACCGTCCCGTCCGAAATGTCCCGCAGGTGCAGTAAAGCGCCTTGATGGTCACGTGTCGCATCCTCTCCCCAGCGGGTCAGTGCGATGTCTCCCCAACGGCTATAACTTCCTCCCGTCGCGGTCAACATGACAGCATAATGCCCGTTCGACATCAGATGGCTGACGGGCGGGCCGCTCGGACAACACGAGATCCGCCGCCCTCGCTCCACTTCCGAAGGTTGCATGAGGTTCTTCGCCGGCTCTTCGAGAGGTGGAAGTGTGCGGGCGATATCGCGCGGCAACCGCTCATGTAGCAGCAGTTCGCTGGCATGGATCATCGGCTCGCGGTGGAAGCGCGCGCGCATCTGCCCGTCAGTCAATGCATTGGCAATAGCCGCGATGGTCATTCCCTGATGATGGGCCATATAGCTTTGCACAACCGACAAACGCTGGCCGGGCAGCACCCGGGCGGAGGTGAAATCCAATGCTTCATAGAAGCCAAAGACCCCAAGTCCACCTAACCCTTCGATCGCGTCGTAATTCCTCCGCGCAGCGGCAGGATCGAGCATCGCGGCAAGACCAGTCGCATAGGGCGCGATCACAAGATCGCCGGCAAGGCCGCGTTTCAACCCCAGTCCGGGAACGCCGAAAGAGGAGTATTGGTAGATGAATTCCAAATCCCGCGCATTGAAACCGGATTCGGAGATACCCCAGGGAACACTTTGAGCCTTGCCATAGGCGATCTGGCGTGCGACGGCCAATCGGCAGGTGCGTCCGAGCTGACTACCTTCGGGTTCGCGCATCACCAGCTCAGGCATCAGGTATTCGAACATCGATCCAGCCCATGAAACAAGCGCTGTGCCGCCACGAACCGCAGTCGAGGCACGGCTCAGCCGGAACCAATGGCGTGGAGGGATATCTTGTTTGGCAATGGCTAATAGGCTCGCCAGACGGGCCTCGGACGCCAGGAGGTCGTAGCAAGCCGGGTCGAGCGCGTTTTCGTGCACCGAATAGCCTATTGAGAGCAGTTTGCGCTCTGGGTTCAGCAGAAAGGCGAAATCCATCTCCATCGCCAATCTGCGCGCGGTTTCGCCGAGCTGTCGCAGATGCCTGGCGAGATCGGATCGGTCGATGCCAAAGCCAACCGCGTCTGCGGCCATTTCGTTCAGACTGTCGCGCAACAGTGACAGCCAGGATCGTGCGCTCGCATCTGACAGGTTGCTGGCCCCTGTGGAGTTTTCTGCTTCGGTGGCGAGGTGTTGTAAGGCGGACCAGTCGATCTCGGATTGTGCCAGGCTATCTCGTAATGACCGCATCGTGGCAGGGAAGCTAGAATCTGGCAGTACGCCGGCCCGAACTGCGTCGATCTCGACCAAGTCCAACAGATCGGCGAGACCGCTGCGACGGCGTCGCAGATCCGCGGCAGGCGCCTCCGCCCACTCTTCACACGCATTGGCAAGCGCGATCAGATGTCCAGCGAGATTTCCGCTGTCCACCGACGAGATGTAGGGAGGGTCAAGGACCCGGCCATCCTGCGTGCTGTACCAGTTGTAGAAATGTCCATTGAGACGCGGCAACGTTTCCATCGAATCAAGAGTCGCGGAGACCCGCTCGGCAACCTGTTTAAGGCTGATCCAGCCGAAGTCGCGCGCAGCCACTGTTGCCAGAAGATAGAGCCCGATATTGGTGGGAGAGGTGCGGTGGGCAATCGAAGGACTGGGATTTTCCTGAAAATTGTCTGGCGGCAAATGGCAGTCTTCCGTGGTGACGAATGTCTCGAAATAGCGCCAGGTCCGGCGGGCAATCAGACGTAGCGCCTGTGCGTCCTGAGGTGTCAACGTTGCTTCGGGTCCTGGCTTGGGAATTTCGCTCACGCGCAAGGCGATGAAAGGCGCAGCAAGCCAGAGCCCGGCGAAAGGCAGGATCAGCGGCAGCGAAGCCGGGGCGGCAAAGGCGGTCAACCCGGCCAGGGCCAGTCCCAGTGTGGTGCCAGGCGCCATGGCCCGCGTGAAGCCGCCCAGATCCAGGCGCGGGGCCGCGGCGAGAGAGGCGGCGGTGGTCCATTGCAGCAAGTGCCGACGGGAGACCAGCAGTCGCCACAGTGTGCGTGTGATGGCATCGAGCGAACGCCAGCTGGCATCGGCAAGAAAAGCTGCCGCAAGCCCGGTCTGAAGCAACGCCAGCGCCAGATCTTCGCGCATCAGACGCAGATGTGTTCGAAGATGTAGTCCGGCACGATGCGGCACTGCTGAAACCGCCGCATGCAGGAACGACGGCAGCATCAGGATCGCCAATACCAGCGCGGTTATCAGAATGGCAGCCGGGCCGGGTAGCAGCCAACCCAGTGCCAGCGTGCCCAGGGTCGCCGGCGCCAGAAGCGAGCGCCGCAGCGTGTCCAGAACCTTGAGCCGCCCAAGTGCACCCAGCCCGCCGTGCGGTCCCAGCCAGGGCAACAGCTGCCAATCGCCCCGGCACCAGCGATGGATACGGCGTGCCGCAAGGTCCTGCCGATCAGGAAAGGTTTCAACGAGCTCGACGTCTGAGGCAAGTCCGGCTCGAGCGAAAATTCCCTCCAGCAAATCATGGCTCAACAAGGTGTTTTCAGGAACGCGCCCGGCCATCACCGTCTCGAATGCGTCAAGATCGTAAATGCCCTTGCCGGTGAAGCACCCTTCACCGAAGAGATCCTGATAGATGTCTGACGCAGCTGCGGCATAGGGGTCCATTCCGCCTGGCCCGGATGTGGCATTCTGAAAGGCTGTACCACTGCGCGCAGCCGGCAGGGCAGGAGTGACGCGAGGTTGCAGGATCGCATGACCCGCGCCTACCCGGCGCAAGACGGGGTCGATAACAGGGCGGCTTAACGGGTGTGCCATCTTGCCGACCAGCCGTCGCACCGTGTCGCGTGGCATCCGTGTATCGGAATCCAGCGTCAATACATACCGGACGTCAGGAGGGACGACCGGGATGCCGCCATCAGGGGTACGGTAGTCGGTGTCCGTGGCACCGCGCAGCAGGCGGTTCAGTTCCTGCAGTTTGCCGCGCTTGCGTTCCCATCCCATCCAGAGTTTCTCAACCGGATTATACCGGCGCTGGCGATGCAGATGCAAAAAGCGCACGCCCGACGGGGCCGAACCATAGAGCTGGTTCAGCCTGGCGATTTCCTTGTCGATCAGTGTCACAAGTGCCGCATCGCCCGGCATGTTCTGGTGAGGGGTGTCCACGCCATCGGTGAGAAGCGCGAAAGTGACATCTCCTTTTGTACCTGACAGATAATGAACTTCCAGTCCTTCGATCTGCGCGCGCATATCGCTGACATTTGTCAGGAGAGTCGGCACGACGACTAAAGTGCGCAGCGAGGCTGGAATCCCGTCTTCGAGCGCCAAACCCGGCAGCGCCGTAGGGGGCACGGTCCAACCGATCAGGCGATCGACAAGAATTTGCGAAACGGTACTTGCAGGGATCAGGGCTACGACGGCCCACAGGATCAGAAACGCTCCCGAAACGGGGGCGTTGGCGAGACCTGTAACCGCCCAGAGGCCAAGCACGAGCAAGCCAAGGGCGACGCCAATGATGCTGCCGGCGTAACCTGAAAGACTGGGGTGAAAATGAAGCCAGGGCCACCAGGATCGCCGAAAACTGATTTGGCGCTCAAAGGTGATCCGCCCTTCTGCAAACAGATGCCAGCCGGGATCGCCTCGGCGCCGACAAAGTGCGTCGGAGAGAGACGTTGCAGCCATCTCTGACGCTCTGCCTGCGGCCTCGAGCGCCAACCCTGCCACCTCGATTTCGCTGCGATCACAGTGTCGGGCAAGATCCTCGATGGCCGTTCTATAGAGATTGCGGCTGGCGAAATCCATCGCGGCAAACCCCGCGTATTCCCGCAGCTTCGCATCGACGAGGCTGACACCCTCGAACAGATCCGGCCAGTCCATCTCGGAAATTGTGCGCAGACTCGTGATGACGTTTCGCACCGAGACGTTGGAAGCGCCCTGACGTTCCTGTGAATGGTGCACAACAAGATCAATATCACTGCCCTGCGCCGCCAAACGCTCCTCGAGCCAGCCGATAGCCGGAGTGATGAGCGGATCGCAATCTCGAAGCCGCTTGGCCAGTTGAGCCGCAAAGACTTCGGACATGCGCCCATTCAGGCCAGCTTCTAAGTAGGCTAGCGGGTGGGTCTGCGTGTTCCCCGCGCCGAGAACACGGTCTGCAAGCTGGTCAGCCTCATGGCGTCTTTTGTGACCCATGCGGATCTGATCGGAGAGGCGCCGGAGATTTTCCAGAAGAACGAGGCGCAGCGTGATTGGAATCGCCCAGAGTTCGCCGATGGTCAGGGGCTGCACCTGTTGGTAGGCGCGGATAAATCTGGATAGCATCACCGCATCGAGGTGGCTGTCCGTGTGTGCCACATAGGCCCAGACCAGTCCGAAGACTCGCGGATAGCCTCGAAACGCGCCATCTGAGAGCTTTGGCAGCGTTCGGTAGTAACTGGCCGGCAGATCGGTGCGGCTTTCGCCGATTTGCGCCGCGACCTGGTGATAGTTATCCAGAAGCCACTGAGCAGCAGGCACGATCGGGTGACCGGCTGCAAGTTCAAGATTGCAGGCCTTGTGCGTGGCCGACAAGGCAATTGCATTTTCTTCCAGCCGGCGCTGCAACGACACGACACGTGGTGGTTTAAGGGTGACGTCTTGTTGTTCTGCCAGACTCGCCGCATGCTGTTCCAGACGTTCGGCCCCGAACATCTCTGCACGTACAGGGTTGATATCGTTCCAAGGGGCTTTGCTTGCCCGTCGAAGCGGCAACCAACCGGGAAACCCGACGATCATCAGGAACCTCCGATGCTAATTTTGGCCGAACATCGAGCAGAGAAATGGCGGTGCTGCATGCAAGATGCCGCCGGAGGAAATTTACAGGCCGCAGCAAAGCCTATTCACGATCAAGGATCTGTCCGCGCAAGCCCTATTGGCAGCAGCGTTCAATGCCCGGTTAGATTGGCAATTGTCCTGCCACAAAGCCAGTTCAGGCTATTTTTGCCTTCGGTTTCGTCTCGAAGGTCAACTCCTTGTTGAAAGAAGTTGGCGGGACAGGCGTGGTCTTTTTCCGTTTCGGCTTTCTGTCTTCTCTGCCACGGCGGCTTTTGCCCTTTGCCATTTCGTTTTCCTGTGCTCGCGTCTGAAGGCCATTTTCCGGCGTGTTTAAGCGCTTCGGATAGTGTTCCGATCAGTTGATTTTGTCTTTGACAGCTCAACCTCGATGCTTCGGCAGGTTTTTCAATTCGACCTTGCTCATCTTGGTGTGAGCAAGGACTTTTCCGTTTTCATCGCGCATGAAGTCGATGCGTGACATATCAAGGGCAACTTGCTTGACCCCGATTCCGAAAAAGCCGCCAACTTCAATGACCGCCCTTGCATACTGACCGGTGCCGAGCATTTCGGAGACATTGCCCATCACTTTATCATCGGGTCCGTAGATATCGGTGCCTTTGACGTTAGCCGCAATGATCTCGCCGGCCTGAAGCGGCTCATGTGATGAATGGTCCATGGGACCTCCTGGGTGTAGCTGGAGTGCGCGATAGGCGGCAGGCCCGATCAGAGTTGCCAGACAGGTAAAAGTGACTTGTCAGTAGCTGTTTGGTGCCGGGTTTAATGGCGTCGCCCATCTTTGAAGCTGTGTGACAACATAGCAGCAGCGGTGGCGATGCATGCTGATGTGGGTTAGCGTGTCGTCACATTTCCGGCTAATCCGCAGCCAGATATTCGGTTGCGGGTCTCTGAACCGTGTCGGCGGCGGTGATGCAAACTTTTGACCGCGCGTTTATGTAGAGATCGACGAAAACCACCCCGGTTTCCGGCTGGCCAACTGCAGCGACGTCAGGCGGCCAACGATACCGGTGAAGATGTGATCGGCCGATTGGACTGGCAGGCCGCCTGTTACCGGCTGCTCACAAACTCAAACGTGCCATCTGCTTCCACGAACGCGGGGAAATCCGTGACCGCTCCCATGAAGCCAGGCCTTCCGGGTTTCCGGACTTAACCTAGTTGTAAGCGCCATCTTGCGCTGGAACACCGTTTAACTCAGCCAGGCCGTCTCTCACCTGCGCCAAACAGGGCCGGATTTTTTCGGATTGCATGCTGAAACACATCTCGCAGCTCAATTGAGCATATCAATCTAACCGGCATCTATTCCTGGGAAAAGGACCAACAGATACCAGAAGGCTTCAGATCCTTGCGAAGCCGGGGCCGGAACTTCCAAGCGGCGTAATTTTCACAATCAGTTCGCGTTGTGCGTGTCTGCGGGTACAATGCTTGTTCTGACCTCAACTGCAATGAATGGCGCTGGTGGGTGTGTGGGACATTAGAATAGCCTTTCAGAAAACGCAGGCCAGCTGCAGCGAAGTGATTGTCGCCCTGATTACTTCCGGCGGACTATTCCGGTGCAGTCGAGCGTCCCGAGTAGCTCACCAGTGCATCGCTGAATTCGGCCACTATCGACAGCTCACAAGGCGCGTGAACTAACGGCAACTTTAAGAAAATCGCGAAATTGACCTCAAGGCCGATTTGGGGACGCTAAGTTGTCGTAGGGATTAAGATCACGGAGGTCAACCCAGAGCCCAAATCCTACCGGTTTTGATGCCCGCATCAGTCGAATCTCTCGAGTTCCGGAAAGAGCGCCGGCGGAAATGGTGATGATCAAGTTGTCAACACTGTACGCAATCAATATTTTCAAGACTGCGAAAGTGTATGAAGGGCTTGGTCTAAGCTTCAATAAAGGACGCTCACACAGCGCCATCGGGAACCTCCCCCGACAGCATTGGCAAATGCCGCAGATGATATCGGCCCGTCATGCTGACGAAAGGTGGAAAACTCAATCCGCCGTTGTCCGAAGGTTTGGTAGCACAGCAGCCGGAAGATCTGCAGACCCTATAAGGGCAGATTTGCTGTGACACCTGGATCGCCTCATCCCACCTGTCGATGCGGAAGACGCACTAACAAAGGCCTCGGATCGGCGCTGCTCACAATAGTATTAATGAACGTGCACTGTCGCATGGCAATGCGAGCTTAACTTGCAGTCCATCAAACCGGCAGCAGCTCAGACATCGAAGGCACACCGATGGAAGGTCTCGACTATGAATTGCTCGTTGAGGAGTTCAAGAAAGAACTTGAGCGGGTATGTCTGCTGTGTGGCGCTCATCCTGGGGTATCACCGCGAAGACGATCTAAGTTCACGACTGCTGAAATCACGACTCCCTGGAGAAGACATTCTGGTTACGCTTTGGAACCAACGCCTTGATAGAAGAGCGGACTTCCCGCAGGTAGCTTCGAAGCGACCAGTTGCAGGGCGCCTTCGTCCAAAAAACTAGAGCGAGCTGGAACGTTCGATTGGCGCGCAGTCGACGAGCTACTTGCCCATCTTCTTTGATGTGACGTTTGCGACCGAAAATTCTTCGGGTTTTCCTCGCCTAAAGGCATCGTGAACTGAGGTCGTACCTTCTTCGGAGTGCGTATAGGTATCAAGCAGGATCTTCGGGCTTGACCAACGTCCCATGTCTGCTGCAGTGCGCGGATCGACACCCTGGCGGACGACAAGCTCCGTCCCAAATCCGTGCCTGCCGGCCGAATGCGGTGGAATGTACTCAATGCCTGCACGATCGCAGGCCGACTTCCAGGCTTTGTAAACCCCCCAACGCTGTTGGTACCCGAACACCCGGCCATTGCGTGGCGGCAGGTTGGCGAGTTCGACCACAAGTTCGGTCATAATACTCACCCATTGCTCCTCATGTCCTTTGGCGGCCGGGATGAGAATGCGGTGGTTTTGGAGATCCAGATGTCGTGGCTCCATTAGGATTGACTGGGTGATGCGCGCACCCGTTGTGAACATGAAGAAGGCGAGGGCACCTTGGTAACTGTTGGAATGTTCCCTGAAGGCAGCGAGCCAATGCCATGAGCCTGGCGTTCTTTCCGTTCGGCTTTGCTTACCGCGCAACTCGTCCTGTTTCTGACGCTCCGCACCCGTATAGGCTTTTACCCGTATGAGCGGCGTTCCCTTTTCTTGATGTGCATTGTTGATGACTGCGCACGTTGGCGATACCACTTGCCGCCGCCAGGTATCGCAGGCAGCCGTCGGATAAAGTTTCCTCCCAAGATCACGAACCATCTTGGGCATTATGTCCTTGATGCGCTTGGGTCCAAGTTCGGGAATGATTTTCAGAAGGTAGTTTGCGTCAGCCAGCTTCGCGTCATAGAGCATGACTGCGGCCGCAAATGTCAACTCGTCTGCTTCTGTCGGCGCATCTGAACCAAGGATCGCACGTTGTCGCGCTTTCCTCTCGATTTCCGCGACTTTTGCGGCTGCGATCTTTCTATCAGATGTTTTGAGGCTTCTTTCAGTGTAACCATCGAGGCCGTCCGTCCGACCTCGGACCCAAAACCGGGTTCCTCGTTTGTAGATTTCAAGCGGCACGGCGTGTCCTCAAAAATACGGTCGATATGTTCCGGCTTTAACAAGATGGCATTTCCGAGGCCACAATAGGCACTGAGCTTTCTGGCCTTGTCGCGCAGAGTGCGTGCCGAAATCTCGATGCCATGTTCGGCAAAGGTCTTCGCCCATTGCTCCGGTGTCTTGCCGGCTTCCAGGATTTTGGGAAGTGTTGACATTTGGCTCCAATCTCTTGGGGGCTACTCTGGACTGCATTGATCGGATCTCGGTGATTGCTGCTGCCGCATTATTCCAGAAACTATAATTTAAATCCACTTTTTGATTGACCTCTTTCCACAATTTCGGTAGCGCTTACTCATTCGCGGTGACGGGGTGCAACTCCCTGCTGGATGAAAACCGCAGGCGCGGGGGTCGAAAGTCCTAAGGTGCCTTCCAGAAACAGAGGACGGGAAATTCGAGAGAATCCCTGGCTATGTGTGTCCCATCCCGGCTCGGGTCAGCAGATGCGCCAGAGACTTCCCTGCCTTCTATGGTCTTCCATAGGGGGTAGGGGGGTCTTTGGCTTTTGGAACCCTCCCTCTCAAATCTGCAGGAATTAGTTGGAATTTAAATCAAGGAAAGAGTCGTAGAATAGAGAGAACCTTTGCAACGATCCTGACTTGAGATTCTTCTTCGTCAAAGTCGTCGAAAACAATTGGATCTTGAAAGCGAGGGTCATGCGACTCGGGTAAGAGTTGAACCCCATTAAGTGACTGGACAACACGTTTCGCTGTTCGCTCGATCGTGTGTCCACCATCTCGCGAGCGTTCGACAACAACAAGGTCGCCAGACTGTATCTCGACGCCAGCCTGGCCGTAGTCGAAGCACAGAATAAGGTCTCCGCTTTGTGCCAGCTTGTTTAGACTTTCACCATTTATTCGCAACAGGTACTGCAACTCGATAGGAAAGCGACTGTCGCCAAGTACTGTCGAGGCTTCGGAATGCTCGCCCTCGAACAAACTGGCTTCCATCCAAAGGCCGGCCGCAACCTCACCATGGATTCTAAGCGTGGTGTTGCTTTGCCTGATGTTGGAGCCGAAAGGGGTTGACCCAAAAAGCAGGGCTTTTTCGCTCGTGCCAAGAGCCACGGCAATCTTGGACAAGTTCTTGCCTCTTGGGTGATCAACTTCACCGCGCTCATACTTGTTAAGGTTGTCGTAGCTCACACCGGAACGACGTGCGAGTTCTGCCCGGGACAAACCCAAGACCTTCCGTCGTTTAACAATGCGCTCGTTCCAGGACAATCAGGCTCCCTTTTTGGCTCAAAAACGCGCGTATCAGTCGTCAAACACCGACTCGACCAATCACCCCTGTATAGAATGTGCGTTTCCCAGTGCATAGCAGTGGGCAAGATTTATCGTTTTGACGTTGGCGGCTAGGGTAGGTGCCTAAAAACCTCAAACGCGTGCCCACACAGCGACCTTGCCGGAAACTAGCAACGCATAACGTTGGAGAATACGACAGCGGTATTGTTATCGTTGCTCGGCTTTTCGTTTTGAAGCCACTGGTTCATTCATGATATGTTCCCAGCTCGCTCTCGCAGTATTACTTTGAAATCATCTGCTCAAACAGATTGCAGACTGAGGACATGCCAGCAAAAAACGGAAACAAGTACGCGCAGAAATGGCCGACGTCCGAATTGCGACAAAAATTCTGCCAAGTTTATTGCGATCATATTTCTGCTGGGTATTCAAAGAAGAGTTTTCCGCACGCAGATTTGAAAACAATCAAGTCATATGCAAAACGCTATCCGGAAGATTTCCCCTCCGAAAAAATAGGCGAGGCGGAGAGGCGAGGCCTTTTGTGTTGGGAGCAAATCGGCAAGTTGGGAACGCTGGGAAGACTTCCTGGCTTCAAGGCCATCTCATGGATATTCAACATGAAGAACCGGGCTGGATGGCACAATAATCAGTCGCGAGATTTGGGTGCGGGCGAAACCCGCTAAAATTTTTTGCAAGACTTCTTTGTTCATGACCTCGTACTTTGGACTTTTTGCTTTGGGAAATGTCCATGCCAGTCCGGTGAAACGCGTCGCGCCAATCGCAGGTCAAGGCGCGGTGGTGATTTCGTAGGTCTGGGACAATCTGCATGGATAAGGCGTTTGTCGAGAGACCGGGATTGAAGTGCCAAGACTTCAGTTCGAGTGGGCTCCTTACAAAGAACAAACCTAGGACAAACTGTCTGGGTTTTGTAGGAAAAATGCCGCAAATAGCTTCATGTTCCTTGCATGTTCCTACAAGAACCTGCAAACCAAACTGCCGTTCATTTTGACTAAGTATTGATTTTCTTTGACTTTTAATGGTGCTGCCGGAGAGATTTGAACTCTCGACCTCTCCCTTACCAAGGGAGTGCTCTACCCCTGAGCTACGGCAGCGAGCGGGTGATACCCGAAGCGCATCTGGCGTCGAACCGGCTATGTTACAAGCTGTTTTTGAGACGCGAGTGCGGTGCCGATCAGCATGGCCGACCGGAATGAGGGGGCTTGTGCCACAAGAGCCTTTGGGACGCAAGCGGTGAATCGGTTTTTTTTGGCAAGCTTCCCCATGAACGGGACGTGGAATTTCCGGCGCATGATCAGGCGCGATTCTAGCGCGCATTTCCCTGGAAAACAGGAGCTGTGGATAGCATGTTTCGGTTGCCGGAATGGCTGGCGCTGAAACGCCGGCGGCGCGCGTTTGTTGGTGACTGATTTCGGGGCCGGGAGTGCCGGCGGCACCTTTTTCTTGCGCAACGAGGTGCGTCCGGCTTTTCAGCCGGTCACGTGCTTGCTAAAACGGCGAGACTTTCGACAAGGCTTACGGCGCGATGATGAGCGAAAAAGACCATAAAAGCCAGGAGCTTGGCAAGGATGACAAGCGTGCGGACAGCGATCAGCGCAATGGCGGACAAAAGACACCGGCCCCCTCCAGGGAGGACCGGCTGGCCGAGGCCTTGAGGGCAAATCTGCGCCGCCGCAAGAGCGCTGCGAAGACCCGTCAGAAGGACTGACGAACCAGGGGCAGGCTTTACAGGTAGACGCGCTGCCCTGAAATCGCCGCCTGAGTGGCATCGCCTTGCCTTGCATGGGTCACAACTTGTGTGTAGACCGCAGGTTTGATGTGCATTTCTTCGATGGGACGGCCGCAAAGACGCGGCCCGGGTTTGGGGTTTACATATGGACAGTATCAAGGTCGTCGGCGGCGCTGAGCTCAAGGGTGTCATTCCGATTTCGGGCGCTAAGAACGCGACTCTCCCGCTGATGATTGCCGCGCTGCTGACCGATGAGACCCTGACGCTCTCGAATGTCCCGCGCCTGCGCGACGTTGCGCAACTGATGCAGATCCTGTCCAACCATGGCGTCGACTATTCGGTAAACGGCAAACGCAACGGTCAGGATCAACTTGCCGGCCAGACGCTGAACCTCACCGCGCGGGAAATCGTCGACACAACGGCGCCCTACGAGCTGGTTTCCAAGATGCGTGCCAGTTTCTGGGTCATCGGGCCTCTTGTCGCACGCATGCATGAAGCAAGGGTGTCTCTGCCAGGTGGCTGCGCCATCGGCACGCGTCCGGTCGATTTCTTCATCGACGGGCTTGCGGCGCTTGGCGCTGATATCGAAATCGAGGGCGGTTACGTCGTTGTCAGGGCACCCGGCGGTCTGAAGGGCGGTCGTGTCGAATTCCCGAAAGTGTCTGTCGGCGCAACGCACACGATCATGATGGCTGCCACGCTTGCGGACGGTGAAACGGAACTTGTCAACGCCGCGCGTGAACCCGAGGTGGTGGATCTTGCCCTTTGCCTCAAGGCCATGGGCGCCAGGATCGAAGGTGAGGGCACCTCGACCATCCGGATCCAGGGCGTGCCGCGGCTTCACGGTGCACACCACGCTGTTGTTCCGGACCGGATCGAGACCGGCACTTACGCCATGGCCGTTGCTATGACGGGTGGCGACGTCCTTCTTCAGGGCGGACGTTCGGACCTCCTGGAAACGGCGCTGGATACACTGCGCCAGACAGGGGCGGATATCACCCAGACTGCCGAAGGTTTGAAGGTTTACCGAAACGGCAACGGCATTCAGGCTGTGGATGTCTCCACAGAACCTTTTCCCGGTTTCCCGACCGATCTTCAGGCCCAGTTCATGGCGCTTATGACGAAGGCCAGCGGGACAAGCCGGATTACCGAAACGATTTTTGAAAACCGCTTCATGCACGTCCAGGAATTGGCACGTCTTGGAGCGCAGATCCAGGTGGATGGCCGGACCGCGACAATCGAGGGCGTCCCGACACTGCGCGGCGCGCCAGTCATGGCGACAGACCTGAGAGCGTCTGTTTCTCTGGTGATTGCCGGGCTGGTTGCCGAAGGCGAAACCACTGTCAACAGGGTCTATCACCTTGACCGCGGGTTCGAACGGTTGGAAGAAAAGCTGACGCGCTGCGGCGCGAATATCGAGCGCATTTCAAGCTAAGACGGTCTGGCTGAGTATGTCCCTCTGTGAGATGGCGCAGACGATAGCGAAGAAGTGCTCAGTTTCAGCCGAATGCTACCAGCGTTTACGGCGAGAGCCGTTCGATAACCCGTCCTCTTGAGATAAAGGACGGACCGGGCCCGCCGCTGCCGCTGGTCATGATCGCTTCCGCGATCGGGCTCAAAACCGGCGTTTTTGCTGTCCAGACCACAATGAAATTAGCACCGACGCCCCCGGTCGTGTCGTTGATCGGAATGAGCACAGTTTTAGACTGCAGCGGTGCCAGCTCCAGTGGGCCGTCCAGTAGACTGCGCAGCAGCGTTCCATCCTCGCCGTGATAGTCGAGCCGCGTCAGCGTCAGCGATGCATCCGGATCAACATTGTGAACGGCGAGCGTTGCGGCGAGCAGATCCGAACGGTTGGGATGGGAAAAGATCCTGGAATAAGCTGGAACGTAGATCGTCTCGCCGAGAACCTTTTCGGTAAAATCCTGCGCTGGGGCAGAGCGAAAGGTCATGAGGCAAAGAAGAAGGACGAGACCCGTCAGTTTCTGGAACATGAAGCTTTCAACCCGTGCATTTGTTTGTAAATGATGGATAGCCGATGTCGGCATTCGGCGCTAGATTTGCGGTCGAATAAGTCTCTGCTGCCGGTCGCCGGCACGCGCGCTTTTCTTGTTCCGACTGGCGCAAGGGTTCGCCTGTTGCTTGTATCGTTCCTGTCCGGCTCCTAGATGTCCACTGTGTTTACACGGAGCTCATGACGATGTGCAGGTCATCTTTCCGGGGAATGGTATTCGCCGTTCTTCTGCTGTCTATTCCGTTCACACCGCTGACCCGGTCCCACGCCCAGGAGGTCGGCCGTGTTGTTCAACTCGAGGTTCCCGCACCTGCATTGAAGGGCAACCTGCTGAATACGCCGGCCAGTCAGGGAGCTGCTGTCTACCTTCCTCCAAGTTATGATGACGGCAGTGATCGCCGCTTTCCTGTTATCTATCTTCTTCACGGAAATTTCGATGATTACGACGTCTGGCTTGAACACTTTGGTGTTCCGGTAATCCTTGACCGAATGATTGCGGCTGGGAACATTCCGGAGCTTATCGTCGTGATGCCAAACGGCGGAAACCGGTATGGCGGCGGCTTTTACCGTAACTCGCCCGTGAGCGGAAACTGGGCCGATTTCATTTCGATCGATCTCGTCGAGTTTGTCGACGAACATTTTCAAACTCTTTCAAATCCAGTGAGCAGGGCCGTTGTCGGGCACTCCATGGGAGGATACGGAGCGCTCAATCTCGGCATGAACCACCCTGATGTCTTCTCAGTGGTTTGGGCGCTTAGCCCGTGCTGCCTGGTTCCAAGTGAAGATCTCAGTTTTGGCAACGAGGCGTGGCAACGCGCCTTTGCCGTGACAAAGCCTGAAGATCTTCAGGAATTGATCGCGAGCCGGGACTTTTACGCCATAGCCCTGCTCGGAATTCTGTCGGCATTCAACCCCGATCCCGACGCAGCTCCTCACTTTGGCGACTTTCCGTTCGATGTCGTGCGTGGGGAAGTCGTCCTCGATGACGATGCATTTGACCACTACCGTGATGCCTTTGCCGCCCGCCAGGTGCGCAGCGCACGGGACAATCTTCGAAGTCTTCGCGGTCTGGGATTGGGTGTCGGTCTTGGCGATCAGTTTCTACACATAACGGATGGCACGCTTGAGTTTTCACAACAGCTCGGAGCCGAACGCATTCCCCACCGTCTGGATGTCTATGCCGGTGACCATCGCGAACAAATCAGCGAGCGACTGGAAGAAGCTGTGTTGCCCTGGGTGGCCAAGCGGTTGATCCACGAAGACTAGGTCGTATCCGGCGGACCTTGTTGCCGCGTTGGGCGTCAGGGAACATTAAATGAAACAACGACGTCTTGGTGCCTCGCAAACTGGCTGAGTTCAAGCCTTGAAATCATCAGCCGGTCGTGTCACCGGAAAAACCCGACCGAATTTTCGGCAAAGGGCTGATGCGCCCAGAAACTCCCTGTCCTATCCTCTCCATTCCAGAATGGTCCCGATTTTGTGAATTTATTGGTGTCTGCGGGCATTGAAGGAAAAGAGTGAATGGGTGCGCTGACGGTCAGGTTTCTCATCCAAGCAGCATTTGCCATGGCCGGTATTCTCGCGGTTGTTTTTGTCGCTGCACCCTTCGGACTGACATTGGCGTTTTTTCTTCTCGTCTTCGGTCTTTGGCTGGGCCGCCGTGTCTTTCTGTGCATGGAGCGCCGGGATCGTTTCTGATCGGCCAGACGCATCGCGATGGCGCTGCAAGAGGCGAAAGCGCGCGGGGTCAAGTCTCGCCAGATTGCCCATGCCATCCGGTAATTTGATTATATAGATGTAATCACTGTCAATATTGCTGAATGAGTTTGAAATTATCTACAACTTGTTAAGTCAACACTATGAGAAACCATGTAAGGAGTGATACTTATTTCGAAATACATCGGTTGATTCACGGGTTTTGTTTAGTTTTTGTTATGTCTTTGCCGGAAATTTGAACTCACTTTAAACCTGTGATTGTTGGGTGAGACTTATGTCCTTGAAAAACATTGCTGTGATCCTTGTCGGGTCTGTATTTCTGCTAAGCGCGTTGTTGGTCGGGATCCTGTTTACAGGGTCGACACAGCTGAAGCAGATTGAACAGGCATGGATTACGTCGACCGAGCAAAACTCTCGGCGTTCGCGGGGGCTTGAACTGGCTGTCGTCAAGCTTGGCTATGGCGGGGTCATACATCACTTCAAGAACTACGTCTTGCGTGGGGACGATCAAAGGGTGGCGAAGATCCGGATTGCTGTCGGCGGTGCGAAGCTGGCGCTCGATGTCATTCGCGAAACATCTCTCTCTCCGAGGGAAATGTCGGCGCTTGAAGACCTTGAACGCGTGATTGATCAGTACAGCGAAGCGACCGAACAAGCGGTGGCTTTGCACCGGTCCGGCCTGACACCGGAGGAAATAGACAAGCAGGTCAAGATCGACGACGGCCCGGCCTTGGCCGCCATCGATGTGCTTTTCGCAGCGCTCGGTGAAAACAGGACAGGCAACGGCGCGGCGACCAGCCTGGTGGCTCTGCGCGATCATCTCGGTTATGGCGGCATGATCCATCAATTCAAGAACTATGTCCTGCGGAAGGATCATGCCAGGCAGGAGAAAATCTTCAGCGCGGCGGATGCCTCCAAAAATGCGATCGCAGCTTATCGAAAGCTCCCTCTGTCAACCGCACAGATGGCTGCTCTGAACGACATTGAAGACATGATAGACCGCTACACGGAAGCGACCAAAACCGTCGAAAGTCTTGCGGGGCAGGGCAAGAGTGCGGCCGAAATCGACAAGATCGTCAAGATCAGCGATGGTCCTGCATTGGCCGGCCTGCAGCACATGCTGACGAGTTTCGGTGAAGCAGCGGACGCCAGCCAGCGCCAGGTTCTGAACGATGTCGGTGAACTTGCCAACCAGGGGCCTGTTTTCGGCGCTACGATGTTTGTCCTGCTGGTTCTGATCGGTTCCGCTGTCGCCTACGTGGTCTTTTTCCGAATTTTGCGCCCGCTTTCCAGACTGACGGGTGTGATGACGGATCTGGCGTCCGGAAATGAAGATGTCGACGTCCCGTTCCTTAAGCGCACGGATGAATTGGGTTCGGTCGCCAGGGCCGTCGATATTTTCAAGTCCAATCTGATCGACAATCGCGCGCTTGAGGAGCAGAACCGGGCGTCTGAACTTGAGAACCGGCAGCAGCGGGAAGAAGATCTGGAACGTGTTGTCGAGGACTTTGAAAAAAGCGTCGTCGGTATCGTCGATACGGTTCTGTCCGAAGCACAGAACCTGAAGACCAACGCAGCTGACATGAAGGTTCTGGCACAGGAGACCAATGGTCAGGCAGAAGGCGTAAGGCAGTCGGCGGGCAATGCGAACGCCAATGTGCAGACCGTCGCCGCAGCAGTCGAGGAACTGTCCTCCAGCATTGCGGACGTTGCCGAGCAGATCGCCGGAACATCCGACCTGACCCAGGCAACCGTCAGCGAAGCGGGCAAGGCAGCCGAATCGGCGCGTGAACTCAGCGCCGTTGTCTCCAAGGTTGCCGAAGTAACAAGTCTCATTCAGGCAATCGCCGAACAGACGAACCTGCTCGCGCTCAATGCGACGATTGAAGCCGCAAGGGCAGGGGATGCCGGGCGCGGCTTTGCCGTGGTTGCTTCTGAAGTCAAACAGCTTGCCGAGCAGACTTCGCGCGCCACAGAGGAAATCAATATGCAGATCGAAAGCATCCAGAGCGCCTCCAGGGTGTCCGTGGATGCGGTCGAGAAGATGACGTCGCAGGTGCAGGAGATCAGCGACAATGCGGCGGCCATTGCGGCCGCGGCGTCTCAGCAGAGGGTCGCGACGCAGGAAATTGCAGAAAATGCGACGATGGCATCGTCAGCCACCCAGGATGTCAGCGGCAGCGCGGAGGCCGTCAGCAACGCAAGCACAAAAACGGATGAAACCAGTGCCCAGGTCATGCTGGTTGCAAACAACCTGAACGACCGTGCGGGTGTATTGCAAAAGGAAATCGACGGTTTCATGGGCAGGCTGCGTACCGGTTGAGGTGCAACGCTGCGAGCGTAGCCGAAACGGCTTCTGGGTTCACAGCCACCCGCGAGGGCGGCTGCTTCCATTCGCGCGTTGCAAATTGGTCCAATCCGCATTAGGTCAACATTCTTGGGATCTCGACAGGCTCCGTTCCTTGCGGCTTGTCGGAAAATGAAAATACGGATCAGAATTTGACCGCTATGGATCAACTGAAACTTGCCGCCCTTGACCAGGAAGACCTCCAGGTTATTTCCGCACATCTGCAAGATGCCGTCATGACGGTTGCCGACATTCGTTACCTGCCGAAAGAGCAAAAGGCGGTGTTCGTGGTCAATCGCTTCGTCTGGGACAAGGAAGCGGACAAACGCACGAAGGAACATGAGCGCCGCAGATCAGCACTGGCTATCGGCCGGGTGTTGAGCATGAAGGCTCAGGGTATTAGTCAAAATGCCAGGGGAACGGTTCTGGAACTTCTTGCCGTCACGTTCGAGGCGGGCGAGGAACCCTCGGGAACAATTCAGCTCGCATTTGCCGGCGGTGCGAGCCTTGCGCTGACCGTGGAATGCATTGAGGCGCAGCTCGCCGACCTTGGTGCTGCCTGGTCGACCCCCAATCTTCCACAACACGATCTCGGCTGATTGCCAACTTGAGTAAATATCCGGTGCGCCGCACCGAACACGATGGAGACACGCGTGGTTTTGCGCTTGAACAGCACCGACGCCGGGTTTGAAGCCAAGTTTGAAGATCTGCTGGCATCTAAGCGGGAAGTCTCGGAAGACGTTGATCAGGTTGTGCGCGAGATCATCGACCATGTGCGCCTCAATGGCGACGAGGCCGTTCTGGAATACACAGCCAGATTTGACCGTCTTGATGCGTCAAACATGGCCGAGCTCTCGGTAACGGAAGAAGAGATCGAAAACGCGCTCAACTCTGTTCCTGCCGAAACACTGGACGCCCTGACGTTCGCCCACGACCGCATTTTTGCTCACCATCGGCGCCAGATGCCCCAGGATGACCGCTACACCGACGAGATCGGCGTGGAACTCGGCTCTCGTTGGACAGCGATTGAAGCCGTTGGCGTCTATGTGCCGGGCGGTCTTGCAAACTACCCGAGCTCTGTTCTCATGAATGTCGTGCCGGCCAAAGTCGCCGGTGTTGAGCGTATTGTCATGGTTGTCCCGAGCCCTGACGGCGTTCTCAACCCTCTGGTGCTGGCAGCCGCAAAAGTGGCAGGCGTGACCGAAATCTATCGGATTGGCGGTGCGCAGGCGATTGCAGCCCTTGCCTACGGAACCGCGACAATCGCACCGGTGGCCAAAATTGTCGGACCGGGCAACGCCTATGTAGCTGCTGCAAAGCGACGTGTTTTCGGCACGGTCGGGATCGACATGATCGCCGGGCCTTCCGAAGTTCTGGTCATTGCCGATGGGGACAACAACGCGGACTGGGTCGCAGCAGATCTTCTGGCCCAGGCCGAACACGACACGGCAGCCCAGTCATTGCTGATCACCGTTAGTCAGGATCTGGCCGCGCAGGTGGAAATCGCCGTTGAAAGTCAACTCAGGACCCTTCCACGAGAAGACGTCGCGCGGGCAAGCTGGCAGGAGTTTGGGGCCATTATCCTGGTGGACGATCTGGATGCGGCCATGCCCCTTGCCAACCGCATCGCGCCGGAGCACCTGGAGCTGGCCGTCGCCGATCCCGAAGCCCTTTTGACGAAGGTTCGAAACGCAGGCGCTGTATTCCTTGGTCATTATACGCCAGAGGCAATCGGTGACTATGTCGGCGGTTCAAACCACGTCTTGCCGACCGCCCGCTCGGCGCGGTTCTCGTCCGGCTTGTCCGTCCTGGAATTTGTCAAGCGCACCTCGATCCTGAAGTGCAATGCAGATAATCTTCGGGCGCTCGGCCCGGCCGCGATCGCGTTGGGTGAATCTGAGGGGTTGTCGGCGCACGCGCGCTCTGTTTCCATCAGGTTGAACATGTAACCGAGGCTCAAAGAGGTTTTTCGCACATGAGCGAAACACAACCGGACCCCAGTTCACAATCCTCAGGCGGACGCCTTGTGGACGTCGTCCTTGATGAAGCCTCTATCGCGCGCTCCACTCCGGAAGTGGAGCATGACCGTGCCGTCGCCATATACGATCTGATCGAGGAAAACAGTTTCCAGCCCGTCGGACACCCCCCGGTGAACTATGTTCTCAACCTCGCCGTTGTTGAAAAGAGACTGGTGTTTCGGATCAGAACCGATAACGATCAGGAAGTGGTGACCCATGTTCTGTCGCTGTCTCCGCTGCGCAGGATCGTCAAGGATTATGACCTGATCTGCGAAAGCTACTACGAAGCGATACGCCATGCGACACCAAGCCAGATCGAGGCCATCGATATGGGCAGGCGCGGTGTGCACAATGAAGGATCGACGATCCTGATGGAACGTCTGGAGGGGAAGATCGAGGTCGACATGCAGACGGCCAGGCGTCTGTTTACGCTAGTTTATGCCTTGCACTGGAAGGGCTGAACGATATGTCCGGGCCGGGCCTGCGTCCGACTGCGGTTCTGTTTGCCTGCGGAATGAACTCCGTGCGCTCGCCGATGGCCGAAGCATTGACCCAAAAACTGTTCCCTGGACAGATCTACGTGCGCTCGGCCGGCGTTCGCCATGGCAAGATCGACCCCTTCGTGGACGCGGTAATGTCCGAGATGGGCATCGACATGAGCAAGCACCAGCCCAAGACATTCGAAGACCTGGAAGAATCAGGCTTCGATCTGATCGTGACGCTGGCGCCGGAAGCGCACCACACGGCGCTCGAAATGACGCGGACGGACGCTGTCGATGTCGAATACTGGCCGACAATGGATCCGACGATTGCGACAGGCAGCCGTGAACAGATCCTGAACGAATATCGCACCGTCCGCGATTTGCTGCTGATGCGGATCAAGAAGCGTTTTGACTGGACACCGACCGCCGGGGACTGACTTTTCTTTTTTGTAAGGATTGGAAAGAAAGGTTCACTTTCTCGCGCTTATCCGTTAGTTTCCCCGGCACCCGCGGGCAGGGCCCGCTTCATTCAGGATATCAAATGGCCAAAGAAGAAGCTCTGGAGTTTCCGGGCGTCGTAACAGAACTGTTGCCGAATGCGACGTTCCGCGTAAAACTGGAAAATGACCACGAAATTATCGCGCACACGGCTGGGCGCATGCGTAAGAACCGTATCCGTGTTCTGGCGGGAGACAAGGTTCTCGTTGAAATGACCCCTTATGATCTCACCAAGGGGCGGATCACCTACCGCTTCAAATAGCGGTGCCTTCCATGGTGATGCCGGCTGCAAGGCTCTTTCCCTCATGACCGACGCTCCCCACCTCATTCTGGCTTCCGCTTCGCCGCGACGTCTCGCGCTGCTGCAGCAGATCGGGCTCGATCCCGATCATCTAATGCCGGCAGATATCGATGAGACGCCCAAGAAGCATGAAACGCCGCGCAGCCTTGCGCTGCGGCTGGCCCGCACCAAGGCGGAAGCTGTCCGTCAATCCGCGGACGCTCTTCAGGAAATGCAGGGAGGCCTTGTCCTGGCTGCGGACACTGTGGTGGCTGTGGGGCGCCGGGCATTGCCCAAGGCCGAGTTGACTGAACAGGCACTGATGTGTCTTTCCATGCTCTCCGGCCGGGGGCATCGCGTTTTCACAGGCATCGCTGTCGCGGAAGCGAACGGCAAGGTCCGATCCAAGCTTGTCGAGACACGGGTTCGCTTCAAGCGCCTGTCCCGAAAGGATGTCGACGACTATATTGCCTCGGGCGAATGGCGCGGGAAAGCCGGCGGCTACGCGATCCAGGGACTTGCGGGAAGTTTCGTCGTCAAACTTGTCGGCTCCTACCCGTCCGTTGTCGGACTTCCGCTCGCCGAGACGGTAAACCTCCTTAGCGCTGCAGGGTACCCAGTGCACCAGGGGTGGGCGACTGCCGCGGCCTGATGACGGCGCATCGCGAGCCGGATCAACGCGTGAGGTGACATGACTGATACAGACGAAAAAAGTTCAGGCAAGCGCATGCGACCCTGTCCTATCTGCTCGAAACTGTCGACGCAGGAGGACTATCCGTTCTGTTCGGACCGCTGCGCCAAAATCGACCTGAACCGCTGGTTTTCCGAAGGCTACACGATCCCGGTCGTCGAGACCGACGACATCGACGAAAGCAACTTCCCGGAAGACTGACAAGCCGGCTCGCCATTTTTCCTGCAAATCATCTGGCCTTCGGCGTTTCAAGGCAACCGGGGCTCGGCTCCCTTCGGCAGATCTGGAAGTGCCTGAAGTTTACCGGCTAAATTAATTTTTCTTTATTTCCCCGACATCACTTGCGGTTGCCGGATTTCTGTTCAAAGATTTTGGGCCGCTGGTTGTTTGCGAAAGCGCTCACACGCGTCCGTACGGGCTGAATGCATTGAGCGAATCCTCGAAACGCCGGTCGGTAGAGGGGGCTATGTGCCGACGCGGCAGCCTTCAACCAAAACCAGAATCAAGGGCGAGGGTCCGATGAAAAAACGTTTTCTGACCGCTGCGGTGGTGTCTGTCACAGTTGCGCTGCCAACGGTCGTCTACGCTGACTATTCTTTGTCGATATTGCATTTGAACGACCTGCATTCGCGTATCGAGTCGATCAACAAATACGATTCCACGTGTGATGCCGAGGATGAGGCAGAGGGCAAGTGCTTTGGCGGCATTGCCCGCATCAAAACAATGATCGACCAGCGCCGCGCCGAACTCGAGGCGGATGGCAGGAACGTCATCGTTGTCGATGCAGGTGACCAGTTTCAAGGCTCGCTTTTCTACACCACCTACAAGGGAGACGCGGCAGCAGAATTTTTGAACGGGATCGGCATTGATGCAATGGCGGTCGGCAATCATGAATTTGACGATGGCCCTGAAGCTCTTGCGAACTTTATCGGCAAGACAGACTTCCCGATCATCTCCGGAAACATTGACGTGAGTGCAGACCCTGCACTGAAAGGCAAGGTGCCCGGCATCGTGATCCTGGAAAAGGGCGGTGAAAAAGTTGGTATCGTGTCGGCACTGGCGGAAGACACCAGCGAGACATCGTCACCCGGTGACAGTGTGCGTTTCATTCAGGCGGAAGACTACCTGAAAGGGGCCGTTGAAGGGCTTGAGGCAGCAGGCGTCAACAAGATCATCGCCGTCACCCATATGGGTCTGTCGCGTGACAAGGAAATCGCGGCAGCTGTGCCGGGAATTGATGTCATTGTCGGCGGCCACTCCCACACGCTGCTGTCAAACACGCAGGAGGGTGCATCGGACCCGTATCCGGTTCTGGTGACCAACCCTGAAGGCAAGGAAGTCCCGATTGTTCAGGCCTACGCTTACGGCAAGTTTCTGGGCGAACTCGATGTCACCTGGGATGACGACGGCAACCTCCTGAAAGCCGAAGGCGAGCCGATCCTGCTGGACGCATCTGTAACACCCGATGAAGGCTATGCGGCGCGTGTCGCCGAACTTGCTGCTCCAATCGAGGAGCTCAAGGCAAAGGTGATCGGCTCCAGCGAAGCGGCCATCGACGGTGACCGGGGATCGTGCCGGGCAGGTGAATGCCAGATGGGCAACCTTGTCGCTGATGCGATGCTTGACCGCGTCAAGGACCAGGGCGTTCAGATTGCTATCCAGAATGGCGGTGGATTGCGGTCTTCGATTGACGGCGGTGAAGTCACGATGGGCGAGGTGCTGACGGTTCTGCCCTTCCAGAACACCTTGTCCACCTTCCAGCTCAAGGGCGCGGATGTGATCGCGGCACTGGAAAACGGTGTCTCTCAGGTTGAGGAAGGTGCAGGCCGGTTCCCGCAGGTCGCCGGACTGAAATACAGCTGGACCTCCAAGAAGGATCCGGGCAGCCGCATCATGCTGGTGGAAGTCATGGAAGACGGTGCCTGGGTCGCGATCGATCCGGAGAAGGTCTACGGTGTTGTGTCCAACAACTACATGCGCGGCGGTGGAGACGGATACAAGGTCTTCGCAGACAACGGCATGAATGCCTATGACTTTGGACCTGGTTTGGAAGCGGTTGTTGCCGACTACCTCGCCGAAAAAGGGGCTTACACGCCTTATACGGACGGCAGGGTCACCGAGCAGTAGGTCCAGGCTTTTCGGGCACAATGAAAGCGCGCCGATCGACGGCGCGCTTTTTTCAAAACAAAAGCGGGTTCAAAATACCAGTTCTCCCTGAAAGAAAACGGTAAGCGACCGCCTGTCGTCAAACGCCGTCGCGGGCCCGATCCAGGACCATTGCAGCGACCGCATTGGATCTGGTACCTGTATCGAAGCCGGGGTGGTAAATCGGCACGACTGGGCCAAAGCCCCTCCGCCGCAATCGCCCTGATTCGCATGCCGCTGCAACGGGCTCGTCTTGGTTAAAAACGTATGTTTATCAGCGCGTTGAGCCGGGCATGGGTTTTCCCCAAGTGCCGTGCCACCAGATTGCAAAAAACTTTGCCGGAATGCTGGACAAGGTCTGAGCGAGCCTCTATAAGGACCGGGCTTTCAGCGAACGGGGCTTTGACCTCGTGGTTCGAACAGCGCGCCCAGATAGCTCAGTTGGTAGAGCAGCGGATTGAAAATCCGCGTGTCGGTGGTTCGATTCCGCCTCTGGGCACCACTCTCCCTCCTCAGATTGCAAGCATCCTCATACCAGCGCCGTGTGGTTTGTTGTAACCTCTGGCCGCGGGCTGCTTCGCAGCAACTAGAGCTGTGACTTCTGTTCCGAACATTCTGAAGAGCGACAACCGCCGATCGCCCGGCCAAGACTCCTTACCCCATTGGCACGCATCGAGGAACCGATGAACGACGAGCTAGAACCGCCAGGTTTCAGCGGCTATCTGCTGCCAGTTCACGTATTCAGAAATTCAATTCGGCCCGCAGATCGTGTTCCGCCTTCTGAAGCTGCAGAAATGCTCTGAACCGGGCGGCATGCGCATCGGCAACGTGGTTGGCGGGTACGAATTTCCGGTCGACCGACGACATGTCCCGCATGGCGATCTTCAAGTCGGCAAAAGATCCCGACGCGACGGCGCCGAGCATGGCCGCGCCCAACAGGACCGGTTCGGGTGAATGCGGGGCCAGTACGGGAAAGCCGCTGGCGTCCGCTAGCATTTGCTTGATGACCGCGCTGCGTCCCGCGCCTCCGCTTATCACGATGGAACTGGGGGCAACGCCATGTTCGGCTTGCGCCATCATGATCTGGCGCAGGCCATAGCCGATCCCGAAGACACCCGCGACATAGGTCGTGATCAGATCGTCGACATCGTTTGCGAGGGTCAGCCCGGAGATCACCGCCGTGGCGCTCGGATCGGCGAAGGGCGCCCGATTGCCGAGAAAGTCGGGAACGATCAGGCGATGTCCTGCAATCTGAATGGCATCGCTGGCGTCAGGCGCGCGCCGGGCAACCTCGTGCAGAAGGTAGTCCTGCAGCGACAGACCTTCACTTTGTGCCTGGCCGGAAGCTTCGGCATGCGCGGGGTGGGTTCTGATCAGATGGGCAACCGCTTCTCCGGCAGCGGATTGCCCGCCTTCTGAGAGCCAGAGCCCGGGCACCATTGCCGAATAATACGGCCCCCAGACGCCAGGTACCTTATGCGGGGCGGCGGAACTGGCCATCGTGCAGGCCGACGTGCCGAAGACATAGGCCATCGTTGCTTCGGGCCCGGCTTCCGGGTCCGCGCCGACAGTTCCGATGCCGCCCGCATGGGCGTCGATCAGACCCGCGCCGACGGGAATTCCGGCCGGCAATCCCATTAGCTCGGCGGCCTCAGTCCGCAAGCCTCCCTCCAAGGTGGTGCCGGGGGCGACGATGGTCTGGCCGATGCGGGCATAATTCTCATCAGCGAGTTCAGGCAAGCCGATTTTCTGGAAGTATGTCTCGTCCCAACGGCTTTCGTGGGCAAGGTAGGTCCATTTGCAAGTGACAGTACAGGCAGAGCGGGTCAACGAACCTGTGGCGGCCCATGTCAGAAAGTCCGGCAGGTCAAAGAACTGACCGGCCTGCGTAAAAGCATCCGGCACGTTCTCCTTGATCCAAAGGAGCTTGGGCGTCTGCATTTCGGGAGAAATCCGTCCGCCGACATAACCAAGCACATCATGGCCCTGCGCATTGATCCGGTCTGCCTGATCCTTGGCGCGGTGATCCATCCAGACGATGACGTTCCGCTCGGCCTCGCCCGAAGAACTGATGCTGAGGGGGCGCATCTGCCGGTCCAGAACCACCATGGAGCAGGCCGCGTCAAAGCCGATACCGGCGACGTCTTCAGGTGAAATACCGGCCTCCGTCACGGCCGTTTTCACGCATATGCAGACAGCCTTCCAGATATCATCAGACGACTGTTCTGCGATATCACCGTCACGCCACATCCGGATATCGCGGGCATGGCTCGCCAGCAGGGCGCCGTTGGCATCGAACACACCCGCCCTCGCGCTGCCTGTACCGACATCCACCCCAATAAACGCGCTCATAGATCCACCGCATTCGGCAAGAGGACAAGATCGCGAATGGTAACATTTGCAGGCCGGGTCAGCATGAAAACCACGCAGTCGGCAACTTCCTTGGGCTGCATGAGACTGCCTTCAGCAAGGGCCTGTTCCATCTTCGCCTTCGGCCAGTCGTCCAAAAGCGATGTAACCACAGGGCCGGGTAGAATAGCGCCAACGCGCACGCCATGTTTCGACATTTGCCGGCGCACAGTGTGTGTGAACGCCTGCACCGCGTGTTTGGAGGCTGTGTAGATCGGTTCCCACACAACCGGAATTACGCCCGCGACGGAACTGGTCAATATCACATCGCCGGAGCCCTGTTTTGCCAGATGCGGCAAGACGGCCTGTACTGAGCGGAAGGCCGCATTGATGTTGAGGTCCAAGACCCGGTCCCAGGCATCGGGATCACCTTCCAGAACATCGCCGCCGATATATGCACCCGCATTGGCATGAAAGGCGTCCAGACGGCCGGCCTTTTCCAGGATCTGCGGCAGCATGCGGGCGACGCTGTCCTTGTCCAGCAGATCCGTTACCACCGGCACGGCATGTTCTCCAAGTTCACCGCAGACTTTGGTCAGGGCACTCTCGTCGCGGTCCACCAGAACCGCCCGCGCACCTGCCTCGATGCTCGCCTTCGCACAGGCGAGTCCGATACCTGAAGCGGCTCCCGTGATCGCGACAACTTTGCCAGACAAGTCGGCCATCTTTCCGTCCTCACTCTATCAAACCATATTGCCGGGCTTTTCCGCGCAAGAACGGCAGGCCTTGATCGATGACATGATCCGCACTTTCGGCGACCGGACGCCAGACCGACAGGCCGAACGCAATTTCCGGAGGCATGTTGATGAAGCTTTCCATGGCCAAACCGCCCGTAAAACCAATCGCCGACAGCGTCGCAAAGATCTCGTCCCAGTCGCATGTGCCTTCGCCGGGCGTGCCGCGGTCCGATTCCGACAGATGGATGTAGCGAAGATGCTCGCGACCATGCAGAATGCCGTTCCCGGAGCCTTTTTCCTCGATGTTCATGTGATAGGTATCAAGGTGCAGGAACATGTTGTCCGCGCCGATCCTTTCGATCATGGCAACACCCTGCGCGGCAGTATTGATCAGGTGGGTCTCGTAGCGGTTGACCGGCTCGATCCCGAACAAAAGTCCCGCGGCCTTGGCGCACCTGGCAGCCTCTTCAAGCGCGCGAGCAACGTTGCTTAATTCGGCTTCGGTCGGCGGCGCACCGCTTCGCTCGCCTATACCGCCATAGGTCACGCCGGATAACGCTTCCGCGCCGAGGCCAACCGCTTTTTCAATTGCAAGCTTCAGAAAGTCCACGGCGCCTTCAGGGTTCTTGGAGGCCCAGACCGGTTCCGGCAGGCCTAGCGAGCAGACTGCGGGAAGTTCGGCCTGCTCCAGCAGCAGCCGGCCAAGCGCGGCGTCGGTCGATGCCGGATCCAGCAACGCAATCTCGATAAAGTCCATGCCGGAGCCCTTGGCCGCAGCAATAGCCCTTGCTGCACCTTCTGCGTCCCAGGACATCGTCCACATGCTCGTATGAACGCCAAATCCCTTCATATGCTCGAATACCCGCCTTCAATCATCATGATCGCTCCATTGACGAGACCGGAAGCCGGAGAGGCCAGGTAGAGAGCCATGTCGGCGATTTCCACCGGTTCGCCGAAACGCCCCAGAGGCGTCCGGTCGATGAACGGTTCTTTCTTTTCCGGAGCCGACCAGAGCTCCTTGCCCATTTCAGTGAGAACCACTGTGGGACAGATGGCATTGACCTGCACATTATGGGGCGCGGCTTCTGTCATCAGCGATTTGGTGAGCGCGTTCATGCCACCTTTGGAGGTCGCGTAGGCAGCATGGTCCTCAAGGGCAATGACACCGGTCTGGGACGAGATGTTGATGATCTTGCCCTCTTTGCGCGCCATCATGCCCGGCAGCAGCGCTTTGGAAAGGATAAAGGGAGCCGTCAGGTTGATCGCCATCGTTCGTTGCCAGTCGGCAAGGTCATAGTCGACGACAGGTCCTGTCAGAGCAACCCCGGCGGAATTGACCAGAATGTCAATTTTCTCAAAGGCAGCCAGGGCCTGGGAGGCGACGTTTTCCGTTTGCCGCGGATCCGCCAGATCGCCCGTAATCGCGGCGAAGCGACGGCCTTCTGCTTTTATCTGTTGCCCGAGCGCGGCAAGGCGCGGAGCATCGCGGCCATGGCCTGCAATATCGGCACCGGCTTCGGCAAAGACCCTGGCGATCTCTGCACCAATGCCGGAGGAGGCACCTGTAATCAGAGCTGTCTTTCCGGCAAGACTGAAACGCGTCTCCCAGGACATTGTCTACTCCAGGTTCGTATGATTGGTGCGCATGGTTTCGGGTGCGACCGACATGAGGTCCCGCAGATCCAGAACCAGAAGCTCGAAGAACAGGAACATGAGCGCTTCATAGAGCGACCCCATGGGAAGGATCGATGTGGCTTGCGCGTCCGAGGCCATCGTTTGTGCGGGCAGGTGAATGGTCAAATCCGCCTGGCCCGGCACCCGACCGCCGGGTTCGGCGGTGATGCAGATAACTTTCGCCCCGCTTTCTTTGGCAATACCGGTAAGGGCAGCAATGGTGGAGAATTCTCCAGGACCAGCACTCACGAACAGGACATCCCCGGTGGCGACCGGCGGCGCGGTCATGTCCCCGACGACATGCGCATCGCAGCCAAGGTGATAAAGGCGCATGGCGAGCGCTTTCATCATGAGACCCTCCCGGCCGACACCGTGACACAGGATGCGCTGCGCTCCGGCGAGCGCTACAGCAAGAGGTTTGATCTGCGCGAGAACCTCATCGGAAAGTCCCGGGCGAAGCTCTTCAAGCAATTTGTCGGCGCGCCCGCTCATGATCCATCCATTCTGATTTGAATCTTCACGTCCGTCGGTCGTGCCTCGACTGCACGGTCAAAGGCCTTGATGCTGTCCTCAAACGAAAAGGTTTCTGAAATCAGCGGTTTAAGGTCAACTTTTCCGGAGGAGAGGAGAGCAATCGCCCGGTCATACATGTTGGCATAACGGAACACGGTTTCCATGCGGATCTCCTTGGATTGAGCCAGCACGATGTCCACCGGCACGGGATCGACGGGCATGCCGACCCAAACGACGCAGCCTGCCGGTGCAACGACCTCCAGCGCCGACCTTATGGATGCAGCAGCACCCGCGCATTCGAACACCACATCAGCTCCCCAGCCTTCGGTTGCGCTGCGCAGAACCCCGGCAGGATTATCGCGGCCGATCAGAATGGGTTCAATATTGTCGTACCGTGTCGCGACGGAGAGCTTCTCTTCGACGAGATCGGAGATGAAGACCTTCGCGCATCCACCCGCGAGTGCAGCCAGCGCCACCATGATGCCGATGGGCCCAGCACCCGCCACAAAGGCGACATCGCCAGGCTTGATTTTGGCGCGTGCCGCCGCCTGCATTCCAATGGCAAATGGTTCGACCATCGCACCTTCAGCAAAGCTCACGTGATCTGGGATGCGGTAGGTAAAGGCGGCGGGATGCACGACGGAGGGGGTGAGGCACCCATGAACCGGCGGCGTTGCCCAGAACTGAACGTCAGGATCTACATTATAGACGCCAAGCTTCGAGGCCTTGGAATCCATCTTCGGGATCCCCGGTTCCATGACGACCCTGTCACCAACGCTGAGATGAGAGACATTGCCGCCGACCTCCGATATCACACCTGCCGCTTCGTGACCGAGCACCATCGGGTCATTGACGACGAAAGGACCGATCTTGCCGTGCGTATAGTAGTGCACATCGCTGCCGCAGACGCCTACCGTATCAATGGCAATCCGAACATCATCGGGTCCAAGTGACTCGTTCAATTCGATGTCACGCAGCGCGAGCTTGTCCTTTTCTTCCAAAACCAGCGCCTTCGCCATCATCGCCTCCTCATCGTTGCGTCAAGCCCTTTGCAGAAGGGCCTTTGCCGTATTCTCGTCCGTCACCAGAGTGTCGACAAAGCCGCGCTTGATAGCCGCGGCGATGACCGGAACCTTGTGCTGTCCGCCGGCTGCCAGGATGACGTTCTTGATCGATGCCATCTCATCAAGGGACAGACCGATCACGCACCTGTTCACCGGATGATCCACGAGATCACCTTCCTCATTCAGAATGTGTCCGGTAATGTCGCCGACGCCGCCAAGCGCGATCAGTTCGGCCGGATCAATGCCGTCCGGCAACGCGTCGCGGACCAAAAGCGAGCTTTGCAGATCACCTGTGGCGAGCGCGATTGCGTCGCACAGGCGGATCTTTTCCAGCATCTCCCGGATCACGCCCTGCTGCATGAAGAGTTCCTGGCTTTCAGGACTTCCCGCGAACAGCGGCGCCGTGAAGAAACTATGCTCCGCGTTGCAAAGGTCCGCCAGACGGGTCGTGATTTCGTAACCGTTGACGTCTGACCCGCGTGTGACGCCGCCCATGATCGAAACGATCTCCAGATCCGGGCGGTCAAGCGGCTGCATGTGACGGGTTGCAAGGTTCAGCGTATTGCCCCAGGACATGCCGAACTTGGTAACGTCAGAGGTTTGCAGCAAGTCACTCAGATGTGCGCCCAGTCCTGCAGCCACAAGCGGCGTTATGGAGGTGCTGTCTTGCGGCGACGGCACGACAATTGCGCGCGTCAAGCGGCATTCCCGCTCCAATTCCCATTCCAGTTGGGCCGCAGCGGCAAATATGGAATCGACGCTGACACGCAGGATTCCGCGTCGCTTTGCTTCACTAAGCGCCTTGTTGACACGCAGACGGGTAACACCGAACCGCTCAGCCGCATCCGACTGGGTCATCCCCTCAACCTCGCAGGCCCAGGCAAGCCGCACCAGAAGCTGTTCTTCTGTGTCGATCTGATCGAGTTTGATATAGCGTGACATGGCCCTTCCTTTCAGCGGGCACTGTCTAGCGAGGTGCCAGGATGAAGTACAGGGCGAAGGGAAATCACTTGACCGCTCCCATGGTAAGTCCGCGCACCAGCTGCTTGGACGCGATGAGAGCAAAGATCAGTACCGGGATCACGATCAGCGTCGATGTCGCCATGATCTTGCCGTAGGGCAGGTTGTACCCTTCCATGAAGGAAACGGCCATTGCGGGGGCTGTCTTGGCCTCGTTCCGGGTCAGGATCAGGCCGAACATCAGCTCATTCCAGGAAAAGATGAAGGAGAAGATCGCCGACACCGCAACGCCGGGCATTGCGAGCGGCAGGCAGATCTTGCGCATGATGGTGAATTGCGATGCGCCTTCCAGACGTGCGGCTTCGTCCAGGTCGTAGGGTATTCCCCGGAACTGGTCGGTCACGATCCAGATCACGATCGGCAGGTTGAACGTCAGATAGATCAGGATCAGCGTAATGTGCTTGTCCAGAAGTCCCAGATTTCTCGCAATCAGGAAGAAGGGCAGGGCCAGCACGATGGGGGACACCATGCGGTTGGTTATGAACCAGAACCACAGGTCCTTCTTGCCGCGAAATTCGAACCGGGCAAGAGCAAAGGCAGCCGGCACGCCCAGGAGTAGGGCCAGCGCCGTCGTGCAGATCGCAATCACGATCGAATTGATGAGCGTCCTGAGCACGTCATCCTCGAACAGCGCTTCGCGGTAATTATCCAGAGTGGGCTCAAATACCCAGACCGGCGGCGCTTCGAGGGCAACGATCTGCGTTTTCAGCGAGGTCGTCACCATCCAGTAAAACGGAAAGACGCAGACAAGAATTATCAATGCCAGCAGGGCGATTTGTGACCAGAACGAGCGAGGGGATGTCATGGCTCAAACCTCCTTGTGGAAGACACGGATGTAGATCTGCGCCAGCACGATGGTGATGATCAGCAGGATGATCGCCTGCGCCGAGGCCAGGCCCTGGTCGAATCCGCGGAAACCGACCCGCTGGATCATCAGCGAGATGAACTCGGTTGAGGATCCAGGTCCGCCGCGGGTCAGCGTGAAAACCATATCGAACAGTTTCAGGGTATCGGCCGTCCGAAGGATCAGGACAGCGACCAGGCCTGGCAGCAGGAATGGCAATTGCACATATCGCAGGATTGTCCAGGTCGATTTCGTCTCAAGCCGTGCCGCCTCTTCCACTTCGCCCGGCACCATCGTCAGCCCCGCGAGCAGAACAAGCGCCACGAAGGGCGTCCATTGCCAGACATCCCAGAAGATGATCATGGCGAAGGCGTTGTTCGGATCGCCGATCCAGTTGACGTCGACGCCGCCAAGCAGCTGGTTCACGACACCGAATTTCTGGTTGAACATCACCTGGCCCAGGAGACCGACAACCGCATAGGTGGTTGCCATCGGCAGGACCAGGCTAAGCCGCGCCAGCGTTTTGACGAGGGTCAGGCCGGGCTGGTGCAGGACAAGGGCGATCCCAAGCCCGAGAGCTATCTGAAGGGGCAGGGCGGTGCCGAGCAGAAAGAAGGTGCGTCCCATCGCCTGCCAGAACACCTCATCAGTCAGCACCGTGAGGTAGTTGTCGGCGCCGATGAATTCGACACGCTTGAGCTTCGTGAGATTGTAAAAATGCAGCGAGGTCCAAACCGCGTAGAGCAACGGCGCGATACCCACCATGGCCAGGCCAAGAACGGCAGGGCCAATGAAAGCAAATATGGTTCTGCGTGGGACTTGGCCGCGCATGGTTGTCCTCCCGGAGGCCCTTTTGGGCCGGACCGGGGGCGTAAAGCGCCCCCGGCATTGGCTTTCTGAGGTGGTTTATTGTGCCAGCGGTTTTTCGCCGGAATAGTATCCGGCTGCTTCCAGCACTTCTTCCATGCGGGTGCCGATCTCTTGCGCACCCTCTTCTGTAGTGACTTCACCGAGCATCATTTTCGTGCCCCATTCCTGAACGATTTCGGTGATTTCGGGCCACTCGGCGAAGCGTGGGCGGAACTCAGGCACGCCTTCCTGCCAGCTTTCGACCAGCGCCGGCACGAATTTGTAGTCCTCAAGACCGTCTTCCTTGTAGACCGACTGCCGAGCCGGGACGCCGCCGCGTTCCAGATACTCGCGCGCATTCGCTTTGGAGGTTGCCCATTGGATGAAGAGATAGGCTGCTGCCTGTTCCGCTTCATCAGCCTGGGCCGCAACGGCAAGAGAGAATCCGCCCAGAGCGGGCTTACGTCCCGCAGGTCCGGTCGGTTCCGGCGCGATTTCCACGCAGTCCGCCACCTTGGAGGTATCGGGTGATACAACCGAGGAATAGAACGCCGACCATTCGGTGATCATAGCCACATCGCCCTGGCTGAATGCATTGACGGTTTCGGCATGGTCATAGGCCACGATGCCGTCCGGCATGTACTGCATCAGATCCTGGCGGAATTTCAGGCCGGTCTGGCTTTCGTCGCTGTTCAGGTTGGATTTGAAATCCGCATCGAGGAAGGATCCGCCAAACGGCCAGAGCATGCGCGCAAAGCTGTCGGCAGACTGAGTTTCGTTCCGCTTCGACTGGAGCGCAAACGCGTATTTGCCATCCTTGGTCAGGGCCGGCCCATATTCGTCCTTCAATTGCTGCCAGGTCTCCGGCGGGCCGTCAAAGCCGGCCTCTTCCAGGATGCAGCGGTTGTAGAACATCAAGCCGGAGTAGTTGTCGAACGGCAAGCCGTAAAGCGTATCGTTCCAGCCACCGAAGGCATTCAATACCAGCGGGAAAAAGTCATCAATATCAAGGTCGGGGTCAACGGCATCGGGGAATTTTGCCTGAACATCCGCCAAGGGAATGATCCAGTCGTTTTCAGCAAAGTTGCCGATCCAGACTAGGTCGATGAGTGCAATGTCAAGGTCGCCACCTGCCACAAAGTCGCGAACTTGTTCGCCAAGAGCGTTTTCGTACGGGTGCTTGATGATGTTGACCTTGATGCCGGTTTCTTCTTCGAAGGCAGGCAGCATCGCTTCGATGGCCTCATAGCCGGGACGAAGCAGAAATACGACATCAATGGTAGTGCCAGCATAGGGCTCGGCTGCCTTTTTCAGGCTCCAGCCGTGATTATCGGCCATCGCGCCGGTGGCAAGAATGCCGGTTATGGCGACGGTGCCGAGCAAATTTCTCAGGATTTTCATTTGATCGATCTCCTCCCAGATCAAGGTTGCAGTCGCAACATTTGTATCCGCTCTGTTACAAAAGTAGTTTTCGGCTTGATTGTCAATACATTTGTAAGTATCACGATACAAACGTTATAAGCATGCGAATATGCGCTTGCAGGGAGGCAATGCGATGGCGGGCATCAAAATTAAGGGACTCAACAAGTTCTACGGAGACGTGCAGGCGCTGTTCGACGTGAGCCTGGACATCATCGACGGAGAATTTGTGGTCTTTGTCGGACCGTCCGGATGCGGAAAGTCGACACTGCTTCGCACTCTTGCGGGGCTTGAAGGGGTCGACTCTGGGCAGATCGAAATTGACGGGCGCGATGTCACGTTGGCTGAACCCGCCGATCGTGACCTCTCCATGGTGTTCCAGTCATATGCCCTCTACCCGCACATGAGCGTTCGGGACAATATGGATTTCGGCATGAAGGTGAATGGTTTTTCAACGGAACTCCGCAAGGAGCGGATTGCCGAAGCAGCCCGAATCCTCCAGCTTGAGGACTATCTTGATCGCAAGCCCGGCCAACTTTCCGGCGGCCAGCGCCAGCGTGTCGCTATCGGCCGTGCGATCGTCAAGAACCCCAAGGTCTTTCTCTTTGACGAACCTCTTTCAAACCTCGACGCCAAACTGCGTGTTCAGATGCGGGTTGAGCTCGAGGGGCTGCATAAGCAGCTTGAAGCCACGATGATCTATGTGACGCACGACCAGGTGGAAGCCATGACGATGGCGGACAAGATCGTCGTCCTGAACGGTGGCCGGGTCGAGCAGGTCGGCACGCCGCTGGAGCTTTATCACAAGCCAACGTCACGGTTTGTGGCGGAATTCATTGGCTCTCCGGCCATGAATGTGTTTGCGCCGAGCGAAGACGTTCATGGCGTGCCCTTCGCGGCCGAAGCCGCCTTCATCGGGTGCCGGCCCGAACACCTTGAAATTCTGTCCAGCGGTGATGGACAGTTCGATGCCGTCGTCAAGGTCAAGGAACAGCTTGGCGGCGAGAGCCTTCTTTACCTGAACATGGCTGGAGGCACCGAAATCGTCGCGCGTGTGAGCGGTGACGATGAAACGCCGGTCGGCCAGTCCGTCGGGTTGCGTATTCCGGACAATCGTCTGCATCAGTTCGACTCTGCTGGCCGCGCGCTATGAACAGGAAACGCATTGATTTCAAATGACCACTTACTGCAATTCCAACCGGGCTGCCATGCCAGATCTGTTTGAAGACATAGAACTTGTGATTTTCGATTTTGACGGTGTGATTGCAGACAGTGAGGTCATATCGCTTGCGACCTTGCGATCTGCTCTTGGCTCTTTCGGGATTGATCTGACACTCGAAGACACGCGCAAAAAGTTCCTTGGAACATCGCTGGAGACGATCGAAGCCTATGTGCGGACGCATGGCACCGGGAACCGGAAGGATTTCGGTTCATTCTGGGAAACCACGCTGTTTGACCGCTTTCAGGTCGAGCTCAAGCCGATGCCTCTGGTGACCCATCTTCTGGAAAAACTCGACGGTGTCGGTTTGAAGTACTGCATTGCGTCGAGCGGTACTTTGGAACGCATCGGTGTCGCGCTTGATGCAATGAAACTGAGGCAGCGGTTCGAGCATGTCTTCAGCGCTCAGCAGGTCGCGCGAGGAAAACCGGAACCTGATCTGTTTTTGCATGCCGCACGGGAGATAGGGATCAGGCCGGAGGTGTGCCTTGTGATAGAAGATTCTCCCTTTGGTGTAAGGGCCGCCAAGGCTGCGGGCATGCGGTGCGCAGGCTTCACAGGCGGCAGTCATGTGAGCGATGTGGAAACGGAACACGGCGACCTCCTGCGTCGTAACGGCGCGGAAGTTATCTGGTCGACTTACGAAGATCTTTTTCCGCACATCCTCGCGAAGTGACGAACAGGGGAATACCATGCCTGCGCTGCTAAAGGGATGAAGACATGAGCTACCTCGGCATTGACCTTGGAACGTCAGGGCTGCGTGCCCTTCTGGTTTCCGACGACGGTCAGGTATTGGGATCTGTCGAGCGGTCCTACAATTCGGAGCATAAACACTCCGGTTGGAGTGAACAGAACCCGTCCCATTGGGTCGCAGCGCTCGACGAAGCGGCCTTGGAACTCAGGGAACGGTATCCTGAGTTTGCGGATCTGAAAGCGATCAGCGTCGCAGGTCATATGCATGGTGCAACTCTGCTTGACGAAAATAGTGACGTGATACGCCCCTGCATTCTGTGGAACGATAGCCGGGCTCACATCGAGGCTCGGCAACTCGACGAGACAAAAGGCGTTCGGGAGCTTTCAGGAAACATTGTTTTTCCTGGCTTTACCGCGCCAAAACTTCTCTGGGTGAAAAACAACGAGCCGGAGAATTTCGCGCGTGTCGCCAAGGTGCTGTTGCCCGCTGCATACCTGAACTACCACCTGACCGGCGACTATGTCGCCGACATGTCGGATAGTGCCGGAACCTCATGGCTTAGTGTTTCGGCGCGTGATTGGTCGGAAGATCTGCTCAGGGCCGGAGACATGCGCGCGGATCAGATGCCGCGGCTGGTCGAAGGTTGTCAGCCCGCCGGAACGCTGCGCGCGGATCTTGCCGCGCGCTGGGGCATTGCGGAGCAGGTGATTGTCGCAGGCGGGGCAGGGGACAATGCGGCGGCTGCCTGCGGAATTGGAGCCCTCAACGAAGGAGACGGTTTCTTGTCTCTCGGCACTTCAGGCGTTTTGTTGGCTGCCAGAGACGGATGCTACCCGGCGCCTGCGTCTGCGCTTCATACGTTCTGCCACGCCGTGCCTGACCGGTGGTACCAGATGGGCGTGATGCTGTCGGCGACGGACAGCCTGAACTGGCTCGCGCAGGTCACCGAGAAAACCGCCGCAGAACTGACAGGCGCCTTGGGCCACACGCTCCAACCTCCTGGCCGTGTTCTGTTTCTTCCCTATTTGTCTGGTGAGCGAACCCCGCACAACGATGCTGCCATTCGCGGCAGTTTCACCGGGCTGGGGAAGGACACGGCGCAAAACGATCTGACCCGTGCGGTGCTTGAGGGCGTTGCCTTCGGGCTGCGGGATTCGCTTGAAACCTTTTCTCAGTCGGGTACGAAAATCGAACGATTGATAGCAATCGGCGGCGGTGCCAATTCGACCTATTGGCTCAAGTTGATCGCAACGGTCCTGAATGTCAGCCTTGAACGGCCCCAGGATGGGGATTTCGGTGCTGCGCTTGGTGCCGCGAGACTGGCCAGGATTGCTCATACGGGTCTGCACCCGGAACGCGTCTTGCTGAAACCGGATATCGTCGAAACGATCGAACCGCATGCCGAACTCTTGGCGGCTTTCAATGAAAGTTATGAGATCTTCAAGGAAGCCTATCCAAAAGTGCGGGATATTCAGATGCCCTCGGGCTCTTAAGCCGCTGAAACTCAGGCTTTGAACGTCTTGGCATCAATTCCAAATCTCTTCAGACGCGAATAGAGCGTTGTTGGCTTGACGGACATCAGTTCCGCAGCCCCGCCTTTGCCGGATACCCGCCCATTACAGGCGCGAAGGGCGTTTTCGATGGCTTCCCGCTCGCTTGCGATACGATCTTGTTCCGTCACGATCGGAAATGGCGAAGGAGCGCCGGAAGAGGACTGTTCCGGCTCGTTCATGATCTCTTCCGCAGAGGGGATGTGAATGGTTTGCGGCACATGAAGACACAAGCGGCCATCGACCGCCGTTATCACCGCGCGAGTGACAATTCAACAGAATAGCCTCTGATAAAGCTCAAGCTGGATACATCGCGGGATTATCTCATTGTTCGTGCTGGAACGGTTGCCCTTCGCCTTTTTCAAGGAACGGTTTTAAGCTTTCCAGTAGGAAAAAATTCCAACCTGCTTCGCAGATTTCCCAGCATTCCATGCTCTCAATGAGCCCTTCATGCGTAAACTCAAGTCGCGTTCTGTTTTCGTCTATTCTTGTCAAATGCCACAATATCCTGGTGCCGGTCCATTCGTCGTCCCGGTCCAAGGCATCATTGGCGTGGTAGTGCTCCAAAATGTCCCACTCAACACGTTTGTCGGGTATCAACTCGGCGACCTTGATGTGGTTGTATGTTTCTCCGAAACGGGTGGTAAAGACCGTTCCCACTTCCGAGGCATCACTCGAACCAGTCGTCCACCACTTCACAACGCCGAGGGTTATCGCAGCGTAGATGGCGCTGGCAGGCACATCGACTTCGACAATCTTTTTGTATCCAGTCATGATTCACGATGTCTCCGAGGACTCAAGATTGACAATCAGCTCTTTGAACTGGCGAAGTTTTTGCGGCCATCCCGAGGATAAGCTTTCAATATCTTTGAGAGTGGTTGTTCCGGTATGACGAAGTGTCAGTCTGGTGCCGCCATGGAAAGGCTGAAGTGCGAATGAAACACGCGTAGGTTCTTCAATATCAGCGCTTTCCCATAGCCATTCCATCAATGTTGGCGCTTCGAGTGTAAGCACCTCACAATGCGTAAAGCCGCGCCAGTTCTCGTCGGCATTCCCGCGAATAGTGAACTTGTGACCAACAACAGGCTGAAAATCACATGGCATAAGCCATTCGGAAATTGCGGCAGGATCGGTCAGTGCCCGCCATACGCTTTCCAGGGGGTGTGGGTAGAATTCTTCAAGGTTTAGATTGAGGACCTGGTTCATTCCTGCTCCTCACCTTCTTGTCGGTTCAAATACTCGCCAAGACCCCTGAGGCGATTTTCCCAAAACGGCCGGTAGAGGGCCGTCCAGTCATGCACTGCTTGCAATGGTTCAAATCGCGAGCGGTAGAGCCGTTTTCTGCCATGAGCCTTGCTTTCAACCAGTCCGACTTCACGCAGTACGCTTAGGTGCTGCGAAACAGCCGAGTACGTAATCCCGAGTTCATCAACACAATCTCCGACAGGTCTCGATTCATTCGCGAGAAATCCCAGCAGTGCCCTGCGATTAGGGTCCGCTATGGCATGAAAAACGTCTGATGTTGCTTTTTGTGGAGGCATGGCCATCGTTATTTCAGTATATACTTAAATGTCAAGAGCAATGCTTCACGCCGAGGTAAATCAAACTGGTTTGAGAAATTTTGAAAATGACATGCGCCCTCTGACATTGAACGGCAATTGATCCAGCCAATTCTTCCTCGCAATACTCGTCGCGTAGCTCGAGCAGACGACCAAGGTGTCTTGAAGGGTATTTTATGGGCTTTGCGCCCAGGCTTCCTCTGAGCTGCACGGACATCCCGATCCTGGACAAATCTCAAGAATGGCGAGTGCTCAGCATTCGAACATCCCGGTTGCCTAATCGATAAATGTTATATAGTAACACGTGTTAATATGTATCATCGTTGGAGGTGCTGTGTGATTACGCGTGGAGAAATGTGGCAGGCTGAGATCCTCCGTGTTTTGAACCGTAGCCATGCGCCTGTTACAGCTTATGAAGTTCTTGAAACATTGCGAGAAACCCACGGGAAGGTCGCACCAACAACCATTTATCGAGCCCCGTCGTCGCTGGCAGACTGCGGGCGGGTGCACCGTGTTGAGTCCCTGAACGCGTTCACGGCCTACCAGTGCGACCGGCACCAGCACACTTCTATTCTATCCATTTGCGAAGAATGCGGCTCTGTCGAAGAAAGCGTTGCCCCCGAGTTGTTGGACGAAATTTCCGGCCTTGTTGGTAGATCCGGGTTCTCTCCGATGCGTCATGTGATCGAAGTTCACGGAATGTGCGGTTCCTGCAGCATGAGGAAGTTACAAGCATGAGTGCGGAAAAGACATTAAGGCTGCTTCTTGTCGGGGCAGGCGTCCGGCTAGGTGCCGCGCTCATTATCGTCGCGGCGCTTTGGGCAGCCTTTTTCTGGGCAACGTCGACACCGGGGGCCTTATGACATCTGCTCTCGCATTCCGGGATCTCACTTTGGGATATGATCGCCTTCCGGCGGTACAACAGCTCCACGCGGATATCGCCGAGGGTAGTCTCACGGCAATCTTCGGACCGAATGGTGCCGGAAAGTCCACCTTGCTGAAGGGGGTAACCGGAGCTCTTGCCCCTTTGCAGGGAAATGTAGAATTCGGCGCGCTCGAGCGAGGTGACATTGCCTACCTGCCGCAACAGTCCGACATCGACCGAACATTCCCGCTCAGTGTCGTCGATCTGGTCGCCATGGGACTGTGGCACGAGATCGGACCTTTTGGCTGGCTTGGGAAAAAGCAACGCGCACGTGTCGATGCGGCATTGGCTTCCGTGGGGCTGACCGGACTTGAATCCCGTCCCATCGGTTCGCTGTCCGGCGGTCAGATGCAGCGGGCGCTCTTTGCAAGGCTGCTGCTTCAGGACGCACGCCTGGTCCTGCTCGATGAGCCCTTTACCGCGATTGATGCCCGCACCATGGCCGATCTACTTGACGTGATCCGGAGCTGGCACACGGAAGGCCGCACGGTTCTCGCCGTCCTGCATGATGCCGAGACCGTCCGCGCCCATTTCCCTGAAACGCTCTTGCTGGCGCGTGAGCTTGTGGCACACGGGCCGACCGAGCAGGTGCTCACCGTAGAAAATCAGTTCCGCGCGCGCCAGATGTGTGAAGCGTGTGCCGGTCCACCTCATGTTTGCGGGCGGGACGCGGCATGATCTGGGAAATCGTCATTCAGCCTTTCGCCGATTTCGGGTTCATGCGCCGCGCATTGCTCGGCTGCATCGCCGTCTCGCTCGGGGCGACGCCCGTTGGCGTCTTCCTGATGCTGAGGCGGATGAGCCTGACTGGAGACGCGATGGCTCACGCGATCCTGCCGGGCGCTGCGGTCGGCTTTCTGATCTCAGGTCTGTCACTTGGGGCGATGACCGTCGGGGGATTGATTGCGGGCATGGCGGTGGCACTGCTGTCCGGATTGGTTACGCGCGTGACGGCCCTGCGCGAAGATGCAAGCCTTGCTGCCTTCTATCTGATCTCACTCGCGCTTGGTGTGTTGATCGTCTCGACGCGCGGCAGCAATGTGGACCTGATGCATGTGCTGTTCGGGACCGTGCTGGCGCTCAATAACGACGCACTTGTTCTGCTTTGCTCAATCGCGAGCCTATCGGTACTGGTTCTTGCGGTTCTGTTCCGGCCACTGGTTTTGGAGTGCGCGGATCCACAGTTCCTGCGCTCTGTCAGCAAGCTCAGTGCAGTCACCCACTTCACGTTCCTTTCGCTTGTGGTTTTGAATCTCGTCGGCGGGTTCCATGCCCTCGGCACGCTCATGGCAGTCGGCATCATGATCTTGCCTGCCGCTGCAGCCCGTTTCTGGGCGAAAAGCATCGGCGGGCTCATCCTCGTCGCTGTTGCCATCGCATTTCTATCCAGCCTGAGCGGTCTGCTGCTCTCCTACCATTACAGCTTGCCTTCCGGGCCGGCGATTATCCTCGTAGCCGGAATTATCTACGCGGTGTCCCTGGTGCTCGGCCCGGCTGGCGGTCTCATTGCACAGGTGCTGCCACGGCGGCCCCTGCAGAACTGAAAGGAAACCTCATGACGTCCCGCAGAACAGTCCTGAAATCCGCGACGGCACTTGTTGCTCTTTCGCTTTTTGCGCCGACAGCTGCGTGGGCAGACGGTCAGACGCCTGTCGTCGCATCATTCTCGGTTCTGGGCGACATGGTTGAACGGATTGGCGGCGAACATGTGAAAGTGACGACATTGGTCGGGCCCGATGGTGATGCGCATGTCTACCAGCCGACGCCGAAAGACGCGCGCGCCGTCAGTGAGGCTGAAGTGCTGATCGTGAACGGCCTCGAGTTCGAAGGCTGGCTGGAGCGTCTTTCCGAGGCGGCCGATTTCAAGGGTACTCTTGTTGTCGCGACAACCGGCGTCGATGCCATTCCTTTTGGCGACCATGATGATGATGACCATGACGATCATGGCGATGATCACGCAGAGGCGGAGCACGATCACGACAACCACGATCATGAAAAACATGCCGAAGCTGAACATGACCACGAAGACCATGAAAAGCATGCTGAAGCTGGCCATGACGACCATGACCATGACAAGCATGAGGAACATGCCGAAGCGGAGCATGATCACGACGACCACGATCACGAAAAACACGCAAGCCATGACGACCACGATCATGACAAGCATGAAGAACATGCTGGGCATGATGAGCACGATGATCATGAAGAGCATGCTGGCCATGGTCACGAAGGCCACGATCATGGGGCCTTTGATCCACATGCCTGGCAGAGCCTCGACAACGCAGTGATCTACGTCGACAACATTACTGCAGCGCTCGCAAAGGCGGATCCTGACCACGCCGGAGCGTTCTACGCGAACCGCGAAGCCTATGTTGCAGAGATTGAAGCTCTCGAGGCCGAGATCGATGCCCTGATGGAGGCTTTGCCGGAAAACCGCCGCACGGTTGTCACGTCGCACGACGCATTCGGGTATTTCGCGGATCACTACGGTTTGACATTCGAAGCACCACAGGGCCTGAGCACTGAAAGCGAACCATCAGCCGCCGATGTCGCCAAGCTGATCACGCAAATCCGTGAAGATGGTATCTCAGCCGTCTTCGTGGAATCGATCACGGATAATCGCTTGCTCGAGCAGATCTCGAACGAGACGGAGGCAACAATCGGCGGAACGCTCTACTCAGATGCGCTCTCCGGTTCGGATGGTCCGGCAGGCACATATCTCGACATGATGCACCACAATGCAAAGACCCTCTCGGAGGCGCTTGGGTCATAAGATCCCCAACAGCCGACATTCAGAAAAACCGGCCATCCTGTGAGCCAACAGGAAAACAGTGACGGCCGGTTTGAATTTCCAGGGACAACGCATTGATTCTCATGGAGGTTCTCCATGAAAACGCGTGCCGCTATTGCCTTGGCACTGAACCGGCCGCTTGAGATCAAAGAGATCGACCATGAGAGCCCGAAAGGGGGTGAAGTGCTGGTGCGGATTGGTAAGACAAGTCTCTGCCACACCGATGTTTTCACACTTTCAGGCGAAGATCCTAAGGGCCACTTCCCGTACATTTTCGGCCACGAGGGCTGCGGCATTGTGGAAGAGGTCGGCAAAGGTGTCACTTCGGTCGTGCCGGCGACCAGCGGGCTGATCCAGAAAATTGTGGAGATGCGGATCGACAATGATCAGGATGCGGTCTGGCTGCGGGTCGCCGTCGAAGGCGGAGCCAGTTGTCACGTCGGTTACCGCTCCTGCTTCTATCGTGCAGTGCCGACGCAAGTCGAGGGCAGTCCGATAGAGCTGAATTTCACCGAGACAGAAAAAATCTTTGAACCGCTTGAGGTTTACGGCGACGCGCCCAATCCGACCCAGCTTTAACGCGTGTTGGTCGCAACCGATTGTCCGGTGACGCAAGCGTCAAAAGAGTGCGCAGCCGCAAGTTAAGAAACGTTGCGGCTGCAATCGGGTAGGCGGATCACTCAAACGACTTCGACAGGACCGTGATCGTCGCAGTGGCCGTCGTGGGGGTGATGCAGGCGGCCATTCACGAGATAGCAGACGTGATCGCCATGAGGCACTGCTTCATGTCCGCAACCGGGGCCATGGACGTGATCCGGATCATGGCCAAGGTCCTGCGAACCGACGGGCGCGCAGTCTTCAGGGTTCGATGCAGAAACCTCGATGGCGTGCTCTTCGACGCGACCACCTTCCTGGTGATGAAGATGACCGTCATGAAGATAGTCGACATGATCGCCGTGCCGGACAGCCGTGTGGCCGCAATTGGGTCCGTGAGTGTGACTGTGGTTTGGGTCGGTGGGGCCGTTGTTGGTCAAGAGTTTTCTCCTTCTTTTTTTGTGTTGTGCGTGTTGTCTTCGGCGGCATGATCAAGGATGTCGTGCAAAAGCTGCACGACGTGATGATCTGCGAGCGCGTAATAGATGTGTTTGGCGTCACGGCGCTTGGTCACAAGACGCGCTGAATGAAGCAGTTTCAGGCGCGCGGAAACCGTTGCGACTTTCTCGTCTTCCTCCTCTGCCAGCTCGGTGACGCATCGTTCGCTATTTGCCAGCAGAAGCAGAATACGCAGCCGGGCCGTGTCACCAGCCGCCCGCAGCATCATAGCCGCGCTTTCAATAGTTGCCGTCGCCGGAAAGTCGAAAGGAGCGCGCTTCTCGTGGCCGTCCGTGCCGCAGCTGGGAAGATCGGTGGCTTCTGACACTATGTTATTCTCTCATTCAATGGATTGATAGAATGACACGTATTTTACGAGTGCTCAAGCAAATTCAATACGCGTCACTTCAAACGCAGAAAAACGCCTTCCTTGCGTGGCAGTCAAGGAAGGCGCCTGCGCCATGAGAGCGGGCGCACGTGTGATGCGCCCGGCAATCTGCACAAAGGTCAGACGAACAAGTTGTTGCTGATCTGCTCCTGATCGAGTTGCTGGTCGAGGACGGTAAAGTCGGAGATGACCCCGTCGAAATGATTGCCCGTCCAGCCGATTTCACCGGACGGACTGCTCCAGCCATTTGCCCCGATCATCAGGTATTCTTCATTCCCGAGCCAGTCGGATTCGAATGCGTCATCCTCGGCAACGGCAACCCCGTCGACGTAAAGAACCGCGCCATCGTCACCGAATGTGAATGCGAACTCGTGTTCTTTCCCGACTTCAAAGACATCTTCCGCCTTGAGCCATAGGGAACCGGTCTCGTCCTGGAAGCGGACCTTGATGTCGCCGCCGTCCGTGACCCAGGCGGTCAGATGTCCACCGGTGACATATCCGCTCGCATCCTTGGAAAACAGAGCATCCCAGCCATCGACTTTGTCGGCCTTGAAAGAAAACGCGATCGTTCCCTCGGCAATTTCCATGTCTTTGGAATGCTCGATGGCAATCTGGCCGTCACGCGTGCCATCAAGATTTACGTCCCCTGCGATTGCGAAGACGGGGGCCATGCCTTCGGGGAGGGGGAGGTCGTCCTTGGTCGGGATATCGTCGGGCGGTGCGATCTCGCCGCGGTCGGTTCCCATTTCGATGGGCTTGATGGCCTCGTCGATATCGGCGATGGACTTCACGATGCCGTAGGCCGGTTTGGCCGTGGTGGAGATGTCGGACAG
>NZ_CANLVF010000004.1 GCF_947494555.1 uncultured Roseibium sp. | reverse complement strand
ACCCAACATCGCTGCCAGGTATCGCAAGGACAACGCCGCCTACGCTTCCCTTCCTTCATATCAAATTGTCAAAGAACCATTCGTTTGAAACGAATGCCGCCATGAAGGCTGGACCAAAGACACCTCGTTTCGTACCCGTTTCCAGGTCTCCTAAACTGATATGTCTGGTAATGTCGACGACAAGGAGCGCCAAGCGGCGGCTGCGCCGTCGATGGAGGGCGTTATACGCAGGGCCCGAACATGAGTCAACAGCGTTTGTCAAAAAAGATTCACAGTATGAAAGTCAATCGAATTCATTAAGTAATTTCATGCGCTTGAAACTGTACGCTCATTGGCTACCGAGCAAAATTCAGTTACCTTCAAGGCTTTCACATACAGCGTTTTGACGGTACCTGCTTACGACAAAAATCCCGTAGCGACCTGCATAAAAGATGACGCAACGCACCATTTTGGCGTTGGCGCAAAAATCCGTGCGCAACGACGAAAGGGCGTGTCAGGGGTCAACCGATCCGCGGTCCTTACAACGGGAGCTTCGGAGCGAAGAAGACAACGGCGCCGATTGGCGCCGCATCTTGCAAAAAAGCCTTGAAATCACAGAACCGTCAAAATCAGGAAGTAGGCACATTATTTCGGGCACTCTGAGGTGGGGTCACCGTAGATAAACAATTGACGTTTTAGATCAAACACTGCAAGAAGCAGGATCTGTTGTGCTATGGCCGACGGGATGTGTGATTTCGTGCATTGCCGCGATACTTCGACCCGATACAGAACGACCTGACACAGCTTGAAAAAAGGACCGGACAGGTATCAATGCATTTTGGCCCTTTCCATAGTGCGCAGTCGACACGCATCGAACTGGGGGACGAACCTCCCCTACGCGGTTACGAAGGCCGCAGCGGAATGTCCGACAAACGTCAGGTTTCTCTTCGCTGGCTCGCCGGAACGGTACTGACAGGCTTCACGTCCCTCGTACTGATGGGCGGTGCGCTCATGGCAGCCCTTGACGGTCAGTACAGTGTTGAAGCGGCGCCATCCGCCGATGCCTTCTTTGCAGGTGTTTCACCGTCAGACGGCGGCAGCAGCAAAGGCGACAGGGTCCTGAAGACTGCCGCGGAATATTCGAGCAAAAATATCATCGACGTGAATGTCGTCGCACGGGTCGGCGACAAGGATCATATACGTGTTCAGCCCCATGTTTTCGTGAGCGCTACGTTGGCAACGCGCAAGGATCAGGACCTTGCCGCACTGATACCCGCCTTCAATCCGTTGAACATGTTTGCGGACAATCAGGACGATGCAGCAGGCAGCGCATTCACGGATGCCGCGACGGCGCAGATCGCCGACTCCGTCTATGGTGCGAAGCTGGAGAACGAAGTCAGCATCAGCCTCGCGCCCTTTCCGACATCGAGCCCTCTTATCGACATGAAAAGAACCCCGTCGGAAAACGAGGTTGAACTGAGCGTACGCGAATCCGCACGCTCGCTGGCGATCAACTCCATTCAGAGCGCGGCACAGACACTTGTCGACCCGGGCCGCTTCGACTTCAATCTCGCTCTGCAGCCCGACCTGGAAAGATACGCTGTCAGGATCACGCCGGAAAACGTTTCCTTCGTCTCCAAACGAGACGAGGAGATCCGGTTTGCAGGCATGCAGGAGAACATCATCCCAATTTCGCAAGGCCAGGTTCTTAAAGACCTCCTCCTGGACTATAATGCCAGCGAAAGCGAAGCGGGAAAAATTGCATCGTCTTTCGCCGCCCTGTTCGGCATTACGGAGCTTGAAGACGGCCAGCGCTTGCGCATAGCGTATGCTCCCTCGCCCGAAAACCTTGAAGAGATGCGTACAGAACGCGTATCGCTTTATACAGACACCGACCATCAGGCGACCGTCGCCCGCTCCGACAACGGCAACTACATCAGGGCCGAGCAGCCGAGCACGTTCCTTGCCGATGCCTTTGCCGAAGCCGATCGGGTGTCGTATGGCGGTCCGACGCCGGCGATCTACGACAGTCTTTATCAGACAGCGCTCGAACAGGAGATGCCGGAAGAGATCATTGACGATCTCGTTCGGATGTTCTCGTTCGATGTCGATTTCAATTCGCGGGTTCAGCCGGGCGACGCACTTGAACTGTTTTTCACACCGGGTGACGACGGAACACCCCCGAAGATCCTTTATGCAGCGCTCAACACAGGCAACACGACTCGCGAATTCTACCGTTATCGTACGCCCGACGACGGCGCGACGGACTTTTACGACGCCTCCGGGCAGAGCGCCAAGAAATTCCTGGTTCGCAAACCGCTGAATGGCGGAAAATTCCGGTCAGGGTTCGGAATGCGGCGGCACCCGATCCTGAAATACACCCGCATGCACCGTGGCGTGGACTGGTCGGCACCGCGCGGCACCCCGATTATCGCCGCAGGAAACGGAACCGTGGTCAAGTCCGGATGGGCGTCCGGTTATGGACGGCGCGTCGAGCTGCGCCACACCAACGGCTATTTAACCACATACAGCCACATGACTGGGTTCGGGAAGGGCATCCGCGAGGGTGCGCGCGTAACGCAAGGCCAGATCATTGGGTATGTCGGCTCAACCGGGCTTTCAACGGGCCCCCATCTTCACTACGAGGTTCTCGTGAACGGCCGCTATGTCGATCCCATGAGGATCAAGCTTCCAAAGGGCCGCACGCTCGAAGGCGAGATGCGCACCAGCTTCGAGACCGAGCGCTACCGCGTCGAGACGCTATTGGACCGCGCCCGCAAACCGTCTCGCGTTGCCTCGGCGGTCAACTGAGATGCCACCGGGTGAATGCCACCCGTGAATTAATTGAGCCCGCGGAAACGATAGTTTCCGCGGGCTTTTTTGTCTCTTCAGGCAGTACCGCTCAGGCAGCCGCACTTTCCGAACCGGCGACCTGGAAGATCAGCCGGTCCGCCCCGGCGGAAACGTCGACCGTCTGGCCGTCGAGAATGTCGCCGCCCAGCAGTTTTTCAGCCAGCGGGTCCTGGACGTCCTTTTGAATGACGCGTTTCAGCGGACGGGCACCATAAGCGGGATCGTAGCCCTTCTGCGCCAGCCAGCCGAGAGCACCATCATCGAGGTTCAGCACAATCTTGCGGTCGCTAAGAAGAGCCCGCAACCGCTCAAGCTGGATCTTGACGATATCCGACATCTGCGAGCGCTGCAGACGATGGAACAGGACAATTTCATCCAGACGGTTCAGGAACTCGGGTCGGAAATGCCCGCGTACCGCTGACATGACCTCATCCCTGACGGCATCGCTGTCCTGGCCTTCAGGCTGATTGACGAGATACTCGGCACCCAGATTGGACGTCATGATGATCAAGGTGTTGCGAAAATCGACGGTCCGGCCCTGACCGTCGGTCAGACGGCCATCATCGAGGACCTGCAGCAACACGTTGAAGACATCGCCGTGAGCCTTTTCGATCTCGTCAAACAGCACGACCTGATAGGGCCGGCGGCGGACGGCTTCCGTAAGAGCGCCACCTTCCTCGTAGCCGACATAGCCCGGGGGCGCACCGATCAGCCGGGCAACGGAGTGCTTCTCCATATATTCCGACATGTCGACCCGCACCATGGCACCGTCATCATCGAACAGGAAGCTCGCCAGCGCCTTCGTCAGTTCCGTCTTGCCGACACCGGTCGGCCCGAGGAACATGAACGACCCGATCGGACGATGAGGATCCTGAAGACCCGCGCGCGCCCTACGTACCGCCGTCGAGACGGCATGAATGGCCTCGGCCTGACCAACGACACGCTTTGCCAGCACATCTTCCATGCGCAACAGCTTTTCCCGCTCGCCTTCCAGCATCTTGTCGACCGGGATACCGGTCCACTTCGACACGACCTGTGCGATGTGCGAAGGCGAGACGGCCTCGTCCACCATCGTGTCCTGGTCTTCAGACGCCTCGGCTTCGGACAGCTGCCGCTCCAGATCCGGCACAACGCCATAGGCCAGTTCGCCGGCCTTTGCCAGGTCGCCCTGACGTTGCGCGATTTCCAGATCGGTCCGTGCCTGCTCGAGCTGTTCCTTGATCTTCTGTTCCAGGTTCAGCTTTTCCTTTTCACCGAGCCAGCGGTTCGTCAGAGCCTGTGACTGCTCTTCCAGATTGGTAAGCTCCTGCTCGAGCTTGGTAAGCCGGTCACGGGAGGCGTCGTCACTTTCAACCTTCAGCGCCTCGCGCTCGATCTTGAGCTGGATGATCCTGCGGTCCAGTTCGTCCAGCTCTTCCGGTTTGGAATCGACCTGCATGCGCAAGCGGCTCGCGGCTTCGTCAACAAGATCGATCGCCTTGTCGGGCAGAAAACGGTCCGTGATGTAGCGGTTGGACAGGTTTGCCGCCGAAACAATCGCGGAATCGGTAATCCGGACACCGTGATGGAGCTCGTATTTCTCCTTGATACCGCGAAGGATCGAAACTGTGTCCTCGACCGTCGGTTCCGTGACGAATACGGGCTGGAAACGACGGGCAAGTGCCGCGTCCTTTTCCACATGCTTGCGATATTCATCAAGGGTCGTTGCCCCGACACAATGCAGTTCGCCACGCGCAAGCGCCGGCTTGAGCAGGTTGGAAGCGTCCATGGCCCCGTCAGCCTTGCCGGCACCGACAAGCGTATGCATCTCGTCGATGAACAGGATGATGCCGCCCGCCGCCGCTTCAACTTCGGACAGGACGGCTTTCAGCCGTTCTTCGAACTCACCGCGGTATTTGGCACCCGCAATCAAGGCGCCCATGTCGAGCGCGAGCAGCTGCTTGTCTTTCAGTGACTCCGGAACATCTCCATTGACGATCCTGAGCGCCAGCCCTTCCGCGATCGCGGTCTTGCCGACCCCGGGTTCACCAATCAGCACGGGATTGTTCTTGGTCCTGCGCGACAGCACCTGCATCGTGCGCCGGATTTCTTCGTCACGCCCGATCACCGGATCGAGTTTGCCGTCTCTGGCGACTTCCGTCAGATCCCGGGCGTATTTCTTGAGAGCCTCATACTGGTTTTCAGCAGTTGCGCTGTCGGCCGTCCGGCCCTGGCGCAGCTGGTTGATCGACTCGTTCAACGCATTCGGCGTAACCCCATGGCGTTTCAGAAGCTTACCAGCTTCACTGCTCGTATCCATGGCAAGCGCCAGCAGCAGACGCTCGACAGTAACGAAACTGTCGCCCGCCTTTTCGGCAATTTTTTCTGCCTGCTCGAACAGCCTTGCGGTCGGCTGTGCCATGTAAAGCTGGCCGGATCCGCCTGAAACCTTCGGCATTTTGTCGAGAATGCCTTCCAGATCTCCTTTGAGGGCTTTCGCCTGACCGCCCGCTCTGTCGATCAGACCGGTTGCCATGCCTTCAGGATCATCCAGAAGAACTTTCAGAATATGTTCAGGCGCGAACTGCTGATGCCCTCGCCCGAGAGCAAAGGTCTGAGCGGACTGAACAAAGCCTCGCGCACGCTCAGTGTATTTTTCGAAATTCATATGCACCTCCTACCCGCTCACACCACCCGAAGCGTGGGGGAACGTTGTTGGATACGGACCCCGATCACGGGCGTCCGCGCAGCCTTCTTCAGCACTGCTCACCTAATATAGTGTTGCATTTTAATCACAAAAGCCCCCATCACTGAAAAGCGCAAAACAAAAACGGCGCCCTGCAGGCGCCGTTTTCGAGTTCATCACACTCAGCATCAGACTATTCAGAGGCGGCTGCCGTCTCCGCAGGCGCGTCGTCACTGGTTTTCGCCCGCCGGGTCCGAGTTGTCCTCCGGCGAGGCTTGGCCTGTTCTTCGTCCGGGCTTTCGCTGTTGGTTTCGCCCGCATCCGCCGTTGCATCGGGCGAGGCATCCGCGCTCGCCTCGGACGCCGTGCGACGCGGCGTGCGCGATCTTGGCGTGCGGGCCCTACGGCGGGGTTTTTCGTCGGAGTCAGCGTCCTCGGCATCCGCCTTCTGACCGGCACCGTTGACCTGTCCTTCCTGGTCAATCACGGGCATGTCTTCGATAAAGGGTTGAGGGCTGTTCGCGTCAACGACATCCCCGTCGGCATTTGCGCGCTCCTGCGCCGGCCGCTCGGATCCGTTTACCGGCGATCCGGATCCGTTCGATGCCGCATTTTCAGCGGGTTCTTCGGAATCGCTACGGGCAGCCGGCTGTGTCGCGGGCTGCTGCTGCGGCTGTGCGGCCGCGACGATGCGGAGATAGTGCTCTGCGTGCTGGTTGTAGTTTTCGGACATCACGCGGTCGCCCGATGCCTGAGCATCTCTGGCTAGCTGCTGATACTTCTCCGCAATGTGCATCGCAGTGCCGCGGATTTTCACATCAGGACCGTTTGATTCGTAAGTCCGGGTTAGCGGATTAGGGCCTTTGCGGCCCCGCCCGCGCATGCGCTTATTGCTTTGATTTCCTGGTCTCATCCTGCCGTTTTCTCTTGCGGAACGGCGGTCAGCGAAACGCTGACCCAACATCGGAATTGCTTAAACCGATACGAAATACACACCGAAACCAACAATGCTGGTTAGCGGCTGTCTTTGAAAACACACGCAACGCATAACAGGCCACTGGCCAGCGCTTTCGTCTTTCTCTTCGACAGTCCAAAACACCGGAAAGCCCGACTTGCAGCAGATTCCTTAGCGCATATAGCGTTTCTCGTCTTCATGCTGCCGGATGCGTATGCCCCGCTAAACGCTGTTAACATCTCCGGTTTCGGCAAGTCGAACCTAACCGTTTCCGTTGCGATTTCCAAGCGCTTTTTCGCGATTGGATCAAAACAATGAAATTATAACCTGCGAGCCGTCACCACACGGTCGTTTCCGGAAAGATCCTTAATGATTTCAATCGCTCCAAAGGCATGATGACGCAACTGTTTTTCCACGGCTGGGCCCTGGTCATATCCGATCTCAAGCGCTATTTGGCCTCCGGTCTGCAAAAGATGCGCCGCATCGCCGACGATGGCAACGTAAGCGTCCAAACCAGATTCGCCGCCATCAAGTGCAAGCACAGGATCGTGCCGGACAACTTCCGGATCCAGTTCGCCAAGAACATCTTTGCGGATATAAGGAGGGTTGCTCACGATCCAGTCCGGCCCGGTCGCAAGATCCGGTCTGAACGCGCTGAGATAGTCGGCGCAAAGCGGATGGAAGCGGTCTCCCACCTGATGTAACTGTGCGTTTTTCTGCGCGCATCCAAGCGCTTCTTCGGAAAGATCGATCGCAATCATCTGACTGAATGGCAATTCCGCCAGCAGCGTGACAGCGATTGCTCCCGATCCGGTTCCGATATCCCAGATTGTTGACACCTTGTCGTGCGGTGTTCTCGCCAGCACGGTATCAATCAGAATTTCGGTATCGGGCCTTGGTTCCAGCGTCGCCTTGTTCAACAGGAACCTGCGCCCGTAAAAATCGCGTTCGCCGAGGATCCGTCCAACAGGCATTCCGGAGATGCGCAACTCGGTTTTGATGCCAATGTCTCGGCAACTATTGTCTTCAACTTCTGTGTCTTCACTAAGGACCAGGCCGGAAACGCTCGTTCCCAGGACCGTGCTGACAAGGATCTTGGCATCAAGATCCGCAGTGGGCAGACCGGCAGCGCGAAACCGGTCCCGCACTTGCAGGTAAAGCTGCCCGACGCTCAGGGTCATGTGTCTTCTGAAGCAAGCAGATTGGCTTGATGGTCGACGATCAGTGCCTCGACAACCTCGTTCAGACCGTCCCCGGCAATAATCTGCTCAAGCTTGTAGAGCGTGAGCCCAATCCTGTGATCGGTGACCCGCCCTTGCGGAAAATTATACGTGCGAATGCGTTCCGAGCGATCACCCGAACCGACCTGCAGCCGGCGGGCTTCGGTTCGTTCGCTGGCCGCTCGCTCGCGTTCTTCGTCATAGATGCGGGCGCGCAGTAATTGCATCGCCCTGGCCCGGTTCTTGTGCTGCGATCTTTCATCCTGCACCGCGACGACGATTCCAGTCGGAAGATGCGTAATGCGCACGGCGGAGTCGGTCGTATTGACGTGCTGACCGCCTGCGCCGGACGCCCGGAACGTATCGACGCGCAGATCGCTCTCCTGGATATTGATATCCACATCTTCAGCCTGCGGCAGAACCGCGACCGTCGCCGCGGATGTGTGAATGCGCCCTCCCGATTCGGTTGCGGGAACCCGTTGAACCCGGTGAACGCCCGATTCGAACTTCATCCGTGCAAACACATTGTCGCCCGAGACGGACGCAATCACTTCCTTGAACCCGCCGACTTCCCCCTCGCTCGCGGACAAAACTTCCACTTTCCATCCCTGAATCTCGGCAAAGCGTTGATACATGCGAAACAGATCGCCGGCGAACAGAGCAGCTTCGTCGCCGCCGGTGCCGGCGCGAACCTCGAGGATCGCATCGTTGGCGTCGGCTTCGTCCTTCGGCAGAAGGCCGATGCGCACCTCCTGCGTCAGATCTTCAACGCTGGCGGAAAGCTCGTCCTGCTCGAGTTCGGCAAGTTCGCGCATCTCCGCGTCGATGTCCGGATCGGCAATGAGGGCCTGGGCATCGGCAAGCTCATCCTCAGCCTTGATCAGAGCCCGGATTTTCGTGACCAGTGGTTCAAGGCCGGCATATTCGCGGGAAAGTTTCACATAAGCTGCGGGATCAGGTCCCGTCGACATCAGGTGTTCAATCTCGGCAAATCGGTCCAATAGGGTATCAAGTCTGTGACGCGCCAGCATACGCGCAATGTCTCCTAGATCCGGTCGAAGTCAGTGGCATCAATGCCCAGAACCGACATATTTTCCAATTAAACACAACACGGTCTCAGGTGTTGCCTATGACGGGGACATTGGCCTTCACGGCACCGAATCCCCTACCACGTTTCACTGTTCTGACATATCAGTGTCCCGAGGTGTCAGCTAGTGCACACCGCACGCGATCACGGGCACCTAGAGGGCAACATCCGTTTCAGCGGCGAAGCGCTTCAGCACATCGCGAATGTTGCTGTCCCCGTGACCCGACTCCAGGCGCGGTAGAAGCCTTGCGGACAATCGCCCGGTATCCAGCGTCCGCAACATAGCCTTGACCGGTCCGAGTGCGGCCGGTGACATGGACAGGTCCCGATAGCCGAGACCGACAAGCGCCATCGCTTCCAATGGCCTGCCCGCAAGTTCACCACACAAGGTGACCGGGACATGATTGTTATGTGCGGCATCTGCGATCGATTTCAAGGCTCTGAGGAATGCGACGTTCAAGGTATCGAACCGCTCCGCGACCCGCGTGTTGCCGCGATCGACTGCGCAGAAAAACTGGAAAAGATCATTCGACCCGACCGAAACGAAATCGACATAGGTCATCAATTCGTCGAGCTGAAAAAGAAGAGACGGGACTTCGATCATTACCCCGAGCCGGATATTTTCCGGAACCGCGTGACCATGACGACGAAGATGCTTGATTTCTTTGTCGACAAGCGCCCTGGCGCTCAGGAACTCGTCGACCTCCGCCACCATCGGAAACATCAGTTTGAGATCGCGACCGGCGGCTGCGTGCAACAGCGCCCTGATCTGCGTACGCAGAAGCCCAGGCCTGTCGAGACCGAGCCGGAGTGCGCGCCAGCCCATTGCCGGGTTCTCTTCCTGGATCGAACGCAGGTAGGGCAAGACCTTGTCGCCGCCGATATCGAGGGACCGGAAAGTAACGGGCTTGCCATCCGCAGCGTCGAGAACCTGGCTGTATTGGGACTGCTGTTCGCGCATCCTCGGGAATGACGACGCGACCATGAATTGCAGCTCTGTCCGGAAGAGGCCGACACCGGCAGCGCCGGATTCTTCAAGATGCGGAAGATCGATGAGAAGGCCAGCATTCATCTGGAGGGAAAATTCAACGCCGTCCTTCGTGACCGATGGCTTGCTCCGCAATCTGCGGTACTGCGCCTGACGCCGTGCCCTGAACCTGACTTTTTCCGCATAGGCGTTTTCAAGATCGACGGCCGGCCTGAGATGAATTTCGCCGGTGTCGCCGTCGACGATGATCGCGTCCCCGGCATCAGCCAGGCTGACGATGTCATCCACAAGCCCGACTGTCGGTATGCCGAGCGCACGGGCGACGATGGTAACGTGGCTTGTCGGACCGCCTTCTTCGAGAATCAGGCCGCGGATCCGGTCGCGTCCATAGTCGAGCAATTCCGCCGCGCCCATGTTCCGGCCGACGATGATTGCGTCTTGAGGCAAATCGCCGGTCCCCGGGCCATGTTCGCGCCCCATCAGCTCCCGGATCAGACGATGTGCAAGGTCGTCGAGATCATGCAGGCGTTCGCGAAGATAGGGATCTGTTTGCCGCAACATCCGGGCGCGCGTGTCGCTCTGGACCTTTTCAACAGCCGCTTCGGCGGTGAGGCCATTCTTGATCGCATCCTCGATCTTGCGAATCCAGCCGCGGTCATAGGCGAACATGCGGTAAGCTTCGAGGACTTCTCGGTGTTCACCAGTCGCGGCAATTTCGCCGCTTGCCAGGAGGTCGTCGATGGAAAGTCTTAGTCGGTTGATCGCGCCTTCCAGACGGGCGGTCTCCTGATCGGTGTCTTCCGCGATCAGATTTGTCACGACAACGCGCGGTTCGTGAAGAACCACGTGCCCCAGACCGACACCTTCAGACAATCCCGATCCCGCGGCGGTAATAGGTCTCGACAGATCCAGGCCCGTCGCCTTCTGTGCAATCGCTTCCAGTTCCCCGGCGGCCACCATCTCGGCGATCACCATCGCGGTCGTCTGCAGCGCCTCGACTTCGTCTTCCAGGTAAGTCCGGTGGGACTGGTTCTGCACCACAAGCACGCCGAGCGTCCGGCCTGCGCGCAGGATCGGGACGCCGAGGAACGAATTGTAGGCTTCTTCGCCCGTTTCCGGCAGATAGGCGAACCCCGGATGGGCGCTGGCGTTCGGCAAGTTCAAGGGACGGGCTTCGGCCGCGATCAGACCGACGAGGCCCTGGCCAACTCGCAGCGAGGCGTTGTGCACCGCTTCTCTGTTGAGACCCTCGGTCGCATAGAGCTCGAGAACGCCATCTGCACGCAGTATATAAACCGAGCACACTTCTGCGACGACATTCGAGGCGATCAGCACGACAATCTTGTCGAGTCGCTCTTGCGCCGTGATCGGTTCCGCCATGACTTCGCGGAGCCTGCGGAGCAATAGGCGCGGTCCGGCTAGGTTGCTGCGCATTGCGCCCCCGTCTGAATTCCGCTTCAGGCGCGCTCCCGTACCATACCTCTGGGAGCCGCCCGCCGGTTAAACTATCCGTCTAACCCGTATAGCGAATGGAGAGTCCGCACCGCAAGTTCCGCGTATGCAGAATCGATGAGCACGGAAATTTTGATTTCAGAGGTCGTGATCGCGCGAATGTTGATGCCCTTGGACGCAAGGCCTTTGAAACACTGCGCTGCGACACCTGCATGCGAACGCATCCCGATACCGATCACCGACACTTTGACGACGTCGGTCGCGCCCTCAACAATCTGAAAGCCGATTTCGTCGCGGTTGTCGTCCAGAACCTTTTTGGCACGCTCGAAATCGCCCTCCGGAACCGTGAAGGTAATGTCCGTCGTCTTTCCATCCGGGGAAATATTCTGGACGATCATATCGACGTTGATATGAGCATCGGCCAGCGGACCGAATACGGATTCGGCAACGCCCGGCTTGTCGGCCACGTCACGCAGAGAGATCTGAGCTTCGTCCTTGGCATATGCTATGCCGGTGACAACCTGCTGTTCCACGAGTTCATCCTCGTCGCAAATAAGAGTACCAATCGGAAGACCGTCTTTTCCGGCCTGAGGCGCATCCGGGTCATCGAAGCTGGAGCGCACGAAAGTCCTGACATTGTGGACCATCGCCATCTCGACGGATCGAACCTGAAGAACCTTGGCGCCGAGCGACGCCATTTCGAGCATTTCTTCAAATGAGACACGTTCCAGGCGTTGCGCCTTGGGAACGATCCGCGGGTCAGTGGTGTAAACCCCGTCGACATCTGTATAGATGTCGCAGCGGTCGGCCTCAATGGCGGCCGCAATTGCAACCGCGCTCGTGTCCGACCCGCCACGTCCGAGCGTCGCGATCCGGTTGTCGGGGGAAATCCCCTGAAAGCCGGCAAGCACCGCAACCTGGCCCTGCTCCAGACGCTCGGTCAGAAAGCCGCCATCTATCTCGCGAATTCGGGCGGCACCATGGTTCTCGTCCGTCTTGATCGGAACCTGCCAACCCTGCCAGGACCGCGCATTCACACCCATGTGCTGAAGCACAATTGCCAGGAGGCCGGACGTGACCTGTTCGCCGGAAGCTACGACAGCGTCATATTCCCGCGCATCGTGAAGCGGCGACGCGTCGCGGCAGAACTCCACCAGCTTGTTGGTCTGTCCGGCCATCGCCGAAACGACAACCGCGACCTGATGGCCGGCTTCCACTTCCCGTTTGACATGGCGGGCGACGTTTCGGATGCGATCAAGATCGGCAACCGAAGTCCCCCCAAATTTTAAAACCAGTCGGGCCATACCACTCGTATTCTGTTTATCGTGTCATGAAGCGCTGCACGCTCCGCTTGGATCGGCGCACATGCATACAGGCTGAGATGCGTTGCTGCAACTCCGCGCGACCTGCGCTTACTTGACATATGGTCAAAGACACTGAACGACAGCTAAACAATGGACCCGTTTAAGATGCGGCAGCGTCACGCTTAGGAAGGATCGTCCGATGACAGGCAAGGCTCGACAGACCAAAAGCACGATCGACGAGGACGAGGTCGCCAGGTTTTCGGCGATGGCTGACCAGTGGTGGGACCCGACCGGCAAGTTCAAACCCCTGCACAAATTTAATCCCGTAAGACTGGCCTACATCAAGCAGGAAGTCTGCAGGCAGTTCGAGAGGGATCCGAAGGCTGCTGACGCTTTCAATGGCTTGAGGTTTTTGGACATCGGCTGCGGCGGAGGCCTTTTGAGCGAGCCGATGGCACGCCTTGGAGCGGATGTCGTTGGCGCCGATCCTTCCGAAACGAATATCAAGATCGCCAGGCTTCACATGGAAAGTTCCGGGCTGGAAATAGACTACAGGGCGCAGACCGCCGAAGATCTCGCAGCCGCGGACGAGACCTTTGATGTCGTCCTGAACATGGAAGTCGTGGAGCACGTCGCGGATGTGCCGCTGTTCCTTCAGGCAACCAGCAGCATGGTTCGCCCGGGAGGCTTGATGTTCGTTGCGACCATCAACCGCACGCTCAAGGCTTACGCGCTGGCGATTGTCGGCGCGGAGTATGTGTTGCGCTGGCTGCCGAAAGGTACCCATTCCTATGAAAAGCTGGTTCGACCATCGGAGATCGAAGGTCCGTTGGGAACGGCGGGCCTGAAAATAATTGACCGCTCGGGGGTTAGTTACAATCCGGTCACCGATATCTGGTCCCGGTCCCGCGACATGGATGTGAACTACATGATGCTCGCCGAACGGGCAGACAAATCTTGATGGCAGAGCCGATAGTTTTCGTACCGGGTTTGCTATGCACCGATGCGCTTTACGCACCGCAGATCGCGGCGCTTGCGGACCACCCGATCATGGTTGCGAACAATCGGGACGACACCAGCATAAATGCCATCGCCGCACGTTTGCTCGAAGCAGCGCCGGACCGATTTGCACTCATCGGTCTTTCGATGGGCGGCTACATCGCAATGGAAGTGATGCGGACCGCACCGGATAGGGTCAGCAAGCTCGCGCTTTTGAACACTTCCGCGCGCGCCGACACGGAGGAACAGTCGAGACGCCGAAGCACACTCGTCAAGATGGCGACCGAAAAAAGCTTTGAAAGGGTCCCTGAACTCCTCTTTCCGGGCTTTGTGCACGAGAAAAACGAATCCAACGTGACGTTGAAGTCCGCCGTCGTTGAAATGGCCGTCGAAACCGGCCCGGACGCCTTTGTTCGCCAGCAAAGAGCAAACGCCGACAGGATCGACTCCAGACCATATTTGAAAAGCATCGATTGCTCGACACTTGTGCTGACCGGTGACGGCGACAGGCTGCTGCCACCGGAACTTTCAGTCGAAATTCGCGAACGCGTCCCACAAAGCAAGTTGGTAATGATCGAGGAGTGCGGTCATTTGTCCACTTTGGAAGACCCTCAAAGGGTGACTGCGGAACTTGGGGCGTTTCTCACCGCGAAATGACGTTGGCGGCAGGCTTTTTCCGCTTTCGAACAGGCAGGGTGAAATTTTTTGATCCCTGTCAATGAACCGTCTTGCAGCGAAGTTAGAATTACCGCACGCTGGTTGAGAGCTTACCAGCACCAGCTGAAAATGCTCTGAGCTCACCCGTCAAGCCGCGGGAAGCGGCTTGTCGCAATGTGAGCTCACATCGCTTGAAACGCACACAAGCGGAGGATTCCTCATGCCGACCAAACGCAACACCGGAGCATTCGATTTTACTGCCTTGAAAGTTGACTGGCCGATGCCGGCTTTCACAAACTGGGCCTTTGCCGAGCGCGAGGACCGGATGGAGGCAAAGGCAGTCGCCAGCTTCCAGAAAATGGGCAACACAATGTGGTCGCACGCGGAAAAGGCGTTCGACGACCACATGGAATTTGTCAGCCATCGCCTGCATGAAGATTTCGAATGCGCAAAATCCTTGAGCCAATGCGTCGCGCCTGAACAGACAATGGCGACACTTCAGGCCTTCTATTCAAAAATGGCCACGGAATATAAGGAACACTTCGAAAAACAGGCTGCGCTCTTCAGGGAAAGCGTAAGCGAAAACGCGGCTGCAGTGGAGGAGATCAACGAAACGGCGATGGAAAGCGTCGGTGAATTGGGCAAGGCCGCCGAAGAAAGCCTGAAGGAACAGAAGCCCGCAACGAAAACGCGCTCAAGAAACGCGGCATCCGGGAAAGGCTGAGAACAGCTTAAACCCTGACAGAAACGGATGGTGCGTTAAGCTCACCGACGAGAGCGGCGGATGTGCCAGATCAGTTCTTGTCTTCGGGGAGTTCAGGCAGCGGAAAGACGGAAATACCTTCATCAAGGAGTTCCGCTGCATCCTTCGGCGTCGTTTCACCGTAAATACTTCTTTCTTCAGACTCGCCGAAATGTATCTTCCGTGCCTCCGAGGCGAAATCGGTGCCGACATTTTCTGAATTCTCGATGATCCTGGTTCGAACCTGTCGCAACGTTTCCAGGATCTCTTTCTGCTGCACATCCGTTGGAAGAAGTGCATTGGGCTGAGGCGCGGGAGTTGCCGCACCTTCTGCCGGCGGCGCCTTCGTCTGCACCGATGCCGCGTTGGCAGTGGCGGTCTCGGCAATTTGTGAAGGCACGAGTTTTTCCTTGCGGCGGGACGTCGAGACGGCCGGGGCCATCAGCCCCTTTTCAACTTTCATCGATCCGCATACCGGACATGCGACAAGCTTGCGCTCCCGCTGGGACTCAAAATCGTCGGAATTCCGGAACCAGCCCTCAAAACCGTGTTTGGCGTCGCAAACAAGCGAGTACTTGATCAAGCGGGTTCCTCCTTGAGTGCCTCTGTTACCTTGCATTCGAACTGGCGTTCATTTGCAATTGCGGGAATGCGAGAGCGTGCCTTTTCAACGGCTTGCTTGTCAATCTCCGCGAGAACATACCCCGGCTCGTCGCCTTCCAGCTCCGCAATGATCTTCCCCCAAGGGTCCACGATCACGCTGTGACCGTAGGTTTCGCGGCCGTCCTCGTGGTTCCCCCCTTGCGCTGCTGAAATGACATATGCCCCGTTTTCGATCGCGCGGGCGCGCTGTAGCACATGCCAATGGGCTTTGCCAGTCTGCCGCGTAAACGCCGCCGGCGCTGTCAGCACTTCAGCGCCGAGACGCGATTGCGCCCGAAAGATTTCCGGAAAACGCACATCATAACAAATTGCCATTCCGAGTTTGACGCCGCTCAGTTCAACAATCACAGACTCATTGCCGGGCGCATAGGTCGCTGATTCACGCCAGCTTTCACCATTGGGCAGGTCGACATCGAACATGTGGATCTTGTCGTAAAAGACGGCAATCTTTCCATTAGGCGAAATCAGAACGGCCCGGTTTGCGACTTTTCCGTTTTCCAGGAGAATAGCGAGCGAACCGATATGGAGGTGCACACTGAGGTCCGAAGCAAGCCGGCAACCCATCTTTAGGAACTTGTCCTCGTGGAGCACCGAAATACGTTCCAGCAACTCGCTGCGGCTACGGACGAGCACATTCGACATTTCGGGTGTCTGAATGTAGGTCGCCCCTTCTGCTGCGGCAGCCCGGATCAGGTTTTCCGCGTTTTCCGTGTTTACCGAGATGGTCTTGCAGCTTCGCAATTGAATGCAGGCAGCAACAAAGGTGGCCATTCGATCGCCTCACGTTCCGTGAAAGAGTGTGATTGATCCGACACTTAATCAGGAAGACAACAAGGCGTCCAGTTTGCCCTGGTGCTCAAGATCATGCAGTTCATCGCAACCGCCAACATGAGTCCGACCGACAAAGATCTGCGGAAAGGTGGAACGTCCGTTCGCCTTCTGGATCATTTGCTTGCGGAGGCCACCGTCGAAAGTCGCGTCGTATTCCTTGTAGGCAACACCTTTTTTGTCGAGCAGCCGTTTTGCAGCAGTGCAAAAGCCGCACAATTGGCGGGTGTAGATTTCCACCTTTGGCATCGGTTGGATCCTTTTTTCAAATCGTTTGCCGCTGGCATCAACGACATCAATCAAAGTCGGGCGATATATGCGTGCCGTTTATGGAAACACAAGCGGGAATGCAATTCGTCAGGGAATTGCCGATCCCTCCTGATCGCTTCGTGAAGGATCCGCCAACGCGAATGTGAGGACATCGACCGATAAGGCCCCCGCGCTCAACAGAGTTTTTGTGCACGCGGCAATGGTCGACCCTGTTGTCATCACATCATCGATCAAAACAGCGTGACGACCATCCAGATGCCCGGCGCGCTGGGGAGAAATACGGAAGGCTGAGCGCACATTCTTCTGGCGCTCTTTGGCGGTCAGCCCCACCTGTTGCCGCGTTCGCTTGTGTCGCGTCAGCAATTCCGGCTCATAAGCCGCACCACATTCCTTCGCAATCACCTGGGCAAGTGCAGCCGACTGGTTGAAGCGCCTGGACAGCAGACGCATCCAATGCAAGGGAACCGGTACAATCAGACTGTCTGTGTTCAGAATTTCCCTCCCGGCAGACGTCATCCACTTGCCCATGGGCCGGGCGAGCTCGCGCCGGCCGCCAAATTTGAATGCGAGCACGAGGCTCTGTGCCGACCCTTCGTAAAAGGCAACTGAACGCAGACGGTCGAAAACCGGTGGTGACGCAATAGCACGCGGACTCCAGGCCTCTTCGCCAACATCATATGAAAACGGGACCCCGAGCCGGTAGCACACCGGTTTCTCGATAAAGGGCATACCGTTCCAGCACACCGGACAAAGTCCGTCTTCAGATCCGACGCGGGTGTCACAGCACATGCACCGCAAGGGCAGGAGCGCATCTAGGACGCCACGGGTGACGGTTGATGGCATTCGTGAAAATTTTTCGCGCAAAGAAATCAAAAAAACCAATCCTGGAAAGGCAAAACCTCGAAGGACAACCTAAAAGTGTTTTCTCCCGAATAAAACCACTTTTATCCAGGGAACGATTTTGACCTGAAAACGCAACTGTCCTAAGTGACGAACCACTCCACTTGTGAACGCTGGGTTTTTACGTGACCGCACAACCCGATCTTTTTGACCGCGATTTGTTCAGGGTAAGACGCGAGCGCGCATTGCGGCTTGGGGCACCTGGGACCGACTTTCTCTTGGCGGAGGTCGCACATGACCTGGCGGACAGGTTGCGCCTTGTAAATCGACGTTTTCAGACGGCAGTCGATCTCGGCGGTCACACCGGCCTGATCTCAAAGGCTATCTCCAGTTCGGGAAAAGTGGACAAGACGATCAGGGCGGATCTGTTCTTTCCAGATCCGGTGTTGTCTGCTCCGGATCTGGTCTGCGACGAAGCCTGCATTCCGTTCAAACCGCAATCGTGCGACCTCATCGTCTCTGCCCTGACCCTTCATGCGGTCAATGATCTCCCGGGCAGTCTGGTTCAGATCCGGCGTTCGCTTGCACCAGACGGCCTCTTTCTGGCCGTTCTACCTGGGGCCGGTACATTGACGGAGCTCCGCGACAGCCTGACAAGGGCTGAACTTGAATGCACCGGCGGTGCGGCTGCGCGCGTGCTTCCATTCGCCGATACACGTGATCTGGGCAGCTTGCTGCAGCGTGCCGGGTTTGCGCTGCCTGTCACGGATCTTGATACACTCACCGTGCGCTACGACAACATGTTCGCGCTGGTGAAAGACCTGCGCAACATGGGCGCGACGTCGATCCTCAAACAGACCGCGCGGCATCCGTTGTCCAGGCGAACACTTTTTCGGGCGGCAGAGATTTACGCTGAAAACCATGCCGACAGTGATGGCCGTATCAGAGCAAGTTTTGCGTTGGTGACCCTGTCGGGGTGGGCCCCCCACGAAAGTCAGCAACAACCGCTGCGTCCCGGTTCGGCAAAGTCACGGCTGGCTGATGCATTGGGAGTAAAAGAACAAAAGGTCTAGTGCTCAGACGGTGCGAGAGCAAATTTTCTATCAAAATGACCGGCGCCCAATCATTCCTTGGTTGTTTCGTCGAGCGTGCTGGAGATTTTTCCAAAGACATCATCGCGCATTGTTGTGCCGATCGGGCCGAGTCCGAGGATGATGATTGTCCCGAGCAGGGCGACAATCATTCCATACTCCATGGTCGTGGCACCACTTCTGTCTTTTGCAAATCGGGTTGCCAGCCGTTTGACCGATCCGTCTTTCTTTTGCTCTTTTTTCAATTCAGATGCTCCCGCCCCGCCTGGGACTGTTGCCTTGCTGCCTTACACCGCGTCGATCAGATGTGGAATGAGTGGCTCGTCTGCTGCCGGCATCGGATAGTCTCTCAGTCTGATCGCGCGCACCCACTTCAGGGCCTGGTTTTCCTTACCCATAGGAACACCATCCCACCTGCGGCAGATGTAAAGTGGCATGAGCAAATGAAAATCTTCATAAGTGTGACTTGCAAAAGTCAGGGGAGCCAAACACGCTTCGTTAACCTCGATTCCGAGCTCTTCACCAAGTTCCCGGATAAGGGTTTCTTCCGGTCGTTCGCCGGTTTCCACTTTCCCCCCCGGAAACTCCCACAAACCCGCCATTGATTTGCCTTCAGGGCGCTGCGCAAGCAGTATTCTGCCGTCAACGTCCACGAGCGCACAGGCCGCGACAAGCACGATCTTGGTCATTGCAAATGGTCCAGTTCTGGAATGTGCTGCAGGAAATCGTTAAGCACTTTCGGCATCGACTTGTCAGAAATGCGGAATCGTATCAGCTGCGGTAGTCGCCATTGATTGCGACATATTCTTTCGTCAGGTCGCAGGTCCACACAGTCGCATGACCTTCACCAAGTCCGAGGTCCACGCGAATGGAGATGTTTTCAGCCTTCATCACCGCTGATGCGGCCTCTTCGCTGTAGTCAGGATCCCTTTCCCCATCGACGGCGACGCGCACATCACCGAACCAGATCGCCAGCTTGTCCCGGTCGGCCGGTTCACCGGCTTTCCCGACGGCCATGACGACACGGCCCCAGTTCGCGTCTTCGCCGGCAACAGCAGTTTTCACCAGAGGTGAATTTGCAATTGAAAGCGCGATGGTTCGCGCAGAGGCATCACTCTCGGCCCGTTCGACACTGATCTCGACAAATTTCCGGGCACCTTCCCCGTCGCGCACGATTTGCTGGGCGAGGTTCTGCATAACGTCTCGCAAGGACGCGCGCAGGACATCCACTCTCGGATCTTCCAAGGTCAGGACAGGCGCAACACCGCGCCCTTCCGCAGCTCCCGTTGCGAACAGGAGGACTGTGTCCGACGTCGATGTATCGCTGTCCACGGTGATCGCATTGAAGCTTCCACCGGTTTCACCGCTCAAGAGCGCTTGCAGCACATTCTGGGAAATCGCCGCATCGGTAAAGACGAAAGACAGCATGGTTGCCATGTCGGGCGCGATCATGCCGGCCCCCTTTGCAATCCCGCTGATCGTTACCGATTGCCCGTCCAGATCGATGTTACAGGTCGCAACCTTCGGATAGGTGTCCGTCGTCATGATTGCCTTGGCCGCTTCAAGCCAGGCGCCTGCATCCTGATCCGCACAAAGACCACCGACAACATTCTCGAACTTTTCGGCCGGGAGCGGTTCGCCGATCACGCCTGTCGACGCAAGAAAAATCTCGCTTACGGGACAACCGAGCGCCCTGGAAACAATGTCGGCGGACAGGTCGACGGCAGCCCTGCCCTTTTTCCCGGTAAAAGCGTTCGCGTTCCCGGAGTTGACAAGGAGAGCGCGCGCTGTTCCACCCTGAAGCCGTTCTTTGCACCAGTCGACGGGAGCGGACGAACAGCGGGACTTGGTGAAAACGCCCGCGACCGTTGTGCCTTCGTCAAGAGTTGCGAGCAGGACATCCGTCCGGCCCGCATATTTGAGGCCCGCCGCCGCAGTTGAAAACTGCACGCCGGCAATCTCGGGCATGTCGGGGTAGGACTTTGGAGCGAGCGGTGAAACGGTCGTCGACATGACAGCTGTCCAGGTTGTTTGAACTTTCAGCTGTCCTTAAGGAGCGGATCTGGCAAGCGCAAGTCTTTTCCAAACGTGGAAATCACCGCGCAACGCAAGAAAAACCCGGCAGTTGCAACTGCCGGGTTTTCTCCGGGACCAGTCCGAACTTATTCAGACGCCTGGCCTTGTTCGCTTGGCAGTTCAAGCGTTTCATCAAGAATTTCGACGGCGATCGCATCCTTCAGCTCTACCATCTTGGCCTCGTATTGCTCACGCATGAGCTGCTGACGCAATTCACCGGCAACCGATTCAAACGCGGGTTTCTCCTGCTGGCGCTTGTCTTCCAGCTTGATCACGTGCCAGCCGAACTGGGTTTCGACCGGTTCTTTTGTGTAGGTACCGGCTTCCAGAGCAAACACAGCTTCCTCGAAAGGCTTGACCATCTGACCTCTGCCGAAATAGCCGAGGTCTCCACCGTTCGGACCTGACGGGCCGGTCGACTTTTCCTTGGCGAGTTCCACGAAATCCGCGCCACCATCCAGTTCCTTGATTAGGCTTTCGGCTTCAGCCTTGTCGTTCACCAGAATGTGACGCGCATTGATCTCCTCAGGACCCTCGTAGTCTTTGAATTGTTCTTCATAGGCGGAGCTGAGCACGTCGTCGGTGATGCTGCCATCGATCTTCTGGGCGATATACGCATTGCGCAATGCCTGCAGCTCGAGGAACTCAACTTGTTTCTTGAAATCCGGATCCTGATCCAGTCCGTCCTGCCGCGCCGCTTGCGCGATCAGCTCCATGTCGACAACGACATCGAGCAAAATTGCACGCCACTGGTCGGGTGGAAAACGCTGCAGCTGCTGGCCAAGGTCTTGTGCGGCAAACGCAATATCGGCTTCCGTGATCTCCGCATCTCCAACCTTGGCAATCACATCGCCGGGTTCGGCGGCGCTGAGAGAGGCGGATCCGAGCGTCATGGCCAGAAGGGAAACGGCAATAGCCTGAACCGGCCTGCGCATCGAAATTCGGAACATGAGATGTCCTTTACAAATAGGATCGGTAATTTTCATCCCCTCAATCCTGAGGGCGTGGGTACATTGCCTATTCCTGCGGCGTTGACAAGCATAGAGCCCCCTCTTATCTGTCGGGCGTCCCTGCTTTGGGCCGGGATGGCATCTTTTCGGCCGCATTCACCGGCCAGCGCGTTGCACTTGGCGGCAACGTGTACAGCAATTGAGACGATTTCATGGGCGGGCACCAGATTGCCACTTGGTGCCGCCTGGTAGGGAAGGACCGCCGCATGGCCGGCCTTGGCGCATTAGCACGTAAGCTTTTCGGTTCGGCGAACGACCGGAAGATCAAGACATTTCGGTCAAGAGTTGACGAAATCAACGCCCTTGAGCCGGAAGTTCAGGCGTTGTCCGACGAGGCTCTGAAGGCCCGCACAGACGACTTCCGTGGCCAATTGCAAAACGGCGCAAGCATCGAGGACATTCTTGTTCCTGCCTTTGCGACGGTGCGTGAAGCTGCAAAGCGCGCACTCGGGCAGCGGCACTACGACGTCCAGCTCATTGGCGGCATGGTCCTCAATTCCGGGCAGATCGCTGAAATGCGGACAGGTGAAGGCAAGACGCTGGTCGCGACCGCACCCGTTTATCTGAATGCCTTGACGGGTAACGGTGTTCACGTGGTCACCGTGAACGACTACCTCGCCCAACGTGACAGCGAATGGATGGGGCAGGTCTACAAGTTTCTCGGCCTGACCGTCGGCTGCATCACCCATGGCCTTTCCGACGATGAACGCCGTGCGGCCTATGACGCGGATGTGACCTACGGCACCAACAACGAATTCGGATTTGACTACCTGCGCGACAACATGAAGCACGATCGTGCGTCAATGGTGCAACGCGACCATTCGTTTGCGATCGTCGACGAAGTCGACTCGATCCTGGTTGATGAAGCACGGACACCGTTGATTATTTCGGGACCGCTGGAAGACCGTTCGGAGTTCTACAACACGGTTGACGCTTTTATCCCGCTCTTGACGGAAGAAGACTACGAGCTCGACGAAAAGCAACGATCTGCGAGCTTCACCGAGGCCGGAAACGAAAAGCTCGAAGAACTGCTTAGAGAAGCGGATCTCCTGAAAGGTGACTCGCTTTATGACGTCGAGAACGTCTCGATCGTTCACCACCTGCAACAGTCTCTGAAGGCACACAAGCTCTTCCAGCGCGACAAGGACTACATTGTGCGCAACGGCGAAGTGGTGATCATCGATGAATTCACCGGTCGCATGATGCCCGGCCGCCGTTTCTCGGAAGGTCTGCATCAGTCGCTTGAGGCACGCGAAAAGGTTCGTATACAGCCTGAGAACCAGACGCTCGCGTCGATCACGTTCCAGAACTACTTCCGCATGTATGAAAAGCTCGCCGGCATGACCGGCACCGCAGCAACCGAAGCCGATGAATTTGCGGACATCTATAAGCTAGAGGTCGTTGAAATTCCGACCAACGTGACCGTTAAACGCATCGACGACGACGACGAGGTCTACCGGACCGTCCAGGAAAAGTTCAACGCGATCGCCATGTTGATCGATGACTGCAAGGAGCGCGGGCAACCCATTCTGGTCGGCACCACGTCGATCGAAAAATCCGAATTCCTCGCAGAATTGTTAAAAAAGCACGGCTACAAGCAGATTGACCTCAGCGACCCGGCTGCCTTTGCGGCCGCTCAGAAGAAAGAGGGCGGCAAATCCAAGATCTTCGCGGTTCTGAACGCGAGATACCACGAGCAGGAAGCTTTCATCGTTGCCCAGGCCGGTCTGCCGGGCGCCGTCACCATTGCAACCAACATGGCAGGCCGCGGCACCGACATTCAGCTCGGCGGCAACGCCGACATGCAGATTTCGATGGAACTCGGAGACATGCCGGAAGGCGCGGAGCGCTCTGCCAAGGAAGCCAAGATTCGTTCCGAGGTCGAAGCACTTAAGGACAAGGCCCTGAACGCTGGCGGTCTCTATGTGATCGGCACAGAGCGCCATGAAAGCCGGCGGATCGACAACCAGCTTCGCGGACGTTCGGGCCGCCAGGGCGACCCAGGCCACTCGAAGTTTTTCCTGTCGCTGCAGGATGACCTGATGCGCATCTTCGGATCCGAGCGCATGGATTCCATGCTTCAGAAGCTCGGTCTGGAAGAAGGCGAAGCCATCATCCATCCCTGGATCAACAAGGCGCTGGAAAAGGCGCAGCAGAAAGTTGAAGCCCGCAACTTCGACATCCGCAAAAACCTGCTGAAATTCGATGATGTGATGAACGACCAGCGGAAGGTGGTTTTCGAGCAGCGTATCGAATTGATGGACAGCGAAGCGATCCAGGATGCCGTGAACGACATGCGCCACGACGTGATCGATGATCTCGTTGCTGCCCATATTCCGGAAAAAGCCTATCCGGAACAATGGGACACCGAAGGCCTGCAGGAGGAGGTCCAGAAATACCTGAACATGGATCTTCCGGTTAAGGACTGGGCGGCTGAAGAGGGTATTGCGGAAGAAGAAGTGAAAGATCGCCTGCGCCGGACAGCCGACGAGGCCATGGCTCAGAAGGTTGCCAAATACACACCCGACATCATGCGCCAGGTCGAAAAGGCCATCTTGCTTCAGACACTGGACAATCTGTGGCGTGAACACCTGGCCAACCTTGACCATCTGCGGTCGGTCGTCGGGTTCCGCGGTTATGCGCAGCGCGATCCGCTTCAGGAGTACAAAACAGAGGCATTTACGCTGTTCGAATCCATGCTCGCACAGCTTCGCCAGATGACGACTGCACAGTTGCTGCGTGTTGAACTTGTTACGGAACAGCCTCCGCAGATGCCGGAGCAGCCCGAAATGCATGCGCACCACATCGACCCGACCACCGGGGAAGATGAAATGGCAGTGGCCGATGCGCAGCTCAGATCGGTCCCACCAGGCGAACGGGATCCGCAAGAACCGTCGACATGGGGCAAGGTCGGTCGCAACGAGCTTTGCCCGTGCGGATCAGGCAAAAAATACAAGCACTGCCACGGCGCGCTTAACTGACCGACATACTTTGAACGAGAAACTCTCAAAGCGGCGCCATAGTGCGCCGCTTTTTTCGTCTACACCTCTTCGGCCACGACCCGGCTACGCGGTGTATTCGTCTTGCAACGGATCAGCTGATGCAGCGCCACCCGAGGCACCATTGATTTGCAGCTTGCTTATCCTTGCCGTGCCCTCTTCCGAAAGCATCTCATTCGGCCACTGTCTCGAAACAACTCCAAAAAGAACTTGCTACAAGAACAACTCCTATTGCTCGACCGTAGCGGAGCTACGGAGGCAAATTGTTGTGTCGGATATGAGCATGCATTACCCTACGTCACCAACGGAACATGTGGGTTTGGGTTCTCGGTTTAGGCGACAACAAGACCAATAAGTGCTGCGTCCGGTTGAGCTGCAAAGCCATACGCGATAGCGAGGCCGTGCAGAATGGGTAAGTTTCATATCGAAATCATCAAGCCGTCCCACTACGACGATGACGGCTATGTGTTGCAATGGTGGAAAGCCTGGATCCCCTCAAATTCAATGGCTTGTCTTTACGCCATTGCGCAGGATTGTTCTGCGCGCAAAGTCCTCGGTGAAGATACGGATATTGCCGTCGACGCCTATGATGAAATGACGATGCGCGTCCCGCTCCGCCAGATCATAGAAAGGACCAGAGACGGTCGCGGGATTGTGTGTCTGGTAGGCGTTCAATCAAACCAGTTTCCAAGAGCGCTGGATATTGCGCAGCAGCTCAGGAGCGAAAACGTAACCGTGCTCATGGGCGGGTTTCACGTCTCCGGGTGCCTGTCCATGCTGAAGGACATCCCAAGCGACCTTCAGGAAGCAATAGACATGGGCGTGGTTCTGTTTGCTGGAGAAGCCGAAGAACACTTCGAAACGCTCCTGAAAGAAGCCGCAGATTGTCGTTTGAAGCCGGTCTACAACGTGATGCACGATCTGCCGGGACTGCAGCAGCAGGTGCCGCCGTTGCTGCCTCAGTCCATTGTGCGCAAATACGATGGCAGCCTTTCCTCTTTCGATGCGGGACGCGGGTGTCCGTTCCAGTGCTCCTTCTGCACGATCATCAACGTGCAGGGCAGGAAGTCGCGCTGGCGGGACGCGGACGATATCGAGAATCTGATCAGGGCCAACCACGCGCAGGGCATCACGTCCTTCTTCATCACCGACGACAACTTTGCCCGCAACAAGAACTGGGAGCCGATTTTCGACCGCATCATCGAGCTGAAGGAACAGGATGGGATCCGCATTCATTTCCTGATCCAGATCGACACGCTCGCGCACCGCCTGCCGGGCTTTGTCGACAAGGCGGCACGCGCCGGCTGCACCCATGTTTTTATCGGGCTGGAAAGCATCAACCCCGAAAACCTCGCCCACATGAAGAAGGGGCAGAACCGCATCACCGAATACCGGAAGATGTTTCAGCTCTGGAAAGAGGCCGGGATCATAACCTATGCCGGTTTCATCATGGGCCTGCCGAACGACACGCCTGAAAGCATTCGCCGCGACATCGAGATCATTCAGCGGGAATTGCCGGTCGACATGCTTGAGTTCACCATGCTCACCCCGTTGCCGGGCTCCGAGGACCATCAGAAACTCTACGAAAAGGGAACATGGCTCGATCCCGACCTCAACCGGTACGACCTGGAACACACCACGTGCGAGCATCCGGTCATGAGCGCCGAGGTTTGGCAGCAGACCTACCGGGACATCTGGGACTGGTACTACACGGACGCACATGTCGAGACACTGATGCGCCGGAATGTGGCCTATGGCATCAAGCCCGTCAGGGTCTGGCGGCTCTGCCTGCAGATTTACGGCGCGATGCGCTTCGAGGGCGTGCACCCGCAGCAATGCGGCTATTTCAGATACAAGGACCGGCGCCAGCGCAGACCGGGCTTCAAGCGCTGGCCCGCTGCGCTTCACTATCCTGCATTTGCATTTGAAAGCCTGGTGAAATACCTCCGTTTCGGTCACTACGGATGGAAAATTCACAAACTGAGAAAGCGGATCCAGAGAGATCCTCAAGGCGCAAACTACACGGATTTCGCCATTCAGCCGGTGACTGACGCAGAAGGTGAAAATCTTGAAATCTTCAATCTCAACGATGCCGCCAAAGAGGCCGTCGCGAAGGCAAAGCGTCAGAAGGAGATCCTGGGAAAAACGCAGCCCAAGGAGAAAAAGGTTTCGGCATGAGCGGAGCCGGTGGTGCGGCGCGCAGTGACTACTTGTGAAACAGCTTGCCGAAGGCAAAGCTTGGGCTGGCCTTTTTCCTGAAATTGCTGCAGGTTGCGGCGAGCATCCTTGCCTCAATTCAGACCTGACACCTTGATGAACAAGACGGCTGCCTCAAAAATCTACGTCTCGCGCCGGGAGACTGCAAGACCGGCAGATCCATTGCTGAGCGTGATTGTCCCCGTCTTTAACGAAGAAGACGTGATAGGCCATTTTCTTGAGGCAACCCGGCCCGTACTCGAGAAAACAGGACTTGCTTACGAGTACGTTTTCATCGACGACGGCAGCCGCGATACGACCGCAGATTTCCTGTCCGAAAAACTCAAAAACGGTCTCCCCGGCAGATTGCTTGGCCTTTCTCGGAACTTCGGCAAGGAAGCCGCCTTGTCTGCGGGTCTGGAAGCGGTGCGCGGAGACATTACCGTCATCATGGACGCCGACCTTCAGGATCCGCCGGAACTGATATTGCAGATGCTGGACGGCTGGCGTGCGGGATACGACGTCATCTACGGTCTTCGTGTCGACAGATCGTCCGACACGGTGCTGAAGCGGTCGACCGCAAACATGTTCTACAAACTGTTCAACAAGCTCGCAAATATCGACATGCCGGCAAATGCTGGCGACTATCGCCTGATCGACCGGGCCGTCATCGACGCCCTCCTGCGCCTTCCCGAACGGAATCGTTTCATGAAGGGCTTGTTTGCCTGGGTCGGTTTTCCGGCGATGGCCATTCCTTATGAACGACCCGCGCGCAAGGCCGGCGACGGAAAATTTAACTACTGGAAACTCTGGAATTTCGCCCTTGATGGGTTGACCGGATTCACGACGCTGCCGTTGCGCGTTTGGTTTTACGGAGGCGCAGCAATTTCCTTCGGAGCTTTTGCCTACGCGATTTTCCTCATAATCCGCACATCCATTTTTGGTGTGGACCTGCCTGGCTATGCCTCCTTGATGGTTGCGCTCCTGTTTTTCTCTGGCGTCCAGCTCCTGTCGATCGGAATGATCGGGGAATATATCGCCCGGCTCTTCAACGAAGCCAAGCAGCGGCCGGTCTATATCCTGCAGGATGTCATCGAAGGCGAACAACAGGAAGGCGCAGAGACAGGCAAGGGCACCGATGCTGGCTAAGGTGAACCGTGAAACGCTGAAAACGGAAGGTGCAGCGGCGGGCAAATTCGCGATAATCGGCATTCTCGCAACGCTTACCCACGCGGTCGTTGCCTCGGTCTTGTTCGAAACAAGGCTTCTCGCCGTCGTGCCATCGAATGTCTGCGGCTTTCTGTCAGCCTTTGCTGTCTCCTTCAGCGGGCACTATTTCTGGAGCTTCAACCACTTGAGGCAGGCTGGAACCCTATTGAAAACCATGACGAGGTTCCTGATCATTTCCGTCAGCGGGTTCGCGCTCAACTCCACGATCCTCGCACTTTGGCTTGCGTTCGCCCCGTGGCCTGAGATCTACGGTCTCTGGCTTGCAATTGCGGTGGTGCCGGCTTTTTCCTTCGTAGGAGCCAGGCTCTGGGCCTTTGCCCACCATCCGGCGGCGTCCTGAGCGGACAATATTCAAGCGACCTCAAAGAGGAAAACAGAATGACAGCAACACGCGCTGCGCTCCTTTATGCCGCCGGTCTGTCGCTGCTTTATGCCCTGGTACCCACGCTCACATTTCCAGGGCCACCGCTGGACGTTGTCGAAGGATTTGCCTGGGGGCGCGAGTTGCAGCTTGGCTACACCAAGCACCCTCCGATGCAGGCTTGGCTGCTCGAGGCGACATACCGGATGACCGGGGGATATTATTTCGGCGGATACTGGCTCAGCGCGACGTCGGCCGCGTTGGGGTATCTGTTCATTTGGCAGATCGGCCGCCGCCTGGGACTTAACAACTGGCAGGCATTCTGGGCCGTCATTCTGACCAGCGTGACGTTCTATTTCACCCTGCCGATGCCGGAGTTCAATCCGAACATCCTTCAAATACCTGTCTGGGGCGCGATGATCCTGCTTTTTCTGCGCGCGCAGGAAACCAGCCGTCTACTTGATTGGATACTGCTGGGCGCCGTCGCCGCGTTCGGGCTCTACACCAAGTACTTTGTCGTCCTCCTCATAGGAACCATCGGTCTTTACGTGCTGGTGTTCCCTGATGCCCGCCGCCTGTTCAGAACGCTTGGCCCGTGGCTATGCACCCTGATCTGTGCCGTATTGCTTGTTCCGCACATTCTATGGCTGCTGCAGACCGATTTCCTCACAATCCAGTATGCGGCCAGCCGCAGCAAATCCGCGGCGACGGTCATCGACCACCTGTTCAATCCGCTGAATTTTCTGTTCGCCCAGATCGGCAACCACGCCGGTTTGTTTCTCGCGATCGCGGCTGGCCTTGGCTGGCATCAGCTCAAACAGCTTCGGGCAGAGTTGAAGAAGAACAACACTCGACTGGTTGAACACGGCGATCGCTTTTTGCTCTGGTTTGCTTTCGTTCCCCTGATCGTCGTGTTGTTCGCCTCAGCGCTGACCGGCAATGAATTTGAACACATGTGGGGCACGCCGATGTTTGTGCTCTCAGGTGTTGTCGCTGTCCGCTACCTGTCTCTCCCCGACCTGTGGTCACATCCCCGGCGCGCATTTGTCGCCGCTGTTGCAATCCAGGCAATCTTCCTGGCAGTGATTTTTGGTCAGGCCGTGCTTGAGCCCTACTGGAAAAAGAAACAGACGCGGATGCACTATCCGGCGAAATCAGTCGCAGAAGAGTTGGCGGCAATCTGGCAAAATGACCAGAAAACTGACCTTCGCTATGTCGCTGGCGACATGTGGTCCGCAGCGAATGTGACGCTTCACGCTCCGGGCCGCCCCTCCATGTTTTACCTGCATAGCCAGGCGCTGAGCCCATGGATTGACATTGAAGACGTTGAAAAACACGGCCTGATGATTGTCTGGCGCGGAGACCGGGAGGCACCGCTTAACGAGTTGCTCCGGTTTTATCCGGACGCCGTCCGCCAGGGCAGCAGAACATTCCACTATCAGAGCGCGGCTGACATCCCGGATGTCATCGTGAACTGGTTGATCATTCCACCCGGCGCGGTCGCGAAAACACCCGCCGGATAGTTGAAGACTGGAAATCGCCCGTCTGGAAACGGCAGCAAAAGGACACTAACTTGGCGTCATGATAAGTATGGCGAAAATCGACGACATCGAAGACTGGCTGATCGGTCAAGCGCTTGGCTCGCCGGACATGGCCAAGATGTTTGCGCAGATGTGCGAACGGATGCGCCAATGCGATGTTCCGATCGACCGGGCAATGATGGCCTGGTCGACACTGCACCCGCTCATTGAAGCCGAAGTCGTGGTCTGGGAAAGCGGCGCTGAACTTCAGCACGATCTCATTGCACATTCAGAAGAAGAAACCGAGGACTGGCTGCAAAGCCCGGTGAGAGCGGTTCTGGTCAACCAAGAACCGCGTTTCCGCCGCCGATTGACAAATTCGAATGCACCCCAGGAGTTTCCGCTTCTCACCCGCCTGAGCGCCACCGGATACACGGACTACCTCGTTCTTCCAACACGTTTCGATCTGCCCGTTACCAACGAGGATTATCCGACCAGCGGGATCATAGTCAGCTGGGCGACCCGCGCTGAAAACGGATTTTCCGACGAAGCCCTTTCAGCGATTGAGTATATTCAGAAACGGCTGGCGCTTGCCGCGCGGGCCACAATCGAAAGTCAGATTAGCCGGACAATTGCGGAAACCTATCTGGGCAGGAACGCCGGCAAGAAGGTGCTGAACGGACAAATCCGTCACGGTGACGGCGAAACTGTCGACGCCGTGATTTATTTCAGCGACATGCGCCAATCAACTGCAATTGCGGAAGCGCTTGGACCCGATGCCTATCTTGCTTGGCTAAACACTTATTTCGAAGCAACCGCCGGGGCGATTCTCGACAATCATGGTGAAGTTCTCGACTTCATCGGAGACGCCGTCCTCGGCGTCTTTCCACTTGATGGCCAGGGCCTGAAAAAAGCCGGCGCACATGCAATTCAGGCTGCGGATGAGACACGCAAACGTCTTATCGCAATCAACGAAGACCCATCGAACGTTCTGCCCATGCAAGCCGGGGTCGCGCTCTCGGTCGGTTCCGTCATGTTTGGAAACATCGGCGTCCCGAACAGACTGACCTTTTCCGTCATCGGTCAGACGGTTCACGCTGCTGCACGGATAGAGAGCCTGACTAAGTCCGCGGGTTCGGATGTTCTGATGACAGAGGATGTTGCCAGGCTTTGCGGTGAACGCGCCCGTCCGGTCGGGTCATTCGAGCTCAGCGGATTTACGGACCCTCAGCCATTGTTTGCGCTTGAATGATGTTAGACGTAATCATGCACCTCCAAAGTCCTGCACTGCCTTTCAAATATCGATAGCACCTTCTCAAGAGAAAACATGACCGATCTCCGCCCAGCGCCTCCCCTTCACCTGCCTTTCAACGACCAGGAAAAATCAGGTCAGGCAGATGACACGCCTATCGTGCTGTTGCACGGGTTCGGAGGCGATCGGCAAACCTGGCTCAACACTCAAACCGCACTGTCGGGACGAAAACGCTCGCTCGCCTTCGATTTGCCTGGTCATGGGCAGGCCCTGGATTGGCCGAGCGTCGGCAATGCCGGCATTGCTGCGAAAGCGGTCGCACAATCGCTTGAGCACCTCGACCTGACGAAGGTCAACCTCGTCGGTCATTCAATGGGGGGAGCAATCGCAGCTCTCGTCGCCCTGCGAGATCCCGAACGCGTATCGAGCCTGACGCTCCTGGCGCCCGGCGGCTTCGGTCCGGAGATCAATCACCGCTTGTTGCGCCGCTATGCGACAGCAACCAACGCAGCCGATATGGAGGTTCTGCTCGAGCAATTTTTCGGCTGGGAATTCAGGCTGCCGAAGTATCTGGCGAAGACCACTGCCGAAAGCCGAAGCAAACCGGGTGCAACGGCGACACTGGAAGCCATTGCAGACGAGATTATCGACGGAACCGTGCAAAAGACCTTGCCCAGAGATGAGTTGGCAGCCTTGCTAATGCCGATCAAGGTGATATGGGGAACACAGGACAGGGTCCTGCCGACGCGCCAGGCGCACAAGCTCCCTGGCATCGTCGCAACGCATATTTTCGAGCGCGTTGGCCACATGCCTCATTTGGAAATTCCAAAGGAAGTGACCCGGCTCATCCTGCAAAACGCAGGCGTGAACTGAACTTGCGGACAGGCGGCAAATAGAACAGAGCCTGGACGGCGCAATCCTAAACGTCCGGCAAAAGGCCTTCGCGCCAGGTCTCTCCGATCACTCTGCGCGCAAGCATGTGCGAACGGGGGAAATTCACGCTGTCAACAGCGATCAGCCGGCCCTCATTCAGATAGGCGACGTAGAACTTGTGATCTTCGGGCGAGCCGACCACAACGGTATCGTCATAGCCTTCCGATAAACCGGCAATCTGCAGTTTGACATCGTATTGATCGGACCAGAACCAGGGCAACGGATCGTAATCGACCTCTTCGCCAAGCAGGGCCTGCGCGGCAGCCTTGGCCTGATCGATCGCGTTCTGCACACTCTCCATGCGAACCGAGCGTTGATACCTGCCCGAATAGAACCTTGTGCAGTCTCCAACGGCATAAATATGCGGGTCGCTCGTCTGGCCTGATCCGTCCACGAGAACACCATTGTCGATTTCCAGTCCGGCTTCACCTGCCAGATGATCGTTGGGGTCCGCGCCAACGGCGATCAGCACCAGTTCGGCCTCGATGACGTTCCCATTGGTCAGCTTGACGCCGGTGACCCTGTCCTCTCCGACAAGTGAATCGATGGACGCCTCAAGGAGAAGATCAATGCCCTTATCCCGGTGCAGACCCGAGAAGTAGTCCGAGACGGCCTGACTGACGACCCGCTTCATCGGCCTGTCCTGTGCCTCGATGACGCTGACGGACTTGCCCAACGCCTTCGCCACCGCGGCAACTTCCAAGCCGATATAGCCGGCTCCGATGATCGCAATGCTATTACTCGTTTTCAGACCGTCGCGAATGGCGTCAACATCGGCGATCGACCGCAAGGTGACGACGCCAGCCTTGTCGGCACCGGTCAAGGGGATCTTGCGCGCATTGGTTCCGGTCGCAAGTACCAGTTTGCCATAGGAGAGCGTATCGCCGTTTTCCAGTTGAACTCTTTTTGCGGAACGGTCTATCGAAACAGCTCTGGAGTTGGGAATATGGTCGATCTGATTGGTTTCGAAAAACGCCGGAGGACGCAGCCAGAGACCTTCGGCACCCACATCCCCGGAAAGGTATTTTTTGGAAAGAGGCGGCCGCTGATAAGGCGGATGCGGTTCGTCGCCAATCAGGCGCAGCGGACCTTCAAACCCGCCCTGCCGAAGCGAATGGGCAAGTTGAGCACCGGCTTGTCCGGCACCGATGATGACGATTTCTTCCTGCATTCCGTCTCGCCTTCTTCATGCATATTCTATCGTCACTAGCACGAAGATTCGCTCTCCGCCAGAAGGGCGAAACGCCGCGATGGGTCAGATCACGCAACTTCAGGAAAAACGGGCCTTATGCCTCGCGAACCGCGTTCAGGAAGTCGGTAACTTTCCGCCGGATCAAGGTACCCTGATTGCCAAGAGATTCGGCCGGTTGTGCTGGCTTATTTCCTTTGGATCGGGCCGGTTCCGCGGCGGATTTGACCATCAGGAACGGGCCCTGACCTTCACTGACAGCTGCGACTGGATCCGAAAAGGTGATTGCGATTCGAAAGCCGGCATCGTATGTCCCCTAAACTGCGAACCGCGTTTCAACGTTGTCTGGTCGTGCCGAATAACGGTCAACGATTTTGCAATTCTCCGAGTTTCAACACGAAGCGCGCTTGCCCCTGCCCCTTTCCGGTTGAGGTTCCCTTGAAGTTTCTGACGAAAACCGCACCGGTTATCTTCGTTCTGTTGTGGTCCACCGGATTTGTTGGCTCGAAACTCGGGGCGCCATACATCGATCCAATGGTTTTTCTGACGGTGCGTTTCTTCTCCGTCCTTCCCATTCTGATCGTGCTCGCGCTTTTCCTGGCCAGGTCATGGCCGGTCCAACCCCTGGCAATCTTACATTGTCTGATCACCGGAATGCTGGTGCATGGAATATATCTGGGCGGCATTTTCTGGGCGATCAAACAAGGCATGCCGGCAGGTGCGTCGTCTATCATCGTCGGCCTGCAGCCGGTCCTGACCGCCCTGATCGCGGTCATGCTTTTGAACGAAACGGTGTCGAGAAACCACTGGATCAGCATGGCGATCGGCGCCGGCGGTCTTGTTCTGGTATTGGGCCCCAAATTTGACATCACCGGCACGGGCATTACTGCCATTACGATTTGCGCAGCATTCTTCTCGGTCGCGGCAATCAGTCTTGGCACGGTCTACCAGAAGCGTTTCGTGCCGAACACCGACCTGCTGACCGCCACAATCTGGCAGTATGTCGGCGCCCTCATGATCACCGCGCCCTTGTCACTTTTCGAAAGCTGGCAGATCATCTGGTCAGGCGAACTTGTCTTTGCGATGGTCTGGCTTGTGCTCGTCCTGTCGGTCGGGGCTATTCTTCTGCTCATGCTTCTCATACGTGAGGGCGCTGTTTCACAGGTCGCGAGCCTGTTCTATCTCGTGCCTGTTGCCACCGCTGTCGAAAGCTATTTCCTGTTCGACGAAACGCTGACATTCGTTCAGGTCGGTGGGATGGCACTGATTATCGCCGCCGTTCTGATGATCAGGCAATCCGCCCGGAAAGCGTGACCCTATTCCCCCGCCGCTTCGGGCATCGCGCTCGGCCCTCCGCGCGCCTTCAGCCGTGCGCGCAATCTCCGTTGGCGCGAGATCGCAGCGTTGAGTTCGCCGCCGAGGATGAAGACGAGAGCGCAGATATAGAGAAAGATCAGGGCGGTCATGATCCCGGCAAGGCCGCCATATGTGGAAACGTAATTTGCGAAACTCGCCAGATAGGTACCAAAGGCGCTGCCTGCGACAATCCACATCACGAGCGTTGCCAGAACGCCTGGCCACAGGTCCCGAAACGATCTATGCCCCGCCGGCAGCAGCCAGTGTGTAACAAACAATCCGATAATCAGGAGCGAGCCGGCAAGAGAATAGCGCGCGACGTTAATGGACAGCAGGAATGCTTCGACCTTCGGGACGTAGGCTTGCAACGCTTCCAGCGCCAGCGGCGCCAACACGACCAGAAACGTATAGGCTAGCAGGATAGCCGCACCCAAAAGCACAAGACCGAGTGATTGTAGCCTCAGGAAGACGATGGACCTGTGTTCCTGTTGCCGGTAGGCGCGGTTCAATGCAGTTCGCAAGGCCTCAACGCCATTGGAGGCGAACCAGAAGGCGGCAATCGCGCCGAAGGTAAGCAGATCGCCGCGCCGCACGGTCAGGACGTTGTGGATCTCGCGCACGACAGGTGCTGCCACCGTTTCGGGCCAAGCGTCGAAGACAAGATCCGACACCGTGTCGGCCGCCCCCGTCATGCCGAAGAAGGCGGCAAGGGAGGCAATGAATATCAACAGCGGAAAGATCGCAAGCAATCCGGAAAGCGCCACGTGGCTGGCCATCGCAAAGCCGTCATCGCGGGCGAAGTGCCCGATCGCGTCCTTGAGAACCGAATAAATTGCCGAAAATGTCTGCCGCACAGCCATTATCTGATCTGGCCTCCAGCACCCTTATCAGTCAAGTGCGAACCGGCGAATTGTGCCCCCTCCGAAAGAAGAACAAATTCCGGCTCGACAAATTGATGTGTGCGACGCAACATAGCTTCAACAACAAGCGCGTTTGCGCAACAAATGAAAACGGAGATTGCCAATGTCCACTGCAGCCCTGACGGCGGCAGAAACGCCAGAGAGCCTGACTGAACAAACTGCGTCCATAGTCGGGACGCTTGATAATCTGCTTGATGACGCAGCGCAGCGTGTGCGCGCACTCGTGAGTGAAAACGGGCGCGTGTCCTCCAGACTTATGGAACAGGAACAGCGCGCCACTCACGGACTTGCATGGCTGGCCACATACGTCGAATCGTTGCGCCAACTCGACGCTTATGCCGAGCGCCTGAGAAGCCAGGGAAAATACGGCACTCTGGAAGACCGGATCGTCCAGCTCGGATTTGCCGAATACCTGGCCCAGATCTTTGGCGGCATCCCGATGAACCAGGGCGAAATCGTCCGGCTCTCGGACCTCGGCATCTCTGCGACGGAGGCCGGGGCTTACCGGACACCTGAAGTCGAGGCTCTCATCGAGACAGGCAACACGCCATCCATTCGCGGTGAAATCACAGCGCTCATTCGGGACCAGGCAGGCAAGTCCACCTTCGGCGATCCAGGTCTTGACGAAACAATGGAACAGATCCGCAACGAGATGCGCCGTTTCGCCGAAGACACCGTCGTTCCCAATGCCCATGAATGGCATCTCAAGAACGAGTACATTCCACTTGATGTCGTCGATCAGATGTCTGAACTCGGCGTTTTCGGGCTTTCCATTCCGGAGGAATATGGCGGGCTCGGGCTTGGCAAGGAAGCCATGTGTGTCGTTTCTGAAGAACTTTCACGCGCCTATATCGGTGTCGGGTCTCTGGGAACGCGGTCGGAGATTGCCGCTGAGCTGATCCTGTGCGGCGGCACGGAAGAACAAAAGCAGCATTGGCTGCCCAAGATCGCATCGGGCGAAATTTTGCCGACGGCCGTCTTTACAGAGCCGAATACGGGTTCGGACCTGGCGTCCCTGAAAACGCGCGCCGTCAAGGACGGCGACACCTGGAAAGTCTCGGGCAACAAAACCTGGATCACGCATCCTGTTCGCGCCGATATCATGACGCTACTGGCCCGCACCAATCCGGATGAACCGGGATACAAGGGCCTGTCCATGTTCATTGCCGAAAAACCGCGCGGATCGGATGAGGATCCGTTTCCGGCCACCGGGATGAGCGGCGGTGAGATCGAGGTTCTCGGTTATCGCGGCATGAAGGAGTACGAGATCGCGTTCGACGGCTTCGAGGTCAAAGCTGACAACCTGCTCGGTCAGGTCGAGGGCGAAGGCTTCAAGCAGCTCATGCAGACTTTCGAGGGTGCCCGTATCCAAACGGCTGCGCGCGCGCTTGGTGTTGCCCAATCCGCACTGGACCTTGGCTTGCGCTACGCGGAAGAACGCATCCAGTTCGGCAAGGCGCTCATTCACTTTCCGCGCGTTGCCGACAAGCTCGCGGTCATGACCGCCGAATTGATGATCGCCCGGCAGCTTACCTATTTCTCGTCGTGGCAAAAGGACTCCGGCAAGCGCTGTGACCTGGAGGCCGGTATGGCGAAACTTCTGGGTGCGCGTGTCGCCTGGGCTGCCGCGGACAACGCCCTGCAGATCCATGGCGGCAACGGCTTTGCACTGGAATACGCAATCTCCCGCGTGCTGTGCGACGCCCGCATATTGAACATTTTCGAAGGTGCTGCCGAGATTCAGGCGCAGGTGATCGCTCGGCGCCTTCTCGAAACGCGCGGCAATGCCTGATCCGGCTGCGCAGACGCCGCTTGTGAAAAAAAATCTGCGCATGGAGCATCTGCTCTCATGAAAGATAATGGAATAATTCCTTAGCCAGTTTCGTTGTTCTCCACACCCGCAAACAAAGGAGAACAACGAAATGCCTGACCGCGCCGCTGCCATTCGCCGGGCCCGGATGCCCGCCGTCATAGATCCTTTGCTTGGCAAGCTGATTGGAATTGCGCCCAACACGGCAATCGCAATTCTGATTGCGTCGGTGCTTGCCGGATTTGTTTTCCTTGCGCCACATGGCATGCCGCAACAAGCGGCCGCCGCGTTTCTGCTGACCGGTCTGGCGATCGTGGGCTGGACATTGACACCAATACCCGACTCCGTCGTTGCGGTGTTTGCTGCGGTAGGGCTGGTTCTCACCGGCGCATTTCCGGAAGAGCGCTTCTATCAGGCGCTCGGGACGGAAATTGTCTGGTTGCTGATAGCCGCTTTCGTGATTGCCGCCGCCATCAAATCGTCCGGCCTGACACAATGGCTGGCATTTGCGGTCACCAAGAGGTTTTCCTCGGTTTCCGGGCTCTTCCACGGATTAACCTTTGTCATCACCGCAACTGCTTTCCTCGTACCGTCGACTTCCGGACGCGCGGCACTGCTTGTTCCCGTCTTCGTCAGCCTGCTCCCGGCAATGCCGACCGGAAACCTGCGCCGGGCCCTCGCGTTGCTGTTCCCAAGCGCGATCCTGTTGTCGGCCGGCGGATCACTGATCGGCGCCGGAGCGCATTTTGTCGCGGTGGAAACGATCCGCACCTCCACGGGAAACATCATTTCCTTCTTCGAGTGGATCATGCTCGCGTTCCCGGTCGCCCTGCTTTCCGCACACGGGGCCACGCTGTTGATCCTTCAACTGTTTGTGCCCGCAAATGAGCGCAGGACCAGGCTTTCGACGAGCGACGATGCTCCATCCGGGTCTTTCAGCACCAAGCAGAAGAGATTGCTGTTCGTGCTCTCCGCCATGGTTCTCGCCTGGTCCACCACCGGCTGGCACGGGCTCGGCACCGCTGTGATTGCATGTCTTGGAGCTGCACTGGTGGTGACGCCGCTGCTGACGGAAGAAAAGCCGAAGGAACTGTTTCGAAACGTGGAAACCGAGCTCCTGGTTTTCCTCGCGTCTACCCTGGTGATCGCGCAGGCCGTCGTTTCGACCGGCAAGAGCAAGTGGCTGGCAGACAAGCTCCTGTTCATTCTGCCCGCAGACGTCCTTCACAATCGCGAGCTTACCATTCTGTTTGTCGTGCTCGTTTCGGTGGCAGCTCATCTGGTCATCAACTCACGCAGTGCCCGTGCAGCCGTTCTCATTCCGGCGCTGGCGCTTCCCCTGGCCGAATTCGACCACGACACCGCGACTCTCATCCTTGTGACTGTTCTCGGCACCGGGTTTTGCCAGACCATGGTGGCAAGCGCCAAACCCATCGCCATATTCCGGTCTGTCGGGGAAAATCACTTCGAACAGAGTGACCTGATGAGGCTTGCACTGGCGCTCTTGCCGCTCAAAGTCGCTGTCATAGCCGTTTTTGCCATCTTCGTCTGGCCAATCCAGATGCCCGTCCTCTCCGAACGGAACCCGATTGTGCAGCATCAGGGCCTGCATGCAGACCCGTTTGAAGTTACATCATTGGCGGCACACGACAGTGTCCGTCCTCAACCGATGGAAGGAGCCCTTTGTTCCGCTCATCATCTTGAAGTCTTGATGCTTGGAACGATCCGCGACGAGACTATGTGGGCCGCCGGCTGGTGGCATGTCTGGAACCGGTTGCGGCAAACTGGCTATCCGGTTGAAAAATCCGCGGTGAAGGAGATCTACCGGAAAAAAGACATGGTCTATCTGCGCGATCATTCCGTTGCAATTGCAGAAATCAATCTGAGGAGCGAACGCGTTCGCGAGGCAGCGAGCCTGTGCTCTGGCGCTCTTCAGGAAAGTGGACCGGCAGGCACAACAATCCCGCTTGTCCCAAGGAAGAAACCCTGATCTGCTATCGCAATCCTGGCATGAACGCGAGGGTCCGGCATCACGCCGGGCCCTTTCCTTGTATGCCACCGAAAGTTTTACCTGCCGCGGAATAATTCGGGGCCTGGCTCGTTCTCCTTTCACCTTCAGAAACAAAAAGGAGATGATTATGCCACTGAACATTCTGGTCGCCCCGTCAGGCTTCAAGGAATCACTCGACGTGAACGATGTCGTGGAAGCAATCTCCGAAGGCTGCCACCGGGCCTTGCCGGATTGCCGCATCCTCAAGGCACCGATGGTCGATGGTGGCGAAGGTTTTACAAAAGCCCTTGTCAGCGCTACCGCAGGAACCTTGCACAAGGTTGCGGTAACGGGCCCGGTTGGCCAAACCGTCGACAGCTTCTTCGGCATGCTTGGCGGCGAAGGAGCGAAGACAGCGGTTATCGAAATGGCCGCGGCGGCAGGACTGAGCCTCGTGCCGCGTGATCAGAGAGATCCGACCCTGACGACCAGTTTTGGTGTCGGTGAACTCATTCTTTCCGCACTGGATGCGGGTGCAGAGCGCATTCTCGTCGGATGCGGCGACAGCGGCATCAACGACGGCGGTGCCGGCATGGCACAAGCTCTCGGTGCCCGCCTGATTGACAAGGATGGCAGCGAAATCGGCCGCGGCGGTCTTGAACTGGCACGCATGTCCCGGATCGATGTTTCCGGCCTCGACCCACGGCTCGCCAATACCCAAATCGATGCTGCCGTCAACTGGCACAACGTCCTCTTGGGTGAACGGGGGGTTGCCCGGGTTTTCGGACCACAAAAGGGAGCGACGCCATCGCAGGTACAGGCGCTGGAAGAAGCGCTGGAAATCTACGCATTCTTGTTGAACAGAGACCTCGACCTGGATCTCGGACTGAAAAACGGGTCCGGTGCATCCGGCGGACTCGGCACGGGACTGATGGCTTTTGCCGGGGCAACTCTGCACCCGCGTTTCGATATCGTCATGCAATATCTCGAATTCGAGGCGTTGCTGACGTCGGCTGACCTCGTCATCACGGCCGAAGGATCCCTCGACGGGCAAAGCCCCTTTGGCAAGGTGCCCTGTGAGGTCGCCCAACGCGCGCGAAAACGCGATATTCCGACAATTGCACTGGCCGGGACCATCGGCACCGGTGTGCGCACAACCCTGGATACCGGAATTGACGCGTTCGCTTCAATTCTCAAACGGCCGTGCTCACTCGAAGATGCCATCCTGGAAGCAAGGAAACTGCTCAGAAACGCCAGCGAAGACGCGCTTCGGATGATAATGGTCGGAGCCCGGCTGAAAGCCGCCTGAGCCTTCGGCAAAGAACAAAAACAACAATAATAGAGATGGTTACGACTCCGCTGCTGGTTTCGGGCAAAGCAAATCCGAACCGGCGGCGGCCTTTTTTCGTTCATGAACGCAATGCTCCGTCACAGGCTGCTGGACATCAATTGTCGACGGTTCAAAGGTTCCCCTGTCTCCAAGGCAGGAATGCGCAAAAGTTGAACCGGCTCGTCTCAACGCTTATCTTAAGTGCATCGGGGACAAGAGAGCAGGCCTATGAACACGACTTTTGAAGATCTGGGATTCGAACCTGAATATCTCGGGCCCGAAGAAGAACAGACGAAAACCGTCAGGGAAAAACTGCTTTCAACGGCAAAGAAAGCGGCCCGGCAAATCCCCTTCATGGAAGATGTGGTCGCCGGGTATTACTGCGCGCTCGACCCCGCGACGCCCGCAAAAGTCCGTGTAACGGTCATTGCCGCACTCGCCTATTTCGTTCTGCCTCTGGACACCATTCCGGATTTTCTGATCGGAGTTGGGTTTGGCGACGATGCGACGGTGCTCATGGCGGCGATCGCCATGGTTCGCAGCCATATCCGCGATGACCACTATGACGCCGCCAAGGAAGCTCTGAAGGACGGAGACCTCTAAGGCTGGTTTTCCGCCTGCTTTCGCGGCTGCCAGCATCCGGACGTGCGTCCGGCTATCGCCCAGTAGACCAGTCCTGCAAGAAACCCGGCCGCAAGCGCAATGACGCTGCCGGGCCTTATATCCGAATTCTGACCGGCTGAACCGAGTGTCCAAAGCAGAAATGCGATGCCCCCGCCTGCGGCAAGATGAAACACGATCCCTTTAAGGCGTGCAAATTCGGCAACTGCAATCAACACACTTGCAGGGACCAGAGCTGCCGCACCGACGGCACTGGCGCTGACAAGGCCGGTTCCGACCATGGCACCAAATGCGACTGGATTCTCACCGGGATGCACGGACTGGAAAAAGCCCCAGGCAAGGAACAAACCACAGGCGATCAGCCCGAAGATGAAGCCGCAGACGATTTTCAGGAGTTGAACCAGAAACTTTGTGCCGTCCAATAGAGATCCCTCTTTTAAACTTCCCGACCGATCCCTAAGTGAGGTATCATCCGGAAAAATACAACACTTGGCTGCGATTGCCGCAGCCCAATCATCAAGACAGGAACCCCTTCTGGGCGAACAACCGGAAAGACTCAAAACCGCTTATTTCGGTTGACTTTTCGCCGGTTTCGCAGGAGTCTAGGGGACGGCGCTAGGACAAATGCAACGGAGACCTTGGTACATGAGTTCCGAGGTCTTTCGTGTATCTTGAAGAGCCAATGCCTGGTGCCAGGTTGAAACGATAGAGGAGTTAGCGACCATTCGCCGTCCGTTCCGCGCCCCGCCTCCCACAAAGGAAGGCCCGCGCACAAACCACGAAATTCGCGTTCGCGAAGTCCAGTTGATTGATCATGAAGGCGCCAACCGCGGTGTCATACCGACAGAAGAAGCGATGGATATCGCACTGGATGCGGGTCTGGATCTCGTAGAAATCCAGCCGAACGCAAATCCCCCGGTCTGCAAGATCCTGGACTATGGCCGGTATAAGTACCAGGCCCAGAAGAAAGCTGCAGAAGCCCGTAAAAAACAGAAGACCGTCGAGATCAAAGAGATCAAGATGCGTCCGAACATCGACACGCATGACTATGAAGTGAAGATGAAAAACATGCTGCGGTTCTTCAACGACGGCGACAAGGTGAAGGTCACACTCCGGTTCCGCGGTCGCGAAATGGCGCACCAGGACCTCGGCATGAATCTGTTGAACAAGGTCCGTGAGGAAACTTCAGAAATCGCCAAGGTTGAATCGTCACCCAAGCTGGAAGGCCGCCAGATGGTGATGGTTCTGGCTCCCATTAAATAGGCGAAGCAGAAATCTGAGATCATTGAACCCCGCTTCGGCGGGGTTTTTTATGATGACTACAATCCCACAATATCGAGGAGGAGCCGCATGATCATCCGTTTGTGGAGAGCCGTTGCCGGAAGCGAACAGGTCTTGGCGCGCTATGCGGACCATCTGAAACGAACCACATTCGTCGAGATGGCTGAGCTGCCGGGACATTTGGGGGCTGCTCTGGCTGTGAAAGTCAAAGGCAACGATCATGAACTGGTGGTCACAAGCCTCTGGTCGGACCTTGAGTCGGCTGCACATTTTGAAAAAGGTGCCTTTGACGACGCCGTCGTCAAACCGAGTACACAGAAGCTGCTCAAGTCATTCGACCTGAAGGTCGAGTATTTCGAGACAGTTGTCGCCACAGGGAAACTCGCGCAATAGACCGACCAACACGACCTCAGAGACGATTTGATCCTTACGTCTTTGCAAGATGGCCAAAGGCGGGATTGCCGAACCCAATCGATCAAAAAACCCCGCGATTGCGGGGTCTTTTTCATTGTCGGCTCAGAACTTGTAGCCGCGACTGGTTTAAGTCTTTTTTCTGCGTCGCGACGTCAGGAGCCCGATCCCGGCAAGACCGGAAATCAAGAGGACCGCTCCCGCGGGCAGGGGAACCGTGGTCGGTGTGCCGTTATAGTAGATCGACGCATGGGACAGCCCCTTTGACGACGACCAAATACCGGACAGCGGATCCGGGACCGTAAGATCGAGCAGGAACGCGCCGAAACCGTTCCCGGCCTTCAACGTAATGACGACATTTGTCAGACCCGCCAGCGTATCGATCGACCAGGTTCCGTTTTTCGCACCATTGGTAGGCCCGGTGACGAACTTGATCGTTCCATCCCCGGACGCCGTGTCGTCATTCTTGTCGGCGAGCACCCATCCCGTCATACCGAACAGCGGGAAAGACCCATCTATCTGGTTCGTGTCATTGCCGGAAAAACAGGCGGCTGATGTCGAATCACCGAGCGTATATGTCGCGGCGCTTGAACAACTCATCGGAACCGCTTGTGCAGGCCCGCTCGCAAAGCCGAATAGTGCACTGACGATAGCGATCACGAAAACGCCTGCCATTGAGCGTTTGAAAATACGCATACGCATAACTCCATAAAAATACTGATGGTAATTAAATTCTTAAAGGTAAGGCATGTCAAATTAATTCGAGTTAATTTTCAGGATGTTACGGTAATGTACAACCGATTAACTATTTTAGGTTGTGCATTCGCATAAACCTCCATTTTTGCGTTTGCTGCATTCCTTCGCCAGTTTGGGTTCGTTTTCTTCTTTTTGAAACGCAGATTTACCGGCACGTCATTGACATCCAGCGGAAAGCAATATGCCATCTCGCTTGCTCAACGGTGAAGGCCCAGAAAATCGGCTAAGTGACCCGGGCAAGCGCCACTGGTCTAAACGATGTCGACCCACCCGCCTTTTTCAGCAGAAGCGAAAATTGCGTCGAGAATTTTCATGTTCTGCAGCGCATCTTCGACACCGTAGGTCATGACCTTTTCACCCAGCACTGCGCGTCCGAAAACGTCGGCAAGTTCGGCATATTGATCGCACGGTTCAACGTTTTCGGTTGTCATCGATGCGTCGCCAAGGGCCGAGCCGTCGTCCATCCGAAGCTCGGTGGCCGCGCCCTGGGGGGCATTGAAGGGGATCGGGATTTCAAGACGTTTCCGGGTTCCAACGAGCTGCAACCGCTGATGCGCCGTCAGCTGTGTGGACACAGTGAAGGTAAGCTGGCGTCCTGCACCGAAATCCATGATCACGCTGGTGAACCGGTCTGTCCCGAAGTCCGGATCACGGTCAATCAGCGAAACGACCCGTTCCGGTTCTGCTTCAAAGAAATAGCGGCCGGCAAGCATGGTGTAGCAACCGATGTCCATCAGGGCACCGCCGCCCATATCGGCCCTGTTGCGGATATTGTCCGGGTCGTTGTTGAAGAAACTGAAAAAGCCCTGGATTGCATGTAGATCGCCTAGCTCTCCTGAGCGCACGATCTCGCGGGCCCGGATCCATTGCGGGTGCGTGCGCACCATGAAACCTTCCGCGACAAGGCGGTCTTTCGGCAGGTCGAGCAGTGTCGAGGCGTCTTCAGCGCTGAGAGCGATCGGTTTTTCGCAAAGGACATGCTTGCCGGCTTCGACAGCCTGCACGGTCACAGGAACATGCATGTGATTTGGAAGCGGGTTGTAGATTGCATCGATGTCCGGATCGCTGAAGAGGTCTTCATAGGAGCCGTATGCTTTTTCGATGCCAAGATCCTTAGCAACCGCGCTTGCCCTTTCGGCATCGCGAGAAGCAATGGCCGTAACAATCCCGGTTTGTGACGCCTGAATCCCGGGAATAACTTTTTCACGGCCGATCTTGGCGGTTGAAATGATCCCCCAGCGGACCTTTTTGCTGTCCATTTATGTTTCTCCCGTTCCCTAGGCACACTCTTCAGTTGGCACGAAAAAATCCCGGCCCGCAAGGCCGGGATGCGTTCCGGCGTAACCGGAGCTGATCACATACTGTCAAAATTTCTCAGGTACATAGAGATGTTCCGGAAGAACCTTGCGCTCATAGTCCGGATTGAACCGGCGCTCCGGCAGCGCGACCGGATCGTGCGGGACTTCCTCATAAGGAATTTGCGACAGAAGATGGCTGATGCAATTAAGGCGCGCCTGCTTCTTGTCGTTGCCTTCCACAATGAACCAGGGCGCCTCGGGAATGTTGGTGCGCTCGAAGGTCTCTTCCTTCGCTTTTGTATAATCTTCCCAGCGAATGCGTGATTCCAGATCCATCGGAGACAGTTTCCACTGTTTCAGCGGGTCGTGGATGCGCATCAGAAAGCGCAATTGCTGTTCCTCGTCCGTGATCGAGAACCAGTACTTGATCAGCCGGACCCCGGAGCGGACGATCATGCGTTCAAATTCCGGAACGTCGTTGAAAAACTGTTCGACCTGGTCTTCGGTTGCAAACCCCATGACCCGTTCAACGCCGGACCGGTTGTACCAGGAACGGTCGAACATGACGATTTCGCCTGCAGCCGGCAGATGCGGGACGTAGCGTTGGAAGTACCACTGCGACTTTTCACGCTCCGTCGGCGCCGGCAGGGCAACGACACGCGCAACGCGGGGGTTCAGGCGCTGCGTAATGCGCTTGATCACACCGCCCTTTCCAGCTGCGTCACGGCCTTCGAAAATGACGACGATTTTCTCGCCGGTGTGCTGAACCCAGTCCTGCAGCTTCACCAGTTCGGCTTGCAATCTCAGCAGTTCGTGGAAGTAGGTGTTCCGGTCGATCGGTGACTTGTGCTTTTTGTCCGAGATGAACTGAAGATCCTTTGCGACCAGATTGTCGTCGATCTCCATTTCAAGTTCTTCATCTAGGGAATCCGCCCATTCGGCTTCAACCCAACTCTTTGCGCTTTCTTCAGTCATCAATCGGTCCTTTTGAAACGTCTCGAACGGTGAAACTCTGAAAGAGTGTGAACAGCTTAACCATGTAAGTTTTTTGACAGTTTAACCAGTTAGCGGTCCTTGATCCTTCTCAAAGGCAGCCAGGGAGGTCTTCTTTGCTTGAAAATGAATGAACGTTCATTTATACCTGACTTCAGGAGGAACAAATGTCTGTATCGGCGGAAAGGTCAGAGTCCCGGTCCAAAGGGCAGGAGACCGCGCACCGCGTGCGCAAGGCGGCTCTGAAACGCTTTGCCAGTACCGGTTACGCTGCGGTTTCCATGCGTGAGATCGCGACCGATGTCGGTGTCCGGCCAGGGGCGCTGTACAACCACTTCCCAACCAAGCAGGACATTTTGAAAGACCTGATGCTGACCCACATGGCCGAGCTCCTTGCAGCGTGGCGATCAGCGGTTTTTCCCGTGGCCATGGATCCGCTCGAACGGTTTGTCCGCTTTCACATCCGCTATCACCTGGAGCGCGCGGACGAAGTGTTCATCTCATACATGGAACTGCGCAATCTGGAACCCGAGAACTTCAGGACCGTCGAGAAAGAACGGCGCAGCTATGAAGCGGTTCTGACGTCGATCCTCGAAGAAGGTTCGGCCGCCGGTCGCTACGACGTCGAGGATCCGAAAGTCACGACCAGAGCCATCATTGCGATGCTCACGGGCATCCCGACCTGGTACCGGGAAGGTGGACGGCTTGGGGAACACGAGATCGGGGACCTCTACCTGACGATGGTGCGCAAGGCGGTCGCACCGGAAGAAAAAGACCTGCAAAGGGAGAACGGATGACATGAGCATCCTGAAATCGAACCTGTCATCCAGAAGCAGTGAATTTGCCGCCAACAAGGCCGCACACGAAACGGCGATGGATGCCGTGCGTACTGCGGCGCGGTCAGCGCTGGACGGTGGCGGCGAGACTGCGCGCACCCGCCATGTTTCCCGCGGCAAAATTCTTCCCCGGGAGCGTGTGTCGCGCCTTCTTGATCCCGGGTCTCCATTTCTGGAGGTCGGCATGCTCGCTGCCCACGACTTGTATGAAGGCGCCGCACCCTCTGCCGGAATGATCGCCGGCATCGGCCGGGTGGAGGGCCAGGAGGTCATGATCCTCGCCAATGACGCGACCGTCAAAGGCGGCACCTATTATCCGATGTCGGTCAAGAAACACCTGCGTGCCCAGGAGATCGCCTTAGAAAACAATCTGCCTTGCATTTATCTCGTGGATTCAGGCGGCGCCAACCTGCCCAATCAGGACGAGGTCTTTCCGGACCGGGATCATTTTGGCCGGATATTTTATAATCAGGCGAACATGTCAGCCAAGGGCATTGCGCAGATCGCCGTTGTCATGGGGTCCTGTACCGCAGGTGGTGCCTATGTTCCGGCAATGTCGGACGAAACCATCATCGTCAAGAACCAGGGCACGATCTTTCTGGCAGGCCCCCCGCTTGTGAAAGCGGCAACGGGCGAGGAAGTCTCGGCAGAAGATCTTGGTGGCGGCGACGTTCACACGCGCCTGTCCGGTGTTGCCGACCATCTTGCACGTGACGACGCACACGCGCTCGCGCTCGCAAGACGCGCCATCGCCAGCCTGAACCGGTCAAAGACCTCGCAGGTAGCACTGGAAACGCCCGAGGACCCGCTTTACGACCCGGACGAAATCCTCGGTGTTGTCCCAGCGGATCTGAAGACGCCTTACGACATCCGGGAAGTCATCGCCCGTGTCGTCGACGGGTCAAGGTTCGATGAATTCAAGGCGCGCTACGGCACGACCCTGGTCTGCGGGTTCGCGCATATTCACGGCATGCCGGTCGGCATCATTGCCAACAACGGCGTCCTCTTTTCCGAAAGCGCGGTCAAGGGTGCGCATTTCGTTGAGCTCTGCTCCCAGCGCAAGGTACCGCTGGTGTTCCTGCAGAACATCACCGGCTTCATGGTCGGCCGGAAATATGAAAGTGGCGGCATCGCCAAGGACGGCGCTAAACTTGTAACGGCGGTCGCCACCACGTCCGTCCCGAAAATCACGATGCTCGTCGGCGGCTCCTTCGGTGCCGGAAACTACGGCATGTGCGGGCGTGCCTATTCGCCGCGCTTCCTCTGGACATGGCCGAATTCCCGCATTTCGGTGATGGGGGGTGAGCAGGCGGCCGGTGTTCTGGCAACGGTCCGCCGCGACGGCATCGAACGAAAAGGGGGAAGCTGGTCGGCAGAGGAAGAACAGTCGTTCAAGCAGCCCATCATCGACCAGTTCGAGGAACAGGGGCATCCGCTTTATGCCACGGCACGTCTTTGGGACGACGGCATCGTCGACCCGCGCAAGACGCGCGACATTCTGGGTCTTTCCCTCTCAGCGGCCCTGAACGCGCCGATCGAGGACACCCGCTTCGGTCTCTTCAGGATGTGAGTAAGATGGATCTTAAGCACCTCAAGGAGACCTATCCCGGCGCCACGACATTCAAGTTTGGCGACGGGGAAGAGCTGAGCAGCCATCTGATCGCACTTGTCCGGGCCGGCACGAAAACCGCGACCTGTGGCGCACTACGCGATTTTGAAGCCGGCGGGGAAACCATGCCGGAGGTAGGGCGTAGGGACATAGCCCTCGATTGGGACGGAACGCCGGCGCTTGTCATTGAGACGCTTGACATCAAAACCATGCGGTTTTGTGACGTTCCCGAAGACTTCGCCCTGGCCGAAGGCGAGAACGTTGACCTCGCGGGCTGGCGCAAGGATCATCAGGCCTTTTTCGAGCGGAACGGCGGCTTTGATCCAGAAATGTGGCTGGTCTGCGAACGCTTCAGGGTGGTCCGGGATCTTCAGGAAGTGCAGCGTGAAGGATAAGCCATGAGCCGGATCGAGACGCATATCGGAGATATCACGCAGCTTGAAGTTGACGCTATCGTCAATGCGGCCAACTCTTCCCTGCTTGGCGGGGGCGGTGTCGACGGCGCGATCCACCGCGCCGCGGGGCCGGAGCTCGTCCAGGAATGCCGGCTCTTGAACGGCTGCAAAACGGGTGAGGCGAAGATTACGGCCGGGTACAGATTGCCGGCAAAGCACGTCATTCACACGGTCGGCCCTGTCTGGCGGGGTGGCAATGAAGGCGAGCCCGCCCTGCTCGCAAGCTGTTATGAGACAAGCCTCCGGCTGGCAGCGGCCAACAGCTGCGAGACAGTTGCCTTCCCGGCAATTTCCACCGGGATCTTTGGTTATCCGGCGGATCTTGCGGCCGATATTGCGGTCAAAACCGTCAGGGCCACTTTGGCCAGTCTGCCCGAAATCAAAACCGTCACGCTTGTCGCATTTGATGATCAGAGCCATGCCCTTTTGCAGGCAGCGCTTGAGAGGAAAGAAGACTGATGTTCAAGAAAATCCTCGTCGCCAATCGCGGTGAAATCGCCTGCCGGGTGATCGCGACCGCAAAGAAACTCGGGATCAGGACTGTTGCCGTCTTTTCGGATGCTGACGCGAATGCCAAACACGTGGCAATGGCGGACGAAGCCTTTCGGATCGGTCCCGCGCCGGTCGCTGAAAGCTACCTCAAGACTGACACGATCATCGAAGCCTGCAGGCAAAGCGGAGCACAAGCTGTACATCCCGGCTATGGTTTTCTTTCGGAGAACCCGGACTTCGTCGAAGCCCTTGAAAAGGCAGGCATTACCTTCATCGGTCCCAGTGCGAAATCCATTCGGGCCATGGGCCTGAAAGACGCCGCCAAGGCGCTGATGGAACAGGCGGATGTTCCCGTCGTGCCCGGCTATCATGGCGACAACCAGGACCCCGTGTTCTTGAAAGATCAAGCCGGCGAGATCGGGTACCCGGTTCTGATCAAGGCACGCGCAGGCGGCGGCGGCAAAGGCATGCGCCGCGTCGACGATCCGCAGGATTTTCTGGACGCATTGTCGGGCGCGCAGCGCGAAGGGGAAGCCAGTTTCGGCGACGGCCGTGTCCTCATCGAAAAATACCTGACCAAGCCGCGCCACATCGAGATCCAGGTGTTTGGCGACAGTCACGGAAATGCCGTGCATCTGTTCGAGCGCGACTGTTCCCTGCAGCGCCGCCACCAGAAGGTCATCGAGGAGGCCCCTGCCCCCGGCATGCCGGATGAAATGCGCAAGATCATGGGTGACGCGGCCGTGAAGGCTGCAAAAGCGATCGACTATTCGGGAGCTGGAACGATCGAATTCATCGCCGATGTTTCGGACGGTTTGCGCGCTGACCGCTTTTATTTCATGGAAATGAACACAAGACTTCAGGTCGAACACCCGGTGACTGAGTTGATCACCGGGGAGGATCTGGTCGAGTGGCAGCTCCGCGTCGCTTTCGGTGAAACATTGCCCAAAAGGCAGGATGAGTTGGCGTTCAGCGGATGGGCTTTCGAGGCCCGTCTCTATGCCGAAGATGCGCCCAAAGGCTTTCTGCCCGCTATCGGCACGCTGGACCATCTTTCATTGCCGGAAAAAAGCGCGCGTGTGGACAGCGGTGTTCGCTCCGGTGACGAAATCACGCCCTTCTACGATCCAATGATCGCCAAGATTATTGTACACGGCCCGACAAGAGACGCAGCGCTCGGCAAACTTCTGGCAGCGCTGGAAGCAACGGAAGTGGCAGGCTGTGTCACGAATGCAGGTTTTCTGGCGGCACTATGCAGACACAAGGGTTTCGCGAGCGGAGACGTTGATACCGGGCTCATCGACCGCGACTTGGAAGAGCTGGTCGAAGAGCCCTCTGTCCCCGAAGACGCTGTTGCACTCGCCGCACTCGCAGCACTCGGCCTTACCAAACCAGCCAGCGGGAATGATCCGTTCGAAACGCTTGCCGGATGGCGCATCTGGAGCGCATCCCGGCAGTTTGCGCTTTTGGACATCGGCAGCGACCGGAGGGACGTTGAGGTTCGCGCACTTGGAAGTCGCCGGTTTGAGGTTCATCTCACAGAAGGTGAGAGGATCTTTACAGTCGTCAAAGTTGATGGAAACGCAATAACTTACGACTGCGAAGGCCATCGTGCGAGTGCTGTAGTCGTTTGCAGTGGTGATGGCCTGACCGTATTCCAGAACGGTCACGCTTTTTCCATCGGCTTACCGGACATGCTCGGCAGCGATGATGATGCGGCAGGGACTGGTGATCAGGTCATCGCGCCCATGCCGGGCCTTGTGAAAGTTCTGTCCGCGGGCAACGGCGACACAGTTTCCAAGGACCAGCCCCTGGTCATTCTTGAAGCAATGAAGATGGAGCATACGCTCAAAGCTCCGCGCGACGGGATGATCGGTGAAGTCTTCGTGGCGGAGGGTGAACAGGTCACCGATGGCACGGTTCTGCTGGCACTCGTGGAGGATGCCGATGCTGCTGCCTGAGGCGGAAAGTTATGAGGATCTGACCCGGAAATTTCGCTGGAATATCCCCCAAAAGTTCAACATGGGCGTTGCCGTGTGCGACGCCTGGGCGGATCGGGAACCGGCACGGGAAGCACTGGTCTATGTGGAAGAGAACGGTGATACGGCCCGCTACAGCTATGCGGACCTTCGCCGCCTGTCGAACCAGTTGGCCAATCTTCTTGCGGATCGCGGCGTTCTGCCGGGTGACCGGATCGGAGTGCTTTTGCCGCAGCGCCCCGAGACGGCCTTTGCACATATTGCTGCGCTGAAACTGGGGGCGATCACCATTCCTCTTTTCACGCTTTTCGGAGAAGAGGCACTGGAATACCGGTTGCGCGATTCCGGCGCGAAGGTAGTGATCACCGATGCGAGCGGCGCTGCAAAACTCGCGAAGCTTGGCGACCACCTGCCGCAACTGACCACTATTTTTTGTGTCGATGGAGAAGATGGTGCCGCACAGGATCTGGCCAGCCACATGGCCGGACATCAGGACACGTTCACCCCCTTCGAGACCGCCGTCGAGGATCCCGCGATTATCATCTATACTTCTGGAACAACGGGCCAGCCCAAGGGCGCACTTCATGCGCACAGGGTCCTGCTCGGCCATCTGCCAGGTGTCGAGATGAGCCACGACTTTCTCGGTCAACCGGGTGATCGGATCTGGACGCCCGCTGATTGGGCGTGGATCGGCGGCTTGCTCGATGTGCTCATGCCGGCGCTTTTTTTGGGTGTTCCCGTCGTCGCCTGCCGCTTCGGCAAATTCACAGCGGAGGCTGCCTTTCAGCTTCTTGAGAACCAGAAGATCCGCAATACCTTCCTGCCTCCGACAGCCCTGAAGATGATGCGGCAGGTTCCGGACATAGGAGACCGCTGGCATTTCGATCTGCGTTCCGTTGCGTCCGGTGGCGAAACCCTCGGCGCCGAGCTGATTGCATGGGGCCGCAAGACCTTCGGGCTGACCATCAACGAGTTCTATGGCCAGACCGAATGCAACATGATCGTCTCCAGCTGTAGCCGTATCATGGAATCCCGTCCGGGGATCATGGGACGTGCGGTGCCGGGCCATGAAGTTGCGGTCGTGGACGATACGGGCGCAATTCTGCCGGCAAATACGCTTGGAAACATAGCCGTGAAACGTCCGGATCCAGTCATGTTTCTGAAATACTGGAACAATCCCGAGGCAACGGAAAAGAAATTTGCCGGCGACTGGTTGCTGACAGGTGACACTGGGCTTGAGGACGACGACGGCTGGCTGCAATTCGTCGGCCGGGACGACGATGTCATCACGTCCTCTGGTTATCGTATCGGACCTGGCGAAATCGAGGACTGTCTTATCCGCCATCCCGCAGTCGCGCTGGCTGGTGTTGTTGGCAAGCCGGACCAACAGCGTACCGAAATCGTCAAGGCCTATATCGTCCTGAAAGAAGGCTTCGAGCCGACCGAAGCTCTGGGCAAGGAGATTGCGGATTTCGTCAAGACACGCCTTGCCGCCCATGAATATCCACGCGAAGTCGCCTTTGTGGATGCCTTGCCGATGACGACCACCGGAAAGGTTATCCGGAAGGAACTCAGGGCACGTGCTGAGCAGGAAGGGTGACAAATCTGGACAAGCCTGTAACCAAAGTTTTTTCTGCAAAATGAGCACACCGATGTCCGAATTCATCACAATCTTCGAAATGGGTCCGCGCGACGGGCTTCAGAATGAAAAGCGCTTTGTTCCAACCGAGCAGAAAATCGAGCTCGTCGACGGGCTGTCGGACTGCGGCTTCCGCAAGATCGAAGTGACCAGTTTCGTTAGCCCGAAATGGGTGCCTCAGATGGCCGACGCCCAGGAGGTTATGGAGAGCATCTACCGCCATCCGGCCGTTGTCTATTCGGTGCTGACACCGAACGTGAAAGGCTATACCGCCGCCCGCAAGGCATCGACCGACGAGGTTGCGATATTCGGCTCCGCGTCCGAGGGTTTTTCGAAAAAGAACATCAACTGCTCGGTGGCCGAAAGCATTGAGCGTTTCAAACCCCTTCTCGACAAGGCGCATCATGATGAAATGCCGGTGCGCGGCTACGTTTCCTGCGTCACCGATTGTCCCTATGACGGCCCGACCCCGCCGCAAAAGGTTGCCGATGTTGCCGGGCTCCTGTTCGAGCTCGGCTGTTATGAAATTTCGCTTGGCGATACGATCGGTGCCGGTACGCCCGAAACCATCTCAAGGATGCTGGATGCCGTTCTTGAAGTCGTGCCGGCAGACAAACTGGCAGGCCACTATCACGACACCAAGGCACGCGCACTGGAGAATATTGAGGTCAGCCTCGAACGTGGCCTGCGCACTTTCGACAGTGCTGTCGGCGGACTGGGAGGCTGCCCCTATGCGCCCGGTGCAAAAGGCAATGTCGCAACGGAGGCGGTTGTTGCGCTCGTGGAAGGCAAGGGATTTGAGACGGGCATTCGAACCGACCGGCTGGCCGAAGTCTCCGAGTTCGCGCGCAGTCTGAGGAGCGACACAGCATGAGTTTTGAAACCATTTCCATAGCGACGGATGATCGCGGCGTTGCCACACTCACGCTCAACCGGCCTGAAAAGCACAACGCTTTCTCCGCGATGATGATTTCAGACCTTACGGACGCAGCCGGGCGTCTTGGGGCTGACCCCGAAATCCGAGCAATCATACTGACGGGCGCAGGCACAAGTTTCTGCGCCGGCGGAGATCTTGGGTGGATGCGCGAGCAGTTCGAGGCGGACCGGCAGACCCGGATGGCTGAAGCCCGCAAACTGGCGATGATGCTGAAGGCGCTGAATGAGCTGCCGAAACCCTTGATCGGCCGCGTTCAGGGCCAGGCTTTTGGTGGCGGCATCGGCATGATGAGCGTCTGCGATACGGTCGTTGCGGTTGACACGGCCAAATTCGGACTGACCGAGGTGCGGCTTGGTCTGATCCCCGCAACAATCAGCCCTTACGTGCTTGCGCGGATGGGCGAAGCCAAGGCGCGCCGGGTGTTCATGTCTGCCCGAATTTTTGGGGCGCACGAGGCGGCCAAACTCGACCTTGTTGCAAAAGTCGTGTCCGGAGAGGATCTGGATTTGGCAGTTGAAAGTGAAGTCAGGCCTTATTTGGGCGCAGCGCCATCTGCGGTCGCCGCATCAAAAGCTCTGGCGCGCTCTCTTGGGCCTGCGATTACGCCCGACATCATTGAGGATACGATCCGACGGCTCGCCGATGTCTGGGAGACACCTGAAGCACATGAGGGAATTTCCGCTTTCTTCGAAAAGAGAAAGCCAACCTGGGCGGCTGGCTGATCAGGAAGTCGCCTGCCGCCGTGCGTGTTCAATCAAGGCTGCGATACGTGCAACCTCAACCTGTTCCTCGGGCTTCGCTGCGTCGGATTCCGGTCCGCCATACATGCGCTCCCTGCGGCGGCGGATTTTCTTGCGCTGCCACTCGCTGATGCCTTCCGGCAACTCGATGCCCGCCCGGTCCATGCCGATAAGAATGCGCTGCAGGTCTGGAATGAGTTCGGATGAAATTGTGAAAGTGCCGCTGACGGGGTGTTTCAAGACGAGTGTCTTGGTGCTTTGCTCACCGTTCAACAGGACTGCCTTCTTGTGCCCGATCGATCCGATTGTCGACTGAAACCAGGCAACCCAGCCGGAAGCCTCCCAGAGCCGGACACTGACTTGCTTTAGCTCCTCGTAGGGAACGCGCGCACGCCGCCCAAACTGCGTGAATTCAAACCCATTGCCGAAAAAGCGGACCCAGGACGTTTCCTGCCGCACTGCCACTGCGAAGAACAGGAAGGACGCGCTAGCCGGAACAAGCGCCAACAGAGCGGCAAGCGCTAATCCGCCCGTCGCGCTCACCATTCCAAGAATGGCTATGGAAAAGAACACAATTCCAAAACCAAAACCGATTGCGTCCAGAACCATAACGGAAGGTTTGGAAACTGGTTTCACCGCGCCAGAAGGCATCGACGGTTTCGGAAGTGCAGCGTAGATGCCGGCCGCCGCCAACAGGCAAACGAGGCCGCTCAAAAAGGATATGAAGAAAAAGCCGCCAACAATCGCAAGGACGCTAAGGCTTAATGGTATCACACGACGAATAAATTCAATCTTGGCCGTTTTGCCCAAACCGCTCTCCATGCGTTTAAACAGCGGATCCGTAACAAACTGGGGAGACTTACTGATTCTTCCATTGAATCAACTGAGCGAAATTAAATCAAGAATGAGATGAATCTATCCAGAAACAATGTAAGCGGTTTGGCGAATGTACACGCCAAAACTAGATTAAATTTAGAACCAATTCCCAGCTAAACGGATCGATAGATCCATATAAATATTTGACTTAATTAATGAATTTTATTTTTCCATGTTACTCAACTGGCAGATTTAAGCGAGCTGTGTGCAAACTCTTCACCGATCCAGTTCAAGAACGCCTCTGAGGCCGGTGTCCGGGCGTGCGCGGATGGCGGGAAAAGAAAGTAAGCTTCGGCAAGTGGCGCCGAATGCTCAAACGGTCTTACCAGCGACCCGTCTTCCAGCAGATCCCGCACCAGCAGGTCATGCGCCATCGACAGCCCGGCCCCTCGCATGGCTGCCGTAATGGCAATGACGTAAGTCGACGCCAGGTTGACCTCGTCATCGCGATGAAAGGCCTCTCCCCTTGTCTTGTACCAGGTACTCCATGTGGCCGTCGTGCCAGCGCAATCAAACAGCTTTGCGGTCTCAAGGTCTGGAGCCCCGCCTTGATACTCCGGCGCGCACACCGGAAAGCATCTGTCCGTCGCCAGGCACTCTGCGGTAGCGGACATCTCTTCCGGGCGGCCGAAGCGGATCTCAATTGTTGCATTCGCAGCATGGCGCTCCGGATCCCAGATCGGCGTCACGATGTTCAGGACAAGCCAGGGATTTGCCTCATAAAGCCGTTTCAGTCTGGGTGCGAGCCAGAAGACAGAAAATGCCATGTTGCATTGAAGTGTGAGATTGGTTCCCTTGTCCGCGCCAATGAATGTCTGTGTGCTGCTGGAAATGAGATCAAAGGCCTCGCGCAGGCTCGGCAGGTAATTGCCGCCATCCTCTGTCAACTCCAGTGCCCTTGTCTTCCTTACAAAAAGATCCCGGCCGAGATAGGATTCAAGGCTTCGCACGTGCTGACTGACCGCCGACTGGGTCAAATGAAGTTCAGCTGCCGCACGCGTGAAACTGAGGTGTCGCGCCGAGGCTTCAAAAGCCCTCAGCCAGGTCAACGGGGGCAAATTGGACTGTGGCATTCTACGCATAACCTATACATTAATTTTCTTAATGTCATAACTTCGAATCGATTGATTGTCAGCATCCTGAAAGCTTGAGAGGATGCGGAAACCGGACGAGGGAGTCGTGACATGTTGCAGATCGCCGAAAACAGCAATCTCACCAACTGGCAGGAGCGCGTTGATATGGCAGCGGCGTTCCGCTGGACCGCGCGGCTGAATATGCACGAGGCTGTCGCCAACCATTTCAGTCTTGCCGTCAATGACGACGGCACGCAGTTCCTGACGAACCCCAACCAGATGCATTTCAGCCGTATCAAGGCGTCGGACATGTTGCTTCTCGATGCAAACGATCCGTCGACAATGGAGGGGCCGGATGCACCGGATCCGACGGCCTGGGGCCTCCATGGGTCCATTCATCGGCTGTGTCCGCACGCACGCTGCGTGATGCATGTTCATTCGATCCATGCCACGGTTCTGGCATGCCTGAAGGACAGCACCCTGCCTCCGATCGATCAGAATGCGGCGACATTCTACGGGCGCCAGGTCGTCGATGAGGGCTATGGCGGGCTTGCCTTTGACGATGAAGGTGCACGCTGCGCCGCGTTGCTGACCGACCCGAAGGTCAAGACGATGATCATGGGCAACCACGGCGTCCTGATTATCGGCGACACGGTCGGCGACACGTTCAACCGTCTCTTCTATTTCGAGCGCGCTGCCGAAACCTATATCCGCGCCCTCCAGACGGGCCAGCCGCTGCGGATACTTCCGCATGATATTGCCGAGAAGACGGCACAGGAACTGGAAGACTATCCAGGCCAGTCGGAACGCCATCTGAACGAGCTCAAAGCCATTCTCGACAGCGAAAACTCTGACTACGCGAGCTGAAAGTGCGCGACTACGTGCCGACAAATGCGGCTTCGTCAGGTGTCCGCCTGGACAAGAGGACGCTCAAGGCCATTGCCGCCCGCTCAGACCGGCCCGGCCTGGTCTATCTGGCGCAGTGGCTTTGCGGTCTCTTTCTGACAGGCGCGTTGGTCTGGTGGACGCTCGGCACTTTGTGGGTCTGGCCCGCCATGCTCATTCACGGGATCCTCCTGACTGTCCCGAGCTACGCCATGAGCCACGAAACGGCGCACGGAACCGCCTTTCGCACAAGATGGCTGAATGAGGCCGTCCTGTGGGTCACGTCGCTGATCTATATGGAAGAACCCCTGCATCGCCGCTATACGCACACCAATCACCACACCCACACCTGGCATGTCGGCAAGGACAGCCAGATGCCTTTCGACACTCCGATGGGATTTGGCGGGTGGCTGACTGAAATTGCCGGCCTCGGGCTCCTGCGCTTTCATGCCGCCGCATTCGTGAACCTGGCGGCCAAGCGCTATACCGACACGATCAAAATGGTGACACCCGATCCGGGGGAGTTGTCCAGAATGACCCGCAACGCCCGGATCATGCTGGCAATCTATGCGCTGATCGCAGCAGCCCCGTTCTTCGGCGTCTGGTGGCCGGTCTGGTTCCTGATACTGCCTCGTATTCTGGGTGCACCGGTCATGCTCCTGTTCACGCTGGTGCAACATGTCGAACTTCAGGAGAACTCGCCTTCGATACTTGAAAGCACGCGGTCCTTTCAGGGCGGGCCTATTGCCAATTTCCTCTATATGAACATGAGCCATCATGTGGAGCATCACCTTTATCCGCAAGTTCCCTTTCATGCGCTGCCCGCGCTTTCGAAGGCAGTGAAGGACCAGATCCCTGAACCTGATCCGGGATTCTTTCGAACCAACTGGGAAGTTCTGGTGGTGACGGTCCGCAGGTCTCTCGGATTGTCTACCCGAGCGACCAGCATCCGGCAGGCACCGCACATGATCACCGACGGTGGCGCAACCCAGCGCTTTGCGCGGCGCACCATGTAGCCGAAACGCGCGCAATTCTGCCTGAGCGCACCGCCAGAAATGTGAAGGAACCCCTATGACCACCTGGATCGACGCATGTGCCACCGGTGACATAGACAAGGAAGATCTGATCGCGTGGACCCATAGCGGGAAGCGGTTGGCGATCTACAACACTGAAGAGGGTTTCTTCGCAACGGACCTGATGTGCACACATGAGGACGAAAGCCTCGAAGAAGGGCTCGTGATCGACTGTGTCATCGAATGCCCGCTGCATGGCGGCCGCTTCGACATCAAAACCGGTAAGGCATTGTCAGCGCCGGTCAATACCGATCTGAAGACCTATCCGGTCAAGGTGAAAAATGGACGCGTGCTTGTTCTCCTGGCCGAGTGAAAACGCTGCGCTTGTCGGGCAACAGCTGAATTTATCGGTTTCAAAAGGGTTTACCGGACAGGCTGAAAAGCCTCTCAGAGGCGGTTCCGCAATGCCGCCTCAGAGAAATCAAGCTGGCCTGAAGCTCAGTTCTTTTGGCGACTTTCATCTCCGGGCGTAATGATCATAGTATTAACTGCCGATTCCAAGATCACCGGACGTGACATGCACAAGATCCTGATACCCGTAGACGGTTCCATCCATTCGATGAAAGCACTCAGGATCGCCGCGGATCTGGCCGCCAAATATCAGGGGCGCCTCTATATTTGCCATGTCCTGCTGCGCGGAAAAGATGCCAACGACCTGATGGCTTTGGATATTTCCAACCAGTTCGACAAGCCGTTGCACCAGATCCTGAACAAGGCGATCTCGGCGAACCTGGGGCCTGCGCCCGACAAGATACTGCACAAGATCGGGCAGATAATCCTCGATCATTTTGCCGAAAAGGCCTCAAGTCACGATATCGCGTTCGAAACCTTGGACATCCTGGACGGGAAACCGGCGGACGAGATCCTCAAGATGCAGGAAGAAATCGAGGCCGGCACAATCGTCATGGGCGCCCGCGGCGTGACACATTCGGAAAGCTCGACATTCGGAAGCGTCTCCCAGGAGATCTTCAACCGCGCCAACTGCACCTGCATTTCCGTGAAATAGCAGACCATTGAAAAAGGCCGATTGCGAGAGGGCCCAGATCACTCTTGGACAGCTCCTGGCGTGATCCCGGTGCAAGACTGTCTCCCTTTGATGATTGGCAAAAACGAACCCCTCACCCGGAGGGACACGTCCTTTTTCAAAATGCAAATCGGCTTCGCGTAGTGAAACGCAGATTTTGCAATTTTGTCGGATAGCCACCGGTTTTCCCCCAACAGCGCTCGCTTTGGAGTGGCATCGTTATTGCCACTGACAAGCTCAACCACTTGCTTCTGCAAGTGTACTGGCGCTCTTGGGGCTGTCTTGCACCATGGCTCTGTGCGCCAATGCAATAGCGTTGGATGGTGCGGGAAAGGGATACTTTAGATGTTGAAGAAAATCTTCGGAGCCGCCCTTGTGGTAACCAGTTTGGGAGGACCGGCGCACGCTGCGACCATAGGATTCACTGAAGGAGCAAGAGACCTTGTGGATGGCACACAAATTCTCAACGACGCGTCTTCCGACCCTTTAGGCTCTAATCTTGGCGTACTGGGTTTCGGAAATTCAGAATACCGCCAAATCGATCTTCATGGCCGAATCGTCGGTGCTACCGACTTTTTTTCATTCAGCGCTACATCGAACTTTGTTGTCGAATTCATCTTCGGACCGATTTCCGTCAAAAACGGTACAAAGACAATTGATGGCGGGTTCGTTCAGGAGCGCAACACCGGAAACATGTCTGAATTCGCTTTGAACTTGGCGGACACATACGAAGGCAGACTATTCGAAACCAATATTCTGGCCGAAGCGGACAACATGGGCACCTCGCTTATTTTCAAAGCGATGGCTGGAACACCATATACTTTCTCGATCCAAAATGGTCCATGCAACGACCCGAGTGGCCCTGCCACCTATGATATCCGGCTAACTGCGGTACCAGTGCCAGCCGCTCTCCCCCTCCTTGCCGGCGGGCTTGGAATGCTTGGCTTCATGGGTTGGCGCAGGACACAACCTGCTTAAGTCTCGTCGCAGAACCCGCGTTTTTCAAAACGGCCCTCCGGGGCCGTATTCCCTCAAGACGCAACGGCCCGAAAGCAGGCATAGAAGATCGAATATCCCCTCGAGAACTTCTTTTTTCATGCCGCAAAAGTCAGGAACCAGCCCTTTGCCAGCGTTAGCAAGGCCCGTAGTCCATCTCTGCGCTGCAAGCGGGACCTCACTTGGGATGTGTCCATACAAACCTTAACAGGGGTAAAAATGCGCTTGAGCCTTCGTTAGGCGCGGGTGAGCTTATCGCAGATCTGCAAGCCTTTTGGATGGATCAGGAGGGTTGGAGAAGGAGTTGGCATGCCGGACTACGCGAACGACCAGGAACCCGATCGCGCCAAATTTGAAGGCAAGAAGCCCGAGTTTTTGCAGGCATTCCCAAGCTCAGCAAAAAGCTGAGACTGTTCGGGAGATGTGGTACTTGCTTTTTGCCGGGATCGATACAAAGTGGCGCTTTGTTCAGGAGGATTGCGCCAGAAGCAGACCGAACCCTGACTTTCAAGACTTGCACATGACTACTCAGGTTACCTTACGGTGCCCGGCCCCGGACGCCTACTCGCACTCTGGACCAGAGGCATAGCCGTCAGCCTGTATGCTCACCAAAACGGAATGGCACGACCCTCGAAGACACACCATTGGGCGCGGCCATAGACGCAACCAGACTCCACGAAACCTGCGTGCCTTTGGACTGTATTGGACCTCTATGGAACACCGTTACTCGAGTTTTCTCGAAAAAAGGCATGGCACAGCCGTTTGACTTTTCATGCGAACGCAAGCGCCACTGAGCATTTTCTACCGGCAGGGCTCGTCCAGCTAACCGGGTTAGAACCTGCCGCCCGGCTGGTCAAATGCCGTGGCGAAAGATCCGGATTTGGACAGGATGTGAAGTATTTTTGACTAGATTGAAAGAAAATTTGACATTAGATCAAAATTTCGCGAGTTTTAAGTGTTAAATTTGAGTTAAAGGGGCATTTTTGCTATGAAACTTTCAAAGGTAATGGCTGCAGGTCTCCTGGCAGCAGGGCTGTCTTCAGGGGCGGCTTCAGCACACACGGTAGCGATTGGTGACATGGTCTCAGGCGCCAACGCGACGGTCTTTCTCGGCCATTGGCATGGCGGTAGCTCGTCCCCGGTTGCGGGCATTTTGATGACAGGCGGCCCGTTGACCGGCAACCAATATGCGTTCACAACCAATTTGGGGAGCACTAACCCTTTGGGCGCTGCGTCGAACTGGGACACGGTCTCCGCTTCGTTCGGTTCATTAAGTGGTGCCTTTTCGCTCACGATTAATGGATTGGCAAACGGTGTTTACAACTACCGCCTGGACACGAGCTTCAACGGCTCGAACGCTGTGACCGCTCCATCTGGCGGGACGAACTTCATCGGCAGCTTCACGATTACGCAGGGTGTCAATACCACAGTGGTCCCGCTACCGGCGGCTCTTCCACTGCTTGCTGGAGGTCTCGGCCTTCTCGGTTTCATGGGATGGCGCAGGCAAAAAACCGCCTAAGACTGACCTGATAAAAAGATTGAGAGGCGGTCCTTCAGGACCGCCTTTTTCTTTTCGCCGTCCGATGCTTTGTGATGAGGTGCTACCCAACGCGCCCTCGGGGTGGGCTAGAGTTTTCCGGACCAAATCAGGAACACGGGCTGGCTGCGTGTTCTGATTTCATCAGGTCCACCGGCACCTTGTTGCCGATGGCACCATGAGGTCTGTGTTCGTTATAGTCCTTGCGCCAATCCTCTAACTTTTCGGCTGCATCCGCAAGGCTCAGGAACCAGTGTGCATTCAAGCACTCCGCCCTGAACCGTCCGTTGAAGGCCAACATTCGGCCGCGTTCTTGAGGCACACACCAACTCTTGCACTGTTGCAGATAAATAGAGCGCTTCTCGCAAAGGCGCGGCCACAGCTCAGCTTGTCGTTGAACCGCTCAATGAAGTTACGATTATTCCCATGGACCTGATGCGATCAGGGCTCGATGATTTGCAATAAACTCAGACAGGAGTGAAACCGAATCCAAAGTCGGTGAAGCGGTTTTGGATATTTGGGTGCCAATGGACTTCAATGCTGCTCGACTTTGCGTTGCTTTCTTTGAAGTGGATTTTTGAGATCCGTCTAGCGTAAGTTTTTGTCTCGGTGTGCCAAACGACTGGAAAGGTCGCCGGAGACCACCCCGATGCAGTCTCGCTCTTGTGCACTGTCCGCGCCTTTTGCTCCGAAATACGCAATGTACCACCATATTTATGAATGCTTTTGAGTTCGCACTCTGTGATGTGTGCTCCAGGATAGTTTTCATGAAATTCTTTGAGGACAATCTGATTTAAACTGTCAACAACTCCAGCTTGCATAGTTCCATCGACAAAACTCGACGAAAATTTTGAAAACCCGCCAATTAGAGCCATGCTTGTTTTGGCTTGCAGATCAAGCCGGACCAACGCTTCATCCAATTGCCCGACCATTTCTCCTTTCGAGTTGCGAACCCTGTTGACGTATTTGTACGCTAGAACCTTGTCGGCCATCCTATCGCGAGCGAACCACTCTGGATTTTGGTCAAACTCTTTGTCAATCAGCGTAAATGCCGCGATTATCAGCTTGGCTTTCATCTTGTCCAAATGTGTGCGAGCCTCGGCCAAAATATCCGTTCTATTGTAGTCCACTCCTCCGAAAATCGACACACTCTTCGCAGCACCAACAGTGCTAAGAGTGGCATTTGTCATACTCAACTCACTGAGGATTTTGTTTTTGTCAACCGCTGTAAAGTTGTCTATGTTCTTTATCAGCTTTCGATACTGATCAGGGTTGATCGCTGGTGACCCAGCTTTAAAGACAGCGACCATCGCTGGAGCAAAAAATGGTGTCACCACGGCAAGTGGTTGAAGCACATAATCTAGGGCGCTGACTGCATTCAACTTTTCAAGGTCGTTCAAAATTGAGACTGTGATTGCATCCCCAACACCTCTATGAGCGGAATTTGCCCAATCGCTAATGAGTAGGTGTGCAGTATTCTTAGCGATCTCTTTTGCGTTATTTTGGGTCATTACAGCCTCCCCAAACTATTTGTAACAGCGGAGCTCTACTAGCCGATTTGATTTGTCGTTTTGCGCAGTAAACAGCAAGCGGAACTCAATCTACGTGTGTCTAGTTCAAGTTATTAGCAGAGTTTTTTGTATGAAATTGTGATATGTGGCACGTTTATGAGATTAAATACTTATAGTTGAGAGGGAAAATAAAATAAAATTTCAAGTTACGCAATCATCCTTAAAAATAACTAGACAATTCTATTTTGTTACTCCGTAATTTTATGATTTTGAGCTTTAGCGCTACTTGATCGAAAGTTTTGCACCCAGTTCAGCGCCGATCTGGCGAGACGTTTGATGTTGGCAGTAATCAACTTTAAGGAGCTCTTTGCGAAGCCATTTTTGGAAGTCTAGTTTCGCTATGGCAACGTGATGATCTGGAGGCTGGACATGCATGTGAGGGTGGAATTGGCAAACATGATTGAAAATTACAAAAACAATGCGTCCATCGAGCAGTACGACAAGGACTACTACGAGATCATACAGTTCGTTGACTCAATTCGAGAAGATGCGGGCATACTCGAACTCAACATGATTTGCCGGTTGGCCTACTCATGGATGCCAACAATATTGAGAGAAATATCTCCGGCCAGATGGCATCATCAACCAACTGACGAGGTGTTTTGGAAGCTTCGCAACGTCAATGGCTTTGAAGGTGCCCTAGAGTTCGTTGATGTTATGGGGAAGATGGCACCCGTTAACAAAAGCTGGGTTGGTACAAGCAAGGTGCTACACTTCGTCAATCCCGATTGGTTTCCGATCTGGGACAGCCGAGTTGCGAGAGTTTTTTCAATTAAATCAAGTCATAAGGTAAATCAGAAATCCACGTATATCGATTACCTCACTTACATCGCGAAGTGCCCAACTCAGCTTAAGGACCAAGCTCAACACGCGGTTAACAAAGTCATCATCGGAGCCTGCCCAAATCTGAATCCGGTCTGCAAAACAAGGGCAATCGAAAAGGTCCTTTTTTTTGAAGGCAGAAGACAAAAGGCGTGACTGCAATTTGCATGTAGAACGAGCTCTCTTAAAGGAGGGACAGCCCACCAGTTAGACCTGCGAAGCTGTACAAACCGTCCTGAGTGCCTATCACTCTGCTGCTTCCAGCTTCTTTGCCAACCTTGTCGCGTCAGCGTGGGCATATCTCATCAGCATTTTCATGTCCCGGTGACCTGAAATCGAAGCCACTTCCGGAACTGTCAAGCCCATCTCAAAGAACCCGCTAATCGCCTCATGTCTCAGGTCATGGAAGTGAAGGTCTTCGATATCGGTCCTCGCCAACATTCGCTCCCATGCCATCCGTAAAGCATTGGCAGTAAGAGGAAAAACTCTCTCTACCTCCCTTTTCATACCGTGCAAGAGTGCAAGAGCTCCCGGTGTCAGTGGAATGGTGCGTGAATAGCCGCTCTTTGACTCTAGGACGGTCACTGAGCGTCGTTTGAGGTCTACTTGGTCCCCAGCGTAGCCCAAGGATCTCACCCCTTCGCATGCCTGTTTCTATAGCGAAAATAACGACCTTTTCGATTAGGGGATTCTGACGTGTTCTAGCTGCTTCGAGGAGCTCTTCCTGTTCCCCGACCTTCAGCCTGCGCTCACCACGGTTGTCCCGAGCCTTCAGTCTCAGCTTTTCGACAGGGTTCTCTTGGATCGGAATTCCCCACTCTGTTTTAGCGATCTCGAAGGCGTGACTAATGGGGGCCAGTTGCCGTTTCAGACTTATGGGAGCAATGGTCTTCAACCGTTCGTCACGGTAGGCAGCAAAGTCTGCTGTAGTCAGCTGATCAAGACGTTTGGAACAGATCGAATGTCTCAGAAACGCATTCAAGAAATGGGTCTCAACCGACTGCTTCTTGAGTGGGACCACCTCATCCAGATACCGAGAAACAATATCACCTAAGGTATATTTCTTTAGGTCTGACTTTGAGCTTTTCAGATCTCCCCGGTCTGCTTCAAGCTCCCGTTGTCGAGCCCACTCCTTCGTGTCCTTATGCTGGAGAAAGCTCTTTGTCCTTGTCGGAAATCCTTGCCGCCTGACTTGAACGTGATATTTGCCAGAGCGCTTCCTGATCGATGCCATGATGAAACCTGCTGTGCCAAGAGTGTGCCAAGCAGCTTTGTCAAATCGGAATTCTATGATGCTGGAAGAGTAAAATAGACAATTAATTCAATGTCTAAAACTGGTGCCGCTGATAGGACTCGAACCTACGACCCCATCATTACGAATGACGTGCTCTACCAACTGAGCTACAGCGGCCTATCCTGAAAATCAGGTTGGCGTGCGAGGTGCGCGCCCGCTCGAAAGTGCATCGAGTGGGCCGCTAATTACCGGAGCTTGGCTTCAGATGCAAGGGGCAACAAGCAGCTTCCTTGCTGAAGAACACATCTTGCGCGTGGCGCAATCCGGCGTCCCTTGCAAAGTACCGGCAACGGCTCGAAAATCGGTGCCTCTGCCTCAGTTGAAGAAGCGGGGACGAGAGGACTTCGCGGCCTTGTCTTTTTCATCGTCGTCCGTGCCAGGATCATCCGGCATGCGCTTGAGTGGAAACTGGATCGGTCCGTCAGGATCGTCGACCGCTTCGGCCTTGCCATTCTCTGCTTTCTTTTCGCCGGTCTTTTCCTCAGACGGCTCTGCACTGGCGGCCTCAGCCTCCGATGATCCCTTCTTCGTATCGGCATCTCCCGCGCTGGCCGCATCGGCAGTTACGTCCGGTTCTTCATCGCCGGCAACAGCTGGCTTTTCCGGTTCCGCCGCCTTTGGCGCGTCCGCCTTTGCCTCTTCCTTTGTCGGTTCGCCATCAGTGGCCGCGGACGACCCGTCTGGAAGATCGTTCAGTGCGGGACTGAAACGCACATCGTCAGTTGTCCCTTCAAAGCCGTGCTTTGCGTTCGTGCCCCTGGCGGGTGCGCTGCTGGCCGGCGTGCTGGTGACCGGCTTTGGATCGTGCGAAGCCGATGACGCTGGCTTGGCGTCGGCGTCGGCAGGTTCGGCTTTCAGCTCTACGGTCTTTGCTTCGTCGACACCGGCACTTGCGGCCGGCTGTACAGGCTCCGTTTTCACCGGCTCTGCAGTTGGAACCGCAGCGGGCAAGGCCGGTGCGTCGAACAGACTGTCCTCGACAAGCTCTCCTTCCTCGTCCAGACCGGCGGCTGGAATGCTCCACTGGAACGCGTCCAGTCTTCCTGTCACGGGTGACACGGGCTGCCATTCGGCAGAGACAATGCCGTCCGCGACCCAGGCCTTGTCCTGTGGCGCTTTCAGAGCCCTGGCCAACCAGTCGCGCATACGGCCCCTGTCGCCGTGCTCGGCTTCTTCCACTTCTGCCATCAGGAGGAAAGCACCACGCGTCGGCTCGGACTGCAGCAGCTTTTTCAATTGGGCGCGCGCCTCGTCAAATTCGCGTGCCTCGAGCGCGGCCCTGGCAATCGCAATCGCCCCTTCAGGTGTGCCGGCGCGTTGTGCGGACAACGACTTGACGCGTTTCAGCCGGTCGACAGCGGAATCGCCCGTGCGAACATGCGCGTAAGTTTCGGCAAGTTCGGGATGGGGCGAAAGCCGCCAGGTCGCTTCAAGCACTTTTGCCGCCTTGCGGACGTCGCCTCTGCGTGTGGCAAGACGCGATGTCAAAACGGCGGCAGGAACCAGGTCGAGCGCCAGTCCATGCGCTTCCTTGGCCAACGAAAAGGCACGCTCCGGTTCGCCGCCCTCGAGCTTTTGGGCAAGGGCCGTCAATATCACGGCGCGCTGCCGACGATAGGCCTTCTTGTCCAGGAGCTTGGCAGCGTAATTGCGCTCCAGCGTCTTGAGGGCTTCATCCCAATGATGGGCAACCGCCTGGTAGCCGAGAACCGCCTTTCCCGCCCATTCTAGCCCGGGCGACGTTTTGGCAGCCTCTTCGGCATAGTGTCTTGCGGCAACAGGTTCCCTTTGGCGCTCAGCCTCAACAAAGAGACCGTGGAGCCCCAGCGCCTTGGTTTCCGGGTCGTCCAACATGGCTTCGAACCGCTGGCGGGCTTCGTCATCCTTGCCCGCAAGCTGCGCGGTCTGTGCCAGGAGAAGTTTGGCCGCAGGTTCTTCGGCCAGCAGCCGGTCCGCATCCAGGCCGTAGCGCCGTGCCAGTTTCGCATTTCCCGTTCCAAGCGCGATCAGCCCATGGGACAGCGCCTCGTAACCCTTGTCCTTGCGCCGGCGCTTGAAGAACCGGTTCGCGATCTGCGGCGATTTCAAGATCACCCGGATCACCCACACCGCAAACAGAAGCGCCGCAAGCAAGACGCCGACCACCAGCGCGAAAATCACCGGCGGCTGCTCCCAGACATACCCGTTCCAGCTCACGGAAATCGTGCCCGGCAGGTCCGCCATCCAGGCAAAACCCAATGCCAGCAAAAACAGCAGGAAAAAGAAGAAAAAGACGCGGATCATGAAGCTTGCTCCCAAGCGTCGCCGGGCGGATCCGGCTCAAAAATCAACTGCGCGATCACCATGAAACCGGTTGCCGCTTAACTGTCGTTCGCAGCAAGCGCGTTCAGCACTTCCTGAGAAGCCTTGTCGGTGAGACTATCTACTTCGACGCGCGCCTGCGCGCGGGCAACCCACTCGCTACCGGCAGCCTTTGCCGCATCGGGCAGGTCCTGATAAGCCGAAATCGCGCCTTCCAGATTGCCGTTGGAAACAGCATTTTCCATGCGCCGCAAGGAGGCTTCCGGTCCTGTGCCATCGGCATCGCCCGGCCCCCTGACGGCAACGATGGACCGCGCGCTCGCAAGAAGACTGTTCAAAACGTCGTCAGAATGGTCGGGCTCCGAGAATGTCTGATAGATCTTCCGCGCAACGGGTGGAAACTGGGCAATCAGTACGGAAACGGGCTCGACACCCGTCTTGGCATGTGCTTCCAGCGCTTTCACATCAATGTCGGACGGCAGGCCCGCTTTGACCGCAGCAAGTTCCGTTTCGTATGGACGGCCGGAATCGACGGCCGATTTCAACGCGGAGACAGACAACGCACGGGCTGCGACTTCGCGGGCCGTTGCGTCGCCCATTGTGCTTTCAACATGCTGAAGTCGCTTTGATATCGCATCGAGTTCCGCACGGATCGTCTCGAGCGCGGCAGTATTGGCCGCGCCCACGGAATTGATATCGGACGATAGACTGGACAGGGTTTCCGTCGCACGGGCCTGGCTGTCCGCCAGCGTCTTCAGTGAAACGTCAGACGTCGACACCGCGGTTTGCGCCGCCTTGGCGGTCGCTTCCGTATTTTGCAGCCGGTTTTCAACGTCGGCGAACTGTGTCTTCAATCCGCTCATCGCGGTTTCCAGACCGGATACGGAGCCGGACAGCGTGTCTGCCGCACTTGTTGTCGATGTGGCTTCGCTTTCAAGCTTGGAAAGCCTGTCTTCCAAGGGTTTCAGATCGACATCGGACTGCTGCGAAGATGCGGTTTCAAGCGCGTCGATACGCGTTTCAAGAGGCTGGAGATTGACCGTGCCAGCAGCACCGCCGCTTCCTCCTGCCGATGCGACATCGCCGCGGAGGGTTTCGATATCCTTCTTCAGGGCATCGATCGCAGGCGCGACATCGGCGGATGCTGAGGAGACCGCGCTTTGGACGTCACTTTCCAGCGACGACACCTTCGCTTCAAGGGCGGTCAGTGCCTGGCCGGCAGACTGGTTGGTCGCTGACGCGCCGACCTCCTCGAGTTTCTGTTCAAGATCCGAAATTTTCCGTTCTGCCGCGGAAAGAGCGCCGGCAAGTTGCTGATCCTGCTCGGGCGTCAACTTGAGAATCCCGGCCTGATGAAGCCCGAAACCGCCACCAAGAACGATAATTCCGCCGATAACGGCAGCGATCAAAACCCCGAATGCACCTACACCGCCACGCTCCTGAGCTGCAGGCGGATTGGAAAATGTCGAAGATCCTGTCGGCCTGGAGGACGATGCCGGCGTTTTGGAACCGGAAGCACTGCTTGAGCTCGCCGGTTTAGAGGATGACGTCGTTGCTGCCCCCGGTTTCGCCGTTGAACTGGAACTGGTGCTTGAGGTCGAAGAGCGCGGACTGGTGGAAGACGACGAGGTTCCTGTCGTTGAACGGGCACTGCTCGGAGACGATTTTGCGGTCGAGGAAGACGACGGGGCCGTGCTGCTTTTCAGCCCGGAAGAAGATGTCGATGCGGCTTCTGGTTTGGCCGGGTCCGTCTTTGCACTCTCCGGCTTCAAATCGGAAGGCTTCTTGCCCGGCGTAGCCGCGCTACCCGTTCTCGGAGTGCTGCTGGATGCCGGTCCCGCCCCGGATGTGCCCGGCTTTTCATTCACTTTTTCTGCCGTCAGATCGATCGTGACCGGCCGTTTGGCGCCTGCACTGGTCGAAGGTTTCGCGCTGCTGCCCGGCTTGTCGGTTGGGCCGGATCCGCTTCCGCCAGAAGAGGATGTTCCGCCAGAAGATTTCTTGTCCGTCGTCATCTACTCTCCTCCTGAACCTTCCGGTCACTCACTATACACACCTCAATGCGAAGCGGTAGCGCTGCGGCACAGTCTTTTGCGCGCTGCAAAACAAGGACTCCCCCGGATCTGGTTAACACTCTCCTAAAACCAGATCCAGTAGCGCATTTTCACAAGGGTCTTCAGCCACTTCCACCTTCATATAGTCGCAAAGAGGCTCTGCCGCCTGCTGCGAGATCGCGTAAATTCGCAAATTGGAGAAATTGTGATCCAGACCTCGGCGTTTGAGCAGACGCAACAATGCCGCCGCCGACCTTCTCGAATAGATGAGTATGCCATCATAAGAACCCGCTCGAAGCTTTTCCTCCACCTCGCGCGGGACGTCTGCCGCCTCTTTCATCCGGTAGACCGGAACCATCCGGCAGTCGATGCCGGCCTTCTCCAGAGCACCTTCCAGATCACCGCTCCGATCCTGTGCAGCCGGGTAGAGCATTGTACCCGCCCCAATCTGCATTTGCTTACTGACGATCAATTGCGCAAGCGACGTGACATCACCGCCTGCCGAAAAAACCTGTCCGAACCCTGCATTCCTGCAAGCCGACGCCGTTGCATCTCCGACCGTAAAGACCGGAAACGGCCTGAACTCCGGCACCTGAACGTGCTTCGCAATAACGTCGACTGCGCGCCGGCTCGTGATCGCGAGCGCTGACACATTCCTCAGGTCAAATTTCTCTGGCGGCTTCGGGCAAAAATCCAGCATCGGCGCCTCGTCGGCGCGATAACCTTTCGCCCGGATCCTGTCGGCCGTTCGCCTGCACTCGGGCTGCGGTCGTGTGACAAGTAAACGCATCCGTTCAGATTTCTGCAAGAAAGGACGGTCCCATACGCTCTTTCAGCGTGTTGCCGACAGAAACGCCGATCTCGACCGCATCTTTGACCGCGCCGGTTTCCTCCGCCTCATGCGCTTCGCTGCCGTCCGGCTTCAAAACGATGCCCTTGAAATGAAGCCGCTCACCTTCCAGTGTCGCCAACCCGCCGATCGGGGTTCTGCAGGACCCGTCGAGTACGGCGAGAAATGCGCGCTCCGCATCGAGACGGATTTGCGTATCCGGGTCATGGATAGCAGCCAGCATGGAAAGGGTCGCGGCATCGTTCTCGCGGCTTTCGATGCAAATTGCGCCCTGCCCGACGGCGGGAAGAAAGTCGCCGGTATCGAGGTGGCTCGTAATCTCCCGTTCAAGACCCAGACGATTGAGACCGGCAGCTGCCAGCAGCGTTGCGTCGACTTCTCCTTCGGCCAGCTTGCGGAGCCGCGTCTGCAGGTTGCCGCGATACATGACGACTTCAATGTCCGGCCTGATCCGTTTGATCATGGCCTGGCGGCGCAGGGAACTGGATCCAATGACGGCGCCTTCGGGCAGGTCGCTGAGTGATGCGGCCTTCGGAGACAAGAAAGCGTCGCGGACATCTTCGCGCGGCAGAAACGCTGTCAGGGCAAGCCCGCGAGGCAAGTGGGTCGGCATATCCTTCGAGGAATGGACGGCAATATCGATCCGCCCGTCGAGCAGCGCCTCTTCAATTTCCTTTGTGAACAATCCTTTTCCACCGACCTCCGACAGCGGCCGGTCCTGAATGCGGTCGCCCGATGTCTTGATGACGACAATTTCAAACGCCTCGTCGGAATGGCCGTGCGCCGCCATCAAACGATCGCGGGTTTCGTGGGCTTGCGCCAATGCAAGCGCACTGCCTCTGGTTCCGATGCGCAAAGGATTTGGTTGCAAGGTTTACCGTCCGGATGTTACGCCCGGCAAAAATTCGCCGGAGCCTTGTTTGAATTCGCTCCCATGTCCTATCACAGGCCGCGCTCGCAAAACCAATGACTTCAGTCAATTCAAAAGACAATGCGACCAATCTGACCGTGCTTGGCATTGAAACCAGCTGCGATGAGACGGCAGCAGCGGTGGTGTGCGGGCCGGGCGAGCGGAAAATTCTGTCCAACACCATACGCGCACAGATTGACGAGCACTCGGAATTTGGCGGCGTCGTCCCGGAAATCGCCGCGCGGGCGCACATAGAAATCCTGGACCGGGTCGTCGCCGAGGCGATGAAAGAGGCCAATTGCGGCTGGGATGACATCGACGCCGTGGCGGCAACCGCCGGACCTGGACTGATCGGCGGCGTCATTGTCGGTTTCATGACCGCAAAGGCAATCGCCACGGCGGCTGGCAAGCCCTTGATCGGCGTCAACCATCTGGAAGGACACGCCCTTACGGCGCGTTTGACCGATGATCTGAACTTTCCGTTTCTTTTGCTGCTTGTATCGGGAGGCCACAGCCAGTTTCTGCTGGTGCGCGGCGTCGGCGACTATGAACGTCTCGGCACGACCATCGACGATGCCATTGGCGAAGCATTCGACAAAACCGCGAAGCTGTTGGGCCTGCCCTATCCCGGAGGACCGCATGTGGAAAAAATGGCGCACAAAGGCGATGCCTTGCGCTTCAAGCTGCCACGGCCGCTCCTAGACCGTCCGGGCCTCGACATGTCATTTGCCGGTTTGAAAACGGCACTTCGAACACAGGCAAAAAAACTCGAGCCGGTGGATGAACAGACTGTCGCGGATCTGTGCGCTGGTTTTCAGCGCGCAGTTTCCGATGTGTTGTCTTACCGCACAAAATCCGCGCTTCAGCTATTCCGGGACAGTCATCCGCAGGCGGAGCCCGTCATCGTCGTTGCAGGTGGCGTCGCCGCGAACCAGGAAATCCGCGCCGCTCTGACCGGCGCGGCGGAGGAGGCAGGCGCGCGCTTCGTTGCCCCGCCGATGCAGCTTTGCACCGACAACGCGGCCATGATTGCCTGGGCCGGCATCGAACGCTTGCAGCTCGGACCGGTAGACGACATGAACCTGTCCCCACGCCCGCGCTGGCCGCTCGATCAGGAGCGGGCGGGGATCCTCGGTGCCGGCAAGAAGGGTGCGAAAGCCTGAAAGAGGCCTATCGTTTCGGCTCGATCGAAGTGCACCTTTCAAGTTCAGCGGTGATTTCGTGCCCCAATCGCAAACTTGCCCTTTTGCGCATGCAGGGAGCCTGCTAGGAAGCAGAGCCCTTCAGCAAAGGATCCTGGCCGCATGCATGTCTATCACAAGGCTTATGTCTACCTGACCTGTGGCAGGGATCTCCTGGTGTTTTCCGAACCCGACTTTCCGCATGTCGGATTGCAGGTACCCGGCGGCACGCTTGACCCCGGTGAAAGCTATCTGCAGGCAGCCCGGCGTGAATTTTCCGAAGAAACAGGACTTTCATTGGATATCGCGCTCGAATCGTTCGCGGACGAGGACAGGATCTTCGAAGGTATTCCCGATTGTCTCGATGGATTGCATCGTCGGCGGCATTTTCATGGGAAGATCCGGGAAAAGCCGTCCGCAGAATGGGAACATTTCGAAAATTCACCCAGCGCAGGTGGCCCGCCTATCCGGTTCCGTCTGTTTTGGATCGATTTGTTCGCTGTCGATGCTCCCGCCGAGACCCGATTTTTTCACGGGTTTGGAGAGCAGCTTGAAATACTACGGACGCGCATGGAAGGGCAGATCAATGGGCGCCATTAAGACAGTTGGTGTTGTCGGCGGCGGTGCCTGGGGAACGGCGCTGGCGCTGACGGCCGCCCGTGCAGGACGAAATGTCAGGCTGTGGGCGCGGGATGCGGATACAGTCTCGAATATCCGTGCGAGACGGCAGAACCAGCAGTACCTGCCCGGTATAACTTTCGACGAGGAACTGAACGCAACAACATCCCTTGAGGATGTCGCGGGAGCGGACGCGATCCTTCTGGTAACACCCGCCCAGACCACACGCGCCGTGCTGGCCGCGTTGAAGAAGACCGGAGCCGTCCGTGGCCCGGTTGTGCTGTGCGCAAAGGGTATTGAACAGACTTCGGGCAAGCTCCTGTCGCGGGTCTTGAGTGAAGAACTCCCGGGCGTCGAACCCAGCGTTCTTTCCGGCCCGAGTTTTGCCGACGACGTCGCCCGTGGGCTTCCGACCGCTGTCACCGTTGCGGCGAACTCGGCAAAAACGGCACTCAGCCTGTGTGAGGCGCTCCAGTCCGCGTGTTTTCGGCCTTACGCATCGATTGACCTTCTCGGCGCGCAGATCGGCGGATCGCTGAAGAATGTGCTTGCAATTGCCTGCGGTGCCGTTGTCGGCAGAAAACTCGGCGCCAGCGCCCAGGCGGCCCTGACGGCGCGCGGGTTCGCGGAACTCACCCGCCTTGGAACAGCCATGGGAGCACAGGGCGAAACCCTGACCGGTCTTTCGGGCCTTGGCGACCTCGTGCTGACCTGCTCGTCTGTTCAATCCAGAAACTTCTCGTTCGGCCTGCGACTTGGAGAAGGCTTCAAGGCCTCGGAATTGATCGCTGCCGGCGGCAAGCTCGCGGAAGGCGCTTATTCTGCAAGGGTCGCCGTCAAACTGGCGCAAAAACACGAGATTGATGTCCCGATCTGCGAAACAGTCGCTCGTATGATCGACGAGGATCTGTCTATTGACGACGCTCTCAATACTTTGATGGCCCGTCCGCTGAAGTCGGAAACGGAAAGCCCTTGAAGGACCTTTTCCGCCATTGAGTTTGTGACAACTCGGCCCTAGGTTCGGGCAAACGTCTTTAACCAGGGATCTTACACATGCTCTATGCCTTGATCTGCACCGACAAACCCGGTGCATTGCAAACGCGACTCGACAATCGCGACGACCATATCGCGTTTCTGAAAGGCCTCGGCAACGGGCTCAAAGCTGCCGGACCGTTCTTGGATGACGACGGCAACATGACGGGGTCGCTGGTGGTCATCGAAGCTGCTAACCGGGACGAAGCTCTTGCCATCTCGCAGGAGGACCCCTACGCCAAGGCCGACCTGTTCGAAAGCGTTGAGATCCGTCCATGGAATTGGGTGATCAAGAATCCGGAGGTTTCCTAAGTGCAGTACTGGCTGATCAAATCCGAGCCGGACAAATGGTCCTGGGAGCAGCAAAAGGCCAAGGGTGATGCCGGAGAACAATGGGACGGCATCAGGAACTACCAGGCCCGAAACAACATGCGCGCCATGGAGATCGGCGACAAGGCTTTCTTCTATCATTCCAATATCGGCAAGGAAGTCGTCGGCATCGTTGAGGTGTGCAGTGAAATTCATCAAGACACCACGACGGAAGATCCACGTTGGGAGTGTGTGGATTTCAAAGCCGTCCGCGACGTGCCCAAGCCGGTAACCCTTGCCGGCGTCAAGGCTGAACCGCGCCTGGAAAAGATGGCGCTGGTTGCCAACACGCGCCTTTCCGTCCAGCCGGTCACCGAAGATGAATGGAAGATCGTCTGCGAGATGGGCGGACTGAAGGAGCCCGCCTGATAAGGCGGCTCGGTGAAGGCCATGCCGGTTGTCGAAGACCCTTGCGAATTCATCCTGCGGGAAACACGGGTCAAACCGGTGCCACATGCCGAGGAGATAAGACTTCACGTTGCCGACGAGGCGATGGCGCTCTGGCAGAAAACTGAAGAAGAGCTGGGAGAACTTGGCCTCCCGCCTCCGTTCTGGGCGTTCGCCTGGGCGGGCGGTCAGGGGCTTGCCCGCTACATTTTGGACACGCCTGAGCTTGTTGCCGGCAAGACGGTTCTGGATTTCGCTTGTGGATCAGGACTTGTCGGCATCGCTGCAATGAAGGCAGGTGCGCGCGCATGCCACGCCGTCGACATTGATCCGTTTGCGCTTGAGGCGGCACGCCTTAATGCCGAGCTGAACGGCGTCGAACTTCTGAGGCAGGCGGCCGATATCACGTCTGATCGCTTGCCCGACGTCGATATTGTCCTGTGTGGCGACGTTTTCTACGACAAACCCATGGCGGACAAGATTCTTGCCTTCATTGACCGGCTTTTGGCAGCAGACATCACGGTGCTTGTTGGCGATCCCGGCCGGTCGTACCTTCCGCGCGAACGGCTTGTGGAGCTAGCAGACTATTCGGTCAAGGTCGTCGGCGCGCTGGAAGACAATGAGATCAAAAGAACGCACATCTATCGTGTCCGGGAAACCTGATCCTGTTTTGGACAATTTCACGCAGTAATTTTGCAAAATGCGGAAAAAAGCAAAAGTTTCACCTGCCGGGCCTTCCCCTTTGCTGTTCTTGCGATAGGTTAGCCGCTCAAATTCAACTCGCCGTATTTCCAGGAGTCCTTCATGCCCATCGTTAACCGCCTTGCTGATCTGGCTGACGAGATCACCGTCTGGCGCCGCGATTTCCACGAAAATCCGGAAATTCTCTATGAAACGGTCAGGACGGCCGAAAAAGTCGCTGAGTTGCTGGAGAGTTTTGGAGTGGACGAAGTCACGACCGGGATCGGCAAAACCGGTGTTGTGGGTGTGATCAAGGGCCGCAACGGCGGCGCGGGCAAAACAGTCGGCCTGCGTGCCGACATGGATGCGCTTCCGATCGAAGAGGAAACCAACAAGCCCTACGCGTCCAAGGTGCCCGGGAAAATGCATGCCTGCGGTCATGACGGTCACACGGCCATGTTGCTGGGTGCGGCCAAATATCTTTCCGAAACACGTAATTTCGACGGCGCCGTCATTGTGATCTTCCAGCCGGCTGAAGAAGGCGGCGCCGGTGCAAAGGCCATGATCGACGACGGCCTGATGACCCGATGGCCGATGGATGAAGTCTACGGGATGCACAATTATCCGGGCATGCCAGTCGGTGAATTCGCGATCCGGAAGGGGCCGATCATGGCCGCAACCGACGAGTTCCGCATCACCATTACCGGCAAGGGCGGGCACGCTGCCAAGCCGCACCAGACCATCGACCCGGTTGTTGTCGGTGCAAAGATGGTGTCCGTTCTGCAGACAATTGCAAGCCGCAACGCAGATCCACTCGGTTCCGTTGTCGTCTCCGTAACAGTGTTCAACGCCGGCAATGCGTTCAACGTGATCCCGCAGGAAGCCGTTCTGCGTGGCACCGTCAGAAGCCTGAAACCGGAAATGCGGGATCTCGCCGAGCAGCGCATGGGCAACATCGTCAAGTCGATCGCCGAGGCGTTTGATGCAAGTGCCGAGCTCGAATTCCGGCGGGGATACCCGGTGACAGCAAATCACGACGAGCAGACCGATTTCGCCGCCGCGATCGCCGAAGGTATTGCAGGCGATGGCAAGGTCAACCGGCACATTGAACCGATGATGGGCGGGGAAGACTTCTCCTACATGCTTGAGGAACGGCCTGGCGCTTTCATTTTTGCCGGCAACGGCGACAGCGCCGGTCTGCATCACCCCGAATATGACTTCAATGACGAGCTGATCCCGGTCGGCTGTTCATATTGGGTGAAACTCGTGGAAACAGCCCTGCCAACGGCAGCTTGAAAAATTCTGTGATATGAAGACGCCGGTTCCGACCGGCGTTTTTCATTGGGTGTTTCGCGATGACACTTTCCCCCTTCAAACTCTCCTTCCTGGCCACATACGTGTTGGTCGGTGCGTTTGTCGGTGTGTTGGTCATCCACCCGCTGAACCTTGTTGTGGTCTGGTGGGAACTGTCCCGCTTCTCCGATACGGCCCCCGGTCTCCTGGAGTTTCTGTCCGCCCGCCTGTGGCTCGTTCTGCTGCCGCGGCACCTGGACGTCGCGATCGCCTATACGCTCGTCGGCGCGGTCGTCGGGCTGGCCTTCGGAATTTTTACGAGAAACTACCTGCGAGCCTCACAGGCCTATCAGTCTCTGCGTGACGAACAGACCAACGTGATCCCCGATCTTATGAAACGCGGGGAAACAGACACCGTCGAGTTCAAATCGACGCTCCGCTGGGACGTGAAGGAAGATCGCATCAACAGGGGCCTGGAAAAAGTCATCGCCAAGACGATAGCAGGTTTCTTCAACACAGACGGCGGCCACCTGCTGGTCGGTGTCGACGACGACGGCAAGCCGCTCGGTCTCGACAAGGATCTCTCGACACTGAAAAGCCCCGACCTCGATTCCTTCGAGCGCACCATCAACGACATTGTGTCCAAAAATCTCGGCGGTGATCTTTGTCCTTCCATTCACACGGTCTTCGCGAAGGTCGACGAAAAGGATGTCGCGATGATCATCATCCGGCCGGCGCCCCGCGCCGTCTATATGGAAGAAGGCAGGTCATCCGTCTTTTACGTTAGAAGCGGAAACTCAACCCGACAGCTCGATGTCCGCGAGGCATTGAACTACGCCAGATCCCGCTGGACCTGACCTTGATGGATTTTCTGACAACGATCATTCCCGAACAGCTCGGCTTCCTTGCCACCTGTGTTCTCGTCATCGCCAGTTTCTTCACATCCGCCCTCACTGCCGCCGTCGGACTGGGCGGCGGAATTGCCTTGATAGCGGTCATGGCCACACTGATGCCGACAAGCGCCCTCGTCCCTGTTCACGGCGTCGTCCAAATCGGGTCGAACGGCGGGCGGGCGCTGGTTCAGCTGAAACATGTCGACTGGCTCATCGTCGCATGGTTCACCGCAGGCGCGATTTTCGGCGCCGGGCTCGGCGGTGCGATCGCGGTGGAACTGCCAGCCGCTGCGCTCAGAGCCGGGATCGGCGTGTTCGTCTTGTGGGTCGTCTGGGGCAGGGCGCCAAAGTTCGGCAAAGTTCAGAAACGCGCGATGGCAGCCGCCGGTTTTGCGTCCACATTTCTTTCCATGTTCTTTGGCGCTGCGGGTCCGATTGGCGGTGCTGTTCTGTCGACCCTTGGTCTCACCCGTCACGGTTTCGTCGCCAACCAGGCGGTCACGGCCCTCGTCATGCATGTCTTCAAGATCATCGCATTCGGCGCTCTCGGCTTCGCGTTCGCACCTTGGGCCGGACTGATCCTGTTGATGATCTTCAGCGGATTTCTCGGAACGCTTGCCGGGTCGAAGCTGCTTGGAAAAATGAATGAGGCGACATTCAAAACCGGGTTCAAATGGGTGATGACGGCTTTGGCGCTCAACCTTCTGTGGCAGGCCGGGCGAAGCCTGATGTGACAGATACCGTCAATCCGGCCCATGCTTGACCGATCCGGCAGCGTTTCTTGAGTAAATCGCAACTGGCTTTGCCTTGAAAGACAGGGCAAGGCGCGGTAACTCAGCGCGAACAGTTTTCAATAATGCAGGATGGAACGCCCATGGCTTCTCACAGTCTTCTGCTTCTGCCGGGCGACGGCATTGGCGCTGAAATCATGAAGGAAGTGGAAAAGGTAATCGACTGGTTCAACGAGAACAGCGATATGTCCTTTGAAACCACTGAAGGTCATGTCGGCGGCGCGGCCTATGACAAGCATGGACAGGCCATTTCCGACGAGGACATGGCCAAGGCACTGGACGTCGACGCCGTGATTTTCGGCGCCGTCGGAGGGCCCAAGTGGGACAAGGTTCCCTATGATGTCCGCCCGGAGGCCGGACTTCTGCGCCTGCGCAAGGAAATGCAGCTCTTTGCAAACCTGCGCCCGGCAATTTGCTATCCGGCTCTTGCGGACGCGTCTTCTCTCAAGCCTGAGGTGGTCGAAGGCCTCGATATCCTGATCGTCCGCGAGCTGACCGGCGGTGTCTATTTCGGTGAACCGAAGGAAATCACCGATCTTGGCAACGGCCAGAAGCGCGGCATCGACACCCAGGTCTACGACACCTACGAAATCGAGCGCATTTCCAAGGTGGCATTCGAACTGGCCCGCACGCGCAACAACAAGGTCACGTCCATGGAAAAACGGAACGTGATGAAGTCCGGCGTGCTGTGGAACGAGGTCGTCACTGATACTCATCAGGCAGGGTATGACGACGTTGAACTGGAACACATGCTCGCCGACGCCGGTGGCATGCAGCTCGTGCGCTGGCCGAAGCAGTTCGACGTGATCGTTACCGACAACCTCTTTGGGGACATGCTGTCCGACGTCGCTGCCATGCTCACCGGTTCCCTCGGCATGCTTCCGTCCGCTTCCCTGGGCGCACCGGATCCGGTTACCGGAAAGCGGAAAGCACTTTATGAGCCGGTTCACGGTTCCGCTCCGGATATCGCGGGAACGGGCGCTGCCAACCCGATCGCAATGATCGCAAGTTTCGCCATGGCACTGCGGTACTCCTTCGAGGAGATCGAGGCAGCCGACAAGGTTGAAAAGGCAATCGAGGCGGCGCTGGAAAAAGGCCTCCGGACCAAGGACATCGCCAAGGACGGCGACAAGATTGTCACCACCGCCGAAATGGGCGACGTCATTCTCGCTGAATTGAATGCACTGAGCGCCTGATCCCGGCATTGATTGCAAATCGGACCGCCCGCGGGTATTCCCGGGGGCGGTTGAACTGCTGGAAACGCTTTTCTTCGCCATCCCGGCCAAGTGGAACGCGAGCCGGGATCGGGGCGCCCGTCACCTTCGACTCACCGCTCCAGGATCTCCGCTATGCTGCGTCCGGGAAGACGATGGTAAGTTTGTTGCCGGCCGTACCATCGCCGGCACTCATTCACACCGAGCCAAGGCCGCTCACATGATCGATGACAAAATCACTCCCTTTCTCGGCACCTGGATCCTTGACGCGGACGAGAGCGAGTTCGAACAGGGAGACCCACCGCAAAGCGCGACACTTCGGATCGAAGACAATTTCGGCATGGTGAGTTTCTCCATGAGCCAGATCTCGGCCGAGGGTGAAGACAGCAGCGATACGTTCGAAGCTGTCCCGGACGGCCCGGAAGTCAAGCTCGGCAAAAGCGGCCTCGTCGACGCCATGCGGCTGGTGTTCAAGGGTGACAGGAACCTGGTGTCCGAGGCCCGGCGTGGTGGCCTGACGATCATGAAAGCGGAGCGGGAACTTTCCGAGGATGGCCGGACGTTGACGGTCACCCAGACCGTTCACCTGGTCGACGTCGCCAGCTTCACCAACACATCCGTTTATCGCAAGGCACAGTGAGCAACATGAAACAGATGATCGGTGCCGTCGCGCTCCTCGTACCGGACTATGACGCGGCGATAGCCTTCTATGTCGGGCAACTTGGCTTCGACCTTGTTGAAGACACACACCTTAGCGAGACCAAACGCTGGGTGCGCGTTGCACCCAGAGGCAGCACTGAGGCGCGCCTGTTGTTGGCAAGGGCCGACAATGACGAACAGTCCGCCGCCATCGGCAACCAGGCCGGTGGACGCGTGCTCCTCTTTCTCAATACCGATGATTTTGACCGCGACCATGCCGCCATGGTCTCAGAAGGTGTTTCTTTTCTCGAATCCCCACGCGTAGAAGAGTACGGCAAAGTGGCCGTTTTCAAGGACCCGTTCGGCAATAAATGGGATCTGATCGAACACTACTGACCGGCGGCAAAACACACCGGAGCAAACCCGTTTTAGCTGCGCTTCATCACGAGCAGCGACAGCCCAACCGTAACGATGAAAATTCCGATCCATTCCCTGACATCAGGGGTCTCCCCAAGGACCGGGATCGCAAGAACGGCGGCCGACGCCGGAACGGCAGCTGAGAAACCGGCAGTTGCCGTTGGACCAAGATGCGTTGCGGCCAGGGCAAAGAGAATAACGGCCACAAAACCGGGTCCCAGACCCTGATAGGCCGCCTGAAACGCAATCGTTGCCATACTGGTATCCTCCAGGCCGGAGGGAAGCATGAACAGCCAGACCGGCAGGAACAGGATGGCGTTCGGAACGTTAACGAGTACAAGCGCCTGACGCGGTGTCACCTGCCATTGCCGTACCCCGAAAATATAGATCGAAAGCACCGCGGACGCGCTCAGGAACAAACCTATCCCGACGGCCACATTCTTGCCGCCGGTGAGGAAACCCGCACTTCCGAGAAGCAATGCTCCCGCGACAATCACGACGATCCCGACGATTTGCCTCTTGTCCGGCAGGGTTGCCGCAAAAACCGCGACCAGAATTACGGTGAATATCGGCAATGCGCCGTTTGAAAAAACGCCGGCATAGGCCGCCGACGCTTCGTTCAGCCCCCAGTACATCAGCATTGAATAGAAAGCGCCGGGCCCGCACAGACACATGAGACAAACGGCATGAAAGGGCAGATGCCGTGGCCACCATTTCAGGAGAAAGGGCAGCGTGATGGATCCGGCGACCAGAAACCTGAGCCCTGTCATGTCGGCCGGTGTCAGGCTGGTCGTCACGCCCGCTCGCGAAAAGACGATGAATCCGGACCAGATGAAAAGAACACCTATGGCGCTCGCAATTCCGAGGTTGCGGTTCGGAACGAACGCGGACTGACTTTTCAAATCACTGTCCACCTTATGAACATGCACTGCAATTGTGAGAATTTTTCCGCGAGAAACGGTGAACACCGAGCCTGACGGCGCAGGAAAAAGAGACCTGACACTTCAATAAAGCCATTCGGCCCGAATGCAACCGATTGCTGCCTTGAGCCATCTTAAGCGCTTAAAATCGGCCGTGAATGTGCGAATCCAGCATCTCTTCATGAAATCCCCACACTCTCTCCAGGAGAGGTCCAAGCGCTGTACCCGCCACTCGGCTATTTGATTTGCATGGCACCCAGTCCAGTCAAGTGAAGGATAGAAACATGCAGCATCAACCTGGATCCCGACTGACATTCGACCGGCCCGGCAGGGGCCGCGTCTATAACAGTTTGCTCGAAACGATCGGGAACACGCCACTCGTGCGCATTGGCCGCATGGCAAGCGAAACGGGCTGCAAGGCCGAGGTCCTCGCAAAACTGGAGTTCTTCAATCCCGTTTCGAGCGTCAAGGACAGGATAGCGGTCGCGATGCTCGAAGCCATGGAAGCCGACGGAACAATCGGCCCGGGCAGCGTGATCGTAGAACCCACTTCAGGCAATACCGGCATCGGCCTGGCATTCGCCTGTGCCGCAAAGGGATACCGCTGCATTTTGACCATGCCTGACAGCTTCTCCGTCGAGAGGCGGAAAATGATGAAGTTCTTTGGTGCAGAGCTTGTCTTGACGCCTCGTGAAAAGGGGATCAGTGCCGCCATCGAAAAGGCAAAGGAAATCATTTCCAAGACAGACAAGGCCGTGATGCCCTGGCAATTCGGACACCCGGCAAACCCGAATGTTCACCGTAAGACGACGGCGGAAGAAATTTGGTGCGACACCGACGGCGTGGTCGACACCGTTGTTCTCGGCGTCGGTACCGGCGGCACATTGACTGGTGTCGGCGAGGTGCTGAAGACGCGAAACCCCGAGGTCAGGATCGTGGCGGTCGAACCGGAAAACAGCCCGGTACTTTCCGGCGGAACGCATTCTCCGCACATGATCCAGGGCATAGGCGCCGGGTTTGTTCCGGACGTCCTGCGCACGGACCTCATCGACGAGGTCATGACGGTCAGCAACGAGGATGCCATGGAAACGGCGCGGACCTTGGCGATTCAAGAAGGAATTCCGGGAGGGATTTCTTCCGGCGCCGCGCTTTGCTGCGCTCTCCGCGTTGCGCGACGGGACCACATGAAAGGCCGAACGGTGGTGACCATTCTGCCGAGTTTTGCCGAACGTTATCTGTCGACGGCGCTGTTTGACGGTCTGGAAGATTAACAAAAAAGATCAAAGAATAAGCAATGAAGTCCTGATTGCCGGTTTGACATTACGTCAGATAAAGCGAAAATCTTGCGCCAGAAACCCGGCATCAGGATTGCCGAAGTATAGGATTCGGACTAAGCAGCACTTCAGCGAATACTATAGGAAATAATATACCTCATTTCATTCAGCCAATTCATCGAGAGCACGGAAATGGAACGAAAACTTTTAACAATCGTTGCGATGGACGTGGTTGGCTACAGCCGGATGATGGAGCGCGACGAAGAGCGCACGCTCAGATAGCTTAACGACACCCGATCCAGCACGATCGAACCCGCGATTGAGCGCTACTCGGGCCGCATCGTCAAACTGATGGGCGATGGCGCGCTGGCGGAGTTTACCAGCGTTGTCGGCGCGCTCCAGGCAGCAATTGAAATCCAGCGTAACCTGACCGGCACGAATGGCCACAATGGCAACGCGCCGCCATTGAGCCTTCGAATTGGCATGCACTTGGGTGACGTCATCGTGGAAGGCAACGACATCTATGGCGATGGCGTCAACGTCGCGGCACGTCTCGAGGCCATCGCGCAACCGGGATCGATTGTCCTTTCGAAACAGGTATTCGACCATGTTGGCGGCAGGGTTCCCGTGCATTTCACCCCATTGGGCGAGCAACAGGTGAAGAACATCAGCCGGCCCATTGAAGCCTATAGCGTCGATGTCAGTTCAAAGAAGCCTGCATCCGGCCGGGTCAGGTTCGGCGACTTTGAGCTCGATCCGGACCTGTTTGAATTGCGCTGCCGGGGCGAGGCGGTCGCGGTGGAACCGCAGGTATTCGATCTGGTTTCCTATCTTGCCCAGAATTGCGAGCGAACCGTCACAAAGGACGAAATTTTTTCAAAACTCTGGGGAGAACGGTTCGTTTCAGATTCAGCGCTGAGCAGCCAGATCAAAATGGCCCGGAAAGTTTTGGGGGACGACGGGACGTCACAGCACACCATCCGCACGATCCATGGCCGCGGGTTCCGATTCGTTGCCCCGCTGGCTCCTACGGACGATGTCCCGGTCAACAACGACACGCCGCTGCCCGAGCCGGACGCATACCAACAGGCGCGGATGCAGCCGTCGGTCGCCATATTGCCGTTTGCCAACCAAAACACGGAACCTTCCGAAGACTATCTCGCGGACGGTATCACCGAGGACATCACGACAGCACTTTCCAAGAACCGCTGGTTGACCGTGATTGCGCGCAATTCAAGCTTTTCTTTCCGCAATTCATCGGACGGCATCAGGGTCATCGGCGAAAAGCTTGGCGCCGACTACATTGTAACCGGCAGCGTCAGAAAGGCAGGCCAGAGGGTTCGTATCACCGTTCAGCTGGTGGACGCGGATACCGAGAATAACGTTTGGTCGGAACGCTTTGACCGCGACATGACGGACATCTTCGACCTGCAGGACGAGATCACCGAGCTGGTCGCCTCGCGTATCGAAGCCGAGCTCGGCATAACCGAACAGCGAAAGGCGGAAAGGCGTCCCCGCAAAAACCTGGGGGCATGGGACCTCTATCAACTCGGTGTGGCCGAATTCTACAAGTTCACAAGCGATGCCAATCAGAAATGTCAGGACCTGCTTCGCCGCGCCATTGAGCTCGACCCGGAGTTCGCGAGCGCTCACTCGAGACTGGCATACGCTATCGTTCTGAGCATGGTCTACTTTGACGCCGCTCCCGACAGTGAGCGCATGGACGAAGCCCTGGCGGCCGCCAAACGTGCGCTGGAACTGGACGATCAGGACGCAAACAGCTTCTTCACGATCGGGCGGGTCTATCTGGCGCGTTGCGAATACGAGCTGGCAATTGACGCGCTTGAACATGCTGTCGAGCTGAACCCCTATCTCGCAGTGACCTATTGCGGGCTTGGCGATTCACTCGCTTACGAAGGGCGTCTAGACGAGGCGATAGAACAGTTCGAAATCGCGATACGGCTCAGCCCGCACGATCCCTTCCGGTGGGCATTCTATTCCTACCGGTCGCTGGCACATCTCTTCCGCCGAGAATTTGAAGACGCGGTCACCTGGGCACGCAAATCTGTGCAGACACCGAACGCGCAATACTGGGCCCAGGCCCACCGTGTCGCCGCTCTTGGGTTGCTGGGAGAAGAGACACAGGCGGCGCGCGCCGTTGCTGATCTGACAAGGTCGAAACCCGAGTTCTCGGTCGATTTCGCCAGAAAACATCTGTTCTATCTCAAAAAGGAGGAACAGATCGAAACCTATGTCAAAGGCCTGCGCAAGGCAGGCTTGCGCGAGCATTCCTGATCGGCAGACTTTGAAACTCGGCAAAGAGGGTGTGCCCCGGGCAGGCGGCTCGTACCGCCCGCCCGATACCGTTTCAGACTATTCTGCCGGAACCACGGCTCTTTCGCGCAGGCCATCGCGGTAGAGCGCCTTGCCCAGCGCGATACACATCAGACCCATAACCATCGTAAACGGAAGGGCACCGATGATCATGGCGCTTTTCAGAGCTTCCATCGGGTCTGCGCCGCCATTGGTCTTGCCGGCAATCAGCAATGTCCCGATCACCAGTGTCAGGATGACGCCCCAGACGATCCGGTGCTTGATGCCTGTCTGCTGCGCTCCGCCGGACATGATCGTGTTCATCACAAGGATGCCGGAATCCGCGGACGTAACCAGGAATGTCAGGATCAGGACAACGCACATCACGGTGATGGCTGACAGGAACCCTCCGGACAGCATCTGCCCGAGCGTGACAAAAAGTTTCGCCGTGTTGGACGCCCCGATGATCGCGCCATCCGCACCGCCCGTCAGTTCCAGATCGATTGCCGTTCCACCGAGGATCGTCATCCAGGCGAAACAGACGAGCGCAGGTGCGATGACGCATCCAATGATGAATTCGCGCACCGAGCGGCCCTTGGAAATGCGTGCGAGGAACAGTCCCACGAAGGGAGAAAACGCGATCCACCAGGCCCAGTAGAATGTGGTCCAACCGGCCTGCCAGCCGAACTGCCGTCCGGGTTCACCGGCTGCATAGGCAGCGGCAAGAACGTTCTCCGGCAACGCTGCGGCGTCACCTTCGAGCCCTGACTTGAACGCGTCGAACGATCCCCAGGCATTCGTCGCGCCCGTTCTCAGGGCGTCCGCAAAGGGAGCGGCCTCCGGTGGCAGCGCTGCGGCAAACTCAGCCGGGGACTGCGGGCCGAACGCACCGAAACTCAGCGAAACATAGTGAAGAATGTAGTCGGCGAATGCGGATGCATAGGTCGTCATCGCGAACAGGAACGAACCGAAGACCACGAAGGTCAGGAGCAGGATGATCGACAGCACCAGATTGAGATTGGACAGGTATTTGACACCGCGCCCGACCCCGGAAACCGCCGAGATGATCGACAGTCCCATGATCACGACGAGACCGGTGATCAAACCGACCGTGCCCGGTGCGGGTGCATCGCCGGACGTATCCATCATCCACTGCATGCCGGTGATGGCGTAAAGACCGTCAATGAACTGCGACACGCCGAAGCCGATGGTCACCGAGACGCCGAGGATAGTGGCGACAACGCCGAGCACATCGACGACATGGCCAAGAAAGCCGTTCATCAGCCGGCCGAACAAAGGTGTCAGCGCGGTCCGGATGGTCAGGGGCATCCCACGCGTATAGGCATAGTAAGCCAGCGAAAGCCCCGTCACGACATAAATTGCCCAGGCGTGAAAGCCATAGTGCAGGAACGTGTACCGGTACCCGGACTGGACCGCGTCCTCGCTGTTGGCGACAACGTCACCGGCCAGCACGAGCGGATTCGACCCCCAGAGACCAAGCGGTTCCGCTGTGGCGAAGACCATGAGACCGACTCCGAGCCCCGCGCCGAACATCATGGAAAACCAGGAGAATGTCGAGAATTCGGGGGCTTCACCCGGCACCCCCATGACCCGGCTGCCCGTACGCGGCAAAATGGCGATCACCAGCAGAAAGAAAGAGAACAGCCCGACGATGACGATGTAAAATCCGTTGAAGTCCTCCAGCAAGCGCCAGTTCAGGCTCCCCAGAACGCCATTAGCGTTCGCGGGCCAAACCAGTGCCCAGATGACCAGCGCCACCATGATCGCCTTGCTCAAGATGGCGATCTCGACGCTGTGACCCTCGTAAAACCCACCGGCAGATTTCTTGATCTGAAGATCGGTGAAAGGTTGTTTGATTGACATGTGTGACCTCCTGTTCACATGTGCCCTGTCTTTCCGGGTGGATTGGTGCCGGCAGCTCCCCGGTTGGCTGCCCGGCCGTTCAGGTAAGAAGAGCGTCTATTCTGGCCAGCGTCGCGGCATTCACGGCAACACCATCTCCCCGTGCCGCCAATCGCCTGGAACGCCGCCCGTCACCGGGTAGATGCGCCCCCTCTTGAAACCGGATCGCTTCAACCAGCTCGGAAACAATGGCGTTGAAACCGCCCCCTGATGTGACACCCGGGTCGATTGCAATGAAGCATTGTCCCGTCCGCGGCGGACCGCCTGCGGTGCCCGAAAATGGCGAGGCGTTTATTCCGAGCGTCGCTCCGGTGAGCGCAGCGGCCATGACTTCCGTCAAAAGCGCGACCCCGACACCCTTGTATCCGCCCGACGGTGCCATCGATCCCTTGAGCCCGACTTCCGGGTCGGTGGTCGGATTTCCGTCACCGTCCAGCGCCCAGCCGATCGGGATCGGTTTGCCCTCGCGCGCATGCTTCATGACTTCGCTCTTGGCAATCGTGCTGGCGCTCTGGTCGATCAGCAGGGCGGGCTGACCGTCAGTCCCCGGAACGGCAACGGAAAACGGGTTCGTGCCGACGACAGGCTTTGCGCCACCCGAAGGTGCGATGGATGCCGGTGCGTTCGTGAACCCGAGCCCGACCAGGCCCTCCTGAGCCAGCCGGAAGGTGTGATAGCCGAGAACCCCGCAATTGTAGCTGTTTCGGATCGTCAGGACGGCAATGCCCTGCTCGCGTGCCGCGGGGACAAGCGTCTCAAATCCAAGGTCGATCGCAGCATGCGCAAAACCCGTCGCGGCATCGACGGCAACCACGCCGGGTCTTGGGCGAGCGAGGATAGGTTCCGCCTTGCCGTCGACCTTGCCGCAGCGGACATGTTCGCAATAGATCGGGATATAGGCCAGTCCGTGACTGGCAACCCCGTCCGCTTCCGTTGCCGCCGTGGCAAGCGCAAGAGCGCGGGCGCTCTTTTCCGATGTGCCTGCCGCCACAAGCGCCCGAAACGAGAGATCTTCGATTTCAGCAAGCGAGAGGGTCCGGGTTTCGGTCATGATTGCACCTTGTCAGTCATTGTCGGAGAGGCCTGCACCTGCGCCACGCAGGCGCGATTCCTCGGTGGCCGGCGCGTAGGTGCGATGCGCAAGCACTGCAAGCCGATCCCAGCTGTCCGGATCGGGGCACATCTGCGCGCCGCGCGGCCGCCAGGGCGGTGCCGTTTCGCTTGTTTGAACCGTTATCCGCTCAGCCAGCTCCGGCAGCACGTCAGGGCACTGAAGATTGCCGCCGTCGGTCATCGCAACCTGGCCGTCCATCTCGACCCTTACGCAGCACCTCAGCTCCGACGCCGCATTGGCGGCAAATGGCAGAATGAACAGCGGCACTGCCACCCGCTGCATGGTGACCGGTCCCGAACGCAGGCCCTGCGCGCAGTCGGAAAGGAATGCACCCGTCGCGAGGGGACACAGATCCCCATCGTTACGCCAGACTTCGTCGGCGGCGCAGGGTCGATGGTCCGCCGGTTGGGCGAGCCCCTTGTCCAGAAGCGCGGCCAGTGCGGCCACACCATCTTGCCCTTGTCTTGAGAGCCAGCGCGTTGCCTTGGACGCTTCCTCCGCAAGGCCCCACGAATATCCGGCACCGCGCGTTGCGCGTTTCGCCGTGGCCTCGATCTCGTTCAGCGACCGGTTCATGTGGCCGTCTCCGGATAGACCCAGAGGTCGGCATTGCCGGGTGTCAGCTCTTCGGGATAAGGCGCACCTGCATACATGCAGATCCGCACCCACCGGTCGGAGCGGGGATCGAAATGCGTTGCTCCGAAAAACGACAGCTTCGCACGCAGCATGTCGACAGGCATGACCGACGTGCTGATCGTGTTGTCGCGGATTTCGCCATAAGGTGCGACACGCCCCATCTGCGCCCGCCTGACGGTGTGCCGGTGCTCCGGATGTTGCAGGAGAAACCGGGCAACCGTATCTGCCGGGTCCCATGCCTCCAGCGCGGAAAACGCGGCAGCAGCATCGCGCGCAGGCGCAAGGGGTTGTTCATAAGCGGCAATCGGTTCCTCGAACCGTTCGCCCATGCGCGGCTCCAGCTTTTCCTCAGAAACGTACCAGGCGCGTGCGCAATTGGCGGGATCGCTCCAGTCGAGGTCCAACGCCCACCCGAAGCACTCTTGCAAGAGTGCCCTGACCGCGCTCACCGGCATCGAACCATCGATGCGGAATGCATCGGGATTGCCGTCGGCCATGCAACCCGCCAATCCGTCGACGAGTGCGCCATAGGGTTCCAGAATGAGCGAGGCGACGAGTTCCTGCCCTTCTTCGCTCAAGGATCTCTCCGACCATTCGATCAGGGTGTTCCAGGGACATTCCACAGTCGCATCCCAACTGGAGAGATGCTGCGCCAGGGTTTTGAGGTCGGCCTTCAGCCGCACCAGCTTGTCGAGCTGCACCGGGTGTTCGGATCGCCAGTGCTCCACGGACAAAATGCTTTGTTTGACGAGTTGCCCGAAGGTTTTCACGTCCTCGGGAGCCGCCCGCGCCACGGCGCGCACGCGGGATATCGCCTCCTCGCGCACCATCATCCAGTTGTTGAAGAGGATCGGGTGATTGACGATAAAGGGCGCCATGCCGAGGCCGGTGGAATTGCCAATTCCCAGCCCCCGCGCGATTGCCGGGTCCAGCGAGACCGCCTGCGTGCCGCCACGGCTTGCGGCAATGTGATTCACGAGATCGCGGACGAAGGTCCTTGTCAGATAGACGGACAGCATTTCGGCCTGAAATGGCGGCTGCATTTCCGCCCGATCAGAAATCACATCCCGGTCGGCAGCGCCGAATTTGCCTGACCCGTAGACCGCGGTCGTCCGCATCAGGTAGCCGACGGCTTCAATCTGCTGGAGGTCCGGTTGCTGTCCCGACGCCAGCCGGTCAACCACATGGGTCCAGAGCCGGGCCGACCGGTTTGCCCGCGACAGCGACAATTCGCGCTGGCTGACCCGTCCCGCCTCCTGCAACGGAACATTCTCGGCCAGACGCTCGATATCGCTCTCGTCCGGGATCCCGTCAAAGAGTGCAAAGGTTGTGTCCCAGGCATCGGCAATGACCCGGTCCGACCGTTTTTCGGCCGGTAGATCATGGGCAAAGGCGACGAGTGAATAGGCACGCTCCGGTCCCATCGCCGTATAGACCGCCCGGCCAACACCTTTGCGGTCGATGTCGAACACGGGGCGTGAAAACTGCCAGTTCTCCTGTGCCATGCGGCGCATCAGGATCCGCATGAAGCTGAGGCGGCACTGATGCAAAGACCCCAGGCGGCTGAGTCGCATCATCTTTGCCGGGTCCCGCCGGGGAATATGCGGCTGAGCCGGCGTCACCGGGACTTCCTCCCGAAACCGTCAGCGAAGAACCTGTACCAGTTGCCCCCCATGATCCCGGAAATCTCGGCATCGTTCATTCCGACCGTGCGAAGCCCGTCTTCGATATTGCCGAAGTCCCTGTTGTCGCGGAACCAGTTTGGCATGTCTGGAAATCCGGGCGTCGCTGCCGAGCCTTCGCCATAGTCGATTTCCCTGGTCCAGCGTCCCACCCGCATCCATTCGACCACGCTGTCGGGCTGGTCCTGGCACAGGTCCGTGCCGAGGCCGAGATGCTCAACGCCGTATTTGTCGGCCGTGCGGGCGATCATCTCGCAGAAGCTGTCGAGGCTGCAGGCAGACTTGTCTTTCAGGTGGTGCGGGTAAATGGAGAACCCCAGCATCCCGCCGTGCTCGGTCACGGCGCGGATGACATCGTCGCGCTTGTTCCTGAGTGCCGGTGCCCAGTCATACGGATTGGCGTGGGTGATCGCGATCGGCCTCTCGGAAATCTCCGCGGCCTCAATGGTCGAACGGTCGGCCGAATGGCTCATGTCGACGACCAGGCCGACCCGGTTCATCTCCTTGATGACCTGACGCCCCATGCGCGTGATGCCGGTGTCTTCGCTCTCGTAGCATCCCGTCGCGAGCAGCGACTGGTTGTTGTAGGTGAGCTGCATGAACCGGGCACCCAGCGTGTGCACGATCTCGACCAGTCCGATATCGTCCTCGATCGGCGACGGGTTCTGGAAGCCGAAAAAGACCGCCGTTCGCCCGGTCCGCCGCGCCTCATCGATATCCGAGGTCCATTCACCCTTCATGATGAGATCTGGAAACTGCTCGAACCAGCGGTTCCACTTCTCGAAGTTGAGCACGGTTTCCCTGAAATTTTCATGGTAGGCGACCGTCACATGGATCGCGTCGACGCCGCCTTCGCGCAGTTGCCGGAAGATCTTCTCCGACCAGTTGGCGTATTGCAGCGCATCGATCCGCATCAGTCCGGGCTCCCCGCGCTGATATAGGCGGTCTTGACCGTCGTGTAGAATTCCGCTGCGGCCTTGCCCTGTTCTCTCGGGCCATACGAACTGTCGCCCCGGCCGCCGAACGGGACGTGGTAATCGGTACCGGCCGTCGGCAGATTGACGGTCACCACACCGGTGCGCGCGTTGCGGCGGAAGTCGGTAGCCCTGGCGAGGCTCTTCGTGACGATCCCGGAGGTGAGCCCAAAATTCGTGTCGTTCACCGTCGCCAAAGCCTCGTCGTAACTGCCGACCCTGATTACGCTTGTCAGCGGCGCGAACATTTCTTCGCGGTTGATGCGCATGGTGTTGTTGGTGTTCAGGAAAACGCCCGGAGACATGTAATAGCCTTCGTGCGCGCGCTCCAGGCGCGCACCGCCACACGCGAGCTCGGCCCCCTCCGACTTGCCCAGCTCCACATAGTCGAGATTCTCCTGAAGCTGCTCACCGCTCACGACAGGTCCCATCTGGGTTCCCTCTTCAAGCGCATGGCCGACGGTCATCGCCTCGGCGCCTGCCACAAGCTTGTCGACAAAGGCATCGTGGACGCGCTCGTGGACGACCAGTCTCGAAGACGCGGTACATTTTTGCCCGGTTCCACCAAAAGCACCGCCAAGCGCGAGCGTAACGGCAAGATCGAGATCCGCGTCATCCATCACGGCCAGAGCGTTCTTCGAGCCCATCTCCATCTGCACCTTGGTCAGGTTCTGGATAGCCGAAGACGCGATTCCCTTGCCGACCGCGACCGACCCGGTGAACGAGATCGCATTCACCTGCGGGCTCTCCACGAGCCGCTGACCAATAGAACGGCCGGACCCCATCACAAGGCTGAACAGTCCCTTCGGGATGTCCTGCTTTTCGATGATCTCCGTCAGCGCAACTGCGGATGCGGGCGTGATATTCGCCGGTTTCCAGACAACCGCATTGCCGTAGCAGAGTGCCGGAGCGATTTTCCAGGACGCTGTCGCGGTCGGGAAATTCCAGGGGGAAATGATCGCCACGACACCCACGGGCTCGCGCCGCACATCGATTTCGACGCCGCCGCGCACACTGTCGGCATTTTCGCCGGTCTGGCGCAGGCATTCGGCTGCATAGTATGTAAAAAACTGCCCGGCCCGGTAGACTTCTCCCCTGCCTTCGGCAAGCGGCTTACCCTCCTCGCGTGAGAGCAGCCTCCCGAGTTCTTCGGCTCGAGCCATCAATTCGGTGCCGATTTTCATCAGGACCGACTGCTTGCGCTCCAGGCCGTAGGACGCCCATTCGGCTTGCGCGGTGCGGGCGCGCTCCAGCGTGAGATCCAGCTGATCCGGACCTGCCTGCGCGAACAATCCGATCAGGTCGCTCAGATCGGACGGGTTTCGGTTCTCGATTACGCTTGTCCCGGCCTGCCAGGTGCCGGCAATCAGGTTGAGGTGTGTCACTTAGGGTTCCAGGTCCAGAAATTCCGTTGGTTAACAGCATGGACATCTGGCGTGACATCAGTCAAACTCAATAAACTTAATTTAACTTTAGAAAAATTGAAACGTGTCCATCAAGATCGAAATGCTGCGTTGCTTTTGCACCGTGGCCCAGACCGGCAGTCTCGCCGAAGCAGCCGACCGACTCGGCCGCACGCAATCCGCAATATCGATGACGCTGAAGCAGCTGGAAGACCATCTGGGCAAGAGACTGTTCGAGGGCGAACGGAAGAACCGCCTGTCTCCCCTGGGCGAGCAGGTGTTTGAACTTTCCCTCAGACAGGTGCGCCAGTTCGAGCAGACAGTTCGCAGCATTGAAGCTGCGGCGGACGCCTCGCAGGGGCTGATCCGCATCGTCTCCGTTCCCTCGGTCGCGGCAATCCTGTTCCCGTCCGTTCTGGAACACATGACGCGGATGTTTCCGGGCATTAAGGTGGAATTGCGTGACACGGACACACAGCAGGTACTCGACGCGCTTGCCCAGGGCAAAGCCGATGTCGGCATCGCGTCGGGGCATCATCCGCTCAATGGGGTCACGTCAACACCGATGTTCGAAGACAGGTTTGGTCTCGTTTGCGCCGCCGATCATCCGTTGATGACCCGGAGCGCCCCGCCCCGGATTGCAGATGTCGCCAAGGCCCCTTTCATCCGCAATGCCTTGTGTGACCTGATCAAAACGCCGAGCCTCGTGGACGCGATTCAAAACACCGAAGTCACGATCCACAACACCCATTCGCTGATCACGATGGTCAGGACCGGGGACTGGGTCACCGTGCTGCCCGAAACCGTTGCCCGTTTCATTCCGGAATCGACCGCTTTCAGACCGATCCCCGATCTGCCCGATAAACGCGAGGTCTGGCTCTATGTCCGGCAACGCACGCGCTTCAGGGATCTGACGAGCGAATGCGCCGATTTCATTTTGCGATCCGAAATGGGTGAAGCGTAAACCAGGCTACGCCGCTGCCACGTCGTTCAAAAACTCACGGATCTCCGTGCGCAACTCCTCGGTGCGGCCGACCACATCGCTTGTCCGGCTGCCCATATCGGCGGCTGCGTTGCTTGACTGCTGCGCGATTTCTTCCACCTGGGCCATGTCGCCGACAACAGAACGTGTCTGATCCGCCGCTTCCAGGACGTTGCCTTTAATGGCATCGGTCGACTGCCGCCGCGCTTCCAGGTCATCTGCGATCTGAGTGGTACAACCCGTGACCTCGCCAATGTCCGTGATGATTTTCTCAATGGCTTCAACAACGCGATCCGTCCGGCCCTGAACCTGGGCGACTTGCCCGGTGATCTGCTCCGTTGCCGATGCAGTCTGGCCAGCCAGTGTCTTGACTTCTCCGGCAACAACCTCAAACCCCTTGCCGGCATCCCCCGCACGCGCCGCTTCGATCGTTGCGTTGAGTGCCAGCAGGTTGGTCTGATCTGCGATCGCGCTGATAAGCGAGACGATTTCACCAATCGATTTGGAGATTTCGACCAGGCTTTCGATTTCGGCATTTGCGGCCGCCGCGTTCTGATTTGCAGCGCGCGCGATACCTGTCGCATCCTGGGCGCGCCTGCTGATAGCGGCGATGTCGTTGGCCAGGACCTCAGCCGCTTCTGCGACCGCGTCGACATTTTCCGAAGCACCGGAGGAGGCCGCTGCCGTCGCCTGCGCGCTGCGGTCGGCGTTCTGGGCAACATCTTCAAGCGTGAAGGATGTGTTTTTCATATGCCCGAGCGCATCATCCACTTCGGTCAGTAGATCCGTCACGCGGCAACGGAAATCCTCAATGAGTTTTTCGATGCGCTCCTGACGCTCCGCGGCGGCCTGGCCTTCAAGGCGCTGCCGCTCCTTCGTAAGCTCGATCGTGCGGTCGCGGTAGTAACCCACGGCCCGGGCAATTTCCGAGATTTCGGTGTGTCCATACGAGAAGGGCAGTTCTGATTCCAATCCGTCGGAATCGGCGAGATTGCGGATGCCACTGTTGAGGGAGTGGATGCAATAAAGGATGGAACTGCTGAAGCGCCACGCCACACCAAACGCAATGACGAACACGACAGCCAGGGCGGCAGCCACCGCCAACATCCGGGTTTTTGACCCGGAAACCATCGCCTGGAGCCTTGTTTCGAGTTCACCGGCGCTCACAACCTGCAAACCGTCGATTGCGGCAAGCAACGCCCCATAACGCTCACGCAGCGGCACGAGATCGATTTGCGTTCCATCAGCACCCTGGCCGACCTGTTTGGCCACACGCGCCATTTCTCCCTGGAACTTGCCGTTTGCCTGCCGATAGGCCTTCGCCGCCTTGTTGAACGGCGTCTCCTCGCTCGAGGTCAGTGCGCCTAAGTCCGCTCGTGTCGCGGCACTGATCGCATCCGCAAGCACCTTGAACTGCCCGGCTCCGACCAACACCGACATGGTGTCGGCATGACTGAGTTTCGATTTCCCGCCAACCATTTCGCCGTTCCGCACAAGAGCGCTGGTGCGCACTACGAGATCGGAGAGTTGTCCCGCAACCAGCTCGGCAAGAAGGTTCGCCTCCGGCGAACGGTTTGCGCGTATACCCGACTTTTCACCGATACACACAATCAGCCGATTTGCCGCCGACAGGGTTTGGGCCGCTTTGGTCGGCAACTCCTCGGGAGCACAGAGCGGATAGCTTGAGAGAACACTGTCCGGCAATCCGTTGTTGTTCTTCATCACCGAAGATGTCCAGACCGTTTCCAGCGCTGGAAGCCCGGCAAGCTTGGCGCTGTCCCGTGCCAGGTCGTTATAGGCCGATAAAATAATCCATCCGGCACATGCAACGATCGGCAAGGTCAGGACAATAACCAGCAGAAACAGTCTTTTACGGATGGTCAATGGAAGTCTCCCGAATCGCCATGGGACGCATTGAGAGAAAAGCTAAGCTGAAATTACCAATAAATTCGAAACGACCACCTCCTTAAGGGCAGGCCGCCCCATTTCATTGGGAGTGTTTCTGAAATCAGAAAAGAACCTGAAGAGACCAGACACCATGGCGCATGGTGCCCGGTCGTTTTCGGTCCACCTGAATTTCAAAAGCCAGCGATATATGCATGAACTGGCTCCGGTCTGCCGGCGAGAGGTTCATTACAGGCAAATTCCACGGCATTTGTCCATCGTCGAATTCAAGGAATGCTACGAAAGACTGCGGGAAGCCCGGTTGGCCAACCAGACCCAAAAGCTCAGGATGACGGCGGACCCGGAGACAAGTGTCATGAGGGTTCCGGGAATGAAATTGGCATAACCGGGCAAATCGATGAAGACGAAATAACCGACATCCGCCAGGCCGCCGACAAGCCCGGTCACCCAGATGGCCGTCATGTTACCGCGCCAGATGAACACGGCACCGACGATTGTGGTTACGCCAAACCACCCCAGGTTCCAGCCGTGTTGCGACAGGATGCCGGACAGGGGCTCCGGATACTCTCCAACCAGCGTCGCCTTGTCGACGGCATCCGCGATGTTTCCGATCGCTGTCTGCGGATCCACGGGAATGATCAAAAGAGCCGCAAGGACGTGGACCAGACCCCAAATCACCCAGAGGATGGAAGCGACTTTCAGCGCAATTTTGTGTTCCGTTTTCATTGTGGTGCAGTCCCTTGCGCGTGTTCCGGCGCCAGAGCAGCAAGAGCGGAGCTGAGCGCAACCTGATCCTCAATTCTGATGAGCGCGGCCTTTTCCGGATCGTAGGCCTCCTTCCAACGGCCAATTCCGGCAGATCCGCGAACGGAGCCGCCGAAATGGGGAGCCAGCAGTTCCTGGCTTTGCAAGACGCCGGCACCGGCTCTCGGTCCCGGCGTTGCAGCCAGGATGACCATGGGCTTGCCCTGCCATAGCTTTGTGTCTATCCGGCTCATCCAGTCGAAGAGGTTTTTCCAGGCAGCCGTTACAAATCCATTGTGTTCCGCGAATGAGATCAACAACGCATCCGCAGCACCGATCTTTTCGAAGAATGCGTGCGCCTGCGGAGGCAAGCCGCTCTCATTCTCCCGATCGATGGAGTAGATCGGTATCTCGAAATCGTTCAGGTCGAGAAACTCGATCTGCGCATCAGTGCGCACGTCCCGCTTGAATTGATAAGCAGCCAGTTCGACGAGCTGCCGGTTAATCGACCGGCGGCTGTTCGTCGCTGCAAATGCCAGCAATCGCATTTCTAGACCTCATCGCCCTCGAGCGACGTCTCAAGACGCGCTCTTGTTCTGTCCCATGCGACAAGGTGTTATGCTGCATTGCCGCGCACAATAGCGGGTTTCGCGCACTGGGTGAGCGATTAGCGCGCATAAGCAAAAGGCTGCGACGATGAAGCACTGGACCGAACTTCGAACGGCAATGCTTGTTGCCCAAACAGGCACCGTCAGCGCCGCGGCAAGCGCGCTCGGGGTCCATCGCGCGACTGTAAACCGTCATATCGAGGTGCTGGAACACACGCTCGGGACAACGCTCTTCCACCGGCATGCCCGCGGCTATGCCCTCACAGATGCTGGCCGGGACATGCTTGAAGTGACGAGCCGGGCCGAAGACATGTTCAAAGATCTTGAGGGACGTAACCGGAACCGCGCCAGCCTCCTGTCAGGCGAATTGACCATTACCGCTCTCGGCGGCATTGCGTCACTGATCATTCCGGCCATCAAGGAATTTCACATTGCCTACCCGAAGATAGCCGTGGAATTCGTCGCGGAAGAACGGCTTGCAAAGCTCGAACACGGTGAAGCGCATGTCGCGTTCCGGATCGGCCCGAAGCCTGATGTCGCCGATTATGTCGTTCTCCCGTTTTATCAGATCCGTTTCGGTCTTTACGCGAGCCGCGACTATATCGAACGCTTCGGATATCCGGAGAACGGGGCATTCGAGGGCCATGAGTTCGTCGGAGCAGTCAGCCGTCCGACGGCACACCCCTATTCGAAATGGATGCGCACGCACGTTCCGCAAACTTCGCTGTCATTGCAAACGAGCGAAGTACCGGTGCAGTTTGAGGCTGTGTGCGCGGGTCTTGGCCTCGGTTTTCTGCCTGAACACGAAGCTCAGGGCCGGTCCGAGCTCGTCGAAATCCTGCCACCCAGGACAAGGTGGACTGCAAATGTCTGGATCGTCACGCATGTCGATCTTCACCGGACCGCGAAAATTCAAGCATTTCTGCGCTTTGTCAGAAAAGACAACCGCCAAAACTCCAATTGAGAGGCTTGGCTTTCCAAGAGGCAAAAAGACCCGGCAGAATATTGCTGCCGGGTCTCCGTTATAGTTCCGTGAGCCGGAAACCGGCTTAGTTCAGACGCGATGCCGGGCCGAGATTGATCAGCTGGGTTTCGCCCGGTGCATCGTCAACACCGTCATTGTCGGTCACGAGGATAAGGTGGCCGTCCGCCGTTATGGCAAGCCCTTCCGGCTTGTCCAGGACCCAGCCTTTGCCTTCGGCCATTGCCGGAAGGATATCCATCGCATAGCGCTTCTTCAGAACCGGAAGCGTCTCACCATGCGCTGCCGGAACAACGTCTTTGAGCGAAATCACGGTGATCTGCTTGATCGCCGCATCTTCGCCGCCCTTGTTGTCACGCTCCAGAACGGCAAAGTCACCTTCACCCAGCGAAACGATTTCGGAAAGACCTACCCAGCCGCCAGCAGCGCTCTTGGGAGCGTCGAGCGGATAGTGAACAAAGCCCCAGGACTTGTCAGCAGGGTTGTATATCGCGATTTTGGTGTGCCCCTTCGGATCGTCGTTCCACTCGCGCTGAACGGCAACAGCCACCAGGGTCTGACCGTTCATCTCAAACTCGGTCACACCTTCGAAGGAAAAGCGCTTCGCCTGATCGATCAGGCTCTGCGGAAGCGTGATCTGTTCCGAGATGACACCATCCGTTCCGACTTTCAAAAGCAGATGCTCGCGCTCGTTTTTGGGGTGGCCTTCGGAAGCCAGCCAGAAGCCGCCGTCCTTGGCAATAGCGATCCCTTCAAGGTCGAGCCTCTCCTGATCAAAGCCGGTGACCGTCACATAGGACGTGATCATTGCCGGTTTTGACGAGATATCCATCGTGTAGATCCGGGCATCGTCATAAAAGCTGTCGCTGACCGCAAAGAGCTTGTTTGCATCGGACGGGTCGGCCGCCAACGCAGAAATAGCACCCCAGCCGATTGGTGCGCCCTTTTCCGGGTCCCTGTCGGAAACAACAGACGGATAGGAAGGTGCATCGGCACCGAACTTGTAGAGAGAAATGTGCGAGCGGACATTATCCTCGGCACTGTCGACTTCGTTGGCTACGACGAAGAGATCGCGGCTCGGGATTGCCAGCAGACCTTCCGGACCGACATGAGTCGGCAGGAACTGTACGAATTCAGGCGCGCCACCGGTGTCCTTGTAGACAGCAACAAAGTTGCCGCGCTCGGAATTGACGAAAATCAGCGTCTCGCCGCCGAAAGTGCCGACAGCAACACCTTCAGGTTCGGTGCCCTTCTTGTGCGCACGTTTGGCGGGGTAGTGGCCGTGGGACATGCCCAGATGTTCCATCTGGTTGCCGCTGTCGAAAAGGACGTCGCCCTTCGCACTCCAGATGGTGAAACCGCGCGAACCACCTTCGTAGTCACCTTCGTTGGCAGTAACGAAGCGCTCGTCGTCAATCCAGGCAACAGCATCCGGCTCGCGAAGCACATTCTCGCTGCTTCCGGAAGCGTCGCTCATACGTGCCTTTTTCACCGGAACATTTTCGGCGGTTGCCGCACCGGCTGAAAAGTTCGCGACGACGTCACCGCTCGCAAGGTCGACGATGGCGATGTGATTGTTTTCCTGAAGCGTGACAACGGCCTGGTTCTGGGAATTGATTGAAACGAACTCAGGCTCCGGATCGGTCGGTGCGACGTCCGCGAAGCCGGTCAGATCAACGATGCGCACGGCGTCGCAGTTGGTCGGCACGCCATTTTCGTCAAGATCGAAAACGGCGAGATGACCGGCAGGCATTTGCGGTATGACGCCGTCGTTCAGGTCTTCGTCGCGCTCATTTTCGATCGCGATCGCAACGAATTTCCCGTCTGGCGAGATAGCAACGCTGTCCGGCTGGCCTTTCGCGTCGCACTTTGCCGTTACGCCCATTTCGTTCAGGGCGATGACCGCAAGATGACCCGACGCATTGATGAAGTCTTCGCTGGTGTTCACACCGGCATAGGCCGCCTTTTCGCCAACAGCAACCGATGTCGGTTCGCCGCCGAGGTCAACGCGAGCCGTCGGTTGAATGTTAAGCGGATTGGCGGCGTTGACGAAAACGATCGAATCGCCGGGGCTGTCCGTGAATGCAAGCGTCCGGCCGTCTTTGGAGGCATATATGATTTCGGCGACGGTTTCGGTTGCCTTGTCCGCACCTTCCGGAAGGGTCTTGTAGACGGGGTAGGTGTTGATGCGTTCAAAATAGTCCGCCTGTGCCGCTGAAACGGCTCCAAGACCGACCAGAACGGCAAGGCTGACGCTTTTTAAGAAACGTCCGCGAAGGTCTGACATTGCACTAGCTCCCACAGTTTTTTGGGTTGAGGTGCGCGCAAGCTAGTGGGCCTCATTACAAGAACGGTGACATTTCCATGAAGCTTGTACGACACCCTCACGAATAAATAATGCGGCCGGATATCAGGCGGGTTCGCCAAAAAACACTGGACAACATCGGTGATTCCTCTCAGGTTGCAGGCTCAGATTGCTTGCGCGCACCGCGCGTCCCTCACTCTTGGATGTACTCATGCAGATCGGATTCGTTCGCGCGGCCCTGGTCCTTGGACTGCTGGCTGCCGTTGGCCCATTCGCTATCGATCTATATCTTCCGGCGACACCTCAGATCGTTGAGGATTTGAGAACGGATGATGCCGGCGCCCACATGACTTTCACGGTCTACTTCATCGCGTTCGGAGTTGCGCAGCTCATATATGGCCCCATTGCCGACTGGCTTGGACGCAGGCCTCCGATTTTTATGGGACTTCTGGTCTTTATCGCCGGTTCGCTGATCTGCGCTTTTGCGACGGATATCACAATGATGATGCTCGGCCGTTTTGTGCAGGCACTCGGTGCCGCGGCCCCAATGGTGATTGTGCGGGCCGTCGTCAGGGACCTGCACACCGGCACTCAAGCGACGCGGCTGATGGCCCTTGTCATGCTCGTGATCAGCATTTCGCCCCTGCTGGCACCAATTACGGGAAGCGCTATCATATCCCTTGCAAGCTGGCGCATGATATTCGGGGCCCTGGCCCTGATCGCACTGCTTGCAATGATCCTGACAGCGCTGCGGCTGCCGGAAACGCTGCCCGCCGACCGGCGCAGCCGCATCAACGCGGCAGCGCTTCTCCGCAGCTCAATCTACCTCATCAAGGACGCAAGGTTCATGGGTCTGACAATGATTGGCGGCTTTGCGCTTGCGAGTTTCTTCGTCTTCATCGCCTCGGCACCGATGGTCTACATGACCCAGTATGCGCTCTCACCGACCGGGTTCTCGCTGGTGTTTGCAATCAATGCCGTGGGCTTTTTCGCAGCCTCCCAATTTGCTGCCGGTCTCGGCCAGAAATACGGCATGGGCCGCGTCGCCTTCTGGGCCGTTTGCGGGTTTGCGCTGGCCACGTCATCACTCTTCGGACTGGTCTGGCTCGGGTTTGACGACTTGCCGGTCCTGATGGCACTGTTTTTTCTTGGCAACTCGTGCCTCGGCCTTGTGATCGCTCCAACCATGGTGATGGCGCTTGAAGAGCATGGAGAACATGCCGGCATGGCGTCCTCCCTCGGCGGCACATTGCAAATGGTTGCAGGCGGGCTGATGATCCTCATTTGCAGCCCTTTTTTCGACCGGACAGCGCTGCCGCTGGTCGGTGCCGTGGCAGCTTGTGCCTTGATCGCCTTTGTCCTCGCACTCCTGACGCTGCGTCCTGAACCACGGGCCAAGGCACCCGCCTGAAGAAGGCCCTGCGCGAACTCCTTTTGCGCAGATGCGGCATTTGTAAAACCGCCCTTGTGTTCCTTGTTCCAACCTGTTGATCTGCGGCGTGAGACGGTGAAGGGGACGCTATGAAAACAATCAAAAATGAATGGCTCGGAACAGGCCTTGAAGATCGACCTGAGTTCGCTTCCGGAGACATCTCGCAATCGCTTGGACCGCAATCCGGGTTCTTTGCCGAGGTCACCGGCCTTCAAACCTCTCCACTTCTGAACCGCCCCGAACTCGCGGATGAGCTCGGCATAGGCGCACTCTTTATCAAGGATGAACGCGAGCGGCTTGGCCTTGGCAGTTTCAAGGCGCTTGGCGCTGCCTACGCGATTGCCAAACAGGCGTTTGCCAGGATCCGCTCCGGCAAAGCGACCGATCCGGCGACCGCGCTTAAGGGCGTCACATTCGTTTGCGCCAGCGCCGGCAACCACGGTCTGTCGCTTGCCGAAGGCGCCCGCATATTCGGCGCCAATGCCGTTGTCTTTGTCGCCCAGAGCGTTCCCGAGGCCTTTGCGGCACGACTGAAGGACAAGGGTGCAAGGGTCGTCCGTGCTGGCGAGATTTATGAAGAGAGCATGGCGGAAGCCGAGCGCCACGCATCCGAAAACGGTTGGCACTTGCTTTCCGACAGTACATGGACCGGCATGACGCAACCGGGACGCGATGTCATGGAAGGGTATCTGAAAATGGGCGAAGAAATCGCGCGCCAGATCCCCGAACCACCAACCCACGTCTTTCTCCAGGCCGGCGTCGGAGGGCTTGCTGCTGCCTGTGCGTCGAGCGCACGCACAAGCTGGGGCGAGGGCGTGACGATCGTTGTTGTCGAACCGGAAGCAGCTCCTGCCTTGCTGGCGAGCATATCCGCGGGCAAGCCGGTCCTGGCACCGGGTCCTGTTTCAAACATGGGCCGGTTGGATTGCAAGGAACCCTCTCATCTGGCGTTGCGCTACCTCGCGCTGGAGGCGAACTTGTTCGCGACGGTCACAGACGCCGAAGCGGTGGAGACTGTCGCCTGGCTTGACGGCAACGGTCTGAAGACGACCCCGTCTGGCGCCGCCGGTCTCTGCGCCGTCCATCACGCACGCGGTCATGTTGAAGAGCTCGGCCTGACACCGAACTCCAGGGTGCTCTGCTATCTCTCGGAAGGACCGGAAGATGGCTGAACCGGACTTTCCAGAAAGCGAATATGAACGACGGCTGGATCGCGCGCAGCAGGCGATGCGAAAAGAGGGTCTTGACGCGCTCTTTTTCACGACTGAGCCTGAAATGCGTTATTTCACCGGCTTCAGGACCCTGTTCTGGCAAAGCCCGACCCGGCCATGGTTCCTGATTGTTCCGCAAGACGGAAAGCCGATTGCAATCATCCCCGAGATCGGGGCCCCTTTGATGGCTTCCACCTGGATTGACGACATCCGGACGTTTTCAGCACCTCATCCTGTTGACGAAGGCATTTCGGTTCTGGTGAGCAGTCTTAAAACTTACCAGCGCATCGGCATGCCGATGGGACGGGAAAGTTCGCTGCGCATGCCGATGCAGGACTTTGAAAAGTTGAAGTCCAAACTTGCCGAAAAGTCATTTGCAGATGCATCCCCGCTGATGATGCAACTGCGCATGGTCAAATCAGACAAGGAGATCGATCTCCTGCGCCGGATCTGCAAGATCGGTTCGGCCGCATTCGCCAACGCCGCCAACCTGTTTCATGAAGGGCAACCGCTCAAGGAAGCTTTTCGAAAGTTCAAAATCGAGCTCCTGCAGCAGGGAGCCGACGATGTACCCTATCTGGTGGGCGGGGCCGGTCCGGGAGGATATTACGACGTCATTTCACCTCCAACCGACCGTCCCCTGGCGGACGGTGACGTCTTGATGCTCGATACCGGCGCGACCAAGGATGGGTATTTCTGCGACTTCGACCGGAACTTCGCAATCGGCCATGCCACCGACGATGTTCGAACAGCGCATGAAAAACTGGTTCAGGCCGTCGCTGCCGCCACCGCAATCGCGCGTCCCGGGAAGACCTGCGCGGATCTTTTCAAGGCAATGACGGATGTCCTCGCTCAGGATCCCGGCAACGTCGGGCGCCTGGGGCACGGGCTCGGAATGCAGCTGACTGAGACGCCGTCGATCACTGCGTTTGACAATACGGAATTGCGGGAGGACATGGTTCTTACGCTGGAACCGGGCATTGGCCTTCGCGATGGCAAGATGATGGTGCACGAGGAAAATATTGTCATTCGAGCCGGTGCACCCGAGTTCTTGAGCACGCCCGCTTCGGCAGAAATTCCTGTGATCGCGGATTGAAGGAGAGTGACGTGCGGCTGGATTTCGACTGTGACACGGGTCTGGGAGAAAAGGCCGCTCTGGGTCTGATCGTCTTGCAGGCCGACGAAACGATCGAAAAGGAATTCCGCCCGCTCTTCGATCAGGACGGGGTGGTTCTCTACCATTCCCGAATTGCCAGCGATCCGGAAGTCACAGAAGAAACCCTGATGCGAATGAAGGAAAACCTGACGGGCGCAGCGGCACTTTTGCCCGGTCATCGCCCACTGGACGTTATCGGATATGCCTGCACATCCGCCTCGACAGTGATCGGGTCCGGGGCTGTGGAAGCCGCAATCCGGAAAGCTCATCCGGGCGCATCCGTGACAAACCCGGCCGTTGCTGTCGTTGCCGCTTTGAAGGCATTTGGAGCCAAACGGATCGGCGTTGTCTCACCCTATATCGCCGACGTCACTGAGGCCGTGTGCGGATTGCTAAGGCAGGAAGGACTTGATACGGCAAAGATCGGTTCATTCGGCCAGTCCGAGGAGGCTGTGGTTGCACGTATCGAAGCGCGATCCGTACAAGAGGCAATCTGCGCGATTGGCGACGATCCGAAAGTGGATGCCGTCTTCGCCTCCTGTACCAACTTGCGCACATTTCCCGTTATCGAGGCATGTGAACGTGCGCTGAACAAACCGGTTGTCAGTTCGAACCTTGCGTTGGCCTGGCACATGATGACGCTGGCCGGCATCGACACCCGCGGCAAGGCACCCGGACGGCTCTTCAACCGTGAAACATGATTGCAGAGCGAAGCCAGCGTTTGGCGGCAGATGCACCAAATCAGATTTTCACCGCATTCCTTGTTGACTTCCAAGGAATTCCGGGCAAAAACACCGCCGTCTCAAGTTTTGACGATTGCGAGCACCCGATGAACCGGCTCAGCGCCGACATTCTGGATATGATGTCCAAGGCTCTTGCCAGCGCAACATTTCTGCGCGGCGAGACCCGTTCGGCTGCCGTAATCGCTTTCAAACGCACTACAAAGACAACCAAGACCACCGCTTGACGGTGCCGCTCATCCCGCCTCCCCGGGGATGGGAGGCGCCCAGAGCCGGCAAGCCTTCTTCCGGGCAGCCGGTGAAGCGGGGAGACGGACAAGGACCAGACCGAAAATGGGTTTCAAGATCGCAATTGCAGGCGCCACGGGCAATGTCGGCCGTGAACTGCTGGACATTCTGGACGAACGCGGCTTTCCGGCCGATGACGTCATCGCACTCGCCTCCCGCCGTTCCCAGGGTACGGAAGTATCCTTCGGCGACAAGACGCTGAAGGTTCAGGCGATGGAGCATTTCGACTTCTCCGATACAGACATCTGCCTGATGTCCGCAGGCGGCACCGTTTCCAAGGAATGGGCGCCCCGGATCGCCGCCAAGGGTTGCGTCGTGATCGACAATTCCTCGGCGTGGCGCTACGACGCGGAAGTGCCGCTGATCGTTCCGGAAGTGAATGCAGATGCCATCACCGGCTTTACCAAGAAGAACATCATTGCCAATCCGAACTGCTCAACGGCGCAACTGGTCGTGGCACTGAAGCCGCTTCACGAGCACGCCAAAATCAAGCGCATCGTCGTGTCGACCTACCAGGCTGTGTCCGGAACCGGCAAAGAGGCGATGGAAGAGCTGTTCAACCAGACCCGCGCCGTCTTTGTCAACGACCCGATCGAGCCGAACAAATATCCGAAGCGGATCGCCTTCAACGTCATTCCCCACTGTGATGTCTTCATGGAAGACGGTTACACCAAGGAGGAATGGAAGGTGCTGGCGGAAACCAAGAAAATGCTCGACCCGAGCATCAAGGTCACCTGCACGGCCGTGCGCGTTCCCGTATTCATCGGTCACTCCGAAAGCGTCAACATCGAGTTTGAAAACGAAATCACCGCAGACGATGCGCGCAGCATCCTGCGCGAAGCGCCGGGTTGCCTTGTCATCGACAAGCATGAAGACGGCGGATACATGACACCGTACGAAGCTGCCGGCGAAGACGCGACCTATATCTCGCGCATCCGCGAAGACGCGACCGTCGACAATGGCCTGAACATCTGGGTCGTCTCCGACAACCTGCGCAAGGGCGCGGCACTGAACACCATCCAGATTGCCGAAGTCCTCGTGAACCGCGGCCTGATCACTCCGAAAAAAGCCGCCGCGTGATCCCTTTCAGCGGGCGCCGTCCGGCGTCCGCACCTTCTCTTCCTCTCCAAGAAAGCATGGCTCCGCTATGCCCTCGCCATTCAAAGGGTCCTATCAGGACTTCCTGACGTCTTCGCCGGAAACGTCCTTCACCGACTGGTTGGCAGCAAGTGCTGAGCCCTATTGGTCCAGCGCGACAGGTCATGCCTTCACCCACGCCATCGGCGACGGCTCCATGCCGGATGACGCCTATGCCCGATACCTGATCGAAGACTACACCTTCATCACGGATCTGGCCTCTACGCTGGGGTATCTTGTTGCCAAGGCGCCCAGCATGCGGTCGAAGTCACGGCTGTCAGCCTTTCTGGCGCTGCTGACGTCGGAAGAAAACGACTATTTCCTGCGTTCTTTCGATGCACTTGGCGTGTCTGCAGACGTGTACGAACAGGCGGCACAGGGACCGGTCACCAGGGCGTTCGCGGATCTCCTGTTGAAGACCTCAGGTGAAGGCTCCTATGCCGAAGGTCTGACCTGCCTGCTCTGTGCGGAATGGTGCTATCTCACATGGGGCAGACGCGAGGCTGAAAAACCCCGTTCGGAGAAATTCTACCTCACAGAATGGATCGATCTTCACGCTGTTCCTGGCTTCGAAGCCTTTGTGAACTGGATCCGCTCCGAATTGGACGAAATCGGCCCGGCCCTCTCCCCGGAGAAGCAGCAAACGCTCGCCAGCCTTTTCCGTCAGATGTGTATCCTGGAAGACGCATTTTTCGAAGCGGCCTGGACGGGTATCCCACCGGAGATCACCGGCAAGTTGCCGCGGACCTAGGGCGTGTACGTCTATGAAGCCGCTGCGCTTGCAGCTGCCACGCTCTGGGCTTTGACCGGCCTCCTGTCGGCCGCTCCCGCACAGCACCTCGGTGCAATCGCCTTCAACTGCACGCGCATGGTCATGGTCACGATCATGCTCTGCGCCTGGGTGGTTTTTGCCAGCGGCTGGGACACAATTGGCAGCGCGCATGTGTCCCCTTTGATCCTTTCAGGCGTCATTGGCATCTTCATGGGAGACACCGCCCTCTTTCTGACGCTGAACCGGATGGGTCCGCGCCGGACCGCGATGCTCTTTTCACTGAATGCCCCCATGTCCGCCATTTTGGGATGGATCATCCTGGATGAAGACCTGACCGGCCTTCAGACAGTCGGCATCCTGCTGATCTTTCTGGGCGTGTTGCTTGCCATTCGTTTCGGCAAGCGCAAATCCCAGTTGCACAAGTGGGAGAGCATCAAGGGACCACTTTGGATCGGTGTGCTCCTCGGATTGGCCGCGGCACTTTCGCAATCGATCGGCTCCCTGATCGCACGTCCGGTGATGGAAACTGGCGCTGATCCTGTCGCCGCGTCGAGCATTCGCGTCGGAGTGGCGGCATTCTGCCTTGTCCTGTTGACAAGACTACCCGTTAGCTGGGTCAAACCTGCAGGACATTTTAGCTATCAGGTCGTTGGCATCATCGCGATTTCCGGTCTGCTCGGCATGGGGATTGGCATGACATTAATCCTTTTCGCCTTGTCCGGTGGTGAAGTCGGTATTGTGGCGACACTGTCTGCAACGACCCCGGCAGTGATGTTGCCGATGATGTGGTGGCGCACAAAGGAAGTCCCGGCAGCCGGGGCATGGGTCGGGGCAGCGCTTGTCGTGTCCGGCAGCGCACTTTTGTTCATTGTCTAGGTTCGAGGAAGAGGACTTATACCAAGCTCAAGAAATAAGAACCGATCTGACCGGGTTTGAAGGCTGTTCGGCAAGAAGCAGGTTGCAGGGCGATATGGTTTATCGTCCAAAACCTGCGACGCGGCAGAACAGCCTTCAAACATGGCCTTTGGTGGCCTTTTCCGGCTCTCCGGACGGCGTTGCCTTGTTTGAACGGCCAACCAGGCCGTCCTGCACAAAGCGCCTTGCCGGCAAACCGGAACAGCGCCATCAGATAGGTCCATATTTCTTGAGCTTGGTATGAGACACGCACCGCAACGGAACTTGATAATAAACGCAGGACGAATTCCAGTCGGAAAATCAGACAACTGATCCAAAACGTGTAAATCGCGAAAACACACTTTTTAGTAGAAGCAGTTTGTTCAAAATTTACACGAATCAGCAAAAACCCCTACGAGAGGCAATAGGGGTACTTCATGAATAATCTTTTTGCTCGCTTGAGCGTGACGTCCACACTGGCAATAGTGTCAGGTGGCGTGCTGACGGTCTCCATGGTCGTCGTCGGCTTCATCCTCTATCAGGTCGCCCTGGGCCAGGCCCAGACGGCTGCCATCAAGAAGCAGGATGTGAATCTGAGGGTAGCCGCAACGATCTTTCAGGATCGCGTTGAGGGTGCAAGCGTAGTCTGGACGAACTCCGGCAACGTGACGCGGATCCAGCTTTCAGAATTCCCGGAATTCAACGACGATCATACCATGATCGACTCAATCGGGCGGATGACCGGGGAAACCGCGACTGTTTTCCAGTGGGACCCGGAGAACAAGGACTTCTGGCGCAAGACCACGAACATCATCAAGGGTGACGGAAAACGCGCTGTTGGAACACCGCTCGGCAAGAACGGTGCGGTTTATCCGGTCGTAACCAGCGGAAAGACATTTCACGGTCAGGCAACGATCCTTGGCAAGGACTACTTCACCGTCTACCAGCCGATCTTCTCCAACACGGGCGAAATCACAGGCATACTCTATGCAGGCGTCGAAAAAGCCGCGGTTCAGGCGAATGTATGGGAGCTGATGAGCGGATACGCAATGCTGGCGCTCCCTGTCGTCGTCGTTTCGGTCCTGTTGCTGATTTTCGCCATCCGCCGCCAGCTGCGTCCTGTCACCGAACTTGCCGAGATCACCGCGCAGGTCGCAAAGGACAACCTTGAGGGAGAAGTACCATTCAAGGACCGCTCCGATCAGATCGGCACACTGGCTCAGGCCGTGAATGCCCTGAAAAGCAGGGCGGTTGAAAGACTGACCCTTGCGGAGCAGCAACGCGACACGGAAACGGCGACTGTCGACAGACAAAACGCTGTTCAGTCACTCATTGAAACCTTCCGCAGCAACGTATCGAATGTGCTGAATTCGGTCGATGACACTGTCCAGAGCCTGGGCAGCACCGCCGGCCGCCTGTCCGACTTGTCAGGTCAAAGCGCCTCCAGTGCGGTTGAAACCCTCAACTCGGCCGATGATGCGACGTCCAGCGTTCAGACGGTCGCCAGCGCCGCTGAGGAACTGTCCGCATCCATTGGTGAAATCTCCCGTCAGGTCGCTCAGACAACCGAAGTTGTCAGCCGCGCGACGGAAGGGACACGCGTCACCAACGAGAAAGTCGAGGGCCTTGCCTCGTCTGCGTCGAAAATCGGAGAGGTCGTCACGCTGATTCAGGCAATCGCTGAGCAGACCAACCTGCTTGCCCTCAATGCGACGATTGAGGCCGCAAGAGCGGGCGAAGCCGGTAAAGGCTTTGCGGTTGTGGCTGCTGAAGTCAAGGAGCTTGCGACCCAGACCTCAAAGGCCACCGAAGAAATCGGAGCCCAGATCACGGCCATTCAGGATGCAACGAAGGAGTCGGTCAGCGCGATCGCGGAGATCACGACGATCATGGAAGAAGTGAATTCCTACACCAGCACGATCGCTTCGGCCGTCGGTGAACAGGGATCCGCGACGGGTGAGATTTCACAAAACGCGCAGAAGGCAGCCGAAGGCACGACATTCGTGTCTTCCAGAATGTCCGACCTGTCGGGCACCGTGAACGAAACGTCGGAGTCTTCTCAATCGGTACTGGATGCATCCGAGTTGCTGTCGTCGCGCACCGACGAGCTGAAGCAGGAAGTCGAGACATTCCTGCGCAATGTGGCGGCCGCCTGACGGACTGTATCGAATGAGCCTCTTTATGCGCGGAAGCGGTTGGCTTCCGCGCATTGAAAACCTCTTTGTCAAGGCACCCAATCAACGGCCTATGAGAACCGGTGGTCGCGCATTTTCCGGTTCCCGGACGTGGATGCGCCGGCAAGCCAGTCGAATACCAGCTTGGCCTGTTCCGATGCCCGAGGGTGCAGTTTGACAAAGTAGTCCCTTGGCGACGGCACCGCATCGGGCAAAAGCTTCACCAGTCTACCGCTTTCCACAAACGAGTGGGTCAGCCCATCCCAGCCCAGCACGGCTCCCATGTCGTCCTGAGCGGCCTGAAGCGCTATCACGTAGTTGTTGACCCGATGCGAATTCCGCAGGGAACCGTGAAATCCAAGCGCTGAAAACCAGTCCTGCCAGTCGGTCCAGTCTGTACCGGCGGAATCCAGATGGATCAAAGGCAGACCTGCCAGATCTTCGATGCTGTCAATTTTGTTTTGCCTGGCAAAGCGCGGACTTCCCAACGCGGAAATCCGGTCATGGAAGAGCGAACGGCAAACACCCGTTTCCCCGGACATTTCGCCGTAGTGAATGCTGATATCGCAGTCGGTCGTGTCGATGCCCGTGTCGCTGACGATCTGAGAAACGGAAATGCGCGGATGCGATTTCCAGAATTGCGCGAGCCTGGGCGTCAGCCAGAGCGCGCTCATTGCCGTGGTTGCCCGGACCGTGACCGATGTTTTCGCCGTCTGCGCCCTTAGCTGATCCAACGCACCACTGATCTCTTCAAAGCCGCGCTGCAGGGAAACGAACAGATAGGCGCCGGTTTCAGTCAGCTCAACGCCGCGATGGTGACGGCGAAACAACATACAGTTCAATTCCCGCTCAAGTGCTTTCACCTGATGGCTGACGGCTGCCGGCGTGACATTCAATTCTGTTGCCGCCGATTTGAAACTGACATGGCGTGCCGCAGCCTCGAAACTCACGAGTGCATTTAACGGGGGGAGTTCATATGGTCGCTGGGGCAAATTCAACTCACTCCACTCTTTTCAGATGTTCGAAAACTCAAGTGAGTTTCCAGAAGTTTGGCTTATTTTTTTTAAGTCATCAAAAATTTTTTTGTCATTGCCAGCCGCTCCGGAAAACGGAGTAATGAAGGCAGGAATGAACCGGAAACAGGCGGGAAGCGGAATGTCGACATCAGAAATAGCAATGCTTGATGACGCATTGCGCGCCAAGCGTCAGTCCTTCGACAAGATCCCGGTCGTTGACATTGCGCCGCTCTTGGATGGCAGCGATCCCAACAAGGTGGCCGGTGAGATTGGCTGGGCCCTTGCAAACGCGGGCTTCATGTATGTCAAGAATCACGGCATCGCTGAGGCAGTGGTTGAGAATGCGTTCTTGAAGACCAAGGCGTTTTTCAACCTACCCGAAACCGAAAAGAAGAAGCTGCACGTCTCCAGGTCAGGTCAGACACTGCGGGGCTATATCGAACCCTTTGGCGAAAACACCGACCCTGAAAAGACGAAAGACCTCAAGGAGTGTTTTGATATCGGGCCGGAATCGGAACCCGATTGCCCTTTCTTCGGAGCCAATCCATGGCCCGATGAAGCCCTGGCGCCAGGTTTTCGCGACGCGGTGTATCTCTATCATGAGGAAATGAAGCGCCTGTCGATGGTCATCTTGTCCGGCATTGCGCGCAGTCTCGACCTTGCACCGGATTTCTTCGAGGCAAAGATGCGGCGGCCGATCAGTATTCAGCGTCTGCTGCACTATCCACCCCAGACAGGGATCGTTGACGAGAGCATAATCGGCATCGGAGCCCACACGGATTACGGCAGCCTCACCATACTGGCTCAGGACGACGTCGGCGGACTTCAGGTGATGAACCGCGACGGACAATGGGTTGAAGGCACACCGATCCCCGGAACATTCGTCATCAATATCGGCGATCTGTTGCAGCGGCTGACCAACGACAGATATCTTGCCAACCTGCACCGGGTGGTCAACACGAGCGGACGCGAGAGATACTCTATTCCGTTCTTCATAGACGCGGACTATGACGCCGAGTTCGCACCGTTGCCGTCGTGCATATCCCAAGACAGTCCCGCCCGATACCAGGCCGTGACCTGCGGTGCTCACAAGTTCGGACGCTTCGTCCAAAGCTATCCGCACCTCCAGAAGATCCCCGCGTAAGATTTGAAAGCACCCGGAACAAAACCGTTTCGCGCCAGTTGGGATGAGCGATGAAGATCAAACGCATCGATGTGTTTCAGGCCGATCTCCCTTATTCGGGCGGCACCTATCGTTTGTCTGCTGGCCGGGAATATGAGGTCTTTGATGCGACCATCGTCCGGATGGAAACCGATTGCGGGCTGGAAGGCTGGGGAGAGACGACCCCATTCGGCTCGACTTACATTGCGGCACACGCCTTGGGAGCGCGCGCCGGCATAACCGAAATCGCCCCGCATCTGATTGGACGCGACTGCCGCCAGGTCGATCGTCTTTACGATGTGATGGACGGCGCGTTGGCGGGCCATGCACATGCCAAGGCCGCACTCGATGTCGCTGCCTGGGATATTCTGGGAAAGGCAACGGGAATGCCGTGCTGGATGCTGCTGGGAGGATCCACGGCGCGGCGCATGCCCGTGATATCGTCAATTCCGGCCGCGTTGCCGGAAGACATGCGGGAGCATGTCGCCGAACATCGGTCCAAAGGGTTTGTGGGGCACTCGATAAAGATCGGTGCGGCCGATGTCGACGGCGGGCCCCCACTGGATGCCGCCCGGATCGAAGCCGCTCTTGCGGACAGGCAGCCGGGCGAATTCTTTCTCGTCGATGCCAATGGCGGCCTGACACCCGAATCCGCCTTGCGGATGCTTCATCTTTTGCCGGTGGGACTGGATTTTGTGTTGGAAGCTCCCTGCGCGAGCTGGCGTGAAACGCAGTCGCTTCGTTCGCGGTGCCGGGTTCCGATCATCCTTGATGAACTCGCGCAGACCGACGCAGATATCATTCAAGCGGTCTCGTTGGATCTCTGCGATGGTATCGGATTGAAAATCACGAAGGCAGGTGGCCTGACCCCCGGTCGGCGCCACAGGGACATGGCGCGGGCGGCGGGGATGACGATCAGCGTGCAGGACACTGTCGGGTCAGCAATCGCCTTCGCGGCAATTGCGCATCTTGGGCAAACGGTACCGGAAAAGAATCTGCGCTGTATTCTTGATTGCCGAGCGATGGTGACACGCCAGATGGCGGAATTCGATGCACCGATTGAAAATGGTGGTGTCTTGACGCCGGATGCACCCGGTCTTGGTGTGATTGTTGACCGCGCCGAACTGAAAGACCCGGTCATAAGTTGGAATTGACATATGGCTTCGGTAGCAGCGAGCATTTGAAAGTGGTTACAAAGGAAAAACAGTAAACAAATAGAATCGCACAGCAAGATTCAAAATTACTTCTATTTTAGAGATTTATTGCAACGAAAACATTATTTGGCGGTTTTGAAAACTTCCGCTTGATTATGAAAAAAAATAGAAAATAAATAAACATGCAGATAATCGACGCTCCTTCCGCGGCACGAAATCTATCATCGCACTGATATTGGCTCAGTCTTCGCACGAATGAGCGTCGCGCGACCACAGGACCACCCGCACCATGTCAACACTCTCAAATGGGCCTGACCGGAATTCCGAAACTGGATCAGCCTTCGACCAGCTGCACCAGCCGGTCATTCAGCAAAGTGACGGTGCTATGTCGCTACCGACTTTCACCCTTGACCAGATTGCGGCGCAGCTGACTGACGACTACTGGGAGTTCAAAGGCGATACGCGGCGCGCGTTCGACACGGAAAATAGCAATCTGCTGACCGTTGACATCTCCGGCCTGACTGAAGATGGACAGGCGCTGGCTCAACGGGCGCTTACAGAATGGTCGAATGTTGCCGATCTGGATTTTGCGTTCGTTTCAGGCGGCGCTCAAATCACTTTCAGCAATGAAAGCAACGATGTTTCGACCACATCCGAGGTCAACGGCGGAAAAATTCTGTCGTCCGAAATCAACATTCCGCAGTCCTTTCTGGAAACGCATGGCACGGAGATCCCTGGCTTCGGCTATTTCACCTTTCTGCAGCAGATCGGACAGGCACTCGGACTTGGACATGCAGGAAACTACGGCGATGCAGCGGCCTATGGACAAGACAATCACTACGCCAACGACTCCTGGCAATCCTCTGTCATGTCCGCCTTCAGCCAGACGGACAACACATCAATAGATGCCAGTTTCGCCTACCCGGTTACACCGATGATCGCAGACATATTGGCTGCGCAGAACCTCTATGGCGCACCTGATGACACCTACCTCGAATACACCATCTTTGGTGCCAACATATACGGTGACTACAACGAACAGGGGTTTGTCGAAATTAGCCCGGAGGCAACGGCGACCATCTATGATTCTCAAGGCAACGATCTTATTCGCTTTCTCGGCTATGAGGGCGACCAGCGCATCGATCTCAATGAAGAGGCCACATCGGATTTTGCCGGTGGCAAGGGCAATCTGACGATCGCCCGGGGCACCGTTATCGAGCGAGCTTACGGCGGCAATGGAGACGATGTAATTTTAGGCAACTCAGCCGACAACCACTTGGGTGGCTATGGCGGAGACGACATCCTGATCGGCGGTGAGGGCGATGATTTCCTGAGCGGACGGACCGGCGCGGATCTTATGCTGGGCGGACCAGGCGACGACACGATTCTCGGCGAGAGCGGTGACATCTTCTTCCAGAACGGCGTTCCGGTCGACCTTGGCGGATCAGGATACGACAGGCTTATCATCTCGCTCGATTCCAGCTTCCAAACCGACAGCCTGTCTCAGTTCGGTATTGAACACTTTTGGGGTGGCGGCGGGGACGACAAGGCGATCGGGGACGACCCCTCGGTCAACTACATACTGGAAGGCCGGTACGGCAACGACGTTCTAACCGGCAGCGACGGTGATGACACACTTCTTGGAGGAACCGGTCACGATATCCTGACAGGTGGCGCTGGCAACGACCTGGTGCGAGGCGGCATCTGGGGCTATGACCAGCTCTTCGGCCAGGAAGGCGACGATACGATCTACTATGCCAGCGGAAAGGTTTTTTGGGACGATCACAAACCGCGCGACATCGGCGGTGCGGGTTTCGACACGCTATTGATTGAGGACGGTTCGAAATTCAACACGGTTGGCCTGTCCTGGTACGGCTTCGAGGCGTTCGTCGGTGCCGAAAAGAACGATCGCGTATATGGAAACGATGCGACGGTCGACTATCGCCTGGATGGCGGCGGCGGCAATGACGATCTGCGCGGAAGTGGTGGCGACGATCAGCTTTTCGGCCGCGATGGGACCGACATTCTTTTCGGCAAAGCAGGTGACGATGTGCTCGACCCCGGTGCATCCACGGTTGGCGAGCAGCTGCTATTTGGCGGTGAAGGTAATGACACCTACCGGATTTCCTCCGACAATGGCCGGACTTATGTCGAGGAACTACTCGCTGAAGGTGCCGACAACCTTGTCTTCGACGACCTTACGCCTGCAGAGATCGACGCTTCGATCGTCAACGGAACAGACTTGCTGCTGACCTGGGACAACGGAACCGGTCAGGTCACCATCAATGATCTCGGAAACCAGGTTGAACGCTATGAATTCGCTGACGGCTCGGTCTATTCGGCTGGCGACTTCGAGCTTCCTTGAAACACGCCGGTTCGGCGAACCGGACCAAAAATGGCAGTATTGGCTCGACCAGTGCGTCAGACCAAGAAACGGCGGTCGACTGGCCAGCGCCGGCGAACTGACCGTTCTTAGGAGCACAAGAAGCCGGAGACCATCTTTCCCGCTTCAGCAATAGTCAGTCCTGTGTAATGCGTTTGCACAAGGCAACCAATGTGTTTGCTTGTTCGGGCGTCAACTTTGATTTTTCAAAAACCTTCTCCGTTACACCGCAGCTTTTCTCAAAAAGCGCCCTTCCCGCCAAAGTGATCTGGATGAATTTTTGCCGCTCGTCGCCCTCTACCATCTCGCGCCGAAGCAAATCTCGCCCCTCAAGACGTCGGAGCAGGGGCGTCATGGTCGCTTTCGACAGACCAAGACGGTTTGCCAGACTGGTAATCGACACGTTGTCCTTTTCCGCCAGCGCCATCAGAACGATGTACTGGGCGTAGGTGAGATCATGAGCTTCCAACAAGGGACGGTAGTACTGGTCAATCGTGTTGGATGCCGAATAGAGAGCAAAACACAGTTGAGCTTCCAGGGTGACGTCTTGCGACGCCGGTGCCGGTAAATCTTCCAAGTTTTGATTCCTTCGTCGGCCGGGATCCACGGGGTCACGTGCATATAGCACTTGATTGTCCTTCCACATAATGTTAGTGCACGAATATTATGCATTCTAATTATATGTGGAGGAACTCTCAATGTTGAAGCAAGCTTTGCTGGTCGCCGCCGCATCTCTGGCAGCACTACCGTCCTCCGCCGAAAGCCCCCTTGAAAATGCCGAAAAAGCGTTCACCGCATTCGAGGAAGTTTTCGGCACTACGAAGGGAAAGCGTCGAAATCATACCAAGGGCTATTGTATCGAAGGTGATTTCGTCCCTGCAGCGTCGGACATCAGGGACTATTCTGTCAGTCCGTTATTTACGGCGCGCTCGAAAGTGGTTGGACGGCTCTCGCACAAGGGTGGGAACAACGCGGCCCCGGATAACAAATTCGGTCACTACGGACTGGCGATGGAAATCACGACACCCGGTGGCGACCTTCACATCATCAACATGAACACGGAGCATTTTTTCCCGGTATCGACCCCCGAGGCCTTTACCGAACTGATGCGCGCCAAGGCGATTGGCAAGGAGGCTGTGGCGAAGTTCGCGGCAAAGAGCCCTGAGCTGAAAGCCCACACGGCATATCACGCAGCGCTCGACAAGTCTCTGCGCCCCTACGAGGGTGCGACCTACAACAGCATCAATGCCTTTTATCTCGTCGATGCATCGGGAAAGAAATCGGCGGTGAGGTTTTCCTTCGTTCCTGCAGGACAACATGGGCTTGAACTTGAGCCACAACAGGATTTCTTCCTCGAAAACATTCAGAAAAATCTCCTGAAGGGCGAAGTCGCCTGGAACATGGTGATCACACTGGCCAATCCGGAAGATCCCGTGAACAATCCTGCGAGCCTCTGGCGGGGCGAGCATACTCAAATCACTGCGGCCAAATTTGTCGTGACGTCCGCAATGGCCGAAACAGATGGCCGGTGCGATGGAATCAACTATGACCCGACCATCTTAAGCGAAGGCTTTGAGCCCTCGGAAGACAGGATGCTGGAAGCCCGGTCGCTGATTTACGCGATTGGCGCCGGCAAGCGGCTCTCGGAAAAAGACTGAGCCCCAGGACACATCACCTCGTGCCGCCCTCACCCAATCAGAAATCTTGAATTGAAGGAACCCTGTCATGACCGAGGCCGCCCAACTGATTGATGCACTCAACACCACATTCGGGCGCCACAAAGGTTGCCGTGCGTCCCATGCCAAGGGATTTGCGGTCGCAGGGCGCTTTCTGCCGGCCCCTGCGGAACCTGCAGCAAATATTCCCCTGCTGCACGCTGAACAGCCTGTTGTTGCCCGATTCTCCATTGGCGGCGGCAAGCCTGGCATAAGCGACAAAAGCCCGACGGTGCGCGGCATCGGACTGACAATCGGCTCGGGTCCGGATCTCTGGACACTTGCCCTGATTTCAGCGCCGGTTTTTTTCGCCAGCTCTGCGCAGCAATTCGTCGACTTTCTCGCGGCGCGCGTACCTGATCCCAAAACAGGTGCTCCCAATCCGGAGAAGGTGAAAGCCTTCAATATCGCCAATCCGAATACGCTCCCGCATCAGGAATACCTCAAGTCCACATCTCCATGCCGTTGTTATTCGACAGAGCGATTTCACTCGGCGCATGCCTACCGGTTTTCGGTTGCTGACGACCCGGTCGCTGCTCGCGTTCTCCTTGAGCCGGCGGCTGGTCGCGTCGGTCTTACGGAGAACGAGATGGCCGAGCTTCCCGATGACTTTCTCGGACATGCCTTGCAGACCACCCTGGAAGCCAGGCCGGCTAGCTGGACGCTAAAACTGGTCATTGCGAATGTGGCAGATGAACTCAGCGACCCCACGGCCCCATGGACGGGTGAAAATCAGGAGATCTCTCTTGGGACAATCCGTATCGACAAATTGGACAAGAGCGAAGACAGCCTCTCCCGTGTCTTCGATCCGGCGCATCTTCCTCAAATGGTCGGTGCACCAGATGATCTCGTGTTTCCGCTTCGTAGCAACGCTTATGCGGTGTCTAAGGCCAGAAGGTCCGGTTGAGGGCACGTGTCGCGGAATTCAGGCGGCTTGGTTCTTGTGGCGCGCCGCAAAGGATTTGATCCACTCCAGACCCGTTAGATCGGTATGAGCCGAATGTACACGCTTCGATGCACTGGAAAAGACAGGCTTCAGCCGCCGAAATCATCGATCAGATCGGGCATGAACGGCAGGTCCGTCACACCGATATCGATTCCCTTTTGCATCAGGAGCGTCGAAAGCTGTCCGCGATGATGAGTCTGGTGGTTGAACATGTGCAGCACAAGCAGCCAGCGGGGACGCTGGCGGGAAACGCCATCAGTGCTTCTGGTCCAGGTCATGGTCTGGGCAAGCCAGTCCGGTGAGAGCTGATTAGTGAAGACACTGATGTCCCGGCTCATCTCCAGATGCGCCGACCGCAATTCGGAAAACACATCATAGATATCAACGCCCATGCCGTTGGTCGCGTAGGGCACCTCGGAAAACCGGCTCATCCAGACCCGGTCGGCAAAGAGAATGTGATTGAGCGTTGAGTGAACGGATTTGAAGAACGCGCCCCGATCTGCCTTGCGCTCGGCATCGCTCATCTTGCCTGCCGCCGCATAGGCCTTTTCGGTCATCCACGCGTTGTATTTTGCCATGCGTTGAAAAAGAGCGGGGTCATATGACATGGGATTGGTCCTGCTCGCGCCTCAGGCACCGGCCTTCAGATCGCCGGGCAAGGCCTGTTCGAAGCGCTCGTTCTCCGGATCCATCAGCCGCAATTCGCCAGACCCGATATCAAACCAGGCGCCATGCAGCGTGAGCGCCTCGCCTTGGACCGCCCTCACGATGAAGGGAAAGGTCATCAGGTTTTTCAGTGACTGCCGGATACCGGCATACTCCATGGCAAGCTGCGGGTCGTCCGACTTGTCCACCGGCATGCACGCCATGGCGATCGCGGCCGGCTCCAGCAGCTTGATCCACCGTCCGATGAATTCCCCTGTTGCCATGGGATCATTCGCGTTCTCGCGAAACGCTTTCACACCGCCGCACTGGCCGTGCCCCATGACAACAATGTGTTTTACCTTCAACCCGTTCACCGCGAATTCGATGGCGGCGCTGGTACCGTGCTGCCCCTGGCTGTCCTCGTAAGGCGGCACGAGATTGGCAACATTGCGAACCACGAACAGTTCACCCGGCCCGGCATGAAAGATCCCTTCCGGCGTGACCCGGCTGTCGCAACATGAAATTACCAGGACATCCGGCTTTTGACCGTAAACCGCGAGACGCTCATGGGTTTCCTTGTAACGCACGAAACCCTTGTTCAGATACCGGCCATAGCCTTCCAGAAGAGGGGCAGGAAATGTCAACGAAAGTCCTCCTTGGCAACCCAAGACGCGCGCAGCCTCATGAGGAGCTTCTTAATCACCTGCCCGGACGATTGCAAATCGGCCAACGGGGTTAGCCGACGCGCCGTCTGCGGGAGAACGCGGTCTGCCCGCGCCTAAAATCGTTCTGCGCGCAACACCGAACAGTCCGAAACAGTCACGACGCCAATGTGCCGTTCAACGACGGCGAATGCCGCTTCCAGCAACTCATCAAGGCGCTCGGGCCGGATGATGCAGATGATCGCAACCATGCCGCCGGCGCGCGAGACCTGCCCTTCACGGCTCCACCGCCCCGAGCGTCCGCTGCCTCCCATGACCGGGAGAATGGTGTAGCCGGTTACGCCTGCCTCATCCAAGGCATCGGTGAGCCGGTTTTCCATCGGGGCTTCGATGATGATCTCCACCCGTTTAGCGTCTTTCATCTCCATAGACTTATCCTCCCGTTGCCTGGGCGATGCTCAAGTAAAGCGGAATTCCGATTGTGAGGTTGAAGGGGAACGTAACCCCCAGCGACATGGTCAGATAGATTGACGGATTGGCCTCGGGCAGCGCAACGCGCATTGCCGCCGGAACCGCGATGTAGGAGGCGGACGCGCTCAGCGTCATGAGCAGCATCGTTCCGCCGACCGAAAGGTCAATCAAACTTCCGGCAACCAAACCCGCAACAGCTCCGATGACCGGCATCAGGACACCGAACAGGATCAGTCCCGGACGCAGCAGACCCGCACTGCTGCGCAGTCCGCGCCCCGCGACCAGCCCCATGTCGAGCAGGAAGAGGCAAAGAACGCCCTTGAACGGAGAGACTATGAAACTTTCAATTTCCGTAAGCCCCTTCGGACCGGACAGAAACCCGATGAAGAAGGAGCCGACCAGGAGCACGATCGAACCATTGAGAAGAATTTCCCTGACAAGCCCCTTGCTTCCCTTTGCGCGCTCGGCATTTGCATCGGCGGTGGAAAACCGTGCAGCGAGCCACAGGGCCGACAGGATGGCAGGCGCTTCCATGGCGGCGGCCACGGCAACAAGATAGCCTTCGCTGGCGATGCCCTGACTTTGCAACACGGATGTTGCGGCCACGAATGTCACGATCGATATCGAACCATAGTGACCAGCCACCGCTGCAGCGTCGACGGCACTGAGCCGCGTCATGACCCGCAAGAGCCCGAAGGCGGTGAACGGAATAGCAAAGGACAGGATCAAACCCGCCATCAGAGCGAGCAACAGTGTCGAATCGACACCATGCGCGCTGACGCTGACCCCTCCTTTGAAACCGATGGCAAAGAGCAGATAGATCGAAATCGCTTTGGCCGCCGCCTCCGGAACCGACAGGTCCGATCGCACGAGTGCAGCCCCGAGCCCAAGCGCAAAGAAGAGGATGATCGGCGACAGCAGATTCTCCGCCGCCAATGAAAGTATTGTCTCTATCAAGATCCGTCGTGCCCTTAACCCACTCGCATCGCACTTTTGTGTGCCAGAAAGCGCGATACGTAAGAATACGTATTTGAGCGGATATGGTGGGTTTTGTCAGGCACTTCAAGCGAAATCGCTACCGCAGGCCTTAGGCAAAACGAGGTAAGCGGGCCAGGAACCCGAAAGCCTTAAAATCGGAAGGTCTCAACCCTCGCGTGGAGACGGTTTCGCCGACCGCAGCCTGAACTTCAACCGGCCGGCAGTCAGGTCGCTACGTTCACCGCGTGCGGCTTGTCAGCCTCTGCATGATCTTCATAGGCATGACGGATGTCAGAGGGAGCAATGCCCTCCAGCGAACTCCGCATCGGATGAACCGGACCGTGATCGATGCCAGGTTCCATTGCCTGCAAGGCTGCAGCGCGGTAGGCAGCCACGCCGTCCAGGGTGTGATCGTCGCTCTGGTGGGCATCTATTAGAACCGCAGGTCCGTCTGAGGAGCTGCCGGTGTCGGTTTCGTGTCGCTGCGCACTGTTACGCTTGCCTCTGCGGTCATAGCCGGTCCCATCGCCGTCCCTGTCCGCAGGATACTCTGTCGCATGCGCCACGACCTGGGCCGATTGCGGCCTGTCGATCGTCGTCGCCATTGTGGCCTCCTGGCCGTCAGAGAACTCCGCCTTCTGGCGGAATTGGAACAGTGTCTCAACAAAGCGTTAACAATTCTTTACGTAAGGTTAACCCATTGTCTCATCTGCGAGAATAGCGCTTCAACTGTTTCGGGTGTCGAACCTCAGGCGGCTTTTTCTCCTGCATTTCCGACGATCTTGACGACATCCGCCATGATATCGGTCAGCTGGAAATCCTTGGGCGTATAGACCGCGGCAACACCCATTGCCTTCAGTTGCGCTGCATCCTCGTCGGGAATAATGCCGCCAACGACGACCGGAATGTCATCCGAACCGGATGCACGCAAGCGGTCCATGACGTCGCGGACAAGTGCGAGATGAGAGCCCGAAAGGATCGACAGGCCGATCACGTGAACGTCTTCCTCAACCGCCGCATTGACGATCTGAGCCGGCGTTAACCGGATGCCCTCGTAAACGACCTCCATGCCACAATCGCGCGCGCGCACGGCAATCTGCTCCGCGCCGTTTGAGTGACCGTCCAGGCCTGGCTTCCCGACAAGAAACTTCAGCCGGCGGCCAAGTTTCTCCGAGACGGCGTCGACATGATTGCGCACCGTCGCAAGGTCACCGGCATCGTCGCGGACTGCTTGCCCGACACCAGTGGGTGCCCTGTATTCCCCGAACACGTCCCGAAGGGTTCGCCCCCATTCGCCAGTGGTGACACCGGCCTTTGCAGCGGCGATCGATGGCTCCATCACATTGCGGCCTTCCTGAGCGGCTGCCTTGAGATCCGACAGCGCTGCCGCCACCGCCGCATCATCACGCGTTTCGCGCCAGGCCTTGACCTTTTCGATCGCCTCTTCTTCCACGTGCTCCGGCACGGTCAGGATCGCGCCATCCTCTCCTGTCGCGAGCGGAGACGGTTCACTGTCCGTCCACTTGTTGACGCCGACGACAACCTGGTCGCCTGCCTCAATCGCGGCAAGGCGCGCTGAGTTGGCTTCGACAAGCTGACGTTTCATGTAACTGGAATCGACCGCCGCCACAGCGCCACCCATGGCATCGATCCGGGCCAGTTCTTCCCGTGCCTCAGCCTTGAGGGCATCGACTTTTTTCGTGATTTCCGCGGAACCGTCGAAGATGTCGGCATATTCGAGAAGATCTGTCTCGTATGCCATGATCTGCTGCATCCTGAGGGACCATTGCTGATCGAAAGGGCGCGGCAAACCGAGAGCTTCGTTCCAGGCCGGGAGCTGAACCGCCCGCGCACGCGCGTTTTTCGACAACACCACGGCGAGCATTTCAACAAGTATCCGGTAGACATTGTTTTCCGGCTGCTGCTCCGTCAAGCCGAGAGAATTGACCTGAACACCGTACCGGAAGCGCCGGTAGCGCTCGTCCTCGACACCGTAGCGCTCCCGGCAGATTTCGTCCCAAAGCTCGGTGAACGCGCGCATCTTGCACATTTCGGTGACGAAACGCATGCCGGCGTTGACGAAAAAAGAAATCCGGCCGACGGCCTTCGGAAAGTCCTCTTCCGGGATGGCACCGCTTGCTTTCATCGAGTCCAGGATCGCGACCGCCGTTGCCAGTGCGAAGGATAGTTCCTGGACTGGTGTCGCACCCGCTTCCTGCAAATGGTAGGAGCAGACGTTCATCGGATTCCACTTGGGCATGTTGGAATAGGTCCAGGCGATGACATCCGTTGTCAGTTTCAGGGACGGCGCCGGAGGGAACACGTAGGTCCCTCGGGACAGGTATTCCTTGATGATGTCGTTCTGGGTCGTTCCGGAGAGAAGTTTACGGTCGGCGCCCTGTTCATCGGCGGCTGCAATGTAAAGCGAGAGAAGCCATGGCGCCGTCGCATTGATCGTCATCGACGTGTTCATGCGTTCCAGGGGGATCTCGTTGAAAAGCGTGTGCATGTCTCCCAGATGGGTAACCGGAACGCCCACCTTGCCAACTTCGCCGCGCGAAAGCATGTCATCCGGATCGTATCCGGTCTGGGTCGGCAGATCGAAGGCGACGGACAGTCCGGTCTGCCCTTTGGCGAGATTTCCACGGTAAAGCTTGTTTGATTCCGCGGCTGTGGAATGTCCTGCATAGGTGCGGAAAATCCAGGCCCGATCCCGTTCCGTTTGCTTCTCACCTGCATGGCTCATACCGATACTCCTCCTAAGACCTTATTCTGCCTGCCTTATTCGTATTCGCAGGTCCAGAAACAGCCGGATCTCCCGGTCCGGCAATAGTGTGCCTGAGATTACGCGCATGCGAAATCCTTCTGTGCAATGCAAAATATGCTTGGCATTAAAACGCAAGTTAAGCAATAGTCGTATAGATCGAAGCTCGTTTTTGAACAATAGTTGCGTGAAACAGGGTTTCGAGACGTTCGAGCCTTGTGCAGTTGCGAAGTTAAGCGCGCACTCCTTAAGCCCTGGGAGGGGATGAATGACAGCTACAGCCGAAGCCAATGACAACCGAACGCGTGAGGATGCTCCGGTGAAAGATCTTTATGAAATCGGTGAAATCCCACCACTCGGTCATGTCCCGAAAAACATGTACGCGTGGGCGATCCGCCGTGAGCGTCACGGAGCTCCTGAAGATGCAATGCAGTTGGAGGTCGTACCGACCTGGGAACTCGATAGCCATGAGGTTCTGGTCCTGGTGATGGCAGCCGGGGTCAACTACAACGGCATCTGGGCCGGCCTCGGGGAACCGATCAGTCCTTTCGACGGCCATGGCGCGCCGTACCATATTGCCGGCTCGGACGCTTCCGGGATCGTCTGGGCGGTCGGAGACAAGGTCAAGCGCTGGAAGGTGGGCGACGAGGTCGTCATCCACTGCAATCAGGACGACGGCGACGACGAGGAGTGCAACGGCGGCGACCCGATGTTCTCCAACACCCAGCGTATCTGGGGCTACGAAACACCGGACGGCTCCTTCGCCCAGTTCACCCGTGCGCAGGCGCAGCAGCTTATGCCGCGGCCGAAACACCTTACCTGGGAAGAAAGCGCCTGTTATACGCTCACGCTCGCAACAGCCTACCGGATGTTATTCGGCCACCATCCTCACGAACTCAAGCCCGGACAGAACGTGTTGGTCTGGGGTGCCTCGGGCGGTCTCGGCTCCTACGCGATCCAGCTGATCACGGCGGCCGGCGCGAACGCAATCGGCGTCATCTCCGACGAAGACAAGCGGCAGTTTGTTCTGGAACTTGGCGCGAAAGGCGTCATCAACCGCAAGGATTTCAATTGCTGGGGGCAGCTGCCGAAGGTCGGTTCACCGGAATACGGCGAATGGTTCAAGGAAGCCCGCAAGTTCGGCAAGGCGATCTGGGAGTTCACCGGCAAGGGCAACAACGTCGATATCGTCTTTGAACATCCCGGTGAGGCGACGTTCCCGATCTCGACCTTTGTCTGCAAGAAGGGCGGCATGGTGGTGATCTGCGCAGGAACATCCGGGTTCAATTGCACGTTCGACGTCCGCTACATGTGGATGCACCAGAAGCGTCTTCAGGGCTCGCACTTCGCCCACCTGAAACAGGCTGCGTCCGCCAACAAGCTGATGATCGAGCGCCGTATCGACCCTTACATGTCCGAAGTCTTTCCCTGGGACCAGATCCCCAAGGCCCATACGAAGATGTGGAAGAACCAGCACGCGCCTGGAAACATGTCGGTTCTGGTCTCCGCACCCACAACCGGTTTGCGCACGCTTGAGGACGTTCTCGACGCCGGAAAGCGCTAGCAAAGAGCTCCCCGAAAGGCGCGGTCCAACGAGCCCGACGTCTTGTGCAGCCTGGCCAGTCCCGATAGGGGACTGGCCAATTTCGTTGACCACAGATCAGTTTACGTCTGCCCCAATTCTGCTTCGATGTGACCGCATTACCGAAGGATCAAATTCGAATCACGCGCTTTGGAGTAGTTCCCCTGTCGATCGCTACCCAGTCTGGTTTTAAAGCCGCAAAACACGCGCTTGCCGCAATGGCGGTGCTTTTCATTGTCGCTTGCCAGAGCGAACGCTTTCAAACACCGCCCTTCTACAAGGATCTTGCACGGGTTGACGGTGAGGTCGATGCGACAACAGCCGCCCAGATGATCTCACAGTACCGGATCAACAACGGCCTTTCCGCTGTTACACCCGACGCGCAGCTCACCGGCATTGCAAAATCGCAGGCAGATGCGATGGCAAAGGCGGGCAGCGTACAGGCCTCACTTGCACCCGACCAGCAATTGGCAACACGCATGTCAGCGATCGGCGAACCCAAGACCGCGGCAGCGGAAAATGTGAGTGCAGGGTACCGGACATTTGCTGAAGCTTTTTCCGGCTGGCGGGAATCCCCTAAACACAATGAAGTGCTTTTGACGGGTGACGCCACCCGGCTTGGCATCGCCACGGCATATTCGCCCAATGCCAAGCATAAGGTGTTCTGGTCGCTGGTTTTGGCGGCTCCAAAACCAGGAAGCTAAGTCTGCGCCGTCAATAGCGGCGAGGATAGCGGGGGTAGATTGGCTGTACCGGCCGGACAACCGGTGGCGGGCGCCTGTAGATCGGATAGTTGTTTTGGTAGCGCGGTACGCCGATATAGACACCGGCACTCGGAAGCGGACGGCCGTAATAGTTCCCCTGAACGCCGTAGCTCAGGTATTTTCCAGACACCCAGCCCTTTACGTTGGCAAATGCAGCATCGCACCACGAAAAATTCGCCGTACATCCAAACACCGTAACGCCACCACCCTGTGGCACCGTCGTAATCACGGGATAGTTCGTTCCCGGACCAGCGCGCATATTCAGGTTTGCTGTCGTATAAGCGATTGCGGGGCCGGATTGAGCAGCGGCCGGAATCGCCATCATAGCCACGGCGGCCAGCGCCAGCGGCAAGCGGATTATCATATTTTATCTCCGAATAACCTGTGCCCGGATCTTCAAGGTATCCGGGCGCCAAGCCCACACACGCTTTAGATGTGGGTAGACAAGATGGCGAAAATATAGCGCTTCCATCCGAAGTAAGCGTTCTTCGTGGCAGCGGGATCAGTTTCTCCTTGCCCTTGCACGTCTCTATCGGCTTCACTATGAGCGAGTGACAAAGCGGGGGGAGCTCAAAATGGCGTATTTTCAAAAGCTTGCATTCGCACTCGCGGTGTCCACCGCCATGCTATTGGCGTCTTTGCCGGCGGCAAGAGCGTTCGACGCGCACGCCGGCTATTACTATCCCGAACCCCAGACAAGGGAAGTCTACATTTCGGAGCTCCCCGTTTCACGCGACGCCAGGAAGAGGTCGCGCGCAGCCTTCGTGATCGGCCTGGCAAGTCAGCATACCAAACAAAACCATTCCGCCGGGTATCATCTGTTTGCAAAAGGCGGAGAACTTGAAAAGCTGATTATCGTCGCCACTGGCGATGGGCAGTATGACACGCTGTACCGAATGCGGGCGCTGCTGGCGTCTCTGACTTCGCTTGCAAGGTCAACCGAACTCTTCGCCCGCTCAAATCATCCGCACGAATTGAATTTTCTCGATTTTTGCAAGCTGATCGGCTTCAAACAGGTCACCGTGAGCAACGGCAAGGACGTCGCACACCAGATCAAGATTCAGTAGGTCTGTTCGCGGAACAAGGCTACAGGCTTGCGCTGCGGCCTCGGCCAGAGGATCCGCGTTAACGCCTCAGATTACCGTTCAGCCAGCTGCGGTATTGCGACCGTGTTCCGAAAAATGCGTTGCGATCGACGTCGCCCTTGATCCCGGGAATGCGTCCTTCCGCCGTATACTGCCAGAACACCCAGTCGTCCCGCTGATCATAGATGTTCTTGGGGTGCGTCGCCACCGATCGAAGCCAGAATTGCTCACCTTTCAGGGCGCCGACCAGCCGGTCCCGGTGAAAATCCACCGAAGAGTAGATGACCGGTCGTTTGCCGTAGTGCTTTTCCATTTCGTCGAGGAATATTTTCATGTCGCGCACGATCTGCGACCGTTCAGGCCGAAGCTGGCAGGTCTTGGAATGGGCATTCCACTCCATATCCAATACCAGCGGAATAGCTTCCGGATCCTGCGGAACCACTTCCTTGACCCAGGAGATCTGCTCCTCGACCGGGCGGCAGAAATAATAGAAATGATACGCCCCGCGCGGCACACCTGCCTTGCGTGCCGCTATCCAGTTTTGCGCAAATCTCGGATCGACGTGATCGCCGCCCTCCGTCGCCTTGATCCACGCAAACGCGACGCCAGACCGTTTGACCTCGTTCCAGTCGATATCGCCTTGCCACCTGGAGATGTCGATACCGTGAACGGCGTAGTCCTCCGGTGTCGGGTCCGGAAAATCATACGCGGAGCAGGCGCTCAGAATGATCAGTCCGGCAACGGTACAAAACGACTTGAACTGCTTAAGCACGGTGCGTCCTCGACAGGTTAACAAACACTTTCTGCCAATGTTCAAAATGGTCGCAATTCCCTAACGGATCGTGGACGACCAATCGCTTTTTACGCAAAAGTGAACTTCAATTCTTACCCAAGATGATTGCTTGGCACCGTTGCGCCGAACAGAGCCTCTCAGCTCACCACCTTACAGTCTCTCCGAATGTCGGTCGCCGCAAGACCTTCTGATTCGCACGTAACTCTTGATCAAGTACCGGTTTCGTTTTGCCTGTCCTTCTGAAGTGTCGGACGATTCTGAGCGTGCACCCAATAGACTTACACCTAGTAGTACACATTTCCTATCAGGCGGCGCACAGTTCAAGTTGTTGAAATTCTTGCGACCTTGGTAATAACGACGATAGTTAACTATCATTCATGTAGACTAAAATCGTACGGGATTCTACAAACGCCATAAGAGACGAAAAAGTCCAGGGGCATTTATGAACGAACGAGAAATAAAGATTGTTGAGACCGCTCTTCAACTTTTCTCTCACTACGGTGTGAAAAAGACGACGATGAGCGAAATCGCAACAGCCGCGGGGGTGGCGCGGCAAACTCTCTACAACGCCTATGATTGTAAAGAGCAGTTAATCTATGACGCCGTTGAGCACCACGTGCGTAAATCAGCGAGACTCATATCCAAGGAATGTTCGGAACTGGACGATCTGGGCGCACGCCTGGACGTCGCATTCCGGCACCTGAGCGCAAAGCCATGCGAAATGATGTTGCAGATGCCGCACGGCGAAGAGATCCTCCAGATTGTGGAGGGCATCGACAAGAACAAGAAGAGAAACATCGTTCGCATTTGCAATCAAGCGATCGGGAGCGTGCTGGAACCCTTCCGGGACAGGCTGGCCTTGGGAAGTGTCGACTTCGATGACCTGTGCGAGTTCATCAGGATGTCATTCGACCAGATCAGGACAAAGACCGAAGAAAAAGAGCAGATTGACCGCTCATACGCTCCGCTCAGAAAATTGCTAGAAAACAGCGTGCAGGCCTAGCGTCCGGCCTCGCTTCGTTTGACAAGAGACTCTGGAGATTGCCTTGCCCCAAAAAAGGGGAGGCCCGGCAGATTGGAGCCTGCCGGGCCGCTTGACTGAGTGGAGGTCATTACTTCTCAGTCAGCTAACTAACCTTTCGGTTAGAAAGTGCGCTGCATACGAACACCGAAGAGGAGTTCGTCGGTATCGGTGCCGGAGTTACCGTTGATACCGTCAACATTGGTGTTGGCGTAACCAACGTCAGCACCCATGACGAAGCCGGAGACCGGCTCCCACTGTACCGAACCGTCGATTGCCCAGCGGTCAACATCACCGATGGCTGCATTCTGGTCCATGTCAACCTGTGCGTAGGATCCGTCAGCTGCCAGACCGATGGTCGGAGTAGCCTGGATGTACACACCAGCAGATACGGAGAAACCGCTGTTGGTGTCGTCGCCGGTGTAGTCGGACACACCTGCTACGTCGGTGATGCCGTTACCGATGTAGGACAGAGCGCCGTCAGCGTAGAAGCCCTGGAAGTAGAGGTTCGAACCGGAGTTGGCGAACGGCAGGTTGACGTTCACACCAGCGCCGATTGCCCAACCGTAGTTGTCTTCACCGCCGGTAGCGTTGTTGTTGGCAACGTCCGGGTAGACCTGGTGCAGAGCACCGGAGAGCTGTGCAGAACCCCAGCCCTGGGACAGGCCGAGAGCAGCAACGACGTCAGGAGCACGTGTGCCGCCATATGCGCCGACTTCACGGTCGGAACGGTCTTCAAGAGCAAGAGTTGCGGAGAAGCCGTTGCCGAAAGCAGCGGTGTAAGCGATCTGGTTCGTGGTTACATCGGACCAGTCACGAGTGACAACACCGACAAATGCCTGACCGGTGTAGATGTTGAAGTTAGATCCGAGGTAACCAGCTGTCAGGCCGCCCCACTGGATGTAACCGGCATCAAGCTTCTGGCCAGATTCACCGTTGGTGATGTCCATGCGCAGAGCAACATAAGCACGCAGGGTGCCGAATTCGGTTGCCGTACGCGCATCGAGGTAAGCGTAGCCGCGTGTCAGCCAGGAGTAGCCATCCTGATCACGGTTGCCCCAGGGGCCATCGTCCAGAACGTTGTTGACGATGAACTGCGTACGCAGACGGCCACCAACGCGCAGGCAGGTTTCTGTGCCCGGGATGTAGTAGAAGCGAGAGCCGTAAGCGTCACAGACGCGAACGTAGTCAACCGGCTCCGGAGCAACCGGAAGATCGGCTGCCTGAGCGGTGGTAGCGGTAGCAGCAGCTGCCACGCCGAGCATCAAGCCTTTAAGTTTCATAGTAATCTCCAAGTTATTTCAGTCGCAAGCAAATAAGCAAATGTGACGCATCCCGAGCGAGAAACAAAAGTTCACGTCGATGCCCCCGCACGTCAAGAGCCGAGTCGCCTACCGCACTTGCTTAACTCTGAACAACCACTTTTCATTCCGCATCTCAAGTCCAAACGATCACCGAAAATCAGATTGCGTTAGCGCGTCGTATTTTTGCAACACATTGATAACAAAGGATTAATTTGAGTTTTTACGTCAACACAAGAAACTCCGAACCAATTTCTTGGTGCAGAGTTTTACTTTTCAAAATCTATTCTGTTTTTGAATTTATCTTGGTGTGTTTTTGGAGGCGTGATCCACCACAACCTCAGGAGCGCATCATCTCGCAAATGCAAAATGGACTCAAATAACAAAAATGTCAAATTGTCATTTCGTCTATTTGTACAAACTTCACTTATGCGCGATCAGGCAAGCAGCGGATCAGCAATCACCAGAACGGTGTCCCTCGCCCTTCCAAGACAGTGCACGCGTTTGCGCAGCGGTGACGCAATTGAAACGTGTTGCGCTTGACAGTCGAATCTATATGACTGTCCGGACTGCAATTTTTCCGGCAAGGCATAAATGAACAATCGGCTGAAGCTTGTAACCTGGAACATCAATTCCGTGCGTCTGCGCATGCCGATCGTCGAGCAACTCATAGACGAGATTTCTCCGGACGTCATCTGCTTGCAGGAGACCAAATGCCCGGACGCGAATTTCCCGGAAAATGCCTTCCGCAAGGCAGGATACGATCAGATCGCCGTCAACGGACAAAAGGGCTATCACGGTGTCGCGACCTTGTCCCGCTTGCCCCTGACCAACGTTGAAAAACGCGACTTCTGCAACGTCGGCGACAGCCGTCATGTGGCCGTCGACATCCCTTTCAACGGGTCCAGCATACGCATACATAACTTCTACGTTCCCGCAGGAGGCGACGAGCCGGATCGCGAGGTGAACCCAAAATTCGGTCACAAGCTCGACTTTTTGAAGGAGATGCAGGATTGGCTGAAGGGTTCGGAAACAGAACGTCCGGCTGTCCTGGTCGGTGACCTCAACGTTGCTCCTTATGAACACGATGTCTGGTCACACAAACAGCTATTGAAAGTCGTTTCACACACGCCGGTCGAGACTGAACTGTTCGAAAACCTTCGCGAAAGCGGAGGCTGGCTCGACGCCATGCGCCAATTCACGCCGATGGACGAAAAACTGTATACGTGGTGGAGCTACCGCGCGAAAGACTGGTCGAAGGCCGACAAAGGCCGCCGTCTGGACCATGTCTGGGTTTCCGAGCCGTTAGCGCCTTGCGTCAAGAGCACAACGGTCCTGCGTGAAGCGCGCGGATGGGAGAAACCCTCCGATCATGCGCCTGTGGTTGCCGTTTTCGAAGCGTGATCACCGCGGCCACTTACAAATCGTAGTCGATTTCAATCCGGTGTTCCGGCATGGTTGCCCATTCAAAATACCGTTTTTGAATCGACATCGTGACTTCACCGGGCGCCCCGTTGGAAAAGACCCGGTCGTCGACTTTCGTGATCGGCGCAACGCCTCCACCGGAGGTCGTGATCAGAACTTCGTCGCTTTGAAACAACTCTTCGAGCGGCAGTGACCTGATGTCGGTTGTCAAACCAAGCTCGCGGCCGATCTCAAGAACCGTTTGACGGCTGATGCCCTCAAGCACACCGGCATCGGGTGTAATGAGGCGATTGTCCTTCACGGCAAAAACATTGAAACCCGGGCCCTCTGTCACGTTGCCATCGCTGTCGAGCAGCATGACTGTCTCCGCACCGGCATCTTTCGCTTCAAAGAGGCCCTTCGTGAAATCGCCCCAATGGTAGTTCTTCACCCTGGGGTCGACACTCGCCTCAGGTATGCGCGTGACGGTCCTTGCAACGTGGATCGACGCACCGGACCTCGCAAGATCAGGCCGGATGACATGAATGTAGGGAACGCACCACGCAAAGAAGTGGTTCCGGCAATCCCGCGGATCGCGCGATCCCGGAACCATATTGACCCCTCGGCTCGTCACCATAGCAACATAGGCTCGTCTCAGCCCGGTTGCCGAAACGAGTTCATGAAGTACCGATTCGACATCACTCTCAGTCACCCCGGGATCGAGGTGCAGCGTGTTCATGGAACGAAAAAAACGGCTCAGATAGTGCTTTAGCCTGAAGAACGCCCCTTCCCAGACAGGAACCACGTCATAGGTGATGTCAGAGTGGATCAACCCCCAGTCATTCACCGGGATCGACGCTTGCGTGATCGGCATGATCTCGCCCCGCATCCAGGCCGCACCCGACGCCAGGTCAGAATGCCGGCTGTCGGCAACGTCTTCGTTTGACTGTGTCATTTTGTCACCAGCTTAGGTTTGACCCGGCTGCACCGCGGGTTTTCAAGGCCGAAGGATCACTTTCCCCCGCACCTTGCGCGCGGCGATTTCCTCCAGTGCCACTGCGATTTCTTCAAGCGGATAGACCGCGTGAATATGCGGTTTCAGCTTGCCTTCTTCCACCCAGTTGAGAAGCTGCGCCATGTTCCGCCGGTGACCGGCCGGATCGCGCTCGACCGCAGCTCCCCAGAAGACACCCAAAACATCGCATCCTTTGAGCATGACGATATTAAGGGGGATCTTCGGGATGTCACCGGCGGCAAAACCGATCACCAGAAAGCGTCCTTCCCAGCTCGTGGCACGCAGCGCCTGCTCACTGTGATCTCCGCCGACTGGATCGTAAACGACATCCACTCCCGTGCCACCGGTCAGTTCCTTGAGCCGTTGCTTGAGAGCTTCCTTCGAATAATCGATCGTCAGCTCGGCCCCTAGCGAACGGGCAAACTCGAGTTTGTCCTCAGAGGATGCGCAGGCGATCACCTTAGCTCCCATGATCGAGGCAATCTCGACCGCGGCCTGCCCGACGCCTCCGGATGCTCCCAGAACCGCAACAGTTTCACCCGCCCTCAGAGCCGCCCGGTCCTGATAGGCATGTAAAGTCGTCCCATAGGTGACCGCCAGCCCGGCCGCCACATCGAAAGAAACCCCGTCCGGGATCCTGACAAGATCTTCCGAACGGCTCAGAACTTTCTGGCGCGCTGCCCCCCATTTCATGTAGCCCATGACCCTGTCACCGACAGCCACGTCGCCGACACCGGTTCCGACCGTTTCAACGACCCCTGCAAATTCAGCGCTCGGCGAAAACGGAAAATCGGGCTTGAACTGATATTTTCCCTGAATGATCAGCGTGTCGAAAAAATTGAGCGCGCAGGCTTCAACCCGGACGACCGCTTCACCCGGGCCGGCAGTCGGCTCTTCGATATGCTCGATCACCAGATCTGACGGCGGCCCGAAGGACTTGCAAAGACAGGCTTTCAAAGGAACCTCATACTTGCGCTAAAAACGGAAGCCCCGCGTGGTCGGCCACACCGGAAACAGGCACACGATATCAAGTCTCCCTGGTCCCACATATACGCTTTCCGGATAAGTCCCGCTCAAATGCAAACAAGACCGGCAGGTTCAAATACCGGAAGGTTTGGGGTATGACGCGGCCGGTACAACATAACGGAATTGACAATGCGTGGATATTTTGCAGTCGGAGCGGAAGGTCTTTCGAAACGTATGAATCTCGGGACGCTCATGCGCTCGGCACACGCTTTCGGAGCGAGTTTTTTCTTTACCGTCGATGCGGATCATAAAATCCGCAAGGCACCGCCCTCCGATACGTCAAAAAGCCCGGGCCACCTGCCGGTCTTTACCTGGGACAGCGTTGATACCATGGATCTCCCACGCGGCTGCCAGCTGGTCGGCATCGAACTGACGGACGACTCGATTGACCTGCCGAGTTTCGGCCACCCGCTTCAGGCCGCATATGTGCTCGGACCGGAGCGTGGTTCGTTGTCACCGCAGATGCTGGAACGGTGCGATCATGTGGTCAAGATCCCCACAAAATTCTGCATCAACGTGGCCATGGCCGGTGCAATCGTCATGTATGACAGGCACCGCGCCATTGGCCGGTATGCAGACCGGTCGATCACCGCAGGCGCCCCGAAAACAGAGCCGGCAAAACATGTCAGTGGCGGCCCTGTCATGCGCACGGGGCGGAAGGTTCCGGGCACCTGACAGCTGCAGTCCGCACCTCCCGAGCCGGCACATATACCTTTGAAATGACGAGACTGCTCCGATCAGGGCGCAGTCTTTTTCAGCACGTTGACAAGCAACCGGCTTGTGAAAATCGCCATGACGGCCATCGCAGCGAAGGTTGCGAACAACCAGACCGAAGAATTCGCGGTGGCTTCAGGGTCGTTGATCGTGTTGAAACCGGTCATATTGGCAACGAGGCCTGCGACCGCCGTTCCGAATGAGACGGCAAACATCTGGATTGTGGAAAGAGCGGATGCCGCGTTTTCCTTTTCCGACATGTCGGTGAATTGCAGGGCAAACGTGTTGAGATGAGGCCAGCTCAGACCGATGCCGGCTCCGAGCAGAATGAGTGCCAGCGACAGAACAGTCGAAAGCAGTGGCCCCGCAGCTCCATACATCGGCGTTGTTATCGCCAGAACAAGGGTCCCAGCGAGCATGACGAACGGACCCGCGAGAACAACCCGGTGCATGACACGCCCCGTGAATTGCGCCGAGTAGACCTCGGCCGAGGACCAGCCGATAGACACCAGGGCCGCAATATAGCCCGCAAGCAGCGGCGACAGTCCGTGGAGCCGCTGCAGATAAAACGGCATGAAAAACTCCGCATTGACGCAAAAGATCAGGAGAGACATCACCGCGAAAGACAGGAAGAGCGTCGATCCGGGCAGCATTGCGCCTTTGGGAAACAGGCGCAGCCGTGCTGTATTTTCCCGGTGCATCAGAATCAGAATGAAGATGACGGACACAACCACACCGCTGCCTGCACCCAACGGAGATGCCGACAGCGAACCGATGGAGACCGCAAGAACAGCGCCCGCAAGCAGCAATAGCTGGACAATGGCAATCGGTGCTGCCGGTGGCAACGCGTCACCGGCGGCAGGCAGGAGTCTCCAGGCAATCAGCGTATAAACCGCAGTCACGGGAATGAGTGAGGCAAATCCCCCCCGCCAGATGTCGTATTCGGCAAAAACCCCGCCGACCGCCGGCCCGAACAGCATTGCAATGCCCCATGTGCCCGACAACAGGGCCACCGCACGCGACCAGAGCCTTTCCGGATAGGCGAACACAATCATCGCATAGCACAGCGTAAACATCATTCCGCCGCCCGTACCCTGAACGGATCTGCCGACGAGCATTATCGGCATGTCCGGCGCGGCTGCGGTGATCAGGCTGCCAAGCGCAAAGACCAAGCCTGAGACAGCAAAAGAAATCTTCGCACCCAGCCTGTTCAGGATCTTGCCCGTGACGGCAGCGCTCAAAATGGCCGCCAGCGTAAACAGGGTTGCGTTCCAGGCGTAAAGTCCCTGGCCACCGATTTCCGAAACGATGGACGGCAGCATCGTCGCCGAGATGTTGATATTGATCGCGTGCAGGATGATGCCGCCTGCCAATACAGCAGATACCGGCGCGTGCGCTCCCCAGAGAATATCGCTCCAGCGGGCGTCTTCGGGCCGTTCGAACGTTGCTGTCATGCGTGTTTGTCTCCACGGTTCGACGTTGGTGAAATTCAACGTCGCGCCTTGTACGGCCTCAACCTAAGTTGAGGTCAATCCGGTGTCGAAAACTTTTTTTTCGGGCATCACCGCGCGGACTGGAGACATAGCCCTCGTGCGGAAATCGGCCAGATCGTAGCCTTGGCTAGTCGACGTCGACCGCCTCGTCAGCTTCGATCAACTGGCGAAGCCGGCCAAAGGCAAGGCGGATCCGGGATTTCACGGTTCCAAGCGGCAGTCCGGTAGCCTCGGAGATTTCACTGTGAGACTGCCCCAGAAAGAAAGCCAGCCGGACCACTTCCATCTGTTCGTCGGGAAGCTTGGCAAGCGCAACACGCACGCGTTCCTCGCGAAGCCGCGCATCCATTTCCTCCGAGACGTCGGGCAGAGCCGACGGCTGCAGGGCCGGTTCTTCCGGATCCAGCTCTGCGGTCTTTTGTCGCCGCAGGCGGTCGATACGCCGGTTGCGGGCGACTCGGAAGAGCCATGTGCTTGCCGAGGACTTTTTGGGATCGAAAAGGTCTGCCTTGCGCCAGAGCGTCACCATGACATCCTGCGCGATTTCCTCCGCAATGGCTGCATCGGCACCCTGTTTCATCAAGTACCCCTTCAGCCGTGGAGCAAAATGATCAAACAATTCAACAAATGCAGCCTTGTCGCGGTCAACCGCGACCCTGACGATCAGATCTGAAAAATACTGCGCCTGCACCAAAAGCCGTCTTACTCCCTGTCCGACCCTATTCTTTAGCAGGTTCGAAACATTTCGAAAGAGGGTTCAAGACTTTCTGCCACACTGTCGCCGCGATTAACCGCAAGAGCCAATACAGGAACACAAAAAAGATTAATCAGCAGAAACGTCAGAAACCCGGAATTGCCTCGTCAAGGCTTCAACCCTTTCGTAACCCGCTTTAAGTTATCATTAAAGCAAGGTTTATAAGACAGACGGCAATTGCATCAAATTTGACGAAAACTCATAGCCAAATGGTGTGGAGATGATGAAAGCAAAATCGCTGGTACTGGCCCTCGCAGGTCTAGCCGTTTCGAGTGCAGCAGCTTTCGCACAAACCCCGACGCTTCTGAAGCAGCACAAGGATTGGGCGGCGTATACTTCCCCGAGCGGTGGCGGCAAGGTCTGCTATGCTCTGACGAAACCCACGACAATGTTGCCGGGAGACCGGAATCATGGGGACGTGTTCTTTTTCGTGACGTCCCGGCCTGCTGAAAACGTCTCGTCCGAACCGAGCCTTCAGGTCGGGTATCCGTTCAAGGACAAGTCTTCCGTATCGGTCAACGTGGACGGCAAGGACTTTGCGCTTTTCACGAACAATGACGGAGCGTGGGTCGAAAACGCGGCGACCGAGGCACAACTGGTTGCCGCCATGAAGGCCGGCCGGGAAATGACGGTCAATGGCGAATCCAGCCGCGGCACCCGGACGACCTACAAGTTCTCGCTGTCCGGCGTCACGGCTGCCATCGACACGGCTCTGCAGGCCTGCCGCTAACGGGTTTTGTTAAGCGGACTGAATTGCCCGGCCAGGTATTTCCTGGCCGGGTGTCTTGTCGTATGTCCGTCCCATGCTGCACAGGCATGCCTCCAATGCGCGCCATAGCTTGATTTTTCAGCCAATCTGTGGTTTTGGAACCGCTTGAGTTTAAGCCTGCCGCGGTGGGCGATCCGGCAGCCGTGTCACCAGATATCGACACGTTGACGAGAGCCGGACACGAGACGGATCACGACATGGCGACAACACTCGACATCGCGCGGGACAATCCCAACGCGCCAACAGTTACAGCCGCTGCGGCTGCATCCCTTTCCGCAGATGACAAGCCGACGCTGGTCGGATTTTCCCGCCAGGAACTGGGCGAAGCGCTCGGAACGATCGGTGTTCCCGAGAAACAGTGGCGTATGCGTGCCTCGCAGCTCTGGCACTGGCTCTATGTGCGCGGCGTTTCAGATTTCTCGCAGATGACCAATATCGCCAAGGATCTGCGCGCAAAGCTCGATGAAGCCTTCACAATCGCCCGGCCGGAAATCGTGTCCGAACAGATTTCGGTCGACGGCACGCGAAAATGGCTGTTCCGCTTTCCGCCGCGCGGAGCCGGTCGTCCCGTTGAAGTCGAAACGGTCTACATTCCCGAGGAAGGCCGAGGAACACTCTGTGTATCTTCGCAGGTCGGGTGCACACTGACCTGCACCTTCTGCCACACCGGCACGCAAAAGCTGGTGCGGAACCTCACAGCCGAAGAAATTCTGTCCCAGATTCTCATGGCACGTGACAGGCTGGGCGATTTTCCCGACGCCGCGACCCCCCAAGGCGCGATCGTTCCGTCCGAAGGGCGCCTTGTCTCCAACATCGTGATGATGGGCATGGGAGAGCCGCTCTACAACTTCGAGAATGTCAAAAAAGCACTTCTGATCGCCTCCGATGGAGACGGCCTCTCGCTTTCCAAGCGACGCATAACCCTGTCGACATCGGGTGTCGTGCCCGAAATATTCCGCACAGGTGACGAAATCGGTTGCATGCTCGCAATCTCGCTGCATGCGGTCCGTGACGATCTGCGGGACGTGCTGGTTCCGATCAACAAGAAATGGAACACAGAGGCGCTTCTTGCCGCATGCCGTCAGTATCCGGGCCTTTCCAACGCCAAACGGATTACATTCGAATATGTGATGCTGAAGGACGTGAACGACAGCAATCAGGATGCGCTGGATCTTGTGCGTCTGCTCAAGGGCATTCCCGCCAAGATCAACCTGATCCCGTTCAATCCCTGGCCGGGATCGCAATATGAGTGCTCCGACTGGGAACGGATTGAGGAATTTGCCGACATCGTCAATCGCGCCGGATATGCCTCGCCCATCCGCACGCCCCGCGGACGAGACATTTTTGCCGCTTGCGGCCAGCTCAAGTCGGCGTCCGAGCGCATGCGCAAGAAGGACCGCGAGGCAATAGCCGCTTCCTGACCTCACTTTTTTGCGCTTTGCAGTTTCAATCGAATGATTTTTGCATTTGCCCGCTGGCGTCACGGAAATTGACTGTGAAAACGCCGGCTTTCCCGGGCGCGGCGATCAAGCCTGCACACAACCGGGTGAAGCTGAAACAGTTCGTCATGGAAAGAGGCAGGGGTTGTATTATTTTAAGGAATGGACACGTTTCTGGGGAGGGGCTCGCCAAAGCGTAACTTTGGGAGACAGTGCATTATGAGCAAACAGATTTTGATACTCATTGTCCTGCTTATCCTTTCAGGCGTTCTCGTGGACGCCTTTGCACAGACCCAATCGTTCGACAGTCACATTGCGATTGAAGATCCAGCGGACCTCAGCAAGGAAGACGCCCGGAAGATCTACGACGATCTCAAGAGCAGAATGGGCGACCTTTACGCCATCGCGGATCTGCCGGAGATCGAGGGATATCAGTCCTGGAAGCTGTTCAATGACGCGCCTTATGTTTCGGCCACTCACGGCCAGCGCTACGTCAACAACTATGCCAACGCGATTGCAGTCAATTACGCGATCCTGAAGGCAGGCGAGAAATTACCGGTCGGATCCGTGCTTGCTAAGGACAGCATTACGGTGACGGGAGACGGCCGCATCTTCCCGGGTGCCATGTTCGGAATGGAAAAGCTCGCCGAAGGAACAAGTCCGGAGACCGCCGACTGGCGCTATTTCATGGTGATCCCGGATGGCTCCATCGTGGGTGATACAACAGGCGACAATCCGCAGCTCATGACCTATTGCCACGAATGTCATCTTGCGGTCGAGGATCGGGATTTTACCTTCTATGTTCCGGAAGGGTACCGGGTTCAGGAGTAATCTCCGACTGTGTCGACGCGACAATAGTGCGAACACCATGAGCACGGTTCGCACCAGAAAAAAGGCCGCCCGGAGGCGGCCTTTCGTTTTCAGATCCGGGCCGATCAGACAAGACCTGCCTTGGTTAGCGGCAGGTTGGTGACCCAATCGTCTTTCGCTGCCGCGATGGCATTGGCGACTGCCGGACCGATCGGAGGTGTACCAGGCTCGCCGATACCTGTCGGTGCTTCGTTCGAAGCAACGATATGGACCTCGATTTCCGGCATGTCCGATATGCGGATCGGCTCGTAGGTATCGAAGTTGGTCTCTTCAACGACACCATCTGCAAGTGTCACCTGGTTGCGCAGGATTGCACCGAGACCGTACCCGATGCCGCCTTCGACCTGGGCCCGGATGTTGTCCGGGTTGATCGGTGTGCCGCAATCGACGGCAGCAACCACTTTCTCGACCTTCACAGTGCCATCGTCGCGGAAGGAGATTTCCGCAACCTCTGCAACGTAGGAACCGAAGGACTTGTGTACGGCAACACCGCGATGCCGTCCTTCAGGTGCTGGCGTGTCCCAGCCGGCCTTTTCAGCCGCCAGTTTCAGCACCTCGACCTTTCTCGGGTCGTCCTTGATCATCTCAAGACGATAGGCGACCGGATCCTTGCCGGCTTCCTTGGCGATGCGGTCGACCATGGTCTCCATCACATACGCCGTGTGGGTGTGTCCCACCGAACGCCACCACAGAACCGGTACCTTCGTTTCCTGGAAGGACTGGTCCATGTTCATGAGCGGGAACGCATATGTCGTGTCGTGGGCGCCTTCCGTCATGTTGTGATCGACACCGTCCTTCATAAGCATGGCTTCAAAAGGCGTGCCCTTGACGATCGACTTGGCCGCAATGTTGTACTTGAACGCGGTGACACTGTTGTCGGCATCAAGACCAACCTTGATCTTGTGCGCCGACATCGGACGGTAGTAACCGCCGGCCATGTCGTCTTCGCGGGTCCACACGATCTTTATCGGCGCAGGATCCATCCCCGCCGCCAGCATCGCCTTCGCCAGGAAAGCAACTTCAGCGACCGGATGACTGTCCGCTTGTGCCCGCCTGCCGAAGGATCCGCCGGCCCACATCGTGTTGATCTTGACCTTCTCGAAGGGAACCTCGAGGATCGTCGCAGCGACGTTGTGATCGATCGTCTGGATCTGCGAACCGAGCCAGAGCTCAGCCGTTTCGCCATCGTAGAGCAGAGCCGCATCGAGCGGTTCCATGGCACCATGGGCCAGGAACGGAAACTCGAAATCGGCCTCGATGACACGATCGGAGGCTTCAAGCGCCGCGTCGACATCGCCGTCTTCGCGAACCTTAACGCCCGGTTTGCCGGTCATGTCTTTGAGCTCGGCCATCATGGCATCGCTGGACCGGGTTTCCGCTTCGCTGTCGTCCCATTCGATTTCAAGAAGATCCCGCGCCTTGATCGCCGGCCAGGTGGAGGCGGCGACGACCGCGACACCGTTCGGGATCTGCAGCACGTTGACGACACCAGGCACCTTCATTGCTTCTGCGGCATCGAAGGATTTCAGCTTGCCGCCGAAACGCGGTGAGCGGGCAACGACGGCAACCAGGAGATCGTCTCTCTGGAAATCCATCGTGTAGGTGCCGGGTGCACCGACGGTCTTGTTCTTGACGTCAACACGGGGGAACGACTTGCCGATATAGACCCACTGATCGGGCGTTTTCAGCGTCGGTTCTGCCGGAACATCCTGCTGAGCGGCGAGGCCGGCCAGGTCGCCAAGAGTTGCCGATTGACCGGATGAGTGGCTGACAACGCCGTTCGAGACCGTGATCTCTTCCGCCGGTACGCCCCATTCCTGAGCGGCCGCGGCAACGATCATCGCCTTCGCGGCAGCGCCGGCCTGCCGGTACTGCATGAAGGAGTTGGCCATGGCAGTGGAGCCACCGGTACCCTGAACACCGAACAGGGTATTGGCATAAACCTGCGGGTTGGATGGGGCGTGTTCGGCAGATACCTGCTCCCAGGACGCGTCGAGTTCATCGGCAACCAGCGTCGTGAGACCCGTTGCCGTCCCCTGTCCCTTGTCCAGATGCTTTGACAGCACCACAACCGTATTGTCGGGGCGGATATGCACGAACGGCTGGATCAGCTCGCCGTCGCCTGCGGCAGCTTCTGCGCCGCGCGGCAGGTTCATCGCGAGCACAAGCCCGCCGACGGTACCCGCGGATATCTTCAGGAAGGTACGGCGGGTCGGTTTGGCCGCCTCAAGCGGCTTTTGCAGCAGATGCAACATGATCAACCCTCCATCTTGTCGGCAGCAAGGTGGATTGCCTTGCGGATACGGGCGTAAGTTGCACACCGGCAAACGTTTCCGTCCATGGCTGCGTCGATATCTTCGTCAGTCGGTTTTGGCGTTTCGCTGAGCAGAGCCGTCGCCGCCATGATCTGTCCGGACTGGCAATAACCGCATTGCGGCACATCCAATTCGTTCCAGGCGGCCTGAACAGCTGTTGCCGCCTTGCCGTCGACACCTTCGATCGTGGTGATTTCAGCACCTTCGAGGTCTCCGACGAATGTCTGGCAGGATCGGATCGGGACACCGTCCCAATGGACCGTACAGGCGCCGCAGGAGGCTATGCCACAACCGAACTTCGTTCCCGTCATTCCGAGTTCGTCGCGCAGGGCCCATAGCAGCGGGCTTTCGGGGTCGGCATCAAGCGTGCGCGTTTCCCCGTTGATTTTGAGTGTTATTGACATGAAGGGCGTCTCCCTTGGCTGGCCTTAACTGGCTAAAGGGTGTAAACTACACTGTGCAGTGTAATACCGACTTCCGCGTCTGTAAACGCCATAGTTTACATAGGGCGTATTTTTTGGGAAAAAAGAACTGGGGGACGCAAAAGAAACGCAACATGCAACAGGGGCCGAATTGAGCAGAAAATGTCCGTATCCGATCAGAAGAGAAAGCAGATAGTAGAAGCTGCAATCGCGGAATTTCAGGAGAAAGGCTATGCTGGCGCGAGCATGGACCGCATCTCCGAGCGCGCGCAGGTTTCCAAGCGGACAGTCTACAATCACTTCGAAAGCAAGGACGTTCTTTTCCGGGCGATAAACCAGTGCCTTGCGGACCAGATCAACTCGGCACTCGAACTCCCGTATGACGCCGAACTGCCCATTCGGGACGCACTCGTCCGGCTGGGTTGGGCAGAAGGCGAGCTGATGATCAACCCCTGTTTCATGAGCCTCGCGCGCATGATCATGAGCGAAACCATTCGCGACCCGGAACTGGCCGCCGACATGAACGCGCGTATGACCAAGCTGGTCGTTTTTGCCGAATTCATCGAGCGCGCCACTAGCGAAGGCAAGCTGAAGGCAGGCGACCCGTCGGTCGCCGCAGAACAGTTCCTCGGCCTGATCAAGTCCCGCGCATTCTTTCCCAACATCTACGCCGCCCGCGTCCCTGGCCGCGAGGAAGTCGGCACAATCATCGAGGAAAGCGTCGATCTTTTTCTGGCGAGATACGGTGTTGCATCGGCATCAGAATAGCCCCCGGCACTCCTGACCAATCGCGATTTCCTGTCGGTCAGGCAGCTGCCACAGACGGCCAACGGAAATATCCGAACACCTTTGCTTCGCAGACACTGCCCCCTTGTCATCCCTGCGCAGGCAGGGATCCAGTAATTACAGGCCGCAGAAACAGGTCATAGCGGCTGCGGCGTACTGGTTCCCGGATCTGCGCTTCGCTGCGTCCGGGATGACAAAATCCACGGTTGGCGGCTTAGCGGCGAAGCCAACAAACTCATGTCCCGCGACACCTATCACCTCATCCTGAGGAGGAGGGAAAGAAAAGGGCAGCTAAATGCTGCCACACGATGAAATCACCCTGCATCCTCGATCGTCAAATCCAAAAGCTGGCCTGAGCCCCGGCCAATGACAGCGCATCGTCCGGCGATCATTCCCTCAGAAAGAAACGAGATAACAATTCGATTGAGAGACTGCGCACCTCCCCCTTGTCATCCCTGCACAGGCGGGGATCCAGTAATTGCAAGCCACAGAAACAGGTCATAGCGGCGGCGGCGTACCGGATCCCGGATCTTCGCTGCGCTGCGTCCGGGACGGCAAAATTGACATTCGGCGGCTTGGTGGCGAAGCCAACAAACTCATGTCCCGCAACACCCACCACCTCATCCTGAGGAGGCACGCAGTGCTGTCTCGAAGGATGGGCTACAATGTTGGAAATTGCCACGCGTCCTTCGAGACGGGCTTACAACCCTCCTCAAGATGAGGAGAACACACGACTGCTGATTGACCTGAAAAGACCACGCGATCCCCAATAGACTGCCCCCAACCGCGGACCAGCTTAACCACCGGCGCAATGTGCGATGGTAACCCGCACTTTTGCATGTTAATCAGCCTTCGCAACTCGCCAATAAGACCGGACCGGCATGGATTCTCAATTTACTCCCGAAACACTCATCCTCAAACCTGATCCCATAAAGCAGCGATTTTTGGCGCTGGGTTTGCCAACAGCTGTGTATTTTTTGCTAGGCTTTCTGCTTCTTGCCATTTTTGACAATATCCAGTTCGGCTTCCTGTTTTACTTGGCAATCGGCGCAGCCATTTATTGGATTTGTTTCCGTCTTCTGCGCGGCATGCCACAAGAAAGCTGTCTGGAACTTTCCCGAGAGGGTCTGACCTTGACGCTCTTTGGTGGCACAAGTTTTCACGCTTGGCGGAATCTTTCACGCATTACCCTGTTGGAAAACATGTCGCGGGATGAACACGGTGAACTTCACGTACACTCACACTACCTGTCTGCAAGTTTCCTGTCGTCATTAGACGAAAAGCCGGACAACCCAACTGACGAAGCAGATGCGGATCTGCTGATCCCGATAGACATGTACATTACGCATCACCGCTTTTCCGGACGAACTGAGGAACAGGAGGCTGCCTGCAAGTCCGCACCGGATTTTGCAAACACGCTCAATGCCTGGAGAGACTTTGCGCTAAACCTTGAAATTGCAGCAATCCCGACACCAATCATTCAAACGGAAACCAAGAAACTGTCTGAACTTGCACGCTCACTCAGGTCCAGCCTGACAAGCTGACTGGCTCGCATCGTCCGGCAATCAATCCCCGCCCAGTCCTTCAGAAATCATCGAGATGAACTTCGTATGAGATACTGCGCACATCCCCTTTTGTCATCCCTGCGAAGGCAGGGATCCAGTAGTCACAGGCCGCAGAAACAGGTCATAGCGGCTGCGGTGTACTGGTTCCCGGATCTCCGATGCGCTCTGTCCGGGATGACAAAATCCACGGTTGGCGGCTTAGCGGCGAAGCCAGCAAACACATGTCCTACCAAACCACCACCTCATCCTGAGGAGGGCCCATAAGCCCTCCCAAGACAACAATACGAAAATGCAAACAGATTAGGATGGGCCGCTCGCTCTGAACTTGTAACCCATCCTTCGAGTGGGGTTTGCAACCCTCCTCAGGATGAGGATTGAAAGAAAAGGGCAGCCGGACGTTGTTCCAAGCCTTAGTCACCCGGCATCGTCAACCGGCTTTTCCAAAAGCTTGCCCCAGCGGGTCCGTTCCGCCATCTGCTGGCGTGTTTCTTCAGAGATCAGCCCGTCGACATTTTCCGGCACCCAGCCCCCGCCGAGCCCCTTGTAGACAGCAATCAGGTTGGTGAGCACATTTGCTTGCGCCGCAATAAGCCGCTCCTCGGCAACCAACAGGCTTTTCTGGGCGTCGACGACCCGGTTGTAGGATGCCGTGCCATCCTCATACTGGGCCTCAACCTCGGAGACGGAACTGCGCGCGGCAACCACACTTCGGCGCAGATAAACGGCCTCCTGCTTGGAGCGCAGAAACGCTGTGAGCGCGTTTTCAACCTCCGAATAGGCAGTCAGCACCGTATTCTTGTAGTTCAGCAGAGTTTCCTGGAATTTTGCGTCCTGAACGCGGACATTGTTCTGGATGCGTCCGTAGTTCAGGAAATTCCACGAAAACGCCGGATTGAAAAACCCGGTCATCGTCCCGTTGCCGAAGAGATTAGAAAAGTTGTCCGCGCTGACGCCAATCGCACCGGATATCGAAAACGCCGGATAAAGGTCCGCCTTGGCAACGCCGATCTGAGCCGACTGCGCCGCGGCCACATATTCCGCATAGCGAATATCCGGGCGTCTGCGCAGAAGGTCGGCGGGAACGCCAATGGCGACTTCCGCCGGAACACGTGGATAGCGCGCCCTCGATCCCAACCGCGATTTCATTTTGCCGGGCGGCTCGCTCAACAGCAGGCTGAGCGCGTTATAGGCCTGCGCCAGTTCCGCTTCGTAGCCGGGAATGCTGGCAAGCGTGTTGTTGTAAAGAACGGTGGCCTCGTCCACATCGAGTTTGGTGGCGGCTCCGTTTTCCAGCCGCAGCTTGGTGAGATCAAGCGACTTTCTTTGAAGTGTGGCATTCTTCCGGGCCGCGGCAACCAGCTGCTGAAGTTCGCGGACCGTTACATAAGTCGCGGCAATATCGCCCGTGAGGGTGACAAGGGCATCGTCATAAGAAGCAATATTGGCCTTCAGATTGGCATCGGCCGATTGCACGTCCCGGCGGATCTTGCCCCAGACATCGATTTCCCATCCGGCGTCGAACCCGGCGGACACCCGGGTAATGTGATCGTTGACCAGGCCGACCCGCTCCAGATCCCGGATGAAGGGATCTTCCGCGCTGAAGCGGATGCTCTTCGACCCGCCATTGATTTCCTGCACCTGCGGAAACAGCTCGCCACGGGCGATACCGAGCTGCGCGCGCGCCTGATAGACCCGCACGCCTGCTGCCTGCAGTTCCACGTTCTGCCGGTAGGCCTGGGCGATCAGGCTGTTGAGCGTCTCGTCCCCGAAGACGTGCCACCAGGGAACAGAATTCGCGCTACGAGTGGTAAATCCCGTCCGGCTGTCGACCGGGAGGTTGGCACCCGAACTCCAACTGTCCAAACGAGGCGCTTCGGGCCGTTCGAAATCGGGGCCGACCATGCAGCCACCCAGAAGAAGCGCGCCGCAAAGAGCCAGTCCAAATCCAGGTGCCGATGTTCGCCGCATGCCCGCCCCGCCTACATTAAACATCAAACGGAATGATGAAGTTGACCCAGGAATAAAGGCGCATGTTCACACGCCGAAGGACGGCAACCCAGTTGCCCCCGGCACCGGTATAGATCGCTGCCGCTCCATGGGCGCCGGCCGGGTAGCGCTTCAGGGCCGGATCGTCGTCCAGAACGATTTCAACGGCAAAGCGTCCTTGCGGGCTCATGAAAAGAAACTCCGGAACGCGCCCACGCGGAATGATCTGGCCCTGCCCGGTTCCGTCCCAGATCGCGCGCACCTTGCCGGTGAAGATCTGGCCCGGATAGATATCGAGTGCCACTTCGACAGGCTGACCCGGCTCAACGAATTTCAGATGTTCCTGATAGAACGTCGCCAGGAAATAAGGATCTTCATCAGCGACAAAGGCTGCAATCGACCCGACCCGAAACCCGCCGACGACCAGTCCCGGCCGCGCCTGCTGGCTGATGATCACACCGTCTGCGGGCGCATAAATGACGGTCTGGTCTAGATAATACTGCGCCTGCTCCACCTGGGCCTGCGCGGCGGCAACCTGCGCATTGACGCCATCGATCTTGGCATCGACGGCCAGTTGCGCCTTCTTCACGTTAGCCTCGGCCTCTGCGACCTGCGCTTCCGCACCGGCGAGTTGCGCGTTCCACTGGTCCAGCGTTTCCTGCTTGGCCCCGCCGCGCGGCACCAGATTGGAGTAGCGGTTGACCTGTTCGTTGGCGAATTGCTCGTTCGCGCGCGCCTGATTGAGCGAATCCTGCGCAAGCACGACATTCTCGTCCAGAATGAGGGCGTTCTGCTGCGCATCGGCGAGATTTGCCTCCGCTTCTGCCAGCTGCGCCGCATAGAGCGTCGGATCGAACTGATAGAGCCTGTCGCCCTTTTTCACCTTCTGGTTTTGCGAGACATAGACTTCCTGGAGGAGAGTCGGATGCGGCAGCCGCGGTGCAATCTGGATCGTCTGCCGGATCACGTGACCGTCGATTGTGTAGGGGGTGTAGAACCGCAAAAAGACAATCAGCAGGAACAGGACATGAAAACCCACCCAGAAGCTGACGACGCCCCAGGCAATATTGAATTTCAAGAGCCTGAACTTGTAGAAAACCAGCCACATGAAGAGGGCGTAAAACGCCAGAATCAGAAGCGCAATCGTCATGAGGCAGGTCCGGTTTTGGGAGCCTGTGGCGGCACGTCTGCAGCTTCGATTTCCGACACTGTCGTCTGGATCGCACCCGGCTGCGTCGCTTCCTCGCCATCGTGATCTTCGTCAAGCTTGTCGCGCATATCCTTTGGCAACCTGCGAATGTCGATGGTCAGGCTGTCGTGATAGGCCCAGATGAGCGCGTGGATCCAGGGAAACACCGTGAAGAGCCCGATCCAGCCACCGAGCTTGACGGATTCGGCATGCGGATGCTTGCGCTTCTCGGCAAGTTTCCCGGGCAACCCGCCGAGTGTGACCATGGCGTAAAAGAAAGCGATGACGACCAGAAGCAGGATCAGAAAGGTCGCGTAGTCGTAGTAGTCGAGTTTGAAATCGATCAGATCCATTTCGCCTCCCAGGCCGGCACAGGACCAGTCCGCCTGTATTCTTCTTGTTATCACCCTCGACCGGTGGGGGGTCAATTGCAAGTGGCAAGTCTTCGCAGGCTGATCACCACCTGTCGCGCGAAAGCAACAGGTTCAGCGACCAATTGGCCGAACAGAAGGGCTTGCGCCGCGTCGCGAACCGGCTAAATTGCCGCAAATTTTCAACAGCGCGGTCAATCCGCCGAAAACTTCGAACTGGACTTTCCCCAAGATGGCGCATGGTGACATCAAAAAAGTCGTGCTGGCCTATTCCGGCGGCCTCGACACTTCCATCATTTTGAAATGGTTGCAGACCGAATTCGACTGCGAAGTCGTCACCTTCACCGCCGATCTCGGCCAGGGTGAAGAGCTGGAGCCGGCGCGCAAGAAAGCCGAGATGCTCGGCATCAAGGAAATCTATGTCGATGACCTGCGCGAGGAGTTCATCAGCGATTTCGTGTTCCCGATGTTCCGCGCCAACACGGTCTATGAGGGTGTCTATCTGCTGGGCACATCCATCGCGCGCCCGCTGATCTCCAAGCGTCTCATCGAAATTGCCGAAGAAACCGGGGCCGACGCGGTCGCGCATGGCGCAACGGGCAAGGGCAACGATCAGGTTCGGTTCGAATTGTCCGCTTACGCCCTCAACCCGGACATCAAGGTAATCGCGCCCTGGCGCGACTGGTCCTTCAAGTCCCGGACCGATCTTCTCGATTTTGCCGAAAAGCATCAGATCCCGGTTCCCAAAGACAAGCGCGGCGAAGCCCCGTTCTCCGTAGACGCGAACATGCTGCACTCTTCTTCGGAAGGCAAAGTACTCGAAGATCCGGCGGAGGAAGCACCCAACTACGTCTTCCAGCGGACTGTCGACCCGACCGAGGCTCCGGACGTTGTCACAGAAATCGAAATAGGCTTTGAAAAAGGTGACGCGGTTTCCATCAACGGCGAAAAAATGTCGGCGGCGACGCTCTTTGCGAAGCTGAACGACTATGGCCGTGACAATGGCATCGGCCGCCTCGACATGGTCGAAAACCGGTTCGTCGGCATGAAGAGCCGCGGCATTTACGAGACCCCGGGAGGCACAATCCTGTTGACCGCTCACCGGGCCATGGAGTCGCTCACGCTTGATCGCGGTGCTGCGCACCTCAAGGACGAGCTGATGCCTCGCTACGCGGAGCTGATCTATAACGGCTTCTGGTTCTCTCCCGAGCGCGAAATGCTGCAGGCCCTGATCGACAAGAGCCAGGAGCACGTCACCGGCTCCGTTCGTCTGAAACTCTATAAGGGGAACGTCATTCTGGTTGGCCGCTCGTCGCCCTATTCGCTTTACTCCGAGGAACTGGTGACGTTTGAGGACGACCAGGGCGCTTACGATCAGAAAGACGCTGCAGGCTTCATCAAGCTGAATGCGCTCCGCCTGCGCACGCTTGCCAAGCGTGACCGGATAGGCTGAAGCTCAACCACATAACGGGATCGGCGGCAATGACACTGAGGGAAGATCTTTCAGCCGCCGGTTTTTTGGCATTGGGCGCCTTTGAACCGGACACCGCGGACAACCTGCCCGATCTCGGAGCAGGGAAGACGACCAAGGTGCTCCTGTTGATCGGCAGCACCGGCCCTTCTTTATGGCCCGCGTTCAGCAACAGCGATGAATTCTCGGACGGCAATCCCCATCCGTTGGACCGGTACACCAAGCGCGAACTTTCCCGGATCGCGGCCAGCCACGGCTGTGCACCGCTGTTTCCCTTCGAAGGGCCTCCTTATTATCCCTTCCAGCAATGGGCGCTGAAATGCGGCGGATTCTCTCAAAGTCCGCTCGGCGTACTGGCCCATCAGGATTTCGGACCCTGGACCGGCTTTCGGGCCGCATTTCTGTCTTCACAGCCGATCGCGGGCCTCGACCAAAACACCACAGCTGGTCCGTGCGAAACCTGCCTCGACAAACCCTGCCTGAGCGCCTGTCCGGTCAATGCGATCTCGGTTGAGACCGGATACAACGTCCCGGCCTGCAAGGCGCACCTTGAAACCGGCAGCGATATGAAGTGTTGGTCCGGTTGCCTCGCCCGCCATGCCTGCCCATTCGGCAGCAGCCACAAGCCGCACCCGGACACCGCCAGATTTCATATGGAAAGTTTTGTCGGTTTAGCGCGCTGAAGCCGCTTTATCGCTCACCAACCTAGCCCACGGGTTCAAGCTTCACGACGCCTTCCTGATCCGGACAGGTCTTGAGCGCATCAGCGGCAGTCCGGCCGTCACCCAACGGAGCGTCCGGCCAGATCTCGGCCAGAGGGATCAAAACGAAAGCTCGATCCCCCATGCGGGGATGCGGAATCTCAAGCGTCTCCTCACGGATTTCGCGAACGCCGTAGATAAGAACATCGACATCAATGACGCGCGGTCCCCAACGAACATCTCTCACGCGGCCGAGTTCGATTTCGACATCGAGACATCGCTTCAGAAGGTCTCGCGGGCTGAGCATGGTGTCGATGACCACGCAAATATTGATGTAGTCGCCTTGCGGCACCGGACCCCACGGCGGTGTCCGGTAGTCAGACGACCTGGCGACCAGGGTAATGCCGTCAGTCTGTTCCAATAGCCGAACGGCCTTGTCGAGATTGGCTTTCGGATCGCCCAGATTTGAGCCGAGCCCGAGCGCGCAACGGGTCGGAGCGTCGGGTGTCTGGTGAGAAAGTGTCATGTCAGGCGGGGGTCCGTTCCAGAGAAGTTGCTTCCAGCATACGCACGCAATCGGCATGTGGACCGACATCATGCGCCCGCACGATGTCCGCGCCCTTGAGCAGCGCCGTCATATGAACGGCAAGTGAGCCGTAGAGACGGCCATCGGTCTCCACATTCAGCACCGCACCGATCATGCGCTTGCGGGAAGCGCCGGCCAGGATTGGAAATCCCTGTTTCTTGAGCTGCTCGAACCTGTTCAAGATGACGAAATTCTGGTCTACGGTCTTTCCGAAGCCGAAGCCGGGGTCAAGAACCTGCTTTTCCTTTGCAATTCCAGCGGACTCTGCAAGCCGGAGCGATTTTTCAAAGAAGCGGTCGATATCGCTGAGAATATCGATGCTGGCGTCGGCCTTCTCCCGGTTGTGCATCATCACAACGTGAACACCGGCTTCGGCAACCGTCTCTGCCATATCCGGATCGCGCTGCAGACCCCACACGTCGTTGACGATTACGGCACCTGCCTGGCAGGCCCGCCGGGCGATTTCCGCCTTGTAGGTGTCGATGGAGACAGGAATTCCGAGATCGCAGACGGGTTCCAGTATTGGCGCGAGCCGCGTCCATTCATCCTCCAGGGCAATCTGCGCCGAGCCCGGCCGCGTGCTTTCGGCGCCGATATCGAGAATATCGGCCCTTTGCGCGATCATTGCCTTTGCATGTGCCAGGGCAGCTTCGGCTTCATTGTGCCGGCCCCCATCGGAAAACGAATCTGGCGTCACATTCAAGATACCCATGACGTGAGCACGGCTTGTCGGCAGGGTATAGGCAGCGGCTTTCGCCATTCGGTGATCCCTTTCTCGTCGTCACCGACAGATGCCCGTTCACTTGCACGGGGTCAAGCGCTGAGCGCCGGGTTGGAGATCGAAAACGGTGGCCTATTCGGCAGCGGCCGGCCGAGCCGCCCTGCTCTTGAGAACCAGGTAGATAAGCGTGCCGATGATCGGCATCATGGGCAGCACCGTGGCCAGCCCGATAAGCGGATCGCCCAGCGCTGCGACAATCAGGCTCCCGGCAATACCGCCCCCGAATTGCATGAAGCCGGTCATGGCCGAGGCCGCCCCTGCAATTTGGGGAAAGGGAGCCATGGAGTCTGTGAAACTTGCCGGCAGCACAAAGGCAAGGCCAAAGACGAACAGCGCAACAGGTCCCATGACAGTTGTGACTGATGGCACCTGAGTCAGTGTCAAGATGCACATGAGGGACGACGACACGATCCACAAAGCCATACCGACCGGGACCAGTTTGCGCGCTTCAAAGATTTTGAGCAGCCGCCCCGTGACAATAGTTCCAACGATAAACGAGCCCGACTGAATGATCATGGCGAGACCGAATTGCGACGGTGTCAGCCCCACCTCGTAAATCAGGACAAAAGGCAGCACGGTTGCAAGCGCGTAGAGCCCGCCAAGTCCGCAGCCGATCAGAACACTCGGCGCGAGAAAGCGCGGATCCTTCAGCAGCGTCAGGTAGTTGGCAACAAGCCGTCCCGGATTGAGGTGATGTCCGCCCGGGTTCGGATTGGTTTCCACCTGGAAACAGGCAACCGCAATCATCAGTACAAGCCCATAGATGACCATGCACCAGAACACTTCACGCCAGCCGAAGAGCTCCAGAACGAACCCGCCGATTGTCGGCGATATAGCCGGCCCCAAGGCAAGCATCATCGCAATCGCATTCATGATGTGTGCAGATGCCTGACCGGTGAATTGGTCGCGCACGATAGCGCGGGAGACGGAAATTCCGACCGCCGCTCCAATGCCCTGAAGCGTCCTGGCCACGACCATAAATTCCACGGTCGGCGCAAAGGTCGCGAGAATGCTCGAAAGCAGGTAGAGGCTCAAGAATGCCAGGGTGACCGGCTTGCGGCCGAAGGCATCGGAAAAAGGACCGCAGATGAGCTGCGCGACGGCAAATCCGGCAAAGTAGGCGGTCAGCGTCAGCTTGACAGCGGCATCCGTCGTTCCAAACACCTCGACGAGCGTCGGCATGGCAGGGGTATAGAGCGCCATCGAAATAGGTCCGATGGCGACCAGTCCCGCGCCAAGCAGCGACGTGCGCCGCGCGCTCATGATGCCGTTATCGGAGGTCATTTGCGTTTGCCGGCACCTTCCTCGGAGATCAGATTGTCCTTCATGTTCTGAAGCAGCGTTTCCAGAACGGTCCGGTCTTTTTCGGGAATATCTTCGAGCGCCTTGGCCCGAACGCTCTGCAGAGCCGTGCCGATACGTTCCAGGAGCGGATCGGCTTCCGGCGTCAGTTCAACCAGCTTCGCACGCTTGTCCTTCGGATCCGGACATCTTTTGATCAGCCCAGCCCCTTCCAGCGAGTCCAGATACCCGACGAGCGTCATGGGTTCGACGAACATGATATCCGCGAGCATGGCCTGGCGGTGGCCAGGGTTGCGCCAGACATAAAACAGCGTGCGTGCTTCACCGACGGTGAGCCCGGTTTCCACGTCGGTCAGCGCTGCTTCAAATCGTCTTCGCAGCAGGCGCGCAAGATCGACGACCAGCATTGTTACGCTGACATTCGGATAGGCAATGTTCATGAGCGGCCTTTTAGTAAGGTTCCCTTACGAATTAGGGTTTGAAAGCGGACATGTCAATGGACCGAAAGTCGACGCCCGGGCCTTGCGAGACAGATCCGCACGCCCCCGCATTGCACAATTGCCGCAGTCCACGTATAAAGGCGCCAAATTCGGCGAGTGCGCCGATCCCTTATTTTACAATTCCAGACAGGAAGCGGGTCCCAATCGGGCCCGTTCTGTCTTTTGGAGCCACGCATGAATCTTCGCAATATCGCAATCATCGCGCACGTTGACCATGGTAAAACAACGCTCATCGACGTCCTGCTGAAACAATCCGGCGCATTCCGCGACAACCAGCGCACGGAAGAGCGGATGATGGATTCCAATGACATCGAACGCGAACGCGGCATCACAATCCTGGCGAAGGTAACCTCCCTCGTCTGGAAGGACACGCGCATCAACATCGTCGACACACCGGGTCACGCCGATTTCGGCGGTGAGGTCGAGCGTATCCTGCACATGGTCGATGGCGTCATCCTTCTGGTCGACGCAGCCGAGGGTCCGATGCCGCAAACGAAATTCGTGCTCGGCAAGGCCCTGAAACTCGGCCTGAAACCGATTGTCGCCATCAACAAGATCGACAAGCCCGAGCAGCGTGCGGACGAAGTCCTGGACGAAGTGTTCGATCTGTTCGCTGCGCTGGACGCCAACGAGGAACAGCTGGACTTCCCGGTTCTCTACGGCTCCGCGAAACAGGAATGGATGGCCCAGGAGACCGACGGGCCCCAGGACAACATGGATCCGCTATTTGACATGGTGCTGGACAAGGTTGCGCCGCCTGAAGCGGACCCGGGCGAATTCCGCATGCTCGCCACCACGATTGAATCCGATCCCTTCCTCGGACGTATCCTCACGGGCCGTATCGTTTCCGGCACCGCCGTTCCGAACATGCCGATCAGGGCACTGGCACGTGACGGCAGTCAGGTGGAATCAGGGCGCGTTTCCAAGATCCTTGCCTTCCGCGGCCTGGAACGTCAGCCGATCGAACAGGGCGAGGCGGGCGACATTGTCGCGATCGCCGGCATGGCCAAGGCAACGGTCGCCGACACATTGTGTGCGCCCGCAGTAACCGATCCGCTTCAGGCACAGCCGATCGACCCGCCGACACTCTCAATGACGTTCCGCGTCAACGACAGCCCGCTGGCCGGCACCGAAGGCTCGAAGGTCCAGTCGCGCGTCATCCGCGAACGCCTGATGAAGGAAGCCGAGGGCAACGTTGCCCTGAAGGTGGAAGACACGGACGAGCCGGACGCCTTTATCGTTTCCGGGCGCGGTGAATTGCTGCTGGCCATCCTGATCGAAAATATGCGCCGCGAAGGATTTGAGCTCGGCGTCGGCAGACCGCGCGTGGTTTATCAGTTCGACGAAGCCGGCAATCGTCAGGAACCGATCGAGGAAGTCATCATCGACGTTGATGACGAACACTCCGGCGTCGTGGTCCAGAAACTGCAGGAACGCAAGGCCGATCTGCTTGAAATGAAACCGTCCGGAGGCGGTCGCACCCGGCTGGTGTTCAATGCACCGACCCGCGGTCTGATCGGCTATCAGGCCGAGCTTCTGTCCGACACGCGCGGTACAGCCATTTTCAACCGCATCTTCCACGGCTACGAGCCTTACAAGGGCCCGATCCAGGGCCGCCACACCGGCGTTCTTCTGTCCAACGGAACCGGCGAGGCCGTTGCCTATGCGCTGTTCAACCTGGAAGATCGCGGCCCGATGATGATCGACCCGGGCACCAAGGTTTATCCGGGCATGATCGTCGGCGAACATACCCGCGGCAACGACCTTGAGGTCAATGTCCTCAAGGGTAAGCAGCTCACCAACATCCGGTCTGCCGGCAAGGACGACGCCGTCAAGCTGACAACGCCGATGAAACTGACGCTGGAAGCAGCGCTCTCCTATATCTCCGACGACGAGCTCGTCGAGGTCACTCCGTCCTCGATCCGTCTGCGCAAGGCGGTCCTCGACCCGCACGAGCGCAAACGTGCCGAACGCGCTGCCAACAAGCAAAGCGCATAAGGCTTGTTTCGCTAAGACAACCTAGAGCCCGGGCAGCGTCCCGGGCTTTTGTGTTCTTGGCTTGTGTGCGGCGCAGGTATCTTCGCCGGACGCACTCTGGCAACTGACGATAGCCGGGTGATTGCCTGAACCGGCCAGAGCGGTTTGGGGGCATAGCCGACAAGCGTCTGCCACTGGTGACCGGCGCAGCTGGCTGCCCGCGTAAGCCAATGTTGACCGATGCCACGATGCAGTGAAAAATCAGCTTGGCAGAGAAACTGGACAGTGACCGACCGCGAACCCCTCACCATAAAGGAACAAGGTATAAAGCAAGGCCGTCCCAACAAATGCTTTTGGACTGATCCCGAAATCTCCGACCTGGAACTTTTCGCGGCCCGATTTCGGAAGCACAAATACCGCCGTCACAGCCATGTCGGTTATGTTGTTGGCGTGGTTACCGATGGCGCGGAAGCGTTCTTCTGCCGAGGAGAAGTTCACACCGCCAGAGCGGGCGATATAATCCTGGTAAATCCTCAATCGCAACACGACGGAGAAGCGGCAACAGAACTGGGGTGGGCTTATCGCGTGATCTATCCGCGCGAAGACCATTTCATGAGCGTGGCACATTCGGCCATCCCCCCGCGTTTCCGCCACTCTGTCGTTCATGATCCTGAACTTGCGTCACGGATTGCTGACTTCCACATTGCAGCTGAAACGAGGTCAAACCCGAGCAGCACACAGCTTTTGTGGCCGGATATCCTTTTTGATCTGGTGGACCGTCATTCAGAGACCAGGCCGACTGAATGCTACGATCGTCAGGACGCCAAACGCATTGGGATGATCGAGGAGATACTGCGTGCGCATGCCGTGGACGGTATCTCTTTGGCGGGGGTAGCAGCACAGGTTGGATGGTCTCAATGGCATCTGGTGAGGTCCTTCACCCGCGCCAAAGGTATCTCGCCGCACGCCTTTCTTCTGGACTGCCGGTTGCGCCACGCCAAAAACCTGATCGATGCCGGTGAACCGCTGGCAATGGCTTCTACCGCCGCAGGTTTTACGGACCAAAGCCATCTGACGCGTCATTTCTTGCGTGCCTACGGCTTCACGCCCGGGAACTACCAGGCAGTCCGCGCAGCTTAGAGCAACTTCGTACAAGACCTGCTCCCCGGGTCCGCATTACCTCACCTTTCGAAACGGAATGGAGCGCTTCGCCTGTTCCGATATCGAGAGAGGTGGCGGGATGACCCCGAATGATTTTGTAGATGCTGTCTTGCCGGATGTCATCGAATGGCAGCAACACATCCATCGCAATCCTGAGCTGGGATTCCGGGAAACGGAAACTGCCGACTTCGTCGCAGGAAAGCTCGAGAGTTTCGGTCTCCATGTGCATCGCGACGTGTCAGAGACCGCCGTTGTCGGCGTCTTGACTGCAGGCAACAGTGACCGGTGCATCATGTTCCGTGCCGAGTTGGACGCACTTCCAGTGACCGAAGCCACAGGCCTTCCCCACAGCTCTCATGTCGATGGCGCGATGCACGCTTGTGGCCACGACGCCCACACTGCGATGCTGCTCGGAGCTGCAAAGCTTCTAAGCGAAAACCCGAATTTTGATGGAACGGTCTATTTCGTGTTCCAGCCTGCCGAAGAAGTTCACGGCGGTGGGAAAAAGATGGTGGCAGATGGATTGCTTGATCGCTTTCCGGCTGAAAGCGTCTTCTCTCAACACAGTTGGCCCGGTGTGAAAGAAGGTGCTGTGATTGTCACCGAAGGGCCAATCATGGCGGGCGTTGATGATTTTACTCTCACATTCAAGGGGACGGGCGCGCACGCGGCTATGCCGGAGCTTGGAGACGATCCGCTGGTGGCAGCGGCCGAGTTTGTCACGTCCGCACAACGCATTGTCAGCCGCACGGTCAATCCCCGGACAGCCTTGGTTCTTTCCTTCACACAGCTTCACGGTGGACGGATCAACAATATCGTTCCAGCGGATATGGAGGTCCAAGGCACGGCGCGTTACTTCGATCCGGCACTGTCTGATCATGTTGAAGCGCAGATCATGCGGATCGCCGAAGGAATCGCGCAGGCAAGCGGGATCGGATACAAACTGGACTACCGCAAGGGATATCCCGCTGTGGTCAATTCTTTCGAAGGCGCTGCCATCGTGAAACGTGCTGCCGACAGTTTCCTGTCAAATGAGCTTGTGATCACGGATGAGCCCCCTTCCCTGGGATGCGAGGATTTCTCCTATCTTCTTAATGCGGTTGGGGGTGGCGCTTACATTTGGCTTGGCGCAGGCGAGGTCGGCGGGAGAGCCGGGCTTCACGGCGATCAATTTGTATTCAACAATAACCTCTTTCCTGTTGGTGTCCGCATGTGGCTGGCTTTGGCGGAAACGGCTCTGCCCAAAGGGTCTTAGCGACGTTGAAAGAAGGTATCACGGCGCGTTGAGGCACCGCTGATGACAAGCTCGCAGAGAATTCTCCTTAGGTTGAGGAGCAGGTCTGCATTTTGTCTTTGTTGAAAGACTTGAGCGCAGATCACGGCCTTCAATCAGTCGCGAGTTCACAGGCACAAAATCAACCGGCCGATCGAGTTGAGAGCCGAAGCTTTCTTTTGTCCCGCTTGTATTACCGGCCGGGTTCGAGCCCTTTGCACCTGGCATCGTGGTCTGTGGAGCAAGGTACTTGACGATCACAACTTTACCGTTAGAAAAAATCGGGTGCGATCTGTCGCTCGGAAGAACAGCCGTGCCTGTTCAAATGCTGACAGTCATGTTTTCTGTATCGGCGGGACCCGTTCGCCTTTTCACTGGTTGTTTCAGATTGCTCTCTATATTTGGAATTACTCGTCAGTATTCACATAACGTATTGAACAGTAACGGTATTGTAAGCTTGGGAGCCGCGGTATGTCTGTTGATTATGATGATGCGCGGAGCCTAAATCCCTTTTTTGCTCGCAATACCTCTCCGCCTTGGGGGCAGAGGCTTGGTGCGGTGCTGACTGTCCTTGGGCTGGGAGGAACGTCCCCCTCGCTCGATGTCTTTGCTGACGCCGTCTATGATTGGGAAACCGCAAATGCGCTGCCGAATCCCAACGGCATCCTGGACCAAAACGCCTGGGCCGCCATGGAGCCTGCGTCCCGGATCTGCGTCGAACATCCTCCAATTCCGTTGAGTTGGCTGGCGCCGGTTGGCGACAGTGTCCTCGATGCAATAGATGCCGTTGAAGTACCAATGTCGGGCGCAATCCCCCTGGGCGCAGGTTTGCCAAGCGTCGTGCGCATTCCGGTTCCCGGCAGCGGGAATCTGGCGATCGAGTTTTTCCCTCGAAATTTCAAAGGCAAGTCAACCTCGACGCTCTTCATTCAAAACATGAAGGGCAACAAGACGCTGCGTCTCGACTACGGCTTTAACAAGACTACAGGTACCGTCGACTATCACTGGAACCAAAAGGGCACACACGCCAAGTTTGGCATCGCGGATCACACCACCGTCGGGAAAGCCGGTCAGATAATCTACAAAGGCGCAAAATATTTCCGATACGCAGGCCGCGCACTGGTCGTTCTCGGTGCCGCGATAGATGTGGTTCACGTGGTTCAATCGAGCAATCCGCTGCGCACCGCGACAGCAAAGGTCACGGCTTGGGCATTGGCAGCAGCCGGTTGCAAGAGTGTCGGATACCTCGGCGCTGCCGGCGGAACAGCCATACAACCCGGTTTGGGCACCGCAGCGGGTGGTGTAGCGGGCTGTATTGTCGGCGGTATCGGCGGTTATTATGGCGGTGAGCGCGTCGGAGAAGTTGTTTATGACTGGGCCGAAGGGACCATTTTCACCCAGCTGGACCGGATTGTGCCATGAATGAGAGAAGGTTACTTATCGGCTCTCATCCACGCAGCGAAATCTGGCAACTCGGATCCTGGCAACCCGGAGGCTTTTTGATCGGGTGGAGCGGTTTCCCCTCGCGCGAAGCAGGTGTCCCTGAAACCGTGAAGTCGGTTTTGGCGGAAGCCCTTACAAGTAATTCCGCGGTTACCTTTCTTGGCGGGACACGTAACGCTGGAACGAAAGGCGCTGACTCCATTTCAGCAAATGGATTGATTGACCGTTTGCGTTCCCGTCTTCATCGCCGGACCACACCGCAACGCATTATAACCCGCGATCCGCGAATGGTCAGAAACGCCTTTGACGACCCAGAGGCACCTTGGTGGTATCAGGGGCAGGTTATCATCGGTATGCCTCCTGATGGCACGCCAATTGAAATAACAAGCAAACAACTTCACGCCTTGATGTCGGACGATTGGTGCTCGGCAACGTTGGCGATATCCGGCGTCACCTGGACACTTCGTCCAGGAGTCGATGGCGACGTCGCCGGTGTGTGTCCCCGTGACGAAGAAGTGTCGCGTGATCTTCATGCCGCTCTTGAACAGGCATCCCGGGAAGCTGATTTGGCAATCGAGATACTAGAGGAAGAAATTTTCCGCTCGCGAATGCGCGGTTAAGCATCTCGGCGTTGTTAACCGCTGACCCTGCCTAATCCAGCCGGATCAATGTCCAGCGTCCATTGTCACCAAACTCCTCTGCGTCCTACAGAGGAGCGTATGGCCTGCCTCCCCGATGCCCACGTTAGAATGATTGACCTGGTTTTCGGTTCGACGCGCCACACAGCATGCCTTCAAGGCGCACTTTCGCATTGCCTGTCTGAGGGGATGAAGCCGACAGCCATCAATGGTTATTGATCAGGCAAGTGCCCGACAGGATTCTCGTGGTGAATGTAGCGGGTTTTTGTTGCCGACAAACACATCTAGGGTAAGAGCCGAAGTCGGGTGGAAACTGCAGGTATGGAATGGTTGGCAAGAAAACTGTCAGATATGCCGCGCGGACTTGGGCAACAGTCATCGCGGTAACAGTTTTGCTTGGCTTCACGGGACGCGTGTTCCCACCGGGCGATTCTCTGGCGGTGATCCGTCCGCTTTTGGCCGGGTTGCTTATCCCGACTGCAATTGTTCTTTGGGCACTTACCTTCCGACGCACAGCGATCGTATCTCTGATCATAGCGGCCGCCGCGATTGCGTCTTTCATGTCAGGTTACTTTCGCGCGGAAGTTTCCTGCGGCAGTCATTGCCTGACGCTTTATCAAAAGAACCTGCTTTCGAAGGCTTGGCCGCGTTACGACCTGGCGGATGACATTATCCTGTCCTCTGCTCAGGTTGTGACCCTTCAAGAAGTATCGGAACACAATCGACGCTTCATGGCGAAGCTGTTCGATCACTATCCCTTCTTCCTGTCGTGTCAGTTCAGGCCCAGACAGGATGTCGCCATCCTTACATCATTGCCGACAGTTTCTGACACCGAGTTCTGCCTGCCAGAGGAGGGACTTGCCGGCGTCAAGGCAATTCTGCCGGACAGTCGCCAGATCTGGATCGTTTCGCTTCACCTGGAATGGCCATTTCCTTACCGCCAGTTTCAGCAGAGCGCGCAGGTTTCCAATCGGATCAGCAAGCTGGATGGCCCGGTCATTATCGCTGGTGACTTCAACATGGTGCCCTGGGGCGAGAGTGTTCGGAAAATAAGCAGAACCGCGGGAAACGAGATCCTGGGGCAGACACGTAATTCGTTCAAGTTCGGGCGTTGGCTGTTGCCGTTGCCTTTGGACAATATTCTTGTCCCCAAAGGCACAGTAGGGTCGGTCGAAACGCGTCCTTACATGGGTTCAGATCATCTTGGCCTTCTCGCGCGCATGGAACTGCCTTGATGCATCGGCAGGATCGTCCGCTCACGGGTTGGTCAGAAAGGTTTTTTTGCCTCGTTCTTCCAAGAACCGCCGGCAAATCAACCTGATGCCCGGACAGCGCTCCGGGCTCGTTTGTTTTTAAGCTGCTTGCAACACAGGTGCCGGGAACCTTAACGGTGAACCGGACTTATGTTCCTGTACGGACTTGACTGCAAACGGTGCCCTACGGCCGACAAAACAAGACCTCACGCCTGTTTCAAGCGATGCAGTTGAAGCAGCAGGATCGGCAAAAGCAACGCGAGCCCGATGGATAGGGTGATGACGCCTGGCGCAATGAAAAGAAGCGCAACAGCGGCTACATACCACCGCTCGATCTGATGGAGTGGCACAAAGAGAAACCCGGAAAATGCAATGCCGAGCGACGCAATACCCAGCATTGCTCCAGCCAGGGTGTATGTGAATGCCCACCAGGTAAATCCGTCCGCAACAAGCAGCAAGGCAGGTGAATAGACAAAGACAAACGGAACCAGCGCCTTTGCGATGCCCAGGCGGAAGGCGGTATTTCCGGTCTTGAAGGGGTTCGAACCGGCTATCCCCGCGGCAGCATAGGCTGCAAGCGCGACCGGGGGTGTGATGTCTGCCAGAACGCCGTAGTAAAATACGAAGAAGTGTGCGACCAGCGGTTCGACATTCAGGATCTGGAACGCTCCGGCGGTTACCGAGACCAGAATGATATAGGTCGCCGTTGTCGGCACACCTGCCCCCATGACGATACAGGCGAGCGCAACGAGCACCAGCGAGAAAAACAGGGCCCATTGCTGCAGATCGAAAAAGCTGAATGGCCACAGGCTGGAAACGACCGCCGCAAAATCATTCGCCGTTTGAATGACGATGGCCCCCACCCGAAAGCCTGTTCCCGTCAGCGTGATGACACCGACGATGATACCGACGCAGGCTGCCGCCGAACCGATGGCAATGGTGCTGCGGGCACCGGCGGCAAGGGCGTCCCATAGACCGTGCAATGTCATGCGCTCTCGCGGCTTGATGAAGCCGACAACGACGCAGGCAATGATCGCATAAACGGCGGCATAGTCCGGCGTTCGGCCTGACAGGATCATGTAGACAAGAATGATAAGCGGTGCAGCCGCCAGCCAGTTGACGCGCAGGACCGCGGCCAGCTTCGGCATTTCCTCGGCGGACAGACCGCGCAGGCCCAGCTTCTTCGCCTCCAGGTGAACCATGACGAAAATACCGAAATAATGCAGGAAGGCCGGGAACAGGGCCGCGGCCAGAACGTCGCGCAGGGGGATCCCGAGAAAGTCGACCATGATAAAGGCTGCCGCGCCCATGACGGGCGGCGTGATTTGCCCGCCGGTGGAGGACGTCGCCTCAGTGGCACCGGCAAAATGGGGCGGATATCCCACTTTCTTCATGGCCGGAATGGTGAGGGCGCCTGTTGTGACAGTATTGGCAATCGAAGAACCGGAAATGGACCCCATGAACGCGGAGGCGCAGATCGCGACTTTCGCCGGGCCGCCGGAGTAGCGCCCGGCGGCGATGGTCGCCAGATCGATGAACAGCTGGCCAAGACCGATGCGGGAGGCCAGGACGCCAAACAGGATGAACAGGAAGACATATTTCGCCATGGCCCCGATTGCGATGCCATAGATGCCCTGCGTGCCGTAAATCCCGTCGATGAAACCGGCCCACGGCACGCCGCCATGGCGCAAAAGCCCCGGGGCCGATTGACCGAACAGGGCGTAGAGCACGAAAATGCCCGCAATCAGCGGCAGCGTGTATCCGATCGAACGGCGCGCGGCTTCCAACGTAAAGAGCAGCACGACCGATCCCATGAACGTGTCGGTCAGACTGGGGTTACCGGCTCTTGCAGCAGCTTCGGCTGGCGGCAGCAAGGGCAGATAGAGGGCGGCGGCGACAGCAAGTGTTGCCAGCACGATATCGAGGATGTTGACCCCGTCAAAATACATCCAGCCTTTGGGCGGCGACGTGACCGAGAGATCCTTCCGCCACGAAAAGAGGAGGAACGTCAGCCCAAGCACAAAGGCAAGGTGAATTCCAAACTGAAGAAGTTCGCGAACAAGCAGGAAACCCGCGACCGAGAAGTGGTAGACAGACATCGCAACCAGAATGGACGCGACAATGAAGCCCATCTTCTTGCCCATCGGGCGAAAGGCGCTTTCAGAATCGTATTTTCGTTCTAGCTCAAGCAGCTGAGCTTCCGTCAGCTCCGCCCTGGAATGATCCGCCATGCGCCCTTTGTCCCCTCACGCATTGGCCCGGACGTCTTGGAAGCACCATGACATCCGGGCCATTTTGATAGCTCAAGTCTGTTATTTGATCGGGCCGGCTTCTTTGTAGAACCGCTCAGCACCTGGATGGAGTGGAACGCCGATACCGTTCAACGCCGTATCCGGTGTGATCGTCTTGCCTTTGGCATGACCGACATCAAGCAGCTTGCGGCTTTCCTTGTTCCACAATGCCTTGGTGATCTCGTAGATCAGGTCGTCATCTTCCTTCGCGGATGTGTACCACTGTGCACCAACGGCAACGGTTGTCACGCCGTCCACACCTTCATAGGTCTCGGCCGGAATATCGGAGGCAGCGAAGAAACCGTACTTGTCGGTAAGTGCCTTTGCACCGTCTCCGTCAATCGGCACGAGTTTCATGTCCGCAGCGGACGCCAGTTCGACCAGAGCGCCGGTCGGATATCCCGCGACGATGAAGAGAGCGTCGACCTTGCCGTTCCGCAAGGCCTCTGTTGCCGCAGCGCCTTTCAGGTTTTCTTCCTGAATGTCGGACAGCGACAATCCGTTGGCTTCCAGGATCAGACCCGCGTCGACATATGTGCCTGAGCCGGGCTCATCGACCGAAACGCGTTTGCCTTTCAGGTCTGCAACGGAGTTGATCCCGCTGTCTTCCAAAGTCACCAGATGGATGTGCTCTTCGAAGAGGGCAGCGATCGTGCGCAAATCGGTTGCCGGATCCTGGCCTTCCATCGTGCCTGTGCCGGTGTAGGCCCAGTAGGCAACATCGGATTGGGCGAAACCGGAATTGCGCAGACCGGAGGTGATGGCATTGACGTTGTCGACCGAACCGCGTGAAGACACGGCGGAAGCGATCAGGCCATCAACGCCGCAGCTGCCACCCTCGCCGCATTCACGGGATCCGGGCGGCTTGGAAATGGCATTCGCGATCACTCCCCCGACCGGATAGTAGGTGAAGGCCGTTCCTCCCGTGCCGATTGTGAAGAATTTAATCTCTTGCGCGAGCGCCGGCGTGGCGAGCACTGCGCAGGCCGCAAATGCGAGCACTGCAGATTTCAACTTTTTCAGCATGATTTTTTGCTCTCGATTATATATGACAATTTAATAAATCATAATATGATTTGTCTGAAAAGTGAAAATTGGGATCGTTGATGGATCGGATTTCGGAAATGGGCGAAAAAACTGCTGCCAAGACGATTTATGTGGTCGGCGGTGCCGGTGGTATCGGATCGGCAATTGTCGACAGACTGCTGAAGGAGAACAACCGCGTTCTCGTCTTGGATCTTAAAGAACCTGCAGATCAAAGCTGTGCTTATCAGTACGTGGATCTGACAAGACCAGAGTCCATTTCCACTGCCATCAGCGAAGGATTGAAAAAAACGGGCACGCCCCAAGCGCTAATCTTTTCAGCAGGATATCTTTCCCCTTGCGCCTTTCTGAACCTGGAAAATCAAGATATCGAAGATCATTTGAAGGTCAACCTGTTTGGCGCTTTCAACATAGCCCAGGAAGTCGTCAATCTGATGCTGGAAGACGGCGGCAGGATTGTCTTCATTTCGTCCATCCATGGACAAATCGGCATACCGGATCGCGGCGCCTATGCGATGTCGAAAGCTGCCCTGGGCGCGCTGGCAAGGGCGATGGCGGTTGAGTTATCTCAATACAAAATCAGGGTGAATGTGCTGGCATCAGGTGCGGTCAATGCTGGAATGAACCCCGATCCGAGATCGCGCGGATACTGGTGCAAGGAAACGCCCGCCGGACGGGTGGCAGAAGTGGAAGAAGTTGCGCAAGTCGCAACCCTTCTGGTGTCAGATCAGGCGAGCTTTATCAGCGGACAGACAATTGCCGTTGATGGTGGCGTCAGCAATCTGCGATCATACTCGTAGGCTTTGAAGCAGGTGGTCTTTACGGGACAATGGTTTTGAAAACGCGCTCTTCAAGCTCAGTCGTCAATGAACTGGCGGCCAAATTACGCCGGGATATCGCGCTCGGAACCCTGTTGCCGGGCGCGCGGCTGAATATCGAAGCACTGAAACGCGAACACAAGGTATCCCATCCCTCCATTCGTGAAGCCTTGGCTCTGCTGGCCGGCGAAGGGTACGTTTCATCCGAAGGCAACAAGGGATACCGCGTCCTGGACTCCTCCTTCGAGGATCTGAGCGATGCGACACGCCTTCGCGCCGAGCTGGAATGTTTGGGCCTGCAATGGTCGGCGGCAAACTCCACGCCGGAGTGGCGTGCCAATGTCGTGGCCGCACATCACATGCTCAGCGAAGTAGAAGAAGACATGATCGATGACCCCAAGGGATTTGTCATCGAATGGGACGAGCGGAATTTCCAGTTTCACAAGACACTGATCAGCAACTGCAACTCGCCGCGCCTGATGGACACGGTTGCCAATCTTTATGATCTGACCAGGCGCTACCGGCTCATGGCCTATTCGATCGCTCACAAAAATCACCGCGACTGGCTTTTGAAGAGCGCGGAAGAACACGTGCAGCTGAAAAACCTTGCGATTGACGGCGACATGGAAGCCGCATGCCGACTGCTGCGTGAACACACCACAAAGAACGTGGATCAGGAAGGCGCGACCCTGTTCAACGTGCCTATGGGCCAGTAGTCGCACTGCTCACGTGAACCGGACTGCACACTCAAAAGCACAAAGCCGGTTGGACCTGTTCGAGGGGTTCGATCCCGGTAAAAAGATGAAGCAAACCACAGTCTGTCGAATGGCGATGTTCAGGCGCAAATCTGTCGCTAGTACTTACTGTGGCGCATGACTCTTTTGAGCTCAAATTGCCCGATGCCGCGATTTCCACGAATGTCCGAATTGGGGGCCGAGAGCGGAATGTCTGCTATCAAATATTATTAACTGAAAGCAGACATCGGAGATGTGAACTAAGATTAAGGGCCAACTCAATGTGCGTAATTTGGCAAAGGATTGGTCTGAGGCTTTCTAGGCTGGTTGGGTAAGCCATTTGACCAACGCTGACGTTTTGGTGGATATTGATGAGCTAATTGATTCGGACGAACCCGCCTGATGATGCCTGCACCTGCCAAACCTAAAATCTATCATATCGTCCACGTCGACAAGCTGGCGGCGATTGCAGCGGACGGTTTCTTGTTTTCCGACGCAATTATGGCGCAGCATCCGCCCAAGGGAACGGTCATCGGCATGAACAACATTAAAGCGAGACGGATGAACGAGTTGACGCTCGACAGCCATCCAGGGCTTTATGTCGGTCAGTGCGTTCCGTTCTATTTCTGCCCCCGCTCAGTAATGCTCTACCTGATTTATCGGCGAAACCCGGAACTCGCCTATCAAGGCGGACAGGACCCGATCGTGCATCTGGTTGCTGACCTGAACGCAGTCGTCACTTGGGCGCACGCGAACCAGCGGCGTTGGGCATTTACGCTGTCTAACGCAGGCTCCTACTATTTCGAAGATCGGTGCGATCTCGGTCAACTCAGCGAGATCAACTGGAACGCAGTGCAAACAAACCGATGGTCCGGTTCTCCGACCAAGGAGCAAAAGCAGGCAGAGTTCCTGCTCGATCGCGATTTTCCTAGGCACCTCATCGAACAGATTGGTGCCTACAATCAGGCGACAGGTCTGCAGGCCGGACAGGCCATCGCAGGTGCTGCGCATCGTCCAACGGTCAACGTACTGCCAGCGTGGTATTACTAAGAGCGAATAACCATGGCACAAATAGAAATTAGAACGGGCGACATCTTGAAGGCGGATGCTGAGGCAATCGTCAATACGGTGAATTGCGTCGGAGTCATGGGCCGCGGTATCGCGCTCCAGTTTAAGAAAGCGTTTCCGGCAAACTTCCGCGCATATGCGCTCGCCTGCGAGGAGGGTGAGGTGCAGCCGGGCAAGATGTTCGTTTATGATACGGGCACCTTTACTAACCCCCGCTACATCATCAACTTCCCTACGAAGAGGCATTGGAAAGGCAAGAGCCGAATAGCAGACATTGATAGCGGGCTGGCTGCGTTGGCACGGGAAATCAACGAGCGTGGAATCAAGTCCGTCGCCATTCCGCCGCTCGGTGCAGGCCTTGGCGGGTTGGACTGGAACGACGTTCATCCGCGCATCGAAGCTGCGTTACGCGACCTGCCCGAACTCGACGTATTGATCTACGAGCCCAAGGGCGCGCCTGAGGTGGTCAAATCCCGTGACGTACCAAACATGACACCGGGCCGCGCTGCGCTTGTCGTGCTTATGAATCGCTATTTGCAAGGGCTGATGGACCCGTTCGTGACCCTCATCGAGGTTCAGAAGCTAATGTATTTCATGCAGGAGGCAGGGCAGCCGCTGAAACTCAAATACACTAAGCATCACTACGGTCCCTATGCTACAAACCTCTCGCATGTTCTCAACAAGGTAGAGGGCCATTTCGTTGCGGGTTACCAGGACGGTGGTGATCAGCCGGATAAGGAACTGACCATCGTGCCCGGTGCGATCCTAGAGGCAGAGTCAGCGTTGGCGCATGAGGAGGCGACTCACGTCAACTTCAACAAGGTTGCTGATCTTGTGGATGGTTTCGAAACACCTTACGGGCTGGAATTACTTGCGACGGTCCATTGGGTGGCGACCCGAGAGGGTGCCGACACTTCGGAGAAGGTGCTCGCTAGAGTTTACGGATGGAATGAGCGCAAGAAGGTATTCACCGAGAGGCAGGTTGCCATCGCATTTGAAACGCTCAAATCCAAAGGCTGGCTCACCGCTGCGTAATGGCAAGACAACCCAATATCGTTTCAATTGGCTGATTTCGGGGGTAAACTGAAAACCGCTCTATGTCCGAATTGCGCGCGCAATCCTGTCACTAAGCGTGTCACCGCAACAATTTGCTTACATTTGGCTTTTCAACGCGATCTCTTGCCTGGATGCATAGGTAGAGCGCGAAGCTGAGTTGAGACTGGCTGGCAGCGCGACCCTTTTTAACGTGCCTCTGGGTCATTGATCACTCTGCCCAAGTGAATCGGATTGCACACTCAAAAGCGTAATGTCGGTTGGACCTGTTCGAGATGTTCAATCCCAGCAAGAGATGTAGCAAACCGCAGTCTGTCGATTAGCGATATTCAGGCTGAAATCTGCCGCTTGATTGAAGCTTGGTGTGTGTCTGCGTTGCACTGAGACCGGCCATTTCCGGCAGCAATTTTGCGGTTCAATCATGACTGCGAAGCCATAAATCCGCGTTCGACCGTGAGCGCCCGCTCAACATTGGGCCGTTTCACCATCAGTTCCTGATGTGCAGAGAGTTTGGGGAACCGGTCCGGATCAACACCATCCGACTTCATCCACTGAGCGATCGTAAACAGATACGGGTCACAGATCGTATAGGTTTCACCGAATACGAACGGCCCTTCGAAAACATGCAGTTCAATATAGTCGTAGCAGTCGGTCATCGCTTCCGGCACCTTGCGGCGCATGGCTTCTTCATGCTCTTCGCCATCGACCCAGCGGTATCCTCGCATTCGATGGGCATGTGCAACATGCAATGTCGAGCAAAGATACGCATTGAAGGATTGCACTTGCGCGAACCCGACCGGGTCAGAAGGCGCGAGACCGGCATCGGGATGCGCCTGCGACAGGTAAGCAAGGATCGCAGGGGTCTCCGTCAGAACGGTTCCGCCAACTTGCAAGGCCGGCACGCGCGCTTTCGGATTGAGAGACAGATACGCATCGGACTTTTGCTGAGCCGACAAAAAATCGACATGGATCACCTCCGGCTCAACGCCGGCATCGTAGCAGGCAATCAACGAGGCAAGCGCGCACGTATCGGGCGCAAAATAGAGCGCTGGCGGATCTGAATCTTGTCTTGTCATGGCGCCCGGAGCATAGGGTTCTCGCGCATGGGGCGCAACGGCGGCAGCGCGCACCTTGGCAGCCGGTCACAGCTTTTGACAATCGGGATTCTGCGAAAGAGAGGCGGACCGGTTTGAAGGCTATTCGCTAAAGAATGCATTGGCTTTGGTTGCAATATCCAATGGCCCGAACCAGGGCGCATGTGCATCACCGGGCAGTATTTGCAACCGAGCGCCTGGAATTGTACGCGCCAACCATTGCCCATGTTCGACCGGCACAGCACGGTCATCCTGACGATGCAGGACAAGCGTCGGAACACGAAGCTTGTCTGCATCCGCCCTGGCGTCAACTGTCCAACTCAGTTGAAGCATTGAAGCAGCCTGCTCCGGGTCGGCCGCGGCGCGCTGTTGCTCCGCAAAACGTCGCCTTGCGTCGGCGTCCGCCGAGGGAACAAAGATATCCGCAAGTGCCCGGGACCCCACGCCCCAGTGCTGACGGATCAACCCCAGAAGCATGGTCTGGGACTCCGGCGGCGCGAGATCCTTGCCGGAGCCATAGGCACCATAAAAACAGATGCGCCCGACCTTTTCCGGATAACGGACGGCATACCGGATTGAAACGGCACCGGCAGCGGAAATGGCGAAGAGCATGACCGGCTCCGAACTGAACGCGGCGACCATGTCTTCAAGCAGCGCAACCTCGTCTTCCAGCGTCTCGTTTGGCGTCACGTCCCGACTAAGGCCCGACCCCGGACGATCGTAACGAAGTATGCGCACGCCTTTTCCAAGCGTGACGTAAAACTCCTGGATCTCCGGGTGGTTGTGCCACAGGTCGGAGGCTGTGACCCAAAACGGCGGAAGGATCACAAGCGGCCCCTGGCCGTGAGCGGCGTAGCCGATGGACCGGCCCTTGCGATCGGTAACGAACCCTATTTCGGGAGCCGCTGTTTCATCTGTTGGTGCCAGACGTCCGGTTTGCGGATCATCCCGTTGAAGGCCGGCCTAGGACGTTGCCGAAATTGTAGCCTGTTCAGGGGTTTCGGCCCGCGCGATGGCCTCAACAGAACCGTCAAAACGATAGCCGACCCTTGGAAGCGTGCGGATAAGACGCTGCGCGCGGCCGTCGTCCCCAATGGCTTTTCTTGCGGATTTGATGCGGCTGGTAATGGCATCATCGGAAATTGCGCGGCCGCCCCATATGGCCGTCACAAGGTCTTCCTTGGTGATGGTTCGTCCCGATGACTGGACAAGAAATGCCAGCAGATCGAAGACCTGCGGTTCGATATGCTGTTGTCCCCCATCGCGGGAAAGCGTGCGGCGGCCGAGATCCAGAATGCAATCTGAAAATTTATAGATCACGGTGTCCGTGCCTCGTACGGGTTCCGGTCAGGCGTGCGCCGGGTGAACCGAACGGGTCGCCTTGGCACCCTCAATATCCAGCGTTTCTTCATCGTTTCTCCAGAAGCCCGCCAAGTGCAAAACGTCAAACCCGGACATGGTTTCCCCGTCAAATCAACGAAGGAAACCAGACCGTGTCTTTTTACAGTAAGCATATTCTCCCCAGGATTGTCGATTGCGGTTGCGGCGGGCAAATGTTTGAAGAACAACGCAGACGCATCGTACCCAAGGCGAAAGGCGTGGTGCTTGATCTTGGCGTTGGAACGGGCCTGAACCTACCGCTCTACGATGCAGCCCAGGTTACCAGGATCATCGGCCTGGACCCCTGCGGGAGCAGCCTCGCCATGGCGCGAAAAGTGGCCGGCCGCTCAGACATCGCCTGCGAATTCCTTCAGGTTTTCGGAGAGGACATCCCGCTTGAGGATGGATCCGTCGACACGGTGGTCCTGACTTACACGCTTTGCACGGTTCAGGACGTTGATGCGGTTCTTCGTGAAGTGCGACGTGTGCTCCGGCCCGGTGGCAAAGTTCTGTTTTGCGAACATGTCAGCGCTCCAACGCCCTGGATTGCAAGACTTCAGAAAATTGTAAGCCGGCCCTGGTCATTTCTGCTGGGAGGCTGCCAGCTCGATCGTCGCGCTGCCACCGCGTTGCGCGGAGCGAATTTTCGCGTCGATGCGAATACCTCCCGGCTCAAGGGCGTGCCGCTGCCCATCGCATGGCAAACAGTCGGAAATGCGAGGCTCTTGAAACAGAACGAGCCCCAGGATCGCAGCCTGGCCGGCCCCGACGCTCGGCTTTCAATTTAACACCCTTTCAGGAGCGGACCTCATGGTTGTTCACACACACACCGGCATGTTTCCATGTTTGGATCTCGGGGAAGGTGCCCCCATTTTGTTCGTTCATGGTGCGGCCTGCGATCATCGGATCTGGACGCCTCATGTTCCGCATCTCGCGCAGCATTACCGGTGCATCGCCCCGACCCTGCGTTGGTTCGGACCGACAGACTGGCCCGCAAATTCTGCAGAGTTCGGAGAGGCAACCCACGCGGAAGATCTTGCTGCAATCATCGAAAGCCTTGAGTGCGGCCCGGTCTTCATTATCGGCTGGTCGTATGGCGCAAATGTCGCCTTGCGTCTGACCGTCGACAGGCCGGACCTTGTCTCGCGCGTCGTTGCCTATGAACCAAGTTCGACAAGTCTCGTCAGCGACAGCTCCTCAATTGAGGCGCATCAGACCAGTATGCGCGAGACGTTTTCGCCTGTAACCGCGGCGGCCTCTTCAGGAAACGGGTTTGGAGTTCTGAGCGCATTCATTGATGCGGTTAGCGGGCCGGGGACCTTCAAGAAACTGCCACCCGAATTGCGCAGGATCTGCGTAGAAAACGCACACACCCTGATCCCTCTCCTGAATTCAAAGCATCGCTTCGCTTCCGTAACAGTGCAGGACTTGGCGAATTTATCCGTTCCGGTTCATGTGGCATGGGGCGGAAAATCTGGAAAGGTTTGGACAATTCCGAGCGAATCCGCCGCCAGCGTGACAAACATTTCAGGTCATAGAATCCCATACGCAGATCACATCTGGCCCGCCAGGGAACCGGGCGCATTCTTGTCATGGCTGGAGAGCCTTGGCGAACTCGGCACAACTGCAAAGCAGGTTCGCCCGGCTACCCGGTTCGCAAATGCCTCAACCCGAAACTTGCGTGAATTGCCCCGCATCGGTGAGAAGCAAGCTCAGTTCTGACCCACTGTCACGGGACGTTGTGATCGTTGGCCCAGTTCGCTGACGTGCCACAGCGTCCCAAGCTCCTGGTCACGATTTGTCGAGTTCAAGTGCGGCCAGGCAGGCTTGCGCCAAATCTCGGTCGGAGCTATCCGAACCAGGAACCGTCGCCCATCCAGTTTCCATGAGCGCATTCCTTCGCTGGTATGCAGAGGTTTTACGAATCTTCGCCAGCTTCGTGGCGCGTTCTGCGTCGGTGCGGGATAGGTTGACGCAAACCGGCACGAGCGCTGCAATTACTTTGTCTTGTGACAGCCTGTTCGCCATCTGTGTCGCGTTTCCACCTGTTAACCAGCCACCCCAGGAAAATCCCAACGTGCTCACGGCAACTGCGCCAATCACGATTCCAAGAGTGACAGGTTTCAGCCATTCGGGAATGTTCATTTCAAGTCCTCCGGTGGAGCAGGCACAGCCTTGCTGTTTTATTTGTCATCGTTGGCGGCTTTGTCGCGGTTGAGCATCGTTTCCAAGTCCTTTCCGGAGATCTGGCGCATCTCAGTCCTGCCGTTGCCGGCGACGATCAGATACGTTGCCGTCTTTCGGTATCCGACGAAACTCGTGTCCCTGAGAAGTTCTTCTTCGACAACGATTTCATAGTCTCCGGCAGGCAGCACTTCTGATTGTTCCCTTAAAGTGAACGGGTGGAAGAACTTCACTGTCGATTTGGTCGATCGGGTGTTCATGGTATCGTCCACCGTTCTCCGTTGATTGTGCTTCAATCAAGATCCACAATAGGTTTTTTCGATGAATTCATTCGGAGGTGAAACTGTTTCAAAGAATTTAGATGATCTCGGCAGGTTGTGAGCTGATCTAAGTTAGTTTCAGCTAGAAATCTCGCTCCAAACTTCAAAACTTCTTAAAGTATTTTCGCCAAAAGTCTGTGTATGCGGGACATCGGCAGCATCCCGACCGTGGCCAATCAGAAACCTTCCGATGCGGCGTTGGTTGTTGCACGGATCGAAGATCCACCATCGGTTTGCCAGGAAGACTTCCATCCAGGCTGCGAAATCACACGGGGGATGCGGTTCCGACTCGCCGATATCGCTCAGATATCCCGTGCAATAGCGGGCCGGTATGTTCATGCATCGACAGAAGCTGATCGCAAGGTGGGTGAAGTCACGGCAAACACCCCGCCCTTCGGTCAGGGTTTCGGACGCCGTTCGGGTTGCTCGTGCATGCTCATAGCCGAAGGTCACCTGCTGATGCACATAGTCACAGATCGCTTGAACCCTGGCCCAGCCTGTCTTTGTTTCTCCGAACAAACGCCAGGCTTCCTCTGAAAGCACATCAGTATCGCAATAGCGGCTCCCCACCAGATACACGAGGGATTCAGCTGGTAAATCCTGGACGGCATGCTGATAGGCGGCAGGAAAAGCCGGGTCCGTCTTGCCGGTGTCAAAAAAGATGCCATGCGTCGCCATTGTAAAAGCGCCGGCAGGTGCTGTCAGCCTGGAACACCAATTCCCGAAAGCGTCCAGATAGCTCTCGATCGGCACGCAAGGAGTTGTCGTCAAATAATCCAGTTGCTCGAGGTCGCAATAACGTGTTGCATCAACGTTGAGCATCGCAATCATCGGTGTCGATTTCGGAAATTCGAAATCAAAGCGACAACCCAAACTGATACGGAGGTAACTTAGTCCTGACTTGGCGAAACATCCCAAACGGGCTTGAGAAGGAAAGTTTTTGCTCATTTGAGCGTGAATCTGGCCACCGCGGCGGCCGCCCGGGCATGTTCCGATTTATGATAGTTGCCGAGAAAAGCGCCATCTACACGGACCTCCCAAATTCCGTTTCTTTCATGGACCCGAACACGTTCCGGTCCAATATTCTCGGGAGGCACTTGCATGGTTTCAGGCGCCAGTTTTGCCAATGAAGGCTTAGACGCTTTTTCCGGTTTCATATTCTTTAGTTTAAGGCCCGTGCAAATGTCTCCCTGTTGCATAGCCGCGTGTATGAATTCTTCAGCATAGTCATCAACGCCTCTGTAATCCTGTTCCCGGCGCGCCATCGACATGGTATCGACGAAACGTGCCTTGAGGTGCTCAACAAACCGGGGCTCAGAGCGGGACATATACGCAATGACGGATTGGAGAATTCTCTCATGCGCAAGAACCCGCCTCTCAAGATCTGAGGAATCTGGTTTGGGTCCATCTTTATTCGTTTTTGTCTCCATGGCCTGAGCGCTCCTTTTGCAAGCATATGGCCGGATTGTTCAAAGCCTAATTGCGCAAGTCTCATCAGGCAGATAACCGGAATCAGGTTCGACCCAATTGAACGCAGCTTGGCCGTTTTGAGATAGTTATTTTCGGGGACAGCATCGCGAGCGCGTTTGTGGAAATTCACGCCGCTTTCCTGTCTTTTTTGAAGGATTAAAACGTGTTTCAAGAAATTGACCTAGAAGCCAACCGGTTTTGTGATCCTACATGGAGCCTTGCAGGCACATCCTGATCGAGGTTAGTCGTTGGTGTCTTTTCCGTGCCGACGCGACCAAAATTGGAGAGATGCGAACGTATTTTCTTGTATTAAGACCGATGCTAAGGCCAACAATGATTACGAACGAGCGCAAAAGAATAGCGGCTTATTAAGAGCGTTTTTCTTTCGGACTTCTTACAAATGAATTTGGCCTATCTGAAACTAAGACTCCGCAAACGCGAGTTTTACTTTAGCAATGGTCCAGCTTGGTCAAGATATTCAGGGTCGAACCCTGAAAATTCGACCAGACGATTACGATCATCGAACGTAACCTTGCCGCTTCGAAATGTGATAAGCCCGTTTTCACGCAGTTGCCGCAAGACACGGTTGACGTGCACTGCGCTCAGCCCCAGTGCATCGGCGAGGTGATACTGTGTCAGCGGACAGTCATAGCCCGTCTGGCTACCTATGCCGACCAGAGCCAACCTCGCGCCAAGTTCGAGCAGAAAATGTGCCATGCGCCTATCCGCGTCGCGCCGTCCGAGGTTTACGAGATGTTCGACCACCATAGCTTCGTCTCTCGACGCGGCCCATAAAACCGCAGTCGCCAGTCGAGGGGAATTTGCAAACGTTTCCAGAAGATCGCCAGTCTGAACTTCAACCGCCTGAATATCGGTGATCGGTTCGAAGCTGTGATCCGAAGCGCGAAGGAGTACGCTACGCAATCCCAGAAAGTCGCCCGGGATCTGGAAATCGACAATTTGGCGTGTTCCGTCAGATTGGACTTTGTACGAGCAGACCCAACCTTCTGAAAGAATGTAGGCTGCCTGATCCGACTGTCCCTGTTGGACAAGGTCACGTCCAGCAAGGAAGATACGGCGACGTTTGTGCAGATTTTGCAATGCACTGAGCTCGCTCGCTGTCAGGACAACGAAGTTGGAAAGTTTGCGGGCGAACGGACTATTTTCGATAAGGTTCAAAGGCGTTCCCTCAGGCAATAATCCGTTATCCGAAATGTCTGAGCCAAGACTGCTTTAGATCAGTCTAGCATACTGATTTTCTGTCATTATGGTGAAGTTAACTGGACTGGCACCTAAGCTCGGGCTCTAGTTCATGAAAGTGGTAGCCAAGATGTCTGATCAGAAAGACTATTCCGGAATGGCAGCGCTCACGATCTGCGAAGCGCTTTTGCTGGCACTGACCGAACACGAAGTTCTGCCCGGGTACGAAATCCTGGGCATCTTACACGATGCAGCAGCAACGCACGAAAATGCGGCCAGCCCTGAAGCCGACAAGGAAATGCACCTAGCGGTCTCGAAGCTGATCAAACAGATCATTGCGGGAGAAAACTCCGTAAGGTGGCCACGGTCCGATTGATCCTCACGGGGAATCGACCTGTTTCCGCTCTCTTGCGCATAACCCAGCCGCCTAACAAACGAGCACACCCGTTTATCAGAAAGGGAAACAGATGTCCAAAGGCAACAATAGACGAGGAAATCGTGAGAATAGAAAGCCGAAGAAGATCATAGAAAAAACTCCAGCAACAGCGGTTACTAACAAAGGTAGGGAGTTGCCGGTCCTCGGGCAAAAGAAGGGCAAATAGACCAATGGGTTCCGTGTATTCGGGACAGACACATTCCTGGTTAAAACGGGTTGCACCCGGACATAGTCCCATTGCCGTCAGTGGGGGTGTACCTGTCCAGTGGCGGGGCGCGCACAATTCTCTGTCCGTACAACACCGGGGACTATCGTAGCATGACCGTTAGTCTACACTTCGTATGTCAGGCATACCGGTACTTAGAACGTGGCAAAGGGTCGGCTAAGCAGTCGGTGCTTATCAAGGCATCTGCGATTGAATGCAAGACTTCGGCCGAAGCAGAAGCTCGTGCGCGGAGGATGTTTGACGGCGGTTCTTATGCCGGAATCGACGCATTTTCAATTGAAGTCGATATCGAACTTGGTGACTATACTGAGCCTGAGTTCATCATCCGCCTCGGAGACGTACCGTCTCTGGATACGTGAGCTTCGTCCTCAACGACGGCAAAAACAACATCCGGTTCCGTTTCGGTCATTCGTCGTACTCGCAGCGAATGACTTGTGTGGATGGCTCCTGCATAGCAAGACATTTTCGATCAGATTTGTGGATTTGTAAGAAGCAGTCATGTGTCCGGCCTGTTCGCGCGGTTTGACCGCTGGCCCTGATGGGTTCCGCAATCCTGGTTCCTAACAGCTTTGCGGACCATGATGCCAGGGCCATTCGGCGGGGAGTACTGATTTTGGCGGCGGACTTATGCACCATCATTTCGCGGGTCTTGCTGACTCAATGTCCCTTTTTCGCTCAAGCGTTGTGTGGAGTGCAAGAATGGTTTCGGGTGAGAACTTCTCAGACGATCCTGCGGTTTTGTTGGCTATTGCAACGGAAGCAACGCGAGCAGGTTTGCGTTCCAGAAGAGAAGTGAGTCATTTGCTGGCGCGCTCTGGATGCGATCGGGTTTGTCGTGCCAGTGACGTCATTCCAACGACCAGAAGTTGCCTGAGGTACTGGTTGCCGATCTTCGCAATCCGTCCCAGTTTCTCTCTGCCACCGCTAGACTTGTTTGCGGGCGTCAGTGCCAACCAAGTTGCAAATTCTCACCTATTGCTGAACTGATGTCCGTCGCCGATGCTGGCGATGATTGCCGAGGCCGTCACGGCACCGATGCTCAGCTTTCAATTTAATTCCCTATCAGGAGCGAACCTCATGGTTGTTCACACACTGACAGGCATGTATCCATGTATGGGTCTCGGGGAAGGTGCCCCCATTCTGTTCGTTTATGGCGCGGCCTGCGATCATCGGATCTGGACGCCTCATGTTACGCATCTCGCGCAGCATTACCGGTGCATCGCCCCGACCCTGCGTTGGTTCGGACCAACAGACTGGCCCGCAAGTTCTGCAGAGTTTGGAGAGGCAACCCACGCGGAAGATCTTGCTGCAATCATCGAAAGCCTTGAGTGCGGCCCGGTCTTCATAATCGGCTGGTCCTATGGCGCGAATGTCGCCTTGCGACTGACCGTCGACAGGCCGGACCTCGTCTCGCGCGTCGTTGCCTATGAACCCAGTTCGACAAGTCTCGTCAGCGACAGCTCTTCAATCGAGGCGCATCAGACCAGTATGCGTGAGACGTTTTCGCCTATAACCGCGGCGGCCTCTTCAGGAGACGGGTTTGGAGTTCTGAGCGCATTCATTGATGCGGTCGGCGGGCCGGGGACCTTCAAGAAACTGCCACCCGAACTGCGCAGGATTTGCGCCGAGAATGCACACACCCTGATCCCTCTCCTGAACTCAAAGCATCGCTTTACTTCCGTAGCAGTGGAGGACCTGGCGAATTTATCCGTTCCGGTTCATGTGGCATGGGGCGGGCAATCGGGAAAGGTTTGGACGATCCCAAGCGAATCCGCCGCAAGGGTGGCAACCATTTCAGGTCACAGAATACCGGACGCAGATCACATTTGGCCCGCCAGGGAACCGGGCGAATTCTTGTCATGGCTGGAGAACCTTGGCGAACTCGGCACAACCGCAAAGCAGCTTCGGCCAACTTCTCGGTTCGCAAATGCCTCAACCCGAAACTTGCGTGAATTGCCCCGCATCGGTGAGAAGCAAGCTCAGTTCTGACCCACTGTCACGGGACGTTGTGATCGTTGGCCCAGTCCGCTGAAGTGCCGCAACGTCCCAAGCTCCTGGTCACGGGTATCCTGAAACCTGTCACGGTGCTTAATGTCACTGCGGTGAGTTACGCAAAGCTGGCGTTTCAAAACAGTCTTTTGCGGTTACGCACTTACAGCGTGAAATGACTTAAGCAACAACACACGCCATTGCTTGCCGAGCCCGAAATTTGTCTCCTCAAGGGCCAGCAGAAGCTCAATATTTTCCGAGTCCAAAACGCTTTCTGTACTCTGTCGGTGAGATTCCGAGAACGCGTTGCATGGCACGCCGCAAACGTTCGTCGTCCTCAAAGCCGGTTCGTTGCGCGATCGTCGCAATGGGTAGCTCGGTGACCTCAAGCAAGTCACGGGCTGCCGCAACGCGAAAGAGTTCGATGGTCTTGGCAGGCGTTCGGCCGGTGGCGTCCCGATAGACCCTGGTAAAATTGCGTTCGCTCATTCCCACCTGCTCGGCCAACCGATCGACGCGCAAGTCTCCCTTGAGATTGTCACCGATCCAGGCGTGAAGAGCATCAAACCGGCCGTCGGCATCATTTGTCTGACTGAGCAGCACGGAACTGAACTGGGACTGGCCGCCGGAGCGGACCATGTAAACAACCAGTGTTTGCGCCAGACGAACGGCAACCTTTCTCCCTGAATCTTCCGCCACCATGGCAAGCGCCATGTCAATGCCCGCGGTCACCCCTGCCGACGTCCAGACATTTCCATCCTTAATGAACATACGGTCTGGCTCGACCGTCACGCCCGGATGCTTATTTGCCAGATCATCGCATGAAAACCAATGAGTTACCGCGCTGCGGCCATCAAGCAGACCGCTTGCCGCAAGAACGAATGCGCCTGTGCAAACAGACCCGACGCGCGCGGCCTGTTCGGCAAGAAGGACTGTATTTTCGACAAGTTTCAGGTCTTGCGCTGCCTCTTGCGCTCCAAAGCCCCCTGCAATCAGCAGCGTATGGAGATCTCTGTCATGCCATCGCTCCATGGATTCTGTGACGAGTTCCACCCCGGTATCCGTCAGCTGAGCGCCGCCTTCCGCAGATGCAAGCACGATCTCGTAGTTTTCACCCCCTACGCGTCTTGCATCGGCAAAGACCTGCATTGGACCAGTGACGTCCAAAAGCTTGGTGTCCGGAAACACAACTATAACTACAACCGGGCGCGATTTGGCGGAAAATGAGGGCATATTGTCGGTTTTGCCAAAAAATTTACTGTTAGTCTATCTGTGAAGCGTCGAAGTTTTTTTAAGTATAGTATGGGGAACACTCATGAAAAGGATACTATCAACTGCAGTCGTGAGCCTTGCACTCATTTCCTCGGCGGCGGCTGCACCCTTCCAATGGTCTGCCGGATCCGGAGGCAACGATCACTGGTACGAATTTGTTATACTCGGGTCTGGCGATCCATCTTTGTCGGCCACTCAAGCCGAAGCGATTGCCGAGTCATCGTCCTTCATGGGTCTGGGTGGCTATCTTGCAACGATCACGTCCGCCGCCGAACAGACATTTCTCAACTCGAACTGGACCGGTGCGGGCAGCGTGACGGGTCAGTTCCTGGACTACAGCTACTTCCTGATTGGTGCGACGGACCGCGACACCGAAGGGTCGTTTGAATGGATGGGAGGGCCCGAAGACGGAAATCCTCTGGGATACACCAACTGGAAGCCGGGCGAGCCAAATAACGCAGGCGGTGAGGACTACGTGGTCGCCTGGTGGGAAGACAGCGCGTCAGGTACCTGGAACGATGTGCCCGGCATTACTGGCGTACGCGCTTATCTCGTGGAGTATAGCAGCGCTCCGGTTCCCGTACCCTTGCCGGCAGCGCTTCCGCTGCTGGTCGGCGGCCTTGGATTGCTGGGTTTTGCTGCCCACCGCAGACGCAGAACAACAACAGCCTGATCTGTATACCGCAGATTGGTTTAACTGGGCCTGCCGTTCTGGCAGGCCCTTTTTTTGGGTTCGCAGGGAACGAGTATTGCCAAAGACCTCGCCAATGCTCTTGAACAGGCGTTTGCAAAAAATGGAGCCAAAAGCGACGTTGGAATGCAGCATTTTGGTCCTAAAACCGCAACACCGCGCTCAGGCTGGTGCCTCGTCCGGTGTCAGGATTGTCATACCAATTCTGCTGGCTACAGCCATTATGGCAGGGATGTCTGGTGGACCGTCGGGTACTGGAATTTCTGACGTGCCGTCCGGCATGGCTTCGCCAGCTTCCGTGAAGAAAGTATCGTGCATTTCGCCCGGCGCATTTATGCACAGAAGGCGTCCCGCCGACTGCCCGGTACAGGTAAAAGCGTGAACAGCTCCGTCAGGCACTTTTACAAAATCTCCGGCGCTGGCGCGCTTGGTCTCTCCGTTCACAAAGAACTCAAACTCTCCGTCGAGTACGAAGAAGCTTTCATCTTCACCAGCGTGGTGATTGGGCGGCGCGCCGGCACCAGGTGCCGTTTTGATTTCGACAATTGTGCACTTGTTTCCGGTTTCTTCCGGAAATGCATGAAATGTCAGGAGGTTTCCAAGAAGGTGATAAATGCGAGGGCGAGACTGCTCCATGCTGATGGCTCCTTTTATTTCCGCATATTTTCATTTATAATACACAACTCTCTTAATGAGACAAGTGTATCATTTTGGAATAGAAAAAGTGGCACCCAGAACCAATCAGAAAAACAGGACGAGAGAAGCACTCCTCATCGCCGCGCGCGAGCTAATGTCGGAGGGGAGTGAGGTTACACTGGCCAAAGTTGCAGATCGCGCGAAAACCAGTCGGGCAACGGTCTATAGATACTTCTCAGACCCCGGCATCCTGGCGCTGGATGCGACACTCGACGTCCAGGTTACTCCGACGTCACAACTCCTGGAAGGGCTCGACGACGTTCGAAGCCGGGTACATAAAGTCGCGCAATATTACCTGGATTTCTCGCGGGATCATGAGGCTTACTTCCGGCAGTTTTTGGCTGAGTCCCTAAAAGCAGCGTTGGAAGCAGGACAAGCCAAAAAACGAGGAGCTCGCAGGGTGGCCGCGTTTGATGAAGCGCTAGAGCCCGTCCGGAAACGCATGGAGCCCCGGGAGTATGAGGACCTGACACGGCGCTTGGCGATGACAACAGGCATGGAGCAATTCATCATTCTGGAGGACATTCTGGGGGCGGATCGGTCAGAGGGCGACCGACTTCTCTCAGGCCTCGTCGACGCATTGCTGGATCGGTACGTGCCGCCTGCTTGAATCGCATTTGGCGATGGGGACAGAAAACAATGGTCGACAGCACACACACGCTTCTGTCAGCCCGGCAAATGCCAAACCGCGTAGTCACCCTCTCCGACCCAAAACGCCGTACTTTCCGGCAGCGCTTCCGCTGCTGGTCAACGGCCTTGGATTGCCGGGTTTTGCTGCCCACCGCAGGCGCAGAACAACAACAGCCTGATCTTTATACCGCAGATTGGTTCAACTTGACCTGCCGTTCTGGCAGGTCTTTTTGTATTCAGGCACGGCAGGAAAAAGTAGGGCAACACTCGACCTCTTGCTGTCCTTAAGCTCCGAGACGAACGTCACTTTCCGATTTAGCGCGCTGACCTGACAGAAGTCCGAAACAAGAACGCTGAGTTGCCGTGTCGTCCAAATAGGGCGAAGGACAGCTTTGAGCCCAGCTTGACGGGTGCGGCCGTTTCCCCGAATGTCGAGAGGACGTAGCACTGAACAGATGGCGAAACGACAGAATGATTGTTGATTGGCAAACGATTTGGCTTTTTGGACTCGCCAGCTTCGCATTGGCTGTGACCCCGGGACCGGATATGATCCTCGTGGCCGCGCGAAGTGCAGCGCAAGGCCAAATGGCCGGGCTGGTGACGCAATTCGGGATATCTGCAGGATCAATAATTCATGCTGTCATATTGGCGCTTGGGCTTTCTCAATTGTTCTTGGCGGTCCCGTATGCCTATGATTTCGTCAGATATCTCGGCGCTGCCTATTTGCTTTATTTGGCTTGGCAAGCAATCACTTCACGTGACAGGCCTTCTTCAAAAGCGCCCGCGCACAAGCATCCGTCGTTGGATGTAATTTTTAGGCAGGGACTTCTTACAAACCTCCTAAATCCAAAAGTTGCGCTGTTTTACCTTGCACTCTTTCCGCAGTTCTTGAACCCAGAAAAAGGCTTCGTTGGCATCCAGATTTTAGTGCTGGCAACCATCTTTGTTGTGATTGATCTCGTCGTTCATGCTGTTGTGATTTGGCTGGCCGGTGTCGGGCGATCCCTATCGAAGAACAAATGGGCTTTCACAAAGTGGCCAAGATACTTCCTTGCTCTCGTATTTGGCGGCCTTGCCGCAAAACTGGTTTTTGACGGCCAGCGGTAATGCTTCAAAGCCGACCTTGAGATTGAAAGCCCGACAACCGCTTTTGCCGCCTTTCAGCCATTTGCTTCGATAGTCATCAATGACTGCTTTCGGTGTTTCGACGTAACCGGGTGAACGTCCCGTTTGCGGGCACAGAACAGTGGTTGGCACTGGCAGCGGCAAGGGCCCGTCTCGGATCCAGCGTGTCGCTGCCGGGCGTTGCGCAAAGGGCTGCAATGTTTGCTGACAAAAAATGTTCTCATCGCTGTCGATTGGCCGTGCCATAGTTCGTCATCTCAGTGAAAGCGCTGTTGCTTTTGACAACTGGAGATTGACACTGCATCTGGATTGATCGGTTTCAGAGCTCCATCGGCGCAACACCCGCGCTTACCCAAAACGTCGTACTTGCCTGTGTGCGCTGCAATAGGCTCTAATCCGCGCGACGAACCGCACCCGGGAGGAACCGTTGAGCAAGACAAATCGCGGCAATTTTTTCGAAGACTTCGAGATTGGTCAGGTCATCCGGCATGCAACGCCGCGCACGGTCACAAGCGGTGACCAGGCACTCTATACGGCGCTATACGGCTCGCGTTTCGCGGTTCAGTCCTCCGACGCGTTTGCGCGCGCCATCGGCTACGCCCATGCGCCCGCTGACGATCTGCTGACGTTTCACATCGTCTTCGGCAAGACGGTTCCCGATATTTCGCTGAACGCCGTCGCCAATCTTGGCTATGCCGGGGGCCGGTTCCTGGCGCCGGTCTATCCCGGAGACACGTTGTCGACCGTCTCGGAAGTGATCGGCAAGAAGGAAAACTCAAACGGCAAGACCGGCGTCGTCTATGTCCGCTCGACCGGCTACACGTCCAAGGGAACCGAAGTTCTGGACTATGTCCGCTGGGTCATGGTCAACAAGCGCGACCCCGGTTCGCCGGCACCCGATCCCGTCGTTCCCGATCTGCCTGCGGCCATTGAGCCGATTGCGCTGGGGACCGCGGTTCCGCTGCTCGACAGCGTGAATTGGGACAACGACCTGTCAGGCTCAGAGTTCCGTTTCGCCGACTATGCCATCGGCGAGAAGATCGACCATGTCGACGGCATGACGGTGGAAGAAGCCGAGCACCAGATGGCAACCCGGCTTTACCAGAACACGGCCAAGGTTCATTTCAACCAGCATACGGAATCGAAAGGCCGGTTCGGCAAGCGGCTGATTTATGGTGGCCACGTGATCTCGCTCGCCCGGGCGCTCTCCTTCAACGGCCTCGGCAACGCCTTTCATATTGCCGGCATCAACAGCGGCCGGCATGTCGCCCCGCTGTTCGCCGGCGATACCGTCTATGCCTGGTCGGAAGTGCTCGATGCCTCCGAAATAGAAGGACGCAAGGATGTCGGCGCGCTGCGCTTGCGCCTGGTGGCGACCAAGAACCGCCCCTGCCGCGACTTCCCGCTCAAGGACGGCGACGGCAAATACCTGGAAGACATCATCCTCGATTTTGACTACTGGGCCCTGATGCCGACGTGAGACTGGCAATACAACCAGTTACCAGCAGATGACGTGGCACGGCATCGGGAGTACCATGACCTGAGAGGAGGCTGCGCATGCTCACAACGCTTTCGGCACGGGAAACCAACCTGCTGCTGGCCATCATGCAGGACATGATTGCCGTTCAGGATGCGGATGAACTCAGAAACCGGATCGGCACACCTTTGCTTGATCTTTTGAAGGCCGATTTTTTTGCGTCCTATGTCTGGTCACGCAGCGACGGCGATACATCGGGCGTCTTCCTGAACATGGACGCAAGCAACCTTGCAGCCTACGAGGACCACTTTCAGTATTGCGACCCGATCACTCCGAGACTGCGCCTGTGCGGCCGCGCAACCCACGTCGACCAGGTGATGTCCCGTGACGAATTTCTGCGCACCGAATTCTACAATGACTTTCTGGCGCGCGACGGATTGCATCATGGCATGAATTTTCACGCCTTTGCCGGATCGGGCCATCTGGGCGACCTGCGGATCTGGCGCGGCCGAAAGCGGGCGACGTTCCAGCAGCGTGACCTGGAGCTTCTCAATGCGATCGGTACAGCGTTCGGTAAGGCACTGGAGAACCTTAAACAGGTCGAGGAAAAACTGGATCGAGCCGACCCTGGGCGGCGCCTGGAAAATTGGACAGTCCGGCACGGGCTGACTGCGCGGGAACAAGACGTGCTGCACCTTCTGTGCGAAGGCTTGCGGGACCGCGATATCGCAGCAACCCTCGGTGTCTCCGCAACGACCGTGCGCTCTCATGTGAAAGCAATTTTCCAAAAGTCCGGGACAACGAGCAGGTCGGCGCTGATCGCGAGCATCAACGGCCAGATGCGCATGCAATAATTTTCCTGCCTCCTCATTTTGGAGGATGCGCCCATTGAATAATGAGCGTTTCGTGGTTCTCCGTCCAGGAAAGGGGAACACCATGAATAGGCACCTGACAGTTGGATTGGCCGCAGTTGCGGCTGTATTTGCAAGTCCTGCATCCGCCTCCGACGACCCGGCTGACCTCACTTTGATTGAGGCCGCCGAGGCGATCGCAACTCAAAAACTCTCGTCGTCAGCCCTCGTCAATGCGCTCATCGCCAAGACCGGCGACGATCCGGGCAATGTCTTTATCACCTTTGAAAGCGAGGGCGCCTTGACTGCCGCAGCAGCTGCCGACGAAAGCATCGTATCCGGCGATAAGGTCGGCCCGCTCCACGGTGTACCGATTGTGGTGAAGGACAATATCGCCTCGGCCGGATTGCCGACCACCGGGGGAACGCCGGCACTCAAAAGCTGGATACCCGCCGAAGACGCACCTGTGCTGGCCAAGTTGCGGGAGGCCGGCGCGATCCTGATCGGCAAGACCAACCTGCACGAACTCGCCTTTGGCATCACGTCCAACAATGCCGCGTTCGGAGCGGTGGCGAATGCCTACGATCCGGCGCGGTTCGCCGGAGGATCGAGCGGGGGAACGGGCGCGGCCATCGGCGCACGTCTGGCGCCCGCCGGCCTTGGAACCGATACCGGCGGATCCGTTCGCATTCCCGCGGCTCTGAATGGGGTTGCCGGTCTGCGCCCGACGGTTGGACGATATCCGGCGGGTGGTATTATTCCGATTTCCGCAACCCGCGACACGGCAGGACCGCTCGCCCGGACCATTGCCGATCTTGCACTTCTTGACGCCGTCATCACAGGCGCATCCGATGAGGTAGCACCTCTCGATCTCGGCACGGTTCGCCTCGGCGTGCCGTCGGGTCTGACTGAAAATCTGTCGCCCGAAACGGAAAGGCTCTTCAAGGCTGCTTTGGCTGAGCTCGAAAAATCCGGAGTAACACTGGTTGAGGTCGACATCAGCGCGGAACTCGAACTCGCCGGGAAAGCCGGCTTTCCGATTGCCCTTTGGGAAGTCAAACGTGACCTGGCCGCGTTCCTGGAAGCGAGCGGCAGCGGTCTTACACTGGAAGATGTTGCAGCTGAGGTTGCAAGCCCGGATGTCAAATTCGTGTTCGAAAATCTCGTGCTCGGCGATCAGGCCATCCCGGATGAGGTCTACGCGGCCGCAGTGACTGATCTCAGGCCCCTTGTACAGTCGGGCTATGCTGAAGTCTTCGCCGCAAACGGGCTGGATGCCCTCGTCTTTCCGACAACACCGCTCGCCGCCCAAGCTATTTCAGGCTCGGACATGACTGTCTCGCTGAACGGGGAGGATGTGCCGACGTTCCAGACATTTATCCGCAATACAGACCCTGGCTCGATCGCGGGCATACCGGGTCTGTCATTACCGATCGGTCTGACGGCGGCGGGTCTGCCGGTCGGCCTTGAACTCGACGGGCCGGCATTCAGTGACCGGCATCTACTCGCGCTAGGTCTGGCGGTCGAGAAGGCATTGCCAAAAACCCAGGCACCCGAATAGCCCTGCCGTCAGATATCAGTCGATATCGGAAAAAAGCGTGGAACCCTGATCGTCCAGATCAGGGTTTGGCACCCGGAACAACGTCGGTTGTGATCGGCCCGACACTGGCCTCGGCCTCGGTTGTCTTTGAACCGAAGGGAACCCAACGCTTCAGGAAACGACCTGCCACACTGCCGCTTGATTGTTCCTGAGGGGCAAACGCCGTTTCAACGGCTGTGGCGTCGGTCTCGCCCTGCGCATCGGTCGGTGGGTTTGCAGCTGCCACGGCACTTGCTGAGGCTTCGGAAGCCGGCCGGTCAGCGGACGGGATCGTCGCTGTCGTGATTTCGGTCTCGTCGCCAGCGTTGCCAAAGACTTCAGCAATGCGCTTGTTGCGTTCTTCGCGGCGCTGCAGACGTTCTTCGCGCGCGTCGAACCGAGAGGCAAGCTGCTGGAACTTTTCGTCGTCCTTGCTCTGCTTGGCCGCAACCGCTGAAGAGATGCTCGGATGCACCTGATACTCCGGGCACTGCGCACTTGCGCGGAACGGCACGCCTTCGACGAGAGTGGTCGCGTCAAAAACATATTTCTTTTCGCAAACCGATACCTTCGGCGGCGTTTTCGTTACCTCAAAATGATCGTAACCGGTCTTGAGCATCTTCCAGTAGCCGAGATGTTCGTTGTCTCTGTGCTTGGCCATGTTTTCCGGCGTCATGCGGAACGGGAAGGCCTGCACCTGGAAGGACTTTTGACCGCCCTTGAAACTCTCGCGCGCCAGGGCGTAAATGTCTTCGACCTGCTCATCGGTCATGGCGTAACAGCCGCGCGATGAGCAGGCGCCATGGACCATCAGATGGGATCCGGTGCGGCCATGGGCGCGGTCATACCTGTTCGGATAACCGAGGTTGAAGGCCAGATGATAGCTTGAATTCGGGTTCATCAAGGCCGGCGTGATTTCATAGAAACCTTCCGGGGCCTGACGGTCGCCTTCCTTGAATTTCGGCCCGAGTTTGCCCGACCATTTACAGATCTCGAATTCCTCGAGCTTCTTGTATTTCCCCGTCCGCGTCTGTTTCCAGACTTCCATTTCGGATTCTTCTTTGAAGATACGGATCATGATCGGCGAATTCGAACTCATGTTGAGATCGGTCATCTTGCGCTTGATCGAATCGCTAACGGGACGCAGATGCTTCGGCCCGGCACCGAACTCGTCGGCCTGGCAGCCCGCAAGGACGGCTGCAGCCAAAACCAGCGCACCGGCTCTGACGGCTGAACGGCTCCGCATGCGGGAGGAACTTTCATGCTGCGCGGCTGGCGTTAGTAAACGGCGCCCAAAGACCATGTGACTATCCCAAACAAATCGGAAACCGAAAAACGCGGCAGTACATTTGCCTTGCCGTTTCTGGAATTCCTGCGTCTCGCCCCCGCGCAAAGGCTAGGGAATGTTAGTTGACGATAAGTTACTGAAACCCGCCTGCCCCTGCGAAGCAAATTCCGGTGATAAGAACAAAAAAGTGAGACAAACACCCATCTGAATGCCTCGGAAGTGTCTGAATGAAGGCAGAATCTGGCCACAGAAAGGCAAAAAAGCCGCGATTGACCGCGACTTGGTCGAAATTTGTTCTGACGTTATCGTGAATTAAGGCCGTTAACCTTAAGTCAGGGTTCTGCCTATCGCGATAAATTTTTCGCGCCTTTGCTTGCGGATTTCTTCGGTGCTGAGGCCGTTCAGTTCACTAAGCGCAGCTTCGATCGATTTTCCGGTCGTGTCGATTACGATTTCACGGGCCCGGTGCGCTCCGCCGACCGGCTCGACGATAATGTCATCGATCACGCCAAGATGCTTGAGATCCTGCGCCGTTATTTTCAGTGCGGTTGCAGCGTCCTGAGCCTTTGCGCTGTCCCGCCACAAGATAGACGCGGCCCCTTCCGGCGAAATCACGGAGTAGATCGCGTGCTCCATCATGAGAACCTTGTTTGCGGTCGCAATCGCAATCGCGCCACCCGAGCCGCCTTCGCCAATGACCACAGCAACCGAAGGTGTTCCAAGACCAAGACCGACATCCGTGGATCGTGCAATCGCTTCGGACTGCCCGCGTTCTTCCGCCCCGCGTCCCGGATAGGCCCCGGACGTGTCAACGAAACTGATCAGCGGAATAGCAAATCGTTCGGCAAGTTCCATGATGCGGACGGCCTTGCGGTATCCTTCGGGACGCACCATGCCGAAATTGTGTTTCAGCCGCGATTCCGTATCGTGCCCCTTTTCCTGAGCAAGCACCGCAACAGACTGGCCGCGAAACCGGCCGATGCCGGCGAGAAGCGCATGGTCTTCTGCGAATTTGCGATCTCCGGCGAGCGGTGTGAAGTCTTCAATAAGGCCTGCCACATAATCAACTGCATGCGGCCGGTCCGGATGCCTTGCAACAAGCGTCTTCTGCCAGGGCGTCAGTTTGGAATAAAGGTCCTGGAGCGTCTGGGCCGATTTTGCGTTCAGCCGTTCAATCTCACCGTCAACATTGACCTCTTCGCCATCTTCTGCAGCGATCGCCCGCAGTTCCTGGATCTTGCCTTCAATATCCGCGACGGGCTTTTCAAACTCCAGATAGCTGTGCATGTACTTTATTACCTGAAACAAACCCGGTCATCGGCGCTTCAGTGGCCGCTCCGGAAACTGACAAAAGGTGATTACGCACCCCGATGGCGTTATGTGGAGCGCTGTAACAAGAGACGCAAGTGGGCGCAAGTCTCAGGCCTCATCCTCACCAGCACTTCCAAATCAATTCAAGGCACAATTCTGAGGTATTGGCGGCAAGCACCGTATCGCAAAACCTACCGCGACGCCTGATCGCTCCCTGCGCCATCAATCGTCAGCTTGCTGGCTTCGACCAAAAGCCGCCCGTTCTTTGTGTCGATGGCGATGCGATAGGGTATCAGGACGTTGTCGCGACCCATGGGTGCGATCCAGACCTCCATATTCGCCTTGGCCATGTATTTCACTGATTCCTTGGACGGACGGTGTCCGGCAACCGGGACCCAGCGGGCCTTGCAGACTACAACGGTTCCCTTGTAGCCGCGGCCGGAGACTTCCCGGGTGCCCTCGTAGCTCAATTTGATATCGAAGCGGGTCCAGCCATCGAAGATGGGCAGCTTGCGGGAACATGCCTTCGGGCCAAAGCTGTCTTTTGACCGCCGGACAGGCATCAATGCCGCGCTGAGCGGATCAATCGCGTTGCGTTTATGGCGATTGGTGATCTTGATCCGCTCTTTGTTCGGTTTGAACTGAGGCGCGACTTCCATCGACCGGATGTTGCGCGAACCCTGCGTCAGGTTCACATAAAAGTCGAGATTGGCCGCCTGCGACGCCATGCGGTACTTGGAAGGCACGACCTTGGAACCGACCAGCCATCCGGACGCTTCAGCACCGCCTTTGCCGGTTGAAAAAAGCGTTCCAATCCCGGCGGGCGCAACGGTTACCTTTGCCGAATAGGCGTTGCCCTGCATCACGAGCGACAAGGTTCCCCGCCCGATCTTGAACCCGGCGAGCGAAATCGAATAAACGCCGCCGACGCTGTTTTTCTTCGCCTCTGCCGGAGAAACCAACAGCGCACCGGCAAGCATAGGGAGGACGACGAGGCGTCCGAGTGACGTCAGACCAAACACTTTAACAAACCTCCGCGCCACCCTCCGGTAGCGAACTATGGCCCCGCTCCAACAATGTTCCGCACGGTTAACACTAGCATGAAAATTACCTAGCGAACGGGATCAATCATTCTAAATTATGGTAACTCAGTGGTTAACACGGCGCACAAGGAAGAATAAAATCACAGAATCGCGCAGATGGGCAGGAGATGTCTTGACGTTGGCGCACGCTGCCATTATAGCGGGGCAACTTTTTCCGAGAAATGCCGGAGACGATGTCGCCGGGCCTCAGGTCCGCGCCGGATTCGGTTTGGACATGCTGGGTTCCATGTAACGGCCCGGCCACGAAAACAAAAGGTGATATCATGGCACGTCGTTGCGAACTCTCCGGCAAAGATGTGATGACTGGCAACAACGTCTCACACGCTAACAACAAGTCCCGCCGCCGGTTCCTGCCGAACCTGTGCAACGTTTCCTTGCTGAGCGACACGCTGGGTGAGACCTTCAAACTGCGCGTAAGTGCACATGCATTGCGCTCCGTCGAACATCGCGGTGGTCTGGACGCCTATCTTATGAAAGCATCCGACGATCAGCTTTCCGACGCTGCCCGCAAGATCAAGGTCAGCATCAAGCGCAAGCAGTCGGAAGCCGCTGCCGCTTAACGCCCCGGGGCAAATCACATGACGGATACGCGGAGTTTCTCTGCGGGACATCACGCCATCGCGATCTTCGCGATGGCGCTTGTCGTTGCAGCGTCCAATTACCTGGTACAGTTTCCCGTCGAGCATGTCGTCGGCGGCATAAACCTGGCTGATACGCTCACCTGGGGTGCCTTCACCTACCCGATCGCGTTCCTGGTCACGGACCTGACCAACCGCCGCTTTGGCCCCGCTGCAGCCCGCAAGGTTGTCATCTCGGGTTTTGCCCTGGCGATTGTTGTTCCGATGATCTTCTGGACCCTGGACGAAGCCTTTACGACGCCGCGCATCCTGATCGCTTCCGGCACAGCGTTTCTCGTCGCCCAACTGCTTGACGTCACCATCTTTGACAAATTGCGCCGCATGACCTGGTGGAAGGCGCCGATGGCCTCTTCCCTGATTGGCTCCGTGATCGACACGCTGCTCTTCTTCGGCATCGCCTTTTCTGCAAGTTTCGCCTTTGTGGACGCGCTGTTCGGCTCCGAGGACGGCTCGCTGGCCTTTCCGGTGCCATTCCTCGGCATCGGCGGTGAAACGGAAGTTCTGCTCTGGATCTCGCTTGCAGTGGGTGACTTAATGGTCAAAGTGCTGGTGGCCCTTGCCCTGCTGGCGCCTTACCGGATCGTTCTGAATATCTTCCGGCCTGTCCCGGACGGATCAGTCGCATAAATCCGAAACAGCCGTCCAAGAACCAATTCTCCGTTTTACGCCGGATGTGCTACGCACGTGATGGCGCACATCCGAACGTTTAAAAAAGACGGAGTGAAAATATGGAAGTGACTTCCGGCGGTTGCCTGTGCGGTAAGGTCCGGTTCGTCGCCAAAGGGCAGCCATATCGCGTCGGCCTTTGCCATTGTATGGACTGCCGCAAGCAGCACGGTGCGCTTTTTCATGCGTCCGCCATCTTTCCGCAGAGCGCGGTAGAGATCGAAGGTGAGACGCGCAGCTACCAGGGACGCTTCTTTTGCCCTCACTGCGGATCATCCGTCTTTTCGCGAACGGCTGATGAAATCGAAATCAATCTTGGTTCATTTGATTCCACGGATCAGTTCAAACCGACATATGAGCTTTGGACGGAACGCAGGGAGAAATGGTTGCCCGAGTTTCCGCTGAAAGCTCGTTACGCCCGCGACCGGAGCTCGGACAGCCGAACTGAGGATTAATAATCCGGCCCTTCCCTAGACGGTGCGAATTCGCGACACCCAAATCCGGGATTCAAAAGATCAATCGTTGAGACGGAAACGCAAAAATACCGTCCGCTGCAACATGGACCGGTTGTTGTCCGACAGGAGCGTCAGGATGGTTTCGCCCTGGCCGGTCTGGTGAACCGCGAGTGCTTCCATATTGTCGATCTGGTAGTTGAAATCCGCCTCAAGCATGACGTCACCCTCAAGCACGGCGCCGGGTATGATCGACGCAGCATCGAACCGGCGCAACCGCAGACCGATCAGGTCTCGCAAGTTAAAGCGCCGCTCCATCAGGATGAGGTCGCCGTTCGGAAGAAACGCCGCATCCGTGGCGTCGAAACGGTTCCGGCGTTTGATGGAAAACCGCTCGAACCCGTCCGGCCCGATGATGAACGCCGAAAAATCATGGGCGTCGCTCCTGCTTGATTCCGCAACGGCGATCATTTTCCCATGAAGTGCGCTCCCTTCAGGAGCGGCTTCCAGGGATTCAAGACCAGCGTTGCGCGGCAGGGAACGCACATCTGCCGGCAAACTGACCTGGCCCAGCATATGTTCCTTGCCCGTCGTGAGCGGCCAGGGATAGTGATAGATTGCGTTCTTGAACTCTGCGGTAACGTAAAGACCGGAGCTTGCAAGTGTCAAAGCTTCTGTGTCATGCCCCCAGCGCGCCTGCAGGGTCTTTCCGTCGGCACCCAGAAGAGGAGCAAAGCGAATGTTCCTGATGTCGAGCGGAGCGCCGTCCGCAGCCTGGTCGACCTCACCGCTGACCCAGTGACCGTTGTCAGTCACTGCAAGAAAGCCCTGCCCCTCGTCAAGGCTGAGCAGGCCCGAAAGCCCGCCCACCTTCCGGTCTGAAGCGAGCAATTCCAGACCACCCAGGAAGGTGAGGTCACCAAACACCGTCTCGGGATGACCGATCTGAAACGTTTCGATTGGCCGCGTGCGCGCCGCAACGGACTTGGCGTCCTTCAGGATTTCCTGAACCTGAGCATCAGCAACGCTTACGGCGTGAGGCGAAAGGGAAAAAAGTGCGACAAATGCGATGCTGAAACACAATAGTCTCAATCGCATTGCCATCCCCGACCCGATCTCCTATCGGCGGCCACCGCGGCGCTTGCCACGGGTTTGATACTCTTGCTGCACTTCGTCGTCGAAGAGGTCGGCAAGCTGATCCGTCATCGCGCCGGCCAGTTCCTCCGCATCCACAATCGTTACGGCACGCCGGTAGTATCGTGTGACATCGTGACCGATCCCGATAGCAATCAGCTCGACCGGCGAACGCGTTTCGATTTCCTCGATCACATAGCGCAGATGCCGTTCCAGGTAGTTCCCGGGATTGACCGACAATGTGGTGTCGTCAACCGGCGCACCGTCTGAAATCATCATCAGGATGCGTCGCTGCTCCGGGCGGCCGAGCAACCGGTCGTGAGCCCACAGCAACGCTTCACCGTCAATATTTTCCTTCAACAGGCCTTCGCGCATCATCAGGCCAAGATTACGGCGGGCGCGGCGCCAGGGCGCATCGGCCGATTTGTAGATAATGTGGCGCAGGTCGTTCAGACGGCCAGGCGTTGGTGGCTTGCCGGCACCGATCCAGCTCTCGCGTGACTGTCCGCCTTTCCAGGCCTTGGTGGTAAAGCCAAGGATTTCGACCTTGACACCGCACCGTTCCAGCGTGCGTGCCAGGATGTCGGCGCAGGTCGCGGCAACCGTGATCGGCCGCCCACGCATCGAACCGGAATTGTCGAGAAGGAGGGTGACCACCGTGTCGCGGAAATTCGTATCCCGCTCCTGCTTGAAGGCGAGTGGCGACATCGGGTCGGTAACTGCTCGGGTCAGACGCGCCGTGTCGAGCAGGCCTTCTTCCAGGTCAAAGTCCCAGGCACGGTTCTGCTGTGCCATCAGTTTTCTCTGAAGCCGATTGGCCAGCCGCGCGACTGCGCCCTGAAGATGCGTCAACTGCTTGTCGAGGAACCCGCGCAACCGGTCCAGCTCCGCCGTATCGCAAAGTTCCTCGGCGGTGACCGTCTCGTCGAATTGCTGGGTGAAGACCCTGTAGTCTGTCTCGGGCCTGTTGGAAAACGGTGTGTCCTGACGATCGGCTTCACCCGGTTCCTCGGAATCCTCCGCCATATCCTGTTCGGCGATATCTTCCATATCCATGTCGGCGGCTTCTGTGTCGCCGGCTTCCTGCTCTTCGCCGGAAAGCTCCATATCCTGTGGCGAGGCGTCCTGCTCGCCGCTATCGTTTTCGTCGTCGTCGCCGGTTTCAGCTTCCTCGTTGTTTCCGTCGTCTTCGTTCTGATCGGGATCAGCGTCCTGGTCCTGATCACCCAGGTCGTCACCCATGTCGAGCGACTTGAGAACATCACGGAACCGGTTGGCAAAGGACCCCTGGTCCTCGACTTCGGCCTGCAGCAGATCAAGCTCGGCACCGGCCTTGTCCTCGACCCAGCCGCGCCACATGTCGACAAGGTTCTTTGCACTTTCAGGCGGCAACTCTCCCGTCAGCCTTTCGCGGACGATAAGCGAAAGTGCATCCTGCAGAGGTGCTTCTTCCCGGCTGGAAATGTCCGGCGCGCCGGATTTCCGGAACCGGTCGTCGAGCATGACCGCAAGGTTCTCGGAAACACCCTGCATACGCCGGGCACCAACTGCCTCGCACCGGGCTTGTTCGACAGCTTCAAAAATGGCCCTGGCTTCCGATCCCTGAGGCAGGTTTTTCGAATGCAACGCCTTGTCGTGGCACGCGATGCGCAGCGCCATGGAATCCGAAAGTCCACGGGTGACCGCAACGTCCCGTGCTGTGACTTTTCTTGACGGCTCGGGCAGCCGTGCCGTCATACCGCTCAAACCCGGCCGGTCACCGGAAAACAGAACTTCCAGTTCCGCTTCGCCGGAGATCGCCCGCATGGTTCCACTGACCGACTGCTTGAAAGGTTCGGTCGACGGAGCGGGCTTGTTTCCCGGAAGAGTGTTGTGACCCGGACGTGGCGCCATTAATTCCTCAGCTCATTACAACGTTGACGGAGGACTCGGGCAGATCTTCCCCGAAGCAGCGCTGATAGAACTCAGCCACAAGCGACTGCTCCATATCATCGCATTTGTTGAGGAATGTCAGCCGGAAGGCAAACCCGACATCGCCGAATATGTCGGCGTTTTCAGCCCAGGTGATCACGGTACGCGGGCTCATGACGGTCGACAAATCGCCATTGATGAAGGCATTGCGGGTCATGTCGGCAAGACGCACCATTTTGGATACGGTGTTCCGGCCTTCGTCTGTCTGAAAGCTCTTGGCCTTTGACAGGACAATATCGACCTCGTTGTCGTGCGGCAGATAGTTCAGCGTCGTCACGATCGACCAGCGGTCCATCTGAGCCTGGTTGATCTGCTGCGTGCCGTGATAGAGGCCTGACGTGTCGCCGAGACCGACGGTATTTGCCGTGGCGAACAACCTGAACGCCGCATGTGGGCGGATAACGCGGCTCTGGTCGAGCAGTGTCAGGCGCCCCGACGATTCCAGGATACGCTGGATCACGAACATCACATCGGGACGGCCGGCATCGTACTCGTCAAAGACGAGCGCAACATTGTGCTGATAGGCCCAGGGCAGGATACCGTCCTTGAATTCGGTGACCTGCTGGCCTTCCCGGATCACGATCGCATCCTTGCCGACCAGGTCGATACGCGAGATGTGACTGTCGAGATTGACGCGGACGCAAGGCCAATTCAGGCGTGCTGCGACCTGCTCGATATGGGTCGACTTTCCGGTGCCGTGGTAACCCGTCACCATCACGCGGCGGTTATGCGCAAAACCCGCCAGGATCGCCAGGGTCGTTGCACGATCGAAAAGATAGTCGTCGTCGCGTTCCGGCACGTGTTCCGACGGCGCGGAAAAAGCCGGTACCTTGAGGCTGGAATTGAATCCGAAAACCTCTTCTACAGAAACCTCGGTGTCCGGCATGGCCGTGGCCGCAGTCGTCGTCTCAGTCATCAGTCCTCCGCTGCCCCGGATTTACGGGCAGGATCATTTGGGAAAAGCCGGCAGGACCCTGCTAGCTTAAAGGAAACCGGCTTTTTTCAGGACGTTATAGGCCTGAATGATCTCCCGCAGGCGGTCCTCGGAAGATCGGTCACCGCCATTGGCGTCCGGGTGGTTCAATTTCACAAGCTCCTTATAGCGCGCTTTTATCTCCGCGCCACGGGCTGTTTGCGGCAGATTGAGCACATCCAGGGACCGTTTTTCAAGCGTTAGAAGTTTTCGCTGGCGTGGACGGCGTCCCTGCTCGGCTCTTTGCTGTGCGTTGCTGCGCATCCTGGCTCTGGGATCATGCCCGTCCGGACCGTCGGCAGCCTGCTTGTTGACGCCCATTTTCCAGGTCGGCCGGTGCCCTGTCAGGCTGTCCTTTTGATACGACCGCACATCCTCGTCACCCATGCCGGTGAAGTAGTTGTAGGACTTGTTGTATTCTCTTACGTGGTCGACACAGAAATTGAAATACTCGCCCTCACGGTCGCGCCCTTTAGGCGCCCGATGCGTGCCAGGGCGCTTACAGCCGGGGTGGTCGCACACAGGATGAGTGTCCTGCGCAGCGCGCTCCTTGTCCGGCTTCACGCGGATACTGTCAAAGAGTTTTGATTCCAGTTTCATGTGGCTGAATATCGAATTCTATCAATGCGCGGGCAACCCGCTTGGTGTTGCATTTCCCCGGTGTCCAAAGTTAATTTCCGCTCACCTTTTATCCCGGGTCTCGAACAGCCCGACACTCTACCAGCCACGACTGGGCCAGCAAAGACTTGACTTTGAAAACACCGATCACACGTTGAGGATCATGACCACAAAAGACACAATTACAGCGAAACTGACGACCGCATTTGACCCCGAGTTCCTGAATGTGATCGACGAATCCGAGAATCACAGGGGCCATGGTGGCTGGCGGGAAGGTGGCGAAACGCATTTCCGGGTCCAGATCTCCGCCAAGGCCTTTGAAGGCATGAACCGTGTCGCGCGTCACCGGGCCATCAACGACCTGCTCCGCGAAGAGCTGGATCGCAGCGTCCATGCGCTCGCCCTCGAGATCCGGTCACCGGATGAGCCGGATCCACGCGCAGCACGGGTGAGTGACAGCGCCTGACGGTCAGCCCTGAGCCGTCGTCCGCGACGTTTCGCCGCTGGGAGATGGCCTCATTTGCCCGAGCGGCATGATGCGCAGCCGCGTGACCCGATTTTTCTCCCGCCTCAAAACGGTGAAACGGAAGCCGTGAAACGTGAAGATCTGACGCTCCTCCGGGATCATGCGGGCCTCATGGATAACCAGACCGGCAATGGTTGTCGCCTCGTCATCCGGCAGGCTCCAGTCAGCGGCGCGATTCAGATCGCGGATCGGAACGGATCCGTCAACGATGACCGAGCCATCCGCCTGGGGGCGCAGGCCCTCCAACTCCAGATCGTGTTCATCGGCGATCTCACCGACGATCTCTTCCAGGATGTCTTCCAGCGTCACCAGACCCATGACTTCGCCGTATTCATCTACGACGAGCGCAAAATGGGACTTGTGCCGCAGGAAGGCGTTCAGCTGATCCTGCAGGCTGGTGGTATCCGGCACGAACCACGCGGGTGCTGCAATATCGAGAATGCTGATCTTCGTGGCGTCGCCGTCGGCCGCATTTAGAGCTCGCAGAAGATCCTTTGCGTGTAAAACGCCAACAAAATTGTCGCTTTCGCCGCGCCAAAGCGGCAAGCGCGTGTAAGGGGCCGCCAAGATAGCGTCGACGAGTTTTACCGGGTCGTCGTCAGCGTTGAGCGCCAGCATGTTGGTGCGGTGAACCATCACATCCGACACTTCCAGTTCGGCAAGGTCGAGCAGACCGCCAAGGCGGTCCCGTTCACCTTTTTCCAGCCCGCCTTCGATGTGCTGCAGATCGACCGCGCCACGCAACTCGTCATGGGCGGACAGGATGAAGGCATCGGCACCCACATTGACACCGAGCAACCGCAATATGTGCCTGACAATCCACTCCACACCGGCGACGATCGGACCGAATACCGCAACGACAACGCGTACAATCGGCGAAACCATGAGCGCAAAACGCTCCGGGTTCGAAATCGCCCATGTCTTCGGAAGCACTTCGGCAAAAATCAGAACAAGCGCCGTCATGACCAGGGTGGCGATGGCGACACCCGCTTCCCCGAACAAGCTCAGAAACACGCTTGTTGCGAGCGCGGAAGCCAGGATATTGACGAGGTTGTTGCCAAGAAGGAGAGCGCCGATGAGGCGTTCCCGCGAAGCGATGAGGCGGCTCGCAACCCGCGCTCGCCAGTCACCGGTCTTTTCCAGTTGCAGGACACGTGCCCGGGACGCCGCCGTCAGGGCCGTCTCCGAACCGGAAAAGAAACCTGACAGGAACAGGAGCACGAAAATGGCTGCGATTGCCAGCCAGAGAGCTGTTTCCATCATCGTTCCAGTTTCTCCTTGAGAAATTCCAGGACAAGCGCCGGGTCCACGCCTTTCTCGACAAAGGCGGCACCGATGCCGCGCGTCAAGATGAAAGTAAGAGCCCCCCGGCTCACTTTCTTGTCTTGCCCAATGATATCCATGAAGGTTTCCGCACCTGGCAACTGACCCGGGATCTGCTGGATCCGTACAGGCAGTCCGACTTCGGTGAGATGGTTTCGCACTCGCGTCACCGTGTCTTCTCCAATCAGCCCCAGGCGGGCGGAAAATTCGTGCGCCAGCATCATGCCGATTGAAACACCTTCGCCATGCACGAGACGTTCGGTTTCGTAAGAGACCGCAGCCTCCAGAGCATGACCGAAAGTGTGACCGAGATTAAGAAGTGCACGCCGGCCGGATTCAAATTCGTCCGCCGCGACCACATCCGCCTTGGCCTGGCATGAGCGGGCGACGGCCTCATCGCGCTCCGGACCGCCTTCGAGTACGGCCGTCCAGTTTTCCTCCAGCCAACTGAAAAAGTCGGCGTCTCCCAACAGACCATATTTGGCGACTTCGGCATATCCGGCGCGAAAGTCGCGCAGCGGCAGCGTATCGAGCACCGCGGTATCGGCAAGAACCAGCGCCGGTTGATAGAACGCGCCAATCAGGTTTTTGCCGTGCCGCGAATTGATACCGGTTTTGCCGCCGACAGAACTGTCCACCTGCGCCAGGAGTGTTGTCGGCACCTGGACAAAGGCCATGCCGCGCCGTGTTGCAGCGGCAACAAACCCTGCCAGATCACCGACGACACCGCCACCGAGTGCGGCCACCGCGTCGCCCCGTTCAAGGCGCGCAGCAAGAACCTCATCGCAAAGCCGTTCGAACTCGGAAAAGCGCTTGGTGCTTTCCCCGGCCGGAACGGTGAGAACGGTATGATCGATGCCCGATGCATCGAGGCTTCGTGAGAACCGGTCAAGATGCAGACCGGCAACCGTCTGGTCGACGATCACGGCAAGCCGCGCACCCGGTAGAACCGATGCGATTTCAGAACCAGCGTTTTCAATAAGGCCGCGACCGATCTTTATGTCGTAGCTGCGCGCGCCGAGATCGACGCGCACCGTATTCCGGTCTGATAGGGCTGGCGCCGCAATCGTGTCTGCCATGTTGTTGTGAATCCAAGTCTCAAGTGAAAGACGAGGGTGAGGTCAAATTGTCCTCACCTTGAAAAAGGTAATGCGCCATGGCGACGACGATCTGGTCTACCACAGCTTCATGCGGGACATCCTTGGAGGTGACCGTCAGGGTCGCCTTCGCATAGACCGGTTCTCGCTCTGCAAGTAGCCTTCGCATCGTGCCTTCCGGATCCGGATTTTGCAGGAGTGGCCTGGTCGCACGGCGCCGGACACGCGCCATCACCGTTTCGAAATCCACTTTCAACCAGACCGAAAGGCCCTGTTCCGCAATTTCCGAACGGGTCGTCTCGCTCATGAAGGCACCGCCGCCGGTTGCCAGAACCTGAGGTCCTTCGCCAAGCAACCTCGCAATGACCCTTTCTTCGCCACTGCGGAAATAGGGCTCGCCATGCGCTGCAAAGATCTCCGAAACCGTCATATTGGCCGCCCGTTCTATCTCGGAATCGGCATCGATGAATTCAAGACCAAGGCGGTGTGCAAGACGCTTGCCGACAGTCGATTTTCCGCACCCCATGATCCCGACGAGCACGATAGATCGCTTCCCGAGCGCCGCGGTGAGGCGATCGAGATCCACTGGTTCTGTTTTTGGATCGTCGAAGGTCGCAACGACGTCCTGTGTCTTTTTGTTTTCAGTCATGGCTGCGTTGTACCATATTCGAAGGAAAAGACACGATGGGGATCAAAGCTGCCGAATATCTTTGCGCGCCTTGCGTAAAAGGCAGTGTTCTTGAAACAATCGGGTATTCGATTCGCCTCCGGGAGATGTTACGTGCCCACCTTGACCCGCCTGCTGCTTGTGCTCGCCCTGCTCGGTGCGATCGGCTACGGCGCGATCTATAGCCTTGCGAATTTGGTCGATCCGCGCGAGCGGGAGATCACGGTCAGGGTCAAAAAGGACGGCTTTGGGCGTTAGGTCAGGACTTGCAGATGGCTACCGGCTTCGATCTGGAAAACTTTCTTGAGATGCTTGCCGCCGAAAGAGGCGCAGCCGACAACACTCTGGACAGCTATCGGCGGGATCTCGAGGATTTTTCGGGCTTTCTCGGCAGAACGAAGATCGCCGACGCCCGGAGTGAAGACATCTCCGCCTATATGGGCGACCTGAACCGGCGCGGATTTGCGGAAAGTTCGCAAGCCCGGCGTTTGTCCGCGCTGAAACAGTTTTTCAAGTTTCTCTATTCGGAAGGAACGCGTCAGGACGATCCGACGCGGACACTGTCTGCCCCCAAAAAGAGAGGCGCGCTGCCGAAGGTTCTTTCCATGGCAGATGTCGACCGCTTGATCGAAACGGCCGAAGCGGAGACAAAAAAACCACAGCGAAGCGCCGCGACAAGACTTCGCGCGCAACGCATGCTCGCCTTGATCGAAGTCCTCTATGCAACCGGATTGCGCGTGTCGGAGCTTGTCGCTCTTCCGGTCAGGGCCGCGCTGCGCGACGAACGTCTGATCGAGATAAAGGGCAAGGGCGGAAAAGAACGGCTCGTCCCTTTGTCGATGGCAGCGCAGCAGGCAATGAAAAGCTATGTTGCGCTGCGCTCAGAAGAAGGCGCCTACGACAAAAGTCCTTGGCTCTTTCCCTCGCATGGTGACAGCGGCCACCTAACACGCCAGCACTTTGCACGCGAATTGAAGGACCTTGCGCTGGCGGCCGGACTCGACGCTTCCAAAGTCTCACCGCACGTTCTAAGGCATGCCTTTGCCTCGCATCTGCTTCAAAACGGGGCGGATTTGCGGGTCGTGCAGCAGCTTCTCGGCCATGCGGACATCTCCACGACACAGATCTATACCCATGTCCTGGACGAGCGTCTGCGGGAGCTTGTTGAAAGCGCTCATCCATTGGCGCAAAGGTGAAAAACCTCTCTATTGCGCTGCAGCAATTGCGCGCCTAAACTCCGCTGCCTAATTTTTTTGCACCGGATGCCAAAAATGCTGCAACCAACCAGCGACTACGCAACATTGAAAGACCGTTTCCGCTGGTCGCTTCCGCCGCTCTACAATATTGCAGCCGCCGTCAGTGACGATTGGGCGGCAAGGGATCCGCATCGTCTCGCAATCCGTCACGTGTTGCCGGACGGCGCAATTCAGGACTGGACGCATCTCCTTTTGAACCAGGCAGCCAATCGCTGCGCCAACGCGCTCGCCGCACGTGGGGTTCGCCGCGGCGATCGGGTCGCTCTTCTTTTGCCGCAAAGTCCGCCGACAGCGATTGCCCATATTGCGGCCTACAAAATTGGCGCAGTTGCTGTACCGATGGCAGCTCTCTTCGGACAGGAGGCGCTTCAGTACCGGCTCTCAGATTCAGGTGCGAAAGCAGTAGTCACGAACGCATCCGGTCTGGAAAAGCTGTCGGTAATTCGGGATGAGTTACCGGAACTCGAGGTCCTGATTTCCGTCGACGGGGCAGAGACCGGCGCTGTCGCCTTCGACGCACTGCTTGAACGCGCAAGCGATCAGTTTGACACGCTGGACACGACGCCGGACGACCCTGCGCTGATGATCTATACATCCGGCACGACAGGCCAGCCAAAAGGGGTTCTTCACGGGCACAGGGTTTTGCCCGGCCATATGCCCGGAATAGAGCTCTCCCAGAATTTTCTCGGTCAGAAGGGCGACTTGCTCTGGACGCCTGCCGACTGGGCATGGGCGGGCGGGCTGTTAAACGCGCTTTTTCCGGCACTTAAACTTGGTGTCCCGGTGGTCTCTTATGCGTCCCGGAAATTTGATCCGGAGTTCGCGTTTCATCTGCTTGAAAGTCAGAACGTTCGCAATGCCTTCATCCCGCCAACGGCTTTGAAGATGCTGCGCGCGGTTGACAGGCCCTCCCGAAGGTACACCTTGAACTGGCGCAGTGTCGGCTCCGCCGGCGAATCCCTCGGGCGGGAGACGTATGACTGGTTCGCCGATGAATTCGGGTTTCCGGTCAACGAGTTTTACGGACAGACAGAATGCAATGCGATCCTCGGGTCGGCAGCGTCCCTGGGCGTTACGCGCTCCGGTGCCATCGGCAAGGAAATGCCCGGGCATAAGGTGGCTATTATCGATAGCAGCGGCGATGTGCTCCCTTCCGAGACCCCCGGACAGATTGCTATCAAACGGCCAGATCCCGTCATGTTTCTGGAATACTGGAACAAACCGGACGCCACGCGGGAAAAGTTTCTGGGCGACTGGATGCTGACAGGCGACCAGGGTGTGATGGATAAAGACGGCTACATTCGTTTTGTCGGCCGGGACGACGACATCATCACGTCGGCGAGCTATCGCATCGGGCCGGGTGAAATAGAGGATTGCCTCATTAAACATCCGGCTGTTGCCCTGGCTGCTGCGGTTGGAAAACCGGACCCGCTCCGCACGGAGATCGTAAAGGCCTATATCGTTCTGAAACCAGAGGAATCTGCGAATGAGGAGCTGGAAAGCCACATCAGGACATTCGTCCGTGAACGGCTTTCCGCGCATGAATTTCCGCGCGAGATCGAATTCATGGACTCACTTCCGATGACAACGACAGGCAAGGTCATCAGACGAAAACTGCGCGAACTCGCCCGGTCCGAGGCGCGTTAACAGGTCGGCCTAGGGAAACCTGAATCTTGCTCTCGCCGCGCGCGCTACGTTGCGCAGGTTGCGTTCCAGAGCAAGGTCAGCGCCGCATAGCTGGATTTTCGCCTCTGCCAAAGGCTGCGCCGACAGAATGAGTGTGCCCGTTTCAAGGCGGCCCCGCCACAAAGGCTCGATCATCGGATGGCCGGGAATGGCGAGGGAGTCGGCAAACTTGAAGTCCGGCAACGCAAGGTTTTCCCGAAACGTGAAAAGGACTAGCTGGGCGCCTGGCGAGTAGCGGCCGAATTCCTCGTCAAAGGCAATCTTCCAGGTTAGGACGTGTCCGTTCTGAACAAAGCAGACGATTGACGCGATCAACCTGTCGCCCGCGCGTAACTCGTCTATGCGAATGGAGCCGGACCGTGAAAACGCGGCAATTGCGTCTTGGGAAAAATGCACAGTCTGTGCATTGCTCGCAAGAGCTGTCTGGCCGCGCCCCTTCCAGCCTCCGGCCTCGAGTTTTAAAAACGCGTCAAAGTGTTCGCCGACCTTAGGACCGGTGATGCTTTCAAAACTGACGTCGCCATGCTCTTCAAGTTTTCGCAGAAGACGACGCATTTCCTTGCGGCGCTTGCCCTTGAATGCATCGGCCAGCTGCGCTTCGCCTTCCGGCCCCGATGCGTGCGCAGCCCGGCGCGATCTTGAGTAGATCGCCGTAGCCAGGCGATCCGGGGCTTGCAGGCGTTCCGCTGTCGCGCTCGCCAGTGGCAGAAACGGTAAAGCCAGTACACCGAGCGGTCCCGATGACGCCTTGAAAAAAAGATCGACATGTTCAGGCCCTGCATCCTGATGCATCAAAGGTGTTCCCAGCGGGGCGTAGTCACTGGTCCACACCTTTGCAATCGGCACGGCAAGGCCCGCAGGGCCGTGGCCGACCGGACAGGACAAAAGCCAGTCACCCGACCGCTTGTTGCGTACTGTCGCCAGCCTGAGCCCTTTAACTTTCAGGTTCTTCAAAAATGGACGAAGGAATTCAGGGCTGAAAAACGGGTTCGGGTCTAGCGCATTGCGGGCAAGTGCTTTCCAGGCGTCAACAGGCAGGTCGCGGCTCAGCGGATCGAATGAAACGGCCTCAAGGGGCGCGGACATTTCGACATCAGCTTTCAACGGGCCGTCTCCCGTTTGAAAGCATCAACGGAACCACAAATGTTGTTACGTTCAGCCTTCGCTTGGCCGCCCATGCAAGCACGGTTGCTTCAAATAGAATTGCGCAACTCGTTGCGATTGCCGCTCCGGCCAGGCCGAGCCAAGGGATGAACATCAGGTTCAAAACAACGTTGAGGGCAAATGTCGCCGCATAAATACCAGCGCATGTTTTCTGGTGTCCCGTCATCGACAGCAGCGCATCCGCCGGGCCGACGGAAGCGCGCGCCAGCACCCCGATCAACAAAAGTGCGATGAGCGGGTACCCGCTCTCGAATCCATTGCCGAAGAGACGCAGCAAGAGGGGCGCCACCAGCAGGAGCACTGCTCCGGCGGCAAGAGAGGGCCAGAACGTCCACAGGCTCGCCTGACGCGTATAGGCGGCAAGACCATTCAGATCCTGGTTATGGATGTAGCTGGAAAACCGATGCGCCGACGCGGCACGAACGGCGAAATAAACAAAATGAACCAGCGCCAAAGTCCTGGATGCCGCGAAATAGACCGCAACCTCGTCAGGGCTTTGAAAGAAACTCACCATGATCACATCGGCGCTTGTGATCAGTTGCAAGAAGCCCTCGACCATGAGCATCGGCGCCGAGACGACGAGCCACGATTTCAGCTCGACCCGCGCCGGTCCGGGTGCCACCTTGCTGGGCAGTTTCCTCTTCAGGTGGACATATTGATAGGCGGCGATCAGCACAGTGGCCGCCACTGCGACAAGCGCGGCGGTTTCCGCACTTGCCGGGAATCCCAGGAAGACGGCGCAAACCAGCAGAAACAGGATGGCAAGCGGCCGCCAGATGTAAGTTGGCAGCATCGCCAGCGACGGCCAGTCGTAGCTGCGCGCAATCCCGTCCTGAACCAGACCGAACGCGAAAAACGGCAGAGCCAGGAACACGATGACCAGTGGAAGCGTGTAGTACGGCTCGATCGCCGGGCTCAGAAGAAAAACGGTCCCGATAGCGCACGCTGCTGTACCGACACCGAAAAGAAACGCGGTCAGCCGGCTGGATTTCAAAAATCCGCGCAGGCTGTCAAAGTCTTCGGCCTGGCGATACTGGGGAATGAATCTGCTGGCCGATGTTGAAAAACCGCCGCATGCCATGACCCCCAGCACAATGACGAATGTCCATGCAACGGAGTAGATGCCGTAGTCGTGCGCACCAAGCAAGCGCGCAAGCACGATTTGAGACAGAAAGGCAAGGGCAGCGCCGGCGACCCTGACAGCAAACGTTGACAACGCCATGCGCCCGGCCGCCTGTTTTTCCGACGCGGGTCCAGATGCTGCAGACACAAATTGGTCAACGCTTTTGCCAAGCGCCTGCGTCCAGGTCGCGTCTTGAAAACGCTTCGTCCAGGAATAGGCGGTAAATCGCACGTTCGGGGCCCTTGAAAATACCTTTCCGTATTTATGTCATGAGGGGCTTAATATTCCGTGGCTTTCATGGGCTGAATATTGGCGTGACTTCACAGATACGTGAGCCCTGACCACAATTCGGCACTGCGAACAAAAGCAATCCCGGCCGCTTGCCAGGGCGCTTTTCTTTTTCGAAGTGCGTTGAGATGCCTTGGGAGCGACCAAGTCGTTGCCGCTTGTTCTCCCGGCTTCAGAACCAGGTGGTCTGCCAGAAAAACAATCGGTTGGTTTCGTTCCAAAGGCGCTAGCCCGGTGAATTTCGGACCGTTGCAGAAGGTTATGTACCCTCTGAATTGTCTGAAGCGCCGCATTCCTGCTTGACATAACACGCGAGAATTGGAACAAATAGAGAACAAATGAATCGCTCAGCTGCGTCCCCATCCCGACTGAACAAGGTCAAGACCCCGCAGCATTGAGTGCAATTGCGGATTAAGAGGGTTGCCTCCCCTTCGATCCGCGTTTCGATCCGGTCCCTGCTGTCGCCGCCAATGCGCAGGGGCCGGATCCTTTTTTGCCTTCGCGCTTTTGGCCGAAAACCCCTGTATCCCAGACACGAACAGCGCCAAAAATTAACCTTAAAAAACGGTAGCGTAACCGTGTTTCCCCTTCTGCATTGCCGAGGCAATAAAAAAACCTTATAGAGCGTTAGAGTTCTCTTATGGGGGAGAAGAGACCAACTAAAACAGGCCGCTCCGCTTGGCATCAAACGGTTTTACGTTATGTCACGCGGCCAATCGGCCCGTGTGCAAAGGCAAAAATGATGTTTAAGGCAATAGCTACAGTAGCATTTGCGAGCGCTCTACTCCTCGGCGCGAACACAGCGAATGCGATGATTATCAACGGTGACTTCGAAGACACCGCAACGCTCGATCCGACGGGACTTGTAAACGGAAACAAACTTTCAAACCTGGCAACAACAGGTTCGTCGTGGGATGTTTTCACGCAGATAAGTGGCTGGACCACAGCCAGCGGCGCGGGCATTGAGGTTCAGACCAACCGGACGCTCGGGAGCGTCGATGCACATTCGGGCCAGCACTACATCGAACTGGACAGTCACCCGAGGCCGAACTCAAATTCGTCCATGGAGCAGGAAGTTGCGCTCGACGTTGGTAAATACGAGCTGTCCTTCTGGTTCAGCCCGCGCAACAACGACGCAAGTTCCAATGGCATTGAATATTCGATCAGCAGCGATCTCGTATCCGGCTTCATCACAGGTCCGGGCGTGTCACCGGTAACTTCTGTGGGGGCCTGGACCCTCGTGAAGGCTCTTTTTGTTGTTGAGACGGCCGGCGATTACACGCTTGCGTTTGGTGCTACAGGAAAACAGAACACGCTTGGCGGCTTTATCGACACGGTCAGTATCACGGCGGTGCCGATCCCCGCAGCCGGTCTGCTGCTTCCCGCTGGTCTCGCGATCCTCGGATTTGCATCCCGCCGTCGCAAGCGCGGATAACTGGCAAAACAAGTTGAAAACTCAGAACGGCCCCTTTGGGCCGTTTTTTGTCCGCCGCGCGCGCTCAACAGGACTGTGAAGCGCACGCCGGATTTGCACCGGCAGCTTTTGTTGCAAAGGCAACAGCGGCTGCCTTATGCAAATTGCCGCCAGAATTGGTAGGAGCGATCCAGGCGATCGAGCTTCTTGCTTTTCTCGGACGGATCTATGTCGCGGCGATTCAGAAGGATCTCTATTTCCTTCCTAAGTTCATCCATATGTTTACTTGCATATCTCAGCATTTACACATCCTCCATTTCATCAACACTTCACACAATGAAAGATGTAGTTCAGAACTCAGATATTCAAATTAAGGTTTTTTCATTTTAGCGCGTTTTGATAATATATCGCTTTAAATATATCTGTTGAACTTATTTCCATTAGACTTCTAATCAAAATAAATCTTTATTCTATTAGGCGATCGAACCTGAAATCTTAGGCTTTAGATCGTTGAACCAGGCAGGTTTGCCTTGCACCCGTGCAATCAGCATGGCTCCTTCAAGCTGTGCAAGTACGCTCAGGGACTGCTTGTGCAAGTCTTCTTCCGTAGCGGCTGATCCCCAAGCTGTCTTCTTCAATCCTCTTTTCAGCCAATCGCCGGTCTTGTCGAAAAAGGATTTGGCTTCTTCCACGACTGCGTCCGGAAGACCCGCCGATTCTGCAGCCAGAACACCGCAGAGACACATCTGCCCGTCTTTTCCAAGAGCCGTTGCAAATTCGGCATGAAGCTTCCCAACAAGCTCATCTGCGCTGACCGCTGGCGTGTCCGGGTCTCCAAGAGTAACCAGAAACCGGTCGGTGTACCGCCGCGCCACCTTTGCACCGAGGTCCGCCTTGGTGGGAAAATAGTAATGAACACTCGAACTTTTTACGCCAACGCCGGACGCGATATCCCGAAAGCTGAAACCGTTGTAGCCGTTTGTTCGAATGAGGGCTTCGGCCAGATCGAGGATTTTTTCTTCTGTATCAGCAGTCGTCGCGGTCACGGGATGCTCTCCTTCTCTACCGACTGATAGATAGGGCTTGACAACCCGGCGCGCAATACAGATATCAGTGACGTGCAATCTACCTACCGATAGATAGATGCGAATTCGAAATCTGAAGATGGACTGGAGACCGGAAATGGACACAAACATTGCAATCATTCAGGGCGGCACTTCGGGCATGGGCCTTGCAACCGCACATCGCCTTGCAGCGCGAGGCATTCCGCTCGTCCTGATCGGACGCAAAACAGACAAACTTGCCACGGCCCGTGCAGAGATCGAAGCACGCCACAACGTGGCCGTTGATACCTGGCAGGCAGATGTCACCCTGCCCGCCGACGTGCAGGGGGTTGTCGAAAGGATAGAAAACCTGGACCGGCCGCTCGGGTATCTCGTAAATGCTGCGGGTTATTTCAGTCCGAAGCCTTACCTCGATCACACAGGCCAGGACTTCGATTTGTATCACGCCTTCAACCGCGGCACCTTCCTGATCACACAGGCAGCGACCCGGAAAATGTCGGAAGCCGGAAAAGGCTCCGTTGTAAACCTTGGATCGATGTGGGCGCACCAAGCCGTCAAGGCCACACCATCGTCAGCCTATTCCATGGCGAAGGCAGGCCTTCACGCGTTTACCCAGCACCTGGCCATGGAGCTTGGTGATCAAGGTATCCGGGTCAATGCGGTCGCTCCTGCGGTCGTTGAAACGCCCATTTACGGCGCCTTCATCCCGGAAGATCAGATCTCGCAGACCTTGAAGCAAGGCTTCGACGCGTTTCACCCGATCGGGCGAATCGGAACCGCGGACGATGTTGCGTCGGCCGTAGACTTCCTGCTTTCAGACGAGGCCGGCTGGGTAACCGGAGCGATCTGGGATGTCGATGGCGGCGTCATGGCCGGGCGTAACTGACCCGAAATCGTTCAAGCACATTGATGCAGCAGCCCTAACCGGTGGCTGCATCAATCCGTAATTGCCTCGACATAGAACCAGCGGCCGGACTTTTTCCGAAACCGGCTGCGTTCGCGGTGGGTGACGAGTTTGCCGCCCGAAAGATACTTTGCTTCAAAAAGAACGGTCCCTTCACGGTCAGCCTCACCGCCGCCATGCACCTCAAGCACGGTCAAACCCGCCCAGTGGTTTTCCGAAGCCCACCGCGCGGTTGCGGGCTCATCGAAACTGCTTTGGTGCTTTGGCCATAAGGTGTCTTTCAGATAAGAAATTCTGTGCCGTGCGAAGGCAGTGTATCTCGACCGCATCAGATCTTCTGCGGTTTTGGGGAGCGATGAGCCGGTAAGATAGGGTTCGCAGCAGGCCTCGAAGGCCGGTCCCCGGCCACATGGGTACACCTGATTGTCCATCCGAACCTCTTGTTGATTTCAACAGACACGCTGCCTAACACTTGAAGCGCCCGTCCGCCATCTTGCGATTCCTGCCGTCACGGATTGATTTGATGAAACTTGCCACGTTCAACATGGAATCTTACGGCGGCGATCGCTACGAAGTCGCCGCGCTGAAGCCCCGCCTGGCGGCTTTGCGTCCCCGCATTGAAGAACTTGAAGCCGACATCCTGTGCCTACAGGAAGTGAATGCGCAAAAGGTCAAGGCAGCTCCGCAGCGGCAATTCCTGGCCCTTGATCTCTTGCTGGCAGGCACGGCTTACGAAACCTTTCACCGGGTCGCCAGCGAACGCGCACCTGGCAAAGGTCCTGGGGACAAGCACAATCTTGTCATCCTGTCGCGATATCCGATCAGCAATCACGAAAGCATCTTTCAATTGCGTGCGCATGCGCCGCTGTGGCAGCCGACCACCGCCGACCCGGGCTACGACGCGCCCGAAGAAGTCACGTTCGAACGGCCTATCCTGAAAGCGCAAATCGATCTCGGTGCGCCAAAACCGCTGCATTTGTTCGTTGTGCATCTGCGCGCACCGATCGCAGCCATGATCCGCGGCGGCAAGACGGCCGCAAGAACCTGGAAAAGCACAGCCGCCTGGGCAGAAGGATACCAGCTGTCTGTCCTCAAGCAGTCGTCCCAGGCGCTTGAGTTGCGACTGGCGGTTGAAGACCTGTTTGACAGGGATGAAAAGGCACAGATCATCCTGACTGGTGACTTCAACGCGACGGGCGAGACCGGAACACTGCGTCTATTGCGCGCCGACCCTGATGACACGGCCTCTCCGGAATGGGCGCACCGCAGGCTTTTCCAGATAGACGCGTCCCTGCCGATTTCAAAGCGCCAGACCGTCCTTCACAAGGGCAAGGGGCAGGCGCTCGATCATATTCTGGCAAGCGTCACCTTGACCGACAGGACCCGGGACGTGCGCGTCTTCAACACAGGCTTGCCCGACGAGGTTTTTGACGCCGGTGACGAAGACTACGCAGGCTCGTATCACGCGGCCATGCGCGCCGAGTTCGATTTATGAAACGGAACCTGAAACGTCACTGCGGCCTCAGCGAATTTATGTATTTTGCCAGATTTGCGATTTCCGTGTTTCCCAAGCTCATATTCGGCATTTTCGGGTGCGGATCTGCAAGGAAGGTCGCAAGCGTGGTTTCCGTCCAGTCCGGATCCTGAGCAATGTCATAAAAGCTCGGAAGCGAAACACTCGCAGCCGTCGGTTGATCCTGCGACACCAGGTGACAGGAGGAACACCATTGCAGTGCCAGGGTTTTTCCAGCCGCTGCGTCTGCTCCAACAGCCGGCATGGGCATTGCACCCAACATCAGAATCGCAAGCACCAGCACCGATGGGGCTGCGTTCCTGGCCCTAGAGCGCGATAACCTGAAAACTTCCGGGCACCGGATCATGCGCGTCTCCTTCTGACAACCGATGATTTGATAATTCGAGACTGGCTTGTTTCCCGCAATTCGGCCTTGCGGTGGATCAAATTGCCCCCCGTGCGAACAACCTAAGCGCGCTTTTGTGTTGCCACACAAGAAAGCTTCCGACACACTTTCGGAAATCACAACATGGGAGATAATGTTATGCGACGTCGCTTCAGAACCCTGGTTTGCGCGCTTGCAGCTACGACGCTGATACTGCCGCCCATCCAAGTCGCTGCGCAGAGCACTCCCATCTATGCCCTGACGGATCTTTTCCACCCGGTAACGTCACAAAACGGGATGGTGGCAAGCCAGGAAGCTGTCGCAACGGCTGTCGGAGTAGAAATTCTGCAAAAGGGTGGCAACGCGGTGGACGCTGCAATTGCCACAGGCTTCGCGCTGGCGGTGACGCTGCCGCGTGCGGGCAATTTGGGCGGCGGTGGTTTCATGATGATCCACATGGCCGACAGCAACGAAACGCTGGCACTGGACTATCGCGAAAAGGCTCCCACCGGTGCGTTCAAGGACATGTTTCTGGGGCCGGACGGCGAACCGGACAAGCAGAAGTCGCGGTTCTCCGGCCTTGCCATCGGCGTGCCCGGTACAGTTGCCGGATTTGCCGCAGCGTTCGCCGAATACGGCAGCGGTAATGTGACATGGCAGGATCTCATCGCGCCCGCGATTGAGTTGGCGGGGGCCGGGATCACAGTGACACCCGGCTTGTCCGCGGCCCTGGCCGCCAGAGCCGAACGCCTGACGAAGGACCCTGCCACCGCGGAAATATTCTTCAAGGCCGGTGGAGTGCCCTACTTGCCTGGCGAAACGCTTGTTCAGGCGGATCTCGCGCGCACCCTGGAGTTGATTTCCGAACAGGGTGCGGACGGCTTCTACAAAGGCGAAATCGCTGAGAAAATCGCAAAGAAGGTCCAGGATGCCGGCGGCAGCATGACCGTGGAAGATCTTGCAGACTACCAACCCGTCTGGCGCGATCCGGTCGTGGGAAAGTATCGGGGCTACGAGATCGCCTCAATGCCGCCTCCGTCTTCCGGTGGCGTTCACATCGTCCAAATCCTGAACATACTGGAACGTTTCCCGATGAATGAGTTCGGCCCGAACTCGGCCGATTCCATTCATGCCATGTCCGAGGCAATGCGTCTGGCCTATGCCGACAGATCCAAATATCTCGGCGACCCTGACTATGTCAGTGTTCCGATTGAAGGACTGACGTCCCCCGATTATGCGGCCGAACTCACCAAGACCATTCAGATGGAGGTGGCAAGACCCTCCGAAGAGGTCAAGCCGGCCAATCCATTGCCTTATGAAAGCAATGAAACGACTCATTATTCGGTCGTCGACAAGGACGGTAACGCTGTTTCGAACACCTACACGCTGAACTTTTCCTATGGCTCGGGACTGACTGCCGACGGAACCGGTGTTCTGCTGAACAACGAACTCGATGACTTTTCGGCAAAACCCGGTGTCCCGAACGCCTACGGTCTGATTGGCGGCACCGCCAATGCCGTCGAAGGTGGCAAGCGTCCACTCTCTTCCATGAGCCCGACACTTGTCTTCAAGGATGGTCAGTTTCACCTGGCAACCGGATCTCCGGGCGGTAGCCGCATCATCACAACGACGCTGCAGATCATCCTGAACATTGTCGACCACCAGATGAATATCGCCGAAGCCACTGTCGCGCCGAGGATCCACAATCAGTGGCTTCCCGACGAAATCAGGATCGAGGAAGGCGTTTCACCGGACACGGTCAGGCTGCTGGAGGATCGCGGACACACCGTGGTGGTAAAGAACGCAATGGGCTCGACGCAGTCGATCATGAGCATCGATGGCGTTCTGGCCGGGTTTTCCGACCCGCGCCGTCAGGGGGCTCTCACTCTGGGCTACTGAGCTTTCGGCGGATAATGGCGATTGAGCGTGCTCTGGCTGTCCAGATCCCGCAGGTGTTGAAAGAAGCTTTCTGCCGAAACGGCCAGGAAGGACACCAGCAGCACGCCGATATAGGTGGAATGTTCGAGCAACTCCGCCCGGTCGCCGACAACGACGTCGAAAATCGTGAACCCCAGAAAAACCGTTATCGAAACGGCGATGGCCAAATCCGTACGGTAGGCCACGCCGGGCTTGCCCTGGAGCAGCCTCATGCCCGCCCACACAAAAATGCCGGCAGCGGCAAATTCGACAAGACCCGCAAAGATCAGGGTTGCCTGAATGAATGCGGGGTCCAGCGCGAGCCTGTCGAAATACATGGTGAACTTCTCGACCCGGTGGTTCCCCCACCAGTGAACCAACCAGATATCCTGCCGGGCGAAGAATTTGTCGAGACCGTTCAGCAGCCAGAAGAAAAACCAGAAGATGATGACGACTGCGGTTATCGGCTGACGAAGTGCATGCATGACAGATGCCGTTCCCTGAACTCTGGATTGGTCATGAGTTACCAGAAATCCGTTGAGGATTGGTTAGTGTTCACATTTGCGTGAACGACTCATTCTCAAGACCGCCTCAGCGAGCAGTCAAGGTCTGGTGAACAGCTGTGTGGTTATTCAGTCCTTCAGGAAAGCTTTGGCCACCATGGAGGCAAACCGCTGATCCAGCCGGATCCTGTCTTGCGCGGTCATGCCAGGCCAGATGATCTGGCTGCCGACATAGGCCGCGTATTCGAGCTGCGCGATCTCTCTGGCGAGCGTCTCCTCCAGGCCCGCACTGCGGTAGAGCCCGACAACAAATTCGGTCCGGACCTCGTCGACGTCCTGAACGATCTGTCGTGCAATCGCGTTTGACTGCGCGAATTTGCGCACCGCGCGCTCAAGGTCCTGGTCCAGCAAATTGGCAATATCGGAGAGGGTCTGCGCTCGGTTTTCCTCAGGCTGCTGCATGATCGCGTCTGCGACATCCAGAGTGTTGCGCTGCTTCCACGCCAGGAACAGCGCCTCAAGAAACGCGTTGTGGTCCTTGAAGTGGTGGTAAAACGAGCCCCGCGTACGGCCAGCTGCGCTGCAGAGCGCGTCCACCGTCAGGCCGGCCGCACCCTCCTTCGCCAGACGCACAAGCCCCAGATCCAGCCAATCCTTCTTCGAAAAACGCGCCATTCAACTTCCTAGATGCCACCGGCAATACCGAAACACGCAATCGGCAGGAATAGCCAGCCTTGCGGCATTGCTTTGTAGGATTGTTCTTTCAAGGGGGGAAGCGCCAGTCCCAACAGGCAGAAGGACACCGCCAGTCCCGTTGCGGTCCATCCGAGTTCCCAGCTTTGCGGATACGCGGCAGCAATTGCAAACATGATTGCCATTGCAGCAAGTGCGATCGTTGCGATGTGCCAGCAATAGTAACTCACATACTTGGGGACAGGACTTAATCCGGTTGCTTTCAGCAAGGGAACCGCAATTTGTCTGCCGCCCAGAAACGTGTGGATCAGGCAAGTGAAAGCAGACAATGCGGCTGCAACAACGAGAAAGGAATTCATCTTGATTCTCCAAACATACCGTATGTTATGGTTTGTTTAGTCTCTCTGGCGAAGCTCCGCAATGCGGCGGGACGTCACGGGCATAATCAGGAATTTGCAACTTCTGGCGACTGTCTGATTGACACGCAAAAAGTGGAGTGATAGCGCTATCCAAAGCGCTTTGAAAATAGAAGTGCCCTTCCTGAAAACTCATATCGACCGGGAGAAGCGGCGATGCCGATCAGAACCGTGGTTTGGGGCGAAAACGTCCACGAGCAACACAATGCGATTGTTGCGCGAACCTATCCGGACGGGATGCATCAATGCATTGCGGACGCTCTGAATACCGATCCTGAGATCAGCGCGACGACTGCAACTCTGCAGGAACCCGAACACGGTTTGACCGCTGAACGACTGGCCGAAACCGATGTTCTCGTGTGGTGGGGGCACGCAGCTCACGGCGACGTCGCGGACGAAGTTGTTGACCGTGTCTGTGATGCGGTCTGGTCCGGCATGGGCATGATGTTCCTGCATTCGGCCCATTTTGCCAAACCGTTCAAATGGCTGATGGGAAGCCCGTGCAATCTCACCTGGCGCGAAGCGGGTGAGCGGGAACGGCTTTGGGTTACAAGCCGAAATCATCCAATCACGAAAAATGTGCCGGACAGTTTCGAGCTGGAGATGGAAGAAATGTACGGAGAGCCTTTCGGGGTTCCCGAACCGCTCGAAACAGTCTTCATCAGCTGGTTTCAGGGTGGGGAGGTTTTCCGCTCGGGCCTCACCTACAAACGCGGCGCAGGCAATGTTTTCTACTTCCGCCCGGGACATGAGACCTATCCGACCTACCACGACGCCACGGTCCAGACTGTCCTGAAAAACGGTGTCAAATGGGCGTACAATCCGCTCGTGCGCGTTGCTGACCCCAATGCCGCTCCGAATGTTCCGGTTGACACCGCGCCGGAGAAAATAGAAGAACGCGGCCCGAAACTTCACGCAGACGGTGAAGAAGGTTTTCGCTGACACCGCGCCCGGCGGACCTGAAAAACGAGGTCCGATGTTTCACACGCAACGGAGTCGCCCATGGCTTCTTTAAAAAAACCCGTGCGCGTCCTCATTCTTGGAACGGGCAACATGGCCAGAAACCATGCTGCCGCGTTTCAGAAAATGGCGGGAGTTGAAATCGTCGCCGGTGTGGACCGGCGCCCCGACATGCTTGCCGAATTTTGCGCAGCGTACGACGTTCCCGAAAAATTCGAGGACCTTCAGGAGGCAATTGCCTGGGGTGAGTTCGACGCGGTTTCCAATGTGACACCGGACGCCGCTCATCATCCGACGACGCTGCAGCTCTTGGCGGCCGGCAAACATGTTTTGTGCGAGAAACCGCTGGCGACCAACGCCGCCGATGCGCGGGAAATGACGGCCCTCGCGAAGGAAAAGGGCGTCATCGGCATGGTCAATCTTAGCTACCGGGACGTTGCTGTCCTGCAAAAAGCGGCTCGGCTGGTCGGCGAAGGTTCAATCGGCGCCCTCCGGCATTTCGAGGCGTCCTACCTCCAAAGCTGGCTGACACAGCCGGCGTGGGGCGACTGGCGCACGGAAAGCCAATGGCTCTGGCGCCTGTCGACCGAACATGGTTCGAAGGGTGTTCTAGGTGACGTTGGCATTCATATTCTCGATTTCACCGCCTTCGCCGCTCAGAGCCCCGTGTCCGAGCTTTCGTGCCGCCTCAAGACGTTCGACAAGGCGGAGGGAAACCGTATCGGCGACTATCCGCTCGATGCGAATGACAGCTTTACACTTCAGGCCGAACTGGAAAACGGCGCTCTCGGGACGATCAGTGCAACACGATTTGCATCAGGTCATCACAATGACCTGCGCCTGCGCCTTTATGGCGACAAGGGAGGGCTCGAGGTCTCGTTTGAAAATCGCATCGAACGTCTGCGTATCTGCCACGGCGGCGACCTCACCGAAGCACGCTGGCAAGAGATCGACGCCGGCCCTGTTCCAACGGTTTACGAGCGATTCATTGACGCCATTCGTGGCGACGCCAGGCCTGACCCGGATTTCGCCCACGGCGCGCTTCTGCAGGCAGCACTCGATACCGCTGAACGGTCCGACGCAGCGAACGGTGCGTTTCTCAAGGTGGATGCCGTATCCGAGTAAGCCTGCCCTGAAATGAATTGCGGCGGAGCCATCAGGCTCCGCCGCGTAAAGTGGGTACTACAGCAAGGCAACATCACCGAAAGAACGTCGTGTTCCGCCATCCCTCATGTAATGTATGCACAATCTAGCGCACTTGCCCTGACACTTCGTTCAGCCAAGGCCTCAGGTTTTCCTCTAATTTTAGACGAAACACGTCTTTTGCGCGTTCGAGCCGTTCAAATTGAACGGTCCTGCCTCAACCTGGATGGATCTGTCGCGCATCGCATTTCCCATATGCAACCCACCTGGTGACTGGTGCATGGCCTGAACCCTCGGAATTTGCGGGTTTCGGGACGGCTTTACGCATTGCATTTCTGCCAGAGTGTGCTCCAATAAACCATTACGTGCATTTTCAATAGTCCGATTTCAAAGGGGGGAATTTATGTCTGCCTCAAGTGAAAATATCGAACGCATGAGGAAATTCAGGAAGCGTTTTCTCGATCGCGACAATGAATTGAACGAAGAACTTGCCGATACCGGCGGCGGCCTCGATCTTGAGGCCAGTCTGGAAGCATTCGAAACCTTTACGCCGGAGGGCGCTGAACCGGCGGGGCTCGGTGACGAATTCAATCTGGAAAGCATTATCATGCGATCCGGCAGGCCGGTGCTGGATGTATTGAACAACGAGACCGTCCTGGAATTCGTCGAGCAATCGGAAAGCAAAACCTGGAAGGCCCGCCTGGAGAATGCGGCCGACATTCTCGAACACGCCATCAAGGCAAGCGGGCGCATCAATCTGCAAAACCACTATCTGGACTGGGTTGGTACCGGCTGGCTCGTCGCGCGGGACATCATGGTCACGAACCGCCACGTGGCTCAAGAATTCACGATGCGCGACGGCCAGGGATTCACCTTTGCAACGGACGGTGAGCGCTCGGTGCGGGCGAACATCGACTTTCTGAAGGAATTTGACAATCCGGGCGCACGCGTCTTCAAACTGATCGATGTACTGGATGTGATTGAGTATCCAGATATGGCCTTTTTCCGCGTCGAGCAGACGGCCGGCGACGGCCCTTTGTCGGACCCGATCCTTCTGTCGTCCGCGCCGTCAGAAACTCAGCTTGCTGCCGTGATCGGCTATCCGGCCAACGACTCGCGCATTCCCGATTTCACCCTGATGGAAGACATCTACGGCAAACGCTACAATCACAAGCGCGTCGCACCGGGCAGCGTTACATTTCTGGAAAAAGACCGCTTGCTGCATGATGCAACCACTTTGGGCGGCAACTCGGGTTCGGTGGTTTTAAACCTTAAAACCGGTGAGGCATTCGGCCTGCACTATTCCGGCGCCTTCATGACCACCAACTACGCCGTCCGGTCCGACATTGTGAAAGAAGCTCTGGAGCGGGTCCAGCGCGGAGATAGCAGCGCTTACGAAGCCGAACGCCGCAGGCAGAGCTCACGGAGCGCGGACGGCTCCTCAGGTGCGGTGTCACAACCCCGTTTGGGCGGTAGCGACGTTGTCCTCCAAACACCTCCGCAACCCGTTCCAGGTATGGGCGCGCAGTCGGTAACATTCCCGCTCACTGTTACGGTTTCCCTTGGCGCACCCGGCGGTGCCGACACTACGACATACGCCTCCGCGCCGTTGGCACCGGAGCCCGGATTGGGCCAGCCTTCAATCCCTGATACGGGCGACGACGATCTCATTGACGAGAACGAAGAAGCCCGTCCGGAAACCTATCGCAACCGCAAGGGCTTCAACGCGGAGTTTCTCGGTGCAGACAAGCCGACGGAACTGCCTGAGGTTCTTCTCAAAAAGGATCTTCTGACGTTCGAATTCGACGGCGCCGAAATGAGTGAACTGAAGTACCACAATTTTTCCGTCGTCATGAACAAGCCGCGCCGCATGTGCTTTTTCTCGGCCGTGAATATCGATGGCGCGCACGCCAAGATGGCGAGCCGCGTCGGCTGGAAATGGGACGGCCGCATTCCGCGCACGCAGCAGATCATGAAGGAATGCTACGGCAACCCGCCGAAATTCAGCCGGGGCCACATGACACGCCACAACGATCCGGGTTGGGGCGCGGAAGCGGATGCAAGGCTCGGCAACGAAGACAGCATGCATGTCACGAATGCCACGCCGCAGATGCAGGCATTCAATTCACCGGTCTGGCTTGAACTTGAAGACTATGCGCTCAACAACGCCATCGAAGACGGTATGCGCGTATGTGTCTTTACGGGCCCGTTCTTCAAGAACAGCGACCCGCTGCATTTCGGGGTGAAGGTTCCCGTAGCCTTCTGGAAGGTGATCGCTTTTGTCCATGACCGCACGGGCAGGTTATGCGCCACCGGATACAGAATGGACCAGACCGCGAACCTGCCGAGCCAGGAGGAATTTGTCTTCGGCGCCTTCAGATCAAGCCACACCCATCAGGCAGCCCAGGTGTCCGTGCGGTCCATCGAGGAGGAGGCAGCCATCGATTTTGGTGGTCTTGCCGATCTCGATCCGCTCGGCCAGCAGGAGAGCGTTGGCGGACGCAAGCAAGCGGTAACGCTCCTGTCGAAGACCCAGATACGGTACATCTGATCTGCCGACGCTTGTCAGAACAGTCCTGCTGTCCGGCCCATTTGGAGAGCCGGACAGTGGCACGTACCAACCAGTATCATTCACTGATGCCCAACCTTCGCCCCCTGCCAAAGCCAATCCCGGAGCCTGGCCAATCCAGAGTTACGATACGGCCCATTACCTTCTCGATTTCCTGGCGAAGATGGTGGAAATCTAGATATCGATATCGGCAAGCGCGCCGTCCAGATGGGTGCTCAGTTTCGCCGTGACGCGTGCCTCGAATTCCTTCAGCAGCACCGGATTGATCGAAACACTTTGGTGTGCGTGATTGAGCGTCGCCTTGTCAGAAGAGAACCGGAAGAACAGAACCTGCGTCACCGCCGAACCTGCATCCAGCATGAAGGCGAAGAGCGTGATCGACGGCTCTCCGCCTTGCATACTCACCTGGGAAATCTGGAACTGGTTCGCACGTGCACGCTGGGTCCTGCGGTCGAACAGCGTAAACCAGGGTTGGTTTTTGTGCATTTCCTGCAAACCGTCGAGCACACTCAGGATCGTCGAGGCAACGCTGACTGCGCCCCCACCCAGAACCGCCGTCAGAACGGGGACAATGGCCTTATGAACTTCCATCGACGTGCCCGTGAGCGCGCGAGACGCATCGCCGAAGCCGGAGGATCGCCAGCCCAGCTTGTTCAGCGTTCCCACATAGTGTCCCATCCATCTGTCGAGGGTTATATCCTGGCTGCCCTGTTTCCTGTCCGCAGCAAGTTCTGCCAGCAGCATGACATTGGCGATGGCAGAGCGCAGACCATGTGGCACATCTTCTGAAAACCCGGCCAGCTGATTGCTGACAACAACGTCCTGCTTTCCGTCCGTCATGAAATCGGGTTTTGCGGGTGTTGCCCCGGCCCCTCTCACGGCTTCGAGTTCCACGCCTCCCGTCATATCGGGCGGCAATTCGACGCTCTCGAGGAAAGCGGAAATCTCCTGAAGCTCTTTATCAATGTCAGTCATCTCAAACTCCCTGATTGATTGACTGGATTGGAATAGGTCTTGAATTACGTCGCAGACACTCAAGGTCACGCAGCAGACTGTGGCAAAGGTGCACACAGCGCGCTGCGAGGCCGATGACTACGGAGCCTGTTTGTCGATCGCTGCAATGTAGCGATCAATGCGATGATCCTTGATGGAGGGAAAAAAGCCCTCGAGATTCACCTCGGACGCACCATCGAAGACCCCTTCAACGTTCTCGGTTCCACCAGCGCCTGGCACACTTTCCAGCCCCGCCTGCGGATGCGCCGCTGCATCCTGGATCTGTTGCCGCAGTTTTTCGAACTCTTCTTCGCTCAAAGGTGCGGGTCCCTGATCTGGCTCACCCGGACCTGCAGATTCAAGGTTCGCTTCGAAACCCTCGTTCCTGGCCTTGACCTGACCCGAACCGTCAAAATGGAAGAGTTGCCCGGAGTGAGAATAGGTGAACGGTACACGCGGCACCACGTCGTCGTCATTGACAAAACGGTAATAGCGGCTGCCGAACACATCCATGATTTTTCTGGCCGTCCGCCTGCGGGCGAGACGCGGCTGACCGAAGGTCGCGATCCCGGCAACATTGACGGATCCGTGTGTTTCAATGGCGGTATTCACCGCAACTGCGCCGCCAAGGCTATGCCCGGTGAGCCAAAGCGTTTTGCCGGCTGAACTCGCGGCCTGAAGTGGTGGCACCAAGATACCCTGCGCAGCCCTGTGGGCTTCCAGGAACCCGCCATGGACGTCGCCGAATGCGCCCTCCAGATCGAAAACTTGAATGTTGACCAGCCAGTCGGCGATGCCTTTGGTCCCACGGTAGACAAGTACCGCGGCGTTATCGCTCTCCACGAGGTAGGCTTGCGTATCGGCAATGTCAGCATGTGCGGTGACCTTCATCCCCAGGTCGGCCTCGGCATCGGCCTTGAAGGCAGCAAGGTCCCTGTAACTGCGCTTCGAGATGAGCGCCAGAGACAGCATGGCTTGCCAACTGAAACTCGGATTACGTAGAGAAACTTCGTCGAAATCAGTCATATTGCAGCTCCCACAAACTAAAAATATCGCAAATATCAGCTTTGAGCCCATGAAATAGACAGGCTTGCATCTCAAACTTTAAGCGTGAACAGCACAATCACCAGAAGACATGAGCATCCGGAAAAACGCAAGAGTTGTCGGTTGATTTTTAGTTGTAATTCGAGAGCAGCACCCGCGAGCGGACAAGAGGCGTGGCGCCGCCATCATGAAGTCCGTTGAAAAACGGCGCAGATACGAAGTATCGGGACAGCCGGCTTGCGAAAGACCTGATGCAAATTCTTGCCATCCATGCTTTGCTCACGGCCGGGCTTGAAAAGTGCGGGGCAGCGCGCATGTGCAGCGGAAAAGTCAGAAAATCCACGCGGAATGCGATCGTCTCGGCAATATCGGTGATCGTTGGAACGGGCTTGGCCGGCGCAGCATATGCGATGAGCCTGTCCGACCGGTTTTCAGCACAAGCCTGTTATGCACGCACCTATACGGCGGACCACCTTACCAAACATCCCCGGCAGCTTGTCGCGCATATATGGTTTTTGAATACACCTTCAGCTGCCACTGGCAACGACCGCCTTGCGCTTGAATTCGGGTTCAGATTGCGGGATGGCCGCGCCTACAGCAGCTTTGCCTATTGCAGCACCGATGGCCGCTGCGCAACGGAAGGCGATGGTGGCAGCGTGCAGTTCACGGACCGCGGCGAGAACCTGCGCCTGTCCGTCATTGACTACCTTGTTGTGGAAGGAGCAGATTTTTCACCCGACCTTTCACAAAGCGATGACCGGGTATTTCTGCTTTATCCTGCTGCAACGAGAGTATGCGGCTAACGTTGAACAGGTAGGCTGAGGGGTGAACGGGGCCCTCTTACGGATAGTTGCCCGATCAGCTCTGATTGACCCGACGTGCCACACTGAACAGCTAAAGCGCGAATGTGAACACTTTTTCAAGTGAACGGAAATTGGTTGGAACCAGTAGATCACCGTCAAAAACAAAAAAGGCCCAGGAATTGTCCTGAGCCTTTTTTGAAATCTGGAGCGGGCGATGGGATTCGAACCCACGACCCCAACCTTGGCAAGGTTGTGCTCTACCCCTGAGCTACACCCGCATAGTGTTCCAGCGCCGGGCAGCAATAGCCTCGGCGTCGGTGGCGCAGTATATGGACTAAGCCGGGACGGATTGCAACAAGGAAATTCAAGAAATTTTTGTAGCTGTCTTTCTGAGGGGCGATCCGAAAATGAAAGGCAAAAACTCGCAGAAAACAAAGACTTTTTACCAAAATTTCCACTTGTGAGCGGCACGGCAATCACGTTAAACAGCCCGCAGGAACACAATATTCAGGAAAAAACATGCCAGCAACACGCGACGAACTCATGGCCTTTCTGGCCGATCTCGAGATCGAGATATCCACGGTTGACCATCAGCCGGTTTTCACCGTCGCGGAATCCGGAGATCTCCACGACAGGATCCCGGGCGGGCATACCAAAAACCTGTTTGTGAAAGACAAGAAGAGCCGCCTCTTTCTGATTGTGCTCCTTCACGACGCGACTGTGGATCTTAAGAAAGTTCACCAGATCATCGGCGCACAGGGCAGAGTATCCTTCGGAAACGCGGATCTCCTGATGGAGGTTCTGGGTGTGGAGCCCGGGTCAGTGACACCCTTCTCGCTGATCAACGATCGCGAAGCCCTTCGGGTGACACCTGTCTTTGACGCATCAATGATGCAGCAAGAGGTCCTCAACTATCATCCGCTGAAAAACGATGCGACCACAACGATAAGCGCTCAGGACCTGTTGAAATTCGCCCGGGCCTGCGGCCACGACCCCAAGGTTCTGGCGGCAAGCGACCAGGCCATTGCGGCGGGACTTTAGGTATCCAGGCACCGGAGTTTGTATTTCCGGCGTGGCGGCTCCATGTTAGGAGCAAATTTGGCCTATAGACGATTCGATATTGGCCGCTTGGCATAGAGCGGCCGGAAAGCACGAGGCGGATAAATGAGCAATGGCAACTACAACGTCGGCGGCCAGGTCGGCGGCGGGTTCGGTGCCAGCATGGGCGGCGGATATGGCGGCCAGGGTGGCGGCTTCGGCGGCGATGGCGGTGGCGGCGGCGGTGATGCGCCGGCAGGTGAACTGATATTCGACGTGACAACTCAGACCTTCATGGCGGACGTCCTTGAAGCATCGCGCCAGCAACCCGTTCTTGTCGACTTCTGGGCTCCCTGGTGCGGTCCCTGCAAACAGCTGACACCGATTATCGAGGCCGCCGTCAAGGCGGCAGGCGGCACGGTCAAGCTGGCCAAGATGAACATTGACGACTATCCGGAAATCGCCGGCCAGATGGGGATCCAGTCAATCCCTGCCGTGGTTGCCTTCAAGGACGGCCAGCCTGTCGACGGCTTCATGGGCGCTCAGCAGGAAAGCCAGGTGAAGGAATTCATCGAAAAGCTCGGCGGACCGGCTCCGACGAACCAGACGGACGCTTATCTGGAGCAGGCAGAGGAGCTTCTGGCCGCGCAGGATTTCCCCCAGGCCGCTCAGCTCTTTGGCGCGGTGATGCAGATGGAACCGGAAAATGTGAAGGCTATCGCCGGTCTCGCACAGTGTTATCTGGGTGCGGATGAACTTGAACGCGCCCAGCAGGCGCTGGAACTCGTGCCCGAAGACAAGCGGTCCGACGAAGCTTATGTCGCTGCAAAGGCGGCTGTCGATCTTGCCGAGCAGGCGTCCTCGCTTGGCGATCTCGCCGAGTTTCATGACCGGATCGCCAAGGATCCGCTCGATTATCAGGCACGTTTCGATCTGGCCCTCGGTCTCAACGGCAAGGGAGATAAGGAAGGGGCGGTTGATCAGCTCATTGAAATCGTCCGCCGCGACCGCGACTGGAACGAAGACGGTGCGCGCAAGCAGCTCCTGCAGTTTTTCGAGGCCTGGGGCTTCAAGGATCCCGCCAGCAATTACGGCCGCCGCAAGCTCTCGGCCGTTCTGTTTTCTTGACGATTGGCGGAACTGACACACATTTACGAAAGAGCCCGGAATTTTGGGGACCGGTGCCGGAAGCAACAAAATAAAAAGGCGCAGAAATGCAGGCGGGAAATGCCATCTATGACACCATCGCGGATCTTCCGCCCGTTCTGCCTGTTTTTCCTCTGTCCGGTGCGTTGCTTCTTCCCAGAACCCAGCTTCCGCTGAACATATTCGAGCAGCGCTATCTCGACATGGTGGATAACGCCCTGTCCGGAAACAGGTTGATAGGCATGGTACAGCCCGCCTCCGAAGCCATGGGCGACGAGAGCGAAACGCCGTCGCTCGCGAATGTCGGATGTGTCGGCCGCCTCACGAGCTTTCAGGAAACGGGTGATGGCCGCTACCTGATCACGCTGCAGGGCATTACCCGGTTCGCGCTCGGCAAGGAAATGCGCACTTACAGTGCCTTCAGAGAGGTCGAATGCGACTTTGCACCGTTCTCCGGCGACCTTAAATGCGGCGACGGCGAAGATGATGTTGATCGCAACGGTCTTTTGAAAACGCTACGGGATTATCTCGACGCGAACAACCTGGAAGCGGACTGGCAAAGTGTTTCGGAAGCGGAAACTGAAGTGCTTGTGAATGCGCTCTGCATGATGTGCCCCTATGGACCGCAGGAAAAACAGGCTTTGCTGGAAGCCCGCGACCTGAAGACGCGCGCCGAAACGCTCATTGCCATCACCGAGATGGATCTGGCAAGATCGCAGAATGACGGCGGCTCCACGCTTCAGTAGTCCGCCCGGACTTCTCGCCAGCAAAGAGAATTTCAGATGAACGACACGACAGAACGTCCGGTTGACCGGAAACTGCTTGAACTGCTTGTCTGTCCCGTGACCAAGACAACGCTCGAATATGATGCGGACGCCAGAGAACTGATCTCAAGATCGGCCAAGCTCGCCTATCCGATCCGCAACGGGATTCCCATCATGCTTCCGGATGAGGCTAGGCCACTCGAAGACTAGGTTCTTGTGCGAGACAGAAAAAGCCCGGATCCGATGATCCGGGCCATTGGCGTTTTACTCTGCCGTTCGTCAGTAGCCACGCACCATAGGCAAGACATTGATGACGATGATCTGACGGAGAAAGATGATCCCGAGAAGCAGAATAACGGGAGAAATGTCGATCCCACCGAGGTCGGGCATAAAACGGCGTATGGGGCGCAGCGCCGGCTCGGTCAGATTATAGAGCACCCTGCCGATCGAATTGATGATCTGGTTGCTCGAATTCACGATGTTGAAAGCGTAGAGCCAGGAAAAAATCGCACTGGCAATGATCACGTAGGTATAGAGCTCCAGCGCGAGGAGGATGACGTTAAAGAGTGCGGTCATGATCTGGTCCGTTGCCGTTCAGGTTCTGTCACGTTTCTCATGTAGCTCCGAGATCGCACGCCTGCAAGACGGCACTTTCAAGAACGAAAGATTGTTTGAAGATAATGCGGTGCCTTTGCCGGTCTGGAAATCCGATGCGGAAATGCAACACTCCGTCAAAACCGGGATTCGTTAGGCTTTGAGTAAGCCAGCTTCGTGCTATCTTGCCGGCAACGAACTCCATATGGATGAAGCCTTAATGTTCAAGACCTTGTCACGCGTTGCGCTCGCCTTGTCGCTGAGCGCCGTGTCCGGAACCGCGCTGGCTCAAAGCGGCGAAATCTCCGCGCAGGACGCCACGAAGCAATTCGTGGTCGATCTGGGCATCGGCGCGATAGCGCAACCGCGATATGAATCTGCCGATTCCTACCTGATCTACCCGATGCCGATCATATCGGTCGGGCGATTCTATCTGCCGGGCCTTGGGCAGGTGGTGGACGGCCGGCGCCGTGCCGGTGTGTTTTTCTTCCCGTCTTTCAACTTCATCGGCGAACGAGACGCTGGCGACAGCTCGGACCTGACCGGGACGGAAACGGTTGACTGGGCGCTGGAACTCGGTCTTGGCGGCGGCTTCCGCACGGAACACTTCCGCGCCTTCGCCGAGTTGCGTCAGGGGATCAACGGCCACACCGGTCAGGTTGGCCAGCTTGGGCTCGACGGCATCATTTATCCGAGTGACAAATGGGAAGTCAGCTTCGGCCCGCGCGCCAGCTTTGCTTCCGGCGAGTATATGGACACTTATTTCGGTGTCACCGCGCGGGAAGCGGCCAATAGTGGTGGCCGTCTGACCGAGTACGACCCGAGCGCCGGCTTCAAGAGCGTCGGCCTTGCCGCTCGCGGAAGTTACGACTGGAACGACGATGTCCGGCTGCACATCCGTGGCACCTACGACCGTCTGATTGGTGACGCCGCCGACAGCCCGATCGCAGAGGCCGGCAGCAAGGACCAGTTTACGCTGGGCGTCGGCGTGAGCTACCGGTTCGCTTTCGACGTCTTCTAAAGCATTGATGTTCGACGTTATCTTGTCCTGCAAAAAAGGAGGCCGCGGCCTCCTTTTTCATTTATAGCACCCGCGTGCTGAGGATCAGTAGGAACACTCGATGAGCTCTATGCCGCGCGGAAGCTTGGTGGTCTCGTCACCGCAAGCGCCCAGGATCCGGCTCGGATCGAGATTGTAGGCTCCCGTCAGGTCGGCACCCACAAGCCGGGTCCGGCGAAGCAGAGCACCGTCAAAATCCACCTTTGTCAGATTGGCGTTGGTAAGGTCGGCGCTCACCAGGCGAACGCCTGAAAAATCGGCTCCGGAAAAATCCGCGCCAACCGCCTTGATCCGGTCGAGTTTACCCTGGCGGATGCGGGCATCCTTGAAATTGGCATCCGTCAGATCGACACGCTCCAGGTTGACACCGTCCATCTTTGCCCCTTCAAACGAGGCACCGACGGCAACGGACCGGATGAGCGCTGCATTGCGCAGATCTGCATCGTCGAAAACCGCTCCATTGGCGATACTTGCATTGAGGTCGGCGTCTCTAAGGTCGACCCCTTTCAGATTTGCATCCGTGAAATTGGCTTTTTCGAGATCTGCGGAACGCATGTTGGACCCGGCAAAGTTACTGCCGGCAAAATCCGCTCGCTCGGCCTCCGCACGCCGCAAATCGGCATTCTGGAAGTCGCCACCCGGCAGAACCGCTTCCTTGAGGTCGGTTTCGCGCAGGTTGGCCCTGTTGAAATTGGCGTTTTCTACTGCCAGGAATCTCAGCTCGGTCAATCGCAAATCGCAGCGGGGACAACCGCCGTTTTCCTTGATCTCGGCCATTTTTTCTTCGTCGCTGCCAGCGAGTGCACCTGCCGGAAGGGACCACAGTGCCACGGCGCCAAGACAGCCGGCCAGAAAATGCGTTAACCTGTCTCTCATCCCAAAACCTTTTTTCGATCTGCTCTAAAGATAGGTATCCAATACCAACACTTTAAGGACAGTTTCTGTCCAGAAAAATGCTATTCGGCTATTTTGATGAGAGTTCGCATTGAAAACGCGTCAATTGGGTCTTGACGTTCAAGGCTCGGCGGAGCCCGCTATGGGAGGAAAGAAGCGGGCGGGGTCGCAGTTGCCCACTTCTTCCATCCACATAAGGCGCTGACGACGCACAACCTGACAATCAGCGTGCCAAGTCAATCGCAAAAGGCTTGCCAGTTTGTTTTCGCGGAAAAATGACCAGATCTGGTTGGCAACACTGCCGTCAACACAAGATGTTGATATTGTTTACAAAGCGTTTACTTCTCATGCATTGCAATCTGCAAAGCCGGTTGCGAACAGGCCTAAGAAAGAGTTAACGCCTTAGCCCCATCTGCAATCAACGTTCACGAAAACTCGTCCCTGAGATCGACAGACGATTGCACGCCCAAATCCTCGAAATGGGCGTCCAGCCACTCTCTGGCCGTCTGGCGGCCGAGGTCGCGTAATTCTGTGAGGAACGCCCATTCGGCGTTCATTTTCGAAGACGCCTGGAGCGGCTTGAGTTCGCGCGCAAAAATCCGGTGCAAGTGCACCTTCATGTATTCGGCCGACGAAAGTTTGCCTTCCTCGATCAAACGGGTGACGAAATCGATGGCGCGCAGCTCTCGCAAAAGCGTTGAGTTGAATGTTATTTCGTTGAGACGATTGACGATTTCTCGCGCCGTGCGCGGCACCTGTCGCCGCTCCAGAGGATTGATCTGGACAAGGATGACGTCCGGTGTCTCGGTTTCGTAGAAGAGCGGATAGAGCGGCGGATTGCCCATGTAGCCGCCGTCCCAATAGGGTTCGCCTTCAATTTCGACCGCCTGGTACAGCTGAGGCAGACAGGCCGATGCCATGACCGCGTCGAGCGTGACCTCCTTTTCGCTAAAAACGCGGATTTTGCCCGAAAAGACATTCGTCGCGGCGATAAACAGCCTCACGCCGGAACAACAATGCACTTTTTCGAAATCGACCATCTTTTCAACGACATCGCGAAGCGGATTGACATTCAAAGGGTTGAATTCATATGGCGACGCAAATCGTGACAGAACGTCGAAATAAAGGTAGCTCGGCGAATGATCGAGGCTCCAGTTGCCAAGAAGCACATCAAGCGGCGACCGCTGGATCGGACTGAACCGTGCCTCGTCGCTTACCTCGCGCCAGAACGCTTCCAGGCTGGCTCTGGCACCGTCCTCGCCGCCGGCTTCCATGCCGCTCGCGAGGACGACGGCATTCATCGCCCCGGCAGACGTTCCGGTGATGGCATCGATCGCCAGGCGGCTATCCTCGAGAAAATAGTCGAGTACACCCCAGGTAAAGGCGCCATGAGCACCTCCCCCCTGCAATGCGAGATTTATCTTTTTCGGAGCGGCCAAATCAAACGCCTTTCAGATCCTTGCGATCAGCAATTATTGCGCGGTCCAGCCCCCGTCGATCGGCAGCACGGATCCTGTGATCGACGATGCCGTATCGGAGCACAGAAACGCCGCATATCCCGCGACCTGCTCGACAGTGACAAAATCCTTGGTGGGCTGCGCCTTCAGCATGACGTCTTTTTTCACCTGCTCTTCGGTCATGTTGCGCGCCTTCATCGTGTCGGGAATTTGGGCCTCGACCAAAGGCGTCCAGACATAACCCGGGCAGATGGCGTTTACGGTGATGCCCTGTTCCGCAACTTCAAGCGCGACGGTTTTCGTAAGCCCTGCGATGCCGTGCTTTGCGGCAACATAGGCTGACTTGTAGGGCGAAGCCACCAGGGCATGTGCGGACGCAGTGTTGATGATCCGGCCCCAACCGCGCTGCTTCATGCCCGGAAGAGCGGCCCGGATGGCGTGAAAGGCCGAAGACAGGTTGATAGCGATAATCGCGTCCCACTTCTCAACCGGAAACTCGTCGACTGGGGACACGAACTGAATACCGGCGTTGTTCACGAGGATATCGACGGACCCGAAGGCCTTTTCAGCATCCGCGATCATCGCGGCGATCTCATCACCATTGAGCATGTTTGCGGGGGAGTAGGTACACCGCACGCCAAAATCGGCCTCGATCGCGGCTCGTGTCGCTTCGATTTCGTTAGCATCACCAAGACCGTTGATAACGACATTGGCACCTTGCTCGGCAAAGGCGCGGGCGCAGCCAAGTCCGATACCGGACGTTGAACCGGTAACGACGGCGGTTTTGTTGGCAAGCATAAGGGGTCTCCCGGAAGACGAAATTATCTGGTGCAACATTTCACCAGTTATCGCCGCACTGCAACATCACAATGAAGAAAAGTGATGAACCGAATGGATCGCTGCGTCTGTCCTTTGCCGAACGGCGTCAGCGCCTCTTCATCCGGCGCGCTCCCGAAAGTGCTTTTTGGGCACGTTCGCGCGAAACCTGTCTCTGGGCATCGGCTTGGACGTAGTCTTCCTCGCGTAGGCCCAGCCTTTCGGCGAAACGCTCCCGGATCAGTCCATAAAATGTTGCGTGCAGGCTGGAAAAAACCCAGACTAGGATCAGCATCGTTCCCATCGGAAAAATCGCGGAACGGATTTGCTGCCACAGATCATTTGCCGGAAGCAATCCGTCGCTGACGCTCAGAAGAAATCCCCAGGCAAGCGCCAGGAAACCGGCAAGCAGGCTCATGATGAGCGCGGCGAATGCCATTGCCCAGCCAAGACCGGATGTCGCCCGCCAACTCTCCTTCAGGGTCAGCGGGTCGTCGACGGCCGCAGCAGGCAATACGACGGAAAATTTCTGAACCACCATCAGAGCGATAAAGGGCGCGAGGAACATCAGCAGAAGCCCGAATCCGGCTGTCAGCGCGGCCAGGATCGAGGACACGATGATGAGCGGGATCAGGGACAGAAAACCGATGAGCCCGAGCACGATCTGGTAGAGGATGACGTTGATGTTTCGTTTTCCGAACGTGACCGGAAAATCGCGCGCGTCGATCAGTATCCGGCGAACATAGGCAATCGCAATGGAAAACCCGACGATCAAGTTGGCTATTGCCGCAATCGCCCGCAAAGCGCCCTCATCGGCCTGGGCGACAGGCTCGGTCATATAGGAAACGGTGGTAAACCCGCTTTCGGGCATCAGTGACGAACCAATGGCAAAGTTGAGCGCCAGAAGCAGCAGGATATAGGCCCATCCGGTCCTGAACAGCGTCCCGATATTGTGTTGCGCAAGGGAGACTGAACGTTCCAGAACAGTGATGAACATGGCCTGACTCCGGTTTTGAGCATTTGTCTCAATTTGTGATGTTAGGACTTGGCAAAAGCATCTTGAACCTCCGAGTAAATCAATCGAACAGATTGCAGCCTGCTAGTCCCATGTCTCGTCGAGTACACCTATTGTCGTCGAATTGAATGCCTGGGCAATTACCCTTAACGAATAAAGGATCAAGGCCGCAGCGAATGTGGCCTCAGCCACTCCAAACGCCCAATCGAAGGCATCTATTGTCAGCAGGTCTGCCAGACTCCCGCTCACTGCTGGCAACAATTTGAAAATGAGCCAATATGGTACGGCATAGGCACCTATTGCCAAAGCCATGGAACGGCCCATTCCGCGCGACCGGCTGAAAGCGGACAGGATATTTACGGAACGATGCACAATCGCGGACGGAAATATAAAGGAAATCCGAAAGAAAAAGGGCGCGAACAGGCATCCAAATATCAATAGAACAACGCCAGTAACGAAGTGGACAAATCGTGTGCGGCTTACCGAAAGTTCTTCAGTGTAGCCTTCGAGCGATTGCGTCAGGAAACCGCTCGCCATGCTCACCGGGTAGCGCGTCAAAATGAAAATCAAAACCACAAATACGCTATACGCAACCAGATATCTGGCAACGATCCCTAAGCTTAGTCGACTTGCCCCCCAAAGCGTTCGCGAAAAAACCACATAGGATACACTCAAAACAACAATCGAGGAAATAAAGTAAATTGGAAATGAATATAAATAAAACGAAAAACCATCTCCCAACCAATGAATAATTCTGACAAGAAATGAATAGAAGTAGAAATTGGCGCAAAAAATCATCAACGACAATACTGCGAAACAGACCAGGTACAATCCTGGCTTCCCGTCAATTTTGTTGAAATCCATAAGATCAAAGCCAAATTAAGAAAATATCGAATCACCCAGCATTCGCAGCCCGATCAAATACTCTCACTCATTTAAGCGGGAAAGAAAGCCGATTGACACTAAAATTTGCAACGTCCGCTTGAAGAAACTAAAACGACTTGGTGGGTGATCGATCTTTTTCACCAACACCTTCAATCCAAAGCTGGAAAGTTGAGCCAATTTCCCTCATATGGTGGGTGAATGCGCAAAACCGGTTGGTTCCAGTCATGATTGATGATTTCGCAAATCCCCTGCCGCGCCGCAAATCCGTCGGTGTCATGGTCGGCAATGTCGAGGTTGGCGGTGAAGCTCCGATCGTCGTCCAGTCCATGACCAATACGGACACCGCCGACGCAGATTCAACGGTTGCCCAGGTCGCCGCCCTAGCGCGCGCAGGTTCTGAGATCGTGCGCATCACCGTCGACCGGCCTGAAGCCGCGGCCCAGGTGCCGCGTATCAAGGAGAGGCTCGAACGGATCGGCATCGATGTGCCGCTGGTTGGCGATTTCCACTATATCGGCCACAAACTGCTGACGGATTATCCCGACTGCGCTGCCGCACTCGACAAATACAGGATCAACCCGGGCAATGTCGGCTTCAAGGCCAAGCGCGACACGCAGTTCTCGCAAATCATCGATATCGCGTTGAAGCACGACAAGCCGGTCCGTATCGGTGTCAACTGGGGCTCGCTCGACCAAGAGCTGCTCACCAGGCTCATGGACGAAAACGCAGAAAGCGAAGCTCCTGTTTCCGCTGCTGCTGTCATGCGCGAAGCGATCATTCAATCTGGCCTCCTGTCCGCGGAACGAGCCGAGGGTCTTGGCATGGGCCGCGACAAGATCATCCTGTCGGCCAAGGTCAGCCAGGTCCAGGACCTGATCGCCGTTTATGCTGATCTCGCCCGGCGCTGCGACTACGCACTCCACCTTGGCCTCACCGAAGCTGGCATGGGCACCAAGGGGATTGTGTCATCCGCCGCGTCCATGGGCATTTTGCTGCAGCAAGGCATCGGCGACACCATTCGGGTGTCCCTGACACCAGAGCCGGGCGGCGACCGAACGCGCGAAGTACAGGTGGCACAGGAACTTTTGCAGGTGATGGGCTTTCGGGCGTTCGTTCCCGTCGTTGCCGCCTGCCCCGGCTGCGGGCGAACCACGTCGACCGTTTTCCAGGAACTGGCAAGCGACATCCAGGATCACATCAGGACCTCCATGCCGGCATGGCGCGAGCAATATCCCGGCGTCGAAAATCTCAATGTCGCGGTTATGGGCTGCATCGTGAACGGCCCCGGCGAATCCAAGCATGCCGATATCGGCATTTCGCTGCCGGGCACCGGCGAAACACCGTCAGCACCTGTATTTGTCGACGGCCAGAAAGTTACGACGCTCCGCGGCGAAGGCATAGCCGACGACTTCAAGCAGATGGTTCTGGACTATATCGAGAAGCGGTATGGCACCAGGACAAAATCGTCCTCCGACGCTGCCTGATCCGGCACTTTAAGGTTTTGATCATGATGCAACAGCCGGGCGTGCCCGAGCCTCGGAAAAAGCCGCTTCTCGTGATCACCTCCCAGGTGGTCAACGGCGGCATCAGCGGACGCGGACTGACCTTTGCCCTGGAGCGGATCGGGCACGATGTCTGGTTCCTGCCGACAATCCTGCTGCCATGGCATCCCGGTCACGGCAAGGGGACCAGGATCGTCGTATCCGAAAACGATTTTTCTTCGATCGCCGAAGATCTTGCCAGTTCGCCGAAACTTGCGGACCTGGGCGGGATCATGTCCGGTTATCTTGGTGCTGCGGAACAGGCCGGCCCGATTGCAAAGCTCATAAAAGCCGTCAAGACGGCGAACCCGGACGCCCCCTATCTGTGTGACCCGGTGATCGGCGACCATCACGGTGCAGGCGGCGGCGGGCTCTACGTGCCGAAGGCCACGGCCGAGGCAATCCGAGATAAGCTGGTACCCCTTGCGGACATCGTGACCCCGAATTCCTTCGAACTCGGTTGGCTGACGAACCGTGAAATCGAGGGCGAGCTTCAGGCGCTTTCCGCGGCGCGGACGCTTGGAAACAAAAGGGTGCTGATCACGTCCTCGCCAGCGCTACGCCGCAATGCAATTGCCAACCTTCTGGCCGGTCCGCGGGGTGCGGTTGCTGCAGAACACGCGGCGATCGAAAAGCCGCCGCACGGTACGGGCGATCTGATCGCAGGTTTGTTCCTGGCCAATTCTCTTGCCGGTTTCAACGATGAAGAGGCCCTGAAACGGGCGTCCGCGTCGGTTTTCGAGCTTGTGGCCAGAAGCGTGAAAAAAGGCGCGAACGAACTGCTGTTTGCCGAAGAACAGCAGTCGGTCGTACGAGCGATGGCTCTTGTGACATCCCGGCGCGTTGTTGAAACCAAAGCCCGTGCCTGACGGTGGCGACGTCTGGCTTGCCGGCGTTGACGGCTGCAAGGCAGGCTGGGTTGCTGTCATGCGGAACCGGACCGATCCCGACAATCCGGTGCTCAAGGTGTTTCCGTCCTTTTGGGATATTCTAGCGGCCGATCCCTTCCTCAGCATCATCGCGGTCGATATGCCGATCGGCTTGCCGGACTTTATTTCTCCGGAGGGTCGCGGTCCGGAAAAAGCCGCACGTAAACACCTGGGCGAGCGTCAATCGTCTGTCTTCACCGTGCCCTCACGCGCCTCGGTTTATGAAACAGACTACAGAGACGCTTGTGCAACCGCACTCCAGACGTCTTCCCCGCCTAAGAAAGTCTCCAAACAGTGCTTCTTTCTGTTTCCGAAAATCCGGGAAATCGATGAACTTATGACACCGGAACTGGAAGAACGCGTCTTCGAAGTGCATCCGGAACTTGCCTTCTGGCGGCTGAATGGCGGCAGAGAAATGAGCTTGCCAAAGAAAGTCAAAAGCCGCCCGAACCCCGACGGTCTCGATCAGCGCCGCGACTTGCTGGTGTCCAAAGGGCTGCCGCAGTCATTTCTCGACCAGAAACCGCCAAAGGGATGTGGCCGGGATGATCTCCTCGATGCCGCCGCAAACAGTCTGATTGCGGAGAGGTGCCTGCTGGGCCAGGCCGAACCGTTTCCGACATCCTACCGGCGGGACGAGCGCGGATTGCGGATGGCGATCTGGGCTTGAAGAACTGACATTCTCACCGGACAGTTACAATGCGCCCAATTCAAAGTGTTTTGAGCAGGTTTTCCAAATCCGTGCGAAGGCTAGGCCCACGCACAATCTCCCCGTGACAGGGAATGATCATGGTCGGACTTGCCGTTTCGAGCCGCGCGCGCACCCAGTCGGAAAAGAGCGCCTTGTCCTGCAAGCCGTACTTCGGAAAGGTCTTCAGAAAACCCGGACGGGACGTTTCGTCTTCTTTGTCCTGAAGTCCGCAAAAAGCATCGGTAACGATCCAGGCAAGCTCATTGCCCGTGCGAACCACCAGCCAGAGTTCTCCCGTCTTGAGCCCCTCAGGTTCGGCAAATTCCACATTATCCGGGAGCGCATCGGCGAGTGAGGACAACGTCTCGAAACGTTGACCGGTTATCTTGTCGAGCCGTGGACGTGCCGCATCGGTGCATACGAGTCTTGCCTCGCCAAACACCTGAACATGCTCGGAAACCGCCTTGTTGTGATAGTGATTGGGTGCCAGCAGAAATCTGACGTCGTGCGTTTCAGCGACCATCCCGCTGATCTTTTCAACCGGACTATAAAGACAGACACCGCCATCGGGCAGACCGACAATGATGCATCTCAGATTTCCTTTCCGGATAGTCCAGAGGGTGTCATGACCTTCGACGCGCTCAAGCGAAGCCTTGCGTTTTGTCATGATTTCTCCATGGATTTGAGTTGATTGCACAGGACATCGACAAGGAAACGCCCGGCCCGGTTTGACTGGTCCAGCCGGTTTTGTGCATGTACGCCCATGACACCGGACACCAGCCCCTTTGCCACCGAGGATGCATCAATCGACGGATCCAACTTGCCTTCTGAGAGCGCCTTTTGCAGGCACGCCCGAAAACAGCTTTCCAGTTCGTCCCAGTAGCGCCTGACCGCTTGTTCAAGCCGAGGGCTGCCGACCCTGGCATTTTCGATCCCCGTATTCACGACCAGGCATCCGTACTCGCTCGATGTCATCGAGCCGTCCGTGACCAGTGAATTCAGGAAACCAATGATCTCCGGCAAACCGCCATCTCTCATCGGCTGCATAGCGGTTGTGACTGCGCTCTGGGTGTAGAAATCCAGGGCCGCGAGATAGAGCCCCTCCTTGCCGCCGAACTCGGTCCGGATAGCAAACTGATTGAGGCCTGTCAGGCGCTCAAGTTCTCTGAGGCCAAGTGCCTGATAGCCGTTTTGCCAGAACGCATAGACCACGCGCTCGACAACCTCTTCAACGATGTAGCTCTTTGGACGGGCCATGAATCTATTTCTCTACGACTGCATAGTAATTATTTCTATACACTCGCAAAGAAATGTCAACAGCGCTGTTTCAACCCTCTGAAGGGCTCAGCCCTTCCCTTTTCGCCAGAACCTGCTAAAAGGCGCGCCGCTCATTGAAGGTGAGCCACCGGTCGCAGCCTACCCGGTGACGAGCGTCTCAACGGACGTTCACAGCGAAAACAAGGGACTATATCGTTGAAAACACTTGTCATCTGTTCCGGCGGAATGGATTCCGTCACCCTTGCGCACAAAATTGCGCAAGATCATGAGCTTGTTGGCCTGATCTCATTCGACTATGGCCAGCGGCATCGCAAGGAACTGGATTTTGCCAGCACCTGCGCAGACGAGCTCAACACCGAGCATATCCTCATGAATATCGAAAACATCGGCCGCCAGCTCACCGGCTCGGCGCTTACCGATGACGTCGACGTTCCCGATGGGCACTATGCCGAAGACACCATGAAAGTCACCGTTGTGCCGAACCGCAACGCAATCATGCTCACCATTGCCTACGGCATTGCCGCCTCACGCGGTGCCAATGCCGTTGCGACGGCCGTCCATGGTGGCGATCATTTCATCTATCCTGATTGCCGTCCGGCCTTCACATCCAGCTTCGAGACAATGCAGCGCTATGCCCTCGACGGCTACGCGGAGATCAGCCTCGTCACGCCCTACGTTCACGTCAGCAAGGCGGATATCGCGGCCGAAGGCCTGCGTCTGGGCGTTGATTATCGAAAGACCTGGTCCTGCTACAAGGGCGGTGAAACCCATTGTGGCCGATGCGGAACATGCGTCGAGCGGCGGGAAGCTTTTCACCTGGCAAATGGTATCGATCCGACGGCCTATGCGGACACGGACTTCTGGAAGGCCGCCTGCAATGTTTAGAATCACCAAGGAGTTCCACTTCTCCGCTTCCCACCAGTTGATCGGGCTTGGAGAAGACCATCCCTGTGCGCGGTTTCACGGACACAATTATGTTGTCGAGGTCGAGCTGGCCTCCAATGAACTGAACGCCGTCGGCTTCGTGCGCGACTACAACGAGCTGAAAGCGTTGAAGACGTATATCGACGACACGCTCGACCACCGACATCTCAATGACGTTCTGGGAGATGACTGCGTGACGGCAGAGCGTCTGGCGAAGCACCTTTACGATTGGTGCAAGGCCGAGTGGGTGGAAACAATGGCGGTTCGGGTCAGGGAAACGCCGAAGACCTGCGCCGAATTCCGGCCGCTGGCATATGTGCCCCTGGAGGCAGGCCGATGACTCATGAGACCATTCGTGTCAACGAAATCTTCGGCCCGACCATTCAGGGCGAAGGCGCCCTGATCGGTCAGCCAACCGTATTCGTGAGGACCGGGGGATGTGACTACCGCTGCAGCTGGTGCGACACGCTGCATGCCGTCGACAGCGCATATCGGGACGAATGGCTGCCGATGTCACCGGCGGCCATCATGATGCAAGTCGACATCCTGTCTGGCGGAAAGCCGTTGATCGTATCCCTTTCCGGCGGCAACCCGGCCATTCAGCCGCTCGGCGGTCTGATCGAACTGGGACGGCAGGAAGGCTATAGGTTCGCGCTGGAAACCCAGGGCAGCATTGCCCGGGACTGGTTCGCCATGCTGGACACGCTGACACTCAGCCCCAAGCCCCCTTCCAGCGGCATGACTACAGATTGGCAGAAGCTGGCCGAGTGTCTCGAGGCAGCGGGCCCGGTTGCACGGATCGTGATGAAAGTCGTGATCTTCGATGACGAGGACTACGCCTTCGCGCGAGACGCCGCCGCGCGCTACCCTGAGCTTCCACTTTTTCTTCAGCCCGGAAATCACACACCTCCACACCCGGACGAAGAAAACGGTGCGATCGATATGTCGGGCATCATGGAGCGCATGCGCTGGCTGGTGGACAAGGTTTCCACCGACCGGCTGTACTCCGCAACCGTGCTGCCGCAGCTGCACACGCTGATTTGGGGCAATTTGCGGGGCGTTTGAGCGCCAAGCCGACCACCGTTCGTCAAAAGGAAAGACCCATGTCCGAAGACAACATTTACGAAAACCTGACCCAGCTTGGCGCATCGACAGAGCTTCCCGAAGATCCGGACAAGGCGGTTTTGGAAAAGGTTCCGAACCCCCAGGCCGGCACGCCCTATATGGTGCGTTTCGTCGCGCCGGAATTTACCTCACTTTGCCCGATCACCGGTGCTCCGGATTTCGCGCATCTTGTGATCGACTACGTGCCGGATGCCTTTCTGGTCGAGAGCAAATCACTGAAACTCTTTCTCGGCTCGTTTCGAAATCACGGTGCCTTTCACGAAGACTGCACCGTGTCCATCGCCAAACGTCTGGTGAAACTGCTCGACCCGGCGTGGCTCCGGATCGGCGGGTACTGGTACCCGCGCGGCGGCATACCGATCGATGTCTTTTACCAGACCGGCCCGGCCCCCGAGGGTGTCTGGATCCCCGAGCAGGGTGTTGCCCCTTATCGCGGGCGGGGGTGAGCCGGCTTAAGCCGACCCTTACTCCGGAGTCGGTAGAGATAGCTCCGGTGCCGGCTCGATCGTCTGGGTCGTCACCATCTCGAAATTGGGCGCGGTCGTCTCGTAGATGGCCTTTACGATGAACCCACCGTCACGCGTCAGCCAGTATGTGTAACGGTTTTCCGTGACCATGCCCTGACTGACCGTCAGGTCTGCCGCAATCTTTTCCAGGGGAATGCCATCGATGGTGTCTTCGCCGCACTCCGCATTACGGATGGTTTCCGCATTTGTCTTTTTAGCCGCGATTGCGCCATCCGCATTCTGCGCGCTGTCGAGATCTCGCACTTTGCTCCAGGTCTTGCCCTCATCCGGCGACTGATACATGACGTTCTGATAGGTCAGCACCCAGGGGCCCGCCGGATCGGTCGGCACCGTCATGTGATGATCCTGGCTGAGATAGAGAAAATCATTCACCGTTGCCGGAGCGCCCTTGAATTGGGTCTTCGCAACCGTTTTCGTCGGAACGCCCTGGTCGAGCTGCATGTAAATTTCCGTGAAGCGATTGCTGCAGGCATCGGCGAAAGCAGGCTGTGAAAGCCCGGCAAGGATCACGGCGGCACAGCCGATCGGAGTCTTGAAAGTCCTCATTGGCAACCCCTTAAAAAATTCGGACCTGAAACTCTATCCTTGCCGGTTTTCCATTCTGCGCCAACCTCATTCAGCGGGAGCGGCAGCACCACCGGGCCGGGTTCCTTCGAAAGCCTTGTCCTTGATCTCGACGAACTTGTCCGACATCTGCGACAGCTTTGCGTCCCATTCCGGGTTCGGCGTCTGGCCTTCCGTCACCTTGAAGAATACCTGCATCATCAGCGTGATAGCGAGTGGCTCGAGCACCGCAGCCTTGACGGCCCAGGCAAAAATGATGGCAAACACAAGACCACCTGCGCTCCACGAGCCCGGCATCAGATAGACGAGACCGGCAGCAGGCGCCAGCATGAACAGGAAAACAAGAATTGCGATTATGTAGGTGAAGAGCGCGATAAAGGCAGCATTCTTCAGCATCGCCTGGTAATTCTGACCATAAAGAACAAGCGCCTCGCGCGCCGATGCCCAGGCATTGTCGGATAGTGTCCGGATTGCATGAGCAAGAATAACCTCGTCGACAAATCCGACAGCCACCTTCATGAAGGCCCTGAAAAGCGAGACGAGACCGTTCAGCCCAGGGATCGGCAGGATCGACGCAACGCCCTCGACAACGCCGCTGATCGCGCGGATCACACCTTTGACAAGCTGATCGAGACCGAACAGCGCACTCGACTGGACGAAACGCTCCTTGACCACGCTGGCGCCATAGGCGACCTGGCCCTGCCCGTCCGGCAATTCTCTGTCGTCCATGAGTTCCACCAGAACCGCGATGTGCCCGGCCTTGACGGTGTAAAGAAGATATTCGCGCAGCAGGTAGATCGCGGTGGCGGTCAGACCGAAACCGATCAGGCCGCCCCAGAAGGCAAATCCGGCCTGCGAGTCCGGACCGCCGAACCATCCGAGGCCGTAGCCGATACCGGCTCCAAATCCGGTCACGACAACATAGGCAACGGCAATGCCGCCATAAACTATCACTCTGAAAATCAGATATGGAAATGTTCGTACCATCAGTCCGACGGCACGTGAAAAATCGAAATCCCACATAAATCGGCTCCTGTCATTTGCAGGCATCCACGACTACAGCCGCAAGCGTAGCCAATCCCCGGACGAAGCGGCAAGCAGGAATCGTCTCGATTCCCGTTCCGCATGACGCATGTCCAGGCGACCGGCGCCGCACATTCCGGCGCGGCCAGACCACAATCACGGCTGCCGCGTATTTCACCGGAAACCTGGAGCGCTATCTACCTATGATTTCCTTCAGGTCGTAAACCGAGTAATCGATCCTGTGTTCAACCCAGGGAAGCGGCACAGATGCCTGTTTCGGGATAGCCGGAACCCGCACACACCCTTGGGCCGACAATTGAATTCGCCCTTGGCACGGGATCGTCAGTTCTGCGATTCGGTGTGATCGTGCGGGTGCAGGATGCCGTGATACCAGAAGCTGTCTTTCAGGTGTTTGTGCTTGGGCGCGTTACGTTCGGCGATGTTGTCCTTGTGCTCGCCGAAAATGAGGACATTCCCGTCCGGATCCCGGGTTTCGAATTCGCGCATGCCCCATGGTTGATCGTCGATATCCTCGGTGATGTTCGCCCCCGCTGACTTCGCGAGCGCATGGTAGCCATCGATATCTTCGACAAAGCAATAGGCGGTGGTGCCGCCGGGTGCATCGCTCTGTGTCAGATGAATGCCCGATTTTCCGTGCTCCAGAACGGCATAGCGTATCGGGTCGCCCTCGTTATCCGCCCACTCGAACGCAACTTTGAACAGAAGACCGTCGCGGTAGTAGGCCAGCGAAGCGGCAAGGTCTTTTACCCTGAGAACGGGTGCAATGTGAGATATCTTGGGTGATGTGGTTTGTGTCATTTTCCGGCCTCCGCGCTGTAATGACTTGCGAGAGATCCCGGCGTTCTAGTAGCACTCGAGCACAGCCTCGGTGTTCTCAAAACTGCCGGTCGCCAGATCTTGCGGTGAAATCCGGAAATAGACAATGCCGGCGTCCCCCCATGTCCAGTTCATGGCAACATCGCCGGCAAGATGCAAAAGCAGCAACCTGTCAGTTGGTCCGGCCTTGGGACTGGACTGCAGGGCGTCGAACTCACCACCCACCCTGTGGGGACGGTTCTGTCGAAGCTGACGCCAGTAAGGCACGAAACCGCGAAGTGTCTCCGCCGGAATGAGCGCGCGGCGCCCCGGGTCTGCGTAATAGTCGGCGACAAACTCCCAAAGTTGCACGTAGTTGGCATCGTAAAGATCCCACAGCGTCACTTTCTTCTCGAGCGCGGAATACCTGGAACTCGGATCCCTTAGCTGACCGAGATCGAAGAAATTGAAATATCGCGTTCCTGTTTCCTGCAAATAGTTTTTGATGTTGTCCCAGTCAGCGGGCGTAACGCTTCTGTCCAGATCCTGCGAGCGGACCTGACCGATCATATCCCGCAGATCCCGCAAGGCACTCTCGCGCCAACTGTTGTTGGCGGTACCAGAGTCGCGCTGATAGTCCTGAAGCGCTTCGGCTGACGGATAGCGGGCCAGCAACGCTGTCAGCCTGAGCCCGCTCTCAAGGCGGTCCTTCAGGTCCGCAAGCCGGTTCCTTGCGTCATCGACCTCCTTGCTGTCGATTTCCGCATCATCAGGCTCTCCAAAGTTCTGCAAACTCGATTGAAGTGCCTCTATCTTTTCCTCAAGATCGGAAGTGTCGACCTTAAGTGCTTGAAAGACCTCGGCATCGCGCAGCCCGTCCAGCACTGTGTCAGGCAAAGCCGGTTTGAGTGGCTGCTTTCCAAGGCGCGTTTCGATGGATTTGAGGACGGCAAGAACCATTCGCTGCGTGAATGGATCCGGAACCGGTGGGCGCTCGCTATCGGAGTGTGCCTCACCTGGATAAAGCGTTTTTTCAAAGTGTTCCGGTGTCACCCGCGCGAACTCACCGTCCTCGACAACCGAGTTCGGGACCGTCACAAAATCGACCGGCCAGCGGCGCCACGTGTCGGGTATTGCATCCACACCTTCCAGATGGCGGTATTGCGGCCCGGAATACGTGCCGTCATAGACGGGCCCAAGGTCCGCCGGCGCTTGCCGCTCCGCTCCAAGCGTCTTTGTATAAATCACTCTGTAGCCCTCGCCCCCGCTTTCCGGCTCACAGGAATTCGGGTCGAAGAAGAACAACAGCCAGCCGCTGCGTGGTCCCAGGCCGCCCCAAAGATCTTCCGGCAGGTCCGCACAGGACAGCTGCGCCAGAAAATGCAAGGGAAACTCCCCCTTTTGTGGCTGATCACGCGAGATCGACGTCGGCCACGGAACGTTCTCAGGCATCATCGGCAATCCACCGAACCACGAACGCGGCGCTTCGTCGCCACGTATCGGCACTTGCCGGCGGAGCACGACCGAGACCGTTTCCAGAACCGCGCCGGGAAGGTCCTGCACATCTGTCTGAATGGATGCGCTTGTGGCCTCGGGTGCATCGAATGCCGATGCGGCGACCGGCTCTTCCTGCGCTGCAGCTTGCCGGTAAAGGGCTTCTGCGGCGGGCTTTTTGACCCGGCGTACGGTTCGGTTATTGGTGTTTTCAAGCACGTCCTGAATACGGTCGGCGCGCACGACAAAGCCTGGCGACGCTGGGCGCAATTGAGCGCTGCGTGGAATAAAGCTAAAAATTTTAGATAAAAGCAACCAGATTATTGTAATAAAAATCATTAAAATGAGAGTTAAGCCTGCGATAAATACAAGTCCCGCTTCGCTATATAGGTTCTCTGGCATGCTATGTTCCAAATATAACAGGATTCATGCATGATTTTTACTGCAAGTTATTAAGTGACAGTAAATTAAATAGTACACACAACACAATCAAACAGCAGCTCCAGGTTGTACGAAAAACGGGCCCCGAAAGGCCCGTTCAAAAAGCTTTTATTTGCCTGCCGGTTAGCTGCTGACAAGGTTCCGAAGCACATAGTGCAGGATGCCGCCGGCCTTGATGTATTCCAGCTCGTCCTCGGTATCCACACGGCACAGGCACTCGATGGTTTTGGTGGTGCCGTCCGCGTAGGTAACTTCGACATCCATCATCTGACGCGGTTTGATGTCTGCAATGCCCTTGATGGTCACGCGCTCTGTACCCTTGATACCGTGAGACTGCCAGCTCTCGCCGTCCTTGAAGGTCAGCGGAATGACGCCCATACCGACAAGGTTGGACCGGTGGATACGCTCGAACGACTGTGTGATCACGGCGCGCACACCCAGCAGTTTGGTGCCTTTAGCTGCCCAATCACGGGACGAGCCGGTGCCGTACTCCTTGCCCGCAAAGATCACCAGCGGCGTGCCGGCTTCCTTGTATTCCATGCAGGCATCGTAGATCCACTCTTTCTTGCCGTCCTTCATGGTGACGCCACCTTCGACGCCCGGCACCATCTGGTTCTTGATGCGGATATTGCCGAAAGTGCCGCGCATCATGACTTCGTGGTTGCCACGGCGCGATCCGTAGGAGTTGAAATCCTTTTGTGCGACCTGATGCTGGGACAGATATGTGCCCGCCGGGCTGTCGAACTTGATGGCACCGGCTGGTGAGATGTGGTCTGTCGTAATGGAATCCAGGAACAGGCCCATCACGGCTGCATTCTCAATATCCTCAAGCGGTGCCGGCTCCATCGTCATGCCTTCGAAGTAAGGCGGGTTTTGGACATAGGTGGAGGACACAGGCCAGCCATAGGTCAGCCCGCCCTCAACCTTGATGTTCTGCCACTGCTTGTCGCCCTTGAACACATCACCATAGCGGTCGCGGAACATGTCTTCGCTGATCGAGGACCGGATCAGATCGGTAATCTCCTCCGTGGTCGGCCAGATATCTTTCAGATAGACCGGATTGCCGTCCTGGTCTTCGCCGAGCGGATCTTCAGTGATATTGACGTTCAGGCTGCCGGCGATCGCGTAAGCGACGACGAGCGGTGGCGACGCCAGGTAGTTGGCGCGCACGTCCGGGTTGACGCGGCCTTCGAAGTTGCGGTTTCCGGAGAGCACGGAACAGGCAATCAGGTCATTGTCATTGACGGCGGCCGAGATTGCCGGGTCGAGTGGGCCGGAATTGCCGATACAGGTGGTGCAGCCATAACCTGCAAGATCGAACCCGAGCGCGTCGAGATCGTCCTGGAGACCCGCTTTTTCCAGATAATCAGTCACCACCTGGGAACCTGGCGCCAGCGATGTTTTTACCCACGGTTTGACGTCGAGGCCCTTCTTCAGCGCGTTACGCGCCACAAGTCCCGCCCCGATAAGAACGGACGGGTTCGACGTGTTCGTGCACGAGGTAATCGCGGCGATCACCACATCGCCGTTGCCAAGGTCGTGGTCCTTGCCATCGACGGCAACACGCTTGGTCAACTCATCCGCTTTCTTGAATTCGTCCGCCATGGTCTTGGCAAAGCCGGTAGCCGCGTCGGAGAGGTTGATACGGTCCTGCGGGCGCTTCGGACCGGAAACCGACGGTACGACGGTGGAAATGTCGAGCTCCAGCGTATCGCTGAATTCCGGTTCTTCGCCGCCTGCGCGGAACATGCCCTGCGCCTTGGAATATTCTTCGACGAGGGCAACCCGATCCTTGTCGCGTCCGGTCGCCTCAAGGTATTTGAGCGTCTCGCGGTCGACCGGGAAGAAGCCGCAGGTCGCACCGTATTCCGGCGCCATATTGGCAATTGTGGCCGCATCTTCAAGGCTCAGGTTGTCGAGGCCAGGCCCGTAAAATTCGACGAACTTGCCGACGACACCCTTCTGGCGGAGCATTTCAACCACCCGCAGCACGAGGTCGGTCGCGGTAATGCCCTCATTCAACTGGCCGGACAGCTTGAAGCCGATGACTTCCGGGATCAGCATGGAAATCGGCTGGCCGAGCATGGCAGCTTCCGCCTCGATGCCGCCGACACCCCAGCCGAGAACCGCAAGCCCGTTGACCATCGTTGTATGGGAATCGGTCCCCACCAGCGTGTCCGGATAGGCGACGGTTTCACCGCCCTCTTCCCTGGTCCAGACGGTCTGGGCAAGATACTCCAGGTTCACCTGGTGGCAGATGCCCGTTCCGGGAGGCACGGCGCGGAAATTGTCAAACGCCGACTGGCCCCAACGCAGGAATTCGTAGCGTTCCCGGTTGCGCTCGTATTCAAGGTCCACGTTCAATTTGAACGCGTCTTTGGTGCCGAAATAGTCGACCATGACCGAGTGGTCGATAACCAGGTCGACGGGCACCTGCGGATTGACCTTCTCCGGGTCGCCACCGAGTTTCACGGCGGCATCGCGCATCGCGGCGAGGTCTACGACCGCCGGAACACCGGTGAAGTCCTGCATCAGGACACGCGCGGGACGGTAGGAAATCTCCTGCGAGGATTTCTTCGTCTTGAGCCATTCCGCACAGGCAAGGATGTCATCCTTCGTGACCGAGCGCCCGTCTTCGAAGCGCAGAAGATTTTCCAAAACGACCTTCAGTGAAAACGGAAGCCGGGAGACGCCTTCCAGGCCATTTTTTTCCGCTTCGGGAATTGAAAAGTAGGTGTAGGTCTTGTCGCCAACCTGAAGGGTTGTCTTGGCTTTGAAACTGTCGAGGGACTGGGTCACGGCGCGCGATCTCCTGAATTGTCCGCAGGTCCGGTCAAATCTGCTCCGGCCTGGCATAATCTCTCTTGGCACCGAACGGTGACCGTCAAGGGTCTCGCCCGGCGTATGTTCGCGGGGATGCGATTGAGAGCCTCTCCCTCCTTCGCCACCGCAATTGGATGCGTCGCCCCTATACCAATCTTTGGCCTTGATCGCCAGACAGCACGTTTCCGGCCTGATCAGAATTGATCGTGTTGTATCTCCGTCCATTTAGAGCGCTTGCCAGCGAAGTCAGGACAACCAGGTATGCGAGCCCTGAAAAAGACCCATAACTATTGAACAGAAAGATATTGCATACCATTGTATACTGAACTAAGACCTCGCTCAACCAGCTTGTTCCGGCACGCCAGTTAGACCGTGATCCGGTGATCAAGCTTCAATCAATGTCAGAACGCCGGGACCCATCATGAGCTTGTATTCAGACTACCTGCAAGAAATCGAAACACGCAAAGACCAGGGCCTGCATCCGAAGCCCATTGATGACGGTGGCCTAGTGAAAGAGATCGTCGCTCAGATCAAGGAAGCGGGAAACGAGCACCGGCAGGACTCCCTGAAGTTCTTCATCTACAACACGCTGCCCGGCACGACGAGCGCCGCAGGTGAAAAAGCGAAGTTTCTCAAAGAAATCATTCTTGGCAATTCGGTAGTCGAAGAAATCTCGGCCGCATTCGCCTTCGAACTCCTGTCGCACATGAAAGGCGGCCCGTCGGTTGAAGTCCTCCTTGACCTCGCCCTCGGCGAAGACAAGACAATTGCCCGGAACGCAGCCGAAGTACTGAAAACACAGGTCTTCCTTTACGACGCGGATACCAGCCGCCTGAAAGAAGCACTGGACGCCGGCAATGAAATTGCCAAAGACATCGTCGAGAGCTACGCCAACGCGGAATTTTTCACAAAGCTTCCGGAGATTGACGAGGAAATCAAGGTCGTTACCTATATCGCAGCGGAAGGCGATATCTCCACGGATCTTCTGTCACCCGGAAACCAGGCCCACTCCCGCGCCGATCGTGAACTGCATGGCAAATGCATGATTTCCGAGAGAGCCCAGGAGGAAATTCAGGCGCTGAAGCTGCAGCATCCGGACAAGCAGGTAATGCTGATTGCCGAAAAAGGCACGATGGGTGTCGGTTCGTCGCGGATGTCCGGCGTCAACAACGTCGCCCTGTGGACCGGGCAACAGGCCAGCCCCTATGTCCCGTTTGTGAATTTTGCCCCGATTGTCGCTGGCACGAACGGCATTTCTCCGATCTTCCTGACGACTGTCGGCGTTACCGGTGGCATCGGTATCGACCTGAAAAACTGGGTCAAGAAGCTGGATGACGACGGCAACCCAATTCTGAACAACGACGGAAACCCTGTCCTTGAACAGAAATACTCTGTCGAGACCGGAACCGTCCTGACCATCAACACCAGGACGAAGAAGCTTCTGAACGGCGAGGGCGGAGACGAACTCGTCGATGTCGCTTCTTCCTTTACGCCGCAGAAGCTCGAGTTCATCAAGGCCGGCGGATCGTATGCGATCGTGTTCGGCAAGAAACTGCAGAGCTTTGCCGCAGACGCTCTCGGCATCGAACTGAAATCCGCTTTCGCACCGTCCAAGGTCGTGTCCCACGAAGGCCAGGGCCTGACAGCGGTTGAAAAGATCTTCAACAAGAATGCTGTCGGTGTGAAACCAGGTACGGTTCTCCATGCCGGGTCCGATGTCAGGGTCGAGGTGAACATTGTCGGTTCGCAGGACACCACCGGGCTGATGACATCCCAGGAACTCGAAGCAATGGCGGCGACCGTTCTCTCGCCGACCGTCGACGGTGCCTACCAGTCCGGCTGTCACACAGCTTCGGTCTGGGATCTGAAAGCGCAGGCCAACACGCCGAGACTAATGGCCTTCATGCACAGGTTCGGCCTGATCACGGCGCGCGACCCAAAGGGCGTCTACCACTCCATGACGGACGTCATCCACAAGGTCCTGAACGACATCACAGTGGATGACTGGGCCATCATCATCGGCGGGGACTCCCACACGCGCATGTCAAAAGGCGTCGCCTTCGGCGCTGACTCCGGCACGGTTGCACTCGCGCTTGCCACCGGCGAAGCAACCATGCCGGTCCCCGAATCCGTAAAAGTGACCTTCAAGGGCGCCATGGCGGATCACATGGATTTCCGCGACGTCGTTCACGCGACCCAGGCACAGATGCTGAAGCAGTTCGGAGACAACGTCTTCCAGGGACGGATCATCGAGGTACATATCGGAACGTTGCTGGCTGACCAGGCCTTCACCTTCACGGACTGGACCGCCGAAATGAAGGCCAAGGCATCCATCTGCATTTCCGAAGACGAAACGCTGATTGAATCCCTCGAAATCGCCAAAGCCCGCATCAAGACCATGATCGACAAGGGCATGGACAATGAAAACCGGATGCTGCAGGGCTTGATCGACATCGCCGAACAGCGCATCGCGGAAGTCAGGTCCGGAGAAAAGCCGGCACTGTCGCCAGATGCCAACGCCAAGTATTTCGCGGAGGTCGTTGTCGACCTCGACGAGATCAACGAGCCGATGATCGCGGATCCGGACGTCAACAACGCCGATATCTCCAAGCGCTACACGCACGATACGATCCGGCCGATTTCCCACTACAATGCCGAGAAGAAAGTGGATCTCGGCTTTGTAGGCTCCTGCATGGTGCACAAGGGCGACGTGAAAATCGTCGCGCAGATGCTGAAGAACCTTGAGAAGGACTCCGGCAGCGTCGAGTTCAAGGCACCTCTTGTCGTCGCCGCACCGACCTACAACATCATCGATGAGCTCAAGGAGGAAGGCGACTGGGCCGTCCTGCAGAAATATTCCGGCTTCGAATTCGACGATACGGCACCGAAACAGGCCGCTCGCGTCGAATACGAGAACATTCTCTATCTGGAACGGCCCGGATGTAACCTTTGCATGGGCAACCAGGAGAAGGCAGCGAAGGGCGACACGGTGCTTGCAACATCGACGCGTCTTTTCAAAGGCCGTGTTGTCGAGGACTCCGACGACAAGAAGGGCGAATCCCTGCTTGCATCGACACCCGTTGTCGTTCTCTCCGCAATCCTCGGCAGAACACCGACCGTGGACGAATACAAGACAGCAGTCGAGGGTATCGACCTGACCAAATTCGCACCGCCCCTGCAAAAGCCTTTGGACACAAAATCGGTCCACTTCTAAGACTGTCGGCAGCGGCGGATTGACGCCGCTGCCGGACAAACTTTTCGGCACTTCGGCCGCTAACGATTATTGCGCCGTTAACCGGTTCCCGCTATCAAACGGCATGCGTTGTTTATTTCTGATTGCATGCATTTTCAGCTTCGCGGCCTCTGTATTCCAAACCAGCGCCCAGGAGGCGGTTCAAGAGCCCGTCGAAATCGGCGAAGCAGGTACCGAATATCTGCGGTCGATCCGTCTGCGCGGGATTGATTCCGATGTCGCGTATTTTGACCCGACCGCACCGGCGCCGGAACTGGACACACAGCAACAACCCGCGCCGCAAACCCGCGAGACGGAAGTCAGTACGGGGCAAGTCGGCAGCGCCAGGTGGATCTCGGCGATCATAGCCGGTCTTGTGTTGGCAGGGATCGTATTTGTTGTTCTGCGCTTTGGCGGGAACATCGCGGTTTCGCTTAACCGGGACGCGGAAAATCCCGGCAGCCAGCGCGGGTCGAACACGCAAAACACGCCTGCCTGGGCTGAAAAACTGGGTTCTTTCAACGACATTCTGCGCATAGAAGACCGGCGCCGGGCGCTTGTCCTTCTCACTCAGAAGGTGCTGGCATCCCTGGCCTCCACTCATGGCGTATTGATGCAGCGCAGTTGGACAGCGCGCGACACCCTTGGTCACATCCCCCTCGAACAGACCCAGCATACGGTTCTGCGAACATTGGTTCTGAACAGTGAACGCGTTCAGTTCGGGGGACGCGATGTCACCGAAGACGAATTCCGGAACCATGTCTCTTCCTGCCAGCAGCTACTGGGAGCCGGAGGCGCATGAGCACAACATCCACCGAAACCCGGCCCAACGGACCGCGCATCGAATTTCTCATGATTGCCGCGGTGCTCATCGTTGTCGTTGCCGGGCTCTGGTATGTCATGTCGCAACGTCAGCAATCGCTGCGCAGCTCGCCCGCCGGCCTCGACGGTTTGCAGATCTGGCTGACCTCGAACGACGTTACATCGTATAATTTTGCAGGCGGCTGGCCCATCGATCAGACGACTGTCGACCTGCTGATCCTGCCTGTTTACGACACCTCACTGGACAACGCGCGCACGCCACCGTCGACCAAGGAAGAGTTATTGCTGCAGCAGGATGAGTACGACCTGTCAACCGACGTCATCCTGACGAAAGCACGAAGGGTCCCGACTCTCGTCGTGCTGCCCAAATGGAAAAGCGGGATGCGGCTGACCGGTCTCGCACACCCGGTTCTGCTCAACGACCCGAAACAGATCGAGCGCACGCTGAACGAGATCACCGGCGGCGGCACGCCCGAACTGGTTTATGCGACAACGCCGTTTACGGAGTTCAGCTATCAGTCCGGGGACGGAACCCGGCTTCGCGCAAATCTTTATGCGGCACAGATGTTCCGCAGCGCCGGCTGTACGCCGCTAATCGGAAGCTCGGACGCGATGATCCTAGGCGAGTGTCCGCTGCCGCGCAGCACAGATCCAGATGATGGTGAACGCGAACGTGTTCTGGTGCTGTCCGACCCGGACCTTTTGAACAATCACGGCCTTCGCCTTGGTGACAACGCCCGGATCGCAATTGATGTCCTGTCATCGAACATCGACGAGGGCAACATCGTGATCGACTACAGCAGGGCGTCGTGGTTGCGCGATCCATTTCAGGAGCCGGTACGCGAGCGGACCTGGGCCGATCTCAGCCGTTTTTTCGGACCGCCGTTCCTTATCCTGTGGCTTGGAGGCGGTCTGCTGCTGGTCTTGTTCCTCTGGCGCGCATCGCTTCGCTATGGACCGATACTGCGTGACCGTGCGTCTTCGGGGGCCGGAAAGGCGCTGGCCATTGAGGCGCGGGCCCGGTTGTTACGCCTCTCTGGACAGGACGGAGCACTGGTGCGCGAATACGTTTCCGCTCGCATTTCGGCCGTTGCCGCGACCCTGTTTGGTCCCGCCCATGCTGGCCACTATGCAAAGGAAGACGAGTTTCTGCACTTTGCGGACCGTCAGCACCCTGATGAGGCAGCCCGGCTCAGATCGGTCCTTGCAAATATTCGACAATTGCCGGTCCGCACGCATGCGACTGAGGCAATCCATCTGATTGATGAATTTGAACAGGTTTTGGAGCAAATCACTCATGACACTTGAGGTCCTCCGCCAACGGACAGACGCCCTGCGGGCCGAGATCGGACGAACGGTTCTCGGTCAGGACGAAATCATAGACCTCCTGTTGGTCTCCTTGTTCGCACGCGGGCACGTCCTGCTCGAAGGACCTCCCGGAACCGCAAAGACGCTCCTTGCCAGAAGCTTTGCGGCCGCACTGGACCTGGACTTCGGCCGCATTCAGTTCACGCCGGATCTGATGCCGGGCGATGTTCTCGGCACCTCCATCTTCGATTTCCGCACCAACAACTTCGTCCTGACCAAGGGGCCTGTGTTTTCACAGGTGCTTCTGGCAGACGAAATCAACCGTGCTCCGCCAAAAACCCAGGCAGCTCTTCTGCAGGCCATGAACGAACGCACGGTCAGCATCGATGGAACCGATCATTCCCTCGGCAGTGAATTCGTCGTTGTGGCCACCCAGAACCCTATTGAGCAACAGGGCACCTATCCGCTTCCAGAGGCCCAGCTTGACCGGTTCCTCTTCAAGCTCGTGATCGACTTTCCACCCGAGGCGATCGAAATGGCGATCCTGCGCCAACATGCGGCGCAACCGCTGGAATCCGGTCTCGAAACCGCGAACTTGTCCAAGGTTCTTGATGCTGCCGCGCTTGCCGAAACCCGTGCTCTGGTCGACGGGATCATTCTGAAAGACGACATACTCGCCTACATTCTCCGCCTGGTGCGGGCAACACGCGAGAACTCGGAGATCGCCTTTGGCGCATCGACACGTGCGGCCGATGCCCTGGTGAGTGCTACGCGCGCGACAGCGGCGCTCAACGGCCGGGATTTTGCGATTCCGGACGACGTCAAGCGGTTGTTTGTTCCCGCACTCCGGCACCGGATCGTGCTTGGTCCTGCCGCTGAAATCGAAGGCCGCAGTTCCGACCAGGTCCTGGAAAACATCCTCAACCAGATCGAGGCCCCACGCTGATCCGTCCGTCCAAAAGACTGCTGGTTTTTGCCTCAGGCACACTCCTGATCTCTTTGATCATGATTGTCGCCAGCACGGCCCTGCGTGACCTTGCGATCCTGCCATGGGTTCTTCTCGGCCTTCTGATCGCCTTTGACATGGCGTCTTCCCTGCGGCGCCCGAGGAACCTTTCCTTTGAAGCCCCGCCGGAGATCTTTGTCGGCGAGACCGTTGAGCTCCGGCTCAGCCTTGAAAGCGCACCTGCCGAACTTTACGCGAGGCTCGAATGGCCGGAAGGACTGAGCGGCGAACACGACATCGCATTTTACCAAGGCGCAAGCGGAGGCTTTGCCGCAAGCGTCCCGGTACGCGCCGTACGGCGCGGTGTCTGGCGCCTGGAGCATCTTTGGCTCTTTTGGGAATCGCGCCTCAGACTGCTGGAATTCGTGCCCCGCCTTGATCTGGGCGCCGAGCTTCGCGTCGTGCCCAATATCCGACAGGTTCAGTCCGGAGAAATCACGACGACCGTCATGTCAACGCTTTACGGGGTCAAGGAAAACCGGGCCTTGGGAGAAGGGTCGGAATTTCATCAGCTTCGCGATTTTGTGCCGGGCATGGACATCAAGTCGATCGACTGGAAACGGTCGGCCCGCCGGCGCTCGCTTGTTGCCAAGGAGCTGCGCGCGGAACGCAATCACCATGTCATCATCGCCCTCGACAATGGCTACTTGATGCGCGAGGAAATCGGCGGCCTGCCCAAGATCGATCACGCGGTTACTGCCGGCCTTGCGACGGCCTGGGCCGCGGCCATCGGCGGCGACCTCGTCGGCTACTATTCCTATGATGTACGCCCGCGCACATTCGCAGCACCCGCACCGGGAAGGACCGCCTTTGCCCGTCTGCGCAACTGGACGGCCGAACTCACTTATGTCAGCCGCGAGACCAACCACACCCTGGCCCTGACGGAGCTGAACGCACGCACCCCGAAACGCAGCCTCATCATTGTCTTCACCGACTTCATCGACACGACGTCCGCCGAACTCCTCATCGAGAACATCGGAATTCTCGCCAAACGGCACCTCTTGATTTTTGTCGCCATTCGCGATCCGGACCTGGAAACGCTGATCGAAACGGCCCCGGACAATCTTGAGGGCGCGGCAACAATTGTGGCTGCAAACCAGTCCATCAATGAAAGGCGGCTGGTTCTGGAGCGGCTTGCGCGCATGGGTGTTACCATCGTCGATGCAAAGCCAAATGCCGTAACGGCCCGTTTGATTTCAACCTATTTAGAGATCAAGGCGCGGGAGATGATTTGATGAAAGATCAGGATCTCATGCGTTCGGCGCGCTTTCGAAAGGAAAGGGAGGCCGACTGGCAGCGCCTGGAAAAACTGGTCCTATCTGCTGAAAGCCGGGGGCTGCAGCACATGGATTTCGCCGAAGCCCGAGACCTGGCATCGCTTTACCGGCAGGCAACCACATCGCTGTCGATCGCACGGGAAATTTCGCTCGACAAGGCCCTGCTTGGCTATCTTGAGGCGCTCACCTCCCGCGCCTATCTTTGCGTCTATGCACCACAGGAACGGCTTGGCGGCCTGTTCCAGAAGTTCTTTGCCTACAGCGCACCCCAGGCCATGAGGCGGTCCTGGTTCTTCATACTGCTCGGTTTCTTGTGCATGGGACTGGGCGCACTCTCCGGCTATCTGCTCTATTTTGAAAGCGCTGACTGGTTTTACGTCTTCATGCCGGCGGAGCTTGCCGGCGGGCGTGGTCCGGACGCAACCTACGAGGCGCTTCGATCGGTGATCTACGACGAAAATCCGGACGCATCGGGGCTCGGGGCCTTCGCCACCTATCTGTTCTCCCACAACACCCGAATTGCGATATTCGTGTTCGGGCTCGGCGTTTTTGCCTGCGCACCCGCGATCCTGCTGACCTTCTACAACGGCCTGATGCTGGGAGCATTTTTCGCGCTGCATGTCGACCGGGGACTTGGCCCCGACATCGCCGGCTGGCTCTCGATCCACGGTGTTACGGAACTCTCGGCAATCTGCATTGCCTGCGCCGGCGGAATCAAGCTTGGCGCAGCTCTCTTGTTCCCGGGAGATCTTTCAAGGGTGGCCTCGCTGCGACACGCCGGGCGGGATGCCCTGAAACTGGCACTTGTCGCCGCGCTCATGCTGCTCGTGGCGGCCTTTCTGGAAGGTTTTGGCCGGCAACTCGTTCAGGATATCTATATGCGGTTCATTATCGGCTGGGGCATTGGCGCGCTGTGGCTGATCTGGTTCTTGTTTGCGGGACGGGAACAAAAATGAGGCTGCGCCTGCGCAAAAAACAGAAACAGGACCGGCCGTCGCGGAATCAGCTCATGCCGCCGGAAGGGGTCCCGCTCACCATGCAGATCGCTGGTGTCGGTGTCCGGTTGGGCGCACAGATAACCGATATCGTGATCACGACAATCGCGCTGGTCGCCATCATGATCCTGCTCTCGGCTCTGAACATCACGGGGCCGCAGACGATTGTCGCAATCGGCGCTCTGTTGTTCTTTCTGATCCGCGTTCCCTACTACATTCTTGCCGAACTCGTCTGGAACGGTCAGACGCTCGGCAAGCGCATCTTGAAGATCAAGGTCGTCTCCCATGACGGTGGCCCACTGACGACCCATGCGCTTGTCTTGCGGAACATGATGAAGGAAGCCGAGGTCTTCCTGCCGGGAACACTGGTTCTTATGCTCGATGCATCTTCGCCGTTCGCCTCGCTCGCCGCCTTCGCGTGGATTTTGGTCTGCCTTCTGGTGCCCATATTCGATCGTTACCGAAGACGCCTGGGCGACATGATGGCCGGTACCCATGTCATTCACATGCCGGTTCCTGTGCTGCTGAAAGACCTGGCAAGCGAACCGCGCACAATTTCCCAGGACAAAAAGGGGTTCGTCTTCCTGTCCCACCAGCTCGATCACTACGGTGCGTTCGAGTTACAGACGCTCGAGGGACTGTTGAGGGCTCAAAGCACGCGCCCCACCGGTAGTGATGCAGAGAGAAACAAGACAATCGAAGCGATTGTCGAAAAGATCCGCAAGAAAATCGGCTACGCGAACCCGGTCCCGCAGGCAGACCGGTTGCGCTTCCTTCAGGCTTTTTACAAGGCGCAACGCGAACATCTGGAACAGCGCCAATTGTTTGGCGACCGCCGCGCTAACAAGCACTATGCTCAGAACGAGGAAGACGCCTAAACACTTGTCCGGCTGATATGCCAATGCTCCCGGGTTCGATTGCGTGAACGTGGAACCTTTAAATGACTGACGCGGAAAACATCGAAGTCCATATCCCTCTCGGGGTCGGAACCCTGATTGCCGAGAGTTTCTCGATCCTGTTCAGGCAGTTCGTCCCGGTCGTCGTGATCGGCTTTGTTCCTAGTCTGCTCGGTGTCGTCCTTGGCGGGTATCTGGTCGGCTTTGAAGCTGTTCTGGGTTTTGAAGAAACCAACGCGTCATCCGGTGGCGCGAGCGCGCTTGTCAGCCTTATTGATCTTGTCGTCTATTCCATCACCACGGCTTTCATGGTTCAGCTCGCCTATGACGCAAAGCTCAAGCGACCCGTCAGAATTGGAAAATACATTGGTCCGGCGATGTCCGCGATTTTTCCCATCGCAATCCTGGGTATCGCGGTCGGAATTCTGATGGGAGTGGCAGCGCTGGCCTTCATCATACCCGGCCTCTGGGTCTATGCCGTCTTTTCCGTCATGGAGCCCGCCGTCGTCATCGAACGTCTCGGTTTCAAGGGCCTTGGCCGAAGCGAGAAACTCACCAAAAACTACCGCTGGCCAATCGTCGGCGCGCTGGTAATCACCTGGATATGTGCGCTGGTGATCATCATCATCGCCCTGGTCGTTGCCGACCTTGCATTGACGAGCGGCATCCTGGCAGTCTCGATCGTCATTTACGCAGCGCTGACCGCTGTCGGAACCGGCCTCATCAGTATCCTGACCGCACTTATCTATGCGCGGCTGCGCGAAATCAAGGAAGGGGTCAGCGTCGACGAGATTGCAGCGGTGTTCGATTGAACGAAATCGGCATGATCAACTTAAGAGTTCATTTTGATTTCGGGTTTACCACCGTCGCATCTGCCCGGTTGAATTCCACATTCGGACACAGAGACGGGCATCAGACGCAATTTTCGGTGTCAGACTGAATATCGGGGGTTTTATTGATGGCAGACATATCGGCAATGCACACCAGGCCGCCGCTTGGCGTCACAACGCTGCTGAGCGAGAGTTTCTCAATTTTCTTCGGAAACTTTTTCAAAGTGTTCCAATTGGCCTTCGGCCCGGCGCTGATCGGTTTACTGCTCTCAGGTGCACTGCTTGGGTTTGGCGTGGTTGCAGGCACCGCGGTACCGGATATCAGCGGCCCGGGTTTCGCGATTGCGATTGTGCTCACCATCCTGATCCAGATCGTTGTTTATGCCCTCACCACGGCTCTGCTGGTTCAGCTTGCCTATGACGCAAAGCTCAACCGGCAGCCGCGTCTTGCGAAATATCTCGGACCGGCATTTGCATCCGTGGTTCCGCTCGTCGTCCTAAGTCTCGTTTCCGGCATCCTGTTCATGATTGGCTTTGCCTTGCTGATTGTACCGGGTCTCTGGATCTATGCGGTGTTTTGCGTTCTGGCACCCGCAATCGTTATTGAAGGGGCAGGCTTCGGCGGCCTCGGGCGCAGCGCCCGTCTGACAAAGGAATACCGTTGGCCAATCATAGGCTTGTTGGTCCTGTTCCTCCTGATCCTGATCGGTATCAACATGATCACCGGCTTTGTTATCGGCATTTTGTCGATTGTTGTCGGCAGTGTTGCCCTGGACCTTATCCTGAACGCGATCATGTCTACATTCGGTGCCGGCCTCGCCAGTATCCTGGTGGCGCTCATCTACGCGCGCCTGCGCGAGATCAAGGAAGGTGTCAGCGTCGACCAGATCGCAGGGGTATTCGATTAAGCGCAAAGAGGCGGTCAAATTGAGATGCGGGTATCGATCAATCCAAGGCATTTCTTTAGCTTTCAGTTGCCTGGAATTGCCTTGCGGCCCGCATCCGCAAAATTGACGAATAACGCTTGAACGTCGCCAGCCATCAACCTAAGGTTGGAGAGTCGCTTTAAAAACAAAACAGGCTTGGGCACTTGCATAATCAGGACGGACAATCCGCACAAAAAGCCGTCGAATCCTCTGAAGGCAAGAAAGCGTATGTGCCTGAGTCAGAGCCGAAAGCATCGCTTGGCATCGGCACGCTTGTGAGCGAGACATTTACAATCGTCTTTGAACGTTGGTTTTTGGTGATCGTTCTAGGGTTCGTTCCGACATTCATAGGTCAGCTGGCTTCGAGCTTTCTCGCCGGAGCAAACCTCACCCTGGCCTCGCAGCAGCTTGCGTATAGTGGTCTGACAGGAAACTTCGCTTCGATTCTTGCAGGGGTGATCAGCATTGCAGCCATGTCGATTACCTTCGCGTTGCTGGTTCAATATGCGTTCGACGCGAACCTCCACCGCCCATTGGCACTCAAACGCTACATCACCACAGCCTTCAGAACGCTGCTACCGAATGCCGCTCTGAACATTTTGATTCTCCTGGTTTTGGGCCTTGTCGCATTTACAATTGCGACCGCGGCCGGAGCCGCCAATCTCAGTCCTGTCGTTCTCGTACCGCTTCTCCTGGTCGCATTGCTCTGGGTCTACTCTGTTTTCTCTGTCACGATCCCGGCGGTCGTGATTTCACGAGACGGTTTTCGCGGTATTTTGCGAAGCTTCCACCTGACAAAAGACTACAGGTGGCCCATCGTCGCCGCGATAACGCTCACAATCTTCTTTATCGTTATCTTGTCGCTTGTGCTGGGGTTTTTCGTCTTTTTCTTCGGCATGTCAGGAGGCTTCGTTGGAATCATTCTGTCGGTACTTGTCCTCGCAAGCATTTCATCGTTGGCCTCCGGCCTTCTCAGCGTTCTGATCACTTTGATTTTTGCTCGCCTGTGCGAGATCAAGGAGGGAACCACTATGGAACAAATTGCGGGTGTGTTCGATTGACCTATTGATACGGCACTGGCCCGACCGCCGGCGCTTGTCGGAACTACCTATTGGACTTATTGTGCCTCGCCATAAGAATCGATCACGCCCGTCGAGGCGTGCGAACTGTTCTTAGACATTTTTTTGCATTTAGCTTTTGAAATGAACGGAGAATTTGCATGACTGACGCATCCCTTGGCCAACCCAAGGCGTCTCTTGGTGTAGGCTCAATCATCGGCGAGAGTTTCTCGATCCTTTTCGGCCACTTCATCCAGGTCATCATCATCGGTTTCGTACCGACGCTCATCGGTTTCGTGATTTCCGGCCTGTTGACGGGGTTCAACGTTGCCCTGGGCATAGAACCGCAGGAATTCACCGGGCCTGGCAGCGTCGTTGCCAGCATTTTGTCGGTCGTCATCAACATGGTGGTCTATTCCATCACGACTGCCCTGCTGGTTCAGCTCGCCTATGACGCCAAGCTGGCCCGTCCAATCCAGATCGGACGCTATATTGGCCCGGCGATCAGCGTCGTCGTCCCGCTGGCAATCATGACGATTGCCGTCACCATACTGGTTGTCATCGGCTTGATGCTGCTCATTGTGCCCGGTATCTGGGTCTACGCGGTCTTTGCGGTCATTGCCCCGGTTATCGTGATCGAACGCGTCGGATTTGGCGCTATGGCGCGCAGCCGGGCACTTACCAAGGAATACCGCTGGCCGATCGTCGGTGCGCTTGTCCTTGCGATCATCCTCTCCATGATCATCAGCTTTGTGGCCCTGTTTGTCGTCGGCCTCATCGCCGTGCTCGGCACTGTCGGATTGATCATCGGCGTCATACTCTTTGCCGCCATTTCCACTTTGGGCGCCGGTTACATCAGTATCCTGATCGCGCTGATTTACGCGCGGCTTCGCGAGATCAAGGAAGGCGTGAACGTCGACCAGATCGCATCGGTGTTCGACTGATAACGTGTCTATGGAGCGTCGCCCACCGGCGCCGCTCCCTCCACTGATCGCCATGCTCAAACCGGCTCAACGATCCGAACCGTCGCAAGTTTGACCGAGATTAAAGCCGTTGAATTTCCTTGCATGATATCTGCTGTGGGAACTAACAAGACCAATATCCAGTTTCCATCGGAGCAGCGCCCTGAAACTTATCGCCGAAAATCTGACCATTGACCGCGGCGGACGGCGGGTGTTCCAGAACTTGTCCTTTTCGTTGGAGCACGGAACCGCCCTGGTGGTGACGGGTGCCAACGGGATCGGCAAATCGTCTCTTTTGCGAACGCTGGCAGGACTTGTCCCGCTTGCCGAGGGAACGCTCCGGCTCGAGAACGGCGAGCCGGACAAGCTGCCGCATGAGCAGGCGCATTATTTTGGGCACCAGGATGCCGTAAAAGGAGCTTTGTCCGTCCTGGAAAATCTCGGCTTCTGGCAAAGTTTCATGTCCCGGTGCGAGGCAAAGGGCTTTAGCTGTGTTCCGCAGTCACCTGCGGAGGCACTTCAGACACTCGGCATTGCACATACGGCGCAGCTCCCGGCCGCCTATCTGTCCGCCGGGCAGAAACGCCGCCTCTCCCTCGCCCGTCTTCTGGTTACACCGCGCCCCATCTGGCTCATGGATGAACCGACTTCAGCGCTCGACAAGGCATCCGAGGGCCAGCTCCTTGGCCTGATGAATACGCACCTGGCCGAAGGTGGTCTGATCGTCACCGCCACCCATACCGAACTTGCGCTCGACAGTATGAAAACGCTGCACCTCAAGGCCGCGGAACCTGCCGAACAGATTCTCGAGGAGGCATTGCTGTGACGGGCTGGGCAATGGCATTGTTTCAGCGCGATCTGCGTCTGTCCGTCCGCATTGGCGGCAGTGCTCTGGTAGGTGTTCTGTTTTTCCTTGCGGTAGTCACCGTCATTCCCTTCGGCGTCGGACCGGATCTCAACCTTCTGGCTCGAATCGGGCCGGCGATCCTCTGGATAGGGGCGCTTCTGGCAACGCTCCTTGGACTGGACCGGCTGTTTCAGGCGGACCGGGAAGACGGCACGCTGGATCTTATGATGATGGCCGGGCGGCCGCTGGAACTGGTGGTCCTGATAAAGTGCCTTGCACACTGGATTGCAACGGGCCTGCCCCTCGTTGTCGCGGCACCGCTGCTTGCGATTTTTCTGAACCTTGATCCGGTCTCCATGGGTGCGGTCACCCTGACGCTGCTTGCGGGCACACCCGCCTTGACGTTGATCGGCGCAATCGGCGCTTCTCTGACGGTCTCCCTGCGCCGCGGGGGATTGCTGCTTGCAGTCCTCGTGGTCCCGCTCGCAATACCGGTGCTGATCTTCGGTGTCAGCGCAGCCGACGCGGCCATACACGACCCGGTGCCGTTCCTGACACCATTTCTTATCCTGTGCGCGCTGACGCTGATTGCCGCAGTCGTCGGACCCATCGCCTCTGCTGCCGCGTTGCGATTTGCGGCGGACTGACAAGTGCGAGCCCAGCTCGGAACCATTACACTTCAAATGATCCCGGCGCGGCTTGTGCTAGTATCTGGTTTATTGTTGTGAAGTTCCGCGCCAAACCAACGTTATAAGTAAGTTTTTGAAGGAATCCCGCAGTGTTTTCCATGTTGCGCCGATTTCTTGGTCTGAATATGTCTCATGAACCCGGCACGCACATCGAGGAGGCGTCCGGTAGGGCGCCTGCTGCTTCCGCTCCATCCGAAGACCACGCAGATCACAATCCAGACGATTTAAGTGGTTTGCCCTCGCAGGCGGATATCGACCGGGCACTTGAGGCTGCCAAACCCCACATCGCAAGAGTTGCATTGGAGCGGCCATACCTGGTCAAAGACAACGGCGCCGAGACACTCGACGCCATGATCGCTCACTTAGATAGGAACCTCTCGGCACAGCTCACCCAAATTCTCCATCATCCCGCATTCCGGGACCTGGAGAGTACATGGCGCGGGCTTTTTTACTTGGCGTCCAACGTTGAGTGGGACGAGCTGCTGCGGCTTCGAGCAATGAACATCAATCGGAGTGAGCTGCAATCTCTTCTACATGATGGCCCCGTTAAGCTCAGACCCGGAGACCGGGTTTCGCGAGCTCTTTTCGAAGACGTGTACCAATCGCCGGGCGGCGAACCCTACGGGCTCCTGGTGTTGGACGAAGCTGTCGACAACACTCCGGCAGACATCAATCTGTTGCGCGCGCTCGGCCAGATTTGCGCGAAGGCGCAAACACCGCTGCTCGCCGGTGTTTCCCCTTCGCTTTATTCTGCAGACAGGCTAGCAACTAAACGAAAATCTGAACCAAAGAACTCCGATCCGTTGCTCAGCCATCCCGATTGGGCGGCTCTGCGGCGGCATAAAGACAGCCGCTACATCGGATTGTGCCTGCCCCGAGTCCTAGGGCGGCTGCCTTACGGCAACGAGGCGCCTTCGGCAGGGGCATTTGTTTTAGTAGAAGATGTGTCGTTCGAAGATGCAGCTGGTTTTTTGTGGATCAACTCAGCCTTTGCTATGGCGGCGAATGTTGGCCGTTCGGCGAAAACCTATGGCTGGGCCGTTAGGATCCGTGGCGCCGATGGCGGCGGTGAAGTTGCGGGTTTGCCGGAGCTTGCGTTGCCGACAACCGATGCCCCTTCCAACGTGATGACGCCGCTGGATTTGCTGATCGACGAGCGACTTGAGACAAAATGGGCCAGGGAAGGCCTAATTTCACTGCTACCGCGGAAAGGCCGTGCAAAACCCGTATTTTTCGGAGCGCAGTCGCTGAACACGCCGGACGCTGGGAAGATTGCCGATCCGGAAGAAGAGGCACGCCAAGTCGTGCTGAGCCGGTTACCCTATGTTCTTTGCGTCAGCCGCTATGCACACCACGTTATGCGCATGGCGGCAGACTGGCCTGAACCCATCGGTGAAGCCTTTCAACAACATGTTCAGGATTGGCTTGACCGTTCGGTTCACCCACGACCGTGGGAATTGCGTCCGGAGCGCAGGGGCGCGTATCCAATTCAGGCGGCAAGCTTCACACTGACCGAAAGGAATGAACACCAACAGGCGGAGCTGGAGATTCTCCCGGGGTATCAATTTGAAGGTCTGGGTGTCGCAATCCGGCTTGAGCTGACATTGCCGGATCAGGCTTGAACACCTGCGCAAGGCGCGTCATTCGTGCTTCCGGCCGTTCGCGATCAGGGCAAATGCGTTACCGCTTGCAGCGACAAGATCCGGACAGTCCGCTCTATCTGCTCACTCTGTCTTGATCGATCGCAATGCAGTCTGCGGCGACGCGGTGCATTGAAGGACGCGGGAGAGTAAAGTAAGTAAGACGCTATGGCATTTTGGGATTATGCAAATCCGACGCGGTTTTTAAGGATCGTCCAGGTCGTACTGCCCTGGCTGATTGCATTGTGCGTGCTCGCCTTTGCCACCGGACTTTATATGAGCTTCCTGGCCCCTGAAGACTATCAGCAGGGCCAGACCATCCGCATCATGTATATCCATGTACCGGCCGCCTGGCTTTGCATGATGTGTTACACGGTCATGTCGCTGTCCTCGATCGGCACCCTCGTCTGGAAGCACCCGCTGGCCGACGTCTCGGCGAAAAGCGCTGCACCGATCGGAGCGGCGTTCACGTTCATGGCACTGGTGACGGGCTCGCTTTGGGGCAAGCCCATGTGGGGCACCTATTGGGTCTGGGACGCACGGCTGACATCCGTACTTGTGCTCTTGATCATGTATCTTGGTCTGATGACGCTGTGGCGGACCATGGATGATCCGATCAAGGCCGGGAAGGCCGCCGCGGTTCTGACACTCGTTGGTGCGCTCAACCTTCCGATCATCAAGTTTTCCGTCGACTGGTGGAACACGCTTCACCAACCTGCAAGCGTGGTCCGCCTTGACGGGCCGACAATTCATCCCGATCAGCTTTGGCCGCTGCTGGTCATGGCGGTTGCCTTCACCCTGTTGTTCCTTGTGCTGCATCTCATGGCCATGCGCAATGAGGTGCTGCGGCGCCGCGTGCGTGCCCTGAGGATGCGGGCTGCAAGCGCATCACAGCCCGGTACGGCCGCAGCAACGGCACAGCCAGCGGAGTAGCACCATGGATCTCGGACCACACGCTGGCTTTATTCTGGCATCTTACGGGCTTTGCCTTTTGACCGTGCTTGGTCTTGTCGCATGGGTGAAAATTGACAGGGCAAATCAGGACCGTGCCTTGAAGGAGCTCGCCGATCAGGGCATTTCGCGCGCGCGTCCCCAGCACGAGCGCGGGTGAAGGAAATGAGCACCTCCGAATCTGACCTCAATACAGATCCAGAGACCGGCGGACCTAACCAAAAGCGCGGCTTTCCGATCCTTGTTCTGCTGCCCCTGATCGTGTTCATGGCCTTGGCGGGCTTGTTCATGTTTCAGCTCCTTCTTGGAAACGACCCACAGGCGATACCATCCGCCCTGATCAACAAACCGGCGCCGGACGTCACCCTGAGCGCCGTTGAGGGGCTTTCGAAGGATGGAACTGCAGTGCCTGGTTTTTCCCGGGACGATCTCATCGGCAAGATTTCAGTCGTGAACGTTTTCGCGTCCTGGTGCGGACCTTGCCGGGACGAGCACCCGCTTCTGGAAAGGCTTGCAAAGGTCGAAGGAATTCAGCTCATCGGCATCAACTACAAGGACAAGCCTGAAAACGCGCGCCGTTTTCTTGGCAGCCTCGGCAATCCTTACGACCGTATCGGCGCTGACGCTGCAGGGCGAACCGCGATTGACTGGGGCGTTTACGGTGTTCCTGAGACCTTTGTTGTCGATGGCGAAGGCACGATCCGCTACAAGTTCATCGGACCGCTTGGCCCTTTGAGCTATGAGCAGGTCTTCCTGCCGGAACTGCAAAAAATCATTGCTTCGGGCCAGTAACAGCAGCTCCAGCGTTTGTCACTTTCCCGCGAATTCCATATCCTGATCAGCATGTCACCGGCTCGTGACTCGCGATTGAATGCCAAGTTGCATACTTTACGGTCAAGCAAAACAGGAAACGAGCCAAATGGTGGGTCTCTCATATCGGAAAGCACGCAAGGCTTTCCGGACAGGAATTGTTGTTATCGCTGGAATAGCCGGCTCAATCGCCGCTATGCAGGCTGCGGTCGCCCAGCCGCAAAAGGTTGTGGAACTCTTTACGAGCCAGGGCTGTTCGTCCTGCCCACCGGCCGATCAGCTTGCTGAGCGCCTGGTCGAGGAAGACAAGGATGTTCTGACGGTTCTCATGCCCGTTGATTATTGGGATTACCTGGGCTGGAAGGACACGTTCGCAAGCCCGGTACACTCCCAGCGTCAGCGCTCCTACGCCACGCGCAGGGGTGACAGGTCCGTCTATACGCCGCAAATGGTGATCAACGGTGAAGAACACGTTGTCGGTAGCCGGGAGCGCGAAGTCCGCGCGGCCTTGAACCGGGCGGAACCCTTTACCGCGGATGTCGATCTGACGATCTCTGACATGGTTGTCCAGGCCAAGGTGGATGGCACCTTGCCCAGCGGCGCGAAAATGGCGACCGTGTACTTCCTCAGGATCGAAGACGAGGCCACAGTTGAAATCGGCCGCGGCGAAAACGCGGGCCGTCAGATCAAATATGTGAACATTGTCCGCAACCTTGAGCCGATGGGCGTCTGGGAAGGAGGGTCTGTGACCTTCCGCATGCCGAAGTCGAAGCTGATGCTGAAAGGCGATGCCCGGTGCGCGATCCTGATCCAGGTCGAGGACCGGGATGGTCCGGGAAAAATCATAGGCGCGGCGGTCATGGACTGGCAGGACGCTTCCTAGAACAATTGGATGCGTTGGCCAGCGGCGAGCCCGCAGAAAGTGCAGGATTATCGCGGCTGCAGCCTTGTAACCTTTGTAAAAACTGATACCCCTTGCCGCGGCTTGATCTTCGCGACAGGGGTAAGGCATGGACCTTAAGGTCAGGATCCGGGTTGCCGTAATCAGCATTTTTGTCGGCTTTCTGGTGCTCGCCCTGAAAACAGGCGCATACCTTTTGACCGACTCTGTCGCGCTGTTATCCGATGCGCTTGAGACAACGGTCAACATTGCCTCGTCTTTTGCAGCTCTCGCCGCGATCTGGTTTGCTTCCAAGCCGGCAGATAGCAACCACCCCTACGGACACGACAAGGCTGAGTACTTTGCCGCTGTTCTGGTCGGCGTCATGATCGTGCTTGCCGCGATATCTATTTTCAGAGCCGCGTGGATAGGCTTCACCGCTGGCGACAGCCCCCAGTTCTCGCCCGAGGGCATCGCGATGAATCTCGCGGCAGCTTTGATCAACGGAGCCTGGGCGCGCTATCTGATGCGATACGGCAAGAAGGCGAGATCGCCTGCGCTCATCGCCGACGGCAAACATTTGAGGACCGATGTTCTCAGCTCGCTTGGGGTGCTTGTGGGTGTTGTCCTGGCGCTCATGACAGGATGGAACCTGCTCGACCCGGCCTTGGCGCTTCTCGTCGGCCTTACAGTCCTCTGGTCAGGCTGGGAACTGGTCAAGGAGTCCATTGGCGGACTGATGGATGAGGCAGCCTCAGGCGATGTCCTTGAAAAAATTCGCGATCAGATTTCAGAGCAGGGCGAAGGTGCGATTGAGGCGCATGACCTGAGAACAAGGATCGCAGGAAAATCGACCTTCATTGACTTCCACCTTGTCGTTCCGGGCGATATGTCGGTAGACGCCGCCCACGATATCTGCGACCGAATTGAAATCGCAATCAAGGAAGACGTTCCCGGAGCGCATATCACGATACATGTCGAGCCCGAACACAAGGCCAAACACTCTGGTATCGTCGTTCTTTGAGAGATTTGCCAAAGATGAAATCAAGCAGGAATTGTCGTTGAACGCGTCTCACAAACGCCGGGTCACTCAGGCCCTGGATCATGTACTGCTGATCGCGGGCGCCTTGCTCATGTGCGTGCCGGTTTATGCCCTGTTCGCGGCAACCACACATGTCCCCGGCACCCCGATAATGCCCCGCCTCGATCCGGGTGGGGCGCTGCTGGAAAATTACGGTTCGTTTCTGACCTCAAGTGCGGGATTTTCCGGAGACATCACGGTTGTCGCCATGGTCTGGAATTCATTCATTCTTGGTGCGGGCTTTGCCGCATTGAAAGTTGCTGTCTCCCTGCTTGCCGCCTACGCCTTGATTTATTTCCGGGTCAGGGGAGCCAGCGTGATTTTCGCAATCTTGATGCTCACGCTGATGCTCCCGCTGGAATCGCGGTTTCTGCCGACCTATGAAGTGGTCGCCAATCTCGGTCTCGTGAACACACGCACCGGGCTTGTGCTGCCGCTTGTTGCGTCCGGACTGGGGACATTGTTCTTCCGGCAATTTCTCATGACCGTTCCGGATACTTTGCTTGAATCGGCCAAGCTGGATGGCGCAGGTGCCTGGAAATTTTTCAAGGACATCCTGCTGCCCCTGTCCCTTCCGACGGCTGCGGCTCTTTTTCTGGTTCTGTTCGTGAACGGATGGAACCAGTATCTTTGGCCCGTCATCGTCACGTCAGAAGAATCCGCCTATACCGTCGTCCGGGGCATGCAGTTTTTCGGACGGGCAAGCCTGCCGGGATTGATGCTGGCAATCCTGGCTATTCTTCCGCCGTCAATCCTTGTCATCTTGTTTCAAAGACAGGTCATTAAAGGACTGTTTGACGGCTCGCATTGATGAAACTGACCTCAAAGAAGGCGAATATCGCATGACATTTGAAGCGATCCTGTTCGATTGCGACGGCGTACTGGTTGATTCGGAAATCATCTATGTCGAGGTGGAACGCGAACATCTGGCGCGTATTGGCCTTCAATACGACCTGGATGAATATATGAGCAGGTTCCAGGGCCTTGGCAGCTCTGATTTCTGGGCCGCGCTCGACCGGGACCATCGCGCGATAGGCAAGGGCCCGTTGCCCGAAACCTTCGGTCCCGAGCTCGATGCCGCGACGATGGACCGGATTGATCGGGAATTGTCGGAGATAGCGGGTATCAAACAACTGCTGGAGGCGCATGACGGCCCAAGGGCTGTTGCATCTTCGTCGCGCCTTCACCGGCTGGTCCATAAGCTTCAGCACACAGGTCTTTATGACTATTTCGAGCCGCATATTTATTCCGGCGAACAGGTTGCCAACGGCAAGCCGGCGCCGGATCTGTTCCTGCTTGCCGCTGAAAAACTCGGCGTAGACCCTGCAGCAACGCTTGTGGTCGAAGACAGCTCAAACGGTGTGAAAGCAGGCCTTGCCGCCGGCATGACGGTTTGGGGATTTGTCGGCGGCGGGCACAGTCACGATGGCCATGCGGGACAATTACTGGAAGCAGGCGCACACAAGGTTGTTGAAAGCCACGGTAACATGGCTGAACTCTTGAGCAGCGAAGCACCGGCCTAAGGCGACCCATATCGGCAATTCGCCCCCTTCCCCCGGGCATCCGACGGGCATAGCCTGCGGGTCAATCCATCAGCTCAGACACGACCTTGCCCCAAAAGGGTGGTTACCACGGCACGCGCTCAATCCTCAAAAACTGACGCCGGACCGACGGTTTTTACACTATTAACCATGTTCGACGATCCTGTTGAGACAGTGACGAAGGGACTGGTCCGATGTTTAAACGTGCCTTGATTACGGCGATCGTCGTGGGCTCCATTTTGACGATTATCAATCAGGTGGACGCTGTTTTCGGCCAGGCAGAGCTTGTCATCTGGCAAGCGCTTTTGTCGACTGCGGTACCGTTCATCGTCTCGCTTGTCAGTGCCTACCTCACATTACGGCACAAGGACGCCAATCACAAAAACAACGCGCTCGATCCGCAGGCAGCTCCCGCCGATGAGGCATCCCGCAGTGACGGGCAAAACTTCGCAGCCCCGCCAGGCCCGGCCGCTGAAGCCGAAATCGAACAGCTCAAGGATGCGTGGGCGGTGGTTTCGCAGATCGGTCAGAATGCCAGGGCGGTGAATTCAGCCAGCAGGGAGCGGGCGGAATTCCTTGCCGAACTCATCTCGACGGCCGATCAGATCCAGGACGACCTGCGTTCGGTCGGCGTGCGGGCCGAAAGCTGCACGCAGGATCTTGCAAATGCTGGAACGAAAATCACCGAAGCGCGCGAGAGCATCCAGACGATTTCCGAAACTTGCCTCGGTGCTGCCGATCTGATTGGGAAATTGAACACTGCAACTTCGGACCTGACGAACAAGTTCAACGACATAGAAAATCTCGCTCAGGAAATTTCATCCATTTCTGCACAAACCAATCTTCTGGCACTCAACGCAACCATTGAGGCAGCGCGGGCCGGAGATGCAGGCAAGGGCTTCGCGGTGGTAGCCAGTGAGGTCAAGGCACTGGCCGGATCGACGGAAAAGGCGGTCGAGTCGATTGCGACGATCTTGTCGGAAATGACGCAGTCGCTCGCCGAGACCCGGGAGCTCGTCAAGACAGCCAAGGAGAAACTTGAACTTTCCGATACGCAGAGTGCCGGCAGCCTTGAACAGATCTCGACGGTCGAAGACTATTTGCAGGACCTGACCTCCAGGAATGAGGCGACGTCCAGACAGATGAACGACAAGACGTCGGCGCTGGACGAGGTTTCAACGAACTTGCACAAGATCCGGCAGGATACGGAAAACGCAATCAAGGGCTCAGCCAAAAACATTGAGCTTGCAAAGCGCGCATCCGATGCGGTTCAGGACGTTGCTGAAAAATTGAAACCGGCCGTCGTCTGACCCATCTCGTGCTACCGGTGCAGGCAAAAAAAACCCGGGGTTGCCCCCGGGTTTCCAGTTTGCGGTCCGAGCCAATAGACCGCCTGGGAGATTTTGTTCTAACGCCTCTGTTAAATCAGAGACGCTGGGAACCTGTTCCGAATTCCGGATAGGCTTCCACACCGATTTCGACCTTGTCGAGACCAAGCGCTTCTTCCTCGTCGGATACGCGGATGCCCATTGCAGCTTTCAGGATGAACCAGACAACCGCGGACGCCACCAGTGTGAAGACACCGTAAGCAACGATACCGATGATCTGGGTGACCCAGGAAGCGTCGCCGTTGGAGAGCGGCACGATGAAGGTGCCCCAGATACCTGCGATGAGGTGAACCGGGATGGCACCGACGACATCGTCGATTTTCAGCTTGTCGAGAAGCGGAACAGTGAACACGACGATCGCACCACCAACACCACCGATGAACACGGCCTGCCAGACACTTGGTGCCAGCGGCTCAGCGGTAATAGACACGAGACCGGCCAGAGCACCGTTCAGAGCCATGGTCACATCGACTTTCTTGTAGAGAGCCTGGGTGAGCAGAACAGCGACGACCACACCGGCCGCGGCGGCCATGTTGGTGTTCGCGAAGATGCGCGAGATGTCGGAGACATCGCCAATCGTTCCCATAGCGAGCTGAGAAGCACCGTTGAAGCCGAACCAGCCCAGCCACAGGATGAAGGTGCCGAGTGTTGCCAGCGGCATGGAAGAACCCGGGAAGGGATGAACGGTGCCGTCTGCGCCATATTTGCCCTTACGCGCGCCGAGGATGATGGCACCTGCAAGTGCGGCCCAGCCACCAACGGAGTGAACCAGCGTGGAGCCTGCGAAATCGGAGAAACCCATTTCGGATAGCCAGCCGGCACCCCACTGCCAGGAACCCGCGATCGGGTAGATGAAACCTGTGAGAACGACCGTGAAGATCAGGAACGGCCACAGCTTGATACGCTCGGCAAGCGTTCCGGACACGATGGACGCGGTGGTCGCACAGAACACCATCTGGAAGAACCAGTCAGAGGCTGTCGAATAGCCGGTGTCGAGCGCATTGCCGCCAACTTCGTCAAATGAATACGGGCCGAAGGAGCCCATGAAACCGCCGTCAACGCCCGTGTACATCAGGTTATAGCCGGTGATCCAGAACATCAGGCCCGCAATTGAATAAAGCGAGATGTTCTTCAGACACTGCATGGACACGTTCTTGGAACGGACCAGACCTGCCTCGAGCATGGCGAAACCGGCGGCCATCCACATAACCAGGAAGCCACCGATCAAGAACAGAAGCGTGTTGAGAATATAGGCGACTTCCGGAGATACAGCCGGAGCTTCAGCCGCAGTGTCTTGAGCGAAAACCGGAAGAACCGAAAGGCTCAACACGGCAAGCGTCGCCGCACTCTTAGCGACAAGTTTTTTCATGATACGTTTCCTTACCTAAATCACAGAGCTTCGGCGTCTGTTTCGCCAGTGCGGATGCGCACAGCCTGATCGATCGAGTGAACGAATATTTTGCCGTCTCCGATCTGACCGGTTTTCGCGGCGCCGGAGATAACGTCAATGACCTTTTCGACGTCGGCAGTATCGACGGCGACTTCGATTTTCAGCTTCGGCAGGAAGCTCACCGCGTATTCCGTGCCGCGGTAGATTTCGGTGTGCCCCTTCTGGCGGCCATAGCCTTTCACTTCGGTCACCGTCAGGCCCTGGATGCCGATGCCTGTCAGGGCGTCGCGCACTTCGTCGAGCTTGAACGGCTTGATGATGGCCATCACTATTTTCATTGCTCGTACCATTCCCCTTTTTCTGCCCCTTCCCTGCGAAGAAGCTCGGTCGTCGGCACCGGACACGCGCCTGTTCAGTTCCCCCTCTGGAAGGGTACTCAGGTCTTGAGATGCACCATTTTCTGGTGAGCCGGCCCAACGTCGGCCTTTCTTAATCAAGGACCGTGCCAACTAGGGAGGTGAATGAAAGAATATATGTTTTTCAGAGACTTAAGAGAATTTAGCGATTCAGGACTTCGTTAATTGCAGATGCATGATGAAAAACTGGGCAGCTTCTTCGCTCAAAAAATAGACAAATTGAGAGCTGCGGGTGAAAAATTGTGCAGGGCTAATTGTGAGCAAAAGCACCGAAAAAAGGCAGGAACTCTTGGAACCTGCCAGCTGATCTTGGCGACTTCGTCCGGCCGAAACGGAACGCTTCGCAGGAGCCTGAAAGCATCAGGCCGAAAAGCCGCCATCCCTCAAATAGGCGTCTTCCTCCGCTGTCGTCGCGCGCCCCAAAACCTTGTTGCGATGAGGAAACCGGCCAAAGCGCCGGATCACATCCATATGCACTAGCGCGTAATGATAAAGCTCTTTGTCTCCGAGCCGCCTGCACAGGTCGACCGCCCTTTCCTGGTGCTCCATATCCTCTGAGTGTTCAAAGGGAAGGTAGAAAAATCCTCGCGCATCCTTTGGAAAAGCCCGGTCAAACCCCCGGTCGATTGCTCTTTCTGCGATGGCAATCGCCTTGGCATCGCCGCTGAAGGCCTCGGGCGAACCGCGATGAATATTGCGCGACATCTGATCGAGCAGGAGAAGCAGCGCAAGCGTTCCATCTGCTGTTTCCTGCCAGTGATCCAGCTCTCCGGCTTTTGCCGCAGCAAGGCTTGCGGCAAACCGATCGCGGCAACTGCCGTCGAACTTGTCACCGCCGGCGAACCATTTCGCAGACCCGGCCTGCCACCAGAAATCAAGCACATCCAAGGGCGTTATCGCGGTATCGTTCATCGGTTTTTCCAGTTCAGGCGTGCAAGCGAAAGACAAGTCTTTCGAAAGCACTCATGCAAACAAGAAGCAACCTTCTTTACTGTCCGCAGGCCTGAATCTGCCAGTTATCCCGATGCATCTGGGTCAAATCTTCCAGATATCCGCTTTCTTTCAACGCAACCATTTCCAGGCGAAAGGCATCGGCGAGATCCGGGTCAGTCCCTTTGCTGAAGACCGCCCAGAGGGGCTTTGCAAGATCTTCGATATAGACAACCGGCTGCAGGAGACTGCCATCATAACCTTGCTTGCAGGCGGCTGCTTCGGCAAGAAATCCGGTCAGCGGCAACAGATCGACCCGGCCTAAATAGAGCATCTCGATACCCTGACGATAGTCGGTGATCGGGACCAGTTGTCCGGAGGCGTCAAGCCCCAGGCTCTTCAGGTAGGAATGTGTGTTTCCGCCGTCCTGCACGCCGATTTTCACATCGAGATCCAGCAGATCTTCCACTGTGTCGACCACAAAACGGGGCTGCGAATTCAGCTGGAACAAGTACTGTCCGTAAGGTGAAACCTCACCGAGCCAAAGAAACTGGTCTTCGCGTTGAGGCGTCCGCGACATGGAAAATAGCATCACGTTCGGAGCGGACTTCGCTGTCAGGATCGCCCGCTTCCAGGGCAGAAACTCGAACGATCCGATTTCTACCGGCAGATCCTCATTCACCCGTTCAAACACCGCCGAGATGTAGCGCGCTACATACCCGTCGGGCACCCCATTGTTGTCCCACTGGAGGGGCGCGAAATTTTGCGTGACGATTCTGATTTCCCTTGCTTCGCTTAATGCGGCAACAACACTGCCCAGCAGCACCGCGAGCGCAACGGCGAGGATCTGCAAAGGTTTTGTTCTCTTGTCCGGATCAAAACAAAGCATTTGACGTCTCTGCTAATTGTTGCAAGGAACCATTGAAGGGGTTCTGTAAAGTCAGCCACCATTCTAGTTCTGAACCATTAATGCCGCTTGAAGATCCGCGATTCAGCCGACAAGGGCACCGGGTGGAAATTGAAATATCGGCCAAAAATCAATGGAATAATATCAGTGTCTGAAACAATGCTCGATCTCAAGGGGCTGAAATGTCCGCTCCCGGTTCTAAAAACCCGAAAGGCGCTGACACGGCTGAGCGACGGCGATCAGCTCATTGTCCTGACAACCGATCCGATGGCGGAAATCGATATCCCGCACTTCTGCCAGGAGAACGGCCATACGCTGATCGAAGGTGAACGGACCGAGTTCGGACACCGCTTCCGGCTGTCGAAGGGTGAGAAGACCGGGTCGCCGTAATTATGACGACGATGCGATCTTTTCGATTTCACCGGCCAGCTCCAGGTCGAGTTCACTCAAACCGCCAACGTCATGCGTTGCCAGCGTGATGTCTACTGTTCTGTAGACATTTGACCACTCGGGATGATGGTTCATTTTCTCGGCCACGAGCGCGACCTGTGTCATGAACCCGAAGGCTTCCCGAAAGTCTTTGAACTTGAAAGATTTGAAAATCGCTTCGCGCCCTTCGCACAGATGCCATTCCGGCAACGTGGTAAGTCCCGCGGCGCGGTCTTCAGGTTTCAGTCGCTCAGCCATCCTACTCTCCTTTGACGATGTGCCTTCAATGGAACACATGACATGTCACAGTCTAGTGGCATCACGTCACGAAGACGATGGCGATTTCCCTGACATGCCATTGCATTTATCTTCCTAAGGCAGCACCTTGCGCATATTGCGCACTTTGGAGGCCATATTGTCACGTGCTGTCTTGTTCGTTTGCCTTGGCAATATCTGCCGATCGCCGCTCGCCGAGGGGATCTTCAAGGACCTTGTTGAAAATGCAGGCCTCTCCGACACGTTCACAATAGATTCAGCCGGAACCGGCCCCTGGCATGTCGGCAATCCGCCCGATGCCCGCTCGATTGAGATCGCAGCCCGGCATGGCATCGATATTTCCGGTCAACGCGCTCGCAAAGTGGCCGACGCTGATTTCGAGACATTCGATGTCATCGTAGCCATGGATGCGCAGAACCTGTCGACGCTGACAGAGTTGAGTCCGGCCGCGCCCGCCGATGTTCGCCTTTTGCTGAACGCGCCGCCTCGAGATGTCCCCGACCCCTTCTTTGGCGGTCCCGAAGGCTTTGACGAGGTGTATCATCTCATCCGGTCCGGATGCGGGCAACTGCTCGACGCCTATACCTGATACTGGCTTGCTTGCTCAGCTAAGAGAATTTGAGCGTTCGATTTCATAAATTCTTCTTGGAGCCTGCGTTATGACAGGCCCTCGTGATTGTTAGCTTGGCTTTGCGATGAAAATTCTGTGGTGGTCACTGGCCGCTCTGCTCCTATTGCTCGGCTTTGCGACGGTTTGGCTCCCAATTCCAACCGGCGTCCCGCTACTCGCGCTTGGGCTTGTCGTCATTGTCGGCACCAGCCGCAGTGCCGCCCGCCATCTTCGCAAGCGACGCAGGAACACGCCACCGTTGAACGACGCAATCACCTGGGTGGAAAACAGATCTCCACTTCGCTTCGCGCGTATTTTGAAGCGAACCCGGCCGCGCAAAATCCGGCATCAACGAGACGCGGAAAGCCGAACATGAAATCGCAAAACGTTCTGCCAGTTTGAATGGCGCTAGTGTTCTGAAAATTTACGGGTCACTCCGCGCACAATGATCCTGGAGCGAAGGATTAAACGGTTGAGCCGCCGGTGCAGCCTGCGTCCGTTCACCGTGAACCATTCATCCAGTTTCCGGTCACTCACGATTGGCGGAACCCGTTGGTACAGAAGGTGATAGACAGCCAGGATCAGCAATAGCGTGATCCCCCACGATATCAGCGTGTCTGAGAAAAAATGTCCGCCAAACGCGACCCTGTTGGCCGAAAGAACCAGACACAGAGGCACTAGGAATAACAGCGAGGCCTTGCGCCAGGTCACTGGAACCAGAAACGCGATCGATGTGAGCCACATGGCCGCCGACGCCTCGCCGGAGACGAACGAACAGTTGCTGTCGCAATGGTCGGTGATTTTCCAAACGGGCTGATAAGGCAAATCACCGCCAAACTCTTCGACATACCGAGGCCTTGGGCGCCCCCAATTGTCCTTCAGGATCGCGTTCACGATCACGCCGGGACCCAAAATAAGCGTCGTCAGGAGAAAGACCGGCTGGCGAAGCGGCATGAGGGGTGGACGTCCGGGTGCAAGCAACTTGATGACGAGCACACCGACACAGGCGATCGCAATCACCTTCACAAGAAACGGGCCGAGGTGCCGTACATCCCGCAGGAACGGTTCATTCTGCGCCCAAAAACCCGAAACCTCGTTGTAAAATACGCCGCTGGCCCAAAAATCAACGCCCGGGAAACTCAGAAAAAACAGCGAAACGGCGACAATATAAGCCGTGACGGCGATCATTGGATGGGCCATACACCGCACGGCCAGCTTGCGAACCCATGACTTCGAACTATTCTTGGAGAGATCGCTTTGTGTCATCACTGTATTTCAGGCCGATTTGAGAACTCATGATCTAGCTCATTCGCCAGGAGCATCCAATCCCCGAAAGCCCGGCTAATCGTTTGCGGAGTATCACAAGGTGACAATGAACCGCCAGTCCAATCAGCCTGAAGGCTCGAACATCGTGTCCCTGCAGTCCGACGGCAAACCGATCGTCGAATTCTGGTACGAGTTTGCGTCGACATACAGCTATCTGTCGGCCATGCGGATTCAGACCCTCGCAACCGATTGCAACGTGAAAATCGTCTGGCGCCCCTTTTTGCTCGGCCCCATTTTCAAGAAGCAGGGCTGGGACACCTCGCCCTTCAACCTGCAGCCGGCAAAGGGCAGTTACATGTGGCGGGACATGGAACGTCAGTGCGAACGGTACGGTTTGCCGTTTCGCATGCCAGCGCCTTTTCCACAACACAGCCTGGCAGCGGCGCGGATCGCTTATTGTGGCCGCCAGGAAGCGTGGATCGGCGCCTTTACACGTGCGGTCTATGTCGCGCAGTTCGGCCAAGGTTTCGACATTTCCGATGAAGCTCTGATGGCAGACCTCCTGCTGGAAACGGGCGCACCCGTCGATCGGACACTCAATGAAGCCAAATCATCTGAAACGAAAATCGGACTGAGAGCGGCGGTCGCGGAGGCGGAACAGCTGGGAATTTTCGGGGCACCGAGTTTCGTACTGTCAAACCGTGACCTTTATTGGGGCGACGATCGTCTCGAACAGGCCCTGGAAGTGGCAGCACGCCTTTGAATGCGCGGGAGCCGTACCCAACTGGCCGGAGTGCGAATGAGATCCCGGCTTCTCAGGCAGGATCACTGCAAGCACGAACCAGCGCCGCATAGAGATCGGTCGGTGACAGGGGTTTGGTCACAGTCTCGCGGAACCCTGCCTCCCGCAGTTGACGTTCACTGACACCCTCCAATGCCGCCGTCACCGCAATAAGCGGCAGCCCCGACTTCGAGGGATCCGCCTTCACTTCGAGCGCCGTCTCGATACCGCTCTTTCCGGGCATGTTAAGATCGAGAAGGATCGCGTCGTAGTCCCGGGCCCCGATCAGCGCAAGCGCGTCTTCGCCAGACTGGGAAACGTCGAATGTGCATCCGAAGGTTTCCAGCAAAGCAGCCATCAGCCGGCAATTTGTGGCGTTGTCGTCCACAATGAGGACATGCGCCTTGAGACCGCGTGTGTTTTCCTTGTTTGACGCTGTCAGGCCGGGCGCCGCTTCCGGAACGGGCGCTGCCTCACTCGTGGATGCGGGTATGTGAATTTCAAAGCAGCTTCCTCCGTCAGCCGGGCGGCGCAGGAACAACCGTCCTCGCAGCACCTCTACCAGCCGGGTGGCACCCCACAATCCAAGCCCATGTCCGGCGACCGCCGAGGCGCCTCGGCGGCCTCGTGAAAAGGGGCGGAAGAGATGGACCTCTTCGTCTGGATCGATGCCCGGCCCGGTATCTGAAACCGCAATGCAGGCAAAAGCCTGATCGGTCCGGTTCTGGTCGCCTGCCTCGCTGTGCATCGACTGTTGCACGGAGACGCTCACCTTTCCCGTCTCGGTGTATTTGATCGCGTTATCCAGGACAGCCATCAGAATACGGCGCAGCTCGATCGGATGCGCCGTCCACAGATCTCGCAATTGCGCATCAATCCGCACGTCAAACGCAAGGCCCTTGTTTTCCGCGGCGATCCGGAAAAGGTCTGCGCATTCCGTGACAAGCGCGATGATACTTTGCGGGCCGGTGCTTGAGGCATGGCCAGCACTCGCCGTTTCCACAAGATCGCCTGTCATTTCAGTCAGGGAGTCTATGGATTTGATCAGGATCGCGAGTTTTTCCGCCTGATCATCATCCAGGGACCCGTTTCCGATCAGATCGGCTGTAAGCCGCATGGCAAACAGAGGTGTTCTGAGATCATGCGCCAATAGCGCAAGCCTGGCATTGTCGTCGTCATGATCCGGCATTCTGCCCTATTCCTCCTGAAGAACGGGGCAACCTGTCATTTCCGGCCGTCAAACACCGCCGTGACTGAATGATGCATCGTCCTCTTGCGGGTTCATTTTGAAGGCTGGCGGTGCGTGATCCAATCCCCTAAAAACAGTTCCCAACCGCAAATTCTTGCTCGCCCTGCTACGCCACTTCTCCAGACCCTAACCGGACCCCACATGATTGCGCAGACTTTTTCCATTGTCGCTCCGGTGTTCCTCTTGATCGGCATCGGATATTGCCTGGCGCGATTTGGAGTGCTGTCGCAAGGCATCGGAGATGCGCTCGGCCAATTCGTTTTCGTGGTTGCACTGCCTGTTCTTGTATTCCGGTCACTGATTGGCGCAGACCTTTCGGGCGGGCTGCCGTTCGCACTCTGGGCAAGTTACTTTCTGGGCGTTGCAACTGCCTGGATCCTTGGCACGCTGGTCATTCGCAAGGGATTTGGCAGAGAAGCACGTGCAGGCGCAATCGGCGGCATCTCCTCTTCCTACGCCAACTTGCTCCTGGTCGGAATGCCTGTGGTCGCGGCGGTTTACGGCAACGCGGGCCTGGTTCCCGTGCTTCTGATCATTTCGATCCATCTCGCGACGATGACAATCGTGATGGCAATCGCCATGGAACGCACCGCGGCGATCGATAGCGGTACGGCGATGCCCTCACTGGGCAAACTGGTTCTGGACGCCGGACGCAATATCATCACCAATCCCCTGATCATAACGATCCTTCTCGCTTTTGCGTGGCGGCAGACTGGTCTGGAGCTGCCGGAGTTGGGTGAAGAAGTGCTCGGGCGGATTGCCGCGACAGCGCTGCCGCTCGCGCTATTGTCCCTCGGCATGAGCCTTGTGCAATACGGTCTGCGCGGAAACATGCTGCCCGGGTTCCTGCTTGGGTCCATCAAGATCATCGTCATGCCGACGGTCGTGTTTCTTGCAGGCGCTTTCCTGTTTCAGCTGCCGCCGCTCTGGGTCGCCGCTGCGACCCTGGTTGCGGGCTGCCCGACCGGCGTCAATGCTTATATCTTTGCCAATCGATACGGGACCGGGCATGCGATGTCCGCCAACGCGATCACCATGACGACTTTGAGTGCGATCGTGACCACCAGCCTTTGGGTTTCGTTCCTGAGCTTCTGGTTCGGCCGCGACTTCTTATAGGCGCTTATAGCCCGATACGCCTGCGAAGTTCGGTGTGCGCCATCCCTTCCGCACGGAGGGCGTTCAGACTGGTATCCCGATTGGATTTGGACAGCTTTCGCCCGTCCGCACCCAATACGAGCCGGTGATGCCGATACCGGGGCTCGGGAAGTCCGAGCAACTCCTGAAGGACCCTGTGCACGCTCGTGGCATGAAAGAGATCCTGGCCTCTGAGAATGTCGGTAACGCCCTGGCGGGCGTCGTCGACCACGACTGACAAATGGTAACTTGTCGGCGTGTCCTTGCGCGCAAGGATCACGTCCCCCCAGCAATCCGCTTCGACGGGAACGCGATTTCCCGGGTCGAAAAGTGACTTTCCCTCTGCACCTGCCTCCTGCCAGCTCAGATCGGAACCGATCCGGGCAAGAGCCTTCTTCATGTCGAGCCGCAGCGCAAAGGAGGCATCGCTGCTGGCGCGTGCCCTTATGGTCCCCTCCGACAACACGGCCAGATCCCCTGGGTAAAGAGGCGCCCCATCGGGATCCCTTGGCCATGTTTTGCCATCCGTCTCGTATTCGGTAACGAAGGTTTTGATTTCCGACCTGGTCAAAAAGGCAGAATAAACCACCCCGAGGTCCTGAAGCTTCTCCAGCGCCGCACGGTAGAACGGAAAGGCTTCCGATTGCCTCGGTGACGGTTCATCCAGCGGAACGCCGAGCCAGGCAAGATCCTCGAACATGTCTTTTTCCAGCTGCTGCGTGCACCTTGTTTGATCAATGTCTTCGACGCGCACGAAAAACCGGCCACTGAGCGCAACAGCCGCACGAACGTTCAGCAGTGCGGACAACGCATGCCCGATGTGAAGATGCCCGTTCGGAGACGGTGCGAAACGAAAGCAGGGCTTTGTCATTTGGCAAGGAGAACCGGGTTGACGTGCGCGCGGGCATGGAACATGACCGACGGTATTCCTATCACTTGCACCAATCCGCGCAAGGGCACGAAAGGTGAGCGAAAAGATGAAACCCGTTGCGACCGAGGATGACGTAAACACCGGCCTTGCAAACCTGATTTCAATCGATCCACGCCTTGAGGAGATTGCTCTTGCTGCAGGTCCTCTGCCACTCCGGCGCCGGCCGGCGGATTTTGGCGGCATGGCACAGATCATCACCGCGCAACAGGTCTCTGTTGCCAGTGCAACGGCGATTTTCAATCGTTTCCAGGAGCGCGTTACTCCGTTGACCGCTGAAACGATAGCCCTGCATTCGGATCAGGATCTCGCCGACGTGGGACTCTCGCGGCCAAAGATCAGAACGTTGCGCGCCGTCGCCGCCGCTTGCGAGGGCGGACTGGACTTCGCTCGCCTGGCGACCTGCCCAGCCGACGAAGCGCATGCTGAACTCTGTGCCATCAAGGGTATCGGCCGCTGGAGTGCGGACATCTTTCTCCTGTTCTGCGCTGGCCATCCGGATGTTTTTCCAAGCGGGGATCTGGCACTCCAGATCGCCGTTCATGACGCTCTGGACCTGGGAAACAGGCCCGCACCGAAAGAACTGGACGAGATTGCCGTTGCGTGGAAGCCCCATCGTGCGATCGCGGCACGGCTCTTCTGGGCCTGGTACCGCGTCCAGAAACAGGGACGGGAGACTTTGCCGGTCTGACCCTGCTTCCTAGCGCGACGACATATCTCCTATGACCCTCAAGAGCAGGTCTATATCCTGCGGCCGCGACAGGCGGTGATCCCCATCAGGAACCAGAGAGTATGTCACGTCGTCCAAAGGCAGGGCTTCAACCAACCGCTGCACATGCCGGGCCGGTACGTCCAAATCCTGCGCTCCCTGCAGGATCGTGACCGGAACGCCCAGATGCAGATCCTTGTCCAGAAGCAGGTGGCTTCGGCCGTCTTCGATCAGTTTCCGGGTTATGACATAAGGATCAGCGCTGTATTGTGAGGGCTGCTCCCAGCGCCCGTCTTTCGAAATGGCTTCTCTGATCTCTTCGGAAAAGCGCTCTTTCCACATCAGTTCTTCAGTGAAATCGACTGCGGGGGCAATCAGAACCAGTCCCTTGATCCGGTGCGTTGCCTTCCGCCGTAGTGTCAGAAGCAGGGAGATCCAGCCCCCCATGGAGGATCCGACGAGTATCGTTTTACTCTGGCAGAACCTGTCGAAAACAGCTTCTGCTTCTTCCAGCCAATCCGACACGCAAGCCTCTTCAAAGTCTCCTTCGGACGCTCCGTGTCCCGAATAGTCAAACCGGACGACCTCCTGCCCGGTCTCGCGACCGAAAGCGGCAAGCGCCTCCGCTTTGGTTCCGCTCATGTCCGACTTGAAACCCGAAAGCCACATCAGGGCCGGCTCGTTTCCGGGCTCGATGTCGACCGCAATACTGCGCGCCAGAGCATTTTTTCCAACCTGGATGAATTGCGGTTCTCTATCACCCATATTATGGCTCTCATTCCGTATCTGTTTCCCGGCGCGCCGTCACACATCTCAGCGCCATTGCGCAGTAAGTTCTTCGGAGATCCGATTTGCGTCAACTACCTCCCGCGACAACTGTTTTGCAAGTGATCCCGGACCTGAATTCCGGCGGCGCGGAAAGAACGACGCTTGATGTGGCACGCGCGCTGGTCCAGGCGGGCAGTTCCGCCCTGGTGGTCAGCGAGGGTGGGCAACTGGTTCCCGAACTGGAAGCAACCGGTGCTGAGCATATCGTTCTGCCAGTCAAATCGAAGAACCCGATCACGCTCTGGAAGAACGCGTCAGCTCTTTCCGATCTGATCGCCACACGTCACGTGGATATCATTCACGCCAGAAGCAGGGCGCCGGCCTGGTCGGCACTCAGGGCTGCGCGACGTACAAAAATTCCGTTCGTGACCACCTATCACGGCACTTATAATCAATCCAACGGTCTGAAAGCATTTTACAATTCGGTCATGGCGCGCGGCGATGCCGTCATTGCCAATTCAAGGTTCATCGCGGATCTCATTGCAAGCAGGCACCCGCAATCTGCGGCCAGAATAACCGTCATCCCGCGCGGCTCGGATCTAAAGAGCCTTGCTCCGGAAAACGTCAGCGCCCTTCGCCAGCAGGCACTCAAGGACAGCTGGGGCGTTCCTGCCGGGCGTCCGATCATTTTGAACATGGCGCGCCTGACCGCCTGGAAAGGCCAGAAAATCCTGATCGATGCGATGGTCAACCTGAAATCCATGGGATTGAAGGATCCCATTGCGATCCTTGCGGGTGACGCCCAGGGGCGTGACGGATATGTTGCCGAGCTTAAGAAGATGATCGCGGATCACGAGCTGCAGGAGCAGGTGCGCTTAGTCGGCCATTGCGCCGATGTACCGGCGGCCCTGGCGCTTGCCGACGTGTCAGTGGTGGCTTCTGTCGAACCGGAGGCTTTCGGCAGAGCCGCAGTCGAGGCCCAGGCCGCAAATGTTCCGGTGATCGTCTCTGATCATGGCGCGGTGCCGGAAACCGTTCTTGCTCCGCCCGAGACTTGTGAGGGCGGGCGAACCGGTTGGCGCGTTCCGCCGGGAAGCGCGGTTGCGCTGGCGGACGCTATCCAGAATGCACTATTGCTGCCGCAAGACGCACGCAAGGAACTGACCGGCCGGGCGCGAACCCACGTGGAGCAGAACTTTTCCGTCGAAACCATGTGCGCCAGAACGCTTGCTGTTTATGCAAATCTCCTGGATCAGGCGGCGAGTGGATAAGCCTCTTCGACCAGATAAGGACCCCCGCCAACACTCGACTTTGCTGAGAACAGGACAAAGCGGCCGGCAACAAAGGGCGGCGCCTGAAAATTTCCCCGCTCGCTGAGCCATTTCGCAACGTCTTCGTTTGTCGACGTCTTGCAGCGCGCGATCGTGACGTGTGGAGTGTATTTGCGCCGCTCTGCCGGAAGATTTAGGCGCTGCAGAATTCTTTCCTGCTCCGCCTGAAGTTCTGCCAGCTGCGCCGTCGGTTCGACCCGCGCCCACACCGCATGCGGCTTGCCGTTGCCGAAGGATCCGAGACCATTCATCCTGATTTCGACAGGATCCCGGCGGACACGGTCAAGCGCCGCGACCACTTCATCGGCAGTGCGATCGTCAATGTCTCCGATGAAACGCAAGGTCAGATGATAGTTTTCCGGATCGATCCAGCGGGCGCCCCGAAGGCCTCCCCGGAGCAGTGAAAGCATGAGACCTGTCTGAGACGGTATCTCAAGGCCTGTAAATAGGCGCGGCATGGGTTCTCCCTCCGCTGTCGCTGACAAAAGCCATGAGGAATCAACTTCATGAAAATCGCAAGACAAAAATCTAAGTTTCTGACGCAGAATCATAATTCGCTCTGCGGCAGTTCCATTGCACCGCTCTATGGACGGTCAATCTGACATCCCGCCCGAAAATGATTCTCTGGGACAGTTTTGCGCTGGATCAGGTCAGGGAGCCGTGTTGCCGAATTCCTGATGGATCGCGTCGATCTTCTCAAGAACTTCCGGCGACAGCGTCAGATCGGCCGCAGCAATATCTGTCTCCAGCTGCTCCATGCGCGTCGCACCGATGATGACTGATGTCATGAAACTGCGCGATTTTGCAAAGGCGATAGCCATTTGTGCCGGATCGAGCCCTGCTGCCTCGGCAAGACTGAAATAGGCTTCGACCGCCTCGAACGTTCTGTGGTGCTCATAGCGCTGCATTTTGTTGAACAGCGTCTTACGCGCGCCCTTCGGCAAGGCTCCATGGCGGTATTTGCCAGTCAGGTAACCCTGCGCGAGAGCGGAATAGGCCAACAGGCCGACATTCTCGCGGCGTGCAACCTCCGCCAGTCCCGTTTCGAATGTCCGGTTCACCATCGAATAGGCATTCTGGATCGAAACGATCCGGGGTACGTCATAGAGCTCTGAAGTCGTGACGTGGCGCATTGTTCCCCAGGCGCTCTCGTTCGAGACCCCGACATGACGGATCTTGCCGGCTTTCACCAGATCACCCATGACTTCGAGAACGGATTGGATACTGTTTTCGTCTTCGACCTGTTCTGCATCCAGCCAGCGGGTCGGATTGGACCCGAACCCTGACACATTCCGGTCCGGCCAGTGTATCTGATAAAGGTCGATATAGTCGGTCTGGAGGTTCCTGAGGCTCCGGTCGACCGCGAACTCTATCTGGCTGCGCTTCAGTTCGCCGGTCTCTCCGTTTTCGCGAAACCAGTCCATGACGGTTCGTCCGACAACCTTTGTTGCCATAACGACCTTGTCGCGGTGCCCGCGCTTTTGGAACCAGGATCCGATGATCCGCTCGGTTCGGCCCTGGGTCTCCCGTTTCGCCGGTATCGGATAGAGCTCGGCCGCATCAAAAAAATTGATCCCTGCATCGAAGGCGTAGTCCATCTGGGAGTGGCCTTCGGCTTCGGAATTCTGCTCGCCCCAGGTCATGGTTCCAAGGCAAAGGGCGCTCACCTTTATATCGGTGCGGCCAAGACGGCGCTGTTCCATCAGGCATTCCTTCAAGTGCTGAGATTGGCCTCCGAGAGGATTGGAAGGCTGGGGGTCAGGCCGGATCCCTCAAGAAGACTGGGCTTTGGCCAAAAGTTCTTCAACTTTCGGCAAGATGTTTTCCACGATGATGGCGACGCCATCCGCATTGGGATGGATCCCGTCGGAAAGGTTCAGGTCGGGATTGAGCGCGACGCCCTCAAGAAAGAAGGGATAAAGCAGAGCCCCGTGAAGTTTGGCAAGTTCGGAATAGATCGGATCGAAAACTTCAGCATATTCCGGCCCAAGATTGCGCGGTGCCAGCATGCCCGCCAGCAACACTTCGACGCCGCGCTCCCGAAGCCGTTTCGTGATCTCATCCAGGTTGTTGCGTGTGATCTGTGGCTGGATACCCCTGAGCGCATCGTTTGCGCCCAGTTCGACAATAACGGCGTCCGCATCCGTACCGACAGACCAGTCAAGCCGCGAAAGTCCTCCGGATGATGTATCGCCAGAGACCCCTGCGTTCACGACTTGAACGGAGTACCCGCGCGCATCCAGCGCTTTTTGCAGCTGTTCTGGAAAGCCCTCTTCCGGGGCCAGCTGATAGCCAGCGGACAGGCTGTCTCCCAGAACGACAAGCTTGAGGTCGGCAGAATAAGCCGCTATGGGCGAAAGGCAGAAAACCAGGAAGCTCAGAATTACGTATAGTCGGCGCACGCTAAAACTCTTTCGGGACTGGAAGATCAAGCATATCGGGCCCATATGGTCGCAAAGCGTTCGCTTGTCTAGGGCGAACACCCTTCAGGAAGCCGGTAAACGCAGCCGTTGTAAAGGCCTCAAGATGACAAATTCTCCTGCAATATCCCTCAAGAACGTTCATCTAACTTTGGGGGAAGGCGCCGGCAGGGTACATATTCTTAAAGGGATAGACCTCGATATTGAAAAAGGCATCTCTGTCGGGCTTGTCGGCCCCTCCGGCTCCGGAAAATCAACGCTGCTGATGGTGATGGCGGGACTTGAACGCGCTGACGAAGGGTCAGTGACTGTTGCAGGCTCGGAGCTCGGTCCGCTTTCTGAAGACCAGTTGGCCAGGTTCCGTGGCAGGAACGTCGGTATTATCTTCCAGTCTTTTCATCTTGTCCCGAACATGACCGCGCTCGAAAACGTGGCAGTGCCTCTTGAACTTGCAGGCGATGACGACGCTTTTGACAAGGCGCGGGCAGAGCTTGAAGCCGTCGGTCTTGGCCATCGCCTGCATCACTATCCGGCGCAAATGTCCGGTGGAGAACAGCAACGCGTCGCCGTCGCCCGGGCACTGGTCGTGGAACCGGAGATCCTGATTGCGGATGAACCGACCGGAAACCTTGATGATTCAACCGGAACACAGATCGTCGATCTCATGTTCACGGCACAGCGGGACCGCAAGACGACGCTCGTTTTGGTGACACACGATCCGTCACTTGCCCAACAGTGCGATCGCATGATTCGCGTACGTTCCGGTGAAATCAAAGAAGCGCAAATTGACGAAACGGTTGCACAGCAAGAGGTATCTGCATGAGCAGCTTCGTTCCTGCGAACGTGCATTCCAGTCACCAGACCTTCAAGCTGGCCTCCCGATTCGCATTGCGCGAGTTACGCGGCGGTTTGAGCGGCTTTTACATCTTCATTGCCTGCATTGCGCTTGGCGTCGCCGCAATTGCCGGCGTGACGTCTGTCTCGCGCGCCCTGACGGATGGTATCGCAAACGAAGGCCAGGCCATTCTGGGCGGTGATCTTTCGTTTTCGCTGATACATCGTCAGGCCGACACCGAAGAGGCCGCCTTTCTGGACACGCTCGGATCCGTGTCGCGAGTCGCCACGCTTCGTGCCATGTCCCGCCGTGCTGACAACAGCGACCAGGCACTCGTCGAACTGAAAGCCGTCGACAACGCCTATCCACTTTACGGTTCGCTCGATCTGGCGTCCGGACAACCGCTCGATGATGCGCTTGCAAAAAGCGACGGTGTCTGGGGCGCGGTTGCAGATCTGGCGCTCCTTGCCCGGCTGGACGTTGCTGTTGGGGACACGTTGGCACTCGGCAGGACGACCGTTCGCATCAACGACGTCATCGAGACAGAGCCCGACAAGCTCGCTGGCGGTATGGAATTCGGCCCACGCCTGATGATTTCCGACGCGGCGGTAGCCGACACGGAACTCGTTCAGCCTGGCAGTCTTGTGCGCTGGCACTACCGCGTGCGTTTGTCGCCCGCCCCAGGCATCGGTGATCTTGAAGGGGTCGTGGAACAGGCGAAATCGGCACAGCCCGATACCGCATGGCGGATCCGCTCCCGCGCCAATGCCTCGCCCGGCCTTCAGCGCAGTATCGGCCGCTTCGCCCAATTCCTGACACTCGTCGGCTTGACGGCCCTTGTCGTGGGCGGAGTCGGCGTTGCCAATGCGATCCGCGCCTATCTGGAAACAAAACGGGAGGTCATCGCCAGCTTCAAATGTCTCGGGGCAACCGGCGACTTCGTGTTCCGGATCTATCTGATCCAGATGCTGGTGATCGCCCTGATCGGGATCGGGATCGGACTGGTCATCGGCGCGGCAATACCCTTTGCCGCTGGAGCGGCGCTTTCGTCCGTGCTGCCCGTTCAGCTGGCCACCGGTATTTACCCGGCAGAACTGGGTCTCGGGCTGGTCTATGGTCTGCTGACAGCCTTTGCCTTTGCGTTGTGGCCACTCGGGAGAGCGCATGACGTGCCGCCGACCGCCCTCTTCCGCGACATTGTCACAGGTGGCACGAAATTGCCGCGCAAACGTTACCTTGCCGCAACCGCGGTTACGGTGCTTTTGCTGGCAGGCATCGCCATCTTGCTGTCGCACGACAAGTTCATCGCGACCGTCTATATCGGCGCATCGGCGGGAGCGTTCATTCTTCTTGTCCTGGTTGCCCGCGTGATCATGTCAGTCGCGCGCAGGCTGCCGAGTGTGCGATCGACGGAATTGCGACTGGCCATTGCCAATATTCACCGCCCCGGCGCGCTGACCCCGTCGGTTGTCCTGTCGCTTGGTCTGGGCCTGTCCCTGCTCGTTGCTCTCGCACTGATCGACGGCAATCTGCGGCGCGAACTTACAGCCACGATGGCCGACAAGGCTCCAAGTTTCTTCTTTGTCGATATTCAAAGCCACGAACGCGACGCATTCGAAAACCTGTTGCAGACCGAAGCGCCGGACGGCGAGCTTCGGAGCGTTCCCATGCTGCGCGGACGGATCGTAAGCCTGAACGACATACCGGCAGACGAGTTCGAACCCGCACAGGAGGGCTCGGACTGGGTGTTGAGAGGCGACCGCGGCATCACCTATGAAAGCGTAATGCCGGAAAATTCGAAGCTCGTGGCCGGCGAATGGTGGCCTGCGGACTATTCGGGAACACCGCTTGTTTCATTCGACGAGGAAGCGGCAACGGATCTTGGTCTCAATATCGGAGACAAGGTGACCGTCAACGTGCTTGGCCGGGAAATCAGCGCTGAAATCGCCAATTTCCGGGACATTGAATGGCAGTCGCTGTCGATCAATTTCGTCATGGTCTTTTCTCCGAACACCTTTGCCGGTGCGCCTCATGCTCATCTGATGACCCTTGGCTGGGAAGAAGACGTTCCAACGCAAACCGAACTGGCACTTCTCAAGACCGTTTCCACCGCCTACCCGACGGTGACATCTGTCCGGGTGAAAGATGCGATTGCCCAGGTGAATGACCTGGTCGCGCAGCTCGCCTGGGCCATCCGCGGTGCAAGTTCGATCACGCTGATCGCAAGCATTCTGGTACTTGCCGGTGCATTGGCTGCCGGACACCGAAACCGCATCTATGACGCAGTGATCCTCAAGACGATCGGGGCAACAAGACCGAGACTGATCCTTGCCTACGGATTGGAATATGCGATCCTCGGCCTGACGACAGCGGTATTTGCGCTTGTTGCCGGCGGCATAGCGGCTTGGTTCGTCATCACGCAGATCATGGAAGGCAGCTTTGTGCTGCTGCCGGTCGCCGCTGCAAGCGCGGCACTGATCGCCCTCGTCCTGACTGTCGGCTTCGGATTGATCGGAACTTGGCGGATTTTGGGCGAAAAACCGGCTCCTGTTCTCAGGAACCTATAGCGAGGCAGACGGCACTCACGAGACCGGTTTGGAAAGCTTCCTGAAAAACAGGAGTTTTCCCTGCGCTGTTCCATGCAGTCCTGCTTGCATGCTCTTGTGATCTTGGATATCCGAATATGGTCGGGACAAGATTGAAAAAGGGCAGGGTCCATGTTCGCAGGTATCAAAAAATCCGCACTGAAAATCACTACGAAAGCCGGACTCGTTCTGGCGCTCGCCGCAGCGCCGTTTGCAGCGCCTGCGCTTGCCGAAAGCCCTTTTCACACTGGCGTGTGGCAGCTGAACACGGCTGAAGGGCCGCGCGGCCTGGTCGTTAGCGACTGGCTGGTCTTTGAGGACGGACTGCCAAAGCGCTGGCTTTACCGCCGCGCGGGCACCAACGACGAAAACCAGTTCGATTTTTTCAGCCGCACCATAGGCGATTCCGGATATACGCCGGTTGGTATTCGCGTTTACCGCACCGGTGAGAATGCGATGAAGTACACGCTCGCGCCCAAGGGAGAGGAGCCGGTCGAGGTGTCTGCGGTTCGTCTCTCCATTCCCAATTTCGAAAACTCCTGTCTTTCGGTCGAAAAGAAAGGCAAGCGCTTTTTCGGCAATTGGGTCGGAACAAGCGGCTCCAAGCTCAAGAAACTGAATGTCGGCAAAAGCAAGATGACGATCGACGGAGAAGCCCGCGATATCACGATCGAGGAAGTTCGAGTCGGCCGCATGGGCATCACCGAGGGTGGTAAGCCGGTTGCGTTCCTGACCGATGCCGGCGGCGACTATGCGGTCCTTCAATGGTTCAAGCCGGGCGTTACGATGGAGCAGATGCAAAACAAGGAGCGGGAAATACTCGATTTTGCGTCCGAGGAAATCGTCCGCAACCCTGGCGGTGACTGCGACAGACAGATCGCTTCGCGGCTCAAGGCGATGAAATAACTTTCATATTCTTAAGCATAATGGCGTATAATGCGGCCAGGAGCAGACAGATTACGATTTTTTCAGAAATCCTGTCTTGTGCTTGTGTCCGCATTTTCCCATATGTTGAGGGAGTTGTGCTGCATGTAATGGTGCATGCAAAAATCGATCTAGAAGGGGAAGAACACAACCATGTCGACCTTTGACCGTCAAAATCAAGGCGCCTATACCGTTGCCGGCTCGCGCGCCGAGGCCGGCATCGATCAGGGCCTGCGCGCCTATATGCTGGGCGTCTACAACTATATGACAATCGGCCTGGCACTGACCGGTTTCGCTGCTCTTGGCACCTTTGCGATGGTGTCGAGCAACCCAGGCCTCGCACAGACCCTGTTCAGCGGTCCGCTCTATTTCGTGCTTCTGTTCGCACCTTTGGGAATGGTGATGTGGTTATCATTCCGCATCCAGTCCATGAGTGCATCGACCGCCCGGACAATGTTCCTGGTGTATGCAGCCGTGATGGGCGTTTCGCTTGCACCGATCTTCATGATTTATACAGGTGGATCGATTGCGCGCGTGTTCTTCATCACTGCCGCCGCGTTCGGCTCGCTGAGCCTGTTCGGATACACCACGAAGAAGGACCTGACCGGTTGGGGTTCGTTCCTGATGATGGGCCTGTTCGGCATCATCATTGCGATGATTGTGAATATCTTCCTGCAATCGTCCGCCATGCAGTTCGCCATCTCCGTGATCGGTGTCCTGGTGTTTGCCGGCCTGACAGCCTACGACACCCAGAAGATCAAGGAAATGTACTACGAAGGTGACAGCAGTGAAGTGGCAACAAAGAAGTCCGTCATGGGCGCGCTGCGCCTCTACCTCGACTTCATCAACATGTTCCTGATGCTGTTGCAGCTGTTCGGAAACCGCGAATAAGCGGCGCAGACTTCAAGACAACGAAAAGCCCGGCGATGCCGGGCTTTTTTGTGTGCCGTCAATCTTAATTCAGGCGTCGACGAGCCTCAGGTGCTTTTTCTTTTCAAGAACGCGCAAGACCTGAGAAAGGTCATGCCCGCGCTTCAGGATCATGCCACCCGTAGCAACCACCGAATAGGCTCCTTGCCTACGGGCGAGCTTCGGATCCTTCTCGATCCGGTATAGGGGCATCTCGGACGACCGTCTGAAGACCGAAAACACGGCCTTGTCTTTTAACAGATCGATCGCATAGTCGCGCCACTCGCCATCCGCGACCATTCGGCCATAGAGACGGAGGATGGTGTCGAGTTCACGCCGATTGAATGCAACAATGGGTATGGAGGGAAGAGCCGGTTGGCTTTGCGGCAACGGGTTCAGACCCGTGCCGCGCTGAGACGCACTGTCATCGGCTTCGCTCATTCCGCCTCCTTGCACTTCAGAACGCACCTTGCCGAGGACGCTCTTGCCCCGGTTTTCGGTGCCATTAAGGTTATGATGCGTTGGCTTTGGGTCCGATGGCAAGCCCGCGGGCTCAGAAACATTTTTCCGGCTCACGTTCATGTGACCCTGCCCTCCGGGAATCCGCGGTTTTCAGCCAAATAGGAACCTCCCGTAGGTTTGCCCAAAAAGAATGATCAAAATTCCATGATTTCGCCGCAATCCAGCCCTTGGCAAGCCATTTTGACCCCCCATATTCGGATCATACCCTGATGGGTATGACCAGTAAGGATCGCGGAATGCATTAGCCCCCCAGCCCCCCGGGGTTCTTACCAGTCAACCAGATTTACAGAGTCAAACATCAGGGCAACTGAAGGGCCGGCTAAATGCCGGCCCTTTTCATTTGAAGCTGCATCTTGGTCCCGCGCGGCTTTTCCGGCAGCCAAAAGATCCTACCCCACTTTTCTGCATGTTTGTGCTGTTTTGCCCCTTTTCCAATCGTGCCGTTATTGTATCCTTTCCATGAGATGACAACCGACCTGATTGACCTACGTGCGGCCCGGACCGCCGATTGCGAGGCGCTTGCAGGCATTCACAATCAAGCCTGGCTCGGTGCTTACCGAGGAGTATTGCCTGGCGTCGACCTTCAGAAAATGGTCTCCCGCCGCGGTACGGGCTGGTGGCGGAGCGCCCTGGAACGCGGCGTGGAAATCAAGATCCTCAGCGTCGCGGACGTGCCAGCCGGCTATGCCACTTTTGGCCGTTGCAGGTTGCACGACACAGGTATGGATGGCGAGATTTACGAACTTTACCTGAAACCGGAGTATCAGGGCCTGGGCTTTGGACGTACGCTGTTCACCAGCGTGCGTAAGACACTTGCTTCCAGAAACTTGAACGGACTTGCCGTTCAGGTACTCAGCGACAATGAACCGGCCCGGAATTTTTACCGGGCGCTCGGCGGCAGGCTTAAGGCGAAATCCTGGTACAGGCTCGGCGGCCGACGGATGGAGTTGTCGATCTATTGCTGGCCGGGCGCCAGCGCCTGACACCAGCCTTTCGTGTCAGTCCAGTATGCCCTTGTTTCCGAGGACCGCCGGGGGAACAGAGCAAATATGGTTTCCAGCCATGGTGTCCGCCAGATCCCGGCTCATCTGGTTGGCACCGGGATTGACCTGAGCGTCGATCCTCCCAATCTGGCAGGTCGACCCCGGCTTAAGCTGAGTGACAATCAGAATGCTTCCGGCTCTGCCGCCATCATCAAGGCTCGGAAACCATCGCAGGATCGTTGCAAACGGAACGCCGTCCCGCAGCCGCCATTCCAGCGTTTCGTTGATCGTGTTGAACTGGGGAAGTGTCTGGCCGGCGGCTGGCTCATTCCCCGCGTCCGGACCGAATGAAACAAACATCCGCAGATCCCCTTCCGCGACAAAGACGTCAAGACCTCCATACCCGGGGCACATCCAGCTCCCGCCAAATGTTCCTTCCTCTTCGGCGCTTTCCAACTGAGTGCACGTCTCAAGATTGATCTTTGTGTATGCACTCGTGAATTCCGCAGCAACGGAACCCGTTCCCGTGGCCGCAATCCAAAACAGTGTCGCGGTCACTAGTCCTTTGATGAGGAAAGAATTTCCCTTCATTTGAGGTGCCTCCAGAGCCGCTTGCACGGCCCGATCCAGGGTTTCGACTTTTGGTGCAATGCAAAATTAAACGCTTGAACTTCGCCTGCAGGATTGCGATAGACGCAGCAGTAATCAACAGGAGTTTCAAAATGCGTATCGACGCCGTGCCGATTGGCAAGAACCCGCCGGAAGACGTCAATGTGATCATTGAGGTGCCAGTGGGTGGCGAACCGATCAAATACGAGATGGATAAGGAAGCCGGCGCGATGTACGTCGACCGTTTCCTCTATACGCCGATGCGCTACCCGGGTAACTACGGCTTCGTACCGCACACCCTGTGCGGCGACGGTGATCCGATTGATGTCGTTGTCGTCAACCAGCGCCCCGTTGTACCGGGCGCGATCATGTCCTGCCGTCCGATCGGCGTACTTCTCATGGAAGACGAATCCGGCCAGGACGAAAAGATCATCGCGGTTCCAAGTGACAAGCTCACCAAGCGGTACGCCAAAGTTCGCGACGTGTCCGACCTGCCGCAGATCACCGTCGATCAGGTCAAGCACTTCTTTGAACACTACAAGGATCTGGAGCCCGGAAAATGGGTGAAAATTACCGGTATCGAAGGCGCCGAAGCGGCCAAGAGGCTGATCACGGAATCAATTGAACGGGCGAAGCTGGACGCAGCCGAATAAGCGCTCCCAGATGTGCTCTTCAAAATGGAGGCCGTTGCAGACCTAAAGGTCCGCAGCGGCCTCAATCCGTTCCATGTCCTGGTCGGACAGTCCGAAATGGTGCCCGATCTCATGTATCAGGACGTGGGCAACGACGTCCCCTAAAGACTCGTCCATCGCGGCCCAGTAATCCAGGATTGGCCTGCGGAAAAGCCAGATACGGTTCGGCATTTGCCCGGTAAGTTCCGCGTCACCACCTTGCGCAAGCCCCTGCCCTTCAAACAGCCCCAGAAGGTCATGCGGGTCCTCGATGGATAGCGCATCGAGAACATCGTCCGGCGCGTAGTCGGTGAGGCTTACCTGGATATGTCCGCACCGCAGCAGCACGTCGTCCGGCAGCCCGGCGAGAACTTCGCTTGCCATTTGCTCGAAATCGGCCAGTTCAGGCGCCTTGCGCTCAGACCAGTCGCTCCGGCTGATCGGTCGGACGGATGCCATATTGCCTGCCTTGGTTCACTAAACTTGCGGAATTCGGCCTACAAATAGGTAACGGCGAGGTAAATCACCAGCCCTATGGCGAATATCAGACCCGCGGTCCTGCCGATCCGCGTACCCCAGACCTCAATCTGGTCATCCTCGTCCTTGTCCGCTGCGCTCAGATGGCCTTTGGCCCTGTCCGCCATGCGCACAAAGGTCGATCCGACAATGGTCTCGCTCTCGGCTTGCACGCGGTCGAGTGAACGTAAAGCCTCTTCCCGCTGCTGTTCCTTGGGATGTTTCTTTCCACTCATGCGCTCACAGTGGCCCTGTTTCTGCCCCGGTTCAACAGAAAAGCGGCAATCAGGCCTAGTGCGGCCAACCCGGCGGACGCAACAGCGTTCCAACCGGCAAAGGAAAGGCCCAGCATGCGCCAGCTTGCCTCGGTGCAGCTCACGACGCGGGTCGACTGCAGCGCTTGGAGCATGTTTGCCGCCGAATTCGGCGCGGCCGTGCCGCCGCCGCAATCATTGGGACCGTCCCAGAGCTGCCACTCCGCACCGGCCTGATAAACACCCAGCCCGGCACCGTATGCAAAAATGGCAGCTACGCCCAGGAGGGCCAGAACGGCGAGACCATTCCGCTTTTGGGCAATCAGGATCAGGGCAAGGGCAACCAGCGGTAAACCTGCATAGTAGGGGATACGCTGCTCAAGACAGAGCTTGCAGGGAACATATCCGCCAACCAGCTGAAACCCCCAGGCCGTGGCGATCACGATCAACCCGCCAAGCAAAGTCAGTGCGGTCAAGTTCCGCGCCCATAGCTCTCGCGTCATCGCTTCCTCTTCAATCAGATAAATCGCAATAGAATAAACCCGCCGACCAGCAACACCACAAATAGGGTGAACATGAGACCAAGGCGTTTTTCAATGAACTCCTTGATGGGCGGGCCGAAGAAGTAGAGAAGGCCCGCAACAATGAAGAAGCGCAGCCCTCTTGAGACGATGCTCGCCACAATGAAGATCGGCAGGCTCAGGCCTGCGACGCCGGACGCGATGGTAATCACCTTGTAGGGAAAGGGAGTCAGCCCGGCGATGAAGACGAACCACCATCCCCAGTGGTTGAAGACAGCACTGAATTCGTCGAATTTTTCCATCTTTCCGTAGAACGAGAGGATCGGCTGCGCGACCTGCTCGAACAGGAACATGCCAATCAAATACCCGAGCACACCACCTGCAACGGACGTTATCGTGCACAGCAATGCATACCACCAGGCTTTCTCCCTGCGCGCAATCACCATCGGGATGAGCAGAATATCCGGCGGGATCGGAAAGACGGAACTTTCAACAAACGAAACAGACCCGAGCGCGGCAGGCGCGCGCGGTCCGGCGGCAAGGGACAAAGTCCAATCGTAGAGACGTCTGATCATGGCGTCTCCCATAGCGGCAGTGACTTAAAAAGTCACCAACAGATGCTGCAGCTTCTGTAAAAGGTCGGTCTTTCTCGTCGATACTGGCAGCCGACATCACCATGGATCCGGTTTCACCCTGCCGGCGAATTACACAGATTTCAGATACAATTTGGCTTCATTTAGCAATCTAAGTATTGGATATTTTGTCTTAAAATTATCAGATATTTGCAAAGCAATTCTCGCATTAAAACACAATATAAGCCAATTCCTCTCAAGAAAAAGACACACGCGAAAATCTAGAATACGAAGCAAGTGAAGATGAATTCATGCAAGTTGGCGTAACACAAGTGACCAGCCCGCAAACGACACTATTCCAAGGAGCCAGTGCGATGGCGACAGATCATGGCCATGAAAATCAAAAAGACACGTCCGGCAGCTACGTCGACATCACCACTTTCGGCAATTTCCATGGCACCAGCAGCCATACAGGGCACGACGATCTGCATGGCGGCCGAACCGCCATCACGACAGAAGCTCTGGTGGCCTACAACGGGCTGCGCGGCTTTCTCGGTTTCGAAGATCTCGACATTGTCACCATCGGCCAGTGGGCATTTGACAATGACCTGACCAACAACGATCAGGCCTGGGGCCAGGATCTAGAGGGCGTTGGCCTCTACTACGCCATGCAGGGTGCGAAAGTCGGCTGGATCCGCGACGATGCCTTCGACCCACAACTGATCGCTGACATCCAACGCACCGTCCGGCTAGGCGACCCGGCAGATGTGATGGCCATGGTGGAAGCCAACAGCCATGACGGTTTTGCCGATTATCTGACCCGGAACGACCTTGTCGACACCTTCATCAACACGCTCAAGATGGAGCCGCACTATGGCGGCTGGATGCATGGTCGTGTCCATGGCGGCCTCACCTTTCCGGACGGACAGGGAGCAAGAGCCCATGACGTCAATCATCTGACCGTGCTCAGTCACGACCAGACTCAGCCCTTCATGAACGATACGTTCGACTGGCCGCAATGGAGCGCGCTCGACGTGCCGCATCAGGATGTCATCGACTATTTCCAGTCCATGGTTGTGCTGGGTGACCCACTCGGCGATGCATTGCCATCGGGAGCCACGCCGGATCCTGTCGACCCGACGCCTGTCGATCCAACGCCAGACCCGGTTGATCCCGATCCTGTCGAGCCTGATCCGGTTGATCCGGCACCGGTAGACCCGGCGAGCGGACTTTCAGCCGAGTTCCTGGTCGCCAACGACTGGGGCCACGGAGCAACCCTAAACATCGTTGTGACCAACAACGGCACGGATGACGTCACGGACTGGGATCTGGAATTCACGCTCGGATCGGACATCCAGCACATCTGGAACGCAGTCATAGAGGATCAGTCCGGAAACCGGTTCACGATCGATGACGCAGGCTGGAATGCCAATATCGGTGCGGGCGAGTCTGTGACAGTGGGTTTCAATACAACGTCGGGCAGCTTCGACGTTGTACAACTGAACGACGACGCCCAGTTTCTGTTCTAGACGGTACGCGGCATCAGACAGACGAGTGCGGGTCGTCTCGCTCTCTCAGGCGCCGAGGTTTCCCGCTCAGCATTCCGGTAGATTGACTGCAAGGCCGCCGAGCGAAGTTTCCTTGTATTTGTCGCGCATGTCCTGCCCGGTCTGGCGCATCGTTTCGATGCAGTTGTCGAGCGGCATGAAGTGCGCGCCATCGCCATGCAGCGCGAGCGATGCGGCGGAAACCGCCTTGATCGCACCCATCCCGTTGCGCTCGATACAAGGCACCTGAACCAGGCCTCTGACAGGATCGCAGGTCATGCCGAGATGATGTTCCAGGGCAATCTCGGCAGCGTTTTCAATCTGCTCGTTGTTTCCACCCAAGGCTGCGCACAGCCCGGCGGCAGCCATCGCAGAGGCGGAGCCGACTTCCGCCTGGCAACCGCATTCAGCGCCGGAAATTGACGCATTGTGCTTGATGAGACCGCCGATGGCCGCTGCGGTCAGAAGAAAGTCGCCAATGCCTTTGGAAGACGTATCGATACAATGGTCCCGGTAATAGCGGATAACGGCCGGAACGACCCCTGCCGCACCATTGGTCGGCGACGTCACCACTTGCCCCCCGGCAGCGTTTTCTTCATTCACCGCCATGGCGTAGACGGACAGCCAGTCGTTAATGGCATGCGGTTGCTGGCTGTTTGACCCGCTCTGATCGACGAGACGCTTATGAATGGCCCTCGCCCGGCGCTTGACGCTGAGACCTCCCGGCAGGACACCGTCCTGCGACAAACCCCTTGAAATGCAGGTGTCCATTACGGACCAGACAGCGTCGAGCCTCTGATTCAGGGCCTCACGACCCAAAACCGATTCCTCGTTGGCCCGTTTCATCTCGGCAATGGTCAGGCCGGACGCCTTGCCCATCTGAAGCATTTCGGCGGCAGACCCGAACGGATAGGGATAACCGATAGCTTCCTTCTCATCATGAAGATCCGCGTCAGGCGCCTTCTCGGCCGCAATCAGCTCCGCTTCCGTGACTACGAACCCACCTCCGATGGAGTAATAGGTCTCGCTCAGAAGAAGTTCGCCTTGACCGTCATGGGCGAAGAGCTTCATGCCATTGGCATGGTGCGGGAGCGCCGGTCCGTAGTCGAAGGCGAGATCACAATCCGGGTCAAACCGGACGCTCCCGCATGCGGCCGTTTCAAGCCGGCAACAGGATTTCAATTCCGTCAGCTTCTGTTCAGCCAGGTCCGCGTCCACATTGTCGGGACGAAATCCCAGGAGCCCGAGCATCACCGCCCGGTCGGACGCATGGCCTTTGCCAGTAAAGGCAAGCGATCCATGCAGAGAAACGCTGATGTGATTTACAGAATTGGGTTCGAACGCGCCTTCTTCGCCGGACGAAAGGCGATCCAGAAAATTCACCGACGCCGTCATCGGTCCCATCGTATGAGACGAAGACGGGCCGATACCGATTTTGAAGATATCGAAGACGCTGAGAAACATACCCGTTTGCCCTTCAGTGCGCGGCGCCGCAGCGCCGCGCGCGGGAGTTACTCCGCAGCTTCCGCGTAGTCGGACATCGGCGGGCAGGTGCACACAAGGTTCCGGTCGCCATAGGCATTGTCGACCCGGTTGACGGGTGCCCAGTATTTGTCGACATCCAGCGACCCTGCCGGATAACACGCCTGTTCGCGCGAATAAGGCCGGGTCCACTCGCCGACGAGATCCGCCACCGTATGCGGCGCGTTTTTCAACGGGTTGTTTTCCGGGTCGATCCTGCCGTCGATAATGTCCTGCGCCTCAGCCCTGATCGAGAGCATTGCCTCACAGAACCGGTCGAGCTCGGCCTTGGGCTCGGATTCGGTCGGCTCCACCATCAGCGTCCCAGCAACGGGCCAGGACATGGTCGGCGCGTGGAAACCGCTGTCCATCAAGCGCTTGGCAACATCTTCCACCGTGACGCCTGCGCTTTCGGCAAGCGGACGCGTATCGAGAATGCATTCATGCGCAACGCGTCCGGTTTCGGACGTGTAGAGGATCTCGTAGGCATCTTTCAGCCGCGCCGCGATATAGTTTGCGTTCAGGATCGCGACCTTGGTTGCCTGCGTCAGGCCTGGACCGCCCATGAGCAGAACATAGGCCCAGCTCACCGGCAGGATTGACGGTGAGCCAAAAGGCGCAGCGGAAACCGGACCAACGGCAGTGCCGTATTCCGGATGACCGGGCAGGTAAGGCTCCAGATGCGCCTTGACGCCGATCGGTCCCATACCCGGGCCTCCGCCGCCATGCGGGATGCAGAAGGTCTTGTGCAAATTCAGGTGGCTGACGTCCCCGCCAATAGCTCCCGGCTGCGACAGACCGACCATCGCGTTCATGTTCGCGCCGTCAATGTAGACCTGTCCGCCATGATCGTGGGTAATCTGGCAGACTTCCTGAACAGTTTCCTCGAAAACGCCGTGGGTCGACGGATAGGTGATCATGCAGGCGGCAAGATTTTCCGAGTGCTGCTCGGCTTTTTCCCGGAAGTCGGCGAGGTCGATATCGCCCTTCTCGTCGGATTTCACCGGCACCACCTTGTAGCCGACCATCTGCGCGGAGGCCGGATTGGTGCCGTGTGCAGAGGTCGGAATCAGACAGATGTCCCGATGACCTTCGCCCCGCGCCGCATGGTAGTTACGGATCGTCAGAAGGCCCGCATATTCGCCTTGCGCACCGGAATTGGGTTGCTGGCTGATCGCGTCGTAGCCTGTGATCAGGCAAAGCTTGTCATTCAGATCCGCGATCATCTCGTGATAGCCGGCCGCCTGATCAGCCGGAACAAACGGATGAAGGTTGGAGAATTCCGGCCAGGTCACCGGGATCATCTCGATTGTCGCATTGAGCTTCATCGTGCACGAGCCGAGCGGGATCATGGCCCTGTCCAGAGCAAGGTCACGGTCCGCCAGCCGGCGCATGTAGCGCGTCATTTCCGCTTCCGCACGGTTCATGTGGAAGATCGGATGCGTCAGGTAGGCGCTTTCGCGCAAGGCATGTTCCGGCAGCCGGTAATCCCGGTTGAGGTCACTGTCGTCGACCATGTCACCGCCAAATGCGCGCCAGACCGCTTCGATGGTTTCCGGCCGCGTCTGCTCGTCGAGCGAGATACCGACACGGGTTTCGCCGACCTTGCGCAAGTTGATACCGTTTGCGACCGCCGCATTCATGACAACACCCTGCAGGGCACCGACATCGACGGTGATCGTGTCGAAGAATACGTCGGGCTCGACCTTGAAGCCGAGTTTTTCAAGACCTGTCGCCAGACGTGATGTCTTCCGGTGAACCGACTGGGCAATCGCCTTGATGCCGTCCGGGCCGTGATAAACTGCATACATCGATGCGATCACGGCAAGCAGCGCCTGCGCCGTGCACACGTTCGAATTGGCCTTCTCACGGCGGATATGCTGTTCGCGCGTCTGAAGCGACAGGCGATAGGCTTTCTTGCCGCGGCTGTCGATCGAGACCCCGATGATCCTGCCCGGCATACTGCGCTTGAACGCATCCTTGCAGGACATGTAGGCGGCATGCGGTCCGCCATATCCCATCGGCACGCCGAAACGCTGCGTTGAGCCGACGGCAATGTCAGCTCCCATTTCGCCCGGAGACTTCAAAAGTGCCAGAGCCAGGGGATCGGCAGCGACAATGGCAAGAGCTTTGTTTTCATGCAGCCTGCCAATGATGCCGGTGAAGTCGCGCACGTGGCCATATGTGCCCGGATACTGGAAAATCGCCCCGAAAACGCCGGTCGGGTCGAGATCGTCCGGGTTGCCCACCACGACTTCGATCCCGAGCGGCTCGGCACGGGTCTGAATTACGGCGATGTTCTGCGGATGGCAGTTTTCGTCGACAAAAAAGACGTTCGCCTTCGACTTCGCGGACCGCTTCGCCATGGTCATGGCTTCGGCCGCGGCAGTGGATTCATCCAGCAGCGACGCGTTTGCGATGTCGAGACCGGTCAGATCGGACACCATGGTCTGGAAGTTCAACAAGGCTTCCAGACGGCCCTGCGAGATTTCAGGCTGATAGGGCGTATAGGCCGTGTACCAGGCCGGATTTTCCAGGATGTTGCGCAGGATCGGAGCCGGTGTCGTGGTGCCGTGGTAGCCTTGTCCAATCAGCGACGTCAGCACCTGGTTCCTGGAGGCGACTTCCTTCATGTGAAACAACGCGTCGCGCTCTGAAAGTCCGGGCCCACCCCAGTCGAGCGCTTCTTTCTGCCGGATTGCGGGAGGAACGGTCGCGTCGATAAGGTCGTCGAGACTGTCAAATCCGATCAGGCTCAGCATCTCTTCCATTTCGGACGGAGACGGGCCGATGTGACGGCGGTTGGCGAAGTCGTAAGCCTGGTATGTGGTGAGTTCAAAAGCCATCTGCTGCGTTCCCTAGGCGATAAAGGCCTTGTAGGCATCAAGATCCATCAGATCGTTCAACTGCTCTGCGTTTGCCAGCTTGATCTTGTAAAGCCAGCCGTCGCCTTCTGGATGTTCACTCAAGGTTGCCGGGCTGTCTGCAAGTGATCCGTTCACCTCAACGATCTCACCGTCCACAGGGGCGTAGATCTCGGACGCAGCCTTGACGGATTCAACCACGCCAATTTCATCCGATTTTTCAAAGCTTTCACCAGTTTCCTTCTGCTCCACGTAGACGATCTCACCCAGTTGCTCTGCAGCGTGGGCAGTGATCCCCAGGGTCGCAGTGTCGCCTTCGACCTTGATCCATTCGTGGTCTTCGGAAAAATAAGTGCTCATGTCGGTCTCTCCCGATTAACGCTTGTAATTCTGCTGCACGAACGGCAGCCGCACGATCTCGGCTGGTTGTGCCTTGCCTCTGATCATCAAATTGACCTTTGTGCCCGGTTCGGCGGATGCCGCACTCACATAGCCCATGGCGACAGGCCCGCCGGCGGTTGGTCCGAACCCACCGGAGGTCACGACACCGATGTTCTGACCGTCCGCGCTTTGTACCTCGACACCGTGGCGCGCAGGTGCGCGTCCCTCAGGCTTGAGACCGACCAGCTTGCGTGATGGTCCCTCGGCAATTTCGCGCAGAATGCGGTCGGCACCGGGAAACCCGCCTTCTTCGCGCCGCCGCTTCTGGATTGCCCAGATGAGCGATGCCTCGATCGGCGAGGTGTCGTTATCGATGTCGTTTCCGTAAAGACATAGACCCGCTTCCAGCCTCAGGGAATCGCGCGCACCGAGACCTGCGGGTTCGCAGTCTTCATTCGCAAGAAAGGCGCGTGCAACTTCGACGGCCTTGTCCTCGGGAATGGAAATCTCGTAGCCATCCTCGCCGGTATAACCGAGGCGCGAAATCCGGCATTCGACGCCGTTGATGTCGCCTAGCATGGTTTCCATGAATTTCAGTCCGCGCGCCGCCGGACACAGAGCCCCCACAACGTCCTCCGCCTTGGGACCCTGCACAGCAACGAGGGCGCGATCGAAGATCTCGATCACTTCGACACCCTCCAGGTGCGCGGCCATGTGCGGGATGTCCTGATGCCGCATCGACGCATTGACCACCACGAAGAAATGGTCGCCTGCATTGGAGACGATCAGGTCGTCCATAATGCCGCCGGTCTCGTTGGTGAAAAAGCCGTAGCGCGCCTTGCCTTCTTTCAGTGTCGAGAAAGCTTGCGGGCACAGCGCTTCCAGCTTTTCACCCACGTTCTCACCCTTGAGAATCACCTGCCCCATATGGCTGACATCGAATAGCGCCGCTTTTTCACGGCACTGCTTGTGCTCACCCATGATGCCGAGGGGATATTGAACCGGCATTTCCCAGCCGGCGAAATCAACCATCTTCCCGCCGAGTTCAACATGGAGATCATAAAGGGGCGTTCGTTTGGGCGCGTCAGCCAATTTACCGGTCCTTTCCTGTCCAGTTGGAGCGGCTCGATCCGATTTGAACGCTGACGGGTTTGCCGGCAGCAACTGAGATCGGACTGGGCTCCGTGACATCCGGTTCTTGGGAAAGAGTAACACCGTCTTTCTCTGCCGGAAACGCCACAACGCTCCCCTTTTTCATCATTTGTTTCTTATAGGAAACTTTTCTATAATTGGCAACGAATGTTTTCGTGAGAAGAGTTTGACGATTTTTGGAGATTGTGCGAGGACTCTGGGAAACATTGGAAAGGCTGCACATGGATCCCGTTTCCCAGGCTCCTGAGGACGACATTGCCGAGGCCAACGATCCCGATCACCTGGGAAAGATGATCCGTGAAGCGCGCCTCAAAAAAGGCTGGACGCTGGAAGAAGCCGGCAAAGCCGCAGGCATCGGCCGCTCGACCCTGTCAAAGATTGAAAACAGCCAGACGCGCCCGAGCTTTGACATCGTGCGCCGCCTGACCAAGGCGCTGGAACTGAAAACGCCACAACTCTTCGTGCAGTCGGGACCAAGCGATATTTCCGGTCGCCGCGATGTGACGTTTGCAGGCCGGGGCGAACCTCAGGAAACGCCTACCTATTCACACGAACTCCTGTGCACCGAGCTGACCAGCAAGCGCATGTTTCCCTATGTCAGCACCATCAAGGCGCGGGACGTCTCTGAATTCGACTCCTGGATCAGGCATCGGGGAGAGGAATTCATGTATGTGATCAGCGGCGAACTGACCTTTCTGACCGAGCACTACAAGCCACTGCCCATGAAGGCCGGTGACAGCGTCTATTACGACAGCGGCATGGGGCACGGCTGTATCTCCACCGGCGAGGAAGACGCCAAGGTGCTATGGGTATCCCTGGAATGAAGGTCTTGCCCGTTTCGGCCGGCGCAAATAGCCATTCTGCATCGATCGTCATCACCTTTTGTGGAAGATGAACCCGATGAAGTTGAGCAGGATCTGGGCCGCCAGGATTTGCGTGCTCTGGCTCGGATCGTAATCCGGCGCGACTTCGACCAGATCGATCCCCGCAACGTCCCCACGCTTTGAAAGGCCCTGCAGGATTTCCAGGACATCGTAGTAAAGGAAGCCGCCATGGCTCGGTGTTCCCGTCCCCGGCGCAATGGATGGGCAGAAGGCGTCGATGTCGATGGTAACGTAGTAGCGGACGTCGGCAGGAATGCGCTCCAAAACGGCATCAGTCCCGAGCTTGCGCACCTGTCGCACGGATAGAATGTCGCAGCCCCGAGCCCTCGCGTCCTCGTAGCCTTCCCTGGCGGTTGAAGACACATTGCGGATGCCCAGCTGGGTCATGCCTGAGACGTAGTCTTTCTCGATTGCCCTGCGCATCGGATTGCCGTGACCGGCCGTGACCCCGTGGCGCTCGTCGACAAAGTCGAGATGCGCATCGATCTGTACCACATGGATCGGCCCGTTTTTCGCGCAATCCTGGTCAAAGGCGTTGACGCAGGGAATGTTCACCGAGTGGTCACCACCGATCACGACAGGAAGCGCTCCCGCATTCAGGATCTTCCGGACGCCGTATTCGATGTTTGCGTGGCTTTCATCAGTCTTGGTGTGAATGATGTCGGCGTCCCCAATATCGACAATACGGACATCCGCGCCGAGATAGGTCGCATCGTCTTCGTGATCATATGCCCCAGCGTGACCGAAACTGAAAAGGGTTGACGCTTCGCGCACCGATCTTGGTCCAAACCGGGCGCCGGAGCGGAACTGGCAACCGAAGTCGAACGGCGCCCCGAGGACCGCCACATCCGCGTCAATCGCATCCCAGTCGGACACGTATTCTTTCTTGCCGAAAGTCGGGATACCGACAAAGGGTAAATTCAGGCGGCCCGATTGATAACCGTGTCCCGACATGTGTCTCTCCAAATCGAATGTCGATAGGCCGCGCTCGGCGGTTGGCTGCACTGTGCTGGAAAAATGTGGGTTTGGAAACAAGCGGCTGCCACAAAACCGGGCTCGTCTGGTTTTGCCCTTCAATACGGCCGAAATGCTCACAGCACTACAGGAAGGTTTTACGTGACCTGCATGCTGGACCGCTGGTAAGCCCCAGTCAGCTCGTCAATTCTGGCAAGAAACGTATGGCGGGCACAACAAGACGATTTGCGGTTGGAAAGGCGTTCGGGATGCTCTGGATGCCTGAGGCATCCGTCAAAACACATAATTCAACGCTAAGTTCAGACCGTGATACTCCAGGTCTCCATCACTCAGAGACGTTGCATAGTTGGCACCTAAGGTGAGGCCGCCACCAAATGCATAATCGAGACCAATATCGAAATTTACGCTGCCGCCGTCATTCCCGATATATTGCTGCGTTGCCGTCAGGCTCGGATCCTGAATCAAGCTGATCGCAGCATCGCCCGGATTCAGATTGTTGTACTGATAAAACACGCTGAGATAAGGACTGAAATTGCCGTGGTTGTAGCGGGCGTTAAAGCCGACGGCGACAGAGACATTGTCCGCATTTTGATCGTTAACTGAAAGAGAGCCGCTTCCCGCATTGCTCTCGCTGTAACCGTCGACGTTGATGTTCGTGTACCAAAGTCTTGATTCGACACTTGTGGTGAACGCTTTGACGGGTGGAAACCGATATCCGATGGTCCCTTGAACACTGTGAGCGCCCGCATGTGTCGATGCTTTTGCCGTTCCTGACGATCCTGCATTTCTGTCCAGGTCGAGGTCGAAATGGCCATAGCTGTAGATCAGGCTGGAATAAAAACCATTCTCGTGGACGTACTGCGCAAACGCGGTGAAGTGATCGCTGTTTGACTGCGTATTTCCTAAGTCGTCTACATAATCCGTGTCAGTATAGTTTCGGCCATATGCAAGCCCGACCGCGACAGACTCTGTAATGTCGATATCGGCTCCCAATTGACCCCCAACGAGATTGCCGTCATAGCCGCTGAAGCTGCCCGTCGTGCCATGCTCGAGGGAAACAAAGCTGCCTTCCGACCAAACTCTGATGCGGCCCGGCATTTTGTCTGAATCCAAGGAACCGTTGGTTCCGACCGCTGAGTCTGGAAATGAAGAACTACCTGAGGGGTCCGCCTCATATTGACTCAGGTAAGTATCGTCAAGATATCCATTCAAACCTGTGACTGTACCAGCCCGGGCGGCCATAAATCTATTGTTCTGCAGTCTGGACAGACGCCTGTTGATGAGGGCGAGAGTCAAGGAACTGATGGAATTGACCTGCGATACGTTTACCGGGATCGTGTTGAACGCAATAGTCTTCTGCTCGTCAAAAGTGGCACTGAAGGGATTGATGCCATAAAGGATCGTATACATGTGAAAGTTTGTGCCAGCCAGAAAAGGCGCCCCGCCATTTTCGGCCAGCAACGGCTCCGGATCGTCGCCTGTGTTGGCAGCAACCTGATAGGTATTTCCATCACTTGCATGGACAGCGATCCAGTAGGTGCCGGGTTCTAGGGTCAACCCTGAAATGGAAAATTCATCCAGGTTGGTGTTGTTCCCGCTCAAGGTAACGTTGCTATAGACGGTTCTGCCGGTGCGCGTCGCGCTCCCGGTGGCAAGCTCCGCATAAGGGGAGGCCAGGGCCCTGACAGAGTACGAAAAGCCGTTTGCTCCTGTGATCGTTGAATTTGACAGCTGAACAAAACGTGTAACTTGCGTTTGCTGCGTAAAAGTATACTGCGTCAAAAGGATCTGGCGGCCACCAGCGCCAGCCGTCTGATTGTTCAGGGAATTTGATGCTGCCGAATTGAACCCTGTGATTTTGTCTTTTACAACGAATTCTTGTGAATTCGAAGAAATCACCATCATTAAATAGAAAAACGGAAGTATAAAAGCTTTTGCACTAAATCTCATTACCGCCCGCCCCAAACACGGCTACTGTCACATTACGCAAGACTCAGCAACAAAGGTATTTTCAATTCCGGATATACCCCGGGAAGATCTTAACCCAGCATTTGCGCCGAAAACAGCACCTAAGTTGATTCAAGTCAGCGAAAACTTCGTAGTTTTTGACAATAATTGCAAGTGGACCTGTCAGACCTAATCCACCTGATTGGAACCATCTGATTTTGGTGCATTGAAGAAACCAATCCAACGGGATGACGTCTTCTGTTGCCTTTGATCAGTGTATCGCAGAAGTATCGCGGTCCTGCCGAGGCACCTAAGCCACAATTTAGCGCTATCGGGATGTATCGTATCCGGGGGCCAAAAACAGGCTTTGGGAATGCCGCCGAAAGCCGGATTGCAAGAAGAAATGAGATTCTAGAAAGTGATCGGATGCGAAAGGTGTTTTCTGGTGCCCCCCGCCGGAATCGAACCGGCACTCCCGAAGGAACGGGATTTTGAATCCCGCGCGTCTACCAGTTCCGCCAGAGGGGCAACTGACACCGGAGAGGGTGCCTATCATGGCCCTTGGGTCGATGCAAGCAATATGCTCGGGGAGATACACCGGAATTCACCCTCTTTCAGACAAAGACTGGAGAGAGTATCCGCACGCACAAACCGTTGAAAAATGGTTAGCCAGCGAACAAAAGCGCAAATTGTGCGCTTTTTCTAGACAAGCTATTTTGGCTTGGTTAGAAACGGATTCATGAGCAAATCAGGACGTGAAATCGAGCTTAAGCTCGAGCTGGATCAGTCAGCGCAGGACGCCATGAAACGGGTCGGTGCCATACGCGGATTTTCCGCCGGTCGCGCCGTGACCAAAACCCTGCAATCGATCTATTTCGACACGCCGGATCAGGCGCTTCGAAAAGCCAGGATTTCGCTCAGGGTGCGAAAATCCGGGCGCAGCTGGGTGCAGACGGTCAAGATCGGCACCGGTGTTGTCGGCGGCCTGTCGTCTCCGGTGGAAGCCGAACACCCGGTCAAAGGCAGAGCGCTCGATTTTTCGGTCATCGAAGATCCGAAGGTCAGCAAGACCCTCTCCGAGGTTATTGCGGATGCCCCGCTTTCGGAGTGCTTTGAAACAATCATGAAACGCACGACCCGCGTCCTGACGCGCGAAAGCGACGGCGCCGAGATCGAACTGGCATTCGACACCGGCAACATTCTCGCCGGTGAAGGCGGCCAGCCTCTGGTCGAACTTGAGATGGAACTCAAATCCGGGCCAAGCGCGGCGATTTACGACGCGGCAATAACCCTTCTGAACGATGTTCCGTTCCGATTTTCGCCTTACAGCAAGGCGGAGCGGGGTTACCTGTTTGCCGAAGGACAAACTGCAGAAACGCCAAAGCCCTGTTTTGCAGAAGCGATCAGGTTCACACCCGGCACGAGCGTCGAACTGGCGTTTCGCGACGTGCTCCGGTCTTGCTTGAAGCAGATTTCGGAAAACCGTGTCGTCGTCCTTGGTTCGGAAGACCCGGAAGGTCCTCATCAGCTGCGCGTTGGGTTGCGGCGATTGCGCAGCGCCTTCCGTCTTTTCAAACCTGTTTTGAACCCGGCAACGGTGGCACCGCTCGACCGCATGGCGAGGACCATCGCCAGCGAAGTCGGCTCGATGCGCGACCTCGACGTTCTTATTGACGAGATTGTGGAGCCGCTGATCGAAAAAGCCCCGGCAAGCCTGTCATTCGACGCGCTTTTGGAAACGCTTAACGCGTCCCGCGGAGAAGACACACGCGGTGCGGTTCTGACCCATCTCAGGTCCGCAGAGGTCAATGCCTTTCTACTCGATCTCGCCGCCTATACGGAAACGCGCGGCTGGCTTGATCCCGAAAATTTCGACCAGACCGCTCTTCTGGCGAAACCGATCGAAATTCATTCAGGCAAGGCGCTGGCAAAACAGTGGAAGAAGGTTCTCGGTTACGGCAAACGACTTGAAAAGCTGACGATCCCCGAACGCCACGACATGCGCAAGGCAATGAAGAAGATGCGCTACGGCATTGAGTTTTACGGCAGCCTTTATCCCGCAGACACTGTGAAACCGTTCCTGAAGCGGATGAAGAAGCTGCAGGACATTTTCGGCTATCTCAACGATGTCGCCATGGCAGAAACGCTTCCTGAAAAAGCGAAAGTCAGCGGCAAGAACGCACTCGCGGCGACACAGGCGATTGGCTTTGTCATCGGGTGGCACGAGGCCCAGTGCCACACCATGTGGCAGCATGCCAAAGGCTACTGGGACGCCACGCGCGAAACACACCGGTTCTGGGTCTAGGACGATCGGGACCGTCAGGTGGAGGTTTCAAAGGCACGCTTTTTCAGGCCTTTCTGGATTTCGTAGATCGATATCGGCGTGTCGGGCTGCGGTTGCGGGATCCTGATCGGGATGTCCTTGAGCCGCGGCGTGAGCGTCGGCTCTCCGCACAGCATGCGCGTGTTGTAGTCTTCAAGACCGTCCCACTTCGTCATCGAACCCATGATGGGAAAAGCATCGGCAGCCATCATTTCGTAAAAGAGAATACGGCGCGAGCGGTCAGATGTGTTCAGGGCCGACCCGTGAATGATACGCCCGTGATGAATGGATATCGACCCCGCCGGCCCCTTCAGTTCAACAGCGTCGGAAGGGTTTAACCCGACTTCCTGCGGATTGAATGCGCCCGCAAACACACCATTCACGTGATGGTCGTGAACAGGCCCCTTATGGCTGCCCGGATAGACCATCAGCGGCCCGTTTTTGCTTTCCATGTCATCGATGATGACACCGATGGCAAGGATGTCGTCGTTGGTGTGCGGATAAAAGGCGTAGTCCTGATGCCACTCAACCGCAGCGCCATAGCCAGCCGATTTCATATTGAGTTTTGTCGTGTGCAGCCTGAGATCGGGACCGATCAGGTCCCGCGCCGGCGCAAGAATATGATCGGAATACATCAGCGCGCGCATGACATCGCTGATCTTGTGCGGCAGCTTGATGCGCCGCAGACGCGGCTGGTCGGGTGAATGACTGTCCTCCAGGTCGAGCCGGTCGTTTGACGCCGTCATGCCACGCGCTTCATCCTCAAACCGGCTGATTTCAGCGCGAATATCGTCAATGACAGTGTCCGGCAGGCGGCGTTCAAGCACCAGGTATCCGTTGTCGCGGTAGAACGCGATCTGGCTTTGGCTGAGAACCTCGGGCATGCATTTTCCTCCTGCCTTGCAGTCTGGGACCGCCAGACGGAGGTGTCAATTTCTGCGCGAGGAGAGCTGCAGGTTTTCAGCGTCGCAAGTGACGTGAGCGACGGGCCGCTTTATCGGCTTCTGACAGTCGGGAGCGCTGCCGCACGAAACTCCAGCATGTCCAGGTGTTACCGCAAGCGCTCCCTGTCAGACCGTCGCGTCTGCGTAACGCTCAACCCGTTTCGCGCGTCGCATCGCGGATGACGAAATTGTCCACGTGACCGCGAAACGCCTGGTTCTGGCGATACCAGGTGCCGATCTTCACACGATCGACGCCGTGAGAAACAATCGACGGGATGACGGCGGATTTGGCAACCAGTTCGCCGTCCAGATAGAGCTGGGTACTGTCCTCGGCCTGGTCGACGACCAGCCTGATACGGTGCCAGTCCGTCGTGAGAGCGCCGCGTTCGGAGACAAGCCGGTCCTTTGAACCGGTTTCGTCCTCCACCGAAACGCTCAGGGCCGGCCGGTCATCTCCGGAAAGATTAAAAATGACGTGACGGATACGATCACCGCTTTTGCCACTAACGACCGCAATGGTCTTCACAGGAGCGCTTTTTTCGTATGGGTTCGTCCACTTCTCGGCCTTGACGTCGAATGATATGTCAATCCGCTTAGAAAGAATGTCCAGGTCCGGTGTCGCAAGCTCCAGATAGCGGCCATCGCCTTGCGCAAAGTAGGCACTGCCTGTCGGACCTGGCGAAAAGACGGCATCACCATCGCGCGACTGTGCGGACACGTTTAAAGCACCGAGCGTATCGAGCGAGCCTTCGAAAGCCAGCTGCACATAAGCGCCTTCGACTGGCGCCGGTAAATAGGCCTGCTCTTCCTGTCCACGCGGCCAAAACACCACCAGCGCGATACCGCAAACCCCTGCGAAACCCGCAATCAGTCCTATCTTACGCATTGTCTGCTCCCAGCTTTTCAGGTCAGCAACAAAAATCGGATTGCAAACGTTGCCTGATACTAATGCGGATGTCTTAAGGCTCCGTGATCCAGCAGATAACCGGATGCCAGCAGTACAATCTTCAGACAACAAAAAAGACGTGGCGGAGAGGAAAACACACCACTGGGAAATATTTGACTTGTCCGGCGGCTGGAAGAAGAGTTCATTCTGTCAAATGACTGCGAAGAGCTGAAGAGACGAGCAGATGGAGCACCTTAGCCGGTTCCAGCCCAGAGATATCCGTTCATTGCCGGTTCTGGAAACGGACGGCTGGCACCTGAAGCAATACGCAATCCTGTCGGAGGGAAAGTCATTTGATCCGGCGGTTGCGGCCGCGGCGGGCGCAGAAGCGTTAAAAAGGCTTCCCCCGCCCGGCGGGTTGGAAGATCCAATTCGCGCGCACGGCATCGGCTTTCAGATCGTGCACTTCGCTCAGGTCGCCGTCGTTGCGCCTGTCTTCTACTGGCAATGGGGCAGCGTTCTTTCGAAAATCGATCAGATGCGCGCGCCCTTGCATACGCCGACCGAGTTCGGAAACGGTGCAGAAGAGGTCATCGGCTGCCTCTGGGAAATGGACATTGTCAGCTTTGAAACAGACACCTGGAAATCAACGATCCTGAGCGGGGAAGGTACCCCCGCTCAACGTCTCGCTGCTTACTTAAAGGCCCGGATAAGCTGACTTCGGGCAACCCGCGCAACTAAGTACCGATCATTCCGCAAACGAAAAGGCCGTTGTAGCGGGTTCCATTGTCACGATAGTGCAGGCTCCTGGGCAAGCTGTTCCAGAAGCCGTGCGACGGCTTCCGCGCCGGGATCGTTGTGACCCGAGAGGTTCGCTTCGGACACATAACTTGCCCGGCCCGCGCGTGCACGGGTGATCCTGGAGGTCGCGTCAGCGCCCTGCCGTGCTGCACTCGCGGCCGCCCCGATACCGCCGTCCAGCGCATTTAGCGCGGGCATTAGCGCGTCGATCATGGTCCGGTCCCCAGGCTGGGCGCCGCCAACCTGCATCACCCGATCAAGACCCGCCTTGAGCGCCCCGATAGAGTCTCGCCCGCTGGAGGAGGCATCCCCGGCTGCTGCAAAGAAAATCGCAAGGAGCACGCCGGAAGATCCACCCATGGTCTGGCTCAATTCCAGTCCGATTGCCCGATATAGCTGCGTTAGATCCGCGAGCGGCATGCGGTCGAGGGCTTTGATGAGGGCCCGCGCGGCCGTTGCCAGAGTGCTTCCGGTGTCGCCATCGCCCGACTTCGCGTCCAGCGCATTGAGATCAACTTCCGCGGAAATCAGGATGTTGCAGCATCGCTCGATGAATTCGCGCGTCGCGTCGTTCTTAGAGGGCAGGGGTTGAATCGGCGACAGGCCATCCGGGAGCGGCAATATCGACACCGGCCCGAGTGCGAGACAGCCTGGCCAGACCCAGGGCGCGACGGGCGCCTGCAACAGCGCTTCCTCCGTCTTGCTGACGGGAAGCAGCGACACTGAAAACCCGTGCATGTCGAGTGAAGTCATCATCGCCGCCGGACCGACCAACCAACGGATCTGCCCTCCGATGCGTGAATGCGTAAGCTCCTCTGCCAGAACCGACATTTCCAGCGGCGTGGTGCCGCCAAGATTGTTCAACAGCGCCACATGGGGTCCGGGAGCAAGGGTCGGTTCGAGCCGGTCGACAACCATTGCCATCGCCGTTTTTGCATTGGAGAACGTGACCTGCTCGACACCCGCTTCACCATGAATCCCAAGCCCGAGTTCCGCCATGCCGGGCCTGATCCTGTCTTCCTTGGGAGACCCGGGGATCGTGCATGTGTCCAACGACATGCCAATCGAGACCGCGCCTGCGATGACGCGGCCCGCCGCCTCGGAGACTGTTTCAAGGTCGGCGCCCTGGTCCGCGAGCGCGCCTGCAATCTTGTGCACGAAAAGCGTGCCCGCAACGCCGCGCGCCTGAGGCAGATCGGGCAACGCGACATCATCGTCGACAATGACCATGTTGACCTTGAGGCCGAAGGCGCGCGCGCGTTCCACAGCAAGTCCGAAATTCAACCGGTCACCGGTATAGTTCTTCACGATGACCAGGCAACCGGCTTTTCCCGTCACAGCCAGGATGCCGGCCAGAACAGCATCGACCGAGGGCGATGCGAAGACCTCCCCGCAGACGGCGGCTGTCAGCATTCCCTGCCCCACAAAACCCGCGTGGCTCGGTTCATGACCGGACCCGCCACCGGAAACCAATGCCACTTTCGACTTGTCCCAGTCGGTGCGCACCACGACCTTGATGTGCGGATATCCATCCAGCCGGGCGAGACGGCCGCCGGCCGTTCGCAATTCCCCGTCGATGGCTTCCGTGACCAGCGTTTCCTTTGAGTTGATGAACTGCTTCATGTTCCCTCTCCTCAGGTGATACGAATGCCGCTTGCATCAAAGAACAGCGGATTGCGGGGTTGAATGGCGACGGTGTCGCCCGGTTCCAGACCGGCATGCGGGTCCGATAGCGTGACCACGTTGTGGCCTTCCAGTGTCAGATGGAGGCGAATCTGATCTCCAAGATGTTCGATCCGTTTGACGGTCGATCCCTTGCCCTCGCCCTGCTGGATATGTTCCGGCCGCAAACCGATCTTGGTAGCGCCCGCGGGTGCACCGGCAAACATTTCCGCAGGCAGCACATTGATCCGGGGCTGGCCGAGCCGGCCGGCTACATAGAGGTTGACTGGATTTTCATAGATCTCACGCGGCGTACCGAATTGCACCAGCTTGCCGTTATCCAGAACGCCGACATGGGTCGACATGGTCATGGCCTCGATCTGGTCATGGGTCACATAGAGCAGCGTCGCCCCCAGATTTTCCTGAATGCGCTTGAGTTCGACACGCAGGTCGGAACGCAGCTTGGCGTCAAGCGAACTCAAGGGTTCGTCCATCAGGTAGATGGTTGGATCGCGCACAAGCGCGCGGCCGATCGAGACGCGCTGCATCTCACCACCCGACAACTCGGTCGCCTTGTTGTTCAGCTTGTGCGAAATGCGCAGGACTTTCGCGACTTCCGAAACCTTGTGTTCGATCTCCTCCGCAGGCGTCTTCAACAACGGTGAGCGCAGGGGAAATGCGAGGTTTTCGCGCACGCTCATATGTGGATAGAGCGAATATTGCTGGAACACCATCGCAACGTTGCGTTGCGCTGGCGTTTCATCGGCAACAGAGCGGCCACCGATGAAGACGTCGCCTCCGTCGGGCTGCTCGAGGCCGGAAATGAGACGCAGGATTGTCGTCTTGCCGGCACCCGTCGGTCCGAGAAGCGTCACGAAAGCCCCGTTGGGAATGGTCATGCTCACATCATCGACCGCGACCGTGTCGCCAAACGCCTTCGACAAGTTGGACAAACGCACTTCAGACATGGGAGAGCACTCCCTCGTTAAGGTCGGACCGCAAAGCGCGCCCGGTCTGATTGTCGAACAGCGTCGCGGTCGCCCCATTGAAGTCGAGGCTGACGGTTTCGCCTGGTGTTGCCGGCTGATCCGACGCGATCCTGGCCTTGAGGTCACCCCCGGCCGTCTTCACAGTGACGATCTGCGTGGTTCCAAGATACTCGGCGGCGACCACTTCGCCCCGATTACCCCCATCATCCCGAAGCCGGATGTGCTCCGGCCGGATGCCGTAGACCAAGTCACCCTGGAATGGCTCTCGAACGGTCGGCACCGCAAGATCGACGTGATGCATGCTCACGCTGGAAGCCCCCGCATGGACTTCACCATGGAACCGGAGGAAATTCATGGAAGGCGACCCGATAAAGTCGGCGACGAACATCGTCGCCGGTTTGTCGTAGATATCCTGCGGCGTTCCGAACTGTTCGATCACCCCGTGGTTCATAACGACGATCTTGTCACCCATCTGCATCGCTTCAAGCTGATCATGCGTAACGTAAACGGTGGTGGCGCCCATACGGTCGTGCAGCGCGCGCAGCTCCTCCGCCATATGCTCGCGGAATTCGGCGTCCAGCGCTCCAAGCGGTTCATCCATCATGAAGGCCTTCGGTTCGCGCACAATCGCCCGGCCAAGTGCAACGCGTTGCCGGTCGCCACCGGAAAGTCCACTGACGGGGCGGTCGAGAATATCTTCGATCCCGAGAATACGGGAGACCTCGGCAACTTTGTCCCGGACATGCTTTTTCGACATTCCCTGGCTGACCAGGGGATAGCTTATGTTCCGCCGGACATTCATGTGCGGATAGAGCGCGAACATCTGAAACACGAAGGCGATATCGCGCTGCCGGGCCGGCTTTTGTCCTACTTCCTCCTTGTCGATGTAGATCTCACCGGATGTCGGCAGTTCAAGACCGGCAATCATGCGCAGCGTCGTGGTCTTGCCGCATCCCGACGGCCCGAGCAGCATGAAAAATTCGCCGTCCTCGATCTTGAAGGAGGACGACTGCACGGCGGTGAAATCGCCGAATTCCTTCCTCAGGTTCTTGATGACAATTTCGGCCATGATGCTAGTCCGGAAAATGGCTGACGACGATGAACATCACCGTGCCCGTCAGCGTGACAATGAAGGAATAAGTGTATGCCCACAGCACCAGCGGCTGCATCAGCATGACGACGCCAACGGCAATCAGAACAGAGGCCAGCAACTCCCAGGAGCCGCGCCGGAACCGTGTCAATCCGTGAAGGAAGTCGCTCATTTGCGCACTGCTCCAAAGGTGATGCCGCGCAGCAGATGCTTGCGAAGCAGGATTGTGAACACCATGACCGGCACGAGGAACAGCGTCGCACCCGCTGCAACCGCCGGCCAGTCCTGGCCGCCAACTCCGATGATCGTCGGAATGAAGGGCGGTGCGGTTTGTGCCGTTCCCGAGGTCAAGAGGACTGCGAAGGCATATTCGTTCCACGAGAAGATCAGGCAGAAGATGGCCGTCGATGCAATGCCGGTCGCCGCCTGTGGCAGGACCACTTTGTAGAAAGCCTGAAACCGCGTGTAGCCGTCGATCAGCGCGGCTTCTTCATATTCGCGCGGTATTTCGTCCATGAACCCCTTGAGCAACCAAACCGCGAGCGAAATGTTGACCGCCGTATAAAGCAGGATCATGCCCAGATGCGTATCGGAGAGCCCGAGTGTACGGAACATCAGGAAAATCGGGATCGCAACGGCAATCGGCGGCATCATCCTTGTCGACAGTATGAAGAACAGGAGATCGTCCTTCAAAGGCACTTTGAACCGCGAGAACGCATAGGCGGCCAGCGTTCCCAGAAAAACCGAGAGGAAAGTCGACCCGAAGCCGATAATGACGGAGTTCAGGAACCGCTCTCCGTAGCGCGAGGGACCGGCAATCACCATGTCGCGGTTGCGCACGATTTCTTCATACCAGCTCGACGGCGGCGGCAAGGCCTGCAGAGCCTCCGGGGAAACGCGCGTTCGCGTCGTGAAGAGGTTCACGTAGCCTTCGAGCGAAGGCTCGAACAGGATCTTTGGCGGATACGCGATCGCGTCAACGGGCGACTTGAAACCGGTCGTCAGGATCCAGACGAGCGGGAGCAGCGTGATAACCGCATAGAAGACGACGAGAGTGCCCGCGAGCCACTTTTGCAGTGGCGAAGGTTCGGTAATGGAATAGCTGCTCATCTTTCCTTCACCTTGTTGAGGGCTTTCACATAGATTGACGCAAGGCCGAACACCGTCACGAACAGGATGATCGCGTAGGCGGACGCATATCCGGTGCGCCACTTCTCGAAGGCTTCACGTTTCAGATTGATGGACGTGAGTTCGGTCACCGACCCGGGCCCGCCACCGGTCAGTTGCACGACAAGATCGAACATCTTGAAGTTCTCAATGCCCCTGAAAAGGACCGCCAGCATCAGGAACGGCAGCACCATCGGTATGGTGATCGTCCAAAACTGCCGCCATTGGCTCGCCCTGTCGATTTCGGCCGCCTCGTAGATATAGTCGGGGATGGACCTCAGCCCCGCCAGGCAGATCAGCATCACGAACGGCGTCCACATCCAGGTGTCGACGATAACGATCGACCAGGGCGCCAGTTTCACATCCCCGATCATCTGGAACGAAGACGGGTCGATGCCGGTCAGGAACGAAATGCCGTAGTTGAAGAGACCGATCTGAGGCTGATAGAGAAACGTCCAGAAATTGCCGACCACCGCCGGTGACAACATCATCGGCAGGACGATCAGCGTCGTCCAGAGATCATTGCCCTTGAATTTCCGGTTGATCAGCCAGGCCAGCGTGAACCCGATCAGCACCTGCAACAGGATCGTCCAGAACAGAAAATGCGCCGTCGCCTGCATTGTCAGCCAGATATCTTCATCCGTCAGAATGCGCTCGTAGTTGCGCAGTCCGATATAATCGACCTCCCGGTTGGGACGGTTGGCACGAAAGTTCGTGAAGCTCAGATTTATGGTCCAGATGAGCGGAAAGATATTCACCGCCAGCAGCAGGAAAATCGTCGGCAGAACGAAAATCCAGGCGATGGCCCGGTCGCTCAAGCCGCGAATTTTGGCCGCAACGGAGGGCGGCGTCGCTTTCGCCACGCGGTCGATAGAAGTGTCTGACATCTGTTGCCTGTTCGAAGAATAGTCCGGAGAACCAGGCGGGGTACGTTTGGGCATTCACTGCGCATTCGCACCCGCCCGGTTTCGGGCCGGACAAGCTGGTTTGAACCCGCTTGCCCGGCAGTCCGAGTACGTTACAGCTTGCCCTCGTCCTCGAAGGTCTCGGTCCAGTCTTCGATGAGCTTGTCGAGAGCTTCTTTTGCCGTTCCCTGATCGGCCACGACATAGTCATGCAGCCGTTTTTGCATCGCCAGAAGCAGCTCGGCATAGGCCGGCTCCTGCCAGAAATCCATGACGCCGTCCATGGCGAGCAGGAAGTCGGCTGCAAACGGAGCACTGTCCGCAAAGTTCGGATCGTTCAGAACGCTGACGTGACAGGAATAGCCGCCGAGATCCCACCACTTCTTCTGAACGGAAGGCTGCGCGAACCACTTGATGTATTCGAGCGCCGCGTCCTGCTTGTCGGAATAGGCAACAACGGAAATGCCTTGTCCGCCGAGCGTGGAAGCTTCCTTCAACTGCCCCGGATTGACGAAGAACCCGATCTTGTCCCCGCCGGTATCCGGATCCGCATAAAGACCCGGGAAGAAGGCGAACCAGTTCATGGCCATTGCCACCTGACCCGACTTGAAGGCGTCGAGCGACTGTTCCATGTAACTGTCGGTGTAGCCTGGGGGCGTCGAGGTTTTGTAGAGTTCCTTGTAGAACTCAAGCCCGGCGACCGCGTCCGGCGAGTTCACCGCGCCTTCCATGTCGTATTTGCCGGGCGTCATCTCATACTTGAAACCGAACGGATACATGGCGCTTGTCGCACCCATGGTGATGCCTTCCGATCCGCGCTCGGTGAAGATGGCTGCACCGTAACGCTTCTGGCCATCGATTTCGCGGCCCTGGAAGAACTTCGCAACTTGCAGCAGTTCCATCTGGGTTTTCGGCGGTGTCAGATCGCGGCCGTGTTCGGCCTTGAAGGCTTCCTGGATTTCCGGTTTCGCAAACCAGTCCTTGCGGTAGAACCAGCCATTCGCATCGCCCATTGCAGGCAGCGCGTAGTAGTTCGGCGTTCCCTTGGGCCATGTTGAATAGGCATAGACGGTCGCTGGCGCGAAATCGTCCATGCTGATGCCTTCCTTGTCGAAGAAATCGTTCAGCTTCACATAGTGGCCGTTTTCCGCTCCGCCCCCGATCCACTGGCTGTCGCCGATGAGAAGGTCACAGAGCTTGCCGCCCGAATTCAGTTCGTTCAGCATCCGGTCCGCAAAATTCGGCCACGGCACGAATTCAAATTTCATTGTGTGCCCTGACTGGGCTTCAAATTCCTTGGAAAGTTCAACAAGGGCGTTTGCCGGATCCCATGCGGCCCAACACAGTGTCAGGTCTTCTGCCTGCGCCTGAGACACGTTGAGCCCGCTTGCCGCCACGAAAGCGGTCGCCGCGAGAAGTTTCGCAGTTTTCATCGCTAATTTCCTCCCGATATGGTCGCTCCCGGCGAGCGCCGGGCGGAGGCACTCCTCCAAGTGCGCGCTCACCGTATTTGACATACGTATGTCAAGTCAATCAAAAAACTGACATACGTCTTTCTTTTTCGTCAAAACGGCCTGTTCGTCACGGCAAAAGGTGCTTAAAACATTGAATTTTTGATGTTTTTAGAAAGGCACGCGATACGCGTAGCAGTCGAACCTGACTAGTAAAGGTTTTCGCGCATGATGATTTCAATGCGGATCTGCTCCTGCGCCTCATAGATTCCAGCGTCATCGCACTTGGCGCGAAGGATTCTAAGAGCGCTCCTGGCAAGATGTCCCACGTTCTGCACGATGATGGCGTCCACTTCGCCATCCAGCAAAGCCTGGCGCGTGACGGAAGTAAGGTCATGTGCAACAACAACAAGATCGCGATCGGGCGCTGATTGCCTTAGAGCATCCAGCATGATGGCATTCCCCGAGCCCATGGAATAAACAGCCTTCAGATCGCCATGGGCGGCAATGCTCCTTTGAAGCGTTTCCCTTATTCGATCCGGATCGTCGTGAAACTCGATAGTCGGCAAAGCCTTGAGCCTTGGAAAGTCTCTCGACAGGACTTCATCAAGTCCAAAGCGCCGCTCGATACTGTCGCGGGACACCATCGAGTTCGTCGCCACCAGAATGCAGCCCGTTTCTTTGCGCAGGAAGCGTCCAAGAAGAGCTCCCGCCGTTTGGCCAGCCGAGAAATTGTCAATTCCAACAAAGTGATCGCATCGGGAATTAGGCAGATCGGACACAAGGGCGACCACATAGGCACCGGCGCTTTTGATGTGCGCAATCGCATCTCGCACCTGCGGTGTTTCCGGCGCCATGATCGCAACGCCGTCAAGCCGCCCGAGATCCAGGGACTTCAGGCGCTTGACAACCGCATGCGGATCAGCCGCGTTCACATATATTATGTCGACATCAGCCCGGTCAGTCACCTGCGCATCAGTAGCCTCGCGAACGGCACTCGCAACGGTGTCGACAAAATGGTTCGGCCCTTCCGGCAGGACAAAAGTAAACTTGTAACGCCTTTTCTTTGCCAGGTTCGCCGCATTCGTGTCACGCACATAGCCGAGCCGCCTCACCGCGTCCTTGACCCGTTCAGCGTTTTTCGGCCGCACGTCCGCCCGCCCGTTCAAGACGCGATCGACGGTCGAAAGGCTGACACCGGCTTCGCGCGCTATGTCATGGACAGTTGGCTTCACTCATTACCTCCCGCGGATCGCCAAATTGGCGCTTCTTTCTGACATACGTCAATCAAAATGTGCCGCGATTGCCAACTTGTCCAAGAAAATCCCTTTTTGTCAGACGTTTAGGGCATTACAAGCGCGTGCCCGACCTTTTGAAAGAGTGTCGTGACGCACCGGATCTCCAAGTCTCTCGAGAAGCGGTAGGGGCTCGTTTCCGGGCTATGCCTGAATGCCGACGCCACCGCGGAGGATTTTTGCAAGAACCGGCAACTTCAGATAAAACGCCGGGATCTGCTTGTTGGGACGGCCCAACGCGAAATGGCTGGCCGGGACGACCCGTGAACGAGGTCGATATGGCTAATTCAGAAAAACCTGCAAGAAAGCTCATCGAAGGCAGACCCGCTCTCCTGGTGATAGACGTTCAAAAAAGCACCTTCATCGATGACAGCACCGTTCGCTCGATCGACAACATGCCCGGCTACAGAGAGCGGATGCTGGCATGCGCCGGTCTTGTGGAGGCAGCGCACGAGGCCGGGACGCCGGTGATATTCATTCAGGAAATCCACAGGGCGGATGGAATCGACTTTGGCCGGGAGCTTGATGGCGACGAGGACATTCATTGTCTGGAAGGCGATCCGCGAACCGATGTGGCCAAGGAAGAAATGGGATTTCGCAAAGGGGATTACCTCGTTCCGAAGCGCCGCTACTCGGCCTTTTTCGGGACTGATCTTGAAATTCTGCTTCGTGGCTTGAAGGTCGAGACGCTCCTTTTGTGCGGCGGTCTCACGGATGTCTGCGTCCACTACACGTTCGTAGACGGACACCAGTCGGATTACTTCTGCCGGGTGATAGAGGATTGCGTCGCAGGATCCAGTCTGGAGGCCCACACGGCAGCGCTGCGCGCCATGGAATACCTTCAGACCGGCGCACGTCAAACTTCGTCGGACATCATTGCTGCGATGATGAATGAAAGAGAGACAACACAGGACAACAACCCCGGCGGCTAAACTCCGAACTGGCTACCACGCTTTGGTCAAACCAGCTTCGAAACCGGCAAAGCACATGCCTTACCGCCGCTCATGCATGCGCATGCCTCAGGTCGCTGACAGGCCAGTTCGCCTTTTCCGATGCGCCGTCATAAAGACTGTCGAGAAACGAACGGATTGCATCGGCCGGATCCATTGCAGTCCGGGCGTCCTCATACTTGAGGATTGCAAGGGCGCCGCCGTTCTTTTCCGCCCAGAGCGCGGATCCGGGCCGCAACGGTACCTGGTTCATTCCAGACGGCTCGGGGTAGGCGTAACCGTAAAATGCGGCTTCCGGAAAGGTGTCATCTCCAGGCCAGAAACCGATCGAAATCACTTCGTGAGAATAGGCCTCCCTGTCCGATTGCGTGCCTCCTTCCAACGGGTGAGCGCGGCCTGAGAAACGGGTGACAACCAGATCAAAAGAATGCCAGTAGAGGTGCACAGGTGTTTGCTTGCCAGCGAAACTCGTCCGATAAGTCTCGAAGACCCCTGATATCGAACAAAGTGCCTGCCAGAACCGGAAGACGGCGACCTCATCGTAGCGGCGTGGCGCAGTGTCTTGCGGAAAGGGCACCTTGGATTTGTTGTCATAGGGAACAGCCAGGATGCTCACCGTGATGCCCAGGTCGCCGAGCAGGGAAAACAGCGCCGTGTAGAATTCTGCAACACTCAGCCCTGCAACGGAAAACCCCTCTTGACGACCGTCATTGCGACAGACGCTGACCCGGTGATCAATCATGTCGAACAGGATTTCGAACCCGCCGTCCCGAAAGGGTATACGGCCTGTCGTCAGCCCGCAGACATGCGGGTACAGCGTAACATGCCACCAGTGGTTCAGCTTCGGGTGCGACTTGAGGCGGATCTTCCCGATAATCTGCAGGAAAAGATGGAGCGTGTCCTTGGTGTCGGACCATTCATCATAGGGAAGTGGCGGCAGTGTAATCATGTGTTCGCCTCCGTCAAATCATGGCGAGAAGAGCTTTGCTGGGACCTGCAACGGATATCTAGGCGGGTGCAGGCCGCGGAAAAGCTTTCGCAGAGCATCATGATGCTTCCAGTTCACGGAGCAAGCGTTTCGGTATGACCGTCAACCGCAAGGACTTGTCCGGAAATCCTTCGTCCCGCGTCGGATGCAAGGAAATGAACCATGTTTGCAACGTCCTCTGCGCTGACCCAGGTTTTCATGGAGACACCCTCGACATAGAGGGCACGGACGTCTTCCTCGCTGAGCCCGCGCGCGACGGCTTCCTTTGCGACGATGCGATCCATCCGGGGACCTTCTACCGCGCCGGGACAGATTGCGTTGACACGAATGCCATGCGGCCCGAGTTCCATGGCAAGCGTCTTCATCAGACCGACGATGGCCCATTTTGCCGCCGCATAGGGCGAACGCATCGGGTATCCCATGATGCCTGCAGTCGAGGACGTCATTGCAATCAGGCCCGCCCCCTCGGCTTTCATCACCCGGGCAGCCCAGCGGCAGGTCAGGAAGGTGCCATGGACATTCGTCGCGACACACCGCTGCCATTCACCATAGTCCAGCGTTTCGATCGCACCGGCCGGCCCTCCCGTGCCTGCATTCGCGCAAACGACATCCACTCCGCCCCATTGGCTTTCCACTTGGCCAAGGAACGCCTGCATCTCCGCTTCGCTGGTCACGTCCGCGACGCCGCACAGCGCCTTTGGGTGGGTTTTCTGGAAGTCTGATACGGCAGACGCATCAGCGTCGCAGATCGCGATTTCAGCACCGTCAGTTAAAAACCGCTCTGCCATGGCGCGACCGATACCGGCAGCACCGCCTGACACAAAAACTCGTCTTTTCATCCGATCGACCCCTTCCAGCCGTGATAAATTCAAGGAATTTCGAAAAGAAGAGATCCGACTTGTAGACCCCTCGCAATGTGGCGCATCAGTAGTTGTTGATCGGTTCCGCTTTGTCACGTCAGGCAAGTGGCAAGAGTCGGGCCTGCGATACCCTGTGACGTATTCGACCGATTCAATGCGACATTTATTCGCACAATCATTGGACACTCGTCCCTTTCCTATGCAACGCTAATGGACGGGGAACAGCAACGGACAGGAGGGGATATGTCTGACTCGTCGGAAACCAAGAAAATGCTGGATCCGGATCCCCGGGTCTGGGATTTCGAAACCGAGTATGAACTCGGACAGGACAATATTCGCCCATTTGGTCTGGATCTGCACAATCCCGTCTTTCTGATCTCGAGTATCTTGATCGCGGCATTCGTACTAATCTCGCTCGCCAATCAGGAAGCCGCCGCCGCGTTCTTCGGCTGGCTCCGGCCTTGGCTGACCAGCACGTTCGACTGGTTCCTTGTCCTGTCGGTCAATGCAATCACGCTTTTCTGCCTGGCGCTGATCGTTCTGCCGGTCGGATCCGTGCGGATCGGCGGAAAGGATGCCAAGCCTGACTATTCCTATGCCGGCTGGATCGCGATGATGTTCGCCGCCGGCATCGGCATCGGGCTGCTGTTCTTCGGCGTGCTTGAGCCGGTCTACTACAACTTCGCCGAAAGCGGTGGTGCAAGTCCGCTTGGCGTCGACATCACGCAGCCCGGAAACGAGTATGTTGGCGTGGTGGGAACCATTCACCACTGGGGTCTTGAGGGCTGGGCGATTTACGCTGCGGTCGGACTGTCGCTTGCGATATTCGCCTACAATCTCGGTCTGCCGCTGACCCTGCGGTCCGCATTCTATCCCCTGCTCGGCGAACGTGTCTGGGGATGGTGGGGCCACGCCATCGATACACTTGCCGTTTTCGCGACCTTGTTCGGTCTGACCACCTCACTGGGTCTTGGCGCACAACAGGTAGCCGCTGGTCTTTACGAAGTCTTCGGCATCGAGCCAACTCCGACGGTGACAGTTCTGCTCATCATCTTCATTACCGCAATCGCTCTGGGTTCGGTTCTTCTCGGCATGGATGCGGGCGTCAAGAGACTGTCGGAAATCAACATGATCATGGCCGTCGGGCTGTTCATCTTCGTAATCCTTGTGACCGGGGTCGGCGTCGCAATCTCGCGCTACTTCTCCGTCATGACAGACTACATTTTGATGTTACCCGCGCTGTCTAATCCCTTCGGGCGAGAAGATACGAGTTTCTTCCACGGATGGACGACATTCTACTGGGCATGGTGGATCGCCTGGTCGCCCTTCGTCGGCATGTTTATCGCTCGTATCTCCAAAGGCCGGACAGTGCGCGAGTTCGTGCTCTGCGCATTGATCGCGCCAACGGCAGTCTGCGCCCTCTGGATGTCGACCTTCGGCGGCGCAGCAATCGACATGCTGAATGCAGGTGGCGCAGAAGGCGTCCGCGCGACGGTCATCGACGCGTACAAGCCCGAAGGAGCCCTCTTCGGCTTCCTGAAGGAACTGCCGTTCTACCAGATCGTCGCACCGATCTCGCTGCTGCTGATCATCATCTTCTTCGTGACGTCGTCGGACTCCGGTTCGCTGGTGATCGACACGATCACGGCAGGTGGCAAGATGGATGCGCCTGTCATCCAGCGCATCTTCTGGTGCACGCTGGAAGGACTGGTTGCCATCGCGCTGCTGCTCGGCGGTGGGCTTTCGGCCCTCCAAGGGGCGGCAGTCTCGACCGGCATACCGTTCACGATTGTCGTGCTGGTGATGTGCTATTGCCTGTGGCTCGCGCTCAGAGCTGAACGCGCCAAGATGTAAATTGCCAAAGGCAGCGGACGGTTACCCGTCCGCTGCCAAATTCTCTTCCCCGCAAGGAAGCGCGGTTCAGACAGCAATGTCCTCAGGCTCTTGATCGAGCAATCACCCATCCTTGTAGTAGTAGCTGTAGCCATTCAGCGCAGGCGCACCGCCCAGATGGGCATAAAGAACCTTTGAGCCCGCCGGTATCTCGCCTTTCCTGACAAGATCGATCATCCCTTGCATCGATTTGCCCTCATAGACGGGATCCGTGATCATCGCTTCCGTCCTTGCAGCAAGCCGGATCGCATCATTGGTTTCATCCGAAGGAACACCATAAGCCGGATAGGCGTAGTCGGGGTTGATGACGATTTCCGCATCTGAAACCGGGCGGCCCAATCCGACAAGATCAGCGGTGTTGTCGACGATCTCCCTTACCTGCTCACGCGTCTGATCGAGCGTTCCTGACGCATCGATCCCGATTACCCGCTCAGCCCTGTCCTGTGCGGCAAAGCCGACGATCATACCGGCCTGGGTGGAGCCGGTGACGACACACACGATGATGTAATCGAACTGGAACCCAAGCTCAGCTTCCTGGGCTTTCACCTCTTCGGCAAACCGCACATACCCAAGCCCGCCAAACTTGTGAACGGAAGCCCCGGCCGGAATACCGTAGGGCGTTCCGCCAGCGTCGCGGACCGATTGCATGGCATCTTCCCAGCTCTTGCGGATGCCGATATCGAAGCCGTCGTCGACAAGCCGGGAATCGGCCCCCATCAGCCGTGTCAGGAGGATATTGCCGACACGGTCATAAACAGCATCAAAGTGCGGCACCCATTTCTCCTGCACCACAACACATTTCATGCCGATTTTCGCCGCGGCCGCGGCGACCATTCGTGTGTGGTTCGACTGCACGCCACCGATTGAAACAAGAGTGTCGGCACCGGAGGCAATGGCGTCGGGAATGATGTATTCCAGTTTGCGAAGCTTGTTGCCGCCAAAGGCCAGACCGGAGTTGCAGTCCTCTCGTTTGGCATAAATCTGAACCTCTCCACCAAGAGCATCCGTCAGGCGCGGCAGGTGTTCAATCGGTGTCGGCCCAAAGGTCAACGGATAGCGTTCAAAACGGTCGAGATTCATGAGTGCATGCCTTGTTGTTTGAGACGGGCCAAGACTGACAGAAAATTTGCCGAAGGTGCTTTCTATTCTGCCGAATGAAACTATGAAACATTCAACAATTTCCGGAGAAATTATGATATTCATCCGAAAAATTTCAAATTATTGAGAGAATCTCTCATGCCTCAAAGTCTGGACAGAACAGACCGGAAAATCGTGAAGCTCCTGCAGGAAGACGGAAGGCTATCAAATGCCGAGCTTGCAGAACGCGTGAACGTCAGTCCGGCAACATGTCACCGGCGTACACAGCGCCTGTTCGATGAAGATGTCATCGGATCAGTGCGTGCCATGGTCAATCCGGAAAGGGTGGATCGGGCAGCGCTTGTCATTGTCGGCGTCGTTCTGGATCGCTCTACGCCGCAAAGCTTTGCCGAATTCGAAGACGCCGTTCAGGCCTTGAATTTCGTGCTGGATTGCCACCTGGTAGCCGGCGACTTCGACTACCTTCTGAAAATCAGGGTGAAGGACATGGCGGATTTCAACAAGCTGCACGGCGAAAAACTGATTGCACTACCAGGCGTCCGTCAGACGCGTACCTTTTTCGTGATGAAGGAAGTCACCGACAACGCGCCGCTGTCCTTCTAGATCCGAGACACCACAGCGCCGACTCTGCCCTACCTGGAAAATCAACATTCCAGACAAATGCGCCCGCTCTGTGGGAAGAACGGGCGCTGAGTGCATCGACCAGGATCGGGATCAGGTCTTATTGCGGCGGCGAAGACCAGCGACGCCGCCAAGTGCACCCAATAGAAGCAGTCCGCTGGCCGGAAGCGGTACTGCCGAAACCTGGCCTGGTGTGTAGTCGACAATCAGCCTACCGGCAGCCCAGTCCTGGTTCTCCAGGGACGCGATCTGGAACGAGGCAAAGCTGTCGGTTTCGAACCTGACACTCAACAGATCGCCCAGCAGAGCCGATGTGAACATGGTCAGATCTGTGAAGGCGATCGTGTTGACGTCGCCCGGCGATCCACCCGTTGAAACGCTGGTATCCGCAACCTGATCACCGGCAGCATTGAAGTCCGAAATCGTGACGGAGCCGTCCCCCAAATAGGCAAACAGGTCTACTTCTGCGTTGGCTCCGAGGTTGGAAATGAACCGGGTATTGGTCCATTCAAACGCGACCGAATTGATTGTCGCGTTATCGTCAATTCCCGCGAGATTGAATTCGAATATGCCATTGAAGATGTTTGCACCCGATTGCGACACCGAAATCGTGGTGTCGCCGGTGTTCACGGTGTCGCCTCCAAATGTCCGTACCCAGCCATCATCGACTGTGTTCAGCGTCATTGTTGCCGCGAACAGAGATGTCGGAAATATCAGCGCTGCCAGTGCTAGAAATATGTGTTTTTTCATGATGCGATTCTCACATTCTGTTTTGGAAATCAGCTAAAGAAACCAGCTGTCATTTTGAATTTGAGGAGTGTGCCGAGACCGATCCTCTCGCTCGCTGTCCAAGGTGATCCCGTTTCCATGTCACGTGTTCGAAAGGGGTTTCATGCGCGGGGAACCCCTGCAAACGCAAAAGTTGCTGGAACTTCAATTTCGACACCCCTTGACATGACCACCCAGGCTCCTGCCCGATCGAAATCGATTTGCCCCGGCGCTTGATTTTTGGTCCGGCGCGCATCAATCTTCTCCGATTGGAACAAGCGCAGACGACTAATCCAGAAAGTTCGTGCTTACGGAACGGCGGCTGCGTGAAACCGTTGAGAAATTTTGATTTAATTCGCAGAGACCAATTCGCGATGCGTGAAATTGACGTAGTTTTTGATCCCGAAAGGAAGCTTTTTCTCTATTTTGGCATAACCTTTATCGCCATAGGCGTGGGCCCGTTCGGAACGTACGAGACCATGACCTTGTGGCAGCGTGCGGTTTTCTGGAGCCTGGATATTCTAGGTTGTGCGCTGATCGTCGTGCCGATCCTGCATGTTTTCTATTTCAGCCGTCTGGCAGGCAGAATTCCTTCCTTCCCGCGATTTGTCCTAGGGATCGCGCTGGCCGCGCTGCCGGCGGCGGGCTACATATCCGTTCTCTATGGAATGGTTGGCGACAAGCTCGAGATTACGACGCCCTATCCGCTTCTTTATGTGCAGGTCACGATTTTCTCGATCTTGCTTCTTTTGACCGAATTCGTTCTCTGGCCTGCTCTGTTCGGCAACCGGCTGGAAAAACGCAAAGCAACTGATGATTTAGTTTCGGAAGCCACCGATGCCGCGCCAGCTGCGCCAGCGCCTGAACAGTTGGAGGCAGCTTCTGTGCCCCTGATGTCACGTCTGCCTCACAATGTGCGTCATGGGTCTGTCGTGTCGATTTCAATGCAGGATCACTATGCAGAGGTCACGCTAACGACGGGAAAGGCATTGATCCTCATGCGCTTGAGTGATGCCATCGACCTTCTTGAAGGATATCCCGGCGTGCGTGTGCATCGCTCTCATTGGGTGGCGCAACAGTTTCTGAAAGCGATTGAGAGACGCGACAGGGGATACCGCGCTGTGCTCGAAGACGGTCGGGACCTTCCGGTCAGCGCCACATATCTTGAGGCGGCACGCCAGCAACTTGTCTCCAGTGCCAGGGTCGAGCCTGTCTAGCGGAGCCTTGACGTTCGGCTTCGGACGCGAATTTTTCTGCAAGCCGGTAAGCTGGAGCGGGCGATGCTCGCTGACCCGCATATGCACTAAAGGATGACTGCCGTCAGATTTCCCCGTTCACCACAAGCTGGATCCGGTCTGCAGCGGCCCTTGCTCGTGTGTACTGTATCGGCCTGCCGGACATGTCGAGATTGACGCTTTCCACCACCATGACCGGCTGGCCCAGCGGGATACCAAGCTGCTGCGCATCCCTGGCATCCACCAGCTCCGCGGTTATGCGTGACTCCTTGCGCCGGTAGTCATCAATCCCGGCCTTTTGCAGGGCCTTGGTGATCGACCCGCTTTCAGCATAGTCGGCAACGAAATTCGGTACCCGCGACTGTTCGAACCAGCCGGTACCGACGATCATCGGAATACCGTCCGCAACGCGCAGCGTTTCAAGCCGGATGAGCATGGTTCCAAGCGGAAGTTCAAGCTGTTGCGCAAGCAGTGCATCGGCCTCTTCCAGCGCTGAACCGATCAGCCGCCCGCTCGGCGATCTGTCCTGCCCGGAAACGATTTCCGAAAACCGTGTTCGCGGCCCAATCGGATAACTGAGGGGCGCTGAAGCAACAAAAGTGCCGCGGCCCTGATCTGCTCTGAGGACACCTTCCGCCGTCAGCGCTGCGATGGCCCGCCGCACCGTGTGGCGGTTCACACCAAAGCGGGTGGCAAGCTCCGATTCCGGTGGCAGACGGCTTCCTTCCTCAAATCTGCCGCTGACAATTTCCGCCTTCAGCGTTTCCATGATCTGGCGCCAGACGGCAATGCCTGCGCTGCGGTCGAGAATGGTGTTTTTCGTCATGCGCTCGTCATCAATTTTCAGTACCAAAGAGTCAACTGGATTATTTGTATAGACAAATAGACAATTCAGCGGTAGAGAAAATGCGTTTTCGACATTCTCTCCAGTTACCGCCAAACCGAAGGCGCGACTTATGACCGAAGCCAGCACTCCCGACGGCACCTCCAGTCACACCGCAGGTGCCCAACTTGAACGCCAAAAAATCATGGCAACGCTCGCAGCCGCGGCACCCGATGCCATCGCGGAAAAATTCCACGCCCTACAGGCTGCAGACTACGAACTTGTGCGCCAGCCCGAGACAGGACTGGTCATGGTGCGCGGTCGCATGGGCGGCACGGGCAATCCCTTCAATCTCGGCGAAGTTACGGTGACCCGCTGCGTTGTTCGTCTTGCAACTGGCGAAACCGGGAGCTCCTACAGCCTCGGACGCAACAAGGAAAAAGCCCTTCACACCGCTCTGATCGACGCCCGCTGGCAGCGAGACGAAGAGCGCGCGCAGATCGAGCAGGACATCATCACACCGCTTGCCGAGGCTCATGCAGCCGCAGGTGAAACGGTGAAACAGGAAACCGAAGCGACGAAAGTCAACTTCTTCACGATGGTGCGGGGAGACAACTGATGGAAACGACAGTTTCAACACCCGTTCAAAATGGGCGAAGCACGCCGCTTTCTGCCGGCTTCCTCGACCCCGTTCACGACGCACAGGCCTGTTTTCGAGCGATCATGAGCGTCATGGCACGCCCGGGCACACGCCAAAAACTCGTGATGTGCTCAGAAGTTCCACCTGAGCCGCTGACGCCGGCGGCGGCTGCCATAGCGTTGACACTCTTCGACTACGACACCCCTGTCTGGCTTGACCGACCGCTCATGCAATCCGAAGCCGTGAAGGCCTTTTTACGCTTTCACACGGGCGCGCCGATCCTGTCGGAGCCCGTAGAAGCCGCCTTTGCGCTTGTGAGCGAACCACAATCGATGATCCCGCTAGCGAGCTTCAACCAGGGCTCCGCCGAGTATCCCGATCAGTCGACGACGGTGATCCTCACCGGACAAACCTTCGGCAAGGCTCAGGCTGTCACGCTGGCCGGTCCGGGAATAAAGGACACCGCATCCTTCAGCACTGGTCCCACTCCTCCCGTTTTCTGGGATCAGGTCGTTTCAAACAACCGGCAGTTTCCGCGTGGTGTCGACCTGATTTTTGCAGGCACGGCAGAGGTCGCGGCGCTGCCCCGCTCCACCCGCATTACGCTCACGGAGGCCTGAGCCATGTATGTTGCCGTCAAAGGTGGCGAAACAGCCATCCGAAACGCTCACAAGCTGCTTGCCAAACGCCGCCGGGGCGACACGTCGGTGCCCGCGCTGACGCTGGAGCAGATCGCTGAACAGCTGTCCCATTCCGTCGCCCGCGTGATGGGCGAAGGGTCGCTATACGACGAAACTCTCGCGGCACTTGCCATCAAGCAGGCGCGCGGTGACCTGATCGAGGCCGCATTCCTGATGCGGGCTTACCGGACCACCTTGCCTCGATTCGGATACAGCCAACCGGTGGACACCGCCAGGATGCTGGTGGAGCGCCGGATTTCAGCCACCTACAAGGACCTGCCGGGCGGCCAGGTGCTCGGCCCGACATTCGACTACAGCTACCGGCTGCTCGACTTCACACTCGCCGCGGAATCGGATGGCGCTGAATTGCCTGTTGAAACGGCAGAGATGCGCGACGAAGCCATGCCACGCGTGACCGACCTGCTCGGTGACGAAGGCCTTATGGAACCGGACCCGATCACCGACGTTGACGCCCCTGTCGGCGATCTCACGCGCGAACCGCTTGCTTTTCCAGCGGATCGCGACCTACGCCTCCAGAACCTTGCGCGTGGCGACGAGGGCTTCCTGCTCGCACTTGCCTACTCCACCCAGCGCGGTTACGGGCGGACCCACCCGTTTGCCGGTGAAATCCGCTATGGCGAGGTGGAAGTCGAGTTCTTCGCGGAAGAACTGGGATTTGCCGTAACGCTCGGGACAATCAAGGTCACCGAGTGCCAGATGGTCAACCAGTTCAAGGGGTCTTCAAAAGCCGCACCGACCTTTACACGCGGCTACGGCCTCGTTTTCGGCCAGGTCGAACGCAAGGCCATGTCGATGGCCATGGTCGACCGGTCCATGCGCTGGCAGGAGCTTGGCGAAGAACAGTCTGCGCCGGCCCAGGACATCGAATTCGTCCTCTCGCATTCTGACAATATCCAGGCGACCGGTTTCGTCGAACACTTGAAACTGCCCCACTATGTCGACTTCCAGGCCGAACTCGATCTTGTCCGCAGGATGCGCGCTGAGTGGTTCGAAAAACGTGACCAGAACCCGGATGAAGATGCCGCTGCCCAGGAGGCTGCAGAATGAATGACACGGCTCAGATCTACGATCAGGGCGAATACAATTTCGCCTATCTGGACGAACAGACAAAGCGCATGATCCGCAGGGCGATCCTGAAAGGGATCGCAATACCCGGATATCAAGTGCCCTTTGCGTCTCGTGAAATGCCGATGCCCTATGGCTGGGGAACAGGCGGCGTTCAGGTAACGGCCGCGGTCCTCGGAAAGGACGATTGTTTGAAAATGATCGACCAGGGCTCCGATGATACGACGAATGCTGTGTCCCTACGCGGCTTTTTCGAAAAAACGGCAGGTGTCCGGACGACCTACGAAACCTCCGAGGCGACCGTTATCCAGACGCGGCACCGCATCCCGGAGAAAACGCTTACCGAGGACCAGATCCTGGTGTTCCAGGTTCCCATCCCGGAACCGCTTCGTTTTCTGGAGCCGCGCGAAACCGAGACCCGCAAGATGCATGCTTTGGAGGACTACGGCCTCATGCATGTGAAGCTCTACGAGGACATTGCGAAAAACGGGCACATTGCCACCACGTATGCGTATCCGGTGAAGGTCAATGACCGCTATGTGATGGATCCTTCGCCGACGCCGAAATTCGACAATCCGAAGATCGACGAAATGGCTGCGCTGCAGCTATACGGCGCCGGCCGTGAAAAACGCATCTATGCGATCCCTCCCTATACGAAGGTGAAAAGCCTCGACTTTGAAGACTATCCCTTCGAGGTCCAGAAATTCGACAAGCCTTGCGCACTCTGCGGCGCGGAAAATGTCTATCTCGACGAGGTCATTCTCGACGACAGAGGCGGGCGGATGTTCGTCTGCTCAGACAGTGACCACTGCGAGGAACGCCGCGCACAAGGTCACACCGGGCCAATGGCAGCCAATCCGGCCGCGGCCCAGATTACAGAAAAGAACCAGAGGGAAACGACCCGATGAACACGATTCAATCGGACGAACCGCTTCTGCAGGTTCACAATGTCACCCGCTACTACGGCGACCGGGTCGGTTGCCTCGACGTCTCCTTCGATCTGTGGCCGGGCGAAGTGCTCGCCATCGTGGGGGAAAGCGGCTCCGGCAAGACCACTTTGCTCAACTGCCTGTCGACGCGACTCGCGCCGACAGCCGGTGCCATCGAATACCGGATGCGCGACGGCGCAATGCGCAATCTTTACCAACTGACGGAAGCAGAACGCCGCCTTCTGATGCGCACCGACTGGGGCTTTGTGCACCAGAATGCCGCAGACGGCCTGCGCATGAATGTGTCCGCAGGGGCCAATGTGGGCGAGCGGCTGATGGCAGTCGGCCAACGGCACTACGGCAATATCCGTTCAACAGCAGACGACTGGCTGGGCCGCGTTGAAATTGAAAGCGACCGGATTGACGACGACCCGCGTTCTTTTTCGGGCGGCATGCGCCAGCGGCTTCAGATCGCGCGCAATCTTGTAACCCACCCGCGGCTGGTGTTCATGGACGAACCCACAGGCGGCCTCGACGTGTCGGTGCAGGCACGGCTGCTCGATCTTCTGCGGCGGCTTGTATCCGATCTCGGATTGTCGGTCGTGATCGTGACCCATGACCTTGCTGTCGCCCGGTTGCTCTCGCACCGGATTATGGTCATGCGCCAAGGCTATGTGATTGAAGCCGGTCTGACCGATCAGGTGCTCGACGATCCGCGCGAGCCCTACTCACAGCTTCTTGTGTCCTCCATCCTTCAAGTCTGAGAGGAGCAACCAAACATGCCTGTCCGTCTTTATCTCAACAATGTCGGCAAGTCCTTCACCATGCATCTTCAGGGTGGCACGATCATACCGGTCGTCGACAAGGTGGAATTTTCCGTAAACACCGGGGAATGCGTCGTTCTGGGCGGCCCGTCCGGTGCCGGCAAGAGCTCCATTTTGAAAATGATCTACGGCAATTATCGCTGCGATCAGGGTCAGATCCTTGTCACCATTGACGACGAAATCATCAACGTCGCCGATGCCGAACCCCGAAAAGTCCTGCAGCTCCGTGAGGACACAATCGGATATGTCAGCCAGTTCCTCAGGACAATCCCGCGCGTCTCGGCCGAGGACGTCGTGGCGGAGCCGCTGATTGCCCAGGGTGAAAGCGAGGACAACGCCGTTAAGAAGGCACGCTCGCTCCTTGCCCGCCTGAACGTTCCTGAACGGCTGTGGACGCTGCCGCCCGCGACCTTTTCCGGAGGTGAGCAGCAAAGGGTCAATATTGCCCGCGGATTTATCGCGCACTATCCGATCCTGCTTCTCGATGAGCCGACCGCTTCGCTCGACGCTGCCAATCGGGCCGTGGTCGTCCGCCTCGTGCAGGAAAAGAAGGAACAGGGTGTCGCAATGGTCGGTATTCTGCACGATCAGGATGTCAGGGAGGAAATCGCCGATCGCATCATCGATGTGACCGCATTTGCCGCAGACGCGGCCGCCTGACCGAATTTGACAAGGAAACGGTTGCAGGCGGGAGCAAACTGTCACAGAACAGTCACCGCCTGCCTTTAGAGCCTTTCTGCCTCCCTTGACTGAACCCTGGTACCGAAATGCGCTACGCCCTCTATTTTGCAGCCGATGCGGACGATTTACTGATGCAGCTCGGGAACACCTGGCTGGGCAGAGACCCCTTTACCGGAACGTCCCTCACCCAGCCGGACGTGGCGGGTGTTGATCCGGAGCGTCTTCACGCGCTGACCGACAGCCCGCGCCGCTACGGCTTTCACGGCACGCTCAAGGCGCCGTTTCACTTGCGGTCCAACGTCACCGAAACGGACCTTGTTCAGGCATGCGGCGACTTTGCACAGACTGCATCACCCTTCGAAGTCAGAAGTTTCACTGTCAATCCGCTCGGCAAATTCCTTGCCCTGACACCTAATGCGGATGAACCGGAGCTGGCTGCCTTTGCCTCGGCATGTGTTCGCCGCTTCGAGAATTTTCGCGCGCCTCTTTCTCAAGCGGATATTGAGCGTCGCCGCAAGAGTGGCCTGACGGCCAGACAGGACGGCTATCTGACGGAGTGGGGGTACCCTTACATATTTGACGAGTTCCGCTTCCACATGACGCTCTCCAACAAGCTGGAGAACGCAGAAGAAGCCGATCGGATGAAGGCAGCGGCCGAGCGGCACTTCGCAGAGGTCACCGGACGCCCGCACATCTGCCGGTCCTTCGCGCTTTACGTTGAACCGGAGCGGGGCGCACCGTTCGACGTTCACACCGTTTTTCAGCTAACAGGGACGCAACGCGAGGGTCCGGCTGGCGACCACGCCGACCGTCCGGCCGCCGAGGAGAATGCATGAGCACGCATCTGAAAGTCTTCAAGAACGCAAGGCTTATACTCGCCGACGAGGTTATCGACGGCTCCTTGAGCGTGAACTCATCTGGCGCGATCGAAGCAATCGAAACGCCGAGCAATATCGAGGGCCACGACTGTGAAGGCGACTTTCTCCTGCCCGGTCTAGTTGAGCTGCACACAGACCATCTGGAAACCCACTACGCCCCTCGCCCGAAAGTGCGCTGGAACACCGTGTCGGCGGTGCAGGCACATGACGCCCAGATTGCGTGCGCCGGTATCACCACCGTTTTCGATGCGCTGCGCGTCGGGATGGATGAAGATGCCGACCTGAGCTACGCGGACATGCGTGCGCTCGCCGATGCGATCGAAACGGGCCAGCGCGAACACAGGCTTCGCGCCGACCACTTCATCCACCTACGCTGCGAGGTCTCAGCGCCAGATGTTCTGGGCGCTTTCGAAGTGTTCCAGGACGACAAGAGCATCCGGCTGATTTCACTGATGGATCACACGCCAGGCCAACGGCAGTTCGTCTCGCTCGATTCCTACAAGATCTATTACCAGGGCAAGAAGGGCTTTACCGACGCCGAGATGGACGAGTTCATCCGGCGGCGGCAGGCACGCGCTGGCGGGCTGGCACCCGATAACCGCAGGAAGCTGTCGGCACTCGCACAAGATCGCGGAATTGCCATTGCAAGCCACGACGACGCGACGATCGACCATGTCGAAGAAGCGATCGGACTGGGCACGAAAATCGCTGAATTCCCGACCACAATCGAGGCGGCGAAAGCCTCCCATGAGGCTGGCATGGCGGTACTCATGGGGGCCCCCAATGTCGTACGCGGCGGCTCGCACTCCGGAAACGTATCGGCAAAAGAACTCGCCGAAGCGGGACATCTCGACGTGCTGTCTTCAGACTACGTTCCGGCCTCCCTTATCCAGGCGGCTTTCCAGCTTGCAGACGAAATCGAGACCATCGACCTGCCCAGAGCGGTCGCCACGGTCACATCCAGCCCGGCCCGTGCAATCGGGCTGACCGATCGCGGCACTCTGTCTCCCGGTCTGCGTGCCGACCTGATACAGGTAAAACTTGTCGGCAGCGTTCCGATCGTGCGCGGCGTCTGGCGCGAGGGCAGGCGCGTTGCCTGAAGCCGGCGGATCACCCTCGGATAAAGTCGGCCCTGGCAGAATGGTGCTCGTGGTTGGACCGAGCGGCGCTGGAAAGGACACGTTGATGTCCGCGCTTCAGTTGAAGCTGGCCGAGAGGACCGATGTCCTTTTCGCCCGCCGCGCCATCACGCGCCGCGCCGATCCGGAGGCTGAAGATCATGAAACGCTTACCCGGGAAGAGTTCGACAATCTGGTCGAGCGGGATGAGACTGCTTTGTCCTGGGAAGCGCACGGCCTGGGCTACGTCATCCCGAAGACCTATGACGAACACATTCGAACCGGAAGCACCGTGATTGCCAACGGATCGCGCCGCGTCCTGGCACGCGCGGCCGAAAAATACCAGACAGCCATAGTGCTGCTGATCACGGCACCGGTCGAGGTACTTGCCGAGCGTCTGGCTTCCAGGGGACGGGAAAGCAGAGACGATATCGAACAGCGCCTGAGACGGGCGGACCTTGAACCACAGGATGTCCCGAACCTTCACCGGATCGAAAACACAGGCACGGTGGAAGAGGGAATAACCGAGATGGTCCGCGCTCTGCATCTTTGAAATTGTCTGTGCACGATGCGCCGGCGGCGTCATGCCATCGAGATGCGACCAGCTAGAGCTCGCGGTAGCTGATCAGCTCAACCCCCAACCGATCGATTGCCTCAGCAACTTCGGGCGAGGTCAGCATGTCCAGGCAAGACACCCTGTCCGCAGCCACGTCTTCATAGCCGGGATGGCCGATGTCAGCCAGTTCGTCACAATCAACCCCGGGATGGTCAATGAAGATGTGGGTGCCAGGAGAGAGATCCGTCAGGCCGTCTACAAACGACTTGGCCCGGAAGCGGCTGTCCCGGGGAAAGGCCGGATAGGGAGCGAACCTTGGAAGGCCGTGTCCGAAAGGATCGTCGATCAGTCCGAACTCTTCGCACAATTCGGAAATAGCCTCGCCAAGGCGTGGGTCGAAATCTGAAAAATGCCGTATCATGTGCGAGCTGATGTGGGAGGCATTTGAAAACAGCTTCACGCCCAGTTCGATTTGCGCCCGGAATTCACGTACGATCTCGTCGAGCGACCAGCGTCTGTCGACCAGACTGGGCCGATGGTCTCCCGCCCTCGGCGTCAGCAACGGCAGAAAGTACCCCGCCTCATCGACGAGGCTTTCCGCGTCTGTCAGAGGGCGCCATTTCACTGCGTTCCATTCGCTGGTCAAGGTCAGGTGGATGCCAATATCGACATCGGTGCGTGCGTTGAATAGCACGGCGGCGTGAGGGACCCAGGCGCACGGCATCATGACCTCGGTGCTCCGCGCCGGCCCCTCTGTACAGGCACGCAGGCATCCAAGGTTCGACGCCCGGCAGGAGCCCGCATCGTCCACGCGTATGAGCAATCTCGTTTTTTCCGGCATTCGGTTACCTGTTCCTGGTGACGCTTCCGATCAAAACACAACACACTTCTGACGTCAGTTGCCGTGTTCGCCATAAAGTGTCGCAGTCTAGGTTTTCAGTCAGTTCAGCGAACGCGGTTCCGCACGTCCAAAGCCGCGAAGCTGCCTATCTGCATTCGCGCAACATCTTCGTGCATCGATGCCTCTAAGGCTGGCCCTGGAAATGTGTTAGCCTTGATCGGTTGACCGTACTGATTTTACCAGGGGCAATTTTTCTGCCCTGCGCTGCGGCCAGTCTCACAGCCTGTATTTCAGGCAAGGTGGGTCGTACGCGCTGACCGGACCCGTGCCGGTCGCTACAACAATTGATGGAGAACTAATTTGGCCGAAGCATTTAACCTGCCGTACGAATATGTGGATCTGCTCACCAAACCGGGGTTACAGACCAACGCTGGTCCGGTTGCGCTCAACCAGTATCTTTGCAAGGACCGCGGCAACGGCGGGAACGACAGCGCGCACAGTTTTTACAAGAATTTCCGCTGGATCAAGAACGAGGTAGGCGAAAACCTCAACCGGCATGTTGGAGGCAGGGCGATTGACCTTGCATTGAAGGGACAGGGCAACGACGAAGCTTTCGTCAAGATCTGGAACTTCATGCTGAAGCACAAGGACCTTCTCGACAAATACAAAGTCGAAGTCTGTGGCCGCGCGAACAAGGACGGCACCAAGGACGTCGAGGAGAAGGGAAAGATCAAGAGACTTTACTTCGACAAGATGTCGGACCGCGCCGCCCTGCAGCAAATGGTTCAGGACCGCTTTTTCGGCATGGACTGCATCGGCTTTGTCGCGAATTTCCTGATCTGGGTCGGCGAGTGGGACAAATATCACGGCGTCTCCCCGCGCAAGTACCCGCAACATGTCGCCAAGATCAACATCGACGACATCACCGAAGTCAAGCCGCTGGACTTCATGGTCTGGGGCGGACACGTCGCAATCGTGGACTGGGTCTGGGAACAGATGGAAGGAAAACGAGCCCGCATCGACATGTGCCAGAGTTCCAGTGGCGGGCCGCAGTGCAACGAATATGTGATCCTGCGTCAGACCAATGGCAAGGGTATCAACGGCGGCCGGGAATTCATGATTGACGGCGGAACGCCCTCACCACCCGTGCGCGGGCAATTCACGATCTGGCGCCGCGAAGGTTTCTGGTACTAACGATCAAAATGCACAAGATCTCATGCCGGAATAAACGCACCGGGGCTCTTCTGGACCCCGGTGCGGGTTCTCTTCAGATATCTCTGATTTTCAAGCTTTCTTTCAGCCAACTGGCATAATCCGCCAGTGCCGCTTCGTTCCGCAGACAGTAGGTCCATTTCTGTTGCCGCTTGGCAGATATGAAATCTGCCCGCTTCAACAGCTCGATATGCCGGCTCATGGTCGGCTGGCTGACACCGAAATGCTCTGCGATCAACTGCACACACACACCGCTCTCTTCAGGATCCGCTGACTCCTGATGGGAAAAATGCTCCATCGGCCGGTCGAGAATGCGAAGGATCTCGATCCGGGTTTCGTTGGCGAGCGCTTTTATTTGATCTTCGCGGAGTGGCATATTATAGTCATATAGCTATTTTGCTAATTGTATATCTCTAGATGCGAGGCGAAACGATGCTGCACTTGAATGAACGGTTTTCCTTCAACGGTCAATCCGTGGCCTGGGGATCGATGGGTGAAGGTGAGCCGATCGTGCTCGTGCACGGATTCCCGTGGTCGGCACAAGCCTGGCGCTCGATCGCGCCGTGGCTGGCACACAACCGCAAGGTCTATTACTTCGACATGCTGGGAACCGGGTTGTCCGAGAAAAGCGACGCGCAAAACGTGACCGAGTCGGTACAAAGCGATCTTCTGGAACACCTGATCGGCCACTGGCAACTGGAACGGCCGCAAGTCGTCGGACATGACTTCGGCGGTCTTGCCGCCCTGCGCGGGCATTTTGTGAATGGAATCGAATACGGCAAACTGCACCTCATCAATTCTGTCGCGGTATTGCCATCCGGTTCCCCTTTCTTTGCCCACGTCTCGCAATACGAACCGGCATTCGCCGGATTGCCCGACTACGCCCATGAAGCCCTTTTTCGAGCCTACATTCAGGCCGCTGCCCACTACCCGCTTCGCGAAGACACAATCAGGATGTACCTCAAACCCTGGTCCGGCGAGATCGGCAAACCGGCCTTTTACCGGCAGATCGCGCAGGCGGACGTCCGAAACATCGCGCAGGCACAACAACTCTACAAGCCGACAGACTTTGACGTTCACATGATCTGGGGCACGCGCGACACATTCATCCCGGAACAACAAGGCCGCGAAGTTCAGGAATTGCTCAAAGCAGACAGTTTCACGCCGATCGAGGATGCTGCTCATCTCGTTCATGAAGACGCACCGGCCCCCCTGCTTGGCGCGCTTCAGCAGAACCTTTGAAAATTTCTGATATTGGGCCGGACGCGATTACTCGCTTGTTTTGCGATGCTTTTCCGTCCAGTCGAGACAAGAGCGCAGGAGCCTGAGGTAGAGGTTAGGGGGATAGTAGTCGTGGGTGGATTTAGGGTATCCGACCAGTTGAGCTTCGGCACCCGCACGTTTTATGGCACGATAAAACTCTTCCAACTGCGTATACGGGACATTGTCGTCCAGAAGCCCCCCCTGAATAAGAACCGGTGTGCGCACGTTCTTGACGTGAAAGATCGGGGACCGATCGAGAAACATCTGCAGATTGTCTATGAAACTTCCACCGAGGTACCAGCTTGTCTGAAAATAGCCGTTTGTGCCCTCAAGGCTGATATAGTCTGTTTCACCGGCAATCGGGCAGGCGGACTTGAAACGATCGGTTTGCGTAATGATCCAGCTCGTCAATGTGCCGCCGTTGCTCTGCCCGACGACGAAAAGCTGCTCTGGATCCACAAGCCCACGTGCAATGACATTGTTCACCCCGGTCATGATGTCCTGATAGTCCGGACCACCGAATCTTCCGATCAGACCCTCTCGGAACGTCCGGCCATAACCAAGCGTGCCACGATAGTTGACGCGCAAGACAAAATAACCTTTCTCCAGATACGCTGCGGTCGCAAAGAACTTCATCAACGGCAAGTATTCATTGAAGTCGACGCCATTCGGGCCACCATGTATCTGCACGACCAATGGGTAGACTTCACCTTCGCGATAACTCTCCGGATAACTTAGAAGCCCTTCCACACGTGTATTGTCGAGCGACGTCCACTCGACAAGTTCCGTCCTTAAGTCTCCCACCCCGGCAAATTCATCGTTCACGCCAGTAACCCTGACGGGGTCGAACTCACTCACATCGCTGACATATATCTCTGGCGGCAGGTCGTGTGTCTGACCGATGAAGGCAAGCCTTGAACCGTCTGCACTGACGTCCACAAAGGAAGAAGTCAGGTAGGTGTTGAGACCCGGCACGCTCAAGTTTTCCGGAGATCCGAATATCTTGGAATAGGCGGATCCGTCGACCGGCATTTCGTAAAACGAATAGGTCACGCGATCATTTTCAATGTAGTACAGGCTCTGTGAGTCCGGTGCCCACTCCCATGGAAACGGCAATCTGTTCTTGCTTGCAGGGAGTTCGACAACGTCACCGCCACCAACGGAAAACAGCTTGATATCCCACAGGAAAGACCACTTGAACGCTCCCGGTGCGTTAATGAACGCAATCCATTTTCCATCAGGCGAATATCTGGGAAAATACTTCCAGTTTTCATCCTCACCGTAGATCCGGCGGATGTTCCCGGTTCCGATTTCAACAATCGATAGTTGTGCTTTCGTCCAGTAATCCAGACCGGGACGTTCCTGATGCGCAAAAGCAATGCTGCGATTGTCCGGCGCCCAGTCGTAGGACCAGTTTCCGCCCCATTCGCTTACAGAAAAGTCGGCGTTCACCGTCAGATTGACCGCCTCGCCATCCGGCTTGCCGTCCTTCAACTTTTGCAGCCAAAGATGATTCTTCTCGAACGTGTCCGAATCTTGCACATCCGGGGGGATGTAGTCGGGATCCGGCATGACAAACGCTATGGCATTGCCGTCGGGCGACCACTTGAAACTGGAGATATCACGCCGAACACGGGTCAGTTGAACGCTTTTTCCGCCTCTTGGATCAATGACCCAGACAGTGTTGATCCCGGTTCTGGAAGACAGGTAGGCAATCCGGTTTCCGTCAGGCGCCCACTGGGCCGCGGAATGGTTGGAAGAAGGCTCGAGCAATGTGCGGGTATTGCCTCCGTCCGCATCTGAAATGAAAAATTCGACCGGATAGGTGTCTTCGCCAAGGTCCACACTGTTAACCCCGTAAAGAAGCCTGGCGCCATCGGGTGAAAACGAAAGATCCGAAAGGCGGTGCACCTTAAGGCTTGCTTCGGCGCTCCAGGAAACTTGTGCGACGGCCGGCCCGGCAATGAGGCCGGCACAGGCCAGGGCAAAAACGTGCAGGTATTTTTTTGAAATGAAATCGCGCAATCGCATGACGACGCTCCAGCCAACAACGAATGATAGTATTTTCAGGAATACCATACCTTAAATTACATTTTGATTTTGAGATGATCCCGCAGGTCGAAAGCATATACCTGCGGAAACGAACCAGTTTGTTACGGCCAGTTCGGGCCTCGTGACACGCTTGCCCACACGACTAATACATAACTGTCAAGATACTGTTTTGACAGGGAAATTTGGTCTCGCGCGGCGGATCAACGTCGTCAGTTGTTGTCGTCGTTCTTCTTCTTTTTCAGGACACTTCCGAGCAGCCCCGGCGGCAGACCGAAGCCTTCCTCCACCGCTTTGAGGACTTCTTCATCATCGACATCGCCATCGATAACCTTCTGGACATCAATCTGCGTCCGTCCTCCCGTCGCGCGCTGAATGACATCATTTGCCGTTTCGACAAGCTCCTGGGGCGCGTCCTTGTTGCCTTTCAAAATGGAAATCAGTTCGCCGCCCGTCTGCTGCAACTGCTTGTAGGCGGCCTCCGGATCCTTCAGGATACCGGCGATATCGGGATAGATCCGGGGATCGCTCCACGGTCCGTCAATGACAATCGGAACCCCGAGACCGGCCATCTTCTTGTCCTCGCCCTTCCGGCGCGGCATCGGCGGCTGGCCCTCAAGCGTCGGCACGATGCTCGGCTCGACACGCCATTTCAGGCTTTGGTTCGGTAGATCCGTCGTCCCGTTGCCAGACATGCGCAACAGAGGCCCGACCATGGCCAGATCGTCGGTACGGGCAATACCGTTTTCGATCTGGAAAGAGGCTCCGAGAGAACTGAAGTCGGTTTTTTCGGACTGGTTTTCCTGCCATCCAAGCAATGTCTCGACCGAAAGACCTCGAACCATCTTCGGGATATTGATCCCGCGAATTGCTCCATCGACGAATTCGTAGTCGGCCGTTCCGTTCAATCCCTGGACAAGCTGCTGTTGGGACGCCCCCGTTGATGTGACATCAAGATTGATGGCCGCCCGGCCTTCGATCCACTCGAAACCGGCAGCATCACGCAGCAGCGGATAGGCACTTAGCCCGGCGAGTGAAAATTTAGCGGCAACCTGCGGCGGTTGCACACCGCCGTTCAGCGTGACGCTGCCCATACCCGCCCCATCGTAAAGGGCCAGTTTTTCCAGATTGGCTGTCAACACGCCGTTTTTGATGGTGGTGGAGAGCGCGCTCTCGCCGATTTTGATCTCGTTCCAGCGGATTTCGTCGGCGGTAACCTTGAAATCGGCATCGACCGCCTGAAGACCGCCAAAATCGATCGGATCCGTGCTCCACGCTTGCTTCGGTGTCTGCGGCGCAGCGTTGCCGCTGCCACCTGATGCACCCGAGCTTCCGGTACTGTTGGAGCCTCCGGTATTATTGCCTCTGCTCTGCGGCGCGTCCCCAAGGTATGGGTCCAGAACAAGCTGGCGCAGCGCCAGGCGCGCGTTCACGCTTGGTCTGTCTCCGAAGGCAATTTTGCCATTCGCCTCACCGCTTGTTTCATCGAGCGTGAAGCGTGTCTCCTCAAACGAAATCGCCCCGGGTTGCAGCCCGAATATCCCGGAAGCCTTGAAGGTTTTGAGCCCGCCGCCTGCTCCGATCGGCTGTCCCAGCCACCCCATGAGCCCGCGTAGATCAGCCGTATCGACATTGACGGCCCCGTCGACGGTTCCGGTCATCGCGACCTGGCCGGTAAATCCGGCACTGACCCGGCTGCCTTTCAGCGCGACGGAAACGGGTGCGGAACTGCCGGTCATAAGTTTTGCCGTGTCGGCTTCGCCTGTGATGCTGAAGGCCTCGCCACGCCAGGCGAGCGCACCGCTCATCGATATGGGGCGCTCCAGTCCCTGGAGATCCACATCCACCGCCAGATCGGTCAACCGATCGGCTTCCGGATCACCGACGGTCGATGCCAGACCGAGCCCGCCGATTTCGCCGTCGGCAATCGAGATCGATCCGTTCATATCGAGGCCCGCCACGAGTTCTGTACCCGTTAAGCCGACCGTTTCGAAGGCAAGATCGGCACTCAGATTGCCGCTTGCCGGAAGATCCTGCCCGGCCAACAGCAAGAGGTCCTTGATTGACCCGTCCTTCAGCACCAAACGCCCGGAAACTTCAGGCACCAGTCCAGAAAGATCCGCGTCCGCCGCGCCTCCCAAGGACAACTGGCCAAGAACCAGGTGCAGATCGGCCACGGAAATCGATGCCTCCGAACCGGAAATTATGGCGTCGAGCGAATAAGCACCGGGATCGGCTTCAATCTCCTGTCCGGCCAGTTGCGCCAACGCCTTGAGGGAAGGCCCGGCCGCATTGATTGACAGTTCCGCACGGGTCGGCTCGAGACCTGTTTCGCCTGAAACCTCAAAGGAATTCTCGCCCGTTGAGACCGTTAGGTTGAGCGGCACCTGCTCGCCCGACGTCAGGCCGAGCGGGTTGCTCAGGCTTCCGCTGACGGCAATCGGGATGTCCTGGAGAACAAAGCCGGATGTGAGCTCAACGTCACCGCCAAGATCCGGTGCGGACAGGGTCATGTCGAGGCCACTGACCTTGAGCGGTTTTTCCTGCGTTGCATCCTTGTAGGTGAGCGTGCCACCGTTGATGGTGAGACTGTCAACACCGATGCTCTTGAGATAACCGCCGGAATCGCGCGCTGTATCTGAGGGTGCCGGCTGTGTGTCTGCGCCAGCGGGAGAGGTTTCGCTGGTCCCGGAAGCCGTGTCACCGGAAAGCCCGAGATCGCGGCGCGGTTCCCAACTCGTTGCGCCGTTTGGGCTGACCTCGAGATATATGTCGGGCTGATCGAGCGTAATTCCCGTCACCTGAATGTTGCCCGACAGGAGGCCGCCCCAGGCAAGCCCGAACACGACGCGCTCCGCCTTGGCGAACTCTATACCGTCGGCACCGGCCTCGCCGGAAACACCGATATCCTGCGCGTCCAGCGAAAACCCAGGAAACAGGGACAGGGAGACAGGGCCGTCAAGACGGACCCGCCAACCAAGCCGCTTATCGACCTGTTCCACCACCTGACGCTTGATCTCGTCCTTGGGCAGGAACAGCGGCACGACCAGAACAATGGTCACCAGCATGATCACCAGACTGCCAAGTCCGATCAAAAGTCGTCGCATATTGAGCGTCTCCCTTCGCGAATCGGCCCTAATGTAGACCAAACGATTGCTCTTTCGCACCTACACTGCACGTTGATTTTGACAAAAGCAGGAAATTCGGCAGCCGGACAATCCCAGCGTTGCTGCATTCGCGAGAGATCATTTCTTTCAGGACATGGCAACCATATGATTATCCCAGGAAATACCCGGTGGCCGGGCAAGGATTTCGGAAGGAGCCTCGGGATCACTCACAAAAGAAAGGCCGCCATTGCCGTCGGACACCAGAAAACTTCCCTGATCGACCGGTGCGACACCGCAGCCGTCCGGAATCGCCTGTGCTCCCAGAAACGTGCCGCCTTCAACGCTCCAGAACAGCGTTTGTCCACCTCGTGGGGCGGACGTTGCGATCACATCCCCGGATCTGTTCGCCGCAACCGAACCGATGTAGTTTTCAAGCTTCCCATCGAGCGCAGCGGGAATATCGGTTGTCTTCGGCTCTTCGTCCCTGGCAAAGACAGCAACAAGGGGCGGTGACTGGACTGAAGATCCCTCGAACTGGCCTCCGACCCAAACCCGGCCCTTCCTGTCCAGCGCCATATGCCGTAGCGACAATTGGTGCAGCGACTTGTGCAGAACATGCTTGGCAACGAGATCACCGGTTTGGGCATCCAGAAACACGACAGACGGTGCCATGGTGTCCAAATTCAGCTTTGCCCTGCCCTGGTCCGGATGCGTCTCGATCCCGCCATTTGCAACAACGAGAACACGGCCATCAGAGGTAAGCAGAATGTCATGGGGCCCGACTCCATAGGTCTCCAGCTCACCGACACGCTCTGGAAGGCGCGCGCTGAGATCATAGACGCCGATGACGCCTCGAGCCCTTTCAAAATCGTTCTCGACCGCATAGAGCAACCGGCCATCGGCTGAAAAACAGCCATGCCCGTAAAAATGCCTCCCCGGCTCTGATGCGATCACCGCCGGGTACTGCTCCTCAAAGGGACGCACAAGGACTGTAAACGTCCCCGGACGGCGTGCAAACGCCACAAACTGGCGCTTGTCCGGCGCAACCGCTATCCCGTGACCGCGTCCCGGCAAACCGATCCTGGCGAGTTCCTGGCCATAGTCATCGAGCAAGCCGATGCCATAATTGCCGTTACCGTCCTTAAACGCGCTCGCAAAGATCGTTGCGTCTTCACCCTCGGAGCGCCCCAAAAGGGCTTCTGCAAGCGATGACCCTGTGAACGCCGGCAATGCGGCTAGCCCGCCGAGCGCCGATAAGAACCCTCGGCGGGATATCTGCCGGCACTTAGTCGCCGTCCAGTGCATTGAACCCTCCCGCAAGGCCCAGGGATCCGGCGACGCCTTCGCTCATAAGCTCCTGGATCGATGAGAGCACAATCGAAAGGGCGGCAACCCGATTGTAATTCCCGTCCTCAGCAAAGGTATTGCGCAAAGGAACAGTCAACGCGCTCAGATAGGTCCCGGCATTCTTGAACTCAAAGCCGATCGTATCGAGTGTCCATTGATCCTCGGAAGGCATGAGTCGTTTGAGGTTCATCGAGGTAAGGGCATCTCTGAGACCACCGAGTTCCCCGGACAGATAGACAACACTGTTTGCAGAACGCGAAAAGGGAAACCGCCTTGGCTTGGCTTTATCTGCCGATGTCCCGAGTGCCGGAAGGATATCCTGATCTTTGGCGATGGTGACGCCTGTTGTCAGCGCGTTGAAGACGCTTTCAAGCGCCTCCTGAGACGTCCGGAAACGCGCGTTTTCCCCGCCCCCGCTCAATAACAGTCTGCTGTATCCCTCCGGATCCCGCCACTCCGAAGCAACAGACTGAGATATCGCAGCCACATTTTGGGCAATTGCCAGCGCATAGCCACAAGTAAACGCGCGGTTTTCGCCGTCTGCGCCCAAAACAATGTTCGTATCTTTGTCAAAGGCAATCAGATCAAAGGCGGTCAGGCTTTGGACGGCAACACTCTTGTCGCGAAGGGTCTCTGCTGAAAGCACGCTGTCGTCCTTCGCCGCATAGATCTTGCGGATCTGCCGTTGCGCGGTGCCCCGCGGATCGGGAAGAAATGCCAGTCTGCTGAGCCTGTCATCCTCAAGCAGCGGCCCGAAACGCAAAAACTGAATACGCGAGAAACTTTCTATTGTCTCGGAATAGGCATTCTCAAATGCACGCAAATTTGCTTCGTTCGTCTCCTTGCACACGGTGGAGACGGCGCTCGGCAACCGCGCGGAAATCTCGGCAAATTCTGTTGTGGCGGGGCGGATAAAGCCGGTGATAACACCATCAAGCGCATCGTTGAAATCCGCCGCAAACGCTGGCGGCACAATTGCGACAAGTGCGGCAATTCCAAGGACAAGTTTTCTCATCACAGGCTCTCCAGGAATGTGATCAATGCTCTGAGTTCGTCAGGCTGCATTTGAACGACCTTGTCACGCGCTTCTTGTGCTTCACCGCCATGCCAAAGCACAGCTTCCAGAAGATTGCGGGCCCGGCCGTCATGCAAAAACCGCGTGTGGTTGTTCACGGTCTCCGTCAGCCCTATGCCCCAAAGCGGCGGCGTGCGCCATTCCCGGCCGTTGGCGTCGCCGACAGGACGGTGATCGGCCAGGCCTTCGCCCATATCATGCAACAGAAGATCAGTGTAAGGCCAGATGAGCTGGAATCGGTGCGCCGGATTGTCCGCATCCCGGCTCGTGACGAACTTGGGCTGATGACAGGCGGTACACCCGGTTTTATGAAATATTTCCTTGCCCCTCAGAACGTCAGCGTCATCTGCATCACGCCGCAGCGGCACGGCAAGGTTTTCTGAATAGAATGTCACCAGTTCCATGACCGGGTCCGGTGCCTCTGAAATACCGAGGTTGCTTTGTTCTCCATGCGGCATCACGCGGCACTCGGTCTGCGCTTGCGTACAGTCGCCATAGTTGTCCGGCCTGTCCGGCGTGCTGATACCGATATCGCCTGAAAACGCGCCAGCCGTCTGTGTTCTGATGGTCGGGTTCGTCGCCTTCCATCCGAACCGGCCAATAGTCAGCTCTCCCGTTTCAGTGTCCTTGACGCGGCTGACCTTTCCGGAAATGCCGTCTTCATCGAGGTCATCCGGATCCGCCAGCGCTTCAATGTCACCCGGATGGATAGCCTGAAGCAGTCCGAGCCCGATCATTGGCGGAGCGACTCGTGGCGAGATCAGGGTCTCAGGGTGCATTGGACCAAATCCAAGGTCCCGGATCCTGTAGTGGGGTTTTTGAAGAACCGCCGTTTCGCCGCCATTCAGGGCGACCTCAATTTCTTCGATCTCAATGTCGAAACGGCCTTCGCCTGAAAGACCCTGTACCGCGAAAGCCTGAAACTGACCGCCATAAGTCGGCTCCGGCACGCGCTGGATATCCCGGTTGGCAAGCGCATTTTGCTGCATCTCGGTTTGCGGCGGGATCGACAGACGCAAGAACAGCGAGACAGCTTTTTCGCCCGGCCGCGGTGGCCGTCCACGCCCATCCTTCAAGTGACAGCCTTGGCAGGAGCGCGCATTGTAGAGTGGACCCAGACCGTCCGAGGCACGCGTTGAAGAGGGGGACGATGTCCAGAGTTTCTTGAAGAGCCCGTTGCCGACCTTGAAATCATGCTGCTCTTCAAAAGTCAGATTGGCATTCGAATGAGAAAATGCATCTCGGTTGGGCCTCCGCCGGGAGGTGCCGGCCCCGCCTTGCATGGGTTCGAAGGTTTCCGGTGCTTCAAAGTCTGCCGGAGGTTGCAAGACGCCGGCTGCCTTCATTTTGTCTTGCGCGCTCAAATCATCCCGATGGGAAAGAGGCCCGTCGGCAAGCGATGGTGTTCCCCCAAGAACCAAACACAAAAGCGCGCTCCAAAAGGAACGCGACTGGGGACCCAGTTTCATGAATCGCATCCTGATTGTGGCCCGCGAGCCCCAAATCGCGGGCCTTCGAGAGCCGGGCGGCTCAGCCGCCGCCCGCCACCGGAGATTTATTCGAAAACAGTACCCGGATTGTCGAGGCTGTCAGACCCTTCGAAGGCGATCTCGTCCAGTCCGAGGACTTTGACAACCCGCTCGATAGAAGCGGTCTGATCAACCAGTGCGTCGACAGCGGCCTGAACAACGGCGTTGCCCTCTTCGTTGCCTTCACCGATCATCTGGTCGTAGGCCTCACCGCCATCTGCGCGGGCCTTCATCACCTCGAAGGCCGCGAGTGTGGCATCGAGCTTCGTCTTCATTTCCTCAGCGAGCGCCGGATCTTTCTCAGCGACGAGATCGGCGAGCGAAGCTCCCGACACATTGTTGCCGAGCGGGCTTGCGTAGGACCCGAAATAAACGTTCCGGATACCGATCACGTCGTTCAGATGTGACATATGCGTGTTATCGGCGAAGCAATCATGCTCTTCTTCCGGATCGTGCAGCAGCAGACCGAGCTTGATGCGCTCACCGGCGAGTTCACCATAAGACAGCGAGCCCATCCCGGTGAGAATGGTCGCAAGACCGCCATTTTCCCCTTTTGCCGCCAGCTCTTCACGCGCAGCTCCGCCCGGTTGCCAGGCAGCCGCCATCTCTTCCAGGTCGCTGATCAGCAGATCGGTCACGGCGCGCAGGTACTGAATGCGGCGCTCGCAGTTGCCACCTGTGCAGTTTGCCGGATCGAAATCGGTCGCCGGACGCGCACCCGCGCCAGGACCCGTTCCGTTCAGATCCTGTCCCCAGAGCATGAATTCAACAGCGTGATAACCCGTGACGACGTTCGCTTCGACTTCGCCGGCCTCCTGCAGCTGGTCAGCCAGCAGCGACGCCGTGAGTTCGCTTGCGTCTATCGTTTCACCGCCCGCTTTGAGGGACGGATTAGCGATCAGGTTCGCCGCATAAAAAGGGTTTTCTTCGGATTCTTCGCCGTAAGACGCATCGACGTAATCGATCAGACCCTCATCAAGCGGCCACGCGTTTACCTTGCCTTCCCAATCGTCGACGATCGCATTGCCAAAACGGTAGGCCTCGGTCTGCTGATACGGGTTGCGGGCCTCGATCCATGCGGAGCGGGCTTCTTCAAGATTTGCCTCGGTCGGCGTCTCCAGGAACGTGTCGATTGCCGCTTTGAGTGTTTTTGCCGTTGCAAGCGAATCCGCATAATTCGCCTGGGCGATATCACCATAAGTCGACAGGATTTCAGCCGGAGCGTCAGCCATGACGGGCGTCGCAAACAGTGCTGTGGCGGCCAGTAGGCCGGCTTTGAAGGAATTCATCGGTTTATCCCAAATCTTGAATTACCCGCGGTCAAACTCGATTGGCCTGGGGAGAAATTTAGATAAAGACGCCAGGAGAAAAGCGCCTTTCAGCTTTTGCAGAAACCATTTCATGAACCTAAAAGTCAAGTTATAAATAGAGAAAAATCAATAGTTTAGAACTATTCAAAAAAGCTGACTAAAAAATGCCGGATTTAATTCCCACCTGTGACGAAGAAAGTCATCAACAACTCTTTGATGCTTAAGTGGGAATGGTATAGCTATTAGATGAGGCAAGCAGGGATGCCCGAAACAGGAAGAACACCATATGCTGAGTGCGCTGAAAAGCTTTGTCCGGGAAATCACATTCGGTGACAGCGGCAAAAAGACATTCGCGGAAGACGACAAGCGCCTTGCCGCAGCCGCCCTATTGTTTCACCTGATCGATATTGACGGCATTATCGAAGAAAGCGAGAGCCAGAAGCTCCGCGAAATCCTGCAAAAACACTACGAATTGTCGGACAAGGAAACGACGGAGCTTATCGCCGCCGCAAAGCAGCGCGACGAAGAAGCTGTCGACCTTTATGGCTTCACGTCCGTCCTCAAGCGTACCGCGGACGAAACCGAACGCCTCGCGATCGTCGAGATGATGTGGGAAATCGTCTATGCGGACGGACATGTTCACGAATTCGAGGACAATACCATCTGGCGCGTTGCCGAACTGCTTGGCGTTTCGACCCGTGACCGCATGACTTTGCGGCACAAGGTTGCCCAGACGGCGCCGGAAGACATCGACCGCGACTGAAGCCTTTGTCGCTCGTTGCCAGCAGCCAACGGCGCGGTAACGTTGTCCGCAAACAACGATTTCTTTCAACAGTGCCTGCTACGGGCTCGATTTTTTAACGCCTCTCCCTCATATTTGTCATATGAGATTTTTTTCCGACCCGCCAGGAAGCCGTCCGAAAGTCCTGATCATCCTGCACCAGGAGACGTCCTCTCCGGGCCGCGTTGGTCTGGAGCTTGTGCGGCGCGGTTTCACTCTGGATATCCGCAAGCCACGCTTCGGTGACACGTTACCGGACACCATGGCGGATCATGCCGGCGCGGTCATATTCGGTGGGCCGATGAGCGCGAACGACCCCGATGGTTTCGTTCACAAGGAAATCGATTGGATCAAGATCCCGCTTCAGGAGGAAAAACCGTTTCTGGGGATCTGCCTTGGTGCGCAGATGATGGTCAAACATCTCGGGGGCAGTGTTTCCGGGCACCGCGATAGTCTTGTGGAGATCGGCTACTATCCTCTGAAGCCGACCGAAGCAGGCCTGGCTCTCATGGACTGGCCGAAAAAGGTCTACCAGTGGCATCGCGAGGGCTTTGACTGTCCGAACGGCGCGGAACTCCTGGCAAGCGGTCCGACCTATCCCAATCAGGCGATCCGCGTCGGCCCTGCTGCCTACGGCATTCAGTTTCACCCCGAACTCACCCACCAGATGATGGTCAAATGGACCACCAAGGCGGCGCCGCGCATGGAGCTTCCAGGGGCTCAACAGCGCAGGGATCATTTTGCAGGCCGATTTATCCACGATCCCGCCGTCAGGAAATGGCTGGACGATTTTCTCGATCTTTGGATCGGGACCGTACAGGCCCCCGCGATCAATCCTCATATGAAAGCGGCGGAGTGAGTCACCGCCGCATTCTTTCAGGCGAGACCGTTACTCGGTGGGGATGATTTCCCCCGGCCGCCAGGTTTTTTCGAACCATGCTTTCTCGGGGCCGTATAACCGCAGAATGGCAAACCAGCCCTTGTTTGCGACGGTCTGTACCCAGTTCTGCGCCTTGCCCTGCGGCGCTTCGGGCCCGAAGTGAAGCGTCACCGAACCATCGTCATTCGCCACTATTTCGTCCCGCTTGTTGTTCTTGCTCGGGAACGGTTGACTGGTCTGCAATTCAGAACGTGTCTGCGGGTCGTAGACAACGACTGACCAAAAGTCCTTCGCCGGAACGTCGGCCGGTATTGTCAGCGAATAGGTCCTGGAACCATCGAGGAAGGTCCCGGTATTGTCGGTGACATTAAGCGCATATTGCGAACCCTTGCCGGGAAGCTTCAGCACCATTGCAGGCGTGTTGACCGTCGCCATGTAGAAAAACATCGTTCTGGCATCAAGGTAACGTCCACCCTTGCCTTCGTCGCGCAACCACTGCCAGCTGCCACCGATGAACGCGGTGTACCAGCCGCTGTCTTCGTAAAGATAGGCCGCCTTGTCACGCGGCTTCAGCCAGATCGATCTGGCGGTGGCATTTCCAACCGCCACCGCTTCCGTGAGGATCTTTCTCATCCGGTCGTCCGGGCTGAAGTCCTTGCCTTTTTCAATTCCGATCGCTGCCGCCAAGCCGCGCAGCTCGGGGTCAAACGTGGAGACAGGCTCCTTCTGGATGACAGTGTTCAGCTCGTTGTAAAACTCAAAGGTATTTGCATGGATCGTATTGAACACTTTTTTGGAGACATTGATGAATTCCATCGGCGGCGGCGACGCCTTGTCGCGCAGCGGATAGATTCTCAATCCGGTTCGATAGGCCTCGACGGCTGTATCCGTCTTGCCGTCTACGAGAAAACCGCGCGCGATGAACCAGTTGATATAACTCGTTGATTTCGAAACGAAATAGGTTTCACCGTCAACTTCCGCCTTGTAGCCCCCGACAGGCGGTGCGAGATCACCTTCATAATCGGGCGGCAGAATGAGGTATTTTCCACCTTCCCCCTTGTCGGGGCCCGGGACTCCCATATCGGTGACGAACCTGAAATAGGCATCGTTGACGGTTGTCGGACCCTGTCCCTTCGGCACTTCGATCACGACCGGCCCGTCTCTTTCAAGATCCAGGATCGAAGAACCGTAGACCGTATCGGTGTTGCCCGTCAGGAAAAGCGGATTTGAATCCATCAGATCCTCAAACACCGCGAATTTGTTGACCGCATCGACCCCGATATCGGCCATCCCTCTGCGAATGCCTTCAATCGACGTCGCCGGAATGAAGTTCAGGAAAACTTCCATGCCCCGCACGAAGTCGAGCGTGTCGAACATGAGCGCGCTTGTTTCCGGAGTGGGGCGTCCGTCAACAAATTTCAGCGTACCGAAACGGGTCTCCACCTCATCCGGCGTCAGTATGTCTTCCGGAATCGGCGTGTTGTAGCCGGGCGGCGTTACGGTCTTGTCGGAGGCAAATCCGAATTGGCTTTGAAAAAGGAAGGGCAGTGCGAGCAGCGATAGATATTTTTTCATGATGTTCTCCAGCCTCTAAGCTGACCGCGTCTTTGCGCGGCATGATACGAGACTGGCGAAATCACTGGTGAAGTCAATATAAACGCTGCGTTAATTTCAAGAAGCGGGGTGTCATCCATCCCGCTCCTGAAGGGTAAGGCACACCGGCTGCCTACTTTATCCGCGCATCCTCAACCGGGTATCCGAGACCGCCCTGTTCACCAAAGTTTTCAAGGTGGCATTCGCTGCAAGCCGTGATCACGTTGACAGCCTGCGGCGAGCCGTTGGGCGCAACCATCATGTAGTACCAGTCACCGGTTTCAGGGGACTTGCCCGCTGCTACCTTTTCCATCAGGAACAGGGGACCCTTGCTCACCTTGCCATCGTCATTGACCGCAAAGGATTCCTTTGCAATCTGCGTTCCCGCGGGAACATTGACGTCTTCCGGCTTGTATTTCAGGTATTCATCCGCACCGATGGAATTCACATATGTCATCAGAAAACGCCCACCATGAAATCCGGGCGCTGCGGGAAAAGCGCTTGCCTTCGTCCAATTCGGATAATCCTTGACAAATGCTTCCGGTATCCAGCGTTTCTGCCCCTTTTGATATCCTGCCTGCAGATCCGCCTTCAGGCAGTCATACACCGCTTGGGCTTCGTCGCCGGTGAGCTCGTAACCCGGCTTTTGCACATCACAGGCCGCGTATGCGGATGTCGTGAAAACAAGGGATGCGATTGCACCTCCCAGCCAAACAGGTAGCTTCCTCATTGTTCTCTCCCTAGGCTAACGTCTTAAAAAAGACCTGGCTCGATCAGCTTCCGGCATCAGGGAGAGATGACAATTCACTTGCGCGGTGATGACGCGTGATTTCGCGTGATTGGGCTGAATTATACGACTAAAAACATAGTATTAGTGAGCGGATCGCAGCAAAGTGCGAACCGCTCACCTTTTCTCGATCAGCTTTCGAAGACCACAAGAAGGTCTTTTGCGTCAATTTGCGCACCAGGTGTGACCAGAACTTCTTTCACTTTGCCGTCGCGCTCGGCATGCAGCGCCGTTTCCATTTTCATGGCTTCGATCGAGACAAGCACATCGCCTGCAGTCACATCCTGACCGGATGAAACGGCAACGGTGGATATGACGCCCGGCATCGGCGCGCCGACATGTGCAGCGTTGCCGTCTTCGGCCTTGCGCATCGCCGCCGCGCCCGTTGCACCATGTGCCCTGTCGGGCACCTTGACGTTTCTTGGCTGGCCGTTAAGTTCGAAAAAGACCTTCTTCTCACCTTTTTCGTCCGTTTCCCCGACAGCCTGGCAACGGACCACCAGCGTTTTCCCGGGCTCCAGATCGACAAAGATCTCTTCGCCCGCGTTCAAGCCGTAGAAATAGACCGGTGTCGGCAACACTGAGGTTGGCCCGTATTGCTGTTGCGCCTTGTCGAAATCGGTGAAGACCTTCGGATACATGAGGTAGGACGCCAGATCGATATCGCTTATGTCGCGTCCAGTTGCAGCCGTGGCAGCATCGCGCTCTGCTTCAAGATCGGATGCTTCAAGAAGAGAGCCCGGCCGCACAATGATCGGTGCCTCGCCCTTCAGCACTTTTTTCTGCAGAGCCTCCGGCCACCCACCGGGGGACTGGCCAAGGTCACCGTGAAGCATCTTCACGACGCTGTCCGGAAAGGCAACGTCCTTGGATGGATCTTCAACGTCCTGAACCGTCAGGCCCTGGCTGACCATCATTAGGGCCATATCGCCGACGACCTTCGACGACGGTGTCACTTTGACAATATCGCCGAACATCATGTTGACGTCCGCGTAGGCCTGGGCAACCTCGTGCCAGCGGGTCTCAAGACCAAGCGACCGCGCCTGTTCCTTCAGGTTGGTGAACTGCCCGCCCGGCATTTCATGCAGGTAGACCTCGGATGCACCAAAGCGCAGATCGCTTTCAAAGGCGCGGTACTGTGTTCTCACCGCCTCCCAATAGAAGGAAATCTGCCGGATCGTCTTGGCATCCAGCCCGGTGTCGTGCTCGCTTCCCCGCAGCGCTTCCACGATGGACCCCAAACACGGCTGCGAGGTGAGACCTGAAAGCGCGTCCATGGCCGCATCGACGGCATCGGCACCGGCCTCGATCGCCGCAAGGATGCTGGCGGCAGCGATCCCTGACGTGTCATGGGTATGAAAATGGATCGGGAGGTCGGTTTCCTGCTTCAGCGTCTTGATCAGAATGCGCGCTGCTTCGGGTTTCAAAAGACCCGCCATGTCCTTGATGCCGAGAATATGCGCGCCCGCCGCCTCCAGCTCCTTGGCAAGACCGACGTAGTATTTGAGATCGTATTTCGGCCGGGCGCTGTCCAGCATGTCGCCCGTGTAGCAAAGCACGCCTTCGCACAGCTTGTTGGCTTCCTGAACCGCGTCCATGGAAACCCGCATGTTCTCGACCCAGTTAAGGCAATCGAAGACGCGGAAAAGATCGATGCCGTTTTCCGCAGCCTGTTTTACGAAGTATTTGACGACGTTGTCTGGGTAGTTTGTATAACCGACCCCGTTGGAGCCGCGCAGCAGCATCTGCAGCAGGATGTTAGGGGCCTTCTCGCGAATGTGGTGCAGGCGTTCCCAGGGACTTTCCGTGAGAAAGCGCATCGCGACGTCGAAGGTCGCACCGCCCCAGCACTCCAACGAAAACAACGACGGCAGGCCCGTGGCATAAGCGTCCGCGATGTTGACGATATCATGAGTCCGCATGCGCGTTGCGAGCAGCGACTGGTGACCGTCACGCATCGTCGTATCGGTAATCAGGGCGCGCTTTTGATCCTTCATCCAGGCCGCGAATGCCTTGGGGCCCAGTTCGTCAAGCAGTTGCCGGGTGCCTGCCGGCTTTTCGTCACCGAAAACGGGAATGACGGGCGCCGCTACATCTTCCGGCGGCCGCGCCCGGTTTTTCGTTTCAGGATGCCCGTTGACCGAAACGTCAGCGATATAGGTAAGCAGCTTGGTCGCCCTGTCCTGACGTTTTGTCTGCTCGAACAGAGCCGGCGTCTCGTCGATAAACCGCGTGGTGTATTTGTTCGCCCTGAAATCCGCGTGATCGATAATGTTTTCCAGGAAAATCAGGTTGGTCGCGACACCTCGTATCCGGAATTCACGCAGAGCGCGATCCATACGCTTGCGGGCATCCTCCGCGCTCGGAGCCCACGCCGTGACCTTCTCGAGCAACGGATCATAGAACCGTGTGATAACAGCGCCGGAATAGGCTGTTCCGCCGTCCAGTCGTATGCCGAACCCTGTCGCTCCGCGGTAAGCGGTAATGCGGCCGTAGTCCGGGATGAAGTTCTGCTCCGGGTCTTCTGTCGTGATGCGGCACTGCAGGGCGTGACCGTTCAGGCGGATGTCCTCCTGCGCCGGAACACCGCTTTCCGGTGTCCCGATCTTTGCGCCGTCAGCGATGTGAATCTGCGCCTGCACGATGTCGATACCGGTGACTTCTTCCGTCACCGTATGCTCCACCTGGACGCGCGGATTGACCTCGATGAAATAGATTGCGCCGGTAGAGGCATCCATCAGGAATTCGACGGTGCCGGCACCGCGATAGTTTACGGCCCGGCCGATTTTGAGGCCGTATTCGCACAGCTCCCGTCGCTTGGTCTCGTCAAGATATGGGGCCGGTGCACGCTCCACCACCTTCTGGTGACGGCGCTGGATGGAACAGTCGCGTTCGAACAGATGGACAACGTTCTCGCCGTCGCCGAGGATCTGAACCTCGACATGGCGCGCCCGTTGGACAAGTTTTTCCAGATAGATCTCGTCCTTGCCGAAGGCAGCCTTGGCTTCGCGCTTGGCGGCAAGAACCTCCTTCTCCAGCGTCGCCTCATCCGGGATAACGCGCATCCCGCGGCCACCACCGCCCCAGGACGCCTTGAGCATCACCGGATAACCGATCTCGAGGCCCAGTTTCTTGATCTCTTCGAGTTCATCAGGCAGGGGGTCGGTCGCCGGCATAACCGGAACACCTGCGTCAATGGCAAGGTTGCGCGCCGCGACCTTGTTGCCCAATCGGCGCATTGTGTCCGACCGCGGCCCGATGAACGTGATCCCTGCGGTTTCGCAGGCATCGACGAATTCCGGACTTTCCGAAAGCAGGCCGTAGCCCGGATGGATCGCATCGGCTCCTGCGAGTTTGGCTACACGAATGATCTCGTCGATGGACAGGTAGGCCTCGATCGGGCCGAGGCCCTTGCCGACCTGATAGGCTTCGTCCGCCTTGAACCGGTGGAGCGCCAGCTTGTCCTGCTCGGCATAGATTGCAACGGTCTTCAATCCGAGCTCGTTGGCGGCTCGGAAAACCCGGATTGCAATCTCCGACCGGTTCGCAACGAGAATTTTTGTTATAGCCAAACGCCTTCTCCCCTAATTTTGCGCAAGGGCAATGCCGATTTTTGCAAGATTTCTACTTTGGTCGAACGAACTTGAAAAGGGGCAGAAAGGGTGTCCTTTTTTTAACTTGGAAAATTTTTTTGCGTTTGCACAGGTAACTCCCGGAAAATGAAACGAAATTTCACGAAAGTTGCGCATGTAACTAGGTTTACAAAAAATTTGCGGCGCAGCAATTCCAACCAGAATTGTTCAATAATCCGTCGGGAAGCCATGGTTAACCGCACGTATCACTTTGTGACAGCATGGCCGGTTTTCCGGCTTGGGATTCGACCCGGTGGCAAATCTTCAAATCTTTCTAGCAGTGAAATCATGCCAACCCCCTATATGTTGACAGAACAAAACAAAAACTTCTCGGAATCACCGATTCGTCCGGCATTCGTTCCCGGTGTGTCCGAAAGTTAACGGCACTCTGCTTGAGCTGCGTGGCAAAATAAATTTCCAATTAACCCTTGACACCTTTATCCCGAAATTTGGGAGCAAATCGGAAACGCGACTCAACCCTTTGGGCAGATTCAGGATTTCGTAGCGCAAATCAGGTGAACCGCCACATCTTGTAGGGAACAAATCCTGAATCACGCAGAGTCAGCGATTCGGTTTCGATTTGTTCTAGAGTCGTTCTCCACAGAAATATTTGGCCACTGAAATCCGGAACATTTCGCCAAAAGAAAAGGCGACATGCGCGGGCGGGCTGTGCTAGATACGCGGCACTAGATATAGGCGCAGAGCCAAACGAAAGCCGACCACAACCAATCCCATGCCCCGCCCACAAACTTTGCCGTTGCCACCGTCGGCCAGGTCCCGCACTGTCACGGCGGTCCTTGGACCCACAAACACCGGAAAAACCCACCTGGCGATAGAACGCATGCTTGCGCAGTCGTCTGGGCTTATCGGCCTGCCGCTGCGCCTGCTCGCACGAGAGGTTTACGGTCGGATAGTGGAGCGGTCGGGGGCGGACAGCGTCGCGCTGATCACCGGCGAAGAAAAGATCATTCCGAAACAACCGCGCTTCTGGGTTTCGACGGTCGAGGCCATGCCCCTCGATCTCGACACGGAATTTGTTGCGATCGATGAAGTTCAGCTGGCCGGAAATCTGGATCGGGGACACGTCTTCACGGACCGGATCCTGAACCTTCGCGGACGGTCGGAAACGCTTCTACTGGGTGCCGCCACCGCAAGGCCGCTCCTTGAAAAACTTCTGCCGGGCCTCAACGTGGTCACACGGCCGCGCATGTCTGTTCTGGAATATGCCGGATCAAAAAAGGTGTCGCGCCTTCCGGCCCGGTCTGCGGTTGTCGCCTTTTCATCGGACGAGGTCTATTCGATCGCCGAACTGATCCGGAGACAGCGCGGCGGTGCCGCCGTTGTTCTCGGGTCGCTCAGCCCGCGCACCCGCAATGCGCAGGTCGAACTTTTTCAAAACGGCGACGTGGATCATCTGGTCGCCACGGATGCGATCGGCATGGGCCTCAATCTGGACGTCCATCACATCGCCTTTGCCGGAAACCGCAAATACGACGGTTATCAGTATCGCCAATTGACCCCCGCCGAGATGGGACAGATTGCCGGGCGCGCCGGGCGCCATACCAAAGACGGGACTTTTGGTGTCACCGGACGCGTGGATCCGCTCGACGACAATCTGATCGAACAGATCGAGAGTCATCACTTTGACAGCCTGAAAGTGCTGCAATGGCGCAACAGTTCCCTGGATTTTTCATCGGCGCAGAGCCTGCGGCAGAGCCTGGACAAGGTCCCTCAGGAGGAGGGCCTGGCCCGGGCACCAACCGGTGAGGATATCAACGCGCTTGAACATTTATTGCGCGATCCGGCAATTTCCGGCATGGCAAAGGGTGAAAAAGCGATCGAAGTGTTATGGGATGTGTGCCAGATCCCCGATTATCGGAAGATCGCGCCGGCGAACCATGCGGAGTTGTTAAACACGATCTACAGCCATCTGATGCAGGACAATCGGATTGCCGATGACTGGTTCAAGCGTCAATTGGCCTTCGCAGACCGCACAGATGGTGATATCGACACTCTCGCGAACCGGATCGCGCACATCCGGACATGGACGTATGTCGCCAATCGACCTGACTGGCTGGCCGACCCGGCCCACTGGCAGGAAGAGACACGCGGCATTGAAGACAAATTGTCGGACGCCCTGCACGAGCGCCTAACACAACGCTTCGTGGACCGGCGGACGAGTGTATTGATGCGACGTTTGAGAGAGAACGCAATGCTGGAAGCAGAAATAACATCGAGCGGCGATGTGCTCGTGGAAGGTCAGCACATCGGGAACCTGCTTGGCTTCCGGTTTGCGCCAGATGCGGCAGCCGAAGGCCCGGATGGAAAAACAGTTCGCGCGGCGGCCCAAAAGGCATTGACGACCGAAATCGAGTCCCGTGCGGAAAAACTCGGCAAGTCGGAAAATGGCGATTTCGTTCTCACATCGGAAGGTGCCATCCGTTGGCGCGGCGAACCGGTTGCCAAACTTGTCGCCGGTGAAGACGTACTGACACCGACAGTCTTGCTGCTCGCAGACGAACACCTGACGGGACCCGCGCGTGACACCGTGCAGGGGAGGATCGATCTGTGGGTCAATGCGCAGACCGAAACACTCTTGAAACCTCTGGTGGACCTGAAAGCCGGCGAGGGTCTTGAAGGACTTGCCCGCGGCATCGCCTTCCGCATCGTGGAAGGCCTTGGAATACTCGAGCGCCAGGACGCCGCTGACGAGATCCGCCAGCTAGACCAGGACATGCGCGCGTCCCTGCGAAAGCATGGCGTCCGGTTTGGCGCCTACACCGTATTCGTTCCGGCACTGCTGAAGCCGGCTCCCAGTCAGCTGCTCGCTCAGCTCTGGGCACTGAAGCACGGTTCGCTCGACATGAACGGCATGGCTGAACTGCCGCAATTGTCCGCATCGGGACGCACGTCGATCCCGGTGGACGAGAGCATAGACAAGGCGCTGTACAAGGTTGTCGGGTTCCGCGTTTGCGGCCCGCGCGCCGTTCGTGTCGATATCCTGGAGCGTCTGGCCGATCTGATCCGTCCGCTGATCGCCTGGAAACCGCTTGACGCCGAAGTCAGCCCGCCGGAAGGCGCGATCGAACAGGGTGGCGGCTTTATGGTGACCGTTGCCATGACGTCCCTGCTCGGCTGCGCCGGAGAGGATTTCTCTGCCGTTTTGAAATCACTCGGATACCGTTCCGAGAACAAGGAAGTACAACGGCCCGCGACCGTCAAGCCGGTATCGGAAGAAGGCGAAGCGGCAGTTGGAGAAAGTGCCGTCAGCGATGCCGGAGACAAAACCTCCGAACCTGTTGAAGAGACTGCCCAGGCTGCCGCCGAACCAGATAGTCCATCCGCACCCGCGGTTCCGGAGTCGGTTGAAGGTGCGGCAGACGACCCCTCTACAGGTGCTGAGCCTATGGAGGCACAGTCCGCCGGCACCGCGCCTGCTGATGCGGACGCAACTGCCGTGTCCCCGGCGCCCGAGACGCCTGCTGCAACTGCGCAGGGTGACAAAGAAGCCGGCGCCGAAACAGCTGCGGCAGACAATCTGGAGAACGATGACACCGCATCGGAATCTGCTTCTCCGTCCGCTGAAGACTCGTCAGAATCCGCACAGGACGCCTCTGCCGAAGCGCCGCAAACTGCCGAGATGGAAACGGTTACGATTGAAATCTGGCGCCCGGGCCGCCACGATCGCCGTCCCAGAGGGCGTCAGGATCAGCGCCGGGGTGACCAGCGCAAAGGCCAGGGTCCGAAGGGCAATTTCGGCGAAAAACGCCAGGGCAAGGGCGGTGGCAAGGGCGCACCCAACCGGAACCGTGGTGGACAGCATGGCGGAAACAGGGGTTTCGACGGTGCAAACCGGCGCAACAATGCACCCAAGGACAAGCCGATTGATCCGAATTCGCCTTTTGCAGCGCTGATGGCACTGAAAGCGGACATGGACAGCAAGGACAAGAAGTAATCCCGGCCGGTGATACACAAGAGGCATCTGGCTCCGCCGGTGCCAGCCTGCGCGTTGACAAGTGGCTCTGGTATGCCAGGGTCACGAAGTCCAGATCGCTCGCTCAAAAACTGGCAACCTCTGGCCACATCCGCGTCAACAAGGACAAGATCTCCTCGTCCAGCAAATCCGTAAGGGTCGGAGATGTTCTGACCATTGGACTGGAGCGCAAGGTACTGGTGCTGAAAGTCGCGGCGCTCGGCAAGCGCCGGGGCCCCTACGAAGAGGCCCGCAAGCTCTATGAGGACCTTTCACCGCCACCGCCGCCTAAGCAGGCCTCGCCACCGCCGCGACCTGGTCAGCGGGAGGCGGGCGCAGGCAGGCCGACAAAGCGCGACCGGCGTAAACTCGACGCGTTTCGCAGCGATAACTGAACCGGATTCCGCTTTGCGACGCCAAAAGGAAATAACTTTCTCTTGTGAGCGATGATTGTGCGACGTTGTACGCTTGCGCGTGTCAGGTAAAAACGATAGCAACATCGATCTGAAATACCAACCGTGCGCCGGCGAAGGACGCGCTGCACGAAAACGAGTGCCGGACAGAGCGAGACCAGCTGGTTTTCAGCGCTTGCGCCGGTACACAGCGAGGACAACGATGACCTACGTCGTCACAGACAACTGCATCAAATGCAAATACACCGACTGCGTGGAAGTATGCCCTGTCGATTGCTTCTACGAAGGCGAAAACATGCTCGTCATCAATCCGGACGAGTGTATTGACTGCGGTGTCTGTGAACCCGAGTGTCCGGCGGAAGCCATTCTTCCCGACACTGAGCCCGGCCTTGAGAAGTGGATCGAGCTGAACGCCGAATATTCGGAAAAGTGGCCAAACATTACGGAAAAGAAGGATCCACTTCCGGAAGCCGAAGAATTCGACGGCAAAGAAAAGAAACTTGAGCAGTATTTCTCCGCAAATCCGCCTTCTTGATTCGAACACTTTACGCGTGCGTCAGTCTGCCGCACGCTGAATTATTGCGCCTGCGATCAAATTTTCGACATTAAATTCAGTCGCTTAAATTGGAAAATGTGCTGTTGTTTTGTGGTGATTGTGCACCACGAAAGCGCAACGCTTTAATTTTCCACAAAAGTATGTTACATATTATGAACAGTCGCCAACCACGAGAATAACCCCCAAAACGGAGTTTTCAAAACGTTTTCCGGATCCCAGCGAAACCGGATACGTCGGCTCCCGGCAGCTCTTATGACTGAACAAGGTTCTATAGTGGAAATCGTCGACTGACCAGCCCTGACACGCCGCATATCAACAGGCGTTCCACATCGGATCGCTCGGCGGGGTTCGTGTCGCAAAAAACAGGTGGCCTGATCACGGCCCAACACAGGTCCGAACGGATCGAAAACTGCGCAGGAGAAAATACAAGTATGGCAACGAACACCAAAAAAACCGCGCAGCGTCAAGGTTTCAAAACGGGTGAGTACATCGTTTACCCGGCACACGGTGTCGGTCAGATTACCGCCATTGAAGAGCAGAACGTTGCGGGTCACTCTTTGGAGTTGCTCGTCATCCTCTTTGAGCAAGACAAAATGACCCTGCGTGTTCCGGTTGCGAAAATCACTTCTGTCGGAATGCGTAAACTCGGCGATCCGGCAGCGGTCAAGAAGGCGCTGGAAACTGTCCGTGGCCGTCCGCGCGTGAAGCGGACGATGTGGAGCCGCCGTGCGCAGGAATATGAAGCAAAGATCAACTCCGGTGATCTGATCGCCATTTCCGAAGTCGTGCGCGACCTCTACCGGTCGGACAGCCAGCCGGAACAGTCTTATTCCGAGCGCCAGCTCTATGAAGCCGCCCTCGACAGAATGGCGCGCGAAATTGCTGCGGTGAACAAATGCTCGGAAACCGAGGCAGTCAAGGAAATCGAACAGAACCTTGCGAAATCACCGAGCCGCTTAAAGGCTGCCGCTGCAGCCGAAGGCGATCTGGAAGAAGACGAAGACAAGGAAGAAGCCGCTTGATTTCAAGCGCTTAATCTCTGTTCTGAAAAACATCAGGGCCCGGCAGAATGCCGGGCCTTTTTGTTGTGCCCGGCCGGAGCCTGATAACCTGCGGTGTGCCTAAAAGATTATTGCTCGCGATACTATCACGCAGAAGTGCAAAAAATCTGCGCCAATGAACCTTAGAAGTGATCTAACCTACGCTTAGGTACGTAGTTCCCCGATAACACATCGGAGCGTCAGTCATGTCCGGAAGTGAAAAGCGGCAATTGGTTCAGGCGGCAATGAAAGCACCCTACCTCACGCGAGAGGAGGAACGGGAGCTTGCGGTCCAGTGGCGCGAACACCGAGACAAGAAAGCGCTGGAGAAACTGTCCTTGTCGCATATGCGTCTGGTGATTGCGGTTGCGTCGCGCTTCCGGAATTTCGGACTGAACCTTGGCGATCTCATTCAGGAAGGACATGTTGGTCTTCTTGAAGCTGCGGCAAGGTTCGAACCGGAACGCGAAGTCAGGTTCTCGACTTACGCCACCTGGTGGATCAGGGCGTCGATCCAGGACTATATTCTGCGAAACTGGTCGATCGTGCGTGGCGGCACCTCTTCCTCGCAAAAAGCCCTGTTTTTCAACCTGAGGCGACTGCGCGCAAAGCTGTCCAACAACCAGACCCCGCTCACCGACAGTGAACTGCATCTCAAGATCGCCGATGCCATTGGCGTGAAACAATCGGACGTCGCTTTGATGTCTGCGCGCCTGTCGGGTCCTGACACATCGCTCAATGCCCCTGTAACGGACAGCGAAGGCTCGAGTGCGGACAGGCAGGACTTCCTTGTGTCTGAGGCACCACTCCCGGACGAAATCGTGACCGTCAACATCGACGCTGAACGCCGCCGCAAATGGCTCTGGTCCGCACTGAAAGTTCTGAGCGAACGGGAGTTGCGGATCGTAAAGGAAAGGCGGCTTTCCGAAGAAGGCGCAACGCTTGAATCACTTGGTGCAAAGCTCGGAATTTCCAAGGAACGTGTTCGCCAGATAGAAAGCCGTGCAATGGAAAAGCTGCGATCCGCCCTCCTTGCCGAACAGCCCGACAAGGCCGTTTACAGTACTTGACGCAAACCGTGCCGTCAGCGCTGACAGTGGCCCTGCAAGACTGTTTGTTTCATCTATTCAACGACCAGCTTGACTGCGGTTCCCGTCGCAATGGTCTTGTTCGGGTCGAGGTCGTTGAGGATTGAGAAAAACTCCAATCGTCTCGATGGCTCGACGCCGCTCATCCCGACAGCGAGTTTACGCGGCGTGTCGCCGGGCTTGGTCTTGACGACCTTGAGGCGCAGCGATTGCAGACGGGCGCGTTCAGTCGGCGTCAGTTGCCGGAAACTGTCTGCTGTCTGGCGGAAATCCTCATCAAAGCGTTGATTGGGCGACCTGCTTGCGAAGATAAACCGGTAGCCGGTGCGTCCAATTCGGACGACGGCAATCCTGAAGGACCAGCCCTGGGTAATGGCGGCCCCGGTCACACCAGGCAGTCCGTTGATTGTGGTTTCACGCACGCTTTCAGGTAGCAGCCCGTTGATCCAGCCAGACTTCATATAGTCGGCAAGGCTCGAAAAACCGCTGACATCCGCACCGTCGAACCTGATCGCAGTGCCGTCTCCGTTGCTGGCAAGAACTGCTTCCGTTGAATTCTCCAGAATGTACCCGGCAGGCACCGTGAAACCGATACCGAGCGCCTTGTGCAGGAAGGATCGGCCGCGCACGAACCCTTCAAGCGGGTCATCCCCATAAAGCATTCCGTCAATCTGGGTAAGATACCTGTCACGGTCCCGTTCGCCGATGCCTGGCGCACCGATCTGGCGGGCGGATTTCACCGCAATTTGCAGCCGCTCCGGTGTCGAGGGGTGCGATGACAGAAAGTCCGGCGCGCTTGTCGAGGTCTTGTCCGCCGACTGATAACGCGCATAGGCCGCCATGGACCTCAGAAACCGTGCAGCCGCATATGGGTCGAACTTCGCTTTGGCAAGCGTCCTGACGCCGATCGCATCTGCTTCAAGTTCCTGAACCTGGCTGAAGCGGGCAAAAGACAGCTGGGACGAAATGATGGCCTTGCGTGCTTCTTCTGAATCCTGCACCACGTCGGTCAGGATCCTGTTAACAAGCTGCTTGGCTTCCGCCCGCTGTTGCCGCTTGATGGCGTGATTGGCGGTCACATGAGCCATTTCATGCGCGAGCACGGCCGCAACTTCCGACGTGTCATTGGCGAGCGCCAGCAGCCCGCGCGTAATGTAAAGATACCCGCCTGGCAAAGCGAAGGCGTTGATTGCCGGCGAATTCAATATCGTGATCTTGTAGCTTTGAGACGGGTCGTCCGAAGCGGCAACCAACCGCCCGACAACACTGGCTACGGCTCTTTCCGCACCCGGATCCTTGTAGACGCCGCCATATGTGGCAACGACGCGCGGGTGCTCACGGGCACCGATGTCGTTGGTCAGGCTCGGCCGCAGGGTCCCCGGCGAAACCGACCCCACACTTGTGCCATCGCCGAGCAGCTGACATGAGGCGACTGTGAAAGACACAAGACAGGCCAAAAGCAGACGCAACCGCCTGACGGCGGACTGCTTTGCAATCGCAGCCGCCAGTCTCAAACGATCATTGCGACGCAATTCAGTTGCTGTTTTGGCCGCCACGTCCTGCCCTTTTGCCTTCCAATACCCGTATTTGCCCAGGATGCCGGAGCGCGATCAGCGGTCCGTCCTTTTCCTGCAAGACACCTCTGACTTCAACAAAGAGCCCTGTCAGGTCGTCGATCTGCCAACCGTTGGCGCCAAGCCCCTCGTTGAACGCCGTTTCGTCGGAAGATTTGAGTGTCACGGTCAGATCCGTCTTCCAGTGTCTGCCAAAATTGAGATAGCGGGTACTTCGTGTTTTTCCAAGTGAAACTATCCGCCCACGTGCAATGACATAGCGTCCGGCGTTGCCCTGGAACGAAGCTGGCGCGGCCCCTGAAAAAACGCGCGCACCACCCGCTGTACCCCAAGCTCCGGATTTGGCTCGCCGTGCAACGGCCTCAGCGCTCCGGAGCGATATAGCACACTCGGATGCGGCTATGTCGGGCGAAAACAGCGCATTGCCTGTTAACAGCTGCTCCGCCTGATAAAGACGTGGCCGCGGGTCCGTGTGGTCTATGATCCAGGCAGGGATGAATCCCCAGCGATTTGGCTTTCCCGCCGGTACCGCGACCAGTCGCGCTTGGCCACCTTCGCTGGAGGAGGGCGACGCGTCTGCAGAACGCGGTTCAATATGAGAGGAGGAAATCTCCGTTGCGAAATACCTGTGTCCGTCAGTGTCGACGAAAAGACCCGCCTCAGAGGTGGATGTCACATCGATACCTGTCGTTTCACCAGAAACACACGACGACAGCGCGGCGCTTGACGGATCGTTCCCGCCGCCCGGTGCCGTTCGGCTTTCGGCCATAGCCGTTCCCGTCAACACAACAAGCCCGCAACCCCCGCAAAGCGCAAGGACAGCCAGACGAATGCTGAAACACCCGCCGTAAACGGCATTCTGCCGCTTATTTCGCCTGAAAGTGTCGAACACCAATCCCCCTTGCTTCCAATTCACTCGCAGGAATTTCCGACTGCCGGCATACCGATCCAGAATCCCGGCGCAGCTCTTAACCAGTCTTCGAGCACGATTCGCAAGAGCGATGCGAAGTTGCCTGCGCATGTTACTTCCGTTGCTAAGCAGCGAATAAGGCAAGTCCGAGACAAAAGCGTGAAACGTTATCGTGATGCGCCGCAAAACGCATGTCTGTCGCAGCCACCCGGCAGGATGTTAATAGTGACCAACTGCAACGCGCCTGGGCTCGCAAAGTCCCGCAAATCATGCTAATCGAGCGCATAAGGCCCCGTAGCTCAGCAGGATAGAGCATCAGATTCCTAATCTGAGGGTCACAGGTTCGAATCCTGTCGGGGTCGCCATTAACTGATTGATTTTAAACAATTAAAAAATAGATGCAAATCGCAACCTCGCCGGAACCTGCGCTGTGTCGGCACCGTGTCGGCACGCAAAACAATTTTCTTTGTCCACAATTTGGCAAGGGGTCCAAGGCTATTTGGATTTGGTTCGACCGATTGATTACCAGCTTTCCTTTTTGGGAAGCGCGTTTTTCGCTCATTCCTGACCTCAGACTCGAATTCGCAAATGGTGTCCTTGCACCTCAAGTCGTCGCTCAACGTTTCAGGGCCAGCTCCCAAAACCAGACATTCGCGATTTAGAACGCGAAAGCAGTCTGGACACAAAGACCATGACTTTTTGCTCCACTCTCTAAGGTCTTGGTCGGGCGGGAAGCGGGCATTTGCTGCGGTCGGAACGAACGACAGGAATGGCGCCGAGCTTCGCGTAGCGCACTTTGCGATTTCCGGTCACGCTGACTCGGAATGGCCCCTTGTTCATGCCGTAGAGGATGACTGCGTCGAACTCACGCCCCTGCGCGCTGTGCAGCGTACTCAAACTGAGCGCCTGGTACCTTCGATCCGGCCGGCGAAGCTGTTAAGGGCAATGCCCTTGCTCTGTGCTGGGTCGGTATTCGCAACCATCTCGGAAAAGAGCTCCCATTCCTCCTGCGGATTGCGCGCGATCCCGCACCATGGCGCGATCAGCTAACGGCATAGGCGCTGGAGCCGGAAATGCGTGGTATCGCCACTATCGATCCCGCTCCGCAAAGGCTCCGCTCAGCAGGCCTTGACCCGACCCAAAACATCAGAAAAAAACGAGAACGGATACTACGCTTGAACGGCCCGGATCAGGGGGCTGGGTCATCTTCTTTGCGCGTATGACTATTCAGCTACAGCAGCTGGAAAGCGGTCGTCTGCTTGGTGCTTCATGGCACTACCCTCGATAGTATTTGCATCCAGTCATTCAACCCTTGGATCAATTGATGCGTTGGTGATAGGCTCGAGGCGATTTGGGTGAGACACTATGAGTACAGCGCCAACGCCAAGTTTTTCTATCTCAGCTCGTTACCTGGGGCCCATTTTCTCGTTGGACGGCGAGCTTACAAAACATGCTCAGAATCTAATCTTCGCACGAAACGGAACGGGAAAATCATTCCTGTCGCGGGCGTTTCGTTACCTTGATCTGCATGGACAGCGAGAGGATGTTACCAAGGCAGCATTCTACCTCGTCTCCGACGAGGCGCCGGATGGCAAAGGGCGTTTCTCGTTTTCGCGCGGAACAGAAACCCTTGGATCCCTTGCTCTTGAAAAGACCGGCGACATTGTTGGTGCGACCATCGCTGATACCCTATTTCACGTTTTCTCCGAAGACTTCGTCCAAGATGAACTAAGAGAACGGAAATATGAGATTGACGGTGAGATCGAAAATGAGATCGCTGTCGATAGCGACAACATCAAGCTCAAAGATGCACAACACGCACTTGGTGATGCGCAAAGCAAGGAGCATGCGGCATTCTCCTCTATTAATAACAAGTTTGAGAAGGAAAAACTCGAAGAGCTCAGCGAGAAGGCTGGCATCAACAAGCGCCTCAAAGAGTACGCTGAACTAAGTTTTGGTAAGCTTCTTCAACGCTACAGGGACAAACCAGACCCTCCAGAGCAAAGCTTCGTCGATATCTTGAAGGACCTTGACAGCCTGAAATCAATACCAGCGGAGCCTATCTATCCTGAGCCCGTGGCACTCGTATCCCCCAACAATATAGATTTGGGCGCGCTCGAAAGTTCGCTTCAGAAGGTGACATCGCCCTCGAGTGTTTCAGAGGGCATTAAGAAAAAAATCGATGTACATCACGGCTTCTACAAAGAAGGCGCACAGATTGTTCAAGACGAGCATCGAACAGAATGCCCCTTTTGCGAGCAAGGCATCACCGCTCCCGATCCCAAGGCAATTGTCGATGCTTACATTGAGTACTTCACCGATGAAGAGGAGAAGCACAAAGATGAGCTTCGAGACTTCCTTCGCAAGCTCGAAAGGAAAGAGGATGAGCTGAACGAGACCGAGAGGCACATTGCGAGACAGAAGTCTCATTATGACGACCTTAAGCGTTTTGTGCCATCCAAGAAGGATATCTCAATGGGCTCATGTGAAGTTGCATTTGTCCAAGCACGAACTGCGATTTCATCAATAAAGACGGCGATAGAGCGGAAGGCAGGAGCGCTTATGGCAGCACTTGCCTTGCCTTCAGAAGATCTGGCTGAGAGCATCGCCCAAGTCAACAAAGTCATAGAAAGGAATAACGATAGAGCATCTGAGCTATCCCAGGCGGTTGAAAAGGCGGATGACGAGCGCAAAGCTCTGCAGCGCAAGGCGTGCTCCGTATTTGAGCGTGAGTTCGCTATAGAAAACTGGGCCGATATTGAGGCACTGAGAACTCTCAGTGTTGAGGCACATAATAGGGAACAGGAGCTGAACGAACTCGAAAAGTCGAGCCCTTCGACAAAAGCCCGAGATCGCGTAGCGGACACTTTCGAGTTACTGCTGAAAGAATTCTTCGCCGACAAGTACCTGTTTGATCGAACTAGTTTCGTGTTGAAGCGGGGCGATCAGGAAATGGCACGAGGGCCGCATCGAACACTAAGCGATGGAGAGAAGACCGCAATTGCGTTTTGCTACTTTGTCGCGTGCGTGCACCGAAAAGTGGAAGCAGTATCCGACTACCGGAAGCTATTCCTTGTCTTCGATGACCCAGTTACTTCGATGTCCTATGATTTTGTGTTTTCGATAGCGCAAACGCTTAAGAACTTGAATATTTCAGACCAGGGCGAGGTTTCTACAAATCCCGGCAAGATCGATGGCAACAAAAACCTGAGGCCAAATCTGCTTGTACTGACCCACAGCAGCTATTTTTTCAACATCTCTCGGACAAATGCTGTTGTGAAGCCAGAAGCGACGTTTTCATTGCACAACGAAGGTGCAACGCACAAGCTCACACACTTGCGAAAGTATGTTGCTCCATTCGAGCGGCAATTGGAGCATGTCTATCAGGTCGCGAATGGGAATGATCCAGACCACGGTACTGGCAATGCAATTCGATCCGTCCTAGAGGCTGTCGGTCGTTTTTGCAGGCCTGACAAATCGCAATCCGTGCAAGATTTCATAGCCTTTCTTGCCAGCGAAGATGGTATGAGTATCAAGAGTGTGCTGATCAATTCGCTCTGTCATGGCACCTATTATGACGAAGCACCGCCACCCGATGATTTGAAGCTCGCTTGTAAAGAAACCTTGGTGGTGGTCGAACGATATGCCGTGGGCCACATCGAACTAATCAAGAGCGCCGCTGGCATGAAAGGCAAATAGCCTGTCAGCTTTGTCGGCGTTCTGCATTCGCTGCGGCGTGGACGAATGGCCCACACGGAACAGATTAACTGCGACGCGGTGATTCTGGCTGAACAAATTGCCGGTCTCGAACAAGTCGATGCAACGCCGTTCCGAGCTTGATAACCATAGCAGGTGGCCACCATGTAATGCGTGCCCCAAGCCCTAACCCAGACAGATATGAGTATGGTGTCGTCTATGAGGATCTAGGATGAAGCAGATCAGAGCGGAGACTTCGTTGGATCTTGAAACTGTTGTCGCTGAACACGGCGAAACCGCACTCTTCCGAGGACAAACTTCCCACTATGGAGAACCTCGCCTTCCTTCCGTTTTGAGTTCGTTCGATCGACAAGGCTGTATCCCAAGCGAAATGCTTAAATGGAGCCGGTACGTCAAAAACGTACTGGATGTTTTTTTGAAGGGGCACGGCGATTCTCTTGAATTCACACAGGCCCTCTTGCAGCACTACGGATGGCGATCATTCTACATTGATTGCTCCTCTGACGCCGCAGTGGGCGCTTGGTTTGCGAGCCATAAATACTCCGAAAGCTCAATGATTGAGATGAGCGAAGACTACGAGGAACGGCCGGTCTTGCTTCGCAAACGCATGGCGCAATACTCTTTCGAGGAAGGCGACGGTCATCTCTACATCTTAGATAAGGAGACGGCAGCACGAATTGGGTCGGTTGATCTCGCAGCGCTCAGTATCGAGGGGTACCGTTGTCGAACCGAGGCGCAGTCGGCTTGGCTAATTGGGCCTTTGCGAAACAATCCGGTGCCCAGTGATTGCTTCCGCGCCCATATCATCGCCGATCGAGCAGTTTTACGTGACTTTGCGGCCGAGCGCGGTGCGACGGAAATGAGTGCGATTTTCCCTTCGCCAATCGAGGATCCAATCTTGGATGCATTGCTCGGCTTGCCTTGGCGAGAGATTGAGATGGGCGGAGATTCCGAAGTCTCAATTCCGGCATTCAAGAGGGCACTTGACCTACCAGAATATAAAGAAAGCTACGTCAAAATCGCTTGGCCCCGAACGGCGTTCTACTCTGGAGACACGGTTGCAGAGAAATTCGAGTCAATAGATGGCGACCAATTTGGCGGGATCGTTGTCAGCGTTCCTAATGTCGTCCTGTTTGGGACAGCCGATAGCAGCACACCCATGCGCTTTCCAAAAGTCGAAGCGCTTATGCGGGAGAACGGCAGCATTACGTTTGAGATCGATGAACTGATCCAGCACGCAAATTTAGGTCACACGACGTTCTATCAGAAAGGCATTGGCGTGCTACCTCATGGGCCAGACCTATTCGAGGTGTGTGAATTAGTGGTCGAACATCCGGGGCTCGACATGACGGGAGCAGGGTTCAACAAAGGCTGGTTTTATCGTCGGAATCCGGACGGGCTGTGGGTTCGTGAAATCCATCCTGACGAGTGCGATTGCGGAAGCTCGGAAGTGCACGGATCGCATATTTCTGCCCTTCACATCGCTGAGGCATATCTTTGCGAGCCGGAAGCATTTTCGCAGACTTCGGGCGTGCTCCGGCCAGGAGCAGATTAGCAAAGCCTCTTACGAGTTTACAGCGTGTGCGGCTTTCGATGAAACTCTGCTTTCTTTCAATCCGGCATCTTCACAATGGAAACACCCGGAATGCTCTTGCGGGCCAATTCCACCAAATGCGCGTGGTGCGTGAAGATGATTGCCTGTCCGCTTCGTCCGATTTCCGCGCAGAGATTCAACGCGGCAGACGCTCGGGCGTCATCGAAGGTTTCCAAGATGTCGTCGAGGATCATCGGCAAGGGGCCCGGGTCACGCGCAAAGCTGCGATAACCGGCAAGGCGCAGCGCAAAATACAGCTGACCCATGGTCCCGGTGGACATGTTTTCGACCGGAACAGGATCGCCACCGGGCTTGATGCCAACAAGCTTCTCGCCCTGGTTTTCGGTCCAGACCACGACTTTCTCCCATTCATTGGAGGTCATTGTGACAAAAGCCTCTTCCACATCCTTGAGCATTGTGCTGCGGCGTTCGGTAGCCAGGCGCCTCAGCGCCCCCCTTGCTGCCAAAACGCCCAACCTTGCAACAGCCGCCTGGCGCGCACCGCCTCGCAACTCTTCGAAGACCGTGGCCTGTTCCGTGACCAGTTCACTGTTGTCAGCGGCATTGTAGGCTTCCCGGTAAAGGCGCTCTTTTTCAACGGCCGCGTCGCGAGCGGCATCACGAGCCGTTTGTGCATCGTCGAGTTCCTGTTGCGTTTCAGCTTCTCGCGTTGCGTCGGGTAAATGCGCCAGTTCTTCGTCGAAGAGCGTACGGTCCACGCCGTTACGCGCTTCTGTGCGACGCTTATCCGAATTGTCATGCTCTTGGCGCAACTCGTCGCGTTCGGCCAAGCGAGCTGCTCGCTCCGTTGGTGGAAGGTCTTCACCACCTTGCCCTTCAAACAGTTTTTCTAGCTTGTCCTGGGTTTCATCGCGTGCGCCGATTGCACGAATCCGGCTCTGGTTTTCCTCAACGAGAAGATCTTCTTCTCTCTTTCTGAGCCGATCCGCATTTTCAGCATTGGAGACGCGTAGCCGAGCGCGGTCGATAATCGGGAGGGGATCGTCTTTGGGGGCGAAGGGCTCTTCAAGCAACTCTGCCAATCGCAACACGCTTCTGGCAAGGGTCGCGACGGCGCGTTCAAGGGCGTCAACTCGTCTTGCCAGATTTTCGTGTTCGCGGTGAAGCTGTTGCAGCGTGCGCAGGTGCGGCAACGCCGTCTTTATGCCGGCGGCCGAACAGTCCGGAAGAGGCAAAGCCGCGGTCAGCGTTTCCAGTCGGGCAAAGGCTACCTTCTTTTCGTCCTCAGCTTGCGAGACGGCTTTTTCGTGTTCAGTTATGGTTTGCTCACCACGGCGCCATTTTTCCCAAACGTCACGCACACTGTCCTGAAGGGCGAGGGCCTTACCAACCCGTGCCGGGAGGTTTCCTTCGTCGCCTTTGATGTCAACCAGCTGGGCGGCGGCGGAAAGACCCTCTAAGGCGGCCTTGCGATGCCTGGAATGTTTTTCCAACGCGTCCTCGGCAACAGCAACGTCTGCAGCGATTTCCGCGGCTGTCGAAAGTGCAGAACGCCTTCCGGCGAATGCTTCCGGTCCCACATCGGGCGACTGGCCAAGCGCTGTCGTGATCGAGGCAATACGCTTCGACAAGTCGTCGCGGCTCTCTGTCAATCTATCGAGTTTGTCCTTTGCGGCGTCACGTGCGGCCCTCGCTGTGGCTTCCAATGTCCGGGAGTTGGCGATCTGCTTACGCGCCTCCGTACCCATCAGATAATTTGTATGCGCGCCATCATCGGCACGCATGGCCTCCTCGAAAAAGTCTGCCGTTTCGGCGGAGAGTGTGCCTCGATGCGAATGCCAGGCGGCGTCGCGTAGGCGACGCGTTTCTTCGGTCGCCGCCGCATCTATCGAAGTTGGCTCGCCTTCATCAGCTTCCCGCTTCGCGCGCGCGACTTTGTATGAGGTATCGCGAGCCTCAAAGTCCTCTGTGGCAGCGTCTAAGTTCGAAGTCAGCGTGTTCCATTCCCGCAGTACATCATCGAGGGTTTCGCGCGCGGGAAGACCGTTTTCGACCAGCTTCTGCCAAGACGCAGGCAGGCCGGATACCACTTTCACAAGTCGCGCATTTTCCCTTTCTAGGGCCTGTTCTGGACCGGACACATCTGCCACAGCCTGCCAGGCGTCAAACGCGACCTGCAGCTGCGACAAATCCTGTGGCTTGGCTGGCGCATCGCCCAGTTGCTCGCGCGCCGTCTTCACAACGTCCAAAGCCGCTTTCAACTCGCGTTCAGTGGTCTGGCAAGCTTGAGCCGCGTTTCCGAAGGTCTCCAGTTCTTCGCTCGTCAAAACCAATGATGTCACAGGTACATCAGGAACCTGCAATGTGGCCTGGATCTGTTTTATCTGGCGAGCTATTTCATCGCGTTCACCAGTGCGTTTTTCCAGATCGGACCTGGCTGTGTCGGCGCGTGATATCAGGGAAGCTTCTTCAACTCTTGTTTGTTCCAGCTTTGTGATTTCAGCTGCGAGTTCTGCTGCAACGGGATCGGCTTCGTTTTCCGCGATAACCTTTTCGCTTCGCGCGACCCTTCCGTCTGCTTCCGCGATGCTTTCAGCTTTTTCCGAAATTGTTGTTACAAAAGTGGCAACATGTCCAACCGTACCCTTCTTCAGATCCGGGCCTTTAGGAAAACCGGCAAGGGTCTCGTCGATTTTGCGAATTTCCTCCGACCGGTCGTACCAGGTCTGAGCGGCGGCTCCCGCTGCCTGTCGTTTTCTGGCTCGAGAGAGTTCAGCGTCAGCTTCTTCGAACACCTTTCGAGCGGCATCACGGTCTGTGCGAAGGTTCCTTTCACGCTCCGGTGTCAAACGTGCCGTTTTCAGTACATCACCGATTTCCTTCAGACGTTCCTTGCCAGATTTGAGGGCGGTATTTCGCCCTCCTTTTTTGTGAAATAGATCGGAGCGTGCGGTCATGGCTTCCAGTGTGGTTGCCATATTGGTCAATCCTGAAACACCTGCATGCAAAAGCTGTCCTAGGTCTCCCTTTGCACCTGCAATCCGTTCACCACCTTCGCGGAGGCCTTTGTCGTTCAGCGAGAAGCGTTCGACATAATCATCCAATCTCAGTCCGTGGAGTGCACTCGACAGAATTGCGTCTTCGACCGGCCGGCCCTGATAGTCTAGCAAAGACTGGGTGCGTTTGCCGTTGCGACGCAAGACTGTAGCTCCACGCCCAGGTATGTTTAGCTCCGCACCCACAAGAAGGTCATTGCGCTCGAACTTGTAAGCATAAGGGTGAGCTCCAGCCTTCATGCCGAAAAGAAGTTCCAGAAGTCCGTTGAAGGCGGTGGATTTTCCCGATTCATTCGGTCCGTAAATAACGGTGACGTCGGGTTGGCCCGTAGCCGGTTCGGGGAGCATGATTTGTGCGCCGTCAAAACGGCCATAGCGAATGAGATCAAGCCGGTTCAGTCTCATTCCGCGGCTCCAGCGTGCAAAGACAGTGTGACTTCGTTGATGGCCTCCTCCAAGAGGTCATCCAATACGTCTTCAGACAATTCGTCACTGATTGCGCGGGGCAGGACCCCTCGGAGATCTTCGAGAACCTGTTTGCCGGCATGCTGGAAGCCCGGTTCCGAGAGCTCTTCCCGCATCAGGCGCACCAGGTCATCTGTCTTCGAGTCGAGTTGCTGCTTCGGGGCAGTCACTTTTATCTTGTCGACAAAAACGCGATCGATGTTTTCGAGCACTTCGTTCGTAAGGGCCGCCAGCATGTCGGCCGTATGGTGTCCTGTAGTCACCAGCAGGCGCACCGCAGTGTCGTGTTCGGGATCGCGCATGACTTCAAGCTTGGCCCGAAGTGTTCTCAGGGTTTCCTGAACATCGGAACAATCGGTTAGATCAAGCGAGCAATTCTTGAACCTCAGCCGACCGACCTGATGCCTCTCGATTTCAGGTGTGCCGTCACCTAGCTCGACAATCGCGACGGTGCCGCCGGTGCGTTCTCCGAAATGGCGAGGCTGCGGAATACCCGGCATCACAGCGAGAACCGGGCCAGACGACCGCTCGAAAGGAGCATGGATATGTCCGAGGCACCAGAGATCGTAGCCGTGAGCCATCAGATCCTGTTCTGAACAGGGAGCATAAGGGTCATGCCCGGGCGCGCCATCTAGGGATGTGTGTATCAGCCCTACGTTTTTCTGCCCTGGTACAGGTCCGGGGTAGTCGGGCAGGAAACTTCTTAAAACGTGCGCTGTGTCGAACGACAGACCGTGGAACCACACGCCAGCGATTTCCACGCTGGGTGCATCCTTGTGCAGCAGATGGATATTCGGGCCCAGGTCGCCGTGGGCACGGTGATCCAGAAGCGCATCATGGTTGCCACGGATCAGTAAAGTCGGGATATCCGCGTCAGCAGCCTCTGCTAGTTGCGAGATAAGAAAAGCCCGGGTCTTAAGGTCAGGCTGGTCGTTGTCAAAGATGTCGCCAGCAAGAACCAGCGCGTCGACGTCCTCCGAGATGGCCAGATCGACAATGCGGATAAACGCATCGCGGCTTGCTTGTTTCAATCGATCACCGAGTTCCGGGTTGCGCATAGCGGCCGAGCGGATAGGCGAACCCAGATGAATGTCAGCTGAAACGAGTAGACGCATAAAGTTCAACTCTCTCCCATAGGACAATATTTATTCAAGAAGTCAGCTCGTAAAACGTTAGGTTGCGGGGTTCATTTTGTCCAAACGAAATATTGAAAAACTTCGGATGTAAGGAACCCCGGAAGTTTCGTTCCTTAGTTTGCGCGAATATTAATCAGATTCGGGCGACAAACGGCAGCTTTAGGGGGTGAGTCTTGAACGGGCGAACGACCTGTATGAAGGCGCTGACCGGACAGTCTGAGCAATACGCACACAGGAAACTTGAATGGCATCAGAACGAATTCCGACGTCAACGGGAAATCGGAGAGTTTTGAAGCTCAGACCTCGACACCTAGCTTCCTGGCCCTGACGACAAGGTCGTCATATCGACTGCCGTTTCCTTTCGGAAAATGTTTGCACCAAGACGCGAGAAATTCCCGCTCGAGATCTTTCCGCTTGGCCTTGCTTAGGATGACCGCTATCCGCCACGCATAGTACGGTGGAGGAACTTCGCCCGTTTTCAGATAATCCCGAAACGTGTCCTCCACGATTTCCGCTTGAGCCGCCAGATCGTTGTCGATGGATCTCAGATGGCCACGCACCTTGTCTTGGGATCGGTTCAGGAACGCCAACCCACCAGCGGCCTGGCCATATGTTTCGCCCGTTTCCAACATTCGCGCCCATGCCTTGCGAAAGTGGGCTTTCGAGAGCGCCTGAGACTTCTCCGGGGCCATCACGGGAGTGGAATCCATTAGTTCAATGACAGACCTTACCTGTTCCGTGGCGTCAATATTCCGCTGGTCTACAGTAGCCTTCGAGCTCTCTTCAGCTCGCGTGTGCTTTTTGGGAAAGACGCTCTCGTAGAGATCCTTGGGCCCGATGATCTGAAATTCGATTTCGACAAAACCATCCGTTCCCAGATAAGTCTTTAGAAGTCGCGGTTGAACGTAGGCAACATTTCCGGACTTTGCCAAAGTCGCAGCCGTCTCAGCTGGAACATATCCGAGAACTTTCCGCTTTCGCCTGAACCATCCTTTCCACTCGCCGAGAACTATGATCGCGTTCCCATCGTGCTTGTTGGTTGGTTCGGGCACCAGTGCCAATGACTGACCGGATGCCTTGCAGAATTCCGTCGCATTGGCTTTTCGGCCGTTCATACCCACCTCCACGACAGGAAGCCTCTCAAAGTAGATCCGAAATCCGGTAGGTATGGGCGACGCGTCCAAGTGGTGCTTCTTTTGCACGCGGGTACCTCTAGTTTGTCCTTATGAGTGATCAAATTGGAATGCTATTCGATGCTTTTGCCACCGAACATTACTGGTTCGATGCTGATATTTTTTGGTGTAGATGATCTCAACTCTAAGATGAATGTGATTTCATGCTGAAACTGAAACGTCGTCAACCTCCGTTAATAAATCCAAGCATCCCTCCTAGCCTAGAATTGGAAAAACTCAGTCCGCTTTCGTGAAGCCACTCAGACTGCCTTGACGTCCGAAATGGGGGCGTAAAGCAGACATACAAACTGGTTAGCACGGATGTCGGCATTGGGCCGATCAGGCAAACAGCTGTTTTGGAGGGGACAGCTCAAATCGAAGCTGTTCGATCCTCGTAGCCGTACGATGCGTTCGTTGAATGTAGTCTTCCAGTTCGGCAGCATCCTTAGTCCCCAGTTCAGACAAACTGAGATCAAGGGGCCTTAGCAGCGCGCGTCCTTCTTTTTCGATTTCCGAGATGTGACGCGTATCGTCTTGGGGAGAATGTAGGCTCCCAAGCATGGGAAAGTGGCGATCATGATGAAGGCTCCATTGGCTGCGCGTATCGTGACAGGCAGATTGCAAAGAAAGAAAACTCTGCTCGGCCCGTTCACGCCCCTCATGTGCTTTCAACTTTAGTGTTGCAAGGTCGGACATTTTGGCAGTTACGAGTGCTTTTTTGGCGACACGAAGTGCGAGCGCTGCGTAAATGAGCGCGCAGGCTGCGAGTAGCAGAGAAGCTCCGTCAAAAAAGTGATCCCTAATTAAGCCCAAAACGCCGTCCATTGCCCCGCCCACAGTCGACCAATCTTCGTACGCACTTCATATTGTACTTGGAGGTGTCTTCTGCAAGGTAAGGTTGCCAAAGTCTAGTAGAACATTGAATGTCCGGTCTCACCCTCGCAACGCACTATTATGGGATCAGTTAAACCGCAGCTCCGGGCCGTTCTTCCCCACAATGCATCGCAGTCGGCAGTGTTCGGCAAGTTTAATGGAACAGGAGATATCCAAAGTTACTGAATGGCAGCTATTGCTGTGGTGAGCGTTACAAGCTGTCGATCTCCTTGCCACCCTATTTCGTTCTTTCTCAGATTTTGCGACGCAAACCTACCCTTGCATAAAGTGATATTGATCTACAAAACACTCGTGTGTGTGAGGCGGGATACCCCTGGTGGGGGTGTCTGTTTCGATTTTTTAAAGCTCGAGGTTTGGTCCTCAATGCTCTCGAATTGGGGCACCCCCATCGGGTATAAATGTGCCAAGTTCTTTTCGGCTGAAAATCGGCCAAGACAAAAACACGCAGGTAACTTAGGGCTAGCAAGGCCCAAGTCAGATCACAATACGCTCGACCTCGTCCAAGCTCACTTCATCACCACGTCTGTCGTAAAGCTGCGTTGTCCGCATGGAGGCATGATTGGCCATTCGAGCCGCAATCTCCAGCGAACCCTCGTTTTTCAAGTAGGCTGTGATGCCCGTCGCTCGGAAGGTGTGGTTTCCAATCGGCTTTGTAATGCCCGCCTGCTTGGCACGGCGACGAATCATCGCATAAGCGTTTGCCTGGGGAAGAGGACGCTCTGACAGTTCCTTAGTGTCCCGGTCGATTGTCCGGAACACATAGCCTTTGCGATCCTCCCACAGCTCAGCTGCATCCAAGTACTCGTGCAGCCAAGCATCGAGATTATGGTGGCAAGGCATTTCGTGCTGCTTGCCGCCCTTTTCGTGCAGCCGCACCCATAGCCGCCGGTTCTGGGTGTAAACATCTTCCACCTTGAGACTGAGCGCCGCCCCAATCCGAGCAAACGAATAGACCATCATTCCAATGAGCGCTCGATCTCGACGGCCAACGACCTTGGTTGTGTCGATCCGCTCAATCAACTGCCGGGTTTCAAGAGGCTCTAGGACCGGCGTCTTTCCTCGCTTGACCACATGCTTCGGACCTCGGACGCTCGCGGCCGGATTGACCGGCACCACCTGGCCTGTGACGAACCAGTCGAATAAATGCCGCACAGCAGCCAACCGCTGTTTCACAGTCGGCACTGAAAGACTCTTGCCAAGTTCCTCGACCCAGGCGGCGACGTGGATTGGCTGAATCGCCGGAAGCGAGGTGACACCTCTATCGGCACTCCAGATCAAGAAATCCATCGCCGCTCTCGCATAGGCGCGCCGCGTGTTGGGATTACGGATATTGGCTGTGAAGAATTCGAGATAGCGAGCAAAGGACCGCTCACCGGATGCCTCGACAATAGCAGTTAATTTTTCAGGGAACGCTGGAATGATCTGGCTACACATCGACGGACCATACCTGAATGCCGTCATGTTCAAACTGTTGACGGCGCTCGCTGCCAGGGAATTGTGGCGATTGGAAAAATACGTAACGATGGATTTCGGCTCGCTTCGCCAGCTTTGCAAGATCGTTGTTTAGTTTGCTATTGTTCTTGGGCGTGACGGCCGCAAATGTCTCCGCGCCAACGAGCCCGTCTGCTTCACTCATGATATCAAGGTCCAGCGACGCGTGTGCTCCCGGTGCCAAGTGAAAACCTCCAGCATCTGGGTGCCATGACAAAAGCTTTCGTGCCGCAACAATTGCCACAGCATATGTCCAGGTTTGATTGATCTGCTCGACAAGATTGAGTGGACGATCGTCGATCGGATGGAACCCAATCGCATCGAATTTCATACATTTGAACATGAGAAGAGGATCATCTGCGTGTGCAACCAGGCGATCGCGGGCTCGCGTCGCCGAAAGACGGATTCGCTCCAATAAACTGTCGGCGTCTTCGGCACTTCGAATTGTGAGTTTGGTCATGATCCAGATGTTATATGGAAATCTTTATCTGATAAAGGACATTATCATATATTAAATTGTGCGAATGCGATTTGAATGGTGACTCTCGATGCTTAAACAGGGATGCGGCCGTTCACAAAGCCGCGAGAGCAGAAATGGTTGTGCGATACGCGTATCATTCGGAAGCAAAATCAAAGAGCTCGAGGAGTATCGCAGCTGACTTCTTTACGCCATGTGGTCAAACTTAACGGATGTTGGCTCAGCAACGGGTTCAATTAACTCGATCAGCTCAGCATGGATCTCCGGCCACTCAGCACCTAGATCAATGGTTGCAATTTTCACAGGCATCTCAAGAAGTCGATAGTTTAGACGCAAAGATTGGTCCTTTGTTGGGTAGATGAGGAGACCGGATACCTCCTGGCCAGGCTCCTTCTTTCTCACATGCGCGAGATAGGTCGAAAGCTGATAAAGGTGATCAGATCTCACCTTCAGGTCATAGCGTCCACCGGCCAGAACCTCTTTGTAGTATTTGGCATCGGCCACGATCGTGCGAGCGCCCGACCGGAGACTGATGTCGGTTTTCATGATCGGGAGATACGCAAGATCAGCCTCGTCGTCGGCGTGCGCGAACCAAGGCATGATCTCCGAGGCTGCGGAATACCCTGATAACTCCGAGCGATAGAAGTTCCGCAAGAAATCCTCGAAAAGCGCTGACATCCGGGTTTCGTCTTCCAAAATGCTCCGGAATTTTGAGCCGCCACCCTTCGCATCCGGTAAGAGTGTGTGGAAGACCAGCTCACAGACGCGCATCAAGAGGCCGTACTGCGATGTGTTTCTTGAAAGCTGAACGCGATGGAACAAATCGTTGGAAAGACGAATTGAAGAAACACCCGCCATCCGTCGTGCAGACGTCATGAGCTCGTGCCGAAGACTCTTCTCGACATCAGCACAGGCGCCAAGGGACAGCAAGCTCGCTTTGAGCACCTGATTGTGCAGAACGTCTGCTGTCAGCTCATCAAGATCACAGACCGCAAAACCACGCAGCATTGTCTGTTGCTTGGTCATCACGTCGAGTCGAAGTTTGCCTCGTGGGGATCGCGTCTCTTCGGTGACCTCGACATAGCCGCGGTCAAGCCCGCGTCGTAGGAGCCTGTGTGTTCCGTCGTTCAGAACCTTTGAGAGTAGGTTTGGGAGGTCTGGGCTCTGATCGGCGCCAACGTCTATGACACCGCTGCTTTTAAAATGTCCCCAGGCGTAAAGTAGTAGGTAGTAGATGTTGCGGACGGGAATGGTCACCCAGTCACCTCAACAACTCATTGCGCCACTGATCGGCCGTCTCCGGGGCATCAAACCAGTATTCCTCTAGGAGGGGATAAATCTCCGTCTCAACGATGCGGCGATACCAAGCTTCCGGGTCATCCACATCCTCGGTCGGGGTGAAGAAACTATGCCCAATTCGAAACCCAGGACCGAGATTTGTGCGATCGCTCTCAATGGCTTGGTTAAGTTCGCCCATCTTATTGACAATTTGATTGATGGTATCCTCTGGGATGCCATAACGTTCAAGTTGTGCGCGAAACTTGGCCGCTCCGTAAAGGGGCTCCATCGCTACGAAGGCAAAGCGTCGACGCAGCGCATAGTCGACAAGAGACAACGACCGGTCTGCGGTGTTCATCATGCCGAGGATGAACAGGTTGTCCGGAACGTAAAAATCCTGGTCATTGTCCGACGCATAGGCCAAGCGAGTTTTCCACATTGGGCCGCGTTTGTCCGCCTCTATCAAAAGCATCAACTCGCCGAAAATTTTTGAGAGATTGCCTCTGTTGATTTCATCGATGATGAAGACATACGTACTGCTCGGATCTGCCAGCGCCCGATCTCGAAATTCATAAAAGGACCCGTTTTTCCGCTCAAAACCCTGATTACCGTTGGGCCTGTAGCCCTGCACGAAGTCTTCGTAGCTGTAAGACTGGTGAAACTGGACGGCTTGAACTTTGCCGTCGTCTTTGAAGCCAATCAGCGCATAGGCAAGTCTTTTTGCGATGAAGGATTTACCGACACCCGGGGCACCTTGAAGAATAAGGTTCTTTTTGTGGCGCCAAATATCGAGGTAACGCTCGACATCCTGGCGCTCGAGAAAGAGCTCGTCGAGAGCGTCATCCACCGTGTAGCTGTCGATGACTTGATTTAGTTCTTTCAGATCTGATTGCTCAGACTGATCTTCACTTTGCGAGATCTCCACATGCTTGGAAAGCTCGTATGCACCTAACACCACGTTTAGGTGGTGTTCCATCGCGCCGTCATCGGGAATGTCATCGCTTGGCAGGGCTAGGTGGGCAATCGTACCAGCTTCATACTTTCGCGCTGCGCTTGCCTGAGACTTCAGATCGATACCTTCGTCGAGCGTAAACCCTTCGTCAGTGATCTTTTCAATCTTCGGACGCACCACCGCAGAAACCCGCCTCATCTCCTTTGTAGCGGCCGCGTCCCCTAAAGACCTGCTGAGCTGTGTCATCCCCTGGTTCAGAGTTAAATAAGTGACAGACAGATCCTCTGCGACAAGGAACACAACATAGATTCCCTTTTGCGTTGTTTCCGTCACCTCGCGATCCAGGATTGCAATCCAAGGTGTCTTTGTCCAGTTACCTTTCCCGACACTGATGGTGACCTTAAGGTTTGGCCGCAAAGAAACGGACTTTGACCTTTCAAGCCAGAGTTTTAATTCATTCATCGCTTCGGTTAAAAGTTCATCGTAAGAGAAAGGTTCCTCACGACGCTCCCTAAACGCTTCGAGAAAGAAGCTCAGCTTATCTGAAAATTCTCTCGTCTCAATAGGAAGCTGGTCGATCGACGTTCCGGTCTTATCAGTAGCAAAAAGGTATTTTTTGGGGCGGGTTTCGAGGACTTCAATGTGAGGGTGACGAACAAGCTGCGGGTTTTTTGCACCAATCTCGGCCGTGAGTTGTGAAAGCCAACCGTCTTTTGTATTCAGGTCGCGGCTTTTGTTTCTGTGCGCGGATTTCTTTGTTCGTTCTTCGAGATAATCAGGAAATGAGCGGTAAATGTGCTCAGCGATTTCACGCGCTTCAAATTTGTCTGAGGGATGCTCGCTCAACAACTTGTAGACTTCATTTACCAGATCAAATGCCAAAGCGATTTCCCATCCACTTAACCGTCAGGTGTATCTAGCTTTCGAGACACCTGTCTAGTTCAGTTTCTACTGTCTGATCTTGAAGTCAATGATGGCGGTACGGTATCGACGCCACAACGCCAGCGGGCAAAGTGACGTTCCAGATGATGGGTGTGTTCGCGGAGTTTGAGAGAGCAATGATCCGAGACAGAGTAAATTACGGCCTTGCACGTGCGCGCCGAAGGAGCGACCCGCGGTCGCCCGAAGCTGGACAAAGCTCCACAAACGCAATCCGGTCAGCTCTGGTGAGCGGCGACAGTGTCCGGAAGGTCGCGACGGCCTACAAGGTAAGTGTAGGAAAGGTTCAACGCTTTGAGGACAAAAACGCTTGCGGAAGCCAATCTGCGCAGAACACGCAATCTCCGATACAAATCGCCAGGGGCGTAGAAAAATATACTCAATCACAACTGATTAAGACGATCGCAGAAGATTGAAGAGAGCTATGCAAAAAGCGCAAGCCTATGAAATCATTATAGAAAGACGCGGTGTGTGTGCTTATTAGATCCCCTTTATTGTAGTCCACTTCGCCTCACGCTCCCACCTAGAAATGAAATTAAAGTATTGAGAGCATTGTATTTTTTACTTCTGCGCTTCAAATTCCCTCTCGACCTTCCACGTTGGCCAGGTGCGGAAGGATTCCACCCCCTCCCCCTTTAGGGGGAGGGGGTGGAAGTCCACCGTACGAGCGCGCACGACATGCTTTGGAACCACCCGAACGACCGCAGCCGGTTTTGCGGCCCGCGCACGACTTTCCAGTTCGTCCATAAATGGCCGCTGGAGAGCGTCTTGATGGCACGATGAGGAGTTGGGTAGGCACGGACGCGGCATCGCGCTCCACGGTGCGCACAGAGTCAAATACCGGGTATATCAGGGGCAACTTCCCGCAGGCATGAACGACGACGCGACGGTGGCCCGTCTTCAACACTCTCAAGACGGCCTTCGCGAATTAACCTTTTCATTGCCGCGTCAAGTTCTGAGACTTCAAATCCTTGGCCGAAGTTAGTCAAATCTCTGATTGTCTTGGGAGCGTAATTCGGTTGACCCTTATAAACATTGCAACGCTGACCTTTTTCAGTCAGTTCCGCCAAGCCAGCCAAGAATGCGCGGTTTGCGGCGTCGATCCGATCCGCCGGACTGTCGAGTGTCTGCGCCGCGCTTGTGCCGTTACTTTCGAAAGCACCCCTTTCCCAGCTTAGATCGAGGCGATCTCCCGTTCGCGCATAATTGGCTTTTAACCGACTAAGAATTCGTTTGTCCGGGTCTTCCGGATCGCCATTCTTTTCCTCGGGCCGCGAAAGATACAGGCGGGATCTGACTGAGTTGCTCCACGCCGTAGATCCACCATCACCGGAGCCGCTGCTTTTGCCAGTCTGCGAAGGATGAGCCAGAAGCACCACCGCACCGTTGATCTCGATGGCCAGGCGGTTGAGCAGTGAGATAAATTGACGGACTTGAGACCGGATATTTTCATTTCCACCAAACGTATCGGCCGCTGTGTCGATAACGACAAGCCGGGCGCTGGCACGTTTCGCAGCCGTCACGATCTGCTGAAAGAAAGGGGTAGGTTCGCCTCTTCCTTCACCGCTGAATGTCATCAAAAGGTTTTCATCGCCAACGCGGGAAACCCACTGCATGTTTCCGAGGCTTCGAAATTCCAGTTTGAGCTTGGAATTAATCCGGTCCTGCCGTCGGTGAAGCTCGGTTTCATCATCCTCGCAGAACACTCCAAGCACCGGACACTCAAGCACATCATATCCCAAAAACGGCAGGCCGGTTGCGCAGGCCGTCATCAGCTGCTGGGACATGAGAGACTTGCCTGTACCCCCATCGCCATAAAACGCGGTGGTCGAGTTCATTGGGATCCAGTCCGGCCACAACCATTCCCGTTCCGGAACGTCTTTGCCATGCAATGAAACTGGATTGACGATGCGCAGGGCGGCGAATGCAAAATCATCACCCGCCTGGTTCGGCGGGTCATGATGCATTTCGCATCGCCTTTAATGCGTCGTTGAAGTCCTCACCGGCATCAGGAAACCGGACGACCACTTTCCTGCCCTGGGACCGGAACGCATTTCTTGCCTTGACGGCCGCATCCTCGCCGGCTCTTCCCTTGTCAGCAAAGACAACAACACGCCCCACCGAGTTGGGTAGCTCGACACGGGAAAGATTGGAGCCAAGCACGCACCAGACCGGTACGCTGAAAAGTTCCATAGCGGAAAGGCCGGTTTCGACCCCTTCTGCTATGCCTAGGATTGTTTGTGCTGACGCCAGGCGAACGACTCCCTGGCCAACAGGACCAAGACTTCGTTTCGGGGCCGAAAGCGCTGCTTTACCGCTGCCGTCGCTCTTTAGAAAAGTGCGCTGTATCGCAACGAGCTTCACAGTTGAATCGGTCACGGCTGTAATCAGTGCAGGACACCGCTCGGACTGTCGCGGGCCCAGCAACAGGCCGGGATGAAAGCGAAGGCAATCTGGAAGCGCTTCTATGCCAATGCAACGAGCGCGCCGCAAATACGCTTCGCCAACTGTGCCGCGCAATGGTCCACTCTCCCGCCATATGGATCGCGCTTCCATCTGCTTTCGAAGGGCGTCTTTGTCGACGGATGGTGATGAGGGCTTGGAGCGGCGTACCACGTTTGTTGTCAGGTCCCCAGCTTCTCTGCGGAGGCGGTCGCGGGCATCGTTGAAATTCAGCCCCTCTGATTTTTGCCACCAATCAAGAATGTCCCCATGTGCATGACAGCCGAAGCAATGGAAGAACCCCTTGGCGTCATTGACAGTGAAACTCGGTGTCTTTTCCTGATGAAAGGGACAGCAGCCAATCCATTCCGACCCCTGCCTGGTGAGTTTTACCGTCAGCCTGATGTGGTCCGACAGGCGCACTCGTATCTTAAGCTCAACCAGATTGTCGCCAGCCATGGTCTCATGACTTTCGTTTGGAGCGTGTTTTGGGGTGGCGGCCGGATGCTGCCGAATTCGATGGAGCCGAACAGGGAGGGATAAAGCAGCCCGGGTGAATGCCGTAGTTTCCGAGCAGATCTAGGGCTTCGCCTAGCCGCCTGACAAATTCGCCTTCGGTGGTGATGCGCGTCTCTTCTTCCCTTGGCCGCAATCCTTTCGTCCACCGCAACTCGCCGCTGTCGAGAGTCGCGTTGTTGAGAAAGATTTCACCATTGTGGGCAAAGTCTATTGCAGGGTGAAAGAGCCTTTGAGGCTTGCCTGCGAACCGATGAGCGTTGAACGCAAGCCGTTCTACTTCGGCCACTGCTGAGAGGTATATGAGGCGCCGGCTTTCTGCCGCGGCTCGCAGAAGGTTTTCAGTTTGAATAAAAGCACCGGCAGGCGTCGGGAACTCAATAACAGTGCCATCTTGTTCGATTGGAATGCGATCGCTTCCCCGTCGATTGCTCCGCCGGTCGGCTGAAAAAGCATGGGAATAGAGCACGAGTGGATGGAAATCGTATGCGAGGAGGCTGGAAAGCCTGCTCGCAACGACTGTCGAAACCACGTCTGTTCGAGCCCCCGATATCAGAAAGTCATGTGCGTCTCGAATTCCGGATTTTAGCTCCTCAACCAGCTCAAGCGGCAACGTGTCATTGGGAAGTTGGGTGAGGCCACGATTAAAGACCAACAGCGTGATACGCAGTGACAGTCTTGCGAGTTGCGCTGCAGAAACAGATTTGTCGGGCATGACCGAATTCAAGCGCTGTCGGGAGTGGTGTGGGACGTTGATTTACGCCTGCGCGCCGCGACCCAAGCCTCAACATCCTGGAGGTCGTACACGACACGCCGCGGACCAAGCTTTATGAACGTTGGTCCATTCCCGCTAAGGCGCATTTTATTGAGAGTGGAGACAGCAAGTCCCAAATAGTCGGCGACGTCGCGTGTTGTGAGCTTGGGTGACGTTTCATAGAGTCTCGATTTCATGGCATACCTCGCGTTTTTACGACGAGGCATGCTCACCTTGTTCTACCCCGAGTGTCAGCCGGGAAGAGCCGGAAATCATTTCCGGCTCCCTATTGATCCTGGGCTTCGCGGCTTATTGCTTCCCGATGCTGCCAGTCTCGTGCTCTTTTCAGGACGCTCTTAAACATATCCTGAAGGCTCGTTCTTCCTGGGACACACATGTCATTGTCCATCGCGCGCTGGGTCACCCAGTCGTCGAAGTCCTTTTGATTGAAGAACCCGTCGCCGGAGATTTGTTCGTTCAACGCATCGTCCTCAAGAGCGATATAGTCAGTTTTTCTGGGCCGACCCGTTTTGCGCAAAGGATCAGCGGAAGATACCACGCTACAAGCCAGCCCCGACCTGCGAGAATATCCGTGTTTTTCGAAATGGGTTTCGGCCTGGCGCACGTTGAGTTCCAGATCATATTCATCTAGTTGACTGAGATCTTCCGAAAGCCGCCCGAAGCCCTCAAGGATGATTGGCTCTTTGCCTTCAACTTCTTCGAAAACCAGGCGACAAACTGAAGGTTCATCAATTAAAAGCTCATGCGCTGGCCCTTCCTCACCAAGCTTGTTGCGCACCCAGATCCTGGTTTTCTGCCAATCGAGCCCGTTACGCAGAACCTCCTCGCATTCCGGCTGCACGATACCAAACAGTTTGCAGAGGTGATCGATTGCATACTTCCGCTTCATCCAGTCAATGTCAGTCATCTTGTCCTCTTTTTTGCGACGTTTCGACCAATGGGAGCGAATCAGAACCACTCCCGGACACCCACGGATTCTCGCGCAATCTATTGGGGGTTAAGTGCTAAAAGACGCCGCTTATTTGGAGAGCCCGACTAATGCTTGAATGCGAATTCATGAAAAATGCAATGATTTTAGCTAGCTATGACAGAGATGAGCTACGATTCGCGTTTGAAGGGAATCGGAAAGCTGCAAAATTTTGCTGATATTGGAGACCCACAAAATAGTTAAATGCTGTTTAAACCTGATTCGGTCTGAGTATGCGCTTGGTCTGGGACAAGGAAGTTGTCTTGCGTCAGGTTAACCGGACATGAGGCACAGATAAGAACACCCTGTCCGCTCTGCGGACACTCGTTCAATCCGTATTGAATGTCTGGAAGACGAACCCAGAAGTTTGACACGACGCAACAAATTATTGGGTTGGGTCGATGCTCCCGTTCTTGCCTATCTTCTTTTTGCCGCTGCACTTCGGGAAATTGACACAGCCCAGAAATGCGCCGTAGCGGCCAGACCTTTCAACCAGCCAGCCATCTTTACATTCGGGGCATGCCGGAAACTCTGCACCGCAACTGCATTCGAACACGTGCAGTTTGGTTAGGCTGTTAACGGGTATGTCTGTACCGCACTTGGAACAGGCCTGGCTTGTATAGCCACATAGCCGTCGGTGCTCGCAGTAGAAATAAACATTCCCCTTCTTCGAAGTCCCCGGTAGCATCCGCCCACCGCATTCGCTGCATCTGGCCTGGGCGGTAACTTTTTCCTCCTTTGAAATCACCTCAACATCTGTACTCTCCACCATTTCACGCACGAAAACCGAGGGTTCCTCAAGGCTTGCAAGGATTGTGACTGTCTTCTTTGCACGCGTTAGGGCGACATAAAAGAGCCTCCGCTCTTCTGCGTGATCGTAGGCCTCCGGTTCAGGCAGGACGAGATCCAACAACGGGTCATCAACGATCTCAGATGGAAATCCCATGCGACCGGTATCAGCGCGAAGGATTACCACATGGTCTGCTTCCAGCCCCTTGGACCCGTGGACGGTCATGTATCGGAGCAATAGCTTGGGGTAAGCGGAATTAATCTGACTGAAGTTTTTGGGCCTCAGGAAATTATACCGGCCCAGCAGGAGAACGGAAATCTCGGTACCTTCTGAATGGTTTGAAATGTCATCAAGCGCCGAGCGTAAAGCATGATCCTCCTTACGTTTCTGGTAATAGGAAACATAAATGCGCGGCTTGTCCGCCGATTTGGCAGGAATTACTTGTTTTCTGATCTGCAACGGGTTCTTGAGAACAAACGCCCGCGCCGGCAATGCAATCCTGTCGACGCTTCGGAAGGTCCGCCCCAGATCGACGACCCGGTGGATTCCGCTGGCCCCGGCGAACCTACCGCCGAAAACCTTCCCGAAGCTGCGCATCAGGTGAAGGTCCGATCCTGTAAACCGGTAGATTGATTGCCAGTCGTCACCGACGGCAAAGAGGCGGGCATCCTTGTGTTGGTCTTTTAGCGCCAAGAGAAGTTGCGCCCGACCTTCGGAAATATCCTGGAATTCATCGACCAGAAGGTGCCGGAACGGGCTTTGATAATTTCCAGTCCGAACATACTTGGTTGCCCGCACGATCATGTCTTCGAAATCGATCCGGTTGCCGAGCTGCTTCTGATAGGACTGATAGACAGCATCGAAGATCTTCAAAAAGGACAGCGATCGGGCTTTGTCCTTGGATATTTTGGCCCGCGCCTCGCATGTTTTGATTGATGAACCGGAACTCTTGAAGTGCCGCAAAAACGTCCCGAGGGTCTGGGTGAAGGCATCTATCTGCCCCATTTCGGCCAGCCGGTTGAACACCCGCTCTGACGGAACCGGGTTGAAGGTGACATGCGGCTTCAATTTCTCTTCGAGCGCGTCCAGAAGCCTGTTTTCCACCCGTTCATAGCTGTAGGTTTCTATGAGCTGAGTGCCGTTTTCTTCATGTACACGTCGTTTCCACGTCATCCCGTCAAGATAGCTTTGCCGATCGACATGAGGCGCGGTCATCAGCCTCGTTTCTCCGTCTGGGCCGCGGGCTTTGCGAACACCGAAATGTTCAATGTAGAGACCACTTTCGGTGAGGCGGAAGTCCGGCGTATAGGCCTTGCGCGTGTTCTCTGGAAGCTCATGCTCGTAATCCGGTTCATATTCATAGGCCACACCGTTCAGATACAGCCAATTTGCGATCTCAAGTTCTTCAAAACTTTTGACCAATTCGCCCTGCAGGGTTCGGAGTTCGTGGGCTTCGATATATTCGTAGTAAGTCGCTTTTGTCTTGAAATCCCATTCGCTTTTGAAGGGCGTGTAGAGCTCGGAAAACCACTTCAGAATGAGCAGAGCCATTTTCGGCTGCGTGGCCAGCTCGTTGACCAGAATATCTCGCAATAGTGCCCGGAATTGCGCATCGTCGCTGGCGTGCGGTGCCAGGGCGGGCGCACCTTTTTCGACTTCCCTGATGATGTCATAGCCGAGGGCATGAAAGGTCGACGCTATGACGGAAGCGCCAGAGCGTTCTTCAATTCTCTCTGCCATCTCAGCAGCGGCTGCCTTTCCGAAAGCCAACAAAAGGATTTCCTCCGGTTTCCGGATCTTCTGACGAATAAGATTAGCCGCTTTAGCGACGATTACGCTTGTCTTGCCCGATCCGGCGCCAGCCAGAATCAGCGTTGCGTCTTCGTCGGAAAGCACCGCAAGTCGTTGCTCGGGAGTCAGGGGATTGGATTCAATCGTATCCAGAAATACGCTCGCCACGGCCAATTCCGTATCGATGAACGTATCGATCGCGCGTTTACGCAGCGCGTCTGGCGCGCTCTGAAACTCTCGGATCACATCGACAAGCGCTTGTTGGTCAGCGTCCAGGGTGCCTTCAGGAATATGCTCGGGCAGGGTTTTTAGAACGCGGAATGCCTGCTCAAGATATGGATCTAGAAGACAGGCCGACGGGTAGCGCCTCGGTTGTTTCAGGCGCTGGACAACATCGGCCAGCACCTTCAATTCATCCTGCACCTTAAGGACCAGTTCCTCGAAGTGAAGGCGCCAGGATGACTTTATGGCCGAAACCATGGCTGCTGCTTCGGTGGCTCTTACGCCGGCAAGCTTAATCTCGTCTCCGCCCGCAAGTGGCAGGACCAGCACCGCGAAACCTAGCGTCCTGCGCAAGAATGGCGAAGCGGCGACTTCTGAGATGGCGACACGCCGTGAGGTTCTGCCCGAAAAGGTTATTTCGCTTTCCGATAGCGTGGCGCGCTGGAAGCCATATCCAAACGGTACCAAAACTAGCCCCGAGAGGCTGCTTCTTTGGATGGTTTTGTTCGAGGCTGACGTCATTCCGTCTCGCTTGATAAGGGGCTGCCGCGGCCGAAGGAGCCGTATCAATGCGGCCAAGATCCCGTTTCTTGCCGGATCCGAAGTAACAATCTACAGGCACCGGCGCGCACCGCGGTTATCGCCGATCACGGCTTCAGGTGCTGAGTGTTGGCCACCGGCCATCACGCTTATCAATCATACTCCATGATCGTGTATCGGCTTCAATTTGGGCGCGAGCTTTGGTCACGGCGATGCTAATTCATGCCGGTTACTTGTCGCGTGCTGCCGACTGGCCGCAAATCAGGCAGTCGATCGAGAGACTCATACCAGCCAAGTGTAAATCGGAGATGTTGACAGGTGAAGGCGCTTCGGATTTCGGCATGCGCTCATTATTGAAAGCATGTGTCGGCTGGGACAACGAAATGAACGTTGATCGCAAAACGGCCCTTTAACTAAATCCACCCACACCGCAGTGAATTCACTCTTTCCGCCCAAATGACCTTTGTCGATTCTGGCCCACTCCTGCCGTTCCCGGACCGCCCCCGCGCCGCGGCTTCAGCACGCCGGTCATTCGTGCATTGTGCAACATTCGCGAAGCGCGATTGACGGCAGAGCGCAGGAAGCAGACTGTCGCCACCAGCCTTGGTCGGGGCGGACGTGACATGTTGCAACGAAGGCCGCCAACCTCGCGATGAGAGCCGATTAAAACTGCAACTCGCGCCTCGGTCTGATTTCGGATCGAGTACTATTGCTTGATGTCACCAACAATGAATGACAATCTTAGATTGAAAGTTAACTACTGACTTTTAGCTTACCCGACTGGAATTAAAAGCATGAAACAGCTTAAGGTCACCGGAGAGAAGCTTCCGGATCCACTCAGGCAGGTGGTCGATTACAGGAAGTCGGGGCTGAGCCTGAACCATGTGGTGGGATGCCCGCTGGATTGCGGCTATTGCGTGCGCCACTTTTTCGGCAACTTTCACATGAAGAAGCCGCATCTCGTGATGCCCGATGACGAAGCGGTCGAGCAGCTGGTTGGGCACTGGGCATTTCAGCCGAACCTCACCCCAATCCAGATCTTCAATCGCGCAACCGACGCGTTCTTGCCGATCGTCAAGGAGCATCTGTTCCGCTGCATCGAAGACCTCGACCGTCGCGGGTTGAAGAATCCGGTTCTCATCATCACAAGATGGCACGTCTTGCCGGAAGACGTCGAACGCCTTGCCAGGCTGCAAAACTTGCGAATTACGGTGCTGATTACCTGGTCCGGAATCGAGGATCAGAAAATCGAACCTGTTTCCTGCGATATTGCGGAAGAAAGCCTTCGAGTTCTTGCCGGAGAGAAGGGAAGTTTGCGTTCCCTACTTTATTGGAGGCCGATCGTCGCAGGCCTGAACGACAGTGATGCCCATATATTCAGGGCCAGAAACCTTTCGAAGCTTGCTGACGCGACCGTCTTCACTGGCCTCTTCTATCGCAATGAGATCCGTGCCTATTTTCAGAGCGTAGGTGCGCCGGATCTATATGCGGGCGTCGCACGTCGCAAGATCCTCCCTCAGGATGTCGAAGCTCGGATCATCGCTGCGTTCGGCGATACCCCAATCTTCCGGAAAACCTCATGCGGTATCGCGTATGCACACGGCATCCCGGATTACAACGGCCATTACGGAATCCGTGAAATCTGCGACATTTGCCCCGCCACGCAACTCGACATCTGCCAAAAAGCACATCACGTGCCGGACATGGCCGATATCCACGCACTCGCCCGGCGGGCGGGAGTTGATGCCGAGGGGATCAGCCGCGACGATCGGCGGATCGAGGTCAGCGGAAGCCAAGAGCAACAACGATACTTCATGCAGCACTCCTTGAACTTCCAGGTTCACGACTGCAAGCAGCCTCACCATTTTGGTCGACACGGGAAGGCTGACATCGGATGGAGCTGAGCAGGAAGACGTTCTGGGTGGTCGATGTCGAAGGCAACGGCGCAAACCCGCCGGAAATTGTCGAAATCGCAATGGTCGAAGTGCGAGATCTCGCATTGCAGTCCCGCCGCATGGAATGGCTTGTAAAACCAAAAGCACCAATCACGCCACAGGTTACCCGTATCCACGGCATCACCGACGAAGACGTGGCGCAGTCTCCTGACATTGAGGACATAGCAGACGATATCATGACCTGGACTAACGAGGGCCGGATCATCGGCCATAACGTGAAGGTCGAGCTTGACGCCATTTCACGGGCTATCCCGGATTGGCGACCGGCTATGGCAATCGACACGCTCAAACTGGCGCGTTTCGCGATACCGGGCCGGGAGTCATACAGTCTTAAAAACCTGGGAACCGATCTCAGATTGAACAGTATTGCTGCGCGCGAGAGCGGAAAAGCACATCACTCGGCTCTGTTCGACTCAGTCCTGACCGGACTTCTCTTCTGCCATTTGATCCCCCGCCTTCCCGTCGACCGTCACCAATCGGCGCTTGAGGACAGTGACATCATGAATTCCGCCCAAGGGAAATTTCTGCTGTGAACCATCCATTCAAAATCGGCGTCGCTGGCTCCCATTCAACCGGCAAAACAACCTTCGTCGCGAAGATGTGGAATGCGATTGAGGATACCGGATTACGCGTCGCAAGGATCAATGACCTCGCAACCCGAGCCTTGGAGCTGGGCTTCCCGATCCTTCGCAACCACACTTACGAGAGCACTCTCTGGATCATGGCGGAATGCATGCGGCAGGAAGCCGAATTGTCGCTGTCGGCTGAGGTTGTCCTGGTGGATCGACCGGTGCCGGACGCGCTCGGCTACTTGAAAGCGGCGCTTTCCATGTCCGGCCGCAGCATCGATCACCGCAGGCTTGATGCGCTTGAGCGGATTGCTGAGGTTCATTCGTCCGACTATGATGTGATGGTTGTGACCTCGCTTGATCCGACTATACCGGTGGGTCCTGGTCGTGATCACGACGAGCTGTTTAGGCTTGCGGCAGCGGAAGCCGTGTGCGATGTGATCGCGCGGAATCGTCCCGACGCCCTCATGCTGACGTCTAATAACTCAGACGAGATTGCTCAGGCGGTAATGGAAATGCTTTCGGCTGCTGGTCGGTTGATTGCGCCTGAAAGTGCGCAGCTCTCGATCGATGCTGCGCCATCCACGAACGGCAGTTAAGGGTTGCGAGTTGCCTTGAAGCGCGCGGCGCCAGGAGCGTTGCCCTGGAGCGCCTGATTCGATCGCAGGCGGTTCGGCGGATGACAGCAGCAGCCCATTGCGGACGCAGATGCTTGAGCCCTCTTGATCGCCGCACACTTTCATCCACTGTTTGAAACCAATAATTCTTCGCATTATCGGATAACTAGGATGGCAGTATATTTTTTCGCTGAGCTCGACCCTGACGGCCATTGGCGTTATCGGGTCAAGGTTGGTTTTTCGAATGATATCCCAAAAAGACTACGAACTCTTCAGACAGCTAACTCTCGGGAGATCGCTGTAATGGGATTCATTCGTACCCACGACCTTGCGGAGGATCGACGGGTTGAGTCTGATCTGCATAAGCGCCTCATAGACGATGTGGTGCGTGGCGAATGGTTCAGTGTGGCTCCAGAGCAAATCTTCGACGCACTGCATAGCTATTCCAGCAAAGCATTCCTTGCGACCGAGGGTGATCCGTTCGAAGTCATTCGTCTCGATAGCGATGCCATCCCGATCTACGCCAGGCCCTGGCATTGGGGCGAGTTCGAAGTGGACGAATTCTGCCCGTGCTGTGGTTGGGCATGCGGTTGGACAGAGGTCGAGACTGCAGGTGGAATGATGTGCCTAGAATGTGGCGCGCACGAAGCGCATTGCGAGGATAGGGGGTAGAGCCTGACTGAGGCTGAGGCGCAGACCCTGGCAGTGCTGAGATGAGATGAAGAGGTGTCGCGAGCGGCGATAGGATGCGCCTGCCTCGAAGGTCCGGGTCTGTGGGATGCGCCGCAGCACTTTAGATGCGGCGTGCATGGTCAGTCGGCGGCTTGGGCGCGACTTTGCAAAGACCGCTCCCTGCGCATCGCTGCCGTTGATGCAGGTGGCAGCGCAGAAGTGGCCTCAGGCCGAGCGGTAAGGTTGTGGAATGCCGGCTTCACTCAAATTCCGCTCACCGGGGCGCACGCGCAGCGGACTACCGCTCTCCGCCCAAATTGCACTTAGTCGAAAACGGTCCAATGCTGCCATTTAACCTTCCGCTGACGAACTCCCGATTTGCACCCCCATTTCGGTTATCCGCCGCGTTGAAGCCTGAGCCGGAAAGCAGAAAATCATTTGAGACTCAGCAGATTTACGGGATGCGCGGGAAGCGGACATTCGCTGTGATGCGAACGAAGGTAGAGACTGGAAACCAACGACCTAAAGCTCCTGCATCAGCCCGAGATTTTTACCCCGTTGGAGCATGATGCCGGAAGTGCTCGTCCTGCTCGATTAACCTGTGGGTTTCAGATTGTCTTTGGTCTTGTCTCGTCCTAAAGCAGACATCAATGTTGTTTGCTCTTTCTATCGCGCTCGCCTACGCACTAACCAATATCGACGGCCTCTTTGCTTTCTTCGCAATCGCGACGTCAGGAAGGTACAGACAGGCGCTGATCGGTTTCCTGTTTGCGCAACTGCTGGTCGTTACGGGGGCATATGCCGCCGGCGCTGGCGTGACGTTCTTAACCCCGCACGCTCTAGGTTATCTCGGCATTGTGCCGCTCGCCCTCGGTGTTTGGGAAGTTTGGCGAAATATGTCTCGTTCCGGAGACGACTCGGACACATTAAAACCAGCACACTCAATCTTCAGCGCCGCAGTGATCTTCCTTGCGCTAAGCGCCGACACATTCATCTTAATCGCCGCTTTTTTCGCCGATACAGCAGCGGTGCTCGACCGGCACGTCCTTATAGGTGCTCTTATCGCAGTAACGGGTCTTATCATCGCTGGCACCCTGCTAACCAAAAGCCTTGGGAGCAACCGAAAAGTCCAACGGTTTTTCGAAAACCTCTCACCTTTCGTGATGATCGCCGCCGGGATCTACATCCTTCTCGATACAGCAACGGATACCCTCTGAGGGAGACGGAACAGGATGACTTTCGCACGACCGGTGGTCATTCAAACAATCTGACCCGTCACCGCTCCTGCAATGCCAAGCGGGCACCGAGCGCGCAATAAATTCCACCAACGACTTTGCCTTGCCATTTCACCACGGCCGGGTGCTTCTTAAGGAAACTACCGAGCTTGCCAGCCCCGACAGCGAAGATCACGGTACTGAATAGGCCAAGCAGCACGAAGATCGTACCGAGCACAGTCAGCTGAAGCATGACCGAACCGTTTTCCGGTTTCACGAACTGTGGCAGGAAAGCCAGGAAGAACAACGCCGCTTTTGGATTCAGAACCTCTGCGATGATGGCCTGGTTGAACGCCTTTTTTGCCGTTATAGGTGTGCTACCGCGAGCAAGGTCCAGAGATGTCTTGTCAAGGATGGCGACAATGCCGAGAAATACGAGATAGGCGGCACCAGCGTATTTGATGATGCTAAACAAAAAAGCCGACTTCGCGATAATGATCGACACGCCAATGATGGCCATGAAGGTATGAACAACATCCCCAGCGGCGATCCCTGCCCCTGTCGCAATCCCCGCTTTTGTTCCCGAACTCGTCGCTCGCGTCACAGTAAGCAGCGTTGCCGGGCCGGGTATAAACACGAACCCAAGAACAATGGTGACATAGGCAATCAGTGTGGCTGTATCGATCATAAAGGTCTCCAAATGACGGGAAAAATGTGCTAGTTGCGTGTCACTTCGGCGGCAAACGATGATGCATAAGCCTCGAAATAGCGCGCCTCGCGAGATTCGTTTAGGTGGGCTGTTGCCTAGTTTGGTGAATTAAATTTTGCAGTTTCGTCGATTTCGGAGATTTTTTGAAACTCTGTCAACAACTCCGGGAAACTCTGGGCAAGATAGCGAACCACTCGCGCATTCTCGATCAAACGCTTCACGTATCCAGTTGCAATCACCAAATCGAGATGATCCTGACCATAGGTTTCCTCAAGCAGATGAAACTCACGGTCTAATTGGGCAGACTCCTGCTCCATACGCGCAATTTGTTCGTCGGTGAGCCCGTTTATTTTCTTCGGTTTTGCAGTCTCAATTAACTGAGAGGCAGGTGTCGCTCCAACGAGCGACTGCGCGTATGGATAAGAATACTTGTTCATCGCGATCATTAGCTGAGCAGCTTCGATTTGCCTCAGCGGCTTCATTTTCCGCAACTCCTTGAAGGTATTTATTGGGACATGCTTATCTTTCAAGAGTTCCGCCACTTCCGTGCAAATCCCCTCAAGTAATCGGCGTTTCCGTTTGATGTTCTGAATATTGACGTTCAGGACTCGTGCTAGAACCTCTTCAGAGACACCTTTTTCAATTGCTTTCAGGATCATTTGATGTTCCTGGATGGTCGCAAGCCGATTGACTCGCTTATTGTACGTGTAAGCTTCATCATCTGTTGCGATCAAACAGTCGACTTCCTTATGTCCAAGTTCCGTCAAGACCGACACTCTCATGTGTCCGTCCAACAGAAGATATTTCCCTTTTTCATCGCGATTGGGGACGACAACTGGAGGCTCAGCTAAACCGGAATAGAAGATCGAGGAGCGTATCTGACCGTACTTCTTGGACTTCTTTATCCTGTCCGACACGATCCTCAGAGGCGTGATGCTGGAGATGGACAGCCTGATCGGTTCACGGTGAAACGCGAGTTTGATCAATGGAGCTTGTCTTTGATTCATCGCGTCAGCTCCTGACGCTCCATGCGATCGACAAGTTTTCTGGGAATGGTGTCGAGATTTTCTGATTTCAACAGATCGAGGAACGCTTCATTCGTCAGAAGTTCCTTCAATGCGTGCGCGATGAAAATCAGCCGATTCCGCGTCGCATCTGCTTTTCGTATGAGGAGTTTTTTGCGATCCGTATCTTCCCTATAGGCACGGACCAACGCTTCGGACGAAATTCTTCTCTTCCGCTTCGCGCCGCTTAGGAGAGCCTTGCCCCGGCGGTTTCGGCTCTCGACGACCTTTTTAGCGATAAGGAGTTTTCGTCCTCTCAGAATGTTGTTTTCATAAGCATTTTGAAGCGCGTCCTGAACTCCGTCATCATCGGCATCTACAATCTCAACTGCAACGCTGATTGGAATGTGTCCGGCTTCAACGGAACGAAGCAAACGTTGTTCACCCTGACGAATGAGCTTGCCGATACCCTTCACGTACTCAGTTGAAAGCCCTGTCTTTCTTGCGATTTCTGGCTCGCTGTAGCCCCTTTCTTTCATGCCTTCTATGTCGCGAACCAAATCGATGGCTTGGTGCTGCCTACGCGCGCAGTTTTCAACCAAGCTCTTCACCAAGCTTGTTTGAGTATCTGCCTGAATGACGATCGCGGGTATTTCCATCTGCCCTAACTGTTTGAAGGCCTCAAGCCTGCCCTGCCCGCACACCAGTTGGTAACGCGCTTCTATTTCCTCTTCCGTCTTAGAAACGGTGATGGGGCGCTTTAAACCCACATCTCGAATGCTCGAGACGATTTCCCTGAATACTTTTTTGCTACGCACCCGAGGGTTCAGGACGGAAATCTTGTGAATGGGAACGAGCTCAATTTGCAGAGTTTCTGCATCTGGCATCATGCGGCCTCTTGAATTGAGAGGCGCTCCGCCAAAGCAAATAGTGGCCTCAGCGTTTCAAATCGAAAGGCGTCGATCCAAATTCCGTTTTCTTCGGAGAGCTTCAGAGTCTCGGCTTCAACATCGTACGTTGGGAGGATGAGATAATCCTTTGCACTGGTGTTTTCCGCATTCATCCGCACCGCGATTGTAAGGTCCGGATGCAGGCTCCGATCAAGCCGCACTTTCCAACGCAAAGAACCTGCATTCGTTTGAAAGCAACGACTTATCGTAAGCGAAGCCGTAAATTCCTGATTTATCGTCAGAAGATCAGTAATCTCATCTCTGGTGACAGCCCCTCCTGCCTTCTCGATACCTGAGATCGTCTCATCGACCGTATCAGGGTACCGCCGCCGCAAAGCCCTGTTTACTTCAATGTAGCGATAGTCTCTTTCGGGAGTGTATCCGATCAGGCTGTACGCTTTCAGCAGTCCGCCAAATCGATGGCTATAGGCTTTACTCGAAGGACAGTCGTGCGTTTCGTCGATTATCAATCCAGACAGCACACCTGCGCGTTCATAGACGTCCCTCAACTGATCAAGCATCTCGTCATTGGTTAGATGATGTGAACGGGCTTCAATTATTGCCCGGGCAGCATCGAAGGCTCGAGGGTCAACGATTGCCTCGAAAGCACCGTCAGCGCGAACCAGCATCGACGCATCATTTTTCAGTCGATGCTGCTTGAGTTTGAACGAAACGTGGTTCCAAACATTGTTGCCGACGTATTTCTCGTTGATAAGGATTTGGTGCACGGTGCCCCTCGACCAGGGGCGATCAAGGTCTGTGAAAACACCTCGTTGGTTTAGCTCTTGTGCGATCGCTGTTTCATCCAAACCGTCTTCCACGAACCGTTGATAGATCCACCTTACAATTGCGACCTCCTCAGAAGGTCCTGGAACGAGCACGACCCTGTCGGTTTGAATACTCTTCCTTTCACCGCGCGTCAGGAGACCTTTTGGTCGGCCGTGCTCGTCTCTCAGCTCACGGCGCAGACCAAATCCAGCCATTCCACCTTGTCGATAACCCATTTCGATTAGGCGACATTGCCCAGCAAATACCTTTACGGAAAGTTCTCGGCTGTACTCCGCTGCCATTCGTCGTTTGACGACTTTTTGGACATCGGATCCGATACTTCCGTCATTTTCAAATTGCTCTGCGCAGTACTCCACCTGAACACCAGCCCGACGACACCGATATTCGTAGAACGCACTCTCGTCTGAGTCTTGAAACCGCCCCCAACGGCTAATGTCGTAAACAAGGATTACCGAGAAATCTGCATTGCCGCTTTCGATATCCGAAATCAGCTGGCGGAGTCCGGTACGGCCTTCGATGCTTAGACCGCTTCGTCCGGAGTCGGCGTAAGTGCGAACGATTTGAAGCCCGCGCTTGCTTGCATAACGACGGATTGCTTCGGCTTGGTTTTCTGTCGAATACCTCTGATGTTCGGTAGACATGCGAACATATTCGGCGGCGTACGTGTTCACTTTGTCACGCTCACCATCTTTGCTCTGATCGATGTCCTCTTTCGAACCCATTTTTCAGCCGCCAAACGCGAGTACAAAAGACGAGTATTTGCTGCTTTATCCGCAGCGGCGAAAACTCCGCGAAATTATATCTGGAGAGGGGATGCAACATGTCGCCGAAAATGCGCAACAACTTGCATGCTGGTTCAATCGAACCGCTGAGTTCAGAGGCTTATGCGGCTATCATTGCGACCGCCCTCCGAAGAGAACTTGGAGGGACCCATAGAGCCGTCAAAACGGTGCGTCGGTGGACTGGCGCGGGTGAACGCACGGTTACAAATTGGCTTGCTGCGGAGCACGGGCCAAGTGGGCCTCATCTCGCGTTGCTCTCCCATCATTCGGACGCAGTTCTAGAGGCATTCCTGATCATGTCCGGAAGAGAGAGGGTCGTTGTCGACCTCGAGGTATCTCGTTTCAGAAAATTTCTTCTGAGCACGTTGGAGCGACTGGAAGAGGCAATCGAATGAACGCCCGATATTCAAAAGCGATTGGTGACCGGGCAGAGAAGCTTGTGTTGCAGATTCTCCGCAATATCGATCAATTTCACGGTCATATACATCGTACTGCCATTGGAGAAACACCAGGCTGGGATATCTCGCCCGACACCCCTCGAAACATTGATCGAGTTTCAGAAGATCACTGGACGTGACGCAAGCGTCTAAAAAAACCGATGCGTTAGGTGCACGGTACGGCCGATTTGCGTCCAGATTCCCGCAGTCATCGCCATTTTTGGGATGGCGACGGACCGAGCCTTCCATTTAAGGAGACCGCTCGAGATCACTTGACCCTGCGTCTGTTCCCTTCCCTTCTAACGCGGCGCTGAGTTTGCATCCGATATCTTCTGAGGCCTGACGCACCGGATCATCAGCCAAATGGGCGTATCGTTCCGTGGTGCTGCTTCTCGAATGCCCTAAAAGTTTCCCGACAATCGGCAGCCCCATTCCCGCATTAACGCCAAAACTCGCATGCGTGTGCCGAAGATCATGAAGTCGAACATTCTTTACGCCCGCTCGGCGCAACACCGCTGCCCAGGGTTTCTTCAGATCATGGCGCGGTGTGTCCGGCTCTCGACCGGCGATCACGTAGCTCCCTAGTCGCGGCAGGTCGGCGAGCACTTTTGCTGCAGCAGCATTCAGTACAATTGTTTTCTTTCCCGTCTTGCTGTCCGGCAGATGCAGCAAGCCATGCTCAACATCGACATTTTCCCATTTGAGAGCCAGGATTTCGCCGCGACGAGCGCCGGTCAACAACAGAAGCCGTATTGCAGCCGCCGCGTAGCGATCAATGAGAGTGAACCTGTTCTCGGCTTTTGCAACGTGTTTGCTCTTCGGATGTGTTTCATCGACAACCCAGGGAATTCCCGTCGTTTCGCCCTCGCAAATGGCTTCACCGATACGCCGAATTTCGTCGCTTGAGAGAAACCGTTCCAATTGATTTTCAGGAAACTTTTCGATTTTCCGTGTTGGGTTGAAGCCTTCTGGAACAAGTTCCTTGATAGCTGCAAAGCCAAACATACTGGAGAGCGTGGCAAGCATTCTGTTCGCGATGCCGGGTGATTTGGTGCCAATTTTTGAGTGTAGCGCCGAAACCCGCTTACGGGTTAGCTGATCGAGTTTTATGGAGCCAATTTCCGGAACGATAAGTCTCTCAAGATGATCGCGGTAAGTCGATGCCGTCGATTTTTTGAGTTTCACGTCAACATGATCCCGAATGAACGTTTCAGCGAACTGCGCAAGTGTTGGCATTTTCCGCGCGTCAGATTTTTCAAGTGCCGGGTCTCCGCCCAGGAGCGCTGAAGCAAGAATTTCACGTGCCTTACGGCGCGCCTCATCAGGCGTAAGTGTACCGGTACGACCAAGGGTCATCCTCTTGGTGGGAGTATTTCGCCCCCCTCCCGGTCGGTATTCCACTACCCACGCCTTGTGTCCTGACGGCGTCACCCGAACGCCAAATCCCTTGAGTTCGCTATCGTAGTGAACGCGTGTTTTGGTCAGCGGAGCAATTGCGTCAACCGTGCGCTTGGTAAGCTTGTGACTGGGCATAACAAGTATTCACCACTAGAAAAATCAGACTGATCCAATTACCTTCCTGTGTCGGCACCGAGTCGGCACCGAAAAAGCAAACTCTGGGCAGTTGGTGATACTCTTTGAACGAAATTTCTCTATATATCAATAGCGTATGTCACTTACGGAAACTTAAAGAAACACAATAAATACTAAGAAAACAGCTTCCTAATCTGAGGGTCACAGGTTCGAATCCTGTCGGGGTCACCATATTTTTCAATATCTTAGTCTGTGGATGAATTTCACATCGCGTAAGTGAGGTCCAGCGGAAGTTGGTGGTCTTGACTTCAAACGGTATGCGACAATGCTCCGTGGCTAAAAAATTGGTTCAGCGTCCCGATCCAATTCCACAAAGGCGATACGTCAAACCAACAAAATCAATACCGCTATATTAGCCCTTGATCTTCAAACCGCACATACGCCCGTTATGAAATCAAAAGATTGAGACGAACAATCCGGCCGGTGTGACCCAGCCCCCTGATCCGGGCTGTTCAAGCGCAGGATCCGTTCACGTTTTTTCCGGTGTTTGGTTTTTGGTCATGGCCTGCTGAGTGGAACCATTGCGTAGCTCAAGCGAAGCAGGCCCGCACCAAATCACTGCTGGAAAATCTCATCATATCTCTACAAAGTGTGACCTGCTCCACTGAATGTTCCCCGTCTTGAGGTTAGTCTGTTCCCAAATGACCGGTGCAGCGATTGACGCAAATTTATTGCAGACGAATTGATTGAAAGGACGTGGGCAATGCCAGAGTTTGATGGGCCTAAATACTGGCCGTTGCTAAAGAACTATACGGAGTCATATACAGTCGAATTGCTCCAAAAAGATCTGAATCTGATCGCAAAAGTGCAAAACCTGCATAAACGCTATATTCCAAGCAGCAAAGCCTTGTCTAAAATGGGTCATAAGACCTTCAGTGATCTGAAGGACAGCGATCTGCTACTGGATCCGGATGGGAAATACGGCCGTCTCACTGCAGGGCGCGTTGTTATTTTTCAGGACAATTTCAAGCTGCCGACAATTGACGGGATCGTGGGCACAAAAGAGACATGGCCCGCCCTTGATGTGGTCATGAAGCGCGCTGAGGGCGAAATACTGAAGGCCGCGCTTAACAATAGACCCAACCTCATGCATGCAAAACAGAGTCTGCCCGGTGGCGCGGATTGTGGCTATTTTGCCGGCTACGCCGTTGCGGAAACCGTAAAGTCCGCGCTCGGCGCGACCTCGATCAGCTTTGACCGCGACGATGCGCTGGCGGCGCGCGATGAATTTGACGAAACGATTGATGTGAAGGACCACGGGAAGGAAAACACCGGAAAAGACCTCCATGTCCTGGATGCTGCGCGGTATCTGGAAAGCCTAGGCGCAGGGGGGTTTCGATTGCACGACATGAACCCAGGCAATTTCGCAACTGAAGACAAATTGATTGAATTCCTGGATGAGCGAACAAATGCGGGGCGATCCCCTGCCATGGTTGCGCTCAGCAATGTGGTGAGCCCGTCAATTGGGCATTGGGTTTCCGTTTTGGGAAAAAACAAGCTCTTTGGCATCACGCTTTATCTGATCTACGACAGCTCGGGACGTTTGCCGAAGGCGATGAAAGGCGCGGGATCCATCGCCGGAGCGACCTGTGTCTGGGTCGACGAATTCGTTTTGCGCGGATTTTTCGACGATCGCAGCGCTAGCCGCATCGTCTCACGGTTTTAAGGTGCGTAGGTTTTGAATTCTTCAACGTCGGGAGGGCGGTCAACAGCAACAGGAATGCACAAGACGTTTCCGCAACAAAAGCCCTTTGGTTCAAGCTATTTTTTGATATCTCGCAAAATCCTGGTAAATCCCGCGAAATCTCAGAATTCAAAATTCCTAATCTATGGGTCACAGGTTCGAATCCTGCCGGGCTCACCAGTTTTTTCAACTGGTTAGCTACTGGACGAATTTTACGCAGCGCAAGTTGCGTCCGATGACAGAATCCAGTTCTGCGCCGATTTCAAGACTGTCGTAGTGTCCGGCTAAGCGCCGCGATTTATGTTGGAGACTACTTTCCGAGATAATGCTCTGTGTGCCACATACCCCTTAATGGGGCTGCACCTTGCTGATCTTTTTGAAATTCATGCCACCAGCGTGCCGCTTGCCAAATTGCTTCAGGGCAGCTAGCTCGACTTTCCAGACCTGGTGTCAGATCGTAACCGTTAGCCGAACAAAGTGCTTCGATGAATGCCGCAGACGGAAGCCCGTATCCGTCGAACAATGGGTTATCGGCTCTTCCAACTCCCCAGACATAGCCAAGCCAAAGCAAAAGTAGTTCGACGCAATCAAGATCTACGCGTTGTTTCTTGAACTGCAGAATGGTTTTCTTCATCTCGCTCAACTTCACCGGCACTCTCAGGACCGCGATGTTCGGAAACATATTTTTGCTGGCGTAGTTGGATAGATGAGCCTCTTCGACCGCGTTGTCGGACGGCGGGTAGCCAAATCCCTCTGCGGGTTCCAGCGCAATCTCCCAAATCGCACCCTTTTTGGTGGGTCCCGATCCTTGCAGCAGCACAACGTGCGACCAGTGGCTTGGGCTCATGTCATTTCTTAAATGTCCCTGTGCGACACGGGTATGGAAGTAGGACTTCTGAGTGCCGCCGATCAGAACAAGATAGGACATGCCCCTCGCGCCATCTTCAGCTGCAAGTTTCTTGAGATTTCTCTCTACCCATTTCACATTGTCTTCGTTTCGATGCCTGGCTGTCTGGACAAAATCGGGATTCAATTCCTTGGCTGATGAGGCAATGATATTGAGCATCTGAACTCTCCTGAAAACCTGTCATCTAAAGCAGCCCGAGAGATACTGGCCTGGGCTCCTTCGGTCGCTTATGGACCTCGTAGTAGGTGACTTTTGCTTCGAGCGTGTTGGCAGCTCTGCGCAGTGCGAGCATTGAAAGTTGATTGCCTTGGTGTTTGTAGACGACCTTTGTCTGATAGCGTTTGCCGAAAACGCGTTGAGCAAAATATGGCTCAGGATCCGGCGCGGATGAGTGGCGTGGCCAACGTGTTTCCTCGCCTTTGAAAAATCTGCGAAATCCTGCACCGATACTTTTGAGCTGATCGTTCCCGATCGTGGTGACCAGTGACGAAGGTGAGCAGATGATTTCAATGAACTTGGTGCGCCCGGCTTGTCTGACCTCAGTGACCCGTCCCCAATGAACATCCCCGGTCAGCAACAAAACAGGTCGACCTGCATCTGATAGGCGTTCAAGAGCTTTAACAATGCTTTCGTAGTCGCGGTAGTTGGGAAGCATCCAGTCCGCAACGGCTCCCTTGAATTCACCAACTGGCTTATCCAGGAGCGATTGCCCCGTGACAACAGCGCCGAATTTTTTCTCCGCAATCAGCCGGTCCACCCAATCGTTCAGTCGCTGGAGTCCTTCGGGAGTAAGGGTTGCGCTACGATCTTCTTGCCTATGCGTTCGCTGATCCAAAACCAGAATGGAAACAGGGTCGATGTCGATTTCAATGTTGTCGCCGCGCTCAGCTGGTGCCGCGCACTGAAAGGCGTCATAAAGTTGATCAGCTGCGCTTTTCCAGCGCTCTCGCGACGCTTGTTTCCACGAATTCTGAATAATTGGCGATCGATGCGGGAAGTTGTTCCAGTATTCGTGATCGTCAGGGCAAAACACGCTTGGCGCAGTTTTCAATATCGTATCGAGGCCCAGATATGAGGTCCAATTTGTCCGATAATATCGCTCAAACCTGTCGGCCAGTTCGGCCTCGTTGTCCGGGTAGTTGTTGAGCGTTGGAAGATCGAGATAGACTTGATCGCCCATGAACAAAGACAGGTCCTGACGTTCGGGTGCAGGAATATTCAAAAAGGTTTGCGAAACGAGAGCTTGACGATTTTCAGCTTGGTGGAAGCAGGAACATAGCAACACACGGAACCAGGTATCCTTCGGAATCTCCCGGGGAGCTTGTTTTACCCTCAGCTCAACTGTCTCACCAAACGTGGTAAGCGATACCCGATTGAACGGACCGCTGTCTTCATCAACCGAAATCTCAAAGACCCCAGTGAGCAAGACTGTTCCAGAGTTATGTGATGTGGAGAGGGGGCGCAGGATCTCCGGCTCGACGACCTCTTCGTTTATTTTCCACTGAAGAGGTACCGCTGAACTTTGCTCCGGTGCACCGTCGATGCAGAGCCAGACACGTATCTTGTTCCTTGGGGCCGCGCGTGGGTGAAGTGTTAACCTGGTCACAATCGTGGTCTCTGGTAGAATACTAAAGCTTAATCCATTCGCACAGACGCCAGCAAGGGTTTAATAATTTCCCTAATACTACCGATGAATGAAGTAGTCGTTCCTAAAGCGCGCTTCTTGCGGTTTCTGATAATCACCTATCGATTTCGGTGCGCAGTTTTGCGCCTTGTGTGAAATATCCTGCCCCTTAATTGTCCTCGTTCACAATTTGGCTCTGTTCATTGGTGATTGCCTCGGCTGGACGTATTCCAAGTGCAGGCAAATCTATGGAAGCGGCCCCAAAAAATCAGGAAGAAAGATCAATGTACTCAACTAGATATAAGAAGTGATCGCATTTCAGGAAAATTGCGAAAACGTCGATAACCTATTTGCTGATCTGAGGGTCACAGATTCTAATCCTGTCCGGGTCACCAGCATTTTTTCCTTTGTCACAATCACTTGCGGACGACCCTGATCGGGCAATATCCTGCGCGCCGAAGCCGTAAGCGCCGGAGCTCTTCCGGATTTTTTGGCAGGAATGCCGGGTCGCATCGGCAGGGAGGATCACCGGATATGCATATTCTCGTCACGGGTGCTGCAGGAATGGTCGGGCGCAAGCTTGTGGAACGGCTTGCAGCAGAGCCCGGTCTTTTCCGGGCAGACGTTGAAAAACTGACACTGGCCGATGTGGTAGAACCGCCGGTTCCCGCATCGCTTCAGTCTGTCGCGACAGTCCGGACCGTGGACCTGGCCAGGCAGGAAGATGCCGTTTCGCTGATCGCCGGGCGGCCGGATCTCGTTTTTCACCTGGCCGCGATTGTTTCGGGCGAGGCAGAAGTTGAATTCGAAAAGGGTTATGCCATCAACATGGACGGAACGCGCTATCTTCTCGAAGCGATCCGTAGCGAGGGCGCCCGCGAACCCTACATACCGCGTGTCGTTTTTGCCTCATCTATCGCCGTCTTCGGCCAGCCGTTTCCGGACAGGATCGGCGATGACTTTTTCACGACACCTTTGACGAGCTACGGCACGCAAAAGGCGATCTGCGAACTGCTCTTAGCTGACTATTCCCGCAAGGGATTCCTGGACGGGATCGGCATCCGCCTCCCGACGATCTGCATCCGGCCCGGAAAACCCAACAAGGCTGCCTCGGGCTTCTTCTCAAACATATTGCGCGAGCCCCTTGTCGGTGAGGAAGCCGTTCTGCCCGTTGAAGAGGATGTCCGCCACTGGTTTGCCAGCCCGCGCGCCGCTGTCGGCTTCTGCGCGCACGCAGCCTCGCTCGACACCTCCGAGCTGGGTGCCCGGCGCAACCTGACCATGCCGGGCCTGTCGGCGCTGGTCGGCGAACAGATTGAAGCCTTGCGCCGGATTGCCGGCGAAAGGACAGCCAGCCTCATCCGCCGGGAACCGGATCCGGATATCCGGAAAATCGTCGCGGGCTGGCCAAGGAACTTCGATGCCCGCCGGGCTTTGGGCCTTGGCTTCGAGGCGGAAACACGTTTTGACGACATCATCAAGATCCACATTGAAGACGAACTGGAAGGCGTAATCCCATGACCGACACTTCAACGAGCACCGCCGACAGGATTGCCCTCGTAACCGGCGGCGGCACCGGCGTCGGCAAGGCCGTCTCAAAGGGTCTCAGCGCCGCGGGCTGGCATGTTGTCATCACGGGCCGGCGCGATCAGGTTCTGGCGTCTGCAGCGGAAGAGTTGGAGCGCGAGACCGGAAACAAGGTGTCCTGGATGACATGCGACGTCGGCGATCCCGGATCGGTCAGTGCGCTGTTTGAAAAGCTGCGCGCCGAATTCGGGCGGCTGGACCTTCTCGTCAACAATGCCGGTATCGGAAATTCCCCCGTTCCGCTGGAAGAAATCAGCTTCGAGGAATGGAGCAACGTTGTCGCTGCAAACCTGACCGGCGCATTCCTGTGCACGCAACAGGCTTTCAGGCTGATGAAGGCGCAGGAACCCGGCGGTGGACGCATCATCAACAACGGCTCTATTTCGGCGACGACGCCCCGGCCGAATTCAGCGCCCTACACGTCGACCAAACACGCCATCACCGGATTGACAAAGTCGACATCGCTCGACGGGCGGGCGTTCAACATCGCCTGCGGCCAGATCGATATCGGCAACGCCGCCAGCGACATGACCGCAAAGATGAGCGGCGGTGTCCCCCAGGCAAACGGCGAATTGGCACCGGAACCGACCATGGATCCGGCGCACGTCGCCGACGCCGTGGTCTACATGGCAAGCCTGCCGCTCGACGCCAATGTTCTCACCCTGACGGTAATGGCGACGAACATGCCTTTCGTGGGCCGCGGTTAAGTCATCAATGACTGCCGCCGGACCAAATCCGGCGGCAGTCGACCTCAGCCCTTGGCCGCATCGGGCAGCAAGTCAGCCGGCAGGTTCTGATAGCAGACCGGCCGCAGCCAGCGGCGGATCGCCATGGTGCCGACGGAGGTCGCTCCAAAGTTGGTCGAGGCCGGGTAAGGTCCGCCGTGAACCATCGCTTCGGCCACTTCGACACCGGTCGGGAAGCCGTTCGCCAGAATACGGCCTGCACGGCGTTCCAGGATCGGCATGAGCGACTTTGCCAGCGCCGCATCGCTTTCTTCCATCTGCAATGTGGCCGTCAGCTGTCCCTCGAAACTGCGCGCGACGGACCGCATTTCCCCGTCATCCCTGACGGTGACGATCACACCGGCGGGCCCGAAAACCTCCTCCTGCAGGTCGCGGGCTCCGACAAAGGTCTCGGCGTTGGCCCGGTAAACCGCCGGCGTTGCCCCCCGGTTGTCGCTGACCGAACTGAGCAGCGTTTCGACACCGGCAACGGCACCGATCCGGCCCTGGCCATCACGGCAGGCGCTCGCAATCCCGTCGGTCAGCATGGTCTGCGTGCCAACGGCCTGAAGAGCCTTGACGGCGCTTGCGGCAAAGCTGTCGGCCTGCTCTCCGGCATGAACGACAACAACACCGGGATTGGTGCAGAACTGGCCGACGCCCATTGTAAGAGACCCTGCCCAACCTTCTCCGATCGCCTGCGCGCGTGCCGCCATGGCGCCCGGCAGAAGGAAAACCGGATTGACGCTGCCGAGTTCACCGAAAAACGGAATCGGTTCCGGCCGGGCGGCGCACAGGTCGAAAAGCGCACGCCCGCCTCTCAAGGACCCGGTAAAACCGACGGCCTTGATGAGCGGATGCTGGACGACGCCCTGACCAAGCGCAAGCGTCGTTCCCTGCAGGAAGCCGAACGTTCCTGCCGGCAGTCCGCATGCCTTCACCGCAGCATCGATAGCCTGGGCAACCAATTCGCCAGTCCCGGGATGGGCCGGGTGGCCCTTGACGACGATCGGGCAACCGGCGGCGAAGGCCGATGCCGTGTCACCGCCTGCCGTGGAAAACGCCAGGGGAAAGTTGGATGCACCGAAGACGGCGACCGGTCCAATCGGCCTCTGCACCAGGAAAAGCTCCGGTCGCGGCAGGGGCTGACGATCCGGCAGCGCGCCATCGTGCCGCCTGTCCAGATAGTCGCCCTTCAGGATCGTTTCCGCGAACAGCCGCAGCTGCCCGGTCGTGCGGCCACGCTCTCCCTCAAGACGGGCTGCGGGCAGCGCGGTTTCCTGACCACCGACCTCGGTGAGTTCCGCCCCCCGCGCCTCGATTTCGTCCGCGATCTTGTTCAGGAATGCAGCTCTTTCCTGATCGCTCGTGGTGCTGAATACCTCGAACGCCTCGTCCGCAGCGCGGCACGCCCGGTCGACATCGTTGACCGAAGCCTCGGAAAAACTGTTTGGAGCGCCATCAGCCGGCTGCGACTGAAACGTCGCTTCGCCTGAGACCCATTCTCCGTTGATGAGATTCTTGCCCGTTAGCATCCCGCTTGTCCCTTAGATTAGATTGCGTTTTGACAGATTGCGCATGAGTGCGCTTGTCCCGAACGTCCATTCCGGGCACTCGGTCGAGAGCCGGACGGTGTTGCGCAGCGTTCCAAGCTGCGCGCATGAAATACTGACGATATCGCCGAGCTTGTGCGTGAAACCCTCACCGGGAGCGTCACGATCCTCGGTCGGTGCGAAAAGCGTCCCGAGGAACAGCATGAAGCCATCGGGATACTGGTGGTGCCGCCCGCGAGTCTGACCGACAAGATCCACCGGGTCTCGGCTGATCTCCGTCATGGTGGAGTGACCGGAGAGTTCAAATCCATCGGTCCCCGACACGGTCAGGTCAAGCTCAAGACGGCGCACGTCATCCATCGAGAAGGTGGTGTCGAAGAGCCTGATCGCAGGGCCGATCGACGTGGACGCATTGTTGTCCTTGGCCTTGCCCAGCAACAGCGCGGAACGGCCCTCCACGTCCCGAAGATTGACGTCGTTTCCAAGCGTTGCCCCCTTGACCGTTCCGGAACTGTCAACGGCCAGGACCACTTCCGGCTCGGGATTGTTCCAGCTCGACACCGGGTGCAGCCCGACCGATGCGCCGTAACCCACGGCTGAGGTCGGCTGCGACTTTGTGAAAACTTCCGCGTCCGGTCCGATACCCACTTCAAGATACTGCGACCAGACGTCTTCTGCGATCAGGGCTTCCTTGAGCTGAGCCGCTTTCTCGGACCCCGGAGTGACGGATCTGAGACTGTCGCCGATAATGGTCGAGCAGCGTTCGCGGATCTTCTCGGCCTTTGCCGGATCACCTTTCGCCTGCTCCTCGATCACCCGCTCAAGCATTGAAAATGCAAAAGTGACACCACAGGCCTTGATCGCCTGAAGGTCCGCAGGTGCGAGCAGCCAGGGCCGCGCCGGATTGGGAGCCTCAATCGAATTGGCGGCAATTTCGTCAACCGTGCCGATGGCGACCCCGTCTGACTCCGCGGCACAGCCTGCAGGGTCGTCAAGTTCGAGCAGATCCCGCATGGTGGGCACGGCTGCGCAGGTAATGTCGATCAGGGTGTCGCCGCGCAATACGCACAGACTGGGACCAGACAGGTCCGGCCGCCAGGCCCGGAACACAAAAACTCCGTCGCCCGGCAGATTCAATTGAGAGGTCATGATGATATCGTGTCCACTTCTGCAGGATGGCTGGCATTGTTTAACCAGACGCTCAGCGCATCAATCAAGGGGCTCTTTTGCGAATTCAGGTCACTGAGGATGCTGAGATGGTGTGCTCCACGAACAATTATGTGTCCAGCCCCGGCACCGTCGGCCATCGCACGAGACTGTCTTTGGAATTCGTCCGTCTCCTCGCCGCCGACAACGCAAACGAGAGGAACACCCACCTCAGTGCCGATCAGACTGTGAGATCGGATTTCGTCCTCGGTCAGTCCGATTTCATCCTGCAGGAAGGATTTGGCAACAGGTTCAAGGTCGTAGACCCCGCTGACCGCAACGATACCTGCGACCCGGCCGGTCTTCTCCGCTCCCTGAAGAGCGCTTACCGCCAGATGTGCACCTGCGGAATGACCGACAAGCAGAAAGCGCATGTTTTCCGGATGATGGGCTGAAAGCGTATCAAGCGCAGCTGCGGCGTCGTTGACAAGGTCTTGCATTCTGACAGTCGGCATAAGCCGGTATTCAACATTTGCGCATTTACTTCCAAAAGAAGAAAGCCCCGGCAGCACGCACCGATGACCCTCTGCGTTCAGGCCGCGCCAGTATCCTCCATGAATGAAAACCGGGACGACGGTGCTTTGCACCACACCGCATTCCGACATTTCTACCCACTGTCTTTCCTGCATGCCGTAGGCGACCCGTTTGAAAGAATGCGAGTGTCCGACAGTGCGGCTTGTGTCGTCGCGCCAGCGGAGCCAGTCATCAAAATCATCCAGGACATCCGAGAACCTGAACTGAGGGTCCCAGGTTCTGCGCTCGTCTAAGTCAGTCATGCGGGTTTCTCCGAATGCGCACAACGAAGATCAGCTGCTCTGGCAAGCCCAGAGCGCAGCTCAAGACCGGTCACCTCGCGAGTTCCGGGAAGCAAGACACCAGCAGTGCACTGCCGGTCCGCTCTTTCCGAAATGGGGACAATCACGGGCCGCTGTTCCGCCACCGCATCAAAAGGATGGCAGTGGCCTTCGACCATGCCTGGCATGAGCGTCATTCCAGTGCCGTCAATCGTGTTGTCGGACAATCCGGATGGCAGGTCCGCGCGTTCGATAACCTTTGCAATACGATTGCCTTCGACCACAACGGTACCCGGAAAAGCTGCTTCCGCAACACCGTTCCAAATCATGGCACCCTGGATAACGGTTTGTGTCATTTGATCCTCCCAAATCACCCCGGCAGCGTGCTGCGTCTGGTGTGTTTTGGGCAGAATGTCAGACTTTGGACGGACAACAAGACAGGTCGCCGCGGCGATTGTCCATACCTTGGACTATTCCGAATTATGGATAAGTAATTTTACTATTGCAGTGCACGTGCGTTTAGAGCGGTCGATCTCGGGCTGATGGAATGAGGGATCGGGTCGACAAACGCGCTATCTGGCCGGGACCTTGACCACAAGAGTCTCCGGGCTCGATTTGAATGCATGTTGCAAGATGTCGTCAGGAACCGCCGCTGATTGCCGCTTCGGAACCGGCGGCGGTCACGACGTCCGGATCGCCAGGCGCCAGGTAACGCTCTTGCGCCTGGACCGCTTTTTTGCCGTCACCGGGAAGGTTCGTGTTATAGGCCTGCCGAGGGAAGGGTTGAATCGTATGAATGCCCATATTGGCATCCATTGCGTTGCCTGCGCCCACCGTTACCGTGTCGCGGTGGCTCATGTAGTCGGCGCATCCGCCCAGCAGCAAAAAAGCCGCAAGCACAACCAGCCGATCAGTTCTTCGAGTAAACATAACCATCCTCAAGTTCCAGATCGACAATATGACCGTAGGGACCGATCAGGCCGTCGCCTTCCTTGTATTTGCGCAGCATGTCCTTGTTCACTTCCAGAAGACCGAGCGCGAACAATTCAACGTCATTTGTCGGGCGCGTCTGATCAAGAGGCGAGGCCAGCGGTTCATTGGGACGAGCGGGCCGCACCAACCGGGGCGTTACAACAATGACAAGATCGGTTTCGCGCTTTTGGAAGCTGGTTGACCGGAACAACACGCCGAGTACCGGCACCTGGCCAAGCCAGGGAAGCTGACTGATATCGCGGGTGTCGACATTTTCTAGAAGACCCGCGATTGAAAAGCTCTGGCCGTCCTTGAGTTCGATCACCGCCTCGGCCCGCCGCGAGGTGAAGCCGGGGTTCCCGTTCACATTGATCGAGTTGTCGATATCGCTGACTTCGGTCATCACGCGCAGATTGATGCGGCTGGCATCGAGGACCGTGGGCACGAATTCCAGGCGAACGCCGAAAGGCCGGTAATCCGTCGACGACGCGACGCCACCCGCGTTGGAGACCGCGGTCTGGATGGGAACTTCACCGCCAACATGAAAACGGGCCGTCTCGCCACTGATCGTGGTGAGGTTCGGCTGCGCCAGCCGGCGCACCAGGCCCTTGCCTTCCAGCGCATCGATAATCGTGTCGATCCGAATTCCAGCCGTTTCCAGCACCTTTCCGATAAGTGTTCCGAACGGAAGCGCCCCCTGCTGCGCAACGCTGGCACCGGACCCCAGGAGCGCGACCAGACCACCGTCACCGTCCGTCCCGACCTGAGCGCGCGAACCGCTCGTGCTGACATTGCCATTGTCGGACCGGCCGACCCAGTTGACCCCGAGATCCCGGCCAATCGAACGGCTCGCCTCCAGGACCCTGACTTCAAGGGCAACCTGCCCCGGGCTGCGCACGCTGACGGCGTTGATCACCGGTGCTTCCGAAAACTGCTGGGCGACCTCCAGAACCTTGGTCAGTTCGACTGCATTGTTGACTGCCCCACTCAAGCGGATTTTGTCGCCAACATTGGATACGGACACCTGAGAGGTCGGCGCAACCGCCCGGATGGCGCGCACCACATCATCGAAATTCAACTGCACACGGACTTCAATAACGCCAAGAAGTGTTTTCGAGGCATCATAGATGGAAATGTTCGTCAGGCCGGGCGCTTTGCCCTGAATGTAAAGGACCTGTTCGGACAGCGGCACAATGTCCGCCGTTTCGGGATTGCCGACAACGAGATCCGAAAACTTGCTGTTCGTTCTGACGGTCCGGGTTGTTCCGGGCTGCATCGTGATCCTTGAAACACTTCCGCCGTTTACGACGAGTGTCATTTCATCGACTTGCGCGCTGGATTCCTGAGCGCCTGCAAGGCCAAGTACGATCACGCAGATCACTACTGTCAAAATGGACGATATCTTCACGTCGTGCCTCGTCTTTGGCATTCGCAAATTTTAAGGTCACGCAAGGTCACTTTTATTTCCACATCTCAGCACAAATAACAAAGATATTGAAATTGCCCCCGCCCTACTGACCTCAATACTAAGATGCTGACGATTAACGGCTCGTGAAAAAAATCTGAAAACTGAAAACTATCACTCCGAAACTATATTAAGACATCGGCCATCAGTTTTCTTACCTGCAGAATCTTTGCAACAAGTATCAATATTCAACCGGCACACACCATAAAAGTGCGTTTGACGGGAGATCGGAGGGGGAGCTTGAGCGGATTCCGGGCGGCCGACCGGTCAGTTGGAAGAGCCCTGGCGTTTTTCGTACCTGACCTTGCCGTCAGAAGTGACGACGCGGCGGAAAAGAGCAGACCCCTGCGCTTCTTCCGGCTGGCGTGCGAATGTAACCCTCGGAATTGTACGAGCGCTTTCAAAGCGGTTGACGGCCTGAGCCGACAAGGCTGGAGAAAACATGGCCGCGGCAGTCGTGGAATGGAAAAAGTCGATATCTCTGTCGATCTTTGTTTTCAGCTTGTCGATCGGAATGTCGGAGTCGCCTCTTTCAATCCGCATCAACCTGACACCGGACTGGATCTGGCTCAGGCGCTGGTCGATCTTCGAAAGTCGGTTCTGAACTCCCGTGTTCATCAGGCTGACACTGCCGGAAATCCGCTTTTCGAATTCCTGCAGACCGCTGAGATGCTGACGGATCTGATTGAGTTCAGCCGTCGCGGACCACGTGAAGAACAGGCCGACGAACAGGAGCACGGTTACTGCCACGGAAATCGCGTTCAGCGCCATCAGCACACGGACATTGCGCTGCAAGAAGGCTGTCAGCGACGAGTTGACAGACGCTGACCGCGCGCTTTTCGCCAGCGTGGTGGCACCTGCGCCGTCATCAGCTGAATTTTCAGTGTTCACCTTGGCGCTCATCCTTTGCTCAGCCCCGATTGGCAAAGGATGTGCTGTTGCGCAGAAGTTCCAGGTTATTCGCCGTCGTCTGGTTGCTCGGGTCGACGTCGTATGCTTTCAGGAAATAGCGTCTCGCCGCTACGAGGTTGCCACGCAGAAGATACGAGTACCCGACATTGTTCAGGTATTCGGGACGGTTCGGTATCATGCGGGCGAGGCGCTTGTAACCGACATCTGCATTGTCGAAACGCCCGATCATGTCAGCGGATGCCGAGTAGCCGATCCAGGCAACCGGATCTTTTGGATAGACTTCGACGGCGCGTTTATAGATCGCGTAGGCCTTGCCGTAGTTCTTTTCGCGGAATTGGACTTTCGCTTTTGTCAGAAGCTCATCGTCGGGATAGTAGGCGACCTTGGAAAGATCCTGGTTCGACGCGGCACTGTCCCCATAGGTGGACAGGTTCGCCAGATCGCCGGATTGACAGCCTGTCAGCAAAAATGCCGACATCGCTAAAGCAGAGAACCGTTTACGCAACCACATTGTCTCTCACCCACACCGCTTATACTCTGTCAGGGGTAAACTACTGCAGTATCGTTACTAAGCAGTATTCACAATAGCCCCCGCCGCTACTCAGTCGGTCTATGGTAAGAATAGAGAAATTGAGAAAATTATTGGTTAAAGGCGTCAAATTACATTTCGTAAAATAAGCGCCAAGATGTTCGGACCTGCTCAGACACAGATTTGCCCACCATCAAGCAACTGCTGCCAGCATGGCTTTGCACTGCATCTTGATGCTCTTTGCACTTAACCGGCCTTGGGTTTACGTCGCTGCGCCGCCAGCTCCCTGGTATAGGCAAACAGAGATTCAAGGCTGGCCATCGCGCCAGCGCAATCCCGCCTTTTCAATGCTTCGCAGAGTGCTTCATGGTGTTCGGCGATCCGCTCCCGGTCTCTCAGCCGGTAGACAAGCATGTTCATGAGGGGCTGCATGGCCTCGAAGGCGGCCGAAAGCTGGAAGGTCAACAGCGGGTTGCCGGTCGCCTGTGCGATGATCGAATGAAAGGCGACGTCGGATGCGCAAAAAGCCTCATCGCTGGTCAGCGGGTCACGCTGCCGGTCGATCTCCGCGCGAAGGCCTTCCAGATCGATTTCCGAGCATTTATCGGCGGCGAGCGGCAAAGCTGACGTTTCCAGCGCGAACCGTGCCTCAATGGCATCTTCCAGCGGAATGTCGTTCATGCCGATCAACAGCCGCGTCATGGTCACGAGATTGTCCTGTGCCTCAGGCCAGGTGATCCGATTGACAAACGCACCACCGGATGATCCGCGCTCGCTTCTGATCAGGTTTTGGGCTGCCAGGCGTTTCAGAGCTTCCCGGACGGTCGACCGGGAAACGCCGAACCGTTCCGCAAGATCGGCTTCGCTCGGCAGGCGTTCTTCGCCAGCGAGCCGCCCTTCGAGAATCGCATCTCGGATTGCGTTGGCAATCTGGACCGAAAGTCCTTCTTTTTGAATTGTATTGAATTCAATCGCCAACGGGGATCCTCGCATGCTCTTCGACCGAAACCCCGACACGTTAGAGGGAGGCCTCGGTGCGGTCAATTGTAAAAAAACAAATGTCGGACAATTAAATGTTTGACTTTTAATTTAAGGAAGCGCAGCGTAACCGGCAAATAAAAATGGGAGGAGCGGGTGAAGGCAATCGCACGTCTTTTGCCCGGCCACAGCGCGCTGTGGCTGACGTTTTTTGCAAGCGTCCTGATTGCGTGGGGTGTTCTCTTCGCAACGCATGTACCTGTTGCCGCGCCCGATGAAGCCTTCGGGCTGGCCTATCTCATTTCCCTCTGTACGCAGACCGTGGCCGATACCGGTTTTCTATCCGCGGTCTTCATGTGGTCGCTGATGTCTCTGGCGATGATGGCGCCAACCGCATTTCCAGCGTTCAGAACCTACGCGGATCTGACGCATACGGACGCTGCGAGCGGAAAGTCACTTGCGGTCCTCGTCATCGGATATCTTGCCGTGTGGGTTGGCTTCTCGGTGCCGGCAGCCTTTCTGCAGGTTCAGCTCGCCCAAATGGGGTTCCTCGACCAGGCGGGCCGCTCGACGTCTGGGCTGCTCAACGGCGCTTTGATTGCGCTGGCGGGCCTATACCAGTTCAGCAGCCTCAAGAACGCCTGTCTTTCGGCATGTCAGAACCCGATGACGTTTTTCTTCAATCACTGGAACCCGGGACTGCGGGGCGCGCTTCAGCTGGGGCTCCGGCTTGGTGCGGTCTGTCTCGGATGTTGCTGGGCATTGATGCTGCTCGCATTCGTCGCCGGCACGATGAACCTCGCCTTCATGGGCCTGGCCATGGTGCTGATGACGCTCGAAAAGCTTCCCCGGATCGGTGCACGGCTGAGCGCACCGCTCGGGGTCTTTCTTGGAATTGGCGGGGCGGTTGTGATCGTCCTCTCACTTGTGAATCTTTAGTCAGGGAGAAATCTCATGTCCGGATGGTCCATTCGCGGCGAATTGATACTGAATTGCAACTGCACCGTCTTCTGTCCCTGTGTGGTTTCCCTCGGCAAGCATCCGCCAACGGAAGGCTACTGTCAGGCTTGGGCCGGCGTGCGCATCGACGAAGGCCATTACGAGGGCGAAGATCTTTCGGGACTGAACGCGGGTCTGGTGCTGGAAATCCCCGGTCTCATGGCACGGGGAAACTGGAAGGCTGCCGCCTATATCGACGAACGCGCAAGCGATGCCGCCTATGACGGTCTCCTGAAGATCTTTTCAGGCCAGGCAAAGGGCACGACGGGCCTCTTCCGCGTTTTGGTGAGCGAGTTCCTCGGCGCGGAACGCGCGCCTGTCTCCTATACCAACGAAGGCAAGAAGCGCCGGCTGATCGTCGGCCGCGCCATCAAGGGGGAAGTCGAGCCGGTTCCAGGCGGAAACCCGGACGAGGATATCGTCGTAACGAACACAGAATACTGGATGGGGCCGGACATCACGGTCGCAACGGCCACGCAGGGCCGCGTGCGCGCCTATGGCCGGGTTTGGGATTTTGATGGCCGCAGCGCCGAGATCTGTCAGATCGACTGGTCCGGACCAGCCGCCGAACAGGCCGCATAGGGAGGATCCGGCATGCAGGTCCCGGCTCTTTCAGTTTCCCGCCGTACGCGATACACGCCGTTTTCGCGCAGGGTACAGGCAGCAGGCGTCAAGGCGTACACAGTCTATAATCACATGCTGCTTCCGACGGTGTTCAACTCCGTCGAAGACGATTACCGACATCTGAAGACCAAAGTTCAGGTCTGGGATGTCGCTTGCGAGCGGCAGGTCGAACTCTGGGGTCCCGATGCCGCACGCCTGGTCCAGATGCTGACGCCGCGCGACCTGTCCACGATGACCGAAGAACAGTGCTACTACACGCCCATGGTCGATGAGACCGGCGGCATGCTCAATGACCCGGTGACCACGAAGCTTGCGGAAGACAAGTTCTGGGTGTCGGTTGCCGACAGCGATCTGCTGTTCTGGATCAAGGGCCTTGCACACGCACTGCGTCTGGAAGTCGATGTCGACGAGCCGGATGTGTCACCGCTCGCGATCCAGGGGCCGAAGGCGGAGGAACTGGTCGCGCGGGTATTTGGCGAAGAGATCAGGTCGATCCGCTTCTTTCGTTACAAGTATGTCGACTTTCAGGGAAAAAAGCTCGTTCTCGCCAGATCAGGCTATTCGAAGCAGGACGGGTTTGAGCTCTATGTCGACGGGTCTCATCTGGGCGAGCCCATCTGGGACGCCCTCATGGATGCCGGACAGGATCTTGATGTCCGCGCAGGCTGCCCGAACATCATTGAACGGATCGAAGGGCAATTGCTGTCCTACGGCAATGATATGACCCGCAACAACACGCCGCATGAATGCGGTCTTGGCAAGTTCTGCCAGACCCAGGCAGCCATCGGCTGCATTGGCCGCGACGCTTTGCTGCGTGTTGCCGTTGAAGGTCCGGTCCGGCAGATACGCAGTATTGCGATCGACGGCGACCCGGTTCCGCCCTGCGACGAACTCTGGCCTATCATCGCAGGTGGCAAACAGGTCGGCACGGTCAGCTCAGCAGCCTACTCACCGGATTACCGGACCAATGTCGCCATCGGCATGGTGCGGATGACCCATTGGGACGACGGCACGAGGGTACAGGTCGACACGCCGCACGGCATGCGGAGCGCGACGGTCTGGGAAACATCCTTCACCAGTCAGGGAGGCTGACATGCGGGAGCACTACGAGGCATTTTCCAAACAAGATGCCAACCATGTTCCGCTATCACCACTCTCGTTCCTGGAACGCACGGCGACTATCTTCCCGGATCGCACCGCTGTTGTTTACAACGACCTGGAACGGACCTGGGGCGAAGTGCACACACGGGTGCGCCGCCTTGCTTCAAGCCTTCAAAAGAGAGGTATCGGACGGGGCGACACGGTGTCGGTCCTGGCCGCCAACACCCCGGAGCTGTTTGAGCTTCACTATGCGGTTCCGCTGACCGGAGCGATACTCAACACCATCAATATCCGTCTCGAGCCGGAGACGGTCGCCTATATTTTCGAGCACAGCGACGCACGTCTTGTCATTGCCGACACGGCGTTTTCCGGTGTTGTCAGCAAGGCCTTCGAAATCAACGGCCAGTCGCTTCCCGTCGTCGATATCGTCGACCCGGATGGACCGGGCGGTGAGAGGATCGGAGACGCAACCTATTCGGATCTGATCGACACCGGCGATCACGCCTTTGACTGGCAGGGTCCGGAAGATGAGTGGCAGGCTTTGGCACTCAATTATACGTCGGGGACGTCGGGGCGCCCGAAGGGGGTCGTCTATCACCATCGCGGCGCCTATCTCATGGCAATGGGAACACCGGTTGCCTGGGAGCTTCCGCGGCATCCGGTCTATCTCTATACGGTGCCGATGTTTCACTGCAACGGCTGGTGTCATGCCTGGACCTTGACGCTCATGGCCGGAACCATTGTCTGCATTCGCCAGGTCACGGGCAAGGCCGTCTTCGACCTGATCGGCAAGCTTGGCATCACGCATCTCGGCGGTGCACCGATAGTGTTGTCGATGCTGGTGAACACGCCAGAAGAGGACAGAAAACCGCTCTCCGGGCCTGTGAAGATTATGACGGCTGGTGCGCCTCCTCCGGCGGCTGTGCTGGCTGCAACAAAGTCTCTCGGGTTTGAAGTCATGCAGGTCTATGGCCTGACCGAAACCTACGGCCATGTGGTCCAGTGCCTGTGGCGCGAGGAATGGGAAGATCTTTCGGCGGACGAACAGGCCGAACTGCAGTCCTGGCAGGGCGTCGGCTTCCCGATGACCGAAACGGTGGACGTTGTGGACCGGGAGACCGGCGCTTCCGTTCCGTGGGATGGCGAAACCCAGGGCGAGATTGTCATTCGCGGCAACACCGTCATGAAAGGCTATTATAAGAACGCGGAAGCAACCGATGAAGCCATGTCGGGTGGCTCCTTCAAGTCGGGAGATGCCGCTGTCCGTCACCCGAACGGATATGTACAGATCCGGGACCGGTTGAAGGACGTCATCATCTCAGGCGGCGAAAACATCTCTTCCGTCGAGGTGGAAGGCGTTCTGCACCGCCATCCGGATGTGGTTCTGGCGGCTGTCGTCGCGCTGCCGGATGAGACATGGGGAGAAGTCCCTTGTGCGTTCGTTGAACTGAAAGAAGGCAGCACGGTCACCGAGGAAGCTCTGATCGATTTCTGCCGCCAGCACATGGCCGGGTTCAAGCGGCCGAAGAAAATTATCTTTACCGAGTTGCCCAAAACGGCAACCGGAAAGATCCAGAAATTTGTCCTGCGCCAGGATGCCAGGGCAATGACCGAAAACTCCAGCTAACAGGGCAGTTAGATTATGACTTTCAAAGCACTCCTCGTGGAAAAGGATGACGAAGGCAAAACGTCGGCGTCAGTTCAGGATCTCGACGACAGCCGGCTGCCAGAAGGTGACGTTACCGTTGCCGTCGAGTATTCGACGCTGAACTACAAGGACGGGCTTTGTGTCGGGCCGGGCGGCGGCTTGGTCAGAAACTATCCTCATGTTCCGGGCATCGATTTTGCCGGCACGGTCCTGGAGTCTTCCGATGACTGGTACAAGCCGGGCGACAAGGTGGTTCTGACCGGCTGGCGCGTCGGTGAGGCGTGGTGGGGCGGCTACGCCCAGAAAGCTTGCGTCAAAGGCGAGTGGCTTGTGCCCCTGCCGGAGGGCCTATCCACCCGCAATGCCATGGCAATTGGAACCGCAGGGTTCACCGCAATGCTCGCCGTCATGGCTCTGGAAAACCACGGCCTGAAGCCGGAAGATGGCCCAGTTCTGGTGACAGGCGCTGCCGGCGGTGTCGGCTCGGTCGCAACGGCCATTCTCGCCAATCTCGGCTATGAGGTTGCCGCCGTTACCGGACGCGAAAGCACATGGGACTACCTGAAATCGCTTGGCGCCAGCCGGGTCGTGCCCCGTGACGATGTCAACGAGACCGTCAAGCGCCCGCTGGAAGCGGAAACATGGGCCGGCTGCATCGACGCGGTCGGCGGCGCGATGCTGGCGCGCGTGCTCGGCCAGATGAAATACGGCAGCTCCGTCGCAGCCGTCGGCCTCGCAGGTGGCGCAGCGCTTCCGGCAACGGTCATTCCGTTCCTGCTCCGGGGCGTCAACCTGCTCGGCATCGACAGCGTCATGCGGCCTTACGAAGCCCGCCTTCCCGCCTGGGAGCGTCTCGCAAAGGACCTGCCGATGGACAAGCTCGAAGCCATGATCCAGCCGGCAACATTGCAAGACTTACCCGGCCTCGGCGCCGACATTCTCAAGGGCCAGGTAAAGGGCCGCGTCGTCGTTGATGTGAACGCCTGAGGTTGAACCGCAGGTCGTTCAGGCACGGCCTCATCCTGAGGAGGGCCGGAGGCCCGTCTCGAAGGATCGGCGGCGAGCACTCTACCGTGTAGCCCATCCTTCGAGGCTCTGCTGCGCGTCGCACCTCAGGATGAGGTTATATTCTCCTCAGTTGAGCCGTAGCGGAGTGCGATCGTTCATCCAAAGCTTGTCATCCCGGTTTGCCGAGCAAACGGCAAGACCGGGAACCAGTAATATGTGTGGCTCGCAAATAATAATAGCGACCAGACAAGAGATTACTGGATCCCTGCCTGCCCAGGGATGACAAGGAAATTGAGACTAACCGCGTCTTCCAGGCCTCGAAACTTAACTCTGCTTCCGTCACCCCGGACGCAGCGCAGCGGAGATCCGGGGCCGGAGAGCCCCGGTCTGCCGGGAGGCCACTCAAGAAACCGACGGGTCTGTGCCTCACCGATCCCGGCTCGTGCTACGCTTGGCCGGGATTACGCCGGGAAATTTGTACGCCGTGCGGCAAAGACGGCTTCGCTAATGTGCCTGGTCGATTGGGCAAAAAGTCTGTTCTGCCACGGCCTCATCCTGAGGAGGGCCAGAGGCCCGTCTCGAAGGATCAGCGGCGAGCACTCTACCCGTGTAGCCCATCCTTCGAGGCTCTGCTGCGCGTCGCACCTCAGGATGAGGTTATTTTCTCTTCACTTGGACCGTAACGGAGTACGATCGTTCATCCAAAGGTTGTCATCCCGGTTTGCCGTACAAACGGCAAGACCGGGAACCAGTAATATGTGTGGCTCGCAAATGATAATAGCGACCAGACAAGAGATTACTGGATCCCTGCCTGCGCAGGGATGACAAGAAAATTGGAACTGGCCGCACCTTCCAAAACCCCGAAACTTGACTCTTCTTTCGTCACCCCGGACGCAGCGCAGCGGAGATCCGGGGCCGGAGAGCCCGGGTCTGCCGGGAGGCCACTCAAGAAGCCGACGGGTCTTTGCCTCGCCGATCCCGGCTCGCGCTACGCTTGGCCGGGATGACGATATTCCTGAACCCCGTTACGCTGGTGGATGCTCCAAAGCATCGCACCTACGGAGAACAGGGGTTTCATCTGCGCCCGACGATAGTCACCGCATTTCCGCTTTCAGAAAGTCGACCATAACGCGGACCTTTCGCGGCAAATAGGCCTTGCTCGGGTAAAGGATCCAGGCGGCCGTATCGAAATCAGTCGCCGCGCAGTCGTAATTCGGGAAAAGATCGATGAGCCGGCCTTCTTTCAGATCGCTCCGGATCAACCAGTTGGCCAGAAGCGCAACGCCCATGCCGAGGCGCGCGCCTTCGCGCAACGACAATGCACTCGCGATCACTGTCTTGCCCGAGACATCAACCTGAAACGGCGCGGCACCCCTTTGCCGGAACTTCCAGCTGCTTCGAAAACCCGGCAACGCAAAACAAAGGCAATTGTGATCCTTGAGGTCCTCTGGAGCCTCAACCGGCCCAAAATGCTCCAAATAAGACGGCGACGCGACTACGCGGTAATGTGAGGCAAACAGTTTGGTGGAAATCAGATCTCCCTTCGGCGCGGCAGCCAGCCGGATCGCCAGGTCAAGGCCTTCTGCGAGCAAATCCATGTTGTAGTCGGACGGATAGAGCTCGACCGACAGATCCGGATAGCGCTCCTGAAACAAAGGCAGCACAGGCATGATGCCTTCCTGCGCAAAGGCAACCGATGCGGTCATCTTGAGCGTTCCCCTAGGCAGCGCTCCTTGTGATGCCGCTTCCTCCCCGGCTGTTTCAAGCTCCTCGAGCAGCGGCGCGATCCTGTCAAGGTATCGCCCACCCTCCTCGGTCAGTGCCAGTTTCCGTGTGCTGCGCTGGAAGATCCTGACGCCGAGGCTGCGCTCCACATTGGCAACGATCCGCGACACGCTGGACGCATCGACGTTCAGCGCACGCGCAGCCCCGGCGATGCTGCCGAGATCGCGCACAAGAAGCAGCGTCTTGAGAGATTGAATATCCATTCATGCAGTTTACGCACGATTCTGCTGCGCGACATCGTGTTTTTCTTCACCAGGCGCAGAAATAGCCTTGGGCATCTCACAACGGAGATTTCCAATGACACTGCTCTTGCGCATCAATTCCAGTTCACGCCAATCCGGCTCGCACTCCACGGCGGTGGCAGACCACTTTGAAGCCTGCTTTCGCGAAAAACATCCGGACTGCCGCGTGATTTCCCGGCACGTGGCCGACGGATCCATCCCACTGATCAGTCAGAGAACTATCGAAGGCTTTTATACGCCATCCGCCGACATGACAGATGGCCTCAGGGAAGCGACAGCGCTTTCCAACGCGCTGATCTCAGAACTTCAGGACGCCGACACGCTTCTGATCACCGCCCCTATCTACAACTTCAGCGTCCCGGCAGCGCTCAAGGCCTGGATCGACCAGATCGTCAGGATGGGGCATACCTTTTCCTATGAAGACGGGTCGTTCCAGGGTCTGGCAAGGACGCGCCGCGCGGTCGTTGTCTGTGCCTATGGCGCTGAAGGGTATCTTGAAGGCCAACCTTTTGCCGTTGCCAATTTTGTTGAACCCTATTTGAAATTTCTGCTCACATTTCTAGGGATAGAGGATATCCGGTTCATCTCGGTGCAGGGCACGACGAGCGATGCTGAAACTGTTGCGGAACGGATAGCGGCAGCCAAGGAGGAATGCAGACTGGCTGCGTGATACCAAGCATTGGCGAATAGGCGCAGGCACGGTGTGCCTTCCTGTCGCGAACCGCGGCCCCAAAAGTCGCGGTTACCGCTCTGAATCCGGTTGCAATCCGCCGAAACCTCCCATATAAGCGCCCGGTCCAGAGTCGTCCGGCTCGTCGTGGACTGGATTACTGCATTCCGATGCAGGTCCTCCCGGCAGAAAAGGGCATGCCGTGTCGGCTCTGAATGCTCCAACAAAGAAAGTGTCTGCTTTCAGCGGATACGCCAAGGAAAGGATGCAAAATGCCCAAGCTGAAGACGAAATCCGGCGCCAAGAAGCGCTTCAAGGTGACCGCGACCGGCAAGGTGAAAACCGCGCAGGCCGGCAAGCGCCATGGCATGATCAAGCGCACGAACAAGTTCATCCGCAACGCCCGTGGAACAACCACGCTGAGCGATCAGGATGCCCGCATCGTGAAGCAGTTCCTGCCGTACGCATAACGCCAGCCCCGAAGGAGATCATCTAAATGTCACGCGTCAAACGGGGCGTAACCGCCCACGCTCGCCACAAAAAAGTTCTGAAGGCAGCAAAAGGCTATTACGGCCGCCGCAAGAACACCATCCGCGTTGCCAAGCAGGCCGTCGAGAAGGCAGGACAATACGCCTACCGCGACCGCAAGGCCAAGAAGCGCACGTTCCGGTCGCTCTGGATCCAGCGCATCAACGCGGCAACACGCCAGCACGGTATGACCTATGGCCGTTTCATTGACGGTCTGAACAAGGCCGGCGTCGAAGTCGACCGCAAGGTTCTGTCCGACATCGCCATCAACCAGCCTGACGCGTTCAAGGTCCTGGTCGACAAGGCACAGGGCGCACTGGCCGCCTAAGGTCATTGCGAAATAGATTTTCAGAAAGCGCGGTCCATCGACCGCGCTTTTTTGCTTTGACTGCGGATGATTGGCGTCTCATCGGACCTGGCATCAGGCAATCTCAACGATTGAACCGGAAGCCACTCAAGAGTTGTATTTTTAAAAACACTTCCCTTTTTTATTGCAAAACCCTTCACGACGGTCCTACGCTGTTGGATCTATCAGGTACGAGCGCGACAACAAATGCGCCGACGCGATTCAATGGAGGGGTAGATCCATGGAATTCGTTCAGTCTTTTTTTGGCTTGATTGAAACACTGACCTGGGGATGGGCGCTCATTCCGTTCCTGGTGATTATCGGTGTCTTCTTCACCGTCGTGACGGGCTTCGTTCAGATCCGGTTTTTCAAAAGAATGTTCCGGGTCCTTTCTTCTAAGAACCAGACCGGTGACCCCAACGCGATTTCGGCACGTGAAGCGCTGCTTCTGTCCGTCGGAGGCAGGGTTGGAGGCGGAAATATTGCGGGTGTCGCCGTCGCGATTACTCTTGGCGGTCCGGGGGCTGTCTTCTGGATGTGGGCCGTCGCGCTCGTCGGCATGTGCACAAGCCTGATCGAGTGTTCGCTGGCGCAGCTTTACAAACGCTCCGAAGGCGATGGAACATTTCGCGGCGGTCCAGCGCGCACCATCATCCACGGTCTGGGTACGGACTATCGCTGGCTCGCGGTTCTGTATGCCATCTGCCTGATCGCGTCTTTCGCGTTCGGTTTTAACGCGTTCCAGGGCAACACGGTCGCAGGCGCGGCGGAAGAAAGCCTCGGGATCGACCGCCTTTGGACGGGGGTTGGCCTGACCGCCGTAACCGGCCTGATCGTCTTCGGTGGCATTCACCGGATCGCGAAGGTGGCGGACGTGATCGTTCCGATCATGGCTGTCGGCTATGTCGCGATGGCGCTGATCGTGATCCTTGTAAATGTCACGGAGGTGCCGGCCGCCATTTACATGATTGTGGCAAACGCGTTCGGGCTCGAAGAAGCCGTCGGTGGCGGCATGGGCGCCGCACTTGCACAAGGCCTGCGCCGGGGGCTGTTTTCCAATGAAGCCGGGCTCGGCTCAGCGCCAAACGTCGCAGCAACCGCCGATGTCCGCCACCCTATCAGCCAGGGGATAACCCAGTCCTTCTCCGTCTTTATCGACACAATCATCATCTGTACCTGCACGGCCCTGATCATTCTGCTTGGCGATGTCTATACGCCCGGTGATGAAGCCGTCGACGGGATCGTGCTGACACAACAGTCGCTCGCCTCGCATCTGGGCGGTTGGACGAGCTATTTCCTGACGCTTGCGATCCTGCTGTTTGCATTCAGCTCGATCATCTACAACTACTATCTCGGCGAAAACGCCCTGACGTCGATGACAGGAAATTCCGCTGCAATCCAGATCTTGCGCGTTCTGGTCATGGGCGTGGTTTTCCTGGGCGCGACGGCACCCGGCGCAACAGCGGTGTTCTTCTTCTCAGATCCGTTGATGGGAGTTCTCGCGGTGGTGAACCTGCTCGCGTTGATGATGCTGTTTCCAACCGCAAAGCGTATTCTTGACGACTTCAAGGAACAGGTGAACGCGGGTGTTGCCCGGCCGGTTCTTGATCCGGACAAGTTCAAGGATCTGGATATCGACCGAACGGCCTGGACCGGGAAGGATCCCGAAGCGAATTGATGAGAAGCTCCTTGATCGAATAGGGTTGGTCAATGTCACCCTATCTGAAAGAAAACCGATTGCAGGACGTCATTGCCGCCATCCAGGTCATGGGGGCATATGACAGGCACACCAGCCGGAAAGCCGACCTTTGGTCCGCGCAACTCGGCCTGCCTCAAAGCGGAGAGGACTGGTTTGAGGTATGCCGGGAACATCCCGAGTTCTTTCGGACCAATACAACGGAAGACGATGGTGAAGACGCAAACTGGGTTGGCATTCGCTGGCGATGGGCAACCGGGCGAACGTTTTCTCCGGACGCTGACCGAAACATGACACCTGACGAAATCTCGTCCTTGTCGGCAGGCGAAAAAAAGAAGCTCACGCGGGAACCCCTCACCAGCAGCCAGATCGAGACGCTGATCGCTTCCGCCATTCAGCTGCATTCCAGGGCAATAGAACACAAACGCGAATTGCGTTGGTGGGCCATTCCCGCAATCAGCGCCGCGACCGCATTTGTCGGCGCCGTTCTCGGCGCATTCGCCCATTCATACTTCCAATAATGCAAAAGCCGGCTGCCTATCATCACGCCGGCTCACATAAATCTGTCCGGTAGCGCACCAATCCGTTAACTTTTGTGACCATGATTTGGCCGGATTCCGCGGACAAAAGGTTAACGCCTACCTATATTGGCATGGTGATTGCGACGTTTCAGTCATGACGGCACCGAGCGTGCCATTCTGAAACAACGAGGCGTAGATTTGTGCGAGTAAACCCGGTCAGTGCAACAAGCCGTTCCAATGTGAGGCGCAGGCGTCCCGCAACGGGAGAGGCACGCGCCGAAGCTCAGCCGGACTTTGCCGGGTATCTGCCACCGCCGCCTTCGACGGAGCCGGAGCATGGCCGGAGCCAGGATGCCCTGTTTACGCACTATCATCCGAACTCTGTGTTTCTGGCGCATCTGATTGCGACCCGCGACGGTGAACTTTACCCACGCCCGCGCAGAAAGACAGTTCCTGAAATCTGTTCAGAAGCCTATCGGGCGACCGCGGCGCTGCCGCGCCAGCGTTTGGCGGGACACCTGATCAAGACCCACCGCTAGCGACGGTGCTTTCAAGTTTTTCGGTTTCCAGATGTACCACTGGAGTTCCTGGCCCGGAGCAGCTTTGCTCCGGGTCTTTTTTTCACGCCGTCAGCACTCGTGCGTGAACACGCATCAAATGTGATGCACGGCACAGTTTTCTGCTGCACGGGTACCTATATTGAATGAAGTTCCGGAAGACCCCGGACCTCCGACCCGATTGGCCACGGACTGGCCCGCCACGGAGACATCAAGATGCAAGTAACACCCGTATCTGCCATTCACGAACTGCGTATCCGTCAAAAACCGCAGGAAACGCATTCAATCGAAACAGACGCTGCGTCGACCGGCAGCAGGCAATTTGCCGACATGGCAATGGTTCCGCTTCATGTGGCGTCAGCTGCATTGCGCGAGACCTACCATGGTGCGCATGCTGAATATGCGACACAGTTGCTGGCAAATGGCGAGACTCACGCTGAAACACCCCTGGAACGCGAGAACCAGCTGCAGCACTACAGTGCATTAACGGCGTATGAAGACGACGAGCGGAGCCACACGATCTCCCTGTCTGCCTGAGACACTCTGTCGTCAGCCAGCTATCCTTAGAAAACCGGCAAGGCCGGTTTTCTGGTGTTCGATGACGTGGCAATGAAACGCCCAGTCTCCCGGATTATCCGCAACCAGAGCGACATCCATTGTTTCCTGGGAAAGCAGCAGCGCCGTATCGGTCACGAGCGGTGCCAGCTTGCGTTTGTTCGAGCGCAGCAACGTGAACGAGACGCCATGAAGGTGGATCGGATGGGCGTTCGGCGTTTCGTTCCGTAGCCGTAAAATATAGGTTTTTCCAAGCTTCAGCGTTGCCAACGGATCCAGCGGACCGGGGAGATCGCCCGGCCAGGCCTTCCGGTTGATCGACCAGAAGGTGTAGCCAAGCGTACCGCATATGCTGGCCTGAGGCGCATCGCCTTCCGGTGACCAACCGAAGACGAACTCGATCACTTCAGCATTGTTGAGGTCCGGTTGCGGGACGGGGTTGGGAGGCAACGGCTTCAACTCGCGCAGGTCCCGCCTTAGGCTGGTGCCCTTGGCGACAAAGCGCGCCAGAACCTTCTGATCGAATTTCTTTTTCAGGACAAGGTTCACAGCGGAGCCGTCCTCATCGGGCATGCGCAGCGCGATGTCCGCGCGCTGTCCCGGTGACAGCTCGATGTCCCTGGCCGGGACAGGGGATGGCAGCGGATTTGAATCGATCGCAATGACCTCGGCCTCACCGCCATCAATTTCATATTTCCCAACGCGCGTGACATCTGTAACGGCAAGCCTCAGCCGCACAAGACTTCCAGCCTCCAACTCAAAGTCAGGATCCACCTGCCAATTGACCGTCGACACGGTCCCGAGCGTGCCACCCCTTGCGGCGCTTCGTGCCTTGAACAGGGAAATGAACTGACCGTCACCGCCAAGCCTGAAATCACGAATGTTGAGCGGAAGATCCTGGTTGAAGCCGGGGTCTTCCGGCTCTTCGACCACCATCACACCAGTCATGCCGCGCGCCATCTGCTCCAGCGTGTTGCAATGCGGGTGATACCAGAAGGTCCCGGCGTCCGGTGGCGCAAATTCATATCGAAACGTTTGCCCGGGTTCGATCGGATACTGGGTCAGGTAAGGCACGCCATCCATCGCATTTGCGATCCTGAAGCCGTGCCAGTGCACAACAGACGCTTCGTTGAGGGTGTTGGCAACCGAGATGGTTGCCTTCTCACCCTGCCTGAAGCGGAGCACCGGTGGAGACCCGTCCGGCGAAAAGCTCATCATGTCCTTCGTTATCGTCCCGGGCAGAATACTGTGGTCGAGACGGGACATCTTCAGGGTGTGGCTGGCTGCATGTGCCTGGTGCGCCACCAAGCCACCGGCTGAAAACGTCGCCAGCATGCCCGCACCACCGGCCAGCAGCTCCCGGCGCGATATACATGACATGGTTTACCTCATGAGTTCAGGCGCGTCCGGGCGCACTGAACACCTGATTGATGGCTTAGGCAAGATCCGTAATGACGCAGGTCAGTATCCCGCCGCGTGGCCGTCCTTGCGCGGATCGGACCCCGCTGTCAGGAGATGACGGGCCTTGTCGATCATGATTGCCTGACTTCCGCCGATCGGGCCCGGCGCCGGACCAACCTTGTGTCCAAGCGCCCTCAATCCGTCGATTGTCGAAGCCGGGATCAGTCTTTCCGCCTGGAGATCGTGACTGGCCATGTCGAAGAACATGCGCGGGAAATCGATCGCCGCCTGCACATCCATACCGTAGTCAATGATATTCGTCAGAAGATGTGCATGCCCGCAGGCCTGATACTGGCCTCCCATGACACCGAACGACAGCCAGGGCGCGCCGTCTTTCAGTGCCATCGCCGGAATGATGGTGTGCATCGGCCGTTTGCCGCCATCGATGGAATTCGCATGTCCGGGCTCCGCCTTGAAGGATTTGCCACGGCTGTGAAGCAACACACCGCTTTCGGGCGCGACGATCCCGCAGCCGAAGTCGGCGAACAGCGAATTGATAAAGGAGACGGAAAGCCCGTCTTCATCGACGACAGTCAGATAAACCGTGTCGGTTTGCGGCGCCAGATTGGCCTCTGGCAGCGACGCTATTCTTGAACTGACGGCGACCTGGCTTGCCAGCTGATCGATATAGTCCGAACCGATCAGGCGCGTGTGGCAGACATCCATGTAGTTCGGATCCGTGACGAATTGGTCGCGCACGGCATAGGCAATCCGCGCCGCCTCCATTTCCAGGTGGAAACGTTCCGGCCCCAACGGATCAAGCTGCTCCAGGTTGAAATGCTCCAGAATACCGAGCATGACGAGCGCAATCACACCCTGTCCGTTCGGCGGCAACTCCGCAATCGAATAACCCTTGTAATCGCGCATGACGGGCGCCACGGCAGTTGTGTGACACGCTGCAAGGTCGTCCTCGGTCATCAGACCGCCGCGGTCCTGAAGTGTCCCGACAATGTCGCGGGCAATGTCTCCGATGTAGAACGCGTCCGCTCCGCCCTCGGAAATCTTCTCAAGCGTTTCCGCAAGATGCGGATACTTCAAGATGGTTCCGGCTTCCGGTGCGTTGCCGTGTATCAGATAGCGGGCTGCCGAAATCTCGTCGGAGCGCAGTTTCTCAACGTCCTGCGCCCAATCCCTGGCAACACGGGGAGCAACCGGAAACCCGTCCCGTGCATACCCGATCGCCCGTTTGAAGAGATCCTTGAATGAACGTGTCCCGTGCGCCTTGAGAAGGGTCTCCCACGCGCGAACCGCTCCAGGCACTGTCACTGCATGCACTGACGTCTCTGTGATCTCGCTTACGCCGAGCTCGGCAAGCTTCTGGGGGGTCGCCGCCTTGGGCGCTGCACCCGAGCCGTTGAAACCCGTGAGGCGTCCGTCGGGTTCGGTGACAATAGCAAAGCAATCGCCGCCGATCCCTGTCATGTGTGGCTCGACAACACACTGAACCGCAACGGCAGCAATGGCCGCATCGACCGCATTGCCACCATCTTGCAGAACTTCAAGCGCGGCACTGGTCGCCATGGGATGGGACGTTGCCGCCGCCGCCGTGCGCACATAGACGGGTGACCGGCCTGGTGCCTGAAAATCACGCTTCACTGAGTTCCTCCTGCCCGAGCCGATGCTCATTTTTTCCGTCTCGCCGCAAAAGTTTGTCAGCGATGCCACCTATTCGCCATTGCCCTGTTCTGCTAGCAAATCATGATTGCGGGCAGCACCTTAAGGAGAAGCTTGCAAATGCGCAAATCGGCGGGCTTTGGAACAAGCCGTACATCGGGCCCAAAGACCTGCTATGCGGCTTAAACGAAATCTGATTGATTTCAAATAATTAGTCGAATGTTGACAGGGACACCGGAAGGAACACGCACAATGGCAAACGGCATATCACTTTCAACGGCAGAGACCATCACTTCTGCCGCATTTGCAAAAGCGGCCGAACTGGGTTTGAAGCCGCTGACGGTTGTGGTCCTCGACGCCGGTGGACATACGGTCATTTTGAAGCGCCAGGACGGATCTTCCAACCTGCGACCTGAAATCGCCACCGGCAAGGCAAACGGCGCCCTGGCCGTTGGAACCGGCACCAGATGGCTGAACGCCAACGCCGAGACGCGTCCGCACTTCGTCAACGCCCTGAATGGCGTCGCTGGAGGCAATATCATTCCTGTCCCTGGCGGAGTTCTGGTCAAAAACAATGCGGGTGATACGCTCGGCGCGGTCGGCATCACCGGCGATACATCGGAAAATGACGAAGTCTGCGCGGTTGCCGGTATAGAAACGGTCGGCCTGATCCCGGATTGCGGCTAGCAGTCTCGCCCGTCGAAACGCCGTTCGTCCTGTCCGGCGGTACCAGGCAGCAACGCGGCGCGGCACAAAAAGCCGGGCCTCATCAATTTGCGCAGGCAAGACGGCGGTTTGGCGCCGTCTTCGACGAACTCAGCTTTTGTCGGTCAGCTGATTGATTTTCTTCTGCATTTCTTCAAGCTGCCGTTTCATGTCATCCAGCTCGCCCGATTCGGACTGGCCCTTCTTGGCAGCGCTGGCATCCGAGCCGGAATTTGTCGCCCCGCCGGACTCGCCTGCGGGAAAGGGCATGAACATCTTCATGGCCCGCTCGAACATTTCCGTGTTGCGCTTGACCTGATCCTCGATTGCCTCGAATGCGGTCGCACCGAAGGCCTCGCTCATTTGCGATCGGAGTTTCTCCTGCTCTTTGGTGAGCGAGGTCATGGAGTATTCGAGAAAACTCGGAACGAGCCCCTGCATGCTGTCTCCGTAAAACCGGATCAGCTGGCGCAGAAAGGTAACCGGCAGCAGGTTCTGCCCCTTGCCTTCCTGCTCGAAAATGATCTGGGTCAACACGGAGCGGGTGATGTCATCCCCGGTCTTGGCGTCATAGACCACAAAATCCTCTTCTCCCTTCACCATCACCGCCAGATCCTCAAGCGTGACATAGGTGCTGGTGCCCGTGTTGTAGAGCCGCCGGTTGGCGTATTTCTTGATGATTGTCGGCTCGCTTGTCTTAGCCATTCGTCATTTCCGCCTATCAGCCTTACGGCTAGTTTTTCGATGTGACGACAAGACCTTCGCAGACCCGTCATCTCCTCCAAATAAGAGACTAAGCCAATCGTATCGGATCTTGCCACTCTTTTTATGTGCGCCGACGAAAGGATTATGCCGCAAATGCGAAAAGACCGCTCAGATAAGGAGTGATACGGTTGACACGATACGACGGTCAGTTTCTAGTCCTTCCATAGTCAAGGACCGTAAGGTGCCTTCGAAGTACCAACCTTTTACGGCCGTTCGGCCTAAAGTCCTGGAGAGTAGTATGAGCGCTTCCACCGATATCGTTATTGTCAGCGCGACCCGCACACCTGTCGGATCCTTCAACGGTTCCTTCGCCAATGTACCGGCCCATGATCTCGGCGCTGCTGTCATGAAGGCGGCCTTGGAGCAGGCCGGTGTCGAAGGCGGTGACATCGACGAGGTTGTCTTCGGCCAGGTTCTGACCGCGGCCCAGGGCCAGAACCCGGCGCGCCAGGCTGCAATCAACGCCGGCATCCCCGACGGATCGACAGCCTGGACCCTCAACCAGGTTTGCGGCTCCGGCCTGCGCACCGTTGCCATCGCAGCGCAGCAGATCCAGACGGGTGACGCGACGATCATGATGGCCGGCGGACAGGAAAACATGTCGTTGTCGCCGCACGCAGCGTATATGCGCAGCGGTTACAAAATGGGCGATTACAAGATGATCGACACCATGATCAAGGACGGCCTCTGGGATGCGTTCAACGGGTACCATATGGGTCAGACCGCCGAGAATGTTGCCCAGAAGTGGCAAATCAGCCGCGATCAGCAGGACGAATTCGCCGTGGCATCCCAGAACAAGGCTGAGGCTGCCCAGAAAGCCGGAAAGTTCAAGGACGAAATCACGCCGATCACCGTAAAGGAGCGCAAGTCCGAGAAAGTGGTCGAAGACGACGAATATATCCGGCACGGCGCGACCCTGGAAAGCGTCGCCAAGCTCCGCCCTGCTTTCACCAAGGAAGGCTCGGTCACCGCGGCCAATGCATCGGGCATCAATGACGGCGCTGCTGCGCTGGTGGTCATGAGCGCGGCCGAAGCGGAAAAGCGTGGCCTGACCCCGCTTGCACGCATCGCGTCCTGGGCAACGGCCGGTGTCGATCCGGCGATCATGGGTTCGGGCCCGATCCCGGCATCGCGCAAGGCGCTTGAGAAAGCAGGCTGGGCCGCAGCCGACCTCGATCTTGTCGAAGCCAACGAAGCTTTCGCCGCACAGGCCTGTGCCGTGAACAAGGACATGGGCTGGAACCCGGATATCGTCAATGTCAACGGCGGTGCGATCGCCATCGGACATCCGATTGGCGCGTCCGGTGCACGTGTCCTGACGACGCTGCTCCATGAGATGAACCGCCGCGACGCCAAGAAGGGCTTGGCGACGCTTTGCATCGGCGGCGGCATGGGCGTTGCCATGTGCCTGGAACGCTGATAGGCGCGAATTGATCAGGATCATGGCCGGAACCATCCTGCCGTGATCCAAGCACTGAAGTTTTTTTGAAGAAAACACTCTGTTGAAGAGCCGGGAGCGGAAGCTCCAAAGGGCCAACTGGAAGTCAGGAGGAAGGTGAATGAGCAAGGTCGCACTGGTCACAGGCGGAACACGCGGTATCGGCGAGGCAATCTCGCGCGGTCTGAAGGACGCCGGCTACACTGTGGCAGCCACCTACGCCGGCAACACGGAAAAGGCGGAAGCCTTCAAGGCGGAAACCGGAATCCATGTCTTTAAATGGGATGTCTCCGACCCGGAAGCCTGTGCTGCAGGGATTGCCCAGGTCGAGAGCGAACTCGGTCCGGTCGAAGTACTGGTCAACAATGCCGGCATCACCCGTGACGGCATGTTCCACAAGATGGATTTCGACCAGTGGCGTACGGTTCTGTCCACCAATCTGGATTCCATGTTCACGATGACCCATCCGGTCATCAACGGCATGCGCGGACGCGGATCAGGCCGGATCATCAATATTTCGTCGATCAACGGCCAGAAGGGCCAGATGGGCCAGACGAACTACTCGGCTGCCAAGGCGGGGGTCATCGGCTTTACCAAGGCACTTGCCCAGGAAAACGCTTTCAAGGGCATCACGGTCAACTGCGTCTGCCCGGGTTACATCAACACGGATATGGTCGCGGCGATGCCGGAAAAGGTTCTGGAATCCATCGTGTCGAACATCCCGGTCGGCCGGCTCGGTCATCCTGAAGAGATTGCCCAGACAGTCGTCTATCTGGCATCCGACGCCGCTGCCTTCATGACAGGCGCCGTGATGACAATCAACGGCGGTCAGTACGTCGCGAACGGCTGATATCGCTCATATCCGCGACTTCATGGTTTCAAAAGGGTGCCTTCGTGGCACCCTTTTTTAATCTGACCCGGGCAACGCAAGAATCATGCTGACGCGGTCATCCAGATCCTGTCGCATTGCCTCGGCGGTCCAGCCCGCTCTTCCGCGAAACATGTAGCCCTGTCGGATGTCATAGAGCAGCCGCGCCCGTTCCAGCGACGGAAAGTCTGCAGGCAGGACGCCCTTGTCCTTTTCCAGGTCAAACCGCGCCGCCAGACGCCGGTCAGTGTCGTCGATCGCCTTTTCCACGCGTTCCTTGACGCCATCGACTTCGCCGATGCTTGCCGAAACGCTTGACGCCAGAAAGCAGCCCTTGGCGCCGCTCTCATGCGCTGTTGCATAGAGGATGACTTCTTCGAGGAACCCGCGGACGGCCTTGCGGACATCCTCTTCGCCCTCGAACACGACCACCGGCGCGCACCCGTCGACGTCGCCATAAAGATCGATCGTCTTGAGGAAGAGTTCGCGCTTGTCGCCGAACGCCGCATACATGCTCGGCCCGCTGATGCCCATCGCACGGGTGAGATCCTTGAGCGACGCACCGTCATAACCCTTTGCCCAGAACACATTCATGGCAGCCATCAGCGCCTGACGGCTATCAAATGTTCGTGGGCGGCCCATTTTTTTTGTATCGTTCAATATATAACTCTTGACTCTGCTGCTCCGCGATATTTATGTATCGATCATTATATATATCACGGAGCCGTTCATGACAAATCCAAAGCCTCTTGTAGGCGAGACTTTCCCGAAAATCACCGTCCCGCAACTGGGCGGCGGACAACTGGACCTTGGCAGCCCGGGGAATGGACACGATTGGCAATTGGTTGTCGTCTATCGAGGCAAGCATTGCCCGATCTGCACGCGCTACTTGAAAGAGCTCGACGACATTGTCCCGGAACTCGCCAAAATCGGCATCGATGTCGTCGCCGTTTCCGCAGACCCGGCAGACAAGGCGAAGGACCAGGCGGTGGAAGCCGGCGTTTCATTCCCCGTGGGCATAGATCTGAGCGTATCTCAGATGCGGGAACTGGGCCTATATGTCTCCGACCCCCGGTCCGCCGCGGAAACAGACCGGCCATTCGCCGAACCCGGCGTATTTGTCGTCAACAGCAGCGGCAAGCTGCAAGTGGTCGATATCTCAAACGCCCCATTCGCTCGGCCAGCGCTGCCGTCATTGCTTATGGGTCTGAATTTCATCAAGAACCCGGACAACAACTATCCAGTGCGAGGAACCCACCATGGCTGATACCAATGCCCGGACGGGCGAAGTCAAAGCGGTCATCGAGACCCTGATCCACAACGTTGGCAACAACAACACGGTCATTCTCGACGAAATCTATCACGACGACATGAAGGTCATCATGCTGAGCCCGGATGACAAAGTCAGCGTGTCAGACAAGGCGGCGTTCAAAGAGGTTGTCCTGTCCGCATTGAAGGAAAACAACGGGTCAATCGGAACCTGGGCGAAGTTCCATCACATAACGGTCGAGGGCGAGAATGCCCACGTTCTCATCTCACGGCGGAACGAGCTGACAGGGCCGGATATGCAAATCACGCTTGGGATCGATTTGACCTTTTTGCAGGGCCGCTGGCAAATTACACGCGAAGTCATTCTGACAAGACCTCTGTCTGACGCTGCCTGAAGTTGCCGCACTGGTCCGGGACCCCGACTCCGGACCGCATTAAAACCCTTCCGAAAGACATCAACATGACCATCAGGAAAACAATCGCGGGCATCGCCTGCGCCGCAACCCTTTTTGCCGCCGCAACGGCCTCGACCGCGCAGGACAGTGATGCTGTTTCTGAACTCCACACCCTCAATGATCGTTTCAACGAGGCGATCGCAACCCACGATGCCAGCGCCGTCCTCGATCTTTATGCGGAAGACACGATCTGGATCGAGCAGGGCAAACCTGCCGTCAAGGGACTGGAAGAACCGCGCAAGCTCTTTGAATTCGTGGCAACCAACAAGGGCGAGGTGACCCACTCCGTCGACACACTGTTTGTATCCGATGACGGCACGCTTGCCGTTATGATCGGATCTGTCGATGCCAAGATGGAGAGCGTCGGACTGGATGCGACCGGTACCTATCTCTACGTGCTGAAGCCAAGTGACGACGGCTGGAAAGTCGTTACGGACATGTGGCATCAGCACGCCGCACAAGAGTGATTTTCGCGAACTGTCGAGCACCGGCCAGGTTTCCGCCGGTGCTCACTCCGCCCGCGTGTCGGGATGCAAAAAATTCAGGAAGGACCGCGCATCCGGCTGCGGTCCTTTCCCGGCAAGCGGGACGACTTCGGTCACGGTCATATCGAATACGGCAATCATTTCGATTTGACCGTCAAGCAGGGTGATTTCCTGTCTGGTCGGGCGGATGCTGAGTGTTCCCTTGAGCTGAACCGGCTCGTAAATTGAATCCGCCTGCCAGTCGGTTGCGAGTTTATAGCGGATCATCTGGTTCGGATCGGGGGCCGGCATGTGGCTGCACATCCCGCGCTCAGGCACCAGATAGCCGGTTGCCGATGTCTCGCTGCCGGCGTCGAGAACGGGAATGACATAGCCCGGTATCACGATGTTTTGGCCGTCCAGATCCTGATTTCCTGCCAAAGATGCAGCCGCGCGTTTCCTGGCAATCCGCTTTCTTTGCGAAAGAAGCCAGTCCGTCTCGACCCCGGAAACCGCCAGCTTGGCCTCTTCCCGATCGAGCCTTTCCTTCATGCGGCGGCGTTTTTCGTCGTCGATGCCTTGTGCAGTGAGCTGTTTCCGCAAGCGGATCACAGTCCCGAGCGATCTCAGTTCGAAGATACTCAACGCTGCAAAGGGATCGTCAAATTCAGCAGCCTCGGCATCGATCAGATCGTCCCACGCAACTTGCTTTGCCGCCCAGGAAGGGTGCACGAGCAGCATCAGCAGTGTGAGGCAAAGGACAGCCCGCATTTCGAGGACCTGTGTGTTCTTTTCAAACCGAATACCAATCTGATAACAGATTCACGCCAGCTAGGCATGTCACTTCAGCGTAAGGAATGAAACGTGACCTTTCTCGCAGACAGTTTCAGACAGGTAGACAGTGCCGCCAACCCCGCCAAACTTGAGACCTGCCGGTAGCTGATGGAGCGTAACAAACCATCGCTTTTTCGCGCTTCTGAACATTGATGTGGGCGCCGGAAGAAAACACAAGATCGGCGGAATTTTGCGAACCTGCAATCCTTTGAGCCTTGACCTCGCCCCCCCCTTGCCCCTATTTCCCGGGAACACCTGATCAGGAGCTTCTGGCAATATGGAATTAGAACACGCCCCGAACGATCCGACGCGCAAGGAACTCTCACCGCTTTTGAAGCTGACGTTGGAGCTCGGTCCTCTGGCGGTGTTTTTCCTGTTCAACTCGCGCGGCGAACAAATTGCCGAGGCGTTTCCAGTGCTTCAAACCGTCGGCGAACCGATTTTCCTGGCGACGGCGGCTTTCATGGTCGCCATTGCGATTTCGCTCACGGTCTCGCTTTGGCTGACCCGCCGCCTGCCGATCATGCCGCTTGTCTCCGGTGTCGTCGTCCTTGTCTTCGGTGCCCTGACGCTTTGGCTGCACGATGAACTCTTCATCAAGCTGAAACCGACAATCGTCAACTGCCTGTTCGGCTCAGTCCTGCTCGGCGGTCTTTTGTTCGGCAAGGCGCTCCTAGGCTATGTGTTTGACAGCGCGTTCAAGTTGACGGACGAAGGCTGGCGCAAGCTGACCCTGCGCTGGGGCATTTTCTTCTTCGTGCTCGCGATTATCAACGAAATCGTCTGGCGCAGCTTCTCGACCGATTTCTGGGTCAACTTCAAGGTTTTCGGCATCATGCCGATCACCCTGGTGTTCACGCTGACCCAGCTTCCGCTGATCCAGAAATACGCGATTACAGATGAGGCCAAGGACGCTTAGGTTTTTCTCCGCTTGAAACTAGTGTCCCTCGTGCCCGAACGAGACGTCGCGGCGGGCGCCGGTGATGGAGATCGAAAAGCCGGCAATCACATCGATCAGCGAAATTGCCATCAGGATGAAGAACAGCGACGTCGCGGCCTCTTGCAGGACGAGGAATTCGACGAGGTAAGCGACGAAGACCACGACGGAAAACATGTGGTCGAGCAGCGCGGTCGTACCGATGCGGGTTGCCTTCAGAATTTCGATGAACAGAAAAAACAGCCCAAGCGTGATCAGAATATCGCTGGCCAGCAACTCGAAGGTCGCCCCGGACACCATCGCAATCGAAATCACGGGTTGCGACCAGAACAGGGGGTTTTCGGCTCCGGCGGTAAAAGCAAAGCCGTTATAGATCAGCAGCGAGAAAAGCGTGAAAGGAATTGCCGAAAAAAGGCGCATGGCGCGGCTCCCGATGAAAATAGCCCGATGAGGGCGAAGTGCGGCGACATGACACGATCAGATGAGCGATTTCAAGGCAAAAGAAAAAGGCCGGCCTGTCGAAACAAGGCCAGCCTCAATCCTGGTTTGCCATCGGGCGATCCACCCTGAAAACGCTTATGCGTCGTCCTTCGGGGCAATGATCTGACGGCCCCGGTACATGCCGGTCTTCAGGTCGACGTGATGCGGGCGACGCAGTTCGCCAGAATCCTTGTCCTCGACGTAAGTCGGCTGTTTCAGGGCGTCCGTTGAACGGCGAAAACCGCGCTTCATGCGCGAGGTTTTTCTCTTTGGAACGGCCATTTTGTTTTTTCTCCGTGGTCCATAACCGCGCGGCCCGGACCGGGTTAGCCCGGGGCGTGGCGTCACGCAACGTGTTGGAATGCGCGGCGTTATACAGGCAACCTCCGCGTTTTGCCACCCCAAAGACAAAATTTTCTTTGCTGATTTGGGTCATTCGCAACGGTGAATGGAATCCCCGATGGTTAATTGGCCAAAACACAGCCGAAAATCGGTCCTGCCGAACGAACACGTGCAAGATTGGTCGCCGCCAGCCGTCTGTGCCCGGCTGACGGTCTGGCGGGATTCCGGCCCAGCGGATTGGGCAGCGCGGTTGCAAGGCGGGCCGCCTCCGTGCGCGTCAGGTCCTTTGCGGGTTTGCCGAACCACGCTTGCGCCGCGGCTTCGGCGCCGAAGATGCCCTCGCCCCACTCCGCGATATTGAGATAGATTTCCAGAACCCGCTTCTTGGACAGGATCGCATCCAGCATCAAAGCAAGCGGCAGCTCCAGCGCTTTGCGGACGTAGGAGCGATCGCCCCATAGATAAAGGTTCTTTGCCGTCTGCATGGTGATCGTGCTGGCACCTCGCGGCCGCTCTCCCTCGCTCAAGGCCTCGACCTGATCCTGGAGCGCGTCCCACTCGACACCGTTATTGGTGCAAAACCCGCTGTCCTCGGAAGTAATGACCGACCTGACCAGATTTGGCGAGATCTCGTCCAGCGGTACCCATTGCCGGTCGACCCACAAAAACTGGACATACCGGGCAATCATCAGCGTGCTGACAGGTGGCACGACGGAATAAATGACTGTCAGAACGGGCGGAAGCAGGACCAGAACGAGGAGCAGCTGCAGCGCACGTCTGCGAAGCAGCTGCCAGAACGTGCGTGACCCTGAGGACCTGGCACCCGTTCCCTTTCCCGTCACAGTCTTACGTCGCGCCATTCAACTTCCGTTCGTTGTCGACGATGAAGTCCCGTATGATCGGCACGGCATCGCGTTCTTTCGACAAAAGCAGCTGGAACACCATGTTCGATCCATGCAGAAAGCCGAGTTCAACGGCACACAGGTAAAACTCCCACATCCGGCAGAACGCCTCATCGTAAAGCTCGGACGCGGCCTGACGCTGCGTTTCAAATCGCACGCGCCAGTCACGGATCGTATAGTAATAATGCAGCCGCAGGATTTCCGCGTCGCAGACCCATAACCCGAGGCGTTCGGTGGACGCAAAAACTTCCGACAAGGCAGGCACGTATCCACCGGGGAAAATATATTTGCGGATGAAGGGGCCTGTTGTTCCGGGCGGTGTCATCCGGCCGATCGAATGAATGACAGCAAAGCCCCGTTCCGTCAGGCAATCGCGCACCTTGCCGAAATAGGCGTCGAGATGGCCGATGCCGACATGCTCCATCATTCCAACGGAAATCACGCGGTCGAACTGACCCTCGAACTCGCGATAGTCCTTTAAAACGAACGTAACGCGGTCCGCCACGCCCGCTGCCTCGACGCGTTCCTGTGCAATCTTCATCTGATCGGGCGAGACGTTCAGTGAGGTCACGCGCGCACCGGCCTGCGCCATGCGGATTGCGAGCGAGCCCCAGCCACCGCCGATTTCGAGCACTTCCATGTCGTCCTCAAGATCCAGTTTGGCAACGAGATGGGTCAGCTTCGCGTCCTGCGCGGCTTCAAGGCTTGCGTCTTCGGATGTGTAGTAGGCACAGCTGTAGTTCAATCCGTCATCGAGAAACAGCCGATAAAGCTCGGTGGAAAGATCGTAGTGATGCTGGGCCTGCTTTTTCGCACGTTCGACACTGTTCTTTTGATGATGGCGCCTCAGCGCTTTCCAGCCCTTGCGAAGGAGCCCCTGAACCGGGTGAGCCCCTAACGGTGCCCGGTTGATGGAAAACAGGAACATGAAGTCGTAGCACGTGGACCCTTCTTCCATTGTCATCGTGCCGTCCATGTAAGCCTCCCCCGCAGCAAGCTCGGGGTTAAGAAACAGGGATCGGTAAAGCTTCTTGTCATGCAGCCTGATCGTAACCGTCGGGCCGTCCTGCCCGGAACCGAACTCATGCACCCCGCCATCGGCATCAATCACACGCATACGTCCGCGCTTGATAAAGGAACGCAACAGGCTCGACAGCAATTTCATGGACAGGTCTCCGGGATTAACGTCCGATCGGTGTGGGCCCCACCGTCGGACAAAAGGCTTTACTGATCAATTTTTTAATTTCCAGCCTTGACGACAAAGAGAATTGGTTTCAGGGAAACCGGACCTGGGGCATGAACAGGAAACTTGGATCCCTCAGCGCCCCAACCAACGACGGCAATGGCATAAGACCGCCTGGAGATTACTGTGACATTTGACCTCAAGCAGCATCTGGCAGCGCAAGCAAGCCGCGTCGAAGCCGCTCTGGACCAGCTCCTGCAAGAAAATGCGCTTGAGGAAGAAATCGCGCGCCCGCCACGCCTCCTTTCTGCCATGCGCCATGGTGCGCTCAACGGCGGCAAGCGTCTGCGACCCGTTCTCGTCATCGAAACCGCCAGGCTCTTCGCGCGCGACGACGACGGTATTCTTCAGGCGGCCTGCGCATTGGAGCTGATACACTGTTATTCGCTGATCCATGACGACCTGCCTGCCATGGACGACGATAACCTTCGCCGCGGCCAACCGACGGTGCACAAGGCCTTCGACGAGGCAACGGCGATCCTGGCGGGCGATGCGCTCCTGACGCTTGCCTTTGACGTGATTGGCGGCGAGACCGTTCATGGCGACCCCGCCGTGCGGCTGCGGCTCTCACGGGATTTGTCACGCGCCTCGGGAACTGGCGGCATGGCAGGCGGACAGATGCTCGATCTCGAATCTGAGCACCGGGAACGCACCGAGACCGAAATCCGCTTGCTGCAATCCATGAAAACCGGCGCGCTTCTGCGCTATGCCTGCCGCGCGGGCGCAATCCTTGCCGACGCACCTGCAGAAGACGTGGAGCGGATGAGCCGTTTCGGCGAGATCATCGGCCTCGCGTTCCAGCTCGCAGACGATCTGCTGGATGTCGAAGCCAACCCGGAAATTATGGGCAAGGCGACCGGAAAGGACGCTGAAGCCGGCAAGGCAACGCTTGTCGGTTTGTGGGGCGCTCAAAGGACACGTGACGAATTGAACAAACTGCTCGTGGAATCCGAAAAGCTGCTCGCGCCCTATGAAAAGGGTGCGCAGACGCTATCGGCGCTGGCAGACTTCATCGTCAATCGTTCGAACTGACCGGGTTTCCTGCAACGTGGCGTCCGAAGTCCGGAGCGTCCGTTTCCTGGCCCGCCTCGATGATTGAGCGCCGGATGCCTCTGGTGCGCGTGAAGAGATCGAACAGCATCTGCCCGTCGCCCCAGCGGATCGCGCGTTGCATGGCGGACAGGTCTTCTGAGAACCGTGCCAGCATCTCCAGGATCGCTTCCTTGTTATTGAGGCAGACATCGCGCCACATGGTCGGATCGGATGCAGCGAGACGCGTAAAGTCGCGGAAACCGGAGGCGGAATACTTGATCACCTGAGACTTGGTCACGGTGGCAAGGTCATCCGCAGTCCCGACGATGTTGTAGGCGATCAGATGCGGCAGGTGGGAAACAATCGCCAGCACCAGGTCGTGGTGCTTGGGTTCCATCAGATCCACATCCGACCCGCAACCCTGCCAAAACGCCTTGAGCTTTTCCAGAGCAACCGCATCGACACCTTCGCCAGGCGTCAGAATGCACCAGCGCTGATCGAAAAGGGTCGGAAAGCCGGCATCGGGGCCGGAATGCTCGGTACCGGCGATCGGGTGACCCGGAATGAAATGAACGCCATCGGGAACATGTGGGCTGACCTGTTCAACAACGGATTCCTTGGTCGAGCCCGCATCGGTCAGGATTGCCCCTGGTTTCAACGCGGGCGCGATCCACTTGGCGACGGCTTCATTGGCCCCCACTGGCACACACAACACGACGAGGTCGGCCCCCTCAACGGCGACCGCAGCGTCGAGTGAATAATGATCGCCCAAACCAAGTTCTTCTGCACGCTGCAAGGTCGCAGGCGAGCGTGTCGAGATGGAAATTTCTTTCACGAGGCCACGCTGGCGGGCAACCTGGGCAAGAGACGATCCGATCAGGCCAATTCCGATCAGGGCCATCCGTTCAAAAAGGGGAGCACCGGTCATGTGTCGTTGTTCTGCCTTCAGGCTTGTCCCAAAAAGTCTTTCAGAAGTTGGAGAACGGCGCGGTTCGCCTCTTCCGAGCCCACCGTCATGCGCAGTGCATTCGGCAGACCGTAGTTCCTGACCTGGCGCAACACACATCCATGTTTCAAAAGATAGGCATCGGCATCTGCCGCGCGCTTGCCGGACTCGTCAGGGAAGTGCACCAGCACGAAATTGCCAACGCTAGGCGTCACCTTCAAGCCGAGCTTTTCCAGCTCCTGACTGACCCAGGGGAGCCATTCGTCATTGTGTTCAACTGCCCTGGTGACAAACTCCCGGTCCCTGACCGCTGCGATCCCCGCTGCAATTGCCATCCCCGAAACGTTGAACGGTCCCCGGATCCGGTTCAGCGCATCGATAATGTGTTTCGGGCCAAAGCCCCAGCCGATCCGGAGATTGGCAAGGCCGTAGATCTTCGAGAAGGTCCGCGTCATCACAACATTCTGCGCCGTTGCGGCCAGCTCGATCCCGCTCTCGTAGTCGTTCTTGCGCACATATTCCCCATAGGCTGCGTCAAGAACCAGCAGGACATGTGCAGGCAGCGCCTCGTGCAGTCGCTTGACTTCCTCAAACGGCAGGTAAGTACCCGTCGGATTGTTCGGATTGGCGATGAAGACCATCTTGGTCTTGTCTGTTACCCTTGCAAGGATGGCATCGACATCGGTCTTCAAGTTCGTTTCAGGGGCAACAACCGGGGTCGCACCCGCGGCCCTTATGGCGATGTCGTAAATCAGAAAGCCGTGTTCGGAATAAATCGCCTCGTCGCCCTGGCCAAGATAGGCGTAGGCAAGAAAGCTCAGGATTTCGTCGGATCCGGCGCCGCAGATAATGCGGTCGGGGTGCAGACCGTAGATTTCCGCGATCGCGTCGCGAAGTTCATTGGCAGCGCCATCGGGGTAGAGTTCCAGGTTCCTCGCAACTGTTTCAATCGCCACCTTGGCTGCCGGACTCGCACCGAGCGGCGTTTCGTTGGAGGAAAGCTTGTGGACTGTTTTACCGTGCGATCCCTTGGATTTTCCGGGCACGTATGCGGCTATGTCCATGACACCGGCGCGCGGCTGGGGGCGATCCGGCTTGCTGTTCTCGGCTTGCGTCATTTGCGTCATCTCGTTCATCGTTGCAGCTCCTCGCCGCCAAACTCGTCATCTGCGTCGCCGTCGGCATCGATTGGCGCAGCATATCCGCCGACACGCCGCAAAACATCCGGTTCGGCGCCCGCAGCAGCACAGGCGCGCCGAACGTCTTCTTCCGTCAATTCCCCGGATATGGCCAGCAGGGCATCAACGCCGTTTGCAGACCGGAAGAAGCTGAGCACCTCGATACCCTGATCCATCAGCCGGCCCGGCAGCACGTCCGACCAGCGCGCGTCATAAACGGCAACATCCGCAGTTTCCGCAAGACTTCCCGATCTGGCAAGAACGAGAGCCGGAAGATCTGCCGGCCGTTCGTCAAGCACAACAAAAGGCAGCCTTGCCCGCACACGTGCTCCTGCTTCGCTCAAGCCGCGCCACCAGGGCAGTTCCGCCCGGTCTGTCAAAGCGACCAGACCAATAGCCCCTTCTGACGACAGGCCGACCGCGTCGACGACGTCGGCAGTATCGCTGCAAGGATCAAGTTCAGCCGCAAATCCGAAATTGAACCGGGCAAGATCGAGCATCTCGGTCAGTTCGGCTCCGCCATCCAGATAGATAACGGGTCTGGTCTGCGCTGCAGAGCATGCCCCGATCATATCCCGCCAGATGTGTTCGACCGCAGCCAGGGGCAATGATCCCTGGTGCCGCTCCACCATTTGCCGGACACTGTCCGCATCCCGCTCCGGATCAAAAAAATCCGCGTTTACGCCACCAGATCCATGAGCCGCTTGAATTGCCGTCTCCAGCTCTGCACGCTCCATCAACGCCTGATGAATGCGCGTGTCGATTTCGTCAACGCGCGCGCGCAGGTCAACATCGGTCGTTGCACCGTCCGGTGTTTGCGGCATGTGGGGTTCCAGCCTTGGTTTGTTCGTCAGCGGCGCATAGTCATAGGCATGTGATCGCCCAAACGCAAAAGAAATCATTGACTCGGCAAGCAAGGCGCGGCTAGGTCGCCAGTCTGTCTGTAGTGCCGAACCGCTTTTCCATACGGATCCTCAAACGCAGACAGCTGCAAACTGACACAATCGGCGCGTTTTGAGAGTCGAAACAACAAGATTGCCCAATTGATCATGCCAGCTGACAGTCACAATCCGGCAGCACGCGATACTGTGAAGGCGAATGAAGCGGAGACGCCGTCCAGCAAGCTCGTGCGGTTTCCGGCGGAAGAGCCGCTGGAGCTGGATTCGGGCATCCGGCTCGGACCCTGGCAGATTGCTTACGAAACCTACGGCACATTAAACGCTGACCGTTCGAATGCCATCCTGATCTGCCACGCGTTGACTGGTGATCAATATGTCGCTTCCACCAATCCCGTGACCGGCAAGCCGGGCTGGTGGCATCTGATGGTCGGGCCCGGCAGACCTATCGATACGGATCATTATTTCGTTATCTGCGCCAACGTGCTGGGTGGCTGCCTCGGCACGACGGGTCCGGCGACCCTCAACGCAGAGACAGGTGCTCCTTACGGCCTCGATCTTCCGGTGGTTACCATCCGCGATATGGTGCGTGCGCAGGCGCGTCTCGTCGATCACCTCGGTGTCGACACACTGTTTGCAGTGATCGGCGGCTCAATGGGCGGAATGCAGGTGCTCCAATGGGCAGCCAGTTATCCGGAGCGCGTGTTTGCCGCCATACCGATCGCCGCTGCGGCCCGGCACACATCTCAGAACATCGCCTTTCACGAAGTCGGCCGTCAGGCGATTATGGCCGATCCAAACTGGCGGGGTGGAAGCTACATTGTTGGCGGTGTCCGGCCGACCAAAGGTCTTGCGATTGCCCGCATGGCGGCTCACGTCACCTACATGTCCGACGAGTCCCTGCACCAGAAATTTGGACGCAATCTTCAGGACCGCGAAAACCTCACCTTCGGCTTCGATGCCGATTTCCAGATCGAAAGCTATCTGCGCCATCAGGGCATGACATTTGTCGATCGCTTTGATGCCAATTCCTATCTTTATGTCACGCGTGCAATGGACTATTTCGATCTCGCTCAGGAATTTGGCGGCACGCTGCCAAATGCCTTCGCAAACACGAAGACACGATTTTGCGTGATGTCGTTTACCTCGGACTGGCTGTTTCCGACATCGGAAAGCCGCAGCGTGGTGAAGGCGCTCAATGCAGCTGCCGCAAATGTTTCCTTTGTCGAGATCGAAAGCGATCGTGGCCACGACTCGTTCCTTCTGGACGTGCCGGAAATGTTTGAGACCATCCAGGGCTTCATGATCGGCGCCGCCCACGCGCGCGGCATTCCGGCGCCGGGGGAGGCCCGCTGACATGAACCTTGCTCCCAGGCAGACGCGCCCCGGCGAAGTTCGGGGTGATCACAAGGTTGTTGCCTCCCTTGTGCCGTACGGCGCGCGCGTTCTCGACATCGGCTCGGAGGACGGTGCGCTGCTCGATCACCTCGTGCATGAGCGTCAGGTCGACGGCCGCGGTGTCGAGTTGAGCCAGGCAGGCGTGAACCGCTGCGTTGCACGCGGACTTTCAGTCATCCAGGGCGATGCCGACAAGGATCTGTCGGACTATCCGGACGATGCATTTGACGTCGTCATTTTGAGCCAGACATTGCAGGCAACCCGCGAGCCGAAGAAAGTGATGCGCGAACTCCTGCGCATCGGCAAACAGGTGGTCGTGTCGATCCCGAATTTCGCGCATTGGCGCAACAGGATGCAGTTGCTGTTCCGCGGCCGCATGCCGGTCACGAAGTACCTGCCCTATGAGTGGTACGACACCCCGAACATCCACTTCTGTTCACTGCGTGACTTTGTCGAACTTTGCCACGCGCTGGATGCGGATGTGGAAAAGGCCATTGCTCTGAGCGCAACTGGCAACAAGATCCCGGTCAACGCGCCCTGGTGGGTGTGGAACATCGTAGCGGAACAGGCCGTATTTCTCCTGAAACGGTGACCTGCACTGTTTTACGATCGCCCGATGTTTGAATGGCCGACAGGAGCCTTTTTCCGAAAGGTCGGGGCGGACGCCACTTCAAGACCTCAAGGCCATTCCGGAGCATCCCGCGACAGCTGCACGCTCTGCGGACGCACGGCCCGGACAGGCTTCAGCCCGGTGGCAACGCCTTCGGGAATGAAGACCGGACGCAGCACTCTGAAACGGCTCCGTTTGCCGTCGGCCGGTAGGCTTTGGAAGACGACCTTCTCCGCTTCCACCACCAAAACCCCGCCGAAAACAGGCCAGATCCGGCGGCCGATCCCTTCCCAGGTCCTAGCCGCACGAAGGATCGGGCGCGCTTTCGACGGCGGCATGAACAGGGCTTCCTTGTCGTCGACGACGTTGAACTGACAGCTTTTGAGCAGGTCCTTCAACTGGCCGCTGGAATAGGGCCGGCCGTATCCGAATGGCGAGAGTTCCGATTGCGCCCAAAGTCCGCGCCTGTTCGGTACGACGGCGATCAACCTGCCGCCGGGCGACAGCAGGCGCCAGGCCTCCTTGAGCATCGCCTCGGGATCCGAGCAATGGTCGAGCGCATGCACCATTATGACCCGGTCGAAGGAAATGTCCGGAAACGGAAGCGCCCCGTCTTCCACCAGCGCACAAGCGCTGTCACGTTCCCGTGGCCAGGGTACGGCACCTTGCGGGGCCGGCATGCCCGCAATTGCGCGTTCCGCCATATCGAGATAGGGACGCATGAACGGCCCGGCATATCCAAGCCCCAAGAGCCTTTGCCCGTTCAGGTCCGGCCACATGTCCCGAATAGGTGCACCGATCAGGCTTCTGAGCAGGCGCCCGAGCGGTAAATCGTAAAATGCGCGCAAATGAACGACGTCGAGATACATAGGGGCACGGGCCTAAAATCGGGTTCGAACTGGCTTGAGGCGGACTGCTCCTCTGCGAGGACCGAAAGCACAGGCTTCCCGTCTTGCCCTCCGGCTTCCTGTTTGCCACTGTGGCAATCAACAAGTCAATCACTTCGGAAGCCTTCGTCATGACCTTGAACGACACAACCGAGATCCACCAGTTTCCCTGCCTTAGCGACAATTTCGGCGTGCTGGTTCACGACAGCGAGAGTGGCACGACGATCGCTTTCGATGTCCCCGACAGCGGGCCTTATGAAAAGGCGCTCCAGAAGAAGGGCTGGACGCTTACCCACATTCTCATCACGCATCACCATTGGGATCACGTGCAGGGGCTGGGTGAGTTGAAGCAAAAGACAGGTGCGTCAGTCTATGGCCCTGCCAGGTCTCGCCAGAAAATTGCCCAGTTGGACCGCTTCGTCGAAGACGGCGATCACATTAAATGCGGTCCTTACGAGATCAAGGCGATTGCAACGCCGGGCCACACGCTCGATCAGATTTCCTGGTACATTCCGTCGATCAGGATGGCTCACACGGGCGACACCCTGTTTTCTCTCGGGTGCGGGAGGGTGTTTGAAGGCGACAAGGAAATGATGTGGTCGTCCCTTGCCAAGCTCTTGCAGGAACTCCCCGACGACACGAATATCTATTGCGGCCACGAATACACCGAAGCAAACGCCGCCTTTTCACTCACAATAGAACCAGGCAACGCGGACCTGAAGACACGAGCGGAAGAGGTGAAACAATTGCGGGCCGGCAACCAACCGACCCTGCCGACGACCATGGCCCTGGAAAAGGCAACAAACCCGTTTTTGAGAGCAGGTGAAGCATCCGTTGCGGAGGCACTCGGGATGTCGGGTAAATCTGCCGCAGATGTTTTTACGGAGATCCGCACACGAAAAGATAATGCGTAAGCCTGTTTCTTTGCCAATCGTTCAATCGGCAAAAATACTCAAACCATTTCTGCGCATTAAGCCTTAAAACCCAGGTTTGTGTCCCCATATGGTTCCCATTGTGATCATGTGAGGGCAGATACCATGACACCCGCAAACATTCCGGCGTCCACGTCGCGCACGGCCGAACAGCGTGCGCAGGACGTCGTACATCGCATTGTCAGCCAGGCAGAGGCAATTCCAATGCATCACGGCGGCGGCCACAAGCTTGACATGCAACTCCTTTATGATGAGGTCGTGGCCGCGCTTCGGGAAACGATTGACGATCTTGCCTATTGTTCCGAGACGTGAGTTTTCTGTATCAATTGCGGGCAGCCACCCGTTTTATCTCTTGGTGAATTCATCATTCCAATGTCACTTTCATCCAGTCTGACCGCCAATGAGGTCGTTGACCTACTGAAAATGCAGCCTCATCCGGAAGGCGGGTATTTTGTCGAGACATTCCGGGACGACCAGACCGACGCCCACGGCAGGGCAGCCTCCACCCTGATTTACTTTCTCCTCCCCGAAGGCGTGCTGTCGCGGTGGCACAAGGTCGATGCCGTGGAAACCTGGCACTGGTACGCAGGCGCTCCTTTGGAACTGTCGATCAGTGCCGATGGCAAGATCAAGAGCGTCGTCCAGCTCGGAAATGACCTTGTCGCCGGCGAGCGCCCTCAAGGCATTGTGCCACGTGCCGGCTGGCAGCAGGCCCGATCCCTGGGCGCTTGGACGCTGGTTGGCTGTACGGTTGCGCCCGGTTTTCAGTTCGAGGGATTTGAAATGGCCCCGAATGGATGGGAACCGGGCGGTTCATAGGAGGTCGTTCCGTGCGTGGCAGAACCGTTCGCGGATATCTGATTAGCCTGGCCGTCGCGAGTGCAACGATCATCCTGACGCTGAACTTCGTTCAGCCCGGCGGCCCTGGGGGCATAAATGCTGCGCATTTGCTGATCTTTGGGGTTGTTCTCTTGGTCACCGGGGCACTCACAATCATTCCATCGATTTTCCTGATCATGGCGTCCGAGAGGAATGCGATCAGAAATCCGCTGTTCTATGTCGCATTTTCAAGTCTGCTGAGCATTTTCGTACTTCCGGTAATCTCACTGCGTATGGACCTGCAAATACTCACGCAGTCTCTTGTCTTTCTACCCAGTGGCATCGCCTCCGGCTGCGCCTACTGGTGGTTTGCAGGCCGGAAGGCAGGCAAGCGACCGGAGGATTTACATAAGCAAATCAACGTCTTCGACTGACCGCCGGTCACCCCGGACAGCACAATGGTCTTCCGGGGCAACAGAAGTCTCTAACGCGCCGGATCAGGCAGCCGCCTTCGCGCGCGCGATGGCGGTCTCGAGATCAGCGTCCGGGGTCATGGTCAGAATGCTTGGCTGGTGCCGCGTGGTCACAACGGTTTCAATGCCCACAAGTCCAAACCACCAATCCATGTAGGCCGAGTGGAAGTCTTCGCCGTACTTCTTGTCGGCGCCGGGTGCATAAACCCCTGAACTGTAAAACACATGTGCCGTCTTGTTCTCCAGCAACCCGAAATATCCCCGTTCCGGTTCAAATCCGAACAGGAGACCCGGTTGCGTGATCACGTCAATATAGTGCTTCAGTTTGTAGGGAATACCGCCGTTCCACATCGGAACGTTGAAGACATATTCGTCCGCCTCGATGAACCTTTGCGTGACCTCAACAACCTGGTCCCACGCGCTTTTGCCCGCAGCATCCATTTCTCCAACGCCGAAGAAGGACAGTTTGGCAGCGTTTTTGTCGCCGTCGAATTCCGGCAGATCTTCCGACCAAAGGTTCAGGCTGTCGACCTGGACCGCCGGCTCCCTTAGCGCGCGCGCCCTGAGATAGGCGTCAGCCAGAAGAGCCGACTGAGATTTCGGACCGCGCGGCGACGCGTTGATATGCAGGATCTTGGTCATTACGGAAAACTCCTTGCGATGAGATATCGAAACTAGACAACCATCTAAATACATGTTTGACGGTTACAAACAATATCGATAACCATCAAAATGTCTGTTTGCAGGTTTCAAAAACCCGTGAAGATGTCAGGAAAGCATTTGAGCGAGCCTAAAAATCCGCCCCCAATCCTCATCGCCGACCACCCGGCGCTGGATTTTCTCAATAGCGTGGGCGCCCCGCACGGCACCCAGATCGAGTGGATCAGCGATGGCACAGCTTTGCTGTCGTGGATGACGGCGGCGGGCCTGTTAAGCGAAGCCGAGGCGTCTGGCATCGCGGAAAGAACCAGCCCGAATGATCTCGACGAAACCGCGGCGCACGCGCGGGAACTGCGTGAATGGTTTCGCGATCTCATTGTCCGTCAAGACGGACTCTCCGGTTGGCAGCTGGCACCGGACGAAATCGATCTGATCGGCCGGATCCTGTCGAAAGGCACCTATCGGTTTCAGCTCCAACCGGGAGACCCCGACGAAGCGCAGCTTCAACTTTCCAGCGGATATGAGACCACGAAGGCTGAAGACCTGCTGGTTCCGATTGCGCATCAGATTGCAGCTCTTTTGAGCGAAACGGATTGCCGGTTGACGCGAAATTGTGGTGGGCCAACCTGCACGTTCTGGTTCTCCGACATTACAAAAAACAAGAAACGCCGGTGGTGCGACATGAAGATCTGCGGCAATCGCGCCAAGACCGCCGCCTTCAGAGAACGCAAGAAACAAGCTTGAGGAAAGCCTGTATTTGCGACGTCGCAAACAGCGCGATCATTGCATCTGAACAGGATTTCGTGGATCGTTAAAGCATGTACCGCATTAGATCCGGACGCCTTTCCGACTATCCCATTATCCGTCAGTACGATGAATTCATGGGAGACCGGCGCCTTGACCTGCAAGCCGGAGAATTGCGTGTCGCCGACGCCGAAAGCTCAGAAGCGATCGGGTATCTCCGCATTTCACCAAAAGGCTTTTTGAACTGGCCTTTTGTCGCTTACCTCTGCGTGAAATCGGAGTTTCGCAATCACGGTGTGGGAAGACAGTTGATCGAGCACGCCATCCAGGACGACAGATATGTTCGATTGTATATCTCGACCGAAGCAAACAACATTGCGATGCAATCGCTCCTTAAAAAGGTTGAGGCGGACGAGATCGGATACGCGGATCAACTGAATTTCAGCAACGAAAGAGAATTGTTCTACAGGCTCAAGTGACGTCGTCGGCCTGTCGCCCGTGTAAGCTCGAAACGGGCATTGGTACGAACGGATTGCAAGAGTGTGTACGACCCATTTCAGGCATTCGCCAACGAGGTAGAAAAATACGGAGAACGGGATGAGTGAGGACAACGGACCCGGCGAAGCGCTCGTGGCTGCAATCGGACACTACCTGGAACAGTCAGGCAAGCTCCTGAATCTTGTTTCCGAGCAGCCGAACAGCGATGAGTTGCTCGCTGTTCAACTTGCGCCGGATGCATTCGATACAGGGTTTCACCTCGCGGTCGCCATTCAGTTCGCAGCGCGCGCGTTGTGCCTGCCGACGGGGGACCCCGTGCCGGAAATCGTTGAGCCTTGCAGCCTGCAGAGCCTCCGGTCTTTGCATGAGGATGTCCTGAGCGCGATCAATCGGGTCCCGGCGATCGATTGGGACAGCAACGTTACGCACACCGCAGGTGAAGCGGAGCTGACACAACGCGCAACGGACTATGTTGCGTGTTTTGCCTTTCCAAACATGCTGTTCCACTTCACGCAGGCCTATGCCGGTTTGCGTCATGCAGGCCTGAAGATTGGAAAGGCGGATTTCGACGGGCTACATATGTACTAGCTCGCGCCGAGAGCTGCGACGACAGAACAAAGAGCGGATCAGCTTTTGGAAACCCCAATCGCCTGGTCAACGCTTGTCAGGCGAGACCCGCGATTGCGTTGGCGAAGTCCTGCGCGGAGAATGGTTCCAGGTCTTCGACACCCTCACCGACGCCGATGAAATGCACTGGCAAGCCGTGTTTGGCTGCAATCGCAACCAGAATACCGCCGCGGGCGGTTCCGTCGAGCTTGGTCATGACGAGACCGGTGACGCCGGCCACCTTGCCGAAAATCTCAACCTGGTTCAGCGCGTTCTGGCCGGTTGTCGCATCGAGCGTCAATAGAACGGTGTGAGGAGCCTCGGGATCGTGTTTCCGGATGACGCGGATGACCTTCTCAAGCTCATCCATCAGCTCCGTCTTGTTCTGCAGCCGGCCGGCCGTATCGATGAGCAGGACGTCAACCTGCTTCTCCTGCGCTTCTTTCATGGCGTCGAAGGCAAGACCGGCGGCATCTGCACCGGTATCCCTGGCGATCACCTCGGCGCCGGTCCGCTCACCCCAGATCTTGAGCTGTTCAACGGCGGCCGCGCGAAAGGTATCGCCAGCCGCCAGCATGACTTTTTTGCCTTCTGAGCGGAGCTTCTTGGAGAGTTTGCCGATCGTCGTGGTCTTGCCGGTGCCATTGACACCAACCATCAGGACCACGTGCGGTTTCTTGCCCATATCAAGGTCGAGAGGCTGGGCTACCGGCTCGAGGACCTTCTCGACCTCTTGCGACAGGATTTCCCGCACTTCTTCCGGTGAGATTTCCTTGTTGTACCGGCCATCGGACAGCCGGTCCGTTATTGCCATTGCCGTGTCGACGCCAAGATCCGCCTGGATCAGGATGTCCTCCAGCTCTTCGAGCATGGAGGCGTCCAGCTTGCGCTTGGTGAAGATGGACGAGATGCCTTCGGTAAGCGAGGCCGATGACCGCGACAGGCCTTTTTTCAGCCGCTGAAACCAGGAGAGCTTGGGCTCTTCAGGATCAATGGACGGCTCTGAGGGAGCCTCTTCAGGCTCGACAATCTCCGCCGCTGGCTGGGGTTCCTCCAAAGGTGTGTCGATATCCGGTTCCGATCCGACGTCGGTCGAAACGAAATCATCCGCGGGCAAAGGTGTTTGCTTTGCGGAAAACTCCGGCACGATACCCGGACCGCCATCGAGCCCGAATGTCTTCAGTGGCTCGTCCAGAGCGGCAACCGGCTTGACTTCCATTTCAGTTGTGAGCTCGGGTTCCGCAGCACCAACCGGATTTTCTTCCGCTTGCTCCTGGTGATCGGCTTCGGCCGAACTCTTTTCGACGGTTTCCTCCGGTTGTTCCACCGGGGCTTCCTTGCCGCCGAACAGCCGACCCAGAAATCCGCGTTTTTTCTCGCTCATGAAACCGCCTAAAAGGATCTCGCCGCCAGTCAGGCAGCCTTGGAAAGAGCTTCGCCCAGAAGATGCCGCCCGGTGTGACCGACAATACGAACGTTGACGATCTCTCCGGCGTGCCCGCCGGCAAGTTCGACCTGCGTGAATTGTTCAGTCCGCCCCAGGCCTTCCTTCTCGATCAGGACAGGGCGGACTTTGCCGATTTCCCCCGCCAGATGATTGGTCAGGGCCTCTTCGCCCTTGGCGCGGAGCCGTGCGCCCCGCCCCTTGACGATTGACCGGTCCAGTTGGGGCATACGCGCCGCAGGCGTTCCCGGGCGCGGGGAAAACGGAAACACATGGAGATGCGTCAAACCGCATTCGTCGACGATCTTGAGGGAGTTCTCGAACATCGCCTCGGTTTCGGTTGGAAAACCCGCGATGATGTCTGCACCGAAGACCACATCCGGCCGCAATCGCCGCACATCCTCGCAGAAACGGATTGTGTCCGCCCGTAAATGCCGCCGCTTCATCCGTTTCAGGATGAGATCATCGCCGGCCTGCAGCGAGAGATGAAAGTGCGGCATCAGGCGATCATCCTCGGCAATCACCCGCATCAGGTCGTTGTCGGCTTCAATCGAATCGATCGAGGAAAGCCGGAGCCGCTTGAGGTCCGGCACCATTTTCAGGATCTTGGCCGTCAGCGTTCCCAGCTTCGGCGTGCCCGGAAGATCCGCGCCATAGGACGTGATATCCACGCCGGTCAGGACGATTTCGTTGTAACCATTTTCAACGAGCCGCCGGATCTGGTCGATCACAACGCCCATTGGGACAGACCGCGAGTTACCGCGGCCATAGGGAATGATGCAGAAGGTGCAGCGGTGGTCGCAGCCGTTTTGAATCTGCACGAACGCGCGCGCACGGCCCGTTAGCCCGTCGATCAGGTGACCAGCAGTTTCCTCGACACTCATGATGTCGTTGACACGGACTTTCTCGGTGTCCGAGATCCCGAAGGCAGCCACGTCCTGATAGGATTTGCGTTCAAGCTTTTCGGTGTTGCCGAGTACAAGATCGACTTCTTCCATGCCGGAGAAGGTCTCAGCTTCCGTCTGGGCCGCGCAGCCCGTGACAATTACGCGTGCGTCAGGGTTGTCGCGTTTCGCCTTGCGCACTGCTTGCCGCGCCTGACGGACCGCTTCATTGGTGACTGCACAGGTGTTGATGAGGATCGCGTCCTGAAGACCGGCTGCCTCCGCTTCGCGCTTCATCACCTCGGACTCATAAGAATTGAGCCGGCACCCGAACGTTACGACATCGATGCTCATGAAGCCGCTCCGGCCTCCGTTGAATCACCCGACCCGATCCTGCGCCACTCCAGCGTTTCAAGATCGATTTCACCCTCGAACTCGACTTCCGTCAGGCCGGTCATGAGAACGTGGCCGTCGCTTTCGCGCCACTCGATACCGATCGGCCCGCCAGGAAGATGGATTGTCGACTTTCGACCCGTCTTGCTGTCACGCGCGGCCGCAACACCGGCGGCGCAGGCAGCCGTTCCACAAGCCAGGGTCAGACCAACGCCTCGTTCCCAGACTTTGAGTCGTATCTGGTTTTCGTCGAAGACATGAGCCAAGGAGATATTGGCTCCTTCGGGGAAAATCGGGTGATGCTCAAGAAGCGGGCCGAAGCGTTCCAGTTCGTAGCCCTCGACATCGTCGACCCAGAAAATCGCATGCGGATTTCCCATGCTGAGCGCAGCAGGCGTGTGCAGCACCGGATCATCGATCGGGCCGATCTGGAGTTCAATTGCGCGCGTATCGGCGAATTCCTCCGCGAGCGGGATCTCGTCCCATGCAAGACGTGGAGCGCCCATGTCGACGGTGACATTGAAAGGTCCCGGACTGTCGAATGCGTGCAATAGGCCTGCACTGGTTTCGATCGTCACAAGATCCTTGCCCGCTTCCTCCATAAGCAATCGGCCGACACAGCGGGTCGCATTGCCGCAAGCCGACACTTCGCCGCCATTCTGATTGTGAATGCGCATGAAGGCATCGACGCCTAGTGCAGACTTTTCAACGGTGATCATCTGGTCGAAACCGATGCCGATGTCCCGGTCGCCCAGTCTGGCAATAACCTCGTTGGACAAGCGCAGCGGCTGCGCGCGCGCGTCCCAGACCACGAAATCGTTGCCAAGGCCATTCATCTTCAAAAAGGGTCTGATGTCAGACGCCATAACGGGTGCACTTCTTGATCAATTTGAGAGAATGATCGCCATGTCGCGATCAGTTGACCTTATATGGCCGAAAATGCGTTGAATTTCCAGTGGGTCCTGCGCTCAGACCAGCCATGCAGTCAACAAGGGTCAGACAGGCCTAGAGACGTGTTGCCCCGAACGTGTCGCATGCGTCCAGAGAGCCGGCTTCAAATCCGTTACGGAACCACCTTGCTCTTTGCGCCGATGTTCCGTGATTGAAACTTTCCGGCACGACGAAGCCTTGCGCCTGGCGCTGCAATGTATCGTCACCGATCCGGCTCGCTGCGTTCAGCGCCTCTTCGATATCCCCTTCTTCCACGAAACCACGCTGGCGGGCGGCGAAGTGTGCCCATATGCCTGCAAAGCAGTCCGCCTGCAGTTCGACGCGCACGGAAAGCGCGTTGGCCTCCGTCTTGCTGAGCGTGCGGCGCGTCTTGTGGAATTCCGGCAATATGCCAAGAACATTCTGGATGTGGTGTCCAACCTCGTGAGCCAGCACGTAGGCTTGCGCGAAATCGCCAGGCGCATTCAGCTGGTTGGCGAGCTGCTGATAAAAGGAGAGATCGATATACAGCTTGTCGTCGGCCCCGCAATAAAACGGACCGGTTGCTGCACTGGCGTAACCGCAAGCAGACGAAACGGACCCTGAAAAGAGAACGAGCGTTGGTTCGGGATAGTCGCCACCATGCCTGGAAAAAATGGTGCCCCAGGTATCTTCCGTATCGGCGAGGATAACGGACACGAACTGCGCCGTCTCATCATCCGCCGTCGAGCGCGGTGCCTGGGTTTGGTATTCCGGCGCATATGATCCGCCGCCCTCAAGCTGACTGAGCACCGTGAGCGGGTTGACACCCATCAGCCAGGCAATACCGACAACGACAATGAGACCCGTCAGTCCAATACCGCCGCCAGCGCGCACGCGGCCGCCACCGGGCATGCGCATACGGGAACGGCTTCGTCTTCCGCGGCGATCATCGATGTTGGTGCTTCTGCGGCGGCCTTTCCAGCGCATGGGTCAGCTTCCGTATTACCTCAGCTGCTTTTTCAATAGCAGACACAGGCGGCAACACATATGTAAAATGACGCCTTCAAAGGCGGATGCACATGCGCGCACCCGGCCTGATTTTCTCAAGCAGCATTTTCATGTGTTCGGGCGCAACGGCGACACACCCTTCCGTCGGCGTATAGGTTTCGCGCGCGATGTGAAAAAAGATCGCACTGCCCTTGCCCTTCACCGCGGGAAACATGTTGCAGTCGAGGACGACAACAATGTCGTAAAGCCGGTCGTCGCGCCACATTATCTCATGGCTTGAGTTGAAGGGTAACGAGACCGGACGGTTGTAAAGATGAGCGGCCGGGTCGTCGCACCAGGCGGAAGAGGGCGTCAGCGGCTCAACCGGCAGCGTCGTTTTCGGCGGCAGGCCTTTGTCCGGCCGGTAATAGACATGGAGAAGCTCAAAGGAACCCACCGGAGTTCCGCCATCCCCTTCTTTTTTGCGGACAAGAAGGCCCGACCTCCCCAGAGCACACGGAACCGTGATCGCGCCGAATGTCAATATTCCCTTTGTCCTGTCATGCGGCAGAGCGCGCACGTCCAGCGAATCCGCCGATTTACAAGTGTTAACCATGCGCGTGGGACTGACCTTCCTTTTTTCCAATTGAAGGCATTGATAAACCAGACCTAAACCCCGCGTGAAGAAGAATTGACGAACACCTGCTTGTGCGGCGAGAATTTCCCACGCACATAGAGGCAGGAACACGCATGTGTAGTTTGCACAAGTTGACGTGATCAGTTTGAGACTTTTGGCGAGGACCGCACCCATGACCGCCCGCACGATCTTGATTGTCGATGATGACACCGAACTGCGCGAAGCGCTCGTCGAACAGCTCTCGCTGTATGACGAGTTCGAAACCATACAGGCGGACTCGGCCACTTCGGGCATCGGCCTTGCCAAGGACGAGCACGTCGATCTGCTTCTGATGGATGTCGGTCTGCCGGATATCGACGGCCGGGAAGCCGTAAAGCTATTGCGCAAAAACGGCTTCAAAGCGCCGATCATTATGCTCACAGGGCATGATGGAGACAGTGACACGATCCTGGGCCTCGAAGCGGGCGCCAACGACTATGTCACCAAACCGTTCAAGTTCGCGGTGCTTCTGGCCCGTGTGCGTGCGCATCTTCGCCAGCACGAGCAGAGCGAGGACGCGACTTTTGCCATCGGACGCTACTCTTTCCGTCCGGCCGCAAAGGTCATGCAGGACGATGCCGGCAGCAAGGTCCGGTTGACGGAAAAGGAAACGTCGATCCTCAAATTCCTCTACCGCGCTGGTGAAAAGCCCGTGACGCGCGACGTGCTGTTGCACGAGGTCTGGGGATATAATTCAGGCGTCACGACTCACACCCTGGAGACGCATATCTACCGCCTGCGTCAAAAAATCGAGCGTGATCCGTCCAACGCCGAGCTTCTTGTCACAGAAGCCGGTGGATATAAGCTTGTGCCCTAACCGGTAATCAGCGTAAATCTTGGGCATGAGCCTTGCCCAAGACATTGCGATTCTCAAACAAATCCCGATGCTTTCGGACTTTCAGGACGATCAGCTCCGATTGCTGGCGTTCAGCGCCGAAAGCATGGATTACCAGGATGGCCAGCGCCTCTTTGACGAAGACGAGCGGGCCGATGGCGGTTTGGTAATCACAAACGGCACTGTCGTGCTTTTGAAGAAAGCCGAAGACGGATTTGAAGAAGTAGACCGCGTCGGCAAGGGCACCCTTCTCGGCCAGACGGCCCTTCTGACCGAATGCAGGCGCCCCTGCCGCGCCGACGCCGAAGGTCCGGTGAGCATCATCCGGATCCGGCGCGCCCTCTTCAAGCGCATGATCCAGGAATATCCTGAACTCGCACAACGGCTTTTCGAACAGCATTCCCTCAAATACCGCGCAACGATCGCCGCCCTCAGGCCGATCGGCGACAAGATGGCGGAGCTTGAACAGCTCAACGCCGAACGGCGCGTGCGCGACGACGCCAAGGGTGAGTGAAGTCCTGCTTGCCGGAAGTCTGCATCTCAAATGTTCGAAATTGGCAGCAGGACATAAGAGCATCTTCTTCAAAGGCCGAACCAATGACAGACCGACAATTTGAGACCGACGTTCTCGTAATTGGCGGCGGTACGGCCGGGTTCGGCGCCGCAGTCGCCGCCGGGCGTCAGGGCTTGCGCGTAACACTGCTTGAAGCAACAACCAAAATCGGCGGTGTCATGGCATTTTGTCCCGGCATGCCCTGGGGTGGCGGCTATCCAGTCGACCGGATCATCGGGGGGCTGATCGAGGAGCTGACGGGACGGCTTTCCGCGATGGATCCCCCCGCTGCCCAAAAGCGACCGTGCACCTTGGCAAATTTCGGTCCCGAAATCGTCTACGACCACGACATTGCAACACTCACAATGTTCGAGATGCTGGAAGAGGCAGGTGTTCTGGTCAGGTTGGGGTCAACCGCGCTTGAACCGCACATGACAGGCGACCGGATTGAGAGCGTTACGTGCTGCGACAGGAACGGCCCGTTCACGGTCGCCCCGGGCATTGTCATCGACTGTTCCGGCGACGGTGATGTTTCGGCGAAGGCCGGCGTTCCCTTTGCGCTTGGAGACGCATCCGGGAACATGATGGCGGTCACGATTTCTTTTCACATGGTCGGCGTGGACTGGGACGCTGCGTTCGCCGACCCTGATCCATACTTTGAAAGATATGCGGCACGAGGCATCGAAGAGGGGCGGCTCCACGCCGATCTGGCCAAACTCTACCTCATGCGCGGTTTTCACGACGGCACGGTGTTCTGCAATTCGGTTCATATACGTGGCGTGGACGGCACCGATCCCGTTGCCGTCGGCAGGGCAACCCAGGAAGGCCGCCGACGCTGTCATCAACTGGCGCAGTTTCTGCGTGATGATGTGCCCGGTTTTCAGAATGCCCACATGTCGATGCTGTCGCCGACGGTCGGCGTGCGCGAAACGCGCAAACTGGAAGGTGTCTATCGTGTTACAGGTGAAGACCTCGCGAGAGCGACAAAGTTTCCGGACGGGATCGTTGCCTGTGACAATCCCATAGACGATGTCATGCGGTCGGATGGTGGCATGACCCACGATGCGGCGATCGAGGCCGGTGATTTCTACACAATTCCCTTCCGGTCCCTTCTCCCTGAAAGAATTGAGAACCTGATGTTTGCGGGCCGGATACTGTCAGCAGATCCCGCAGCCTTCGCCTCCGTGCGCGGAATGCCCCAATGCATGGCGATGGGACAGGCGGCCGGGACAGCTGCAGGGCTCGCGCTTAAAGAGGGGATCAACGTGCAGGACGTCTCCATCGAGGCTCTGATCTCATCTCTGCGCGAACAGGGGATCAATCGTCTGAAACAGTCCATAGCTCAATCGGACGCCGCGGAATGAACGGCCGGAAGGTACGGAAATTTGCCGCGCACCCCTGCGCATCTGATTGCAGCCACATCCACCAAAACCATTGGAACGAAAGTCTAACGGCCTCCGGCTGTTCTGCGCCACATTTCATTCCCAACTCCCGGCTAAGCGCTTTTAAGGAGCGCAGCCGAGACGGGAGCCATTGGCGACAGTTTCGCGGCACAAGGAAAATTTGCATGGGAGTACCCACAGAATGAGTGACACACCATCCGGCCCCCTCGGCGACAGGGTAGAACGGTTCAAGCTGCTCAACGCAAAGATGGCTGAGCAAGTGACTCGCACGGCAAGTTACCGCTGCCTGAGACCCTACCCCCATGCGGGAAAAAACAAGATCCGGCGGATCGTCATGATGGGAATGGGGTGTTCCGCCGTTGTGGGAGACCTCCTGCGCCTGTTTCTTTTTGCCGAACATAGCCACGTCGAAGCCCGCGTGATCAACGACTATCGCCTGGACTGGTACTTCAACGATGAGTCCATCGCCGATCCGCACACAGTTTTCGTTTTGTGTTCCTACAGCGGGTCATCGCAGGAGCCTCTGATCGCCTACGACTATCTTGCCGCACGCACGAAGAACATTGTCGTCTGGTCATCGGGTAAGGGCGGCGACGAATTGGAGACCCGCGCGCTTGCTGACGGCCACGCGGCCTTTCAGTGGCAGCTTGCGGAAGAAGACCCGGAATATCCTCTGTTCAGTGCCGTGGAATTTTTTGCGAGCGCCACGGCAATCTGCCGTGAATTGGGGATCCTGAGCGAAACGAGCGACAGTCTTCTTAAGCGGGCGGGACAGTTCCTCTCTGACCATGAAGATCTGTCGGGCGCTGCCGCTCTGGCCGAACGTCTTGTCGGCCGGGACCTGCTTGTTCTTTCAAATCCGGTTTGGGATGAATCGGTCGTAAAGCTGATCAGGATGTATTTCAACGAGATCGCTATGGTGAACATTGCGGCCAATCTCATACATGAATTCACTCACAGCCAGATAGCTGCGGTCGGACCGACGTCGCGTCCTCTTTCGATCCTCATACTGCGCACCCCTTCAGGCCACGCATTCGAGGAAGAGCGCGTTGCGGCGATGAAGTCGCTTTTGTCGACTTGTCCTTCCGCAGGCAATGTCGATGTTCACGAGTTCAAGGCGCCCGGCGGTCCGCTTCTCGATACGTCGCTGCACACCTTGCATTTCTTCGCGAGCGTTGCCGCACATCTGTCGGAGATCGACGAAAAACCGTCTTATGAGTTGATTTCCAACGCCTCCGGCAATCCCTGGTACAATCAGGGCTCGATCAAGGACCGGGGCGACCGGACCCGTCTTGCCGGTGATGAGTAGCCAAGCGGAGGATTGGGGCGAATGCATTCCCTCCGGAAAAGGCATCGAGCTCGGCACGCGCGTCCTGCTGCTTGCCAGTGACGTACCGCTTTTTGCCTGCATCGCAGCAATCGATGAGATCAACGCAACCCGCAAGGACCCGCTCGTTCTGGCGGGGGTCGCGACAGATGCGATCACGGACCCGAATGCGCGCATAAGCGCGAAGAAACGTCTGTGGCAGCATTACACTCCGGATCAATGCGCTCAATCTTACGAGCGGACCCGTTCCTATTGCATCGAAAAAGAGATCGCATTTTTTTCCGGCTCAATTCACGCAAAGCCCCTGCAGGACTGGCTTGCGATCAGCAAGCCGGACATCGTTCTTTCCGCATTCTATGGCCAACTCATCCCGGAGGACTTTCTGCACGCTCCGAAAATGGGCGCGTTCAACGTGCACCCGTCTGACACACAGCATGGTATCCGTGGTCCCCGGCCCTTTCTTGATACGATTGAAGCCGGTCTCAAACAGGAAAACGGGCACCTGGGAAAAGTCGTCCTACACGAACTCGATTCCCGTTTTGACGACGGCCGTGTTATCGTCGAAACGCCTGGCCTTCCCTTTCATGACTGCAATGGAGTTCTGCCGGCAAATCCGCTTCAGATCGGCTTCAAGTTCTGCCTGTTCGCCTATCCGGTACTCGTCAAGGCATTGCTCGAAACACTGATCGACAAGGGGCGTGATTTTCCGCCTTTCCAGGTGACTTATTCTGATGACGTCAGGGCTGAGCTTGAACACTATCGCTATAGCGGACACATCGGGTATTCGCCGGCCTCCGAGCTGATCCAACGCATGCGTGGCTGTCTTCAAAGAAATGCGTGAGTGCCTGACTGGAATCGGTTCCAGCAAATCGACCGGGCGCGCACGCGGGCTCTTCCGGCCTTGGGTTCAAAGCGAAATATTGGAGTGCCTGAATCCAGCCAGCGTCGTTTTTGGACGCCAGAATTCGCCTTTTGTCGCGGCCAGATTTTCCCGCAAATCGTCAGCACTCATGGGTTTGCCGAAATAGAACCCTTGCAGCAAATCGCATCCCATGCGGCTTGCGAAAAGCGCGTGCTGTTCGGTTTCCACACCCTCAGCGACAATGCTCATACCAAGGCTTTTCCCGATACCGATAATCGAGGCCACCAAGGCTCGCGACGTTTCGTTTTCTACAATCGGCTGGATAAACTGACGGTCTATCTTCAGGACGGTGGGCCGGATCTTCAACAGACCCTGGACAGACGCATGTCCCGTTCCAAAATCGTCGAGCGCAATCGTCACCCCCAGTTCCCTGAGTTCGCTCAAGGTCCAGTTCACAACATCGCCGATACGCTCGAGGTAAACCGACTCGAGTATTTCGATTATCAGTCTTTCAGGATCAATTCCTGATCTCTTGATGTCGTGAATGAGGGTCGGGTCCGCCAGCCGCCCGGCGGAAAGATTGATTGAAATGCGCGGTAGGTCGACGCCTGTTGCATCGAGAAACGCCAGCGTTTCGGGAAGTGTGCTGAAGACGATTTCGTCAATCCGCTTCAGGATCCCCATGTTGGCAGCTGTTTCGAGAAATGCAGCGGGCGGCAACAAGCCTAACGCCGGATGCAACCACCTCACCAGAACTTCCGCACTGGTTATCTTGCCGGTACCAGAATCGATAAGCGGTTGAAAATAAGGGACGAATTCTCGCTTTTCACAAGCAACCAGCAGGTCGGAAACAAGCTTCTTCGTCGCAATGGCCTCCGCGTGCATCTCTTCGGTGAAGAAAGACCAACGTCCCTTGCCGTTCGATTTGGCGTGATAGAGCGCAGTGTCCGCATCCGCGATCACCTCCTCCGGAATTTCCATTGTCGCCTTGGCAATCGCCACGCCAACGCTCGCGCTGCAGAACGTCGATTTGCCCTCGAACGTAAACGGCGCGTGCATTTCCTGCACAATCGAATCGGCAAGACTGCTGATCTCAAGCGCACTGTTCCCCAGCGGTCTCAGGATAACAAATTCATCCCCTCCGATACGGGCAACCAGGTCCCTTTCGCTGGTCAACCGTCGCAGCAGATCGGCTACCGACAGGAGCAACCTGTCACCGGCATCGTGTCCCAGCGTATCGTTGACGGATTTGAACCGGTCCAGATCGACATAAAACGCCGCAAACTCGGCACCGCCGTTCTGAAGAGCTGCAACCCAGGACTTCAACTCGACCTCGAGGTGCCGCCGGTTGGATAGGCCGGTCAGGGGATCTTCGTTGGACTCCTTGGCAACGGTTTTCGCAAGTTCATAGAGCCGCGCATTTTCCTTTTCCAGGTGGCGCAGCTTCTCTGCGTAATCTGCGGCCATGCCCTGATCATGGCTCGCAGCCATTGGTGTTCGGCGGGCACTGCGGCGCACCGGTGCGTCTTCCAGTTCAATCAGCGAACAAAGCCACCACCGCGCGCCGGTTTCCGTATCCGACAACGGCGTCCAACTCATTTGCTGCCGGTATTCCTGCCCGTCTTTGCGATTGTTAAGGGTCTTGACCGAGAAATGCTCCCAGTTCATCAGCTTTTCAATGATGACCAGGTGGCTTCCCTGTTCCACGCTCGAACCGATCAGGATCGTCCCGCGCTCCCCGACAACCTCTTCGAGCTCATAACCTGTAATTCTGGTGAAGGCCTTGTTGCACCACTGAAGATACATGATGGCGCCGTCATGGTCAGACGCCAATGCCAGCGCGAGTCCCTCGCTGCTTTTGTCCTTGATCTGCTCAAAAATGTGCGTCGGTATCAACGGCGCGCCTCGTTTCATCACGCCAACAGAAGAGCATCAATAGATTATGCAAATGATAATTTAAATCACTCTGTAGCGTTCAAGCTATTTTTCACACTTAAAAGAGTATCATTAAGTATTTAATCTACCAGAAATTCTTTTCAAATTTTATTTTTTCTTCATGAGGCCTTGAGAAAATTGCCAATCTATTCATTATTACGACAACTCAAAATAGTCCTTAGCCAAATACGCAACAGTTTTCATTTGCTGCGAGCATCAAATCCTCCAAACGAAAAGTGCCCCACTTCCGGAAAACGGAAGGGGACACCGAATATGTTTACCCACGATGATAAGCTTGGCGGCGGCGATGACCTCACTGACATCGCCCGGGCTTTAAATCAAATCCAGGGGCGTGCCTCACCCAGCTTGCCCTCGAAGGTGTCGATCTGCTCTTCCTTCGCCATGGTCAGGCCGATATCGTCCAGACCATTGATCAGACAGTGCTTGCGGAAGTGATCGATTTTGAAGGCGATGTCGCCGCTTTCAAGGCCGCGAATTTCCTGGCTTTCCAGATCGATCGTCAGCGTGAAGTTGGCGCCGCGTTCAGATGCGTGCAGCAGGGTTTCGAGTTCGTCTTCAGATACCTCGATCGGCAGAATGCCGTTCTTGAAGCAGTTGTTGTAGAAGATGTCCGCGAACGAGGTTGAAATCACACAACGGATACCAAAATCCAGAAGCGCCCAGGGCGCGTGCTCGCGAGACGATCCGCACCCGAAATTATCGCCCGCAATCAGGATCTTGGCGTCACGGTACGCCGCCTTGTTGAGTACAAAGTCGACATTCTCCGAACCGTCGTCATTGGTCCGCATCTCATGAAAAAGGGCAGTGCCGAGACCCGTGCGCTTGATCGTCTTCAGAAACTGCTTCGGAATGATCATGTCCGTGTCAATGTTCACGAACGGAAGCGGCGCCGCGACACCGGTCAGGGTTTCAAATTTTTCCATGGTGTTCTGTCTCCTGAAAGGTCGCTCTCGCATCATCGCCACAAGCGGGCATGTCAGGCCGCAAGGCTTGTGGCTTGATCGACGCCGAGCATCAAATTGAGGTTCTGCACCGCTGCACCGGAAGCGCCTTTGCCCAGATTGTCGTAGACCGCAATGATCGTCGCCTGTGCACGCGCATCATTTGAAAAGACGTGCAAGCGCAACAGATTTGTGTCGTTGACGGCCTGCGGATCCAGAAAATCCGCACGTTCCAACGGCTCGAGCGGAGCAACTTCGACGAAGCCGTTTTCCGCCGCAGCAAAATGATCGGCGAGCGCAGCGTGCAACTCCGCTCCGCTTGGAACCTTGTCCAGACCGGCAAGGTTCAGCGGAACGACGGTCAGCATACCCTTGTAGTAGTTTCCAACCGCCGGCGTGAAGAGCGGGGCTGCGTCAGCCAGCGTATAGGCGGTCATTTCCGGCAAGTGCTTGTGATTGAAGCCGAGTGCATAGGGCGCGAACACATTCGCATCCGTGCCGCGACCTTCATAATCGGCAATCATGCCCTTGCCGCCGCCGGAGTATCCCGAAACGCCATGATAGGTCAGGGGAAAATCCGCTTGCAGCAATCCGGCCGCGATCAGCGGACGAACGGAAGCAATCAGGCCCTGGGGCCAGCATCCCGGATTGGCGACCCGCATCGCTGCGGCAATGATGCCACCCTGGTCGGCATCCATTTCCGCGAAGCCATAGGCCCAGCCATCGGCCACCCGATGCGCGCTGGAAGCATCGATCACACGGGTCGTGTCGTTTTCGATCAGCTCCACGCTTTCCCGCGCCGCCGCGTCGGGCAGGCACAGGATGGCAATGTCGGCCTTGTTCAGATAGCCCGCCCGCGCGGCCGGATCTTTCCGGCTCTCCTCCGGGATGGAGAGCAGCTCAATGTCGCGGCGCATGGCAAGGCGCTCGCGGATCTGCAGACCCGTCGTACCGGCTTCACCATCAATGAATACGCGCGCAACCATCGCCCATTCCTCTCCTCAAGCTGAACAAAATCGACAGCGTCATACACCCAATCGGCGCGCTTGTCACCGATGACAAGCGCGATGAGACCTCAACGTGCCATTGAGTGATACTCATCATTGGGCCGCATGTCGCTCGCTGCAGCAACCCTGTTGCTCATGTTGAAGAAGGCGGCCACCGACGCAATATCCCAGATATCCCGGTCGCTGAAGCCAGCGTCGCGCAAGGCCTGGCGGTCGCTTTCAAGGATGTCTGAGGGCCGTTCTGTCAGTTTCACGGCAAAATCCAACATGGCGCGTTGCCGATCGCTTAGGTCGGCCACCCGGTAATTCATGACCATCAGTTCACCCAGAACCGGATCGCCCGACAATTGCCGGACGGCAGCGCCATGGGCCGTCAAACAATAGAAACAACGGTTGACGGCAGATACCGCAACGGCAATCATCTCCCTCTCAAGCTTGGTGAGACCGCATTCTGCCAGCATGAGATCGTTGTACATGTCGGTGAATGCGCGCAATTTCGTATCATCAAAGGAATACGCCTTCAGCACATTGGGCACCAATCCCAGCTTCTCTTCGCACAAATCGAAATAGGCTTGTGTTTTTTCGCTCAAAGTTTCGTTTGAATCGATTTGCAAGGCGGTGACTTCACTTGACAATTTGCCTCTCCCGTCATGAAGGTTTTTCAATAGCTGCAATACAAAATCACATCACGCAGCCGAGCCACAACTAAGATCGCCTAGGGGGGATTAAAATGCCGGACAAACACGACGTCGAGAAACACAAGCTCATCGACGCAGTCTACGCTGGCCTGACCAAAGAGGATCCTGCCCTGGCGGAATTTGCCAGCGCATTTTTCGATCGCGCCGCGGCTGAAGATCTTGTGGCGTATACGTCAGACGAATTAACCGGGTTCGTGCGGGAAGCCTGGCTGGATTTTCAGGATCACGCGCTTGGCACGCACAGGGTCAGCATCACCAATCCGGCAACTGCTAAGAAGAATCCGAAGATCGACAACCTGACGATCATCGAAGTCGTCAACGACAATATGCCGTTCCTGGTCGATTCGGTGATGGACGAATTGCAGAACAGCAAACTGGACGTGCACCTGGTGCTGCATCCGATCTTCATTGTCGAGCGGGACGACAAGGGCAAGTTGCTCTCGGCGGTCGCACGCAAGAAACCTCCGAAGCGCAAGGATCGGCAGGAAAGCCTCATCCACATTCATGTCACGCGCATCGATTCTGAAGAAGCCCGCAACGCTCTTCAGGAACGGCTCGACACCGTCCTCACCTCGGTACGGTCTGTCGTTGATGACTTCAAGCCGATGCAGGAACGTCTGGCGGAGGCCATCGACACTTTCAAGACCACCCAGATCCCCGGAAGCAGCGACGATCTGTGGGAAGCGATTCACTTCCTGGAGTGGATGGAGAAAAACAATTTCATTTTCCTCGGCATGCGCGAATACAAATTTGAGGGCGGTGTTGACGAAGGAGAACTCTCACCGTCCGAAGGGACCGGTCTCGGCCTGCTCACCGATCCGGATGTCCGCGTCCTGAGACGTGGCTCGGAGTATGTTCAGATCACGCCTGAGATACGCGAATTCCTGAAGAACCCGGAACCGCTCATCATCGCCAAGGCCAATGTGCGCAGCACGGTTCACCGGCGCGTCCATATGGATTATGTCGGAGCCAAGATCTACGATGACGACGGCAATCTGACCGGCGAATTGCGGATTGTCGGATTGTTCGCCTCAACGGCCTACACCGAGCCGACTAACACGATCCCCTTCTTGCGCCGCAAGGTGGCGAGCGTTCTGGCACGCGCGGGCTACGGCTCGCAAAGTCATTCGGGGCGCGCGCTCAGAAATGTGCTTGAAGCCTTCCCGCGCGACGAACTGTTCCAGATCGAGCGCGAACGCCTTTTCGATTTCTCCATTGCGATCCTGCAACTGGACGAACGCCCGCGGATCCGTGTTCTTTCACGGCCGGACAAGTTCGATCGCTACGTCTCAATCCTCGTATTTGTTCCGCGCGACCGGTATTCGACCGAAGTCAGAATCAACATCGGCACCTATCTGGCCTCGGTCTACGAAGGCCGCCTGTCCGCATGGTATGTGACTTATCTCGAAGGCCCGCTCGCTCGCGTGCATTACATCATCGGACGCGACAAGGGCGAAACGCCCAAACCCGAGCAGGAGGAACTCGAAAACGCCGTTGCGGACATGGTTCGCACCTGGTCCGACAACGTTCGCGATGCCCTGACCAAGGAATTTCCACCCGTTCAGGCACGGCAGCTTGCCGAACGCTATGCACTCTCGTTCCATGGCGGCTACAAGGAAGTCTACAACGCCCAGTCCGCCTTGTCCGACATCGTCAAGCTCGAGACCTTGACCGGCCTCGACGACACAACAATTACCTTTCACAGACCACCTGGGTCGACCGAGAACCGGCTGTCCCTGAAGGTGTATCATTGCGGCTCGCCGATCCCGTTGTCGGCCCGCGTGCCACTCCTTGAAAACATGGGATTCAAGGTGATCAACGAGCGGACATACCGTGTTACGCCCGCAGACACACCCATGTCCTATCTCCATGAAATGACCCTCGAAAGTCATTCCGGCGACGATTTTGACCTACCGCAGGAGCTTCGGACCCGCCTTGAAAGCATGTTCATGGCGATCTGGACAGGGCACGCCGAAAACGACGGTTATAACCGGCTGGTCATGACCGCCGATCTTGCATGGCGCGACGTGGCCGTGGTCAGAGCCCTGTCGAAATATCTGCGCCAAGCCGGCATTCCGTTCTCCGAAGACTACATGTGGCGCACGCTCAACAATTATCCGGTGATCACGGCGAAGCTGGTGGAACTGTTCCACCTGCGTTTTAACCCGGACGTCACGGAAAAGGATCGCGACCTCGGCTCGGACAGACTGGCAGAAGAGCTGACAGCCGATCTGGAAGAGGTTTCGAGCCTCGACGACGACCGCATCCTGCGCCGTTTCCAGAATGCGATCGGTTCGGTTCTGCGCACCAACTTCTATCAGCTCGACAAGGAAGGTCAGCCAAAGCCGACATTTTCCTTCAAGATCGACAGCCGGCGCATCGACGACCTTCCGCAGCCCAGGCCCTTCCGGGAGATTTTCGTCTACAGCCCACGCGTCGAAGGCGTCCACCTTCGCTTCGGCATGGTGGCGCGCGGCGGCCTTCGCTGGTCGGACCGGCCACAGGACTTTCGGACAGAAGTCCTCGGTCTGGTGAAAGCACAGCAGGTCAAGAACGCGGTGATCGTTCCCGTTGGTGCAAAGGGAGGCTTCGTTCCCAAAAACCTGCCGCCTATTAACGACCGGGAGGCCTGGTTCAAGGAAGGCACGGAAAGCTACAAGATCTTCATCAATGCGCTTCTGGACGTTACGGACAACCTGGATGAAGACGCTATTCTGCCGCCGGAGCGTGTGCAGCGTTTCGACGTGGACGATCCCTATCTGGTCGTAGCCGCCGACAAGGGCACGGCGACTTTTTCAGACACGGCAAACGGCATATCCGAAGGCCGGCATTTCTGGTTGGGAGACGCGTTTGCCTCCGGTGGTTCTGCAGGTTACGACCACAAGAAAATGGCCATCACGGCGCGTGGTGCCTGGGAGGCGGTTAAACGGCATTTCCGCGAGATGAACCGCGACATTCAAACCGACCCGTTTACAGCGGCCGGTGTCGGCGACATGTCGGGCGACGTTTTCGGCAACGGCATGCTGCTGTCAAAGGCAACCAAGCTGGTTGCCGCCTTCGACCACCGGGACATTTTCATCGATCCGGATCCCGATCCCGCGAAAACTTGGGACGAACGCAAGCGCATGTTCGACCTCGGCCGGTCATCCTGGAACGATTACAACACGGACCTGATTTCCAAGGGCGGCGGCATCTTCTCGCGTCAACTGAAGTCCATTCCGTTGAGCCCGGAGATCCAGGAACTGCTCGGGCTCGAACAGTCCGCGGCAACGCCTCAGGAGGTCATGACCGCCATCTTGAAGATGAATGTCGATCTGTTGTGGTTCGGCGGCATCGGCACCTACATCCGCGCGACAACGGAAACCGATGCGGACGCGGGAGACAGGGCCAATGACCCGATCCGGATCACGGCACCTGATGTCGGCGCAAAGGTCATCGGTGAGGGGGCGAACCTGGGTCTCACCCAGCTGGCCCGGATCGAGTTCAATAAAAAGGGCGGGCGCTGCAATTCCGACGCGATCGACAATTCGGCCGGGGTGAATTCCTCGGACATGGAGGTCAACATCAAGATCGCCCTTGGTGCAGCGGTAAAGTCGGAAAAACTCTCCCTAGAGCAGCGCAATGTGTTGCTCGCAGGCATGACCGACGAAGTCGCCGACCTGGTGCTCAGAAACAACTACCTGCAGACACTGGCGATTTCCATGACCGAACTGCGAGGACTGGAGGATTTCGGCTTTCAGGTCCGCATGATGCGTCAACTGGAACAGGCGGGCCATCTGGACCGCGTGGTCGAGCAGCTTCCCGACGAATCAACACTGCGGGAGATGCGCAAGGCCGGCCAGCTTCTGACTCGTGCGGAGCTTGGCGTCCTGCTCGCCTATGCCAAGATCACGCTTTATGACGCGCTTCTGGATAGCACCGTACCGGATGACACCTATCTCGCCAGAGAGCTGTTCCGCTACTTTCCCGCTCAGATGGCGACGACCTATGAAGACGAGATCAGCGGGCACCGGCTGCGGCGCGAAATCATCGCTACGATGCTGGCCAACTCCATGATCAACAGGGGCGGAGCAACGTTCCTGACCCGCCTGATGGATCAGACCGGAGCCACGCCGACGGAAATCGCACAAGGGTTCGTTGCCGTACGCAACAGTTTCGACCTGACCGATCTCAACACTGAAATCGACGCACTCGACACGAAAATCGACGGCGGCCTGCAGCTCGATCTTTACACCGAGATCCAGTCGCTGCTTCTGGAACGCGTCGTCTGGTTCAAACGAAACGTCGCCTTTGACAAGGGTCTTTCCGCTGTGGTCGAACGGTTCCGCAGCGGGATATCGAACCTGCGCGAGCGCCTGGAGAGCCTGCTGCCGGAAGAACCTGCCGCGGTATTGAACGAGCGTGCTGCCGAATATGTTTCGAAAGGCGTTCCCGAAACGCTTGCGCGCAGGATTGCCTGGCTTCTGGCTGAACAGGCGATACCGGACATCGTCATCGTTTCGGAGGAAACCGAAGCCGATCTTGATACCGCTGCAACGGCCTACTATCAGGTTGCCCACCACTTCAAGATCGGCAACATGCATGAGATGGCGAGCAATCTGGAGGTCCGTGACTATTACGATGGTCTGGCCCTCGATCGCGCCCGCGCCATCCTTTTCTCCGCGCACCGGGCCTTGGCGAGTGCGTCGATCCGGGCGGGCAGCTTCGCGCAATGGCTCGAAGAGCACGAAGACGAGGCCGCAAGCCGGCACCACGCGGTCACCGAGATTCTCGACGGCGGCCTGAGCGTGTCCAAGTTTACGGTCGCTGCCGGTTTGCTTGCCGAAATATGCAGTTCCGATTGATGTCTTGACGCCGGAAGCAGGATTTCGAAGGCCGGCAGTTCTGCTGCCGGCTTTTCAATCGACAAGAAGGGATTGAAATGTCTGCTGTTTCCGGTGCTTATCCCGAGAAGACGGATCGACGAGCGGTCTTGTCCTGGGCTTTGTTCGACTGGGCCGCTCAACCTTTCTTCACGCTGGTAACAACCTTCGTTTTTGCCCCCTATTTTGCATCCACGCTTGCGCGTACCCCCGAAGAAGGACAGTCGCTCTGGGGCTTTGCCACAGCTGCCGGCGGGCTCGGGATTGCCTTACTTGCACCGGTATTGGGCTCGATTGCAGACGCCACCGGACGCCGGAAGCGCTGGATATTCGGATTTTCTGTGCCGTTTCTGATTTGTTGCTGGGCTTTTTGGTATGCAGCCCCCGGAGGCCAGCACAGCATCGCGATTGCTTTGGTGGCATTTGCCATCGGAACCCTGTGCATAGAGGTTGCCACGGTCTTCAACAACGCCATGATGCCGTCGCTCGTTCCTCATGACAAAATCGGACGCCTGTCGAGTTTTGGCTGGGCAATGGGTTATGTCAGCGGACTGGTGACGCTGGTAATAGCACTCGGATTTCTGGCCGCGAGCCCCGAGACGGGCAGGACTCTGTTGGGATTTGAACCGATATTCGGATTGGACCCGAAAACCCAAGAGGGCGACAGGGCAGTGGGTCCGTTTTCCGTCATCTGGTTCCTGATATTCGTGCTGCCAATGTTTCTGTTTGTTCCGGACGCTCCTCGTCAGGCCAGGATCGGACCCGCGATCCGCAAGGGTCTGAAGGAACTCTCCGACAGCATCGCCAAGGCCCGCTCGAACCGGAATATCTTCCTGTTCCTCGTCTCCAACATGATATTCAAGGACGGTCTCGTCGCCCTGTTTGCATTCGGCGGGATCTATTCAGCAGGACAGCTCGGCTGGAGCTCAATCGAAATCGGTACATTCGGAATCATTCTGACGATTACCGGTACGATCGGTCTCCTTTTGGGCGGTCCGTTGGATGATCGTTTCGGAGCAAAGCCGGTCATCATTTTTTCGCTGATCGTCCTGATGATTTGCGGGCTCGGCATGATCTCGGTCGACAAAACCACGGTCTTTTTTGTCATCGAGACGAAGGCGGCCCCGGAAGGCGCGCTGTTCGCGTCGCTGCCGGAACAGGTCTTTATCGGCTTGGGAGCGCTGATCGGCGCAGTCTCGGGGCCCTTGCAGGCGTCATGCCGAAGCCTGTTGATACGCCTGGCGCCGCATGAGCACATGACCCAGTATTTCGGCCTCCTAGCACTCTCCGGCAAAGTCACGAGTTTCCTGGCACCACTTACCGTTGGCGTTGTAACCGCACTCTTCAACAGTCAGCCGGCAGGCATGTCTGTCATTCTCGTTTTCTTCGCCGTCGGCCTGGCGCTTCTGTTTTCCGTCAAAGAGAAACGCGCCGGACAGACCGGCGCGCCTTGACGTGAACAAGTGCAGTCGGGTCAGGCGACCTGGCGTACATTGTCCAGAAAACCGACGACTTCCTGCTTCAGCCGGTCGGCCTCCGATTGCAGAACATTTGCCGAAGCGCTGACCTGACGGGCCGCATTGCCGGTATCGTCTGCCGACGCAGCGACCTTCACAATATTCTGCGCCACTTCCTGGGTTCCGTTGGATGCTTCCTGAATGTTGCGGGCGATCTCGTCGGTCGCAAGGCCCTGCTGCTCGACCGAAGACTGAATGCTCGAGGAGATTTCGTTCATCTTCTCGATGGTTTCCGAGATTCCCCGGATGGCTTCCACGGACCCGGCGGTTTCTGTCTGCACCGACTGGATCTGCGTCGAGATTTCCTCGGTTGCCTTGGCCGTCTGGTTCGCAAGCTCCTTCACTTCGGCGGCAACGACAGCAAATCCCTTGCCGGCTTCGCCGGCACGCGCCGCCTCGATTGTGGCATTGAGCGCCAGAAGGTTTGTCTGCTCGGCAATATCAGTGATCAGCTTCAGCACTTCACTGATCCGGTTGGCGGCCTCCATAAGGCCTTCGATCTTGCTGTTGGTCGATTGTGCCTGCTCGACCGCATGGGAAGCAATTTCGGAAGACTGTGACATCTGACGCGAAATTTCACCGACCGACGCCATCAACTCTTCAGCTGCCGAGGCGACGGTTTCCACGTTGGACGAAGCCTCTTCGGAAGCAGCGGCAACGGTCGTGCTCTTTTCGCTGGTGTCGTCAGCACCGGCCGTCAGTGTCACGGAAGCTGCGTTCAGATCCTGGACCTGCGTCATGACGGTTTCGGTCAGCTCGGAAATCTGGCGATCGAAATCCTGCGACAGGTCGCTGATCCGCTCGGCCCGCGCCAACTGCTGCCGCTGGGTTTCTTCCTGCTCCACAGCCAGCGCTTCCGCCTGACGGGCTTTCTCGCGAAAGACCTCCAGCGCCTTGCTGATCTGGCCGATCTCGTCTTCGCGGTCCGTATCTTCGATTTTTTCGTCATAGCGCCGGTCAATCAGCGCCTGGATGCTTCCAACGGCCCGCTCGAGCGGCCGGCGGACGATGCTGTTGCCGACAAAGTAGGTTGACAGGGCAACGACAATCAGCAGGACGACACCGACCCCGATGATCATGGTCAGGATCTGGCTGGATGCGGCATGCAAGGTTTCAAGCGGAACGCTGACCACAACCGCAAGCTTGGCATCCGTCCCTCCAATTGTGACAGGCGAAACGACCCGGTAGACATCGGCACCAAGCGAGTTGGAATAGCCTGTATATGTGTAGCGAGTACCGTTTTGAACCGCATTCAGAACGTCTGCCTTGACGGCGAGATCAGCGTCAGAGCGTCCTTCTTCCCAGCTCTTGCCAAGGATTGCCGGATCGGCATGTGCGATCCAGGTGCCCTTTTGCGACAGCAGCTGAACCGAACCCGTTTTCAATGGTCTTTGCTGGCCAAGCACTTCGGACAACGGCGTCAGCAAGATATCGCCGCCAGCAACACCGATCACCTTCGACCCGTCACGGATCGGAACGCTAAAGGAAACCCCGGTCACGGTCTTGCCGTCCGCTTCCCAGCTGTAGGGCTCGGTCATGTAATCCCGTTTGCTAACATAAGCCCCGTTGAACCAGAGCTCGCCTTCATCGCTCAGATCACCGACATCGATTTCTTCGATTGGCCGGTAGGCGAGACTGCCGTCCGCTTTGCGGAAGAAGTAAGGCTGCCATTCGCCGCCGGTCGCCCATTTCTCGTTACCGACGAATTCCTTGTCTTTGCCATCAAGCTGGTCTTCCACGACAACGCCCCAGGCCCCGGAGAGATCCTTGTTGTCCCTGGCAAGAGTTTCGACAACCGAATTCCACGCCTCCCGATCGACCGCGCCTGCCGCTTTCAGGCCGCCGAGTGCGCTGGCGAGCGACTGTGCCGACTTGAGACCCTTTTCAAGCCCGCGTTGAACGAACTGCACTTGTTCACGTGCAACCGTTTCCGCTTCTTCGCGCGCGAGTTCGCCCGTAATGCGCGAAGCCTGCCATCCGATGGCACTGATGCCGATTGCCAGCGCAACCGTCAGCGTGACTGCGCTCGCACCAATGAGCTTTGTGGTGACCTTAGCTTTCTTAAACACCGGGTAATCTCCGCGATCAGCAAGAATTCGACCGACTCGCTGGCCGAATGCAATTGAGCGCAACTTACCCGCAGGACGTTAACAAGCTCTTTTGTGCAACGCGATATTTCGTCGCCCGTCATCGTCAGAAATTACAGCGTTTTCAGCTTGTTAGGCAGCTCAGTGTGAACGACTCCCGTCATTAATGCCTAAAGTGACGCATGCCTGTGAGCACCATGGCAAGACCCGCTTCATCGGCGGCGGCGATGACGTCATCATCGCGCATAGAACCACCTGGCTGGATGACGGCAGTCGCGCCTGCTTCGGCTGCAGACAGCAATCCGTCCGCAAATGGAAAGAAGGCATCGGAGGCAACAACGCAGCCCTTTGTCAGAGGTTCGCTCAAACCGGCAGCTTCCGTCGCGTCCAGCGCCTTCCTGGCGGAGATCCGGGCCGAATCCACACGGCTCATCTGACCGGCACCAATGCCAACGGTTGCACCGTCTTTGGCATAGACAATAGCGTTCGATTTCACATGCTTTGCCACCCGGAACGCGAACTTCAGGTCTGCAAGTTCCTGTTCGCTTGGTGCGCGTTTGGTAACGACCTTCAGGTCCAGGTCATCAACAACGCCATTGTCCCTGGACTGGACAAGAAGACCGCCGGCCACCGACTTGACGAAGAGGCCGTCCGCGCGGGCATCCGCCAACCCACCCGTGACGAGAAGCCGCAGGTTTTTCTTCGATGCAATGATTTCGCGCGCCGCGTCGTCCGCATCCGGGGCAATGATCACTTCGGTAAACGTCTTGACGATTTCTTCCGCCGCGGCGCTGTCCAGTATCCCGTTCAAGGCGACGATACCGCCAAAAGCGGAGACCGGATCGCAGCGCAATGCCTTTTCATAAGCTTCCTTCAGGCTGGTGCCTTCGCCGACACCGCAAGGATTTGCATGCTTGATGATGGCGACTGCGTGCGTGCGCCCAGGATCAAATTCACTGACGAGTTCAAACGCGGCGTCCGTGTCGTTGATATTGTTGTAGGAGAGTGTTTTTCCCTGCAGCTGGCGGGCTGTGGCAACACCGGGCCGGTTTTCGCCGGTCGTGTAAAATCCGGCAGTCTGGTGCGGATTTTCACCATAGCGCATGACTTCAGCCAGTTCGCCGCCGACCGCCCGGTGCGCTGGTGTTGCTTCTTCGAGCTGGGCTGCCATCCAGTTGGAAACGGCAGCGTCATAGGCAGCCGTGCGGGCAAAGGCCTTCAGGGCGAGCCGTTTACGCAACGCGATCGGCGATTGGCCGTCATTCGCATCAAGCTCGGAGATCACTGTGTCATAGTCTGCCGGATCGGTCACGACCGTTACATAGGCATGGTTCTTGGCCGCAGCACGGGTCATGGCCGGCCCGCCAATGTCGATATTTTCAATACCTGTTGCGTAGTCGGCTCCGGAGGCCACCACATCTTCAAACGGATAAAGATTGCCGCAGAAGAGGTCTATGCCGGCAATTCCGTGCGCCTTCATTGCCGCCTGGTGGTCCTGATCATCGCGGATCGACAAAAGTCCTCCGTGCACCTTTGGATGTAGCGTCTTCACACGGCCATCCATGATCTCGGGAAACCCGGTTACTTCCGGGATATCAAGCACACTCAGCCCCGCGTCTTTCAAGGCCTTGTAGGACCCCCCTGTCGACACAAGCTCGACACCGCGTTCAGAAAGCGCTTTTGCAAACGCTACGAGGCCGGTCTTGTCAAAAACGGAAAGAAGTGCGCGTTTGACAGGTACCAGCTCGGGAACGGGAACGGCTTTGGACACAATGGCCATGAATTTGCCTCGCAAATGGGAACGATCAGGGAGCTCGACGTCGCCCTAACACGTCTTACGGCAATTCGGAAGGTTCTTGAGATGGGCGTGACGCAGGCTAGGCCGAGTACTCATAAAATTGGATATCTGCCTCCAGTGGGTCACCGGACACTTGCGAGACGACAGGTGATTTCTGAGTTAGGGACTTTGCCGTGATCTTCTTTGAACTGCGTCGGTGCAATATTCACGTGCGAAGGCGACACGCCTTTGGCTGCAACACGGCGCAAATCAACGAAACGGTCGTTCGCGCGTAGCAATTTGGTCCGAGCCGAGATCGTCCCTTTGCAAGGCAAGGCTGGACGCGTGGGTTCTCGGGCAAAACTGAAGTTTGTTTTCTGGCTTGCGTTTCCGCGGTATTTTTTGCGCTTGCAGCTCCCAGATGGCCGAAACACATGCGAGTTGTCTGTGCGATAATCGAAAGCGGCACAAATACTTCAAAAGGGGCCTGAATTTTCCCTACGTAGAGGTCAGATCAACAAAACCAAAACGAGGCCCCCCCGATTGAAGCCACTCGAATCGCCGCTTAAGGTGACCCCTGACCTTTACCGGGCCAGGGGTCGCGGTGTGCTAATGGGGCTGGCTTTAGGCGCGTCTCTTGCGGCTTAGTCCAAAAACGCCCGCCAGACCGGTAATCAGTAGCCAAGCTGAAGCAGGTAACGGCACCGGCGTCGCCGCGCTCATATCAGTGGTGAAAGAAATATCATCCAAAGCGTAATCGTTTCCGCCAAAAGCCGTACTGTTTTCAATCAATTGAATGGCTATGTTGCCTGAAGTACTTGCCGTCCAACTCCCACTAAATTGCTCCCATACACCAGTGACACCCTGTGTGGTGTTGGCCGATCCAACGTTTACGCCGTTTGCGACAAGGTCAAGCAAGCTGTTTCCGCTGGTGAAGGCGTTGGCGATCCAGATCGAAAACTCATAAGTCTGGCCAGCAGTAACCCCCACTGTTTGTTCCCAGGCCACCGTTCCAACGGACGTAGAACCGTTGATGATCATCATATTGCCGGAGCCGCTCGTCTTGTCTCCAAAGCTGCTGAAGTTACCATTGAATGCTTTCGGATCAGTGCCAACCGTGTATTGGCCCGCAGGAGAATTCGATGTGACAAATGTGTGTTCTGAATTGAAGCCAATGTTGCCGGCTTCGAAATATCCATTTGAAACCAAATCAATAGTGGCCGCATGCGCAGAAGCAATGAACAACAGATTAGCTGCAATAATTGCAGATATTTTTACAACCTTTCTCATATCTTCCCTCATAATTTTTGTACAAACACTGCTTTTTTAAGTGCTGCTAGACTAGTGAAGAAATTTCTGACAATCCCGACAACGTGCCCTCGATTTCCGCCAAATTGCGCCACACCATTCTAATGGTCGTGTTTCAGGACGCGATTTCTTGAGCGTTGCCAGCGGGCCGCTGCAAGTCTTCACATTGCGGTGTCGGTATGACAGGGAGCGCTATGACATCAGTATCGCGTCAGCGGAGGGGGTCCCCAAGCGACGGATACCCGTATCCGCTTTGATGCCGCTACACGGGAAAACTGGCGTGTCAGGGAGTTGGGACGCCCTAGTCTTCGAGGGGCAATTCACCAAAATCGTCGAATTCGCTGGTCCCGCGGCGGCTCAATTTGGCGGTGGCCGTCTTGCGGAATTGCCATCCGACCGACGGAGCTTCCTGAAGCGAACCCATGACCACGATCTGGTCGGTTTTCCGGTGCCCGAATACGTCCGACAGGTAGATACTTTCTTCAAGCGACAATTCGCATCCCGGCGCTTCAAATTCCCACGCCTCGCCGTCACGGCAGACGAGCAGGACCGCAGAACCGCCCCGCAGCATGGATGTCCGCAGGCCAGGATGCAGATGGAAACGAAGCGCGTAGCGGTGCTCGGGGTCGATAGGTCCAACGGCCCGCAACGTGTCGATGCCGTCGAGCACCGTTCCATCGCCGGACAGGCGCAAGTCACGCTCATGGACAACACTGAATTCTGCCGCATACCCGTCATGGGACGCTGTGATACGGCTGCCTGCCTGATCGTCCTCGCGCTCCAGATCGACCACCGATGGCCCTGACAGGATCGGCGTACCGAGCAGCCGCCCAAAGGGTTTTTCGGAGAGAAAGCGGCAAGACGACGTATCCTCGACCGTCGCCGTCGAATGTGCCGCGGTTGATCGGCTTACTTTGCGCCAGATCGGATTGGACTTGGTCGACACACCACAATTGACAACGATCCGGTTTGTTCCGGACGAAAATTCGAAGGACAGGCATCCGGCATGCGCATCACCGGAAACGCCAAGGGCGGGGACGGGCCCGGCATCAATCAAGACCACGGAATTGGACCCGCTAAGTCTCTGATAACCGGAATGCGGCGCATTCAGGGGCGGTGCACCGCGGGCGTCATCATAGGCCAGGATAGTTGCGACCAGATCGCTTGGAGTGGATCCCATACCGTTGAAATGGGCGAGCGCGCCGTCGCCATGGCGAAAGAAGCGCAGCATTGGCATCATGCGGTCGACGGACTGCAGCATGGCCGGTGGCATTTCCAGTCCTTGTGCCACAAAGGCCTGACGGACAGGCAAGAGATCAGCCAGAATATCGATCAGAGCTCTTGGATTGCGGGAAATATGGCCACCGTCTGGAAGAATTTGTCGGGTCAGTTCATGCTCAAGCCGGCGAATGCTCTGGCGCGCAAATCGGCCCTGGCCAGCCATGGAAATGCAGGCGGAAGCGACGGCAAGCGATGCACGCAGCCGCACGACACCGTCTTCGGTTTCATTGATGGTTTGTCTAAGATAACGGACTTGCCGCGCGAGTGATTTGACGAAATTCCGATAGAACTCGTGATCGCCGTCTTGAAGGATGAAGGGCGAATGGGCGAGCCAAGCCAAAATGCGCTTTGTCACGACCGGCGCTTCCCAGCCGATCGGATGCCGTCGGCCGCAATATTTCATCCAGTCTTCGACCAGCACACGGGCGTTCTGGCGCGCGATCTGGCTGTCTGATGCGCGCAAGTCCCGCAACCAGCCAAAGCTGTGCAGTTCGCGCTGCCAATCCTCGTGAACGGCGTTCAGCTCAAACGGCGAACGGCCCTGCGTTTCCACCAGGTGTCCGGAAAAAAGAAACCGTCCTCCATAGATATCAGCCGCATTGGTTTCGTCGGCTGTCCGCAGGTCCTGCGGCGCGATCAACAGACGCGCAGGCACAGCAGAAAACGGCTGCAGGCGGAAGAAAGGTCCGCCATGCATCCATTTCAGGGTACGGTGCCAGATATGCAGGGCCACAAGACGCCAGACTCGGCTTCTTTCATTGAGGCTTGCTATATTCACCAAACCATCCCCGACGCTGATGGCCTACGCGCAACTATAGTGAATTCTCCGGTTTTAGAGCTGCTTAGCCCTCTTCAATTCTGAAACAGACCATTAAGGTTAGCATTTCATTTATAGAAACATTGCAAATGAACAGTTTATGTCACGTTAAGACCGCCTGAATCGGGCGGCAAAGAACCCGTCCATGCCGAGGGTTAGAGGATCCGACGCGGCCCTGTGGTTCGGCAGGCACCGCAAATACCCTTCCGTTGAAATGACGTCGTCAAGTTCTCCGATCTCACTTGCCTGAACCGGTTCCAGCTCGACAGTGCCGGTATTACGCTCCAAAAAGGCACTTGCCTGATGTTCTCCTTCGGCGGCCTCGAGCGAACACGTGCAATAGACAAGCAAACCACCCGGCTTGACCCACGCCAACACCCTGTCGAGCAATTCTCGCTGGATTTCAGCCAATTTTTCAATGTCGTATGGTTTCTTGATCCAGGCAACATCTGGATGACGCCGGATTGTGCCGGTCGCGCTGCACGGAGCGTCGAGCAACAGTGCGTCGAACGGTTCTTCCGGTTCAAATGCGCGAAGGTCAGACACAACGGTCCGGACCTGAAGATCGAGCCTGACCATGTTCTCTTTCAGACGAACAAGACGGCCCTTCGAAATGTCGATGGCCGTCACCTCGGCGCCCGCAGCTGCAAGCTGGGCGGTCTTGCCGCCGGGAGCAGCACATAGATCAGCCACCTGGAGGCCGCGCACCTCGCCCAGAAGCCGGGCCGGCAGCGCTGCCGCTGCGTCCTGGACCCACCATTTCCCATCATCATATCCGGCAAGCGTGTCGACCGCTCCTTTGTTCTTGAGCCTGACACTGCCCGCGCCTACGACCTGACCTCCAAGAGTATTCGCCCAGCCTTCCGCATCCGATTTGACGGTCAGATCGAGCGCAGCTTCGCTCTGATGTGCACGCGCAATGGCCCGGGCTGTGTCTTCGCCATAGGCAGTTTGCCAGCTTTCCCAGAGCCAATCGGGAGTATTCAGCACCTCGGCGTCAAGGTCGGAAACAAGGTCTTCCTTTTCCCTGCCAAGGCGGCGAAGAACACCGTTCACAAGTCCCTTGTAGGGCCGAACCCTGCGGTCCAGGCCCGCATGATCGACTGCCAGCGAAACCGCAGCCCGGTCCGGAATTTCCAGGAAAAGCATCTGCGCAATGGCAATATGCAGGATGTCCAGAACCCTGCCGGTCTTTTCGGGGATCGGACGGTCCAGCAGTCGGTCAACGATTTCCGAGATTTCGCCGCGATGCCTCAGCGAGGCTCCGACAATCGCCCGAACGAGCGACCGGTCATTGCCGGCAAGTGAGCGGAACCCCGAATGCCCCGAGGCAATATCTGTTTCTCCGTCGAGCGGCCTCTTTTTGTGAACGACATTTCCAAGGATATCAGCCGCGACCTTGCGGGCGGCAAACCCGGGCTTTTCCGCTTGTTCAGCTTCATTTTTGCCGGGCGATCCGGACGTCTTGGCTGCACGACTTTTCAAAGACTGTTCCTGTTCGGCGCTGCTTTCCAGCAGCAAAAACCAAGCGCCGCGAACCGGATATCCGGCTGCGGCGCGTTTCCCTCCTTTTAAGGCCAACCATTCGCGCAGAAAAGCGGTTTCTTTCTGCGCAGGAGTGTCTGTCAGCCCCAAGGACCTTTGGGAGCGTCCCGCCTGGTCGACCCTGGCCGCGAGCCCATTCCCGCCCATGGACCGGACTGCGGCGCAGAACCGGCATCGCCAAACGATGCAGATCCGCCCGTTCCAAGACCGCTGCTTGAGAGCTTCTGCAGCTCGTTGATCCTGTTCTGCGTGTTCGGATGTGTCGAGAAAAGATTGTCCATGCGCTCGCCGGACAGCGGGTTCATGATGAACATGTGCGCCGTCGCAGGGTTTGCTTCAGCATCGGGATTGTGAATGCGCTCGACACCGCCGGCGATCTTGCCGAGGGCGGAGGCTAGCCACATAGGCTCGCCGCAGATCTGCGCGCCCATCCTGTCGGCTGCATATTCCCGGGTCCTTGAAATCGCCATCTGAACGACCATTGCCGCCATCGGTGCCACGATCATCATCAACAGCATGCCGACAATACCAAGCGGATTGTTCCGGTTCCCGCCGAAAAAGAACGCGAAGTTGGCCAGCATTGAAATGGCACCGGCGATCGTCGCCGTGATCGTCATGATCAGGGTGTCATGGTTCTTCACATGCGCCAGTTCGTGCGCCATAACGCCGGCAACCTCTTCCGGTGTCAGCATATTCAAGAGACCGGTCGTGGCAGCGACCGCCGCGTTCTCGGGGTTACGCCCGGTGGCAAAGGCATTCGGCTGCGGATTGTTGATGATGTACACCTTGGGCATCGGCAGGTCCGCGTTTCGCGCCAGCCGCTGCACCATGCGGTAAAAATCAGGCATGGATCGCTCATCCACTTCCTGTGCATGATGCATGCGCAGGACCATCTTGTCCGCATTCCAATAGCTGAACACATTCATTGCGGCTGCGATGGCCAAGGCAATCATCATGCCCGCCTGTCCGCCGATCATGAAGCCGATTCCCATAAAGAGGGCGGTCATTGCCGCCAGCAGCATTGCCGTACGAATGTAGTTCATTAGTGCCTGTGTCCGTTTCCTGTCCTTTTGTCACCGGCGCGCATTGGCGCCGATCAAGTCAAAATCCTGACTGAAGATGGGTATTGAAGCCAGGCTTGGCAAGTTGCGCAACAAGAGCCTTACAAAGACGTAATCCATGGAGACACGCAGGTTCCGTGACTGATTTCCTTGTCACAAAGGCACAACGCTTATTGCGACGAGATCGGGGTGGCAAAAGTCCATTGGGCACGGCCGGACGTTTCGTCTGATTTTTTCAATCAACTTTCAATTGCACAACCTTAAGTTTAACTCATTTTTTAGATTTCTGCGCAACTTAAGGTTTTTGCGCCGTTTGTATTCTCCTGATTTTTTACAAAGGAATTTTTGCCTTGTCTTCTGCTCGCAGCCTGTTGCCGTTCTGGCACTCGAAAACCGTCAAAAACACACTCGGCGGGCCCGCGTTTTTGTGGCTGTTGATCATATCGGCGCTTGGTACGCTGCAAGCCTTGTGGACTGTCAGGTCCGCCGTTTTTGACTTTCCGCGAACCCTGAAGGATGCACGCGTCGAGGACCTCTCAGCGTTTCATCGGGCCTCTGAGATGTCCAATGCCGGATCAGCGGCGGACGTCTACGATCCGGAGTTGTTCCGGGACGGGTTGTCGGAACGGCTATCAGACCTGATTTTCTTAAATCCGCCGCATGCCCTCCCACTCTTTCATGTTTTTTCCTGGATGGATTTCGCCACGCTGAAAATCATCGTATTGGGAATGACTCTGATAGCGCTCTTCGCGATTCCACGGCTTGCGGGGTTTAATCTGGCCGTGTCCGCGCTGTTTGCAGCCTCCGTTGGAACGGTTCAGATCCTTCTACGGCTAAATCTTTCTATCTTTATAATAACATTGATTGTTTTTGCTCTTGTTCACGCAAAGCAACGCCCCATTCTGGCCGGCTTGTCGCTCGCCGTCGCGACAATTAAGCCGCAATACGGGCTTCTTGTTCCTTTCTTTTTGGTCAGCATTGGCGCTTGGCGATGCATCGGTTGGGCAACACTCGGCACGTTGGTGCTGACGGGCCTCTCACTTGCCCTTTACGGACCAAATGTTTTGCTGAGCTATATGTCGTCCTTCACAACGCCCCTTTATCAGGCCTACGCACTCACGGCCCTGGAATGGGACACCTCGCTCCGGTCTTTTTTGGGCAGGATGCATGTCGATATGGGTTTGAGAGCGGCGCTCGTCTTTGCAGCAATCATACTGGGCGTGATCTGCACACTCCGCCTGCCTTCCCGCTTGCCTTATGAGTTGCGTATCGGGTTTGTTTTGCTGCTCAGCACCATCGTTGCACCGTCCTTTCTGTACTACAGCTGGCCCCTGTTTGCCGCGGGCGTACTTTTCGTTGCCAGGTCGCTGCCTGACTGGCCAATGGAGTTGCAGTTTTTGGTGGGCATTACCTGGATGCAACCTTTTGTCTATGTGTTGCTCCTGTCGATCTTACCTTCAACCCTGGGGACCCATGCGACCTTGGTATTTTTGCTGGTAGCCGCGGTTCCAGCCGGTTTCTTCCTGCTTGTCAGATACAGGCAACCACGGCACACCCAATTGCCGCTCGCGGCACCTGAAGCCGCGCACAGTCGGGCATAACCGAATCGGACGGAATGTAAACTGCGCGGGGCTGCCCGCCGCGGCCGAATATTCACGGCTGTGAGCCCAATCGAGCAATACCGATACTGGAATTCGCCCACTGCCAAATCCGGCAATCATGCCTTATATAAGATAATCAGGACGACATAACCGAAACATGCAGCCAGCCAATAGCTAACATGACGCACGACCAGAAAGAACCGACCGAGAGCTACAGCCAGAGTGAAGCTCCTTCGCTGAAGACAGAAACCGCTGTGGAGCCGAAGAAACGTTTCGAGGACCTCCCACCTGCCGCCCAGCGCGCTCTTCTAGAGGCCGACGAGCGCCGGAAACAGATCGACGCGAAACAAGATGCCATGCCGGATGAGATCAACGGCCGCGGCGGACTGGAACCGACCCGGTACGATGATTGGGAGATCAAGGGCCTGACGGTCGACTTTTGAGGGCCTGCCCCTAGCTCATGCGCATGCATCTCGCCCGGATTCTCCGAAAGTGGGACGGTAAGGATACCGCGCCGCTGGAGCATGCCTACTCAAGCTTTGCGACAGAACCGGACTTCACCATTCACCTGGTTGAGCTCTGCGAGATTGAGGAGTGTGAGCGCGGCGCAACGTGGCTTTTGAAGCATTACGTGGCAAAATCCAGAAGCGGGCTTCCGGAACAGTTAGCAGCGAGACACGCAGCCTTCGCGCCGAAGCTAACCGACTGGGAAGCCCGACTGCACTTTCTTCAGTATTTCGAGCATTTGCAAATCCCGGAACATCTGGAAGACCCCCTCAGGCAGATGATCGACAGCGGACTGACATCTGAAAACAAGTTCTTGCGTGCCTGGTCCCACTACGCGTTGGCCGTATTTGCCCTGCGGTTCCCGGGTCACAGATCCCGTGCGATTGAAACGCTGGAACGGTCTGGCGCATACGAGACGGCTGGCTCGGTAAAAGTGCGCATTCGAAAGGCATTGGAAAAACTCAAGGTCTAAATCAGATGCCGGCCAGCCCTCGGACCTCATTTGCAATGACTTTGGCCAGATTTGCCTGTGGCGCTGCCTCGAAATGTATGGCATCGACCGGGCTCGCATTCATGTGCTTCCCGACATCCAGAAAAGCGGTGCCGTATTGCTCCGCAAGGCGCGCATAAACCTCTGCGAGACGCCGTGACTGGGCGCCCCCGTGCGCATTGGAATAAAGACCTTCATATTCGAGACCGGTGAAGTCGCCCAGTGGCGGCGGTGCCATCAGAAGGACCTTTGGCGCGCGGCCTTCCACGTCGTCCGTTGCCTGCGTCGCCGCAAACAGGATCCTGCCCATCGCCAGCCCGATCGCATCGGCACTCATGTTGAACCGGTCCTGAAGATCGTTCGAACCGAGCATGATGATCAGGATATCGATCGGCATATGCGTCTTGCGCACCGTGGCAAGATGCGCCAAGCCGTTTTTGTCGCCCCGTGTCGGGTCCTCAAAGACGGTGGTGCGGCCGTTGACGCCTTCTTCGATGATATGAAACGATGGTCCAAGTTCGTGCTGCAGCCTGCGGGTCCAGCGGACTTCATGACTGTATCTGGACTTGTCCAGGGGATTGAACCCCCAGGTAAGGGAATCACCGAAACAAACGACGGATACCGGGTCTTTGTGTGCGGTCATGAAAATCCTTTTTGACCAATGAGCGCTCTTGAAAAAGACCATAAAAAAGAAGCGCGGCACAGGCAATTGCGTTGATTGGAACCTCAGTTCTCGTCCTTGGTTAATCAGAGATTTACCAAGAGGGCGATAGGGTCTGGTCAAAGTAATGCGTAATGATCGCCGGAAATTACATGACTGCCAGCCTTCAAGCCTACACGCGCGGCGCTGTTTTGCCGAGCTCCAATCCATTTCAGCGTCTTGCCGAGCTTTTGGACGGCGAGTCACCCGGTCTCGATCCGATTATCATGACAATCGGCGAGCCCCAGCATGCAATTCCGGAGTTTACGGCGAGCGTTCTTGCTGAAAACATTGGTGATTTCCGCCGGTATCCGCCCATAAAGGGGTCTCAGGACTTCCGGAATGCCGTAGCAGGCTGGCTCGATCGCAGATACTCGCTTGGCGGCATGATCGATCCGGAAGACGGCGTGCTGCCCCTGAACGGCTCGCGCGAAGGTCTGTCATTCGGTGCAATCGCAGCCCGGGATCAGCTGGACAAGGGATTGGATCATCCGGTCGTCGTTTTGCCGAACCCGTTTTACCAGACATACGCGGCCGCAGCGCATGTCGCCGACGCCCGCGCGGTGCTGCTGGATGCGGTGCCGGGGAACAACTTCCTGCCTCATCTCGACAGTCTGGATTCCGATCTCCTGGATGAAACCGTTGCGTTTTACGTCGCTTCGCCAACGAACCCGGAGGGTTATCCGGCCAGTCTGGAATATTGGCAGCAGCTGATCGGCCTTGCACGCAAGCATCGCTTTTTTATCTTTGCCGATGAATGCTACTCGGAAATTTACCGCAACACACCGCCGCCTGGCATTCTCGAGGCCGCAAAGGCCATGGGAACGGGTTTTGAGAACATCATCGTCCTGAATTCGCTGTCGAAACGTTCCAACCTGGCGGGCCTGAGATGCGGCTTTGCCGCCGGTGATTCGGATTTTCTGCGAAGATGGGCAAAGTTCCGCGGCCTCGCCGCGCCTCAAGTCTCGCTTCCGGCGCAGGCAGTCGCCGTCCGTGCCTATCAGGACGAGGCACACGTTGCGGAGAACCGGCGTCTCTACAATGAAAAATTTGAGGTTGCTGAACGGCTTCTTGCTCCTCAAATGGGTCCAGTCACCCCGGAGGGTGGATTTTTCCTCTGGCTTGATGTCGGAAAATGGGCTGACGGGGTCACGGTCACAAAACGCCTCTGGCGCGACATTGGCGTGAAGGTCGTACCAGGAGGATTTCTGGCTTCCGATCAGTCGGACGGCAGCAATCCGGGACGCAATTTCATCCGTGTGGGACTGACAGCGCCTTTGCAGCAGACGGAAGCCGCTTTGGAGCGCATGGCAAACTGGCTGGGAGAACAGGCATGAGAAGGGCAAGCGCAGTGCGCAGCAATGGCCGAAGATCCGCCGTTGATCTGCTGGACACCGAAAGCCCGATCAAACGTTTCCTGCGCCGCAACCTCGTGGGCGCCTGCGGGCTCGGCATCATTGCGGCTGCCGCGATGCTTGCGGCGTCGCTTGCAACATGGTCGGTCAACGACCCGAGCTTTAACCACGCAACCGATGGCACCGTGCGCAATGCGCTCGGAGCTCCGGGCGCGATCATCGCAGACATACTTATGCAGACGATCGGTCTTGCGACCGCTGTTTTTCTGATCCCGCTCGTACTTTGGGGCTGGCGGCTCCTGGCCGGACACGCTCTCGGTATCGGCAAGAAACGTCTCTTTTTCTGGCTGGTCGGATCCAGTCTTGCCGCCGGCGCCCTGGCGGCTCTGCCTGTGCCGGACAGCTGGCCGCTGCCAACCGGACTGGGTGGATTTTTCGGCGACACCGTTCACCAGGTTCCCGCGGTCATCACCGCCAATATGACAAGTGGAGCCGCGACCATCGTGGGCGGACTTGGTCTTGGCGTACCGGCGATTTTCTTCCTGTTGTCCGCTGCCGGTTGGCTTGGAGCAAAGGATCGGATCGACGACGAACCGGCAACAGAGCGCGGCAAACCGGCGCGCGCCGCCAAGGGACATGGCAGGTCGATTGAAGAAGAACTCGGTCTGGAAGACGAAGAGAGCGAGTCCAGACTGTCGGTCTTCTTCAGCGCATTTGTGGGTCAGATCGAACACTTGCGATTGCAGGGCACGGCTCAGTTGCGCCGGATGACCGGGTTGAAACGCGCGCGAACCGCCCCTGAAGAAGATGATGACTGGGACGATGACGACACGGATGACCCGGTTGAATACGAAACCGGCAGGCGAGGCAGCCGTCTTTCGGCCTTCCGCCGCGCGATTGCCGGCAAACTTATGCCGCGGGACGACGACGGGCTTGATGAATTCTACGATCGCGGAAGTCACTCAGAGGACGAGGATCCGGACGGACTATATGCCGACGAACCTTATGAAGACGACGGAGAGAGCTTCGAACCCGACGAACTCCTGATCGAAAAGGGACCGGTTTCGGGTCAACACGCAATGCCCGTCGGAATTGCCGCACCCGGACAGATGCCCGCACCGGCCGAACAACCCACACCGCAGGCGGGCAGGGTTATTCCGCCGGCGCCGCGGCCGAAACAGAGCAAACGCGCCATCGAGGAAGCCCAGCCATCCTTCCTGGGCGCGCCGGAAGAATACGAGCTGCCACCATTGCGCCTGCTTGCCGAACCAAAGGCCGGCGGCAAAGTGCCCGGACTTTCCGCCGACGCGCTGGAGCAAAACGCCCGTATCCTGGAAGGTGTTCTTGAAGACTTCGGTGTCCGTGGTGAGATCATCGAGGTGCGACCGGGCCCGGTGGTCACGCTCTACGAACTGGAACCTGCGCCCGGGATCAAATCGTCCCGCGTCATCGGCCTTGCAGATGACATAGCGCGATCGATGTCGGCGATTTCCGCGCGTGTTGCCGTTATTCCCGGCAAGAACGCCATCGGTATCGAATTGCCAAATGCACGGCGTGAAACCGTGTTTCTCCGTGAATTGATCGCAGCTCAGGATTTCGAGAAGTCCAAGGCCAAGCTTCCCCTGGCACTTGGCAAGACCATCAATGGCGAAAGCGTCGTTGCAGACCTTGCCCGCATGCCGCACCTGCTCGTTGCCGGTACGACCGGTTCGGGTAAATCGGTTTCGATCAACACCATGATCCTGTCCCTGCTGTACCGGCTGACACCGGAGCAGTGCAAACTGATCATGATCGACCCGAAAATGCTCGAACTTTCCATCTATGACGGCATTCCGCATCTTCTCACGCCCGTCGTGACGGATCCCAAGAAAGCGGTTGTTGCGCTTAAGTGGACGGTCCGCGAAATGGAGGACCGCTACAAGAAGATGTCCAAGATGGGTGTGCGGAACATCGACGGTTACAACACCCGGATAAAGCAGGCGCTCGAAAAGGGCGAAAGCTTCACCCGTACTGTTCAGACCGGATTCGACCGCGACACTGGACAGCCAATTTACGAGGACGAGGAGCTGCCGCTCGAGGCAATGCCTTACATCGTCGTGATCGTCGACGAGATGGCTGACCTCATGATGGTTGCCGGAAAGGATATCGAGGGAGCCATCCAGCGCCTGGCACAGATGGCCCGTGCGGCCGGTATCCATCTGATCATGGCGACGCAGCGTCCGTCCGTGGATGTTATCACCGGCACGATCAAGGCGAATTTCCCGACGCGTATCTCTTTCCAGGTCACGTCGAAAATCGACAGCCGCACGATCCTTGGCGAGATGGGGGCCGAACAGCTTCTCGGCATGGGCGACATGCTGTTCATGGCAGGTGGCGGCCGCATCCAGCGTGTCCACGGCCCGTTCGTTGCCGACGACGAGGTGGAAGACATCGTCAAGCACCTCAAGGTCCAGGGCACGCCGCAGTATCTGGAAGCCGTCACGGAAGAGGAAGACGAAACGGAAAGTCCCTATGACGCAGGTGGCGGTCTCGCCGGCGGCGGTGAAGGCAACGAGCTCTACGACAAGGCCGTCGCAATCGTCCTGCGCGACAAGAAGGCATCGACGTCCTATGTCCAGCGCCGCTTGTCGATCGGCTACAACCGGGCAGCCTCGCTCATAGAACGCATGGAGCAGGAAGGGCTCATCAGTTCGGCGAACCATGCCGGAAAGCGGGAAATTCTCGTGCAAAACGGCGTTGAAGAAGAGTTTTAAGTCCCGATTGCCAAAGCTTTGCCACACACGCTCCATAGCTACGCTATACTATTTGCGGCAAATAACGATTTAGGACATTGCATCATGCTGAAACGCTTTGCTCTTCGCCTCGCCCGACACATTGGCGGTCCGCTCCTGTCCGCGGGCCTGATTCTGACCTTGCTGCTTCCGGCACAGGCGCTGACGGACCAGGAGCAGAAGACGCTTCAGCAACTGAGCACCTATTTCAACTCCGTGAAAACCATGCACGGCGATTTCATCCAGTTCGGACCGGACGGCAGTCAGTCCGACGGGAAGTTCTACATGGCCCGCCCCGGCAAGGTGCGGTTTTATTATAACAAGCCGTCGGTGCTTGATATCGTCGCCGATGGCAAATCTGTCTCCGTACGCGATCGCAAGCTAAACACACAGGACATTTGGCCGCTTGGACAGACGCCTTTGCGCTTTCTTTTGTCCGACGCGATTGATCTTGAGAAAGACACCAACGTCACCAACGTCCTTGTCGAGAAGGATCTGATCACAGTCACGATTTTGGACAAGACCAAGTTCAACTCCGGAACGCTGACGCTCATTTTCGACACCGACAACTTTTCCTTGAAGCAATGGACTGTCACCGATCAGCAGGGCTACGACACGTCTGTCGCGGTCTATAACGTCGTGTCCAACGCACCGACCAATCCGGATCTATTCAAGATCGACTATCTGGCGAACGCCAATCAGCGCAAGGGCCGGAATTGACCGGGTTGGAGCCGTTGGACACAATCAGCTCCACTGATCGGACAATCGTTTTTGAACTGCTCGAAGACTACTGCGCCAAGCATGGCCTCAATCTGACAGCCGGCGATGCGCATGGCCACGCGGGTCTGATTGAAGACAAAACCGGCAGGCGCTGGTTATTCAAGGGAACGCGGTTCGACCTCAACGCGCTCGGTTGTGCCGAGATTTGTAACGACAAGTCCTACACCGCCCGTTTTCTGCACGCCGCTGGCATCGCCGTACCGGCAAGCCATCTTGTCATCTGTTCCGACATCCGCGACGGCAGGAGGCCACCCGACGCCGTTCTCGATTTTGCTGAAGAGCAAGGGTTTCCACTGTTCGTCAAGCCGAATACCGGACAGGAAGGCCGCGACGTCATGCGTGCCGACACCTACCACACGCTCCAGAACGCGCTGCACATCCTGGCAAAGCGTCATGACCGGCTGCTCGTTCAGGAAGAAATCCGGGGCAGGGACCTGCGCATCATCGTTCTTGACGGAGACGTCCTTTGCGCCATCGAAAGAAAGGCTCCTGAGGTCACGGGTGACGGCGAAAGCAGTCTTGCCGAGTTGGTCGATTCCCACAGCCGCATAGACCCTGCGGACGGGCGGATCGATTTCGAATTGTCTCTACAGGGATTGATGCTGGAAAGCGTTCCTGTGGCCGGTCAGAGGGTTTCGCTACTGCCTGTTTCCAATCTGTCTTCCGGCGGATCGGCGAAGATCGTCACGAGCGAAATTTCACCTGAAATTCATAAACTGGCGCGCCTGTCGGCAAAAACGCTCGGCCTGCGATATGCCGGCGTTGACCTGATTGTTCCAGATGAGCGCCGCCCTGATACGGCTGGTATCGTACTGGAAGTGAATGCAGCGCCCGGATTGAACAACCTCTACAGGCGGGGACCAGAGGAGACGGAGACCGTTAAGCAGATTTATGCTGCTGTATTCGACGCGATGCTGAAGAAATAATCCAATTTTCAAACTAATATAAATATATTTTTGACTTATGTTATCAATACTTTGTATGCATTCACTGTTTAGAAGAAAAAATCTCTCTCTAATCTTTGTAATTGTTCCTTTCATCAAAAAACAGCCACTATTGATGGTTCTTTTTTCAGCTGCCGTCGATCGTAATCACGAACCAACGGACGCCATGAAGCCGGCTTCTTGCAGGTGAAATTCGGTGAACTGGCCAAGAACGATCGCGCGCAAGGTTGGGGTCAGGTGCAGGACCAACAGGTATGTTCCGGGTCATGCGCCCATTCAGGAGGTCAAAGCGATGTCGAATGTAGTGCCATTACGGGAGGACAGTTTTCAACTGCACAGACAGTATCCTTCGCTGTATTTTCCAAAGGACGGCTATGTCTTTGTGGTGGCGTTTGGAAGGTCAGGCTCGACCTTGACGCAGCATTTGCTGAACTCGCTCCCGGGTTACTTCGTGCGGGGCGAAAACTGTAATGCGCTCGTTCATTTGTCGCGGTCGATAACGGCAATCCGGGGAGAAGGGAACTTTCAGCAGCGCCAGGAGCCGCAGCGATCCATCATCTCCAGCGAGCGTCCCTATTTCGGCAAGATGGTGGGCACATCACTCGATCCCTGGTACGGCATGGAAGATGTCGATGTCGACGAATATGCCTTGAGCCTCTTCGATACATTTGTCTCCAAGGTTCTTTGCCCGAAGGGCGACGCCCGTGTTCTCGGCTTCAAGGAAATCCGATACCACAACGATCCGAGGTACTTTTCGAAGTTCCTGGACACGATCCTCACCTATTTCCCGAAGAGCCGGTTCATATTTCAAAACCGGACTTTCGAAAACGTCGTCAAGTCCTCGTTCTGGAAAAAGCAGGACCAATCCGACGTCAGACGGAAATGGGAAAATTTCGAGGACCTTACAAAGTCTTACGCGGCGAACAACAAGGACGTCTGTTACCAGCTTCGTTACGAAGACTACCTTGAAGGTGCGGAGAAACTTGAGCCTTTGTTCAAGTTTCTCAAGGAACCCTTCGAGGCTGCCGAAGTCGCGAAATTGCTCGAAACGAAGCTGAAACACTAGCAGCCGGGACACCAGCAGTTCCGCCAACAGACTGTGACCCGGATCTGTCCGGGTCGCAGAACTTCATTTCAAATACCGCTCAATAGTCGCCGAGCTTCATGTCCCGGGAATACTCCCCGTCCACTTCCTTGGTGACGGCCTGACCACAGATAGTTGCGCCCCGCGTTGCGTCATAGGTAAGCGTCGGCGATCCGGAAAGCTCCCATCCCTTGTTGAGCGCTTGGGTAACCCGGTGACAGAATTCGCTATCGTCTACGCCGGTAATGAACCTGTAAAGCTTCATCGTCTGGTCCTGTTATGCACGTGCGGCAATGGCGTCGGCGATCATGATCACCCGTTTGCCCATGTCGGCATGTAGCCGTTCCACCATCTTTCCGTCTACCTGAATGGCACCCTTGTTCGCATTTTCCGGAAGATCAAATGCGTCGTTGATCTTGCGTGCCCAGGCGACGTCATCCACGGAAGGACTGAATGCGGCGTGACACGGCGCAAGTTGTTTGGGATGTATCAGTGTTTTGCCGTCCATGCCCATATCCGCCCCTTGCGCGCATTCGGACGCAAATCCTTCCTCGTCCTGGAATGCATTGTAGACCCCGTCCAGGATGTCGATGCCGCCGGCGCGCGCCGCCGCGACGCATGTCATCAGCCAGGGCATCATCGCCGCCCGTCCGGGTGTCAGACGTGCGCGCGTTTCCTTGGCAAGGTCGTTCGTTCCCATGACAAAACAGGAAAGCCTGATTTCGGGATCCTTGCCGCATGCGCCGATCGCCGCAGCGTTCAACATGGCTTCAGGTGTTTCCATCATTGCCCAGAGTTGAAGTTTGCTGGGCGCGTTGTGCAGAGACAGCATATGGGCCACACGCTGCAGATCCGACGGCGCATTGACCTTCGGCACCAGTATCGCATCTGCCGTGGACTTCACGGCCATCTGAAGGTCTGTTTCGCCCCACGGGGTATCAAGGCCGTTGATCCGGATGACGATTTCACGTTCGCCATAACCACCGGCGGCAACCGCATCGCCAATTTGCGTCCGTGCCAGATCTTTGGCGTCCGGCGCGACGGCATCTTCAAGATCCAGAAGCAGGCAGTCCACATCCAGGCTTTTGGCCTTTTCCAGGGCCCGGGCATTGGAACCCGGCATGTAGAGAGCGGAACGGCGCGGTCTGATCGGTATCGTCATCGGGTCATCCTAAGGAACAGCAAAACGGAACGACCTCTACCCTAGTGGTTTGCGGGGCCGGGAGAAATTCACCGAAGGGGGAATGTGTCTCATGGTCCTCATTTCGGCATGCGCCTTTTGCGCGCGCTCGCGAATATCATGTCTTTTGCCGCGACAACAGCGCCAAGAGTGATGGCAATGCAGGCAAAACCTACGGAAAGTGTCAGGCTGCCGAACCCAAAGGCAATCAGCAGAAGCGTTGAAAGCAGCGGTGCAGAGTAAGCCGCCGCCCCCAACACCTGGATGTCGCCACGCTTGATGCCGATGTCCCATGTAAAAAATGCGAGGCCGACCGGAAAGAGCGCGAGGGCAACGACTGAAGCCCACTCCAGCGCACTGGCCGGCAGCACGGTTTCTTCAAGGGCCAAATGGCAAATCGCCGACAGAAAGGCTGTCGTCAGACAAAACCCTGCAACCGCCTCGCTCGGCACGGCGCCAAGCTTTCGTGAAAGAACCGAATAGCTTGACCAGAAAAGGGAAGAGGCAACAGCTGCCGCGTAACCGATTGCAAATGCGCCGGAAAACTGAACTTCCCCGCCACCGCCCACCAGAAGCGCGGCACCGGCAAGGCCCAGGATTGTCCCGATAACATGGTGTATCCGCAACCGTTCACCGGGCAAAAGTGCTGAAAAAAGCACAATCAGAAGCGGCCAGGTATAGTTGATGAGGTTTGCTTCCACCGGCGGCGCGTTCCGTATCGCGGTGAAATAGAAGAAATGAAACCCGAACAATCCGGCTGTACCGAAAGCCCATACTTTCAGCGGCTGCCGCAGCAACACGAGTTTTCCCGACAACGCCAGCCAGACAAGCGCGAGGCTCCCTGAAAGCCCGAAGCAGAGCGCATTCAAAAGAAAGGGAGGCACCTTTCCGGACCCTGCCCCAAAGAGCCCAAGCGTTGCCCACATCAGAACCGCGCTCAATCCAATTGCGGTCGCGCGGACACGATCTGCTGCCGCCATCAATTCCTGTCCTCAAATGAAACGTTACCCATGTGCGACACGAATCGCGCAATAACCCGTGACTGACAATCGTCCTAGCAGAATTTGATTCAAGTCCTTGATCCCGGCTCCTGTTTCGGGACATGTTGGGGCGACACCTTAGACCTGTGATATCCGGGGATTCCATGACAACTGCGGAAATCAGAGCCCTTGGGCCGGAAGACGCCCATAAGCTCGCGCCACTCATCGCCGAAAACGCCCAAGCGCTCAAGCGCGGCGCGCCAAGACGGCCCGACGAATATTACGCCGAACGAATTCTGGGCGACAAAACCGCCGAAGTTCTGGGAGCGTTCGTTGACGGCGATCTGATCGGATTCGGCGTCTATTTCGACCTGCCCGAATTGATTACCGGGCTCCGGATCGGTCAATTGGACGAGATTTACGTCCACCCGGACCATCGCAATAAGGGGCTTGGGAAAAAGATCATCGACGAACTCGTGAGCGAAGGCCAAAGACGTGGCTGGCTGCATCTGAGATGGATCGTCCCCGGCAAGAATGCACCGGCGGTCGCACTTTATGAAAAAATCGCCGAACCAGACCATCGCAAGAGCTACGTGATCCCGATAGACAGGATTGCCGGCGACTAGCCCGGAAGCCGTCTGAGACAGGCAGCTTCCAGCACGGTTCCTGCTGGAAAGCGATCAGGTTCCTGCCGCATAAAGTGGCGGGACACGGCCCAGTGGAAGAAATCCGACGCGCACGACACCCCGCTCTATGGTTACCGGCAGGGCTATCGACCGTACGCCATTGACCTCGGTTTCCGCGGCCTTCAGGCTTTGGATCACATTCTGGACCAGGGCGTAGCTGTCGCCTTGCGGCGGAAACAGCGGTTTCAAGGCGCTGAGCAATCCGTCGGCATTTCCGATCGTAACATCGAGCCGACCGGAAAGCGTCCCATCTCCATTGACGACCAGATCACCGGCGGCGCCAAGACTGCTTTTGCCGATAACGGTTTCCAGGAGGACCAGTTTGACGGGGAGCTGACCATCGTAGGCCTGTACGAGGCTGGCAAGGTTGGCGCCCGCGAGCAGCGCGGAACCGCCGGAAACCTGCAAATGCCCACGCATGTCGATTTTTTCGCCAAGTTCGGGAATCGATTTCAGCTGCAACGCATCAACGGAGACGAAACTGTCGACCGCATCGGTTTGCTCCGGCGTTGTTCGCAAATGAACTTCTGCCTTGTCCGCGGCGAAGAGACCTTCCGAGGCAGCATTTTCGAAAGCCGCTTCCGGTTTCTGCAAAACGGCGTCGAAGGCACCCAGTGATGTATCTGAAAACTTGATGCTCGCCCGGGCGGTCTCCCATCGCACCTCACCCAGAAGCCCGCTGAGCGGCTCGGCAATTGCCGCCGGTGCCTTGGCTTCCAGTATGATGTGCCAGGGGTTGTAGATCAGTGCGACTGCGTTGAGCGCACCTAGCGATCCGGCTGCGCCCCTACGGTCGCGGGAAACCAGATCCCGGCAATAGACCTCGTAACGGAAGGGATACCCCGCGATCGCCAGATCCGCGCAGGAAACCTCCAGGCCGTTGCGCGCAATCGACTTCATTTGAAGATCGATCTGATCCGCCAGAACGGATCTTCCATAAGCCCACGCGGCTGACCATCCGGCCATGACGAGAATGATGGCGCCAATCAGAACGAGGTACCGGCGACGCGTCGGCTTGGCTGGCTTTTTTTCGGGATCTGACACTGTCTCTATCACTCTTGAATGCGCTCTTTTATCGGGTTGCCCGGCGACCTTCATTGAAACATCAATCAGGTATTGGTATCTCGGCCACCGGCACAATGATAGACAGGACGATATGAGCAATTTTTGGGTGTTTGGCTACGGGTCATTGATGTGGAACCCGGGTTTTGATCATTTGCGCTCCGAACCAGCCCTGCTGCGCGGCGCTCACAGGGCGCTTTGTGTCTATTCCTGGGTACACCGCGGCACCCAGGAGCGGCCGGGCCTTGTCTTCGGTCTCGACAATGGCGGCGCTTGCCGCGGCATGGCCTACCAGGTGGCGGAAGACACCTGGTCGAACACACTCGACTATCTCCGTGCCCGCGAACAGACCACAATGGTCTACAAGGAGCATTGGCACACCATCGAACTCGACAGCGGCGAGAATGTACAGGCGCTGGTCTATATGGTTGATCACGCACATCCTCAATACGCCGGCGCGCTGCCGCTGGAACGACAGCTCGAAATCGTCGATGGAGCCGTCGGCAAATCCGGCGAGAATCCTGAATATGTGATCAATACAGCCGCCCACCTTGAAGAAATGGGCATCGCCGACACCAATCTCGCCTGGCTCGCGCAACAGCTGAAGAACCTTTAAGTCGCTCTCGTCGGTTCAGGCAGGCTGACTTTTCCGTGTCGCATCGACCTGTTTGAGAACCGGCGAGGGATCGGACGCCGTCCTGGCTTCTTCAATCAATTTGTCGCTTGCGCTTTCGATCGTTTGCACCAGCTTTGCGTGAAACGCATCCGGTGTAAGGCCAGTCTCGATAGGCGGCAGGATCTCAACAATCACTGTTCCGGGATATACTTTCCACGATGACCGCGGCCAGTAGAGCCCGGCATTGTGTGCGATGGGCACAACAGGGCATTTCAGATCCCGGTAGAGATGCGCAATACCGTATTTGTATTTCGGCTCGGCCCCGGCGGGGCGGCGCGTACCTTCCGGAAAGATCATGATCTGGCGCCCTTCGGCGATCGCGTCCTTTGCTGCTTCCATCATTGCGGCCAGTGCTTCGGAACGCTTGCCCCGATTGATGGGGATCTGCCGGTATTTCGCCGTGTACCATCCGAAAATCGGAATCCAGCGCAGCTCCCGTTTCAAGATGAAGGTTGGGCTGGAAAACAATGGAATCAACGCAACCGTTTCCCAAGCGGACTGGTGCTTCATCGCGGCAATGTATCCGCCTTTGGGGAGATTTTCCCGGCCACGGATTTCCACCTTGATGCCGGCGACCACGCGCATGAGCCAAATCAATGTACGTGACCAGAAGGGTACGATCGGCCAGCCCCATTTTCGCGGCAGCAACATGACCGGTGAAAACAGGATCATTTCGACCAAGGTGACCGAATAGAACAGGATCTGAAATAGAGTGGAACGCAAAAGAAGCATGGCACCAGAAGAAGAAGTGAGCGGGCAAGGTCACCATACGGCCATGCGGTGATTGCGGTCAGCTCATGGCCTTCACGGTGTTGCGAAGTCTGGCGAGGATATACTTCACATATTCGCGCATGAGAAGACGGATCGTTGTCGGCTCCCGATACCAGGTATCGAGGTTCAGGTCTTTTGCGAATACGGGATAGGCAATGAGGTCGACATCAGGCAACACGTCGGACAACTCGGCCTTCGCCCGCGGGAGGTGGTAAGCACTTGTAACGACGAGGAGCGACGTGAACCCGTTTTTCTGTACCCAATTTGCAGTTTCAGTCGCGTTTCCCGCGGTATTCAACGCAACTCTGTCGAGGTCGACACTCGCTTTTTCCAATGGCATGTCGGATGCCGTGACAGCGGCAAGCTGTTCTCGCGTCGTTCCCGGATGAACGCCGGAAATCAACAATCTGTTGGCATGACCTTCTTCAAGCAGCCGCACGGCTTCATTGACCCGTGCCTGACCGCCGGTCAGCACAACGATTGCGTCTGCATTCGCCGAACGGGGCACTTTTGCGGTTGCAATCTGGTGCGCGAAATAAAGGAATTGTCCCGCGATGCCGGCAAATAGAGCGGCCAGAACTGCTACAAACACAAGCCGTAACCCGAATCGCTTCTTTCGCCTGCCGGATCTGATCTCAGTTTTGTCGTCCTTCGCGGAATGTGCAAGCGCCGACGCCACGCCGCGCCCTGTATGGGCTTGAGCGCTTTTACCCGAAGCAGAGTCTATGACGGTCTCTGAGTTCAACATGTCGCGATTGTGATGTCTGATTCGGCCAATTTCACGGCATTCCTCACTAAAATCAATCCACTTTTGCCAAATGTGCCTTGACCGCGATGCCAGATGTGCCCGCCGTCAGGATTGCAACGAGAAACACGACGGCAAATACGCCGAAGTAACCTGGCAGGCTGACGGAGACAGAACCGAACAACGCGGACACCTGATCCGAGCTCGCCTGGCCCGAACCCTGGCGTGTGAGCAGATCCAGAACGACAAATGTGAATATCGCGGCGGCACCCCCAGATACGCCTCCTTTCAGGCCGAGAAGAAGGAAATGGCGCTGGAACTCGCGCGCGATAAACCCGTCCTCGGCGCCGACAAAATGAAGCACCGACACAACATCCTTGTTTCCGGCCATGGCCGATTGTGTGGCGAAGACAACGCTGAGGACCATGGAGCCGAGCACAAGGACCATGATCGCAAAGCCGCCGGCGACCACAGCGCCTGCCATTGCCGACAGACGCGACGTCCAGATCGAGTGGTCGTCGACACTGGCTCCGATAACCTGTTGGGAAACGGAATTACGCAGCTGTGGCAGATCAAGCCGGGCAGGATCACTGACGGTGATCTGAATGAGTCTTGGAACGGGGAGACCGTCGAGCTGCAATCCCTCGCCCAGCCAGGGCTCCAGCAGGGCTTTTGTTTCGGCATCCGAAAGGGCGCGAACAGACCCAACGCCGGGAAACTCCTGAGCCAGCGCAACAGCCTTGTCGATCTCGCGAAGCATATCAACGCCTTCGGTCGGCCTTATCTGGATCGTGATTTCACGGACCAGATCGTTTTGCCAGGCGTCGGCCGCATCCCAGACGATGGAAACCGCTCCCACTGTCAGGCATGCGAGGAAGCTCATGATCGCGACCACGAGCGTCAGCGCACGTCCGGCAACGGATTGCGGTGGCACGATCGCCGCAGCCGGACGAAGCTTTGCTTCATCGCCCTGGTCCTGTTTTTTCAGCTTCGGCGCGGATTTTTTCCGGGAACGTTTCGCCCCTGCAGGACGCTTTGGTGGTTTAACTTCCACGGCGGGCGCCTGCTCTGATTCTGTTTCGTCTGGTTCCGCCATCGTGATGCCTGGTTGTGTGTTTGCCGCCGTGGACCGTTCGTTTCCCGGATCAGACTAGTCAAAAATCGACAGACGCCCGTCAGCCAGGACCATGCGCCGTGCATCGACCTGTTCCAGCAAGGCAATATCGTGCGTTGCGATCACAACGGAAGTGCCGAGTTTGTTCAACTCAATGAAAAGACGCAATAGGCGGCGTGCAAGCGGTGGATCCACGTTACCGGTCGGCTCGTCAGCCAACAGAACTTCAGGGCGTGTGATCAACGCGCGTGCGATTGCCGCCCTTTGTTTTTCCCCGCCCGACAAGACGGGCGGAAGCACATGCATCCGGTCACCAAGGCCCACCCATTTCAGAAGATCTACCACATCTGAACGGTACTCGCTTTCCGGTTTCCCGACCACGCGCAGAGGCAGCGCGACGTTTTCATATGTGGTCAGGTGATCCAGCAGCCGGAAATCCTGAAACACGACCCCGATCTTGCGGCGCAGTTTCGGCAATTCCTGTTTGTCGATCACGCTCAGGTCGCGATTGAACACCTTGATGAGCCCGCGCGTCGGGCGAAGGGACATGAATAGAAGCCTGATCAGGCTGGTTTTGCCGGCCCCGGACGGCCCGGTCAGGAATTGGAACGATTGCGGCTCGACCTGGAAAGTCAGGTCCCGCAAGATTTCCGGTCCCATGCCGTATCTCAATCCGACATTTTCAAAGCGGATCACACACATGTCTCCTGTTGATGGACAGACGCTATAGCCAGGCCGTTAACGGTCCATTAATCATATAAAGGTCCTTTAGAAACCTGAAAGCCCGTCATTGGATTTGCTGGCATTTGTCCAGAATTTCATGCCGGATTTCGGCCCGGTCGGTCACATCAGAATAGCGCTTGAGCATGCCATGACGAAAGGTCTTCCCGCATGAAGATCACATGTCCGGACTGCAGTACGTCCTACGAAATCAAGGCAGAGGCGGTCGGCTCGCAAGGCCGGAGCGTCAAATGTGCCAAATGCGGTAATCGCTGGTTCGTTTCGCCGGACAACGACAACGATGGCCCAGATTCCTTTGAGGACACCGACGCCGGAGCGGACACAGACCAGAAAAGCGAGGAAGCGGCCAGGGACGAGGCGGACTGGGCGGCGGACGCAAAGGCCGACACCGACGAAGATGCGGCAACGGACGAGACAGCCACTGACGACAGCGATGCCGACGCTGGTGATGCCGACACTAGTGATGACGTGGAATTTTCCTCTCCATCGGAAGACGAGAGCGAAAACACAGATGAAGACAAATTCAGCGCTGATCTTGCCGATGATGAAGCAGAGGGCGAAGCAGACGCCCCGGAAGACGTCGAGTCCCGGGCAAAGCGCCCGAAGATCGTCGTCAATCCGGACAAGTTTCGCCGCAATCATATCGGCGCCATCCTCTCCTGGGTTGCAAGACGGAACTTTCGCCGGTTAGGCGGAATTCTGATTTTTACACTTGCCCTTGGTGCTCTGGCTTCCTTTGTCTTCATGAGAGACAGCATGGTCAAGCAATCGCCGGATCTTGCCAGTCTGTTCCAGATCATCGGTTTTGAGGTAAACTTGCGCGGTCTGGAGTTCCGGAACCTGCGGACATTCTCCGAAATCGAGGCCGGCAAAAAGGTTCTTGTGGTTGAGGGGTCAATCCGTAATCTCGCAGACGAGACCAATGCGGTGCCTGCTGTCCGGTTGTCGATTCGCAATTCGGATCTTCAGGAAGTATATGCCTGGACTGTCGAACCGAGAACAAAAGCGCTAAACGGGTTGGACGAAACCCGGTTCAGAACAATTCTGGCAGACCCGCCGGAAGAGGCTTCCGACATCCAGGTTCGTTTTATTGACCGCGGCAAACGCCAGATAGTACTTGAGTGACCATGACAGCCAATATTCGAACTCTTTTCGACGAAGATGCCATCGCAATGCGTGTGGCGGCACTGGCGAAAGAGATCGCCGAAGGAAATCCGCAAAACCTTCTGGTGGTTGCCGTTCTGAAGGGCAGTTTTATCTTTGCAGCCGATCTTGTCCGCGCGATGCATCGTGCCGGGCTGGAACCCGAAATGGAGTTCATTCACCTGTCCTCATACGGTGCCGGCACTGAAGGTTCCGAGAACATCCGTATTTTGCGCGATGTTGAAAGCGACGTTAACAACCGCGATATCATTTTAGTGGATGATATTCTGGAATCGGGACGAACTCTCGCTTTTGCACGCGAGCGACTGATCGAGCGTGATGCCCGCTCCGTAAAGATAGCGGCGTTGCTGGATAAACCGGAGCGCCGCAAAGCTGCCATATCTGCAGACTATGTCGGGTTTGCCTGTCCAGATAAGTTTGTCGTCGGATACGGTATGGATATGGGCCATGCGTGGCGGCAGTTGCCCTTTATTGGATACGTCGTTGCTTCCGAAGACGAAGCCGCGGCTGACGGCAAGACAGGAGAGTGAGCATGGCTCGCATTCTTCTTACAGAAGACGATGACGCGGTCCGGAGCTTTGTAAAACGCGCTCTGGAACTTGACGGACATGCGGTGGACATAGCCGAAGACGGCGGCGAAGCCGTTGAAGTTCTGGCGCGCGAAAAAGGTCAGTTCGATCTCCTAGTCTCCGATATCAAGATGCCCGTCATGGACGGGATCGCGCTTGCTCTTCACACCGCGCGCGATCACCCGGACATGCCCATATTGTTGATGACCGGCTTCGCCGATCAGCGCGAAAGGGCAAACGGACTGGATGCGCTGGTTCACGATGTGATCACCAAACCGTTTTCCCTCGTCGATATCCGCAAGGCTGTGCGCGATGCAATCGCCGGTGAACTGCCACAGGATACGCGCCGATACGCTTGAGGCAGCGGCTCGGTCTCCTGCGGGAGACCTTTAGGCATTTCACGATTTCACATGCATTTTACCGGCTCGGCGGAAACACGGGCTCCGGACAATCCGGAACGACAAGAATGTGTCCGCTGCTCCAAACCTGACGCTGATTGGTTCCGTCAGACTAAATCTTTGACCAATAAGCTCCCGCACTCAACCTTTAACAGCGCCTGCTGTCATGCCCGCAATGATTTGGCGTGCCGCGAAAAAGGTGAAGAGCAACGGCGGGATGACGATCAACGTGCCCATCGCCATGATCCGCCCCCATTCGATGCCCGTGTCGGTGATAAACCCGGCCGCTCCTACAGGCAGCGTACGGGTTGTTCTGCCGGTCAGAAGAAGAGCCAGAATGAATTCGTTCCAGGCGATGCGGAACGTGAAAATTGCCGCGACAGCATACCCCGATGTCATGAGCGGAAAGAGCACCTTGAAGAAGACCTGCAGCGGCGACGCGCCATCGACAATGGCCGCTTCTTCCAATTCAACGGGAATCTGCTTGTAAAAGCCGAACAGCAGCCAGATCGCGAAAGGCAGGTTCAGCGCGGTATAGAAAAACGTGAGAACGGCCAGATCGCTGTCAACACCGGTCAATGTCACGAAGGCAAAAGCAGGTACAGCCAACACTGCCGGCGGGACCATGCGCACCAGAAGTGTGGAATTTGCCATCAGTGCACGGCCCTTGAAATCCAGGCGGGCAAGTGCGTATGCGCAAAAGCCGCCCAGCAGCAAGGTAATGATTGTCGAGGCAACGCCGACAATGATCGAGTTGGTCAGGTAGCGGTCGAACTTGCCGCGCGTCAGAATGTACTCGTAGTTTTCAAGTGTCGGATGAAAGAAAAACCAAAGGGGCGTACCGTCCTGAACAAGAACGTCGTCCTTAAATGAAGTGGCGACCATCACCCAGATCGGTGCGAGCGCGATCAGCGCCAGGAAGATCAAGGCGCTGTAGTGATAAAGCTGACGCTGGAATGTGTCGTTCATTTTCAGGTCCTTAAACGTCAGACTTGGACTTCATGGGATTGGCCATGGTCAGGATCGCCGTGCTGATTGCGAAGACGATCAGGATCAGCAGCACCGAGATGGCCGACGCGTAGCCGAGCTGCTGCGTGTCGAACGCCCTGTTGTAGATGTGGAGCGAAAGCAATTCCGTTGCTCTGCCTGGCCCGCCTCCGGTCATGATCAGCATCACCTCAAGACCGCGAAACACGTCGATCAGGCGCATCAGCAAGGCGATGACCAGGATCGATTTGATCATGGGGAGCTTCACCAGAAAAACCTGCTGATACCAATTCGCACCGTCGATGGTGGACGCTTCCACCACCTCGGACGGCAGGGCCTGTAGTCCCGCGATCACAATGATGAAAATGAAGGGAGTCCATTGCCAGATGTCTGTGAAGACGATGGCAAAGAATGCCAGGTCGGCATCTCCGAGCCAGACTTGCGGCTCGATACCGAAGAAGGCCCCCAGATAGTAGTTGATCCAGCCAATGCGCGCATCGAACAGATACCGCCAGATCAGGCCGACAACCACCGGCGAAACCATCAGCGGAAGGATAAAGATCGTCCGAAAGAACGAAGCGCCCCGAATGGGTTTTTCCAAAAGGAGGGCCAAGGCCACGCCGAGCGTCATTTCAATGGTTATTGTCCAGAAACCGAACCGCAGGGTCACCCAAAGAACTTCCCAGACCTGGGGGTCCTGCACCATCCGTACAAAGTTGTCGACGCCCATAAACGGAGCTTTGGCGAGATCGCGACCGATCTCCCAGTCGTAGAACGACAGGTAAAACGCCATGAAAACCGGATAGAGAAGACCGCCCAGTATGACAAGAATTGCCGGAGTGATAAACGTATAGGGCGTCATCGTTTCCGCGGCAAAACGCGGTTTGCGCGATTGGGTGAGTACGGTCACCGGCGGATCCTGTCGTTGTCGAAATGCTTCATCGGAAGAAAACTGCGGGGAGTTTTCCCCGCAGCTGATGCATTACTGCCAGAGGTAGTACCCTTCGCGCTCCATGATGGCCCGTGCCTTTTCGTTGGCAGCGTCCATGATGGGCTGGATCGGCTTGTCCGTTGTGATCACTTCCGTCAACGCTTGACCGAGAACATCAATGTTGAGCTCGTTCCATTCCGGTATCAGCGGCCGCCAGTCGGGATCTGCGCACGGCAGCTGTTCCGCGACAACGGCGTATTCGTCGAACTTGTCGGCGTTGTTCTTAAGCGTTGAAATACGAACAGGATCGCCGCCAAGCTCAACCATCCTTTGGTCGCCTGCTTTGGAGGTCATGTACTGCAGAAACAGGAAAGCGGCTTCCTTGTTTGGTGCATTGGCCGGAATTCCGGCCGCAAAACCGCCGGTTTCCGATCCGCAGCGGCTCCCGACCGGATGGAGAGCGTAGCCCACCTTGCCGTCGATTTTCGACAATTTCGGATCACGGGACATGGCGGCAATCTTGAGCGTATCGAGATGCATCGCCGCTTCGCCCTGCAGGAAGGCCGCGGCGGCCTCGCCGAAGCCGAATGTCGGAATGCCCTTTGGCCCTGTCTGCGCAACTTCGCGCAGGACCTGCGCCGCTTCGACAGCTTCGGGCGAGTTGATGACCGGGTTCCACTGATCGTCGAAGATTTTCCCGCCAAGCGGCGCCAGGTGCAATAGCCAGGCAGCGGTAATCTGGTGCCCGGTTTTACCACGGGAGGTGAGCGCGGGAATGCCGGCTTCGTGGAGCTTTTGCATCACATCGCGCAACTCGTCATAGGTCTCGGGAACTTTCAGTCCCTGTTCTTCAAATATGTCCTTGCGATAGGCCAGGATCGAAGTTTCCGCCCCGAAGGGCACACCGTACATCGCGCCGGACTTACCGGGCATATAACCTTTCTTTCCGCCGACGACACCGCCATTTTGCAAATAGGCATCAGCGATATCGTCAAGGTCATAGTTAGGATCGACCAGAGACCCGCTCGTGTAAAACTGGGAGAGCGGTGTCAGCAAGCCTTTGGAAACGTATTCGCCCTTCCACATGACAACCCAGCTGACAACGTCATACTCGCCTTCGTTCTTGGACATTTCCAACAGCTGCCTGTCCCGAAGCTTGAGATACTGAAGCGCGTCAATCTCTACCTCGATACCGGTCTCTTCGGTGAACTCTGCGACGAGATCCTCGGCTTTCTTGAAGTGGCTCAGTGCCGGCCAAGAGACAACGATCGTGGTTCCCTCGAATTTTTCATATGGATTCGCGAATGCAGCCGCGGTGACGAAAGCAAAAGCTCCCATCGACAGCAGCCCTTTCTTCAAAACATGCCTCATAGTCTTCATCCTCCCTGAATTACTACTGCAATTGCCTGCGGCTGACTTTGATGCTCAGCAGCGCTTAAAGTGCCTGACCCGTCTCCCGGTCAAACAGGTAAAGTCTTGATGTATCGAAGTAATATTGGCCGTCCCCCAGAAGGTCGGCTTCCGGTCCGACTTCGACCGCGGCCGTTACATCCTGCCCGCCCAGATTTGCCGCAAGGAACTGGCTGGAGCCGATGTATTCGGCCACCTTGACCTCCAGATTGACGGGTGCGAAGGCCTCGGTTCTGGCTTCTGCGGCAAAGTGTTCAGGCCGCATTCCCATGGTGACGGCCTTGGTTGGGCTTGCGCCCGCGCGGGACTTAAGCCTGTCGGGGATGGGCAGTTCGAACCCGCTGCCGTGAATGCGCATGGACCCGGATTGTTCGGACAGTTCTCCAGGCAGAAGTGTCATCGATGGAGAGCCTATGAAGGTTGCCACAAACGTATTCACCGGAGTGTTATAGACATCCTTGGGCGTCCCGACCTGCTGGATGACCCCGTCTTTCATGATCACGATCCGGTCTGCCATTGTCATGGCTTCGATCTGGTCGTGCGTGACGTAGACCATCGTGCGCTCAAGCTGCTTGTGCAGCAACGCAAGTTCGGTGCGCATCGATGCGCGCAGCTTTGCATCCAGGTTCGAGAGGGGTTCATCAAACAGGAAGCAGTAGGCGTCGCGTACAATGGAACGCCCCATGGCGACACGCTGCCTCTGGCCGCCTGACAGGTCACGCGGCTTCCGGTGCAGATAGTCGGTCAGTTCGAGCATGTCGGCCGCCCGCCGGACACGCTCGTTGATTTCAGACTTCGGTGTGCCGGCCAGACGCAGCGCAAACGACATGTTGTCCGCCACGTTCATGTGCGGATAAAGCGCATAGGATTGAAACACCATGGCTATGTCGCGTGACTTGGGCCGTTCCCAGGTAACGTCGCGCCCACCGATGAAAATCTGACCGCCGGAGACCTTTTCTAGGCCCGCAATCATTCGCAATGTCGTCGACTTGCCGCATCCGGACGGACCAACGAACACAACGAATTCCCCTTCCGCAATATCAAGGGACAGGTCGGGAATAACCGTCAGACTTCCATACGATTTGGTTACATTCTGCAGGGACACCCCGCTCATTCCATTCCTCCCAATTCCACAAAGCCTTATGTGGCAAAGTATGAAAACTCCTCCGGCACCCGGATGGATTTCTCCCACCAAAGCTCGCATTCCTCCGGGCTCGCTTTGGCCAAATCGATTGTGTTCCAGATAAAGGCCTGCTCCATTTCGTGGCCCATCTCGAGCATCCGGTGGGCAACGCGTGTCTGGCGGATCGACCAGCTTTCAAGGGCACTGTCGAGATCCTTGCCGCTGCCGAGCGCGTCGACCAGGTCGAGGGCATTCGAAAACCCCTTGAAGACACCGGCGCCGGTCATCGGCTGCACCATCATGCCGGCGTCGCCGACGAGGCACATGCGCCCTTTGCGGTAGGCAGGCAATGCGCAGGAGTAGATGAGCTGGATCTGATTGCCCTGAGACTTGTTGAGAATTTCGCCGTAGTAGCTTGGCAATTGCTCCGTCATCAGCGTCTTGAGGTCAGTGTCCTGTTCGGGGCGCATGGCCCCGGAAGGAATGGACCCGCTCCGCGCCTGGCCGTCATTGTCCAGCATGAACTCCGGCAGGTCTTCGGCAGGCAACGGAATATAGGCGGCCCAGTTGATGATGCGCTCGCCGGGGATCATTGAGCCGCTGCTGTCAGGGATGATGAAGGACACGAAACTGCCATCGATATTCTTGTAGGAATAGCGTGGATGATCGTTCAACGGATCGGAGTCGTTCACTTCACTTTCCGGCAGCACCCCCCGCCAGACGAAATAGCCGCGATAAGACAGGTCGATATCGGGGAACAGAAGCTTCCGGCCTGCGGACCGGTAGCCGTCGGCAAAGACCACAAGGTCGTATGCTTCCGTGCTGCCATCCTCCAAGGTCAGTGATACGCACCCATCCGTTTCCTCCGCCTGCGAGACGGTCTTTCCCTGGAAATAGATTTCATCCGGAACGCGTTTACGCAGATTCTGCCAGAAGCCTCCCCAGTTGACGCAATGCATGTCGATTGGCCGGGTCAGCGGACAGCGGCCGACATATGCGTTTTCTTCCGACAGTTTCGACATTTTCAGCGTGTGGAACGGAGAAGCCGCAAAGCCGGCGTCAAGCAGATCGAGTGACTTGAGTTCCTCAAGAACGGTGCGCGATGTGGTCAGCCCTCCGCCACGTCCCAAAAGGCCGCTGCGCGACCGCTCCAGGACGGTGACTTCGTGTCCGGCGCGAAAGAGCAGCGTTGCCGCAATACAGCCTGATAGAGACCCGCCGACAATCGCTATTTTCAACTTCCCAAATTCACTCATGTGTCCTTGTTCCAAGACCCTTGGTTTTACTTCCTGGCGATTTTTGAGTGCGTTTTCCGTCCCGCGCCCCAACCTCTTTTTGAAACTCTATACAAGCCTCAAGGGGCGTTCTATTGTTAGATTGTTTGCCGCTAACAATTAGGTAAGTTCCATTGACTAAAATTAGAAAACGTAGAACTTTGAAGGACGTAGCAGAAGCGGCCAACGTTTCCGAAATGACCGTGTCAAGGGTTCTGCGTAAATCCGGCACTGTCTCGGCTGGAACCAGGAAGACGGTTCTGGCTGCGATCGACAGACTGGGATATGTCGAAAACCGGATGGCAGGATCGCTCGCAACGGCGCGATCCAACCAGGTCGCCGTGATCATTCCGTCCTTGTCCAATCATGTCTTCACGGAAGTCTTGAGCGGGATCTCGGAGATGCTGGACCGGGAAGGATATCAAGCCGTTGTCGGCGTTTCCGACTACAGCATCGCGAAGGAAGAAGAACTCGTTTATTCGATGATGTCCTGGCGCCCGGCTGGCTTTGTGGTGTCTAACGTTCGTCACTCGCCGAAAACCCGCAATGTGCTGCTGAATGCCGACATTCCGGTTGTGGAAATCATGAACCTGCCGGAAGACCCGATAGAAATGTGTGTGGGGCTCAATCACACCGAAGCCGGCCGGGCATTGGCCGCATATATGGTCACAAAAAAATACCGGCGATTTGGGTATGTGGGCTGGAACGAGAGTGACTATGCCGCAGCAATCCGCTTTCAGGCCATCAAGGCCGAACTGGAACGTCACGGCTTCGGCATTTTCGCACCGGATCTTTTCAACCGTCCCCCAAACCTGGCATCCGGAAAAAGCGGGCTGATACGGCTCCTCGAACAAGCACCGGATCGCGATGCCGTTTTCTTTTCCAATGACACTGCAGCAACCGGCGGCTTGATGCACTGTCTGCAAGCCGGAATCTCAGTTCCCGATCGTCTGGCTATTGCAGGGTTCAGCGGACTTGAAAGTGGACAGAACCTGCCGAAGCGTCTGACAACTATCCTCACCAACCGCTACGAGACCGGACGCCGCGCAGCCCGCAATATTCTCCAGCAACTTTCCAACACGCCTGTGCGCCTTCGGTGGGACATGGGATTTGAACTGATCGAAGGCGAAACAGGGTGAAGTCTCTTGCAGCGATGATCGTGGCGTCACCACTCTGATCACCAAGAGCGCGGTGCAATTCGTTCAACCGCTCATGTACCTCAAACGGCTTTGCCATGCTTGAAAACTCATCAGGCTAAAAAGTCACAGGATCACGGCGACTTCCTGCGGGTCTTCCTCGCTAGATCTATAAAAGCCCGGAGCCTGCGCGGCATATGTCTTTTACTGCGATAGTTCAGTGAATACCGCGGCAAAGAGGGGACTGCTCCGGACAGAACGGCAATGAGATCGCCTGTTGCAAGATCTGCTTCCGCCATGTCGGCATAGACATAAGCAAGGCCAAGGCCCGCGCGGGCATAGGTCAAAAGCGCCCTGAGATCATTTACGACCATGCGCGGCCGGGGCATCACGCTGTAAAGGCCGTCCTTGCCGTCGAACATCCAGGGAGCCAGCCGGTCACCGCGGCCGAAAGCAAAGCAAATTCCCTCGTGATCAAGAATGTATTCGGGAGACGTCGGAACTCCTGCCCGCTCCAGATAAGAATGGGAAGCGACAATTGCCATGCGCAGCTCGGGGCCAATCGGCAGAGCGTGGGTATCCGGCTCCAGAAGGGTGTTGGACCGGATCGCCACATCGACACCTGCCTCGACCAGGTCGACCTTCGAATCGTCGTAAATCAGTTCGACCGCAACATCGGGATGGAGCAACGCGAATTCGCTCACGAGATCGTCCAGAAAAAACGCGCCCGCGCTGTAGGGCGCGGAAATACGCAGGGTTCCGGCAACTGTGTCTTTGAGCGCGTCGAGTTCGCGTATCGCTGTTTCCAAGTCCGTAATTGCGGGCAGGCTCCGACGGTAAAGCTGTTCGCCTGCCGGCGTCAGCGCAACAGAGCGTGTTGAGCGTTCAAACAAACGCACACCCAGCCGGTCTTCAAACCTCTGCACGGCCTCGCTGACAGATCCTGCCTTGAGCTTCAGGTTTTCAGCCGCCGCCCTGAAGCCCTTCACACGGGCCACTTCGACGAACACGGACATGTCGCTGAGCTGATTGCGCCTCATTGTTCGCTTTTTCGATCAAACTGTAAGATTAATAGGTATTTTTCTTACAGTATCACATTCTTATTTTCACTGGCAAGAGAACGGTCACACCAACGAAGGAGAACAGACATGGACGACAAAGACGCCGTAATGGCAGCGCTTAACGACTGGATGGAAGGACTGGATAGCGGCGATCTGGAGCGCATGGTCAAGACCTGCGATCCTGAGGTCGTCGTCTGCAACGAACGTCAACCGACAACAGTCGGCATTCAGGCCATCCGGGACAAATACGGGCCTCGCATCGAAGCCAACACATTCAGATCCGGCTTCGAAATCGAACATTTCAAGGTCTATGGCGATCAGGCGCTGATGGTCGGCCATTTCACAGTCGAGTTTACGGAAAAGAAAACAGGCCGGAAAGGCGGCGGCGCGGGACGGCTTGTCCTGACATATCGCAAACATCCTGATGGATCCTGGAAACTGCTGCTCGATATCGACAACAATGGCGAGCGCAACGCGACCTGAGGGACCCACCATGAGCACACTCCTGGATGACATCCGGAACGAAATCGTCGATGCGCATGACTTCTTTGTCCAATGGTTCACCGGAACGATAGCGCGCGATCAACTGGAGCCGTGCCTTCTAGCGCGGTTCGATCGGGACGTGACCTTCATTTCCCCGGAAGGGCAAGTCTACCGCTACGACGCACTCAAGGAGATGTTCGAGAACGGATACGGCTCGAACACGGACTTCAGAATTGAAATCCGGGACGTCTTTGTGAGGCATGGAAGCGGCGACATGGTTCTGGCCACCTATACCGAGTGGCAGGCAGGTGCATTCGCGTCAAACCTTCCAAACAATGCGCGCGTTACCAGCGCGGTGCTGCAACCAGGTCCGCCATTCAAATGGCTCCACATCCATGAAACCTGGTTACCCGACAAGATCCGGGAAGCCGGTCCGTTTGATTTTTAGGACCAACGCACACGCGGCTTGGCCTCCCCCTCTCAATACAGATCAGGAACTTTAATATGACAATACCCGGCAGAATTGCGCACCGGCCAAGAGACATTGCCGACTGCGTGAGTGCTTACCTTGAGGACGGCGACATAGATGGCATCGTGTCGATGTTTCACCCCGACTGCCTGATCTTCTTCCCGCCGGACCAGCCCCCGAAATCCGGGATTGCCGGTGCACGCGCCGCGTTCGAGGAGCTGCTTGAGGTCAGGCCCAGGATTGAAAGCAACGTCACCAGCGAAGTGATCGTCGGAGATACGGCCATGTTGTGCGCGACCTGGCGCGTCTTGGCTCCGGACGGCACCGTAATAGCCGAAGGCCGGTCCACCGAGGTGGCAAAACGGCTCGCCAATGGCGGCTGGGGATACCTGATCGACTGTCCCTACGGCCCGCCTCTGCTCAAGACAGAAACATCTGCAGGAGCGGCGGGTCTCTAACGGGAACACTTGCCCTCTGGGGCGTCGTGCAGAATTGCAAAGCCCCTATGTCGCGATTCGGGTTCTGGAGCGGAAACGAAAACCCTAGTCTCCGTGGCGATTGGCAAGGCCATCCACTCAGCAGTCCGCGAAATTACTGTCGGATCTTGGCAAAGCGAAATCGATCGAGCGCGAGCGTTTTCAGCTCATCTGGTCGGCTTTGGTCTGGAGAAAAAGATCAATCTTGGGCTCAAACGGGTCCAGGAAACAGCAGAATTTTGTCGCGTTCTGAAGTGAGGCCGCAACAAAGCAACACTTACGGCGACGGAGAGCATCGTGATACTCAGGACACTTTTTAAGGCAATCATTTTCAGCACCTGGGCGGTTTCTTCCCAGGCAGCCCCGGTCACGTGGCAGCTGGACCTTCAGTTCGAGGACAATGGGACGGCTGTCGGCAACTTCGTTTGGGACAGCGACCTCAACGCTGCCACCGCCTGGAACATAACCGTCTCCGGAGGACTGTTCAGCGGCGGACACGTTCTGCCGGGAGAAACCTTCAGCAATGACAGCGCGGGCCACGTTGCCTCGGCTTTCACGCAAAACGGCTTCAGCTTCATCCAGTTTCAAACCGACGATGTGACCTATCTCCCCGGGCCGGACCGCGAGCGGGTATTGCGTCTCGGTCTTGGCTTCAGCGGTCTCGACGTTCTCGATACGGCTGTCGCTCTTTTACCCCTGGTGGCAGATACCGTGAACCAGTTCTCGCTCACCAGCACCGGGTTTGTCGATTGCGGGAACTGTTCCCCGGTCCGCCACGGAGACGAGGGAAGCTTCATCAGCGGCAGGACACCCGTCCCGGTCCCGCTGCCGGCTTCGCTACCACTCCTGCTTGCCGGGATCGGGGCCCTGGGATTGGCTCGAAGGTTTAGCAGGCCAGACTAGGCTCGCTATTGCCGTTCGCCTGAATGCAAAACGCCCCGGATGAATTTCCGGGGCGTTTTGATTCTGCCAATCAATTCAGACTGTCAAAGCATCAGAGCGCGACAGATCATCTTCCATGGCGCTCAGTACCGCTTCAGGAGCCGCTCCAGGTAGTCCAGTTCGAGCTGGGGCCGGGACGGGTCGGAAAAGCGCCTGCGCAGTTCTTCCAAGATACGCCGGGCACGTTGGACGTCGATCTCGTCCGGGATCTGGACACGGTTATTGAAATCGGGCCCTTCCGTTCTGCGCGGGCGTCCGAGCGGATCCTCATCAATCGGCGACGGTCCGTTCGGGTTGCCGGCACCTTCGCCCTGACCCATCATCTGCTCGGTCATGCTCTGCGCGCCGCGCCGGAGCGCGTCGAGTGCATCTCCCTGCTGGCCAAGCGCCTGCTGGCCCTGACCTTCGCCGAGGGACTGCTGTGCGTCGCCCATGGATTCCCCGGCCTGACCGAGCGCTTCATTCTGGCCCATACCGTTCTGGCCGAGCTGTTCCATTAGCTCCTGCAGCTGTTGCGCCAGATTGCCCTGACCCTGTTGCAGCTGCTGCAACATCTGTTCGAGTTGCTCCTGGGTCAGTTGCTGGCCCTGACCCTGCTGCTGCTGTCCTTGCTGCTGTTGCTGTTGGCCACCACGCTGGCGTTGCTGGTCCTGGTTGAAATTATGGGTTTCGTCCATCAACTGCTGCTGCCGCTGGATCATTTCACCCAGCTGGTTGAGCATTTCCATCATCTCGCTGTTCATGCCATTTGGCATCATCTGCGGACGGCCGGCCTGCAGGTTTTCAAGCATCTGCTGCATCTGGGCCAGAAGTTCCCGCGCCGCGTCGCGCGACCCTGTGCGTGCCAGCTCCTCGATGCGGTCCAGCATCTCGCTCAGATCCTGCTGATTGAGGGTCTGCTGGTTGCCGTCAAACGGCTGCATGGCTTGCGGGTTCTGCCGCATCTGCTCGGCAAGGGCCTGCATGTACTCGTTGAGTGCTTCGCGCAGCTCCTGAGTCAGCTTGGCAATTTCTTCATCACTCGCACCTTCTTCAAGCGCCTTGCGCAAGGCCTCCTGTGCATCGCGGAGTTTTCTTTCTGCAGCCGAGAGGTCACCGTCTTCAATGGAAAGCGCGAGATCCCAGAGGAGCGGCAGCATCGCCTTCAGATCCTCATCGGATTGCGCCTGGACCAGTTCGCCATAGGCAAACCGCATCCCGAGATAATTGCGCGCCCTGATATCGAAGAGGTCCGGGGCAAGCATCAGCGCATCCATGGCGGTAATGACCTGCGCATGGTTCTGAGCGTCAAGGGCCAGGTTCCGCCGTTGCTCTACAACGGCCCGTGCCAGAGGCTTGCTGAACCGGCGCTGCGGCAGCGTGATGCGATAAGCGGGTGAAAGGCCTTCCTGGGATGCCTGGTCGCGCGCCAGAAGCGTCAGATCGACATCCGAGCCTGCCCAGGGATGCGATGTCAGGTCGCGGATTGTTTCAGCGGTCTTTGCCGTCCCGGTGCGCGCAGGCAGCGACAAGGGGAACTGCGGCGCATCGACCAGCGGGCGCGGAACACGGTCCTGGTGGTCCGGATTGGGAAGCGGCGTAATGCGCGCTTCCGCGGAGACCACGCCGTAATCATCATTCACCAGATAGGAGAATTTCAGCGCGCCGCTGAGCTGTTCCTCAGGATCGTCCGTCAATCGGATTTCCGGAGCATCGTCCGGTCTGACATCAAAAACGAACGTCAGGAACGGTTCCTCGCCATCCAGGAGTTCGACGACACCTGTCGTTTCGAGCGTAAGGCGCCGTTCGACGGGCAGGAGCTTGGCGAGCTCCGCATCAGTGTCTTCCGATGTCTCATCCGGCTCAACGACGCGCGGTTCCGTGTCGAACGGCCCGGCAAACGTCATTCCAACCTCGCGCGCACCTTGCGACCTTACGACCAGAATCGACCCTTCAGGCACCGAAACAGGCGCGCCCGGATCGCGCAGCTGTGCGCTTTCGCCTGTCAGGTAAACCGGTGGTTCGCTGGTGTAGATCGGCGGCGTGACCCATGCATCAAGCCGGCTTGGCGGTTCCACGGTCTTGAACGGGTTTTGAAACGCCGAAGCAAGCCGTCCGAGATGATCGCCGCTTGCCGTCGTGAATCCGATAATCAGCAGGCTGGCGGCAAGAACCCTCAAGGCCCAGGGATCGCGACGGTATGCCTGCGGATCCGGTGCCTTGGAGCGGATCGATGCGACGGCTTCGGCGGTCCGGCGTTGGTGAAGCGCCCAGATGGCACGGCTTTCCGCGTTTTCGTTTCCGACTGAAAGCTCGTCTTCAAGGGCGGTCAGCGGCCGGTGGCTGCGCCCGGACGACTTTTCAACGCGAGACAGCCCGTCTTCGCGCGACGGCCAGCGCAACCGGAACAGATCGGCGGACGCCCAGACCAGCGCTGCCGCGAACAACACGATCCCCGCCAGACCCAGCCAGACGGGAAGCACCAGCCACAATCCCAGCCATGAGAGCCCGACATAAATTCCTGTCACGACGAGAACGGGCATCAAGGCGCGCCAGACGCGCTCAACGAAAAGAGCCGAGCGGCTTTGCTTTATGAGCGTATCAAGGCGTGATTGGATAAACCGGCGCCAGCCGGACGCGTCCGGATTAGAATGCCGTTCGGGATCCTGATCGCTGTCTTTCGAGCTCAAAGGCACCTCCGGTTCGTATCCCGCAGCAGTAAGGGCAGTGCACGGCTACGGAAATGGCCCACCATCCTATAAGGTGAGGCATCGGAGGCGATCCGGCAACAGTCTGGATCAACTAATTGCGGACAGATTTCGTCACGAAGCCTTGAGCCAGTCCGGTATCCGGTCCAGGCCAAGGAGCTCTTCATAGCTTTGCCGGGGCCGCACGACAGCGAATTGATCAGCGTTTACGAGGACTTCGGGGACCAGTAACCGTGTGTTGTATGTGCTGGACTGCACGGCACCATAGGCGCCTGCAGAATAGATCGCCAGAATATCCCCAGCTGACACATTTGCCATGTCCCGGTCTTGCGCCAGAAAGTCGCCCGTCTCGCAGACGGGTCCGACAATATCCGCCCTGATTCGCTCTCTCTTACCGTCGTCTTCCTGAACGGGGCGAATTTCGTGGTGAGCATCATAAAGGGTCGGCCGGATCAGGTCGTTCATCGCGCCGTCCACGATGACGAAAGTCTTGTCGCCGCCCTCCTTTACGTAAATGACCTTCGTGACCAGAATTCCCGCGTTGCCTGCTATCAGGCGACCCGGCTCGAACATCACCGTGCAGTCAAGCTCCCGAACGTGTTTCTTGACCACCTCGGCATAGGCGTCAGGGTGCGGTGGCGGGTCATTGTCGCTGACATAGGGAATGCCGAGGCCGCCGCCTAGATCGACATGGTCGATCTTGTGTCCGTGCGCACGCAGGTCCGAAATCAGGTCGCCGAGGCGGGCAAACGCGTTGTCGAAAGGCTCCAGCTCGGTGATCTGAGAGCCGATATGCATATCGATACCGGTGACCTTGATGCCCGGAAGGCTTGCCGCTTGTGCGTAGACATCACGGGCGCTTTGCCAGGGGATGCCGAATTTGTTTTCCGCTTTGCCGGTCGCGATCTTGGCGTGGGTCTTGGCATCGACATCCGGATTGATGCGCATGGAAACGCGAGCGGTCCGGCCCATTTCGCTTGCGACACGCGAAAGCTGGTGCAACTCGGGTTCCGATTCCACGTTGAAGCACAAGATGTCTTCTTCCAGTGCGTAGGCCTGCTCCGCTTCGGTTTTTCCGACGCCCGAGAACACGATCCGGTCGGCGGGCACACCTGCGGCGCGTGCACGGCGCAGTTCACCCTCGGATACCACGTCCATGCCGGCGCCCAGCTTTGCGAGCGTCGCCAGGACCGCCTGATTGGAATTCGCCTTCATCGCATAGCAGACAAGCGACGGGATTTCGTCAAAAGCTGAAGAAAACACCTGATAGTGACGGGTCAGTGTCGCGGTCGAATAGCAATAGAACGGCGTCCCGACTTCGCGGGCGATGTCCTCGACCGCGACGTCTTCAGCGTAGAGCGCTCCGTTCCTGTAATTGAAATGATGCAAGACTTGCCTCGCCAAGCTGTCGTGTTTTCTTAAAAATCAGGGTGCGCGCACGGAACCGCAACATACCGGTTTCAATTGATGAGGAAGTCCAGAAAGAACGGGTCTTCATCAACTTCCGGTTCGATCTCAGCGGCCGCAACTGCAGCCGTATCGGCCGGATCGGCCGCGCTGTTTTCAGGTGCCGTTGGTGTGCCAGGGACGTCCAGATCGCCTTTGCGGCCACACCCCGCAAGGGTCAGGCTCAGGCAGAGACCGATCAGCGCCAGGATCTTGAACCGGGTCGTCATTCGCTAAGTGCCCTTCCTGGAATTCATATCTGCAGTTCTCTCCTCGCATGGCGCGCTCCATTCGGCAAGGCCGGTTGAAGGCGTCATGCGCTTTTGGCCGCGTTCTTGCTATGCCTTTGCAAGGTCTTTGAGCCAGCGGCGCGCCTGCTTGCGCACGTTGACCGGCGCTGTTCCCCCAAAACTTGTCCGGCTGCGGACCGACTTGTCGACCGATAGCACCGAATAGACCTCTTCTGTAATTTTCGGGTCGACCTGCTGCATGTGTTCGAGCGGAACCTTGTGCAGTTCGATACCCTTTTCGACAGCGAGACCGACAATCCGGCCCGTTACATGATGAGCGTCTCGGAACGGCATACCGAGCACACGAACAAGCCAGTCTGCCAGATCGGTTGCAGTGGAATAGCCCGAACCCGCAGCTTTCTTCATGCTTTTTGTAACCGGCTCAAGATCGCGCACCATGCCTGTCATCGCCGCAAGCGCGAGGGAAATGCTGGCAAGACCGTCGAACGCCTGTTCCTTGTCTTCCTGCATATCCTTTGAATAGGCGAGGGGAAGCCCCTTCATCATGACCAGCAGCGCCTGCAGCGATCCGTAGATACGGCCGGTCTTGGCGCGCACGAGTTCAGCTGCGTCCGGGTTCTTCTTTTGCGGCATGATCGACGAGCCGGTCGAAAACTTGTCGGACAATTTCACAAATCCGAATTGAGCTGAGCACCAGACAACGATTTCTTCCGCCAATCGCGACAGATGCATCGCGGTGAGCGAGGCAGCCGCCAACGCTTCGATGACAAAGTCGCGATCCGAAACCGCATCCAGTGAATTCGCGGCAGGCCGGTCGAACCCGAGCGCCTCGGCGGTCATTTTCCGATCGATCGGAAAGGACGTTCCGGCAAGAGCTGCCGAACCAAGCGGGCACTCGTTCATGCGTTTGCGCGCATCCCGAACGCGGCCGCGATCGCGGGAAAACATTTCCACATAGGCCAACAGGTGATGACCGAACGTCACGGGCTGAGCGGATTGCAAATGCGTGAAACCAGGCATGACATCCGCCGCATGGGCTTCCGCCTTTGTCGCAAGCACCTGCATCAGTTCGCCCAACTGCTCGTCAAGCGTGTCGAGCGTGTCTCGGACCCAAAGACGGAAATCGGTCGCCACCTGATCGTTCCGCGAGCGCGCGGTATGCAGCCTGCCGGCTGCCGGCCCGATCAACTCGGCCAGACGCGCTTCGATATTCATGTGAATGTCTTCAAGCCCGCGCGAAAACTTGAAGTCGCCTTTTTCGATTTCTGACAGAATTGTGTCTAGACCCTCGACGATCTTGTCGGCATCGTCGCGGGTAACAATCTCTTTTTCAGCGAGCATGCGCACATGGGCTTTCGAGCCGTCAATGTCTTGCCTATATAGCTTCCGGTCGTAGTCGATAGAGGCATTGATTTCCTCCATGATGGCGTCCGGTCCTTCGGCAAACCGGCCTCCCCACATGCGATTGCTCATGTCCTGTCCTTTAAAAGGCGCCCCTTGCGAGGTGTGAACGAATGAATAAGCCAACCGAACCCGTCAGGAGCTCCAGACGCGGCATGATTGCCGCAGGGCTCGCAGGCGCGGTGGCCGCTGTAGCGGCTCTATACGTGATCGCCGGTCCGAATGGCAATATTGCCGGTGCGCAAAGCTGTACGGCAGCGCTATCTGCCGCAGCCTCCGCAAAACCGTTTGCAAAGGGAGAAGTGGCCGCATTCCTGCCCGCAAGCCAGCCACTTGACCTCACCGCGCTCACATTCAAGGGCTCGGACGGCGAAACCATCTCGCTTGCGGACTTCAAGGACAAAACCGTCCTTCTCAATCTCTGGGCAACCTGGTGTGCGCCTTGCCGCGAGGAAATGCCGGCACTCGATCAACTCCAGGCGGATCTGGGAGACCCGACATTCGAGGTCGTCGCCGTGAGCCTCGACCGGGGCGGTCCGGACAAACCGAAGGACTTCCTTCAGGAGATAGGTATCTCGAACCTGACGTTTTATCAGGACAGCTCAAACGGTCTTTTGAAGGAATTGCGAAAGGTTAGCCGCGCAACGGGCTTGCCGACAACCATTCTGATTGATCCGGAGGGTTGCGAAATCGGAACCATGTACGGTCCGGCCGAATGGGCATCTGGCGAGGCAAAACACCTTATTCAAAGCGCAAGAGGGAAAGAGGGCGCCTGACAGTCAAACAGGTCCGGCTTCCGACCGCACTTGCAGCAGCATAAACTCAAGCAGTTGAATTTAATCGGAAAAACTCCAGGCCACGCGTTCGTTGGCGAATACGCACGTGTTGCCGCGGAGACCATGAAAGACGCAGGCTTGCGTCCTTGATTCGACAGATTGTCTTCATGCGAGGCTAGACTGTTATGTCGACGGCCTCGCCAAGGCCCGGGATCTTGCGGGCCTCGCGGCGGTCTTCTTCCTGCGTTGCCTGCGCTTCGTTCAATCGGTCGGCGACCTGACGTTCCTGATCAGCCTGGTCCTTGACGGCGTTGAGGGCGAACTCGTTTCTTGTCTTTGCAACGTCGTAGGAAGCTGATGTGCTATCTGAAACACTCGTCAAACCCGTTACTCCTTTATCGTTTCGTCGATCTTTCTAGACGGTGATGTCCAGACGGCCTCCAAGGCCGTTCTCCGGGTTGCGTGTCTGGGCACGCGACTCCAGCTTCTGTGCCTGGTCGCTCAGGAACTCAGCGCGTTTTGTGCTGAACTCCGCCTGACGCTGCACTGCCTCGGCCGCAGCCTCAGACTGTCGCGCGCTCAGGACCTTTACCTGCTCAGCGACCTTCTCGGTACGGGGCGTACCGAGAGCAGGCTGGAAGGCCCGGGCGGTTGAATGTGCTGCGACTTCAGTCATCATAGATCCTGAGACAAGGTGCGACTTGTATGCATTGTGCACCAGATGACTGAATTGAATTGTAAATTCCAGCCGTAAATGTTTAGCGTAATCTACACAAACCTAATGTATTTGAGAAAATTTATTTAAAATCGAAAACAAAATCGCTTAGAAGACTGAGATAAATCAACTATTCGGATTGCTGTGTTGATCGGGTCTTCCACGCACACAGAGGCATGCAATGTCGCGGGAAAGCCGAACGCTCATGTTTCAGGTAAAAATATCGAGGCAGATTAACGAAATCGGTGCGCGCGCCAGGCGTCAGGCTGTCACGTCGACTGTGGCACCAAGACCCGGGGGCGGTGCTGCTTGAGATGATTGCAGATTGGACGCACCTTCCTGAAGCAGGGCAACGATGTTCGCGTCCTGTTGCGCAGCGATCTTCAGCATTTCAGACTGCAGCACCTGGTTAGTCTGCGCCTGTGACGTTGCTGCAAATGTGCCGGCTATGCCTGCGCTGTCCATGGATACTCCCCAAACCTAGGAGCACCCTACCGGTTTCACACTTAAGCAAGCGTAAACAGTTTCTTTTTTTGCCAAGTGGAATTTTAGGGATTTTTCACGTCCGCACGTCCCAGATCCTTGCGCCGCACCTTGCCCGATGGAGTCCTGGGAAGTTGTTCGAGGACCTTGTAAACCTTCGGCCGCTTGTAGTCCGCAAGATGACGTGACGCGTAGGCGCCGAGGTCGTCCGCATCAAAAGCGGTCGGATCACGCGGGACGACAAAAGCCGTGATCAGGCTGACATCCGGCCGTACTTCGGTTTCCGTCACTGCAACTTCGTGCACGCTTCCGTGCGCTGCGAGCACACGCTCAACCTCTTCCGGAGCGACCCGGTAGCCGAAAGCATTCATCAGATCGTCGGCGCGGCCCTCATACCAGAAGTATCCGTCGCAATCGGCACGCATCCGGTCACCGGTGACGAACCAGTCACCGTGAAACGCGGCCTTGGTCTCCTCTGGACGCTGCCAGTATTCAAGCATGAGACCCAACTCCTCCCGATGAACGCAGAGCAACCCGGTCTCGTTCGCTTCCGCAAATTCGATTTTGTCTGAGTCGTCTCTTAAAAGGGCGACCTTTCTGCCAGGCTGCGGTTTGCCGGTCGCACCCGGTTTCACCCTCACGGAAGGCCCGCTCGACAGATAGGTCGAAACTTCGCTCATCCCGAGCGCTTCATAAAGCTCGCGGCCGGTCCGCGCCCGCCAATCCCCGTAGAGTTCCGCCGAAAGCCCTTCACCTGCCGTCAGACCGTGGCGTAGTGACGGAAACGATGATTGAGTGACATCTCCGTATTTCAGGATCCTTCGATAGAGACTTGGAACCGCGGCGAAGAGTGTCGCGTTGCTGCTTTCAAGAAGGTCTGGCCAAACCGCCGGATCACGCGGCCCCTGGTAAATGACGCTGGTCGCGCCCTTGATCCATGGATCGATGAGCCCGACGGTGAGAGTGTAACTCCAATTGAAAGCGCCGGCATGCAAGAGCCGGTCATCTTCGCGCAATCCGATCCAGCCCTCATGCGCCGACAGACGGGCTTGTCCGGCGCGATGGGCATGCAAGACACCCTTGGGCGTGCCGCTTGTTCCCGATGTATAGATCAGGAAGGCCGGATCGTCGTCGCCGGAATCGGCAAACGTGCCAGGTTTTGAGGATTTGAGGTCGTTTATCTGGGGGGCACCCCAAACGGGTATGTCGCCTGCGTCGGGAGGCAGCACGGACCCGTCGTGCAGAACGAGCTTCGCACCGCTATCGGCGAGAATACCGGTCGCTTCAGCTTCGGTCAGCTGACCGGATGTGGGGACAGGAACGTATCCGCCGGCGATTGCTCCGAAATACATCAGCGGAAAATCGCTGCTATGCCCGATTCTCAGAAGGATCCGGTCACCGGTTGTCAGGCCCGCGGACCGCAGACCGGCCGCAACAGACAGGACTTTCTCTTTGAGCACCCCAAAGGTCCAGGTTTCGTGAACCTCACCTCCCGGCCCGATGACCTCCAGCGCGACTTTTGCTGGGTCCACATCGGCTCCAGCCAGGCAAAATCGGGCAAGATTCATAAACTTTACCTGGTCGGGACAGGCGTCTCACCACGATAATCGTAAAAACCGCGCTGTGTCTTGCGCCCAAGCCAACCGGCTTCAACGTACTTCACCAAAAGCGGGCAAGGACGATATTTCGTGTCGGCAAGGCCTTCATACAGCACTTGCATGATCGAAAGGCAGGTGTCGAGGCCGATGAAATCTGCAAGTTGCAATGGGCCCATCGGGTGGTTTGCCCCCAGCCGCATGGCTTTGTCGATTGATTCGACCGATCCCACGCCCTCATAGAGCGTATAAATTGCCTCGTTGATCATCGGCAGAAGAATGCGGTTGACCATGAAGGCCGGGAAATCTTCAGCCACCGCAATCTGCTTGCCCAGACGCACGCAAAACTGCTTTGAAGCCTCGAACGTTTCGTCTTCCGTGGCGATTCCGCGCACCAGTTCGACCAGATCCATGATCGGCACAGGGTTCATGAAGTGAATGCCGATGAAACGCTCCGGCCGGTCGGTTGTTGCCGCCAGGCGTGTTATCGAGATTGACGACGTGTTCGTCGCCAGAATGGCTTCAGGTTTCAGGATCGGACACAGTTGCGCGAAGATCTTGCGCTTGACCTGTTCATTTTCAACCGCGGACTCGATCACCAGATCTGCGTCCGCCAGAAGATCGAGTTCCTCCACCGGCTTAATCCGGTCGAGTGCGGCCGTACGCTCCTCTTCCGCAATCAGGGATTTGCTTACCTGGCGCGCCATATTGCCGTTGATCGAGGCAAGCCCGGACTCGATTCGCTCCATCGAAATGTCGCTCAATCCAACGTCGAAGCCGGCAAGTGCGCAAACATGCGCAATACCACTGCCCATTTGACCTGAGCCAATCACGCCGATTTTTTTGATTTCGACTGCCATCCTGAACTTCCGTATATGAGACACATCCCGGCCGACCGGGTCGCGGCTATTTTTGGCAAGTCTTGAGCCGAACAGCAAGAACCCCGGAGCGAAAACTCGCATTCACCCCGGGGTTCGTGATCAATTTGCCGCAGGTCTTACTCTACGGCAGCCTTCAAATCGGGCAATACGTCGAACAGATCGGCAACAAGACCGTAATCCGCCACCTGGAAAATCGGCGCTTCCTCGTCCTTGTTGATCGCCACGATCACCTTGGAGTCCTTCATGCCCGCAAGGTGCTGGATCGCACCGGAAATGCCGCAGGCAATATAAAGATCAGGGGCAACGACCTTGCCTGTCTGCCCGACCTGCCAGTCGTTCGGGGCATAACCGGCATCAACGGCTGCGCGGGACGCACCGACCGCAGCGCCAAGCGCGTCGGCGACCGGCATGATCACTTCCTGGAACTTTTCTTCCGAACCGAGTGCACGGCCACCGGAAATGATGATCTTCGCCGATGTGAGTTCCGGACGATCCGATTTCGATAGTGCTTCACCGACAAACTCCGACAGACCCGATCCGTCATTGCCGGCAACAGTTTCGATGGCGGCGGAGCCGCCTTCTTCTGCTGCTGCGAAGGTGGATGTGCGGACAGTGATGACTTTCTTCGGGTCACCGGACTTGACGGTCTGGATCGCGTTTCCGGCGTAAATCGGACGTTCAAACGTCTCCGCGTCGATCACGGCTGTGATGTCGGAAATCTGCATCACGTCGAGAAGGGCAGCGACGCGGGGCAGCGTATTCTTGCCGTTTGCCGTTGCCGGCGCAACGATTGCACCATAATCATCGGCCATGCCGACAATCAGGTCGGCCGTGGGCTCGGCAAGCTGATGCTCAAGCGCATCACTTTCCGCGATCAGAACTTTTGCAACGCCGCTCAGCTTGGCAGCCTCTTCGGCAACGCCCTGAACGCCCTTGCCGGCGACCAGCACGTGAACGTCGGATCCGAGCGCTGCAGCAGCGGTCAGGGCCTTGGCGGTTGCGTCATTCAATGCGCCGCCGGCATGTTCGGCCACAAGAAGTGTTGTCATTTTTTCTTCCTCCTGCGACGGGCCCTAAAGGACGCCGGCCTCGTTTTTCAGTTTGTCGACCAATTCGCCAATCGACCCGACTTTGATGCCTGCCTCGCGTGCCGGCGGTTCGCTCGTCGTGACAACGGTGAGTCGGGGTGAGATATCGACGCCGTAGTCTTCCGGCGTTTTCTCATCGATCGGCTTTTTCTTGGCCTTCATGATGTTCGGCAAGGACGCATAGCGCGGTTCGTTCAGCCGAAGGTCCGTGGTCACAATCGCCGGAAGTTTCAGCTTAACCGTCTGCAGACCGCCATCGACTTCACGGGTCACATCCGCTGTGCCTTCGCCAAGATCGATATTGGACGCGAACGTTCCCTGGCTCCAGCCCAGAAGCGCAGACAGCATCTGTCCGGTCTGGTTGCAGTCGTCATCGATCGCCTGTTTGCCGACGATGACCAGTCCAGGCTCTTCGGCTTCCACGATCGCCTTGAGGATCTTTGCGACGGCCAGAGGTTCTGTGGTCTCGTCTGTCTTCACGAGGATGCCGCGATCGGCCCCCATTGCCAGACCCGTCCGCAGAGTTTCGGTCGCCTGCTGCGGACCGACGGACACAACGATGACTTCGCTTGCCTTGCCCGCCTCTTTGAGGCGCAGGGCTTCTTCCACCGAGATTTCGTCGAACGGGTTCATCGACATCTTGACGTTGGCAAGATCGACGCCCGAACCGTCCGCCTTGACGCGGACTTTCACGTTGTAGTCGATGACCCGCTTAACGGGCACAAGGATCTTCATTTGGTCTCAACCTCTTCCTGGGCGGTTTGCACCGCACCGCATTACCTGGTGCGTCCGCTGATGCGACCTTTGGTCACAAACGGCGGAAACTAGCCAATCGTGGCGCATGGCGCGGGACGGTACTTACCAGCAGGGCAGCTGTCAATTACGCTATTGGGCGCAACGCCAGAAATTGCCGGGCATGGAAAAACATGCGTCGCAATGATGATAATCCAAGGCGTTTTACGACGGTGGGAAAGCAACCCACCGTCTTCCACGAAGCCTCTGAAATTACGTTAAATGCCGGTTTCTTCGGTTTGGGGAGAGAACTTATCCGAAACAGGCTCAGCGAACACGGTTGTCCAGGTACCGTTTTCGTCTCTGCAGGCGGTGCCTTGAATGGTCAGGTCGAGACCGCCAAACGTTGTCTGGCGCACATACTCGCGGCACCAGTGTCCGCTCTTGCTCTTATAGGTCTTGATCGGGGTGAGAACGTCTGTCCACGCGCCTTCCTGTCCAATATAGACCGGTTCGCCGCTGACACGCGTTTCCAGAGCTTCCTGCACGGTCTGCGCAAGCAGAATGCGTTCCGTTTCCATGTGTGCCGCAAGAGACGCCACGGCATTATCCATGCGCGACTGCATCCAGAATGCGGTGAACAGGAACGTTCCGGCGACAAGCACCACGCTTGCAGCGATCTGCACCATCGGGCTTGACCAGAACGGTTGCGACCGTGGCAGCGGAACCACGTCGCGTTTTTCGAATTCCTGATCAATCATGTCGCGGAAACGCGCCATGCTTGCTTCTGGAACATCCGCCGGTATCGCGCTTTGCAAAAGCGCATTGTCTTCTGCCAGAGAGCGCATGAGGCTTGCGCCTCCGTCCGATACGTCAATTTCCTTCTGCAGGTCGCCGCGCTCTTCGGCGCTTGCTTCCCCATCAAGGATCTTGCCGATACTTTCCGCCAACACGATCTGTTCGCGCTTTTCGTGAAACGTCATGACACACCTCCTGGCATGCTGCGTAATGTGACCCCGGTCGAAGCATTGTTCGCTTCAAGAAATTCTCTCAGTTTCAGGCGGGCCCTGGCCAATCGGCTGGTTACCGTCCCGATCGGAACGCCCAATTCTGCGGCAACATCCTTATAACTTTGCCCCTCGATGGCTATTTTCAGCAGCACCTCGCGGTTGTCTTCCTCAAGCTGCCCTATGAAAGACTGAACTTTCTGCAACTCGAGGCTGCTGGCAGCTGCCTTGGCGCCATCATAACTTTCTTCAAAATCCATCATTGCCAAATCAAACAAACGGGCCCGATTGGCACCGTCCCTCACAGAATTAAAATAAAGGTTCTGCAGGATACGAAACATCCAGCTGTCGAGACGGGTTGCAGGATCGAACTGGTCCAGTGACCGGATCGCACGCTCGCACGTTGTTTGCACCAGATCATCCGCCTGATCCGGGTTCCGGCACAATCTTAGCGCAAAACTCCTCAACTTTGGGAGCAAACGGATCATCTCCGTTTTCAGTGCTTCATCAGACAAGAAGTTCTCCGCAAAACCGCTCTCAGAGGGACAACACGTAAACTGATCTTTCAATCCCGACTTTTTTTGATTTATGTTGCGGAAGAAGTGAGAACGCCGCGTGTTGTGTGTGCGAGAGGAATAGTCCACTCCTGTGCAAAGACAAGATAACAAATTGCCGAAAAGCTGGAAACTAATGAAACACGCTCGTCAGAATTCATTGCAAGACCGCCTCTCTGCGATGTTCCGCGTTCTGCCGAGCGTTGCGGCCTCGGCGTTGGTGTTCTCTTTTGTCTTCTTTAGCCCCTTGTTTGACATGAAAGACACCATCGCCGCGGCTGCGCAATCCGGAGATGGTGGCGGTGGCAGCTCCGGCGGCGGAAAAGGCGGGGGCGGCTCCGGCGGTGGTTCAGGCGGCAATTCGGGTGGTGGTTCAGGCGGAGGCGGCGCGAGCGGCGGCTCCGGTGGGGGCGGTGAAAGCTCTGCTGATGAAAGACGCAAAGAAGCGCAACGACAGGCTCAATCAAATTCCGGTGGAAATTCAAAACAATCTGCCTCAGAAAAGTCTAGATCTGACGGTCTGGTAGATCGTATCTTTGGGGGCGCCCAGTTCAGGGGCGACAGTGAGCCTTCCGGCGGTGCTTTGTCCAGAAGCCAAGAAAGGGAGGCGATACAGAACGGCTGGCGTTAGATCCAAGAGGCGGGATCCAATTGCGAAATTACGGTAATTTGCTCCCAGCAAGGGTCGTGCTTGCGGTAGCGTGTTTGGCAGCAACACCTTCTTGCACAATGATCTCCGCTCAGGAGAAAACGGAACCGCTTGTTCCAACAGTCTCGTCTACTTTGCAGACGTCTGACAAAACAATCGCCAATGAAAAGCTTCAAACAGCGCTTGAAAAGTCTCTTTCAGGCCAAGCGACGCGCTGGCAAAATCCTCAAAGCGGCGTCAGTGGCTCGGTTACCCCCCTCAAAACATGGAAGACATCGGAAGGAACGTATTGCCGTTCCTACACCGAAAGCATTGTGCTTGCATCCGGAAAGTCCCTGAACCGCGAAGGCGTGGCGTGTCGTACCGGAAATGCGGTCTGGAAATCCGCCTGAGCCACCTAGCCAAGATTTTTGTCAAATAGCGGCACGCCTTTGCGTCTGAAAAACACCACCAGAATCGCTCCCGCAACCAAGCCGCCGACATGGGCGATCCAGGCCACCTGGCTTTCAGGAAAAGCAACGGCATTGTAGATCTGGTATAGCACCCACGCGCCGAGCAGCCATTGCGCAGACAGACGCAAGGGTATGCGTCCGAGGGCCAGAACCCATACTTTGACCTTTGGATGAAGCATCAGATAGGCCGCAACGACACCGGACACCGCGCCTGAAGCGCCAATCAGCGGCATGTCCGAATTCAAATCGAGCAACGCGTAGGCCAATCCGGAAACAATTGCGCAGATGATGTAAAAGGCAAGATAGCGGCCGTGCCCCATTGCGTCTTCCACATTGTCACCAAAAACCCACAAAAACAGCATGTTTCCAATGAGATGCATGAAATTGCCATGCAGAAAGGCATAGGTAATCAGTGACATCCAGTCGGGCAGAACCTGAAACTGTGGCGCCAGTTCACGGATATCGAACAGGACGACCGGGATCAGTCCGTGCGATATCGATGATGCGTTGACGGTTTGATAGTTGCCCGCATCCTGAAGAACGAAAAAAACGATCACGTTCACCGCGATGAGTGCCAGGTTCACATAGGGCCGCGGAACATGCTCCAGCTGATTGTGATCGTGAAGCGGAATGAACATGCCGCTATGAAACCCCTGCCCACATGCGCGTCGTCCTAGCGATTCTTGCCCGGGACCCAGAGAACGTCGTTCTCGCCCTTGTCATTCAGGTAACGCGAAGCCACGAAAAAGTAGTCCGACAGGCGGTTCATGTAGCGAACGGCCGCCGGATTGATGTTTTCCACAGAAGAAAGCTCAACCATCAACCGCTCGGCGCGGCGTGAAACTGTTCGGGCAAGATGAAGATGAGTGGACGCTGCGCTTCCGCCTGGCAAAACGAAGGATCTGAGCGGAGAAAGATCTGAATTCAGGTCATCAATGGCGGCTTCGATCGCAGTCACCTGGCTGTCCGTGATGCGAAGCGGTTCGTACCCGAGGTCCTGATCTGTTTCGGGAGTCGCCAGATCGGCGCCGAGATCGAAAAGGTCGTTCTGGATTCGATTCAGCACATTGTCGATAGCAGGTGCTGTGTCGGCAACATGAAGCCTTACCAGACCAACCACCGCGTTGGTTTCGTCGACCGTTCCGTAGGCCTCAATCCGAAGATCGTTCTTTGGCCGCCGTTCCCCTGTTCCCAATGCGGTCGTGCCGTCATCACCGGTCTTTGTGTAGATCTTGTTCAAAACAACCATTTCTTCCCATCCCCTCGCATCAGCGCTCTCGTTTCAGTTGCCCGAACCGAAGAAGTAGAGCCCACCCATGACGAGGACAACTACCAGAAACTGCAATCCAACCCGCCATCGCATCAGCAGTTGCGACCGGTTTGCGGGCCCGTTTCTGAACATGTTCCAGATTCCTAGCAATAGCACGATCGCCACCGCGGCCATGCCGATGGGAATGAGAATATTGATGAATTCCGCCATTTCATTTCCTCGTCGGGCCACCACTTGGATGCGTCGTGCCCTTTGTTATTCTTCCGCGTCAGCGGCCCTTATACAGAATGTGTCGAGAAGCCCGGTTGGAAGCACACGCTTCGCGGCAGCCATGACGGTTGTCGGAACGGTAACATGATATCGCGCTTTCGGCCGCTTGGCTTCCACTGCATGTATGAGCCGTTTCACGACGGAACCCGCCGGCAGCTTGAAAGGACCGGGTTCGCCCGATTCCATGCGCACACGCCGTTTTTTGTACGTCTCCGCGAAAACGGAAGACTTCAACCCCTCTTCCCCGATCCAGCGATCGAAATTGGCGAGCGTGTTCTGTGTGAACCGGGTGTCGATTGGTCCCGGTTCAATAAGCGACACATGCAATCCACTGCCCTTGAGCTCCTGCCGCAATGTGTCCGTATACGCTTCGACCGCAAATTTGGATGCGGTGTAGGCCCCGCGAAACTTGAGCGCGACAAAACCGAGAACCGAAGAACATTGAACTATGCGTCCCGATCGATTCGCACGCATTGCCGGGATGACCTGACGCGTCAGATCGTGCCAGCCGATAAAATTTGCCTCGAACAAAGCCCTGAGTGCATCCGTTGGAATGTCTTCCAGAGCTCCTGGAACGGCGTAGGCGCCGTTGTTGAACACTGCGTCAAGCTTGCCTTCCGTCAGGCTCAACGCGGCATCGACGCTCGCGCGGATACTCGAAGGATCCTCATAGTCGAGCCGAAGCGCTTCGAAACCGAGAGCCGCCAGCCTGTCGACATCCTCTTGCTTTCGCGCCGTTGGAATAACCCGCCAGTTCCTGCCGCGCAGAATATGCGCTGCCTCCGCGCCAATACCCGACGAGCATCCGGTGATCAGAATGGAGCGGGGCGCAGTATAACCCTCAGGCAAGTCACTCATTCAGCGCAGATCCAATCGCTAAAAACCAAAACGGGCGGCACGGCCGCCGCTGGCTCTGCAAGTCCTATCAGATTGGTTCCCCGGAAAGCAATTTTGGAACCGGACCGGCAAAGCCTGCCGCTTCCTTGATGAACTGGTTTTTCAGACGCGGCATCCGGTCGACCAGTCCGAGACCCAGGTCTCTCACGGCCCGCAGCATGTCATTGTCGTTGGAAAAGAGGCGATTCAACACGTCTGTCACCACACCCATCTGGAATGTGTCGAACCTGCGCCAGCGTTGATATCTCTCCAGAACGTCAAAGCCACCGATATCCTGGCCAAGGCGGCGCGCATCTACCAGCACTTCTGCCAGCGCTGCCACATCCTTGAAGCCAAGATTGAGGCCTTGACCCGCAATCGGGTGAATACCGTGTGCCGCATCCCCGATCAGCGCAAATCTCGGCTTCACGAAATCGCGTGCGAGTTTGAGGCCAAGTGGATAGGCGCGCCGCGGGCCTTCGACCTCCAGCTTGCCGAGATGGTGGCCAAAGCGCCGTTCCAGCTCGAGCTCGAAAGTGAATTCGTCCGACCGTACCAGCCTTTCCGCGTCCGCAGTCTTTTCGGTCCACACAAGCGAGGACCGGTTTCCTGGCAACGGCAGGATGGCGAACGGGCCCGCGGGCAGAAAGTGCTCTTCGGCCCGGCCGTTATGCGGCCGCTCATGCTTGACAGTCGTTACGATCCCCGACTGGCCGTAGTCCCAGTTCACGGTCCGGATACCGGCAAGATCGCGCAGTTTGGAACGGACACCATCGGCAGCGACCAGCACTCGGCCTTTCAGGGTCGTGCCGTCCTGAAGCTCAAGCTCGGAATGGTCGGCCAGAGTCCGAAAGGTCTCAGCCGTTCCAGGTGCAAAGAACGTAACACCCAAGGCGTTTGCGGCTTCGAACAGCGCAGGCATCATGACGCCGTTTGGCATCATGTGCGCGAACGGTTCACCTTCCGTCGCCTCTCCGTCAAATGTCAGAAACACCGCGCGCACAGCGTCCCGCAATTTGCTGTCCGTGACGATCATTTCATTGATGGGCTGAGCTTCGTTCGCAATCTTGTCCCAGATGCCCAGTTGGGTCAGCATGCGGGAAGCGGCAGCTGCTATGGCCGATGCGCGAGGATCCCTGTGCAGCTGGTCCATGGGTTTCGGGTCAATGATGGCACATTTCAGACCAGGATCGCCTTGTTTCAGCGCAACTGCCAACGAAAGCCCGACATACCCTCCGCCCGCTATCACGACGTCGAACATCTCTGCTTTTTCCTTTTTCTTCGCCACTGCAATTCTCCCGGCCTTCAGCTTCCCCAAAGGCATCTTGACTTTAACGTCATGTCCCGTCCAAGAGTGCGCATCTGTTTCGTTATTTCCAGCAGCGGCCCACGCTGCTTCATGTAACAGGGATCACACCGATGAACACGGCCGTCGACAATCTTCTCCAGATACTTGACCTGGAACCGCTGGAAAGCAATCTGTTCCGTGGTCGCAGTCCGCAAGTTGGTTGGCAACGCGTCTTCGGCGGCCAGGTCATTGGCCAGGCGCTCGTGGCGGCTTCGAGGACGGTCGTGGAAGAGCGGCACATTCATTCCCTGCATGGATATTTTCTCCGCCCCGGTGACCCGCAGGTTCCGATCATATACGAAGTCGACAGGATCAGGGACGGCGGCAGTTTTACCACGCGAAGGGTCGTTGCAATCCAGCATGGCGAGGCGATCTTTTCCATGTCCGCATCTTTTCAGCTGCAGGAAAAGGGGCTTGAACACCAGATCGACATGCCGGACGTTCCGAAGCCGGACGAGTTGCCGAGCGATCAGGAAATGAAGGACAAATTCCTTGCGGTCGCGCCGGAAAACGTCCGGCGCTACTGGGAGCGCGAGCGGCCGATTGAAATGCGGCCTGTCGAGCTGACGCATTACTTCAGCAAAAAGCCCCTGCCGCCGAAACAGTATGTCTGGGTGCGCGCAACTGACAGGCTTCCCGATGACGAACGCATTCATCAATGCGTGCTCGCCTATGCATCCGACATGACACTTCTCGACACGTCCCTGTTCCCTCACGGAACATCCGTATTCAGTCCGAAGATCCAGGCCGCCAGTCTCGATCACGCCATGTGGTTTCATCATCCGTTCCGCGCGGATGAATGGCTGCTTTATGCGACTGACAGCGTATCCTCATCCGGCTCGCGCGGCTTGAATCGAGGTTCACTGTTCACAATGGAAGGCAAACTGGTTGCCTCCACAGCCCAGGAAGGGTTGATCAGACTGCGCAAGAAGGACTGACACAATTTAGCGTACGTCCGGTTTCAGAGTGTTTTCGACCAGTCGGCATTTGCCCAGGCGATGTAGACCGGGTGAGATCCTTTGACGTCGTTCCAAAGCCAGGCCATGCGATCGACAAACCAGACTTTCGAAAGCACGACCCCCAGCCAAGCTGTCAATGCCCACCAGAACATGGAGGCAAAAAACGCCCAGACGACGACGATCATGAACATACCGCAGCACCCGGTGGTTAGGTAACCAAACAAAAGATGTTCGGGTGGTATCGGGATCTTCTTTCGGTTCAAAAACGCACGCTCTCCCAAGACGCCGCGCGCAGCCCAGCTCTCGGCGTTTGCAGGTGCTGCAAAGATCCGCGGATTGAGGAAAGTCCAAACTGCCATGAAACCAATTGGCAAAATGGCCAGCCAACCAATCCAGTGAATGCTCCAGATGGCAAGGAAAGTGGGCAGGCTGGCAGCCAGACGCGTGTAGACACTCCACGGATTGGCATGGCGCGCCCACGTGCCGGCGCTCATCCTCATGAGAGACTCGGCGCCTTGAAACAGATCCATGGAACACCCTTCAATCTCCGGCGCAGGACCCGGCGGTTCAGCTTATCGGGCTTGTGAACCCGGAGACCGCTAACGGGTTGTCCGTCATGGCCTTTGGATCCGGCGTATCGGGAAGCAGGGCACCTGAAAAAGCCTCGAACATCTTTCTGACGAACCCTTCAGGCAGGTCCTTTGTTATGAACACCATGCGGGTCCGCCTGTCGTCATCCGGCCAGGCGTCCAGCGTTGCCGGTGGATGAAACACATGTTGAACGCCGTGAATGACGACCGGTCTTTCCGGATCTTCAGCCAGTTGCACAATGCCCTTCACCCGGAGGAGCTTCGGGCCGTGTGCCGAACGCAGCAGATCGAGAAACATTTCCAGCGCGGAAGCGGAAACGGGACGATCGGTAGCCAGCGTGAAGGCGCGTATTGCTTCGCTGTGCCGATTGACATCATGTGAATGCCCATGGTCGTCATCATGGTGATGATGGTGGTGCCCGTGCCCATCAGCATGCGCGGTCTCGGCAAAGGCTTCCTCATTCAGCCAGGCTGCTACGTCCGGTATCTTGCTCTTCGGGTCATAAAGGCCGGCATTGAAAAGTCGATCTGCCTGAACTTCGCCGGACCGCACATTCAGTCGATGAGCACCAGGGTTCAGGCCATAGAGCCTGTGCTGGAGGGCCTCGAATACTGAACGATCCTGGTCTTTTTCGAGCAAATCCGTTTTCGTGAACACGATCCGGTCAGCAACAGCCGCCTGTTTACGCGCCTCCTCGTGTTCGTCGAGAGTTGAGTGGCCATTGATCGCGTCAACCAGGGTGACCACGCTGTCAAGACGGTATCTCATCACGAGATAAGGATGCAGCATGATGGTATGGAGGATCGGCGCGGGATCCGCGAGACCGGTGGTTTCAATGATCACCCTGTCGAGACGTTCGGTGCGGCCGTTGTCCAGATGACGCAGCAGGTTCTCAAGTGTGGTCACCAGGTCACCGCGGATCGTGCAGCAAAGGCATCCGGAAGAAAGTTCGACAATCCCCTCTCCAGCCTGTTCGACAAAGAGGTGATCCAGGCCGATTTCACCGAATTCGTTGATGATGACCGCAGTGTTGGCCATCGCCGGGTCCTTCAGGATCTCGTTTAACAAAGTGGTTTTTCCCGATCCGAGAAAGCCTGTCAGAACCGACAAGGGAATGGGAGGTTTGGGGCCTTTTTTTCCGGAAGGACCGGGGGAAACCATGAAACGCGTCTCCTTTGAATGCCATCCCGCAGTGTTTCCAATCACTTGACGGGAACAGCCAAGGCACCTTGCGGTGTTTGGCTGTCGAACCGCTATCACTTTTTCGGCTTTGCGGCAAAGGGGAAATGTAATGACATAACGCGGTCCTGATGCATATTGATGTTCATATACGAATCGTATATAAACCATTTATGTTTAGTATATGGAGAAGGACATGGGCATCGTAAAGATCGGCGAAGACCTGCATGATGATATCCGCCGCGCCAGCAGCGTCATGTGCAGGTCCATCAATGCACAGGCCGAGTTCTGGATGAAGATCGGAATGCTGGCCGAAGCAAACCCGACCTTGTCGTTCAGCGATATCATAAAGATGCAACTGGAAGCCGCCGACATCCCCCAGTCGGACAAGACGGCCGCCTGACGTGGTGAAGACACCTGATGAACTGGCATTGATGCGCGTGTCGGGGAGGCTGTTGGCATCCGTCTTTGAAATGCTGGACACGATGGATCTCAGCGGCTTGTCGACGCTGGAGGTCAACGATCTTGTAGAGCGCTTTATCGCAGGCACTCTAGAGGCACGCCCGGCGAGCAAAGGTCAGTACGGTTTCGAATATGTCCTGAACAGCTCGATTAACGACGTTGTCTGTCACGGTGTCCCCGGTCGGACTGCGATTATCCGCGACGGCGATATCATCAACCTTGATGTCACACTCGAAAAGAACGGTTTCATTGCCGATTCGAGCAAGACATATGTCGTCGGAAATGCGTCGCCAGCAGCAAAAAGGCTCGTACGCGTTGCCTACCAGGCGCTCTGGAAGGGAATCGAAGCGGTGCGGCCGGGCGCCCATCTGGGCGATGTCGGCTTTGCGATCGAAAGACACGCGAAACGGAATGGATATTCAGTCGTTCGCGATTATTGCGGGCATGGCATCGGCCGCGAAATGCACGAAGAGCCCAAAGTTCTGAACTTTGGGCGTCGCGGCGCTGGATTGAAGTTGCGCGAAGGCATGGTTTTCACAATCGAGCCAATGATCAACCAGGGGACACGCAAGGTCACCGCAGGGGACGATGGATGGGAAGTCCTGACAGAAGATGGGAAGCTGTCCGCTCAATTTGAGCACACGATTGCGGTCATTGAATCCGGGGCAGAGGTCTTTACTCTTCGAAACGATGAAACAGTCAGACGCTAGCTGGCGTTCAGAATGCTTTCATCCTCGGTTTCGGTATCTTCGGAATCGTCCCGCTCGTCACCATCTGTAGACAGGTCCATGGGAGTCAGGTCCTGCGCGAGATCCGATTCCTCGAGGTCGTCGTCATCCAGGTCATCTGTATCGATAACGAGACGCACGGCTTCGGCCGCTTTGCGAAGGGTGGCAACGACCTCGTCTATTGACGCTCCTTCCTCAAGCTGATCTGCAGAAAGTTCAGCGAGGCTTGCAAGTGCCCTGATGGTGGCTGTCGATCTCGGTTCAATCATGATGCGATCTCTCGATCTCTCTTGTGTCCACTCGCTCTCTTTGAAGTGCCCCATCGAATGCCTGGTAAACGGTCGCGATGGTCGGCCCTCTTCGGAACAATGCTTACTGCAGTGTTAAGGACTAGCGTAAATAAACGGTTAACCGTTCGCCGGCGATCGGTCGGCTGTCCTTAAAGTCTTGAACAAGCTCACTTGCGCGGACTGGGCGCGGGAACGGGTACCGTAAAATCGAGGCCCTTGCGGAATATGGAGCCGGGCGCCGCCTGCGTGGGCGCATCAGCCGTTGCCTGCGGAACCGCGGCGGCCGAAGCTTGCGAAATCGCCCCTGAACTGCTGCCTTGGGCTGTGTTTTGCAGTTTCTCACGAATCTGGGTTTCGGCGCGTCGGACCGGATTGGCGGATGGCACCGGTATGTCGCTGGCAGGAATTCCCGATCCAGCAACCGCCCCGGAGGCCTTCGGAGAACCGGTCGGGCTGCCGAGACCGACCTGCAACGGGCGGTAAGCGATTTTGCGAGGCCCAAGTGTCCGGTCCAGAATCTTCGCCCAGTCCGGCTTGCCGTTCGCGAGCGTGAACCCGCTTTCGTCAACTTTCTTCAGCTGCTTGTCGTTTGCGCTTCTGAAAAAAAGGAAGCCGCCGGAAGGTTCGTTTTTCATGTCGAAACGAGCCACATAGGCCTTGGCACCAGGGCTCTTGTTGCGGCGGCAATAGCCATTTGCGGGCGGATTGCCGGACGTTCCGGTCAGACTGGCGACATTCCTGCCTCCGCGGCGTTTCTTGAAACCCTTGTCGAAGAGCTGACGCGCGAAAGCCGTCCTTTCCAGCCCGGAACCGGCGCCAAGGATAATCGCAATCAACGTGCGGCCGCGGCGGGAAACAGACGCTGCAACATTATAGCCGGAGTTGCAGATATATCCCGTTTTCATCCCGTTTGCGCCCGGGACACGGAGCAGAAACTCCCGGTTTGCGGACCGCAGCGTTTTTTTGCCGAAGCGAATGCCCGGATGATTGTAAAAACTCTTGGATTCAGGAAAGTCCCTGCGGAGTGCCATCGCGAGGATGGCCATGTCGCGTGCCGTCGTGACCTGTCCGTTGTCCGGCAGACCGTGCGGGTTCGTGAACCGTGTATTGGTCATACCAAGCCGCCTGGCTTCCGCATTCATCGCAGCGATAAACGCTGCCTCCGATCCGGAGACCGCTTCGCCCAAAGCCACAGCGACATCATTTGCGGACTTGATAAGGATGATTTTAAGGGCGGTATCGATCGTAAATCGCGTACCGACCTTGAAGCCCATTTTGCTGGGCGGTTCCGACAGAGAGTTTTTTGATTGAATGACCGCAGAATTGAGCGTCGCGCGCCCTTCGCGGATTGCCTTGAAGGTGACGTAGGCCGTCATCATCTTGGTCAGGGACGCCGGGTACCACTTTTGGGTGGCGTTCTTCTCCTCAAGAACATTTCCCGACTTGGCGTCTATCAGGATAAAGGCCCCGATATCCGCGCGCACTGGCTCGGTCCCCGGGCCCGCGACGAAACCGAAAAGAACAAGAAAAAAAACTGTCAGGCGGCCAATTGGGCTTGAAAACACGCGCATCCCTCGCTGGTCACACCGCTATAAAAACGCACACGGGTTAAGGACTGCTTGCCTTGTTGATGTACCTACTAAAAAACCGGAACATGTCGCCAAGAGCAACCCCTTGTTGTTGTTCAGAAGATGAATGTGATTTAGGCACCTGCTTATTTTTTGTACAATTTGCCCGGCGCATAAGGTCAGCTCCGCAAATATACCAACACTTTCCGCCCTGTTTCCGCCAAACGTCGAAAAGATGCTTTTTTGGCCCGGCCCTTGCTAATATCGCCGGAAGAATGATCCGGGATGCATCAAACTTTAGCCCGGTGACACAATGGGACCACCATGCCGGTGGCAACAAAACCGGCGGAACCCCGGGGGCGGAAACAATATGTATGATGCTGCGCCAGCATCAGATTTGAGCGTGCAAGCTAAACCTCTGCAGCGTGTCAGAGGAGTTGCCCGTATCCGTTTTTCAGCGCGCACGGGAACCACCCGACTTGCAGACCTTTACCAGAAGGGCTCGGCAAAAGTCCGGATGCCGCGGATCTATGGAGGGGCGCCAACGGCCGTACTGATCAACACCGCCGGCGGGCTCACCGGAGGGGACGAACTGGAATACAACGTCACAATCGATGACGAGGCACACGCGATTGTGACCAGCCAGACCGCCGAGCGCGCATATCGCAGCAATGATGGATCCGCAAAAGTGACAGGATCGCTATGTGTCGGCGCCGGAGCGACACTCGAATGGCTACCTCAGGAAACGTTGCTTTTCGACCGTTCCAATCTGTCGCGAACGCTCAATGCGGATCTCGCCCCGGATGCGCGCTTGATGATGCTTGAGACCGTCGTCCTTGGACGCACCGCTATGGGAGAAAGCATCGAAAGGCTGTTTTTCAAAGATAAATGGCGTATCCGGCGCGCAGGCAAGTTGGTGTTCGCCGACGACATTCGCGTAGACGGAGCACCCGGAGAAATTCTGCGCGGCTCCGCGACTGCAGCGGGCGGACACGTATTTGCGACATTCGTCGATTGCGCGGAAGACGCCGGTGACCGTCTGTCCCTTGCGCGCGCCGTGCTGGACGCTCTACCTTTGAACGAGACGCGTTTCGCCGTCAGTGCCTGGAACGATCTGCTGGTGGCGCGGTTCGTATCGGGCGACGCGCGCGATTTGCGAAATGCGCTGATTTCCTTTTTGACCGGATACCGTGCGGCTGACTTGCCGCGCGTCTGGTATTGCTAGCTTGGAGGACTTGTCGTGAACCTTACTCCCCGTGAGAAGGACAAACTGCTCGTTTCAATGGCCGCCATGGTCGCACGCCGCAGGCTGGAGCGGGGTGTCAAACTCAATCACCCCGAGGCAATCGCGCTGATCACGGATTTTGTCGTGGAAGGCGCGAGAGACGGCCGCTCGGTCGCCGATCTGATGGCTGCGGGCGCCACCGTGCTGACGCGCGAACAGGTCATGCAAGGCGTTGCGGAAATGATCCATGACGTGCAGGTTGAGGCCACTTTTCCGGACGGGACAAAACTCGTCACCGTCCACGAGCCGATCCGATAATTTTCTCAATGCGCATTGTTCCAGGAGACAGCGATGATACCCGGCGAAATCTTTCCTGCTGACGGCGAAATCGAACTGAATGCAGGCCTTGAGACCGTTGAACTTGACGTATCCAACACCGGCGACAGACCCGTGCAGGTCGGCAGCCACTATCACTTCGCTGAAACGAACGAAGGCCTTTCCTTCGATCGCGAAAAAGCCAGGGGCATGCGCCTCGACATTCCCGCCGGGACCGCCGTGCGTTTCGAGCCGGGCCAGACAAGATCGGTAACGCTTGTGCCTTATCGGGGCAACCGGACCGTCTACGGTTTCAATCAGAAGGTCATGGGCCAATTATGAATGCCCCTGTCAAGGCATCCGCAGCGCTTGTCGGATCGGTCCTTTCTGTGCTGAGCGGCGCGCCGGTTCAGGCACAGACCGCCATCGACTGCGGCAATCCGGTGAGCCAGGTTGAGATGACCTATTGCGCCGAGCAGGACTGGATGCAGGCAGATGCGGCGCTGAACAAGGTCTATGGGATCGCCATGGCCAAGATGCGTGAAACGGACAGCTATCTGCCCGACAATCTGAAAGGTGCGGCCGATGCGTTGCGCGATGCCCAGCGCGCCTGGATTCCCTATCGTGACAAGGCTTGCGCCGCATACGGCTACCTTGCCCGCGGCGGGACGCTGGAGCCACAACTCATCTACACCTGCCGCGCCGACCTGACCCGTGCCCGCGTCGGCGAACTGCAAGACCTAAACAAGGGACTCGGAAACTGATGCGCCTTCAGCTTTGCGCCGCGACGCTTTTCTGCGCTCTCATTGCACCGCTCGCATCGGCGCAGGAAAATATCGATTGCGGCTATCCGCTAAACAACAACGAGCGCACATACTGCGCAGAAAAAGCGCTCAATGATGCCAATACCAGCATGGAAGAGGCATATGAAAAGCTTCATGCCAAAGTTGTTGCGATTGATGAATACCTTCCTGAGCACCTTAAAGGCAGTCCTGCCGCGCTGGAGGAAGCACAATCCGCGTGGATCACTTTCCGCGAGAAAGACTGCAATGCCTACAGTTTCCCCTACAAGGGTGGCACCCGTGGGAATGAACTCTACCGCAACTGCATGATCGTGATGACCATGCAGCGAACAGACGATTTGCAAGCGACGCTCGAAGACTACACCGACTGATCGCCAACAGGAGCTACCATGGCCTATAAAATGCCACGCGCCGCCTATGCGGACATGTTCGGACCGACGACAGGCGACCGGCTGCGCCTTGCCGACACGGATCTCATCATCGAGGTGGAAAAGGACTTCACCACTTACGGCGAAGAAGTGAAGTTCGGCGGTGGCAAGGTTATCCGCGATGGCATGGGCCAGTCGCAGGCACCGCGTTCCGCGGGTGCGGTGGACACGGTGATTACGAATGCCCTGATCGTCGATCACTGGGGCATCGTGAAGGCGGATGTAGGTCTCAAGGACGGTCGCATCGTCGGCATCGGCAAAGCGGGCAACCCGGATGTCCAGCCTGAAGTCGACATTGTTGTCGGACCGGGCACCGAGGCCATTGCGGGCGAGGGCAAGATCCTGACCGCCGGCGCACTCGATGTGCACATCCACTTCATTTGCCCGCAGCAGATCGACGAGGCGCTGGTGTCCGGCGTGACAACGATGCTGGGCGGCGGCACCGGCCCGGCCACCGGTACCAACGCGACAACCTGCACTCCCGGTCCCTGGCACATCACCCGGATGCTTCAGTCGGCGGACAGCTTTCCCATGAACCTCGCCTTTGCCGGCAAGGGCAACGCGTCGCTGCCGGCAGCCCTTGAAGAGCAAATAATGGCGGGTGCATGTGCGCTAAAGCTGCACGAGGACTGGGGCACGACCCCGGCCGCCATCGATACCTGCCTGTCGGTTGCTGACGAGTACGACGTTCAGGTGATGATCCACACCGACACATTGAATGAGTCCGGCTTTGTCGAAAACACGACGGCCTCGTTCAAGAACCGGACGATCCACGCCTTCCATACTGAAGGCGCAGGCGGCGGTCACGCGCCGGACATCATCAAGGTGTGCGGTGAGATGAACGTGCTGCCATCCTCGACCAATCCGACCCGGCCTTACACGGTAAACACGCTTGAAGAACATCTCGACATGCTGATGGTCTGTCATCACCTTGACAGTTCCATCCCGGAAGATGTCGCCTTCGCCGAAAGCCGCATTCGCAAGGAAACCATCGCCGCTGAAGATATTCTTCACGATATGGGCGCATTTTCGATCATCGCGTCCGACAGCCAGGCGATGGGCCGCGTGGGTGAAGTGGTCATCAGAACGCTTCAGACCGCACACAAAATGAAGGTCCAGCGCGGCCGCCTTTCGGAGGAAACCGGCGACAACGACAATTTCCGTGTGAAACGCTACATGGCCAAGATGACGATCAATCCTGCCGTGGCACACGGGCTGGACCAGCATGTCGGGTCTGTTGAAATCGGCAAGCTCGCGGATCTTGTGCTTTGGGATCCGAAATTTTTTGGCGTGAAGCCGGACATGGTCCTGAAACTCGGCACGATTGCCGCGGCCCCCATGGGCGACCCGAATGCCTCGATCCCGACGCCACAGCCCGTTCACTACCGGCCGATGTTCGGCGCGTTCGGCAAGGCGATGACCGAAAGCCGGGTTACTTTTGTTTCCCAGGCTGCTTACGACACGGATATCGGTTCGAAGATCGGTCTCGACAGCCTCGTGCTACCGGTCAAGAACGTGCGTGGCGGCATTTCCAAGAAATCCATGATCCTCAACGATGCGACACCCGACATCGAGGTTCATCCCGAGACCTATGAAGTGCGTGCCAACGGCGAGCTTCTGACCTGCGAGCCGGCTGAAGTGCTGCCGATGGCACAACGCTATTTCCTGTTCTAAGGTCCTGACGAACAATCGTTTGGGAGCAAAAAATGTACAAGATCATCGGATTCCCGCGCACCCGCGCGATGCGGGTGATGTGGCTGCTTGAAGAGCTTGGAGAGCCTTACGAGATCGATCCGGCTATGCCACAATCCGAAACGGCGCGCGCGCTCAATCCAAGCGGCAAGGTTCCGCTTCTGGTCGATGGCGAAAGCGTCATTTCAGAATCCGTGGCCATCTGTACCTATCTCGCCGACAAGCACGGCAAGTTTACGTTTCCCGCCGGCACGGTCGAACGGGCGAAACAGGACAGTTTTACCCAGTTTGGTGTCGATGTCCTGGAAGGCGCGCTTTGGACGGCCGCAAAGAACACATTTATCCTTCCTGAAGATGTGCGCGTCCCGGAAATAAAAACCGTCTGCCAGATGGAGTTCCAGCGCGGCCTGGCCACTTTGCAGCAAAGACTGGGAGAGGGCCCCCATGTCATGGGGGAAACATTCACAATCGCGGACATCATCATTGGTCATTGTTCCGGCTGGGCAGTTGCAGCGAAATTTGACCTGCCGAAGGAAGGACCGGTCTACGACTATTTCAAACGCCTCCGGGAGCGGCCCGCATTCCAGGCAATGAAGACAAAGGCTGACTCAGCATAATGATCCGTGTCCGAACCATTCACGCGGCAAAAACCTGGACCGGCGAACCGGCCGACCGCATAACGTTGGATCGGGAAGACCGGTATCGCAGACGCGCTGTGCTCACCGGGGCAGGTGGTCTGACTTTCCTTTTGGATCAGCCGAACGCCATACATTTGCATCACGGTGACGGGCTCGAGCTGGAAGACGGAAAAATTGTCGAGGTCCTGGCTGAAGCAGAAGATCTGGTGGAAATCGAAGCCGACAACACGGCGCATCTTGTCCGGATTGCCTGGCATCTGGGAAATCGCCATCTCCCGACCCAGCTGGCGGACAAAACGCTCCGAATTCGGAGGGATCACGTTATTGAGGACATGGTCGCCAAGCTCGGCGGACGCCTGACCCCGATATCCGCACCTTTCGACCCTGAAGGGGGTGCTTATGGTCACGGACAAACTCATGGCCACGATCACGGGCACCACTCCCACGGTCACAGCCATGACTGATCCTATGAACCCTGCCGCTCTCTACCGGCTGCTCACCTTTCTCTCGCCCGCGTTCCCGATTGGCGCCTTCACCTATAGCCATGGCCTGGAACAGGTCGTTGAGCAGGGTGATATCACCAATTCGGTCGAGCTTGAGGCCTGGTTGCAGGATATCCTCCGCCAAGGCGCAGGGCGAACGGATGCCATCCTGTTGAGCGAAACCTGCAACGCAGCCCGCAGTGGAGATCGGCAGACAGTCGAAGACCTGCGAGAGCTCGGCCTCGCTCTGCAGCCGTCAGGCGAACGTTATCTTGAGGCCAGCGCGCAGGGAACCGCCTTCATGCGCGCCGTCGAAATGAGCTGGCAACCACAAGACGGCGCGGCGGCGGTGCTCTTCAAGGAATTGGCGGGCGCCGATAGAGATGCCTGGCCCTATCCTGTTTCGGTCGGTCTGGTCTGTTCGGCTCATGATATTCCAACGCGGGCTGCCTTGGTGGCCTATCTGCAGGCCTTTTCCGCCAATATCGTTTCCGCTGCAATCCGCACGGTACCTCTTGGACAGAATGACGGTCAAAGTGTGCTGGCGAAACTGGAACCGGTGATTTCCAAAGTCACCGAAGATGCGCTGTCATCCGGGATTGACGACCTGGGCAGCACGACTTTTCTGGCGGATATCGCCTCCATGGCACATGAAACTCAGTATTCGAGGCTCTTTCGTTCATGAACTCTCAAAACGGCCCCCTGCGCGTCGGTATTGGCGGACCCGTCGGTGCCGGAAAGACAACGCTGACCGATCGGCTTTGCAAGGCAATGCGCGACAGCTATTCGCTGGCTGTAATCACCAACGACATCTACACAAGCGAAGATGCCGAGGCCCTGGTGCGCTCGCAGGCGCTTTCGAGCGAACGCATCCGCGGCGTGGAAACAGGCGGTTGCCCACACACCGCGATACGGGAAGATGCCTCGATCAACCTTGCTGCTGTCGAGGATCTCACGAACTCCATTCCGGATCTCGATCTGATCCTGATTGAATCGGGCGGCGACAATCTCGCGGCAACCTTCTCGCCGGAACTCGCCGACCTGACAATCTATGTCATCGACGTTGCCGCGGGAGAGGAAATTCCCCGCAAAGGCGGGCCGGGCATTACCCGTTCCGATCTCCTGGTCATCAACAAGACCGATCTCGCACCCTATGTCGGTGCAGACCTTGGCGTGATGGATCGCGATGCCAGGAAGATGCGCAAGAACCGGCCGTTTGTCTTTGCAAACACCAAGGCGGGAGACGGGCTGGCTCCGGTTGTCGAGTTCATCGTCGAAAAAGGCGGACTTGAAATCCGGGCGGGTTGACTTGAACCTGCCTTGGCACAACCACAAGCTTGATCTTTCATCCGTTTGCTTCCAACCTACACCGTAAAAATGCGGAGGGCGGACCCATGATGTTTGACGGCGTAAATCTCATCGCAGTGGCAGCAGCTGCTGTTGCTTCCTTCATTTTCGGATCGATCTGGTACGGTGTCCTCGGTAAGGCCTGGATGAAAGCCGCCAGCCTGACGGAAGACCAGACAAAGCCGGATCCGGTCACGCTCGGCATTACGTTTGCCTGCCAACTGGTGATGGCCTTCGTCTTCGCAGGCATCATTTATCACACCGGCGAAACGTCAATTCGCACAGGGATCATATCGGCGCTTATGATCTGGGTTGGCATCGTCATGACGACACAGATCATCAACCACCGCTTTCAGGGCCGGCCCTGGAGCCTGACGGTTATCGACGGCGGACACTGGCTTGGCGTTCTTGTCGCACAGGCGATCGTGATCGGCTGGTTCGCTTCATAAGGGTCATTGGTCTGACGGCTTAAGCCTAATTCACTACGTATTTGAACGCATTAGACCAAGGACTCGGCGACTAAAGGACTAAAGTTTGGTTCTGGACGCCCTATGGGGTCATCAGCATAATGGCCCGCAGCAAACAAGCCGGTGGGGGGTGAGGATGTGGCAACCCCGTCGGCCAATATGGTTTCGGGAGGTTTTCAAATGTCTGAGTCTGTATTCCCCGTTCCCGCGGACGTCGCCGCGCGTGCACATGTAGACAACGCCAAGTATCTGGAAATGTACCAGCGCTCCGTCGAAGATCCGGACGCGTTTTGGGGCGAACACGGCAAGCGCCTCGACTGGATCAAGCCCTACACCAAGGTCAAGAACACCTCCTACGACTACCACAGTGTCTCGATCAAATGGTATGAGGACGGCACGCTCAACGTCTCAGCCAACTGCGTGGACCGGCACCTGGAGAAACGCGGCGATCAGCCGGCGATCATCTGGGAAGGGGACGACCCGAACGAACACAAGATCATCAACTACAACGAACTTTCCAAAGAAGTGAACAGGTTCGCCAATGTGCTTCACGGCCAGGGTGTCAAGAAGGGCGATCGCGTCACGATCTATCTTCCCATGATCCCGGAAGCTGCATACGCAATGTTGGCATGTGCGCGGATAGGGGCGGTTCATTCCATTGTTTTTGGTGGATTTTCTCCCGACAGCCTCGCCCAGCGCATCGAGGATTGCAAATCCGATTGCGTCATCACCGCGGATGAAGGACTGCGCGGCGGCCGCAAGGTTCCGCTGAAGGCAAATGTCGACAAGGCTGCGGAAAAAGCGCCGGTGAACAGCGTTATCGTGGTCAGGCGCACCGGTGGTGAGATCGCAATGCAGGATGGGCGCGATGTCTGGTACCACGAAGAGGCTGGCAGGGTGTCCGATCAGTGCGAACCGACGGAGATGAATGCCGAGGATCCGCTCTTCATTCTTTATACGTCCGGGTCCACGGGCAAACCCAAGGGCGTGATGCATACCACAGGCGGCTATCTCGTCTATGCTTCGATGACCCATGAATATGTCTTCGACTATCATGAAGGCGATATCTACTGGTGCACGGCGGATGTCGGCTGGGTTACGGGGCACAGCTACATCGTCTACGGGCCGCTCGCCAATGGCGCGACAACGCTCATGTTCGAAGGTGTTCCGACCTATCCCGGTCCTGGCCGGTTCTGGGATGTATGCGACAAGCACAACGTCAACATCTTCTATACCGCGCCCACCGCCATTCGCGCCCTTATGGGGGCAGGCGACGAACACGTTACCGCCACGTCCAGAAAATCATTGCGGTTGCTCGGGTCGGTCGGCGAGCCGATCAACCCGGAGGCCTGGACCTGGTATTACAACGTTGTTGGCGAGGGTCGTTGTCCGATCGTGGACACCTGGTGGCAAACGGAAACCGGTGGCATCCTGATCACACCGTTGCCAGGCGCAACCGACCTGAAGCCCGGCTCCGCGACACGGCCGTTCTTTGGCATTCAGCCCGCCGTCGTCGATGCCGAAGGCAAGTTCCTTGAAGGCGCGACCGAAGGCAACCTGGTCATCAAGGACAGCTGGCCTGGCCAGATGCGCACGGTCTATGGCGACCACGAGCGGTTCGTGCAGACTTACTTCGCGACCTACAAGGGTCTTTATTTCACTGGCGACGGCTGCCGGCGGGACGAGGACGGCTATTACTGGATCACGGGCCGCGTGGATGACGTGATCAATGTGTCCGGACACCGGATGGGTACGGCAGAGGTTGAAAGCGCGCTTGTGGCCCATCCGCAGGTATCCGAAGCCGCGGTTGTCGGATATCCGCACGACATAAAGGGGCAGGGCATCTATGCCTATGTAACGCTGATGGAAGGCGAAGAGCCGACAGACGAGCTGAAAAAGGAGCTGGTCAAACACGTGCGGACGGAAATCGGTCCGATCGCCTCGCCGGACCTGATCCAGTTCGCACCCGGCCTGCCGAAAACGCGTTCCGGCAAGATCATGCGCCGGATCTTGCGCAAGATCGCCGAAGACAGCTTCGAAAGCCTTGGGGATACCTCGACGCTTGCGGACCCGACTGTTGTCGACGATCTGATCGACAACAGGCAGAACCGGGACTGAGACCGGTCAGAAACGAAAAAGCCCGCCTGATGGCGGGCTTTTTTTGCGTTTGATCTCATCACTTACTGTGACAGGTATACCTGCTGAATTTTCTTGGCGATGTTCGAGAACGCGGCAATGAGGTCGTCCGACGACGTTGCCACATAGTACTTGCCAGTGTCGGCGCATTCTTCCATCACCCTGGCCTGGCTCGAACTTGTCGCAGTTCCGAAATAGACCGTGTAGATCGTAATGCCTGCGTTTTTCATGGCACTGCAGAGCGACAGGGCACGTTGCGACGGCTGACCCGAATAGCCACCCTGGGGCTTCTCGATCCAGTAGTCATTCGTTCCACTGAGACACGTGCCTTTGTATTTTCGGCTACCGATATAGTAACTGTCGCATTCTGCGTAGGTGAGCGTCTCTTTGTCGTAATACGTGTTGAATGCACCATCGGTCATGATCAGCGCAAATTTCAGCACTTCCGTATTGGAATATTCGGCTGGTTGGGATTCGGCGGGCCAAAGATCCTTCCAGTTTGGAGATAGCGTGTACCAGCCGATGCCAATGCCGGTCTGCGCGGCGGTGTAGCCTTCCGTTTCAAGATCGTCGATTGCGTCCATGAGCGTGTCACGGTCGTCCGTCAGCGGTTGAAGAACAGAATCCGAGCAATCCTGGCTCCGATACGTTCCCGATCCGTCTCCTGCCGGCTCAACTGTGTAGCTGGCGTCGGTGAATTGTTCATCGCCCGAGCGCTCGGTCACGCAGCGAGTGCTGACACCATCCGTCGCGGTGGATGCATATGTATCCATGTTGACGCCGACGCTGTAGGGCACGAGTGAAATCTTGACCTTGCTTTCCGTTGAACTATCCGGAATGAGGATATTGATTACTGATTCCGATGCATCCTTGAGATCGTTGAGTGCCCAGCCCATGGATCCGGTCACATCGACCACCATTGCCATTTCAACGTCAAAGCGGGAATAGGTCACCTGCGAGTTGGTGCCGAAAGTGAAGGCTTCCGGACCGAACGCTGTCTTGCCGTAGCCGCCGAAATCGATGAACAGGTTGTTCATCGTGGCGGTGGAACTCACGGTGATCAGACCGTTGTCGGGATCGACGGAAAAGGCGAGATTTTCAATTGCTTCGTCAAGGAACTCGGCGTCAGCAAGGTTCGCGTTGAAGGAATCCGTGATGACGTCCTTGATCTCGTCGTTCGTCAGTTCCTGGGTCGACAGATCTGTCGCTGCAGCAAGGGCCGCCGCGTCAAGCGCATAAGAAAGTTTTTCGCGCGCGTTGACGACCCTTGAAACATCCACGGCAGCTCCGGCCATCACAATGATGATGATCAGCATGATGCCGAAAAGCGGGATAACCGCTGCATCGCGGTCGCCTCGGAAACGCAGTGCCAGGTTCTGGATGATTTGAATACGTTGTTTCTTCATGACTGCCTCACAGCTCTCAAGAGACAGTTATTACAGAAAAGTACCTAAATTCTTAAATGAACCTTTTAAAAGAAGTAAAAGAAGTCTTAACAGGCATAAATAATACATGCCTGAAGCTGGTAACATGCTTCATCGCTAGACCACATGTCGACAGTGAATTTCTGGTTACGGCTCGAGTTCCGTATCCCAATAAAGAAAATCCATCCAGCTTTCATGCAGGTAGTTGGGCGGGAACCCGCGGCCGTTGTTGTGAAGATCCTGGATTGTCGGCTGGAACGGCATGTGCATTGGCCACATGTTCAGCTGCTTGCAGGACTTGTTTGATTTGCGCAGATTGCAGGGGGAGCAGGCGGTGATAACGTTGTCCCAAGTGGTCAGGCCACCTTTTGAGCGCGGGACGAGGTGATCGAAGGTCAGTTCAGACTTGGAGCCGCAATATTGGCACTGAAACTTGTCGCGAAGGAAGACGTTGAAGCGGGTGAAGGCGGGGTATCGGCTGGGTTTTACAAATGTCTTGAGCGAGACGACGCTCGGTAATCGGAACTCGAAGCTCGGACTTCGAACCGCCGCGTCATACTCTGCAACGATGTTTACCCTATCGAGAAACACAGCCTTGATCGTGTCCTGCCACGACCACAAGGACAATGGGTAGTAACTCAAGGGCCGATAATCCGCATTGAGCACCAACGCAGGATGGGCTCCAGGCGAAACCGCTATTGTCACCTTCCGCTCCTCACACCTTCTCTGATTGTCCGTTGTCCGGTCAATCGGACAGCGGAACATGTCCTTTTGTGACAGGAGTATTGTAGTGCCGAGGTGACAGTCTTGTGAAGCCCGTTAAAATCATTTCTGTCCCAGCGTGTTGAAAGGTGTTTTTCAGCAAGGCATTTTTCATAAATCCATGAATCGCTTGCCGAATATCCAAAACAGCATCGCCGGTATGACGTTTTTGCGCGTGAAAAGAAAAAGGGCGCCCGTGGCGCCCTCAATCGTCATTTGCATCTGGTGGGGGAAATCGAATCAATTCACGGTCCACTCGCGAATGTCGACAAAATGCCCTGCAATCGCAGCAGCGGCCGCCATTGCCGGTGACACCAGATGGGTTCGGCCCTTATGTCCTTGACGTCCCTCGAAATTCCGGTTCGAGGTCGAGGCGCAGCGCTCACCCGGCTTCAGTTTGTCGGCATTCATCGCCAGGCACATGGAACAGCCCGGTTCGCGCCAGTCGAAGCCCGCCTCCTTGAAGATCAGATCAAGACCTTCCTCTTCGGCCTGTTCCTTCACAAGCCCGGACCCGGGCACCACCATGGCGTCGACATGCGGTGCGACTTTGTGATTTCCGATAACGGCAGCGGCGGCGCGCAGGTCTTCGATACGGCCATTGGTGCAAGACCCGATGAACGCCCGATCGATCTTGATGTCGGTGATTTTCGTGCCGGGTTCCAATCCCATGTAGTCAAGAGCGCGTTTTTTGGAATCGCGACGGTTCTCGTCATCGATCTCATCCGGATCCGGAACAAATCCTTCAACGGAAACGACGTCTTCCGGTGAGGATCCCCAAGAGACGATTGGTGGCAGATTTGCCGCGTCGAGCTCGACGACCTTGTCGAAATAGGCATCCGCATCCGTGTGCAGTGTGTGCCAGTACGCCATCGCCATGTCCCAGGCCTCACCCTTCGGTGCCTTGGGACGGCCCTTCACATATTCGAATGTGGCTTCGTCCGGCGCGATCAGACCGGCACGTGCACCTGCCTCGATGGACATGTTGCACACGGTCATCCGCCCCTCCATGGACAGGGACCGGATCGCGTCTCCGGCATATTCAATGACGTATCCTGTGCCGCCAGCTGTTCCGATCTTGCCGATGATCGCGAGCACGATGTCCTTTGCTGTCACGCCGTCCGGCACGTTGCCGTTGACCTTGACCAGCATGTTCTTGGCCTTTTTCTGGATCAGGGTCTGGGTTGCCAGAACATGTTCCACCTCGGAGGTACCGATACCGTGGGCCAGGGAACCGAACGCGCCATGGGTTGACGTGTGGCTGTCGCCGCAGACGATTGTCATGCCAGGCAGGGTAAAACCCTGTTCCGGGCCGACGATGTGAACGACACCCTGTCGCATATCCAGTTCGGAATAATACTCGACGCCGAATTCGGCGGCATTTTTCGCAAGCGTATCCACCTGCAGTGCGGATTCCGGATCGTCGATGCCATGACGCCTGTCTGTTGTCGGAACGTTGTGATCCACGACGGCAAGCGTTTTTTCCGGACTGCGAACCTTGCGGCTGTGCATCCGCAGCCCTTCAAAAGCCTGCGGGCTCGTGACCTCGTGGACGAGATGGCGGTCGATATACAGCAACCCGGTACCGTCCGGCTGCATGTCGACGACGTGGTCGTCCCAGATTTTGTCGTAAAGCGTGCGCGCCTTCGCCATGGGTCTCTCCTCGTTTTCAACCGGATCTGCTGCGCCTGCGTCCGAGCGCGCTTTTCCGGGTCATTCTTTTGGGCGGTTAAAGGCCGTCAAGCAGTGCCTTTGAATTCAGGCTAGTGAATGACGCAGCTCCGCCAAAACGTCAAGTATTGCGGGGTTGAGCTGAATTCAACTGACCTTGACTGACCCGCACGAACCAAAAAAGGCGGTCACTTGGACCGCCTTTCGAAAATTCAGCTTGTCGGCCGGCTTATTCTGCAGCGCTCTCGGCAGCTTCCTGCTCAGCCTTCTTGGCTTCAGCCTTTGCTGCCTTGACGGCGATGGCTTCCGCACGCGCTTCCTCATTGAGGCGCTTGGAGCGAACGTTGGTGTTTTCGGAGATGCGGGCGGACTTACCACGACGGTCGCGCAGATAGTAAAGTTTCGCGCGGCGGACTTTGCCGCGGCGAACGACTTCAACGCCTTCCAGCATCGGGGAGTAGATCGGGAAGACACGCTCAACGCCTTCGCCGTAAGAAATCTTGCGAACCGTGAAGCTCTCATTGATGCCGCCGCCGGACCTGGCGATGCAGACACCCTCGTAAGCCTGTGTACGGGTACGGTTACCTTCGGTGACTTTCACGTTGACACGGACAGTGTCACCTGGAGAAAATTCTGGAAGCTTGCGCTTTTCTTCGATTTTCGCCATTTCCTCAGCATTCAGCTGCTCGATAATGTTCATGGCGTTTTTCCCTTTTCAATTACAAAGAGGCCAGAGCGTTTCCCTTTAACTGGAAAACGTATTCGCCTTCTTTGGGCCATGGTGCATATAAGCTGGTTTCATCGGCTTTTGGACCATGTGCGGCCTGTCGATGACCGGATCTGGACAAATCAGACCCGTTTTTCACCCAGCTTCCGCGGGCGTATACAGCATAAACCTGTTTTTGTCATGCGGTTTTTGGGAATTCACAATCGATGGTCGGCTGGTCGATAACACTCTCAGTGACCGGCTTGAAAATGCTCCGGATCTTCCGACCGAAAGTGTAATAGTTTTTCAAACAAATACATGGTTAGTTTTAACAACAAAAGCAGCGGCACAAGTGCCGCTGCTGATGCTCTGCATTGCCTAAAGTAATTCTTTCCATACTTCTTCGGTTTTTTACAACTTCAAAAGCATTTTTAGTTGCAATATAACACTTATATCACATTTTAAAAAAAATGTCACGGCGTCATTTACGGTATTTATAAAATAAAGTTTATTGATTACGGTAAAGTCTTATCTCATTGACTAGAGGAATCGTCATGTGATGAAGGACCACTCCAGTTTACTGCATAAACTCTATAGCGCTGCTTTGCTGGATGGTGGGCTTACTAGTGTGCTTTCTGATCTTGCAACCATATACCCGGATCTGCCAATTTCGTATCAGGCACAGTGCGTCTATGAAAACAGTGTTTACGACTGCGCCATGTACAATCACGGCGAAGGTGCGGAATTCCGGCTAAGCAACGCTGTTTCGGCGAATCCGTTCCCACCGATTGCCTTGAGATGCAATCCCGCCAAAGTGGCGTTCACGGGCGACTACATTTCGACGGCGGACGTCGAAATGACGGATTTTTATCACGAGTTCCTGAAGGATCACGGCGATATCAATCGCGCCTTTGGCATCATCCTGCACCGTCACGGCGAAGATTCCGCCTTTGTCGCGGCGAACCTGCCGAAAAAAATGAAACTGCGCGAGGAGCAGCACGTTCGGGACCTGTTCGGTTTCTTAAGGCCGCACCTGCAAAATGCTTTCGGACTGCTGCTGGAAATTGCCAAGCGAGAGACCGTGCCGGCAGATCCGGAATTCTGGCTCAACAGGATACCGACAGCGGCTCTGCTCGTGACCCCGGATCGCAAAGTGGCCTATTTCAACGCCGAGGCGGACTGTGTGCTTCGTGACAACGAACTGATCTATATTGACCGCATGGTCCGATTGAGCGCGAGCAAATCAGAAAATCAGGCCGCGCTCCAGGCCGCACTCGACAAGGCCTCAAAAACATCGTCGCCGGTCGGACCGGTTCCATTGTCCGGCAAAAGTCGCGGGGGCCCGTTCTTTTTCGTGCTGCCCATCCGGCACAAAGACCAGATCCATCCGGGTTTCGCACCTTTCCTGACGCCCAGCCTGCCGCTGCTTGTAACAATTTTCGATCCTTCCGAAGCGCCCAAACCTTCCAGAAGGATCCTGTCCGCCGCGTTCGGATTGACCGATCGGGAATGCCTTGTCGTCCAGCAGCTTATTCTTGGCTACTCGTTGAAGGAAGCCGCGGAAATTCTGCAGATTTCCTACAATACGGCAAGAAACCACCTGGCAAGCGCGACGTCGAAAACCGGTGCCCGTTCACAGTCGGACATCGTGCGGCGCGGAACACAGATCCTGGCGAAGCTCAGCGAAAGCGGCGACCAGACCTAGTCCACGTCGTCCTCATCGGCCATGTAGGCATCCCAAAGATCCGGCCGGCGTTCGCGGGTCAGGCGCTCCGCCTCGGACATGCGCCAGTCATGGATTTTCTGATGGTTGCCGGACTTCAGAACATCCGGAATCGGCAGTCCTTCGAAGTCCGCCGGACGGGTGTAATGCGGATGTTCAAGCAATCCGGTCTCGAAACTCTCCGTCTCTGCGCTTTCCATATTGCCCATGACACCTGGAAGCAGGCGGATAACGGCATCCAGCATTGTGATCGCGGCGATTTCGCCACCAGAAAGGATGTAGTCTCCAACCGAGACCTCCTCCAGTCTCCTGGAGTCTATAACCCTCTGGTCAATACCTTCAAAACGGCCACAGACAATAATCGCACCAGGTCCCGAAGCAAGCTCATGAGCGAGCGACTGGGTCAACGGTCGTCCGCGCGGGCTCATCAGAAACCGCGGTCTCGGATCTTCAGCAGGCGCTGCGGAATCGATCGCTTTCGCAAGAATGTCCGCGCGAAGCACCATGCCCGCACCTCCGCCAGCCGGCGTATCGTCGACACTCCGGTGTTTGTCCGTCGCAAAGTCGCGGATCTGGCTTGTCTCAAGCTGCCACAACCCTTTCTCCATCGCCCGTCCCGACAGGCTCTGCCCGAGTGGTCCGGGAAACATGTCCGGATAGAGCGTGAGGATTGTGGCGCTAAAGGGCATAAAGACCGTGTTAACCCTGTTGTTTGAAAGTGCCGCCTCTCAGGCGAAGACTAACGGCTTGGAAAGAACTGATTAAGGCCCCCCGTTCATGCTGGCAAGAGCGTTTCAATCAGGTCTATTCCCGTGTTTCAGGTCCCAGTTCTGCGTTTCAGGCTTCCAGCAATCATTCAAAAACGTGTCGACCAGCACTATCTCGACATTTCCCTCAGCCGGGTCGTGCCGCTCGTCGCGCTGATGACCTTCGGGATTCTGGTGGGACTGGTCTTTGAAACCGGCGTGGGACACCCCTATGACAAGGTCATTCACATCGGTTTCTTCGCCCTGTTGACGTTGTCAATACACGCGCTTTTCTGCTGCCGGCTCAGGATTTCGGCCGTGGTTGCCTTTGGCATGGGAATGGCCGGGGAACTTGCACAGGGTTTTCTGCCACATCACGCGATGTCACTGCCAGATCTCGTGGCAAACGGGATTGGTGTTGCGCTCGTTGTCGCGCTCATCGCACTTCTGCGCTCCGAAGTCACTGAGGCTGTCAAGGAACCGGAGGAAGATCTGAACCTCGGAAGCATGGGATTGCAACCGGTACCGATCCGCTACTTGTCCGGGGAAACCGCTTCGGACTCCTCAGAACCCTCTTCGGAAAAATAGTCTTCGGGCAACTGCGCTTTCACATAACCGTCTGAAAACGAGATCTCCGGAACGAAAGCTTTGGTGAAGGGAATATAGAAAGTGCGTCCGCGTTTGGGACGGATCTCCAGCAGGTCACCGGCGCCGAAATCCTGGACAGCCACGATTTTCCCAAGATGCGTGCCATCATTATCGAGCACGCTCAGACCATTGAGATCCGAATAGTAGAATTCGTCCTCTTCAGGATCGGGCAGCTGTGCGCGATCGACATAGAGTTCGACACCGTTCAGCTCTTCTGCCTGATTGCGGTCCTTCACCTCTTTGAACTTGGTGATGACCACCGTCTTCTGAACGCGGGCTTTTTCGACCTTGAAGGTTCGTGAACCGTTCTTATCGCTCAGGACGCCATAATCGGCAAAGGAAAGCGGATCATCCCCAAAGGGCTTGACCCGCACTTCCCCGCGAATGCCATGGGCGGCGCCGATTTTTGCCATCAGGACTTTCTGATCGCCCGGTGAGCTCATGTCAGCAGCACTCTTTCCAGCAAATCGGCATCGCTTCCGGTTTGAAGCTTATTCAGCAGCTGCTTCTTCGGCAGCGCCTTCATTTGCTGCCTCGGTAGCGGCAGCTGCAGCTTCTTCTTCAGCCTGACGCTTGGCTTCGAGGCGCTCCTTGGCTTTTGCTCCAAGCTCAGCCTTTTTCGGATTGTTGCGCGGCTCGCGCTTCAGGAGACCTGCAGCGTCAAGGAAACGATGAACGCGATCGGTCGGCTTTGCGCCGTTGCCGAGCCAGTATTGAATACGTTCGACGTCAAGCTTCACGCGGTCTTCGGAATCTTTCGGCAGCATCGGATCGTAGCTTCCGACTTTCTCGATGAACCGGCCGTCGCGCGGTGAACGAATGTCTGCAATTACAATACGGTAGTACGGGCGCTTTTTGGAACCGCCACGTGCGAGGCGAATTTTCGTAGCCATTTTTAGATCTCCAGTTTCTTCAGTTGCCGGCTTTTGCGGCAATGGCTTCATGGTGCCGGATCACTTCGCGAACGATGAAGTTCAGGAATTTCTCGGCAAAGTCAGGATCGAGATTGGCCTCTGCGGCGAGCCGTCTTAGCCGTTCGATCTGAATTTTCTCGCGCGCCGGGTCCGCCGGCGGCAGGTCGTTATTGGCTTTCAGAACACCCACCTTCTGGGTGCACTTGAACCTTTCGGCGAGCATATTGATGAGTGCTGCATCGATATTGTCGATGGAAGATCTGAGCGCTTTCAGCTCCTCGACCGCAGCGCTCTGGCCCAGCTGGATTTCGGCATTGCTCATCGCTTTTTGCCTTTCCCCATGCCGGGAAGACCGGGCAACTTCGAACCGCCAAGGCCTGGGAGGCCCGGCATTCCCGGGGGCAGACCGGCGCCGCCCAAGCCACCCGGCAGACCTTTCGGCAGGTCCATACCACCGGGCAACTGACCTGATTTGGCCATTTCCTCGAGCTGTTTCGGATCGACATCGGGCATCCCGCCACCGAGGCCGCCCATCAGCTTGCCCAGCATGCCTTTGCCCTTGCCCATCTTTTTCATCATGTCCGCCATCTGGCGATGCATCTTGAGAAGTTTGTTGACTTCCGCGACCTGGACCCCGGATCCCGCGGCAATCCGTTTTTTACGGCTCGCCTTGAGCAGGTCCGGTTTCTGCCGCTCCTTGGGCGTCATCGACTGAATGATGGCGATCTGGCGCTTGAACATCTTGTCATCGACATTCGCGGCTTCCATCTGCTTTTTCATTTTGCCGACGCCCGGCAGCATGCCCATCATTCCGGACATACCACCGAGTTTTTCCATCTGTTTCAGCTGTTCGGCCAGATCTTCCAGGTCGAAATGACCCTTCTGCATCTTCTTGGCCATTTTTGCGGCCTGTTCCGCATCAATGGCCTCCGCAGCCTTTTCAACCAGGGAGACAATGTCCCCCATGCCAAGGATCCGGTCGGCAATCCGTTTTGGATGAAAATCCTCGAGCGCGTCGGACCTTTCACCTGTACCAATGAGTTTTACCGGTTTGCCGGTGACCGCCTGCATGGACAAGGCAGCGCCGCCGCGTCCGTCACCGTCCATCCGGGTCAGCACGATGCCGCTGATACCGACACGTTCATCGAAGCTCTGTGCCAGATTGACCGCATCCTGACCGGTGAGTGAATCGGCGACCAGCAGAATCTCGTGAGGTTGCGCCGCGGACTTTACATCGGCCATCTCGATCATGAGCGGTTCGTCGATATGAATCCGGCCCGCAGTGTCGAGAAGGACAACGTCGAACCCGCCGAGCTTGGCAGCCGACATCGCCCGGTTTGCGATTTCGACCGGTCCTTGTCCTTCAATAATCGGCAGAGTGTCGATCTCATTCTGCTCGCCGAGAATCTTGAGCTGCTCCTGGGCAGCAGGCCGGCGCGTGTCGAGCGACGCCATCAACACCTTGAGCTTGTCGCGCTGTGTAAAGCGCCGGGCGATCTTGGCCGTGGTGGTGGTTTTACCGGAACCTTGCAGACCGACCATCATGATCGCGACCGGTGCGGGCGCGTTCAGGTCAATGGGCTGACCCTCGGCCCCGAGCATTTCCACGAGCTGATCGTGAACAATTTTCACGACCATCTGGCCCGGCGTGACAGACTTGACCACTTCGGCACCAACCGCACGGTTACGCACCTTGTCAGTGAAGGAGCGAACAATCGGCAGGGCAACATCAGCCTCGATCAGCGCGCGGCGGATCTCGCGCAGCGCTTCGTTCACGTCGTTTTCCGACAGCGCACCACGGCCGGTGAGCTTGTCGAAAATTCCGCTTAGTCGATCGGACAGGCTTTCAAACATAAAGGGGTCCTTAGGTCATTGCTTTCGGGAAATCTCCCGAACCATATGGGCAACCGACTTTCAGATCCAACCGAATTACCTATGCAAAGCAGTTCGGCACCCGAGGGCGCATCGCGCTGTCGGGTGTTAGCCTCCGGGATCTCTTTACACCTTTTCGGGTCCCGGTCGGCGGTTCAGATTGTCAGTCACTCATCTGGAGTTCGCGGGTCTATGCCTGAATGGGGTGCAGGAGTCAAGTTTCGTCTGGCTTGCCGACCCGCCAAAAAGCTTACGACCTGCGGGAGGTTTCATAACGTGCGGACTGTTCATAATAGTCATTGAAGCCGATCCGGTCGCGAAGCTCGATGAAATCCATCATGAGGTGTGTCCTGTCAGAATCCGACTTGAGTTTAGCCAGCGTCTCCGTCATTGCCTTCATGGCACTCGCCATCAGGGTCAAGGGATAGGCTGCGATCGCAAATCCCATGTCTTCCAGCTCTTTGTGGGGCAGTTCGGGCGTCTCACCGCCCTCCACAATATTGGCCATCTTCGGTCCCGGCAGCTCCCGGCAGATTGTCTCCATTTCCGCCACCGTCTTCGGAGCCTCGACAAAGAGAATGTCTGCGCCCAACTCCTTGAAGCGGGCCGCACGGTCAATCGCTTCGCCCAGTCCGTGTTCGTGACGCGCGTCGGTCCGCGCCAGGATCAGAATGTCAGCCCCACTTTCCCTGGCATCGCTGGCGGCTCGGATACGATCGAAAGCCTCGTCGCGCGACACGACTTCTTTGCCTGGGGTATGGCCACATCTCTTCGGCGACAGCTGATCCTCGATCATGATCGCGGCAGCTCCGGCCCTTGCGAAACCCGAAACCGTCCGGCGCACATTCATGGCATTGCCGTATCCCGTGTCCCCGTCGGCAATGACAGGGAAATTCACCGCTTGCGTTATGTTTCCGAGGTGATCAAGAACTTCTCCGTAAGACATCAGACCAAGGTCGGGCTGACCGATCCGCGACGCCGAAGTTGCAAAGCCCGACATGAAGGTCAGGTCGAAATCCGCCTGCTCGATCAGTTTTGCCGAAAGCGCATCGAAACAGCACGGCATGACATGCAGTTTCTTTGCTTCAAGCAGTGTCCGGAGTTTGTCTGCCTGGGACGGCATGCTCACCTCTTTCACAAGAGTTAGAATTTGAAGGGAATATAAAGCGCGATATCGGTCCAGACATACAAGATCGCGACCGAAAACAGCATAAGCGCCAGAAAAGGCAGGACACCTCTGGAGACATCCGCGAGGCTCGATTTCGCAACCGATTGAATGACATAGAGGTTGAGGCCGACCGGCGGCGTGATCAATGCGCACTCGACCATGATCACCATGTAGACACCGAACCAGATCGGATCGAAACCGAGAAGCATGGCCGCCGGCAACAGCACCGGTGTCATGATGAGGACCATCGAAAGGGCCTCGAAGACAAGTCCCATGATCAGAAGCACCACCGAGACCACAAGGATGAAAGCCAGCGGCGTATCGATGTTCTGACCGATGAACATCGAGATTTCCTGTGGGATCCGGTAAAGCGTAATTGCCTTGCCGAAGACTTTGGCTCCGGCGACGATCAGAAGGATGGCCACGGTCGTCACCATGGAATCGTAGGCGGCTTCCTTCAAACCTTGCCAGGAAAGAGTTCTGAGCACGACCCCCGTGATGACCAGCGCAACGGCGAATCCGATTGCCGCTGCCTCGGTCGGCGTTGCAACGCCGGTATAGATCACGCCGATGACAAAAGCAGCAAGTACGACCGAAGGAAGCGCACGCAAAGAACTCCAGAACCGCTCTTCGGCACTGGCGGCAGGTTCAGCCCGATATCCGCCCAGCCAGCGGGCATGTACCATTGCAAAAACGACAAACAGCACAACGAGCATTATGCCCGGCCCGATACCGGCCAGAAACAGCGAGATGACGGATTGTTCCGTGACAAAACCGTAGACAATCATCGGGATTGAGGGCGGGATCAGAATGCCCAGTGTCCCGCCCGCGGCCAGCAGACCGTAAACGAAGCGGCGTTCATATCCCCGGTTGATCATTTCTGGAATGGCCACTGTCCCGATCGTCGCGGCAGTTGCGACGGAAGAGCCCGAGATAGCGGCAAAGATGGCGCAGGAGAGAATTGTCGCAACCGCAAGCCCGCCCGGCCAATGGCCCACCCACGCATGAACGGCCGCAAAAAGGTCCCTGCCCACGCCGCCTTTCAGGAGAATGTTGGACATCAGCAGAAACAATGGCACGGCCAGCAGGATGAAGCCGTCCAGCGTTGAGAGAATGGCTTGTGGCGCCATCAAAGGCGAAAAACCGCCAAAAACGAGCATCGCGAGACCAAGGCCGCCAAGTGCAAAGGCCACAGGTACCCGAATAAGCAGAAGCGCGAACAGCGCGACCAGGATCAGGAGTGTCGTCATGAAGCGGCACCGCTTTCCGCATCACCCCACCTCACGGCGGAAAAAAGCTCGATCAGCGCCTGCACAAGTACCAGAGCAAATCCGACTGGAATGGCAAGTTCAGCAACCCAGGTGGGCAAATCGAGCATCGATCCGGTCGTTCGGCCCCGTTCGAAGGAGTCGAAGAAAATCTCGCCACCCTTCCAGGCAACCAGTGTGCTGAAAAGGGCAATCGCACTCATGGCCAGGATCCGGCACATGCGCTGCGCCGTTTTACCGAGCCTGACCGTCAGTGCATCAACCGCAATGTGCTGGTTGGTTTTCAGGAGCCAGGGCATGCCGATCATGCTTCCCCAAATCAAACAGAGCTGCGAAAGTTCTGCCGCCCAGATCGTCGGAGCCACAAACAGATAGCGGGCGGACACCTCATAGGTCAGCATGCAACCGGCAAGACTAAACAAAAAGGCAGCTGTTCCGGCAAGTGCCCGAAGCAGCGCATAAAACGCTCTCATTGGTACCCAAGCAGACTGTTGATGGTGGGACTTTAAGTTCGCGATGCCGAAACGCTCCGCATCCGGCGGATGCGAAGCGCTTTCACGTCAAGTGATCGTCAAAGACCCTTTGCCGCATCCATGACCTTTTTGCCAAGGTCGCCGGCCTTTTCCGTATATGTGTCGTAAACCGGCTGGCTAACGGCCTTCCACGCTTCGATTTCCTCGGCGGTTGGCCTGTAGACCGTCATCCCGTTTTCCTCGGCCGCTGCGTATGCGGCTGCCTCGATTTCCGACATCCGGTTGCGGACGTCGTCTTCCGCCATGACGGCGGCGGCCTGGATAATCGCCTTGTGCTCGTCCGGCAGGCCATCCCAGAAATCCGTATTCACGACGACGATGAATTCAATATCAGCGTGATTGGTCACCGAGATGGTGTCCATCACCTCCCAGAGCTTCCGGGATTTAACGCCCGAAACGCCGGTCATGCCGATGTCGACAGTGCCACGCTGATAAGCAAGATACTGTTCAGAGCCGGAAATCAGCGTTGGCGCTCCTCCGGCGGACGTCACAAAATCACCGAGCGTTTTACCGAACACGCGCACCTTCTTGCCTTGCATGACCGCCGGTGTTTTCAAAGGTCCTTCCTTGGACAGCATGATCGCACCGCCATAGGCCTGCCACCAGAGCACCGTGGAACCGGTGTCTTTTATTGCCTCGTCCAGAGGACCGCGCACGGGCGACCCCGGAGCGACTGCTGCGCGCACCTTCTCTTCGGTGTCAAACAGAAATGGCTGGTAGAAGATGTCGACCGCGGGGATATCGCCGACATAGCGCGTCAACGAGGCGACACCCATTTCAATCGCGCCGGAGCCGACAGCTGCCGGAACTTCCTTGTCTTTATAAAGCTGGGCGGAATCATAGATCTCGACGGCTATCTCACCGTTCGATTTGCTTTCAACTTCTTCCTTGAAAAGAAGCAGGTTCTGACCGAGATGGCTTTTCAGCGGCAGCTGCAATGAGATGCGCAGTGTCGTATCGGCCGCCAGCGCAACGCCTGAAGACAGGCCGAGCGCAACGGCTGCACCAAGTGCCCATGCAAGTGATTTCATGATTTCCTCCCAAGTATAGACGAACAGTCTTGCAAAGGAGCAATCGGCGGTCAACAAGCCAAGGTTGGTACAAAGGGTGACTAAAACTCACCAGTCAATTGAGCTTAACACCCGTAGGCAGCGCAATGCCCGACGGAAAAAAAGCTGACGCGGCATCAGAAACGGGTTTGATGCGCGAATTCCTCAAAAACAAAGAACCACCGCCGGTGTGACCGTACCGGCAGTGGTCTTTATCAGGCAACCCCACTGCAAGCGCAGCTTACGGGGGGAGGATCGCCCGAAGCCGAATTATGGCTGAACCGCTGCAAATTCAGCCGGATCGAGCAGGTTGTCCTGATTCGCATCAGCAGCCTTGAAAACGTCTTCCGACATATCCGGAACAGCAGTCGTGATCTCGTCAAAGCTCACAAAGCCGTCCTGATTGCTGTCGATCGTCTCAAATGACATGCCTTGTGCAAGCGCTGCGGAAGAAGCAGTGAAAGCACCGATGAGAAGAGCAGCGGTAAGACGTTTGGACATAATTAAACCTCCAAGTGTTGGTTCTGGTCGGATCGCCCCGTCTCTTGGTTAGAAATAGACGTAGGGGACGTCCGCCTTATGTTCCGTCCATCCGCCACGCCCCTGCGACCTGCCGAACCGGAACAGGACAGACTGTGATCTGAGATCGCGACCGGCAAAGGGCTGCTCTTGGGAACCTTCGCGGCATTGTTGTGGCCATGCATCGTATTCAGCCATAGGTCAGTCATATTCATGACATCATTGAAAGTTTTCGGCGTGAACACGGCTTAATTCTAGTAATATAAAGTCTATAATATTTCGAATTTAAACATAGTTTGCTCTGAACTTATTTATCTTTCGAGGTGAGTGACTTGAAATGAGAGCTTCAGTCCTTGATTTCTCAGATCGATTCGCGAATAGGCTGAACCGACGTCTCGAAAATAATGACGCCCGAAACACTCACACCTTGTCTCGCACACCGAATATGGCGGATCCGACCCGGACATGTGTCGCCCCGAAACCAACTGCCACCGGATAGTCGGAGGACATTCCCATAGACAATTGGTCAAGACCATTACGTTCGGCGATCTTCTGCAGCAGGGCGAAATGCTCGCCAGGCGCTTCGTCTATTGGCGGAATGCACATCAAGCCAATGATATCGAGGCCGACGTCATTGCGGCATTCGGCGACGAACCCATCGACATCGGCTGGCAGAATTCCGGCCTTTTGCGGCTCTTCGCCGGTATTTACCTGGATGAAACAGGGCAGAGGACGACTTTGTTTTTCCATCTCGGCCTTCAGTGCCCGCGCAATTTTCGGGCGGTCGACGGTATGAATGACATCAAAGGCCGACACGGCTTGCCTGGCCTTGTTGGACTGCAGCGGCCCGATCAGGTGAAGCTCGATGTCATCGAAATCAGTTCGTAAGCCGGGCCATTTGCCCATGGCTTCCTGCACCCGGTTTTCACCGAAGACCCGCTGGCCAGCTTCGAGAACAGGTCGTATCTGATCGGCGGCGAATGTTTTTGAAACCGCGATCAGCTTGACCGAACCGTCGGGACGCAGAAATTCCGCTTCCGCAGCGCGAATCTCAGCCTGAACTTCATAAAGACGGTTTTCGGCGGACGTCATTCTTCTTTCCTTCCTGGCGATCAACGCGGTGACTGTTCGTTGTTTACGCCCTGCTGATCCGAATTCTCAAGAGGCTGAATCCGAAATGTCTCCGGCGCAACCATTGATGATAGGCTTTGCGGAGTTCGCGAGCGTTTGGCTTTACGAATGCGGCAATGCGAAATAAACAGTCATCCTAAGGGTCTTTCTTGTCGGACATGTTGACCCGGACGCGGATTTCTGGTGACAGTCCGGCAATCTATCATTCAGGAATTCCGCTCATCCGGCGGCAAGAACAAACGGCACATTTGATGGCAACGGAACGGTACAACGCGCGCGAGGTTGAAGCGCGCTGGCAAAAAGTCTGGAACGACAAGGACGTCTTCGTCACGCAAAACGACGATCCCCGCGAAAAATACTACGTCCTAGAAATGTTCCCCTACCCGTCCGGCCGTATTCACATGGGACATGTGCGCAACTACGCCATGGGTGACGTTGTTGCGCGTTTCAAGCGTGCCAAGGGATTTAACGTTCTGCATCCGATGGGTTGGGACGCCTTCGGAATGCCGGCGGAAAATGCCGCCATGCAGAACAAGGTCCATCCGAAGGACTGGACCTACGAGAACATTGCCGCGATGCGCGATCAGCTCAAGATCATGGGTCTGTCGCTCGACTGGGGCCGCGAATTCGCGACATGCGACGTCGCTTACTACACTCAGCAACAACGTCTGTTCCTGCGTTTTCTGGAAGCGGGATTGGTCTATCGCAAAAATGCGAAGGTAAACTGGGACCCGGTCGACATGACCGTCCTGGCAAACGAACAGGTGATCGACGGCCGCGGCTGGCGCTCAGGTGCATTGGTCGAGCAGCGTGAACTGACCCAATGGTTCTTCAAGATTTCCGACTATTCGGAAGACCTTCTGGAGGCAATCGACACACTGGATCGCTGGCCGGACAAGGTTCGCCTGATGCAGAAGAACTGGATCGGCCGCTCGGAAGGCCTGCGTGTCCGGTTTGAATTCACGTCGCCGGCACCGACTGGCGACAAGACTCTGGAGATTTTCACGACGCGTCCAGACACGTTGTTTGGCGCATCGTTCATGGGTCTGTCACCGGATCACCCGATCTCTGCGAAACTCGCGGAAACCAATCCGGAAATCAAAAGCTTCATCGATGAATGCAAGCGCATCGGCACGTCCGAAGAAGCTATTGAAAAGGCAGAGAAAAAAGGCATCGATACTGGTCTGCGGGTAAAACATCCGCTCGACAGCTCTCTGGAGCTGCCGGTCTATGTCGCCAATTTCATTCTGATGGATTACGGCACAGGCGCGATTTTCGCATGCCCGGCGCATGATCAGCGCGACCTCGATTTCGCCCGCAAGTATGGCCTGCCGGTCAAGCCGGTTGTGCTGCCGAAGGATGCAGATGCCGCGACGTTCGAGATTGGCACTGAAGCCTTTACCGATGAGGGCACGATCTTCAATTCGGATTTCATGGATGGCATGTCCATTCCTGATGCAAAGGAAGCGATCGCGGAAAAGCTGGAATCCATCGCCATCGATGGCGCGACGCAAGGCGAACGCCAGATCAACTATCGTCTGCGCGACTGGGGCATCTCGCGCCAGCGCTACTGGGGCTGCCCGATCCCGGTCATTCATTGTGAGGACTGCGGCGTCGTTCCGGAGAAGGATGAAAACCTGCCGGTGGAACTGCCGGAAGATATCAATTTCGACAAGCCGGGAAACCCGCTCGACCGTCATCCGACCTGGCGCAACACGACATGTCCGAAGTGTGGGAAACCCGCGCTGCGGGAAACCGACACGATGGACACGTTCGTGGATTCCTCATGGTACTTCGCCCGCTTCACGGAGCCGAACTGCGACCAGCCGACTGACCCGGAGGCAGCCAATGGCTGGTTGCCGGTGGACCAGTATATCGGCGGCATCGAGCATGCGATCCTGCATCTGCTCTATTCCCGTTTCTTTACCAGAGCGATGCAGAAGGTAGGGGCCCTCGATCTGAAGGAACCCTTCAAAGGCCTGTTCACCCAGGGCATGGTCACGCACGAAACCTATCGCCTGGGCGAAGGGGCGAACGGTTCCTGGATTTCACCTGCCGAGATCAAGATTGAAGACGTTGACGGAAACCGCCGCGCGACACTCCTGGAAACCGGGGAAGAAGTGTCCATCGGTTCCATCGAAAAAATGTCGAAGTCCAAACGAAACACCGTCGACCCGACCGATATCATCGATACCTATGGCGCTGACACGGCGCGCTGGTTCATGTTGTCGGACAGTCCGCCGGAACGCGACGTCATTTGGACAGAAGACGGTGTACAGGGTGCCTGGCGTTTCGTGCAGCGTGTGTGGCGTCTGATCGGTGACATATCGCAAAGGAGCGAACCGCGCAGCGGCACTGCACCGGAGACGTCCGGAAAGGCACTCGACCTTCGCCGCGCCAGCCACAAGACACTTGCCGCCGTTTCCAACGATCTGGAATCGCTGGGTTTCAACAGGGCGGTTGCCCGTCTTTACGAGTTGGTAAACACGATCAGCAAGACTGTCAGTGACGGTATCGAAGATGCCGCGACGGAATTTGCCGTTCGCGAGGCGGCTGACTATCTCGTTCAGATGATGGCACCCATGATGCCTCACCTTGCAGAGGAGTGCTGGTCGGCACTCGGGCATGACAATCTGATTTCGGAGGCAAAGTGGCCGGCCGCAGATCCGGAGCTTCTGGTCGAAGATTCGGTGATTTATCCGATCCAGATCAATGGAAAGCGGCGCGGTGAACTGGAAATCGCAAAAGAAGCTTCCAAAGAGGAGGTCGAAGCAGCTACGTTGACCTTGGATTTCGTTCGAAAGGCGCTGAACGGCAACGCGCCGAAGAAACTGATCGTCGTGCCGCAAAGGATCGTGAATGTCGTTGTTTAGCACCATGTTGAAAGGCGAAAACAACTTGCGGCGCTTGGCGCTTTGCAGTGCCTTCGTAATGGCTGTTTTTCTGAGCGGTTGCCAGGTTCGGCCGCTCTACGGGACCAGCACGACAGGCGACTTCGGCGCACAGTCTTCCCCTGTTGCCGCAGAACTGGCGGCAATCGATATCGATGACATTTCAGCACGATTCGCCAACGCGGATTCCGCCAGGGTTCTTTACAACGAGCTGACATTCAGGCTGGAACGCGGTGCCGGGTCCGAGGAGAAGAAATACCGACTTGAGATTCTCGTCGATCTCAACAACGCAGCGGTTGCCATTGAACAATTCGCGGACGTGCCCTCCGCCTTCACGATCACGATGAATTCCACATTCGTCATGAGCGACATCGAAACTGATGAAACACTGACAACCGGCAAAACCTTCCGGTCGGCTTCCTACGACTTTTCCAGCCAACGCTTTGCCAACCAGCGCGCGTTACGCGATGCACAGGAGCGGGTTGCAAAGGCCGTGGCGGATGACATCGCCACACGTCTGGCCGGCTATTTTGCCAGCCGGTCCTGACCATCCGGCAGGAGACAACTGCCTGTGACACTTCTGAAAGCTGCCGAAATTGACCGTTTCGTCGCGAACCCGCCGGATCAGGGGGCTGTTGTCCTGATCTTCGGTCCGGATACGGGACTGGTTTCCGAAAGAGCGACCCGGTTGGTTGCGAAGGCCTCGGAAGGCGATAGTGACCCCTTTAACCTGGTCAAGATCGATGCCGCAGACATCAGCTCGGATCCGAATCGATTGATCGACGAAGTGCTGACAATTCCCCTCTTTGGCGGCCGGAGAATTGTCTGGGTCAAGGATGCTGGCGGCAAAAACCTTGCCCCGGCGCTTGACCCCGTTCTCAAGCTTGACGACTGGCAGACCTTTGTCGTTCTGGAAGGGGGAGACATCAAGAAAGGCGTCGGTCTGCGCAAGATCGTTGAAGGTCACAGGCGGGCGGTCGCTCTACCGTGCTATACGGACAATGACCGCGGTATTGATCAGTTGATTGATGAAGAGACCCGCGAAGCCGGTTTGACCATCACGCGCGAGGCGCGGTCCGCCCTTCACAGTCTTCTTGGCGGAGACAGAATGGCGAGCCGCGGAGAGCTCAAGAAGCTGTGCCTCTATGCGCTCGGCAAAGGCCGGATTGAAAGCGAGGATATCGAGGCAATTATCGGCGATGCCTCTGCCTTTGAGATGTCGGAACTCATTGACGCGGCCGCAACGGGCGACATTGCAACACTCGACCACGGTCTTGAACGCCTGTCCGATGCTGGATCAAAGGCGTCGATTATTGCCAATCAGGCACTGAAGCACTTTCAGCATTTGCACCGGATGCGTATCGATGTCGACGCAGGCAAGAATGCACAGGGAGTGCTCGATGGCCAGCGCCCGCCCATCTTCTTCAGCCGCAAACCGAAATTTGCGCAACAGCTTCGGATCTGGTCTTTGCAAGACCTCGAAAAGGCGATGCGTATTCTGAGCGAAGCCACCCGGGTATCCAGGCTGAATGATCCGCTGGGTGTCCCTGTCTTGTCGGAAGCATTACTCACTTTGGGGCGGGTCGCGCGTGCCCGCGCTCAGCGGCGCTGAAGCGATCTCTAAGTGCCTGAAGACCTTTCTGACTTTCTACCAGACCCCAAAAAGAGAAGGCTTTAGCTGCATCCTCGATAGTATTACGTTCAGAAAATTGTATCTCCAGAATTTTCAATCTAGACTAGCGGCAGTTTGCCGCCGGACCTTTTTCAGCTAAAATTGGAGACTGTTTTGAAGCGACTCTGCCTGTTGGCGTCCCTTGTTCTGTCCGGGTGTGTCTCGGATGGTTCTCCTTCAGTACCGAAACCAAGTAGAGCAGAGCTGATTTGTGCCGATGAATTCACCGTCGGGACAACGGAGTTTTCGCAATGCGTCGCGCTTTTGAAGGCTCAAGAAGCTTCCCTGAGAGACATTGAAAAAGAAGAAAAGAAGAAAAAAGAACAAGAAGTCATATCAAAGGATCTTGCAGCTCAGATCTGTAATGAAAAAGCACGTGCAGGAATATTCAAACCAATCGAGCGAATGTATTCTCCCTGGGTAATAGGTAGCCATCGTAAAGACGTTAGCCTTACATATGTTCTGGAAGGTGAATCCAAACGTTACAACGTCAAATGCATTATGGACGGACGCAAAATTATCGACATTAAGGTCAGTTGACTATTTTGAGTTGGAGATTCACAACACAGCAGTCGCATGCAGCGTTCGCGGCTCATGCCTAAGCCAAAGTTCTTCAGACGTGCTGGCCTACTATCCGGAAATTACCTCATCAGACCTCGATGAGTTCAACCAGTGCCAGAGCGACTTGTTTGATAAAACTGAACTGAAATCAGGAAATTACCGCGTTTCGACGCCCAGCTTTTTGCACAGTTCGTCAAGCTGCTCGAGAGACGTATATTTGATCTTCAGATCACCGGACTCCTTGCCCGGCTTGTGCCCGACAACCACTTTCAGGCCAAGCGTGTCGGTCAGACGTTTTTCAAGCGCCTTCGTATCCGCGTCTTTCTGCGGTTTTTCGCTCGGAGCCTTGCCGCCCTTCAGTTTCGCAAGAGCATCGGGATCTTGCGAGATCTTTTCCGCATCCCGCACCGTCAGTCCTTTTTCGACGATCAGTTCCGCCAATGCGGCAGGATCGTCAACGGTAATAAGCGCGCGCGCATGCCCGGCTGTCAGCAGGCCTTCCGCAAGATAGTCCTTGACCGAGTTGGGCAATTTCAGGAGCCGCATCGTGTTCGCGACATGGCTGCGGCTCTTGCCGATCACTTTGGCAAGTTCACCCTGACTGTATTTGAACTCGGCCGTCAGCTGGTCGTATCCCATCGCTTCTTCGATAGGATTGAGGTCCGCGCGCTGAACGTTTTCAATAATCGCAAGTTCAAGCGCTTCCTGATCGGTGACGTCGCGAATGATAATGGGAGCGTCATGCAGGCCCGCCCGCTGAGCCGCGCGCCATCGGCGCTCGCCGGCGATTATCTCGAAGCGATTGGTCTTTCCCGCGGCGGGACGGACCAGGATCGGTTGCACAATACCCTTGGCTTTGAGCGACTCAGCCAGATCCGCCAGATCCTTTTCCGTGAAGGTCTTGCGGGGGTTTCGCGGGTTCGGCTCCAGGTGCTCAATGGGCACCCGCCGGCTATCCCTTACGATCTTTTCGGAGGGCGCCACCGCTTCAGGAGCGGATTCTCCAATCAACGCAGCCAGACCTCGGCCCAAACGCTTGTTCTTGCCGTCCTTGTCAGCCATACCGCACCTTTTTCTTCTTATATTTCAACGATTTACCTTGTAAAAGGATACGTCTTTCAAAATCGCAGCCACATGCGCTTTTCAATTCGCTACCGAATCCAATCGACGTTATGCCGCCACTCGGCGCAACTCCCGCTCGCGCTGAATAATTTCGGATGCGAGTCGCAAATAGGCCTGACTGCCTGCGCATTTCAAATCGTAGAGCAAAGCCGGCTTGCCGTATGAAGGTGCTTCGGAAATGCGAACATTTCGCGGAATGATCGTCTCGTAGACGGCATCGCCCATCGTTTCACGCACATCGGCGACAACCTGATTGGAGAGATTGTTCCGGCTGTCATACATGGTGAGAACAATGCCGTGAATGCTGAGTTCGCCGTTGAGAGCGTTCTTGACCTGCTCGACGGTACTCAGCAACTGACTAAGCCCCTCCAGGGCAAAGAACTCACACTGCAATGGCACAAGAATGGAATGCGACGCAGACAGGGCATTGATCGTCAACAGATTGAGCGACGGCGGGCAGTCGACAAGGATATAGGTGAAGCCGACTTCCTGGAACAACCGCGAACGGGTCAGGTTCTCGATTGCATTCCGAAGGCGAAACGCACGATCGTTTGTTGATGCGATCTCAAGCTCAAGGCCGAGAAGATCCATGGTCGACGGAGCGACCCACAGTCGCTGCACCGCAGTTTCCCTGACAGCTTCTGCGAGCGAGCAGTCGCCGCTAAGGATTTCGTAAGTCGACAAATCGCGATCGCGGTGTTCGATGCCGAGACCGGTGGACGCATTTCCCTGCGGGTCGAGGTCAATGACCAGAACCTTTTCACCGATTGCCGCAAGAGCCGTCCCGAGATTAATCGCCGTCGTGGTTTTACCGACGCCGCCTTTTTGGTTTGCAAGCGCAAGAACGCGCGGTGTTTCGGGAAGCATGCTCATTGCCACACCACCTTCCTGGGCTATTCTGGCCGGGCTGAAATATTCGAAAAGACAAGCATCCGGCTCGTTGGATCTACAAGGCTTTCCTTTTCTACCAGATCGAAGTTCCAAGCGTCAGAGGCTTCATTAACTTCTCTCTGAAAATCCTGACCTTTGTGGAAAACAGCCTTTGCACCCAGAGCAGTAAAGGGCTCGGACAATCGAAACAGCAGATCAAGCGACGCCAGTGCTCTTCCCGAAACCGCATCGACAGCGCCAAACTTCCACTCTTTCGCAACCGATTCGATCCGGCCCGGATGAACTGTACCCCTGGATCCGGTCTCACGCAAAGCGGTCCGCAAGAACGCCGCCTTGCGTTGGTTGCTTTCTATCAGATGAACATGAGCGCCCGGTTCGTCAGCAAGAAGGATTGCAGTGACAATACCTGGAAAACCACCACCGCTGCCAATATCAACCCATGTCCTGGCCTCTGGAAAACTCCAGAAGGTTTGAAGGCTGTCGGCGACATGCCGGGTCCAGATATCCGGAATCGTTGAGGGCGCGATCAGGTTTTGCGCCGGTTGCCACTTGAGAACCAGGTCGACATAAGTCTGGAGTCTATCCAACGTTTCACGTGAAACATCCCCAAACTTGTACACAACCTGTCCACTGTCATTCAACACCGGAGCACCGCTCATCAAGCAGCTCCACGTTGCGACCGACGCTTCAGATGAGACAGAATGAGCGTAAGGCCTGCAGGTGTCACACCGTCCATCCGTGAGGCCTGACCCAGGGTCGCGGGGCGAATGTCGATCAATTTCTGTTTGACCTCATTGGAGAGCCCAACAATCGCTTCGTAGTCGAAACTATCGGGGATACGCAACGCTTCGTCGCGCTTCAACGCTTCGATGTCCGCCTTCTGCCGATCGAGGTAAACCGCGTAAAGAGCATCCGTTGTGACCTGTTCAGCGATACTTTCTTCCAACTCACTCAACTCCGGCCAAAGCACACGCAGCATCTCGAATGTTACATTCGGGTAGGACAAGAGATCAAAGGCGGACCGCCGAATACCATCCTGATTCACAGGCAGGCCTTTTTTCTGGGCTTCGGACGGTGTCACCGTCAGTTCATTCAGAAGATTGGTTGCCTGAGCGATCTTCTCCATCTTGGCATCAAATGCCAGGCGTCTCGTTTCCGAGACGATGCCGCTCTCTATTCCGAGAGGGGTCAGTCTTTGATCTGCGTTGTCGGCGCGAAGCGACAAACGGTACTCAGCCCGTGACGTGAACATGCGATAGGGTTCGGTAATACCGCGTGTCACCAGATCATCGATCATCACACCAATATATCCTTGCGACCTGTCTATCACGAACGGCTCTTTGCCCGACGCTCTGAATGCGGCATTCACCCCAGCGACAAGCCCTTGTGCACCGGCCTCCTCATATCCTGTGGTCCCGTTGATCTGGCCGGCGAGATAAAGACTGGCACAACGCTTGGCTTCCAGAGTTGGCCGAAGTTCGCGAGGATCAACGTGGTCATATTCTATAGCGTATCCGGGCTGTATGACCTTTACATCTTCAAGACCTGGAATGGTCTTCAGAAAAGCAAGCTGCGTTTCCTCCGGAAGCGATGTTGAAATCCCATTCGGATAGACGGTGTGATCATCAATCCCTTCCGGTTCCAGAAAGATCTGATGTCCGTCCCGTTCCCCGAACCGCACGATCTTGTCCTCGATTGACGGACAGTAGCGCGGACCCCTTCCCTTGATCTCACCTGAATACATGGCGGAACGGGACAGGTTTTCCCGAATGATCTGATGGGTTTCAGGTGTGGTGCGCGTGATATGGCAAGGAACCTGGGGCGTTTCGATTTTCTCGGTCAATGTTGAAAACGGTACCGGGTCCTCGTCACCAGGCTGCTCATCTAAGCGGTCCCAATGAATCGTCCGCCCGTCCAACCGCGCCGGCGTGCCGGTTTTGAGGCGGCCCAGCTCAAACCCGATTTCCTCAAGCGACTGAGACAGTCCCATAGCCGGGGCTTCCCCGGATCGTCCGGCAGGGATCTTCTTGTCTCCAATATGGATCAGACCCCGGAGAAACGTTCCGCTCGTAAGAACGATGGAAGCACACGCAACTACACGTCCATCCGCAAGTTCGATGCCGGACACCGACCGGTCGGGCGCGTCAGTCGCAAAAAGAATTTTATGCGCCTCGCCTTCGACAATCGACAGACCTTCGATTTCCGATATCTCGTGTTGCATCGCCTCACGGTAAAGCTTCCGATCGGCTTGCGCTCGCGGCCCGCGCACAGCAGGCCCTTTGCGCCGGTTGAGCATGCGGAACTGAATGCCGCCCTTGTCGGCAACGCGTCCCATCAATCCATCGAGTGCATCGATCTCCCGGACCAGGTGCCCCTTCCCCAATCCACCTATGGCCGGATTACACGACATCACTCCAACGGTGTCGAATGTATGCGTGACAAGTGCTGTCGATGCACCCGCGCGCGCTGCAGCCGCAGCTGCTTCACACCCGGCATGCCCGCCACCAATAACAACTACATCGAATTCCAGGTCCGAAGAATGCATTTAGTCTCACCGTTCACACAAGCACTTCGCGGAAGCACCTGGCAACATTCTAATTTGATAAGGGATCGGTTGCCGGTAAATACCAGACTATCATAGTGCCGATCAAACCGGCATTTCTTCGCAGGACTTATACGGCGGGATTGATTTCAGGTCAAAGCGGAATTCAAGCCGAATTTTCACGCCTTTTCCATAAACGTCGAAGAGCCTCAGACCCGCAGGTACATGATTCACGTGAAACATGTTCCGGTTCAGAACCGATCATTGCTACGCCTCAATGATTCACGTGAAACATCACTTACCAATACAAAAATCACGGAAGATGACATCAAGCAGATCTTCCACATCAATACGCCCGGTAATCCGTCCGAGACAGTCGGACGCGCGACGCAGATCCTCGGCGCGCAATTCAGCCGGTAGATGCCCCGCCTCAGCGGCAGCATCAAGAGCAGCCAGGCAGTCAGAAAGGTAATGTCGATGCCGTTCGCGTGTTGCCAAAGGTGCCTCGCTCAAGGAAATCGTTTCCTCGGCAAAACGGGTTAATGCGTTAAACAACGCGGCCATACCGTCCTCATCCTTGTCAGAACAAGCAATTTCCTTGAGCGTTTCGGAAGAGTCTTGTTTCGGAAGAGTCACAAGATCGCTTTTGGTTCGAACGATCCAGACCGGAATCGCATTGCCAAGATCAACCGGCAAACCGGACACGGGATCATCCAGTTCCGCGCCATCTGGTTCTACTGCCCAGAGGATGAGGTCCGCCTCCTGGCCCCTAACCTGAGCCCTCCGAATTCCTTCCCGTTCAACTCGCCCTTCAGCTTCCCGAAGACCTGCCGTATCAATCAGCGTGACTGGATACCCAGCAAGATCAAGATGAACTTCAATCGTGTCACGTGTGGTACCTGCCTCTTCGGTCACGATGGCAACATCCCGGCCGGCAATGGCGTTAAGCAAACTTGATTTGCCCGCGTTCGGAGCTCCCATCACCACCACCTGCAATCCGGACCGCAAGCGCTCCCCTCTTCTCGACATCGCGAGATGGCTGGAAATCTCGGCACGAAGCGTTCCGGCGTCCTGCCAGACTTCATCCGCAACGCTGCCCGGAACATCTTCTTCGTCCGCGAAGTCGAAGTCCGCCTCGATCATCGCCCGCATGTGAATTAGCCGCTTGCGCCAATCCTCGTATAGACTTCCAAGCGCGCCACCCATCTGACGAACAGCCTGCTTCCGCTGACTTTCCGTTTCCGCAGCAATAAGATCTGCAAGGCCTTCGACTTCGGTCAGATCCATACGGCCATTGTAGTATGCGCGGCGTGTGAATTCACCCGGTTCTGCCGGCCTGCAATCCTCGAACCCGCCCAGGATTTCAAGCAGCCTCGCAACCACAGCCTTGCCGCCGTGACAGTGAAATTCCGCGATGTCTTCTCCCGTAAAGCTCTTTGGACCCTCGAAGAACAGAACCAGCGCTTCATCGAGGACTTCCGACGTTTCGGGGACCCTCAATCTGCTCAGCGTTGCCCTTCGCACTTCCGGTACACATCCGCAGAGTGCGCCAACAACCGCTTTGGTTCTTGAACCAGAGACGCGAATGACGGCAACGCCCGACGGCACTGCGCCGCTCGAAAGTGCATAAATTGTTTCTGACATTGTTATGGTTCCGGAAGGAGACTTCAGACGCTGTGCCGATACGCTTCACTTGTGCCTCAATAACAAACGGCATGGGAAACGCAAAGGTACATTCTTCTCGCGCGGGCAACCGGTCATCGCTTCATGGCACGGCCAAAGCATTGGTGCCACTCCCAACATAAATTACTGCCCAATGTTACGCCGGCGATTCGATCTCAATGCTATGCAGCTACCCGATTCACGTGAAACACATGATGGGTGTTTCACGTGAATCAATGCCGGGCTGTTTCCGCCGTCTGCGCCTATGCGCCCCAAAGACCTAGAGCCGCTGGTGAACATTCCGATCGGGAATTCTGAGACCGGAAAACCGGCTCGATGGACTCACAAGGAAAACACCGAATGCTCCCGAAACAGGGTTTGCTGGCATCGGTTCGGGTACGAATCGAAATCGGTCAATATTCGCCCGCGCAGTGTTTCACGTGAATCTTCGACTGTATCAGCCGTAACGCGCGATCCAGTCTGATGCCGCTAACCGATAGAGCACATGCGGCGCGACCGGGTGATCAGCAGGAAGAGACGGATGAAGAAAGTCTCCCTCGTGATCCCGCTGCATTCCGATGCGTTTCATTACCTTTCTGGAAGGCGCGTTGGCGGGAATTGTGAATGCGACAATCTCATCAAGTCCGATTGTTTCAAAGCCGAATCGAAGCCAGGCCCGGGCCGCCTCGCTCGCATAGCCTTTCCCCCAGGCCGACTTCTTCAATCGCCAACCGATCTCGATACATGGATCAAAGGGAAGCGGTGCAGCGTAGGTTGGCCTGCTCAATCCGACAAATCCCAAGAACTCGCCGGTATCCCTGACCTCCACCGGCGCCATGCAAAATCCGTCCTTCCCCTGCTTGTCGATGCATCTGGAAACAAGTTCTTCCGATTTGTCGCGGGTCAGCACCTCCGGGAAGTAGCGCATGACTTCCGGGTCTGCGCACATTCTTGCAAACGGCTCGACGTCCTGGTCCTGCCAGGCGCGCAGAAGCAGTCGATCTGTTTCTAGGTAGATTTTTCCGGGCATCAGATCGGGTCCGATTCAAATGGCTGCAGGCGGCGCGTTCGCATCGGATGCGCAGCAAAAGCGTTAACAAAAAGTAAAGGCGCGAACCCCGGGAGATCCGCGCCTTTGAAATTCCGACAGGTACCAGGATCAGGTATTCATACTGTCGAAGAATTCGTCGTTGGACTTGGTTTGCTTGAGCTTGTCGAGAAGGAACTCCACAGCATCCACTGTCCCCATCGGATTGAGGATCCGGCGCAGAACGAAAGTCTTTTTGAGACGCTCATGCGGCACAAGGAGTTCTTCCTTGCGCGTACCGGAGCGTTGAATGTCGATCGAAGGATAGACGCGCTTGTCGGAGATCTTCCGGTCAAGGATGATTTCGGAGTTACCCGTTCCCTTGAATTCCTCGAAGATAACTTCGTCCATGCGGCTGCCGGTATCGATCAGCGCTGTTGCGATAATCGTCAAGGAGCCACCCTCTTCGATATTACGAGCCGCACCGAAGAACCGCTTTGGACGCTGCAGTGCGTTCGCATCGACACCACCGGTCAGAACCTTGCCGGATGACGGCACAACGGTGTTGTACGCCCGGCCGAGGCGTGTGATGGAATCGAGCAGGATCACGACATCGCGGCCATGTTCCGTCAGGCGCTTGGCCTTCTCGATGACCATCTCGGCGACCTGAACGTGGCGTGATGCCGGTTCATCGAATGTCGATGAGACAACTTCCCCGTTCACCGTGCGCTGCATGTCGGTGACTTCTTCCGGACGCTCGTCGATCAGAAGGACGATGAGATAGCACTCAGGGTGATTGTTTGTAATGGATTTCGCAATGTTCTGCAGAAATACGGTCTTACCGGTTCTCGGGGGCGCCGTAATCAGAGCACGCTGGCCTTTGCCGAGAGGCGCGACCAGATCAATCACCCGGGAAGACAGATCCTTGATTGTCGGATCCTCGATTTCCATCCGGAAACGTTCATCGGGATAGAGCGGTGTCAGGTTGTCGAAGTGAACCTTGTGCCGCGCCTTTTCCGGATCCTCGAAGTTGATCGTGTTGACTTTCAGGAGGGCAAAGTACCGCTCGCCTTCTTTTGGGCTGCGGATCTGTCCTTCGACTGTGTCACCGGTCCGGAGCGAAAAGCGCCTGATCTGCGAAGGTGAGACATAGATATCGTCCGGTCCTGGCAGATAGTTCGCATCGGGGGATCTGAGAAAGCCGAACCCATCCTGAAGGACTTCGACGACGCCTTCTCCGATAATATCCACATCCTGCGCGGCGAGATTTTTTAGGATAGCGAACATCAGCTCCTGCTTACGCATGGTGCTGGCGTTTTCGACTTCGAGCTCCTCGGCAACCTGCAGCAGCTCTGTCGGAGTTTTTTCTTTTAGATCTTTGAGTTTCATTTCCCGCATCGAGTTGGGGTCAGGGTTGTTATTGGGATTTCATTTGGAAGGTAAGGTCTGTGCCGTATGAGATGGGCCGGCCAGACAATATCTGAGAGACTTTTAGATGTATCCAGATTGTTCGGTGAAACGTATCGACTTAAAACAAACACTGCACCGAATTGAAGTGCGCGGAAGATACGTTGTTTTGCGTTGAATCGCAAGCCCGCAAATCTGCTGGTTTTTTGGGCTCGCAGATAGCTTTGGGCCGACACGAATAAGGCAGCTGTCAACCAGCAACTGCCTCGTTCTTGCGCACTTGATCCGTCGTCAGAACGGTTTGACTATGACGAGAATGACGATGCCGATCATGAGCACGGTCGGCACCTCGTTGAGGATCCTGTAGAATCGTGTCGATCGCGTGTTCCTGTCTGCGGCAAATGTTTTCACACACCGGCTGAGATATCCGTGGACCCCCGACATGATCAGGACCAGGGTAAACTTTGCGTGGAACCAGCCGTCTTGCCACGCTGATATCTCATAGGCCGCCCAAAGCCCGAATATCCATGCTGCAATCATTGACGGATTGATGATTGCCTTCAGGAGGCGGCGCTCCATGATTTTGAATGTCTCGGATTGCTCCGAACCGATCTCAGCATCCGCGTGATAAACAAACAGGCGTGGCAGATAGAGCATTCCCGCCATCCAGGCGATAATCGAAATAACGTGCAGTGATTTCACCCACAAAAACAAATCCATTGAAACATCACCCTTCGCGTACCAGGTCGACCATCCGTGCAACATGATCCGGATCCGCGTCCGGCGTTACGCCGTGCCCGAGATTGAAGATCAGCGGACCCTTGTCGAATGTTTTCAGAATATGAGCGACGCCGTCTTCCAGGGCGGTGCCGCCGGCGACCAGACGCATGGGATCGAGATTGCCCTGAATCGGAATGTTCCGTTGAATATCCAGTGCCAGATGATCCGGCGCTGTCCAATCGAATCCAACCGCGTCAACACCGGTTCCCTCGACAAATGTCTTCAAACGGGCTGACGATGCTTTCGGGAAGCCGATGATTTTCGCATCCGGCCGCTGCGCCTTGACCCCGTCGACAATCCGGCGTGTCGGTTCGATCGACCAACGGCGGAACCCGGCATCGTCCAGAACGCCTGCCCAGGTGTCGAATATCTGGACCGCATCGGCACCTGCCTCGAACTGACGCAAAAGGTACCGGATCGACGCTGTCACAAGATGATCGACAAAGCGCTGCATCAGATCCGGGTCGCGATAAGCGCCAACGCGTGCCGCTACCTGATCCTGTGTCGTATGACCTGCAACGGAATAGCACGCAACGGTCCAGGGAGCCCCACAGAAGCCCAACAGTGTTGTCTCTGCTGGGAGTTCCACCCGAAGGCGTGAAACGGTCTCTATGACCGGTTTCAGGTGGTCCTCGGCACGATCCTGTTCAAGACGGTCGATCAGATCGGAAGACAAAGGTTCCAGAACCGGACCCCGGCCTTCTTCAAAACGAACCGGATACCCGATCGCATCGGGAACGACGAAGATGTCTGAAAACAGAATGCTTGCATCAAAACCATAGCGGCGGATCGGCTGGAGAGTGACCTCTGTTGCCAGATCCGGCGAGTAGCAGAAATCCAGGAAGTTTTTGGCTTTGGCTCTGACTTCCCTGTATTCGGGGAGATAGCGTCCGGCTTGCCGCATCATCCAAATGGGAGGTGGCCAGAGTTTTTCTCCTGAGAGAACCCGCATCACGGCTCTGTCTTCGGATTTCATCGGATGGACCTTTCCCACATTTCAATTCAAATAAGATTCTTATTTTGAATCTGTTTTTTCTGTTTGCGCGTGGATTACCGGGATCATTTTCTGTCCACAATGCACTTAGTCAAAATTCAGGGACGGGAAAATTATCCCGAAGAACCGGCTGAATCGTTCCCCAAGAGTCGATAACCAAATTTAGAGATTGATTCCAGGCACTTGAAGGAGTGTTTACCTTTCGTTAAGAAATTGTGTCCGCGTGGATAGTCTGTCGAAATGTCACAGTCTCCATGTGAATTCACACCAACCCATATTCGTTTCGGATCCAGTTTGCGCGCGTTAATGCATTGTTAACAATTCTTGCTGAACGGGCATAAACTTCGTGACACCTGCGCAAGTCGGGACGAGACTCCCAATTCGTCAACAGCCCTGGGGATGATATCGTGAACAAGTCGAGACACTACTTTCATTTGCATCTTGTGTCCGACTCAACCGGTGAAACACTGATGACGGTCGCACGGGCGGCAACGGTGCAATATGAGAATGTTCAGGAAATAGAGCACGTTTACCCCTTGGTCCGCTCGTCAAAACAGCTCGACAGGGTGATCTCGGAAATCGAAAACGCACCCGGGATCGTGCTCTATACGCTTGTGGACGATGAAATTGCCAATCGCCTGGAACAAAAATGCCGTGAACTCGGTGTTCCCTTCGTGAACATTCTCGACCCGGTGTTCGCTGTATTCCAGTCCTATCTTAATGTAACACAGACCCATCGCGTGGGCGGCCAGCACGAACTGGATGCGGAGTATTTCCGCCGAATGGAAGCGCTCAACTACACGATGCTGCACGATGACGGTCAGGTTTGGGACGATCTGGAATCAGCCGACATTGTCCTGATCGGAATTTCCAGAACATCCAAGACACCGACCTGCATTTATCTGGCCAACCGGGGCATCAAGGCGGCTAATGTGCCTCTGGTTCCGGGGATACCGCTTCCCGATCACGTGAAAAAACTGAAACGGCCGATGATTGTCGGGCTGATCGCGTCCGTTGAACGTATTCAGCAGATCCGCCGGAACCGGGTCCTGTCATTGAATTCCGATGGCTACAACGACACGTATGTCGACCGGAAGGAAATTTCGCAGGAAGTAACGATGACGCGCCGGCTTTGCTCCGAACACAGGTGGCCGCTTATTGACGTCACACGCCGGTCGGTGGAAGAAACAGCTGCAGAAATCCTGACGCTTTTCAAGGATTTCAAATCAGAAACGGAAAAAGCGGTCTGAAGCGATCGCACAGCAGGGCAAAAGAGGAAACATGGCACTCGTTTTGGCGAGCGGAAGCAGGATCCGCGCTGAACTGATGAAAAATGCAGGTTTGGCGATCGAGGTCGACCCCTCTGATGTCGACGAACGCGCGGTCGAGGCCCCGCTCCTTGAAGCCGGATTTCCGCCCGAAGATCTCGCCAGTGTTCTGGCAGAGGCCAAGGCCAATGACGTCAGCGGGCGCAGGCATGGCGATCTTGTGGTCGGTGCGGACCAGATCCTCGCATTTGAGGGCAAACGCCGCACCAAGCCTGAAGACATGGAAGCCGCCAGGCGGCAGTTGCTCTCCTTTTCGGGAAAAACCCATGAACTTCATTCTGCTGTTGTGATCTCGCAGAACGGCGAGGCGGTCTGGCGCCAGGTCTCGACCGCGCGTCTGACAATGCGCGCGCTTACCCCCGCGTTCATCGGTCATTACCTGGCTGCTGCCGGAAACGATGTTCTCTCCAGCGTTGGAGCTTACCAGCTGGAGGGTCTTGGCGTGCAACTGTTTGAAAAAATTGAAGGCGACTATTTCACTATTCTCGGTTTGCCTCTGTTGCCGTTGCTCGCCCAATTGCGGATGATGAAGGTTTTGGAGACATGAACGCTTCTCCCAGAAAGGCGGCAATCACCGGTCACCCGGTTGCCCATTCAAGGTCCCCGCTAATCCATGGCTATTGGCTAAAGGAACTCGGCATAGACGGGGAATACGGCCGTGTCGACGTGGCCCCGGAGATTGCCGAAGAGTTTTACCGGAACTTTTCCGCGTCAGGCCTGATTGGTGCAAATGTTACGGTTCCGCACAAGGAGACGGCTGCAAAGGTATGCGACTGGCTGGATGGTGCCGCAAAAGCAATGGGTGCCGCCAATACGCTGTGGCTGGACGACACCGGCAGAATTTGTGGCGCAAACACCGATGGTCTCGGGTTTCTCGGCAATCTCGACCAATTGGCACCGGGTTGGGACAATTCCACCGGATCCGCGCTTGTGCTTGGCGCAGGCGGCGCGGCGCGTGCGATAGTCTGGGCGTTGCTCTCCAGAAAATTCACAAGAGTGCATATCGTCAATCGAACTGTCGAAAAAGCGCAGAAAATCGCGGAAGAGTTTGGAGCCGGAACGTTTGCCCATGGCTGGGATGAGCTGGGGACACTCCTTGGAGAAACAGATCTTCTGGTGAACTCGACATCCCTTGGAATGACCGGAAAGCCGCCGCTTGAGATCGACCTGGCCGGTTTGCCGAAACACGCGCTGGTCAATGATATCGTCTACGCACCCCTGGAAACCGATCTCCTGAAAGCTGCCGCCCTACGGGGTAATCCGACCGTGGACGGAATAGGAATGCTCTTGCACCAGGCCGTTCCCGCGTTTGAAAGATGGTTCGGCGTGCGCCCGCAGGTCACCGATGAATTGCGAACGCTTGCTCTGAAGGACCTTGGAGTCATCTCATGATCAAAATCGGGCTCACCGGATCCATCGGCATGGGTAAGTCGACCACGGCACAGATGTTCGCTGCCCACGGGATTCCGGTGCATGATGCCGACGCGGCCGTGCACCGCCTTTATGAAGGCAGCGCGGTCCCTCTGATCAGCGATGCGTTTCCGGGAACAGTGGTAGACGGCAAGGTCGATCGAACCCTTTTGTCAAAACAGGTCCTCGGCAATCCGGAGGCGATGAAACGTCTGGAAGAGATTGTTCATCCGCTGGTGCACGAGGAAGAACGGACCTTTCTGGATCTGGTAAGACTGGACGGACACTCGATGGTGCTGTTGGATATTCCGCTTCTCTTCGAAACAGGCGCTGAAGCCAGGGTCGATGTGATCGTGGTCGTAACAGCAGATGCCGATATCCAGCGAGAGCGTGTGCTGTCCCGACAAGGCATGACGACGGAGCGTTTCGAAGCAATCCTGAAAAAACAGGTGCCGGATGCCGAAAAGCGGGAAAAGGCCGACTTCCTGATCGACACGGGACTCGGGTTTGAGGCCGCGGAGCAGCGCGTAGCCGAGATCCTGCAGGAACTTGGCGAACGCGTTTAGGAAAGGCTGAACACCGGGGAAAACAACTGGTCAGTCTTGCCTCTTGAAACCGGAGCTGCACAGTGGGTATCGAGGCGAAAGGCAAAAAATGCGCGAAATATCCTTCGATACGGAAACGACCGGACTGAACCCCAGAGGTGGCGACCGGCTGGTGGAAATCGGCGGCGTTGAGCTGATCAACCACATCCCGACCGGAAACTCCTATCACGTCTATATCAATCCAGAGCGGGATATGCCGGAAGAAGCGTTCCGTGTGCACGGGCTCTCGGAAGAGTTTCTCTCCGACAAGCCGCTTTTTGCCGCGGTGGCTGATGAGTTTCTGGAATTTGTCGCCGACGCCACACTGGTCATCCACAACGCTGCTTTTGATATGGGGTTCATCAACACGGAACTCGATCGGGCAGGCCGGCGGACGATCCCGAACACCCAGGTCCTGGACACGCTTGAAATCGCAAGACGCAAACATCCGACAGGCCCGAATTCTCTGGATGCTTTGTGTTCCCGCTACGGTATCGACAACTCAAGACGCGTCAAACACGGCGCTCTTCTCGACGCGGAAATCTTGGCGGAAGTCTATCTGGAGCTGATCGGCGGACGCCAGACAGCTCTCGGCCTTATGCCGGAGGAAGAGGCGGCGTCGACGGGCGGACCGTCAGTTGTTTCGGGGGAACTCGGCAGGTTCAATGCCAAACCGCGCCCGACACCTCTTGCGGCCAGGCTGACAGAAGAGGAATTTTCGGCACACAAGGCATTTGTCGAAGGGCTTGGGGACGACGCCCTCTGGAAAAAATACGGGAATTGACGGTCACGTAGACACTGACAATCGGGTCGGGCCTACCGGATCAGGCACCCAGCTTGATGATGGCTTTGAGACCGGCCTTCAATGTGTCCAGCTTCTCGGCGCCGAGCGCATTCGCATACTCCTTTTCGATTTTCAGCTTTACGGATGTCGCGTCCCGTAAGGCGCGCATGCCTTGTTCCGTCAGAACAACAAGCTTCCGGCGCTTGTCACCTGCGTCGGGTTCACGGCGTATGATTCCGTCGTCGGCCAGATCATCCAGATGTTGTTGAACGGCTTGCTTGGTCAGTCCTGACCGCTCCGTAAGGGTCGTTTGCGCTATGCCTTCATCGCTCAGGAATTGCATGAGGCTGCCGCGGGCTTCCGCATACCAGGTATGGCCATGTCCCACCATGCCTTGGGTAAAGCGTTGTTTCCAAATAGCTGTTGCCTGCCACAGATCCCAGCCGACATGGTCGGGCTTCTTGTATTTCGTCATTTTCCGTTCCAGATTAATATCGTCAAGTTACTTGACAGAATGAATCATCGCCTTTAGTCAAGCTACTTGACAACTACGCAGGAGGCAAACGATGTACGATCTCCATTTCATGGACCGGCGGTTCCTGGTCATCGGGGCGGCGGGATGTCTTCTCTTCTGGACGGCCTCCGCAATTGCAGCGACCAAATGGAACAGCCAGGAGAAGCGAATTCATTCAGATGGGGTCGAATTCAGCTGGTACTTCCGGAAGCAGCGGCTTCATGCGCAGATGGCAGCTCCGACGAACGGTTGGCTCGCGATTGGTTTCAATTCGTCACCTGGCCTGAAGAACGCCTATTTTGTCATGATGCGGATGGAAAATGGCCGGTTTCAGTCGAGTGAACGAATTTCGTCAGGCTTCGATCATGCCGCTGTCGGAGAGCTCGGTCTTCCGTCAGTCCTGATCGACGGCTCAGGCAAGTCCGACGTCGGAAAGACAAGCGTTTCGATTCATTTGCCTGCACGTCTTCCAGGTCCGGCGAACATCCGGCTGACTGAGGGCAGCGAGACGCACATCATGCTGGCCTGGTCTCAAAGCGGGGACTTTTCCCACCACTCCACATGGCGCCGGCACTTTCGAAAAACCCTTTAGGGCAGCCGAACAGCGCATGTTCACCAAGCAATCAGGCAAACAAACCGAAAGGACTTAACTAATGGATATTCTTACCGGAAAGCTGCTTGCAGTCGTAATGATCGGATCAACGCACTACGTTGATGTCGGTCAAGGTGAGGACGCTATCATCTACTACCCGAACGAAACCGTGGCGCACATGCAGCTGCCGAAAGCGGATGCTCCGCTGAAAGGTAAAGTGACGCTGAAGGATGACGGCTACTATGTGAAGTGGGATGGCGGACCGGAAGGGTTCTGGAAGATTTCCTACGCTCCGGGCAGCTTCACTTATATCAATCCGGAGGGAGAGGCCGCAGGCACAATTACACGGCTGGTTCCCGGCAATGCGGCGGGGTTTTGATCTTTCCGCATTTTTCGTACAGCCTTCCGCGCAGAGAGAGTCGATTGCATTCAGAGCAACCAGAGTGATGTTTCGAAATGGCGGTGGGAAAAGTCGCTTTCAAACGCCCATGCCATCGTCTGGGCGATTGTCCATAGCCGGGCCCTCTCCCGGTCCAATTCAAGTTCCTCTGACAAACGATCCAACCGGTAAAGCGCGTCGCGTTTCGAATGTCCAAATTCGAAACTCCGAACGATCGGACTGAGGGCAAAAGCCGGATCGCCGACCAGCGGTTTTGGATCGATCACCAGCCAGGGTTCGCGGTTGGCTGAAAGCACATTGTGGCCGTGAAGGTCCTGATGCAGCAATACCTTGCCGGTCTCGTCCTTCGTCAGTTCACCCAAGGCGTCAAAGGCAAGGTCGACAAGATACGTGTCGCATGGCTTTCCGGCTTTTTCCCAATCGGACCTTATCGATGCGCGCCAGTGCGCGGCCTCGTCGGCCAGGTTCGTAAACGGCTGGTCTGCCGGGACAAGCAGTTTCTTGAGCAGGTTCGAAAGTACGCCGATTTGGTCAACGTCTTCAGACTCGGCCAGAAGCTGACCCGGACGACAGCGTTCCAGCAAAAGCGCGCCGAGCTCCGGAGCATGGTCGAGTAGACGGATAGCACCATTGCCGTCCCAGCGGGAGAGCGCGTCAGCTTCGAACCGGGTTTCCCGGTGAACGAACTGAAGTTTGAGAACAACCTCTTCCCCGTTGCGCTCGGCCGGGATGACAAGTGAAACGTTGCCGCCCTCGAACGGCTGTCCGAGAGCTGAAATCTGAAAACGTTCTCGAGCGCGCGAAATCAGGTCCGGAAGACTGTCTAGCCAGGCACGTCCGCCTTCCAGCCTCTCCAGCCAGAATAGTCGGTCTGGAACCTTTACGCGCATTTCGTTGGAAGCTGGCTCCACAGGAAATCCGGACGGATGTCAAAGCATCGACGGCAAAACGCGATCCGGCGGCCGGTGACCATCCATGAAGGTCTTGATGTTGATGATGACCTTTTCGCCCATCTCAATGCGGCCTTCGATCGTGGCCGATCCCATGTGGGGAAGCAGGACCACGTTTTCCAATTTCACCAGCTTGGGATTGACGGCGGGTTCGTGTTCGAACACGTCCAGACCCGCTCCGGCAAGATCGCCGGCTTCCAGCATGCGGATCAGCGCGTTTTCGTCGATGACCTCGCCACGCGCCGTGTTGACCACGTAAGCGTCCTTTTTCAGGAGTTTCAGCCGGCGGGCTGACAGCAGGTGGAAGGTTGCGGGTGTGTGCGGGCAATGGATCGAAACCACATCCATGCGGGCGAGCATCTGGTCGAGGCTTTCCCAGTAGGTGGCTTCCAGTTCTTCCTCCACCTCGTCGGCGACCCGGCGCCGGTTATGGTAGTGGATCGACATACCGAATGCTTTCGCCCGGCGCGCGACGGCCTGACCGATGCGGCCCATGCCGATGATGCCGAGGCGTTTTCCCCAGATCCGGTGTCCGAGCATCCAGGTCGGCGACCATCCTGCCCAATCGCCTGAAGCCAGGGCACCGATGCCTGTGGCAAGTCGACGCGGCACCGAAAGCATCAGTGCCATGGTCATGTCGGCGGTGTCTTCGGTAAGCACACCCGGCGTGTTGGTGACATTGATACCGCGATTGTTGGCGGTCACGACATCGATGTTGTCGACCCCGTTGCCGAAATTCGCAATCAGCTTGAGGTTCTCACCTGCCTGGGAGAGGACCGACGAATCGATCCGGTCTGTAACGGTCGGCACCAGGACATCGGCATTTCTGACGGCTTCCACAAGCTCCGCCTGGCTGAAAGGTCTGTCATTTTCATTGAGACGCGTTTCAAAAAGCTCCCGCATTCGGGTTTCGACCACTTCCGGAAGCTTCCGGGTCACAACAACGACAGGCTTCTTTTTCGCCATACCAACTGCCTTTCGCGCTACGTTGGGAATTTGTTAACCCCAACGGATTCACTTTGATGCTGCGCGTTGCGCGAGCGCATGAGACCACACCCTTTCCTTACCAGATGGTTCGGCAGAAACAAGAGATCGGTTTCATTCGCCGCGTATTGCCCACCAGCCAGAATCGGCAAGGTGGTTTTTACGCAGTTTTTTCGTTACAGATTTGACGCAACTCAAAGATCAAGAACAATTGGACAGCCGGATAATATGACCCGTTCGTTTCCAGGCAGCCGCCACATTCTGTGTGTGATGACAATCCTGTTTGCCATGACCTGGCTGACGGCGCCCGCAGCAGCGCAAGGCACGACGACCGGCGCGTCAGGTTTACCCATTCCACGTTTCGTCAGTCTGAAATCGGACCGGGTTAACGTGCGGGTCGGCCCGTCACGCGAGCATGCCATAGCCTGGACCTTCGTTCAGTCCGGTCTTCCGGTCGAGATCATACAGGAATTTGAAAACTGGCGCCGCATTCGCGACTGGGAGGGTAAGGTCGGCTGGGTGTTCCATTCCCTGCTGTCCGGCCGCCGCACCGCGCTGGTGACGCCATGGGAAAAGAACGACCGGACCCCACTCAGGGCCCGCTCCCGCTCCGATGCCGATATCGTTGCGGAACTTGAGCCCTTCGTGCTGACCTCGGTCACCGAATGCGCCGGCGGCTGGTGTCGCGTCAACGGCGACCAATATGACGGCTGGCTCGACCAGACCCGCCTCTTCGGCGTCTATCCGGATGAGATTCTGGAAGATTGAGCGGAGCAATGGTCACCACCGGACCCGACACTCAATGACCTTATGCTGAGGAGCCGCATTAGCGGCGTCTCTGAGGATGGGGATCTTGCGCGGCGTCCGTTGCGTATCCTTCGAGACCGCGCGCTGCGTTGATTCTCAATTGTTGGCGAGTTTGATGGTCATGTCCGATTTTTTTTCGTACCGCCATGTGCACCGTTATCCGAAGGACCTTGAGCTGATCCGGGAAGTGTCTTTAGAAGATCTCTCCAGCTGGTTGGCCGAACACTTTGAGGGTCTGCCTCAAATTCAAGAGCGTGTGCGGGATCTGACAGAACTAAGAGATATTCTGTCTCCAATATTTAATGAGATGCGAGATGGCGATGAAGTCTGGGTGTGCCAAAGCCAGCGAAGAGCGCCATTGTTCGGGCATGAAGGCGTAGCACTTGTGCGTGTCGGGCGGCCGGTTCTCTACGTTCGCGTGATTCAATATTGAGAATCTACTCACATGCAATCCTCTGGCGTCATCCCCGACTTGATCGGGGATCCACTCGTTCCCAGAGCGGTCACGGTTTATCCTCTGCGTGATTCAGGTCTGCAGGAAGACGTGGTGACATGATTTCATATGAAGAGGCCATTGGATCCCCGATCAAGTCGGGGATGACTGCCGTAAGAAGGCTCAAGCCTCGAATCGAGGCTGTTTTCGCTGCGCCCATCATTACCAAAGCTGTTGGCGCGATCTCGCAGGACAAGGACTGGTCTGCAAATTGAAAAAGGCGGCTCGGTGACCGCCTTTCATTCCTGATTGCTTTGCGCGGCAGTGATTAGCCCACCTGGTTTTCCTGGGCCTTCAATTCGTCCAGACGCGGCATCGACATGATGTTGTAGCCGCTGTCCACAAAATGAACCTCGCCTGTGACACCGCCGGAAAGGTCGGACAGAAGGTACAGTCCGGTCCCGCCGATTTCGTCGAGCGAAACGGTCCGGCAAAGCGGTGAATTGCGCTTCTGGAAGTTGAACATCAGTCGCGCGTCCGAGACGCCCGAGCCGGCAAGCGTGCGGACCGGGCCGGCCGAAATTGCGTTCACGCGGATATTCTGTTCGCCGTAGTCGACCGCGAGGTACCGAACGGAGGATTCAAGCGCCGCCTTGGCGACCCCCATGACGTTGTAGTTCGGCATCACTTTGGTCGATCCGCCATAGGTCAGCGTGATGATCGAACCGCCATTCGGCATGATGTCCGCTGCACGCTTGGCAATTTCCGTGAAGGAAAAGCACGAAATCAGCATCGTGCGGGAGAAATTCTCCCGGGTCGTGTCCGCGTATTTTCCGCGCAGCTCCGACTTGTCGGAAAACGCGACCGCATGAACCAGAAAATCAATCGTGCCCCAGGTCTCTTTCAAGGTATCGAAGACCTGGTCGACGGACGCGATATCCTCGACATCGCACGGCAACAGAATCTCAGAACCGACGGACTCGGCCAATGGCTTGGTGCGCTTGCCGAAGGCTTCACCCTGGTAGGTGAATGCGAGTTCCGCTCCGTGGTCGGCGAGTGTCTTGGCAATACCCCAGGCGATGGAGTGATCGTTCGCAACGCCCATAATCAGGCCGCGTTTGCCTTTCATCAGATCAGACATGTCGGCCTCCTCAGCCGTGGTAGCGCGACAGCGCGAGGGAGGCGTTGGTGCCACCGAAGCCGAAGCTGTTGGAAAGAACGGTGTCCAGGCCGGCATTGTCGACACGTTCGGTCACGATTTCGTCCTTGTTGAGAGCCGGATCGAGATCAGCAATGTTGGCCGATGCCGTCATGAAATCGTTCTGGAGCATGAGCAGGCAGTAGATTGCTTCCTGCACACCGGTCGCGCCGAGGCTGTGTCCTGTCAGCGACTTGGTCGAGGAAGCTGGCGGCTGATCCTCGCCGAACACACGCCGGATCGCTTCGATCTCTCCGATATCACCGACCGGAGTCGAGGTGCCGTGGGTGTTGATGTAGTTGACCTTGCGGTCCTCAAGCGTTTCGATGGCAAGCCGCATGCAGCGCTCGCCGCCTTCACCGGAGGGAGCCACCATGTCGTAGCCGTCTGAGTTGGCCGCGTAGCCGGTGACTTCGGCGTAGATTTTCGCGCCGCGCGCCTTGGCATGCTCCAGTTCTTCCAGAACTACAACGCCGCCACCGCCAGCAATCACGAAGCCGTCGCGGGTTGCATCATAGGCGCGAGATGCGGTTTCCGGTGTGTCATTGTATTTGGACGACATGGCGCCCATGGCGTCGAACAGGCAGGAAAGGGTCCAGTCCAGTTCTTCGCCGCCGCCGGCAAACATCACGTCCTGTTTTCCGAACTGGATCTGTTCCGTCGCCGCGCCTATGCAATGTGCCGAGGTGGAGCAGGCTGAAGTGATGGAATAATTGATGCCCTTGATCTTGAAGGGCGTTGCCAGGCACGCGGAGTTGGTTGAGCTCATGCCGCGCGTCACCATAAAAGGACCCATTCGCTTCGGCGACCCTTTTTCGATGACGATTTTGTGGGCCTGGAACAGGTTCTTGGTCGATGGTCCGCCCGAGCCCATGATCAGACCCGTGCGCGTATTCGAAACGTCGGATTCCTCCAGACCACTGTCCGCAATCGCCTGCTGCATGGAGATGTAATTGTAAGCGGCGCCATCTCCCATGAAACGAAGCTGGCGTTTGTCGATCAGCGACGGAATGTCGATTTCCGGCATGCCGTGCACCTGGCTGCGAAAGCCGTGCTCCGCGTAGTCTGGTGCAAAGCGGATACCGGACTTGCCCTCGCGAAGGCTTGCAAGCACTTCCTGGCTATTCGATCCGATGGATGAAACGATTCCGATACCGGTGACGACAACGCGTCTCATTGCGGTCTCCTAATTTTTCGCGGCGCGTTCGGCGCGGTCTCTTTGCCGGCCTCGTGCCTTACATAATGCGCAAACCGGCGTCCCCCAAAAGAAACGCCGGTTGAATTCGATCGATGATGTGGGCCTCAGGTCTTTGCCAGGCCGACGCGCAGGTCCGTCGCCTTGTAGATCTGCTCACCATCGGCTTTCAGCCAGCCGTCAGCTATCCCCAGGACCAGACGGCCTTTCATGATCCGTTTGAAGTCAACGCCATATTCCACGAGTTTCACGTCGGGCGTGACCATTCCCTTGAATTTGATTTCGCCGGTGGAAAGCGCCATGCCCTTCCCTTCCAGTCCGAGCCAGCCGAGAACAAAGCCGGTCAGCTGCCACAGAGCGTCCAGTCCGAGACATCCCGGCATGACGGGATTGCCCTGAAAGTGGCACGGAAAGAACCAAAGATCCGGTTTGATATCGAATTCCGCACGCGCGTAACCCTTGTCGAACTCTCCGCCTGTTTCGGAAAGTTCGGTTATCCGATCGAACATCAGCATTGGCGGGAGAGGCAGTTGGGCGTTGCCCGGGCCAAAGAGCTCGCCGCGGCCGCAGGCGAGGAGATCTTCGTAGTCGTAGCTGGAGCGGCGCTCGGTCATTCAGGATCCGTTTTCTTGCTTCCTACCCATGGTTCCTAAGTGGAACGGGTTTGATTTTTCGTCTTGTTTGCGGCGCCTTCCTAACACAGGGGAACCATGACCGAAAGATGTCGCATAAGCGAAATTTCAGCGTTTTTCGGGCCATTTGGCAAGTTTTGAGCGAAAGTTTCGCCCAAATATTACCGCCGACTTTGGTTGCGCCCTGCGGTTAAAACTTGCATCTTGGGCACAAGAAATGGCAGAACTAGGCAAATATCAGCTGAAACAGGTTCTTCATGAAGATGGTGTAAGCGTAAAACAACCATCTGGAACAAGAGCTTAGATTTGGATCGAATTGGAATGACGACACACACCGCAATGGAAACGACCAGCAAGGATGTGACCGATATTCTGCGTTCCGCGGGTCTGCGGCCAACGCGCCAGCGCGTGTCTCTGGCAGAACTGCTCTATTCCAAGGGCGACCGCCATATTTCAGCGGAGCTGTTGCACGAAGAAGCTGTTGAGGCTGACGTTCCTGTCTCACTGGCGACTGTTTACAACACGCTGCACCAGTTCACCGAGGCAGGCTTGCTGCGTGAAGTCGCGATCGACGGCAACAAGACCTATTTCGACACCAACGTATCCGATCACCACCATTTCTTCATCGAGGGTGAGAACCGCGTGATCGACATTCCAGGCGAGGGCGTCGGCATCGACCGGATCCCACAGGCACCTGAGGGTATGGAAGTCGTTCGCGTTGATGTGGTCGTCCGCGTCCGCGAAAAGCGCTGATCCGAAGCTCAGCGGTTTGACTAGGCGCTTCTGTTGAAATGAAACAGAAAATAGTCGGACATATCGTCATACGTGGCGAGATACCTGCGCCCTTCAGCAACAAATCCCAATTTCAGCAGAAGTCTGGCTGATCGCGCATTCTCTATATGCGTTATCGCGCAGAGCCGCTCGAGGCTCGTGTTCTTCCTGACATGATCCAAAACCGCCTGTGCGGCTTCAAGGGCATAGCCCTGTCCGCGGTTTTTCTCGCAAAACGCATATCCAAGATCGGGATAATCCAGGTCATCGCGCACCACGAGACCGCAGGCTCCGAGCGGCTCACCTGTCTGCTTATGCTCTACCAGCCAGAGACCAACCCTGTGCTTTTCGAAATGCGCAAGCGTCTTGTTCTCAATGTAGCCGGCAGCGTCCGCGTCGGTTCGAATGCCCCGGTCGGCGATGAAGCGATGATAGTCAGGCTCGTTCATCATCTGCCGGTAGAAGGGGGCATCATCTTTAGTCGGCAAGCGGAAGACCAGGCGTTCGCTCTGGGGAAAGGGTCCGTCAGGAAGGGTCACGCAGCACTTTCCCTTTCAATCATCGCTTTGGTGCGAAGGGCGATCTCCGGCACGGCGTCGAACTTTTCCTTTTCCGGGCTTTTGCAAAGGTCATAGATCACACAGCGCCTGCACTCCGGTTTTCGCGCCTTGCAGATGTAACGGCCATGCAGGATCAGCCAATGGTGCGCGTGAAGGGAAAATTCCTTCGGAACCGCCTTTTCCATGGCCTTTTCGACATCGAGTGGCGTTTTTCCAGGGGCGATCCCGATCCGGTTTCCCAGCCTGAAAAGATGCGTGTCGACTGCTATTGTCGGGTGTCCAAAAAAGATGTTCAGGACGACATTCGCGGTTTTGCGGCCGACCCCGGGGAGTTTCTCAAGCGCTTCCCTGTCTTCGGGAACGTCGCCCTTGTGATCGCGGATCAACTGTTCGGAGAGCAGGACAACGTTCTTGGCCTTGTTCTTGTAAAGCCCGATCGTCCGGATTTCATCGCGCACCCGATCTTCACCGAGGTCGACCATTTTTTCGGGCGTGTCAGCAATCTGGAACAGGTTCTTGGTTGCCCGGTTGACGCCCACATCGGTTGCCTGGGCAGAGAGAACGACCGCCACAAGCAGCGTGTAGGCGTTGACATAGTCAAGTTCGCCTTCCGGTTCCGGATTGTCCGCGTGAAACCTTTTAAAGATGGCGAAGGCCTCGGCCTTGCTGTAACGCGACCGTTTCAGCACCTTGCCGGGATTGTCGACGGAAGGCGTTGTTTTCTTGGTCTGCTTTTCCTTTGCAGGCCGTTTTGGGGCTTTGCGTTTGGCTGAGCTCTTTGCTTGGGTCATGAACTCTCTATAATCAATCCTCATGAGCGAGAACAATCCGAAACCCGAGAATAGTTCCGGGGAAGACAAAGATCGGCCTTTTTTCACCGCGATCCTGACACCGCACAGGTCGCTGGGCCCAAACGGCTTCATGATATTGATGCTCTGTTTCGGCGCCGTCAGTTTCGTCGCCGGTATTTTGTTCTGGAGTATTGGCGCCTGGCCCGTCTTCGGTTTCTTCGGGCTTGATATCGCCCTTCTTTGGCTTGCCTTCCGGATGAACTATCGCTCCGCGAAAACCCATGAGGAAGTTGTGGTTTCCCGCAGCGAACTGATCATCCGCAAGGTTGGACCGGGCAATCGCTTCCAGGAATTCAGGTTCAATCCCTTCTGGGTGCGGCTTTCGGTAGACCGCATCGAGGACGAAGGCGTCGTGAAGATCACGCTCACCAGCCGCGGTGAAAACGTTGACCTCGGAAACTTCCTCAATCCTGATGACAGAACCAGTTTCGCCGGTGCGATTGCCAATGCGCTCGCAGTGGCGAAGGCTGGCTGAGTTTGAAGTCCAGCAGACTCAAGGCAAGAAGAAATACTGAACTAGTCCTTGCTTCCGAGAAATGGATTGCTGAAGTCGATTGGCTCGTTCGTCATAACATCGTAGTGACGGAAATCGTTTCCCTCATTGAGTATCCGCGCCAGACGAGACTCGAATTGGATACGATGAAAACTGAATTCAATGGAACCAAAACGGCTTAAACAAGCCGAAAGTTTGTATTTGTTCCCTGCCCCTGAAACAAAAATTCCATAGATATTGTCCACTCCCGAGCCATTCGCATGAAACTGGGTCTGGTTGATAAATTGTTTTGCGCCATTTTTCTTTTGAAAATCGCCTATGTCAAAGAACCTAAATCTTGCGAACTCTCTGTCGCAGAGTTCTGAATTGGCGTGCGCCGCGTATTCCTCAAAAGTCTTGGAGAGTATATTCGGTTCTGTGAAAACAACTAAATCAATGCGTGCGCGTTCAGCATCCAAGGAAAACTCGAGGACAGGACATTCTTCCAGCTCCTTTAGTCGAAATAGATTCTGATCTCTTTTGAGCTTTGTCACGTACCCCGACCTTTTTTGTTTCATTTTCGCTCGCCGTCGCAAAGGCCGGTGGTGCTTAGGCTTTGTCTTCCACCGGCGCTGGTCTGACCTTTTGAGTGGCGACAAGCACGGCGAGCGCTGCAAATGAACTGAAGGCAGCAACGTAGAGCACTGTCTTGAAGTCGGTCACGCTCGCAATGATGCCCATAGATACACTGCCGATCATGCCGCCTAGGAAAAGGCTGTTCATATAAACCGCCGTTGCCCGGCCCGGCCGGTCCGGCGCAAAGCTTTGAACGAAACTGATCGAAACGCCTGCAAACAATCCATAATAGGTGCCTTCCAGAACGGAAACCGCGACGACCTGCCAGACGGCGGTAACTTCCGCAAAAAGGAACATGCTGATCCCAGCCAGACTTGCGGAAATGAGCAGGACCTTGCGCAAACCGATTGTTTCAGCCAGTCGAACCGACCCGAAAATCACGAAGATCTCGACCAGGCATTTGACCGAGAGGGACAGGCCGGGCGTATAGCCCGGCAGTCCGGTTTCTTTCACAAAGAACAATGGCATGGCGGAGACGAAAAGCGTATTGGTGATCACGAATCCCAGGCAGGTCGCTCCTGCAATCAACAGGCCCCAATTGATCGGTGACGTGTCTTTGTTGCCGGACGTTTGACGGGTCGATCTGAAGCTGTGCGGGACGGCGGCATAGCCGAGAAAGAGATAAAGCACACCCACGCCGAACGCAGTGACAAACGCGGTCGCAAATCCAAATTCGGAAACCAGCAGGAACGACACGGCCGGTCCGATCATCCAGGCAAGGGAAACCATCATTCGCAGCCAGGAATTGACCCTCACCACGTCCAGCTGGTTGCGTTCCGCATAGAGCCTGCAAAATGTGAAGATCGTGCCGGATCCCATATTGCTCAGCCCCATCAACGGCGCGACCAGCAGGATCAACATCAAGAGGCTGGAGACCTGGGTAAGGAGTGCCGTTACCAGAATGAACGCGCAGATGGAGATGAGCAGCAGGCGCTTTACCGGAAAGCCATGATCCAGCCTTTCACCGGCCCAGCGGTTTGCCATCAACGTGAGCGGCATGACCAGTCCGGTATAAAGACCGACCTGCCAGGGGGAGGATCCCAGGCCTTCGACGATGAAGAAACTCATCAGCGGAATCAGCGAGGACGTGCCCAGACTGTTGGTGAATTGCAGCAGCAGGATCAGCAATGCCTGCCGGGGCAATTGCGCGAGGGAATTCATGACCGGAATGAGCCGCGTTCGAGGGCTATGAAAGGATCGACAGACTAATCCGGCTTTTCGGAGAGGTCACGTAAAAAGCGAATTCAATCATCCTTGCCCGCATGTAGTGTTTTCAGCTGGTAAAGCGCTTCAAGCGCTTCCCTCGGGGTCATGTCATCGGGATTGATGTCCGTGAGCGCACTGGAAAGCGGGTCCTGCTCTGCGTCTTGAACGGCAGCAGGAGGTGGCGACGCGACAATGTTGGCAAAGAGCGGCAGTTCGTCGATCAGGCTTTCCGCAGGCGACCGCCGGTCCTGCTCCTCCAGCTGGCTGAGGACCTGTTTGGAGCGCTCAACGACACTGGCCGGCAGGCCCGCGAGTTTCGCGACCTGAATTCCATAGGAACGGTCGGCGGCTCCGGCGACGATTTCGTGCAGGAAAATAACCTCGCCATTCCATTCCTTGACACTCACTGTCGCATTCGACAGCCGGTCGAGTTTCGCAGAAAGCGCGGTCAGCTCGTGATAATGCGTTGCGAACAGCGCCCGGGACTTGTTGACCTCGTGCAGGTGCTCGATCGTTGCCCAGGCGATGGACAAACCGTCAAACGTTGCCGTGCCGCGCCCGATTTCGTCGAGAATGACCAGCGACCGGTCGCCCGCCTGATTGAGAATTGCGGCCGTTTCGACCATTTCGACCATGAAGGTCGAGCGACCCCGCGCCAAATCGTCGGCGGCACCAACCCGCGAAAAGAGGCGGTCGACAACACCGATATGCGCTTCCGCGGCGGGCACGAACGATCCCATCTGGGCAAGGACCGCAATCAGGGCATTCTGGCGCAGGAACGTCGACTTACCGGCCATGTTCGGGCCGGTGATCAGCCAGATACAGCCTGTCTCGCCAGACGACTGCGGGCCCAGATCGGCATCGTTGGCAACGAAGCTGTCACCGCCGGACATCTTGAGCGCTCGCTCCACAACGGGGTGCCGTCCTCCCTTGATGTCAAATGCACGGCTGTCGTCTACAAGAGGCCGGGAGTAACTCTCTTCCTGAGCAAGTTTGGCAAGAGCGGCCGACACATCCAGGATCCCAAGGCCTTGCGCAGCGGCCTTGATGGCATCGCTGGCATCGATGATTGCCTGGGCCAGCGTATCGAAAATGTCCATTTCGATCGACAGCGACCGCTCGCCGGCACTTGCAATCTTGGATTCCAGATCGGCCAGTTCCGTGGTGGTGAAGCGCATCGCACCCGCCATCGTTTGCCGGTGAATGAACCTGGCAGGGTCGGCAGTCAGCTTCTCAGTCTGGGCTGTCGGCGCTTCGATGAACCATCCCAGCACATTGTTGTGCTTGATCTTGAGTGACCGCAGGCCAAGCTCTTCGGAATAATCCGCCTGTAGTTTTGCGATCACCTTGCGGCTTTCATCCCGCAACGACCTCAGCTCATCAAGATCTGAATTGTAGCCGGTGGCGACGAAGCCGCCGTCCCGCTTCAACAGAGGCGGTTCTTCCTTGATGGCGGCAACGAGCTCTGCGCCAAGCTCATGTGGTGCCATTTCCAGGCTTGCGCGTGCCGCTGCGATTTCCGCAGGTATCTCTCCGCTTCCGGTCTGGTCAAGCACGGCTCTTGCAGCTGAAAGTCCTTGTGCGATCGCAAGAATATCGCGCGGGCCACCCCGGTTAAGTGCAATCCGTGAGAGCGCCCGCGCCATATCGGGCGCACCCTTCAAAGTCTGGCGCAATCCTTCCCGCATGATTTCGTTGGTGAGAAAAAACGCAACGGAGTCGTGCCGGTGCTGGATGGCATCGACATTCACAAGGGGCCCGGCGAGACGGCTTGCCAACAGGCGGGATCCGCCGCCTGTTACGGTCCGGTCGATTGTGGCGAGCAGCGACCCCTGCTTTTCGCCGGAAAGCGTACGCGTCAGCTCAAGATTGGCCCGCGTTGCCGGATCGATCAGCATCCGCCCGGCGCCTGCTTCGCGCACCGGCGGGTCCAGCGGCGGGCGTTCGCCCAATTGTGTCCGTTCGATATAGGACAGGATCCCGGCAGCCGCGGATAGTTCCGCGCGGCTGAACGTACCGAAACCATCGAGCGTCTTAACGCCGAAATAATGGGCCAGACGGTCAGTCGCCGTGGAGCTGTCAAAAAACGCGCGCGGCACCGGTGACAGGGCACCGCCCGACTGTTCGGCAAGGAGACGCACTTCGCTTTCCTGCAACAGGCTATCGGCCAGGATCAGTTCTTTCGGGGACACTTGAGCCAGGTCGGCTGCAAGACGCTGATGGTCGGTCTCCGAAACCTGAAACGATCCGGTGGACATGTCGATCCAGGCAAGACCGTAGACCGCGTCCCCGGCAAGTGAGCCGCCGCGCAAGCGGGCCAGAGCCATCAGATAGTTGTTGGCGCCTGCATCCAGAAGCCGTTCTTCCGTCAGCGTCCCGGGCGTCACAAGCCTGACGACGTCCCGGCGGACAACAGACTTCGACCCGCGTTTCTTCGCTTCCGCCGGGTCTTCAGTCTGCTCACAGACCGACACCCGGTGGCCTTTGGCAATGAGTTTCTGAAGATAGTCGTCCGCTGCATGCACCGGAACGCCGCACATTGGAATATCGGCACCCTGATGTTTGCCGCGCTTGGTGAGTGTTATGCCGAGTGCCTGCGAGGCGATCTCGGCATCATCGAAAAACAGCTCGTAGAAATCACCCATCCGGTAGAACAGGAGGCTGTCCGGATTGGCGGTTTTGATCTCGATGAACTGGGCCATCATCGGCGTTACTTTATGATCCGCCGGGGCCACCTTCTGCGCACTCTGTCCACTCATGCCAAATACGTATCAAACCTCGCCGGCCATTCCACAAAAGGGTTATGCCATCCCGGCTTGAGGCTTCATTTTCCAGGGGATAAGGTCAGGGTCCCGCCTCGTTAAGAAGTGCGACCGAGAGGAAACGCCTGCGCCATGTCCACTGACAAGTCTTCGCCGAAAACAAGTATCAGCTTCACCGACCAGGAAGCACTGCAATTTCACCAGCAGGGCCGCCCCGGCAAGCTGGAAGTCACGCCGACCAAACCGATGGCGACGCAGCGCGACCTGTCGCTGGCCTATTCACCCGGCGTGGCGGTGCCGGTGCGCGCGATCGCGGAGGATCCGAGCCGCGCCTACGACTATACGACCAAGGGCAATCTGGTCGCCGTCATCTCGAATGGTACTGCCATCCTTGGCCTCGGAAATCTGGGCGCTTTGGCCTCCAAACCGGTGATGGAAGGCAAGTCCGTTCTCTTCAAGCGCTTCGCAGACGTCGATTCGATCGACCTTGAGGTCGAAACGCAGGATGTCGAGGAGTTCGTCAATTCGGTCCGCTATCTAGGCCCTTCCTTCGGCGGAATAAATCTTGAGGACATCAAGGCACCTGATTGCTTCATTATCGAACAACGCCTGCGCGAGCTGATGGACATTCCGGTCTTTCATGACGATCAGCACGGGACAGCCATTATTGCGGCCGCCGGATTGTTCAACGCATTACACCTGACCGGGCGGGACATGAAGACCACGAAAGTCGTCTGCAACGGTGCAGGTGCAGCGGGCATTGCCTGTATCGAACTCGTCAAGGCGATGGGCATTCCGCACGACAACATCACTCTGTGCGATACCAAGGGCGTGATCTACAAGGGACGCGCCGAAGGCATGAACCAATGGAAATCTGCGCATGCCATCGAAACCTCCGACCGCTCGCTCTATGACGCGATGAAAGGGGCGGATGTCTTTTTCGGCGTCTCTGTCAAAGGCGCACTGACGCCGGACATGTTGCGTGTCATGGCACCAAATCCGATTATTTTCGCTATGGCCAACCCGGACCCGGAGATCACGCCGGAAGAAGCGGCTGCCGTCCGGGACGATGCCATTGTCGCAACCGGCCGGTCCGACTATCCGAACCAGGTCAACAACGTGCTCGGTTTTCCCTATATCTTTCGGGGTGCGCTCGATGTTCATGCGACGACTATCAACGATGAAATGAAGGTGGCCTGTGCGGAGGCGCTCGCCCAGCTTGCGCGCGAGGAAGTTCCGGACGAGGTTGCGGCCGCCTATCGCGGTAACCGGCCGAAATTCGGTCCTGAATACATCATTCCGGTGCCTTTCGACCCGCGCCTCATCCACGCCATTCCGCCCGCTGTTGCCCAGGCCGCCATGGATTCAGGCGTTGCCAAACGGCCCATCGTCGATATGGAAGCCTACAAGCATCAGCTTTCTGCAAGACGCGACCCGATCGCCGGAACGTTGCAACGCATCTTTACCAAGGTGCGCCAGCAGCCAAAGCGTGTCGTCTTTGCCGAGGGCGAGGAAGAACCGGTCATCCGTGCCGCTGCAGCATTCGTTGCACAGGGCCTCGGCGAGGCGATCCTCATCGGCCGCGAGGACGAAATCCAGTCCATGGCCGAACAGGCCGGTGTTGACATCGATCGCGCGGGCATCTCAATACAAAACGCGCGGCTGTCCGACCGGAATACCGACTACGCGCAATATCTTTATGGCCGTCTGCAGCGCAAGGGTTACCTGCTTCGTGACTGTCAGCGCATGGTCAACAACGACCGGAACTACTGGGGTGCCATCATGATCGCGCGCGGCGATGCCGACGCCATGGTCACCGGCCTAACGCGGAACTATTCCGTCGCGCTCGATACCGTAAAGGCAACCATCGATCCAAAGCCGGGTCACCGTGTCATCGGCGTTTCCCTCGTGCTCGTGCGCGGCAGGACTGTTTTGATTGCTGATACGGCAGTCATCGATATGCCCAACTCCGAAGAGCTGGCCGACATCGCCGAAGAAGCAGCGCACGTTGCCCGGAAGCTTGGTTATGAGCCGCGCGTTGCCATGCTGGCCTATTCCACTTTCGGTCATCCTCACGGAGAGCGTTCGGAGAAGGTCATCGAGGCAGTGAAAATCCTCGACCGGCGCCGGGTGGACTTTGAATATGACGGCGACATGGCCGCGGACGTTGCCCTCAACATGGACCGGATGTCTGCCTATCCGTTCTGCCGTCTCTCGGGCCCTGCCAACGTCCTTGTCATGCCGGCGTTCCACTCCGCGTCGATTTCCACCAAGATGCTTCAGGAGCTGGGCGGCGCGACGGTCATCGGGCCGCTTCTGACCGGATTCGACAAGTCGATCCAGATCCTGCCCATCGGCGCCAAGGACAGCGACATCGTCAACATGGCGGCAATTGCGGCATTCAACGTGTCTTAGGGTTGAAGATCACAAGAGGCGCAGGGGCCCTCCGATCCCGGCTCAGCGCTACGCTTGGCCGGGATGACGAAGGACAATTGAACTCAACATCGTCATCTCGGACGACTGAAAGGAGATCCGGGATCGGTGAGCCACAGAAGACCGTTTTGAACAGGAAAACCCTTGTCGGCCTGGGTCTACATTCTCGCCTCGCGACCCTATGAAACGCTCTATACCGGCGTCACCACGGATTTGAAGCGCCGGATATACGAACACCGTGAAGGCCTCGTTCCGGGCTTCACCGAAAAATACGGCATCAGGACACTGGTCTGGTACGAGAACCACCCGGAGATAGCCGCGGCAATCACCCGGGAAAAACAGATCAAACGCTGGCGGCGCCAATGGAAGTTCGACTTGATCGAAAAGATGAATCCCGCCTGGGAAGACCTTTATCTCACATTGAACCAATGATGTTTCTATTCATGAAACGAACGTCCGAGACCCTGAGAAACTGGAGTGATGGGCACAAATCGCAACGTGAATTTGCTCGTCAAACTGTTGGCATAGGGGCTCTCCGATCCCGGCTCAGCGCTGCGCTTGGCCGGGATGACGAAGGCTCTGACTGATTTCGTCATCCCGGACGACTGAAAGGAGATCCGGGATCGGTGAGCCTGCGCCCAGTTTTCTAAAAAGTAGACCGGCCTCGCTGGACGAAATGGCCACTTAACCGCCCTCACTCCTCTGCGATTGTCGTCAGACCGTCCGGAAGAGGGGTTTCCGAGAACCAGGCACGCAGGCTATCGGCGAAGAGCTCGGGTTCGCGGGCGATCCATCCGTGGCCGTGCCCGGGGATCACCCGCGCAGCGCAGTTCGGCAATTCGGATTGAAACGTGGAGAGCGATGAAAGGATTGCCGGGTGCTCGGATTCACCGGCGAGAACGAGCGTGGGCGTCATGACGTTGGAAAGGTCCGGCGACACGTCGAAATTCAGCGCCAGCGAGGTGATTTTCCGCATCGTGCTCGAGGTCGCGATGGGCTTGCTTCCCTTGAAGCTGACAAGGCTCGCGTCCGCAACGCCAAGCGACCGCGCCATTTTTTCGCGGTTTCGTTTGGAGTTCATCATCCAGGAAGACCCATGCATCAAGGCGCGTATGAAAACGGAAACGCGTATGGGATCATGTTGAAAACCGCTGAAAACGGCGTTTTTTACAAGATCCGGACGCCGGACCATAAGGCGGAATCCGATATACGACCCCATGGAAAGCCCGGCGAGATGTATCGGACCTTTGCCAAGACTTGATATGAGATTCGCCACCTCCTCGGCCGCCGCATCGAAGTCATGAACGGGAACCTGCCGGGAGTTTCCATGTCCTGGCAGATCCGGGCATACGCAATTAAAGTCAGGCAAAAGCTCCTGCGTTTTCCTCCAGATCCGCCCGTCAAAACCGGCTGCGTGAAGAAAAACGATGGTTGCTTGTTCGCGCTCGCCGGACTGGCTGTAGTGAAGCATGAATGTCAGCTCTCGGTTGTTACTGCGCACGGCGGCCCGGACCTGAAACCAGTTTGATCCGGTCCGAGCCGTCGCCTAACGCGCTTACGCGAGGCAATAAGCCTGAAATCCCCTTTTGACAAACCGCTCAACAGCAGCGATACCTCGATCCCATGTCTGATATTCAAGTCAAAATCTGCGGTCTGTCGACCGAGGAGACCATGGAAGCCGCGCTTGACGCTGGTGCGGATATGGTTGGCCTGATGTTTTTTCCCAAGAGCCCGCGGCACGTGTCTTTGAGCAAGGCCTGCAAGCTGGCTGACATGGCGCGCGGCAAGGCGGAGATTGTTGCGGTGACAGTAAACATGGATCCGGACGGATTGTCGCGGATCCGGGAACTTGTCGAACCCGACATTATCCAGTTTCACGGCTCGGAAGCCCCGGAAGCTCTGGCTGCAGCAAAGGTGATGCAGGGGACCAAGGTCATGAAGGCCCTTTCGGTCGAGGCGCCGGAGGATCTGGAACGCGCCGAATTCTACTCTATTGTTGCAGACTGGATCCTGTTTGACGCAAAACCGCCGAAGGATTCGGAGCTTCCCGGCGGAAACGGGGTCTCCTACGACTGGACATTGCTGAAGGACCTGGATCTTAAGAAGCCTTTCCTCCTGTCGGGCGGTCTTGACCCGGCAAATGTAGGCGACGCAATTCGCCAGAGCGGCGTTTCTGCGGTCGACGTTTCGTCCGGCGTTGAGCGCGAGAAAGGCGTCAAGGACAGCGACTTAATTCGCGCTTTTGTGGCGGCGGCCAAAAGCGCCTGATTTCCGGACGATCCGGTGTAAGGAGTAAACGCGTGAACGATATGGCGAACAGCATCCGGACGGGTCCGGACGATCGTGGACACTTCGGGATATTCGGCGGCCGCTATGTCGCCGAAACCCTGATGCCGCTGATCCTCGATCTGGAGCAGCACTACAAGGATGCCAAGAACGATCCGGCGTTCCACGCCGAGATCGAGACCCTGAACAAGCACTACACCGGACGGCCCTCACCGCTTTATTTTGCAGAACGTCTGACGGAAGAGCTGGGCGGCGCGAAGATCTATTTCAAACGCGACGAGCTGAACCACACGGGTTCACACAAGATCAACAATTGCCTCGGTCAGATCCTGCTTGCCAAGCGGATGGGCAAGACCCGCATTATTGCAGAGACAGGCGCTGGGCAACACGGCGTTGCAACGGCAACGGTGTGTGCGCGGTTTGGTCTTCCATGCGTTGTTTACATGGGCGCAACCGATGTCGAGCGCCAGAAACCGAACGTCTTCCGCATGAAACTGCTCGGCGCTGAGATCGTTCCGGTGACGGCTGGTGCCGGCACCTTGAAAGACGCCATGAACGAGGCGCTCCGCGACTGGGTCACCAATGTCGAAGATACCTATTACCTGATCGGAACCGCAGCAGGCCCGCATCCCTATCCGGAAATGGTGCGCGATTTCCAGTCGGTGATCGGCAAGGAATTGCGGGAGCAGATGCTGGAAGCTGAAGGACGTCTGCCGGATGCGCTTGTGGCAGCCGTCGGCGGCGGATCCAATGCAATCGGTCTGTTTCATCCATTTCTCGATGACAAGGACGTTAAGATCTACGGCGTCGAAGCGGGCGGTCGCGGCTTGGTCGGCGAAGAACACTGCGCGTCCCTGACGGCTGGAAAGCCCGGTGTCCTGCACGGCAACCGAACCTATCTCCTTCAGGATGACGACGGCCAGATTTTCGAGGGACACTCGATCTCCGCAGGATTGGACTATCCCGGCATCGGTCCGGAACATTCCTGGCTGAAGGAAATCGGCCGGGTTGAATATGTCCCTATCATGGACAATGAAGCGCTGGATGCGTTCCAGATGCTGACACGTGTCGAGGGGATCATTCCGGCACTGGAACCCGCCCATGCTCTGGCCCATGTCGTCAAGCTGGCACCGCAGATGGACAAGGACCAGATCCTTGTCATGAACCTGTGCGGCCGCGGCGACAAGGACGTTTTCGCCGTCGGGCAGATGCTTGGTTTCGAAATGTAACCTGTGCCAAATCGCACGAGGGACTGTGAAATAGCGTTTCGGGAAAATCTTGAAACAAAACTCGTCACCTTTCGCTTTGAAATCCGTGATTTCGGGCAGCGACAGGTGACCCAGCCTATTCACTAAATGCTTTAGCCGCGCGTCAGAGACGCGCGGTTTTGTTTTTGATGGGTTTGGATGTGAGCACGGCTTCCAGAAGAGCCAGCCTGCCACGTGCATCGAGCTGCGCGGATTGTTGCAGCAGTGCCGGATCGGTCTGTGCCTCCGCCCCGGCGTCGCCGGATGCGTCTTGATTTCCTCCAAGGTTGAATGCCCTGACCCGTTGCCAGATCAGTTCCCGAAGCGGAGTGGGAGCCGGTTCGAACAGAGAATGGGCCATTTTCAGCTCCTTATCTTTTTGATTTCATCTCGGTCAAGATAAGCGCACTTTGTGCACATTTGAACCTGCATTTTCTGCAAGTCAGTTAAGCCAGCTATGCATTTTTATAAGCCGCTTCAGGAGGACAGCGGACACGCAGCCATTCGGTAATGGGGGTGCTGCATTGCATTCTTGTGTGTTGTTTGCAGTGCAGCAATGTCTATGTTCGCTGCAGGACATGAATGGCGGTGCTCCGCTGTTCGACCAGGACGAAAGGAAACGAAATGAACATCGATCTTCTGACAGGTTTTGTCCGCGACATCCGCTCTGCTCGCCGCGCAGCGAACGAGTTTGAACGCCTGAACCGGATGAATTCAACCGAACTTGCACAGCTTGGCCTCGACCGTACCGAGATTTCCAGCTATGCATTCAACAAGCACTTCAATAAGCGCTAAGCAAGCAAACCCGGGCACCTGCTCAGGTTTTCGTTCGGATTTAAGCTTATTGCGCAATTGCCATGTTCTTGATTGACATGGGCTTGCCCGCTCCCCTACACCGCTCTGTGATTGAAATGAGCAAACGGGCCGCGTGAAAGCGGCAGGGGAAAAGCTGCATGACGGAAACGCGTATCGATCGCCGCTTCAAGGCTTGTGCGGAGGCGGGCCGGCCCGCCTTGATCACCTTTGTGACGGCAGGCGACCCCGATCTGGATACGTCCCAGGCGGTCCTCAACGCTTTGCCCGGAGCAGGCGCCGACGTCATTGAGCTCGGCATGCCCTTTTCAGACCCGATGGCGGAAGGCGTTCCGATCCAGCTCGGCAACCAGCGGGCCCTCGCGGCCGGTCAGACCATGGACAAGACGCTGGACATGGTGCGCAGGTTCCGCGAGCAGGACGACGACACGCCCATTATCCTCATGGGCTACTACAATCCCATTTACGTGCGTGACCCGAAGAAGTTCGTCCACGTGGCCAAAGAAGCCGGTGTCGATGGATTTATCATCGTGGACATACCGGCGGAAGCCGATGACGAACTCTGTATTCCAGCGCTCGAGGCCGGTCTGAATTTTATTCGTCTGGCAACGCCAACGACCGACGACAAACGTCTTCCGGCCGTTCTGGCCAACACTTCCGGTTTCGTTTATTACGTTTCGGTCACCGGTATTACCGGCGCGAATATTGCCGATACCGGCCAGGTCACGGCTGCCGTCAACCGAATAAAGGGGCACACCGAGCTCCCCGTTGCTGTCGGATTTGGCGTCAAGACCGCAGACCAGGCAGCGGTCATTGGCAAGGACGCTGATGGCGTTGTCGTTGGCTCCGTCCTTGTGAATGCAATTCGCGACAGCCTGGACGAGGCGGGCAAGGCAACGGAAGGCACCGTTCAGGCGGTTGTCGATGTTGTCGCCGATCTGGCTGCGGGCTGCAAACGCGCCCGCTCAAATTGATTGGGCCGATCAAATTGAAGGATTTCAGGCGAACCCCATATCTTCGCCTAGTCATTACTCAAGTAAACGGACGCGCGTGACGTGAACTGGATCAACTCTATCGTACGCCCCAAGATTCGCGACCTTTGGAAAAAGCGCGAAGTCCCGGAAAATCTATGGATCAAGGATCCTGAAACCGGTGAAATGGTGTTTCATCGGGATCTGGAAGCCAATCTCTGGGTCGTACCGAATTCGGGCCACCACATGCGCATGCCTGCCCGCAAGCGCGTCGAGGCTTTTTTCGACGATGGTAACTACACAAAAGTCGAAACTCCCGAGGTTCAGGCGGATCCCCACAAGTTCCGCGATTCCAAGCGTTATACGGACAGGTTGAAAGAGGCGAGATCCAAGTCCGGCGAAGACGAAGCCGTGATCGTCGCCCAGGGCAAGGTCAACGGCATGGACATGACCATTGCCGTTCAGAATTTCGATTTCATCGCAGGGTCGCTGGGAATGGCCGCCGGTGAAGCGATTCTCGCGGGAATGATGAAAGCAGCTGAAGACGGCACGCCTTTCGTCATGTTCGTCGCCTCCGGCGGGGCGCGCATGCAGGAAGGCATTCTCTCGCTCATGCAGATGCCGCGCACAACGGTGGGTGTGCAGATGCTTCGCGAGGCCGGCCTTCCCTATATCGTTGTTCTGACCAATCCGACGACTGGAGGCGTATCTGCCTCCTATGCGATGCTGGGAGACGTTCACATTGCCGAACCGGGTGCGCAGATCGGGTTCGCCGGGCGGCGCGTCATCGAGCAGACCGTGCGCGAAAAGCTGCCGGAAGATTTTCAGACCGCCGAATACCTGCTGGATCACGGTATGATCGATATGGTGGTCTCGCGTCAGGAACTGAAGGAAACAATCGCGCGTATTTGCGGTATCCTGATGAAGCGCGAAGTGGAGCTCCCAAAACTCGAGGCTGCGGAGCCCGAAGAGGCCGTCGAAGAGACAGCTGCAGAGGAAGCAGCTGAGGAGACGCCCAAGGAAGACAAGGACGCCCGGGAAGCCGAACCCGCCAGCTGACCTCTTGGACTGGAGCGCCGAATTTCCCTGATAGTGTCGCGAAAGCGGCATATTCCGACAAAACGAACGGGTCCGCTTGTCAAGCCGACAGCCTTCCCCTAAAGGCCGTAAAGAGCAAAACCGGATATAGGACCCTTCGGAGGGCACTCTGGATCAGATAACTAAAATTCTGGATCGGCTGCTTGCGCTACACCCGAAGGAGATTGACCTCTCCCTCGGACGGATGCACCGTTTGCTGGATGCGCTGGGCAATCCGGAGCACAGGCTTCCGCCGGTGATCCATGTGGCCGGGACCAACGGCAAGGGTTCGGTCACGGCGACGATGCGCGCCATTCTGGAAGCCTCCGGAAAGCGCTGCCACGTTTACACATCACCGCATCTTGTGTCGTTCAACGAACGCATCCGGCTTGGCACAGACGGGGCCTTCGTCTCGGATCCCGTCCTGTACGATGCTCTACATCGCTGTGAAGAGGCCAACGGCGGGGAAGAAATCACATTTTTTGAGATTACCACTGCGGCTGCCTTTCTGATTTATTCCGAGCACCCCGCAGATGTTCTCCTCCTGGAGGTCGGTCTTGGAGGCCGGCTTGATGCGACCAACGTTGTCGAAGATCCGGTCGCCACGGTAATCACGCCGATTTCGATGGATCACGAAAAATTTCTGGGAGACGACATTGCGGCGATCGCCCAGGAAAAAGCCGGTATCATCAAAGCTGGCATACCGGTGATCTCCGCCGCTCAACCCGAAGACGCTCTTCCTCCGATCATACGGCGTGCAGCGCGGCTTCGTGCTGCGCTCAAGATCCTGGGTCAGGATTTCGTGGCGCAATCTGATCAGGGGCGCATGGCATTTCAGGACGATGACGGGCTCATCGATTTGCCGTTGCCGGTTCTGGGCGGTGGGCATCAGTTGGACAATGCGGGTCTTGCAATCGCAACCCTCAAGGCAGCGGGACTGCTGCCGGATGAGAACATGATCGCGCTGGGCCTGAGGTCCGTCAATTGGCCCGGGCGCCTGCAGCCAATCATGAGCGGCCCTTTGCTGGACCTGTGCCCTCAAGGGGCCGAGGTCTGGGTTGACGGTGGCCACAATCCCGGTGCGGGTGTTTCCGTTGCCCAGTTCATGGGCGAACAGGAGGAGCGTTCGCCGCGCCCGCTTTACGTTGTGGCCGGGATGCTTACGACCAAGGATCCCGTCGGCTTCTTCCGGCCTTTCCATGGTCTGGTCCGTCACGTGGGCACGGTACCCATATCTTCGACCACAACCGCCAGGTCGCCGGAAGAGCTCGCGGATCTTGCAAGGTGTGCCGGGTTGGAAGCAACGCCCTTTCAATCACTGGACGCCGCGCTTGCGGATGTGGCAGCTTGTTCTAAAAAGGACGGCGAACCGCCCCGGATCCTGATCTGCGGTTCGCTTTATCTCGCGGGCGAAGCCCTGGCGCGGAACGGATCTGCTCCGGACTGATATCCTGCCGGGACCCCGAAAGGAGATCTGTTGGATGCACGTGTTCTCTAAATCCAGTGCCGTTCTTGCCGGCGTCATGCTGGGCGTCGCTCTTGGCATTCACCCGGCGAGGGCCCTTTCAGAACAATACGAAACGCCTCCCGAGCAGGATCCTGCGGTTGTTCTGCAGGGCAAGGAAAACGGTCCGGGCTACGCCGTCCTGTCTCCGGTCCGCAGCGACGGCTTTCTGCGGATCTATCAATTGCAGACGGAACAAGGCATTGAACAGATTGAAGGGGACGGCCTTCTCAAGTTACGTCTTGCGGAAATCAGGGTCCTGGTCGCGCTCGAAAGCCTGAAGAACGACGCCAGTTTTCTGGATGGTCTCAAGGAAGCTGCCAAGAAACCCGTCGATTTCGTCGAAAGCACCGTGACCGATCCGGTCGGAACCGCCAAGAGCACCGTGTCGGGCGTTGGCCGCATGTTCGGCCGGTTGACCAAGGGCGTTGAGGAAGCGGTATCGGGAAAAGGCGGCTCGCCCGCGGATCTGGCCAAAGCTATTACCGGTCAGGCCCGGGCCGAAAGGGAACTCGCCGTGGAACTTGGGGTCGATCCCTATACCTTCTACGCACCTTTATCTGAAAAACTGAACGAAACGGCGAGCGTGACAACAGCGGGAAGCTGGACCGTCACGGCAATCACCGCCCTGTTGCCGGGTGGCATGATCGTTTCTGCGGCGCGTCAGGCGGACAGCTTCCGGACCGTGATTGTCGACAGCACGCCGGCAGAACTGGGAGACCGCACCGCGGCGGCTTTCCGAAACGCCGGTGTGACAGAAGAGACAATTTCAAAAGTTGCCGCGAACCCGTTCTATACGGCGTCGGAAAAAGTCATCATGGCCTATCAGCTCCAGGCCATGCCGAGCGTTCAGGACCTTGATCTTGTTGCAGCCAAGGTGGCGGATGCCGAAAGCAGGGACATCGCCTATTTCCAGCTGCGCCGCATTGTCCTTCTGGAAACCTACAATCGGACAATCTCCGGATTGGGACAGATCCGGGAAGTGAACGGCATTCCGGTCGCGATCAGGCGCGACGGTCTGGCAGCCGTTGTGCTGCCGCTCGACATGGTCGCCTGGACCCAGACCGTTGCGCGCACCTTCTCGTCAATCCACGAGGGCATGGCCGGGTTGCCGTTCCCGCCTTCAGGTGTCGACTTCCTCATAACCGGCGACCTGACGCCCCTCGCCGCCGAACGCATCGCATCCTTCGGCTGGGAAATCACCGGAAACTATCCGATGCCGAAAGGGCCGGTTCACTAAGTGGGTATGTCTTGTCACCGACACGAATCAGCGAAAGAACTCGGCGCCTGGCCCATGGTCTGAGGCTCAACCAGACGCAAGGCGAAAAGAGACTTTGGCGCGTTTTGCGTGAACTCAAAACAGAAGGAGTTCATGTTCGAAGACAAGCACCAATTGGATCATATGTCGCCGATTTCGCCATCTTCTCGCGCAAAATCATTGTTGAAATTGACGGAGATGTGCATTCGCTGACAGATCAAATAGATCACGATAGAGAGCGAGATGCGTGGCTTAGCTCTGAAGGTTTTGAAGTGGTACGCTATTCGTCTGCACAGGTTTCTGAGAATCTTGAAGGCGTTGTGCTGGATATCAGACGAAGACTCGATCTGGAGTAAGCAAGTACCCCCACCCCTAACCCCTCCCCACAAGGGGGAGGGGGACAACGCTCTGCCATTCAATACGACACATTTGAACAAAGAGGGTTTCAGCAAGTGACTGGCAGCGCCGCATGTCGAGGTTAATCCCCCTCCCCCTTGTGGGGAGGGGTTAGGGGTGGGGGTTCCAGCCTTCTGGTAATTCGCTCGCCTAAACACACTCCAGAACCGGCCCTGCCAGTCCGGTTTCCCAGCCGAGGATCGCGCGCTTGCGGGTGAGGCCCCAGTGATAGCCGCCGATCTTGCCGCCCTTGGCCAAAACCCTGTGGCACGGCACAACAAACGAGATCGGATTGCGCCCGACGGCGGATCCAACGGCACGCGAGGCCTTCGGTTTGCCGATCGACGCTGCAACGTCCGAGTAGGTCGTCGCCTGACCCATCGGAATCTTCAACAGGGTCTGCCAGACCCTGATTTCGAAATCCGTTCCGATCATGACGACATTGAGCGGCTGGTCCTCTTGCCACCTGGCGGGGTCGAAGACACGCTTCGCATATGAAGCGGTCGCATCCTGGTCATGGCTGTAGCTTGCTGACGGCCAGCGCTCGCACATATCAGCCAAGGCCGCTTGTTCTTCCCCCGGATCGGCGAAACCGAGACCGGCGAGGCCCTTGTCGGTAGCCATGATCAGGACCTGCCCGAACGGCGAGGGATGGAAACCATAGGCGATTTTCAGGCCTTCGCCCCGGGCTCGATAGTCGCCGGGCGTCATGGCTTCATGGGTCACGAACAGATCATGCAGGCGGGAAGACCCTGACAGGCCGACTTCGTAAGACGCGTCAAGGACGCTGGCGGAATCGCGCAGGAGCGCCTTGGCATGATCCAGTGTGATCGCCTGCAAGAACTGTTTGGGCGTCAGGCCCGCCCAGCGCGAGAAAACACGCTGCAGCTGGATCGGTTGCAGATCCGCTTCTTTGGCGAGCTGCTCGAGCGTCGGTTGTTCGCGCCAGTCTTCGGTGATCCGCTTGAGGGTCTGGCGAACGACAGCATAGTTTTCAGCGGCTTCTTTGCCGACCGAGATCGGTTCCGGTTTCGGTGTGAGGCTGGAAAGATCGATTGCCTTGGTCATGTCGAACTCATCGCTTGTTCGGTTTCGATCTTACTTTAGGAAGCGTCCGGCAAAAGAGCGACCCGTTTTGCGAGGCTCAGGATCTATCGGTTCGGCATGACCGCCGGCCCCTTTCGCGTGTTGAGCAGCAAATTGGTTTCCGAACCAGTGATGCCTTCGATCAGCCGAATGCGATTGAGCGCATCGTCGAAGGCGGCAAGGTCCCGTGTCGCGACATCGAGAACAAGGTCCCATTTGCCGTTGGTCGAATGAATGGCGCGGACTTCCGTCATGGCTCCCAAGGCGCGGATCACCGGGTCCGTATTGTGTCCGTCGACAACAAGCAGTGTCACGGCACGGATCGGCAAATCACGCCAATCATCGCGCAAGACGGCGGTGTAGCCGAGGATTTCGCCCGTTGCCTGAAGCTTTTCCATACGGGAGCGGACTGTCGCGCGGGACACCTTCAGATCACTTGCCAGATCGGACACCGAACGGCGGCCATCGTGACGAAGTAGCGAGATGAGTCGAAGATCTAGATCGTCCATTTTATCATTTTGAATAGCCTTGCATATCAATTTGATAAAACAGACTGCTCATTTGATCAAGTCACGGGATTTACTCCGCCGCTGGCATTGCCCACATTTGCCGGATCGAAAGCATATGGAGTGAGCCGTGAACGTTGCCAGAAAAAAAATCGTGCTTGTCGGCGCACCGGTTGATGACGGAGCGGGCCAGAAAGGCTGTCTGATGGGCCCCGATGCGTTTCGTACGGCAGGTCTTTTGGAGCAGTTGAAAGCGTTGGGCCACGACGTTCTGGACCATGGCAACCTTCAACGTGCTGACGTTGGCGCGCTCCAGGCGCCAAACTCCGTTTTGAAGAACTTCCGGTCTTATGCCGGCTGGACGCGGGCGCTTCACGCCAAATCCCACGAACTCGGGCTGCAGTCGGTTTTCCCGATTTACCTCGGCGGCGACCACGCGATGGCGGCAGGCACAGTCTCCGGTCACGCGCGCGCTGCAGCGGAACGCGGCCGACCGCTGTTTATTCTGTGGCTCGATGCGCACTCCGACTTTCATACATTCGACAGCACAGACAGCGGCAATCTCCATGGTACTCCACTGGCATTCGCCTGTGGCCTGCCCGGATTCGACGGTCTGCTTGGCGAACCGCTTCAACACCCTCTTAGTCCGGAAAATGTCGAAATTCTTGGGGTCCGCTCCATCGATACCGCCGAGCGCGAGATGCTGCTCAGCCAAGGTGTTGGTGTCAGCGACATGCGCCGGATTGACGAAGAGGGTATAGGATCGCTTCTGAAACCGTTCCTCGACCGGGTGAGAGCCGTAAACGGCCTGCTGCATGTCAGCCTCGACGTCGATTTCCTGGATCCGGAAATCGCACCTGCGGTCGGAACCACCGTACCGGGCGGGGCGACCTTCCGCGAAGCCCACCTGGTGATGGAAATGCTGCATGACAGCGGTCTGGTGACCTCGCTCGATCTTGTCGAACTGAACCCGTTTCTCGATGACCGCGGAAAAACCGCCCGCCTGATGGTCGACCTGACAGGCAGCCTGTTCGGGCGCCGTGTCTTCGACCGTCCGACACGAAGCTTCTAGAGCGTCGTGTGTTCAAGAGAACACACGAAGATGCTCTATCACTTTGGAATCGATCAACTTTTGGATGTTCAATCGGTTCCAGTTGAACGTCCGTTGATCTGGAGGAAGATAAAATGACCGCCGCGAACCACAATCCAAAGCCATCGGAATTGGCCTATGTGCCCTTCGTCAGTGTCGACAACATGATGCGCAACATCCGCGCAATTGGCGTGGAGAAGGCGCTTGTCGGGATCGCTGACTATATCGAACAGGACTTCCTGCGCTGGGAAAGCTTCGACAAGAAACCGCGCATTCCGGCGCACGCTCCGCAAGGTGTGATCGAACTCATGCCGACCAGCGACGGCGAGATCTTTGGCTTCAAATACGTCAACGGACACCCGCAGAATTTTCGCGACGGTCTGCAGACCGTGACCGGATTTGGCGTGCTCTCGGAGCTTTCCACCGGATATCCGGTTCTTTTCACCGAAATGACGATCCTGACGGCCCTGCGCACCGCCGCAACGTCGGCTCTGGCAGCGAAATATCTTGCGCCGAAGGGATCGAAGACGATGGCGATCATCGGCAATGGCGCCCAATCCGATTTCCAATGCCTGGCTTTCAAGGAAATGCTCGGAATAACCGAGATCCGGGCATTTGACATCGATCCGGAAGCCAGCATCCGGCTGGCGCGGAACATGGCCAATTCCGGACTGAACGTGACCATCTGCAAGACGCCTGAAGATGCCATCGAAGGCGCGCAGGTCATTACAACGGTGACCGCCGACAAGAAATACGCAACGATCCTGACCGACAACATGGTTGGCTCGGGCGTTCACATCAATGCGATCGGCGGCGATTGTCCCGGCAAGACGGAATTGCACAAGGATATTCTCCTGCGTTCCGACATCTTTGTTGAACTCCCGGAGCAGACGCGCATCGAAGGCGAGCTTCAGCAACTGCCCGAAGACCATCCGGTGACCGAGCTTTGGCAGGTTTATGCGGACAAGGCGCCCGGCCGGACTTCAGACAACCAGATCACCCTCTTCGACAGCGTCGGTTTCGCAATCGAGGATTTCGCGGCGCTTCGCTACGTGCGCGATCTTCTGCCTAAGACCGGCCATTTCGAGAAGCTGGACCTGCTGGCAGATCCGGACGATCCGCGTGACCTCTACGGGATGGTGTTGCGGTCCTCCGCTGCCGGCGACAATCAAGCGGCATGACAAAATAAAGACCGCGTTTCCTGACTTGCCACCGCGATTGCGGTGGCTTTTTCTTTGTGGGTACGGCCGTCAGGGATAGGTCCAATCGTCGGATCAGAGACTACTGTAGCGCCGCCGTAATTTCCTCGACCACTGCATCTGCTGCAGCACCCGGGTCGTCGGCCTTGCTGATCGGCCGCCCGACGACGAGGTAATCGCTGCCGGCTTGAATTGCGTCTGCCGGGGTCATAACCCGGCGCTGATCGTCGGCTGCGCTCCCTGCCGGGCGAATTCCGGGTGTGACGATAACAAGGTCTCCGCCCAGGATCGGCCTCAGCTTTTCGGCCTCCGTCGCCGCGCAGACAATGCCGCCCATTCCGGCTTCACGCGCATCGCGTGCACGCGCTTCGACCAGATCGGCAACCGGTCCGCGATACCCTGCAGCCACCAGATCGTCCTCGTCCATGGACGTCAGCACCGTGACGCCAAGCAGGCAGAGGTCCGGATTGCCCTCTTCCATCAGTCCGCGGACAGCGGCGCGCATGGTCTTTGGATAGGCGTGCAGCGTCATGAAGGTCATGCCCATCTTGGCAACGTTTTGCACGGCCTTGGTAATGGTGTTGTCAATGTCGTTGAGTTTGACGTCGAGAAAGATCTTCTTGCCACTCGCCGCCAGATCTCGCGCAAACTCGAGTCCGCCGGCAAATTGCAGTTCCATGCCGATCTTGTAGACACCGACCTTTCCCTCGGTCTGGCTGACAAGCTTTTCCGCTTCCTTGAGGGTCGGGACATCGACGGGAAGCATCAAACGATCAAGCGCGGTCTTCGGGGCGAACGGGCTGGTCGGCATGGAGCGGGCTCCTTTCAGGACAGGGGGAAAGCGCCCCGTCCATACCATTCCGGTTGTCGGAAGACCAGACTACGTCTTTCCGGTATTCTCAAATTCCGCGAAGGCCTCTTTGTAGTCGGGATGCCAGCGGGAGAGAGGCGGCCGGTTTTCGATGATGTCTCCAACAGCCCATTCGGCGCGGCGCTTGTCGCGTGTGCTGTCGACATCATTGTCAGGGCAAAGGATATAGAAGTCGCCTGTCGTCATGCGCTCGATGAAGTGGTCAACGGTCTGTTCGCTGGTCCAGGCTGCTGCCGGTTTTTCCGGCAGGAAAGACGAAATCATGCCGGTGTAGGTAAAGCCGGGCACGAAGAGGTGTACGGAAATCGGTGCGCCTGCCTCCCGCAGTTCATGTGCAAGCTGCTCGCTCAGCACTTTCACGGCCGCCTTGGTCGCGTTGTAGCCGGGGTTGCCGGGCGGGGTCGTGATGCCCTGCTTGGATCCTGTGTTGATGATGACCGACGGGCGTCCTGCCTCGATCATGCGCGGCGTAAACGCCTGAACGCCCCTGAGCACGCCGAAGAAATTGACGTCCATCATGCGTGTCCAGGCGTCGTAGTTTTCCCAGCACTTCGATGACGTGCCGATGCCGGCATTGTTCATGAGAACTGCAACAGGTCCGGTTCTGAACACGGTCTCCGCCAGCTGTTCAACCTGTTCCATGTCGCTGACATCGGTTGGAACGGCGATCACGGCGGCGTTCGGATTCGCGGCCTTGCGAACGTCCTCTGTTGCCGCGTCCAGCTTCTGTCCGGGCAGATCTGCCAGGATAATCCCAAGCCCCGCTTCGGCGAAACGGGTGGCCGCGGCAAGACCGACGCCGCTTGCGGCTCCGGTCACGACCGCAAGGCCACCTTCTGCAACAGCTTCCTTGAACATGAATGCGCCTCCTGAAACCGAACTTTTGGGACCGAACATTGTATCAGACCAAAAAGTCGGCGAAATCGGCACGTTTGTCGAGCGGTCTCGCAAAGCTCTGCTTGCACGTCGCTATTTCATTAGTCGGTTCAGGCTGCTACAACACCGCCGGTTCCGCACTTAAAAGCAAGGACAGCAGCTAATGCGCACAGCGAGTGTATCGCGCGACACCAAGGAAACCCGCATCTCCGTTGACATAAATCTCGACGGAACGGGCAGCTATGACGTTCAAACAGGTGTCGGTTTTTTCGATCACATGCTGGAACAACTGTCGCGCCATTCGCTGATCGACATGAAGGTGCGCGCCGAGGGCGACACCCATATCGATTTTCACCACACGGTCGAAGATACCGGTATCGCGCTCGGCCAGGCAATTTCAAAGGCGCTGGGCGACATGGCAGGCATCACCCGCTATGCCGACACGCATCTTGCCATGGATGAAGCGTTGACGCGGTGTGCACTGGATGTGTCGGGCCGACCGTTTCTGGTCTGGGACGTGACGTTCGATCGTGACAAGGTCGGAGACTTCGACACCGAGCTGTTTGAGGAATTTTTCCGCGCGTTCGCCATGAATGCCGGCATCACTCTTCATATTGCCAATCTTTACGGGTCTAACTGCCATCATATCGCGGAAACCTGCTTCAAGGCTGTTGCCCGCACTTTGCGCAAGGCCATCGAAATCGATCCGCGCCAGGCGGACCGCGTTCCCACGACGAAGGGCCAGCTGGGCGGCTAGAAAACGGATTGGCGTATGAGTACCTACGTTGTCATGGCTCCACCCGAATTTGACGATCTGGCGGGTGATCCACGTGAAAGCGATCGTCTCCTGTTCGTCCCGGACAGGTTCTCGGTGCTGGCTTTCATCTTTTCGTTCATCTGGCTGCTGGTACATCGCATGTGGCTGGTTTTACTCGGCTATCTGGCGCTCACGCTGGTAATTGAACTCTTGGCGTTCGCGTTGGGTTCGCAAGCTATGGGTATAGCTGCGTTAGCGGTGTCACTGCTGTTCGGCTTCGAGGCGCAGGCATTGCGCCGATGGTCTCTTGAACGCAAGGGCTGGCGTGTGATTGGGATCGTTGACGGTGAAAATCCCGCCGAGGCGGAACTTCGGTTTTTGAATAAGGAAGCCGGTTTGATGGTTTCGGCTGAACCTGAGCAGGCGTATCAGCCGGTTCCTGCCCGTAATCCTATCGTGCCGCGGATCGGCAGCGAACAGGTGGTTGGCCTGACCCTCGGGCCGGAGACGCGTCAATGACAATCGCAATTATCGACTATGGGTCGGGCAATCTGCGCTCGGCGGAAAAGGCATTCGAGCGTGCGGCCCGCGCCCATGCCCACGTGCCGGATGTCATCGTCACTTCCGACCCGGATCGTGTGCTGAAGGCCGACCGGGTTGTCTTGCCGGGCGTTGGGGCCTTCGCCGATTGCAAGCGCGGCCTGTGGGCTGTCGACGGCATGCCGGATGCGCTTCATGAAACCGTTCGCGTTCAGGGCAAGCCCTTCTTTGGCATTTGTGTCGGGATGCAGCTGATGGCAACGCGCGGTCTGGAATTTGAGACCGTCGAAGGACTCGGCTGGATCGAGGGCGACGTTTCGGAGATGAAACCGACGGACCCCTCTTTGAAGATCCCTCACATGGGCTGGAACACTGTCGACGTTCGCTCTGAAAGCCATCCGGTCTTCAAGGGACTGGCAACGGGTCCGGACGGATTGCACGCCTATTTTGTGCATTCCTACCACTTTGCATGCACCCAAGAGGCGGATCGTCTCGCAAGCTTCGGCTATGCGGGAACCTTCACGGCCATGGTCGCCAAGGACAATATGATCGGTACTCAGTTCCACCCGGAAAAAAGCCAGCGGCTGGGCCTCGGCCTGATCGCAAATTTTCTGGACTGGACGCCCTAGAGAAACGTGAGGCGTACGCCGCTTAAGGCAACGCGGTCATCGTCAAGTGAACTTGAAATCAAACGGGAGAGAACGTGTGAGCAAGGGATACTGGATAGCGCGCGTGGATGTGCACGACCCGGAAAACTACCCGCAATATGTCGAAACGGCGAAGCCGGCCTTTGAGCGGTTCGGCGCCAATTTCCTCGCGCGCGGCGGTAAGACCGATGCCATCGAGGGTCCGGGACGGGCACGGAACGTCGTGATTGAATTTCCAAGCTTCCAACATGCGGTCGATTGCTATAACTCGCCCGAATACCAGCAGGCGGTAAAAATCCGCCAGAAAGTTGCCGATGGCGAAATCGTCATCGTGGAAGGACTGTAACGAGAATGATCCTCTTTCCCGCCATCGATCTGAAGGATGGCCAGTGCGTGCGCTTGAAGCTTGGCGATATGGAACAGGCAACCGTTTTCAACGACGATCCGGGGGCTCAGGCAAAAGCCTTTGAAACCCAGGGGTTCGAGTGGCTGCACGTGGTTGACCTCAATGGGGCTTTCGCCGGCGAGAGCGTCAACGGTGCGGCTGTTGATGCCATTCTGGCTTCGACGAAAAACCCGGTTCAGCTGGGCGGTGGGATCAGGACGCTCGATCATATCGAAACTTGGCTTTCAAGAGGCATCACGCGGGTCATTCTCGGGACCGTCGCCGTGCGCGACCCGGATCTCGTCAAGGAAGCCTGCCGCAAGTTTCCGGGCAGGGTTGCTGTTGGCATCGACGCCAAAGGCGGCCATGTCGCTGTTGAGGGCTGGGCGGAGACCTCCGAGCTGACGGCAGTGGATCTGGCAAAACGGTTCGAGGATGCCGGCGTGTCGGCGATCATTTACACCGATATCGACCGGGACGGGATCCTGAAGGGGCTGAATATTCCGTCGACCCTGGAGCTGGCTCGGTCGGTTACCATTCCCGTGATCGCCTCGGGCGGTCTCGCCTCGATTGACGACATTCACCGGCTTCTGGAGCCCGACTGCGCCATTCTGGAAGGCGCGATCTCCGGCCGCGCGCTTTACGACGGGCGCCTCGACCCGAAAGAAGCGATGGACCTGATCCTGAGTGCCAGGAAAAAAGCATCATGACCTTGAAAGCCCGTGTCATCCCCTGCCTCGATGTGAAGGACGGCCGTGTCGTCAAAGGCGTCAACTTTGTCGATTTGGTCGATGCAGGCGATCCTGTGGAAGCCGCGAAGGCATATGATGCCGCCGGTGCCGATGAACTCTGCTTTCTCGATATCACGGCGAGCCATGAAGGCCGGGACACGATCTACGATGTCGTCCGGCGCACGGCGGAAGCCTGCTTCATGCCGGTGACGGTCGGTGGCGGCGTCAGGACGGTGGAAGACATCCGCAAACTTCTGATTGCCGGAGCAGACAAGGTTTCGATCAACACGGCGGCAGTCAAAAACCCGGATTTCGTCCGCAAGGCGGCGGAAAAATTCGGTGCCCAGTGCATCGTCGTTTCCATTGATGCCAAGCAGGTCAACAATCCGGGCGAGCCCGAGAAATTCGAAATCTTCACCCATGGCGGGCGCGCTCCGACCGGTATTGACGCCATAGAATTTGCGAAAAAAGTGGTCGAGCTCGGTGCCGGTGAGCTCCTGGTGACGTCCATGGATCGGGACGGCACCAAGTCAGGCTACAACATCGCACTCACGCGGGCGATTGCCGATGCCGTGCCCGTGCCGGTGATCGCGTCCGGCGGCGTTGGAACACTGGATCATATGGTCGAGGGCGTGCGTGACGGCCATGCGACTGCGGTTTTGGCAGCGTCGATCTTCCATTTCGGCGAATACACCATCCAGGAAACCAAAAGATACATGGACGATGCGGGCGTTCCCATGCGCCTCGATGCCTGAATCTGCGAACAGGGCTCTAGCCAAATGACCAAGTTCACACTCGACGCTCTGGATGCCATAGTTGCTGCACGTGCGAAGAGCGACGATGAAAAGTCCTACACACGCAAACTTGTAAATAAGGGCGTAGCCAAATGCGCCCAGAAACTGGGGGAGGAAGCGGTCGAGGCGGCGATTGCGGCTGTGAGGGAAGACCGGGAAGAATTGACGGCGGAAGCTGCCGATGTGCTTTATCATTTGTTGGTGGTTCTGAATGTATCCAAAGTTCCGTTGGCGGACGTCATGGCGGAATTGGGCAAACGGACGGGACAGACCGGACTTGAGGAAAAGGCCTCCCGGCCACAGGAGTGATTGTCTGCCGCAAGGCACCGCAGCGGGAACTGCGAGACGATGGATCAGAAAGTCGCAACGGCTCTGGACATGGATTTGTCCCCCTACCGGGTGTTCACAGAACGCCAGTGGTCTCGCCTGCGCGCCGACACGCCAATGACACTCGATGAGCATGAGGTCGAGCAGCTTCAGGGCTTGAACGCGCCGGTCTCCATGCAGCAGGTGGAGACGATTTATCTGCCTCTCTCCCGTCTGTTGGCCTTCTATGCCGAGGCAACGATAAGCATTCACCAGGCAACGCAGAACTTTCTCGGTCACCGGGACGGCAAGACGCCTTTCATTATTGGCGTTGCCGGGTCTGTTTCCGTCGGAAAATCGACGACATCACGCGTGCTGCGCGAGCTTCTGGCCCGCTGGCCGGCAAGCCCGAAGGTCGATCTGATCACAACGGACGGATTTCTCCATCCCAATGCCATCCTTGAGGCCGAGGGCCTGATGTCCAAGAAAGGGTTTCCGGAGAGCTTCGACCGGCCCCGGTTGCTCAAGTTCCTGTCGGACATCAAGGCTGGAAGACGTAACGTTCGGGCGCCTGTCTACTCGCACTTTTACTATGACGTCATGCCGGGCCATACGGTCACCGTCGACAAGCCGGATATCCTGATTGTCGAAGGCCTGAATGTTCTGCAGACCCGCGAACTGCCCAAGGACGGGCGCGCGGTACCCTTTGTCTCTGATTTCTTTGACTTTTCCGTCTATATCGATGCGGATGAGGATCTGCTGAGCAAGTGGTATGTTGATCGCTTCATGCAACTGAGAGAAACGGCATTCCGCGATCCCGGGTCCTACTTTCACAAATACTCGCGCATCAACGATGAAGAAGCCGTTGAGACCGCAACGCGGATCTGGAACGACATCAACCTCGTGAATCTGCGCGAAAACATCCTGCCGACCCGGCCGCGCGCTGATCTGATCCTCTCCAAGAATGCGAGCCACCGGATTTCAAAGGTTGCCTTGCGCAAAGTGTGAAAAAGCCTGCGGCCGAAGTGACCGCAGGCTTTGTTCTATTTTTTGTTTTCAAAGGTGTTTTAGGCGACGGAGCGCTTGTTGACCTCGTCGAGGAAGGTCGCGACCTGCCCACGCAGCTGGACGGCGTTTTCACGCAGTTCCTGAGCCGAGGCATCAACCTTCTCCGCAGTATCGCGCGTGTTTTCCGCGGCGGATGCGACGCTTTCGATGTTGGTGGTTACTTCCACCGTGCTGCGAGACGCCTCGGTGGCGTTGGTCGCAATCTCCTGCGTTGCGGCGCCCTGCTCGTCGATCGAGGCTGCGATCGAAGACGCAATTTCGTTCATGTTGGTGATGATCTCCGTCACCGAGGAAATCGCGCTGGCCGCATGACCGGTTTCTTCCTGGATGGCGGAAATCTGGCTCGAGATTTCTTCCGTGGCATTGGAGGTCTGGTTGGCGAGCTCCTTGACCTCCGCGGCAACGACCGCAAAGCCCTTGCCGGCCTCGCCAGCGCGGGCTGCCTCGATCGTCGCGTTGAGCGCCAGGAGATTGGTCTGTTCGGCGATTGCCTGGATGAGCGTGACGACTTCGCCGATCCGGCTTGCCGATTCGGACAGGCCGCTCATGCGTTGGTTGGTCGATTCAGCTTCCCCGGCCGCCTTGGCGGCAATCTCGCTTGAGGACTGGACCTGTCTGCGGATCTCGTTGACCGACGCGGACAGTTCTTCCGCAGCTGCCGCAACGGTCTCCACATTGTGTGAGGCCTGCGACGATGCATTGGAAACAAGACCGCTTTGCTCGGTCGTCTGGGCGGCAACGCCGGTCATGTCGCTGGATGCGGACTGTAGGTTTTGAACGGAGCCGTCGATGATGTTCAGCATATCCATGATCTGGCGATCGAATTCACCGCTCAGGTTCTGGATTTCTGCACCATTGCGGGCCGCATCCTCCTGCGCAGCGTTTTGCTGGTCTTCAAGCGCACGGCGCTTGGTTTCGTTCTGCACAAAGACTTCCATCGCAGAAGCCATTTGACCGATTTCGTCGCCCCGGTCGGTGCCGAGTATTTCAATATCGGTATCGCCGTCTGCAAGTGTGCTCATGTCTGCGGTCAGCGACCGAAGTGGGCCGACGGTCTGCCGAACAGCGATGACTGCAATGAAGATCGCAACAAAAGCACCAGCAATCGCAAGCGCGATAATTGTCGTGGCCGCGCTCCAATAGGCAGCTTCCAGATCGTCAACGTATACGCCGGTTCCCACCATCCAGTTCCAAGGAGAGAAGCCTGCACCCCAGCCATATTTTGCGATCGCAATCTCACTGTTCGCACGGGGCCAGTAGTAAAGCAGAACGTCGCCGCCATCTTGTGCTTTCTTAATTAGCTCCTGAACGATCTTCACCCCCGTCTTGTCGGTGAAGCCGATCATGTTGGTACCATTGAGCGCCGTCTTGGGGTGGACCAAGTTGGTGCCCTTATAGTCGTAAACGTAGACGTAGTTGTCGCCTTCATAGCGAATAGCGCCGATTGCAGCCTTGGCTGCCGCCTGCGCCTCGTCACGCGTCAGCGTGCCGTTTTCTTCCAGGCTCTGATAGTGGGCTGCAATAGCAACTGCGCCATTCGACATTTCCTCGATTTTCGCCATGCGTTCATCGAACATGGCCGAATAGAGGCTATTGAGACTGATCACGCAGATAGCTGCAGTGACTGCAAGAATGGTCGCAATGGGCAGACTGATTTTCCAGGTGATGGGCCAGCGTGCGAAAGACATGGCGGGGTGATTCCTCTCGGATTGCGTTGAGGAAATAAGTCCCGAAATAGTTGACCAAAGCCTTAAGATTCCTGGGTATTTGACACGAAACCTTTGAAACGCATTGGTTCGGCTGTGCGCACTTGCGAAAACTGCGTAAGTATTTTGTAATATTGAGAGAAATACCCGCGATCTATCTTCGGGCGCAGAACACATCACGCAGACCGGGACGCGTCCAGGTAGCATTCTGTAGCTGACCCTTCAGGATGTGGCCCTGTCCTTCATAGTGGAAGGTATTTGGGCTTCCGAACCGCTGCAAAGTAACGGCGCCGTATCCCATTTCGGCAACCGTCGCGGTCGCGCCGTCCGGCGAGAACACGACATTCAGGTCGATGCCGGCCGTGCAAAGGTAATCGGCAACATTTGTCCTGGCCGCCTGCTGCTGAAATCCCGGTTGATTGGTGTCACCAATGCTGCCCGGCGGAATGGGGCCGGAACCGTTGCCGAATTGCTCGCCCTGAAAGCCGCCGCCCTGCCCGGCGGGGACGCCAAGACCGCCTGCGCCGTTGCCGCCGAAGCCCGCTTGTCCGCTGATGACGACTTCACGATATGGGGCTTGCGTCACGTAGATACCCCGGCACTCACCGCTCGCGCCACGTACGGTCCATGCGTGGGAAAAGTAGGTCTGCTGATCCAGGACCTGGCCAGGTTCGAGACGCGCATAGGGACGTTCGCCGCCGCGATAATCCACCCAGTGCACTTCGACCGGCTGAGTGCTCGCGTTGCGAAACACGATCTGGCCCGGGCGGACTGCTTCCACGGAGCGCACGCGGCCAAGCTCGTTGCAGGAAAGGTCGGAATTGGCCTCCTGTCCACCGGCACCAAATGGATCGTCACCGACGATCTGCTGAGGCAATGCGCAAGTCGCAACAAACAGGCGCACCGGATTCGCACTGCCATTGAGCGAAACTGGATAGGCCGGAAGTCCTTCGACCGAAATGGAAAGCTCCGACTGCCGGATCATGGCTTCCCAGAGCGGGTCGGTCATTTCGATATTGACCTCGGGAAGAGAGACACCGGCTTCATTGGCATTCGATGACCCGAATGCGTTGAAGGTTGCAGAATAGTCACCGGCCGTCACGCGGATGGCCTGAGGCATTCCTTCCTGAAGTCCTGCCGGTGCTTGCTGGAACGTGATTTTCGCGAAACCGGACTGCGTGGTGCAATCTGCGCGGAAATCTCTGTCATCAGTCTGCGGAACGGTGTGCAGAAGCGCGGATGGGGAACCGGGCTGACTGCCGGGTTCGGCAACCCAGGCTCTGCCATTGGCCGGCGCAACGAGGACGGGAGATGCGTTTGCGCCGCCGACCGAAGGCGTCGCCACTGTTTCGGTCCCAATCTGGTCTTGCGGGAGACTTGCGGTCTCGGTGCCGTTCGGATCGCCAGTTGAAATCGGCGTATCGACCGTTTCCAGCGGTTCGAGGCCGCCATTGTCGGGCGGTGGCGTGATTTCGGTGATCGACGGTGTGTCGGCCTGGCCGGTTTGCGGGGTCTCGGTCTCGGCTGTCGTCGTTTGCGGTGCCGTCGTTGCAGCTGGTGCGCTGGCGACGGGTCCGGCCGAAACACCCGACGAAGTTCCGACAATGCGGGCAGTTGCGCCCGGCTTGCCATCGCTTGTGACATCCACAACAAGCGTATCGCCGCTGCACAGATTTGCGTCCCGGTGAAGAATGCGGCTGTTTTCCAGAGTAACTTCGAGTTTGACGTCGCACGGTGGCAGCTTATCCTCGCTGCCGATCGTGTCGATCACGACGCCATTGCCGTCCCGGCTGATGATAGGCCGGTACTTCTTGTCGAGCGCGATGGAGCGTATTCCCGGTTCCGCCGGCTGCACGTTGATGCGCACCGTTTCCGGGACGGATTGCCCGTGAGCGCTCGTGCCGCAGGTCAGGAATACGATACTGCAGGCCGCCAGCAGGCGTGTTTTGGTAACAGGCGTATTAAAACTGCGAGCAGCAGCAAGCCGCATGAACGATCTCCATCGGAGCAAAAAGTAACTTTTATCGATGATTACTTAGGCAAAGTGGCGTCGAAAGGGCAACCCCGCATTCGGTTTCACCACATCTGATGGTCAGCGTGGCGCCCTTTTCGCAAGAATACGCTGCAATGTGCGGCGGTGCATGTTGAGACGGCGCGCGGTTTCGGACACATTCCGGTCGCACAATTCGTAGACGCGTTGAATGTGTTCCCATCGCACTCTGTCCGCGGACATGGGGTTTTCCGGCGGCTGTGCCTTGTCTTCCGGCTTGCGTGCGAGCGCTGCAACGATGTCGTCGGGATCGGCAGGTTTGGCCAGATAGTCGATCGCGCCAAGTTTCACCGCTGTTACAGCCGTGGCGATATTGCCATAGCCGGTCAGAACGATCGCGCGGGCATCCGGTCGTTTTTGTCTTATTTTTTCAATAACATCGAGGCCGTTACCGTCTTCCAGACGCATATCGACAATTGCATATGCCGGGGCTGTTCTTGCGATCTTGAGTGCCGCATCCTGAACGCCGTCCGCTGTTTCAGTCGCAAAACCGCGCTTTTCCATTGCGCGCGCCAGGCGTTGCTGAAACGGTTTGTCGTCGTCGACGATCAGAAGACTCATGTCTCCGGATCCATTTATAGATGTCATATGGTCCGTCATGGCTCGTTACCGATAAATCTTACGTCTTTATGTGCAGGTCAGATGAGTCTTGTTGAACAACGACCTGTCGATTGATCCTCTTTTATTGTCGTTATGGGGCTAAATTGGTGTTTCGTCCACTCCAACACGGCCTTCGAATGTTGAACGCGGCCAGCTGACGCGGATATGGGCGCCATTGCCAGGCGGCGCCTGGTTCTCCAGCTGTAGCTTCGCCCCAGTGCGTTCCAGCAGCGTTTTGGCAATGAAGATGCCCAATCCGAGACCTCCGCCGGTGCTGCCTTGCGGCGATCTGCCACTGCGCACGGAGACATACGGATCGCCGATCTTTCCAAGAATGTCGATGGAAAATCCCGGACCGTCGTCCCGGATCGATATAGACAGGGCGGCATCGTCCCATTGAGCTGAGACATCGACTCTGGACTTTGCAAAATCGACAGCATTTTCAACAAGATTGCCCAGACCGTAACGGATCGCTGCGTTTCGTGTTCCAACAGGTTCTGGGCCATTGCCGCCGATCGATGAATGAATGGCGACACCGGTTCCCCGATGCGGGTCGATGACATCTTCCAGAAGCTGCGCAACGGGCATGCGCTGATACGTCTGGTCTTCCTCGCTCGAAAGACTGGTCAGCTGCTTCAGGATTTCGCGGCACCTTTCAGCCTGTGAACGGATCAGCTCGATATCTTCACCGCGGTAGTCACCGTCTTCGAATTCATCTCTCAATTCCTTTGCGGCAAGATAAATTGTCGCAAGCGGGGTCCCGAGTTCGTGAGCGGCAGCAGTCGCCAGTCCGTCCAAGGCATTGAGATGCTGCTCCCGCGCGAGCACCAGTTCCGTGGCGGTCAGTGCGTCTGCCAGCTGCCGCGCTTCCTCCGCGACCCGGAATGCGTAGACGGCCATGAAACCGAGTGTCAGCACCAGCGCAATCCAAATGCCGGCCGAATAGATCACCGGTAGCCTGAAATCTTCCGTGTCGGGCCAGGGCAGCGGCAGGTGGAAAACGGCCAGGACGCTCGCGCAAAAGGTTGCCAGCACGCCGAGCAGAAAGGTGTAGCGCGCGGACAGCCCGGTTGCGGAAACCATGACGGGCGCCATGAGAAGAAACGCGAAAGGATTGCCGAGGCCGCCTGTGAGGTACAGAAGGCCACTCATCTGCAGGATATCGTAGGCCAGCTGAAGTGTCGCAGCCCTTTCGGAAAGGCGCATCGCGGATGGCCAGCGCATTTTCAGGAAAATGTTGACCCAGGCTGACAGGGCCACCATGGCGAACGCCGGTCCGGCAGGAAGCGTATAACCCAACCCGACATGAACAATGAGCAGCGCAGCGGACTGCCCGCCTACCGCAAGCCAGCGGAGCCTGACCAGCGTGTCGAGTTTCAGTTGCCTGTGAGGCAGGTTGATGTTGGAGGCAGGCTCTTCCGTCATAAGCATCTTTTGAATCGGATTCCGGCGGCTGACAAGGCCATAGCACTTGTGCGCGCCGTTTTGAGATGTTAGCCAGCCGCAGAAGAGGTTGTCCGGTTCACGCGGGCCGGCGGCCAGCCGGAGGGATAATGGTGCGGGACTGGACTGGATTGGCGCATGTGGAGGGCCAATCCTGTCCGGTTCAGCACTGACCTCTTTCTCTCAGATCAGCACCGCGAAACGGAATGAAACACGATGACCGACACGAATGACGGCGGCGCGCAGCCGCAGACAGAAGGTGCTGCTGCACCTGGCATGCATATCCTGGGTCAGTACATCAAGGATCTGTCGTTTGAAAACCCGAATGCGCCGCGGTCCCTGGCGCAGGGCGAACAACCCAAGCTCGATATCAACGTCAATGTCGGTGCGCAGCAGATGGGTGACGATCAATTCGAGGTCATCCTCACACTGACAGCCAAGGCAGAACGCCCGGACATGGTCATGTTCAATGTCGAACTGGTTTATTCCGGCCTGTTCAAGATCACGGGCGTTCCGCAGGAGCACATGCATCCGTTCGTCATGATCGAATGCCCGCGCATGATCTTCCCGTTCGCGCGCAACATCCTGTCCGAAGCGACCCGCAACGGCGGATTCCCGCCTCTGATGCTGGATCCGATCGATTTCGCGCAGCTCTACCGTCAGAATATGGCCCAGCAGGCAGCGCAGCAGCCCGAGGGCGAGCAGAAGCCGAACTGAATTTCACAAGTGCTGAAATTCCAGAAACCCGCGCGAATTCTGCCGTGCGGGTTTTTTGCTGAATGGCTCTTAGGCGAAGATTTCCGGCTCACTGAGTGGCTTCGAATTCCGGGTCTACCGGAACCTGAAGGGATGTCACCAGCGCATTTGTCATTGAGGCAAGGCCGATAATCTGCAGCAACTCGCCGTGTTCAGCGTCGGTCATGCCCTTGGCGCGCGCCGCAGCCGTGTGTGAATGGACGCAGTAGCTGCAGGCATTGGCGGCCGATACGGCGATGTAGATCATCTCCCGCGTCTTTGGATCAAGGGCGCCGGGTACTGCCATGACCGATTTAACCTGGCTCCAGGTTCTCTTCAGTGTTTCCGGATCCCGAGCGAGTGCGCGCCAGATATTGTTGATGAAATTGGTTCCGCGTGTTTCGCGAATATCGTCGAAGACGGCCTTGACCGCAGGAATCGCGTCAGCCTCGGCATCCGTCATCAGCCTCACCGTTGCCATGGTATCTCCTCGTGTGGTTTTTCTGTCTGTTCCGCCATCGGTCGAATGCCGGCTCTAAGCGTCTTCCAGCAGGGACGCCCAGTTCCTGGGGTCGTCGCCATTCAGCGGATTTTTCGCCGAGCGTTTGTAGCGAATGGTTTCCATCCGAAAGCTGCGCGCATCAAACATGACCATTCTTCCGACCAGTCCTTCGCCCGTTCCGGTGATCTCCTTGATCACCTCCATGGCCTGCATGGTGCCGACAATACCTGTCAGCGCGCCCAGGACGCCGGCTTCCGCACATGTCGGTAGCAGGCCTGCGCGCGGCTTGCGCGGGAACAGGCAGCGGTAGGTTGGGTTCAACTCGCCGTCTGCGTTTTTCTCGAAAGGTTTTAAGGTCGTGATCGACCCGTCAAACTGGCCGACTGCAGCGGTCACAAGGGGTTTCTTGGCAAAGAAACAGGCGTCGGATACGAGATAGCGCGTTTCGAAATTGTCCGAGCCGTCAACCACCAGGTCGTAGTCAGAGATCAGTGCCAGCGCGTTGTGACCGGCAATCCGGGTGGGGTGCGGCTCAACGGCGACATTGGGATTGAGCCGGGCGATCGCTTCCGCGGCACTGGCGACTTTGGGTTCCCCCAGTTTGTCCGTATCGTGAATGACCTGCCGTTGAAGGTTGGACAGCGACACCGCGTCGTCGTCGACGATCCCGAGTGTTCCGACCCCGGCTGCCGCAAGATATTGCAGAACCGGCGCTCCGAGGCCACCGGCACCAATCACCAATACACGGGCATTTTTAAGCTTCTGCTGGCCGGCGCCGCCAATCTCCTGCATGACGATGTGGCGGGCGTACCGTTCGAGTTCAGCCTGGGAAAGCATGGTGGATCCTGCGAGTGAATACTGGAGTGACTTTGCTGCAGTTGTTGGGGCGCTGTTATTTTAAAATCTTGCTCACAAGACGCGCCGTGTAATCGACCATCGGGATAACGCGGGCGTAGTTCAGCCGAGTCGGGCCGATGACGCCGAGGACGCCGACAATGCGCTGATTGGCGTCCCGGTAGGGAGAAACCACCAGCGAAGAACCGGAGAGCGAAAACAGATTGTTTTCCGAACCGATGAAGATGCGCACGCCATCTCCCTTTTCGGCGAGGCCGAGCAGCTGAATGAGGTCCTTCTTGTTCTCAAGGTCGTCGAACAGAAGCCGGATCCGCTCCAGATCCTCAACCGCGTCGAGGTCGGTCAGGAGATTTGAGCGCCCCCGCACGATCAGGGTTCCCGGATCGCTGGGATTGTCGCCACCCCACACGGCGAGCCCGGCACTGATAACTTTCTGACTCAGCTGATCGAGCTCTGCCTGGTCCGCATCTCGAACCCGTTCCAGTTCCGATCTTATGTCCGACAGCGTGCGCCCCTGGATCTGGGCATTGAGATAGTTCGTTGCTTCGACAAGTGCGGATGACGGCAGGTTTGACGGCAGATCGACGACCCTGTTCTCGACCGATCCGTCTTCGCTGACCAGAATGACGAGGGCTTTTTGCGGTTCGATGCGAACGAATTCGATGTGCTTCAACCGTGTGTCGCTTTTGTGCGTCAGAACCACGCCGGCGCCCATGGAAAGACCGGACAGCATCTGGCTGGCCTCAGTCAGCACCTGTTCCGTTGAATGGGCCTCATTGGATGCCCGTACCTGGACCTCTATCTCACGCCTCTCGGCCTCGGTGAGATCGCCGACTTCGAGCAGTGCGTCTACGAAAAACCGCAGCCCGATTTCGGTTGGCAGGCGGCCGGCGCTTGTATGCGGAGAATGAAGGAGACCCAGATGCTCCAGATCCGACATGACGTTTCGCACCGAGGCTGGCGAGAGCGACATCGACAGATTGCGTGAAACATTCCGCGACCCGACAGGTTCCCCTGTCTCAAGATAACTTTCGACGATCGAGCGGAAAATCTCGCGTGATCTCTTGTCGAGGTCGCTGAGGCTCAAGGCGCGGTCTCCGTTGGCAGGATCCGGTTCATGGATCGGGTCATTTGGTCTTACACCCAAGATATAGGCGCAAAATAGGTCCGGCGTGAAGCAGGCCCTTTACCTTGGATGAATTTGAGGTCTACAAGGCGCAGGAGATTTGCGGGCAGACACCCGTTTCCCAAGGAACTTGTCGTCTCAGGCGAAGGTCGAAAGGATTATTCATGCGTCCGTCAAAACGCGCAGCCGATGAACTCCGGGCAGTCACCCTGGAGCGCAGTGTGTCCAAACACGCGGAGGGGTCTTGCCTCGTCAAATTTGGTGACACCCACGTTCTTTGCACGGCAAGCGTCGAGGAAAGAGTGCCGCCGTGGCTGCGTGGACAGAACCGTGGCTGGGTGACGGCGGAATACGGCATGTTGCCACGCGCGACGGGCGACCGCATGCGCCGCGAGGCGAGCGCCGGCAAGCAGTCGGGCCGGACACAGGAAATTCAACGCCTGATCGGACGCTCGCTGCGCGCGGTCGTCGATCTGGAAGCCCTTGGCGAAGTCCAGATTTCCGTGGACTGCGACGTCATCCAGGCTGATGGCGGCACGCGTACGGCATCCATCACAGGTGCCTGGGTCGCTTTGCGCGATTGTATTGAGTGGATGCGCGCGCGCGACATGGTCACCAAGGAAGTCCTCAAGGATCATATTGCGGCCATTTCCTGCGGTATCTACGAGGGAATGCCGGTGCTCGATCTGGACTATGCCGAAGACAGCACCGCCGAAACGGATGCAAACTTTGTCATGACCGGCTCCGGCGGCATCGTGGAGATCCAGGGCACCGCCGAGGGAGCGCCCTTTTCGGAAGAGGAATTCGGCCAGCTGCTTGGTCTTGCAAAGGCCGGAATTACCCGGCTCGTCGATCTTCAGAAGATGGCCATACTCTAGGGAGCCAGCGGCATGAGCCACCGGAAACTCGAGCCAGGCAAACTGGTTGTTGCAAGTCACAACAAGGGAAAAATTCGTGAAATCAACGAGTTGCTTTCTCCCTACGGGTTCGAGGTCGTCTCCGCTGCAGAGCTGGACCTGCCCGAACCGGAAGAAAACGGTCTTACCTTCGAGGCAAACGCGGCAATAAAGGCTTGTGCGGCTGCGGAAGCTTCGAGCCTGCCGTCTCTCGCCGACGACAGCGGATTTTGCGTTGACGCGCTCGATGGTGATCCCGGAATCTATTCCGCGCGCTGGGCAGGTCCGGAGAAGGACTTTTCGATGGCCATGCGCACCATCGAAGAGAAGCTGCAAACGCAGGCGTCCGGCGGAGAGGTAAGCCGGCGCGGCTATTTTGTCGCCGTTCTCTGCCTTGCCTGGCCCGATGGGCACCAGGAGTTCTTCCGCGGCGAAGTGCATGGCGACGTGGTTTGGCCGCCACGCGGCGACCTCGGGTTCGGATACGATCCCATGTTCCAGCCCGACGGACATGATCGCACGTTCGGTGAAATGTCATCTGAAGAAAAACATGGCATGGCGCGTGGTTCGGAACCTCTTTCACACCGCGCCCGGGCATTCGAACTGTTTTCAGAAGGATGTCTGGAAGGATAGCCGACGTGACGACACAAGGGCTGACCGACGGTGGTTTCGGTATTTACATTCATTGGCCGTTCTGCGCGGCCAAGTGCCCTTATTGCGACTTCAATTCGCATGTGCGCCACCAGCCTGTCGATCAGGAGCGCTTTGCAGCGGCGTTCGAACGTGAATTGTCCTATTTTGCCGATCTGACGGGCGGCAAAACCGTTCAGTCGATTTTTCTGGGCGGGGGCACCCCGTCTCTGATGGATCCGGCGACGGTAGAGCGTGTTCTGAAAGCAATTTCGGACCGTTGGGCGGTCGACAGTGATGTTGAAATCAGCCTGGAAGCAAATCCGTCATCGGTTGAGGCCGATCGGTTCAGGGGCTATCGCGCCGCCGGGGTGAACCGTGTTTCCCTTGGTGTGCAGTCTCTCAATGACAAGGATCTGAGACTTCTGGGTCGATTGCACGATGCAGCAACCGCGCGTTCGGCCATTGAGACGGCCCGGGCCACCTTCCCGCGGCTTTCATTCGATCTCATATATGCACGTCCAGACCAGACACCGGATACGTGGGCCGGTGAGCTTTCCGAAGCACTTTCCCTGGCCGCGGACCACCTCTCGCTCTATCAGCTCACGATCGAGGAAGGGACGCCGTTCTTTGCACTGCATAAGGCAGGGAAGCTCCGGACACCCGAGCCCGAGCTGGGTGCAGAGTTTTTTGCGCTTACACAGGAAATAACCACGCAGGCGGGCCTGCCGGCTTACGAAGTTTCCAATCACGCCCGTCCTGGCGCAGAATGCCGGCACAATCTGGTTTACTGGCGATACGGCGACTATGTCGGCGTGGGACCAGGCGCACATGGACGGATTGTCGTGGGTGCAAACCGTTTGGCAACCTCCACCGAGCGTCACCCGGAGACCTGGCTCGATCATGTTGAAAGCCGGGGACACGGCCTGATTGAAAATTCAGGTTTGAACGAAGAGGAACAGGGCGATGAATTTCTTCTGATGGGCCTGCGCCTGGCGGAGGGAATTGATTTGAACCGGTATGAAGCTTATGCGCATCGGTCCGTCGACCCGCGCCGCCTCAAGGCGCTTTTGGAACACGGAATGGTGGAAGAACTCGGGGATAACCGTATTCGTGCGACCAGAGAAGGGTTTTTCGTCCTCGATGCGGTCGTCGCGGACCTTGCAGCCTGACAGGTGCATATGATCCGGGAAAATAATTCTACCAACTTGATTTAAATGCCCTATCTGTCTTGTGCGGCGCAAACAGATTTGATGCCAAAACGAGATATGCAGCCAGCTTGGCAGCTTAAGCCCTGAATTGCATAGCAAATAGCAGTATTGCAGGTGGCTTGCCGGGTGGCTATCCTGCTGCGATGCAATAGATGGTGCAATAACAAGCGGGCCGCGAAAAAAATGTATTCAAGTTTCGTCAAGGGGGCAGGCGGCGGCTTCGTAAATCAAGGAGACGCGCCTTTGCCATTTTATCATCTTTATGAGCTGAACCATGCAGCCATGGCGCCGTTCAGAGCGGTTGCCGACATGACCAGGCTCTATTTCCAGAACCCGCTTAATCCTTGGACACACACAAGTTTCGGACGCCAGATTGCTGCCGGTTGTGAAGTGTTGGAACGCACGACGCGGCGCTACGGCAAGCCCGAATTCGGCTTGAAGGAGACGACTGTCGGAGGCGTGCGCGTCCCGGTTCGCGAGAATGTTGTCTGGAGCCGTCCTTTCTGCGACCTGATCCGCTTTGAGCGTGGTGTTACTTCGCATCGCAACGATCCGAAAGTTCTGATCGTTTCGCCGATGTCCGGCCACTACGCGACCCTTCTCAGGGGCACGGTCGAGGCTTTGATGCCAAATGCGGATGTCTACATCACCGACTGGATTGATGCGCGCATGGTGCCGATCCAGGAAGGTAAATTCGATCTCGACGACTACATCGACTACATCATTTCGATGCTGCATTTCCTGGGACCGGATGCACATGTCCTTGGCGTCTGCCAGCCTTCGGTGCCGGTATTGGCGGCTGTTGCCGTCATGGAAGACCGTGAGGATCCCTATGTACCGTCCACGATGACGTTGATGGGTGGGCCGATCGACACGCGGGTCGCGCCGACTGCTGTCAACGATCTGGCCGTTTCAAAGGGGATCGAATGGTTCAGGAACAACGTTGTCATGAAGGTGCCGTTCCCGCATCCCGGTTTCATGCGCGATGTTTATCCGGGCTTCCTTCAGCTGTCCGGATTCATGAGCATGAACCTCGACAGGCACGTCACCGCGCATCGGGAGTTCTTCCAGCACCTTGTCGAAGGTGACGGAGACAATGCTGAAAAGCACCGGGAGTTCTACGACGAATATCTGGCTGTCATGGACCTGACGGCGGAGTTCTATCTGCAGACCGTCGAAACGGTGTTCATCAGGCACGCGTTGCCGGAAGGCACGATGGAACACAATGGCCGGATTGTCGATTGCAGCAAGATCACGCGGACAGCTCTCCTGACCGTCGAAGGTGAGAAGGATGACATCACCGGTCGGGGGCAGACCCAGGCCGCTCACGCCCTTTGCACCAGTTTGCCGGACGAAATGAAGGCGCATTACGAGCAGCCGAATGTCGGTCACTACGGCGTCTTCAACGGATCGCGCTGGCGTGCGGAGATCGCACCGCGTGTCATGGACTTCATCCGGTCCAACAGGAGCGCTGGACCCAAGTCTCCAGCGGTCAAGACCGTGGCGAAGCCGGCAGCACCGGCGAAGCCGAAAGCGGCACCCAAACCGGCACGAAAATCCAAACCGGCCGCCGGTTCACTGGCGGAGATCCTGCTCGCGAAGCCTGACGGCGCTGCCGATGACCTCAAGGAGATCAGCGGGGTCGGTCCGAAACTGGAATCAACCCTGAACGAGGCAGGGATCTTCCATTTCTGGCAGATTGCGTCTTTGACCGGGGATCAGATCGAAGCGCTCGACGGAAAGTTGGATTTTCGTGGCAGGATTGCGCGCGACAACTGGATCGAGCAGGCGCGGCAGCTGTCTGAAACAGTCGGCTGAAGTCGCTCTGAAAGCCGCGGTTGAACCTCGCCATCCGCGGCCTGATTGGGCAATTCGCTCAAAAAATCAAACAAATCTGCAAATCGGATCATGGGAAAATCATGATCCGATTTTTTGTTTAAACACTCAATAAAATCAGTGCGTTATCTTGAAGGTGCGGCAAACTGTCAAAACAGGACCGTGGTCTTTGCATCTGTGTTGGACATCACAAATCCTTGAAGCCATCGCTTGGAATGCCCACCTGATAATCGTGGATGTCTTAAATGGATAGGATGATGACGACGACCAAAAGTTGCATGATTAAACCTGCATGGACGCCTGTCACGATCGGCCTGATGGTGCTGGGGTTTGTGGTGTTCTGGCCACTTGGACTGGCCATGCTTGCCTACATTTTGTGGGGTGATCGTTTCGAGGGTATGGCGCGCGACGCCAAGGACCATTGGCGCGGAAGCCAGCTGAAGGGAGCATTCGATCAGATGTCAAACACCACTGCCTATGCCCGGACCGGAAACGTGGCGTTCGACGATTACCGCGAACGCGAGCTGAAGCGGCTTGAAGAAGAACGCGCGAAGCTCGATGCGATGCGGGCCGATTTCGATGACTTCCTGCGCGAACTGCGCCGGGCACGCGATCAGGAAGAATTCGATCGCTTCATGGCTAAGGCCAACCGGGGTCGCACAAGCGGTGGCGGCGAAGCCGCACCCTCTTAAGCGGGTCCTTCCTCCCAGACCCGTCCCGGACGGCCTGACCGAGAGCGGCGCTGACCCAGCGCCGCTTTCGTCATTTTTATCTTAACGAGAATTTTCCTAAACTGGTCACAAGTGATTCGACCGGACCCTGCTCCATGCTTTTGCGCCGCGGCAAACAACAGTTGCCAGACCATATCGAGATTGAGACAGAAACGAAGGCGGTTCGCATCCGGTTGCGTGCAAATCCGCGCGCACAGCGGTATCTTCTGCGTTTGCCGGCAGATCGTTCCGGACCCGTACTGACCGTTCCCAAGGGCGGAGATGTGTCCAGAGCCGAGCGGTTTGCGCGGCAGCATATCGATTGGCTGATCGAACGTTTGCAGGATCGACCGGCGCATGTCGCTTTCGGTCCTGGCGACCGGGTTCCGCTAAGGGGTGAAGATCACATCATCCTGCGCACGGGAAAATTGCGCGGGCTGGTGACAACTGGCTTTTCGGAAGACGGAGAACCTGCACTTCTGGTGCCGGGCGCCGATGATCATATTCCGCGGAAGGTGACGTCCTGGCTCAAGAATGAGGCGCGCAAGGATCTTGATGCACGCGCAAATTATCATGCCGGCAGGATCGGAAAGAAAATTGCTGCAATCAGCATTCGCGATACCAAAAGCCGCTGGGGATCCTGCGCGTCCAACGGCCGCCTGTCTTTTTCATGGCGCCTGATCCTGGCGCCATCTGAAATTCTCGACTACGTCGCTGCGCATGAAGTTGCGCATCTGAAGGAAATGAACCATTCCAATCGTTTCTGGAGATTGTGCGAACAACTCGCGCCGCAGACGCCTTCCGCGCGCCGATGGCTCAAGGAGAACGGCCTTTATCTTCACGGCTTCGGCTAACATCGAGGGTGTTGCCCGGCCTGAGAAAAGGATGGGCAACGTTTTCAGAATATGGTTCCCTTGGGTCAAGAAATTCGGGAGGCGAACCATGCGTGATTTCTGTCTGAAAAGTGGGATTCTGACGGGTCTGGTGCTATTTGCCTCAGGACTCACCGGGCCGCTTGCTGGCTCGGCATTTGCGGACAGTTGCTGGAACCACAACGGATCGATCATGCGCCTGCAGGCGCAGGGTAATCAGCGCTGGTTGTCCTATGAGATCCCGCGTGATGTGCTGCGGCAGGCAGGTGTTCAACGCGGTACGCTTCTGTTCAACGGCGTCAAGAACGGCAACTGGTACGCAGGCACGGCGCGCGTTTTCTCGAAATTCTGTCCCGGCACGCCTTTGGAATATTACGTCGAAGGACCTGTGCGCGGTGATCAGCTGCAGGTCACAGTCAGCGGCACGCGCGAAGTCTACAATCAGTGCCGTCCGACAGGCCGGTTCACATCCGATACGCTTGTATTTACCTACAGCCACGACTGTTGATCTATCGCTTCGAGGATTTCCGCTGAATGATTGTCGTTCTGAATGGCTATCCAGGCGTAGGGAAATTGACGATCGGCAGATTATTGGCCGAGAAACTTGGTGGGCGGTTGCTCGATATTCACTCAGTGTACAATGTCGCTTTTGCTTTGACAGAGTTCAAATCGCCAAAATTCCGGGAAACAGTCGAAAAAATCGAGGCCATTGCACATGATCTGATACTTGAGCTGCCAGAAGATGTTCCGGTCGTTTTGACGACGGTGATCGCGGGTGACAGCGATTGGGGGGACCTGGAATGGGATCGCCTCTGGGCCCTCGGAAGAGAACGGCCACCATTTTGTGTTGTGCATGTCTCTTGCGATCTCGACGAAAACATAAAACGGATCTGCTCGCCTGCGCGCGACGGGCATCGCAAACCTCGCGACCCCGAAATGGCAAGACGAAATCAGGAGCAGGCAAAGCCGCTGGCGGGATTGGACGTTCCAAATCTGCTGCTGTTGAACACCACGCTTCTTTCAGCCGAAGAATCAGCAACCCGCATTGCAAGCTGGATTGAGGAACTGAGGTCGAAACGATAAGCGGCGTCGAAAACTAGCCGCCGCCGAAAATGTTCCTCAACAGGTTCAAAGGTCCGCGGCGCTCTCCGGTGCTCTCGTTACTTCCCCCACCCCCGCCGATCGAGCCGGGCGGAATCGGGTTGCGTCCTGAGCTTACGTTGGTTTGCTGCTGTGACTGCGGTTTGCGCGGTGCCGAGACATTGACCGGAACATTCGGAACACCAGGCAGATCGGCAACCGGCAATCCCTGATGCGCGGCATCCATCACCGCTTTCCAGGTCGCTGCCGGCAGGCTGCCGCCAGTTGCTTTTTTGGTCGGCGAATTGTTGTCATTGCCGAACCAGACCGCTGTCGTGAGATTTCCGGTGTAGCCGATGAACCAGGCATCGCGGAAATCCTGGCTGGTGCCGGTTTTGCCGCCGGCCGGCCGGCCGCTGTCGAGGCGCGCCTTGCGGCCTGTCCCGCTCAAAAGCGTTTCCGACATCATCAGGTTCATGTCGCCGACATTGCGCCGCTGAACGACCCTTCCGCGTCCGTCGCCGGACCTGGAATACAGCGTTTTGCCGTCAACAGTCTTGATCCGGCGGATCACATGCGGAAGCACGCCGTAGCCGCCATTGGAAAACGGAACATAAGCGGATGCAATCTCTAGCGGCGTGACTTCCGACGTTCCGAGTGCCATCGAAGGGTTCCTGTTCATGTCGGACGTAATGCCGAGGCGCTTGGCCGTGTTGGCAACGGTGCCGGTTCCAACTTCCTGAGCAAGCCGTGCGGCGACGGTGTTGAGCGACATGCTCAACGACCGGGTCAAGGTGACCGGACCATAGTGTTCTTTCGTGTAGTTCTGCGGGGACCAGCCCTTGATGGAGATCGGCTGGTCCTGCCGGACCGTTTGGGGCGTCATGCCGTTTTCAAGTGCGGCAAGATAAACAAAGGGCTTGAAGGCCGACCCTGGCTGCCGTTTGGCATAAGCTGCCCGGTTGAACTGGCTCTTTGCGTAATCCGCACCTCCGACCAACGCCTTGATGGCCCCCGCCGTGTCCAGAGTAACTATTGCGCCTTGGGATACACCCAGTTTCTGACGGTTTTCAGAAAGCGCAGACCGTAAAGCGCCCTCTGCGGCCTGCTGCATGGCGGGATCTATCGTCGTGTCCACGATGATGTCGCCTTCGATCAAGCCGACAAAATGAGGCAGCACATCCATGACGTAGTCGGCAACGTAGTTTTCGCTGGCTGTTGTGTAACGCCGAATTGCCTTGGCAGGGGCCGCTATCGCGTTTTTGGCTTCGCCTGAATTGATGTAGCCTTCTTCATGCATTGCGGACAGAACGAGTTGTGCCCGGTCTTCTGCCAGGTCCGGATTGCGCGCGGGTGAATAGCGCGATGGTGCCTTGAGCAGACCGGCGATCGTGGCCGCTTCCGCCACGGTCAGGAGACGCGCGGATTTCCCGAAATAACGCCGTGCCGCCGCGTCGACGCCATAGGCGCCCGAACCGAGGTAAACACGGTTCAGATACATTTCGAGGATTTCGTCTTTCGAATATTCCGCCTCGAGCCAGAACGCGAGTACAAGCTCTTGTATTTTGCGCTTGATCGTTCTGTCAGGCTGAAGAAACAGGTTCTTGGCAAGCTGCTGCGTGAGGGTTGAACCGCCTTGCGAAACGCGGCCGGAAGTCACGTTCGTGTAAGCGGCGCGCATGAGGCCAATCGGATCGATGCCGAAGTGAGAGCGAAAACGGCGGTCCTCGATGGCAATGACAGCATTGGGCAGATAGGGCGGCAGTTGCTCCAGCCGGACGGCTTCACCGCCTGTATCGCCCCTGTTTGCCAGGAGGTCGCCGTTGATGGCGACAATTTTGACATTGGGTGGCCGCGCCGGAACCTGCCATTCAGAGGTCGGCGGCAGATAGGCGGCATAGTAGCCAATCACACAGACGACGGCGATAACGCCCCAAATGCCAGCGACCGCGCTCCAATAGACACCGCGCTTGAAAATGCGCCCGACGGCAGCAGGAACTTTAAGTCTCGTTCTGCGCTTCCTGCTGCGCCGCTTGGCACCGGATCGTCCACCGCGTCGATTACCGGCACTGGCTCGCGTTTTTCCGGACTGGGTCTTCGCACGTTTTTTTGCCGACGGTTTTTTGCGTCCGCCCGCTTTTCCAGCTTTGGATTTCGAACCGGACTTCGATGCGGGCGCGGAGGTCCGATCCTGGGGCCCAAGCCGCAGGTCCAGCAGGCTGCTGCTGTCTTCTCCGAATGTCGGTTCAATCCGTGGCTGGCGTTTCGCCCGAGGCGCCATTGATCATCCGTCCCGTCATCTGTGCCGGCACATGCCGGAACCCCCGGGGATGATCTTAGAATGCGGCAATTTAAGGGGGCGTTAAGACTCGGGTCTGTTTCAGACGCCAAAAGATCTGCGCAAATCCGGGATCTTGTGCCCTTCCGGGCACAAAATGGGGAGGGTCAGCTGGAGTACCTGCTGGCATCCGCACCGTAATAGTTGACGTAGCGCGTGTTGAGTTCGGACACGGGCATGATGATGAGCACATCCGTGGTTCCGAATTGATGGTCCACCACCGCGCCGTCACCAATGAATGCCCCAAGACGCAGGTAGCCTTTTACAAGCGGCGGCAAGGCCCGGAGTGCGGCTTTGGCATTAATCTGGTCTGCCGGAATCCTGTTCATTTCAACATACCGGTCTTTGACCGCCCGGACCCGCCATTGTTCCGGTGCCCGTGCGTTGTGGTGCAGGAAAGACAGTTGCTGTGCCAGGACATCCGGATTGGTGCCTTCGATTGAAGCGCATCCGAGCATTACGTCGATGTTGTGCCGCAAAACATAGGACCAGATGCCGTGCCACAACAACTCGACGGTTTTCTTGTTGCGGTAGGGCTTGAGTACGCAAGACCGTCCGAGTTCCAAAAAGCGTTTGCCGGGGTTGGTTTCGATGATCTGCCGGATATTGTATTCGCCGGATGTATAGAAGCCGCTGTGCTGTTCGGCCACGTCCTGACGCAAGAGCCTGTACGTTCCGACGATCTCGGGCTTCAGCCGGCCGAGCTTGTTGCGCTTGAGAGATGCATGATCGACGACGAGCAGGTGATCGCAATAGGCATCGAACGGATCTGCATCGCGACGCGTCGCAATCGTATGCGTGTCGGCTGTAGCGGACATTTCCTCGTAGAAAACTTCGTAGCGAAGCCGCTGCGCCTTTTTGACTTCCTTGAAGTTCCGGGCCATGCGCACTTCGAGGGAACCGATCCGGCCAAGGGTTTCACCGGTCTTGACCGGAGTGTGGACGGGGGGACCCGGGCGTGCGGTATTTGTGGCGGCAACGCTTGTTCGCATCGCCGGTGTAAACCTTCGCACCAGTTTTCTCGGAGAAAAAAGGCCTTGCCGCATTATGGACATTCCACCCTCTTGCATTCCTTACGGGGCACCCCGTGCGGTTTCACAGGTTTCCGCCTGTTTCACCGTTCTTTTTGCCATTGCCGGAGCACGTGCCCCGGTTGTGGCCAGCGTATATAGATCTTGCCGTAGAACACACTATTCCGACAGCTGGATGACATTGGGCTTCTTCCTTTTGCCGAACAGCTCAAGTTTACCGTAGTCTTTGGAATTTGTGAAATTTGCTGAAGTGCTTAGTCTTTTCGCCGAAAGATCCGAAAAGGCCGGAAGGTTATGTCTTCGGCCCTGTCGACGTCGCCTCGGTGTCAGTTGCGGCCGATTGATTCGAGCGCCTGCGAGATCGATTCGACCGAAAGCGGCTTTGTCAGATAGCCTGCGGCGCCTACGTCAGCGGCCTTGTCGCGGGCATCCTGCATGACGTCCGCTGTGACAATCAGCACCGGCACGGACGGCCGTCCTTTCGCTGTTTCATCCTCGCGAATTTTCCGAATTGCCTCGAATCCGTCGAGGCCCGGCATATGCAAGTCCATCAGGATGGCATCGTAGGTGCCGGCTGACGCTTCTTCGACCGCGCTTTCGCCGTCCACGACCATCTTCGGGATGTGGCCGAGTTTACGCAGCATCGCTTCGCCGAGGAGACGATTGATGTCGTTGTCCTCGGCGACAAGCAGGCGCAGCGGCCGCGCCGGTGCATTGGCGCGTCGGGCGGCATCGCCGCTTTCGACCGGCCGCGCACCCGCATCCCAGGAAAGTTCATCGATGGCACCGCCAAACAGTCCGGAAAAGATCTGAATCAGGGTTTCGATCCTGACCGGCCGGATCAGGTAGGCGGCATATCCGGCGGAGCGAAGATGGTCGAGACGATCGCGTTCGGCTGGCGAAATCAGAACGACCGCCGGAGCATCGCATCCTGCAAGCCTGGCCGATGCCAGCCAGCCGCCGCTGTCCGACAGTGCGGCGTTGTCGACAACAAGGAGATCCGCCTTGGCAAGTGCGTGATCCAGATTGTCACTGCCTGGCGCTTCCACCGACACCTTGGCGTTGTGCTGTATCAACCGTTCGCAAAGGAGCGGACATTCGATCCGGCTGTTGCTGATGAAGACGATGGTCTTGTCCTCAAGCAACGCGAGCCGCGGGTCGGCACTGCCCGACAGGATCTCCGGTATCGGCAGGCAAACCGTGAAATGGCCACCACCTTCAGACCCCGGCCGCGCGGCAATCGAGCCGCCCATGAGGCGGGCGAGCCGCTGTGCGATCGCGAGCCCTAGTCCCGTTCCACCAAACTTGCGTGCAGGGCCGTGGTCTACCTGCTCGAACTCCCGGAACAGGCGTTCAGCCTCGCTCTCGTCAAATCCGATGCCGGTATCACGAACGTCGATTTCCAGGACACTGCCACCCGCGACCTGAGCACGCCCGGTCAGTTTTACGGAAACGCCGCCTTCGTCAGTGAATTTGACGCCATTTCCAATCAGATTGAAGAGGATCTGGCGGACACGGGTTGCATCAAGCGTGATCTCGTCCGGCAGACCGGGGTCGACCATTGCTGCAATCTCGAGCCCTTTGGCATGTGCTTTTGGGGCGAGCAGTTCGACAACGCTTTCCGCCAGCGCTCCGACCTTCACCGGTGCTGCATAAATGTCGAGCTTTCCGGCTTCCACCTTCGAGAAGTCGAGAACCTCGTCGATCAACAGCAGCAATGTCTCACCGGAGGTTTCCAGTGCATCGATATAGGCGCCCTGCTCCTTCGTCAGCCGGGTGTCCCTCAAAAGGGAAGCCATTCCGAGTATGCCGTTGAGCGGTGTCCGGATTTCGTGGCTCACAGTCGCGAGAAAACGCGATTTCGCTTCATTCGAGCTCTCCGCCGTATGCCGGGCAGCCAGCAGTTCTTCCTCGATCATGCGTCGCTCGGTGACGTCCCGAAGAACGGTCTGCACCAGTTGCCGATCGGTTGTCGTATCGCGGACCGGGACATCGATGCGTGAGAACCAGCGCGGGCCCTGGGCGGTCAGGATGTGCAGATCCTGGAAACCGGTGCTCGCCTGGGCCACGTCCTGCGGCGAGGTTCCCGACATCAGCGGATCATCTCTGCTGACTGTCGGCAGCTGCAGGGCATTGCCTGGGCGCAATTCGTGGGAGTGCCCGAAAACATCTTCGGCAGCAGAATTGACATAGGTAATCACGCCGTCCGCGTCGCGCCGGACAACAACATCGCCGAGCGTTGCAAGGATGCTTGCATGGCGTTCGTCCGATTCGCCAAGTTCCCAGGCCCGGTCTTCCAGTTCCTCGATCCGCGCCATCAGACGCCGGATCTTTTCGTCCTTCACCTGATGCGCCGCCACCGAACGATGGAGGTCATCCGCCAGGAGGCGCCAGACTGCAAGGCCGCCCGCAAAGAAGGCAAGACCGACACCAAGGAAGCGGTTCAGGCCGTCCGTGGAAACGAGATAAAGACCCGCCAGCAGACCGACGGCGAGCCCGAAAACCGCCAGATGCTGCAAGGTTTTCTTCGGCGCGGAGACAGGTTTGTCAGTTGCGCGGCGCCCGGGTCCGACATCAGGACCTGCCGCGTCGTTTACCTCTCCCGTGGAATGTCCTGTACCATGCGCAGGCGCTGTTTCCTGAAAGCTCAGATCTGTTTGCTTATGCGCATGCGATTCGCCGCTGTTTTGTTCCGCGGTGGCGCGATCGCCCTTCTGACTGGCCACTGGTGCTACTCTCCGCAAGGTCCTGACGGGGAGAGAGTGCCGCTTAAACTTTTAGAAACCGTTTCACGAAGGCGATCAGTGCGGCAACTTCAGCATCGGTGCTGCGGCCTCCGGAAGCGGACCGCAAAGGTGCTCCCGAATGTTCGAAAAAACAGGAATGACAATAAGGTGCATAAGTTTGCTTCGCCCTGATAGCGGTCAAGGGCGAAGCATTTTGTTACCTGACGTCCAGAAATCCGATGATACGGCGAACGTCTTTCAGGACCGGCTCTGCAATGGCCGAAGCCTTTTCGGCACCCTCTTTCAGGACGGTGTCGATCTGGGTCTTGTCGTCCATCAGGCGGCGCATTTCGTCTGTCATTGGAGACAGTTTCGTAACCGCAAGCTCAGACAGGGCGGGCTTGAAGGCAGAAAACTGCTGACCGCCGAAGTCCTTCAGCACATCTTCCTTCGATGTGCCTTGAAGCGCGGCAAAAATCCCGACGAGATTGTCGGCTTCCGGACGTTCGCTGAGGCCGTCCACTTCGCTCGGAAGCGCGTCCGGATCGGTTTTTGCCTTCCTGACCTTTTTCGCGATTGTGTCCGCGTCGTCGGTAAGGTTGATGCGCGACAGGTCAGACGGATCAGATTTCGACATCTTTTTCGTCCCGTCCCGCAGCGACATGATCCGCGTGGCAGGTCCGGCAATCATCGGCTCCGTCAAGGGGAAGTAGAGTTGCTCGGGCAGCTCGTTTGACGGTGTCGGATTGGGCACGCCGATCCCGAGATCCTTGATACGGTCGCCGAAGTCATTGTTGAACTTTGCGGCAATGTCGCGGGTCAGCTCCAGATGCTGTTTCTGGTCGTCACCCACCGGGACATGCGTTGCACGATAGGCAAGGATGTCCGCAGCCATCAGGTTCGGATAAGCAAACAGCCCGACGGAGGCGTTTTCCTTGTTCTTTCCGGCCTTTTCCTTGAACTGCGTCATGCGGTTGAGCCAGCCGATACGGGCCACGCAATTGAAAATCCAAGCAAGTTCGGCGTGCTCGCGCACCTGCGATTGATTGAATATGATCGATTTCTTCGGATCGATGCCGGCGGCCATATAGGCAGCCGTTACTTCGCGGGTTGCTTCGCTCAGCTCGTTCGGGTCTGGAAACCCGGCGGTAATGGCATGGCTGTCCACGACACAGAAGATCGTCGGCATCTGGTCCTGCAGCGGCACCCAGCGCGAAACCGCGCCCAGATAATTGCCAAGGTGGAGATTGCCGGTCGGCTGAACGCCGGAAAAGACACGGGGCTGGAACTCCGTCATACATGATCCCTTTATTTGGTGCGGCCGGTTGGAAGGGCGCTGTGACTGTTTGGGCGCGCCGGGTGTAAGCCCGGATATGCGCCTATGCAAGCGCAAATCACTTCGAAACCGTGTTTCGTCTTCAGGTGTTGCGCCGTGTCAACGTTCTCACCATGCCGAGAAGATCCGCGCCGCCGCTGACCTGGGCAAAAAAGACGAATGCGGCGATGCCTGTGAAGACGAGCGCTGCAAGGCTCGCCGCACGGACGGCAAGCCAGCCGCTGGTGAGGTAGGGATCAAGGAAAAGAGCCGCAAAATGAATGGTAAGTCCCATGAGCAGGCTCGCCACCAGAACCAGGGCCAGTCTGCGCAAGAGTGCAAAATCGGGAACGAAATGGCCGCGCTTCCATAAGACAACGATCAAGAGGCCTGAATTGACCCATCCCGCCAGCGTGGTGGCCAGCGCAATCCCGACATGCTTGAAAACAGGAAACAGGGCAATGGACAGGCACACGTTCACAGCCATGCCGACGGCGGCGAATTTCATCGGCGTCTTGGTGTCCTCGCGGGCAAAATAGCCCGGTGAAAACACCTTGTTCAGGACAAAGGCGGGCAGGCCGAATGAGAACGCCAGCAGGGCAGCGGCCGTGCCATCGACAGCTGCTTGGTCGAAACGGACCCGCTGGAACAGGACCGAAACGATCTCATGCGGCACGACGGCAAGGGCAACAGCAGCCGGAAGGGTCAGGACCAACGAGATCTCGAGCGCCCGATTGAGACTTGTCTGGTAGGCGTTGAATTCGCCGGCCCGGAGTTGCCGCGTGAGACTGGGCAGGAGAACGACCCCGATTGCAATCCCGATCACACCGAGGGGCAGCTGATAGAGACGGTCGGCGAAATAGAGCATCGCGTTGGCGCCATCCTGCAAGGATGCGATGATCGTTCCAACGGCAATATTCAGCTGCGTGACCCCTCCCGCGATGATGCCCGGGATACCGAGGACAAGCAGGCGCTTCGCCGATTTTGTATATCTCGGCCGAAACACCGGGATGCGAAAGCCAAGCCGTTTGAGGTCAATGATGACGACGAGCAACTGGACGATACCGCCTAGTGTGACGCCGGTGGCCAGGATGATGCCGAGCGTATCGTTGTCTTCCACGCCAGTCAGCAGGACAGAGCCGAGCACGATGCTCATCACGACGTTCAGCATGACAGGCGCGAACGCGGCGGCGGCGAAGCGTTGATAGGTGTTCAGGATGCCGGCGACAAAGGCCAGCATCGACATGAAGACGAGATAAGGAAACGCAATGCGCGCCATCAGCACGGTCAAGTCGAACTTGGTGGCATCCGCACCGAACCCGGGCGCCAGACCCCAAACGACAAAAGGCATGAAAATCTGCGCTATTGCGGTCAGGACCAGCAGGCAGAACAGCAGCGCAGATCCGATTTCACCTGCGAAGCGCCGTGCGCCTTCCTCGCCCTCTTCCTCGACAGCACGCCCGAACAGCGGAATGAACGCCGAGTTGAAGGCGCCTTCCGCGAACAGTCGCCGGAACAGGTTCGGCAGCCGGAAAGCAACGGCAAAGGCATCGGCGACAGGCCCCGTCCCGACCGCGGCTGCCAGCAGAACGTCCCGCACGAAGCCAAGCAACCGGCTTAGCATCGTCGCACCACCGACGGTCGTGAAGTTGCGGACAAGGTTCATTCAGGAATGGCTCCGTGCGAATTTCCGGCTATTCAAGAGGCCTGACGCTGGACTTTTCGTGACACAGGCGCTGCCGGATCGAGTTCCAGACGGCCTTTGACAGCATCTGCGAGGCGTTCCCGGATGATTTCCTGGCGGCCGATATTGGAAATCTTCTGCCCGGTCAGGTCTGTCACATAAAATACATCGACGGCTTTTTCACCGAAGGTCGAAATATGGGCCGAACCGATATTCAGGTTGAGTGTCGCAATGGACCTGGTCAGATCGTAAAGCAGACCCGGTCTGTCGAGCCCGGAGATTTCCAGCACCGTGTAGTCGTCCGACAGGGAATTGTTGACTAGGATCTCGGTCGCCACCTTGAACGCCTTGACGCGGCTTTTCATCGTGTTTTTCTTCGTCACGGGTTCCGGGAGACGCTCATCGCCGCGCAGGGTCGTGCGGATCAGTCGCGTGATCCGTTCTCCGCGCCGGCGCTCGTCGTCATCGTCTGGAAGTTCCCGGCCGATGAAAATCGTATCAATGGCAAAGCCGTCCGTCGTGGTGTCGATTTGCGCGTCGACAATGTTTGCGCCCGTCGAAAAACACGCTCCGGCAATGGTCGACAGAAGCCGCGGATGATCGGGCGCCATGATGTTGAGTTCGGTAACGCCCTCGAATGCACGCGGAATGACGTCGAAAGCAAGCCGCTTGTCGCCTTTGTCCGCCTTGTGCAGCAATTCGGCATGCGTGAGCAAACGCTCCGGTTCGGTGCGCAGCCAGTAGGCTGCATAGTGCCGCTTGAGATAGGCGTTGCGGTCCTTTTTGGTCCAGTGCTCGAGTTTGGACACAAGCTCGGACTTGGCCGCCTCGATCGTCTCCTTGTGGGACATTTTTGAATGCCCGCCGGACAAATGAGGCTCGGTGGCGTAATAGAGGGTCCGCAGCAACTGGCCTTTCCAACCATTGAAAACGCCTGGCCCCACCGCCCGGATGTCCGCAACGGTCAGGATAAGAAGCATCTTGAGGCGTTCGAGCGACTGAACCGTGTTTGCAAAATCGGTAATTGTCTTGCGGTCGTTGAGATCGCGCGACTGGGCGATGGTGCTCATGTCGAGATGATGCTCAATCAGCCAGGCGACCGTTTCTGTCTCCGCATCGTTCAAGCCAAGGCGGGGACAGACCTTGCGGGCGACCTTTGCACCGGCAATGGAATGATCCTCAGGGCGTCCCTTCGCGATGTCGTGAAGGAACATGGTGACATAAAGGACTTTCCGGTTTTGCAGCTGCAGGATCAGATCGGTGGAAAGCGGATGATCTTCGCCGGAATTGCCGCGTTCGATTTCCGCCAGCACGCCAATCGAACGGATGAGATGCTCATCGACCGTATAGTGATGATACATGTTGAACTGCATCATCGCGACGACTTTGCCGAAATCCGGCACGAACCGCCCGAGCAGGCCGGTTTCGTTCATCTTGCGCAGGATCTTTTCCGGAACATTGCGTGACGTCAGGATCGACAGAAACAGTCGGTTGGCCTCCGGATCGTTTCGAAGGTCGCTGTCGACAAGTTTGAGCGAGTGCCTGATCAGCCGCGTCAGCCTTGGGTGCAGATTGTAGTCGTGTTTGTCAGCCAGCTGGAACACGCGAAGCAGGTTGGCAGGATCGCTCTCGAAAACCCTGTCGTTGGTAACATTGAGCCGATTGTTCTCGACAACGAAACCCGGGGCCCCCTTGACCGGTTTTACGCTGTCTGTCATGCGCCCGCTGCGTAGGCGCCGCATCATCCCGGAAAACCCCTTGCCCCGGGGTTCCTTGACGTGTTCTTCCTCCAGCGCCGCGCAGATGATGCGCGTGAGATCGCCGACATCTTTTGCGACAAGGAAATAATGCTTCATGAAGCGCTCGACGTCGCGCATGCCGGGATGCTGCGTATAGCCGAGGCGGATCGCGATCTCGCGCTGGAATTCAAACGCCAGGCGTTCTTCCGGACGCCCGGTGAGAAAGTGCAGATGACAGCGCACGGCCCACAGGAAGTCCTCTGATTTGACGAACCTTGCGTATTCGGACCGTGTGAGAACACCCTTCTTGACGAGCTCGGACTGACGGTCGACCCGGTAGTGATATTTGGCAATCCAGAAAAGCGTGTTGAGGTCCCGAAGGCCTCCCTTTCCTTCCTTGATGTTGGGCTCCACAAGGTAGCGCGACGTTCCTTGGCGCCGGTGCCTTTCGTCGCGTTCAAGCAGCTTTGCAGCGATGAATTCAGAGCTTGTTCCGCTCATGACGTCGGAATCGAAGCGTTTGACAAGGCTCTCAAAAAGCTCAACGTCACCCCAGATATACCGCGCTTCAAGAACAGCTGTCCGGATCGTCATGTCCGCTTTTGCCAGCCGGATGCACTCGTCGAGATTGCGCGTTGCATGACCCACCTTGAAGCCAAGGTCCCAGAGCATATAGAGGATGTATTCGACCACCTGCTCGCCCCACGGGGTCTGCTTGTAAGGCAGGATGAACAGGAGATCGATGTCGGATCCCGGGGCAAGTGTTCCGCGTCCGTACCCGCCAACTGCGGCAACCGACATGCGTTCTGCCGCTGACGGGTTCTTGACCCGATAGACATGTTGAACCGCAAAATCGTAAATCACGCGGATCAACTCGTCCTGAACATGTGACAGCCGGGCCGCGCAGAGCAGCCCGCCGCCGTCTTCGTCCAGTTTGTCTTTCACGCGGTCGCGCGCGGATTTGACCTCAGACTTCAACAGCCCAAGAACCTTTGCCCTGATCTTGCTGTCCGACCCGTCGCCCTCGCTGTCGGCGGTTAGTGCTTTCAGACGGGACCGCAGGTCGTCAGAATCGATCAGTCCGGCAAGATCTTCTTCGCTTGGGTGCATGAGTGTTTGAAAGTCCGTCAAAAAGTCATTCGTCTCGGGCGGCGGTCAGATGCGGTTATATAGGGATCGCGCCGGAAGGACACGGAAATCTGAGTGTCGTCATTGAGGCACGTAAAAAACAAACGTTGCATTTCGCTCTTAAGTTGAAGTTTCTTTTTACTAAATCGCTCTAAGAAGGTCTCGACATCAAAACCGGGTTGGATTCTTCGCGAGTGCTGTATCGTTCTCGCCAAGTGAGGTGAAGCCAGTTGCAGCGAGATATTCCTGAAGATATTCAATCGCTTATCGACCTTGTCGCTCAAAACGGGTCGAACGATGGCGCGATGCGGGCCGTACTGGTTTTACTGGAACAGGCTCCGGACAGCAGCGTCATCGTTGATGGGCTCGGCCAGATTGAGCCGGGTCTGGTTTCAAACGCGGAATTGAGAGCAAGGGCTGCCACCCTTTTGAGAAAGGCGGATGCATTGGAGTTGGCTGAAGGTTGGCACAAAGTGCCGGCGCCGAAGCTTTCGGACAACGTCATTCCCATGGATCGTTCCTCTGTTCCGGTCTCGGATCCATCTGTCAGCATCACATTCGACGACATCGGCGGGCTCGAAAATGTCAAGAAACAAGTGCGCCGCAAAATCATAAATCCCTTTCAGAACAAGAAGGCGTTGTTCGACCGGTTCAAACGAAAGGCCGGTGGTGGCGTGTTGATGTACGGCCCACCCGGTTGCGGCAAGACCATGCTCGCGCGTGCCCTTGCGTTTGAATGCAAAGCGACATTTCAAAATGTTCGCGCGGCGGACGTTCTCGACCAGTATGTCGGGAATGCCGAGAAGAGGATTGCGCAGATCTTTCAGGAGGCACGAGCATCTCGTCCGGTTGTCCTGTTTTTTGATGAGATCGAAGCACTGGCACAAAAACGTCAGTTTGAAAGCAGTGCCAGGGTCAATACCACGGTCTCTGCGTTGCTGACCGAAATGGATGGTTTTAGCGACAATGAAGGCGTTCTTTTTCTTGGGGCGACCAATGTGCCCTGGTCGATCGATTCCGCCTTCCGACGCCCGGGGCGCTTTGACCGGACGCTGTTCGTACCGCCTCCGGACCGGGTCGCCCGAAAGTTCATTCTGGATGGCCTTCTGAAAGACCGGCCTGTTTCCGAAAGCCTGGATATCGAGCGGATTATCGAAAGTTGCACAGGATTTTCAGGCGCTGATCTCAGTGCCCTGGTCGACACTGCGGTCGATATTGCCATTGAAGAAAGCCCGTCCGTCGAGGCGCTTGTTCCCTTGTCAACCGCGCACTTCCAGGAAGCGTCTCAGGAGGTTAAGTCCTCCGTTGGTGAATGGCTGGGTCAGGCTCGAAATTTTGCGGAATATGCAAATTCGAGCGGCATGTATGACGATCTGTCTGTCTTCCTGAAAAAATATGCGAGGTGAGCTGTGGCCTATTCACTCAACACAGCTCGAGCCTTGCTTGAAGCCAAAAACTTCGATGGGGCCCGGCGTCTCGTCAACGAGATCCTGGAAAAGAAGCCGGACGATATCAGCTGCTGGAACTTGCGGATCAAGATTGAATCGGAGGCGGAGAATTACAAGGAAGCACTTCGCATCTGCAGAGATGTTCTTCGACAGCATCCGGAAAACGTGATTCTGCGGGAGTGGGAGTTCGACGCACTCGCACATCTGCGGCGAAAGCGTGAAGCAAAAAAGGTCCTTGAGAAATTCAAGGCAGATTTTCCGGACCATTATGGCCGCATCGAAAACATGCAGTTTTGCTTGGATGCTTTGCGTGGAAAGACACAGAAGTTAAGCAAGTATCTGGAAAACTTGGGTGATAATGATCTCGACCCGGAGGAAAAACTGAATCTCGGATTGTTCTACCATAAAACGTGCAATGTATTCCGTGCCCAGCAGTATATGGTAGATGCTCATCCGTTTTATCCTGATAACTTTGAGCTCAACAAAACACTTGCTCAGAACAGCTTGCAGCTGGGGAAGTTGGCAACGGCGCGGAAATTCGCACATCTCGCGCTAAGACTCTCGCCGGGTGATAGGCATATGCGGGCTCTCATTGCTGTGAGCTACATATACTATATGCCACAGTTCTATCTTCTGAATGCAGTTGTGATGCTTGTCAATTTAGCAAATTCATACTTTGGACTGCTTCTAGCCGTGCCCTTTATGCTATTCGTAGGTATTGTCGGATTCGAGGCACATATTTTTATTATAAAAATTATAAATATATTTTTGAATTTTGAATTGTTGAATGGTCGGTACTTATTTTATGGATTTTTGTTTTCATACTTCTTCATTCAATATCCAGATTATTTTAAGTTTGTTTACGAGCGCAAGAAAGAAGTAAAGCTGAAGAGATACTAAAATGCAGCTATTACCAACCAGTTGGCCAAACATCGACCGGCAGACCTGGATGGGCGTCATTCCCTGGCTTATCCTTCTTGCCGTACTCGCGGCCCTTCAACATGTGTTCAATCCGCTTCCGACGAGTTTTGCCAGGACTATCGAAGGATTGGAAACCAAAACGATCTATGCAAGACAAGCTGCCTGGACCGTCTGCGTCGGAGATATGGTGACCTTCAGCGGAACCGAACCCAAACGTAACTTTATCCGCAAAGTCAGTGCCACCGAAGGCCAAGCCTTTTCGCTAGGTATCAATGGATACGCGATCGACGAACGAACATTTGTTGCAAAGGAAGATTGGCTTGTCGCCGCCCGAGCGCAATTTGGTGACAAGGCATTGATCAAGGTTCCGGAAAACCACTATTTGATTGTCAATTCGGAATTCGGTCGCAATTTGCGAAGCAACGACTGGGCTTTCGATGTTGTGCCGCGGGCGAACATACACAACCGGGTGACTTACGTCCTTGTTTCCCGGTACTTTTCCCGCATCGGCAGCCGGTTGGAGCCAGCCTCAGCAGATTGCTAAGCGTTGGAGAGCGTTGGATCCACTCAATTGTGAGCCGTATTTGTGCGCAAACTACGTAATATCGACGAGTCGTTCACACATCGTCCTTTGCTGCGGCCACGCGAAGCTGGTGCAGCAGGGCGTGAAGGGAGTCCTCGGACAATACGTTGATCTTCAGCGACAGTTGATTGGCGAGTTCCGTTGCCTTTGGATGCATGCCTGCCGTGTCGATCGTGATCCGGGGATCCGACAGTTCCGCCAGCCGCTGGATTTCTTCCGCTTCGTCCCAGATCACGTTGAAATAAGTGATGATCCGCTGGACGAGAAACCATGTCGGTTTACCGCGTTTGCCGTGTTCCAGCGCTGACAGATAAGCGCTCGAAACCGAAAGAGCTGCCGCCATTTCTTTCAGCGATACGCCCCGTTTTGACCTAAGTTCCCGAATTTTTGCTCCAAGCGGTGTCACGGTTCTACCTTCTTTTTCGTATCCGGACGTAGAGCGCCCCCGCCCCACCGTGGCTGGCATGTGCCTCCTCATACCCAAGGACGACCGGACGAAGATCCGGCATCGTCAGCCATTGGGGAACCATTCTGCGCAAAATACCGCGTTCGTCCATATAGGCGCGCTCCATGGCGCTGCCTTTTCCCGTAATCACCAGCACGACTTTGTGACTGCGCGCCTGTGCCTGGTAGAGAAAACCGCGCAGCCGGTCATGGGCCTGATGCTGTGTCAGTCCGTGCAGATCGATGCGGGCGTCAATCGCCCTCACGCCTTTGACGATCTTCCGGCGGTATTTGGTTTCAAGCTGGTGAAGCGGCGGCAGGGAAGGTGGTTTCTTCACTGCAGCCGGCGCCTTTATGGCGGTTGCCGTCTGCGGCGGCTTTGCCGGTTTCGCGGTTTTAGGCTCTGCCGGCGCAGGCTCATCCGCTTCAAGGTTCGCAAGCCGCTCCGGATGCAGCGGCGTCAGTGTTTTCGCGACCTTGCCCCACAATTCCCTGTCTTCAGGTGACAGGCTGCCTTTTTTGCCCCTCTTCGTCATCAATCAGTCTGTCACCGTCTCTCGCCCCGGGGCAGGCTCGTTCGGAACCAGGATGGTGAATGCTGCCTTGTGGCGGATGTCGCCGGCGATTTCACCGGCCTGTGCTCCGGATCCGACAAAGATATCCCCGCGCGCAGGACCCTTGATAGCGGAGCCCGTATCGTCCGCGACCATGAGCCTCGCAAATGATTTCGTTCCGGTCTCAGGCGATTCGAAACCGGCATTGACGAATATGAGAGCACCATATGGCAGTTGCTCATGATCGACGGCGAGGCTCCGTCCTGGAACCAGCGGCAATCCCGCAGCACCTACAGGACCCTGTTTAGGGGTGGTTTCGTGAACTTCGCGGAAAAAAATGTAGGACCGGTTTTCCTTGAAGAGACTGTCCCGCTGATGCGGATTTGCCGATAGCCAGGTCCGAAGGCCCGACATCGTGAAGTCTTCCGGTGTGCCCTCGCCCCGTTTGACCAGAAGCCGTCCGATGCCTGTGTAGGGATGTCCGGACTTGCCGGCATATCCGACGCGCATCACGGAGCCGTCGGTGAGACGCAACCGCGCCGATCCCTGAACATGGATGAAATAGGCGTCGATCGGGTCTGCGAGCCAGACAAGCTCCAGCTGTTCGTGATCGATTGCACCGTCCATGATCGCCGCCCGGTCCGGCATTTTGACGAGGGTATTGCTTTGCCGCCTGCCGTGGCTGAGATCATCCGGCCAGTCTTTGGGCTTGTTGTCTGCGCTGACGGCTTCAAGCCCGGCCGGTTTCCGGTGCAGAGGTGTCGCGAAGTGATCCGTGCGCGTGCGCGATGCCGGAACCTCTGGTTCGAAGTAGCCGGTGACGAAGCCGGAAGACTCGACACGGTAGGGTGTGAACCTGCTTTCCAGGAAGCGCCTCGCGTCTGCGGCTGTCCGGATCGGCAATGCTTGCGCTGTTTTGCAGAGATTTGCGACGCTTGAGGGACCGTAGCCGAGTGCGCCGGACAGAATGTCTGAGCTGGAATGACCGCAAAACCGGAGGAAAGCGTTCAAGGCACCGAGCTGATCGTCTTCGATCCAGCCGGACAGCTCGGAAAAATCGGTTTTATGGAAGTGGTCTGGAACAACCGGGCTTTGCGGCATGGCCATGGTGGCTCCTGCAAAGAAAAGCGGCGCGGCCAGAACCGCGCCTCTCAGTCGGGTGGGAAACTGACGAAGGAACGGCCCCGCCGTTCTCCGATCCGTCCGATGCATTGTCACTCGGCGGATTCAGTTGCAACCAGTTTCCAGTTCGGGTCACGCGTGTTGGTGTCGCGTGCGAAAGTCCAGATATCGACCACTTCCGTAACCTTCGCCGGGTCGCCATCGACGACTTCACCAGCCTTGTCGCGGGTGGCGGAGATCAGCTGGCTGTGGATCTTGACGGTAACCTGGGCGATCGTGCCTTTCAGCGCCGCTTCGACGATTTCCGACTTGTCGATGCCGACAAAGGTCGACTCGATCGTTTCGCCCCTCTTTTCGCGGTCCTCAATGGCAGACACGAAGCCTTCGTAGACTTCCGGAGACAGAAGGTTATTGAGCGCTTTCTTGTCGCCGTCGGCAAATGCCATCACGATCATTTCGTAGGCGGCGCGCGCACCGCCGAGGAATTCCTCGGGTTCAAAACTGCGGTCGACTGACAGGATCTGCTTCAGTGCGCTGTTAAGCGCGGACCCTTCCGGCGCAACCTTGTCGATCACCACGTCGCCGCCATGTGGTTGCTCAGCGACGGTATCCGTCGGCTGGTCTGTCTGGTTTGGAAGCGGGATCACGTTGTCCTGCCCATTGGCCTGCTCATTTGGCTGTTCAGGCTTGGAATAGGGATCGAACGGCGGTCGTTCATTGCCGGTCCGTTTGCCGAGGACGGATCTCAGTCTGAACAGAATAAACACTGCGAGCCCCATGAGGACGAGGTTTAGTGGGTCGAAAATTTCATTCATCTTACGTTCCGGCTACCCTTTGGAGGCAATTGAAGCCGCCTTTTGCATGTTCAGCTGCGTACTGTCCGCACTCGATATCAGTCACCACCTTATTTAGGGGCTTCTTGAACCAGCATCCAGACCCGAGAGCAAGACTGAAATTTTTGCAATGATTATCTTTCCTGCAAGCGCCTGCTCGCATTTTTGTGAGCGAATGTCTAGGTTATAGGTCGATACCCTAGTTGTGACGAAACAGCTTATCAGACGATGGAGGTCCCGTGGGACTTTATATCATTGCCGCCATCATATTGCTGCCCCTGATTGAAATCGCGGTTTTCATCTGGGTCGGCGATATGATTGGTATACTGCCGACCATACTCCTGACCGTCATCACGGCTATGGCCGGCACGATCATGTTGCGCCAGCAGGGTCTGTCGCTGCTCATGCGCATGCAGAGCGAGCTCGACGCCGGGCGTGCGCCGGGCAACGAGGTGATGCAGGGCGCAATGATCGTTCTGGCGAGCATTTTTCTGCTTATTCCGGGATTTGTGACAGACGCTATCGGTCTTTTGCTATTTATTCCGCCTGTCCGCGCGGCGCTCGCGAACTTTATCATAGCCCGCTCGAACGTCGTGATCGTACAGGGCGGCGCGGCCCGCAACCCGTCCGATGAGCATGTTGTCGATCTCGATCAGGGCGACTGGTCGGAAAAGGATGAGGCCGGCTCAGCAGGTGCACCAACCAGCGGCCAACCGAAAATCAGCCCGTGGCGCGACGGGGCCGACGACGCAAAACCTTGAGGCACCGTCGTTTGGTTTGCGCGAAATAACAGGCTCGATACCGCAGATAACTCCGGTACGATCCAACTCTGCAAACTCAGGCAGCATTGCCCTGAAGCGGAATTAGCAAGGTCACTAAAACGTGACAGTGGCTGTATGCGTAATATTTACCAGTTGAGGTTACGCCTGACGCTTATTCTGCGGTGAAAGCCGCGTGGAGCGAAAGGTGCGAACCATGAATGCCGGGCGCGTTGACTGGGTCGATACGGCCAAGGGCATCTGCATCATTTTCGTCGTGATGATGCATTCGGTGCTGGGTGTGGAGGCCGCCGCTGGTGGAACCGGCTGGATGCACACCATTGTCGCGTTCGCCGCTCCATTCCGGATGCCGGACTTCTTTCTGATCTCCGGTCTGTTCCTCTCCAACGTCATCACGCGCGACTGGAAACTCTATCTCGACCGCAAGGTCGTTCATTTTGCTTACTTTTACGTGCTGTGGATGACGATCCAGTTTGCGGTCAAGGCGCCGGTGTTCATGGGGGATCTCGGGGCTGCCGGCACGCTGGAATTCTATATCCTCAGCTTCGTTCAGCCCTTTGGCACCCTTTGGTTCATCTACATGCTGCCGGTCTTCTTCCTCGTCTGCAAACTGGCGCACGATTATCGTGTCCCCTGGCAGGTAATGCTGGCGGCCGGTGCGCTTCTGCAGATAGCCCCGATTCATACCGGCTGGCTGCTTGTCGACGAGTTCGCGTCGCGTTTCGTCTATTTTTATGCCGGCTACATCTTTGCGCCGCAGATCTTCAAGCTCGCTGACTGGGCGCGCGCTCGCATCAATGTCAGCCTCGCTTACCTCATCGGCTGGGGGATCGTGAACGGCGGCCTTGTCTATCTCGGCTGGGCGCACCTGCCGGGGATCGCACTTGCGCTTGGGGCCGCCGGTGCAGGCGCAATCATCCTGACCAGCGCCCTGATCGTCAGAGCCGGCCAGATGAATTTCCTGCGCCATTTCGGCGAGAGTTCCATCGTCATCTATCTCGCGTTTTTCTTCCCGATGGGTGTCACGCGCGTCGTCCTGTTGAAACTCGGCGTTCTCGATATCGGGACGGCTTCCCTGATCGTGACGATCGTTGCCTGTGTCAGCCCGATGATCCTCTTCTGGATGATCCGCAAGACCAATCTGGGCTGGTTCCTGTTCAAACGGCCGGAGTGGGCTTATCTCGGCGGAACCTTTGGCCGGAAAAATCAGCCGCAGGCAGCTGAGTGACAAGTCTGCCTGGAGGCGTCTGAAGACCTCTGGGGGCTTTTCTGGAAACGCGCCGGCGGGTAGGGTGCGTGACATCGGGGGAGTTCGGTCCTCCGGTCCCTGCCCCTTGTCGGATATTCAGAAAAATGAGCGAAATTGAAGCCAGCCTGGCACGCTTGGGAATCGAGCTGCCACCAGCCCCTCCTGCCCTTGGAAACTTTGCACCTTATCTGGCCGATGGGTCTTTGCTGTACATTTCGGGTCAGATTTCGGCGGACTTGCAAGGTAAGCCAATCACCGGGAAAGTTGGCAGCGAGCAATCCCTGGAGCATGGGTACGAAGCGGCCCGCTACTGCGCCATAAATCTGCTGGCACGCGCAAAGGCGGCTCTTGGGGATCTCGAGCGCATAGAAAGGCTTATCAAGCTTGGCGCATTTGTGAATGCGGCACCCGACTTTGCCCAACATCCCAAAGTGGTCAACGGCGCTTCGGATCTGATGACCGAGGTTTTGGGGCGGGAAAAGGCAAATCACGTTCGCTTTGCGGTCGGCAGCAGCAGCCTGCCGTCCAACGCCAGCGTGGAAGTCGAGGCGGTCTTCCGATTTCGTGAATAGCAGTCGCGGCCCGATCCAGGTTCCCTTCTTGCGAAGGGCATAATTTACTTCTTCCCTCACCGACCTACTCGGGGCATGATCCGCGCCATGTCGACGCAAGATTCCTCCTCCTCCCTCACGGCCGACGACCACCTCATTCTGGTCGATGGCTCCACCTTTATCTTCCGCGCCTATCACGCGCTGCCTCCGCTGACACGCAAGCCCGACGGTCTTCCCGTGGGTGCTGTCTCAGGCTTCTGCAACATGCTCTGGAAGCTTTTGCAGGAAGGACTGACGCCGGAAGAGGGTGACGAACCGACACATTTCGCGGTGATCTTCGATCACTCCTCGAAGACGTTCCGGAACAGCATCTATCCCGAATACAAGGCGAACCGTCCGGAACCGCCGGAGGATCTTGTTCCGCAATTCGGCCTGATCCGGGAGGCGACCCGGGCATTCTCCGTACCGTGTATCGAGCAGGAAGGCTTTGAGGCCGACGACCTGATCGCAACCTATGCCCGTCAGGCAGCCGACATGGGTGCGCAGGTCACGATTGTGTCCGGTGACAAGGACCTGATGCAGCTGATCGGACCGAATGTCGGCATGATCGACACGATGAAAAACAAGGTTTTCGGCGAACCGGAAGTCTTTGAAAAATTCGGCGTCGGGCCCGACAAGGTCATTGAGGTTCAGTCGCTCGCCGGGGACAGCGTCGACAATGTCCCGGGTGTCCCGGGCATCGGATTGAAAACCGCGGCGCTTCTGATCAACGAATTCGGAGACCTCGAATCGCTGCTCGCTCAGGCCGAAACCATCAAGCAGAATAAACGGCGTGAAAACCTCATTGAATTCGCCGATCAGGCGCGCGTGTCGAAAGAGCTGGTCACACTCAAGCAGGACGTGCCGGTCGAGGTTCCCGTTGCGCATCTGACGGTGACGAATGTTAACGGCCCGAAGGCTGTCGGGTTTCTGAAGGCCATGGGCTTCAACACGCTGACCAAGCGTGTGGCGGAAGAGACCGGGGCCGAAGTGGCCAATGTCGAGCCGACCGATTTCGAGGTGCCCGGCTGGGACGTTCCCGATCAGAAGGGCCGGATGGTCGAGCGCGTGGAAAGCTCCGCTGGAACGGGAACGGCTGCGACGGGTGATGCGGCCGGCACGGATGGCATGATGGTGCCGCAGACCGTCGCCGACGCGCGTGTGGAAAGCGTCAAGGCAATCCCGATTGATTCAAGCGCATATGAGACGGTGACGACCGTCGAACGCCTGAAGGAATGGTGCGAAATTGCCTTCGAGAAGGGTTATGTCGCTTTCGACACCGAAACCACGTCGCTTGACGCCATGCAGGCGGACCTGGTTGGCCTGTCGCTATCGTGTGAGCCGGGCACGGCCTGCTACGTGCCGCTCTCCCATGTGGACGGCGAAGGCGATCTTCTTGGCGGCGGCGGTTTGCTGCCGGACCAGATCCCGTTGAAAGAGGCGCTGGAGGTTCTCAAGCCGATGCTTGAGGACAGGGCTGTCTTGAAGATCGCGCAGAATCTCAAATACGACTGGCTGGTGATGACCCGCTACGGTATCGACATCAGCCCCTATGACGACACCATGCAGCTTTCCTATACCGTTGATGCGGGCAAGGGCGGCAACGGCATGGACGAGCTTTCCGAGCGCTGGCTCGGGCACAAGCCGATCCCGTTCAAGGAAGTCTGCGGATCCGGCAAGTCGATGATCACCTTCGACAAGGTTCCGATCGACAAGGCGACCGCTTATGCCGCCGAGGATGCGGACGTGACGCTGCGCCTCTGGCTGATCCTGAAGCCGCGCCTCGCCAGTGATCGGATGGCAACCGTTTATGAGACGCTCGAACGGCCCATGGTGCCCGTCCTGGCGCGCATGGAAAAACGTGGGATATCCGTCGACCGGCAGATGCTGTCGCGGCTCTCCGGCGATTTTGCGCAAGGCATGGCGGGCTTGGAATCGGAAATTTACGAGCTGGCCGGCGAAAACTTCAATATCGGATCGCCCAAGCAGCTTGGTGACATTCTCTTTGGCAAGATGGCGCTGCCCGGCGGCAAGAAAACCAAGACCGGCGCGTGGTCGACTTCGGCTCAGGTATTGGAGGATCTGGCAGCAGAAGGTCATGAATTGCCGTCGAAGATCGTCGCCTGGCGTCAGCTCTCCAAGCTGAAATCCACCTATTCGGACGCGCTGCCCGGTTACATCAACCCGGAAACTGGCCGTGTTCACACGTCCTACGCGCTTGCGGCGACAACGACAGGGCGCCTGTCGTCTTCCGAACCGAACCTTCAGAACATCCCGGTGCGCACCGAGGAAGGCCGCAAGATCCGGCAGGCCTTTGTATCGACCAAAGGGCACAAGCTTGTCTCGGCCGATTACAGCCAGATCGAGTTGCGAGTTCTTGCGCATATGGCCGACATCCCGCAGCTGAAAAAGGCGTTCGAAGACGGGCTCGACATTCACGCCATGACGGCAAGCGAGATGTTCGGAACGCCGATCGAAGGCATGGATCCAATGGTCCGCCGTCAGGCCAAGGCCATCAATTTCGGCATCATCTACGGCATTTCGGCCTTCGGCCTTGCCAACCAGCTCGGCATCTCGCGCGGCGAGGCAGGTGATTACATCAAGACGTATTTCGAACGCTTCCCGGGCATTCGCGACTATATGGAAGCGACCAAGAAGAAGGTGCACGCGGACGGTTACGTCAACACGATCTTCGGCCGCAAGGCGCATTATCCGGAGGTCAATACCAAGAACCCCAACATGCGTTCCTTCTACGAGCGCGCGGCCATCAACGCGCCGATCCAGGGCTCTGCCGCCGACATCCTGCGCCGCGCCATGGTGCGCATGGAAGACCGGCTTTCAGAAGCCAGGCTTGACGCGCAGATGCTGCTTCAGGTTCACGACGAACTGATCTTCGAAGTGCCCGATGCCCAGGTCGAAGATACGCTTCCTGTGATCCGCGACGTGATGGAAAACGCCTGCGATCCGGTGCTGAAAATGTCTGTTCCGCTGAAAGTGGACGCCCGTGCCGCGGATAACTGGGACGAGGCGCACTAGCGAAAGCGGCAGCTCACACATGCACGCGCCGCCCCGGACCTGATCCGGGGCCAAGGCTACTTGGTATAAAGGCTCAGAAAGTTGTCATCCCGGCTGGCGCGAAGCGCAAGGCCGGGATCCAGTACTCCCTGTGTGCGTTAGGCAGCAGGACATGCGTTTACTGGATTACTGCATTCGCAGGAAGGGCAAGAAAAATCCAGTTACGAGCACTCGGCGCGGCGTGAGCGGAGATCGCCTGAACCGTGGCACACTCCAACATGCCTAGGTCTCAGGTCAGGCCGCGGACCATCTCCAATTGCACACTCATTACAACGTCGCACGTCGCTCTCGGATGGGACGCGGTGCGTGAACAAAAACGCCGTCCCGGACCTGGTCCGGGGTCAAGGCCATCTTCGCAAGCTAAGGGCTCAGAAAGTTGTCATCCCGGCTGGCGCGAAGCGCAAGGCCGGGATCCAGTACTCCCTGTGTGCGTTAGGCAGCAGGACATGCGTTTACTGGTTTCCTGCTTTCGCAGGAATGACAAGAAAAAAACTGTTGCGAACACTCGTCGCGGCGTGAGCGGAGATCGCCCAAGCCACGTTGAACTCCAATGTGCCCAGGTCCCGGGTCGAGCCCGGGACAGCGCAGGGTAAAAGCTCAAACCATCGCCATCACGCGGGACGGCCCCCCGGTGCCACCCTGGAATTTTGGCGCCCCGACGATCAACGTCGCGCCCTTCGCCGGAAGTGCATCGAGATTGGCGATGCATTCGATGCCCCAGCGGTTGCTCGGCAGCCAGGCATAGTGGACCGCGAAATCAGGCGACGGGCCAAAGTCGAGGGACAGCGTGTCGACGGCAAGACCGACGACGTTGGCCTCTTCCATCAGCATTTGCGCGGCTTCCAGGTGAAAGCCCGGGAAATGCATCACTCCGTTTTCATCGGCGTTGCGGAACTTGTCGGTCGGAACCTGCACGCCCCATCCGGAATTCATGGCGACGCAGGCCCCTTCCGGAATGTCGCCATTGGCGGCGATCCAGGCCTTCAGGTCGTCCGGCGTAACCTGCGCATCGGCGTCCTCGGTCGCTTTTGACTTGATATCCACTATGCAGAGCGGTGCGACGAGGTTTTCGACCGGGATTTCCGCGACGGACTGCCCGTCCTCGGAAAAGTGCAGCGGCGCGTCCATATGCGTGCCGGTGTGTTCGTTGATGGTCAGGTTGTAGAGATTGAAACCGTCCTTGGCGAAATCGAAGATCTTTTCCTTGAAGAACTGCTGGTCACCGCCATAGGTCGGAAAGGTCTCGTAAAGCTCATGGGTCATATCCGTGATCTGAGCTGGTGCCTGCGCCATGGCCGGCATCGCGCCTGTGGTTGCCACGGCCGCCGCAACACCGGCGCTCACAGCGGATGCCCTGAAAAAGTCCCGCCGCGACAACATGCGGTTTTTCACGGAATTGATGACGCACAAATCACACATGACAGATCCTTCCGACAGTTAACCCGGGGAAATGCTGCATGCTGCCCGTTAAAATTACCAGTCAAAATTTCTATCAATGCCATGTTGGCAGGGTTCATCTCGCGCTCAAGGCGTGGAGCTTTCGGCCTCAGACGACCCGTAAATCCGGCTGGTTTTTGCCGGCAAGTGCCGAGCGCGGCGCAATGGCGTTGCGCAGCAGTTCGCTCAAATGCTCTTCCAGGTAATCGACGATCGGCGACTGGGCCTTGGAGGGCGTATAAATGGCGAGCTGCGTTGCGGGAAGCGATGGAAACCCGTCCTGATCCTTCAGGAGCTTGAAACCTTCCAGTATGGCGCCGGACGGCAGACAGCAGATACCGGCGCCGGAGGTAACGGCCACCTGTGCCGCGGCAACGCTCGTTGTTGTGATCCGCTCGTACCATTGGCGTCCCGCACTTGCGAGCGCCCGGAACGCGATTTCACGGAAGGGGCAGGGTTCGGGAAACAGGATCAGCGGCAGCGGATCGCTCAGCGTGCAGGCATCACTGACGGCCCAGTGCAGTTGTTCCTCAACGACACCGGCCGGTTCCGGCTTGGCAGGGGTTACGAGGGCGATCGCGAGATTGATCTCGTTGGCCGACAGCATGTCGTGCAATGTCGCGCTGTCCGCGACCGTCATTTCAAGTTTGACGTTCGGGTGAATGCGCACGAAATTGCAAAAAATGGATTGCAGCTGGCCAGTCGCGAACCATTCGGGCAAACCGACATGAACCGTACCCGTCAATTCCGGTGCAGACAGTCTCAACCGGGCTTCTTCGTGCGACTTCAGGATTTCCGTTGCATGCTGATAAAGTATGCGTCCGGCAGGCGTGAGGTTCATGGTGCGTGCGGTCCGCTCGATGAGCGGCTTGCCGACCCGCTCTTCAAGGCGCCGGAGCTGCGTGCTTACGCAGGGCTGTGTTCGGTTCAGCTTGCCGCCCGCATGCGTGACGTTTCCCGCTTCCGCAACGGCAACGAAGGCTTCGAGCAACTCAATATTGAAACGGCCGATGGTCATGGTGCGTCATCCCGCCTGTGTCCTGGTCCGGTCTGGGCCCCGGCCAGCATCTCCTCTTGGGCCGGAGCATAACGTTCTATTATGAAGTTCTTCAATTATAAATTTTATGTATGGGTCAAAATCCCGTAATTCGGGAATTCCTCTCACCAAAACGGGTATCCGTCATGACTCTCGCGTTCAAAGTCGACAAGCCTGATCTCGATGTGGCGACATCGCCCGCGTCGTCGCTGCAATCCAGGGTGCATTGGGCCATTGCCTCCCATACGGAGTTCAGCCTTGATCGGATCGTTACGCAGGACAATCGCGTCAAATATACGAATACCGGAAAAGAGACACGCGCAACGGGACATCTGGACGAGGTGTTCCAGCTCATGCGCCAGTTGAACGAGGCCGGAGTTGAATCGGATACGCTTGGCCGCTTGAGCGATGACGGTACGTCTTTCAAGGACGCGCTGTGCCGCAGCTGCGCCCAAATCGCATCGGAATTCGCTGGAAAACCGCTGATTTACGTTGAACTTGGACCTGAACCGACCAAGACCCGATTCATCTTGAAAACACTTCGCAATCTGGGTGTCGTGATCGACCGCTACATCGCGGTCGACATCAACCCGATGTCGGTCGCCCATATGCGCCAGTCGCTTAAAGCTGGTTTCCCGGATCTTCCGCTTGAGTTCGTGACGTGTTCCTTTGAGGAGTTCCGGCTGAGCAATGTGGTCGAGGACGGCGCACCGGCGGCAGTCATCACGATGCTTGGCTTCCAGGAAGGAAATGACGACCCGTTCGTCGTCAATGACTGGTTGCGCAATATCGCAAGGCCTGGGGATCTGCTCCTGTCCGAAAGCCAGCTATACGCATCAAGGCACCTGGGACGTATTCCATATTTTTATGCCCACCCTGCCATGCGCCGGTTTTCTAGGATTGCTTTTGAGCAAAATGTCGACAGTTCCGTCCCGACGCTCAACCGGTTTTTTCTGCTGCCAGTGCCGTTTCGTGAGAACGAAATGACGCATGTCGCTGTCCTTGGGGAAGAGTTTTCGAGCACAATCAACGGAAGAAACTTGCACGTATCCAACTTCTGCCTGAAACTCACGCATACACAATATCGTCATTACAGAGAGCATGGCGGATATTTCGAGATTACCGGCGAGACCTTTACCGATGACGAGACACTTCACTTCCAGCTCTCCCGCCGGGTATGAAAATGTGATGCGAGCCCGTGGCCTGACGGCGGCGGGACTGGCGATCGTTGCCGCGACATATGGACTGGCCAGATACTGTTTTGGCCTGTTTCTCCCGGAGTTCCGGCAGGAGTTCGGCCTGTCCACTGAAACGATCGGTTTGATCGCGGGACTGTCGTATGCCGGCTACCTGATGGCGACGTTTCTCGGATCCGGATTGTCGACCTGGTTCGGACCGAGGCTCCCGATTTTGCTGGGCGGTCTTGCCGCCGCATCGGGTATGGCGACGATTGCTGTTGCTCCGGACGCCTGGACCCTGGCTTTCGGTGTGTTCCTGGCCGGAACCAGCCCCGGTCTTGCGTATCCTCCCTTTTCCGATGTGATCGTCAGACATACCGAACCCAGCCGTCAGAACACCATCTATGCCTGGATCAATTCCGGCACAGGTTTCGGTGTCGCCTTTGCAGGTCCGCTGGCGCTTTTTGCCGGTGGGGACTGGCGCCTTGCCTGGCTTTTGTTTGCAAGCCTTGCTCTGACGATAACCTTCTGGAATTACTGGACATTGCCGCGACACAGTCCACGGCCTGCCAATGCGAAGGCGGCCATTTCGCCGAGATTTCTGCTTCAACGGGCCGCAAGGCCACTGTTTGTTGCCGCGTTCCTGTTCGGAATTTTCTCCGCAGTCTATTGGACGTACGCCGTTGAATTGCTGTGGATGCTCACTGGACAGTCGAACGATGCGATCCTGTTCTGGATCGTGCTTGGCGTCGCCGGTGTCACCGGCTGCTTCGCAGGCGGCCTGGTAAACAGGTGGGGCTTGCAAAGGACTTACTGGATTTTGGCGCTCGTCGTCGGTTCCGCGGTTGCCACGCTGCCGTATCTGATCGAAATTCCGCACGGGATTTACATTTCCTCGGCGTTTTTCGGATCCGGTTTCATCGTGATGACCGCGCTTTTCGGCATGTGGAGCATGCGCATTTTCAGGGAAGCGCCGTCTATCGGGTTCGGCCTCACCTTCTTTCTGATCTCGCTCGGTCAGGGGGTCGGGCCTGTACTGGGCGGATTCACGATCCCGGTGATGGGCCATCCGATGCTGTTCGTTGTTTCGGGACTTTTGTGCTGCGGGCTTGCGCTGTTCAGTCCGAAGGAGCGTGGTGTTCCAGCTGCTCAGCCATAACACCGAATTATGGTGGCGCTGGTGCACATAACTGCAATGTGCTGGCCTTTCGCTGAGATAGCAGGCATCATAATAGCACGCTATGATTGTATTCTGCGATGTGATGTGCTTATGATCGTTACCAATAAAACGAATGATGATGAACTCCAGCTCGATACGGAACTCTGCCGGGCGATGTTTGAAAAAGACCCGGATAAAATGATTGAGCTTGTTTCTGAGTGGTTGGAGGCAAATGGCCTGACCACCAGCGAAAATTTCCAGATGCCGCTCTATCTGGATCAGGTTCTTGCGGGTGCAACCGGCTATTCAGGAACCGGCGGCACGGTGCGCATCTACGCTTCTTGAAAATCGGCACCGCACGGGCAAACAACCGTTGCCGGTTCAACGGCGTGCCCATCGATTTTTCATGTGCGGCAGATCAAAAAGCGAAATCATCCTGAAATTCGCCCATTTCCAGGCCGGCAATTGCGTCGATGTCGGCGTCCAGGACCGCATCGATATCTTCCATATCGAATGAATCGTCGTCGCTCAGGTCCCAGGACTGGTCGTCACCGTCTTCGTCAAAATATTCATCCAAAACGTCACGGAGGTCGTCGTTCAGGTTGTCCATGATCGCGTCGAGTTGGCCGGGACGGCCGTTTTGTTGAACGGTCTCTTCCGCAGCGTTTACGTGGTAAATTCCGTCGTTCCAGGTTTTAAAATGTGGCATTTCGATTACTCCTGTTGTCCTTGATGTCGTGCAATAGACATGGCTTCGCGCCGCGGAGTTTTCTGTGACGGATGTCACCGCGAATGCTTGGTGTGGGGCGATTCCCGCACAGTTGTGAGCTGTGTCACATTGTTTTTTACCCAGAGCTTGCCCTTGGCCACGAAGGATCTGTTGTATCCGGCGCTCGGGATGCCCCTGCGAGACGTCGGCAGCGGAAGAAGCGCGCACAAAAGCCAGTTGAATCTGGATCAACGCGCGTCGCCTGGCCAGCTGTTCCATTTTTGTTCTTGATTCTCCCGCTTGCCTATGCTTCGGTCAGAATACAGCTCTGGGTAGAGGATTGGGACATGGTCAGCCGGGTAACGACTGTTGCCTTTCAGGGAATTGAAGCCGTTCCGGTTGATGTGCAGGTACACGTCGGACCGGGCATGGTCGCTTTTACGATCGTCGGCCTTCCCGACAAGGCGGTTGCCGAAAGCCGCGAAAGGGTCCGGGCGGCGCTGTCGGCGTCCGGCCTCGCCCTTCCGGCCAAACGTGTCACCGTCAATCTTGCACCGGCAGACCTGCCTAAGGAAGGATCGCATTACGACCTGCCGATCGCCCTCGGCGTCATGGCTGCGATCGGTGCCATTCCGGGTGAGTTCCTGGATGGATATGTCGTGCTGGGTGAGCTCGGACTGGACGGCACTTTGGCGTCGGTCGCGGGCGTACTTCCGGCGGCAATGGGCGCCAACGCTCTCGGTAAAGGGCTGATCTGTCCGGAAGCAAGCGGTAGCGAAGCGGCTTGGGCAGACCGGGACATGGATATCCTCGCGCCCCGCTCTCTCATCCAGCTTGCCAATCATTTCAAAGGTACACAGGTGCTTTCGCGTCCGGCGGCCAAGCTGCAGGGAACCGGCGGACAGCTGCCCGATCTATCAGAGGTCAAGGGACAGGAAACCGCGCGGCGCGCGCTCGAAATTGCTGCCGCCGGTGGTCACAATCTGCTGATGACCGGCCCGCCTGGCTCTGGAAAATCAATGCTGGCCAGCCGGTTGCCGTCCATATTGCCGCCACTCACGCCGCGCGAATTGCTTGAAGTCTCCATGATTGCCTCGCTTGCCGGGGAACTGGCGGAAGGCAAGCTGACAGACAGCCGCCCGTTCCGGGCACCGCATCATTCGGCTTCCATGGCGGCTCTGGTGGGCGGGGGGTTTCGTGCCAGGCCGGGCGAAGTCTCGCTGGCGCATAATGGCGTTCTGTTTCTTGACGAGTTGCCGGAGTTTAATCCGCAGGTTCTCGACAGCCTTCGGCAGCCGCTGGAAACGGGTGAGGCCGTGATTGCACGCGCAAACCACCGCGTCACCTATCCCGCGCGCATCCAGTTGATTGCCGCAATGAACCCGTGCCGCTGCGGTCATGCGGGTGAGCCCGGTCATGTCTGCCGCCGGGGAGAGCGCTGTGTCAGCGAATACCAGGCCCGTGTTTCCGGACCATTCCTGGACCGCATCGATCTCAGGATCGATGTACCGGCCGTCACAGCGTCCGATTTGATTGGTCCGGCTGAATCCGAACCATCGGCTGCGGTTGCCGCGCGGGTCGCGGATGCACGCCGCATTCAGGAAAAGCGCTTCTTTGATCTTGGTATTGTCTGCCGCACCAACGCACAGGCTCCGGCGTCGGTCGTGGAAACGATGGCTCAACCGGATGAACTGGGCCTGGTCTTTTTGCGCGATGCCGCCGAGAAGCTGCGTTTGAGCGCACGTGGCTACCACCGTGTTCTGAAGCTTGCGCGCACGCTCGCAGATCTCGATGCGCAAGACAGGGTCGGCCGCATTCATCTCGCCGAAGCATTGAGTTACCGCGGACAGGACATTTCCCGAAAAGCAGCCTAGTGAAATGAGCGCAACCCGATAAACAATTAAAAGTTGCTGCAGCTGCTAGCCAGTGCTCAACGTTGATTTTCCTTGCGTTCTGCTGCAACCTTACCGAACGTTAGCTAATTGAGTTTTTTAAAACATGCGCGCCGAAAGGCCGAAACATGTTGCATGCATTGCGCCGGAATATTGTCCCTTTGATCATGCCCGTCTTGGCGTCGGTCCTTCTGCTTGTCCTGTTCGAAGTGCACACGGCCATTTTCCGGCGTGCTCAGACGCTGATCGGTCTTAGGGCGGAAGCACCGATTATCGTCGCAACGGAGGACCGGTGCCGTGGCCGTGTTGCGAGAAGCGTTGGCAGCGATGTCGGCCCTTTGTTTGTGACGTCGGCCTATCTTCCACCCGAAAGGGCAACGGAATGTTATGAGCGCATGACGTTCATTGTCGCTGTCACGCCGGGAAAAACTGTCCATCTTTTCGTCAACAATCAAAGAGTTGCCGTTCGCAAGAGTCACACGCGGCTGGTCAGGTTTCATGACGTACCAATGCAGCCGCTTCACAACGTCGTTCATGTATCGACGAATGAAAGCCGTCTCTGGCTCCCGTTCGGCTCGCTGAGTTCGCACGCGGCGTTTGATCTTCGCCAGGACCACCGGGAAATCGGAAATCCACTCTTTGGGGCTGCTCCGCGCCGTGTCGAACTCAGCACCATGGCTGTCCCGGGGCCGGCGAGCGAGCAGGCAACGCACCCTCTTGGGTCCTGGGCGTTGCCGGACGGGCGCGAGGTTGGGCTGGCGGCCATTCCCCCCTTTTCGCCATTCGACCCAAACGAAGTCTTCGCGGCGGATGACACGCATGTCTATCATCGGGACCACCTTGCCGGCCTTGCGCTTTATGAAATGCCCGGTGGAACGGAAACGGTCCAGATCGCGGCGCATGGAACACGGCGTCCGGCGTTCTTTCGCCGGCTTGTTGCAACAAATGACCCCGGTACGGGAACGATAAGGGTCGATGCGTCAGCCTGTTTGCCTGCGGAGCATTATCTCAGCGCGCCGTCCATGCGCGCCAGGGGCCGCTTCCTGTCTGGTGAAATTTGGGTGGCGCGCCTGTTTCAGACACAGGTTGGCCGCCATGATCACGTCGATTATCTAAGCACACACAAGACGGCAGAGGTCAGGGAAGGAGCCGCTGGCCAGGAGGATCAGTTACCAGGCTGCAGTTACCTGTCCACGAGCTATAGCGTTGACGAAGCCCTGTTCAGCCTGAGCGGGAATGGCGGTGCAAGCTTTCCCCATTTGCCCGGAGACCGGCTCGATTTGCACGGTTTCGGCGCCAATATGGACATTTACGGGAAGACCGAAGCGGCGATCGTCTCTCAAAGCCGGAGCTGGGCAGGCGCATTGGGCGGAGGTGTCACGTCCCTGCACGTCTTCGGTCCGTTCCGGACCGGGGAAGCGGAAAACGCGCTTCGCTCAGAAACGTCGGCTACGTCCATTTCCGTTTTTGCGGATGCCACAACTCTGTTTCAGCTGATGCCCGGAAGTATCTTGTGGTTGATGTGGGCCCTTGCGGCGGTGTTGCCTGTCGCACTGATGCGCTATGTCGTATCGCAACCGGAAACGGCATCGATCGACAGAACGCTCTCTCTTCGCGCCAAGGCCGGGCTGAATGCGCTCATGATTTTCGGGATTGCCTACGCAGTCCAGCCTGTGATGACGGAAACCGCGCGCTGGCTGCTTGATTTGTCAGGCCTGGATGTCGTGTTGACCGATCTGGCCTTCTATCGCGCTCTCGGGCAGAACCTCGCGGCACCTGTTGCGCTGATGGTAGTGGTTCTCATGCGGCCCGCGCTCATGAACGTGGATGGAAACCTGCTTGCGCCGGCGGTGGTTCGCAAAATAATCGCCGGAGTTCTGACCCTGGTGCTGATTGCAGTCGGTATCTATCTGCTCAGTGACCAAAGTGGGTTGCGGGACCTTGGATTAAGTCATCAGGTTTTCAACTGGTTGATGCAATTTCCTCAATTCGCCGACATTCTGGCAAGTCCACCGGCCTACATGCTCAAGCTCATCGCCGCTGTGCTGGACTGGTCGTTTTGTGTCCTGGCGTTGTCCTGGATGACGGTCTGGTTGGTGCAACGAAGCATCACACGCCGCAGCAGCAAGGGTGTGTTTCGGACGGCCTTGCTGATCTTCTTCCTGATCCTGCTGCCGCCCATGTTCGATCTTCTGAACCAGGGCGTCGCACTTGTTGAGATATGGAACCGAAACACACACAACCTCTTGTTTTCCGGGTTCAGCTGGCTGGTCGCGGTCGGGGATCTATACTCGCCTTACATCATGCTCTTTGTGCTGGTCGTCCTCATTCTTGACGGCTTTGCGAGCATCGCCGAGGTACTCCTGCCGGGTAAGTGCGAAAGCTGGTTCAAGCATTCTTTCCGCTGGCCAACTCTCATCTTGCTGGCCATCTTCATTGTTGCACCGCTCGCAACTCGTGGATCGCTGGATCAGTATCAGCTCAACAGCGCAATCAACCAGCTCATGGGCACATTCCAGAAATACGGCCCCGTTATTGCGCTTCTGGCGGGATATTCGGTCCTTTGGTCCGTCAATCGAAAGCGGGTCCTGCCGGACAATCCGTTCAACCCGCCGGCAGTGACCTTCCTTGTGTGTGCAGCCGCGTTTTCGGGTTATGTCGCCGTTTGGCAGCTCAATCCGATCAGCATCGTCCCCCTGATGGTCCTGGGCTGGTTTGCGTTCAATCTGCTTTTGCTGAACCCGTCGCAATTCGACAAGCTGATTGAGTCCAGACCGACAGACATCGCGAAAAAGCTGCTCGACTATCGCAAGGAAATGCGGCTATGCGCCCAACTTTCAGAAACGGCGCGCAAGGAACTTACATCGGGCAAGATCTCCGATTTCGACTACCGGGTCCGCAACAACCGGGTGGCCTGGCGCAAACGTGAGGCCAGCGAGGCGCTTGGCATGCTTCCGGAAGAGGCGAAAGCCTGGGTGCTTGATTTTGGTCCGCGCGACACGCCGCTGGAAAATGCTTATTTGGGAGCGCTCTACGGCCTTGTTGTTGCGTTCGTGATGCAACTTGCTCTGCCGCTGGCCCCTTCGATAAGCACGATCGACAACCCGCAAGGCGTCCTTGCGTTCCTGAAATGGGTGTTGACCGATCCGGGATACAATATCCTGGCAACCAGCAGCGAAACGTCCCCGTTCCTGTCTTTTGCATCGCGATTCTTGAACGCATTCACGCTTTGGGCGGTTGCCGGGTTCCTGTTCGGTTACACATTCCACCGTATTCGTGGCAGCGACGGGTTTGTCAAAGCTCTCGCCTTTTGTTTTGTCATCACGGGTGCGCATCTTCTGTATTGGGCCACCACCGGCGGCGGAAATGTGAACGGTCTGGAAGTGCTTGCGAGGGTCCTTCCGATCGTGCTGTTCCTGCTCGCGCTCGGCACCGTGGTTTTCGACGGCGGGTCGCTCCGCAAACAGGGTGTCGGCCTGTCCGGTCTTGTCGATATTTACGGGCTCAAATCCACGCTTGGCTATGCGTCCGTCGCAAGCGCGGTCGCCATCGCGCAGCCGTTCCTCTCTGTAATTGAATGGGTGACGGGGAAGCGGGAATAGCTCATCCATCATGTCGCGTTGGAAAGACGACGCTAATCAGCACTCCGCACTTTAAAGCGCCCTTCTAATCAGGCAAAAATGTCGGGCTTAATCTGATTTGCATTGAATTGAAGGAAACCGGCATGCTGGTGACGACGACGAACACGGTCCAGGGCAAGGATATCGACTACAGGGGTCTGGTGACGGGCGAAGCTATCCTGGGCGCCAACCTGTTCAAGGACCTTTTTGCCGGGATCCGCGATATTGTCGGGGGCCGTTCAGGTGCCTATGAGGAAGAACTGGCCAAGGCGCGCAAGATCGCAATCGAGGAAATGTGCCAACAAGCCCAGGCATTGGGCGGGAACGCAGTCATCGGTGTCGATCTGGATTACGAAACCGTCGGCCAGAACGGGTCGATGCTCATGGTCAGCGCAACCGGCACTGCGGTCGTGCTTCGCTAGTTGCTGCGCGCGTGTCCGGCTTCAGCTTGAAAGCAGGTTTTCCAGAAAGCCAAAGGGACGCCGCGGCCAGGCTTTTCTGGTCGGCGTTTCGAGGGAAGCTTGAAAATGTCCTTGGGCCGGAAGAAAAGGCGCTTGGCTTTCTCAAGGCCGTCCTGGATCCGGACTACGCGATTTCCGCGACCGCACCGGACGGAACGCTATTGGGGCTTGTCGGGTTCAAGACAGATGCAGGGGCGTTTGCCGGCGGCGAATTCGCGGATCTTCGCGCCGCATATGGCCCCTTTGGAGGGTTTTGGCGCGGCCTGTTGCTTGAATTGCTCGACCGCAAGACTGAGCCCGGATGTCTGTTGATGGACGGCATTTTTGTAAGCGAATCTGCTCGCGGGCAGGGAATCGGCAAAGCTCTGCTGAAGAGCATTTTCGAATTGGCCGCAGAGCGCGGTTTGAAACGTGTCCGGCTCGACGTCATAGACAAAAACACAAGAGCAAAGTCGCTCTACGAACGCATGGGTTTCGAACCTGTGTCGGTGGAGCAAACCGGTTTGCTTGGACATGTCTTCAATTTCTCGTCGGCGACCCGCATGGAGAAAATCATTTCGGGTTCTCTTTGACTGTCTGGCAGGTATGAAGGCCCGGTCCGGAAACTTGTACTGCCGGTCATTCCGAAGACGACGGTAAGCTCCCTTCCGAGCGAAAGTTGTCGCCAAAATCGCCCTGACATTGTGAATCTACGCACTCTCGGTCTATCGTTAAGGCGCTTTGCCCGGGAGGATGGCATGCGCGACACAGAACACGTCAGCGAAATCGACCGGGTCCTGAGGGGACACGAAACCGGCAGGGATGAACTTGTCTCCGAAAGCTGGCGGCGATGCGTCCAGACCTATGGCATGGATCCGACGCGGCCAGAACCGGCACATATCGTGACGGAGCAGCGGCTCCGGGAGCATCAGGAACAATCCGAACGGTTGATCGCGACTGCCCGGTCGGGCCTGCAAACGCTCTTCAAGCAGGTCGCGGGGCAAAACTACGTCCTGATCCTGGCGGACGCGAAAGGCATAAGTGTCGATTTTTTCGGTGACCCCAGATTTCAAGAAGAGCTGCGCCAGGCAGGGCTTTATCTCGGATCCGACTGGTCGGAAGACCTGGCCGGAACCTGCGGGGTCGGGTCCTGTATCGTGACCGGCGAAGCGGTCACCATTCACCAGGGTGATCACTTCGGGCTGTCGCACACGCCGCTGTCATGCACCTCTGCACCGATTTTCGACACGAGTGGCAATCTCGCGGCCGTTCTGGATGTCTCCCTGCTGCGCTCACCCAGCCCCAAGTCAAGCCAGAACCTGGCAATGAACCTGGTGAAGGCGTCTGCGCGGCGCGTTGAGATGGCAAATCTCATGGCCATGAAGCGCCGGGAATGGGTTCTGCGCTTTTCAACGTCGGCGGAGTTCCTGGAAGTTGATCCCGAGGCTGCCGTCGCGCTGGACGAAAGCGGGCACATCACGGGCATGACACGAGGCGCCTTGACCTGCTTTGGGGCAATGGATGCAGCCGACCTCATCGGAACGCGCATCGACCAGCATATGGATATGAGCATCGACGATATGCCCGATCTCATGCGTGGACGCCCGCCGGAAGAACGTGTGTTGCGCCTGCGGGATGGACGCGGTCTCTACGGTCACGCGATCGCTCCGCAAACTCCGAGAGGGCCGCGCCCGCAGACCACGGGTGCTTTGTCCGGGCCCTTGCGCGGTTTCTGCGGTCCGGATCCGGTTCTGGCGCAGCTGGCCGCAAAGGTGGACCGGTTGGCCGCGACACAGGTGCCGATCCTGCTGGTTGGCGAAACCGGAACCGGCAAGGAATATCTTGCAAGAGCAATTCATGTGCTCGGACCGGCCAACCGTGCCTTTCACACGCTCTTTTGCGCCGCGCTGAAAAAGGAAAAGGTCGACGCGATCGCAGAGGCGGGCGCAGGGACCCTGTTTTTGCGTGGTATCGAGGATCTGGATGACGAAAGTCAGTCGCTCCTCCTTGCGCTGCTCGAGGCGCGAAGCGACCTGCGAGTAGTCGCATCGATGCGACAGGACCCCGCCAAACCGGTTGATTTGCAAGGCCTTAGACCGGAACTGTACTTCAGGCTGGCCGGATCGATGATTTCCATCCCGCCACTTCGGCACAGGAAGGATTTTGACTGGCTCGTTGAACGCCTGCTCAGACGATCTCCCAGGGACTATCGCCTGTCACCGGCAGCCCGCGCCGAATTGAACGGGCGGCATTGGCCGGGCAACATCCGCGAATTGTCGACGGCGCTGGAGATTGCCATGGCGCTTGTCGACGGCGATGTCATCGATTTACCGGACCTGCCCCAGCCGGTGGTGTCGGGACCGGTGGAGCAGCCGCCGGAACAGGATCTTGAAGCGTTGCTTGATGCCTGTGACTGGAACATGTCCCTCGTCGCTCGGCGGCTTGGTGTCAATCGGTCCACAATCCTGCGCCGCATGCGAAAGGCCGGTCTGTCGAACAGACGCTGACAGTGCTTTTGCGCGTATTTTGACCTGCGATGCGGCGTTGCACTTTGTTGCGTGCGCAACAGATGAAGACGATTCTTCGGCTTTACTTAATCAATCAACACGCACGACATGGCGAACCGGCCGACTTCTCTGCAATCCTCCCCGGTATGAAACGGGAGGAAAAGAATGCTCGATACACCTTTGGTCCATAAGACCGAGACCTTTTTGAAGACTTTCGGCGACGCCCTGGAAGGCGGCAACGTCGAAGAAGCCGTCAACCTTTTTCAGGACGACTGTTATTGGCGCGACCTGGTCGCCTTCACATGGAACATCAAGACAGTCGAGGGAAAGGAACAGGTCCGGGATATGCTTACCCGGCAGCTGAGCACGATTGCGCCCAGCAACTGGACTTTGGCCGAAGGCGAGGTTCCGACCGAGGAAGGCGGCATCATTACGGCCTGGATCCAGTTCGAGACGAAGCTTGCGCGTTGTTTCGGTCTGATTCGCTTGAAGGATGACAAGATCTGGACCCTCTTGACGACAATGGTCGAACTGAAGGGTCATGAGGAGCCCAAAGGGTTCCAGAGGCCGTTGGGCGCCAAGCACGGTGCCGGCAAACACAGGCCGACCTGGAAGGAAGAGCGCGAGCGTGAAGACGCGGAACTGGGACATACGGTCCAGCCCTACTGCGTGATCATTGGTGGCGGCCAAGGCGGCATCGCCCTTGGAGCCCGTCTGCGCCAACTCGGCGTTCCGACCATCATAATCGAAAAGAACGGTCGCCCCGGAGACAGCTGGCGCAACCGCTACAAGTCGCTCTGCCTGCATGACCCGGTCTGGTACGACCACCTGCCCTACATCAAGTTTCCGGAAAACTGGCCGATCTTCAGCCCTAAGGACAAGATTGGTGACTGGCTGGAAATGTATACGAAGGTGATGGAGCTGAATTATTGGACCGAAACCGTCGCCAAGTCGGCAAGCTATGACGAGGCCACGAAGGAATGGGCCATCGTTGTTGAACGAAACGGCGAGGAAATCACGCTTCGGCCAAAGCAGCTTGTGATGGCGACCGGGATGTCGGGCAAGGCGAATGTGCCGCAGTTCCCGGGCATGGAAACCTTCCGCGGTGACCAGCATCATTCGTCGAAGCATCCCGGACCCGACGCCTATCGCGGCAAAAAAGCCGTTGTCGTCGGTTCCAACAACTCGGCACACGACATTTGCGCCGCGCTTTGGGAGAGTGATGTCGACGTGACAATGGTCCAGCGGTCATCGACGCACATCGTCCGCTCCGACACGCTGATGGATGTCGGGCTGGGCGCGCTTTACTCCGAAGAAGCTGTACGCGCCGGAATGACAACGGAAAAAGCCGACCTGATCTTCGCCTCGCTGCCCTACCGCATTCTGCACGAATTCCAGATACCGGCTTATGCTGAAATGAAAAAGCGGGACGCGGATTTTTACGAGGGACTGGAAAAGGCCGGGTTCTGGCTGGACTGGGGCGACGACGACAGCGGCCTCTTCATGAAATATCTGCGCCGGGGTTCAGGGTATTACATCGATATCGGAGCGAGCCAGCTCATAATCGACGGTGAAATCAAGTTGAAACGGGGGCAGGTGACCGAAGTGGTCGAAGACGGCGTTGTCCTTGACGACGGGTCCAAACTGGAAGCTGACGTCATCGTCTATGCGACAGGGTATGGCTCGATGAACGGCTGGGTTGCCGATCTCATGGGACAGGAAAAGGCCGACAGAGTCGGCAAGGTCTGGGGTCTGGGGTCAGACACCACCAAAGATCCGGGCCCGTGGGAAGGCGAACAGCGCAATATGTGGAAGCCGACCCAGCAGGATGCCCTATGGTTCCACGGCGGCAATCTCCACCAGTCGCGCCACTATTCGCAATTCCTGTCGCTGCAGTTGAAAGCACGGATGGAAGGACTGGAAACGCCTGTCTATGGCCTTCAGGAGGTCTATCACCTGTCGTGATGTGAAAGAGAGGTATTGGAAAGCGAGGGGCAATCGCCCCTCGTTTTTGCGCGTTCGGGCGCAGTGCGGATGCTACGCCTCAAAGTCCTTCGAACAGGGCTGTCGACAGGTAGCGTTCCGCAAAAGAGGGGATAATCACCACGATATTCTTGCCGTCCATGCCGTCGCGCTGGCCGACCCTGATCGCAGCGGTGAGGGCAGCACCGGACGAGATGCCGACGGGCAAGCCTTCCATCTTTGCGACTTCCCGGGCCATGGCAAAGGCATCGTCGTTGGAGACCGTTGCGACTTCATCGAAAACCTCGGTGTCCAGAACGCCGGGTACAAAGCCCGCGCCGATGCCCTGGATCTTGTGAGGTCCGGGCTCGCCGCCGGACAGGATCGGGCTGTCGGTCGGCTCTACGGCGACCACATGCAGATCCGGTTTACGCTGCTTGAGCACTTGGGAAACGCCTGTGATTGTCCCTCCGGTGCCGATACCGGAGACGAAGACGTCGATGGCACCGCTGGTATCGTTCCAGATTTCTTCCGCCGTCGTGTTGCGGTGAATTTCCGGATTTGCCGGATTTTCGAATTGTTGCGGGATCACCGCTCCATCGATCTCGCTCACGAGTTCCTCGGCGCGCGCAATTGCGCCCTTCATGCCTTTGGCGCCATCGGTCAGCTCCAGTTCTGCGCCAAGGATCAGCAGCATCTTTCTGCGCTCGACCGACATGGTTTCCGGCATGACCAGGATGAGGCGATAACCTTTCGCAGCCGCAACAAAGGCCAGGGCAATACCGGTATTGCCTGATGTCGGCTCCACAAGCGTCGATTTTCCTGGTGCGATCTTGCCGTCCCGCTCCATTGCCTCGATCATGGCGACGCCAATGCGGTCCTTGACGCTTGCGATCGGATTGAAGAATTCAAGTTTGGCCAGAAGATTTCCCCTGACGCCATGGGTCTGGGCGAGCCTGTCGAGCCGGACAATCGGTGTGTCGCCAATCGTTTCGGTAATGGAAGAATAGATTTTTCCCCGGCCGCTCGTCTTCATTGTCATGGCATCTCTCCCTGATTTCTCGGACACCGGTTTTGCGGCGTCATCTCTTCCAGGGCACCTCAATCCGTCCGTTGAAGTGCCCCGGGCGCTTTCATCCCGCGAAACTCTAGGCGTAAAATCGTCTCGCAGAAAGTCTTCACGGGTTGGAAAAGAGCAAGCCGGGCAGATCTTCCATATGCTCGAAGAGCACTGCGCCCGCACCCCGCAGCGCGGTCCGGTCACAGGCGGGGTCGTGGACAAATGCGAAAACGCGCATTCCGGCCGCCCTTCCCGCCAGAACGCCTGGAAGGCTGTCTTCGACGACTGCGCAGTCTTCCGGCGCCTTGCCCATTGTGCGCGCTGCCAGCAGAAAAACGTCCGGTGCGGGTTTGCCTTTTTCGCAATCCTGCGAAGAAAAGAGTTTGTCTTCCAGTCGCGCCAGGAGACCGGAGCTGCCGAGTGTCGCATGCATTTTTTCGTATTTGCCGGACGAGCCGACGCAATACGGCGTTCCCCTGGTATCGAGATAATCCAGCACACCGGCAACGCCGGGTATCTGCGAGACCCCGGCCTTGAAGCTCTCCAGATCGCGCTTTCGCACCTGATCCGGCCAGTCGTCAGGCAACGTCTTGCCGACCAGCTTCTCGATCATGTCCTGGATAGTCTCGAGGGGGCGCCCCATGAAGCGCTGCTGGCATTCCGGGCCTGTCATCGGAAAGCCCAGGTCAGTGACGAGCGATGCCATCGTTTGGTTTGTCAGCCGTTCTGTATCGACGAGAACGCCGTCGCAATCAAAAATGATAAGACTTGGGTCCATCCGGAATTCCTTTAACCGCGCCCAGTCGAACCGAACCCGCCACTGCCGCGCGCCGTGTCAGACAGTTCGTCAACCTCTTCGAGTGCCGCCTGCAGAACAGGGGCGATAACCATCTGCGCGATCCGTTCGCCCCGAACGATTTCAAAGGGAGCGTCGCCAAGGTTGATCAGGATGACCTTCACCTCTCCTCTGTAGTCCGCGTCCACTGTTCCAGGAGTATTCAAAACGGTGATACCGTGCTTGGCTGCGAGACCGGATCGGGGCCGGATTTGTGCTTCAAAACCTGCCGGCAGGGCCATCGACAATCCCGTTGGAACAAGGGCACGTGCGCCGGGCGCGAGCGTGACGGGCGCTGCGACGGCCGCAACAAGGTCCAGCCCCGCTGCGAGGTCCGATTGATAGGCGGGCAATGGCAGGTCTCTGCCGTGATCGAGGCGTTTCAGTTCCAGTGTTACGCGCATCTGTAGATCCCCACTTTGAATTGAGACGAGGGACGATATTCGGCAGCACTTGTCAAGATTGGCAAGGGTTTGTTTTTCTTCATATATTTTTCTGCGAACACCTTGAAGTTTAGGCGAGCTCCTGAAACACTCTGCCCCATCGTAATGTTGCCTTGGTTGGGAGATTTGCAACATGAGACGCATGATTTTCGCATTCGCAACGGGTATCTTGCTGGCGACGGCTCCAGCAGCTCTTGCGCAGACAGTGGGCTTTGCCGAGGCTATCAAGATCCTGTCGGCAAGTTGCGGCAAGGACATAGAAACCTACTGCAAGTCCGCGACCCTGGCGAACAATGGTATCGGCAAGTGCCTGGACCAGAACCAGGCCAAGGTTTCCCAGAAATGCAATGCCGACCGCGCAGTTGTGGTTACGCTCATTCAGGAACGCCTTGCGGCGCAGGCCGCTGCCCCCAAGATCTGCCAGCGGGATGCAGCCCAATATTGCAAAGGCGTGAAACCGGGTGCCGGTCATGTTCTGCGCTGCCTTCTGAAGGCGCAGCCTTCCGTCGGCAAAAAATGCAACACCGCCATTGATCTGGCCGGATACCGCTAACGTTTCCCGGGGGACTATCATGAAAAAGTATCTGCTCGCCGGTCTTTCGGCTGCCTTCGTTGCCGTTACCGTGTCTGGTGTGTCTGCGCAGACCAAACTCAGCCGCAACGAAATCATCAATTCGCTGCAAGGGGCTCAACAGGAAGTCGATGTCAGCGCGGATGAACTGCAAAAAGCAGCCTTTGAGAACATCCAGAAATATCCCGGAGCGAATGCGCCAGCCAATCTCCCACTTTGGGACAAGCTTGCATCGCTGCGACAGTTCAATGTCGAAATCACGTTTGATCTGAACTCTGCCCGCATCAAGCCGGAATCCTACGAAACCGTGGGTCTGATCGCTGATGCCCTGCACACGCCCTACCTCCAGGGGCAGACTTTCTTCATCGTCGGCCATACCGACGCGACAGGCCCGCGCGATTACAATCTCGAGCTTTCAATCAAGCGGGCCCAGTCGGTGCGTGAAGCGCTGGTGACCACTTTTCAGGTTCCCGGCGAATATCTTCAGGCGGTAGGCCTCGGCGAAGAACAGCTCAGGGATCCAGCCAAGCCGGATTCGGGGATCAATCGGCGCGTTCAGCTCATAAATGTGGGCTACCGTTAAGTCTGATCGCTGTACAAAATACGGTGCCGCTCTCATGAACCCGGGAGCGGCGCATTTATTTGAAGGTGTGATTGTTCCTGAATCCGGAACAGCCCTTCTTCGAAAAGTGACCTTCTCGTTCACCAAAGCAGGCTTATCTTGGAAGTCAGGAAGCCAGTTGAGTGAAGTAGAGAACCGATGACAGCAGCCCAGGACCCTATCCAACCCGTCTTTTTTGCCCACGGCGCGCCGACCCTGGCACTGGCGGACACGGACGCAAGCCGCTTTCTGAAATCCTTTGGGAATGACGCAAATCAGCCAAAAGGCATCTTGATCCTTTCCGCCCACTGGGAAACGGATGGCCTGAAACTTTCAGCACCGGGCCCGCTGCGCACCTATCATGATTTCCGGGGATTTCCCGCCGAACTCTACGACATTTCCTATCCCGCCAACGCGGTCGAGGACCAGGTTGACGAGGCTGCAAAACACCTGGAAGCCGCCGGTTATGATGTTGAACTCGACAGTAAATGGGGCCTGGATCACGGCGCGTGGGTGCCGCTTTCTCTCGCCTTTCCAGGTGCCGGCGTGCCCGTCACGGCGCTGTCGCTGCCCAACGGCAGCACTCCCGAAACTGTCTTTAACCTCGGCCGGGCAGTCGCTCCGTTGAAGGAACAGGGTGTGCTGATCATCGGGTCCGGCAGCACGACACACAATCTTCGTGAAATTCATCCCCAGGGGTCAAGCGCACAAAAGTGGGCCGTGGATTTTGACAAGTGGCTCGATATGGGCCTCAGGGAAGGCTCGATCGAATATTTCAGCGACCTTGAAGCCGCACCTGATTTCCGGCGCAATCATCCGACGGAAGAACACTTGTTGCCGTTATTTTTCGCGTTGGGCGCTGCAGGAAGGGGGACACCGCCTGAACTGCTGCACAGAAGCTACGAATACGGCTCGATCAGCATGAGCTATTTCCGCTTCGCTGCATGATAAGCGGTCGAGATCTCCTGAAGGTGGGCGGCCGTGATCCTCTAAGAAGTTGATGGCGATTAGGGGTGCAGATGAAAGAGCCCGGGGCTCGGCCCTGTCGGACAACACGGCGTTATTGCCCGTTCAAAGCTGCTGCAGCCCTGGCAATGATCTTTCGTGCAACATCGCCTTTCGCCATCCGGGGCCAGTCTTCAACACCAGTGCGGCTGACAAGACGAACCGCATTGGCATCGCCGCCCATGATGCCCGTTTCGGGGCTGACGTCGTTGGCGATGATCCAGTCCGCGTTTTTGCGCTCAAGTTTCGAGCGTGCGTTGTCGATCAGGTTCTGGGTCTCGGCAGCAAATCCGATCAGGAGCATAGGGCGCAGGCTTTTGTGATGCCCGATGGTCGACAGGATGTCCGGGTTTTCGACCAGTTCGAGCGCCGGAGGCTTGCCACTGCCGTCCTTTTTGATTTTTTGTGATCCCTCCGTTGCGACGCGCCAGTCAGCAACGGCTGCCGCCATAATTGCGATATCGGCCGGCAATGCCGCTTTGGCGGCGTTGAGCATCTCCCCAGCCGATTCAACGTGGATCGTTTCAACATTGTCCGGATCAGGCAGGTCGACAGGACCGGACACAAGCGTCACCCGTGCGCCCGCTTCGTAGGCAGCAACCGCCAGGGCATGACCCTGTTTGCCGGACGAACGGTTGGCGATGTAACGGACCGGGTCGATCGGCTCATGGGTCGGTCCCGAGGTAATCAGGACATGTTTGCCTGCAAGTGGCAGCAGGTTTCGCCTGACAGCGTCTTCGCGCATCAGGCCGGCGGCGGCGGCGGCAATTTCCAAAGGTTCGCTCATGCGGCCGACACCGGCCTCGCCTTTTTCCGCCATTTCTCCGCGCGCCGGACCGACAAACCGGATACCGCGCTCCTGAAGCGCGGAAACATTTCGCAGGGTTGCAGGATCCTGCCACATCTTCGGGTTCATGGCCGGGGCGGCGAGGACAGGTTTGTCCGTTGCAAGCAGGACCGCGGTTGCCAGGTCGTCGGCAATCCCGTGCGCCATCTTTGCCATGAGATTGGCCGTCGCCGGAGCAATCAGGATGAGATCGTGATCGCGCGCAAGCCGGATGTGACCCACGTCGTGTTCGGCTTCGCGGTCGAACAGGTTCGTGAAGACCTTTTCCGCGCTGAGAGCGCCGACCGCAAGCGGTGTTACGAATTCCTGTGCGCCGGTTGTCATGATCGGGACGACGCGCGCGCCACGCTCCTTGAGCCGGCGGATCAGATCGAGCGACTTGTAGGCGGCGATGCCGCCGCTGATAACCAAGACGATCTCTTTGCCGTTGAGCATGGACACTTTACTCCCGATGCCGAAGATGTATCAGAAACCGGTCCGGAAATCTCTTGGTGCCGGTGAAATGACTTCGGTACCCCTGCCGGTGATCTGGTAGACGGCAAGGCCGCGTTCATTGAGCCCGTTCGATTTGAAGCGAAACAGTCCGTCTATGCCTATGAACCCGTCGCGATTGGTCAGGATGCTCTGCTGAAAACGCTGAGGGCCCGCGGAGCGGATCAGCCCGGCGGCGAGCGTCACGCCGTCATAGACAAGGCTGGAATTGCGCGGCGGCGGTGAACCGTATGTGCTCTGGTATCGCTGCGCGAAGCCCTGAAAGCCCTTGTCTTCGGGCCCGGCAAACCAGGCGCCTGCAAGTATCTGGTTGTTCTTGACCTGCGCCGAATCCCATTGGCCGGAACCAAGCAGCTTGACGTTGCCGATGCTTGCGCCCTGGCTCACCAGCGTTTGCATAACCAGCGCCGGAACATTTCCCCCAGCCGGTACGAAAAGGGCGTCGATACTGTTTATGACGGAGTTGAGCGAAGACGCCTTGGCAACGAGGTCGGAAGTATCCGATCCGGTCATCCGGTAACGCTGTATGGTCGCGATCCTGCCGCCGCCGCGTCCGACTTCCTGACGGAAAGCGGCTTCCGCGACCGCGCCGTAAGAGCCTTCCGGAATAAGCGCAGCGTAGGACCTTTTCTGCTGGCTGTTGGCGTATCCGATGATGCGCTTGATGTCGGTCTCCGGCAGGAAACTCAGCAGATAGACACCGCGCGCAGCAACGGATGTGTCCGTTGAAAATGCAATGACAGGAACGCCGGTTGCACGGGCCGCAGCTGCCGCACCTGAAACCGCCGGTGAAAAGACGGGGCCCAGGATCAGCTCCGCACCTTCGGAAATTGCGGACTGTGCCGCGCTGCGCCCGCCTTCAGCCGTGCCGCCGGTGTCCTTTACCAGCAGCTGGACGTCTGCGTTGGGAAAGTTTTGGAGCGCAAGTGCAGCAGAATTCTTGAAAACTGTTCCGATCGAGGTATTGCCGCCGCTGCTGCCCAAAGGCAGCAGGAGGCCCACACGAACGCTGCCTGTTCCAATCACCTCGCCTGTCGTCGCGGGCTGGCCGGTTGGCTGAACCTGGTCACCCGGCAGCGATCCGAGTGAGGAGCCAAGGCATCCGGAAAGCGCGAGCGCGCTGCTGCAGGCGAGCGCCACTTTCAGGAACTGCCGTCTCTGTTGCTGTCCGGTTTTGCACCGCATTGCACTTGCCATTTTTTGTTTTTCCACCGAAGGGAAGACTTACGGTTTCACCGGAAGAATGTCCAGTTTTAGCGGCTTTTCAGTGGCAAATCTGCTTTAAGAACAGTGGATTTACCTTGCATCAGGCAACCACTGCGGTTAGCGCAGACACGAGACCCATATTCCGGCAGGAACAGAAGGGAGACTTCATGGGAACCGTCACCGCAGCGGACAAGAATCGCTACAGTCTCTCCGAACACGCCTTTTCCGCTCCAAATCTGGAGCCTGCGCTTTATATCGTTTCCACCCCGATAGGTAACTTGGGGGACATAACGGTGCGGGCTCTGGAAACACTGGCCGCCAGCGCCCTGATCGCCTGTGAAGATACGCGCGTCACGGCAACCCTGACCCAGAAATTCGGCCTCAAGACGCCTCTGCTCGCCTATCACGAGCACAATGCGGAGAAGCAACGGCCCAGAATATTGGCGGAACTCGATGCTGGCGGGGCGGTTGCCCTGGTCTCTGACGCCGGAACGCCCCTTGTGTCTGATCCAGGTTACCGGCTGGTTCATGCAGTCCTTGCAGGCGGACACAAGGTGATCCCGATTCCGGGCGCATCGGCTCCGCTGAGCGGTCTCGTTGCGTCGGGTCTGCCGAGCGACACGGTGCTTTTTGCCGGGTTCCTGCCGCAAAAGGGTGGCCCCAAGACCAAAAGGCTCGAAGAGCTGGCAGGTGTTCGCGCCACGCTGATCTTTTTCGAATCGCCTCATCGGACGGCGGCCACTCTGGAATTGATGGCGAAGGTGCTTGGTGAAGGCCGGGACGCAGTTGTCGCCCGTGAGCTCACCAAGCGCTTCGAGACCTTTGAGCGCGGTTCGCTCGTGGAACTGGCCGGGCGGTTCGAGGGAACGCAGGTCAAGGGCGAAATCGTCATCCTCGTCGGGCCACCGGAAGAAAAGCCCGAAGCCAAAGCCTCCGACCTGGACGCTCTATTGATTGAAGCACTCGGTGACATGCCGGTCAGCGCTGCCGCAAAGAAAGTCGCCAAGGCGACAGGTCTTGACCGGAACGATGTCTATAAGCGGGCACTCGATCTGAAATCGGGAGGAACTTGAGCTTGCAGGGCGGCAGGCCGGACAGACGCCGGAAGGCGTACGCCCTGGGTTTGAATGCGGAGACCTGGGCAGCCTGGTATCTGCGTTTGACAGGTTGGCGTGTTCTGAAGCGCAGGTACAAGACGAAAGCCGGTGAAATCGACCTGATTGCCAAGAAACGCAAGACGGTCGCCTTCGTTGAAGTCAAGGCCCGCAAGACGCGAGAGGCTGCGTTGGAGGCTGTCACGCCGGCGAGCCAGAAACGCATTTCTCGTGCGGCAAGGATCTTCGTCACCGAACATCCCAAGGCCGGGTTTTTCACGCTCCGCTTCGATATTGTCGTCATCCGTCCCTGGGCGTTGCCGGAGCGGATCGAAAACGCGTTCGAGGCTTGGGAGTAGGCTGAATACTTCAAACTTCAACAAAGTGGTCACCACCGATTTGATCGGGGATCCACTCGCTTCCAGACCCTTTTTGCGCGGATACAACTCCCAATCTGGTTGTGATCGATTGCGTCTGCGGGCAAATGGATCGGATCCCGGGACAGCGTATCCAGGTTCGCGCAAAAACGTTGCGACCTCCGGCCACTGGACAAAGCACGATCGCCAACGCATATCTGGACCAATCGTTCTGAAATCCCTCTGCGCTTGTCAGCGCACCTGCCGGGAGTTGCCTCATGGCTTTGAAAGTAGCGGTCCAGATGGACCATATCTCGTCGATCAACATCGCGGGCGACAGTGCCTTTGCCATGATGTTGGAAGCACAGGCCCGCGGACACGAACTCTATCACTATACGCCAGACCGGCTTTCGCTGCGCGGCGACGAGGTTTTCTGTGCCCTGGAACCCGTGCAGGTGCGTGACGAGAAGGGCAATCACTTCACGCTCGGCGACAGGATGCGGATGGACATGCGCGAGATGGATGTGGTGCTGATGCGTCAGGACCCGCCTTTCGATCTTTCCTACATTGCCGCAACGCATATTCTTGAAAAAATACACCCGGACACGCTGGTCGTGAATGACCCCAGGGAAGTTCGCAACGCGCCCGAAAAACTGTTCGTCACCGACTTTGCCGATCTGATGCCGCCGACGCTGATCACGAAGGATCGGGCGGAGATCGATCTCTTTCGCGAAGAATATGGCGACATCGTCATGAAGCCTCTGTTCGGTCATGGTGGGGCCGCCGTCTTCCGCATCACCCGGGATGATCTCAACTACGGCTCACTTTATGATTTCTTCGATGCCACGTTCCGCGAACCCTGGGTGATCCAGCAGTTCCTGCCTAATGTGAAACATGGCGACAAGCGCATCCTTCTCGTTGACGGCGAATTCGCAGGCGCGGTCAATCGTGTTCCCGCTGAAGGCGACCTGCGCTCCAACATGGTGCGCGGCGGCGCGCCGACCGACAGCGATCTGACCGAAACCGAACGCGGCATATGCGCCCGCCTCGGACCCAGCCTAAAGGAAAAGGGACTTATCCTGGTCGGCATCGATGTGATCGACGGGCGTCTGACGGAAATCAACGTCACCGCGCCGACCGGCATCCGCGCCATTCAGAATCTCGGTGGCCCGGACGTTGCAGCCATGGTCTGGGATGTTCTGGAGAAAAAGGTAAGATAGCGTAACGTAAGTTCAATCTTAGATTGAAATTGGCGACTATTTAGTGTAATTTTCCCGCGTTTTTACTAGTAAATTACGTGGGAGGATTGCATGTTCAAGATCGATAAGAAGCATCGTTTGATGCAAAACGGAAAACTGGTGAGGCGCATCATGTCGCCTGCTGCCCATACGAATGGTAAGTTCGCCAGTACGCCAAGTACCACTGTCATGCATTTCACATTCGGCGCAACTGCTTCTTCAAGCGCGGAATGGTTCCGAGATCCGAATAACAAGTTTAAGTCTTCGGCGCATATCGTGATCGGACGCGACGGAGAGGTTATTCAGTGCGTCGACTTTGACACAGGCGCAAACCACGCGGGAAAATCGACGTGGAAGGGTCGCCCTGGTCTCAATACCTGGGCGTTCGGCATTGAACTTGCGAACTGGGGCTATCTGCAGAAAAAAGGGGGCACGTGGTGGTCCTGGACCGGAAAGACGGAAGTTGCAAGTCCGGTATTGGCGAAACACAAAAACGGCAACCCGAACGGCACAGCCGGCCTAATTGGATGGGAGCCATATCCTGACGTGCAGATTGAGACAGCAGCGGCAATCGTCCGCGTTCTCATAGATACATATGGGCGGCAGGAACTTGTCGGACATGACGACATTTCAGTTGGGCGCAAGTGGGATCCAGGCCCTGCTTTCGACTTCGACTCGTTCCGGATGATGACGACCGAAGATCTGTCCGACAATACCGACAACTTTGTTTTCTCAAATACACCTGGGGACACGCTTAATCTTCGTCAGGGGCCCGGGATGCATTTCGACGTCATAACGGCGCTGAAGGATGGCACCCAACTGATGATCCTTGAACGCGACGGCAACTGGCTGATGGTCAATGTCTATAACGCGACCGGCAAAGTGGTCAGAACTGGATGGGTCTACGCCAAGTTTGTTGTTTGACGCGAAAACGGCAACAGGCAACGCAAGAGCTATCGGTGCCTAAGCGAATGAATGGCGCGGCCTCGTCTCACAGCTCATTTCAAAGCGTCCGGGTTAAACAGAAATGGGTTGGGCAGGCCGCACACATTTTCGCGCGTCTGACGGAAATCAACGTCACCGCGCCGACCGGCTCCGCGCCATTCAGATGCTCGGTGGCCCGGACGTTGCAGCCATGGTCTGGGATGTTCTGGAGAAAAAGGTGCGGCGCTGAACTTGCTGCGAACTGCACAAACACAAAAAAAACCTCCGCGCGAACGCGGAGGTGAAAGTTAGTGTGCTTAGACAATGCAACAGAGGGCCTACACGGCAGCCTCTGTAAAACAAAACCCATCGAGGCCGTTGTTCTTCCACGGAAAATCAAAAAAAATTCGAAAAAAATTCAGAGACTTAACGCTCATTCGGGAAAGTCTAATAAAATCAGATAGTTACAGAATTGCCGGTGATAAATTTTTTTGAAAAATATAAAAAATACAATTACTTAGGCAACAAAGGGTTGTGCGTCGCCAGCTCAAAAACGTACCAAAATGAAACGCTCTTTTTCATGTGCTCGATATTTTTACCGAGCATCCGGCAAGCGAAAAAAATGAACCGCCTCGCGAGCAGAGAGGCGGTTCATGCGCAATACGGTTGATTGCCGGATCCTGAATTATTCGGCGGCTTCCGTGTTCAGAACGCCCCGGCGGATCTGGTCCTCTTCGATCGACTCGAACAGGGCGCGGAAATTGCCTTCGCCGAAGCCTTCATCTCCCTTTCTCTGGATGAACTCGAAGAAGATCGGCCCGATGACGGTCTTTGAAAAAATCTGCAGGAGGATTTTTGTCATGCCGCCGTCAATGACGCCTTCGCCGTCGATCAGGATGCCGTGCTGTTTCATGCGGTCGATCGGCTCGTCATGACCCTGAACCCGGTCACGAGACATCTCGTAATAGGTTTCAGGAGGTCCCGGCATGAATTTCAACGCGTTGGCAGCCAGCTTGTCGGTGCTGTCATAGATGTCGTCCGTGCCGACCGCGATATGCTGGATGCCCTCGCCGCGATACTTCTTGAGGAACTCCTCGATCTGGCTCGTGTCGTCCTTGGATTCGTTGAGCGGTATACGGATTTTGCCGCAAGGGCTTGTAATCGCGCGGCTGACCAGGCCGGTGATGCGCCCGTCAATGTCGAAGAAGTGGATCTGCTTGAAATTGAAGAGGTCGCGATAGAAGTTCCACCACTTGTCCATATTGCCGCGAAAGACGTTATGGGTCAGGTGGTCGAGATAATAAAAGCCGATGCCTTCCGGTTTCGGATCGACCTCATCAAGCCAGTTAAAGTCGTTTGAATAGGCGGACCCCCTGTCGCCATAGGTGTCGACGAAATAGAGCAATGATCCGCCGATGCCGACAATAGCCGGAACATCCAGCGTCTTGTCATCTCCTTCATAGGGCGTCGCACCGTTTGCGACCGCATGCTTGTAGGCATGCTGAGCGTCCACAACACGCCAGGCCATTGCCGGTGCGCAAGGACCGTGCTCGTCGACGAAATTCATTCCGTGGCTGCCGGCCTCCGCATTCAGCACGTAGGTGATGTCGCCCTGCCGGTACGGCGTGATGTTCTTGGTCTTGTGCCTCGCAACCGGCTGGTATCCCATCCGGCGGAACAGCGCGTCCAGTTTCTCCGGTTCCGGATGCGCAAATTCCACGAATTCAAAGCCATCGGTTCCGGCCGGATTTTGAGGCGTTATCTGCGCAGGGGGTGCGTCGTGCGGAAACGGTCCCATCGGGTGCTCTCCTTTTAAATGCGGTCATTGAACCTAGAATGCCGCGAACAACGCGCAGGGTGTGTGCATTCCACGTAATTTCGCGTAAGCTTCTGCACAGAATGTGTGTAAGAGAGAAAGAACTTGCATGAATGATGCGTTGGATGGTTACGATGTGAAGCTGCTTGCCGCTCTGCAGGAAAATGCCGCACTGACCAACGCCGAACTGGGCGAGGTTATCAGCCTGTCGCCAAGTCAGGTCTCCAGACGGCGGCAGAAGCTGGAACACAGCGGTGTGATCCGCCGCTACCGGGCAGCCCTCAGTCCGGATGCGCTCGGGCTGACCGTGACCGCCTATATCGGTGTCACACTCGGTGCGCATAGCAAGGAAAATGCCCGGAAGTTCCGGAACGTCGTGATTGCCATGCCGGAGGTGCAGGAAGCGCACACACTGACCGGAGACGTTGACTACATGCTGAAAATCATCGTTCCGGATCTCAAGAGCCTGAGCCGCATCATCAACGATGATCTGCTGCCGCAGGAGGCGGTCCAGCACGTGCGCTCCTCGATCGCGATGGAGACGCTGAAGGACGACAACTTACTGCCATTGAAGTAGGGACGTGCCAGTTCCGATGCTGGCCACCGGGGGATCTCAAAGGCCTCGAAACAGACTTCAGAGCCCGAACAGTCTGATCAGATCCGACCAGAAATCCTTACGCAGACCGGGCAGTTCCGGCGCCGCATTCCCCTGGGCATCCGCGAGACAGATATCCGAATAGCCCGCTTTCGCAGAGATCACGCACCCGCTGTCGGGAACGATATCAGAGTGGGTGTACAGGCGGGTGCCGGCGTTTGTCCGGTAAATCAGTGCAGGCTCGTCCACTCCGCCGGCGGTTCTGAAGACATAAGTCGGGTACTCAGCGCCTCCAGGGAGGCCGCGGTCCTGAACAACGTGAACATGGACCTGTTCGTCCGTCCCGTCGGCAAGCGGAGCGGGCTCATGGAACGACACCAGATTTTCGGTCGAACTTACACCGGCGGAAGACAGCGCCTCGACAAATGAATTCTTCAATGAGACGTCTTGAATTGTGGAATAGGAATCCGCCGGCTCTTCGGAAAAGGCGGGCACAGACGCGCAGATGCAAAGAATCGCAAACAAAACCATCTGAATGAACGGTGACGCCGCGTGTGTTTTTCCGGTTGTCATGTGTTTTCGATTTCCAGTCGATCGGGATGACCTTAAAACTGTACGCAAATGTAACGCAATCTTGCGGGATCGGCAGAAAATCCCATTTGTTAGGGCGACTGTGATTTGCCCCGCGAGGGGCCGTTGAAGGGAGCTATTGATGTTTGACGCAAAATCCTTGCTGGACCAGTTCATGGGCGGCCAGTCCGGGGGGCAGTCCGGCGGCCAGTATGACCGCCGCGGCGGCGCAGCTGCACAGCGCGGCGGATCGGGAGATCTGTTGTCGCAGGGCAAGGATTTTCTGTCTTCGCAGGGCGGCGGTCTTGCACTTGGCGGTTTGGCCGGTTTGATGCTCGGCTCGAAATCCGGACGGAAAATTGGCAAGAAAGCCGTGACTTATGGTGGCCTCGCCCTGGTGGCCGGACTTGCCTACAAGGCCTATCAGGGACACAAGGCAAACCAGCAGAACGCCCCGCGCCCGCAATATCCGCAGGACGAGCCGATCCCGCTGGAAGCCCCGCGCGGCACCGCATTCGACCCGGCACAGCAGCCAGGCGGCGAGAACCAGTTTGCCGTGGCGCTTCTTACCGCGATGATCTCGGCGGCAAAGGCTGATGGCCATATCGACCGTGAGGAACAGGACAGGATCTTCGACAAGATTGACGAAGCCGGTCTCGACAGTGAAGCCAAGGCTTTCCTGATGGACGAGTTGAGATCGCCGCTTGATCTCGACAAGGTCGTTGCCAGCGCGAGCTGCCCCGAAACAGCTGCAGAAATTTATGCTGCCTCACGGCTCGCCATTGATCCCGACCATCCGGCCGAGCGGGCTTATCTGCAGATGCTGGCCGCGAGACTTGGTCTTGAGGAAGGCCTGATCAATGAGATCGAGCTGGCCGTCCGCGAAGCGGAAATGGCCGAATAGGCTTTCCAGCGCAACTTCGGGCTATTGAATGCCGCCCCGGACCTGATCCGGGACCTGCAGCTTGAAGTAACGCAGCCCCGGCTCAAGGCCGGGGCAGCCACTTTGTAAGTTCTTCTCCTATTGAACTCTACTCCGGCATCGGCCCTACATAGTGGGAAGCCGGGCGAATGAGTTTGCCGTTTCGCTGCTGCTCCAGAACATGAGCACACCAGCCTGGTGTGCGCCCGGCGGCAAAGAGCGGTGTGAACAGGGAGCGGTCTATGCCGATCGCATCCAGGAGAACGGCGGTATAAAACTCCACATTGGTGTCGAGCGGGCGATCCGGCTTTGCTTTCTTGAGCGCTGCAAGTGCCGCGCATTCAATGTCTTCCGCCAGCCCGACTTTCGGATTGTCGTTGCCCAGCAGCTTGAGCCCGGCCTTGAGAACATCTGCGCGTGGATCCCGTGTGCGATAGATCCGGTGACCGAAGCCCATGAGACGCTCCTTGCGCGCGAGCGCGTCACCGATCCAGGTTTCGGCATTTTCGGGTGCGCCGATTGCGTCGATCATGTCGAGGACAGGCCCTGGGGCACCGCCGTGAAGCGGACCACTTAGAGCACCCATCGCGCCGAGAATCGCATGCTTCATGTCCGCCTGTGTCGATGCAATGACACGCGCTGTGAACGTGGAGGCGTTGAGACCGTGATCGAGGATCGTAACGAGATACCGATCGAGCGCATCCACCTGATAAGCGGGCGGAGTTTCACCCGTCAGCATGCGTAGAAGATCGGCGGCGACCGGCAGTGAACTGTCAGGTGCCAGTGCGCGCTGTCCGGTTGCGAGCCGATAGGACACGGCCAGCAGCACCGGCAGCGCCCCGGTGATTGTGATCGCGGCGTCCCGCTCGGTATTTTGCGGAAGCGCAGTGAGCCCGAGCTGCATGCGTTCATAGATGGAAAGTTTCTCCGGCGCGCTTTCCAAAAGGGGAACCAGCGCGAATGCGGCAATGCGTGCTTCTCCAAACGCAAGCCTGAGAGCATGCGGGTCCGCGTCAACGAGACCCTTCCAGAGATGGGCGACGGCCTGTTCGAACGGCACCTCGCCGGCAAGGTCTTCTATCTTGCGTCCGCGCAGGATCAGCAGGCCCTTTTCACCGTCGACATCGCTCAAACTGGTGGTAGCGGCGACGATCCCTTCCAGGCCGGCAATCGGATCCTGGGTCATGTGAGCCGGATTTGGCACTTCTGTCATGGTCAGCTCCTTTTTGAATACGTGCCTGATAGTGGATTGTGATTGCATTGATCAATGTTGACAATTACAATCAATATATGAGCACACCTATCTATCTTTCCGCGCGAGAGGCCGCTGCCGAACTCGGTGTCCAGCCTGCAACGCTTTATGCCTATGTCAGCCGGGGCCTTATTGCCTCCGTCGCAGGACCCGGGAAAAAGAGGCGGTACGACGCTGCGGATGTCCGGCGCCTGAAAGGGCGCCGGCAGATCGAGGACCACACTGGAACCAAACCCCTGACGGGGGATCCCGTCCTGGAAACCGAGCTGACGCTGATCTCCGAAGACGGGCCGGTTTACCGCGGCAGGTTGGCAAGAGAGCTGGCCGAAACGTCGACGCTGGAAACCGTTGCAACTCTGCTTTGGGCGTCGGGTGACGATCCGTTTGCCGACAACATACCCAAGCCGCCACCTGAGTTGCCCGCGGGTCTTGGTGCGCTTGACCGACTGATGATGGCGCTGGCCGCCTGGCCGCTCCAGGACAAAGCCGCTTTTACACTCGCGCCCAAACTTCTGCAGGCAAAAGGGGCTGCTTTGCTGCGTTACTCCGTGGCGGCTCTCTTGGAAAGAGAGCCTGTCGCGGTTCCGATCCACACACAGATCGCGTCCGCATTCGGTGTTTCAGCCTCCGCCAAAAACCTGATCCGTGCAGCGCTTGTGTTGTGCGCGGACCACGAACTCAATACCAGTTCGTTTACGGCCAGATGCGCGGCGTCGACACGCGCGCCACTTCATGCGGCTCTCCTGTCGGGTCTGGGTGCCTTTGCGGGACCTCGGCACGGCGCTGCGCCGGATCGGGCGACGGCCTGGCTTGCGGAGATCCAGCCGGACTCGGATATCGAAGCCTTGCTGGCGGATCGGCTCGCGCGTGGAGAAACACTGCCCGGCTTCGGCCATTCCGTCTATCAGGGGCGTGATCCGCGAGCAGATTGCCTGCTCGACATATTGTTTCGGACCGAAAGCGACCACCCGTTTGTCGACCGTCTGCCCGGGCTGATCTCATCGGCCGACGATCTGTTCGGATTGCCACCGAATATCGACCTGGCGCTCGCGGTCATCCAGAAAACCTATGAGCTGCCCAGGGACGCAGGGAAGATCATTTTTTGCGCAGGACGCATGACCGGATGGATCGCACACGCTCTGGAACAATATGCCTCTCATGAGAAAATTCGCCCGCGCGCAGCCTATGTCGGGGAACGTCCCGAATAGGGCCGGGACAGTTGATTCACCGCGCGCTTAAATTCTAACCTGGAACAGCGGCAGGGTTGGGAGGAACAGCGTGACGGGTATCATCGAACATGTCGCCAATGTCATGGTGCCTGTTCTTCTGTGTGTGCTGCTCGGGTATGCGCTTGCATATTTCAAGGCGCCGTTCGACCGGAAACTCTTCGGCTCGCTTGTTTCGAATGTCGGCTATCCGACATTGATTCTGTCGCATCTGGCAAAAGAGCACGTTGCACTGGAAACCTTTCTGACAGTGCTCGCCGCCGCTGCCGCGATGATCGCGATATTCGGTGTGATCGGTTTTGCAATCCTGAAACTGATGCGCATTTCGATCAGGGCCTATCTGGCGCCCATGATGCTCTCCAATGTCGGCAATATCGGTCTGCCTGTGGCCACCCTGGCGTTCGGAGCAGAGGGAGCGGCCGTTGCGATCGGGTTTATCGTTGTGGTCCTCACGGCAATCTTCACCATCGGCATCGCGATCCCCATGGGAAAACCGGATTTGAAAGCCTTGGCCCGGCAGCCCGTGATCTACGCCGTGTTTGTCGCCCTCGTTCTCCTGGCGACCGGATGGAAAATTCCAGGTCCGGTCGATGAAAGTCTCGAGATCCTGGGCGGACTGGCAATACCGATCATGCTGCTCACGCTTGGTCACAGTCTGGAAACGCTGAAACTGAGCGGGGTCTCCCGCGCGGTCATCCTGTCGCTGGCACATATCGGGATTTCTGCTGTTGCCGCCTTCACGATCACGCACGTCCTGACCCTCGATGCGAAGATCGAAAGCGTGATCATCCTGCTCTGCTTCATGCCGCCTTCGGTTGCAACTTATCTGGCCATTTCACAGCACCAGCCGGACGAAGCACACGGCGTTGCCGGGTTCATCTTCGTGTCCACCTGCCTGACGCTGGTCACGCTTCCGATCGTGTTGACCTACTGGGCGACCGGTTAGCTTTCCTGTTCGAATTGAAAGCGCATGTGAACGATGCGCTTGTCTCCGCGCTGTTCTTCGTGGGTTTCGACATAGCCGGCGCGCTGGTACCAGGCACGATTGTCATGCATCAGCACATTCGTATAAAGCCGCAGCTCCGCAAGCCCCAAAAGCTTTGCTCTTTGATGTGCCCATTCGAGCATCCGGCGTCCGAAACCCCCACCCTGGCAATCCGGGTCGACGGCGATGCTGTCGATCATCAGGTGATCGTCCTTGGGAACGAGCACGAGGCTTGCTGCGATTTCCGGGCCAGCGCGCACCACCCAGACTTCCGCCGTCCGGATCAGCGCGCCATAGTCGGCCGTCATTGGAAGCGGGACCGCATTCATCACGGGGATGAATCTCTCATAGGCGCGCCGCGCGAGATCGCGAATTGCCGCTTCATCCTGCGGCAAGGCCCGTTTCGGTTCGATTGCAGATCCCGCCGCTTCCATCTGCGTCAAGGCCGCGCTTTCATGAAGGATTCAAAGTCGCTCATGCCCTGGGCCCGATCAAAGCAACCGAATGCGCCGCCGTCCTTCATGTCTTCCGCTGCCGCGACGAAGGCACCCAATGCGATGCGCGCAAGTCCTGGACCGATCGACACGCGGGCAACTCCCATGTCGGCGAGTTCTTTTCGTGTCAGGTGAAAGTTTTTGCGGCCTGCAAGAACGTTCATGGGCGCGTCGACAGCGGAAAGCACAGCCGCGATCTGATCTTTGTCCTTAAGCTGCGGTGCGTAGACACAGTCCGCTCCAACGGCGATGAAGGCATTCAGTCTTTTGATCGTCTCGTCGAGCTCATGCTGTGTCTTGACGGGGCCTTCGCTGCGCGCCGTCAGGACGAAATCCGGCGCGACGCGGTTCTTTGCGTCCACCGCTGCCCTGATGCGCTCGACCGCCTCGTCCAACGGATAATAAGGATTGTTCGGTTGTGTCGTGTAGTCCTCGATAGAGCACCCGGCAAGGCCGACTTCGATGGCTCCCTTCACGGTCGCGACGACGTCTTCCGGACTGTCGCCAAAGCCGTTTTCAAGATCTCCGTTCACAGGCAAGCTCGTCGCACTGATGATGTCGGCGGCATGGCTGAGTGCTGCGTCGCGAGTGATAAGACCTTCGGCATCCCGGACCCCCTGGGTCCAGGCGTAGCCTGCGCTGGATGTCGCCAGGGCATCGAAACGCATGCCATCGAGTATGCGGGCGGAACCGATATCGAATGGGTTGGGCATCAAAAAAGCCCGTCCTTTTTCGTGAAGAGCCTTGAAACCGGCACGACGGTCAGCAGCGGTCTGCATCCTGAATTTCTCCCATTGGTTGTATTGCGAGAATTCTCGTATCCAGAGTTTATAGCCGGTATAGGCCTTGTCCGCCAACGCTTTCAAATCCCGGCTTCAGATGCCAGAACCAGTTTACCCAAAAATCGGGTACCTGTTGGGCAAGCTTTCTGAACCGGGCTGACATTCGTTTTCGAAAAGAAAAAAGGCGCCCGGCCAGGGACGCCATTCTTGTTCGACCAGCATCTGACGCTCTATGAACTAGTTGTCGTCGCGCGTTACTTTCGCCGCAAAACATCCGCGCCGAGCGAAATGCAGATGAAGGTAATCGACCCTTGAATTGGCAAAGAAGGTTGAGATCAAGTCCGTGACCTTTTCGCCTTCGACAACCTCGGCATCGATCATTTCGTGATCAGAATCGAATGCCCGAACCGAAAGCAGCCGGCTCGCGATCGACGGTGGAATACAGTCAGCGCCGGGATGGGCTTCCCTTGCTCCCTCCGCGACGAAAATTGCATGACGCGACCGGTAGGGTGTGTCTGCCGGCTGATGCTCGAAATTGAGCAGCAAAACCCGTTCACCTTTGGCGGCGTCGGATAGGGAAACACGGCATGGAGACGCGCCGTCCGAGATGTGAACTTGAATGTTTCTGCGCGCCAGCTCTTCATCAGAAAGGCCGTAAAACTGGGAAAAACTCTCTGCTGGAAGCGGATGGACCTGAAACATGGCGAACTCCTCATTCGTGATGAGGAAAACCTAATGCCTGGTCTCTCGCAACTCGACCCGATTTGCGAGCCATCACGCATCAGATGTCTGCTGATGGTGCCAGCTGACAAGCAGGATCATGCCCATGATCAGAAGGTAAGGCAGATAGAACCTGGTTTCGTAGTGTGGAAAGACCAGATACTTGGCCCAGATCGAGGTGAACACCGCGTAGAGCAGTACCTTTGACCTTTGATCCATCTTCCCCGGTGTAATACACCGGGCAAAAAACATCGCGAGCGCGAACAGGACAGCTATCCAGGTGAAGCCCATCAAGGCTCTGACAGTCGAACGTACGAGCATCTCGACATATGTACCGATGGAAAATGGCGGATCGAATCCATCGAGCGTCGGCACGTATTCAATATGTGTGAACCACATATGGATCCACCAGCCCGGGTGATCTGAGCCGCGGGTCAACCAGAGATAAATTGCAAGACAAGCGGCAAAGCACCCCGTTATCGACCAGCGACCCGGCCCGTAGATCGCCGCGAAAACAAAAAACACACCCACAAATGCCAGATGATCGGGACGGACCAGAAACGCGCCGGCAAGGCACAGTGCCGCCGGAATATCCAGGCGTTCCACATAAACAAGAGCGGCGAGCAGCAGGAAAAACGTCGCATAGAGATCCGGCGAGATGAGTTGGGCTGCATAGCCGAAGGACGACAGCATCAGCATCGCAACGACCACGGGCCCGTACATCAGTGTACCGGTTCTCGCCATCCAGGCCAACAACACGCAGCCGACAGCAACAACAGACAAGATCGAGATCAGTCGGAGAGCTTCGACCGGACCCATGATCGGAGCGAGCAGGCGCGCTGTTTCCACGTAGAGAACCTTGAGCCGGTAGAAGCCGAGCATGGTGTGAAAGGCATCCGCGTCCCTCGCCTGGTGGATACGGTAGGGCCGGTCTTCGGTCAGCGTCGTGTACTCGCCGTCTGAGACATTCTCCTGAACAAGCGCATAGGTTTGAGCGTGCAGAGTGCCAATGTCGTCAGTTTCCGGCTCAATGATTGCTGCCGTATAAGCGAGCATATCCCAGTTGGAGGCCGGGAAGATCTGTATGACAGCAGCCGTCATCAGAACGAACAGGGCAAGAATTCCTGCACCGATCCAGCCGCGCAAAGGACGGTAGATGCTGCGCAGTGCATTGAACCCGGTCAGGAAAACACCTTCCAGAGCGCGCTGTGCAAAATTGGACATACCGTAAGCCTCGCGATCACAATCGCTGTATTTGTCGCAAGATCTCGTAAGAATTGCGTAAACGGTGCTGCACGTGACTCGGGAGCTGAAGCCGTTCACCGCCCTTAACGGGCTTGACCGGATTTGCGCCCCGTGCCTCCATCGGTCAAACAAAGCGTGGGAGGATCGATGCGCGATCTCGGTTCATGGGACTATGTAATTGTCGGCGCGGGAACTGCAGGGTGTGTTCTAGCCAACCGGTTGTCCGAAGACCCGGATGTGAAGGTGCTTTTGCTCGAGGCCGGCAAGCGCGACAACTATATCTGGATCCACATTCCGGTCGGTTACCTCCATTGCATTGGCAATCCGCGCGTCGACTGGGGCTTCAAGACCACCTCCGATCCCGGGCTGAACGGACGCTCGCTGCTGTATCCGCGCGGCAAGGTGCTGGGGGGCTGTTCGTCGATAAACGGCATGATCTATATGCGCGGACAAGCGTGGGATTATGATCATTGGCGCCAGCTCGGGCTGACCGGATGGGGATGGGACGACGTTCTCCCCTATTTCAGGAAGTCGGAAGACCACTACAGCTGGGACGATGACCATCATGCACAAGGCGGAAATCTGCGTGTTGAAGAGCAGCGGATGTCATGGGAGCTGCTGGATGCCTTTCGCGATGCGTGTGAGCAAAACGGTATACCGAAGACCAGGGACTTCAACGGTGGCGACAATTTCGGTTCCGCCTATTTTCAGGTCACCCAGAAATCGGGCCTGCGCTGGAACGGGGCGAAGGCGTTTTTGAGGCCGGCCAGCAACCGGCCCAATTTGCATGTACAGACCGAAGCCCATGTTGACCGGATCCTGTTCGATAACGGCGTGGCGACAGGCCTCAAACTTGAGGTCGAGGGATCCGAGGCCAAGGTGCAGGTCGATGGCGAACTCATTCTTGCTGCGGGTGCAATCGGCTCGCCGCAGCTTTTGGAGTTGTCAGGCGTCGGTCAGCCGGATGTTCTCAAGGCGGTGGGCATCGACCCCATATCGGAAAATCGCAATGTCGGCGAAAACCTGCAGGACCATCTGCAGCTGAGACCGGTCTTCAAGGTGAAGAACGCCTTGACCATGAACGAACTTGCAGGCAGCTGGGTCGGCAAGGCGAAGATCGGGCTTGAGTATCTCTTCAAACGCTCCGGTCCGATGTCCATGGCGCCCAGCCAGTTGGGTGTCTTTGCCCGCACGGATCCGTCGTTCGAGACGCCCAATGTGCAGTATCACGTTCAGCCGCTGTCTTTGCCCAAGTTCGGCCAGCCATTGCACGATTTCCCGGCAATGACGGCAAGTGTCTGCAACCTCCGCCCGGAAAGCCGCGGCAGCGTTCATGTCGCCACGCCGAACACGTCCGACCAGCCGGACATTAAACCCAACTATCTTTCGGCTGAAGCCGATAAGCGGGTGGCCGCCGATGCCATCCGCTTGACCCGCAGGCTCATGGCATCCCCCGCCATGCAGCCTTATGAACCCGAGGAATATCTTCCGGGGCCGGATTACACCAGCGAGGACGAGCTGGTGAAAGCGGCAGGCGACATTGGAACGACGATCTTTCATCCTGTCAGTACTTGCCGGATGGGCACGGACGAGACGTCGGTCGTCGATGGCCGCCTGAAACTGCGCGGGTTTGAAAACATTCGCGTCGTGGACGCGTCGGTCATGCCATCCATCACCTCCGGCAACACCAATGCGCCTACGGTCATGATCGCCGAAAAAGGATCTGACATGATCCGGGAAGACCGGCGAGCAGCTGGTCAAGAGCGCCGTTGAAGTCTTGAAGCGGATAAACTAGCAATCGGATCGACGCCAAACCCGGAGCGCGGATGTTTTCTCGCCTGATCCTCTTTTTTACCCTCCTGACCGGGCCAATTCCGTTTGCGGCGGCCGGGTCGGATTTGACGGTATTCGCGGCCGCGAGCATGCGTGAAGCCCTTGAACGCATTGGCGCGGCATACGAAGCCAACACCGGGACAAGCGTGGTGTTTTCATTTGCGGGAACCGGAATACTCGCACGACAGGTGGAAGCCGGTGCACCGGCAGACGTCTTTGTGTCCGCAGACGCCGCCTGGATGGATTATGCGGTCGAGAGAGACGCCGTGGATCCCGGGTCGGTCCGGCAGATTGCATCTAATGCACTGGTCCTGATTGGCCCGGCAGACGAAGAACCCCTTTTGCTGACGACAGAGGCGGTCGGCGACCGTCTGGAAGGGGAACGAATGGCGATTGCCGATCCGGACACGGTACCGGCAGGCCGCTACGGAAAGGCGGCACTTGAGGATATCGGCCTCTGGCAAAGTGTTTCAGGGCGTCTAGCGCCCATGGAAAACGTGCGGGTTGCGCTGGCATCGGTCGCACGTGGCGACACACCGCTTGGCCTTGTGTACCGGACGGACGCGGTGATCGAACCCGCCGTGTCCGTTTTGGCCGAGTTGCCGCTTTCCAGTCATCCGGAGATTCAGTACCTCGCCGCGCAGACAGGGCCGGGATCACACGCGGCGGCGGGAGCATTCCTGGAGTTTCTGACCGGTGAACAGTCACAAGAAATCTTGCAATCTCTGGGGTTTGTGACCGATAAGGTGGAATAGACCGCTATCCATTTGCGGTCAGTTTGATCTACAGACCGGGCGCACGTGAACGTATTTGATCTTCAACCAGACGAGTGGCAGGCTCTCTTGCTGACCTTGAGGGTCGCAGCAGTGGCGCTCGCAGTTTCTCTGCCTCTCGCTGTTTTTGTCGCTTACCTGCTTGCCCGGTACCGCTTTCCGGGTCATGGCATTGTCAATGCGCTCGTTCACCTGCCGCTTGTTCTGCCACCCGTTGTCACCGGATATGTTCTGCTGTTGGCGTTCGGGCGCAAAGGACCGGTCGGATCGTTTCTGGAAGAAGTCTTCGGCATCAGTTTCGCCTTCAACTGGACGGGCGCGGCACTCGCGGCTGGTGTGATGGCGTTTCCGCTGATGGTGCGCCCGATCCGCCTGTCCTTCGAGGCCGTGGACCCGAAACTCGAAGAGGCCGCAAAATCCCTGGGTGCCCGCAAGATCGTCAGCTTTCTGACCGTAACGCTGCCGCTAGCACTGCCCGGTATCCTGGGCGGCGCGATTCTCGGGTTTGCAAAGGCGATGGGCGAATTCGGCGCCACAATCACTTTTGTCTCGAACATTCCGGGTGAAACCCGAACGCTCGCGCTCGCGCTCTACACGGCAACACAGACGCCGAGCGGAGACCTTGCGGCTTTCAGGCTGACACTGATCGCAACCTTTGTCGCTTTTGCGGCCCTTATCGCATCGGAATTGCTCGCGCGCCGATTGCGGTCGCAGTTGGGAGGTGACCGTGCTTGACGTCGACATCTCCGGAAAGGTCGGTACGCTTGAATTTCAGGCGCAGTTTGCCAGCGATGGCGGGGTAACCTCGCTATTCGGACAGTCTGGCTCAGGCAAGACAACGCTTACAAACATGATTGCCGGGCTCGTCAAACCTGCTTCGGGCCGGATTGCCCTGGGTGACAGGGTTCTGTTCGATGCGTCCAGGGGAATTGATCTGTCCGTCCAGGCGCGCAGGATCGGCCATGTTTTTCAGGACGCGCGTCTTTTCCCGCATTTGAGTGTGCAATCCAATCTGACCTATGCGCGCTGGGCCGGCAGGCGCGATGGCAATCGGAATTTTAGCGAAGTTGTCGAACTGCTGGGTCTGTCGTCCTTGCTAAAGCGCAAACCGGAGACCCTGTCCGGCGGTGAAAAACAGCGTGTGGCGATCGGGAGGGCCCTGTTGTCTGACCCCCAGCTGTTGATCATGGACGAACCATTGGCCAGCCTAGACCAGGCCAGGCGGAACGATATATTGCCCTATCTCGACCGTCTCTGTGTCGAGGCAGGTCTGCCGATCCTTTATGTCAGCCATTCCATCGAAGAGGTGGCAAGGCTCTCCAATACGCTCGTAATCCTTTCCGACGGTCATACACCTGCATACGGCCCCGTCGCGGATATGCTGACGCGGACGGACCTTGGTCGCGCCACCGGCCGCCACGAGGCCGGTGCTCTTGTTCATGGAACCGTGACTGGCCTGGACACAAATTGGGGACTGACATTCGTCGATATTGGCGGCGCGGTTCTTCAGATACCCGATTTGCCTGCGGAGTCTGGCGACACGGTCAGGCTTCGCGTGAGGGCAAGAGACGTTGCGCTTGCCGTCGAACCCCCCAAGGGCCTGTCGATCCGCAACGCGTTCGAAGCAAGAATTACCAGTATTTCCGAAGAGTCCGGGCCATACGCAGAAATCCTGTGCGCACTTGAAGATCAGATCATCCGCGCACGCATCACGCGGGCGTCCGTTGCGGACCTCAAGCTTTTCATCGGCAAGGACGTCACCGTGCTTATCAAGAGCGTAGCGATAGACAGGCGGCAGAGAAGTCTTGTCTAGGTAATTTTTCGCGCTTCGGAAGTTTGCCTTTTTTGGTCAACTTCACGGCAGAATTTCGTGCAGTATACTGGTGTGATGATACGCAGACCCAAGCGCCTGACCTGGCGCAAGCTGAAAATTGCGATTGGAGCCGGTCTGGTTTTAGCCTCACTGACGATTGTGTGGCTCACGGGTCTGGCCAGCCTGCGTATCACACTCGCTGAAGCCGAAACACGCGCCGCGGCCAATCTCGCGGTCCAGACAGCGGTTCTGGAACGTCTCCTCGACAAATTCCGCCTGCTGTCGCCCTTGCTGGCGCGCGGTCCTGAGATCGCACGGCTCGTTCACGAGGAAAGGACCGATGCCGAGCCTGGAATTGCCGCCATTGCGGCCGGCATGTCCGGCGCCGAGGAAATCTGGCTGATGGACGCTTCCGGCCGTGTGATCGTTTCCAGTCAGGACAGCGTACCGGCCAATGCGATCGGCGGATCGCAAACGATCCCGAATGCGTTCATGCAGGCAACGCAGGGTCAGTTGGGACGGGAACTGATTCCGGGCACTCCCGGGACGCCTTCAAACTATGTTTTCGCATCACCGCTGCGGCGTGGCGACAACTTTCTGGGCGTCCTGGCTGTTCGTGTGAACCTTGACGATGTCGAGCAGGCCTGGGCATTGAGCAAGGATCCGATCCTCGCGCTTGATGGCAGAAACCGGGTCGTGGTTTCCAACGTGCCCGCGTTACGCGGCATGACCGCCGACAATCTTGATCCGAGTTGGAATGTTGCCGATCTCTCGCTTGCCGGACGTATGCAATTGCTGCTTCCGGCGGCTGGTGCCGCCAGACCCTATATGCAGTTGACGGCCAGCTTGCCGGTTCTGGAATGGAAAGTCAGGACGCTGGTCGATATCGAAGACGCGCGACAACAGTCCGGTTGGGCGATGCTGGTGGCACTTCTCGTCTGCGTCATAGCCGCAGGCGGCATCTGGTTCCTGATTGCGCGGCGGGAAGATTTTGTGCGTGAAGAACGGCGCAACAGGGCCGCCGCGCTGCGCCTGGAACGGCGTGTTCAGAGCCGTACAGCGGAACTGCGCAGAGCCAATACACATCTTGAGCGTGAGGTCGGGGAGCGGCAGCAAGCCGAAGCCAACCTGCGCCAGACACAGGCTGAATTGGTTCAGGCTGCGAAACTGGCAACGCTCGGACGCATGTCGGCCGCGCTCAGTCACGAGTATAACCAGCCCCTGGCGGCGATACGCTCGGATGCCGAAATCGCCGAAATGCTGATCGATCGCGGCCGGGCAGTGGAAGCCAAAGGCAATCTGACACGCATCGGCGGCATGGTTCAGCGCATGGGGGAAATCGCAAAGACACTGAAAGGCTTCACCAGGAAGTCGGGGACGGACATCAAACCCGTCTCGCTGAGGCAGGTTATCGACGAGGCGATGCTTCTCCTTCAGCCGCAGATCAAGCAATCCGGCTTCGCACTGTCCATGGAATTGCCGCAGGAGGATATCATCGTCAAGGGAGGCCGCATCCGTCTGGAACAGGTGGTCATAAACCTTCTTTCCAACGCGCTCGATGCCGTGCAGTCACGTCCGGCGCCCTTTATCAGCCTTTCGCTGGCGCGCGACGGAAAGGAAGCCGTCCTTGAAGTTGCGGACAATGGTCCTGGCATCGACGAAGAGGTCCTGCCGCAGATTTTCGATCCTTTTTTCACGACAAAGGACGTCGGCGCCGGACTCGGTCTGGGCTTGTCGATCGCCTACAAAATCGTTCATGACTTCTCCGGATCACTGAAAGCGTCGAATCGGGCGGGCGGTGGAGCTGTCTTCACCATGCGCTTGCCGGTGGCGGACGAAAACATTTTGGCAGCGGAATAAAAAGATGGATCAGGCGGCAGTCCTGTTGGTTGATGATGAAGAGGCATTGCGCGGGTCGTTGAGCCAGGGCCTCGAGCTGACCGGCCAGGATGTCTTTGCGACCGGCAAACCGGAGGAAGCTCTCGAACGCATCAAGCGGGACTTTTACGGTGTCCTTGTCACTGACATTCGCATGCCTGGGACGGATGGCTTCCAGGTGATGAAAAGCGCCTTCGAAATAGATCCGGCGCTACCTGTCGTCCTGATTACCGGTCATGGCGATGTACCGCTTGCAGTCGAGGCCATGCGCGCCGGCGCCTACGATTTTCTGGAAAAACCCTTCTCTGTGGCCTACCTGGCGTCGGTTGTCGAACGTGCGCTCGAAAAGCGCAGGCTGGTTCTGGAGAACCGGAAACTGCGTGAGGAACTGGCGGACAGGACAGGGCTGGAGAGCCGGCTGGTCGGCCGTACTGCGGCCATGGATCTGCTGCGGAAAAACGTGACAGCGCTCGCCGCAACCGATGCCGATATTCTGATCCTGGGGGAAACCGGGTCAGGCAAGGAGGTTGTCGCACGGGCGCTGCACGATGAGGGTCCGCGCAAGGCCAAGCCTTTCGTCGCCCTCAACTGCGGCGCGCTGCCCGCTGAGATTATCGAGTCCGAACTGTTCGGTCACGAAAAGGGTGCATTCACGGGGGCAAGCGGACAGCGGATCGGCAAACTCGAACATGCGCATGGCGGCACAGTCTTTCTCGACGAAATCGAATCCATGCCGCTTGAACTGCAGGTCAAGTTGCTCAGGGTAATCGAGACCCGGACGATCGAAAGGCTCGGGTCCAACAAGCCGATTGAACTGGATGTCCGCTTCATCGCGGCGACCAAGGAGGATCTCGAAGCCGCCGGCAAAGACGGCCGTTTTCGTCTTGACCTCTTCTACCGTCTGAATGTTGTTCACGTCGCCATACCGCCGTTGCGGGACCGTCTGGAAGACATTCCGCTTCTGTTTCAGCATCTGGCCGTAGAGGCACGAGCGCGCTACAGGCGCGAAATTCCCGATATCGGCGAGGCCTATCTTGCCGAACTCATGGCCCGGGACTGGCCGGGAAATGTGCGCGAACTCAGAAACGTCGCCGACCGGTTCGTTCTGGGGCTTGAACAGCAACCGGAGCCGCAATCATCAAATGGCGCAAGCCTCTTCGAGCAGGTTGCTTCATACGAGCGCACGCTTATCGCAGCTGAACTCAAGCGCAATGACGGCGTGATCAAGCCGACTTACGAAAACCTCGGCCTTTCCAGAAAGGCTCTTTATGAAAAGATGCGCAAATACGGGCTGGGCAAGGATGAGGCTGAGCCGGTCTGAAACTGTCTTTTCGAATGCCGCCGGGAGCCGGTACAGATCAGGGTGGGTGCACCGGGAAACGAACGCTGGCAAAAAATTTCAGGTGTGGTTGTCACAAACTGAAGAGCTCGTTCGTCAAAGGAGTGTCACTCCCTCCAACTTCATTCGGAAGACACTCATGACGACTTCAAATGCAATCAACTATCAGGACTTCATCCCTTCGGTTTTGCAGCAGTTCGTGGCTGCCAACGGCGAAATCAGCAAGACCGAGCTTGACCCGAAACTGCATCACCTTCTGGATCTGCGCGCATCGCAGATCAACCAATGCGCCTTTTGTGTGAAAATGCACACAAAGGAAGCGCTTGATGACGGCGAGAGTCAGGAGCGGTTGCAGCGCCTTACCGTGTGGCGGCATGTCGGAGATTTTACGCCAGCGGAAAAAGCCGCGCTGGCCTGGGCCGAAGCCTTGACCTCGCTTGATCAGAAGACTGACTATTCTTCGTTGCGGGCCGATCTTCGGTCGCATTTTTCAGATGCTGAAATCAGCGCCATCACGTCTTCTGTGGCGATGATCAACCTCTGGAACCGGATCCAGGTCTCGAACCATTGATGTGGCAATAATGTCCAGCAGTGACCGTTTTGAAAAGGCAAGACCCCGTCTGCTCGGCCTCGCCTATCGTATGCTCGGATCGATGGCCGACGCGGAAGACGCGGTTCAGGATACTTTTGTCAAATGGCAAAGCGTGGAAGGGGATGAGGTCCTAAATCCCGACGCTCTACTGACCACGATTTGCACGAACCGCTGCCTGGACTATCTCAAGGCCGCACACAGAAAGCGGGTCGACTATGTCGGCCCGTGGATTCCTGAACCGCTTCAGACCGACGCAGGCTCCGATCCTGAAACCGATCTGGAGCGTGCCCAGTCGCTGACGACCGCTTTTCTCATGCTGCTCGAAAGGCTGACTCCGAAGGAGCGTGCGGCCTACCTGCTACGCGAAGTCTTTGGCAAGCCCTACGAGGAAGTCGCCGAAACGCTGCAACTGACCGAAGCCGGCTGCCGTCAGCTTGTATCGCGCGCAGCCCGGTTTGTGCGATCAAATGCCACCAGATCGGTTCCGAGCGCCGCACAGCAAAGCGCCCTTCTCAACGAATTCATGTCCGCTCTCGCAACCGGATCAACGGACCGGCTCGCCGGCCTCCTGGCGGACAGCGTTGAGTTGCGCACAGATGGCGGTGGCAAGGCGACCGCAATCACCCGCACACTTCAAGGATCAGAGGCCGTGTCGAAGTACATTGCCAAAATCCTTGGGCGTTTGTGGGACAAGAGCCAGACCTTTGAAATTGAAATCAACGGTCAACGGGGGCTCGTTGAATATGAAGGCACGACGATTGTCACCGCAATGACCCTGGGCTTTTCAGACGCCGGATTGGTCGATCAGGTTTTTATGATCCGTAATCCGGAAAAGCTCGCCCAACTTGAAAAGCTCATTCATCATGACACCAGAAGCGGAGCTCTTTGGCACTGATGGATGTGTCGAATTCGACCCATCGCGCGATTTTGATGTGTCAAAGAATACCCATTTTCTGGGTGACTTCCTCCCCCGGGTCCGGATTGCGCCAAAAGGGCGGCTTGAAAAACCTGCATTTTTAGCTGTTCGCCAAAACTGGCACATGTTTTGCCAAATACTACGCGACCAGCCGCTGCGCTGTCCGGCCTGAACGGCCGTCATACTGAAATGTCTGGGAGGACATCCAATGAAAAAGTTTGTAATCGCCGCTGCGGCAGCAGCTTCCTTTGCCATGACTTCATCCGCCTACGCGGCCGATGAGTGCGGCGACGGAGAAGTCGTCATCAAGTTCAGCCACGTGGTAGCGGCCCAAGGCCACCCGAAAGGCGAAATGGCAGCTGCGCTCGCCGACCGTATCAACACCGAGATGGACGGCAAGGCCTGCATGCAGGTGTTCCCGTCTTCGCAGCTTTTTGACGACAACAAGGTGATGGAAGCGCTGCTGCTTGGCGACGTCCAGCTTGCGGCACCGTCCCTGTCCAAGTTCGAATCCTACACGCTGAAATACCGTGTCTTCGATCTGCCGTTCCTGTTCTCCAACATGGATGCCGTGACCACCTTTACCAAGGGTGACAAAGGTCAGGAACTTCTCGGCGCCATGTCCGACTACGGTTTCGTGGGTCTTGGCTACGTATTTAATGGCCTGAAGCAGTTTTCCGCTGACAAGCCTCTTGTACAGCCGACCGATGCCAAGGGCCTCAAGTTCCGCGTGCAGACATCTGACGTTGCCGTTGCCATGATCGAAGCACTTGGTGCGAATGCGCAGAAACTGGCTTTCAAGGAAGTCTACGGCGCGCTGCAGACAGGTGTCGTGGACGGCCAGGAAAACACCTGGTCCAACATCTACACCCAGAAGTTCTTCGAAGTTCAGGACGGCACCACCGAAACCAACCACCAGCTGTTGACCTATCTGGCCGTGACCTCCCAGGAATGGCTGGATAGCCTGGATGCGGACGTCAAGGACCAGTTCCTGACGATCTTCAACGAAGTCTCTGACGAGTACAATGCGCGTGCCGCGCAGATTAACGAAGAGAACAAGCAGAAGATCATGGAAAACAAGGGTGTTGTGCGCCAGCTGACCCCGGAAGAGCGTGACCAGTGGGTCGAGATCATGAAGCCTGTCTGGGACAAGTTCCGTGACGATATCGGCCAGGATGTGATCGACGCCGCCGTTGCGTCCAACCAGGCCAGCTAAGCTGCCGTGACCAAGCGATAGTTCGAAGGAGGCCGATCGGCCTTCTTCGTTCATCGCCAGACTTCTACAAAAATTCGAATACTCTCAACGGGGGAGGGTGATATGGGCTCTTGGTTGGCCACATACTGGCCGGTCGTGCTTATCGTCGTGTTTTTCTGCCTTTATGTCGTTCTGGACATTGTGTGGCCGAAATTCATCGAATCATTGGATGAGACATTCATTGCCGTCATTCTGGCACTGATGACCCTGGTGACTTTCTCCCAGGTCGTCGCCCGCTACGGGTTCAACTCCGGCTGGGGCGGCGCGCTCGAATTCACACGCGTCCTGTTTGCCTGGCTGATTTTGTTCGGCATGAGCTACGGCATCAAGATCGGTGCCCATCTTGGCGTCGATGCCGTGATCAATCTTCTGCCCCAGCGCCTCTTTCGCGTTGCAGCCCTCCTGGGAGCCGCGCTCACAATCCTTTATGCAGCGCTTCTGTTCGAGGCGGCCTGGTTTGGTGGTTTGCTTGCGCTGGAAAACAAGGGTTCGAGTGGCGGCGCTTACGCGTATGTCGCAAGGTTCTACAAGCTTCCCATCGGCATGGAAGATCTGAAGTGGCCGGTCTTCATCATCGAATGGTTTGAGGTCAAGGAACGTGTCCCCCGTTGGATGCCTTACATCATCCTGCCGATCGGTCTGGCCCTGCTCGCCTATCGGGCGGCCCAAGCCTTTGTCCTGATCCTTCTTGGAAAAAAGGAAGCCATCATTGCCGCGCATGAAGCGGAAGAACTGGTGGCCGAAAACAAAGACGTTTTGAAGGACTAGGCCGATGGAAACCGCATTTCTGTTTATCTTCGTTTTCGGCTTTCTGTTCCTCGGGGTTCCGATTGCCGTATCGCTCGGCCTTTCCGCCGTTCTCTACATCGCGCTGTTCAGCCACGACTCCATGAGCTCGGTAGCGGTGCAGTTATTCAACGCATCTCAGAATTTCACGCTTCTGGCGATCCCGTTCTTCATTCTGGCCTCCAGCTTCATGTCGACCGGTGGTGTCGCCCGGCGCATCATCCGCTTTTCGATCGCGTCTGTCGGCTCTATCCGGGGTGGACTGGCCATTGCGGGCGTTTTCGCCTGCATGCTGTTTGCTGCGCTCTCCGGGTCGTCGCCGGCCACCGTGGTAGCCATTGGTACGATCGCGATCGCGGGCATGCGTCAGGCGGGTTACACCAAGGAATTCGCCGCCGGTGTCATCGCCAACGCAGGCACGCTCGGTATCCTGATCCCGCCTTCCATCGTGATGGTGGTATATGCCGCTGCAACAAACGTGTCCGTCGGACGCATGTTCCTTGCCGGTGTCATCCCGGGCATCATTGCCGGTCTTATGCTGATGACGGCCATCTATGTGATGGCCCGGATCAAGAACCTGCCGGCCCAGCCCTGGCCCGGTTTCAAGGAAATCTGGCATGCGCTTTCCGAAGCGGCGGTTGGACTTTTCCTGATGGTGATCATTCTCGGGGGGATCTATGGCGGTATCTTCACGCCGACTGAAGCCGCTGCCGTTGCCGCCGTATACGCCTGCCTGATCGCCCTGTTCGTTTATCGTGACATGGGCCCTCTGGCGGGCGTCGGTTGGGTGGAAGATCAAGACGGGCCCCTCGGGCTCACGGGCTTCAAGACGATCACCTATGCGCTTGTCGCAATGTTTGTCTGGTCCGGATTGGCCTTCGCCTTCACAGAACGGGCAGGACTGTTCGCTTTTGACAGCGCCATCGTGCTCGTCGCTGCTCTGATTGGCTATCCAATCCTGCGCCACGGTCTGGGCCCGGCGGAATTGCCGGCAGCCTATGCGGTGGGCGGCAAAGTGTGGGGCCGGAACCTCGGAATTATGGGTTGGAAATTCTTCCCCGCCCTCTTCCATAAGGACACCAAGAAGGTTCTGACGGATTCCTCGAAGACAACCATCATGCTGATGTTCATCATCGTCAATGCGTTGCTCTTTGCGCATACGCTGACGGCGGAGCAGATTCCTCAGGTGATCACTGACTGGATGGTTGAAGCTGGTTTCAACTGGTTCACCTTCCTGATCGCGGTCAACATCCTGCTCCTGATCGGCGGTCAGTTCATGGAGCCGTCAGGCCTGCTCCTGATTGTTGCACCCGTCGTCTTTCCGATCGGGCTGGAACTGGGCGTCGATCCGATTCATCTCGGCATCCTGATGGTCGTGAACATGGAAATCGGCATGATCACGCCGCCGATCGGGCTGAACCTCTTCGTCACATCCGGTATCACCGGCATGAGTCTGGTTCAGGTGGTGAAAGCTGCTGCGCCATTCGTCCTGGTGCTGCTGTTGTTCCTAGTCCTGGTGACATATGTGCCGGCGATTTCCACGTTCCTGCCCTACATGCTCATGGGCCCGGAGATCATCATCCAATAAGAAAGACGTTCTTGACGATCCTGACGGCGGCCTCTGGGCCGCCGTTTCTTTCTGGAGAAACAAAAAAGCCGGCCCGACCGGACCGGCTTTTAAATTCGGCTTGTTGGCAGAAATTAAACGATGCTGCCGAGTTTCATGGCAACGCTCATGTCGCCTTCGACCTGCATCTTGCCGCCCATGAAGGCGCTGGTCGGATTCAATTCACCGGACAGAAGGTCGGCAAGGTCGTCCGCGGAAATCTTGATCGTGCAGTCGGCTTCGGCGTCATCGTTGCTGACGTCGGAACCTTGCAGAAAAATCACGCCGTCACCGCCAAGATCGAACTTGACGCTTTCCTCGATGCCGCCGCCAGCGACTTTACCACGAACACCTTCCGTGAGTGTTTCCAAGGACATGAATTGTCTCCCATCTGATTTTGGCTTTTGCCACGCGTTATCTTCTTGAAGCATGACCTTTACGTAATCGTCAAGAGGCAATGTTCGCCAGTTTGAGCAATGCGCCTCGAAGTATCGCAAATACGTAAAGTGTCATACCTTCCAGGCGCAGCGCGGGCCGGAACCCCGTATTCCTTAAGACCCTCAGGCTTGTGGTTTAAGCCTGTGGCTTCCCGGATCCCCCGTGTATCGCAGAAGATGGCCGTCCTAGTGATTGTCGCGCGGCATTCCCCTTTTGTGTGCGACATCCTGATATTTCACCGCCGGTTCCAGCACCATGCCCTTGTCGAACTGACCGACCATGCCACGCTGAATCTCCTGCCATGGCGTCTGGCTCTCTGCGATCTTGAAACCGCCTTCCGCTTCGAGATCCTTGCGGCGTTGCGCCAGTTCCTCGTCCGATATCAGGATGTTTGCTGTGCCTTTTTTCAGGTCGATCCGGACGCGGTCATCGGTCTTCAGGAGGGCCAGTCCGCCCATGGCGGCAGCCTCCGGGGAAGCGTTGAGGATGGACGGGGATCCGGAGGTGCCGGATTGACGGCCGTCACCAATGCACGGGAGCGCTGTGACGCCGCGTTTGATGAGCGCGGCGGGAGGCTGCATGTTGACGACTTCCGCACCGCCGGGATAGCCGATCGGCCCGGTTCCGCGAATGAACAACATGCAGTGTTCGTCGATGTTGAGCTCCGGATCGTCCAGCCTGTGGTGATAGTCTTCCGGGCCTTCGAACACGATAGCCCGTCCCTCGAACGCGTCCGGATCGTCGGGGTTGGAAAGGTAGCGGTTACGGAACTCGTCCGAGATCACGCTTGTTTTCATGATCGCGCTGTCGAAGAGGTTGCCTTTGAGGTTGATGAAACCGGCCCGCTCCATCATCGGTGCGTCGAACGATTTGATGACGTCGGGCAGGTCGGTGACGATGCCCTCGCAGTTTTCGGCAATCGTTTTGCCGTTTGCGGTGACCGCATCCGGATGTGGGAGTTTTCCGTTCCGCAACAGTTCGGCAACCACGGCAGGAACGCCGCCCGCATGAAAATAGTCTTCTCCGAGATATTCGCCGGCGGGTTGGAGGTTGACCAGCAGTGGCACATCGTGACCAAACGCCTGCCAGTCATCATTATCGAGTTCGACACCGACGTGACGCGCCACCCCGTTCAAATGGATCGGGGCATTGGTTGATCCGCCGATTGCCGAGTTTATGACAATGGCGTTCTCGAACGCTTCACGGGTCATGATATCGGAGGGTTTCTGGTCTTCGTGCACCATCTCGACAATGCGCTTGCCGGTCTCGAAGGAGATAGCGCCGCGCTCACGGTAAGGCGCAGGAATGGCGGCCGCGCCCGGAAGCTGCATGCCGAGAGCCTCCGCAAGGGAGTTCATGGTCGTTGCCGTACCCATGGTATTGCAGTAGCCAACAGAAGGTGCCGCGGAGGCGACCAGATCCATAAAGCCTGGGTAGTCGATTTCACCGGCCGCCAGCATCTGGCGCGCTTTCCAGACAATCGTGCCCGAACCGGTGCGCTCACCCTTGTGCCAGCCATTCAGCATCGGACCAACGGACAGGGCGATTGCCGGAATGTTCACGGTCGCGGCCGCCATCAGACAGGCTGGAGTGGTCTTGTCGCAACCGATTGTCAGCACGACACCGTCGATCGGATATCCGTAAAGGAGTTCCACCAGGCCGAGATAGGCAAGGTTTCTGTCGAGCGACGCTGTCGGGCGTTTGCCGGTTTCCTGGATCGGGTGGACCGGAAACTCGAAGGCAATGCCGCCGGCATCCCGGATTCCCTCGCGAACCCTCTTTGCAAGCTCAAGATGATGGCGATTGCAGGGGGAAAGATCCGAACCGGTCTGGGCAATGCCGATAATCGGTTTACCGGATTGAAGTTCCTCGCGCGTGATCCCGAAATTCAGGTAGCGCTCGATGTAAAGCGCCGTCATGCCGGGATTGTCCGGATTGTCGAACCAGGCCGCGGATCGCAGCTTCGGCTTGTTTGTCTCGCTCATGGCGCCTCATCCCTCAATCTTTTCAAGACATGGGCAGGATAAACACCAGGTGCCGGAGACTGTAAAGGCAGTGATGACTCAAACTGGTCTCAGCATATGAGACTCTTGCCTTCCGAAATGGCTTGCGAGATTTCCGGAGACGGCAAACCGCGCAAACATCAGGAGAATGCCAAGACACCCGGTAAAGACCAGTGGCGCCGACATCAACGGTAAGAGTTGAGCCGTCGCGCATAGTCCGGCACCCAGCCAGACGCCCGTGAGCATTCGTCTGGCACTCACTGTGAGGAGGTTTCGGCGTGTGGCAAGTGCTTTCAGAGCCGGAAACGCTCCTATGTCGTCGGTTGCACTGACCGCGATCGGTTGCAGGTCTTCGGCCGATCCGCTTGCGTCGGTTTTCGAGCTTTTGTGCAGCTCGAGGGTGTTCCGGTCCTTCGATAGCATCAGGACGAGCGGTGCAGCCTCTCCGAAACGACGTGCGGCTGCGTCGCGCGCAGTTTCACCCGGCTCGGTCTCACCAGGGTTCTCAAGCCCCAGCATATCTGCAAGCGTCTGGCGTGTGTTCTGGCTGTCATGGGTGAATAACCAGGGTGTCAGACCTTCCTTGCGAAGGGCTCGTCCCGCAACACCTGCGTCCTGCCGCAAGGTGCCCTCAAGTCCGAGAACGCCGACAACGCGGCCGGCGACGGCGACACGCAGCACGGTCTTCCCATCTGCCTCAAGTGCACGCGCGATTGCGTCCGCGGTGAAACTGTCGATCTTGAGACGTTTGAGCAGACTGGTTGTTCCGATGACCACCGTTTGCCCGCCCAGAAGCGCGATAACACCAAGACCGGGCGCAGGTTCGAATCGGTCCGGTGTCTTGATGTTTACGCGCCACTGCGCCGCCAGCTGACGCAGGGCAATGGCGACCGGCTCCGTAGAATTGGCTTCCGCGGATGCGGCCACAGCAAGCAGTGTCTTGGGTTCGTTGTCGAAGGCCATGACGTTGCTGACCATCAGATCCGGGCCTGACATGACAGCGGCTTTGTCGATGACAATGTCCGTAGCTCGTCCGATTGCTGTCAACGCGCCAGGCGCAAGACTGTGCGCACCTGCTTCCTGCGCCGCTCTGTAAAAGACCCGATCCGCGAAAGCGTTGATCCCATCGGCAAGGTGTGGCCAGGAAAGCAACAGCACAGCTGCAAAAACAGCCGGCCATGCAACAGGATCAACAACGTACCAGCCAACGCCTGACATGGTCGCGAGACCGAAGGAGCACAGCGCTTCCCGAAGGCCGCTTTGCTCTCCCCGCGGTGGAAGTATCGTGACGGCGCAAGATCGCAGCAGCATCAAAAAAGCGCCTGCGATGGACGGTCCGCTGGCATTGTCGATGGGCAGGCCAGTGAGAAGCAGGAACACGGTGACAAGCATCGCCAGCGTACTTACAGCGATTGTGAAAAGCGTAAGCAGTCTGCCGGAACGGTCATTGAGCGAATAAGAGAGCGCCAGAAACGAGAAAATCGAAGAAAACATGCTGAAAAATAGGGCGCTTGAAGACCCAAAGACGTCAAACGATGCGGGTCCATGCAGACCGAAACTGCCGACCGTACCTAGTGCAAGTCCAAGAAATGCACAGGAGACTACGGACAAGAACAGCCAAGTTATTTGATTAAAAAGCGTTTTTTGCATGATCAGTTGCTCTCGCGGCATCGGGCCCATTCCGTCGCTATGGAAAACTCCACTGACCTTGCGGCAGGGATTTCTGTCCAAAAGCGGAAAGAAGCATGAGCAACACTGTGGGCTGTGGCAACGAGGCGTGACCGGCAGGCAGGCGCTTCAAAGCCCACATTGTGCAATTACTAGTCACTCTTGCCAATGATATGGGCGGGCGTCAGCTTGCGGCTACATCAGAGTTCGATCAATAATCGACGCATATTGCATATGAGCATTTCGTTTTTTGAAGCTCAAATCGGAAATATACTTCAATAGCCGTTATTCTACCCGGTAATGGCGTCGCAGGGAGGGCCTTCGTGTCCTCCCTGTTTAGCGTCAACAAAGTACGCATCCTACAAGTTCTCAAGCCACACCACCGACGACTTTGAAAAAACGTAGAAGCCTGTGAGACGTGCAGAAATCTATTTTCAATAATCTAAGGGGTGAAATCTGGTAGGCAGTTTTTTCCCGGGCAGGATTCGACTGTGGTTATCGACCCACCGCCAGCCGGGAATCGGTGCCGGAACTGGAGTCAATACGGCGACTCGCCCGATCACAAAATTATTGTCGGCGAACGGTCAGAAGCGGAGCTGCGAGGCACCCTCCGGCGAGCCATGTCGCCGGAAGAGTTTGTTTATGTGTCAGCGGTCATCGCCTCATGCGGAACGTTAAGTCAGGCCGTTTCGAGGTTTGCCCGGGACAGAAGCTCCATGGACGGCATCAGGTCCAGAAGTTCACGGGTGTAGGGATGCTGCGGGTTTTCGAACAGCTGATCGCAGTCTGAAACCTCGCAAAGCTCACCATTGCGCATAACGCCGATCCGATTGCACATCTGCCGGATGACAGCCAGATCGTGGCTGATGAACAGCATGGTAAGGCCCAACTCTTCCTGCAGGTCTTTCAGCAGATTGAGGATCTGAGCCTGAATGGAGACGTCCAGCGCGGAGGTCGGCTCGTCGCAGATCAGGAAGCGCGGCCGTGTTGCGAGCGCACGCGCGATCGATATGCGCTGCCTTTGACCACCCGAAAATTCATGCGGAAACTTCGTACCAGCCTGCGCACCGAGGCCGACGTGATCAAGAAGATCGTCGACAATCTGCCTGACTTCCGAATTGCTTGAGGCCAGTTTGTGGAACTTGATCGGCTCGCCAATGATGTCGCGGACACGCATCCGCGCATTGAGCGAAGAATAGGGATCCTGAAAGATCATCTGCATCTGGCGGCGCATCGCCAGGACATCCTTGCGGTTCGTCAGGGATGTGAGTTCTGTTTTTCCAAACAGGATTGAACCGCCAGTGGGGTGGTACAGTCCGGTAATCAGTCTCGCGATGGTCGACTTGCCGGATCCGCTTTCGCCGACGAGGCCGAATGTTTCACCCTGTTCAATATCGAAACCGACTTTTTTCACGGCTTGAAAGTATTTGCGCTGCGAGGGAAAGATAGACCCTCGCACCTCAAACCGCATGTCCAGATCCCGGATCTGCACCAGAGGTCCGGTCACCTGTTCGTAGTCCCTGGACTTGCCGAGCCAGTGCGTCGAGATATCGATTTGTTTCTGGGGCGTTCCGGCTTTTTCGATATAGTTGACCACCGGGAACCGCTCGACCTTCACGTCAGGCCGGGGCACGGCTGAAATCAGGCTTTGCGTATAGGGATGTTCCGGGGCGCCAAGCACCTGTGTGGTCTCGCCGTATTCGACAAGATCGCCCTGATACATGACGGCCACATGGTCGGTTATGTCTGCAATCACCCCCATGTCGTGGGTGATCACGAGCATCGCCACATTGCGTTCCTCGCAGAGCTTTTTCATCAGCTCCAGGATCTGTGCCTGGATGGAAACATCCAGGGCAGTCGTCGGTTCGTCGGCGATGACCAGTTCAGGCTCGGCGCAAAGCGCAAGCGCAATGACGACCCTCTGGCGCATGCCGCCCGAAAACTGGTGCGGGTATTGCTTGATACGTTCACCCGCGTTTGGAATACCGACGGCGTCGATCAATTCCACGGCTCGCCGCTGAGCGTCCTTTGAGGACAGCGGCAAGTGCGTCCGGATGGTTTCGACAAGTTGTGATTCGACCGTCTGCAAGGGATCGAGCGAGGTAAGCGGATCCTGGAAGATCATTCCGATCTTGCGTCCGCGTAACAGGCGTTTTTCCTTGTAGGGAAGATTGTCGATGCGGTTGCCATGCAGAAAGACTTCTCCAGCAGCAATATGACCGGGCTCCTGAAGAAGACCGATGACCGCGTTTCCGACCGTAGACTTGCCCGCGCCCGATTCTCCGACCACGCCGAGTATCTTGCCGGCTTCGACCTGCATGTTGACGTTGTTCACGGCAACAAAAACGGATTTGCGGGCCGGAAACTCGACAGTGAGGTGCTTGATGTCCAGAACGTTCATGGCGCGCTCACCGAAGTTTCGGGTTGAGGGCGTCGCGAAGCCAATCGCCCAGTAGGTTGACATTCAGAACCAGAAGCGCGAGCGCCAGCCCTGGGAAAATGGCAATCCACCATTCACCCGAATAGAGGAAGTCGTTGCCGATGGCGATCAGCGTTCCAAGCGAAGGTTGCGTCGGCGGCATGCCGACCCCGAGGAACGAAAGTGTGGCCTCGGTAACGATGGCAAGCGCGAGATTGATCGTTGCGATTACCATGACCGGCCCCATCACGTTTGGCAGGATGTGCCGGACCATGATGATGACGGCTGGGATGCCGATTACGCGCGCAGCCTGAACGTATTCCTTGTTCTTCTCCACCATCGTGGACCCGCGCACCGTGCGTGCATACTGAACCCAGAACGACAGTGCCAGCGAGACGATCAGGATGTAAAAGGCGAAAAATTCGCGATCGACACCGCCGAAGATCCCAGCGGCGATGCCGTCGATCAGAAGGGCGATCAAGATCGCCGGAAACGTCAGCTGAACGTCGGCGACGCGCATGATGAACGAGTCGACGCGCCCGCCCATATATCCGGCGACGAGCCCGAGCGAGATGCCGAGGATGGCGGCCGCGAAGACCGAGCAGAATCCGATAATAAGTGAAATCCGCATACCGTAGAAGATACCGGACAACAGATCCCGCCCCTGATCGTCGGTTCCCAGAATAAAACGTGGGTCCGAATTTTCCTGCCAGATAGGCGGGACGCGTGCGTCAAGGATCGAAATCGTCGCAAGGTCGAACGGATTGTGCGGCGCCACCCAGGGAGCCAGAAACGACAGTAGAAACAGGATCAGCGTGGCAACGGCCGCAACAACGGTGATCTTTGAACGAAGGAACGAATGGAATATGTCGCTGTCCAGAATCCTGGACGCACGTCCCGCCGTGGGCTGCTCGGTTGCGCGGTCCTGAACAGCTGCGTTTACTTCTTCATTGGAGACATAAGGCATCTCGAAACGTCCCCCTTACGGCCGTCCGACGCGCAGGCGCGGGTCGATGTAAAAGTAGAGAATGTCCACGATGAAGTTGATCGCGACAAACAGGAATGCCGTCAGCAGCAGATAGGCGGACATAATCGGAATGTCGACGTTCTGAACGGCCTGCAGGAACAGAAGCCCCATGCCGGGCCAATTGAACACGGTCTCCGTGATTGTGGCGAAGGCGATGATGGCGCCGAGCTGAAGACCGGTAATCGTGATCACGGGAACAAGCGTGTTTTTCAGCGCATGCCGGAAATTGACAAGCCGGTTCGGCAGCCCGCGAGCCCGCGCAAACTTGATGTAGTCGGTTCGGATGACTTCCAGCATTTCAGCCCGGATGAGCCGCATGATCAGTGTCATCTGATAAAGACCGAGCGTAACGGAGGGAAGGATCAGGGCCTTCAGCCCCGAAACGGTCAAGAAGCCGGTGGTCCACCAGGAACCGACTTGCACCGTCTCACCGCGCCCGAAACTCGGGAGCCACTGCAGTGTGACGGAGAACAGGAAGATAAGAAGGATTCCGATAAAGAAGGTCGGCAGCGATATGCCGACAAGCGATACGGACAGAAACATCTTGGAAATGATGGATTCCCTGTTGAGACCCGCGTAGATCCCCATCGGAATGCCTACGGCGAGGGCGAACAAGGCTGAGGTGAAGCTAAGCTCAAGCGTTGCCGGTATGCGTTTGGCGAAGAGCTCCGAAACCGGTTGGCGAAACTGGTAGGACGTGCCGAAGTCGAACTGCGCAGCCTTGCTTACGAACCGCAGGAACTGCACAGGTATGGGATCATTCAGACCAAGCCTCTCGCGCAGCGCTTCGCGTTCTTCGATTGATGTCTCGATCCCGACCATCTGGTTGATCGGATCTCCCACAAAACGGAACATGGTGAAGGCGAGAAGGGCCACCACCAGCATGACAATCAACGCCTGGATCAAGCGGCGTGTCGCAAAACCAATCATTTCGGCTCTTTAGGGTCTGGCATGAAAATACGCTCCCGGCGCCGCCGGGAGCGTTGGACGTTGGCTGCGGAGATCAGTTCTTGTTGATGAAACGGAACTTGAACTGATTGTCTGCACGTTGAACGAGCTCGATATCATCCGCGACGCCCCAGGCAAGACCTTGCTGGTGAAGCGGAATGTAATAAGCGTTGTCGTGGCTGATCTTGTAGGCTTCGGCAATCAGGCCATCACGCTTTTCCGGATCGATTTCGACCAGAACCTGTTTCGTGAGTTCGTCGACTTTTTCATCGCAGAAACCGCCGAGGTTGAACGGGGAGCCTTCGCCAGCTTCGTTACGGCAGTTCATCAGGTTCGAGAGGACGTTCCAGCTGTCGAGCGAGCCGGGCGTCCAGCCGAGCAGGTAAAACGACGTGTCGAAGCCACCCGATGCGAGAACCTTGGCAAAGTATTTTGCCTTCGGCTGCGCATTCAGATCGACCTTGACGCCGACGCGGGCAAGCATGGCCGCAACGGCCTGACAGATGGACTCGTCGTTGACGTAGCGGTCGTTCGGGCAGTCCATACCGACAGTAAATCCATCAGGATAACCGGCCTCGGTCAGCAATTTCTTCGCGTTCTCCGGATCATAGGCATAACGCTCGAATTCGCTGGACTTGGAGAACAGGAAGGGCGAGATCATGATAGCGGACGGCGTGGCGAGATCGCGCATGACCTTTTGCTTGATCGCTTCGATATCGATGGCCTGGTAGAAAGCCATACGGACCTTTTCGTCCTTGAACGGGTTCTTGCCCTTTACGTCGGAATACAGCAGTTCATCGCGCATCTGATCCATCCCAAGGAAGATCGTGCGCAGTTCCGGTCCCGTGAGAGCAACCGTTCCGGCGTTGTCGTTGATACGCTTGATGTCCTGAACCGGGATCGGATAGACCATGTCCAGCTCGCCCGACAAGAGGGCTGCGACGCGGGTCGCGTCCGATGGGATCGGTGTGAATTCGACGGTATCGACGTTGTGCTTCGCTTCGTCCCACCAGCCGTCATTCTTCTCATAGACCGTTTTCACGCCGGCTTCGTGGCTGACGATTTTGAACGGTCCTGTGCCATTTGCGTTGAGGGACGCGTAGTTCGGCGTGGTATCGGATGCGGAGGTGACCTTGACCGCGTTGTTTTCGGTCATCCACTCCTTGTCCATGATGTAGAACGTATCCCACTCGTAGTGCAGGATCGGGTTCGGACCGGTCAGGACGAAGTCGACCGTGTAATCGTCCACGATTTCGACTTTGGCATCTGCCGGAACGCGGGTCGTCAGGTCAGAGCCTTCAGCGCGAACGCGTTCGGCTGAAAAGGCAACATCTTCCGCAGTGAAATCGTTGCCGTTGTGAAACTTGACGCCCTTGCGCAGATAAAAGCGCCAGCGGTTCGGTTCGATGATTTCCCAGCGTTCCGCAAGAGCGGGTTCGATCGACAGGTCGGCGCCGCGACGCGTCAGGCCTTCATATGCATTGCCGAGCGACGACAGGGTGAATGTCTCGTTGAGGCTGTAGGGATCAAGGCCGTTCAGGCTGCCCTGGAAGGCAAACTTGAATGTTTCTGCCTGCGCAGCACTTCCTGTTCCCGCCACCAAAAGCGCGGTCAATATTAGCGTTTTCTTGTTCATTTTCCCCTCGTTAGTTCCGTTGACCGGAAGGATCAAGCGACGCGGGCTGCGGTCCCTTCAGGGATGCAACCGTTAGTCTCTTGGGAACTATGACATTGTAAGTGTCTGTGTTCAAACCCGGTTACGATTGTTTTTGTGATAATCCGGCGACGAGCCTGTCCAAAAAGGATGCACACCGGTCTAGTTCCGCGAGCTCGATATATTCATCGGCCTGGTGCGCCTGATCGATTGAACCCGGGCCACAGACAACAGTGGACAGACCGTGTTCCTGAAAGATCCCGCCCTCGGTGGCATAGACAACCACATGCCGAGCATTGTCTCCCGTCAGTCGGCGAACCTCCATTTCTGCAAGACCGTCAGCTTCTTCCGAAAGGCCCGGAACGTAAGCCAGTTCTTCAACATCAATGGCACAATCCGCCGAGATGGCCTGCATGTCCGGCAGAACCTCCGCCTCAATGAAGGATTTGTAGGCGTCAAGCCAGGCCTCTTTGCTGTCTCCCGGCAACAGACGGATATCGGCTACGAATTCACAGTGGCGGGCGGTAATATTATGCGCTTCGCCGCCCTTTATGACGCCGCTGTGTAATGTTGTGTAGGGCGGTTCGAAGGGGCAGTCCGGATCCGCTTCGGCTTTGTTTTCAGCCGTCCGGGCATCCAGCCAGGAAATCAGTTTGACGGCAGCGGAAATTGCAGACACACCGCGGTGCAGCTGGCTGGAGTGGGCAGGATGGCCCTGAACCTTTGTCCTGAAAACCGCAATTCCCTTGTGCCCAGTGACGACCCGCATGTTGGTCGGCTCGCCGACGATTGCGAAGCCCGGTCTCGGGCCCTTTGCCAGCAGATCGCTCGCGAGCGGTGCGGCGCCAAAACAGCCCACTTCCTCGTCATAAGACAGCGCGATGTGGATCGGCCGCGCAAGGTTGGAAGCGACAAAATCGGGAACCTTGGCAAGCACGGTTGCCGCAAAACCCTTCATGTCGGCGGAGCCCCGGCCGTAAAGCCGTCCGTTCTCTTCCCTGGCATGGAACGGATCGTGCGACCAGCTCTGCCCTTCGACCGGCACGACGTCAGTGTGCGCGGACAAAACCACGCCACCGTCAACGGCGGGTCCGATTACTGCATGAAGGGAAGCCTTCGAGCCCGTCTCATCGGGGACACGCTGGCAATGAATACCGAATTCTCCGAGATAGGATTCGACAAACGAGATCAATTCGAGATTGCTTCGGTCCGAAACAGTATTGAATGAGATAAGCTTTTCCAGCATTTCCCGCGGCGTGAATCGCGTGCTCACAAAAACTCCAATGCTTGTTTCATGTGAAGGGGACTGCTCAGTCTTCCGGAATGTCGAGCGCATCTAAGCTGCTGAGCGCGAAGATTTGCAAGGGGATTTCCTTGCCTCGGATTTTGATGTCCGCGGTTATGGCGTCGGATACCGTCGCACGCGCGGCGTCGATGACGGCTTTTGAAACGACAAGAAAACTGCCATGTGCCTTGTTTTCGGTTTCCAGCCGGCTCGCGGTATTGACCACATCGCCGAGTGCCGTCAGGCCGCCATTGGTTCCGGCAGCCCCGATCCGGCCGAGGATAGCGGATCCGAGATGAAGTCCGATCCCGAGACGGATCGGGTCCTGGAACTGCGGTCCCTTTTCCATCTCCAACTCAGCCATGACGGCTTCAATACGTTTTGAAGCGCGAAGGGCCTGGCGCGCTCCGGCGTCCACGCTCGTGTCCATTCCGAAGATCGCCATGATGCCGTCACCAATGAATTTATCGATGAAGCCTCCTTCGGCTCTGATCGCCGCCGACGCCTGATCAAGGTAATTGTTCAAAAGGTGTACAACGTCATAGGCCAGCTGGGACTCGGTTATCCGGGTGAAGTTTCGCAGGTCGACAAACATCACGACGATGTCCTGTTCGACACCCCAGTAGTAGGCATCCTTCAGGTTTTCGCTGGTTTCCACATTTGCCTTCACGGGCACGAGCGGCTGCACCTCGATGTTTTGCTGAGGCCGGATCTGACAGGCGAGCCGAACGTCATTGGTGGCTGAAATCCGTGTAAGAACGGCCTGTTCTGCGCTTCCTGGTGCGTTGAGCGTGCCGCCACCGTCGAGAACCTTGACCCGGCAAGTTGAGCACCTCGCCCTCCCCCCGCAGACCGAGGCGATCGGGATATCGTTTATCCGGCTGATCTCAAGCAAGGTCGCGCCAGGTTTCGCCTTCACGGAGAGGCTGCCAGGGTAGGTGATTGTCAGGCGCCGGGCACTCAGGCCGATCAGATAGCGGAGCAGGATGACAAGCAGGCTGACGGCAATCAGCCCGAAGACAACGGCGCGGGCTTCAATGACAAAAGTCGTCAGCCACTCGAACTGCGCTTCGGTAACCTTCAGTTTCACGTCCCTGGCAAGTTCAAGACGGCGGGCGCCTTCTATAAAGCCCCACAGGGACAGAACCGGCACCGCGATCGCAAATGTCAGTGCCGCGTATCGCAGCCGGTGATAGACGGGGTAAAGCCTCAGCCAGAAGTGCAACCCGATCATTGCATGGGCCCAGACCACCAGCAGCAGCAGCGACTGGGTGAATCCGTGCTGTGGCCAGAGGATGGTCAGCATCTGATCATACGTGGGGGAAAAACCAAACGCATTGGCCAGGCCCATGGTTGTTCCAACGTGCGGGATCAGCGACCAGGGAATATAGAATCCCAGGACAAGTTGAACGAATTCCCACCGATGCAGTTTCAACGTGCGTCGCTTTGCAGTGCGCCAGAGTGCAAGGAGAACATGGGTCAAGAAGGCGAAAAAGAGGACGCTTTCGCCGAACTCGTTGCGCCAGATCGCGTAATGCCAGAAAGACGCCTTTTCCATGGCCCGGACAGAAACGATGCCAAGCGCGTGATTTGAAAAATGGCTAAGGCAGTAGACAAACAGGATCAGCCCGCTCCAAAGGCGCAGGCGTTGGCGCCAGTTGCCCCATGACACGTGTTTGCGCTTGCGTTGGGACGATGCTGTCGCGACCCGGGCAGCGGGTGATCCAGACGCCGTCATTCAGTGTCTCCGGGCATTCTCGTACTTCTCTGGCAATCCTGTGCTTCGGCTTGTCACGAAAAACCTGTGACCCGAGTTTGCAGCGGGGTCAAGCCGAACCGTGGAAAGTCTGGGGCGTGGCCTTGAAACCCGATCTTCAAACCGTAAGTCTCGCAATGCAATCCGCGCATTGAGGTTGGAAAATGAAAGTCTACGGCATAAAGAATTGCGACACGGTCAAAAAAGCACGGAAGTTTTTGGAAGAAGCAGGCGTTGCCTACGACTTTCATGACTACAAGAAAGACGGCGTGAACGGTGACAAACTGGCCGCTTTTGTGAAGGAATTCGGCTGGGAGACCGTGTTGAACAAACGCGGCACAACCTGGCGCAAACTCGACGAGGCAACCAAAGAGGCTGTCACCGGCGCTGAAAGCGCTCTCGACGTGATGATCGAAAATCCGTCGGTCATCAAGCGTCCGATCGTTGAGGGAGAGACGAAGAATTTTGTCGGATTTGATCCGGTCTCCTGGGAGATGGCGCTTGAACTCGGCGAGCTGAAGTAGCCGGGCCCACTGACGACGAAAGGGTCGTCAGTCGCCGGATCCGGTATCCAACTTGTTCCGCTGCGCTACCAAGTCCGGCGCGGGCCGGTATCGATGTGATAGTGGCCCGAGGCATAATACTTGTATCCGCCAACCTCTCGCTGGGTTTTCAGGAACGCTATGACGGACGAGGGGTCGCCGCGAACGGAAAAGTCGACGGCCTGACAGTTGAGGTGATAGGAATTCCGCGCACCGCCCTTCCGCCAGTTTTCGAGCCACCAGCGTTTCGTGGAGTGAACGGTAACTGACCCGTACCGGCTTGCGACGCGGTTGAGAACCTTTTTCAGTTTGCGCGGTACGCACCAGGATGAATCGTCGTAATCGATTGAGCTGTGGGACGCCGTCGCCCAGCCCATTCCCGTGATACCCGCAACGGTTCCGCAACCTGCGAGAACCAGGCTAAGTCCGATAAAGAAGATCCAGGCAAAGAGGCGCTGACGCATGACGGGTGGCCTTGTCGATTGTTTAGCGATGTCCCCCACGCAATGGTTCCTGCAATTTGATTAAAATTGTGATGAAAAACGTGGTTAACACTGTTAAGAAACATTTGTTTCAGAAGAGGAATTTTTCTGATACAAATGTTCCAGGCACGCAATCGGATCCACTTCCGGTCAATGTTCAGGTCACACCATGTCTCACGTATTTCCCCGCCACACCAAAGCCAATCCTCCTGTCGCTGATTACGGGGATGGCTGTTATATCGTTGATAAAAATGGGAAAAAATATTTTGACGGATCAGGAGGAGCGGCCGTTTCCTGCCTGGGGCACAGCGATCCGGATGTGACCAGGGCAATCAAGGATCAGGTCGACAGGATCGCCTTCGCGCATACAGGTTTTTTCACGTCGGAACCAGCAGAAGAGCTGGCCGAATTGTTGATTTCGCATGCGCCAGGGCAGCTGGACCGCGTTTACTTCGTGTCCGGGGGATCGGAGGCCGTTGAAGCGGCGTTGAAGCTGGCGCGCCAGTATTTTCTGGAAAAGGGAGAACCCTCACGCCACCGGGTGATTGCACGGCGACAGAGCTATCATGGCAACACGCTCGGAGCCCTGGCAACGGGAGGCAACCAGTGGCGGCGCGAACCCTTTGCGCCGCTGATGATCGACACCACGCATATTTCCGCGTGTTACGAATATCGCGGGCGCGGGGAAGAAGAAACCGCATACGACTACGGTCAGAGGGTGGCCGGCGAACTTGAGGCGGAAATCCTGAGATTGGGACCTGACAGCGTGATGGCATTCGTCGCCGAACCGGTTGTCGGCGCAACGGCGGGCGCGGTGCCGCCCGTCGAGGGCTATTTCAGGCGCGTGAGGGAAATCTGTGATGCCTACGGCGTTCTGTTGATCCTGGATGAAGTCATGTGCGGCATGGGACGCACGGGAAGCCTGTTTGCTTGCGAAGCGGACGGTGTAGCCCCCGATATCCTGTGTATCGCAAAGGGTCTTGGTGCCGGCTACCAGCCGATCGGAGCGATGCTCTGCACCAGCAGCATTTATGAAGCGATCGAATCCGGATCCGGATTTTTCCAGCACGGGCACACCTATATCGGGCACCCGGCGGCCTGCGCGGCGGCACTGGCCGTATTCAAGAAACTCTCAGGCGGTCTTGTCGAACGCGTGTCCGCCATGGGGGATAAACTGGAAACTGCATTGAGCGAAGCGTTCGGGCAGCATCCGCATGTGGGCGACCTTCGCGGACGCGGTCTTTTCCGGGGCATTGAACTGGTTGAAGACCGGTCGACAAAGGCACCTTTCGATCCCTCAAGAGCCGTCAACAAATCAATCAAGAAAGCGGCGTTCGAAGCGGGTCTGATCTGCTATCCGATGGGGGGAACGGTTGATGGTGTCCGCGGTGACCATGTTCTTCTTGCGCCACCTTTCATTCTGGAAGACGGACAGGTTGGCGAAATCGTTGAAAAACTGGATCGAGCCTTCAAGGCCGTATTCTGATTCGCCGTTGATTGCCAGACTTACAGCAAAATGACCGAAAGATTAAAGCCGGTTAATATTACAAAGCTTTAAATTGAAGAGCGCTCGAGAATTGCCACTTCTAAGTCAACAAAGCTTAGGAGAGTAAGATATGGCTTACATTACCGAAGATAATCACGTCGGTACGTCACCCGAAAACAGGGAAAGTGGTTTCCTGAACCGGATTGCGGCGGGTTTTGTTTCGCTCATGAACAACATGTACGAACAGGCAAAGCCTCGCCTGCCGAAGATACATGAAGATGAAACGGCGGATATTGAGGAAAAACTAAAAAAACGCTCTGCCCACGCGGGCCTGGAGGACAATTGGGACCAGGAGCTCGACGAAAGATACGGCTCCAGAGGCTACCGCGGCGCCGAACACTTTCACTACATGTACTATTGAATTCTGTGTCTGTCGCAGCACGGCGGCCTGAGCAGACACTTTCAAATCGGTCTTTGGCGTCTGGAGGGTTGCGACGCGGTACCGCTTTGTCCGAAAACCCGGGTGTCTTTCTGTCCTGGAATGGCGGCTCTGCGGAAAGACGCCGCCATTCATCACTGTAAAACAAGAGTGCCGATCGAACCCAAATCACAACACCTGGTGGGCCTGTGTCGCTTGAATTCAATCGGCAAGTTGGCACCAAACCGGGTGGGTCGGGTGCATTAAAAAACCGCCAAGCGTTTTTTAGGTGGCTTGCGCGCACTCTGCCTTGGTTTTGGCTTTCGCTCTTTTTCTTGCAAAGCAGCCGAGAGCTCCAAGCCCCGCTATCAAACTGAATGCTGATGCAGGCAGCGGAACAGCGACCGGTGCATAAGATTTGACTTCCAGAGTGAACCCTCCGAGAGCCTGAGCCTGGGCATCGTTCGAAGTGAAAATCCCTTCGTTCAACACGTCGAAAGACAGGTTTCTGATCAGGACAGGGTCGTAATCGAGAAACGTTTGGAAGTTGAGCGGCGTGACATTGTTCGTCAGTCCGGTTGTTTGCCCAATAAAGCGGAGTACAAAGTCATCTGCGTCGTTCGGGTTCTGGTCGTCGTTGTCCAGTGCAATGGCCTGAATACCGATCGTGAACCCGTCCGAACTCTGGCCAACCAGACCGTGGCTTTGAGGTTGAAAGATCGTCGGATTGTTATTGTTGCCCAAGAGAGGGCCGTTGACGTAGTCGCCGAGGTTATCAAAGAAGATGTATTCCAGGTGCTTGGCACTAAATCCTGAATAGTCGAAATTGTCAGGATTTGTGACGTCAAGACTGAACATGACCCCGCCGGTCTGTGTTTCTTCAAGCGTTGCGACGACTGCTGCCTGCGCCGTACCGGTGGTCATGGCAGCCAGCAGAGCGCCGATCAGAAAATTTTTCATATCATTATCTTCCGTATCTAAAGCTAATTTCGTTTTTATCTAAGTTCAGCTCACCGTTTCGTGGCCCGGGCGCTGAACCTGTACCTTTTTTGAGCCGGATAACGTTTCAATAACGAAACCGTGAGCAGCAGAAAATCGGCGTGCTGTCGCAATGTTCTGTGTGTCGTGTCTCATCGGAGAGCATTTTGTCGGTTTAAGGCGCATGGTTCGCATCGGCGCAATACGGTCACGCCGGGTCTGAGTATTTTGAAGATTGTGCCGCAGGGACCCAGAGTTTGAAGCGTCGCTTAGCGTCTCGGCATTTGACGCCGCTGACGCCGCGGTTCAGGACTTCGGCCGCCAAAAGGCCGCAAGGCTTGGCAGGTTTGTCTCAATCTCGTGTTTGAGACCGCATTTCGCACAATTCTCTTGTACTGCCGAACCAAGGACGTCGCTGGGGCGCATGCCGTATTGAGAACGGAACATCCGCAGGAACGTGGTTTGATCGTAGAGACCATGTTGTTCCGCAATCCGGCGAATTGCACCGCGGGCCGGTTCAGTCGAACGCAGATCTCGGTGGATTGCAGACAACCGATGCTCGCGCACGAAATTCGCGACGCCACCGATTTCATCGAAAGCCCGATAAACCGTCGCGCGGGATGCGTTGAATTCGCGTTGGAGAGTGCTCACACTCAGGTCTGAGCGGGCCAAGTTCGTGAGCAGGAACCGGCGCATTGCGAGGGCTCGATTTGATTTTAGCGATGCAACGCCGTCTTCTTCGTTTTTCCCGCGCGGAGCGGCCGCCTGCACCAGCTCCGAAAGCTGCTTCGCAATCCCTGGTGCATCTGGAGACGCTGTATCGGAAAGTGTTTCAAAGAGGCTGGTGAGCGCGTATTTGAGGACTTTCACTTGCCATGAGTGATCGTTCAGCGCGACGATAGGGTCTTGGCTTAACGGATCATAGCCAACCCGGCCAATGGGCAACCGCAGAGACAGGGCATATCCATCATCGAGTGCGTGCAACTTGTGTCGGGCATTCATCAAAAACATGGACCCGGGGCTGAACTCCCGCCGTGCGTCATCGCTTTCCACGCGCAAATGACCGGATTTGATCCACCGCAGAAACATCATGTCTCTAAAGTCGGCATCTATGGACTGCGGGGTTTGCAGCTTCGTCGGGCCATAGGAAAAGGACGCCGCCGCGACATCGTCCAGGGCCCAGGCGTCCAAAGCCAAATGCGGGGTCTTGTTGTCTTCGCTGCGGCTGTAGGTATAGAGCCCGCGGCTGAACGTGTTCAAAGCATCGAGACGATCATTTTCTTCAATAGATTGCGTTGCGAACCGCAAATGCGGAAGCATTTCCGGGCGAGCCTTAGTCCCGTAACTGCCCTCCCCGTAATGCGATCGACTATTCAAATTCAGCTCATCCAGTGCTTCTTCCAGCGCCTTTTTTGTAACGACGCGGCGGGACCTAAGCCCTCACTCATAACACAAGCCGGTTGAATACCTATCGGTTGTTAAACAGGTGGTCGTACTTCTCCCAAGTTTCAACTTGGGTATCTGTGGTTGTTTGCCTTTGGGAAGGTAAAAGCACCGGGTTATCGGGTCGCGCCAAAGCTCAGGCAATGCACGAAAGTGGTTCAGGTAACCCCGGTCTGCTGATCGACGTGCCTGGTCGAAGCGCTGTGACCGGAGTGAAATTCAATTGCATTTCTATGGACCGACCGGCTTTGCATCCGGGCACTCAAGTCCGTCTCTCTTTAATTCTGAAACCACCCAGTCCCGGAATAGACGAACTTTCCGGCTGTTCTTGTTCAAGGGTTGGTAACTCAGCGCCCAGAATTCGTCTTCCGCTTCACAAATCAGATCAAAAGGTTGGACCAGTTGACCGTCCCGAAGGGCTTGCCGGCAAAAATAGGGTGTCAGAATAGCGACGCCCTGGCCTGCAATCGCCCTGTTCGCTTCAAGGGCTTGAGACCCCATGCGCGAAGTCGGCCACTTCGCCAGATCGGCATCCGGAAGTCCTGCCGCGCTGAACCAAATGCGCCACCACGGATCGTCCGGGTCGACGATCGGGAGTTTCAGAAGGTCGGACGGCGTTTTGATCCCCCCGATGGTTTCTGCGAGCTGCGGCGACACCATTGGGGTGAACTCTGCAGCGACAATGGGAATGAACAGGTTACCCTTCGGCGGTGGATAGCAGGCGGAAATTGTTACGTCAGCCTGATCAAACGCCGGTTTTTCCCATGGACCGTAGGACACCAGCCGAACCGCGATGTCGGGATTTTGCATCTGGAATGACAACATCCGCGACGCAAGCCAGTTCACCGCGAATGTTGTGTTGCTGGAAATGACCAGTTCGGTTGCTTCGGCTGCCGTGACATCCTGAAAAACCTGGCGCAATCGGCCGAAAGCATCGACGACGCCTTCGGCAAGCAGAGCGCCTTTGGGCGTCAGCTCGATCTTGCGCGTTTTCCTCTCGAATACCGCAAAGCCTAGTTTTTCTTCGAACAGCTTGATCTGATAGCTGACCGCTGCCTGGGTCATGCCAAGTTCATCGCCGGCTTTTGTGAAACTCAGGTGGCGGCTTGCGGCTTCAAACGCACGTATTGCGGAAAGAGGAGGCAGATTGGCAGCCATGCATAATCTATCCTTATGCATTCGTGAGAATTTTTAGTTGGTCATGCGGAACGATACTATCGATATGTAACTCATAAAATCATGAGGTTACAACGATGTCAGAGCAAATTTTTTGCCCGAAAAAGGATTTGGGTAAAAGGAAAGCTGCGGGGATATCCCTAGGCACCCTTATTCGAAAAGCAATTTGTGTTCTGACGTCAAGAAATCGGCGCCGAATTCGTCTGACCGATCTGCCGCCTGACCTGCGGAAAGATATCGGCCACGACGAACCGCTGCGAGGATACAGCTCTCTTGAACAGAAATGGGCCGCTGAACTCGAACACCTGAAAAGATAGTTTGCACGCTCAGCACACAATTGATGTTGAGCCGGCAAATTCGTTTCATTCATCGTGGAACTGGATTTCCATTTCGCTAGCAGCGTTGCGCAGTTCAATGAGGTTCCGATAGGCAACGGACTGATAAAAACGCATGGCACTTTCCATGTCCTCATATCGAGAGACGGCGGTAAAATGTGGGCCCTTCGAGGTGCTTCTGAACGCGGTTCGATAGGTTCTGCGAACCACTGTTTCAACGTCGTGTCGCTGCATCAGAACGGACGCTTTATCTAAATACTCCTTGAAGGCAGCCATGTCTTTGATCGTGGTGTATGAAAAATTGAGAACGGGCATATTGCGGCCACTTCCGAAAAGTGTTCAGAGGTTAAAGGACAAGCGCCCAGACCGTCGCTGCGATCATGGCGATTGCCATGGAAACGGTCACCGCGCGCATCACTGGCCCCTCGCCGATCAGGGCGAGTATGGAAACACCAGCCAACGCCCACAGAGAGTGAAAGACCATCCCGCCAAGCGTGAACCCGGCAATCAGGATGAGCGCGTTTTCGTGGATGCTCAGGCCGTTACCGGCAAGGAAAGTCGAGAAGGCGACAAGGTTCATGGCCCAGGTTTTCGGGCTCAATGGGTGAATGAGCAAGCCTTCCCAGAAACTTGGCAGGGCGACTTCGCCCTTGGGCTTGACGGTAAGCGAAATGATACGCCAGGCCAGATAGGTCATGTAGGCCATGCTCAGCACCTTGAAGACCGTGACGATCGGGCCGCCACCTGCCATCACGTGACCGAGCCCATAGGCAACGCTGAGTTTTAGCGGCAGCGACCCGATCTGCGATGCGACAATCACGGGAAATGCCGTCCTGTAGCCGGCAGTTGCGCCGATTGCGAGAAACGTGAGGTTTCCCGGGCCCGGCGTACCGGTCATCACGATGACAAAAACAGCAAAGGCCAGGAATGTGGCGAAATCCATAATGGTCTCCTGCGGCAGTATCGATACAATCGATACAAAATTGGCGAAGATACTAATTGTCTTGAGATATTGTATTCGTCAATGTAAACATTGTTCTCATGACAATGTGGATTCCGGAAATTCAGGACGCTGAGGGTCCGATTTACATCGCGATCGCCGATGCGCTTGAATCAGACATCAAGGAAGGCGTCCTCGGCCAGGGCGACAGACTGCCGCCGCAGCGCGAACTTGCTTACCAGCTTGGCGTCACACTCGGGACGATCACACGTGCTTATGGCGAAGCGGAGCGGCGCCGGCTGGTCAAGGGTGAAACCGGCCGCGGAACCTATGTAGCGCCAGAGACTCACAAGATCTCTCCTCTTGTTCCGAAAGAGAACGAACAGGAAATCTGTGACCTGGCACGCAACTTTGCCTATCCTCATCTCAATCCCAACCTGTCGGAAGGCCTTATCCGCATGGCCAGGACCGCGGGCATCGACCGGTTGAACGGTTTTGTACCCTCGGAAGGCCTGAAGGCGCACCGTGAAACCGGTGTGCTGGTGTTCAAGGACTATGGATTGGACGCGGATCCCGCCCGCGTCGCGGTTACTTGCGGTGCGCAGCACGGCATCCAGGTAACCTGCCAAGCGCTTTTCCGCAGCGGTGATGCGATTGCCATCGACCGTTTCACCTACCCGTCCATATTTCCTTCGCTCGCCAGCATCGGTTTGAAGCTTGTTCCCGTTCCCGCGCTAATTCGGCCCGATGGAGGTTTTGGCGCCATGGATCCGGAGGCACTTGCACAGGCAGCCAGGGTCCACGGCATCAAGGGTGTGTTCCTGATGCCGAACATGCAGAACCCGACCACGCACACGATGTCGGTCGAGGAACGGGAAAACCTGGTCCAAGTTGCGCGTGAGCACGATCTGAAGATCGTCGAGGACGATCCCTATACGCCCTTCCTGCCCGACACCTTGCCTGCATTCGGTGCTCTTGCGCCGGAGCGCACGGCCTCTATCGCAAGCATATCCAAGGTCTGCTCGCCGGGCAGCCGCATCGGCTTCGTGCACGTACCGGGACTGTTTGGCGATTCCATTCGAAACAAGATCGGCGAAAGCACCTGGATGGCGTCGCCCATTACGGCTGAATTGATTGCCGGCTGGGTACGCGAAGGACATCTTTTCAAAACGCTGCGCCTGAAACGCAAAGCCAACCGGCTCCGGTTTCAGAAGGCGCGAGAGATTTTGTCACCCTATTTCCTGCAAGGCGGAACCGATAAGGTCTTTGGATGGTTGCGCCTGCCCGACCACGTTGATCCCGACGCAATTCAGGCAACGCTTGGGCATCAGCGCATTTCGGTTTTGTCCTCGCGCTACTTCCAGTCAAGAGACCACGCTTCAGCGCCCTACCTGCGGCTTACATTCGGGTCCGAAGCGTCAGAGGATCGTTTTTGCAAAGCGCTGGAAAGAGTGCGCGCCACCATTGACCAATTGGCCGAGTTGCCCGATCTCGGCCGTCCGGTAGGATAGACCGACTTTGACATCGGGCAAGATCCGGTCAATAAGCGGCCCCCGAACGGATCCTTGAGAACAGGGTCATCCTGTTGGCGGACAACTGCGCGGGCACCTTCGGCGAGGTGAAATGGCTTTCTGGCCCAAGAAGAAAAATCATGATCGGAACCGGATCTGCGATCCGGCAGCAATTCCTTACGCCGAGTTTCACGGCGTCGGTCTCTCAATCGGCAGCAGAAAGGTCCTGTCCGGCCTGACGCTGTCCTTGAAGGAAGACAGAGTCGGTGTGATTGGTCTGAACGGCTCTGGCAAAAGCACATTTGTGCGCATGTTGAACGGTTTGCGCCAACCGGATTGCGGGTCCCTCAAGCTCTTTGGTGCTCTCGCCGAGGCGGCCGCTCCCGAGCTGCCTCGCCATGTCGGGTTCGTGTTTCAGAACCCCGACCATCAGGCCATCTTTCCAACGGTGGAAGAAGAGATCGCGTTCGGCCTCACACAACTGGGTGTGGCCAGGGACGAAAGCCGGAAACGTGCTTTGGATTTTCTAACGCAGCATAACTGCGAGGCCCTTGCGCCCTTGCCGATCGCCGAACTCTCCGAGGGGCAAAAGCAGCTCGTCTGCATACTGTCCGTTCTTGTCATGGAGCCCAGGCTGCTTGTTCTCGACGAACCCATGACCAGCCTTGATGCGCTGGCGTCGCGCAGGATTGGTGACAAGCTCCGCTCCCTTCCGCAGAAGATCGTGATGGTCAGCCACGACCTGAGTCATCTTGAAGGCTTCGATCGTGTGCTGTGGCTTGAAGACGGCGGCATTCGCATGGATGGCGCTCCTTTTGAGGTTTTGCCGGCGTTCAGAGCGGATATCGACAGAAGGTCGGGTGTCAAGCTGGAGCTGGCGGCGCTGTGATCTCGATGTATCTGACAGGAAACAGCTGGCTGCACCGGACCCCTGCGGGTCTCAAGCTTTTGCTGGTTGCCGTGGCCAGTCTGCTCCTGTTTCAGGTCACGTCTCCATGGGTTTTCCTGCCATGCCTTACGGTCGTTGTCGGTCTTTATGCCACGCTCGGCAGGGAAGGCCTGGCGCAGCTGAAATTGCTGCGCGGCCTGACCGTCTTTTTCGGCATTCTTCTCCTCCTGCATTGGGTATCCGGAACGCTCCTGGAAGGATTTGCGGTGATCCTGCGCTTGATTGTGCTGGTCCTGGCCGCCAATCTCGTTTCGGTGACCACCCGCATGGACGACATGCTGGAGGCAGTGATGCCTTTGTTCAAACCGCTGGAATGGTTCGGCTATTCGGCCAGAAAACCGGCATTGGGCGTCGCGCTTGTGCTGCGGTTCGCACCCCATATGATGCAGATCTTTTCAAGGCTTCGAGAAGCCTATCAATCGCGGTCCGGTTCGAGAAATTCCTGGAGGCTTCTTCCCCCACTCGCCATTCAGTGTCTGCGCATGTCGGACAATGTGGCCGATGCCCTGCGGGCACGGGGCGGTTCGGAAGGGTTGTCTGACAGGTGAGTAAGACCTGCGGACGATATCCGTTCGCGTAACAAAAAGCCTTTTGTTCCCTGAGATGCCGCAAAGCGGTGACATCGGAACGGCAAAAACAAGGAGGCGTGAAAATCGCTATGGCAGATCGTTCGCTGGTTCATATCGCATTTTACGCGGCATTGATTGCCGCCCTAGGTCTGGTACCGCCGGTCGCCATCCCGTTTCTGGGCGGCGTGCCGATCACGGCACAGACCCTCGGCGTCATGCTGGCCGGCGTTATGCTCGGACCTGTCCGGGGCGCACTCGCTGTGCTTCTGTTTCTGTTCCTGGTCGCGCTTGGGGCACCTTTCCTCGCAGGCGGTCGCGGCGGCCTGGGTGTGTTCGCGTCACCGTCTGTCGGCTTTCTGATCGGCTGGCCGGTTGGTGCTTTCGTCGCCGGGTGGATCATGCAGGTAACATCCCGCCTGAATATTCTCGTCGCGGCCGGACTGTCTGCTGCTGTCGGCGGAATTGGTGTCGTCTATCTTTTCGGCATCCCGGGCGTTGCCTATATGGCGAACCTGTCTTTGGAAAAGGCGGCCCTGGGCAGTGCCATTTATATCCCGGGCGATCTCGTAAAGGTCGTAATCACGGCTCTTGTTGTCCAGACTGTTGCAAGAGGGTTGCCGGGGGCAGTTTTGTCTCGCGGTTGAGCGGAAAAACGGGGATGCGGCGCCATGTCCTTTGTCGGAGACAGGCTAGAAGACTTTTCGGTCACAAGGCCCGATGACATCGCGCTGAACGCAGGTGCCGCCAGTTGGACCTGGCGTCACTTTGTCGACAAGATCGAGGAGATGGAAGCCTTCATTCGGGAAAGAACTTCCCAGGGTGGCAGGGTTGGCCTTCTTCTGGAAGATCCGGATGCCCTCCTGATTTGTTTTTTTGCCTGTGCCCGGACCGCGCGGATCGCGATGGTTCTGGATTCGGGATGGCCAATCGCTCAACTGAAAAACGTTCTTGACGCTGCCGCACCGGACCTTCTCATTGACGGCGCCATTTTCTTAAATTTGCCCTCAATTCCCGCTGCAAGTCTCCGGAGGTCTGACTCCCGCGAGGCTCCGCCACGTGAAGACGATCCTTTCTATTGCGGCTTTACCTCCGGTTCGACCGGTACGCCAAAAGGGTATCTCAGAACGCACGGGTCCTGGCTGAAGAGCTTCGAAGTCTCCGACAGGGAATTCGGGATCCGCGGTACTGAGCGCATTGTGCTGGCTGGTCAACTCACCCACTCGCTTCATCTTTATGGCGCGGTATGCGGCCTCGCCGCTGGCCATGGCGTCGTCCTCGCACCGCGGTTCGATCCGCGCACGCTGCTCTCCGCGCTGGCACGCGCAGATACCGGCGCCACGCTTTATGCAACGCCGACGCAGCTGCACTTTCTTGCAGAAGCTGCAGAACGTTCGGGCCCCGTCGAAGCGGTCCACCATGTTCTTGCAAGTGGTGCGAAGTGGCAGGACAAGGACCGGCAGCGGCTCACCGCCGTCTTCCCGAATGCAGGATTGTTCGAGTTCTACGGCGCTTCAGAAACGAGTTTCATCACCATTTCCGGACCGGATGGGGATGCACCACCCGGATCGGTTGGCCAGGCGCCGCCTGAGGTCGAAATTGCCATCGGCACGCCGGACAGTCCCGAACCACCAGGGACTGCGGGCGCGATCTGGGTGAAGGGCGCCCTCCTCTTCACGGGCTATCACTGTGGCAACGATCCGTTGACCCGGTGGCAGGATGGCTGGTTGACCTTTGGAGACGTGGGATGCCTTGATGAAAACGGGTATCTGTTTCTGGTGGGGCGGACCGGACGGATGATCGTGACCTCAGGCCTGAATGTCTATCCGGAGGAAATCGAAGAAGTCCTGCTCGCGCATCCCGGGGTTTCAGGCGCTGTCGTGACCGGCCTCTCCGATCCGGTCAGAGGGCAGCGCCTGGAGGCTGCGGTCGAGGTAAGGGCGCCCCTTCCGGATTTTGAAGGCGAACTTCTGCGCCATTGCAGGGAGCATCTGGCACCGGGAAAATGGCCGCGCAGGTTTCATCTTTACGAAAGACTACCGGCAACGCCGGGCGGCAAACCCGATATTCAGCGCGTTGCGCTCGAGCTCCAGAACAAAGAGGCAGCCGAGTGAGCGCGCCGGCATACATTATTGCTGCAAGACGGACGCAGATTGCACCGCGCGGCGGCGCGCTTGCCGCATTGCAGGCGGACGAACTTGCAGCGCCCGTTCTGCGCAAGATCCTCAAGGATGCAGGAATACCGCCTGCATCGGTTGATCAGGTTCTTCTGGGCAACGCGCTTTACGCAGGAGGAAATCCGGCACGTCTGGCTGCTTTGCGGGCGGGGCTGCCGCCGGGCGTTCCGGCCATGACGGTCGACACGCAATGCTGTTCGGGCCTCGATGCCATCATTCTGGCGGTTCGGCTCATCGAAGCAGGGGCGGCAGACTGCGTTCTGGCAGGCGGGGCGGAAAGTTTCAGCCGCGCTCCTATCCGTTCAACGCACCCGATGGACAAAGACGCTGAACCCGTTCCATACAACAGACCGCCCTTTGCTCCGTCGCCATTTGCCGATCCGGATCTCACTGAAGCCGCAGCCCGTCTTGCAGAGCAGCGTGGTATCAGGCGCGAGCGCCAGGCCGAATTCGCCGTTTCATCGCATGCCAAGGCCATCAAGGCGCAAGGTCAGATGAAACTGGTAGATGTGCTCGGAAAAGAGGGCGGTACGGGCGATGGATTCACCCGGAACCTGTCAGTCAGGACAGCGCTGCGGGCGCCGGTCCTTACCGGCGACGAAAAGACCGGAGTGACGGCCGCGACGATCGCGTGCGAGGCCGACGGGGCTGCGGCCGTTCTTCTGGTGTCCGACCAGGTCTGGAAGGCCAGCGGCAAACCGGGATTGAAAATCCTTGCGGGAAAAAGCGGCGGCGGCGATCCGGCCGACCCCGCTCTTGTGCCGATTGAAGTCGCCGCGTCGTTGTTTGAACGGCTGGCGCTGAACGCTCCGGACTTTGACGTGATAGAACTCATGGAAGCCTACGCCGTACAGGCAATGGTCACGGCGGACCGCCTGGGGATCGAAACGTCGCAGTTAAACAGATTGGGCGGCGCCTTGGCGCGCGGTCACCCGATCGGTGCCTCAGGAGCGGTTCTCGCCGTGCAGTTGTTTGAAATGATGTTGCGGACGTCGGGGAATGCTGGAAAAATCGAAAAAAGCCGAGGTCTGGCGCTGATTGCAGCAGCTGGCGGACTAGGGTCGGGATTGGCTGTCGAGCGGGTTGATTGCGAAGGTGGATAATCGTTAACCGGCTGAAATCATTAAAAATAATTCATCTAGTGAAACTTTTTTCGTTTTTTTGCATTTTTTTCAATTGGGGCTGTTGACGGTATGATTTTGTGTGCGTATAACCGCGTTCATCGACGGCGGCGTTGCTGCTGGCGACAGGGTTTTGTGACCTTAATTCCAGAAAAGTTGGTCTTTGTTGGCCGGGTCGAGAGGTTCGGTATTTGGCTGATTTTGGTTTGGTGTTTTGGTTTCCTGCGAGGGTTTTTGTCCTCTGTTCTTTGACAATTTGATATGAAGGAAGGGAAGCGTAGGCGGCGTTGTCCTTGCGATACCTGGCAGCGATGTTGGGT
>NZ_CANLVF010000003.1 GCF_947494555.1 uncultured Roseibium sp. | reverse complement strand
ATGCCGTCGCCGAAATGCGGTACAGACGTGCCGGAAGACAATGATCTGATTGCTGTGCATCCCCTGCCGCTCGGCCCTGTTCCGGCCTCCAAGGACAGCAACGGCCTGATCGCCGTGCAGCCACTTCAGCCAGGGTCTGCCCCGGCCTCGACTGAATTCCAGTCGATAATGCTGTCGTCAACTGCAATGAGCTCTTCTGAGAGTTTCTATTCCGACAGTCAATGGACGAGGCTGCAAACACTCGGACTGGACACACTGGCGGGCTATGCCCTGGATGGTGGACCAACCGTAAGTGGCCGGTGGGGAGATGGTGACTTCACTGCGATGGCCAAAGAGAAACTGCTGGTCGGCACGGACTGGCATCAGACGGGTCTTGCATTCTACGACAAAATGGAACTGCGCTCAGCCGGCCTGCTTGTTACCGACGCCGATCAGCTGACGATCGATGCTGAAAGTCTGATTGACCCGGTTTATTCCAATGGCGGCAAGAACGGCTGGCATCATCTGAAAACACATTACCTCTACACCGCGATCGACGCGAGCAACGCCGAAGACTATGTCACCTACCAGGGCGTGACCAAAAACCATTGGCAGGGCAATACAAGCGCGACCGGAAAGAGTTACGATTTTCACAACATCTTCAAAGGTGGTGACTTTGGAAATGACATCACCGGCGGCAACTACGGTGATACTCTGATCGGTGGTGAAGGAAATGATACCATCAACGGAGTTGGCGGCGACAACATCATCTATGGTGTCGGTGGCGACAACCGGATTGACGGCGGCAGCGGCTCATCGACAATTTTCGGCGGGACCGGAGATGATTTCATTGTTACCGGCAAGGGCAGCAACACAGTTGTGCTCGGCAACGGTAACAATTGGGTCGTTGTCGATCAAAACAACCTCGACGGAACGACGAACTCCAACAAGATAATGCTCGGCTCTGGCACTGATACTGTTGTCATAGGAAACATTCCACCTTCGGAAACCACTGTGACGTCGTCCATGTCCGAATGGCAGATGGGCCTGGTTACGGATACCACCATCGACACCACCTCTAACTTCTTCGGTTGGGCGATAGAAGAACTGGGCGCAACCAATCCGCTTTGGGGCATGATGCTCACGGCCGGAACAGACCTTATCAGCACGTTGGTGGGAGGCACCCCATCGCAGGTCGTCGAGACCACGGACTATCCCGTGTTCGAGGCAACGGAAATTTATGATTTCAACCCGTTGACGGACAGGCTGTTGCTACCGATGAACGCGGAAGGCAGTACCAACCTTGCCGTGAAAGTCGAAGCGGACGGCCATGATCTGACCATCTATGACTACAACTCGAATACTGTGCTTGCCTATGTCGACTTTGCCTCGGCGGCAGAGATTTTCGGTACCTCGGGTTCGCTGAGCTCGATCGAAAAGAAAGCTTTCGGGGAAGCGTTATTGTCGAGCGTGCTTATCATGGATTCCGACGGTCTGACCGTTGGTAGCGGTGACGCAACCAATGATTTCAGTGTAGATGCGTCTGACATCGCTTCCATCGGCTCCTTCTCTGACGACATTGGTGCGGGACGCTACATGTTCCTTGGCGCCTGGAACGGGAACCACATGTTCGGCGACTCCACGTACAAAACCTACATGGGGACCGAACACAACGATGTCCTGTTCAGTTTTGACGTAACTGGTGACTCGATCAACGCCGCGACAGGCGGTGGTGCGAAGTTCTACGGGTTCTCAGGCAACAACTTATTCGCCACGGGAACTGGCCACAACCTGGTGTTTGGTGGAACGGGTGAGGACACGGTCACTTATCAATATGCGTTCGGCGCCATCAATGCCGACATGACGGTACTGTCGATTGACCCAGATAACCCGTCGCATGGCACCCATTTCACGGTTACCCAGGACCTGGAAGGATTTCACGAGGACTATCTCTGGGACGTCCAGAACCTCATTGGTTCTGAATTCGGGGACACGATCATTGGTAGCGACGAGGACAATACGCTCGTTTCGACAGGTGGTTCCAACACCTGGACAGGTACCGGTGGGTCAAACACTTTTGTCCTGAACGGCGGTTCCGCACACATCACAGACTTCAGCGCCGGAGCCGACACGATCGTGATCGACGAACTGTCCTATGCCGATAGCTCATCGAATGTTGATTACGGCGCCACCCTGACGTGGATCGAAGGGGAGAACGACTGGACTCTCTTTGACAACTACAACAGTGAAACCCTGGCTGTTCTCGACAAGAATGACAATTTTGACCAGCCGACCGAGATCACGCTGATCACCAACGACAATGGCGAGTGGGTCTATACTCCGGAGACCTATACTTATATCGATCTCGTCGCCTAACACGGCAACCCAAACAAAAACACCTGACACCCGGTCTATCAAAGAAGCCGGGTGTCAGGTCTCTTCGATGTGAACGGGATATTTTGCCCCGAGCCGTGACACATAATCTTGGCAAACAAGTCCCATTCGCAAAAGACAAGACCTGTGGACAAGTTTCCGAACGATCACAACGACCTGAATGTTACGTTGGTATTGATGTCGTTTACTCGGCCGTAAAACTGATTCCTCCGACTTTCATAACTCCTGTTAACCCGACTTGGTTTTTGTTTCTTTGAAGTTATTGAAGACTCTAATCTGGTCGCGGCCCGTAAAATTACTGTATCTATTTCATTGAAATAGATACCCGCTCAGGAGAAGCTGCGCTGGAGTGCGACGGCTGATGATCAGCATCTGATATGTGCCCTTTCTCAGCAAGTTTCACTGAACCAGCCCCTCGTTCAAAAAGAAGTTAACTCGGTCAGTGTCGGCAACTCTCCTCTGTCATCTATTTCCGGTTGCCGAGCTCCGGTTTCCGGAAAAACACGCCCTTTCACAAAACCCTGCATACGCTTTAGCGCTTTGCGCCCTGAGCAGGCTATGTTCTCCTGACGTGATGGAAAACAACAAGATTGTCCTGGCGTATCTTGCACTGCTTCTGGCCATGCTTGTCAGTGCCGGAAATTTTTTGTTTGGCAACCTGGCGGTAAATGAGGTCCCGCCGGTTGTGCTGGCTTTTTGGCGCTGCCTGATCGCCACCATTTGCGTGGTGCCATTCGTTCTCAAAAGGCAGGGCAACCCATGGCGCTATTTTCGCGGTAACAGTCTTCGCATAACGGTACTTGCAATCGTGGGCGTGGTGTTCACGCCTTGGCTGGTCTATCTGGCACTGCGGTCGAACGATCTGATTGATCTTGGGGCCGGTTACACGAGCGTTCCACTCCTGACGATCCTGTTCTCCGCACTGCTGCTGCGCGAGCGGCTGCAAGGCGTGCAATATCTGGGTGTCGCGCTCGCACTTGCAGGCGCCCTGGTCTTTGCCTTCCGGGGCAGCCTGTCCAACGTTGCCGACTTCAATCCGCATCTGGCTTTCCTGTTGATGATCGCGTCCAATACCTTCCGTGGTCTCTATCTTGTGCTGCTCAAGAAATGGGATTTACATCCCAAACCTGAAGAGGGTCTGTTTGTGCTTCTCGTCATTGGGACCCTTGTTCTATCGCCCGTCTTTATTGCCTACGAGGCCAGTACGCCAACACCGTTCGACTACTCCTGGCAAGTTTGGGGTTCAATCCTCTTCGTCGGGGTTGGCATGGGTGCGCTCTATCTCCATCTGCTCAACTTCGGCACAAACGAAATTAGCGCATCGGCATCCTCGCTGTTTTCCTATCTCGTGCCAATATTTGTAGCCGCGGAGTCCGTCGCCATATTGGGTGCGGAGATCCACATCTATCAATGCGTTGGCGCATTGCTGATTGTCAGCGGCGTCCTGGTCGCAACGCGACAGCGGTTCAAGAAAACGCCTATGGACCATGCACCGCATTGATCGGCCTGATTGCAGGATATCCCAGGCTCTTTCTATTGTCGCAATCAAGTTCCTTTGGAGAGTGGATCTACTGACTCTCGCTGCTATTGAAATCGTCAACTATCTTCGGCGGCGGCGTCGACGTGATCAAAACTCAATTGAATGGAAACTTTGACGCGCCGAGCCGCAGCAAGGAAAACTCCATGCAAATTGATGGAAAGGGCCGGAACCGTTTGCTTACGAGCTACATTTGCATGTCCGCTCTTACCTGGGGATCTCCAAACACCAGACAGTCCGCTCACGGCCCCTACGTTGAGCTCACGTGTTCTCCAGATGACCAATGTTGGTCAAAGGAGAGAAGAAATGGGTACTGCACAATTTGATCCGAATGCATTGGGGCGCCCAGCTTGGAATGCCGGCCGAAAGGTCGGCGTCAAGAAACCGTTGAAACAACGTCAGATCTGGGCGATCCGCTTCTTCCTCGATCGCGAGGGACGCATGAGAGATCGTGCGTTGTTTGATCTTGCGATCGACAGCAAACTGCGCGGTTGCGATCTCGTGAAGATGAAGATTGGAACGCTCGTCACTGGGACCGAAATCCGATCCCGAGCGATGGTCGTTCAGCAAAAGACCGGACGTCCGGTTCAATTCGAAATAACTCCAGATGTGAGGGCGAGTTTGCTCGCGTGGCTCGAACGGCGCGGCGGATCGATCGATGACTATGCGTTCCCCAGCAGAGTTGACCATACCGATCATTTGAGCACTCGCCAGTATGCCCGCCTGGTGGACGAATGGGTGACCGCGATCGGACTGCGACGCGAAGACTACGGCACCCACTCGCTTCGACGCACCAAGGCCGCGATGATCTACAAGGCGACCGGCAACCTTCGCGCCATACAAATCCTTTTGGGGCATACAAAGATCGAAAACACGGTCAGGTATCTGGGCGTGGACATCGAAGATGCCCTGGAGTTAGCGGAACATACTGAGATTTGAAAACGTGCGGCCCTGCACACTGCGGGACCGCGCACAACATGGTAACTTCCTAATTGCAGAAGGCCGCCATCCGGCAGCTTCGCGCCCCCATTCCGGTCGTTCACCACTTCTCAATTAGCCCCTTAAAGCGGCCGTTTGCAGGAGGCTGTGGTTCGACATGCTAGCGAGATCACCTAAACGAAGAAAACATTCATACATTTTCGATCAAGGATTTTTCTTCTCCAGCAGAGCAATTACTTCGTATCCCGTATCAGCGCGCGGGCGAACTGGGCAAACAGGGCAACGAATACGCCGACCCCCGCGAATATATAGATGACAGTAAAGAGTTTTCCGAGGTCGGTTTGAGGGATCAAATCGCCATAGCCAACAGTGGACAGGGTCACAGCACAAAAATACAGCGAGTCGACCCAGTTCCAGCCCTCCACACTGCTGTAAAATACAGTGCCCGACGCCAACATGAAAATGCACAGCAACAGGCCACCCTTGAAATGGGGATCTTTCCAGGAACGTGCGATCGCCTTCAACAAACGCAAGGCATTCAGAAAAAAGGCAAGCATGTTGGTCTCTCCGCACGTGATTGGTTCGGGGAAAATTCGCCCCGGACTTGCGCAATTGTCAATGCTCTGACTTCGGATTCGTGTGCCAAGATGGCGAATTACGGTCTCCAGCCTTGAAAGCCCAGGGAAGCAGTTCCAAGTACCTCAACAGCAGACGAGCACCGAGTTTTTGCCTTGAACATAAATGCTGTCCACCCTGCCAGGAGCGAAGCCGACTATCGCAGCCTCCAATGCGGGAAGGTTTTCCATGTGGTCACGCCAGCGATTAAAACCTTGAACAACCGGACTGCCCATACAGTCCAGGATCCTGTTCCTTGATTTCTCTCTTCTCGTGATGCCGCGATCAGAGACTATGAAACTGCATTATCGCCAAATTTACGAAAAAATACGTAATCATCTTCGACCCAAACACCCGTTTACAATCCGTGTTTTATGCCTCAACTTGAGTTTACGCTGGGGAAGAATCTGGATGTTGAAATTCAGGAATTTAATATTTTTTGCGGGTTTATGCGCATGTGCCTTCGCTACGGTCGCAACCGCTGACGAAATACCGAACGAGCGTGTCGGCTCAGCCTTCAATGCTGTCGACAATCCACACCAGATCGATACGGTCTCAGAACTGAAGACGGTCGCTGAAAAACCGCGCGAACTTTCGTCCGACGAGCTCGCCCAACAGCTGAACAATCCGAACTCCCCTCTCGCCACCCTGACCTTGCAGAACATAACGACGTTTTACAGCGGTAACTTGCCGGACGCTGACAATCAGGTCGGCAACACATTCCTGTTTCAGCCCGTGTTTCCCTTTCCGCTGACAGCTGACGGGACACGGAATTTCTACGTCCGGCCCGCCATCCCTTTCGCAACCAATCAGCCTGTGCCCAACTCGGCTGGAAACGGTTTCACGCAAGAAGTCTCTTTAGGAGATGTCGGATTTGACATTGCCGTCGGACAATCCTTCGACAGCGGATTGATCGTTGTCGGCGGGATGCAGGGCACAATTCCGACCTTCACGACCTTGTCGGGCGAACAATTGCGCCTCGGCCCCGAGGTAGCGATTGCCTATATGAACAAGGAAGGCCTTCTTGCTGCCTTTCCGCAACACCAATGGACCGTTGCCGGGTCCGGACCGGACTACTCCTCTACGACACTAGAACTCTTCGCAATGAAATTTCTTGGCGATGGCTGGACAGCCGGAACCAATCCGAAGATCAGTTACGATTGGGAAGCCGAGCAGTGGACCATTCCCGTCAACGCAACACTCCGCAAGGTTGTCAGACTGGGAAATACACCGGTGCAACTTTCTGCATCGTTCGACTACTATGTTGAGAAGAATGACAACTTTGGCCCGGACTTTGGCTTGACCTTCAAGATAACGCCGACCGTTCAAAACTTCATCTACAACGCATTCAAGAAGTAAGGACCTTACCAATGGTCAGGACAGTTGCACCGATTGCCTTTCTGCTGGCCAGCTGCTTGTCTGTGTCGGCGGCTGACATCGTCATCAACAACGGGCGTGTGATCGATCCGGAATCAGGGCTTGACGCGATCCGCAATGTCGCCATTGAAGATGGCAAGATCGTTGCGATCAGCGAGTTCCCGCTGGACGGCGAGACCATTGTCGACGCGACTGGTAAGGTCGTGTCACCCGGCTTTATCGATCTGCACGCCCATGGCCAGAACATCGGTGATTACCGCATGCAGGCGATGCAGGGTGTGACAACTGCCCTGGAACTGGAATCCGGCGTTCTGCCCATCGGGGAGTGGTATGCCAGCCAGGCCGGGAAGGACCTTCCGATAAACTACGGTGCCTCGGCGGCCTGGACCTTTGGACGGATCGCGACATTCACGGATACCGATCCGCTTTCGACCCCCGTCTATTTTCAGGAAGCACAGTCCCGGAATGACTGGAAATTCGATATCGCGGACACGGATCAAACCGCCCGCATCCTAGAATTTGTCGAAGAGGGTCTGCGCGAAGGTGCTTTGGGAATAGGGATAAATGCCGGCTACGCACCGGGATACGGCCAGAAGGAGTATTTCGCACTGGCCAAGCTCGCCGGAAAGTACGGAGCCGCAACCTTCACTCATGTTCGCTATGCCAGCAACCTTGAACCCCAAAGCTCGTTTGAGGCGGTCAAGGAACTGATTGCAAATGCGGCTTTGACAGGCACGCATATGCATCTCTGCCATATCAACAGCACCTCGTTGTCAGATATCCACTCGACACTGGAGCTCATTAACGATGCCAAAGCGAACGGTATCAACATCTCCATTGGCGCTTATCCGTATGGGGCGGCCAACACAGTGGTCGGTGCCGCGATGTTTTCCGGCGATGATTGGCGCGCGCGCATGTCGTCGACCGCGGAGAACTTCCAGCTCGGCAAAGACCGGATGACAGAAGAGGAGCTGGCCGACTACCAGGCCAACAAGCCGGGGACTTTTATCACGTGGCACTTTCTGGATGAAGACAAACCGTCCGATCTGTCGCTTTTGGATGCTTCCGTCCTGCATCCGGACATCCTGATTGAGTCTGATGCGGTATTCTGGTCGTATTTCAATGATGATGGCGGTATTTCCAATTATGAAGGGGATGCCTGGCCGCTACCGGGCAAGGTTTTCAGCCACCCGCGTTCAGCTGGAACATTCGTCAAGATTCTGCGGTCCTATGTGCGCGAACGCGGGCTGATGTCGCTTTCCGAGGCCATCCGGAAGATGTCGCTCATGCCGGCCCAAACGCTGGAAGCGTACGTGCCGCAAATGCGCAAAAAAGGACGGATCCAGATTGGTATGGACGCGGATATCGTGGTGTTCGATCCGGCCACCGTCACCGACAACGCGACATTCGAAAACGCCAACCAACCGGCGACCGGTGTTCAGACCGTTCTGGTTAACGGCAGTTTCTCGGTGCGCAACGGAGCCCTCGTTCTGAATGCGTCAAATGGACAACCCATTCGAAGAGCGACAGCACACTGAATGGATCCCTGGTGAGGTTAGCCAACTGAATTTCGAGAGCAAACAAATGTTTACATTACAAAGGCTTGCGGTGCTAGTGGGTGCGATTTCAATGCTGTCCTTTAGCGCCAAGGCTCAGGAGTTCGACCTCGTCATCAATAATGGCCGGGTGATGGACCCCGAAACCCTTTATGATAACGTGGCGAATGTCGGCATAAGTAATGGCCGCATCGTCGAGATCTCACAACGACCGCTTACAGGATCCGAAACAATTGACGCTACCGGGCATGTCGTGGCTCCGGGCTTTATCGATTCACATTTCCACTGGCAAGCTCCGATCGGCTATGCCCTTGGCCTGCGAGACGGGCTCACGAGCAGCATGGACATCGAAGAAGGGTGTGCCGGAACGATTATTGATCGTTGGTACAAAAGTCGTGACGGTGTGACACAGGCAAATTATGGCTGCGCCTCAAGCCACGAACAGGCACGGGCAATCGCGATTGACGGCTTCAAAGGCGACGATGTTTTGCTAAGAGGGCCTGCGGCAGCGCTCGAGACTCGAAAGAACTCTGGCTGGAGCCTGACCAAGGCCGACTTTGACAGCGGCAACGAGATCCTCCGAATTATCGACAAGGGATTGCAGCACGGTGCGCTTGGAGTCGGTAGCACTGTTGGGTACATGCGGGATGGTGTCACGACCCGGGAAATGTTCGAAGTCCAGAAAGTAGCTGCCAGATACGACCGCCATACAGCTGCTCACACACGCTTTACGCCTGATGATGCCACCCATGAGAACCTGGGAGCACAGGAAATTATTGCCAACGCTCTTGCGTTAGGGGCTCCTGCCACAATCAATCATTACAACAATCCGGGTTGGCGCCTTACCCACGAGTTGCTTCAACGGTTGCAGGACCAAGGCCATAACATCTGGGGAGAAATCTATCCCTATGCAGCCGGATCAACAGCATTGAATGCGGTCTTCATTAAACCCGAAAATTGGGTCGACAGACTTGGACACCGGTTCGAAGACACCTTGCAGGATCCGATCACGGGCGATTATTTCACCCACACTTCCTATGAAACCACATTGGAGAGTGACCCGACCAAGGAAATTCTTTTGTGGAAGATGCCCGCCGAAGATTCTGTCAAATGGCTAACACTCAAGGGCACGACGATGGCAAGTGATGCCATGTTCGCCGAGCCCGTGTTCGGGCCATGGAACACTCCCTTCGAAAGCCTGACCAATTCTCATCCGCGCCTTGCCGGAGCGCGCGGCATCACCCTGCGCCTTGGACGGGAGAATGACATCCCGCTCATGCAACTCTTGTCCATCCTGAGCTACAATGCCGCCAAACACCTGGGCGCGACGGGCCTTAAGGCCATGCAGGAACGTGGGCGGATGCAGGAAGAAATGGTTGCAGATATCGTTGTTTTCGACCCGGAAACCGTTACCGACAACGCAACATACGAACGGGGCGTCATCCCGTCGACCGGTTTCAAAGCTGTCATTGTGAATGGTCAGGTGACCGTGCGCGATGATGAACTTCTTGAAGTCTTTGCCGGCCAGCCCATACGTTTTGAACCGGAGGACAAACCACGATTCGAGATGGTGACGGAAGAGGCATGGGATCTCCGGTTCTCGACCGGCATGCCCGATGTTGCGCCAGGTATTCCTGCAAAGGGCGGGAACTGAAATGTCTGTGTTTTCATTTGAAGCTCCCGCTTTGAGGCATTTTATAGTCTGGGCGACCGCTTCTCTTCTTTCCGCCGGAATGGCGATCGCCGAGCCGCGCCAGATCACATTCTCCGAGCTTCCCGATCTTGAAAAGCAAAGTTTTGAAGATCCGTTTCGTGACATGGAGAACAAGGTCCTCGAAACATTGAGAACCGCTGTTCGACTGGAGGCCAGGCTTGCAAGTGGCGAAGTCACGGAGGACACCCGCCCAGACATAGAAAAACGGGCAACAGCAGCACGCAGGGCTGTAGAGGCTGCCGGATACGACGTGGAGGCTCTTTTATCGCTGAGATGGGTTGTTGCCGACCGCCGGAAGACCGCGACCCTGGCAACCAACCCGGACTTGGACGGCGCAGAGGTCTCCCTGACCGGTTACCTCATTCCCGCTGGCAAGAATGACGATGGATTTTCAACTGGCTATCTAGTCCCACAGATAGGGATGTGTAGCCATGTTCCACCGCCACCGCCCAATCAACTAGTGCAACTGAGCCTTCCGGAATTGGTGCAACAGAAATCGCTTTATGTGCCAGTCCGCGTCACTGGCGTGTTGCGCAATGTAGCCAGCGACACCCGGATATACATCCTCGATGGCCAGTCGAGAATGATAAGCCGATGGTCAATGAAGGTCGCCGAAGTGGATATTGCCCAGACTTGCACTTTGAACGGCGGGTATGAAAACGGACTGCGCAAGCGGGCGAACGTCTGCGTCAATTCATCGAAACGTTCTTTTGACTTGCGCTCTCAATGAAGTGTTCTATCGGTAAGGACACTTGGGCTTCGAATTACAACAGTGAGTTTCGTGTTCACAGCGGAAGCAGAAAAACCATACAGGGGTCCGGACGATGAATTCAATGAACCGCCGCCATTTTCTTTCTGGTATCGCCACCGGATCCCTCGCACTGGCTGCTCCCAATCGGCTTTTTGCCCAGACAAAGCCGCGCATCCTCATTCGCGGAGCGTCCATTTTTGACGGGCAATCCCCGGCCCTTGTGAACGGCATGGATGTGCTTGTTGAAAATAGTATAATCACGGCGATTGGTGAAAGCCTGTCAGCCGATGAAGCAGAAATAATCGACGCAGACGGCCGTGTCCTGACCCCCGGTATGACCGACGCGCACACCCACATCATGTGGAATGACACGATAGAAAATCTGATTTTTGGTTCACCTCATGAATACACCGGAGCGATGGCAGCGGAAAGCGCCCGACGGATGTTGTTGCGTGGCTTCACCACTATCCGTGACATGGGGGGGCCATCATTTGGGTTGAAGCGGGCGATCGACAGCGGAGTGGTTCCAGGACCACGCATCCTGCCATCGGGTTTTTTCATCTCGCAAACTTCCGGTCACGGAGACTTTGATCCACGGCTCAGTTATTTGTCGCCGCACTTTGCAGGTCAGTTGGACCCAGCTTACCTGCGAGGCTGGACCATAATTGCAGACGGTGTTCCGGAGGTGAAAAAGGCTGTTCGGGAAACTCTGCGCTACGGCGCGGCTCAAATCAAAATCATGGGATCCGGATCGATCACAGGTGCTCATGACCCGCTTGATGTGACCGAATACACGCCGGAGGAACTCTCCGCGATTGTGAAGGAGGCCGAGCACTGGGGAACTTATGCCACTATCCATGCCTATACGGATGTGGCGATTTACAATGCTCTTCAGGCGGGCGTCCGATCCATTGAGCATGGTCTCTTTGCTTCTGAAGAAACGATGCAAATGATGAAGGACAAGGACGTTTTCTATTCGACACAGTTTTTGTCGTTCAGTGTCGGACCAGAACAGGCTGGCATGACCGGCGATTCAGTGCCGAAATATCTTGAAGCGCAAGCGGGCGCAACCAACGGCTATGAACGCTCAAAAGCACTGGGACTCAAGATGTCCTTTGGAACTGACATTCTCGGAACGATCGATCTCGGGCCCTTTCAGAGCCAGGAATTTCTCGCAAGAACAAAATACTACGAGCCGGTTGAAATTTTGATCCAGGCGACTTCGCTGAATGCAGAATTGTTTGAGCGCAGCGGAAAGCGCCACCCTTACAAAGCCGGTCCACTTGGCCTGATAGAAGAAGGCGCATACGCAGACCTTCTGCTGGTGAACGGAAATCCTCTGGAGGATATCTCGCTCATGGCGAATCCTGACGAAGGATTGGGGATGATCATGAAGGGGGGCGTGGTGCACAAGAATACGCTTTCCTGAGATTGCATATTTGGAAGGTTTATCGCGGGAGGAGAACTTCTTTTGAAAACACTGGCCTCAAGCATTTGTGCCGCAGCTCTTTTGGTCAGTTGGCCAGTTGTGGCGCAGGAAACCTATGACCTTGTCATTCTCAACGGACAGGTCATGGATCCGGAAACCATGCTGGATGCGCAGCTGAATGTCGGTGTCAGGGACGGTCGGATAGCGATCATAACGGCCGACGACATTACCGGAGCGCGCACTCTCGACGCGACGGACCATGTCGTGACCGCTGGTTTTATCGACACGCATTTCCATGCGCTTGACGGATTGTCCTTGAAGATGGCAGCGCGGGACGGGGTCACCACTGGCATGGATCTCGAGATTGGCGCGATCAAGGTCGACGAGTGGTACAATGCCAAGGAAGGCGCCTGGCCGCTGAACTATGGCACCGGCATAAGCCATGAGGGCGTACGCCTTCAGGTCCACGACCCGGAAGTGGAGTTACCAGACTGGGCCGACGCCCCGGTTCTGTTGGGACAGTTGCGCGCTGATGGCTGTGCGGACGGTGTCTGTGGCTGGTCCAACACGCGCAGCGACCTTGAGCACCTCAATGAAGTTCTCTCGCTGATGGACGAGGCCTACAGGCAGGGCGCGCTCGGCTTCACTTCCACGGTCGGCTACATGACCAGCGGCGTGACAACCTTCGAGATGTACAAGGCCCAGGAACTTGCCGCCCGCTATGGCCGCCTGTCGACGGCGCATGTGCGCTTCCACGGCAACCCGGTCAACCCGGAAGCACAACTCGGCACTGATGAAATCCTGGCAAATGCCCTGGCGCTCGATGCGCCGCTGATTGTTCTCCACAACAACGACTACGGCTGGTGGGAGAACGAGGAGAAGCTGCAAAAGGCCCGCGCGCAAGGCTACAACGTCTGGTCCGAATATTACCCTTACGATGCGGCCTCAACGTCGATATCGTCCGAGTTCTTCCAACCGGAAATCTACAAGGGCGTCTTCGGCGCTGAATACGAAGACACCATGTACGATCCCATCGCCGACAAATTCCTGACGGAAGACGAATGGAAGCAGACTTCGGAAGAAGATCCCAGCCGTCTTGTTGTGGTGTTCAGTAAGGATCGGACCAAATGGCTGCCTTACTGGCTGCGTATGCCCCACATGACGGTTGCCTCCGACGCGATCTATTCCGGGAAAGGCGTTGATTCCTGGGATGTGCCTTACACAGAATATCAAGGCCACCCACGTACAGCCGGAACCCGCGCCAAAGTCCTTCGTCTCGCTCGGGAACAGGGTGTTCCCTTGATGTTTGCCCTTGCCCAGATGAACTACTGGCCAGCCATGCATCTCGGAAATACGGGGTTGGAAGCCATGCAGGAGCGTGGCCGGATGCAAGAAGGCATGATCGCCGACATTGCGATTTTCGATCCGGAAACCGTGACAGATAATGCAACCTACACGTCCGGTGAACAAGGCTTGCCAAGCACCGGAATTCCTTATGTCATCGTCAACGGTCAGGTTGTGGTTGACGATTCTGAATTCCAGAAGGTGTGGGCGGGCCAACCGATCCGCTTCGAGCTTCGCGACAGAGGTGAGTTCAAGCCGCTAAACGAGGAGGATTGGGTTCAGCAGTTTGCCATTTCGACGTTCACGGTGGATGGCTCTGGGGCAAACTCTGCGGGCGGGTCACCGCAGGAGGCCCAAAAATGACACTTAGAAGCGGCAGCAGCAATGGCGAGGTCGGTCTGCGACTATTGTTGCTCGGCCTGGGTTTGGGCGTGGTTTTTCTGGGGGCGATTTCGATGCCGGGTCCAGGTGCCGCCGAAGAGAGCAGTGATCCAAATCCGGCAACCGGCCAGACCAAGAGGCTCATTGCCTTTACAGAGTTTGCGCGGGCCACTGCAATCGACATCGAAGACATCCGGTCTGATCTCAGCGCTCACGAACCGGCAACGTCTGGAAGATTCGCACAGGCGGTCTTCTGTTCAATTCATCAGGTCTATGAAGTTCGCCCTGCGAGGTTTTCTCTTGGGGAAAGTGAACCTCGTGGCATACTTGACCAGCTTAAGCCGGCGAAACCGTGATTTTATTTGGCAACATCTGTGAAGGCGACCTCCAGAGAATTAGGTCTATCGCATGAGTAACTTCGGGGCCCCCAACACCCTAACCCGGTCACTGCTTCTGGCGGCGATGGTTTTGCTATGCTCTGCAATAGCAAAAGCAGAAGATGTTGACGATGTCTTGTCTGGACCAGATGCAACTCCTAACGTTTTGGCGACCGACGATGCTGAGAAGCCCGATATCCTGAACGTGGATATTCAGAACAGGTTCGATGCTTTCAAGAAGACGATTAAGGACAACATCGGTCTTAATTTCGGGATCGATTACAATGCACTCGGATATGTAGCATCTTCCAGCCTGAGCAAATACAATAACGGTAGCGGATCGTTGCGCTTTCTTGGAACCTGGGAACTTTTCGATCGCGGCGGGCCCAATACGGGCAAGCTGGTCTTCAAGGTTGAAAACCGACATTCCTACGGAAAGGTCGCGCCGACGGCGTTTAACGCGGAAATAGGTTATGCCGGGTTGGTAAGCTCCGTTTTTAGCGACCAGCGTTGGCGGACCACACATCTTTACTGGCAGCAGAATTTCTTCGGAGGCAAAGGGGTTGCCTACGCAGGCTTTCTTGATGTCACTGATTATACTGACGTTTATGCGTTGGCCAGTCCCTGGACCGGGTTTTCAAATCTGGCATTCCAGACGGGGTCAGGAACGATCGGTGGGCTTCCGGACGGGGCGTTCGGTGGCATGATAGGCGGATTCCTTACAAGTAACATTTATGCCTCCGCCAGCATCGCCGATGCCAATGCGGATGCGACCGATATCAGCAAAGGCTTCGACACCTTCTTTAATGACTTCGAGACATTCAAGACCGTTGAGATTGGCTGGACCAGCGGTGCACGTCGCCTCTTCATTGACAACGCCCACGTGACTTTCTGGCAAATCGATGAGCGGACTGGTGCCGCCACGCCTGACGGCTATGGCGTCAACTTCTCGGTAACGAAGGGTATCAATGACAGATGGTTGCCGTTTTTGCGCGGTGGCTGGGCGCATAATGGAGGAAGTCTATATGAGGCGGCCTTAAGTATTGGCTTAGGCTACCAGCGTGTTCCAGGGCGCGATCTTCTGGGGATCGGGCTAAACTGGAGTCGTCCGAACGAGAACACTTTTGGCACCAAACTCAATGATCAGTTTACGCTCGAAGTATTCCAGCGTTTGCAGGTTACCGAAGGTCTTCAGGTGACACCAAGCATTCAAGTGATCAAAGATCCGGCCTTGAATCCCAATGAGGAAGCAATCGCTCTCTTTGGAATGCGAGCTCGGTTTGCACTTTAGGCTCGCTCAAGATGAGCCAACAGCGGAAGCCAAAGTCGATCCATGTTTTCCGTCTTTGAGCTGATGCCGGTATGATGGACGGCAATTAAAGCGGGCTTGATGGTGTAGAGGCCCGGGTGATTAGATCCCGCTGATTTTACCTGAAATGTCATAGCAAGCAGGCGTTGGTCGTCTGCCTTTCTCAATTTGCGACCCCAAACCCGTCAGTCCGCTAGCGGCCCCTTTTCGGACATTGGCAGACTCGATTGAGAGATACACGGTTGATATCGCGATATCGGGTTGACACGGTGGTATTCTGTAAAATTAGTGTTCACGGGTAAAGCTTCACGCTTATCCAATTCAAATCAATTGCTTACGAGAAAACAAAACCAACACAAAGCACATTTCGCTTTGACGGGGGTAACGGTGGTAGCGGTCCTCCGATGCCAAATTCAGCCATCACAATCCAAACCCATCAAATGCCTTTCAGGACGGATCGCGCGAGTTCATGGGTTTCAGGTTGGTCATTAAGCAAATACTTAGATAGTTGCTTGTCAATTCATCGTTGAGGTACCGGGCAGGCCAAGTCCATCAGGTGACTTTTTTGAACAAATTTGAAACGAACATTCAACCAAGAAAAACATCAAATTAATTTAGTACGTTTGGATAAGTGCGTATCATTTTTTACTTAGTATGACTAATTTCACTTCTAACTATTTGTGAACAAGAGTCCCAACTCTTCGCTGCGGAGAAAACGGTTTTTCCGACAGCCGCATGCGAAGTTCCACCTCACAGTCGCGCCTGGATTGATATCTGTGAGAAGCCGCCCGAAGCCCATAGCATTACATGTACGGTGCTCTGACGCCTCAAACACACCCTAAAAATGCCGGACAACTTTGCGACGGCGGACTGGCTTCACCACTTTTTTCTCAAAGCATCCTGAAGCATGGTCTTGTCCAGCTTCAAATCGGCCACGAGGCGTTTCAGTTTCAAGTTCTCGTCTTCGAGATGCTTAAGTCGCCGGATCTCCGCAACGCCCATTCCGGCATAAACCTTCTTCCATCAATAGAACGTTGCCCCAGCAACACCCACCTTTCGACAAATCTCGCCAATTGTCGTGCCAGCTTCTACCTGCCGGAGTGCGAAAGCAATCTGTTCGTCTGAAAATCGTTTCCTCGGCATCGGGACACTCCTCTTTCATTAGAATGAACCCAAGAATTCGCACTCAAATCGGACCAGGTTCAAGGATCAAGACCACAGCGCAAAATAGCGTGATTAATAAAGTGAAAATTATCAATGGTAAAATTTTCCATTTAGTGATCGAACTACTCTTCGAAGCGAATTAAAAGTACTCGATTAAGTATAGTGCGACGCACAAGATATTTTAGATTGTGGCAAAATTACATTGTTCCCACGATAGTATTTAATCGTTTGGATTAGTGGGCTCGGGAAGCTAGAACCCAAGACCATAAGCAAAAGTCTCAATCTCGGACGGGTTTGATATTCATTTCGTGAGTTCCGCGAAAGACCGTCAAACGCATTAGAAGCGGACGTTCATGGCTGCTAAGTGAAATTGTCGGCAATCAGAATAAAGTCTGTGGCGCGTAGAATTATCGAATGGCAGCGAAGAAGGACCGACACCGTGCCCTAGTGTATCAACGTTCTAGGAGTTGGAACAAGAACGAAGCCATTGGTATTGGTGAGACCGCCTTTGCAGAAGTCGCAGCATTCCCCAAAATGCTCCTCATCGCTTTGAGTGCGTAAGACCGGTGGTTGCCGCAAGAAAACTGTGGTCATCACCCCGACTTTGAGCTCTTCGATCGACTTTAGAGCGCCTACCGCTCTTGTTTTTTCGGCTCTCTCGATTATATCGCCACCGATGAGCAAAACCGCGCGACATTTCAGCAAGATCGCAGCGACGCTGTTTTTGGCGTTCGCTATGATTGCCGTTGCGCGTGTACCGATGCAGCACCAGATGGCCGAGGCTGCCGAGCCGACGGCAGTGCAAGCCAGCATGCCATGCGAGAACATGGCCAAGCATGCTGCCGCCGACATGCAGGGCGGGACCCATGACCATGGATCCTCCGGAAACGACAGGTGTTGCGGAGGAGCGCTTTGCGCCGGCTACACATTCGACGGAGTCACCGCTGGTCTTGCCCCTGCTCTGCGCGTCTTGAGCTTTGCTCAGTCGCCACCTGATGTTCTGCATGTGGCAGATATCACTCTCCCCAAACGCCCTCCACGATTCCTCTGAAGCGCCATCTCGCGGAAGTCCGCGAGCTTTCGTTGTTGAACCGGCCGTCGGCTTGTTGGCGATGGCAAATCAGAGGTTACCATGCGTGGACGCTATTCCGCGCTCAGCATCCTGGCCCTTGCCGCAGGCGTGGCAGGCGGGGTGTTTCTTGAGCGATTTTATCTAAATCCAGCCAACGACGCTGCATCCGGCGAAGCCGACATTCTCTATTGGGTGGCCCCAATGGACCCCAACTTTCGGCAACCGGGTCCCGGCAAATCGCCGATGGGGATGGATCTGGTTCCGGTTTATGCCGGTCAGGAACCGTCCGGCGACCCGGCCGAGGTGCAGTTGTCAGCCGCCGAAATCAACGCGATCGGTGTGCGAACCGCTCTTGCGCGCGTCGGCGAAATTTCGCAACGGATCGAAACGGTCGGGTTCGTCGGTTACGATGAACATCTCACCAGTCACGTGCATACGCGCGTCGACGGATGGATCGAAACTCTCAATGTGAGGGCCGTTGGCGATCAGGTGAACAAAGGCGAGGTTCTCTTCGAACTTTTCTCGCCTGAATTCGGTGTCGCCAGTTTCGACTTTCTCCGATCCCTGAAAAACGGCAATGGCCTGTCCCTCGAAGCGGCGCGCAACAAGTTGCGGAGCCACGGCGCTTCCGAGGCGCAGATTGCCGAGATTGAAGAAAGTGGGGAAGTCGCCCGAAGCATCAAGGTCGAAGCCCCGCGCGACGGCGTGGTGATTGCCCTGGGTGCCGCTGACGGCATGTTCTTGCAGCCTGGAACCCAGGCCATGTCGATCACCGACCTCAACGAGGTCTGGCTAATCGTCGACGTCTTCGAGCGCGACATCGCCCGGCTATCGGAAGACATGCGGGCGATTGCCCGTTTCGAGCATCTTCCGGGACAAACCTTTGAAGGTGAGATCGACTACATCTATCCTGAACTGGACCCGCAAACACGGACCCTTCCAGTCCGGCTTCGCTTCGACAACTCCGACGGACATTTGCGACCCAACATGTTCGGCAATGTCACGCTCGTTCCGAACGCGACGCGCACAGCGGTAACCGTGCCGACCGAAGCCATCATTCGAACTGGAGCCGCAGAACGGGCAATCATCAAAGTAGGTGAAGGCACCTTCAAACCCCGGTTGATCACGACTGGCCTGCGCGACAATTTCGGCGATGGCGGGCGGACCGAGGTCGTCCAGGGGCTTGCCCCCGGCGAAGAGGTCGTCGCCTCTGCCCAGTTCCTGATCGACAGCGAGAGCGCGCTCAGCGCCGGTTTGATGCGGATGGCACCGACCAACGAAGCTCCGGCGCGCGGAACTGGTGAGCTTATCGCCCTGGATCGTGCTGCCCGCGTCGCGACCATTCGCCATGAAACGCTGGAAAGCCTCGACTGGCCTGCGATGACGTCCCGCTTTCCAGTTCAGGCCGGGGTTGCACTTCAGCGATTGAACGAGGGACAACAGGTCGCCTTTCGTGCGGCCCGTGGTGCAGATGGCCTTCTGGGCCTGATTGAGCTCGGCGGAGATGACGGCATCGACGCGACCGGCACCGGCATGGTGCTCGCAGTCACGCAGGACGGCAAGCTGACGCTGGATCACGGACCTATTCCAGAACTTGGATGGCCTGCGATGCAGATGGATCTCGATGTTGCCGGTCTTGATCCGAGCTCAGTTCCGCTGGACGTCCCTGTGGAGTTTGACCTGTCCAAGGATGACGGTGGACTGTTCTCAATTGTTGCTGTGCGTGAAGCAGGTGGCGAAAACGATACATCTCCGTCCCCCAAACAGGATGAGCCGGCTGCGTCCCCTCCAATCGTGGTATCGGGGACGATCGACTCCGTCGACCCCAACGCCGGCAAGGCCACCATCACGCATGGGCCCATCGCTGAGATCGGCATGCCAGGCATGACCATGGACTTCGCCGTAAACGAGGGTCTGGACCTTGAAGCACTGCCGCTTGGCACGGAGACGTCTCTGACGTTCGAGCGTCCGGATGGCATGACAATGGTTCTTGCAAAAGCAGATCCGGTGGCTCCTCCGATTGAGGTTCGCGGCACGGTCAACACCGTCGACAAAGACGCCAGAACCGCGAACATCACGCATGGCCCGATAACAGAAATCGGTATGCCTGGCATGACCATGGTCTTCCAAATCGATGAAGCTCTGGACCTTGCAACGCTCCCGCTTGGCGCTGAAACATCGCTGACCTTCGAGCGCCCAGATGGTCTGACGATGGTTCTCGCAAAAGCTGAGCCTGCAACACCTCCCATGGAAGTGCGCGGCACAATCAACACGGTTGATGCAGATGCCAGAACCGCGAACATCACGCACGGTCCGATGACGGAAATCGGTATGCCCGGCATGACAATGGACTTTGTTGTCGATGAGGCACTCGATCCGAATGATCTGCCTTTGAGCCGTGAGACGACGCTGCTGCTCCGGCGCAATCCGGACCTCTCGATGACCTTGATCGGCTTGCGTCAAGAGGAGGGCACGTAATGATCGCAGCGATCATTCGCGCGTCGATCGCGAACCGGATCATCATGCTGGCGCTGGCCGCCATGATGGCGGTTGCCGGTGTCTGGGCGATCCGCGAAACGCCTGTTGATGCAATTCCGGATCTTTCCGATGTTCAGGTCATCGTCCGTACACCATATCCCGGACAGGCGCCGCAAGTTGTTGAAGACCAGATAACCTTTCCATTGGCAACGGCGATGCTCGCCGTCCCAGGGGCCAGTGACGTCCGCGGGTTTTCCTTCTTCGGAGACAGCTATGTTTACATCGTTTTCGAGGACGGTACCGACCTTTACTGGGCCAGAACCCGTGTCCTGGAATATCTCGGTCAGATAGCGTCGAACTTACCGGACGGTGTGTCGCCACAGCTCGGACCGGACGCAACCGGTGTGGGGTGGATCTACCAATATGCCCTGATCGACCGCACCGGCAATCACGATCTGTCGCAGCTCCGCGCCCTTCAGGACTGGTTCCTGAAATATGAGCTCCAAACAGTCGATGGCGTATCGGAAGTGGCCACCATCGGAGGCATGGTCAAGCAGTATCAGGTGGTTGTCGACCCGAACAAGCTGAGAGCCTACGACATCACGCTGGCGCAAATACGAGGCGCAATCCAGGCTGCAAACCGGGAAACCGGCGGCAGCGTCATCGAAATGGGTGAAGCGGAATTCATGGTCCGCTCGACTGGCTATGTCGATGAACTGGAAGACCTCGCGAAAGCCCCCTTGATGGTGAACGATCGTGGGGCAGCCGTGACACTTGGCGATGTTGCGGATATTCGCCTCGGACCGGAAATGCGCCGTGGCGTCGGCGAATTCGGTGGCGAAGGCGATGCAGTCGGCGGCGTTGTCATCCTGCGCTGGGGCGGGAACGCCCTGGCGACGATCAAGGCCGTGGAGACCCGGCTAGAAGAGTTGCGCAGCAGTTTGCCCGAGGGCGTCGAGGTCGTCACGACATACGACCGCTCGGGCGTTATCGAGCGCGCGATCGACAATCTTCAGAAAAAACTGACGGAAGAGTTCATCGTCGTGGTTCTTGTCTGTGCAACCTTCCTTCTGCACATACGGTCTTCGCTGGTGATTCTCGTTTCCCTTCCGCTCGGCATCGCGGCCGCCTTCATCATCATGAAGTTGCAAGGCGTGAACGCCAACATCATGTCACTTGGCGGCATTGCCATTGCCATCGGCGCAATGGTGGACGCCGCGATTGTTATGATTGAGGCGATGCACAGACGCATCGAAAACGAAAAACTGACTAAGGAGAACCGATGGCGGATTGTCAGTGAATGTGCCTCCGAGGTCGGACCCGCCTTGTTCTTCTCTCTTGCAATCATCACGGTCAGTTTTCTTCCCGTCTTTGTGCTGGAAAGCCAGGAAGGACGGCTGTTCAAACCGCTTGCCTTCACAAAAACCTATGCGATGGCGGCAGCGGCGATACTGTCGATCACGCTCGTACCCGTTTTGATGGGTTACTTCGTTCGGGGCCGGATCCTGCCGGAAAGCAAGAACCCGCTGAACCGGATCGTCATATGGCTTTACCGGCCGTTTCTGGACGCGGCTGTCGCCTGGCCGTGGGCGACAACACTTCTGGCAGCAGCACTTGTTGCGTCCATGTGGTGGCCCTTGCAACGGATCGGCACCGAATTCATGCCAGAACTCAACGAAGGTGACTTCCTCTACATGCCGACGCTTTATCCAGGCGTTTCCATCGGCAAGGCAAGGGAGGTGCTTCAGCAGTCGGATCGTCTGATTGCGACTGTTCCGGAGGTTCTGACCGTACACGGCAAGCTGGGCCGGGCGGAAACCGCCACCGATCCGGCACCGCTGACGATGATCGAGACAACCATCCAGTTGAAGCCGCAATCAGATTGGCGACCCGGCATGACAATGGACGGCATTCGAGACGAGCTGGACAAGGCCGTTCAGATCCCGGGCGTCACAAATGTCTGGATCCAGCCAATCAAGAACCGCATCGACATGTTGGCGACCGGTATCAAAACCCCTGTCGGGGTCAAGATCACCGGGACGGACCTGGGGGTGATCGAGCAGATCGGCATTGAGGTCGAGGCGGCTGTCGCGGGCATCGAGGGAACAGCATCCGCTTATGCTGAACGTCCAGTTGGTGGCCGGTTTATCGAAATCGATGTCAATCGGGACGCCGCGGCACGTTTCATGATGAGCGTTCGCGATATCCAGGACGTGGTGCAAACCGCGATCGGCGGGATGCAGGTTTCGGAGTCCGTGGAAGGACTTGAACGTTTTCCCATCAATCTGCGTTATCCGCAGGACTGGCGAAACAGTCCCGAAAGGTTGAGAGACCTTCCGGTGGTCACCCCATCCGGCGCGCATATACCTCTCGGGGCCCTTGCGGAGATCCGCGTCGTGGACGGCCCGGGCATGATCCGATCGGAGAACGCCAGGAGAACCGGCTTTGTCTTCATCGATATCGCCGGGCGGGACCTTGGAGGCTATGTCACCGAAGCCCGGCAGGTGGTCGCGCAAAATGTGCAGTTGCCGCCCGGCTATTCGATCGCCTGGTCAGGCCAGTACGAGTACATCCAGCGCATGCAGGAACGGCTCAAGCTGGTGGCTCCTGCAACCCTCCTGATCATCACCTTGATGCTCTTCATGGCGTTCAACCGCGTCATTGAGGTCGGGATCATCATGGCGGCCCTGCCGGTCGCCCTGGCAGGTGGCGTCTGGTTTCTCTGGTACCTGAACTTCGACATGTCCGTGGCCGTCATCGTCGGCTTCATCGCACTCGCCGGTGTCGCCGTGGAAACGGCAATCGTCATGCTGCTCTATCTGAACCTTGCCTGGAACAAGCGGAAGAAAGCGGCAGCCAGTGAAGCCCGCGCCATGACAACGCAGGATGTCGAGGATGTCGTCTTCGAAGGCGCCCTTTTGCGCGTGAGGCCAAAGGTGATGACCGTTGCGACGATCTTCGCTGGCCTGATCCCGATCATGTACGGAGACGGAACAGGTTCGGAGATCATGCAGAGAATCGCTGCGCCGATGGTCGGCGGAATGGCAACGGCAACTCTTCTGACCCTGTTCGTCATCCCGGCAATTTTCGTGATCTGGAAACGTCTTGCGCTCAAGCGCGTTAATCGCGAGCTCAGAGCGAATGCCCCGGAAGCAGGCACAGTCGTGCCCGCTGAGTAACCACTTGATCATACCGAGAACCAGAGAAAGGAAACTCAATGAAACTGATCAAATCCCTGACACTCGCCGCCTTTATGGCAGCCAGCACTGCACCTGTGGCGTTTGCCGACGCAAAACACGGCTCCGACCACTCGGGAATGGATCATTCCAATATGACAATGGACGCCGAGCAGATGGAGGGGGCTGTCCACACGAAGGCGGTCGTCAACTCGATTGGCGAAGGCACGGCTAATGTCAGCCACGATCCGATCCCGGAAATCGGCTGGCCGGCAATGACCATGGACCTTCCGTTGCTCGAAGGTTCCCAGACCATGGGTGACGTCAACGCTGGCGACAGCGTCACGCTGATGCTGGTGAAGGGTGATGATGGTCTCTATGCCATCGGTGCGATGATGCCGAACTGATCAGCCTCCAGCTTTCTGCTTCCCGGATCAATCGAACCGGGAAGCAGCGCCTGGCGAAAAGCACATTTTGCGAAAAAACTGAAAACTTCTCGGTGAGAACATGAAACCAGGCAGCGTTTCCCTTGCATTGGGTCTTGCAAGTCTGCTGACAACAGGCTTTGCCCAGACCGTCCTGGCAGGTTTCCACCTGCCTCAAAGCGTCGTCCTGCCCCAACAGGCGCCGGCGAATATGAATCATTCGGCGCTTGAACAACGCGGCGCTCAGTTGGTTGGTGCGATCCATCTTCGCGGCGTCGTTAACTCCTTGTCAGAGGGAAGCGTCAACGTGAGCCACGAAGCCAATCAAAGGATAGGTTGGCCGGCGATGACCATGGACCTGCCCCTCGCCCCATACGCGGCGGTCACGCCCGACCTGGAACCCGGAATGCCGGTTACCCTGATGCTGACCATGAGCGATCTTGGAAGCTATCGGGTCGCTTCGATTGTTCCGGATGAACCAACTGATCACACACCTGAAGCGAAGCCGGACGGTGCCCCGACAACGGATGACGGCGTACCGGTGCTTTAGGATCAACGCAACAAAAGAAAATCAACTCAAGCGCCGAAAATTCTCGACGAGCTGGCCCGCAACCTTAGAAACCAGCCAACAGTGTGATTTCCGTTACGGCAAAATGAGTTGCAACTGCTACCGTCCAGATTTGAAAAGGTCTATGGCCATCTGAATACACGAGACATTGGGGGTCGTTCATGCCGGTTATAATCTATGCTCCAACTGCATCCAGTGAACGCAACTTGAAGCAGATCCTGAGCAGACTGTTCTCGAACTGTGTCACTTACCAGGATCTGCGTGACAACCATCAGCATCTGGTAACGCTTGTTCGGCCGCCGCACATCGACATCCGGATCCAGGGCATCATTCGGCTATTCGAATTCAACAATCCCCAGCAACACTTTGCATCAGTCGTCGCATCGGTCGCGAAGGTGCTCGCGGACTGTCACTGGGAAGCCCATACAGAGAAGGTCGGCGAGATCCTTCAGGCAATCGATGCCTATTCCGAAGTCCTTGTGTATCTCAACGGCAGCAATTTTGCAGTCACGCGGTTCAGGCCGCATCCGCATCCGCATATGCGCACCCGCGGGTTCCTGATCGCGACCGGAGGTGGCTTGCCTGGCGGCGGCATCGTGCGCGTCGGATCCGGGAACGAGCTTTACTCGCGTCTTTATGGTCACGCGGGCAGACAACTCATGCGCACCGGTGACGAAGCGCTCATCAACGGCGTCATCAATTTGGGCGTGAATGTCGGGACCGGCATGATCCTCTCTAAACTGTTGGGTGCAACGGGTCTGATTTCCCAGGCGGATGCCGGAGCACTCTGGCGAGGGTTCGGCCTTCTCAGGCAAGGCAGCGCAGCGGCCACTTCGGGCCGGTGAAAGCTGGTGAACTGTGAAGGCTATTGCAACGCCGCGAACGGACGGAACGGGCGGTGAGCAGACGTTCGCGGCAACTTGAACTAACGACTGCTCAGCGGACTTTGCTGACATCGGGTCAATGACTGCTTTGCGATACTCAAAGCAAATGGGCCGGCTTCCATCTGTACAAGTTTCTCTCATACTCGGTCATTGATTGAGAAAGCCATCGCATGAAGTGTTTTGATGCTGGCCGAAATGTTCCGGGCAGCGTGACCAGATAATAGCCGATTTCAGGAATGGGATCGTCGAACAATGCTACGAGTGTTCCTGATTTCAATTCATCTGCAATAAACGCGGGTACCGTCGCACCAATACCGTCACCCCGGCGAATGCCGTCAAGCAGCATATTGCCCGGTAAGCGGATGACCTTTCGTTTGGTTTTCGGCGAAATGCCCACTTTTTCAAGCCACAAATCAAACTCGATCGAGGCGTGTTCCTGGAGCAATGGAAAGTCCAGAAGCTCGGAAGGGTCGGAGAACACTCGATCACCGATCAGGTCCCTCGAGGCGACAACCGTCAGACAGCCGGGTAGCAAAAGCTTCGATTGAAGACCAGGCCAATGCCCGGTTCCATATCGGATCGCCAAATCAACGCCTCCGGGTTTCAGGTCGACCGCCTCGATCGTCGATTGGATCCTAAGCTCGATATTCGGGTTATCGTCCATGAAGTCGGATAGGCGGGGCATAAGGAAGGCACTGGCAAACATTGGCGTGGCAGACACCAGAAGAGGTCTCACCGCTTCTGCCTTTGACATATTCTCGGTCAAGGTGGCCATCGCGGCAAAGGCCTCAAGCAACCCCGTACAAAGATACTCACCCTGCGTGGTCAATGAGATTCCGTGTTGCGTGCGGATGATGAGCCGGGTTCCAAGACGCCGCTCCAATCCGCGGATTTGTTGGCTGATCGCGGAATGCGTCACATTCAACGCCCTCGCGGCCTTGGTCAGATTTCGATGCTCTGCCGCGGCAGCAAAAGCCCTGAGCGATGTCAGCGAGGGTAGCGTATGCCAATCCATACGTTAGATCATCTTACAACAAAGCTAAATTTACAACTACGACAAAACCCCGTTCCGTCGCATGCTTGGTCGGTAATGTGTTACCGGCTGATGGAGGAAAGAATGAAGAAACTTGCTGTGCTGGGTCTCGGTTCCATGGGGTCTGCGTTAGCGCATTGTCTGCTCAAGAACGGTTACGAAGTCAGCGTCTGGAACCGCACGCCCGGCAAGTGCGAGGCGTTGGCAAATGCCGGTGCACAGGTATGCACCTCGGCGGACGAAGCTGTCGGCGCTAGCAACTTCGCAATCATCTGTATCAAGAGCCACAAGGAAACAATGGCGTTGGTGGGAGGTTTGAGCACTTCCCTCGAGGGCAAGACCATCTGTGACATGAGCACTGGCGAAACATCCGATGCAGATGCGCTGGTTTCGATTCTTGGCGAGAGGGGCGCCAACTACATGTTAGGCATGATCAATGCCTATCCGTCCGGAGTTGGTAAGGAGGACACGACAATTCTGACAGTCGGAAGCGCCGGTGCATGGGAACAATACGGCGACATCATCCGAATCTTGGGTGGTAAATCGGCAAATGTCGGCGAGCAACCATCTGCTTTGGCTGCGCTGTTCGCCGGACTGTTCACTGTGCGCCAGGGGTTCATGTTCGGGATGATCTATGGCGCACTTGTCTGCAAGAAAGCCGGTATTCCGATGCAAGTTTATTCTGACCAGCTTCCCGCGACGCTCAAATTGGTCAATGACTACCACGATCTGTTTGCCAGGACTGTTCCCACTGAAGACTACGACAATGCCGAAGCATCATTGAAGGTCTATGCTCTGGCGCAAAAAGATGCCTTGAAGACGTTTGGATCCCTAAATGCCCCGACAGCGTTTATGCAACTCATCTACGAGCAGACAAAGGGCGCTTGGGACAAAGGCTTCGGCGACAAGCAATTGACTGCCCTGGTTCAGTATATGGCGGACGAGTGATCTCAGCACCCGAAAATCATCCTTCGGGAAGGCCAGACTATTGCGGACACAAAGCAGCCATTGGTGGTGTCTCGTGGATGTCGAAGAAGGGCTCGAAGCGGACGTTTGTTGCGGGCTGAACGAATGGCCGTTATGCGGACAAAGCGGGCGTTGAAGTTGCGCAAGCGAAGGTCCGCTCCGCTCATAAAACTTAACGCAATCCAGCACCCGAAAGCGCTGCCGTCAGCGCATCCGCTTCTTTCTGAACAGGATAGGGGAACATGCGCTTTGAGTGGGCAAGGCTGTATTTGGGTACGATTTCATTGATCCTCGCGACCCCACGCTTTGCACCGTCGACGTCACCCACCTCCCAAAGCGCGCGCACCATTTGAACCCGTGCCGGAACGAAATGTCGGACGCGATCGAGCACAGATTGAAAGTGTCTTATGGCCACCTCTGGCTCTCCCAACAAAAGGTGGTGATGGCCCTGTGGGAACTCCCAACTAGGCGGCAAAAAACTGTCTTTTGAGAACACAATCTCCAGAAGTGGCCCGGCGTCATGCGGGCGTGCAAGGCGGTTCATGGTCTCGCCATAGGCCAGATGGCACTCGGGGTTTCCTGGGTCGCGCGCCAATGCAGCCTCGAAGGCGGCGATGGTTTCCTGAGGCCGTCCAAGATATCCCAGCACCCAACCGAGCCGAGCGTATCCGAGTGCCGCGTTGTTGTCCCGCCTGATGGCCTCGCGCGCAAGACCCTCTGCTACATCCAGCGTGTTGTCACTGCCGGGCAATCCAAAAACATAGAGCGTCGTGCGGCAATAGGCCTGCTGCGCGTAGGCGTTGGCAAAATCTGGGTCCAGTTCAGCCGCCTTCGCAAAGTGCGACAGCGCTTCGACAAAGGCCTGAGGTTCATAGCGAAAATACGCGTATCGGCCCTTTTGATAGGCGTCGTACGCCTGAGAATTGAGGGTACCGCGCCACTGTCCGACAGGCCGGGATTGATCGGGCGCAATCACTGCAAGCAATCGATCCGCGATAAAATCATGACCTGCCAAAAGGCTTTCCTGAGAAAGATCAAAACGCTCGGACCAAATTTGCCGCTGCCCGGTTCTATCTAAGATGGCTGCGCTCACACGGGTGCGTGTAGCACTTTCTCGGATACTGCCATCAATGATGTGCGTGACGCCGTAGATGTCCCCCGGCACTGCATCTCCAAGCGCTTGGGTCGTGTTGTAAGACAACACGGTCAACGCATCGTGTCGAGACAGGGTGTGTATCAAATCTTCTGTCAGACCATCGGCAAGATAATCGAGGCTCGTGTCTGCTCCGTTGGATCGAAAGGCGCGGACAAGGACGGTTGGCTTCGGCACGGATACCGTTTCCGGGGATTTGGAAATGGCGTCAGCAACAAAGCGAAATCCGCGCCCGTGGATCGTTTTGATGATACGATCGTTGCGGACAGTGTCGCCAAGTGCAATCCGAACAGCCTTGATCGCCCCGGAAATTGCCCAGTCACTGATTGCTCGCCCTTGCCAGATCACTTCAACCAGGTCGTCTTTGGACACTACGCGATCCCTATGGCGAATAAGGAAGATCAAAACGCGTAGGCTTTGCGGTTCAATTGCAACCGGAACTCCGGAACACGTGAGCTCAAAGGACGCTTCATTAAGCGTAAAAGAACGAAAGTTCCAGATTTGTGTTTTATTTTGGCTCAGGGTGCATTCCTCCAAAAATCCTCCAGAAACCGCAGTTCATGAAGCCTAGACGGTACCTTGTCCAAGAACCTTCGGACATTGAGCACTGAGGAGCCAAACATGAAAACACTGATCATACTAGCATTTATCGCAGCGACATCCGCAGGGACCGCCATGGCAGAACGCATCAATGTGGCGAGCAACGCCAACGTCGCAACTTCGGTGGAAAGGTTGACCGACGCCGTTGAAACCGCAGGCGCGCGGGTATTCAACACGATCGACTTTGCTGCTGGCAACGCCTCGGTCGACAAAGACCTGCGCCCCACAACGGTCGTAATCTTCGGCAGCCCCAAAATCGGGGCGAGCGCATTGCAAACAGGTCAAACCATGGCTCTAAATCTGCCGCTACGGATTTTGTTCTTTGAAGATGCCAACGGTCAAACCTGGGCGACCTATGATGACCCAACAGCTATCGCACCGTCCCATGGTCTTGCCTCAGATCATCCGGCCGTATTGGCGATGAAGAGCGCCTTGGAGAAATTTTCGGCTGTTGCAACCGGAGAATAGAAGCGCGTCAAATGGTGAAGCCTTCGAGCTTCACCATACCGGCCATTCGCGTGCTCTGCAGCAATTTGCAAGTCTGGGCTCGTTCCGGTCATTCGCTGCAATTGACACCAATGTCCGCTCCGGGCCGGAATCAACCGACCCAGCCTCGATCACTGACTTAGTCACCTAACGCTCGCGCCTCACTGACAGCAGCAGACAACTGCTCCTGCGAGGGCAGGCCGGGCAGCACCGTGTTGCCGATGACGAATGATGGGGTGCCGGTGATGTTCAAGCCTTCGGCCAATTGCATGGACAGTCGGATGTGATCGTCCACGTCGTCGGCCTGCATGTCGGACTGAAGCTGATCGATATCGAGGCCGACGTCCTCGGCTATTTCAAGAACCGACGCCTCTTCCGCGCGGCCCCTGAAGGCCATCAGAGCCCAGTGGAATTCCTCGTATTTGTCCTGCTGGCGCGCAGCCAACGCGGCACGCGCCGCATAAACCGAGCCTTCGCTCAGGACAGGCCACTCCCGGAATACAACGCGGATATTCGGGTCAGCTTCAAGCAAGGCCGCGACAATCGGCTTCGCTCGTTTGCAATAGGGGCAGTTGTAGTCAAAGAACTCAACCAAAGTGACATCCCCATCCGGGTTCCCCAGAACAGGTGCATTCGGGTCGCGCTCCAGTTCGGTCCGGCGAGACTCCAGCGTCGCCGCTATCGCAGCCTGCTGCCGTTCGAGCTGAACCTGTTGCAGGCGCTGGATTGCCAGCTCGATGATTTCCGGATTTTCCAGAATAGCTTCGAGGGCCAGTTCCTTGATCCGCTCCTCGGAGAGCGTTTCCGCTGTATCGGCGAGCGCAGGCACTGCCATCGACAAGGGCGCGACCAGCAGAATGCAGAGTTTCAGAAGCAGACGTTTCATTGGTTCAAGTTCCTCATCCGTTCGTTCATCATGTCGTGCCGTTCTCTGATTTCGTCTGGCCATTGGGCCTTGATCCAGGAGAGAACAGCGATGATCTCCCGGTCGCTCAAGCTGTCTTCGAAAGCGGGCATGTTGGACTGGAAATCCTCGATCCCCGCTCCTTTTGCCGTTCCGAATTTTGTGATCCGGAACAGCAACTCGTCGGCGTGGTGCCAGGTGTGGCCGGTTTCGTCGTGAGGCGGTGCCTTGAGCGTCCCGTCGGCATTTGCGGATTGCCAGTCTTCCTCACCTTCCAGCGCGGCACCGTGGCAGGACGCGCAGCTCTGGACGTAAATCTCGCCTCCCAGACGCGTCAGAGCAGCATCATCCGGCCGCAGCTGTGTCCCCGCCGAGACACCGCCGCTGAGCACATATAGACCTGCGGCGCTTGCCCCCAGGATCAAGGCTCCTGCCAGCAGATTCCTGCGTTTCAACACCTTGCCCATCACAGCACCACAATCGGCGTTCCAACCGGAACCCGTCCATGAAGATCAATGATGTCCTGGTTCATCAGGCGCACGCAGCCGCTGGAAACCGCTGACCCGATCGTCCAGTATTCTGCGGTTCCATGGAGCCGGTAGAGCGTGTCCTGGTTGCCCTGAAAGATGTAAAGGGCCCTCGCCCCGAGTGGGTTCTCCAGACCGGGTGGCATCCCGCCGTTCCGCCAGCTCCATTTTTCGAGTTCCGGTTCCCGCTCGATCATCTCGTCAGGCGGTGTCCACTTGGGCCAGGCGGATTTGCGGGCAATCCTGGCCCGGCCGGACCATTCAAACCCGGCCCGGCCCAGCCCCACGCCATAGCGCATGGCCTTGCCGTTCTCCTGTACGAGGTAGAGATAATAGTTGCTTGTATCGACAACGAGTGTTCCGACCCGTTCACTGGTCGAGTAATCCACCTGTTGTCGATAGTACTGGTCGGGCACCTTTTTCAGATTGATTGCGGGAAGCGGAAACCGTTCCTCCGGCATGGCCCCGTACATGGACAGATACGCAGGGTCCTGAGACGGGATATAAAACTCGGGATCGGAGGTACTAGAGACGCAACCGCTGACGGCGAGCCCGGATAGGCTCGCCGACCCTGCAAGGAAGGTTCTCCTTGAGATGTTCATCATGGAGACCTATTCACCTGTGGTCATGTAAGGTTGCGGCGTTTCGGACGGCTTGGCGCTCAACGAATAGACCGTGTACCTGGCAGACGGATCATACCCCATGCCGAGAGACCCCTGCGGCATGCCAGGGACGGCAATTCCGCGGATGTCCGGCCGTTCCGACATCATCTTTTCGATTGCCTCAAGGGGCACATGTCCTTCGATCACATATTTGCGGTCATCCCCGATGACCGCGGTATGGCAGCCTTCCATTTCAGCCGGAACCCCCGCCTGCTTCTTGATCGCGGACAGATCCTCCATGTCTTTCACGATGACGTGGTACCCGGCCTTTTCAACGGCGTCCGTCCACACCTGACAGCATCCGCACCAGGGCGTCTTGAACACTGTTACGGTTTTGTCTTCCTCGGCCAGCGCCGTTCCGGAGAGTGAAATCAACCCTGCGAGGGCAACAGCAGCGAGAGCTTTCTTAGTCATTATTCTGATCCTTATTTTCCGCGTCGTGGCACGACCTGCCCATGAACCGGTGCATGACGACATGCATGCCGAGGCACCCTAGAACGGGCACGGCTAGAAGCAGCGTTTCTGTCAGTGATTGACCTGCCGGGGCCGATGCAAAAATGATGGCGGTTCCAGCAACCATCGCGGCACAACAGGCCATCATGAAGAGGGTATGTCCGCTGACGCGCTTTTTCGCCGGACTATCGTCAGCGGTCCTGGCCTTCACACGAGGCACCGCCGCCGGAATCCGGCTTCCATTTTCCTGAATGCGCATTGAGCATTTGCCTATTTCTCAAGGCGAATGGTGCCGACCTACAACTTCAGCAAATTTCGGGAATTCACCATTCGTCCTTCCAAACCATTGACCTTTCCGAAGTGCGAAAAACGCACTCCGGCTCGAAGCATCAAACCCGTTTGGGAGGATGGTCCTGAGGCAGGGAGAGAACGGCGAGCAACAAAAGAACGCGACTGTTTTCCGGTGAGACCGATGAAGTGAACAGCACGTCCATGCTGCTTGCAACGAAAGACACACAGTCTGCGCCGCAGCCCGAAAGTTTTAGATCGGTATCCGTGTTGTTGGCCTTTTCACAGCATTTCATATGGTGTGAGTGGCTTTTGTCAGCGGCTTTTGTCTGATCATGATCGGTCGCAGCCGAATGCGCGATGACGCCCGGTTCCATGTGCGCAGCGCCGAATGCAGCGGCCGTATGAACCCCTGAGAATATTATGATCAACAATGCGATCAAAACACTGCGCATACCGCGTCAATACTCCAAATTCGCCGCGAACACCATTACACGCCGAACACAGACGAGTGATTAAATGACTTCAAACCAGGTGTTCATGCCTGCTGCCGCATGTTCCAGCATATGGCAGTGAAACAGCCACTTGCCCGGATTATCTGCCACAAAAGCAATCCTGGCGCTTTGACTTGGGCCAATTGCAAATGTATCCCGCCAGGGTTGACCGTCATCGATCGTCGCGCCTTCCCGTTCGATGACCCTGAAGTGATGGCCATGGATATGCATCGCGTGCAGAAATGAGGTGTCGTTGAGCACTTCAAGAATGACGCTCTCGCCGCGCTTTATCTTGAAAAATGGATCTTCCGCGAGATTTGCGACACCATTGAATGCCCAGAGCTGTCCGGTTCTCGGAAAGTCTTCACCCGTCAGGACCTTGCCATTGTAGACCGTCTCGACCATGCGCCCCATGGCGCCGCCGGTCATGTCGATTGTGTATGTCTTCGCGTTGGTGAGGTCAGGCTCCGGGATTGGATTCGGTACCAATGGGAGGAACGCTTTCTTGGTGTCCTGACGGCCTTGAACCTTAAAGAACGCAAAAGGATAGGGAGTGTCGCCCGATAGCTCTTCAAACGCGAAATCCCTTTCCGGTGTCACCAACAGATCCATTCGCTGCGCCGGTGAGAGCAGCAGGGGCGAGTAAGCAGGTTTTTCAGGTTTCGGAAGTGGTTGACCATCATAGGCCAAAACCAACGCACCAAAACTTTCCGGGGCGATCGAAAAGATCCTTGCGTTGGCAGCGTTAATCAGTCGGAGCCGATAGGCTTGCCCTTCCTTCAATTCGAAATTCGGACGGCTTCTGCCGTTGACCGTGAGATAGTTTCCGAACCGGCCACCATGGCTCCAGTCCATCAAATGACCAAGACTCGCGACATTAAGACTGCCGTCCTTTTGAAGACGCCAGTCATCGATTACTAATGTCAGATCATGTTCCGGATCGAAGGCCGGAGTCGCTTCGTCGACGATGAGGGGACCATAAAGCCCGCGCGCAACCTGATTCCAGCTCTTGTTGTGTGCGTGATACCAATATGTCCCTGCGTCGGGAACCACAAAGTCATATTCAAACGTCTCGCCCGGTTGAACAGGTTCCTGAGTGAGACCAGAAACACCGTCCATTGCATTGGCGATCCGGATGCCGTGCCAGTGGATGGACGTCGGCTCTTCAAGATTGTTCGTGAGGCGCACCTTCACGCGTTCACCGACCGTCACCCTGATTTCCGGACCCGGGGTTTTGCCGTTATAGAGCCAAAGATCGGAGGCTTTCGCGTCCTCATGATAGAGCTTCTTCAAAGTCGGACCAGCGGTGATCTCGAGGAAACCATCATCCGCATGCGCAACGCTGAACAAAGGGTGCCCGGCAATGGCCGTCGTCGCGGCGGCCGTGGTTGCCAAAAAACTTCGTCTACTGATCATGGTCTTATTCGTCTCTCTCCAGCAGGTAGGTCGCGATTGCTTTTCTGTCTTCCTCAGACAAAAACGCCGTGCCGTCCCTCACAACCTCTCCCATCGAGCCCCCGAATACATCGCCGTCAGGCATTACCCCGGTCTGCAATGCATAGGACAAGGAGCTTATCGTCCAGCCACCCTCCTTTAAAGCAGCGCTGGTGATGGGTGGCGATTTGCCGCCATCGGGTAATTTGTCTGCACCTTCCAGAAACAGATCTGCCTGTCTCGCTCCAAGGAGATTTCGAGGCGTGTGACACGCACCACAATGGGCAGGACCCTCAACGATGTACTTGCCCCGGTTCCACGCCTCGCTCCTGTCAGGCTCCGGTCGAAACGGCTTGGGATCAAGAAATGCACCACGCCAGATCTTCAGGCCGGACCGGATGTTGAATGGTGGGACCATCACATGCGCCTTGGAGGTTTCAGCTACCGGAGGAACAGTCTGAAATGCCGCCCATAGATCTGCGACGTCCTGATCGGACAACTTGGCATAAAACGGGTATGGAAAAGATGGATAATAGGGGTCTCCATCCGGTGAGACACCTTGGCGCACCGCTTTGGCAAAGTCTTCCATAGTCCAGGCGCCTATGCCGTTCTCCTTGTCGGTGGTCAGGTTCGGTGAATAGAAAGTGCCAAAGTCGGTCGGAAGTTTCAGCCCTCCGGCAAGCGGTTTGCCACCGCCTTCAAAATCCGTGTGACAGGCAATGCACCCGGACATGCGGGCGAGATATGCACCGCGCTGCGGGTCACCTTTCGCAGCCGCGAGTTCGACCGGTTTCCCGATTGGCCAGAGATACAGCCCGACGAACCCCGCTCCTGCCATCGCAAGAGCGGAGAACGCGCCAACAAGCCAGATCCGCACGGGTTACTTCTTCTCGATGCGGAACTTTGTATGACAGGCCGAGCAGGTCTGAGCTGTCATGGCAAAGAGCCCCTGCACCGGTATTTGGGCGAGCATCTCGGGATTCTGCATGTGGGATGGATCGCCCATCATGGTGCCCTGACCCATCATGCCGCTCTGACCGCCCATCATGTTGCCCTGGCCCATCATGCCGCCGCCCGCTCCCGGTGTAGAAAGTCCGTTGCCAGCGGCTTCGCCCAGAGCGGTTGCGAACAATTCCAGTTGTCCGGAAATTCCAGAAAACTCTTCCCAGTTGGACCAGATCTCGGGCTTGGCTTCCGAAGGACCTTCAATGCTGCCTTCCGGGAATTGCTTTGTCAGCGCTTCGCCGGAATGGCTCTGAAGGATTTCCGCCCCCTTGCGAACGACGTCCACGTCATATTCGGTTTCACCGCGCATCATTGCAGACAGCGACTTGATCACCTTGCCCATGGCACCCATGGAGTCCATGCGTTCTTTCACGATTCCAGTGGCACCGCCATGTGCCACGGCGGCGGCAGCGCCTGTCACGACAAGCGCGCCCGAAACTAAAATTACGGACAGTTTCATTGGTTTCTCTTTCCTGTTTCCAGACTATTGGTGACCTGGGCCACCGCTTTTGAACTGGGACTAGGAGAAGAGGCGTGGGGGTGGAGGCTCGACGGTACTCGATTTCGACATAACAAAGGCCGCTTCAACGGGCTCAAGGTCACCGGAACCGGTTGGAGCAATCGGTTCAAATTCGCAGGTCAAAGTAAGAAGGTTGGCACCACAATGAACTGTCTGCGTGTCTGTGTATTCGATATCACTTTGGCCGGTGCCATGATGATGATCGAGCGTATCCGCATGTTCATGACCAGAGTGATCATGGCCTGCCACTGGGTGATTGAACGTAGCCCCGCCGACGACAAGCATCAGCACGGCAACTGACATCAAAAACCTGGTCAAGAATATTGGCAGAAAGCGTTTCATTGGACCTTTACTGAATGCCGTTGGCTCTTTGAAGGAGCCGAATATATGCAACAATCCGCTCAACATCCCGTTGGGTCAAGCCCTCAACAGGTGGCATGTCGCCAAATGGCCAATGATGTGCCCGAACACCCTGCTTGACGGCAAGAAAAAACGCACCGTCAGCGTGATGACCCGGTTCGTAGATCTTGTGCACAAGTGGTGGAGCGATGCCCTGTTGGCCCGCCGCATTCGCGCCATGGCAACTTGCACAGCTTTCGTTGAACAGCCGCTCGCCGAGTTTCGTTGTCGCATCCAGCGGCGGGATGACGACTTCGACCATCGCCTGACCTTGTTCCACCGACGGCTCATCAGATGATCGTTCAAACAGAAAGTATCCTCCGGCCGCAATCAGCACCACGCACATCAAAAGCAAGAGCTTCCGTGGCATCAGCTCTGTTCTCCTGCGAGATCTTCTAGGATTGGACAATCCGGGCGATGGTCCCCCGCACATTCGTCGATCAGATGCGCAAGGGTCCCGCGCATGGATTGCAATTGCCCGATTTTTTCATCGATCTTGTGCAGATGGTCTTGCGCCACCCGTTTCACTTGAGAGCTCTCCCGGCCGTCGTCTTCGTAAAGAGCCAGGAGGGTCCGGCAATCTTCGATCGTAAAACCGAGCTCACGAGCTCTTCCAAGGAACGCAAGCTTGTGCAGCTCTGTTTCACGAAATGCTCTGTAGCCGTTTTCGCTGCGTGGTGGTGTGACGAGGCCGATGTCCTCATAGTATCGGATCGTTTTTGCTGGGAGACCGGATTTGCGGGAAACATCTCCTATGTTCATCACCATCTTCCTTATTCCGCCGCTACCGGGATGTGTTCCCGCGCCGGCTCATGTCGCTCGCGACTCTCATCCATGGATGGCTTGATGCCCCGCAACCGTAGTGCATTGGTGAGCACAAAAACGGAGGAAAGTGCCATCGCGCCCGCTGCCAGAACCGGAGAAAGAAGGACCCCGAGAGCGGGGTAAAGCACACCTGCGGCCACCGGAATGAGGGCAGTGTTGTATGCGAAGGCCCAAAAGAGGTTTTCCTTGATGTTGCGCATGGTGCGTTTTGACACCTCATGGGCATTGACCACGCCGCGCAAATCGCCCGACATCAAGACCACATCCGCAGATTCAATCGCGACGTCGGTTCCAGTTCCAATTGCGATCCCGACATCCGCGTGGGCCAAAGCGGGTGCATCGTTGATACCGTCACCTACAAAGGCGATTTTGTTTCCACCGCCGCGAAGGTCGTTCAAAGCGGCGACTTTGCCATCCGGCAGTACGCCGGCGACAATGGTGTCGATGCCTGTTTCCACTGCGATCGCTTCGGCTGTTTCCCGTTTGTCACCGGTAATCATTGCCACCTTGAGCCCCTGTGCATGAAGGGCAGCGATGGCATCCCGGCTCGACGGTTTGACCGGATCGGAGACCCCGATCACAGCCGCAACCTGGCCGTCAATTGCCGCAAAGAGTGCTGTCCGGCCGCGTCTCGCAAGATCCTCTTCCCGATCCCGCAGATGACCAATCGCGACGTTTTCCTTGAGCATGAGACGATCGGCACCAACCAGAACTTTCTTCCCGGAAACCAGAGCGCTTACACCGTGTCCGGTGATCGACACAAAGTCTTCAGCATCCAGACGTCTCTTGTTTTCAACGGACGCCGCGCGAACGATCGCCTCTGCGACAGGGTGTTCCGACCGGCTCTCAACGGCAGCAACCATTTCCAGCACATCCTGGCAGTCAAAATCGTCCGCCAGTACCATATCGGTCAGTTCCGGCCGGCCTTCGGTGACTGTTCCGGTTTTGTCGAGCGCAACAACACCGACTTCCGCCAGTTGTTGAAGGGCATCGCCTTTCCGGAACAAGACACCCATTTCAGCTGCCCTGCCCGTTCCGACCATGATTGACGTGGGTGTGGCCAGTCCCATGGCGCACGGACAGGCAATGATCAGAACCGAAACGCCCGCAACAAGCGCAAAGGTGAGCGCCGGTTCCGGACCAAAGATCAGCCATGCGACAACGGTGAGAGCGGCAACGATCATCACAGCCGGAACAAACCAAAGGGTAATCTTGTCGACCAGTCCCTGGATCGGGAGTTTTGCACCCTGAGCTTCCTCCACCATACGGATGATTTGCGATAGCGTCGTGTCTGCCCCAACCCTCGTCGCCGTGTATTGCAGGCCGCCCGATCCATTGACCGTGCCTCCAGTGACTTGAGCACCAACTGCCTTTTCAACTGGAACAGGCTCGCCGGAAATCATGCTCTCGTCGACATGCGATGACCCCTCAATCACATCGCCATCAACTGCGATACGTTCCCCTGGGCGCACGACGATCGTGTCACCTATCGCCAGGGCGTCGATGGGAACCTCAATCTGCTCACCATCCCGCAGTACTCTCGCCGTCTTCGCTTGAAGACCAAGCAGTTTTTGAATCGCGGCACCGGTTCTCCCCTTGGCCCGGGCTTCCAGGAACCGCCCAAGCAGGATCAAGACCACGATGACGGCTGCCGCTTCAAAGTAGACAGCCCTGACTGCATCCGGGATCAATGATGGAAGGAACGTTGCAACGACGGAATACAGGTATGCCGCGCCGGTACCGACTGCGACCAGGCTGTTCATATCCGGAGCGCCCCTGAGCAGCGCCGGGAACCCCTTCAAGTAAAAACCTCGTCCCGGGCCAGCCAAGACGATGGTGGTTAAGAGGAATTGCAGCACCCAACTCGTTTGCTGCCCAATCGTCGCGATGATCCAATGGTGCATGCCCGGAATGACGTGGCTGCCCATTTCGACAATGAAGACAGGAAACGCGAAAACCGCCGCCACGGTCATCTTGTGAAAGAGATCCTGCGCTTCCTCTTGCTTCCTTTCAGTGCGGACACGCGTTGCTCCTGCTTCAGCAAGTGACGCCGGATATCCGGCAGCGCCCGAGGCTTCCATTAGCGCCTGAGGCGTCGAAGCACCCTCGGCATAGGTGATGCTCGCGGTTTCTGAAGCCAGATTGACACTCACCTCGACAACGCCCGGCACGTTCTTCAGAGCATTCTCCACGCGGCCCACGCAGGAAGCGCACGACATCGACCCTATGTTGAGAACCAGAGTTTCCGTTCGTGCCGGATATCCCATCTTTCCGAGTTTGGTTATCGCGTCCAAAGCCTGCTCAGCGGTGTCCGCGGTCAGATGTGCGGTTTCAGTCGCGAGGTTCACTGTGACGTCCGTGATCCCTTCAATCTCGGAAAGACCGCGCTCCACGCGTCCGACGCAGGACGCACAGGACATCCCCTGAACGGACAAGGATAGTTTCTGTTTCGAGGACATGTCATGGTCCAATGTGACGTTGATGATTGCTCCTCACATGGGGTTTCCAGTCGCTGGAAGGTCAACAGAAATTATCGAAAAAACCTGTAAGTAGTTCTACCTGTTGACCTTCCCCTAGCAAGAACCTCCATAACCCTCGAGGTTTGAGGCAGGAGGTACATCATGAAACTCTGCATTCCGGATATGAGCTGTAGCCATTGTGTAATGGCGATCGAGAAGGCGGTCTTGGCAGCAGAACCGGCGGCTGTCGTTGCGTGCGACCTTGAAAAACGCATCGTCGAAATCTCGAGCTTGCGACAACCGGATAACATCTTGCGTGTTATCCGGGACGCTGGCTACGAACCTACGACACTCGTTTCAAATTGATCCGGTTACTTGCACAGGGAACGTTCGGCGAGTGCGCCCATGCCAAGCCTGAAGACAGTCAAGCTTCAGTGAGGATTATGTCCGCGAGCAATTGCCAGATGATGGCTTTGATGATGCATGCCGAGCGTCATGACACCGATAAAACCAAGGCCCTGGATCCTGGGCGCATCTTCGACTGTTCCGGTTACCGTCAAAATGGCTCCGTCAGGAATCTCTTCCGCGCTCAAGTTCCAACCGAAAGTCCCGGACATTTCATGGCTGTGTGCCAGAACCATGTTCTTGATGGATTGGCGCACGCTGCCTTGCTTGGATGTAACCGTGAAGCGAGCCCCGTTGGCCAGAGGTTCCACGGCAACGATTGAACGGAGCGTAACATTGTCCATATCGGCCAGATGGCCGCGCAAGGCTTCCAGATCAACGCGTTCCCATTCGGTTTCGGGATCTGTGAGCAAGAGCTCGACGATTTCCTGGATCGAAGCAAATGCACCCTGACCCGGCTCACTTGGCGCGCCGATCTGTGAAGCTTGGTGTTGATGCGCCGCAGAGTGACTGTGCGTTGACGTCTCAGCGAGGCTTTGACCTGCGGTGAGCGTCAGGAAAATCGGCAGCATCAGAAGGTTTTTCATAAGGTTGGCTCCTTGTAATGGTCTCCAAGGTCTACCCCGAAGGCGCATAGGCACATATGATAGCAATCATGTCCGATTGGCTTTCACTGGTTTTCTCAGACGCAGTCCGCAGATCGTGTGAGAGGGGCGATTGCCTTTTTCATACTGGCGACAACGTGTTGAGTGTTTTTCTGATCCTGGATGGTGAAATCGACCTAGTTCGGGTCACCCCTTCGGGGAACGAAATCGTATTGCAAAGTGCAGGCCGGGACGCTGTTTTAGCGGAGGCCTCTGTCTATTCTGAAACCTATCATTGCGATGCGATCGCCCGATGCCGAAGCACCGTCGCGCAGCTTGAGACGGACGCATTCAAGGACCGCCTTGCATCAAATCGAAGCTGGGCAGAAAACTGGGCGGCCAGTCTTTCTCATTCCGTTCAACGTGCGCGGTTAAACACGGAAGTCCGGAGCTTGAAAAAGGTAGCTGATCGCCTCGATTTCTGGCTGGCGGTCAATTCCGGCACTTCTCCTGAAAGACGGACCAAGGACATTGCCGCGGAAATCGGTGTCTCCCCGGAAGCACTTTATCGTGAACTGTCGAAACGACGAAGAAAATAAGCGTTACTCGATCGCACTTAAACATACAGAAATTAGAAGCGGACATCTGCTCGATTCGCATCAAATGTCCGTTGGCCACCCGAGTTTCGAGTTCAGCGCGCCGCACCGAAGGTCTTGGATGGTCTCGAAGCAGACCTTCACTGTTTTCATCACCAATGGCCGCTTTCGCAGTCCCCAAAGACAAAACCCGAATGTCCTCTTCCGGCCCCAGACCAGATATATCCCCCTGTCTGCATTGCCCCGCCATTTTGGACGATCGACACATTGCAACCTGAGCCCGAAAGCTGACATTTATTCGAAAGGCAGCAAATTCACGGATTGGGCGGGAAGCGGATTTTTTCAGTGTTTTGCATAAAGGTCCACTTTGCTTATGAATGTTATTACGATCCGCAGATGTAGACTCGCGCCACAAGGTATTTGCCCGCGTTGGGAGCAGAACAAGCCAATAAACGCTGCTGCCCAATAAGACACTTTTTGAAGCACTGGCGCTTTGATTCACAGCGTCGTCTCATTGCAAGCAAGGCTTTTGGTGCACCTGATTTGCGCTCTGAAAATGACGGTTACGGTCGTGGAAACGTGACTCTCTTGCTGCCTGATTATTCGAGTGTGGCACCTATGAAAGCGGCGATCGCGGCAGCATCCCAGCCGGTAAAGGCCCCTTCGCGACCATCTGCAAGCCGGACATAGAAGCCCGGCGTTCCTTGTATCCCAAGAGCGCGCATCGCGGCTGTGTTTATCCGCATTTCGTTCTGGTAGGCGTCGATGGCTTCCTGAGAGTCGGTCAGACTTGGCAAGATTCCGAGTTTCTCAAGTTCGCGCAAGGCCCGCACGCCGTTTAACTGACCCCGCCCGACCATCAACGCGTGGTAGGCGCGGTTGTAATCGTCAGGGGACACGATCGAGAATGTGTGTGCCGTCGCCTCGCGTGAACCTGGCCCGATCAACGGCACGTCCACCGCGACGACGCGGGTATTGTCGGGCATTTGCGCAAGGAAACGACCCATCTGCCGGTGCGCAATCCGGCAGATCGAGCAGTTGAAGTCGAAGAATTTGTAGATCACGAGATCGCCGTCCGGGTTCCCGAAATATCCGCCCCGCGCCTCGGCGGCGGCCAGCGCTTCGGCGATGATCGCCTGAGGGTCTTCGCCGGTATCGGGGGCTGCGGTCACCGCAAGCGGCAGCGGACGGGTTTGTGCAACCGGTCGTCCGGCGATGCGGTCGTCGATCCAGGCCGCGATGGCTCGGCGCCCGGCACCGCTGACAACGTGGGGGACGGCGAAGGTCTGCAATTCAACCGACAGGTCCGCCTCCGACAGCGCCGCGATCGTGGCGTCAAGCTCCTCAGCGCTGAACCGCGAGTCGCGGGTGCCATAGCCGATAAGCACAGGGGCACCGTTTTTGATAGTCCAGTCTTCAGTCCGCACTTCAGGCGGAAGGCTACCAGCGAACGCGATGTACCCCGCTGCAAGATCGGGGTGCGTCAGCGCAAGTCCGAGCGCCATCGACGCCCCCTGGCTGAAGCCGACGACGTAGACCTGACGCGGGTCCGCACTGAGTTCCGCAGTCAGGGCCGCAATCGCGTCCGCGACAATATCAGCGTTGGTCGTGAAGTCGGCAGGCTGGCTCAAGGCGTAAACTTGGCTGTCATCGACGGGAAACCAGGCGTGTCCTCCGCCCTCCACAGGGACCGGCCCCCGGAGCGCAACAAAGCTGTTGCTCGACGCGGGTTCGACATTCACGAGTGTCTCGATCTGTCCTTCATTCATTCCGTAGCCGTGCAATCCGACGATCAGCGAGGCGTTGTCGGTCGCCGCGCGACGAATGACTCGCGCAGTCAGTTCCTTGCCGCCCGCTTCGACCGAAAGCGTCGTCGGCTCTGCTTGTGCCAGGGCCCCGGTCGGGGCCCCGGCGGTCAGACAAAGGCCAAGGCAGAGTGCCGTGAGTGGTGATCTGAGGAATGCCATGGCTTGCGCCTTTCCGATCAAGAGCGTGACGCGATTTCGCGCGGGTGCGGCTCACCGTTTTCCAGGAAGTACCTGAGATCCTCGATCCCGAGCCCTGCGAAGAAAAAGAAGTTCGACCTGGCAAAGGCGATGGCCCCCGGCGGCACGCCCGGCGCGGTCGAGAAGGTGATCGTAACGTTGACTTCCGAGGTGTCCTCGTCGACCGGCGTCACGCTCCAGACCGCCTCGTTCGACGTCACGAAGGGCGGCATTCCTTCTTCGATCGTGTAGGCATACGTGAAGCTGTCTTCGTCGTATCGCGTGATCACTTCGCGCGTGGCGCCCCCGAGACCCGGGATGAAGCACGACCGGACGTCACCGATCGCGCCGGCATCGGCATCTTCGAACTCGATCGATTGGATTACGCTGGCCCATTCGTGCGCATTCGCGTAGTTCTCGGCAACTTCCGCCCAGACCACCGTGGCGGGGACGTCGAAAGTCCGGGTATGTGAGAGCGTCACCTCGGCGAAGCCGCTGTGCTCTCCGCTGATGTAACCGCCGAACCGCTCTGCCAACCGCTGAGCCGCCGCCAGGTAGAGCGCCGACGCGTCGGCCGAAGCCTCTCCGTCGAAATACTGCTGCCAGGATAGAACCGACCCGCCGCGCTCGTCGGCGGCGCGCACCTGGATCACGGCCAGGTGGTTCGACAGACCCATCGGGTTCTCGGCGGGCAGGCTATAGGCAAAGGACATCTGGCCGGCGTCGCTCACCTTGATTGTTTCCGACACCACCGTGCCGTCGGCCAACATCAAGTCGCGCATCATGCCGTCACCAGAAACCTCGACACCAGCAACGCCGTCGATGATTTTGCCAACATTCATGCTGTCCGAGACGAAGGCGAAAACGTCCGTGGGCGATGCGGCCAATTCGACTTCGATCTCGAACTGCATCGGCGCCAGTGTCAGTTCGTCGACCAACACGGCGCCGACGACGCGCGGCGGCATCTCCTGTGCGGCGGTCACCGTCGCAGCGCCGGCCAGGCTTGTCACGACCGCGATGACGGCGGCTGTCGTCTCGAAAGTGGAAATCAGGCGCATGGGAAACCTCCTGTTAATACCTGCGCCATCGTGCTAGCTTACTTGAAAACGCACCGCACGTTCCTTTTTTGCGCCACACTGGACGAAAATTGGAACAGTCAATATTGCTAGGACCATGTAACTGACGACTCATCCATTTTTGCACTTCAGACGACGAGGAGACCCCGAACGCATGTCAGTTGACTGGAATGACCTGAAGGTTTTCCTCGCCGTGGCCAGGGCCGGTTCGATCCGCGGGGCCTCCGAAAACCTCAAGGTCGCACATTCGACAGTGTCGCGCCGCATGGATGCGCTGGAATTCGCACTGAAGACCCGGCTCTTCGACCGCACGCCCGACGGACTGCTGATTACGCCGTCCGGGGAAGAGCTCGTGGTCTCCGCGCAGAAGATTGAGGAAACCATGCACGCCGCTGAGCGGTCGGTTGCGGGACGGGACTCGGAACTGTCGGGGGACGTGCGCTTCACCCTGCCCCTGCCGATGGCGGTCTGCGTGCTGACCGACGACCTCACGCGCTTCGTCAAGCAAAATCCTCTCGTCAACCTGACCCTGGAACTGACCGAGGATCTGCTCGACCTTTCCAAGCGCGAGGCCGACATCGCAATGCGCTTCACGTCACAAGGCAACTCGCCCCCCAACTATCTCGTTGGGCGTAACCTCGCGACTCAGGCGTCCTGTGCGTATGCATCAGCCGACTATATTGATGCGCATGTCTTCAGTGGCGTGAACCGTAACGCCAAATGGTTGGGCTGGGACGATGTGGTCGAGTATCCGAAATGGGTCCATTCCGCCGGGCTGGAACCCATGCCGGTAATGGGCAGCTTCGACGACGTGTTCGTGCAGATGGCGTTCGCAAAACGGGGACTCGGAATGGCCTATCTGCCTTGCATGATGGGTGACCTCGAACCGGATCTTCGACGGGTTCCCAGCGCCCGCGCCGTGCCACATACCTCGCTGTGGGTCCTTACCCACCCGGACCTGCGCGACAGCGTCCGGCTTCGCCGGTTCCGGGAGTACCTCTACGACGCAGTGTCCGACAAGCTGGACCTGATCGAGGGCCGGGGGGCCTAACCCCGCGCCTCTTGCAGCGCGTCGAGGACGGCGCCGGGCGTTAGCAGTTCCGGCAACACTATGCCGTCAGGCGCGCCCGGCCCATAGACGGCATTGAACGGGATGCCGTAACGCCCTTGGCTCGTCAGGTAAGACAGGATCGCGTCGTCGCGCTGGGTCCAGTCCGCCCGGAGCGGCGTGATGCCTTCGGCCTCCAGCGCAGCCCGCACGTTCCCGTCGCTGAGAGCGAGGCGCTTGTTCACCTGGCAGGTGATGCACCAGTCCGCCGTCACGTCCACGAACACGACATCTCCGGCGGACACAAGGCGATCGCGTTCCGCAACGCTGAAATTCGCGAAATTTGCCGTCGCAGCCTGGGACGCAAATCCACCCCCGGCAGAGAAAATGGCAGGACTTGCCATGAGAGCAAGCGAGAGCGCTGCGATCGCTGTGCCGACAAAGGCCGACCCGTTTGCGTCCCCGCGACCGGCCCAGAGTACCGCCCCGATGCCCGCCAACCCTGTGGCAACGACCAGGGCGAGGACCTTCCCTGAGACGCCGGCGATAACGAACAGCAGCCACACCGCAGTCGCCGCAAGTGCCAGACCCAGAAGTTTCTTGAGCTTTAGCATCCATTTGCCTGGCTTCGGCATCGACGTCGCCATTTTCGGGAAAATCGAAACGAGCAGGAACGGCGCCGCGAGCCCAAAGCCGAGAGCCGTGAAGATGGCCAGGATCTCGGGCGCGCCCGAAGACAGCGCGAAACCGACCGCCGTTCCAACGAAGGGCGCCGAACAGGGCGTGGCCAGGAGCGTCGCGAAAACGCCGGTCAGGAAATGCCCGCGCAGGCTGTCTGAGTCGCCGATCTGTGCGGCGACGGACATCCATTGCGGCAAGGATATCTCGAACATGCCGAAGAGGTTGTAGGCGAAGATCATAACGACGCTCGCCATTAAGACCAGGAAGTACGGGTTCTGGAACTGGATGCCCCATCCCACCGCGACCCCAAGCACGCCGAGCGCAATGGCGCCGAGGGCCAGCACCCAGAAGGAGGCGATAATTCCGAACGCTGACGCCAAGAAAGAAAGACGCACGCGCGTCGGGCTTTGCCCGCCATGCGAGACGACCGACAGAAGCTTGATCGACAGAACCGGCAAGACGCAGGGCATGAGGTTCAGGATCAGGCCACCAACAAAGGCGATGCCCAGCAGCCCAAGGAAGGCCGTCGTCGGGACCGGAGCGCGGGACGTTGCAGGGTTGCTGTTTATCCCCGTCTCAAGGCCGCGCGCACCGTCAACGACCGTAATCGTGATGTCTTCCGCTGATAGGCGCACGGACCCACCTTCGAAGGTCTCGGCTGGCACGGACGCCGATAGGACAAGTCCGTCCTCGCGAAACGCGATTTCAGGCCTGCCGAAGATAACGTCTTCCGGCCCCTCGATGATCACGTCTGGAGAGGTGAACGGAAAGATCGACGCGACCTCGACACTCACGCGGGACCCGCCCGGTTCGATTGCAGCCATGCGAAGGTCCAACCCTGCCCCGGCCCCATTGCCAGGAACCTGTGAACTGTAAAGATCGATAAGCTGAGCTTCGGTGCTGGCCACCGACACACCCGGTTCCAGCGTCAGAGAAACCTGGGCGACCTGCGGGACGCAGACCTCCTTGCAGAGCAGGTAATCGACAGTGGCGTTTAGATGTGTCGGCTGTGAGGGATCGAGAACCGTCACATCGAAGGGAAAGACCACCCGCTCACCATAACCGAAGGTATCGAGATCGAAGAGCGAAAAACGGTACGGTGCGGGCCATTGCATCTCTCCGACTTCCGCATTTTGCGATCTGGACCAGTCGACGGTGACGGGATAGCCGGCGTCGCCAGGGCTCCTCCAATAGGTCTTCCATCCGTCATCAAGCGCAATGTCGACGCCTATCCGGATCGCCCCGTTCGCCGGCAGCGCCGTCTGAGCTGCTACGATCCGCGTCTTGGACAGATCGAGTTCTGTCCAACCTTCCTCGGCTGAAGACGCCTGCGGCGCCGTATGAAGCAAAGCGGCCATGAGGGCAGTGAGCATGAGACGACGCATCGGCTTTCCTCCTGCGGTGGTCAGGGAGTGGGGTCGTACCGCATGTTCTTAGTGGAAGGATTTCCGTCCATCACCTTCGAAATTTGCACCTCACTGGTGCAAAATTAGAAGTGGCAAAAGCGAGGGGCGGTAATCACTTTCAACAATGCCAAGCGAACAAAATCGCGCCAGAGGACGCGCCCGAAATGACCAAGCACGCCACAATTCAACTCGAACTCAAGACGCCCGAAACTGCAGACGGTGCGGTGGCGGACATCATCACGCGATGTCGACCATTCCAACCTCTCACTCGATTCCGCCGAGGACAGAGTTTTTGTCCTCCGGACACGAACCAAGAAGATTCAATCGAAAACCCTGAAACGCGAAAGGAACCACCATGCGTGCAGAACTGACAAAACGGATCAACGCTTCGGCGGAAGATGCCTGGGCGGCCTTCAACGACTGGGGTGGCATCTGGCGCTTCCAGCCCTGGGTCGTGCGCTCGCCGCTGCTGAGCCACAACAACGAGGGCGTCGGCGCGAAACGGCGTTGCGAGTTCGTCGACAAGACCTCGATCGTCGAAACAATCACCAAGATCGAGAACGGCCGTGCAGTCCACTTGTCGCTCAGCGAGGCGCCGAAACCGATGAAGGGTGGCACGTCCGTGATACGCCTTTCTCCGCGCGGCAACGCGACCGATGTTACGGTGGAGATGGATATCCAATTGGGCATGGGGCCCCTCGGCGCGATCATGGGGAACCTGATGATGAAACCCGTGATGAAGAAGCGTGTGTCGCTCATGCTCGACAGCCTCGAACATCACCTGAAAACCGGTGGCAAGATCGACAGCAAGGGCGTGAAACACGCCTCGCCCGTGGCAGCCGGTGCCGTCCCTGCCTGACCTTGAGAGTGAGCGTTGGTTTAAAGGCGCGCTCGTGGCTGAAGTGCATGCCCGTAGTCTGCCCTTGCCAGGCTTTGTCTCACTTGGCCCGAAGCGGAGGTTCGTTGCAGATAAAATCAATGCCCGCTACAGGGCGTCTCTCCCCGGGGAAGTGACGGCGGAAAGCAGAAATATGTGCTGGAGGACTCGAAATTCTGCTCCGCGGACCGAGTTCTGTTGGAATTTTTTTGAGAACGAAGCGCAGCTTTCCACACTTCGTAACTGCTTGGAGAAGCTGTAGGGTCCGTATACAACGACTATCCAGCCAAAAATGACCCGCTGAAGCTTCCGATTTTTGGTCTCTCACGGATTGCGCGCAGTCACGCGCTCTGTCGGACCTGGCTGACGAGAAGCGACCAATCCATGCCCAGGGCGCTGTAGACTTCACCAGCCTGATTGCTGGCATTGTCCGCGAGGATTTCGATCACAAGGCTTGCGCCATCGGCGACGACCACTCCGGCTTGGGTCAAACGGACCAAAGCGGTTTCGCGCTTCGTCATGTTGAATGTCCCGCTGGCGTCCACGGCGATATAGGCTTCAAATCCTTCGCGAACGGCACGCATTGCGGGCAACGCGGCGCAGACCTCGAGGGAAAGACCCGCGAAAATGAGTTTGCTCCGCCCGGTTGCGCGAATGGCTTCTTCCACCCGCGGGTCATCCCAGGCATTTACGGTTGTCCGGTCGATGAAAGTCTGGTCAGGCAGAGCTGCCGTCAATTCCGGAATGGCGGGTCCCCACAGTGTTTCTGACGAAGTAGTAGTCGTGACAATCGGCAGGCCGAGGATCTTCGCGGATTTGGCCAAACCGACAATATTGTGCTTGAGATCCGCGATCGAATAGTCGCGGATGCCGGTCATCAGCCCGACCTGATTGTCGACAAACACGACAGCGGTATTGTCACGGGTCAGGGGGAGCGGGTTGTGTCGATTGGTCATGGTCTTCTCCTTTTCTGATTGCTCTTGAGTGGGTTGTGTTCAGTCAATTGAGCCGAGGCGGCCGGCTCGATAGTCGGCCTCGACTGCGTCAAGCTCAGCCGCGTTGCCCATCGCAAACGGGCCGCGTTGGACGAAGGCTTGGCGGAGAGGGGGGCCACGAAACAGGACGACGTGCGCGCCCTGTGCGGAGAAAAATGAGATGTCGATGGCGCCGGCAAAGGCAATGGCTTTGCCTGTCGTCAGTTCGGCAGTGCTTTCATTCCACGACACGGTGGATGTTCCCTTGACCCCGAGGATCCAAGCATGGTGGCGGCTGTCGCCTTGATGCGTGAACCGTCCCCCGGCCTGAATCTCAATGTCGAGCAACGTCAATGGGATGTCCGGTGCTGCGGCGCCCGCAACACCATTGCTTTCGCCAAGGACAAGCCGTGCGGTGGCGCGGTCGCCCGGCAGTTTTGGAATGTCCTTGGCAGCAAGGTGAAACGCTGATGGCGCGTCATGCCGGTTTTCTTCGGCCAGGTTGACGAAAACCTGCAACGCATGGGTTCTGGCACCCGGCCGCGGTGCTTCATTGTGAATAGCCCCTTGTGCGGCCTTGAACCAATAGAGATCACCGGGGGCCAGGTCGACGTCATTTCCAAGGGAATCGCGATTGTGGAAGGCTCCGGTGCTGTCCTCAAACACCACCGTGACCGCGGAGAGCCCAGCATGGGCATGTGTCCCGAATGTAGGCATTGTCATGCGGAAATGATCCACCATGATCAGCGGATCCATCAGACCTTGGAAATCCGCGTGTTGATAGCTTTTGGCTTCAAAGCCATCGCCAATCCTGATCGTGCGCCCGTCACTTCGTGCATGGTCGTCGCAGGTGACGCCTGCAAACTTATCGATCTCTTGCGTGTTCATGTCATTCCCTCGTATCTACTGAACTATCAATACAAACGAGACAATCGATCGAAAATCCGCCAATATCAGAACATATTGTTCTACTGATAGAACGAAAAGAGGTGCAGCATGGACCTTAACGACGCTTTCTATTTTGTTCAGGTTGTTGAAAAGGGGGGATTTTCAGCAGCTGCGCGATCGCTGAACATCCCAAAATCGCGGCTCAGCCGCCGCGTGCGGCAACTTGAGAGTGACCTTGGCGTGCGCCTCTTGCAACGCACATCACGCGTCGTTACGACGACAGAGGTCGGCGAAGAATACTTTCGACACGCCCAAGACGCCTTGGCGCGATTTGAAGCCGCCGAAACGACCGTTCGCCGAAAAACCAATAGGATCGAAGGGACCGTGGCGCTGTCCTGTTCAGTAGGAATGGCGCAGTTTGGCCTCTATCAGATCCTCCCACGTTTCTTGCAGGACAATCCCGGCGTAACAGTGGTGCAGAGGGCCTCGAACCAGATAGAGGACCTTATCAAAGGTGGGATCGACGTCGCAATCCGCGGGCATATGGAAACGCTACCGGACTCCAGTCTCATTCAGGTGCGACTGGCGCGGGTGGAATGGCACCTGTTCTGTTCGCCAGATTACCATAAGACGTTGGAGCAATCTGATGACCCGGCCAGGTTAGCAAATCATCCCGCATTGGTTCTTGGCCGGCCGCGAGCAACGCACCAATGGCTGCTGACCGGCGATGATGGGCAAACCGCCTCTGTCCCTTGCCAAGTTCGTTTCGCCAGTGATGATATGTCGACCCTCAAAAACGCGGCAGCCTCGTCCCTTGGGCTAGTAGCCCTGCCTTCCTACGTCTGCCGACAAGAGGTGGAGGCAGGATCGCTTGTGCGCGCCTTACCGGGGTGGACTGCGGGCAGTCCGCAGATCAGCCTCTTGATGCCGTCTCGCCAAGGCTTGTTGCCAGCTATTGAAGCATTCCTCAAATTCTTGAAACGAGAATTGCCCCCAGTTTTGGCTGAGAATTCAACAAAAGCCATTGAACACAACTGACGATAGCCGATGGCAGCGTCCACTCTGCGCTCAAACCTGATTTTGAGACGGTCGCGCCAAAAGTCCGCTCTGAGCCGAAAATGTCCACCTAACAGCTCAGAAAGAGTGTCCGTTTTGTGATCCTATAGCAAAACCGACAGTCCACTTCCGGCCCCTAACCGGGCATTCACGCCTTGAAGCGCTGCTGCGGTGCAGTCCGCCAAGGCGGTCATTCTTTGCGTCCGCGAAGTTGGGCGGCCAACAGACGTCGGCAATGCGGACAAAGCTGACTTCCCTTTCATCCCGCCAGATAGACGCTTCTAGTAAACGCATAAACGTTTCATCTTAGTCGTCAGCACTTGCGTTGTGTATTGCCACACCCCATGTGTTCGTTATCCGAAATGGAGACTTCATGTCCTGGTAATGAAGGGAGGCAGCACGCCTTCCGGTGCACATCCAACTATTGAAACAGTTCCGTAGCCTTGAGGCTGACGGCTCGTTTTGATGTGCACATTCGTTTCCTGCCATCATTGCTCAAGAATAGCTTGGGCTAGAGACATGAAAGTGGACACCCCATGAAACGGGACCGCACAACTTTCCTTACAACTTTCCTTCTGCAACGCGCGCGAGACTCCGGATCACGAACCAATCTCAACCCCCTTCAGGCACTGGGATGGCAACCCTTTTTCGCCCAGCAGATCAGTGTAGACGAGCTAGCAGCGACACCTCCTGCTCGCGTCGTTGAAGTGCATCGCAATGGGCTGCACGTTCTCGGTGACAGTGTTGACGCATTGCTTCCTCCCCGGCCGGATGTGACTGTCGGTGACTGGTTGATGCTGTATCCTTCGCACCCGCAATCCAGTCGAGTTCTTGAGCGCATAAGCCTAATTAAGCGGCGCGCACCTGGCACAGGCCGGCAGGAACAACTGATTGCAGCGAACATTGATACGGCCTTAATCGTCACGTCTTGCAATCAGGACTTCAACGTGGCCCGGCTCGAACGCTATGCCGCTCTGGCATTTGAGGCCGGGATCACACCGGTCATCGTCGTAACAAAGACAGAGCTTGCGACAGACCCGCAAAGCTATACTGACGCGGCCCGCGGCGTGTCGGAGATGATCGAAGTGGTCGCACTCGACGCCCGTGGAAGCGCGCCCCGGACGCAACTGTCCTCGTGGTGCCGGCCGGGAAAGACGGTGGCGTTTTTGGGCTCCTCTGGCGTTGGGAAATCGACGCTGACCAATGCGTTGCTCGAAAGCCATTCCATCGAGACCCAGGCCATTCGCGAAGACGATGCAAAGGGGAGGCATACAACAACCAGGCGCGAACTTCATGCGATGCCCAATGGATGCCTGATCCTAGACACCCCCGGCATGCGAGAATTGAAGCTCACCGATGCGGTGGACGGGATCAATGACCTTTTTGCCGACATTCAGGAGCTTGCCGCAGGTTGCCGCTTTAACGACTGTCAGCACGAGACCGAGCCGGGATGCGCTGTACTGAAGGCCGTCGAACAAGGTGCCCTCGATGCTGTTCGGCTAGGGAGATGGCGCAAACTCTTGGCAGAAGATGCCTTCAATTCGGCCAGTCTTGCGGAACGCAGGTCGCGGGACAAGGCGTTCGGGAAGATGGTTCGCGGCGTTAAGAAACTTAAAGATTCCGGGAGGTAAGACGATGACGCAGTCAAAAGCCGGGAAGGTCGTGTGGCACGATCTTTTCACTTCGGACAGAAAGCGTTCGATGGATTTCTACCAGCACATCGCCGACTGGACCTACCAAGTCGAGCGGGCGACCGACTTTGCTTGGGGCGGTGGTGAGAAGGATTTCGTCCTCGCGCTGTTGGCCGATGAAGCGGGTGCTGGTTTCGCCGAGACACCTCCAGACAATGAAAACGGTTGGATCGCCTATGTTGAGGTTCCCGACGTCGACGCCGCGGTGGAGCGCGTCGATGCGCTCGGAGGTAAGACTGTTCGAAAGCCATTCGAGGTTCCGGGCGTCGGTCGCAATGCGCTCGTCCGCGATCCGCTCGGCGTGCCCTTCGGACTATCCCTATCGCGGCACAACTTCCCGGTGCCGCACCGTCAGTTCGGGCGTGAAGTGTATGTCAGCAACAGCGGTCTGTTTCCAGAAGAGTTTTATGTTGAGCTTTTCGAATGGCAGGTTGCTTCGAAACGCGATCCGGGATGCGTCTCTTTCGCCGGGCCTTCGGGCGATGTTGTTGCAGTTCGATATGTCTCGAATGTACCAACAAGCTCAAACGCAGCTTGGGTGCCAAGTATAAAGGTTGCTTCCGTCTCCAATGCCCGCAGTTTAGCGGAAGCCAATGGCGCGCGTCTGGCTCCTCTGGAGGCAGATAGAACTGCTCAAACTCATGGCTTTATCCTTTGCGATCCAGACGGCTCTTTGTTTGCGCTCGAAGTCGGGTTGGCAAACTCTTTCTAGCAGCACCCAAGTTCCTTTTCGAAGATTCAAGCGGGCATTTGTCCGCTCTACAGGATGCGGTACAGTGGGCTCAAACCAGGCTGGTGCAATGATGCGGGGGGCACTTTCCCCGCAGCAATACGTGACTAGGCTTCGATGAACGCCAGCAGATCGGCATTCACAGAGTCGGGATGCGTCGCGAAGAAGCCGTGCGACAGGCCATCATAGACCTTGAGCGCACCGTTCTTCAGCAGATTCACGGCTTTCTCGGCAGAGTTGGCAATCGGGACGACTTGGTCGTCTGACCCATGCATCACAAGGACCGGCACGTCGATGGCCTTGAGGTCCTCGGTCTGGTCAGTCTCCGAGAAGACCTTGATGCATTGGTAATGGGCTGAGGCACTGCCCATCATGCCCTGCCGCCACCAGGCCTGAACTTGCCCCTGGTTGACTTCGGCACCCTCGCGGTTGAAGCCGAAGAAGGGGCCAGAGGGGACATTGAGGTAGAACTGAGCGCGGTTGGCGGCCAGGGCAGACCGGAACCCGTCAAAGACCTCCATTGGGATGCCATCGGGGTTCGTTTCCGTTTGCAGCATCAGGGGTGGGATGGCCCCGAGAAGCGCAGCCTTGGCCACCCGCCCGGGTTGGGCGCGGGAGACATACCGGGCTGCTTCGCCGCCGCCGGTGGAGTGGCCGATATGAACCGCGTTCCTTAGGTCCAGATGCGCGACCAATTCCGCGACATCAGCGGCGTAAGTATCCATGTCGTGGCCCAAATCAGTCTGGCTGGAGCGCCCGTGGCCCCGGCGGTCATGGGCAATCACCCGATAGCCCTTTGAGGCAAAGAACAGTATCTGGTTGTCCCAGTCATCGCTGGAAAGTGGCCAGCCATGGTGGAACACGATGGGTTGCGCGGTTTTTGGGCCCCAGTCTTTGTAGAAGATCTCGGTCCCGTCTGAGGTTGTGAACGTAGACATTTCTTTCGGTCCTTTGAATTCCGGTTGTGCTTGGGCGGACGCGACGCTCGGCAGCAAGGCAATCGCTGAAACGGCAGTGGCCGCCAGCAATACCTCGCGCCGGTTCGGTCCGGGCTGGGAAGGTGTAGAAGCTGTCATGGGTGTGCCTTTCGTTAGCGAGTGTCAGGCAGCGACTTGCACCACCATTTCCACCTCGATTTGAAGGTCTGGACCTGCCAGCGCGGCCACGCCGATACCGGTCAGGCTAGGCTGTGCGCCATTGAGGAAACCAAGGATGGCACCCATGGCGATTTCTTGCGTTTCGCCCCGCAGGTCTGTCATGTAGATGCGCATCTGAGCGATATCATCCGTGGTTGCCTGAAGCGCATCGAGCGCTCCTTTCAGGTTCTCGATGACGATGGCGGTTTGCTCAGCTAGTGATACCGGTGCAGGAGACCCGTCAGGTCGCCAGGCCACCTGCCCGGACACAAAAGCCAGGGGCCCGGGATGTGCGATGGCGATTTGGGAGTATCCGATCTTACTTGCATCCGGCAGGGCGGACGGGTTCATACGATCAATTAAAGCGGACATGTCTTTCTCCTTTCATGGAATGTGATGCGAAGAGATCTAGGCTCGACATCCGACGAACAGTGTTCGCCTCAGTCGCGAATTCCATGCTACAAAGCCCAATGATTGGATCGAAGGTGAACGACATCCTCCTCTTTCTCTCGGTGGTTGAGACCGGAAGCTTCGTTGCGGCTGGCAAGTTGTTCGGGCTGTCGCGCTCGACGGCCGGGAAGGCCATCGCACGACTGGAGGATGGCTACGGCGCGCGGCTCTTGAACCGAAGCACACGCGCCCTCGACTTGACCGAAGAGGGAAAGCGCCTCTACGAACACGGGCAGGCTATTCGTGCGGCGGTCGCAGCCGCGGACGACAGTATCGCCAGTGAAAGCGGTGTCCCTCGTGGCGTCTTGCGAATCACGGCACCGGATGCTCTGGGGCGCAGGCTTTTGCTGCCTACCGTTCGTCGGTATCTGGAAACATGGCCTGATACGCAGATCGAAATGTCACTCTCGGATCGGGTCGACAACATTATCGAGAAAGGCTTCGACCTCGCGATCCGTATCGGCGTAAGTGCGCCGGATCAAGGTTTCATCGCGCGTACGCTTCTGCGGGATGAGGCGGTCCTGTGTGCAGCGCCTGCGTATTTTGACGGGCGTGACAGGCCGCTGAATGTCGAACAGCTCACGCGCCATGAGCTGCTTCAGTTCGCAAGCCGCAGTGAGCGTCAAGGCTGGCACCTGCAAGAGGAAAACGGCACCTGGGTCCGCGCTCAGGGTCAGGTTCGCCTGCGTCTCGACAGCGCCGAAGCCTTGCGGGCAATGGCATTGGATGGTCTTGGTATCGTCTTGCTGCCGCAGCTTTTGGTCGGAGCCGATATTGCGGAGGGTCGTCTTGAGCGAGTCCTGCCCCGGCTGAACCAGGGGAAGGTTCCGATCCTCGCGCTCTACCCTCACAAGCGCCTGCTGGAACCCCGTGTCCGCCGCTTCATCGACTTGCTGAGTGAGGACCTGAGGGAGTTTCGGTCTAGCAAGAAACACTAACGCATTTCGGGCATTCGTCGCACCGCAGAATTCTGAGGCTTTGGGCTCGATCCGGACCTTCGCTGCAAGCGGTACCAAGGTCCGCTCAGGGACGGAACCCGACAGTCCGCTCCCGGCCCCATTTCAGCCACTTCAAAGCTTGGACACGGGCGTCGGGTCAGCGGCAGCACATTAGCTCGCGAACACCCTTGAAACCCTCTTTCTCGCCGTCGCTCACAAAAACAGACTACCTAGATGAATTTTGATAAATTCGGACCGGTTTTGAATTGTATGTTTATCTTCTTCTTTCTTGTGCTGCCTTTAGCCATCCTCATCGATTGCACCGAATTCTTAAGGTGCTCGGAATTCTGCCAATCCTTCTTTTCAAAACACATACAATTCAATGACTTATTTTGATTACTGATCACAACCTTGTACGAAAACGGACGAGATTTGATATTTGGCGATAACTTTGGATATGCTTGAGGATAACTGAGGACTTTAACGTACTTTTTTGGAAGTAGGTAAGACGGCAAGATAGAGAAAGTGAGGCACTTTCTGGGCGCAAAACTCACGAAATCTTTCATTTTGCACACTTATTCGCCTTCGTCTCAACGCAACAACCGCCGCTGCGGGAGGTTTAACCTGACTTTAAGCATCAAATTAACGCTGTGGAAAACCCGCCTAGATTGACAGAATAAAAGATGTACAACCAAGTCGACGGATCGTAAAACAGATCCCGTTAGCAGCTCGAGCGGTCCTTATGTGGTAGTCAGGACCGCTCGAGCCTAGCGAACACCAAACTCGTCCTTTGATGTCCGCATAAGGAGACCCTTACAAACTCCAACTTTGTCTGTATTGGCCGTATCAGCTTTCGGCAGGCTGATGCGGTTTTAGCTGAATCGCGCCAACAGTGCGGCCAATACGCCCAAGTTTCAATATTCATCAACAACATTGAGGGCGTTCTGTTTCAGAACGTTAACGACCCATGACGTCTGCATCATCCGGTGTTGCACGGGCTCCTTGGGGACAAGCTCCGATGGAGCTTGTGACCAACTATGCTCAAATCAAGACCATCGTCGACAGCTCTCCGTCACTGAAATCTGCCTTCGCCCGATTACAGGCGGAAGGGTTGATCACCGTCAAATATGACGCCTTTGCCAAGTCCTGGAAAAAGGTGCAGGCAAAGCAAACGGAAGAAGTTGTCACGACCCCGTTAACTGAAAGCCCTGCTTGCAATCAGTTGCCTGCAGCCAAGCAGGACAAGGCTAGAAAACCACTCCCGGAAATCACCAAGTTTACAGTGCCGACCGGCTCTGACGGAGTACGAGACCAATGGTGAAAACCGTGCATCTTGTCATGCAAGGCAAGGGCGGCGCCGGCAAGAGCCTAACGTCCTCAATGCTCGTCCAATATCTGCGCTACGCTGATCACAGTGTTCAGGCGATCGATCTGGACCCGACCACACCGACCCTTTCCGCGATCAAGGGGCTCAAGGCGCTTCCGATCCAGATCATGGACGGCGACGACATTAACCCGCGCCTCTTCGATCACCTGATGACGCGGATTTTTGAAGCACCGGAAGAAACTCATACAGTCATCGACACAGGCACGTCTTCTTTTATCGCGACCTGCTCCTACCTTGCCGAGAACAATGCATTTGATCTGCTCCAGAGCTTTGACGTGCGGGTATTCATACATTGCCCGATCTGCGGAGGAGCCGCGCTCGACGACACGTTCAACAGCTTGCTTGCAATTCTCGGTCACTTTCCCACCGTGCCGGTTATCGTCTGGCTCAATGAGTTTTTTGGTCCCGTCGCCAATGAAGGGCGTAGTTTCGAAGACAGCAAGGTCTATCAGGACAATCGCGACCGAATTGCAGCTGTGATGTGCCATCCGAGGGTCCAGGCCGGAACCTTTGGAGAAGACATCCGGGCGATGATGAAGGCCAAACTCACTTTCGACGAAGCCATCTGTTCAAACGATTTCAACGTGATGGCGCGCCAACGTCTCAAGATCTACTGGACCAGGGCGATCGAACGCCTGGATAGCGCTGCCTTTCTCAATGGATTTGAGCAGGAGGCAGTCCAATGACTTCGGCAACTGCCCAGAAAATAGATGCTGCCGACAGCGAGCAGTGGCAGCAGATGACGCTCGAAGAGGCAATCGAAGTTGCCCACCGGGAAACCGGGATTTCCTATCAGAAGGATGATCCGATCCTGGCGGTGGTCTCAATCCTCAATGCCTTCGGGGATCGTCTCAAGGGACTTCTGGAAGACGAACGGAACCGGGTAGCCGACAACCAGCATCCGGATCATCAGTTCCGGATCGACCGATGGGCGGCCAGTGGAACTGTAAAACGGAGCCAGATGCTTGCGAAGATCTGCCAGATCAACAAACCGGTCAATCGCCCGTAGCAGATGATCCTTCGGCACATGATCATCAACCGAAAACTCGTAAAACAAAGCGCCTTGCGCTTCTTGCCTCGGACCCATCATTGCTCGGATCTCCAAAATCAATAAGGAGATTGAATCAGCGCTCTTGGCTCAGCACAACAGGAATTTTTCAACGGAATAAGCCCATTGCAGACCTTCGATGATGTGCCTCTGTACCGCGTTGCGCATCTCGAAAGCAGCCATTCGGCACGGCCGCAAAATTCGATCTTTCTCCAATTATCGGCAGGGCCTTATTGTCGTCCGGATCCCTGCGCTGTGAGATCAGGGTTGGCCTTTCCCCGCTGCCAGATCAGGGTTGGCTAATACGGCGGCATAGATCTCGCCGGGTGTGGCGATCCATAGGTCCTTCCGCGCTACCATTTTCTCAAGCGCACGAATTAGCGGACGCAGCCGGAAGGGTTGGCCGGAGATGAAGCTGTGAACAACGACGCTCATTACCACGGCTTGGTCGCCCGGCGGTTCGATAAGCTCGTCACATTCGTTTGCTATCATTTCCGCGAAATCTGTCCCCGTCACAAAGCGCCCGATAGCAGTTGTGCTGTCGTTGAGCTCCGTCGCATACGGGATGGCCAAAATTTCCGAGGCGCCGGCGTCGAGCCAGACAGGTTGATCGTCGAGCCGAAAATCGAGGACATAGCGAAATCCAGCCCTTTCGAGGTGATCGAGCGTCGTTGGCCGGTGTTGCAGCCATGGACTGGACCAGCCACCTGGTGCCTGCCCTTCTGCCAACGAGATTTTGTCGCGGCAGGCTATAATATAGTCCTGCTCTTCCGTGGTGGTCATCTCAGTTAGGCAATCAGAATTCGAATGGCCATGTGCAACTATCTCGGCGCCGGCGTCGCGGGCCGCAACGATAACCTCGGGAGCCGCATCATAGACGTCTGTGTTGAGCAGGAGGGCGGGGCGAATGCCAAGGCCGGTCAGTCGGCTGATAAGACGAAAAGCGCCGACGCGGTTGCCGTAGTCGCGCCAGCTGATATTGACAAGGTCCGGAGCTGGTCCCGGCGGGAGAATATCCTCCGTGCGGCCCTCTTCGCGATAGGTTTCGACTCCGACCGCAACCCAAAGCGCAACCTTTTGCCCGCCTGGCCAGCGAGACGGCGGGCGGGCGGGCAAGACTGAGTGGGTCCAGGGCAGTCTCAAATCAACTCCCCCGCGAGTTTACGCGCCATGCCAACCTCCATCGCCACTGCCTTGTCGTACATAGCGCGATAGAAGGGTAGGAGCGATGCCATTTCCTCTGCGGCCCTGGACAGTGCCGCTTGTTTTCCACTGAACAAAGCGCGTGCCTCTTCCATCAGGGCGCCTTGATCGACGGTCGTAATGCGGCCGTCCTCAAACACAACCCGCCCGGCAACCATGGTAAGCCGAACCGATTGGCCAAGTTCAACATGGACCAACTGCCTTGCCAGATCATTGAGAGGCAAAAAGGCGAGTGTGCTGAGGTCCACCATCACCAAATCCGCTGGCGCGCCGACGGTCAAGCTGCCCAGCCCCTCGCGCCGCAGAGCCGCGCCACCGGTGCTGGTGGCGGCGGTCAGGATTTCGCGCGCGCAGGGCCATCGGTCAGGGTCGTCGCCGCTCAGTGTGTGCAACATCCCTGCGGTCTTCATCACAGACCACATGTTGACCGCGTCGTCGGCAATAGCCTCGTCGACGCCCAGGCAGATCGGAATGCCACGATCCCGCAGGGCACGGAACGGCATAATTCCGCTGCCAAGGCGCAGATTGCTGTTCGGGTTATGTGCGACCGACGCGCCTGAAGCCGCGATAAGGTCCAGATCCTCTGCATCGACCCAGATCGCATGGATGATGAGCATCCTTTCGCTCAAGTGGCCGATGTCGTTTGTATATCGTACCAGCGAACGGCCGCCAAATTTCTCAGTGCCCAGCACGCGTTGAAGCCGTGTCTCCAGCATATGGGCAAAGAACGGCAGGCCATGGCGGCTGCTCAAGTCGTCGAGCGCCGCGAAATACTCCGGTGAAACCCGCTGTGGCGCCGAGCAGGACACCGCTGCCGCAATGCGTCCCTCCGCCGCACCGTGCCAGGTTCCGATCAGGTGGGCATACATCTCCAGAAGTGCGTTACCGTCCATCGATGGACGCTGCGCCAACCGTGCACGTATCTCGGGTGGGGCGATGTCGCCCAGAAACGGCAGCTTCTCGAGTTCGGACAGCTCCGGCTCGTCCAGCGCGACAGTGGCGCGTATGCCGCTATCGGCATAGGCTTGGCACACGGCGTCGATGATCTCCGGCGTTGGCCGCGGGACGAAAAAGCAATCATCACCGACCGTCGTCGTCCCGGTGCTGAGCATCTCCAGACAGCCCAGCATCGTGCGTAAGTAAGCCTCGCGCGGGGTTGGCGCGAGGACATCGAGAGCCGGGCTCTCGTATAGCATGAAGAGCTCAAGCGGCAGGCAAGGCAACCGCCCCTTCATGTGATTGACCGAAGAATGGAAATGTGCATTCACGATCCCCGGCATCAACAAATGTCCGTGCCCTTCGATCACGCGTGCGCCGTGAGTCAGCAACCGCGGCCCGATCGCTGTGATTTGACCGTCGCGGGTTAACAAATCGGTCGGCGCGGTCATACCGTCATCAGCGCATAAATCCAGCAGACGGACGTCGCGGAAAAGAACGGGCAAGGTCATCGGAGATCCCCTCGCAAAAGTCGGATGAGCGCAGGCGACAGCCCGACGCTTTCCGACAACGGAGGACGCCGCTCCGGCCGATCGCCATCGTTCGCCGCGAGATCGGCGAGGCAGACGTTTACGGCCTCGGTTCCGTCGAAAACAGGCAGTGTTAGCCGGGTCGCGAGACGCGCAGCCATACCGCTGATGGCAGCTCCACAGATCACGATGGCCTGCGCCCCATCGGATTCCAGTCGCGTGCAGGCTTCCAGGACTGCCGTATCCTTGGACTCAGGTGACAAGTAATCGGCCGCTGAGCCGATGTCGACGGCAACAACCCCGGCAGGCACGACACCATACCGGTCGATCAAGGTTTCATACAGCACACGACTGACTTCACCGAAGATGACAACACCAACACGTCGCCCCCCGGCTCCTGCGGACTGAAGCGCCGCACCCGTTATACCTGTGACCGGCACCGGCAAAACCTGCCGCAGGGCCTCAAGTGCCGTATCGAAGGAAATCGCCAGGATCACAGCGTCGTATTCAGCAGCGTGTTCCGCCACAAGGTCCAGCGCCGAATGGCCTGCGATGACATTCTCCGCCTCGGTGGACACGATCCGCGCGCCGAAGCGTCCGGTCACCCCGGTCAGCGTTACACCTTCGGGTGCAACTGCACGAGCGGCGCCGAGATAGGCCTGGGTCACCTCCGTCGAGGTGTTCGGGTTCACAACCAGCAGGCGCGGAGGCATCAGATCAGGATCCAAGGAAACACCGCGATCAAGCCAACGACCGCAAGGATACAAATAACGAAAGGCAGCACACCCGCGATGACGGTTCCGACATGACCGCACCCGCGCACGCTCTGGGTGACATATAGGTTCATGCCCACGGGCGGAGTGATCAGCGCCAGTTCACACATCAGGACAAGGAAGATCCCGAACCAGATACTGTCGTACCCTAGCAAGGTAACCACGGGCAGCACGATAGGGATGGTCGCGATCATCATGGCCAATGCGTCCAGAAAGCACCCGAGCAGCATGTAAAGCAGCACTAGCAGCAAAATCATCGCCAACGGCGAAACATCGAACGAGGACACGAAGGCCGAGACTTGGGCCGGGACGCCGAGAACGCCGAGAATGAAGTTCAGGTAGAAGGCAGCGATCAGGATCAGCAGCGTCATGCCGGTGGTAGTGACCGCCGACATCATCGCTTCACGCAGCATCCGCCAATTCAACGTGCGATAAAACGCAGTCAGCGCAAACGCCGCCATGACGCCAACACCTGCGGCCTCGGTTGGGGTGGCGAAACCGAGGTAGATCGAGCCCATCACGAGAATGAAGATCACAAGTGGCGGGATCAGGTCGGTAAGCCTCCGGCGGCGTTCTGACCACGGCGCCAGCGGCTCGGGACGGCCTGCGACTGCCGGATTCAAGAGCGAAGCGACCGCAATCATCAGCATGAAGCACAGTGCCAGCAGCAGACCGGGCAAGATGCCGGCCGTGAACAGCGCGCCAATGGAGGTGTTGGTTATTGCGCCATAGATGATTAGGTTGATCGAAGGCGGGATCAAAATACCGAGCGTCGCGCCAGAGGCGACGCTGCCCGCGACCCAGGCCTCCGCATAGTTCTGGCGGCGAAAGGTCGGGAAAGCGACCGTGCCTATGGTTGCAGCTGTTGCCACCGATGATCCCGAGATCGAGGCGAAAACGGTAGAGGCGGCGATATTGGTATGTAGAAGCCCGCCGGGGAGCGGCCGGGTCCAATCCGCCAGCGCACGGTACATTCGCTCAGTCACACCGCCTCGCACAAGGATCTCGCCCATAAGAACAAACAGTGGTATCGCGACCAGGAGGAAGTTGTTTAACGTCCCCCACATCATGGTGCCGAACGGGCGAATCATCGCGTCGCCTATGAAGATATAGGCACCCGCGATGGCGACGATGAAAAGCGCTGTTGCGATGTGCAACCCGATGAACAACAAAAACAGCAGCAGGGCGAAACCGATGGCAGCGTCTTCAATCCCGAGCATCGTCGCCCTCCGCACCAGTGTACTGCCGTACCTCCTGCTCGATCGTGTAGGGGCCGTAGCACCGCTCTATTGACCTGCGGTCGGTCACTAGCAGGGTTAGAATGTGGACGCTGGTCAGGCAGGCGGTTACGGCGAAAAACACCATCCCGGCGAGCCACACCGCCTGCGGCACCCAAAGCGGCGTCTGCAGCGGCGTGTTCGTGATTGCGCCGAACCTGAGCGTCGTCTGCAATTCACCCCATGCGTGCCAGGCCATGAAAAGAGCGAAACCCGCCATGGTGAGCTGCGCCAGCGCGTGCAGGCCGTCGCGCATTGCCTGCGGGAAGAAACGAAAAAAGAGTTCGATCCGCGGGTGCCCGCGCCGCAATAGCGTCAGTGCCATGCCAAGTGAGCCGACGAAGGCCAAGACATAGCCACCGATCTCATCTGTACCCTGTATCGACGCACCAAAAAAATCCCGACCCACGATGTCGATTGTTATGAGCACAGCAAGCACGGCGATGGCCACGCCCGCGAACAACGCGAGCGTGGCAGCGCCATGTTCGAAGACTCTTAGGAGCCGGTCCAAGCGTTGCGAGCCTTTATTCGATTGTCAGGCCGCGCGCAGCGCCGACGGTGTCGTTCCAGATCTTTGTACAGCCAGGATAAGAGGCTTCGCATTTTGCGGCCCATTCCGGCAGAACCTTTGACACTGATATCTCAGCGACCCGCGCCTTGTCCGCATCGCTGACGGGGACGAGCGTCATGTCGTAGGAGGTGTAAATCCCCCCTTCGGGGCAGTCGCCGCCGGTGGAGCACGACTGCGCAGTGCCATTTGTATTGATCGCCACGTCCCAAAGCTCGGCTTCCATAGCGGCCATGACTTCATCGAACTTAGCGCGATCTTCCGTGCTCAGCCCGTTAAGCCAACCCAGGTTGACCATGTGCGCCTGGACCGAACCGGAAACCGAAAGCGGATAGAGATGTGTCGTGACTTCGGGCCATTTGCCGGTGTTGGACGAGGTCGGTGAGGTCACGCCACAAGTCGCCACCCCGCGTTGGAGCGCCGGATAGACCTCGGGGAACGAAAGAGTGACAGGTGTCGCGCCGAGATTTTCCAGGAGCGTTGACATGGACGCAGTGAATGAGCGAACTTTCAACCCGTTCAGATTCGCCAGGGACGTCATGTCTGCGTTGCAAAGGAACACTTGTGTCCCGAATGGCCAGATTGCAGCGGCGGTCACGCCAAACTTTTCCGCCAATCGAGCGTTAAAAACGTCGCGGTAAGCATCGACGGCACCCTTGAGGTCTTCCATATTGGTCGACACTCCAATGAGGTCGATGCCCTCGAGGAACGGATCATCCTTGGCGACACTACCGACCTGAATCGTGGCCATGTCGAACGCGCCGGTACTCAGAAGACGCAGGCCGTCGGCGAGGTCTATCCCGACTGCTTGATATTCGCTCCGGTTGACCTCAAACCCTGCATCCGCAAGGGCGGCGACAGCATCGGCTTCTGCGGGGTACTGCGCCCGCTGTTCCTGGTTCTGCGTGATCAGGCGCATCGATTGCGCGTCAGCCAAAGTGGTCATTGCAACGGTACCGGCAAGGGCGGTTGCGACGAAAAAGACGGGCCTCATGGCAGTGGATCCTTTCGAAGTTCGAAATACGACGGTGTCGGCTAAACGCCACGTTGACGAGCCTTGTGCGATCGCGATGTTGCTGTGCAGTGATCGATTTCTTGACAATTCAGTGAGACTCAATTTTTGTTAACAATTCAAGCGAGTTTTGTGCACAAATATTTTGCGCGGCGATGAATTCCTGAGCTATTGAGCAAATTTTCTTCTATTTATCAGTGTGATGCCTGTGAGCTCGGGGGTATCCGATTTTTGCTTTTCAATGTTGGGCGTTTTGATAAATACGTCTATTAGTAAGCGCCCTGCGAATTGAAACTCAGGCTCATGACCGTTACCAGCACCTCCGAAGATGCGATCGTAAATGCACTGCGTGATGCCATCCTGTCACGCAAGCTTGCGCCCGGAACCCGGTTGCGCGAGGTTCGATTGGGAAAGATATTGGGCGCCTCGCGTGGGGAAGTGCGTAAGGCTCTCAATCGTCTGACCCACGAGGGGCTCGTCGAACATCAGCTAAACCGCGGTGCAGCTGTCGCACAACCTTCTGCGCAAGAGGCCAAGGAGTTATTTGCAGCCAGGAAATGCATTGAGGTTGCGGTCGCCCGCATCGCAGCGCAAAATATGACGCCAAGCGGTCTCAAACGACTGCAAGAACATCTTTCACGCGAGCAAAAGGCGCGTGAACATGGTGACATGGCTCAGATCGTGGCACTCTCCGGAGAATTTCACATCCTGATCGCGGAAATAGCAGGCAACGCGCCTTTGAAACGGTATTTGGAAGACCTTGTCGCGCGCGAGTCCCTAATCATCCAGTTGTTTGGCATCCGTGCTCATGACAACTGTTCCCGGGACGAGCACGCCGAGATTGTCGCGGCACTGCAGACGCGCGATGACGAACTCATCTCCAACATGGTTGAAGAGCATATTGAGGGCATTGCCGCTGGGCTTGACCTAAACCTGCGCCCGGCGGAAACCCTTTCCCTCGAGGAGATCCTGCTCGGTGAATAGTCCCAATTCGAATATCCCGCGCCGGGTTGGAATGCTGACACCATCGTCCAACACGGTTCTAGAGCCGATTACTTCCAGTATGTTTGCAGCCACCAGTGGCCAGGCGACAGTCCACTTCGCCCGGTTTCGTGTGGTCGAGATATCAATGTCTGATGCCTCACAGGCGCAGTTCGAGCTGGGTCCCATTCTGGAGGCAGCCGATCGGCTGGCCGAGGCCAAGGTCCACTGTATCGCCTGGAACGGCACGTCAGCCTCTTGGCTTGGGTTGGACCGGGACAAGACACTATGCGACCAGATCGAAGACCGGACGGGTATTCGCGCGACTTCGACAATGCTGGCCTTCGACGATCTTTTCAACCGACTCGGCGTCACGCGTCTCGGGCTGGTTACACCGTACCTGACCGAAATTCAGGAGCGGATAATAGCCAACTATGCCGCACAAGGGATAGACGTCGTAGGCGATCGCCGGCTGGAAGATCGCGGGAATTTCAGCTTCGCTGAACATGGTCTCGAAACAATCCGCGACATGATCCGCGACGTGGCCGAGGCACGTCCTGACGCCATTGCGGTCGTCTGCACCAACTTTCGAGGCGCTCCGGTGGCGGCAGAGCTGGAGGCCGAATTGGACATCCCGATCATCGACTCCATTGCCGTCACGGCAGCCCATACCATGCACATGGTTGGTGTGAACCCTTCCTGTGTGAAAGGCTGGGGCGATCTGTTCAAAATCAGCTGATGCACGTTAGGAAATCGAACGTGTCTCCCGTTAGAGGGAAACCTTTAAGTTCTTGGCGCCACCAAGCAGCTGTCGCATGCAACTGCACACGAACGTGAATGTCCGATTTGGTGCTGCCTCAGTATTGAGATCACACGCGCAGCGGAAGTCCGGAATCCGCCCTCTCTTCACTTTCGCTGCATTCGGAATGAATGTCGGTATTCGGGATCTGGCCCCAACTTGCTGAACTTCCGAAATGGGGGCGCGAAGCGGTCGTTCGTCAGCAGCGCCCTGACCAATAGGGCACTGGTCTTTTCAAAGAACGTGTTTCGATACGGCCTCATGTCGCAATTCTGCCGGCGGATGAGAGCGCTGTATCCACGCGCTGAAAGTGTCGCTCTGTTGTTCTTCCATCTTCGAGAAGTCGTCTAGAATTTCAGAAAGTCGGTTTCCCTCAATAAGACGGGCGGCAAATCGGTCGGCCTCGTACTCGGTGAACCTCGATATCGAATTGATGAGCATCTCAGCGACCTTGGCCGGGATGCATAGGACTGTTGTTCCGGCGGTGAACAGCAAACCGACGAAGGGGATCCGGTTGAGTGTTCTGTTGGCAAGTTCAGCACCGAAATTGATGGGTAGATTGAGATAGTGTTGCATCATTTGGATCCGAGTATCCCAATTGCGTAAGTGTCCGATTTCATGGGCGATGACACCGCTGAGGCGCTCAATCCCAGAAGCTGTGTCCCCATACTTGAGCAATAGCCCCTTGGTGAACACGACCCGATTGTGGGCATAGGCAAAAGCATTGAGCTCCCCGCTGTCCTGTATCCGCCAAACCAGCCTGGGAAGCCTGATCCCCGTCGCGACAGACCGCGCTTGCAGAACCGCCTCGACTTCGCCAATCAATGTCTTTTCCCGCTCAGAAGGGCGCCTTGTTGCGAAAATCACATCGAAATTTCCTGCGGCGACGGATGGGACCTTGGCGACGAATACAGCCGGCAGAACCGCCAATCCAAATGCCATTGAAAAGACCTGCCAGTCTTCAAGCGGAATACGGCCTAAATAGAGGGACAAAGGAATCACCAAGATACAGTACGTGAGCATCACCATGCAAAAGGCTGACATTGCGATGGCAGTCAACGAGACGGCTCGAACGAGCTCGATTGCTGCAATTCTCGCGACAATTTTCATCATGGGAATTCCCAAATTCTTCGGCTGCATATTCGCGCATTGAGTGTTGTGCTTAAGCTTTCAATCAGATGCTGAATGATGTTTCAACAAGGATTTCAACTCGAGTTTGGGCCAGGTCGATGAAGCTCTCGGTATCTGCAATAATGGCTATTCTGCTGCGGTTATGCTGCCTCCAAACAGGCTGCTTGAGCGGCTTCCTGGTGTGCACTCGCTGGCAGTCTGCTCAGGAAATACGACAAACAATCCTGCTCTTTGTCGGAGCCACCTTCCGGGGGCCAACGCCCTGGAAGCTGGTACCCGGATGAGCCGTCAACGCTGGTTGCGAGATTGAACCGCGCCAGGTCTGGCAGGGTCTTTTCGGCAAGCCAGGCATTCCATTCATTGACCTGCCTAGTCCGGGCTGTTGGAAGGACGACGACGGGAATGGAGCGGCGAGAGACGGCCTTGGCGCGCACCTCACGCGCGTTAGGTTTTATATTTTTTTCTTTCTCTAAGTTTGGTGGACAGATTTGACCGCGTTTGCCGGACACGTCTGACCGCCTTTCGGGACAGATCTGTCCGCCTTCGGACGGGGTAAGGGGGGCAGATTTGTCCGTCTTTTCTCGAAGCTCGGAGGCCTTTAGGATCGAGGCGTCGGTAGGGCAATACTCCGTATTGTGCCCGACGCCATTCCCGCGTTGAACGCTGAGCCATCCACCGATTTCCAGATCCCGGATGGCGCGTTGGATGGATTTGACACTCTTGCCGGTTGCCTCGGCAATGGTCTTGTAGGACGGCCACGCCTTCTCGGTGTGGCCGTTCACATGTGCGGTCACGATATAGAGCGCTACGCACTTGGCATTGTCGTTGATATTGGCATCACAGCTCAGCAGTCTTAGCCATTGAAGCTTCACTTCCCGGAACGGGCGGCGCTCGCTCATGCATGCCTCCTTGCCGGAAGGCAGGCAAGGCGAGTGCATTTGCCCCTCCAACTTTCAGAGAAGCGCTGTACGGGATTTGTACGAGCACAACTCGAAAATCGCCGGAAAACACTTGCAAAAATTTGCAGTGCCTTAACTTCTCTTTTTGAGAGCGCTCCGTAACTTACTGAAATTATTGATTTTTTTGGCGCACCCGACAGGATTCGAACCTGTGACCTCTGCCTTCGGAGGGCAGCGCTCTATCCAGCTGAGCTACGGGTGCCAGGCCGCGCGTGGGTTGTCCACGCGGCGGATAGAGCGTCCTGATACTAGATCCGGCTGCGTCCGGCAATGGGTTTCTGCGAATTTGGACAAGATATCGCCGCAGGTGCGCTGCCTGCGCAGCTTTCGTTTTTCTCTTGCGTGAAAAAGTCAGCTTTTTTGCCGCAGAAGGTGATAGGCGCGCCGATCCGGTGCGTATCAACGGCAAATGCCGATCTGGGGTCAAGATTAAAATGAGCAAATTTTCCGGCTGCCGAAACCTCGTTCTGATCCTGGGAGACCAGCTGACGCCGTCCATTTCCAGCCTGCGGCGGGCCGACAAGTCGCTGGATCGGGTTCTTCTTGTCGAAGTGCACGACGAGACCACTTACGTTCGCCACCACAAGAAGAAGATCGCGTTCATCCTGTCGGCGATGCGCCATTTTGCCGATGAGTTGCGCCAAGGTGGCTGGCAGGTCGATTATGTGAAGCTGGAGGACCCCGGAAATACAGGCAGCTTTCGCGGCGAGGTCGTCCGTGCTTGCGAAAGACTGTCTCCGCAGAAGGTTCTTCTAACCGAGCCCGGAGAATGGCGGGTCTTGGAGGACGCTCAGTCCTGGCAGACGGCCCTTGAGTCTCCGGTCGAGATCCTGGAGGACACGCGGTTCATCGCAACACGGGCGGCATTTCACGCGTGGGCAACGGGACACAAGCAACTGCGCATGGAGCATTTCTACCGGGACATGCGTCAAAAGACCGGCCTTCTGATGGCGGACGGAAAGCCGGAAGGGGGCAAATGGAATTTCGATGCCGACAACCGCAAACCTGCGCGCTCAGATTTTTTCATGCCCCAGCCGGCGAAGTTTGAACCTGATGAACTGACAAAAGACGTTCTTAAGTTGGTCGAGCGAAGGTTTGGCGACCACCTCGGTGATCTATATCCCTTTTGGTTCGCCGTGACGCGGCAAGACGCTGAAACCGCCTTCGACGTATTCCTGGAAAACGCGCTTGCAGATTTCGGAACGTATCAGGACGCCATGCTCACCGGTGAAAATTTCCTCTATCACTCCGTGGTGTCCACTTACCTGAATGCCGGTCTCCTCGACCCGATGGATCTATGCCTGAAGGTCGAGGCCGCCCACCGGGAAGGCAAGGCGCCGCTCAACGCTGCGGAAGGCTTCATCCGGCAGATCCTCGGCTGGCGCGAATATGTGCGCGGCATCTACTGGCTCAATATGCCGGACTACGCGCGCTCCAATGCGTTGGGGGCGTCCCGTTCGCTACCGGATTTTTACTGGACCGGTGACACCAAAATGCACTGCATGGCCGAAGCGATCGGGCAGACGATCGAGGAAGCTTACGCGCATCACATCCAGCGGCTGATGGTGACGGGAAACTTCGCGTTGCTGGCCGGCATCGACCCGCACGAAGTACACGAATGGTACCTTGCCGTTTATGCCGATGCTTATGAGTGGGTCGAACTTCCCAACACGATCGGCATGAGCCAGTTTGCGGACGGAGGGTTGCTCGCCTCCAAGCCCTACATGTCGAGCGGCAACTACATCAACAAGATGTCGGACTATTGTCAGAGCTGTGCCTATGACGTGCGTCAGAAGACCGGTTCAACAGCGTGTCCGTTCAACGCTCTTTATTGGGACTTTCTGGATCGGAACCAGGATCGGCTTGGAAACAACCCCAGGTTAGGTCAGCCCTACGCGACGTGGAAGCGCATGGATGATCGGAAAAAACAGGACCTGCGCGACAGTGCCGCGTCTTTTCTGAGCCTGCTCGACCGGGGTGCCGGCGTTTGATGCATTGCCTCCACCTTGGCCACGATGATCAGTGCGGCAGAAGGAAAGCGCGAGCGCATATAGTGCCTAATTTGTTGGCAGGATTAAAAAAAACGCGCAGCCGTGAGACTGCGCGAAATAAGTTACTGTGCACGTGGCCCCATCGACCACGGCGGCAACTCTAACGGCATCTCAATTGAATGTCATTACCGTAAAATATTTTATTTTTTGATTCACCGTAATGCGACTGATCGTTATTCATACTGAGTCGTTTGCGAAACAAGTGAAGTACGAAAATTATCAAATTGAATCAGTAAGTTGGAGCGCTCTAGCTTGCCACTCGAGTCTCGCTATCCGGGCGTGAAACTGCGGTTGCCTTCGGCAATCACTGGCATTTCTGCTTAGACTTGGCGCGGTTTTTGGCTCCGGCGTTGGCGACATGCACCCTGGTAATACCTTTTCCAACGAAGCCAAGCTCTCGCGCCGCCGCCAAGGTGACATCAATGACCCGCCCCTTGGCGAAAGGCCCCCGGTCATTAATTCGAACTGTCACGGTTCTGCCGTTTGACAGGTTGGTAACATCCACGAGCGTTCCGAAGGGAAGTGTCCGGTGCGCGGCCGTCATGCCCTGGGGGTTGGCGCGCTCTCCGCTCGCTGTCGTTCCGCCCAGCTTGTACCAGGACGCTTTGCCACATTGCTGAAAGGCGTCCTTTGAAACCGCCGGGCCTACACCTAATGCGAGAAACGGGATGACGCAAAGCACAGACATTCGGCATGCCGGCCAAGCCAAAATACTCTTCATGACACGACTCTTCAGAAGCAGGTGAATGGAAAAACCGCAAACAGAATTTCGGATATCAGAAGCGGCTGCGGGCTGCCCTTACGTCAGTCGCGTGATCAAAATAAGGCAAATTCCGCAATTTATAAGAATAAGAGTAGAGAGAAGTATAAATTTGAAATAAATTTGAATCTTATTAGTAAATTTAAAATTAACCATAAACTTTTTAAGAGCTGTGAGTTATTTTGCTTGAGCGAGAATAACAGTTAAACTGTGGTAATAATTTTCGGGGGGCGGCGCTGTTGTATTTGAGTTGGCGCCAAGCGAGCAAACTTATTTGAAAGGGTTGTCTGGTGCAAATCAGCCATCGGTTGGAGCTTGACCGGCGGGATCACCTCGGTCGTGTGAAAAGCAATACGCTATCGGCATTTCACGCTTCCCTCTTGGAAGTGCTTCCGTTCGCGGCCGCTTACGTCGCGCGCGATGGTGCTATTGTGAAACACAATGGTTTGTTCGAGACAGCCTGCGCAAACCTTGGAGAGCGTCCGGCACCCAAGCGCCTTGATGCGCTTTTGTCGGCGGAAAGCTGGAAAAGATGCGAACTGGTCTTGTCCGCTGCCTTTGGCGGGTTTCCGGCGGAAGTTTGCGGTGAGGTCAGGCTGACGTCGGGCGAAATTTTTTGCAGTCACGTAGTCTGCACCTCTCACATTTTCCTGCAGGAAGACAGCGAAGCAGTGCTGGTTCAGTTCGAAGTTGAGCGTCAACCGGTTCCGGAAAGCTCCGGCGTAACCGAAAGCGCGCTGGTTTCCGCAGATGCCCCGAAGGTGCGAAAAGCGCTTCTGGACAAACGGGTGCTGGAACATTTCCCGGATGACGTGCTGATTTTTGACGGGACGGAAAGCCTGGGAGACATCGTTGCCACGCTTGTCGAGCGCACGGGGACAGGTGTCGACCCGAAAGTCATCTTCGATACGCTCGAGCAGGCGCGAAACGAACTGCCGCATACGTTCCACATCCCCGAAGATACCGGCATGGGCAATGCCAGGAGCGCAGGCGGCGCGAAAATGTCTGAAATCCGGCTCGTCGGTTGTCCGCTGGAACAGGACACAAAAACAAGCAACGGGTCCTTCATGGCGGTGATCCGCCGCAATGTGGACAATCCTCACGAGATTGCTGAAAACAGGCGGCTGGCCTATCAGGATCCCCTGACCGGGCTGGAGAACCGCCGCGCATTCACACGGGCCCTGCGGCGTGAGCTGGAACGCATGACCTGCGAGGCGGAAGCAGGCCTGGCCGTCTATTACATCGATCTGGATGAATTCAAGAAGGTCAACGACCTTGGCGGGCACGATGCAGGCGACGACATGCTTTTGCGCGTCGCTTCGTGTTTGACCCTGACACTTGGCGAATTCGGCACGGTTGCACGTATAGGCGGCGACGAGTTTGCGGCAATGCTGCCCGTTTCGAGCGAGGAGACGGCACTCGAATTCGCCGAACAGATCCTGGAAGGCTTCGGCCGCATCAGGCTTGAGGTAAAGGATCGCGTTTTCACGATCAGCGGATCCGTCGGGGTCGCTTTCATTGACGGAACGGCGGCGCTCGAAAAGAAGGACGCAGCATCACTGCTCGGGCTCGCCGACCGGGCGTGTTTACGTGGCAAACGGATTGGGGGGCATTCCGTCCAGGTGCACCAGGTCCGGCCGGATGAGTGTTCCTGCGCTACCGGTGATCAGGTAAGTGTTCCCGAACCGGAGAGTTTCTGCGGCAAGGAATTGACGCTCTATGCCATGCCCGTCGTGTCTTTAAAGAACGATCGGGTGTGCGGAGCCGAAGTGTTGTTGCGCCTTCAGGGGGACAGGGCGAAAGGCATGTCTTCGCGCGCCTGGATTTCAGCTGCGGAGCGGTCCGGCTTTATCGCCCAGGTCGATACCTGGACGCTGGACCGGGTCTTGGACGCCGCCGAAAGACAGGCGACGCGAACGCTTCTGACAATGAATGTGTCTGCCGAGTCGGCGCGGGATCCCGACTTCCGGGACGCCTTGCACAACCGTCTCTCGGTCAACCCGCTGCTTGCCTCGCGTTTGTGCCTTGAAATCGCTGAAAAAGATCTTTTGCGGGAACCTTCGACCGTGGAATCCTTTTTCGGCTTTGTCGCAGAATTCGGCTGCCAGACGGCAATCGACGATTTTGCGGGCCACTGGCCGGTCCTGTCGCGACTGAATGGTATGCGGGTCGAATGGCTGAAGCTGGAGGCCGGTCTGATCCGTCAGGTGATGCTGGATCCGTCAAAGGCGAAAATCCTCAACGGGTTGATCGGAACGGTCCGTGATCTAGGAATGAAGGTGATTGCAAAACACATCGAAACGCCAGGTGAGGCGGAGCTTCTGAAAACGCTCGACATCGACGCTGCGCAGGGTTTCCACTTCGGCAGGCCGGCACCCTGGCCTGAAATCTGAGCAAGAAAAAGGGCCGGCGCTCCTTGTTGCGGGCGATAGGACAGAACGGTATTTCGGCCGTTTGCTTCGAAACCGCAATCCGGCCCAATATTGGGACGCATGTACCCCTTCAGTCATCAAAGCGCTTCCGTTCCTTATGCGTCTTTCCTCTTCCGAGGGCGTTGCCGGGCTGTACGCTGAACGCGTCCGCGGCACAAAACTGATCAAAATGACCGGACTCCAATGAAGCTTTGTGTCTTCATTGATTTTTCCTGAGTGAATTGATGGACTTACTTGGAATCTCGCCAAACTCTTGCCGGTAGTGCTTGGCGAAGTTGCTGACGCTTGAGAAACCCGATGCATGGGCAATCTCGGCAACGGTGTTGTATTGATCCAGAAGGATTAGATTGCGGGCGAAGTTCAAGCGCGCCGACCTGATGAACGAAGCGGGCGACTGCCCGCTGGCCTCTTTCAGTCGGCGTCCCAGTGTCTTTTGACTGATCGCAAGGGAGGATGCGAGTTTCTCAACGCTGAAATCCTGATCCTTCACGCTGTCGAGAACGCACTCCGTGACACGGTCCAGGAACTGTTGCTTGGCGGACAGGTGTTGCCGGTTCTCCGGATCATCCGCCAGCGCATTCTCCAACGCTTCAAGCCGCGCGGTCGTCGTCTTCTCCACCGCCCGGTGTTTTTGTTCGATATGTTGCATCTGCTGCCCCAATGAGGCGAGCTCAGCGGCAGCGACATGCCGTTCGCTCTGCATGGAGCGCACCATTGTTGAGATGGCCAACATCATGAACAGCGTTTCGCCGGCGATCGCGAGATAATATCCCCAGGACAGGGGCCGTAGCAGCACCAGTTCATAAGCGTGGGCCGCACCGGTGATGTTCAGCGGGAACATGAACGCGAAGACTGCGATCGAGAGCCCTAAACTCAGCGACAGCAGCGCGCAGGCAATGGGCCTTGCCTGTGGCAGCCCCGCTATGATCTTGCGGACAGCAACCGTCAGCAGGATCAGTGGGCTGAGGAAGTAGATCAGATGCAGCGGTCCGGACAGGCGCCACGGGTCAACCACCGCCAACGCGATCACGACGACCACCACAGCCGACAGCAGTGTGAACAGGTGGCGCCAGACCCATGGATCGTCGTGAGTATTCAGCAGGATCCGGCAGTACTGCACGATGGCGAGCGTACTCAGTCCGGCGAATAACTCGGTGATCGGGGCGAGTGTGGTAATCGGCAGCGTGACGTCGAAGAATTTGCTTAGCCAGCCATCATAGATGAACGAATAGACAAACAGGCACAGGATGTAGAGCGTGTAGTACTGATAAAAGCGCACGTCGATCTGCCGGAACAGGATCAGGCTGAACAGCGCGATTGTCGCGACATACCCCAAAAACAGGGCGGTCATGATCAGTCTCAGCGTGCTCCAGCCGAAGAACAGGTCCGCCGACATGATCACAGCGGTCATGGTGGGCGCGAAGGTGCCTGCGAGACGCAGGTAAAACACCCGCTCGTCTCCTGGCTGCATGGTAACTTCAATGCCTGTCCGGATAGCGGTGTTGTTCTTGTCCATCCAGGGCACCACGCGGCCCGTGCGTCCGACTTCGACCAGCCTGGCATCCCTCTCTTCGAACAGGGTCACCTCGTCGAAGATCGTCTCCATCAGGCCAATCACCCAGCGGTGGGTTTCGTCATGCGGGTTGGCGAGCGCAAACCGCAGCCATGCGGACTGACCCGGCAAAGGCGCTTTGAAAATCCCGTTGCAGGCGGCGGGGGCGAAGGCCTCGGTGAAAATGCGGTCGGGCCCGGCGTCTCCGGCAGGATCGAGGTAGTATTCGGCTCCAAGAGGGCGCAGTTTGTCGGTCGGCTCGTCCAAGAGCGAATTGGCCATTGGCGCAGTCTGCTCCGGCTGCTGGCATGCCGGATTCCGCGCATCGTCAGCCCAGACGGCACCGCTGCCGCAAGACAGCAAAAACAGCACGCAGGCGATCACACAATTTCTGATCATCGTCCCCAACCAAGACTGTGTGTTTCGAAGGTTCCATGCGAATTCGCAGCATCCGACTGCGCTTGTTTGGGACAAAATTGGCCACGTTTCGGTCAAAAGTCAGTCGCGCGGTTTTCTTCACACAGCAAACTTGGTTTTGATGATGCCTGCAATCGCCGCCCACTTCAACCGGGACGAGAACTACCGTGAGACGGGTGCAGCCCATGTCTCGGACGTCGTCGCGCGCCCTCGTACCGAGCGGTCAAGAGGTCGACGTCCTGCTGCGCCCGAACGTTCCAAAGGCCTGTCAATCAGGGCCATTCACAAGGAGACATAGATATGACCATCAGGTCAGTTGCTATAGCCGCCGCTCTGGTTGCACTGACAGCCACATCGGGCCTCGCGGCCACCGTGCAGTTGAACGTCGTCGGTGGCCAATTGTTTGGCGCCAGAAACGTCGATGTCAACGGCGCGCTCTACGATGTGGAATTTGTCGATGGCACCTGCGTGGCGCTTTTTAATGGGTGCACCAGCGCATCCGACTTCGCTTTCTCGACGCGCACTCTGGCCGTTGCAGCGGCCACAAGTCTCATGAACACAGTTTTTCTCGATGGACCCCTGGGAGATTTCGACAGTGATCCAGCACTGACTGCCGGCATTGAACAAAACTTTTTGGACGTTGGCTTTATCGCTGTTCCGTATGAGTTCCGACCGGGATCTTTGAGTGCAGGAACAATCAACTTTTTCAATGAGCCTGACGACTTCGACATTCTTTCAACGCTCTCTTCCATAAAACTCACTACTGATACGTCCAATATCGACTACTTTGTCTTTGCCCGTTTCACCCCGTCGCAGATCACCGCCGTTCCCCTTCCTGCGGGTGGGCTTTTGTTGCTTGCCGGGCTCGCCGGGCTTGGATTGGTTCAAGCGCGGCGCAAGACAGAAGAGGTTCGCTGATAACCGGCTTACCTCTGAAGGACGGCATCTTTGATGCCGCAACGCGACCCATGAACGATCACGCCCACCCGGCGGCTTTCGCAGAGGAGACCAACGGCCCCGCCGCCGCTGGCGCAGGACGTCAGACAGGTGCAACCCATGTCTCGGACGTCGTCGCGCGCCCTCGTACCGAGCGGTCAAGCGGTCACTGTCTGGGTTCAAACGTCCCAAAGGCCTGTCAATCAGGACCACTCACAAGGAGACATAGATATGACCATCAGGTCACTTGCCATCGCCGCCGCTCTGGTTGCACTGACAACCACATCGGGCCTCGCGGCCACCGTGCAGTTGAACGTCGCCGGCGGCCAGCTGCTGGGCGCCAGAAACGTCGATGTCAATGGCACGTTTTATGATGTTGAATTTGTCGATGGCACCTGCGTGGCGCTGTTTAACGGGTGCACCAGCGCATCCGACTTTGATTTCTCGACACGCACTCTGGCCGCTGCAGCGGCCACAAGTCTCATGAACACGGTTTTTCTCGATGGACCCCTGGGAGATTTCGACAGTGATCATACTCTGACTGCCGGTATTGAAACAAACTTTTTTAACCGTGGTTGGATCAACATTCCGTATGAGTTCCGACCGGGGCTTATGCGTGCAGGAACAATCGCCTTTTTCAATTATGGTGTGTTGGGCGGGGATGATGCAGTTTCGACAAATTCTAACACGAGCATAAAAGTCGCTGATGATACATCCAATATCGACTACTTTGTCTTTGCCCGTTTCACCCCGTCACAGATCACCGCCGTTCCCCTTCCTGCGGGTGGGCTTTTGTTGCTCGCCGGGCTCGCCGGGCTCGGATTGGTTCAAGCGCGGAGCAAGACAGACGAGGCTCGCTGATACCCGGCTAACCTCTGAAGGACGGCATCCTTGATGCCGCATCGCGCAACATGGATGACCACGCCCACGCAGAGGCTTTCGCAGAGGAGACCAGCGGCCCCGTCGCCGCTGGCGCAGGACGCGCGCCCGTGGCAGAGGGTGGCTTCGGCCCTCTGACCGGCGCACACTGGCTGACCGACCTGCTGGCCATCCTCTCCGCCGGGCTGATCTGCGGTGTGCTCACCGCGATGTTTGCCATTTCTGCGGCAGCGCTGCTGTTTTCTTCGGTGTTGAGCACGCACATCACACTGGCCATCGGCATTTGCCTTCTTGGCACCATCGTGCTGAGCATGGTGATCGCACTCTTCAGTTCCTGCCCGGGAATGCTGTCGGTGACGCAAGAGGTGACGGTGGTCACGCTGGCCGTCATCGCGGCTTCAATCCACGGCACCATGTCCGCGGCACACAGCGAAGCCGAAATCCTGGCCACCATCATCGTGATGATCGGACTGGCAACAACCGTCACCGGTGCTGCGCTCCTTGCGATGGGAGTGTTCGGCCTGGGCGGGCTGATCCGCTTCATTCCCTATCCGGTGCTGGCCGGGTTTCTGGCTGGTATGGGCTGGCTGATCGTCTCCGGAGCCATGGCGGTCATCCTTGGCAATCCTCTCTCGGCACAGACCCTGCCCACGCTGTTTGAGACCGCAAACCTGATCAAATGGCTCCCCGCTGTCGCCTTCGCTCTTGTCGTGGATCTTGCCGCGCGGCGCAGCGGAAGCCCGATGGTCCTGCCGCTCGCCATTGCAGTCTTCCTGGTGGCGTTCCATGTGGCCGCCTGGGTGCTCGGCCTGCCAATGGCTGAACTGCAAGGCCAGGGCTGGTTCTTTACGCCTGCGCAGGACGGCAGCATCACCCTGCCATTTCAGGGCAACCCGCTGGCGCAGGCCGATTGGACGGCGATCTGGTCGGAGCTTCCGAAAATCAGCGCTCTGCTGGCGATCAGCGGCGCGGCGCTGCTGTTTGCATCCAGCGGCATCGAATTGTCTGTGCGCCGCGACATTGATCTGGACCGCGAGTTGCGCGCCGCTGGCCTTGCGAATGTGCTTGCCGGTGCGGGGGGCGGGGCCGCAGGGTTTCAGGGGTTGGGCCTGACGATATTGGCGCACCATCTCGGCGCGTCCTATCGCATCACGGGTCTGCTGGTGGCGGCCGTTTGTATAGCCATTCTGCTCTATGGAGCGACCCTGCTCAGCTTCATTCCAATCCCGCTTTTTGGTGGCCTTCTGCTCTGGATCGGCGGTGGCTTGCTCTATCAATGGCTGATCGGCATCTACGCCAAGGTGTCGCGTCGTGAGTACCTCATCGTCTTGCTTATCGTCGCGCTGATTATCAATGTCGGGCTTTTGGAGGGTGTGTTGGTGGGCGTTTTCGCGGCAGCGGCGCTCTTTGTGCTGGAATATGCACGCGTTGAGGTTGTGAAATACGCCATCAGCGGCGAAACCTATCAAAGTCGCGTGGAGCATCATCCCGATGACCAGGCCTATCTGCGGAAAAACGGCTCGAAAATACAAGTGTTGAGGCTTCAGGGGTTCATCTTTTTTGGAAGTGTACAGCAGGTGTATCATCGTGTGCGACAGTGCTTCGAGACCTCGGACGTTCGGTTCCTGGTTCTGGATTGCCGGGATGTTACGGGCTTTGACTCCTCCGCCATTCAGAGTTTGACCAAGATTTGCGGGATGGTTCGGGAAAAGGACTGCAGGCTGATCGTCAGCGGGCTCAACCCGGCCCTGTCCCAAAGGCTGAACAGGCTGATTTTGGGAGGCATGCACGGTTCAGCCGTTTTGCATTTCGATGAGACAGACCAAGCCGTTGCATGGTGCGAAGACTGTCTGCTGCATGAATGGGAGAACCGCCCCGGCACGCAGCACACCCAGCGGTTTGCTGATCGACTCGCGCACGATCTGGACGATCCGCACGCGTTCGAAGCAATGCGGCCATACCTGGAAAAAATCACATACCAGACGCAAAACCGCATTATCAACCAGGGCGAAGGGGGGACAGATATCTATTTTATCGAAAGTGGTTTTGTCAGAGTTCAGCTCGAGACCCTAAATGAACAGCCAGTGCACTTGCGCACGCTGGGTCCAGGCACGACTGTTGGTGAGATGTCATTCTTCTTGCAGCGCGCCCGAACCGCTTCTGCAATAGCAGAAACCGAAGCGGTTCTCTGGCGGCTCAGCCACAACGATTTGTTTCAGATTGCCCGCTCGCAGCCGGAACTGGCCCACGCACTCAACAGCCACTTCATTCGCACTATCGCCGAACGTCTCGATCAGTCGAACGCACTTGTCCGATCCCTGATCGATTGATGGTACTGGCAGCAGACGGATTTTCGGATCGATTTCGAAATCGAAAATCCGTTTCAAGGCGAAGTGAGGCTCATGCCCCAAGAACTCAGACAGAATGTTGGTTGCCGCCTAAGGTCTTGTAATTTATGAATATAGATTGATGCTGGCCCGCCGCTTCGCAAATTTAATGCGCTCGGCGGCACCGTCCTAAGGTTCATCTGGCCGGATAGACTTCGACCCAAACCATATTCGCAAAATCAGCTCAGAAATATGCGGTCGTGGCAATGCGCAGAACTTTCAAGTGAGCGCAAGATCGACCCTTGCCCGGAAGGCTTCATCCCAATCATCGCATCGGCGATGATCCAGTGACTGTACCACGAAATGGCATCATATGAGGCAATTCTGGTCACACTGGTGTTCATCGAATGCTCCTACAATTGGAACAAAGACCAGGTTTGGTAGGCCAAGTTGGCATCGTCACAGGGCTGGAGGGACAAAGGGCGCATCACATGGATGGGAGAGCCACCGCGTCCTTCCCGTTTTTCCGTACTGTTGACCGTTACGCACAGCTTCGGGTCGGCCTGGGTGACCAGATGTCCATTGTCTTTCAGGGTGAATTTCTGTGTGTCTGTCCCGGTACATGAGCCAAGCACAATCGGCGCTCCAGCTTCAACGGATGGAACTGTCATACAGACATCAAAATAGGGAATTCGGAACTCTCCCTTGCCGATGAGATCCGCGTCAAAGCCCTGATCTTCAAGGATGCCGCCCGTGTAGTTGTAGCAGGTGTGTGCCTGTAGTCCGCTGTCAAGCGGCGCATTTTTGCCCCGTCCACCAGCTATGTCCAGACAGTAGCCGCGAGCGTCGTCCAGCCTGTCAGTCAGTTGAACTTCAACAAGGTTTCCTGCCGATTGAGCCGGTACGGCGAGTGCTCCCAAGCCGAGGGTTGCTAGTGCGATCCCGATAAGCGGTTTCATGGTGTTACTCCTTGGGAATTCAGTGAAGGTGGGAGTTGCATGCCAATGTTTGTTCTGATCCAAACTATTTACATCAGAACATTATGACTGTTAAGTGTCGTGACCACCTTTTTGCAACGCAGTCAGGCCATGAAACGAACAGCAGTAGACCTTCACCCTGTTTTGCATTCAGCCACCTTGCTGGAAAAGCGGGTTGAAATGCTGCTGAAACCAACCGGGATCCGTCACCGACAGGCTCTTATCCTGGATGCCTTGTCCAAGATCGGACCGACCTCACAGAGGCATCTGGCAAAACAGTTCGATGTTTCGGCGGGCAGTATGAGTTCCATGACAGAACGGTTGGTGGCGCTGGGCTTCATCACGCAAAGCACAAATCCTGTAAACCGCCGCAGCGATATTCTCGACCTGACGCCGGACGGCCGGGCAGCTTTGGAAAAAGTATTGATCGTTTGGCAGGAGGCGACTGCCCTGATCACCTTGGCACTTGGCGACAGTCAGGCCGAGACACTCACCGCCCTTTCCACGAAGCTCCGAAATACCTTGGGTGGCACGCAGCCGGAAAAAGAGCAACGCGGGGCCTAGAGCGGTTCAAGCTTAGCTGGAACCGCTCCAGGTGGGGTTCCAGGAAGAATGTTCACTCGCATTGAAGACCGGAGGTTGGTTGGTGACCAATCCTCATCAGCTTCGGGAGAGCAGGTCAGTTCGCAAATAATTTTGCGGGCGTGGCGCACATAATTTCGTTTGCGGTCTCTTTAAAGGAAAATCTCGAGAATTAGTTTTTGTTTCTCTTGATTTTCAAAGATTTCATCACAGAAAAGTCGCTCCCTAAAAAGGGTGAAATGCACAATACATCGAATTTACAATCTGGCGAGAAGGAGTTACTCGCTGCGTACTGAATGAATGACGCAAACGGGGCCGGGAGTGGACTATCGGGTTTTTTCTATTGGATCACCAAACGGACACCCTTTCCGAGCTGTTAGGGGGGCATTTTCGGCCCAAACCTGCCTTTTGAATTGCACGGGTTTATGTCCATTTCTCAGGCGCGCGCTGCAATCAAGTCGACGGCCTTTTCCGCGATCATAATAACAGGGGCTTGGGGATGGCCGGTGTTCATCCGGGGCATCACGGAGGCATCGGCGATACTCAGCTCGTCTAGTCCGTGCACTCTTAGATCAGGTGCTACAACGGCGTTTTTGTCCTGACCCATGCGGCAGCTGCCAACCGGATGCCATGATGTGGACGACACTTCACGAATATTGGCGATCAGGTCTTCGTAGTTTGTCAGGTCCGGACCAGGCGAGATTTCTCGCGGCCTTAGCTCTGCAAAGGCCTCTTGCGACACGACGCGTCGCGCCTCTGAAATGCAGGCAAGCATGAGATCGATATCAGCAGGGTCGCTCAGATATCCCGGGTCGATCAATGGCCGGTCCAAAGGATTGTCAGACACGATGGCAATATGCCCCGTGCTCCGTGGGCGCGTCGGGAAGCCAGAGATTGTAAAACCATGCCGGTCGGGCGGACGCATTTCAGGCGCACCGAGGCTGATAAAAAACGGGATCATCAGAAGTTCGATGTCAGGTGCTTCAACGCCCGGATTTGATTTCAGAAACGCGCCTGACTCAAAATGATTGGTCGTTAGCGGTCCGCGCCCTTCTTCAAATTGACGTTGGGCATCGGCAAGGTCTTCCGCAGTACGCCCGTAGAAGGTCAATGGTTTGTCGATCTCCCAACGGCTGCGGTAGTGCAAATGGTCTTGCAGGTTTTTGCCAACGCCGGGCAAATTATGCCGGACTTCAACCCCGACACTTTGAAGAAGTTCCGCTGGACCAATACCCGAGATCTGAAGAAGTTGCGGAGATCCAACAGCACCGGCCGAGAGGACGGTTTCCGGTGCTACGGCACGTTGAACTTGTCCGCGTGCAAAATAGTTAACCCCCAGGACACGCTTACCCTCTACGATAAAGCCAAGTACCGTCGCTCCGGTTGCCACCGTCAGATTATCCCGATTGGTCGCAAATCTGAGATATGTGCGCGCGGTGCTGCCACGCTTGTTGTCTTGCAGAGTTGCCGGAAAATACCCGCAGCCTTCTATTTCATCACCATTCAAATCATCATTGAACGGAACGCCCGCTTGCTGGCACGCCGAGAGGAAAATTTCAGTCAGTGGCGATTTCTCGCTTTGTCCGGTGACCGTCAAGGGGCCGGTATCTCCATGGACGTTCGTCTGTCCTGATCCTTGCCAGTTTTCCGCCTTGCGAAAATAAGGAAGAACGTCATCCCATCCCCAACCCGTCGCCCCAAGCTGTTGCCAGGTGTTGTAGTCGGAAGGATGCCCTCTCAGATAAATCATGTAATTGATTGAGCCTGTTCCTCCGAGCCCCCGGCCACGCGGATAATTGATTTGGCGTTTTGAAAGATGATCCTGTGGTCCGGTTCGAAACCCCCAGTCGAAACGCGTATTCGTTAATGCACCAAAGGTGGCTGGTGTCGTTACGCGCGCGTCGTGGTCATCACCTCCTGCCTCAAGCAGGAGGACGCGTCGATTGGGGTCTTCGCTCAACCTGCTCGCAAGCACGCAACCAGCAGTGCCTGCGCCAACCACAATCACGTCGAATTGGTCTGCCATTGAAAACCCTCCCTTGCAAATTCAAAAATATTTAAGATCAAAGGGCCGTAGAGGGCCCCGCTTACCGCCCAAGTTCGGCCTATTGTATTTTGAGCCAATGGGATTTCTTACGCAGACGCTAAACCAAGTCAGCAGTCTCCCCTGCCCAATCTCGGACGGTTTCGACTATTTCAATGTGAGTTCGCAAAGGTCTATTTCGTAAGTGTCGTCCCCCGAAACATCTCCGGGTCCGACACGCCTAGTCCAATTTCGTCAGAAGGCAGCACGCTCAGTTTCTCGCAAAGAGCAAACGAAGCTGTATTGTCCCCGGCAATCCCGGTACAAAACCCGCGCACCTCGAGTTCGTCCCACAGCCAAACAATGCTCAGCGCTCCCAAAACGAGTGCGATTTTTTGACCTCGTCGCTCTGGGTGACAAGTCAAACCGCCCCAGAACGCAAAATCAGAAAACTTACTTTTTGGGTGATAGCATTTGTATCCCCAAGCACTCCCGACAATGCTTCCGGAGTCGTCGATAGCGGCGAGAGTTATGCCTGGCATATCTAGACCACGCATTACTCGCCCAGCCATCACCATAACGCCGCATTCTCCAACCATCTTGGCAAATTCGCTTACCAGCGCGGCACTTTTGTCGGCGTCGATACGCGCCACGGAAATGTCAGGTGGCAATCGATAAGTGGACAAAATCCTTTGCGCAGCGTTGTAAGCAGCGAGGCCACCTTTGCAAAACTCCCAGACATTGCACGCAAGTCCCTCGCCCCCCAACAACCTCTCTATGTCGCCGACCCGATCCTTTGGAAGGAAATGACAGGTCGTGGATCCCTGCAAGCGCGCCAGAGCCGCAAGTTTTTCCGAGGTTTCGTTCCCAATGAACCCCGCCACAGTAACGATCCTGCCATTATAGGCGTATCGCGGATCATCTTGAATGAGTTTCCAAGTATCTCGTGCACGACGCGACACTGAAACTTGTGCCGCGGTGCCAAAAAATTCGTCTTTGAAACGCATGGTTCCTCACTGTTGTTGAGGCAAGCAAAGGGCGAGTATGCAGCAATCAATTGCCGAGGTAATGCTTATTCGATCTTTCACTATATCTTCGCGGTTTATAGACGCGATCCTAGCAGGTCACCGAAGACAAGGATCTTTGACATCATCAAAACATGAGACGCTCAGCCATATTTGATCTAATTTCGATTTTGAACAGACAAACGATACCAGGCACGAATCGTTATTTGAACGACTTGGATCATTGGAGCAAAAATGCTTGACCTTTCAGATTACCCAATTGCCGAGAACTGGTTCACCATTACGAAGGTCGATGACTCCACCGATATGTTGCTTGAGCCGAATGTCCATATTCTGGAACAGGCAAACATGTTCTTCGTGCGCGGGTCTGAGCGCGACATGATCATCGACACGGGGATGGGCATCGTCCCGATCGCACCTTATGTCGACCCTCTTTCAGCCAAACCGCATTCGGAAATCATTTGTGTTTCAACGCATACGCACATTGATCACATTGGCGGTGTGCATGAGTTCGATATCCGCCTTGTGCATCCGATCGAAGCGGACGAGATGGCTTCGCCCTCCATCATGAACACAATCGTTCGTGATGAAATAGACCCGGCCCTGTTGGATCTCTTTGCCTCCTCGGGGTATCCGCCGCTGGATGAACTGCTGATCACCGCGTTGCCCCACGAGGGGTATGATCCGAGGTCCTACGTGCTCAAAGGTGCGCCGGCTACCGGACTTCTAGAAGAAGGAGACACCGTCGAATTGGGTGACCGGAAATACACCGTCCTGCATGTGCCGGGGCATTCGCCGGGCAGCATTGCGCTCTTTGAAGAAAAAACGGGCGTTCTATTTGCCGGCGATGCGATCTATGACGGCCCACTTATTTATGACGGACCAGGCATGCGTGTCGAAGACTACATTGTCACGATGAAAAAGCTGCAAGCACTTGACGTGTCGATTGTTCACGGAGGTCACGATCCGAGCTTCGACAAAAAACGGCTGGACGAGATTGTTGAAAAGTATTTCCGGATCTGGGACGTGTGAACGGAATTTCACAGATCAGACCTTGAGCTCAGCTGCGGTCCAAATTCGCCTGAGCGTTTGGCCATCGAAACGCGTGTGATTTGTTTCGAGCTTGTCGCTCACGGCGTGGAGATTGTCGCACAATACGGCACCAACGCGATTAGGGTGGCTCGAAAGTTCGATCATGGCCGATCCATCAACAATTCGGCCAAAACTGTATTCGGCCTGAAACAGATCGGCGAGCTGGTCCCGGTCGGCATTTGTCAGCGCGTGTGCAAGAGCTTCCTTCCAGGGGAGTGTGAGGTTTTTCCGAGCGGGCCGATCAAGCGCGAACAGAAACCGTGATTCAGAGCTGATCAGAAATCCCCACAGGCCCCCATCGCATGTCAAAACCCGTCCTTCCGGGGCGGTACCGTTTATTTTCTGGTGAAGCCACAGTTCGACAAAATCCGCGTTAACGCCGTACTCAAAAAGACCGCCCGAGGTGCGCTGCAAGCGGCCGATATCGCGTCCGGTCTCCGGACCCTGGAGATTTATCACCCTTTCCCAGGTACAGACACTGCCGACGACGGAAGATCGACCAGCGAACCCTTCTGCATCCGCCAGCGCCATAAGGTCTGCCTGATCGAGTTCAGCAAGGCAGGCGACCGGCAGGCCGTTTGAAAAGCGGGCCGGAATTCGCAGGTCTGTAAAAAGGCTATCCGCCTGAAACCAGTAGACGTGCGTTTCATGGTCTTCGAAATCCGGAACCTCTGCCGGGGCCTTGATAAAGGCCCGACGCCAAAGTCCGCGAATATCGGCGTCTGAAACCGGCTCCGAGACCGCGTTTGCGCTATCCGTCATCAGGCCGCGGCGGCATTGTGTGAATTGAACGCAGCGATGATTTCTTTAGAGGAGCGCACAGCGCCGGTTTGCAGATATTCCATCGCATCGAGAGCGGCCGAATGTGCATCCGGATCGGACCCGCCGACGCAGTCCTTTACAACCCGGCAGTAAAAATCCTTCTGGTGGCCATCCGCAAATGTGTAGTGTACGCACACATTGGTCAGCCCGCCGACCATGATCAGCGTGTCGGCTTTCAGACCGCGCAGCAGGATGTCGAGGTCGGTGCCGATAAAGCATGAATACCGGCGCTTCTTGATCACGTAGTCATCTGGTTTCAGGCCAACGATTTCATCGGCGATTTCCGTCCCTTCGCGGCCTTCGACGCAATGTACGTCCTCCGTACCATCGAGCTCACGGCCAAAGTCCACCATGTTGGGGCGATGGGCTTCCTGGAAGAAGATCACTGGAATTTCACTGGCGCGCGCAGCATCGATCACCGTGCGCGCCTGGCGCATGGCGTTTGTATAGGCAGACATTTTTGGAATGCCGCCATCATAGTTTTCCAGAAATGCGCTCTTTTGAATGTCGATCACCAGCAACACCGGGTTTCCAACAAGAAGGGGCTGTTCGGGCATGACTGTTGTCCTCCTCAGGTCAATTGTCTTTGCGCGCTGGATCCGCGCCCAGCAGACGGGGCAAGTCACCATAGCGGGCGACGGCGCTGAAAACGGCGATCGATACCAAAAGGAAGGTGATCGCCCCGACAGCCATGGTCGGCGTGAACCCGTTTCGCAGCGAGTTGAAGATCTGCAGCGTCACCGTGCTGTAGGCGGAGGCAGACACGAAAAAGATGACGATGAATTCGTGGAAGCTCAGCACCACCACGAAGAAGAAACCGGACAAGGTATACGACAGGGTCTGCGGCAAGATGATCGTCCGCAGGCTCGTCGGCTCGTCGGCCCCCATGGTTTGCGCTGCGTCAAGGTGATACCTGTCGATAGACTGCAGCCCGATCGATATCGTCACGAGCGGCAGAGCTGCAAGCAGGGCGGTGTGGCTCAGGATGCCGGTGAAGATATTTCCAAGCCCACCGACAAAGGTCCACAAAAAGCTGAGACCTACCCCAAAGACGATTGGCGGCAAGGCAAACGGTAGCCCGGCAAGACCGGTGAGCGCACGGGAAAACGCCGTGTTGCGTTTCCATTGGTCATAGGCAATTGGCCAGGTGATCAGCACCGCCAAAGTGGCACTCGCAAGCGCGACGATGATGGAGTTTTCCATCGATCGGAGCCAAACCGGCTCAGACACGAAAAACTCCCAGAATCTCGCAAATGTCGGGTCCTTTGGGGGGAACAGCATCGAGCGCCCGCCATTCAGGGCGCTCAGGCACACAATCACAATCGGCAGGCTGATATAGGCGGCGCAAATCAGCATAAAGCCGTGTTTGAGAGCAGCTTTCATCGGCCCCGTTTCTCCGCGAGACGGCTGAGCCAGAGACTGGCGAAAATGAATACACCGGCTGTGCTCAGCAACACGACGGCCTGTGCGGCCCCAAAGGGTGCATTGAGCGTTGCACCGCGGATCGCCTCGTAAATCGAGACCGGAAGTGTCTGGTGGGCGGGCTCCGCGAAATAGGTGACTGTCACGTAGGCACCGAGCAGGTAGACGAAGAGCAGCAGCAAGGTACCCATAACCGGGATGCGAACGACCGGCACAATGACTGTGCGCATGACGGTGAAAGAGCCGGCCCCCATGGTGCGCGCCGCTTCAATCATCGAGCGATCGATGCGCGAGAGTGGCGCGTAGAGCAAAATCACCGCATAGGGCCAGACCAGATAGGCCATTGTCAGAACCGTTGCCATCTGAGACGTTTTGAACTTCACGTTACGCGGGTTTGCGAGGCCCCAGTCCTTGAGCACGGCAAGCCAGCCGGTCTCCTTCAGCCACTCTGTCACACCGGTTGCCTTGAAAAGAGCCGGGAGGCCCGATCGGTTGGACAGCATGATGTCCCAGCCCATCACGATGAAGACTTCCGACATCGAAAGGCTTGCCAGAATGAACACCAGCCAGGCCGCCTGCACCGGGCGCGAACACTGACTGAGGAAATATGTAAAGGGAAAGGCGAACGCGATTGCGATCAGCGAACCGAGGACGGCGTATGCAAGCGTATAGCCAAGCTTATAGGCATAAAGCAGCGTGATCTCGTCCGGCCAGCCGATGCCAACGAAAACACGCGCATAATTGCTCGGGTCAAATGCCCACACCCAGCTCGCACCTTCGATTTTCTCACCAAAACTGACAGCAACAACCAGCAGGATCGGCGACAGGAAGACGAAGAGCAGAATGGCTGCGATCGTTGTCATGATGATCGATTGCGCGCTGAACCGGTGAACTACATCAAACGGCGGGCGCAGCGTTTTGTTCAGACGGGTTTCATTGTCTGCCTGCGCCAGATAGGAAGCTGTTGCCAGGTCGCTCATGCAGCGACGTTCTCCTGGTGACTGGCAGATGCCAACGTTTGTTTACCGGCCGCCGCAGGTGCTTGCCCTGGAAAGCACAACAGGGAGTTTGATCTCAGTCTGACGCCTGTGTTTTCGCCTTGAGCCACAAAGGCACCCGCTGATGACGGCATTTCGCAGATCACCCGTCCGGCGTTCGTCTCAACAAAGACTTCCCTGGTAGGGCCGACGTCTCTCACAAACGAAACCGAACCGGTCAACTTGTTTGGCGAAGTCTCATCAACTGAACACAGTTCGACATTCTCCGGTCTGCAAACGAGCTGTACTGGTGCACCGTCGACAAAAGAGGCCGGTTTTTCCAGATCAAACGCGTCGTCGCCGACAAATATGCGGCCGCCGCGAACGATACCGTCGATAAAGTTCGCCTTGCCGATGAATGAGGCGACAAAAGGTGTTTCCGGGCGTTGATATATGTCCGTCGGAGAACCGATTTGTTCAGAACGCCCGTTGCTCATGACTACGATCTCGTCGGCCATTGTCATAGCTTCACGTTGATCGTGTGTCACGACGATCGTGGTGATGTTCAACTGTTGCTGCAGGAGCCGAAGTTCGACCTGCATGGTTTCGCGCAACTGAGCGTCCAGTGCGGACATGGGCTCGTCGAGCAGAAACACCTCGGGCTCCTGTGCGAGTGCCCGGGCGATTGCCACACGCTGGCGCTGACCGCCTGACAGTTGGCCAATCCGTCGATCCTGAAAATCCGCCATCTGGACGAGGTCGAGAAGTTCCTGCGCGCGCTTTAAGCGCGTCGATTTCTCAACGCCCGAAATACTCAGGCTGTAGGCGACATTCTCTCCGACCGACAAATGAGGAAACAAGGCAAAGGACTGAAACACCATGCCGAACTTCCGCTTGTTCGCAGGCAGCGTCGTGATGTCATCGCCGTTGAGGGAAAGACTTCCCCGGGTTGGTGTGTCGAGCCCTGCAATGATGCGCAGCAACGTTGTTTTTCCGCAGCCTGAAGGCCCCAGAAGCGCCGTCAACTTCCCCGAGGGGAAAACCAAATCAATATTCTGCAACGCAGTTACGTCGCCATAGATCTTTCTGACATCCTTTAGGACCAGTCCGGCCATGAAGCTGCTACTCTCGAAATGTGAAATCTGGAAGGTTGCGGGCTTTCGCTATCAGATTATTCGGCAAGCGAAACTCAGGTTCGCACGCGATCTGGTGGGAAGAGCGGGATCAACGGTCTACGTTCCTTATTACCCGCTCCACACACAAATGGCGTCAAGCGCCTGCGAGCATCGCGTCCCAACGCTCTTTGATGAACGTCTCGTTGTCGAGATAAGATTCATAAGCAGGCGTGATGATCGGCGATCCGGAGACGAAAGCGAACTCTTCATCCGTCAGATCCGTCAGCTCCCGGTTGACAAGCGGCGCAGTGCCGATGTTGCGCGACATAAGTGCCTGGGTGGCCGGGTCACTGGAAAACGCCATGAATTCGTAGGCTTCACCGGTTTTTTCCGAAAGCGGGCTCAGGCACCAGGACCCGTAACCAATCGGATTGCCTTCGACAGGGAAGAGCGGTTTGATCGGGAAACCATCGGACGCCATGATGTTTGCGACGTCCAGATAGTAGGATCCGGCGATGACGTCTTCGTTCTTCATAGCCTGTTCCATCTGGCTTTCAGCCGACCACCAGAGCGCGACATGCGGCTTCAGCTCGGCGACCTTGTCCAGAACCGCAACGATCCCGTCTTCCGTCATGAGCGTTTCTGCGCCGTCAAAGAATGTCTTTGCCGTAATATCGAGAAGACGACCGTCGATTTTCTTGGAAATGCCGAGCGAACCCTCGTAGGCGGGGTTTTCCCAGAACTCTTTCCAGCTGGTTGGTGCCGGCGTCACTTCGTTGGGGTTGATCACCATGGCATTGAACCACGCCATTGAGCCTACGCCGACGAGACCATCGGGACCTTCGTACAAAAATTCCGCGTCCAGATTGGTCACCCCGGGGATCTTTGACGCGTCCAGAGGTTTCAGCATTTCGCCGATACGCGTCGCCTTGATCATGGTGTCCTTGCCGTAAAGCGACACGTCAGCCGGCACGGTGCCGGAGGCTGCTGCCTGCTGCATCGTCACAAGCCAGTCACTCGAGTTGGGCTGCGTGACGGATTCGACTGTTATACCGGTTGCCTCGGTAAAGGCCGGGTACACAAATTTCTTGAAACTGTCTTCGAAGTAGCCGCCATAAGACCCAATCTTGATTGATCGCGCCTGGGCGATCGCGGGCATGGCAAGCAATGAACTGCCAGCTGCCAGGACGGCGGTGCCTGCCGCACCTTTCAGGATTGATCGGCGTGTCAGATCGCCCGCGCGCCTTGTTTTGAATTTCTGCGTCATCCAGCGTGTTCCTCTCAATTTTCGGCGGCCCCTCGTTCGCCAACCTTGGTGGAACCTCATTGAGTTTGAGGCATGAGTGCAAACAAGCACGTTGCATGCCAAACAAAAAAACAAACAAAAACAAATGATTAGAAAAAATACCAATGCTCCGGACATAAAGTCTGTGCGATTAGTGGGCGAATTGCCTATTTTTTCTACATATACATTTATTGTGCAAATAGGTGCAGATGATATTCTGACCACAACGCGATCGCGCCGACCCAACAGTCATGATCGGCCTACCGGAAACCTATTGCCTCAACAGTCACGCTAAACTTTGGAGCCTCACCATGCGCGACCTCTTGGACCAAAGGACGCTTAAACCGGAGATGGCGGCCGATGGAACCGATGACCAGATCGCACTAAGTTCTGAAAACGTGTCACTGCCGGTCATTGACTTGACCGGGCTCAACGAAAGCGATCCGGCGGCTCTGGCCTCAGTTGCCAAGGAGCTTGGAAAGGCGGCGAAAACATCTGGCTTCTTCTACATCAAGAACCACGGTGTCGATCAGGCGCTGATCGACGAGGCTTTCGCAGCGTCCCGCGCCTTCCATACCCAGTCCCGGCGCTACAAGATGAAATACTGGTGCGGCTACAGCACCAATCATCGGGGCTATGTACCCTTTGAAGAAAACGGCAGCTCGTTTCCAATTACGATCAACTACAACGAGGCCTGGGACATGTCATTTGAAGCCCCTGCCGATCATCCGGATTATCTTGCCGGTTGGCGCATGACCGGCCCAAATGTCTGGCCCGATTTGCCCGGATGGAAGGACACGATCTCGCAATACTACGACGCGGTCTTCGGGCTTGGACTGAAACTTCTGGGCGCTCTTGAACTGGAGTTGGGCGTTGAAGCTGGAACGCTGAAGAAACACGTCAACTGCCCCACATCCCAGCTGCGTCTCTTGCGCTATCTGGAAAATGATGTTCCGGCGAGCAAGGACTTCGTCGGCATCGAAGCCCATTCGGACTTTGAGTGTTTTACAATCCTTCTCCAAGGCGGTCCTGGCCTTCAGGTACTCAACGCAGATGACTATTGGATGGAAGCGCCGCCAATCCCCGGCACTTTCATTGTCAACATAGGCGATATTTTCGAGACTTGGTCAGGCGGCCTTTACAAGTCCACCCAGCATCGCGTCGTGAACACCGGCAAGGAACGGTATTCGATGCCCCTTTTCTTCGGCCTTGATTATGATGCTGTCGTTGAGCCGCTGCCGAAATTCAAGACGGCGGAAACTGCTGAAAAATATCCGCCCATCAAGGCCGGTGATCACCTGATGCGCATGACAGTCGGCGCTTTCCGCTATATCTCCGACGCCGTCGACAAGGGCGAGATCAAGCTGGATTTCGCAGTGCCGGATGCAAATCCCTTTAAACGTTCAGCGAAGCTCATTTCAGAAAGATGATTTGCTTTGTCTGCACTTAAATCACCGAACCTATCGTGATGGTTCCGCGGGGCCGTCTTCTGCGGCGGCCCGACATTCGTATAAAGCCGAAAGTCGTGAAGGTCCCGCAACGCGGACATTCATTCAAACTGCAGCAAAAGACTGCTTCCCGCCTATCCCATGGATTTGCTCCGATGACAACGAATGTCGGCTTCCAGGGTGCAATCTCAGATCAGAGTGCGACCGTTTTGTGCGCGCAAAGTGGTCGTTGACCGAAAAGCTAATGCAGGTCGGCATTGGTCCCGGACCTGGGACACCATTTGATCAATGCGGCGAGTTGTGTCGGAGTTTGAACGTAATGCGACCCAAACAGCGAATGTTGGGCAATGGCAGGAATCGGGTTTTTCAAATGAAACTGAAATCAGGAGGCATTGTATCGAGTCGAGACGAAACACATCCCCTGACAACTTAGACGGAATCAAACACTCCGCCTAAGTTGTTGTAATTTATGAAAGTAGGTGAATATCAGCCCGCCGTCTCGCAAAATATTATGCGCTCGGCGAAACACTATGCGCTACCCTGCAACGGATGTAGGGAAGCGCTTAATGTTTCGTTTGCCCTCTTGGAAAGTCAAATAGTTAGGAGAGTTTTGTACGCATAAATTTTCGCGGACTTAGCGCAAATAATTTCGTCGACGCAGCGCTAAACGCCAATCCTGGGAATTGATTCTTGATTCTCTAAACGCAGAGCACTGAATAAATGGCAAAAAGTCACTTACATAGGGACTAATTGTGTAATGCACCGAATTCGTAAAATGAGCGGATTCCCGACCTTCTCCACACCAGAAACTAGTGCCAACTCCGCGGACAAACCGGACATGACGTTGTTGGATTGATTGCAATTTAAATATACTACTTCAGGTTATAATTTGTTTGTCTGGAGACGCATGCATGATCGAACAACCGGTTACATTTGCTTTGCCAGTTCCGTGGGAAACACAGCAATTCACGATCGAGCGCTTTGGCGACGTCTCCTTTTTCGTTGGACCAAATGGTAGTGGAAAATCGCGTTTTTCCGAGACCTTAAATGCGGTTCTTCCAAACGCACGAATGCTAGGTACAGATCGGCTCGAACGTATGTCGGTGACTGGTCTTTCTAACTTCTTCGGAGACAACTTAAAAACTGGACTCCAAAAAAATCACTTCCAACATTTTCGCACAGCTGGTCGTCAAGGCTCAGGTATTGATACGTTTATCATACTCGAAGAACGACCCGACATTAGAGTTATTGTCGAAGCAACACTGAGTTCGCTTTTTGGTCGCGAAATCGTACTTGAATGGGACTCTGGAAATCTCGTTCCAAAAGCGCGGCTTGCTCGAACCGGTGCATATTATCGAATGGACCGAGATGAATGCCACGGCATTCGGGAACTCTTGGTCCTTCTCACTCATTTGCATAATGACGAACACCAGTTTCTGATTGTTGATGAGCCTGAACTAAACTTGCACCCGCAGTTCCAGTCTTTTTTTGTCCAAGAAGTTCGAAAGGTTGCAGGTACTCATGAACCCGGTACGAGCCGCAAGGGTATAATCCTAATAACACATTCGCCATTTATATTGGATCTCCGAAGCGTAGACGATATGCAGACCATTGTCTGCTTTTCTACGGACCACAGTCCTCCAAAATATATTGGCGCATTAGCGGAAGCGGAACGTGCCCGTTTCGCATCGCTTGTCCCGCGACTCAACGTTCATCACAAACAACTATTCTTTTCTGACAATCCAATTTTCGTGGAAGGAGTATTTGACGCCCAAATAATCGAAGCGATACAGGAACGCCGAAATACCTCCATCACCGCAGCGGGAAGCTGCCTTATTGACGTTGGAGGTTGTGAAGAAGTGACTAAATATGTCGAACTATGTCGCCACTACGGGAAAAACGCCTACTTTCTGTTCGACCTTGATAGTCTATTTTTAGGAAGTCTTCGACGGTGTATTCGCGAAGATGGAAGCATAGCGGAATTTCTTGCAAGCCTCGGTCTTGGGGCTGATTTTGCTGCCTATTGTGGCGCACTTGACCGCGAATTAACGGACGCAGTCAGAACTATCGAAGGTGCTGATAATGCTGTCGGTGTTATAGAGACGCTTCAAAATTACTTTCGGTCTATCACAGAAGATAACAAGAAACTGAAGCGTCAGCGCGTAGCTGTTCTTATCGAAATGGCCGCTGATCGCGACGCAATTGTAGCACTTTTGACAGAGCCAGTTGTCGCCAGTATCGAAGGTCGGCTGAGTCAAATAAGGGCTGCGCTAAGGACAAAAAACATCTTTCTTCTAGGGGGTGGTGCGCTTGAGCATTATCTGCCCTCATACTCCGGAGAAAGATACGATCTCACCGACAGCGCAAAGAAAGTAGCTGTTATGGACGAGGTCGCGTTGCTTGCAAGTGGAGCTATAGATGACAACTTGGAAGATAGATATGGTGAACTATTCCAGTGCATAGCTGCATTGCCTGCCAAACCAGCAGTAGACACAGAAAGAGTGCTTCGTGCTTATGTCGGCGACTATATTCATGAACTCCAAGGGATTGTGGTCGGAAAAGCTAACTGGGATAAAGCTCAGATCGAAGCTCATTTCACTATGGCCCAATCTGGAATCGCCAAGCTGATAACTCTCGAAGAATTTGAGAGAAGAGGAGAGAGAGAGTTCAACGCTGTCCTAAAAATCTCCGGCCCAAAAGAAATAAGAGTAGACATCTCACACGAAACAAATGCTGGCATGCATAGTTTTACATTCAGGAGCGAACCCGCAGCTGAGCCTGATGCTGCTCCAGGACCCGTAGCGGTGCGATGATGATCAGATAGGAGGCCACCTACAGTCTATTTCTGCTGGTCGTGGAAACGTAACGAACGTCAGTTTGGGGGGGGCGTAAAACGGTCATCTGATTATTGGCGAACGAACTTCCACTTTGGGCCGTCAGTGAATGCATCCAAGGTAATTCTCACCAAACCGCTGCATTGCTGCTTCCGAGACCTGTTCGCTTGCGCTTTCGTCTATAAATAAGCCCCACGGGCAAACGTCGACCATAGCTGGATCGATGTCATCGCTCAGAAGCTGTTTGTTCCTAGCCAGGAAGGCATAGCGAATGCCCGCCCACATTTCGAAGCCGAGTTTGACTTCTTGGCTATCATAAATGCTGTCTCCAGGCGTATCGAGGACAACTTTTTTGGTTACATGGCCCAGTGTTTCCAGTAGAATCGTACTACACGTGTGGGCTACAAGGTCAGCGAGCTGAATGCCCAAGTGCTTTTTCGAGTCTTGCTCAAAATGAAAATTGCAGCGAGCGAGCTTGGCTTCTGTTGCGGCCAAGTCAGCCGCTGATTTAGGCGATTTAAACAACCCTTCGTCAAAAAATACTTCGTGATCTTGCCCTTCAAGACTGGGGTGGGTCAGGGCGAGACTTAGCAATCTGAGAGCTGTAGGTCCCAGCCTATTGTCGCCATTTACAACGCATACGGCGACCTTGCAATGTCTGCCTACATAGTACTTCATGGCATCTCGTAGATCTCGAAGCCGGTTGTCTCCCGCCATCTTGGCCGAGGACTTGTATTCAAATTCTTTGGGATTGAATCGCCGCTCTCGGAAGACCGAACTAAGATAGCCCGACGGATTAGCTTCGCAGATCACAAAAGCAGCCAGCGAAAACCCAAAACGATGATGTTTGCTGTCGTCAAGGTAAAGGTATGCCATGTGGCTGTGATACGCGCGCTCGGCTTGCCGCAAAAGATTTTTCTCGCAGCAGATTGAATTCAGCATGCCAACGTCTGCTTTGCGGCAGCGTATCAGTAAGTCCATGACCTCTCAGGGCCGATTGTAACGTTACTTCATACCCATAGCTGTCAGGCGCGCCGCGGCACTGAAATCTGCGTTTAAAGATTCTGGCCCGGAACGTTCTGTAAGCTTACCGTGGTAGGCCAGTCGCAAATCGTAAAGCACAGCAAGTTCATCAATACCGTTGGGTACCATCTTTAGGAATGCATCGCCAATTTCAGGTGTATTGGTCCCACTTGTACTTTCTTCCGCACTAGCTAATTGACCTGATAGATTGTTTGCTGGCCACGGAAGAGCAGAGACATCTGAAAGAATTAGGATTTCCATTTCGGTTGGCAGTTGAGCCAGAACGGCAAGGTCTTCGCTGACCCGATCAATTGCGTCGCCCAAAGCTTCAAGCTCAAGTTCCACAACAAACGTGAATTTGCTGCCTTCTAAGGTCGAAGTCGATTGTAGTTGAGGCCAGCGAGTCCTTTGCTCAAAGAATTCATGGTCAATTGAAGCCGGATCAGCGTAAATGTACTGCTCAAAATCAATTCCAGCACCGACGTCAGCAAGCAAATTTGTTTCGAGGTTCCATCCCGCGAGGTAGTTTGCCTTCGACTTATGGGCATCTGTCTCAAACACAGATTGCTCTAGGGGAAGGATGCCGATTGGGAGTACCGCAGCTTGGGTTCCATAAATGGGTACACGAATTACAATCCCATCTCCATAGTCCCATCGATTTGATGCAATATAGGAAAAGAATGGATATGCTACTTGGTCCCGTTCTAAAGAATTTATCCAGGTTAAATGATCTTTGTGACTTATATACTTATGATCATCGTCAAGGCTTACGGCGTCCGATACTTCATCGAAGCGCTTTTTGATCTCGTTCGTCACATGGTCTGGTAGATTCGTAAACTCCCAATGCAGTTTAAGCGTTTGTAGTGGTTGCGATCCGACGGCAAGCCGCAAAGCCTGAAGTCGGTTTTGAGAAATACGTTGTTCCGCTGCAAACGCATCATTTGCGCTCTTAATCGCCCGAGAGCTGATATTGATCGCTAAACCAATTACGATCAATATCATAGCAACTTGCCCTGACTTTGTTAAAGCACGCTTGCCGGCTCCACGGTCCTCAGTTGTTTCATGGAGCATGCCCCAAGCTGACGAAAAAGCTGTCAGCGCCAAGCCAGCGTATGCTAATATCTCTAGACTTAACAACATTGTAAAACGATACGCACATTTTCAATTTGATTGTGTTTTCTGACTTTACACTAAAATCAGGTTCGGGTGCGTAACTAATGGGAGGTATGGGGTACCTCGCAGCAATGAGATGTTCTGATCAACAGTGGGGTACGACTTTCCGGATCGACTCGAAATCCGAAAATCCGTTTCGGGACGAGGTGAGGCTCATGTCCCAAAACTCAGACAGAATGTTGGTTTCCGTCTAAGCTGTTGAAAATTATGAAAGTAGGTTAACGCCAAGCCATCGCTTCACAAAATCTTATGCGCTCGGCGAAACACTATGCGCTTCCCTGCAAGGGATCAGACGTCAAGATTGGCCACCGTGAGCGCGTTGTCCTGAATGAACTCGCGGCGCGGCTCGACCTCGTCACCCATCAGTTTTGTGAAGATGTCGTCGGCATCGTCTGCTTCCTTCACCTTGACCTGCAACAGCGACCGGACATTGGGGTCGAGTGTCGTTTCCCAGAGTTGCTCAGGGTTCATCTCGCCGAGGCCCTTGTAGCGCTGCAGCGAAATACCCTTCTGGCCGAATGTGTAGACATGATCCAGGAGCGCACGGGGCCCGCGAATTTCGGTCGGAACATCCTTGCGTCGAAGCACCGCGGCCTTGCCGTAGACTTCGCTCAAGTGGTCCGCATGGGCTGCGAGCCGGCGGGCATCAGCGGAATCCAGCAGTGCCGCATCAATGGTTGCGACTTCTTCCACGCCGCGAACCGTGCGCCGGAACACGAGGCTGCCGTCGTCCCTGGCTTCGCCGGCCCAGCCCCGTTCGAATTCATCGGCCAGAATGTCCATGCGCCGGGCGATATAGGCCGCGGCTTCCTCCGCCTTGGAACGGTCTTCAAGGATCTCGGCGTTCAGGGCACCGGCGATTGCCGCCTGTTCAACAACGTCGCGGTTATAACGCGAATGCAGTCCGTCGAAAATTTCGGAGATCTTGCGGGAGGTCTGCACGACGTTTTGCAGGTCTTGTCCCATCCTGACCTCGCCGTTGGCGAGAGTGAGCGACGTTTCGTCGAGTCCCTGCGCGATGAGATAGTCCTCCAGCGCCTGCTGGTCTTTCAGGTACTGTTCCGACTGTCCCCGCTTCACTTTGTAAAGCGGCGGCTGTGCAATATAGACATACCCGTTTTCGATCAGGTCAGGCATCTGCCGGAAGAAGAATGTCAAAAGAAGTGTTCGGATATGAGCACCATCCACGTCCGCATCCGTCATGATGATGATCTTGTGGTAGCGCAGTTTCTCGATATTGAACTCTTCTTTGCCGATGCCGGTGCCAAGCGCCGTGATAAGTGTTCCGATCTCGTTTGAAGACAGCATCTTGTCAAAGCGCGCACGCTCGACGTTCAGGATCTTGCCGCGCAGCGGCAGAACCGCCTGATTTTCCCTGTGCCGGCCCTGTTTGGCCGAGCCGCCGGCGGAATCGCCCTCCACCAGGAAGAGTTCGGCTTTGGATGCGTCCCGCTCCTGGCAATCGGCAAGCTTGCCCGGCAAAGAGGCGATATCGAGCGCGCCCTTGCGCCGTGTCAGTTCCCGCGCCTTGCGGGCGGCTTCGCGGGCAGACGCGGCTTCGACAACTTTTGAAACGATGGTTTTCGCAGGCGCAGGATTTTCTTCCAGCCAGTCATTGAGGTTCTGCGATATCAGGTTCTCGACCACAGGCCGGACTTCCGAGGAAACCAGCTTGTCCTTTGTCTGCGACGAGAATTTCGGATCGGGCACTTTCACCGACAGGACGCAGGTCAGTCCCTCACGGCAATCGTCACCGGAGAGCGATACCTTTTCCTTTTTCATTAGGCCGGTGGATTCAGCATAGCCGGTGACCTGCCGCGTCAGCGCGGCACGGAATCCCGCCAGGTGCGTGCCGCCGTCGCGCTGCGGGATATTGTTGGTAAAGCACAGAACGTGTTCGTGGTAACTGTCGTTCCACCACATCGCCGCTTCAACGGTGATGCCGTCCTTTTCAGCTTTCATGGTGATGGGTTCTTCGATCAGCGGATGCTTGGCACGATCAAGGTAGCGTACGAAGGCTTCCAGCCCCCCGTCATAGAAGAGCTCCTCGACCACATCCTCAACGCCGCGCTTGTCTGTCAGAATGATGCGTACGCCGGAATTGAGAAAGGCAAGTTCCCGCAAGCGGTGCTCAAGCGTGTTGAAATCAAACTCGATCTTGCTGAAGGTCTCGGAAGATGGCTGGAACGTCACCTCCGTTCCCTTTTTGCCGTGTGCCGGACCGACAACCTCGAGTGCACCTTGCGCTTCGCCATGTGCGAAGGTCATGAAGTGCTCTTTGTCGTCGCGCCAGATCCGCAGGTCGAGCCTGTTGGAAAGCGCGTTCACAACAGAGACACCCACGCCGTGCAGACCGCCTGATACCTTGTACGAGTTCTGGTCGAATTTTCCGCCAGCATGAAGCTGCGTCATGATGACCTCGGCGGCCGAGACACCTTCTTCGGAGTGCATGTCGGTCGGGATCCCGCGGCCATTGTCCGAAACTGTGACCGAGCCGTCGGGGTTGAGTGTGACGGTTACATGGTCAGCGTGTCCGGCAAGTGCCTCGTCGATCGCGTTGTCGACCACCTCATAGACCATGTGATGCAGACCCGAGCCGTCATCGGTGTCTCCGATATACATGCCAGGCCGCTTGCGCACGGCATCGAGCCCTTTGAGCACCTTGATGGAGTCGGCCCCGTATTCGGCGCCGTTGTCGGTTTCCGGGGTCGGATTAGGCTCTGACGTGGATGTGTCGCTCATGCGAATCAATCACCAATCGGTTTGTCTTTTCTCACCCCGTTATACGGGGTTCACCGGCGCGTTCAACCGCAGGCGGGCCGTCGCGAGACCAGCGAAGCGATTCTGGTGGAAAACCATAAGATTCAGGCGGATTTATGGGATTTGAGCGGGCCGTATCTGCCGGCTTGCGCCTGCGGAAATCTTTATGATCTCGGCGGCCGGTGGCAGGGCGTCGAAAAGGGCTTCATCCGTACCCGTCATGAACACCTGTCCACCAAGTGAATCGAGCTTTGAAAAGAGGGCCGCCCGGCGGTTCGGATCGAGATGCGCGGCGACTTCGTCGAGCAGCAGCACCGGGGTCATGCCGCTGACTTTCGCGGTCAATTCGGCATGGGCAAGGATAAGGCCGATCAAAAGTGCCTTTTGCTCTCCGGTTGAAGACTGGGCAGCCGGCATGTCCTTGGCAGCATGGCGCACTTTCAGGTCGCTCAGGTGCGGACCGCTCAGCGTCCGTCCGGCGGCACGATCCCGCGCGCGCCCATCCGACAAGAAGCGCCGATAGCGTTCTTCCCGATCCGTCGCGCTCAGACCTGACGTTTCGGTTTCAAAGGCACCTTCGAGCGCTAGCGAAGCATGCGGAAACGGCAGAGACTGCGCTGCCTGGTCCTCAATCGTATGGGACAAAAGCCCGACCGTTTCCTGGCGCGCAATCGAAACGGCCGTCCCGACTTCGGCAACCTGTTGTTCGAGCGCGCTCAGGTAAGCGTCTGCGCCCCCCTGATCGAGAAGCCGGTTGCGTTGCCTGAGGGCATTTTCGAAATCGGCGACCCGGCGGCCATGCGCGGGATCAATCGCAAGGGTCAGGCGGTCCAGAAACCGGCGGCGGTCCGATCCGGATCCCGTGAACAGGCCGTCCATTGCAGGCACCAGCCACAGAACCCGCATGTAATCGAGAAGTGCGTCAGAGCCGCGGACTTCCTGTCCGTCGATCCGCACTTTCCTGCCCGAGACGCCGGCAACGAGACCCGTTCCGATTTTTGTTTCCAGCCCGTCCAGGATTACAGTTGCGGCGACGCTCCAGTTGCCGTCTCCGCTGGAACGGGCGGCATCTGCCAGGGCAGCGCGGCGGAGCCCGCGTCCGGCGGTCAAAAACGAGATGGCTTCGAGGATATTGGTCTTGCCGGCGCCGTTTGCGCCGACGAAAGCAACCATGTTTGCCGCGATGGGCATGATCAGATGCGTGTAATTGCGAAAATCGGTCAAAGACAGGCGCGTAAGTCGCGCTGTCCGGAATTCACTCATCGCGCAACGCCTGCCTTACTTGCCCCTCGTCATGGGATCAGACACGCATCGGCATCAGAACGAACAGGCAATCGTCGACCGTGTTGTCCTGGATGAGCGTCGGTGATCCTGAATCCGCCAGCCGGAACAGAGCGGTGTCGCTGCTGAGCTGGTTAGCTATGTCGAGCAGATAGCGCGAGTTGAAGCCGATTTCGAGCGGGTCGGCGTCAAATTCAACGGCGAGTTCCTCGGTGGCGCTGCCTGAATCGGGATTGTTGACGGTAAGCACCATCCGTCCCTCGTTCAGAGAAAGTTTTACAGCGCGCCCGCGCTCTGAAGAGATCGTCGAAACGCGATCAACCGCTTCCTTGAACTCGTCTCGGTCGACGCGCATTTCCTTGTCGTTGCCCTGCGGAATGACCCGGCCGTAATCGGGAAACGTACCGTCGATCAGCTTCGAAGTAAGCACAACGGACCCGGTGGTGATCCGGATTTTCGTGTCCGAGAGTTCGATCTGAACATTTGCGTCCGGGTCTTCCAGGAGTTTCTGGATTTCGCCGACCGTTTTCCTCGGCACAATGATGCCTGGCATCCCCGATGCACCTTGCGGAGCAGACACTTCCGCCTGCGCAAGGCGATGTCCGTCGGTCGCAACGGCGCGGAATTGCTGGCCAGAACCTGCGTCGACCGTGTGAACATAGATGCCGTTCAGGTAATAGCGGGTCTCTTCGGTCGAGATTGCGAATTGCGTTGTGTCGATGAGTTTGCGGACGTCGGCAGCAGACAGGCTGAAGCCATGGCTGAAGTCGCCCGCTGTGAGATCCGGAAAGTCGGTTTCCGGCAGCATCTGGACTGTGAATTTCGAGCGACCTGCGCGGATCTCAAGGGTCGAGTTGTCGCCGGTTGTCTCCAGCACAACCTGAGAGCCTTCCGGCAGCTTGCGCACAATGTCGTAAAACATATGCGCCGGCACAGTGGTCGCGCCCGGCATTTCAATCATTGCCGGAACGGTTTCGACGATTTCCAGGTCGAGGTCGGTCGCCTTCAGGTTGATGGCGCTGCCATCGGCGCGCAGAAGAACGTTCGACAGGATGGGGATTGTATTCCGCCGTTCGACCACCCGGTGAACGTGGGTCAGGGACTTGAGTAGGTCGGTCCGCTCGAGGGTCGCTTTCATACGCTTCTTCCATACTCGTGGGGGGCCAGGTCGAAATTCCTGACCAGCTTGGACATTTGGGCTCCCTTTGGGAGCGGGGGAAGACACTGCCCTTAACCGGCGTCAAAAGCAAGAGGGCGCTCTGTGCGAACGCCCCCAATTCAGATCGAAAATCGTGCAATTTTGCCGTCAGGCATCCAGCATGCGTTTGAGCAGTTCAAGCTCCTGGGCAAGGGCATAGTCGGCGCGGGCCATTTCCTCGATTTTCCGAACCGCATGAAGCACGGTTGTGTGGTCCCTGTTTCCGAAACGGCGCCCGATTTCGGGCAGTGAGCGCGGTGTCATGACCTTTGCAAGATACATCGCAATCTGACGTGGGCGTACGATCGTCCGTGTACGGCGGGCCGATAGGAGATCAGCCTTCGTCACGTTGTAGTGTTTGGAAACAACGCGTTGAATGTCTTCGATTTTGACACGGCGCGGTTCGCTGGAGCGCACCAGGTCGCGCAGCGTCAATTCGGCCATTTCCTGGGTGATCGGCTGGTTGGTCAGCTGATTATGCGCAATCAGCCGGTTCAGCGCACCTTCCAGGTCACGTCCTGAGGACGCCACATGGCGTGCAACATAGTCCAGAACGCCGTCTGGAACATCGAACTGAGGATAAGACTTTTGGGCTGTCTCGACGCGTGACTCCAGAATATTGCGGCGCAATGTGAAATCGGGTTCCTGGATGCCAACGACCAGTCCCCCGGAGAGCCGCGAGCGAACCCTGTCGTCAAGCGTGTCGAGATCCGAAGGGGCGCGGTCGGCTGCGACAATAACCTGGCGAGCGCCATCTATGAGGGCATTCAGTGTATGGCAGAATTCCTGCTGAACCTGCTTGCCGTGCAGAAATTGCATGTCATCGATCAGGAGGAGGTCGATCGTGCGCAAGGTGTCCTTGAAGGCAAGCGCGGACTGCGATTTCAACGCCGCCACGAATTTGTACATGAAATGCTCGGCTGTCAGGTAGAGCACCTTGTGGCCGTTGGCACGTGCTTTTGCCGCCACTGCCTGCATCAGATGGGTTTTGCCGAGCCCGACGGCCGCGTGCAGATAAAGCGGATTGAATGTAACTGAACCACCTGCTGCGACCTGACGGGCTGCAGCCAGCGCAAGATTGTTCGATTCTCCCTCGACAAACGTCTCGAAAGTGTATTTCGGATCGAGAGATGCACCCTGCAGCACGTCTCGGGTGCTGTCCGTATTGGAATCCCCCCGCCCGAGCGCCGCCGTCGCCGCCTGTGCGCGGGTAACCTGGGTCGCATCGGCAAGTGCATCCGAGCGAGCGTCGGTGGACAAAGACTTGACACCTCCGGGCGCAGCAAGACTTGGCTGGCTGACCGGGGTCTGACGTGGGCGCATAGCACCGCGAACGGTCAGCTCAATGCGGTGCACGTTGTCGCACTCGCGCTGCCACAAACCCATGAGCTGGTCGTTGTAGTTGTTTTGAATCCACTGCTTAAGGAAACGGGTTGGAACGGACAACCGCACAGTGCCGTCCTGATGCTCCTCAAGGTCAACGCGCGCGAACCAGCTGGTAAACACATCATCGCCCAATTCCGCGCGAAGCTGCTTTTTTACCCGCTTCCAATGTTCAGAGCCACCTGCCTCCTGAACCTGCATGTCATTTGCCTCCTGTACTATGAAGACCGTCCGCCACAGTCGATCTTCGACGCCTTGCTGCTTTTGCAGCTTTATTTTGTCCCTTTTGGGACGGTTATTATCTGGGCGGCGGGAGCTCTCCTGCCACCTGACCCTTTTTAAGGGCAGCTAAACTAACTTTGGATCCAAGGCAGTCCGGCGGCCTTCCACCCGGACTGGGTTCCGCGATGACTGTCCGCGTCGAGCGGACCTTCGAAACCATCGGAGATGTTAAAGCAGTGTGTGTGTCCGACTTGCGTGAGCGCCACGGCCGCAGCCTGGCTCCGGACACCGGAGCGGCACAGAAAATATATCGGAGCGCTCTGGTCAAGTCCTTTTTTGATCAGATGGTCGGATATTGTGCCGGCAAACTCGGGGTTGGGTCCGGAAGACGGGAAACCCTGCCATTCCACCAGAACGGGCTCTTTGCCGATCGGGCGCAGATCCGGAATGCCTACGAAGGCCCACTCGGCCTGCGTACGAACGTCGACAAGTGTTGCATCTTGCTGATTGGAGAGCTTGTCGAAAGCTTCCTGCGACGTGACATTTCCAGCGTAACCACCCTCACTGCGCACAATTGCCCCCTTCAATAGCTAATAGCTATCGAGTAAAAGTAATATCAAGAATTTCGGGATAGAGAATTAGTCCAAGTTGGAGCTAAATACCCTTATGATCGAATACGTTCATGTATCCAATCTGTGATATTGCCGCCACGTGCTCAGTTTTAGATATTTTAGACTTATTCATTTTTGACCCAAGCACCGTTTTCAAGTTGTTTGCTGGTCTTCGTCGCCAGCCGTGCCCTTAATATACAGACGAAGTTGAAGGGGGCAACCGCGTCTTTCACTATTTTCCGATATGTCCTGTTTTTGCCCCTGCGGTGGAGATAATTTGCGATCTGTGGGTGAGACAGCAAATGCTTTTTGCGGCAATGACTTTTTGCATTTTCACTGAATGTCACAATTCAAAAACGACATATTTAAAAAAATTTTCAGAACGAATAGCTTGACTCGTTCCGAATCCGGTTCGATCTAGAATGCCGATCGCTACATGTATATAAACATATGAAATTATTAGGCTTTTTCTGACAGCGTCTTGGCTGTAAAAATTAACGATATCGACCGCGCCTGTTGACAAATCAGGTCATCCACAAAATTGCACGGCTAAAAAAAAACCCGGCAGTTCTGCCGGGTCTTTTTAACGGTCCTGTGACGCCGTGATTATGCGCCGAGTGCCTTGATGCGGGCATTGAGGCGGGAAACCTTCCTAGACGCCGTATTGGCATGCATGACGCCTTTGGAGGCAGCGCGCATGATCTCGGGCTGCGCTGCCTTGAAGGCTTCGCTAGCGGCGCCCTGGTCGCCGGAAGCGATCGCTTCTTCAACCTGGCGCAGGAATGTGCGTACGCGGCTACGGCGCGCTTTGTTCGTGGCCGTCCGGCGGGCAATCTTACGGGCCGCCTTCTTGGCCGATGGTGTGTTGGCCATGGGCTCAATCCTGATCGGTAATTGGGACTAGTGTCCGGTGGCGATCGGGACCAAGGCGCAGAGGCGGCAAGACCCGATCAAAAAACAAAGGCGGCGGAAGTCCGCCACCGATTGGGCGCTGCTTATAATCGCGCTTGGGGCTGTCGTCAACGGCTTTATCGTTGATACCAGTAAGTTTATTTGTTGCGAAACTGTGGTGTGCGCTTTTCGGAAAAAGCGGTCATCCCTTCCTTTTGGTCTTCGAGCGCAAACATCGCCTGGAAGACCCGCCGTTCAAAGCGCACGCCCTCAGACAGGGTCGTCTCGTAGGCCCGGTCGACACTTTCCTTGGCCATCATCACCACAGGCAACGAGAATTCGGCGATTTTTTCCGCCGCCTTCAACGTTTCCTCGAGCAAATCGTCGGCAGGAACAATGCGGCTGACGAGTCCGCTGCGTTCGGCTTCTTCTGCGTCCATCATGCGGCCAGTGAGCACCATCTCCATGGCTTTCGACTTGCCGACAAACCGTGTCAGCCGCTGTGTACCGCCCGCACCGGGGATGACGCCGAGCGTGATTTCGGGTTGGCCGAATTTGGCGGTGTCGGCAGCAATGATGAAATCGCACAGCATCGCCAGTTCGCATCCGCCGCCCAGAGCATAGCCGGCAACGGCTGCGATAATCGGCTTTCGGTTGCGCGATACCCGGTCAAAAGGCGTGATCAGATCCGTCTGATAAGCGGAGGAAAAGTCATGCGGATGCATTTCCTTGATGTCGGCGCCCGCAGCAAACGCTTTTTCCGATCCCGTGATCACGACGCAGCCGATGCGCTCGTCTTCGTCGAAACTGTCCAGGGCAGTGCCAAGTTCGGCGATCAATTCCGAATTCAGTGCGTTCAACGCCTTCGGCCTGTCAAGCGTGACCAGTCCGACCTTGCCGCGTTTTTCAACACGGATGTTCTTGTATCCCATTTCGCCTGCTCCCAATGCAAGGACATGCCAAATTTACCGCACATGCCTAACCGACCCGATGCCGGTCTGGCAAGGTTGGCAAAAGGGGGAGGTCGCAATCTTTGAGTGAGTTACGACTGGCACTTCGCACACAGGAAGGTCGACCGGTTGGACTGCACTGTGCGCTCGACAGTTCCACCGCATCCGTCTTTCCGGCAAGCGTCTCCTTCACGACCATATACGGCAAACGAATGCTGAAAATAACCCAGGGTTCCATCGGTTTGAGCGTGGTCCCGCAAGGAGGAGCCGCCCGCGTCGATGGCATCGTGCAGCGTTTGCCGGATATGGGAGGCGAGCTCGTTGGCATTTTTTGTCGGGCGGCCTGACTTCGTCACCAGGGTCCCGGCAGCGCGCATTGGGCTGAGACCGCTGCGCCAAAGGGCTTCACAGACATATATATTGCCGAGCCCCGCGATGAGCTTCTGATTAAGAAGCGCGGCTTTAAGCGGTGTTTTGCGGTCCCGAAACAAACGTGCCAGGCTTTCACCGCTCAGATCGTTCCCGAGCGGCTCAAGGCCCAGCTCCTTGAAGTATGGGTGCTCGCCCAGCTGCGCACGGGGAACAAGGTCCATGAAGCCGAAGCGGCGTGGATCATTATAAATGATGCGCGCGCTGTGTTGGTCCCGGGACATCAGGTGAAACACGACGTGATCGTGTTTCGGATCCTTTCCCCTCTCGTGGGTAAATTGGCCGGGTGTGGTGGCTGAGACGTCGTTTTCCACCCGAAACGACCCTGACATGCCAAGATGCATTATCAGAACGTCGCCGTTGTTGATGTCGGCAAGCAGGTATTTCGACCGGCGCGACAAAGATGTGACGCTCGTTCCCGAAAGCCGGTTTGCGAATCCGCTCGGAAAGGGAAACCGGAGATCCGCACGGTTTTGATCGACGGAGACGATGTTTGCGCCTTCAAGTGTTGGCGCCAGTCCCCTTTTGACCGTCTCAACTTCCGGCAATTCAGGCATTTACAATCCGCTCCGCACTGGTTTCCTCATCGCTTGCGCGCTATAGGCCTGCGTCATATGGCTTTTCGCGTCTGGAAAGATAGCGCTTGCTCAGTGCTTGTACTATTGTCCGGCGCGATTTGCAGTGAATTTAAGACAAGTATCCGCCAGGAGGCGCATTCATGACGCAACAGTCTCAGGGCCATTCGGGCAGCTCAAGCCGTGCACCGGAGGATATGCCGACCAGTTTCGGGTATTCAAAAGTCGCGGAGGGGCAGAAACAGTCGCTGGTGGACGACGTTTTTCATAAGGTTGCCGATCGTTATGACCTGATGAACGACCTGATGTCGGGTGGTTTCCACAGGGTGTGGAAAGACGCGATGGTATCGTATCTGGCGCCCCCGAAATCGACCGCATCCGGCTGGCGTCTTCTGGATGTTGCCGGTGGCACGGGTGACATTGCGACGCGGACCGTTCGCCGCTCGGGCGAAACCGTTGAGGCAATCGTCTGTGATATCAACGAGTCCATGCTTGCGGTCGGCCGGGACCGGGCCGCCAAGGCCGGTCTGTCGGACCTGATTACATTTTCGCAGGGCAACGCGGAAGAGCTGCCGTTCCCGGACAAGAGTTTCGACGCTTATACGATCGCGTTCGGCATTCGCAATGTGCCCAACATTCCCAGGGCGCTGGCGGAAGCGCGCCGCGTCTTGAAGCGTGGCGGCCGTTTTCTCTGCCTTGAGTTTTCCGAAGTGGACATTCCTGTTCTCGACAAGATCTATGATGCGTTTTCTTTCAGGGCGATCCCGCCGATGGGCAAATGGGTGACCGGTGACGCCGATCCTTACCAGTATCTGGTGGAATCCATCCGCAAGTTCCCAAGTCAGGAGCGCTTTGCCGAAATGATCAGGGAAGCCGGCTTCGAACGGGTGGGCTACCGCAACTATTCCGGCGGCATCGCCGCTTTGCATTTTGGTTGGAAATTCTGATTTATGTCAGTCCCGGTAATGCCATTCTTCCGCCTGGTGCGGGCAGGCTTCGTCATGGCGCGCGAGGGCGTATTCGGCCTTGTCTCCCTGCCGGACCTGCCGCCGGCCCCGCGCATCGGGATTGCAATGGCCCGCCTGCTGGAGCGCCGGGCGGTCAGGGACAAGAGCGCGGAGCTGCGCCTGTCGGATGCGCTCAATAAGCTTGGCCCGTCCTACGTCAAGCTTGGCCAGTTTCTCGCCACAAGGGCGGATGTGGTCGGCAAGGAAGCGGCACGCGAATTGTCGGCGTTGCAGGACCGTCTGCCGGCATTTGAACATGAAGCGGCCAGAGTGGCTGTTTCCGAGCAACTCGGGCGTCCGGTGGACGAGATCTTTTCCGATTTCGGCGAAGCGGTTGCCGCCGCGTCGATCGCGCAGGTCCATCCCGCTATCATCCGTCAAAAAGACGGAACTGAGACAAAAGTCGCTGTAAAAGTCCTGCGCCCCGGCGTTGCGCGCCGGTTTCAGCGCGATCTGGAAAGCTATTACCTGGTCGCCAGATTGGCCGAACGGTTCCATGCGCCATCCCGCAGGCTGCGGCCCGTTGCAATCGTGGACACGCTGGCGCAATCGGTCGCCATCGAGATGGATTTTCGGCTCGAGGCGGCCGCACTTTCCGAAATGGCTGAAAACACCGCCGATGACCCCGGTTTCAGTGTTCCGGCGGTCGAGTGGCTGCACACGGCAAAAGGTGTCCTGACCATGGAGTGGGTCGACGGCCGCAAGATGTCGGATGTCGAGGGCCTGATCGAGGATGGCCTGGATCTTGAGGAACTGGGTGCGGCCGTCATCCAAAGTTTTCTGCGCCACACGCTGCGGGACGGTTTCTTTCACGCCGACATGCACCAGGGCAACCTGTTCGTTCAGCAGGATGGAACGCTTGTTGCCGTCGACTTCGGCATTACAGGCCGTCTGAACAAGCGGGAGCGCAGGTTCCTCGCCGAGATTCTGTTCGGGTTCATTACGCGTGACTACAGGCGCGTCGCCGAAGTGCATTTCGAAGCCGGTTACGTCCCGCCGGACCAGGATGTCGAGATGTTTGCCCAGGCGATCCGGGCTATTGGCGAGCCGATCCACGGCCATGATGCCAGTGAAATCTCAATGGCGCGGCTGCTCACTCAACTTTTCGAAGTGACCGAACTCTTTGAAATGCGAACGCAAACCCAGCTGATCATGCTGCAGAAGACCATGGTCGTGGTGGAAGGCGTTGCGCGCTCGCTCAATCCCAATCTGGACATGTGGCGGACCGCCGAACCGGTTGTCGGCAGCTGGATCAAGGAACATCTCGGACCGGTTGGCAAATTGCGCGATGCTGGTGATGTGGTCTCGGCCCTGACCAAAGCCGCGAACGATCTGCCGATTTTTGCCGACAGGATTGGCCACATGTCAGCGGCGATGGAAAAGATGACGCGCGACGGATTGCGCTTCGACAAGGAAACCGCCGAAGCCATCGGCAAGGCGGAGGCCCGGCACACGCGCTCAGGACGGATTGCGCTCTGGGTGATTGCAGCCTGTGCTCTGGTTCTGACCTATCTGGCAATATAAGCCGTCTGCTGGCGGGCCGGGCGTCACGAGCCGCTAAGCTGGCTGAATGCGATTTCTTTCGAAACCGTGCGGATTTCATCGGCCAGTGCGCTGTCATTGATCGTGCGTGACAGGACCATCCCGCCAACGCACGTAACGGCCAGCCCGATGGCCTTGTCTCTTTTGTGCTGCTGTTCAGGAAGGTTGTGTTCGAACAGCCAGATCATTGCCCGTAGCAGGGATTCATAGGCAAGGCGCGCCTCCTGCGATGCACGCGCGACGTCTGATGGCAAAGCGATCATCGGACATTGGCCCTCAAGGTCGCCGAGATGCTGGTCAGAGAGATAGCTCGAAATCATGTCGTGAACAGTTTGCAATCCTCCGTTTTCAGGATCGACACCGGCTTCGTCCCGCCAGGTTTTGCCGCGCCCGTTCAAAAACGAGGCGACAGCTTCAGCGTAGAGCTCTTCTTTGTTTTTGAAATGATTATAGAAGCCGCCGCGCGTCAGGCCGGCCTCTGCCATGATCTCGTCAATCGAAACTTCCGAGAACCCATGCCGGTTGAACAGGATCCGTGCGCACTCCACGATGCGCTTTCGGGTTCTGGATTTGTGTTGGGAACTGTAGGGCAACGCTCTCTCCAATTGGTAGCGGCTACAGGCTACTCCGGTTCAAAAAATGTTCTTTAACATAAATTGAAAAGTGGCATGAAAGGGCATCTTTTCAAAACAAGCCGGATCGAAAAATGGAAAATCTGTTTGAAGCCATCCCGTATATTAACGCCTACAAACCTGCATTTCTTGTGCTGGCCCTTCTGTCGCTGGTTGTCCTGGTTCAAAACTTTTTGACGGCGCCGCTTGCGTTCGCAAAAGAGGAACAAACCCCTGGCATGCCGCTCAAGTTCGATCATTCCAAACTGAGTTTTCGGGCTGTCAGGACTTATCAGAACTCTGCTGAAAGCTTTCCGGCCTTCCTTGCCGCCTGTCTCGTCGCGATCGTCGCCGGTGCGTCGCCGTTTGCCATTAATGTCGCTGCAGGTGTCTATCTTCTCGCCAGGCTTCTATTCTGGGGTTTCTACTACAGTGGCTTTGGCAAAGTTGCCGGGGGACCGCGCACGATGGCTTTTGTTGTCTGCCTTTTGGCAAACATCGTCATAGCCGTTGCCGCTCTGATTAAACTGGTTTGGGTTTGACGATCGCCGCGACAAGCGTCAGCGAATGACTGCTCGAAAAAGCTAGTCGGGCTGTGTCACCCGTCGGAGCGTGAGATTGATGCGCCCGCTGTTCTTCAAGAGCGTGGAGGTTCCCTTCAGGACGCGGTCGATGCCGTGATAGGCAAGGCGGGCATCTCCCCCCAAAACCACGACATCTCCCGATTGAAGCCGGAAGGATTTGGTCGGGTCGCTCCGCTTGAGGCCGCCAACCCGGAACGTGGCGGTATCGCCGAGAGAGACGGAAACAACCGGAGCGTCGAAGGTCTCTTCGTCCCGGTCCTGGTGAAGCCCCATCTTTGCACCTGTTTCATAATAGTTGATCAGACAGGCTTCGGGCAGCGGCGCCTCTGGCGCTAGATCGCGCCAAAGTGACATCAGAACCGGTGGTATGTCAGGCCAGGCTTCTCCGGTGTCCGGGTGCGCGGATTGATAGCGGTAGCCGTTGATATCCGAGACCCAGCCAAGCGGGCCGCAATTGCTCATCCTGACGGAAAACGGTTTGCCGGTCTTCGGCATGACAGGGTGATAAAGCGGCGCGGTTTCAACAACGCCTCGAATGTCTTCTAGGAGCGAGGCTTGTCGCTCGCGGTCGAAATACTCGGGCAGATAGGCAAGGCCCGTCAGGCCGTTGATCGAAGTATCCTGCATTCGCTCTTTATATAGGGTCGGATCAGTCGCCGCAGCCCCCGCAGCCTGAACCACCTCCGCCGCCACCATCGCTGCCGCATGTTGAACCGCAGCCGGAGGCATTGCCGGAAGCCTTTTGCATCATGGCTTTGAGGATCAAGACGGCAACGACAATCCCGAAAACGAACCAGAGTGTGTGCTCGCTTGCCCAGTGCCACACCATGTTGCGGAGTTTTTCGACCAGCGTGTCACCGGAAGGCTCGCCATGGGCGAACGCAAGTCCGGTTCCGAACAAGAGCGCTGTAAAGCCGAGGAGGCCGCCGTAAACCTTTGCGGGAACGGCCTTAAGCGAGGTCCACGCGCGTATCAAGGGTTTGGGCCAGGCAGGCTTCGGAACGACCCAGACGTCTTTCGTATTGATCCGCTGAAAATGCGGGGCCCTGCCGAAGCGCACATCCGGTGAGGGCCAGGTGTCTTCGGGCGGCCGGGCGCCGAATTCGGTTTCGTAAAGATCGAGCGTCTTCTGGTAGGCCTCCCGGAAGAGAGCGGCCTGTCCGGCGCCACCCTTGGTCGGCATATGGTGCAGAGCGCCGCCCAGCGCGTCTTTGAACACGCCCCAGTAATGACGCGTATATGTCAGGTGCAGGTGCCAGGCCTGATCAACCTCGTCACTCGGCGTCACCATGCCGGACTTCATCCGGCTGAGATAAGCAAAGCGCTGATATTCCGTAATCACGCTCAGGGCAAAGTCGTGGCTCCAGCCGTTGTCCCGTGCAAGGCGCCTTGAGAACGGAAAATCGGCTTCCACATCGTCGGGGTGACATTCGCTGATGCGTTTCCACAGCTCAGGGTCTTGCACGGCGGCCTCCTCGGGTGCGGTAAGGGGTCTTCACCGCGACCTTAGGGCGAAAGGCTGAACCAATTACAAACCGGGACGGAACTCACGGATGTAGTTGCCTGATTGCCATCTGAGCACGCGAAGTAACCATCTGGAGGAATTATCCACCAACAGGGACCATTGTCGGTGGACAGATGTCTTGCAGGCAAAGTTTCATCCACCTATATAGCGGTCAAGCTTCGCGCCAAATCCCGGGCCCATGCCCTGGCGCGATGTCCGGGACATCCCGGAACCCAAGTGAGAGGAGCCGGACTGACGCCTTCATGGGTCTATCCGGTTTGCTAGAAAGAGAGGCACATATGGCAAAGGTCATTGGTATCGACCTCGGCACGACCAACTCGTGCGTCGCCGTCATGGACGGCAAGGATCCCAAAGTAATTGAAAACGCTGAAGGCGCCCGCACCACCCCTTCTATGGTGGCTTTTTCCGACGATGGCGAACGTCTTGTCGGCCAGCCGGCGAAACGTCAGGCGGTTACCAACCCCACGAACACGCTCTTCGCGGTCAAGCGTCTCATCGGACGCCGCTACGACGATCCGACCGTCGACAAGGACAAGAAGCTCGTTCCGTTCGAAATCGTCAAAGCCGACAACGGCGATGCCTGGGTTGAAGCCAACGGCGACAAATACTCCCCTTCACAGGTGTCAGCGTTCATCCTTCAGAAAATGAAGGAAACCGCCGAGAGCTATCTCGGTGAGACAGTGACCCAGGCGGTCATCACCGTTCCGGCATACTTCAACGACGCACAGCGCCAGGCAACCAAGGACGCCGGCAAGATTGCAGGTCTTGAAGTTCTGCGCATCATCAACGAGCCGACCGCGGCAGCGCTCGCTTACGGCCTTGAAAAGAACGACGGCAAGACCATCGCGGTCTATGACCTTGGTGGTGGTACGTTCGACGTGTCCATCCTGGAAATCGGCGACGGCGTCTTCGAAGTGAAGTCCACCAACGGTGACACCTTCCTGGGTGGTGAAGACTTTGACATGGTCTTGGTCGACTATCTCGCTGCCGAGTTCAAGAAAGACCAGGGCATCGATCTGAAGAACGACAAGCTGGCTCTGCAGCGTCTGAAGGAAGCTGCCGAAAAAGCGAAGATCGAGCTGTCTTCTTCGTCACAGACCGAAATCAACCTGCCGTTCATCACGGCCGATGCATCCGGTCCGAAGCACCTGACGCTCAAGCTGACGCGTGCGAAATTCGAGTCGCTGGTTGAGGATCTGGTCAAGCGGACCAGCAATCCGATGAAAGCGGCGCTGAAAGACGCAGGTCTGGCAGCCGGTGAAATCGACGAAGTGGTGCTGGTCGGCGGCATGACCCGCATGCCGAAGATCCAGGAAACTGTGAAGACCTTCTTCGGCAAGGAGCCGCACAAGGGTGTGAACCCGGACGAAGTCGTGGCCATGGGTGCTGCGATCCAGGCCGGCGTACTGCAGGGCGACGTCAAGGACGTTCTCCTGCTCGACGTGACACCTCTGTCTCTCGGCATCGAAACACTTGGCGGCGTCTTCACCCGTCTGATCGATCGCAATACGACGATCCCGACGAAGAAGGGCCAGGTGTTCTCTACCGCCGAAGACAACCAGACGGCTGTGACCATCAGGGTTTTCCAGGGCGAGCGCGAAATGGCTGCGGACAACAAGGTCCTTGGTCAGTTCGACCTTGTCGGCCTTCCGCCGGCACCGCGCGGCGTGCCGCAGATCGAAGTCACCTTTGACATCGACGCCAACGGCATCGTCAACGTGTCTGCCAAGGACAAGGGAACCGGCAAGGAACAGCAGATCCGGATCCAGGCCTCTGGCGGCCTCAGCGACAACGACATCGATCAGATGATCAAGGATGCTGAGTCTCACGCGGACGAGGACAAGAAGCGCAAGGAGCTCGTGGAAGCAAAGAACCAGGGTGAATCTCTGGTCCACTCCACGGAGAAGTCCCTCAAGGACTATGGCGACAAGGTCTCAGAAGACGACAAGTCTGCCATCGAAAGCGCTCTTGCCGAGTTGAAAACCGCGCTTGAAGGCGAAGATCTGGAAGACATCAAGGCGAAGACGCAGGCTCTTGCGGAAGCATCCATGAAGCTTGGTGAAGCCATGTACCAGGCGGCCCAGGCCGATGCTGAGGCTGAAGCTGAAGGCGGCGAAGAGGCCGCATCTGAAGCCGAAGACGATGTCGTCGATGCGGATTTTGAAGAAGTCAAAGACGAAGACGACAAGAAATCCGCATAACCTACGAAACTGCAGCCAGCCGGTCCTCCGGCTGGCTGTTTAAGTCTGGCGCCGGCCACTTGATTGCCCGTTGAACGGGGAGCCAGTGTCCGGCGCTTTCGCCGTCCTTGGCGCCGGAGAAATCCTGGCTGCCGGCGGCGCAACAACAAGACCGAGAGATCTTGATGTCCAAACGTGATTTCTATGAGGTGCTGGGCGTATCCCGCGATGCGGACGAAAAAGTGCTGAAGAGCGCTTACCGCAAGATGGCGATGCAATTTCATCCAGACAGAAACCCGGGTAATACCGAAGCCGAAGCCAAATTTAAGGAAGTCAACGAAGCGTATGACACGTTGAAGGACGGGCAGAAGCGCGCGGCCTATGACAGGTTCGGTCATGCAGCTTTCGAAAATGGCGGATTTGGCGGCGGCGGGGGTGCCGGTGCGCATGATTTCTCGTCCACCATGTCGGATATCTTCGAGGAATTTTTCGGCATGGGCGGCGGGCGCCGGTCCGGTGGCCGCGAGCGCGGTGCCGATCTGCGCTATAATCTGGACATCACGCTGGAAGATGCCTTTACCGGCAAGACGGTTGAAATCGAGGTCCCGACCAGCATCACCTGCGACACCTGCTCCGGTTCCGGAGCCAAACCGGGCACCAGCCCGACAACCTGCCGTACCTGCGGCGGGGCGGGTCGCGTGCGGGCAGCGCAGGGTTTCTTTACGCTGGAGCGAACCTGTCCAACATGTCAGGGGCGCGGCCAGGTTATTTCCGATCCGTGCGAAAGCTGCAGCGGCACCGGCCGGAAGACCCAGGACCGCACGCTTTCGGTCAACATCCCGGCGGGTATCGAGGACGGTACGCGCATTCGGCTGGCCGGTGAAGGTGAAGCCGGCGTTCGCGGCGGTCCCGCGGGCGATCTTTATATTTTTCTGACCATCAAGCCGCACGACCTGTTTCAGCGTGACGGTGCTGACCTCTATTGCCGCGTGCCGATATCGATGTCGACCGCGACGCTGGGCGGGCAGTTCGACGTTCCAACCGTGCAGGGCAATACCAGCCGCGTGAAAGTGCCCGATGGCACGCAGACCGGTAAGCAGTTCCGCTTGCGCGGCAAGGGAATGCCGGTGATGCGCTCCAGCCAGCATGGGGACATGTACATTCAGGTCACCGTTGAAACGCCGACCAATCTGACACGCCGTCAAAGAGAATTGCTCGCGGAATTCGAGAAGGAATCCTCCGGAGAAAACCACCCGGAATCGGCCGGTTTCTTTTCCAAGGTGAAGGACTTCATCGACAATCTGGGTGCATGATCACGCAATTTGTGCGCCTTGATATAGCAATACCTGACAATCCCCCCTATATTCGATTCTCTTGGGGGAGAGTGAGGTAACATGCTGAAACGCAACAGTATTCATGTCGAACGTTTTCGAGAGAAAATTGACAAGGCAGCTGCTGTGCGCACCAAGGTCCTGGACGAAATGAAATTCATCCGCTCCTGGGCTCAAAATCCACTCCGTACCGGCGCGGTCGCCCCTTCGGGGCCGGACCTTGCTGCGAAAATGGCGTCGTTTCTTGCGCCGCGCCCTCACTCGCGCGTTGTTGAACTTGGTCCTGGCACAGGTGTCGTTACAAAGGCACTGTTTGAGAGGGGCTTTGCACATAAACACCTCAATCTCATTGAATACAGCGCAGACTTCTGCGAACTCCTGAGTTTGAGATACCCTGGATTGTCAGTCTTGCGGGGAGATGCATACGCGCTCGGGCGCACGCTCCACAAACAAGGCGGATTTCTGAGCGAGGCGCAAGAAGGCGAACGCCTTCTGGATGGCGTGGTGTCATCGCTGCCGTTGTTGACGCGGCCGGAGCCGGCCCGAAGGGCATTGCTGAACGAGGCATTGGCCCTGTTGAAACCCGGCGCTCCCTTCATCCAGTTTTCCTATGGACTGGTCATGCCGGTCAAACCCGACAGCCAAGGGGTCTCCGTCTATAGCTCCGATTGGGTCTGGAAAAATCTGCCACCTGCGCGCGTGTGGGTTTATCGCAAAGGCCATTAGGTCCGGACGTTTCAGGCGGCACCGCCTGGAATACATTTACATTGTCATTGGCACTTGAATTCCGCTCGTCCTGCGCTGAAGGCCAGTCTTCCGCGCTGGTAAAGCCATGCGCCTGTAAAGAGGTTCTGCGGCCTACCTGGTCCGATTGTCAGAACCACTTTGCGACAAATACGCACAGTATCGTTTTTCCGGTGACGCAAGTCACAGGTCAAAGCACCCGAATTGAGACATAAGCCTGACCGTGCATTTTGAAATTGTTAGTCACGACAAGGTTTTTTTAAAAATGATCAATTCAAGTATCGGAATTACCGGCTCGGTAGGCCGGTTCGGCAACAATGAATTTTTAGACGTAAAGACGGTTCAGACGCGCTTGAATGCGCTGATGGGAGCCTCGCGCAAGGAACTTGCTATCGACGGCAAGGTCGGAACGAAGACGATCGGAACCATCAAGGATTTTCAGGCAAGCGTTGTCCGCCTGCGCTCTCCGGATGGCCGCGTCGATCCGGCCAACCGGACCATCAATGCGCTCAATGATCCGAACTCGGCATCGGTCTGGCAGAGAATGTGTATTCCGCCGGAAGCCCACCCTTCAACTGTTGCCAACGAGACAACACGCGACGATCGCCTGACACCGGCAGAAAAACTGCTGGCAAAAGAGGCTGCCAATATCGGTGACAGCGGTGCCTTTGACGAATTCAGGCGTGAGCTGATCGACAAAAGCATCCCTGATATGAAGAAGTTTCTCGGCACGATCGGACGTGCCGAAGATGCGCGCAAGGTCATTGCGGCCTGGTCTCAACTGCGCAAGTGGGGCTTCTCCGTCTCCGAGGCACGGGACGTCATGAAGGCGATTTCCGGAATGAAGGGACGGCAGTTCGGTGCCCTTGATGCCATTGGCGCACCGGCGTCAAAGTTCGGCCGGTTCCTGGGTACGGTTGGAAGCAAGGCGGGCGCCGCCGGTCATGTCATCACTCTTATAGAAGTTGCCGACAAGTTTGAGCAGGGCGACTATCTTTATGGGACGTCCGAGCTCTACAAACACTTCATGGGCAAGGCCATTCCCTGGGCTGGCATGGTTGAGGGCCTGCAAAGCCTTGTGGAAGCGATCGCACCCGGGTCGGTCAAGAACAGCAAGGTGTTTCAGGTGATCCGTGCCTGCGATCCGATCGGTCTTGGCGCGTCCGGCGTCGACAGCGTGACGACGCTCGCTCTTGGGGGCATTCATTTTGTCAAGACCGGCGACCTGGACATGGCGCGATTTAGCAGGCTTGTCGATCGTATGAAGCAGGGCCCTACGCGGGTTTTTGCCGAAATGGGCGAAGACCTTGGCGACGCCGCATACGAAATATCCAAGTGGCGCAAGGATGACTGGTCGTACGCCGTCAAGTGCATTCCAGGCTTCATTGCAAGCATTTTCTGATCTTCGCAAGGGCGGGCGCTATCGAACGGCGCACGCCCTTGTTTTCAAGACGCGGCAGACTGGATAAACGTCCTCTTTTTGCCTTAACAATAAGACCCTCGCCTCTCCATTTGCCGAAAAGGGTCTTTTGATGCGCAATCCGAAAATAATCGTTTGCTCCGGCTCTGTGCGAAGCGGATCACACAACGGAAAACTGACTGCCCTGGCAGCCAAGCGATTGTCGATACGCGATGCGGACGTAACCCGCCTCTCGCTTCGCGACTATCCCCTACCGGTTTATGACGGCGATCTGGAGGACAGCGACGGTGTTCCGGAAAATGCCAAGCGACTTCAACGCCTCTTCGTTGGCCATGACGGTATCTTTCTCGCCTGTCCGGAATACAATGCCGGCATTACACCGTTGCTGAAAAACACGCTGGACTGGATCAGCCGCGTGAAAGAACCGGGCGAACCTTTCAGGCATCGGGTTTTTGCCCTGGGGGCGGCGTCACCGGGTGGATTCGGCGGGATGCGCGGTCTTATCGGAATGCGGACCATTCTGGAAGTCGGCCTTGGGGCAATTGTTGTGCCGCAGATGGTGACCATTCCCAAGGCATCGAGCGCCTTCGATGACACAGATGAGCTCGCAGAAGAGCGCTTAAGCGGTCAGCTCGACAAGCTGGTGGACGCATTCCTTCGGGCGTCGAAACTCGAGATGTCGCGATAAAACCGGGAGCCCGGAAAAGGGTGCTGATCCGCCACAACAGACCGACGGCTTGGAAAAGACGGAAATGCCGCCTACATAGGGCGGCAGCATTAATGAAACCAGGCACACTACAAACCCAAGAGGAATGAATGAGCGAAACGCGCGAACCGGCCCAATGGCACGGGACGACGATCATGATGGTACGCAAGGGCGGAAAAGTTGTCATTGCCGGTGATGGCCAGGTCTCTCTGGGCCAAACCGTGATCAAACACTCGGCCCGCAAAGTGCGGCTGCTTGCCAAAGGCGAAGTCATCGCAGGTTTCGCTGGAGCGACCGCGGACGCGTTTACATTGTTTGAGCGGCTGGAAGCGAAGCTGGAGCAGTATCCGGGTCAGCTGATGCGCGCCTGCGTGGAGCTGGCCAAGGACTGGCGAACCGACCGTTATCTGCGACGCCTCGAGGCGATGATGCTCGTTGCGGACAAGAACGTGTCTCTCGTGCTCACCGGAACAGGCGATGTCCTTGAGCCCGAGGGTGGTGTCATGGGCATCGGATCAGGCGGCAACTATGCACTTGCCGCCGGCCGGGCCTTGGCAGAAACCGACTATGATGCGGAAACGGTCGCCCGAAAGGCGATGGCCGTCGCGGCTGAAATCTGCGTCTACACGAACGAGAGTGTCACAGTCGAATCGCTGGAAACTGTCGAATAGCCTGTCATGATAACGTTTCGCCCCCTCACACACGCAGACGTGCCGATGCTTTCCGATTGGATGGCAAGGCCGCATTGGCGCAAATGGTGGGGCGAACCGGACGAGGAAGTGCGCTATGTAGTCGACATGATCGAGGGACGCGACACCACGCTTCCCTACATCTTTCAGGTCGATGGAGTTGACAAGGGTTACATACAAGTCTGGTTCGTAAAGGACCAGCTGGGGACGGAGTTCGCCAAGGATTACCCCTGGCTCGACCTCCTGCCCGCCGATGCCGTTGGGGTGGACCTGTCGATTGCCGACCAGGAAGACCTGTCAAAGGGAATTGGAACCAGAGTTTTGCAGATGTTTGTCCGCAAATTGCGTCAGGAAGGCCATGACCGGATCATCATCGATCCGGACCCGGTTAACACGAGGGCGGTCAGGGCCTACCGCAACGCGGGGTTCCGGGAGATGCCGGAGCTCGCCGGAAAGACGGATGACAGTCTGCTTATGGAACACATGAATACAGAAGGTGTGTCTTAAGAAATGACCGATTTTTCACCGCGCGAGATCGTTTCCGAACTCGACCGCTATATCGTGGGCCAGAAGGACGCCAAACGGGCGGTCGCGATTGCCTTGCGCAACCGCTGGCGTCGTCAGCAGCTTCAGGGTCAGATGCGCGAAGAGGTTCTGCCGAAGAACATTCTCATGATTGGACCGACCGGTGTCGGCAAGACAGAAATCTCGCGCCGTCTTGCCAAGCTTGCGAACGCGCCCTTTTCCAAGGTCGAGGCAACAAAATTCACCGAAGTGGGCTATGTCGGCCGCGATGTGGAACAGATCGTCCGAGATCTGGTTGAGGCCGGGATCACGCTGGTCAGGGACAAAAAGCGTGACGAGGTGAAGGCGAAAGCGCATGTCCTCGCGGAAGAGCGTGTCCTGGACGCCCTTGTCGGCGCAAACGCGAGCCCTGCGACCCGAGAGAGTTTCCGCACGAAATTGCGCGATGGCGAAATGGACGACAAGGAAATCGAGGTCGAAGTGCGCGCGCAGGCGCAGATGCCGAGTTTCGACCTGCCGGGGATGCCGGGCGCTAGCGTCGGTGTGATGAATGTGTCGGACCTTCTCGGGAAAGCCTTCGGTGGCCAGACCAAGACCAAGCGCACGACTGTAAGCGAAAGCTACGCTCTTCTGATCAACGAAGAATCGGACAAGCTGCTCGATGAGGACAAGGTGGTCGAAGAGGCGATCACGCTCGTGGAGAATTCCGGTATCGTGTTTTTGGACGAGATTGACAAGATCTGTGCAAGAGAAGGCAGGGCAGGAGCCGATGTTTCCCGTGAAGGCGTTCAGCGCGACCTTCTGCCGCTGATCGAGGGGACGGTCGTTTCCACCAAACACGGCCCGGTCAAGACCGATCATATTCTTTTCATTGCCTCGGGTGCGTTTCACGTAGCCAAGCCCTCGGATCTCCTTCCGGAGCTGCAGGGCCGCCTGCCGATCAGGGTTGAACTCAGGGCGCTCAACAAGGATGACTTCCGGGCCATCCTGACAGAACCCGAAGCGAGCCTGATCAAGCAGTATGTGGCGCTCATGCAAACTGAAGAGGTCAATCTGGCCTTCACCGAAGATGCGATTGAGGAAATTGCCTCCGTGGCGGTTGATCTCAACGCATCTGTTGAAAACATCGGTGCCCGGCGTCTTCAGACCGTCATGGAACGCATTCTTGACGAGATCTCCTTCACCGCTCCCGATCGTTCAGGGGAAACCATTGAGATCACAGCGGATTTCGTGAATGAAAATATCGGCGACCTTGCCAAGAACGTCGATCTCTCGAAGTTCATTCTGTAAAATGAGAGCTGATGCAAGCGGCGATTTCGCCGCTTGCGATGCGCGCGCGGCGATGGCAGCATGCGCCTATGGTAGCTATTCGCAAAAGCAACGAAGAAGGCCACCGCCGGAAGTTTCTGGTCGTGGTTGATGAAACGCCCGAGAGTGACAGGGCAATCGTCTATGCGGCGAAGCGGGCTGCGCGCACTGGCGGCGTGGTCACGCTCGTGTTCGTGATCGCACCGGGAGACTTCCAGCATTGGCTGGGAGTTGAGGACATTATGCGCGCCGAAGCTCTTGAAGGGGCCGAGGCAACGCTTGCCAAGGCGGGCGAGCGCGTGAGGTCGGTCGCCAGAACCGAGCCGGAGACGGTTGTCCGTGAAGGTTCCAAGTCCGAAGAGATACTCGAACTGATCGAGGCCGATGCCGACATCGCGATCCTTGTGCTGGCCGCGAGCACCGGTTCAGAAGGGCCCGGGCCGCTTGTCTCCTCCATTGCCGGAAAATCCGCTGGTACGTTTCCGATTCCGGTCACGATCGTTCCTGGCAACCTCGATGACGATTCGATTGACGCGTTGGCCTAAAGCGAGTGAAAACTGGCTCAAATGTGCAGGATGCGCTTGATCTTGCGGTGTTAAAGACTATCTAGTTTTTAACTATTCCAAACTGCTTCAAGATGGGGTACAAAAACCCATCGGTGTTTTGCGATGATAGAGAGGCGCGGAACACTGGACCTCAGGACGCGTTGTTGAAACGCAAGGACGAAACACATGTTCATTCAGACCGAAGCAACACCCAATCCGGCCACGCTCAAGTTTTTGCCGGGCCGCGTTGTCTTGCCGGAAGGCACGTACGATTTCCGCACGCGCGCGGATGCCGGGGCGTCACCACTTGCCGAAAAGCTTTTCGACGTGCCGGGTGTCGCAGCAGTGTTCTTTGGCCACGACTTTGTAACCGTCACCAAGGACGAGACGGATTGGCAGCACATGAAGCCGGCAATTCTCGGCGTCATCATGGAACAATTCATGTCCGGGCAACCGGTCATGGCCGCCGGCCAGGTCGAAGACATCGAGGAAGGGGAATTCTTCGATGAAGGCACCGAGGAGACCGTCAACACAATCAAGGAACTCCTTGAAACACGTGTCCGTCCGGCTGTTGCACAGGATGGTGGCGACATCACGTTCAAGGGGTTCAAGGAAGGGATCGTTTATCTTTCCATGCGTGGTGCTTGTGCCGGATGTCCGTCTTCAACGGCAACTTTGCAGCACGGGATCCAGAATTTGCTCCGCCACTTCGTGCCGGAAGTTGAGGAAGTTCGACCGATCTGATCGGGTTTTCCGAGTGTTTTCAACGGTCCGGTTGCCACGCCGGGCCGTTTTTATTTCGCTACACCATTCTTTGTGGAACGCAAGCCCTCAATTGGACTTAGGCCCAAAGCTCGGCTCGACTCCGGACCGCGTCCAAGGTAGTGGCATTGAGTATGCGTGTACTTGCCATAGACACAGCCCTTTCCAATTGCGCTGCCGCCGTTCTCGACGACGGAAAAGACACCGCCTGTTTTGACTCAATCGGGGAGGAAATTGGCCGGGGTCATGCTGAAAGGCTGATGGACATGATCGGCGAAGTCATGGCCGAGACATCCACTGCATTTTCAGATCTGGACCGGGTGGCGGTCACGGTCGGCCCGGGTAGTTTTACCGGTCTGCGGGTCGGTCTTTCGGTTGCGCGCGGCTTCGGACTTGTTCTTGGTAAGCCCGTGGTCGGCATTACGACACTCGCGGCAATTGCCCGCTCCTCTGCGCCCAGGGATGCCGGCGGACCATTGCTTGTTGCACTGACAGGCAAGGGGGAGGAGGTCTATTGTCAAGAGTTTACGCCGTTTGGCGATACGATCGGCGATGCCGCCGTTCGCACTTTGTCGGATCTTGCAGCAACGACATCGAAGCGCATAAGGTTGGCGGGGTCGGCTGCGGACTCGGTCGCATCTTCGTTGGGTCTGCCGCTGGAACAGATCGTGTCCCGGTCGGCGTTTCCGGGAATTCGGGAAGTCGCCGAACTCGGGCTTCTTGCAGATCCGGTCATTTGTACGCCCTCGCCGCTCTACCTGCGGCCACCCGATGCGACACCGCAAACCAGGGGAAGGATTGAACGGCAATGAGTTTCTGGTGGTTCTGGACCCAGCCGCCGGTTGTGGAAGAGGCGCTGGACGAGGATCTGCCGAAGATTGCCGATATCCACGCCGCCTCGTTCGCAAACAAATGGAATACCGAAGACCTTGCGCGGATGAAAGCGCAGGAGGGAACGTCTATTCTGGTTGCCCGCCGAGCCAGCCCGTACGGAACGCGCGCACCGCTCGGTTTTTTGATCCTGCGAAGAGTGGCCGACGAAGCGGAAGTCATCACGGTCGCCGTGCATCCCAGACAACGCGGCCGCGGGATCGGCAAAAAGCTGATGGAAGCAGGTCTCTTCCGTCTTTACAGCGAACGATGCAGCCACCTGTTTCTGGAAGTTGACGCTGCCAACGAAGCCGCATTGCTTCTTTATCGGGGCCTGGGCTTCAAGGAAGTTGGCCAGCGAAAAGGTTATTACGGCAACAGCGAAGGCGACGGCACGGCGCTTGTCATGCGTATCGATCTTCGCTAATCGCTGTGTTACGAGAATTCCAGTCAACCAGCAGGTGGCGATGAAATGACGGACGAGCGGCAAACAACGCTGGCGGAAATGTGTGTTGCAAAGGGCATGCGCATGACCGAACAGCGCCGCATCATTGCAACGGTCATCGAAGAAGCGTCCGACGATCATCCAGACGTCGAAGAACTTTATCGCCGCTCGGTCGCAATCGACCCTGGAATTTCCATTTCCACTGTTTATCGCACTGTCAAGCTTTTCGAAGACGCCGGGATGATCGAACGCCACGACTTCAGGGACGGGCGGTCGCGCTATGAAACGGTGCCGGATGAACACCACGATCATCTGATCGATTTGCGCAGCGGCCGCGTGATCGAATTCCGCAGCGAGGAAATCGAGGCGTTGCAGGAGTTCATGGCCAAGAAGCTGGGTTACAAACTCGTTGATCACCGGCTGGAACTTTACGGCGTTCCGCTCTCGTCCTCGAAGGGTGAAAAGGGCGATGGCTGAAGTCAAGGCAGGATTCATTATCTTTGTTCTGACGCTTGTCTCGCTGGTTCTGATTCCCCTTCAATGGGTTTCCATCAGGCTGCGTCTCCCGGTTCAAAGACATCTTCCGCTGATCTGGCACAGGATTGCGTCGCGTCTTGTTGGCATCAAGGTGAAACAGGTTGGCGCTCCGGCCCTGGATCGACCCTTGCTCATCACCGCAAATCACGCATCCTGGGTCGACATTACCGTTCTCGGTTCTCTGATCCCGCTCTCTTTCATCGCGAAGTCCGAAGTGTCCGGCTGGCCGATATTCGGTTTGCTTGCAAAATTGCAACGAACGATTTTTGTGAACAGGACCAGGCGAACGGAAACTGGTCAGGTTGCCGATGAGATTGCCGAACGTATGGCTGCGGGCGACGCGATGGTTCTGTTCGCGGAGGGGACATCGAATGACGGCAACTGCGTTCTGCCTTTCCGCTCCGCCCTTCTGGGCGCGGCCACAAGAGCGCTCGGCGAAAACGGGGACACAAAGGTCTGGGTACAGCCGCTGTCTGTCGCCTATCAGGGTTTCTATGGTCTTCCCATGGGCAGGGCGCATCGTCCGCATGTCGCCTGGTACGGTGACATGGAGCTCCCCGGGCACTTGTGGGGTATTTTCACGCGCGGTGCATTGGACGTTATTGTGACTTGGGGCGAACCTGTCCTTGTCGACAAATCCACGGACCGAAAGGCGCTTACGCGGCAGCTTGAGAATGAAGTCAGATCCCTGACGGTCGCCTCTTTGCTTCAAAAGCCGGTCGAGCGGCCGGAATTAAGCGAAATCGAAGCGTCTGAGTTCTTCTCAAACGAGGAAAAACCCGTTAAAGCTGGCGCCTGAATTTGAGTGCCGTCATACGGTGAACCTGTTTGAGTGACCGGCGACAACGTTTTGTCCCGGTCGCGTGTTGGACCGACAGACCGCAAGGCACCATATCACCATGACATGCCGGCCGACCGAACAGGGCCATGAGGAGCGAATGACAAGCCGCCCGGAAGCAGATAACGAAACGACCCCATCCGCCGTTTCCGCAAGTGACTCCAGTTCAAACACTGCCAGCAACACGCGCAAGGTCTTTGTGCGCACCTATGGCTGTCAGATGAATGTCTATGACAGCGAGCGCATGACGGATGTTCTGGCACCCGAGGGGTTTGAGGCGACCCATGATCTGGAAGACGCCGATCTTGTTATTCTCAATACCTGCCATATCCGTGAAAAAGCCGCGGAAAAGGTCTATTCCGAACTGGGCCGTATCCGGAAAGTCAAGGAAGAGCGGGCGAAATCCGGCAAGGACATGATGGTCGGTGTCGCCGGCTGTGTCGCACAGGCCGAAGGCGAAGAGATTTCAAGGCGAGCGCCCATCGTCGACGTTGTCGTCGGCCCGCAAAGCTATCATCAGTTGCCAGACCTTCTGCAAAAGGCACGCGGCGGCAAGAAGGTGGTCGAAACCGAATTCGATATTGATGCGAAATTCGATCACCTCTCCGATCGTGCGCAAAAGCATGTGCTGAAACGTGCTCCCTCCGCGTTCCTGACGGTCCAGGAAGGATGCGACAAGTTCTGCACATTCTGTGTTGTGCCGTATACGCGCGGCGCAGAAGTGTCGCGATCTGTGGAACAGATTGTCACCGAAGCAGAGCGTATGGCAGCTTCCGGCGTGCGTGAGGTGACGTTGCTGGGGCAAAACGTCAACGCATATCACGGAGAGGCACCCGACGGTTCGACGTGGGGCCTGGGCCGTTTGCTGCGCCGTTTGTCGGAGATCGGCGGACTTGACCGGCTGCGTTACACCACAAGCCACCCGCGCGATATGGATGACGATCTGATCGAGGCCCATCGCGACCTCAAGAGCCTCATGCCCTATCTGCATCTTCCGGTGCAGTCCGGATCCGACAAGATCCTGAAATCCATGAACCGGCGTCACACGCGCGAGGAGTATTTCAGGCTGATCGACCGGATCCGTGCAGCTGCACCCGACATTGCCCTTTCAGGCGATTTCATCGTCGGGTTTCCGGGCGAGACGGATCAGGACTTTGAAGACACCATGGATCTGATCCGGCGTGTCGAATACGGGTCTGCGTTCTCGTTCAAATACAGCCAGCGTCCGGGAACCCCAGGTGCCACGATGGAAGATCAGGTGCCCGAAGACGTGAAGTCGGCCCGCCTTGCAGAGCTACAGGCGCTGGTGAGCGAACAGCAGAAAGCTTTCAACGCGTCCCGATTGGGAATGATCTGCGACGTGTTATTGGAAAAGAAGGGCCGCAATCCCGGCCAGCTCGTTGGAAAGTCACCCTGGCTCCAGCCCGTCCAGCTGGATGCGCCCGACGACCTGATCGGCTCGATACAAGCGGTGGAAATCGTTGAGATCGGATCTAATTCGCTGTTCGGGCAACTTATTGACAGGCAAGATACCACCCAGAAAGCCCGGCCGGTCCCGGCCACGGTGGTCTAAAGGAGACGTCTTTTGACGCGCGACAGTTCTTCTTCACGCAAGCAATCAGATCAATCATCACCTGCCGGTTCGGCATCCGACATGACTCATATCGTTCTTGCATTTGAAGACAATCGGCTGATTGGCGATCTTTTTGGCCAATTCGACCAGAACCTGGCGCTGATCGAGCAGCGGCTCGGGATCGACGCGATTGCCCGTGGCAACCAGGTCACCCTTAAGGGCTCTCGGGCCGGGTGCGCCCAGGCACGCACAGCGCTTGAAGCACTCTATCAGCGTCTTCTTCAAGGCCAGGAAGTTCATCCCGGCGACGTCGACGGGGCTCTTCGCATGGCCGCAGCGGCCGATGCACAACTGCCGCTGCCGACACTGGAGCCGAAATCAAGGTTGGCCTTTGCCCAGATTGCCACGCGGCGCAAGACCATTGTTGCGCGCACGCCGACCCAGGATGCCTATATCAGGTCCATGGACAGGGCCGATCTGATTTTCGGAACGGGGCCCGCCGGCACCGGCAAGACCTTTCTCGCCGTGGCCTACGCGGCCGCCTTGCTGGAGCGCGGTGACGTCGCGCGCCTCATCCTGTCGCGCCCGGCTGTAGAGGCCGGCGAACGACTGGGGTTTTTGCCCGGCGAGATGAAAGACAAGGTGGATCCTTATCTGCGCCCGATCTACGACGCGCTATACGAGATGATGCCGGCCGAAAAGGTCGACAGGGGACTGCAGTCAGGGATGATCGAGGTCGCACCGCTCGCGTTCATGCGCGGCAGGACATTGTCAAACGCGGTTGTTCTTCTCGATGAGGCCCAAAACACGACCTCGATGCAGATGAAAATGTTTCTCACCAGGCTTGGTGAAGGGTCAAAGATGATCGTCACCGGCGACCCCAGCCAGATCGATCTTCCGGCAGGGCAGAAATCCGGATTGCGCGAAGCTCTCGGCTTGTTGACGGACATTCCGGCTGTGTCACACATCCGCTTTAACGAAACCGACGTCGTGCGTCATGAACTTGTCGGCAGGATCGTGACCGCTTACGACAACGCGGGACGCGAGGAATCCGAAGCCCGTGAGCGCCGTTACAACGAGCGCCGACGTGAAGCTGAAAATGATGAAACACCGCCCCGGTCGCGCAAAGCTGCGGCATCCTGAGGGTTCAGTGCCGATATGACCGACGCATTGCCAGAGGGAGTTGCCGTCGATCTGACGATTGAGGCGGGACGGTGGCCGTCTGAAGATGAATTGCGCGAGGTCGTTCTGCGCGCAATTCACGCCTGCTTTGCAAAAGCAGACCTCAAGGTTCTGGATAATTCGGAAATCTCGCTTCTGTTCACCGACGATGAAGCGATCCGCAAATTGAACGGCGAGTGGCGCGACAAGGACAAACCGACAAATGTTCTGTCTTTTCCGGGCAGTGACCCGAATGACGAAACCTACGGCCCTTTGCTGGGCGACATCGTGTTTGCCTGCGAGACCATTTCGCGGGAAGCACAGGAATTAGGAGTTGATTTCTCGGACCATCTTTCCCATCTGACGGTTCATGGTTTGCTTCACCTTTTCGACTATGATCATCAGGAGCGAGAGGAAGCCGAGCTGATGGAAAGTCTTGAAAAGGCGGTCCTGGCGTCAATTGACATCGATGACCCTTACGCCGACAGTGCCCTTGTGGCCGATGGCGGTTAAGTGGCATCATGAGGCACAATGTTCTTGTATTGATAGATGATGAGCGCAGTTGAAACGCAAAGTCCGGCGGGAGAGCGGAAGCCCGCAAGTTCCGGACAGTCTCCGGAAGGAGAAGACCCGCAACAGATAAAGCCGCAGCGGACTGCGGCCTTTCTCGACAATCTCAAACGCATCCTGCGCTTGGGGCGCCAGTCTTCGAGCCTGCGTGAAAATCTGGAAGACGAGCTTGCCCGGGAAGTGAGCGATGACGCTGCGTTTTCGCCGGAAGAGCGTTTGTTGCTCGGAAACATTCTTCGGCTGCGTGAATTGCGCGTCGACGATGTCATGATCCCGCGCGCTGACATCGACGCGGTCGACCTTGACACGAGTCTCAGCCGGCTCATGGAGCTTTTCCAAAAAAGCGGTCATTCCCGTATGCCGGTCTATGAAGACACGCTGGATGATCCGCGCGGCATGGTCCACATCAAGGATTTGATGGCGTTTATCGCGGAGCGGGGTGCTCGGCGCCGCGTTGCAACTGCTGTGGAAAATGGCGTTGACGAAGGGTCAGGTAACGACCAGCCGGACAACGGTTCGGCGCGCAAAGGTCATAATTTACCGGACCTGGATCTGTCCTGTGTCGATCTGTCGGTCACGCTGAAGGATACGGATCTTTTGCGGAACCTGTTGTTTGTTCCGCCCTCCATGCCCGCAACCGATCTCATGGCGAAAATGCAGGCCGGCCGAATTCAGATGGCGCTCGTGATAGATGAGTATGGCGGCACTGACGGGCTTGTCTCCCTGGAAGATCTGGTCGAGGAAGTCGTTGGTGACATTGAAGACGAGCATGATGAGGATGAAGAGGCAATGCTCGTGTCGGCCGGCGATGGCGTATGGATCGCTGATCCGCGGCTGCCGCTGGAAGATCTGGACGGGGCGCTAGGAACGCGGCTGACGGATGGCGAGATTTCGGAGGACGTCGATACGCTGGGCGGCCTTCTTTATGTCTCGATCGGCCGCGTGCCGGTTCGCGGAGAGCTTTTGTTTGTTCCAGGTGAAGTCCCCGGATTTGAATTTGAAGTCATGGATGCCGATCCGCGGCGGATCAAACGCCTCAAAATCCGCAGAAGGCGCGCTGAGCCGCGCGCTCAGGATCTCAGGCGGCGACAGAAGAAGCCCGGTGCGAATACGCAAGACAGCCCGTCAGAACAGCGTACCGATACAAGCGGCGAGGAGTCTGCCGCACCGCAGGACAGCGATATACGCAGTGAATTGGGCGAGCGTTCGGGATAATTGCCCTTGACCGGCCCGCGATGAGCCGACAACTCTCCAAGGCTAGCTTGGGGGGCGGTTTTCATGCATTGGCTATCACAAAGACTTTCGGTCCTGCCAAACACCTTCCTGCTGGCTTGGGGTTGGCAGCGGCGATTTCTCTGTGTGGTTTGCGGGGCCTTGACCGCACTGGCAATGCCGCCTTACGCGTTCCTGCCGATCTTTCTGATCACGTTCCCCGCACTCGTCTGGACTTTGGACGGAGCACTTGAGCCGGGTACAGGCAAGTCTTGGGCAAATGCGCGCGCGGGGTTCTTTCTCGGCTGGCTCTTCGGTTTCGGGTACTTTCTCGCAGGTCTTTGGTGGATCGGTTCGGCTTTTCTCGTGGAGGCGGAGCGGTTTGCCTGGCTGATGCCTTTCGCGGTCCTGGCCATGCCCGCCGGTCTGGCGCTGTTTTCGGGCGTTGGTGTTGCAATTGCTGCGTTACTCTGGAGCGACCGTTTCCGCCGGGTCCTGTTGCTCGCGGCCTGTCTCACGCTATCCGACTGGTTGCGGGGCCATGTTCTGACCGGCTTTCCGTGGAATGCCTTCGGGTACGGTGTTTCCGACTATCTGCCCCTTGCGCAACCTGCGAGCCTGGTAGGAATTTACGGTTTGTCGTTTCTTGTCGTTGCTATCGGCGCGGCGCCGGCCGTTCTGGCTGACGTCAAACCGATCGGCGCGCGATTGAGGGCTTTGGCGATCGCCGTCACGGCATTGGGCGTTATTGCGGTGTACGGTTCGGTGCGGATCTGGACCGTCGAAACCGAGAATACCGATCTTGACATACGAATAATTCAGCCTGCCATCGATCAAAAAGACAAATGGCGCCCCGAACTCAAGGATGAAATCTTCCAGACTTATCTGGACATGACCGAACGCCCGCTTGGCGGCGACGCCCGCGTCGGAGCGCCCAGACTTGTGGTGTGGCCCGAATCGGCGCTGCCCTTTCTGCTGACGCAGGAACCGGGGGCCTTGTTTCGGATTGGGAACGTGCTTGGCGCGAATACGGAACTTGTCACCGGAGCGGTGCGTGCCGAAAACTCACCCTCCGGTCCAGCGTATTTCAACAGCGTCTTTGTCGTTGCGGGTAATGGCACGATAAAAGGATTTTACGACAAGGTCCGGCTGGTGCCATTCGGCGAGTACGTGCCGCTGAGGGACTTGCTTGAAAGACTGGGAGTTTCAAATCTCGCCGGTCCCTTGGAAGGTTTCGAAGCAGGGTATCAGCAACGTGTTTTGACAACCTCCGAGCGGTACCCGTTTCTACCCCTGATTTGCTACGAGGCCATTTTCCCCGCCGCAATCGCTTCTGCTGCAGGAGAGAGTTCGTTTCTGCTCAATGTGACCAACGACGCATGGTTCGGACGCACACCCGGACCGTATCAGCATTTTGCTCAGGCGCGCATGCGCGCTATCGAGACCGGTCTTCCGCTGGTCAGGGCGGCCAATACCGGGATATCGGCTGTCGTGGATGGACGCGGAGCTGTCGTTGAGGAATTGGTAATTTTTGAGCGCGGTGTGCTCGATGCCAAGCTTCCACAGAGGTTAGGCAGAACTTTCTACGGGATTTTTGGCGATCTTCCCGTGTTGTTTATTTCAATAGTGCTTGTTGTATTTGCGGGTCTATCGAAATACAACCGCTACTCGCGTAAAAATTGATATTTTTTGTTTGAGTTGAGTGATTAAAGTGTGATACAACCGTGAAATAGCCGATTGAAGGTTGATTCATGTACAAGTGAGGGGTTGCGGGCTTGCTTCAATCTCCAAGGTCTCGTGGGAGGACTAAGGGGAACTTGTACAATCGAAAACGAGCGGACATTCGCCGCAAGAAAAAGAAAGAGCGACGTACATGCCCAGTAAGAAGTCTCCAAACCCGATAGACATACATGTAGGTAGCCGAGTTCGCCTGAGGCGGATGATGCTCGGTATGAGCCAGGAAAAACTGGGTGAAAGCCTTGGCATCACCTTCCAGCAGATTCAAAAATACGAAAAGGGCACCAACCGTATCGGTGCCAGCCGCCTGCAGCACATTGCGACCATTCTGAAGGTTCCGGTTTCATTCTTTTTCGAGGACGCTCCGGGTACGCCGGAGGAAGCTGAAGGGTTTGGAGAAACCCAGCCGACCTCTTATGTCGTCGATTTCCTGTCATCTTCTGAAGGGTTGTCTTTGAACAAGGCCTTTGTGCGGATCGAGGATCCGAAGGTACGTCGCCGCATTGTAGATCTTGTGCGTTCGCTGGCAGGTGACGACCGATAATTTTTCATATTGCGCTTGACGCGGCGAAAAACATCTAAGATTGATGCACCTGAAGCGGCAATGTCATTTGCCGCTTCAGTTATATTCATTCCCAGAAGGACGATCGCCAATGGCACGTCAGAATTATCTATTCACGTCCGAGTCTGTTTCTGAAGGGCACCCGGACAAAGTCTGCGACCGCATTTCCGATGCAGTTGTCGACGCTTATCTCAAAGAAATGCCCGAAGCGCGTGTTGCCTGTGAAACCCTGGCAACGACAAATCGAATCGTCATTGCAGGCGAAACGCGTGGACCGGCGAGCATCACCAACGAATACATCGCCCATCTTGCGCGCATGGCCGTCAAGGATATCGGCTACGAGCAGGATGGTTTCCACTGGGAAAATTGCGACGTAGCGGTTCATCTGCACGCACAGTCCGCGCACATTGCGCAGGGTGTGGACGCTGGCGGCAACAAGGACGAGGGCGCTGGCGATCAGGGCATCATGTTCGGTTATGCATGCCGTGAAACCGAAGAGTTGATGCCGGCCCCGATCCTGTATTCTCACAGGATTCTCCAGATTTTGGCTGAAGCGCGCAAGTCCGGCAAGGAGCCGGTTCTCGGCCCGGATGCGAAAAGCCAGGTAACGGTCCGCTACGAAAACGGCAAGCCTGTCGCAGCGACTTCAATCGTGCTGTCGACGCAGCACCTTGATCCGGCGCTGACGTCCGAAGACGTTCGCAGGATTGTCGAGCCCTACATCCGCACGGCGCTCCCGGACGGGTGGATCAGCGGTGAAACCGCATGGCACGTGAACCCGACGGGTGCATTTGTGATCGGCGGTCCTGATGGCGATGCCGGCCTCACCGGACGCAAGATCATCGTCGATACCTATGGCGGCGCGGCACCACATGGCGGCGGCGCTTTCTCCGGTAAAGACCCGACCAAGGTCGACCGCTCTGCTGCCTACGCAGCCAGGTATCTTGCAAAGAACGTTGTGGCGGCAGATCTGGCGGACCGGTGCACGATCCAGCTGTCTTACGCAATCGGTGTTTCCGAACCTCTCTCGGTCTACGTCGACCTGCACCAGAGCGGACGCTGCGACGAAGCAAAGCTGGAAGCAACACTTCGTGAGGTCATGGGTCTGAGTCCGCGTGGTATTCGCGAGCACCTGAAGCTCAACAACCCCATCTACGAGCGCACCGCTGCATATGGCCACTTCGGCCGTCAGCCGGACGCCGATGGCGGCTTCAGCTGGGAAAAGACCGATCTCGTCGACGCGCTGCGTCCGCTTGCTGGATAAATCTGTTCAAAGCGAACAGAACCCGGGAACATGGAGTGGATCGCCGGTAATGCGCCGGCGGTCTGCTTGATTAAGACTTTACTTGTTCAAGATGACAGACCGTTACGAAGGTTCGTTTTTTGGCCGCCGCAAGGGCAAGCCATTGAGTCCGCGCCGAGAAGCGTTGATGGAAAAGGAGCTGCCGCGTCTGGCGCTCGACCTGAATGCAGCCGCCCCCTCCGATGTGAAAGACCTATTTGACGCTGACGTGCACACTGTCTGTCTGGAAGTCGGCTTTGGTGGAGGCGAGCATCTGCTGCACAGGGCCCGCACAAGTCCGGAAACCGGCTTCATCGGAATTGAACCTTTTGTTGGCAGCATGGCCAAGGCACTCGCCGCGGTCGTCGACGAAGGTCTGCGGAATGTCAGGTTATATGAGGATGACGCGGTAAATGTGCTGGACTGGCTTCCGGACGCGTCTCTCGATATTGCCTATCAGCTTTACCCTGATCCCTGGCCAAAGAAGCGGCACTGGAAACGGCGCTTTATCAATCGGCAGAATCTGGATCGCTATGCGCGCGTTTTGCGACCGGGCAGTGAACTCAGGTTCGCGAGCGACATTGATACCTATGTGGACTGGACGCTGCGGCATTTGCGCGATCACGAGGCATTCCAATGGAGTGCCGAAAGAGCGCGCGACTGGAAGGAGCCGTGGCAGGGGTGGCCCGGGACACGATATGAAGCCAAGGCAATTCGCGAAGGCCGAATTGGGCGGTATCTGACTTTCCGGCGCATCTGACCGGTCTCTGCATCGCCGGCAATCATGCGCTGCCGATATTTGATCAAGTTCTTTTTGGGATTCGGTTCGGGAGACTTGCTTTCCGGCAGGCTTTGGCGTTATACAGCCGGTGTTTCACCTCAAACGGCTTAATCAGAGCACTTTGAGAGTGGGCCCGCCGGGGACCCGCTCTTTTTTGCTTAAGTACAGGCCGGAAGCAACGAACGAAGCAGGATAGCCTCATGTAGACCGACAATCGGGCGCATCTGATGCTTATGACCGGAAACGGTTTTGACAGGAGCCAAGTGTGAGCGCACACGAACCAAGAATTGTTACGGAGCAGGGCCTTGACGCCCGTGTTGCCGCGATTGTTGAGCCGGTGATCGAAGATCTCGGCTATCGTCTTGTGCGCACCAAGATCAGCGCGGCCAATGGCTGCACATTGCAGATCATGGCTGAGCGTCCGGACGGCACGATGACGGTGGAGGATTGCGAGACGATCAGCCGGGCTGTTTCTCCGGCACTGGACGTCGAGGACCCGATCAACCGGGCCTATCACCTGGAAGTTTCTTCCCCCGGTATTGACCGCCCACTTGTACGCCCCGGTGACTTCGATCGCTGGGCCGGCCACGAGCTGAAGGTCGAAATGGAGGTCATGCTGGACGGCCGCAAACGGTTTCGCGGTACGCTGCTTGGAGCGCAGGACGGTGCGGCGCAGATGCGCGTGCCGGATGCGCGCGAGGGTGAGAACGATACCGTCTTGCTGCCGCTTGAAAATATCGGTGAAGCCAAGCTCGTACTGACAGACGATTTGATTACCGCGGCTCTTCAGGCGGAAAAGGCTGCACTCGCAGCCCGTGGCCAGGAAGATGACCTGACACAGGACAACACGCCCAACTGAGCATCCGGCTCGGGGCCAAGACAAACGCGCCACAACGACCAAGGCATGAAGCTGGCGCAAGAGGAGTGGAATATGGCAATCAGCGCGAATCGGCTGGAACTGCTGCAAATTGCTGACGCGGTCGCCCGGGAAAAGTCGATCGACCGGATGATCGTGATCAATGCAATGGAAGACGCGATCCAGAAGGCGGCCCGTTCCCGATACGGCACCGAAACCGAAGTGCGCGCTGAAATCAATCCAAAGACCGGCGAGATCCGTTTACAACGCCTCCTGCAGGTGGTCGAAACCGTTGAAAACGTCTCCACGGAGATCTCGCTTGGCGATGCGACGGCTCGCAATCCTGAAGCAAGCCTCGGTGACTTTATCGCCGAGCCGCTGCCGCCGCTCGATTTTGGACGTATCGCGGCCCAGTCTGCAAAGCAGGTCATCGTCCAGAAGGTGCGCGAAGCTGAACGCGACCGGCAATACGATGAGTTCAAGGATCGTGTCGGCGATGTCATCAACGGAGTCGTCAAGCGTGCCGAATACGGCAATGTCATCGTCGATCTCGGACGCGGTGAAGGCATTGTACGCAGGGACGAACTGATCCCTCGCGAAATCTTCCGGACGGGCGACCGCATTCGCGCATTCATTTACGATGTGCGCCGCGAACAGCGTGGGCCGCAGATCTTCCTGTCACGGACCCATCCGCAGTTCATGGCAAAGCTTTTTGCGCAGGAAGTACCTGAAATCTATGATGGTGTGATCGAAATCAAGTCCGTTGCCCGTGACCCGGGCTCACGCGCGAAGATCGCGGTGATTTCCAAGGACACGTCCATCGATCCGGTCGGCGCCTGCGTAGGGATGCGCGGCAGCCGCGTTCAGGCTGTTGTCGGCGAACTGCAGGGCGAGAAGATCGACATCATTCCGTGGAACGAGGAGCCTGCAACATTTATCGTCAACGCGTTGCAGCCTGCCGAAGTTGCAAAAGTCGTTCTTGATGAAGATGCGGAACGTATTGAAGTTGTCGTTCCAGATGACCAATTGTCTCTTGCGATCGGTCGGCGCGGCCAGAACGTTCGCCTCGCTTCTCAGCTGACCGGCTGGGCGATCGACATCATGACCGAACAGGAAGAATCGGATCGTCGCCAGAAGGAATTCCTGGAACGCTCACAGCTGTTCATGGAAGCTCTCAACGTCGACGAGATGGTGGGTCAGCTGCTTGCGACCGAAGGCTTTACCTCCGTGGAGGAAGTCGCCTATGTGGAGATTGAGGAAATCTCCATGATCGAAGGCTTCGACGACGATACCGCTGTTGAGATTCAGGCGCGTGCCCGCGACTATCTCGGCGAACTGGAAGCCAAGCTCGATGAAGAACGCATCGCGCTCGGAGTTTCGGACGATCTTCGCGCGATCGACGGACTGACCACGGCGATGCTCGTCGCTCTTGGTCAGGACGACATCAAGACAATGGAAGACCTTGCAGGGTGCGCAGCGGACGACCTTGTCGGCTGGACGGAGCGCAAGGACGGAGAAACCAAGCGGTTTGAAGGCACTTTGTCTGCTTTCGACTTGTCCCGTGCGGACGCGGAAAACGTTGTCATGGCGGCACGTCTTGCCGCTGGCTGGGTCACGGAAGAAGAATTGGCCGCGCAGGCGGCTGAGGTAGAGGAAATCGAGGAAGACGTTGTCGACGTCTTGGAAACGGCTGAAGAAGAAGCACCGGCGGGTGCCATTTTGAATGGATGAATGAGGTGAAGGCCTCAGGCTTGGAAGTGAATTGATCGTTTGACCGCCGACGGACCGGATTGAGTCCGACTGGTCCGAAGGAGTAACGGCGTGCCAAGGAAGAATGAACCAACCGAACGGCAATGCGCCGTGACGCGGGAGGTTCACCCGATCGATTTGCTGATCCGGTTCGTGCTCGATCCCGAGGGCGAGGTGGTTCCGGACCTGAAACGCGTGCTTCCGGGGCGCGGCGTTTGGGTAACGGCAACGAGAGAAAGTGTCGTTGCAGCAGAAAAGAACCGGAAGAAGGTGTTTGGCCGGGGGTTCAAATGTGAAGCCCGGGCAGAACCGGGACTGGCAGATCGCGTCGATGCGCTCCTTGAACGGGCAGCGCTTCAGGCGCTTTCCCTGACGCGCAAGGCCGGTGAACTCGTCACTGGTTACGCAAAAGTAGACGCAGCCTTGCGGCGGGACGCCGTTGCGGGACTGATCCACGCCTCGGATGCGGCCGAGGATGGGATACGAAAACTGGCGGCTGTGGTCGCCGCAAGAGAAGAACTGGCAAACGGGTGTCAAATCGTCCGTTTGTTCAATTCGACCCAAATGGATTTGGCATTGGGCCGGTCAAATGTGATACATGCTGCACTGCTTGCAGGGCAGGCGAGCGAAAACTTTCTTGCACGAGTGCGTGACATTGAACGATTTCGCGGTTATTCCGCAGCAAGTGACGAATAGAGCAACGCATAGCAGGGCGGTTGCGCAGGACTGAAGGCAATATGAGCGATACGAAAAATCCAGGCGACAAGACAATCAGCGTTGAGCGTGGCAAGACGCTCGGCCTCAAGCGGGGCGGCGGCGATCAGGGGACTGTTCGCCAGTCCTTTTCGCATGGCCGGTCGAAGGCCGTCGTCGTGGAAAAGAAGAAGCGCCGTGTTGTAATTCCGGGCCAGGAACCGAAACCGGAAGCGCCGGCGCCGACGACGCAGCGTCTCGACAAACCGGCTGAAGCGCCGCGCAAGCCGCAACAGCCCGACCCGCAGGCCGCCAAGCAGGCGCGCCGCGCCGCTTCTGGTCAGCGTCAGAAAGGCAACGGCAACGTGCTTCGCACCCTGACCAAGGAAGAAGCGGCTGCACGCGCGGCTGCACTTCAGATGGCCAAGGAAAGGGAAGTCGAAGAGCGTAAGCGCCGCGCTGAAGATGAGAAGCGCCTCGCAGCGGAAGCCGCGTTGCGCAAGGCGGAAGAAGAAGAACGCGCCAAGGTCGAAGCCGAAGAGCGCGCCAAGCGTGAAGCGGAAGAAGCACTGCAGGCTGCTGAAACTGCCAAGGTGGAAGAAAGCTCCGCGGCAGCGCCGACACAGCCGGCAGCCGAACAGGCTGCAGTGGAAGAAGCGCCTCAGGCGGCAAGAGCCGATGCTGCCAGGGCACCTGCGCGCAGGCCGGCACCGTCCAACGGCAACAAGCCGCGTAGCCTGGACGACATGGGCAAGCGTAACGCACCGGCTCCGGCACGACCGAAACCGGACGCGCAGCCAGCTGCCGAAGACGATCGTGCCAACAAAGGGCTCCGCGCCGTCAAGCGTCCGAAACAGGCTCCGGCGCCCACGACCCGACCAAGGGGCGGTGAAGACCGCAGGCGGTCGAAGCTCACAATTTCTGCTGCGACAGGCGGAGATGACGGGCAACGTGCGCGCTCACTTGCTTCGATGCGCCGCCGTCAGGAAAAAGCCAAGCGGGGCCAGCAGCAGGTTGTGCGTGAGAAGATCTCTCGCGAAGTCACGCTTCCTGAAGCGATCACGATCCAGGAACTCGCCAACCGTATGGCGGAGCGCGCTGTTGATGTGATCAAGCTGCTCATGAAGCAGGGCCAGATGCTCAAGATCAACGACGTCATCGATGCCGACACGGCAGAGCTGATCGCCGAGGAAATGGGACACACGGTGAAGCGTGTCTCCGAGGCGGACGTTGAAGAAGGCCTCTTCACCAAGGAAGACGACGCAGAAACACTGCAAGCGCGTCCTCCGGTGGTGACGATCATGGGTCACGTCGATCACGGCAAGACCTCTCTTCTCGACGCGATCCGTAAATCCAAGGTGGTCTCGGGAGAAGCAGGCGGCATCACGCAGCACATCGGCGCTTATCAGGTCGATCAGGATGGTCAGAAGATCACCTTCATCGATACGCCTGGCCACGCGGCATTCTCGCAAATGCGTGCCCGCGGCGCCAAGTCGACCGATATCGTCATTCTGGTTGTGGCCGCCGACGATGGCGTCATGCCCCAGACCAAGGAAGCGATCGCGCACGCAAAGGCCGCCGAGGCTCCGATTATTGTTGCAATCAACAAGATCGACAAACCCGGTGCTGACCCGAACCGTGTGCGCACGGAACTGCTCAGCGAGGAACTCGTTACCGAATCCATGGGCGGTGATATCATCGACGTGGAAGTCTCGGCCCTGAATGGCACCAATCTCGACAAGCTGCTGGAAATGATCCTGCTGCAGGCCGAGGTTCTGGAGTTGCAGGCCAATCCCGAACGGACCGCTGAAGGCATCGTCATCGAAGCGCAGCTGGATCGTGGCCGCGGACCCGTGGCGACCGTTCTGGTTCAAAAGGGTACGCTTAAGCCGGGTGATATTCTCGTCGCCGGTTCCGAGTGGGGCCGTGTCCGCGCCATGCTCGATGAGAATGGCAAGCAGGTCAAGGAAGCCGGTCCGGCAAAGCCCGTTGAAGTGCTTGGCTTCCAGGGAACGCCGGCCGCCGGTGATCTTGTCGCGGTCGTGGAAAACGAAGCCCGTGCGCGCGAAATCACGGACTATCGTCAGCGCCAGATCCGCGAAAAAGCTTCGGTAGTTGCATCCGGCGCCCGCGGTTCGCTCGAGCAGATGATGAACCGTCTGCAGGAATCCGGCCGCAAGGAGTTCCCGTTGGTGCTGAAGGCGGATGTGCAGGGATCGGCAGAAGCGATCGCACATGCGCTGAACGAGCTGGGAACCGATGAGGTCGGAGCCCGGATCCTTTTGTCGGGCGTCGGCGGCATCACCGAAAGCGACATAACGCTTGCGGCTGCGTCCAATGCACCGATCCTCGGATTTAACGTGCGCGCCAACAAGCAGGCCCGTGAAGCTGCTTCCCGCGACGGTATCGAGATCCGTTACTACAACGTGATCTACGATCTCGTCGACGACATCAAGTCTGCCATGTCCGGACTGTTGTCGCCGGAGCGGCGCGAAACCTTCCTCGGCAATGCGGAGATCAAGGAGATCTTCCACATTTCGAAGGTCGGCAAGGTCGCAGGCTGTCTTGTCACCGAGGGGATCGTGGAACGCGGCGCGAACGTGCGCCTCATCCGCGACGACGTGGTCATCCACGAAGGCGAACTTGGCACGCTCAAGCGCTTCAAGGACGAGGTCAAGACCGTCGAATCCGGACAGGAGTGCGGCATGAACTTCGTGAAGTATCAGGATATGCGTCCGGGCGACATCATCGAATGTTTCCGGGTTGAGCAGATCGCAAGATCGCTCTAACCGCCGGATCAGACACAATGGCGAATGCGCCGGCGGGGTTCAATGGGATCGCGCCGGCGCCGTCTGTTTCAGGGGCCGTGCTGCCTCGAAAAGGATTTAAGATGGCTAGACATCACGGTCAGGACAACCGTGGCCCGTCTCAGCGCCAGCTCAAGGTTGGTGAAACGGTGCGCAAAGAACTGTCCGACATTTTCACACGCGGCGAGTTCTCCGACCCGGATCTGGACGGAGCCATTGTCACGATACCCGAAGTGCGAATGACACCGGACCTTCGTCTGGCGACGTGCCTTGTCATGCCGCTTGGCGGTAAAAATGCCGAGAAAGTCGAAAAGGCGTTGAACCGCAGCGCCAAGTATCTGCGCGGCCAGGTTTCGCGCCGTCTGACAATGAAGTACATGCCGGACCTGCGCTTCGTTCTGGACACCCGTTTCGACGACGACGACCGAATTGGCACATTGCTTCATTCGCCAGGCGTATCGCGGGATCTGGATAAAGACGAAAATCACGGCGACTGAATGTACGGGGTCCAGGCATAGGCAGTTAGGATTGTCATCCCTGCGTAGGCAGGGATCCAGTAAACACTTTCCTCAGCTGTAGCCTTGGATTTAGTTCGGCGTCGAGACTACTGGATCCCGGTCTCTCGCTTTGCTCGAACCGGGACGACAACAGGACAGCAGCAGGGACAAATGCACCCAAAGCTCAGTTGCAGGTGCTGTCCATTGGAATTCAAAGCGGACACATGGCTCGCCAGAAACAGGTCAAAAGAAAAAAGAACGCCATCAACGGCTGGCTGGTGCTCGACAAGCCTTACGGCATCACGTCGAACGAGGCGCTCGGCAAGATCAAGCGGATTTTCTCCCCGCAAAAGGTCGGGCATGCAGGCACTTTGGACCCGCGTGCGTCAGGACTGTTGCCGGTTGCCTTCGGCGAGGCAACCAAGACCGTGCCCTTCGTCATGGACGGACGCAAGGTCTACCGGTTCGAAGTGACCTGGGGAACTGAAACCGACACGGATGACACCGAGGGTGAGGTCATCGCGACTTCTGAAACCCGGCCATCTGCTGACGCAATTGGATCGGTCTTGAGCGAATTTACCGGCACGATCATGCAGGTGCCGCCGAAATTCTCGGCGATCAAGGTCGCCGGCGAGCGAGCCTATGATCTGGCCCGCGATGGCGAAACGGTGAAATTGGAAGCCCGCCCGATCGATGTCCACCGCCTGGATCTTGTGGAATGCCCGGACGCGGAGCGCGCCGTCTTTGAGGCAGAGTGCGGCAAGGGCACATATGTCCGCGCACTGGCGCGCGATCTTGGACGCCGCCTCGGCACGTTCGGCCATGTTACCGAACTGCGCCGCCTTCTGGTCGGTCCCTTTGGGGAAGACGATCTGATAGACTTCGAAGACATGATGGAAGCGTCGACGGAACTTGATGAAAGTGAGGGCGTTGAGGCTCTTGTCGAAGAATTCGTGTTGCCTGTGCGCGAGGCGATGGATGCACTGGTCGAAGTGCCTGTCTCGCTTGACGACGCGGCCAGGATCCGCAAGGGCATGGCAGTCCTGCTGCGTGGTCGGGAGGCACCGTTGAATTCGGATGTCGCTTTCGCCAGCCATGCCAGCGTGCCGGTGGCGATCGGTTCGATCGAAAAGGGCCGTTTTCAGCCGACACGCGTCTTCAATCTCTGATGTCGTCGCACCTCTGGGTGTATGCGACAAGGGACTATGAAGACTGTTTTCTGACTTCCTGATTTAGAATTTCTGCAAGCACGTCTGCTTCCCGGGTGTTGTGGCGGGAATGCCGGTAGAACGAAAGCACGCTGGTTGCAAGCGGTGGCAGACCATCGTCGGGTCCAAAGACCTTCAGAGGTGGCGTAACGGCTGGCTTGACCATGACGGTCAATGCAAGCCCCGCAAGGACAAAGGCCCTAAGGCCGACCGGGTGTGGACTTTGATGGGCAATGTGACCCGTTCGCCTGGCCCGATCCAGAGCGTCGAACGCGTGCCGTCTCAAATCGCGCCCGTCGGTCAGAAAGACCAGTGGAATATCGGTCCAATCCTGGGGATTGAAAGTTGCGCATCCCGCCCAGACAAGGGGCGTGCTTTCGGCAAAGACACGTTCGGTGCGTTTGCCTTGATCCAACATGAAGGCAACGTCGATTTCACCCGCATCAAGCTGATCAAGCAATGCGTTGCTGCGGCCGCAATGAATATGAATCTGGAAGTCCTGTTCTTGCTCCGAAAATGCACTGAGCACGGGCGGGAGCACCGATTGAGCCAAAGTGACGGTCGTACCAAGTCGGATTGCACGTGAGAAACGCGAATTTTTCACCGTGGTCAGGGCTTCATCGGTCAAGGACAGAATCCTGCGCGCGTAAGCCAGAAGCGCGTGCCCTTCCGGTGTCAGCCGCATGCTTTGTCCGCGCCCGCGCTCAAACAGGGTGCGGCCGGTTTCGTCCTCGAGCTTGCGTACATGATTGCTGATCGCGGACTGTACGGTGTTGCGGCGCTCTGCCGCGTCAGTGAAGTTCAGCGTTTCAGCTGCAACGATAAAGCTCTCCAGACAATTGAGATCAAGCATTAAAATCTCCTTTCAGGATTTTAAGTGGCAGAATAAATCGTTTTCAGGATTTTAAAACAAGGCCTATGGATTGGCTCCTTCCACCAAAGGAGCCGATCGTGACCTTGCCGCTGTCTTTTTTCCTGTTGTCCGCTGTTGCAATATTTCTGACAGGATTGTCGAAAAGCGGATTTGGCGGCGGGCTGGGCGTCTTGTCGGTGCCGCTTATGAGCCTCTTCGTGGCGCCGCAATTTGCCGTTGCCGTGCTGATGCCGCTGCTGATTGCGACGGATATCATCGTTGCGTGGCAGTACCGTCATCGTTGGGACGCGGCGGTGGTGCGCACCTTGTTGCCGGGCGCGTTGGTCGGTCTGGCTATTGGCCTCGCGACATTTCGCTGGATGGATGCCCAGACGATCCGCCTCGCGGTTGGCGTCCTGGCCATTTCCTTCGTGGCGCAGTATCTGCTTTCCCGAAATGGCTCGACCGAGAAACCGCAGCACAGCCAAAGTGCGGCGTTCCTCATGGCCACGACGTCCGGATTTGCAAGCTATGTCGCGCATGCCGGCGGACCGCCCGTAAAGGGCTATCTGCTGAGCCAGCGGATGGACAAGTCCCTCTTTGTCGGCACAAACACCATGTTCTTCTTCTCGATGAATGCACTGAAGTCCGTCTCCTATGCGGCAATGGGGCAACTGTCTTTGGAAAGTCTCGTGGTAAGCGCAGCCATTTCGCCGGTGCTGCTTCTTGGCATAGCGGTTGGCACCTTGCTGCACAGACACATTGACCAACGACGGTTTACCGCACTCGTCTACGGCTTTTTGGCGCTGGCCGGCGGCAAGCTGCTTTTTGACAGTTTGATCATGTTGCTGTCACACCCGCATTGATGCGAGCTGATTTCCCTTGGAGGTTGAAGAGATTTGATGCCACGCAAAACGGTCGACCGGATTGGCGAAGAATCTCCTAGCTTTTCCCTGCGTTTTCTGCCATATACCGCCGCCATTGGGCATTGAGGCCCGATGCATCCGGAAAGATCCTTTGCTGAACGACATCTCGGCTCTGGAGACATCCGGATTTGGCCGGTTTTCCGGCAGTTCAACGTGTCCGGTCAACGGACCTCTCTCTTTGAAAGGAAAGAGCGATGTCGATTACTACAGAGCGTAAAGCTGAGCTCATCAAGGAATTTGCGACCAAGGAAGGCGACACCGGCTCTCCGGAAGTCCAGGTGGCGATCCTCACCGAGCGCATCAACAACCTGACCGAACACTTCAAGGGCCATGGCAAGGACAATCACTCCCGCCGCGGTCTCCTGAAGATGGTTGCGCAGCGCCGGTCCCTTCTGGACTACACGCGCGGCAAGAGCGAAGAGCGTTACAAGACCCTCATCGAGCGTCTTGGCATCCGTCGCTAAGGTTGAAATTTGAAGCGCGGTGGATGAGTGTCCACCGCGTTTTTTTTAGCGTTTCCATCAAAGGCAAGTTGGCTTTGAAAGTCCGGAAACGCTTCAAGGCCTGAATGCGTTTTCTTCAAAACAGCAATCCATTTGTGGTTCGGAAAAACTTCAGGCAGTTAGTGCGTTTCCAAGTGACGGCAAACGCTCTATAGAAACCTCGTGACATGTCATGGGGCAGGATTGCCGGCTTCTTTCGATTTGAACCCAAGAAAGCAGCCCGTTGTCTTGCCCGTGACCTGTCCGCCGGTAACCGGCCCATCCGGGGCCGACCGGGAATGTGCCTGTTCGCGAAAGCTGTACCGAAAGCAGCGCGGAGCGGGCAAATACGTAAGGACAGATGATGTTTGATATTCATCGTGTGGAAGTCGAGTGGGGCGGACGGCCGCTCGTTCTCGAGACGGGCAAGGTTGCCCGTCAAGCCGATGGCGCAGTTATGGCGACCTATGGCGAAACCAAGGTTCTGGCGACCGTCGTCTCCGCAAAGGAGCCGCGGCCCGGACAGGATTTTTTCCCGCTCACTGTGAACTACCAGGAAAAGGCGTTTGCCGCCGGTAAGATCCCGGGCGGTTATTTCAAGCGCGAAGGCCGCCCGTCGGAGCACGAGACGCTCACCTCCCGTCTGATCGACCGGCCGATCCGCCCGCTCTTTGCTGATGGTTACAAGAACGACACCCAGGTTGTGATCACCGTCCTGTCCCATGACATGGAAAACGCACCGGACATTCTGGCGATGGTTGCAGCCTCTGCTGCGCTGACGCTGTCGGGCGTTCCGTTCATGGGCCCGATCGGCGGTGCACGCGTCGGTTACATCAACGGCGAATATGTGCTGAACCCGGCTGTCGACGACATGCCGGAGAGCGCTCTCGACCTTGTAGTCGCCGGCACGAATGACGCGGTTCTCATGGTGGAATCGGAAGCCAAGGAACTGGACGAAGACACCATGCTCGGCGCGGTGATGTTCGGTCACAAGGGTTTCCAGACCGTGATCGACGCGATCATCAAGCTGGCCGAAACCGCAGCGAAAGAGCCGCGTGAACTTTCAATACCGGACCATTCCGACCTGTTCGGCAAGGTCAAGGCCATGGCTGCAGACGAACTGACGGCTGCCTACAAGATCACCTCAAAGACCGACCGCAAGAACGCTGTCGACGCCGCCAAGGCGAAGGTTGTTGAGGCCCTGATCACCAACGCCGCAGAAGGCGAGGCACCGGAAGGCACCGTTCTCGGCGAGCAGTTCAAGAAACTGGAAGCAGAGATCGTTCGTGGCGCCATCCTCGACACCGGCACACGTATCGACGGCCGCGATCTTTCCACTGTGCGCGCCATCTCCTCCGAAGTCGGCATTCTGCCGCGCGCACATGGTTCGTCGCTCTTCACGCGCGGTGAAACCCAGGGTCTCGTGGTCGCAACGCTTGGTACGGGTGAAGACGAGCAGTTCATCGACCTGCTGGAAGGCACCGTGAAGTCGCACTTCATGCTGCACTACAACTTCCCGCCCTATTCGGTCGGTGAAACGGGCCGCATGGGCTCTCCGGGACGCCGCGAAATCGGTCACGGCAAGCTGGCCTGGCGTGCGATCAACCCGATGCTGCCTCAGCACCACGATTTCCCGTACACGCTGCGTGTCGTATCCGAAATCACCGAATCCAACGGGTCGTCCTCCATGGCAACCGTCTGCGGCACATCGCTGGCGCTGATGGATGCAGGTGTCCCGCTGAAGGCACCGGTTGCGGGTATCGCGATGGGCCTGATCAAGGACGGTGACCGCTTTGCCGTTCTGTCCGACATTCTCGGCGACGAAGATCACCTCGGCGACATGGACTTCAAGGTGGCCGGCACCGAAGGCGGCATCACCTCGCTCCAGATGGACATCAAGATCGACGGTATCACCGAAGAGATCATGAAGGTCGCTCTGGGTCAGGCGAAGGATGGGCGCATCCACATTCTCGGCGAGATGGCCAATGCGATCACCGAGGCCCGTTCGGAGCTGGGTGAACATGCACCGCGCATCGAAATGATGAAAATTCCGGTCGACAAGATCCGTGAAGTTATCGGCTCGGGCGGCAAGGTCATTCGCGAAATCGTCGAAAAGACCGGCGCGAAGGTCAACATCGAAGACGATGGCACTGTCAAGATCGCGTCCTCGGACGGCAAAGCGATCAAGGCGGCCGTCAACTGGATCAACTCCATCGCGGCGGAGCCGGAAGTCGGTGTGATCTACGAAGGTACGGTCGTCAAGTGCGTTGACTTCGGTGCATTCGTCAACTTCTTCGGCGCGAAGGACGGCCTGGTGCATATCTCGCAGCTGGCACCCCGCAAAGTCGGCAAGGTCACCGACGTCGTCAAGGAAGGCGACAAGGTCTGGGTCAAGCTGATGGGCTTCGATGAGCGTGGCAAGGTTCGCCTGTCTATGAAAGTCGTCGACCAGGAGAGCGGCAAGGAAATCGAAAAAGAAACCGCAGAATAAGCTTATCTGCATTTTCTAAAAAGGAACGCGCGAAGGGCATCGTCTTTCGTGCGTTTTTCTTTGCGCGCCGCCAAAACAGCCCCCTGCCGATGTCGCGCATATCCGGTTTTTGAACCGTGTCTCATAGGGCGGCAATCGAGAATAGCCGCTGATACCTGAACATGGATTTGCCTCTTCCGGCGAAGCTGCTATACCCGCTGGCGAATAGTGAGAAAGAGGATAGGCATGGGTCATATGCGCTTGGTAATCGTCGGCGCCGGCGGCAGGATGGGGCGCGCATTGACGCAGGCAGTGACGGAGCAGGACGGCACGGAAGTCGTTGCCGCAATTGAGCGGGAAGGCTCCGAATTTCTTGGCAAGGACGCCGGTGAACTTGCTGGTGTCGGTCCGCTTGGTGTTGCTGTTTCCGACGATCCCCTGACGGCTTTTGCAAATTCCGACGGCGTCCTGGACTTTACCGCTCCGGCTGCAACGCTCTGGTTCGCAGAACTTGCTGCGCAGGCACGCATTGTTCATGTTATCGGTACGACTGGCTGGGCAGATGGTGAAGACGAGCCTCTGAAAGCCGCTGCGCGGCATGCGCGTATCATCAAGTCGGGCAATATGAGCCTTGGCGTGAATCTGCTGGCAAGCCTCGTTCGCAAGGCCGCGGCTGCGCTCGATTCGGACTTCGATATCGAAGTTATTGAAATGCATCACAAACACAAGGTCGATGCACCGTCCGGCACAGCGCTTCTGCTGGGGCAGGCCGCAGCGGAAGGGCGTGGCATAGACCTGCCAACTCATTCTGTGCGATCTCGTGACGGCATCATGGATCCCAGAAAAACCGGTGACATCGGCTTCGCCACCCTGCGGGGCGGATCGGTGATTGGCGAGCATTCGGTCGTCTTCGCCGGTCAGGGCGAACGTATTGAACTCACCCATCGCGCCGAGGACCGGCAGCTGTTTGCGCGCGGAGCAGTAAAAGCGGCGCTTTGGGGATTTGACCAAAAACCCGGATTTTATTCGATGGCCGATGTCCTCGGCCTGAACGCATGACGATTTATCTAGTTTAAGGAGAACGGCATGGAACGCCTTCTTGTACTTGTCCGTCACGGACAGAGCGAGTGGAATTTGAAGAACCTGTTCACGGGCTGGAAGGATCCGGGCCTGACCGAGCAGGGCGTCTCTGAGGCGCACAAGGCGGGCCAGCAATTGCGGGATCTGAAGCTGGAGTTCGATATTGCGTTCACATCGGTGCTGTCCCGTGCGCAGAGGACACTTGATATCATCCTGGGTGAGCTCGGCCAGTCCGGTCTGGAAACACTGAAGGATCAAGCGCTGAACGAACGGGACTACGGTGATCTGACCGGCATGAACAAGGATCAGGCGCGTCAGGAGTTCGGCGAAGAGCAGGTGCACATCTGGCGCCGGTCCTACGACGTGCCACCTCCCGGTGGCGAAAGCCTGAAGATGACCGCGGAACGCGTCCTGCCCTACTACAAGGCGGAAATTCTTCCTCGCGTACTTGCAGGCAAGCGAACACTCGTCTCAGCGCACGGCAACTCACTGAGATCGCTTATCATGGAGCTTGAGGGCCTGAGCTCTGAAGAAATCCTGAAAAGAGAACTCGGGACCGGAACACCCATCGTCTACCGGCTGGACGAAAATGGCGGTGTCATGAGTGTGCAGGATCTGGCTGACTGATGCTCGGTTGCACGCAGTAACAAAAAGGCGGTCATTTAGACCGCCTTCTTTTTTTGATCAGATTTCAAATCCGCCCTGTGCGGCAACGTTTTTGAGCGGCTTTTCCGGGCGTGCGCCGACATGGCTGATGACGTTGGCGGCGCACAGGCAGCCGAGTTCGGCAGCATCTCCGAGCTTGTAGTCCCGCGCCAGACCGAAGAGGAAACCGGACGCAAACAGGTCACCTGCACCCGTCAGGTCGACGACGTTGTCGACAGTCTGCGCGGCAACCTTGACGGTTTCGTCTCCCTTAAATGCCATGGCTCCTTCAGAGCCGAGCGTCAGGGCGGTGAGCGCTCCGGTCTCGCGCGCTCCCGAGATAGCGCTATCGAGATCCGACGTTTGGTAGAGCGCCTTGAGCTCATGTTCATTTGCGAACATGAGATCCACAACACCGTCCGTTAGGAGCGCCTGGAACTCGCCGCGATACCTGTCGACGCAAAAGGAATCCGACAAGGTGATCGCGACTTTCCGCCCGTTCGCATGCGCGACGTCTGCGGCCTTCAAAAAGGCCTTCTTGGCCTCTTCAGGATCCCACAGATATCCTTCCATGTAGGTCACCGCCGATGCGGCAACGACCTCTTCGTCAACGTCGGTCGTGCCGAATTCGACGCAAGCGCCGAGATACGTGTTCATTGTCCGCTCGCCGTCGGGCGTGATCAGGATCATCGAACGTGCGGTCGGGTTGCCTTCCACCAGGCGGGGCGTGTTGAAATAAACGCCTGTCCCGTTCATGTCGTGATAGTAGCTGTCGCCAAGTTCATCTTCGGCAACCTTCCCGAAATAGGCGGGCTTGCCGCCAAGCGAGGCAATGCCTGCCGCCGTGTTGCCCGCGCTGCCACCGGAGATGCGCACGGTCTGGCCCATCTTGTCGAACAGACGCACCGCTTCTTCGGTGTCGATCAGCCGCATGGACCCCTTGACCAGATTTTCCCGAACCAGGAAATCTTCTTCGACATGGGCGAAGACGTCGCAAATCGCATTGCCGATGCACAGCGCATCAAATCTCGTTTCGGTCATAAATACCTCTGTTGCTCACTGCTTGCACAGGTTCAGGAATGTGGATTGGGACGCAGGGCGCGATTGGCTTCCGGTTCCTTGATCTTGTCCCGGAACGGGCTTGCGCGATAAACGCCGAGAATGTTCAGTTCTGCGCAGAAAAAGGCAAGTTCTTCAAGGGCTAGGCCGACTGCGGGATCTTCCGGATGACCTTCAACGTCCGCATAAAACATCGAAGCGAAGAACTGGCCTTCCAGCTGATAGGATTCCAGCTTGGTCATGTTGACGCCGTTGGTCGCAAACCCGCCAAGCGCCTTGTAAAGCGCAGCCGGCACGTTGCGGACCCTGAAGATGAATGTCGAGATAACCGGCTGCCCGTTATGGGCCGCTTCCATCTTCTCGCGTGACAGGATCACAAAGCGTGTCGTGTTGTGTGCCGCATCCTCCACGTCCCGCCGCAGAATGTCGAGCCCGTAAATCTCCGCGGCCATTTCAGGCGCGAAGGCACCCACTGTCGGATCGTTGAGATCGGCGACCTGACGCGCGGATCCGGCCGTGTCGCCGCCGACAACGGCCGTCAGGCCCAGCTCGCGGATGATGTTGCGGCACTGACCCAAAGCGTGAATATGGCTTTGAACCTTCTTCAGCGACTGCACAGTTGCGCCCTTTGGGGCCATCAGCTGAAACCGGATCGGCATGAAATATTCGCCGATGATGTGCAGGTCGGATTTCGGCAGCAGGTGATGGATATCCGCCACGCGGCCGGCAACGGAATTCTCGATCGGTATCATGGCAAGGTCGGCTGTACCGTCGGCCATCGCGGAAAAGCAATCCTCGAACGTCGCGCAGGGAATAGCCTCATAGTCCGGATAGACACTCCGGCAGGCCATATGGGAATTTGCGCCGGTTTCTCCCTGAAATACAATTTTCTTTCTGTCTGTCATGGATCTTTTCGCGTTCTGGCAGTCTGGTTCATAGGGTCTGGTAGGCGGCTCGGGCGCGCTCCAGGTCTTCAGGTGTGTTCACATCCATGGGGGCGCTGTCAATGATTGAAACGTCAATGCGCATGCCTGCTTCAAGCGCGCGCAACTGTTCCAGCTTCTCGCGCTGCTCCAGCGGGGACGGAGGAAGGCGGACAAACCGGTCGAGTGCGGACCTTCTATAAGCATAAACGCCGATATGCTGATAAAGCACGCCCTCGCCGCCGGGAGCCGTTGTCCGGGTGAAATACAGCGCTCTGTGATGACCCTGGCCGTTGGGCGTCGTTACGGCCTTTACGAAACTGGGATCGTCACGGAATCTCTGTTCCGTAATTTCCGTCATGATCGTGCCGATCGAAACGTCCGGGATTTCCAGAGGCGCGAAGGCGGCGCGAATTGCGCCCGGTTCGATGAGCGGGACGTCTCCCTGCACATTCAGGATAACGTCGAATCGCCCTTCGGGATCCAGCAGTTCGGCAGCCTCCTGGATACGATCGGAGCCGGATACGTGATCGGTGCGGGTCAAAATGGCCTTGCCGCCGTGATCTGTCACTGCTTCTGCAATTTCGACGTGATCGCAGGCGACCGCCACGGGTCCTATGTCGGCCTGCAATGCCTGCTCGACCACGCGAACGATCATCGGTTTTCCGCAGATGTCCGCAAGAATCTTGCGTGGCAGGCGGGTCGCCGCGAGTCGGGCAGGGATGATCACCAGTGCTGCTGTCAATCGGGTCTCCATTGGGCGGTGCCGCGATGATTTCTAGCTAAAAAAACCTGCCGCGTCCGTTTGTCATATCAGTTGCCCTTTTAAAGCTATGGACAGCGAGGTCAAAAAATTTGTAGGTTCCGGCAAATTTACAAAAGCTGATAGGGTTCGCGATCGGTATCGCGGGCCCGGGCGCGTATGAGCTTGGAGCCGGAGAGAATGGATTCCTTCACGCTGAACAAGGCCGCTGGTGCGGTTCTGATGGTTCTTATTCTGACAATGGGTGTTGGGATCGTATCCGACATCATCTTCCACCCGACGATACCCGGAAAACCGGGTTACGAAATCGTCGTGGAAGCGGCTTCGGATGCAACGTCGACGGTCGAAGCCGAGCCGGACGTCGTACCGATTTCCGAACTTCTGCTCGCAGCGTCTGCATCGGAAGGTGCAAATGTCGCCAAGAAATGCACTGCGTGCCACACCTTCGATGACGGCGGAGCCAACAAGGTTGGACCGGCGCTCTGGGACATCGTCGGCCGTAAGCCGGGTGGCCATGAAGGTTTCCGGTATTCGTCGGCAATGACGACATACGGCGAGGAGAACCCGGAGTGGACCTACGAGTCCCTGAACAATTTTCTCCAGGCTCCGAAGAAATACATCAACGGTACCTCGATGGGCTTCGCCGGGTTGCGCAAGCCGGAAGAGCGCGCAGACATGATCGCCTATCTGAGAGAGCAGTCCGGAGCGCCCAAGCCGCTACCTGCCGAGTGATGTAAACCTGTTCCAATACGGAATGAGTTGTGAAAAGCTGGGCCTCTCGCCCGGCTTTTTCTTGATTTACAAGAAAAATTAACAAAGTTTGGCTTCCGTTGTAGGGTGACGTTGGGGTTAACGTCAGACAGGGGCCGTATGGGCAGGCAGCTGACGAGAAAATTTGTGTCCAGGTCCAACGGAACCTGGGTCGCTTCGGCTATTGCGATTGTCTGTTTCCTGACAGGCATCGCGGTCACGGCGCATGTCGGCCTTCTCGTCCGTAACGAGCTGGTCGCCCAACACAAGCGTGGCATTGCGACCGAATTGTCGGAAGCCCGTGCACGCCTTGAAACCGAAATCAGCCGCACCGTCGCACATGGGCTTGCGTTGAGGGCATTTGTAGCCGAACTCAAGGACAAGCGGTTTGTTGCGGCCGACTACCGGAACATCTCGACCGAACTCATCAATGAAAACCCTTCTATCCGTTCTGTAGGACTGGCGCCCGGAAACATACTAAGAGCCGTATTTCCGCTGGAGCCGAACAAAGCAGCGCTCGGCCTGGACTATCGTTCGAACGCCTCGCAATGGCCGGCGGTAGAAAAAGCGATGCTGTCCCGGGAGACCGTGATCGCCGGACCGATCGATCTGGTGCAAGGCGGCCGTGCACTTTTGATCCGCATTCCTGTATATCCCGCGCAGTTTTCCGGCCAGCCGCTGGCGGATCGAACGTATTGGGGCGTTGCGTCGCTCGTGCTCGATGAAGAAAGCCTGATGGCCTCGGCAGGCATCCAGCCGGTGATCAAAGACATAAGTCTTTCCGTCCTCGACAAAGGCGAAGATGGTGCCGGCTCAGGATTTCTTTTTGGCGACAAAACACTTGCCGACCTGGATCATGTCGCCCTGCCTCTTCTTCTGCCGGGTGGACTGAACTGGGAATTGCTGGGTTATCCGGCCGGTGGTTGGTCCAGCACTGGAAAACAGGTCTGGATCACGCAATTTGTCGGGAGCCTGATATCCCTGGTCTTCGGCGTCATGGCGTTTCTGCTGATCAGCGAGATCTACAAGGTCAGGTCGATGGCCCTGCACGATCCGCTGACCGGGCTTGCCAATCGTCGCCTGCTCGAAGAGCGCATGTATCAGCTAGCATCCATGTGCGAGCGATCCGGTGTCGGGTTCGAAATTTTCTACGTCGATCTGGATGCATTCAAACCTGTCAACGACAGTTATGGTCACTCGGTGGGTGACCAGTTGCTGATCGAGATCGGAGACAGGCTCCAAGGTCAGACCCGTCAATCCGATACGGTCGCCCGCGTCGGCGGTGACGAGTTCATCGTTCTCACGCCTGGAAACATGCGCAGCCCGGAGAAAGACACTTTCGTGAACCGCATGCTGGAACGCGTTACGCGGGTGTTTGAGTTTTCCGGCGCTTCCATCGACGTCAAGGCGAGCATCGGCAGCGCGAGCTTTCCAAAAGACGCTTCGACCGTTGCAGACCTTTTGCGCGTCGCAGACCGGCGGATGTATGCGCAAAAAGCCAAATCCAAACAGTCCGCGATGGACGTTCCCGAAAACGGTGTCCCTCAAGCCGGTTAAATTTATGTCATAATGGCATCCAGCGCGTGACCTTTGGCCGGGTGATCCCTACACTATTGTTCAAGCAACCCTATTAATCTGGGTCTGAGGAACGGAACGGGACGGAGAAACCGATAGTGTTAGGATCGCGCGCTTGGAATGCGGCGACTGCAATTGCAGCGTTTGCAGGTTTTATTTCTTTCACAAGTCTGGCTGCGATGCCGGTGAATGCGGAAGAAGCTGAGTGGCACCACGCATCGGCGTTGAACGGCACACCGAAATACGGACCTGACGCTTCCCATTTCGACTATGTCAATCCGGATGCGCCCAAAGAGGGCACGGTGCGCCTTGCCAGCCGAGGCGGTTTCGATACGTTCAACTTCATTTTGACCAAGGGCAACCCGGCCCCGGGTATTCAGAACATCTACGAAAGCCTCATGGAACCCTCGCTTGATGAAGAAGATATCAGCGCGGCCTACGGGGTTCTGGCAGAAGCGGTGCGATTTCCGGACGACTATTCCTGGGTGGAATACCGCCTTAATCCCAAAGCAAAGTGGCACGACGGAGAACCCGTCACAGCGGAAGACGTGATCTGGTCGTTTGAAAAGGCGATTGAGCTGAATCCGCAAAGAAAATTCTATTTTCAGAACGTTGTTGAGAAGGAAATTGTCGGAGACGGTGTTGTCCGCTTCACATTCGACACCGTCGGTAACCGGGAGCTGCCCAAAATCATGGGTCAGCTGGATATCCTGCCGAAACACTGGTGGGAAGGCACGAACGACAAAGGTGAGAAGCGCGACATTTCGAAGGGAACGCTCGAGCCGCCGCTCGGGTCCGGCCAGTACCGGATCAAGGACTTTTCCCCGAACCGCAATGTTATCTATGAGCGCGTTGACGACTATTGGGGCAAGGATCTGCCGATCAGGGTCGGGACCGGAAACTTCGATGAGCTTCGCTATGTCCTCTTTCTCGATGATGCCGTTCAGTTCGAAGCCTTCAAGGGCGACCAGTACGACTATCACCTGGAGCGGAGCTCCAGTCAGTGGGCAAAACGCTACGACTTTCCGGCGATAGAAGACGGACGTGTGGTCAAGGAAATTTTCCTCGATAAGTCGTCCGGCGTGATGCAGGGGTTCTTTTTGAACCTTCGCCGGGACAAGTTCAAGAATCCTGACGTGCGCAGGGCTTTGAACTACGCTTACGACTTCGAGACCACCAACGAGATCGTTTCGGCAAATCTCCTGAAGCGGATCAATTCCTATTTTGCCGGAACGGATCTTGCCTCGTCCGGGCTGCCGGAAGGCAAGGAACTGGAAATCCTGGAGGAGGTCCGGGACCAGGTTCCGCCCGAAGTCTTTACCGAAGAATTCAAGAACCCCGTCGGCGGTAATCCGCGAAATGTTCGCGCCAATCTGCGTGAGGCGGTCAAGCTGTTCAACAAAGCGGGATTTGAGTTCAAGGACCGCAAGATGATCGATCCGGCGACCGGAGAGCAGCTGAGCATTGAATTTCTTTACCGGGACAAGGCCAGCGAACGCACGCTTCTGCCCTACGCCAAGAACCTGGAAAGCATCGGCATCAAGCCGGTCTTGCGTCTCGTCGACACCTCCCAGTTCATTAATCGCATTCGCAGCAGGGATTTCGACGCCACGACACTGGCAATCGGACAATCCCTGTCGCCCGGCAACGAGCAGCGGGAATACTGGGGAACTGAAGCAGCCGACAATCCAAGTTCCGCCAACTATATGGGCATCAAGAACCCGGCAATCGATCACCTGATCGACAAGGTTATCTTTGCAGAGGACAGGGATACGCTGGTAGCGGCAACGCGGGCACTCGATCGTGTTCTTTTGTGGAACCACTATCTGGTGCCGCAATTTTACACAGGTGAGACGCGCACAGCGCGCTGGAACCGGTTTGCGCATCCGGAAAACATGCCGGAATTTTCAACCGGCTTCCCGTCGATCTGGTGGTACGATCAAGACCTGGCCGAAAAGACGGGAGCTGCGAGATGAACACATTTTCAAGGCCGTCGCGCCGGAAACTCCTGAAATTGACCGGCGCTGCTGCGCTCGCAGCTTCCGCACCGCTTGTCCCCGGTGCGTCCCTTGCGGGGGACGGCATAGCCGGCAAACGCCGTCACGGTCTGTCCGTATTCGGCGATCTGAAATACGGACCGGATTTCACGCATTTCGACTATGTCAATCCGGACGCGCCGAAGGGCGGCAGGTTCATCTTTCAGGCGCCTTATTGGTACTACAACCAGAACAGCCTGACCTATAACACCTTCAATGCATTCATACTGAAGGGTGATGCGCCGCCGCGTATGGAACTGTGTTTCGACACCTTGATGGTGCGGGCCTATGACGAGCCCGATGCGATGTATGGCTTGCTTGCCGAAACGGTCGAGGTTTCCGAAGACGGCAATACCTATACGTTCAATCTGCGGCCCGAAGCCCGTTTCCATGACGGCTCCAAACTGACCGCCGATGATGTTGCCTTTTCGCTGATGCTGCTAAAGGGAGACGGGCATCCGCAGATCAGCCAGAATATCCAGGAACTTCTGGATGCGGAAATTCTCGACGAATATCGGGTCGCGCTGCACTTTTCGGGCAAACAATCGCGACAGCTGCCGCTGCTGATCGCCGCTCTGCCGATTTTCTCCAAGAGGTACTACACCGCTTACGATTTCAGTCAGAGCACATTGACGGCCCCGCTTTCATCAGGAGCCTACAAGGTCGGCAAGCATGCCGTGGGCAGGTTCGTGGAATACCACAGGGTCGAGGACTACTGGGGGAACGACCTGCCGGTCCTGAGAGGCCAGAAAAATTTCGACGTTGTCAGGGTAGATTTCTATCGCGATCTCCAGATCTCCTTTGAAGCCTTCAAGAAGGGGGAAATGACCTACCGGGAAGAATTCAGGTCGAAAACCTGGGCGACCGAATACACCTTCCCAGCAGCCGAAGACAAACGCGTCATCAAGAAGAATTTCCCCGACGGCCGCCCGTCCGGTGCACAGGGCTGGTTCATCAACACGCGGCTGGAAAAGTTCAAGGACCCGCGTGTTCGCAGGGCGCTCAGCTACGCATTCGACTTCGAGTGGTCCAACAAGAACCTGTTTTTCAATCTTTATCAGCGGACCCAGTCCTTCTTTGAAAATTCCGAAATGAAGGCGACTGGACTGCCCACGCCCGAGGAACTGACGCTCCTTGAGCCGTTCCGGGATCAGGTGTCTGAAAGCGTCTTTGAGGAAGCTTACATACAGCCGGTCAGCAATGGCTCGGGTTTCGATCGCGGCCTGCTGCGCGAGGCCAGCCAGCTCTTTTCGGACGCAGGATATCAGCGGCAGGGTACGGAGCTTGTCGGTCCGGATGGTAACCCGCTGACAATCGAGTTTCTCAACAATTCACCGGCCTTCGAGCGGGTCCTCAATCCCTATATCAAGAACCTCGAACGGCTCGGCATCAAAGCAACGTTCCGGCTTGTAGACGCCGCACAATACCAGTCGCGCCTGAACGACTACGATTTCGATATTTGCTCGCGCCGTTATTCGCTCAACCCGACGCTTTCGGAAGCTATCCGAACCTCCTGGGGTTCTGCTGCGGCAAATACGCCGGGCACTTACAACATCGCTGGTATTTCCGATCCTGTCGTGGATGCACTCATCGACAAGGCACTTGAAGCGGATACGCGAGCGGAAATGAATGTCGCCGCTCGCTCACTCGACAGGGTTCTGCGGTCCGGCCACTACTGGGTACCGCAATGGTTCAAACCTGTTCACAACGTTGCGGTTTGGGACATCTTCGGTCATCCCGACATAACGCCGCCTTATTTCTTTCCTGTTGAAGATCTCTGGTGGATAGACCAGGAAAAGGCAGAAAAACTTGGCAAAGCCGGTTAGTCTTCAAACAGATACCTAAGCCCGTTCCAGAAGGCCGAGATAAAGAAAAGGGAACGCACGAACCCCATGGGTGCCTATATCCTTCGCCGTTTGCTGTTGATGATACCGACGCTTGTCGGGATCATGGCGGTCAACTTCATGATCGTCCAGTTCGCTCCGGGCGGACCGGTTGAAAGGGTCATCGCGCAGCTGCAGGGAACAGATGTTTCCGCCACATCTCGGATCAGCGGCGGTGGCAACGATTTCGTCGGGGCGAGCAACGACACCTCGGGAGGCACGGGCTCGGCGGCCGACAGCGTCACATCTAAGTATCGGGGTGCACAGGGGCTCGATCCGGAATTCATCAAGCAACTGGAGGAGCAATTCGGCTTTGACAAGCCGCCGCTCGAACGGTTCCTGAATCTCTTGTGGAACTATGCGCGGTTCGATTTCGGCGAAAGCTATTTTCGCGACATCAAAATCATCGATCTGATCGCAGAAAAACTGCCGGTGTCTATCTCCCTCGGGCTCTGGATGACCCTGATATCCTATCTGGTGTCGATCCCTCTCGGCATTCGCAAAGCCGTTTCCGACGGTTCGCGCTTCGATGTGTGGACGTCGGGCGTGATTGTCGTCGGCTACGCAATCCCCGGGTTTCTCTTTGCCGTTCTCCTGATCGTCCTGTTTGCCGGCGGCTCCTTTTGGGACATTTTTCCGTTGAGAGGGCTGACATCGGACAATTGGGCGGACTTGTCCTGGCCGGAACGAATTGTCGATTATTTCTGGCATCTGGTGCTCCCGCTGACGGCCATGGTCCTGTCCGCTTTCGCAACGACGACGCTGCTGACAAAAAATTCCTTTCTCGATGAAATCCGAAAGCAATACGTGGTCACGGCGCGCGCCAAGGGGCTCACGGAAAAACAGGTTCTTTATGGCCACGTCTTCCGCAATGCCATGTTGATCGTGGTTGCCGGCTTTCCGGGGGCGTTCATCTCGGCCTTTTTCGCCGGTTCACTGTTGATCGAAACGGTGTTCACGCTCGACGGACTGGGTCTGCTCGGATTTGAATCGATTCTGAACCGTGACTATGCCGTGGTGTTCGCGACAGCCTATATCTTCGGACTTATGGCATTGGTCATCGGCCTGATTTCGGACCTCACCTACACCTGGATCGATCCGCGGATCGATTTTGAGAGCAGGGAGGTCTGATCCATGGATTCGCAGACACGGGACAACCTCGAAAACAGCGGCTACGACGTCTATAATCCATTGCCGGAGGAAACCGCACCTCCGCCGAAACGGATGAAGATGTCGCCGATCAATCAGCGGCGCCTGACAAACTTCAAGGCGAACAAACGCGGTTACTGGTCGCTGTGGATTTTCCTGGTCCTGTTCATTCTGGCGCTTCTCGCCAATTTTCTCGCCAACGACCGCCCGATCCTGGTGTATTTCAAAGGCGACGTGCTGGTACCCGCGCTGATTGATTATCCAGAAGACAGGTTCAGCGACGATCCGTTCGCCTTTCCGGTGACCGACTATCGCGATCCGTTCATTCAGGAGATCATCGAAGAAAACGGCTGGATGATCTGGCCACCGGTCCGCTACAACTTCAGAACCGTCAACAGGGAAATTCCGGTTACGGCACCGGCGCCTCCCTCATGGACGATGGACAAGGAAACGCGATGCGCCCGATATCCTCTGGGAGCCGATGATCCCAACTGCATCATCGGCAACTGGAACTGGCTTGGAACGGACGATCAGGCGCGGGACGTTCTGGCGCGTGTCATCTACGGGTTCCGTGTATCGGTGTTATTCGGTCTGAGCCTGACGCTGGCCTCCTCAGTCATCGGCATCGCCGCCGGTGCCGTTCAGGGCTACTATGGCGGGATGGTAGACCTTCTGTCCCAGCGGTTTATCGAAATATGGACGGCAGTTCCTTCGCTCTATCTCATTTTGATCGTGTCGTCGTTCCTGGTGCCGGGATTCTGGACACTGTTCACGATCCTGCTTGCCTTTTCATGGGTGGCGCTTGTGGGGGTCGTGCGCGCGGAGTTTCTGCGCGGCCGGAATTTTGAATATATATCGGCAGCGAGAGCGCTTGGCGTGTCGAACCCGGTGATCATGTGGCGGCATCTGCTTCCGAACGCCATGGTTGCCACGCTCACTTTCATGCCGTTTATTTTGAACGGATCGATCTCAACCCTCACCGCACTCGACTTCCTCGGCTTTGGATTGCCGCCGGGATCCGCCTCGCTCGGCGAGTTGCTCGCCCAGGGCAAGAACAATCTCGGAGCACCCTGGCTCGGGATCTCGGGATTTGTGGTGATTTCGCTGATGCTCAGTCTTTTGATCTTTATCGGTGAAGCCGTGCGCGATGCCTTCGATCCGCGCAAGAGCCTGGCGTGAGGAAGGCAGCATGACGAACAACGCGCTCGTTTCCGTAAAAGATCTGTCCGTTGTCTTCACACAAGGTGGCAACCAGACTGTCGCGGTCGACAAGATTTCCTTCGATATCAAGAAGGGCGAGACCGTCTCGCTCGTGGGCGAAAGCGGATCGGGAAAATCGGTGACCGCCCTTTCGATCCTAAAGTTGCTGCCCTATCCGGCAGCGTCTCATCCGTCAGGCGAAATCGTTATGGACGGCAAGGAAATGCTGGCGGCGTCAGACAATGAGATGCGCAAGATCCGCGGCAATACCGTTTCCATGATCTTTCAGGAGCCGATGACATCGCTCAATCCGCTTCATACGGTCGAAAAACAGATTTCGGAAATTTTGAAAACGCATCGCGGCATGGGAGACACCCAGGCCCGTCAGCGTGTTCTGGAGCTGATGAACCAGGTCGGTATCCGGGATGCCGAAAAACGTCTGAGCTCCTACCCCCATCAGCTATCGGGCGGCCAGCGCCAGCGCGTCATGATCGCCATGGCGCTCGCAAACGAACCGGATCTTCTGATCGCCGATGAACCGACAACGGCGCTCGACGTCACGGTTCAGGCACAGATCCTCGAGCTTTTGAAGAAATTGCAACGCCAGCAGGGCATGGCGATGCTGTTTATCACACACGATCTCGGCATCGTCAGGAAGTTTTCCGACCGCGTCTGTGTGATGACAGACGGAAAGATCGTGGAACAGGGCGTTGTCGCCGACATATTCGAAAAGCCGCAGCACGACTATACGAAACATCTGCTCGCGGCAGAACCTAAGGGCGAACCGCCGCAGGGGGATGACACCAAACCCATCGTCGTGCAGGCGGACGACCTGAAGGTCTGGTTTCCGGTCAAACGTGGATTTCTGCGCAGGACAGTCGACCATATCAAGGCCGTCGACGGAATTGATATCAAGGTCAGGCAGGGCCAGACGCTCGGTATCGTTGGCGAAAGCGGCTCGGGCAAGACAACCCTGGGCCTTGCAATACTGCGCATGATTTCCTCAACGGGCCGCATCGCATTCTATGGTGAGGAAATTCAGAAAAACTCCTGGAAACAGATGCGTCCGCTGCGGCGGGACATGCAGATCGTATTTCAGGATCCCTTTGGCGCACTGTCACCGCGCATGTCCGTCTCGGACATCGTGGGAGAGGGGCTCAAGGTCCATTTCCCAGGGATCTCATCGGAAGAAAGAGACCGGAAAGTTGCCGATGCTCTGGTCGAAGTCGGATTGGATGCCTCGACCCGGAACCGCTACCCGCACGAGTTTTCGGGCGGTCAGCGTCAGCGGATCTCGATCGCACGTGCAATGGTTCTGGAACCGAAATTCGTGATGCTGGACGAGCCGACATCCGCGCTCGACATGAGCGTGCAGGCTCAGGTGGTCGACCTTTTGCGAGATCTCCAGAAGGCACACGGCCTGGCATATCTGTTTATCTCGCATGACCTGAAAGTGGTTCGCGCCCTCGCCAACGAGGTCATCGTCATGCGGCAAGGCAAGGTGGTGGAGTCCGGCCCCGCGGAACGTATTTTCGATGCGCCGCAAACGGACTACACCCGCGCGCTCATGGCCGCCGCGTTCCGTCTGGAAACAGCACCTGAAGGCGTGGTGAACGCCTGAGCCGGACGTATCGTCAAATGCCGCTTAAAAGTCAGCCAACCCAACAGGTTGCGAAGAACCCGTTCTTTTCCTGGTCCTTGCCGATGGAGCGCCGGGTCTTGAAGCCGATCAACCCGTCCGCGCCGCCGACATCATGACCAAGGCCCTCCAGCCGGACCTGAAGGTTCCGTACAGCACCCCTTGTCGTGTCTTTCATCGGCTTCCAGCCCGCAGCAAACGCCTTGTTGCTGCCGTAGCGATCGGCAAGATGACCGACGAACAGCGCATATGTGTCGCTCTCGTTGTATTCCTTCAACACATAGAAATTGTTCGTGGCAATGAAGGCGGGACCGTAGCGGCCGGCAGGCAGGAGAATGTTGCCGGGCTGGTTGAGTTCGTTGCCGGGAAACGGTTTACCGCTGACCCGCTTCACGCCCTCTCCGACGAATTTTGAGATCTTCTGCCGGTTGTCCGGCCCCTCGCGTGTGCAAGAGACACTTTCCGGCAGGAAAACTTCGTATCCCCAGTCACGTCCCTTCTGCCAGCCATGGGCGGACAGGTAGTTGGCGATCGACGCCATCGTATCGACTTCCGATGTCCAGATATTGCGCTTGCCGTCGCCATCGAAATCGACCGCGTATTTCAGGTAGGAGGACGGCAGAAACTGGGGCTGACCCATTGCGCCGCCCCAGGAGCTTCTCATGGCACGGCGGGACACATCACCGTTCTGCAGGATCTTCAGCGCGGATATGAGCTCGCCTTTGAAGAAGTCAGCGCGCTGACCCATGAAGGCCTGCGTTGCCAGAACACGAAGGGCGTCGTGTGGGATCTTGGCCCCGCCGTAACCGGACTCGCGTGCCCAGATCGCAAGAATGATGCGTTTGGGAACGCCGTACTTTGCCTCAATTCTCTGGAGCGTCGCCGCGTGCTTCTGCATCAGCCGCCGGCCGCCGGGAACCAGGGAATTGAACTGGCTGTCCCGGAAATAGCGCTGCGGTGAGCGGAACTCGGCCTGAAAATTGACCTTCGGAGGTGCACCCTTGCCGCCGGGGCCAACCAGACCGGGCAGGGACGTATCGGGCGTTAGGCCGGCAAGTTCCCGGTCGAGTGTTCCTTGCGAAATGCCGGCACGCTTTGCGGCTGGTACGACATCATTGGCAAGGAATTGCCGGAACTGAGCATCATATTTGCCGGCATGTGAGGCAATCGGTTGAGCGACGACCGCAAGCAGCGCTCCGGCAATGATAGATGTCAGACCCTTGATCACGGCAGGCTCCCGTAAAGTTCCACTCGTTCAACATTACCATGATCATGGCAAGAGGCCGACTGAACTCAGACTTCTATCCAGCGCAAATCCTGTCCGGCACCGGTCGTCAACCAGTCTTTTTCGAACCTGTACCAGCTGCCTCCGCGCGTCTGATCGTGTGAACGGGAAATCGAAACGCCCATCAGATGGCACATCAGCAGCGTACCGGCAGCGCCGTGGCCGGTAAAAAGCACGGGTAGGTCCGGGTCGATGCCGGAGAGAACGGCCTGAATGCCGCCGACGATGCGATGTTGAGCGTCGATGGCGCGCTCCCAGCCACGGACCGAGGTTTTCGGGTCGGCGAAGAAGCGGTCGGCTGTCTGCTCGAATTCGTCCGGTGGCAGAAAACCCGTCGCGGACCGGTCATTCTCATGAAGGTCCTCTCTGATCCGGGGCTCCAGCGAAAGCTTGTCGGCAAAGTACCGGGCCGTTTCGATCGCTTTGGTTTCGCCGCTTGAGACAATGGCACCAATCTCTTTTGTGAAAGGCAGAGCGGTTGCCTGCTCGGCCCGCGCATGCCCAACTGTCGAAAGGCCCCACTGTGGCACAGGAATGTTGGGATCCACTTCGACTTCGGGATGGGTCAGGTAAATGCACCAGGTCATCAGATACGGTTCTCCAGCCAGCCGATGATCAGTTCATAGGCAATCGAAATCGAGGGTGGGATCCTGTGTTCTTCCGGGTGCGTGCCTTCGAGCATTTGCCGGACTTCCGCGCGGTCGCACCATTTGCAGGCTTCCAGCTCGTCATCCGCAATCTCGATATCAAATGACGTCGCCGTGCCGATGCAGCCGAGCATCAGATTTGCGGGAAACGGCCAGGGTTGGTTGGAAACAAGACTGACGTCACCGACCCTGATCCTGCTTTCTTCGAAGACTTCGCGGCGAACCGCATCTTCTATGGTTTCGCCAGGCTCCATGAAGCCCGCAAGGGTCGTGTAAACACCTTCCGGCAAACGGGCAGGACGGCCGAGCAATGCTTTGTCCTCGTGGGTAATCAGCATGATGACGCAAGGATCGGTGCGTGGAAAATGAGCTGCGCCGCATGACGGGCAGTCCCGTCGGTATCCAGCTTCGGCCATCACGGTTTTTTCGCCGCAGCGCGAACACATCGGGTGCGTCCGGTGCCAATGGATCAGCGCTCGCGCCTGAGCGAGCGCGCTCAGGTCTTCCGCCGAAAAAGCGTTTTGCAGAGCGAGGTTCCTGAGGTCCTGAACAATCAGATCCGGCTGCGCCGACAATTCTTCATCGCTGCGCGGCAGGGTCGTTGCAAAGAGAGGCTGCCCGGTGTCTTGCCGGAGGCCAAGAAACACCATCTCGTCGGGCGAGGCACCCAGCTTCAGCGCCGACGTCAGCGCGTGACCGATATGAGGATCTTCGCTCTTTTCAAAGACAAGCGTCTTGTCGGTCGAGAGCACGATCCGTGTGTCTGATCGCTCCAGCAGCGTTTTGAGATAGGCGGTATCGCCGCGCCGTTCCGACTGCCTGTCGAGAGTGTTGGCAATAAAGCTCATCTCCATTGCCTGGAGACTGGCGGCGGCTTCGCGCATGCTGAGATCCTTGAAAGAATATGGCAGGTCTTATACGCGCCGGACTTTAGGGCGGTGCGCAGAGTGTGTCCAGCAAGGCCTGGTCAGAGTTCGGATGCAATGGCATCCCGCAACCGGCCGATCAGGGTGTCGGCTTGCTCAGCTTCATAATCTTCTGCTGGAACGGTTCCCCAGACCGGGCCAGGCCAGGAGCGATCGCTCCGAAAGCGTGCAATGACGTGGACATGGAGCTGGGACACCTGGTTGCCGAGTGCACCCACGTTCAGCTTCTCGCAATCGGTCACGGATCGTAGAAGCCGGCTCATCTTCGCAATTTCTCTCATGAGCTGCAGTTGGTCTGCATCGCCAAGGTCGATGATTTCGACAAGGTCGGACTTCTGTGGGACGAGCAGCAGCCACGGATAATTCGCGTCCTTCATAAGCCGGACTGTCGAAAGCGTCAGATCCGCAACGAAATAGCTGTCGCCTTCGAGACGGGGGTTGAGGGAAAAGGAAGACATCTTGGGCTAACCGTTGTGTTGATGAGTATCTCCGAGCACCTGCAAGACAACGCTCGGATTGCATTCGGTGAGCATATGGGTAGATTGCAGGAGAAGCGAACCTGTTTTTCGCGCTTACTCCCTTTGTTGCGGCGGATTTGTCATGTCATTGGAAACGCTTTTGAGCTTCGCGCTTGTCGCAGGCCTTCTCGTGATGTCGCCTGGCCCCAACGGCGTCCTGATTGCGAAAACCGTACCGACCTCCGGACGTTTGGCGGCCGGTTCGAACATCGGCGGTTTTGTGGCTGCCTTCTTCCTGCACGGAACCTTGTCGGTGTTGGGCATCTCGGTGATCCTCGTACATTCGGCTGAAGCCTTTTTTGTCGTCAAGATGGTTGGCGCCGCTTACCTGATATGGATCGGGTTGAAAGCTCTTAAGGATGCCTTTTCGGGAAAGATAATCGCTGCGCCCGTGGCACCTGCCAGGCGGCGGCGCACGATGGTCCGGGCATTTGGTGAGGGTTTTTTGACAAATGCCCTGAACCCGAAAGTCTCGATGTTCTATCTCGCTGCCTTCCCGCAATTCATACCCGCTGGCGAAGGCGCGGTTGCGGCAGCCTTTTCGCTGGTCGGCATCCACGCACTGATAAACGTTCTGTGGTTCGGCGCGATGGTTCTCCTGCTCGCCCGGCTCTCGACAGCTGCGGGCAATCCCTCCTTTCAACGCTGGTTGAAAGGCGTGACGGGATTGGTGTTCATGGGCTTTGGCCTGAAGCTGGCCACGCTGCGGCCCTGAACAACGGCATTTTCCGGCAAGGAAAAAAAGGCCGCGATGGCCCTTGCCAAACCCCTGGGGGCATCTGATATAAGGCACTCGGGAGGTTGGTGGTGGACGAGCCACTCGCCAACCGGGTCAGATCCGGAAGGAAGCAGCCCTAACGAGCCTCGGCACGGGTCGCCGTGCCAGCCTCCCACCCTCTTAATTCGTGTCTTGTTTCGAACACCGCCCGGTCTCGTGCGGTGTTTTTTGTTGCGCTATGCACAACGCGGATCGCAAAGACACCAATGCTTGACATTTTGGTACATTGGTACCAATATAACAAATATGAGTAAATCTGTTGAACGAATCCAGACCGGTGTTCGTCTGGAAAAGCGGCTCTTGAAGGTCCTGAAGGGTCTTGCTGAGCACTTGGACCTATCATTGGGCGATCTGATTGAAGGTCTGGCTCTTCACAGCTTTGAAAACAAACCGCCGTTTTCGGAAGAAACACTCGGCAAGATCGAGCAGTTGAAAAGCGTTTACGATCTCGATTTGTCCGCAGCAGACAGTCACAAATTGAAGGATAGGGCTGATGAAAGCTGAGCCGCGGAACTATGTCGATCTGACTGATCTATTCGAGGCGCGTGACCTGGATGCGAGGTCCTTCACACACCGGGATCACATCGGCGTCGCTTGCCAGATGCTTCAAAGATATGACTTCCTGGATGCTGCCGCGCGCTATGGCAGTGCTCTGAAGGACATTGCGGCAAACGCGGGCGCAGCCGGTAAGTTCAACACAACGGTGACACTCGCTTTTCTTGGAATATTGGCTGAACGCATGGAAGTCACCGCCCATGAGAATTTCGATGAGTTTCTGGTTCGGAACCCGGATCTGTTCTCACGATCGCTCATGGACACCTGGTACTCTAGTGAACGTGTGTCGAGCGCTACGGCCAGACAAGTATTCCTGTTACCCGACAGGTTCAAAGCCGATAGGTCCGCCGAGCCGGCAACAGGATAGTCCCGCTTCGAGTTCACAGAAAAACGTTCAAAAGCCGTCCCCATTTTTGAAAAAGTCGCTATGGTGCGGCTCATGGATGAGTCAGGTTTTCCCAGCGACGGCGCGTCGATGACGGACACGGCCAGCAACGCAGCTTCCGGCGTGCAGAACGAGGACGGCGCTTACCGCGTTCTTGCGCGCAAGTACCGCCCGAAGACCTTTGAGGACCTTGTCGGGCAGGAGCCGATGGTTCAGACGCTTGAAAACGCGTTTGAGACGGGCCGGATCGCCCAAGCCTGGATGCTGACCGGCGTGCGCGGGGTCGGCAAAACCACCACCGCCCGCATTCTGGCACGCGGCCTCAATTATGAACTGCCTGGTGAAGCCGACAAGCCGACCGTGAAGCTGGAGCGGGAAGGCACGCATTGCCGGGCGATCATGGAAGGCCGCCATGTCGACGTTATCGAGATGGACGCCGCCTCCCACACGGGCATCAACGACATTCGCGAGATCATCGACGCAGCGCGCTACCGGCCGGCGACAGCCCGCTACAAAGTCTACATCATCGACGAAGTCCACATGTTGTCCAACGCGGCCTTCAACGGGCTCTTGAAGACGCTGGAAGAACCGCCGGAACACGTGAAATTCATTTTCGCGACGACCGAAATCCGCAAGGTCCCGATCACGGTCTTGTCGCGTTGCCAAAGGTTCGACCTGAGGCGGATCGGGCAATCGAAGCTGATTGGTCTTCTGCGCAAAATCTCTGATGCGGAAAACATCCGCATCTCCGACGAAGCCCTGCTGCTGATCGCCCGTGCCGGTGAAGGCTCGGCACGCGATTCCCTGTCCTTGCTCGATCAGGCCATGGCACATGCGACAGGCGCGGTTGAGGCAGACGACCTTCGTCAGATGCTCGGTCTGGCAGACAGGGCCCGCGTGATCGAGCTTTTTGCGCACCTTATGGCCGGGCGGATTGAAGAGGCACTGGGCGAGTTGCAGGCCCAGTACGAGGTCGGTGCGGATCCGGCAATCGTCTTGACCGATCTTGCGGATTTTACCCATCTGGTGACCCGGATGAAGGTCGCACCGAAATCGGCCGACGAAGCATCCGTCACCGAGGCCGAGCGTCTGCGCGGCCGCGAGTTTGCGGACATCATTTCCGTTCGCCTGCTGTCACGCGCCTGGCAGATCCTTCTGAAGGGCGTTCAGGAGGTACAGGCTGCCTCCAAACCGCTGGCGGCGGCCGACATGGTGCTCGTTCGTCTCGCTTACGCGGCCGACCTGCCCGACCCGGGTGAGCTGCTTGCGCAGGTCCGAAAGGGTGAAAACCCGATCGCAGCCGGTTCCGGTTCAGGAAACCCCGGAGCAAACCCACCAGGGGGAGGCCATCAGGCGATGGCGGTCGGCATGCCGCAAAGCGCAAGCGGCGGCAATCCCGGCGATGGCAGTGGCAATCCTGTGATGCAAGGCGGCGCCAGGCCCCAACTGTCGGCAATCCAGGGTGGAGCGCCGGCGCAGCGGGTGGAAGCAGAAGCCGCGCCCCGGCCGCAGATCGCGGAAGAGCCGGTTTATGCGCTCAAGAACCTTCACGACTGCGTGGCCCTTGCCTCGGAAAAGCGCGACATTCCGATGAAGGTTGCCATCCAGCGGCAAATGCGGCTGGTCAAGTTCGAGCCGGGAAAAATCGAAATACAGCCGACCGAAGATGCACCTGCGGACATCGCCGGCGAGTTCGGCCGCAAACTCACGGAATGGACCGGCCAGCGCTGGTTCGTTGTCGTGTCGCGCGAGCACGGCCGGCCGACCATTCACGAGGAACAGGAAGCCAACCAGCAGCAGCTTTTGTCGGATGCAAGATCACATCCGACCGTTGCAGCTTTGCTGGCCCAGTTCCCGGGGGCAAAGGTAGTGGACGTCAAGGTGCAGGTGACGGAAGAAGACGAGGCTGCTCTGGCCGATCCGATGCTCACAGACCCATTGCTGAATGAAGCCTTGGGTGACGACGAAGACGATTGAACCAAACGCGTTGTTCTTCTAAACGCAATTCCCAGATAATAGACACACGGCGCTTGTCGCCGAATTGACTTCAAGGAGAGATCCCATGGACTTCCTCAAGATGATGAAGCAGGCCAAAGAGATGCAGGAGCAGATGGGCTCCTTGCAGGAACAGATTATCGACATTGAGGTGGAAGGTGTCGCCGGCGCCGGTCTCGTGAAGGTGACACTCAACGGCAAAAGCGATCTGAAAGGCTTGAAGATCGATCCCTCGCTTTTGAAGGAAGACGAAGGCGAGATTCTGGAAGACCTGATCATGGCCGCTCACACCGATGCACGCGCCAAGGTCGAAATGGCGATCCAGGAAAAAACCCAGGAACTCATGGGCGGTCTTGGCCTTCCGGCCGGCATGAAACTCCCGTTCTGATAGCGGACACAGGCAGGTATCCATGGTGCAACGCGGCGTAGCGGGACCGGAAATAGAGCGGCTTATCCAGTTGCTTGCCAAGCTGCCCGGATTGGGTCCGCGCTCTGCGCGCCGCGCGGCATTGCACCTGATCAAGAAAAAAGATCAGCTTCTCGTTCCGCTGTCTGAAGCGATGGGCGTTGCCGTCAATGAAATCGGCATCTGTTCCACTTGCGGCACCGTCGATACGTGCGACCCCTGCACGATCTGCGCTGATCCGAAGCGCGACGAGACGGTGCTTGTTGTTGTCGAGGATGTTGCGGACCTTTGGGCGCTGGAACGTGCCGGCGCTGTGAAAGCCCGTTATCACGTCCTCGGTGGCACACTGTCTCCGCTTGACGGTATCGGCCCGGAAGACCTCAACCTCGCCTCGCTTATCGATCGCTGCAGCACTGATGACTTCAAGGAGGTCATCCTGGCCATCAGTGCGACCGTCGAGGGTCAGACGACGGCCCATTACATCATGGACCAGCTGTCTCCGCTCGGAGTCAATGTCACAAAGCTCGCCCACGGTGTTCCGGTCGGCGGCGAACTCGACTATCTCGACGAGGGCACGCTCGCCCAGGCCTTGAAGGCGCGCACGCGGTTTTAGGAGCATCTACTTATTCAATGTGCGCGGCTTTGTGGAAAGACAACTCCTGCAATCCCCTTGCACCGCCACCCCGTCGCACCTATGTCGAGCCGGTCGATCACAAAGACTTGAAGGTTTCATGTTCCAAGCCGCTTCCCGCGCCATGTCGCAGGTGTTCGAGCCGTCGTTTCGAAAAATTTTCCTGAAAATGCTGGGCTTCACGCTCGCGATCCTCATCGTGATCTGGATCGCGTTGCAGGGCATCGTCAGTCACTTCCTCGGTGTCGCGGCAACCGAGTGGGGCGACGGCAGCGCCTGGATCAGCTGGACGGAATGGTCGATCTCGCTGCTTACGGGGATCGGGGCCGTTTTCGTTCTCGGCTTTCTGATCGCCCCGATTTCGGCCCTGCTGGCCGGCCTGTTCCAGGATGATATCGCAGATATTGTTGACGCAAGGGACTATCCGGGTGACCGGCCGGGCACCGCCCTGCCGTTGTCCAAATCGCTGGTCCACACGATCAAGTTCACAGGTGTCGTGATTGCCGGCAACTTCTTTGCGCTTCTGTTGCTTCTGGTGCCGGGCGTCAATCTGATCGCATTTTTCGTGGTAAACGGCTATTTGCTCGGACGAGAGTTTTTCGAGTTCGCCGCGATGCGGTTCATGCCGCCTGCCGAAGCAAAGGCCTTCAGGAGGGCCAGAGGAGGCACGGTATTCATGGCCGGGTTGATCATTGCCTGTCTGCTGGCCGTGCCGATCCTCAATCTTGTGACACCGATATTCGCAACCATCTTCATGCTGCACCTCTATAAGAGACTTGCGTCCGGGGCGGCGATCTGACGAACTGCCACCGCCGGGCGAGCTGATTTGTGCGCAAGCCCGCCGGAGGAAGACAATGCAGGAATTGTTGCTGGAAATCGCCGAGGCGGCTGCGGGCAGTCCGGACAAAGGCAATGTAGCCACCTATATTCCAGAACTCGCAGGCGTTGACCCGGACCAGTTCGGGATTGCCGTCGCTCTCGAGGACGGGCGTCTTCTAACCGCCGGAGATGCGGATGTCCCGTTTTCGATCCAGTCGGTTTCCAAGGTCTTTGCGCTGGCTCTTGCTCTGGGCCGGGTCGGGGATCAGCTTTGGTACAGGGTGGGGCGGGAACCGTCCGGGCTGTCCTTCGATTCCATTCTTCTGCTGGAACGCGAAGACGGCATTCCGCGCAATCCCTTCATCAATGCCGGCGCATTGGTGACGACGGATACCTATCTTGCTGAATCCAATCCGCGCGAGGCGCTTGGAGAGCTTCTGCGGTTTATCCGTGCCGCGGCCGATGATGACAGCATTCATATCAATGAGCGGGTGGCGCAATCGGAGATCGCAACGGGCCACCGTAATTTTTCGCTCGCCCATTATCTGGCGTCGCACGGCAATATGCGCTCTGCGGTGGACAAGGTGCTCGGCACCTATTGCCATCAATGCGCAATCGAGATGACTTGCCGCCAGCTGGCACTTGCCGGGCGGTTTTTGATTGATGCGGACGACATGCCGCCCCTGGTCGCGGTGCAGCGCCGTCGCCGCATCAATGCGCTGATGATGACCTGCGGCCATTACGACGGCTCTGGCGATTTCGCGTTTCGCGTCGGACTTCCGGGAAAAAGCGGTGTTGGCGGCGGCATACTGGTGATATCGCCGGGACGGGCGTCAATCGCGGTCTGGTCACCTGGGCTCAACCGATACGGAAACTCTAAACTCGGCACTGAAGCGATGGAAACCTTCGCAAAGCGCATGGGATGGTCCGTTTTCGGCTGATCATGCCGCTGAGCTGGCTCGCAGGTTCGATTGCGCGCGCCAGCCCAGTGCTTCGCTTTTGCAACTAGTCCTCTTCGTCGGAAGCCAGCAGACCGGATTTGAACAGCATTCCCGCAGCCGCCGCTCCGATAAGTGGTGCGACAATGAACAGCCAGACCTGAGCCAGGGCCGCCGGGTTGCTGCCAACGCCAACAATCGCCGGTCCGAGAGACCGTGCCGGATTGACCGAGACGCCCGTGACATTGATGCCGACGATGTGGATGACGACAAGTGTCAGCCCGATGGCCAGTCCGGCGAGATGAGACGGGGCGCCTTTTTGAGTCACACCGAGAATGCACACAAGAAACAGGAATGTTGCAACGATTTCGAAAACGAGCGCGGACAACAGATTGTATTCGCCAAGATAACCTGCGCCCCAGCCGTTCTGGCCGAGGCTGCCATCCCAGCCGCTTGCCTTGCCGCTCAAGATGAGTGCCAGAACCATCGCACCTGCCAATGCGCCCAGAACCTGTGCGATCCAATAGGTGATCATCTCCCCCGCTGGCATCCGTCCGGCCAGAAAGACCCCGAGACTGACGGCAGGATTGATGTGGCATCCGGAGATCATGCCTATCCCGTAAGCCATGGCCACGATGGATAATCCAAAGGCAAACGCGATCCCGAGGACATCGATCGAGGTTGCTCCAGTGCCCATGCCGGCAATGACGGCAGCGCCACAACCGAAAAGGACAAGTGTGAAGGTTCCGATAAACTCAGCAACTGCTTTCTTCATGCGCCCAGCCTCCTGACAATGCCGGGAAATCGGTCCACGCCTCCGGCAAGAATGGTGACGTTTAGGACAGTTGCTCAATTTTGATCGGTTGAAAAGTGTCGAACGTTGTGCGTTGCGGTAGTGAAACACTGTGCGCGTGGCAGTTTTTGCCGCCGGGTGGCAAAGTAACTTTCCAGATTCTCCTTTTTGATGTTTTGACGCGGCGCCTTCTTGGCGCTAGAACCTTTCTAGACAACGCACTGATTTCCTTACGTTTGCGTAAACGTTAGGTCGCGTCGTACGGGAGAGGAATTCCATGTCGAATGCCGATATGCGGGGCAATCGCCCGCTGTCACCCCATCTTCAGATCTACAAGCCGATTCTGACGATGGTCATGTCGATCCTGCACCGCATCACAGGTGCGGCGCTTTATTTCGGGACGATTCTCCTGGCCTGGTGGTTGATCGCCGCGGCGGCTGGCCCGTCCTACTTTGACTTTGTGAACGGCATTTACGGTTCCTTCTTCGGCCGCCTGATCCTCTTCGGGTTCACCTGGGCACTTGTACACCACATGCTTGGCGGTCTGCGTCATTTCATCTGGGACATGGGCGCGGGGTTCGGCAAGGACGCGCGCGAGTGGCTCGCGAAAGCCACGATCATCGGATCCGTTTCCATCACGCTGATCCTTTGGATCATCGGCTACATGGTTCGCTAAGGAGAGTGTCATGACGGATATGCGCACGCCCCTCAACAAGGTTCGCGGACTGGGTTCGGCCAAGGAAGGCACGGATCATTTCTGGAAACAGCGGGTCACGGCCGTGGCCAACGTTGTCCTGATCAGCTTCTTTGTGATCCTGGTGATCTCGGTTCAGGGATCCAGCCACAGCGACGTCATCGAGACGCTGAAAAATCCGCTGGTTTCGATCATTTTCCTCTTGGTGATTCTGTCCGGCGTCTACCACATGAAGCTCGGCATGCAGGTGATTATCGAGGACTACATCCACGGTGAAGGCCTCAAGTTCCTGACGCTGATGGCAAACACATTTTTCTGCGCCTTTATCGGCTTCGGCTGCATCTTTGCAGTGCTCAAGATTGGCTTTGGAGGCTAACCCGGATGGCCAAAACCTATGAATTTGTCGACCACACCTACGACGTGGTTGTTGTCGGTGCGGGCGGCGCGGGACTGCGCGCAACGCTCGGCATGGCCGAACAGGGGCTGAGAACAGCCTGTATCACCAAAGTTTTCCCGACCCGCTCGCACACGGTGGCAGCGCAGGGCGGTATCGCCGCGTCGCTGAAGAACATGACGCCGGACTGCTGGGAATGGCACATGTACGACACCGTCAAGGGCTCAGACTGGCTCGGCGACACCGACGCCATGGAATACCTAGCGCGGGAAGCTCCCAAGGCGGTCTATGAACTCGAACACTATGGTGTCCCGTTTTCGCGAACCGAAGAAGGCAAGATCTACCAGCGCCCGTTCGGTGGTCACATGCAGAACTACGGCGAAGGTCCCCCCGTTCAGCGCACCTGTGCTGCCGCCGACCGGACCGGTCACGCCATCCTGCACACGCTTTACGGCCAATCGCTGCGCCACAATGCGGAATTCTATATCGAATATTTCGCACTCGACCTGATCATGTCGGAAGATGGCGCCTGCCAGGGCGTGATTGCGTGGAACCTCGATGACGGGACGATCCACCGTTTTGCCGCCAAGATGGTCGTTCTGGCCACCGGTGGCTATGGCCGGGCCTATTTCTCGGCGACTTCCGCGCACACCTGTACCGGCGACGGCGGCGGCATGGTCGCCCGCGCCGGTCTGCCGCTTCAGGACATGGAATTCGTCCAGTTTCATCCGACGGGGATTTACGGCTCCGGCTGTCTGATCACCGAAGGTGCACGCGGCGAGGGCGGTTATCTGGTCAACTCCGAAGGCGAGCGCTTCATGGAACGCTATGCGCCATCGGCCAAGGACCTGGCCTCACGTGACGTTGTCTCCCGCTGCATGACGATGGAAATCCGCGAAGGCCGCGGCGTTGGAAAGTCCGGCGACCATATCTTCCTGCACCTCGATCACCTCGATCCGGCGCTGCTGGCTGAGCGCCTCCCGGGCATTTCCGAAAGCGCCAGGATCTTTGCCGGTGTCGACGTGACCAAGGACCCGATCCCGGTTCTGCCGACGGTTCACTACAATATGGGTGGCGTGCCGACCAACTACTGGGGTGAGGTCCTGAACGCCGACGCGAAAAACCCGGATCGGATTCAGCAAGGGCTTATGGCCGTTGGCGAGGCTGGGTGTGCTTCCGTCCACGGCGCGAACCGTCTCGGCTCCAATTCGCTGATCGACCTTGTTGTCTTCGGCAGAGCGGCCGCGATCAAGGCCGGCGAGGTTGTCGACCCGAAGGAAGCAACGCCTGCACCCAATGAAGCGTCCTGCGAAAAGATCATGGACCACTTCGACAAATTGCGGAACGCCAGCGGTTCCATTCCGACGGCGGATTTGCGCGACAAAATGCAGCGCGCCATGCAGGAGGACGCTGCCGTTTTCCGCACGCAGGAAAGCCTGGAAGCGGGTTGCAAGCGCCTGTCTGAAATCTGGGGTGAGATGAAAGACATCAAGGTGTCTGACCGCTCGATGATCTGGAACTCCGACCTTGTGGAAACGCTCGAGCTTGAAAACCTGATGGCCAACGCGATCACCACCGTCTATGGCGCCGAAGCACGCAAGGAGAGCCGTGGTGCGCACGCCCGCGAAGACTTCAAGGACGGTCCGTTCTCCGGCCGCGACGACGAGAACTGGCGCAAGCATACGCTTGCCTGGGTCAACGATGAAGGCGACGTCAAGCTGGACTACCGTCCCGTCGTGCTCGATCCGCTGACAACCTTCGACGAGGGCGGGATCGACCCGAAAAAGATCGCGCCGAAAGCGCGCGTCTACTAAGGAGCGCGCAAGGTGAGCCAGGCCGCGGCACATCTGGATACGAGAAGCCCGTTCGGCACCTACCCCGCCGAACGGATGGTTCGCGTTGCGTGGCGTCTCGCGGATCGCCACGAACTCTCCAGAGGCTTGCGCAAACGTATCCGGTCTCTGGTCGCAAGGTTCTTCAAGGGGCCTTACGACCTTGAAGCCGATGGTCTGAAATTCCGGATTTACCCCGGTGAGAACTACGACGACCGGAAGATCCTGGCCAAGGGCCGCCTTCCGGAACGCGCCGAGCACACGCTGCTGGAACCGCATTTGCGGGACGGCACCGTGTTTGTTGATGTTGGCGCCAATATTGGCTCCTACGCGGTCTTTGCCGCGCGCCGCGGGGCCGACGTGGTAGCAATCGAGGCCAATCCGCAGACCGCGCACAAGCTCAGCTACAATGTTGGCGCGAACGAATTGGACAATGTCACAGTCGTGAACTCGGCGGTCGGACCCAAGGAAGATTCGCTTCCGCTTTGGCATGAACCGAGCAATTGCGGCTTCGCCACTTTTGTGAAGGACCTGACAACGGGCGAATGGGCAGGTGACTGGTCGCCGACCTATGTGAACGTGCGTCCATTGACTGCGATTGCCGATCAGCAGGGTCTGAAGCGGATTGATGTTCTGAAAGTGGACGTGGAAGGATTTGAGGACCGTGTGGTCCTGCCTTTCCTGAGACATGCGGACAAGCCCATGTGGCCCCGCGTGATCCTTCTTGAAACGAATTGCCGGCCCTATTGGTCCGAGGATTGCCTGCCCGAGCTGGCAAACCGAGGCTATGAGGTGACCGGCCGGACGAATGACAACATGGTCTTTGAGCTCACAGGCTGAGCGAAAAGACGGTACGGCCCAAATGCCCTGACCGGCGAACTGAAAGGGCCCAACGCGGAGCAGTAACGAGATGGTTCAGCTGACGCTTCCCCGGAACTCAACGGTGACGGAAGGCAAGGTGTGGGACAAGCCGGAAGGCGCGGCCAACCTGCGCGAATACCGGATCTATCGCTGGAATCCGGATGATGGCCGAAACCCGCGCGTCGATACCTACTTTGTCGATGCCGACGATTGCGGGCCGATGGTTCTCGACGGTCTCATCTACATCAAGAACAAGATCGATCCGACGCTGACGTTCCGGCGCTCCTGCCGCGAAGGCATCTGCGGGTCCTGCGCCATGAACATCGACGGCACCAACACGCTGGCCTGCACCAAGGGCATGGACGAAATTGCCGGCGATGTCGTGAAGATCTATCCGCTGCCGCACATGGCTGTCGTCAAGGATCTGGTGCCGGATCTCACGCGCTTCTACGCTCAGCACCGCTCCATCGAGCCGTGGCTGAAAACCGTGTCGCCGGCACCGGAAAAAGAATGGCTCCAGTCGCACGACGACCGCGTCAAGCTCGACGGTCTTTACGAGTGTATCCTGTGCGCCTGCTGCTCGACGTCCTGTCCGAGCTACTGGTGGAACGGTGATCGTTACCTCGGCCCCGCCATCCTGCTGCAGGCCTATCGCTGGCTGATCGACAGCCGCGACGAAGCCACCGGTGAGCGTCTCGATAATCTCGAAGACCCCTTCCGGCTCTATCGTTGCCACACCATCATGAACTGCTCGGAAGCTTGCCCGAAAGGCCTCAACCCGGCCAAGGCTATCGCCGAGATCAAGAAGATGATGGTGGAGCGGCGGGTATAAGCCCGCCGGTTTGAGACAATCGCAATGGCCGCCCATTGAGGCGGCCTTTCTTTTGTGTTCTTCGGTGGGTGCGGGATCCCAAAAAGTCTCGAAAGCAAAGTCGCCGCTCCGGGCCTCAGCTGAGGCCAACCATGAGCGCGGCTAAGGACGCAGATCCGTCCCATATTTTCCGATCTGCACGGGATCTGCAGAAAAACCCTGAAAATCCTCCTCTGTTTCGCCCGGCTATCTCCCAATCAATGGGTAAAGGTCGACCTATTGACCGGGCGTCGTCTCCTTGCCGCGCCCCTGCGATTGAGGATTTCATTTATGACAGAAGACAACGACCTGAATTCTTCCTCGGCGCCGGCGACGACGCAGCCGCCGTCCGGTGCCAAAGTTACGACTTTCCTGAGTTCTCCAGCGGTCAAATTTGTTCTGATCGGGGTTCTGACATTCCTGCTGCTGATCCCGAGCGTTTTTGTCTGGATACTGGTTGAGGAACGTTCCGACAGGGCCAGCGAAGTGGCGCGGGATATCGCCAGATCCTGGGGCGGCACGCAACAGATCAATGGGCCTTATCTCGTAATTCCCTTCACCGAGACCTTCACCACTGGTCTGGGTGACAAACTGAAGACGGAAACCGTTCAAAGAACAGCGGTCCTGTTTCCTGAACGACTGACCGTGGAAGGTGATATTACGGTCGAGGAGCGCAAAAAATCGATCTACGCGCTTCCCGTCTACAAAGGCCGGATGAACCTTGGCGGAGCCTTTGCCTCACCCCCTGAGAATATGTTCGAGCCGAAACACGGTGGTACGATCGATGTGGCAGCCGACAAGGCTGTTCTCGTGGTTGGAATCAGTGACGTCCGGGCGCTGAAAAGCGAGATCGCACTTGCCCTTGACGGAAGCAGGCCGGTGCCTTTCGAACCAGGTCTCGGCCCATTGGCCATGAGCGCTGGAAGACATGTTTACGGTGCCATTGCGCCATCAGGAATCAACACGTCCGTCACGCCGGCCACATGGCGAAAAGGTTTTTCCTTCGACATTCCCTTGCAGCTCAACGGGTCCACGGCAATCTATTTTGCGCCCGCCGGGCAAACCACCAAAGTGGCCCTCAAGTCGGACTGGCCTCATCCCGGTTTTACGGGCGCATTCCTGCCGGAAACACGATCCATCTCCGACAGCGGCTTTGAGGCGGACTGGACCATTCCCTATCTCGCTCGCGGCATTCCGAAAGTTCTGGAAACCAACCAGGTTCCGCTCCAGAACAAGCTGCTTGGTGTAAAGTTCGTGGAACCCGTCAATTTCTACCAGACGATCTCACGCTCCCTGAAATACGCAATTGGTTTCATCAGTCTGACCTTCCTGGCCGTCTTTGTTCTTGAGATGCGGTCCGGATGGCGCTTCCACTGGATCCAGTATGCCCTTGTCGGCCTGGCACTGATCATCTTCTACGTCATGCTGCTCGCATTCGCAGAACATGTCGGCTACGGGACCGCCTACCTGATTGCCGGCGCTGCCGCCACGTTGCTGAACGCTTTTTACATCGGCACGTCGCTCAAGAGCAGGGTGGCCGGGCTGGTCATGCTGGTGGTACTGGGAAGCATTTTCGCCATCCTGTTTGCCCTGATGCGGGAACAGGACTACGCGCTTCTGATTGGCTCCGTTATCGCGTTCATTGCCCTGGCAATCACGATGTTCGTCACGCAGCGGATCGATTGGACGGGTGAGCAAGGAACGCGCGACAGGCTTTCAACCGAACCCGTGTGATCCACGAAATTGACGATTGACATAAGGCGGGTCCATGACCCGTCTTATGTCATTCAAATTCCTGTCTCGCGTTGATACCGCCCGGGCGGAGCGCTCGAACAACGCATTCCACGATGTTGACTGGGGATTTTCTTCCGCGCCTCACGAGGGAAAGAGACGTCTCTGTCGCAGTGTTTGAAACGGAACGGTCACGGCCAGCTCACGGCGATGTGCAGGGGTGCGAACGGAGTTGAGTTGTCTCGGCAGGAGAATGCGTTACCTCTATCAGCAACCGATGGAGGACTTTTCATGAAGCGCATGTTGCCGCTAACTTTCCTTGCTGCATTCGTCAGCGCCACCCCTCTTGCATCCGTCCAGGCTGAAACAGCCATTCTTGCTGGCGGCTGTTTCTGGTGTGTGGAATCCGATCTTGAAAAGCTTCCGGGCGTTCGCGATGTCGTCTCAGGATATGCCGGTGGCCAGACGCAGAACCCGACATACAAGAATTACGAGCGCGGCGGCCACCGCGAAGTCGTGAAAGTCGATTTCGATGAAACGAAGATCAGCTACGGTGATCTTGTCGGCATTTTCCTGCGCACTGTGGACGTCACCGATCCGGGTGGTCAGTTCTGTGATCGTGGATTTGGCTATTCCACCGCAATCTATCCGCTGGATCAAAAACAGGCTGCCGCGGCCAAGGCTGAAATCGACAAGGCCAACAAGTCGCTTGGCGGCAAGGTTGTGACACCGATCGAAAGTTCTGCCGTCTTCTGGCCGGCGGAGGACTATCATCAGGCCTACTACAAGAGCAACAAACGCACATTGACCCGGTTCGGGTATGTCACGCGCGCGGAAGCCTACAAAGGGTATCGCAAGGCTTGTGGCCGGGACGCACGGGTGAAGTCCGTTTGGGGCGGTGAAGCCTACAAAGGACTGCCCAAGGCCGGTTCCTGAAGCTGAAAAACTCGGCGGCCCGGTTCAGACCGGGCCAGCCGTCAAACACCGGCCTCAAAAGCCTCCACGAGGTCGATAAACGCTTCCCCGTATTTTTCCAGCTTGGACTGACCGACCCCGGAAATTGCGAGCAGTGCATCCGGACTGACCGGCCTGGAGGCCGCGATGCCGGCAAGTGTTGCATCGGGAAAGACAACATAGGGCGGAACGTTCTGGTCCCGCGCGATCTGTGTGCGCAGCCTGCGAAGGCGCTGAAACAGAAGTTTGCCGTCTTCATCTAGCTCATCCGCGACGGATGCCGACCGCGACGAGCGGGTCTGCTTGAGACCGGCCGCGCTTCTGTCCTTGCGAAGCAGGATTGTTTCATCGCCGCGCAGCACCGGACGCGCCTTCTCGGTAAGGACAAGCGCCCCGAATTGTGCGTGATCGACGTCGACGAACCCCGCTGCCACAAGCTGCCGTGCAATCGATTGCCAGTTTTTTTGTGAAAGATCCTGGCCGATTCCGAAGACGGACAGATTGTCGTGCCCGAAACGTATGACTTTTTCGTTGGTCTTGCCGAGAAGCACGTCAATCACGTGCCCTGTGCCGAAACGCTGACCCGTGCGGTAGATCGCGGACATCAGCTTTCGCGCAGCCTCTGTCCCGTCCCAGGTTTCAACGGGTGAAAGGCAGGTATCGCAGTTGCCGCAGGGCTGGGGATAGGTTTCCCCGAAATGCGCAAGCAGGGCCTGCCGCCGGCACCCGGCAGTCTCGCAGATGCCGAGCAGGGCGTTGAGTTTGGCATTTTCAGAACGCTTGACCTCATCGGGTGCATCGCCCTCCGCGATCATGCGCCGGCGCTGCACAAGGTCGGCCATGCCGTAGGCCAGGAAAGCCTCTGAAGGCTCACCGTCTCGACCAGCCCGGCCGGTTTCCTGATAATAGGCTTCGACAGAAGACGGCAGGTCGAGATGTGCGACATACCTCACATCCGGTTTGTCGATGCCCATGCCGAATGCGACCGTCGCGACGAGGCAGAGACCTTCCTCAAGCAGGAACGCATCCTGGTTGGCGGCGCGCTGATCGGCCGGAAGCCCTGCGTGATAGGGGAGTGCCCTCGTTCCCTTGGCGGTCAGCCATTCGGCGATTTCTTCGACTTTCGCCCGCGAGAGGCAATAAACAATGCCGCTTTCACCCTTGTGCTTGGACAGGAAATCCAGCAATTGCTGACGCTGGTTCGAGCGTTCGACGATTTCGTAACGAATGTTGGGCCGGTCGAAACTGGTGACGAAGACTGATGCTTCTTCCAGCTTCAATCTGGCAAGGATGTCCTTTTGCGTATGCGGGTCGGCAGTTGCGGTCAGCGCGACGCGCGGCACACCCGGATAACGCTCCGCCAGGCAGGAAAGTGACATGTATTCCGGCCGGAAATCGTGCCCCCACTGACTGACGCAATGTGCCTCGTCGATTGCGAAGAGCGCTATTTCGAGCGTGTCCAGGAACCGTCGGAAACTTTCGGTTCCAAGCCGTTCCGGCGTTACATAAAGAAGGTCGATTTCGCCGCGCCGAATATCCTCTTTCAAGGCCTCCTGCTCCTCTGGAAGGAGCGTTGAATTCAATGCTGCGGCGCGGACGCCGGCCGCACGAAGCGCGCCGACCTGATCTTTCATCAATGCGATAAGCGGTGACACAACGACACCGACCCCGCGTCTGCAAAGCGCCGGGATCTGATAGCAGAGGGATTTTCCTGCACCGGTCGGAAAGAGCACCACAGCGTCTCCGCCGTCGACGAGCGTTTCGATGACCTCTCGTTGCTTGCCACGGAAGCTGTCATATCCGAAGACGGTCTGAAGAACGGCAAGCGGTTTTGGCTCCACGCGAATGCCCGGAACGCCATCGTGGTGATAGGGTTCTGTATCCTCCGCGAAAAGAGCGGGTGAAACGGGCATGCTGCTGATGATTCCTGTTCGGCCAATCGACGCTTATCCGTCGCACCATGTCTTATTCGTCGCGCAGATCAAAGCGGCCGGCGCTTTAGTCCTGTGGATGACTTTGGGAGGCCGCACGTGAACAGGACTTTGGACCGGGTTGTGATCTCGCGGTTAGGGACCAGCCAGAGGCTCCAGCCGGACCTCACGTTCTGCGCGCCTTAGTTACAAAAGACTGGCATTGGGTTGAAAGTGATAGTGCGGAGACTGCAAGGGTCCCAAGCACTGGCGCGAAAGTCTGTTTGAAGGACTACCTGGCGAACGCTTTGTCCTGCCCAGATGCCTGCATTCCGTGTTGGTTCGATCCGACAAAGTCCTTGGAAATCACCTAGTCGTTCATTTCCCACGGCGCGGAAACTGCGAACATCTCTCGAACGGTATTGGCGAATTCTTCCGCTCTCCTTGAGAGAGGCCGGGCAGCCGGACGTACAATTTCCGCATCTCGTCCGTATGTACGATGATCGTTCAGAACGGTCTCCAACGCTCCGGCCTGCATGGCGTCGTTGCAAACGAAATCAGGTTCCAGGCAGACACCCAGACCTGCCTTGGCCGCGTCGACCAGCACAGTCCCGTTATTGGCGACAATGCGTGGTAACAATTGCACATCCACACTCTGCCCGTTTGGACGAGAAAAGCGCCACCGCGCGGGATCCGGTCCAACGCGGTAAGCCAGCGCCGAAAGACCAGCCAGGTCTTCCGGAGTGCGCGGGCGGCCATGCTGATCCCAGAAGGCGGGGCTGGCGGCGACCACGTAATGGACGGAAAAGAGCGGCTCTGAGATGAGCGTCGGATCTTCCGAGCGTCCGAGACGTATTGCGAAATCAAATCCTCCTTCGATCAGATCGACGGGCCGATCGCTCATTTCGATGTCAAACTGAACCTCGGGATTTGACGCTGCGAATTCGTTGGCGAGAGGCGAAAGATAGCGCAGGCCGAAAGCAGGCGGGCAGGCAATGCGGATCAGGCCCCTGATCGGACCCTCCTCACCGGAAGCAGCGCTGTCTGCTTCTCTCAGATCAGACAGGAGGCGCAGGCAGTGTCCGTAATATGCGCGGCCTCTTTCGGTCGTTTTGACGCCGCGAGTTGAACGCTGTGTGAGTTTTACGCCAAGCCTTGCTTCCAGCTCATCAACTCTGCGGCTGACCGCAGAAATTGCCACGTTCTGTCGTTTTGCTGCCGCAGAAAAAGAGCCCGTCTCGATAACGGCCACAAAGGATTCAATTTCGGCAAACCGGTTCATTTTGTTTTCCGAAAATTAGACATCAGTTTTCTATTTATCTCATCTACCACTAATTTTTAGAAATTATATTTTCAGGGCGGACACTCTCTTCGAAAAACACCGAAGGATCTTCATATGGGACAGCGCCCGCATTCGTCTCCCATTTTCGCGTTTGTCATCTTGTGGCTCGTCGGCTGGACGCTTCGCGTGCCGGTTCTGGCGGCGCCGCCTCTCGCAACCCGGATTGCCGAGTCTTATGGGTTGGAAGCTGCGGGTATAGGCGCGTTGACCATGTTGCCTGTGGTCGCCATCGCCTTTGGCGCCATACCGGCTGCGCTCATGATTGGGCGCTTCGGTCTGAAGGCATCAATTGTCTCCGGTGTTTTGTTGATGGCGTTTGCGTCAATCGCCCGCGGACATGCGCCTTCGATCCTGACGCTGTTTTCAGTTTCGGTTTTGATGGGGTTTGGCGTTGCCGTATTTCAGACGGCTTTGCCCTCAGCCACACGGGTTTGGACGCCCGGCCACATTGCGTTCGGAAACGCTGTGTACCTGAACGGAATGATGGTTGGCGAGATGTCCGGCGCGGGATTGACCTTGCCCGTTGTGCTGCCACTGGCAGGAGACGATTGGCGCACGGCACTTTTGCTATGGTCTGTTCCGATTATCCTCATCGCGCTGGCAAGCTTGTTCGTGCGAACCCCGTCAGCAAATTTTGCAACATCTGAAGTCATCTCAGGGAAGCGGCTGCCGAAACCATCACTCCCAAGTTGGAATGACGGAACAGTCTGGCAGTATGGTTTACTCCTTGCAGGGTCAGTAGCCCTTTTCTATGTCATAAATTCCTATGCCGGAGCTATTCTGGAAGCGCGAGGAGAAACCGGGGCGCTCACCTGGTTGCTCCTGCTCTACAATGCAATGCCATTGCTGGCCTCCTTTTTGGTCTTGGCGATACCGGGATGGATCGGCAGGCCAGGGCCAATAGCAGTATCAGCGGTTTTGTCTGTGACCGGGCTCGCCGTCTTTACCTTTTTCTCAGGATGGATCGCGTGGTCAGGAGCCCTCCTCACCGGTTTCGCAGCTTCGGTGGAACTCATCCTGTTGGTGTCGCTGCCGGCAACCGTTGCAAAAGGACAAGCAGTTACCCGGCTGACTGCGGGAATGACGCTGATTGGGTATGGCGTTGCCTTTGTCTTGCCTATGGCGGGTGGCTGGTTCGCCAACCAGTTGGATTGGCTGGAATTTTCTCTAGTTCCGTCTTTGGTATTTGGCGTCGCCGTTCTGCTCCTTGTCGCGAAAGAGCACCATCATCCGGCATACACGTAAGCATAGTGTACGGCAGAAGCCGTCTGTTTTCCTCGCAAAGGCAACGCGATGCCTGGGTTCAAATGGCAGGGCGCAATTCGTGCCAGTGCGTGCGACGCTGAAATTCCATGGCTAGCTCAAGCACCGCGGTTTCCATCGGCCCAAAGCGAACTTTGGATCGAGAGGCACCCGTCTGGAAGGCGCAAATACACTAGGTCATTGCGCTCTGTTTCGGGCGAATACACCAGGAGACCCCGAGCAAAATCAAAAGCAGCACACCGGGAAGGAGCGCCAGCGCGCTCCCAGCCGCGACGAGTGCTGTGCCGGCTGCACAAGAAATGGACGCTCCTGCCTCCGCGAGCGTCGAGGCTTTCGAAGCGACCTGCCTTCGGCGGAAAGTGGTGCGTTTGGCCTGCGCACGAAACCAGAGCTGAACCAGAATGGCACTGGCGGCCGCGATCATTGCACCGGTGAAGGTAACCGCTGCACCCCATAAAGATAACAGCGCCAGACACAGCGTAAGAGGCAGCACGATTGCCGCGACAAGCGTCAGGACCGACAAAACCTTTGCCCAAAGACGTGTGAACGCAGAGATGGGTGCCGTTGCGATGAGATCGGGCGCGTCCTCGCCGGAAATGGTCAGCCACGCAAGACCGCCGGCCAGCTGTCCGACCGCCATAACGATAACGGGGGCGATGATCACCGAGATCTCCGTGTTCTCGCCAAAACTGACCCAGAGCATGACAGCGGGCGGGATCAGATAAAGCACCTGCATCAACGTCTGGGAAACGAGCCAGGGATCGCGGGCGATCAGCTTGAGTTCCTTGTAGACGAGGGCGCCGAGCGGTGCGTGGCTGCGAAAGGCCCGTTCGGATGAACGTCCGCGCGGGGTCTTTTCCGTGACACCGAGTGCCGACACGACGATGCGGCGAAACTGAACCGCGCCAAGCCAGGCTCCCGCCGCAAAAAACACGAGGGACGCGGCAAAAAACAGAAACACCGCATTGGTCTGTCCGGCCACCGCTCGAGCGGGGAACCACCACGCAGAGCCTGCAGCCGGCGCATGGTTTGCCAGAAAAGCCGGGTCGAAGAGCGCGAAGCGGGAAATCGATCCAAAGGAAAGGATCGCAACAACCTGCATGCCGATCAGGAAGGCCGCGCCAACGACGGCAGCCAGAATTTGCGCAGCAAGGCGCGTGCGCTGCGCGCCCATCGTTCGGAACAGCGCGAGCGTGATCAAAACACCTGCTCCAGTTGCAGACAGCGATACCGTCAGGAGAACCAAGTATCCGGCAAGCCAACGTTCCCCTCCGAGCACCACTGCAACGTTGAGGAACGGAGAAATGACAAGCGCCGACATCACCCAGCTTGTCAAAGCCATCATGACGATCCGCACAAGAAACAGGTCCCGCGAGGGCGCGGGCGAAGACAGGATCAGGTCGAGATCATCACGGGCATAGAACGCGCGCGTCACCGACTCCATCGCCTGTGACAGCATCATGGTAAAGCTGAGCAGCACAGTGACCGAAAGCATTGCAAGTGCGGTCTGATCCAGCACAAACCCGGCTACAAATTGAGGGGACAGCACGGCGTAGGCGATCAGATGCATGATCGCATAGAATATGCCCATGCCGGTGAGAGCCCGCCGCAAGCTGGTGTTGCGCCAGCCTGAAAACATCCAGGCCCAGTCCCGCCAGGCGAGCCGCAATTCGTGCCGTGAAAACCGCACCAGGGCGGAAGGGACTGCGATCACGCTCATGCGGCGTTCTCGTCGAGGCGATTTGCGATGCCCGTGTGTGTGTCACCGGCGGAGACGCCGCCCACAATCTCGAGGAATATGTCCTCCAGGGAATTGCCGTCAGCGTTCGCGCGCTCGCGCAATTCCGCCAGCGTTCCTTCGGCAACGAGCTGTCCGCGCGCGATGATCCCGATCCGGTCAGCCATGCGCTCCGCGACTTCAAGGATATGTGTCGTCATGATGATCGACACGCCTTGGGCAACAAGGCCGGAGAGCACCTTCTTCACCTGACGCGCAGACCCTGCATCAAGTCCGGTGAGCGGCTCGTCGAGGATGATCAGACGCGGTTCATGGATCAGGGCACCGGCAAGCGCCACTTTCTGACGCATGCCCTTGGAGAACCCGCCACAGCGTTCATTGGAATGAGGCGCAAGTCCGAAAGACTCAAGCAGGGTGTCTGCCTTGAAACGCGCAAGATCGGGATCCATGCTCCAGAGGCCCGCCACGAATTCAAGATATTCCAGCGGCGTCAGCTTGTCGTAGACCATGGGTTCGTCAGGCACCCAGGCCAGGACCTGTTTGGCGGCAATCGAGTTGGAAAAAGCGTCGATACCGCAGATCTTGACGGAGCCCGCATCAGCCTCGAGCAGCCCCGCGACCATCCGCAGAGTGGTGGTCTTGCCCGCACCGTTCGGACCCAGCAAGGCATAGAACTCGCCGCCACGCACTGTCAGCGAGAGTTCGTTGACGGCCGGTTCGGTGAAGCACTTGTGAAGATTGAGGATCTGAAGGGCAGGGGTACTGTAAGGCGGCATTTCTCTCTCGTCCAAAAGAGGTTTCTGCCAGCTTACCGGGGGGACCTTTCGCGAGAGTAAAGCCCGGTTATGTGCCACGCACCAGGCACCCTGAGCGAACAAGAATTTCGAAAGACCGGTTTGAGGACGCTTTTCAGTCGTTCGGTTCATACATAGGGATTGTCGCCTTTGAGCCCGGAGCGAAGGATGATGAGCTCAGCATGAATGGCTCCTTCGCGCCTCCGTTTCGGTCGTTCGTTGTTTCGCAGGTTTATCCTGGCAGCCGACCTTCGTTGCTTTCAGACCCTATCGCGAAAATGTGGACTTTGCTGTCATCGCCAATGACAAGGCAAGATCATGACAAGCGATACGAGTAAACATTGTTCAGATATCCCTCGTCGTCGATTCGGAAGTGGGTTTCCCCGACATGCTCAAAACCCTGTGCGAGATAGAAAGCGATTGCGGGATCATTTTCGGCATTGGTTGTTAGCCAAACAGAATCGACATTTTTTTCACGACAGTGTTGGAGCGCCGCATTTAGCAGACGTTTACCGATGCCCTTGCCATGATGGCGTGGCTGAACATAAAAAGTTGCAATCTCCGTTTCCGAACAGCCTGATACCGGCGCTTTGCTTGCTGAGGATACGCGTATGAACGCGTCAATTCCTTCCTCATTCTCAGAAACGAGGATGAATTGATTAGGGTCAGATATGAGGCTCTCGATCTTCGAGGGTGTAAACTCTTCCAAAGCATAGTCTGCAAAAAAGGCGTTTACACCACGCTTAAGGTAAGTGCCTATCCATACCTCAATCGAGATTGCTGCAATGCTAGAAGCATCTGATTTTTTTGGCTTGCGCAAAGTCATGACCTATAGGTGTCAGCTTTCGGGTGGGCGTCAATGCCAATAATTGAGAGGTGATTGGGCTCGAGAGCGTCTTTCGCTACGTCGGGACAGAGCGACTGAAATGGGCCGCCTTATTGGTCGTTCGCCGCGTTGAAGCCTGCGCCCGAAAGCGGACATTCATTTGAGACGCAGCAAATTCACAGGATGGGCGGGAAGAAGACCTTCGCTGCGTTCGCGGTGAGCGGCAGTTACGCGGGCGGATTAAGCCGCCATAAGGTTAGGTGGTCTGATTGACCGCTTTTCTGGTCGTTCCCTTTTAACCGGCAACTTCTTGGAAGGAGGTTGATATGCGGCGACAAGGTTTTTCTGTTCTGTAGGGAAGTGGGCACGCTGCATGACGCTTTCAGGGTCCGGTTGTCGGTTCGGAAGAAGGCGCTTTGCCGAATCGCGCTGCACTCCTATAAAGGATCTGTTCAACGGTCGATACTATCGTCCCGGCTCACGGAGCCGAAATGCGCACGCCGCCGAGTCCCGCCATGACGCCGCAGCCCAAAGGCTTTTACCTTCTCTTCCTCGTTGAACTGTGTGAGCGCTACGGCTTTTATACGGCCGTATTTCTCCTTATTCCCTATGCCGTTAGCAGGATTGGCTTTTCCGAGGTCGAGGCGTCGCTGCTTTATGGCACCTATACGGCGCTCATCTATTCGACGACTTTTGCCGGCGGCATCATCGCAGACCGGTTGCTCGGCTTCCGCGCGGCAACACTCATCGGTCTTGCCATCATGGCCAGCGGCAGCCTGCTTCTCGCCACCGGCGTGAAGGCGGCCGCCTTTGTCGGCCTGGCCGCGCTGCTCGTCGGCAATGGGTATTACAAGCCCAGCGTTTCCAGCCTTTTGGGCTTGCTTTACGAAAAGGACGATCCGCGGCGCGACAGCGGCTATACGCTTTTGTACATGGGCATCAATATTGGTGCCGGCGCCGCGGCACTTGGCGCGGGGTTGTTGTCACGCGAATTCGGCTACCACACGGCCTTCCTCGTCGCCGGACTTGGTAAATTACTCGCCTTTGCTGCGCTGCTGGCGCGCGGTCGCGTGTTTCGCAGTGTCGGCGCCGCACCCGCTGATCGGCCGCTGATGCGGGCAGACTTTGCCGGACTCCCTAACTTTTTATGGCTTGCGGTCGGTACAATCGCTCTGGTCGTGCTCAGCAACTTGCTCCTGTTTCATGCCTTTGCCACCGGCGAGATCATCGCTGTCGTCTGCGCCGCGGTTTTCGGTTATTTCCTTTTCACGGTTCTGCGCCTGGATGCAAAAAGCCGGCAGCGTGCGCTTGTCATGCTGATGCTCTTTACCTTCGGTGTCATTTTCTGGGCGGTCTACAACCAGGATGCCGATACAATCCTGCTCTTCATAGCTCAGGGGGTCGATCGGACTGTCATAGGCTTCGAAATCCCTTCGAGTGCTTTTCTGTCGCTCAATTCGCTCGTCATCATCATCGGCGCGCCACTGATGTCGATCTTGTGGTTCCGGCTCGCGGGGCGTGACATAACACCGTCCGAAAGCATCAGGTTCGCCGTCGGGCTTCTGCTGCTCGGTGCGGCCTATTGCTCGCTTGCGTTGGCACCTCCGGGTGCTGGTGGGTTGGTATCACCCCTGTGGCTGATCGTTTTCTTTTTGCTGTTCAGTGTCGCGGAGCTTCTCGTCGAGCCGATCGGGCTTTCCATGGTAAGTCGCCTCGCAACCCGTGAGTTGATGGGCTTTGCAATGGGCATGTGGTTCATGGTTCACGCGCTTGGAAACTATGGCAGTGGCCTTCTTGCGAAGCTCGCAGCGGTTCCCGAGGGTACGGGCCTGGCCGGCAAAGTGGCGACAAGCCAGGCTGCGTTTCTCGACTATGGTCTGCTCGCCCTGGGCGTTGGTCTATTGCTGATTGCACTGCTGCCGGTGATTGCCCAATGGCGCAATGCAGCGGACGACGAACGGGACGCGTGAACCATGTCTGGCTCCTGCATAAGTCTTACGAGTTATGCAGAATGGTGTCGATCTCCTGTTAGTAGCGCTGCAGCCACCTTCCGTCGCGCTTCATCCAAATGCCGAAACGGGCACCTTGGCGCACAATGGCTTGCCGTTGGCAGAGCCGTCATGGAACTTTTTCTGCTTACCAAGGACCGCGTAATCGGCGAGCGCGAGCACCTGCCGGTTTGCGCGCCCTTTTCGGACATTCGCGGGCGCTGAATGACATCGCAATACCTGACACTCCGCGCCTCTCGACTGACGGAACCGCAACCTGGTTGCTCCGCGTGCCTTGACATTACAGATCCCGCCTAGCCGATACAAAGCAACGAATTTAAGCAGCAAAAAGGCGCTCAATTGGTACGTCGGCCGCGTCTGCTTTCGGACGAGATAGATAGAATTCAGCGAGGAGCTCACCTTCAGTCTCTTTGCCCTTCGGGTCTATTCCTTCTCCAATCAACCGCTCCAATACCTGGTCTTGTTCCTTTGAAGAGGCGAATTCGCGCTGAATGTAGGTCTGACCTTCATATTTCTCGGTAACGTAACCCCAGTGTGAAAGAGTCTCCTCGATCGCGTCATAAGGGAACATTCTCAGCACAAAGTTGGCGATCCAGGGCGGGCGTCCGTGCGTGATCGTTGGTAACAAGTGATCGAAGCTCTTTTCGGTGATGTAACCAACGCATCCTGTCGAGGTGACCAGATCAACCGCCTCCAAATCACCTTTTGCCGAGGCCGGGACCGGCTGAGTTTCCAGGTTACAAGTAAGGCCACTATCCAACAGGCCTATATCCTCAGCGTATGAAACAGCGTTTTTTGCCACATCTAGCCCAATCACTTTTATGTCTTCCGGTCGATCAAGGGCAGCAAAATATTGCTTATGATACTCAACGTTTTCCTTCAGGGTCTCGCTTTCGGCACGCTTCTGTCCCCAGTGCCGATACAATTTGGACATCGACAAATCGTGTTTGAGAATTGCCGAATTGATGCCGTAAGAGCAACCGAGGTCCAGCACGTTCAAGGAGCCGTCCCGCTGTAGTTTCATTTGACTGATCAGTTTCTGAAAGACTGGTTTAGCTTCGTTCGGGATAACATAGCCTAGCTTTTGCAACTCACGAAAATAGGGCCCCGGATCTGCCTGGTCATAAATATTATCCATGCACGCCTTGGCTTCATTGATCTCGTCAAAATCGGGATTCTTCGTCATCTGCTAACTCCGTGAATTGTCCATAGCGGCGCTGTGCGGCGTCGAAATCACCGCACGAGGATCTTTTGAAAACTGGACTGGATAGTTACTCGGCTGCATCAGCGCGCGCGCCGAAATGGAGTGCCAGGTCCTGGGCAAGGTCAGTCCGCTCCCAGCCGAAACCGCCGTCTTCTTCCGGAGTGCGGCCGAAGTGGCCATATGCAGAGGTGCGAGCATAAATCGGCCTCGAAAGGCCGAGACGGTCGCGGATACCGCGTGGTGTCAGGCGCACCATCTCCCTCAGCACCGTTGCAAGTTCTGTCTCGTCAACTTTGCCTGTGCCCTGCGTATCGACATAAACCGCAACCGGATCAGGAATCCCGATCGCATAGGCCAGTTGGATAAGGCAGCGATCCGCCAAGTTGGCCGCAACGAAATTTTTTCGCCAGATACCGTGCGGCATACGCTGCCGACCGATCCACTTTGGTCGGGTCTTTTCCGGAGAACGCTCCGCCACCGTGAGGGGCGGCGCCACCATAGGTATCGACAATGATCTTGCGACCGGTGAGACCCGCATCACCGTCGGGTCCGCCGATGACGAAACGCCCTGTCGGATTGATGAAAATGCGCTCCTGAGGAACGGACCAGCCGACCGGGAGTTCATGCAGGATGAAAGGCAATACCGCGTCGCGGACTTCATCCTGGGTGACATCTAGATGATGCTGCGTGGAAACGACGACAGCGTCGATTCCGATGGGGTGGCCATTTTCATATTTGAGCGTTATTTGGCTTTTTGAATCCGGTCCAAGCCTTGGTTCCCTGCCGGATTTGCGTGCCTCGGCCATCTTGCGCAGAATATTGTGCGACAGCATGATCGGCGCCGGCATGAGTTCTTCAGTCTCATTGCAGGCATATCCGAACATGATGCCCTGGTCGCCTGCACCTTCTTCGCCTTTGCTGCCTTCGTCGACTCCCATCGCGATGTCTGAGGATTGTTGGTGCAACCGATTGACCACTTCCATTGTCTGCCAATGGAAGCCATCTTGTTCGTAACCAATGTCCTTGACGGCAGTGCGAACCAAATTTTCGACGTCGGCTAGAACGCTTTGTGGACCACGCACTTCTCCGGCAACGGTGACGTGATTTGTGGTGGTGAGTGTTTCGCAAGCGACGCGTGCGTGCGGCTCCACCGCTAGAAAGGCATCAAGAATAGAATCGGAGATGCGGTCGCACACTTTGTCTGGGTGGCCCTCAGACACAGATTCGCTGGTGAAAAGCCAAGTTTTAGCGTTCATTGGTCTTCCTTCGTTGAATTCCACAGATCGACGTTGTCCAGGGCGCACGCGCGCGATCCCACCACCTGCGCGGCTGGTGGGTTCAAGTGGTTCTTTTCTGCATTGCGTCCGACAAAATATGCATGGCAAATGCACGTGATGATGGAGCGGCCCTGGGGAGTTGCGGACCACAGTCGGACTGTGAGGCACGATGCGCACCGCGATGGAGCGGGGTGCTCCGACCTGCAGGTGCGACAGACCCGGGGTCTGTTGCCAGTTCTCTGAATAGCGCAAATCTGAGCGCTAAATTTCGAGCGGACCCTAACAAGCTGCGGGTGCATTGCAACAGGCGCAGGTCTCGTCATCCCGCATCTGACTCGATTTTCAGATATAAGCTATTGAAAATAATGACTAAATTTTTTTACGAAATATTTCTAACGGAATCGCGAGCTGCTGTCGCGCCTAGCATGATCTAGCTTCTTTCACTGAAACTGCTGCTTTGCGCTTCCAATTCGGACGTTCGCCGGTTGAAGCTTGAGCCTGAAAGCAGACGTTCGTTCAAGACGCACCAAATAAACGAGTTGAGTGGGAAGCGGCCATTCGTTGCAGTCAGATCGAATGGCCGATTTGCTTGGCTGGTCCGCCGACTGGAGAAGCTCTTCCTGTTGGTTCTGCGGCAACAAGTTGACCTCGAAGAGCCAGGCCAGCTTCGGGAAGTCTATTGTCCGGCGGCAAGTTTATCGGAGAGCACAAGCGTTTGAGCAACAGAGTTCTGGTTTGACAATTGTTTCAGTTTAGTCGGCTGACGGCATCCGCCAGCACACGCAGGCCGGTTATCAAGTCGGCCTCGTGCGTGTCCTCGGCAAAATCGTGGCTGATCCCGTCAATCGACGGAACAAACAACATCGCTGACGGCATCACCTGCGCCACGTTTGAAGCATCGTGTAAGGCGCCCGACGGCATCTCGCGCCATTTACCCGGGGCCTGCGCCTCGGCTGCGGCTCTCAAAGCCGCGCGCAAGGTGGCGTCCATTGGAACCGGCTGCAGTGCCTTGATCGGCACAATTTCGACCTGCATTCCATGGTCAACGGCAATTTCGGCAACAAGATCGCGAATAAGAGTTTCCATCCGGGCAAGCCGATCGTCATCAACATCGCGCCACTGCACGTCGAACACCACTTCACCGGGCACAATGGAGGGTGCATTGGGCTTAACTTGTATCCGGCCAATCGTCCAGACTGTGCGCGGTGTCACGATGTTTCGAAGGCGGTCGTTTAGCGCGGCGTTGAATGCCGACAGCGCCTGAAACGCATCTCTTCGCTGGTGCATCAGCGTGGTGCCGGCGTGGTTTTGCTGACCTGTCAGGGTGACCTGCAGCTGCCGGGATCCGACAATATCTGTGACAACGCCAATCGCCTCGCCCGCGTCGTCCAATGTGCTGCCCTGTTCGATATGGAGTTCAATGAAACCCGAGAACTGGTTATGCGGCACGAACGCGCCTGCAAGATCCGCCATTGAAGACCGTGCATCGTGGAAAGCGACCCCGTTCATGTCCGTGAATTCGTCGGCCTCTGCAAGTGTGGTCTTGCCTGAATAAATGCTGGATCCAGTCAGCGCACCAAACCGCCCTTCTTCATCCTGGAAGTTCACGACTGACACTGGCGGACCGCCCACCTCTTTCGCAGCACGCGCGATCTCCAATGCGACGATGACACCCAATGCCCCATCGAGCCAGCCTCCTTCGGGCTGGGTATCGGTGTGAGATCCCAAGAGTATGGATGGAGCATCGGTCAGGCCGAAGACGTTGCCCGCAGGATCCACATGTGCGGCCAGGCCCGCCGCCTCAAACTGGTTGATCAACCACTTTCGGGCAGCCACGTCTGGTTCGGAAAATGCCGGACGCACCACTCCCTTGCCCACGTCACTCGCGCCGAAGGAGCGGAGCGTGTGAAGATCTCTTAAAAACCTGTCTGGCAGAACGTTCATCTTGACCTTTCCAAACTGAAAACTCCCTGAATTTGCCCGACATTCCTCAATTGGAACATTCTCTTTTCAGCACTTTCCGGTTGCGCGTGGCCGACGCCGGTATTTCGCCCCATTTCTCAGGCCGGGCACCAGGAACTTCCGAAACGCGGGACGAAACGGTCGGCCAACGCTGTCAGGCCAATATCCGCTTATAAAATACGTTATGCTCATCTGCATAGTTGCGGTTGAAGCCAAGCCTTTCCAAAAGCGCTTGTGAACGCACATTTTTTATTTTCGTGTCGGCTGTTAACGCGGTGATTGATCCAGTCGCCTTAAGCTCTGCTATCGTCAAAACGCAAGCAGTGTATGCAACCGAGCGTCCCCATACGTTTGGCGACAGAACGTAGGCAAGGCTTGCCGTGCCAGCCTTGCTTAAGGTCGCCTGCGTATAGCCGACGACAACGTCATCCTCAAACACTGTCCAGTTCAACCATGTTTCGCCGCTGGAACGTGGTGCGCCTTTCAGACGCCTTTCGATGACTGCGCGAACCGCATCGATGGAGTCTGGAGGGACCTCGTCGAGAAATTCGTAAATCCGCTCATCCTGTAGCGCCAGAAAAAGACCCTCTGAGTCTGCGGCTGTCTGGTGTTCAATAGTGATTGCCATAGATGTATTAGTGCACCCGGACTGGGCATGCTGCCAACCAACAAAACCAACATCAGCGCAGCGCCCGGCATTTGTAACTCCGCACTCGAAACTGACATTCGCTGCGAATGGTGCCGACGGCCGCAATGCGCCCGCATATCGGACGTGTGCCGGTTTTGCCTTTGCTCCCGAAAGCCGTCATTCACCGAAGACGGATTGAATTCACAAGTCGGGCGCGGAATAGCCGTTCATTGTGGGTTGGATGGAGGTCTTATGTGCCGGACTTTTCCAAACCTCTTCAGGGTCGCTTTTCCAGATGTGTTTTTTTCAAAGGCAGGGAGTTACTGACAATGCGAGGATGACATATATTGATCTGAAAGACTGAGTGACCAAACAGAGACCGGAGACTGATGTGTCACCAAGTAAGGGCCGCGTTGAAAGACTGATTGATGCGATAGGCGCAGAGTTCCAGTCTCATCTCATCGACTTGTGGAACACCTCCACGGTCTTTGATATTCAGGACGGCGCCGTTCAAAAGATGATCTCACGCGAAGCGCCGTTTGGCGTCATTGGGATCAAGATCCTGATGTGCAATCCGGGAGACGCGGATCGTCTCTTTGAGCACCAGTGGAATTTCAGCATCGGGATCACCGGATGTGAATTCACGCTTTTGGATGTCGATTACCAGAACGATGTTTGGATCGGTGATGCGACTTCCGCCGAATTCGCCGGGCACGAACAGATTGCCTACAAATCGGTTGAACACATGATTGCCTTTCAAGGCGACGATTTCGGTGTCGGAAAAGTCTTCATCGAAAAAATTGGAGCACTCTGCCCCAGCCTGCTTGAAAAGCCGCCACTGTTCTTTCGGCTGCCGCGCAGGGCGCCACCCGCCTACAGATACACTGCAGGACCAAAGGCCGTTCGCGAAGAGTTAGGCCTTTCATCTGACAACAGCACGGTTCTGATTGAGGCGATGATCAAGGAACACGGGATTGACCCCTACACGATCCTTCTGTCCTTCCAGTCTGACGAAAACTTCTGGCTGGTTGATCTCCCTGAAGCCCTTGTCGACCGCTACCAGCATGGCCTGATCGATCCAAGCCTTGGCGAACACCACTCAAATCTTCAAGTTGGAGTCTCCATTACAGCAGAGGCCTTGAGGAACAGGGTCCGGCAGAAGGCAAACAGCGCCGAGCGCGACAACAGGGTCTTTTTCTCCATGTCCGGAAGCGGTTCTGCGTCAGGTTATCTGAACGGGTTGAACTGATTTTCCGTTGGCTGGGGTCAACTTTTCTGCCGCGAGAAGGCGCGCTTTTCCCGGCAGTCCCTTCTCCGGTTCAAACCGACCTTCGCTGCGAGTATTCTGAACGGCAGCTTTGCGCAGCCTATTTGGACACTGAGTTTTTGAAGACCGACGCATTAAAGCGGACACTCAATTGGGATCCAGCGGCATCCGAGGTAGGGCATCAGGTCGACTTTCGCCGCTGGTGCAAACTCACATTCTTGCTCTCTGAAAGCCGACACTGGTCAACACGTGGCGGTTACTTCCATCGCAGCCTTCTTGGCTGACGTACCTACCTCACGGGGGGCTGCCGGAACGACTGAGACTTACACAGCACTGGGCAGCCGAGTTGCCCCGTTCAGGCTCCTTCAGCGCAATCATTCAACCATTTCTGCTTCCAAGCTTGGTTTAAAGTCGACATGGATATGTGTACCCATTGGGTCGCGTAAATTATATTGGACAATGTCCACATCGATCTCGGTGAGATCGACTCGTTCGAACTGCAGGTCGTGCTGTTTGAGTGTTGCCTCGAAGGCCGCCATGCCCTCGGCGCGAAACGCGAAGTGCTCCAGCGAGACGGCGGCGCGCTCGGGAGGTTGATCTACCTTGACCACGTGAACGACCGGTTGGTCGTTGAGATAGAGCCAAATGCCTGGAATTGAAAAGTTCGGGCGCGGGCCTCGCTCAAGGCCAAGGATATTCTCGTACCATTGTGCGAGGGCATCGGGCTTATCGGTATGTAGATTTACATGGTCAAGCGCGGTCAACATCGAGAATCTCCCTATTCGTCTGGTGCGGCTCCCACCGCGTCAACTTTCTCAAACCCCGGCGTTTTTCGGTCGTTGACATTTCGGCGTCGTTTTTGGCGCGAGCAATTAATGTGTCTGACGTGATGCCTGTCGTGCCGAGCCTCATTGGCAAGCCAAAGGACGACATTCCGCTCGATCTCAGAAAGCGTAGCGTCCTCAGATCAACTATCGTCGCACCTCCGCACGAGCCTTAACTTTGTCCATCGAGAGGATCGCGCGAGCGATACGGCCCTTTCCAATAAGGCCACCAGGATCCTCCGCGCTCACGTCAAACCAAAAAAGTGGCCCTTCGCGGTCAGTGAACCGCGCTGTGGCCAGAATCTCGACGCCAACCGGGGATGGCGCCACGTGTGATACGTCGATCTTGGCGCCGACCGAAACGTCGCCCTCTTCCAGAGCAACAGAGAGAAGAGCGGCACAGGCGCGCTCCATCGCGGCTATCATAAACGGCGTGGCAAAAACAGGCGGTAGCGTTTCACCGCTCTCGGCTAGATATTCTGCAGTGTTCGCATCTGTGACAAGAACGTCGAGCGTATGGGTCGCGCCAACCTCAAGTGTTTGAACCATAGCTTCATGTTCTCCAATTGGTGTGAGAAAGCGCGTTGAACCCTGCCGCGTGAAAACTGACAAGGACGTCGATGCTTTTTTTGGCTGCGCGAGCGCGGTCAGCATTGGCCAGCCTCTCCCGACGGCCTGTATTCGCGCAGATACCCAGCATTGCGGCCACCATGGCGGAAAAACCATCTACGATGTCCTCAAGCTCGACCCCGGGCAGCGTGCGATGAAACTCGCAGAGGTAAGTGCGGGCCGTATCGTCGTAGTGACGGGCGATGATTTCGGTGCCAAGTGGAGAGTTAGCCAAGCGTCCCATCAATGCAGCATAGTTCCTCCAGCCAGGTTCGCCGTGGTCAGCGCTTTCGATGAAGGGTCGAACATAGGCGCGAACAAGGATTTCCACGGGGATCGGAGCCTCTCCGGCGGCGCGACGGGCGTCTGCGAGCGCGTCGAGTCGAAGCGACTCCATGACGGCTGCCCGCCGTGCGATGACAGTGTCGAAGAGGTCTTCCTTGGGGCCGAAATGGTAGCCCACCGCGTTGATCTGCACGTCTGCAGCTGCGGCGACATCCCGGATCGACGCACCATCATAGCCACGATCAGCGAAAAGACTTTCCGCCGCGTTCAGTATCCGGTCGCGGGTCTCGTCGGGGCGTCCACCTTTTGGTCGACCGGGTTTGCCCTGCAGTTTGCGTGCAGGCGCAGGCGGCGTACCCTCCAGCAGAAAAACGGACGACGCTGTGCTCTTCTCCTTCATGCGGTAACCCTAATCGGCGTGAGACTGAGGATGCGCTGCGCCTCGGCTGGCGTCGCCGGGCGCAAGCCCAGACCGTCCAGCATGAACTTTGCGGCCTCTACTTGCTCAGCGTTTGAGATTGCTAGTTGGCCGGGCCCTGCCCACAGAGAATCCTCAAGACCCACCCGCACATGCCCTCCTGAGGCGGCGACCGTCGCAGCGACCCGCATCTGATGCGCCCCGGCGCCGAGCGCAGACCACACAAGATCGTCACCAAATAGACGCAACGCCGTTCTGCGCATATGGGCGATGTCGTCGGGATGCGCGCCAATGCCGCCAAGAAGGCCAAAGACTGTCTGAACGAAGAAAGGCGGCTCGATCGCCCCGATATCAACAAAGTACGCGAGTGTGTAGAGGTGAGACGTGTCGTAGCATTCGAACTCGAACCGGGTGCCGTTTGCGCTGCATGCATCAAGCACGTAGGCGATGTCCTTGAACGTGTTGCGGAAGATCAGCTCCCGTGAGTTCTCGAGATGCTCCCGCTCCCACCCTGCCATCTGCGGATGGCGCTTTAGCATGGGGAAAAGCCCGATATTCATCGAACCCATGTTAAGCGATGCAAGCTGGGGTGCAAGCATCTGTGCCGGCTTCACCCGTTCCTCGACGGTCATGTAGGGGCTACCACCCGTGGTGAGGTTCAGGACCGCGTCGGTTTGCGCTGCGATAGGTTCAACAATGCGCCGGAAAGCCTCCACGCCCTGATCGGGTCGTCCGGTCGAACCATCCCTGGCGTGGAGATGCAGGATCGCGGCCCCTGCGGCGGCTGCCTCAACAGCCTGTGCCACGATCGCGTCCGATGTCACCGGCAGATACGGCGACATCGAAGGGGTATGAATTGCGCCCGTCAGTGCGCAGGTGATGATGACAGGTTGGCGGTCAGCCATATCTGCTCCTACTCCGCCGCGACGGCCTGTTCGCGCTCACGGATCAAACCACGCAAGATCGGCGGTGTTACCGGTAGCGTGCTGATTTTAACCCCGAAAGAAGACAAAGCGTCCTCGATGGCCGTCGTCAATGCAGAAGGTGCACCCAACCGACCGCCTTCCCCGCCACCCTTGATGCCATATTCGGTAAAAGGGGAGGGTGTCTCAATGTGACCCAGCTTGAAGTTGCGTGGCATCTCGTTAGCCGTTGGCATGGCGAACTCGGCAAAGTTGGGGTTTGTGAACTGTCCATCGCCATCATAGACAAACTGCTCGAACAGCGTTGAGCCGATCCCGTTGGCTGTACCGCCCCAAACCTGCCCACCGAGGGTACGGGGGTTCACGATCGTGCCGTTGTCGTGGACCGCGGCATAATCGAGGATCTCAACTTTTCCTGTGCCCGGATCGACCTCGACGGCAACGACATGACAGATATGGCCTACGATTGGGTAGAAGATGCCCAGGTGTTTCCGGTCGGGATCGGGATCAGCGGAGACCGGGTGATCATAGACGGCGGTGGTTTCGAGGCCACTGTCGAACGCCTCCTCATCAGGGAAACTCAAGCGGAAGAAGCTAGACGTCAACGCTATCTCAGCAAAGGACTTCTCCTGATCCGCCACACCCTTGACGCCGACTGCGCCGTTGCGCAATTCCAGATCCTCTGGCCTGCGTTGCAGCATACTCGCGCCAAAGCGCAGCAGACGCTCCTCCAGCTTGATCGAGGCGCTGACGCAGGCCCCGGCGATCATGGCGGTGAAGCGGCTACCCTGTGGGCCTACGCCGTTAAAGCCCGACTGGCTGTCGGCGTAATTGATCACCACGTCTTCCGGTGCGATGGTCAACCGTTCGGCCAGAACCTGCGTTACCACGGTCTCGGGGGAGTTGCCGACCATCGGCGAGTTCAGCGTGACAAACAGCTTGCCTGATGGGTCGATCCGCGCGCTGATGCCCTCCGGCGTTGAGGTCAGTGTGAAGCCAGGCGTTTCCTTGTTGTTGAGCGACCACCACTCTGTCGGCCCATAGACACTGCGCTCCATACAGGTGGCAAGTCCAATTCCCACGCAACGGCCTTGCGCCCGCATTTCAGCGGCCTTCGTGCGCCAGGCATCGTAGTCGAACAGTTGCTTAGCCTCGCTCAGTACGGCCTGGAAGTTGCCGCTGTCATAGATGTTGCCGGTCGAGATCATGTATGGGAACTGATCGGGCTGTATCATATTTTGTTCGCGCAACTCCACTCCATCGCGCTGAAGCTCTGCGGCGGCAGCGTCGACCAGGCGCTCCATCACCCAGTTGGTAACCTCGGAGCCGAAGCCGCGATAAGGGCCTTGCTGGCACTTGTTGGTAAGCACTGCGATGACCCGCATCCCGAAACTTGGTATCTGATAAGGGCCGGTTACTTGTGCCATGGCGTTACCGTGGGTGCCGACGCCGAACTGGAGATAGGCGCCGTAATCATCCAGCACCGTGAAGCGCATGGATTTGAAAGTGCCATCATTCATCACTGCAAGTTCGGCGTCGTATAGCCGATCCGAGCCGTGGCTGTCGCAATTGGTGAAATGCTCCAGGCGATCCTCGATGTATTTCACCGGAACGCCTGCGAGCCGGGCGAGGCCCGCCGTCAAAATGATGATTTTGTGGATAAATACCTTGGAGCCGAAGCTGCCGCCGGCGAGTACGGGGATAATCCTCAGCTCGCCCGGACTGACCCGCAGCGACCCGCCGATCACGAATGGGATGAAGTTGTAGAAGTTCGTGTTGGCATGGATCGAGTAACCGCCCTTGAAAGCATCATAATTCGCAACCACGCCGCACGTCTCTATGGCCTGCGCTGAGGAGCGGTTCCAGCGCAGGCGACGCTTGATGATGCGGTCGGCACAGGCGAAATCCTCGTCGACGGGACCGAATTTGAAGCTTTCATCGAGTGCGCAGTTACTCTCTCGATCGTCCGGATGGATGACCGCGTCGCCGGTTGCCTCCAGCGAAGCTTCGATGTCGACATTGGCCGGCAGCACGTCGTAGTTTACTTCGACAAGCTCCGCCGCATCCTCGGCAATGTACCGGTCCTCGGCGACGACGGCAGCAACCACTTCACCTACATGGCGGACCTTGTTTATCACCATGGCGTGCTGCGGTACCGGTGGGGAAGCAAAGCTTGGGCATGGGTCGACGACGGTGGCGAGGTCCTCGCCGGTATAGACCCCGATTACGCCCGGCAATGCCTTGGCCTTGGACGTATCAATGCTGACGATACGCGCATGGGCATGTGGGCTGCTGACCATGGCCGCATGAGCCATTCCGGGTACGACGATGTCGTCAATATAGCCGCCCTTACCGGAAAGAATGCGGGGGTCTTCCACGCGCTTCATGCTCTGGCCGATCCAGGTCAGGCCCTGGCGGGGCAGCTCACGCTGGCGGCTGGGCGGAATGACGTTGTTATCGAGATGGGATGCCACGGGTCTCTCCCTCATGCCGCTTCTGTTTCGGTCGTGCGCAGCTTGGCGGCGGCGGAACGGATGGCGTTGATGATGTATTGGTAGCCGGTGCAGCGGCAAAGATTACCGGCGATGGCTTCGCGGATTTCTTCGTCCGTCGGGTCGGGGTTGTGGTCGAGCAGCTCCTTCGCCGCGGCCAGCATGCCCGGTGTACAGAAGCCGCATTGCAGGCCGTGCTCTTCCCAAAAGGCGTGCTGGATCGGGTGGAGATCGTCCTGACCAAAGCCCTCGACCGTGGTAATAGCCGAGCCATCCAACTGCACCGCGAACATTAGGCAGGAGCGGACAGCCTTGCCGTCGACCAGCAGATTGCAAGCGCCGCAGACCCCGTGCTCGCAACCCACATGGGTTCCCGGCAATGCCAACTCATGTCGGATGAAGTCCGACAGCAGCATCCGTGACGGGACCAAGGCCTGCCTCACGCGCCCATTCACAGTCAGCGAAATCGCGATTTTATCCATGTTTTCCTCCCCTTTTATCTGGCGCGTGTAACCGCTGCGCCAAGAACGCGCGGTATCAGTGCGCGCACCAAGTCGCGGCGATAATCGGCGCTGGCACCAATGGTGTCGGCGGGGTTTATTGCGGACGCGGCGTCTGCGGCGACCGCCGCGAACAGATCGCCCGAGGGCGCTTGCCCGTTCAAGGCAGCTTCCGCCTGTGTCAAGCGTAGTGAGCGCTCGCCGATCCCGGCGGCAGCGACATGTGCGCCGGCTATCCGCCCTGCCTCTAGTCGCAACGTCGCCGCGCAGGCGGTCCAGGCAAAGTCACCCTTGCGCATGGAGACTTCCTCAAAGCCCCAGCCAGTGCCTGTCGCTGGCACGGGAATGCGCACCTCTGACAGCATCTCGCCAGGTTGCAACGCAGTTTCATAGATGCCGGTAAAGAAGGCAGTTGCGGGCACCTCGCGGTGGCCGCTTTGGCTTGCGACGATCATCACCGCGTCGAGTAGTTGCATTAGCGCGGGCATCTCCGATGCCGGATCGGCATGACACAGGTTGCCGCAAAGGGTGCCGCGGTTGCGCACGGCCGAATGCGCGACCCAGTCGTAAGCGTCGGCGACAATGGGCAGGTGCTCGGCAACGAGTGGCGCGCTTTTGACATCCGCATGGCGAGCGAGCGCGCCAATGGCGATCATGTCTCCTTCCAGGCGGATATAGTCGATGTCGGGCACGCGGTTGATGTCGATGAGGTGCGATGGCTGAGCCATGCGATAATTCATCATGGGCACAAGGCTTTGCCCTCCGGCTAGTATACGTGCGTCTCCTTTTTCCGCCAGGAGTGCCAACACCGTGGGCAGGTCTTCAGGCCGACTATAGTCGAATTTCGCGGGTTTCATGCTTCCTCCCTTTCAGACGCGCTCATCCGGCGAACCGAGGCTCCGGTACGCCACGGATACCCAAGCCCCGGATGCGGAACAATGCACCCGCGGCGAATTGAGGCTTGGTCTGTTTTTCGAAATTGTCGTGGGCGGCCGGGTGGCTGACTCGCGCCATAGACGTGACATAGATGTCCATCAGGTCCGGCCCGCCGAACATCACCGATGTGATATTGCGCACCGGCATGGTGATCTTGCGCTCGATGCTGCCGTTGGGGGCATAGCGGATCAGGTCACCCGAGATTACCTGCGCATTCCAGACGCAGCCTTCTTCATCGACGGTAGAGCCGTCGGCGAAGCCGCTGTCGTCGGCCGTTGAAGCGAAGACTCGCCGGTTCGTGAGCGATCCTGTGCTTAAGTCATAGTCATAGGCCCAGATCTCATTCCTGAACGTGTCTGCGAAGTAGAAGGTCTTGTCGTCCGGGCTCCAGCACGGCCCGTTCGAGCAGATGATGCCACTTTCGACCTTGTTCAGCGTCATGTCGGGGTCGAGCTTCCAGAGCCCGCAAATGCCGAGTTCCTCTTGATCATCCATGCCACCAGCGAAGAAGCGTCCTGCACGATCGCACTTTCCATCATTGAGGCGCGCACGCGAAGGATCGTCATCCACCTGGGCGATCAACTCAGTGCGCCCGGTATCAAAGTCGAAGGTGTAGAAGCCGTCGCTAAGCGCCAGGACCGCGCCGCCATTCTTGCGCAGCGCCATGGCGCCGACATCTTGTTCGAGCGGCCACGAGCGGACATCGCCGTTCTCGGGGTCAAGACGCCAGATAGCATCCTTTCCGACCCTGGACCCTGTGCTGTCCACCCAATAAAGCGTGCCGGAACCATGATCCCATATAGGCCCTTCACCAAGATGGTTCTCACAATCCAGAACGCATTCAATTGTAAAATGTCGAGCCACATGATCCTCCAGTCATCGTTGAGTTCAATTATTATATTAGACGTACGTATAAATCAAGTGTCTTCGCATTAAGGGTATCCCGCACCGCCTGCCGCAAGGCGCGCAGCGCTCTCCTCGTTTGGTTGCTGATATCGTGTTTGGACTGCGCCCGACGTTCGGTGGAAAGCTGAAGCAAAATCGTCTAGAAGTATAATAAAACAAAAATTGCCTTATTTATTTGACAGCATAAATAAAAGCTAGGTTATTAATCAACAAAAAAGTGAAAACAATTAAATGCGTATCGCGAACAGAGATGCTATTTACATTGGTCGCGGCTCTGAAATCGTCATCAGGTGTGCGAAGTTTGGCAACAAATCAAAGAGAGCTAGCGCTGCGACAAACAAAAAATCCAATCTTCGGCATCGCCGCGAAAACTAAAAAAAAGTCTCAGGGCGTCAGAATCTCTTGATTTGACAGTGTCCGAAAAGGACAGGAAGCAGCGACTTGTCAGTCATATGCTGATGTCCGCATACCTGTCAGTGCCAACGAAACCCGACAGTCCATTCGCGGCTCCAAAACTGCCATTCGCAGAGGTCGCACACATGTCCGCATCGTGCGCATCTCAAAACCCGGTGCCGAAACAATCAGACGACTGCGCACGAGATGAAGCCGTAATTCGGCCAACGCCTAGATTGAGGACATGAAGCGGTCGGCTCCGTGCGATCGACGAAACCAGATACCGACAGCAACGTTTCAGATCTGCCGGAAACCAATGTGACACAAAGCCTGGAGATTTGGGCCGCCTCCCGATTTCGCGGGACTGCGTCCAAGGATGCTGTTTTGCTTAGGCGTTTGCCGTGGCTGCTAGAATTCGGCGTCCGGGTCGGTTGCCAGGGTCTCCGCGCAATGGATGCGCATTTGCTCGGTCAGTTCTGTCAGGTCGCCCTGCAGCCGGTCAGGCCTGATGGGCTTGCCGAAATGCACGCTGAATTTGGCGTTCTGCTTGTTGAGCAGTTCGTTGAACACCGTCATGTCGCGCAACTCGGTTGAAACGCGCGCCAGGAAATAGAATAGGCCGGAATTCCGCCCACCCATGTGCATTGGAATGATCGGTGCCTTGTTCTTTCGCGCAAGTGCGAGGGCGGACGTCATCCACGGGCGTTCGGTGAGCTTGCCCTGATGCCAATAGGCGAGACGTCCGGACGGAAACAATACCACGACCCGTTCCGTCGCGAAGGCGGACGACGCGATCTTGATCGTTTCCTTGGATTTCGCCCGGCTCTTGAAATCGGCGCGCCATTCGACCGGGATGATCATCTCCGCAAGACGCGGATTGATCCGGATCGCATCCCTGTTGGCAAAAATCGCCAGGTCGGTGCGCCTGGACTTGATGGCATCATAAAGCACGATGCCGTCTGCAATCCCGGTCGGGTGATTTGACACCAGGACGACGGGACCTTCCGTCGGTACACGGTCCAGTCCCAACGTGGTCACGTCGAGCGTGAGCAGGTTGCTCAGGTGTGCGAACACATCAACCGCTTCCATCTGCGAGATGGTGTCCGCCATGTCCACGGCGGACCGGTACCGTAAAATACGATAAGCGAACGGCTTGATGAACGGCCACCAAGGGCTTGCCATCACCAGCTTGCCTCGCTCAGCGATCAGAGCATCAACAACATGCTGGTCCGTGAGCTGGCGCTGCAACGCTTCTCTTCGGCGCGCCGGCAAGGTGCCAGTCGCCTGATCCGTCGTCTGATCTGTCGTCCGCACAATGCACCTCTGCCCGTCGGTAACCTGTACTACACACTTGCATCGTTAGCGAAATCAGCCGCGCGGTGCAAACACTCCCTGAAATAAATTTGCGATCAATGGACGTCTCAGCTCCACAGTGAACTTGTGAAAAGTGCCACAATTGTGATGAAGGACGCAGTCCATGCCAGAGAGCGGGGGTTGGACCGATCGGTCCAGTAGCAGAATATGTAAATCACGCGCAGAAGGACAAACAGGACTGCCAATTGGTCGATCCAGTATTGCGAGGCACCCTGGCTCATCGCCACAAAAACGGACACGGCAAAGAAGGGAAACGCCTCAAACCCGTTCGCTTGTGCAGCCTGCGCGCGTGCGCGAAAGCCGTCCTTCCAATAGTCCGGATCGCGCGGCCGGGCGTTGTCAAACTCCCTGCTGAGCTTGGCCGGAACGACGGAAAGAACGGGCAGGATGGCGGCGGCTAGAATGCACCATAGGGCGGTCGGCATGTATTGTTCCTCATTGTCCAAGTCCCGAATCACATAGTGCATCTGCGGCGAAAGGCGCAGAAGAATGATGCCGGAAAATCCTTGGAACATTGTCAGATGTACTTGGGTGACGGTCATTTCCTCATCAAAACGACGCCTTGTCACATTTTCTTCCGGTGTCGCGCCTGCCAGCCACCTGAACCGGCATGTGAAAAGACTGCTTTCCGCTCATGGCGTAGAGGCACGCGGACTGGCGCCCAAGCCGTTCGGCGTATTTCTTTTGCCGTATGCAATCGTGCCAGGCCGCGTCATTTATCTGACTGAAATGGAAGCGATCGCTCTGCCTGCGCATTGGAAATCCACAGCGTCCAGACACTGGCGGTCGATTGAAAATGACGTTTGCGGTTTTCACAAGTTCAGCCGCTGCATCTCCGGTTTTCAAAAGATACGGTTTGCGATCGATAGGCTGGTTGAACCCTCAAGGCGTCATGACGCTACAAAGCGCTGGCAAGTGGCCTGATTATGAAAGTACGTGAATTTTTCTGGTATTTTGGATTTTAAACAAATTGTAGTCTAAGAGTTGCCTCCATAATGAGACGGAGATGAGGGATTGATTCGTCATGAAGCGTGCGGGAAAACTGGTTTTGGTTTTGGGAATGGTGGTTCTGGTCGCCGGATGCCAGAGACTGTCAGGGGGCAATAATGTTGCGCCTCTTCCTGCAACCCCGACAACACCGGTCGGGACAGGCACGCTGGACCCGTTGGACCCCAATGCCGCGCCTCCGATTGGCACGACGACCGATGTTGCCGCGGCACCGGCCGACCTTGCAACAAATCCTGTTGCGGCTCCGACAAATGCTCAACAGGTCGGACGAACGGATCTTCTGGGTGGCTGGAAACTGGCTTCGGCCGGCGACAACTGCATGGCATTCATGACGCTGACAACATGGTCCGGCGGCTACCGTGCAAATACCAGAGGTTGTAGTACCCCCTCGCTGTCCGGTATCTCGGCATGGGATCTTAACGGTAATCAGGTGGTTTTGAAGGATGGTTCGGGTCTGATCGTGGCACAACTTTATTCCAGTGAACCCGGGAAGTTTAACGGTCAAACCTCGACAGGATCGCCTATTTCGTTGTACCGTTAAAAACCCTCGGTATTTTTGCTGGACACTGCGCGTTATAGGTGTATATTTACATGGCAATCGGAAAGGCTGTGTAATGTCAAAATACGAACCTTTACGCGAACACTTGGCACGACGCGAAGATGTCGTCTGGGCGGCAAAGCTCGACGAAGTCGAAAATATTCTCGGAACATCTCTCCCCAGAAGTGCGCGGGAGCACCGGACATGGTGGGCGAATTCCGGCGGTAGCCTGGTTCACCAGAATGCCTGGCTGGATGCGGGATGGCGCGTCGAGCGGACGGACCTGATGCGCGATGTGATCGTGTTCAGGCGGCTGCGTATCGGGGGGACGGTCGCCGTCGGCAAGGCCGTATCGTCCGATCGGTTTGCCAAAAGTCCTCAACGTTCCGCTGAAAAGCGGCTGACCAAGGAAATGGCCGCCCTGCGTCAGCCTGCGACGGTCACGCTCCGGTCCGAGTGGACGACGCTCGGCGACGTTCAAAACACCCCCTGTTCGAGCAACACCATTCCGCAGCAGGGCGGCGTCGTGCGCTTTGCCGCGCTTGACGGCGACAAAGTTGTCACGGCACTTGTTGCAACGCTCTCGGTCTCAAAGATTTACCGCGGGCTGCGGCTCGAGATTAAGGGCCATGATGCGGAAGATGATGCCCGCGTCGGGCCCGAGCTTATCAAGCGGGCTGGATTTGATCCGGACGCTCCCGTCGAATGTGATGTGGTAAAATCCGGAAACGCCTGGCTTTTGACAGATGGCCGCGGTCGGAAGGCAAACCTTGACGACCAGTCGGAATGCTATCTCGTTGCACAGCTGCTCTACCTCCAGGAGCTGCAAAGCGGGCGCAATTGCACGCTTTTGCTTCGCTGAAGTCTCGTCCCCAAGGCGCTGCCTGCCAAACTGAAGCCGCACCTGATTTGTTCAGGCGCGGCTTTTTTTTGATGAAGGCGTCAGTTACTTCGCCGCAATCATCGACACTTCGACAAGGACCGGTGCGCCTGGCTTTGAACCCGGCAGCGCGCCGACTTCCACCGCTGCTCTGGCGGGCGGCACGCTTTCCTCGTCCCAATAGGTTCCGTAAACCTTGTTGAACGCGCCGTAATTCCCCATGTCGGTCATGAAGACCGTGGCCCGGACAACATCATCGAAGCTGTAACCGGCCTCTTTCAGGACGCTTTGAAGGTTCTCCATCACGATCCTGGTCTGCGCGGAGACGTCATTGCGCGCCTCCTCGGGGATTTCACCGTTCACATAGGGAATTTGGCCAGAGACGAACAGCATCCCGTTTGCCAGCTTGATCCCTGGTGAATAGGGCGCAATGGGTTTGTTGCCCTCAACGTAGACCGGCGTGCGCGCATCCCCGGCAAGGGTCGGCTCACCGGCCATCGAAACGATGGCGAGCGCGCCGAGTAGTACGCAATATGTCTTCTTCATCCTTGATCCTCCTCTATGGTAAAACTTACTTGGCAGCTTCGATGATCAGGTCGGCGACGAATTCAGGTTGTGACACCATGACGGAATGGCTTGCATCGACTTCGCGTGAAACGGCACCGATTTTCTCGGCGAATTGTCGCTGCAGCTCGGTTGGTGTCATGTGGTCGTCGCCGGCAATGGCGTAGAAAGACGGTTTGTCCTGCCAGGCAACGTTCGACACGGGTTCGCCAAGCGCCTTGCTGTTGAGCAGCCCCTGGCTGGCGGCGATCAGGTCCGTTTCCTGTTTTGGCAGGTCTTGCGCGAAATACTGTGCGGTCGCTTCCTTCGGCAGGAAGAAATATCCCTGGGCATCCTGCTGAAGTGCCCCGATGCCCGGTGCGGGAAATTTCTCCAGCTCGGCGGCCTCGCCAAGCGACTGGCCCGCATCAGGGGCGTAGGCCGCGACGTAGACAAGCGACGAGACCTTGTCATGTCCACCGGCTTCCGTGATGACCATTCCACCCCAGGAATGACCGACAAGGACCACTGGTCCTTCTGCGCGTTCGATCGCGCGGTTTGTGAATGCAACGTCTCCTGCAAGTGAGTCCAGTGGGTTCTGAACAGCGATCACGTTGAGGCCCGCAGCTTCGAGCAAGGGTGTCACCTTGTTCCAGCTGGAACCGTCCGCAAATGCGCCGTGTACAAGAACGACGGATTTTGCCGTGAGGTCCGCGGCATATGCTGCACTGGCGGAAAACGCCGCGGTTGAAGCAAGTGCGGCTATGGCAATGAGATTTCGAAGCTTGGGCATGTGGTCATCCTGTGTTGAGAAAATCTAGCAAGCAAATAAATAGTGTACTAATTAATAATAGGCTATCTAACATTGAGATTGTCAAGCGTTAAAAATGCAGCGTGGAAAATCACTTTCAATTCATACGGTTACATGTGCGGCATATTGAAAATGCGCATCGGGTCACCTAAAGATTAGGGGCCAAAATTATGGGGTGCTTCGATGGACAGCTGTAAAGTGGATGAGGGGGAACTGCTGAAGATAGAGGACCAGCTCTGTTTCGCGCTCTATTCCACTTCCAGGGCGATCACCAAGGAATACGCAGTATTGCTGGAAACAATGGGTGTCACGTATCCGCAGTACCTGGCGCTGATGGTCCTTTGGCAGCGTGACGGAATTCTCGTTCAGGATATTGCCAAGGGGCTCGAAGTCGATCAGGCGACGGCCACGCCATTGGTCAAACGGCTTGAAAAACTGGGTTTCGTGACCCGGAAGCGAAGCGCTGCAGATGAGCGGCGGGTTGAGGTATATCTGACTGAAACAGGCAAGGAGCTCTACAAGACGGCACTTGCCGTTCCTCATGGCCTTGGTTGTGCGATCGGCGTCGATCAGGCCCGCGCGAAGAAACTCATTGATGAGCTGAACAATATCAAGGCGTTTATTGCAAAGAAAAACGAAGAGTGAGGCTCAGGTGCTCAGCTGCGTTTGTGCCGGGTATCCCGTGTGCAGGACAGCGGAGTAGCACCGGAAAGCGGCGTCCAGGTCATCGCCAATCCCCCCGGCATAGCGTTTCAATCGTTTGAAAGCCACAAGGTGAATAACTGTAACAATTTCAAACCATAACTTGACTTGCATCTGCGACCTGTTGACCTTATTCCGCCGAACCAACAGTCGAGGTCAGCCCTGGCCACCGACCCCATGAGTCCTCATGGAGGGAGCAGCACCTTTGAAGATGGAACTGCCGGTCAACCGCGCCTTGAGCGCCCGCTACGATGCCCTCATCGCATCCGGCGAGATTACCGAAGACCCTGTTCAGCGGGAAGCCGTCAGGCACCTGGATCTCCTCAATACCCGACTTGCCGAAACGCGGCTCGCGTCAAAGAAAAGTTCGCTTGGCTGGCTCTTTGCGAAAAAGAAGAACCAGCTATGGTCCGCGGTGAAGGGCCTTTACATGTGGGGCGGTGTCGGGCGCGGCAAAACCATGCTGATGGATCTCTACTATGAGGTGACGGTCATTCAGCGCAAACGGCGCGTGCACTTCCACGAATTCATGACGGATGTGCATGAGCGGATCCACGAACACAGGCAGGCGCACAAGCGGGGTGAGGTCAAGGGCGATGACCCGATCCCCCCAGTTGCCAGCCAGATAGCGGCCGAAACCAGGTTGTTGCTGTTTGACGAGTTCTCGGTCACGGATATCGCCGATGCGATGATCCTGGGGCGCTTGTTTACTAAGCTCTTCGAGAAGGGCGTGATTGTTGTCGCGACATCGAATGTGAAACCGTCCAACCTTTATAAGGATGGATTAAACCGCCAGCTGTTTTTGTCCTTCATAACCATGCTCAAGTCGCAGGTCGAAGTGCTCCATCTGGATTCGCCGACCGATTACCGTCTGGAAAAACTGGCAGGTGCGCCGGTCTACGTGACGCCGCTCGGAGATCAGGCGGACAGGGAAATGGAGACGCTCTGGACCAAGCTCACACACGGTATGACGCCGCATTCCGAAGAGCTTGAGAACAAGGGCAGAAAGATACCGATCCCGCGTGTTGCCTCTGGTGCCGCCCGTTTCAGTTTCGACGATTTGTGCATGCAGCCACTGGGCGCTAGTGACTACCTTCGGATCGCCAATGCCTACAGCACCGTCTTCATCGACCACATACCGGTATTGTCCAAGGCCCGCCGGAACGAGGCGAAACGCTTTATCAACCTCATCGACACGCTTTACGACAATGGCATCAGGCTGGTTGTGTCCGCGGAAGCCGAGCCGCAGGATCTATATGTGTCGGAGGACGGAACAGAAGCATTTGAGTTCAATCGGACAAGTTCACGCCTGATCGAAATGCGCTCAGAAGCCTATCTCGCGGGTGATCGGCGGGAAGTACACGCTTAAGTCTGCATTCCCCATAGGGGAATTATGCAGACGGGAAGAAATGAAATATTTTGTCGGCTCGAGCGCAATATTCTTTTGGCGAGGTTGCGCAGGGGCGGCAAAGGGGGTAGTGCCATCTTCAGTCATCAGCGGATGGCATATGGTTCCATCTTACGTAAAGGGAAACTTTCGATATGGCGCGGAACAAAATTGCCTTGATCGGCTCTGGTCAGATCGGTGGCACGCTCGCTCATCTGGCAGGTTTGAAGGAACTGGGGGACATCGTTCTCTTCGACATCGCGGAAGGCATTCCGCAGGGCAAGGCGCTGGACCTCGCAGAATCGTCCCCGGTCGACGGCTTTGACGCCAAGCTGGCCGGTGCCAACGGCTACGACGCGATTGAGGGATCCGATGTGGTTATCGTGACCGCCGGCGTTCCGCGCAAGCCGGGCATGAGCCGCGACGATCTTCTGGAAATCAACCTGAAAGTCATGGAGCAGGTCGGCGCAGGTATCGCCAAGCACGCGCCGAACGCCTTTGTCATCTGCATAACCAACCCGCTCGACGCGATGGTCTGGGCACTGCAGAAATTCTCCGGCCTGCCGAAGAACAAGGTCGTCGGTATGGCCGGTGTCCTCGACAGCGCCCGCTTCCGGTATTTCCTTGCGGAGGAATTCAACGTTTCCGTTGAAGACGTGACGGCATTCGTTCTGGGTGGTCACGGCGACACGATGGTGCCGTTGACCCGCTATTCCACAATTGCCGGTATCCCGTTGCCGGATCTGGTCAAGATGGGCTGGTGCACCGCCGAACGTCTGGACGAAATCGTTCAGCGCACACGAGATGGTGGCGCTGAGATCGTCGGCCTTTTGAAAACCGGTTCGGCTTTCTACGCCCCGGCGGCTTCCGCCATCGCGATGGCGGAAAGCTATCTGAAGGACAAGAAGCGCGTCCTGCCGTGCGCCGCCGCACTCGATGGCCAGTATGGCCTCAAGGACACCTATGTCGGTGTGCCGGTCGTGATCGGTGCAGACGGTGTGGAGCGCATTATCGAAATCGACCTTCAGGGTGAGGAGAAGGCCAACTTCGAAAAGTCCGTCGGCTCGGTCGACGGTCTGGTGGAAGCCTGTAAGAAAATTCAGCCGGCGCTGGCCTAAGCGCCGTCTGTCTCGGGTAAGCAGCGACCGTTCTTTCACCCCTTGAAAGAGCGGTCCTCCGACAACGGGGGAAACACATGAACATTCACGAATACCAGGCCAAACAGGTGCTGAAGTCTTTCGGCGCACCTGTGGCAGACGGCGTGGCCATCTTTTCTGCCGATGAGGCGGAAGCGGCGGCCAAGCAACTTCCCGGACCGCTCTGGGTCGTCAAAACGCAGATCCACGCCGGCGGTCGCGGCAAGGGCAAGTTCAAGGAGCTGCCTGCCGACGCGAAAGGCGGTGTCCGTCTGGCTTTCTCCCTGGAGGAAGTGACTGCGCATGCGAAAGAAATGCTAGGCAACACACTGGTCACCAAACAGACCGGTGAAGCAGGTAAAGTTGTCAACCGTCTCTATATCGAAGACGGCGCCGACATCGAGCGCGAACTGTATCTCTCGATCCTGGTAGACCGCACCGTTGGACGTCCGGCCTTTGTTGTCTCCACCGAAGGCGGCATGGACATTGAGGCTGTTGCCGAGGAAACGCCCGAAAAAATCATCACGCTTCCGATCGATCCGGACACCGGCGTCACCGAAGCCGACGCCACAAAGCTGTGCGATGCACTGGCGCTGGACGGCGCGGCGCGCGCTGACGGCATGACCCTGTTCCCGATCCTGCACAAGGCTTTCGTCGAAAAGGACATGAGCCTTCTCGAAGTGAACCCGCTGATCGTGATGAAGGACGGTCATCTGCGTGTTCTCGACGCGAAGGTATCCTTCGACGGCAACGCGACGTTCCGCCATCCGGACATTATGGAACTGCGCGACGTTACCGAAGAGGACGAAAAAGAGATCGAGGCATCCAAGCACGACCTAGCCTACGTGGCGCTCGACGGCGACATCGGCTGCATGGTCAATGGTGCCGGTCTTGCGATGGCGACCATGGACATCATCAAGCTCTATGGTGCTGAGCCGGCGAACTTCCTCGATGTCGGTGGTGGCGCGTCCAAGGAGAAGGTGGCGGCTGCATTCAAGATCATCACTTCAGATCCGAATGTGAAAGGCATCCTGGTCAACATTTTCGGCGGCATCATGCGCTGCGACGTAATCGCGGAAGGCGTGGTGGCAGCTGTCAAGGAAGTCGGCCTGCAGGTTCCGCTCGTTGTCCGCCTTGAAGGCACCAACGTGGAACTCGGCAAGAAGATCATCAACGAAAGCGGCCTCAACGTGATCGCCGCCGATGATCTCGACGACGCTGCCCAGAAAATCGTGAAAGCCGTTAAGGGGAGCGCGTAAATGTCCATCCTCGTAAATAAAGACACGAAAATTATCGTTCAGGGCCTGACCGGCAAGACCGGCACGTTCCATACCGAACAGGCACTTGAATATTACGGCACCAAGATGGTCGCGGGCGTCCACCCGAAAAAGGGTGGCGAGACCTGGGGCAGCGTCGAAAGCGCGGCTCAGCTGCCGATCTTCGCAAGCGTTGGCGAAGCCAAGGAGGCAACCGGTGCGGACGCCTCCGTGATCTACGTCCCGCCGGCAGGCGCAGGTGCCGCCATCATCGAGGCGATCGATGCGGAAGTCCCGTTCATCGTCTGCATTACCGAGGGCATCCCGGTTGCCGACATGGTCAAGGTCAAGGCGAAGCTGGACAAGTCCAATTCCCGCCTGCTCGGTCCAAACTGCCCGGGCATCCTGACGCCGGAAGAATGCAAGATCGGCATCATGCCGGGTTCCATCTTCCAGAAGGGTTCCGTCGGCGTCGTGTCCCGTTCCGGTACGCTCACCTATGAAGCCGTCTTCCAGACCACCAATGCGGGTCTCGGTCAGACAACTGCCGTCGGTATCGGCGGCGACCCGGTCAAGGGTACGGAATTCATCGACGTCCTGGAAATGTTCCTGGCGGACGATGCAACCGAGTCGATCATCATGATCGGTGAGATCGGCGGGTCCGCGGAAGAAGATGCTGCGCAGTTCCTGATCGACGAGGCGAAAAAGGGCCGCAAGAAGCCGACGGCCGGGTTCATCGCTGGCCGCACAGCGCCTCCGGGCCGCACCATGGGTCACGCGGGCGCCGTGATTTCCGGCGGCAAAGGCGGTGCGGAAGACAAAATCGCGGCGATGGAAGCAGCCGGTATCAAGGTCTCGCCATCACCTGCAAAGCTTGGCGAGACGCTTTTGGAAGCGTTGAAAGGCTAAAATCACAAGAATTCTATGCAGCAGGTGACGGAAACTGTTTACGTTTCCTGCTGCATGGTGAAAGGATAGATTACGACGCGACAACGTGTCGTAATACTTTTCGAGGGGCCGGTGTTCCACCGGTCTTTGTAGGGAACCGGCAGCGGGTTCATTTTCGGCCCGCCATAACAAAAAGGGCGGAGCAGCCCTCCGCTAAAGGACATGGCACGGCAGGAAGCGAACAACGTATTCGCACTGACGTCGTTGCTTTACGGCGCCAACGCAGCCTATATCGAAGACCTCTACGCCCAGTACAAGACGGATCCGAATTCGGTCGATGCCGATTGGCGGGACTTCTTTGCGGCCTTCCAGGACGAAAAGGAAGCCGTCCTGAAAGAGGCCCGCGGAGCTCCCTGGAAACGCAAGGACTGGCCGATCGAAGCCAATGGCGACCTCGTCAACGCGTTCGACGGCAACTGGGGTCCGATCGAGCAAAAGATCGGCGAGAAGATCAAGAAAAAAGCCGAGGTCAAGGGCGAACCGGTTTCCGACACCGAGGTGCATCAGGCAACACGCGACTCCGTCCGCGCCCTGATGATGATCCGCGCCTACCGCATGCGCGGTCACCTGCATGCCGATCTCGATCCCCTGGGTCTTGCCGGAAAGGGTGACCACGAAGAGCTGCATCCCTCCTCTTATGGCTTTGTCGAGGCCGACTGGGACCGCAAGATTTTCATCGATCATGTTCTGGGTCTGGAATACGCCACGATCCGCGAGATGATGGATATTCTGAAACGCACCTATTGCTCGACGCTGGGTGTTGAGTTCATGCATATCTCCGATCCGGCTGCGAAGGCCTGGATACAGGAACGCATTGAAGGGCCGGACAAGCAGGTCGCCTTCACATCAGAGGGCAAAAAGGCAATTCTCAACAAACTGGTCGAGGCGGAAGGCTTCGAGAAGTTTCTTGACGTCAAATACACCGGCACCAAGCGTTTCGGCCTTGATGGCGGCGAGGCCCTGATCCCGGCACTTGAGCAGATCATCAAGCGCGGCGGTCAGATGGGCCTGAAGGACATCGTGTTCGGCATGGCCCACCGGGGCCGCCTGAACGTCCTGTCCCAGGTGATGCGCAAGCCGCATCGCGCGATCTTTCACGAGTTCAAGGGCGGCTCATACGCACCGGACGAAGTCGAAGGCTCCGGCGATGTCAAATACCACCTCGGCGCATCGTCCGACAGAACCTTCGACGGCAACAATGTTCACCTGTCGCTGACCGCCAACCCGTCTCACCTGGAAATCGTCAATCCCGTGGTGCTCGGAAAGGCGCGTGCCAAGCAGGATCAGCTTGCCGCCGACAAGAACGGCAACTTCGTGGAGACGACGGAAGTCGAGCGCAGTACGGTGTTGCCGCTGCTGCTGCACGGGGATGCGGCCTTTGCAGGTCAGGGTGTCGTTGCCGAATGTTTCGGCCTGTCCGCCCTGCGCGGCCATCGCACCGGCGGATCGGTTCACGTCATCATCAACAACCAGATCGGCTTCACCACAAACCCGCGGTTCTCGCGGTCTTCGCCGTATCCGTCGGACATGGCGAAGGTAATTGAATCGCCCATCTTCCACGTCAACGCAGACGACCCGGAAGCGGTCGTATTCGCTGCCAAGATCGCGATCGAGTACCGCCAGACCTTCCAGCGTCCGGTGGTTATCGACATGATCTGCTACCGCCGCTTCGGCCACAATGAGGGCGACGAGCCGGCGTTCACGCAGCCGATCATGTACCGCAAGATTCGCAAGCATGCGACGACGCTTCAGCGCTATTCCGAACGCCTGATCAAGGAAGGTGTTCTCAGTCAGGAAGACGTCGACAAAATGAAGGCGGACTGGCGCGCCCATCTGGATGGTGAATTCGATTCCGGTCAGGCCTTCAAGCCGAACAAGGCAGATTGGCTCGACGGCAAGTGGGCCGGAATGAAGCGCGCCGACGACGAGGAAGACCCTCGCCGGGGTCAAACGGGCCTCACCATCGCCGAAATCAAGGAAATCGGCCGGGCCCTGACCCATGTGCCCGAAGGCTTCAACATCCATCGCACGATCGCGCGCTTCATGAACCACCGTGAGCGCATGATCGAAACCGGTGAGGGGATCGACTGGGCGACAGCCGAAGCGCTGGCCTTCGGCTCGCTTCTCAAGGAAGGTCATCCGGTGCGTTTGTCGGGCCAGGATTGCGAGCGCGGCACCTTCTCTCAGCGCCACTCGGTGCTTTACGATCAGGAGAACGAAAGCCGCTATATCCCGCTCAACCACGTCTCGCCGGATCAGCAGCGCTATGAGGTCATCAACTCGATGCTTTCCGAAGAGGCGGTGCTTGGGTTCGAATACGGCTATTCGCTGGCAGAACCCCGTGCCCTGACCATGTGGGAAGCCCAGTTCGGCGACTTCGCCAACGGTGCCCAGGTCCTGTTCGACCAGTTCATCTCATCCGGTGAGCGCAAATGGTTGCGCATGTCCGGTCTCGTCTGCCTCCTGCCGCATGGCTACGAGGGGCAGGGACCGGAGCACTCGTCCGCCCGTCTGGAGCGTTATCTGCAGCTTTGTGCCGAAGACAACATGCAGGTCGCGAACTGTTCGACACCCTCGAACTACTTCCACATCCTGCGCCGCCAGCTGCGCCGCGATATCCGCAAGCCGCTGATCCTGATGACACCCAAGTCGCTTCTGCGCCACAAGAAAGCGGTCTCCAGGATCGACGAACTCGGTCCGGACACGACGTTCCACCGCTTGCTGTGGGACGATTGGGGTCCGAACCTCAGCTCCGATGGCAAGCTCGTCTCCGACGACAAGATCCGCCGGGTCGTGATGTGTTCAGGCAAGGTCTATTACGATCTCTTCGAAGAGCGTGAGAAACGCGGTGTCGACGACGTCTATCTGATGCGTGTCGAGCAGCTTTATCCCTTCCCGAAAAAGGCTCTGATGCTGGAGCTCGCGCGATTCCCGCAGGCCGAAATGGTCTGGTGCCAGGAAGAGCCGAAGAACATGGGCAGCTGGTTCTTCGTCGAGCCGTATATCGAGTGGGTTTTGGAGCAGATAGACGCCAAGCACCGGCGCCCGCGTTATGCCGGACGCTCGGCGATGGCCTCGACCGCGACGGGTCTGATGTCCGTGCATCTCGCGCAAATGCAGGAATTCCTAGAAGAATCGTTAGGAAACTGATCTTGAGAGGGCGGCACCGCCCTCTTTCAATACTTGGCCGGGTAATTTTAAGAGAAGGCGACCATGGCAACCGAAATCCGAGTGCCCACTCTGGGTGAATCCGTTTCTGAAGCAACGATTGCACAGTGGTTCAAGAAACCGGGCGATACCGTCAATCAGGACGAGCCGCTTGTTGAACTTGAAACCGACAAGGTGACGGTTGAGGTGCCGGCCCCGTCCGCCGGAACGCTTGAAAGCATCGTGGTGAAAGAAGGCGACACGGTGGAAGTCGGGGCGCTTCTGGGACAGATCGCTGAAGGCGCAGGCGCTGCGGCGGCTCCTGCTGCGGCAGCACCTGCTCCTGCCAAGGAAGACGCGGCTCCGGCAGCTGCGGCGGAACTGGTCGATGTTGTCACACCGAGTGCCGGTGAATCGGTCACCGAGGCAGAGGTCGGTGAGTGGAGCGTCAAAGTCGGCGACGTCGTAAAGGCCGACGACACGCTCGTTGAATTGGAAACCGACAAAGCGGCACAGGAAGTTCCAGCGCCCGTTGGCGGTACGGTGGTAAAGATTGCCGCCGAGACCGGTGCCACGGTTGAGCCGGGTGTGCTTCTCTGTCAGATCGATCCATCGGGCTCGGCCGTTGCCGCTGCTCCTGCGGCGGCAGCTGCACCTGCCCCGTCCGCGGCAACCGGCACGTCGATGCCGCCAGCCCCGTCCGCACAGAAGATGATGGCGGAGAGCAACCTTTCGGCGGATCAGGTGGCGGGGTCGGGTAAACGTGGCCAGGTTCTGAAGGAAGATGTGATCGGCGCAATCGCAGCCGGCGTAACAGCGGCTACATCTGCTTCGGCAGCGGCTCCGGTTGCCCGTGGTCCGGTGGCGGCACAGGATGAGGTGCGCGAAGAGCGTGTGCGCATGACCAAGCTGCGCCAGACAATTGCGCGCCGTCTGAAAGACGCCCAGAACACGGCAGCCATGCTGACGACCTACAACGAAGTCGACATGGGCCCCGTGATGGAACTGCGCAAGCAGTACAAGGACCTCTTTGAGAAGAAACAAGGTGTGAAGCTTGGCTTCATGGGTTTCTTCACCAAGGCGGTCACCCACGCCTTGAAAGAGATACCTGCCGTCAACGCAGAGATCGACGGTACAGACATCATCTACAAGAACTTCTGCCACATCGGCGTCGCTGTCGGTACGGATAAGGGCCTCGTGGTTCCAGTCGTGCGGGACGCGGACCAGATGTCGATTGCCGAAGTCGAAAAGGAAATCGGCAATCTTGGACGCAAGGCGCGTGACGGCAAGCTCGGCATGGCCGACATGACCGGCGGCACCTTCACAATCTCCAATGGCGGCGTCTACGGCTCGCTGATGTCCTCGCCGATCCTGAACGCGCCCCAGTCGGGCATACTCGGTATGCACAAGATCCAGGAACGGCCGATGGCCGTGAACGGGCAGGTGGTCATCCGTCCGATGATGTATCTGGCACTCTCCTACGATCACCGGATCGTCGACGGCAAGGAGGCGGTTACCTTCCTGGTCCGCGTCAAGGAAAGCCTGGAAGATCCGCAGCGCCTGGTTCTGGACCTTTGACAGGACCCGGGACGCGAACGCGACGGGGGAAGAGCAGTATGAGTCTTGAGTTTCTGATCACCGCCCTGATCGTGGTGCTGGTCCCTGGGACAGGGGTCGTCTACACGGTGGCAATCGGGCTCGGCAAGGGGCGGCAGGCAGCGGTTGCCGCCACCCTTGGCTGTACGCTCGGGATCGTGCCGGCGATCCTCGCATCGGTTGCTGGTCTCGCGGCCCTGATGCACACCAGTGCCCTGATCTTTCAGCTCGTGAAATATGCGGGCGTGGCCTATCTGCTCTATTTGGCCTGGAAGACGCTCAACGACAGCGGGCCGGTGGAGCTCAAGGCCGACAGGAGCGCACGCAAGAGTTTCGTGGCAACGGCGCGCACCGGGTTCCTGATCAATATTCTCAATCCCAAACTGACGGTTTTCTTTCTCGCCTTCCTTCCTCAATTCGTCAGCCCGTCTGCCGTAAACCCGACACTGGACATGCTGCTGCTCGGTGGCGTGTTCATGCTCATGACGTTCGTTGTGTTCCTCGGCTATGGATTGTTCGCATCGTTGATCGGAGAAAAAGTCCTCAAGAGTGAGCGGGTGATGATCTGGATGAGAAGAACGATCGCGGCGACCTTCGCCGGCTTTGGCCTGCGTCTGGCGGTCGCAGAGCGATAACGGGGTTCAACTCGGCAGCTGGTGCCGATCACTTAAGTTCTGGAGCGTAAATGTCTGACAGTGTTGTCATCGTGACCGGGGGAAGCCGTGGAATCGGCGCCAGCGTGTGCCGCAAACTCGGCCAGCTCGGCCACACGATCGTGGTCAATTATTCGGCCAACAAGGCGGCTGCCGAAAAAGTTGTTTCCGAAATTGAAGCGAAAGGCGGCAAGGCCGTAGCCGTTCAGGGCGATGTTGGCAGCGAAAGCGATATCCTGAAGCTGTTTGAAGAGGCGGACAAGCTCGGCCGCCTTGCGGGGCTGGTCAACAATGCCGGCGTTGTCGACATGTCCCAGCGCGTCGACGAAATGAGCGTCGAGCGGCTCAACCGGATCTTCACCATCAACGTTGTCGGCTCGTTCCTGTGTGCGCGCGAAGCGGTTAAGCGCATGTCGACGAAGCACGGCGGTCAGGGCGGGGGCATTGTCAATCTGGCATCCGCCGGATCCAAGCTCGGTTCCCCGGCTCAATATGTCGACTATGCGGCGTCCAAGGGAGCGATCGATACCATGACGGTCGGGCTTTCGCTCGAGGTTGCTGACGAAGGCATCCGTGTAAACGCGGTGCGCCCGGGCATCATCGACACCGAACTGCATGCATCCGGCGGCCTGCCCGACCGCGTTGCCCAACTGCAATCCAAATTGCCCATGAAACGTGCCGGCACCGCTGATGAAGTTGCGGACGCCATTCTCTGGCTGATGTCCGATCAATCCAGCTACACGACCGGGGCCATTATCGACGTGTCCGGAGGACGGGCGATTCTTCCTTAATCCTGCAGACCAGGACTTGAAACTGTAAGAGGCAAAGGCGACCAAAAATGTCCCAATATGATCTTGTCGTCATCGGAACCGGCCCGGGGGGGTATGTTTGCGCAATCAAGGCGGCTCAGCTCGGTCTGAAAACCGCGGTGATTGAAAAACGCGCAACGCTTGGCGGCACCTGTCTCAACATCGGCTGCATCCCGTCCAAGGCGCTTCTGTATGCGTCGGAAATGTTCGAAGAAGCCGGTCATGGATTTGAAAAACTCGGGATCAAGGTCTCCAAGCCGAAGGTCGACTTGCCGGGCATGATGACTCACAAGTCCGACGTCGTGGATGCCAACGTCAATGGCGTCGCCTTCCTGATGAAGAAGAACAAGATTGACGTTCACACGGGCACCGGCAAGATCCTCGGAACCGGCAAGGTCGAAGTAACGGCAGACGACGGAAGCGTGTCTGTCGTTGAAACGAAGAACATCGTGATCGCGACCGGGTCCGACGTCATGCCTCTGCCGGGGGTCGAGATTGACGAAAAGCAGATCGTCTCCTCCACTGGCGCGCTCGAGCTTGAAAAGATCCCGGGCAAGATGATCATTGTCGGCGGTGGTGTCATTGGTCTTGAGCTGGGTTCCGTCTGGAACCGGTTGGGATCGGAAGTCACCGTGGTCGAATTCATGGACAAGATCCTCGGGCCCATGGATGCCGACGTTTCCAAGAATTTCCAGCGCATGCTCAAGAAGCAGGGAATAACCTTCAAGCTCTCCTCGAAGGTCACGGGTGTTGCGAAAAAGGGCAAGGGTCTTTCGGTATCGGTTGAGCCTGCGAAAGGCGGAGATGCCGTGGAAATCGAGGCTGACATCGTTCTGGTCGCAATCGGTCGCCGCCCTTACACCGAAGGCCTTGGCTTGGACACTGCCGGTGTCGCGCTTGACGACCGCGGGCGTGTGCAGATCGATGCGCACTATAAGACCAACGTTGACGGGATCTACGCAATCGGCGATGTCGTTGCCGGCCCCATGCTGGCGCACAAGGCCGAGGATGAAGGTGTCGCCATTGCCGAAATCCTCGCCGGTCAGGCAGGTCACGTGAATTACGACGTCATCCCGGGTGTGGTCTACACGCAGCCGGAAGTGGCCTCCGTCGGCAAGACCGAAGAGGAATTGAAAGCGGCTGGTATCGAATACAAGTCAGGCAAATTCAATTTCTCCGCCAACGGCCGCGCCCGCGCAATGGCCCAGACAGACGGATTCGTCAAGGTCCTTGCGGATGCCAAGACAGACCGTGTCCTGGGTGTACATATAGTTGGCTTTGGAGCAGGTGAAATGATCCATGAGGCAGCGGTTCTGATGGAGTTTGGAGGCTCTTCCGAAGATCTCGGCCGGACTTGTCATGCACATCCGACCATGTCCGAGGCAGTCAAGGAAGCAGCAATGGCGACGTTCGCCAAGCCGATTCACTCCTGATTCTCAGTTCGCCGAAATTTGCATTTCCGAACAAAGACGCTGCAGGCAACATTGCCTGCAGCGTCTTTTGTTTGTAAAGCCCAAGGCGTCGACGTTTCAACAAAGGGCGTTGCGAAGAAAGTCTTTGAAAGTGCTGGGGAGCAATCGTGCACAAAGTCGATAATGGCGGCTTTAAGCGACCGCATGCGGTGGTCTGGCTGATCCTGACGGTTCTGTCCGCTTTTGTCTTTTTCTGGCCAGACCACACGATCGCACATGTCGACGATCTGTTCTTTGTGCCCTGGGCAGCCGAGTATGCTGCGACGGGAAACCATATCAATCCGCTGCTCGCTGTTCAGTTTCCCGGTCTTGAAAATTATCACCTCTACACCCGTTTTCACCTGATCCTGGCAGGCCACTTTTTCGAGCTGTTCGGAACGAACAGGCTAAGCGTGGTCACTTACGAGTACCTTTGCTTTCTTCTGACATCACTTGCCTTTTCGGGTCTGTGCTTGATGGTCAGGTTGCCGAAGGCTGCGCTCTTTGCACCCTTGCTGTTCGCTCCGATGTATGTGGTCACGGGCTTCCGGCTGGAAATAACCGCATGCGTCTTCTGGGTGCTGGGGCTATTCCTGTTGTTTTGGGCCGCCAACCGGCAGGATCACCGGACGTCGGGCCTTGGAGTGTCGTCTCTGAGGACCGCGGCCAAACTCGCGCTCGCCTTCGCACCGCTTGCGTCCCCTGCACTTTTTGCCTGGAGCCTCGGCGCGATCGTCATTCATGACATCTGGCGGATCGCCTTCCGGGAGGTGAGGATCGTTCCACTGGTCCTTGAAAATGCCGCCGCTCTGCTTCTGGGACTTCTGATCTTTTCCCTCAGCATAGATTTCCAGTATCGCGAATTCGTCGATCAGATTGTCTTCCACGCAGCGCGGTCGACGGGTCAAGGCATCAACGACGAGGCGCTCGGCAGGGCAGTGATATTTGCCGTTGTCGCCGGCGTCCTGACGCGGTGGTCCCGCTCTGCCGCCTTGCTCTGCCTGATGTTGTCTGCCGGCCAGGGACTTGCCGCAATCCTTCATGACAAGGTTCTTGTCCGGAACCTTGCCGCCAGCATGGTGTTCCTGGTGGGGCTTGATGCAGTCACGAGAGATCGGTTCCAAAGAGCCGCCTACGTGCTCTACACGCTGGTTTTTCTCGCCGTCTCGGCCAATTTCCTGATCTTTTATGTCCTTTCCGGCCATGCACCTGGTCTTGAAGCGGCCGCCCGTGACTACGGGTCGGATATCGAGGCTGACAAGCGGGTCTTCATCGACGAGACCATGGCGCATCACTATCTCGATCATCAGACGCGGGATGCGATCTCCTGGACATGGGGCAGGAAGTTCCCGCTCGCGCGCGCTGAAGAGCTGAGTGAATTGCGGGACGGTGAAGTCTGGTATCTCAGCCCCTATACGCTCTTTGCGTATCTGAAGGGACATACGGCAATCGCGAAAGCGCTCGAGGCTGACGTGACCTATCGGCGAACGCCCCAGCTGCCCTGTGTGATGGGCCGCCATTCGTGCCGGTTGCCTGCCGACGGCTGGACAATGCTCCGTCTTGAACGGGAAGGCGATCAGGTCAGGGTGACCGACTACGCTTTGGAGCGTGTCTTCCTCGTCCCGGGAAATTGAGTGCGTTTCAGTCCGGCATCGTGGCTGTGATGACAAAGTGGGTTATTGAGAAAAAGAAACGCCCGGACTTTGCAAGTTGAACCTGCTCTTCGGCCCAGTCATTTGCCTCTTCTTCGGACACTTCACCTTTCCTCACGGCAAATGGCTTCATGAGAAGGATCATCATGTTCGCCAATCCGTCCGGATGGAGGTGGGTGCTGGCGAAGGGAACAGCTGTCACGCTGTCGACGCGAAATCCGGCCTTGCGTAAAATCGGTGGCAGCACAGCGGGGACGCAGCGTTCCACAAGGTGCTTGTCCCAGATGTCCAACATTGTCTTCATGCGCTGCGGCCTGTCGCTGAACCAGGCAGTCGTGTCCCAGTGCATGTCACCGACGACAAACCGGCCACCGGGTTTCAGAATACGTTTGACCTCTGAAACAGCGCCGGGAAGATCGTCCAGATATTCAAAAACCTGCAGCGATACCGCCTTGTCGGCAGAGGCCGGGTCAAGAGGTAAATGCGTGGCGGTGCCGTTTAGAATCTCGACATTTGAGCAATGTGCACAGCGTTTTAAAGCAGCGCCGCGCATGTCGTCGCTCGGGTCTATGCCGATAACCTTGCCGTCGGCGCCGATGGAGCGCGAAAGTTCCAGCGTCAGCAAACCGTTGCCGCAGCCAATATCCGCAACAACGTCGCCGGGTTTCGGCTGAAGTGCATCGAAGGACGCTCGCCTGCGTCTTGAAAAATCCGCCCCAAGATAAGCCTCTTCCAGGAGCCGGGTCGTGCGTTCGTCGAATTGCAGCATCTGATCGCCGTCCGCCTCAGTGATTGCTCAGGCATTGGCCGTGATCGCCAAAGGCCTTCAGCACGTTGCATTCCGTCACCGTGTGATCGCCCTGACAACTCACCGCGATCCGTTCAAGTTCTGCCTCGAGCTTTTTCAAATGCAGAATGCGTTCGCGCACCGATCTGAGTTGTTCAGCCGCTATCCGGTCAGCCTCATCACAGGGCCTGTCCGGGTGCTGGCTGAGTTCGATCAGGTCGCGGACAGCCGGCATCGGCAGGCCGAGGTCCCGGCAGTGCCTTATGAAACGCAGACGCTCGCGATCCGTTTCCTGGTACCGCCGTTGATTGCCTTCAGTGCGCAGCGGCGCGTCAATCAGGCCTTCCTTTTCGTAGTACCGGATTGTCGGGACTTTTACGCCGGTCTGTCTCGACAGCTCACCGATTGAAAAATCCATCAAAAACCTCTTGAAGCTCTAGTCGCTATAGGAATTAGAAAGGCCTGACAGGAAGAAATCAAGTGGCCCGCGGAGTTATGTGATGGGAGCATGTTGCGCAAAATCCCAGCAACCATTCGATGGCATGTCGCGCGACTACCGCCGCCGTCTCTGGCTGGTGATCGCAATGAATGCCGCAATGTTCATTGTGGAAATGGCAGCCGGCCAGGCAGCCGGGTCAAAGGCGCTACAAGCCGATGCGCTCGATTTCTTCGGTGATGCCGTGACATACGGAATTTCGCTGGCCGTGATCGGTGCATCCTTGAGAACGCGAGCCCTTGCGGCGCTGGCAAAGGGTGGCAGCCTGCTGCTGATGGGGCTTTGGGTCGCATCCTCCACGCTCTACCAGGTTTTTGTACTCGGTGTGCCGCAGGCTGGCGTGATGGGCTCAATCGGTTTTCTGGCACTTGTGGTCAACCTCGCAAGCGTTCTGCTGCTGGTTCGCTACAAGGATGGCGATGCAAATGTCCGTTCCGTCTGGCTTTGTTCGCGCAACGACGCGATCGGCAATGTCGCAGTTATGATTGCGGCCCTCGGTGTCTGGGGTTCGGCCACGGCCTGGCCGGACCTGATCGTCGCGGGACTGATGGCATCACTCTTTTTGAGTTCTTCGATCCAGATCCTGAGCCAGGGCATTCGCGAGTTCAGGCAAAACGGGCTACACACGGCCTCGGCAGGATGAGCGGCCTTGTCAAACCGAAGCGGTGCTCTCTTCCGCACCGAGATGGACGAGCGTGATTTCGGGTGGAACACCGAACCTGATCGGCAACAGGGAACACCCGAGACCGCCTGACACGACCAGATGCCTGGGTTCGGCTGTCAGGCCCAGATGCCTGGCAATGCTTGTTCCATTGGTTCCTACGATGTGCCCGTAAGGGAACTTGTTGCCGTGTTTTGCAGGATAACCCGGTCGGTATCCGAAGAAATTGATCTGGCCTCCGTGCGTGTGGCCGCTCACTGTCAGGCTGACACGCTCCGGCACCTCGTCGAAAATGTCCGGTTCGTGGGCCATCAGCAGTATTGGCGCGTCGTCGGTGACCTGGGCGAGCGTGCTTGAAAGGTCGTCCACGCCGAGCCAGTTGCCGCGCTTCAGCTTCCAGTTCGGGACGAGCGCAATCTGATCGTCCAGTCCCGCAATCCAGAAAGCTTTTCCGTCCTTTTCAAGCCGGACGGCACGATTCTGGTAGAGTGGAATGCCCGCATTCAGCAACGCCTGGCCGTATTTTGTCGGTCCGCTTCCCGATTGCTGTGCGTCCTCGTCATCCCACCAGTCGTGATTGCCCAGGATGGCGTGCGTTCCAAGGGGCGCCGAGAACTCTGCAAAGAGGTCGGCCCACGCCTGAGGCGGGATAGGCTCATACTGCATCTTGTGGTCGGCGACATAGTCACCCAGCATGAGTATGATGTCGGGCTTCAAGGCGTTTGTGCGTTCCACGATATACTTCACCCGTTCAAGGCCCATCCACGGATCGCAGATATGCGGATCGGCAATGAGGGCCGCCGTGAGGTTCAGGTCCCGGGGCCAACGCGGCGGCGTTAGATGGTGGTGCTGAATACGCAAGCGGAAAGGTTCGATGCCAACCGCATAGGCGGCTGTTGAGAGCGACCCCAAAACGGCCACTCCAAGTCCCTGCAGGAAAAATCGTCTGGAATACATTGAATCTCAAATCTTCGCAGCTGATTACGTTTGTACCTATGGCACGATCAGCATTTCCAGCGGCTTAAGATGGGCGAGTTTCAGCATTTTTTCAGGAGTTCATGCATGAGCGCAAAAAAAAACCGCTGCCGAAGCAGCGGTAGATTGATTGGAGCAAAAGTAACTTGGATTACTCGGTTGGTTCCTCGACAGGAACCGGCAGGATGGCTTCCTCCTGCACGACCTCATCGCTGAGATCGTTGGTCGCGATCGCGATATTTGTTTCAACTTCCGGAACGATTGATGTGTCCGCGACAGACATTTTCTCGTCGGCTTTGGCAGTCTTGTTCCAGGAACATGCGCTTGCCGGTACAACGGCGAACGCGGTCAGGGCAAGACCTGCAATAGCTGTGCTAATCAGACGCATGATGAGCCTCCGTCTGTTGCTGCGCGGGACTGGCGCAGTAATATGTAGGGTAAAGCAAAAATGAAATCCGACAAGGAAAAAGCGGGTGGAAATTGATACCAAGGTTAAGATCGGTGCGTTTACTTTCTGTTTAGGTTATAAGTCTTTTTCGTCTGAGGCTCCGACAAGTCATTGACAACGTTGACGACATGCGTGTCGAGCAAACTTCCGAAAGCGCGCAGCGTGATCTTTTTGCTGCTCAGGAAACCGATCAACACGACCTGAATTGCGCCATCGGAGCGCAGCTCTGCCTTGGTCCAGCCCCATTTGCAGTCTCGTGGAATACAGGACGTGAAGGCCCTGACGCGCACCAGGACCTGCTCGTTTTCGCATTTGCTTTCAACTTCGATCCGGCTGATTTCCTTGGGCTTGGCATCAGGATTGACCCAGATGCCGTCTTCGGGAAGTGGACAATAAATCCTCTGTGCCTGGGCGGATGTAAAAGACAAGAGCAGCAGGCCAGCAGCCAGAACCAGGAAGCGCATTCATGTTCTCCTGCAACGTGACGGCCGAAATAGCTGAGCACGGCGCGTTTTCAAACCGATTCCCAGCCTATGCGATTGACGGGCATGCCACCAGAAATCGTTGACGGTATGCTGAACACAATCGTCGATTCGCAGACGATCCAACAAGGTGCCGACATGCATTCAATCACGACAGAGCAGCTTGTGCTGCGTCCTCCGATGGCCAGTGATTTCGAAATCTACAAATCATTCTTCATGGATGCGGAGGCATCGCATTTTTACGGTGGGCCGCTTCGGACTGATCAGGCCTGGCGGGTATTGGCGGCCCATATCGGCCATTGGCATCTTCGCAACTACGGCATCTGGATGATCGAGATGAAGTCTTCAGGCAAGGCCGTCGGCGGGTGTGGTTTTGTCTGGCCGGAAGGATGGCCCAGGCGCGAACTTACCTGGTGGCTCCTCCCTGAAGCGCGTGGCAGTGGACTTGCCGCCGAAGCCTCAAGATCTGCCATTCGCCATGCTTACAAGGATTACGGCTGGACGCTGGTCGAAACGCATATGAATGACGACAATCACGCTGCAAGGGGTCTGGTTCGGAAGCTGAACGGAAAAGAAATTGCAAGAGAAGTCTTTCCGGACGGTCTCGTGCGTTCGGTCTACGAGTTGCCGTGCCCGGATTGAGCTCTGCTCAACTACTTGCGGGGATGAACCTTGTCATAAGCGGCGAGCAGATGAGCGCTGTCGACCTCGGTGTAGATCTGTGTCGACGCCAGGCTGGCGTGGCCGAGCAGCTCCTGAATTGTCCTGAGGTCTCCGCCTCCGGCAAGCAGATGTGTGGCAAAGGAATGCCGCAAGGCGTGCGGCGTCGCGCTGTCCGGCAATCCAAGCGCACCGCGCAACTTCTCCATGGCGAGCTGGATCATCCGCGGGTTCAAGGGGCCGCCACGCGCTCCCAGGAACAGGGGGCCGGAAGGGTCAATGGCATAGGGGCAAAGCTTCATGTATTCGCTGACCGCCTCGCAGACAGCGGGCAGGATCGGAACGATGCGCTCCTTACGGCCCTTGCCGACGATACGCAGGGTCTTCGTGCCTGGTCCCGGTGCCATACCGCCGGTCAGCGACAGGGCTTCGGAGATCCGAAGGCCGCATCCGTAAAGAAGGGTCAGGACCGCCGCGTTGCGTGCTTCGATCCAGGCGGCACTTTCCAGCGCGAAATCACCGCTTGTCACATCGATCGCGTCGCGCGAGGAAACAGGTTTGGGCAACGATTTCGCCTGGCGTGGCGGCCGGACAGCGGCAGACGCCGCAGCATTCACTTCTCCGCGCCGCTCCAGGAATTTCAGGAAGGAACGAATTCCGGCAAGCCCGCGTGCAAGAGACCGGCTCTGCACACCTTGCTTACGGCGCGAAGCCAGGAAAGCCCTGAAGTCGGCAGGCCGAAGGGCGGCTATATCCTTGATCGCGGGGGCACCACCAAGATGGTTCGTGAGAAAACGCAGGAACTGACGCAGATCCCTTTCATAGGCGAGCAACGTCTTGTCGGAAAGGCGGCGCTCGTCCGACAGGTGATCAAGCCAGGCATCGACCCGGTTTTTAAGATCCGGGCGTGCTGTGACGAGAAGATCGGATGTCTCGTTGTCCTGAGTTTTCATGACCGAAACCTAGCGTGATTGGAGGTTCTGATTAGTTAACGCGCCTCGCCCGATTTACGCTCAGTTAAGCCGCGCACGGTTAGAAAGGGGACTTGAGCAAGTTGCGTCCGGATAGGTAGTGCGTTGGACTTCGTCGGCAGGATATACGAATTTTTCGAGCTACTCGTTACAACACGGGTCTACAGCGTCTCGTTTGCGGCGACATTGGCATTTGCTTTTGCCGTGCTCATTTTCGATCTGCACCGGCGCGGTTACAGGTTCAACTGGCCCCGCCGCCTGATCCGAAGCGTCGGCGCCAATGTCGGGTTCTGGTGGGTTAACCTGCTGTTTGCTCCGATCGTGTTCCTGACAGCCGGCTATGTGAAGCAGGCCTATGACACTTTGGGCATTCCAAGCATTGATGAGGCCGTATGGTCCGGCATTCCCTGGTGGCTTCTCGTTCCCTTTGCCGCCGTTTGCTATGATTTTGCGGACTATTGGAACCACCGGATCCTGCACCATCGGTGGCTTTGGCCGATCCATGCGATCCATCATTCCGATCCAGACCTCAACGTTCTGACGAGCTACCGGATCCACTTTCTGGAATCGCTGGTCATGACGACGTCCTATATCCTTCTGCTCAGCTGGCTGGGGTTCCCGACCGACATCATGGGATACGGCGCGATCCTTCTGACCCTGCATAACATGTATGTGCACATCAACGTGGACTGGGGGCACGGCCCGTTCAAATACGTCCTTGCCTCGCCGCGTATGCACCAGTGGCACCACGCCGACCTGCCGGAGGCGTATGGCAAGAACCTGGCAAACGTCTTCCCGGTGTTTGATCTCATGTTCGGGACCTACTACGTGCCTGGACCCTGCAAAGAACCGTTCGGTGTCCACGACGTGCCCCAGAACGACGTTGTAAAACTCATTCTCTATCCATTTGCCGAGTGGAGCCGTCAGGCAAGAGCCGGGCTTCGCACCGCGTTTCGTTCAAAGAGCGGAACGCCAGACCTTCCCGAGACTGAAAAACCGGCAGATCCGGCCTGATATGTGAACGTTTCGGCCTTAACGGCTGAAAGCTGATGTATTCGGCATGGGATTTTCGCACGATCAGCGGTCCAACTTGCCTCCCGGCAGGGCTTCAGAACGCATTTTGTGATGTTCGTCACACCGGACCTGCGCGTGTTTTCTCGCAGCTTAGCCGCAGCTGTGCAGAAATCTGCACAGTGACATGGTCGTTAATGAGCCGCAAAAATAAAATATCTTCATATTTTTCAATATCTTGTCGAAAAATCGGCAAACTGGCACACCCGTTGCAATTCTCCTGGCATCGGCGCCAAACACAAATCAAGCGCCCCGGAATTCAAATCAAAGCTGCCAAGCAGCACAGAGCCAGGAGATCAAAATGTCCAATATCGCATACCTGAAAGCCACAGGCGCAACCCAAGGCGACATAACCGCAGACGCAACCACAGGCGACAGCATCGGCAACCTGTGGCAGGAAGGCCATGAAGGCCAGTCCCTGGTCTACGCCCTGGAACAGAACGCAGTCGTACCGCGTGACCCGCAGTCCGGTTCCATCATCGCAACACGCCGCCACCTGCCGACGACTTTCGTCAAGCCGGTCGACAAGGCAACCCCGCTCTTCTGGCAGGCGCTTGCCACCGGTGAAGCGCTCGAAATCGAAGTCGAGTTCTGGCGCACGTCCACAGCCGGCGTTCAGGAGCACTACTACACGATCAAGTTCATCGACGCGGTTCTTGTTGAAGGCAAGACGATCCTTCCGGACGTCAACGACGAAGCCAACGCCTCGCGTGGTGACATCGACCAGTTCTCCTTCACCTACCGCAAGTGCGAGTGGACCCACGAAGTTGCCGGCACAAGCGCATCCGACGATTACCGCGCTCCGGTCACCTGATTTATGTCCCGCAGGGGCCGGATCTGATCCGGCCCTGAGCTGGCAGGACTGCCTCGTCTGTCAGCCGCAGCCGCCCGGTCTTCGTGCCGGGCGGTTTGTTTTTGGAAAGCAGGCTCAAACATCAAAGAAAAACGGCCCGGAAAACCGGGCCGCTCCTGGTACTCTGATTTGAACCGGGCTTCAGAGAATGCTCTGACCTGTCTTGGCCCAATCCGCGAGGAACGCGTCCAGGCCCTTGTCCGTCAGCGGATGCTTGACCAGGCCCTGAAGCGTCGACGGCGGAACCGTGGCGACATCCGCACCGATGAGTGCACACTCCTTGACGTGGTTCGCTGTGCGGATGGACGCGGCCAGGATTTCCGTATCGAAACCGTAATTGTCGTAGATCACGCGGATTTCGCGGATCAAATCCAAGCCTTCGATATTCATGTCATCGAGACGGCCTATGAACGGCGAGATGTAGGTCGCGCCGGCTTTGGCGGCCAGCAGCGCCTGGTTCGCGGAGAAACACAGCGTGACATTCGTCTTCGTGCCTTCTTCCGTCAGCTGCTTGCAGGCTTTCAGTCCGTCAAAGGTCAGCGGCAGCTTGATGACGACGTTGTCGGCAATCGCGCGGAGCACATGGGCTTCCTTGATCATCTGATCGAACTCGGTGGCGGCAACTTCAGCAGAAACGTCGCCTCCGGTGATTTCGCAGATCTCGGCAATCACTTCCTTGAAGTCGCGACCTGATTTGGCGATGAGCGAGGGATTTGTGGTCACGCCGTCAAGGAGCCCGGTAGATTCCAGTTCCTTGATGACAGCGGTGTCGGCTGTGTCGACAAAAAATTTCATATGTGTTTGCTCCCTGTGAAGCGCCGTTTGATCGCCAAATGCAGGCGTTTGTCTGAGGCGAAGAACGAATGCGTGGTCACTCGCGCTCTCTTTACCCTAGGATGATGACAAGAAGAACCCCTGATTCTCCGGTGGAGAATTTTTTTGTGGTACGTACCTCAAAACGCGCAACTCTTGATCCGTGGCCATGAGCGGGCAAACGTTTGCGCTTCAATGATCTTTGCCGGCGTTCCAGAGTACCGGCCACATTAGATGCCAGGAAACTGAATCCTCGTGCTGTTCGACGATCCCGAAATTGAGGAAACCATTGCCAGCGTGCTGGTGCCGGTCGCGGTGCCCGGCGCTTATACGTACAAGGTCCCGGCGGGACAAAACGTCGTTCCCGGGACGATCGTCAAAGTGCCGTTGGGACCGCGCGAAGTCATCGGTGCAGTCTGGGATATCGAGCCCGATGCGGCGATCAATCCGAAAAAACTGAAAACCATTTCGAGGGTGTACGAAACGACGCAGCCACTCGACAAGGACTTGCGCCGCTTTGTCGACTGGGTCGCGAACTGGACGCTCGGCGCGCCCGGAATGGTGCTGCGCATGGTCTTGCGTTCGGAAGAAGCGCTGGAACCCGAACCCCCGGTGCCCGGTGTGCGCCGGATCGAGGGCGCTCAGCCGGACCGTCAGACCGCTGCGAGAAGCCGGGTCCTCGCGACAATGGAAGACGGGTTTGCCTGGACCAAGAGCGGTCTTGCCCATGCTGCGGGTGTGTCATCATCCGTGATTGACGGACTGATCCAGCAAAGCGTGCTGGAAGTCGTTTCCATGCCGGCGGCGCCACCACCTCCTCGGCCTCAGCTGGACTTTGCGCAAAAGGACCTGACACCGGCACAGACCGCGGCGGCCGGGGGCCTGATCGATAGTTTCGATAGGGGCGCTGGTGTCTCGCTGATCGACGGCGTCACCGGGTCAGGCAAGACGGAAGTCTATTTCGAGGCCATCGCGGAAGCGTTGCGGCGTGAGAGGCAAGCGCTGGTGCTGTTGCCGGAGATCGCGCTCACCGAGCAGTTTCTGCGTCGCTTCGAACAGCGCTTCGGCGTTTATCCCGCAGAGTGGCACTCGGAGATCACGCCGAAAAACCGCGCAAGGGTGTGGCGCGGTGTGGCGTCCGGGGACGTGCGTGTCGTCATCGGTGCAAGGTCATCCCTCTTTCTTCCGTTTAAGGAATTGGGCCTGATCATCGTCGACGAGGAACACGATACAGCCTTCAAGCAGGATGACCGGGTTCCTTATAGTGCGCGGGACATGGCGGTCGTTCGGGGCCATATCTCCGGCTTTCCGGTCGTTCTTGCCTCGGCAACGCCCTCTGTCGAGAGCCATGTGAATGCGGACGTCGGGCGTTATACGCTTTACCAACTGCCCGAACGTGCGTCTGGCGCTGCCTTGCCAGAGCTAAAGGCTATCGACATGCGCAGCGAAGGACCTGAGCGGGGCAGATGGCTTGCGCCTCAGCTGGTGCACGCGATCAAGGACACCTTCGCGGCCGGCGATCAGTCTCTTCTTTTTCTGAACCGGCGCGGATATGCGCCTTTGACGCTCTGCCGCACCTGCGGTCACCGGTTTCAGTGCGCGCATTGCAGCGCCTGGCTTGTCGAGCACCGGTTTCAGAAAAAACTCGTCTGCCATCACTGCGGTCATACCGAGCCTGTCCCCGAAACCTGTCCCTCCTGTCAGAGCGCCAACAGCCTGGTGGCCTGTGGGCCGGGTGTCGAACGTGTCGCGGAAGAAGTGTCCGACCTGTTTCCCCAGGCGCGCACGCTGATCCTGTCTTCCGACCTGCCGGGCGGTCCGGAGCGGTTAAAACGGGAAATGAAGATCGTCGAGGAGGGCGGCGCCGACATTGTCATCGGAACCCAGCTGGTCGCGAAGGGGCACAATTTTCCGAAAATGAAACTGGTCGGTGTCGTCGACGCTGATCTGGGCCTTGCGCATGGAGACCCGCGGGCAGCGGAGAAAACCTTTCAGCTGCTTGCACAGGTGACCGGCCGCGCCGGTCGCGTTACCGGCGGCGGCCTGGGATTTCTTCAGACCTACAATGCGGACCATCCAGTGATCAAAGCACTTTATCGCGGCGACAAGGATGCGTTCTACAAGGCGGAGATCGAGTCGCGGAAGGTTGCGGGCCTGCCGCCTTTCGGCAGGCTGGCCGCTGTCGTCGTCTCCGGTCCGGATAAGGTCTTTGCAGAAGGCTACGCCCGCGCGCTCGCCAGGGCCGCACCGTCCGACGAGGCCGTAACGTTGCTGGGTCCCGCAGAAGCAGCGCTTGCCATGGTGCGTGGCCGCCATCGCTACCGGCTTCTGACAATGGCGCCGCGCCAATACGACCTACAGTCCTATTTACGGCAGTGGCTCGGCAAAGGACCGAAGCCAACCAAGGGATTGCGGGTACAGGTCGACATCGATCCGCTGCATTTTCTGTGAAAGGGGCTTCTGCTCAGATCGCAGGCGCTTCCGAATTGAAAACTGCACGATTCAGAGCGCGGCAATAACCTCGACTTCGACCAGCCAGTCCTCGCTCAGTGTTTCCGCGACGATCGTGGTGCAGGGCACCACACGGCCTCCAAGCGCGCTGACACGGGCGTCCTGATTGGCGGTCATATAGTCGCGGTGACGCAGGTAACTGGTCACGCGGACAACGTTGTCAATGTCACCCCCGGCATCTTGCAGGATCGTCGAGATATTGCGCCATATCAGCTGCAGCTGACTGTCGAGGGTCTCCGCGGGTGTGCCGTCAGTATCCAAACCCATTGTTCCACTCACGAACAAAAGCCTCTGCGGAGCGTCGACGGCGATGGCATGTATATAGTCCGGCGTTGCCTGATAAATGTCCTTTGTTGGATTGATCGGAATAAAATTCATTTTGACGCTCCTTTTGCCGAATGAAGAGATTGAAAAAGTACATCAAGCAAGAATAAAATTCGGCATGAGCAAAGAAACGAAAAATCTTAAGCGCTCAAGCATGCCCGATCGATCCCCGGACAGGTTTGACCGAAAGATATTAAGTGTCCTGGTGGGCAACGCTGAATCGAGTTTTGCCGAACTCGGGCGGATTGTGGGTCTTTCCGCACCTGCGGTATTCGAACGGGTCAAGCGCTTGAAGAGAACCGGCGTCATACGCTCGGTGTGCGCACGCCTTCACGGTCCGTCCGTCGGCCGTCCTTTTCTGGCCTTTGTCCATGTCGATGTCGCAGGATGGGGCAAGGAACAGAAGATGCTGAAGCTTGCGGACTTTCCCGAAGTCGAGGAGATGCACTCTGTCGCAGGGGATACGGGGCTCATCATCAAGGTGAGAACCCGTGATTCCCATGCCCTTGAGCAGCTCTTGGCGCAGATCTACGAATTGCCCGGCGTTACCGGCACGAAAAGCTACGTGGTTCTGTCGACATTTCTCGAACGTCCGGTCCAGGCGGATACGACGGAGGATTGGCCGACTGTCGGCCAGTTTCTGCCACCTCAAGGCTGATGAATCTGTGCGATTTCCGTGTTGGGAAATTGGCGGCCAGGCCTCTATGGGCAATTCCGCGAAAGCGTTGTCCGGAACGCGTTTTTTTCGTCCTGCAGCAAAAAACACCTAAGATTCCTTCAGAACAGTCTTTTGGCGAAGTTGCACACTGAGAAACCCTGTGCTAATTGAGGCGCGGCTTTGGGGGAACGGTTTAACCGTCATACCTTCTGACCTCGAAATCTTTCATTATTTTCAATGCCTTGCGAACGCTTACCGTTTTGCGGGCTTGAAAAACGTCAGAGAGCACGGACCTGGTGACTGACAACGTATCTCTCGTATCCGGCGTGGCACAGCGTTATGCGTCCGCCCTTCTCGACCTGGCAGAGGGTGACGGCACTACGGCTGACGTGGAACGGGATCTGGCCGCTTTCGAAGGCATGCTTGCCGAAAGCGAGGATCTCGACCGTCTCGTGAAGAGCCCGGCATTCAGTGCAGAAGAGCAGCTAACCGCGCTCACTGCGCTTCTTGAAAAGGCAGGCATTTCGGGCCTCGCCGCAAATTTCGTGAAGTTGGCCGCCCGTAACAGGCGCCTCTTCGTTCTTCCCGACATGATCAAGGCATTTCGTGCACTTCTTGCCGAAAAGCGTGGCGAGGAAACAGCGGAAGTTACGTCTGCTGCGCCTTTGTCAGATGAGCATGTCGCTGCCCTTAAGGAGGCATTGTCTGCTTCCACTGGCAAAACCGTAAATCTCGCAGCGAAAGTTGATCCTGCACTGATCGGAGGCCTTGTGGTCAAAGTCGGGTCCCGCATGATCGATACGTCCCTGCGTACCAAGCTCAATTCACTCAAGTTCGCGATGAAAGAGGTCGGCTGATGGATATTCGGGCCGCGGAAATTTCCGCAATCCTCAAGGACCAGATCAAGAGCTTTGGCCAGGAAGCCGAAGTCTCTGAAGTTGGTCAAGTGCTCTCCGTCGGTGACGGTATCGCCCGTGTTTATGGTCTGGACAAAGTTCAGGCCGGTGAAATGGTCGAATTCCCAGGTGGCATCAAGGGCATGGCCCTGAACCTGGAATCGGACAATGTCGGTGTCGTTATCTTCGGCTCCGACCGTGACATCAAAGAAGGCGACACCGTCAAGCGGACCGGCGCCATCGTGGAAGTCCCGGTCGGCAAGGGCCTGCTTGGCCGCGTTGTTGACCCGCTCGGCAACCCGATCGACGGCAAGGGCCCGATCGAGGCGACGGAAAAACGTCGTGTGGACGTGAAAGCGCCGGGCATCCTGCCGCGCAAGTCCGTGCACGAGCCGATGTCCACTGGTCTGAAAGCCATCGACGCACTGATCCCGGTCGGACGCGGTCAGCGCGAGCTCGTGATCGGCGACCGCCAGACCGGCAAGACCGCGATTATCCTCGATACATTTCTGAACCAGAAGCCGCTGCATGCGGGCGATGACGAAGATGCGAAACTCTACTGCATCTACGTTGCCGTCGGCCAGAAGCGCTCCACCGTTGCCCAGTTCGTCAAGGTTCTGGAAGACAACGGCGCACTGGAATATTCCATCGTCATCGCTGCGACCGCGTCTGATGCGGCGCCGCTACAGTTCCTTGCACCATTCGCCGGCTGCGCGATGGGCGAGTACTTCCGTGACAACTCCATGCACGCCGTGATCGGCTACGACGATCTGACCAAACAGGCCGTGGCCTATCGTCAGATGTCCCTGCTTCTGCGCCGCCCGCCGGGACGTGAAGCGTTCCCGGGTGACGTCTTCTACCTGCACTCCCGTCTGCTGGAGCGCGCGGCGAAGCTCAACGAAGAGCATGGTAGCGGTTCTCTGACCGCGCTGCCGGTTATCGAGACGCAGGGCAACGACGTGTCCGCGTTTATTCCGACCAACGTGATCTCGATCACCGACGGTCAGATCTTCCTTGAAACGGATCTCTTCTACCAGGGCATCCGTCCGGCGGTGAACGTCGGCCTGTCGGTTTCCCGCGTGGGGTCATCTGCTCAGATCAAGGCCATGAAGCAGGTCGCCGGCCCGGTTAAGGGTGAGCTTGCCCAGTACCGCGAAATGGCCGCGTTCGCGCAGTTCGGTTCAGACCTTGACGCGACAACGCAGCGCCTGCTGAACCGCGGTGCGCGCCTGACCGAACTCCTGAAGCAGCCGCAGTTCTCTCCGTTGAAGACGCAGGAACAGGTCGCAGTGATCTATGCCGGCGTGAACGGTTATCTCGACAGCTTTGGTGTCGATCGCGTGAAGGACTTTGAAGAAGGTCTGCTTCTTTTCCTTCGTGGTGAGCATGCGGATCTTCTGGATGCCATCTGGGAAAAGAAGGCTCTTGACGACGAGCTGACTGGCAAGCTGAAAGCTGCCATCGACGCGTTCGCCAAGAACTTCGCTTAAGACGACACGCCGGGATAAGGAGCAGGGGCGGCCATGCCGAGCCTGAAGGACTTACGAAACCGCATCGCTTCCGTGAAGGCGACGCAGAAAATCACCAAGGCCATGCAGATGGTGGCCGCGGCGAAGCTGCGTCGTGCACAGGAAGCTGCGGAGGCCGCACGCCCCTATGCGGAACGCATGGGTGCCGTATTGGCCAACCTCGCGGAAGCATTCGAGGGTCGCGATGACGCTCCGAAGCTGATGTCCGGCACAGGTAACGATCAGGTGCATCTCCTGCTCGTCGCCACGGCCGAACGCGGACTTTGCGGTGGCTTCAACACAAATATCGCCAAGCTGGCCCGTGAGAAGGCGCGCAGCCTGATCGCGGACGGAAAGACGGTCAAGATCATCTGTGTCGGCAAGAAGGGCTTTGATGCCCTGAAGCGTGAGCTAGGCCAGCACGTGATCGAAACCGTGGATCTTCGCAGCGTCAAGAGCGTAGGCTACGCCAATGCCGACGAGATCGGCAAAAAGGTACTGTCTATGTTCGCAGACGGAGAATTTGACGTCTGCACGCTGTTCTACTCGACGTTCATATCGGTGATTGCTCAGGAGCCCACAGCGCAGCAGCTAATCCCGGGCAGCTTCGAGGCCAAAGGGGATGGCGAGAGCGATGGAGCCCACCCGGTCTATGAATACGAGCCGGACGAGACGGAGATCCTTGAAGATCTTCTGCCGCGCAACATTTCCGTTCAGATTTTCCGGGCGCTCCTGGAAAATGCCGCGTCCGAGCAGGGTGCCCGGATGTCCGCTATGGACAACGCGACCCGAAATGCCGGTGATATGATCGACAAGCTGACGATCAACTACAACCGTCGGCGTCAGGCGCAGATCACGACGGAACTGATTGAAATTATCTCGGGCGCCGAGGCGCTCTAGCGCATTTGCGCCCGTCAGGGCGCGAATGCCGGACTAACAACATTGTCGATCGACTCTTCCGGAAAAATGCAAAGGAATTGGAAGCAGGTTGATCTAACGGGATCGAGACGAGGATTAGGGATATGGCTGACAAACAGGTCGGACGGGTCACCCAGGTCATCGGCGCCGTTGTCGACGTCAAGTTCGATGACCATCTGCCGCTGATCCTGAACGCTCTGGAAGTTGACAACCAGGGCGTACGACTGGTTCTTGAGGTTGCACAGCACCTCGGTGAGAATACGGTTCGCACCATCGCGATGGACTCGACCGAGGGTCTGGTGCGTGGACAGGACGTTGTCGACACGGGCGCACCGATCGCAGTGCCGGTTGGTGACGGCACACTGGGCCGCATCATGAACGTGATCGGCGAGCCGGTTGACGAAGCCGGTGACATTCCGCACACCGACAAGCGCGGCATCCACCAGGAAGCTCCGACGTTCATCGAACAGTCGACAGAAGCTGAAATCCTGGTGACGGGCATCAAGGTCGTCGACCTTCTCGCTCCGTACGCAAAGGGCGGTAAGATCGGCCTGTTCGGCGGCGCAGGCGTCGGCAAGACCGTTCTCATCATGGAGCTGATCAACAACGTCGCGAAGGCGCACGGCGGTTACTCCGTTTTCGCCGGTGTCGGCGAGCGCACCCGCGAAGGCAACGACCTTTACTGGGAAATGATCGAATCGGGCGTGAACAAGGAAGGCGGCGGAGAAGGCTCCAAGGCGGCCCTCGTTTACGGTCAGATGAACGAACCTCCCGGAGCGCGTGCACGTGTTGCACTGACCGGTCTGACGGTTGCCGAGCATTTCCGTGACGCTGGTCAGGACGTTCTGTTCTTCGTTGACAACATCTTCCGCTTCACCCAGGCCGGTTCCGAAGTGTCCGCGCTTCTTGGCCGTATCCCGTCTGCTGTGGGATATCAGCCGACGCTTGCGACCGACATGGGCTCGATGCAGGAACGCATCACGACGACAAACAAGGGCTCGATCACGTCTGTTCAGGCCGTCTACGTTCCGGCCGATGACTTGACCGACCCGGCGCCGGCCTCGACCTTCGCCCACTTGGACGCAACGACCGTTTTGAACCGCGCGATTGCTGAGAAAGGCATCTACCCGGCCGTGGATCCGCTGGACTCCACCTCCCGTATGCTGGATGCCCGTATCATCGGCGAAGAGCACTACAACACGGCCCGTACGGTCCAGGGGACGCTGCAGCGCTACAAGGCTCTGCAGGACATCATCGCCATCCTCGGCATGGACGAGCTTTCGGAAGAAGACAAGCTCACCGTGGCACGTGCCCGTAAAATCGAGCGCTTCCTGTCCCAGCCGTTCTTCGTTGCTGAAGTCTTCACCGGTTCGCCAGGCAAGCTGGTCGCTCTGGAAGACACGATCAAGGGCTTCAAAGGCCTGGTCGACGGTGAATACGATCACCTGCCGGAAGCTGCCTTCTACATGGTTGGATCCATCGAGGAAGCTGTCGAGAAAGCTCAGAAACTGGCTGCCGAAGCTGCCTGATTTCAGGATTGACCGGACGCCTGCCATGGCGTCCGGTCTTCTTTATGTGTGATGGCTCTGCCATCGAAACGCAGACTGACAAGGAAGACGCCAAATGGCTGAACTTTTCCAGTTCGAGTTGGTCTCCCCGGAACGCCAGCTCATCTCCGAACAGGTGGCCGAGGTTGTTGTTCCCGGTGCCGAAGGCGAATTCGGCGTTCTGAAGGATCACAGTCCGTTCATGTCCAGCATCGCGCCGGGCATCCTTAAAGTGCGCAAGGACGGTGACGCGTGGGACGAGTACTTTGTGCGCGGCGGTTTTGCCGATGTGGCGGCCGGAGGCTTGACAGTATTGGCCGAGCAGGCTGTTCCGGTTGCCGAAATCAGCCGGGAACAGCTCGATCAGGCGATCAAAAACGCAGAAGAAGATGCGGTGGATGCGAAGGATGATTCAGCCAAACAGAAAGCGGATCGCACGCTTCGCCGGTTGAAGGACGTTGCCGAGGCATTGAAGCAGGCCTGACGTCCAGCTCCATCAAAGTATTCAGACGCGGTCCGGAAACGGGCCGCGTTTTTGTTTGGCTAGATGATGAAAAGGCCGGCTGATTCAAGCCTTCAAGGCTTGGCGTTCAGGGTCGAGATCCAGAAATTTGAAGTCGTTCCTGCCACTGTTCTTGACGTCATAAAGCGCGATGTCTGCATTCTTGATGATGGCGCTCGCATCGGTGACTTCGGTGCATATTGGCGAAATGCCGACACTCACGCCGATCGTGATCGACTTGTCCTGGATGGAAAAGGGCATCTGTATCTTTCGCACGATCCGGCTCGCAATGACTTCGGCGACCGTTCGCGTCGATCTCTCCAGAATGATGCCGAATTCATCACCGCCAAGCCGCGCGACTAGATCGGTGGATCGAACACAGGCCTTCAGCCTATCGCTGACCTGCCTGAGAAGTTCATCGCCCGCATCGTGACCATAGGTGTCGTTGACCGGCTTGAACTTGTCCAGATCAAGCAGCATCAAAGCGCTTTCCGTACCAGTCTCCAGATCCTGAAGGATTTCCTCGAGTTTGCCGTTGAAGAGGGTCCGGTTGGCAAGTCCGGTGAGCGTATCATGGTGCGCGGCATACTCGATCTTTTGAACCGCGAGCTCGGACTGCGTCACGTCTTCATGCGTTCCAATCCAGCCGCCGCCCGGAAGGGGGGCATGAACGGCGCTGATAAACTTGCCACCCGGATGCTTGAACTTGGAGCGGACGACCTCGCCGGAAGACAGGCGAATGAGCAATTCCCTGACATGCTCACGAACATCGCCTTCGAATTCGCCGCGCTCTTTTTCAGCTTCAATAAGCTCGACAAGCGTTGCACCAATCCGCACGTCTGTCTCGGGCTTGTCGAAAACATCGATGTACTGCTTGTTCCAGAGCTTCAAGCGGCCGTCCTTGTCAAAGACGCTGACACCCTGTCGCATGTTGGCAAGGATTGCTTCAAGTTCTTCAGAGCGCAAACGCGCATTGCGCTCGTTTTCTTCCAGCTGCTCTTCAAGCTGTTTGCGGTCGGTTACATCAAAGAAATTGTAGATGAACCCACCTGATGGCAACGGCGTTCCCCGAATCTCCAGGAACGCTCCGTTCGCAGCACTTCGCACGTAGCTGTGTGGTTGGTTCCGGTCATAGGAATGGAACTTATTCAGCGCGAGATGCTCCGGATCCCCTTCGCCATAGTCACCGCGTTCTGCGTTGTATTTCAGGTAGTCCAGCATATGCAGTTTCTGGTCGACAAAGTCCTGCGGGTAGTCAAGCAGCCGCGCGAACTCTGTGTTCGCGGACCCGAGCTGATAGTTCTGATCGTAATACGCAAATCCACCGGGAAAATTGTCGAAAATGGCTTGTAGCGTGTCGGCCTGTTCCTTCGTTTCCGTGATATCGGCAACAGAAACAACAATTCCGTCCAGTCCGTTCTCCCCCAATGGGTCTATCGGTCGCGCGTTAAGCCGAACCCATGTCAAGCCGCCACGAGCGGGCGAATGCAGGCTGGCGACAAGATCCGTGACAGCCTCTGGATCTTGAATTGCCAGCTCAAACGGATCACTAAGCTCAAGTCCATCCAGCGATGCGCATGTGAGCGAAAGCCCAAGGCTGCCGATGCTGGTGCCTGTCAGCGAACGGCCTTCGCTGCCCAGAAGCTTTTCAGCCATCGGATTGGCTGACTCAACCATTCCGGATCTCGACAGGAGGAGGATACCTTCGCTCAGTGCATCAAGCGTGGTGCGTTGAACGGCTTCGGCCTGACGAACCGCCAGTTCCTTGCGTTTGCGATCCGAGATGTCGAAAAGGCTGAAGACGAGACCACCGTTGGGCAACGGGGTTGACCGGACATCCAGTGCCGTGCCGTCCGCAGTCACACGTTCCATCTGAACAGGCTTTCCGCTCATGAACGGTGAATACCTTTGCTCAACAACGGTGTCGACGTCGCCGTGCTCATGATTTTCCCGCCGGGCGACATGCGTCATCACGTCTTTCAGATGCGGCTTTTGAGTAAGCAAGCTTGCAGGAAGTTTGAAAGACTTCCGGAAGGCATCGTTGCAGCTTTCAAGCCGCATGGCTTCGTCGAAGTAAACCATGCCGCCGGGGAAATTGTCGAAAATCGCCCGCAGCGTATCTCCGTTACGCTTGGTTTCCGTGATGTCCGTCAGGGAAATCACGACACCATCGAGCCCGAATTCATTTGCGTTGTCGATCGGTGCCGCATTGATCCGGAGCCAGATCCTTTTGGCATCGCCATTCCGTTGAACATGAACGACGGTGCCGCTGATCTCGTCTGGCGTGTTGAAGGACAGTCGCAACAGGTCCTTTGGATCAAGGCTTTGGCCGTCTTCGGACTGAAAGGCAAGATCAAGATCCTGAAATCTCGATCCGGCTATTTCTTCTTGTGCGTATCCAAGAAGTTCAGAACCGGCGGCGTTTATCGACTGGATGCGCCCTGACCTGCTCAGAAATACGACCCCTTCAGAAAGCGTATGCACGACAGCTCTTTGCAGAGCTTCGGAGTATCTGACGGACTGTTCGGTTTTCTTGCGTTCGGTAACGTCCTGAATGGCACCGACGAGTCGAATGACTTCGCCATCCTTGAAAATCGGTCTGCCGACAGCTCGAACCCAGATGCTTCGCCCCTTCGCTGTCACAAAGGGTAGTTCAATATCCCAGCCAATGCCGTGTTCGATTGCATCCTGAACGGCTTTGGAAATCGTATCCCGGCTGTCCGGAGGATAAAATGACAGTGCGAAGTCCACCGTCGGATTGAAATCCTCTGGAACTTCGTGAATTTCTTTGGTTTTCTCAGTCCACGTAAGCGTATTGGTCCGGATGCAAAGCTCCCACCCGCCGACGCCGGACACGTTTGCCACTTCCTCCAGGAGTTCCCCCTCAAGCGCGGCAAGTTCATGTTCTTGCGCTGCTTCGGCGAGTGCGGCTTCCTTGTCGAGGCGCATCTTGTGGGCCTTGATAAGGCCTTCGACCACAGTTCCGAGGTTGCGCAATTGATCGAGCTGTTGCTTCGAAGGCGCATGCGGAACGCGGTCGATGACACACAACGTACCCAGACGGTTTGTCCCGTCGATTGAAACGGGGCACCCTGCATAAAAGCGGATATGCGGTTCACCTGTGACCAGAGGATTGTCCCTGAAGCGCGCGTCTTCATGCGTATCGGGCACAACGAACAGACTGTCTGACAAAATCGCATGTTGACAGAAAGAAACGTCACGCGAGGTGCTGTCAGCCGCCAGTCCACACTTGGCCTTGAACCATTGTTCGTCTTCGGACACAAGCGAAACAAGAGCAATGGGGCAATCGAAAATAGCGGCGAGTGTTTCGACAACGGCATCAAATTCCGGCAGGCGTTCAGATCCGAGAATCTGAAGTCCATGCAGGGCTTTCAAACGCTCCTCTTCGTTTTCCGGCCGTATTGTTTTCATTCTGCGATTCGCCTCCCGGGGAATCTCTTGAAGCACGTTTGTAAATTACATGGCCCCATCATGAGAGGAGAAGCGCAACAAATGATTAAGTTTGCCCATTTTTTGATCAAACAGATCGCTTGGAAAGACAGTTTCAAAATCAGGTTTTGCTTTTCACGGCTTTGTTTTTTCAGTCAATATTATTTTAGGCATCAAAATAAAATTGGGGTTCATAGAGCGACGCAGCTATAGGTTGAGTTATTGAAATGCAATGCTATAGATTGACGATATGCGTTTGGTTCTCAGGCAACCCGGCACAGCACAGCCAAGGAAATGATAGCCGTTATCATTCCTCGAAGAATTTGAAGCCGTCTCGACCCTCATGTTTAACGGCGTAGAGAGCAAGATCCGCCTTTTTGAGAACTGAATTAGCACCGCGTTCGTGTTCGGTGACAGATGCAATGCCAACGCTCCCGCTTATCTCAATTGCATGTCCATCAATGACGTAAGGGGCCTTCAGTTTTTCTACGATGCGTCGGGCTATCTTGGAGGCAAGGCTCTGTTCACCGTCAGGATTGTGAACAATGATTGCGAATTCGTCTCCGCCGAGACGGGCAACAGTGTCATTCGAGCGCACGCATTCCTTCAGTCGTGTCGCCGCCTGGAGCAGAAGCTTGTCGCCGACATCATGGCCATAAGTGTCGTTGACCGGCTTGAAGCGGTCCAGGTCGATCATCAACAGATCGCTCGCTTCCTCATCTCGCGCGGATCGGCCGATTGCTTCTTCGAGTTTCAGGCTAAATAGCGTCCGGTTTGCCAGCCCTGTGAGCGTGTCGTGGTGGGCGGCATATGTGATCTTTTCGGTCGCCTTTTCGCGCGACGTAATGTCTTCGTGCGTTCCTACCCAACCACCATCCGGCAGGGGCGTGCGGACAATGCTTATGATCGTCCCATTTGGGTGCTTGAAAGTCGACTTGACCACTTCGCCCGCATCAAGCTTGGCCTTGAGCTCCGCATAGAAGGTGGACGGGTCGCCATTGAACTCGCCGCGTTCCTTTTCGAACTCCAGAACGTCGATCAGGCTCATGCCTTTCTTGATCTCCGTTTCGGATTTGCCAAAAAGGTCCAAAAAGTGCTGGTTCCAGAGCGTGATGCAGCCTTTGTTGTCGAATACGCTGACACCCTGGCGCATGTTGGCGATAACCGCCTCCAGCTTGTGCAATCGGTCGCTGGCGAGTTTCTCCTTTTCAACGAGCTGAACTTCCATGTTCTTGCGGGCGGTGATATCCAGAAAGCTCGAAACATTGCCACCATCTGGAAGAGCCGTGCCTCGAACTTCAAGGACCCTGCCACTGCGCGTTTTTCGTTCATAGGCATTCAGCCCGCCGGTGCCGAATTTTACCAGCCGCTCCGATGCAATCCGGGCGGGGTCTCCTGGCCCGTAATCCCCGCGACTGGCGAAATACTGGATGACTTCAGGCAAATCAGGGCTCGTTTCGAGGAAGCTTTGGGGAATGTCCAGCAGGCGTGAAAACTCTTCATTCCAGAATGTCAGCCGCAACTGGCTGTCATAGTGGACCAGGCCTCCGGGAAAATTGTCGAAGAAGATCTGAAGCGTATCAGCCTGCTGTTTGACGCCCGTAATGTCGGTAAGCGAAACCACCACCGTGTTGACACTCTTTTCCTCTCCGAGTGGTTTAGCGCTGATGCGCAGCCACTTCATGGTACCGGAGTGCGGTTTCGTCAGTTGGATCTCCAGGTCGAGAACCCTGTCAGGTTCCAGCGTCGCAAGCAGGAGCGGACTGACCCGCTCGCTTCCGGAACTCAAACAGTCCCGCAGACCGATATCAAGGTCACGGACGTTTGCGCCGTCCAATGCGGATTGCTCACATCCCAGTAGCTCGCAGGCAGCTGGATTGACCGCCTCAATCCGGCCTGACTGGTTCAGCAGCAGAACACCTTCTCGCAAGGCTTCGAAGGTTGACCGCTGTTGATGCTCTGACGCACTAGCTTCTGCAGGGCTGCGCTTGCTGTTTGAAATGTCCTGAATAGAGCCGACAACCCGGTTCACGACGCCGTTTTCAAAAACCGGGCGTCCGGTCACAAGCACCCATCTGTCATCAGTCTCATCCGTCAGCAGACGCATTTCCAGAGCAAATTCGCGTCCGGTGCGAATGGCAAGGTCCATGGCCGCTTCGAACCCTTCGCGGCTTTCGTCTGTGTAAAAAGACAGCATCGCGTCGTAATCGGGTTCGAAACCCTCTGGCGCTGCGTGAATGTCTCGGGTGCTGGACGTCCATGAAAGCAGACCGGAGCCGATTTCAAATTCCCAGCCGCCGACGCCGGAAACCTGCGTAATCTTGTCGAGCAATTCCTGTTTCTGCCGGGCTTTGTCGCGTTCGCGTGCGACCTGATACAACGCATCTTGCGTTTCATTGCCGGCCTTGTGGGCTTTGAAGAGGCCCTCGACCACCCGCGCTGCATTTCTTATGTGCTCAACATCGGCTTGGCTGACCGAATGTGGCTTGGTGTCCATGACGCAGATGGTGGCGATGCGATGCTTGTCGTCTACCTTGACCGGGCATCCGAGGTAAAAGCGCGCGCCGAAGTCACCCGTCACGAGAGGTATGTCCCGGAACCGATCGTCTTTGGTCGCGTCGGGAACAATCACGACATCGTCGGATAAAATGGTTTGGCCGCAAAACGAGTTCGCGCGGGGGACTTCCTTCGCGTCAAGGCCGACCGCCGCCTTGAACCAGATTTCATCCTGATCGACAATCGAGATGACTGAGATAGGGCAGCCCAGGAGTTCGGAAGCGTTTGCCACAATGGCATCGAATTCAGGCAGTTGTTCTGAATGAAGAATGGAAAGTCTGTGAAGAGCTTCCAGTCTTTCTTCCTCAACTTGAACCTGCGCGAGCGTCATGGTCGACACCAACTCCGTTTTTAGAGCGCCGCATACCAGCCTAGTAACAGTATCGATTTAATTTCAACTATTCCGCAATAAACTCAGAATTGAATTAGGCATTGGTAATAATGACAAATAGTTGCAGAAATCTGCTAAGATATAAACTGTACTATTGTTTCGATGAAAAGAACACTTTTCCATCTTTAGAAATTCAAAAAAATGGATGCGTCCTGTGCCTTTTCGATAGTAAAGGAAAGTAACCTATTGTGGGGAAAACATTTTTTGCGAAATAGGACGAGGAATTCAGAACGCAAAAAACCCGGCCAGGGGGCCGGGTCTGAAAGTGCGTGGAGTGTTCCACGTATAATCTGCTTAATCCAAAGGCAGTTTAGCCTGTCAAGCAGCGCGCCGGAAAGAAAGGCTCATGCCACCACCGGAACGGTTGCGGCGGCGCTCTTCAGGCGGAATGTAAACGATCGCGCGGTGTTCGGTGCAATAGGATTCGCCCGGTTCAATGCGCGTGTTGCACGGGAATACATAACTTCCTGCATCGCCTTCTGCCCACTTGCAGCAGCCCGGACGCGGGAGGGACATGTCAGCCATTTTGTTCTTCCTTCTCTTACAAGCAACAAAAGCGCTCGAGCATCCTCGGGAGGAGAGGATCCGAACAGCTTTCGATAGAAATCGGATATAATCGGCGCCCGGGACGTCATACGTTGTCCAACCCACAAGGAGTGCCCTTCAGCAAGCGCAGGGATTACATAAGCGGCACGTCACAAAATTGCAATAGAAGACCCCGCAATTCCGGCCTGCGTTCTGCGCATAGCAGGTTAACAGGAGGTTAGTTGCGTACCGTATGCTGTTTAATGACTACAGCGATGCTATGTATTAACCCTCTTTCCCAGGAAGAGCGCCACCAGCCTCTTGCAGTGCCTGAGGGGTGTCGAGATCGAGCCTCGCAGCGGAACCAATCTCAACTTCGGCAACAAAACCGGGATTTCTGGCTATCAGATGTCTGGCACCGATATCGCCGGTCAACGCATTCAGGTCGTCGAAAAAACGTTTGTCCCAAAGCACCGGATTGCCCCGTTTCCCGTTGGCGGTCGCCGCGACAATAAGACTGGTGCCGTTTTCCTTGTAGGCGGCAATCAGTTTCTTCAATGCGGCTTCACCGACGCGTGGCATATCGCCAAGCAAAACGATTACGGCTTCAGTGTCTGCCTCAAGAGCCTTCATTCCCGCTCTGATTGAAGTCGCCATACCATCGGCATAGTCAGGATTGTAGACAGTCTCGATGTCGAGATCTTCAACTTGCTTGCGCACCTCGTCTGCCAGATGACCGGTGACAAGGATTGTCTGACGGAGACCGGCACCGATCGCCGCTTCTCCGGCGTGGCGCACGAGCGCCTTGCCGTCGAGTGTTGCCAGCAACTTGTTGGGGCCGCCCATACGGGTGGATTTACCGGCCCCCAGGATGATGGCCGCGACTTTGGGTGCATCCGTCTGTCGCTTGGCTTCGCGTGGCTGCGGTCTCGTACCGATTTCCATCAGGAGGCCTCCAACGCCCATGGCGGTGACATCGTCCGGCCCCGTCTCAACGCCTGCAAGCAGCCTGTCGAGGACCCAGTCGAAGCCGTTTTCCTTCGGGCTTCTCGCACAACCCGGTGCGCCCAGAACGGGAATGCCGTCAAGTTCGGCCAGCATGAGCAGGTTGCCAGGATCAACCGGCATGCCCAAATGCGCAACACTGCCACCTGCAAGGTCGACAGCCGCCGGCAAGACGTCGTGTCGGTCGACCACCGCCGAAGCGCCAAAAAGAACAAGGAAATCGGCACCCTTTTCAACAAGTGCCTTCATTGCGGCAGAAACGTCTTCGCTGGCGTGGGGAACCCGCTCTTCGGCAAGGATAGTGCTGCCGCTGGGCCGCAGCCTGTCTTCCAGAACGCGCCGCGTCTTGTCCATGGTCACCGGTTTCAGGTGTGGCAGTTTTGTTGCCACCAGACCGACTTTTCTGGCCTGGAATTCCGCGACCCGAACAGCACCCCTTACGGCGCCCTCAGCCCTTTCAAGCGCAGCTCCGGAGACCGCAAAGGAGATGATCTTGGCGGTCGCGATCATTCGGTCCCGCGAAACCTTGCTGTGGTCCGGAAGCGTCGCGAATGTGATTGCGGGATCAATACGGTTCGCCTCAGTCACGGCTTCGGTGTCGACCACCAGCACGCCTGGTGCGTCAGCATAAAGATTCATGCGGCCTGTAAATGCGCTGTCTTCACTGACGCAGCGTCCCTTGGCGGCCAGTCCCAGCCGGGTTGCGGCGTCATTCTCGCCAACATCGCCGTCTTCCAGACGGGCGGCAACAACGCTTGCAATACCCTGTGACGCAAGGTCCCGGCAATCCTCGCCGCTGAGCACGTGCCCCTTTTTCAAAACCCTGCCTGGCAGGTTCGTCTTGTGTGCAAGTATGCAGCCGACGGCTTCTTTGAGGGAAACGGGGCCGAACTTCATGCGGCAGGCTCCGGGGCCTTCCGCAGTGCCAGGATGATGGAACCGAGAACGGCGACTGCGATCTCCTCCGGGGAAGCCGCTCCGATATCCAGGCCGATCGGTGCATCGATACGTTCAAAAAGCGCGGGATCCAGGCCGGATGCGGTAAACCTTTCAAGGCGCTTGCCATGCGTCTTGCGGCTGCCGAGGGCGCCAACATAGAAGCACTGCGTCCGCAGCGCTTCCATCAACGGAAAATCATCGATCTTCGGATCATGGGTGACCGCAGCGACAGCCGTGTAGGCATCCAGAGGCGTTTCCTTGAGGACGTCTTCCGGCCATTCCGCCTTTAGGGCAGCGCCGGGAAACCGCTCTTCGGTCGCAAACGCGGTACGCGGATCGATCACCGTCACGTCCAGGCCGGCAATTTCCGCCATCGGCACAAGTGCCTGGCTGATATGAACAGCCCCGATGATAACCAGCCTTGGAGCAGGGACAGACACGGTCAGGAACGCGTCGCCCGCTTCCGTTGTGACCGTCCCGGACTTGCCCGACAGAAACCGTTTGCGGAACTCGTGTTCCAAAGGATCGGAAGAATAATCGTCTTCCCGGCGCACCAGCGTTTGCGAGCCGTCTGCGAGACGCGTAACGAGAATTGCAGCGCGGCGGGCGTCCCGTTCCGCATTCAGGGTTTCGAGCAGTGATCGATCCATGGCGTTATGTCCGGTCCGTTGCCAGTTTGAGGCCAAGGCCAACCAGCAAAGTACCGCCGATCCACCGCGTGAAATCCTGGAACCTCGACGTCTTCACTAGCCGTTTCTTGACTTCCGATGCGAAGAACACTGTCGCGATATCGGCAGATGCAAAAGCGAAATTGACGATGGTTCCAAGTATCAGGAACTGCACCCAGATTGGGAAACCAGCCTCCGGGCTGACGAATTGCGGCAGAAAGGCAATGAAGAAAATTGCCGCTTTCGGATTGAGGACCTCGACAAGGATGCTGTCGACGAAAGCCCTGCGCGCGGATTTTTTCGGCAAACTCGGGACTGGCCCGGCATCGATGCGGGTACGGATCATCTGAACACCCAGAAAGACCAGATAGGCACCTCCGGCCAGTTTCAGGGCGAAATAGAGTGTCGGGACCACCGTGAAAATCGCAGACAATCCGAAGGCCGCGGCAAACACGTGCGCATAGCACCCCAGGTGAATGCCGGCAGCTGCCATGAAGCCGGCCTTTCGACCCCGTGAAATCGTTTGAGCAGCCGTATAAAGCACAGCTGGCCCTGGCATGTAGGCGAACAGCGCAGTTGCGGCAAAGAATGCGAGAAGCGTTTCAACGGAAGGCAAGGCAGGATCTCAATCAGTTGACGGGTTCGACATAGACACGGATGCGGCCACCACAGGAAAGCCCGACGCGCCAGGCGGTTTCGTCGGCAACTCCGAATTCCAAGGTTGTCGGTTTCCGCGTGTCGATCACGTCGACGGCCTCGGCAACAACGGCGCCTTCGACACAACCGCCTGAAACGGACCCTTCGAAATTGCCCTCGGCGTCGATCACCAGATGCGAGCCGACTGGACGCGGTGCGGAACCCCAGGTTTCAATCACCGTGGCGAGTGCCACCTGACGTCCGGACTTGCTCCAGTTTTCCGCAGTCTTGAGAACGTCTGCGATCTGTGTCTCTTCGGTGGTCATTGTTTCACTGCCCCTGCAAACAACGCGTGTGGCTCATCTCAAATATAGAATTTTCTCAAAGAGATGAAAGCTCTTCAAAAGTACAAACGGCACCTGATTGCTCAGGTGCCGTCCGGAATGCCGAGACATGCGGGATATGTTACTCGGCCGCGGTCCTTAAAGAAGGCGCGGCACTCAAGACGGTCGTGTCGACATGCCGTTCGAAACCTTCGAAATTGTCGACGAACATCTGGACGAGTTTTGAAGCCTGTAGGTCGTAGGCAGCTCTGTCGTCCCATGTTTCGCGGGGTGTCAGAATGACCGGGTCGACGCCTGGTACGCTCACCGGCACTTCAAACCCGAAATTCGGATCGGTACGGAATTCTGATCCTTTCAACGCGCCGGACAAGGCGGCTTGCAGCAGTGTCCGCGTTGCCTTGATGGGCATGCGCTCACCTGTGCCATACGCTCCGCCCGTCCATCCTGTGTTGACCAGCCAGCAATCGACATTGTGCTCAGCGATAAGCTTCTTAAGAAGGTTGCCATATTCGGACGGATGGCGCGGCAGGAACGGGGCGCCGAAACAGGTCGAAAAAGTCGCCTGCGGTTCCGTGACACCTTTTTCCGTACCGGCGACTTTTGCCGTGTATCCGGAAAGAAAGTGATACATCGCCTGGGCAGGGGTCAGGCGGGCCAGCGGCGGCATCACACCGAATGCATCGGCCGTCAGCATGATGATGGTTTTGGGGATGGGGGCACATCCCGATGCGCTTGCATTGGAAATGAAGTGGATCGGATAGGCGGCTCTGGTGTTTTCCGTCTTCGAACCGTCGTCAAAGTCAGGAACCCTGTTCTGGTCCAGAACCACGTTTTCCAGAACTGTGCCGAAACGCTGTGTCGTGGAATAGATTTCCGGTTCCGCTTCTGCCGATAGTTTGATCGTTTTCGCGTAACATCCGCCTTCGAAGTTGAAAACGCCCGTGTCGCTCCAACCGTGCTCGTCGTCGCCGATCAGCGTGCGGTCCGGATCCGCTGAAAGCGTCGTCTTGCCGGTTCCCGAAAGGCCGAAGAAGACAGCAGTATCGCCCTTGTCTCCAACATTCGCCGAGCAGTGCATCGACATGATGCCCTTGGCCGGCAGGAGATGGTTGAGCATCGTGAAGACGGATTTCTTCATTTCGCCGGCATAGGACGTTCCGCCGATCAGCACGATCTTGCGTGTCAGGTCGCAGGCAATAACAGTTTCGCCGCGGCATCCGTGGCGGGCCGGGTCGGCACGGAAACTCGGCAGGTCCACAATTGTCATTTCCGGCACGAAAGCAGCAAGGTCGGCCGTTTCCGGTCGAAGCAGCAGATTGCGAATGAACAGCGAATGCCAAGCGTATTCGGTATAGACGCGAACAGGAAGGCGGTGAACCGGATCAGCGCCGCCAAAAAGATCCTGCGCGAAGAGCTCACGGCCTTCAGCATGTTCCAGGAAATCCGCCAGAAGCAGATCGAACTGGGCTTTTGCCATCTGGGCATTGTTATCCCACCAGACGGCATCGCGGGTCTCATCGTCCAAAACAACGAATTTGTCTTTTGGTGACCTTCCCGTGTGGCTGCCGGTTTCGGCGACAAGGGCGCCGCCGGCGGCAAGACATGTTTCTTTGCGGGTGAGGGAATGCTCGTAAAGGGCCGGCTCGTTCTGGTTCCAATAGAGCGCTTTCAGGTTCTTGAAGCCGAAAGTTTCGCTGCCATTGGAGAGATTCCTGACGCCAGTTTCTTGCATTTTCCGCGATCCTCGTAAGGTGCATTTTGGCCGCCGGAGAAAGTCCAGGAAGACTAAATCCGGTTATGAGGGGTGCGAACGTAGTTGAATGACCAAGGGGCAGCAAGACTACTAAAGGAGCTATGTCTTTGTTTAATCGATTAAAATACTGCTCGAATTTTCTGATGATTAATTCGATAGGCAAAGAAAAAAACGAAACCTTCGAAATATTCGATTTGAAGGTCAAAGCGAAAGAATTCGCGTTTCAAGTGCGCCTGCGGTGCCCGATGCGTGCAACGCAATGGCCGGTTTGAGGGAGTCGAAATCTCAACATGACCGGCGGTTCAACCCGGCTTCGGTCCGCCTGTTGCCAAGCGATGTTTAAGTCTTCACGGTGTTTGATTGTGGGGTTTGCCTTAATTTATGCGCATTTAGAAGGCCAAAGGCTGTGTGCTACAGTATTACTGACGCGTACCGTTCGTACTGACCGAATTGGAAAATTGAAGTATGCCAACAATTGCTCTGGTTGATGACGACCGCAACATTTTGACGTCGGTTTCTATTGCTTTGGAAACGGAAGGATATCGCGTCCAGACTTACACGGACGGCACATCCGCCCTCGACGGGTTGCAGAGCGACCCGCCCCAACTGGCGATCTTCGATATCAAAATGCCGCGCATGGACGGGATGGAGCTGTTGCGCAGGCTGCGCCAGAATTCCGACCTTCCCGTCATATTCCTCACGTCAAAGGACGACGAGATCGACGAGCTCTTCGGTCTGAAGATGGGCGCTGACGATTTCATCCGCAAACCGTTTTCGCAGCGGTTGCTGGTTGAGCGTGTGCGGGCGGTCTTGCGCCGTGCGCAACCCAAAGACGCAAGCGCGCCGCGTGAAGACGCCGATAAGTTGCTTGAGCGTGGCCAGCTCGTCATGGATCAGGAGCGGCATACCTGTACATGGAACAACAAGCCAGTCACGCTCACTGTCACCGAGTTTCTGATCCTGTCGGCTCTGGCACAGCGCCCCGGGGTGGTCAAAAGCCGGAACGCGCTCATGGATGCAGCCTATGACGATCAGGTCTATGTCGACGACCGGACGATCGACAGTCACATCAAACGTCTACGGAAAAAGTTCAAGGTTGTTGACGACGACTTCGACATGATCGAAACACTGTATGGAGTAGGATACCGTTTCCGGGAAGTCTGACGTAGCCATTGAGACAAAGTTTAGATGGCGGTTGATAGCGAAAGTGCTGGGGGAATTTCAGAATCTGATCCGGTAAACGGGTCGGACCGCTCGCGCTTGCGCCGGCTCGGCAACAAACGTATTCGCCGCCGTCTGGTCAATCAGCTTGGACGCATCTTCGGAACCTACGTTCTTTCCTCACTCACGCGCCGGATCATCGCGATCAACCTCGTCGGCCTGCTCGCGCTCGTAATCGGCATCCTTTACCTCAATCAGTTCCGCGCCGGTCTGATCGATGCGCGCGTACAGAGCCTTCTGACCCAGGGCGAGATTATCGCTGGCGCCATCGCCGCATCGGCAACCGTCGACACCGGCACCATAACCGTCGATCCTGAAAGGCTGCTGCAGCTCCAGGCCGGAGAGAGCATCACGCCGACGGTCGAAGATCTGGACAGCCTCGATTTTCCGATCAACCCGGAGCGTGTCGGACCGGTTTTGAGGCGGCTGATCTCGCCAACCAAGACCAGGGCCCGGATTTACGATCCCGAGGGGATCCTGATCCTCGATTCCCGCCACCTTTATTCCAGCGCGCAGATCCTGCGTTTCGACCTGCCGCCACCAACGGCTCAGGAAACAGGGTTTTGGGATTCGACTTGGCAATGGACGAAACGCTGGCTTCAGCAGGGTGATTTGCCCCTGTACCAGGAGGTTGGTGGCGGGGACGGACGCGCCTATCCGGAAGTCGAGGCCGCGCTTGCCGGATCCCCTGCCAGCGTGACCCGGATTTCGCAGCGCGGCGAGCTCATTGTTTCGGTCGCCGTGCCGATCCAGCGGTTCCGCGCCGTCCTCGGCTCATTGCTGCTATCGACACAAGGCGGCGACATTGATGCGATTGTGCGCGCTGAAAGGATCGCGATCATTCGCGTCTTTCTGTTTGCGGCAACGGTCACCATTTTGCTGTCCATTCTCCTGGCGGGAACAATTGCCGGACCTGTCCGGCGATTGGCTGCGGCTGCGGACCGCGTGCGCCGCGGATCCAATTCGCGAGAGGAAATTCCGGACTTTTCGGACCGCCAGGACGAAATCGGCCACCTTGCCCGGGCGTTTCGCGAGATGACCAATGCGCTCTACAACAAGATCGATGCCATCGAAAAATTCGCCGCGGACGTTGCCCATGAACTCAAGAACCCGCTGACGTCGCTCAGAAGTGCGGTCGAAACCTTGCCGCTTGCAAAGACAAAAGCGTCCCAGGACCGGCTCATGGAAGTGATCCAGCACGACGTGCGCCGGCTGGATCGCCTGATCAGCGACATTTCCGACGCCTCGCGCCTTGATGCCGAACTGGCGCGCATTCAGTCCGAAACGATCGATATTGCCGAACTCCTTCGCAATATGGCCGATGCTGTGAACCAGAGGACCGGCGCCGACGAAACTAAGGTGAAGCTGACGGTCGCGGATGCGCCGGGTCCGAAGCCCTATCGGGTCCAGGGGCACGATATCCGCCTGGGCCAGGTGATGAGCAATCTGCTCGACAATGCGCGATCCTTTTCTCCCCCCGATGGCAGCGTGCGGATAGATCTCGCCCGCGAGGGGCGGAGTATTCGGATTATCGTCGATGACGACGGACAGGGTATCCGCGCGGAAAACACGGAACGTATCTTCGAGCGCTTCTATACGGATCGTCCCGACGGCGAGGGTTTTGGCAACAACTCCGGATTGGGCCTTTCCATATCAAGACAAATCATCGAGGCCCATGGCGGCACGATCTCTGCCACCAACCGGCAGGAGCAGGGTGAAGACGGCGTCACGCGCATTGGCGGCGCACGCTTCACGATCTACCTTCCCGCAGGGAGCGGGAAGTGACGGAACAGTCGCTTCACGGCAATTGCGTCATTGTCGGCACGCGCGGCATTCTGATCCTGGGTGTTTCCGGAAGCGGAAAGTCCGAACTGACCGACACGCTGATTGAAGCCGCCAAGGCCAAGGGAAATCTCGGTGCGCTGGTTGCTGATGACCGGTTGTTTCTTTCGGCGAACCAGAACCGGCTCATGGCGCGTGTGCCGGAACAAATCGAAGGTCTGATGGAAGTTCGTGGAACCGGTATCGTGCACCAGACGACCGTGCCGGCTGCAAAAGTGGATCTGATTGTAGACCTGCAGCCTCTCGCAACGATTGAGCGCTTGCCGGAAAAAGCGCTTGCGGCTCGGGTGCTGAAAGACATTGAGGTGCCGGCGTTGGTCTGTCCTGCCAACAACCCGGGTGTTTCCTTGAGGCTTATCCGTTGGGGACTGCGCTCCCTATACCCGAATGTGCCGGATTACATTTAGTACACAAATGGCGTTTTTTGCTTGCAACTGGTTAAGCGGTTGAAGAGAGTGCATCAGACTGCTAAAGCCCGGCTCCCGCAAAGAGCCAATTGCACATTAAAGTCAGGCTGAAGACCGAATGATCGGACTAGTACTCGTTACCCACGGGCGTCTCGCTGAAGAATTCAAGGCGGCGCTGGAGCATGTTGTCGGTCCCCAGGAACAGATCGAAACAATCTCCATCGGTCCTGATGATGATATGGAGCAGAGACGGCAGGACATCCTGTCCGCTGTGGAAGCAGCGAATTCCGGCAATGGGGTTGTGCTGCTGACCGACATGTTTGGCGGAACACCGTCCAATCTTGCGATATCCGTCATGGACGGCAAGTCCGTTGAAGTCGTGGCGGGCGTCAATCTGCCGATGTTGATCAAGCTCGCAAGCGTTCGTGCGGATAGGGAATTGGCGGACGCGGTCGACGAAGCGCGTCAGGCCGGCCAGAAATACATTTCGGTTGCGAGCCAGGTGTTGTCGGGACAAAACTAACATCTAATATGACAGCACAGAATTTGTTCGAAAAAGATCTTACAATCGTCAACCGCCGCGGGCTTCACGCGCGTGCCTCCGCAAAACTGGTCAAGCTCGTAGAGACTTTCGAAGCAGACGTGAACGTTTCGAAGGACGGGCAGACAGTCGGCGGAACGTCGATCATGGGATTGATGATGCTCGCTGCCAGCCCGGGATGTTGCATCAGGGTTTGCGTCAGCGGCGAAGACGCCGAAGCAGCTCTGGACGCAATAGCGGATCTTGTTGAAAGCGGGTTTGGCGAAACGGATTGACTGTCCGGCAGCGGGCCTTTCATGTACCTGAGAACGTGCGATCCACGGTCGCTTGAAAATTTTGAAACACGGGTCACGCACCGCAGATCTTGGGAATTAGTATGACGAGCCATTCCGGTGAGCGGACGATCTTTGCAGCACGTTCGGTTTTGACACATCTTCATCAGGTGCTTGACCTGCAATTCGGTTTCGAACTTTGGGACGGATCCCGCGTTCCCGCGGATATGGACGCCGAAGGTCTCCGGATTGCCCTTGCTCCCACGGCTTTGACGAAACTCCTGCGCAGCCCGCGCATCAAGACTGTTGTCGACCTCTATTCGACGGGGGAAATCGATCCGCGCGGCGGAACGATCTTCGAGTTCGCCGAAAAAAGACCGAAGATCAAAAGCCGCGAATTGCGCAAGCGCCTGAACAAGATCCTCATTTTGAAAAGCGCGGTGCCGTTGTTGCTTGGCGCGAAAGACAAGGGCGATCCGCAGCAGGAAGACGGTCTGGATGCCGGTAAGGTCGCTGACCGGAGCTCTGGAAGCCGGAAAGACGACATCGCCTTCCACTACGATGTGTCCAACGACTTCTATAAGCTCTTCCTCGACCCCGAGATGGTCTACACCTGTGCCTACTTCCGCGACTGGTCCAACGATCTGGTGACGGCGCAGAAGGACAAACTCGACATGATTTGCAGGAAGCTGCGGCTGAAGCCCGGCGACCGAATGCTCGATATCGGATGCGGCTGGGGTGCCTTGATCTGCCACGCGGCAGCGAACTACGGCGTAACCGCTGTTGGCGTGACGCTTGCCGAGGAACAATTGAAGCTCGCTCGGGAACGGATTGCCGAACGCGGCCTGGAAGACAAGGTTTCGGTGGAACTCATCGACTATCGCGACATGAAGGGCGAGCGGTTCGACAAGATTTCCTCCATCGGCATGTTCGAGGCGGTCGGTCTCGACAACTACGACAATTATTTTCAAAGCGTGCATCGCCTGTTGAAGCCGCGCGGGATCTACCTGCATCACGCGATCACGAGACGCGGCAAGAAGGATCTCAAGAAGTTTCGCCAGAAGAAGCCCGAGTACCAGGCACTCGTGCGCTACATTTTCCCGGGCGGCGAGGTCGATCATATCGGCTGGACGCTGACCAACCTGGAAGCGCACGGCTTTGAAGTGCACGATGTGGAAGCCTGGCGTGAACATTATGCGCGGACCACGAAGCTCTGGGCCAAAAACCTGATGGCGGTCAAGGATGCGGCGATCGCGGACATTGGAGAGCAGAAGTACCGGCTCTGGCTCGCCTATCTCTGTGGTGTCTCGCTGGGTTTTGAACGCGGTTCCATCGGAATTTTCCAGACAGTTGCCTCCCGCCGGACCAAGGGACCGTCGGGCTTGCCGCCTTCGCGGGAAGACCTTTACAGGTGAAAATTCACCATTCGAAAAACCATATAAAGAATTCTTTATATCTTTATTGCGAGAAGTGCCGCCGAGCGCTATAACCCCTCTCAACGGCTTCCGGCGTGATCCGGAAACCGGCTGGCGTCCGTCTCATGTCTTGTAGCGTTACAGTTGGCAGAGAAGGCGGCCGCTCACACAAGGCCGGCATAGATAGCTGGATCCAATTGCAGGACAAACTCATGACTGACTACATCGTCAAAGACATCGGGCTCGCAGACTGGGGCCGCACCGAGATTGAAATCGCTGAACACGAAATGCCGGGTCTGATGGCATGCCGCGCTGAGTTCGGCGACGCGAAGCCGCTGAAAGGCGCGCGTATCGCCGGTTCACTACACATGACCATTCAAACGGCTGTGCTGATTGAAACCCTGGTCGCGCTGGGCGCAGAAGTCCGCTGGGCGTCCTGCAACATCTTCTCCACACAGGATCAGGCTGCGGCCGCGATCGCTGCTGCGGGGGTCCCGGTGTTCGCCGTCAAGGGCGAAACGCTTGAAGAATATTGGGACTACGCGGACAAGATCTTCGATTTCGCCGACGGCGCGAACATGATCCTTGACGATGGCGGCGACGCAACGCTTTACATCCTTCTTGGTGCACGCGTCGAAGCGGGCGAAACCGATCTCATTGAAAACCCGCAGTCTGAGGAAGAGGAATGCCTCTTCGCGCAGATCAAGAAGCGCATGGCGTCCAATCCGGGCTGGTTCACCAAGCAGCGCGACCTAATCCAGGGCGTTTCGGAGGAAACGACGACCGGCGTTCTGCGTCTTTATGAAATGCAGAAAAACGGCCAGCTGCCTTTCCCGGCAATCAACGTCAACGACAGCGTCACCAAGTCGAAATTCGACAACCGTTATGGTTGCCGCGAATCGCTTGTTGACGGCATTCGTCGTGGCACGGACGTCATGATGTCCGGCAAGGTCGCCGTTGTCTGCGGTTATGGTGATGTCGGTAAAGGGTCTGCACAATCGCTTGCCGGTTCCGGAGCACGTGTGATCGTGACCGAGATCGATCCGATCTGTGCGCTGCAGGCTTCCATGGACGGGTTCGAGGTCAAGACCATCGAACAGGCATTGCCGGAAGGCGATATCTATGTCACCGCGACGGGCAACAAGGACATCATCACCTTCGACCACATGCGCGGCATGAAGGACATGGCGATCGTCTGTAACATCGGCCACTTCGACAACGAAATACAGGTCGCCGCTCTGAAGAACACAAAATGCCGCCCGGTCAAAGACCAGGTCGACATGTACGAGTTCCCGGATGGAAAACGGATGATCCTCTTGTCACAGGGCCGCCTGGTGAACCTCGGCAACGCAACCGGTCACCCGAGCTTCGTGATGTCTGCGAGCTTTACGAACCAGGTTCTGGCGCAGATCGAACTCTACACCAAGGGCGATCAGTACAAGAACGAGGTCTACGTTCTGCCGAAGCATTTGGACGAGAAAGTTGCCCGTTTGCACCTTGAAAAACTGGGCATCACGTTAACCGAACTCACGGACGATCAATCTGATTATCTGGGGATTAATAAGGTCGGTCCGTTCAAGTCGGAACACTACAAATACTGATTCTCAGGTTTCATGCCACTACATATGGTAATGGCCGCGATTCGACCATGTGAACAAAAAAATGCAGAACCCTTCAGTTTGAAGGGTTCTGTTAACTTTTCAGTTACGGACTCTTCTGCGTGATTCTCAAAAAGGTTATGGTTTAAGCGAATCAGAGGCCAGGAGGCGGATGTCTTTGATTTGCTCCCACAAACCGGGGGCTGCACCCGTACAGCGGGACTAGCGGCGTAAGGGGATCAGAATATGCCGAAAGGCGGCGGAAACGGCGTGCGAATCAGCGCGGCGTGGCGAGGACGGAGTCTGAAAAACGTAAAGCTCGGCAGCACCATGCTGGCGGGTTACGGATTTTTGACGTCTCCAGCTGCCGCCGACATGCTTGCCGATACATCCGCCGCCATCAACCCGGGTGCCATGATACTCGTGGGCGCGGTCGGCGGAATGTGCGCCTTTGCAGTGACAGTCGCCGTTTCGCTTGTCAGGCACCGGAAGCAATCCGCTCAGATCACTGCTGCCCTTGAAAAGGAAAAGAGCGACCTGAAACTTCGGGTCGATCGTCTTGAAGCCATGCTCAACACCGATGAGCAGCGGGTAATCGTGTGGACCGGCAACGGAGCTGTTCCCCAGATCTGGGGGATTTTGCCCGAAAAATCAGGTGTACCGCGCCCGCCTGCACAGCTCCTCGCGTTTGGCAGCTGGCTGACCACCAAATGCGCAGGCGATCTGGAGCGTCATCTCGACATGTTGTTCCGGTCCGGCGAAGCTTTTTCCGCGACCTTGAAGACAAGAACCGGCACTTATGTAGAGGCGCTGGGGCGCACAACAGGTGGTGCCGTGGTCCTGCGTTTGCGCGACCTGACAGGCGAGCGGCAGATGCAGGCGGAACTTGCCGCACGCAATGCCGGACTGTCGGGCGAGCTCCATATGTTGCATTCGCTGCTGGACGCCATGCCGGCACCCGCATGGCAAAGGGATGCTGAAGGCAACCTGACCTGGGCCAATGCGGCCTATGCCGAAGCTGTTGAAATGTATGATGCAGAACGAGCGGTTCAGGAAAAAGCGACGTTCCTTGACGCTGCCGCGCGCACGGCGATGGCCGTGCAGCGCACGGAAGACGGCCGCTTCAGCGCGCGTATTCCAATTGTTGCCTCCGGAGAGCGCAGGGTCTTTGAAGTCACGGATGTCAACGCGAGTGTCGGTGGTGCCGGCATTGCCGTTGACATCAGTGATCTGGAGCAGGCCCGGAAGGAACTCGGCCGGGCAGAGGAATATCACGGGCGGACGCTCGATCAGCTAGCGGCCGCGGTGGCGATCTACGGCAGTGACCGGAAGCTACAATTCTACAATGCCGCGTTCCGGCAATTGTGGGATCTGGACGAAGCGCTTCTGGAAAGCCACCCTGAAGACGGCGCGGTTCTTGATGCGCTGCGCGCTGCACGCAAACTGCCGGAACAGGCCGATTATCGCGTCTGGCGCAACAAGATGCTGGAAAGCTATCAATCGCTGGAAGCACGCGAAAACTGGTGGCACTTGCCGGATGGACGCACGCTGCGCGTGATTGCCAATCCGCACCCGCAAGGGGGCGTAACATATATCTATGAGAACTTCACTGAACGGCTGGATCTGGAAAGCCGCTACAACGCCCTGGCACGGGTGCAGGGCGAGACACTCGACAATCTGTCCGAAGCTGTGGCCGTGTTCGGTTCCGATGGTCGCCTGCGGCTCTGGAATCCGGCTTTCGGGCAAATCTGGAAGCTGGAAGAAGAAAAGCTCGCCGAACTGCCGCATGTGAATGAGGTCGTGTCCGCTTGCACACTCAGTGAAATCGAGGAAGAAGCGTGGAAACAGCTTGTCGGCAACGTCACCGGACTTCTCGACAATCGCACGCACAAGGTGAGCCGGCTGGAACGCCGGAACGGTGACGTCCTCGATTACGCAACCGTGCCCTTGCCGGATGGCGGCACGCTCGTCACGTTTGTCGATGTCACCGACAGTGTGAATGTCGAACGCGCCCTGCTTGAGAAAAACGAAGCTCTGCAGCAGGCCGATCAGATCAAGAACGCTTTCATCCAGCATGTTTCCTATGAATTACGGTCACCGCTGACCAACATTATCGGTTTTGCGCAGCTTCTGGCCGATCCGAAATTCGGTGACCTCAGCGAAAAACAGAGCGAATACGCCGATTACATTCAGTCGTCTTCTTCCGCCCTGCTGGCAATCATCAACGACATCCTGGACCTTGCCACGCTTGATGCGGGCATTATGGAGCTGGATCTTGGTGAGGTCGACGTCGCCTCGACTGTTTCGGCGGCCGTTGAAGGCTTAAAGGACCGGATTGCGGAAGCAAAGATCAGCCTCAGAACGCATGTTCCGGACGATATTGGTGTGATCGTCGCCGATGAACGGCGGCTGCGCCAGGTCCTGTTCAATCTGATCGCCAACGCCGTGCGGTATTCGGAAGAAAACGGCGTGGTCGACGTGAGCTGCAATCGGGACGATGACAAGGTTACCTTCGTTGTCCAGGATCACGGTTATGGAATTCCCGCCGAAATCCTGACCCAGGTATTCAATCGCTTCGTTGGACACGACACGGGCAGTCGGCGCCAGGGTGCGGGGCTTGGTCTTGCGATTGTAAAAAGCTTTGTCGAGTTGCACGGCGGGACGGTCGATATTGAATCGGCAGAGGGCAAGGGCACAACGGTAACATGCGTTTTCCCGTCGCGTCCCGAACTGGCTGATCAGGTCGCCGCCGAATAAATAGGACAGCCCATGGCACAACAGCGGCTGCGGCGTTTCCCTGCAACATTCCTTGAACTGGAAGCTTCGGACGAAACTGAAACCCGCCGGCTTGCCGGCGATATCGCTATGATCCTGAGACCGGGTGACGTTGTTTGCCTCTCCGGTGATCTTGGAGCGGGAAAATCCACCTTTGCGCGTGCCCTGATCAGATCCTGCGCCGACGATACGGAATTGGAAGTACCAAGTCCGACGTTTACGCTTGTCCAGGTCTACGAATTGCCGCGCTTTGATCTGTCCCATTTCGATCTCTATCGGCTGGAGGAGCCGGAGGAGCTCGAGGAACTTGGCCTCCATGACCTCCTGGAAACCGGTGCTGCGCTCATCGAGTGGCCCGAGCTTGCTGAAGACCTGCTGCCTGCAAAAGCGTTGTGGATCCAGATAACTGAAACCGTTGACGATGGAGAAGAGCGCCAATTTGCGTTTTTTTCCAATGACCCGGCTTGGGAGCAGCGGATCAGGCAGACGATTGAAGTCCGCAATTTTTTGAAAGCAGCCGACTTGGCAACGGCAGAGCGCCGTTTTCTGGCAGGGGATGCTTCTCTGCGCACGTTTGAAACCGTGACCGACGAAACCGGGAAATCCATTTTGATGCGCTGGCCGTTCTCACAGGACGCTGTCTCCAACGCTGTTCGCGATTACATGTCCCGCGTTCATCTGGCTCAGGACTGCAGATCCGTTCTGGCAATCGGTTCTGAATTGCGCCGGCAGGGGATACGTGCGCCCCAGGTTTTTGCGTCTGATCTTGAAAAGGGCCTGGTCCTTTCGGAAGATCTCGGCGGCGAGACCATTGTCGTTGACGGTCGTCCCGATCCCGAACGCTATGGGGTTGCGGTCGACATTCTGGTGCGAATGCATGGCCGGAACTGGCCGCGGACGGTGCAATTTGCTGATGGTGGGAGCTACACTGTCCCCAATTATTCCAATGAGGCCCTGATTGCCGAAGCGGCGCTGTTCCTCGACTGGTATGTACCGGAATTCAGCAAAATAACGGTCGATGCAGAGCTGCGGCGCGAATTTGAAACGCTTTGGCAGCAATACCTGGACGAAATTGCCGGAGCACAGCAAGGCTGGGTTTTGAGGGATTTCCACTCCCCGAACCTGTTGTGGCAACATGGCGCTGCCGGGACGGACAGGATCGGCCTGATAGACCTGCAGGATACAGTCATCGGCCCTGTCGCCTACGATGTTGCCTCTCTTCTGCTCGACGCCCGCACCGAAATGAGCCCGGAACTGGAAACAGGTCTCTATGATGCCTATGTTTCAGGGATGGAAAAGCAGTCTTCGGGGTTTGACAGGGAGAGCTTTTCAAGGGCCTATTCAGTGATGGCTGCGCAGCGGGTTTCGAAGATTCTCGGCATATTCGTAAGGCTTGCGCGCCGCGATAATAAGCCGGCCTACCTCGGCCATCTGCCGCGCATGCAAGCCTATTTCGACCGGGTGCTTGACAGGCCGGGCATGTCGGACTTGAAAGACTGGTACGGACGTTTCCGGAAATAGATACCTTTGTATCGTCGCCGGGGACAACATTCGAGTGACAAGATGAAACAAGAGCGGTTCCGACCGAGCAAAGCAATGATCCTGGCCGCCGGCCTCGGTAAAAGGATGCGGCCCCTGACTGCCACCACACCGAAGCCGTTGATTGAGGTCAACGGACAGGCGCTGATCGATCATGGCATGGACCGGCTGGCTGCCGCAGGCGTGAAGGCGTGTGTTGTCAACGTTCACTACCTGGCTGACCTTGTTGAAGTTCATGTACGCCGCCGCCAGGACATGGATATCCTGATCTCCGATGAACGCGAGCAGCTCCTGGAAACCGGAGGCGGCATCAAGAAAGCGCTGCCGATGCTCGGTGATGAACCGTTCTTTCAATTGAATGCCGACACCTGCTACTGGATTGAAGGCGTGAAGCCCAATCTGGAACATATGATTGATGCCTGGGACGAAACACGGATGGACGCCCTGCTTCTGGTTGCTGAGACCGTCAAGTCGGTCGGATATTCAGGCAAGGGCGACTTCGTAATGGCAAAAGACGGCAGCCTGACAAGACGTCTGGAAAAGAGCGTGACGCCGTTCGCCTATGCGGGCGCAGCTATCCTTCATCCCCGATTTTTCGACGGCGCCCCGGACGGACCGTTTTCGATGAACATTCTCTTCGACAGGGCGATCGAGGCCGGGCGGCTCTTTGGTGTTCAGATGGAAGGTTTGTGGCTCCATATCGGCACGCCCGATGCCATCCGGGCGGCGGAATATGCTGTGCGCGAAAGCGCGGCCTAGGGTACGGACCCATAAATGAGGCTGATTTGGCGGCAGAAATGGCGAATTCTCGCGAGGAAACGTGCGAAGAGCGGGCTTTGTGCCCGGTCAAGCACGTTGACGCGGCGAGGTGAAGCCATTTTGCCGTCCTTCGGATTTGGCCGTTTTGGCCAGCTGCAGCGTCGCGAAAGGCTAGAAAATGAACCACATTTCCTGCGCTTTCGCTCCTTTCATCTGGCCAAAACGATTCAAACCAAATCAACTTCATTTATGGGTCCGTACCCTAGAGCCCGGTCATGACTGAACGAGCGCGTCTTTATTCCATCTCGCCCTCTGTTCCATTTCTCGAAACACTTGTTGATGCACTCGTCGATGGAACCCTCATTCCAGGGTTTTGCCCTCTGGCAGAGCCACATCTGTTGCCGTCTGTCACCCTGTATCTGCCGACACGGCGATCTGCGCGCCTCCTCCCGCGGGTATTCCAGAAAAAATTTGGCGGCAAACCGGTGCTTCTGCCGACGATCAGACCGGTAGGCGACGCTGATGAAGATGTTCAAAGCCTGGCGGTGGAAGCCGATCTGGAGCCGCTTCCGCCGGCAATGCCGCTTCTGGAACGTCATCTGGCCATGACGCGGCTCGTCAAGGCCTGGAAGGGGACTCTGCGGCGTGAAGCGCTCGACCTGCGCCTCGACGAACCACTGGGGGTTCCAGCTTCAACGGCCGACGCGGCATGGCTCGCCGCCGATCTCTTGTCATTGATGGATGAAATCGAAACCGAGGAAGCTGACTGGACACAGTTGTCGACGCTCGTTCCGGACGATTTTGCGCGGTATTGGCAGATCACTCTCGACTTTCTGAAAATCGTCCAGGAGGCCTGGCCGGCTCATTTGAAGGAGACCGGGCGGATGGATCCGAAGGCGCGCAGATCCGCGTTGATCCGCAGGGAAGCGCAACGCCTTATGAATGCCGCGCTCCGTGATCCGGTGATAGTCGCGGGCGTTACGGGCTCGGTTCCGGCGACGTCAGAGCTGTTGAAGGTGGTGGCGGGTCTGGAAAAGGGCGTGATCGTGCTGCCCGGCGTCGATCAGCATCTTGATGATAAATCCTGGACCTCGATCGGGCAGCAGCAGGCGCGTGAGCCCGGCAGGGGCCCGCCAGGCAAGAGGCGTATATCGGCCTTGCCGTCGCATCCGCAGTATTCGCTCAAGCAATTGCTGGACCGGCTGGGTGTCACCAGAGCCGATATAACCGATCTCGGCCCGAACCTTGCCCGGGAAGCGCTGGAAAGAGAAAAACTGGTGTCCCAGGCTCTTCGTCCTGCCGACACGTCGGATGGCTGGACCGGTTATCTTCGTGAAACAGGCATTGACGAGCGCAGCGGTGCCTTGAAGGACGTCGGCATCCTGGTGGCACGTAACGAAGCAGATGAAGCATTGAGCCTCGCCATCGCGCTTCGCGAGGCAATCGAGCGGCAAGAACTTGCCGCCTTGATCTCACCCGACAGGCTGCTGACACGCCGCGTGGCGGCCGAGCTGTCGCGCTGGAACATACAGGTGGATGACAGCGCCGGTCGTCCGCTCGATCAGACCGCGCCTGCGGTCCTCTCGCTGCTGGCGTCAAAGCTAGCGCTGAACGGATGCGAACCCATAGACCTGCTTGCGCTGCTAAAGCACCCGCTTGCCCGGCTCGGCCTGCCATACAAGGAAATCCGGTCTGCTGCCCGGGCGCTCGAGCGCGGTGTCGTTCGCGGGCCTCGCGCTGTTCCGGGAATGGACGGGCTGAAGGCAGCGGTTGAGGCTTCGCAAAAAGAGATCGGCAAGGCACACATACCGCGCTGGAAAAAGGTTCATGAGGCGGATTGGGACGTTATCGGCGATCTTGTCGATCGGCTGAAGGCGGCGCTCGCCCCCCTTGAGGATCTCGCCGACCGTGCCGAGCCAGTATCCGTGACGGAACTTGCCCGGCGTCATCTGGAAGTCATTCAGGCTGTCGCAATCGATGAGAACGGCAGCTCTGCGGAACTCTTTGCCGGCGAGGCAGGGGAAGCGCTCGCCCAGTTTCTTGGCGACCTTCTGGAAGCCGACAGCGGCGGTCTGGAATTTGCGCCTGCCGAATGGCCCACGGTGCTTCCCGCCCTGATGGCAGGACAGGCAGTGCGCCGCCGGTTGCCGGGTGATCAGCGTGTTCAGATCCTTGGCCCGATGGAAGCGCGGCTGCAGAGCTTCGACTTTGTCATTCTTGGCGGACTGAACGAAGGCGTCTGGCCACAGCGCACCCGAAATGACCCGTGGTTGAACCGGCCGATGAAACAGGACATTGGCCTGGAACCGCCGGAGCGCCGCCTGGGTGCGGCTGCCCACGATTTCGCGCAAGGCATGGGGGCAAAGCGTATCCTGCTGTCGCGTGCCGGGCGCGCCGACGGAGCGCCGACGGTCGCGTCCCGCTGGCTGCAAAGACTGACCACACTGGCCGGACCGGAAGTCACTGGCGCGATGGAACAGCGCGGCAACGTCTACTCCAGACTGGCGGCAGGGCTGGACCGTCCGGATGGGCCGATCAGGTCTGCTGCACGACCGAAGCCTGCACCACCCCTGAACGCGCGGCCGAAGTCGCTTTCGATCACGGAAATAGAAAGGCTGATCCGGGATCCTTATGCGATATTTGCCCGCCATGTTCTGGACCTTCAGCCCGTCGACCCGATCGGCGGCGAGCCGGGCGCGGCCGACAAGGGAAATCTGATCCATGATGCGCTGGCGCAGTTCCTATCGACCTGGAATGGACCATTCGATGACGCCGCCGTTGAGGCCCTGATCCGGATCGGCGAAAGTCTTTTCCGTCCCTTGGACGCTTTCCCTGCGATCCGGGCTCTCTGGTGGCCGAGGTTTCAAAAGATTGCAGCGGATTTCGTGGCCTTTGAAGACGAGCGCTCGAAGGCCATCGACAAGAGGTTCCTTGAAATCGGTGGAGGTGTGGAACTCAAGTTGCCGGGTTTTGAATTCCGGTTGCGCGGCCGCGCGGATCGCATTGATGTCCTGAAGGCAGGAGGTCTTTCAGTCATCGACTATAAGACCGGCCAGGTGCCGTCGCAGAAGCAGGTCGATGCGTTGTTGTCACCACAGCTGCCGCTCGAAGCGGCCATGATCAGTCGTTATGGATTCAAGGATGTTCCGGCCACGGAGCGTGTTTGCGAGCTTTTGTATTTGCAATTGAAGAGCAGCGTCGAACCGGTATTGCGCAACCCGAAAGACGTGCCGCTGGAAGACCTGAACGAGGACGCGTGGCAGCGTCTCGAACAGCTGATTGCGCATTATGCAAAAGCGGAAACCGGATATCTTTCACGGGCACGCGTGATGCGCGAACGGGTGATGGATGGCGACTATGACCATCTCGCCCGCACCAAGGAATGGTCGCTTGGAAGCGAGGACACGGCGTGAGCGGTATCCAGATCCCCGAGCTGACCCGCAAAAGGCAGGACTTGGCGTCACGCCCGCGCGCGTCTGCCTGGGTTAGCGCGAATGCGGGGTCGGGCAAGACATTTGTCCTTTCGCGCCGCGTCGTGCGCCTCCTGCTTGATGGAACGGATCCGGGCCGGATCCTCGCATTGACCTTCACCAAGGCTGCAGCAGCGGAAATGGCGACACGGGTGTTCCGGATCCTCGGTGACTGGGTCACCATGGAAGACGACGCGCTGGCGACGGAGTTGCGGGAGATCGAGGGGCGGACACCGGACAGTGCACGGATTGCGCTGGCCAGACGGCTGTTCGCGCGCGCGCTTGAAACACCCGGGGGGTTGAAAATCCAGACCATTCACGGGTTCTGCGAAGCGCTTCTTCATCAGTTCCCCTTGGAAGCCAATGTTGCGGGGCATTTCGCCGTCCTTGACGACCGAATTGCCGCGGAACTGATGGCTGAAGCACGCGCGAGCGTACTGCACAGGGCCGAAATCGAACCCGGCAGCTCCTTGGGCTTGGCGCTCGCGTCCGTGCTCGGTCTTATGAGCGACGCGAGTGCGCAAAAGGCGCTTGAGGAACTGATCCAGAACCGGGATTCCTTCCGCCGATGGATCGTCGATGCCGGCGGTCTGGACAACGCGCTCACAGATCTTGCTGTTTTGCTGGAGGTATCTTCAACGGACCGGCTCGCGAGCTTTGATGAGCGTTTCCGTGCCGAATGTCCCTTCGATTTGAACCAGTGCCTGAGTTATGCAGAGGCTCTGAAGATCGGCAGCAAAACAGATCAGGCACGCGCCGATGCCCTGGTGAGTGCCGCGCGGCACAAGGATCCGGACACGTTTCGGGACGCCTGGCTGGCGGTCTTTTTGACGTCGAAGCTTGAACCCAGAAAGTCTCTTGCGACCAAGAAAGTCGCGGCGGATTTTCCCGAGATGATCGAAGCCCTGACCGGCGAGCAGGACCGCCTGCTGGACTTGTTGTCCACGCGCAGGAAAATAGGGACCTTCGAGGGAACCTCGTCTTTGCTGCGGCTCGCGGACGCTGTGATCCGTCACTATGAACGAGCCAAGACCGCTCGCGGATTTCTGGATTTCGAGGATCTTGTCGTGAAGACGGCAACACTCTTGCAAAAGTCCGATGCGGCGCAATGGGTGCAGTACAAGCTGGACCAGGGACTCGATCACATTCTGGTCGATGAAGCCCAGGACACGAGCCCGCGTCAATGGGATGTGGTCACATCGCTTGCATCCGAGTTTTTCGTTGGCGACGGGGCCGGTGACAGGACAAGAACCCTCTTTGCTGTCGGTGACGAAAAGCAGTCGATCTACTCTTTTCAGGGTGCTGTGCCTGCGTATTTCGATGCCATGAGGCGGGCTTTTTCAAAACAGGCAGAAGCGGCAGAGCAGGAGTTTCATTCGGTCAATCTTCAACTGTCCTTCCGCTCGACGCCGGATGTTCTCGGCGCGGTGGATACGGTTTTTCAGGATGAATCGGCACATCGCGGGCTGGCACAGGAAACGGCTGCGCCCGTCCACGAAGCCATAAGGCGCGATCCGGGTATCGTTGATATCTGGCCGCTTGAAGCAGAAGCAGAGATCGAAGAACCCGATGACTGGCGGCTGCCCGTCGATCACGTCGGCTCTGGCAGTCCGATGCTGACGGTCGCAGCGCGCATTGCATCGCAGATCGCAGACTGGATGCGCACCGGAGAAGCTGACCCGGGCGATGTCATGATCCTGGTGCGCAAGCGCGGTCCCTTTGTGGAAGCGTTGAACAGAGAGCTGAAGGAGCGCGGAATTCCAGCTGCTGGCAGCGACCGCCTTGTGTTGACCGAGCACATAGCGGTGCAGGATCTTGCAGCGCTCGGGCGCTTTTTGTTGTTGCCGGAAGACGACCTGTCCCTGGCGGCGGTTCTGAAGAGCCCGCTCTTTGGGCTCACTGATGAGAATCTGTTGGAAGTCGCGCGGGAAAGTGCTGAACAGCTCCGTCCGGGCACGCTTTGGCAAATGCTCGTCAAACGCTCCGAAACATCTGACAGGTGGATGGCGGTGCGGACACGTTTCGAGGATTGGCGCGCGCGCGCCGACTTTGTCCCGCCATATGAATTCTATGCGCGACTGTTGGGTGCCGACGGTGGCCGGAAGGCGTTTCATGCCCGCCTCGGTGTTGAGGTCGATGATGTCCTCGACGAGTTTCTGGCACTTACAATGGCCTACGAACAGGCCGGTACCCCGGGCCTCGAAGGGTTTCTGGCGTGGATGGCGGCCGCGCCGACAGAAATCAAAAGGGAATTGACCAGCACCAAAGGCATGGTTCGGATCATGACGGTTCATGGTTCCAAGGGACTTGAAGCCAAGACCGTTTTCCTGGTTGATCCAGGTGCTGCGCCCGTCTCCGCAATCCACGATCCTGCGTTTTTACCGCGCCAGCGGATGGACAATGAGCTTCTTCCACCGGCGCTCATCTGGTTGCCGCCGAAAGCCGATCGGACGCCATGGCACGAGGAAGCGGTCGAAAGCCTGCGGGAAACCCAGGCGGAAGAATACAGGCGCTTGCTTTACGTCGCGCTCACGCGCGCCGAAGACCGCCTGATTGTCTGTGGCTGGGAGCCAAAACGCGGTGCTCACGAAGACTGCTGGTACGCGCTTGTCGCAAGAGCGTTGAAACAGGAGGCGCGCGAGAAAACCGACCAATCCGGGAACGTGATCGGGTGGCGCTGGCAAAAGTCACCGGCGGCGGAGGAAAGCGATGTTCGCATGAAGGAGGCGCCGGGCGAACAGCCTGGCAAACCGGCACCAACTGAAATTCCGGAATGGCTCAGGGAACAGGTTGTACCCTTGCCGAAGACCAGACGTCTGCAACCCTCCAAAGCCTTTGAGGACATGGAGGAAAAAGACGGCATTGTTCCTGTTCCCGCCCTTGCCAGGCTCCAGGCGCAAAGCCAGCCGGAGTCCTGGCCGCTCGAAAAGGGGCGTCTGGTCCACAGGCTGCTGGAACTTTTGCCAGGCGTTCCCGAAGATGAAAGAAGCGGTGCGGCGGACAGATTTCTGAAACAGGTTCTAAAGCCGGAATTTTCGGCAAACAGGCAAGATTTGCTGAACGAGATCTCGTCGATCTTGCATGCTGATGAGTTTGCGCCGCTGTTCGATGGCACATCGCAGGCCGAAGTCTCGCTGGTCGGAACGATTCGCGCGAGCGATGGCACGCAAGTTGAGGTTTCCGGACAGATTGACCGCCTGATTGTCACCGATGAACGGGTTGTGATTGTGGATTACAAGACCAACGCCCGCCCGCCCGGTGTGGTGGACGCCGTTCCGCTCGAGTACCGCGCACAGCTTTGTGTTTACAGGGAATTGCTCTCCCAGATTTATCCGGATCGTCCCGTCTCGGCTTATCTATTGTGGACAGCTCGACCCGCATTGATGGAAATTCCCGCCGATATTCTGGATCGGACGCTGGCCTCACTGAAACCGGACGGCACTTCAGCTTGACGACGGACGCCCTGCTACCTACCTTCGGGCCAACTGGCGCGCTTACATCGTGTAGGCGCGCATTTTCGAACCACGAGATCTAGTTATGGCAACCACTCAAGTTACCGATGCATCCTTTGAAACCGAGGTCCTGAAATCCGAAGGCCCCGTTGTGGTCGATTTCTGGGCTGAATGGTGCGGCCCGTGTAAAATGATTGCACCGGCCCTGGAAGAAATCTCCGAAGAGATGGATGGTGCGGTGAAAATCACAAAGCTCAACATCGATGAGAATCAGGACATGGCCATGAAATACGGCGTCCGGTCGATCCCGATGCTGATCCTGTTCAAGGATGGTGAGCCGATGGCGACCCAGGTCGGCGCGGCGCCGAAAGGTAAATTGTCCGACTGGATCAAGAGCGCAATCTAACAAGGTTTTTCAGCGGCTGCCCGGCTGCGGACAAAAGGAACGCATCCGGCGGACAGGCAACGGCTTGTCCGCCGATTTGCTTTGAAATCTCTGCTGCCGGTCTTATAAGCAACCGCAAAGAGTTTGAGCCGAACGGAACATTCATGAGTGACGAGAACAACACCCCGGAAGAACAACCGACGGATGCAGCGCCCGAGGCCGACGCCGCGGCGGCGGGACCTGAAATGCCTGGAGCTGCAGTCGATCCGATCGAGGTTCTGAAAGCGGAAAACGCGGAGTTCAAGGACCGCGCCCTGCGTACGATGGCCGAGATGGAAAATCTGCGGCGGCGGACCGAAAAGGAAATCAAGGACGCGCGCCAATACGCCGTCTCGGGTTTTGCGCGCGACATGCTGACTGTGTCTGACAATCTGCGCCGCGCGCTCGACGCCTTGCCGGACGAGGACCGCAAAAATGCAGATGCGGGTATCGCGGCACTGATCGAGGGCGTTGAAATGATCGAACGTGATCTGCTGAACCAGCTCGAAAAGAACGGCGTGCGAAAGCTTGAGCCCGAAGGGCAGAAGTTTGACCCGAACTTCCACCAGGCCATGTTCGAAGTCCCGAACACGGAAGTCCCGAACAATACGGTTGTCCAGGTTGTTCAGGCAGGTTACGTCATTGGCGAGCGTGTGCTGCGCCCGGCGATGGTCGGAGTTTCCAAGGGCGGGCCGAAGGAGGCACCGGCACCGCAGGCCCAGGAAACCGGCGACGCTGGCCAGACGGTCGACAAGAGCGCCTGACGCGCGCATATTTCGAATTTGTCCTTGGAAGCCGCTTCCGGCATATGCGGGAAGCGGTTTTTTGCTGGAGTAACCGATGCTGCTACAGTTGCTTGATTATCTGGGTGTTGCCGTTTTCGCGGTAACCGGCGGTATTGTCGCATCCAGAAAGCAGCTGGATTTCATTGCGCTTTTGTTTTTTGCAACGGTCACCGGCGTCGGCGGCGGAACCTTGAGAGATTTGCTGCTTGGCGTCCCGGTCTTCTGGGTGGAGAACGAAACATACCTTTTGGTGTGTCTGGTCGTCTCCGTGAGTGTCTGGGTATTGGCGGATCGGATTGAACGGCTGGGCAAACCCTTGCGATGGGCGGACGCAGTCGGCATCTCGGCCTATTCGGTCATGGGTGCTGCGAAGGCGATGTCGGTGGGGGACACGGTATTGGTCGCAATCCTGATGGGCGTTGCAACCGCCACATTCGGAGGCGTCATTCGCGACACGATCGCCGGAGAAGCGTCTGCGATCGTCAAACCTGAAATCTACGTAAGTGCGGCTTTTGCCGGTGCCGGCAGCTTTGTGTGTCTGAGCCTTCTGGGCACGCCGCAAATCCTGGCAGCGATTGTTGCCGCAACGATTGCACTCGTTCTGCGAGGCGGCGCGATCCTGCGCGGGTGGACGTTGCCGGGCTATCGGAACAAGGCCGAAAACTGAAGTGACCTCAAATGTGTGCTTGGCGTGGCAATGTACGGCCGATGACGGTAACGTGGTCCCGGCAGACTGGTCATGCGTGGAGGTCGCAATGGTTGAACACGGTGTATTCTACTGGAATGAACTGATGACCCGGGATACCGGAAAAGCCCGGGAGTTTTATGAAAAGTGCCTGGGCTGGACATTTACAGAGATGCCTATGGATGGTGGCGGTGTTTATGTCTTGGCAAAGCTTGGCGAAAATCCGGTTGCAGGCCTCTTCACTATGGAAGGTCCGCATTTCGACGGCGTTCCCGAGCATTGGATGTCCTATATCGCTGTCGATAATGTCGATGAGCGTCTCGAACTCGCCGTTGCGCACGGCGGCGATGTGATGCGGCCACCGTTCGATGTACCGGGCATCGGCAGGATCGCGATCCTTAAGGACGTTGGTGGTGCTGTTCAAGGATGGATGACGCCAACGGAAATGGCGAACTGATTTAGGCAGGAACTTGCTTTCAAAACAAACAAAGCCGGTTCCTTTCAGAACCGGCTTCTGTTTGGCCTAGTAGACCAGCCCCGATGTGGCTGACACGTAAAAAATCAGACCAATCGAAATTGCTGGTAGGCTTGCCGAATAGGCAAGTGTCCTCAGCATGTCCTGCTCCTTTGCAAAACGGTATCTGTGAACCGCGGCTCTTCCCTGCTTTTGTTGCCAGCCGGTAAAGAGGTGGCAGTCCGGAATTCTCCCCCTGCTGCAACCAAATGTGGTGTCGCATGGGACAATATCCAGATCTCAGGTTCTCAAAAAAATGTGTGCGGCAAGTGTGAAGTCCGTGAGCCCGGTTCTCTTGCCCGGAAGGAACAAGGTCCTTTGTCCGTAATACCGGCGCCCGGCTTTATTCCCCTTGGCAAGCTCCGACAGATCGGCAGCCCATTCGAGTTCGGCCCGGGGCGGGTCTGACAAATCTGTAGTGAACAGGCGTACGTCTTCCAGAAGCTCGGAGGACAGACTTGAGGTCATATCCAGTATGTCGATGTGACAACCGGCGGGCGGGTCAAGATAGGTAAGTGCGTGAAACGTGCCGGTGTTAATGTCCGGACCTGCGATGCAGATCATGTCGGCCCCTTCCTGCGCGGCATGGATTTCGCTCGTTTCGCCAAGATGCACATTCGACAACGCCGGTTGACTGGCAGCCTTTTTCCGCACTTCCGGTGATGTTCCCGCGAAAAGGACCGACGTCAGGTTTCGCGCCGTGGCATAGGCGGCAAGCACTCTGGGCAGACGCGGATTGTCGCCGATGACCAGGAGCCGCGATGTATCCTCCCGCGCCAGATACGACATCGCAAGTGCGTGCACACCCGCTATCCGCCATGTTCCGAGGCGCATTCCGTCGATCAAGGCTATCGGTTGAGCGCCTGTTCCGGAAAAGAGAATGTAAAGGTTCGACGAAACACTTCTGTTTTCGGGCAGATTGAGCGCCAAGCTGCATCCGACATAGCCGCGTTCCACGTCGTTCTGGGCTGAAAAATTTGTCCAGGCGGGTTGCACGGCAAGAGCGCCCGACATGCCGTTCAGGCGATTGACGCGGAAATCAGGGGACGGGGGAGCGACGATATTCGACCTGTAAGCGCTGCGGAGCGTCTCAAGAACTTCCCTGTCCTCCAGACAGGCATCAATCTCATCGCTGGAGATTATTCGCATGCGCGATCTGCGCCCTAGGCCGCCGAACGCTTGTCCGGTCCCGGGAGCCCTTTGGTGTTCGCCGCAGGTTGGGATGCCCCTGTCATTTCACGCAGCTGATCGGCTTCCTTGTGCCACATATCGGCTTCCCGGCGTTTGAGACGTGCCTCCTTGCGCCAGCGTCCCTGCTTTGCCCATGCGCCCAATCCTCCGACAACAATCCCGACGGCAAGACTTGCAAAGATCACCCAGAAAAGCGGGATCTCAGGGATCGTCAGCCTCGGATCCTGCGGATCGAAAGGATTGAGAGACAGGTTGACCGTATGCCTGTTGGCGACCGAAAGGGGAACCAGAACCACCGCGATTGCGAATAGGATCACATTCTTGATGAAACGGGTCACTGCGCTCTCCTGGCGGGTTCAGGTCAAAATTCAAATTCGGACAGGTGACCTTCGGTCAGTCGTCGCCGTGATCGACACCGTCGTTCAGACGTATACGCATTTCTTTTCCGGTTTTGAAGAAGGGAACGTGTTTCTCATCCACTTCCACCTTCTGCCCGGTACGCGGGTTGCGTCCAACGCGTGCTGGGCGGTTTTTGACGGAAAACGCACCGAAACCACGCAACTCGACCCGATCTCCGCGCATGAGGGCCTCGGTAATCTCATCCAGGATCGCATTGACAATGTTCTCGACATCTCGCTGGTAGAGATGCGGATTCTGTTCTGCGATATGCTGAACCAGCTCAGATTTGATCATGGAGAGCCCCCTCGCTTACGGTTTTTGTTCTGCCGCGTCAGAAGCCTGCCAAACGGATACGAGCCCGTCAAGCGTAAGGCCTCGAGGAATCAGCCCCTTAGCGTCATTTAGCGGGTTTATGACAGCTGATCCGATACCTTTTCCCAATTCCCGCGAAATCCGGGACGAAAACGGCAGCTCTTCAAGGTTTTCGTTTGTCGTCCACGTGACGACCGGCAGATCCTTGGCAACGCCCTTTTCAGTCTCCAGCCATGCAACGGCGGTATCCTCTCCGCCAATTGCATCGACGAGCTTGTTTTCCAACGCGCTATGACCGGTCAGGATGCGCCCGTTGGCGAGTTCGCGTGCAGTCGCCGGTTCGAGCTGACGCCGTTCGGCAACCAGTCCGACAAACCAGTCGTAGGAGTCGTTGACGAGCGATTGCAGCATCGCACGTGCCTGAGGCGTGGTGGCGGAATAAAAGTCCGGCTCTGCCTTGAGCGGCGCGCTTTTGACCGCCTCCATCTGGACACCAACGGTTTCCAGAAGCTTTTCAAGATTTCCGAACTGGAACAGCACACCGATCGAACCGGTGATCGTGTTGTATCGGGCGACGATGTGATCGGATGCGAGCGCAACCATGTAACCGGCTGAAGTGCCTACCGTGCGGATTTCGGCAACGACCGGCTTTTTCTCGGCCAGTTCCCGCAGGGCCTGATAAAGTGCTTCGCCCCCTGTTGTGCTTCCGCCGGGCGAGTTGATGGAAATCACGACACCCTTAACCGCATCCGCCTTGGCGATCTTTTCAATCATCTTGAGCGTCTTGCGATTCTCGACAATCACCCCTTCGACAGGGATGCGCGCAATGTGAGCAGAGCGCTTGGAGAGCCCGGAGACGCCGGATGCATAGGCCAGACCGGCAATGAGAGCCGCTGCAATCACCAAAAACGTCGCTGCACGCCAGAAAGTCACTTTACGCCGCAATCTTCGTCTATCCACCAGCGCGTCAACGTCTACAGGCATGAACAGGTCGCTCCGATCAAGATCTTATGAAAACCAATAACCTACATAGGGTGAGTGTTGGGAAAATTGCAATCGCTTATCGGACTTTGGCATCAGATTGCGGCAGATTAGGGCAGGCAGGCAGAAAAATTAACGCCGACAGCTCCCGATCTCATTCTGAAATCGAGACCAGGAAGGCGATCCATGCATAGCAAACGAGCAGAGAAACCACGGTCACCGGCAAAACGTAGCGCGTGAACTGCCAGAACTGGAACGGTGTCACACCGTGTTTTTCGCTCTGCTGAACGATGATCACGTTGCTGGCCGCGCTGAGGATAAAAAGATTTCCGGCGAGCGTCGAAATCCCGGAGAGCAACATCAGCGTAGGCGTGTCATGGCCTTTGAGCAGGTTCAGATAGATCTCCACGAGCGGAACGTTTGAAAACACCTGACTGCCGAAAAATGCGATGGAAGTCACAAGCAACGGTTCGCCGAGTTGATCATGCCAGGGGCTGAGCCATTCCTGCAGCGCGCCGGACTTCAGGACAGCACCGGTCACGATGAACATGGCCACAAAGAAAACCAGCGTATGCCAGTCCACCTCCTTGACCAGCTGAAGCCGGTTCGAGGAAAACAGAAACAAGGGAACCGCTGCGATCAGGCTGAGTGCACCGAGCGGCAGGTCTGGCAGCCAGTCGCTTTCATGGGCAACGCTGTCTGTTATGACGAGCACACACAATAGCCCTGTGGCAAGCAATGCCGGCCAGCGGCGGCTTGTCTGCTCTTCCGGTGCGACATGTTGCGGTGCATTTCCCTTCGGCGTTCTTGAAAAGCAAAACCAGAACCAGAGCAGTGTGAAGGCCAGCGAGATCAGGCCCGGAACAGCGAGCCATTCCAGAAAAACCCCAACCGGATTGTTGAAATGCCCGTCTGCGACAATCAGCAGGTTCTGAGGGTTTCCGACCGGAGAAAACATGCTGCCGACAGTCACCGAGACACACAGCGCAATCAGCGGCAGAGCTGCGGAGATGCCCAGGCTGGCCGCAATCGCAATGGCAATCGGTGTCCCGATTGCCGCTGCAGCGTCGTTCGTAAGCACCGCAGAGACTGCTGTCACGAACAAAATGAAGAAGAAAAGGATTTGCGGCACGGACCGGTTTTCGGCACAGATCCAGTTGCTCACCTTCAAAGAAATACCGCAAGCGAAAAGGGCATGGGAGATAGCAAATACACCAAATAAATAGGCGATGACGTTCCAGTCGATCGCTTTCAAAGCTTCCGTAGGTGAAATATTTCCAGTAACCAAAAGAAATACGGCGCCAATGGTCATGATCATCCAGATTTTAAGCCAATCTGGCAGCCATTGCCTGATTGCGATCATGAAAAAAACAAATATAGATACAATTAAACTTAAAGGCATCTAATCAGTTCTCGCGCAAATTCTGTTGAAAGACATTGTTATTCTATTTTAAGACGCATTAAAATCCGAATTCCAGTTCCTGTTTATGATACTTGTGAATCAAGTCGAAAACCCAAGGAACGCCGGGGCGCAGGACATGCAGTTGAACAAACCGTTGCTGGGCGTGAATTTCTTCGCCGGAGACGTGGTGGGTGGTATCGGCCCCTATCTCGCGATCTACCTGCTTACGCTTCAGCACTGGTCACCGGGCGCGATTGGTTTCGCGCTCGCCGCGGGGAGCATTGCGACGGTTGTCATGCAATCGCCAGCGGGTGCTATCGTCGATACGGTGAAATGGAAACGCACCTTGCTGATCATTTGCGCGATCGCAATTGCCACAAGCACCATCGGGATTCTGGTTTTCAACGACGCTTATGCGGTTTACACGGCCCAGATCCTGATCGGGTCCGCATCAGCGTTTCTCGGGCCCCTTATTGCCGCCGTGACCCTGGGACTGGTCGGGCACGCTTATTTCACGAGACAGACCAGTGCAAACCAGGCCTGGAACCATGCTGGCAACATGATCGCGGCGATGCTCGCTGCAATTCTGGCGCTGACCTGGTCGGCTCTTGGCGTATTCTGGCTTGTGGCGGCAATGGCGTGCGGCATGATTTTTTGCGCGCTGCTGATCAACAAGGATGCGATCGATCACGATCTTGCCCGCGGCGGTGTCGGCGAAGAAAACACCGGCGCTAAATCTCCTGAGGGTATCTTCAGTCTGTTTGAAGACCGGCGCCTGTTGGTCTTTGCCATCTGCATCTTTCTGTTTCACTCGGCCAATGCGTCCATGTTGCCGTTGGTCAGCCAGAAACTGTCATCCAACAGCGATGCAGAGCACGGCGTCGCTTTCACGGCCGCCTGCGTGATTGCAGCTCAGCTTGTCATGATCGGGATGGCGATTTTCTGTGGCAAGAAGGCAGATGTGTGGGGCCGTAAACCGCTGCTTCTGATCGCGTTTCTGGTATTGCCGGTTCGCGGTATCCTGTTCAGCCAGTTCGACAATACCTACGCGCTGGTCGCGATCCAGGCGCTGGACGGCGTTGCAAACGGTATTTTCGCTATGGTCTTTCTGCTTGTTCTTGCCGATATCACTGCCGGAACGGGCCGCTTCAATTTCGCCCAGGGTGTTCTGGCAATGCTGATCGGGATAGGCGCTTCGCTCAGCAACATTGTCGCGGAGTACATTGTGCAGTTTACCAGCTACACCGTCGCGTTTCTCAGCCTTGCGGCAACGGCAACGGTCGGCTTGATCATCTACGTCTTGTTCATGGAAGAAACGCTGGTCCGGGACAAACCGGACAATCCACAAGCAGCGGTGTCAGAATAATCGCTGTCGCTTGAGAATTCTCAGCCAAAACCCACCGGAAGGTGGGTTTTTGAGATTGTTCAATGTTGTACCGGCGCGCCGATGAAGAACCTGATCAATTGATTCCGACCATCTGGATTTCAAATGTCAGGGCCTGACCTGCCAGCGGGTGGTTCGCGTCCAGTACGACCTCGTCATCGGAAAACTCAACGACGGTCACACTCATGACGCCGCCATTTTCGGTCTGAGCCTGAAGCTGCAATCCGATCTCAAGGGGAACGGTGTCAGGAATATTGGCGCGCGGTACCGATTGTCTGGCTTCGAGGTTGATCGGCCCGTATGCGTTCTCCGCTTCAACGCGAACGGTCTTTTCGTCGCCGACTTTCATGCCAGGAATCGCCTGGTCGAGACCTGGAATGATCTGGCCGGACCCGACAGTAAACTCAAGTGGTTCCCGTCCTTCGGACGAGTCGAATACGGACCCGTCATCAAGCGTGCCCTTGTAGTGAAGACGAACCGTGTCACCGGCTTTGGCTTCGGTCATTATGCGTTTCGCAATCCTGTCTTGAGTTGAATTTTGAGGCCGCGTCGGGATGCGGATGCTCGTCGCCGGACGGCACCGTAAAGCACCGGGCAAATTTGTAAAGCTTGCAAGATTTACGATGGTCTTAAGATTAAGACGCAGGAAGTTTGCACCGGCATCCGGATGCCTGGTCGTGGAAGCAAACCCGGTCGCGCGGGACCGGGTTTGCAGCGATTGTTCATGCCTGGATCACCGCGCGGGAAGCGGGATCCATTCGGCGACGGAAACGTCCGCATGCTGGAACTGGGGCATCTTTTCGCCGAGATCCTCCATGTTGCGCACGTCCTGTTCGTTGAGGAAGTCCTGCGTGATCAGGGTCGGCGGAACGATCACCTGCTTTCCGGGGTCTTCACCGGCCAGCATCAGGGCAAGCGTGCGAACGCTTACCTCGCCGACCACGGCAGGGTTGGTGGCGACAGTTGCAGCCCAGGCGGAGTCCGGCTCGCGCATGGCGGAAATATCGGCAGTCGATACATCTGCCGAGTAAATCTTGATGTCCTGGTTCAGCCCGGCCTCGTCAACCGCGATCTTGACGCCCTTTGCGAACTCGTCATAAGGCGCGAACACCACGTTGATGGTCGGATTTGCCTGAAGCACCGACCGTGCCTGGTTTGCAACGGAGTTGGCAATCGGATTGTCCAGCGTGCCGAACATCGCCGCTTCCTTGATGCCCGGATTGTCACCCTTCACTTCCTTCCAGGCCTTGTCTCGGCGGTCGAGCGGCGCAATGCCCGGAACGTAGACGTAACCTGCGGTAAAGGAGGTGCCGTTGTCCTTGATCGCCTGCTCAAGAGCCATTTTTCCAAGCAGATAATCCGATTGCTCCACCTGGGGGATGGCGTCGTTCTCGACATTCACGTCAAAGGCGACAACCTTGATGCCCGCGTCAACTGCGCGCTGTGCGGCCGGTTTCATGGACTCGGTCAAGCCATGTTGAATGACGATGCCATCGACGCCAAGGGCGATCGCCTGGTCCACCATGTCTGCCTGAAGCGCTGCATCCTGTCGGCTGTCGAAAACGCGCAGGTCCACACCGAGTGCCTCGGCCTGCTTCTCGACGCCGGACAGATAGGACTGGAAAAAGTCACCGGTCGAAAGATAGCGCACGAGCGCGATCTTGACGTCCTCGGGCTTGTCGAAGGGAGCAGGCATGTCCGCGGCAAACGCGCTGCCGCCTCCAAGACCAACTCCGGCTGCAAGAGCCAGTTTCATGAATTCACGTCTGAACATATTGTTTCCTCCCAATATGAGCGGCGCCTTCAGGCGTCACGCTGTTCTCCTGCCCCCGCGCCGCGAAGACAGATAGAATGTAAAGACAAGTGCGGCGACCAGAACGGCCCCTTTTACAAAATCCTGCATGTAGTAAGGTGCGTTCATCATGGTCAGGCCCTGAAGCAGGATTCCGACGAACAACGCGCCCGCAGCCGTTCCGAACGCGTTTGGACGGGCCGCGCCGAGCACGGCGAAACCGATCAGCGCCGCGGCAACACTGTCGAGCAGCAGATTGTTTCCGGACGCAATGTCGCCGCGTCCGAGGCGCGCCGCCAGGAGAATGCCTCCGACAGAAGCGAGCATCCCGGAAATCATGTAGGCCACGACCTTGTAGCGATGAACGTTGGTACCGACGAGCCCGGCTGCTCGTTCGTTTGACCCGATCGCGTACATGAGCCGTCCGTGCCGCGTATAGCCGAGAAAGAGCCAGATCAGCACCGCAATCAACAGGAAGACAACGACCGGCACCGGCATAAGACGGTCGAGAAAGAGATCGAACCGGTGGCGGCCGAGCCAAAGGAATGCAGCGGAGAAAGTACCTTCCGCCACGGACCCGTCCTCCAGGCTCATCCCGGTTGCGATCGAGTTGCCCTGTGTCGGAATGCGCTGCAGCCCGATCAGGAGAAACATCATGCCGAGCGTCGCCAAAAGGTCAGGCACACGCATCTTGACGATCAGCAATCCGTTCACGAGCCCGACCAGAGCGCCCATCAGCAGACACAGCGCGACTGCAACGAAAGCCGATTGTTCCAGGATTACCATGGTGTAGGCCGACAGCATCAGCGCGGAGGTCGCAACGGAGCCGATGGAAAGGTCAAAGCCTCCGACGACAAGGGTGCAAGTGACACCAAGTGCCAAGATGCCGGTTATGGCAACCGACTGCAAAACGAAAACAGCTGATCGCGGGCTGGCAAATCCGCTTGCATAAAGTGAAAAGAACAAAGCAAGCCCGCCGAGCAGGATCAGGAAACCGTACTTAATTGCAAAATCGAGTGCACTGCTGTTCATTTTTTAAACTTCATCCTGCAAGAGCCAGTCGTTCACCGGGGCCGGACACGTCCGCGACCAGGCTGTTCAGGTCAACATTTTGATTGATGTATTCGCCCGCGATCGCGGCTTCGTTCAGCACGACGATCCGGTCGGCGATTTCAAGCGCTTCGTCGATCTCCGCGACAAAGACAAGCGTTGTTCGGCCTTTTGCGGTTTGCCGGATGTAACGGCCGATATCGCGCCGCGCACCGATATCGACACCTTGAAACGGTTCGTCCAGCAGGAGCACACGTGATGCCTTCAGGAGCCAGCGGCCGATCATGACTTTCTGCTGGTTGCCGCCCGACAGTGTATCGATGGCGTCCCCGTCACTCTGACAGACGACGCCGATTTTTTCGATCATGTCCCTGGCCGCGGTTCGCTGCTTTTTGTCATTCAAAAAAGACAGGCTACTGAAAGCGCCGAGGAACGGTACGGTCATGTTGTTGGCAATGTCGAAGTCCGGCACGACGGCATTGATGCTCCGGTCCTTTGGAGACATGAAAACGCCTTTTGAGACAGCGTCGCCCGAATCTGTCGGCCGATAGGACTTGCCATCCAGGTCAAGATGTCCGCCCGCAGGTTCGGCAAGACCGTAGATGACTTCGGCAAGACGCGTCTTGCCGCTCCCGAGCAATCCGGTAAAGGCGACCACTTCGCCTTCCCGTGCTTCAAAATTGATGTCCCGGCTATCGGCGAACAGCCTGAGCTTGTCCAGGCGCAGCACGGTTTCACCACCTTGAACGGGATCGATGTCGACCTCTGTCATCTGGTGGCCGAGCATGGCGTTGACAGCCCCGACATAATCAAGCGGTTCTGTTTCGAATACGCCGGAGATTGCCCCGTCCCGCATGGAAATGATCCGGTCGGCGACCCGCCTGATGTCGGACATGCGGTGTGAAATATAAAGAATTGCGACGCCTTCGCCGCGCAACCGGTCGATCAGCTCGAACAAGCGTTCGGCTTCGGTGGAAGAGAGCGATGAGGTCGGTTCGTCCAGGATAAGCAGCTTTGGTGATCTCGCCATCGCGCGAGCGATTGCGATCATCTGCCGGTCCGCGACGTCAAGGTCGGCGACCCGCATGCGCACATCCATAGTCAGGCCCATGCTTTCGGCAACTTTCCGGGCCTGATTGCGGAGCTTCCTGTCATTGACGAACAGGCCGACACCCGGCTCCGTCAACCGGTCGAGCGTCAGGTTGGTCGCAACGTCAAGGTCGGGGATGACGCCATCGTCAATGGACTGGTGAACGGTCACGACGCCTTTGGAGATCGCGTCTGCGGCGTCTGCCGGCGAAAACGGTTTTCCGCCAAGCTCGATCTCACCTGCGTCGGCAAAGTGGTAGCCGCACAGCACTTTGACGAGCGTTGACTTGCCGGCACCGTTGGCCCCCATCAACGCAGTGACTTCCCCGGACCGCAGATCCAGATCGATGCCCTTGAGAACGTGATTCTGCCCGAAGGACTTTTCCAGACCGCGGAGTTTGCAGGTGACGTTTTGCACCGTTCCTCCCAATTTTTTGCGGGCTCCTCTCCCGCTTGTCATTGATACAACATGCAATATAGTCATTTGTCAACTAAGTTGACTTTTGAATAAACTCGATCATTATCTGAGCGGAAAAGGGAGGATTGAACGCAGTCATGGATACGCCGGAGCAGTATCGGCCATTGTCGCCGGAGGACCTCGCAGCTCGTCTGGCGCCAGTCGCCGCCGTGGCAAAACGTGTCGGACAGGATCCGGCTGGCTGGACCGTGAGCGAGGTCGGTGACGGCAATCTGAACCTGGTTTTTATCGTTGAGGGGCCGCAGGGAACCGTAGTCGTCAAACAGGCGCTGCCTTATGTGCGCCTTGTCGGCGACAGTTGGCCATTGCCACTCTACCGGGCCTTTTTCGAGAACCACGCTTTGCTGCGGCAGGAACAGAGAGATCCAGGCTCGGTCCCTGCCATTTATCACTTCGATGAAGAGCAGGCGCTGATCGTGATGGAGTACATTGCTCCTCACAAGATCCTCCGCCGCAAGCTCATTGACGGAGAACAGGTTGCAGGCCTGGGTGAGTTTCTCGGCAAGTTTTGTGCCCGGACAGCTTTTCGGGGATCGGAACTGTCAATGAAGAGTGCCGACAAGAAACAGGATGTCAGCCTGTTTGCCGGCAACATTGAAATTCCGGCGATCACTGAGGCGCTGGTCTTCACCGATCCCTATCACGAAGCGGAAATGAACCATCATACCGATGGGCTCGAGCCGGTGGTGTCTGCGCTCCGGTCTGATGCGCGCCTGAAGGCCAAGGTGCAGCGCCTGTTGATGAAGTTTGCCTCCAACACGGAGACGATGGTGCATGGCGATCTGCATAGCGGATCGATCATGTCGACCGATACGCAAACCCGTGTCATCGATCCGGAGTTCGTTCAGTACGGACCGATGGGGTTCGACATCGGCATGCTGCTGGCAAACTTTCTGATGGCCTATTTCAGTCAGCCAGCGCACCGCGGTGCAGGGGAATTGGCCGGATATCAGGAATGGCTTCTGTCTGTCATCACCGAGACCGTTGGCGCATTCGAGGACGAGTTCAAGCAGCTGTGGCAAACCGAGCGGACCGGCATGCTCTATCCCGGTGCGCTGTTTGAAGACCAGGGACATCATTCGGCTGATGCCTGCGACGAACTGCTGGCTGAAATCATGACCGACGCGATGGGCTTCTGCGGGATAGAAATGCACCGCAGGACCTTGTCGCTCGCCCACAATGCCGACTTCGAGGAAATCGAGGACAAGGCGCTTAAGGCGAAATTGGAAGCGCGCAATTTGCACATGGGTGCGCAATTGATCCGGGAAGCGGGCAGTTTCGGTTCCATCAACGACGTGCTGGCCCTCGCACGCAAAATCAACACTGAGGACATCCTATGAAAGTCAATGGGACCCACTACCGTTCGCTCTGGTGGGATGAAGGCAAGGGCGCGCTCCAGATTATCGATCAACGCTGGCTGCCCCATGAATTCCGCATTCAGCAGGTCGACACGCTAAAGGACTTCGCCGACGCGATCATAGAGATGCGTGTACGCGGCGCGCCGCTGATCGGTGCAACAGCCGCCTATGGCATGGCGTTGGCCGCCAAACTGGATCCCTCGGACCAGAACCTGCAAAAGGCCTGGGAGTATTTGGACAAGACCCGTCCAACCGCGATCAATCTGCGTTGGGCGCTCAATCGTTGCCGTGCACATCTGATGCCTCTTGCAGAAGGCGATCGCGCGGAAGCCGCCCTGCGTCTTGCGCACGAAATTTCTGATGAAGACGTCGACATCAACTTCAACATCGGCCAGCACGGGCTGGAGATCATTCGAAAGATTGCGGCGGGGAAACCGTCGGGCGAACCGGTCCGCATCCTGACGCATTGCAATGCCGGCTGGATTGCCACAGTGGATTGGGGAACCGCCACGAGCCCGATTTACCAGGCCCACGACAACGGCATCCCGATCCATATCTGGGTCGATGAAACACGGCCACGCAACCAGGGAGTACTCACCGCCTGGGAACTTGGAAGTCATGGAATTCCGCACACTTATGTCACCGACAATGCGGGCGGGCATCTGATGCAGCATGGTCTCGTCGATGTCGTCATCACGGGGACGGACCGGACGACGCGCCGTGGTGACGTCTGCAACAAGATCGGAACCTATTTGAAAGCGCTCGCCGCAAAGGCCAACAATATTCCGTTTTACGTCGCATTGCCGTCGCCGACGATTGACTGGAGCGTTTCTGACGGTGTTGCCGAAATTCCGATTGAAGAACGGGCGGAGCAGGAGGTCACCCACGTCCAGGGCCTGACCCCTGAAGGCACAATTGGGCGGGTGCAGGTTACTCCGATTGGCACGCCCGGCGGCAACCCTGCCTTCGACGTGACACCGAACCATCTCGTCAGCGGGCTGATTACCGAACGAGGTGTGTGTGAAGCAAGCGCCGAGGGTTTGGCAGAGCTTTTTCCCGATCTGGCCAAGCTTGCCAAAAGCGCATGAGCCCGGGTCCTTCCAGGTCGGTGCCGGCGGACGGCAGGGGTGGACCTCGCTCCATCGCCACGCGGGCGCGCACCCAGGAGGACGCAATCATCGAAGTGACCTGGTGCTACTATCATGATGGCATGAATCAGAATGACATTGCCGAACGGCTCGGCATCTCGCGGGCAACGGTAGTCAACTATCTGGCGGAGGCGCGAAAGCGTGACTATGTGCGGATTTCGCTCGACACCGACGTCTTTCGGAACCAGGAACTTGCGCGCCGGATCGTCGAACGGTTCGGTCTTCAAGATGCCGTGGTCGTGCCGTCCGCTTCCGGCAGCAATGAACAGTCTCTTGATCGGGTAACGCGGGTCGTCGCCGATTGGCTGCCCAGTTTGCTGAAGCCGGGTGACCGGCTGGGCGTGGCATGGGGTGAAACAGTCTATCGCGTTGCTGAAGCCGCACCACGCGTTGCCGTCGAGGGCCTGACTGTGGTCCAGCTTGTGGGATCGCGTCCTGCCGCACTGGGGTTTGCTGCCGAGACCTGCTCCGCCACGCTTGCAAGGCGCTACAGCGCCCACTGTGTCAATCTGCACGTCCCGCTGGTCTTGTCCGACAAGAGCCTTGTTGAGCGGTTGAAGGAGGAGCCGGTTATCCAGGCACAACTGGAAGCTGTTGCCACTTGCAACAAAACGGTTTTTGCCTGTGGCACCTGCGGTGAAGACAGCCATGTGGTGCATACAGGTCTCCTTGACAGAGCCGACGTCGAGACCTGTGCCGGAGACGGTGCGATTGGGGTTATCTGCGGCCGATTGATTGACCGGTACGGCAATGGTCTCAACAGGGACATCGAAGACCGGATGATTGCGGTCACGCTGGACGAGATGCGCAACAAGGATATGGGTCTGCTGGTTGGGGTCGGCCCGGATCGCGCGGCACCCATGCTTGCGGCCATTCGCGGCAACTACGCAACCCACGTAGCCACCTGTTCGCAGACCGCCGAGCAACTGCTTGCGCTGGCGGAAACAGACCCCTGAGTGAATGCCGCTTTGTGCTGAAGTCTGATCCGTCTTCAAACAGATTTGGCGTTTCGGGTTTTCGCCAGGTCAAACCTCCTGCTTTGTGAAAAATCGCTTTCGGTTCCGACAGGCATAATAGAGTGCTCCGGCCACCAGAAGCACGTTCACGCAAACGAGCGTGGCGGAGACCGGACGATCGAGGAAAATCCAATATCCCTCTCTGGAGATCAGCAGGGCGCGACGGAGATTGTTTTCCAGAATGGGTCCGAGGATGATGCCGATCACGATCGGTGCCAATGGATAGTTGGCGGCCCGGAACAGGATCCCGACCAGACCGAAACCGAACATGACCATCAGGTCGAATACCGAGGCCTGCAGGGCAAAGGTACCGATTGAACACAGGATCAGAATGATTGGTATCAGGTAGAATTTCGGTATGCGCAGGACATAAACGAAAAATGGCGTCGCCAGGATGCCCGCAAACAGCAGAAAGACGTTGGACGCCATATAGACCAGGAAAATGCCGCCGACGAATTCCGGTTCCTGCTCAAAGAGGATCGGACCTGGAACGAAACCCAGGATCAGCAAGGCGCCAAGCAGCATCGCCGACGAGGCATCACCCGGTATTCCGAGCGCCAGTGAAGGTACGAGCGTACCCCCGACTGTGGCATTGTTGGCGCTCTCGGTCGCAACGACCCCACCTTCTGCGCCTTCTCCGTATTTCTCACCTTCTTTGGCCGCGGATTTTGCAATCGCATAGGCACTGAAGGAACTGATCACGCCGCCCGCCCCGGGAAGCGCGCCAAAGAAAACACCGATCGCGGAAGACCTGATCAGGTTGCCCCAGTGCCGAAGCGTCCTGAGAAGCGAACCGAAGCCTGGCCGCTCGACCTTGATGTCGGGCTTTTTGAGAAGGTCGTTGCCGATCACCTGGTAGACCATTTCCGAAATCGCGAAGAGGCCGACGACGACAGCGACGATATGGAAGCCGTTGAGCATATGGTGCGTACCGAAAGTGAAACGGTAGCCGGTTGAAAATTCGTCCGTTCCGATGGTTGCCAGCAAAAGTCCGAAGCAGCCGGAGATCAAGCCCTTGATCAACGAACCGCCGGAGATGATCGCGATGGCAAACAGGCCCGTAATGGCGAGCATGGCGTATTCCGGAGGCGCGAAACCGCTGGCGAACTTTGCCAACAAAGGCGAAGCGGAGATCAGCACGACCCCACCGATAAGGCCGCCGATGGCGGACGCAGAAATGGCGATCCCGATTGCGTCCGCCGCCCGTCCTTTCTGGGCCATGGGATACCCGTCAAACAGAGTGGCCGCAGCCAGTGGTGTTCCGGGGATACGCAGCAGAATGGCCGAAATGGAGCCGCCACAGGACCCGCCGACGAAGATGGCAATCAGAAATCCCATCGCGGCGACCGGCGGCAATCCGATCGCGACCGGCAGCAAAAGGATGATGCCCATCAAAGGACCCAGGCCCGGCATCGCGCCGACAAGAAGACCGATCAGAATGCCGATAAATGTCAGGCCGATTGCCAGAGGTGTCAGAAAAAGCTGGAACCCGGCAAGGAGAGATTCAAAGAGCATGGATGTCTACCACGGAATATTCAGTCTGAAGACGCCGCCCGGCAGGACCACGTTGAGGAATTTCTCGAATACGAAGGCAAACCCGAAAGACATGACGAGCGCTGCAATCAGCATTTTTCCAAATTGCCGTGCACCGCAGATAAACATGATTGCAAAGACCATCGGCGTTGTCGTCAGGTGGTATCCAAGTGGCCCGAGACAGCAAAGGTAGACGGCGAAGACAACTAGCAGGCCGACAGCTCTCTTGAAGGCGTCAGGCGGCAGCCTCATGGTTTCTTTTCGGTCCGAAATGAAGTCCGCCAGAAGCTGAACGAGAACGAGCGCGGCAATTGCGATGGCAACGGCGCGCGGATAGGCCGCCGCATTGTCGTAGGGACCGCCACTGGCGATCCCCTGTTCATGCATGGACGTGTGGATCTGTTGAAACACAATGCCGACGATGACCGCAAAGAAGGCGGTCACCAGCAAGGCCAGGGTTCTTGAGGTCATCGCCGTCGTGTCGCTCTAGTTGAGTTTCTTCAGTTCTTCTTCTTCCCACTTCAAGGCGTTGCCCATCGCGGAAAGCTGATCGAGGACCGGACCGACAACCTCTTCATACTGGCTGTGATCCCATTCCAGGGGAACGAACCCGACCTTTTCAATCGCCCCCCGCACGTCCGGACGCTGCATTGCCGCAGACATTGCGGAACGAAGCTTTTCGGTGACATCGTCCGGAGTGTCCTTGTGTACGATCCACCAGGTCCAGCCCATGGGCGCAAGTCCGGACAGGCCGAGATCGATATCGAGATCTGCAATGCTGGGCGCACCGTCGTAGGACGCTTTCGCCCCCGGCAGTTCAGACAGCACCAGCATGATATTGAAGGCCGGTTTGTCCTGAATGTAGTTGCCGACATTGATAAACGAGAAGTCAAGCACGCCCGACTTGAGATCCTTGACCGCGTTTCCGTCCTGCGTATAGGGGATATTCTGCGCCACGACACCGTAGGACTGAAGAACCTTCGCGATCACCATGTGCGGCAGGTTGTTCCTGGATCCGGACGAGTACCGGAGTTCGCCCGGATTTGCCCGGCCGTATTCCATCATCTCTTCAAAGTTGGACCAGCGGGTTTCGTCAACCCGCCCGCCAATGGCAAAGGCGTTGGAAACCGCCGCGTTGAGCGGCTTGAAGTCGCTGAACGTCCAGTCGGCATTTCCGAGGATCGGCTGCAACACCAGCGGTGCAACGTACCCGTCGAATACGGTGTATCCGTCGGCAGGACGCGACATGGCGGTTTTTTGCCCCTTCGTTCCGGCAGCGCCGGGTGTCGAGATCACCGGCATGTCGACCCCGAGTTCTTCTCCCATTGCCTTGGCAATGAGCTGGCTGACGGACATCGCATTTCCTGGGCCCCAGGGATGGATCAGTTCGATGGTGCGTTCGGGAAATTCGGCAATTGCCGATCCGGCTGACATCGTCACGATCGCAGCTGTCGCAGCAATCGTGCGCAGGGACTTCGGTAGCTTCATGTTTTCCTCCTCCAAATGGTGTTTTCAAGCCTCGGCAGCGTGTCCTGCCGCTTCCTTCTCAGGTGCGAATTCGCGGTGAAGACCGAAATGCGTATAGAGCTCGGCCGGAGCGTCATGCTCTGTGAAATGATGGACAATTCGCTCAGCCAGACGGGCGACAATGGCATCGTTCGATAGGGGCGCCGTCTGCCCGGGGTCAACTTCCAGATCGTAGAGCGCCGACGTGCAGTCTTCGAGCGTCTGTCCGTCGTTACCGACCTGCGTATTCTTCGGGTCGAGCCGTATTTTCAACAACGGCACGCCCTTGGTGAAGTCGAACGGACCTGCCAGTTGGCTGGTCTGAAGTTCGCTTATCGTGAAATGAGACGCCAGATGCGTCGGCATCAGGGTGTAGAGATTGAGGTTTTCACCGGACAGGTCTTCAGGATAGCGGAAGTAGCTGTAGCGCCCGTCGGTCACGCAGACAGGCCCGGCGAACATGCCGAAAGCCAGGCTTTCGTGGACCGGCGTATCGTCAGCAAGCATTGAGTTTAACGATACGCCGGTCACACTGGGAGGAACCTGACACTGGTGGATCTCAAGGATTGTCGGCATGAGATCCGGAGTTTGCGTCAGGTTCTTGCGCCGCGAACCGCACTGATCCGCGTGCTCTGGATGCCAGATCATGAGCGGGATGTGAGATATCTCCTCATAGTAGGGCATTCTGTTCTTGCCCCACCACTCATGCTCCGACAAAAGAAATCCGTGATCGGTTGTCAGGATCAGGCAGGTGTCGTCCCAATGATCGTTTGCGTCGAAGTGATCGAGAAGCTTGCCGAAATACTCGTCGCACATCGCAACGAGGGCGGCATAATTCCCCCGGATTTCGGCAATTTCCTGTTTGGAATTGCTGACTTTTTCATAAAGCGGCCAATCCAGGATCTTACCGTTGTAGCCACTTTCATACGCCTCCTTGAAGCGTTCGGGCGCAACGAAGGGTTCATGCGGATCGAAACACTCGAGCTGTAAGAACCAGTTGTCGGCCTCCTTGTTCAGGTCCAGGAACTCGAACGCCGCCTTAAAACACTTGGCGGTCGGAAAATCGGCCTCTTCTTTCAGGAAGTCATGTGTGATGGCAGCCCTCGACCGTTTCCAGGCCATGCGGTCCGTGTTGCCCCGCGTGATCGTAGCGTTCGCCAGGTTGTCGAACGGATAGTGGCTGGGATCGAATTTCTGTTTGAACCTGTCGACCGGAGGCGCGGCGAGCGCTTTCAGGGCGTCGTATTCCTGCCCGCGGATAAAGTCCCAGCTGTCGAAGGCGTTGGCGTAGCCCCAGCCACCGTCTTCGAAGTAGTGAAGGTGATCGGATATCAGGTGCGAATAGACACCGGCATCGCTCAGGAGCCGTGCGAACGAATCGTCGAAGGGCTCAAGCGGGCCCCAATGCCGGTGCATGAAATTGAGCCGGCCCGTATGCATGTCCCGCCGTGCGGGCATACACGGCAAGCTGCCGACATAGTGCTTGTCGAACGTCACTGCGCGCCGGGCAAATCGATCGAAATTGGGTGTCTTCACTGCGGTGCCGCCATAGGCGCCGAGCGCCAGACGGTTGAGCGAGTCAAACAATACCAGGACCGTCCGCATTGCTCCTCCCAAAGCTTGTTGTTCCGCGAACCTGTCCCACATTGATCGAAACAAGATATTCTGTAAAATTGAATTATTGATAGCTTTCATTCAAAAAAAGAATGTCACATGGATAAGAACCTGACTGCGTTTTTGGCTGTTGCCAGGCACCAATCCCTGACCGCGGCATGCGGCGAGTTGGCTCTCACACAGCCGTCGGTCACCAAACGCATTGCCAATCTTGAACATCAGGTTGGCGCGGCTTTGTTTGAACGCGACCGGCGCGGCATGAAGCTGACGGCGGCGGGCAAAGTGTTTTTGAAACGAGCGGAACGCATTCAGCACGAGTACCGTCAATGCATCGAGGAAGTTTCAACGATCAGCACCGCGGGGCTGCCGGTTCTCAAAGTAGGAGCCGGACCGGTCTTTCACCTGAACTGCGTTGCCCAGCTCTTTGCGCGGCTCAATGCACGGTTCCCGGCGTTGAAACTGGAAGTGAGGACGGACACCGGACATGATCTGGGAAAGGCACTGCAAACGGGTGAGATCGACGTCTACCTGGGCATAATACCGCCGGAACAACTGATGGATGGCGTCCATATCAGGTTCGTTACCAGTGTCGAACACGGTATCGTCGTCCGCGCCGATGACCCGCACGCCCGCAAGGAACATATCGATCCGGCGCAATTGTCAGGATACCGGTGGGTGAGTTTTGTGGTCGATCCGAAGACGGAAAAACGCATTCAGGAATATTGCGCACCTGAAGACGCGCTGGAATCGATCATCAATATCCGGACCACCTCATTCGCAACCGGGCTTCAACTGGTCAAGGAGGGAGGTTTCGTCATGTCCGCGCCGTTGCAGCTGGCCAATCGCGTGGAGAGCGAAGGGCTCACAATTCGTCCGACCCTGCATGGCATGCCGCGCAGGGACGCCGGAATTTATGTGCGCGAGAGTTCGCTTGGCTTTAATGCGATCAGGGCTGTCCTGGATTATTTCGAAACGGAGGATCTGACGTTCTGACCTTGGAAGTATGCGTCGAGCGTGCCACGTGCGCGGCTGAAACCCGCGATGTCAGCCCGAACGTGCATTCGTGGTGCGGTCATCCGGCTTTCTGCGCACAGCAAGTGAGCCAAGTCCGGACAAGGAAATGAGCGCCAGGCCGAGCAGCGCGACAGGATCCGGCCAGTCGCCGAAGACAATGACACCTAAAATGGTTGCCGAGATGAGCTGCGTATAGACCAGTGGCGCCACAAGACTCGCGTCTGCCGTCCGGTTTGCGATGACCAGCAGGTAGTTACCCGCTGTGGAGGCGAGGGCGCTTGCAATGAGCAGTGACCATACGCTCGTTTCGCTGGGTGGAATTGGAGAGGTGAGACCGAGAGGGGTGAGCAATATCGTGCCGAACAGCAATTGCGACATCAGCAGCCGGGTGGGCCGCATGGCCCCGGCAAGAAGCTTTGTCATGAAGAGATAACAGCCGTAGAAAGTCCCGGCGAGCAGGGCGAACAGCGTGCCTGTGGTCACGCCAAAACCGGGTTTGACCACCAGCAGCACACCCAGAAATCCGACTGCCAGCAAAATGGTATGGGTGGTCGACGGCCTTTCCTTCAAAAAGACGACTGCCAGGACATAGGAAATGATCGGTCCGACGAAAAAGGCACCGAACACGTTTGCGATCGGTTCGGTTTCCAGTGCCGTCAGAATGGACGAGATCCCGCCCGCGATGAAGACAGCCCGCAGGATCACGCGCCAATCCTTCATGCCGGCAAGTTCCCGCCACTGGATGCGGGCGAGCGGCCACAGGACAAGCGCCCCGATCGCGAAGCGAGACCAGGCGACGATGAAAGGATCCACGCCGCTCTGCGTGAGCAGCTTTCCGCAGGTGTCGCCGATCACGACCAGCGTGACGGCAAGAAAGACGGTGCCGGCCAGGCGGCACAGATCAAGGGCTGACATGTTGGAAATCCAAAACGGACTGTCGAGAGTATCCAGCGATCATCCGAAAGAACGGCAACATTGCAAGTCCGGCAAGGCCGAATTCGGTTCTCTTGCCGCACGGTGCAATCTTGCGCACGCACCAGTAGCTAATGCTATTTATTGACCAGAAACTCCACCGGCGCGCCGTTTTTCTCACCGTCGAACAGCACCAGCACCCTGTAGGCTGTCTGAGTTTCCTCGAGCACAAGCAATGTCTCGGCGCTCGCGTTTACATCTATACCAGGGAGTGCTCCGTACGGTTTGGCAGCGTCGCCATTCTTACCGCTCCAGAACCAGAGAGACGGTGCCGGCGATGGCGGCGTTCTTTTTTCGTCGCAGGTGAAGTCTTGAACGCCCCTGCGGTCGTCGCTTCGGCCCGCAAGAATGAGAAGGCCATCATTTACCCGGGTCAGATCGCGCACACCGACATTGTCACCCAGCCCAACCTTCTCCGTTGTTGAGGAGGGCGGGGTCTTCTTGAAAAGCTCGCTGCCAGGCACCCGCAGTATAAACGCGTGGTTGGCAAGGCACGGGCTCCTGAGACCGAACAGCATGTCGCCGTTCATCTCGGAGATCCCTTCGATGGTCACGCCATTTTGGTCCAGCTTCTGATCGACATAAGAGGCAAGGTCGGGATTGGCTTCGATCGTGTCTGCCAGGAGATCTGTTCGCTCAACTTCCGGGACAACCTTCTTGTCGTCGAATGTGAAGGTCGGCTTGCCGGTGCCTGTTTCGACCGGGAATCGGAACAGCCAGTATCGAGACGGTTGCAAATCGCCGCCTCTGGAAAGCCCGTGCGAGCCGGTGACATAAAAGTAGGACGGTGTGTTGTCATCACCGGACGGCACAAAAACCACGCCTTCCGCGTCAATCTCGTCCATCTTCTCACCGTCGACCTTCTTCGGCAGCAGCCGGATCACTCCTTTCTTGTCCGGGTCGAGCCTGTTCTTCCCGATCTTGAAGAACTGCGCATAGTTCTTCTCATCATTGGCCGCCAGGCACCATCCACCGTCTGGAGCGCAGTCCGCGCCGCTGATCGATTCACGAGCGGCAGCGCTTTTCTCGAAATCCGGTTTGACCTTCCATTCGGTGTCCGCCCGAAAAATATCCGCACTTGCCTCCGAGTGCCACGTCAACACGAGCAGAAAAAGCAGCAATAGTCGCATCATGTGGCTCCCTTCGGTGCAGATGTCATTGCGTGCAAGCATAACCTAATTTTCGATTGTTCCTGTCCAGGCGGTCAATCTTCCTGACCAGTCTAAGTGGCCGACACAAGGTTCAGCGTCTTGTCCGCAATGGACACCGACACACGGCGTCCCCAGTCGAACCGCAGGAAGTCCTGTTCTATTCCATCCGCGAACACGACACCGCCGTCATTGATGCGCGAAGTCAGGTGCAAATCCTTGCCTGGGCCGATTGCACCTGACCGCAATTCGCAGCCGCTGTGGTGGCTGGGCCACGGCTCTCTCGCAAAATAGAGCGCGCTGCGGTCGGTCGGATCGATGTCGAACATCTGGTGTGTTGCCGTCATGATCGACTTTGCCCAGCCTGTTGCGCCGGTTCCGGTCGACACGATTACGCCCGAAGACGACTGATACTCCTCCTCGTTTCCTATGCGGATCAGGTAGCGTGCGGACTGATGGCTGCGATGACCGATGAACAATTCATTGAGTGCACACAGGGTTTCTCCCGTACCCAGAATTGCCGAGACCATCGTCCGGTGGTTTATCTCGACCGCATTTCGTTCAACCTGTTCCAGAAGGCGGGCAACGTCTGCCGGAGACGCCGAGGTCAGAATTCCCTCTGAGCCGTCCTGCCCGGGGGCCACCCCGATGACGGGTTGGCCTGAGCAGTATTTGGCGAGATTGGCAACCAGACCGTCCTGCCCGACAGCAACGATGATGTCGTTGTCGGTGAAGAGAAACCGGTCCAGGTCGTCGCGCTCAACACTTGCAATGGACCATTCAGCCGGCACTGCGGACTTGGTCCGTTGGATTGCTGTCGCCAGCGCCATGTGTGCGGTTTCTACCTCGCTGATATCCTGCTCACGGCTTTGCAGAAAAAAGGCTGCCTGCCCCCGCGTGCCATGGGATGCCAGCAGCGATTGAAATTCGGACTGCCGGGTGACGATGACGACGCGGGGAGCCAGGCTGCTCATGTTTGGGTCTCACCCGGCAAAGGCGAGCCTTTCATGGCGCTTTGGACCTGGCCGATGACATTTGAGAGCATGTCGGGTGTAACTGTCAGGTTGTCTATGTGTTGAAGTTTGCCGGCAAACTCCTGGGCTGCCACAGCGAACATCACCATCGGCGGCAGATCCGCATAGACTTCCATGCGCTCCTTCTCCATATCCGCACGTGCCTGATCGATTGTTCTGATGCGCCCTGCCTCGGCAACCGCGTCGATCTTCATTGCGGCAGCCATGGCTTCGGCCTTCGAACGGGCGTTTTCGTCTTCGCGGGCGATAAGCTCCTTGCGCTGTGCCTCCAGCTCGATCTTGGTGCTCAATTCGTTTTCTGCGATGGCACGCTCTTTTTCCACGGCCATAGCCCGTCGGGCAAAGGTTGCTTCGTCCGCACGCTGCTGTAGCTGCTCGAATGTTGGCGTCTGCAAGGCGCGGGACAAGGCGGAACTCGCCGAAACATTGTCGACGCCGACACCGACTATTTCGATACCCATCGCAGGAAGGGTGTCATCCTCGGAAAAGCCGTTGCTCAGGGCCGTCTGGAGCGGCTCGACGCCTGCTTGCAAAAGATCGCGTACGTCCTTGCCCTTGATATAGGCGGAGATGTAACGTCGACCGAGCGATCCGATCTGGTCATTGATCTGGTCGATCGGCTGCCCCAGCAGGGCTCCATGTTTCAGATCGATCGTGAAATCAACGCGCTCTCCAAGACATTCTGCGTCCACGACACGCCAGACGACGCTGCCTTGGACGGCCAGGTCTTGATAGTCCTTGGACTGGCCTTTGAGCATGAATGGAAGCGTCCGGTCATCGGTCGGTATTTCACTAACGGATGTCTGCCGGGGCAGAAACCAGAAGGAAAGGCCCTTGCCGGAGCGGACTCTTTTGCCCTTGCTGTATTTCTGGACATGGCTGGAGGCGTCAGCACGAAAGTGACGGACCAGCGGAAATCTCTGTATCTGTGCCATTGTCTGTACCTTTCAAATGCGTGCGTAAAGCTCCGCCGGTCTGAAGGCGGATCCTGTCTCGCGTTTACCGGTTGGTTTGATGATATTTCTATCGAGGAGTTTTCTGCGGAAGGCCGGCTTGGTGAGCTGTTTCCCTAGGATAGCCTCATAAACTTCCTGAGCTTGTCGAAGGGTAAACAGCGGCGGCAACAGTTCCAGGGCAATGCTGGTGTAATCCAGTTTGCCACGCAGCCGTTTGACCACATCACCCAGAATGAAGGCATGGTCGAATGCCAGGGTGAGTGTTTCACCGTCAATGCGGTGCGCGCTTGCGATGCCACCCGTTTCCTCATTCCAGTCCGCACAGATTTCTGCCAGGAGTAGATTCGCGTTGTCCGCAATCGCCTGACCCAGCCGATCAGCGTCGACGAGCGCGAAATGCGTGACGCTGATGACGCGTTCCCGAGGATCCCTTGCTGGTGCGCCGTAGGTATAGAGCTGTTCCAGATAGACATCCGACAGTCCAACCTTGTCCCGAAGCACACGTTCGGCCGTTGCCTCGATGGCTTCTTCAATGTGGACATAGCCGCCGGGAATGGCCCAGTCGCCGCCAACGATCTCCGCGTCGTGGCGGCGCATCAGCAGGCAACAGAGCTTTTCGTCGAGGACGGTGATCAAGGCAAGATCGACGGCCACTGCAGGCTTGGGATAGTCCATATCAAACTCCTTATTATCAAAATAGATATAACTAAGTTGATAATAAGTCAATAGGCAACGTCCGCCGAAAGAACGGTCTGTTGCAGGCCGGAGGGTGAGGATCGAGATGGCGAGATGTGGGAGAAAGCCAAGCGGGTGAAGACGCGAACTGTCTGCACAATACAAAAAGCCCGGCATTGCTGCCGGGCTTTTCATTTCCGTTCCCGATGGTTCGAGAGGGGAAAACCTTAGTCTTCGGACTGCTGCTTGAGGGCAGCGCCGAGGATGTCGCCAAGAGACGCGCCGCTATCGGAAGAACCGTATTGTGCGACAGCTTCCTTCTCTTCTGCGATCTCCAGTGCCTTGATGGACACAGTCACGCGGCGGGTCTTCTTGTCGAACTGCGTGATGCGGGCATCGAACTTGTCGCCGACGGAATACCGTTCCGGACGCTGCTCTTCGCGGTCGCGCGAAAGATCCACGCGGCGGATGAAGGCAGTGAGATCGCTGTCCGCGATCTTGACGTCCAGGCCGCTGTCCTTGATCTCGGTGACTTCACAGGTGACGACGGAGTTCTTGCGCAGTTCGCCGGCAGCACCCGATTCCATCGGATCGCCCGTGAGCTGCTTGATGCCGAGAGAGATACGCTCTTTCTCAACGTCAACATCCAGAACGACGGCCTTGACCATGTCGCCCTTCTTGTACTCCTCGATCACCTGCTCGCCCGGACGGTTCCAGTCGAGGTCGGAGAGGTGAACCATGCCGTCCACGTCGCCGTCGAGGCCGATGAACAGGCCGAATTCGGTCTTGTTCTTGACTTCGCCTTCGACGTTTGTGCCGATCGGGAACTGTTCCGCGAACGCGTCCCACGGATTCTGCAGGGTCTGCTTCAGACCGAGCGAGATGCGGCGCTTGACCGGATCGACTTCCAGGATCATCACTTCGACTTCCTGGGAAGTGGAAACGATCTTGCCCGGATGGACGTTCTTCTTGGTCCAGGACATTTCCGAAACGTGGATCAGGCCTTCGATGCCCGGCTCCAGCTCGACGAAGGCACCGTAGTCGGTGATGTTGGTCACGCGGCCGGTGAACTTCGCTTCGATCGGATACTTGGCTTCGATACCGTCCCACGGATCGGTTTCAAGCTGCTTCATGCCGAGGCTGATGCGATGCGTGTCCTGGTTGACGCGGATGATCTGCACCTTGACGGTCTGGCCGATGGTGAGAACTTCCGACGGATGGTTGATGCGGCGCCACGCAATGTCGGTGACGTGCAGCAGACCATCGATACCGCCGAGGTCGACGAACGCACCGTAGTCGGTGATGTTCTTGACCACGCCTTCCACGGTATGGCCTTCTTCCAGGCTCTGAACCAGTTCCGAACGCTGTTCGGCGCGGGTTTCTTCCAGAACGACACGGCGTGACACAACGATGTTGCCGCGGCGCTTGTCCATTTTCAGGATCTGGAACGGCTGCGGCGTGTGCATCAGCGGGGTTACGTCGCGAACCGGACGAATGTCGACCTGCGAACGCGGCAGGAAGGCGACAGCGCCGTCCAGATCGACGGTGAATCCGCCCTTGACCTGGTTGAAGATCTGGCCGTTGACTTTTTCGTTGGCTTCGAAAGCGACTTCCAGGCGAACCCAGCTTTCTTCGCGGCGGGCTTTTTCGCGCGACAGAACAGCTTCGCCAAGAGCGTTTTCGACACGCTCCAGGTAAACTTCAACTTCCGTCCCGACGCTCATTTCGCCATCGCGGCCTTTGGCGCCGAATTCCTTCAGCGGCACGCGGCCTTCGACCTTCAGGCCGACGTCGATGACGGCAAGGTCTTTTTCGATTGCGACGACGGTGCCTTTGACAACGGCACCTTCGTAAAGGTCGTTCTGGACGAAAGACTCTTCGAGAAGAGCTGCAAAATCCTCGGTAGAGGGATTGAAATCGGTCATTTATTCTCCTGAGCGCCAGTTGGCGCACCGCCGGCGGGTTGGTGTTGCACTCCGGATTGTCCATCTCCCGGGATCGCGGTTTCCGCTGATCCTGCCGCTTCGAAAGCGGGCCGGCGGGGGCAGAAGACGGAAAATCCAGTCTCGCCACAGGGTGCGGATAAGCAGCGCCCTGCCGAAATTACATGTCGTTCTTATCAAGAACTGCCGGCCACAAAGGCCAAGTGTTCCGGATGCACTGAAAGGGGCGCGCCTTCAAGGCGAACCCCCAATCATTCTTAGGCACCCTTGGCGCGGGACACGATATCCACAGCCGCCTGGAACGCGGTCTCTATATCCATTTCTGTCGTATCAAGCAAGACCGCATCGTCAGCTTGTTTCATCGGAGCGACGGTTCTCTGGCTGTCACGCTCGTCCCGGCGCTTCAGATCGTCGAGAACCGAGGCGTAATTTGCATCGTTTCCCTTTGAGATCATCTCATCCGTGCGCCGGCGTGCACGTGCCTCCGGAGATGCTGTGACGAACAGCTTGACCGTCGCATCCGGACACACGACCGTGCCGATGTCGCGCCCGTCCAAAACGGCACCAGGGGGTGTTTGCGCAAAACGGCGCTGCAGATTGACGAGCTCCTCACGCAAGCCGCCAAGTACCGCAATGCGGGAGGCAGCTTCACCGATTTCATGGGCGGCGAGAACGGTCTTGTCCATGTGGGCAAGGTCAAGATTTTGAGCGATCTCGATGGCAACGCCCTCGTCTCCGAGCGGCAGCCCCTTTGCCAGCAGTGCAGCCGCAACAGCGCGGTAAGTCAGTCCCGTATCGAGGTGCCGAATGTCGAAGTGGTCGGCGAGCCGGCGCGCGAGAGTACCTTTTCCCGAAGCTGCAGGACCGTCAATCGCTATGATCATGCCGCCTCGCCGGGTTGCATCGTCAAGCTTGCTCCGAGGTTTTCGAACAGCGTCGTAAAGGTCGGGAAACTGGTCGCGATCACAGCACCATCATCGACGGTGACCGGTTTGTGCGCGGCCATGCCCAGAACCAGGAAGGCCATCGCGATGCGGTGATCGAGGTGTGTTGTCACCGTGCCGCCGCCTATCGCATTTGCTCCACCGGTAACCGTCAGCGTGTCCTCGGTTTCAATGCACGGAATGCCGTTTGCCTCAAGCCCGCGGGCAACCGCGGCAAGCCGGTCGGATTCCTTTACGCGCAATTCGTCGAGGCCCGGCATGAAGGTATCGCCTTTGGCAAAGGCAGCCGCGATCGCCAGAACCGGGTATTCGTCGATCATCGAAGGGGCGCGACTTGCCGGCACTGTAATGCCCTTCAGCCGGCTGGCCTTGACCCTAAGGTCGCCCACTTCTTCGCCGCCGGTCTCGCGCCGATTCACAATTTCGATGTCGCCGCCCATTTCGATCAGGGTGGTGATCAGTCCGGAACGGTGCTCGTTGAGAAGCACATTTTCGATTGTGACGTTGGAGCCTGGAACGATGAGTGCGGCAACAAGCGGAAAACCGGCGGAAGACGGATCGCCCGGCACGTCGATATCCTGCGGTTGCAGGTCCGGTTGACCCTTGAGCTTGATGACGCGCTCGCCGTTTTCATTCAGGGAAACGGAAATCTCCGCACCAAAACCCTTCAGCATCTTCTCGGTATGGTCGCGTGTCGGGATCGGCTCGATAACTGTTGTCTCGCCCGGTGCATTCAATCCTGCAAGCAGAACAGCGGATTTGACCTGCGCGGAGGGCATAGGGACCCGGTATGTGATTGGCAGAGCTGTTTCGGCACCGCGAATGGAAGCGGGCAGGCGGTCGCCCTCGCGCGCGATCACGTTTGTCCCCATCTCGCGCAACGGATTTAGTACCCTGCCCATCGGGCGCTTTGACAGGGACGCATCGCCCACGAAGGTGGCCGCGATGTTGTGGCTGCCAAAGATGCCCATGGTCAGACGGACGCCGGTACCGGCATTGCCGAAGTCGATCACATGTTCCGGTTCCAGAAGGCTTCCGAGGCCGATGCCGTCGACGGTGTAGCTCCCGTCCTGATGCTTTGCGATCGTCGCGCCAACCGCGCGCATCGCATCTGCTGTCGCCAGGACGTCTTCGGACTCCAGAAGTCCTTTGACCGATGTGCGACCGACGGCCAGCGCGCCGAACATCAGGGATCTGTGCGAAATGGATTTGTCGCCGGGCACGCGGATCGTGCCGGTCAAAGGTTTGCCGGTGCTCGCTGTGAGTGGAGTGGGTGCGGTATTATGTGACATTTTCAATGTCCGGAACTTGGAAGTTTGCAAAAGGTGTCACGTCCTATCACGCGGATGCTGTTCCGTCATCTCCAGTGTTTTTGATAGGCGGCCTTGCTCATAGAGCTGCGTCTCCCCTGACCGGAGCCCTCGTCTCCTGAATGTGTATTTTGCTCCCGAATCAAGTATAGGACAGCGTTTGTTCGACCATTTGGTCCGCCGCCGGGCTGAGGCTTCGATCTGATAGGGACCAAATGCCTGCAAGTGTGATTTTTTGGCGAGAACTTTTTCGCGCGCTTGATCTTTGGCTCGCAACATGCAGAAGAATGGGGCGAATGGATTTTTTTTACCGATTTGGCTTTGACACCGGCTGAGCATAACGCTATGGGGCGGCCCACCGAATAGTCAGCCAGAAAACGAATGAAGGGTGAGCACAGTGGCAAAACCTGAACTTGGCACAAAGCGGCTCTGCCCGAGCTGTGGCGCCAAATACTACGATCTTCATCGCGACCCGATTACCTGCCCGAAATGCGGCACCATCTTCGAAACGGTCATGACCACGCGCGCCGCCAAGGCGGCCAAGGTAGAAGAAAAACCGGAAGAAGAGGAAGAAGAAGAGGACACGGCAGCACCGGAAATCGTGACGCTCGAAGAAGCCGACGCTGAAGCGGAAGGCTCCGACGATGTGCCGGACCTCGAAGGTGACGATGACGTGGAAATCGAAAGCGATGAAAGCGACGACGACGACGTCTTCCTCGAAGACGAGGACGAAGACGAAGACTCAGTCCCCGGCATCAGGGTCGAGATTGAAGACGACACAGACCAGTAATCGATTGATCGGACAGGCAATTTTCGCTGTCCGTTCCTTTCGGTTCAAGGCAGGCAAATTCACCGAAATTTCTGCTTGATCTTGAGGGGCGGTGTGACTATGTTCCGCCCCCATCAACGCCGGAGACCCAACACCGGCCGACAATGGAATATGGGGCCATAGCTCAGCTGGGAGAGCGCTTCGCTGGCAGCGAAGAGGTCAGGGGTTCGAGCCCCCTTGGCTCCACCATTTCCTCGTTTCTGAAAAAATTGCCGGGTTCGAAATGGTGCCGCAGGCTGTGCTAAATGCCGCCACCCTTTTCAAGTTTGTCCAAAAACGACAGTACCCTCGCATCTTTGCCCCGCGCGCCGATCACCTGAAGCGCGACCGGTAATCCCGCCTGTGTCTTGCCGCAGGGGACTACGCCCGCCGGTTGTTGGGTCAGGTTGATCGGGAAACTGAAACTTGCCCACTCGGTCCATCGGTTGAGGCTTGAACCTGCCGGGACTTCCAGTCCGGCGCCGAAGGCCGGAACGGTGACGGCGGGTGACACAATGAAATCATACGCCTCAAGCGCAGCATCCATCCTTGCGCCGTATTCGGCCCGCTCGACCTGTGCTGCCACAAGGGTCTGGGCTGAATAAGACCTGCCTGTTTCCGCAATCTCCAAAAGGCCGGGGTCGACTTTGTCCCATTCGGCGGAGCTGAATGACGCCAGGCGCGCCGCCGCGCCGGAAAACCAATGAACGTGGAAGGTGTCAAGAAGATCGGATCCGGGCAGGTCGAACGGTTCGACGATGGCCCCGAGAGCTTCCAGAGATTTCACCTGCCGGTCGACAATTTGCGCGACTTCAGGATCAAGACGACCGGCTGGCGGCTTGGTCCAGTAGCCGACGCGCAATCCCTTGATTTCGACAGCCTCATAGTCCAGCGGGTCGAGGCGTCCTTCACCCTGATACCAGTCGCGGCGATCCCTCCCGGACATTGCCTTCAGCATCTCGAAGGCGTCTTCGGCATTGCGGCACATTGGGCCGATATGCGCGACCGTTCCAAAGGCACTTGCAGGATAGGCCGGCACCCGCGAGAACGTCGGCTTCAGTCCGGTCAGGCCGCAAAAGGCCGAGGGAATTCTGATGGACCCGCCGCCGTCCGTGCCAAGGTGAAAGACACCGGCACCCAGGGCTGCGGCAACGGCGGCACCGCCCGACGAGCCGCCGGGGGTCAGGTCGGTATCGTGCGGGTGACGCGTGATGCCGAATGTCTTGCTGTCGGTGACTGCCTTCCAGCCGAATTCCGGCGTTGTTGTCTGGCCGAGAAAAACAATGCCGGCGGCGCGCATCAGACGCACGCTTGGGGCGTCTTCCTGAAAAGGGGTAGGGCTCGTGAGCGCACTGCCGAACCGGACCATCCAGTCCTTGACCCACACGATGTCCTTGATGGTTGCCGGAACGCCGTCGACCACGGACAATGGTTCCCCTTTTGCCCAACGGGCCTCGGAGGAGCGCGCTGCCTCAAGCGCTCCCTCGTGGTCAATAAAGGTGAAAGCGTTGAAAACCGGGTTCAGTTCATGTGCTCTGGAAAGACAGGCCTTGGCAACCTCGACAGGGGAAATCGTTCTATCGCGATAGCCCTTTGCCAGATCGCGGGCACTCATCCGGCAGAGTGCGTCCGCATTTTGAATTGCAAAATCGGCAGCATCCATGGGTCGGCACCTTTCAATTCGAATTTCCTGCGATGGTAGGCGATTTTCAACCGCTGCACAGTCCAAATCCGATGCCGTCACCGGAGAAGCTTTCCGTTGACAACGGTCTGCTTGCATGAAGACCTGAAGCACGTGGCACGGTTCTGCATTCCGGCCGCTTGGCGCTGTCGAACGCGGGCTTACCAAACAGTTCACCGCGTCAGGGGCAGGTTCACCTGATCATCGAGGTGCCGGTCGAGCCGGTGACGACGAATAGACTGACCGTCATTGATGGGTCTTCGTGTTTGACGGCAATTTCAATTGGGTTTCCTGCATAAGGTACAAAAGCCGCGGTTCGCAGGAGATATCAGATGCATTCCTGGAGTGAATTGTCGCGGTGGGTGCACATCATCCGGGATGAACGCTGGAAATATTTCCAGGAAGTGTTTCAGCCTGGAGAAGCACCATCTTGACTTAAATCTGTTGTGCCGCAGTGCGATCCTGATACCGCTACTGGAGGCCTTCCGACAATCCGTGAGGGTGTCACACAGCCGTAATGACTCATCTGTATTGATCGTTTTGCACACGTGTGCAAACATTATATTCCGCGCTGAAAAACCACTCCGGAAACGGCGCGAGAAAGAGAGCAGGTGAGTATCATGACCACTTTCGTATCAAGACTGCGTCAGTCCACGGCAGCAGCCGTTCTGGCCCTCACGGCATCGACCGTCGCTGGCGGAGCCCTCGCAAAGGACTTGACCATCACCGTTTGGGCTGGTGGTTCCAACGACAGCGATGCGTACCGTTGGGAAGCCATTGAAATGGCCGCCGACATCCTGGAAAAAGAGGCCGCGATCAATGGCGAAGACCTGAATATTACGGTCGAGTCCAAGGGTCAGTTCGGTAACTGGCAGGAATTCAAGCAGGCTGTGACGCTCGCGGCCGAGGCCGGAACAGCGCCAAATATTGTCGTTACGTCGCATCTCGATATCGCGCCCTGGTCGGAAGCTGGATACATTGTGCCTGTTGAAGAGTACCTTGATCTCGACGCCTGGCCGCTCAACGACATTTACCCGAACCTCATGGAAATCGCTGCGTTTGATGATGTGCAATGGGGTTTGCCGCAGGATGCTGAAAGCCGTCCGTTCTTTTTCTGGAAAGACGCGTTGAAAAAGATCGGCTACAGCGACGAAGACATTGCGGCGCTGCCTGCAAAGGTCGAAGCGGGCGAATACACGCTGCAGGACGTTTTGGCCGACGCCAAGAAGGCCGTTGACATGGAAGCCGTCGAAGAGGGCTACGGCTTTTATCCGCGTGTTTCCAATGGCCCGGACTTCGCCCAGTTTTACCAGTCCTTCGGCGGTGAACTTATTGATCCGCAGAGTGGCAAGCTGGTTCTGGACAAAAAGGCGATGGAAAGTTTCTACCAGTTCTTCGCCGACGCCGTTGAAGCAGGTGTAACCCGCAAGAACCACCTCGGAACGGATTGGGGGCAGTGGTACAATGAGGTCGCCAACGGCAAAGCCGCTATCTGGCATGGTGGAACCTGGCACTACGGACGCTATGCGCAGGAAGGCAACCAGGACTTCTGGAATACGATCGAGTTCTCGCTTATTCCTGCCGGTGACGAGAATGGGCGCGCCAACACCATCACCCATCCGCTGGTCTACCTCATCACTGACAACGCGGATGACGAAGCTGAAGAAATCGCTGCCAACCTCGTGAAGATCGCCTCCGAGCCGCGCATCAACACGCTGCACGCGATCAAATCGAACCACCTGGGTATTTCCAAACAGCAGTCCAACATCGAACTCTACGCGAATGACCGCTGGGCCGATGAAGCAACGTCACGCCTGCTTGGGCATGCAAACTCTCAGCCGAACCACGTGAACTACGGTGCCTATTCGGAAGCCCTGTTCAAGGGGCTTGAGGCAGCTTGGACCGGCACCAAAACCCCGGCCGAGGCAGTTGCAGAGGTTGAAGTTCAGATGAAGGCCACGCTGGGCGATGAGCTGATCGTCCGCTGATCCGGAATTGAAATGAGCGACCGGACCGGGTGCCTGCCGCCCGGTCCGGTCGCAGTAAGTTCCAAAGATTGATTGATCCGACTTTACTGATCACGTTCGCGCGTTCCCTCGAATGCCGACGCTCTAGCAGGAGCACCTCATGCAACGTTCGAGCTGGCTGGGCCTTGCCTTTCTTTCGCCGGCACTCATCGTCGTTTTTCTGTTCTTCCTCGTGCCGGTGGTTCTGACAGGATTTTTTTCCTTCACGAACATGAGCACGGCCACCGGTGTCAAAGGAGGCGCTTACGTTCTGAACGCCAGCGGTCTGCGCGCGCTCACCGACGCAGGCCTGCCGAAATCAACACTGGAGCAGATTGAAGGCGCGGGCTACCGGGTGGATGCCAAGGGTCTGGAAGCCCTGGCTCTGGATTTCGGCAAGCCGGTCGCGGAAGAATTCGCCAAGCTGCACGAAGGTGAAGTGTTTTCGAAGCGGCGTGACGTGGAACGTGCCCTGAAGGATCTGCGCTCAAACCCGATCAGAAAGACCAGGGACCGCAAACAGGCTGCTGATCTGTTCAAGCGTTCGCTGATGAACGAGCGTTTTGACAGCCCGACTGCTTTCGAAGCAGCGCTTGAAGAAGCGGGAATTCCCGAAACGGATCGCCCCCTCATCACGGAGGTCGCCTATACCGGCTGGGTCTGGACCACGGACAATTTCGGTTTCTTGTTTTCGCTCGATTCCACCTGGCAATACGCCAAGAACACGGTCATTTATGTCGTTTTCACGCTGTCGTTCAATGTGCTCTTTGGGCTGTTTCTGGCAATTGCGACATTCTATCTGCCCGCCGGACAGGCCGCAGCTTTCAGGGCGATCTGGTTCCTGCCACGCATTCTCCCGCCGGTGCTCTACATCGTGATGTGGCGATGGTTCACCTGGGACACCGGTTTTATATCTACGGTGCTTTCGGGTTTCGGGGTGCCTCCCAGAAACTGGATGCTGGATACCGAGTTCCACGCTTGGACGACAATCGTCCTGATCAACGGATTTGTCGGCGCTTCCATGGGCATGATCGTTTTCTCGTCGGCAATCCGGGCAATCCCAGCGTCAATGCTTTACGCCTCCGAAGTGGATGGAGCCAGTCGTCTGCAGCAGATCTGGTACATCATCCTGCCACAGCTGCGCTGGCCGATTCTTTTCATTACGTCTTATCAGACCATGTCCCTGCTCACGTCGTTTGAATACATCTACCTGGCGACCGACGGCGGACCGGGTGGTGCAACAGAGGTCTGGGCGCTGGCGGCCTTTCACACGGCGCTCAACAACTATGGAGGAAACCTCCAGTACGGGCTTGGCGCGACTTACGCTCTGATACTTGTTGTGATCGGCCTCCTTGCGAGCCTTGCCTATCTAAGGCTGTTCAACTTCCGAAATCTACTCGTGAAACCGCGGATCGAGGGGTAAAGACATGAAGCCAAACTTCCGAAACTGGCCAGTGCTACTGGTCCTTTTGGTCTTCTCCGCACCGCTTTTGATCATGCTCGCCTTTCTTCTGGTGGACGCCTTCACCACGAAGGTACCCGGGACAATGATCCCGAACGGCGTGACACTTCATCATTTCCGCTTCCTGTGGACGGATCTGGACGACGGCAGTTGGGGGATCTGGGGTGTCACGTTGAACACCTTCAACTTTGCTCTTTTCACATCGCTTGCCGTATCGGCGATCTCGCTCACCGCCGGCTATGCGCTCTCGCGCCTCGCTTTCCCGGCGCGTGGCTTCTTTCTCGGCAGCCTGATCGTGCTTCACGCTTTTCCAACTGTCACTCTCATCATCGCGATCTTTCTGATCCTTCAGCTGCTGGGTCTATACAACACACTGATTGGGGTGATCGTGGTCAAGGCGGCGCTGGAGCTGCCATTCGGCATCTGGGTGATGAAAGGGTTCTATGACACCGTTCCGTGGGAGATTGAAATGGCGGGCGTTCAGGATGGCGCAAGCCGTTTCACCGTCTGGTGGCAATTGGTTCTCCCTCAAGTTCAGCCTGGCCTGATGGCGATCCTGATCTTCTCCTTTCTCTCCGGGTGGTCCGAGTTCATCCTGCCAATGGTGCTTGCTCCCGGAACCGAAGCTCAGGTGCTGTCAACCTATCTGGCCACGATGCTGCTCGACGGCGGCACACAGGCCGACTTTAATCTCTTCAAGGCCGTCGGGCTGTTCTATGCGCTGCCTGTCGCCATCATCTATCTGATTTTCCAGAACAAACTCATGAACATTTATGGCGGAGGCACGAAGGGCTGATGCGTATCTCAATCGAAAACTTCACCAAGACCTTCGGCGACACCACGGTGATCGACAACATGTCGCTGGACATCAATAGCGGCGAAATGCTGGCGTTGCTCGGGCCCTCTGGCTGCGGCAAGTCCACCACGCTGTTCGCCATTTGCGGCATTCACCGGATGAATGGCGGCCGGCTTCTGTTTGGAGACAGGGATGTAACCAAGGTCTCTTCGCAGAAGCGAAATGTCGGCGTGGTGTTTCAGAACTATGCGCTGTACCCGCATATGAACGTTTATGACAACATTGCCTTTCCTCTGAAGGTCCGTAAGGAAAGCAAGGCTGAAATCGACCGTAAGGTTCAGGAGATTGCCACACTGGTTCACATCGGCGAACTCCTGCAACGCCGGCCGGCGCAGCTCTCCGGCGGGCAGCAGCAGCGCGTTGCTCTGGCGAGGGCACTGGTCCGCAAACCGGACATCCTCCTTCTCGATGAGCCGCTAGCAAATCTCGACGCGAAACTGCGGCTGGAAATGCGGTCCGAAATAAGGCGTATCCAGCTTCAGACGGGGATCACTGCCGTTCTCGTGACCCATGATCAGGTGGAGGCCATGTCCATGTGCGACCGAATCGCCATTATGGACGAGGGCAGGATCGTGCAGCTGTCGTCGCCAAAGGAGATGTACGAGGACCCCTCGTCGGATTTTGTCGCCGGCTTTCTTGGAAACCCTCCGATTGCCTTTCTGGAAGGCAGCGTGGATGAAGCAGGCTTCAGGCTCGCAAACTCGGAAGTCACGCTGCCGGTACCGGCGGGCATAACGCTTCCCGGCCCAGGTTCAGCAATGCGGTTCGGTATTCGCCCGGAATTCTTTCAGCCGGACAACGCGTTAAAGGTAAAGGGCAGGATCAGTTTCGTGGAAACCCAGGGCCGTGAGGAACTTTATGACGTCACTTTGGAAAACGGCGCAGTCCTTCGCTCGATCCAGACACAAGGTGGCAGCTATAGGGTCGGCGACGAAGTGACCTGGGGCATTGCGGCGGACCGGATCCTGGCCTTTGGTCCGGATGGCGACCGGCTTTGACGGCGGATCGATGGCTGCCTTTCAACCCGGAAAGACCTGGATCCACCGGCACAAAGGACCACCGCTCGCAATCGCGCATCGCGGCGCGAGCGCCTATGCCTTTGACAACACCTTGCGCGCCTTCAGGATCGCGCATGAGCTTGGCGCTGAGATGTGGGAAGTCGACGTTCGGCTGACGGCAGATGGCATTCCGGTTGCCTTTCACGATGAAGATCTTTCCAAGACCTGCGGTATACGCAGTCCGGTCAGCGCGCTTTCGGCGGAAGAACTCTCGCAATTGACGGCGTCTGTGGGGCGGCCAGCTCCCAGATTTTCAGATGTCGCAAGGCTCGCATCGGAGCTGGGCGCTGGTATATATCTTGACGCAAAAGAGGGCAAAGCCGCCTCGCTGGCGGTCGAGTGCCTGATCGAAAACAGGATCGAAAAGGTCATCGTCGGCGCCAACACCGCCGATTATTGCACAGAGCTTGTCGAAAGCGGCTGCCCCTATCCGGTCTCCATTCTTGTCGGGTTGGGCCTCGATCCCTTCGCCATTGCGCGTGACTGCCGCGCCGAGCTCGTGCATCCGTGTTGGGAACGCGCAAGCGAGCGGCCGGACCGTTTGCTGGATGAGGCCTTCTTTCGAATCGCAAGGTCAATGAACCTCCCTGTTGTGACCTGGCATGAGGAACGTGCTGACGTTCTTGCAGAACTGGTCAGGATGCCAGTCCTTGGCATTTGTTCCGATCAGCCGGAAATGGTGTCTGCACCGAGCTTTGAAACCGGCAAGACACCGGAAATCGTCTGCCACCGTGGAGCCTGCCGGATTGCACCTGAAAATACGCTGGCCAGCGCACGGGCAGCCTGGGACGGCGGATTTGAGTACGTCGAAGTCGACGTGCGTCAATCGGCGGACGGGCATCTTGTGGTCCATCATGACGAAATGCTTGACCGGACAACCACGGGATCAGGACCTCTTGCAGACGCGACGCTGGAGGCGCTCCGGCAACTTGATGCGGGGGTGAAGTTTGATCCCTTTTTCAAGGGAGAGCCTTTACCGGAACTTGCCGGATACTTGGATCTTGCTGCTGCGACGGGTCGAAAACTCTATGTCGAGATCAAGCAGGCGGACCAGCTGGCCGTGGTGGGGACCGTCCTCGCCAGAATCCCGCCGGACGATGTATTTTTCTGGTCCTTCGACCAGGAGCTGCTGAAAACAATCCACCGCTCGGCGCCCTCAGCTCGCCTGATGGCGCGCCCCGAAGATTATGAAACGCTGAACGAATGCCTGTCGGCCTTCGACGCCGACATCATCGAATTCAATGCGAGAAACGCAAACCTTGGGGATTTTGCTGCGGTCCGTGCAGCCGGGCGCAAGGTAATGGTTGCTTATATGGGCAGCGATCCTAACGTGTTTTCAGAGCTTGCTCAGCTTCAGCCGGACATTTTCAATGTGAACGAGCCATTTCTTGCGCGGCGGATCCTGTTCGAAAAAGATAAAAATCGGAACAAAGAATGACTGACCAGGGGAGCCCCAAGAAACAGGTCAATTCCTTCGACGTGGCCAGACTTGCCGGCGTGTCGCGTTCAGCCGTATCGCGGACATTCACCGATGGCGCCAGCGTTTCGGACGAAACCCGCAAAAAAGTGATCAAGGCAGCGGGTGAACTCGGATACCGGGTCAACGTGCTTGCGCGTTCGCTGCACAAACAGAAGTCCGATCTTGTTGGCGTCGTTGCCGCCGACCTCGACAATCCGTTCCGTGCCGAACAGATCGACCTTCTGTCGCAGGGTCTTCTGGAACGCGGCTTCAGGCCTATCCTTCTACGCGGTGACCCGTCGGCTGATGTTGCCGATCTGATCGGGTCTCTCCTGCAATACAGTGTCGCCGGTGTCATCGTGACATCCGACACGCCGCCGGAAGAAATCTGCCGTGAATGCCTGGAAAACGGTGTTCCGCTGGTCGTGGTCAACAAGCGCGATCCAGGTGCGCCGGTTGACCGGGTGGTGACCGATTTCGAAGCCGGAGGGCGGCTGGCCTTCGAACACCTTGTGGCAAGCGGTTGCCGTAAACTTGCCGTCGTCACGCCGGAGCGCTCGTCTTTCTCCATCAACGGCCGCGCTCTGGCATTCGAACGGATTGCCAACGATGCCGGCATACCGGTGATCCCTATTGCCTGGGGAACCCAGACCTATGAAGGCGGTCTGGAAGCGTCAGCCCATGTCAATCGCGTCAGGAGCGAAGTCGACGGTCTTTTTTGTACCGCGGATTATCTGGCTTTGGGCGTCCTTGACGGATTACGTCACGACTATGGGATCAATATCCCAGAGGATATCCAGCTTGTCGCCTACGACGATATCGTTCAGGCATCTTGGAAATCCTACGACATGACGACTATCGTTCAGAGCCGCCGGGAACTGTGCGAGATCACGCTGAACCTTCTGATGCGGCGGCTTGAAAACCCGGATTTGCCTCAACAGGTTGAAATTTGTGGCGTGTCTTTGTTCCAGCGGGCGACCACGCTGGCCCCGTGAGCCTGCATTAGAAAATTCCCGCCACGCCGCTTGCTGATGCAGTGTCCGTTCTGTGCCCTTGTTAGCCCTGCAGGACTGTCCAGCTAACCGTCTCACCTTCGCCGCGTTGGTGCACGAACGACACCTTGTCGCCATCCAGACGGACGGTTTGGTGATCCTCGGTCAGATCTTTGCCACCGAAAAGTATCTCCCGGCAGTAGTAAACGTCACTCCAGCGCCAGGTTCCTGATATCTCGTCCTGGTCCGGCCCAACGCCATAGACGGTTCCTCCGGGCGCAATGACCACCCAGCTATCGCCGTTGACAAGGCGCTTTCCGGCGACCTGTTCCAGGAACTCCTGCTGCATCGTGATTTCCTTGGACAATTCTCTTCCCCCGACGTCGATCTTTCTGTGCGTGCTGAGAACGCAACAAAGTGTATCCAAGGTGCACGACAAGTCATCTGCCACTGGTGCTTGCCCGCCGGGTGCTGGCAAAGCCTGCTGCAAACGCGCCCGGCCTGCGTGGAGCCTAGTCAATCAGCCCTGTAACCGTTGAAGAGAATATGCACTTTCATGGCATGTGTCCGGTCTCCGGCCTGTGTGAAGGCGTCGACGGCCTTCTCAAGCGGAAACGAGGGGCTAATGATCGGTGCCACATCTATCGAGCCGCTGTTGATCGCTGTGACGCTTGCGGCAAACTCGGCATGGAACCGGTGTGTTCCCCTTACCGTGATTTCCTTGCTGACAATCAGATTGAGCGGCACGGGCGTGTCTCCGGCAACTCCGACCGCAATGAACGTGCCGCGCGGCCTGAGGCAGAGCAGCGCGTCTCTGATTGCAGACGCGGCTGCAGAACACTCAAACGCGACATCGAACTGCCCCTTGTCTGTCTTGTAGGGATCGAGACCATCACATTCTGCTGCAAGGTTGACAGTCTTGCTCGCACCCATCTGTTTTGCGACGCTGAGTGGCATGGCTTGCAGATCTGTTGCGACGATTTCGGTCGCACCGGCTTCCCTTGCGACGGCTACACAAAGGGCGCCGATCGGACCCGCACCGGTCACAAGAACACGTTTCCCCTTGAGATCCGGAGCTTGCGCACGTGCATGCAGGCAGACGGCAAGCGGTTCAGCGCATGCGGCCGCGCGCGGACGAATATCCTGGCCGAAACGGTGAACCTGTTTTGCGGGAACCACAATCCGTTCACGGAAGAGGCCCTGTTCGTGCGGCAACCGGTAGGCGGATCCCATGAACCGCATGTCGAGACAATGCACGTCGTTGCCCTCCTTGCAGTAGAGGCAGTGTCCGCAGGGCTGGCTTGGGTTGATGGCGACGAGGTCGCCTGTGTGCACCGCGTCGACATCAATGCCGGTTTCCACGACGCGGCCGGCAGCTTCGTGACCCATCGCAATCGGTTCCCTGACGCGCACCGGACCGAAGCCGCCATGATCGAAGTAATGAAGATCGGAACCGCAGATGCCACCGGCAAGAATGGCAATCTTTACGTCGCCGGGCCCGGTCACCGGCTCGGATTGTGTTTCGAGCCTCAGATCATGGATACCATGCAGGACGCAGGCACGGGATGTCATGGCGGGTCCTATCCGAAAATGAGATTTGGCAGCCAGGTCGCTAGCGCCGGAACAAAAGACACCAGCAGAAGGACGATGATGTTGCTCAGGAGAAAGGGCAGGATGGCCCTGACCACCGGCGAAAGCGGCAACCTTGCAATACCGGCGCAGACGAACAGACAGACCCCGACCGGCGGCGTTGTCAGCCCGATCATCAGGTTCAGAACGGCAAAGGTTGCAAAGTGCAGCGGCTCGATGCCGACGGCCTGTGCGAGAGACAAGAGCGGAACGAACAGAATGATCAGTGCGGCGATCGTCTCCATGAACATGCCGACAAAGAGCAGCAGGAGATTGATGATCAGCACGACGAGAATTGGATTGTCGGTGATTGATAGCACGGTCCCGGCAATTGCCTGCGGTATCCGTTCTGAGACGAGAATCCAGCCGAACACATTGGCCAGTCCGACCAGCGCCAGGATCGAGGCGGCCGAGACTGCACTGTCCGCGATTATCTTCGGGACTTTCTTCAACGGAAGCTCACGGTAGACGAATGCCCCGACAACAAAGGCATAGACGCTGGCGACAACCGCGGTTTCTGTGGGTGTCGCTATGCCGCTCAGGAGCCCGTAAATGATGATGCCCGTCATGGCAATCGCCCAGAAGGCGCTTGCGAAGGCGCGAAAGAGTTCGCCGGTGCCGCGCCAGGGTTCCCTGGGAAAGTTGTTCCGCCGTGCAATCACATAGCAAGTGATCATCATCGCGAGACCCATCAGCAGGCCCGGAACGGCCCCGGCCATAAACATCTGGCCGACGGAAATGCCGCTGAGGGCTCCGACGATGATCATGGGGACACTTGGCGGAATAATCGGACCGACCGTGGACGATGCTGCAGTGACAGCCGCCGAAAAGTCAGCCGGATAGCCGGCTTTTTTCATGCCGGGGATCATGACGCCGCCAATGGAGGCCGCGTCCGCGACAGCCGTGCCGGTAATACCGCCAAAGAGCATGGATGCGCCGATGTTGGTCAGGCCCAAACCTCCTCGAACCCAGCCGACCAGCGCATTGGCGAAGCGGATGATCCGCTCCGTGATGCCACCGTTGTTCATCAGGTTTCCTGCCAGAATGAACCCTGGAATGCTGAGAAGCACAAAGACATCGATACCGGCATAGACCTTTTGCGGCACCACCACGAGCGGAATGCCGGAGACCAGCAGATAGCTGAGGGAGGAAAGTCCGAGAGCAATAGCAACGGGGATACCGATCACGAGCGAGCCGATAAAGACGGCGAAGAGTACGAAGACCTCCAAGGTCAGACCTCCTGCTTCAATTGTGAATTTTCAATATGCAGGAGCGTGAGAACGGCGCGCATCACGGCAAAAACAAAAAGAAGAAGAAACAGCAGAAAAACGCTGAAATGGACGAAGGACATCTGCAGGCCCATCGCCGGTGATTTCTGGAGAAATCCGATTTGAACGTATTTCCAGGCACCTGGCAGGAGAATGGCTGCAAGAAACGCGGTCGCAAGCGAAGCGACAACGTTCAGAACGCGTGGCCACGGATCAGGCAGGGCGTCGCAAACAATATCGACATTGACAAGGTCGCCGCTCATCAGTCCGAGCCCGACACCAAGTGCGGTCATGTAGATCAGGGCAAACCGGGTGAGTTCTTCCGTCCAGACCGGAGAATCACCGATTGCGCGGCCCAGGACCTGGGTAAGCACGGCGATGATCAGCACCATGAAGGCGATAAAAACACCTGCCCGGCACAAAAGCTCGAGCGCGCGGTAGATTTGCAAGATGACCTTCATGAAGCGACCCGGAGAAAGGCCCGCCGCCTTCCTTGAGGGCGGCGGGCAAGTTGGGGGAGGAAGTTACTTCTGGCTGTTGAAGAGATTTTCCACGATCGGTTTGATCTCGTCATTCACATTGGCCAGAACCGCGTCCTTCGCCGCCGCTGCGTAGGCCGCGCCGTCAACTTCGACAAAAGTCATGCCGTTTTCTTCCAGGTAAGCGCGATCGTCAGCAAGGCTGGTTTCCAAAAGGCCGCGCTCGAATTCCTGGGCGCGCTTGGCGGCTTCAAGAACGTGTGCCTGGTCTTCCGGGCTCAGGCTCTGCCAGGTCGATTCGGCGATTGTCAGGTAGATCCAGGACCGGACGTGCTGGGTTAGGTTCACATGGGACTGGACCTCATTGAAATTGGCGGAACGGATTAGGGCCAACGGGTTTTCCTGCGCGCCGATGGTGCCGTTCTGCAGACTTGTGAACACTTCTGAAAAGGCCATTGGTGTCGGTGCGGCACCGAGTGACTTCCATACGTCCACGAAGAGCGGGACGTTAGGCACGCGCATCTTCAGGCCCTCGAGCTGATCGGGAGCCGCAATGGCCCGGTTCGATGTCAGGTTCCGCGGGCCGCGTGCAAAATACGCGATCGGCCGGATCTGTGCCTTCTCGATGATTTGTGCCTTGATCTGGTCACCGATTTCTCCAGAGGCCACCTCATCCATGTGCTCTGTGGAGGCATAAGCATAAGGTACGGCCAGAAGCGCGGCCATCGGCGCCCAGTTCTGGAGGCTCTCGCCGGTGATCGTCATGTCGACCGTACCCAGCTGCATGCCGTTGATCAGGTCGATTTCCTTGCCGAGCGATTCATTCGGATAGACTTCGACCGCGATCCGACCATCGGTCAGTGCGGAGAGTTCCTCGCCGAATTTGACCGCCGCCTTGTGCCAGGCATTCTGCTCATTCGCCAGATGGCCCAGTTTCAATGTGGTGTCCTGTGCCACCGCAGCACCCGCCACAAACTGCGACACGAGGCAGGCGGCGAGGAAATTGCCAATTCTGAATGTCATGACTCTCACTCCCGTTTGGATGATGATCCATCAGTCGCCAGATCCTCGCAGCGATCGAAATAGACCTGATTTCTTTCTATGATCTGGGGCAGAGTCTTGAGGATCTCGTTCAGATGTTGCCGCATGGCCCGGGAGGCTGCATCCGGGTCACCCGCTTCAATCTGATCGACGATGGCGCTATGCTGATCGATCAGCGTGGCAAATGGAAAGAGTTCGAAGCTGAGGAACCGGACCCGGTCCATCTGGCTTTTCAGTCCTTCCACAAACTGCCAGGCCACGTCCTTGTCAGCCGCCTCCGCGAGCGTGCGGTGAAACTTTTCATCTTCGTTGATGAAGTCTGCTGAGGACGTCTTTCCGATCTTGGCCTGATGCCGCAATTGCGATCGCAATTCCTTTACCAGTGCCGGCTGCGGTGTCTGGGCGAGCAAGCGCACAATGTCCGCCTCGACCGCTTCCCGAACGAACCGCGATTGCAGAACGGTCGGGTAGTCGATCCTGGTAACAAGCGTGCTGCGTTGCGGCCGGATCAGGAGCAATCCTTCCTCAGCCAGTTTTATGAATGCTTCGCGAACCGGTTGCCGGCTGATGCCATAGCTTTTGGCGATCTCTGCCTCGGACAGCTTGCTGCCCGGTGGGAGGTCGTTCTTGACGATGCGTTCGCGCAGAATGCGCCGCACCTGCGGCGCTATCGCAAGCGTATCGTCAAGCCACGTATCGATTCCGACTTCGTTCAACACGAGAAGCCCTCCCAGTGCGGTTATCTGCCATACTGCCATACTAGTCAACAAAAATTTGACAAGCGGCTGCCAAGCATTCAAAAAATGCGTTACATGTTGATCCAACGGTATAGGAGGGAACCGGCTTGCGCGAAACATGGAGATGGTTCGGACCGGCTGATCAGGTCTCGCTAGACGATGTCGCGCAGGCGGGTGCGCGCGGGATCGTTACGGCACTGCATCACATAGCGCCGGGGGACGTCTGGTCGTCGGAAGAGATTGCCAGCCGTCAGGCAACGATCCGGAGCCAGTCCGTGCATCTGCCTGAGCCGCTGGAATGGGAGGTCGTCGAGAGCCTTCCGGTTTCGGAAGACATCAAGCGGCAGACGGGTAACTGGCGCGACCATGTTGAGGCCTACAAGACCAGCTTGTCTCATCTGGCGGCGGCCGGGATAAAAGTCATCTGTTACAATTTCATGCCGGTTCTCGATTGGACGCGAACAGATCTGGCCCATGCTGTGCCGAACCGGGCCACATGCATGCGTTTTGATCTCGCTGACTTCGTTATGTTCGATATGTTCCTACTGAAGCGCGAGGGCGCGGCATCCGACTTTCCCGAAGATGTGGTCGAAGCAGCACAGCAGCGTTTTTCAGAGACTGACGACACCTTCAAGGCAGCGCTCGTGAACAACATCATATGCGGCCTTCCCGGTGGCAATGATCAGCTCACGCTAGATGATATCCGGGCGCATCTGGCTGCTTACGAACCAGTCGATCAAGCTGCTCTTTCGTCCCATCAGACGGCGTTTCTGGAACTTGTCGCTCCTCACGCCCAGTCGCTCGGCCTGCGACTTTGCTGCCACCCGGACGATCCGCCCTATAGCCTTTTGGGACTACCCAGGATCATGTCGACGGAAACAGACTATAAACGCCTGGTGAAGTCGGTTGATTTGCCGGCAAACGGGATAACTCTTTGCTCCGGGTCGCTCGGTGCCCGTGCCGACAACGATCTTCCCGGCATCATGCAGCGCCTCGGCGCGCATGTTCATTTCCTTCACCTGCGCAATGTAGCGCGGGAGCATCAAACGGTCTTCGGCTCTTTCCATGAATCGGAGCATCTCGGCGGCGATGTCGATATTCCGGCTCTGATTGCAGCGGTGCTTGCGGAGGAAGAAAGCCGCCGGGAAGGCGGCCGCGAGGATCACTCGATCCCCTTCCGTCCGGATCATGGGCAGGACATTCTGGACGATCTGTCCCGCCGGGCTCAGCCAGGCTATCCCGCGATTGGCCGGCTTAAGGGGCTTGCCGAATTGCGCGGCGTCATTGCCGGTCTGGAATACGCCTCCCGGCGAGGGGCCGCCGAGTGAGCACACACCGGGTCCGATGAACGCCGCCGGCCAATCACTCTCCGCTTGTGAGTGCTCTCAACGCGCTCACCATCCGGGCATTGTCGAGCGCGATGACACTCTGGTCCGCAAATGTTTGCGCAAGAGCCGTCGCCTGCGCATTGAACGGCCTGACCTGTTGGCGGTAGATAGTGAATGCGCCGACGAGACGGTCGCCGGAAAGCATCGGGATTGCAACAAAGGAGCGGGCTCCACCGAGGTCAGCTGTTGCGTGTCGCAGCGGCTCTTCCGTGCGGTAAAGACCTTCGGAGCGGACATCGACGATGTTGATGATGTCATGCACCGTTTCCATGCGCCCAAGGCCGGTTCCTTCACCGACGGAAAAGACGTCCTGCTTCTCGAGCCAGTCCCGAAAGTTCCGGGGAATACCGCGCGTGAAGCCGGCTGAGAATTTCTGGTCACCATGATATTCAAACAGGATCCCGCACTCGGCATCGCACAATTCCAGGGCATGGCCAAGGATCGCGGCCATGACCTGTTCTGTGTCGCCGCGCGAACGGCTGATAATGCGCAGGACTTCGCTTAGTGCCCTTTCCCGTCCGATGGCCTCTTCCAGGCTGAGCGCCAGCTCGGAAATAACAGCTGCGTGGTCGGTCTGGTTGTCATTTGGTCCGCTGTCGCCTTCAAGGCGGGCATGTAGTTCAAGCTTTGAGGAGACTTCCAGCTTTCGGTAAATCGCGGCCAGGTGCGTACGCACGGTTGAAGGCGCGATGTGCAGGCGCTCCGCAATCGCGTGGTAGGTCCGACCCTGCGCATAGTCGCGGGCGATTTCCAATTCGCGCGGACTGAGTATCGTGTCTGGCTGCACCTGTTTCCGCCCCCAACCGGCTGACTTTGCGCATCCTGCGACTTCTTCTTGGAACGTGCAATCCCGCAGGTACTTACGCTGAATACAGCACCGGCACGCAGAAAATACCGCATCTGCATGATATTCGCCCGATGGCACCCCTCCTATGCTCGGCGGCACGGGGGATCAAATGACTGAATATGGATGTTCAACAAGTCCAAACGGGCCAAAAAGGCGGGCTTCGACCGACAGGCGCACCGGTTTTGAACCAAAGATCTGGTGCGCCTGATGCGCTGGCGAATGCTTGCATTGCTTTTCTTTGCGCGAATTGCGCTCGGTTTTCAGTTTCAGACCGCCGTTTCGGTTGGCGATGATCTCGTCACTTCCTTTGGGATCGACTATTCGGATGTTGGCTTTCTGATTGGCCTGTTCATGCTGCCGGGCCTTTTCCTGGCATTACCCGCAGGGATGTCTGGCCGGTTTGCTTCCGACCGTGTTCTTGCGTTTGTCGGATTAAGCGCACTAGCCTTGGGCGGGCTCTTGAGCGGTTTTGGTTCCGGTCCCATGATGATCGGCCTTGGACGGCTGGTTGCAGGCGCAGGATTTCTTCTCTCAACGCTTTACTTCACCAAAATGATCGCCGACTGGTTTGAAGGTCGGGAAATCTCCACCGCAATGAGCATTCTTGTCATGAGCTGGCCGTTCGGTATTGCCATGGGACAGGTTGGGCACGCCTATCTGGCCGATCTGCAAGATTGGCGGCTGCCTTTTGTTGTTGCGTCGCTCTACTGCGCCGCCGCTGCAGCCGGTGTTCTGCTGCTCTATCGTGCGCCGTCAGGAAAGCCGGCAGTGTCACGTGGAAGCTCCAGCCGGCTGAGTGGCCGGGAGTGGCAATTGATCCTGCTTGCCGGAACCGCATGGGGCGTATTCAACGCCGGATATGTCGCCTATCTCTCCTTTGCACCGTTGATGCTGGAAGAACTTGGCCATGCGCCTCTGCAAGCTGCGGCACTCGTCAGCATCGCCAGCTGGATCATGATCTTTTCAGGCGCAGTGTGCGGTCAGATTGTCGACCGGTTCAATCATCGGGATCTTGTCCTGATCGTCTGCATGACCGGTGCCGTCGCTTCGCTCTGGCTGGTTGGACTTTCCGGAAAAGGTCTTGCGGCAAGTCTTCTTTTTGGGCTTGTCGGCATGGCGCCCGCCGGTGTCATCATGGCCCTTTCAGGCGCGGCGGTGGCTCCCGCGCGGCGCGCCTTCGGAATGGGGATCTTTTTCACCGTCTACTACGCAATCATGGCCGCCGGACCACCCTTGTCCGGCTGGATTTACGAACGGGCGTCGACTGCGGGGGCATCATTGGCGTTTGGCATGTGTATGTTCGCGCTCGTCGTTCCGGCTGCATTGATGTTTCGCCTGGTGCGTCTCAATGGCCGGGAGAATGCGCCGAAGGAGGATAATGGATGAAATTGCGAAAGACGCTTTTGATTGAGGAAACCGTCGAGACCGATGAATTCGGAGTGGCCTGTGATCCGTTGATCCGCATGGCAGCGCTTGCGGTCCTGGAGAATCCGTTCGCCGGTACTGACACTGACGACCTCTCCGACCTCTTCGAAATAGGGGCCGTGCTCGGTGACAGGCTTGCCAGCAGGATCATGCGCCATTTGGAGGGACCGCCGACCGGTTATGGCAAGGCCGCAATCGTGGGTTCTGAAGGCGCTGCCGAACATGGCGCGGCCCTCCTGCATCCGAGGCTCGGCAAACCCGTCCGCGCGGCCATCGGTGGCGGCAAGGCATTGATGCCCTCCAACGTGAAAGTGGCCGCGCTCGGTGAGACCATTGACCTGCCTCTCGGTCACAAGGACGAAGCCTGGGCGTTCAACTACATCGATACGCTAACGGTGGGCATTGCCGACGCGCCGCGCGCGAACGAGATCGTATTGTGTGTCGGCATTGCGAGTGGCGCGCGCCCGCGTGCCCGTGTCGGTGACGGTCCACAATAGAAAACGGCACCGGCCGGATGGCCGATGCCGTCTCGGGCGCGCTCGCGCGCAGCTAGGCCCTGCCGTTAGCTGAGCGGTTCGTCGTTCACCAGAAACTCGATCGCTGGTATGAGCGCAGCGGGGTCCACGTCGGACGCAATGCCGTTGAGCTCGATGGTACCAGTCAGGTGCGTGATCAGGAGATCTCCATCGTGTGACGCGCCCAAAGAAACCGCTGCCTGGGTGCCGTCGGTGTCTGGATCGGTGTCGAATTCAAGCAGATCCGTGAACTGAAGCCCCGCGGCGCCCGTCGCCGCAATCGCGTCCAGAACTTCCGGGTCGCCATCGCGCAGATCAAGAACCAGTTTGTCCCGCTTGGCATTGAAATCAGCGATAACGTCGTCGCCTTCGCCTTCACGGAACGGGTTGAAAATGAAGCTGTCGGCTGACCGGCCGCCGACCAGGAAGTCGTTGCCTTCTTCCCCTTCGAGGCTGTCTTTTCCACGGCCACCATTGAGGTAATCGTTGTCGGCTCCACCTTCGAGAACGTCTTTGCCGCGGCCGCCGATAAGACTGTCGTTACCGTCGCCGCCATCGAGGAAGTCGTGCCCGCGTCCGCCGTTCAAGTAGTCGTTGTCGGCACCGCCTTCGAGCGTGTCGTTGTTGCGTCCACCGAACAGGTAGTCGTTGCCGTCACCGCCCTTGATGAGATCGTTGCCCCTGCCGCCGAAAATGATGTCATGCCCGCCGAGACCATTGGCGATGTCGTCGCCCTTCCCAAGCGAAATGAAGTCGAAATGATCGGAGCCTATGACAGCGTCCGGACCATTACCGGTAAACAGGAAACCGCCCTTTGCAAACGTGATGTCATATGGCAGCAGAACGTTGTCGATCACATGAACAATGCCGTTGTCCGCGACAATGCCGTTTTCCGAGCCTGCGGGATTGGCAACGTTGGGATCGGCAAAGCCGTCGTCCTTGTCACCGAGCGAAAGACCGGATGACGTGTCCGGCTCGATCGTCTCGCCGGAAAGGGTCGTGATGCTGCTGCTGCCGGCCACCGCGGCACCGTCAAGTGCTCCGCCTGCGATATGATAAGTCAGAACATTCTTGAGGAAGGCCGTCGGGTTGTCGGAAGGCGACAACAGTTCCGATGCTGCAATAAGGGCTGGAACGACCTTGTTCTCATCCGATCCGACAGTCGGGTCGAGCGCATTGGCGAGGTTGAGAAATGCCTGGTCCGTTGGTGCGAAAACGGTAAGCAGTGCGTTCTTGTCACCGGCAGCGGCGGCAAGATCCGGAAAGGCTCCGAGAGCCGCGGTGAGAATTTGAAAATCGTTACTTCCGCTCGCGATATCGAGGATCGTGTTTGTAGGCATTTTTTGCGCTCCCTACTTGCGCCCCATCGCTCGTGTCTACGGTCAATCGGCCAAATGGTTTGCTCCTGCGCTCAATTTGCCGTTCACAGTGACGTGAACTGGGTGAACGAGCCGGAAAAGATCAAGAGGCGCCAAGCGACGCGACAGGTTCGCGAGGACAGGCGAAAAGACTTGAAAAACATGAGTAACCTACTCAGGTTACATGGCCAAGGCCACGCAATAGCGCACGGCCGCCAATCTGGAGCAGAACATGTATCTGGCAATGAATCGCTTTTCGATCCTGAAGGGTCAGGAGGACGCATTTGAGCAGGTCTGGAAAGAGCGCGACTCCCGGCTTTCCGAGGTGCCGGGGTTCCAGACATTTCACCTTTTGAAGGGCGCATTCGACGAAGACAGCGGTACGACCCTCTATGCAACGCACACGATTTGGTCGGACCGGCAGGATTTCATCAACTGGACGAAATCGGAGCACTTCCGCGCCGCGCATAAAAACGCGGGCAGCAACAGACACATGTACGTCGGCCACCCGCATTTTGAAGGGTTCGTGCCCGTTCTGAGTGAATGAACTCTGCGCCGGGCTTATCGCTGCCGCGTTCCGGCAACGAAGCAGCGATGAGCTACCTTACTTCGCTGCCGCTGCCGTCAGGTTTTTCAGGGCACCTGTCATCTTGACGATGCTCGGGTGGTCGGCCGGCAGGCCATGCGCGGCCGCAAGGGACGCCGGTGAGTGGTAGACCAGGATGGTGCCGTCGCTGGTTTCAATGATCGCAACACGGATCGGCAGATCGAGACCGGCTTCAGGCGCATCGCGGATCACCGGTGTTCCAAGCTGCGGGTTGCCGAAGATGATGAGCTCGTTTGCCGGAATTTCCATGTCGACGCTTTTTCCGCCTGCCGCATGATCGACACGGGCGAAGACCTTCGCTCCTGCCTTTTCGACTGCGGCAACGAGATTGTCTGCGGTCTGTTTTACGGAATGCGCGCTCGGAACGTGAACCCGGTCTGTACCGGCGGCATGAGCGGCCGTAAGCCAAGAGCCGACCACCAGAACGGACAGAAGCGTTTTGAAAGTAATGTTGAGCATTGAATTCTCCAGAGAAGGGAGTTGGAATGGAAGGCAATATCATGCAGTGATTGTCGCGAATGCCAATCACACTTTTATGAGCACAATGAAGCCATATTGCGGACGGCCGGAATACGCGGGCGGGCATGCGCTGTATTTTGTTTCAGGAATTCACATCCTTTCAGATCCGTCGGTCGCGGTTGATCGTAATCGAATGGTGACGGTCCATGGAGGGGCTCAAACAAGTTGGCAAGAACAATAGCAGTTTTGTTTGCGATGGTGGTTTCGTTTAACGCAGGTGCTGGCAGCGCGGCTTTTGCAAGCCCGTCCGATAGCTGGGCCTGGAAGTACAGGGTTCTCGTCGTATTCGCTTCGAACGACGAAGACCCTTCGCTGCGATCGCAGCGTCAGCAGCTAAAGGGCATGAGGTCGGAACTCGATGACCGCCACATGTCGGTCATCGAAGTTATCGGCAGCAACGCAACACACGTTTCCGGTCCCGATCTCGGTTTGTCGGGCAATGAATTGAAAACATTCGTGCGAAAAAAGGACGATCGCTTCGAAGTGCTGTTATTCGGAAAGGACACGGGCATCAAGCTGCGCTCTTCTGAACCTGTTGCTGCAAGCAATGTTTTTTCACTGATCGACACAATGCCGATGCGGCGGCAGGAAATGAAACGCAGTGGACGTTGAGGCAGATGCTTGCCGTTGCAATAAGGGCATCGGCACCCTAGCGGGCAGCCGGAATTGGAGTTGCGGGAGAGAATGACTTCGGAGAATACGCACATGTCTCCAAGCCCGACGCAGGCAGCCGTGCCGCTGCCGGCAAAGTGGCTCGGCGGGACAGGGGCTTTGCCGTTTGTCGCGGCTGCGCTGATTGCCGTCTTCGGTCCGCAAGTCTGGTCCGCGTGGGCGGCTTACGCACTCGCTGTTTATGGTGCCGTCATACTGTCATTTCTGGGCGGCATTCAGTGGGGTCTCACGATGGGGCGTGAAGGGCGACCAAATCTGTCCGCGACCAGGCTCGGGTTAAGTGTTGTTCCCTCGCTGATCGGCTGGGTTGCTTTGCTTATGCCAGTCTTTCCGGGCTTGCTGGTTCTCTCCGCCGCCTTTGCGCTTGTCCTATACCTTGACCTGCAGGCCTCGATGCGCGGCGAAGCTCCTGCCTGGTATCCGAAATTACGGATACCTTTGAGCATCGCCGTTATGGGGTCTCTTCTTCTCGGATCCTTGGGTACAATCTGATCCGAGGCAGCTGCAGGACGCACGAAGGCTGGAATTCCAAAACACCGAACTTCGAACACGCACGTTTGCCTGGATGAAAGCACCGCAGATAAGGCAGTCCTTTCACGCGTTCGTGAATTGAGTATCTCCAATAGAATCACGATCTATCTATCAGTAGATAGTTATGTTAATTTCGTTGCTGAACGTGAAACAACGCAATTTGGCGCAGGCCTTGTGCCGTAAGTCATGTGCACCGTCGCCGTGCTGAAAGGAAACAGGACATGGAACTGAATGCTGAATTTGACCAGAGTGTTCAGGTCGTGCCGCAACACCACAAGTGGGTGAAATCGCCAATGCCGGGCGTTGAGCGGATGATGCTGGACCGGCTTGGGGATGAAGTCGCCCGTGCGACGACGATCGTGCGCTATGCGCCGGGCAGTGCCTTCTCGTCCCATACACATGACGGCGGCGAAGAGTTTATCGTTCTTGAAGGCGTTTTCGAAGACGAGCACGGTGCCTTTCCCGTCGGCTCCTACATTCGCAATCCGCCGGGCTCGAGCCACACGCCGAGTGCGCCGCAAGGTGCGGTGATCTTTGTCAAGCTCTGGCAATTCGACCCTGAGGATCGCAGCCATGTGCGCATCGACACCAAAAAGCTGGGGTCGGTCGCGGACGAACAGCGAAAGGGCGTCAGGATTTCACCCCTTTTTGAAGATGCCCGCGAAAAAGTAAGCATTGAAATCTGGGACGCCGGCACGGGCGCCACGATCGATGCGCCGGGTGGTGCGGAAATTCTGATTTTGGAGGGCAACGTGATTTCGGGTGGCGAGAGGCTGGATCCCTGGTCATGGGTCCGCAGGCCGGTCGGTGAACAGATTGATCTGACCGCCGGCGTGGAAGGCGCGCGGCTTTGGATCAAGACGGGGCATCTCAATCACGTTTCGGCGCCCGGCGCCTGACGGTCGGAAAGGACACTCCGGTGAGACTCGAAAAAGTGGAGACGGCGATTGTCGGAGCAGGGCTAAGCGGTCTCGTGTCAGCGCGATCTTTGGTGTCGAGGAGGGAGAGTGTCAAACTCTTCGAAGCACGAGATCGTGTCGGCGGCCGTATTCTTTCGCTGTCCGGTGCGGTGTCGCACGACATTCGCTATGATCTCGGCCCTGCCTGGGTTTGGCCCCACAACGCGCGGATGTTGAAGCTCGTTGCCGATCTCGATCTGCCACTCATGCGGCAGCATTCTGCCGGGAGACTTGTGTTCCAGGATCAGAACGGTCTCATCCGGCGGGATCTCGACTTCGCAACAATGGGTGAAGCCTTGAGACTGCCAGGGGGGCTCGCGCGGCTTACCGACAAGCTGGCTGCCGATTTGCCGGCAGGCGCAGTCCTGCTCGAGCACGCCGTCACGGGTCTTGACGTATCGGAGGACGGAATTCTCTTGACGGGATCGGCAGCTGATGGCGCTTTCGGATTTCTCGCCGACCGTGTCGTTTTGGCCATGCCGCCGCGCCTGGTTTCAGCCCGGATCCGGTTCAGGCCGGCACTGCCTGAAGGTTTCTCCAAAATGCTGGATGCGGTGCCGACCTGGATGGCCGGTCACGCGAAGTTTGTTGCGATCTACGAGCGCGCGTTCTGGCGCGATCTTGGTCTGTCGGGAGATGCGATCAGCCATCGTGGACCGCTGTTTGAGATCCATGACGCGTCACCGGATGTCGATGCCTCCAGGGAAGCTGCCCTGTTCGGTTTCGTTGCCCCGGGCCGAGGCGGTTCTGACGGCGACGATGAGCCGCTTGAACGCGACGCAGTCGCGCATCTTGTGGAACTCTTTGGGCCGGAGGCTGCGCACCCGGTTCGTGTGCATCTGGTGAACTGGGCAAAGCAGCCCGAAACGGCAACGTCCCTGGATGTGCCTGACCTATCCGTCCATCCGCGGTATCGCCAGATCGGCCTGGATGCAGATCCCTGGCAGGGGCGAGTCCTCTTTTCGGGTACAGAAACGGCGCCTGAAAACGGTGGATTTCTGGAAGGCGCACTCGAGGCGGCAGAACGGATCTGAGAGACAGACGCCGTTGCCGATTGGCGCTTCGTCCGACGTACGCTTGGCGAAAGGCAATTTCCGATGAGACACCTGGATGGTCTTGGTCTTGGTCTTGCCGATGGACTACGATGAGTCTTTAAAGACAAGTGTAGTTCATGACCGGCAATCTGATCGGAAGGCAAGCGTGTTGACGAGGAACGCGTGAGCCACCGGCGGGAACGGTCAGCATACGGAGAAGTCTATGGATCCCGTGGCCGCTGCCGATCCGATCGTCATTGACAGCTTTGCAGCTTTCACATTGGGCATAATCGTTTATTTCCTGGGCGCGCGGCTCACAAAGAGATTCACGATCCTGTCGTCTTACAGTATTCCCGAACCGGTTAGCGGAGGGCTCGCCGCAGCCATTTGCGCGCTTCTCGTGGTGGTGGGCACGGGCCGGACGATCGAGTACGACCTGTCGGTTCGCGATTTTCTTCTGGTCTACTTCTTTACGACGGTTGGGCTGAATGCGCGCATATCCGATCTGACCCGCGGTGGTCCGATTCTGGCGGTGATGCTCGCACTCACGCTTGTTTTCATGATTGTGCAAAATGTTGTCGGCTCGGCAGGTGCGCTGCTTTTTGGCCTGCCCTCCCAGGCGGGTGTTCTTCTAGGCACGGCATCGCTGATCGGCGGACACGGAACAGCCATTGCTTGGGGCCCAACAATCGCCTCGCAATATGGTGTGACCGGTGCTGCTGAGCTTGGCATTGCATCGGCGACGGTGGGCCTCATACTTGCCAGCGTTCTCGGCGGGCCGATTGCCAAGTTCCTGATCGCCAAAAACAAGAGCGCTGCACCGGCTGGCGAAGAGGGGAGCGAGACACATGAAGCTGCGGCGACGGACGAAACGCGCGCTCCGATCAATCACGTCGAAATCATGCGGTGCATCCTTTGGATCCACGTCGCCATCGTAATCGGCTATTCTGCCCATGAGAGCCTGCTCACCGCAGGTCTGAAACTGCCGCTGTTTGTGCCCTGCCTGATTGCCGGCATTGTTTTGTCAAACCTCGTTCCCGCCATTTTCAAAAAAGCAAAATCACCGGCGGGTACTCAGTCCATGGATCTGATCAACGAGTTCAGTCTGTCGGTGTTCCTGTCGATGTCCCTGATGAGCATGGAGCTTTGGACGCTTGCGGGAAGCGCGGGTGTCCTGGCGGTAACGATGGTTCTGCAGGCGGTTGCCGCAACCCTCTTCATCGTCCTGATCGTTTTCCGGGTCATGGGACGAAATTACTTTGCCGCGGTGCTGTCTGCCGGTTTCGCCGGTTTTGCGCTCGGGGCCACACCCACTGCGATTGCCAACATGAAAGCGGTCACGCAGCGGTACGGTCCGTCCCCGCTGGCATTCATCGTCCTGCCGTTGATATCCGCTTTCTTTGTCGACTTGGCGAACGCGTTCATCATTCAATGGTTTCTGGCGCTCGGATGACGGCTTGTCTCGCTGCAAGACGGTCGAGTGATGTCAGGTCATGGGATTGAAGGCCGTGAAAAAACGCCTTGCGCGTCTTCTCGGGTTCTTGGCCGGGCTCGCTGTCATCCTGGCTTCAACCTTCATGGCCGCCGCCAGCTACTATTGGCTTGGCTGGCCCGACTGGCTGCGGACGGGTCTTGCGCTCTGTGCGGTTCCAGGCCTAGCCGCATTATGGTTTGTTCCCGGAACCGTTCGGCACTGGCGCCGGGTCGCGGTGATTGGTGCTATTTCGCTGTTCCTTTCGGCCTATTCCCAGAAGGAACTCTACCCTCAGAGCTTTGTGCCGCTGCATGAGCGCATTGTGGATGTGAAGTTCGACGGGGATCTTGCCGAAATTATCAATTTCCGCGACGCGGTCCATCAAATTGATGAGCCTGCCCAACCTCGCTGGACGACACGAACATTCGATCTGAATGAGTTGAGCGGGATACAGCTTATTTACCAGCCATTCGGCAATTCGGCGGCAACGGTCCACGTCATGATGAGTTTTGCCTTCTCAAATGGCGATCATCTGGCCGTATCCTTCGAGGCCCGGCGGACAAGTTGGGACACGTTTGATGCCGTTGCCGGGTTTTTCAAACACGATCAGCTTTATCCCGTGTTGGGCACGGAACGGGATCTTCTTTGGAAGCGGCTCGCGCGCGTTCCGCCGAACGATCTCTATTTCTTTGATCTGGAAGGAACAGGTGAAGAAGGAAGGGCGTATCTCAGACACCTTCTTGAGTTTGTTGCGAGCCTTCACCAGACGCCTCAATTCTATTCAACGATTTCAGAAAGCTGTTTCACAACGCTCTTGAAGCTCAGCCCGCGTCTCAGGGAAACCGTTCCCTGGTATGACCTGCGCCGCTGGGTTCCGGGTGCATCGGTCGGTCTGTTCCAGGAGCTCGGACTGATCGATAGCAGCGTCAGCGAAGAAGAGCTCCTGGAGCGGCAAAAACTGAGGCCGGACATTCGGCCGCCTTGGGAATTTGAAGATGCAAACACTTGGAGCAGCTATCTGCGCTCAAGGGTTGGGCGATCGGACCAGGCAGTCTTACGCCTGCAAACATCCGCGATCGGGACGTCGGAAAGTTTCATCGGACGTCCCTGACTTCGGGCTGAATGAAATTGAGAATGGTCTGCGGGTTTCGGCCGGCGAACAGGAACTTGATGACGATCGCTGCCGCTGCCTCCAGCTGGTACGCATATTCGTTGCCACCAAGACGCAGCGGTTCCGCACCGACATCCCCGATCAGCTCAGCTATCACCGCGTCGGCGCGCTCGTCGGCCGTGTACAAAGTCACCATCTGGCGACCGTCATAGGTCATGTCCTGGTCTTCCCAAACGGCCACCTGTGCCATGTTGAAGGCCTTGCCGACATGCGCGCCCGGAAGGTGACCGGCAATGGCTTGTGTCAGCGACCTTTTGTCGTCGCGCGTCGTCAAAAAGGTCTCGAAGTTGACCGGATTGTTGATGTCGATGACGACCTTGCCTTGAAAGACCTCCGGGCCACCTGCGCTGTCGATACCGCTGAAGACGTCCTCCCAACGTGTTGCGAGGACAATCACTTCGCCGAATGCAGCGGCTTCTTTTGCCGTGCCTGCGCTTGCGCCGACCTCTGCTGCGACATTGGAGGCCTTGTCGAGGTCCCGGCCTGACAACATGACCTGATGTTTGGAACTCCATTTGCCGGCCAGCGCTTTTGCCATGCCGCCGGAGCCGATGATGCCGATTTTCATGACCATCTCCTTTGTTGGTGCTGGCTTGTATTTGGCGGAGATCCTTTCATAATTGAAATTTCAAATTTGTATGTCAGGCATAATTAAAATGGATATGAAGCAGGGAGACCTGGGGCTCCTCATGGCCTTGGACGCGTTGCTGGAGCACGAGAGTGTTTCGGTTGCAGCTGGTCGCCTCGGTATCAGTCAACCGGCCATGTCAGCTCAGCTCAAGAGGTTGCGATACCTGTTCAACGATCCGCTTCTGACACCTTCCGGACGTCATCTGGTTGCCACAAGCCGGGCCCGTGCACTGCAGGGTGACCTGCGCAGACACCTTCAGGATCTCGATGCGCTCGTCAGGGAAAACAATGCTTTCGATGCGGCGACAACACGCAAGACCTTTGGCCTGATTGCAACGGACTATGTTCATGCGATTGTCGCGAACCGGCTGGAAGAACAGGTGAGGTCGTCGGCCCCTATGGCGCGGTTGGCCTTCTTGCCGTTTGAACCCAGGTCCATGTGGGATGCAATGGAAGGCGATGCTGCGGAGCTTGCTCTTGTCACCGGAATGAACTTGCCGGATGCAAGGTCGCGGACCGCGCTGACGGAAACGTTCTGCGTCATCATGCGCTCAGGCCATCCTCTCGGTGATCGGGATTTGACGCTTGAGATGTTTTGCGCCGCGCGCCATATCCTGATTTCGCCCGAGGGAGGCGGATTTGTCGGGGCGGTGGATAAAGCGCTCTCCCGGCTGGGCGCAAGCCGGCACGTGAGCGTGTCTTTGCCCAGCTTCCTGCTGGCACCGGCTCTGGTCGCGCAGTCAGACGCGCTGTGCGTTGTTCCAAGGCGTCTTGCGTCGCTCTATAGCGAAACAACGATTGCCCGGTCGCCGCCGTTTGATGTGCCGGGTTTTTCTGTCGATATGCTCTGGCATCCGCGCAGGCACAACGATCCGGCTCACATCTGGTTTCGCACGAAAATCGCGAACCTGATGAAGAAGCTTTGATTTCGTGGCACTTCTGTTCGATCTATTGGCGGGACTTCGGCGCGAAGCAGTAAAAACTGCTTTTGGCGATACGCCGTCGCCCCCGCCGTTGTTATCCGCCTCTGGAACCGAAACTTGAGCGGCTGCCAAACCCGCCACGCGATGCCATCGACGTGCGCGTTTGAACGCGCGCCGGGCTGGGAGGGCTCTTGACGGCGTCGTTATAGGTGCGCCAGCTGCCGCCGCCATAGCTACCGACATAATACCCGCGCGATGTGTAATACCGGCTGCTTCCGCGCTCAGGATAAACGGGCCGAACGTTCGAACGCAGAAGTTCATTGGTCAACGCGCCTGTAAGTGCTCCAGCCAGGAAATATCCGGATGGGCGCGGTGTGTAGTAGGTGCCCTGGTTCGTCGATTCGCTGACACAGACATTGTTGCCATGTTGTTCACTGCAAAGCGTCGGCGAGGCGTATCGCGGCCCGGAGGCCTTGTGTATGTCGGCACCGGCTGCGAGAGCCGTTGCGCAGACTTCATCGGCGACATAGCTGTCGGCGACACATTCGGTTTCGCTTTTGTAAACGCGTCCTTCAACGTCAGGCTCCTGCGAGCACCCGGCGAGTGTGACGGATGTCGTTGCCATGACCACCAGTTTGATTGACTTGGAACGCTTCATGAAAATTCTCCCGACCGTAGGTGCGGTCTGATGAAATTGGAAAGTTCAGGAACCGATGGGATTGTCCATGGGTTAGCCAATTCGAAATCGGTCAGTAGGTGATGCAGGCGGCGTTGAGCAGTCCAACCGTCACGGAGATTGCGGCAAGCTTCGTGCTGATGGCAATCTCACCTTGCTCGATACGCGAGGTGATCTTCGGGTAAAAACGCCGGAAGACCTGGTAGGCAATCAATTGCGCGACGCAGGCAATGATGCCCCAGACAATAAAATCGATGATGTTGACCGAATTCGCGGCAGCGCTTGCCAACGGCAACGAAAACCCGAAAAACGCCGCGCTGAAAACGAGCGAAGCCGCAACGTTGTTTTCCTTGATCAGGGCCATTTCGTCATGGGGTGTCATGACGGTGTAAATTTTCATGAAAATCAGCAACATGGCAATTGCCGCAACGAAATAGGCAATGAAGGGAATAATGCCGGCTAGGGATGCCTGTAGGTCAGCCATTGTTGATCTCCGGTAATGGACTTAGACAGAAAAATTATGTTGTTCGAGCGGAAAACCGATCATGTAGGCGATACTGCGTTCCGCATTGTCGGGTTCTTCCAGATTGACAAGAAGCATTTCATCCCGGCCTTCCTGAAGCGGCCGGGCAAAAAGCATCGCAGTTTGAAAGATACGCCGCCGTCCGCCTCCGGAGCGGTCGTCGCAGATTTCTTCCCAGTATGTCATCGGGTCTTCCGGCGTGGAAGAGGTGTCGAACCAGGCGCGTTCGAAACGATAGTCCGTGCCTTCATGAGGCACGGTGTAGGTCGTCTGGCGAATTGCGTCCTTGAGCCTGTTCCACTCGGTGTCGCTGGTGGGATACTGAACATCGAAAAAATACCAGAGCATCACCTCATCGACACGCGTGTCCGCTTCGCCATCGCCCCCCTGGATTTGTACGAGAAACCGGTCATCGTCCGGATAAAACCGGTGCATATGGGATTGTTCGCCTAGGTCACAATGACCCTGCGCGGTGATCATCAGTGTGGTGTCCGGTCTTTCCAACAGGCTTTCGGCAGGAAGCAAGCGCAACGCAATCGGGTCGAAAGTGATGCCACGTCCGATCGTCAGTCCGAGGATTTCAGGCGGTTGCCATTCCTTTGAACGCTTAAACAGTGATCCGAACATTTGCCCCCTCCAGACCATTGGAGATGTCACTCGCGCTCAGTCGCTCGTTGCTAAGATAATATATGGACCCACCTGAAGCCAGCTCGTTCGGGAAGGGGCGGAACAGAAAGTCCTTGTTGCCGGGTACCCTGACCGCGATCAGGGTGCCGTTGGACCTGCTCAACGAAGCCTCGATCGATGCGGTTCCTGTTGTGCCGTCGGCTTCGACGATCGCCGAGTAGATTGTCGCCCCGAACCCTGCAGTCGACAAGGCCATGAGGATCTGGCCGGCGCCGGGATCCTGCGCCGCGCGGACAAGCGACTCACACGCGTTCGAAACGACGGGCTCTACGTTCGCCAGCTTGCCGGCGCGCCGGGCCGTGTCCCGGTCTTCGAAATAGGCGGCAATGTGAACGTCTGTGTTCAGTTCCCGAATGGCGAGACAAGTGTTGAACGTCTCGGCATCGGTCCCGGCATAAACCAGAACCTTCTGTGCTCCTGAAATCGCGGCGCGTTTGAGAGATTGCAATGCGTCGAGCCGGTCCGCACGGATCAGGCGGATGCCTTCAGGAAGGTCGACGTTCTTGGATGTCGCGAGCAGAATAATCTTGTCGTCGCCATCTTGTCCCGCGATCAGATTCTCCACCATGAGCGGGGTTTTGTCCCGGTGGTACCCGACAATGACAGTCGCGTTTTGCACGCGTTCGTAGTTTCCGTTTCCGTCGGCCATACGCCTAACTCCTTCCACCAGTACGCCGGTCAGGCGGCCAAGAACGGCTGAGAAAATCAACAGTGCGCCGGGAAAAAACCAGAAGGCTGCAACCATGCGGCCTGCATCGGTTTCCGGTGACAGATCGCCGTATCCGACGGTTGAGGCCGTTGTGGCGGCAAAATAGATGAACGTGAGCGGGTTCGATGTCAGTCCGGTCTCGCCTGCGAGTATGAACAGAACCCAAGAGATGAACAGATAGGCACAGATCAGCGTCGCAAGAAGCCAAAGCTTAAGCTCGATAACGTGCTGATAAACCCGCGAAATGAGTAATTGTATAATTGGCACGGACGGATTCTTCCCCCGTTGAATCGCCGGAGTAATGTGGCGAGAGCAGGCGAGCTTGTCAAATCGCGGTAGCATGCCAAAAATCGCTTGAAACGGTAACGCTTCACTTCTACTTGTTCGATGCTGGGTTCTGGGCCCGGCCGTCAACTGGAGGCCAATGAATGAGCGCGCGTCAAACCCCTTGGTCATTACATGAGCTGAAGGAGGCACTCGAGAAGTCCGCTTCATTCGGCGAAAACGAGATCCGCTGCACGGTCAACGAAGTTCAGTCCGACGTTCTTGAGGTACAGCTTCAGTCGGCCGGCGAAATCACCCTCTATATGACCCTTGGCGAGACGCAGATCCTCACCTCGGTCGTCTTGTGGCCACGTGCCATGCAGGACGATCCGGCAGCATTCGAAGCGATGATGCTTCGAAACCACAAAAAGCTGTTGCCGCTTTGCGCCCTGTCGATCGATGATGTCGACGGCGAGGAATATTACGAGCTTTTCGGCGCCATGTCAGTTCGTTCCACACTGGAATCGGTCGAGACCGAGGTGCGCACGATCGCCAACTGTGCGCTTGAATTGGCCGCGGATGTCGGCCCGCGCACGAACGCGGCCTGAAGCCTGCCTAAGGATTGAAACGGGAAAACAGAGACATGAGTGTTTGGGGCAAGTTGATTACCGCGTTCAAGGGCCACGCCAACAAGGCCGGGGAAGCCGTTCAGGACGCCAATCTCATGACGATACTTGAGCAGGAAGTGCGCGAAGCCAGGAAGGCAATCGCCGCCGCCAAGGACGAGAAGGCGCGCATGTCCGCCAATCGCAAGCTTAAGGAAAAATCCATCGCCGAAGTGATGGGCGAGATCGAACGCAGGACCGAGGCCGCCAGAACGGCCAAGCAACAAGGCGATGAGCCGCTTGCCATCGAGATCATCAAGAGCGTCCTCAAACTGCGTGACAAGGTTGAGGCCGATCAGCAACTGTTCGACCAGTACCAGGCGACCGAGGAACGGATGAACAGCACGATCCGTCAGTCGGAAAACAAGATCGAAACGCTCCAGCGCAAGATGGAGAGCGCCAAGGCCAATGAGGCGTTGATCAAAGCTCAAAAGGCGGCCTCCACCAACACGTCGGCGTCAGACGGCAAGCTTGCCAGCGCGGTTGACAGTCTGGCTCGCCTTGAGCAGCGGCAGGCCGAGCAGCAAGCCATGCTTGAGGCCGCCGATGAAGAGGCACGGCTGGAAAGTGGTGCAGATCTGGAAGCCAAGATAAAGGCGCTCGAAAACCCGGGCAGAAGTGACGTCGCCGCGCTTCTTGAAAAACTCTGAAGATCTGATCGCCTGCAGATGAAACGGATATCGGTTCCGGAACGACCAGGATGGAAAGAACAGGCCGAAAAACTCGGTTTCGGCTTTCATACCATGTATGGCGCGCCCTATTGGGACGAGAGCCGGGCGTACGTGTTTTCGCTGGAGGAAATCGAACGGGATCTGGAGGATCCGTCCCAGGATCTCTATCGCATGTGTCTCGACCTGGTCGAGCGCGTCGTCCACGATACCGGGTTGCTCGGCAGAATGGCCATTCCCGCACAATATCACGATTGGATCCGCAGCTCCTGGGTGAACTCCGAGCCTTCGCTCTACGGCCGGTTTGACTTCTTCTATGACGGAACGGGCCCTGCGAAGCTCTTGGAGTTCAACGCCGACACCCCGACGGCTCTCTATGAGACCGGGTTCTTTCAATGGATGTGGCTGGAAGAGCAGATTGCAGCCGGTGTCCTGCCGAAAGAAGCAGATCAGTTCAATTCCGTGCAGGATCGGCTGATCGAACGTTTCGCCGCCATGTTTGCGCCCGGCTATCACATTCACTTCGCCTCATCCAAGGATCAGGATGAAGACCGGGCTACGGTCAGGTATCTGGAAGACTGTGCAAGACAGGCCGGGCTCAACCCGCATTTTGTCGCAGTAGAAGAGATTGGTGCCGACGCTCAGGGGCGTTTCGCGGACAACGACGAATTCGTTATCGACGCTCTTTTTAAGCTTTACCCCTATGAGGACATGTTCCGCGAGGAATACGGACCCTTTCTGCCCGGTGCGCCTTTGCGGCTGATTGAGCCCCCTTGGAAAGCGGTCCTGTCAAACAAGGCGATCCTGCCGTTGCTTTGGGAGATGTTTCCGGGACATCCGAATCTCCTTCCGGCCTGTTTCGAAGAGGATGCGAACGCGGACATATTGAAGGAGCCGCATGTGCGCAAACCCTTCTTCAGCCGGGAAGGTGCTAACATTACGGTTCGCGGCGTCGAAGGAAATGAGTTGTCGACACCGGGTCACTACGGCCAGGAGGGGCACATTCTTCAGGCATACCAGGAGCCGCCGAAAATCGGAGAAGACTACTCAATGATCGGGTCATGGATTATCGGCGGTCTCGCGTCGGGAATATGCATCCGCGAGGATCGCCACCCCGTCACCCAGGATCTGTCCCGTTTCGTTCCGCACGTCATTCTAGAGGACTGATGACCGCGTTGAGAATCCGAAGTTGCGGATTATTATGCTTCCTGAGAAACGAGATATGACTATCGTCGGGAATTGAATTTCCGTTTCGATTACCCGGAATGCGTCTTGCCAGGCTGACCTGTCTGCATTGCAAGCCGGGCCGCCCGCAATCGTGCGGTCTTCGCATCGCGCACTTCTGTCTCCGCCATCGTGATTTCCTGTGAAATGCGCTTCGATGTTTCTGCTTTGCTTTCGGCTGTTTCTCGTCTGGGCCGAATGGATTTATCGGAAGACATGCATGTCCCTTTCGTGGCGGCTAAAAAAGAAAGGCCGGGAAATGCTCCCGGCCTTTGCCCGAATGACTGCTATCCCAAACCACTTGCGCAAAGTGATTGAGATAACCAGACGTTTTTAGACTTCCTGCAGGTTGTCAGCAGCAGACTTGCCGGAACGGCGATCCTGGACAACATCAAAGCTGACCTTCTGGCCTTCGACGAGCGAACGAATGCCGGCGCGTTCAACTGCGGAAATATGGACGAACACGTCCGCTGAACCGTCTTCAGGCTGGATAAAGCCGAAGCCTTTGGTTGTATTGAAGAATTTAACGGTGCCGATGGTCATTGCGACTTCCTTTCAATCGGTCAGTAGAGGTGCGCAACGTGCTCATGGCAAGTTGCAGCGGTTAGGTCGACGTTGATAGGGAAGATCGTTCAGAGCGCATATCGCAGCGCGGTCACAAAGTTCGTCATGCAAAATCGATGCTGTCCCGTTAATCTGAAACAGTGTCCAGAACAAGGCATTTCTGAAACATTCTCAAATTTTTTTTATTTATTACTTTTCGCAGCGCGAACTCGATCGCAAATAATATGAAATTCACGTTTTATTCTGCCAAGCATGATCTTTGCTTTTGTCTACTTGAAAATTGAAAAGCCTGGAAACGTCTAACGCAGCGAGCGGCCTGTCTTAAAATTCATACTGTTCACCGAAGCTTTTCGACCCAGTCCATGGCCCAGTCTCCAAGTGGCTCCAGCCGGACGAAAAGTTCACGGCCGTCTTCCGTAAGTGCATAGCCGTTCTCCGCGTTGTAGATCAAACCAGCAGCGCGCAACTCCTTCAGGCGTGTGTTCAGGACGCTCGGAGATGCGGACCCGCATCTTTCCTGAAGGTCGCGGAAAGTGCGATTTCCGTCACTGAGATTCCACAGGATACCCATCGACCAGCGCCGGCCGATCAGATCGAAAAGCACCATGATCGGCTGCCCCGTCTTTGAGCCCCGCACGGGTTTGCCCGGTTGCGGGACATCCGGTTTCGACGACTTGTCTGCCATGCCTGCTCCTTTTTGCTTGCTACGAAAAACGTAGCAAAGTATGCTACGAATATAGTAGCAAAGAAAGGAGCCACAGGTGAAAGAAAATGCGAGCCACGGCGATATCGTCCTCTGGCTGATTCTTGCAGCTCTTTGGAGTTCTTCATACACGGCTATCAAAATCGGGGTTCAATCCCTCGATCCGGTGCTTCTTGTCGCCGGTCGTTTGCTGATCGGTGCGGTTTGTCTCTACGGTGCGCTGAAGATGAGCCGTATGCATCTGTCCGGCAGGCTGGAAGACTGGATGCATTATGCCGTCAGCGGTCTCCTGGGCAGCGCCATTCCGTTTCTTCTGATCTCCTACGGCGAGCAGACGGTCGACAGCGCGCTGGCATCCATATTGATGGGCATAGCGCCCGTCACCACCGTGTTCATGGCGTCGTTCGTCTTTGCGGACGAACAGTTGACCCGCCGTATCGTCCTGGGGCTGATTTGTGGCATCGCCGGTATTGTCCTGCTCGTCGGACCGGATTCGCTTGCACAACTGGGTGGTGACCTTCCGGCGCAACTATCGATCCTTGCCGCCGCTCTATGCTACGCCGCGACCACCATCTACGTGAGACGCTTCGTCAAAAGAGCGCCGCTGGAAATGGCCGCCGGCTCGACTATTGTCGCGGCAGGCGCGATTACTGCGATGGCAGTCTTCTCCGGACCCGATCCGGCAACGATTGAACTGAATGCCAGCTCTGTCGGAACCGTTGTCTATCTCGGGCTGTTCTCAACAGCACTTGCGACCCTCATCTATTTCCAACTCGTGCCGCGCCTTGGGGCAACACGCATGTCGCAAGTCAACTTTGCTGTGCCGGTCGGCGGGGCGCTGATAGGCGTGACGGTGCTTTCGGAGACGATCATGACGCATCAGCTGGCGGCCCTCGCGGTTATCCTGGTCGCAATCTTTCTGGTGACCGGGAAACCACGGCGTGAGGGATGAACTGAATGGTGCGTGGTTGCGGTGGTCAAATTGCCGCTAACCTCCTGATGCATAACGGCAATGCGCTTAGGCGACTGGTAACGGATGCCGTCCCATCCGACATATGCGCGGAAAGGAGATGGCGATGACACAGGAATTCGACATCCGTACCCACGACATGCCCGAACCCATGCGCGTTCTTCTCAGCGACTATCCTCGTGACAGTTGGGAAGCGCATCCGGGTTTCAAGGAAAAAACCAGACACTGGCTTGGCGCACACCAGATGTTCCGAAAACTGGGTGAACTGGTGCGCGCGGAAACGGAGCTCTACCTGGACAGGTCGAGGGAACCGGACGACTACGCTGCCCGGCTTTCCTACTACGGCAACGCATTGGTCGCGAACCTGCACGGACACCACACCTGGGAAGACACCAACTACTTTCCGGAACTCTCCGCAGCGGACCCGCGGTTTGATGCAGGTCTGGAAATCCTGGAAAAGGATCACCAGGAGCTGGATCTCGTGCTGGACCGGTTCACCGAAACGGCCAATCGTGCGATCAAGCTGATCCAGCTGGACGAACACCAGGCCCGCGAAGAGGCCGGTCAGCTTCATGGTCTGGCCGGAACGATCGAAGCGTTTCTCGACCGCCACCTCTCCGACGAGGAGGAACTCGCCGTCCCCATCATCCTGCATCACCGGCTGCGGGGGTAGGGACCCTTCATATGGACCTTGCCGCACGCGACGAACGCTCGTGTGCGGCAATTTCATTCATCTTTGGTCACTGCCGGAACGCTGTTTTCATCGCTCTTGTTCGCCGGCAGCACATATTGGTCCCGCTCCGCATCCATCGCCTTTTTCCAGTCGGCACGCAATCGGTCCAGGCGTTTGGGAATGATTGCATCAAGAACGCTCGCCTGGATGATCCGTTCGGTTCGAAAATACCGGTAGCCCTCTCTCAACTCGCACCAGGCTGCAACAATCCGGCCCTGGTCCCGATAACCGATCAGGAATGGCCAGACGATGCGATCTGTAATGGCTCCCGCCTCGTCCCGGTAGCGCAGCCGGAGTTTCCGTCGTTGGCGGATGGCAGCGCGAAACTCGGACGCGCTGAAAACCTCGTCGGGAATGTCAATCGGGGCAACGCTCGTCGCGTGGTCCGTGAAAAAACTGTGCAGGTCTTGCGGCGCGACAGCTTCGATTTTTGCAACAAGACTTTCAGCCGCGCGACTGAGGCCGGGATCTCCCCGTGTCTGCACCCATTGCGCACCCAGGATGGCCGCTTCGATTTCGTCACTTGTGAGCATGAGCGGCGGCATGTGAAACCCGGCTTCAAGAACGTAACCGACACCTGCCTCGCCGCGGATCGGTACACGCTGTGCCATCAGTGCCCCGATGTCGCGGTAGACTGTCCTCTTTGAAACTTCCAGGCGTTCAGCGATTGAAGATGCCGAAATCGGCTGTCTTGCTTGCCTTAGTATTTCGATAAGTTCGAACAAGCGATCGCCGCGTCTCATCCAATCCTCGCAAACTTCCTGCTGACACCATGCTGCCAATACGGTGTCAGCATGGTGCTGCTATTGGGAAGCCGACACCACCCGCACGAGGAGATTATTGTGAAAATTTCAGGAAGTTGTTGTTGCGGCGCCGTGCGTTTTATCATCAAGGGCGCACCGGGCATGATGGGTACATGCCATTGTTCCAGGTGCCGAAAACTCGGCGCGACACCTTTCGTGTTCGTCAAACGGGAACAATTTGAGCTGTTGGCCGGAGAGGCCGATATTCAGTGCGTTGTGCCGGAAGCGCCCTACAAATACGTTCGCTCCTTCTGCCGCCGCTGCGGAACATCCCTCGGCGAACCGCTTTCCGATGATGCGTCCTTTCCGATCAACGCACACTGTCTGGACGACGATCCGGTCGTCCGCAACTCCTTCCATGAATTTGTGTCGGAAAAGCCTGACTGGTACGAGATCTGCGACAGCGCGCAGCAATTCCAGGATCATCCCGAGACGTCTTGAGCGGACTTCCGGCGGGCCGGCATGCAGGTAGCATTGGACGTCTGTGTCTTTGAAGGATAACACTCTGTCACGGCTCCATTGATCGGACCGGTCAATGGAGGCGCAAGATCGCAACGTCAAACGGGCAACTATCCCCATCGGGAGGACGGCATTCTGACACCATGCGCGGCATCGCGCTCATGGCGACGGGCATGTTCATGTTTTCCGCCGTGGATACGATGGCGAAGTTTCTTACCGACACGATCCATCCGTTCCAGATTGTGTGGTGCCGTCAGCTGGGTCTGTTGATCGGTGTCTTCCTCTTGATCAGCCTGAGGGGAAAATCCGTACTCGTTTCCGCCAATCCGAAGCTCCAGATCGCACGTGGGACCCTTGCAGCGGTCTCGGCGACGCTTTTCATTGTCGGCGTCAAGTTCGTGCCGCTCGCAGACGCAGTCGCCATTACGTTCGTTGCTCCCTTCATGGTGACGGTCTTGGGGGCACTGATCCTGCGAGAGCCGGTCGGAATACGGAGATGGAGTGCTGTTCTCATCGGCTTTGTCGGCACTCTGATCGTGATCCGGCCCGGTCTCGGTGTACTTCACCCCGCAGCTGGGCTCCTGGTGATCGCGGCTTCCGCATTTGCACTTCGGCAAATCCTGTCGCGCGTTCTGGCTGGTGGCGACAGTGCCGGCACGACCGTTGCCTACACTGCCATTGTCTCCTGCGCCTTGCTGACGGTCCCGATGCTGTTTGTCTGGGAAACTCCTTCGAGCACCACCGAGATCGTCCTTCTTGTGGCCATGGCGGTCCTTGCCGCGTGCGGCGAGACACTGGTCATCATGGCGCTGGACGCAGCGCAGGCGGTCGTCGTCGCACCTTTGCAATACTCGCTGCTGATCTGGGGGACGTTTTATGGCTTTGTCGTATTCGGTCAGTTTCCCGATGCCTGGACATGGTTCGGCGCCATGATCATCGTCGCGACAGGCATTTATACGCTCAACCGGGAACGGCTTGCGATGCAAAGAGCGTCAAGACACTGAGCAGGTCCTCGAAAGTCGTTCGCAGCGATTGACTCCGGATTGCCCTCAATCCAACAAGGTCCGTTCGAGAAAATCGATGAGCAGGCGATGGTGATGGTTCTCTCCCTCGCTGCCCGGAACGTGCCCCTCGCCCGTGTAGTAATGCGCCTCGACATCAAGCCTATGATTTCGCCGCCGCGCCTCGAGCCGTTTGGTCATATCAGGAGACCAGGTCTGGTCCTTCAGACCGGCAGCCAGAAACAGCGGACTTTCAAAGTCTTCAACCGCAATCGGCGTCGTTGGCAACAAGGTGTCGTTTCGGCCATGCCACGTCCAGGCGCGCCGGGCAGGGTCCCAGGCCTGCCAGCCCGGATCGCCGGCATCCCGAAAACTGCGCGCATCGAATGCGCCGCAGACGACATCCGGAGCGGCAAGGCAGGCAACGGCATCTGCCGCGCCATCGAGCTTCTCCTGTGCCATCAGCGTTGCAACAAGAAGGGCATGCTCCGCGCCGCGGGAAACTCCGTAAAGTGCCACACGGCCATTGCAGGGCGCAAAGGAACGCAGGCTCTGAAGTGCCTCCACTGTGCGGGACAGTTCGATAGTTTCGATCGAACCGGCGTTCCATGCATTGCCGCCTTTCGAATAGGCATGCGGATAGGCCAGAAAACCGGAGGCTGCGAGAATGGCAGCGGTCCGGTGCGACCATCCGGAAAGGCCGCCTTCAGACCCGTGCAACACAAGCACGGCAGGATGCGGGCCTTCGTCCGCAGGACCATAAGTGGTCCCCCAATCAGGCAGGAGACGGCGGTGGACGGCAAGCGGCATGACTTCTATCGGTTTCGTAAAGTGAACAAGCGTGTGCATCGCGGTGATGATCACCCCTGCGACGGGTCTGTCTTAGGGTTGATGATTTCCGATACACAACCAGATTATGGCTGAGTTAAGACCAGCTGCCCGGAGCGCACAGTCGGTGTTCTATTTTGCTTCCGTGACAAAACCATCCGGGCTTTGAAGAAAGGCAAGCAGGTCCGGGAAAGCTTTTGGTCTGGCGAAGTAATAGCCCTGCAGCCGGTCGCATCCGAGCTTCGTCAGGATCTCCGCCTGCTCACGCGTTTCGACACCTTCAGCGGTTACGCCCAGCTCGAGCGCCTGGCCAATCTCGATAATCGACCGAAGAAGGCGCAGCCCGCCGCTGCCTTCCGACACCAGCGAGACGAGACGCCGGTCGATTTTCAATCGGTCCGGATTGATCCGTTGCAGGGCGACGACGGATGCACGGCCACTGCCGAAGTCGTCCACCTCGATGCCGATTCCCAGACTGCGCAGTTCGTTGAGCCGGGACAGGAAATCGTCGTCCTGCTCTTCCAGAAAGATTGTTTCCAGAAGCTCAAAGCTTACCGGACCTGAATAGGATTGAACGTGCGTACGGATCGCGTCGATTTCACTGTCGTTGACACGGTTCTCGCTGACATTGAATGACAAGGAAGGTGGATTTGCCATCTTCCCAAAAGCACTTTGGCACTCTGAAATCGCACGTTCGAAGATCATGCGATCGATTTCGGCCGCGACATTCAGATCTGTCGCAACCGAGAGGAAGGCTGCGGGAGCAACAACGCCTTTTTCAGGGTGGCGCCAGCGGGCCAGGACTTCGATACCCACGACATCGCGGGACGCCGCGTCCACCTGCGGCTGGTAGAAGGGTTCGAACTCATTGCTTTCAATCGCGCGAAGCAGATCATCCGCCACTTCCTTCGTGCGATGCACCTCTTCCAGATCGGACCGGTCGAAAATACCCAACTGGCCGCGCCCACGCCTCTTGGCTTTGTAAAGGGCAACGTCGGAGTTCGTCAGCAGCTGATCGACGCGGGCAAGAGGCGTACGGGCAAGCCCGATTGAGGCACCGAACCTGCAAATCTTTCCCTCGTAACGCATTGGGCGCGACAGTTCTCCAATAAGACACTTCGCGAGTCTTTCAGGACGGTCGTCGTCGCCGTCGACATGGAGAAGGACGACGAATTCATCACCTCCGATCCGTGCGATCACATCCGTCGGCTCGGCGTTGTCGCGAATGCGTTCGGAGATGCCCAGAAGCACTTTGTCACCTGCGTCGTGCCCCATCGTGTCATTGATCTGTTTGAACCGATCGAGATCGATATGAAGGACCGCAAGCTCCCCGCCGATTTCCTGGCGGCGCTCGACGAGCTCGTCGAATCTCAAGGTCAGAAACCGTCGGTTGCCCAGGCCTGTCAGATCATCATGCAGCGCTTTATAGGTGATTTCCTGGTTCGCGGTTTCGAGCCTTTTCGAATACTGCTCGAGGGCACGGCGTTGGCGCACAACTTCCGTGATGTTGAGGCGAAGTACGACGTATTCACCCTTTTCCGTGCGGGAGCGGACCATGCGATGGTGCTGGTCACCGGCGAATTCGAAGTCCTCGATGCCAGGTGCGAGAAGGTCCGGCGAATAATACTCATCGACCCATTCATCTTCCCGCCCGATGGCAGCCGGGATTTTTCCGCACTTCGCTGCGTATCGGAGCAGTTCCTTCAGGCTTGTGCCGGCACTGATCTCTGCCGGGCGGTCTGACATGGAGTCTGCGTAGGCGGGATTCCAGATGACGAGATTGTGCGCCTCGTCGTAGATGGCAAACGGATCCGGGTACGCCTTGATGGCGGAAAAGAGCCGGTCCTGCGTTTCCTCAAGTGCCCGTCGTTGACGCACGAGCTCCGTCGTGTCGATCCGGAGTATGACCAGGTCACCGTTCTCGACACGGGATCTGAGGAGCCTGTGGTGAACATCGCCGGGCAGTTCGAGATCCTGAACAGGTTTGCTGACGTCGCCATGCTGGTGTGCGTCGGACATCCACTCTTCTTCCCGGCCAATCGCATTCGCGATCTTGCCCGCCCTGATGGCGATGCGCGCCACCTCGGTCCGGTGCATGCCGGTTTGCAGGTCTTCCGAGTGGTTTGACATCGAACTCCGATAGGCATCGTTGCAGGCCACCAGCCGGTCATCCGAATCGTAGATGACAAAGGGGGCCGGATAGGCGTTCAACGCAGCCAGAAGCCTTGCCTCCGCCGCTTCCGCAGTGCGTTTCTGCCTTACGAACTCCGTTGAATTGAGCCGGATCACCACATAGTCACCGTTCGACGACCGGGAGCGCAGCAGACGGTGGTGAATGTCTCCATCCAACTCGACATCCTGCCAGTCGCTGTCGAGCGTGTCCGGAGCCATGATGTTTTCAACCCAGGCGTCTTCCTGACCCATGGCATCCGGATAGCGTCCATGGCGAATCGCGTTTCGAAGGACATCGCGAAGATGCATTCCTTCGAAAAGTTCTTCGGCATTGTCTGTCATGGAAGACGCGTATCCCGTGTTCCAGCACACAAGGTTCAGATCCTTGTCGTAGATAACGATCGGATCGGGATAGGCATTCAACGCAGCCACGAGCCGCGCATGTGTGCGGTCGGCTGCCTTGCGTTCGCGAACAATTTCTGTCGTGTCGAAGCGAATGACAAGCATGTCGCCGTTCGGGACGCGACTGCGCTGAACCTGGTGGTGAATGTCATCGGCAACTTCCACGTCGGTGACAGGTTCGCACTTCATTGCATGCGTCACCTGCTCTTTCAGCCAGACTTCTTCGCGGCCACGCGATTCAGGGAACCTGTTGTTTTTAAGCCCGATTCTCAGAACCTCTTCAATGCTCAGCCCGGTTCTGATCTCCTGAGGTTCGTCGGTCATCGAAATGGCGTAAGCATCGTTCCAGAAAACGAGGCGCTTGTCGGCGTCATAGACCGCGATAGGTTCGGCATATGCGTTCAGTGCCTGTCTCAAGCGCTTGTCCGACATTGCCCCTTGACCGTCTCGGGATGGTGCTGTTTCGCTCTTTCCCCGCTCAAACGCACTTTCAGCAACGCGATCCTCTTCTTGCGTGTGCGGATTGATCTGGCGATAGGTGGCGCATACGAGGTGTCCATCGCCTGCCGTGTTCTCGACAACAACGACGGAAAGACTCGCCAGCATCACCGATCCGTCGGACCTCAGGCATTCCACCTGATCTGCGGCAAACGAGCAGGGGCTGTCCTCCGGCTTGTGACGTCCGATACGATCATACGGCTGAGAAGCATTGGCGAAATGCAGGCTGCTCATCTCTCGGCCCAAACTCGCGTCGGGCTCGTAGCCGAACTGCTCTGAAAAAGCCCTGTTCACATAGACAAGAATGGCTGTGTTTGACCCAGGCGCAAGATGCCCGACCGCAACGGCATCTGCCGTGAGGTCCATGAAGTCATTCTTTAGCGCCGATACATCCATATTGCCTCACAACTCAGTATTTGAGTGTAAAACAGCAGGGTTAGATAAAAATAAATAAGGTTCAACGCAGCTATAAAAACGGAGATTGATTTTCAACTATCCGTATTTCTGGCAAGTATTTTTACATCTCGTTGGATTGTTCAGGCAGTTTTGCTGAATATTGATAGTATATTTGCAACCTGCTCATGAGGGAGGGGCGTCGTGACCCGCAATGCGCGCGTCAATCAGCTCACCCAGTCACAAGTCTCTGGGAGAAACAGGCTCGGAGCGGGCTCATCAGGCAATGCTCAAGGCTGAGTCGCGCTTTTCAGGATGCGGAACGCAGTTGCAGCAACACTTGGAAGAACCCGGAGCTGATGTCACTGTAAAATGCATTGAGTGATCTTTGGAGGACAGGCTTATGAGGCCCGGAAGTGCGCTTTCTTTTCTGACTTGTTCATGGCGCTTGTGCGTTCTGCCCGTCCTCTGTCTCGTCATGGCGTCTAAAGATCTTTCTGCGCAGGAGAAGGCAACAGCAAAAGACCCTGTTCCGCAGCCGGTCGAGTTGTCCGATGGTTTCGTTGCCGGACTGTCCGGCCACTGGGCCGCGCCGGTGGAATATATCGCCTGGTCGCCGGACGGAACACAGGTGGCGACGGCCCCGTGGGGCTCGTTCGTTACAATCCGGGACGCGAAAACAGGGGAGGCGAGCGCGGTTCTTCATGGCCATACGCGTGAAGTTATCGATCTGGCCTGGTCGCCGGACGGCGCCTATCTGGCGACGGCTGCAGAGGGTGAACCAGCCAGGCTCTGGGATGCGCGAACCGGTGAAATGCTGTTGGTCTTTGATGGGGGCATTCCGGAGACCTCGGCCGTTGCATGGGCACCGGACGGCGGCCGCATCGCAGCAACGATCCCGGGCGGCCTCGTCATCTGGTCGGTGAGCGAACAAAGCGCGGCACTGATCGAAGCCGCCTACTCAACGGCTCAGGCGCTCGCGTGGTCGCCGGACGGCACGTATCTCGCGATCGCGGCGACAGACTACACAGCTGATGTGACAGGCTACGACATTTTGCTCGTCGACGTGGAGGCAGGCAAGGTCGCCAAATCACTCACCGGTCTGGAAGACGAAGTCATCTTCCTGACCTGGTCGAATTCCGGAAACAGATTGTCCAGCGGATCAAGGGACGGGAGTGCCCGGATTTGGGACCTCGACACGGATGAAGCTGTGGTTCAGATCGCGGACTATGAAGATGACGCGGTCAAGGGGATCGCCTGGGCGCCGGACGATCGGCAGGTGGCGGTCCTGCTCGAGGGAAATGCGGCGCGGATGCTTGATGCGAAAACGGGTGAACCGGTTGCGGATCTTTCCTGCGGAGAACCGGGAAACGTGTGCGTCAATATTGTCTGGTCGCCGGATGGCAACGTTCTTGCTGCCGCCGATGACGATGGCAGTTTACGCCTTTGGGATGCGCGCACCCATGTGGTGATGCATCAAAGTGACCATGAAGATTATTGGATTGAAGCGCTCGCCTGGTCCCCGGACGGAACACGTCTTGCCATTGGTTCTTCGGACGATGCTCTCAGGATATGGGATCTTGAAGCGCAGAAAACCCTGATGAGAGCTGAGGGTGGCGTGCACGCCATCGGTCACGTGGCATGGTCGCCTATTGCGCAGCTGGCCGCGATCGCCGACACGCAAGGACGGATCACGATCTGGGACGAACAGACCGGAAAGGTGCGGCATGTTCTCAACGGTCACAAAGCGGAAATCCGCGTTCTGTCCTGGTCGCCAGACGGAACGTTGTTGGCGTCTGCAGACGACAGCGAAGTGAACAATCTGTGGGACACGAGAACCGGAGATCTCATTGCGTCCCTTCAAGGGCACACCAACGATATTCTCACTGTGTCCTGGTCACCGGACAGCACACGGCTTGTAAGTGGATCGTGGGATGGGACCGCAAGGGTCTGGAATGCGCTAACCGGTGCTCAGGAAAAACTGCTTGAAGGCCATGCAGACAGCGTGCGTGCGGTTGCCTGGTCGCCTGACGGCTCCATGATTGCAACTGGCGGAGACGAAGATGTTGTGCGCATTTTCGATGCCGTGACGGGCAATGTTCTCGACCGGTACGAGGATCATGAAGACGATGTGGAAAATATCTCCTGGTCGCAGGACGGTACGTTGCTGGCGAGCGCAGCGGACGACCGGACGGTAAGGGTCTGGGACGCATCGAACGGGAAGGTCGAAAAGGTGTTTTGCTGCAGTGTCGATCTGACGTCGCATATTGCCTGGTCGCCGGACGGCTCTCGGCTCGCGACGTCTATGAACGCCCGCGTTGTGGTCTGGGACCGGAAGTCCGGCGAGATCCTGACAACGGAGACTGATTTTGCCTATTACCCGCAATTCATTGTCTGGTCACCCGATGGCGACTTCATCGCCGCTGGTTCTCAATATGCCCCGGCGCGGGTCCACGGGACGAGGCACGGATGGTGGGTGCGCGAATTCAATCGTGACCTGCGCATCTTCAACGGCCTGGACTGGGGAGCCGACGGGTCGGTTTTGCTGACTGGCGATGAGGCCGGTCTTTTGGAGAGCTGGGACCTGTTTGAAGGCAGGCGCAAACTGTTCCTGATGGATCGGCAAGAGCGTTGGATCTCCTGCGACTGGAAAACGGACATCTGCCTGCGGGCCGACGATGGCAAGCTTTTGCAATCCGTCGAAGCGGGCGGGCTGAAGCGCTTCGCATTGCCGGACGCCGATAGTGACTGATCTCAGGCGGTCCCGGCTCACACCGTCCACACATCAATCTCGTTTTGCCGCCCGCGCAGTTTGATCGGGTCTCGCGGCGTGAATGCGTTGGGAGGGGGGTCTTCGGCTTCGGCCTGTTTTGCCCGTTGCATCAAAGCCTCACTGACGACGCACTTGCAGCCGAGCTCCCTCGTGGAGGCTTCGAGCCGGCTGGCGACATTCACAGTGTCACCGACGACGGCGAATTCCAGACGTCGTGACGGGCCGATGTCGCCCAGGATGACGGGTCCGAAATGAACGCCGATCGAAACATTGATGGGTGCAAGACCTTCGGCCTCGCGGTCCTGGTTGAAGCGGTCGGTTTCCTCAATAAGTTGCGTAGCGGCTTTCAGGGCATTGGCGGCGTCGCCAGGCCCGGTTTCCGGTGTGCCGAAGGTCGCCATCACACCGTCACCGAGATACTTGTCGAGCGTTCCACCGTTTTGAAAAATCGAGCGCTCCACAAAGGCGTGGTAGTGCCGAAGAAGGTCCATCACCTCTTCCGGCGAATGTTGCTCGGCATATTTGGTAAAGCCGACTATGTCAGTGAAAAGAACGGCCACATCCTGCGTTCTGACAGCGCCGATGTCCCGATCTGTGGCGGCAAGAACATCCACGAGACTGGACGGAAAGTAGCGTGACAGGTTTGCGCGCTCTGCCGCAATATTTGCCTGGCGCATCAAAAGCTGGTTCGACCGCCAGCCCTTTACCGCAAGGATGCCTGCGACGATCAGAAAAACGACAATTTCCTGGACACGTACGCCGGGCCGCGTGCTGTTGGGGTCGAGTTCTTCATCTACCAGCGGATGACCCTGAAAGGCGTTCGATGCCGCTTGAGTGAGTTCCGGGATTGTGTGCCCGAACAGGGAAACAACTGCAAAGCCGATCAGCCAGAGAACGGCCACCCAGGTGCCCATCGCCCAGACGGTTCGCCAGGAATAGGCAAGCGTGCCGACCGCGAGGAAAATGAAGAAATAGATGAAATTGTCGAACCGGTACATGAACGCCGTCGGAATGTCCTGACTGAAGAACGGGTTCGGCGTGATGAACAGGATTGTCAGAAGGCTGACATCGACAAAGATCAGAGCGAGTTCCGACTTTGAATAGCCGACGCTTGCCATGCGCAATTGAAGCCAGCCAAGGCCGATGAACACGAGCAGCATGGCTTCGTAGTAAAGCACGTTCAGGCTGAAGTTGAGGAACGGCAGGAGAAGGCCCACCAGACCGAGCGCGATCGTTCGGGCGATGACAGCGAGCCGGTGTCCCTCCATCTTCTCTTTTTCCAGGGCTTGCGCCAGAAACGGATTTGAAGTGGCCTGCTGCCGTTCTTCCTCCTGCATCTGCCTCAAGCGTTCCAGAAACCTGAACGGCGGGCGTCGTCTTCGAACCGGCATAGTCGCTCCGTTTCATTGCGGCCTTTGCCGAACGATATCACCCAAATGAGCGTGAGTTGAAACGATTTTAGCGAGGTGTGCTGATGCGGCACAGCCGGACTGCAAGACGTAAATGCAAGGGCTGGCTGCTTGCCTCTCTTCAGCGGAGCAGCGCGGCGAGAGTGTGGCTTAGGCGGCTAACCAAGGGCACGCATGCTGCGCAAAGGTTCTTGTTGTAAAGCCACGCGTTGAACGTATTTCAGATGCCCGATTGCGGCGCGAAATGCCTCATGCGAGGGCTTTCTTTCCAGAAAATCCATGAGCCGAAAGAGATTGATCGGCTGACGCTCAATGAGGGTCTTGATTAGCTCAACAGCCTCTTCGAGGGCATAATTGTCTATGAACTGGCAAGCGGTCTGCGTGGGTGTCAAAATGTAAAAGTCCTGCGGGCGCTTGTCCGCATATCTTGTGATGTCGAACGGGGATGCACCCAAGGCGTGGAATTTCGGCATGATACAGTGCAGATCGGCAGTCTTGTGTTTCAACACGGTTCCCGACGTCTGCTTGAAATCGAGTTTTGAAAGAACCTTCACCACATGCTGTCTCATCGCCGGTGACAGAAGATCCGCATCTGAACGGTCATATTTAAGGTCGTCAAAGACGGAAAGAATGTTCAGCTTGCGGTCGGCAACACGAAGATAGGGACCAAGATCCTGTGCTTCGGGCTGATCGAAAATACTCAAGGATCCGAACCGTCTTTTGTGATTGAACCCGGCAAGTCATTGAGCTCTGCAAGTCAGGGACGGCCGCGGCATGAACGGAGTGGATGGCACTGTTGTCTTCACGCCGCCACTCGACACTACCAGATAGGAGCACAAGGGCATCCGGCAAGCTTGAAGCTGAGCGCGGTCATTTCTCCGGCAGCTCAATCATTGCCGGTCGTAGCAACGACCCTGATTTCAACAACAGCACCTTCGCGCCGAAGACCGGCGACCTCGATGGCGGTCCAAGCCGGGTAGGGTTCTCTGACATATTCAGAACGGACAGCACGGAAGGTTTCGAAGTGCGCGCGCAGATCGACGTGGTAGCTGGTCATCTCCACAACGGCGCCGAAGTCCAGCCCGCCTTCCTCTAGGACCGAGACGATCTTTCAAAAGCCAGGTGGAACTGTTCCTCAAGATTTTCCGGCATGGATCCGTCAGGGCGGCTCCCGGTCATGCCCGTCACGAAGACGTGGTCATGGGAGAGGATGCCTGGTGAGATTTTCAGATCATTTACGGCGGCTTGCGTTCCGTCCGGGATGAGGGCTCTGCGGTTCATGTCGGTTTCCCTGTGTTTGTAGCGGGGGCTTGCGTCACGCCCGACTTGAACGCGCCCGGAACCGCACCATAACAAGTTATCAATCAAGTGGTTGAAGTAGACGTCTTCGCCAAGTTGATCTAGGGTACGGACCCACAAATGAAGCTGATTTGGCGGCAGAAATGGCGAATTCTCGCGAGGAAACGTGCGAAGAGCGGGCTTTGTGCCCGGTCAAGAACGTTGACGCTGCGAGGTGAAGCCATTTTGCCGTCCTTTGGATTTGACCGTTTTGGCAATCTGCTGCGTCGCGAAAGGCTTGAAAATGAACCACATTTCCTGCGCTTTCGCTCCTCACAGCTAGCCAAAACGATCCAAACCAAATCAACTTCATTTTTGGGTCCATACCCTAGCGTTTCAAGATGACGAAAGACTATTCGCTCACGTCCGAAACAGCACAGGCCGCGGTCAGGGATGGTGTTGCCAATCCGGCCTGGTTCCGCCCGAAAATTGCCCCTGACGAAATTCGACGCCTGCGGGAGAAATCCGATGCAATTCCGTTGAGAGACACCGCGGTGTGGCTTGGGTTGATGGCATTTTCCTGCGCGATTGCCATTTGGCTCTGGCCCTCCTGGTGGTCGGCCCCATTCTGGTTTGTCTATGGTGTTCTATACGGATCCGCCTCGGACTCGCGATGGCACGAGTGCGGGCACAAGACAGCGTTCAAGACGGCCTGGATGAACGCCGTTGTCTATCAGATCGCCAGTTTCATGCTGATCCGCAATCCGGTCGTCTGGCGGGCGAGCCATGTCCGGCACCATACCGACACGATCATCGTCGGCAGGGATCCCGAAATCGTTGCAATGCGCCCGCCGGATCTTCTGAAAGTGGTGCTTAATCTGTTTGGAATTGTCGATACGATCCAACTGGTAAAGCGCATGTTTCTCCATGCCTCAGGCAACCTGCATCCTGAAGAAAAGACCTTCGTGAGCGAGAGCGAGGTTTCGAAAGTGTTCCTTGTCGCGCGCATCTGGCTTGCGATCTATCTTGTCACAATCGGACTGAGTGTCTGGTCCGGGTCAATCCTGCCGCTCATGGTGATCGGCCTGCCTAGGTTCTACGGTGCCTGGCATCACGTGATGACCGGCCTGCTGCAGCATCTGGGTCTTGCGGAAAATGTTTCAGATCATCGCCTGAACACCAGAACCGTGCTGATGAACCCGGTCAGCCGCTTCATCTATCTCAACATGAATTACCATCTGGAACATCACATGTTCACGATGGTGCCTTACTACCATCTGCCGAAACTGCACGAACTGATCAAGCACGACGTTCCAGCTCCGGACCCGTCGATTTTTGCCGCCTTCAAAAAGCTGGTGCCCGTTCTCGTCAAACAGCTTCGCTACGCTGATGCCGTCATCATTCCCGAGCTGCCGAAAGGTGCAACGCCATACCGCGATGAAGTCCAACGGCTGCGTCCTCATGCCATCTAACCGAGCCGGAACAATCCAGACCTGGCTATCAGCTGGTTTGATTGAAATAATGTGGGACCTCGTCAGGCCCCGGGTAGTCCTCAAATTGCTTAAATCAGATTTTTTGCAACGCCAATCGCTGCAAGATGCTGGTCTGAGATTAAAGAAGTAGCACCTTACCCGATCAGGTCGTCGAAGGTTGGCAGTTCGATGCTGTGATCGCGCTCGAGGTGTTCATGGGCGATGATCACTTCCTCTACGCCGATGTCCGTGCCCTTCTTGCCGGCATTTTCAACGGCAGCAAAATCAAGCATCGACTGCTCGGTGTCGTCTTCCTGGTTGCCCGTGAATAGGTTCTTGAAATTGAACGTGTCGTTGTTGCTGTCACTTTGGCGATCGTATGTCCATTCGATCTTGGTGTAGTTCATCGTGATCTCGGTCATCTCAATCTCCTTCGATATTTGATGAGATGACCTAGGGTAAGGTGCCTGAAAAAGTCTGTGATCCAGGTTACAGGAGCGTTTTTCTTGCGTCTTGATGGCGCAAGCGGCCCAGGTTGCTCCGGTGATGACGCTGACAGATAAGCGTCAAAGGGCTCACGCACATGTTGCTTGCAGGTGTCAGCCTTCAGGCCAATGATCGCCGCGTTCCAAAGTGAGGTTTTCTGAATGCGCGCGTTTTTCCTGTCGCTCTTTCTCTTTTTGCTGCCGTCCCAAGTGATGGCATGTGGCGCGGAAAAACATTGTGAGGTGCCGGGTGGTTACTATCTGGCGGCCGTTCCCGAGGGTTGGGACGGCAAGACCCCATTGGGCCTCGTTGTATATTTCCACGGCTGGAACAGTTCACCGGAAGCAACCTTCCGGAACAAGGCGATGATCAACGGAGTGACCAGCCGAAATGCGCTTTTCATCGCTCCCTTTGCCGAAAGAGGATACTGGCGCCAGATCGGCGAGGGGCGCGCCGAACCCGGCCGCGACGAAGCGGATTTCATCAGCGCAGTCTTGGAAGACGTGCGCCGCCGCTGGCCGGTCGACGAGGGCCGGACACTGGCGTCCGGCTTCTCGCGCGGAGCCTCGACCGTCTGGAACGTTGCCTGTTACCTCGGGCATGAGTTCAGGGGATATGCGCCCATTGCCGGAGGCTTCTGGCGTTCCAATCCAGAAGTGTGTCCGACCGGTCCTGTGAACTTGCGGCATATCCATGGGCTCTCAGATGGTGTCGTCGCCTACGACGAGATCGGTATCTACAATTCCATGCCGATTACGGAAGGGTTCGACATTCTCTCGCATCTCAATGGCGTTTCGGCAGAAAGCCGCCCGGTTGAGAGCAACGACGCGCGCCTTGCCTGCGAGCGTTGGGACAAGAGCCGGAGCGGGCGCGTTCTAGAACTCTGCCTGCATGAGGGCGGGCATTCCATTCCAGGTGAATGGGTCGGCCACGGCCTGGACTGGCTGGACACGCTGCCGGATGCTTCATAGTGCAGAGCGATCGGTTGGGACAAGGTCGTAAATGAGCCGAAGCGGCGCGCGCGTGCACGCTCCGCTTCGAGGCTGCGGCTGTTTTTAACAAAAGTCACGCCAGTTGCGGATGTTTGGTATGGACTGCCTGGTCCCTTGCCTGCCTCAGCGCGAGGGCACAGGAAGCACCGACCGCCAGTTCGATCACAAGGGCAAGGAGGATCGCACTGGAAGGCGTCCCATCCATTGCGATGCTAACCAACCGCCCGGCGGCATAGGCAAGGAAGAGCGTTGCACCGAGTGCCGCTGAAAAGCGTCTCCAGTCAGGCTTGAAAGCTCCGACAAAAATCAGAGCCCCAAGGACGGCAAGGTTGGCACCCGGCGCCCGTATCTCGCTGTAAAGGTCAATACTCTCCGGCAGCACGATCCCGTAGGACGCAAAGAACGCGTCGGGAACAAGCGTAATTGCTCCGCCGATACCAATTGCGAGCGCGCCCGCAATGCCGAGTGTCAGTCTTGAGATGAATGTCTTCATATCGATGTCCTCGTGATTTGAGGCTCAGGCCGCGCGAGACCACGCACCGGCCCGGGCCGCCTTCGCTGCAAATTCGGCGAAGTCGCGGGGCTTGCGGCCGAGAGCACGCTCGACGCCGTCGGTCAGGTGCGCATTTCGGCCGTCCAGCGTCTCGCGCGCGATGGCTTCAAAGACATCGGCGATGTCCGGTCCGGCTGCTTGTGCGACACCGGCCCTGAAGTCTTCGAAACTGATCGGGATGTGCTGGATTGGCCGTCCGATGGCTCTTCCGAGTTCCTCTGCCATCTGCGTAAAGGTCATCAGGCGTGGACCAGTCACTTCATAGAGCTCACTCGAATGGCCGTCTTCCGTCAATGCTGCGGCGGCAACATCCGCAATGTCATCGATGTCGATGATCGGTTCCAACACGTTACCGCCTGGCATGGGTAAAACGCCCTCCAGGACGGGATCGCGCAGATAGCCTTCGGAAAAATTCTGGGCGAACCAGGCAGAGCGAACCAGCGTGTAGTCGACGCCGGAAGCGCGGACGGCCTCTTCTCCCGATCGGGCATGATGCTCGCCGCGGCCGGTCAGCATAACTAGCCGCTCGACACCAGCCGATTTTGCCGAAGCAGCAAGCGCCTCGACTTTGTCAACAGCGCCCGGCACTGCAATGTCTGGGAAGTAAGTGACGTAAGCCCGGCTCACACTGTCGAGGGCCGCGGCCCAGGTCTCCGGCTTGTCCCAGTCGAACGGAATGGCAGCGCCGCGCGAACCGCGCCGGACGGGCACGCCTTTTTGGTCAAGGATGTTGGCAACGCGAGAACCGGTCTTGCCGGTGGCACCGATCACGAGAGTTGGTCTGGTCTGCATGGGATCTTCTCCTTGGTTGAAACGATAACCAAGGAATAGGGAAGATGCTGTCACCGGTATTGACTGCGCGTGCCACTGTTTTGACCCGCCGTGCCAATCTGACCTAGACCAGCCTCAGGCGTGTTGGACGGTGCGCCGGAAGGAGGCCGGTGTTTCACCGCGCCAGCGCTTGAAGGCGCGTGTGAACGCGCTCTGCTCGGCAAAGCCGGTCAGGAACGCAACCTCGGCAAGGGCGTAGTCTGTGCGTCTGAGGAGCCGGATGGCCAGGTCCTGACGCGCTTCGTCGACAAGGTCCTGGAAAGCGTGGCCCTGAGCCGCTAACCGCCGCTGTAACGTGCGCGCACTCAAGCCCAGACGGGCGGCGACGTCGGCGACATTTGGCACCCCTTCACTCAAGGCACGTAACACAAGGTTGCGCACGCGGCCATCCAGTTCCTGTGCCTCAGGCAGCTCCGCGATTTCCTTTTCCATATGGGAATCGAAGAAGGCGGAAATGCTCGGGTCACCCAGTTTGTTTGGCGCTATGAGATGATCCTTCGATACCCGGATGGCGTCACGGTCGGCGTTGTAGTGCACCGGGCAACCGAAATAGCTTTCATGCGCGGAAAGATCCTCCGGGCCGGAATGTTTGAAATAGACCGCGTCCGGCGAAAACGGCTGCTGTGATACTTCGCGGCTGATCTGTGTGACGGCGACGATCGACTGTTCGTTGGACAGGCGCATCCCGAGATGGCGCTCGCCTGCCCGGTTGAGGGCCATGAAGAAAGCGCCGTTTTCCTCAACAAACTCATAGGTCGAAACGCTCGTCAGCACCCGGGCATAGCGTTCGGAACGCTGATAAGAGCCGCGCAGATCAATGGCCGATTTCCAGGCAAGACCGAAAGCGCCGTAGTCGTCGCAACGCATGGAAGAGCCGACGCGGATCGGCACCGACGCCCCGTGCGGGTCTTCCCGGGTCACCCGTTCGCACAGCGCATAATAGTCTTTGTCTGACACCATTTGTTTGGGGTCGACCGGCGCATCGCTGTCGATCCCAACCGAGCGGAAAAGGTCACGACGCCGATCGCCGCCCGTTGGGTCCACGGACGTGGCCACGTCGATGACTTTTTGAACAAACAATGCCGTAATCTGCCCCATGAGGGACAAGTATAGCGGAGTGAATTGAAACTTCGAGAATGTGTCCGCAATCAAAATCCCGGCTCGGAACCATGGTCCTGACCGGGATTCTTGAGGAAACACCTGTGTACCGCAGTGTTACTGGACTAGTTCGAGTTGAGCCACGCACTCATCTTCGATGTCACTGTCGGCATTATAAGATAGACCATTGCCGGAACCATGATGACCGTCAGAACAAACGATCTGAGCGGCATGGGTATTCCGGAAAGGAGCGGCTCCAGGACCGCAAGGAGTGCCGTGATCAGCGGGTAGACGACAAGCCAGGTGAGGATAGCCATCTTGTTTTTGTTGGGCGTCGCCATGTCAGGCAGCCTCGCGGGGAAGGTCGGCGGCAAACTCGATGACGTTTCCCTGATTGTCCTGAACGAATGCAACCCGGCGGCCAACGTCCGCAAAACTTGTTGCCGGCAGAAAGGTTGGAACGCCCTTCTCAGAAAGCTCGGCCATGACAGCATCCACGTCTTCTACCTTGAAGGCGAGGTGGCTGAAACCACTGTCCGCAAGATGCTGATCTATCGCCATGGGCGCCGGTCTTTCCTGGAAGCGTGCCGGATTGCCGACGATTTCAAGGCGAAATCCGTTTTTTGTCAGATAGGCGAGCTGGAGGCCCGAGAATTCAGGAACCGTCCATTCCATCTCGACTTCGAAGCCAAGCTTTTCGGTCCACCAGGCGAGTGTCGCATCGTAGTTTCCAGTGCCGATCATGATATGCTCGACGGTTGCGGACCCAAGGATAGTGCTCATGGTTTTAGTCCTTTCATCAAATGCTTCAAACGAGGTCCCAGGCGCTCCAATTCTCCTCAAGATGCTTGATTGAGGTGGTGCCGGGGATGACGACGATGTTGGGTGAACGGGCAAGCAGCCAGGCGATTGCCTCGCGCGGAGCGAGTTTGGCCCCTTGCTGCATCGGATTTGCGCCAAGCGGACCGTAGGGAATGAAGGCGATCTCCTTCTCTGCGGTAAAGTCGACCAGGTCCTCAGCCTCAGTTTCCTGCATGTTGAACCGGTTTTGAACGCTTGCAATTGGTGCGACCGCGAGAGCGCTTTCCAATTGCGCGCGCGTTACATTGGAAAGGCCGATATGACCGATGCGGCCATCAGCTTGCGCTTCGGTAAGCGCGGCAACCGACACTTCAATCGGTGTTTGCGGATCCACCCGGTGCAACTGAAAGAGATCAATCCGGTCGCGGCGTAGATTGATAAGCGCACGATCAATCTGCCACATGAGCGCATCGCGGCTGCCGTCGACCACGATGCGGCCAGGTTCAGGTTTGTCCACTCCGCCCTTTGTGGCCAAGGTGACCTTGCGGCCTTCGAGCGCTTCGCCAACGATCTTGTCGGCGAATTCCGGTCCGTAGGCCCAGGCGCTGTCGAAGAAAGTGACGCCGAGATCAGCGGCACGCCTCAGCAGCGCTAGGCCTTCATCCCAGTTTTCAAAGGGACCGAAATTGCCCGGTTGCCCGGTCAGGCGCATCGCTCCGTAACCGAGGCGGTTTACGTTCAACTCTTTGCCGATGGCGTATGTCATGTCGGTCATTCTCAATCTCCTGATTTGACTGTTGCTGTCGGGATCAAGATGGCCGTAGTGGAGAATATTCTGTAGACAGTTTATAAAGCTATTTGTTATTTGTATTACGCATGAGCAAACCTCTCGATCGTCTCGGTCTTCTGGAAACCTTCGTCCGCATCGCCGAGCGGGGAACCATAAGCGGTGCAGCGCGCGATCTTGGAATGTCGCAAGGCTCGGCAAGCCGGCAGCTCAAGGAGCTGGAGGACCGCCTTGGTATTCAACTGATCCGCCGAACCACCCACTCCCTCGCGTTGACCGAAGCTGGCCTGGACGTCTTGTCCGACGCGCGTTCGCTGATCTCCCGATGGGACACGTTGGAGGAAAGGCATGCGGGCGATACCGACATACTGAAAGGTCCGCTCAGGGTCGTGGCACCCGTTGCATTGGGTCAGCTTCACCTTGCCGATATCGCCATTGCGTTTCAGGTGGCGCATCCGAATATCATGTTGAACTGGCGTCTGGAAGACGAGGTAATACGGTTTGCCGAAGTCGGGTGCGATTGCTGGATCAAGGTGGGGCCGGTTCCCGATGAAAGCCTGATCGTCCGGCGTCTCGGACAAGTCGAACGACTGATTGTTGGAACGCCGTCAATCGCAGACCGGTTGGAAGCGTGCACACCAGAGGCTGCGTCCAGGCTTCCATTTGTCACGCTGACCCCGTTCGAAGGAGCGAAGATCGGGCTTAAGCATTCTGACGGTGAGCGCTTCGAACTCTCGGTCAACTCAAGTCTCGCGACAAACAACATCATGTCGCTCAAACACGCTGTTCAATCCGGCGTCGGGGCCGCCGTCCTGCCACTCTGGTTTGTTGCGGAGGAGCTTGAGAATGGCGCTCTGGTTGACTTGCTGCCGAACTGGCGCGCCGCGACGCTCGATGTAAACCTTGCCTACCTGCCGGCCCGCCGGCAACCGCGTCGCCTCTCTGCTTTCATAGAGGCGCTTGAAACCGGATTTCGTCGGATCCCCGGCATGACGGCGTAAAGTTGTAAATACCGGCCTTTCCGCGAAAAACACCTCTCAAAGCCGAATACGCTTTTCGGTGTTTGGGTCAAAGAGATAAAGGTGGTCCGGATTGAGGCTCAGGCCGACGACGTCGTCCTGGTCTTTGCGAAGGTGACGGTCGCCGCGTGCGATCACCCGCTGGTCGCCCCATTCGACGGTCAGAAAAGACGCTTCACCGGTGTTTTCAAAGGCATAGATCGGCGCATCGATGTCTCCCTCGCCAGCCTCGTGAACATTGATATCGTCGGCGCGCACACCCAGAACGACCTCGGAACGGTCTTCGGACGCGATCGGCGAAAGCTTGACGCCATCTTCGGTCAGAAACTGCCCGCCTTCGATCCTGCCACGCACGAGGTTCATCGCCGGAGAGCCGATGAAGCCCGCCACAAAAAGGTTGGCCGGGTCGTTGTAGATTTCATCCGGCGTGCCGAGTTGCTGAATGATCCCGTGCTTCATCACCGCAACCCGGTCGGCGAGCGTCATGGCTTCGATCTGGTCATGGGTCACATAGACGGTCGTGACCTTGAGCTCGCGGCTGAGGTGCTTGAGCTCCGCCCGCATCGTGACACGAAGCTTGGCGTCGAGGTTCGAAAGCGGCTCGTCCATCAGAAAGACCTTGGGCGTGCGAACGATAGCTCTCGCAAGGGCCACACGCTGACGCTGCCCGCCTGAAAGCGCCTTTGGCTTGCGATCCAGGAACTGGGTCAGCTCCACCTGCGCGGCCGCCCGTTCGACACGCGGACGGATCTCCGCCTTTGGCGTGCCGCGCACCTTCAGCGGGTAGGCGATGTTGTCAAAGATCGTCATGTGCGGGTAAAGGCCGTAGTTCTGAAACACCATGGCGACATCGCGATCCTTCGGCAGATCGTCGTTGACCTGCCGCTCCCCGATCCAGATTTCGCCGGAAGTCGGTTCTTCCAGACCTGCGATCATCCGCATGGTCGTTGTCTTGCCGCAGCCGGACGGCCCGAGCAGCACCAGAAATTCCTTGTCGTGAATGTCCAGCGACTGGTTGTCGACACCGACAAAGTCGCCCCAGCGCTTGCTCAGGTTCTTGAGAATGACTTCTGCCATCTAGCGTACGGCTCCCATGGTCATGCCCTGTACGAAGTATTTTCGGATGAGCAGCGCCAGCACGAACATCGGCGCCATGATGATGATCCCCGCAGCCGAAAGCAGGTTCCAAAGATCGCCTTCCTCACCCTTGAACAGAGCCAGCCCGATGGGCAGCGTCACGGCGTTCTTGTTGGTCAGGATCAGTGCAAACAGGAATTCGTTCCAGGCGATGATGAAGCAGAAGATCGCTGCGGTCAGAAGCCCCGGAGCGGCCATTGGAAGGACAATGTTCCAGATCACCTGAAGCCGCGAAGACCCGTCCACCATGGCCGCTTCTTCCGTGTCCATCGGGATGCCGTCGATGAAGCCCTTGATCATCCAGATCGCGAAGGGCATGACGATCGCAAGGTTTACGAGGATCAGTCCCAGCCTCGTGTCCAGCAGCCCGACATCGCGGAACATTACGAAAAACGGCAGGATGATCACGACTGCCGGCACGAATTGCGTGGCCAGGATCATGACCAGCATTGTGGTTTCACCGCGCAAGCGGAACCGGCTGAAGGAATAGGCCGCACAGGTTGCGATCGGAATCGCGAAGATCACGGTGACCAGTGCGACAATCGTGGAGTTGAAGAGCTTTTCGCCAAGCCGGTATGGATCATCGAACACTGTGCTGAAATTCTCCAGCGTCGGCGTGAAGAAAAGCTTCAGCTGGTAGACATCCACGTGCGTCTTGAAGGCTGCCAGAAAGATCCAGACGATCGGGACCAGCATGATGAAGGTGGCGATCATGATGAGCGTCAGCTGAACCGCGTTCCAGACCTGTTTGCGTTGTTTTCCCGTCATCTCAGTTTTTCCGGAACACGTATTTGGCGTAGAGATACGTCAGGAGGATCATCGGAATGACCATCAGCCAGGCGACGGAGGCCGCATACCCGATCTGCCCGTACTTCATCCCGTTGAAATAGATGTAGTGGCTGAGCGTTTGCGTCGCTGTGCCGGGGCCGCCGTTTGTCAGCATGAAGATCTGGTCGAATGTCTTGAGCGAGAAGATCGACTTCAAAATGATCACCACGGCAAGAACCGGTCCGAGTTGCGGCAAGGTGATGTCCCTGAAGACCCGCCACCCGGAGGCACCGTCGACCTGTGCGGCCTCGATCGTATCTTGCGGGATCGAGGCAAGCCCGCCAATGAGCACGAGCGTCAGGAAGGGTATCCAGCCCCAGACGTCGGCCATGACGCAGACGGCAAATGCAAGTGTCGGGTCGGCCAGCCAACTCACGTCGGCAAGCGGTGGCATCACCACGCCAAAGAAGGCGTCGAACAGGCCGAACTCCGGATTGAACATGAACCGGAACGAGACGCCGATCAGTGCCGGTGACATGGCGAACGGCAGGATCAGCAGCGTCTGCACGCCTGAGCGGAGGCGTCCGCCTGGTGCCAATAGAAGCGCAAGTCCGAGGGCGAGAAGCGTTGTCAGTCCCACCGTGAGCAGGGTGTAGACACCCGTTACCCAGACCGAATTCCAGAACGACGGTTCCTCGAAAAAGGCCCAGGTGTAGTTCTCCAGCCCGATATACTGATCGAGTGAACCGGGCCGGTTCAGCCGGCCGACAGTGGCCGACAGCCGGGCGCTTTCCATAAGCGGCCAGATTGCGGTGGCAAAGACCACCAGGACGGCCGGAAGCACCAGCACGTATTTGAGTGTGTTGTCGCGCATTGGAGAACGAGCCCTTCCCCTGTGAGAGGGAAGGGCCCGGTGACCTTACTGGATGCAGCCGGAGCGGCGCAGAACGCGTGTTGCCTGTTCGGCGGCGCCGGTCATCAGCTCGCGTACGTCCCCGCCGGCAGCGGCTTCCGCAATGGCTGCTGATAGCAGATCGCCAACCTCGGGCCACTCGGCGATCTGGGGCATGATGTCTGACTCCTTCAAGGACTCCCACGCCGCCGCCTGGATACCGTCATTGGCGGCGTTCACATCTGCATCCTGCAAGGAGGAGATGTGCGTGACCACGTTGTTGACGATAGGCTTGCCGGCAACCTCGCGCTCAACCGCGTTGGCCTTGTCCATGTCCGGGTTCGACAGCCACTTCATGAACTCCCATGCCGCGTCCTTGTTTTGCGAATAGTCCGAAATCGAAAACGGCATGGAGATCGCGTAGGTCTTTGTGGTGCCCTGGTAAGAGGGCATGCCCGTAAACGCGACCTGATCCTTGGTCAGGGTGCTGGAATCGGGATTGTAGAAACCCGAATAGGCCCACCACCACACGGGGATCATCGCGGAGTTGCCCTGCATGAAGGACTGGCGGGCATCCTGTTCGACGAAGGCCACGGAATTCGGATTGGTCACGCCGTGCACGGTGTGCAGGGCGATGTAATCCTCGGTTGCCTTGAGGGCTTCTTCGCTGGTCCAGGCCGGCGTGCAGTCGTCATTGAAAACGTCCCCGCCGGCGGCCCACAGGAAGTTGAGCCAGATGAAGAGGTTCTGCCGGTTGCCGTCATTGTTGAAATAAAGCGCGAGCGGTGCGACATCCGGATGGCTTTCTTTCAACTCCTTGCCGATGCGAACCACGTCTTCCCACGTAGTGGGCGGCTCTGGAACGAGGTCCTTGCGATAAAACATCAGCTGCGGGTGCGCGCGCAGCGGAAAGCCGAGCGTCTTGCCTTCAAATTGTGCGGAGCGTGCGAAGGCAGCGGGGTAACGGTCCATCGAGATCCCGTCACGGTCCATCAGGTCGTCGATGGGCATCAGCCAGTGAGAATTAGGCGGGCCCCAGCTGTCGAGATAGTTGACGACATCGAACGTGCCGTTGGCAGCGATGCCTTCGGCGTTGATCTTTTCCTGCAGGCTGCCGAAGGGAATGAAGGTCCATTCGGTTTCAATGCCGGTCAGCTCGGTAAACTCGCCGTCGCGCAGCATCAGTCCGTCGAATTGCGGCGTGACGACGCTCAGGATGTTCAGCTTGGTGCCTTCATAGGGTTTCCCGGCGGTCAGGCCGTACGGCAAGTCCTCGGCAACTGCCTGAAGCGCAGTGGTTGCCAGGCTCGCGGCCGCAATCGCCGCAAGAAATGTCCTTCTTTTCATTGCTCAATCTCCTCCCCTGGATCGTGCGTTGACCGCATTGTCCAAGGCTAGGGTAACATGTTTGCATACGAATGCAAAAATTTTTACCTAAGGTCACTTGAAATGGCGTCCGGTGCCTTTGGACCGGTTTTCGTGGAGGGGAGCTGAGCGTATTTGCCAAGCGGCTGCTTCAAGGGGTGAGCATCGATTGCCCCCTTGAGGAAGCGCATGGAGTAGACAACGAGGGCGCGAACTGCGTCCGATAACGTGGGGCGAACCGGTTGTATCGGGGTTGCTCAGAGGTTCAGTGGCCGTCGCAGCGTCAATGACTTTTTCAACGAACAATGCGGTAATCTGACCTGCACGCGAATGAGTGACGGACGGATTTGAAACTTCACGCCCGTCTAAGATGCAGAGGAGCCGCAGATGTCAGTCGCGAATACAAGTGATCCAAAACGGCTAAGTTTCCTGATGAACAGGCGGGTCCCCTGGTCCGCAACGATCCAGGTACTTCTCGTCATCTTGTTCACTGGCTTTTCTGAAGCTGCGGCGCAGGATGAATTTATCTTCGATGCCGATGACCAGTTCCAGCTGCTCGAGCCACACGGCTTTGGCGCAGTGAAGAATTCGAGGCAACCCGATCCCGATGTTCTCGGCGCTGAAGGCCGAGGTGACTATTCGTTGTATCTCAACTCTTTTTCGCTCGTGACACCTGAAGAGGACCTTTTCGGTCTTTGGACGATTTTTCGGGTAACGCAGGTTATGTGCCGCTCACTTTACCGTGGCGAGAAGAGCCTTGTTGAAGCGGCGCCCAAGGGTTTTGTAATCGCGGGCGACGACATTCACACATTGGGTCGTGAAAGACCGGGATGGAATGGCAACTGGTTCGCCATCACCAAGACCGGCGACAGTGAGCTGGATGCTGCCGGCGGTCATCCATTCTGGTATGTGAGATACAATGATGAGGGCGGCCTTCACTCCTGTGGAGTAGAGCTTGGCTCGCCTACATTGAAAAAGGAAGGCGCCGAAGACGACGCGAAGCGGGCGTCTGTTGTCCGGTTTCTGTATGTCGGTGTTCCTCAGATTTTTTTTGGAATCATCACCGAACCTGCTTTTGCAGGGTTCTATCCGCTCGATCCGGCCAATGTGATCACCATGATGTCGCCTTGCGGCGGCGCGTGGTGCCGGATTTCGACGAATTACGATTTCAATCCGGGCCAATGGTACGTGACGTCTACAGTCGTGTTCGATGCTCCTCTTGGACTTGAACGCGGTCGATAGGCAAAAGCTTAGGTGCAGGTCAATGAAAGTCCCGGCTCGGAAACAGCTTCTTTGCCTGCTCGCGCGGGTGCATGGCGCGTGGTTTCGGGGCGTCTGATTTGAGATGGACGGGCACCTCTTCCGCACGCGTGGTCATTTCGACCAGAATGTCGTCATTGGGATGACCGAGCAGGGCGAGGCGGTTGGAATAGTCCTCGATATGGTCGGCGATCAGGTGGACGACGATGCCTTCGCGTTCCAGCCGTCCGGTGACTTTCAAAAGCCGTCCGCCGATGACAGCGGCGCGGTACTTTTCGTACATCTTCGGCCAGACGACCACGTTGGAGACCCCGGTTTCGTCCTCCAAAGTGATGAAGATGACGCCCGAGGCCGTGCCGGGGCGCTGGCGGGTGATGACAAGGCCGGCAACGGAAACGCGCCGCGCTTCGTACGGGGTAAGCCGCGCCAGCCGGTCGTGCGGCGTCAGATTCGGAATATGCGGGCGCAGCAATTCCATCGGATGCGCGCGCAGGGTCAGGCGGGTGGAGAGATAATCCTCCACCACCTCCTGCCCGAGATGCATGGCGGGCAGCAGGACATCCGGTTCGAAGATCGCCTCCCCGTCGATCGGGTCGTTGAAGAGCGGCAGCGGTTTCGGGCTGCGGATGGTCTTCACCTGCCACAGCGCGTCCCGGCGGCTGAGCCCCATGCCGGCAAAGGCGTCGGCCTCCGCCAGCCGTTCCAGGGTTGCCGGCGGCACGCCGGTGCGGAGCCACAGGGTCTCGGTGTCCGGATAGCCGTTGCCGCGTGCCGCGACGATCCAGTCGGCGTCCTCCTCGCGCATGCCCTTGATCTGCCGGAAGCCGAGCCTGAGCGCCAGCGCGCCGTCGCTGCGCCGTTCCAGCGTGTTGTCCCAAAGGCTGGTATTGACGCAGATAGGCCGGACCTCGACCTGATGCTCGCGCGCGTCGCGTACGATCTGCGCCGGGGCATAGAACCCCATCGGCTGGGAGTTCAAAAGCGCGCAGGCGAACTCGGCCGGGAAGTGGCATTTGAGATAGGCCGAAACATAGGCAAGCATGGCAAAGGCGGCCGCGTGGCTTTCGGGAAACCCGTATTCGCCGAAGCCCTCGATCTGGCCGAAACAGTTCTGGGCGAACTCCAGCTCATAGCCGCGCTTTAGCATGCCGGAGATGAATTTCTCCCGGAGCTGGCCGATCGTGCCCATGCGCCGGAAGGTCGCCATGGAGCGGCGCAGCTTGTCGGCTTCCGACGGGGTGAACCCGGCGGCAACGACGGCGATCTGCATTGCCTGTTCCTGGAACAGCGGCACACCAAGCGTCTTGCCGAGCACCTCCTCCAGTTCCTTTGAGGGAAAGGAGATCGCCTCCTTGCCCTGGCGGCGGTTGATGTAGGGATGCACCATGCCGCCCTGGATCGGGCCGGGGCGGACGATCGCCACCTCGATGACGAGATCGTAGAATTCGCGCGGAAGCATGCGCGGCAGAAAGTTCATCTGTGCCCGGCTTTCCACCTGGAAGACGCCGATCGCATCGGCCTTGCACAGCATATCGTAGGTCGCAGTATCACTCTGAGGCACGGTGCCGAGAGTGAACTCCTGCCCGTGATGGGTGTCGATCAGGTCGAAGGACTTGCGGATGCAGGTCAGCATGCCGAGGCTGAGCATGTCGACCTTGAGGATGCCAAGCGCGTCGATGTCGTCCTTGTCCCACTCGATCACAGTCCGGTTTTCCATAGCGGCATTCTCGATCGGGCAGAGCGCGTCCAGCCTTCCTTGCGTGATCACGAACCCGCCGACATGCTGACTGAGATGGCGGGGAAAGCCGATAATCTCACGGATGAGGTCGACGGTCTGGGCAACCCGCCGGTTGGCAAGATCGAGCCCCAGTTCCTTCATGCGTGCATCGTCCGGCCCGCTGTTGGAGCTGCCCCAGATCTGGCCGGAGAGGGCCGCCGTGACATCTGCGTTCAAACCCATGACTTTGCCGACCTCGCGGATTGCCGCACGGGTGCGGAAATGGATCACGGTCGCGCAGAGCCCGGCCCGGTGGCGGCCGTATTTCTCATAGACATACTGGATTACCTCCTCGCGCCGTTCATGTTCGAAATCGACATCGATATCCGGCGGCTCGCCCCGGTGTTCGGAGATGAAGCGTTCTGACACCATGGTGATCGTTTCCGGACCGACATCGGTAATGCCGAGCGCGTAGCAGATGATGGAATTGGCCGCCGAGCCGCGCCCCTGGCACAGGATATGCCGGCTGCGGGCAAAGCGGATGATGTCGTGGACGGTCAGGAAATAGGCCGCGAAGTTGAGCTTGCGGATCAGTCTGAGCTCCTTCTGCGCCAGCTGGTGCGCATGTTCCGGTACTCCGGCGGGGTAGCGCATCTCAAGGCCTTCGAAGGTCAGCCGCTCCAGCCGTTCCTGCGGGTTCTCTCCATCGGTGATCTCGTCCGGATATTCGTAAGAGAGTTCGGACAGGTCGAAGCTGCAGCGGGTGGCGATCTCGACGGTGCGCCTGAGCGCTGCCGGATGATGCCGGTAGAGCCGGGCCATGTCGGATGCCGATTTCAGCCGCCGCTCGCCATTTGCCAGTGCCCGCGTGCCGATCTCGTCGATGGTGCAGCCCTCGCGCATGCAGGTCAGCACGTCGGCAAGCCGCCGCCGCCCGGCATGATGCATCATGACGTCACCGGCCGCGACCATGGGGGTGGCAAGCGAATGGGCGGCTTTCGCGCAAGTCCGGAACCAGTTCTGGTCGGTGCCGTCATAGCGTGGTGCGGCGCCCAGAAAAACATGGCCGGGCACTTCCTGGCGGAGCGTCCGGATATGGTTCTTAGCCGCCTCAGAAAAGGCGTCCGGTGCATGATCGCCGTGGGGCAGGGCGATGAAGATCAGGCCTTCGGAAAATTTCACGACATCCTGAAAGTCCAGATGGCAATCGCCCTTTTCCGCGCGCCTCTTGCCGAGGGTCAGGAGTTGGCTGAGCCGTTCATAGGCCGCCCGGTTGGTCGGCAGGGCAACAAAGTCGACCGGGCTGTCGGCAAGCACCAGCCGCGCACCGACGATCAGCCGCGGCAGCTTGAGGGTCTCCGGCACGGGGAGGGGCGGGATCTCGTTCGTCTGCTGCCGGGACGAGGAATCGATCTGGGAATGAGAGCGTATCTTCACGCCGTCCTCATTGGCCGCACGCCTGATTTCCTTCAGCGCCGAATAGGCCCGGACGACCCCGGCGAGAGAATTCCAGTCGGTGATCGCAATCGCCTCCAACCCGAGCTCGGCGGCCCGGGTCACCAGCTCCTCCGGATGAGAGGCCCCGCGCAGGAAGGTGAAGTTGGAGGTCGCGGCCAGCTCCGCATGACGCGGAACATCCCAGTGCAGGCTCTCCGGCAAGACATGAGAGGTCATCGGATGTCCCTTTTTCTCACGGCAGCCCTCCCTGACTTAATCGGGGAGTACGGGTGCAGAAGGGAGACGCATCCGCTTGGCTGCCCCGGCCTTGAGCCGGGGCGTCCCGCAGGCAGGCGGTGTGGAGGTCCCGGCTCAAGGCCGGGACGGTATTGTGCATCTGAAACCTCAATAGAGACCCGCCAAACCGCCTCCACTTCTCCATCGTCATCCCGGACGCAGCACAGCGGAGATCCGGGACCGGGGAGCCGGGGACTACCGGTCGGGACAGAAGAAGAACCAGAGCGCCGGTGCCTTCTCGATCCCGGCGCGCGCTGTGCTTGGCCGGGATGACGAAGAAAGGCTGTGCCACGGACATGCCGCCTTCTGTCCCCGAGACCTCATCCTGAGGAGAACTTTCCGGTTCGTCTCGAAGGATGGGCCACCCGGCTCTGAATATGCCGCCCATCCTTCGAGACAGCGCTGCGCGCTTCCTCAGGATGAGGCCGGTTTTGCGGAACAGCTTCCAGGTTCGACCGGGCGTCTGGGCAGGCATTATCCGAATGCCCCTCGCTCTCTTTTCGTCATCCCGGACGCAGCGCAGCGGAGATCCGGGACCGGGGAACCGGGAGCTACCGGTCGGGGCAGAGGACGAACCAGAGCGCCGGTGCCTTCTCGATCCCGGCGCGCGCTGTGCTTGGCCGGGATGACGAAGGAAGGCTGTGCCACGGACATGCCGCCTTCTGCCCCCGAGACCTCATCCTGAGGAGAACCTTCCGGTTCGTCTCGAAGGATGGGCCACCCGGCTCTGAATATGCCGCCCATCCTTCGAGACAGCGCTGCGCGCTTCCTCAGGATGAGGCCGGTTTTGCGGAACAGCTTCCAGGTTCGGCCGGGCGTCTGGGCAGGCATTATCCGAAGCGCCTCCATCTCTCCCTCGTCATCCCGGACGCAGCGCAGCGGAGATCCGGGATCGGAGAACCGGGGGCTGCCGGCCGGCATAGAGGAAAAACCGGAGCGCCCGTGCCTCCCTGATCCCGGCGCGCGCTGCGCTTGGCCGGGATGACGGCGGGAAGGTGGGGTGAGGTCAGCGGAAGAGGTCATCAGCCGAACTCCCCTTGCACATACCAGCCCGGGTTCTGCGGTGTATGGAACAGCCAAAGCCGTTGGCCCTGGCCGGTGGCAACGCGCCAGTAGTCGCGCAGGCCCCGTGTCCAGTCGTCGTCGCCCTCCCACCACGCAGGCGTGATCCGCTCCGGCCCTTCGGCCTTGAGTGTCGTCAACGCCCGGCCGCGCCAGCGGAAGCGGCCGGGCGGCGTGGCGCCCGAACCGGTGATCGGCTCGGGGGGGAACAGGCGCAACGGGCGCGTGCGCCGGGCGGGCCAGGCACGGACCGGCATGCTGTAGGCCGCCGGCACCAGCTTGAAACTGCGCTCCGGGATATGGCTGTCGACCGGAGCAAAGCGCAGGATGTTCTCAAGTCCGATCCGGTTGCCGAGCTGGGTGATGAGATCGGCAAGGCTGTCCTTTTCCAGCGCCTGCGACGGGGTCAGCTGGCGGGGGCCGAGCTCTTCCACCTGAGTGGCTTCCAGGCGGATCATGTCGATGCCGTAGCCTGAATCGACCGCACTGACCCCACGCTCGAAAAGAGCGAGGATCCGGTCGCCGTCGCGCATCGGCCGGGCCAGGCGCAACTCGACCGCCTGGTTTTCCTGGTCTACCCGCCGGAAGGTCAGTTTCAGGCTGCGCGCGCCCTTCTGGGCCGTATCCAGCTGCTCGCACAGATGGCCGATCAGCCGCTCCGCCCCGGCCATCACGTCGTCGAGGAGCCCGATCGGCTCGGGCAGCGTCATGCGTACGGCGAAGCTGAGATCTTCCTTCAGGGGCGAGATCTGCTCGGGAATGGCGCCAAGCGCCTGATCGAGGCGGCGCAGGACTTCCGGGTCGTAGCGTCTTGCAACATTTGCCCGTGGCAGATTGTAAAGGTCGGAAACGGTGGCAATGCCGAGCCGCTCCAGGCTGGTGCAGGTCTGGTCGGCAAGACGCAGCGCCGGCAGCGGCAGGGGGCCGATGCGGGCAAGGATCTCGCCCGGCTGGGCGATGCCTTCGGCAAAGCGGGCGAGCGCCCAGGCCGCGCCCGGCGTTGATGCCAGGCCCAGCCGGGCGCTGAGACCGGCCCGGGCAAGCCGGGCGCGGATATCATCGAGAAGCGGTTCTTCCCCGCCCAGAAGATGCGCCGAACCGGTGATGTCGAGAAAGAGGCCGTTGAGCCCGTCGAACCCGACCCAGGGGCAATAGCGGGTTGCCCACCGGGCCAGAAGACGCAGGAACCGCTGGTCGGCCTTCGGGTCGGCAGGCCGGGTGAGAAGACCCGGGCAGAAGCTTCTGGCATGAACCAGCGTCATGCCCCGGTTGAGCCCGGCAGCTTCCGCGCGCGGGCACAGATCATAGACGCGTTCCGAATTGCGGTCGAAAAGGGTCAGGGCAAAGGGCGCGTCAATGGGGTTGGCGCGGAGCGAACGCTCAGCCGCCAGTCTCGGAAACCACAATGACACGATGCGCCGCTGCATCCCAACGCACTACCCAATCTGACAATGTTCCTATTTTGTTCTTTATAAGCGACCACCGCCAGGGAGTCGAGTCATGGTCGTTTTGACGAGGGCTGTTCGAGGTGGGGCCGCTCGAGACGGGGCTGTTTTGACGGGCAGTCTCAAATGCCGGCATGCCCGTGCAGTGCCATCGGGTCTCTGTGGCATTGCTGCCGCCGCCCTCCGGGATCAGGAGCAGAGCGGTGGTTCCGCCGGTTTCCGCGGCCAGCTGCAGCCGCCTGCCCTCCGTCAGGCCGATCGGAGCGTTGAGTTCGGCAACGACAAGGCCGACTGCTCCGGAGCGCAGTGCCGTTTCCGCACTGGCAAGAACATTCAGCGGTGTATCTGCACGGGTCAGCAGTAGTTTTCCAGGGTCGCAATAGGGCGCAAGACCTTCCGGATTGACCACGGGCCGCCAGCGTTCCGAAACCCAGACAACCGAGCCGGAGGCCAGGCCCGCGGTGATCGCAGCGAACACCAACCCGCCTTCACCGCACACTTCATGGGCGCGGGCCCTCTTGAGCGGATAAACGGAAGAAAAAGGCAAGGACATGGAACGAAATAGGGTTTCTCTGCTGAAATAAGGATCTGCTTCAAAGAACAGTGTTTTCCAACATAGAGCAACAAGAGCGTTATTGAAGGCCGGAAAATCGTCGAATTTTGGCGCTCGCTCGATGCAAAAAGATACTGCCGGTGCCCTTGGAAAACCACCCGCGACCTGTCACTATTCTTTCATATGAACGCCGCCGAACTTTCATGTGAGCCGACTAATCTTTCGTGAGTTCAGGCGCCGGCAAGGGGGGGAGATGCTGGTTGCAAGGTTCTTGGCCAGCAGTTGTTACAGCTATTTGTCCGTTGAAGCGATGTAAAAAGAAGCGCCGATTTCCTAGGATCTGACGGGCGCGTGAAACAATAAATTCGTTCCTGTTTGCGGACGCAGTTAAGGCGTGTTTAAATGTTCATATGAGCGTCATACAACGTTCATATGAAAACAATACGAAACGCAGGCGTTATCGTTTCAGGTGCCGGCGAAGCCATTTCGGTACCGGAAAAACCAACTGCTGACCGGGGCATAATGCCCTTTGACATGGGAGCAAATGAATATGGCTTATCGTAAGACCGTCGCCAGCCTCGTTGCAGCGGCTGCCCTTCTGGGTACTTCCACCGCATTTGCGCAAACCGAGATCGATTTCTGGCATGCCTTTACAGGCCGGTTGGGAGAATTGGTTGCCGAGCAGGTAGACACCTTCAACGGGTCTCAGTCCGACTATAAAATCGTTGCCAGCCACAAGGGCAATTACTCCGAGACACTGAACGCTGGCATTGCCGCTTTCCGTGCCGGTGAGCAGCCCCACATTCTGATGGTGTTCGAGGTCGGCACGGCGACCATGATGGGCGCTAAGGGCGCAATCAAACCGGTCTACGAGGTCATGGGTGATGGCTTCGATCAGTCGAAATATATCGGCTCGGTCAAGGGCTACTACACCTCCCCCGACGGGAACATGCTTTCGCTTCCTTTCAACTCCTCGACGCCGGTCCTCTGGGTCAACCGCGACAAGCTTTCTGAGGCAGGTATTGATCCTGATACCGATATGTCGACCTGGGAGCAGGTCAGTGAAGTCCTCGATCAGCTGAAAGCAGCCGGTGTCGAGTGCCCGATGACGACCGCCTGGCAGAGTTGGATCCACCTCGAGAACTTATCCGCCTACCACGACACGCCATTTGCCACCAAGGACAACGGCTTTGCCGGGACCGATACCGAGCTGGCGTTCAACAGTCCGGCGCAAGTTGCTCATATCTCGGCAATGGGTGATTGGGCGAAGGACGGCAAATTCATCTATGCGGGCCGCCGGAACGAAGGTGGCGCAAACTTCCGTGCAGGTGAATGCGCTCTTTTTACAGAATCTTCTGCAGGTTATGCCGGTATCAAATCGGAAGCCGAGTTTGATTTCGAAGTGCGTCCACTGCCTTACTGGTCTGCGGTGGCCAGTGAGCCGCAAAACACGATCATCGGCGGTGCTTCTCTTTGGGTGCTCGAGGGCCATGAAGCTGATGAGTACGAAGGCGTAGCAGCTTTCATGGACTTCCTCTCCAGCTCTGAGATCCAGGCCAAGTGGCACCAGGACACCGGATATCTTCCGATCACGGCTGAGGCCGGTGACCTGACCCGCTCACAGGGTTTTTATGAGCAGAACCCCGGAACGGACATCGCCGTCATTCAAATGACCGCGAAAGAACCGACAGCGAACTCCAAAGGACTTCGGCTTGGTTCGTTTGACCAGATCCGCGGCATCATTGATGAAGAACTCGAAGGCGTGTGGTCGGGCGACAAATCCGCACAGGAAGCGCTCGACTCTGCAGTGGAACGCGGCAACGCCCTGCTGCGACGCTTTGAACAGTCCGCACAGTGACATCATGACGACGTGCCGCCCCGGTTTCTGGGGTGGCACACGGTCTTGCCATGGAAAAACGCGTCACTTTCAAAGGCATGTGGCTGCCGCTGCTGCTCATTGCCCCACAGATTGTCATAACGGCAGTCTTCTTTTTCTATCCAGCGGGCCAGGCGATCTGGCAGTCGCTTTTCATTCCGGACCCGTTCGGACTGTCCATGAAATGGGTGGGGCTCGGCAATTTTGAGTTCCTGCTGAAGGATTCCTTTTACCGGGCGTCCTTTGTGACGACGGCGATCTTTTCGACCCTGGTCACTGTCGTCTCGATGGGGGTTGCTCTCTATCTGGCAGTTCTGGCCGACCGGTTGATCAAGGGGTCGGGCACATACAGGACGTTGCTCATCTGGCCTTATGCTGTTGCGCCCGCGGTCGCCGGAGTCCTCTGGCTCTTTATGTTCAACACGCGAGTCGGTGTGGTGACCTGGTATCTGGGGCTTCTTGGCTACGACTGGAACCACGTGTTGAATGACAGCGAGGCGATGGGTCTTGTTGTGGTTGCCAGTGCCTGGGGACGCATCAGCTACAACTTCCTCTTCTTCCTTGCCGGTCTTCAGGCAATCCCGAAATCGGTGATCGAGGCGGCCGCAATTGATGGCGCGCGTTTCTGGACGCGCTTTCGCACGATTGTTTTCCCGCTCCTGTCGCCGACAACATTTTTTCTCTTGGTGGTCAACATCATCTACGCTTTTTTCGAGACCTTCGGCGTCATTCACACGATTACCAGCGGTGGGCCGCAACAGGCTACCACGATCCTTGTTTACAAGGTTTATTCCGACGGGTTTGTCGGTCAGGATCTTGGATCCTCGGCAGCACAATCCGTGATCCTTCTGCTCATCGTTTCGATCCTGACCGTGGTTCAGTTCAAATACATCGAACGCAGGGTCCACTACTGATGGCGCAACAAAACGGCATGGTCGAAAAGCGCAGCAGCGGCCTTTGGCTCACGCATTTGGGCATGATTGTCGGCGTCGCTTTCATCTTCTTCCCGATCTGGCTGGCGTTCGTTGCCTCGACAGTCGATCAGCAGGCAATCGTCCGGCCACCGATGCCACTCCTGCCGGGAGACAAATTCTTCGAGAATTACGCCCGGGCATTGACCTCGGGCGTTAACGCTCCTGTCGGCATTATGCTCGTGAATTCGATGGTCATGGCACTTGGAATCGCACTCGGGAAGATTGCGATCTCGCTGCTATCGGCTTTTGCGATCGTCTATTTCCGCTTTCCGGGACGGCACTTGTTCTTCTGGCTGATCTTCCTGACGCTCATGCTACCGGTCGAAGTGCGGATCGTGCCGACCTACGAAGTGATCGCCAATTTCGGAATGCTGAACAGTTATTCGGGTCTTATCCTCCCTTTGATTGCGTCCGCGACCGCGACTTTCCTGTTTCGGCAGTTTTTCATGACAGTTCCGGACGAGCTTGCTGAAGCCGCACGCGTGGACGGTGCTAAGCCGATGCGGTTCTTCTTCGACATCCTTCTGCCGATGAGCCGGACGAATATCGCCGCGCTCTTCGTTATTCTCTTCATCTATGGATGGAACCAGTATCTCTGGCCGCTCCTCATCACCACCGACCCCTCCATGAACACGATCGTGATGGGCATCAAGCAGATGTTCCCTTCCGGTGACGACACCGCCGATTGGCCGGTCATCATGGCAACGTCGATCCTGGCTATGATACCTCCGGTGCTTGTGGTGATCGGAATGCAGAGGCTGTTCGTGCGCGGTCTAGTGGAAAGTGAAAAGTAAATGGCGACTGTTACCCTTGAAAACCTCCGGAAGTCCTACGGCAATACAGAGGTCATCCATGGTGTTGACATCGATATCGCCGATGGAGAATTCATCGTGATTGTCGGACCTTCAGGGTGCGGGAAATCAACCTTGCTGCGGATGGTTGCCGGCCTTGAGACCGTCACCTCCGGTGACATTCTGATCGGTGGCCGCAACGTCAACTCGGTTGAGCCGATGGACCGCGATATCGCAATGGTGTTTCAGAACTATGCGCTTTATCCGCATATGAGCGTCTTTGACAACATGGCCTATGGCCTGAAGATCGCGAAGGTGCCGAAGGATGAAATTGCAAAGCGCGTGGCGAATGCAGCGGAGATCCTGCAGTTGGTGCCTTATCTCACGCGAAAGCCACGCGAATTGTCCGGTGGACAGCGCCAGCGTGTTGCCATGGGCCGAGCGATTGTTCGCAAACCGGCTGTCTTCCTGTTTGACGAGCCACTCTCCAATCTGGATGCCAAATTACGCGTCCAGATGCGTCTCGAGATCAAGGCGCTCCAGCGCGATCTTGGTGTGACATCGCTTTACGTGACCCATGATCAGGTCGAGGCAATGACGCTTGCCGACCGGATGATCGTGATGAACGGCGGGGTGGCTGATCAGATCGGTAAGCCTTTGGAAGTCTATGCGGATCCCGCAACGGAATTTGTTGCCGGTTTCATTGGATCGCCGTCAACTAATTTCCTGGATGCAGGCCGACTCGGGCGGCGCGTTGAAGGTGGTGCAAAAGTCGGCATTCGCCCCGAACACATCCGAACTGTGGCTCAAAGCGAAACCGACTATGCCGGCAAGGTCGTCTATTCCGAACCACTCGGTGCAGAGACGCTGATTCACCTGAAACTTCTTGATGGTGAAGACGTTACAGTGCGCCAGGAAGGCGCTCTGCCGATCCCCTCCGAGGGCGAAAGCTGCGGTCTCGCCTGGGAGGCGAAAGACGAGATGGTTTTCGCTAAAGACGGTATTCGTTTACGGCAGTGATCGGCGTGAAAGTAGGAAAAGGTGACCAGTTGGCCGCCGGATCTACGGAAAATCATCAGGCTTGGGACGGACGGCGAACGAGGGTGTTGTCCGTCTCGAAAAGGCCGCTCCGGGCAACCGGGGTGGCCTTTTGGTTTCATCCTGACGGTGCTTGTCAGGAGAGTGGCAGGAAGAGGCTGGGACGGGATCTTCACTTCTGGCAAAGAGGGTGCGAACAAACCGCCACCTGCAAGGACCGACGATGGAACCATTCAAAAACAAGATTTCACCGGACCTGGTAAAATGTCTCGGATTGCACATCGAACGGCATCTTCAAGGGTTCGACCGCGCGTCCTATGAAGCTGCCATCCTGGCCGAACTGGACAAGCTCGAACTGAAACAGCGGGCCCGGCTTATTGCCGACGAGACCGGCAAGATCCTGCCTGATACACTCGACGCGAAGTTTCACGTTCTGAGATCGATCCTCCACCCGCTTGAAAACGAGGGTGTCGACCGGGCAAGCAACTGCGAAGGAATCCGGGGTTGGGGCATGATGCCGCTCGGCATGGTCGTGACCGATCACGGCCTGGACGACTTTGAAAAATCCTTCGCGCTCCTGAAGGATATGACCAAGCGCGCGACGGCGGAGTTCGAGGTGCGCCCATTCCTCGACAAGGACCAGGAGCGCGCGCTGACCATCATGACGCCATGGGTCAAGGATGATAGCGTCCATGTCCGCCGCCTCGTGTCCGAAGGCACCCGCCCGCGCCTGCCCTGGGGCATGCGGCTGAACAAGCTCGTTGAAGACCCGTCTCCGACCCTGCCGCTTCTGGAAGCCTTGAAGGACGATCCGGAGGAATATGTCCGCCGTTCCGTCGCCAATCATCTGAATGATATTGCCAAGGACCATCCGGACCTTGTCGCGGATATCGCCACACGCTGGCTGCAGGGCGCTGACAGGAACCGGCAAAAGCTGGTGCGTCACGCCTGCCGCTCGCTCATCAAACAGGGACATGCCGCAACGCTGACCGCCTTCGGCCTCAAGCCACCTGAAATCACGGTGAGTGGTCCGAACATCAAAACGCCCAGGGTAACCTACGGCGGCGCTGTGTCATTCGGCATTGAGCTGCGTTCGTCAGGCCGGACAGCACAGGATCTCGTGATCGACTATCTCGTCCACTTCATGAAGGCGAACGGGACGCTGGCGCCGAAGGTCTTCAAGTGGACGAAAGTGAAACTTGAGCCGGGCGAGACGGTATCTTTGTCCCGTGATCACGCGATCCGGCCGATCACCACCCGCGTCTACTATGGCGGGACGCAAGCCATCGGCCTCAGGATCAACGGCAAGGATTTCGGGTTTTCGCAATTCGAGCTGGTGATGGACGGGACCTAAACTGAAAACCGTCTCGTCGTCCCGGACAAGCGAACGCGCAGATCCGGGACCCGTTTTCTCATCGATCCTGGGTTTGTTTTTCAAGATCCCGGATCTCGCCGTGCCCGTCCTATTTTACTGCGCCGCTGCCGCCAGACTATTGGGAAAAAAACCTCATCCTGAGGAGGACTGGAAGGTCTGTCTCGAAGGGTGGGCCACGCAACACTGAGACTGCCGCCCGTCCTTCGAGACAGCGCTGTCACTGCCTCGAGACGAGACCGGACTTCCAAAAGCAGAGCCGTGGTGATGCGGTGGGATATGATGGGAACCTTGCAGGTTGTCGTCCCGGTTTGCCGCGCACGCGGCAAGACCGGGAACCAGTAATCCGTGTGGATGGCAAATGACAAAGACGGTCAGGCTAGAGGGTACTGGATCCCTGCCTGCGCAGGGATGACAACGCAAAAGACAGCCGCCGGCCTCATGAAGTCTGAGAATTCGCCCTGCACGTCGTCCTTGTCGAGCGCAGCGTGAGCTGTGACCAAGGCGGCAAAAGCTCTACTGAACACAGATGCACGCGCCGTTGCTCCCCGGCCCCGGATCTCACTCAAGTTCGTCCGGGGTGACGAAGGCCAAGTCACAGGAAGCAGTAGACATCGATAATAGCGTTTGATCCAAGATACCCCATCCAACGTCATCCCGGACGCAGCAAAGCGGAGATCCGGGATCGGTGCGCCATAGCCTCATGGACATTCGCTAAGCCGACGTTCGCCGGAATTCCGCGTTCGCAGGACTGATTGACGGAAGTGTGCTGGCGACCTGAAGCCACATAAGCTCAATAATTGTCGTCCCTGATACCCGGAACGTGATCCGGGATCTCTTCCTTTCCCTTGTCATCCCTGCGCGGGCAAGGATCCTGTTACCGCTTGTCTGATCGTCTTTTTCAGTTGCCGCCAATACGGATCACTGGATCCCGGTCTTGCCGCTTGTGCGGCAAATCGGGACGACAACCTTGGAGTGGCCCGTCATATTTCACTGCGCCGCTGCCGCCCGACTGTAGGGAAAGAACCTCATCCTGAGGAGGCCCGGACGGGCCGTCTCGAAGGATGGACCACGCGGCACTGAGCCTGCCGCCCATCCTTCGAGACAGCGCTCTCGCGCTTCCTCAGGATGAGGGCGATTTCGCCGGTTGCTTCCGGGTTTGGCAGCACGTTTGGGCTACCTATCCGGCGTCGTCATTCTCTCAATTGTCTCCCTGAACAAGTGAGAGGCAAAAGCTCTGAGATCTCACGCGATAGGGCTCTGTCTATTTCCTTGTCATCCCTGCGCAGGCTGGGATCCAGTAACCGCTTGTCTGATCGTCTTTTTCATTTGCCGCCAATACGGATCACTGGATCCCGGTCTTGCCGCTTGTGCGGCAAACCGGGACGACAACCTTGGAATGGCCCGTCCTATTTCACTGCGCCGCTGCCGCCCGACCGCAGGGAAAAGAACCTCATCCTGAGGAGGCCCGGACGGGCCGTCTCGAAGGATGGACCACACAGCACTGAGCCTGCCGCCCATCCTTCGAGACAGCGCTCTCGCGCTTCCTCAGGATGAGGGTGATTTCGCCGGTTGCTTCCGGGTTTGGCAGCACGTTTGGGCTACCTATCCGGCGTCGTCATTCTCTCAATTGTCTCCCTGAACAAGTGAGAGGCAAAAGCTCTGAGATCTCACGCGATAGGGCTCTGTCTTTCCCTTGTCATCCCTGCGCAGGCAGGGATCCAGTAACCGCTTGTCTGATCGTCTATTTCATTTGCTGCCAATACGGATCACTGGATCCCGGTCTTGCCGCTTGTGCGGCAAACCGGGATGACAACCTTGGAGTGGCCCGGCCTATTTCACTGCGCCGCTGCCGCCCGACTGTAGGGAAAGAACCTCATCCTGAGGAGGCCCGGACGGGCCGTCTCGAAGGATGGACCACGCGGCACTGAGCCTGCCGCCCATCCTTCGAGACAGCGCTCTCGCGCTTCCTCAGGATGAGGTTGCGTGACTGGTTTCACTCGACACTAGCTAATTTCAATCAGCTGAAACATTCTTAGAACCGTTAGCTGCGGAAACACCTTTTAAAAGGACATCTAATGGCTGAAACTCGCCACATAAGAGACTTAGAACCGATCATCTTCGCCCGTGATCTTGAGCATAATCTTCGCAAGAAAAACCAGGCTCAAATAAGCGGAAAACAAAACTTGAAAACCGAAGGCAAACGTTAAAAATCTTTGCGTTGGAAACAGGTTTAACAGCAAAAAATAAACGAGCCAGCCAACAGCACAGGCAATAGTCTCTGAAATATAAGAGTGATTGCCTCGTTTTCTTTTATTATTGAAGTAAACAAAAAAATAGTAAAGGGGTATCAACAATAAACAAAAACCCAATTTAGCAGTATATCTGGATTCAATTTCTTGATTGATGAAAATAAAGTATGCGGCGACTAGAATAACATAAAGCACTGCTGCCGCTTTGTGGTTCGTTTTTTTCACTTCAACTGATCCGCTTCAGCCGCAACATCCCCGCGATCCCGAAGGCAGGACCAATCGCCATCAGGGCGAACATGCCGGGCCAGCCGATCAGCTCCGCGCCAAGCGGTGTGAGCTGGACAGTGAAAAACGTCAGCGCAAAGCCGAGGGCGGTCTGGAAGCTCATCAGGCTGCCGGCCTGTTCGGGCGGGGCGTAGTCGGCAACGAGCGCGGAGAACTGGGCAGAATCCGGCAGGATCGCCGCGCCCCAGATCAAAACGCACAGGATCGTCAGCCACACCGGACCGCCGAATGTGATGGCTGATGCGATGGCGGCAGATCCGCTGACGACCATGGCGAGGATTGCGATGTTTGCCTTGCCAACCCGGTCGGCAACGATGCCGGCGATGACGCTGGCAACGCCCCCGGCAGCAATCGTCAGAAAGGCGATCAGGCGCGACAGGGATACGGCCTCGCTTTCCGGAAGATGAGCGGAAAAAGAAAGCGTCAGCGCAACGCCGATCCAGGCCCACATGGCATAGAGCTCCCACATGTGCCCGAGATATCCGGCATAAGCGTAGCGGATTTTCCGATCGGTCCAGGCAGTAAAGATCGCCTCGACTTTCATGCGCGGGGCCTTGGCATGAAACGGTCCGAGCGCTGCAAAGAGGCAGAGGGCCCCGCCGGCAGCGGATGCGATGGAGGCAACGATCAGGCTCCAGCGCCAGTCTGCACCACCCAGCAGTGCCAGCAAGTGCGGCGCGGCAGAACCAAGGGTGAGAGCGCCGACAAGCGTACCGACCAGAAAACCCCGATCCTTCTGTCCCCAGCCGACGGCGATCTTCATGCCGACCGGATAGACACCGGCAAGCAATGCGCCCGTTGCGAAGCGCGCAAATATGGAAAGGCTTCCGCCCGGCTCGACAACCAGAAGGCTGGCGTTGAAAAGCGCCGCGGCGATGGCGCAAAAGGCAAAGAGCTTGCGCGGATCGATCCGGTCCGCAAGACCGAGCAATGCAGACGCAAGCGCACCGACCACGAACCCGATCTGGACGGCGCTTGATAGGGCCGCCTGGCGCATTTCGGAAATCTGAAATTCCCGCGTGAGGTCCGGCAGAATGGCAGCAGACATGAACCACAGGCTCATGCCGGCAACCTCGGCAATCATCAGGAGTGACAGCGAGCGCCACTTTCCTTGAAATTCACGCGCCAAGGCCAAGCTCTTTCCGGACTTTTTTGGTGAGTTTGCCCGCGATAATCTTGTGCGCGGCGACGATATAGGCCTTCAGGTCCTCGTCGGAAAGAGCGCCTTCCTGTTCCATCTGCACCCACTTTGCCCGGGCAAGATAAGGCGCGGGGATCATGCCCTCCTGCTGGATCAGCAGCGAATAGGAAAGGTCCGAACACTTGAAGCCGATGCGCTGATGATCGCCATCGCCCCAGCGGGAGCAGATCGCGAAAATCTTGCCGCCGACTTTCCAGACGGAGGCATTGCCCCACTGGATGACATGGGTGGTGGCAGTCAATTCACTGCAAAAGGCGTCGAATTCGTCGCGGGTCATTTGAAACTCGTGTCTGAACAGCACGTGGAGGACGGGAGCGCAGAGTGACGTTTCATGCCCTATCGTGCAAGCCGCCACGTAATCAAAAAAATATGTCACACATTTCCCGCTCATCCCCTCTAACACTATAGAGCAACAGCTAACAGGACCATGCGATGACAAGCGGTGACGTTTCCCTTGAGACGGTGACAGCAGCCCAGGCCGGTGACCGGCAGGCCCTTGAGGACGTGCTGGCGGGGCTTCAGGACAGGATCTATGCCCTGGCAATGCGGGTCCTGGTCAATCCGGACGACGCAGGCGAGGCGACCCAGGAAATCCTGATCCAGATTCTGACCAAGCTGTCGACGTTTCGCGGCGAGAGCGCCCTGTCAACCTGGGCCTACCAGATTGCCGTTCGCCATATTCTCAATGCCAGGAAACTGCGCGACCGGGACCTGGGTCTGACATTTGAAATGTTCGCTGCCGATCTGGAAACCGGGCTTGTCGCCGATCCGCCCGCCGCACCCGATCAGGCGCTGCTGCTCAATGAGCTACGCACCTCCTGCACGATGGCGATGCTGCTGTGTCTGACCCTGGACCTGCGACTGGCCTATGTCCTTGGTGATGTTTTCGAATTGGGCCATACCGAAGCATCACAAATTCTGGAGCTGACGCCGGCGACTTACAGGAAACGTTTGTCGAGGGCTCGCAACGAGGTGATTGCCTTTACCAGTCAGCACTGCGGGTTGGTCAGCAATCAGGCCAAGTGCAGTTGTCCGCGACGCCTACCGGCCGCGATCAAATCGGGAAGGGTTCGCAGCGGGTCTTACCCGAATTCTGCCGGATCGCCTCTCGACTATGCCACCGCGAAACGGCAGATCGCCTCAGTCGTTGATGACCTGAAATCGTTCAAGCTGCAGCAGGCCGTTCCCGGCCAGATGTGCCCGGAAGACATCCGCGGCCGGCTGACCCGCATTCTTTCACACGCGCTTTAGTCCCGTTCCGCCAGACATCTGACTTTCCAACCAGCTTGGCAACAGGCGGGGCTGGCACCGCTTTGCCTGACAAACCGAAGGAGACACGAGATGAAGCGTCCAATCCGCATGGGGGCAATCGCAATTGCCATCGCCCTTTCAACTCTTTCCACTCCAATACATGCAGAAGGAACCGGAGACATGACACAGGATGAAAAAGACGTTCTGGCACTCGTTCAGACAATGACGCGATCGTTCGAAGCGGGCGATCTGGACAAGGTCATGAAAACCTACGAGAACAACCAGACCATCATGTTTCAGCCGGGCGAGGCCGTGTCGGACGGCATCGCTGCACGGCAAATCTTTGAACAGTTCGCGGCTGTCTCTCCGAAGTTCTCATATTCCGGACACGAGGTGATCGTTGAAGGCGACTTGGCCATACATATCGCTCCCTGGCGGATGAACGGCCGGGACCCTGAGGGAAATCCGGTAACCGGTGACGGTCTGTCGATCGCGGTACTGCGGCGCCAGCCGGACGGGTCCTGGAAAATGGTCATCGACAACCCGCACGGCAGCCATCTGATGGGAAGCAAATAACACTGCCATACGGGCCGCATCCGAAAGAATGCGGCCTCCGCGGCAAGGCTGCATTTGCACAGGCATTATTTGCAGCAATCAGGGCAATCGGGCTGCCGTTCCGGTTTCATTGGATCTTCAAGGATCGGGCGGGGCAGGCGCGGTTTCAATAAGAAGGACAATAAAACCGGAATCCAGCGAAACCGGACGAAGGCGCGAAGCAGCGCGATCTGTTTTTGCCGGCGAAGTTCAAGTGCCTCTCTTTCATAGCGGACATGCTCTGGCACCTCTTCCGGCCAGAGGTCCTGGTGGTAAGGATAAAGCTCCCGGCGCGGATCGTTCCATACAAGCGGGTCGTCGCAATCAGGCTTGCGAAGGTTCGAGAGAGAATAGGGGACTGGCATCTGCAATTTCCTCTCATATTTGATTTCAATGTCAGGATTGATGCAGAATTTCGCACGAGTGAGCGATATCTGTATGTTTTTGAATTGAAATTGAGGTTTCAAAAATGAAACAAACTATGGATTGGGAAGATTTACGGCTGTTTCTTGCCGTTGCAAAGGCAAGCGGGCTGGCGGGCGCAGCGGAAAAAACCGGCGTTAGTGCGGCGACCCTTGGAAGACGTGTTTCTTCACTGGAAAAGAGCCTGAATGTCAGGCTGGTCGAGCGCGAGGCGCGCGGCTACGTGCTGACCCAGGCCGGCCGGGAGCTTGTATTGCAGCTCGAGGGCATGGACGAGGTGGCGCAGTCGATTTCAAGGTGGCGGGAAAGCGGTAGAACCAAACGCCGTGTCCGCATCTCCGCAGGCGACTGGACCGCGCGCCTGCTCATGGACAATATCGGTGAATTCTGGTCACCGGAGGCGAGCTGGGTACCCGAGTTCCTGGCCGACCCGCACAATCGCGATGTTGCCCGCCGCCAGATCGATATTGGTGTCAGAAGCCGGCGGCCGAAGCAGGAATGGCTGGCAGGCCGGAAAATCGGTACGGTCAGATACGCTGTCTATCAGGCAAAATCGGCCACTAAAGAAGCGGATTTCGGCTGGATCGGCGTGGTTGAGGACGAGGCGCATTTTCCAACGGGGAGCTGGATCAGGGAACATCACGGCGACGAGATCACGGTAACCGTCAACAAGGCGGTCCATGCGCTTTCGCTCGTGCGTCAGGGCGCTGGTCGAATGCTGTTGCCGTTGTTTGTCGGCGAAGCCTTTCGAGATCTTCAGCGGATGACAGAGCCGATTGACGACCTACAGACGGAAAGATGGCTGGTTATGCACCAGGATGAAAGGCACGAACCTGCGGTTCGCCAGGCACTGGCGGCACTCGCCAAGTTATTGAAAAGAGACCCGCATCTTCGAGCGGAATTCTAAGATCACCATGTTGTTGACGGGATTTACTTGTGAAAATCGCACTTGCCTTGAATCAAAATTAACTAGGCTCCATATTTAATCGTGAACGGAACCTTCGGGTTCCGGTCCGGATGCCTTGATGGGTCTGGGCGCAAGGTCGCTTCAACAAGGACTTTGAGGATGTCACGCATGTCAGCGTTTTCCAGCCCGTTTATGCTCGGGTTCGACGATATCGAGCGGGTGCTCGATCGCGTATCCAAGGCCGCCAATGACGGTTATCCGCCGTATAACATCGAACGTCTGCCGAAAGTGGAAGGCCAGGGAGATGTCATCCGGATCACTCTGGCGGTTGCCGGCTTCACCAGAGAACAACTCGATGTTTCGGTGGAAGAAAGCCAGTTGGTGATACGCGGCAGGCAGGTGGACGACAAGTCCCGTGAGTATTTGCACCGCGGCATCGCCGCGCGGCAGTTCCAGCGGGCATTCGTTCTGGCAGAGGGTATTGAGATCCTCGGTGCCGATCTGAAAGACGGTTTGCTGTCCATCGATCTGGCACGCCCCGAACCGGAACGCGTGATAAGAAAAATAGAAATCTCCAGCGGCGAATAGACCCTCGTTGGCAAAGAGAACGGAGAAAGACTGATGCACGATCCCAACAGCCCGGACTGGGCAGACCTTACACTTTTGTCCGAATTCATGTCGGCGGACGAATTGACGGAACTTGGTACGGGTGATGTTGCCTATATCAAGCCGATCAAGGCAGGTGATCTGAAGGAAATGTTTCCGGACGTTCCGCCTCTGCACGACAACGTTACGCTTTACGCGCTTCAGAATGCGGATGGCACGCCGATCCTGCTCGCAGACAGCCGGGAAGCTGCTGTTGCCAATGCCTTCGAGGCTGAACTCGAAATGGCATCCTTGCACTGATCGTCTGTGTAACGCTCAATGAAAAAACACCGGTCGAGAGGCCGGTGTTTTCGTGTGTACAAAAGGTTTATCGGCGACACGCCGAACTTGAATTTGGAACAATCGGTTTTGTTATCCCATCTCCCGATAGTGGGCTTCGATTCGCTCGACTTCCTCTGAACACCCGAGGATGACGCCAATCCTTTGATGATGAGATTGCGGCTGAACGCTAAGGATGCGCTCTCTTCCTGTGGAGGCGCGCCCGTTGGCCTGCTCGACGATGAAGCTCATCGGGTTTGCCTCGTAAAGAAGCCTGAGTTTTCCACCCCGCGACGCGTTTTCCTTGTCCGCAGGGTATAGGAAAATACCGCCGCGCGTCAGGATCCTGTGTACTTCGGCGACCATCGAGGCAGTCCATCTCATGTTGAAGGTTTTCTGTCTCGGACCGTCTTCGCCATCGATACATTCCTGCACATAGTGGCTGATGACGGGATCCCACTGACGCCAGCGGGACGCATTGATGGCGAATTCATCTGTTGTTTCCGGCAACTGCATGTTCGGAAAGGTCAGGAGAAACTCTCCGGTGCCCATCTTGTGCGTGAAACCGTTGACGCCTTGCCCGGTTGAAAACACCAGCGATGTCGACGGACCGTAGAGCGAATAGCCGGCAAAAATCTGTTTCGTACCCTTAACCAGAACCACATCGTTCGAAAGCGTCTCAATATCCTCCTCGAGCTCCACTACCGAAAAGATGGAGCCCACGGAGAGGTTTACATTGAGGTTCGAAGAGCCGTCGAGCGGATCGAAATAGAATAGGTAGTCACCCGCTTTGGGATGGTCTTTCAACCAGACGACATCGTCCAGTTCTTCCGACACAAGGCCGGCAACGCGCGTGCAGTTCGAGCAATGGCTGAGAAAGACATCGTTTGCGATGACATCGAGCTGCTTCTGCGTTTCGCCCTGGATATTGGACGTTTCCGTCGCGCCGAGGATGTCGAGAAAGGGTCCGTTGCGGATCTGATGTGAGATGATGCGGCAGGACGTTGCGACATCTTCGATCAACAGGACAAGGTCCTGATCAAGGGCATCCTGTTTTTGCAACTGAAGCAGGAATTTTCGCAGCGTTGTACTTTCAAGCGTCATGGTGTGCCCGTTTCTCCCCGCCTAACTGGCCGTAATCGTCGTCAAAAGTCTGAACTGATTTGCGGGAACAGAGCATAGCAGCCGCAGTGCGATGCGCCACCGGGATTTGGCAGGGCAGCGCAAAAGGGGGCGCACCCGTCAGCCCTTGCTTGCGCCAAGTGTCATGCCGGCGATGAATTGTTTCTGCATGAGGAAAAACAGAAGCACCGGAGGCATCGCTGCCAACAGGGATGCTGCGGATACAAGGTGATGCCGGCTGACGAACTGACCGTTCAAGGACTGTATTGCCGCAGTGATCGGACGGGTGTCATTGCTTTGCGTAAGGGCGGTTGCCCAAAAGAAATCGTTCCAGACGAAAGTGAACACCAGGATCAGCATTGCCGCCAAAGCCGGCTTTATCAAAGGGAGGATGATCCGCGTGAAAATCTGGATTTCACCGACGCCATCGAGCCTGGCTGTCTCGATCAGCTCGAAGGGGATTGTCTTTATGAAATTGCGGGAAACAAGAGCGCAAAATCCGGTTTGAAAGGCGACGTGGAAGAGCACAAGCCCGGTTGCTGTATCATAGAGCCCGGTCTCCAACGCGAGATTGCGGATCGGCACAAGAAGGATCTGGAAGGGAACGAAGTTTCCGGCCAGAAAGAGCAAAAAAAGCGGTGCTCCAATTTTCATCCGGTGGATGGCCAGCGCGTACCCGGCAAGACTGGCGATGCAGATCGCAAGAAGAGCGCTAGGAACTGTGATCTTCAGCGTATTGAGGAGATAAAAGGCAAACTCGGACTCGTTGAAGACCGCGACGTAGTTTTCGATGAGCTGGAACTCGCTGGGCCAGCCCATGATGTTGCCGCGCGTGATGTCGCCTTGTGACCGGATCGAGGTAACAAGGACGGCGAGCAAGGGAACGAGCCAGACGGCGACACAGACCGGCAGGAGCAGCTTGTAGAGCAATTGCGTGGATAGGGAGGTCTGTTCAATTGGCCGGGGAAACATGGTCTCAGTTTTCCGCCTCCAGCCGCATGGTCCGCCAGATGAAGAGCCCGAGAACAGCCATTGTCAAAAGGAAGAGAACCACCGCGATTGCGGCCCCATAGCCCTGGCGTGTTCCATATTCCGAAAGGGCCTGTTCGTACATGAAGTAGGCGAGCACTCTTGACGAACCATAGGGTCCCCCGTCCGTCATGATCACAACAAGGTCGTAAGACCGCAGGGCCCCGATGGCGGTCACAAGAAACGCAATGAAGGTAGCCGGTCTCAATTGCGGAAGGATCACGTACCACAGCAGTTTCAGCCCCCTGGCATTGTCCAGCCGGGCCGCTTCGATTTGGTCCTGCGAAAGCGTGCAAAGACCGGTCAGGTAGATCAGCGCGCAAAAGGCGGTCTGGGGCCACAGACCTGCCGCGATCAATCCGAAATTCACAAGAACCGGGTCTCCCAGAATGGCTGGTGCTGAGCCGCCCGACGCCTCCCATAATTTCGCAACCAGGCCAAAACGCGGGTTATAAAACCACGTAAAGATCAGACCGACGACGACCTGCGAGATTACGAATGGGAAAAAGAAGAGTGACCTGTAGAGCCAGATCCCGCGAACCGTCTGATTGACGAGAAGGGCGATCGCAAGCCCGCCCGGAAGGGCGAGCATGAAGAGCAAGAACCACAACAGCGTATTTCGCAGCGAAACGTGAAAACGTGGATCTTCCAGTAACTCCAGGTAATTGCCCAATCCGATCCATTGCGCTTCATTCGACGCTCGAAACAATTCTGTTCCGGTCAGGCTGAAGAAAGACAAAAAGATCGAATGGACGAGCGGATAAAGAACAAGAACCGAAAAGACCAGAATTGCAGGCGCGATAAAGAAATACGCCTTGATGCGACGCGGCATTTTTGGAACAAACTTGAAGATGGATCGGCTTTCGGCAGCACTTGCCGTCAGAACATTGCTCATGTCCGAACCTGTCTTTCGTTGACGCCTTCAAGCACTGGATTTTCAGACCCTGAAGCCCGGTCCGAACCTCTGCTCAGGAAAGAACCGAACGGTCCCGTTTATGGAAGGCTCCGCGAAGGTGCGCGTCGCCGGTGTCGTTGCAGGTTCTGCTTCGCTCGCGTTGGCTCAGCTGCACCTTTGATCCATCTCGTTTCACAGTCTGAGTAAAGCGCACAGTGCCTTCAGGAAGTGCGGTACGCACCTGCTATTCACCCTCACCGATCTGAGGCTTGCGACTGACAATCAATGAATACGAGGTAAATGGACAATTGTCCGTTTGTCAATGCGCGTGTAGGATAATTGTTGTCCTTGATGGTTTCGAAACAGCCGGGTCAATCTGGTGTTCAGGCATCGACGCTTGGACGGGGGACGGATGCCGTGCCGAAAACTAATCGGCTTAGACATGCGCCGGCGTCTATCGGCTCGGGCTTGGTTCGGTTCAGGTGACTCTGCTAGAAGGAGTTCTCCAAGTGTCTGGCTTGCGATTTGTTTTGCGTTTGAGGTGTCTATGACGAGAAGCGATGCTGTTGAAAATCGAAGTCTGATCTTGAGCGTCGTTGAAGAAGCAATCAAAAGCGGCCGGCGCCCTCTGCCGACGATGTCAGACATCGTGAAGGCGTCAGGTCTGGGACGCGGGACCGTCTATCGGCATTTCGCAGATATCGGCGAGTTGTTCTTTGCGTATCTGCAGGATGGCTACACGAAATTATGCTGCACCTATGAGCCCGAGTGGATCAGCGGGGGGCGGGCCGTCCTGCGAAAGCGGCTTCAGGAATTTCTCACCCTGTATTTCAGGTTCAATATAGAAAACCACACGCTTCTATCCTCACCGGAATGTCTGACCTCAGAGGGTCTCCAGCTTGCAAAGAACGAACTCCGCAGGAAGATCTTCGTAACGGCGACCCTCATGTCTGACACGCCGTTGAAACCGATCGAGCTGTCCAAATGGGCCGACGTGATGGCCCATTGTGTCGAAACAGGTCACCTTATGTCGTGTCACATCCTGGAAGCGAGATCTGAGATCTCTGTTGGAATTGCCATGAATTTGCTCGACCAGTTTCTTGAGCTGAATGAAGCGTCCGCAGCACCCAATTCATCGACCTGAACCAGCGGGCTTCTTCTTTCATGTCGATGGTTGAGATATTACTCAACCGACTGTTTTTGTTCGCTTTCGAGACTATTCGTCTAGTTGCCTTGGTTTGCTGCACTGATGTGCTCGATCCATTGTGTGACTTGCGGCATCCAACTGAGCGGCCAGTCATGGTTTCCACCATAAAGGCAAAAACGTCGCGCATCGTCGTCCCAGCTCCGGCACCAATACTCGCCGGTAAAGTCAAAGCTGTCGGGCTGCAAATTCCCGGCAGCCTGTCGGAAAAGTCCGAAGCCGGCAAAGACATCGCCCGAAGTAACCTGATCGTACCGCAACCCTTCCAGGGGCAAGACGTCATCAGCGAATGCATGCGTTTGAAAAATACTGACATTTGAAACGCAGCTCTCCGGCAAAGGGTTCCACATGGCCCCGTTCAAAACCGCGAAGCCGGCGAACCCTTCCGGGTCTTTGCACGCTGTGTCCAATGTGGCGGACCCTCCGAGCGAAAACCCGACCAGATAGATCCTGCTTCTGTCGACTTCGATTTTTTCCGAAAAATCGTCGATTGCTTCCCAGATATATTGCCGGTCATCGCGAATGCCTGGAAATCCCGGCCAGACAGACCAGCCGTTCAGAGCGCCGTCGCGTTCGGCAACCGTGCCTTCCGCAGCAAGAAAGGCAAAACCTTTCTTGATTGCGTTGTCGACCAGAACCCGGTCAACATTGATGACACGCTCAGAAGAGCTTGCGTAGCCATGCAGAAACACGATGAGGGGCAGCGGCCCGGCTATCGTTTCGGGGACTTCGTAGCGGTAGAAACCGGTGTCGACCTGACAAGCCGCTCCCGGTTCACAGGCGGCTGCGTATGCGGGAGAAAGTATGCCTACCAATAGAGAGTACAAAAGGTTCTTCATCTTGACTGCCATGCTCGAGACAAATTCGACGTCAATTAAACGGACACTTGTCCGTTTGTCAATTCGATCAGATGAATTAGGTTCTCTCACGACGACAGTTTGAACCCTTTTCGAAACGCACGCAGAAAACGGATCGTGTTCCCGAAATGGAAAAGCGCAAAGGTGATCAGATCAGCTTGAAGGTGAGATGTCGCTGTGTAGGCCTCAGGGTTGGCATGCCCCGCGAATGGCCAGGCATTTACGAAAAGAGGCCTTGCAACTTTCCGATTTAACCGGCCGGGCATCGGGCATTTTCGTATCCGTCCCTGCCGCAAATCTACTGACGCGGCACAGGAGCCGTGCAACTGGCATACACGGTCGGACGTCGACGCATTGACAGACACCGAAACAAGACTCATACGGCGTGTGGCGCTCCATAAGGAAAGCGACGCAGCTGGGTGACGAGATTCCGGCGCTTGTCAGGTCAGCGCCGGTTCCTTTGTGTCGGATGACTTGCGTTCGGTGTTTGGTGCGTTTCCGTCCCTCGGGGCAGATCCCGGCTTTCCGTCTGACGATGATCCCGAAACGGATGGAGGTGGTTTGCGCCAGGGCTGGCCTTTGTACCATGCGACCAGATAGGCGACCGCAATGAGAGCCAGGAACCCGGCGAAATTGGTGAAGATCTGCGCCAGCCATTCTCCGCGCGCCCAGGCCATATCCCTCAGGATCGCGACGGTTTGCGCAATTACGAGGCTGGCCATGAAAACGGCAAGCGATTGCTGGCCGACCTTCTGGACGACGCGTACGAACCCTCCCCAGAGCTTGCCGTGTCCGAGCAGATACTTGCCATGTTCGCCCGCCGCGACCCAGGCCACATAGGCAAGTGCGAGAAAATGGATGTAGCGCAGGATGCCGAATTCGGTCTTGACCCAGAGCGGCCGGATGGCTTCGCGGACCTCCCGTGCCCAGACGACATCCAGGTGGTTCGCGCTGTGGATGCGGAAATAGGCGAAGGGGATCGTGACTAGAATAATCGCGATCGCAAACAGGATCAGCTTCCGGTTGACGGGCGGCGCCGGGATCCAGCCGCGCATGAACGCAAAGCCCGTAAAGAACAGCATTTGCCAGGCGAAGGGATTGAAGAACCACTTGCGATCGGACCAGGGCTCCGCCGGCAGGTCAAGAACACCGAACTGCGAAGCCAGCCAGAGCCCGATGGAAAACGCGAATGCTCCAGGTACCGAATAACGCGAGATCAGCATGATTGCCGGCATTATCGCCAGGATCACCACATACATCGGCAGGATGTCGAAGTAATTGGGCACCCAGGTCATGGTCATGAGGCCCGGAAGGGCAATTTCAGTTTTATTGTAGAGATGCCAAAGGTTGAGCGAATTGACATAGTCCTGCGTCAGGCCACAGCAACTGTTCAAAAAACCGCTCTCATGGACCATGACCAACCCGACGGCAATGACCAGAAACTGTCCTAGGAACGCCCAGTAGACCTGCCACATGCGCTGGGCGACACGGGCAGCACCGATGCCCCATCCGTAAATGTCAAAGGTCTTGCCGAACGCAAGCGCGGACGCCATCCCGGAACAGAAAACGAAAATTTCCGTAGCGTCGGAAAAACCGAACCGTGCGGGGATCCAAAGGGTCCACCAGTTCCACGGTACGTGCGCAATAAAAATGATGAACATCCCGATCCCGCGAAAGAAGTCGAGTCGCGGGTCGCGCGGACGTTTGGTTTGCGTATGTACGTTCACGTCTAATCCAGATTAATTCAGTCGATCAGGTTCAGGTGCTGCCTAAACGGAGTTGGCAGCCCTGAGGTTCTCGTCTTCCATGACCTGTTCGGCTCGTTGCATCTTGCTGCATATGTCAAGTCGCTGCTCGGCGAAACGATCCATCGCGCCGCGCTTTGTGCTCCGGCTCTTGATGATCGCTTCCGCCTCCGTTGAGAACCCGGCGCGCAAGGCGGCGTCGATCGTGATGCGCTCGAAAACGTCACGCTGCGCGTGGGAGCCACCGATGGTGTAAAGATTGTCGCGCGCCGACGTCAAAAGGGAAAATGCCGAGGCATAGTTGCCTTTCCGGTATTGTTCGAGCCCGAGGCCTGTCGGAAGCCCGGCTTCGGCTGAGACCCGGCCGATATCCGTTTCGCTACTTGCCCGCTCTTTCAAACCGGTGAGCAACCGGTCCGCGCCCATGCGCCGCCCGCCGTTCAACAGTGCCAGCAGATAGTGAAGATCGGCAAACACATTGCAGCCATCCTCGGCGCGCTTGTCGGAAAGCTGCGCAATTTCTTCCCACCGCGCACCGACATCAACGCCTTCAAGTTCAAGGCGGGCGAGCAGGGAGGCGGCATTGGAAATGTCGCGGTAGTCGTCTGTCTTGTCCTTGCGGATGTCGGCATCGTAAAGCGCCAGCGCTTTGTCGGCCTGGCCCTGATCCAGATACATCAGCGCAAGGTGCCACCAGACATGATAGCCGAAATTGTTGCAGTGAGCCCATCCGTCGGGATGGTTCTCAAGCCAGCCTGCGCCCTCCTCGGAGCGGCCGGTCATATCGTGGACATGCGCAACGGCATGCAGCCCCCAGGCATCGTTGCGGGCAAACTCGAGCCCTCTGCGCCCGGATGCCTCGGCAAGGCGATACTCTCCGGTTTCTTCAAGGGAGAATGCGCGGCAGCCCAGGAGGTAGCCATAGGCAGGATGTTTTTCGTCATAGGCGGAAAACACGCGCTCGATGGACTGGCGCATGCCGACCGCGTCGCCAAGAACAAATCGGATCGCGTGAATGACCTTCATCATGAAAGCGTCTTCCGGAACGCGAACGAGCATTGCATCGAGGAGGTCTGCGGACCGTGTCGGGAAACCCTGCATCCAGGCGTCCAATGCATCGATAAAGGCCTGTTCGCGCTCGGTGACCGGAGTGTTCTGCGCCGAAGTCTTGGCAATCGAAAGACATTCCCGGGCGGTGCCAAAAAGCTCCTTGCGTCCCAGAAGCAGGCAGAACAGTCCGCGTGCCGCGTGGCCAAGCGCGAAATCCGGGCTCAGGCCAAGACAGGTTTCCAGATGTGTGGGCGTGGATTTGCCATGCGCAAGAAAGGCCAGAACGGTCGCATTCCATGCTGCTGCGGCGTCCTTGTCGGACAGTGTGAGATCGTACCCGAATTGATCGCTGAGACGCATGTTTGGCCTTTTCGTTTCCCAAGCTGACAGCTGCCGAGCGTCGCTTTCGTCAACGCAAACGGCAGCCGGCAGCCGAATGAATACTCACCGCTAAAAATCCGCAGCCTTCTTATGAACTGCAAAACACAAAAAGGTGTTGGCAATGTGTAGAGCAGTCACAGAGACTTGGATTGTGAAGATATTGCGTCTGATGCAAGGGTAAAGCCCAATATTTTGGCAGTATGAACACATCCGGTTTGCGGGATAACGTACGGAAAAGGGTACAGAATCTGATGGCCGTTACCATACCGAAGTCGCAGACTACAGTCGTTGTCGTCGCGGCCGGCATGCTTGCGTTGATCGCGACCGGCGCCTATGCCGAGGCCGGCCTGCGTCAGGCTGTCGCAGTTCTGATTGGAGGTGTTGCGGGGCTCTCGCTCTACCACGCCAGCTTCGGGTTTACTGCTGCCTGGCGTCGCATCGTGACGGAAAGGCGCGGTGCGGGTCTGCGCGCCCAGTTTGTTCTGATCCTCCTGACCAGCGCAATATCCTTCCCATTGATTGCCTGGGGTGCACAGTTCGGGTGGCCGACGGGCGGGTTTGTATTTCCCTTCGGTGTTGCAGCCGCGCTTGGCGCATTCATGTTCGGTGTCGGCATGCAGCTTGGCGGTGGCTGCGGTTCGGGTACCCTGTTCACGGCGGGTGGCGGCTCGACCCGCATGATGATCACGCTGGCAGCGTTCGTGCTCGGATCTGTCCTCGCGACGGCGCATCTTCATCTTTGGGGACAGTTACCAAAACTGCCCGCAGTGTCCCTTATCCGCGAATTTGGTCCCCATGGTGCCTTCCTGCTGACGGCCCTGGTCCTGGGCGCGTTTGCCCTTGCAACGATCCGGATCGAACGAAACGCGCATGGCGAGCTGGCGGCACCGGGCAGCACCGGATCGTTTGTGACGGGGCCCTGGTCTCCCATGTTGGGTGCCGTGATGCTGGCTTTGGTCGGCATTGCCACGTTCATCGTGGTGGGCCGCCCTTGGGGAATCACGTCTGCGTTCGCGCTCTGGGGAGGCAAGATTTTTCACGCGGTGGGCATACCGGTCGACACCTGGCCATACTGGACCTGGCAGCGCGGCGCGCTGGAAAATTCGGTCCTGCGCGACACCACCTCGGTGATGGATTTCGGCGTGATTCTGGGCGCAATGATCGCTGCCGCGCTTGCAGGCAGGTTCGCTCCCCTCTGGCGACTCAGCCGCCGCGACCTGCTGACGGCAATCGCCGGTGGCCTTTTGATGGGTTATGGGGCGCGGCTTGCCTATGGCTGCAACATCGGAGCCTATCTCGGCGGGCTTGTCTCTGGGTCTCTCCATGGCTGGCTGTGGCTGCTCTTCGGATTTGCCGGCAGCCTCTTCGGCACCCGTCTCAGGCTGCGTCTGGGAATGGGATAGCAGCCTCGAAACTAAGATCCGTGAAAACACCTTATTGTGAGACTTGCGTGAGTGCGCGCGCGATAAGTTGATTTTCTTCCACTGCTTGATCACGAGGAACAAGCGCATGCGCCACTTGCTGAGTTTCTTTTTTCTGATTTCACTCACTGCCGGGCCGGCATTTTCCGACAGTATCGCACCCAGGGAGGGCTGGCAGGTCGTCCCCACAACGAAGGCCTATCAGGCGCTCGTTGACGATCTAAAGGCGTCCATCAAGGCGGAAAAGATGCTTCTGGTCACGCAGGCGAGCGCGTCCGCCGGGGCCAAGGGCCGTGGCCTCACGATACCGGGCAATCGGGTGATGGGCGTTTACCGCAACGACTATGCGATCAGAATGCTTGAGGCGTCCGTTGCGGCGGGTATCGAAGCTCCGATCATATTCTACGTGACGGAAAACAGTAACGGCACCGCAACGCTCTCATGGAAGACGCCGAGCTTCGTTTTTGCACCATACATGGATGAAGGCGGGAAGGCGCTTGAAGAACTCGCCGCAGAACTCGATGGCGTCTTCCAAATCATCGCCGACAATGCTGTTGCATCACGGTAACACGCAGCACACATTCTGGTTTTCTTCCTGAGGATGAACAAAAAATAGCCTTGTGATGCCACAATTACGGAGCAACACTGTTTGTGTCGTCAACAACTGAAAGGAGGTGTGCCCATGTCTAATGAGTATCGGAACGTGGCCCGGAAGTCTGGGTGGAATGGAACGGTGCTGGAGCAGCCTCTGGTGTCGAACGGTTTCACTGGGATCTGATCCGGACTTGGGGTCCACGTCGATCTCATGGGAGGGCCGCACTTGCGGCCCTCTTTTGATTCCGGCTGCAAGACAAATGCAGTCTTTGCCTCAGACCAGGCCGACAGCCTTGCGAACGTCCTCATCGCGCAAGGAGCAGTCGATGCCGCGATAAGTGTCGCCGGCGTCCGTGCTGAGCCAGCAGATGGCTTCACCAACCCACTCGGCCGGTATATGAACGGACGGGTCAAGCTGACTGACCGGGTTGATTCCCGATGCCTTGATGTCCACCTGCATTTGGGTCGCAACGGTTCCGGGGCTTAGCCCGATGACGCGAATCCCCTTGTCACCGAATTCCTTTTCGCCGCATCGGGTGAGTGACAGGGCTGCCGCCTTGGAAGAGCAGTAGTGGCTCCATCCTTCCAGCGCACCGGTGGCCGCTCCCGAACTGATATTGATAATCGTGCCGGAGCCTTTTTGCAGCATATGCGGCACGGCAGCGCGAAGCCCGAAATAGACGCCTTTCACATTGACATCGATAACAGAACTCCAGGCCTCCGGATCTGAGACTTCGATCCTGGATATGGGCTCGATGATGCCGGCATTGTTGACCAGGATGTCGATCGTGCCGAATTTATCCAGACATGCCTGAATGGTCTTTTCAACGTCCTCGTATTTGGCGACATCGCAGGTGACCGCGATTGCCTGGCCACCGTTTCCGTTGATATCCGCCGCAATGCGCTCGACGTCGGTACCAGACCGCGCAGCAAGTACGACCTTGGCGCCATATTTCGCCAGGCTCCTGGCCGCAGCTTCGCCAATACCGCGACTGGCGCCGGTAATCAAAGCCACTTGTCCAGACAAATCAAACATATACTGTCCCTGAATTATTGAGGCCGGAGTGGCCTTTGTTGAACTTGGCGCAAACTTAGTGCGAGAAAGCAGGAGAATAAACAACTTGTTTGCAGCAACTTCGTGCAAGACTTACACGAATGCTTGAAAACGGTATTTTGATGATTTCGGGTTCAGTCTGCTGTCCTGTCCAGCAGAGCGAACGCATGACGAGGAATATATGATGGCGGAAGAAAAACCGGTCTTTCAAACTTTCCTCCGTCAGCTTTACTACGGCCATTCCACGCGGGCTCGCGTCTTCAGATTTGCTTTGTTGGCATTCGATCTGGTTACCATCGGTTACTTCATCGTTTCATCGGTGATGGATCCCGAACGGCACTTTCATACGCTTGACTATGCAATCGCCGTGATACTGGCGGTGGATTACCTGGCACGGCTTATCGCATCGGCAACGCCGACGCGTTATCTTCTGAGCTTCACATCGCTTGCCGATATCGTCGTGATCGTTTCGCTGCTTGTACCGGTCTTTTTCGAGAATTTCGCATTCCTGCGCGTCGTCAGAATGCTTCGTCTCTTGCGGTCCTATCATCTTTTGAAAGAGCTCCGCGAGGCGTCGAGCTGGTTCCGACGAAACGAGGACATCCTTCAGTCCGCCGTCAATCTGGTCGTCTTCATTTTCGTGGTCACGGCGATCGTTTTCGTGATCGAAGATGACCGGAACCCGAACATCAACAACTATCTCGACGCGCTCTATTTCACCGTAACGACGCTGACGACCACAGGCTTCGGCGATATCACGATGACCGACAGCATCGGCCGGCTGATGACGGTCCTGATCATGATTTTCGGTGTCGCACTGTTCTTGAGGCTGGTGCAGACGATCTTCCGGCCGTCAAAGGCTCAGATCGCCTGCCCCGACTGTGGCTTGAACCGGCACGACACGGATGCGATCCATTGCAAGCATTGCGGCCGGATGCTGAACATCCCGACTGAAGGCGCCTGGGACTAGGTTATCCCTATGCAAGCCCCCTCTCGCTGACTTGTGATAACGTCAAGCTGGACAAACGGGCTCCAAAAACCATTCTTTTCAGACAGTCTCTCAGACCGGAGAGGCGCGAAGGAATGCCACAGGAGCCGATCTTGATTTCTGAAAAGCTACCCTCTGCCGCATGCGTCGCCTTTCTGGCCTCGTCGCTACTGGCTGTTCCAACCCAGGCAAGTGAACTGCCCGCATGCGGCGGCGAAACGCCGTGCACGCTTGATAATGGCGAATATTACATTCACATGCCCGAAAACCGGGACGGTGACGCCCCGCTCGGCGCGATATTTTATCTTCACGGTCATCGCGGCAAGGCCGTCAATGCCATCCGGAACCAGGGCTTCCAACGCATGGCGGATGATCTGGGCGTGGCATTTGTCGCCGTTCAGGGCGTCAACGGCACATGGTCCTTTCCCACAGCCCCCCGCAACCTTCGCGACGAGCCGCTCTTTTTCGATAGTGTTTTGTCCGATCTTGAAAACCGGTTCGACATCGACAGGGACCGGACGATGCTTTCCGGCTTCTCGTCGGGCGGGTTCATGACCTGGTATATCGCATGCGAGAACTCCGGGCACTTTTCGGGATATGCGCCCATCGCCGGCGCCTTCTGGGAACCGCTCCCCGACACTTGTCCCGCTGATAATCCGTATCTCTTCCACGTTCACGGAACGAGCGACACTGTCGTCCCGCTCGCCGGACGCTGGCTGGGTGGAGGCCAATGGAAGCAAGGTGACGTTTTTGAAAGCTTTGATGTCTGGCGCCGCCAGAACGGGTTGGGCGAGGCACCTGCTGAAAAACTGACAGACGGCAACCTGGAATGCGAACGCTGGGCGCCGGAAGGCGGTCTCTTCGAGCTTTGTCTGCACACCGGAGGCCACAGCGTTGAAGCCAAGTGGATCAAGCGTGCCTGGAACGAGCTTGGCGAAATAAAGGGTTGGGATCGGAAAAGCTGAACCGTCACACAGCCTTAACGGGAATGTGAGGCAAGGTGTTGCGCGGGCGTTCCGGCTGCAGTTGACGGGAAGGTCGCTATATGCCCATTTCCCGACAAACTGTCAGTCAGTAGGTTTGACGTGTCTGAGCCCACCACACCACCCGGCGCATTGTCCGGTCTCGTCGTCCTCGATCTCTCCCGTATTCTGGCGGGACCGACCTGTTCGCAGATCCTCGGCGATCTCGGTGCGGAAGTCATAAAGATTGAACGGCCGGGTCGTGGTGACGATACCCGTGGCTGGGGTCCGCCCTTCCTGAAGGACGGCGACGGCAATGAAACGGCCGAAAGTGCGTACTACCTCTCGTCGAACAGGAACAAGTCCTCCGTCGCCATCGATCTTGCGAGCGCTGAAGGTCAGAAACTGATTTCGGATCTGGCTGCTAAAGCCGACATTCTCCTGGAAAATTTCAAGGTTGGCGACTTGCGGCGGAGAGGGCTCGACTACGAGAGCCTGAAATCCGCCAATCCGCGCCTGATCTATTGCTCCGTGTCCGGCTTTGGCCAGACCGGGCCTTACGCGCACCGTGCCGGCTATGATTTCCTGATCCAGGGCATGGGCGGCATCATGTCGTTGACCGGTTTTCCGGACGATGAGGGGGGTACCGAAACCAAATGCGGCGTCGGCATCGCGGATGTCATGTGCGGAATGTACGCGACCGTGTCGATCCTGGCAGCGCTCAATCACCGGCATGAGACCGGCGAGGGCCAGTATATCGACATATCGCTTCTGGATGCCCAGGTTGCCTGGCTGATCAATCAGGGCGTTGCTCATCTCGTGTCGGGCGACGTGCCCGGACGGCTTGGCAACGGGCATCCGACAATTGTGCCCTACGAAACCTTTCCGGCGAGCGACCAGTCCTTCATCATTGCTGTTGGAAACGACGCCCAGTTTCGCAGATTTTGCGAAATCGCGGGAACGCCTGAACTGGCGGATGATCCGCTCTATGCCAGGAATGCCGACCGGGTCCGAAATCGCAAACAGCTGATCCCGATCATCCGGCGGCTGACGATCGAACGGTCCGCCAGCGACTGGATCGCCGTCCTGGAGGAAGCCGGAGTGCCGTGCGGACCGGTCAACGACCTCGGTCAGGTGTTTTCCGATCCTCAGATCCTGGAGCGGAATATGCGCATCACGCTGCCGCATCCGCTTAGCGGATCGGTGGATCTGATCGGGTCTCCCATCAATCTGGATAAGACGCCGGTCAAATACGCCAAGGCGCCTCCCATGCTGGGAGCTGACACGGCGAACGTGCTACAGCGGCATCTCGGTTTGAGCGACGCGACGCTGAAAGACCTCTCCGACCGGGGCATTCTCGACCTCGGCAAAGCACAGAAGAACAAGGAACACTCCGCCAAATGACAACCGGCGCAGACATCATTGCCGGCAAGCTTTTTGCTGCCGGCTGCCGCCACGCCTTCGGCATTCCCGGAGGCGAGGTTCTGGCCCTCATGCAATCTCTCAATCAGGCCGGTATGAACTTCGTGCTCGTCAAGCATGAAAACGCCGGTGGTTTCATGGCCGAGGGAGGCTGGCATGCGGATGGTGCACCGGGCGTGCTTCTGGCAACGATCGGGCCGGGCGCAGCCAATGCCATCAATGTGGTTGCGAACGCCTGGCAGGATCGGGTTCCACTGATTTTCCTGACGGGATGCGTCGATCAGGGCGAGGCCGAAAGTTACACGCACCAGGTTTTCGATCACCAGCAACTGCTTCGCCCGATCGTGAAGGCAAGCTTCTCGGCCCGGCTCGGGGCGCTTGACGTCGTGATGGAAAAGGCGCTTGCGATTGCCCTTGACGGTCAACCGGGTCCGGTTCACATCGATGTCCCGATCAAGGTTGCGGAAGGAGAAACGGACGAGGCCTGGTCGAAGACATTCCGCTCATTCCCGGTTGCGACTGCACCAGCCAAGGGATCGGATCTTGAGACAGCTCTTGCGCTCTTTGCCAAGGCGGAGCGGCCGATTGCGATCGCCGGGGTCGATGCTGTCAACGAAGGTGCGTCTGAAGCGATCAGTGCCTTTTGTAAAAAGTTCGGGATCCCGCTGGTCACAAGCTACAAGGGCAAGGGGCTTCTCGATGAAAACCACCCGCTTGCTCTGGGAGGGGCTGGCCTCTCCCCGAAGGCAGACGGTCACCTGCTGCCGCTGATAAACAAGAGCGACTGCATTCTTCTTCTGGGGTACGACCCGATCGAGATGCGCATCAACTGGCGCAATCCCTGGGACGCAGACGCGCCGGTTATCGATGTAACGCCGGTTCTGCGAACCCACGGCATGCACGGCGTGTCTGCGACTTTGCGCAGCGCAGTTGCCCCGGTTCTGGATATCCTGGGTGATGCGAGGGACGTCAATCGGGCGAGCTGGGAGGACAAGGAACCGGAAACTGTCCGCAGGGATCTCGACGAAGCGTTTGCACCGGAAGGCGAAGGCTGGGGTCCGGGAACGGTCTTCCATACCTTGCGCAAGGTGATGCCGGCCAACACGGTTGCGACGGCGGACAGTGGCGCGCACCGTATCCTGGTCAGCCAGATCTGGCGCTGCCCGCTGCCCCGGCAGATGCTGCAGTCTTCCGCCCTCTGCACCATGGGATGTGCGGTGCCACTTGCCATGGGTCACCGGCTGGTGGACGGCGAGGCCCCCGTCATTGCATTCGTTGGCGATGCGGGGCTCGAAATGTGTCTGGGCGAATTGTCGACGCTTCGAGACCTGAAGATCCCTGTCATCATCTGCGTCCTTGTCGATACAAGCCTTGCGCTGATCGAACTGAAGCAGCGTGGCAGCCAACGCCCGAATGTCGGCGTCGACTTCGGCGAGACCGACTTTCCCGCCGTTGCGCGCGCCTATGGCGGCCACGGCGTATGGATCGACAATGCCGGTGACCTGAAACAGGAAGCACAAGCCGCCCTGGACCGAAATGGCTTCACGGTGCTTGCCTGCCGGATTTCGCGCCGCGCATATGACGGGACTTTTTAGGTTACGGAAAAAGACGCTAAATCTTTGTTTTGGCCAAAGACTGAAACGTAACTTGAGTTGGAGGCATACTGCTTTGTTAGACTACAAGAATTTGCCTCCTGTTGCGGGTGAAAACTCGAGAGAATATTGTCGTCGGCTAGAAAGTATCGGGCACGAAGAAGCTTTTATTAGGAAGGCTTTGCGTTTTCATTTTGGAATGGAAACGTTCGAGTTTCCCAGCTTTTTCGACGATTTCGAATTGGCCCGCTTTCGACATATCGCATTGATCCGTCAGTTGTCTCCGAACCGGACCGATTATTCGATGATAAAAAAGATTTCCGGAAATTTGGGAGTATCTCAGGAGCACGCAAAACTGTGGTTTGAAAAGTTTCGCGAAAAAGAAGAAGTCTTGGACCCTGGTGAGCATACGCTTGATCAATGATTGCCAATCGCCAACTCGAGTCGTAATTGACCGAGTTTTGATCGGTGTGTTTGTTCTAGTCGGCGCAAGAGTTTAGACGACAGCAAACTGCTCAATCATCTGTCGCCTAGGGAAACTCATGGTGGGACGGCTGTTCCTACGATCATGATAAGAAACTCGGTATGCACAGCTATTGTACGTCGAGTCGGCTGTTGGGCGCAGGTGGCACATCATTCTTGAATTACCTGAGCACCACGTCCGTGCGTATTTATCGTGCCAGCGGTGCTGTCACTGCACCTGCTGGCGGTAAGCTTTGTGCGGCGTGTCAGGCTCTTGCCTCGCGCTCCATCCGCGCCGCCCAGGCATCTGCCAGGTCCGCAAGCACCTTTTTGAATTGACGTTTTGCTGCTGCCTTGAACAGCGTTCTTGTCAGGAAGTTGCCTTTTGGCGTTGCTTCAATATCGATCGTGAATTTGGACCCTTCTTCCATCGGCACGACCGACCACTCACCGTGGAGTTTCGAAATCGGGTAGGGATAGTCGTCGGCTTCCGTGTGAATGCGAAAACCGAAGGCGTGTCCTTCGTCGAACAGATCGCATGTTTCGAGCCAGTTTTCGCCCTTCAGACCGTAACACCTGCGCTGCATGCCTTCACCGTTTCCTGCAACGATCTCAACCTTGGAAATATTGTCGGCTACGTCCGCATATCGTGGATGGTCCGTCATGACTTTCCAGACGACATCTTTTGGGGCCGCGACTGTGCGGCTCACGCTTGCGAGGAGTTTCTCTCCCGCCGAGCGGACGGATGCCTGGCTGAGTGGCGCCACGATCCTTTGAGCTCCAAAATATTGACCGAGTGCAAACACCGCAACGAAAACGGCGACAGCGACAATTGCTGCAACACCGAAACCTGAAAAAAGCTGGTTGGCGAATATCAGCAGAGCACCGCTGCCCAGAACCCAGCCGAGATCAAGCGCGCTGATAAACAGCACTTGACCCTTCGTGACAAAGCGGTCTGTCGCCATCAGTATCAGATCCAGCGCGAATACGATCAGACCGGCACCAAGAATGCGCAAGACGAGTGACTGCCACCCGGCCGGCTCAAGGAAGATCAACTCGGCTGCGAAGGCAGGAGCGAAAACCAGATCAATGCCGATCAGGAGCGAAAAAGCGGCGTTCAATCCCAGGAAAAGGCGGGCGTTTCGTGAAGTGTCCATGATGTTGTCTCGCAAGTCGGTTGACGATCGCGGACATCCCTGCACCTGACGGCCGATGCATTCAATTACCTCGGAGGTAATGGACCTCGGCGCAGATATCAGTCAGGAAAAGGACATGACCTACAATCCGAACATAGAAGATCCCGCGTTTCCGGGTTTCCTGAAAAACTGGCGCCAGCGGCGAAGGCTCTCTCAGTTGGAACTCTCGTTGCAGTCAGGCCTGTCGCAACGCCATATCAGTTTCCTGGAAACCGGCCGCTCCAATCCGAGCCGGTTTGCGATCGTTCAGCTCGCCGAAGCGCTGGAGATGCCGGCGGCTGAAGTGGATGCCATGCTGCTCTCGGCGGGTTTCGCTGCGCTGTCTTCCCGCAAGGGCTGGGACGGTGCTGTCCAAAAGGCTGTCGAGGCTTCGATCGACCATGTCCTGAAGGGGCATGAGCCCTATCCGGCGGTTTCGATTGACCGGATCTGGAACCTCTTGAAGGCGAATGACGCAGCACAACGGTTTTTCGCCCTCGCCGGGGCAAGAGGGGAGACCAACATCCTGCGCGAGATCCTGTCACCCGGGCCGGTGCGTGACTGCATTCTCAACTGGAACGACACGGCGCGCGCGCTCCTGCGTCTCCTGGAGCTTGAGGTCGCGCGAAGGCCGCATGACCAGGAGGCGCGGCACCTGTTGGATAAGCTGAAATCACTGGATGGGGTCGGCGATCTGCTGAGCCATCCAAGTTCAGATGCGAGCGCGCCCGTTCTCACCATCCGGTTCCGGATCGAAGACGCGGAGCTCGATTTGTTTTCCCTGATTGCCACGATCGGCATGAGCGCGGACGCGACGCTGGACGATGTGCGCGTAGAGACGCTACTGCCCGCGAACGATGCGACGCGTACCTGGTTTCAGGATCGGTTTATGCAGTGAGTGTCGTTCAGGCGCGAGACCTGAACGACATCCGGTCTAAAGGACTTACGGAAGGACAGCCGTTCCTTCGATCTCGACGAGAAACTCCGGCAAAGCCAGGGACTGCACGCCAAGCCACGTGTTCGGCGCGGGCGTCACATCGCCCCAGAATTCCCCTAGTGCCATGCCGACCGGCTCCAGCTTGTCCGGTGAGTGGTTCACGACATAGGTCCGGATACGGACAAGATGTTCAGGACCAAGGCCCTGATCGGCCAACACCGCCTTGAGGTTCGCAAGGCACTGGCGCGCCTGGGCATTGAGGTCGTCGCCTCCGACCAGTTTGCAGTCATTGTCCCAGGCAACCTGTCCTGCAAGATGCAATAGCCTGCCCGGTTCCGAAACGGCTGCGTGGGAAAACCCCCACTGAACGCTATTGTACAAGCTGTCGGGATTAATGCGGTCGGACATGGAAACCTCTCCAAAATCAAAAGAGGGCAGCGCAGTGCTGCCTCGGATCGTCGTCGCCGGCTTCAAGTGCCCGCTCAGGGCGTTGATTTCGCAAAGCAGCGGGCGCGGTTTTCGGCTGCGGCGCCAATCACCTTAGCGGTCAGGAAGTCCGCGGTCAGCATGTTGAACCGCATAGCGCGATTTTGTGATCCGCATGAAAGCAAGATTTTTGAAGAACTCGAATGCGTGAGAGCATTTTCAGCGAGATGATGGCGGTGCGGCGGCGAAACAAACTTCGCCGCCGCGCCGAGACTCAGGCCGCTGTCATTGCAGCAGATCTTGTGTTCTTCCCGGTCCTGGCGAATCTGAAGCCGAGGAGGCCTGCGACGGAACCTGCAAGGAGGAAACCTGCAGCCGGCAAGGGGACTGGTGTTGTTGGTGTCGTGACAGCGTCGAACTCGACCACTCGAACCTGACGCAAGACACCGACATTGCCGATGTGTTCCGTGCCGAAAAGCGACAGGGAAGAAACGTCAAATGATCCTGCAAGACCTGTAATATCAACGAAGCCGCTGCGGGGCACCCTCGCCGGGTCGCCAGGTCCAAGCACGCCGGGAAGAAAATCCGAAAGACTTACCTGGATCCCGATCGTCGGATCAAGCGCCGAACCGTTCGCATTGAAGGTTGTGAAAAGCAACGGATTGAAACTTTCATCGAGGATACGGATGCCCACTGCGTCGCCACCTCCGAACAGGTCGGCTGAGGCAAGCCTGAGCAAATACGAGGTTGGCTCCAGTTCCGTTGCTCCGAATGTCGGAAACGTGTAGCTGCCTCGGATAGTATCGCCCGACGTGACCGTGATCGCGTGGGCGGTACTTGATTGAACCGCGAGAATGACGGCGGCGGCAAACAGGTACTTAAACATCTGAAATACTCCTTTTCTTGAAAACATCGGCTAGTTTCCCTTGGACACCCGCGCCGGAAATATGGCGTCCTGGATAAGGCGGCACGCGTTTGGCCCTGCAGTTCCGTCGGCTTTTGCCGTGTCGGGGAATGGTGGTGGCAGGCTGTCGTCTGAGCAGCCACCGCGATAGCTGGTGAGCATCGAGGCCGCGATGTCGGGAATGAGAGGCCCGTGGTCGTTAAGAACCAGATGGATCTCTGTGGTCCCAGGCGCATCGAATGTCTGATCGAACCAGCCGCCTGGGACATCACCGGCCGAGAGATAGGCGGCAAAGTTGGCAGTGCCATCAGGACCGTTGACGGTGCCGTCCGCATAGACAATCTGCGTGCCGACTTCGGCAGCGCGCCCGATGACGTCTTCTGCGGTGCAAGGGGTCGCCGAACAGTTTTCCGGACGTGTCATGATCACCCACCAGGCCGTTGTGACGTTGCCCGGGACAAGTTCTGATGTCTTCAGGGTCATGGCTGCGCCGTGATCGGTTCTGGAGAGCCTGGCCTCCGATCCGTCGATATGTTTTGCCGGCTTGTCTTCCGTTGCCATATGTTCGACCGGCGCTGAAATCATCGCGTCGTCCGATGCGAGTGATGCAGTCCCGAAGCAGGAAGCACAGGTGCCGGCGAGGAATAACTGGCGGAAAAATGTTAAGCGAATAGACATCGAAATTTCCTTTCTGTAGCGGGCTATTTTGAGATGGATGGCTCGTGCCTATGCGATCTCCGCGGCACGGTCGGGGGCAATGTTCTGGTTAAATCGGAAGAGGTTATGCGGATCATACTTGCGTTTGATCGCTGCCAGCCGGTCGAGATTGCCTTGATACGCGGAAGGTGCTTGCCCATCGCTCTCGGCTATAAAATTCACGTAAGACCCGGGAACAGCATGGTCTGAAATGCGATCGGAAACAGATGCCAGCCACGCGACCATAGCCTCATCATTGGCCGGGTCGTGCCAGCGTGCGCCCGGTGTCGACATGAACGGAATGTGACGGTGGGGAAATGCGGTTGCATCGGCACCGATGTCGGCAACGGCTCCGCCGAGCTGGCAGATCAGGATTTCAGATTCGGGCGTCGGCAAGGTTTGAGCCAGCTCGATCAGGGTGTCGATCAGCTCCGGCGTAAGTGCGTGATGATTATGTGTCCGCCAATAGTTCCTCGCACCGGCCACATAGGCTGGATCGAGAAAGCTCTGAGCTTCTGTGTACGCACGCGGTGTCAGCGCGCTTCCAACAGGTTCCACGCCGCCATAGAGAGATTTCAGGACAGCGTATCCCGCTTCCGGCGGCCCGGCGTATGACTGCATCAGGGTCAGGACCGTGGTCCCGTGACTTTCTTCAGGCAGAACGGGCGCCGGCGGCGCTGTCATCAGGTTGGCCCAGACGCAGGCCTCGCGCGGCAGCGATGGTGCGTGCTCCGCGTAAGCGTTCAGGACCGCACGCGCATCCTTCAAATCGAAAAAAGTCGGGCCGAAAAGAACAGCCGGTCCGACCGGGTGAAGCCTGAACGTGAACTCGGTCACGATGCCAAAGTTTCCGCTGCCACCCCGGATGGCCCAAAAAAGATCGGCATGTTCATCAGCTGAGCAGATTGCGACGGTACCGTCGGCCAGAACGAGCGTGGCGGATAACACGTTGTCGACTGCCAGCCCATGCAGGCGCGCGAGCCACCCGAACCCGCCTCCAAGTGTCAGCCCGGCAACGCCGGTCGAGGAAACAACACCACCGGGAGCCGCCAGTCCCTCTGCTTGTGCGGCGGCATCGAATTGCGCCCAGGTGGCCCCGCCGCCCACCTGAGCGACCCGGTTGGCTGCATCGATCCGGATCTGGTCCAATCCCGACATGTCGATCATCAGCGCACCGTCGGCGACCGCCGACCCGGCAATGTTGTGCCCTCCACCCTTGACGCAAACATTCAGTCCGCGTCCGGCGGCTGTCCGGATCGTCTCGCTGACATCGGCAACATCTTTGACCTTCACCACTGCGATCGGTTTACGGTCGATGTAACCGTTCCAGACCTGCCGTCTCTCGTCGAATTCGGGGTTCCCTGGGAACACGGCATTCGCGCCGAGACGCGTTGCCAGAAAGTTCTGGAGAGTGTCTGTCATCTCGCTGTCCGCCTTCCGCTGGTTGTCATCCTGGCTGTCAGCGTGACGTGAATTTTGAAGCCAAAAAACTCACGAATATGCAGTAACTACAGATTCCGGAGTTGTTCGATTTCTGGCAGCGCCGTACTCTTTCCTCTATCGCTATTGGACCTGAGGAGTGCCGGATGCCGTACAAAGGGTATGGACAGTACTGCCCGCTTGCCTTGGCGGCGGAAGTTCTCTGCGAACGCTGGACCTTGCTGGTCATCAGCCGCGTGATCGACGGGTGTACGCGCTTCAACGAGATTCATCGTGGCGTGCCGAAGATCTCTGCGACTTTGCTGAGCCAGCGATTATCGAGCCTGGAACATGCGGGACTGATCACACGCCGCGCTCTCGATAACGGACGCGGCTTCGCTTATGAGCTGACGGAGGCCGGGCGCGACCTGGATCCCATCATCATGAACCTGGCGGTCTGGGGCCAAAAGTGGTCGCGCGACATGGAGACGGAGGATCTTGATCCAGCTTTCCTGGCTTGGAGCATGCACACCAGACTGAATGTCGACGCCATGCCCGAACAGCGGATCGTGATGGAATTCGCTTTTTCTGGAACGCACAAGGGCTTCAGCCGTTTCTGGCTCGTGGTTGAAGGCGGCAATGTCGACATGTGCCTGAAATACCCCGGGCTCGAAGTGGACCTCACGATAAGTTCGGACATTCGCCGTTTCGTGGAATCCTGGAGAGGCATGCGAGACCTGCGTAGCGAAATCGCCAACGGCCACCTGAACGTTGTCGGGCAGGAAAAATACCGCAGAGCCTTGCCGGACTGGCTGATGCTGAGCGCCCTGTCGCAGTTCCCGAGACAAACCGGCACCGAAGCGGAAATCGACTGCACAGACGATATCGCCAAGGCAGGCTAGGGTGGCAAGGCCTCTCTAAGCCGTATTAGAGACGGGTCGGGTATCGCGCCTCGACTTGAGCCAGATCCCTGCGCCCAGAAGGATACCGACAATATCCGAGCGCCAGTCGCCTGAGATCATGCACAGTGCTGCTGCCAGGAGCAGAACCCGCCAGATTGGGGAAAGCGGTCCCATGAGATAAGCCTGAACAGCTCCTGAAAGGAGATAGACGCCGATGATTGCCGTTACCGCGTTGCGTATAATCTCCAGCCAGCTTGCTTCCAGCAGCAGGCCGGGGCTGTAAAAGAACATGTATGGGACGATGAAGGCGGCAAGGCCGACCCGGAAGGCGGTCACCGAGGTGCGCATCGGCTCCGACCCGGCGATGGCGGCGCCCGCATAGGCGGCGAGCGCGACCGGCGGTGTGATCGCCGAGACGACCGCGAAATAGAACACGAAAAAATGTGCCACGAGCGGAGCAATGCCGAGTTCGATCAGTCCGGGCGCGACGACGGACGCCGCGACGGCGTAGGCTGCTGTTGTCGGCATGCCCATTCCCAGAATGATCGAAATGATCATCGCGAAAATGAGTGCAAGCAGCTTGCTGGTTTCGGCAAGTTCAAACAGCAGCGATGAGAACCGCGCGCCGACACCGGTCAGGGAAATCACGCCGACAATGATCCCGGCCGTCGCGCAGACGGTGATGATCTGGATCGACATCTGGGACGCATTGCGCAGCGCTTCGATGATCTCGCGAATTCCCATGCGAAACGGCGTAAGCCAGCTCACGACCGCTGCCGAGGCAATGGCGAGTGTCCCGGCCCGGATGACCGAGTACCCCAGGAAGAGCGAGCCGACCAGAATGATGATGGGGAGGAACAGGAATGCCTGTTTTGCCAGGTTCCTGAATTTAGGCACTTCCTCGTTGGTCATGCCGCGCATGCCAAGTCGGCGTGCCTCAAAGTCGACCATGAAGTAGATCGACACGAAGTAAAGCACCGCGGGGATCAGCGCGGCGACAACGAGCTCGGTGTAGGGGATGCCGGTGATTTCGGCCATGATGAACGCACCGGCACCCATGATCGGCGGCATGATCTGCCCGCCGGTGGAGGCAGCAGCCTCGATCGCACCTGCTGATTGGGGCCGATAGCCGACGCGTTTCATCAGTGGGATGGTCAGCGAGCCCGTCGAGACCACATTTCCGGCCGAAGTGCCGTTGATCATGCCCATCAGACCGGAGGCAAAGACCGCGACTTTCGCCGGCCCGCCGCGGGCACGGCCCGCTGTTGCAAAAGCAAGATTGACAAAATAGTCGCCGACCTTCGAGCTTTGCAGGAAGGCTGCGAAGATGATGAACAGGATGATGTAGGTCGACGAGACCGCTGTCGTTGGTCCGAGAATGCCGTTGTCGGTAAAAATGTAACTGAAGAAGCGCTTGGCACCATAGCCGCGATGCTCCAGAAATCCGGGAAGCCAGGGTCCGAGAAAGGCATAGCCCACGAACACCGTTGCAATGACGACGAGCGCAAGACCGGCAACGCGCCGGGTTAGTTCGAGCATGAGTGCGACGGCAACGAACGCGGCCCATGCATTTTGCGGATCGGCAAAGGGCGTACCGGCCCGAAGTCTCAGGTTCAGTGCATCCAGGCTTAGGGCGATAAAGCCCGTTGAAGCGAGGCTTGCGACCAATAGCACCCAGTCGGTTGGCGCGACATAGCCCTCCTTGCCGCGCAAAAACCAGCCCGAAACGATGGCAAGTGTTGTTCCGGCCGCAAGCGAAATCCCGAAATAGGCAAAGACAGCATCAGGGTTTTCGACCTTGCCGGTCGTCCAGTACTGGTTGAGGCCGAATGCAACCAGCCCGAACGCATACAAAACCGGGATACCGGCAATGATTGCGATCAGCCGTTCAAGCCGCTCGTTCCGCGAACGCCTGTCATCGCCGACAAGCAGGATGCCCGTCAGACCGAAACCGAGAACCAGGGCTCCCGCGATATGAAGAATGCGAAAGAGCCAGGTTTCAAGCGGTGCGATATTCAGACTGTATAAATGCCATGCCGCGTAAAAGACGCACAGGAAACCGAACGCCAGGCCCTGCCAGCCCCGAAGGCCGTTGGTGCTGCCCTGATCGACATCTGCATCATTCGGGCCTGAGGGTTCGGACATGACAATGTTCTCAACGACAGGGCTTACCCCGAGCTGCTGATGACAGCCCGGGGCGTATATTGAGGATAATCTGGCTTAATTTACTAGCCACCGAGAGCCGGATCGATCTCGAATCCGTTTTCCTTGAACCACTTTACGGCACCGGGATGCCACGGGATGAAAGCGTTCTTGTCGTAGTTCTCCGGAAGCGTTTCGATCGCCGCCTTGTGAATGTCGAGCATCTTCGGATTATTACTCATGACCGTGTCAACGACCGCATAGACAAAATCCTCCGGCAGATCCGCGCGTGCGATGGCAAAGTTCCACATGGATACGCTTGCATGATCTTCCGATTGAGACGGATAGGTGCCGGCCGGGATCGTGAAGAGCGACACCGGATGATTTTCGGCGATCATTTTGGCTTGCTCTTCTGTCATGCCGAAGAAATTGACGTCCGCTTGGGCTTCCACCTGCGAAAATGCCGGAAACGGTACGCCGGCCGCCCAGGTGTAAACATCGATCAGGCCGTCCTGCAGCTGACCGGCGAGATCGGCTGCACCACCGTGTTGAGCTTCGACGTTTTTGCCAAAGGTCTCGAAGAAGCGGGGCCAGTACGTTCCGGGTGTGCCTCCAACAGGACCGAAGCCGATCGTCGCGCCGTCCGGTATATCGTCGAGACTTTCAATACCGGAACTTTTCAGTGTCATCACGTGAAACGCGGTTTTGTACATCGGGAAGATGGCCCGGATATTGTCGTGTTTCAGACCGGGTGCCAGAGCGCTTTCGCCATTGATCGCGTCAAAGGCGGGGCCCATCGTGACCATGCCGAAATCAAGATCGCCCGTCTGGACAAGGGCTGCATTTTGAACCGGTCCGGCCGTAACTTCCGCACCGCCTGGAATACCGAGTTCGTCGGCGACCATATTGGTCCAGCCGGAACCGTAAACGAAATAGGTGCCTCCTTGGCTTGCTGTCCCGACGGAAAAGCTGGAAGGCCAGTTGCTCCGGTCTTCGGCAAAAGCTGCGGGAGCCATCAGGCCGAATGTGAGCAAAGCGGCGATTGCAGATGGCGCATTCTTAGAGAAAACGTTCAATAAACCTGTTGCGTTGTTCAAAGCCATTGAATTCCTCCTCAGATCAAAGCGGCGAACATTATGTTCGCGCAGGGTGTTCCACTCGCATGTCCAGCGATTTTTCGTTTCTTTGTCAGAAGACATCGGGCGCAAGCACCGGGAATCAAGAAGTTGTGCCGATAACATTTTGGAAAGCACACGGTCCGGGCGCACCGGACGGGAATGGAATGCTCTCCGGACGGGCTACTGGACCTTCCTGGGTGCACCGCATATGTTGCACCTGCGAAATAGAGGCGGCTAGGGCGGGAACCGGGCGCCTGGGAGGACAAAATGATAATCTGCCGGACAAAGGCGGAGATACGGAACACCGTCCGGACATGGAAGAAGGCGGGAGAAACGGTGGCCCTGGTGCCGACCATGGGTTACCTGCATGAGGGCCATCTTTGCCTGGTCCGCGCTGCAGCGCGGAAGGCGGACCGGGCCGTCGCAAGTATATTCGTCAACCCGACTCAATTCGGACCTGGTGAAGATCTCTCATCTTATCCGCGTGACGAGAAAAGGGACCTGAGCCTCCTCGAGGCGGAAGGTATCCATGCGGTGTTTCTGCCGAGCGTTGAGGAAATGTACGCATCTGCTGGCGATACCCATGTCGAAGTTCCAAGCCTTTCGGGGATCCTGCAGGGTGCGCTGCGACTGGGTCACTTTCGTGGCGTTTCAACGGTCGTGACCAAGCTGTTCAATATCGTCACGCCTGACTTTGCCGTTTTCGGAGAAAAGGACTATCAGCAGCTGACACTGATCCGTCAGATGGTGCGTGACCTTGATATGCCGCTGGAGATCATCGCTCATCCGACCGTTCGCGAAGCCGACGGCCTGGCCATGTCCTCGCGCAACGTGCGGCTGTCCAATGACCAAAGGGCTGAAGCCACTGTGCTGAACCGCGCACTCGACAGGGCAGAGGCGTTGGCTGCAGCGGGGTCTTCAGTCCAAGAGATAGACGCCGCCGTCAGGTCTTGTCTCGCGGAAGCACCCTCAGCCGAGGTGAAAAGTGTCGATATCCGGGACGCCGAAACACTGGCTGAGTGTTCCAGTCCCTTCGATCGTCCCTCTGTGGTCCTGCTCGCGGTTCGCTTCGGAACCGTTCTCCTGATAGATCAGCGCGTTATTGCGCCGCAAACCTGACCCGAAGGATACGCCCTATGAGCGTCCAAAAACCTGTCCGCCGGCTGACCGCACCCCAGATCGCGAAACGCAAGGGCGGCGACCCGATTGTTTCTCTGACCTCGTATCACGCGCATACAGCGGCCATTGTCGACAACTATGCCGACTTCATTCTGGTCGGCGACAGCCTCGGGATGGTGATGCACGGCATGGAATCCACCGTCGGCGTTTCGCTCGACCTGATGATAATGCATGGCAAGGCGGTGGTGCGCGGCACCAGACGCGCGCTCGTCGTTGTCGATATGCCCTTTGGAACCTACGAGGAAAGCCCGTCCGTTGCCTTCCGCAATGCCGCGCGGGTCATGAAGGAAACCCAGTGCGGCGCGGTCAAGCTTGAGGGCGGTGTCCGAATGGCCGAAACCATCCGCTTCCTGAGTGAACGCGGTATTCCGGTAATGGCGCATATCGGGCTCACGCCGCAGTCGGTTCACGTCATGGGCGGGTTCAAGACGCAAGGGCGGCACGAAGATGACTGGGATCAGCACTTTGAGGATGCGACAGCTGTAACGGAAGCTGGTGCATTCGCGGTTGTCCTGGAGGGGATGGTTGAGCCCCTTGCCGCACAGATCACCAAGGAAATCCCAATTCCGACCATTGGCATTGGCGCATCGGCGGAGTGCGACGGCCAGATCCTTGTTCTGGAGGACATGCTCGGCCTCAATCCGGCGCCGCCCAAATTCGTCAAGGTCTACGGAAATCTCGGAGGCCAGATTGAAGCAGCCGTCAAGGCCTATTCGGATGAGGTCAAGGACCGCAAGTTTCCCGCTGAAGAGCAGGTCTATCGCTAATTTAGATTATACGTTCAAATTAGGCGCCCGATTTCCGGCTGCATATTTTTGTTTGGCACACTAGTTTCAGGCCATGCTGATGATCCGACCTGATTTCGACACGCTCTACGAAGCGCTTCTCAATCGTGACGCGTCCTATGACGGGCGCATGTTTGTCTGCGTCGCCTCAACCGGGATCTTCTGCCGTCTGACATGTCCGGCCCGTAAGCCGAAGCGGGAGAACTGCACTTTCCTTGAGACAGTGGCGGCGTGTATCGATGCCGGGTTCCGTCCCTGCAAACGTTGCTGCCCGACCGCGCCGGAAGCCGGCGCGGACCCGCTCGTGTCGACATTGATCGAAGCTCTTGAAAAGCGCCCCGGATATCGGTGGGGCGAGCCGGATCTTGTGCGGCTGGGACTGGATCCGTCCACGGTTCGCCGTGCGTTCAAGAGACACTACGGCATGACGTTTCTGGAAATGGCGCGTCAGCGCCGCTTGCAGGAAGGCTTTTCCACGCTTGCCGAAGGCGGCAAGGTCATCGATGCGCAAATCACGGCCGGGTTTGAGTCTTCCAGCGCATTCCGCGATGCGTTTTCCAGGATAATCGGTCAGCCACCGGGAACCTTCTCCCAGAACCCCTTGCTGTTCGCAGACTGGGTGTCCTCGCCACTCGGCCCGTTGATAGCGGTGACGGACAACACGCATCTGCATTTGCTTGAGTTTCTCGACCGAAAAGCGCTTCCAGCCGAATTCAAGAAACTTCAAGGCTTTGCCAAAGGCCGGATTGGATTCGGGAGGACAAGCGTCACAGACCAGATCCAGCAGGAATTGAACGTCTTTTTTACCGGCGAGTCGGGCCGGTTTGAAACCAGGCTCGCGCTGCACGGCACTGCGTTCACCAAGGATGTCTGGCGCGAACTCTTGAAAATTCCGGCGGGCAGCACCCGAAGCTATTCCGAACTTGCGAAAGACCTGGGCAAACCGGAGGCGGTTCGTGCCGTGGCGCGTGCCAACGGTGCCAATCAGCTGGCAATTGTCGTGCCCTGCCACAGGGTCCTTGGCGCTGATGGATCGTTAACCGGCTACGGCGGTGGGTTGTGGCGCAAACAGCGTCTGATCGAGGTAGAGCGGACTTATCTTGAATTAGGCACGAATAGCGTTTCGTGAAAACCTTGAAACACAGCTCGTCACCTATCGCGCTGAAATTCATGATCTCAGGCAGCGACTGGTGATTCAACCTTTTCAACAAATGCTTCAGGCACAGGCCGCAATCAAAACTTGAGTGCGAAGACGATCACTTGATGCGCGCCTGAGGGTCATTTGTCAGGTCATATTTCTGCAGGCGAATGTCCGCGCTGCGGGCGTGGCCCTCCATCCCTTCAAAGCGCGAAATGCGAGCGGTGGCAAGTGCGACGTCACGAACTGCCGACCGGGTCATTTTCTGCCAGGTCACTGTTTTCAGGAACTTGTGCACCGAAAGGCCACCCGTGTAGCGCGCGGCATTGGCCGTCGGCAGCACGTGGTTCGGCCCTGACGCCTTGTCACCGAAGGCGACCGTGGTTTCTTCGCCCAGAAAGAGTGAACCGTAAGACGCCAGCTCCCCGATCCACCAGTCAAGGTCGGAGGCCTGCACATGCAGATGTTCCGGCCCGGTCCTGTTGGCGAATTCAACCATGTCCTCGCGCCGGTCGCAAAGAACAACCTCACCCAGATTGTCCCATGCCTGCAACGCGCTTTCGCGGTTCGGGTCCGGCAGCTCACCTGCAATGATCGGCACCAGTTCCAGCACCTTTCGGGCAAGGCGGTCGGACGTCGTCACGAGCCAGACCGGAGAATTATAGCCGTGCTCCGCCTGGCCAACGAGGTCCGCTGCAACAATATCCGGGTCAGCTGTTTCGTCGGCAATGATTAGGCTGTCCGTCGGGCCTGCAAACATGTCGATACCTGTTCGTCCGAACAAGAGCCTCTTCGCCTCGGCCACATATTGGTTCCCAGGGCCGACTAGAATGTCTGCCTCAGGCAAACCGAATTGCCCGAAGGCCATGGCGGCGATTGCCTGTACGCCTCCGAGAGACAGGACCCGGTCCGCGCCGCAATAATCGAGAGTCCACAAGATTGCAGGCGCAATGCCAGTCTCGGGCCGTGTCGGCGAGCAGGCCGAGATAAAATCCACACCCGCGACTTTGGCAGTTGTCACCGTCATTATCGCCGACGCGATATGGCTATAACGTCCTCCGGGGACATAGCAGCCTGCAGCGGACACCGGGATCAGTTTTTGACCGGCAACAAGGCCTGGACGCAATTCCACGTCAAATTCCCGAATGCTCTCCATCTGCGCTTTCGCAAATGCTGCGATGTTCTCGTGGGCAAATCGAATGTCATCCTTCAGACTTTCTGGAACCTGCGTCGAGGCCGCTTCGATCGCTTCCGGAGCGACGACGATATCCTGTTCCCAACCATCGAGTTGTCTGGCATAGGCAATCGTCCGATCCTCGCCTTCAGCCTCGATTTTCCGAAGCATCTCAGACACCCGTTGCGTGACGGTTGTCATGTCCTGAACCGAGCCGCCGTTCTCACTTGCCTGTTTCAGAAAGGTAGAAGCCATGAATGTGCCTTTGTCCGTTTGGTGCTGTTTTTTTGGTTTTCGCCTGGCATCAGGCCTGAATTTGCGCCAGTTCTTCGAATATGATGGTGCCGATCGTTTCACAGTCGCCCTCAGTGAAACTGAGCGGGACCCGGAGATCCATAACCCGTCTCAAGACATTGATCGTTTGGGGCAGGGATTGTTCGGGTGCATAGGTCCAGCTGTCATACCGGCTTGTAAAGCCAACGGGATTGGCATCGCCGAACCATTTCAATTCGACGCCGCGTTTCTTGCATGCAGCAACAAAAGACCGGCATGCCTCGTCGGGACACAATGGAACCAGAAATTGGAACGACGATCCGACATAGAATTCCTTGTCAGGCCGGACCGGGACTACGGCATTCGCAGCGTTCGAAAGCCCGTTTTCAAGGATCTTGTAACGCCGGTTCCATCGCTCCACGTTCTTGTCCAGATTAGCAAGCTGCGGACGCAGGATCGCGGCCCGAAGATTGTCCAGTCTCGATGAGCAATTGGGGCTTTCGAACCTGGCCGTTTCGAATGCTTCCTTGTCTGGGCGGACCAGGTGTTTCTCAAAGAGCATGTAGGAGCCGGACAGGATGATGGACCTTGCCATGACATCCGGGTCATTCGTTGTAAGAAGGCCGCCTTCACCGCTGTTCAGGTGCTTGTAGGTCTGCGTGCTGAAACAGGCGACCTTGCCGAAGTTTCCGCTTTTGGTGCCGTTCCACTCGGCACCCATCGTGTGTGCACAATCCTCGATCAGCACGACGCCCGATCTCGTCAGCAGCGTGCACAAGGCATCCATGTCCGTAAGGTGCCCGCGCATATGAGACAGCAACAGAAATTTGGCGCTGCTGGCCAGCAGCTTTGCCGAAAGATCTTCCAGGTCGATGGTGAGGTTCTCAGTGGTTTCGACGAAGATCGGGGTAGCACCGACAGCAGCGACCGCACCCGGAACTGGCGCAAGGGTGAAGGCGTTGGTCAATACGGCATCGCCTGCCTGAACCCCCACCGCGCGCAGGGCAATCTGCATGGCGGTTCCGCCGGAGGTGGTAGCAAGACAGAATGCGGCCCCCTGATATGCGGCATAGTCCTGTTCCCAAAGGGCTGTGTCGCCGTCCTCTCCTTCGATCGTGTTGTAACGATGCAAGCGCCCCGTTTGCAGAACACGCACGGCTTCGGCAATTGCCTCCGGAGTGATCGCTTCCTGCTGAGTGAATGATTTTTTGAAATCTAACACTGACATGGTATCAGAACTCTCTGGTGGGATTGTCGGACTTGGCCGCGTTGCGATCGGTCAAATTGACCCCAGGGAGCGGCAACATGCGATTCAACAACATGTCCCTCAAAGGGATCGAGGTATTTTGCATCGCTGCCGAAACGGGATCGATAGCTCAGGCCGCTGCAGAGACGGATCTCAGTCTTCCCGCTGCTTCGCAGCAAATCAAGAAACTGGAGCAGGCGCTTGGATGCCGGCTGCTCGACCGCAACTCCCGGCCGATGACGATGACCCGAGCCGGGCAGCTTTTCCTGGAGCGCGCCAAGACGGCGATGGGTGAAATTCACCTGGCACAGACCGAACTGATCTCGCTCGACCTGTCCGGCCACGCAACCCTTCGTATTGGTGCAATCGAAGACTTTGAAGACCAGATCACGCCTATGTTGCTTAGTCAGCTGGCGTCGTCTCTGACCAGGAGCGAATTCCGGCTTCTGACCGGACCAAGTCACGAGATCGAAGACAAGTTGCGAACTCAGTCTCTTGATATCGGGATTTACACGTCGAGTGGTGAGATTGACCAAGATATTGAAAAAATTGATCTTCTCTCGGATCCATATGTACTGGCTGTTCCAAGTTCGGCTGCCTATCCACCGCAATCCGGCCTGCAGGATTTGAAGGACCTTCAATATATTACCTATGATAGGCGGTTGCTTATGGGCAGGCAGATCGAGGCCCAGCTTTCCCGGTTGCGCCTGACCCAGGAAGTTCGGGTCGAGATTGACAGCTACCAGTCTCTGTTCGCATTGATTGCGACGGGCCAATACTGGTCGATCACGACGCCGCTTGCCTATAAAAGCGCTCGCCGATTCCACAAGGACATTGATATACATCCGCTGCCGTTTCAGGCCTTTTCCCGAACGATCGTTCTTGCTGCCGGACCCGAATGGAGCCGCTCGCTCGGTGATGCGATGGCCAGAACACTGAAGGGGTTTTTGCACTCGCATACAGTAACACCGGTTGTGTCGGAATATCCCTGGCTGGGTCATTCCTTCAAGGTGGCAGGTTGAGAGCGATTGAAGCGGACGCTGTCATGAGTAGGCAATTCCAAATCGGTTGTTTGTGAAAGCAGAAATGATGGATTTCAAAAATTGAAAGGTGTGGATGCGTCGTTGCAAGGTATTTTCTGCGTGATCTAACGTTATTGGATCCGCGCCGGCATAGATGGAGTTTGGAATGTCAGAAGAAGGCGACCGCCTTGAACCAGCTGACTGGGAAGATTTTGGTGACGAAATGCACGCTCTTCTGGAGCAGTGCATTGGCCGCATGAAAGCTGCGCGTGACCTGCCTTGGCAGCCGTTGCCGGCTGGCCTCGGTGACAGTCTGAAACTGGAACCGAGCGAAACCGGAAGCGGCACAGCAGCCACATTTAGGCATCTGACAGAAGATATTATGCCTTATGCGACCGGCAACACGCATCCTGCCTTTTTCGGTTGGGTTCACGGCACCGGCCTCCCGGTATCTGTTGGCGCTGAACTTGTCGCAGCGACCATGAACAGCAATTGCGGTGGGCGTGATCATGGGGCGATGAAGGTTGAACAGGCGGTCCTGGACTGGTTGCTGAAGCTTGCCGGGTTCGGCTCAGACGCCTCGGCTATCCTGACAAGTGGCACCTCCCAGGCAACCATATTGGCATTGTCCGCAGCGCGCACGCGTCTCTTTGGAAAGGAAATTCGCAAAACCGGTATCCAGTCGCTTCCGGAGATAGCTGTTTATCTGTGCAAGGGAACACATTCCTGCATTGCCAAGGCGCTTGAAGTGATGGGACACGGCACCGATGCACTTACCTTCGTGGAAACAAATGAAGCGCTGCAGATGGACATGGCAGCCTTGAAGGCAGCGGTCGAACGGGACAGGGCAAATGGGCGCGTCCCGCTCGCGGTCATCGGCACGGCAGGGGCTGTTGACACGGGTGTTTTCGATCCGATCGACGATCTGGCCGCCTTTTGCAATGAAGCAGGCATCTGGCTGCATGTCGACGCGGCCTTTGGATTTTGGACACGTCTGGCAGACCAGCCGTGGCGGGATTTATGCAGGGGTATCGAGAAGGCAAATTCCATCGCCTGCGACTTCCACAAATGGATGTCGGTGCCCTATGATTGCGGCGCCTGCATGATTTACGATCGTGAACTGCATCTGCAAACTTTTTCTTCACGCCCTTCCTATCTTGAACACCAGGAAGCAGGTCTGGGCGGCGGCGGCACATGGTATTGCGATCTTGGCCTGGAGTTGTCACGCGGTTTTCGTGCGTTGAAGGTCTGGACGGCCGTAAAAGCGATCGGAATGGATGCATTTGGGAACGCAATCAGCGACAATTGCAGGCAGGCCGGCCTGATGGCGGAGCTTGTCGAAAAGTCCGACGTTTTGCAGTTGGCGCACCCCGTGACATCGAATGTTTGCTGTTTCTATCCGGAAAAGGGCGACCCGAATGAAATCGCAGCCCGGCTGCAACTTCAGGGAAGCGCCGTTTTTTCCACGACAAAACAGAAAGGACGGTCCTGCTTGAGAGCAGCCATCGTCAATCACCGGACAACGTCGATGGATATCATCCGTTCAATCGAGGCGGTCGAGGCGCAGGTGCGCCTGGAAGCAACAAACACGCAGGTCTGATCTTCCTGCATTCACTAGGTGCCGGTAATGCACGTTTCGGTTAAACTTGACGCATGAACGAGCACAAGATTGTCGATAACGAAGAAGTCTCGACCCGGAGGGGGCGGCCATGACAGTCGCCGTGATCGGCCTTGGTATCATGGGAGGGGCATATTGCAGGAACCTGATCAGAGCGGGTGAGACTGTTTTGGGGGTTGATCCTTCGCAGATTGGGCGACAAGCGCTTCTTGAAGCCGGTGGCCGGGTATTCGAAACTCCGGGAAAATGGATTGCCGATTGCGATGCGGTAATTCTTGCACTCGCATCGCCGCAAGCGTTGTTTTCCGTGTGCAACGTACTCAGCGAGTTGTTGCGGGCAGGACAGATTGTCATTGAGACGGGAACCTTTTCTTTAGAGGACAAGCAAGCTGCAAGAGCCGTTTTGGAGCGAAGCGGCGTCGATGTTCTTGATTGTCCGGTCAGTGGAACCGGCGCGCAGGCGGCGGACGCAGACCTTGTGATGATGGCGTCGGGCGATGAGGATGCGATTGTCCGCGCCGTTCCGTTGCTGGAAAAATTTACGCGGTTGGTGATGAATGTCGGTGCATTCGGCAATGGCACCAAGCTGAAGTTCGTCGCAAATCATGCGGTCGCGGTTCACAATGTAGCTGCGGCGGAAACATTGAGCTATTGCGATGCCCTGGGACTGGATCGGGAGACCGTCTATCAGCTGCTTTCCAGCGGAGCCGGTCAGTCGCGCATGTCGGACTTGCGAATGCCGATGATGATGACTGGTGTTTACGAGCCACCGACAGCCAGCCTCCGGATGTTTGAAAAGGATCTGCGAATCATCGGTAACGACATAGCTGCAAAAGGGGTTTCGGCACCGTTGTTTGAAGCGAGCAGATCGATCTATGAAAACGCGCTTCGGGAGTTGCCGGAAGGGCTTGATACGGCTTCGGTCTTTGAAGTTTACCGGGCCAGAGCTGGAAAAAATTGACGCACCCTGTGCATTTCAATGGGATGAATGCCTGTGGTTCGAAGCCGAACGAGTTATGTACTTTTGAAGTGATCTCAGTTGTAACTACATAGAATTCATGAAGAAATTTTCCCAAATGCTTCCGCATCGAACACTTTGCATTGATACCCGGTCTTTTTTGTCATAACTCGCAGTTCAGCTATGCAAAAAATGTAGTACGATTCTTAGTATTGAATCATTGAATTATTAATCTCTCTCCCTTAAGTGTCCGCGTAAGTTGAAACGCCATCATTCCGGACAGTGTCCGGCAAAAGGAGGTCGGCATGACCCGTGATGATCTCATTCGCGAATACAAAGAGCACAGCGGATCCTGGCAGGGTCTGGTGGGTGTCTATGGTTTGATCGTTGGCGTTATGGCTCTGTCCGGCTATCTCATGGTCGGCTGACGACGCCAAAATCCGGATTTCCGATGTAAAGCAAAAACCCCGGGCTTGATGTCCCGGGGTTTTTCTTTCGTTTGCCTAGACGTTTGCCGCTTCGCCAATCGAATCCGTACCACGTTCCTCAAGCAGTGTTGTTAGCCAGTTCGGATCCATTTCGGGAACCGAAGACAGCAAGAGGTCTGTATAGGGGTGATGCGGCGGGGTGAACATTTTTTCCTTGGGACCCTGTTCAACCACCTTGCCTCTCTGCATCACCACAACTTCATCGGCGATTGAGCGCACTGTCGCCAAATCGTGGGTAATGAACATATAGGCCAGGTTCAGGTCCTGCTGAAGTTTGTCGAGCAGCTTCAGAATGCCTTCGGCGACCAGCTGATCGAGGGCACTCGTGACCTCGTCGCAGATGATGAAGGTGGGTTCTGCGGCAAGCGCACGCGCGATCCCGATGCGCTGCTTCTGTCCTCCCGAAAGCTCCGGTGGAAATCGATTGTAGAATTTCGCCGGATCCAATTCGATCAGATCAAGAAGTTCATCGACCCGGTTTTTGAGTTCAGCGCCACGCAGACCACCGTAAAACTGGGCGGGACGGCCGATGATCTCGCTGATCCTGATTTTCGGGTTCAGCGCGGTGTCCGCCATCTGGTAAATCATCTGAGCCTGGCGAAGCTGGTCCTTGGACCGGTCCTGATACCGCGGTGGCAGAGCTTCTCCATTGAACAGAATTTCGCCCTTGGTCGGTGGCAGCAGACCCGTAATGCAGCGTGCAGTCGTCGATTTTCCCGATCCCGACTCGCCGACAACGGCGACGGTCATGCCTGCATAGATATCGAACGAGACATCGTCGAGCACCTGGATCTTGCCATAGGCAGCGTCCACATTCTTGACCGAGACGATCGGTACGGCATCGGCCGCCGCCGGCCTTTCTTTCTGCGGCCGTTTGAAGCTGCGGACCGCCCAGAGGCTCTTTGTGTAGTCCTCGCTCGGGGCATCCAGCATCTGTTCCGTTGGCGCTTCTTCGACTTCTTCGCCTTTCAGAAGAACCTTGATCGTGTCTGCCATCTGCGCAACGACCGCGAGGTCGTGAGTGATATAAATGGCAGCCGTGTTGAACTGGTCCACGATGTCCCTGATCGCAGCGAGAACTTCAATCTGGGTCGTCACGTCCAGAGCTGTCGTCGGCTCATCGAAAATGATGAGGTCGGGACGGCATGCCATCGCCATCGCCGTCATGGCGCGTTGAAGCTGCCCACCCGACACCTGGTGCGGGTAGCGGAACCCGATCTCATCCGGATTGGGCAGGCGGAGGCGGTGGTAGAGTTCCATCGCATCTTCCTGCGCTTCGACACGCTTCTGGATGCGATACTGGATCGGAGCTTCCGTATGCTGGTCGATGATCCTGTGTGCAGGATTGAACGACGCCGCAGCCGATTGGGCCACATAAGCGATCCGTGATCCGCGAAGAGCACGCAGATCGCTTTCCGGCGTCGTTGTCAGTTCCATGCCGTCGAACTCGATCGAGCCACCGGAAATCCGGCAGCCGTCTCTCGCAAACCCCATTGCGGCCAGACCGATAGTCGATTTGCCGGCGCCGGATTCCCCGATCAGGCCGAGGACTTCACCCTTGTGAAGGGTGAGGTCGACACCATGGACGATCTCGATCCAATTTTCGTCGGAATAACCTTCAATCCGAAGGTCCTTGATTTGAAGAAGCACATCTTTTTTAGGGACCATGCTCAAACCTCCTTAAGGCCGGAGGACCGGAACAGCATCCAGTCGACAACGAAGTTCACCGCAACCGTCAGCAGCGCGATCGCGGCGGCCGGGATAAGCGGCGTGAGTTCACCAAACGAAATCAGCGTTGCGTTCTCGCGCACCATCGATCCCCAGTCCGCCGTTGGAGGCTGGATGCCGAGACCGAGGAAGGACAGACCAGCGATCAGCAGGAACACAAAGCAGAACTCCAGACCGAATTCCGCAACAAGCGGGGCGGTTGAGTTCGGCAGGATTTCCTTGCGGATCAGATACCAGGTCCCTTCGCCGCGGAGCTTTGCCGCTTCGATATAGTCCATAACGACAACGTTGCCCGCTACGGCGCGTGTCAGGCGGAAAACGCGTGGCGAATAGATCAACGCAACCACGATGACGATCACAAAGAGACTGGTCCCGAAGATACTCAGGATCAGCAGTGCGAAGATCAGCGACGGGATCGACATGATCACGTCCGCGAGCCGCCCCATGAACTGGTCGAACCAGCCACCTTTCGTCGCGGCCAGAAGGCCTGCCAGAGCGCCGGCGATGAACGCCAGGCTGGTTGCCACGAGGGCGAGGCCGACCGTGTTGCGAGCGCCGTAGATGATCCGGCTGAACATGTCGCGGCCGAGCTGGTCTGCTCCGAGCAACATATTCTCGTCTGCCGGTGCAAAGGCTGACGAGATCACCTCAGCTTCACCGAACGGTGCGATGACCGGCGCAAAGATCCCGGCAATGGCGTAGGTGAAGATCACGAACATGCCGAAGGCCGCCGTGAGTGGCGCGGTTCGCAGTTCCTTTGCCACACCATCTGGTGCGATGATGATCAGGAACTCGCGGAAAGCGTAGGAAACGCCTGCGGCAAGCGCAAGCAGTCCGGCGGCAATTGTGATGGAGCGCAACGCAGGCGCACCGCCGACGATCCCCGTGACGAAGGAAACAAGCGTCAGCGAGAAGATCAGCAGAAAGATCTGCCGTTGCTTGAAGTAGGCTGCCAGGCACGAGGCCCCGATCAGCAGCGCATAATATCCAATGACGAATGAATTCATGTCGCTGCCCTCACTTCGGATGCCGCAAACGCGGGTTGGTCAAGATCGATCCGACATCGGCTGCAAGGTTGAGCAGGATGAAGGTCGCAGCGAAGATGAGACAGCACGCCTGAACGATCGGGAAGTCACGCTTCGAGACGGCATCGACAAGAAGCTGGCCGATACCCGGGTAAACAAAGACGACCTCAACGAGAACCACGCCTGTGATGAGGTAGGCAAGGTTCAGGGCAACAACGTTGATGATCGGTGCCCAGGCGTTGGGAAGCGCATGTTTGACGATGACTTTCCACGGCGGCACGCCTTTCAATCGTGCCATTTCGATATAGGGCGATGCCAGAAGATTGATGATCGCGGCACGTGTCATGCGCATCATGTGCGCGGTCACGACAAGGACCAACGTAAGGGCCGGCAGGAACGTCCTGTGGAGCAATTCACCGAAGCTCATGTCGGTGCTCAGGCTCGCGATCGCCGGGAAGTAGTTGGTCTTCACAGCCAGGTAAAGGATCAGGATATAGCCGAGGAAGAATTCTGGAGAGCTGATCGATGTCAGCGTCACAACGTTTGCTACGCGGTCAAACAGCGTATTGCGCAGCAGTGCGACGATGACGCCGAGAATGATCGAAATCGGTACGGCAATGACGGCGGCGTAGCACGCCAGGAACAGCGTATTTATAAACCGGCCGCTGATGGCTTCGGTGACCCGTTCACCGGAAATCAATGACACCCCGAAGTCGCCGGTCAAGGCACCTCCGAGCCATTGGAAGTAGCGCAGTATGGCAGGCTGATCGAGCCCCATTTTTTCGCGCAGCGCTGCAACAGTTTCAGGTGTAGCGGCCTGCCCCAGAACGGCTTGGGCGATGTCGCCCGGCAGTAATTCGACCGCAAAGAAAATCAGGATTGAGATCACCAGAAGAGTGACCACACCTAAGCCAAGTCTCTTTAGGACCAGCTGTAGGATGTCCCCCATTTGTCCCTCCAGAATAAAGACGCCCGGTACCCCAGTTGACCGGATTTTATGTCGGGTGCGGACCCAGAACAGGTCCTGATTTTGTCTTTGGAAATACCCGACAGTCTAGTATGGAGCGGCCTCATAACAGACGCCGTTCCAATGCGAGTGCGGCGGGCAAAGCCCGCCGCAAGTGTTGATAATCAGCCTTCGAACCACCACCGATGCGTTCCGCGTGCACCATCGGTTTCCCAGGATGCGGAGACGCTTGGGCCGTGCTTGACGTTCTTCCGGCGCGCATAGACGAAGTTGACGAACATTGGGATGACGGTGCCGCCATCGTCGCGGGCGAGCGTGCACATCTCGTGGTACATTTCACCGCGCCGTGTTTCGTCGAGTTCGGCTTTCGCCTGGAGAAGCAGCTCATTGAAGCGCGGGTTCTTCCAGTGCGCTTCGTTCCAGGCTGCATCGTCCTTGTAGGCGAGCGTGAACATGTTGTCCGGTGTCGGGCGCGCGCCCCACTTGACGAAGACCCAGGGCTTCTTGAGCCAGACATCCGACCAGTAGCCGTCGTTTGCCTCGCGCACCGGCTTGATGTCTATCCCGGCCTTCTTGGCCTGTTCGGAATAAAGCACGATCATGTCGACCGCGCCCGGCAAAACACTGTCGGCAGCCGACAGGCTGACCGAAAGATTTTCCATGCCGGCCTGCTTCAGGTGCCACTTGGCCTTTTCCGGATCGTATGTCCGCTGCGGAATATCCGCAGGGAAATAAGGCATGTTCGGTGAGACGTGGAAGTCGTTGCCCGGTATGCCGGTGCCGAACACGATCTTTTCAACGATCTCATCACGGTCGATCGCAAGCTTGAGTGCCATGCGCACATCGACGTTGTCGAACGGTGCGACATCGCAGAACATCGGCAGCGTGATCGCCGAACCGGACGGAATGTTGTCGAGCTCGACTTCGGGATGCCGTTGCAGAAGAGCCATGGTCTTCAGGTCGACAGACGAAATTGCGTCGACATCGCCGGTCACGAGCGCTGTCTGGCGCGCATTCGGGTCATTGAGAGCGGTCATGTCGATACGGTCGAACCAGGCACCTTCGCGATGCCAGCCGTCATGGCGCACAAGCGATGTACCGATGCCGAATTCGTTCTGCTCGATCTTGTAGGGGCCGGCACCGACGCCGCTTTCCCAGTCTACCGATCCATCGTCTTTTGCCGGAAGCATGACGAGATGGTAGTCGGTCAGGATCCACGGCAGGTCCGCAAATCCCTGATCGAGTTCGATCACGATGTGTTTGTCACCGTCAGTCTTGATGTCGACCACGCTGTCGAGAAGCGCCTTGGCGGCCGAAGTCGACTTTTCACCGCGGTGGAAATTCAAAGATGCGACGGCATCGTTAGCCGTGAACTTGCGCCCGTCATGGAAGGTCGCATCCGTGTTCAGCTCAAACGTCCAGGTCTTGGCATCAGGGCTTGCTTCCCAACCGACGGCCATGTCAGGGCCGAGGCCGTTTTCTTCGGTGATTTCGGTGAGATAGCTGCGATGTGTGTGAGCAAGCTGAATGGAGTAGACACTCTGGTAAGTGCCTGGATCATGGCTGTCGCTGGTGTTTCCGTCATGCACGCCATAGCGGAAGGTTCCGCCGCGCTTGGGTTGTGCCTTGGCCTGCGACGTCCAAAGCCCTGTTGCAGTGGACGCGGTCACACCTGCGAGCATCGAATAATGCAGGAACTCACGTTTCGATATGCCGCCGCTCCGTGCCGCCTTTTCGAGGTTATTCAGCAACTCTGGATTTTTCGATTTTGTCATCATTCTCCCCTTCAGGATCGTTGCCTGACATTTGTCGTTCAATTTCCCACATGCAGCTTCAGCATATTTGCGGTATTTGCAAAGCTCATATGCGACATGTAATCAGCAAAACACGAACAATGCCGATTCCGCTACCCTTTGGATGAAATTATTCCTTTCATTTTTTCGATCTTGATTAAATCCAATTTTTCCGCATTGCGGCACAGGATTTGACCAGTTGCTTTAATTTTGGGCAGCAGCGCACATTCTGGCTGCATGTTGAGCTGCCAATATTATTGAATACTTTAGTATCATCTTGCAACGGGTCTGAAATTAACATTATTTAACTTTTTTGCGTCATTATTTTCCAAGATTTCAGCCGCTTCCCGTCAATTGTGGCAAGAAAATTGTTGCGATTCACACGGGAGTGTTGTGAGCGTTGATTCAGAAACGGCCCTGTTCCCAAGGGGCTTTTGAGGATGTCGACAGGCATTTCTCATCCTTCATGAAACTATTCTGGAAGATATTTTTCCGACCATTGTTCTGCGGCGGAGCCTTTGGCGATCATCGCGTCGATTTCCCGTGCCTCATAACCCAGTTCTGAGAGGATATCCCTGGTATGAGCCCCGTATTTGGGAGCCGGGCCGGGAACAACAACCTGTGCCTGTTCAGGGCGGACGGCATTGGGAGCAACAAGGTCAACCCATCGCCCCATCGGGTGCGCGTCATGACGGATCGCGCTGAAGGTACCGGAACGAATGTCGGCCTCACCCTCACTCTCCTTCTTGAGCGCTGCCTTTCGCGTTGCATGAAGAGAGCTTAGGGGCACAACGGCCGCCGCCGTTCCTGAAAAACGTTCAGCCCAGTACCTTATCGGTTGCTGCAGAAAGCGAGTAGTCAGTGTCTCCTCAAGGTCGTTTTCTTGAGCATTTAACAGGTCATGAAATTCAGGAACGTGGTTCAAACTGCTCTGCTGTAACGTAGGGGCCGCAAAGAACATCCAGCCGTCTGCTGCCTGATAGCACCTGTAGAACGGTCCCCATCCGCGCACATGACGACCCGAAGGTTCGTCAAAGGGCGCCCGGCCGTTGAAATCGTACATGAATTGGGCCTGGATCAATTCGCCGGCAGAAGCGAGCGACGCCCTGGCAATGCCGCCACAGCCGGTTACGCGCAACCGTTCCAAGGCGGCTCCGAGCGCCGCACAACCGCAAAAACCGGCAAGGACGTCAATCGTGCCGAAATGTGCGTGTTCTTCCGGCGTATCCGGACCGCCGCCAAATCGGGTCATGACGCCTGTAGCCGCCTGGGCCAGATCATCATAACCGAGATGGTCCGATTTCGGACCGCGGAGTGGTGCGCCAAAGGCGTCCAGTTGAACGAGTATCAGCTTTGGATTGATCTCGGCCAACCGCTCTTCGCTCAAACCAAGAGACAGACGCTGCTCGTCCGTTCCGTTCATTGTCACGACATCTGCCTCCGACAACAGTTTCCAAAGCGCGCTTTGGCCTTCGGCCGTGCGCAGGTTCAACAGGATGCTTCGTTTGCCACGTTGCGCCTGAAGCCCGAACACGACTGCATTCCACGGATCAACGGATGGCGAGACCGGTTGAACAAGGGTGACCTCCGCTCCAAAGCGCGCGACCGTCGAGCCGATGGTCGGCCCTGCAATCACGTTTGTCAGATCAAGAACCCTGAGCCCGTCCAGCCAGCCGCCAACTTTCGATCCCTGCTGCGTTCTTGGAGGTTCCAACAGAAGTTCAGGCAGGGCGGGGCGCATGTCGTCTGGCAATGGACCAGGCCGCTTGTTGACCGCGTCGCCATCACAAGATAGCCAGCAGATGTTTCCCATCTGACGCATTTTGCCATGGCGTGGGTCGTCGACTTCCAGGACCAGACCGGACTGAAGCGCGTGTGGGTCCTTCAGCCATTCCCGGGTGCTGCGCTGTGTGGTTGCAGGCGCTTTCGCGGCACCAAACAGCGTTTCCCATTCATGTGAGGGCCGGGTTAGGAACGCTGCCTTCATGGCATCCGAGATCCTGCCGCGATCTTGCGTCCCGACGGGATAATTTCGAAGGGCCCAGTCCGATGGCCAGTCGCCTCTATCGAGGTATACGTCGAAATCCGGCAGATCCTTCAACAGCTCCTGCAGACCCAGGAGTTCCAGGACCCGGCGCGGATGCGTCACGATCGAGCAGGCAACCACATAAAAGCCGCGCCCGTCCGCGCACATGTAAGTGCGATAAAAGGGGTCGAGAAACTCCGAGAGTTCCGGATAACTCAGATTGTTGGGCAGTCCAAGCCGCGCGCGGCGTTCCAATTCCAGTTCGCGTGGCGACTTGTAGCGATCCGGATAGTCCTCGATCTGCTCGCTGTTGTAGACCAGCCCTTCGAACAGCGCCGATGCGAGTGGCACTTCGATATGGTCACCGCCCAGTTGCTCCCGCGCGCGAAGCGCGAACAGGACCGACATTGCTCCGAATGCTGCGCCGTAGGCGGACGCCAGTCCGAGCGGTGTAAAGGACGGGTTGATGCCCATCAGACGGCGGTTAAGTCCCATATCCGTAAACTGACCGGTTCTTGCCGCGATCACGGCTTCCCAGGCTGCAATCTCCCGCAATTCCGGATCTGTGGATGCAAATCCTGGCAGCGACAGGGAGATGATCGCCGGATTGGCGCGGCGCAAAGATGAGGGGCCAACGCCAAGCCTTGCCATCACGCCGGGGCGAAAATTGTCGATGACAACATCTGATCTCGCGGTCAACTTCAGAGCCGTTAGACGGCCTTCTTCCGATTTGAGATCGAGCGTCAGCGCCCGCTTACCCCTGGAAATCATGTCGAAGACCGGGGCCTTCCATCGCGGGCCTCCGGGTGGATCGATCCGGATCACTTCGGCGCCAAGATCGGAAAGCATCATTCCGACCAGTGGCCCAGCCAGGTAGTGCCCGAAATCAAGCACCCTGATGTGCGAAAGCGGCCTTTCCTGCACGATAAGCCCTCCGACTTGTTCTCCTCGGGAAACAGATTATTTAAGCGGGGGAACAAAGCTGTGCCGATTCTGCCAAAAAGCTGTCCCTATCTGCCAATGCCTGACTTCAATGTGACAATTCTGCTCTCCGGGTCCTTCTCGAACATGGTATTGGCCTGTCTGCTGGAGCCTCTGCGGGTCGTGCGGGACCGCGCCGGAGCGGAGATCTGCTGGAAGATCGCGACAGAGGCAGACACCGAAGTCAGCAGTTCGAGTGGGATCAAGGTCTCTCCGGACACTCGCCTCGCAGATGCCGGGCCCGCGGATCTCGTGTTTCTGATCTCGGGAGACAAGTTTCGTGAGGGCAATGCGCTGATAGCGCTTCGCCGTTACCTTTCCTCACTCACTCAGGACTGCACGATCATCGCCGCGGACACAGGCGCCTGGAAACTTGCAATGTTGGGCTGTCTCGACGGACGTTCGGCAACCCTTCACTGGCAGTTGCTCGACGAGTTCGCCGAGACTTTTCCCAAGGTGCGTGTCCTGTCTGACCGTTTCGTCAAGGATGGCCGCTTCTGGACATGTGGCAGCGCGTCTGCCGCACTCGACCTGATCCTCAACTATATCGGTGACCGGTTTGGTCAGGCTGCTGCCTTCGATGCAGGGGCGATGTTCCTTCACGACAACGTACGCCGGTCAGGCGCTTCCGGTTTCGATCTGACGCTGGCATCGAGCGCACCGCACCAGCTGAAGCGGATAATCCGGGTGATGTCCGAAGCGTTGGAGCAGACGATGACGATCGCCGACATTGCCCGTGCCGTGAACATGTCCGAGCGATCGCTCCATCGCCTCGTTATCGAGAAGCTGCAGATGCCTCCCGGGAAATACTACCTTCTCATGCGCCTTGACCGGGCAAGGCAGCTTGTCCTCTTTAGCGATCTGTCCCTGAACGATATTGCACTGCGCTGCGGTTTTGCCGGTGCCTCGACCCTGATCCGAAGCTTCAAGGCACATCGCGAGGTGGATCTGAGGAGCTTGCGCAATCGAGGATGATGCGATTTCGGCCCGGAGGAGTTCCTGTTGATCGCCGAATAGTGCGGCAATGTCGGAAAATGCGCGCCGTGTTCGGTTTCTGACAGGCAGGACATCACGCGAAAGCGCACTCTAATGGCATAACAGACCAGAATTCGGAGACATTGATGAGTGTTGCAGCTCGCAGTCGCAGCGGCGGCCGTGCCGGCCGCAGAGCCATTCGGACCGCGCCAGACCACGCCATGCTTCCCGGGCTCACGCGTAACCTTCCGCTTTGCGAGCCGCTGGACGGCGACCAGATCCGAAAACTTGACGATGCGTCCATGTCGATCCTCGAAGAGGTCGGTATCGTCTTTCGAGACCCGATCGCGCTGGACGACTGGAAGAAGGCCGGGGCGAAGGTCGATGGCGAGCGTGTCTATCTGGACCGCGGGCATGTTCGTGAACTGATCAGCACGATCCCGTCCAGTTTCACGTATCACGCCCGGGACCCGTCCAAGAACATTCCCCTTGGTGGAAACCGCTCCATGTTCGTTCCCATGACGGGAGCGCCGTTCCTCAGGGATCTCGACGACGAGAGGCGCAATCCGACGCTGGACGACCTGGCCATGTTTCACAAACTGAGCCACATGCTTCCGGCCATCCATTCCAGTGCACACCACATTGTGGAGCCCTACGACCACCCCATCAGCCACCGACACCTGCGCATCACCTATTCGTCGATGAAACACTCCGACAAGACATTCATGGGCATGACGACCAGCCCGAAGAATGCGGAAGACGTCATGGATATGTGCGCGATCCTGTTCGGCGAGGACTACCTGGAAGACCACCCTGTCACGACGGGAAACTGCAACGGCAACTCACCGCTTGTCTGGGACGAGACAATGCTTGGTGCCATGCGTGCGTTCTCAAAAAGAAACCAGCCGGTATTGTGCTCTCCTTTTGTCCTCGGCGGTGCCAACACGCCTGCGTCGGTCGTGCCGGCGGTCGCCCAGCTCAACGCGGAAGCGCTGAGCGCGCTGGCCTATACGCAGGTGATCCGCAAAGGAGCACCTGCGATCTACGGGCACTACCTGTCCACGGTTTCAATGAAATCCGGTGCTCCGATGGCCGGAACGCCGGAAATCAGCCTGATGAATTTTTTGATTGGTCAGCTGGCCAGGCACTATGACGTGCCTTGGCGGACGTCAGGGTCGCTTGGTGGTGCCAAGACCTTCGACGCGCAGGCAGGTTATGAAAGCGCGGCCACGCTGAGCGCCGTCATTCATGCAGGTGCCAACTACATCTGGCACACGGCCGGATGGAACGAAGCGGGCATGCATTGCTCGGTTGCCAAGTTCATCGTCGACGCTGAACAAACCGCAATGGTGTACCGCATGGCCGAAGGGCCTCGCTGGGATGATTTCGACGAAGCGCTTGCGGCCGTACGCGACGTCGGGCCGGGCGGTCACTATCTCGGGCACCCCCATACACAGGAGAATTTCCAGCGGGCCTTCTTCATGCCGGACATGTTCGACAACAATTCCATTGAGCAATGGAAAGCGGAAGGAGAGGTGGAAATCACCGAGCGCGCCCTGAAACAGGCTCGCAAGCTGTTGTCCGAGTATCAGGAACCCAAGTTGGACGAAGCGAAAAACGAAGCGCTGCTCGACTATATCGCCCGCCGTGAACGTGAAATTCCGGCGGAAGATGCCCTCAATCAGGACTATTGATACGTACCGGGGAAGGGGCTGCGCGTCCCTTCAGGCTTGCTAGTCGGAAGCTTAAATGAAGATCAAATCGGTCGAGATTTTCCGCCACGACCTTCCCGTGAAGAACGGGCCCTATACCATGGCCAATGCCGAGGTCTGGGCCTTGGAAACGACGCTGGTCAAGCTGATCGCCGACAACGGCCTTGTCGGATGGGGCGAGACCTGTCCGGTCGGTCCCACCTATGCTGAAGCACACGCGCGTGGTGCGCAGGCCGCTCTGCTGCAAATGGCGCCATCTCTGGTAGGAACAGATGTCCTGCCGCTCACGATTGCCAGGACAATGCACGGCGAGCTGAACGGGCACAACTACGCCAAGGCGGCTATCGACATTGCCGGTTACGATCTGCTCGGCAAGCACTATGGCGTGCGGGTGGCCGATTTGCTTGGCGGCGTCGCCAACGAAAATCTGCCGTCCTATTATGCGACCGGTGTCGGCGCTCCGGACGAAATCGCAAGGCTGGCGGCTGACAAGTGCAACGAAGGTTATCCGCGCCTCCAGATCAAGGTCGGCGGACGCCCGGTAGAGCTCGACATTGAGACAATCCGCAAGGTCTGGGAGCGGGTATCTGGTTCCGGTATGCGCCTCGCCGTTGACGGCAACCGTGGCTGGACGACGCGCGACGCCTTGCGCGTCAGCCGGGAATGCCCTGACATTCCCTTTGTCATGGAGCAACCCTGCAATCGGATCGAGGATTTGGCAAAGATCCGGCCTCAGGTTCAGCACGCCATTTACATGGACGAAAGCGGTGTCGATCTGGCGACCGTCATTCGTGCGGCAGGCAGTGGCCTCGTCGATGGATTCGGCATGAAGGTGACCCGGATCGGCGGTCTCCAGCAAATGGCTGCGTTCCGCGACATTTGCGAGGCTCTCAATCTGCCGCACACATGCGACGACGCCTGGGGCGGCGATATCATAGCAGCCGCCTGTACGCACCTTGCGGCAACGGTGAAACCTGCACTACTGGAGGGGGTCTGGCTTGCCGAACCGATGATCGAAACGCCATACGTTGAAGACGGTGGCGTTCGGATCCAAGACGGCCATATCCGCCTGCCGCGACGCCCGGGTCTTGGCATTATGCCGGACGAACGTCTTTTCGGTGCGCCGATCGCGTCATTCTGATTGGGAGGCAAGAGTTGCGTTTTGCAGAAAAGAGAGTGCTCGTAACCGGCGCCGCCGGTGGTATCGGACAGGTCATCACACGGCTGCTGCGCGAAGAAGGCGCAAAGGTGGCCGTTGCAGACATGAATTGCGATGGACTGGACGCGGATGTCGATCTACCCGGAGATTTGTTGGAGCGCAGCTACGCAGATGGTCTCGCACAAGCTGCGGTCGAAGCACTTGGTGGTCTCGACATCATCGTCAACAACGCCGGCGTGATTTCGCGAGGACCTGTGACTGAAACCAGCGACAGTGACTGGGCGTTGTCAGTCGGTGTCAATGTGGAAGCACCTTTCCGCATCTGCCGTGCGGCAATTCCGATCATGGAGGATGCTGGCGGCGGCGTGATCGTCAACGTGGCGTCCTGCTGGGGGATTCATCCCGGGCCGAACCATGCGATCTATTGCACGACCAAGGCGGCGATTGCGTCTCTGACGCAATGCATGGGTCGCGATCATGCCCACCAGGGCATTCGGATCAATGCGGTGTGCCCGAACGAAGTCGATACTCCGATGCTGCGCACTGGATTTGAAAAGCGCGGATTTGATCCTCAGTCGGCTATAGCGGAGCTGGGGAAGACAGTGCCTCTGGGCCATGTCGCGCAACCGGAAGAGATTGCAGACGTCGTTCTGTTCCTGGCCTCCGATGCCGCGCGCTACATGTGCGGCGCGCTGGTCGAGGTCAACGGCGGTAAACCCGTCTCATGAACCGGTTCGCGGAAAAGGTCGCACTTGTAACGGGCGGGCGCAGCGGCATTGGCAAGGCCGTTGCCGGACGCCTGAAGGCTGAAGGCGCCCGGGTGTTCACCACCCAGCGGGGTGAGGATCCGGATTTCGAAAATGTGCCGGCAGACCTCAACGACCCTGACGCGCCACAGGGTGTCGTGCATGAGGTCGTAGCGCGTGCTGGCACTCTGGATATTCTCGTAAACAATGCCGGTGTCATGCAGGAAGCTTCGGTCGAAGACATGGATCTGTCGGACTGGCAGCGCACGCTGAACGTCAATCTGACGGCGCCCTTTCTGCTGATCAAGCATGCACTGCCTCATCTGCGCAAGACGCGTGGTGTAATCGTGAACATCGGATCGATCGAGGGCATCGGCTGTAATGGCAATCATGCTGCCTATTCGGCTTCGAAGGCCGGTCTGCACGGGTTGACGCGTGCTGTTGCAGTCGATCACGGTGCTGATGGAATAAGGTGCAATGCGGTTGCCCCCGGCTGGATCGACACTGATCTCAATCTCGATTTCATCAATGCCATGCCGGATCCCGAAGCCTTCCGCCGCGATGTCGGTGCGCTTCATCCTGTCGGCCGAACGGGACAGCCGGAGGAAGTGGCGGCACTCGTCGCATTCCTGGCGGCAGCCGAAAGCGGCTTCATCACGGGTCAGACCTATATCGTCGATGGTGGCCGCATGACGCGGTTGAGCTTGCCCTAGCGGTTTAGATTCACGCAGAGCGGTTCAGTCTATGCGTAGCGAAACGCATCTCTGATAGCGGACTTCATGGAGTTCAGGAGATCCTGGTCGTGCGCGTTGTTCGCTCCGAGAACAAGGTTGGACACCGGTGTGCGTTTGAACCCCCGGTCTTCGCCAAGAACAGTCATCTGGGCATCGATCGAAGTGCGTCCAAGAAGACCTATCGCAACCCCTGCTTCAACAGCGGCCTTCACCCCGGATACGCTCTGACTTGAATAAATGACCCGGAACGGCTTCTTGCTCGCCGTTAGCGAAGCAATTGCGGCATCGCGCCACCAGCAGGCGCGGTCGAACAAAGCGACCGGAAGCGGGTCCAGGGTCTCGATATTTCTGTGTTTCGACACGACCCAGTGGGTCGCATCCTCGAAAATGACCTCTTCGGTCGCGGTCGGGTTTTCAACCTCGTAAACGGCAAGATCCAGCTTGTCCCTGGCGAGCATTTCCGGAAAATCCGGGCTCAGCGAACACGTGACCTCAAGACGAACCTCAGGATGGGCCTGGACAAATCGTCCGATAATCTGCGTCAGCTTTGCCCTGCCGTGATCGTCGGGTATTCCAAGCCGCAGCGTTCCGCGCAAGGAGGTTGAGGTCAGGTCGCGCAGCGTCGCATCGAGCCGCGCCGTCACATCCCTGGCAACAGGCAGCAATTGTTTTCCCGCATCGGTCAGCGAAACGCCGCGCCCCGTTCGTCGAAACACCGATTGACCGACAATGTGCTCCAGTCTTCCGACCTGCAGGCTTATCGCCGACTGCGAGCGGCCGATCCTTTGCCCGCCTTCGGTAATGCTGCCGGTATCAGCGACAGCGAGAAATGTGCGCAGGAGATCGCTGTCAAGATTTTCCATCGATTTTCCCAATGTCTGATATTCAAGATATTCGTTTTTCTAATGTAAGAAACACCCGTATGGTGCTGTCGTCAACAGTGGAGCCACCAATGAACGTTCGGGAAATGACAGTGAACTGGAACCGTGGGCAGGCGTTGCGATTGGCAGCCGTCGCCGCATTGATCCTCGCTCCGGTCCTTGTATGGCCTGCTTTTGTTTTCGATGGTCTTTGGTTTTCGGTGGCCGGGCTGGTCACTGTGTCGCCGCTTGTCGTTCCTGGCATCTTGCTGACCGCCTGGATCATGTCGAGTGGTGCAGACAGGATCATCAAGCAGGCTTTCGAAGGCCGGGTGGCATACACGGTCCTGGCGGCGTCATTGATTGGCGCACTCACCCCGGTTTGCGGTGTGACGGTTCTGCCGCTGATGGTGGGCCTTTTGGCCGCCGGCGTTCCTCTTGCGCCCGTAATGGCGTTCTGGCTGTCTTCACCGGTCACCGACCCGGCGATGCTTGCGACAACCGCCGCGACGCTCGGATTTGCCTTCGCGATCGGCAAGACGGTCGCGGCTTTTGGACTGGGCATTTTTGGGGGCACGGTCACGGCCTTGCTGACAAGTAGCCAAACGCAGCAATCTGTTCTGCGCACAGGTGGTCTTGCAGCGGATTTGACCGCAAAATCATGCTGCGGTGCGACCTCGTTCGAACCACGTGTCTGGCAGCAAGCGGACCGCCGTCAGGCCTTTGTCCGTCAGGCAAGCGCCACGACGCGGTTGATCCTGATCTGCCTGCTCCCGGCCTTTTTTGCCGAATACGCACTCAATGCCGCCCTGACGCCTGGCGCGCTTGCGCACTATGTCGGGGAAGACAAATGGTGGGCGATACCGGCTGCTGTTTTTGTTGGCGCGCCGGCCTATATCGACGGCTACGCCGCATTGCCGCTCACGCGCGCTCTGGTCGACAACGGTATGGCGCCCGGTGCCGCGATGGCCTTTCTGGTTTCTGGTGGCGTCGTCAGCATTTGGGGCGCCCTGGCGATTTTCCCTGTGCTGAAACTGAAGCCTTTCCTGTTGTATCTGGCCCTGGCTGTGACCGGGTCGGTTCTGGCGGGATACGTTTTCGGCTGGGTCTATTGATGCGGTTTAGCGCGCGCCTTGCCGCTAGAAGAACGTTCGCGCGACAGACTTGTCCTACTAAGCCTGAGGAAGCGCGTGCGTTGTCTCGAAGAATGGGCCACGTGCTCCCAAGTTCTAAGTGTGCCTCGCATCCTTCGAGACGGTCTTTCAGCCCTCCTCAGGATGAGGTCGTTGGATAATGAGAGTTTGAGAAGTCTTGTTTGCGGGCAAGCAATTGAAACAGGAGATGACGAAAGGGGCAGGTACTTGTCTGCCCAGCACCTTCCTCCAAACAGCCTTTGCCTATTCCGCGGCAGCGCGCCATTCTTTCCAGCGCAGCACCATGTTGGCGCCAATCTCGCGAAAAGGCTGGGGTGGTAGTTTCCTGGGAGGCGCTTCAGCGCTGAAATGACAGGTGATTTCGCTCGATACGCGACACGCAAGTTCGGCTGCACCTATGCCTGTCAATGTTCCGCGCGCCGTGCCGAGCCCGTTTTGAACGCAGCCCGAATAGACGCCCTCATCCAGTTCCCGCATCACCGCAACCGAGTTAAGGCTGAGACAGAGATGTCCGGCCCAACGAAACTCCATATTGAGGCCAGCCAATTGCGGAAAACGCTCGTCGAATTTGCGCTGCATCACACAGGCTGCGCGTTCCAGGCTTTTGGCATGCAGCTGCATGTTCGGCTTTAGAACGGCGCAGGTTCTGGTCACGATCCGGTTGCCGCCTTGGGCAGTGTCGATCCGGCGCATGGTTGTGCCCATGGGGTCCGATGGGGTTATTCCCCACCGCGGTGCGCCTCCCAGTCGCGACAGGGCATCCTTGTCGAGTTCCGGCGTCATGACCGCAAACAGGAAGAGCTGCATCAGGCGGCCGCGTTCGAACCCGAAGCTTTCCAGGTGCCCGTTGACCGTCAGGATGATTTTTTGCGTCACAACGGATCCCGCCGGTGTGACGACTTTCCAGGTGGATCCCTCGCGCGCGTAGCGCTGCACCGGGCTCTTGTCGAATATCCGGACGCCTTTGCGCCGCAAACCATTGGCCAGGCCGCGAATGTAACCGGCCGGCTGGAGCATAACGGTTCCTGGTGTGTAGAGTCCTGACAGGTAGTGACGGCTGCCGGTCAGATCCGCCATTTGCTGTGCGTCCAGCATTTCATAGGCTTCACCGAGATTCTGTAGGTGTCTGGCATAACTTTCGTTGTGTTCAACAGCCTTGGAGCTGGCCGCGCCATTGATCTTGCCGGCGCTGTCGAAGAAATTCTTGTCGATGCCATAGTCTTCGACAGCTTCGCCTGCGAAGGAGATCGCCTTTCTGTTGAGCGAGGTGATCGCCTGATCGTCTCCGGTACCCGCGTAGTCATCTGAGTTCAGTTCATGGGGTAGATCGATCATGAAACCTGAGTTGCGGCCGGCGGAACTTTCCGCGATCCCGCACGCATCCAAAACGACAATATTCAGACCGCTGTCGATTTGGTTCAATCGCCTTGCCGCCGAAAGCCCTGCAAATCCCGCTCCGATGACGACGATGTCGGCGCTCGTCGCTTCGCTCAGGGGCATTGCCTCCGGCCGGTCCGCCAGTATCCGGTTCCATGCTGCCGGACCCTGAAGGTTCGGCAGCGTCTTGGCGGACCGCTCGCCTATCATCCCACGGCCTCATCCCCGTCGTCGGAAAGGTCGAGCCATATTGTCTTAATCTGCGTGTACTGATCATGGGCCGCAAGGCTGTTGTCGCGCCCACCGAAACCGGACTGTTTGAATCCGCCGAACGGTGTTGCGATGTCGCCTTCACCGAAGCAATTGACCGTAACAGTCCCCGCGCGAATGGCCCTGGCACCGCGCAAGGCACGTTTTGCATTGGCTGTGAAGATCGAGGCCGCCAGCCCGTACTCCGTGGAGTTCGCAAGTTCGATGGCATCATCGAACCCCTTGACGGTGAGCACATTTAGGACGGGACCGAAAATTTCTTCCCGCGCAACACTGGAATTGGCGGGCGCTTCCAGGATGGTGGGCTCCACGAACGCACCGTCGTGCGCCTTGCCGCCCATCAAGACCTTCGCACCGGTTTCCAGATAGGAACAGACCTTACCGTAATGCTCCGCCGAAACCAGCGCACCAACCCTGTGTTCCGGATCGAGCGGGTCGCCCATTGTCCATTCGCGGGCGTGGGCGTAGATCCGCTCCAGAAGCGGCTCCTTGATTTCTTCCTCGACAATCAGACGTGAGCTGGCGGAGCAATTTTCGCCCATGTTCCAAAATGCGCCGTTGACGATATGCGCGGCAATCCGATCCAGGTTCTCTGCATCTTTCAGAACGACGCTCGGGTTCTTGCCGCCCATCTCTAGGACAACTTCCTTCAAGTTGCTGTCGGCGGAATAGCGCAGGAACCGGCGGCCGGTTTCCGTCGACCCCGTGAAGGAGATCATGTCGACATCCATATGACGCCCAAGCGGTTCGCCGACATCCGGACCCGTTCCCGGAACGACGTTCAGAACGCCACGCGGAATGCCGGCTTCTGAAGCCAGTTCAGCAACGCGCAACGCGGTGAGCGATGTCTCTTCGGCGGGCTTCACGACAACCGAACAGCCGACCGCAAGCGCCGGTCCGATCTTCCAGGCCAGCATCAGAAGCGGGAAATTCCACGGCAGGACGAGGCCGACGACACCAACCGGTTCGCGCACGATCATCGCGATGTGTTCATCGGATGCCGGGGAAACCTGATCATAGATCTTGTCGATTGCCTCCGCATGCCATTTGAGACAATGGATCGTTTCAGGAATGTCGACCGTCTCGCAATCGTAAATCGTCTTGCCGCTGTCGAGGCTTTCCATGACGGCAAGTTCGCGCCGGTTGCGTGTGAGCAGTTTGGCAAAGCGGATAAGGATGTCCTTGCGCTCTGAAGGATGCAGTTTCGACCACCTGCCATCCTCGAATGCTTCACGTGCCTTCAGAACGGCAAAGTCGACATCCTCCGCGCCGCAGGACGCGATCTCGGCAAGGGTTTCGGCTGTCGCCGGATTGACCGTCGCAAACGTCTTGCCGGACTGTGCCGGCCGGTAACCGCCATCGATAAAGGCACTGGTCGGAAAGTCGAGCTTGGCGGCGAGTGCCTTGTATTCCTCGCGAGTCAGAAGATCCGTCATGGTCATGCTCCCGCCGTGATGTCTTCGATGGTTGATTTGAGAACCCGGATGACCTGTTCAAGCTGACGCTTGTCGTCCTTGTTGAGGGCCTTGAGCGGTGGCCGCGGCGGACCGGAGTAAAGGCCCGTCATCGCCACCCCGTGCTTGACGCACTGGATGAATTTCCCACCCTGCTCCAGAACCCGCATCAGCGGCATCATGGCCGACATGATCCGCCGGCCCTTCGAAAAATCGCCTTCGAGGGCGCAGGCTCGATAAAGCGCGACGTGTTCATGCGGCAGGAAATTCGATCCGGCGCAAACCCAGCTGCGAGCCCCCCAGGCGAAAAATTCAAGTGCCTGGTCGTCCATGCCGCAGGACATCTGGATGTGCGGGTAGTCGCGCGCCAGCAGATGGACCCGGTTGATGTCGCCCGAACTTTCCTTGATTGCGCAGACATTGCGCGACCGGCCCACACGGTCGAGGAATTCCTCGCCCATGTTCACACCCATCCGGCCCGGGTAATTGTAGAGCATGATCGGCAGGTTCGCGGCCCGGTCGATCGTCAGAACGTTCAGCGCATTCTCTCGCTCCGTTGGTACCGCATAAGGTGGCGTTGCCACCAGCAAAGCATCCGCGCCGAGTTTTGCACCACCTTCCGCGAGCGCGATGGAATCGGGCGTTCGCATCGTGCCGGTGCCGATGATGAGGGGGAGCCGCCCAGACAGTTTTTCATTTGTGAAGCGCGCGAGTTCCAGGCGCTCCTCGACCGTCTGAGTGTAGTTCTCGCCGGTTGATCCTCCGGAAATCAGTCCGTGCACCCCGCTGTAGACGAGGTGGTCGATCACTTTTTCAAGAGCATCCCAGACCACATTCCCGTCGTCGTCATAGGGAGTGACGACAGGCGTATAGATGCCTTCGAACGTCATTATCGGCGTCATATGAACCTCATGCGGATTTTTGCTTCGGTGGTGCGCCGAGCGGGGCTTCCAGTCCCTCGGGCATCACGAACAATTCGATCTGGTCACGCGACAGCGCCCAGTGTTCGAGCGCCAGTTCCGAGGCCCGGTCCTCATCACCGCTTTCGATGCATGCGATCATCTCGTCATGCTGCTGGCTGGCAAGTTCGAGCCGGTCGTTGTTCGCTCCGGCCTTCGGGCGAAAGAACGTCATGGCGATGCGTGTGTGGTCGATCAGGAGCCGGTCGAGACTTGCAAGCAGATAGCTGTTGCCGGCCATGTGCCCCGTGATCCGGTGGAACTGATCGTTGGTAAGTGCACGCGCTGTCGTATCGCTCGATCCAAGCGCTGCTCGAAACGCATCCTGCGCCTCCTTCAGGGCCTCGATCTGGCGCGGCGTTGCGTTTTGAACCGCGAGCCTCAGGACCGCGCTGTAGATCAACGGTGCAGCGAGGAAAAAGTCCCGGAGCGTATAGTGCGTCATGTCAGAAACACGTGCCCCCCTGTGGAGCTGCAGCGTCACATATCCTTCTCCGGAGAGTTGCTGCAGCACCTCGCGCAAGGGTGTTCGCGAGAGGCCGTACTGGTCGCAAAGTTCGCTTTCCTCAAGGGGACTTCCGGGTTCGCGCTCCAGGGTCAGGATTGCGCGTTTCAGATCCTCATAGGCGGCCGATTTGGCTGTGCCACGAGCATTTGGCATGGAACCGCACCTTTCGATTTTTGTTGACCTGCTTGTATACATGTTGAATACAATAGCAACACAAAAATTATACAAACACGTCGCCCGGCCATATGAGCATGAGGCGACAGAGGCCGGAGAAAAGCGACATGTCCCGCACCACCGACGTCACCTTTCTGCTGCTGGATGATTTTTCACACATTGCGTTCTCCTGTGCGGTCGAGCCGCTCCGGATCGCCAACCTGCTTTCCGGAAACGAGCTTTACCGCTGGCAACTGGCGTCACCGTCGGGTGAGAGGGCCGTCTGCTCAAACAGGACGGTCACGCTGGTCGACCAGGGACTGGAGCCGCTTCCGTCAAGAAGCAGCCTGTTTCTCATTTCAGGACTGAATGTCGGTGACAGGGCGTCGCCGGAAGTATTGTCATTCATTCGCCGGGAACGGGCGCGCGGGACGAGGATCGGTGCTCTCTGCTCTGGTGCCTTTGTCCTTGCCAAGGCCGGTCTGCTCGAAAATCGCCGGGCGGCTGTTCATTGGGCTTTCCACGACAGTTTTCAGGAAAATTTTCCGGATGTGGACCTGGTCAGGAATGTTTTCGTGGCAGATGAAGCTTTTGTCACCGCGTCAGGGGGAACTGCTGCAACGGACCTGATGCTGCACCTGATCGGGGAAACCCATGGGATGGATCTTGCCATGGCGATAGCGGACCAGATGGTCTATTCGGGTGTCCGGCCCGCCCACGCAACCCAGCAGATATCGGTGCAGGCCCGCTATGGTATCCGGAACCCGCATATCGCGGAGGCAATCCGGCTTCTCAACGAAACGGCACCTTACTTCATACCGACATCGGAAATCGCACGGCGGATCGGAATTTCAACGCGGCAACTCGAGCGGCTCTTCCAGAAGCATCTGAAAATGTCGCCGAAAAAATTTGCAATCAATCAGAAACTCACAAAGGCAAGAAACCTTCTTCTTCAGACCGAACAGTCTGTCTCGGAAATCGCACTTGCCTGCGGCTACGAATCCCCATCGCATTTTATCCGCACCTATCAGAACAGATTTGGCGTTACACCGCATAACCAGCGTGTTTTCACCAAAGACACACTGGCCGTTCATCAGATTGCGTGAGTGTCTGAAGATGCACATGCACGACTGCGACGGGCTTGGAAAAGAACGCAAGCGCTAAGCAGTTGCCGGAAGGGACTGCTCGCTGATGGCTGCGCGTCAACGCTTCTCCTCATCAGACGTGGAAGACGGGCTCGGAAGACGAGATCGAATGTCGATTCCATATCGGCGATACAAGATCACCAAAAGGATCAACAGTACGGGCACAGACATTGCCGCAATCAGGGAAAGATGGTGAAGCGCTTTCGGGATAAGCGCGATGGTGTGCCCGAACTGATAGACCAGCGTGGTCCAGAAAAGGACCCACAACGTGGAGCCGACAAGATTGGCCAGAAGAAACCTTGGCCAACTCATGTTTGCCGAGCCGGCAACCAGACCGTTTAGTTGCCGTAGCACGACGAAAAATCGGGCAAAGACAACAATGTAGGCACCATACTTTTCCGTCGCTTGTTCCGCTTTCCGGTAGTTCTCATCAGTCACGCCGAAGCGTCGGCCGTATGTCAAAACCAGACCTCGTCCATACCGTCTGCCAATGAGGTAAGCGACATTGTCGCCCGCCATTGCCGCTGTGATGCCAGCCGCTGCAACGGACACAATGTTCAAACCGCCATCTGAGGCAAGCGCGGAAGTCATGATAAGCGCGGTTTCGCCTGGAAGAGGCAGCCCGAGAGTTTCAAGAAATAGCGTTATGAAGAGCACTATAAGGCCATAGTGTTCAACGAAGACCTTGTAGTGTTCAGGTAGATCCAGCATCTGAACCGTTTACAGCAATGCGATCGCTGCCAAAACCTTGTTGAAGCGTTTTTCTGCGCAATCACAAAACGTCAACGCAAGAACCGGCAAGCCTCAACGGCACTTCGGGTCGAACCGCTACGCCCGCATGTTCGCCCCGTTCGCATCATAGATCGGAGTGCCAAGGACTTCCGCATCGAAGAACTCACCCAGGATCTCAACCTTGAGGGCCGTTCCCGGTGTGCTGTGCTCTGTTGCCACATACCCCATTGCCATCGAACGATTGACGTGGTGCGCGTACCCGCCGGAGGAAACATATCCGACTGCGGCGCCGTCCTTCAGGATGGCTTCGTCATTGGACACATCAATGCCGTCGACATCGATCGTCATGGTGACAAGCTTTTGCTTCACGCCTTGTGCGCGGAAGGTTTCAGTGGCTTTCTTGCCGACAAAGTCCTTCTTCCAGTTGATGAAGATGTCCATGTTGCTTTCGACCGCATTAAAATCAGGCCGGTAGTCGAGCGTCCAGACACCCCAGCCTTTTTCCAGCCGCATCGACATGAGCGCACGCGCGCCATACCAGCGATATCCGAAATCCGCTCCGGCTTCTTCGACAGCTTCGGCAAGACGAAGCAGGTACTGGGGGCGGCAGTAGACCTCGTAGCCCAGTTCACCGGAAAAGCTGATGCGGTTTAGGATGACCGGAACACCGGCGACAAATGTCCGGCGAAGATCGCGGAACCTGAAACTGTCCGCGGAGATGTCTTCCCGCATCAGACGCTGCAGCAAGTTGCGGGATTTCGGTCCGGACAAAGCAAGACCGTGCCAGTCGTCAGAGACATTGGCGTAGGTTATATCGGAGGGCAGGTTGCGCTGAAACCAGCGCCGGTGCGCCTCCTGCATCGCACCCGATCCGAACAGCATGAAATGCTCTTCTTCAAGACAGGCGACCGTCAGGTCGCCGTAAAGCCTGCCTGCCTCGGTTAGCATTGGCGTCAGTGTCAGGCGACCGGGTTTGGGAACATGCCCGGCGAGTACATTGTCGAGATAGGCGCGCGCGCCCGGACCTTTGAATTCATGCTTGGCGAAGTTAGCGATTTCAATGCCGCCGACAGCCTCGCGCACGGCCTTTACTTCGCGGGCAACATAGTCATGACAGCGGCTGCGCTGGAAGGTCGGATCTTCGTGTGCATCCTCCGGTCCGTCCGCAAACCAGAGCGCGTGCTCCAACCCGAAGCCCTGGCCCATCACTGCACCTTTGCTAACCAGCCTGTCGTAAAGGGCCGTGGTCTTCTGGCGGCGGCCCTTGGGCAGAGTTTCGTTTGGGAAGGTCATCACGAACCGGCGTTCGTAATTTTCCGTCGACTTGACGGTACCCCAGTCGGGCGTGGCGAAATCGCCGAAACGCGCGACATCCATGGCCCACACGTCGATTGACGGCTCGCCGTCGATCATCCATTCAGCCATCGTCAGGCCGACGCCGCCGCCCTGGCAGAAGCCCGCCATGACACCGACGGCGCACCAGTAGTTTCGCATGCCCGGAACGGGGCCAATCATCGGGTTCCCGTCCGGACCGAAGGTGAATGGTCCGTTGACGATATTCTTGATGCCGGCATGTCCCATGGCCGGAATGCGCTCAAAGGACATCTCGAGCCGATCGGCGACACGGTCGATATCGGGCTGCAGCAATTCGTGCCCGAAGCTCCAGGGCGTGCCGTCCACTTTCCACGGCGTGCCCTTCGGCTCATAGGTGCCGAGCAGCATGCCGTGGCGTTCCTGGCGGAAATAGATATTGGCTTCATAATCGATCCCGGCGGGAAGGCGGCCTGCCTCGCCCTGCTTCATCCGCTCTTCGATCTCCGGGATCGGTTCGGTGATCAGGTAATGATGTTCCATGGGTTGCACGGGCAAGTGAAGCCCTTGCATGGTCCCGACCTCGCGTGCCCAAAGGCCACCGCAATTGACAATGTGTTCGGCGTTGATCACGCCTTTGGGTGTCGTGACATCCCAGGAGCCGTCCGCGCGCTGACGTGTCGCCGTTGCAGGCGTATGGGTGAAATACTGTGCGCCGTGGTGCCGGGCGGCCTTGGCAAAGGCATAGGTCGCGCTAGACGGGTCGAGATCCCCGTCCTGGTCGTCCCAAAGCGCAGCGTAATAGTGTTTGGGGTCGATCAGCGGGTGGCGTTCGGCAACTTCCTGGGGGCTGATGAACTCCTGCGAAAGGCCCATGTAGCGGGCTTTCGAGCGTTCCCGCTTCAGGTAGCCGTACCAGTCTTTCGTCGACGCCAGATAAAAACCGCCGGTGATGTGCAGCCCGACACTGTGCCCGGAGATCTCCTCGATCTCCCGGTAGAGATCGATCGTGTAAGACTGCAGGCGTGAGATATTCGGATCGGAACTGATCGTGTGGATCTGTCCGGCGGCGTGCCAGGACGACCCGGAAGTCAGCTCGTCGCGCTCCAGAAGGACGACATCCTTCCAGCCGAATTTGGCGAGGTGAAACAGGATGGAACAGCCGACGACACCGCCGCCGATCACCACAACGCGTGCATGGCTGGGCAGTTGTTTGCCGCTACCGGTCTCGTCTTTCTGGATCTCGGGCATCATTGTCTCCTCAATTGAGCGGCAGCCGCCTGAAGCTGCCCGGCATTGCGGGGTCATGGAAATGATCGAGCGGTCCGTTATCGACCAGGTGCCGGTGCCAATGTGCCAATGCGTCGCGATCGAGCGTGACGCCGAGCCCCGGACCTTCCGGAGCGGCGATGAGGTTGTCCTTCTGGCGGAACGGTCCACCTTCGATCACATCGCCGACCTGCCAGCGGAACAGCGACTGGCTCGGCTCGGTAATCCAGGGCATTGCCGCCGACATATGCAGATAGCCTGCGGTCGCGATGCCCGCATCGCCCGAATAGCACCAGAAACCTATGCCCATCGCCTCGCACGCCCCGACAAAGCGCACGGTGCGGGAGATGCCGCCCAGCACCGCAAAGTTGGTGACGATATAGTCCGGTGCGCCGAGGCTGACTGCGCGGCGGATGTCGGGCACATGGGTGGAGAGCCGGATGGAGGAGTGTCTGCGAAGTTCCGCCATTTCCTCGAACGTCGCAACCGGGTCTTCGTAGTTGCGGATGTCATAAGGCTCGATCTCCCGGAATATCCGGATCGCGCTGGGGAGCGACCATTGCATGTTGCTGTCCAGGCGGATCATGTCGTCCGGACCGAGCGCCTCCCTCAGCGCCTTGACGGTATCGATTTCCAGTTTCGGGTCACCGAGGATCAACTTGCCCTCGAACATGGTCGCACCGTGTTCTTCGCGCATGCGCAGGCAATAGTCGGCAACTTCGTCCGGACTTGTTTCGCCGCCATGCCGGAACGCGAAATACTCGGTGAAGGGAATGTCCTTGCGCACCGCGCCGCCGAGCAGCCGGTATAAAGGTTCTCCGGTGACCTTGCCGCGCAGGTCCCAGAGCGCGATCTCGATTGCGCCGAATGCCTTCACGACCGAACTGTCGTCCGTGTTCTGCACGATCTGCCAGGGCGGAACGCACAGACTTTCGCAGCCGGCAATATCCAGCGGATCGGACCCGATCAGCCGCTCGCCCATGGCTTTCACGGATGCAAGCACATCTACCGAAGGAGCTTCGCCGAGCCCGACCAGTCCCTGGTCGGTTTCCACTTCGATGACGATCTTGGACGTGCCGGGATAGTGGCCGCCCGTCCACCACATCGGCTTTTCAAGCGGAATGTTGACCGGTGTCGTTTTCACTGCCGTGATCTTAATACCAGGCATCTGGAAGCTCCTCCTTCCGCCGGGCCACGTAGGCCTCCAGTTCCTCGCGCGTCGCCGGATCCATAGGCGGCTCCTGATAATCGGCCAGCATCGCTTGCCACCGTTCGAAGGCACGCTGGCGCATATCCTTCGATCCGCCTTCTTCCCAGCTTTCGACATTTTCGCTGTCTGAGAGACGCGGTTCGTAAAAGGCTGTCTGATAATTCCGCATCGTGTGCGCCGATCCGAGGAAATGACCGCCGGGCCCGACTTCGCCGTAGGCGTCGCGGGCAAATGCTTCTTCCGATGTGTCCAGCCCGCCGGAGAGGATCTTCTCGTAGGACCCCAGCCGGTCCGCATCCATGATCAGTTTTTCAAATCCGGTGCAAAGCCCGCCTTCGAGCCACCCGGCGGAATGCAGAACGAAATTTGCACCCGCAAGCATCGTCGAATGCATTGAATCAGCGCTCTCATAGGCAGCCTGCGCATCTTCAATTTTCGAGGCTGTCAATGACCCGCCGCATCTCAGCGGCAGGCCTGCGCGGCGCGCAAGTTGCCCGATGACATAGTTCGACACCACAGGTTCGGGCATTCCGAACGTTGGCGCTCCGCTCTTCAGGCTCATCGAACTGAGGAAGTTGCCGAGCACAAACGGTGCGCCGGGCCGTACGATCTGTGAAAAGGCGCAGACCATCATCGCCTCGGCCATCGCCTGACAGACGGATGCGGCTGTCGAAACCGGCCCCATCGCTCCGGACAGGATGAACGGCACGACGACGATGCCCTGGCCACGTCCGCAATAAACGCGCACGGCCTCGCTCGCCACCTTGTCCACCAGAAGCGGCGAGTTCGTGTTGACGTTGCCCATGATGACGCAGTCCTGCTCCATCACATCCCGGCCGAACACAATCTCGGCCATCGCGACGCTGTCTTCGGCCCGGCTCATCTCCGTGATCGCGCCAAGATGCGGCTTGTCGCTCAGTGTCATGTGAGCAAAGAGCATGTCGAGATGGCGTTTCGAGACAGGCACGTCGCAGGGCTCGCAGGTCACGAAGCCGCCATGGTGAAGGTGGGGATGCATGTAGGTAAGCTTCACCAGCTTCTCGAAGCTTGCCTGGTCTCCGTAGCGGCGCCCGCCTTCAAGGTCGCGCACGAAGGGCGATCCGTAGACCGGAGCAAACACCTGGTTGTCGCCACCGATCGTGACCGACCTTTCCGGGTTGCGTGCGCGCTGGATAAACTTCCGTGGTGCCTTGCCACACAAGGAACGGATCCAGGACGCATCCGCGCGCACGAGATCGCCTTCAATGCGTGCTCCAGCTTCGGCCCAGATCCGCAAGGCTTCGGGATCGTCTCTGAAAGCCACGCCCACATCTTCAAAAATCCAGTCGACCTGGGTTTCGAGTGCCGTCAGGCTTTCTTCATCAAGAATTTCGAAATAGGGCAGCACGCGCCGGATGAACGGTGCCCCGGGCTTTGCCTCCGCGCTCCGCCCGCGTGCAGCACGTGAACGTCTTGCCATCTCGTCGCCTTTCCATGGACCGATCCCGAAAATCTAGCGCTTTGGACAAGCCTTGTGACGATTGAAAAAATTCACGCATTGCATAAACTGAAATTATGCAAAACCTTTGGAAGATCGTTGGTTCTCCGCGCTACATCCTCATTTTTGAGGCTGCCGCGAGGCATGGCTCCTTCACCCGCGCGGCGGCAGAACTGAATGTGCAGCAACCGGCCGTTAGTGCCGCAGTCAAAAATCTTGAAAACGCGCTCGGCGCACCGCTGTTTCGTCGGGCGCACAAGAAGGTGGAGCTGACGCCCGTCGGTGCGCGGTTTTACGCCGAGCTTTCCAAGGGCCTGCACCAGATCCTCGAAGCGACACGTTCTGTCCAGGCGGAAGCCAGAAATGCCATTGTCACCCTGTGTGCTTCGACCGCCTTCAACACCTATTGGATGATGCCGCGTCTGAGAACCCTGCGCGACCTTCACCCCGATATCGACCTGCGCCTGCAGTCAAGCGACCGGGAGCCCGATATTGACGATGGCGGCATCACGCTCGCAGTGCGTCGCGGCGACGGACGCTGGCCGGGCTGCAACGCCTCGCTGATCGCTGAGGAGGTGATTTATCCGATTGCCAGTCCCGCCTTGATGTCTGCCAGCGACCTAAAGTGCAAGGAAGACATTCTTGAACACACGTTGATCCATCTCGAAGAACCGGTCCGCGAACGCCCCAGTTGGAAGGACTGGTTCGATGCGCAAGGCTGTGAGGTCGCGATCCCACCCTCCGGGTTGCGTCTCAATGACTATGCGCTCGTCCTCAACGCGGCCATCTCGGGCGAAGGCTTTGCGTTCGGCTGGAACCATCTCGCCTTTCCACTGATCGAGAACAGTCTTGTCAGTGCCCGCCAGGACTGGAGCTGGCGGACGGGCATGGGGTTTTATCTCGTCTGGTCGAAGTCGCGACCGCTCAGCGAAAATGCGGAACGAGTGCGAAACTGGCTGATTTCAGCGGCGGAGGAGGGTTGATTGCGTTCTCGGGTTAGCGTCTTGCACTTGATCTCATGTCTGAAAAGGCGTTCATTTTGGCATCGGTGTCGTTGATTGCGTTTTTTGAAAGGACAACACGTGCAACCGATTGATCCCAACGACATGCCGGAAACACTCACCTGCCATGGCATTGTTCCGCGCGCCTGGCAGGAGCGCAATCCCAATGCCTGGGGCAATATCAAATACGCCCGCACAAACGGGGGAACGCCTGTCCGTGTCTGGGTTCCCAAGCCGACTACGCGCCTACCGGAACGCTATTTCTGCCATGGCTGGGCCACCGGAACGTACCCACTCTACGGCTATACGCCGTTCTCAGGCGTTCCCATGCTGACGGTTCTGGAAGAGGAATGGACCGCCGTCGACGAACCGCAGGTCCATGACATCATGGTCTGGTTTGAAGTCAGTGGCGAGTATGCCGGCATGCCTTGTCATTCAGCACGTGTGGAGGAATGGTCCGGGAACGGACTTATCCTGTCGAGCAAGAACGGCACGGCGCCCCTGCAACGCCGCATCCCGCTGGATGAGGTCGACGACACTTATTTCTACAGCTCCGACGTTCCCACCGAACGCCACCTCTACCGCTCTCGCACCCGCCTGCCGCGAATTGATTTTCCGGTGGAGTAGCGATCCAGTCTGAAAAAGCGGAGCGCCATAGATCGGCCAAGCTTTTCGTCACTGTTCTGACGATATCGTTAGTTCTTGAGCCAGAGAATCGGTCTTCGTTTTGAACCTTTTGTTCCGCTTGCTTGCGTCGTTCGCAGTCTGCGGCGTTTTGCCAGCCTGCGTTCTGTTTCCCGTGCCGCATGATCTGGCACCAAAGATCTCAGGTGTCGTCCTTGAGAATGGTGTGCCTGTCGAAGGCGCGGAAGTGGTTTTGGTACGCTCATATCTTTCTACGGTTGATGCGACACAAGTTTCCAAAGACCAGCGTTCAATCAGCACCAGATCGGACTCAAGCGGCAGGTTTGCGGTCGGGCCGATCAAAACTGTCAAGGTCGTACATATGTTCGGAGACGAGCTGCTGGTCTATGCACTTGTCATCAGGCACAACGGCCAGAGTCTCCTCGGGTTTAGAGACTCAGGCACAGGGTCGGCAGGTGGTCCATTCAGCGTCACCTGTGATCTCGCGCGGCCGAAAAAATATCTAGACTCAACGATCTATTGCGAGTTTCAAACGCCAACCAACGTGCAGCCGTAGCGTCGAATTCAGGCGGCCTCTAAAGACACCAGACTATATGACATCAGTCATCCAGCCGCTTTTTTCATACTCGCTGAAATGCGGTCCAGATCCGCGATCCTGGTCGCCTTGGAAAACCCGAGAACGGCCTGCAGCAGGTTCATGGTCAATCCGTTCTTGATTTCCAGGCCGTTCTTTTCGGCCATGGTCAGCAACGGCGTCTTTAGCGGGTCGTAAATGATATCGAAGACGAGGCTGCCGGGCCGCACCTGGTCCAGGTCGGCGGCTGCTATCGGGCTTTCGCTCGCGACCCCGTTGGCAAATCCGACCGGGGTGCAATTCACGATCAGGGAGGATGCCGGTATCAACGCGCCTATGTCGGCGTTGGTGGCCGATTTAGCGCCGATCCCGGAGCAAAAGTCTTTGGCAGTTTCAGGTGATCTTGAAACGATCGTCAGGGAGGCTCCGGCATCCGCCAGAAATGCGGCAACCGCTTTGCCCGCACCACCCGGCCCGATCAACAAGGTGTCTACACCCCGAAGGTCCGGAATGGACGCTTTGATATCGGCAAGGGCCGCCTCGCCATCGGTATTGGTGCCGCATAGCTCTCCGGCATCATTTCGATAGAGGCAATTGACAGCGCCGATTTTCAGCGCCTGCGGTGAAAGTCTATGACTGCCCAGCCAGGCAGCAATGCTTTCCTTGTAGGGCATGGTTACGGCACCGCCGATGAAATCCGTATCGCCGGCGAGCGTCTCAAGAACCTGACCGAGTTTTTCCGGCAGAACATCCATCGGAACCATGCGTTCCGGCCGCCCGAAGTCCTGAAAAGCGGCATTCCAGAGAAGGGGAGAGCGTGCCCCTTTTGACGGTGAAGCGCCAAGAATGCCGGCATAGCGTTCGCCGGCCTTAAGGCCCGGATCGTTTTCCAGGAGTTCTACGATCTTCATGGCAGTGGGTCCCTGAGCATCATGTCATTGGCGGGTGAAACGGTCATCCGCGGCACGTCCGGTAACGGCCCGCTGCTGCAAAACTGCGGGCCGTCAGATTAGGAATTTGAGGCGGCGCCCGTTGTATCGGCCGCGGATCAGGAGAGCGTTCTGCCCATGGTACGGTCGACGACCTGCGCGATGCCCTCCATCGAAACCATCAGATCTTCGAAAGCCTCGAAGGTGATCGGTTGAAGCGGATCTACCGCGGAGTTTTCCGGGTCGGGGTGCACCTCGAGCATGATCGCGTCGGCCCCCGAAGCAACGGACGCGAGCGCCATCGGCTTGACCCAGCTGCGCCAGAAAGTGGCATGGCTCGGATCGACGGCAATCGGCAAGTGCGTGACTTCCTTGGCGGCGGGAACGACCTGCAGGTCCAGGAGAAAGCGTGAGGAATCCTTGTGTGTATGCGGTGCAGTCACGCCGCGTTCGCACAGAATGATCTTTTCATTCCCTTCAACCATTGCGTATTCGGCAGCGCCCAGCCAGTCGCGCAATGAACATCCGAAATGCCGCTTGATCATAAGTGGTTTGCCGGTCTTCGCCGCTGCCGTGATCAGGGGATAGTTCTGCATGTTCCGGGAACCGATCTGGAGAATGTCCGCGACCTCACAAACGAGGTCCAGATAACGTTCCTCCATGATTTCAGTGATGATCCCGATCCCGGTTTCCTTCTTCGCGGTTCCGAGCCAGCGGATGCCGTCTTCGCGTGTTTCATTGTACTTGGCCGAGCGGTACGGAAAGGAGAGCGGCTTGAAGGCGCCGCCGCGCAGGAATTGTGCTCCGCTCGCTTTGACAGCAGTGGCGGTTTCGACAATCAGTTCCTCGCTCTCGACCATGTTCGGTCCGGCAAACACCGGGATATGGCCACCGCCGAATTGTGCGCCGGCAATCTCGAAGGTCGAGAAGTGATCTGCAGATTTCTTCGCAGCCAGGGGAAACTTTGACTCGAGATCTTCGCTCGAAACGTCTTTTCCGGGGGCTTTGTTCTCAATGGCCATTAAATGTCTCCCTTATCAGTCGCTATGCCGGTGCCGAGCCGCGATGACAGCGGCTGGTCGCCAATATTCACCCAGGTTTCGCTTTCAATGCTTTTGTAAAGCGCATGCACCAGCTCAACGCTGCGAACCGCATCCAGCGCAGTGATCGGCGGTTCAATGTCGCCGGAAAGCAGGCGATCCACGATATCCTGAAGCATTGGTCCATGACTGAGGCCATAGCCGGTCGGTACCGACCGGCTGAATTCTTCAAAGACGGTTTGGTCGGACGGCCTGCTTTCCGTGAATTCCCAGGTGTCGATTGTGTTGAGCGCGATCCCGCCGATCTGCGCCATGCCCTTCTCGCCGACAATGGAAAGCGATGCTTCAAAGTCACGCGGGCGGGCGGCAGTTGTTGCCTCGATCGTGCCGAGGGCACCGTTTGAGAATTGCAGAGCTGCAACCATGGTGTCTTCGGCTTCAAGTTCATTCATGCGGTTTGCCATGGCGGCGGACACCCGCTCGACGGGTCCGCAGATCCAGTTGAGCGCGTCAACGTGATGGATCGCCTGCTGGTTGATGACGCCGCCATCCATCGCCCACGTGCCGTGCCACTCGTCCTCATAATAGGATTGTTCGCGGCACCAGCGCAGGCGGACACAGGCTGAAATAATGCGCCCGAAACGTCCTTCGGCGAAGGTTTCCTTCAGTTTCATCACCGCCGGGTTGTAGCGATTCTGGAATATGCAGCCGTACATCAGACCTTTGGAAGCTGCAAATTTGCCGAGGTCGTAGGCATCACCGGGCAGAAGCGTGATCGGTTTTTCGCAAATGACGTGGCAGCCCTTTTCCAGCGCGCTGCGGGCATGGGCGGTGTGATCGCCGCTCGGCGTAAGCACAAGAACAAGATCCGGCTTTGCCCCATCGATCAGTGCATTAAGGGACACGAAGGCTGTTGAGTTGAGCGCATTGGCGGTTGCCGTTGCGGCCTGGCTGCGCGCATCCGCGCACCCGACGATCTCAAGTCCGGTCACGCCGGGGTCGCCGTTCAGGATCTTGACGTAGTGTTGTGCAACGCGGCCACAGCCCAGAAGGCCGACACGAAGTTTTGTTTTTGTCATGGTTTCGGGTTCTCGCTGCCGTTTGCCGTGCGCCAGTTGATCAGCATCGGCTCTGTGAGCTGCATGGTCTTTTGATCTCGGACTTCGATCCGTGACAATGGGTCACTGACTTCCACGATACCCAGGCGCCCCGACAAGGGATCGCCCAGGCGGATGTTCATCGGATGCGTAACACAGCCAAGTCCGAACAGGCCGACAAGCGCATGCTTGTCGCGCAGGTTGCGCGGGGTCGATACCGGCTCGCTGCTGTCTTCGATCTGGCCGTCGCGATCGCGGAACCAGATATGACGGCTCTCGCTTTGCCCCGCGATGACAGCATCGAATCCCTGGTCCAGGGTCAGCGAAATCATGTCCTCAATGAGCGTGTCGGGCCGGAAGGGGTAGGTTTCTCCAAGGACGACCACAAGGTCCGGCACACCATAGAGCTGCTCGACTTCCTCCAGGGTCCATTGAAGAACGTCTCCTATACCGACGATATCGTCGCTCAGGTGTTCGGGGCGCAGAAACGGAGCCTCTGCTCCGAGGCTCTTTGCAAGCTCGGCGGTTTCTTCTGAATCCGTGCTGACGATGACCCGGTCGATCGAGGGCGACGCCTGCGCCTGTCTGATGGCGTATTTCAGCAGGGGACCGTTTTCACCTGTTATGGACTTGCCGCGCACGGGGATGATCGCAAACACCTCGGCCTTGTGCATCGCATGCCGGCCAAGATCCGCCGCTCCGCTGATCTCTTCCATTATCCGCACAACATTGTTGGCGCGGTTGACGTCAAGATCCTGGTGTATGCCGTGGTAGTGATAGACCGACGCATCAGGCTCGTAGACGATCTTGAGGCCCGCATCGATAACCGTCTTGCCCCACAACCTGTCTTCGATATTTGAAAGATCGTTGTCGAAGGGAAAACGCTGCCAGATTTCTCGCCGGAATGCCGAGTTCGCGTTGTGAAAGAAGCTGTCCTTGTGCTGGACCTTCTTGTCTAGGCCGAAGACGATCATCAGATCGCGCTTGTCGAAAGGCGAACTGAACGACAGAGGTTGCTGGCGGCCATAGACACCGGCGATCTGCGGATCATCCAGATCTGCAACCAGATTGGTCAGCCAGGTTTCGTCTGTTGGAACACAATGCCCCGACAGGCAGACCAATATGTCGCCCTTGCTGGCCTTGATTCCCAGATTGATGGCCAGCCCCGGCTTGAAATCCTCGATCTCGACAAGCTTGACCGGATATTGCTTTGCCTTGGCGACGGTGCGATCGGTCGATTTGTTGTCGACGAGAATAACTTCAAGATTAGGATAATTCTGCCTGAATACGCTTTTCAGGCATGCGCTAATCCAGCGTTCTTCGTTCTTTGTTCTGATAATTATGGAAACGAGCGGTGCGTTATTCATCTGTCTGGTCTGTTACTGGCGAGCCATCGTCAAAATTTGTGTCATTGGGAGTGTGCGTTTCAAGCTCCCGCGATATGCCGCCGCTCTGCTTCTCGCCAGGGCACCATTTTGCCCAGGTGGGCCAGAGCCTTTGGCTCAATGCGCCACGCGGCGCTGTTGTTAACCACGGGATCGGCCCGAGTGCAACAGTGCGGGAAACACCTCAACGCTTGGGTTCTATGATTTGAGGAGCATTGTCGGGATCGTTGGCCTTCAGCCACGCAATTGCCTGCTCACAGAGGAAGAAATCGAACTCGGAGTGAATGTCCAGACCCGTTTCCGTGCGATCGTTGATGATCGGCGAAATGCTATCGCCGATACGGCGGCCGTTTCGCCAGAGATGGGCCCGGCTGGCGCAGGTCAGCCCGGTATCTTCCCGGTAGATCTTCTTTCGGACCTGCCGCGACGAATAAGATGCCATCCACTCCTGCAGGCGGCTGTAGCCTTCGTCATCATCGTTTTTGATCCAGTAGTTCTTGTGGGTCCCCTGAACCGAAAAAGCACTCTCAAGATCCGGATCGTTCTTGAGCGCATCGACGGCCTGTTTGATCCAGGCCGGGTTCCTGAAGATGTCTGTCGCGGTCAGAAACACGCAGATGTCGAAGGCCTCGTTCGCAAGCTCCTCGTAAGACGCGAGCGCATGCTGCAGTGTTTCTTCCGTCGTCGAAAGGTCCTGAGCCAGTTCCCTTGGTCTGATAAAGGGAACGTTGGCGCCGTAACGCCTGGCAACGTCCGCAATTTCTTCCGAGTCGGTTGTGACGATTATCTCATCGCAGGCCCCGCTGAGGCGCGCAGCGGAAATCGGATAGGCAATCAGGGGATGTCCGTCGAGAAGCTTGATATTCTTTCCCGGAAGTCCCTTCGAACCACCTCGCGCAGGAATAATTGCGATTGTTTTCATTGATGTGTTCTCTGTCGGTTGAGATTTCGATTTTCCGGAAGGGGCCTGTGAACGCGCACCGTCTAGCATATTTTCCGACAAATCAGGAATGGTGACGGGATCCCTGAATTCTCGGGCTCGCAAGCACCTGTATGTTTTGGGGCGCTTGCGCCATTTTGCGGTGAGGCCTTAAGCTGTCAGAAGCAAAGGTCTCATTCGCCGTATATCCGTTTTTTGGTCTCGGCGCCGGAATGAATGAGTTTGTTCTGGACGTAGTGCTTCAGGCGCTTTTCCGTCAACCGAAGCCAGAACTCTGCCTCTTCGGCAAAAGGGCGCCGAGCCGCCGCTCCGCTCGCATCGAACTTCTTGAGCCGGCCTTCTTTTACGAGATCATTGACCCAGTCTCTTTCCGCATCAAGGTCATGTGTGTGCATGCCCTGGTGGGTGAAGCCGAACATGCGCAGTTCCGCCTCCGGTATGGTGTCCAGCAGTTCGGCGATGGCGCATATGCCGGTTGTGGGCAGGAAATCGGGTCCCGCAGCGTAGCGTTCCAGGTGTTTTCGCGCCTTCTCCAGCGGACCAAGGCCCAGATAATTCGGCTTGCATTCATGTTCGAACAGCCAGTCGACCTGCCCGTTTTCTTCAATGTCGTTGATCCAGACTTCCTTGGCCCGGTGAAGGGCGACGGGATTGATCCGTTTGCTCATGTAGACGCGGGCGCGGTTGATTATCAAAATGTCCACACGCTTGCCGGCCGCGCCGCACGAAGTGGCCCTGTTGAATCTCAGAACGATATCTGCCTCGTCGATTACTGCGGCATTTTCCTGCGAGACGGGGCCGTTTCCGACGATTGCAAGTGTCTTGGGGTTTCGTGCCAACAGGCTGCTGTCGATCATTCTTGTCCTGAAACGCTCTACGTGAACCAAGTCTTGGTATCAATTTTGACCGCCTTATCAGACAGAACTGCAAAGAGCACAAGTATTGTCTCGGTGTTGAAGGTGCGGGGCCGCAAAGAATGATATTTTCAGGTCAAATTCATTTGAGGATCCGGACCGATCGCGCTTGGCTCCGGCGGGTTCGGACGGAGCAAAGCAAGAGAAAAATGCGAAATCACAGGCTCCTGCTTTTGGAGCCCGGATCAAAATCTAAAAATCTAAAGTATCAATCGGCTACGAAAGCCAACAAGGGAAGTTGCCAGATTAATCACCATGTTGGCCCAAAGGCCGTCATGCTTGGGTGCCTGTCGCTGCCGCAACACGCGAAGAGACATTGCTCACTTTCGGAAAACAGTGAAAGACCAATACCCGTCATCGCCGTGTTGCGCGTTGTACCACCCCCTGCCCCTGAGTTCACGGGCAATGAGGCGATTCATCATTCCTTGGCCAAGAAGCAAGACTCGGCCTTCTTCTTTGGCACTCTTTCGAAGTATCTTGGCGCAGGTTCTCGCGCGCCTTTTGGCGGAATTATAGGACTCTCCGTTCGCTGAAAACCCAAGAAACCAAAGCACGCGAAACAGAATGCAGTAAGTAAAAAACGAGAATTTGGGCCAGCCCAAATTAAGATACGGCAGGGCAGGCTCTCGAAACACGTCATCGTACGTGGTTTTGGCCTGGATCCCAAGTTTCTGGATCGAATCCGTTGCACGTTTCAGATCACTGCTGAAAGCGGCAGAACATTCATCGGCGACAGTGCTGGCTGCCTCAGTCGGAGTTGCCGTTGATGACAATCCGGAAAACTCGTAGCTGGCGACGATTTCACCAACTTGCCGTGCCGAAACCTTCTGCTGTTTCAAAGATTCCAGATCGAGTTCGGGTTTGCCGTGCCGCATTAATATGATCTGCATATTGTCTGCTCAAATGTCTCATTGCTGAACAAGTCCGTTGTCTAGCAGGCGGTTCTCCAGCCGACAATCTGTACAGCGGAGCGAGCTCGCCGCCTTGACGGCCATGCTGGCGACGGTGCGGTCTAGTGCGCCGGACCACGATCTTCAAGATCGATTTCAAATGATGTTTCTGGCGGCATTGTCACAACCAGATGCACCGGAAGGATAAACTCTCCCAGCAGTGCAGGCGGTTGTCGATGTGTTCAGGCTGGGCATTTTTGGAAATGGCGGAGAGAGGGGGATTCGAACCCCCGGAACGCTTGCGCGCTCAACGGTTTTCGAGACCGCCCCGTTCAACCACTCCGGCACCTCTCCGCGGCACTTTCGACAAAACGGGTCTCAAGTGGCGCGGAACATAGACAAGCTCCATTTCAACCGCAAGACCCGATTTGCATTCTTTGAACAGTCGGGTTCATTGTGCGGCGCTGCGCGTTCCTGGAGACCAGCGGTGCCGGACACCTGGCAGACCGGATCTTTCCCTGGGCCAGACACGCAAGACGAACGCGGCGGTTGGCTGCTGATGCATCGGGGGTCTGGGCGCAGCACGGCGCGCGGCGCATATTTCCGTTTGACTCCACGCGATGGAGAGTTATATTGCGCGGGCTCGGAAAAGTTCAGCTTTTTCGGGTTTTCTTTGTCGATCCAGGCCAGACGGGCTGAAAGCTTCACGCAACCCGACGCAAAGACCTGTCAACCGGACGGATGTCCGGAGGGACAGGCGCCTTGAGTTCGACCTGAATGCAACCGGTTTTCGAGCCGAAAGGCCTATGCCGGGATGTCAAAAACGAAAAGAAGGACGTGCGCGACATGTTCGCTGTAATCAAAACCGGTGGCAAACAGTATACTGTTGCCGCAGACGACCTCCTGAGGGTCGAAAAACTCGAAGCCGAAGCCGGCAGCACCGTAACTTTTGACGAAGTGCTTTTGGTTGGAAACGGCGCGGAAACAACTGTTGGCGCTCCCACTGTGGAAGGTGCCAGCGTGGTTGCGGAAGTGGTCGATCAGGGCCGTGGCCGCAAGATCATCGTGTTCAAGAAGCGCCGGCGCCAGAATTCACGCCGCCGCAATGGCCATCGTCAGTCCTACACCCTCGTCAAGGTAACGGACATTCTGACCGGTGGTGCAAAACCGGCCAAGAAGGCAGCGCCGAAAAAGGCTGCGCCAAAGGCTGAAGAAAAGGAAGCCGAAGCAGCGCCGAAAGCTGAAGCGGCTCCGAAGACTGAAGAAGCTCCGAAGGCTTCCGAAGTGAAGGAAGACAAAAAAGAAGAAGCAGCCGTCGAGCCGCTCTTCACCGCACCGGAAGGCAAGGACGACCTGAAGAAGATCTCCGGCGTCGGCCCGGTTCTTGAGAAGAAGCTGAACGCTCTGGGCATCACCACCTACGAGCAGATCGTGAACTTCTCTGCGGAAGACATCGCCCGCGTTGACGAGGTCCTGAACTTCAAGGGCCGCATCGAGCGCGACAACTGGGTTGAACAGGCCAAGGAACTTGCAGGCGCTTAAGGCCGCTGTTTCAGGACTGTTGATTTAAGAATTCGAAGAACGAGGAGTTCTAACGATGGCACATAAGAAGGCAGGCGGCTCGTCCCGTAACGGCCGCGACTCAGCTGGCCGCCGTCTCGGCATCAAGAAATACGGCGGGGAATCCGTGATTCCAGGCAACATCATCGCTCGTCAGCGTGGCACACAGTGGCACCCGGGCACCGGCGTGGGCATGGGTAAGGATCACACCATTTTCGCGACCGTTGAAGGCAAGGTTCAGTTTAAGGCGGCAGCCAACAAACGAACACTTATCAATGTGGTCCCAGTGGCGGAAGCCGCGGAGTAAAGCCGACGTGAAGTTTCGAAACGCCGGCGTCCCGTAAGACCCCGGCAGTTCGAGACAGGTCAGCAACCAGAAGACCAGTCGAAGATCCAAGGGGGAGATGGGACGCCATCTCTCCCTTGATTTGTTTGTGCTGGAGGAAATGATGGTTGTTGAAAGCGATGGATTGCTGGACGAAAGCAGTTTGGCCGCGGCCCCGTTGCCGCAGGAAGCGGTTCATGTACGGCTCGACAAGCCGCGCAAGGACGATCTGGCCGATCTGGTATTTCTGGCCAACAACAAGACAGTCGCGGCGAATCTCGCCGCCTTGCCCCATCCATTTACATTGGAAAATGGCCGCAATCTGATCGCGCGTGCAGGTCAGGCGAGGGAAAATTCGGCCATATTCGCAATCCGGCTGAAGAGCACCGGACGTTTGATCGGTGTTGCCAAATATGCCGCCGTCGAAGAGGACGGTGCCGTGCATGTCGGCTATTGGCTGGGCGAGCCTTTCTGGGGGAGGGGGTATGCGACCGAAGCCGTGCATGCGCTGGTCGACCATGCCTTTACCTACAACGACATCGAAGAACTTCAGGGATCCTGCCGCGTGACCAATCCGGCGTCGCGCCGTGTGCTGGTCAAGTCCGGTTTCCAGTACCGGGACCAGGCGATGATCCGCTCGGTTGGAGCCGGCGGGTCCGTGCCGATCGAACGGTATGTACTGGAAAGAACAGTTTGGAAGTCTTTAAAATGTTGGGGGCAAGGACGATGACGAGTTTACCTGATTTGAGAACGCGACGCCTGGTATTGCGGCCGATTACACTCGCAGACACGGAAGCGGTGATTGAACTTGCCGGGAAGGACTTTCAGGTTGCCCGCTGGCTGACGTCTTTTTCGTGGCCCTATGAGGACGGATCCGCTGAAGCTTTTCTGGACACCGTTATTGAGCAGGACCCATTAGAGACGGAAGCCGTATTTGCGATCACCCTCGGTGGTGTGTTTATCGGTGTTGTCGCGGTCGAAGCGCCCGGTGACCTGAAGGAATTGCCGAACGCACCGACGATCGGATATTGGATCGGTCGCGCTTTTCAGGGGCACGGATACGCCCGTGAAGCCGTCGACGCTGCGCTCGACTGGGCCTTCAAGGCCTTTGCGACCGATGTGATTGCTGCCCGCGCCTATGAAGAAAACACACGTTCGCGTGCGCTTCTGCGCAAGGTCGGGTTCAAGCCTTACTCCATCACGGAACGCTTTGCCAAACCGCTTGACCGAAGGGTCTCGAACGTTGTTGTCCGCCTGTCGCAGGCTGACTTTGAGAAACGGCGGGTGCCGGCATGAAACCCGTGGCTCTGAATTCGAAGCGTCTGATACTGCGTCCGCCTGCTGGGTCGGACGCTGAACGGCTGTTCGAATTGATTGGAAACTACGAAGTCTCCAAGATGCTGTCTGTAGTGCCGCATCCCTACACAATGGATGATGCCCGCTGGTGGCTGGGGCAGATCGCATCCGACGACCTGGCGGGCGAATGCGCGTTTGCAATTGACGACGGCACTGGTCTGATCGGCGCGGTCTCGCTCGGTCGCCACGGCAATGAACCAACGCTTGGATACTGGCTTGGCCAGCCCTATTGGGGCAAGGGCTATATGATGGAAGCGGCCGGCATGGCATTGGCCTGGTTCTTTTCGGTGTCCGACGCTCAAGCGATTGAGTCGGGTGCTCTGGACGAGAACCCTGCATCTATGAGTGTTCTGACCAAGCTCGGTTTCGGACATGGTGTCGCCCGCGATCTGAATGTGCGCGCACGCGGAAAAGTCATGGCATCCACCAGGGTGTTTCTCGGTAGAGAAGAATTCGTCGCAAGGGAAACTGCGTGATGCGAACCTCTGTGATTGAAACCGAACGCCTGGTGGTGAGGCCACCGCGTGCCGACGATATCGACCGGTGTGCCGAGCTTCTGGGCGACTACGAAGTCGCCAAGATGCTGTCGCGCGTCCCCTATCCCTACGACCTTGAACAGGGGCGCCAATATCTTGAAAAATCGCTCGCTCGCTGGGAAAACCTGGCGGAAGCGGATGAACTTGGTTTTCATATTGACCATGAAGGTGAATTGATCGGCGGCCTCGGCTTCAAAAAGTTGCAGGAGACCCCAGAGATCGGCTATTGGCTGGGGCGGCCCTACTGGGGCAAGGGGTTCATGAGCGAGGCTTTGAACGCTGCGATCTGCTGGGTGTTTGAAAACACGGCACATGAACGGCTTGCTTGTGAAGCCATGACGGAAAACCCGGCTTCGATCAAGGTGATGGAAAGAACCGGATTTCGCCCTGTCGGCGAAGTCAGTTGCGTAAGCGTATCACGCGGTGAGACGTTGCCTGCCATCAGAAGCGAAATGACGCGAGCGGACTTTATGCGCGGTCTTTGACCCTTGAAAGGTCATGGCCTGACAGCAGGATAAGTGAAAAGAAAGAAGAACAATGAAATTCCTTGATCAGGCCAAGATCTACCTCCGCTCGGGCAACGGTGGCGCCGGTTGCGTGTCTTTCCGGCGCGAGAAATACATTGAATATGGCGGTCCCGATGGCGGCGACGGCGGCAAGGGCGGGGACGTGATCGTCGAATGCGTCGACGGTCTGAACACGCTCATAGACTATCGCTACAAGCAGCATTTCAAGGCCGAAACGGGCATTCACGGCATGGGCCGGAACCGCACCGGTGCGCATGGCAAGGATGTCGTGCTGAAGGTTCCTGTCGGAACCCAGATCCTGGAAGAGGACAACGAGACACTGATCGCCGATCTGACCGAACTCGGCCAGCGTGTCCATCTGCTCAAGGGCGGCAACGGCGGCTTTGGCAATGCGCATTTCAAGTCGTCGGTCAATCAGGCACCCCGGCGTGCCAACCCCGGTCTCGAGGGCGAAGAGAAGTGGGTCTGGCTGCGCCTGAAACTCATTGCCGATGCAGGTCTTGTCGGCCTGCCGAATGCGGGAAAGTCAACCTTCCTGGCCACCGTCTCTGCGGCAAAGCCCAAGATTGCCGACTATCCGTTCACGACACTCCATCCCAATCTTGGCATTGTCCAGATCGACGGGCACAGCTTTGCAATGGCCGATATTCCCGGCCTCATCGAAGGCGCTCACGAAGGAACGGGCCTTGGCGACCGCTTTCTCGGCCACGTGGAACGAACGCGGGTGCTGTTGCATCTGGTCGACGGGTCAGGACTGGAAGATCCCGGCGAAGCCTACAAGGTCGTGCGCGGTGAACTGGACGCTTATGGTGCGGGCCTTACGGAGAAACCGGAAATTGTGGCGCTCTCCAAGTGCGATGCACTGACGGAGGATATGATCGCGGAAAAAGCGGCGGCTCTTGAAAGTGCCTGTGGTCAGAAGCCGCTTATCCTGTCATCAGCCAGCGGTCTGAATGTCGATCGCGCACTGCGCATGATCGTGCGCGCAATCGACAGGGACAAGGAAGAGGCAGCCAATCAGGTGCCGGCGCCTGAACAGGAGGGGTGGCACCCCTGATGGCAACATCCTCGTCGCGCAGTCTTGGTCAATACAGGCGCATCGTCGTGAAGATCGGCTCCGCTTTGCTCGTGGAGCGCGGCGAACTGAAACGTGCCTGGCTGGAGGCGCTGGTGGGCGATATCGTCATGCTCGCCGAGGCGCAATCCGAAGTCCTGATTGTGTCATCCGGTTCGATTGCCCTGGGGCGAGGTGTTCTGGGATTGCCGCAAGGGCCCCTCAAGCTGGAAGAAAGCCAGGCAGCTGCCGCTGCTGGCCAGATCGCTCTTGCGCAGGCTTATGCGGATGCCCTCGGCCAACACGGTAAGAAAGCGGGACAGATTCTGTTGACGCTGGGAGATACCGAAGAGCGCCGCCGCTACCTGAATGCACGGGCGACCATCGGGATGCTCTTGAAGATGGGGGCTGTGCCGATCATCAACGAAAACGATTCAGTGGCGACATCCGAAATCCGGTACGGCGACAATGACCGTCTCGCCGCGCGCGTCGCGACGATGGCCAGCGCGGACTGTCTCGTCCTGCTGTCGGATATCGACGGGCTCTACACGGCTCCACCTGCGCAAGATCCGGATGCGGTATTTCTGCCGGAAGTTCCGCGCATCACCGCTGAAATTGAAGCAATGGCAGGCAGTGCCGGGTCCGAACTGTCCCGCGGCGGTATGAAAACGAAAATCGATGCAGGTAAGATCGCGACGGCCGCCGGTACATCCATGGTGATCACGTCCGGCAAGGAATTGAACCCGCTCAAGCGCTTGCACGAGGGCGCGCGCGGTACCTGGTTTCCGGCACTTGCGACGCCTGCAAGTGCGCGCAAGGCCTGGATCGGCGGCCATCTGGAGCCGCGGGGCAACATCTCGCTTGATGAAGGCGCCGTGAAGGCGATGAAGTCCGGCAAGAGCCTGCTGCCGGCTGGTGTGACGGCGGTGTCTGGTACTTTTTCGCGTGGCGATGCGGTGACGCTGCTGAGCCCCGACGGATGCACGATAGGCCGCGGACTTGTCGCCTACGACGTTGATGAAGCCCGGCTGATTGCCGGACGGAACAGCCGCGAGATCGAGGCGATCGTCGGTTACCCGGGCCGTGCGGAGATGATCCACCGGGACGATCTCGTACTCGAGGATGCGTTTTTGAACGGAACGCGCTAAAACGCGAGGGTAATACGGCTCACAAGAGCCGCATTTTTGGGAGTAAACGACAATGCTGGACGTGGTTGAGGCCAGAACGACCGAAGATCTCATGGCAGAGATCGGGCAACGCGCCCGCGCTGCCGGCAGGGTTCTTGCGACCGTTCCAGCAGAGCAAAAAGACAATGCTCTCCGTGAGATGGCACAGGCAGTCCGACTCGCAACAGCTGACATCCTTGCTGGCAATGTGCGTGACGTCGAGGCCATGAAGGCCAATGGCCAGACAGCTGCTTTTCTTGACCGGGGCACCTTGAATGAAGAGCGGATCGAGGCGATTGCAAAAGCGCTGGAAGACATTGTCGCACTGGACGATCCGGTCGGAAGCGTGATTGCGGCCTGGGAGCGACCGAACGGATTGAAGATAGAGCGGGTGCGTACTCCGCTCGGCGTCATCGGTGTGATCTACGAAAGCCGGCCGAATGTGACCGCGGATGCCGGCGCTCTCTGTCTCAAGGCGGGCAATGCAGTGGTGTTGCGCGGCGGTTCGGATACCATTCACTCCAATCGGGCGATCCATGCAGCGCTTCAGACAGGGTTGAAGGCGGCCGGTCTGCCCGAAGATGCCATCCAGATCGTGCCCGTGACGGACAGGGCGGCTGTCGGTGAAATGCTGAAAGGGCTCGGCGGCAACCTTGACGTCATCGTCCCCCGGGGCGGCCGCAGTCTTGTTGAGCGGGTCCAGACGGAAGCCCGCGTACCGGTTTTTGCCCATCTGGAGGGGCTGGTGCACATATTCCTCGACAAGGAGGCTGACTTGACCCAGTCAATTGACATTGTGGTCAATTCAAAGCTCCGCCGCACCGGCATCTGCGGTGCGCTGGAAACACTGCTTGTCGACGAACAGGTCGCGCACAGCCATATGCCGCTTATCGTGAAGGCCTTGCAGGACCGGGATTGCGAAATTCGTGGATGTGATGTGGTCCGTGATATTTGCGAAAACGTTATTCCGGCGAGCGAGCAGGACTGGTCAACCGAGTATCTGGACACAATCCTGTCGGTCAAGGTCGTGCCGGGTCTGGATGCGGCGATGGATCATATCGCCACTTACGGATCGAACCATACAGATTGCATCCTGACGGAGGATGGTGAGGCTGCGGCACGATTCCAGGCCGAGGTCGATTCCGCCATCGTTCTGCACAATGCATCGACTCAATTCGCGGACGGCGGCGAATTTGGAATGGGCGCGGAGATCGGGATTGCAACAGGGCGCATGCACGCGCGCGGCCCGGTTGGCGTCGAGCAACTCACCAGTTTCAAATACAAGGTGCATGGGTCAGGTCAGACGCGCCCATGAGTCCTATCACATTCGGGCCGGGTCTTTGTGGCGATTGGTTGAAACTGCCGCATGCAGAGCCGGGCAACCGTATCGGGATTTTCGGGGGATCATTCAATCCCCCTCATTCCGGACATCGGCTGGTTGCTGAAACGGTGATAAAACGCCTTGGTCTTGATCAGGTCTGGTGGTTCGTAACGCCGGGCAATCCGCTGAAAAGCCACGCGGAACTGGCACCACTGGAATCGCGGCTGCGCATGACACGCGCGGTTGCTGATCATCCCCGGATGAAGATAACGGCCTACGAAGCCGTCCTCGGCACGCCTTACACGGCAAAAACGATTGTTGCGTTGAGAGCAAAATGCCCGTCGCTGCGATTCGTTTGGGTCATGGGTGCTGACAATCTTGGCAGTTTCCATCGCTGGCAGGATTGGCGGACGATTGTCGGCTCCGTACCGGTTGCCATTGTCGACAGACCCGGAGCGTCGCTGTCGACCGTCTCGTCTCCTATGGCAAAAGCCTTTGAAAGATATAGGCTTCCGGAAGAAGAGGCCAAACTGCTGCCGGATATGGAGCCGCCGATCTGGACGTTTTTGCACACGCCGCTTGATCGAACATCCTCAACGGATCTGCGAAATTCTCGCGCGTGAATATTGACAAAATTAACGATGAAAAACCGTTGTCTTGAAAATGCCAAACGGGAAGCGGTATTATAGAGGCGGTCGCGATGAACGCGGCCGAGGTACGGTCAACCGGTCCTGCATCCAAAACGGGTGACGTATGAAGCCGAACTATCTGGTTCGTGACGACGTTGGTAGCGGGACGGCACAAACGGCGAAAGGCACTACACCTGACCATGACCTTTGAAAGTGGGCGGACAGAATTGTCCACTCCTCTGCAGGCTTCCGTAAGCGCTGATCTTGCGGCAGGTCTCCTCGATACGGTTCTGAGCAGTCTGGAAGACTCGAAAGCTGAGGACCTGGTAACTCTCGACATCACTGGCAAAAGCTCCCTTGCGGATCACATGGTAATTGTGTCCGGACGTTCCCATCGCCATGTGGGTGCAATTGCGGATCATTTGCTGAAGAACCTGAAATCTGCCGGCGTCGGCAAGGCTACGGTTGAAGGTCAGAACACGTGTGACTGGGTTCTGATCGATGCAGGTGATGTCATCGTACATATTTTCCGTCCTGAAGTTCGCGGCTTCTACAATCTTGAGAAGATGTGGGCCCCCGAAACGGACGATGCGCCGCAATATATAGGCTGAGCCGGAAAAGACCCTGCTTTCGAGTCGCGTCTTGAAAGCAGGCTGATCTGAGGACCGCCCGGTCCGCGCCAACCGTCATGCGGAAGTTTAAGACCGGACAGACATCCGGCGGGGATCTTATGCGCTTCACACTCTCCTGTATCGGTAAGATGAAGGCCGGTGCGGACAAGGACCTGCTTGACCGGTATCTTGAGCGTGCGCGAAAAACAGGACGCGGGCTCGGCGTTGCCGGAATTATCCTCAACGAAATGTCCGAAAGCCGCGCGCAGCGCGCCGCGGACCGGAAAAACGAGGAAGCCACGGCGCTGCTGAACTCCCTTTCAAACGGGGCACAGCTCGTCGCACTTGACGAAAACGGGCGGCATCTGACCAGCGCGGATTTCAGTCGGAAACTGGAAAGCTGGCGGAATGAGGGTGTTCCGGAAATCGTATTCGCAATCGGAGGGGCGGATGGACACGGTCCGGATGTGCTTTCCCGCGCTGATCTGAAACTGGCACTTGGGACCATGACCTGGCCGCATCAGATTGCCCGCATCTTGCTCGCGGAGCAGATTTACAGGGCCATGACGATACAATCCGGGCACCCTTATCACCGGTCATGATCGTGCCCGACCAACGTTCACTGCAAAGCACGGATCAATTTGCCATGCACACACCAACGCTTCTGACGGAGCGGTTCGCATTGCGGCCGATGACACTGGCGGACTGGCCGGACTATGTCAGCCTCATGCAGTCAGAGCGCGCAAAGTTCATGGGTGGGCCCATGTCGGTGGAGAAGGCCTGGGGCATGTTCTGTCATGACGTTGGCCAATGGGCGCTGATGGGTCATGGAGCCTTGATGATCGAAGACCGTGTAACAGCCGAGTGCCTCGGGCAGGTCGGACTCAATCACGGGCCGCTTTTCCCGGAGCACGAACTTGGATGGCTGGTCTATGCACATGCAGAAGGAAAGGGCGTTGCCTATGAAGCCGCGGCGGTTCTTCGCGACTGGGCTTTCGATCACGTACGGCTGGCGACGTTTGTAAGCTACACGGATGCCGACAATATCCGATCATGCCGTCTTGCTGAAAGGCTCGGCGGGGTTCTGGATCCTGATGCGGCGCGCCCCGATCCGGGCGATCTGGTTTACCGCTACGCCCGCACATAACAGGCGTGCAAATCCTCCGAGGCGGTGGGCAAATCTTTATTCCACAGCTGACAACATTAATTATTGTTAACCAGGCAAAAGGGCAAGAAAACACGATTTTGCCCGTATCTCGCCGTATTCCGCACTTAACCGGTAAGAGAGCAGGAGTATGCCGCGGTAAGGTTGCGTGATCGCGCTTGGGCGGCGGGTGGATTAACAATCCGGTTATGTGTGTAAACGCTTCGTTAACGCAGACTGTGTATCGCAGGAAGGGCAACCTTTGGGAGCTGACGAGAATTGAAACCGGATCGCATCAGTAAAGTGCGTCCTGGACTTTGGAAGCGGCAGACAACAGGGCCAGTCCTGAGTTTGGTGGCGCTTGCTCTGATACTCACTCCTGGTCCGTCGGTTTCAAGCGAAAGCCTCGACGAGCAACCTGAGACATCGGTCGCTGAAACCTCCGAGATCGATGCGTTTCTGGATCGCAAGAAAAAGCGCGAAGGCGAACTGGCCGCGTTGTCGAGGGACATTGAGGTGTCGACGGATCGTCAGGATGCCATCGCCCGCGAGATACGCGCGCTGGATCGCGACCGGGAAACGCTCAACGCAAAGATCATCAGCTCCTCGGACACCATCAAGGGTCTTGAAACCGAGCTGACCGATACGGAACGCAGGTTGATGAGCCTCGGGGAAAACGAAGATGCCGTTCGGCTCTCCCTGATTGCCCGGCGGGATATACTGGCCGAAGTGCTTGCTGCGCTTCAGCGAATCGGAAAACGCCCGCCTCCGGCTCTTGCTGTGCGCCCAAGTGACGCCTTGTCGGCCGTGCGAAGTGCGATACTTCTAAATGCGGTGATGCCCGAATTGAAGGTGGAGACCGAGGCGCTTGCGGCAGATTTGGAAGAATTACAGCGGCTTAAGTCTGTCATCGCCGAGGAGAAAAACCGCCTTCGCGGCGATGCGATGAGATTGGCTGAGGAAAAGTCGCGGCTGGAACTTCTTTTGAGTGCCAAAAGACAGGAACATCTTCAATCGGTCCAGGTGCTCGAAGAGGAGAAAAAACGCGCGGCGGAACTGGCGGAACAGGCAGGCTCCCTGCAGGAGCTGATCGCAAATCTGGAGACGGAAATCGAAAGCGCACAGGTTGCGGCAGAAAAATCCCGGCAGGCTGCGTTGAATGCGAAGCGCGACACCTCGCGCAATGTTGATCCCTTTGCGGATCCCGGAAGGCTTGCTCCGGAGATATCGTTTGGTGAAGCTAAGGGCAGGCTGCCGCATCCGGTTGCGGGAACCATGCTGAAGGATTTTGGCCAGGAAGATGAATTCGGTGGTTTGACGGAAGGTCAATCTATCGCCACAAGGCCAGGGTCTAATGTAACTTCCCCGGCCGATGGCTGGGTGGTCTATTCCGGTCCGTTCCGTTCGTTCGGTCAGCTCTTGATCCTGAACACTGGCGACGGCTACCATGTCCTCCTCGCCGGCATGGATCGGATAGATGCGGAATTGGGGCAATTTGTTCTTACCGGGGAACCGGTTGGTGTGATGGGCGCTACCCAGTGGGCAAGTGCCTCTACGTTCGGCTTGGGTTCGACCCAGCCGATCCTATATGTTGAATTTCGGAAGGACGGCCGTGCGATCGATCCCACGCCCTGGTGGGAACGCACAGAAGAAGAAAAGGCTCGCGGATGATACGGAAAGCTTCCTTGCTGCTGGTGGGTGCCCTTGTTGGGGCTGCGGCAGTTACGACAATGTCCCAGATGCCGCTCAAGGTTTCTGCCACGGCGAATGCTGCCGCAACCGACACTTACCGGCAACTCAACCTGTTCGGCGACGTGTTCGAGCGGGTTCGTTCCGATTATGTGGAAGTTCCGGACGATGCGCAGCTGATCGAAAGCGCCATCAACGGCATGCTGACTTCCCTGGATCCGCACTCCAGCTACATGTCGCCGAAGAGTTTCCGCGACATGCAGGTTCAGACGCGCGGCGAATTTGGCGGACTTGGCATCGAAGTCACGATGGAAGAAGGCCTCGTCAAGGTTGTGTCGCCTATCGATGAAACGCCCGCCGCGCAGGCCGGCGTCCTTGCGGGCGATCTGATCACCTACATCGACGGTGAGCAGGTCCAGGGCCTGACCCTGAATGAAGCCGTTGAGAAAATGCGTGGTCCGGTCAACACGGATATCATCGTCACGATCCGCCGCGAGGGACGTGCCGAGCCGTTCGACATCACGATCACGCGTGACATTATCCGCATCCGGTCCGTGCGCTGGCGCGAAGAGGAAGATGTCGGATATGTGCGTGTGACACAGTTCAACGAACAGACCTATGACGGCCTGAAAAAGGGCATCGAGGAAACAACCGCCAAGATCGGTGAAGACAAGCTCAAAGGCTATGTGATCGATCTGCGGAACAATCCGGGCGGTCTTCTGGATCAGGCGATCGCCGTGTCCGATGCATTCCTCGACAGGGGGGAAATCGTCTCGACGCGCGGCCGCGAAGCAGATGAGACGCAGCGCTATAACGCACGTTCGGGCGACCTGACCAACGGCAAGCCGGTTATCATTCTGGTGAACGGGGGATCCGCGTCAGCCTCCGAAATCGTTGCAGGTGCGCTTCAGGATCACCGCAGGGCAACGATCCTCGGCACACGGTCCTTCGGAAAAGGCTCCGTTCAGACCATTATCCCGCTCGGCGCGAATGGTGCGATACGTCTCACAACGGCGCGCTATTACACTCCGTCCGGTACCTCCATCCAGGCCAAGGGCATCGTGCCGGACATCCAGTCCCTGCAAGAGCTTCCTGAGGAGTTGGTTGGCCGTGTGGAAACACGGGGTGAAGCCGGTCTGCGCGGTCATCTGGAAGCCGACGGTGAAGAACAGTCAGGCAGCCAGGCTTATGTGCCGCCGGATCCCGAAGACGACACGCAGCTGAACCTTGCTCTGGACCTCTTGCGCGGTGAAAAGGTGGACAGTGCCTTCCCGCCTGTGCCTGACAGCGCTGCAGTCAAAAACTAACGCTTTCCCTGCGCGCCGGTCGCCGGCGCGCAGCACTTCCGTTCTCGTTCTGCGTTTCCTTAAATCAAGAATTCTTCCGGCGCCCTGCCGGAACAAAGGCTCAGGACGATATGTCGAGCGAAGATCTCACAGCTCCCTTAGGGATGGGCAAGCGGCGGCTGGTCAGGCTGCCTTTTGGTCTCATCGGTGTCGGACTAATAAGTGTTTTTGTCACGACAACGCTTATCTGGGTGGCGGTTGTCGACGATCCCCTTGGCGGTGAGCCGGTTGCCGTCATTCCGCTGGATGCTACCGTCGAAGGTGTGACGTCCCAGGACATCGAAGTGGTCGAAATCAGACCCGGGCTGACCGGCGATCTCGGCCCGAATCTCAGGCCGGGTTCCAATCAGGATCTTCTCGGGCCGCGTTACGAAATGGTCGAAAGGCCGGACGGGAAGGGCGTTGACAGTCCGGTCAGCGGCTTGTCACCGACACCGGATACACGCGTGAGCGAGCGCTCGGACTATGGCTTCTTGCCAAAGATCAGCGAAGCCGGCGTTCGTCCGCTCGATGCATATTCACGGCCCGTGGTGCGCGAGTTTACGTCGATTCCGAAGATTGCCGTTGTGCTCAACGGAATGGGGTTGAGCGAAACCGGAACGCAACATGCGATCGACCGGCTGCCGGCCGACGTCACGCTTGCACTGGCACCGTATGGCGACGATCTTGATCTTTGGATGCAACAGGCACGGTCCAAAGGCCATGAATTGCTTCTGCAACTGCCGCTCGAGCCCTTCGATTTTCCGGACAATGACCCCGGACCCCACACGCTTTTGGTGAGCCTTCAGCCGAGTGAAATGCTGGATCGGCTTGCGTTTTTGCTAACGCGGGTGACCAATTACGTGGGCACGATCCCGGATATGGGTTCCCGGTTCACATCCACCAAACCCTCCATGCAGTACCTTATGGAAAAACTGAAGTCGCGTGGCTTGATGTTCGTGGACAACGGAACGTCCTCTCGCAGCCTTTCGTCGGAAACGGCGGCAGGTCTCAGAATGCCCTTCGCGGGGGTGGATGTCGTTCTCGACGAAGTCCCGCGGGAAGACAATATCGACGCGAAGCTGCTGCAGTTGGAAAGCATTGCGCGTTCCCGGGGCGTCGCCGTTGCGGCCGGGTCGGCCTTGCCCGTCACCGTCCGCCAACTGGAAAAATGGGTGAAGGATCTGGAACAACGCGGATTGCAGCTCGTTCCGGTCAGTGCGACGATCGACAGATAGACCTTCGATTCCAGGGGGCATTTTTTCAGATAGGTGAGTTCAGTGAAAAAGCGTGCACTCGGGCCTGGGTTCCCAGAACCATCTGACGGCCTGCCATACCGTCCCTGTGTTGGCATTATGGTGATCAACAAGGACGGCATGGTCTGGATCGGCAGCCGCGACGATGGCGGCAGTTCTTCCAACTACGAGTTCGCCTGGCAAATGCCGCAAGGTGGGATCGACAAGGGCGAAAACCCGGAAACCGCAGCGCGGCGGGAGCTTTACGAAGAAACGTCGATCAGGTCTGTGACACTTTTGGAAGAAGCGCCGGAATGGTTCGCTTACGACTACCCGGAAGAGGTCATCCGCTCGTCCCGGCGCGGCAAGCATCGCGGACAGGCACAGAAGTGGGTCGCCTATCGCTTTGATGGGTCGGATGACGAGATCAACATCCTTACACCCCCGGACGGGCATTCGGCGGAATTCAGCGCATGGCGCTGGGAACATGCCGAAAGGCTGCCGGGTCTGATCGTACCCTTCAAGAGGCCGGTCTATGAACGCGTTGTGGCAGCCTTCAAGCACCTGACGGCGTGATCGCCCGACAGCGCCATCCTCAAAGCGTCAGCATTTGAAGTCCCGTTGTCGTTTTTCAAACAGACAAGGCATAATTGGACAGCTAGCATCCGGTCCAAATTGACCGAAGGCGTTGAAATCGGAGAATGGTTTCTGCCCGCGGTCGCGCAGCGGATCATTGCAGGAGCGCACAGAAGGAAGTGTGTGTTCCGGACGATTAGGAGGAACGCCAATGTCTTTCGGCAAGGGGCTTTCGCGAAAGCCGTCCCAGCCAAAAGGGCGTCAGTTGGAAGATGCGGCCCTGAGCGAAGTTCAGGCGCTTTTGGGTGACGAACCGCGCCGGCGGGATTTGCTCATTGAGCATCTGCACAAGATCCAGGACGCCTACGGGTGTCTGGAGGCGCGGCATCTGAAAGCATTGTCGGTGGAAATGCGCATGGCGCAGGCCGAAGTCTACGAAGTCGCAAGCTTTTATCACCACTTTGATATTGTCCGCGAAGACGAGCCGAAGCCGGCACCTTTGACGGTCAGGGTCTGTGACAGCGTCGCCTGTTCGATCAAGGGAGCCGACGCGCTCGCCAAAGCTCTTGAAAGCGGTGTCGATCCTGCAAAGATCCGAATTCAGAAAGTGCCCTGTATCGGTCGGTGCGCCGGAGCCCCGGCAGCCCAGGTTGGGAAGCGCGCGGTTGACAACGCCAGCGAAATGTCCGTTCGGGCCCTGCTTTTCGAGGGTCAGAACGCGGCGGAGATCCCTGACCATATCAAGCTCGACGCGTATCGCGCAGATGGCGGATACCAGTTGCTTGAGAGGGTGCGGTCCGGCGAGTTCGACGCCGCTGCAATTGCCGACAAGGCGTTGGAAGCGGGCCTTCGCGGTCTTGGCGGAGCCGGATTTCCAACGGGCACGAAATGGAAGATCGTGAACGATCTGCCAGGCCCGAAATACCTGACGATCAATGGCGACGAAGGTGAACCTGGAACGTTCAAGGATCGCTACCATCTTGAACGTGATCCGCATCGTCTTCTGGAAGGAGCCCTGATCGCGGCCCATGCGATCTCCGCCGAGCGCGTCTACCTTTACATGCGCGACGAATATCCGGCAGTGCTTGAGATCCTGGCGACCGAGATAGCTGCCTTGCGCGCGGCAGGCATCATTACATCCATCGACATTGAAGTACGCCGCGGTGCCGGCGCCTACATTTGCGGTGAAGAAAGCGCCATGATCGAGTCGATCGAAGGCAAGCGCGGGTTACCGCGCCACCGGCCGCCTTTCATCGCACAGGTCGGCCTGTTCGGCCGCCCGACCCTCAATCACAATGTCGAGACACTGTTCTGGATTCGCGACATCGTCGAGAAAGGTCCGGAATGGTTCGCGGCCCAGGGCCGGCGCGATCACAAGGGCTTCCGGTCCTTTTCTGTCTCAGGACGCGTGAAGGAACCGGGCGTGAAACTCGCCCCGGCGGGCATCACGATGAACGAGCTTCTCGAAGAATATTGCGGCGGAATGGAAGACGGCCACGTTTTCAAGGGATACCTTCCAGGTGGCGCTTCGGGCGGAATTCTCCCGGCCAGACTGGCGGATGAGCCTCTCGATTTCGGCACGCTCGACAAGCATGGCTGTTTCATCGGCAGCCACGCGATCGTCGTTTTTTCCGATCAGGATGACATGCGAGACGTCGCGCTTAACCTGATGCGGTTTTTCAAGCATGAAAGCTGCGGCCAGTGCACGCCGTGCCGATCCGGTACGGAAAAGATGGAGCATCTGCTGGCAGACGGCGACTGGGACGAGGCCAAGATCGCCGATCTTGACGAAGTTATGCGCTCGGCTTCCATTTGCGGTCTCGGCCAGGCGGCGAGCAATCCCGTTGCCTCAGTGCTCAAGTTTTTCCCGGAGGAGTTCCAAGGATGAGCCGGATCACTTTCTCGCTCGACGGTAAGGACGTTACCGCCCAGGAAGGCGAAACCATCTGGCAGGTAGCAAAGCGCGAAGGCGTTGCCATACCGCATTTGTGCCACAAGGATGCTCCGGGCTACCGCTCCGACGGCAATTGCCGCGCCTGTATGGTCGATATTGAAGGCGAGCGGACACTCGCAGCATCCTGTATACGGGCCCCGTCTGAGGGCATGGTCGTCAAAACGGAAACGGAACGCGCATCGAAGGCGCGTGAGATGGTGTTCGAGCTACTCGCTGCCGATCAGCCGAGCCGCGATGCACACCCGGATCCGGAAAGCGACTTCTGGAAGTGGTCCGACGCAATCGGCGTGACGAACAGCCGGTTTGCGCCTTGTGAGAAGCCTGCCCAGGATGTGTCTCACCCGGCGATAGCCGTCAATCTGGACGCCTGCATTGCCTGCAATCTGTGCGAGCGCGCGTGCCGCGAAGTCCAAGTGAATGACGTGATCGGCATGGCGGATCGCGGGTCCCACACCATGCCCGTCTTCGATCTGGCGGATCCGATGGGCATTTCCACCTGTGTCGCTTGCGGTGAGTGCGTGTCCGCGTGTCCCACCGGTGCGCTCATGGAAAAAAGCCTTTTGGACGACGCGGGCAAGGTTCGCGAAGTCTTCACCGAGGAGACGGTAGACAGCGTCTGCCCGTTCTGCGGCGTCGGGTGTTTGACATCTGTTTCTGTCAAAGACGGCAAGATCGTCAAGGTAGACGGAAGGGATGGTCCGGCCAACGAAAACCGGCTGTGCGTCAAGGGACGTTTCGGGTTTGACTATGTGTCCAGTCCCGAGCGACTGACAAAACCGTTGATCCGGCGGGACGATGCGCCCAAGCGTGGCGATATCTCCATGACGCTGGAAAACCATCTTGACTATTTCCGCGAGGCAACCTGGGACGAAGCGCTTGACAGGGCCGCTGGTGGCCTTAAGGCGGCATTCGACGCCAAAGGCGGTGCCGGCGTCGCCGGATTCGGATCCGCCAAGGGGTCCAACGAAGAGGCCTATCTCTTTCAGAAGCTGATCCGCCAGGGTTTTCAGACCAACAATGTCGACCACTGCACACGGCTTTGCCATGCCTCATCGGTCGCGGCTCTTATCGAAGGTATAGGATCGGGCGCGGTGACGGCCCCGTTCAACGCTGCCGAAGACACGGACTGCATGATCGTGATCGGTGCGCGGCCGGCGCAGAACCATCCGGTTGCTGCGACTTACATCAAGCAGGCTGCAAAAAAGGGCACGAAACTGATCGTGATGGACCCGCGTGGTCAGGATCTGATGCGGCATGCCGACTACGGCTTGAAATTCAAGCCGGGCACGGATGTCGCCATGCTCAACGCTATCCTAAATGTGATCATTACCGAGGGCCTTTACGACAGCCAGTATATTGCCGCTCATGTCGACGGCTTTGAGGCACTTGCCGAAAAGATCCGCGAGTTCACGCCGGAGGCGATGGAGCCGGTCTGTGGTATCGATGCCCAGACGTTGCGCGAAGTTGCGCGCCTTTACGCAACAAGTCCAAAATCGATCATTTTCTGGGGCATGGGCGTCTCGCAGCATGTGCACGGAACCGACAATGTCCGTTGTCTGATCGCCATGGCGCTGACGACCGGTCAGATCGGGCGACCTGGGACAGGTCTTCATCCGCTTCGCGGGCAGAACAATGTGCAGGGCGCTTCCGATGCCGGCCTTATTCCGATGTTCTACCCGGACTATCGGTCTGTCGGGAACGAGGATATCCGCGCCGGTTACGAAGATGCCTGGGGCCGGACGCTTGATCCGGTTCGTGGTCTGACCGTCGTGGAGATCATGGACGACATTCTCGCTGGTGGCATCGAGGCCATGTTTGTACAGGGTGAAAATCCGGCCATGTCGGATCCGGACCAGAACCATGCCCGCAAGGCGCTTTCCACACTGAAGCATCTCGTCGTGCAGGACATTTTCCTGACCGAGACGGCGTGGCATGCAGACGTTATCCTTCCGGCTTCGGCCCACGCCGAAAAACTCGGGACCTACACCAACACCAACCGTCAGGTGCAGATCGGGCGCCCATGTGTTCCGATGCCCGGAGAGGCACGGGCCGACTGGCAGATCCTGATCGATCTTGCCAATCGTCTGGATTTGGGCTGGTCCTATGATGGTGTCCCCGCCATCTACGAGGAAATGCGTTCGCATATGGGTTCGCTCAACAACATTTCCTGGGACCGGCTTGAACGGGACGGCACCGTTACCTATCCGGCGGACGCACCGGACAAACCGGGTAACGAAATTCTCTTTGGGTCTTCGTTCCCGACGGCGGACGGACGCGGCAAGATCGTACCGACGGATCTTGTTCCACCCAACGAATTGCCGGACGAGGATTTCCCGCTGGTTTTGACGACGGGCCGCTTGCTGGAGCATTGGCACACCGGTGCCATGACGCGCCGGGCCACCGTTCTGGATGCCATCGAGCCCGAGCCCGCTGTCTCCATGAACCCGCGCGATATCAAGATGTCGGGACTGGAGATTGGCCAGCAGGTCACTGTCGAGACGCGGCGCGGCGCTATTTCCTTGACGCTTCGGGCCGACCGGGATGTCTCTGAAGGCATGCTCTTCATCCCGTTCTGCTTCTTCGAAGCACCGGCCAACTTCCTGACGAACCCGCAGCTTGATCCCTTCGGAAAAATTCCGGAATTCAAGTTTTGCGCTGCGCGGATCGGTCCGGCGGAACATCAAGTCGCTGCCGAGTGATAGGAAATTCCAAGTCATGCGAAAGGGCGGTCCTTCAGGCCGCCCTTTCGCATTTTGAATGAAAGTGCTGGTCTAGCTTAAGCATCGTTTCAAAACAGATTTAGAGTTTGGGCATGATCTGGAATTTCGTATCTCGGTGGCAATTCGAGATGCCATTTTCACTTGGGTCAACCAAGTTCGACCGTCATTCGAGGCAAGGAAGGCAGGATCCTGACGGCAATGGTAACCCGGCAATGCGACTTAGTCTGTTGACCATGCCTTGAGGTTCTTTTGAACGAACTCAGATATTGAATTTGGTGCCCGCCCGGTCAGTTCCAGAACAGAGTTGGTAACGCGATCTTCGGAACCGGCGGCAATCGATCCATCCATGGCAGCCAGCGTTGCGGCGTAGTCATCTGGCAGACCTTGCTTGCGATGACGCTCGGCCAGTTCATCGATGGTAAGGCTGTGGTGAACGATCTTGCGTCCCAAATGCAGACTTAGGATTTGCGCGACGTCGTCGTATGAAACGGCTTCTGGTCCAGTCAGTATGTAATCGGTGTTTTTGATCTCCGGTGCTGTGAGCAAAGCGACCGCGCAAGCCGCGATGTCTGCAGCGTCGATGAAACCGACGCGTCCGTGACCTGTGGCAGTGTAAATCGCTGATTCCTCCCGGACAGGCCCACGATGATGAAGTTCAGAGAAATTTTGCATGAACCAGGTCGGCCGCAAGACGGCCCACTCGGGGGCATTGTCTCGAAGCCAGCTATGGACAGCACCCATCATCGGCCCGCCTTCCTCAAGCGAGGAGGCGCTCAGCAGGACAAATCGGTCCACGCCGGCTCGACGCGCCATCTCGAGCCCAGGTTTCATGGCCGCGAGCGAATCCACACAGTCTGTCGGAGCGACGAGGTAAACCGCCCGGACATTTTCGAACGCTTCGGTAAATGTCGTCGGGTCCTTCCAGTCAAAACGCTGGTGGTCGTCAGCCGTTGGGTTGCGTGTCGCGATACGTGGCACGACCCGGTTTTCGCGCAGCTCTGCTGCGACGCGGCGACCGGTCTTTCCGGTGCCTCCCGTGACCAGAATGGACTTAGTCATCGAGAAACTCCTCAAATCCGGATTTCAACCGCCCGAGTCCGCCAACAGCATTCAACAGGACGAGCGGGTTCCAGTAATCCCGATAGCGGACAATCCGCCCATTTTGGAGCCTTATGACGGAAATGTAGTCCTGATCGTATCGCCCACCTGTTTTCGCGCCTTTTCCCTTGCAGGAAAACTCCAGGACGAAGGTCACTCCATCGGTAGACCGGTGCGCGATCGCCGGGCTCATGGATTCAAAGTCGATCAGTTCGCCTACCTTGGGAAGGTAGGCTGCCATGGCGTCACGTCCGTGTAGTTCACGAACAGTTCCCTCCGGAGCAAAGGGAAACTGGAACACGATGTCCTCGTGACACATTTCCAGAAAATTTTCGCCTGCGCGAGCAATGATTGCATCGCCTAGTGCACCACGCAGCATTGCGCCAAAGCTTGGTATCGAATTCGTGTCAGACATGATTTCTTCCTTCTGGAAAAGGGTACCGGCCTGCTTGAAGTTTCACGCTGGTTGCGTCAAAATACGATGGAACGATACCGTCTCGTTCTATTTAAGGATAAGCTCGATGGAACGCAATGGTTTCGACGTAAAAAAAAAGCAAAGAAAGTCGCCTCGAAAGCCGGCAGGAGCGGCGCTGCTGCAGGATTCAGTTACGAACGCTATCCACAGAGCATTGTTTGAGGAGTGGGCCGAAAACGGCTACTCCGGCCTCCGTATGGAGAGAATTGCAGCGCGGGCGGGGGTCGGTAAAGCAGCGCTTTATCGCCGTAGCAAGTCCAAGCTGGAGCTGGTGAGTGAGGCCATAAGCGCGATGGCGACAAACATCACGCCCATACCTGACAGTGGTTCTTTTGTTCAGGATGTCAGACTGTTAATGCGCCGTCTGGCCGCGACGCTTCGACACCCAATGGTGCGCCGGATCCTGCCCGATCTGCATGCTGAAGTCGCGCGTTCAGATGAACTGGTGAACCTGCTGGCGCATGTCACCCATGACAGGCGGACGCAAGCGACCATCATGATAGACAGGGCGATTGCCCGACATGAACTTCCGGAAACGACGGACCGCCGGACCATACTGGATCTGCTTATCGCACCATTGTACTGGCGTTTGATCGTACAGCGTCAACGTGCAACTTCCTCGGACATAGAAATGTACGCGAACCTGGTCACGCGGTTTGCCGAAGGCAGCGCGATCGACACATGAAAACCCCGGGCAGGTCTGTGCGTCCCGCCCGGGGTTTCGCCTAAGCTGCCAGGGCGACACTGTCCTTGCCTGCCGGAATTCGGAGCGGTGCTTCGGTATCTGTTACCGCATCCCAAATCGCCAGCACGACGTCGCGCGACTGAGTGAATTCCTTGCCCGCAGGATCCCTGAACGCTTCCATGACCTTTCTGACAAAATCCTCATAGTCTGCCGGTGTGCAGCTTGAATCTTGCATCAGCCTCATCGCGGTTTTCCCGAAGTTTGTTGTCGGCGCCTGACCCGGCAACACGAGATGAGTCCGAATTCCAAATGGAGCCATCTCGAGTGCAAGACATTCGGTGAAAGCGTTCACCGCGGCCTTACTGGCCGTGTAGACGGATGCGAGTGGCAAGGGTTTGAGTGTTACGCTTGAAGATACGTTCACGATCACACCGGCTCCCTTTGCCCGCATTTGTGGCAAGACCGCGCGGGTCATTTCGAAGGTGCCCAATGTGTTGGTTTCGAAAATCCTTTGCAGGGTTTCGTGAGAAGTACCCTCAAGTGGCGCTAACCAGCCAACCCCCGCATTGTTCACAAGGGCATCAATGGGTCCGGCATCGTCAACGGCCTTGGCAACGCTTTCACGGACCGAAACGTCAAGCGGGACAATGCGTAGCCGATTGGATACAGGCAATAGCCCCGGGTCCGGGTTCCGCATCGTGGCGACCACGGACCAGCCCTTTTCCAGGAAATGGCAGGCTGTATCCAGTCCAAACCCGGAGGAACATCCGGTAATCATCACTGTCTTCATGGCAAGTCTCCTGTTGTGGCTGAGGCCAATAGGTAGACCGATGGCAATGGACAATATATAATTCCAGATCCAAAATTGATTATCAGAAGTCCAAAATGAGCGATCCTTACTCAGAAGTCATCTCTTTGCTGGAGCCTCAGGCACGCTTTTCAAAACTTGTTCACGCCGCGGGGGCATTTCGGGTTCACCGCGACGATGTGGAGGACGCGTTCTACTGTTCGCTCTTGTCAGGCCAGGCTTGCCTGCAGGTTGACCGCAAACAACCGCTGATGCTGACGTCCGGGGATTTTGTGCTCATCCCCGCTGCCAGATCCTTCACGTTTTCAAGTGTCGATCCCAAACCGCCGGTGAACCTCATCAGTCAGCCAATTGAAGGCGAGGACGGTGTTTTCAGGCTTGGTCCTTCAGAAGGGGAAGCGGGGGTGCAGCAGCTTATTGGGTATTGCACTTTCACTAGCCCGGATGCGGAACTGCTTGTGTCGCTTTTGCCTGATTTGGTTGTTGTTCGAGGCGAGGGCAGGTTGTCGGCACTTACGGGCTTGTTGCGTGAAGAAGTACGCTCTGACCGCCCGGCGCGAAATGTTGTCGTCGAGCACCTTTTGCAGGTCCTTTTGATCGAAGCATTCAGGTCTGGTGCTGAACCGAATGCAACGGCCGGCCTTTTGCGCGGATTGGCTGATTTGCGAGTAGGCCCGACACTTCGAGCCATGCATGCTGCGCCCGAGCGTTCCTGGACCGTACCGGAGCTCGCGAGAGAAGCGGGTCAGTCACGGTCTGCCTATTTCACGCGATTTAGCCAGATCGTTGGAACGCCGCCGATGACCTACTTGCTGAATTGGCGGATGACGCTTGCAAAACATATGCTCCGGTCCGGTCACATGAGCATAGCCGAAATTTCTGACAAGACTGGCTACGGTTCCCCAAGCGCGTTCAGCACAGCGTTCGCGCGTTATGTTGGGTCCCCGCCCGCGCGATACGCAAGGGTCGTCAGGAGTGATCGATCTGTTGAGCAAGCGGCGTCAGGAAAACACGAACAAATGCTGCCCTGAGGATATGGGTATCAACACGCTCGGCGGCACAAAAAACCCGTCGGATGACGCAAATTTTGGAAAGATAACGACGCAATTCTCCGTTTTGTAAAAAAGCACGGTGACGCGCAGTATCGGCTCCCGTTCCACGGTCGCGAAACGGGAGCCATGCTAAGCATGCCAAAAAAGCTAGCGGAGTGAGACGGCGCGTCCTTCCGCTAGGGTTGAAACTGACTGGCTCAGTTCGCTTCGATCTTCACGTTCAGAAGATCAGGCAAAGTCTGCGGCGCTGCCATGCTACCAAGGATCTGCGCCAGAGGCACCGGGTTTGCCGGGGCGAGTGTCACCCTCAGATCCTTCGGGTCGTCCAGGAATTTGGAGACCGCGTCGCTGACCATCTTGGTGAAGGCCTCGTTCTGGATCGGAGCCGTTGCGCCCGCAGCCTGTGCCACGAGCGCTTCGCGCAGAACGTTTTCCGGAAGGCCTTGTGCATCGGCAAAGAACTTGAGGCCGTTGGTCGTCAGGCCTTCGTCGCGGAATGAAATCGCGGCATCAACGAACTGAGCCGAAATGGCGGCCAACTGGCCCTGACCTTCCGGGTCCTCGAACAAGGCTTTGGGGACGTTGGCGAACCGCATGGAGGCTTCTGCTCGTCCAAGCCCTTCAATATTGAGCATCAGGCGCTCCAGTCTGAGTTCCAACGTCGCTTCGTCCCAATAGAGACGGGCCTCGTCCGACCAGACGATTGTATCGAGGCCGAGCGCTTGAAACAGCGCCTGCGCTTGCGGGTCGTCAATCGCACTGACCGGCATACGAATGCCGTCGCTCTTGAAATGCACACTTGTCGGGATCGGTGGCACTGTTGTCGACATGGTCATTTCGGCCTTGCCGATGGCCGTCTGTCCGACATTTGGAATGTTCACGTCGAGGCCTTCAATCTCGTAGGCGAAAGAGCGCGGCATGAAGGCTTTTGCGACTTCCAGCGGATTGTTTTCGCCGTACTCCGGATCGGCCATGAGCGTGCTGATCATCTCCTTCATGGGCGAGTACTCGGCAAACTCAATGTCGCCGATCGCAGCCCAATCGATTTTGACCGATGCGCCCTCAGGCAGTTTTGGGGCATCGAGACCGACCAGCATCATTTCGCCGATGCCGTCAGAGCCGATATCGGTCATGGCGATTTCTTCGATCTTGATCGCCGATTCCAACCCCGGACCGACAGGAACAATGACCGAAATGCCACTCACACGGGCGTCGGCAAATGCGAAGGACCGGTAAAACTGGAACACGTTGGTGATCAGTTCTTCCGGACCGGGCGCCTGTTTGTCGAAAACCTGATCGAGCAGCTGCAGCACATTGTTTTCGCGCTTGATCATTGTCACGTTGTCAAGCGTTGCCTTCTCGGCTTCCACCTTGACCGAAAGCCCCTGTGCGATTTCCTGGCTGGAGACGTAATCAACCGCGGATCCGGACCCGATCAGTGTCCATTCCTCTCCGTTTTCCGGAACGGCCGGGTCGAAGAGATCGATGAAGCCGCGGATATCAATGTCGTTGTAGACGGTCTTGCCCTGGCTGGTAGTCTGGGCAAGCATTTGACCGGATGCAACATCAAGCGTGTTCATGACCTGGGTCAGCTTGTCCATCGAATATTCATCGACCTGACCTTCGCGGGCGCCGGCCAGCCGGTATCCGTCCATCTGCATGGTACCGGAAAGAATCTGTGTTTCCGAACTTCCGTCAGAAGCATAGGCCTCCAGGGTCACCGCCGTGCTGTCGACCTTGACCTCGTCATAAGAGGTCAGGAGTGTAGACTTCAGGAAAGGCAGCCAGCGGCTTGCCTGCTTGCTGGAGTCCTCGGGCGGCAATTCGGGCAGCTCGAACTCGTAGTTCGTTGCTGACATGCCGGCGAGCCGGCCTTCCATTTTGAGCCCGCCCTCATTTTCGACCGATCCCTCGATAACGATTTCTGTGTCGTCGGAGTAGGTCCAGCTCGCTGATGTGAAGTAGCTGTCCTCGTGCGCCAGGCCGGTAATCGTAACGGTGCCGGAGCTGACCGAGATCGAATAGTTGATGTCAGCCAGTTTCGAAGGGTCGATGTCCGTCGCGCCATCATTGCCCGTCACATCCGTTTCTTCTGACGGGAAATCTTCAATTTTGCCACTGAGCAAAAGTTTGCTGTCCGTCAGGGTCAGCGTGTCACTGCCGGCATCATAGTCGACCGAACCGTTTTCGAATTGAAGACCGAGTTTTTTCAAACCTTCGGAATAAGCTTCGAACGCAGCTTCACCGGTATCTTGCGCAAAGGCTGTCCCGGACACGAGCGCAAGGGCTGTGGTCAGGGTCAAGAGTCTTGTGCGGCTCCGGATCGGTTGAGGATTTATCGAGGATGCGGGCTTTGAAAACAATGTTTTGGCTCCAAATCAGATGATCAGAATCAACCGTCGTGGGACGGCCGGTTCCGATATAGTTGTTTGTTGCAGACCATTCCATGACTATGGCCCATTCTTTTGATCCCGTCGACTCACAGGTGCCTTTCATTGGAACCCCAGGAGCGCCATTCTGCGCGGACATCGTCATCGGTTTCCGCGCCCAACAGCTCGTTTTTGCGCCGCTTGAAAGTATCTTCGCCGGCAAGCCTGTGAAACGCCCAGACCGCAGCGCCCCGGACGGTTGGGTCCGGGTCCGTGAGCAGAGAGTCGACCTTGCTGACGAGGTTTATATCACCGGAATTGCCGGCAGCGATCAGGACATTTCGCAAGAACCTGTTGCGCCCGATCCTTTTGATGGGTGATCCGGAAAAGAGTTTGCGAAAAGCCGCATCATCCAGAGCGAGCAAGTCGCTTAAACGGGGACGGGTGAGGTCAGCGCGCGCTCTGAGTTTTGCTTCGCGAGCTGTTTGCGCGAACTTGTTCCAAGGACACGCAGCAAGGCAATCGTCACACCCGTAGATCCGGTTGCCCATCGCTTTGCGAAATTCCATCGGCACAGGCCCGGGGTGCTCGATCGTGAGATAGGAAATGCAGCGGCGCGCATCGAGCTGATAGGGCGCCGGAAAGGCATCGGTGGGACAGCTGTCGAGGCACGCCCGGCATGATCCGCAGTGATCCGCTTCACGACCGCTTGGCGGCAGATCCAGACTCGTGAAAACGGCCCCAAGGAAAAACCATGACCCGAGGTCTCGAGAAACGAGATTGGTGTGCTTGCCTTGCCAGCCCAGCCCGGCGGCCTGTCCGAGCGGCTTTTCCATAACGGGGGCGGTATCGACAAAAACCTTGACGTCTCCACCTGCACGAGAGGTCAGAAAGGCGGCCAACTCCTTCAGCTTGCCCTTGATCACATCGTGATAGTCCCGGTGGCGGGCATAAACGGAAATACCACCGCCGGCAGGGTCTTCAAGATGCGCCAGCGGATGGTTTTCAGGTGCCTCGTCCGGGCTGTAATTCATCGCCAGCATCAGGACGGAACGAACATCCGGCCACAGCGATTTGGGGGACCCGCGCCGGTCCGCGGTCTCCGCCATCCATGACATCGTGCCGTGGTAATTCTTGTCCAGATATTCGCGCAGGTTCTCGGCCGCATCGGGTATGGCGTCCGCTGCGGCGATCTTCATCCCGCTGAAGCCAAGGGCTTGTGCCTTCGTTTCAAGTGCGGTCAGCAGTTTGCGGGTCTTCGTGTCCAAAATCGTCTGAGGCAGAACTAAAAGTCCAGGTCCGCATAGGTTGAGGCGGGCGGCATGCCCAACACTTTCTCACCGAGGAGCGGGCGCATGCTGGGACGCGATTTGACACGCGCATACCAGCTTTTCACGTCTTCTTCGTTGCTCCACGGCACCTCTCCCAGATAATCCGCGCAAGACAGTCCCGCTGCAAGCGCAAAGTCGGCAAAGGAGAGGCGATCGCCGGCGATCCAGCGGCGCGAAGCGACCAGGTACCCGAAATATTTGAGGTGATGATGGATGTTGGCCCGCGCGACGCGCAGCGCTGCCGAATCCGGTTCGCCGCCACCGGCGGACTTTGGCATGATCTGTTTATAGATGCGCTCACGAACGAGATGACCGACCACTTCCTGGTCGAACTTCATCAGGCTCCATTCCACAAGGCGACGCGTTTCCGCGCGGGCTTCGGGATGATCGGGCATCAGGCGGCGGTCGGCAACCGCGTAGCCGCGCGTCTCATCGAGATACTCCATGATCGGTCCGGGCCCGCAGATAGACGGTCCATCGTTTTCGACCAGGACAGGCACGGTTCCCGCGGCATTGAGCAAAAGGAGATGTTGCGGCCGCGCCCAGGGCTCAACGTGCTGCTCTTCGAACGCGGCACCGTATTCGCTCAGGATGAGGCGCACGAACCGGGAAGAAGGAGAAAAGGGGTGATGATAGAGCGTGAGCATGAATGGGTTTAGAGCCCGAACTGTGGCAAGACTAAGAATTCTGGCAACAGTTTGCCCCAGATATGGTTATCAAGGGTTTGACGTTGCCCGATTGGTCCTGCAAATAAGCAGCCGACAGGCAGTGCCTGAGTCGCGAAATTACCATTTTCAGGCCAGTTTTTATCGAGCCTGCCGGAGATATGTCATCCTATGGACGGCCAAACTATTGTAAGCGCATTAATTTTGGGAATTGTCGAAGGCTTGACGGAGTTTATCCCCGTGTCTTCCACCGGGCACCTTCTGTTGCTGGGCCATTTCCTCGGATTTGAGAGCACCGGTAAAACCTTTGAGGTCCTGATCCAGCTTGGCGCCATACTCGCGATTCTCTCAGTTTATTTCGGCCGTCTCTGGGCGCTGACGATAGCGCTACCGAGTGATGCGGCAAGTCGGCGCTTTGTCTTTGGCATCCTCATAGCCTTCCTGCCGGCTGCGGTTATTGGCGTTTTGCTGCACAGCTTCATCAAGGAAGTCCTGTTTGAAACGCCGGCGCTCATTTGCACAACCTTGCTGGTGGGCGGCTTCATTCTGCTGTGGATCGACAGACTGCCGCTGAAGCCGCGCTATACCAACGTGATGGATTATCCCCTGGCGCTCTGCCTGAAGATCGGTTTCTGCCAGTGTCTTGCCATGGTGCCGGGCGTTTCCCGGTCCGGCGCGACAATTGCCGGCGCGCTGCTCATGGGAACAGACAAAAGGTCGGCGGCAGAGTTCTCGTTTTTTCTCGCCATGCCGACCATGGCGGGCGCTTTCGCCTATGACCTTTACAAGAACCGCAACGTGCTCTCCGCGGACGATGCCACGCTCATCGTCATCGGTTTTGTTGCGTCTTTCATCTCCGGCGTCTTCGTTGTCAAAGGCCTGCTCGATTTCGTTTCGCGCCACGGTTTCGCACCGTTCGCTTACTGGCGGATTTTTGTCGGCCTTGCCGGTTTCGCAGGTCTCTATTTCCTAGGCTGAGTGTTTTACCGCAGGGCGGGCGCCGTAAAGCGCGGCGAGGTTTCCCAGTTCGCCCGCAAGTTCCAGCCGCAATGCGTCCGGTGACAGGAGTTCCGCCCCGGGGCCGAGCCACCTGACAAGTGGCAGGAGGCGGGCGCGGTCGGTGCTGGGAATGCTGACGAGGATCTTGCCGTCACCCGCGGGCGTGAAGATAGCGTGCCGGTAGTACCAGTCGGCGCTCAGTTTCTTGGCCTGCTCGGCAGTGATCAGGATTTTGGCGATTTCTTCTTCCTGCTCCCAGCGGCGCATTGCCTGGGAAAGCCAGGCTCCGCCGAGCAGCGTTTTGATGGAAAACGACTTGTCGGGCCTGAAAAAGAGCCCGCTGATTTCCAGGTTGCGCACGCGGTCCGCCCGGTAGACCTTGACCATCTCGGTGTCGACGCAGCGTCCGGCGAGGTACCACAGGTCCCGGTCGAACATGACCCCGTAGGGTTCAACGTCGTGCTCCTTGGCGGTGTTCCGGGATGGATTGACATGATGGAAGCGGACACGTTTGCCGTCGAGGATCCCGGCCATGAACCCGTCGAGCGCTTTTTGCCAGTCATCCGTCGGCTCGGCCTTGGTGCCGGCGTGAAAAATATCGGCAGGAATGGGTTCGATCCCGACGATGCGATCGGCTTCCTTGAGAAGTCCGTGGACGGTTTTGGGCAGCGAGGCGAGCAGTTTCTTTTCCGCGGAGGTCAGATCGTCGGCAAGGGGAACGGTGCGGCTGCTGCGCACCAGCGCCATGGCAGCCAGTAGTGCGGCGGTCTCGTTGCGCGTGAGCGCGACCGGCGGCTGGAGATACCCGCTTGCGAGCCTGTATCCGCCCTCCGCGCCTCTTTCGGCGTCGACCGGAACGCCGAGCGCGATCAGCCGGTCAATGTCCCTGTAGATCGTTCGAAGGGACACCTGGAATCGTTCGGCAAGCACGGTCGCTGAGACGAGCTTGCCACCGGTCAGCAGCAAAAGGATGCCGAGCGCGCGTTCTATCGGGTTCATGAAAAGGCCCTTGGACGGTTGATCCGGAAAAAAATCATATCCCGGGAACAGAACGAGATCAAACCTGACTCACTGCTGTCAGGATTGACCTGCCATCTTCGCACTGTCGCCGGAAAACGGCGGACAAGATCCGCAAGGAGATGAGAGATGAGCTATGAAATTGAAACTGTATTCCGCAGCCGCGCACACAGCCGTGGCCTTGTGTTCACCGTTCTTCGTGTATGTGCCGACCAGCTCCGCCGGTATGTTCGCCGCCGGACAACTGCCCGTGCCCTTTCTCACCTGAACGAAGGGGAGTTGAAGGACATTGGACTCATGCGCACGGGACAAGGCTATCGTGAACTGCACCGGAACAGATACGGTGCAGACTTCTGGAAATAAACGCTTCCGGCGGCTGGCATGAATGTGTCAGCCGCCGGAAATCCGCGTCAGCGCTCTGATTTCAGGCTTGTTCCAGCTGAGGAACATGACAACAAGCGCGATGATCGCCGCGATGATGACGCCAAAGAACGGAATATCCAGGTTCAGGCCGATCAGTTCGCCGCCGATAAGCGAGATGACGCCGGCAACCAGAGTAAAGATCGCGATCGTTATCCCCATGACCCAGCCCTGTTCCTCATCATCGACGGCCGCCGCGTAGAGCCCGAGAAATGTCGGGTAGGCGATGCCGAACACAAAGTAGAAACAGAAGACGGGTATGAAGGTCAAGATGGCGATCGGCGACGCGACGAACGCTGCGGCCGAGACGGCCCAGACGACAAATGTCGTTCCGAGAATAGCTTCCTTGCTGAAACGTTTTTGCACCGGGACCACAAGAAACGTGCTTGAAAAGGCAAGCGCGACACCGATCGTCAGCATCACCATGCTGCCGCCGAACGTGCCGTACCCGAACCGGCTTGTCAGATAGTTGTCCACGAAGATGTAAAACGACAGATTGGCGATGTGGAAGAAAAAGAAGACGAAGGTCAGTCTGAGGACAACTGGATAGTTCTTTATCTGCCAAAGCAGTTCGAAGATCTCCGCCGGACGGAAGACGAAAGGTTTGCGTTCAGCTTCCACGTCGTGCTTGTCCTTGAAGCAACTCACCACGAGCAGGATCGCGACCGCCACAAGCGCGAAACAGGCAAAAAACGGCAGTTTGACGCTCGCCAGACTTCCCAGAATGACGGGATCCGACAGAAACCCGCCAATGATGGGACCACCTACGAGCCCGAAACTGACACCGGTGATGATATAGCCCATGTTGCGGTTTCGGTCTTCGTCATCGACGCTTCCGTCAATCATGGCCGCCTGTGCGATGGGTTGATTGCCGGCCGTGAGGCCGGTGATCGCACGCCCCAGAATGAGCAGAAGGAAGCTGTTGAGATAAAGCGCTGCAATCGTGAGCGCATAACCGCCAAGTGCACCGAAAAGGCAAATCAGAATGGCATTCTTGCGCCCGATCACGTCCGAGAGTTTCGAAATGTATGGTGCGCCGAAGAACCAGCACAGGAAAAAGATGCCGATGATCAGGCCGTAGTTGAAATGGCGCACCGCATCGGTCGTGTCCTTTGGCAGCATCGAGGTGCTGGGTTCCATGATCAGGCTGTTGATGATGGGAAACACGAGGCCCTGCCCCAAGAGGTCGACGAAGACGACAAAGAGCATTGTGACTTTGGCAAGAAATGGCATTGGCTCCCCCTTGTAAAGAAGCCTAGGCCAAGCATTTCCTTCCAGCAACGAAAAAGGCGGGCTGAGCCCGCCTTCAGGAATTGCCTGCCTTGCCTCTCAATGGAAAGCCGGGTCAGACAGCGCGATGCGCGTCATACTGACCGTGTTGACGGAAGCGCTCCAGGTATGTCGGCAGGATGCTTGCAAGCGTCGCGGGCTCGATCCCCATACCTTTCAAGGTGCGCCCGTCCTTGATCGCGGCTTCCGAAACGACATTGTCCGTTTTCAGAAGCTCGACCTGGTCGGCGGTGATCGGCGCACCCGGGAAGAGCTGCATGACCTTGCCCATGGCGGAAGCGACGGGGAAGGGGATCGGCAGCAGTGCCCGCGAACGGCGGGTGATTTCGAGCATTGTTTCAAGGCACTCCTTGAAGCTTTTGTGTTCCGGCCCGCCGAGTTCATAGACCGTGCCGGCAGTCAATTGGCCGTCAACCGACCGCGCAACCGCTTCAGCGACATCGCAGACATACACCGGCTGGAATTTGGTTTCACCGCCGCCGATCAGCGGCAGGGCCGGCGCGAAACGTGCCATTTCCGCGAACTGGTTGAAGAAGTCGTCTTCCGGCCCGAAAACGATCGATGGGCGCAGGATGACGCTGTCCGGCAGCGTTTCCAGGACGCCGGCTTCACCGGCTGCCTTGGTGCGCGCGTATTGGGATGTGCTGTCCGCGTCGGCACCGATTGCCGAAATATGCGTGATTGCTGAAAGTCCGGCGCCGCGCGCCGCTTCGGCAATCGCGCGCGGACCGAACGCCTGTACGGCATCGAATGTCTGGTTGCCCGTTGGCGCAAGAATGCCGACTGCGTTGACGACGGCGTCGGAGCCGATCAAAGCGCGGTCGACAGACCAGCGGTAGCGCAGGTTCGCCTGCACCGCCATGATCTGTCCGGGGGCACCGAGCGGCTGCAGATGCGTCGCCAGGTCCGGACGCCGGACAGCGGCCCGGATCCGGTAGCCGCGCCGCGCTAGCGACTGCACGATATGCCGCCCGAGGAAGCCCGACCCGCCGAAGATTGTGACGAGTTTGCCGTTAAGAGGTTTGGACATCAGGAAATGCCTTTTTTCGCGTCCGAACTGGAGGGGCCGAAGCGCCAACGCCGCGCCCGTCAGCTTGTTTCTTAGACCTTTGTAAGCCGGGTGTGAAGTGCTGCCTGCGATTGATCAAAAAAAGTCGCACCTTGCGATTGACAAGGGAAGGTCCGGCGCTTACAAGCCCCCCTCACAGCCCAGGTGGCGGAACTGGTAGACGCGCTAGCTTCAGGTGCTAGTGCCCTTATGGGCGTGGAGGTTCGAGTCCTCTCCTGGGCACCAAATTCCCGTTTTAGATTGTCCTAGATAATCCAGAAACACACGAAAAAGCTCCGGTTTCCGGAGTTTTTTTCGTTTCTGCTGTCCGGTGTTGTCCAGTGAGGTGTGTTGGTATCCGGCTCAATTGTTGGTATGATTCTGCAGTGAAGACCAACGAGAAGCTTTTCGCGTTGGTCCTTTCGGAATCGGGAGACCAACAATGCCGCTGACCGATACCCAAATTCGACGCTTGAAAACGCCCGACAAAGAGAAAAAGGTGAGCGATGGCGCGGGCTTGCACCTCCTCCTGAAGCCAACCGGTTCTCGCTTGTGGCGGTTGGCATACAGGTTTGGCGGAAAGCAGAAAACGTTGGCGCTGGGCAAGTACCCTCACGTTGGCCTCGCTGAGGCGCGGCAAAAACGAGACGCCGCCAAGGCGCTTTTGGCAAATGGCGCCGATCCGTCTCAGCAGGCCAAGGCGGAAAAGGCGATGGCAGCGCTTACCAGCGGCAACATATTCGATGTTATCGCAGATGAGATGTTAGCCAAGGCAACGCGAGAAGGCCTTGCCGAGACAACATTGAAAAAGAAGCGCTGGCTGCTCGATCTTGCGCGGTCGGAATTAGGGCTAAGGCCGATAAAGGACATCTCTGCTCCTGAAATTCTGTCGACGTTGCGCAAGGTGGAAGCTCAAGGCAATTACGAAACGGCGCGTCGCCTACGGGCGACAATTGGCCAGGTCTTTCGATATGCCATCGCAACGGCCCGCGCTGACAATGATCCGACATTCGGTCTCAGGGGAGCATTGACAACGCCGCAGGTGGTCCATCGTGCGGCGATAACCGACTGGCAGCGCCTTGGCGGGCTGGTTCGCTGCATTTGGGAATATGAAGGCTCCTATGAAACCCGTTCCGCATTGAAGTTGATGACTTTGCTTTACCCGAGGCCCGGTGAATTGCGGCAAGCCGAATGGGATGAATTTGATTTTGCTAAAGGTGTTTGGACCGTCCCAGAGCAACGCACGAAGATGCGGAGGGAGCACAGGAAGCCTTTGCCGGAAAGTGCATTAGAAATTTTAAAGGATCTGCACAAGCTGACCGGAGCCGGTAAATTTTCTTTTCCGTCTATTTCTTCGCCAAAACGACCCATAAGTGAAAACACCTTGAACGCCGCCTTGCGCCGCATGGGCTTCACCAAGGAGGAAATGACCTCTCACGGCTTCCGAGCAACCGCCTCGACGTTGCTCAACGAAAGCGGCAATTGGAATCCGGATGCGATCGAGGCCGAGCTAGGCCATGTCGGAGCGGACGAGGTGCGGCGGGCCTATCATCGGGCAGCCTATTGGGAAGAACGCGAGAAAATGGCAGAGTGGTGGACTGGCGAAATCGAACAACTGCTAAAGTGAGTTTTCCAGCAGGGTCTGTAATTGAGGTGAAATTTGCGCAAGAGACGAAAGTTTCTGAAAGGAGAATTGACTTCAGAACATGAGAAGCTTCTGTATGAAGCCCATTTTCAATTGATAGAAAAAAAGCGTGATTTTCCAAAAGAATGTGTTCCGGAATACGGTTCAAAATGGTGGCTGCCTATTGATGAGGTAATCAAGAAAATCGCTTCTCGTAATAGACCACCAAAATTACGACCTAAAACAGAAAATAGTCGATACGCATTGTTGATTTGGCGAGTTTTCGGCCCGTATGGCTTGGCCAGAAACCATATTGAAATGGCTTTCTCAGCTGTGGCCACTCTTACACCAGAACGTAGAGAAATGGAAATTGAGGAATCGCAGAGGTTCCTGGAAAATTGCGATGAACTACGCCGCGCTCTTGCAGAATTTTCAAATATCGAAATTCAATCATTTGTTTATTTCTATTCCATAATGCGTAATTTATCAAAAGAAGAGTTTGGTTTTCGCATGAGGTTTACTTATGAATTTTTCGATTGTCTTGGAAATTTAGATTCTTATCTGGAGCATTTTGAAAGGTGGGCGGGAGAGCGCTACGATGCAATATCTCCTCCACAGGGCGGTAAGCCGAAATCGGAGTGGCGACACGAGTTTGTGTTTCGTATGTCTCACCTCTGGTTTCTTCTGACAGGTGAAGATGCCCCATCCGGGCCGAATACAATTTTTATGGAGTTTCTTGAAGCGGCATGGGCATGCGGCGGAGATAACATGCCTGATGTTGCCTGGGAGGCTACTGTCCGGGCGGTAAACTCTCGGAGGCAAGTTAAGGATGATGTAACTTCGGGTTCAGTCCACTAGGTTTCGACATCCCGAATCGCGCATGCGCAAAATATTTGTTCCGTTACCAGCCGGGGTTGTCCGGTAAAGACCAGGTAACGCGACCATGAACACATCACTGTCACCTTCCGACGGCCTTCCATCCACTGGATTTGTTCGACTGAAATCTATCATAGCGCCCAACGGCCCTATTCCCGTCAGCAAGTCCACATGGTGGGCAGGTGTGAAAGATGGGCGTTTCCCCAGACCGGTGAAGCTTGGCGAGCGCATTACCGTTTGGCGCGTGGAAGATATCCGCGACCTTCTGGAAACCGGAGCGGCTTAGGGTGGCTGGCAAGCGTCCGAACGGGCGCCGGATCAAGAGCCATCGAAGCTACGACGTTGCAGAAGCCGCCCGCGCGCTGGGCGTCGCCAAGGGCACAGTCAGGCGCTGGCTGAAAGAGGGGCTTCCCTGCCTCAAGGACCAGCGACCAGTCTTGATCCTCGGACAGGACTTGAAGGCCTTTCTCGATGAACGGCGCAAGCCGAAGCAGACATGCCGGATCGATGAATGCTTCTGCTTGTCCTGCAAGGCGCCACGGCGTCCGGCCTTCGACGAAGTCGAATTCCATCCCCTCACGGCCACAGGCGGCAATCTCAGGGCTTTGTGCGAGCATTGCGCCACAGTGATGCACAAGCGGGTGTCAATGGACGGATTGAACGCTCTGAAGGCGATTTTGGCGGTGACGGATGTGCAGGCGGAAACACGCCTAACTGATGGCAATTCTCCCTGCACGAATGATCACTTGCGAAAGGAGCTTCAAACCTATGCGTAAGCACCACCCGAAAAACGAACGCATCAAGCGCCAGTACCTAGCCTATCTGGAAGAGGCTAAGCGTATGTCAGGCAAAACTACAGACCAGGTTGCGGCAGCCATAGCGCTCTTTGAAAAGTCTACTGGATACAAGGATTTTGCAGCCTTCCATATCGAACAGGCGCGCAAGTTCAAACGGGACATGGCAGGCTATATCAATGCCGAAACCGGCAAGCCGTTAGCAAAGGCCACAATGCGTTCGCGTCTTAATCATGTGAAAGCGTTCTTTCACTGGCTGGCCGGGCAACAGGGCTACAAGTCCAGGATCAGCTATTCAGATTCCGACTATTTCAACATATCGGCCAATGACACGCGGATCGCCACAGCCAAGCGCGAGAAACCCGTGCCCAGCGCTGAGCAAATCCGACATATTTTGAATTCGATGAAGGCCGGGACCGATATCGAAAGGCGAAACAGGGCCTTGATCGCCTTTACGTTCCTGACCGGCGTCCGCGATGATGCGCTGGCGTCGCTCAAGCTGAAACACGTCAGCCTGCAAAACCGGACGGTGTTTCAGGATGCGCGCGAGGTGCGCACCAAGAACCGCAAGACCATAACCACATGGTTTTTCCCGGTAGGTGAAGACATTGAGCAGATTGTGTGCGATTGGATTGACTTTCTGGCAATCGAACGCCTCTATGGCCAGGAAGATGCGCTTTTTCCATCAACCAAGGTTGGCGTTGCAGATCATGGCGGCTTTACCGCGCTGGGCCTGACGCGCGAACACTGGTCGAATGCTGGTGCGATCCGCAAAATCTTCCGGCAGGCGTTCGAAGGCACTGGGCTTCCTTATTTCAATCCGCACAGTTTCCGAAATACACTGGCCCAGATCGGTGAAAAAGTGTGCCGTTCGCCAGAAGACTTCAAAGCCTGGAGTCAGAACCTTGGTCATGAACACGTCTTGACCACCTTCACAAGCTACGGCGCCGTTTCCAGTCACAGGCAGGCCGAGATATTAGAGAATTTGGGCTCAAAGGACTTAGGACTATCAGGAAGTGGAGGCGCCCCGGATGCAAGGACTATCCAGCGGGTTTTGAAACACTTAGCTAAAAATGCCGGATAGCCTTCCATCGCGTTTAGCGTTGAAGCCAATGGCTTGGCCTGTATGGGGAGCAACTTCCCGTGAATACACTCACTGGTAGCTTTTTGTCAGTGTAGTAGGTACGAATAACGTTCGAAGATTCATCCAAGATATTGCCGCTGGAAAAAATGCAGTTAAGTGATCTCCTGAATTCGTACCGTGAAGCCTCTGGAAACGAGCGTGAGAAGGGCGATTATTTCGAGCGCCTGATCAAGGTGTTCCTTGAAAACGACAGCATCCAGAAACAGTTCTATTCTGCTGTGGTGCCGTTCGGCGAGTGGGCAAAGGCGCACGGCTGGAAGGGCAACGATACGGGCATTGACCTTGTAGGCACCCTAGCGGACGGCACGGGCTATGCGGCCATCCAATGCAAGTTTTATGCGCCTGACTACAGCATCCAGAAGACAGACCTCGACAGCTTCATTTCGGCGGCCTCGAATGACCACTTCGTGCGGCTGGTCATCGCAGATACGACGCGGCGCGATTTCGGCAGAAATGCCATGCAGACGTTGGACAAGCTGTCGAAGGACTGGAACCGGATCGGGATCAACGAGCTGGAAGCCAGCGGAATTGATTGGCGGCAGTTTCTGCGCACCGGCACTGTCAGTCTCGCGCCAAAGAAGGAGCTGAGGGATCACCAGCGCGATGCTCTTGCAGCAGTGAAGGAGGGGCTGGGAGAGGCGGATCGTGGCAAGCTCATCATGGCTTGCGGAACGGGAAAGACCTTCACCGGCCTCCGGATTGCCGAAGAACTGGCTGGCAAGGGCAAGCTAGTCCTTTTCATGGTCCCATCGCTGGCCCTCATGTCGCAAACCGTGCGGGAATGGAAAAACGACTGCCAGGAAGAGTTCACGGCCTTCTCTGCGTGTTCGGATACAAAGGTCGGGCGCAACGCCGATGCGGATAGCCTGGACTTGAATGTGCATGATCTCGCGTTCCCGGCGACCACAGATCCGGAACGGCTTGCGAGGCAGGTGTCTACCGCCAGATCCGACCGCATGACAGTGGTCTTCTCCACCTACCATTCCATTTCCGTCCTGACCCGTGCCCAAAAAGATCACGGCTTGCCGCAGTTCGACCTGATCATCTGTGACGAAGCACACCGCACCACGGGCGTCACCCTGAAGGACGAGGACGACAGCACTTTCGTCCGCATTCATAACAATGACTATGTGGCAGCACGGAAGCGTCTTTATATGACGGCCACGCCGCGCATCTTCGGGGACGCAGCGAAGCGCAAGGCCGATGATCACGATGCCAATCTGGCGTCGATGGATGATGAAACCAAGTTCGGCAAGGACCTGTTTCATCGTGGGTTCGGATGGGCCGTCGAGAATGAGCTGCTGACCGATTACAAGGTAGTGGTGCTTGCTGTCGATGAGGGCTTGATTTCGACTACCATCCAGAGTCGCCTCAAGAAGGGCGCGGAGTTGACCCTCGATGACGCGACAAAGATTGTCGGCTGCTACAAGGCCCTGACGAAGGCCGATCTTTCCGCCGATCTGGAGTTTGATCCGAGACCCATGCGGCGGGCGCTTGCTTTCTGCCAGAGCATCGCGAAGTCAGAGATCATCGAGGACGAGTTCGCTGAAGTTATCGAGGAATATACGGGCAACGATCAGATTGGTGATGAGCGCCCGCTGTCGACCGAGGTGCGCCACATCGACGGTAGCTTCAACGCCAATGCACGCGAGGAAATGCTGAACTGGCTGAAGGCCGATGCGGGGGAGGACTCCTGCCGCATCCTGACCAATGCCAAGGTGCTGTCTGAAGGGGTGGACGTGCCCGCGCTCGATGCGATCATGTTCATGCACCCGCGCAAGAGCCAGATCGACGTTGTTCAGTCTGTTGGGCGCGTGATGCGTCGTGCCAAGGACAAGAAGCTCGGTTATGTGATCCTGCCTGTCGCGATTCCGCCCAACACCAAGCCGGAAGATGCGCTCAACGACAATGAACGGTATGCCGTCGTCTGGCAGATCCTCAATGCCCTGCGGGCTCATGACGAACGCCTTGATGCGCGGATCAATCAGGCCAAGATCGGTGAGGATATCAGCGACAAGGTGGAGCTGGTCCGCATTTCATCCGAGACTGAACTGAAAGATCTGACTGCGGTTGTGGACGATTTCGCAACGTCTAAGACAAAGGCGGAAAGCAAGGGCGCGGCAATTGGCAGTGACGCTCCCGAGCAGAGAGGTAGCGAAGAAGTTGTCCAGGGCGAATTCGTGTTTGACGAGTTCACCCGAGCCATCATGGCGAAGATTGTTGAGAAATGCGGCACCCGCGAATACTGGGATACCTGGGCCAAGGATATCGCCAAGATCGCCCAGACCCATATCACCCGCATCACCACCATAGTTGCCAATGAGGGCTCCGAGCGCACGGCCTTTGCTGCATTTCTGGAAGAGTTGCGGGACGACCTGAACCCGGAAATCTCCGAGGCTGAGGCCATTGAGATGCTGGCCCAGCACCTCATCACCCGTCCGGTCTTCGATGCTCTGTTCAAGGGCAGTCGCTTCACCAAGGAAAACCCAGTCTCCCGTGCCATGGAGATCGTGCTTCAGCAATTGCATGAGCATAATCTGGAGAAGGAATCAGACAGCCTTACAAGATTCTATGCCAGCGTGGAGCGCCGCGCAGCTGACGTGAAAACCGCTCATGGCCGTCAGACCCTGATCACCGAGCTCTATGACAAGTTCTTCCGCACTGCCTTCCCCGCGCTGACCAAGCGGCTCGGCATCGTCTATACGCCGGTCGAGGTGGTGGATTTCATCATCCATTCTGTCAATGACGTGCTGAAGGCCCAGTTTGGTCAGACGCTTGGCTCTAAAGGGGTGCATATCCTCGATCCGTTCACAGGAACCGGCACCTTCATTACTCGATTGTTGCAATCAGGGCTGATTGCCCAAGACGAGCTGGAGCACAAATACAAGCACGAGATCCATGCCAACGAGATCGTGCTGCTAGCCTATTATATCGCCGCCATCAACGTCGAGACCGTCTATCACGAGCTGGCCTATGGCAGTCTCAGCACCAACGCCCCCTATGATCCGTTCGAGGGAATCCTGCTGACCGATACATTCCAGATGTATGAGCAGGATTGCGATATGATCGCCAATCTCCTGCCGGACAATTCGGAGCGACGCACTAAGCAAAAGGCGCTGGATATTCGCGTTATTATTGGCAATCCGCCCTATTCGAGTGGGCAGGACAGCGCCAACGACAATGCCGCTAACATCTCATATCCTCAACTGGATGCAAGAATCCGTGACACATATGCCGTTCATTCGAAGGCGACCCTGAAGAATTCGCTCTACGACAGCTACATCCGTGCTTTCCGCTGGGCGAGCGAAAGAATCGGGGATGCGGGTGTTATGGCTTATGTTTCGAATGCGGGCTGGATAGACGGCAACGCCGCTGATGGAATGCGCAAGTGCCTGTGCGACGAGTTTAGCGATCTCTACATCTTCCATCTTCGCGGGAATGCAAGAACCAAGGGTGAACTGCGTCGGCAAGAGAAAGGCAACGTGTTCGGGGAAGGTACTCGTACGCCGGTCGTGATCTCCGTCCTAGTTAAGAACCCCGATGCCGTGGAACAGGGACGCATCCATTTTCGAGATATTGGCGATTATCTGGATCAACAGGAGAAGCTCGCGATCATCCGTGACCTAAAATCAGTCGACGGCATATCGGAAAACCATGGTTGGACCAGTATTACACCGGATGAAAATAATGATTGGCTGGACCAAGTAGACCGTAGCTTCGATCAGTTTTTGGTTGTTGGTGCTAAGAAGAGCAATGAAGAGGGAATTTTCGCAAACTATTCGAGCGGCGTGAAAACCAATCGCGATGCGTGGTGCTACAATGCCTCAAAGCATAAGATGGAACAAAATATGCGACGCACGATTGATTTCTATAACGCAGAAGTTGATCGTTTTCAGGCGTCCGATAAGTCTCAAAAAGTAGAGGATTTCATCAATGCAAATCCAAAGCTAATGAGTTGGGATCGAGTGCAGCGCAACGATGTAGGGCGCGGGAAAAAGGTCCCCTATAGGCAAGAATCGGTTCGTTTAGGTCTTTATCGACCATTCGATAATAGATGGATGTATTTTGATCGATATTACAACAACTGCGTTTATCAGATTCATCAGATATTTCCTACTCCAGGTATTGAAAATCGGATCATTCAGATGTCTGGAACTGGGGTTCGAGGTGAGTTTAATTTGCTCATGTCGAATTCAGTGCCATGCTATGACTTGATTGAAAAAGGGCAAGGATTTCCCTTGTATCTCTACGATGAAGTCAAACCAAGTGACGGCCTCTTCGCAACCTCAAACGACCAGATTAGCGGTTTCGCCCGCCGCGATGCCATCACGGATGGGGGGCTTGCGCATTTCCAAGCAGCTTATCCGGGGGAAAAGATCAGCAAGGAAGACCTGTTCTACTATATCTACGGACTGTTGCATTCGCCCGACTACCGTGAGCGGTTTAGGAACAACCTGGCCAAGCAGTTGCCTCGCATTCCAGCCGTGAAGAGGTCCGCCGATTTTGCTGCCTTCCGTGATGCTGGCCGTGCCTTGGGAGACCTTCACGTCAATTTCGAGACAGTGAAACCCTTTATGGTCACCTACCGGGAGGGAGATCACAGGCTTATTCCGGAAGCCGAGGCGAACCCGAAGAAATTCTATCGCGTCAAGAAGATGAAGTTCGGCGGCAACGGCAAGGAAAAGGACAAGAGCACGGTCATCTACAACGACCATATCATCATGCAGAATATCCCGCTGGAAGCCTATGACTATGTGGTCAACGGCAAGCCCGCGCTTGAATGGGTGATGGAGCGGCAACTTGTGAAGCCGGACAAGGCCAGCGGCATCATCAACGACGCCAACGATTATGCCAACGAGACCATCGGCGACCCGAAATACCCGCTTGAGCTGTTCCAGAGAGTTATCACCGTCAGCCTTGAGACGATGAAGATCGTGGAAAATCTACCGAAGCTGGAAATTGAGTGATGGCTGACAAAGATCATTTTGATTGGCTTAACAAACATTGTAAGGGGCAGATCAAAAGGGGGGCAAGTTGGCTGGCACGATACTTACAGACGGCATCAATCGAGAAACACAAATATATAGAACGATACCGTTGAAGCGCTTTTTCGAGTTGTTCGAAAAAAACAAGGACGCATTGGTTAGGCCCAAAAAGTGGGACGATACGTTTGAAAATCTAGCCCTTAATTCGCCAGCCGAAATTCAAGGGGAATATGTGCAATTCGGGTTCAAGGATGACGTTTATGCGCAGTGTTGGACCTTGCAAAATTTCTCAGATGCTATGTGGAGAATTTATTCGAGAGACACCGACGGTATCCGAATTAGGACGACAGTTGGCAAGCTTTTAGACAACCTGGCCAAAACGGAACCTCAATTTAGTCGCGTGTCCTGTTTCATTGGCAAAGTTCAATACAAACGGGACAATGACCTTAAGGATTTTGCGGATACCCACTTTGCTGATGGCCTGGGAACTGACGGTCGAAAAATAGCTGAAACTTTGCTAATTAAGAGAAACGCATTTCGGCATGAGCAAGAAGTGCGGCTGATATACCTTTGTCCTAACTCCACCAAAGATTATGAGGATTTGCATTTCTACGATTTTGATCCCCATCAGGTTCTCGACCAGATTATGCTTCATCCAATGTTGAAATCACCAGAGCGAAAACAACTCAAAAACAAAATCAGAACGGAGCTTGGATGGACAGGCGAGTTGAAACACTCATTATTGTATCGCTTACCGAAAGGGTTCTGTTTCAAAGTCGGCACCTAGAAACAAACATTAGAGCGCATTTCGGAAATCCCGTTTGAAGCTTACCTTGTTTCCAAAAGAAGCATTTGTTGGTCTTTTTGTTGGTCTTTTGAATAATGAAATAGAAAAACACAAAATTAAATAATAGGTTACAGTGAAAATCACATGCCTCTCCTGGCACCAAATTCCGATTTCAGATAGTTCGACATAGTCTGTTATCTTCGAAAGAGCTCCGGTTTTCCGGGGCTTTTTTCGTTTCTGTTGTCTAGCCTGAATACTTTGCGGCAATTCACACTGCAAAAAGACGCGCGAGGGGTGGTCGTAGCGCCGCTTGCAGAACTTTCTCTTGGCATTGCCCGGGCGCAGTGTCGCAAAATGTCAAGTTAACGCTTTCCGTTAAGTAAGTTTCAAGGGGGAGTGCTTCAGTCCTGGTATCTCGTTTGGTTAGAGGGGGCTGAATGGATCGGAAGACGTTTGAAAGAGGCATCGTATTGCTCGCAGCCGGCTGCTTTGCACTTGCTGTCCTGCTGGTGACCGCGAGCAGCTATTATCTGGACCTGGACTGGAGGCAGAACGAAACGTTTGAGGACGCATCGAACCGTCAATGACAGCTCGGGCGCATCAACACTGTTTCGGGATCAAGCGCCGGGATTGAGCGGCCGGAGAGGTTGTCTCGACGCGCTCTTCCGGTTTTTCTTTGTGTTGACCCTAGTGTCGCGCACCGCTTCTTCAAGAGACTGCCAGTTGCCAAAATCGCCTGATTTGCCACCTGGTGGTACTGAAATGTAAGCTGGCGCCCGAACGGTGAGAAGAGCGTCCTCGAACGGTTTCCAGTTGATCGTCGGATCTTGGGCGCCTGCAAGACTTTTCCAGCGAAGACCGGCATGCTCAACTCCAGCGAGATTTCGCTGGGAAATCTCCTTCATCAGCAGTTTGTAAGCATAGGTTTCAGAAGCCTGGTATCTCGCGCGATGCTGCCGGAGTGCGCGACGCAGCTGCGGCAAGAACAGGTTCGAAAGCCTGTAGAGCGCAAAAATCACGAGCGCCGACGCCAGGCCCGAATACGCAAAAGGCTTCCAGTCAAGTGGCGATTCTTCAGACGTCGGTGTCGCGGCAGCTCCTGTGATCGTGAGCGACAATCCGGGGGCGGTTGCCGTTTCGATCTTGCCGGTTTCAAGATTGAACCAGGACAACGCGAGTTCAGGGATGTCGTAGGTCCCCTGGTTCTCGGCAATCACTGTCACGGACTGGGTACGCTCTCCCGACAGGACGCCGCGATCTTCTTTTTCTGTCACCACCGGTTCCTTGGCGTAGGTGGAGTAGCCCTGATCGGATGGGATCGGTGGAAGCGGCGGGACGAACATCGGCGACACGCCGCCTACCTTGATAGTGGTTGTGAGCGTCAGCGCGTCGCCCGGGTTCAGAGCCTCCGCGTCGCCTTCTATCTTCCTGTCTATCGAAAGCGAATTGGCAGCCAAGAACGGATCGAGCGTTTTCGCTGCCTCCGGGACTTCGCCAACAATTTCGAACGTGTCAATCGGCACCTTTACGACAATGGGCTCGCGGGTTTGTGGATCGGCATAGGTCACCTGGATCTCGTCCGCTGGAATGGAAAACCGTCCGGGCACCATCGGATAAAGCCTGTAGGCACGGCTGACACCGGACCAGGTCTCGCCGTCCACGGTTTCGCTGACGGGCTGGGCGGATCGGGACGGCAACCTGACGGCAACGTTCGGGACTTCAAAGCTCGGAAAGACCGGAGGCGACAACATCCAGGTCGGCACCAGGACACTGACCCTGAAGATAATCGCCTGGCCTGGGATCGCCGTTTCCTCCGACAACGACGTCTTGACGATCGGGGCCGTTGAAGATGCCGCGAAAACTGCACCTGCCTGAAGGGCGAAAAGCAGCAGGCAAAAGACACGGATCATTGGGGGCCTCTCGCTGCTTCCAGAGCGAACCGCGTTTTCAGGAAGGCGCCCGTCTGGGTGTCGACCGTCCGCATCCATTGTTCTGCGCTTTCCGGCGCAGTTTCCGCGGCTGTAGCGGCGGACTGTTCGCTATCGGCCCCGCGTCCGGCTTCGTTGTCGTAGACGACATCGTCGGCCCCGATGCCGCTGTCTTCACCGGTATCTGACTGCTCGCGGGTGGTTTCGATATAGTTCAGGATGTATTGCGCCAGCTTCAGATTGTGCTGTGCGGCGGCATTATCCGGATCACGCTCAACCGCCTTTGCAAATGCGTCAATTGCTGCGCGGTAAGACCTTGATTTTATGAGAGCAACGCCCTCGCCAATGGCCGCATCTGCGCTGTTTTGCCAGGCATAAATTTCGGCAGAGTCTTCGTATCTGCCGATCCGGTCCAGGGCATAAGCCTTCCACATGGGATCTTCGAACAGGTTGGCCGCGCGCTGATAATCCTTGTTTTCGAAGGCGAGACGGCCCTGCTGGTCTGGTGTCAAGAACCAGTCACGCCAACCGTTCGCACGTGCCTCAGGCCCGAACGCGGTCAATCCTGCCACAAATACGAGCGCGGCCCACTGCATGGTCCAGCCCCGTCTGAACCAAAACAAAAGCAGGAGAGCAGCCGGCCAGGCGAGTAACCACCCCTGGTCCTTCCACTCCTGGCGTTCATCGCCTCGAAGCCCCTCCCGATAGGCCGTATCAATCAAACGCAGAACCGTTGAAACGTCACTTGCATCCGCCGTCACGTCGACGACGGTCGTTCCTGGTAGAGCAGCAATCTTGCGCCGCATGTCGTCTTCACGTCCGAAAAACCAGAAAATGACCGGCGTGCCACCCTTGTCGGCATGGTCTCGAAATGCCGGAGGGTCCGCATCCGTGATCTGATCGGCCAGAATGACGATGGCCCCCGGGCTCTCAAGGGCTCCGATGATGCCCTGGGAGAGCAGGAGAGCAGCCCGCGCCGAATTGCCGTCGCGCGGCATCACATCCGGTTCCAACCCTTCAAGGAATGGCTTGAGGACCTCGGGATCTTCGGTTGGCGGGACAACCTGATGGGCTGTGCCGGAATAGGCGACAAGTGCTGTTTTTGCGCCGGCGCGTTCGCTCAAGAGGTCGAGAATCTTGTGTTTGGACCGCTCCATCCGGCTCGGCGGGATGTCGGAATTCAGCATGGACTTGCTGACCTTCAGCGTCACCACCAGCGGCGCTGTATCAGAGACGAGAGGATTGGAAAGTCGTGACCAGGCAGGTCCTGCGGCCGCGATCAACAGGAGACCGAGAAACACTGCAACCACGTCAATCGGCAAAAACCGGGCATCCGCGCGTTTTCCGACCGTGAGCGCAGTGGCCAGATGCGGCGCGATTGTTTCCGGAAGATCGGGTCCGCGCGTGGCCTCGCGCCGGATCCGCCACCAAAGATATGCGGTCACAGGCAATAGCAACAGCCAGAGCGGGCGGATGAAATGAAACGCAGACAATCCCTCATAAAGCTCTGCAGCGCTCATGCAAGACGCCTCCGGGTTTTGAAAGCGTATAAAAGCCCCAGTGTGGCGAGACCGATCGCTGCCGAAATCGCAATCAGGATATGCGCGAGAGGTTTCTTGGGCCGGTAAACCGAGACGTCTATCTTTTTGGGTGTCTGGGCATCGATCCGGTCATAGATGTCACCGAGGGCCGTTTCGTCCCCGGCAAAATAGTAGCGGCCTCCAGCCGTGGTGGCGATGTCGGTGAGCGTGCGTTCGTCCAACCGCTGCTCCCCCGTTCCCTTCGGGTCGCCCACACCGATCGTGATCAGCTCGACGCCTTCGCGTGCCGCGATGGCAGCGGCATTGATCGGCGTCATGCGGCTGCCGGTGTCCGCACCGTCGCTCAAGACGATCAGCAGGCGATCCTCAATCTCACTGGTTTGAAAGGTCTTGATGGCAAGTCCGATGGCATCTCCAAGGACCGTGTGCGGTCCGGCCATGCCTACCTCCGTCTGATCCAGCAGCGCGCGCACGGTTGCCAGGTCTTCCGTGAAGGGGGCCTGCACGAAGGCCTTCGCGCCGAAGACGATGAGCGCGACGCGTTCGCCATCGCGGGCGTCGATAAAGTCACCCACCACGCGCTTGACGGCGTCCAGCCGTTGCACGCGTTGCCCGTCTGCTGCCGGAAAGTCCCGCTGGTCCATCGATCCGGAGATGTCTATGGCCAGCATGACGTCACGGGCGGCCTTTTCCTGTGTGATCGGTTCGCCCACGCGCTCGGGATTTGCGAGAGCGCAGACAAGCAGCCCCCAGACGAGGATCGCCGCCCCGTTCTGCAGTCTGGTCCGGCTGAAAACGATAGCCCCGGCATGCGGTTCCCGACCGGCGGATCGTGCGAGTTCTCTGAAAAAGGGAAACCGGAACGCAGCGACGCGCTGCCTGTGTGCCGGAAGCAGAAAATAGATCAACAGAGGCAGCGGTAGCATCAGAAAGACAAAAGGATGGCCGAATTCGATCATGCGGCCTCGCTTTTGTGTTTTCGGATCCAGTCAGAAACAACGGGCTTCAGGTGTTTAAAAGATCCGCTTTGGCGGTAAGGCGCGTCGGCAAGGTCCTTCCCGGCCCCTTCCAGAAAGGCATTGCCGGGATAGGTTCGATCGAGAAATGCGAGCCAGTCCCGTCCGTGCAAGGAGGCAATCTCGGCCCTGGGATAGGCAGCAAGGGCAGTGCGCCGCAGGATCCGCGCCAGTTCGCCGGGGTCGTTCTGGCATGCTTCAAGTTCTGTGAGCGCTTGCCGGCGATAAGCGTTTCTTTTCCGCAGGCGATAGAGCCACCAGCAAAGCATGGCGATACCGGCCAAAACGGCTGCACCGAGCCAGATCCAACCAGCTGTTTGCGGAACAAGCGAAACTTGCGCCGGTTGCGGCATGGGCTCCAGCAGATCGATCAGCTCGGAGAGATTGAGGCCGCTCCAGTCTTCATTCATCGGCCGCGCCCGCTGGATCTCGGGCCGATGCCGGTGAGGCGCTGAATTTGCGGAACTGTGTCCTCGCCTGCGGTGAGCGGTAATACGGGAAGGCCGAACCGTTTCTGCCAGCTCAAGACCTCGTTGAGGCGCCCGGAGGCAAACTCTGTCAGACGTTTGCGCACGTCGCCCGAGCCGGTGTCCAATTCGGCCTGAAGATCCCCGTTCGAAACCACCAGTTTTGTATTTCGCGGGATGTCCCCGGAAACGGGATCTGTCACGGGACACAGGACTAGGTCGTTGTTGCGCGACAGGTCGCCAATGAGCCGGGTGGTCTTCGCGTCAATCCCATCGAAATCGGAGATCACGACAATCAGAAATCCGCGCCGCGCAATCTTTGCGACCTTTGAAAGAGGAAGATTGAGCGGGGTCGGATTATCGGAAAAAGCGGCGTCGGCGTGCAGCATCTGATTGGCGCGCACCAGTGCGGCGATCAGCTGGTCGCGCGCGCTGCGGCTCGCTTTCGGCTTGATCTCCGCTACCAGAGCATCGCCAAAAATCAGGCCGCCGACCCGGTCACCCTGATCGAGAATGCGGAAAGCAGCGAGCGCGGCGGCCTCTGCCGCCGTTACCGATTTCATGGCGTGACGCGTACCGAAGAACATCGACATGCGCTGGTCGACAACCAGGAGAGCCGGACGGTCCCGCTCTTCGCTGAAGACGCGAATGTGGGGTTCGCCGGTGCGCGCGGTGACCTTCCAGTCAATTGTTCTGGGATCGTCACCCGGCAGATATCCGCGCAGTTCTTCGAAATTCAGGCCGCGGCCTCGCAATCGCGAGGCATGACGTCCATTGAAGACGCTCGAGACAGGTTGGCGTGGAAGAAACCGCAGTGACCTTACGCTGTTTTCCAGGGCCCGCAATTGAGAAACCGTCACGTGCACACGCGGATCGGTGGGCCGATCCGGTTCAGCCGTCTTTACCGACAGGCCGGTTCGTGTTCTTGCAGCACGATCTCGCATTCAGGTCTCCGGGCCAGTGCGTGCCTGGTCAAGTCAAGGCGACATTCTTGACGATTTCATCGATCATGTCATCGGGGGTCACACCGTCTCCTTCCGCCTCGAAGCTGAGCGTGAGCCTGTGCCTCAGGACATCGTGAACGATTGCCTGGACATCGAGTGGATCCACGTAATCGCGGCCGGCGAGCCAGGCATGTGTCCTGCCGCATTTATCAAGCGCAATTGACGCGCGCGGACTTGCGCCGATTTCGATCCAGCGTCCGAGCTCGTCTGTGTAGAGCGCAGGCGTGCGGGTGGCCTGAACCAGATCGGCCATATATCGAACCAGCGCTTCGGAAACGTGAACGGCGGCGATATCAGTCCGCGCTTCGAAAACAGCGGACTGGGGGACCGGCGGGTTGGCTGAAGTCTCTTTGCGCTCTTCTGAGCCGGACGCCAGTGCAGCCTGCTCTTCCGCCCTGACAAGTTCCACCACCTTCACTTCGTCCGCCACAGGGGGATAAGTGATCAAGACATGCATGAGGAAGCGGTCCATCTGTGCTTCGGGCAGAGGATAGGTTCCTTCCTGTTCAACGGGATTTTGCGTTGCCATCACCATGAAAAGCGGGTCCATCACGTGCGTCGTGCCGGATACGGTGACCTGCCGCTCTTCCATGGCTTCAAGCAAGGCGGCCTGTACTTTCGCAGGTGCCCTGTTGATCTCATCCGCCAAGACAATATTGGCGAAAATCGGTCCCTTTTCGAACCGGAACGTACCTGTCCCGCCGGACTGGTGATAGACTTCCGTCCCGGTCACATCCGACGGTAAAAGGTCGGGCGTGAACTGGATTCGGCTGAAATCAGCTTCCAGGTTCCTGGCCAGCGCCTTGATCGCGCGTGTTTTCGCAAGGCCCGGTAATCCCTCCACCAGAAGGTTGCCGTTGGCCAGCAAACCTATGATCAACCTGTCAACGACATCCTCCTGACCGATTATCGACTGCTGGATGCGGGATTTGAGATCCTGAATTTGCTGAAGTGAGCCTGGCATTGAGCGTTCCGAATTCATTCCCGTCGAAGCGGGGCAGGGCCAAATATCTTTTCCGGTGTCAATTTCCGGACCCGCTCCAGACCCGGCTCCAGTCCTTTGCCATGTCCACGAAAAGCCAATTCATTGCCGGACCTTCGTCAAGGCCTCTGTCAAGCCTGCCGATATGACTGTCCCGGTCATAGGCCCATTCGCGCGTTGCATCGGTGTGGTGAACGATGAGGCCAAGCCGGGCACCATCGCCCGATGTCGCCCACTCGAGCATTTCAAAGTCGCCATCGGAATTGCCGCCGACGAGGATCGGTTTGCGCCCGATCTTGGAATCGATGCCGACTGGCTTTCCCGCCTTGTCGTCGATAAACGCAATGCCGGGATCTTTCAAAATGGTCGGCTCTCCGTCGACAATTTCATAGCGCGTTTTTCCGGCGCTGCCGATGATCTGCTCTGGTGGAATGCCATAGGCTTCTTCGGCGAAGGCGCGCATGAAATGGATACCGCCACCCGAAACGATATATGTCGTGAAACCCTCGTCGCGCAGGTACCGCAACAGCTCCAGCATCGGCTGATAGGTCATGTGTTTCAGCGGCAAGTCCTTGGTCGGGTGGACAGCGGTTGCCATCCACTTGGCGACGTCGGCCTGAAAGTCTTCGACGCTGATCCCGGAGTGGGACACCATGACGACTTCCAGAAGTCCTTCCTCGCCGGCCTTGGCAACTGTTTCCAGGTCGCCTTGCGCGGCTGCCTTCAAAACATCGCTGTTAAGCACTGAAGGGTCCGCGGCGGCGATTTCCTTCAGCCGGTCCAGTGCATAAAGAAACTGAAAGTAGACCGGTTGCTCCGCCCAGAGGGTTCCGTCGTTGTCGAAGACAGCGACCCGGGCAGGGGTGGGTACGAAATCCGGGGACCCGGGTTCAGTCACCCTGTTGACGAATTCAAGAAGTCTGGTTTTTGTCTCACCCTCATTCCAGGACGGAAGCGGATCTGCCAGGACGTTCCCGATCCAGACAACAGACAGGACCAGGAAAAGAACATTACGCATTGGGGACACTCGACGGAAAGCAGGTGGTTATGGAACGGGCGCAAAACGGCGGCGAAGAAACTCCGCCGCCGCATGGAAGCGGGCTTTTACTGCGCCCCGCCGGGCGTCGAGAGCTTCTCCATTACCTGGTCCAGCGAGAAACTTGCCGCTTTCTGCCGCGGCGGGAACTCCTGGAATGTTGCCAGGAACTGCCCCACATATTGCTGCGCAGGAACCAGCAGGTAAGCGCGGTCGATCAGCCAATCGTAGTAGGTGTTCGACGTTCTGTAGGACCGCTCGTATGGGTCCCGGCGCAGATTGAAGATCAACGGCACGCGCAGCGGTGTGAAAGGTTCGATCCAGGCGCGGAAGGTCTGGTAGGCCTTCTGTTCCATGAAAATCATCTTCCAGTCGTTATAGCGTAGCGCTGTCAGGTCGCCATCGTCCGAGAAATAGAAGATTTCGCGGCGCGGACCTGCATCTGTTTCACCGAGCAGGTGAGGAAGAAAGTTATAGCCGTCCAGGTGAACCTTGTAGTCGCGTCCGATCGCCTGGACGCCGCCTTCTATCAGCTGCTCCTTGATGTCCGGAACGCCCGCTGCGGCAAGATAGGTCGGCAACCAGTCCATGTGGTGCATGATTTCGTTGGAAACAGCACCTGCCTCGATCTGTCCGGGCCAGCGCACCATGGAAGGAACCCGCCAGCCGCCTTCCCAGTTGGTGTTCTTTTCGCCGAAGAATGGCGTTGCGGCGGCATCCGGCCACGTATTGTAATGCGGGCCATTGTCGGTCGAGTAGTGAACGATGGTGTTGTCGGCGATCCCGAGTTCATCAAGAAGATCAAGAAGCTGGCCGACATGCAGGTCATGTTCGATCATGCCTGCGGTGTATTCATCGACGTTGTGTCCGGCGATCTCCTTGGCCTGGTTCATCATTTCAGGTTTTACGTGGGTCCTGAAATGCATGCGAGTTCCGTTCCACCAGACATAAAATGGCTGGTTCTGGTCATGTGCGCGGCGAATGAAGTCGATCGCGGCTGCAACCGTTTCCTCGTCGACCGTCTCCATGCGCTTTTTGGTCAATGGTCCCGTATCTTCGATGGAACCGTCTGCGGAGGATTTGATGACACCGCGCGGGCCGAACGTCTCACGGAACGTCCTGCCGTCCGGCATCACGGTATCGCCTGGATAATCTGCGTTTTCCGGCTCTTCTTCCGCGTTGAGGTGGTAGAGATTTCCGAAAAATTCATCGAAACCGTGGTTGGTCGGCAGGTGTTCGTCCTTGTCGCCAAGATGGTTCTTGCCGAACTGGCCCGTGACGTATCCCTGGGCCTTCAGCAATCCGGCGATTGTCGGGTCTTCCTCCTGCATGCCCAGATCAGCACCAGGCAGCCCGACCTTGGACAATCCTGTCCGGAACACGCTCTGGCCCATGATGTAGGACGAACGGCCTGCGGTGCACGATTGCTCGCCGTAGTAGTCGGTGAAAATCATGCCCTCGTTGGCGACGCGGTCGATGTTCGGCGTGCGGTATCCCATCAGGCCCATCGTGTACGCGGAGATGTTCGATTGTCCGACGTCATCTCCCCAAATCACAAGGATATTGGGTTTTTCGTCGGTTTGCGCAAAAGCTGGAATTGCGCTTGCCAGTGCAAGCGCTCCGATTGCGCCGGCGGCGAGCTTTCGCACAGAGATTCTTAATCCAAATGTCATGTCTTTGTTCGTCCCAGATTATTTAGGCGCATTACAAAAGGTAAAGCATCCCAATAGTTTGGTTAGAGGCGCCTCAATCAGAGGACGAATTTACCGCAGCGTCAACAGCTCTAACTGGCTTTTTTGTCAGGGGGTGAGTTTTTTGTTTGCAGAAAATGACAGTGCGTTCGTATTAAGCCAAATGTGAATAAAAACTCATTGTAATTACTACTGATTAAACTGGCGTTTTAATTGAAGTAATTCCGGATTGTCGGGAATATTGTTAAGCGCTTTTTGCAGTGTGAATTCAGCCGATGCGTAATCATTTGCAGCCAGATGCAGACGCACCTGCATGACCCAGGCTTCGGCGAGTTGGGGATCAAGATTGGTTGCTTCCGCGAACGCGTTCACGGCTGCACGTGGATTTCTGAGCGTAAGCGCAGTACCGCCGATGACCATATGAGTTTCAGGAAAATCAAGCTTTGCGGACAGCGACTGTTGCCACTCCTGCATCCCCTGTTGCACGTCTTGCCTGAGTGTGTCGTCCGTTACGGGAATCCCAAGCATCGCTCGGGCAGCCGAAAGCCGGACAGACTTCACCGGATCCGTGAGACTTTTTTCCAGGAAACTTATGCGATCAGCGGCCGGACGACCTGCTTGCAGCCGCACGGCGGCGGCACGGACAAGCGGATCCGAATCGTCCAGCAAAGGTGTAATCCGGTCAATGTCTTCCGTCGAGGCGCGGCTTCTCAACAGGTCGAGCGCCGAAGCTCTGACAATTCCCGGAAAGCCCGCGTGGAGCGCAATCTTCGTCAGATCAGCGCCAAAACCGCGAGCGCCGGCTCTCGTCCTTTCAAACACCTCGGAAAAATGCGGCTTGCGGTGCGCACTCTGCGGGAATGCGCTTTCCAACGCGCCTGCGGCCCATTCAGGAGACTTGTCGATATGGCAATCGTTACAGGCGTTTGGTGTTTGAATTCGGGCAGAAAGATCTGGTCTCGGAACGCGAAAGGAATGGTCCCGCCTGCCGTCGACCCCCATGTAGGTGCGTTCAATCATGTGGCAGGCCACGCATGATGCTCCTTCCGAACCCGCTTCATGAAAGTGATGTGCCGGATCGTCATAGGCTTTGCGTGCGAGGGAGGGAAAACGCGGGTTTCCGGCCTCGGAGTGGCATTGCGTGCAAACGGCATTGCCTTCGGAAATCAGATTGCCGCTGTGCGGTTTGTGGCAATCGGAACACCGAACACCCATTTCGTGCATCTTGGACTGCAGAAACGAACCATACACATAGACTTCATCCAGGATCTGACCGTCAGCATGGTAAAGCCCGTCGCGCAGCAGTGCGAGGCGATAGGCATCATGAAAAGCGGTTCCTGGAACTGGGTTTCCATCCTGGAAGGGCTCGCGCCGCGCGTGGCATCCGGCGCATTGCTGGATTTCCGTCTGTGCGTTCGCATCGGAAAAACGAAACAGAAATCCGCTCTCATCCGTTCCGGCATAGGTGTCTGGCCCGAATGTCTCTGGAGCACTGTATTTGCTGACATGGGCTTCCGCCGGGCCATGGCACGCTTCGCATCCAACGCCTATTTCGGCATGCACGCTGCTATAGGCCCGTGCGCGAGGATCGTAATTCTTCTGAAATCCGGTGGCATGGCACTCTGCGCAGCGCGCATTCCAGCTCTTGTAGGGACCGGTCCAGTGGAAACCGTCTCCTGGAGGGAGGTCCTGTTCGGGATAAAGGTGATACCAGCGTTCTTTTTGCCGGTCCCAAACAACGTCGAACGCTTGAACGTGACCGTTGCCGGTTTCAATCAGATACTGTTGCAGGGGTTCGATGCCGGCGACACCGACGACTTCCAAAATCTTCGTTCCATCGGAAATGTCGGTCGTTTCGATGAAAAAGCCGTCACCGTCTCGAAAGAACCGTGTTTTTTTGCCTTTGTGCACAAACTCGGCATTCTCGAAATCACCTGCGACTGTGCTCTCAGTGGGCAGCGTCCAGGCTTTTGCATGATGGCTTGACTGCCAGTTCGAGAATTCTTGACTGTGGCAGGCTTTGCAGGTCTGAGAGCCGGCATAGCCGGGCTCTGTCTGTGCGTAAAGACGCTGCTGCATGCCAAATATCAGGAAAAAAGCGAAAGCGAAAAGCAGGAAGTGTCTGTACATCCAAGCTCGCCCTCTCTTGTGCGCGGTAGCTTGCAAAGCAGCGCGCGCGAACAAACACTGCCAGGGGAGCGTACTCAACACCGCCCGTACGAGCAAGGCTGCTGTTTTTGCCCCGGAGGAGCCGGCAGCCATGAAGCGCGAAGCCCGCTAATGAGCCACCGATTTCGAGAAAACATTGATGATCACAACACCTGTAATGATCAGGCCGAGACCGAGGATGGCCGGCAGATCGAGTTTCTGGTCGAAAGCCAACCAGGCGACCATTGTGATCAGCACGATGCCTGCGCCTGACCAGATGGCATAGACGATACCGGTCGGCAGGACCCGGATCGGAAAGGACAGCAGTCAGAACGAGACAGCATACCCGACCACAGTGATCAGAGATGGCACAAGACGGGTGAAGTTCTCAGTCTTTGCAAGCGCTGATGTCGCAACGACTTCAGCGACAATTGCAGCGCCCAGGAAAAAATAGGTGGCCATCGGGCTCGTTGTCATAGCCAGCTCTTTGCGGTTCGACACGTGCGCGTTCAGATGCTCGCGATTGTGCTCCAGAGGGGACTGATTTGCAGCCTGTGTCAAACGTGTTCGAACCGGATTCGCGGGGACTGCCCGAAACGGACGCGGTTCAAGAACGTGAAGTTGAAGTCTCGACCACTTGAAGAAGTCATTAATTTGCCGTTTACCATAATGATGTTGGCTTGAGTCGGGCTATATGCGATGCAAACCGTGCTTTCGGAGCGTATCCGGAATTGGTTTCAGCGCGGCCTTGGGAACATTTTGAAACGGATGATTGGGTGCGCAACTTGCAAGGGGATCGGGACATGAAGACAGGACTGAGCCGGCGGTGGCTGGTTTTCGGAGCACCACTGCTTCTGGCCGCCTGTCAGGGTCAGCAGAAATCGACGGTTCAGGCAGGACTGACGCCGCTTTCAGATGGAACTCCGAATTATGCATCCGCCTATGCGCCCGTTCGTGATGGCGGGTTCTCGCTTCCCGGGATCGACTTTCAGGCGTTCGACCCGAAGTATCTGCGTCAGACTGTGTTTTACCCCACCCGCTATCCCGCTGGAACGATTGTTGTCGATCCGAAGAAAAAGTTTCTCTACCTGGTCCAGCCCGGTGGGCGGGCAATCCGTTACGGGATTGGTGTTGGCAGGGCCGGCTTTGCCTGGAACGGAGAAGCGGTCATCCGCTTCAAGCGCGAATGGCCGAAATGGTTTCCGCCCGATGAAATGATCGAGCGCGATCCGAGCCTTGAAAAATACCGGGACGGCCAGGAGGGCGGACCGCGCAACCCGATCGGGGCCCGTGGCCTCTATCTGTGGCAGGGCAACAAGGATACGCTCTACCGTATTCACAGCACAAACCAGCCGAGCAGCATCGGGACCAATGCCTCAAGCGGGTGTATCCGCATGTGGCATCAGGACATCATCGATCTCTATGATCGCGTGCCGCTCGGCACAACCGTGGTCGTGCTGAGCTGACGGCATGACAGCCTATCCGATTTGCTTTTCAAAGAACGCCTCAGGCGTTTCGACCTCGCGCAGTTTTTTGTCTTCGATGAGCCAGAAACGCGAACCAACGTTGCGCACGAATGTCCGGTCGTGACTGACCAGCAGCGCGGTTGTCTCTTCGCGCAACAGTTCGCGCTCAAGGGCTTCCTGGCCGCCGATGTCGAGATGATTGGTGGGCTCGTCAAGGATATAGAGATTGGGTTTTAAGAGCCGCAGCAACAACATGGCGAGCCGGCTGCGCTGGCCTCCCGAGAGGATGGATACCGGGCGGTTCTGCAGGTCGATATGAAGGCCGGCCTCGGCCAGCAGGGCGCGCGCCCTGTGGTCTCCAACGCTTGAAGACTGTGTCACCGCGAGCATTGGGGTCCTGAACCTGTCCAGCTGAGAAAGCGACTGATCGGAAACCCCCGGCACTGCCGACGGCGCAACGCGAATGTTGGTCATGTCCTCATCGAGCGCGGTGATGACCTTGGACAGCAGTCTGGATTTTCCGGCACCATTCGCGCCCAGAACAACGACACGATCTCCCGGATTGATCCACAGCCTGGGGAGGCGGAAAAGCGTTCGTCCGTTTGGAATGTCGACACCGCTTTCGGCAAGGGTTACCAGCGCCTTGGCGTGCGCTGTGGATGTCTCCAACTTGATTTTTCCGGCAGGGCGCTGGGCTTCAACCGGCCTGGCGGCATTTTCGATCTTCTGAGCACGTTGCGTGAGCTGTTTGGTCTTGCTCAAAAGCAGATCGGAACCGGAGTTGGTGCCGATATTCTTCAGCTTTGCGGCCTTCCGGCGGAGCTGATTTGCCTTGGCAAGATCGTTCTCAAAACGGCGTTCGGCGGCTCTGTCCAGCTCTTCAAGGGATTGCCGCGCTTTGGAGTAGGGCAGGTCGAAGACAACCGGCTGTTCGCGGCGTAGAAAAAGCGTTCGGGTTGAAACAGTATCGAGAAACGCCCGATCATGGCTGGCGACAATCATCGGTGTCCCGCGCGCAACGCTCGTGAGCCAGTGCTGAAAGATGCCGATGCGGCTGAGGTCGAGATGGTTCGTCGGCTCGTCCATCAAGAGAACATCCGGTTCGCCGACCCAAACCCGCGAAAGCAACGCAACTCTTTGCCAGCCGCCGGAAAGATCGCACAGGCGCCGTTGCCAGAGAGCCTCGGGAACCTGGAGCTCATGAAGCACAACGTCGACCCGCCAGCTTTCACTTTCGGCTTGCTCGCGGTCCAGTCCGGAAAGGACTGCCTCATAAAGCGTGAGCGGCGTCAGGTGATCTGGAACATCCTGACTGACGAGCCCTGTCTTGAGGCCCCGTGCCATGGTGATGTCGCCGTTGGTTGGCTCGGCCTCACCGGCAAGAACACGCAACAATGTGGACTTGCCGGTCCCGTTAGCGGCAACGAGACCAATCCGGTCGGTCTTGCCAAGGGTGAGGTTCAGGTTTTCAAACAGATTTTCAGAAAGAACGACGCTGAGATTGCGGAGATTGATCAGGGACATGGATCACAACTTTCAAACCGGGAGATGCAGCCTTTCGGGCTGCTTTCTGGGCAGATCGTCGTGACTTGTTTGCTGTCCTACGATCGGCCCTACAAACGCGTTTGCAGGGCCTGGACGGGACCGCGGGTACGATCGTGATATCTGAAAAATGTCATTTGATCCTCCCCCGGCTCGTGTGGAATTGATGCCGAAAGTTAGTCCGCCTGTTTTGCCGAGTCAATCGTGCCGGTAAGTGTTTGGCGGACAATCTACGTCGGATCTCGCGGAGCGAAGTGACAAGGGTCAAGCCGGAGCGAACATGTCCTTGTAGGCATCACGCAGAACATTTTTCTGCACCTTGCCCATAGTGTTGCGTGGCAATTCATCAAGAACGATCAGCTTTCTTGGATGCTTGAACCGGGCAAGATGGGCCGTCACGGCCTCCTGTATCGCATCCAGGTCCGGGGTTGCGTCTTTTTCCGGCACCAGAACGCCGACGACGGTCTCACCGAAATCGGGATGCGGCACGCCGATCACGGCGCTTTCCAGGACGTATGGCTGGTCATCGAGGACAATCTCGATCTCTTTCGGATAAATGTTATAACCGCCGGAGATAATGAGATCCTTGTTGCGTCCGACAATGTGGATATAGCCGTCATCATCAAACCGGCCCAGGTCTCCGGTAATGAAGAATCCGTCTTCGCGCAGTTCCGCGGCGGTTTTCTCAGGCATCTGCCAATATCCCTTGAAGACATTGGGACCGCGCACTTCGATCTGGCCGATATCGCCCTGAGGCAATGTTGCGCCGCTTTCCGGATCTGTAATCTTGAGATCAACTCCGGGCAAGGGGAATCCGACCGTCCCGGCACGCCGCTCGCCGTCATAGGGATTGGACGTGTTCATGTTGGTTTCGGTCATGCCGTAGCGTTCCAGAATCCGGTGACCGGTACGTTGCTCGAACAAAACATGCGTTTCCGCCAAAAGGGGCGCAGATCCGGAGACGAAAAGACGCATGTGCGACGTAAGTTCTTTCGTGAATCTCTGATCATGGAGAAGGCGTGTATAGAACGTCGGGACGCCCATCATCGAGGTGGCTTCCGGCAAATGCGCAATGATCTCGTCCAGATCGAACTTCGGCATGAAGATCATGCTTCCGCCGGCGGCCAGCGTAACATTGGTGGCGACGAAGAGGCCGTGGGTATGGAAGACGGGCAGCGCGTGCAGAAGGACGTCCTTTTCTGTGAAACGCCATTCCTTGACAAGGGTTTCTGCATTCGACAACAGGTTGTCTTGCGTCAGCATGGCGCCCTTGGATCGGCCGGTCGTGCCCGACGTATAAAGAAACGCAGCAAGGTCGCTGCCGGTCCTGTCGACGGTTGCAAATGTCGGTGACAGGCCGCCCGCGCCTTCGCTCAAGGAGCCGCTGCCGTCGGCGTTCAGCGTTTCGATATTTGCGCCCAGGCGTTCCGCGATCGGGGCAAGCTCTTGAATGCTTTTGCCGTCGCAGACCACCAGCGAAGCCCCACTGTTTTCGATGAAGTAGGACAGTTCGTCGACCGTGTAGGCCGTGTTGAGCGGCAAGAACACAAGACCGGCCTGTGCGCAGGCGGCATAAAGGGCCAGCGCTTCCGGGGACTTTTGCACCTGCACCGCAACCCGGTCGCCGGCCTTCAATCCCGCCTGCGTCAGAAAGTTCGCGAATTTAGCCGCCTTTTCCAGAAAGTCCCGGTGCGTAAGAGCGCTGCCGTCCGGCAGTCGCAAAAACGATGTCGTCTTGCCGGCATGAATGCCAAACAGGCTGTCAAAGAGTGGATTCGGCATTGACGTTACCTTTATTGTTCTGGTTGAGCACAGCTGACCTGGCAAGGGACCTGACCGCGTCCGTGGCCACCACTTCTTGTGTCGTCGCAAACTTTTCGTGGTTTTGAGCGACTTTTGCGAGATCGTAAAGATAGTTGACCATCATTCCACCGGATTGCATGCGCCCCTTGTCCGAAACGTCGGCATTTGCGTGGACCGCATGGACGATGGCACCGTTGCCGAGATGAAACCGGGCAACGGGGTCAAACGGCCGGCCGCCCCTTGCTTTCGCATCAAGGAGGTAGTGTGCAGCCGCAGATTTCATCTCTTCCGGTGTGGCGTCGTCCCAGTCATGGCCCTCGCGGTCTAGCCAGCGTGTCAGCCCTGGAATCGGAGACAGGGTCACGAAGGTCTTCAGCCCATTGAGTTCAGCTGACAAATCGGAGGCCACCTGCTTGATCAGCGAGTTCCCGAACGAGATGTTCGCCAGACCGGCCTGGCAATTCGAAATTGAATAGAATACGGCCGTATCGGCTTGTTCGGCCGGGTGCGCTTCCCGATCTTCCGCCAGAAGGGACTGAATGGAGTTGGCGATGCCTTTGGTCAGGGCAACCTCGACGAAGATCAGTGGTTCGTCCGGCATGGATGGATGAAAGAAGGCGAAGCAGCGCCGGTCCGCCGGTTCCAGGCGGCGGCGCAGGTCCTCCCAACTGTGTATCGCGTGAACGGCTTCATAGGCGATGATTTTTTCAAGGATATGGGCCGGACTTTCCCAGTTGATCGGTCTGAGAACCAGGAAACCGCGATTGAACCAGGACGCGAACAGATGCCGCAGATCGAGATCCAGTGCATCGAGTTCGGGGTCCTGCTTGCCGAGCCGCAGCAGGTTCGCGCGCATGTCAACGAGGGTCCCCGTCGCACCCGGCACTCTGTTGAGTCGCCGGAAAAGCTCCTGCCTGCGCGGTTCGGCTGCCGTCATGAATGCCTTGTAGGTCGCTTTGGACGGTAACTGCTCATAGGCGTCGAGAGCGGTTCGGACCTTTTCCGGCGTGATGTTGAGCCTGCCGGCAATCATTTGGAAGAATCTGAGCTTTTCGTCGTCGTCCAGGTTTTCGAACCCGGACAAGATGTCCTGTGCAAGTGCAAGGCCCGATGTTTCGCCCGCTGAGCCGACCAGCTCGTCGGCCAGGTCTTCAAGGGGCCGCTCATCCCTCAAGTGCCGTCCGGGGAGCCGGTACCGGCGTTCGAAGACGGTGGACAGAAGGTCGGCGAGCAGCGTCATACCGCTTTCCCCATGACAACGTCTGGAAGCCAGGTCGCCAGCTCTGGAAAGATGCACAGGAGAATGATCGCAAGCACCATGCATCCGACAAAAGGCAGAGAACCCGTCAGGATCGTTTTCAGGGAGATGTCGGGGGCAATGCCGTTGATCACATAAAGGTTCAGGCCCACGGGCGGAGAAATCAGACCGATTTCCATGTTGATCGTCAAAACGACCGCAAACCATATGGGGTCGAAACCGGCTGTCGTGATGATTGGCAGCAAGATCGGGGCTGCCATGAGGATGACGGCGACCGGAGGCAGGAAGAAACCGGCGATCAGCAGGAAGATGTTGACGGCACCCATCAGGACCCAGCGGTTGACATCGAGCGTACCGATCCATTCTGCGATCGATTGTGTGATGAACAGCGAGCTGAGCATGTAGGAGAACACGCCGGCGGCGGCGATGATGAACAGGATCATCACCGATTCCTTGGTGCTGTCGCGCAGGACCACCCAAAGTGCCTGCGGTTGCCAGAGCTTGTAGATGATCATGGCAATCAACAGGCACAGCAACGCGCCGACCGCTGCCGTTTCCGACGGTGTCGCGACACCGCCATACATGGCATAGAGCACACCCAGGATAATGGCGATGAACGGCAGGACGCGCGGCAGGATTTCAAGCCGCTCACCCCAGCTGTAGCTGCCGGAACTCAATCGTCTGCCTTCGCCCGAACGCCACGTCGAGTAAAGCGACCAGGCCATGAACAGGCCGACCAAAAGCAAGCCTGGGATGACACCTGCGAGAAACAGACGGCCGATCGACGTTTCTGTCGCGATGCCATAGACGATCATCGTGACGGAGGGCGGGATCAGAATGCCGAGCGTGCCGCCTGCGGCGATGGACCCTGCAGCAACGCCGTCCGGATAGCCGCGTTTGCGCATTTCCGGAATGCCCATCTTGCCGATGGCGGCGCAGGTTGCCGGCGAAGAGCCTGACATGGCCGCGAACAGGGCACATGCGCCGAGGTTCGAGACGACCAGCCCGCCCGGAACCCGGGTCAGCCATCTTTCAAGCGCCTCGTAGAGATCAGCGCCTGCGCGTGTCGATGCGATCGATGCGCCCATGATGATGAACATGGGGATCGAGAGGAGGGCGAAGTTGTCGAGCTTGCCGAACAGGATTTCAGGCATGAGCTCCAAGGAGCGGGGACCGTCGAAGATGATCAGGAAGCCCGCAGAAACGATCAGCAGCCCGATGGCGACCGAGACGCCGGAAAAGAGCACCAGGATCGTTGCGATGGCGACGATTGCGCCGAGAAGAAGAGGATCCATCGCCGCTACTCCAGTCCAAACGGTTTGTCGGTTCCGGTCAGAACGGCCACAAGGTCAGCGATCAGCTGAAGCAGGAGCAGGCCGAAGCCGATCGGGATGGAGAGGTAAGGGATCCAAAGCCTGACGCCCCAGACAGTGTCGGAGCGCCAGCCCCGGTCCCAGGCGAAATGCCAGTATTCAAAGCCGTACCACAGCATGATCGACACGATGACGATCGACAGGACGGAGGTGAGCATGGCGAGCGCGAACCGCGGGCGGGGGGCGAGAGAAAGTGGAATGAGATCCACATTCACATGACCGCGCAGGCGCTGGACATAGGGCAGCCCTACCAGGGTCGCCGCGATCACGAGGTAGATAACCGCCTCTGTCTGCCAGACCGTCGAGCCGTTGAGGACGAACCGCACGAAGATCATCTGACAGGTAATTGCGACCGCTGCGACGATCATAGCCGACGAACACCAGCCTGCCAGGGTTGAGAGGGCTGCGACGGCACGCAGGAAAGGGTTGTTTCCTGTGCGCGCGACAACAGCGGAGCTTTGGCCGGCCATTACCGACTCCCTCAAGGTCCGGAATTGAAAGAAAGCGTGGCGGCCAATGGCCGCCAGCTATGGTGTCATTCTACGGCGAGAGCCTTGTCGAGCAGGTCCTGCCCGTCCGGCACTTCCTCAACGAACTTCTGGTAGGACGTTTCCATTGCCAGTTTGCGCCAGGCGTCGAAGTCTTCCGGGCTCATTTCCGCTATTTCAACGCCTGCTTCTTCAAAGACCTGCACGGACGCCGCATCCTGTTTTTTCGCCTCTGCAAGGTAGAATGCTTCGGCCTTTTCAGCGCCTGCGAGAAGCGCCTGCTGCTGCGCTTCATTCAGGCCTTCGAAGGCCGATTTATTCATCAGAAGTGGCTGATACATGAACCAGAGGGCAACTTCACCCGCGGGTGTGTAGCATTTGACCTGTTCGTAGATCCGGTAGGACACGAACGATGAAGAGGACGTGTTTGCTGCCTGAAGAACGCCGGTCTGCATCGCGTTGTAGATTTCAGAAGACGCCATGGAGGCGATCGACGCACCTGCTCCTGCGAGCATTTGTTCGAAGGATTTGCCTGCGGCGCGGGTCTGCAGACCTTTGACGTCATCGGGGCTGGTGATGCACTTGTCGGTCCCTGCAAATCCGCCGGCCAGGTAGCCGTGAACCAGAACCATGACGTCATCATCAGCCATTTTTGCTTCAAGGGCTTCCATAAACGGTGAGTCGCTGAGCCGCGCTGCGTGGTCGTGGTTCTTTACCAGGCCCGGCATCAGCGTGAGGTTATACGCTGGCTGCTGACCACCGGCATAGCTCAAGGGAAACACGGTCATGTCGAGCTGACCGCGGCTGAGGGGCTTGTATTGCTCGCGCGGCTTGAACAGGGACTTTGAGCCGAAGATCTTGATTTCCAGATCGACATCGGCTGCCGCGACTTCATCGGCAACGATCTGCGCCACCTGGTGGCGGACGTCCTTGTTGGACCACTGGTGCGACAATCGCAGTTCTGTCGCCTGAACCAGCGTTGCAGAGCTCATGATGGCAAGGGCTGCCACTGCGCCTTTCATAATTGATTTCATAGTTTCCTCCCGAAGTGTCCAGCGGGCATTTGCCTGAGTGGACGCCTCCAGCTTACGTTCGTTCTGTATTTTTAGTCAACAATCTTGTATACAAAAAACTCAAGTTTGCGTTTTAAGCGTGATCGAATTACAAGAAAGCTATGGAACAACGCCGCGCCGACAACATTGCTGAAACGCTGGAAGAACATATCTTTGGCGGCGTTTTTCAGGACGGTGATCGTCTTGACGAAGTGCGCCTTGCCGAAAAGTTCGGCGTCTCCCGCACACCCTTGCGCGAGGCATTTCAACGCCTGGCGTTGTCAGGCCTGGTCGAGCTGGTCCCGCGCCGGGGGGCGTTCGTGCGCCAGCCGGGGCCGATCGAGTTGATGGAAATGTTCGAGGTCATGGCCGAGTTGGAAGCCGTATGCGGCCGTCTGGCTGCACGCAGGATTTCCGACGTGGCAATTGAGGAGCTTCGGGACGCGAACGCCCGGTGCCAGATGGCTGTGGAAGCGAAGGATACCGATGGCTACTACATCGAAAACGAGCGTTTTCACAAAACGATCTACCGCCAATCCGGCAACAGCTTTCTGGAACAGGAAGCGGCAAAACTACACAAGCGCCTGAAACCTTTTCGGCGTCAACAGCTGAAGTTCAGAGGGCGCATGGCCCAGTCAATGGCTGAGCACGAGGCAATCGTCGACGCTCTGGCGCGCGGGGAGCCGGAGGAAGCAGCCAACGCGTTGCGCAACCATGTCGCGGTGCAGGGTGAAAAATTCCACAATCTGATGGCCAGTCTGAAGAGCCAGTCAGACTGACGATTCTGCTCGCGGTTTCGGAAAACGGTCCGCGCAAGGCACATGCGCGGTTTTTCCGATTGACCTTCCAGTGACTGGAAGCCCTAACTGACAGGAGAGCAAACAGCGAAAGAATAGCAAAGTCATGCAGGAAACCGCCGTCGCCCCGGATGAAGCGAACCACGCAGGCCACGCGAAAGACCCCGTATGCGGGATGTCGGTGACGCTTGGGAAAGGCAAGCCGACCCTGCGTTACAAGGGCCACGACTATCATTTCTGCAATCCCAAATGCCACGACAAGTTCGAGACCGACCCACACTTTTACCTCTCCGGCAACAACGAAAAAAAGAAACGGCTGGAAGCGGAACAATCGGGATCCGCGACGCTGTTCACCTGCCCGATGGACCCGGAAATCGTGCAGGAAGGTCCAGGCACCTGTCCTATCTGCGGCATGGCCCTGGAGCCGATGAGCGGGGTGTCCGACGAACCCAATCATGAACTCATCGACTTTACCCGGCGCTTATGGGTAAGCGTCTTTGCCGCCATTCCCCTGCTCATTCTGACGATGGGACCGATGGTTGGTGTGCCGATACGCGACTGGATCGGTGAAGGCGTTGCGATCTATCTGGAAGCGATTCTGGCAACGCCTGTGGTTCTTTGGGCTGCCCTACCGTTTTTCCAGCGGGGCTGGACCTCACTCGTTACCCGCCACTTCAACATGTGGACCCTGATCATGATCGGGGTGGGTGCTGCATATCTTTATTCCATGACCGCGGCATTCATGCCGTTTCTCTTTCCTGAAACGCTTAAAGGGGCAAGCGGCCACCTCCCGGTTTACTTTGAAGCTGCCGTCGTGATTGTCGCGCTGGTCTTCGTCGGTCAGGTGCTCGAGTTGAACGCGCGTGAAAGAACGGGTGATGCCATTCGCGCCTTGCTTGATCTTGCCCCCAAGACGGCCCGGCGCATTATCGGCGACAACGAGGAATATGACGCCCCGCTCGAAAATATCCTTGCAGGAGACAGGTTGCGTGTTCGTCCGGGCGACTCGGTTCCGGTGGATGGCGTTGTGCTGGATGGAGCGTCTTCGATCGATGAGAGCCTTGTGACCGGTGAACCGCTTCCGGTGGAAAAGGGCGTGGGAGACCACGTGACCGGTGGAACGATCAACAAATCCGGCACATTCGTCATGGCGGCGCAGCATGTCGGTACTGATACGATGCTTGCCAAAATCGTCGATATGGTCGCGTCGGCGCAGCGCTCGCGCGCGCCAATTCAGGGCCTTGCGGATCGCGTTGCAGGTTACTTCGTGCCCACAGTCGTTGCCATCGCGGTATTGGCATTTTGTGTCTGGCTCATTTTTGGCCCCAGCCCCTCCCTGGTACATGCCGTGATTGCGGCTGTATCCGTCCTGATCATTGCATGTCCCTGTGCGCTTGGACTGGCCACCCCGATGTCGATTATGACCGCGACCGGCAGGGGAGCGCAGGCCGGCGTTCTCGTCAAGTCGGCGGAAAGTCTGGAGCGCCTTGCCGCTGTTGATACGATCGTCGTCGACAAGACCGGCACGCTGACGGAGGGACGGCCGGTTGTCAGCGACATTCTGCCGGCTTCCGGCATGACTGAAGAACAGGTGCTGGAGCTCGCGGGTGCGCTCGAAAAGGGATCGGAACATCCGCTTGCCGAGGCTATTCTCAGCAGCGCAAACGCGCGGCAGATCAGTCTGCCGGAGGTCGAGGATTTCCAGTCGATGACCGGCAAGGGGGTAACCGCACGGATCGGTGGCAGCCGTGTGTTCCTTGGCAACAGTCAATTTGCGGCGGAATCTGGAGCTGATATCAGCGGCATGTCTGAGCGCGCCGAGGAGCTGTCGGCGCTCGGCAAGACCGCGATGTTTCTTGTCCAGGAGTTTGGCGGGCAGGTCTTTCTGCAGGGCGTCATAGCGGTCGCGGACCCGGTGAAGAAAAATGCCAAGGCGGCGATAGACGCCTTACACCTCGACGGTGTGAAGATCGTCATGGCGACAGGCGATGCAAAGCCGACCGCAGACGCCGTCGCAGCTACGCTCGCGATTGATGATGTGAGGGCGGGCGTATTGCCGGAAGGCAAGCAACAGCTGGTCGAGGATCTGAAATCCAAAGGTCACGTAGTGGCGATGGCTGGTGACGGGGTCAATGATGCACCCGCGCTTGCTGCCGCAGATGTTGGACTGGCGATGGGCACCGGTGCCGATGTCGCCGTCGAAAGTGCAGGGCTGACACTTCTGAAGGGCGACCTTGAGGGAATTTTGCGTGCCCGCACCCTGGCCCGCGAGACCGTGCGGAACATTAGGCAAAATCTCTTTTTTGCATTCGCCTACAACTCTGTCGGTGTTCCGATTGCCGCCGGCGTGCTTTATCCCGTCTTCGGGGTATTGTTGTCTCCCATGCTTGCGGCGGCAGCGATGAGCCTTTCATCTGTTTCCGTTATTGGCAATGCGCTGCGATTGCGCAGTTTGAAACTGTGAGACCCGTAACATGAACATCGGCACCGCTTCCGAATTGAGCCGTTTGCCCGCCAAGACGATCCGTTACTACGAGGAAATCGGTCTTGTCGAACCGACGCGCAGCGGCAATGGCTATCGGGATTTTTCAGAAACGGATGTCCAGAGATTGACCTTTCTGCAACGGGCAAGAAATCTGGGCTTTTCGATTGACGAGTGCCGTGACCTGCTTTCGCTTTACGAGGACCGGAACCGGGCGAGTGCGGATGTCAAGGCTCTGACCCGTGCAAAGATCCGGGAAGTTGAGCGGAAAATCGAGGAATTGAGATCGCTCAAACGGGTGTTGGCAACACTGTCGGACGCCTGCCACGGTGATAACCGTCCGGAATGCCCGATCATTGATGACCTGGCGGGCGAAACCGGTCCACGGGACACTTCAGGGAAGGACGGGAAGAGTTGATGAACAGAAAACTGATTGGCGCGCTGCTCTCGGTTTCGGTTTGCTTCTTGAGCCTGGTAACGGCCTGGGCCCACAGCGGCGCCATGGGTGTCGTGAAGGAGCGCATGGATGCCATGACGGAAATCAGCCGGAACGTGAAAACGGTCGGCCGAATGCTGAAAGAAGAAATTCCGTACGATGGCGAAGCTATCGCGAATGCTGGCGAAGTTATTGCCGATCATGCAGGGGAGGCGATGACACGATTGTTTCCGAAAGGCAGCCTGCAATCTCCAACGGAGGCGAGCCCGGCGATCTGGACGGACTGGAAGGACTTTTCGCAATTGGCGGAACGTTTGAAGGCGTCCGCTCTCAAGCTTGGCGACGGCGCCAGGACAGATGCGGACCGGAATTCGATTATGTCCGATTTTGCTGAAATGGCGGGAACGTGCAAATCCTGTCACGAGGTCTTCCGCGTCAAGAAATAAGTTCTCGCGCATTTTCACGCACCCTGTTCAATGTTTCGCTGCAGCAATCTGCTTGCCACAACCGCCAGCATGTTTTACCTGACGGTCAATCATGGGGCGTTATAAAGCAAAGCCAGCCATGCAACAGGAGACGACGCAGCATGACCATCCGGTACCACAAGGGTGACCTTCCTGATCTGAAAACATACGAAACCGCAAGCGCCGTCGCGGTAGATTCAGAGACCCTTGGCCTCAATCCGCACCGGGACCGCCTTTGCGTCGTGCAGTTGTCGCCGGGTGACGGAACTGCGGATGTCGTCCAGATTGCGCGCGGTCAAACCGAGGCGCCAAACCTTGCACGCCTGTTCACCGATGCGTCCAAACCGAAGATTTTTCATTTCGCGCGGTTTGATGTTGCCGTGTTGCGGCACTATCTAGGCATCGAAGTCGAGCCTGTCTGGTGCACCAAGATCGCTTCCAAGCTCGTGCGGACCTATACGGACCGGCACGGTTTGAAGGACATCACACGTGAACTCCTGGGCGTTGAGTTGTCGAAGCAGCAGCAAAGTTCTGATTGGGCGGCGGAAAAACTGTCTGATGCCCAATTGGCCTATGCGGCATCAGATGTCCTGCATCTGCATGCCTTGAAAGAGAAACTGGAGTTCATGCTCGCTCGGGAAGAAAGGTCGCATATCGCAAAAGCCTGTTTCGCGTTTTTGCCGACCCGTGCAGAACTCGACCTGAAGGGCTGGGAAGAGAACGACATATTCGCGCATTCCTGATCGGGCGGACGGGTAACGGTACCGCAGCCAGGGTGTCGTGATTGGAGACAGTGTTGAGCGTCATCAGTGATCAAATTGGGGAGGTAGCCCCCAGACATCAGTTCAACCGTGCGCAGCGGGCAGCCCGCCGCCACAGCGTGCTGGTGCGCGTTTTGCGCTGGTTGTTCCCGGGCATTGGTCTGTTGATACTGGCCGTGATGATCGGAATGGTCGTTCTGTTCAATCTGTTGAGTGGGTTTGGCGCGGCAAACATGATGCTGACCAGTGACGGACTGGTCATGGACCACCCCGAGCTCTCCGGTCACGATGGGGAAAGGTCATACAAGGTGACCGCCCGCCGGGCGATCCAAAGACTGAGCGACCCGCGGATTATCGATCTGGAGACAATACGCGCCGACATCGTCCTGAGTGAAGACGAGAGCGCGGAGATCGTCGCATTGAAGGGAATTTACAATAACGCGGCGGAAACCTTGCGCCTGTATGAAGGGATTCAGATCGAGTGGAGCGAGGGCTATACGGTTGACATGTCGGAAGTCGAAGTTGATTTGAAGGATGGCGCGATGAGCACCTCGGAGCCTGTTTCCATCCGCTCCGATCAGGGCCATATTCAATCCGGCAATCTTTCATATGATAAGGCGAAGGGTCTCGTCCGGTTTTCAGATGGCGTCAGGATGACCATTAATCCGGCATCGGAAGGACAGTAGCAGATGACTTTTTTGAAGCGCTTTACAATTGCCGCCGCAGCAGCTGTTTTTGCCGCCGCCGCGCAAGCGCAGACATTTACCGACTCTTTTGCCGGGTTCGGATCGAATGATGGTGAGCCGATCGAGATCGAAGCGAGCGAGCTGAGAGTGGAAGACAACAACAACACGGCGACATTCGTCGGTGACGTTGTCGTCATCCAGGGCGAGACCAGCCTCAAAACCGAACGTCTCAAGGTTTTCTATGCCGGTTCCGGTGCTTCGGCCGACGAGGGTGCGGTCCAGCAGCGTATTTCCCGCCTTGAGGCTGAAGGCGGTGTCTTTGTGACGTCGAAAGACCAAACCGCAAAGGGCGATGCCGCAAGCTTCGACATGACAAAGGAAATCATGGTTATGACGGGCCGTGAGGTCGTGTTGAGCCAGGGCCCGAACGTGGTTGTCGGCAACAAGCTGACTGTGAACCTCAAAACCGGTCAGGCAAACCTGACGGCTGCAAAGGGGAAACTGTCCGACTCCGAAGGTGGCGGCGGACGGGTCAAGGTGCGCATCTTGCCGAACAGCGTCGAAGAGAACTGAACCCGTTAAGGAGCGCCGGCATTTTATCGGCGGACCGTTAAGTTGATGCGCAGGTTAAGATTGATTGGATTTTTGATAGGTGAAAAGAACGTCTTCGGATTTCAACGGACTGCACGGACAAATGCCGGAACCTGATTTGTCTGAAGACGATCTGTCACAGGCGCTGGTGGTCGAAGGGATTGGAAAAACCTATGGCCGCCGTCAGGTGGTCAAGTATGTCAGCCTGTCGGTTAAGCCGGGCGAGGCGGTCGGGTTGCTTGGGCCGAACGGTGCCGGCAAGACCACGACTTTCTACATGATCACTGGCCTCATCCGGCCGGATCAGGGACAGATCTTGTTGGAAGGCTTCAACATCACGCGGATGCCCATGTACCGCCGGGCGCGTCTCGGTATTGGATACCTGCCGCAGGAAGCGTCGATTTTCCGTGGCCTGACCGTCGAAGAGAACATTCGAGCGGTCCTTGAAGTGATTGAGCCCAGCCGTCAAAAACGCCGTGAGGAACTCGATTCGCTTCTGGCGGAGTTTGGGCTGACCCACTTGCGCAAGTCGCCGAGTATCGCCTTGTCCGGCGGCGAAAGACGGCGTGTCGAAATTGCGCGAGCGCTCGCCAGCCGCCCATCCTTCATGCTGCTTGACGAGCCATTTGCCGGGATCGACCCGATTGCAGTTGGCGATATCCAGCAATTGGTCCGACACCTGACGCAGCGTGGCATTGGCGTCCTGATCACGGACCACAATGTGCGCGAGACCCTTGGACTGATCGACAGGGCCTATATCATTGCGGCAGGGGAAGTTCTGACCGAAGGCCTGCCACAGGAGATTGTCACGAACCCGGATGTGCGCAGGCTTTATCTTGGCGAGCAATTTACGCTTTGATGACGAGTGTCGAGCTAGGGTATAGTTCGGTTCTGCAAGATATAAGCAAAAAGCAGACCACACGTAGCTGATAGGCGCCCGGGAACTCGATGGCCATTTCAACCAAGTTGGAAATGCGGCAAAGCCAGTCACTGGTGATGACGCCGCAACTGATGCAGGCAATCAAGCTCCTGCAGATGTCCAACCTTGACCTGGTTTCGTATGTCGAGGCAGAGCTGGAGCGCAATCCGCTGCTCGAAAAGAGCGACGGCGAGCCGGCAGAGCCAAACAGCGGCGAGGCGTCCGGCGCAACCGAACAATCGACAGAGCCGCACGATGCGGGAGCCGGGTCTGGCGACGAACCAAATTCCGGCGATTGGATGCAAAACGATCTTGAAACGGGATCGGAAGCCATTGCATCGCGTATGGATACGGATCTTGGCAACGTGTTCCCGGACGAACCCGGCGTCCCGGCATCACCGGACCCGGCGCTTTTGAAATCGGGTGACAGCTACAAGAACGCTTCGAGCGGCGCGGCGTCTGAGGACTATAATCTTGAAGCTTTCGTAGCAGAAGAAACCTCCCTTGGAACATCGCTCGAAGAGCAGATGCATCTGGCGTTAAGCGACGAGGCTGACCGGTTGATTGCCGGTCATCTGATCAACTCACTTGATGAAAACGGTTATCTCTACCAGGATCTTGAAGACACGGCGGAACAGCTTGGCGTCGAAGCCGAACGCGTCGAGACGGTACTCACGGTCCTTCAATCCTTTGAACCAGCAGGTGTTTTTGCACGAAATCTGGCGGAGTGCCTGAAACTTCAGCTGGTCGACAAGAACCGGTTCGACCCGGCGATGGAAGCGCTGATCGACAATATCGAGCTGCTCGCTAAGCGCGAACTTGCCGCGCTGAAGAAAATTTGCGGCGTCGACGATGAGGATCTTGTGGAGATGATCGCCGAGATCCGGGCGCTGGATCCCAAGCCGGGCAGCGTTTTCGGGTCGTCGCTCGTCCAGCCCGTAGTTCCTGACGTGTTCGTGCGCCCTGCAAATGACGGGACATGGGCGATAGAGCTGAATTCCGACACGCTGCCGAAGGTACTGGTGAACCAGACCTACTTTGCCAAAGTCATCAAGACGGCGCGCAACGAAACCGAGAAGGAATATCTAACCGACTCCCTTCAGACCGCGAACTGGCTTGCAAAGAGCCTTGACCAGCGCGCCAAGACCATCCTCAAGGTATCCACTGAAATTGTGCGCCAGCAGGACGGTTTCCTGACATACGGCATTGCGCATCTCAGGCCACTCAATTTGAAGACGATTGCCGAAGCGATCAGCATGCATGAATCAACCGTCAGCCGCGTGACATCCAACAAGTTCATGTCGACACCGCGCGGGATCTTCGAACTCAAGTATTTTTTCTCTTCGGCCATCTCCGGAACCGCCGACGGGGATTCGCATTCGGCAGAAGCTGTAAGGCATCGCATTAAGCAGATGATCGACGCCGAAGATCCAAAGGCTATCCTGTCCGATGACACGATCGTCAAAATTCTCAAGGACGACGGCATCGATATTGCGCGCAGGACTGTGGCAAAATACCGAGAGGCCATGAAAATCGGGTCGTCGGTACAGCGCAGACGTGAAAAGAACACCAAAATCTAGCCCGCAGGTTTCTACTGTCAGCCCGAATGCCGTCAGGTCCGGTCGCCGGATAAAACGACGGCAATTTCCAGCGGATTTCCGGATTGTTTTCCCGAACAAATTGTCGGGAACACACCATTTTCACCGAGGGTGCGGCGACCTATTTATTTAGAATTGACACTTTGCGTTAGCGCAATTATAGCACCGCCCTCATGACGTAATGAGGGGATGGCGCTTGAGCGCTGACTGGTCCATTCTGTGGACTTGAGACGTTTCGCGTCTCGACATCGGCGCAAGCTGATGATTTATCGGCCAATAGAAAAAGAAGAGGTCCCCATGGCTTTGCGGATTTCGGGTAAAAATGTGGATGTGGGCGATGCACTGCGCGAGCACATCACAGACCGGATCGAAGATGCCCTGTCGAAATACTTCACGGGCGGATTCACTGGCCACGTTACGCTCAGCAGGGAGGGCACAGGCTTTAAGTCTGAATGCAGCCTGCACCTCGACACGGGAATCGTGTTACAGGTGTCGGCTCAGGATCAGGATCCGCGCAACAGTTTTGATTCTGCAGCGGACAAGATCGAAAAACGGTTGCGGCGGTATAAGCGCAAGCTGAAGGACCATCATAGCCACAACGGTAATGGCCGCGAGGCGTTTGAAGCGGCTTCTTACGTGCTGGCCTCGCCGGAGGATGACGAGGAAGTCCCCGTGGATTTCAATCCGCTCGTCATTGCGGAGACCTCGGCCAAGGTGAAAACCATGACAGTCGGCATGGCTGTAATGGAGCTGGATCTAACCGAAGCGCCGGTTGTTATGTTCAAAAATGCGGCAAATGGCGGTGTTAATGTTGTCTACCGCAGGCCGGATGGCAATATAGGGTGGATAGACCCAGCGTTGGTTGCTGGTGAAGCTGCTGAATAGATGATGCGGAAGAAGCCGGCTTCCATGCCGGGGCCGGCTTCCGAAACTTGTAGGCTTACTAATGGATCTTAGCGATCTTCTGGGTAAAGACGCGGTGATTGCCGGCTTGAAGGCCAAAAGCAAGAAACAGGCAATTCAGGAACTGTCCGCGCACGCTGCGGGCCTGACCGGTCTTTCGGAACGCGAAATTTTCGACACACTGCTTCAGCGCGAGCGATTGGGCTCCACCGGTGTCGGCCATGGGATTGCGATCCCGCACGGCAAACTGACGCGATTGGACCGTCTGGTTGGCCTTTTTGCCAAGTTGGAAAAGCCGGTTGATTTTGATGCTCTGGACGATCAGCCCGTCGACCTTGTGTTCCTTTTGCTAGCGCCTGAAGGGGCTGGCGCGGACCATTTGAAGGCACTGGCCCGGATCGCACGCCAGCTTCGGGATGCAACCGTGACACAGGGCCTTCGTGGTTCTGCCGACGCAGAAGAAATCTACGATTTTCTGATTCAGCCTCTGGCGTCTTCAAACGCAGCTTGATCGATCTATCTGGTCAGGCATGAAAAAGACCGGCTCTCGCCGGTCTTTTCTTTTAGATTTCTGCCGGTTTCGGATCGCCCTGAACCAGACCGGTCTGTGCGTCGGCTGGTGCCGTGTGCTGTGCGAGCGCAGGCAAGTGCAGATCAGACAGTTCGGCTGGTGGGCGTGTTTCTTCCGGGATGCGCCAGAGTGTCGAACGGATGCCAAGCTTTCCAAGAAACTTCGTAGACGTCGATACGGCAATCCCGATTGCCAGCAGCGGCCCGATGGCCACCGGAATTATCGGCCACACAAGTTCGATCGGCTGTGACGAAATCCAGACAAGGCCTGCGAGACCGAAAAGCGTTTGCGGCCAGAGCTTGGCGGCTGCCAGCGGGATCGGAAGCCGTGCGACGCCGCGCGCCTGTGCACCCCAGCCGATGGTTTTGCCGACCGCGAGGCCACCCATGAACAGGGTATGGGCGACAGCCATAATTGGCGCCAGCATCGCCGAGTAAACGATTTCCGAACCGAAACTGATCAGCACCCTGACGGGACCGCCGAAAGCTTTTCTCAGATCGCGGCGGGCCAGGACGTCGGCAACCGTCGCGATCTTCGGCGCAAAAACCATTCCGAGGACGGTGAAGAAAATCACCACGCCGGTGTCTGCACGATAGGGTGCATAATCGGTGGTCATGCCCAGAACCGCCGCTGCGACCATGAAGCCGATCCAGGCCGGCGAGCCGAGGAACATCAAGATTGCCAGGAACAATTGCACGCGGCTGACCGGCTTGAGGCCTTTCATGCCGATCAGGCGGCGATACTGAAGGTTCCCCTGACACCAGCGCAGATCCCTTCGGATAAATTCCAGAAGATGGGGCGGATTGTCTTCATAGCTGCCTGTTTCAAGCGGCAAAACGCGGCACTGGTAGCCTGCGCGGCGCATGAGAACCGCTTCAACCTGGTCGTGAGACAGGATCGTGCCCGCAAGCGGTCCCTTGCCGGGCAGCACCGGCAGCCGGCAATGCTCCTTGAAGGGTTTCAGGCGCAGAAGGGCGTTATGTCCCCAATAGGGACCGCAGTCGCCCTGCCACCAGGCACTGCCGATCGTATAGGAGCGCATACCAAGCCGCATTCCGAACTGGAACACCCGTGCGAAGGCACTGTCGGTAGGAAGGCCGACAACGAGGCTTTGCAGGATACCCAGATTTGGATTTGCTTCCATGCGGCGAACAAGCGTGGCAATCGCATTGGCTGACATGTAGCTGTCGGCATCAAGGACCAGCGCGAAATCGTGCTCATCGCCCCAACGGTCGCAGAAATCTTCGATGTTGCCGGCCTTGAAGCCCGTATTCAGAGAGCGGCGCCGATAGATGACGTCCATTTGCCCCTGAAAGCGTTCCGACATGCGGGCGCTCATTTCCTGCTCTTGCAGTGCAATGGCATCGATTGACGTGTCACTGAGTACGTAGAGCGTGAAATGCGGCGCATATCCGGACCGGATAAGGTTGGTTACCATCGCGCTCAGATTTGTTTCTAGGCTATCCACGTCCTCGTCGCGCACGCAGGACAAAAGCGCTGTCGAACTTGTAAGCTGCGCATCCGGAACACCTGGTTTTATGGGGCATACCGCCGTCACAGGATCGCGGGACAGCCTCATGATCAGCAAGCCGATAACGGCGTTCCAAAACCCGATTATTGTCCATGGCAGGGTCACCATGAAACAGACCAGGATGAACAGATCAAGTGGCTGAAGACCACCCGGTGACAGCGTCACCGCCATCAATGCCGTAAGTCCGATGAAACTGATTGCCAGCAGCGACGCGAAGATCACTCGCCTGACAGTCATGCGTGTCGCAGATTTGTCTGAATGGGAGATGTCAGAGACTCGAAACATTTTTTTGACTTCCAATCCGGGCAATCGTGGCGATAGTGCACATGTCAAAATGTCCTAAAATTGACAGGAGCTAATTGAGTGAGTGGAACGGTACGGGAATGACGGAAAAAGAGGTGGTGACGCGCGGCACACCCGAGCCATGCGCTTTGTGGTATCAGGAAAGTGAGCGATGCAGCCTTGAACGGGTTCCGCTTCAACGGCCGCAACCTGGAGAGGTTTTCGTGAAAGCACTCTATAGCGGCGTAAGTCGCGGCACGGAAGGCCTCGTTTTTCGTGGGCAGGTTCCGCAAAGCGAATGGCAGCGAATGCGTGCGCCGTTTCAGAAAGGAGACTTCCCGTTTCCGGTTAAATACGGATATTCCAGCGTCGGCACGGTTCTGGAAGGAGACACAGCTCTGGTCGGCCGAACCGTCTTTTCCCTCTACCCACATCAAAACGTCTACACTCTCCCTGCCAACTCTTGCGTGCCGGTTCCTGATGGTGTTTCGCCAGAACGTGCTGTTCTTGCAGCCAATATGGAAACAGCGCTTAACGCTATATGGGACGGAAAACCATCACCTGGGGATCACATCTGCGTGGTTGGAGGCGGCGTTGTCGGCCTCCTGACCGCATACGTCGCAGGCAAACTGCCCGGATCAACCGTCACCGTCATTGATACAAACCCTGAGCGTGCAGAATCTGCGAACGCACTCGGACTTTATTTTGCACTGCCGCAAAATGCGCCGCGAGATCAGGACATCGTGTTTCACACAAGCGCCAGCGCGGCAGGCTTGGCGACGGCACTGGAATGCGCCGGAGATGGGACGTCCATCGTTGAAATGAGTTGGTATGGTGCTGGAAACGTTGCTGTTTCCCTGGGCGCCGACTTCCACAGCCGGCGCCTTAAGCTTATCTCCAGTCAGGTCGGAACGATCCCGTTTGAGCGCCAGCCCAGATGGACCTACCGGCGGCGTCTGGAAACGGCAATGTCGCTCCTCGCGGACCCGGTACTTGATCATCTGATCACGCACAGGATTGCATTTCAAAATCTGCCGGAGCAACTTCCCGAAGTGTTGAACAAGGCGTCAGATGTCCTGGCCGCTCTTGTCGTTTATGAGGAGCAGATCTGCTAGAAGGTGCTCCCCGCCCCGTCCAACCAGTTCGACCAGAAGTCTCAGGAACCTCGAAATATGTTTGCTGTTGAAGTTCGCGACCATGTCATGATTGCCCATTCCTTCAAGGGGGAGCTGTTCGGTCCCGCGCAGGCCCTGCACGGGGCGACATTTGTCATAGATGCTGCATTTCTGTCCGAAAAACTGGATGACAACGGCGTGGTGATCGACATCGGCCGCGCGCACGAAGCATTGAAGGAGGTCCTGGGGCCCCTGAATTACAAAAATCTCGACGACGTGCCCGAGTTTGCCGGCGTGAATACGACCACCGAATTCCTGACCAAGCACATCCACGATCATCTCGCAAAGGCCGCCCGCGACAATCGCCTCGGCAGGTCCGGCAGTGAACTCGATGCGATCCGGGTGACCATTTCGGAATCTCACGTTGCGCGTGCCTGGTACGAAGCCAAAATCTGATCGGCAATGAAAAAGCTGTTTTTCGCCTATCCGGGCAACCTGGACACGCCGACGGGCGGGTATGGGTACGACCGCCAGATCATTGCCGGGCTTCGTGATCTGGGCTGGTCCGTTGAACTGATTTCGCTTGGAGACGGGTTTCCCTTCCCGTCGCAATCGACCCTTGCCAAAAGCCGCGACATGCTTGCCCGGCTACCTGAGGAGGCGCTGCTGGTGGTGGACGGGTTGGCATTCGGTACCATGGCGGACATAGCGTCTGCCTTGACCGGCCGCTTGCAGCTCGTGGCGCTGGTGCATCATCCACTCTGCCGGGAAACCGGCCTTTCGCCTGAGCAGTCGGAGGCTTTGCTCGATAGCGAGCGCAAGGCCCTGTCCCATGCAAACCATGTCATCGTGACCAGTCATGCGACCGCCGACCAGGTCATGGACCTGTTCGGGATTGCGCAGGCATCCATTTCGGTCATTCTGCCCGGAACGGAAAAACACGGCCGGATCCAAAGAAGCGCGTCGGAGCAAGTGCGGCTGCTTTCCGTTGGCACCGTGGTGCCGCGAAAAGGGTACGATCTGCTTTTTTCTGCGCTGGCAAATCTGCAGGAATACGATTGGCATCTCGACATTGTCGGCGGCCTTGACGCGGATCCGGCGTGCCATGCAGCATTGGTTTCGAGCCTGCCGGAACACCGCCTGACCGAACGCGTAACGTTTCACGGCGCGGTTGCCCCTTGCGACCTTCCGGGCTTCTATCGCAGTGCCGACGTGTTCGTTCTTGCCAGTCGTTATGAAGGATACGGAATGGCCTATACCGAAGCGTTGGCGCACGGGTTGCCGGTGATCGGCAGTGGCGGCGGTGCGGTTGAAGACACGCTGCCGGAAGACGCCGCGATTTACTGCGGCATAGAGGATACAGAAAGGCTTGGAAGCGCTCTCAAACTGCTTTTGAGCGATCCAAATGCAAGGCGCGACATGGCGCAGGCTGCCGAGATGGCTGCCGCTGCATTGCCTGACTGGCGGGACGCAGCGACAAGGTTTGCCGGGGCATTGGAGGGTGCGGAGAAATGAGCGGATTTTCCTCTAAATGGCTGGCCTTGAGAGAGCCGCTGGATCTTGCCGCCAGGAACCAGGACGTCGAAACGGCCTTCCTGAAACAATTGCCTGCAAGCTCTCCGCGTCTCCTGGATCTTGCCAGCGGCGCAGGGTCGACGGTAGCTGCCCTGAAAGACCAGTTGCCGGCTGACACTACGTGGACGCTGACCGATCATGATTCTGATCTTATTGCGGTTGCGCACGAACGTTGGCAGCAGCAACTCCAGGGGGAGCTTTCGCTTCGTCAGGTCGATCTGGCCGCCAAATTCGAAGATCTTCCATTTCCAGATGTGGATGCCATCACGACTTCGGCTTTCCTGGATCTCGTTTCGGATGATTTTCTGGTACGCCTTGTCGACTGTGTCGTCCGGGTGCAAAAGCCGTTTCTGGCCAGTTTGACCTATGACGGGCGCATAACCTTTGCTCCGCCGGCATCGCTGGATCAAACGATGCTGGATGCTCTGAACAGCGACCAGCGGTTGGACAAGGGCTTTGGTCCCGCCCTAGGGCCTCTGGCAGCCGAGCGGGCAATCGAATTGTTCAAGGCAAGGGGCTACGAAGTCGTCAAGGGAACATCCGACTGGGTTGTCGGGCCCGCCGACGAGGCATTTTTGGACGAGTTCCTGTCGGGCTGGTCCGGAGTCGGCCTGAAAAACGGAACGTCGCACGAGGTTCTGGAAGAGTGGCGGTCGCAACATCTGACGCAAATGCGGTCCGGTGATATTCGCGTCACGATCGGTCACATCGACTTTGCAGCTTTTCCAAAGTCCAAATATTAATTTTCAAATCGGCTTCTAAGTAAAACTCTCTTTTTAGGATTCATCATTCGATAAGTATATTGGCATCGGCTTGTCAAAAATTTGCATAATTTGCGTAAAATGCGGCCGAAATCGTGTTCTTTCACTTCGCTCTAAAGCGCATGATAAGAAATTCGCGCTAGTTCTGGTGAAAATTAAGCACGAATAGTGTGCATCGATAGTGACCAACAGGGAAAGAGTTTGGCGCCGTGAAGCTCCAGTGGGGGCTGTGGCAGCGCTTGAGCTCGGGACGTCTGCTTGATGGATCAGCGCCTAGAGACTTCAAACAGGACAATCTATGTGGACCTGGACGGAACGTTGCTCCGGACCGATCTGCTCTGGGAGAGCCTGTTTCAGTCCTTGCGTCGTAATCCCCTGATCGTGTTCGCGCTGTTCGGATGGGTCTTGAGAGGCATCGCCTATACGAAGGCGCGGCTGGCGGAAGCAGCCGGGATCGATGTGACGGTTCTGCCTTACCGGGCCGAGGTCGTGGAGCAATTGGGCGCACAAAAAGCGCTGGGACGGCAGCTTGTCCTGGCAACGGGCTCGAACGAGAAACTCGCCCACGCCGTTGCCGACCATCTTGCTCTCTTTGATCGCGTGCTCGCCTCGGACGAGGAAACCAATCTCACATCAGGGCGCAAGCTTGAGCGTATCGAAGCGGAAGCCGGTGACCTCGGTTTTGAGTATTACGGCAACTCGCATCAGGACGTTTGCTTGTTCGAGGCAGCCTCGGAGGCGACAGTCGTCGCACCGGACCGCGCCGCCAATCGTTGGCAGAAGCAATCCGGTGCCAACCGGATCGAAGCCTCGGAAAGCCAGGTAAAGGCCGCCGTTCAGGCAATGCGCCCGCATCAATGGCTCAAAAACACGCTGATCTTCGTGCCGGCCGTCATGGCGCATGAAATCTTCGTCGGCTCCGTGCTCCTGAGCGCAATCCTGGCCTTTGTCGCGTTTTCTCTCTCTGCCTCGGCAATCTATATCCTGAATGACCTGATGGACCTTGAGTCAGACCGCAATCACAAGACAAAGCGGAAGCGCCCCTTTGCCAGCGGACGATTGAGTGTTCCGAACGGTCTGGGACTGGCATTTGTTTCCATCGCGGTGGCCTTCGCGATTTCAACGCTTCTGCCGATCGAGTTTGCGGGCATCCTGCTGCTCTATCTCTTCATCACCACCGCCTATTCCGTCTCCGTCAAACGGATGCTGCTATTGGATGTCTTTGTTCTGGCCGGCCTTTATACGATCCGTGTTCTTGCGGGCGGTGTGGCCGCAAGTATCGAATATTCCTTCTGGTTGCTGGCGTTCTCCGTCTTTTTCTTCCTGTCCCTCGCGCTCGTGAAACGCTTCACCGAGCTGCAGCAGGTCGGCGAGACGGCTTCGCGCGCAGTCACCGGGCGCGGGTACCGGCATGTGGACCTTGAGACGATTTCGCAGGCCGGGATGACATCGGGCTTCGCGGCGGTGTTGGTTCTCGCGCTTTATATTCAAAGTCCGGCAATCGAGCGGGCCTATGCGGTTCCGCAGATGATCTGGCTCCTGTGTCCGCTGATCCTCTACATCATCATGCGTATCTGGATCCTGGCGCGCAGGGACGAAATGCATGAGGACCCGATCGTGTTCATCCTGAAGGACTGGCGCAGTCAGTTTATGATCGGGTGTGGCGCGTTTTTGTTTCTCATTGCTGCGGTCTGGTGATCCGGCGTGACAAAGCATGTTCAAAGCTGGGGCGGTCTGAAGGTCGAAGCAACCGATCAGGTGCAGCCCGATGCCTATTTGGCGGCCTCGCGTAAACCGGGGAGTCTGCTACCATACGGCAACGGGCGCAGTTACGGGGACAGCTGTCTGAATGCGTCTGGAACCGCCGTAGCGACACGTTCGTCAGGCAGAATTCTGACATTCGACAAGTCGACAGGTCTCCTGGAAGCGGAAGCCGGTGTTCTTCTGTCGGAAATCATCAGTGCCGTTGCGCTTCATGGCTGGTTTCCGGCAGTCCTGCCCGGAACGCAGTTCGTCACGCTCGGCGGAGCGATTGCAAACGATATTCACGGCAAGAACCATCATCGCAAGGGCACCTTCGGCTGCCATGTCGAGGAGATCCGCCTTGACCGTACCGACAAAGGCAGCCTCTCGATCAGGCCGGGCGATGAAACCGGTCTCTTTGCGGCAACGATCGGCGGACTGGGCCTTACCGGATTGATCCGTTCGGCGACCATTCGGTTAATGCAGGTAACTTCGCCGTCAATCCGGCAGGAAACAACGCGCTTCGATTGCCTCGAGGACTATTTTGATCTCGCGGAAGCGGCCGACGAAAAGCACGAATACGCGGTCGCATGGATCGACTCTCTCAGCATCGGAAAGCGTTTCGGGCGCGGTCATCTGATCGCGGGAGATCATGCGGCCAGTGGTGAATATCAGGAAAAAGCCTCCGGACCGCGCCTGACCATCCCCTTCACGCCTCCCATCACACCGCTTCAGGGCCCCTTCCTCAGTCTCTTCAACGAAACCTATTTTCGCAGTGCGCCGGCGGGGTGTTCGATAAAGGACGTTGCCTCCGACAAGTTCTTCTTTCCGCTCGACCGGATCGGGCGCTGGAACCGTCTCTACGGTCCGCGGGGGCTGCATCAGCATCAGAGTGTCATTCCGGAAAGCGAGGGCTTTGAGACAGTGAAGTCGCTCCTGGAATGCACGCAGGCGAGCAGGCATGGATCGTTTCTGACGGTTCTGAAGCGTTTCGGATCCATGAAAAGCCCTGGATTCATGAGTTTTCCGCGCCCCGGCTACACACTCACGCTCGACTTCCCTGACAAAGGCGGGCCAACCCTCGCGCTTCTGCAGCAACTCGACGAGATCACCCTGGCCGCCGGCGGTGCCGTGAACCCGTACAAGGACCGGCGGATGTCTTCGTTCACGTTCAAGGCTTCGTTCCCGCACTGGCAACGGCTCGAAGAGTTACGGGATCCCGTGCTGTTGTCAGACTTCTGGCGCAGAACAGCTCTAAGCTGAATCGCATAAGTAAACGATATATTTTTGTGTAAAGAAAAATTATCGAAATCAAGTAATGTTTTGTTATTCATAGCAAAAACGGTAACTCGAGTGAATTTCAAATTAATATAATTTAATTGAATTCGAAGGATATTGCCGGTGTTGCATCAAGCCCGTGCGGAGACGGCCTGTATGAGTACTTACCTTCCCTTCATTCTGTTTACCGTCCTGACAAACGCAGCGGCACAGATCATGTTGAAATACGGAATGACGCAGATTGGCGACTTCAGCACACTGCACAGCAATCTGATCGTAAAATTGCTGCAGGTGGTGTTCACACCCTTCGTCTTTCTCGGCCTGTGCACTTTCGTGATTTCAATGGCGTCACACCTCTACGTGCTGTCCAAGGTGGAATTGTCCTACGCCTATCCATTCCTGTCGCTCGCCTATGTGGTGGTTGCCGTCTACGCCTTCTTCATCTTCCACGAAGATCTGAACGCGATGCGGGTTTTTGGCATCGCCCTGATTTGTGTTGGCACCGCCTTTATTGCGCAAGGCGGTTCGAACCAGGATCGCGCTGACACGGACGCCAAGGTCCAACAAGTTGCTCTCAAGGAGACCTCGAAGTGAAACACATCCTTTTCGGTGGGGACGGATTTGTCGGACGGCAGCTCGCCAAGCGTCTTTTGGAAGACGGCGAGGACGTCGTCGTTGCTGATATCGCGCAAACTCATCGCCATCTTTACGCAAAGGCGACGATCCTTGACTGTGACGTGACCGATCCCGAAGCTGTTGCCGCCGTGCCGGTGACCAGTGGGGATATGGTCTACAATCTGTCTGCAAAAATGCTTTCGCCGATCCAGGTGAGGGCAAAGCGGCATGATTTTTTCTATCCCGTCAATTACGACGGAACGAAGAACATCATCGAGGCGATGGACCGCGCAGGTGCGAGCAAATTGGTCCACTACACGACCGATATGGTGTACGGCCACACGGTTACCTACCCGATGACCGAAGACCATCCTGTTTCACCCCTTGGGGAATACGGGCAGTCGAAACTCGATACGGAAATCCTGGCAGCCGAGTGGCGCGCACGCGGCATGGACATCACGCTGTTCCGCCCGCGGCTGATCATCGGGCCGGGCCGTCTGGGCATCCTGACCAAGCTGTTCAAGCTGATCGACTTGAACCTGCCTGTTCCCATGATCGGGTCGGGCAAGAACCCGTATCAGTTCATTTCCGTCTATGACTGCGCGGATGCGGCTTACAAGGCCTGGAAGGCCGGTGTTCCGAACGAGGCCTACAATCTGGGATCCATCAATCCGCCGCCCGTCAGGAAGCTGCTTGGCGATTTGGTCAAGCACGCTCATTCGAAATCGATCCTGATCCCGACCTGGGGCTTCGCGGTCAAACGCACGCTCGACCTGTTCGATGCGCTCAACATGCCGATCATGGATCCGGAGCAATATCTGATCGCTGATGAAATGTGCGTTCTGGATGTTTCAAAAGGCGAACGCGATCTTGGTTGGGTCCCCGCATATCGCGATGAAGACATGCTGATCGCCGCTTACGACGAATACCGCGCACAAAAGAATGACGGCACCCGCGTCGATCAAGGCTCGGCACAGCCGGCAGAATAGGAATTTTGATGTTGCAGAACACCGCAGTAAAAGCCGACTTCTCCGAGACCGAGCTGGAAGCCGCTCCTGAGAACAGCTCGAAGCCGGATCTCCTGACGGTCGAAGACGCGAAAGCGCTTGACCCTCAGTCCATGGCCGATCTGTTCAAGGAGCACATCAATCCGGGACAGTTCCATTTCATGAAGCTGCTCGGGTTTCACAAGGTCAAGATCGAGACCGCAGACGGCATGTACTATGTCGACCAGAACGGCCGGCGGATCCTGGACTTTTTCGGTGGCTTCGGATCGCTGGCACATGGCCATAACCATCCGCGCGTAATCGCTGCACGCCAGAAATTTCAGGAGGAAGGCCGGCACGAGATTGCGATCGCCTTCCTGTCGCAATACGCATCGGCCCTTGCGAAGAACCTCGCGGCATGTTCGCCGGGCGACCTCGACATGGTGTTCCTCGGGTCTTCCGGTTCGGAGGCGATGGAAGCGGCGGTCAAGGTTGCCGAGCGCGCATCCGGGCGCAAAAACTGCAAGATCGTACACGCGGGGAACTCGTTCCATGGCAAGACCAAGGGTGTTCTTTCGCTGACTGACTCTGATCTCTACCAGGGCAGCTTCAAGCTCGTCGACAATCATGTAAAGGTTCCATTCGGCGATCTGGAAGCCCTCACTCACGCGATTGAATCGGATCCCGAGATCGGCGTTGTGGTTCTGGAAACGATCCAGGGCGGCGGCGGGATCATTTCTGCGCCGGAAAGCTACTGGAAGGGCGTGCGGGCTCTGTGCGACAAGCACGACGTTCTGTGGGTCGCAGACGAAGTACAGTGCGGTTATGGCCGGACAGGCAAGTTCTATGCGTTCGAACACTATGGGGTTGTTCCGGACGTGACGGCGCTTGCCAAATCCCTAGGGGCAGGCAAGGCCGCTGTCGGTGCGATGATCGCAAAGCGCGATGTTTACATGAAGGCCTATGGCTCCCCAAAAACCGCTATGATCCACGCACAGGCAACCTTCGGCGGTATCGGCGAGGCGAGCATCACGGCGATTGAAGGTCTGAACGTCCTTTACGACGAAGACCTGATGGAAAATGCCGCGCGTGTCGGCGCGCATCTGATTTCGCGGTTAAATACGCTTCAGGAAAAGTATCCGAAAATCATCAAGGACGTGCGCGGCCAGGGTCTCATGGTCGGTCTGGAGTTCCAGGATTTTTCTAAGACGATGCCGGTGGTATTGCGCCCGATGCTGTCTCTGCTTGACGACAAGCTGAAGGGATCGCTGTCCGGCTTCATCGGGGCGCAGCTTCTCAGAGACTACGACATTCTTGTGGCATTCACCGAATACAACCGCAACGTCATCCGCCTTGAGCCACCGCTTGTGTGCACGATGGAGAATGTCGACACCTTCTGCGACGCGTTGGACGATCTGTTGTCCAAGGGCATCGTCAGCATCGTGAACGGCTTCATCAAATCGCAGGCAAATTGAGGGAAGCTTAGCTTCTCCAAAGATGCGGAGCGACCCGCATCGTTCATCGAGACACTAAGAAAGCCCGCGCGAATTGCGCGGGCTTTTTCATTCTGATCCTTGCGGGAAAGGTGCCTTACCGCGTTTTAGGGTTGGCGCGTTAGTCGTCGACCGGCAAGGAAAACATCGGCTTCCAGATCTCAAGCAGCACAATCAGCAACGGCAGCAGATAGGGCAGGTAGATCCGGTCGTCCGGCAGCGGGAACGTGACGAACTTGCCGCCGATACACAGCGTGAGTGCGACGACTGCAATCCATTGTCCTTGTGAAATGTCCTTTCCGCTGCGAACGAGCAGGGCGAAGCCGAGCAGGAAAATGGCGAGAAGCATAAGCCAGTTGAAGTCCTGAACTGTCCTGGCGACGTTTACGACCAGTGCCTTGACATAAAGAAGAACATCGAAGGCCGGGTCGAAGCCGCGCATATCGTCCTGGTATTCAACGTTCGAGAAATAGAAATGCGGCCACCAGCCGGGGTGGTCGGCTGAACCGACGATCGGAAAATACAGGAAAAGGGCCCCGGCAAAGAGAGCGAGATAGATCAACCGGTCTCTTCCCACCGCAATCGCGGCAAGCAGCAGCGCGAAGAAGAACAGCAGCCCGTCAGGTCTCACGAGAAACATCATGAAAAGGAAAGGCGCAGCAAACACCGGTTTTTCGCGGCAAACAAAATAGAGCGCGGGAAGCGCAAAGGCTGCCATCATCAGGTCCGGCGTCGCTTCCCTTGCAGAGAACGTATAGCCGATGAGAATGATCGTGGGACCGATGATCAACAGTCCCTGGACAAAGGATTGCCGCGCACTCCAGAAGAGGATGAACAGCCCGATCATGGCAGCCGACAAAGTTGAAATGATGGTCGTCGCATGGACGCGCCCGGTAAGGGCACCGAGATGCTTGATGGTCTCGATATAGGCAACCTTGACCCTGAACATCGGAAACAGGGAGACGAAGTGATCGGGTTGTTCGTACTGGTTGACCCGATAGGGGATGCTCGCCGTGACCTTGTAGAACTGAAGTTCGGATGCGGCTTCCTTGACCTCGCCATAGGCAAGCGCGTGAATTTCTTCCGCGCTGTCCAACTGGTCTTCGGCGGCGATGCCGACATAGGCCAGGATGTCCCAGTTGTAGACCGGATTGAAATAGGCCAGCGCGAGCGTGCCGAGCACGATCAGCGAAAAGAGCCCAACGGACACTGCGTTCACAACATCTTTTGAAAGCAGTCTGCCCGACGCAAGCAAAGCAGTACCTAAACGATCACCGAAGGTGTTGGTAAGGGACATGTGCGTATAGGTCTTTCCGGTTTGTTGCGGCAATTGACGCTAGGCGGAATAGTCAGACCAGAGCGCCCGGCCGGTCTGTGTGCCTTCAAACGCAAATTGCACCGCCCAGTTGTGGCCGTGTTGTTGCCGCTAAACTTAAGGTCATCAAGCTAATAACGCCTTAACCGCTGAATTCAGCGGTTCTCCAGCGTGCCCTGGAGACGGTTCAGGTTGCCTTCAGGCCGCGCAGTCTGCCTCTGACCTCGTTCAGAACCGGTTCGAGTTCGGATTTCGGAACAGTTTTCAAGAAGGTAAGCGCCACCAGATAAACGACACCGGCAGCTGCAACGGCGGCCAGCAAACCCAATATTCCACTTGCTTTGGAAAGCACGAAAACGGCTACCCCCGCACACAATAGCGCCGACACAGTGCATTTCAGCAAGGCCAGCATGGGGAGCCGGAGGTTAAGGACGCGCCGGCAGTAAACGCCAAGGATCAGGAGAAGAAGAACGCTTGCTGCTGCCCGCACATAGGCGGCGCCCATCTGTCCGAAGGAGGGAACAATGACCAGCAGCGAGACACTGGTGATCGCGCACCAGGCGATCGTCATCCACAACTCGTCAGTGCTTCGGTTTTTCGCCAGAATGGCTCTGGAAATGACAGACGACAATGCTTGCGCGAGCGCGAACGCCAACAGAATGACTGCCGGTCCTACGGCAGGTTCAAAGTCTTCACCAAACACAAGCGGGATCAGGTCCGGTGCAATTGCCGCACCTCCAATTGCAACAGGAGCAATGACGATCCCAAGCCATCGAATGGTTCCTTCAAAGGCAACCGACAGAGCCGCATCGTCCTTCTGATCGTGCAGGACGCCGAATTGAGGAACAACAAACGCGAGACTGAAAACTGCGAATTGAGCGATCATCCCGGACATGGTCAACCCGATCGAATAGTAGCCGACCTGGGAAAGCGAGAAGAAGAATCCGATGACGGCGAGTTCAATTCGAGCGCCGAAAAGCGCAAAAATGCTGCCGGAGAACCAGTTGTTGCGGGCATAAAGACCGACGTCTTTGGGGATCTTGGCCGTTTTGGCGGCCGCCTTGCCCAGGTAGCGCTTCAGGTCAAGAGCCTGTGGCAGGTGCCGTGTCGCGTGACCCACGATCGCCCCGACGGGGCCGAGCATTAGTGCACCTGCAAGGACGCAGAAGGGCTGAAGCAAGCAGCCGATCAGCGTCATGGAAGCCGTCCTGTCGAATTGACCGAGCCCCTGGGCGGCACCGATAACCATTGTGGCATAGGCATAGGCCAGAAACAGGAGGATCGTCGCGGACCAGACCAGCGCGCCTTGCGTGTTGTCCTGACCATGTTGCCAGAGCGCATAGATGCCTATGGCGCCTGCCATCAGTCCGGTCGTAATGACAAAACGGCGCAACAATATGCGGAACAGCGCGTCGGGCCCGGTGTCCGAACCGGTGTCGCGGGCAATGAAGCGCAAGGTTGCCTGCGGCATGCCGAAATCTGAGACGACCGTTGCCACCGACATGAACCAGAGAGCATAGGCAACAACCCCAGTGCCCTCGACACCGAGTGTTCTGGCGACAATGACGCTGCAGACGAAGCCCATGAACATGGACAGCACGCCGGCTGACGTGTTGATCACAGACATTCGCACCATCGATGCCATCGGATTACGCCTGCCGTTCCTCTACCGCGGTCGAATTGGACATGCCCCGCCAAAACAATGTCATCCAGACCGCGTCGGCAGGTAGCACAGCACCGAGCACCCGGCACTGTTATCTCCCCGGTTCTAATAGCTGAAACGCTTTAAGATTTAATGAGTGCCGCCGCCCGGTCGAGCGTCATCAATCGGTCGGCTACGTCCTTCCAGTCGAGTACCTCGCTGGCTTCGTCAGCAAATGGTGTTTCCAATGCGCGCGTGACGGCGTTTTTGATCGAGGCCGGATCGCCTGGCTGGTAGCCATGCCGGTTCACTTTGTCACCGACGGCGTATTGTGGACAGACAGCGGGAAGCCGTAGAAATTCATACTGCATCAGCTTCAGGCTGGAATCCGCGAGATAGCCGGCACCGTCCCGGTCTGCGTAGGGCGCTACGCCTGCTTCGGCGTGCTTGAGATAAGGGAGCGTGTCTTTGAACGGCATGCGTCCATACTCGGTCACATTGTCGAAACTCTTGCCAAACTCGGGTGTTCCGATGAGGTGAAAATGCACGTCGGGAAATGCGGGCGCGGCGATATCGAAAAAGACCGGGTCAAACAGCATGGATCCGACTGTTGCGATGTTCCCGGAGGTCTCATACGGACTGGGCCCGATATTATCAAAATCCGATTTGGATACGCCGTGCGGGACGAAGTGGACAGGGCACCCGAAACCGTCAAAATGTGGAGCCATGGCCCGGGCAACAACGACGATGTCGGAGATTGCGCTCCGGTCCCGGAAAAGCTGCTCCGCAATAAAGGAATGCGCGCCGATCGTTTCCAGCAGATCCGCGACGAAGTAGATGATTTGCGCGTTCGGGGCCGTTTTTCGGATGCGGCCGATCAGTGCTGCTGCAATACCGGACTCCACGATTATCAGGTCCGCCTGCCGGGAGGCTTCATCAAGCGCAATACATTTCGAGGCGATCCACCAACGGAACATCCCGTTGGTCAGAGACGTGTTGTTTCCAAGCCCTCTGCCAAAAGGGTGAACAGGCGAGCGCCAGAGATAGCAGCCGATGCCATCAACCTCCTGCCAGGTGTTCGACGCGCCAAAAAGATTTTTACGATGGTCGTTGCTCAGGAGCGAAAGCGGACTGAAACCGACCGAGAAAAACTGGACCGATTGGCCCCGGTCGCGAAACGCGTCAGCAAGGAAGTGCCGCCCGGCGCGCCAACCGGTCCTGTAGTCGTGTCTTGAAACAAGAAGGATTTTCTTACTGCTCACCTCGATCTCCAGTGACCGGCTCCTTGACCGTGTGACATACGAAGCGACCGCCTCGAAGTCGCGCAACGGTCCTTCCGCAGTAAGCCAGATTTTAACGGTTTTTCCGCTAGAAACATGCGGTCGTTCTTCTGATGTGAGCGCTCTAGGTGAAACCTTTTCCTCTGTTCACGTTGAAAATGGCTTAAGAAAAGAGGCTTCAGGTAGAAAAATGGATAGTATTGCAGCAGGTACAGAAAAACATGCGACTATCGAGCATAGAGTGCGTCGTATTTTCTGGCGTCTGATTTCTATATTTCCAGACAAGATCTACCTTACCCTGAAGTATTTCTCGATCTTCGGCAGATTCCCGAACTGGAAAACACCAACCCGGTTTTCCGAGTATCAACAGATCCGGAAACTGCAGGATCAAAACCCCCTCTATGCGACTGTTGTCGACAAGGCCGCGGCGAAAGACTTCATCCGCGAACGCATCGGCGATGACTGTCTGATCCCGACCTATTGGGTGGGGACCGACCTTTCCGAGGTTGACTGGCACTCAATTCCGCTCCCGGCCGTGGTCAAGCCGACCCACGCCAGCGGCGCCGGTTTTTTCCTTTGGGAGAAGACGGATATCGACGAACTGATGCGACAGAGTCCGGAAGCCGAGTGGCTCGCTTCCGACCATTCGCGCGTCAACAGGGAATGGGCTTATTCGAATGTTCCGCCACGCATCATCATTGAGAAGCTGATCGGAGAGCGCGACGAGATCTTGAGCGATTACCGCTTTTACAGTTTCAACGGCAATCTTGTGCATATTGAAGTCAGGTCGCCGCTCGAGGGCGTCATGCATGAGAGCGTTTATTCTCCGGATTGGGAACTGCTGCCAATCCATATGGATTATTATCCGTTGCTCGAAAAACAACTTCCACGTCCTGACGGCTATGACAAGATGCTGGAAATAGCGCGAACGCTCGGTCCCGGGCTGGGTTTTGCGAGGATTGATCTCTACAACACCTCGCAGGGAATTTTTGTTGGCGAAATCACGCTCTATCCAAGCGGAGGTTTCGAAACGTTTGTCCCTGACAGCTATGATTTCCAGCTGGCGAAATACTGGAAAGAGTTCGTTGTTCAGCAGTGACTTCCCGGGTCCAAATATGAACCCAAAGTAATCGGGTTACTTGAAAATCAAGTTGTAGGATTTTGAGTTTCTTTACTTTGAAGTTTGTTCGAATTTTAAGGTTCGGCGCGGCATAGTGCCCTGAATGCTTGAGAGTCAAGTGCAACGTCAATGCTTGACCGGTGGCGATGACAGGGAACGACATGCAGGAACTCAAGGCAAAAGATCCGGCACACAGACTGGAATCGAATGTAAGAAGTTACGTTCGCAGTTTTCCGTTTGTTGCCAAAACCGCATCCGGCAGCACGATCACATCCGCAGATGGGGTCGAATACATCGATTTTCTCGCCGGCGCCGGAGCGCTGAACTACGGCCATAACAACCCGGCCATCCAACAGGCGCTGCTTGAGTATGTATCCGGTGACGGCATCGCGCACAGCCTTGATTTTGCGACGATCGCAAAAGATGACTTTATCGAGACCTTCGACACAGTGGTCCTGAAGCCAAGAGGGATGGACTACCGTTTTCAGTTTTGCGGTCCGACAGGAACGAACGCTGTTGAAGCGGCTATCAAGATCGCACGCAAGGTGACAGGCAACCGAGACGTTTTCAGCTTTACGCAGGGCTTTCACGGTATGACGACCGGTTCGCTGGAGCTGACGGACAATCCCTACTACAAGGAGGGACTTCCGGGCTTCGACCAGCGCGTCCAGGGACCGCTGCCGTTCTGTTCGGATGAAAGCACGCTCGAGCAATCGATTTCGTCCATCGCCGATATTCTGCAAAGGCGGGCACAGAGCGACACCCTTCCGGCTGCAATAATCGTTGAGCCCATCCAGGGCGAAGGTGGCATCAACATCGCTCCCATGACCTGGCTCCGGGCGTTGGACAGCCTGTGCAAGCAGTTTGGCGTGCTGCTGATCATCGACGATATCCAGATGGGATGCGGCCGGACTGGCGACTTTTTCAGCTTCGAAAAAGCCGGTATTGACCCGGACATTATCACGTTGTCGAAATCCATCGGCGGCTACGGCCTGCCCATGGCGCTGGTTCTTCTGAAGCCGCAGCACGACGTCTGGAAGCCCGGTCAGCACAACGGTACCTTCCGCGGCAACAACCTTGCCTTTGTTGCCGCAACAAAAGCTTTGACCCAGTACTGGCAAGACTCCGATTTCGCCGATGAGATCAGGGCGAAAGCAGAACACATTGAAGAGCGACTGCAAGGTCTTGCGTCTGACCACCGCGCGCTTGACCTGTCGTATCGCGGCAAGGGCTTCGTCTGGGGACTGGAAAGCAGACGTGAACCCGCGATTGCGGGTATGATACAGAAGATGAGTTTCGAACGCGGTTTGATCATTGAAACATGCGGACGCGGCGATCAGGTTTTGAAGTTCCTGGCACCTCTCACCAGCTCGCTGAAGGAAATCGATCGCGGATTCGAGATCCTCACAGACGTCTGTGAAGTGTTGGACGGGCAATTTGCTTTGGATGGCACAGGGGCAAGAAAGGCTGCGTCTGCCTGACAGCGGCGCAGCCCGATAGATGCCTCAGCCAGGTGCCGGCCCACATTGCCCGGCACCGCCGGCCGTAGAAAAATACGGCGCGAGAACCCTCATCTGCGGGCGGTCTTCACCATCAACCGGTTGCAGCGATAGTGGGTAGTTCCCCCACCAGTCCCCTGCAGCCCAGGCCGTCCAGCCGATCCAGACGTCACTGTTTTCGTTGAGATAGCCCGTCATGTAATCGAGGCCCTCAAGGCAGTCGGCGGAAGCCGTTCCGCCAAATTCCCCCACAAAGCCGGTGAAGCCGTGTGTCTTCAGCCAGTCCGCCATGGCCTTAAGGGCGTCGACGGCATCGTCTGCGCGCGGACATGTGCGGTGCGTCCCTGAATAGTCCTCGTCGAGATACTGGTGTACCTCGAATGCAAAGTTGTCGACAGGATCTTCGATATGTTGAAAGAGGTCAGCGTTCGAGCCTCCGTCCTGTGGGTCGAACCAGTGAGAGGCACCTGTCCAAATTGTCCCGGGCACAAGAACAAGCTGATCTGACCCGGCTTCGCGGATCGCGTTCAGTCCGGCTTGCGCGGCATCGAACCAGACCTTGGCAGTGATGTCAGCAGGCTCATTCATCAGGCCAAGCACAATCTTGTCATTCCCGAGGAAATAGGGCGTGAGCCGCCGCCAGAAATCCCCGAGTGCATCCGCTGTGACCCTGCCCGCGCCGATCCTGTCGCCCCTGTATTCCGCATAATTGTGAAGGTCCAGTATGACAGTCAGGCCGCGGCTGTTCGCCGCTTGCACAGTGACCTGAAGACGCGCGAGTTCGGCCGGATCGAAATCCCCATAAAGCTCCGGCTGAAGGCGTTCCCAGCGGAACGGGAGCCGTATTGCGGTCATGTTCTGTGCGCGCGCCCAATCCAGGGTTTCGTCTGAGGGATAGGTGTAGCCCTGACCGTAAACCGCATTCGGACCGCCGAATTCAGCGCCGGCGATGTTGACACCTCGCAGGCAACTTGTCGCGTGAACCGGTACGGTCATAGACGTGACCGCGAGCATCAGGAAGACTGCGGATGCGAGGCGCTTTCCGCGAAAAGTCGGGCGTTGGAACGTTTGGCAATGCCTGGGAAACTTGTGTGTGTGCACGTATCAGCCGGATCTGTTCTGATGGGCCTTCAGATAAAGGTCTTGTTGATGGGCGGGTGATAGTCTCATCCCGAAGCACAGCATTCAACGAGTATCCTCGGATATCCTAAATGGACGCAACCAATCAGCCCGGCAGTAAGGAAGAAGCCATCTCGCCTTTTGCAACGAGGCGGATTGTTCACGTCGTCCGTCAGTATGCGCCCAGCATCGGAGGACTGGAGGACGTTGTCCGGAACCTGGCCAGTCAGCAGCGCGATCGGTTCGAAGACGTAAAGGTTGTTACGCTCGACCGGCTGTTCACCGATCCGGACAAGCCTCTTTCCAAGCGGGAGACCATCGACGGGATCGAGGTGTTGCGCATCCCTTATTCGGGCAGTTCGCGCTACCCGATCGCGCCATCTGTCCTCTCGAAGATATCGGAAGCCGATCTGGTTCACGTCCATGCGATAGATTTCTTTTTCGATTTTCTCGCACTTACCAGGCTCGTCCATCGCCGCAAGCTCGTGGCCACCACGCATGGCGGGTTCTTTCACACACGCAAGTTCGCGCGCTTAAAGTCCGTATGGTTCAATACGCTGACCCGTTTTTCGGCAAGCCGGTATGCCGGGCTCGTATGCTGCAGCACCAGCGATCTGGACCTTTTTCAAAAAATTGCGTCTCGCAACACCGTCCTTATAGAAAACGGAGCCGATGTTGAAAAATTCATGGCGGCCAGCGCGCTCCGGCCTCGCAAAAGGCTTCTAACACTTGGCCGGTTTTCCTCCAACAAACGGATCGATCGCCTTGTTGACCTGATGAGCGTGCTCACAAAAAAGGATCCCGCGTGGCATCTGGACATTGCGGGCATGGAATCAGAATTGACGGCCGATCAGCTGATCGGGGAGGCTACCGCGCGCGGTCTTGCCGATCACATTGACGTTCACGTTGGTTTGTCAAATGACGAGTTGCGCAAGCTGATCGGACAATGCAGCCTCTTTGTCAGTGCATCGGAATATGAAGGTTTCGGGCTGGTTCTGATCGAAGCCATGAGTGCTGGTCTTGTGCCCGTCGTTGAGGCAAATGACGCTTTCAGGGCCATAGCGTGGAAGCACCCATTAGTTCATACGGTGGATTTTTCGGACAGTCGTTTGGCGGCGGAAAGAGTTCAGGCAAGTTTTGAAGACCTGGAACGGAACCCCGGATTGCGCGCTGAAGCAATCAATTCAGCGCAGGAATATGGCTGGGCAGCCAAAGCGCGCCAGTATGAGACTTTTTACCGGGATATTCTTCCGGGCCGATCGTGATCTTGTGATGCGGCGCTTCAGGCGGGACTTTTGCCGCGATAGATCTGGTTTAGACCGCGGCTAGCCGGTCGCCGCGACCTCATCGCGTCTGCGGCGCCCGCAGCGATCCAGAACAGGGCGGCAAGTTTGATCGAGTAGAAGGAATTCGAGATCGTCATCAAAAGCGCAATGTAAGTCGCTGCCAGCGCCTTGAACTGGATTGCGCGCTGGTCCTCGTAGGGCGCGAACACATAGCATGTCCAAAGGCCCAGCAGACCGACAACGCCGATCTGTGCAAGCGAATAGGCAAAACCGTTGTCCGCCAGGAATGGTACGTTGGCTGCGACGCCAAACAAAATCTCAGGCGTAACCTCCTGCAACAGCTGGCTTGCGTGCAGCAGGCGCCCTCCGAGATCGTCCGTCCAGTTGAGTTCTGTGTTCCAGCCTCCATAGATGCCGAGCGCAAACAGAATAAGCACCGGCAGGCTCCACCAGGTTATTCTCGGCAGGAAAAGTCCGGCGGCAGCTGCCGCGATCAATGCAATGCATACGAACATGCCAAAGCGCGCGTCAGGCAGGATCACAGCGGTAAAGGCGGCAAGGAACATCAGGGCGCGGTGCTTCATACCGGACCGGAAAAGGGCCCAAAGACACAAGAACGCACCGAAGTTGCCCATGGTTACGGGCTCGAGAAAGACCGAGGACGCGCGCACGTCGCCGAGGAAGGCCAGGAAATTCCGGCCGCCGATACGCGTACTGGAAACGAACAGGTTCGACCCCTCGACAAAATTGGCATCGGCGGTCAGCGTTCCCCGGGCAACGTAGTAGTCGAAAATACTCACCATCCTCGTATAGAGATCGAGAAAGAAATACTCGAAAAAGGCGACGGAGAGCACGATCACTGTCGAGATCCAGACAAGCCTGTCCGCATCTTCGATCCGTTTGAACCGCTTGCCGATGAAGTAGAAGACGATCGGGATCAGAAAATCGCGAATGGCCTTGAGATCGAGTTCGGGCCGTAGGGCGAGAACGAGGGCCACGTAGCTGAAATAGAGAAACAGAAGCAGGAACAACATGCTGTTCCGGCTGAGGATAATCAGGAACAACGCCGCTGAAAGCAGCCCCATTTCCGATAGAATGACGTAGCTCTCTGAAATGCGAAAAGCATTGGTGTTTGCGAATGCAAGTGCGAAGTTGAACGTGAGCGTACCGACCACAACGGCATAAACGCACATGAGCCAGAGCCGGTACTGGGCCTGATCGTGGTCCAGAGCGGTTCGAAGCGGTACCTGACGGTCAGACAGCGTTGAGTACGACATTTCCGATGATCCGGTCGCACCAGGGTTCCAGGAAGGCAGCGGCGTGGTCGAACTCGGCCGAGTTGGTTTTTCCAACCGCCGTGATCAGGATGATCCCGTCGCAATGACGCAGGAGAACCGGCAGCATCGGGCTCTCGTCGATGTTTCCGGCATCGACGAGGAGAATGTCTTCGTCGGAGGACCCGAGGTCGCCGCCGGAGGCGTATTTCTTGCGCGGATCGATATGTTCAACACTCAGATAGCTGGCAAGCCCCGTTGAATATGTCTGTGGTACCGCGTTCCGCACGCCGCGTGCTGCCGAAAGGTTTGCCGCGATCTGGCCGATGGTTCCGATACGCGGATTGTCCGATCGCTGGGGTCTGTTGACCAGGCTGCCTCTCGCATGTCCGGCGGTTGTGTGTGCGAACAGGATCTCCTCTCCCATTTCGTAGAGTTCCTCCGCAACGCTCCGGACAAAGTTCGAGGTGTCTCCGGTTCCCCCGACCGATACGGCGAGAACATTTGCAGGACGGTTATGAGCAATGGCGTGCCGAAGGGCATATGCCACTCTGACACGCGCGATGTCGGCCATGTTTTCCTGCTGTGAGCCGGCCACGCCGGCCAAAAGTCTCCCATTCCTTGCCGAACGGCCCAGATTGGCCAGGATCGGTGCGCCGGTCTGCAACACGAGCTGCCGTTCGGAGATCATGGGTCCCCTCAAGACGGTAAACCCGATTGCTCCTGATGCTGCGACGGCAAAGCCAAATACCAGGGCGGCGCCAAGGACGATGATTTTTCGCGGACCGTTCGCGTCGGTAGGAATGGTTGCTTCTGAGAGTATCCGTGTCGTGTTCGTGTCGACGTCAGGCAGTTCCTCAAGCTCTCGGGACCGCTTCAGGAAGGCTTCATAGACGGCGCGGCTTGCATCGGCTTCGCTCTGCAGCTGCCTGAGTTCGATCAGCGCCTTGCCTTGAACCGAGTTCTGTGACTGGAGGTTTTTTGATTGCAGCTCAAGGGCATTTACCGTCGATTGCGCCTGTTCGAACTGACTGCGAACCGACCGTTTGATGCGTTGCAGCTCGCTCTGAATTTCGCGCTTGATGTTCGACAGCTGCGAACGAAGCTCAAGCAGCGTCGGATGGTTGGCACCGAGCGTTGTTGATGCCTCGGCAACCTGCTGCGTAATGCCGGCATATTGCACGCGCAGCGAATTCAAGACGGAATTTTCGGTTCCTGCCGGCACGACTCCGGCTTCCACATCGGAAAGCGTCAGGGGCGCCATCTGATCGTAGAGCGACTTGCTGCGTTCAAGGTCGACGCGCGCATCCGTAATTTGCGTATTGAGCGCTTCGATCTGCTGGTCAACGACGGAACCGCCGGATGTGCTGATCAACCCCTGCCGGGCCTTGTAGGTTTCAACGGCAGCTTCCGCCTGTTCGACGCGGGCGCGAAGTTGTTTCGCCTGATTGCCCAGTGTCGTACCCGCCCGGGCGAGCGCCTCGGTCCGGCTGCTGCGCGTCTGGCGGATATAGGCTGCGGCCGTCTCGTTCGCGATCGCAGCCGCAAGCTCCGGATCGGGATGACTGACCGTGATGGAGAACACGAAGCTCTGATCCAGCCGGTAAACGCGAATGACGTCCCTCAAAACGTCTAGTGTCGAACTACGGACCGTGGCAGAGGAGCGCGAACCACCCGTGATGCCGCCAAAAAGCATCGTGAAAAGTTTTCTCTTCAGCCCTGGCTGATGGAAGTCCGGATCGCTGTCGAGCTTGAGGTTGTTGGCGACCTCGTTGAGGACGACTGCGGAGAGTATCACGAAGGCCTGGCTGTCCAGATCCATGCCCTGGAAAGCCTGACTGCCGCGCCCGCCGGCGGGTTCTGAACTGATTATCTGGACGCCTTCCGGCTGGATCAGCAACTCTGCGCTGGTCTGGTAGATCGGGGTCTTGAGATAGGCATAGGTGAGCGCAAGAGCCGCGAACATAATCGGGCACAAGATAAGCCAGACGACATGGCGTCGAAGTATCGCCGGTATCTCGGACAGATCAATCATTGAGCCATTGGTCTTCAGTTTGGCCGTCTCTGCTGCACACTTTGTCCCAGACCGCAATCCGTCAGGACCTGTTGGCCTGGAGACGGGTCATCAGCTTCATTGGTAAACAAACATGATTAACGCATCGCAAATATCGCGACGTCTCAAGGGATGCGGTCGGTGCGTATTTTGCTGCAGTATTGGTTTGTTTCTAAATTTAGATTTTCCAGAAACCAAGTATTAATAATAAACACCGCAGTGATGATCGAATTAAGTTATTTTAATTGTATTCGAGATAGAACAATTCAAGCTTAATCACAGGCAAGACAAACAAAGTGCAATCTGTTCAATGTGGCGCTCCTTTGATGAATAAGGTTGATCTGAATCTTCCGATCAGGGCCGGCACGACGGTAATCGGACCCTTATCGATTTTACGGATGAAGAGCGAAGAGGCGGTGCAGCTTGTTCGTACTTCCGTTCAGTTGCGCTATCCGCTTGAGATTGCCATTTGCAATGCACATACGACGCTGACAGCTATTGATGATCCGGCGTTTGCCAAGACCTTGCAGCAGATGACATTGCTAAACGACGGTATCGGGATTGACCTCGCGAGCCGTTTTTTGAACGGCAAGGACTTTCCGGACAATCTGAACGGGACTGATCTGATCCCTGATATCCTCGCGAATGTCGGAATTCCGCTCCGGATATTTCTCTTGGGCGCGACCGAGCATCGTGTAAAGCTAGCAAGTGAACATATCGAAGCCACCTACCCGCTGCATGAGGTTGTCGGATACCGAAACGGCTACTTCGACATGGATCAGAGCGCAGCGATTTGCGATGAAATCAACAGAACGCGGCCGGACCTTCTTCTCGTTGGCATGGGCAATCCCCGGCAGGAAGACTTTATCGTTCAAAACAGGCCGGAACTCGACGCCACAGTGGCAATCGGAGTTGGCGCTTTGTTTGATTTCATGTCCGGCTCGGTGATCCGCGCTCCAAAGGCGGTTCAGGCCGTTGGACTGGAGTGGTTGTTCCGCCTGTTACAGGAACCGCGCCGCCTGTTCCATCGCTATGTGGTCGGAATCCCTCGGTTTTTCGCCGCTCTGGTGAAACTTAAGCGTGCCGGGAGAGACGCCTGAAGAGGCAGATCATGAACGCGGTTACGCTGAATAGGCCTTAAGTTTTTCGATCAATTCTGTGACATCTGCCGAAGTCTCGGATTTCGGCAATTCGGGACGATCGATCATGATAACGGGCAAGTGCAAACGGCGCGCTGCCTCGATCTTCGCGTAAGCTCGTTCGCCGCCACTGTTTTTTGACACGACATGCGAAATTCCGTGCGCTCGAAACAGAGCGATTTCTTCGTCCGCTGACTGTGCCGGATGCGACAGCACCAGATCCCAGTGTGCCGGCAGTGGCCGCTCAGGCGGCTCTATCATGCGCGCCAGGCCGTAAATGTCTTCGCGGCCGTAGAACTTTGAAATCTCTTTGCGGCCAAGGGCGAGAAAGACCCTGGAAGCGACGGGCAATGCGCGTTCCGCCGCCTCTATGGAGCCGACACGGACCCAGTCGTCGCCGGCAACGGCATCCCAGGCCGGTCGCTCCAGTCGGATCAGGGGCACCTGCAATGCAGTGCAAACCATTGCGGCATGGCCACTGATCTGCGCAGCGAACGGATGGGTCGCGTCAACGACATGCGTGACCTGTTCGGATTTCAGAAAATCGGCGAGACCGTCGGCACCGCCAAAACCACCAACCCGTGTGGGGACGCCGAGGTCCGGCAAGTCCTTGACGACACCTGCAAACGAGACTGTCAGCCTGGCGCCTGGAATGGAGGCGGTGAGTTTCTCTGCGATCAGGCGCGCTTCGTAAGTTCCTCCAAGGAGAAGGATATGGTCACTCGTCTTCAAATCCGCTCTCTCCCAGGATCTTTCCCTGACGGTCGGTAATCAGCACCTCCAACGCAACCGGCGCATCCTTGAGGATGTGCCGCACCTGCTTCTTTGTGCGCTTAGCCAGCACAACGCTCAGATCAAGGTTTTCTTCCAGCGACCGGTCGAGCACTTCCTTGGCGGTATTCGCTTCGACGGCATGCGCGATAAGAGAAGGCGATGCACCCGTCTCGGCAAGAAGGTCCTGCAGGAAGCCGAAATTTACGGAACTTCGCGCCGAATGCAGGTCGAGCGCGCCCTGTGCGAGCTTTGAAAACTTGGCGAAGCCGCCCGCAAGCGTCAGCCTGTCAACAGGATGGTGGCGCAGGTACTTGAGCAGGCCACCGGCAAAGTCGCCCATGTCCAGATAAGCGGTTTCGTCGAGCTCGTAGCGCGCACGCACGGCATCTTCAGACGAGGACCCGGTTGCACCGACAACATGAGTTAGGCCGATGGCGCGCGCGACATCGACACCCCGATGAATGGAGGCGATCCAGGCCGCACAGGAAAACGGACGGACAATGCCTGTTGTTCCCAGAACGGACAGGCCACCGACAATGCCAAGGCGCGGGTTCATAGTCTTGAGCGCCAGCTCCGCCCCACCGTCAATGGAAACCTCGATTTCCACGTCTCCAGAGCCGCCATGCAGTTCGGCGATCTCTTTAATCGCTGTTCGCATCATTTCTCTGGGAACCGGATTGATGGCCGGTTCGCCCGGGGGGATCGGCAATCCTGGGCGAGTAACTGTGCCGACGCCGTCGCCTGCTTTGAAACAGACGCCTTCACCTGGTGCCAGAACACGAACGCGCGACGTGATGAGCGCACCGTGGGTCACGTCAGGGTCATCGCCCGCGTCCTTGGTGATCGTGGCATGGGCCATTCCATTTGAAACACCGTGGCTCGTCAGAACAAAATCGGTGGTTCCGCCCCTGGGCAGGGAAATTTCCACAGGATCTGGAAACGCGCCGGACAAGAGCGCAGCATAGGACGCCTTGGCCGCCGCTGTCGCACAGGCGCCCGTCGTCCAGCCGCGTCTCAGTTCTTTCCGCTCGTTTTCAGACATCGACCCTCTATAGCCGATGTTTTGCTCTGGGACATCAAAGATCCGAAATGTCGCATTCCTGTCGTTTTCCATCGCGGAAGCGCTTGGCGTTCTTGTGTTTGCCGGATAAACAGGACTCATGAAAGGCGCTGAACATAAAGATACTTTCCCGCAAGGCCTGCCCGATTTCGATGCGGGCTGGGTGTGGCTGGCCGGTGCGGGCCCGGGCGATCCGGGACTGTTGACGCTTCACGCGGTCAACGGCCTGCGCCAGGCGGATGTGGTGGTCTATGACGCGCTTGTCGACAAGAGCATTCTGGATTGGGTCAAACCGGGCGCAATCACCGACTATGCGGGCAAGCGTGGCGGCAAGCCCAGCCCGAAACAGCGGGACATCACGCTGAAACTCATCGACTACGCACGTGCAGGAAAACGGGTTCTGCGCCTGAAGGGCGGGGATCCGTTTGTCTTTGGCCGCGGCGGTGAGGAAGCGCTTGGCCTGGTCGAGGCACGTGTTCCGTTTCGCATCATCCCGGGCGTCACGGCCGGTATCGGTGGGCTTGCCTATGCGGGCATCCCGGCAACACATCGCGACTGCAACCAGGCCGTCACATTTTTGACCGGCCATGATCAGACCGGTCTGACGCCGGACGCGATCAATTGGGACGGCATTGCAAAGGGGTCTCCCGTCATCGTCATGTACATGGCGATAAAGCATCTGGAAACGATAGCCGGCAAACTCATAAGCGGTGGACGGTCGGTGGACGAACCTGTGGGCATCGTGTGCAACGCTTCGTTAGCCGGACAAGAAGTTCTCGAGACGACGCTCGGCCGGTGCGCGGTCGATGCCAAGGCAGCCGGGATCCAGCCTCCGGCAATTGTGTGCGTCGGCGAAGTCGTACGCCTGCGCAATGGTCTCGACTGGCTGGGGGCCATGTCCGGCAAGGTGCTGACGTCCGACCCGCTGGGTCTTCGCGCCGAAAGCCGCGCGGCAGATGCCGGATAGCAATAACAGATCCGGTGCCGGCGGCATTCTGATTGCCGCGCCTTCGTCGGGCGCCGGCAAAACGACACTCACGCTCGCAATGCTGAGAGCTTTCAGAGACCTCGGCCGCTCTGTCGTTTCGGCAAAATCCGGTCCCGACTACATCGATCCGAAATTTCACGAAGCAGCCAGCGGGAAAATTTGCATCAATCTCGATGCCTGGGCGATGGACCCGGGCACGCTGCGGTCGATGGCCGGGGCGCATCTTGCCGGGCACGAGCTGTTGCTGCTTGAGGGGGCGATGGGTCTGTTTGACGGCGCTGCGAATGGACGCGGATCTGCAGCCGATCTTGCTGCGACCCTTGGCTTGCCGGTCATTCTCGTCATTGATTGCGCAAAGCAGGCGCAGTCCGTTGCAGCGCTTGTGCACGGATTCCGGAGCTACAGGTCGGATATTCGCATTGCCGGTGTGATTCTTAATCGTGTGGGCAGCGCGCGGCACGAGAAAATGCTGCGCACGGCACTATGCACTCAGGACGTTGCGGTTTTCGGCTCGATCCCACGATCCGGGGATCTCAGTCTTCCAGAAAGGCATCTTGGTCTTGTCCAGGCAGGGGAGCATGCCGATCTGGAGGAGTTTCTGGCTCGGGCGTCGGAAATCTGCCGGGAAAACGTCGATCTTACAGCCATTGAAGCTGCGTCAGCTGTGTTGGCACCGGCAGGCGCACACACTGCCAGACTTCCAGCGCCCTTGGGTCAACGGATAGCCGTTGCTCGGGACGTGGCTTTCGCGTTCTCCTATCCGCATCTGTTGGATTTCTGGCAGCGGCAGGGTGCGGAAATCAGTTTTTTTTCTCCCCTTGCCGACGAAAGTCCTGCGATCAATGCTGATGCTGTCTTTTTGCCCGGCGGCTATCCGGAACTCCATGCGGCCAGTCTGTTCGCAGCCGAAAATTTCAAGGCCGGCATGCGTCAGGCGGCTGTGTCAGGCGCGCTGATCTACGGCGAATGCGGTGGATACATGGTTCTGGGCGAGGGGCTCGTCGATGGGGCGGGAACAGCGCACGGGATGCTGGGGCTTTTGCCGCTGGAAACGTCGTTCAAGGACCGCAAACGCCATCTCGGCTATCGCAGCATCAACGCACTCGGCGGCTTGCCCTGGACAATGTCCCTGTCGGCGCATGAGTTTCACTACGCTTCCATTGTTGCTGAAGGAAACGCGGAGCGGCTCTTTTCTACAAGCGATGCTGATGAGAACAAACTGCCGGACATGGGTTTGCGAGTTCAAAATGTCATGGGCTCGTTCGCCCACGTGATTGCCGTTCAGACATAGGCAATGTGATCCTGCTCAAGCCGCACATTTGAGGCAATTCCGCACAACGCCTCCTCACATTCTGCAAGCTACCCGGTGCTTTTTTGCCGCATGGAAACGGCAGCAAAGAGAGCCCCATGGATATCCTGATCGTGAACCCGCCGCACACGGCAATCGGCAGCCGGATCCCGGATGACCATCTGCCGCCCTTGGGTCTTTTGTCCATCGCTGGCCCTCTGATCGACGACGGCCACCGGGTGGAACTACTGGACGGAGAATTCGGGCCGATGACGCCGCAGGAGATTTCAGCGTCGGTCATCGCGTCAGACTGCGACCTGCTTCTGATTGGTCATTCGGGCTCGACCTCTGCGCATCCGACCGCCGCCGAGATTGCAAGACTGGTCAGGAATGCGAAGCCGGAAATCCGGATCGTCTATGGTGGTGTTTTTCCGACCTATCACTGGTGCGAGGTTATGCGCGACGCGCCGCAGTTCGACGTCATCGTGCGCGGCGAAGGCGAAGAAACCTGCCGGCAACTCGTCCACGCAATGACCGTCGGAACGCCGCTCGACAGGGTAAACGGTCTGGCTTTCAGACGACGTGGAGAGGTGGTTTCGACTTCACCGCAGCCGGTGATCCGGGACTTGGACGCCTATCGCATTGCGTGGGAGCTGATCGACTTCAGAAACTACTCCTACTGGGGGCGCAAGCGCGCTGTCGTGGTGCAGTTCTCCAGAGGATGTCCGCACCCTTGTACTTATTGCGGCCAACGTGGTTTCTGGACAAAGTGGCGGCATCGCAATCCGGAAAAATTCGCCGCCGAAATCGCCTGGCTTCACCGCGTTCACGGGGTGGAGGTGTTCAATTTCGCCGATGAGAATCCGACCTCGTCAAAGAAGATGTGGAAGCGGTTTCTGGAAGCAATCATTGCCGAAGACATAGATGTGACGCTGGTCGGATCGACACGGGCGGACGACATCGTGCGCGACCGCGACCATCTTCATCTTTACCGGCAGGCCGGTGTTGAACGTTTTTTGATGGGCATGGAACACACCGACGAAGACATTCTCAAAAAGGTCAGGAAAGGCGGTTCGACGAGTATCGACCGGCAGGCAATCCAGCTGATGCGCCAGCACGGCATGCTGTCGATGGCAACATGGGTGGTCGGGTTCGAGGAAGAACGGGACCGCGACTACTGGCGCGTCCTGCGTCTTCTGCTCTCCTATGATCCGGATCAGATCCAATCGCTCTATGTGACGCCCCATCGCTGGACGCCGCTCTTTCGCGATATCAGCCACAGGAAGGTTATCCAGCTCGACCAGCGCAAATGGGATTACAAACACCAGGTCCTGGCAACGCGGCACGTGCCGCCATGGCGGGTTTTCTTGTGGGTCAAGGTGATCGAATTCATCGTCCAGTCACGGCCGAAGGCTCTATTGCGGCTCCTGACCCTTCCGAACCCCAAGTTGCGGCATGCCCAGAAATGGTATTACCAGATGGGCAAGCGTGTCTGGTTTCACGAAGTCTTCGGCTTTCTGTTCCGCGACAGGAGGATCAAGAACGGCCCGACGGTTGCCGAATTCTGGGGCGACAGTCTTGAAAGTGAGAATTCCATGGCCGTTGGCGGTGTGCAAAAAGCTAACCGGCCTATTCAAAGTCAACCATCACGAAATCACCGCGGGGACACTCGAGTATCCTCTGATGCGCAAACTCTGAATTTGAACTGAGGTCAGCTGAAATGTGCCGGACGGGTACGGATGGAACAAAGGAAATAAAGTAATCGGCGAGATGCTTTTATGCTCAAGTGTGCACCGCATGAGCTGTGAGGGTGTTAGACCAAGTACGCGATCAATTGAGAGTTGCGGTTTTGGCTGGTACTTCGTATTAATTTATGGTTAAAATTACATTGTGAATAAAGGCAGTGTTCTTCAGGGGGCACTTGGGAGGCTATCATGTTTCGTTCTGTACTGGCAGCGGCAATGCTTATGGTTGCAACGTCTGCAAACGCTGCAAGTATTTCCTTCGGGCCAACGTCCTCCAACATCGATAACCCGACCATTAGTTTCCTAAATCTTGCGACACCGACAAGCATAACCGGCGATGCCATTTTTACATTCTCGGTGGGTGGTGACTTAAGCGCTGCCACTGAACATATTGATGTTTCTATTGATGGCTTTAGCCTCGGCCGGGTGTTTGATAACGATCCAACCAATGATGCGTTTAACTTTACCAACGACCAAGGCGCTGATGGAGGGGTGTTTTCAGGTTCTGCAACAATTGCGCAAGCGGTGATGGCAGGTCTGATTGCGGACGGTTTGCTGAACCTGGAATTCAAGTTCGGTACTGAAGTCAATTGTTGTGGTCCTGTCCAGACGCTAGGGGGACAGATCGAATTTGAAGAAGTTATGGCCGTTGTGCCCGTTCCGGCTGCGCTGCCGCTCCTGATGGCTGGTCTGGCACTCCTCGGGTTCGCTGGATGGCGTAGAGCCTCGTAAACGGAACTTTTGGCGGTCGGTACGGTTCAAAATTCAGCGTCGAAGACGCATGCGGCAGCGGCGCCGTTGCTTCAGGCCACTTCCAGCACCACGAGCTGACACGAGATTTCCTGCTTGGGATAGTAGGGGCTCAAGGTGACCTCGAGCAGTTTGGCCATGCCTTCGGCCTCCAGCTGCTCGATTTTTTCCTTGAAGCCACCGTCCTCAAAGGCGGTTTCGAGAACCGTCAGAACAATTGGCGCGCCCGGCTTGGCAATGCGGACAAGCTCGTCCAGCCCATGCGGACCCACGTGGCCTTTGGAAAAGACACCGACACAGGCGATGCCTTCATAAATATCGTCCTCATGTTCCCTCAAGGGCTCGAAGAGGTCGGCTTCGTTCAGCTTTCTGTAAGCGCCTTTTTTCCGGGAGTGTTCGAGCATGACCGGCGTGAGGTCGATGCCGTCGATCGTGAGGTCGAATTTCCGCTTGATCAGCTCGATGCCGACGAGACCGGTTCCGCATCCGGCATCCAGGATCAGTGCCGTGTCGGAGACATGTTTGCAAAGCGCTTCTGCGGCAATTTCCGCGCCTGCATAACCGATCGCAAGAAGGAGATCGGTGTCATAGGTGTCTGCCCACTCGGTGTAGAAATCCTTGATCGCCTGAACATCGGTTCCAAGCGAATAGGCTTCCTTCAGGATCACGTATTCGGTCTCGATCATGATTGCCTCACTTGGATAGGGTTCGCATCTCAGGCCGATTGCGTAACCGATTTGCGGAACAAAATGAAGCAGATGACCGCAAGGACAAACAGAAGAACAGCCGTCGAAGCAAAGACAAGCGCGTAATCCTTGTGGAATGCGAACAGCGTACCGGAAATCGCAAGCCCGACCGTGCCGCCGATCATTTGCGACGTCATGGAAATGCCGCCGCCCTGACCGTGTTTGTGTTCGGGAAGCGAGGCCATGATCGCGGTTTGCGTGGGCACGAAGACAAACGGCATCGCGAGGCCTGTAATGATAACTCCGATGGCAAACAGCCATATGGTGTCGAGTGGTGCCGTGATCGCCATCAGTGCCATGGCAATGCCGAGGCCGACCATGCCGCCTGTCGCCAGAAGGCCCGGCTCATGGCTGTCCGTAAGCTTACCGCAATAGGGGGCGACAAAAGGCTGGGTGATGGCCGCGAGCATGACCAGCAGCCCGGCGCCGAGCGGTGACAGCCCAAGCACTTCCTGGGCGTACATGGCCGCGAAGATGAAGATCGGCATCTTGGAATATTGCGCCATGAAGATCGTCAGGTTGGAAGCAAGGAACGCCGGATTGACGAAAAGATCGACCTCGATCAGGGGCGCCGCGACGCGCAACTCGTACCAGACGAAGACCATGAGCAGCCCGATCCCGGCCGCGAAGAGACCGTAAACAAGCGGGGACGTCCATCCCCACACCTCAGACTGCATCAGGGAAAAAATTGTGCAGAACATGCCCGACGCGATCAGGGCAAGGCCGGTCCAGTCAATCGGTGGAGCCTTGGGCCGGTCGACATCGCGCCAGGTCAGGAACGCGATCAGGCCGATCAGGACCACGATCGGCGGGTTGATCCAGAAGATCCAGCGCCAGGACAGGAGATCGGTCAAGAGACCTCCGGCAAGTGGGCCGAGCGACAGGAAGATCGTTCCGATGGCACCGCCGACACCAAGCGCAAATCCGCGTTGTTCTTTCGGAAACGTCATCGTTATCATGGCAACGAAGAGCGGAAAAATGATCGCGGCGCCAATACCCTGTACCGAGCGCGCGGTGATCAGAACGTGTCCGGATGGCGCAAAGCCGCCGATGACCGAACACAGGCCGAAAACCAGAAGACCGATCAGGAACATCGGCAGCATGCCGAACTGATCGCCCAGTTTTCCGCCAACGGCGACAAAACAGGCAAAGACCAGGAGGTAGGAATTCACCACCCAATGGGACTGGTTGACGCTGAGACCGAGCTCTTCCTCGATGGTAGGCAAAGCAACCCCGACGACCGTCTCATCGAGAAGCACCAGCCCGAGTACGCAGCTCACGGCAACCAGCAGCCACCACTTGCGATTGTCTTCCGTAATCACAGCCATGACGTCCCCCTCGACCGGTATGCGGACGATCAACGCTCCGCTGCCGGTTTAAGCGTAGGCTTAGAACTGCGCCGGACACAAGCAGAGGTTCAGGAGGCCTTCGATTTCTTCTTGGGCCGCAGGACATGCACATGGTCCGCGTCGTAGAGCGCGCTGTCACGGAAGTCTTCCCCCGGATTGAGAGCGTGACCGACGAAGATCAGCGCGGTCCGGGTGATCTTGGAAGCGCGCACCTTTTTGGCGATGGTCGAAAGCGTGCCGTGGAGGAAGGTCTCGTCCGGCCAGCCGACGCGGTAGGCGACGATGACCGGGCAATCCGGACCGTAGTGAGGGGCGAGTTGACGCTCGATTTCACGAAGGTTCCGGATGGAAAGGTGAATGGCGAGTGTCGCGCCGCTCTTGCCGAGCGTGTCGAGATCCTCGTTGTTCGGCATTGCGGACGACTGCATGGCCGTGCGGGTCACGATAACCGTCTGGGCCACCTCGGGGATCGTCAACTCGGTTTTGAGTGCAGCGGCCGCAGCTGCAAAAGCCGGCACGCCTGGCGTGACGTCATAGTCGATCCCGAGCGCTTCCAAACGGCGCATCTGTTCAGCCGTTGCGCCGTAGATCGAAGGGTCGCCTGAATGAACCCGAGCGACATTCAGACCCTTGTCGTGGGCGTCCTGGATCTCGGCGATGATTTCATCAAGCGTCATGGGTGCCGTATCGATGACGCGCGCGCCTTCCGGTGCGGCGGCAACAATCTGTTCCGGCACTAGGGACCCGGCATAAAGGCACACGGGAGAGGACTGGATCAGCCGCAATCCACGAACAGTGATCAGGTCGGGATCGCCGGGCCCAGCACCGATGAAATGAACGGTCATTGATTTTCTTCCGCCTCTTCGGGTTCCGGTAATTCTTCAGTATCGGCTTGTTTCGGTGCATCGATGCGTTTGGCATAGCCACGCGGCGTATAGACGAAAATGCTGCCATCGCCCTTCATGATCGCGCGCGTATTTGAAGAGCCCACTAAGACGGTCGTAAGCATGTCGACTTCATCGACCGTCAGCGCTTCGAGTGTTGTTACCCGCAGGGTTTCTTCCGGTCGTCCGAGGTTCACACCCAGAACGACCGGGGTTGTTGGCGGTCTGTGCTCCAGGAGGATGTCACGGGCAGCGGCCAGTTGCGTCCTGCGCCGCTTTGAAACGGGATTGTAAAAGGCGATGACAAAATCGCCTTCGGCTGCGGCCTTCAACCTTGCTTCGATCGCTTCCCAGGGCGTCAGCAGGTCGGAGAGTGAAATCGCGCAAAAGTCATGACCGAGCGGTGCTCCGATCCGCGCGGAGCAGGCCTGCAGCGCTGATATGCCCGGCGCGTTGGTAACACTGACGCGCTTTGCCGAGTCCGACACACCGCCGAATTCCTCGTTCCGGTGAAGCAGTTCATAGACCAGCGCGCCCATGGCGTAGATCCCGGCATCGCCGGATGAAATCAGGGCGACATTCTTGCCTTTGCCGGCTTCTTCAAGCGCAAACCGCACGCGGTCTTCCTCCGCGCCGAGGGGAAAGTTGTGATGCTTTTTGCCGGTAATATGCTGTTCGACAATATCGAGATAGAGCGAGTAACCGACTACATCGCTCGCCTCGGATAGAAGCCTGGTTGCCTCGGGCGTGCGCCAGTCATCCTTGCCCGGGCCGATCCCGATCACCGAAAGGTGGCCGCGGGCTCGGCCAACACTGTCCGGCTCAATCGGTTGCGGCGCGCGCGCAATCGCACAGGTCGCGTTCTCGGTTTTCTGTTTCTCCACAACGAGCGATCCGAACGACCCGGACGCGGCCAGCGACGCGCCTTCCGATACGCCGTGACAACCGACTTCCTTGAAGACTACGTTGGAGGGGTTCTTGAGCCTTGGTGTCTCACGCTGCAATTCGACGGCGGAGAAGACGCGAAGCGGAACGCCAAGGTGGGCTGCAAGGTCGCCAACGGCTGTTTCGTCCGCCTTCAGGTCGATCGTCGTGACACAGGCGACGGCGCCCTTGGCAATTCCTCCTTCGGCGAGCTGGCTCTCGACGAGATCAATCAGCTCTTTCGGTTCGCAATAACGGGCGCACCCGACGCCGACTGCATATTTTTGGGGATGGTAGACCAGCCTGGTGGGGCTGCCCTCAACAGGCTTTTCGGTTGCGGTGAGTGATATGGCGGCATCGTCGGACTGATTGAGATTCGCTTGCGCGAGCCACTCCGCATGCCCCTCGATCTTGACCGTTGCGCCGGACAGGAGTTCCGCCATGACGGGCTTTGCATCTTCCGGATTGGCCAGATGCCAGCCCTTGGGCGGTACATCGAGGGCAAGCCCGAGTTTTGTGTCTCCCGCAGTGGTGATCGCAGCGTGTCCGCGCAGGGATTTGGCCAGAATTCTGGCAAGCTCATTTGCACCGCGATGCCCGCCAAGGAGCGGTACAATGCTTGAGCCGTCTTCGGACACGGCGATGACCGGTGGCTCGGTGCGCTTGTCTTCAAGGATCGGTGCGAGTGCGCGGATCAGGATGCCGCTTGCGCAAAAGCCGACGATCGGGTGTCCAGCCTTGAAGAGCAGTTGCAGATGTTCGACGGTCTCGTTGAACTGGGTGTCCGCCGTCGGCACGCGCCCTGCCAGTCCGTGGATACGCGCGGTCGAAAAGCGTTTGGCGACATCTTCAGCCGTGTCGAGGCCGGCCTGGTTCAGGACGAAAAGGATGGGGGAAGCGTCCACGCTTCGTCTCCCTTGTAGATGAGGATCATTGAAAAATAGGGGGCTGAATCCGCGTCAAGGTCAACAAGCCTGTGGACCTTCTGCTCAGCCAGACTGGCGCGCTCCACGTAACCGGCTTTCTCCAGAAGACCCATGCGTGCGAGCAAGGCCTTGAGACGCGCCAGATGCCGGCCGACTTTCATGATTGCAACGGCCTGCGCGTTTGCGACTTTGTGTTCGATTTCAGCATCGGGGATGGGACCGGGAATGACGGTCAGGACATCGTTTCTGGACGTCAGCGGACGTTGCAGCTGCGCGGCACAGGCGGTGAGTGACGTGACGCCCGGCACGATCTCGATCGAAAAACGTTCAGACAGCCGCTCAAAGAGATACATGAACGAGCCGTAGAAGAAGGGGTCGCCCTCGCACAGTGTCACCACGTCTTCGCCGGAGGACAGTACTGAGGCAATCTCTTCGGCTGCCTTGTCGTAGATTTCCTTTGCCGGAAATCTCTCGACCCGCATGGGCACGATGATCGGAATTTCTCTTGCTTCAGCTGGAATGACGCCGGATGCGATCGAGCGGGCGAAACTCTCGCCGGTGTCAGGAGCCGGGTAAGCGACAACCTTCGCCGAGGAAATCAGCCGGTGCGCTTTCAGGGTCATCAGCTCCGGATCGCCGGGGCCGAGACCGATGCCATAGAGCTTTCCAGTCATGACTTTGTCAGGCTCCACTGGGTCACAGGCATGAGCGGACGCCAACCGGTGAGCCCGCCGACTGCACTGGCGCGATGCACCGAGAGTTTCTTCAAACTGCCTCCGTGATGCTGATAGTTGGCGAGCAAGATGGCCTCACTCTCAAGCGTCACGGCATTGGCGACAAGCCGACCACCGGAGGCAAGCGCTGCCAATGCCTTGTCGACAACGCCCGGCGTCGTCACTCCGCCGCCAATGAAGATCGCATCGGGTGCCGGCAAGTCCTCTAGACCCTCCGGCGCAAGCGCATCGCGTAATTCCAGGTGCGGAACGCCGAGTGCGACTGCGTTTTCTGCTGCCATTTTCCGGCGTTCCGCCTCCGGTTCCAGCCCGATTGCCCGTGTCCTGTCGGCGGCGCGCAGCCATTCAATGGCAACAGACCCGCACCCGGAACCGATGTCCCAAAGGAGAGCGCCCGGATAGGGTTTCAACTCAGCAAGTGTTATCGCGCGTATGTCCTGTTTGGTCATTTTGCCGTCGTGCCTGAATGCGTCGTCCGAAAGGCCCGGCACGCGCGAGCGAAAGCGGGTTGCAGGATCAGCAACAACTTCCAGTGCCAGCGTATGGAACGCCGCCACGTCGGCAGACCAGTCCTCCGCCGTCCCGCTCACGGCGCGCTCTTTTTCGCCGCCAAGGTGCTCAAGGACGGTCATTCTGGTTCGCCCGAACCCTTCATCGGCCAATAGGTCCGCCACCATGCGCGGGGTCTGCGCGCCGCTTGTCAGGACCAAAAGCCGTGCACCTGGATAAAGCGCGCACCGCAACAGATCGACTGGGCGGCCATGGACCGACAGGCATTCGCAATCCTGCACAGGCCAACCCATGCGGCTCGCGGCGAGCTGAAACGCAGACAGCGCTGGAAGAACGGTCATCTCGGCGTCATCGAAGCGCCTTGCAAGCGACGATCCCATGCCGAACCACATCGGGTCGCCGGTGGCAATGACCGCTACCTTCCGGTCTTTCAACTGCGCCAGTTCAGCGAAGACCGTGTCAAAGGGTGACGGCCATGTCCGCTTTTCAGCCCGGATTTCGCCGGCCAGAGCCAGATGCCGCTGGCCGCCATAAACCACGTCCGCATCTGCCAGTGCATCCCGGCCTCCTTTAGCAAGACCGCCATCTTCGCCAATACCGATCAGCGTCAGCCAAGGAGATTTCATTCTTCCTCCAGCCGATACGGTTTGACGGTGGCTTTCGGAGACAGGTCCTTCGGCTTTCCGTTGGCATGCACGGATGCTTGCCGCATGCCACGCGATCTTTGTGCGGGTTCGTCTTTGGAGCCTTCTCCAATATCCGCGCCGGTGGATTGAGCGCCGGAATGCGACAAGAACCCGCGTGAACGCAAAGGTTTGCCGGCACCGCGCGATCTCAGTTTTTTACCCTCTTTATGATCCGCCATGTCACGCTTCCTCCGGCAGGCCTGCGGCGAGTGCGTTTACGGCGGCTGCGGCCATCGCCGAACCGCCCCTGCGTCCCTTGAGGGCAAGAAACGGCAGATCGAACGGGTTGGAAATCAGAGCGTCCTTGGATTCGGAAGCTCCAACAAAACCGACCGGAAACCCAAGCACAAGTGCGGGTCGGGGCCCACCGTTTGCGATGATTTCCAGAAGACGGAACAGCGTCGTGGGAGCGTTTCCAACTGCGACGATTGCCCCCTGAAGACGGTCGTGCCACAAGTCGACTGCAGCTGCGGATCGCGTTGTCTTCAGGCGCTTGGAAAGATCCGGGACACCGGCATCATTCAGCGTACAGATGACATCGCATCCCGACGGCAGGCGCGAACGAATGATGCCGTGAACAACCATCTCGACATCGCAAAGAACTGGGGCGTTGTTCATGAAAGCTGCCTGGGCGGCTTCGCTTGCATTGCCGGACCAGGCCAGATCCCGAGGCAGGTCTGTCATGCCGCAGGCATGGATGAGGCGTATTGCGACCGGCCGCAAGTCTTCCGGCACGTGCGCAAGATCAGCTTCCGCACGCACGATGGAAAAGGACTGCCGGTAGATTTCCGCCGGGTCCTTTTCATAGCTGTAAGCCGGGATGGAAGGCCGTGTCACCTGCGTCTTATCCGTCTCGGTTCAACGACTTCGGACCATGCGGATGGTCGGCATGCGGATAAGGGTGATGATGATGGTCATGCCCGTGATCATGATCATGGCTATGCTCGTGCGAATGCCCGTGACCATGCGAATGCCCGTGACCATGATCGTGGTCATGGTGGTGATGATGCCCGGCCGCTTGCACCTGTTTTTCGCAGGCGCCGGTGCAGATCTCGTCGCACAGCTGGCACTCGGCTTCCGCTCCCAGCCCTTCCACATGGTGGTGGTGGCTTTCCTGCGCGAGCCCAACCTCGGCTTCGAACCCGAGCACCTGTTCGCGGTACTTGCACATCTGGCAGTTCATCAGGTTGGCACCCTGAAGAATTTCCTGGACCCGGTCGGCCATCGTATCGATCACCTGGGGATGATCGTTGAGGTAGCCGGCCTTCAGGAACTCAATATCCGGGTGATTGGCCGCAATCTCGTCTGTCGTGTTGTAGATCCGCTGCACCAATACGCCGGTGAAAAGGAAATAAGGGAAGACGATGACGCGCTTGTAGCCAAGCTTGGCGGCGTGCTCCAGGCCTGGGCCAACCAACGGAAAGGTGACGCCGGAATAGCAGGTCTCGGCCCATCCGAAACCGAAGCCTTCCCAAAGAAGACGCGTGATTTTGGTAACATTCGAATTGGCATCGGGATCCGAAGCGCCCCGGCCGACCACCATAAGCAGCGTCTCGTGCAGGGGGACGTCGCTCTCAGCCTCGTCAATCGCCGTTTGAATGCGCGCGGCGGCGGCCTTCACCATTCGTGTATCGACGGCCAGCTCGCGCCCGTAGGAGATTTTCATCTCCGGATGCATGGCCTGATATGTGTTCAGGACGGAGGGAATGTCGTTTTTGGCATGACCGGCAGCAAACAGCATCCCGGGGACGGCCAAAACGCGCGTACAGCCCTTTTCGCGCAGCTTGTTCAGGCCGTCATGAATGACCGGATTGGCAAATTCCAGATATCCGTATTCGACCGGCCAGTCCGGAAACCGCGCCGTCAGGCCTTCGGCCAGCTGCGCGAATTGTTTGACAGCGCCCTTGTTGCGGCTGCCATGGCCGCAGATCATCAGACCGAGTTTCTCACTCATTGAGCAGCCTCGCCGGCAGTCTCGTCGTCCTGGCTTTCTACTTCGGGCGCTTCGTCGGCGTCTTTTTTCTTTCTGTCTTTCAGCGCGACCACGCCCGCAACGAGAGCAGCACCGGCAAGCGCGGCAACGCCGATCCAATGGGCGTGGCCGGCAAGTTCGCCCAGATGGCCGCCATGGGCAAAGGCGGTTGTCGGCGCAAGACACGCAACAACAAGGGTAAGCGAAAGCCGGCGGATCATGTTTCTCTCCCAATGACAGGCGCCCGGGCAGGCTGATGAATGGCGGCGGCAATGGAAGATGAAAGCAAGCACGCCAAGCGGTCCGGCACGGGTTGGCCGGAATGCAATTGGCAGTGACAGCTCCGGCGTTGGTCCCCTGATTGGGTCAACCGCATCCAGAATCGCTTTCAGTCCCTGATAGGACGCCGTCAGGTCGCGGCAATCTAGGGGAGTGAAGAAGGAGGATCAAGCGCGAAAGCGACATCATTTGGTCGAAACAGGAACCGATGCAAAACGGGTTTGTCTTTCACCGTTGTTTCGCCTAATGATCGAAACGTCGCCACCATGGATACCTGAGCGTGAAGCACTTCCGGCAACAATTTCCGGCCTTGAGAGCGGCAGCTTTGATGCTGCTGATGCTTCCGTTTTTCATGTCTGCGCTGGTTCCGCAGGGGTACATGCCGGCCGTTCAGGCCGACGGCAGTTTCACGGTCACGATCTGTACGCCCGAAGGGTTCAGAACCGTCACGCTTGATGCCAACGGTGTCGAAATTCCCGCACCGTCTGACGACGATGAACCGGCTGCCTTCGACCATTGCGTCTTTGCCGGAGTTGGCGTCTTTCTGGCTTCTCAGCAAGCGTATGGGGTCGGGCCTCATCCCGATGAACACAAGACGGCCCTCCCGCTCCGCGACATTGCTCTGGTCAAGGCAGCCATTGCCGGCACTCTGGGTGCGCGGGCTCCACCGCGCCAGGTCTGAACCCAGCATAAACCTCTAGACCCCGATTGAGATGTGAACCCTGCCGATCGCCTGATCGGGCAGTGGTCCCGCAATGGAGCACCCATGAGCAACATTTCCCTGGACGCCGCAGGCGCGTCCACACCCAGCCGCTTCTACCTGGCGGCCTGGCGCTGGCACTTTTATGCCGGTCTATTCGTACTACCCTTCCTGACGATCCTCGCGGTCACCGGCATGATGATGATGTATATCGGTTATTTCGATGGCCGGGACGGCGAGAAAATCACGGTTCCGGTTCCGGAGAACAGCGTGGCTCTCAACGTATCCACGCAAGCCGAGGCGGCATTGGCGTCCTTGCCCGGAAGTACGCTTGCCGAATGGTTGAAAGGCCGGTCGGACAATAGCGTTTCGGTCTTCCGGATCGCGAAAGACGACGAGCAGATGATGGTCGCCGTTAATCCTTATACCGGCGACATCGTGGACAGCTGGAACCGCCGCCAGGGCTGGTATGATTTCGCCGACGGCATTCACAGCGATCTCCTTCTTGGTACTCCGGGTGACCGGCTTCTCGAGATCGCGGCAGGTCTTGCCATCGTTCTGGTCGTGACCGGAATTTATCTCTGGTGGCCGCGGGATGTCTCTCTCGCTCGCGCACTTGTTCCCGATCTGCGTCAGAAAGGCCGGGCGCTCTGGAAAACGCTGCACGTGAATGTGGGGATCTATGTCTCAGTGCTGCTGCTGCTTTTTCTTGTGACCGGCATGTCGTGGACAGGCATCTGGGGCGGCAAGATTGTTCAGGCCTGGAGCACATTTCCCGCAGAAAAGTGGGACAACGTTCCCCTGTCGGATGAAACGCACGCGTCCATGAACCACGGCGCGGTATCCGATGTTCCCTGGGCGTTGGAGCAAACTCCCATGCCGGCATCCGGTTCGACAGAAGGTGTAGAAGGCACGGCGCCGGGTGTCCCCGTCGATATCGACAGCGTCGCGGCGCTCGCCGAGAAGACCGGGTTCAGCGCCAGATACCGTGTTGCCTTTCCGCGCAGCGAGACCGGTGTCTGGACGATCAACCAGGACACTATGAGTTCGGACGCGGAAGATCCGTTCGCTGACAGGACCGTGCACGTGGATCAGTACACAGGCAGGGTTCTGGCGAATGTCTCGTTTGCCGATTACTCGGCAGCCGGCAAGGCAATGGCGGTCGGTATCCCGTTCCACATGGGTCTGATGGGGCTATGGAACCTGATCCTGAACACGGCTGTGTGCCTGTCCGTGATCTTCTTGAGCATCAGCGGTGCCGTCATGTGGTGGCTGCGGCGGCCCAAGGGACTGGCTTTGCGGGTCTTCGCGCCCAAAACACCCGAAGATCTGCCGCATTGGCGCGGCGCCATGATCCTGATGCTTGCCTTGTCACTCGCCTTTCCGCTGGCGGGCGTAACGTTGCTCAGCGTGCTCGCGCTTGACTATCTGATCGTCAAGCGTGTGCCTGTGCTTCGAAGGGCGTTCGGCTAGTTCCAAGCCGGGCGTTGATCGCTTCAGCGCCCGGTTTCATTGGTGTTCAGGTGTGCCGGATGACCAGCAAGGTGATGTCGTCAAAGACGGTCTGGGTCCCGATATGCGCCTTGACGTCACCAATGATGCCCTTGAGGACCTGGGACGCCTGCGGTGCCGCATGCCTCTGCGCGCTTTCCAGCAGCCGCTCCATGCCGAAGAGTTCGCCTTCCGGGCTTTCCGCTTCGGTCACCCCATCTGTGTAAAGCACAATCATATCCCCGGTGCCGAAGGGCACGTCCTTGGTTTCGATATAGGAGGCGATGTCCTCATCGAGGCCGATCGGGAAGCCGAGGTCCACCGTATCGATGACGTCGCAGCGGCCATCCTCGCGCAAAATGATCAGCTCTTCATGCTGGCCGGAAAGCGTCACCTTGTCATGATGGAAGTCGAGGAAGGAAAGCGTCAGGTGCTTGTCCGTCTTGGTACGCCTGATATTCCGGCAGATCGCGCTGTTCAATGACACGAGGAATTGCCGCGGGTCCGAGGGACCGCGTTCCTGAAGCGCGACGGCGACCGATTGCACCATCAGCATGAGCACACCGCTTTCAAGGCCGTGCCCCGTCACGTCGCCGATACCGATCTTGACGCGGCCGTCGAGTTGCAACACGTCGTAATAGTCGCCGCCGACTTCGTCTGCCGGCTCCATGAAGGCGGCAATTTCCAGTTCGCGAATGCCGCCGAGCTCGTCCTTGGTCGGCAAAACCATCATCTGGATCTGGCGCGCGACCTCAATCTCAGCGCCGAGCCGAAGGTTCTCGGACGTGAGCTGATCGTTCAGTTGCGCAATTTCGGAATTGGCATGCTCCAAATCGCCGTTCATCCGGTGGAACCGGGTCGCCTGATGCCACTGAAGCCCGGTAACGGCTGCGCCAATCGCACCGGCTCCGGCAAAATAGATCAGCAAAAACTTGAAGGACCAAAGGTTCGCGGCAATCGGCTGGCTGATGGTAATCGCCTGGATGCCGCGTACATCGCCCACTTCCCAGTCGGTCTTGGGGCTTTCAGGATGCGAGTTGTGGCAGGGAACACAGGACTCGGCGAGAAAAACAGGCGAGGCGATCTGTATGCTGCGATTGAAGATCGACCCTTCATAGCCGATTTCCAGATCCGCGGGATCGCGGTTTGCGCGGAAATCGGCGAGCGCTTTCTTTTCAAAGTCGTTGAGTTCGTGAGAGGGCCTGTCTTCAAACGGCAAGTCGGATACGAACCGGTATTTCAGATTGCGCCCGTCACCGCCGATGACCTGCCCGAGTTCGATAGACAGCGTGGCGGGGATCGGAATTCCGCCTGATGTTTCGTGATATTCGTGTGTCGGGACGATATCCCCGGTCGCCCCCAGAACGCGCCCTACAACGTTCTGCGCATAATATGTCCTGATCTCGCTGATTGCGTCGTCCAGATCGATCGCCTGGGATTTCAGCGACGTGTCCGAGATCGATCTCAGATCCAACCAGACCGCGACGGGCAACAAGGCAAGCCCGAGCAAAATAAGCATCAGAAACACAAGCGGGCGTTCAATCAGCTTGAGCCAGAACCTGTCGACGCGGCGATGTTCGATTTGCTGCATTATTTTTCCTGAATCGACTTGCTGTCGGACAAACCTATAGGTTGTGGGGCGCCATACTGGATTACCCTCACGTTGTCTCCATTATGGTATCCGATTGCAGCCCTTGCTACATCCCCGCGGGAAAATTTCAATGCTGTTATGAACGATCGGTTATTGGGTGAAGGTGGCGATACGAAGGTGGAATGGAACACGGGACGTAAGAAATCTATTTGCTCGTTTTAAGCCGCGATCGCCCAGTCTCCGGCATCTTCGCGCGCACCGATGAGGGCGAGGCCGTTGGCGACGGAGGTCAATTCGTTCCCGCCGGAGATTTTCTCCGCGCCGAATCGGTTCGCAAACTGGCGGCGTACAGCGGGCACGAAGGACGTTCCCCCCGTCATGAACACACGATCGATGTCGGTTTCCGATAGCCCCGCCTTCTGCAGGGTGGCATCGAGAGCCTTGTCCATTTTGGCAAGGTCAGAGGCGATCCAGCCTTCGAAGTCGCGGCGGGAGACCGATGCGCGGAAATCCGAACCGAGAGGCGAGAAAGAAAACTCCGCGTCGTCTTCCGAGGACAGGCGTGCTTTGGTTTCGGAAACAGACTTGTAGAGCGGATATCCCTGATCCTCTTCGACCAGTTCGATGAATAGCTCGATCTTGTCCGGCTCAAGGCACCAGCGCAGCAGTTTCTTCATCTCCTTGAAATCGTCTGACGTCTTGAAGATTGAAAGCATGTGCCAGCGGGCGAAATTGGAAAAAAGGTTCGGCGGGATTTCGAGGATCTTGCCCATGCTCTTATAGGACGATCCCTTGCCGAGTTTCGGCAGGACGACATTGTCGATGATGCGGTAGTCGAACGTATCCCCGGCAATACCAATGCCTCCGCGCCCGAGCGGAGTTGCCGCAAGGTGCCCCGACCGGGTCTCGAACCGCATGATGGAATAGTCCGTGGTGCCGCCGCCAAGGTCCGCGACAAGAATGGTCGTATCCCTTTCGAGCGATTGCGCATAGGAAAACGCAGCGCCAACCGGTTCCATCACAAACAAGATGTCTTCAAAGCCGACCTTGCGAAACGCCCTTCTGTAGCGCTCCATGGCAAGTGTCTCATCCGGATTGTGACCGGCGAACTCGACCGGCCGTCCAACGACAAGCCGTGTTCTCGCCGGATCGAACGCTGTGCCCGCGCGCTCGAAGGCGCAGCGTAGGAACGTGGCCATCAGGTCTTCGAATTCGAAGCGCACGCCATAAACACCCGTTCCTTTGAACACACGGCTTGCCGCGAAGGTCTTCAGTGACTGGATAAATCGGACATCGCCGAAGCTTTCCAGGAATTGCCGGATCGCCCAGGGCCCGACTTCCGGATGAAGTGCGCGCGCGGCACCGCGGTCGAGAAAGCTCAGAACCGTCGGAAGCGACGTGAAATCCGCCGCATCATCGCTGAAAGTGACCGGCTGCGTCCCTCCTTGCCCGGCGGCAGTGACAGCCACTGTGTTGGACGTTCCGAAATCAAGTCCGATTGTCTCAATCATCTCAGCCGACCTCGTTTGCAGCACGCCAACCACAGTCCGCAGGAAACAGCACGCGAGCGACCGGAAGATCCGGCCACGTCGTATCGATCAGGTCAAAGGTGCACGGCAGGTGCAACCCGAAGGATGCTGATCTTGCTGGCGGTTCGCGTTTATAGTCTGGAGTGGGCGGGCTGAATACGGTCAAACGCTGGAAAAGGCAAGCCCGGACGCCAAAAATCTGGAACCCGCAACCCTGAAACAGGCACCCTTAATGGTGTTCCAGTACGCCGTTTGGTTCCATGACGTCGCTCGGTGTATGCGCGCGAACTGCAGATGGTGCCACGCGCGTTTTCTTCCGCCGTTCTGTCGGCGAAAATCCGAATTTCTCCCGGTAGACGCTTGCAAAATGTGCCTGGTCGACAAAGCCGGTCGAAAAGGCGACCTGGGCAACGGCCATTCTGGTCTTGCGCAGCAGTTCGTCAGCCTTGTGAAGGCGGATATCCATGTAGCAGCGCATGACGCTGATACCGAGATCGGATTTGAAGTTTCGTTGCAGCTTGCGCGAACTTACACCGGCCAGCATCGCGATCTGGTCGAGTGTCAATAGATCCGTGACATGGCTTTCCATGAGTTCCACCGCCGCAGTGACACAGCTGTTCAAACTGGTGTTGCTGCCAAGATAGCGCGAGCGCAGCGGTTCGTCCGCGCTGCGCATGCCGCTGTGCACGAGCCAGTCGCTGACCGTTGTCGCAAGCTCGGCGCCAAGCTCCGACTTTACCAGCGCGAGCATCATGTCGAGCGAAGCGACACCGCCGGCGCAGGTGTAGCGGTTGCGGTCGATCACGAAGATGCGGCGTTCCAGAAAATAGGCATCTGAGAGGGCGTTCAGCTCTTCAAAATGCTCCCAGTGGACGGTGAGCCTGCGGTCGTCCATGAGACCGGCTTTTGCCAGCAGCGATCCGCCCCCCGAAATCCCGCCAAGCTCTACGCCATGGGCTGCCAGTCGCCGCAGTTGGGCGTAGAAGGCGGCATTTTCGGCGTCGCCGAGATTGCTTCCCGCGACGACAAAAAGAAGATCGACCTGGTTGCTCAGGATCCCGAGAGGTTCCGTTTCGAAATATGCGCCGCACGAAGCACGCACCTTGCCGGCATTTTGCGAATAGTAAGACAGGGTGAAATGTTTCGATTCACCCAGCAGATTGGCCGCACGCAGCGGTTCGATCGCGGAGGCGACCGACATCAATGCGTATCCGTCGATTAACAGAAATCCTATTTTGCGGCGTCTGGTCTCGCTTTTCATTCCAATACCTTAGAGCATGATGCGTGCAACATGAACCTTTTGACCGGATTGCTCGTCTCAAGCTCGAAGCAAACTCAGCTTGAGAAGCTAGGCTGATAGGGCGGCTCTGAGCCGGAAGCTCCATAGTAAAGCCTGACAACATGTTCGGCTTCGGCAAAAAACAGCCACCGGGATGCAAATGCACCGACGAGGTAGAACAGGGTGGCAAGTGCAGCGGTGAACGGGTTGACCGGCAGGAGCGCGACAATGATCAGCGGGATCAAAATCATTGCGACGAATGAAATGATCCTGAGTTTCTGCGCGTGCTTGCGGCCCACGACATGCGCCATTTCCTTCAGGAGATAGTTCGATCCGGTATGCGGAGGTTCGAACAGCCGGGCCTTGCCGCGATCGCCGAGACCTGTCGCCGTTTCGATTGTGTGACCGCGTTCGCCAAAGCGCCGATCGCCAAGGACCCAGTGCAGTATCTGTACACCGCCTGCGGCGAGGAGCAGCACGATTGCAGCAGTGGTCTGCTGAGCAATAATGGCACCGCCCGCAAGGGAGACGGTCAGCATATGCAGGGGCGTCAGCCAGTGGTTCCAGCGCGGAACTGTCTTCAACTGGGCATAGATCATCGCCGTTGCCAGCACGGTGGCAAGAGACAGAAGCGTTCCGAGCAGACCGAGCGGTGCAATCGTGACCCCGACAAATACGGCCGCAGCACCGAAAACCGCAAGAACGATAAGCGCAAAGGTTGAAAGCCAGGCTTCTCTGGACAGCCAGCTGGACCTCCACTGGGTAAAAGCCTTGAGCGCCCTTTGCGGATTACCGAGGTGGAATGTGGAGGACACCAGTCCGCCGACAGCCAGCGCGTAGGCAATCGCAAAATAGAAGAACGCTTCCCAGCCGGTGACCTTCGGCATGCCAAGGCCGAGAAACGTCAGAAGCCCGAAGCCGAGGCCGGACAGAACGGTAAAGATGATGACTGAGGGAGCCGGATGCATCAGAGCGCCTCCAGTCTTTTGTCGAGCCAGGCGAGAAAACCCTTCGGTTCTTCGGCAACGGGCTCAAGGAGAGGCGTGAGGACGTCCATGTCCTGCAACTGGTCCTTGGGCCGGGGAGGCAAATACTTGTTGACCGGCTTGGTTCCCTGTTCCGGCATCAGGTCGATGCCGCCGCGCTCTGCGACCAGCTTGGAAACATTGCTGTCCGGGTCGGCGAAGTCCCCGAAATGGCGTGCACCCGCCGGGCAGGTCCGGACGCATGCAGGTACGCGATCCTCTTCCGGAAGATTGTCATTGTAGATCCGGTCAACGCACAGCGTACATTTCTTCATGACGCCGGCCGTCGGATCCATTTCGCGCGCGCCATAAGGGCAGGCCCAGGCGCACAATCCGCAGCCGATACAGGCGTCCTCGTTGACAAGCACAATGCCGTCTTCGGTCCGTTTGTAGCTGGCGCCGGTCGGGCATACGGTCACGCAGGGCGCATCTTCACAATGCAGGCATGATTTCGGGAAGTGCACGGTCTGGCTACAGCCGCCGCCTTTCGGCTCGACTTCGTAGCTGTGGATCCGGTTCAGGAAGGTTCCGACAGGATCGCCACCGTAAGCGTCCGTATCACTGAGCGGAGCGCCGTAGTTTTCGGTGTTCCAGCCCTTGCAAGCGGTTACACATGCATGGCAACCGACGCAGGTATCCAGGTCAATGACCAGGCCAAGCTTCTTTTCAGTCGTTTCCGGCAACAGGGTCATGACGTCACTTTCTGTCGAACGATGGCTGGGCCCTTGCCGACCGGCGATTTCAATGCGCCGAAAACAGGCAGGCTTTCTTCAACGGGAGCAGCTTTTTCAATGCGCACCCTCAGATCGAACCAGGCCGCCTGACCGGTTACCGGATCTGAATTCGACCACCTGAGCCCGTCGCCCTTTGGTGGCAGGAGCTCGTGAATGAGGTGGTTCAAAAGGAACCCGCGCGTTGCTTCGGGTGCATCCTCGTCCAGTGCCCAGGCACCCTTGCGCTTACCGATCGCATTCCAGGTCCAGACAGTGTTCTCGTTGAGACCCGCCATGTGCGCGACCGGAACGGTAATCTCGCCATGAACCGACGTGACCTTCGCCCAGTCGCCGTCCTTGAACCCGTGTTCCTTCCAGAGTTTTGTCGGCACGTAGAGCGGGTTGTGTCCGTGTATCTGCCGGAGCCAGGCATTTTGGCTGCCCCAGGAGTGGTACATGGCCATTGGCCGCTGGGTAAGCGCGTGGATCGGGTAGCTGTCCGTATCGACGGATGCCTCCTCAAGAGGTGCATACCAGGCCGGTATCGGATCAAGGTGATCGATGATCTGTTGCCTGAGATGATCCGGCGGCTGACGATCTCCGTGACCCTCTGCGGCAAGCTGCATCCGGCGCAGCGGTTCGGCATAGAGCTGAAACAGGTAGGGCTGCGGTTTGTCGTAGAACCCGAGCTTGACCGCCCAGTCCTGGTAGGCGGTGTTCCAGGGCTTGTAGTAGGACGCTTCCGCTGGAACGTGCTCGACGAAGAAGCTGCCGTTTTCGATGTAACGCTCGAGCTGGTTCGGGTTCACGCCGCCCCGGCCGGTCTCGGTGCCGTTTCCACGGAAGCCTGCGAGCGGGCCGATACCGGGCCGCCGCTGGTGGTTGACCATGTAGTCGGCATAGTCGGCATAAAGCGCCTCGCCGTTTTCGTCGACAAAGCCGGGCAGTTTGAGACGCGCGCCGAGGTCGATCAGGACCGATTGAAAACCACGAACGTCTCGATCCGGTTCAATCACCGGCCAGCGGATGGCATCGGCGGCTGCATCGGCCTCACAGATCGGCCGGTCAAGCAGTGAAATACAGTCATGCCGTTCCAGATAGGTCGCATCGGGAAGGATCAGGTCGGCATAGGCAACCATTTCCGAGGAATATGCATCGGAATAGATGATGCGCGGAATGACATAATCGCCGTTCTCGTCCTTGTCGGTGAGCATGTCCATGACGCCGCGCGTGTTCATGGACGAGTTCCAGGCCATGTTGGCCATGTAGAAGAACAACGTGTCGATCTTGTAGGGATCACCGGCATGGGCATTGGAAATGACCATGTGCATCAACCCGTGGGCCGACAGCGGATTTTCCCAGGTAAACGCCTTGTCGATGCGCGCCGGCGTGCCGTCTTCCTTCAGGGCGAGATCGTCCGGTCCGCGCACGAACCCGAGATGGGGGCCGTCGAGCGGACAATCCGGCTTGGAGTGGCAGTGCGGCGTCGGGTGGGCCTCGACCGGTTTCGGATAGGGCGGCTTGAAGCGGAAACCGCCGGGGACCTCCACTGTTCCGAGCAGGATCTGAAGGATATGGAGCGTGCGGCACGTCTGGAACCCGTTGGAATGGGCCGAGATGCCGCGCATGGCATGGAAGCTGACCGGCCGGCCGAGCATCTTTTCGTGCTTGTTGCCGCGAAAATCCGTCCAGGGCTGGTCGAGTTCAAAGGCTTCTTCAAAAGCAACGCGCGCAAGTTCGCCGGCAATAGCCTTGATCCGTCCCGCACTGACACCGCAGCGCTCCGATACGGCTTCCGGGCTGTATTCGTTTGACAGAAAACGATCCGCCAGATGTTGGAACACGGTCTTGTGGGTTACGCCGTCCATGTCGACACTGGCAGCCAGATCCGGGTTTACCCCTTGTTTGTCGAAGGGTTGAAGCGTACCGTTGGCCCGGTCAACGACGAGCGGCTTGCCGTCGCCGTCGCGCAGAAGAAGGCCTTCTTCCGGCGAACCCGATGTTGCGTTCAAAAGGCAGGGCGCGTTGGTGAACTGGGAGAGGTAGGAGAGGTCGATCCTGCCCGCTTTCAGCAGAACGTGGATCAAGGCGGAAATAAACAACCCATCCGTGCCCGGCGTGATGCCGACCCATTCGTCGGCAATGGCGTTGTAGCCGGAACGGATCGGATTGACGCCGATCACCTTGCCTCCGCGCGCCTTCAGCTTGCCAAGCCCCATTTTGATAGGGTTGGAATCGTGATCTTCCGCAACGCCGAAGATCATGAAGAGTTTGGTATGGTCCCAGTCCGGCTGACCGAATTCCCAGAAAGCGCCGCCCATCGTGTAGATACCGGCGGTTGCCATGTTGACGGAACAGAACCCGCCATGAGCGGCGTAGTTCGGTGTTCCGAAATTCTGGGCCCAGAAGCTCGTGAAGCTCTGGGATTGATCGCGTCCGGTAAAGAAGGCCAATTTTTCGGGACTGGACTTGCGGATCGGATCCAGCCACGAGCGGGCGAGTTCCAGGGCTTCGTCCCAGGAGATTTCTTCAAACTCGCCCGATCCGCGCGGCCCGGTGCGCTTGAGCGGCGCCCTCAGACGAGACGGAGCGTTGACCTGCATGATGCCGGACGATCCCTTGGCACACAGCACACCCTTGTTCACGGGATGATCGCGATTGCCTTCGATATAGGCGACCTTTCCATCCTTCATATGGACGTTGATGCCGCACCGGCAAGCGCACATGTAGCAGGTGGTTTTACGGACTTCGTCCGACACTTTCGGCGAGGTATCGAGGACGGGATCGGTCATACCTGCTGCTCCACGCTGGAGGTCGTCTTGTCCTTGTGAAGCGACTGCGCGGTAGTGACTGCGATCATGTGAAGAATATCCTCCGAGCTGCACCCGCGCGACAAGTCGTTTGCCGGATGCGATAGACCTTGCAGGATCGGACCGATCGCTGTTGCGCCGCCGATTCTTTGTGCGATCTTGTAACCGATATTCCCTGCGTCAAGATTTGGAAATATGAAAACGTTCGCGTTGCCTGCGATCGGCGAATCCGCCGCCTTCGATTGAGCAACTTCAGGTACGAATGCCGCATCGAATTGCAACTCACCGTCGATCAGGAGATCGGGCGCTGCCTCACGCGCGAGATCTGTCGCCTTTTGAACTTTCGAAACGGCGTGGTGTTTCGCGCTGCCCCGCGTTGAAAATGACAGCATCGCGATGCGGGCCGTCTCGTTCGTGAGGTCCTGAAACGAGTGCGCCGATGCTATCGCGATTTCACACAGCTCTTCCGCTGAGGGATCAACGACAAGGCCCGCGTCTGAAAATATGCAGGCGCCTTTGCGCGTGTGGTGGTCTTCACAAAAGAGAAACAGGAAGAAACTCGAAACGAGCTTTGTGCCTTCTGCAACTCCGATCACCTGTATCGCCGTCTTGATGACTTCGGCAGAGGACAGCACCGCGCCGCCGATGCAGCCGTCCGCGTGCCCTGCCTTGACGAGCAGCGCTGCGTAGACATGCGCAATTTTTGCCTGCTCCAGAGCCTGCTCAGGCGAAATGCCTTTGTGCTTGCGCATGGAATAGTAAAGGTCGGCAAGTTCCTGGGTCACAGGCGAGCTGGAGGGATCGTGTACCTCCAGGCCTTCAATCTCTTCGTCGAGAGCGGCAGGCCGCGTGCCTTCAGATCCCTTGTCCAGAACGAGAATGATCCTGGCGACATCCAGTTTGCGCGCATCGATTGCCGCCTGGATTACCCTTGGGTCCGTACCTTCGCTCAGCACGATTGTCTTTTGCGCGCTGGCGGCATTCTGCAGGATGTTTTCCAAAGGTTTCATGCGACCTTGCTCTCCTGGCATTGGCTGACCGGTCTGACCGCTGGTTGTTCCCTTTGTGCCGGCATTCGGGCATGGCAGCGAACCGGTGGGCTGGCGCCGCCGCTGGAGGATCACGGTTGACCTTGTCAGCGGCGGTGCCGGTATTTGAAGTGCGCCGTTATCCCGTCTACTGATCGTCTTCCCCGGAGAGAACTGTTCACCCTGGAGAAGACGTCTTTGGAGGCAAATGGCGCATCAGCGCAGGGTCTTAGACGCCTGCCTGCGGACGCATGTCGGATACGGAAATGCCGGCAACTTCGACAGGCTTCTTCATCGCATCACGTCTGAACGGGTCCCCGAGCTCCTGATTGAGCAAGGCTTCGATCAGGGTCGTTTTGCCATGCTTCATCTGGTCGTCGATGGCCTTGTCGAGAGCCTGGGTCAGTTCGTCCATTGTCCGAGCCTGAACGCCTTCCAATCCGCAGGCCTTCGCGATACCCGCATAGCTCACCTGCTCGTCCAGCTCCGTGCCGACGAAGTTGTCTTCATACCAGAGAGTGGAATTGCGCTTCTCAGCGCCCCACTGATAGTTGCGGAAGACGATCATCGTGATTGCCGGCCATTCTTTGCGTCCGATGGCGGTCAGTTCGGTCACAGCGATGCCGAAGGCACCGTCACCTGCAAAGCCGACGACCGGTGTGTCCGGGCAGCCGATCTTCGCGCCGATAATTGCAGGCAGACCGTATCCGCAAGGTCCGAACAGGCCGGGGGCGAGATACTTCCGCCCGGTTTCGAAACTCGGATAGGCGTTGCCGATGGCGCAGTTGTTGCCGATGTCCGAGCTGATGATTGCTTCTTTCGGCAGCGCGGCCTGAATGGCGCGCCATGCCATGCGCGGGCTGAGCCAGTCCGGCTTGGCAGCACGTGCACGCTCGTTCCAGGTCGTGCCTGGATCGTCGTTTTCGTGATCCATGGAGGACAGCTGCTGAGCCCAACGTGATTTGGTCTGCGCAATCGTGTGGGTCCGGTCGTCGCGGCCTGTGTTGCCAGCGGTCGGCGACAGCTTTTCAAGGAGAGAATCGGCCACCTTGCGGGCATCGCCGACAATTCCGACTGAGACGGGCTTGGTGAGGCCGATGCGGTCCGGATTGATATCTACCTGGATTATCTTGGCATCCTTCGGCCAGTAATCGATGCCGTAGCCCGGCAGGGTCGAGAACGGGTTGAGCCGTGTTCCGAGCGCAAGCACCACATCGGCTTTCGAGATCAGTTCCATCCCGGCCTTGGAGCCGTTATAGCCGAGCGGACCGGCAAACAGGCGGTGCGATCCCGGAAAGGCGTCGTTGTGCTGATAGCCGCAGCAAACCGGTGCATCGAGACGTTCGGCAAGTGCCATGGAAGATTCGATCGCGCCGCCGATAACCACACCTGCGCCGTTCAGAATAACCGGGAACTTGGCAGTGCTCAGGAGTTCCGCAGCTTCTTGAAGCGCGGCATCGCCGCCGCCCGGACGTTCGAAGTCGACGATCGGCGGCAGATTGATGTCGATGACCTGGGTCCAGAAATCGCGCGGCATGTTGATCTGTGCCGGAGCGCTGGCGCGTTTTGCCTGCAGGATGACCCGGTTCAGAACTTCAGCGACGCGTGACGGATCGCGGACTTCTTCCTGGTAAGCGACCATATCCTCGAACAGAGCCATCTGTTCGACTTCCTGGAAGCCGCCCTGGCCCAAGGTCTTGTTCGCAGCCTGAGGAGTGACCAGAAGAAGCGGCGTATGGTTCCAGTAAGCGGTTTTGACGGCAGTCACGAAGTTGGTGATACCCGGTCCGTTCTGCGCGATCATCATGCTGACTTTTCCGGTCGCACGGGTGTACCCGTCCGCCATCATGCCGCCGGAGCCCTCATGCGCACAGTCCCAGAACTTAATGCCTGCACGCGGGAACAGATCAGAAATTGGCATGAAGGCAGAGCCGATAATACCAAATGCGTGTTCAATTCCGTGCGCCTGAAGCACTTTTACAAAGGCTTCCTCGGTCGTCATTTTCATAGCGAATACTCCCGTGAATTCAAGGAAATCTCTTCCCGCAAATGCTGCGTTGAGGCGAGATTTAACTCGACTTGCCACCGCGCTCTTAGGGCCAGTTTATGGTGCAGCATAAAGCCAGATCGGGTCGTTTCCGGTTCAACATCACCACGGCACTAGTGTTAAAGGATTTAAAAAATTGAGACAATAGGTCTCAAAAAATAAAATCCTGATGCATCTTGCGTCCGTTTTTTTGCCTTGTCTAATCGGCGTAGACAGATAAACCGGCGCGATCAGACCTTCACTCTTTCAGATTTCGGGTCGTAAAGAGGCTTGAGCGAGGCTTCCGCAGACACACGAACACCGGCAACTTCGATTTCATAGGACGAGCCCAGAACCTCATCTGCCTTTTCGCCTTTGCACGGGACGTATCCAAGGCCCATCGCACCACCCAGGGTGTGGCCATAGTTGCCGCTGCTCAGGAACCCGACGACCTCGCCATCTCGAATGATCGGCTCGGCGTGGTAGAGCAGCGGCTCCGGATCTTTCAGGCGAAACTGCACCAGCCTCCTGTCGAGCCCGGCTTCTCGCTTCTTCAAGACAGCCTCGCGTCCGATGAAGTCCGGCTTGTCGCGTTTGACTGCAAATCCGAGGCCCGCCTCCAGAACATGGTCCTCACAGGTGATGTCGTGTCCGAAGTGGCGGAAGCCTTTTTCGATACGGCAGGAATCCATCATGTGCATGCCGCACAGTTTTGCTCCCATTTGCTGTCCCGCTTCATGAAGCGTTTCAAACACATGACCGGCCATGTCCGAGGACACGTAGAGCTCCCATCCGAGTTCACCGACATAGGTGACACGGTGCGCGCGCGCGAGGCCCATGCCGATTTCGATGTCCTGTGCGGTTCCGAACGGATTTGTTGCGTTGGTAAAGTCGTTCGGCGACACTTTCTGCAGCAGTGCGCGAGAATTCGGACCCATCACGGCCAGGACGGCTTCGCCCGCCGTGACATCCGTAATCACGACCCGATAGTCGCCGACATGGCGGCGCAGCCACGTTTCATCGGCGAGACGGGTCGCGGCCGGCGTGACCACCAGATAGGCGGTTTCCGACAGCCGGGTAACGGTGACATCGGCTTCAATGCCGCCGCGATTGTTCAAGAGCTGCGTATAGACGATCTTGCCCGTCGGTACGGAGTAGTCACCGCCTGCGACATAGTTCAGGAAGGCTTCGGCATCGGGCCCTTCAATGCGGATCTTGCCGAAAGACGACATGTCGTAAATGCCGACATTTTCGCGAATTGCCGCATGTTCGCGCGCCGCGTTTTCGAACCAGTTCTGCCGTTTCCAGGTATAGCGGTATTCGCGTTCCTGACCTTCATCCGCAAACCAGTTCGCACGTTCCCAACCGGCGAATTCTCCAAAGACGGCTCCATGCGACTTCAGATGCTCATGCAGCGGCGTTCTTCGAATACCTCTTGCCGTCGCCTTCTGGCGATAGGGAAAGTGATCGGCATAAAGCAGTCCGAGCGTTTCTTTCGAACGTTCGAACAGGTATTGGCGATTGCCCTGGAAGGGCTGCATGCGGGAAATGTCGACATCGCCGAGATCGAATGGCTTTTCGCCCGTGTCCATCCACTCCGAAAGTGCCATGCCGGCACCGCCGGCGGACTGAATGCCGATGGAATTGAAGCCCGCCGCAACCCAGACATTGTCCATTTCCGGAGCGAGGCCAAGATGGTAGGCATCGTCGGGCGTGAAGCTCTCCGGCCCGTTGAAGAAGGTGTGAATGCCGACTTCCGCGAGAAGAGGCAGCCTGTTGACCGCGGCTTCCAGGATCGGTTCGAAGTGATCGAAATCTTCCGGCAACTGGTCGAATTCGAAATCATCCGGAATTCCGTTCATGCCCCAGGGCTTCGCGTTAGGCTCGAAGGCCCCCAACAGCATCTTGCCGGCATCTTCCTTGTAGTAGGCGCATTCGTCGGGAACGCGCAGGACCGGCATATGTGTGAGACCTGGAACGCTGTCCGTGACGATGTAAAAATGTTCGCAGGCATGCAGGGGAACATTGACACCGGCCATACGTCCGAGTTCGTGGCCCCACATGCCGCCGCAATTGACCACGTGGTCGCATTCAATAACGCCGGTGCCTTCTGCGGAACTCCATTCGACACCGGTGATGCGCCGGCCTGTCTTCTGCAGGTTGGTGACCTTGACCCGTTCCATCACCTTTGCACCACCCATACGCGCACCCTTGGCGAGTGCGAGCGCGATGTTGGCCGGGTCGCCCTGACCGTCAAGCGGCAGATAAACGCCGGCAACAACGCCATCCGTATTCAGGTGCTCGTAGCGCGCTTTCACTTCCTGAGGGGTGATTTCTTCGACTTGCACCCCGAAGGAACGCGCCATGGACGCCTGGCGGAAAATCTCTTCCTTACGTTCTTCCGTCAATGCAACCGTAATGGAGCCGCAGCGCCGGAAACCGGTGGCAACTTCCGTTTCCGCTTCGAGATTGCCATAAAGCTCCTGGCTGTATTTTGCCAGCCGCGTCATGTTTTCTGTTGCGCGCAATTGCGCAATCAGGCCCGCGGCATGCCAGGTTGTTCCTGACGTCAGCTGTTTGCGTTCCAATAGCACGACATCGGTCCAACCTTTTTTGGTCAGGTGATAGGCGACCGAACAACCGACAACACCACCGCCAATAATGACGACGCGGGCTTTGGATGGAGGTGTCACGTTAAACTCTTTCCGTTGGTGATTGACTGAAAATGGAGGACGTCAGGGCCTGACCAGCTCAGCGAGCGGCTGGGCTGCGCGCAGGGCGTCCTCAGTTGCTTGATCGAATGTGTGCCCGTCCTGGGACAGGATGCTGCGCATTTTTTCTTGCGCACTGTCGAGCAATCTTGGCCTGCCGCGTTCTTCCCATTCCTTCGGGCTGGTCCGGTCGGCAAGGTCCGGATAGATGTACTCGCTCTGCATCAGCTTCAGCGTCTGGTCGTGACCGAGATAGTGGCCGGGACCGTCGAGTACGACCGAGCGAATGACCTCGATGTCGACAAATTCGTCTTTGACCTCGACGCCGCGCACGCAGCGCAGAACCTGACCCAGCATGTCGTTTCCAAGAACGAGCGACTCCAGGCAGAAGCCGAGCAGAGAGGCGTGCATACCGGCGGCCTCATACACCATGTTGAGGCCAGAAAGGCCCGCCATGACGTTGCTGATCCCCTGTTCCCAGCCAGCCTGCATGTCAGGGAGCTTGCTGTCGGCGATACCGGCCGCAGCCCCACCTGGCAAGCCATAGAACTGGTGCATCTGCGCGCAGGCCGCACTCAACAGTGCCTGCTCACCACTGCCACCCGACATGGCGCCTGTGCGCAGATCGCTCACAAACGGCCAGGTGCCGAACACGGCCGGGTGTCCGGGTTTCACGGCATTGACATAAACGACGCCGGCAAGGCACTCGGCGACCGCCTGCACGACGGCGGTCGCGATGGGTGCTGGGGCGGTGGCTCCGGCCTGTCCAGCCGATAGCAGAAGAACCGGCATTCCGGCCAGAATGCATGCTTCCATCACTTCGCAGCTTTCTTCAGCGAAGGTGAGGGGCGGCACCACGAAACAATTGGTGTTGGAAACGAAAGGCCGTTGCCGCCAGGCGTCTTCGCCGCCCACCATCAGGTGCAGCAACTCCAACGCCGGTGCGACGTTCGCAGCTTCGGTGAACGAGAGGCCGATGTGTTTGGTGGTGCCGGCACAGGCCGCATAGGCTGTGTTGATGTCGAGGTCTCGCGGGGACTCGAATTCACGGCAGACGAGCGGCCGTTGAAAGAAATGCACGTTGTCGAGTTGTTGAACAAGCCGAGCCGTGTTGTAGAGATCCTGGACGTTGGGGTTGCGATAATCCCCCGTTGTCGGGTCGACGATGTGAACGGCCGCACCGGCCGTTCCAAAGTGAACGTTCGTCCCTGTCAGATGCAGATCGAATTTCGGGTCTCTGCCATTCAGCGTGATGTCGCGGGCAGCCTTGGCGAGCATGTCCTCCACAAGCGCGCGCGGAAACCGGATGCGACCGTCCTCTCCCTCGATCGCTCCGGCAGCCTTGAGATAGGCCCGTCCGGAGGCCGGGGCTGATCCGAAGCCAATGACCTCCAGCGCCTGTAGAGCAGCCTCGTGGATGCGCTTGACGTCTGCTTCCTTCAGTGGCCGGTAGCGCCCCCCGGGCATGCCCGGCCAGACCGGGCGGACTGCATCGTCCAGAGGGCGGGCGCGCGCAGCCGTTCGGGCCGAGCGGCCACCGGAACGGCGGCGTTGTTTCACTTCACTCCCGGTCATGCACACTCCTCCAAAATCATGCGCAAAGGCTGCGTTTTCTGTTTAGGATCAGGCTCGCAGGCGTTCGTTTTCCGGATCCCACAATGGTTGATCCGGCTGAACGGTTGCCTTGTATCTGCGTCCGTAGATTTCGACCTCAAGCTCAGTGCCCGCGGCATCGAGTCCTTTGCGGACAACGCCGAGAGCAATGCAGGAATTGACGCGGTAACCCCACGCGGACGAGGTGACTTCTCCGACCATCTCGTCGCCTTGCCAGATGTTCGACATGTAAGGCGCGTCGTAGTCACCTGCCTCGATCGTCAGCGTAACGAAACCCTTGGCCGAACCGTGCTGCTTTTCGATCTGAAGTGCCTGCTTGCCGGGGAAGTCCTGCGGCTTGTCGAGTTTCACGAAACGGCCCAGACCGCTTTCGAAAAGGGAATAGTCGGTGGATAGATCGGTCTTCCAGGTGCGGTAGCCTTTCTCGATGCGCAAGGCGTTCAGGGCAAACATGCCGAACGGTTTTGCACCACACTCCAGGATGGCGTCGTAGATCGCCGACATGTCGTCCATGGCAGCATGGACTTCCCAGCCGAGTTCACCTGCAAAGGACACACGAACGAGCATCGCAGGCTTGCCGGCAACGGTTGTCTGCTGGTGCGTCAGCCAGCCGATGGAAAGGTCGGCATCCGTGATCTTTTCAAAGAGGTCGCGGGATTTCGGACCCGCCACAATCAGCGTTGTCATCTCCCTGGTGCGATCGGTGAGCGTCACACCTTCCGGCAGATCCGACTTGAGAACCTCGAAGTCGTGCCATTGCGCAACCGCGGCCGTGATCAGTGTGAAGTCATCCTCGCCATGACGGACAAGCGACATTTCGGTCAGCACCCGGCCACGATGGTCGGGGAAGTATCCGAGATTCAGGCGGCCGGCCTTTGGCAACCCGCCGGCGATTTTGCCGCGCAGCCATTCCGCAGCGCCTTCGCCGCGGAGGCTGAAGCGCGAGAAGCCGCACAGGTCGAGCACGCCGACGGCATCACGGACCGATTCACATTCTTCACGCACCCGCGGTTCCCACGGGCCTGATCTCGACCACGTCTGCGTCGCGTCTTCGGAGGTGTCATCACCCGGTTTCGCAAACCAGTTGGCACGCTCCCAACCGTTGAACGATCCCATCTGGCCGCCAAGTTCCAGAATTTTCTCATGGTTGGGCGACTTTTTCCGGTCACGGCCTGTAGGCCATGCGTGATGCGGAAAGTGCATTGCATATTCGTAGCCATAAACTTCCTTGGCCTTGTCGATGCAGTACTGTTTGTCCGTGTAGTCGGTGTAGCGGCGCGGGTCGACACACCACATATCCCACTCGGTCGCACCGTGCATGATCCACTCGGCCGCGACCTTGCCGGCGCCGCCGCCCTGCGCAATGCCGAAGGTGAATGTGTGTGCTTCAAAGGCGTTCGGAACGCCGGGCATCGGGCCGATCATCGGCAATCCGTCCGGCGCGTACGGGATCGGCCCGTTTATGTTCCGGCTCACCCCTTGTGTGCCCAGCAGTGGAACGCGCGCCATGGCGTCCTCGATGTACCATTCCAGCCGGTCGAGATCATCGGGATAGAGCTGGAAGCTGAAATCGTCAGGCATCGGATCGTCGGGCCGCGTCCAGGCGGTCTGGCAGTTCCGCTCGTAAGGGCCGAGATTGAAACCGGTGGTTTCCTGGCGCAGGTAATAGGACGTGTCGACATCGCGTATCAGCGGCAGTTTACGGCCATTTTTCTCGGACCATTCGGCAACTTCCGGCACCGGTTCTGTCAGGAAATACTGGTGGCTCATGACAGCCATGGGAACCTGTCGGCCGCCAAACGGAATGAACCACTCACCCACACGCTCGGCATAGTAGCCGGCAGCGTTCACGACATATTCGCAGCGAATGTCGCCCTGTTCCGTGTGCACGATCCACTCGCCGTTCTGGCGGCTGACGCCGGTCGCCGGTGTGAACCGTAAAATCTTGCCACCGTGTGTACGTGCACCCTTCGCGAGCGCCTGCGTGACCTGGGCCGGATCGATGTCCCCGTCCAGCGGATCCCAAAGGCCGCCTTCCAGGTCGTGCAGTTCCATGAAGGGATGGTGCTCCTGCAGCTGCTGCGGCGTGCACATCTCCATCTCCAGAGCCATGTGACGGGCCATACCGGCGACATACTCGAATTCCATCATCCGTTCATGGCTGTGGGCGAGACGCACCGCGCCGCTTACGTGATAGTTCAGCGGGTAATCGACCTCATCCGCGAGGCCTCTGTAGAGTTCCAGGGCATACCGCTGCATGTTCATGATGCCGTAGCTGCCGGCAAAATTCGGGCAGTTGCCGGCGGCGTGCCAGGTCGATCCGGCGGTCAGTTCGTTCTTTTCCAGGAGGACGCAGTCTGACCAGCCATTCTTGGCAAGGTGATAGAGGGTGGACACGCCGACAACGCCACCACCGATGATGACGACGCGGGCTGTTGAGGGAACGGACATGGTTCGGCTTTCCTTCTCGAAAAGGTTCAGTAGACCGGTGGGGAAATCACCCAGACGGCAACTGCGGGTTCTGAATAGGGGTTGGCCCAGCGGTAGGAGGCATCGCGGATCCGGAAGCTGTCACCGGTTTCAACGGTGAAGGCGTCCTCATCCAGCCAGATGTCCAGTTTGCCGGAGATCATGTAGGCAACTTCCTGCGTTGGCCGCGAAATGGGCGATGTGCGCCGCGACCCGGGCTGGAAAGTCGAGTGGATCATTTCGAAATTGTCGGTTAGGTCCGGCGATACGAGCGTTTCGACAAGACCGGCATCGCGCTCGCCGATGATGCGCCGGGCAGGCGAGCGTACGATGCGGCCCTTTTCGATTTCGGGAGCGTCGGCGCTTCCAAAAAAAATCGACAGCGGTACATCGAAGATATCGGCGATCTGCCTCAGATCGGACAGGCGTGGCGTGGAAATATCGCGTTCAATTTGAGACAGCCAGCCAACCGAACGCCCAAGTTTCTGAGCGAGCTCTTCAAGCGTCATTTTTCTGGTACTGCGAAGGGCCCTGAGGTCTTCACCCAGGCTGCTCATTTCCATTCCGATAATCCATGCGTGAAAATTTCACGCATAATTTCACGCGCAAAAATGAAAAAATCAACAAAATTTTCACGCGCAGATGAACTTTTTCTGTCGCGTTTTCGTGACCGCCTTTTCCTGGCTTGGTTTGAGGCCGGAAATCGCCCTAACGGCTTGCTTCCTCAATCCTCTGGGCGATGTGCGCTATGCCGTCGGGGATCCGCGCAGACGCGATGGACGAATAGGCCAGTCTGTAGTACCCGGGCTGTTCTTCACCGCTCTTGAAGAAAGCGCGGCCGGCTTCGATCAGCACGCCGTCCTGGCGGAGTTTCATCGCGAGGCTGGAACTGTCGATGCCTTCCTGCGCCCGCATCCAGAAGGACGACCCGCCGAACGTTCCCTGGCCGTTTTGCGTCAGTCCGTTCTCCTTCAGGCTCTGTTCCATGATCGACCTGCGCTTTCGGTAGATGCGTCCCATGCGCGCGATTTGCGAGTCGTAGTACCCCAGCGACAGAAAATAGGCCGCAGTGCGTTGGATCAGACCCGGCGGGTGGCGCAGGACGAGAGAGCGCAACGCGCGTGCTTCTCGAATGAAGGGTTCGGACGCGACCAGATAGCCGAGCCGCAATCCCGGAAAGAGCGACTTCGAAAACGATCCGACATAGATCACCGACCCGGCAGGGTCGAGTGACTTCAGGGCCGGTGAAGGAGACTTCAGGAACGAGATCTCGAATTCATAATCATCCTCGACGATGATGAAGCCGCGATCGGCCGCAAGGTCCAGAAGGCGCTGGCGGCGTGCTACCGGCATGGTCGCATTTGTCGGGCAATGGTGGCTTGGTGTCGTGAAGACCACATCGAGCGTTTCCGGCAGGTCCTCCGGGGGCAGCCCCGCGGCGTCGACATCGATGGAGATGGTATTGCAGCGCGTTTGGCTGAGGATCTGGCGCAGTCCCGGATAACAGGGATTCTCAATCGCGGCGGTGCGCCGCTGGGTTAAAAGGATCTGCGCCGTAATCCAAAGCGCGTGCTGTGCCCCCATCGTGATGAGGATTTCTTCAGGTCGCGCCTTAATCCCGCGACGTGGCAGGATATGCTTGAGTATGAACTCCACGAGCATGGGATCGTCGCGCTCATAGTAGTCTGTTGCCAGCGTGTCGAAATCCTTGCGGCCGACCGCCTTCAAGGCGCAATTCCGCCAATTGTGATGGTCGAACAGTCTGGAATCCGACTGTCCGTAGATAAAGGGATAGGTGTAGTCGCGCCAGTTATCAGGCCGTACGAGGGGGACGTGTTCTGAAAATCGTTGCCCGATTGTCCGGTTCCAGTCGACCTGCATCTTTTCGGACTGATCGGGAAGATTGAACTTGGGTCTGCTTGGCGCCGTGTGAGCGACGAAATAGCCGGAGCGCCCCTTCGATACGAGATATTCGTTGGATACAAGTTCCGTATAGGCAATCGTCACCGTGATCCTGGCCACGCCGAGATGTTCGGCCAGCTTTCGGCTGGATGGCATCTTTTCACCGGGCAGGCAGCGGCCGGACAGGATGGATTCAACAACCAGCCCTTGGATCTGTTGCTGCAGCGACGCCTCATTGTTGGGGCGGAGAAAGAAAGTCTCGGCCGGAATCGCCATATCTGGCCCTAATTCAGTATCTGACTGGACTTATTAAATAGACGTCGCGCCGATTTGGCAAATTCTTTGGAAACGAAAGTAGGCAAGGTCTCTCTGACAGGGGCACGGCGATGCAACAGCGCCGTGCCCCTGTCAGATTTGGCTTCCAATTGTCAGATGTCTCAGCCAAACACCCGCGTCAGGGCTCCGTCGATCGCATCCGTAATGTGATCGATGTCGTCACTGGAGGCGATCAGGGCAGGAGACAGGCAAATGACGTTGTTGAGGCCAGGGACTGCCCTGTTGCTGACGCCAATGATGACGCCTTGAGACATGCAGTCGGCTGCGACAGCTTGCATTTGCTTTTCGGCAACGGGCTCGCGTGTTGCACGATCCGCCACCAGTTCGGCGCCGCAGAAAAGGCCCTTGCCGCGGACGTCGCCAACGACACGATGTTTTTCCATGAGACCGTTGAGATTTGCAATCAGCCGGTCACCCATTTTTGTCGTGTTGTCGAGCAGACCCTCGTCCTCAATGATCCGCATGTTTTCGAGCGCGGCGGCAGGACCGGCGGTGCATCCGCCGAACGTGGATATGTCACGGAAGAAGCTCATCGGGTCGCTGGCATCGTCCTTGAACATGTCGAACACTTCTTCGGTCGTAACCAGGCAGGCGATTGCGGCATAGCCCGACGCAACGCCTTTCGCCATGGTGACGAAGTCCGGCTTGATGCCGAAGTGCTGGTACCCGAACCAGGTGCCTGTACGTCCGACACCGCAGACAACTTCGTCGATATGCAAAAGGACATCGTACTTTTTGCAAATCTCCTGGACGCGTTCCCAGTATCCTTTTGGCGGTGTGATCACGCCGCCACCGGCTGTTACCGGTTCAAGGCACAGGGCGCCGACCGTCTCGGGTCCTTCGCGCAGGATAACTTCCTCAATCGCGTCGGCGGCGCGCTCGCCATAGTTCTCGACGTCCCACTGAGCCCGGTACTCGCAGCAATGCGGAACCTCGACGAAGCCCGGCGTATAGGGGCCGTACTGCGCGTTGCGCTCCTGCTGTCCACCGGCGGAAATCGCCGTGATGGAAGAACCGTGGTAATCGCGCTCGCGGTAGAGGATTTTGTGCTTTTTGCCACCATAGCGCTTGTGCGCGATCTGGCGGACCATCTTGAACGCCTTCTCGTTCGCCTCAGTTCCCGAGTTGGTGAAATATACCCTGCTCATGCCCGGCATTTTCGAGATCAGCTTTTCCGAGAAGAGCGAACCGGGGATAGAGCCGGCAGAATGCGCGAAATAATTCAGTTTGACGAGCTGGTCGCGGATCGCGTCGGCGATAGACTCGCGGCCATAACCGACATTCACGGTCCAGACGCCTCCGGACACAGCGTCGAGATGTTCCTTGCCGGTCGCATCCCAGAGGCGCATGCCCTTGCCTTCGACCATGATCTTCGGATCGATCGTCTCCAGAGCCTTGTGCTGCAGCAGATGATGCCAGACATGGTTGCGGTCTGCTTCAATGATTTCGCTCAGATCATTCGGGGAGGCGGCAACGTTCATGGCAATGTCCTCTCATGTCTCGGGGTCTTGGACGAGTTCTCGGTGAATTCAAAACGGGACTGTGTGAGCGGAAATTTGTGCGCTTGCTCACAAATCAAGCAGTCCGTTGCACCAATTGTTCTCAGTCAACACGGCCCGGCGGTGACATATAGGGCCAGATTTAGAGATAGATTAGATCCAGTTGAGTGTTTCTGTTGTAACCGCGGCATTCTGCCGTAACCATTTTCATATGCAGGCAAGCCGATGTTCGAGGAGAGCGGCACGAGACAGGAAAATCTGCGCGTCTGTACAGCACCGAGGGAACAGTGAGAAAAATTCAATGACCTACAGATCTAAACTATTCGGCACTCTTGCAGCACTGGGTATGGTGGCCGGTATGCCGGCAACTTCCGCGGCTCAGGAATTGACGGTTGCTTACTTCCTGGAGTGGCCGATGCCCTTCCAGTATGCGAAGGAAAAAGGCCTTTACGATGAAGCGCTTGGTGTGCCGATCAACTGGGTTTCGTTTGATACCGGCACAGCGATGTCCGCCGCGATGGCGTCAGGCGACGTTCAGATTGCCGTCAGCCAGGGCGTACCGCCTTTCGTCGTGGCAGCATCCGCAGGCCAGGACCTGATCCTGACCGATATTGCCGTCAGCTACTCTGAAAACGACAACTGCGTGGTCGCGGAAACGCTGGAAATCGACAAGAACAATGCCAAGGAACTGGAAGGCAAGCAGGTGGGTGTGCCGATCGGAACGGCGGCTCACTATGGCTTCCTGTCGCAGATGAAGCATTTTGATGTCGATATCTCCACGATGGAAATCGTCGACATGGCGCCAGCTGACGGCGCGGCCGCATTCGCGCAGGGAAGCCTTGACATGGTCTGCGGTTGGGGCGGTGCCCTGCGGCGTATGCTGGAACACGGTAACGTGCTTCTGACGGGTGCAGAGAAGGAAGAACTCGGCATTCTCGTCTTTGACGGCATCAGCGTTCCGGCTGATTTTGCTGCTGAAGAGTCCGAAATGCTGACAAAGTTCCTGAAGGTTACCGCAGAAGCGAATGCCATGTGGAACTCCGGTGAGAACAAGGCGGAAATGATCGAGGTCATCGCCAAGGACGCCGGTATGGATGTGGATGCCACGGAAGCCACGCTCGCAACCTTCACGTTCCCGAATGTTGAAGACAAGCTGAGCGACAAGTGGATGGGCGGAAACGTTCAGACCTTCATGCTTGGTGTTGCGGATGTCTTCCAGGGTGCCGGGTCCATTCCGCAGGCGCTCGACAGCTATGTCGACACTGTAGATTCCAGCTACCTGGCGGCTACCGGTACCGAATAAGACCGCATCCCTGCACGACATGGGGCGGCAACTCGCGCCGCCCCATTTTCCTTTTCCTATGACTGCAGGAGATGACTGACTATGGACGGCCTCCATATCGAAGATGTTTCAATGCGTTTCGATCTGCCCAACGGGTCGCACGTGCAAGCGCTCAAGGACGTGTCCATTGAGCTGAAGACCGGCGAAATCATGTCGGTCCTGGGCCCATCAGGCTGCGGAAAAACCACCCTTTTGAATATCGTAGCAGGCTTCCTGGCGCCCACAGGCGGTCAGGTCCGTATGAACGGTCATGTGGTGACCGGACCCAACGCAGAGCGTGGCATGGTGTTTCAGAAGGGCGCGCTGTTTGAATGGATGAATGTGCGCAAGAACGTTGAGTTCGGTCCGCGCATGAAATCGATGCCGAAAAACGAACGCGACCAGATCGTCGACCATCTGCTGGACACGGTGGGTTTGGGAGATTTCAAGGAAAAGGCGGTCTACGAACTTTCCGGCGGGATGCAGCAACGTGTCGCTCTGGCACGCTGTCTTGCAAACGATCCCGATGTGATCCTGATGGATGAGCCGTTGGGCGCCCTGGATGCGCTGACCCGTGAAAAGATGCAGGGGCTGGTTCTCAAACTCTGGAAGGAAACGGGCAAGACCGTCATCCTGATCACGCACTCGGTGGAAGAAGCCCTGCTTCTTGGTGAGCGCCTGTTGGTCATGGCACCAAGACCCGGACGCATTCACAAGGAATACCGGCTGCCATTTGCCGAACGAGGCGTGCAGGCAGACCTGCGCGACGTCAAGAAAAGCGAGGGATTTGCGGAGACGCGTGAAGAAATCCTCTCGATGATCTGGGAAATGGAAGAAGAAATCATGGGCCGATCGGAGACTGCCGCATGACCGGATCTGTCGTCTTTCTCGTTTATGCAGCGCTGTTTCTCGCCAGCTATTTTCTGGTCACCTATCTCAGCAGGATGATGCAGAGTGGGCAGGATTTCACCAGCCTGAAGACCGTGACATTCGGTGATGAAAGCGCCATTAGGCCCAACAGGGCTGCGTCGGTGATTTCCGTTGTTGTGATCTTCTTCATCTGGGGCGCCTTCACCGGATCCAAACTGGTTCCGTTTCACGTTCCCGGGCCCTTCGTCGGCGAAACGAACTTCACCTATACCGTGACCAACGATGCGGGGGAGACAAGCAACGCCACGGTTGATGTGATCGTGCATGAGCCCGGCAAGAAGATTGATGCACCTGAAGTCGCTCCGAACGACGGATTTGCACAAAATGACTCAGGCACCGTGGGCGCATGGCGTTCCGTGCTGCTGCGTGTCACGCGAAACGACGGTGACGGCGCTAAGGTCACGGAGGTCGATGGGCAGCCTATTGCACCGGGAGAAACAGTGAACGTTTCCAACGGGACCATCAGCATGACGCCGAAAGGGTCGTTGAATTTCGAACCCAGCAAGGGTTTGCAGATGGAACCCATCTGGATGCCGTCTCCGGAAGCCGTTGCCAGCCGTTTCACGGAAATCGCCTCGCAGGGTTACCAGAACTTCACCCTTTGGGAGCATTTGGGCTGGTCCCTGATGCGTGTGGTCGGTGGGTTCGTCGCAGGCGCGCTGATCGGCATACCGCTTGGCTATGCAATGGGCCTGTCCAGTTGGGTCCGGGGCTGGTTCGATCCGATCGTGGAATTCATGCGTCCGGTTCCCCCACTTGCGCTCATTCCGCTCGTGATCATCTGGTTCGGCATTTGGGAGACAGGAAAGATCGTGCTCCTGTTCCTGGCAGCGCTCTGGATCATGACGATCGCCGCAAGAGCCGGTGTGTCCGGCGTGAACATCTCCAAGGTGCACGCGGCCTTCTCGCTGGGGGCAAACAAGCGCCAGATCCTGCGTTATGTCATCGTTCCCAATTCACTGCCTGAAATCTTCACTGGCGCTCGTGTTGCCATGGGTGTGTGCTGGGGAACGGTTGTTGCCGCCGAACTGGTTGCTGCCCAAAAGGGCGCCGGGATGATGATTATCGCTGCTTCCAAGTTCCAGCTTACCGATATCGTGATCATGGGGATCATCCTCATCGGTATAGTCGGCTACAGCATCGATATTCTCATGCGGATGGCAGAACGGATACTGGTCCCCTGGAAAGGGCGGGCCTGATTTCCGCGAATACAGCCAATCTCGGGCGCGGCAAGACCGCGCCCGAAAAACCTTCAGTCCGCGTGTAGCGGACTGGTTGATCCTCGAATGATCAGATCGGTATCGAATAGTTTTTCAGCGGGTACGACGCCATTTTCGATCCACTCGGAAATCGCCACCGCTGTAGCATGTCCCATCCGCACAACAGGCAAGTGAACGGTCGTCAGTCCGGGTGTTGTATGTGCAGACCCAGGCAGGTCATCAATCCCGACGATGGAAATGTCCTGCGGAACCGAAACGCCCTGCCGGTTCAATTCATAAAGCACGCCGGTCGCGAGCACGTCGGACAGGCACAAGACCGCAGTGGCGCGTTGTTTCCCGGATAGGATCTGACGCGCGGCTGCACAACCTGCCTCGACTGAAAGATCCGCTTCCAGAAAGCTCATTTGCGCATCGTCATGGCCTTCCAGACCCTTGATACGGGCCAGCGTACGGTCGTTGCTGGTCAGCGAGCCATGCACCACTGCGATCGCGCTGTGACCGAGCGACAAAAGATGCTCAAGCGCGATCCGCCCGGCATCGACGTTGTCATAGCCGATCGTAGGCAGCAGGAAGTCCGGATCGTAGTAAGAGGTCGCCACAGACGGCAACTGGCACCGTTCGATCAACTCGTAAAGCTCGCGTTCGTGCGTGATTCCCGAAATGACGAGCCCTTCTGCGCCGATGTCGACCAGCGTCTGCGCCTTTTGTGCTTCAACCGCAGCATCGCCATTTGTCGTGGCAACGACGAGGGACAGGCGATAGTCGGACAGCGTCTGTTCAAGTGCTGCCAGATAACGCGCAAAAATCGCATGGTCCAGGGTCGGAACCAGCGCCCCGACAAAGCGGGATCGCCCGGAGTTTATGGCGCGGGCGGCAGCGCTTGGGACAAAGCGCAATTCGGCGATCGCAGCATCGACAACCGCCTTTGTGTTTTTGGCCACGCTGTCCGGTGAATTCAAAACACGCGAAACGGTCGCTACCGAAACATTCGCCAGTTTCGCAACATCCCTGAGATTGGCACGTTTGCGGTATCTGGTGCTGGTCATACGCCTCCAAAATCGCACGAATTCAAAAATCGATCGTCGATGAGACTTGACATATGTAACTGGTTTTAACAACCTATGTAACTAGTTACATTTGGCGGAAATGCTAGAAATGCGCAGCCAGACAGTTCTTTATGCGTTTAACAATGTCGGCCATGAAACGCTGGCCCGAAAGTTCCCCGGATTCAGGAAACCCTCGCAGGCCCTGACCTATCTGCTCTCCCCTCGGCAGGCCCTGCATCTGAAGTTGAAAGCAGGAGATCTTCTGTCAGTGGACGGGCTCAGTGGGCCAGGACAGTTGGAACTGGTCGCTCTCTCGGCAGATGGTCAAGATGATCTGGATGCGCTCGGCCTGACTGCCGGATCAGAGCTGGATCCGGCAAGCTTCGATAGTGCAGAATTCATCGGTTGGACGCGCACCCGAGGCGCTGACGACCAGTGGACCTTCAAAAGCCACCTCATGGCAGAGCCCGGCGAGACGCTGGTCCTGAAGGCCCGCCGTGACACAGATGCGTGGCTGGTCCGGCCGGCAGGTGCTCAGGAACTCATTTCCGGCACTGCCGGCGGTACGGTGGCGGTCAGCCACGCGCCGTCCTCCGCTATGTCTCCATTGCTCCCGGCCCCCTTGGCGGACATGCGCGAGGAATTCACGGTACGGGCCGGGACCGGCGTTGCCTACGAGCTTAAGCAAGGTGAAATCGTCCAGATTATTGATGTCGAAGGACAACAGTGTTCGGACTTCATGGCGTTTCGTTCAGATGGCCTCGACGCCGGACAGGAATGGATGATCGACAGCACCGCGACGCGGTCCATGGTGCGGCGCGCCTACCCGGAGCCGGGTCTGTTCGACAAGTTTTACGATCGTGAGATGCGCCCCATGCTGAACGTGGTGCAGGACACTTGCGGCCGTCACGACACATTTGGCCTGGCCTGCACGGCAAGAGGCTATGAGGAACGCGGCTTTCCGGGGCACGTAAACTGCTCTGACAACATGTCCCGTGCGCTTGATCCTTATGGCGTTGGCCGAAGGTCTGCCTGGCCGGCGATCAATTTCTTCTGGAACACCTGGATCGATCCCCATCACCACACGATCCAGACCGAGGAATCTTATTCGCGTCCCGGCGACTATGTGGCCATGCGGGCCATGACCGACACGGTGTGCGTGTCCACGGCGTGCCCGGACGATATCGATCCGATCAACGGCTGGAATCCGACGGATATTCACGTGCGCATTTATCGGGCCGATCAACCGGTTCGACGGGCTGTAGCCTATCGCGAAAAGGAAGATGCCCCGATGACAATCAGTCAGAACTCCGCGTTCCACGAACGTTTGACGCGTCTGACACAGCAGTTTGCACCCGCCCGAAATCTTTGGGCGCCGGTCAGTTTTCCATCCTACGGAACGTTAGGCGAATATTGGGCCTGCCGCGAAGCTGTCACGATCCAGGACATGAGCGGGCTGCGTAAATACGACATTATCGGCCCGGACGCTTCGAAACTGATGCAGCTGGCCACAACGCGCAATGTCGAAAAGCTCGCCGTCTGGCGAGCGTCCTACACACTGATGTGCGACGAGAGCGGCACCGTCATCGACGATGGCACGTTGCTGCGATTGGGCCCCGAACTGTTCCGCTGGTGCTGCGGCTCGGAGGAAAGCGCCCGTTCTCTTGAAACGCTGGCGCGTGAACGGAACCTTCAGGTGCGTATTCAGGACAATCGCGACGCGCTGCCGAACCTTGCGCTTCAGGGGCCGAAATCCCGGGATCTTTTGCGGAAGATCGTGTTCACGCAACCACATGTTCCCGCGCTGGACCAGTTGAAGTGGTTCGGCGTGACGGTTGCCCGGCTCAAGGACCGCGAAGGCGCTCCATTCCTGTTGTCCAGAACCGGGTACACGGGCGAGCTGGGTTACGAGATCTTCTGCACCGCGTCTGACGCGATCGAGATCTGGGACGCGATCATGTCCGCCGGAACCGAATTCGGCGTTACTCCGATGGGGACCGCCGCGCTGGAGATCATACGTATAGAAGCGGGTCTTGCAGCGCGGAACGCCGAGTTCGCACCGGATGTCGATGCCTTTGAGGCGGGTCTGGGATTTGCCGTCGATCTCGGCAAAGAGGATTTCGTCGGCAAGGCGGCTTTGGAAAGAAACGCGCGTGAACCGCGCCGTCTGTTGAAGGGCTTGCTCGTCGACAGCGACGATGTGCCAGCGCATGGCGCACCGGTTTATGCCGGCGAGCGGCAGATCGGGACTGTGACGTCTGCAACGCGCTCGCCGACACTGGAGCATGCGATTGCAATGGCGCGCATCGCGGTCGAACACGCCGAAAACGGAACAAGACTTGAAATCGGTCAGCTTGACGGACGCATGAAGCGCCTCGGTTCGACGGTTTCCAACACTCCTTTCATAGACCCGCAACGAAAGCGGGCGCGCGCCTGAGAGCGTTCACACAACCTGCCAGAGGAACGAAAAAATGAAATATGCAAAGCAACCCCTGATAGCTGCCGCCCTGGTCCTGGGTCTGGGTACGACCGGTGCCATTGCACAGGAAAAAGTTATGGTCGGTGAACCGAGCTGGCCCGGGGCGAAAATCATGGCCAACCTGATCGGCCAGGTCATTGAAAGCCGTCTTGGAGGCGAAGTCGGATATGCTCCGGGCGCCAACGCGGTCATTTTCGCAGCCATGGACGGCGGGCGCGGCGATATCGACGTTCATCCGGATGTCTGGTTGCCGAACCAGTCGTCGTTTACCGATGAGTATGTCGATCAGAAAGGCACAGTTGCACTTTCTGCCGGCAGCTACTCGGGTCAAACCGGTTTCTGCACTCCGACTTACATGGCCGAAGAGCACAACATCAAATCCGTATTCGATCTTGCCACACCTGACGCACAGGGTCTCTACGATGGCGATGGGGACGGCACGGGCGAAATCTGGGTTGGTGCCTCCGGATGGGCCTCTACGAATGTTCACAAGGTCAAGGTGCGCGATTATGGAATTGAAACATTCCTGGCGCCGACAACTGAAGACGAAACCGTTTTCTATGCACGGCTGAAGGATGCCGTGGACCAGAAGAAGGGCGTGGTGTTCTACTGCTACAAGCCGCATTACGTGCACGCGCTCTATGACGTCGTCATGCTTGAGGAGCCTGAGCACGATCCGGCACAATTCAAGATCATCCAGCCGGACCAGGATGCCGACTGGTACAACAAGTCCAAGATCACGACCGGTGATCTCGTCAAGACCGTGAAGGTTGCCTATTCCAAGTCCCTCGATGAGAGAAATCCGGCAGCGGCGCAGTTCCTTGCCAATATCAGCATGGATGCCGATCACCTGTCCCAGCTGACCTATGAAGTGGTGGTCAAAGGCGGCGAGATCGACGAAGTCGTCGCGGCCTGGATCGAAGGAAACGGGGAAGTTGTCGATGGCTGGCTCGGCCTGAACTAACACTCCAGCAGGTCATGCCCCAGGCCGCCCGGCCTGGGGCTGTACCTCCTTTTCAGCAAAGGGGATAGGTGTGTCTGCTGATATCGCAATCGATGCCCGGTCTGTCTGGAAGGTGTTTGGAGCCCGCTCCGAAGAAGCACTGAACGCCATTCACGCCGAAGGTCTTTCAAAAGCTGAAGTCCTTGAAAAATATAACTGTGTCGTGGGCGTTGCCGACGCGACATTCCAGATCAATCGTGGAGAGCTCTTTTGCATCATGGGCCTTTCGGGGTCTGGAAAATCGACTCTCGTCCGTCACGTCAACCGTCTCCTGGAGCCGACCGCAGGACATATCCTGGTGAACGATCAGGATGTCGTTCAGATGAACGCCACCGAATTGCGCCGCTTGCGCAATCACCGGGTTGCAATGGTGTTCCAGAACTTCGGTCTGATGCCGCACCGGACCGTGCGCGACAATGTGGCGATGCCACTTGAGATACGCGGTACCGGCAAGGCCCGCCGCTGGGAAGAAGCCGACCGGGTTCTTGAACTCGTCGAATTGAGCGGTTGGGAAGACAAATATGCTCATGAGCTGTCCGGCGGCATGCAGCAGCGCGTCGGACTGGCACGTGCGATCGCATCCGATCCGGACATCCTCCTGATGGATGAACCGTTCTCAGCCCTGGATCCGCTTATTCGCAAGCAGCTTCAGGATCAGTTCATGGAATTGAGTGCCAAGCTGAACAAAACGACCATGTTCATCACGCACGACCTTGATGAGGCGATCCGCATCGGCAACAGGATTGCGATCATGAAGGATGGTCAGATCGTTCAGATCGGGACGCCGGAAGACATCATACTCAATCCCGCCGACGACTATGTCGCGGATTTCGTGGCCGGCATTTCCAAGCTCAATATGATTTTCGCGCACTCAGTCATGAAGCCTGTGGCGGAGTTTGAAGCAAAGCATGGTCCTATCCCCGATGAGGCGGCCTCGGCCCATCCGGACATGGATCTGAATGACCTGATCTCGATTTGCACGGAGGGCAACGGCGTCGTTCGTGTTCGGGAAAACGGACATGATGTGGGCGTGATTGATCAGGCAGGGCTTCTGCGCGCCATCCAGAGCAGCCAGGCATGAGGGATACGGTCATGAGCACTGTTGATGAAAACGACATTAAGCCCGAAACCGCGGACCGGCTGAACACGCTGATCGCCTCTTTCGTCGGCACCCAGCAGGAATATTATCAGCGCACTTTCGCCGTCATGATGAAGGCGCCCGGCTATTGTTTCACGCTGAACCTTTCGGCGGGTCTTCTCGGTCCCATCTGGTTCGGGGCACGGGGACTCTGGTCGTGGTTCCTTGGGTTTCTGGTTCTCGAAACCTTCGCCTACATCCAGATAGGCCTTGGCCTTTTCGGCGATCTGGGCAGATCTTTGCGGGAACGGGCGGATCAGATCGCGCAAACGCTGGAGCTGCGCCGACAGCAAATCACGGCCGCCGAGCAGTCCGGAGCCTCATCTCTGGACAGTCTCAAACGCGCCGCGAGTTCCCTGGAAACGGCGTATGCGGACGCGCAGGCAGCGGCCGCTGCAGCTGACTCCAGCGGCCTCATTTATCTCGGCTTCGGCCTGATTGTTCTGTTGGCGATCAAATTCCTGATAGCCTCGGTCGCGAACTGGACACTTGAGGAGCAATTCACGCGTTGGCGCTCCGACCAGAGTGTTGCGAGTGGATGGTCGCAACAACGTCTTGCTGTCGCCGCAGCGTTGACGGTGGCGGTAGTCGTGCTGTCGACGATACGCTTCGCACGGCCCGATGCCATTGCGGCCCTTGCCAACTTTCCAACAGATCGAAACTGGCGTCTGGTGGTCGGCGATGGCGTTCAGGCGGTCTTCGACTGGACGAAGACGGTCGGACGGGGGTTTTTCGACAGTTTGACTTTCGGCATGAGGACGCTTCTTGATGGCATTGAGGTCGTTCTGGTTGGAACGCCGTGGCCGGTGGTTGCGCTGGTGATCATCATGCTGGGGTACCTGTCGGCGGGACCTCGTGTTGCGATTTTCACCGGGGCGGCACTGGCTTATCTGGGTCTGCTTGATTTCTGGGAAAAGGCAATGACGACCATTGCCCTCCTGGGCGCTGCTGCGCTCATCTCAATCAGCCTCGGCATTCCGCTCGGGATCTATTGCGCGCGCCGGCCGAGGGTCTTTGCGGTGGTTCGTCCGATCCTCGACTTCATGCAGTCGATGCCGTCCTTCGTCTACCTCATCCCGGTTGTCGCCTTCATTGGATCCGGTAAACCGGCAGGTGTGGTCGCAACGATGATCTTCGGGAGCCCACCCGTTATCCGCTTCACGGTTCTCGGGCTGCAGCAAGTGCCGGAGACCGTGCGTGAAGCTGCGCTCGCGTTCGGTGCGACACCCCGGTATCTGCTGTGGCGCGTCGACCTTCCGCTTGCCCGAAGAACCATAATGGCGGGCGTCAACCAGACCATCCTCTTGTCCCTCGCGATGGTTGTCGTAGCCTCGCTGATCGGTGCAAAGGGGTTGGGCGAAGACGTCCTTGAGGCCTTGCAATATGCAGCTGCGGGTCAGGGTATCCTGGCTGGCCTCGCGATCCTGTTCTGTGCGCTCATACTCGACCGGATCGTCGTCGGCGGACGCTAGTTAACCTCTGTCCCTGGAGGCGGTCTTCCGCCTCCAGGGACGCAAAACCGGCAAGGCCCAGGCAGCCGCGGTCTTGCCGGTATGCGTCATGAAAGTGAGTTCCTCTTACCGGTCTCCGGCCAAGGACATGACCGGGCCCCGAGCGACACGCAAGATCATTATTCTAAGGCGCGCTGGCACGACTGAATTTGCAGGTTGATGCCACCTTGCACCCGCGTTTGTGCGAGGACGTATTCAGGCTGGATTGGTCCGTAATATAGCCAAATTGAAATCAAGTATATTTTTAAGTAAACTACCTTGATAGGCATTGAGGAAAAGTATGTCGTTTCCGTTGATTGAGGTGATTTTTTCGCTCGGTGCAAAATAATTTAATCGTGCTTAGTATTTGTTGAAAGGTGACTGATAGCGGAAGGTAGAAGCGACTCGAAGCTCTGTTTTCTTTCAATTGTTTGCAACATCGTTCGCCTGCGACCTCATCTGGAGTTTGTTGGTTGTGCAAGTTTTTATAGTTCGTTTAGAGGAGGTTAGGCCGTGAGATACACTGCTCCGTCGAACACTCATTTTACTCTGCGTCAGGAGTTGGTCGGTGTCCTTGGTCGATACCAGGATACCCTTTGTCCGGCGGAATTGCTGGCGGTATCAAGTCAGCTCGTCGGCAATCTGATAGCGCTTCAGGATGAAACGCGCATGTCGCCTGAAACTGCCATGGAAATCGTTCTGCAGAACATTGAGGAAGGCAACCGCGCGGCGATTGTCGATCTTGAAGAGGCAACGGACGCTGCCTGACGCACGCTGCGAGGCGTGGCGGCACGTGATTTCAAAGCTGCGTGCTGTGCACACACCAGCCATTTGGCCACGAAAAAGCGGCCCGTGGGGCCGCTCAACTGTTTGTTTAGTGATAGTAACGTCGCTATCAGGCGTGGTTGCGTCTGCGGACGCGAACCATGGCAAGGAAGCCGAGGCCGCCAGCCAGCAGCGGCAGAGCTGCCGGCAGCGGAACCACTGCGCTGTTGCCGAGACCATCAAAACCAACCGCAGTTCCAAACTTGTTCAGATCTGCAATGCCCGCGATGATCGACTCGCCGTTTGCACCGAGACTGATTTCTGATGCAAATGCGGTTGACCAGCTGTTCACCCCTGCCGTCAGCGGACCAGAAGTTGTCAGAGAGCTGATATTTGTGAAATTGGAGCGGTCAAAATTTTCCGTGGTGCTCAAACGCATCGTGCTGCCGATGGCGGCCAGAATGGAATTGACAGCGATGTTTGTGTCATCAAACGCGGTGTTTCCTTCACCGATCAGAAAGAGCGAACCACCACCGTTTACAAAGTTTGTGATGTCGGCAAGCTCAGAGCCTGAGTAACTTGTTTGGCGGAAGCCTGTAACCAGGAAGTCCTTCCCAGCCAGTCCGCCAGCAGTGACCGTGCCTATATTCGTTGTCACGGTTGCCGTCGTTCCCGTAATGCCAAGATTGACGCTGGAGTTGTTCAGGATGGACGTGCCGTTGAACAGGTTCTGGAAGAAGATTTCATTGTCAGCGGCGTTGTTCGCCCGTGTGTCGATAACATTCGAGTCACCAACCAGATATACACCCGCATTCGATCCGGTTGTCGCAGCGGCGAAAAGACCGCATGCGAACGCGACCGACTTAATCAATCGTTTCATGTATTAACCCCTTGTTAAAACTTTACCCGAAAAGGCCAGATTTCAAATTCAAAATTCCAAATCAGATAAAGCTTCATCTGCCATAAAATCATGACGGCCGGACAATACACATTGGACAGGCTACCGCAATGTTTTTTAACCGAAAATTAACACTTGCCTTAACGTTGTTTCGCGCAAAAGAAGCGTAGCTTTTGAGTGCACGCAATCAACGCATGCATTAGTTCTTTGCGGCCCAAGAATATTGGGGAATTTCCTTACGGCACGAGAAAAAAATCGCAGGGAAATGGGCCTAGCATCGTTCAGCTTACTCAGAGCACCAGCTCGCTGGCGCTGTCGATCACCGCGCTGCGCAGCCACTTGTGAGCCGGGTCGTTTGTCGAGCGCTCGTGCCAGACCATGTAGATGTTCAAGGGCTCGGCGGAAAAGGGCAGCGGTGCCATGTCCAGCTCCTTGAGCGAGGCGAGATGCATGAATTCCAGTTCGGTTGCCAGCATGGATGTTCCGCGGACAAAGGGCGTGATACCCGAAAAATTCGAGACCGTAATGGTCGGTTTGGGAACGTAGGGCAGATCCGGGGCCCTCAGCACATCGTTCGATCCGCCGCCCAGGACGAACTGGACGGTGACATGCTGTGCCGCCAGATAGTCTTCAATAGAAATTGGTGCCTCCCTACACGCGCCGTCGAAAAAACACTTCATCTCGCCCGAAAAGAGCTTGTGCTGGATCATGTCGGGCGCATCCGGCGGGATCGGTGTCAGGATCATGTCGCAGCGCGCGTCACGCAGCAGCGAGACGCTCGGCACGCCTGACGGCTTGAACTCCAGCGAGAGCGAGACCCCATTTTCCTGAAACCTTCGAACCAATGGCGGAAAGATGAGGTCGCGCTGCATGTCGTTTGCCGCTACGACAAAATACATCTTTTCAGATTTCGGGTCGAACGGACGCTGTTCCGTCAGGGACTTGAGACCATCCAGAACGTCAAGTACCGGTCCCTTCAGCGAAAGCGCAGTTTCTGTTGGCGTCAGGCCCTGCCCTGACCTCACGAAAAGCGGGTCTCCCAGGATCTGCCGGAGCTTTGCAAGCGTGTGGCTCACAGCAGACTGAGTCACTTCAAGACGCTCCGCTGCACGCGACACGGAGGATTCCTCCAGGATGACGAGGAATGTGCGCAGTATCTGGCCATCCAGATTATGAAAATCGATTTTGCTCATATCCATTATGAATAGTCATGAATGGTTTCGATGTCCAATCTCCCCTAGGGTGAAGCCGAATTTGGGAGGAAGCCATGAAATCGAAATCGCTGCTTGGCGCGGCCGCGTTTGCGTTCGCGTCAATGATGACGCTCGCCGTTTCGGCGGAAGAACTTTCCGTTGCGAACTTCGTTCCACCGCAACATCACACCAATTCCGTTCTGTTCAAATGGTTCGGTGAGGAAGTTGCCAAACGGTCGAACGGAACCCTGACCATCAAGGTCTTTCCGGCCGGTCAGCTCGGCGCAGGCCCTGTCCAGCAATACAAGCGCGCTGTCGAAGGTGTCGCCGACATTACTTTCGGACTGCAGGCCTATACGCCGGCGATCTTTCCCAAAACGATGCTGATCATCCCGCCGGGCAAGGCGACGACCGCGCTGGAAGCAACGGAGCGCTTGCTGTCGGTTTACGATGAACACCTTGCAGACGAATACGAGGATGTGAAGCTGCTCGGCGTCTTCACCGTCGCGGGCAATGCCTGGGCTGCGACTGGAGACTATTCGACCCTCGAATCCCTGGCCGGTACGAAGATGGTCCCCTATGCGGCGATGACCACGCCGCTGGTCGAGGCATTGGGCGCTGTACCGGTCCAGATGCCTGTCACGGAGATGTATACCGGACTGAGCACCGGAACCATCGACAGCACCACCGCCACCTATAACAACATGACCCCGCCCTGGAACTTCTGGGACGTCTCGAGCCACTTCATCGAGAATGTGCCGGTCCAGTTCGCCGTGTTCTTCGTCGCGATGAACAAGGAGCGGTATCTGGAGCTCTCCGATGAACACAGGGCCATCATCGATGACCTTGCCGGCGAGACATTCTCCATGATGGGGGCACAAAGCTTCCATGGCGCGGATGAACGCTCGCTCAAGGCAATGCAAACGGCAACGCAAATGGAAAAAGTTAGCTGGGTAAAGGTTTCCGGCGAAGAGCGAGCCAAGATGGATGCCGCAGTCGCCGAAGGCATGAAGGCGATCTTTGCGGACTACGCGGACCGCGGCATCGGCAATGCTGAGGAAATCTACAACGCAATCAACAAGTGATGGCGCGGGCGGTCTCTGACCGCCCGTTTCTCTGGGAGGTTCGCCGTGTCCGATCTGGTTTGGATCAAGGTGCTGGACAAGCTGCTGGTCTGGGTGGCGCTTGGAGTGGGGGGTGCGATGCTGGCCTTCATGACGCTGTTCGGGACCTGGAATGTGCTTATCATGCGCAAGGGGATGAATGCGCCGGTACGCGGTGCCGAGGACCTGATGATCCTTTCCCTTGTGATCCTTGTTGCAATTGCAATTCCCTTCGGGGGACGCTGCGGCGCACATATCGAAATCGAAGTCCTGGAAAGCCGCATGTCGAAGGCTTTCGCGCGCTGGTCTTTATTCGTCCTGCGTCTGGTGGGTGGTGCTCTGATGCTGGTGATGGCCCTTGAACTGGTCGAGGCCGGTCAGAAGGCGACGAAATTCGGCGAAACGACCCAGCAACTGCTTATTTCCTATGAGCCTTTTTATTACCTGCTCGCTGCCTGCGTCGCGGTCTATGCTCTTGTGCTCGCAAGCGACGCCGTTCAATTGGTTCTTCGCGGGAAAATTCGCCAGATCCGGCTGGGAGAAGAACTGTGATCGGCATGACCGCGCTCGGCGTGATCGGCCTCTTGATCCTGTTCGTGCTGCTTGCACTGCGCTTCCCCGTGGCGCTTGCCATGATCCTTGTCGGTGTCATCGGGACCGTTGTTGCGACCGCAAACAGATTTCTGCTGCTTGGGATGAGTTCGGACCAGGCCTGGGCGCGAGGCTTCAAGACCGCGATGTCGAACCTTTCAGGCGAAACATTCGAGGCTGCCTCCAACTACAATCTTCTCGTCATTCCGATGTTCGTCCTGATGGGCAACCTGGCCGGCGTGTCCGGGATGTCGGCGGATCTGTTCGCCGCAGCATACCGCTGGATGGGTCACATGAAGGGCGGCCTTGCGTCTGCGACGATTGCAGCGTGCGCAGGGTTCGCAGCGCTTTCAGGCTCATCGCTCGCGGCTGCGATCACGATGGGCCGGGTCGCGCTGCCGGAAATGAAAAAATTCCGCTATTCGGACAGTCTTGCGACGGGATCGGTTGCTGCGGGCGGGACTCTCGGGTTCCTGATCCCGCCTTCGGGCGGCATGATCATCTACGCGGTCCTGACCGAACAGAGCATCGGCCGCTTGTTCATGGCCGGCGTTATTCCCGGTATCCTGATGACGCTGCTTTTCATCGGTGCAATTTACATCACGGTTTGGCGCCGGCCTGACACGGGACCGCCTGGACAGCGTGCCAGCTGGCCCGAGCGCAGGTCTGCGACGGTTGCGGCATTCCCCTTCGTCGCTGTCGTCGGGTTGACGATCGGAGGCATGTACACCGGCTTTTTCACTCCGGTGGAAGCCTCGTCCGTCGGGGCGTTCCTGACGCTTCTGGTGGCACTTTGGCGGCGATCCCTCAATACGCGCGCTTTGCGCGAAGTCATCCTTCAAACGGTCAAGGCGTCGGCAACCGTGTTCCTCATAATCATCGGTGCGTTTATCTTCATTCCCTTCATGTCGATCACTGAACTGCCCGGTCAGCTGGTCAGCCTGATGACCTCGCTGCCGATCGGCGACTACGGCATCCTGTTGATCATCATCCTGATCTACATGTTCCTGGGCATGTTCCTTGAGGGGATTGCCATGCTTGTTTTGACCATCCCCGTCGTTCTTCCGATCATCGCGGCCCTTGAATTCGGCTTTGATCCGGCCATGGCGGACATGAAGATGATCTGGTTCGGGATCGTTGTCGTGATTGTTCTTGAAATGGGCATGATCTCACCACCCGTCGGGCTCAATGTCTTCGTCGTCAAATCGATCGCACCGGGCGTTCCGATGGGGCAGATCTTTCGAGGCATCTGGCCGTTCTGGTTCGCGATGGCCTTCATGCTGTTGCTGCTCGCATTCTTTCCGCAAATCGCGATTTTCCTGCCTCAAACGATGGTGGGCTGACCTTGGGAGGTTCTCATGAACAATGGCAAAACAATCATCGTGACCGGAGCGGCATCCGGGATCGGAGCCGAAACCTGCCGGCTGCTCAAAGAACAGGGTGCGACCGTCATCGGTGTCGACCTCAATGAAACGGAAAATGCAGACCGTTTTTTCCAGGCGGACCTGAGTGACCCGGCGTCGATTGACGCACTTGTTGCGGATTTGCCCGATGGCGCGGATGGTCTTGCCAATATTGCGGGCGTTCCGCCCACGCTCAACGCTGAGACCGTCCTGAAAGTCAATCTCTATGGTTTGCAGCGCCTGACGCTCGGTCTTGTTCCAAAGCTCGCCGATGGAGCTTCCATTGCCAATTTGGCTTCGTTGGCAGGCTTCGGCTGGCCCAACGCCGTCGATCAGGTCAAGCGCACACTGGAACTCTCGCTTGAAGACGATGTCGAGGGCTTTTGCGAGGCCGAAGGCTTGAACGAGGTAGAAGGGGGGCGGTCCTATTTCCTGTCAAAGGAGGCGTTGATTGTTTGGACGCTGCAGAACCGCTGGACGTGGCGGGAGCGGGGCATCACCATGAACTGCATCAGCCCGGGACCCGTCGATACGCCGATTCTTGGTGACTTCCTCAAGACACTCGGCGAGCGCGCTGAAGAGGACCGCAAACATATGGACCGCCCGGGAACACCAAAGGACGTTGCGCCGGTCGTCGCATTCGCGCTCAGCGATCACGCAAAATGGTTCCGTGGATCCAATCTGACGGTCGATGGCGGTATGTCCGGTCACATCCTGAGCAAAGTCCACCAGCTTTGAGGCAGCCGTCATGAAGTCGATTACAGGCACGCAGAAAATCCATCACGCGACAGGTCTTTACATGGAAGGCATAAGGGATGGAAACGTCTGGGAAGCACTGAACGCCCACACAGGTGAGCGCTATACGCAACATTCGACAGGCGTCGGTGACGGGCAGCAGGGGTTTGCCGACTTCTTCGGTCCTTTCCTTGAGCGCAATCCGATACGTCATATCGAGGTTGTCCGTGCGATTGAGGACGGCCCCTATGTCTTCCTTCATGTCTATCAGAGCCTGAACAATGGCGAGAGCCAGTGGGTCACCGGGGATCTGTTCGACACGGACAAGAACGACAGGGTGATCGAGCACTGGGATGTGATCCAGGCCTTCGAAACCGAAACGAAATCCGGCCGGACGATGGTGGACGGCGCGACGGACATTGAAGATCTGGAGAAGACCGACTCCAACAAAGCTCTTGTGAAGGGTTTTTGTGAGGTGTGCCTGACTGGCGGCGACTTTTCCCGGGCAGCGGAATTCATTTCCGCGAACGAATATCTGCAGCACAATCCGAATGCAGCTGACGGTCTGGATGGGTTCGCAGCTTTTGCTTCCGAGCTTGCCACGCGCGGCGAAGCGATGCGCTACTGGAAGGTTCACAAGCTGATCGGGCAGGGCAATTTCGTTGTCACGCTCAGCCAAGTCCAGATGGGCCAAAGCCACTACTGCGTCTTCGACATCTTCCGGCTGAAGGAGGGCAGGATCGTCGAGCACTGGGACGTCACTGAAAAAATCCTTGCACCAGAGGACTGGAACAACCAGGGCAAGTTCTGAGGACAAGACTATGACCAACATGGACCAAGTCATCACGACAGATATTTTCATCAACGGAAGGGGGCGCCCAGCGTCCGGCGGAGCTGTCTATGATCTCTACAACCCCGCAAGACCGACGGAACTCGTCGGCCATGCCGCAGCGGCGAACCGGGAGGACATGAACGCCGCCGTCGAGGCTGCGCATGCCGCTTTTCCGGCCTGGGCTGCGCTCGGCTTTGAGGAGCGGGCGCGCCGGCTTCGTGACATCGCCACGGCACTTGTGGCTGATGAGGACGACGTCAAGTACCGCTCGCGTCTGTTCACCCGCGAACACGGCAAGATCGCCCGCGAAACGTTGCTGGAAATGAGCCGTCTGGGTGACCGGTTTCTGCAGGCGGCGGCATACGGAGTACGCATGGCGATTGACGAGGAACTCGGTCCGGCCGATGTCGGTCCGAAATTCGATACCATCGTCACCCGCCAGCCACGCGGCGTCACGGCACTGATCGTTCCCTGGAACTGGCCTCTCTCGATCCTGGGCGCGAAGTTGCCCCAGGCGCTGGTGACCGGCAACACCGTCGTTGTGAAGCCTTCCGAGGACTCCGCGATGGCACCGGTGCTCACGCTTCAGATCATTGCAAAAATGCTGCCGCCGGGCGTCGTCAACATCATCACTGGGGACGCTAAGCAGATTGGCGACACGCTGACGGGACATCCTCTCGTGCGTATGGTCAATTTCACCGGCTCGGTCGCTGTCGGACGGCATGTCATGAAGATCGCCGCAGAGAACATCACGCCGGTCACCCTCGAACTCGGCGGCAATGATGCGGCGTTGATCCTGGAAGATGCCGAGTTGAACGACGAGGCGTTCAACAAGATGTACTGGGGCGCCTTTGGCTCGTCCGGCCAGATCTGCATGGCGCTGAAACGGATGTATATTCATGAGAGCCGCTACGACGAGGTCGTTGACGGCTTTACTGCGGCCTGCGAGCGGGCTGTCGTTGGCGATGGGCTCTTACCCGAAACCACCATGGGTCCGGTCAACAATCCGCGCCAGCTTAAGGTCGTCAAGGACATGATCGCGGAAGCACGTGCCTGCGGCGCGGATCTGAAGGAATGCGGTCAGGTCCCGGATGAGGATCTCTACAAGGGCGGCGGCTATTTTCAGAGACCGGCCCTAGTTTATGACGCCGACCCGTCGCTCAAGATGGTGCGCGAAGAACAGTTCGGCCCATGTCTTCCGATCATGAAGTTCCGCAGCGAGGAAGAAGCCGTTGAGATGGCAAACGACAGTGAATTCGGTCTGTGTTCGTCCGTCTGGACGACGGATGCGGAGCGCGCGGTCCGGATCGCACGGCGTTTGGAGGCGGGTTACACCTATCTGAACGGACATGGACCGATGGCGCAGGACGGGCGCGGACCTTTCGGTGGCTTCAAACAGTCCGGCATTGGCCGGAACCTTGGGTATGACGGCGCGCTCGCCTTTGCCGAGCCGCATTCCATTTCCGCTCCGGCGGGATTCCTGCTCGGCAAGGCGCAGTAACCGGAGTTGCGCAGAAGCAATCCTTGCAAAGACCAAAATTCGGGAGAAAGAATATGGCCAAGCTGGGCGAAAACATCATCGGCGAGAGCAACCTTGCGCCGTTTTTCAAAGTCGCCAATGCGGATGAGGTGACAATCGATGCACCGGAAAACCGGAAGGGAGATGCTCTCAGGACATGGGTTCGGTCGCTCTCCGGTTTCCAGAAAGAGGCCCTGGTCAGATCCGCGAAGACCGGCGACACTTGGCGCCTGGTCTCCGATGAAGGGCCCTATCTCAACGGGCATGACGAGGCGCCTTGTCCGCTCGCCTTCCTGACCACCGGCATGATCGCCAGCTACATGAACGAGATCCTTGCGCTTGCCGAAATGCAAGGGGTCGAAATCCGGAAGCTGAGGCTGATCCAGGACAACTACTACACCATGAAAGGGTCCATGCCGAAGCGCACGATGATCGGCGGTGCCGAACCGGTCGAGCTTCGGGTCGAGATCGATTGTGACCTCGATGACGGAGACCTCAACACCTTCCTGATGAACGCGGTGCATGCATCGCCGTTGAATGGCCTCATGCGCGGCAAGCTGGAAAGCCTCTTCAAACTCGGCAAGAACGGCATCGAATTGCCGACCGCCAAGGTTGCCGAGCTTGAGGGGGACCTGTTCGAGGATCCCGGCAATCACTTTGCCAAAAGTGAAGAAGTTGGGTCTGACCTGGTGCTGGTCGAACCTGTCGGCATGACACCGAAAAAGGAAGTTGCACTCGGAACGGCAGCGGCAGCCTCTAGCCTTGCGGACGAACAGAACCGGCGCCTCAATCCTGGTGCGATCGCCGAACTCAGGCCCGACGGCCTCAAGGACATCCGGCAAATGCTCTATTCGCCGCATGGCACAAGCTTTCGTTTCCTGAGCTCAGAAGACGGTCGGGCACCGGACGCCAACACGTTGATCAGTGCAGGGGTCGGTTTCTGTTTCATGACCCAGTTCGGACGTTTCGTTTCGATGCTCAAACTGGACCTGCCCGATTACCGCATCGTTCAGGATACGCATTTCTCGCTTGGTGGTGCCTCCGGCGGCACGGGCAAGGCAGGTGAGGCCGACCCGATCGAAACCCATGTCTATCTTGAGACATCGGAAAGCGATGCGACAGCCCAGGAAATGCTCGATATCTCCGAACAGACCTGTTTCTTGCACGCCTTTTGCCGAACCGACTTGAAGACCAAACTGAAGGTTGTTCGGATTTGACGGCGCGTTCTTTGAGCAAAAGGATAGGGACTGCGAGTTCACGGTATCTGGGAGGATCGACATGCGCGTTGCGTTAACAGGGGGCTCTTCGGGCATTGGCGCCGAGGTTGCGCGAAAGCTGGGTGATCTCGGGCATGAAGTCACAGCGTTCGACATTTCCGAACCGGAGGTAGCGGTCGCCGAGTGGATCGAGACAGACCTCAGCAGCCCGGCGTCGATCCAAGCAGCTGTCTGGCGCGCATCCGGCCGTTTTGATGCCCTGCTCAACAACGCAGGCCTTCCGCCGCGCGATGGGCTGGAACAAAAAATCCTTCAGGTGAATTGGTTCGGACTGCGCAGCTTCATGGACGGCATGCTGGAAAAGCTTGTTCCCGGTGGTGCAATCGTCAACACCGCATCGCGGGCAGGGGCGATGTGGCGGGATAACCTTGAGGAGGTCAAGGCATTGATGTCTCTCCAGCCGGATGGACTTCCGGCGTTCATCAGCGAAAGAGGCATTGACGCGACGCGGGCCTACAATCTTTCCAAAGAGGCGGTGATCGTCATGACCATGGCCGAAACCGAAAACATGATTGCAAGAGACCTCAGAATGAACTCCGTCAGCCCGGCCGCCGTCAGCACCGGAATCTTGCAGGATTTCGCCACCGCTTTCGGAGACAGGATGGCGCGGAACGTCGCGCGGGCCGGCCGGCCCGGCTTGCCGGAGGAAGTCGCCGATGTGATCGTCTTTCTGGCCTCGCCGGAAAGCGGCTGGATCAAGGGCCAGGACATAACCATCGATGGCGGCATGAGCGCGATGGCGGTGACTGACAACCTGGACCTTTGAGCGAGCGCGATAACTGAATTTACAGGCTTCACTTGTTCACCAGAATGACAAAGCCTCTATCGTCATGGATGCCTATCGCGTAAGTATTAAGCGCCGAACATGAGACCAAAAGCTGGAAAGCAGGCAAATGATTGTCGAAAAGGATCAATCTTCAAAAGTCGAGAGGGTATTGTACAGATGTTATAGTTCGAAGAGCATATATTGCTATGTTACAGGAATTATTTTTGTGATAGTTATGGCTGTTGTGTTTAAGTTTTTTCCAGATCCTTTCCGATTTTATTTTTTCGTAGCTATTTGGTTATTATATGCCTTTGGTATGTTGTTGCATATTTTGTTTCGAGCCAAAGCGATGATATCAAGCCTTGCAGGCAAGTTAAAGGAATACAGAAGCGGGTAATCATGCGTTCCCTGGCAAAGTTTGAGCTTACAAAATATCCAGTGCCTTGATCCGCTCGCGGTCCAGCACTTCGGCAACGCGTCTAGCCGCTTTTTGCAGGTCGTCCAGGCAGCCGAAGGCCAGCACCTCGTCGATATCCATGTCATCGATCATCCAGAGAATACTGATCGATCCATGTACACCAGACTTTGAGATGATTGGGACCGCCATTGCGCCAAGTTCCGGTCCCGGGTCGAAGGGTGCTTGCCAATAGGCTGCCTCGCGAAGGCCGAAGCCGCGCTGGCGCGTTTCTTCAATCTCGCGCGCCAGAAATCCGCTTTCGATCATGCGCAGCTCTTCCTTTCCGGCAATTTGGCGAAGGCTTTCTAGGTGCAGTTCTGCGACAGCCTCGGGCGAAAACGCAAGAATGGCGCGCCCATGCGCGGAGAGGACCATCGATGGACGGATGCCGAGCGCTGTGCGTGTCGGCGCCATCGGACCGCGCAGGCGGGTGCTTTCGATAATTTCGATGCGTCCCGCACCCATCACGGCATTGAGATCTGAGGGCAATCCCGCCTGCCGTCCCTTGAGATCGAGTAGAATGGGGCCTGCAAGTTCGGCGAGCGGATGGGCCCGGGCCTTTTCACCCAGCACCTTGCCGATCGAGTGAGAGAGTTCGTATTGTCCCTCCACGATGTTGCGCCGGACCCAGCCCCGATGCTGCAGGCTTGCCAGAAGGCGCAGCAATGTCGCGTTGGAATAGCCTGTTGCCTGCCGGAGATCGGCAAGTGATGTGCGTGTTCGGCGCGACAGGTACTCGATGATTTCGAGCCCCCGTTCCAGGGATCTGACGCGCTCGCTTTGGTCTTTTTCCATCATCTGTTCATCGGTCCGCCTGGCGGACTGGAGATTAGACAGCCTGAAAAAGAAGAGCAATACTTTTAGGACAAACGGGCTTTGTCCCGAGGGAGGAAGCCGGTGCAAACGCCGGCCAATAAGTGGAGAAATCCGCGCGTGAATATCCTGTTCATCATGTATGACCAGCTGCGGTTTGATTACCTCAGCTGCGCCGGGCACCCGCATCTGCACACCCCGAATTTCGATCGGGTGGCGGCCATGGGGGTCCGCTTTTCCAATGCGTATGTGCAGTCCCCGATTTGCGGCGCGAGCCGGATGAGTTTTTACACCGGCAGGTACGTATCTTCCCACGGGGCGGCATGGAACGGGTTTCCCCTCCGTGTCGGTGAGCTGACACTCGCAGATCACTTGCGCAAGGCTGGCATGGACTGCTGGCTGATCGGCAAGACCCACATGAAGGCGGACAAGGACGGCATGGAACGGCTGGGGCTCGCGCCCGACAGCGTGATCGGAGCGCGCCAGGCCGAGTGTGGCTTCGACGTCTGGATCCGAGACGACGGGCTCTGGGGCTATGGCCCGGACGGATTCTATGACGAAAAGCGTTCGCCTTATAACGAGTATCTGAAGTCCAAGGGCTATGAGGGTGAGAACCCCTGGGCGGACTTTGCCAATGCCGGTATCGATGACGACGGCAACATGGCATCGGGCTGGATGTTCGCCAATGCGGACAAACCGGCCAACATTCAGGAAAAGGACAGCGAGACCCCCTGGCTGACGGCCCGGACGATCGACTTCATCGAGGAACAGAGCGGTCCCTGGTGCGCTCACGTCAGCTATATCAAGCCGCACTGGCCCTATATCGTTCCAGCGCCCTATCACGACATGTTCGGGCTGAACCATGTTCCGGCAGCTTGCCGTCACGAGGTTGAACGGCAGGACGCCCATCCGGTCTTCGCCGCCTACATGGAAAACAGGATCTCCTCCGCATTTCATCGCGACGAGGTCCGACAGAAGGTCATTCCTGCCTATATGGGTCTGATCAAGCAATGCGATGACCAGCTCGGCGTCCTGCTGAACCATCTTGAGCGCACGGGTCGGCTGAAGGACACGATGATTGTCCTGACATCCGACCACGGCGACTATCTCGGCGATCACTGGATGGGTGAAAAGGATCTCTTCCACGATCCTTCGGTCAAGATCCCGATGATTGTCTATGACCCCCGGCCCGACGCCGACAGCACACGCGGTACTGCCTGCGATGCACTGGTCGAGTCCATTGATCTTGTACCGACCTTCGTGGAGGCCGCGGGCGGTGCAGTCCAGGACCATATTCTTGAGGGTCGTTCGCTTCTGCCCTGGTTGCACGGTGACACGCCTAAGTGGCGTGAATTCGCGGTATCCGAGTTCGATTATTCACCAACGCCTCAGGCCGTTAAGCTGGGCCTCGATCCCAAGGATTGCCGGCTCTTCATGGTGTTCGATGGCCGTTACAAGCTGATGCACGCCGAAGGCGGGTTTCGGCCGATGCTGTTCGATCTGGATAGTGATCCAGACGAGTTTCACGATTTGGCCAAGGGGGATGCGCATCAGGCAGAGATCGACCGGCTCTATTCCATGCTGGCCGAATGGGGACGGCGGTGCGCGCAGCGGGTCACACGTTCCGACGATGACATCAGGGGCATGCGGGGACGGTCCATGCGCAGGGGCATTCTGCCGTTTCTGGTGGACGGTTCGGAAGTGCCAGAAGAGCTGACCGAGCACTATCGCGGCCCGGCACTCCAGAAGCACACGGGAGACTGACCCATGCCGAATGCAGATCTTCTCCACCACAACGAAACCCAGTTCCGCAAGTCGATTGTCGAATTGGCGCCTGGCGTCTGGACCGCGGTTGGATATGCAGCGTCGACCCAGCACGTTTTGGAGGGAAACACCACGCTGACGGTAATCGACACCTCCGAGAGTACCGGTGCTGCAAAGAATGTTCTCGCCGAAATCCGCAAGCTTACCGGCAAGCCCGTTGCGCGGATCATCTACACCCACAGCCACCGGGATCACATCTCAGGCGCAAGCGTGTTCGCCGAAGGGCATGATATCCCGGTCATCGCCAATGCAAAGTTCAAGTCGGATCTGGTTGGGCAGGACGAGCGGCTGATCGCCCCGCACAAGGCGCTGAACCGAAGGACGGCCGCGCAATTCGGTATCGGCCTGTCACCTGAGGAACGTGTCTCACTCGGATGCGGTCCGGGAGACCGGCCGATGGAAGGCCTGGGCGCAGGTTTTCTGCCGCCGACAGTGATGGTGGAAAACGATCGGGAGATCGATCTCGACGGTGTCGCGGCAAGGCTGATCATGGCGCCCGGCGAAACCGAGGATCATATGGCGGTCTGGCTGGAGGATACTGCAATCCTGTTCCCGGGTGACAACTGGTATCACGCCTTTCCAAATCTCTATGCGATCCGCGGAACGCCTTATCGCGACTTTGCCGCATGGGCCGACAGTCTTCAGCTGCTCGAAGGTCTCGGTGCCAATGTGCTGGCCCCCGGCCACACAATGCCAATCTTCGGCAAGGACAAGGTCCGCGAGGTGCTGAGCTCGACCCGCGAAGCCATTCGCCACGTGATGCGGCACACGGCCGACGGCATGGATGCCGGACTGTCCATGGACGATATCGTCGCCGGTCTCAGCTTGCCCGAAGAAGTTGCGGATAAGCCCTGGCTTGGCGAGTTCTACGGCAAGGCGGCCTGGTCGGCACGCGCCTTCGCAACCGGGACACTCGGCTGGTACGACGGTAATCCTACGCATCTTGGCACCCTGTCCTCGGCCCAAAGAGCTGCGCACATGGCGAAGCTTGCGGGCGGTGCTGACGCGCTCATGGCTGCGGCGCAATCGACTGAAGATCCGCAGTGGAAGCTTGAACTATGCGACCACCTGATCGCGCTGGGCCGCGCGGCAGAGCCTCTGAAGGCCGAGACGATGGAGCAGCTGGCCGAAACTGAGATCAACGCGACAGCCCGCAACACCTATCTCTGGCACGCGCGCCGCCTGCGCAACGGGGAGGCGGCCAAATGACGAAATCCGGAATTGAACAGCGGTTCGCCGACCTTTTGGCTTTTGTCTTTGCCCTGGTCATTCTGGTCTTCGCCGCGTCCGGTCCGCTTTCGGAATTCGTTCGCTGGATCATCGAGGTAACAACGCCAGGCTTTGACGAATTGTCCAGGCGGCAGCAGCGGCTCTTATTTCGCGAACACTGGCTGGGTGGAAGTTACCGTTCGTTCGAACGCGCCTTTCTGTTGCCGACCGGGTTGATCCTTGGCTTGCCGATCCTCTTCTCCTTCGCAGTTTCCTTTCTCAGCCTCGCCGAAACGCGCCCATGGGTGAAATGGCTTCTGGCCGTTGCATCAACGGCCGTGTTCTCCTTGTGGGTCGCAAACCTCTTTGCGGTCGATGGCGGTGCGTTACCCTCGGCGCGTCCTATAGACTTCGTGCTGTTTCCGCTCGCAACCGTGCTGGTTCTTTATCTGACCTGGCGCAATTTCGGCTCCTTCATCGTCGGCTTTTGCCTTTTCTGGATCATCTATTTCTTCGTGCGTGGCTGGTTGCCGGACTGGACGGGCATTCTCGCAGGTTCCGAAGCGACCCTGGCCCAGAGCATGCGCTCCATGGTGCTGAATTTCTGGTCACAGACCGGCGGCATGTTCGGTCAACCGTTGCAGGTTGTCTCCGGCAACGTGCTGATCTTCATCGTCTTCGGCGCGGTGCTGATGGCCAGCGGGGCAGGGGATCTTCTGATGAAGATAGCCAACCGGCTGACTGGGGGTCTGACGGGCGGAGCGGCACATGCGGCCGTTGCGAGTTCCGCGCTCTTTGGAACCTTGAGCGGTGCGGCGATTTCAAATGTGGTCTCCACCGGGGTCATGACCATCCCGGTAATCAAGCGCTCCGGCTTCCGTCCGGCCTTTGCCGCGGCTGTGGAGGCAGCTGCCTCCACCGGTGGGCAGGTGATGCCGCCTGTGATGGGTGTTGTTGCCTTCTTCGTCGCAGGCCAAATCGGGCTTGAGTATCGCTACATCGTGATAGCCGCGATCATTCCGGCGATTTTCTTCTATCTTGGCACCTTCCTGACCGTTTATTTCGAAGCACGCCGTCAGGGTGTCGGTCCGCTGCCGGTTGAAGAGCGGCCACGCCTGACAGGCGCCGAACGCGTGCAGTGCCTGGTCTTTGTCTTGCCATTGGGCGTGCTGAGTTACTTCCTGTTTGTTCAGCCCTCCGTTCCGAAGGCCGGCTTCTACGGCTTCATGGTTGCACTTGCATGCGCGCTCCTGCTGTTCCGCAGTTTCCGCTCGCCTGAAAAGCTCTATCAGGCCTTCGTCAGCGCGGGCCGCATGTCCGCGTCAATCATTGTCATCGTCACGGCCATCGGGCTGATCGTTGGCCTGATCCAGGTGTCCGGGTTCAGTGGCCGCTTGTCGCTGCTTCTGGCGCAGCTCGCGGGCGGGCCGCTGTTCGGTACGCTGGTGGTCGTCGCGCTCGGTGCGATCGTTCTCGGCATGGGACTGCCGCCCGGTGCGACCTATTTCATCATCGTCATCGCGCTCAGCTCCGGTATTGAAGCTGTCGGCATCGCACCGCTCACCTTGCATCTGTTCGTGGTCTTCTTCGCTGTTATCTCGACCGTGACGCCCCCGGTTGCGCTGGCGGCCTTTGCCGCTGCGCCCATTGCCGGGGCCGATCCGGTTCGCACCGGGTTTCAGGCCGCGCGGCTCGCACTGGCCGGCTTCATCATTCCGTTCGTTTTCGTCTATCACCCCGCAGTTCTTTACAAGCTGCAGGTCCTGTTTGCCTGGTTCGGCGGTGAAGTGCCGACATCGAAGGCGATGATCGATATTGCAACCGTGACCTGGATTGATCTTGGCTGGATCGTCATCGCATTCGCGCTGGCCATGTGGCTTTTGACATCGGCATTGACGGGCTTTGAGAAGAACCGGCTCTATTCGCTTGAGCGGATTTTGCGCGGCATCACCGGCGTCGCCCTGCTCATACCGAACATGGCAATCGCCGGATCGGCACTGCTTGTCGGGATCTGCCTGGTCATCGGACACCGGTTTTTGGGAGGAGACCCGTCACCGGTCGACGCAAAGTCGGCCTGACGGTTTTGAAACGCATTTGTCAGGGAGGACATCACATGCGGAAACTAGCAGTCGCTGCATCTGCGGCAATGATCTGGACGGCACCGGTCGGGGCCCAGGAAACTTTGAAAATGGCAACGATCGCCCCGAGCCTCGGCCAGGCGATTACGATGGCGACCTTTGCAAACATCGTGACCGACAATCTGGATGATATTGAAATCGAAGTTTCAGGTGGCGGCGCGGCGACACTGCACATGATGGAAGTCGCACGCGGCAACCTGGACATGTCCATGACCAGCCCGGTCATCTACAACCTGATGTCCGCCGGCAAGGCGATGTACGCCAAAGAAGCGGACGCTCCAGAACTCGCCAAGAACTACAAGCTCCTCATGTGGTTCCCGTATGGCCAGTATCACTTTACCGTTCGCGATAACAGCGACATTCAGGTTCTGGACGACCTTGAAGGCGCATCGGTCTTTCTCGGCCCGCAAGGTGGCGGTGCCTACAACGCGGCACGTGGCTGGGTGGAAGCGACGACGGGCCTTGTGGTCGATGAAGACTATGATGCCATCAAGGCCAATTGGCAGACCGGATTTCAGGCCTTCCTGGACGGCAAGATTGACGTTTATGTGAACGGCTGCCTCGACCCGTGTGGTCAGTTTATCCAGTTTACCGAGACCGAAAACCTGCGCTTCATCGGACCGGAAAGTGACGAGGGCGAAGAGGTCGACAAGTGGCTCGGAAAGTGGCGCTACCGCGCGGAAGTTCCCGCTGGCATGTATGACGGCCAGATGAACGACAGCGCCGTGATGTCCTTCGATACCGCCGTCGGCATTGGCGTCCGCGCGGATCTCGACGAGGAAACCGTCTACAAGATCACCAAGACCTTCTGGGACAATCTGGAACAGGTGACGTCTGAAGCCCCGTGGGCAAAGGCGCTCGACGTCAAGTTTGCCGCCTCCAAACGCGGGCTCATGGAACTGCACCCCGGCGCTGAGCGTTACTACCGCGAGGTTGGCGCAACCGAGTAGCGGCAAGATCGGCGGAGCCGGATCGCAGCGCGCATCCGGCTTCCGGCCAGGTTCTGGTTTTTGCTTTGTTGGAGAAGGCAAACCTTCGGGGTTTGGTGATTGTCTGGTGACGTTTTCAGGCAACGAGCCCGGAGGCGCAGGCCCGGAACTCGCGAACGGCCGGTGCGGCACCGTCAAGGGGCAGGGCCACTGCCCGGTCGCCCAGAAGTGCGGTCGCTGTGTGATTGAATTCAAGTCCGTTCAGAACGTTGCCGAAGCCCCTGTCGGTCACAGTCAGGGTTGCCCCGCCACCCGTGATCACGTGACGGTCGGTTGCGATTGTATTGCCGCGCGGTCCATCAAAACGCATTGCAAAGAGCGGGCCGTCCGCCCAGGGATTTCCTGGCATGATCTCAAGCGCATAGAGCGGGATTGCCGGATCGTAGGTGACGCGGACAGACGCGTTCTCGCCCTCATGGACAAGCTCGCATATGGGCCCCGTCCGGACTTCCCAGGCCAAAGCCGGACCGCAGCTGAGCAACAAAATCGAAAGTACCCGCAACATGTGTGCGAGTGTATCAGAACCTTGACGTCAGCGCGTCGAAAATCGGGGGGAGGCGCTGAACCGCTGGTCGCATTGCGGAGCCAACTTGCCGAACGGAATGCCTTAGGTGCAAGTCACAGTCCATAATTGTAAGCCAAAACCTGTTGTCATTTCTCTTTGACAATTTCTTCAGACCAGGACCAGGCAATCGGGGACTTTCGTTTGAGCGCGCCGCTCAGATGCCGGCGCATGAGGTAGGACGCATCAGCGACCTCGCCGCGTTCCAGAAGCGTGATGATCTCCAGATGTTCGGTACATTGTTCGACAAGCCGGTTTCTGTCGATCTTGGCGCGATACTCCATCAGCCGGCGCATCTGATTGACCCTTTGAAGCGCCGTATGGAAATAGGGGTTGTTTGACAGCTTGATGATCTCTTCGTGAAAGAGAGAGCCGTTCTTCAAAAGCTGTTCCGGCTGGAACCTGTCGAGGTCTGACTCGAGCATGCGTTCCTGCATACGGCGCTGTTCTTCAAGCACTTTCCGGTTGATTTCAAAACTCGGTTCAAGCATCGCCGCGGGCTCGATTGCCATCCTGAAGCGGTAAATCTCGTCGAAGGCTTCCGCCGTCTTCGCGACAGGCAGGAAGCGCCAGCCATATCCGTCTTTTCGCTCAGCCCAGCCCTCTCGCACCGCGCGCAACAGAATGTCATTCAGCTTCGCCTTGGTCAGATCGTATCGTTGTCGCAGGAATTGTTCGGTGACCTCTTCGGGGAGCCGATCCATCAACCAGTCGTCCGCCAGCAGCTGGTAGTCATCAACATCTGTCGCCCACTTGTCAGTGAGGAGTTCGGGAATGTCACTCGATGCTGTTTCCGCTACGAAGTACCCTCTGTTGGCTTCTCGCACCAAAAGACCTTGTTTCTCCAGAAACTGCATGGCTTCACGAACGGGCGTTCGCGAAACACCATATCGATCAGCTACTTGCTGCGCGCCCAGATGCTCACCCGTCGCAAGACTTCCGGTTGAGATTTCTTGAGCAATCCGTTTTGAAATCCGGTTCGAAAGTTCGCTTGATGACAAGATAGGACACTCTTTCAGGGGCTTAAGACACGATCACAAGATTGCACACCGATATGGAGTTTGCGCAATCTTTTTGGCTTTTGAACAACGAAAAATCATGTGCGTTAAACCAGACCAAGTACCATCGTCCAAGTGAGACAGCGGCGTTTCGTATCTGCAGTTCCGTCCGGGATGCCTCAAGCACCGTTGGACACACCCTCCCTGGCATTTTTGCTGCGGTTCAGAAGTGTCAGAACCAGCGGCAAAACGACGATTGAGAGCAAAACGATAAAGAGCACCAGGGAGACAGGCCGTTCCCAGAAGAGGCTCATTGTTCCTTGCGATATGATGTAGCTCTGCAGGAACGTTTCTTCGGCCATCGAGCCAAGCACCAGAGCCAGCACGGTTGCAGCAGGCGAATAGCCATATCTCTTCATCGCAAAGCCGATTAATCCGCTCACGACCAGGATCCAGGTTTCTATGATACTGGCATTGATGGCGAACGCGCCGATGATGCAAAGAAGCACGATAACCGGAACGACATTGACGTATGGCACATCCAGAAACTTCACGAAGAGCGGAATTGCAAAGATGCTCATCGCGATCAGGATCATGTTGCCGAGATACATGCTGGCGATCAGACCCCAGACGAACTCCGGATCGTTCACGATGAGAAGCGGTCCGGGCTGCAGACCCCACATGAGGAATGCTCCGAGCAAGACGGCGGTCGCCCCGGATCCTGGAATGCCAAGCGACAGCAAGGGAACCATTGCCCCGGCAGATGCCGCGTTGTTGGCGGCCTCGGGAGCGACGAGACCGCGCATCTCACCTTTGCCGAACTTTTCCGGGTCCTTGGCGACCTTTTTTTCCACCGAGTAACCGATGATCGATCCGAGCGTTGCGCCCGACCCTGGAAGGACGCCGGCGATGAAGCCGATCCCGGATCCTCGCCAGAAGGTCCAACGCGACTGGTAGTAGTCCTCTTTCGACGGCCAAAATTCCTTGTCGCGGAAGCTGATGCGCAGGCGTTTGGCGGGCTGGCGATGCTGTCCTTTGAAGACACAATGCAGCAGTTCGCCGATCCCGAAGAGGCCGATCGCAACAGCCACAAAATAGACCCCGCCGATCAGCTCGGGAGAGCCGAAGGTAAAGCGTTGCTGGCCGCTCATCACGTCGACGCCTACCGTTCCGACAGCAAATCCGATCAGGGCTGAAATGAACCCCTTGAACTTGTTGTCTCCCATCATGGTCGTCAGCATCAAAAGGCCAACCGCGATGATCAGGAAGTATTCGGATGGACCGAAGGACGCGGCGAAATTCGCAAGCGAGGGCGCAAGCGCGGTGATCAAAACGACACCGACCGTGCCGCCAAAGAAGGAAGCGATCGCCTGCATCACAAGGGCGGGACCGGCGCGTCCCTTCTGGGCGAGCGGGTAGCCGTCGATCGTAGAGGCAACCGTTGCGGATTCCCCTGGGGTATTGATCAGGATCGATGTGATCGTGCCGCCATACATCGAACCGTAGTAAATCCCGGCGAGCATGATGATTGCGATCGTGGGTTGCAAACCGAAGGTCATCGGGATCAGAACCGCAATTCCTGCAGCAGGTCCAAAGCCTGGGAAGAGACCGACGATCATGCCGAGGAAAGCGCCGATCACGAGGAACAGAAAGCCTTCTGGTGACGCTGCCACACTCAGGCCAAGAGACAGATTTGACGCAATTTCAGCAAGCATGTGCTTTAGCCTTTTTCAGATTGCACAAGGCTTCAGAAGCCGAACGGACTGGTTGGAAGGGACGCGTTCAGCAAGACCTTGAACAGCCCGTACAAAAAACCGGGGAGGGCGACGCTGTAGATCAGGTTGCTGACGACGTGGGCCCGGTTGAACGTGAAGAGGAAGGCCAGCATGAAGAGGACCATGGCGAGGAATGCGCCAACCGGCTTCATGATTGCGACAAACCCACAGATGTAGAGGAAGACAATCAGCACATCGCGGCTGTAGTCCATCCCGCCATCGATGCCATGCGCATCAACTCCAAGCGCATCGGCCTTTGCCTCCGCTTCCGGATCCGCCTGATGCGGTGGCAAAGTGCCGGATCTGCGTTGTGCAAGTTCCTCGCGCCAGTCGCCCCAAAGGTTGACGGCACACGAGATCATCATCAGCACGCCAATCAGCAATGGAAAGAAACCGGCCGCTGGTCGTCCCGAGGATGTAACGAGTGTCAGAGTGCCCAGTCCGTAAAGAGTGTATCCCACAGACAAGATGAGCAGTCCTGCGGCGAACCACTTTTTCATCGGCCTCCCTTTCCGGCTCTGAAACGAATTTTTCTTTGATTTTGTTTGGCAAATGCAAAGCGGGCACACGAACTGTCGTGCGCCCGCAAGGAACCAATCGCGTTACTGCTGGATGGCGCCGATCTTCACCAGAGTGTCGCGGTACTGCGCGCTGGTCGCTGCAAGATACGTAGCGAAGTCTTCGCCCCAGATCGGGTTGCCCGACATGCCGTTCTTGGCCAGGTATTCCTGCCACTCCGGCGTCTCGATCACTTTCTTCAGCGTGGCAACCCACCAGTCCTGCGCAGCAGGCTCAAGGTCATTCGGCATCACGACACCACGCGGGAGCGAGAAGCTGAAGTCATACCCCAGCTCCATGAATGTCGGGACATCCGGATTGTTTGTGCTTCGCGCTGAATCGGAAAATGCAAGAGCTTTCAATGTTCCGGCATCCAGCTGACCGGCAACTTCAGACGGATTTGCAACGACCGCATCAACACTGCCGGACGTCAACGCAGTCACCAGCTCGCCGCCGGACCCGATCGGCACATATTCGAACTCAATACCCGCCGCCTGTGCAAACAGCGATGCTGTCACGCGCTCGGGACCTGCTGAGCCGCTGCCGGCAATTGTCACACGTCCAGCCTTGGCGGCATCGACGAATGCGTCAACATCGCCGAAGTCTGAATCGGAGCGGACGACGAGCAGCATCGCGTCACTCGCCAGAAGGCCAATCGGCGTGAAATCGGCATAGGTCCAATTCGTATCGGCCACCAATGGTGTGCCAATAAAGTTGCCGCTTGTCGAGGTCAGCCGATAGGGGTCGCCTGCCTTGCCGGCGACATAGCTGAAGCCAACGGCACCACTTCCGCCTTCCCTGTTCTCAACCACAATGTTGCCTGGGTAGAGATCGTATTTGCGCAAAATATCCACGACGGTTCTGGACATGCGATCGTTTCCGCCGCCTGGTCCAAAGGCGATTGTGTAAGTCAGTCGCTCGGATGGGTATTCCTCGGCCTGTGCCGGGATTGACATCGTGCTCGCAACAGCCGCAGCGGCGGCAAGCAGGGTTAAAGACCTTCGCATGATCATTTGGCATCCTCCCCAAGATCGGTTTGCATTTGTGAATGCCATAATGCAATAGTCTAGAAGATTGCATCTTGTCAAATAAAAACGCAATTTTTGATTTTTGACACAAGAAGTCAGAAAATCGTTTAAAAACATGAAACTATTCGAAATTTGGCAGAAATATTTCTGTTTTCAACGTTGAAAAATTAGAGGTAGAGGGACAAATCGATATTGTAAAATGCATATTTAGGCGATAAAGAGCAAAAATGCTAAGCGGTGCAAAGCACGTCTCGGAGGGATCGAAATATGAAAATCATGACACTGCCATGCGATGGGATTGGTCCCGAGATCATGTCAGCCACGCTTGAGGTCGTTGAAGCAGCAAACCGCCGCTTCAACCTGGACATCACGTTTCAGGAAGAACAATCCGGTTTCACCAGCCTGAGGACTCACGGCATCACGCTTCGCGAAGAGGTATTGGACCGCGCGCGGACCGAATTCGACGGTGTTATCCTGGGAACGCAGTCCCACATGGACTATCCGCCGGTCGCCGAAGGAGGTCGCAACGTTTCGGCTGGGTTCAGGATCGGTCTGGATCTTTATGCAAATGTCCGGCCCGCCCGTTCGAGAAGCTTCATCCCGAACAAGGCGCCTGGCATGGACCTTGTCATCATGCGGGAAGCGACCGAAGGGTTTTATCCCGACCGCAATATGTACAAGGGCGTCGGCGAGATGATGCCTGATCCGGATATGGCGCTCTCTGTGCGGAAAATCACGCGCCATGGTTCCATGCGCATTTGCCGGGAGGCCTTCAAACTGGCGATGCAACGGAAGAAGAAGCTTGCCGCCATTCATAAGGCGAATTCCTTCCTGATGACTGACGGCCTTTTCCTGGAATGCTTCCGCGATGTAGCGAAAGATTTTCCGGAAGTGGAAACCGAAGAATTGATCGTCGACGCGTTTGCCGCCTTGCTCGTGCGAAAACCCGAAACCTACGATGTTGTCGTTGCGACGAACTTTTATGGCGACATCCTTTCAGATCTTGCCTCGGAGCTTTCAGGGTCCCTCGGCCTCGCCGGTTCGATCAACGCAAATGCAGAAACAGGCCTTTGTTGTGCGCAGGCCCAGCACGGATCAGCTCCGGATATTGCCGGACAGAATGTCGCCAATCCCACCTCTTTGATCCTGTCGGCGGCGATGATGCTCACCTGGCTTGGAGAACGGCGCAGCAATCAGGAACTCATGGAAGCGGGCCGGACAATCTCTGATGCCGTGGACGCGGTGATCAATGACCCTGCCAAGCGCACCCGTGATCTTGGCGGAACGGTCAACTGCGATGTGTTTGGCAAACACGTGGCCGACGAAGTCACGAACATGGCAATCGCCGCGTGACATTTCCTCCCGGGCGGCCTGCAAGGACCGCCAACTCGGTGGTGCCGCTGCGAAGCGGTACCACCACATTTTTCTCGATTGGAAGTGGCGAAATGAGCAACCGGCCGCGCATTGCGTTCATTCATGCAACCCGGGTCGCCATGGATCCGATTGAAACCGCTGCTCGGCAGCATTGGCCGGAGGCCGAAACCATTTCCATACTGGAAGAGGGCTTGTCCGTTGATCGCGCCGCGGCACACGAACTGACCAGAGAACTTTCGGAACGCATTCTCGGTCTTTCCCATTATGCCGAACTCACAAAATCGGACGGTGTGTTGTTCACCTGTTCCGCATTCGGCTCTGCGATCGAGGCGGCCGCGCGTCAGTCGGACATTCCGGTCATGAAACCGAACGAAGCCATGTTCGATGCCGCCTTCGAATACGGCGACCGCATCGCCATGATCTACACATTCGAGCCTGCCGCAACTGGCATGGAGCAGGAGTTTCAGGAAGCCTCGGCATCCAGAGGCCGGTCGTCGCAGCTTGTTTCCCATTTCGCGGCGAAGGCGCTTGAGGCCAAACGGGCGGGTGACATCGAGACCCATGATCGTCTTGTGGCCGAAACCGCGGCGAACATCGGGGAAGCGGACGTGATCCTGCTTGCGCAGTTTTCTATGGCAAGCGCAGCGCCGCTTGCGCGCACAAAGACCGAGATTCCGGTCCTGACAAGCCCGGAAGCCGCCATCACGGAACTAAGAAGACGTGTCGCGGCGAGAAGCGGAGCTGTGGCATGCTGATCGGCGTGATCGCGGATGATTTCACGGGGGCGAGCGACATTGCCAATACACTGGCGAAAGGCGCCGGACCGGAGGGCGGGCTCAGAACGGCGCAATATCCCGGTATTCCCAATGACAGGGCATCGGACGATATCGACGCGGGTGTGATTTCACTGAAAAGCCGATCCGCACCTGTCGAAGAGGCCGTTGAAGAGTCATTGCGTGCTCTGGCCTGGCTCAAGGACCAGGGTTGCCGGCAGATCGTTTTCAAATACTGCTCTACGTTCGATTCAACACCGGAGGGCAATATCGGTCCTGTTGCCGCCGCTTTGGCCACCGCGCTGAACGCCAAAGGCGTTGTTGTGTGCCCTGCGTTTCCCGCAGCCGGCCGCACCGTCTACCAGGGACACCTTTTTGTTCGCGACAAGCTGCTCAACGAAAGTGGAATGCAAAACCACCCGCTCACGCCGATGACCGATCCGGATATCAGGCGGGTTCTCGCGAGCCAGATTAAGGGTACCGTCGGACACCTTTCCTACCCGGTTGTTGCGGCAGGGACGCAGGATATAGCCAGAGCGATCGTTGAACAGTCCGGCAACACGGATTTCATCGTCGTTGATGCGCTTCTGGACACTGATCTTCTGGCTATCGGTGCAGCGCTGGCTGACACGCCGTTTCTCACGGGCGGGTCGGGTATCGCAATGGGCCTTCCGCGCAATTTTATTGCAAGTGGACGGGCGCAAAAAGGCGGTGAGGAAGCTCGCATGATCTCCGGCCCCGGAGCAATTCTCGCCGGGTCGTGCTCGGGTGCGACGCTTGGGCAGATCGAACACCACAAGACAAACCACGCCACTTTTCCGATCGAGGTCGAGGCTGTGATGTCAGGACGTTTGACCGCCGCCACACTGGTCAACTTCATTACCTCACAACGCGATCACGCACCGCTGGTCTACTCTTCGGGAAGTCCCGAAGCCGTCAGAGATCTTCAGAAGAATTTTGGCCGCGAGGCGATTGCCGCGAAACTGGATGAACTGTTCGCAGACACGGCAAAGGCGCTGCTTGCAAATGGCTACCGCCGGATAGTGGTTGCCGGTGGCGAGACCTCCGGAGCGGTCGCAAAAGCGGTGGCCGAAAGCCTGGGGTCTCCCGCGATGATGATCGGGCGGGAGATCGACCCTGGAGTTCCCGTTCTGACGATTGGTCAGGCCGACGCCGTTGCGCTCGCCTTGAAATCCGGAAACTTCGGCGCTGAAAACTTCTTCGAAAAAGCGCTCGCAATGATGGAAGGTGGCAAGTGAACTCCGAAGAAGAAACCGCCCGATACGAGATGACAAAGCTCGGTGCCTCGCTTTTTGATCGGGGCTTTTCAGTCGGCACGGCCGGAAACCTGTCGGTGAAGCTGCCAGACGGCATTTTGATGTCTCCGACCAACGCGCGGCTTTGCGATCTCGAACCTGACCGCATTTCCAAACTGGACCTTGAGGGAAACCATGTTTCCGGTGACCGGCCGACAAAAGAGATCTTTCTTCACCAGGCGTTCTACGACACAAGGCCAGAGGCAGGGGCTGTGGTTCATCTGCACTCGACCTGGGCGACAGCGCTGTCCTGCCTGGAAGAGATTGATCCTGAGGACTGTATTCCGCCTCTGACGCCTTATGTTGTCATGCGTGTCGGCACAGTCAGACGCGTTCCTTATGTGCGGCCGGGAGATCCCAAAAGCGGTACACTCATCCGGGAACTTGGCGGCAAATGCGCTGCTGTTCTGCTGGCCAACCATGGCCCGGTCGTGAGCGGCAAGTCTCTGTTTTCGGCGGTGTGCGCAGCAGAAGAGCTCGAGGAAACCGCAAAGCTTGTCATGGCATTGAAGGGGCAACCGGTGCAAACTTTGTCCGCACCCGACGTGACTGACCTGAAGAAGACGTTTGGAACCATCTAGAATTCACTGCGAGGGCAGAATGAAAACCGCCGACCTGATTGACAGACACGACTCCCATCTGACGCTGGTCCACCTGCCGTTTCGCAAGTTCGGGACGAGACCGTTCTTCAAGGCGCCGATCCAGACAATAAAATGCTTTGAAGACAACTCCGTCGTTAGGGCCGTCCTTGAAACACCGGGCGAGGGCAGGGTGCTGGTGATTGATGGTGGCGGGTCGACGCGCGTTGCTCTTCTGGGAGACATGTTGGCGCAGCTTTCGATCGACAACGACTGGGCAGGCATAGTCATCAGCGGTGCCATCCGTGACAGCCTCGAAGTTGACAGGATGGATCAGTGCATTTTTGCACTGGGAACGTCGCCCGTGAAAAGCGCCAAGGAAGGATGGGGTAAGGTAGGGTGTGAGCTCAGCATCGGCGGAGCTGTTCTGAAGCCCGGCCGATGGGTCTATGGTGACGCTGACGGTGTGCGCTCCAGTGAGAATGAATGCAACTGAATGTCGGGACACAAAACTGGTTGAAACCTGCTGCGACCTGCCTTGTCGCAGGTGCTGCGGGCTGGCTGTTTTCGCTGACTGGACTGCCCCTTGGCTGGCTCATGGGGTCCATGCTGGCGGTTGCGGTCGCCTCGCTATTCAAGCTGCCGGCTGAACAGCCAAAAACGCTTATGCCCTTTGTCAGGGCATCGGTCGGGACCATGCTCGGCGCTTCGGTAACAGCCGGGCTTCTGCTGTCCTTTCCCCAGTGGTGGACTTCTCTTGTCTTTCTGCTGATCGCGCTTCTTTTGTCCGGCTCGATCAATTTCTGGCTTCTGAGCAGGATCCTCCGGTTCGAGAAACCGACAGCCGTCCTGTGCGCCATGCCGGGCGGGATCACGGAGATGATCCTATTGAGCGAACAGGCCGGCGCGGATCAGGCGAGGGTTGCCATCGTCCATGCGTTACGGATAGCGCTTTCGATCCTGATCCTGCCGCTTCTGATTACCTGGTTCATGCATGTGGATGTTCAGCGCAGCGGAACTGGAGCAACATCCTCACTGTCCATGATTGACACCTTCTGGTTCGCTCTGTGCATTGCTGCCGGTGTCGCAGCCGACCGCTGGACGCGTATTCCTGCAAGGATCATCGTCGTGCCGCTGATCCTCAGCGCAGCACTCCACATTTCCGGCATAACGCATTTCGTTGTCCCCGAATGGGTGACCAACATCGTGCAGGTATTCATAGGAATAAACGTGGGTGGCCGTTTCCTTGGCATATCGGCCCGGCAGCTGTCGCACGTGGTCGGCGCTGCTTTTCTCGTGATCGCCGTTCAGATTGCGATCGCCTTTTCCGCAGCGGTTCTTGTCGCACGCAATTCGGATCTTGATCCGCTCGCACTCATGCTGGCCTATGCGCCGGGAGGGCTCGCTGAAATGTCGCTCATCGCGATTGCAATGGGCCGTGAAGTCGCGTTCGTGGGTCTCCACCACCTCTTCAGGGTATTGGTGTCATTGGCACTCGGGCCGTTGCTGCTGTCGCGGCTCAGAAAGCGCAACGATCCCGATCGTTAGAAACTCCGAACATGGTATCCTGCGTGCCAGCACTGACAAGGCTAACTTGCGATGCGCTGAAATGCTCGTTGCGCCGGATCATTCAAGTCTGTTGTTCTCAGGTTCTTGGTGTCTCATCGCTGGGGCGTACGTGCATGCAGTTTTTGAAGGCTGACAAGAAGAGTACGAATTTAAACTTACGGGATTGTAATGGGAATATTCCGGCCCAGAACGCTCTAAATTACGAGGGGCACGTCAATCCTCCGTTTTCCCAAACATAAGCGCATATCACTGCAAAAGGGGAGGATCGCGACAAGTTCTTGAAATGGTCTTTTGGAAGCGCGGCCAGTCGTCAAGGAACCCTAATTTCCAGATTAGAGAACAATTCCGCAAAGTCCACAGATGGCACTCTGTCGGTAACGAGAAAGTCTCCGGGTTTGAGCGTCGGCTGGCGCAGCGCAGGTTTGCGCATTTGCGGTTCAAACTTGGAATGATCGACCGCCATGATCGCCCGGCCGGCATTTGCCAGCATCGCGCTGGCGATATCGACTTCGCACTGCTCGTGGACGAGAAACCCCTTGCGAGCGTCGACCAGCGAAGCCGACAGCAGAACATAGTCCACCTGCATCCGCTCAATGACGTCAAATGCCGACCGGTCGAAGGACGCGCCGTCATGGTCCCGTAACTGGGTTCCAGCCATGGAGACATTGTTGCCCGGGATCATGGCAAGCGTGCTCGCCACATAGGCCGAATTGGTGACCACGGTGAGTTCGCGGCGGTTTCGCAGCGCCTGGGCAACAAACCCGGACGTCGATCCTGTATCGATGGCGATGCTGTCGCCGTCCTGGATGATCTTCACGACCTCCCCGGCGATCGCGACCTTGGCCTCACGGTTCAGGTTCATGCGGGCGAGATACGGCAGATCCGCCGCCGACTTGGTCGAGACCAGCGCACCATGCACCTTCTGCAATGCGCCTCGGTCGACCAGGGGCCGCGAGACCCGCCGGATGGTTTGATCCGACACCCCTAAAATACGCGACAGTTCTTGCACGCTGACGGTGCCACGCATATCGACGGTCTGCAGGAGCATTGTTTCGTATTTCGACATGAAGCCTGTTTACACCAAAGTTTCTGGCCGAATAAGTCTATTTTGCACTGGCAATTCAACAAAAATCAACATTACTATTGTGATGATGTTGAATTTTGTTAGCATTTGCGCTGACTGACATCAGGCGGACCCGCACATATGATCCAACATTCGGCCAAACACCTGATCATCGGCGGCGGCATCATCGGGTGCTCGATTGCCTATCACCTGACCCGGATGGGGGAACGGAATGTGGTTCTCCTTGAGCGTGCCGCCCTGACCGAGGGCGCGACATGGCACGCGGCCGGACTGGTCGGGCAATTGCGCTCCTCGCGTAACACGACACGCATGCTGAAAAAATCGGTCGAGATGTACGACCGGCTCCAGAACGAAGAAGACATGCAGTTCGACTGGAAGAAAACAGGGTCTCTCAGACTGGCCGCAACCGAAGAGCGCCTGCTGGAAGCAAAGCGCCTTGCAACAATGGCGCGCAGCTTCGACCTGGAGATGGAGATCATCACGCCGGAGGAGGCCAAGGACCTTTTCCCGCTGATCGAGGCGCGCGGTCTTGAAGGTGCCGCCTACATCCCGACCGACGGCTATGTCGACCCGGCCTCGCTCTGCCAGGCAATCGCGGGTGCCGCGCGCCGCCAGGGCACCGACATCCGTCAAGGGGTGGAGGTCCGCGACTTTACGGTTGCGAATGGCCGGATCACGGCGGTCGAGACAAGCGAAGGCGCATTCGAGGCGGAAACGGTTATCCTCGCAGCCGGCATGTGGAGCCGGGAACTGGGGGTAAAACTCGGGATTCGCGTTCCCGCCTGTGCCGTCGAGCACCAGTATATCGTTACCGAGCCGACCGGATCCGAAGTCGGACACTTTCCGACACTGCGCGACCCTGAGAGACTGGTTTACTACAAGCCGGATGTCGCAGGGCGGCTGGTCATTGGCGGCTACGAGGAGGGCACGCTGCCCTTTGGCGACAACGGCATTCCCGGTGCCTTCGTGCGCCAGCTGTTGCCAGAGAACCTGGACCGGTTCCTGCCACTTGCCGAGCTTGCCAGCCAGGTGACACCCGTTGTCAACGAGGTGGGCATCCGCCAGGTGATCAACGGACCGATCCCCTACTCCGCCGATGGCGATTTCGTCATGGGCTGGCAGCCCGGATTCGACAACCTGATGATGGCAACGGGATTTCTCTATGGCATCGCCGCCGGTGGCGGCGCCGGGGAAATGATCGCCGAGTGGGTCGTTGATGGCCGTCCGTCTCTCGATCTCTGGCCGCTCGATGTGCGGCGTTTCGGTCCGCATCACGGCACACGGACCTTCATGTACCCGCGCGCCGTCGAGCACTACGCGCATCACTACAAGAAACGATATCCCGGCCAGGAACACGAAAGCGCCCGTCAATTGCGCTTGTCTCCGCTTTACCGGAAGCTCAAGGATCAGGGGGCGGTCTACGGCTCAAAGAACGGCTGGGAACGGCCACTCTGGTTTGCGCCTGAAGGCGTGGCGCCGGTCGACCAGCTCGATTTCCTGGAACCCGGCTGGAAAAAATATGTCGCTGAGGAACACGCGGCCGTTCGCGAGCGAGTCGCTCTGATCGACCAGTCGAGCTTTTCCAAGTTCGAGATTGTCGGAGCGGATGCGCTGGCCACGCTGCAACGGCTGGCCGTTTCCAATATGGACAAGCCCGTTGGCTCCGTCATCTATACGCAACTCTGCAACGAGCGCGGAGGCGTTGAAGCGGATGTCACGATCATCCGACTTGAGCTGGACCGGTTCTACCTTGTGACCGGGTCCGGGTTCGGTGTTCACGACAGCGACTGGATCAAACGAAACCTGCCCGCAGACGCTTCTGTGCATATCATTGAGGTCACAAGCGGGTACGCTGTCATCAACCTTGTCGGCCCGCGGTCGCGCGATGTGCTGGCGGCGGCGTCCGAAAGCGACGTTTCCAACGAGGCGATCCCCTTTTCCACGATGAAGGAGATCGTTGTCGGTGCGGCTCCGGTCCGGGCAGCGCGCATCGGCTATGTCGGCGAACGTGGCTACGAGCTGCATGTTCCAACGGAATTTGCCGCCCATGTCTATGACACGCTCCGGGCGGCGGGCACCGGTCACGGCATCGCCGATGTCGGTTACCGGGCGATCGAGAGCCTCAGGATGGAAAAGGGTTATGTCTACTGGTCAGGCGATGTCACGCCGGACTACACGCCCATAGAGGCAGGTCTCGGCTTCCGGGTGCATCTCAAGTCGAAAGGCGATTTCCTCGGACGGTCCGTTCTTGAAGACCAGAAGAACAACGGTGCCGACCGGAGGCTTTGCACATTCGTGACCGGGGAACATCTGCCGCTGACAGGCGGGGAAACCATCCTGCTGGGAGATCGGGTGGTCTCCTCGGCAACCTCGGTCGGTTATGGCTACACGGTGGGGCAGACAATCATACGCGGCTATCTGGACAAGGCGCATTGGGACTGTTCAGATTTCACCCTGGAAGTCTTCGGCGAGCAGTATCCGGTCACTCAGGCACAAAGTCCGCTTTACGATCCGGAAAACCGCGCGCTCAAGGGATAGGCACTCATGGGACAGTTGGGGACAGTCGGGGCAGATGGGGAAAGATGGGGGAACATGACGGAACACGCTGAAAAGGTACTTGCAGCGCTTCGCACCGCGCCGCAATTTGAAAATGTCACCTCGGTCAGGCGAATGACCCGGCTCGGCGGACTGACCAATCTCGTGCATCGCGTCGATCTCGACGACCAATCCGTCATCGTGCGCATACCGGGCGAGAACACGGAAGCGTACATTGATCGCGCCGTAGAAAAGGTCAACGCGGAGGCAGCCGCCCGTGCCGGTGTCTCCGCCGAGGTGCTGTACGCCGATGCAGCGTCCGGCATCATGATCACTCGCACGATCGAGGGGATCGAGACGATGACGCCCGATCTTTTCAAATCGCGCGGCGGCTCACCGGGCCGGGCTGGTGCAGCTCTTGCCCGGCTGCATGCATCGGGCGAAAGTTTCGAGTTCCGCTTCGAACTGTTTTCGATGATCGACGACTATCTCAAGGTTCTTTCTACAAAGGATGTTTCCTTGCCCGACGGGTACGAGGACGTCGTTGCCGCCGCAATGCCCGTCGGTGAGGTACTGGCTGCCGCGGATCTGCCGCTCGCACCCTGCCACTGCGATCCCTTGTGCGAGAACTTCCTGGATGACGGCGACAAGATGTGGATCGTCGACTGGGAGTATTCCGGCATGAACGACCCCCTTTGGGATCTTGGAGACCTCTCGGTCGAGGCAGGTATGTCAGCCGATCAGGATGCGGAGATGCTGGAGGCCTATTTCGGCCGAAAACCCACGGCGGCGGAAGCCGGCCGCGTCGTGATCTACAAGGCCATGTGCGATCTGCTCTGGACCCTTTGGGGGCTCATCCAGCTGGCGGACGACAATCCGGCAGAGGATTTCTGGGCGTACGCGACGGGCCGGTTCGACCGTTGCCGGAAACTGATGCAGGATCCCGCCTTCGACAAACATGTCTCGGCTGTCAGGATCGGTTGAGCAGATCCAGCAATTGAGCATGCAATTCAGGCGTTGCCGCCGTCACGGTGCGTCCGTCCGACGTCATTGTCAGCGGATTGCCCTGCCAGTCCGTCATCACACCGCCGGCTGCCTCGACAACCGCTGAAACGGGCAGATAGTCGTAAGGCTGAAGGTCATAGTCCACCACGGCATCGGCGAGGCCGCGTGCGACCAGGGCATGCGGATAACAATCGGCGCCCAGTCTGCGCAACTGTCCTGAACGCACGAGCCGCTCAAACACCGCCGCCTCCGAGACTGCGAGCTTGTCGCCCTCGTTGATGAACAGGCGGGCTTCATCCAAGGACCTGCAAGTGCTCACATGGATCCCAGTGCCGTTGCACGAGGCATTCAGACCTTCACCGCCGGCATAGACTTCGCCGAGCGCCGGCATGCGGATCACACCCAGTTTCGGATGACCCTCGACCAGTTGCCCAAGGAGCATGCCGAACAGCGGCAACCCCGCAATGAATGAGCGTGTGCCGTCTATGGGGTCGATGATCCACATCGCAGCGCCCTCTCCAGTCCGGCCGAACTCCTCTCCGAAGATTGCCTCGTCCGGAAAGTACCGTTGCAGACTGTCCCGGAGAGACCTTTCGGTAGCCTTGTCAGCCTGGGTCACCGGGCTCTCGTCGGCTTTGATTTCAATTTCGGGGTCGCCCCTGAAATAGGAAAGAACGACGGAAGCGGCCACTTCGGTCATCGCCACGGCCTTTTCCAGTCTGCGTGAATAATCCGGCATCCTGAGAATTCCTGAAATTCTGGCGGTTTTTGTCTTTCGATTGATCATTGAATGCTCAAAATGTATCCAAAATCCACAAAAAGCGAACCTAAATGTTGCTTTTTGTTGATTTATGCTGACAGTCTATGAGGGTGTTGTGCCGAGATGGCAGCCGCTGAAAGGGTGACGCCCAGGCAGTCATGCATTGGCAATTTCAGACGGGGAGAATAATATGAAGCGCGTTTCATTGGCACTGTCCGCAATGCTGGCTGTCACGCCTGCGCTCGCAGCCGAATCCAGCGATCCGATCAAGCTGACACTTCACGACTGGTCCGGTCAGTTGATCACGACCAAGCTCATGGGAGAGATCCTGAAGGAAGCAGGCTACAACGTCGAATATGTCCAGGCCGACTACATCGCCCAGTTCGCGGGCCTGAAAACGGGCGACCTGCATGTCGCCATGGAAATCTGGGAAACCACCGGACGCGAGGCAATGGACGAAGCCTTCGCCACTGGTAACGTCGTCAATCTCGGAGAAACGGGTTTGCAGGCGATCGAGGAATGGTGGTACCCGGCCTACATGAAGGAACGTTGCCCGGGTCTTCCCAACTGGGAAGCGCTGAAGGATTGCGCAGAGGAATTTTCAACACCGGAAACAGCACCCTTCGGCCGTTACCTGGGTGGGCCGGTCACCTGGGGCGGTTTTGACGAGGAACGCGTCGAGGCCCTCGGACTGGATTTCGAAGTCGTGCATGCCGGAACGGACGCGGCCCTCTTCGCAGAGCTGGAAGCGGCCTATCAACGGCAGGACCCGATCATTCTCTGGGTCTACGCACCGCATTGGGCACCGGCGAAATACGATGGAGAATTCGTTGAATTCCCACCGTTCTCGCCTGAATGTTACGCCGACCCGTCCGTCGGAGTGAACCCGGACGCGGCCTATGACTGCGGCAAGCCACGCGGCCCAATCTGGAAAGTCAGCTGGGCAGGCGTCGGCGACAAGTGGCCGGGTGCCAAAAAAGCCATCGAGAACTTCGATCTTTCCAATGCCGACTACGGCGCCATGGTCACCGAAGTGGATCTCAACGGAAAGTCGGTGGAAGACACGGTCGCAGCGTGGATGGCTGACAATAAGGACACGTGGTCAGGCTGGATTGCCAAGTAAGACCGTTCCATACTTCCGGCACGCATCGATCTGAAGCCGAGGCGTGCCGGAAGCTTGTCAGAATGACCGACAAGAGCGTTTCCCGAATTGAGGGAAAGAACCTCCACCGAGGACTGGATGACGACGCCCGTAATTCTCGATTGCCGGAACGTATGGAAGCTCTACGGCGCACAGGCCGATACGTTTTTGAACACCAACGCCAACCCGTCTACAGCCGATCTTGAGGCAGCCAATCTTATCGGAGCGGTGCGCGCGGTTAATGTCCAGATCCGCAAAGGTGAGATTTTCGTCATCATGGGACTCTCCGGCTCCGGCAAGTCTACGCTTGTCCGGTGCATGTCGCGGCTTGTGGAGTCGACGGCGGGCGAGATCCGGTTCGAAGGTAAGGACCTCCTCAGCGCCAGCGAAGAGGAACTCATTCAGATCCGGCGAAAGAAAATGGGCATGGTGTTCCAGCAATTCGCCTTGCTGCCGCATCTGACTGTCCTGGAAAACGCAGCCTTTCCGCTCGATGTTCAGGGAGTCGACAAGACCACGCGTGAAGCACGGGCACGGGAAGTTGTGGAACTGGTGGGGCTCAAGGGGCGTGAAGGCTATTTCCCACGGGAGCTTTCGGGCGGTCAGCAGCAGCGCGTCGGCATCGCCCGCAGCCTGGCGGCAGAACCTGAAATCTGGTTTCTGGACGAGCCTTTTTCTGCACTCGATCCACTTATCCGGCGCGAAATGCAGGACGAGTTCCTCCGGCTTCAGAACATTCTTCACAAGACGATTGTCTTTATCACGCACGATTTTGACGAGGCTATCCGGCTCGCCGACCGTATTGCAGTCATGAAAGACGGGATCATCGAACAGGTGGCAACGCCTGAAGAACTCGTCTTGCATCCGGCAACAGATTATGTCGCCGAATTCACCCGCCATGTCAGCCGCGCGAAAGTGATCCGCGCCGCATCGGTCATGGAGCCGCTGAACGGCGGCAGCTTCGCCGGTGAAGTGGCTCATGACGCCGTAATCGAAGCCATCGCCGATCCTGTGGAAGCCTCGGACCTGCCGCACAAGGTGATGGAAGACGGCGAGCCGGTTGGACAGATTTCCCGAAAGGCGGTTGTCGACGTTCTGGTAGGCCGCAGATGATTGCACGCGCGGCAAGGTCGGGCTGGCTGTTCTGGGGTTCACTGTTTGCGGCCACCTGGCTGCTGTCGACCTATTCCTTTCAACTTTACAAGGCGCTCGACGCCCGCTGGATCGTCCGTTACCCCAAAGCGTGGGAAATGCCGCTCGAAGACCACATCAGCGCGTTCCTCGACTGGCTTGTCGAAAGCGCCGGCTTCTACTTCTTTTCCTTCCGCGACCTTACCCGGGCGATTTCCGCGCTGATCGAAGCCCCCTACCAGGTTCTGCGCAACCTGCTGGTCGAGGGTTTCAGCTCCGGTGTCGGTGATGCGGCCGTCCAGATCGCCCCGGCGCTCAGCTGGATCGCGGTGATCGTGACGATCATGGCAATCGGCCACTACGCACGCGACTGGTTCCTCTCGGTCCTTGTTGGCGCATGTTTCCTCTATCTCGCTGTATTCGGGCAATGGGAAAGCGCCATGGTCACGCTCGCCTCGGTGCTGATCTCGGTTCCGATCGGCGTCGTCGGCGGTCTTTTTCTCGGCATCCTGGCCTATCGTGTCAGCTGGTTTGAACGCATGTTGCGGCCGGTTCTTGACCTGATGCAGACCGTTCCGGTCTTTGCCTATCTCGTTCCCATCCTGATCCTGTTCGGTTTCGGTCCGGTCGCCGCACTTGTTGCCACGGTCATCTACGCCATGCCGCCCATGGTCCGTATTACTATCGTTGCACTGAACTCGGTCCCGACGGAAGTGATCGAAGCAGGGCGCATGGCCGGCTGCCGCAACCGGCAAATGATGTGGAAGGTCCTTGTTCCCTCCGCGGTTCCAACGCTGATGGTCGGTGTGAACCAGGTGATCATGCTGACACTGAACATGGTGATTATCGCGTCCATGATCGGTGCCGGTGGCCTCGGCTTCGACGTCCTGTCCAGCCTGCGCCGGCTCGATATCGGCGGCGGTATCGAGGCCGGTCTCGGCATCGTGGTCATGGCAATCGCGCTCGACCGGGCAAGCCAGGCCTTTGCCGAACGCAGCGCACGCCATCCGCTGGACGGCAACCTCCTGCAACGACATCCCTGGTCCGGAACCGTCTTCCTGGTGATTGCATCCACTCTGATTCTAGGCCAATTCGTTCCGGCGGTTCAGACCTATCCGGACACCCTGACGATCACGACCGGCCCGTTCTGGTCGAACACGATGGAATGGATCAACGTCAATTTCTTCGACACGTTCGAAGCCATAAAGACCGTCATCCTGCAATGGTTGCTCCTGCCGGTGAAGAAGTTCTTTGCAGGCATCCCATGGGCCTGGGGGATCATCGCGACCGCCCTGATCGCATGGCGTGTCGGCGGCTGGAAAATCGGCCTGCTCGCGGCTCTCTTGATGACCTTCATTGCCGCCTCGGGTCTCTGGCCCAAGGCCATGGTGACCATCTACCTGTGCGGCGTCTCGGTTCTGATCGCAACGATCATCGGCATTCCGCTCGGAATCTGGGCGGCGGAAAGTCCACGCGCCGGGCGCGTAATCCTCGGGCTGATGGACACGCTGCAGACGCTCCCGAGCTTTGTGTACCTGATCCCGGTCGTCATGCTGTTCCGGGTGGGTGATTTCAGCGCCATGATTGCCGTGATCCTCTATGCTCTCGCCCCGGCCGTCCGCTATGCGGCTCACGGTCTCAAGGAAGTCCCGCCGCCACTGATTGAAGCAGGACTGATGTCCGGCTGTACGAAGCGGCAATTGCTCTGGCGCATCAAGCTGCCGCTGGCCACGCCGCATCTTTTTCTGGGTCTGAACCAGACGATCATGCTCGCACTGTCCATGCTGGTGATCACAGCGCTCGTGGGAACGAGGGATCTCGGTCAGGAAGTCTACATCGCGCTGACAAAGGCCAATGCGGGGCAAGGCATCGTCGCCGGTCTTTCCGTTGCCTTCATCGCCATCATCACCGACAGGATCATCAACGCGCTTGCCGCAGGTCAGCGTGAAAGGTTGGGGGTTTAACGCATGTTCGACACCGCCATTGCCCGCGCCGCGGCGCTTGACTGCTTTTCTGATCCTGAGGACATAACGCCGCTCGGTGGCGGCATCACCAACGTCAATCTTCTTGTGCGCGACGGCAGCCGCCGGTTTGTTGTGCGACTTGGCGATGACATTCCGGAGCATGGGGTCATGCGCTGGAATGAACTCGCGCTCAGCCGGGCTGCCGAGGCGGCCGGTGTTTCGCCCGCGGTCGTTCATCAGGAGCCCGGGGTCCTGGTGCTGGACTTCGTGGAGGCAAAAACCTTCGGGGAAGCCGATGTCCGGGATCCAGCAAATCTGACGAGAATCGTAGAACTGGTCGCCAAGGTCCACCGGGGCCTGGGAGACCATCTGACGGGACCCGTTCTCGCCTTCTGGCCATTCCAAGTGAACCGGGCCTACGCCATGCGCTTGAAGAGCGATGGGTCAGAACACGCCGCGCTGCTCCCCGGTCTGATGGACACTTTGTCCGACCTTGAAATGGCGGTCGGACAGGTCGACCTCGTCGTCGGTCACAATGACCTTCTTGCCGCCAATTTGCTTGATGACGGAGAAAGGCTTTGGCTGATCGATTGGGAATATGGCGGCTTCAACTCGCCGCTTTTCGATCTCGCCGGCCTTGCCTCAAACAATGGCCTGAGCGAAGCGCAGGAAAACACGATGCTCGAACAGTACTTCGAAGCACCGGCAGATCGATACCGGCGCGCCTACACGGCGATGAAATGCGCATCCCTGATGCGCGAAACACTTTGGTCGATGACCTCGGAAATCCATTCGGAACTGGATTTCGACTACGCCGCATACACAAGCGAGAACATGGAGCGGCTGAATGCCGCCCTTTCCGAATTCCGTGAATTGTGAGAGCCCTCATGACACTGCCTTCCTCTTCGAAGATTATCATCATTGGCGGCGGCATCGTCGGATGTTCAACGGCCTATCACCTGGCGCAGATGGGTCAGGAAGTTCTGCTGCTGGAAAAGGCGGCGCTGACATCCGGCTCCACCTGGCACGCTGCGGGCCTGGTCGGTCAGCTTCGCTCCAACGCCAATATCACCCAGCTTCTGGGGTATTCGATCTCGCTTTATAACAAGCTGGAAGCCGAAACCGGCCAGGCGACCGGATGGAAGATGAACGGCGGCCTTCGTCTCGCCTGCAACAAGGAACGCTGGACCGAGGTCAAACGTCAGGCAACAACGGCGCACAGCTTCGGTCTCGACATGCAATTGCTGACCCCTAGGGAAGCTCAGGACCTTTGGCCGCTGATGGAAATCAGCGACGTCGTCGGGGCCGCTTATCTGCCGACAGACGGTCAGGCGAGCCCTTCCGACATCACCCAGGCACTCGCAAAGGGGGCTCGGGCCGCCGGAGCAAAGCTGGTCGAAAATATGCCGGTTCTTGAGATCCTAACTGACTGTGCGAAGATGACCGGGGTACGAACGGAGCAGGGCGACATTACCTGCGAGAAGCTTGTTCTGTGCTGCGGGCAATGGACCAGAGAACTTGCCGCAACCATTGGCGTCACCGTGCCGCTCGTCTCTGTCGAGCACCAGTACATGATCACGGAGGCCTTCGGTGTCACTTCCGACTTGCCGACGTTGCGCGACCCCGACCGGCTGACCTACTACAAGGAAGAAGTCGGCGGCCTTATCATGGGCGGGTATGAGCCGAACGGAATTCCATGGGCGATCGACGGCGTTCCGGACCCGTTCGACTATCAGCTTCTGGACAGCAATTTCGATCATTTCGAACAATTGATGGAACTGTCGTTGCCGCGCGTGCCCGCGTTGGAAAAGGTCGGCATCAAGCAACTGGTCAACGGACCGGAGAGTTTTACTCCGGACGGCAATTTCATTCTGGGTGAAGCACCTGAAATGGAAAACGTGTTTGTCGGCGCAGGTTTCAATGCCTTTGGCATTGCGTCTGGCGGCGGGGCGGGCATGGCTTTGGCCGAATGGGTGGCCAAAGGTGAACCGCCCTATGACCTTTGGCCCGTCGATATCCGCCGCTTCGGACGCCCGCATACGGATACCGACTGGGTGCGCACCCGTACGCTGGAAGCCTATGGCAAGCATTACACGATGGCCTGGCCTTCGGAAGAACACGACAGCGGCCGGCCCTGCCGCCGCTCGCCGCTCTATGATCGGCTGAAATCGGCCGGTGCGGTTTTCGGTGAAAAGCTTGGCTGGGAACGGCCGAACTGGTTCGCCGAAGCTGGTGAAGAAGCGCGTGACATCTACACGTTCGAACGCCCGAACTGGCACGGCCCGGTCGGCCGCGAACACATGGCAGCCCGCGAAGCGGCGGTCCTGTTCGACCAGACGTCTTTTGCGAAGTTCATCCTGAAAGGACCGGATGCCGAGGCGGCACTCAGCTGGATCGCCGCCAATCGCGTCGACAAGCCGGTCGGTTCCATCATCTACACGCAGATGCTGAATGACCGCGGTGGGATCGAGTGCGACCTGACTTGTGTGCGCACAGCCATTGACGAGTATTACATTGTCACCGGAACCGGCTTTGCAACGCATGACTTCGACTGGATCCGGCGGAACATTCCAGAGGGTCTTAACGCCCAGCTCGTCGATGTCACGTCGTCAAATTCCGTGCTGTCGCTGTTCGGGCCGAAGGCGCGCGACATACTTTCCAAATGCACCCGCGCCGATGTCGGCAACGACGCGTTTCCCTTCGCTCAGGCGCGGCGGATCGGAATAGCCGGGTGTCCGGTCCTTGCACTCCGTATCACCTATGTCGGAGAACTTGGCTGGGAGCTTCACCTTCCGACAGAATATGCGCAGACTGTTTATGACGCCTTGCACGAGGCCGGAGAACAGTTTGGCCTGCGCAACGCGGGTTACCGTGCAATCGAAACCTTGCGCCTCGAAAAAGGCTACCGGGCCTGGGGTGCGGATATCGGGCCGGACCATACGCCGGACGAGGCCGGGATCGGCTGGGCCGTCAAGATGAAAACCAATGCCGACTTCAAGGGCCGCAGTGCGGTCCAGGCGCAGCGCGAGAACGGCGTAAAGAAGATGCTCGCGACCTTCACGACCGACGGCGATGTTATCCTGTCAGGCCGGGAAACCATCTACCGCAACGGTGAACGGTGCGGCTGGCTGAGTTCGGGCGGCTATGGCCACACGCTCGGCAAGAGCATTGGGATTGGGTACGTCCGGCATCCGGAGGGCGTAACCGCAGACTACATTCTTTCCGCCGGCTACGAACTCGAAGTCGGAACGGAACGGGTCAAGGCCGACGTCACACTTGCTCCCCTCTTTGATCCGAAAATGGAGCGGGTCAAGAACTGAAGTCTCCACCCCGACTTCATGCTATCTCAGTCGGGAAAATCATCTTTGTGCGCGCTCAATCTTCGAAATTACCGCCGATCATTGCACCAGCATGCTTGCCTGGTGTCAAAACGTCGGCGCAAAAGGTGTCAGTGGCTTATCATCCAAGGGCGCTTGGAGGGGAACGTCTTGCTGCCGTCTGCCTTGTAGACCGCGCTCGAACGGAAGTTCCCCTTCGAACCGGAACAACAGGAACACCCGGCCGGATGGCGTTTTCGCGTTTCTCTGCTGACGTCTTCGCGTTCCGACTTTGTTGAAAACTTGGGGTTATGCTGCGCGGCTTCGTTGCGCTGATGCGCCTGCCTGTCGCTGGGAGAAAGACCTGACATGTTGGGTGCCTGAAGGATCGCGCGCGGCGCTTCGCCCTTGCAGGCTGGGCAGGTGATCGGCGCATCATGCTCGGACATGGGCCGGCGCGCGGAAATCGGACCGCAGGTTGCGCAAAGATAATCGTAAACGGGCATAGGATCGTCCTGACTCAGTTGGTCGTGCTCAAAGCCGGAGCAAGTTCGCGGACTTGCTCCGGTGTCATGTCCAGGCGGTGGTCAAAGATCCGGCGCAAGCGGAACGTCGATCGAACCGTCAAGATACTTCGCCGGTCCCTCGGAACCGGGCATCATGTCGAATTCGAAGACATCCGTCGGCAACCAAAGCGTCGCGCAGGCATTCGGTATGTCGACCACACCCGAAATATGTCCCTGGACGGGGGCCGTTCCGAGGATCGCGTAGGCCTGTGCGCCCGTATAACCGAACTTTTTCATGTATTCGATCGCGTTCAGGCATGCCATGCGATAGGCAATGTGAACGTCGAGGTAGTGCTGTGTGCCGGCCTCATCGACCGAAATGCCTTCAAAGATCAGATAGTCGTCGTATTTCGGCGTGATCGGTGACGGTTTGAAAATCGGGTTCTTGACGCCGTATTTCGTCACGCCTTCCTTGATCAGGCTGACGCGGATGTGAAGCCATCCGGCCATTTCAATGGCACCACAGAACGTGATCTCGCCATCGCCCTGGCTGAAGTGCAGGTCGCCCATGGAAAGACCGGCACCGTCCACATAGACCGGAAAATAGATCTTTGAGCCGCGCGACAGGTCCTTGATGTCGCAGTTGCCTCCGTGTTCGCGTGGAGGAACGGTTCTTGCGGCTTCTGCCGCAGCTGCCTGTTTTGCCTCGCCTTTCAGCTGTCCCATATGCGCTGACTGGGTATTTGGCAGTGCGGCAAGCGGCGGGACGCGTTCCGGATCGGTGTCGAACAGAGCCTTTTCCCGCGTGTTCCACATGTCCAGCATGGACCGGTCCGGAAGACACCCAATCAGACCGGGATGAATGAGCCCGGCGTAGCTGACGCCCGGCACATGGCGCGAGCGTGTGAACATGCCTTCGATGTCCCAGATCGACTTCTGCGCTTCCGGAAAATGCTCCGTTAGAAAGCCGCCGCCATTCTGTTTGGAGAAGAAGCCGTTGAAACCCCAGAGCATTTCTTCCTTGGCACCGATATCGAGGATATCGACGACGAGCAGATCACCCGGCTCGGCTCCCTTCACACCAATCGGACCCGACAGGTAATGAACCTGCTCGAGTTCGACATCGCGAACGTCAGCGGCATCGTCGTCGTTTTTGATCTGGCCGCCGGTCCAGTCATAGGTTTCGATCCTGAAATCATCGCCTGGTTCCACCCAGACCGCCATCGGGATGTCGGGATGCCAGCGGTTGTGAACTTTCTCGTTGGTGTGCGGGGACTCGCTCAAGTCTACCGAGATCAGTGTATCTGCCATTGGGCTTCTCCTCTTGAATGCCTGCGGTTCGGTTCTTTGTCGGAAGTTTCGATTGCTCAGACGGACAGGAACGCTGCGACCTTTTCCTCGTCGACGCTGTCGCGCGGTTCGTCGTGAACCAGACGCCCGTTCTCAAGAACGAGCACACGGTCGGCGACGTCGAGAGCGAAGGACAGGACCTGTTCCGACACGACGATGGAAAGGTCGCGCTCGTCGCGGATACGCCGGAGGACGCGCGCCATTTCGCGAATGATCGATGGCTGAATGCCTTCGGTCGGTTCATCCAGCAGCAGCACTTTTGGATTGGTTGCGAGCGCGCGCGCGATGGCGAGCTGCTGCTGCTGGCCCCCGGAAAGATTGCCGCCCCGACGGCCCTTCATGTCCAGCAAGACCGGAAACAATTCATAGATGTCTCCCGGAACCTTGCTTCTGCCGCTGATCGAAAGCCCGGTCTCGATGTTTTCCTGGACCGTCATGGTCGGGAAAATCATACGGCCCTGGGGCACATACGCGATGCCATTGGCAACGCGCTCGTAGCTCTGCATCGAGGTGATGTCGACACCGTCCACGGCGGCGGCACCGTCCTTGGTGGGCACGATCCCCATCAGGGATTTCATGAGCGTGGTCTTGCCCATGCCGTTTCGACCCATGATGGCGATAATCTCGCCGGGGGCGACCGTGAAGTCGAGGCCATGGAGCACTTCGCTCTGGCCGTAGGCGACGTGGTACTGCGCAACATTCAGCATTGGAGCCTCCTAGTGGCCGAGATAGACGTCGATGACTTTGGGGTCTGCCTGCACCTTGGCCATGGAGCCTTCGGAAAGGATCTTTCCCTGGTGGAGAACGGTGACGCGGTGGGCGATGTCCTCAACGAACTTCATGTCGTGTTCGACAACCATCACCGAGCGGCCCTTGGTGATTTCGTTCAGAAGTTTCGCTGTCTGCTTGCGCTCCGAGACGCTCATTCCGGCGACCGGTTCGTCCAACATCAAGAGCTCCGGGTCCTGTATCAGCAGCATGCCGATCTCCAGCCATTGCTTCTGACCGTGGCTAAGCAGCGCGGCCTGCTTGTCGAGAAGCTCGTCGAGGAACACCATGCCTGCAATTTCATGAACCCGCGTCTTCACATCCTGATCGCGTTGAAACGTCAGGGCACCCCAGACGCTGCGCCCGCGCGGGAAGGAGAGTTCGAGGTTTTCAAAGACCGTGAGATCCTCGTAGATGGACGGGTTCTGGAACTTCCGGCCGACCCCCTCGCGAACAATCTCGTGTTCGCGCATGTCGGTCAGTTCCTTGTTGCGGAACTTTATCGAGCCGTCGGTCGACCGGGTTCTTCCGCAGATGAGATCGAGAACTGTGGTTTTACCGGCCCCGTTCGGACCGATGATCACGTGGATCTCGTTCTCGTCGACATAGAGGTTGAGATCGTCGACCGCCTTGAATCCATCGAAGGAGACGGTCAGATTTTCAATCGACAGCAGAAAATCGGTGTTGTTGTTGATCGTATTCATGTGTGCCTCCTATTCGGCTGGCTTGGCGGTCGTTTCGGCACCAAAGCCGGAGGATGGAGGAGGAGCTGTGTCGGAGCGTCCCTTGCGTTTGCCGGTTGAAACGACACGGTCCACCAGAGGGGCGAGATAGGACTGGTAAAGGCCGGAGACGCCGTTCGGAAAAATCAGCACGACGGCGATGAACAGAGCACCGAGGCCGAAGAGCCACAGTTCCGGAAATGTCTCGGAAAACGTGGTCTTGGCCCAGTTGACGAGAAGGGTTCCGTAGACCGCACCGAAGATCGAAAGACGGCCGCCGACGGCACAGAAGATCACCATCTCGATAGACGGGACGATGCCGACGAAGGAAGGCGACATGAAGCCCACCTGAAGGGTGAACATCGCGCCGCCGATCGCCGACAGCACGGCAGCGAAACAGAAGACGAAGATCTTGATGTTGGAGACATCGTACCCGGAGAACCGCACACGGTCCTCCTGGTCTCGGACCGCGACCAGGAGGCGGCCGAGCTTGCTTTTGAGCACGATCTGGCTGAGCAGCAGAACAGCGATCAGAAGCGCACCGTTTACGTAGTAGAGGATGTACTTCGCCTCGTCCGTGCGGATGTCCCAACTCTTCAGCGTCCTCAGGTCCGTGATCCCATTCACCCCGCCGGTATAACCTTGCTGGCCGATGATCAGGATGGTCAGGATTGCAGCGATCGCCTGCGTTATGATCGCGAAATAGACGCCGCCGACACGCCGCTTGAACATGGCCGCCCCAATGATGAAAGCGAAGACGGCGGGAACGATGATGATGGCGAGCAGCGTGAAGGTCAGGCTGTTGAACGGCTCCCAGAACCAGGGCAGTGCGGTAATCTGGTTCCAGTCCATGAAGTCGGGAATTCCCGGTGTCGACTGGATGGCCGTCGCTTCGGGCGTCGATGCCTCCAGCTTCAGGTACATGGCCATGCAATAGCCGCCGAGACCGAAGAAGACACCCTGGCCAAGACTGAGAATGCCGCATTTGCCCCAGCACAGGACAAGGCCGACGGCAACAAACGCGTAGGTCAGATATTTGCCGAACAGGTTGAGCCGGAAGATGTCCATCGCCAGCGGCATGATGATGAAGAGAACGGCGGCAATAACGAGGATGCCAATCAGTTCCTGCCGCGACATGAAGGATTTAATGCTTGTCATCACAGCCTCCTTATCGGCGGATTTTCAGGGAGAAGAGACCCTGGGGGCGCAGCATGAGGATGCCGACCACGGTCAGGAGCGTCAGGACCTTGGCCATGGAGCCGGACAGGAAGAACTCCATGGTCGACTGTGCCTGGCTGATGGCGAAAGACGAGGCGATGGTTCCAAGCAGGCTTGCAGCGCCGCCGAACACGACGATCAGGAACGTGTCGACGATATAGAGCTGGCCCGCGGTGGGACCGGTCGACCCGATCATGGTGAATGCGCTCCCGGCGATGCCGGCAATGCCGCAGCCGAGCGCGAATGTATTACGGTCGACCTTCTGCGTGTTGATGCCCACAGCACCTGCCATGACCCGGTTCTGCACCACCGCACGTGTCTGCATGCCCATGCGCGAGCGGAACAGGATGAAATAGACGCCAATGGCGATGACGAAGGTCAGCACCATGACGAAGATGCCGTTGATCGGGATCTCGATGATGTCGGTGAGGGGCACCGACCCGAGCAGCCAGTTCGGCAGGGAGACGCCGACCTCGCGGGCACCGAAGATCGATCGGTAGGCCTGCTGGAGGATAAGGCTGAGGCCCCAGGTCGCCAGGAGCGTGTCGAGCGGGCGTTTGTAAAGATGCCTTATGAGCGACCATTCCACGAGCGCGCCAAGCGCGCCGGCGGCGACAAAGGCAAGCGCCATCGCGAAGAAGAAGTAGATGCCGAAGAGTGCCGGAAAGTGGGCTTCGACGAAGTTCGAGCACAGATAGGTCACATAGGCGCCCAGGATCATGAACTCGCCATGCGCCATGTTGATGACGCCCATCTGGCCGAAAATGATTGCAAGGCCAAGGGCCATAAGAACGAAAACGGAAAACAGGATCAGTCCGGCAAACCCCTGCATGGCAAAGATGGATCCGAGTTCCGTCCAGGTATAGTCGGCGAACATGGCGCGCGGTCTCCAGGCTTAGGGGCAATGCGAAGGCAAGGTGCCCCTGCTGTGGGAATGGCTAATGCGAAGTTTGGGCAAGGCACCGCACGGGCTGCTCGCGCGCAGTGCCTTGCCGGGTCACCCGTCAATCGGGCGGGCGTTTCCGTCCCAGGGGAGAGGGGGAACGCCGCTTACTGGTAGCCTTCCGGGAACGGATCCGGCTCCATCAGGTCGGCCGTCTCGTAGATCAGTTCGTACTGGCCGTCAGGCTTAGCCAGACCGATGCGCGTCTTGGACCACAGGTGGTGGTTTTCGTGGACGCGAACATAGCCTTCGGGCGCCGTGGCCAGTTCAATGCCCGGAGAGGCGAGGCGCACCTTGTCGATATCGAAGCTTCCCGCCTTCTCGACTGCGGCTTTCCAGAGCCATGGACCGAGATAGGCGGCCTGGGTAACGTCGCCGATAACGACGTCATCGCCCCACATCTCCTTGAACGCTTTCACGAATTCGATGTTGTTGTCGTTTTCCAGAGACTGGAAATACTTCATCGCGGCATAGGCGCCGTCGATATTCTCGCCGCCAATGCCACGGATCTCATCCTCGGTCACCGAGATCGTCAGGAGAAGCGGCTTTTCCTTGGTCATGTCGATGCCGGCAGCCTTGAGCTGCTTGTAGAAGGCAACGTTCGACCCGCCGACGACAATGGCGTAGATCACGTCCGGCTTCTTCAGCTTGATCTTGTTGATGACCGAGTTGAACTGGGTGTGGCCGAGCGGATAGTACTCCTCGCCGACGACCTTGTGGCCAAGCTTCTCAATGTGCTTGCGCGCAATCTTATTGGACGTGCGCGGCCAGATGTAGTCGGACCCGAGCAGGTAGAAACTTTTTGCACCTTTTTCCTCAGCGACCCAGTCGATCCCGGCAATAATCTGCTGTGTCGCCTCTTGGCCCGTGTAGATCACGTTCGGTGACTGCTCCAGGCCTTCGTAGAACGTCGGATAATAAAGCATGCCGTTATACTGTTCGAACACCGGCAGGACTGCCTTGCGCGAGGCTGATGTCCAGCATCCGAAGACAGCGGCTACCTTGTCGTTGACCAGAAGTTTCTTGGCCTTTTCCGCAAAAGTCGGCCAATCAGAAGCCCCGTCTTCCTGGATGTATTCGATTTTCCGGCCGAGCACGCCGCCCATGGCGTTGATCTGTTCGATGGCCAGTTTTTCTGCCTGCACGGACCCGGTCTCGGAGATCGCCATCGTGCCTGTGACGGAGTGAAGAATGCCGACCTGAACGGTGTCGTCGGTAACGGCCAGTCCTGTGGTGTTGGCTTCGTCGGCGAACGTCGGCGTTACCGCACCGGTTGCCGCGACAATCGCTGTGGCAGCGGTCCCCGCTAGGAGGGACCGGCGGGACATCCGGCTTTGAATAATGTCTTTCACGCGTCGCATACTTGGACCCCTATCTGGTTCGAGTTTGAGCAGGACACCTGCAGGCGCCTCTGTCTGCTCTCAAGCGTCGACGTTTTTTGTGCACTGCCGCAATGCGTCAGTTGCTGTGGGTCAATTGACTGATTCCGGCCCCGTTCGAACTATGAGATAATGTTTCGCTTGATCTGGCGAAAATAGATCTGATCAGCTTCGCTCGAATATGCTTCCAATATACTGAGTTGTAAGAATGAAAATTAACTCATTTTGGAATTGTGCTTCACGTAACATAGTAACAATAAGATAAATTGATTGTTTTTGGGCACGATAATTGCAGCGCGAGGTTGGTAGAAAGGTGTTTTGTTCCTTGTTTCACATCATTTGCCGAGTGTTTGAGCGATGAATGTGAGTAGCGAGATTGCGATGCACAAAATCTGAGCGGATCCAATTGAAACCGGATCGCAAGGCGGGGTACATGGCAGGTTACCAGCGGGTCGTCCGCTCGCGTCGAACGTATAATCAATGGGTCGCCAACCAGACCTTCGAAGACTACGCGCTGCGCTTTACGGCAAAAAGTGCGCGGCGTTGGTCGCCTGTCTGGGTCGCAAACACGGCACTTGGTGCCATTTCCTTTCTGGCACTTGAAGCAATCGGTGCCGCAATTACCTACAACTACGGCTTCTCCAATGCAGTTCCCGCGATCATGTTCGTCGGGTTGCTCATCTTTGTGACCGGTTTGCCGATTTCGTATTACGCCGTCAAATACGGTGTCGATATCGACCTCCTCACCCGCGGCGCAGGTTTCGGCTATATCGGTTCCACCGTGACGTCGCTCATCTACGCCAGTTTCACCTTCATTTTCTTTGCGCTGGAAGCGGCAATCATGGCAACAGCGCTCGAGCTATTCTTGGGGATTCCGCTCAATATCGGATACCTGATCTGCTCGCTTGTCGTCATTCCGATGGTGATTTACGGCATCACCCTGATCAGCCGGCTGCAGGTCTATACGCAACCGCTCTGGATCATTCTCCAGTTACTTCCGTTTGCCTTCCTTGCCTGGCAGGGTTTGGCACCCGTGGAAGACTGGCAGAACTTTTCGGGACGGCTCGGAGATGCCGACGGTCAATTCGATCTGCTGCTGTTCGGGGCCGCGAGCGCTGTCTTGTTTTCCCTGATCGCGCAGATAGGCGAGCAGGTCGACTTTCTGCGCTTTCTGCCACGCCAGCGGCAAGGGCGCCGGGCCAGCTGGTGGTTCGCGCTCCTGGCCGCCGGGCCCGGATGGATCGTAATCGGGGTTTTCAAGCTGCTGCTTGGATCCTTCCTGGTCGTCGTTGCACTTCAGAGCGGCCTGGAGCCGGAGAAGGCCATCGAGCCGACGCATATGTATCTGGTCGCCTTCAGCAAGGTCACGACCCCGGAAGTCGCCATCGCGCTGACCGGCATTTTTGTCGTTGTCTGTCAGATCAAGATCAACGTCACCAATTCCTATGCGGGTTCCATCGCCTGGTCCAACTTCTTTTCCCGCCTGACTCACAGCCATCCGGGACGGGTGGTCTGGCTGGTTTTCAATGTTGTCATTGCGCTGACCTTGATGGAGCTGGGCGTTTACAAGGCGCTGGAGCGTACACTCGGTCTTTATTCAATCGTCGCCGTTGCATGGATCGGGGCCCTGTTTGCAGATCTTGTGATCAACAAGCCGCTGGGGCTCAGCCCGTCCTATATCGAATTCAAGCGTGCGCATCTTTACGATATCAACCCGGTCGGGCTCGGCTCGATGACCGCGGCAAGTGTTATCGCCTTTGTGGCCTATGCCGGCTGGTTCGGACAGACGGCACACGCGCTGGCCAGCTACATTGCCTTGTTCACCGCAATCGTTCTTGCGCCCCTTATCGCCTTTGCGACCGGGGGCAGGTATTACATCGCCCGCGAGGCGGTCGAACTCGTCTCCAAAACAGGCGAGAAGAAACTCAACATCCAGTGCTGCATTTGCGAACACACGTTCGAACACGAGGACATGACACATTGCCCTGTCTACACGGGGCCGATCTGTTCGCTGTGCTGCTCACTGGATGCGCGCTGCGAAGACGACTGCAAGGAAAATGCCCGATGGGGCGACCAGATTTCCCAGCTGTTGCATTCCCTCCTGCCCGCCCAAACCGCGAACTGGCTCGGCTCGCGCATCGGTATCTATCTCGGCATCATGCTGATCACGATGCTGTCGCTCGGCGGCATTCTCTACCTTGTCTTCGTCGAGGCAGGAACCCAGGCCGCGACGACCGGGACGGACGGCGTCGCCCTGGCGTTGACGCAGGTCTTCTTCATCCTGCTTCTCATCTCCGGCGTCATGGCCTGGCTGTTCGTGCTGGTTCATGAGAGCCGTAAATTCGCCAACGAGGAGACGCGGCGCCAGACCAGTCTTTTGATGAAGGAAATCAGGGCGCACCAGCGAACGGATGCAAAACTTCAAAAGGCCAAGGAAGCGGCTGAAGCCGCCAACCAGGCCAAGAGCAGATACGTTGTCGGGATCAGCCACGAATTGCGCTCGCCGCTGAATGCCATTGCGGGTTACGCTCAGCTCATGCGCAAGGACCCGACGATCCCGGCCCACCGCAGGGACGCAGTGAAGGTCATTCAGCACTCTGCAGACCATCTGGCGGGCCTGATCGAAGGGCTTCTCGACATTTCCAAGATCGAGGCGGGTCATTTGACGATCTATCGCGAGCGCTTCAATCTGCACGAGTTCCTGACACAGATTGTCGACATGTTCCGGCTGCAGACAGACGCCAAGGCGCTGACATTCTCCTTCGTTCCCGCGGACAATCTTCCTGAGTTTGTCTTTGGTGACGAAAAACGGCTTCGGCAGGTGCTTATCAACCTGCTTTCGAACGCGATCAAATGGACCGACAAGGGAAGCGTCAGTCTCATCGTCTCCTATCACAGCCAGGTCGCCGAATTTTCGATTGTGGATACGGGTATCGGTATTGCCGAAGAAAACCTGAAACGGATCTTCAACCCCTTTGAAAGGGTAGAGGAAGAAGGGCAGGCGAGCATTCCCGGAACCGGGCTCGGGCTGACGATCACCAAGCTCCTGAGCGAAATCATGGGCGGCGACATAAAGGTCGAGAGCGAAAAGGGCAGCGGAAGCACCTTCAAGGTCCGTATCCTGTTGAGTGCCGCAAACGCGCCTGCCCGGACAGCGCCCGCTGAAGAACATGTGCACGGCTACGAAGGAGCGGTTCAGACGGTCATGGTCGTTGATGACGATGCGGCGCAAAGATCCCTGATCCATGACTTTCTCAGTCCTCTAGGCTTCAAGATCCTGACCGCCGCGAGCGGAGGCGATTGCCTGAAAATGGCCGAAACCGAAACACCCAGTGCCTTTCTCCTGGATATCAGCATGCCGGGCATGAACGGTTGGGATCTTGCCAGAACGCTGCGCGAGACAGGGCACAGCGATGCGCTCATCATCATGATCTCGGCGAATGCCGATGACAGCGGACGCGATCCGCTGCACAGGATTTACCACGACGACTATCTGGTTAAGCCTGTCCGCTTGCAGGATCTTCAGGACAAGTTGCAACAGGGTCTGAAACTGGTCTGGCGAACGACGCCCTTGCAGACACGCCCGCAGCTTCACTTTCCTGCAACTCCCGCCGAGCGCATGTTTCCCGACGACAGCCTGCCTTCGGTCGAAAGCCTGGAAATGCTGAAGCAATTGAGCAGTCTCGGCTATGTGCGCGGCATCAGGGCCAAGCTCGATGACATTGAAGCGCACGAGCCCAATGCCACGGAGTTTGTCGGACACATGCGCCGCCTTATACGCGAATTCGATCTCTCGCAATACGACAAGGTACTGGAAAGGCTTGGACATGATCATGAATGCTCCTAGTCCCAGCGAAACCGTTCTCGTGGTCGATGATGCGCCGGCGTCTCTGGGCATGCTGACAGATGCCCTGGAGGAGGCCGGCTATACGGTGCTGGTCGCTCAGGACGGTCGCAAGGCGTTGGATATCGCGGCAAGGATTACCCCGAGCGCCATCCTGATGGATGCGATCATGCCGGAGCTTGACGGCTTTGAGACGAGCAAACAGATCAAACAGCTTGACGCCCTCCGCGACGTGCCGGTTCTATTCATGACCGGCTTGAGCCAGACGGAACATATCGTCAGGGGGCTGGAGTCGGGCGGCGTTGATTACGTCACCAAACCGGTCGACCCGGAGGAACTCATTGCAAGATTGCGGGTGCACATTTCAAATGCGCGCAATTCCCACAGTGCGCATGTCGCACTGGATGCATCCGGGCGGTTTCTGATTTCGGTGGATCTTTCCGGCCGGATCTGCTGGGCGACCCCGCAAGCTCTTGCGCTTCTTGATGGCACGGGCAAGGGAGATGCGGAAACGTTCGGCCAACTGCCTGCTGAAGCCACTGACTGGTTGCGCGGTTATCTGCTTGAGACAGGCAAAAATTCGCTCGGCAACAACGACGTCGTTGCGGCGATGGCGGGTCTGTCGCTCAGGTTCAGCTACGCCGGGCAAATCAGCTCAAGCGAACATCTCCTGCGCGTCGCCGAGGTGGTTGGCGCCGGCCCTTCAGACATTCTGCGTAGATCGTTCGATCTGACTGAACGCGAAGCCGAAGTTCTGACCTGGATTGCAAACGGCAAGTCGAACAAGGAAATCGCGGCCATCCTGGAAATGAGCCCGCGAACGGTGAACAAGCATCTTGACCGGATATTCGGCAAACTCGGGGTCGAGAACCGGACATCTGCAGCTGTTGTTTCCCTGCGGCGGATCCTGGAGGGGTGACGCGATAGGAAGCGAAGTCGCTTGGAAGACCGCCGGTCTGCCACTGCTTCCATACCGGTCATTCCGCATGCATCCAAATCAGCGAGTTCCGCATTTCAACAAGTGCTGGCAGATGACGCTAGGAATATGCCAGATCCAGCGTTTGTTGCGCCTTTTTGACTATCTCGGAATCCGGCAGTTTTGACAAATCCAACGCCGGCTGCGCGCCGTTGAACGCCAAAATGACCGGTTGGCCGGTGTATGGATAGAAGTTGAACCATTGATTGAACTGGCCCTGGGGCAAGCCGTTCTCGGGTGTCGCGATCCAGGTGACGTCCGCGTCCCAAAAAACCTCATCGTAGCGCAGGTAGACCTTGTCCAGGGTCCCCATTCCCAGTTTGGCAATGGCTTCCCTTTTTCGGCGTGGCAAAGGCGGGGAGAAGTCTATTGCCCCTTTTTTCAAGACACCAAGAGGTAATGTTAAGATCACAGCGTCAAACGACGCGTTCCGCCCACTTTGATCTTGCAGGTGGACGCTGGTCTCCTCGACTTTTACATTGGTCAGGACATGCCCAAATCGAATGTCGATATCGTCAGGCACTGCACTCAACAGCTGATCATAACCGCCGGGCAAGATCACCTCGTCGCCGCCATAATCCAGATCCTGCAAATAAGACAAACTGTTGATCTCACTGCTATCGGCGCCGGCGGAGTGTTGCACTGACAAGACGTTTTCAAGCCAGTCAGGGACATCGGCATCAAGAATCCGCCGCCCATCGCCGCCGCGCACAACATAGTCATCAGACGTCGCCAGTGTCGTGACACCAAGTGCGTCAGCAAGACCGGTCAAGGGATTGCCGTCAGTGCCATGTATCCAGCTTGCACCCAAGTCGAGAGGCGTGCCGAGGCGGTTATCCGTCCAGATCCGGCCGCCAATACGGTTTCGCGCTTCCAGGACGGTGACATCGTATCCTTCCTCAGCGAGGGCACTTGCGGCAGCAAGACCGCTTGCGCCCGCGCCGACAATGCCAACCGTATTCGCATCAGTTTCGAAAATTGCCTCCGCCGCGATTATTCCGGATTCATAGGCAGCATGTACAGTACTGTTGTATTGAGGGCGCGTTGCTTCGCCAGCAAAGAACAGCCGGTCTCCGACAGGTTCACCCAGGGCCGCATGATGACTTTTTCGCGCGTTTTTTGCCACAAACGAATACGACCCCAGACTATAGGGGTCAAGGCTCCAGTTCGTTCGAATGAACCCATTTGCGTGGCGTTTGGCTTGTTCTGCTCGGGCCAACGGTACGAAACCCGAAGCCACACCGCCCAACGCAATGTTCAAGAAATGTCTGCGCTGCAATGTCGACCTCTGAAAAATGGTGGTAGCACTAATTCGCTATTGGACCATGTCCCAGTATGATTCTGAAGCCTGCAGTTATGCGACATTTGCTCAGCACTAAAAATGTCGGTTTTGTCCGCACCGCGGACTTACGGCTGAGCCTCCAATCAAACAGGCGCAAACGCCCGCTGAACATGCTGGAACCTGCAAAGATAACCAATTGAAGCGTAGTGCGTCTGTTTTGGTCCAGTCGCAGTAACGAGTATTTTGCGAATTTGCGGGAAATGGCGGACAGAGAGGGATTCGAACCCTCGATACGGTTGCCCGTATACACGCGTTCCAGGCGTGCGCCTTCAGCCACTCGGCCACCTGTCCGTTCCAAGCGGGAGCCGCTTGAGTGCCGCGCAATATACTCAGCTAGAGGTCAAGTGCAAGCGCCTGGAAAGGTTTTTTTCTGTCTGTCTTCAAGCTGTGGATCAACGCCGGCACGCGCGACGCGCGTAACCTGGTTGTGGCGCAGTCAGGACCGGGTTGCGCTATCTCACAAGAATGTGTTGAATATCAATTATTGAACAAGGGTTTTGCGATATTACTCTAAGGAAGCGCTGCCTTCCCCGATTTTCAAGGGATGCCGCGCGAACGCAAGTGAAACTCGATTGACTAATGGTTTTTTATAAAAAAGGCCGGTAACAAAATGATCAGTGTATTTAAGTTTATATTTCGCCTCACGGGCCTGGGATTGCTTGCCGTTGCCATAATTGCAGGAATTTCAGATGCCAGTACCTCAATCGCGCAGTCGCAGATGCAATTGCAGCCGTTGGGACAGCTTCTTTTCAGTCTCTTTCCCGACACGTTCCCCATTCTCCAGCCGGCCATCGAACGGCATGTCCATCCGGCCCTTTGGGATCCGGTGCTGCTGACCTTGATGACCTGGCCTGTCTGGGCTGTCTTCGCGCCGTTGGGCCTGGCATTTCTGTGGCTCGGCGCCCGGCGCCGGGGTTATCAGCCACAGTTCGCGTGACCCGGAGACCCAACACGCATCCGTGATCGCACTTGGAATAGTTGCGCAACTGCGCCACATTGCGGGTAAAGCTTGTGACGCGACGGTGATCTCTTGCTGCTTTCGCAAGACACTGTCGTCCGTACGGGAGACCCGCAATGTCCTTCATGACCATGTTGACCAAGAAGTTTTCCCTGCCCGGCAAGGACGATGCCTTGCCCGGACGCTCAAACGCAATCGTGCCGTCTGAACCGCATTTCGTAAACGGCAAGCCGCTTGCCGGGCCCTATCCGGAGGGAACGAAAACCGTTCTTTTCGGCATGGGATGCTTCTGGGGAGCCGAACGCCTGTTCTGGCAGATCTCAGGCGTTTACGTGACAGCCGTCGGTTATGCGGGCGGTTACACCGAAAACCCCACCTATCACGAGACCTGCACGGGCAGGACCGGACATACAGAGGCCGTGCTTGTTGCCTATGATCCAGCGGTGGTCAGCCTGGAAGACCTGTTGAAAGTGTTCTGGGAAAATCACGACCCGACACAGGGCATGCGTCAAGGCAACGACACTGGAACGCAGTACCGATCGGCGATCTACGTCAACTCGTCCGATGACCTGGCGCTCGTAGAGCGCACCAAAAACGCCTATCAGGCGGCGCTGTCTGCGGGTGGGGTCACGTCCGCCATTACCACTGAAATCCGGGAGCTGGATACGTTCTATTTCGCCGAGGACTATCACCAGCAATACCTTGCGAAGAATCCGGCCGGCTATTGCGGCATCGCTGGAACAGGAGTGGCGTGCCCGACCGGTCTTGGCCCGGCGGCCTGACGCAACTGCGAATTGCAGGGCTTTGCCTTTGCCAAAGCACACTTTCAGCGTGTCATGGCATACGGTGCCTTGTAAATTTTTCTAATTTCTTTGCCTAAATACACGTGCTTGCGCCCTGCAACTATGACTAGATTGCAGGTTCGGGCTTTTTATTCCTGCATTCCGCACCGTCAGTTCAGTTTTTATTAAAATTAAAGCGCGATCCTCAGGACGAAGAAGGGCGTTCTGAGGGTGGATGCAATGAACCGTTCCGCAAAGATTTTTGCGGCTGCTTATTTCCTGGGATGCTGCGTGCTCGTCCTGGTCGCGTCTCTGACGCCTGGCGGCAAGGGGCCCGTTGCCGTGTTTGCCATGCCCTGGGGCAAGTCCGCCCTGGAGGTTGTTGCGCACGCCGAAGGCCCGATCATTTTCGTCAACAACGGGTCCTGGGTAGCCCTCACGGAATCCACCGACCAGCAATTTATCAACCGGCTCTACGAGGCAGGGGCCGGTTTTGTCGCCTCAAGCGTGATCGCAATGGCTTGCGCGCGTTTGTCTGGCGTCTCATTGGAGAAGTCAATATGAGTGAAATGAGTGCGGGGGCATCGGGACTGGACTGTTTCCGGGAACGGTTTTGCAAGATCGTGATTTACTTCACTTGGTTCAATGTCGGCCTGGTTGCGGTCACTGCCTGGCTTGTCGGCAATGTGTCGTTTGTGATCGTTGCCGGTGCTGCGCTAGCAATTGCAGCTGCTGCGACATTTACCTGGATGAAGTTCGGATCTGGTGTTGAAACGCGACTGGCGACCGCGATGTCGCTGGCCGGCCTTGTGGCGCTTTTCGTAGCCTCGCTTGCGACCCCTGGAGGTGAAAACTCCTTCCAGATCGACGGTCACATGTATTTCTTCGCAGTGCTGGCGATCCTGGCAAGCTGGGTGGACTGGCGTGCGCTGGTTGCCTACGCAGCTGTTGTCGCGGTTCACCACCTGGCGCTCAATTTCATTATGCCCTGGGCTGTCTTTCCCAATGGTGGCGACTTCGCACGTGTGGTGTTCCACGCGGTGGTTCTCATTGCGGAAGTTGCAGCACTCTGGTGGATGACGAACTCGCTGGCCACGGCGTTCAACGCCTCAGATCAGGCACGTGAAGAGGCCGAGAGAGCACAGGAAGAGGCAATTCACCTGCAGGAAGAAAACTCCCGGCACACCGAACTGGAGCGTGAGAAGCAGTCAGTGATTGCCGGCCGGATTTCTGAATTCCAGAACGAGATCGCGGCAAAGCTCGACGGTGTCAGCGTGAAAGTTGGCGAAATGCGCGGCTCGGCCGAGGAACTGGGTGCGGTTGCGCAGGATACCACAGGACGTGCCGTGTCCGTCTCCGACGCATCTGAAACCGCCTCCTCTAACGTTCAGATGGTTGCGTCGGCGGCCGAGGAACTGTCGTCCTCGATTGCCGAGATCTCACGCCAGGTCGAACAGACCACCGGGATCGTCGTCAAGGCGACGGAAAACGCCCAGACAAGCAACCGGAAAGTTGCCGGTCTGGCCGAAGCGGCCAATCGCATTGGCGAGGTTGTCACGCTGATCCAGGCAATCGCCGAACAGACCAATCTGCTCGCCCTGAATGCGACGATCGAAGCCGCGCGAGCGGGCGAGGCCGGAAAGGGGTTTGCGGTTGTTGCTTCGGAGGTGAAGGAACTGGCGACGCAGACATCCAAGGCAACGGAGGAAATCGGCGCACAGATTTCAGCGATCCAGGCCGAAACCAAGGACGCGGTGGAATCCATCGGTGAAATTGCGGCAACCATGGACGAGGTCAACAGTTACACGGCGGCGATCGCAGCCGCCGTCGACGAACAGGGCGCGGCAACGCAGGAAATCTCGCGCAATGTCGCAGAGGCCGCGGACGGGACCGGACGCGTGGCCGAGAACATTGGCAGCGTCAGGGAATCGGTTGAGCGCACGAGCCAATCGGCGTCCTCCATGGCTGAAACGACCGAAGTTCTTGACGCGGAAACGTCTGAAATGCGCCGGTCGATCGATACCTTCCTGCATGACGTTGCCGCCGCATAAGGATTTAAGAAAGACGTCTGGAATTGACCTGGCCGGCTGTTCTTCAGCCGGCCATTTTTTTGTTCTGCGGAGAGAAAACTTGACCTGATGTCGCTTGGATGTCATGAGCGATTTGAGCCACCGGACTCAGGGCACAATTGGGTCGATGGGTCTGTCTCACTCGGAAATCGGCAAAAAATGTCTTTAAGCGCGCTAAAGTCCGGATCAATTCTGCTTTTGGATCTTCTGAAGCAGCGCTCCGCCTTACTTTTCGAAGCACCGCGCGAAATCATCACGTGCACGAAACTGGAAGACGTCGACGGCTGCCTTCAGCGGCTGGAGCAAGTGCAGCAGGAAGGCAGATACGCTGCGGGATACCTGGCCTATGAGTTCGGGTATGCCTTTGAGAAAAAACTCAGGATGCGGTTTGAAGCCACGGCCGAACCGCTTCTCTGGTTTGGTGTTTATGACAGCGCACGCAACCTTTCGCTTGAAGCCGCGCGCACGCTTCTTGAAACCTCCAGCCCTGCCGGTGATGCCTCCGTTCGGGTCCCGTCATTCGACATGGGCAGGGCCGCCTACGGCGAAGCGTTCGAGCGTGTACAGTCTCACCTGGCCAAAGGGGACATTTATCAGGTTAACCTGACACTTCGCGCTGCGCTTTCCCACGAAGGTGCGCCGGAGCACCTCTTTCTGGATCTGATGCGTCGGCAACCAGTCGAATTCGCCGCCTACATCCAGATGGAGGACCGCACGGTCCTTTCACTGTCTCCTGAACTGTTTCTGGAACGTACGGGAACACTGCTGCGTACCCGGCCGATGAAAGGCACGGCCCCGCGCGGCCGGTATGCCTCGGAAGACACCCGCATTGCCAGGGAACTTGCGAACGATCCCAAGCAACGTTCGGAAAACACCATGATTGTCGATCTCATGCGCAACGATCTGTCGCGTATCGCCGAGACGGGATCGGTCAGGGTGACGAAACTGTGTGATGTGGAACGTTACAGAAGCCTTCATCAGATGACGTCGACGGTCGAGGCACGTGTTCCCGAAAGCATCGGCTTCGCCAGTATTGTTGAGCATCTGTTTCCGTGCGGGTCGATTACAGGTGCGCCGAAATTGAGCGCAATGCAGATCGCGCATGATCTGGAGAGCGGCCCGCGAGGCGTCTATACCGGATCCATCGGATATCTGGCACCGGGTGGCGATTTCCGCCTGAATGTTGCAATTCGAACGCTCGTGCTGCGAGACGGCGGAACAGGCGAAGCGGGAACAGGTTCCGGGGTCGTGTTCGATTCCGGCGCGGCGCCCGAATATGACGAGTGCATTCTCAAGCTGAAGTTCATGACGGAAGATATGCCGGATTACGAGCTGATCGAAACGATGGCGTTTGATCCGGCAGAAGGATATCTGCTGTTTGAGCGGCACCTGCAAAGATTGCAGAAATCGGCAGTTTATCTCGGATTCCGGATCGATTTGCCCGGTGTTCGTGATGCCTTGCAGCAAAAGGCCAAGGAATTCACGGGACCGCGCCGTGTACGGCTTCTCTTGAACGCGGACGGTGGTGTCTCGATCACATCGACCGATCTTACGCCGGTCGACCAGAACACCGTCTTCAATCTTGTCCTGGCGCAGGAAAGAACCTGCGCAACGGACCGGTTTCTCTTTCACAAGACCACAAACCGCGCCTTTTACGATGACACGCGCACCCGGTACCAGGCGGAGACCGGATGCCAGGAAGTGTTGTTTCAGAACGAAGAGGGCTTTCTGACCGAAGGCAGCTATATGTCGCTGTTTTTGAAAAAAGACGGTGTTCTTGTGACGCCGGCCCTTCGTCATGGCGTCTTGCCGGGGACTTTCCGCGCAGCTCTGCTGGAATGCGGTCTTGCCGTTGAAGCTGATCTGACGGCAGCCGATCTGGAAAACGCGGACGAAATCTATGTCGGTAACTCGGTAAGAGGTTTGGTCAAGGGCCGCTTGTTGTCTGCGGCCTGGACAGAAACGGTCGAACAACGGGAACAGGCAGATCTGAATGTCGCGCGGCAGGTTGGCTAGAAGAAAATCAACGTGTGAATGTGATCACGTTTCTGATTGCAACTAAAAGAAGTAGTGCAATCGCTGCGCAGCCTACTCGCCATGTGGATCTAAGCAGTTACACTTACATCTGCCAGCTTGGAAAAACTCTCAAAAATTGTTTTCCTGAGTAACGATGTCATCGTTGTAAGTGAAAGTCGTATTCCGGTAGTAAAACAAAATTGAAGTTAGCGCTCTATTGAGGAGAGCCAATAATGAATTCAGGTAAGGAGTTTGAGAAAAGTATTCATGAATACTATCAAAGATTGTCAAGTCGATTTGGTGAGCATGCTAAAATAACGCTTGATGACAAGGTTAGCGGACCAGACGGAGCGCGCCAGTGTGACATTACAATTGAGCATGAATATCTTGGAGGGCACTATAGAACAATAATTGAGTGTAAAGATCATCAAAATAGAGTGCCAATCTTGCACGTTGATGCACTCTCTTCAAAGCTAAACGACCTTGGTTACAACAAAGGTGTTATTGTAGCTCGTTCCGGATTTCAAAGTGGTGCAATCCAGAAAGCGAAACGACTAGGGATTGACTTGTTTGAGTTTTCAAATGCCGCAGAAACGGAAACTGATATCAATCTAAGTCTACCTTTACTGCACTTGGAGATGCAGATTTCTGAATTGAGCGTTACTTTCGACGTTTTCCCAGACTTCGAAATTCCGATGGAAGGGCTCACACAAACGTTTTCTAACGAATTGAATACGCAAGATTTTTTGACGAAATATGTTCGTCCCACTACCAAGGTGCTGAGTGGAAAGGGTTACAAGAAAATAAAGTTGGAAGACAATCTTACTATGACATCTACTACTAAGAAGCCGGGTCGAATATTAATAACCGACCATAATATTCAAAATTTAGAGATGTATGTAACTTTTAAAACCACACCATTTCTCGGTACATTAGGCGATGTGAATTCCTTTCACATAAGGAAAGATCTAATGACAGGAATTGAAGCGGCCGTTTTTTTATCGGGGGACTTCCAGAGTATTGCCAAAGACTTGTCACACATGAACGAAATAAGCTCGATTCCTGAGTACCTTTTCAAAGGGGGTTTTGTTACCTACTTTCTAGACATTAATGAGGAGCTACCCCGGCGTGGCTTATTTCAGTTTGAATACTCGCAAAAAGCATTTGAAGCCAGATATGCGGGGTTGAAAAAACCATCAGGAAAATGGCTAGCAGTTTATGATCGAAAAGATATTTACTAGACCGTATTTCATTGTGCGTTCAGCGAAGGCGCACGCTAAGGTATCAGCTTACCGGCAATCTTGTTCCCAGGGAATGATCTCCAACTCCGGCCACGAGGCTTTCATCCTCCCGGCCTTTTCGGCATAGGTTTCCGGGTTCATCTGGGCGTAGTTCGGCACCAGCCGCATCGCGAAAAGGTTCGCCAGTCCGAATGGTGCGTGAACAACAGGTTCGCCATGTTCGTCCATCCGTAGCGCGACTGCGTGGGTTCGCGCGGCATAGGTCGTCAAGGCGTCCATGGAACAGTCAAGCGGGCGATAGGGACGGCCGAACTTCTTTTCATACCAAAGATGCACGCGCGCCTGGTTGCGGACTTCCAGCAGCGCTGCAAGATCAGGAAGTGCAGCTTCCACTTGCTTGATCACCCTGTCTTCAGCCTCGTAAGACGGATCGCGGCCATCGAAATAAATGACATCGAAATCTTTGATGCCGTGCAAAAGCGGTCGATCCGTGATGACGTTCCAGACAGTCTGGTAGATCCCGCCGGACACCAGCCAGGCATCGGGGAGCTGAAGGTCGCGAACCGTCAGGAGTATGGTCATGATATGCGGGATGCCGACGATGATCTCCCTGAGACGCGCGCAGCGCTCCTGTTCACTGGCCTCGTAAGGGTTGCCGAGCGTGACGAGGGGGCCTTTTGTTGCCTGAATGTCGGTCATCAAGTCATCCTGCGGGATTGGCAAAAAACACTAGCCGATTCTGAGGCTTGCGACATCCGTACTTTTTGCAGGGCCACTCAAGTTGGTTGAAAATGGCGTCTCAGCTGGACACCGCCGTGTTGCTTGACACACGCGGTCGGGGTGCCATGGTGGATACGGGGGCAACCACGCTTGGATGTTGCATATGACCGTTTTCACAAAAAAAACCGGCGGCGGGACAGGTAACTTGATGCTTCTGGCACTCGGGTCCGCTGCAGTGGTGTTTGTTTCTTTTCATCCCGCAGACGCTCAGTCGCGCCGGCCCGACACCCGGGCCATGTCCTGTTCGCAGGTCCAGTCGTTGATCGAGCAAAACGGCGCAGTTGTCATGAGTACCGGTCAGTACACGTTCGACAGATATGTCTATACAAAGAATTTCTGTCAGCACGGCGAAGTGGCGCGGAACCAGTGGGTCCCGACGAAAGACGTCAAGCGTTGCCGGGTCCGGGTCTGTATTGATCCTAACATTCTCAGGTTCAACAACTAGGCCTACTCTGTTAAAGAGCGATTGCCGTCTAACGAAGTTGTCGGCATAGCGGGACACCGGAATTTGATCTCTGCGGCAACCAGTAGGAGCGGGTAAATGGCAAAAGGTGTTTCTGTGCGGTCGGGCATTGCCCTGGTCCCGATCGCGATCGCGCTGTTCCTGTCCGGTCAATCATCCCTCCAGGCGCAGTCCGCGCGTCCCGACACGCGCCAACTTACCTGTGCGCAGGCGCAGTCTCTGGTGAAACAGCGCGGCAGCGTGGTGATGACCACCGGTCCGTCGACATTCGACAGGTTTATTTCCGATGTGCGCTATTGCCTGCCTGAAACGAACATGATGCGTCCCAAATTTGCCGCGACCAAGGACAACCCGAAATGCCCGGTCGGCAACAGGTGCTTCAGGAGCCGGAACTTCCGCTAACCAAAATTATCTCTTGATCAAGATTTTTTCGCTAAAAACGGATACAAGCTTCCAACGGTGTATGACTTGCGCCGATCTGTTTGGAAGCAGTCGCCGTTCAGAACCGTTTCACATTTATGAAACAAGGATTGCCTACTTCTCGATGCCGGACCTAAGATATTACGAACAAATGCCTGAGAATACAGAACTGGTCTTGCGACGGGCGGGAACAATACAATGAAGCAACTGAAAATTGCAGGGCCTTCGGTCGCAGCCGGTTTGTGTTCGGTTCTGTTTATCCTATGTACTCAGCCCGCAGATGCACAGACCCGGCGCCAGCCCAACACGGTCCAGCTGACCTGCGAACAGACTCACGATCTGATCAAGAGATTCGGCGCGATCAACCTGAAGTCGGGTGACGTAAGGTTCGACCGTTATGTGTCGAGCCGGAACAGTTGTTTTTCGAATCAGACGCTGCGGACAACGAATGTTCCGACAAAGGACCAACCCAAGTGTCCGGTGCAGATTTGCGTGGATCCGCGCAGCAGCAATAATTGACGCTGCGCAGTCCCATTCATCGCAGGTCTTGACTATCCCCTGAGCGTTCCGCCTGTCGCTTTCTCGACATTGGCGATGATTTTCCGGGCGACCGCATCGATTTCCTCGTCCGTCAACGTCTTTTGACGCGGCTGCAGCAGCACGTCAATTGCGACGGATTTCTGGCCTTCCGGAACGCCTTGCCCTTCATAGATATCGAACAGGGTAACTTCCGCAATCAGTGTCTTTTCCGCACCTCTTGCCGATTTGAGAAGGGTCTCGGCCGTTACGTCCTTGCCAACCAGAAACGCGAAGTCGCGCCGGACCGGCATGAGATGGCTGGCATTAAGTGCGCCTTTCGAGCCACCGCCCCTTTTCTTCGGTTGCGGCAAGGCGTCCAGGTCGATTTCGAACGCAACGAGCGGGCCATCAATATCAAGATCTGCCAGAGTGCGCGGATGCACTTCGCCAAAGACGGCAAGTGTGTTTTTCGGGCCAAGTTTCAGGGAGCCCGACCGGCCCGGATGGAAGGTTGACGGCGCATCGGTGTAGACCTGAAGCCGGTCGACGGGTGCACCGATTGCCGCCAGTGCCGCTTCAGCGTCGGCCTTGGCGTCGTAGACATCCACGTGGGCTGAAGACCCGGACCAATGACGCCCGGAGCCCAGGAGCTTGGCCGTGCCCCGGCGCACGCCTGCGGCAACCATTTTCTGCCCCTCCGGACTGTCATCCCGGAAAATCTGGCCGATCTCGAAGAGGGCGACATCGCCAAAGCCGCGATCGGCATTGCGCTGCGCCGCCATCAAAAGCCCTGGCAACAGGCTGGGGCGCATGTCCGACATCTCGTGGGAAATCGGGTTGGCAAGGGCGAGTGCCGCACCTCCGCCACCGAAGAGCTCCGCTTGTGGCTTGGAGATGAAGGACCACGTCACCGCTTCGTTGAACCCGCGTGCGGCAAGGGCACGGCGAGCCTTGTTGCGCCGGATCTGTCCTGTCGTGAGAACCTTCTGGCCGACAGTCCCGGTGCGTGGCAACGGCGTCAGCGGAACACGGTCGAGACCAATGATCCTGACGATTTCCTCGACCAGGTCTGCTTTGCCCTCGATGTCCGGGCGCCAGCTCGGTGCAGCTACCCTGACCGTCTCCCCCGCCCCGGAAATCCAGAAGCCAAGCGACTTCAGGGTCAGATTTGCTTCCGCCTGGGACACTTCGACACCCGACAGGCGCCGGATCTCCGAATAGGGAAAATCGATGATGTTACTGCTGTCGGGAACGCGTCCCGCCTGAGTGGTTTCCGACGCCTCTCCACCGCACAGGTCCAGCACCATGCGCGTTGCGTATTCCAGGCCTGGCATCATGTAATCGGGATCGACCCCGCGCTCAAACCGGTATCGGGCATCCGTATTGACACCAAGTTTCCGGCCTGTCGCGGCAATGTCGTCTTCGTCCCAAAGAGCGGATTCGATCAACACGTTGACCGTATCCTCCGTACATCCGGATGGTTCGCCGCCCAGGATGCCGCCAAGGCTTTCAACGCCGTTGTCATCCGCAATCACGCAGACTGTTTCGTCGATCTCGTAGGACTTTCCGTTCAGGCCCTCGATTGTCTCACCGGACGTACCGCGCCGCACGACAAGGTTGCCGTGAGTTTTATCCGCGTCGAAGACATGAAGCGGGCGGCCCTGATCGAACGTGATGTAGTTGGTGATGTCGACCAGAATATTGATGGGCCGCAGACCGATTGCAATCAGGCGGTCCTGGAGCCATTTCGGCGAAGGCCCGTTTTTCACGCCCCTGACAAGTCTGAGCCCGAAGGCCTTGCACATCGGTTTGGTGTCGCCGAAATCGAGGGAAACGGTGACCGGACACGGATAGCTTCCGCGGATCTGCTCAGGCGAGCGTTCCTTCAGCTTGCCGAGTCCGGCAGCCGCCAGGTCGCGGGCAATCCCGTAGACGCCCGTGCAGTCCGGACGGTTCGGCGTCAGGCCGATTTCGATAACCGGCTCGTCCAGACCCGCCCATTCTGCGTAATTGACGCCAACCGGAGCATCCTCCGGCAAGTCGATAATGCCGTCATGCTCGTCGGAGAGCTCAAGCTCCCGTTCCGAACACATCATGCCGAAACTTTCGACATCGCGGATTTTGCCGACGGAGAGCGTGATGTCGAGACCGGGAATGTAGTCGCCAGGATTGCCGAGTACGCCAACAAGGCCTGCTCTCGCGTTGGGCGCACCGCATACGATCTGAACCGGCTCGCCTTCGCCCGTATCCACCTTGAGCACGCGCAGCCTGTCTGCGTTCGGATGCTGTTCAGCTTCCAGAACCCGTGCGATCCGGAACGGTTTCAGCCTGTCGGCACGATTGGTAACGTCTTCGACCTCGAGCCCGACCATGGTGAGAGTTTCGACAATATCGTCCAGCGTTGCGTCGGTTTCCAGATGCTCCTTGAGCCAGGAAAGGGTGAATTTCATCTCAATAACTCTTTATCGCTTGGCGGCGCGTTCGGGCCGCGAATCCTGTCAGGTGACGCCGTCAGTTGCCGAAGCGGTCCACTTCGGGCAGTACGGTCGCGTTGCCGTAGCTTTCGGCAAAGCGACGGCCGATTTCCCCGAATTCGCCTGTCCAGCGGCGCACCATGTCCGGCGTGATCTGCTGGTTGGTGGCAATAGACTGGGCAGCCTCGGCCTCGATCCGGTCCCGCAGGATCCCGAGTTCAACCTGGGCGGAGTATTCCGCCCGGTATTTGCCAAGCCAGCCCATCGCCACGATGATCACCATGACGAGCAGGGCGGCTGTGCTTGTGAGGCCGGCCCATTTGGCGGTTCCGCCTATGCGGCGGTCGCTGGCGATCAGCACGATCGAGGCAATCGTCAAAAAGGCGACAATGTAGATTGCCTGCAGGAAGCTCTGATATTTCTCGGCAGAGCTGAGTTCGTGATTGGCGCGCAGGGTGGTGATCCTGTCGCGCAGGTAAAGCAAAGCGTCCGCTTCCGTACCGAGCTTGTCGCGGAAATATGTGTCGCAAAACCTCAGGCGACCGCGCGACTCGATTTTCTCCGCGCAGGCTTCCATGAAGGATGTCGGCGTCGGGACACGTTCGTCTCTGTCCGTTGTCTGGGCTGCCGCCGGCAGGACAGCGGCTATCAGCATGGCAGAGATGAGATAAATTCGGGTCAGCAATGACATCAAAGGGCGCCCCCAGATCCGTGAGATTAGTTGGACAGGCCACCGAACAAGGTCGGCAGGTCGAGTGGGCGGAAGCCGTAGTGCTGGATCCAGCGCATATCCGCGTCGAAAAATGCTCTCAGATCCGGCATGCCGTATTTCAGCATCGCAATACGGTCGATCCCCATTCCCCAGGCAAAGCCCTGGTAGACGTCCGGATCGAGACCGCAATTACGGATCACATTGGGATGCACCATGCCGCAGCCGAGGATTTCCAGCCAGTCTTCACCCTGACCGATCTTCACTTCGCCGCCGGATCTGTCGCACTGAACATCGACTTCCATCGACGGTTCAGTGAACGGGAAGAAGCTTGGACGGAAACGCATCTTGATGTCATCGACTTCGAAAAACGCCTTGCAGAATTCCAGAAGCACCCATTTCAGGTGCCCGAAATGGCTTTCCTTGTCGATGACCAGCCCCTCAACCTGATGGAACATCGGTGTGTGGGTCTGATCGCTGTCGCAACGATACGTACGGCCCGGAATGATCACCCGGATCGGAGGTTCCTGGGTGCGCATCGTGCGGATCTGGACCGGCGAGGTATGGGTTCTCAGCAAGAGGCGGTCGCCGTCTTCCTTTTCATTGAAGAAGAACGTGTCGTGCATTTCGCGCGCCGGATGGCCTTCAGGGAAATTCAGCGCGGTGAAGTTCAGCTCATCCGTTTCAATGTCCGGGCCTTCCGCGATCGAAAAGCCCATATCCGCGAATATCGCGGTGAGCTCGTCTATGACCTGGCTGACCGGGTGAATACGTCCGGTATCGGCCGGGGAGGGCCGCAGCGGCAGGGTGACATCAACCTTTTCACCGGCAAGCCGTTGTTCCAGCGCCACCTCTGCCAGAATGTCCTTGCGGGCGGTGATCGCGTCGGTGATTTTGGATTTCAACCCGTTCAGGGCAGGGCCCATGACCTGGCGTTCTTCCGGCGTCATTTTGCCGAGCGTTTTCATCTGCTCGGATATCTTGCCCTTTTTGCCAAGGGCGTGGACCCGGATCTCTTCAAGGGCGGTTTCGTTTTCAGCCCCGTCAATGGCCGTCAGGAGATCGGATTCTAGTGTATCGAGATTGGACATGCGTGCTCGGTCGTCGGTGCGCGCTGGGCGCGCGGAATGAGAAGTCGGGGTCTTTTAGCGAATAATGGCGTCGAATGCCACGGCCTCAAGCGCATTATTGCGTGAGCCCCCAGTGAATGGAAAAGCGTCCGAATTTTAAAGTGATAGACCCGGCGCCTCAGCGCATAAATCGTCCGCAGGCAGGGCCCTGCAGCTCGGGAACACGCACGGCAACGGCACGCAGACGTATCGTCAATGCGGCGTGGCCTGAACAATAGTGATGTGCGGTGCGCTCAATCATGGGCGTCAATGTACCGAAGTGCCGGGAGATGGCAAGGGGAAAGACGAGGCGGAATGCTTTGGCCAAGCCGGTTGTCGACGCCCAGGTCTAGATTCTAACCGGCACTGCCTTGTTCGCTGAGAAAAAGGGTCCTGAGCGAACCACCTTCTTCCGCGACGCACTTTGCGGCTCTCATCGGGTTGAAACACCGTAGTTCCAAAGACGGGACAACATTTGTTTGTCATCCCCGACTTGATCGGGGATCCATTCGTTTCCAGAGAATTTTTGACCTATGTCGGGATGCGTAACTGGGCACCGCCCGCCGCTAAAGCCTCTGCGGGTTGGTGGCGTGGATTGATTTCTCGATGGTATGGGGCATGACCAATGAGGGACGCACCCTCTAGACCTCCATCACATCAGCACCCTTGGGGCGCCCGATGGACGCCTGCATCTCCTTCTTCAGCCAGTCTCCAAAAGACTGTTTCGCTCTGGTTTTTGGCGCCGTTTTGCCGCTGATCAGCCAGTAGCCGAGGCCGGTTGCCGGACGTTGCGGGAACGGGGCAATCACTTGCCCGGACTTAACCGCATAAACGGCAAGCGTCTCCCAGGCGAGAAAAACGCCCTGGCCCGCAATGGCAGCATCAAGGCAGAGCGAACCGTCGGAAAAGGTCGGGCCGTCCTGCAGGATGCTCTCACTGAGGCCAAAGAGGTCCAGCCACGTCTTCCAGGAAAACATTTGTCCGGGATCTCTGATCACCGGCAGCTTGCCGATATCGGCCGGCTCTTTGACGTGCCTGGCCAGCGATGGGCTGCATACGGGAAAGACACGCTGATTGAGCAGCTTTTCCGCAATCACGCCGGAATAGGGGCCTTGTCCGACACGGATGCAGAGATCGACATCGCTTGTATCAGGATCAACCAGATCTACGGTGGCTTCCACACGGACGCGAATTCCCGGATGTGCCTTGTTGAAGGCTTTAAGATGCCAGACGAGCCACTTGCCTGCGAAGACCGGTGCGACAGAGATCGTCAAGGCGTCTTCGCGCCCCCGCTCCGTGGTTGCAATAGCGGTCGACAGCGACGACATGGCCGAGGTCAGATGCGATTGCATGGCAAGCATGTGAGCGGTCGGCAGAAGCAGCCGGTTCCGGCGCTCGAACAGCTGAACGCCCAACTGGCCTTCCGTTTTCTGGACCTGTTGGCTGACAGCACCAACAGTCACGCCGAGTTCGCCGGCAGCTGATTTGATCGAGCCGAGCCGTGCGACCGCCTCAACGGCGCGCAATCCGGATAAGTGAATGCGATTCAGGTTCTTCATTTTAGAAATTCTAAATCGAATTGTAGAAGAAGTCGATTTTTATAAGCGAAAAAAGGGCATATATAGACAGCATAGCTAAATTCAGAAAAAGGAATTTGGCCATGAAGAAAAGAACAATAATAAGGAGACTAAAACTCATGATGAAACTGTTTATGCGCCGTCAGACAAGAACGACTTCGCCGTCCTGGTACGACCGGACCGATCCGCTGTCCCACCCGGCCATCCAACGCATGAGCCAGCGCGAACTTGCTGATCTACCGTTCAACCGGCGCTGACATCCGGCCGGCTTTCCCAGCCGGCCAAGTTAAATTCCAATCAATCAGAAAACGGCGCCTGGATTTGATCCGGCGCCGTTTCTGATTCTGATTGCACGGTTTGCCGGACAAGCTATTGCGCGAATTCGATTGTGCTGCGGACTTGACTTGGAGCCACTCCAGCCCGGTAGTTTTGCCTCAAGTCAGTGAAGGAACACCCATGCGCATATCCGAAGCATCGACAAAGTCGGGCCTGAGTGCCGATACGATTCGATACTACGAAAAATCCGGCCTCGTCCCGGCCGTTGAGCGCGGGCCGGATGGATTGCGGCGCTTTTCTCCTGAAAATGTCGAATGGCTCACATTGCTTTACTGGCTCCGGAAAACCGGTATGCCGATGCAGGAAATGCAGCGCTTTGCCGCGCTTTACCGGCAAGGTGACACCACGATACCGGAGCGCCGGGAGGTGTTGCTGAACCACGAAAAGCGCTTGCACCGGCGGCGAGCCGATCTGGACCGCTGTGAAGAGGTGCTCGCCTACAAGATCGCAGCTTACGAGAAAATTGAAGGAGGTCTGTCATGAAGATCATTCTGGTCGGTGCGTCCGGTGACGTCGGCAAAGCTGCGTATGACGAGTTGTCTGCACGTCACGATGTCATCACGGCAAGCCGGTCTTCGGGCGATGTCCGGGTGGATCTGACCTCGCCGGAAAGTATCCGGGCCCTTTATGAGCAAACCGGGCCGGTCGATGCCGTTATTTCAGCTGCCGGCGAAGTCGAATTTGCGCGCATCAGCGATATGACAGTCGACAAGTTCCGCTTCGGCCTGGAAAACAAGGCGCTGTCGCAGATCAGTCTGGTTCTTGGCGGGCTTGATAGAGTGCGCGAGGGCGGGTCCTTCACGCTGACCAGCGGCATACTGGATCGCGATCCGGTCCTGTTGGGAGCAGGCGCTGCAACGGCGAACGGTGCTTTGGCAGGGTTTGTGAAGTCAGCCGCAATCGACCTGCCAAAAGGTCGGCGGATCAATGTCGTTAGCCCGGGTTTGCTGGAGGTATCGGCGGACCAGTATGGAGCCTGGTTTCCTGGCCATGAACTGGTTTCCTCCAGGCGCGTCGGTCTGGCCTATGCCAAATGTGTTGAAGGGGCAATCACAGGTCAGGTTGTGCCGGTTGACTGAGGCGGGGAAACGCAAAACCGCATTCCGCATGTGCGCGAAAACTTGGGTGTGACGGGAGAGGAAAGGGTCCTCTCCCGTCTTGTTTGGGGTCAAGCCAGTCCGAGGCCGCCGCCATCGACAGTGAATTGCAGGGTAAGAGACTCAAGCAGGTCGCCACCGCCCTTGTCCTTGTCGTAGACACTGATTTCGATGTCCTGCATGCCTTCGCCCAAGCTCATCCCGTCAAAGAAGTCGCCCTTGGTGTCCCCGAACAGGGCGTAAGGTTCGACATTCTCCAGGCGGGATTGCGACCCCAGTGTCAGCCGAACGCTTTCGACCGGACTGTCGTCGTCAATGTGTGCGGCTGCGATGGTAACGTTGCGCCCTTCGAAGAGCCCCGCGTCCAAAACGTCGCCGTCTTCAAGCGTCGCTATGATCTCATTGGTGTCCGTGTCGGCGAAGAAGAACGAAAGGTATTCAGAGCCGGCATCCGGATCCGGTTCCGGATCAGGTTCTTTGCCGCTGACGGCGACCGTCACTGTCGTTTCTTCGCTGACGCCCCCATTTCCGTCGGAAACCGTGTAGCGGACGGTCTGGTTCCCCGCCGATCCGGTATCAGGTGTATAGACGATCTTGCCGTTTTCGACCTCGGCACTGCCACCCGCCGGTTGACCGGTGATCTCGATTGTCAGTGGGTCGCCGTCCGGGTCGCTGTCATTTGCCAGGACATCGATCACGACGGCTTCGCTTATCGTGGTCTCCGCGGTGTCCGGATTGGCAACCGGGGCACCGTTTGGCGGTGTTCCTGGCCCACCGAAGAACGGCGAGCTCTCGATGAATTCTTTTGCGTCCTGAGGCGTGCCGTTCTCAATCCCGGTCAACGCATAAAAAAGCATCCCGGCATCGGATGGGTCGTTCTTTTTCGTGTTTCCCGCAGGTTCCATGACGTCGCGTGCGTCCTGAAGGACGGGATCATCCGTCGCGTCTAGCCAGGACCAGGCCTTGTTGTTGAAGCCCTTGTCGTTGTTGTTGCCGTCATTCTGGTCGCGGATCTCGATTTGCGTGACATCTGGAAAGTCGTCCCTGATGTCGTCCCAGCTTCGGGCTTCGGTCAGGCCAGGATCGCTTGGATTGTTGATGACGTTCCGGTTTTCGTTCCAGCTGGAATGCGACAGCAGCGTGATGTTCGCGTGGTTTGCGGGATCTGTTTGTTCCAGCGCCCGATAGACCGCTTCCATCGGTCCGCCCTCGATCATCAGGATCTTCTCACCGGAATTCAGCTTGTCGACGAGCAGCGCCGTCGTGCCGTCGATATCGTCCTGATAGTTGTAGGCGTCCAGGCCCAGTTCCTTCGCGAGGTCACCTCCGTCATCAAGCTTTGCCTTGCGGCCACTCGCATTCGCCTCGGCGAGATTGTTGCCGTAAAGCAGCGTTGTCTTGTCTTCAATGCCGGCAGCCTTGGCCAGCACCGCGGCAATCGGAATGGCGGCAATGTCGTCCGGATCGTTGTTGTTGCCGTCGAAATGGAAAAAGACATGATCGAACTGATTGATCAGCGCGTCCGGATCAACGGTCACTGGATCTGGTTCCGAATCGGCTGGACTGTCCGGGTCGCCTTCACCGAAAGTGAACGGCATTGAAAACGAATCGAGAAGCGTGCCCGATGCGTTGGCGTCGCCATAGACCTTGATGTCCAACTCTTGTGCGCCGGACGTAAACCCGCTCGTTCCGCTGAATTTGCCGTTCGTGTCACCGAACAGGGCATAGGGACTGACATTCTCAACTTGGGTCGTGCTTCCGAGCTTGAGTTCCACGCTGCCTATTTCAGCGCCCTTGTCTGTCGCCTCGGCTGCAATCGTGACGTTCTGTCCGGCATAGTCGGACGCATCGATTGTCTCGCCAGGACTGAAGTAACGGATGATTTCGTCGGTATCTGCGTCAGCGAGATAGAAGGTCAGGAGCCCCTGACCTGGAGCTGTCGGTGACGCATCTGTAGCTGTACTCATCGCTTTATCCTCGGGGATGGCTTGAAAGACTTGAGAATTCACCAATGCCTAAGCGATGGCGCGCCATGAAGTGACGCGAATGCACAGTTGATTTTTTTATTTATTTGATTTTTTGATTCGAATATTAAGATATATAGAAAATATGCTGATAAAGTGGCGTTTTTCGTTCAGAAATATTGTATGATTTGCAATAATAAGAGAGATTTAAACTTAATCTAGGTGCGTTTTTAATTTGAATGACCTGGAGTTCTGCGTGTGGTGACGAGGGTGACTAAATCACAGGTTGGTGTTGCCTCGATCGGATTGCGAAGGGATCTCGGGCGCTCAGAACGCTGATATCGGCTATCGACCGACGCACGCAGACAGGCAAAAATAGTTTCGCGAATGCAAAAAGTTATGTCGCTGGAGGTACACCGAATGAACATCGGCACTTGTTGCGATATGACATATCTGTCAGGCTCTAGGTTGTTTGATCTTTCGGGGGGTGATGTGGTCGAGCTAGGACTAATCGATAGCATTTTCCTTTTTAGGCACAAAATCATCAAAACAACTCGTGTTTCCAAAACCTTAAAGGTGTTTCATACCGCCTCTGCCAAGGTTCCTTTTGTTTTGAAGTTCTCGTACCCCGGGAACACGCAGTATCACAAGCTCTCCACACTGGAAGCGTCTGGCTTAATCGCTGAATTGACAAAACACGAGCTTAATTCAGCGGAATTGTAGGCGCATCCTCGGTGAAACCGGCAAGACCCCATCTGCTTAAGCTGCTTTTTCTATCGGGATTGGAACTTGGTAGAGCGGTTGTTCAACAGCATCAAGCACTACGGGTGCATCGCGCTCCGATATCTGGAGCAAGCATCGAATTTGCTCGCCTTCGTGAAAATCGCAGAGACCCAAGTTGGGTTCGCTGTATCAGGGGCCGCGGCCTGACTGCCAACAGGTCTCTCACTCATCCATCTTGAGGGCCTGGATGAAGGCTTCCTGCGGGATTTCGACCTTGCCGAACTGGCGCATCTTCTTCTTGCCCGCTTTCTGCTTTTCCAGAAGCTTGCGCTTACGGGTGGCGTCGCCGCCGTAGCATTTTGCGGTCACATCCTTGCGTAGGGCCGCAATGGTTTCGCGCGCAATGACACGCCCGCCCAGGGCTGCCTGGATCGGGATCTTGAACATGTGCCGCGGGATCAGGTCCTTGAGCTTTTCGCACATGGCGCGGCCGCGGCGTTCCGCCTGGCTGCGGTGAACCAGAACGGAGAGCGCATCGACGGGCTCATCGTTGACCAGTATCGACATCTTGACGAGGTCGCCCGCGCGGTAGTCCGAGATCTGGTAGTCGAAGGACGCGTAGCCCTTGGAAACCGACTTGAGCCGGTCGTAAAAGTCAAAAACGACTTCGTTGAGCGGCAGGTCGTAGGAAACCATGGCACGGGTGCCGACATAGGACAGGTCCACCTGAATGCCGCGCCGCTCCTGGCACAGCTTGAGGATCGCGCCGAGATACTCGTCCGGTGTCATGATCGTCGCGCGGATCCAGGGCTCCCGGATCTCGGATATCTTGACCACGTCCGGCATGTCCGCAGGATTGTGCAGGTCGATCTCTTTGCCGCCGGTCAGGGTCATCTGATAGACGACGGACGGGGCGGTTGCGATCAGGTCGAGATTGAACTCGCGCGACAGCCTCTCCTGAATGATTTCCAGATGAAGAAGTCCGAGGAAGCCGCAGCGAAAACCGAATCCGAGCGCAGCGGACGTTTCCATCTCGAAGGAAAAGCTCGCATCGTTGAGGCGCAGTTTGCCCATGGCGGCGCGCAGGTCTTCAAAATCGTTGGCATCGACCGGGAATAGACCGCAGAAAACGACCGGCTGTGCCGGCTTGAAGCCCGGCAAAGGTTCGGCACAGGGCTTCTTGTCGAGAGTGATCGTATCGCCCACACGTGTGTCGGCCACTTCCTTGATGGATCCGGTGATGACACCGATTTCGCCGGAACGCAGCTCGTCCACCTGGATGAATTTGGGTGTCATGGCGCCGACCCGGTCGACATCATAGGACGCACCGGTCCCCATCATCTTGATTTTCTGGCCCTTTTTCAGCGAGCCGTTGATGACGCGCACCAGAACCATCACGCCCAGATACGTGTCGTACCAGCTGTCGACCAGCATCGCCTTCAGGGTCTCGTCCGGATCACCTTCGGGCGCCGGCAGTTTGTGCACGATCGCTTCAAGGACGTCTTCGACACCGAGGCCGGTTTTGGCGGAGATCATGCAGGCATCGGACGCATCGATGCCGATCACGTCCTCAATCTGCTCCTTGATCCGCTCCGGTTCGGCGGCGGGCAGGTCGATCTTGTTCAGGACCGTGACGATCTCATGATCGTTGTCGATCGCCTGATAAACATTGGCAAGCGTCTGCGCTTCCACACCTTGCGAGGCATCGACGACGAGAAGAGACCCTTCGCACGCAGCAAGAGAGCGGGACACCTCATAGGCGAAATCCACATGTCCCGGCGTATCGATCAGGTTCAGCGTATATTGCTGACCGTCCTTGGCGTTATAGATCAGTCGAACCGTCTGCGCCTTGATGGTGATACCGCGCTCGCGCTCGATATCCATCGAATCGAGCACCTGCTCGGTCATTTCGCGGTCGGTCATCGTTCCGGTCATCTGGATCAGGCGGTCGGCGAGGGTCGATTTGCCATGATCGATATGCGCAACGATGGAAAAATTTCGGATGTTGGAAAGTGTCTTCGTCGTCATGGCCGCCCGTTTACCACCGCAATTGGCTTTCGACCAGAAAAATGCGCGCCTTGGAGTGGGAATTCCGGCACTTTTTTGAAGGCACAAATCGCGTTCGTTTCTTGCGCTTGTACGGATGTTTCGATGGCTCCCCGGCAAATGACGTATACCTGAGGCGTCAATTGTCGTTGCAAATCGCCATTGTAGCGCGGTCAATCCGTGTCCGCTGCACGACCGCCGTCAACTCAAGAGATGATCCATGCGTATTCGAAATGCCGAGGCAAAAGATATCCCAGCAATTCTGGCGCTTTACAATCAAGCCGTTCGCGAGACGACGGCTGCCTGGACGGGGCGCGAGGAGACACTCGACGACCGGACGACCTGGTACGAAGGCAGGATAAGCAAGGGACTGCCCGTTATCGTGGCGGTGGATGAGAAGGAGAATGTTGCAGGTTTCGCCAGCTACGGACCGTTCCGGCCGAAGGAAGGCTACAGGCATACGGCCGAACACACCGTCTATGTTGATCCGGCGAGACATCGTCAGGGCATCGGCCGGGCGCTTATGATTCATATTCTTGAAATTGCCGAAGCTGAAGGCATTCACGTTCTCGTCGGCGGTGTCGACGGTGACAACCATGCATCCATTCGCCTGCATGAGGCACTCGGGTTTGAGGTCAGCGGGAGGCTTCCCCAAACGGGAACGAAATTCGGCCGTTGGCTGGATTTGGTGTTTCTAACGAAGGTGCTTGTCCCGCAGGAAGCTCCCCAGGCCTAAAGTTTCCTGGCGGGCTTTCGTTCAGGTTGGCGTGCCAATGGCGTTGCTCAGTTTGCGGTCAGCACCGTGCGGCAGGCATTTGGCAGGGCGGCAAGAGCCATTGGCCGTTTCTTGACCACCTTCGGTTTTTCGCCTGCCTTGGGCGGGTTCTTCGGCACCCAGGGTTCGTCGGACAGCCAGTAGGTCAGGTGGGAGCCGCAGCCGTCACCGGGAGGTGGCGGGTCCTGGTTCTTGCAGCCGACGCTGTCGCTCGGGCACGAAAGCCTGACATGGAAATGATAATGATGGCCCCACCAGGGACGTACCTTGCGCAGCCAATTGCGGTCCTTGCCTTTTTCGAATTCGCAAAGCGCCTTCTTGATTGTCGGATTGACGAAGATCCGGGCGACACGCTTGTCGGAAGCCGCCCTGCGGATCAGCCGCGCATGGGTGTCGGACCATTTTTTTGGGTCGACGCTTCGGTCGGCACCTTTGACGTCAAGCGGGCCCTTGAGCATCGAGATGGCGGAAATTTCTTCGCGCTCCTCTGCGGTGAGCCGCCTGTTGGGCATTTCGCGCAGCCAGATGTCCGCATCAAGGCCGATCTGGTGACTGGCGTGGCCGGACAGCATCGGTCCGCCGCGCGGCTGGGCCAGATCACCCACCAGCAGCCCGTTCCAGCCGACTTTCGGGGCATCGGCAGCGAGATCCTTCAGATAGTCGACCAATTCCGGATGACCCCAGTTGCGGTTCCGCGACAAACGCATCGCTTGCCATGTCGGCCCATCCGGTGGCAGGGAGGCACCGCCGGCAAGGCATCCCTTTGCATAAGAACCGATGGCCCGCGCTTTCAGCGGCGCCGGTCCGTCAGCGGCCCCGAAATAGTTCTTTGCCGGAAACTGCGAATGAAGCACCAGTTTGGGCTTGGTTGCGACATAGCCTTCGGGCACGTCGCGTTTTTTGGAGGGAACAGGAACGCCTGCAATGATCGTGAGGGTCGGCTGATAACCCGGCGGTGCCGTGCCACCCGGTTTCACGCCAGGGACTGGCACGGTATTCGCGGCCGCCAAGCCGGCCGCCATGACGCTTGTTGCAATCGCAAAACCGGCAAGCGGTCGCTTCCAGAGCATCCAGGCTGATCGTCCGTGTTGAGTCACGGCAGAGCCTCGTTTTTTGATCGGGTCCAGCTGCCAGCAACTAACAAAGTGTCCGGCAGCCTGTACACTTAGGCAGCATGCACCAGATCGGACGAAGATGCATCTGTTTCCGTTGTTTCAAGCTCCGCTTTCAACAGATCGGCGAGCTCGTCGAGCAACACCGTGTTGTCGCGAATGACACGGTCGGCCGCACCATTGAGCAAGATGATGTTTCCCGGACGTGCGTTGTCGAGGTCTTCCGCCTCCGGCTCAAGCACTGCGTTCAGCCGGTGATACGTGACTTTGGGCAACTCCCCGAAGAGATGCTGTGCCTGATAGGCTGCCGTCTGCGACTGCCCGTCGGAAAAAATTGACAGGATCGGCACGCCTTTGGAGGGTTGCATCCATCCCAGCGCGCCCCAGCCGATGGCATCCTGATAAGAAAAGGGGCGTTCCGGCGCACGGCCTGTTCCGAGCGAAAGAATAACGATTTCGTCCTGGTCCCAGCCGAGCTTGCGGCATTCCAGGTAAGCGGCGATTGCCGGATCGTTCATGAAGACACCGCCATCGACCAGGGCTTCTTCCCGCTTCCGGGTAAGGTTTTCAATGCGGGCCGGCTCGAAATAGGACGGGGCAGCCGTCGTTGCACGCACCGCCTGCCAGAAGTAATAGTCGTCAGGCCGGCTTCCGTTTTCTTCCAGACCATTGGTCATGAAGACGGCCTTGCGTTGTTCAATATCGTACGCCGTCAGAACCAGTTTCGTCAGCGCGCTCGCCATCGACGTCCAACCGAAACGCTCCTTCAGCAGCTTTTCCAGCGGCCGGGCGTCATAGGTCTCATCAAACAGTCCAAGGGGATTTGTGACCGCACGCGAAAGCCGCGCGGTGATGGAGCTCTTGAAGATATCCCGCGACTCGCGCTCGTAAAACTCGCGAAGCTCCGCAATGGTCGCTGCCGCTTCACCGGCCGTGCCACCCGGGCGCGGAGCGCTCAGCCCCGCTGCAATCAGGCCCCCGGTGGACGTTCCAGCCATCAGGTCGAATACCTGGTGCAGAGGTTTGTTCACACCGCGCTGGGCGAGACGGCTCTCCAGTGTTTCAAGGACACGCAAAGGGATAAGGCCGCGGACGCCGCCGCCGTCAATTGATAAAATAAATCGCTTTTTCTGGGTCATCGTAAATCCCCGGGAGTGGTCAAATTTGAAGGGGCAGCGCCTGTTCGCAAACCTGCATCATACGCTTATGTGATCTGTTGTTAAATGTTCGCGACCAATTAAGACACTGCAATGGCAATTTTTTAAAGATAGTCCGGTTTCATCGAATTTGGAGAGCAACCGGTTAATGGAATTGATGGAATTCTGTCGAATTCGGTGCTTTTGGACAATCTCAACCTGTAATACCTGAATGCCACCCTTTATCCTGAGGTTGATTTCGGCATAGGATCGCAACCGACTGCCAACACCCCAACAGGATGTTCCATGAATATCGAACTACTCCGCCGCCTTTGTGAAACGCCGGGCGTACCAGGCCACGAACATCGCGTTCGCGAGCTCATTCAGGACGAAATCAAGGGTCTTTTCGACGAGGTCACGGTGGACCCGATGGGATCGCTTCTGTGCCGGCGAAACAGCCGCAAGGCGCCCAAGAAGAGCGAGCCGAAAAAGGTGATGCTGCTCTGTCACATGGACGAGATCGGCTTTCTGGTTTCGCACGTTACCGACAAGGGATTTCTGCACGTCCAGCCCGTTGGCGGCTTCGACGCCCGGAACCTGTTCTCGCGGCGGGTCCTGGTCTCGACCGACGACGGCGACTTCAAGGGCGTCATGAACCCGGGGGGCAAGCCGATCCACATTTCATCGCCCGAAGAACGCAAGAAAATTCCCGAACCCAAGGACTTCGTGATCGACATCGGTCTTGGTGGCAAGGCCAAGGAGGTCGTCAGGGTCGGTGACATGGTGACTATGGACGAACCGCTGATCGAAATCGGCGACAAGGTCGTCTCCAAGGCGCTGGACAATCGCATTGCCTGCTGGCTCGGCGTCGAGGCGATCAAGGGGCTCGGAAAGTCCAGGCACGAATGTGAGATCCACGTGGCCTTTACCTGCCAGGAGGAAGTCGGTTTGCGCGGCGCACGGACCTCTTCCTTTGCCGTCAAACCTGACATCGGTCTGGGCATCGACACGACGCTTTCCTGTGACACGCCCGGTGTTCCCGAGCAGGACAGGACGACGGTACAGGGGGCCGGTTTCGGTCTTCACGTCAAGGACTCCAGCTTTATTGCAGACCGGGACCTGGTAAAGGAATTCGAGGCACTTGCGACGAAGGAAAAGATACCGTTCCAGCGCACTATGCTCGCAGCAGGTGGCCAGGACGGTGCCGCCGCACAGCAGGCGGCGGCAGGGGCCAAAGCCGTTGGGATCGTCGTCGGCACGCGCTACATTCACACGGTGACCGAGATGATCCACAAATCGGATCTTCAGGCGGCGCTCGATGTGCTTGTGGCTTACCTCAAAAAAGCTTGAGGTGCGGCAAGATTGCCGATTTTCAATGGTGCTGCACGAAAGCCGCAGCATCCTTGCCATCATGGTCCCGGACATCAACCGAAAGTCACAGGTTCATCGGGGGTGGAAATTCCCCGACGAACCCTGCCTTTTGGTTCCGTTCGGTCAGTCCTGACGCTCGACGGGGCGCAGGAAGAGGCGGTCGTATCTGCGGATGCAATCCATCGTTTCCGCGAACCTGAAGGCCTTCTGACAGTCTTCGTCCTCCATGCTCTTCGCACGATAGACTTCATAGTCGGCCAGCGATGGAAACGAGAACAGGCAGACGGCGAGATCGTTCGGGCTTTCATGGGGCAGGTAATAGCCGTGATGCGTGCCACCGAATTTTTCGACAAGTGGTATCCACATCCGGGCGTATTCTTCAAACTCGGCAATCCTGGCCGGGTTGATCTCGTACTTGATGTAACAGGTAATCAACGGCTTTCTCCTTGTGACCCGGCGCGTTCATGCGCAAGCTGAGATCTGAAAAATACGCTTGCCATGCGCAGGTCAACAAAAAGACGTTCCAAAAAGAAAAACCCCGCCAGGAAGACGGGGTTGTTTGTCATTTGTAGCAGTGTATCGCTCTGCCGCGAGAATCCGCGTTGGCGGTTATCTAGGTTAAGCCACCAGGCCTGCGAGATTGGAAACCTGCTCACCCGTTCCGGCATAAAGTTCGCTGACGGAGGCACTCAGGTAGCTGAAGGAGCCGTCGTCGAATTCACCCTCGATGGCAGCCGCGCTTGCTGAGCGGACCGAAAGGCCGGTTTCGCTGTTATAGGAAACCCGTTCGTAGGAAACGAATTGCGCCGAGACCGTCTCGCCGCCGATTTCCGCCTCGATGGTGGTCGTGGATATGGAGGCGCTTTCGTATGCCACGGAAGCCGACACACCCTGGTCTTCTTCGCCCAGAGCCGCCTTCAGTTTACCTGCTGTCTTCTGGTAGTCCTCGACGGTCGCGAGAGCTTTGTCCTTGCTCTCGTCGTCATCGTCGCCCTTACCCTTGTCGATGGCCTGCTGAAGCGTGGCGATCACCACGGCGTCTTCTTCAGCTTTTTTGCTCGCTGCTTCAAGAACGGAAACTGCGGGGGCTTTTTCCTGGCCGTTGCGCTGGCCGATGTCATGCCCGTATGCGTATCCTTTCGGGCCTTGCTTGGATCCTTCTGGACCGCCACTTGAAAAGGACGCAGAAAACAGGCTTGCACTCTGGGTTGTCGTTTCGACACTGATCTGCATGTGCTTGATCCCGATTTCACCGGTCCATTCTGGTCCGGCACAAGTCCTTTCAGCATCGTTCAATCGGGTTAACAGCCCATTAACCAAACGTACGGAATGACGCTGAAATCGCTATTTTTCGCCGGAAAACACCGTTTGGAGAAAGCGTCCACCGAGGGAGACGCCTCGATCGTCAATTGAGTGCGCCAACCCGTCGAGTTCATGGAAAGTGGATTGAACGCCGGCAGCATCCAGCGCGACTTGCGCCGCCTGGCCGTGGTAGCTGGGAACGAGGTCGTCGTTCGCGCCGTGTACGATCAGAACCGGGCTCTCCCGGTTGATCTGTCCAAGTCTGTCCGCGCCCGGGAGCAGCCCGGAATACGCAAGGATACCGGCCGGCGGTGTTTTCCGTCTGAGCCCAGCCTGAAGCGCCATCATCGCGCCCTGGCTAAACCCGAAAATCGCCAGCGAGCGGTCATCCAGCGACAGTTTTTCCAACTCCTCGTCAAGAAATCGGTCGAGCACTGGCTGCGCGGCTTCGGCGCCGAACCGGTATTCGGCGGGTGTTCGCTCGTCAAGGGCGAACCATTGGCGACCGCCAAAGCCGTCGAACGGGAGGGGTTCCGGCGCATCCGGTGCGACGAACGCCACCCCTGGGAGCAAGGCCTGCCAGAAGCGTCCGAGGTCAATCAGATCCGACCCGTCGGCGCCATAGCCGTGCAAAAGGACCACCAGTTGCTGGATGTTCTCACCCGGCGCAGGCAACAGTCTTGGTCCGTCAAGACCCGATTGAGATGTCATTGTGTCACTCCGCGGGCTTTTTTCGCTCAACCTGGTCGGATCCTGAAGTGCGATCGTCTTTCAGTTTCATGAAAGGCAGTGCGATCAGCATGGACGCGAGAATGAGGAGCCATGCTAGGGCAAACGGTGCACCTGGAAACGAGATTGTCGCCCCGGGACCCGAAAAGTGGGCGAATATCTGCGTCATCACGAACGGGCTGATCACCAGTGACAGACCGGCGGCGCTTGAAATGAGACCCTGCAATTCACCCTGGGCATTGTCCGGCATGCGATTGGACATCAGCCCGGTAAAGGCGGGCGTCGCCATCGCGCCAAAGGAGGCGAAGACGATCATCGCGTAGGCCATCGCCCCCGAATTCGCGAATGCAAGCCCTGCAAAGGCAACAAGGTTAGCGCTGAGGCCTATCAGAAGAGTTCGTCCTGGGCCGAGTTTGGGTTCGAGCACCCTGATAAGATACCCTTGCACGAACGCAAAACCGACCCCGACAAAGGCGAGGGAGAGGCCGATATCGGCAGGTGTCCAGGCGAAGACTTCCTCCGCGTAAAAGCTCCAGACAGCCGGATAAACGTAGTGTGCGATGTCGAACAGGAAGACCGCCAGAAGAAGCGTGCGCACAGCCGGGTACTTTGCAATCTGCTTGAGCGCCCCGAGCGGATTGGCACGTTTCCAGTCAAAAGCGCGCCTGTTTTCCGGCTTCAGCGTTTCCGGCAGCATGAAATAGCCGAACAGGAAGTTTATGAAGGAAAGCGCCGCGGCGGCAAAGAACGGAGCCCGCGGTCCATATTCGCCCAAATAACCACCGATCATCGGACCCAGTACGAAGCCGACCCCGAAACCGGCGCCGACGAGGCCGAAATTCTTGGCTCTGTCTTCTTTGGACGATACGTCTGCAATGTATGCGGAGGCTGCCGAGAAGGTGGCACCGGCGACACCGGAGAGCGTCCTGCCGATAAACAGAATGGCAAGGTGCCAGGACAGGGCCATGACAAGATAATCAATCGCCATCGAGAACATGGAGACCAGGAGAACAGGTCTGCGGCCAAACCGGTCCGACAGGTTTCCAAGCGTTGGTCCGAAAACGAATTGCATCAGCGCATAGACAACGCTGAGTGCGCCGCCCCACCGCGCGGCCTCGCTGACGGGCAATTGCGTCAGTTCAGTCAAAAGGGATGGCATCACCGGCATCATCAGTCCGATCCCCATCGAATTGATGATCAGGGTGACGAGGATGAAGCCGAGCGCACCGCGTTTTGTCTCTCCGGACGGCAATTACGTTTCCTGCTGATTGACGTGACTGTAGGTCGTTTTTGACTGGAAGCCGGCTGCGAATTATCCGAAAGCCATGCCAGTCTGGCTACAGATGAGATTTCAGGTTTCCTCAGGCAATTGAATCTGGAAAATCAGGCCGTTGACGTCCTTTCCCAGTTCCTTGCGCAGCACTTCTTCGCGATCCTGCTTGTAAACAAGAGAGGCTTCTTCCGCGCACCGGCGAATATAGTCTGGCGTATGTGCATAGCGGCCTGAACTGTCGACCCGGAAGTCGGTCCCGGTGACACCGACAAGATGTTCGACACTTGCCACCAGAATACCACCGGGTTTCAACGCATTGGCGAGGGCGTGCATGAAGGGCTTGAGATTGCCGATGTAGCACAGCGTGTCGACGCAGACGGCGAGATCGAACTTTGTGGGAAGATCGGAATTCAGGAAGGAAACCAGTTCTCCTTCGACCAGGAAGTCGTAGACTTTCAGTTCTGCAGCCTTTCGCATCATGCCTTGCGACAGGTCGACACCGGTCAGCCGTGTGCAATGGTCATCGATGAGAGGGCCGCACAGGCCGGTGCCGCAACCAAGGTCGGCAACATCCTGAAACGGCGCACCTCTTTCAACGGCCAGAGCAACCACATCTTCGGCGACCAGTTCCGGAGCGCGGTAGCCCAGATTTTCCAGCACGGTGTCAAAAGAATCCGAGAACTTGTCAAAATGGGACTTTACGTAGTTTTCAGGTGCCTGCTCCAGATCGTCGCCTCTGACGGCGGCAAGGTGATAATGGGCGGCCTCGTTGTCCGGCTCTGCCTCGACAATCCTTTCAAAGTGTTCTTGCGAAAGGTCGGTCTTCCCGAGCGCACTCAAAATGCGTGCACGCCAGAGGGCTGTGGGTGACTTCGGATCATCGAAACGAAGCGACTTGTCGATTGCTTCGGCGGCTTCCTCTTCAGAACCGGTAAACATCAGTGCAAGGCCATACGTGTTCCAGGCGCTGGGGTTCTCCGGGTCCAGACGGACGATCTCGGACATGATGGTGAGGATTTCATGGTAGTCGCCGGAGCTGCGCAGCAACAGATTTATGTTTTTCCAGGCATCCTCATGTCGCGAGTCATATTCAACGGCGCGCACATAGGCTGCAAATGCCTTTCTGGGCTCGCCGATCAGCTTGAGGATGTTGCCGAGATTGTTCAGGGCAGACGTGTTTCGCTCGTTGAGTTCCAGTGACCTCTGGATCAGGTCAATCGCGCTGTCGGATTGACCGGCATCGAAATGCAAAAGGCCGAGAAAATGCAATCCGTCCGGGTGTTTCGGATCATTGTTCAATATCTCAAGATAAATGTCCTGGGCTGTCTCCAGATCGCCCTTTCGATGTGCTGCAATACCTTCCTGCAGCCTTTCGTCAATACTCATGTTTCCCCCAATAAAAAAGGGCGGTCGAGCCGCCCTTGCTTCCGGAAAGACCTTAAAGGATTACCTTACAGGACTTTCAGGTCTTCAGCCACCATCTCACCGCGGCGCCACTCCAGATCGAAAGCCACGAGCTGGCCTTCCTTCAAAGTGTCGATGCCGGACCGGTGCAGGGCCGAGATATGGACGAGAATGTCCTCGCCGTCTTCGGGTTGGATCGTGCCGACACCGCGGCCCTGATCAAACCATTTTACGTTTCCATGTTGCATGGAGCTTGCTTTCCAATTCTACGCCTCAAGACATACAATCGCCTTTCCTAATCTGGCATTTCGACGTCTTGATGACAGTGTTTATGATAACTCTAAAGTACTCCGCAATTTTGCCTCGAGAATAAACATGCGTTTGCGCAGCTATTGCTTGCTGCTGCAGTTTTATGCGCAGTTCGATTTACGAAGGTATCAGCTTTCCCGTCTAAGCAATGCGGGAAATCTTAGTGTCACTTAGTATGGTAATGAATTTGTTAATTTCAAGGTAAGACCTAAAGCGGGTGGTGCGCGGCGGTTCGCAGACCATCCGACAAACCCGTTTCCTGGTGGTAGGAAAAGCAGTGTTAATTTTGGTAAGTCGCAGAAACAGACCGCCGATAGGCAACATTAGCGATCCAGTTGCCCGCGCTGACTTGGCAAATTGGTCGTCAGAGGGATTAGCGCAAAAAATGTGCTAAGGCCTCTGGCAAGCACGCTAAAGTCTGATCTGGTTTGGGAATAAAAATGACAGATATTTTGTTGGAACAAATAGCCGGATTGGATTGGAACGAACCTAAGGAAGTACAGATCGCAGCAAAGGAATATGTTCGACTGAACATTGGCGACGACCTTTCACCTTTGATGTTGCGAAATCTAGAGAAATCTCAATGGGGAAATGCAGCCGAAGTGCTTAAGGATGTTGAGTGTTCCAAGTTAGCTCAGTTTACGCCCGACCTGTTGTGTTGGCTGAAAGACATGAATTGGCCGGGCGCCAGTGAAGTGTTGGCTATTTTGCAGAAGTTTCAGAAACAGGAGCTGATGTATGCCCTGGGTGTTGCGATCTCAAAAGCGCGCGATGACTCTGATGAAGATTGGTTGGAAATGCTTTTCCTGTTACGAGAGCAGCTCACCGATTAAAACACAAAATCGCGCGACGTCGTCGTCTCCAGCACGCTGTCGATCAAGCCCTGTATGAACGAAAAGTCTTGCAAAGCCTCAGTTCGATCGGGTCGCCAGTTGTAACCAAACTACCTGTCCAATTGACCGAGAATGACATATTTCAGGATCTCAGCGACCTGTTCCGATGTTTCGGCCACGGCAAGCGCCGCACCGTCGACCTCTTTCAGGGGGTGTGTCAGCGAGGGGTCGTGAACGACGATGAGCGATTTGCCGAGCGCAGCCGCATAACCTGCATCGAACGCTGCGTTCCATTGCTTGTACTGGTCGCCGAAACGGACAACCACGATGTCAGCCTTTTCGATCAGCGTTCGCGTGCGGATCGCATTGACCTTGGCGCCCTTGTGGTCGTACCAGAATTTCTTGTCTTCGCCGCCGAGAATGACCGCACCGCAATCATCGCTTGCCGAATGGTCTGTAACGGGCGCTGAAAATTCCACCGGCAGGTCCAGTGCCTGCACTCCGTTGATAATTCTTTCCCGCCAATCCGTATGGATCTCTCCCGACAGGTAAACGCGCCAGTTGCTCATGGTGTCCATTCCTCAATCGTGATCAGCAAGCGCCAGCCTGCCCTGCGCCGAAGCTGGGACGTCGGTGCGCCTGCGTCAAGCCCGAAACCCGTGGCAGAGGTCCGTTCGTCATGCTTTGATGCCAGGACACTCTATTTCGTGTTCAAGTGCCAGACGCCGTCCCAGTCAGCAGGTGCGCCCTGGCTTGAAATCAAATCGAGCCTGTTCAAAAAGACGGCAGCAATCTGATCGCCCGGATTGGACACAAGGATAGCTTCAAAAGCCTGACGGGCATCCGCCCAACGGGCCTGTGAAAAGGCGCTCAGGGCGTCTTCGGATCGCTCCTGCAGCTCTTTCAAGTCCTGCGGCATTTCCTGGCTCGAACCAAGCGGCGTATAGACGTTTGTCGGTTCCGACTTGCCTTTGACCTGGATCTTGTCGACAGGACGGAATTCAATGCCTGAGGTGGTATCCCGGGTTCGCTGGCACACCAGGATCTGGGTGCCGTACACCTTGTTCGCCCCTTCCAGGCGCGCTGCAAGGTTCACCGTATCGCCCATGATCGTGTAGTTCTTGGTTTTTTCCGAGCCGATGGAGCCGATCACGGCCTCGCCGGTGGCAATGCCTATGCGCTGGCGCAGAAAGGGCAGGTTCTTTTGGAGGCCTGTCAGGTCGGGCAGCTCCTGTTGAAACAGCTCCATGAGCCGGATATTGGCGAGGGCACTTTCAACCGCAAGCGTGGCCTGGTCATCGTCTTCGCTGAAGGGCTGGGCCCAATACGCCATGATGGCATCGCCGATATATTTGTCGATCACCCCCTGGCGGTCGGTGATCTGCGAAGACATCAGGTCGAGATAGCGGTTGAGCACGCGCACAAGACCGCCGGGCGTGAATTGCTCCGATATGGTCGTGAAGTCGGCAAGGTCCGAGAAATAGGCCGAGACCACCTTTTTCGTGCCGGCGGTCGCATGCGATTGATCGGCGATGAGGCCGGAAACCACGCGCGGATCTAGATACTGGCCAAACGTGTCCTTGATTTTCTGGGTCGACCTGAGGCCGTCGACCATCGTGTTGAAGCTGTTGGTCAGGGAGCCGATTTCATCGCGCGAACGGGGTGTCAGACGCACCTCGAAATCGCCTTCTTCGACACGCTTGGCACCGCTGGAAAGCGCCCGCATTGGTTTCAGCAGCCCCGAGATGACAAATGACGAGAGTAGCAGTGCAAGCAGCCCGGCGCAGGCAGTTGCAGCGATGCTCGCATAGAGCGCTTGTTGTTCATGCAGTGCGGCGGTCGCAACAGACTGGTCCGTGAAGTCGCTGACATGTTCACGCAACGCGTTGAGGCGTTCCGTCAGTTTCTGCCCTTCGCTCTCCAGCTGTTCTTCCAGGTCTTCCCGCGTCGCAGGAGGCAGGTCCGCGGCCTTTACGAGATTGAGCGCATGACTGTGAAAGTTGCTGTGCTGGGTCTCTATGGCGATCAACGTCGGATAGAGTGCGGCGAGCTCCAGTTTGTCATCGAGAGAAGTTGCCTCGTCCTGCGCTGACCTGACCCGCCGTTCCGCAGACCTTAGAAGCGTTTCGACGTTATTCGCGTGCGTTTCAAACAGAGCCAGTCCCGTCTCGAGCCGTTCTTCGAGATGCACTATACGTGCCTGAAGGTCAGGGCGCTGCGCGACCGCACTGTCGATGTCGGTTTCTGTCAATCCGGCACTGAGTGCCTCGAGCCGGTCGGCGCGCAATTCGGCTTCGAGCTTCTCAACCCGCTCAAGCTCCAGTTCTTCCTGGAGCGCAATCACCTCGATCCGGGCAACTTCGTGGCGCAGCGGCGAATAGACCTGGGAGATCAGTTGGAGTTCATTGTTGATCTTGAAGATCTTGTAGATCGAAAACGTGGCCGCGCCCGCCATGATCAGAAAAACGATCAGCGAGACTCCGAAGATTTTCCAGGCAATACGCATTGCTATGAACCACCTAACGATCTTTCAGGAACGAGCGGCTGTCAGAGTGTAGCCAGCAGATCCTGCAATGCTATCCGGTAATTGGGATAGCGGAACTTGAACCCGAGCTCATCCTTGATCCGCTTGTTGGAAACACGTTTGTTTTCGCCATAAAACGACCGTGCCATTGGCGTCAGGTCAGCGCTTTCGAACGGTATTTCCGGAGGCGGCGCAACCCCGAGCAGTTCAGCGGCATGGGTGACGACATCCTGTGGCGGTGCGGGTTCATCATCGGTGACATTGAAAACCCGTGTCGACGGGTTGGTCATCGCCAGCTTAAGGGCACTTGCTATATCCGCAACATGGATGCGGTTGAACACCTGACCAGGTTTGACCAGTCGCCGCGCTTTGCCTTTTCTGAAGTTTTCAAACGTGTTCCGGCCAGGACCGTATATTCCGGACAGCCGGAAAATCTGGACCGGCAGGCCGGTGTCCGCAGCATACGAAAGCCAGGTGTCTTCCGCCGCAACACGTTGCACCGAGCGTTTGGAAACAGGTTTGCAGGCTGTGTCTTCATCGACCCACGCACCATCGTGATTGCCGTAAACGCCAACCGTCGAAAGATAGCCGATCCAGGAAGGCGTTCCGGCCGCGATATCTTCACCATGCCAAGTAAGCACGGGATCGCCGTCTTCGTTTGGTGCGATCGAGACCAGAACATGCGTTGCCGTCTTCAGCGCGTCTGCAACGCCCTCACCTTTGGACGTGCCGTCGAAGAGAAACGGTTCCACACCGGCCTCGCGGAGATGGTTCGCCTTTTCTTCAGAACGTGTTGTTCCACCGATCCAGTCAAACTGGTCGCGGACCTCTTCGATGAATGCCTTTGAAGAAAAACCGACACCAAAAACAAACAGACGCATCTTAGAGCTCCAGGTGCTTGCGGCGGATTTCGTAAAGTGCAACGCCGGTGGCAACGGCAAGATTGAGGCTGTCTGCCTGACCGACCTGCGGTATTCGGATCAGGGTCGCGCAGGCGTCCGCCATATCGTCTTCCAGCCCCTTTTGCTCGTTGCCCATGACCAACAGAACCGGTTCGGCGTATTCCGGCTTTCGATAGTCGACGGCCCCTTTCAGGTGCGTTGCTGCGACTGTACCGGGCCAGGCCTTCGCAAATGGTTTGAATTCGTCCTTCGTCATTTTGGCAAGTGGGACATGAAAAAGCGATCCCATGGTCGCCCGAACGGCTTCGACGGCAAAGGGATCTGTGCAGTCTCCAACCAGAATGACACCGCTCCCGCCGACGGCGTCGACGGTTCGCACGATTGTGCCGAGATTTCCCGGATCGCGGACGCGGTCGAGTGCGACCCAAATCCCGTCTGCCGCCGGGGTGATGTCTTTTGCGGTCAGAATATTCTGCTCATAGACACCGACGACCATCTGAGGATTGTCTTTCCGGGTCATCGCGGACATCACGGCGGTGGAAACTTCCAGGATCAGCGCGCCCCGTGCCTTTGCCGTGGCTGCTGCCTTTTGCGCGACCGGGTTTTCCCGGGCCTCCGGGCCGAGCGCCAGATATCTCACCTGCCAGCCTGCTTCGAGCGCATCGGTGGCCAGTTTCAATCCTTCTGCAACGAATAGGCCGGACTGGCTCCTGTGTTTACGTTGAGCGACCAGTCCCTTGATTTCCTTGACGATCGGATTGGAATGGCTGGTGATTTGTTTCACCGCGCCCTGACGTTTTTCTTTGCCTGTCTGGGACATGTCTCGCTCGGGAGCCGCATTGTGATCTGATTTTGTCACGGGCTGGATTAGGGGCAAGGAGGGAGCGGGTCAAGCCTTGGCTTGGCTGCCGGGTGGCAATAGGCGCTCTGTTGCGATCAGGATGGACTCATCAATATCGACCGGAAACGCGGTTACATCCAGCTTTCCGTCAATTGCAAGAAACGAAAGACCGTGCACCTGGGTCCAGAGCGGAAAGGCATTGCGAATGACGCTTTCGGTAATGTCCGCTTCGCCGGTGTAGCGCGCGACCTCACGCAGAAGAACCCCATAGGACCCGCGTCCGACCTCGCGGAGCTCTTCGATGCGCCCGGAATGTGCCCGGGTGCTGAACATCAATCGAAATGTGTGCGGTTCGCGGATCGCAAAATTCACGTAAGCCCGGCCGATCGCGGATATCGAGTCCACGGTGCCGCGCGTAAACTCTGAGGCGTTGTCTTCCATCTCGACGCCGAGCCGCTGCAGCCCGTCCTTGGCCACTTCCGTCAGGAGGTCCTGTTTCGAGGCAAAATGACGATAGGGAGCTGCGGTGCTGACACCTGCAAGGCGGCAGGCATCCGACATGGAAAACCCATCCGGGCCGTGTTCTTCGATCAGGCTTCTTGCCGCCGATATGAGCTGCCCGCGCAGGTCGCCATGGTGATAGGCACTCTTTTTTTGGACTTTGTTTCTGGCCATTTTCCGGAGTTTCTGAACTTTTTCGCAGCGAATCCCTTGTCTAAGTTAATTCTTCTAACATATGTTAGCAACTGTAACATAGTTAGAGCTGTTCACATTGATGGTTCGTTGTGCTGGTGAACGGTTGCCGTCAAACGGATGATGAGGGCAAGGCGATGTCGGAAAAGAGTGCAGCTTCTGAAACAAGGACGGCGAAGCGCGGGTTAGTGAAAAAAATGACCCGAGGACTGGTCAGTCTGACGACATTTTCTCTGAATGTCGGGCTTGCAGCCGCCGCAGTCATGATTGGGGTGACCACGATCCAGATGCATGCGGAGGAAAAGCCGGCTGTTGCCGCAGCACCTCTTGTCGAGGTTCGTTCCATCGCCCCTGAATATCAGGCCGGATACGATGTCACGCGCAGCTTTGTTGGACGAATTGAGCCGGCACGGCGCACCGATCTGGGTTTCGAATTGTCCGGGACCCTTCGTCAGATCGCCTTTGACGAAGGTGACACATTGCGCAAGGGCGATGTGATAGCCGTTCTGGACACGCGGGCACTTGAAGCTGAGAAGCGCCGTCAGATTGCGAACCGGCGCGCGACGGAGAGCGATCGCGAATTGGCCGCGCTGACGCTTGAGCGCCGTCAGAAACTGCGCGATGGCGGTCATGTCAGCGATCAGATTCTCGATGAGGCAAGGCTTGCGCTGACGCGTCTCGACGCAACGCTCGACCAGATCGATGCCGCCGTCGAGGCGATCGATATCAGTCTCGACAAGTCGGTCCTGACCGCTCCGTTTGCCGGAACGGTTGGCGAGCGTTTGCTCGATGAAGGAGCAACCGTTTCTCCCGGCGCGCCGGTCTTGCGCCTTCTGGAGACAGCCAAGCCAACGGTTCGTATTGGCCTGGCACCCGAGGTTGTCGACCGTTTGAAACGGCAGCAGGCTTACGAGATCCGTGTCGCAGGCAGTCTTTTCAAGGCGCGTCTTTCCGGCTTTCGCCCGGATCTGCAGACCAGCACCCGCACAATCGAAACGCTGTTTGAACTGCAAACGGCACGTGGGGCCCCGCAATTCGGGCGCCTTGCAGAACTCGGCCTGACGGAACGCATCGAAACGGAGGGCTTCTGGGTACCGACATCTGCGCTCAAGGAAGGACCTCGCGGTCTTTGGACGCTGCTGGCGATTGTCAAAACGGAAGCAGACGCAGAAGCAGGTAGCGGCGGATATGAAATCAGGCGCGAGGCAGTGGAAGTTCTCCACTCCGATGCGGACAGATCATTTGTGCGCGGTACGATTTCGGCCGGTACGCGGATCGTGGCAGAAGGCGTGCACCGTGTTGTTGTCGGCCAGAAAGTCAATCCGGTCGGTGAAGGAGCATAGACAATGGAAACCGTGTTCTTCCGCCAGCCGCGTCTTGTTGCCCTCACGATCCTTGTCATCATCGCGGCCGGCTTGTCGGCTCTCGTCGGCATTGGCCGTCAGGAAGACCCAACAATCACCAACCTCTTCGCCACCGTAACAACAGTATACCCGGGAGCGGACCCGGCCCGGGTCGAAGCTCTGGTAACGGAGAAGATCGAGGAAGAGCTGCGCGAAGTCGAAGAGATCGACGTGATAGAGTCGGCCTCTGCCTCATCCATTTCAATTGTGCAGATCGAGCTTCTCGACACGCTGACGGAAGAAGTGATCGAACAGGCCTGGTCGGAGATCCGCGACAAGATCGGCGATGCGACAAGAGAGTTCCCGCAAGGCGTCCTTGAGCCGGAATTCTCCACCGAAGGCGCGGGGGCCTTTGCCTCGATCAGTGCGCTTGTCCCGCGGCACGACGGCGTTTCGGACGCTGTGCTTCTGCGCTATGCAGAAGCCCTATCGGACACGTTGCGCAATGTTCCCGGCACCAAGTCGGTCGAAATCTTCGGGGAGGTCGAAGAAGAGATACTGGTTCAGGTCGATCCGGCGGTGCTGACGTCGCTGTCCTTGACCGTTGAACAGGTTTCGGCGGCGATCAGATCCGCGGACGCCAAGGTGCGGGCGGGGCGCCTGCGCAGCGCCGACCGTGAATTCCTGATCGAGGTCGAGGGAGAAATAGCCGCACTCGACCGGATCCGGCAGATCCCCGTCACCGTGAGCGACACGGGGATCGTGACGCGGGTCGGAGACGTTGCTGCGGTTTCGAAGGGAAAAAGAGAACCTGCCGAAGAACTGGCTTTTTCATCCGGACGGACCGCCATTCTGGTGGCTGCGAAAATCGCCGACGGTCTGCAGGTCGACACGTGGATGGAACGCGTTCGCAGCCGGATTGCCGGCTTTGAAGCGGATATGCCGTATTCCATCGAGCACCAGCTGGTGTTCGACCAGAGCCTTTACACCATAGATCGTCTCTCCAATGTCGGCCTGAATATCGCGATCGGGATGGGATTGGTCGTGGCGGTGTTGCTTGTGACCATGGGTCTGAGGTCGGCGTTGATCGTGGCGATGGTCCTGCCTGTTGTCACACTCGCCTCGTTCGCGACGATGAGCATGATCGGCTTGCCGCTTCACCAGATGTCGCTGACCGGCCTGATTGTCGCCCTCGGCCTTCTGGTCGATGCGGGCATCGTCATGACAGATGAAATCGGACAGGCGCTTGAACAGGGAAGGGCGCGTCGCGATGCGGTTGCCAAGGCCGTGCGTCGCCTGTTCGCCCCCTTGCTCGCCTCAACGGTCACGACCGCGCTTTCCTTCATGCCGATGGTTTTGCTGCCGGGTCCCGCCGGAGACTTCGTAGGCGCCATCGCTATTGCCGTGATCATCATGCTCCTGTGGTCCTTCGTTGTCGCTGTCACGCTGACAGCTGCGATCGCGGGATGGATATTGCCGGCCAACGCCAAGGGCAAGAAGGCGGGAAAATCCGGGCTTGCGGCACTGGTTTCCGTTCCCTTCCGGTTCTCGCTTAAAATGGCGATGCGCAACCCGGCAAGCTCCGTTGCCTTTGCGCTGGTCCTGCCGGTGATCGGCTTCCTGAGCATGCCGACGCTCACGGCCCAGTTTTTCCCGGGTGTCGACCGGAACCAGTTTCACATCGAGGTCGAGCTTGCGGACGGAACCGCGATTTCCCAAACGGCAACCACGGCGAAGAACATCGATACCGTTCTTGCGAACACGCAGGGTATCGAACAGGTGTCCTGGGTGATCGGCAAGAGCGCACCGGCATTTTACTACAACATCGTCGGCAATCGGGACCGGGCGCCTGCCTTCGCGCAGGCCCTGGTGAAAACGTCATCGGCGGAAGAAACCGCCCGGCTTGTGCCAATATTGCAGGCGAGCCTGTCGTCGGACTTTCCGGAAGCGCGCATTCTGGTGCGCGATCTTGTCCAGGGCCCGCCTGTCGATGCACCGGTCGAATTGCGTCTGGTCGGCCCCTCTCTGGAAGTCCTTCGGGTTGAAGGTGACAAGCTGCGCCAGCTTGCGGCACGCGTCGAAGAGGTGACGATCGTTCGCACGACGCTCGATGGCGGCTCGCCGAAGCTGAAATTGTCCGTCAACGAAGACAAGGCTCGGCTTCTGGGGCTGGGGCTCGGTGATGTTGCTCAGCAGTTGGAAGCGACGCTTGAAGGCGCCACTGGCGGCAGCCTGATTGAGGGTACGGAGGAGCTGCCGGTGCGCGTGCGTGTCGGTGCTGCGGATCGAAGCGATTTGTCTCGCATTGCAAGTCTGCCCCTGTTGCCTGGAAACGGTGTTCCCGGCGCGGCCAGCTATGAAGGCGTCCCCCTGTCCGCGATTGCTGACATTCGCTTGGAACCTGCCGAAGGCCAGATAAACCGCCGAAACGGCGAGCGGACCAACACTGTCCAGGCCTTCGTGCAATACGGCGTCCTGCCGGAAGAGGCGCTCAAGAAACTTCAGTCGGAAGTGGACGCCGCCGGATTTGCCTTGCCGGATGGCTACCGGATCGAAACGGGCGGTGACTCTGATGCCCGCGACGACACTTTGACAAATCTGATCGGTTCCTTGGGACTGATCGTGCCGTTGTCGATTGCAGCGATTGTGCTGACATTCAACTCATTCCGCTTGTCGGCGGTCACACTTGTCGTCGCAGTTCTTTCGGCGGGATTGAGCATCTTCGCGCTGGCTGTCTTCCAGTACCCGTTCGGGATCAATGCGATTATCGGCGTGATCGGCTCGATTGGCGTCTCCATAAACGCTGCGATCATCATCTTGACCGGCATGCAGCAGAACGAAGGCGCGGTTAACGGAGATCAGGCGGCCATGGTCGATGTTGTCATGGGGTCAAGCCGGCACATCGTGTCGACCACACTGACGACATTTGGAGGCTTTCTACCCCTCATCCTGGAAGGGGGTGGCTTTTGGCCTCCCTTCGCTATGTCCATCGCAGGTGGTGTGCTGTTGTCGACTGTGATCTCGTTCTATTTCGCGCCGCCGATGTTCGCACTTGTTTATGCGCGCAGGCACAAGACTGCGGCTTCGACAGAAGCAAAGCCGAAAGACCTTGGCGAAGACCCGGACACCGATACGTCCTGGTCCAACGACAACTATCAGGCAGCGATGGCGGCGGAGTGAGCCTGCGTCAGCGGCTGCTCCATCTGGAAAAAAGTGAAGTCGACAGAACCCGGCTTCCAGCTTCCTCGCGGATCACGAGTTCTCCGGACTCCAGCAGCCCACCCTGTTGGGAGAGCGTTTCGGCCATGAGCTCGTGGATAGAGAGGAAGCTCGATCTGATCGCGTAGGCGGTCAGGATCATGAAGTGTGAATCCTCTGCTAGCAGTTGCTGCAGATCCTCAAGCATGCCTGGCAAGCTGGTATAAAGGTCCCAGACTTCGCCCTTGGGACCACGGCCGTATTTCGGTGGATCGAGAATGATGCCGTCATAGGTGTTTCCGCGCCTGACTTCACGGGCGACAAATTTGGACGCGTCCTCACATATCCAGCGGATCGGCAGGTCATCCAGTCCGGAAAGCGCCTGGTTTTCGCGGGCATATCCGATCGCCTTCTTGGAGGCATCTACATGAGTCACCTGGGCACCCTCCGTTGCAGGCAGCAACGATGCAAGGCCCGTATAGCCAAAGAGATTCAGGATTTTCAGCGGTTTGTCGGGCGAGTGCTCGCGCCCGGCCCGCACTTTTTCATTCACCCAGTCCCAATGGGCCGCCTGTTCCGGAAAAACCCCGACGTGGCGGAACGACATGAAGCGGCCGTTGTAGCTGACCGGCCCATAGGACATTGGCCAGATTTCCGGGACGTTGCCCGCAAATTTCCATCGCCCCGGTCCCTCTTCTTCCGTGTCACCGGAAAAAACGGCATCAGCTCGGTTCCATAGGGTTTCCTTGAGCCTGCGGGCACCCATGGCCTGCGGCTCGGGACGCACGATTGTGAAACGGCCGTAGCGTTCCAGTTTTTCACCGGCCCCCATGTCGAGAAGGCGGTAATCCTTCCAACCCCTTGTTTCCAGCACGACGGGCCAGGACTGGGACGGCGGGCTCCCGTATGGGGCAAAGGAAGAGGCGCTTTTGGGGTCCGCCACGATTGTCTCACGTTGTTTGTTCACTTAGGTGACCACGCCTTAGTCTTCCTGGCGGGCAAGGTCAATCTTCGCTTCATGCGGCACAACGAAAAAGGGCGGAGCGCATGGCACTCCGCCCGTTCAACAATGTAACGACACAGATCAGGCCGCGGCGACTTTCGACAGGAACTGCTCGACTTCCTGTTTCAAATGGTCCGTCTTGTCCGTCAATTCGCCGGATGCCGAAAGAACCATGTCTGCAGACGACGATGTCTGATCGACAGCCTGTGAAAGCTGCGTCATGGAAGAGGAGACGGCACCGGTCCCTTCGGCGGCCCGCTGGACGTTCTGCGAGATTTCCGCTGTCGCGGCACCTTGCTGCTCAACTGCTGATGCGATGGCGGTGGTGTAGCTGTTCACCTCGGTCATCGTCTCTGCAATTTCGCCGATGGCCACGACGGATTCCTTGGTGGCGTTCTGGATCTCGGTGATCTGCGAGCTGATTTCCTCGGTCGCTCTCGATGTCTGTGTCGCAAGTTCCTTGACCTCGGAAGCAACCACTGCAAAGCCCTTGCCGGCTTCGCCTGCACGCGCCGCCTCGATGGTGGCGTTCAGGGCGAGCAGGTTGGTCTGTTCGGCAATCGCCTGGATCAGGGTCACGACCTCGCCGATTTTTGTTGCAGCTTCCGCAAGACCCTCGACTTTCTCGTTGGTCTCGCGCGTGCCGGTGGTTGCACGGTCGACAATTTCGGTCGTCTGCGCGACCTGGCGGGATATCTCGCCAATAGAGGCTGCAAGTTCCTCGGCTGCGCTGGCCACTGTCTGGACGTTGTTCGTGGTATCGTTCGAGGAAGTCTGGGTTTCAGTTGCATAGCCGGCACTGTCACGAGCGATTTCGGTCAGCGCCTGTGCGGTGTTGTCAAGGCTACCCGCCGTTGACGCGACCGATCCGAGAGCTTCTTCCGCGGTTGCCCGGAAGCCGTTGATCAAATCGTCGACACGCTGCTGACGCTCGTGGCGGGCTTCTTCTTCCTGTTCGTTTTGCGTCTGGAGCTCAGCCCGTTCGACGGCATTGTCCCTGAAGACCTGCACCGTACGGCTCATGTTGCCGATTTCATCACCACGTTCGATGCCGGGTATTTCAACTTCGTTGTCGCCATTCGCAAGGCGGTCCATGACATTCGTTATCGTCTGGATCGGACGGGTGATCGCCATGTTGAGAATGAAGGCCAGACCGACGCCCCCCAGAATGGCCAGCATGATCGTCATGATGATCTGCAGTTCAGCAGATCCGGCTGCGGTGTTGGCTGCCTTCGACTGTGCGTTCGAAATGGCCGCAATGTCTTCATTGACCTTTCTGGTCAGGCTATCGAGCTGCTGCCGTTTTGCGAGCAACTCGGCCTTTGCCGTCAGCATTTCCTTGAACGACTTGTCGAGCGTGACGATCGAAAGCGGGATCGCCTCGATCGATTCAGCTGCCGAGGGCAGGACCTTGGCGTATTTTACCAGATCTTCCTCAAGGCCAACAAGCGAAGCAATCTGTGCTTCGACCAATGCCTGATCTTCCGAGCCGAATGCACCGAAAAGGTAGAGCAGTTCAGACCGCGCGGTTTGGGCTGTCTGGTTCAGGGCCTTGGCTTTGTCGGAGATTGTGCGGATCGTCGCAAGACGGGTTGATGCTTCCAAAGACTCCGTTTTGGCCTGGTCAACGACCGGTGCAGCCTGTTTCAGGACTTCAGCCGTCTGTGCGTCGAGCGCCTTGATACCTTCGCCGACCGCCAATCGAGCCTCATAGGCTTCGGAGAAACCCAGATCTTTCGTAAGGTTTTCGAGCGCACCGAGAAGCTTCTTGGTCGCACCGGCGAGCTGAGCCATGACTTTCGGCTGCATGCCGTCAATCTGCTTGTAACGCATCTGCTTGGTGGAGGAGACCATACCACGCGCAATGTGGATTGAATTCTCCAGGGCCTCACCTTGAAGGTTGCCGCTGCCTTCCAGATACATGAGTTGGATCTGGATGACTTTGTCCTTCAGTTCAAAGATGCCGCGCTGGATCGCGGATGCGTCGTCGAGCCGGCTGTCGGCCGAGAAGGCTTCTGCGCTCACACGCTTTTCTTCGGTGATCACCGCATCGTTGATGTTGAAGGCCAGTGTGCCGAGATTTGCGGTATTTTCCTGAAGTGATGCAAGACGCTGTGCCTGCTGCTCGGTTTGCGCCACGACCTCATCGAATGTTGCCGCAAATTCCGAAACGGCCTGTTTGGCTCCGGCGACCTGAGTTTCAGCTTCCGCGTTGCCGGCGACTTCATCATCCAGCTTCTGTAAAGAAGCGTTCAGGGCCTCGATTTCCTGGTCGACGGCTCCACGCAGCTCAGGCGTCGGGTTGTTCAGATAGTCTTCCCGTTTGAGAGACGTTGCCTGAACCTGACCGGCGACCTGCGCGGCATGATCGGCAACGACAAAGCTTGAGGAAAGGTTCTGGATGGCGAAGAAGCCAACGGCGCCGACCACTGCGGTCAGCAGCAGAACCGCCAAAAACCCACCGCCGACCTTGAATCCGAATTTCAGGTCGACCAAAGACTTCAAAATCTGTTTCATACGATCCCCGCATGGCTGTCAGAACAGCGTTTCCCTTGGAAACACTATCTCCGGCAGCCATGAATATTGGGTAAACTATCGTATAAGGTCGGCGGGTTCTTTATTTCACTTCATTGCAAATAGTACGTAGGAAATGTTCCCTGGACGGGAGCAGAGGTTCAGCACTCGAAACATTTGACGAGTTCACACATGTTGGCCACCATTGATGTGAATTTCCGAGCCGGTCACATAGGAACTTCTATCGGAGCACAGATAAAAGATCGTATCGGCGACTTCTTCCGGCAGCCCCAGGCGGCGCAAAGGTATGTCACCAATCATCTTTTCGGTCCCGGGCGAGAGAATGGACGTGTCTATCTCGCCGGGCGCAATGGCATTTACACGAATGCCGTGCGGCCCGAAATCCGCGGCCATTTCACGAGTAAGCGACGCAAGCGCTGCCTTTGAAGTCGCGTAGGCGGTGCCCGCAAAGGGATGGACCCGCATGCCTGCGATCGAGGTGACGTTCACAACCGATCCCGTCGCCGCTTTAAGCTCATCGAACAATCCGCGCCCAAGCAGGATCGGTGCAAAGAAATTGACCTGAAAGACGGTCCGCCATTCATGCATCGCGGTATTGAGCGAATTGAGCCGTTCACCGTCAGCGCCTTTCGGACTGATCCCGGCGTTGTTGACGAGGGCCTGCAACTTGGAACCGTTTGCTTCCAGCCGCTTGCGGATTTCCTGGACCGCGTATCCAAGGTTTTCCGGGTCGGAGAGGTCGACCTGAATATGATCCTCCGGTCCCATCGGCCAAGGGCACTTGTCGGAAAACGCCTGCCGTGAACAGGTGATCACGCGCCAGCCTTCGGCAGAGAACCGCTTGACCGTGGCGTGTCCTATGCCGCGGCTCGCGCCAGTCAACACAAGTGTCGGGCGGGTAGCGGGGGTGTCCTGTCCGCTCATCGGGTGTCCTTGTACCTTTACAGGGGAGTCGGAAAAAGTTGACTCTTTCAGTTGAGTTTCGTTATTGCGCATAAAACCCTAAATGCCAATATGTCCGGAAATCGGACACTGCGCGAACCCTAAGATGATCGTATGCTCCTGTAACGTTCTTTCTGAAAAGCAGCTGCGCGAAGCTGCAAAGGAGATGCGCGCCGATCCCAATGGTAAGGTGCCGACACCTGGAGCCGTTTTTCGACATCTGGGGTGCCGACCACGGTGCGGCGGTTGCTTTCCGTCCGTTATTGACATCATTCACGAAAAGGCGTCTGAAGAGACGAGAGAAACCGAACCGGAAGCCGTACCGCTCAAGCGAGCTGCGAACCGGTAGACTGGAGAGGGTCTTATGAAGGGTGAAGCACAAGTCATAGATTATCTGAACAAGGCTCTCCGGCACGAATTGACGGCAGTCAATCAGTATTGGGTCCATGCGCGCCTGCTCGCCGATTGGGGTTTCGGCAAACTCGCCGACAAGGAACTGGAGGAAGCGGACGAAGAGCGTCAGCATGCCCAGGATCTCATGGACCGGATCATTTTTCTGGAAGGCCTGCCCAACCTTCAGACCCTGGATCCGCTGCGGATCGGGCAGAATGTGAAGGAATGCCTCGAAGGCGATCTGGCTGCCGAGTATGTCGCCCGTGCGCTTTATCACGAGGCGCGCGAAATCTGCCGCGACCTAGGCGACTATGTGTCCATGGAGCTCTTTGAAAAGCTGCTCAGCGACGAGGAAAGCCACATCGACTATTTGGAAACCCAGCTTGATCTCATCGAGCGGATCGGCATCGACAACTATTCGCTATTGCAGGCAAAGTCGGCCGACCAGGCGGAATAAAACTTCACTGGTCCCCGGAAACGACGCGTGGCTGCTTGAAGGTTGAGCAGCCGCCGCCTTGCTCTTTGTTGAGATAGTGGGTCATTCCGCTGGCGGCCGCGCCGTCTTCCGCGTCGTGTGTGACCAGCAGGACCGGCAGATGGTTTTTTCTGGCAAGGCGGAACACCAGGTCGCGCACGTCGGCGCGCCTGTTTTGATCAAGGCTTGAAAACGGCTCGTCCAGCAACAGCGCCTTCGGCTCGGCCAGCAAGGTTCGCATAAGTGCAACGCGTGTCTGTTGCCCGCCGGAGAGAGTGGCCGGGTCGCGGTCGCTGAAACCGGCAAGACCGACATCATCGAGGGCCTGAAGGGCCAGCTGGCGGCGCTCTGATCGGCTTTTAATGGCAGGTGGAATCGCAAACAGCAGGTTCTGGAGAACGGACATGTGCGGAAACAGCAGCGGCGATTGAAACATAAGGCCGATATGGCGTTCCGGGGCCGGAACATGCGTCAGGTCCTCGCCATTCAAAATAACTCTGCCCGTCGCCTCGAATACTGGCCTCAGAAAACCTGCAACGAAGTCGAGCAGGCTGGACTTTCCGCTGCCGCTCTCCCCCATGATCGTGAGGATCTGGCCCGGGGGGATGTGGCAATCGATCTTGAACAGCGGCGCTCCATCAAGTCGGACGCTGACGCCTTCCAGAACCAGACCGGCATGCGCAGGTGTTGCCGACATTCGATCTTACCTTTCCAGCCGCATGGCGGCACGATTGCGGAACGCAAGCGAAGGTACAAGCGCCGCCAGGATAAACCCTGCAAGCGGTATGACCAGTTGCAGCAGGGCATAGAGCGCGGCGACCTGACGATTGCCGCCGCTCGCCAGGGCGACGCTTTCGGTCGTGACGGTAACGATCCGGCCGGCCCCGATCATCAGCGTTGGCAGATATTGGCCGACGGACACAGCAGCCGCGACGGCGAATGTGACAAGGACCGGGCGCAGCAGCAAGGGAAGCTGGATCTGCCAGAAAATACGCATTCGCGATGCACCGACTGATGCGGCGGCCTTGGCGTAGCGCGGATCCAGCCGGTGCCAGGGATCGCTTAAAGCGAGATAGGCATAGGGAAAGACGAAAATCAGGTGTGCAAGCAGTACAGCTTCAAAGGTCCCGCTTAGCCCGCCGAGCAGAAACAGCATTTGAAGACCGAACAGGAAGCTGATCTGTGGCATGAGCAGCGGCAAAAAGACAATCGTGTTGACCCGGCTGCGGGCTGACAGCTTTCGATAGCTTCTCGCTTCCAGCAGCCAAAGGGTGAGGGCTGTCGCGATCCCCGCGGCGAGCACCGCAATTGCCAGGGTGGCAAAGAGTGCGTGGCCCCCCACGCCAAACGCATCCAGCATCCGCTCGAAACTCCAGCGTTGCGGTAGCGCCGCCGGAAACCACCATGACTTTGCAACGGTCCAGATCCCGAGTAGGCCAATGGATGCCGTCATCAGCGCCACGATCAGGACCATGGGCAAAAGCCCGGCGAGACGCGCGAAGCCGTCCCTGCGCCTGCGATGTCCGCTTGCGAACCGGGCAGCCTGCCATGCGGAAACAAGGCGCTCCAGAACAAGATAGACCAGGAGAGCGAGCGCACTGACCAGGAGCTGCAGCAAAGCGCCTGCGGACGCCATGAGGCGCTTGGTCAGGTCCGGATCGTTCATCCAGGCAACAAGCCGTGGCGCAAGCGGAGCAGGGGTGGTTGGACCGAGAATTTGTGCAACGTCAACAACCGACGTCGCGTAGGCAATGACAGCGAGCATTGGCAGCCGGATAAGCGGATAGACCTGAGGCAGAACCAGTTTGAAGAACGTGCTCATCCGTCCATAGCCGAGACTGGCACCGGCTTTGTAGTAGTCCCTGATGTGCGGCCTGTTGAGGGCCGCAAGCGTCATGAGAAACAGGAACGGGACTTCCTTTGCAACAAGACCCAGCGTCATCGTGATCCCCATAGGATCATTCAGAATGAGGACGTCGGGCGGACGTTCGAAGCCGGTTGCCCAGGGCGACACCAGACGAACCAGAAATCCGGATGGCGCAATCAGGAAAGCGAGCCCGATTGCGGCGGCAGCGTGAGGCACGGACAGGAGTGGAGACAGAAAGCGGGTCAGACGCTCGAAGGTTCGTGTGCCGGACCAGCCCGCAGTGAAAATCAGCACAATTGCCAGGGACAGGATCGAGGCAATCAGGCCGGTGCCGAAGCTCAACGCAACGGAAGCCATTAACCCGGGCGTGCGAAGCAGTGCCACAAGTGGTTCAGGTGAGATGGAGTGATATCCGAGGACCGGCAGGTATCCGAAAGCAGGCAGGATCGTGCCCATCAGACCGGCGAGAACCGGTCCGGTGAGCAACGTCACGATAAGGACGGTGGGAATATCGGGTCTGCCGGTCGATTGCGGCAAGAGAACTCACTCGCTTCCTGCACCGTAGCGCGCGATCCAGGCTTCTTCGAGTGCGCTGACCCAACTCGGGTGCGGCTCGGGAAGAACCGGGCCAAGGTCCTCAGGTGACAGTGTTGCAGGACCAAGATCCATCGCGTCGAACAGCGCTTTTTCGTTCGCCGGTAGTGCGGCAACGTTCAGCACGGTCGGGTCTCCCCAGATTTCAGGCTCCTGTTTGCGCGTCTGCGCCATCGGGCTCAACAGGAAGTTCGCATAGACCTTCGCACCTGCCTGACTGGAACTGTTGAACGGAATGGCGACAAAGTGGGTGTTGCCGATTGTGCCTCCATCGAAAACGAACGTGCGTACCGTTTCGGGAAGTTCGCCATTTGCGATCGCGCCGGACGCATCGCCGGGATTGAAGGAAAAGGCAATATCAAGCTCGCTGTCAGCCAGCAGCTGGCGCATGTCTGCAGCGTTTTTCGGAAAGGCCTGACCCTGCCGCCAGAGGTTCGGGTGCAGGTCGTCCAGAAAGGCGAACAGGGGCGCTACCGTTTCATCGAACGTTGCTTCGTCCACTGGTCGAGACAGAACATCTTTGTTTGCAACGGTGTCTGCGAGCACCTGTTTCAGGAAGGTCGTGCCGAAGAAGTTGGGGGGCTGGGGATAGGAAAACCGGCCAGGATTGCGTTTGGCGTAATCAAGAAGTCCTGCAAGAGTGGACGGAGGTTCGCTGATCCGTGTGCTGTCGAACATGAAGACCAGCTTCGCCATGCCCCAGGGACTTTCCTGCCCATCCGTCGGCACGGTGAAATCAATTTTCACGGTCGGTTTGTTTTCGATATCAACATACGCCCAATTCGGAAGCGTTTCGGCCCATCCGGCGGAGGCCAGAAGACCGTTTTCCTTCATCGATGCGAAGTTTTCGCCATTGATCCAGATGAGATCGACAGCGCCGCCCGTTTCCTTGCCGACCGACTTTTCCGCCAGAACCTGCGAGACCACATTTGCCGTATCGCTGATTTTGACATGGACAACCCGAACACCGTAAGCGCGCTCGACCTCACGGGCCGCCCATTGAATATAGGCGTTGATGCGCGGCTCACCGCCCCAGGCGTGAAAGTAGACCGTCTGCCCCTTCGCGTCGCCGAGGACGTCCTCCCATGCCTGCGACTGGGCGCTCGCATCGATAGGTATCAAAAGCGTTGTGAACACAGCGAAAACGGCGGTGAGCAGTCGGTTCATCTAAGTCCCCTGATTTCGGCGAATAACTTGATGGTCGTTCCCTCGCGTACCGGGCATGACACGGTCAAGACAAGGCTTTGTGAATGAAACTCGCACAAGGCAACTTCTGTTCGCCGTAAGGTGCATGCATTAGACCGGCAGAACGTGCGTGTCCTTGATCTCTTCCATGACTGCATAAGTATGCGTTTCGCGCACCCCGGGAAGGGTCAGGACCACATCAGACAGGAAGGACCTGTAGGATTCCATGTCCCGGACACGGCTTTTCATAAGATAATCGAATCCCCCGGCGACCATGTGGCATTCGAGAATATCGGCGGAGCGTTCCACGGCGCGTTTGAAGGCGTCAAAAATTTCCGGCGACGTTCTCTCCAGACGTATTTCCACGAAGACCAGAAGGCCGCGTTCGACTTTCTTCGGATCAAGTGTCGCGGAAAAGCCCTCAATGTAGCCATCCCTGATCAGGCGTTTCATGCGTTCGGCGGTTGCTGTCGGCGAGAGACTGACTTTCTCGGCAAGATCCGTGTTCGTGATCCTGCCGTCTTCCTGGAGCGCGCGGAGAATTCTTCGGTCGATTGCGTTCAGCATTGTGCTTTTCACCATGGAAAGAAAATTTACGAAGAAATAAACTATAAAGTTCCGAAAAAACAGGGAAAAAAATACCTCTGGATCGACTATTTTAGAGAAATGTATTGATTGGGCCTTGAGGGCCGTATTGGGAGGTGTCTATGACCGCAACCGCCGCCGCAATGACAACGGTGAACAACACCGGTCTGGAACCGTTCCGGGCTGCTTACGCGCCCGACGAGCGTCAACTGGTCGAGGCGCTTCTGAAAGAAGCGACAGGCGATCCCGTTGTCGAGAAACTGATTGATCAGCGTGCGCGCGGTTACATTGAAGACATGCGGGCAGTGCAGGTCGGTCTTGGCGGGGTGGAAGACTTCATGCGCGAATTCGGCCTGACCACGCGCGAAGGTCTTGCAATGATGGTTCTTGCCGAAGCCTTGCTGCGCGTGCCCGATGCCGGCACGGCGGACAAGCTGATCGAGGATAAGCTGGCAGCTGCACGTTTTGACGACCCCTCCGGGCACAAATCCGACACCTGGCTGGTCTCTGCTTCGTCCTGGGCGCTTGGCGTGACATCCCGCTTGCTGCATCCGGGCGACACGCCGCAGAGCATTCTGTCCAGCCTGGTCAAGCGCATGGGCATGCCGACAGTGCGCGTTGCAACACGCAAGGCGATGACGCTTCTCGGACACCAGTTCGTGCTCGGCGAAACCATTCAAAAAGCGCTTGAGCGCGCGAAAGTGCAACAGGCGAAGGGATACCGGTATTCCTATGACATGTTGGGAGAGGGGGCCCGAACCGCCAGAGACGCTGAGCGCTATTTCCAGTCCTATGCAAACGCGATCGCAGCGATTGGAGAGTCGGCGGGTGACACACCACTGCCGGACAGGCCCGGCATCTCGGTCAAGCTGTCCGCCCTTCACCCTCGCTATGAAGCCGTCAATGGTGACCGTGTCCGTGACGAGTTGTTGCCGAAACTGCGCGAACTGGTGCAGATGGCGAAGGACCGGAACCTCAATTTCACCGTCGATGCGGAAGAGGCCGACCGGCTGGAGATCTCGCTCGATGTGATCGCAGCGCTCCTGTCAGATCCCGTCACCGAGGGCTGGGATGGCTTCGGGCTGGCCGTTCAGGCCTACCAGAAACGTGGTGTGGAGGTCATAGACTGGCTGGTCGATGCCGCCAGAAAACGCAACCGCAAACTCATGGTGCGTCTGGTCAAGGGGGCGTACTGGGATACGGAAATCAAGCACGCCCAGGAAGAAGGAGCCGACGGCTATCCGGTTTTCTCCCGCAAAGCGGCGACGGATCTCTCCTACCTGTGTTGCGCAAAGCGGATGCTGGCAGCCCGGGACGTACTCTATCCGCAATTTGCCACGCACAACGCCCTGTCCGTTGCCCAGATCATCGAGTTGGCCGGGGGCTCATCGGAAGGCTACGAGTTCCAGCGCCTTCACGGCATGGGAGAGAGCCTCTACAAGTCCATTTGCGAGCGCGACGGGTTTCCGTGCCGCATCTACGCGCCGGTCGGTGGCTACAAGGATCTTCTGGCTTACCTGGTCCGGCGTCTTCTTGAAAACGGCGCCAACTCGTCTTTCGTCACCATCGTGGGCGATGCCAACGTCTCTGTCGAAAGCATGCTGAAACGCCCGTCTGAAATCCTCGACAACGGCCATCATGCGGTCAACCGGTCCATCCCGTTGCCGGTCGACCTTTACGGCGATAGCCGCCGCAATGCCAAGGGTATTGAGTTCGGCTTTGCTCTGGAACGAAATCACTTGCAGGAAGGCATGGCCACGACTCGGCCGCCTTTCACCGATGCCGGGCCGCTCGGGTCGGGTCTTGCCACTGGTAGTGAACCGCATCCGGTCTTCGCGCCAATGGATGGCAACACCCGGGTCGGAACGGTGCGCTTTGCCGATGTGGAAACGGCACGCAAGGCGATCGAGGTCGCACGTCAGGGCTTTGAATCCTGGTCGCGAAAGCCAGTCAACGAACGCGCCGCCGCTCTGGAACGACTGGGAGATCTTCTGGAGAAAAACCGCGACCGCCTGATGATGATCCTTTCCATGGAGGCCGGCAAATGCCTGCCGGACGGGATCGCGGAAATCCGGGAAGCGGTCGACTTCTGCCGCTATTACGCCAATGAGGCCCGCACGCTTTTCGGCGAGGGCAGGCTGATGCCGGGCCCGACGGGTGAAGAAAACCGCTACAGGTATCGCGGGCGCGGTGTCTTTGTCTGCATCTCGCCGTGGAACTTTCCGCTGGCGATCTTCCTCGGCCAGATCAGCGCTGCCCTTCTTGGCGGGAATGCGGTCGTTGCAAAACCTGCCGAACAGACCCCGTTGATCGCCTTTGAAACAGCAAAGCTCATGTATGAGGCCGGTATTCCGGAAGATGCCTTCCTTCTTGTCCCGGGCGAGGGTGATATCGGCGCTGCCCTGACATCTCATCCGGATGTTGCCGGCGTGGCCTTTACCGGGTCGACCGAAACCGCCTGGGCAATCAACGGAACGCTTGCGGCCAAACGCGGACCGATTGTGCCCCTGATTGCCGAGACCGGCGGCATCAACGCCATGCTGGTTGATGCGACAGCTCTGCCCGAACAGGTCTGCGACGATGTGATGATGTCGGCCTTCCGCTCCGCTGGACAGCGCTGTTCAGCGCTGCGTCTGCTTTATGTGCAGGAGGATGTCGCCGACACGTTGCTTGAAATGCTTCAAGGCGCTGCACAGGAACTGAGCCTCGGCGACCCGCGCTTGCCCTCGACCGACATCGGTCCGGTGATCGACGACGAGGCGCGTGACAACATCATGGCCTACGTCCACGACATGGCGGAAAGCCAGACCCTGCGGTTCGCGGGAAAAACACCGACCGGCTCTCATTCAAGCGGGTCCTGGGTCGCGCCGCATATCATCGAGTTGGACAAGGCCGAGGCTCTGGAACGCGAAGTCTTCGGTCCCGTCCTGCATGTCGTGCGCTACAAGGCCAAGGACATCGACATGGTGCTCGATCAGATCGCCTCAACAGGCTACGGATTGACGCTCGGTGTTCACAGCCGCATCGACGCGACGGTGACCAAGGTTGTTGACCGGCTCTCCGTCGGCAACGTCTATGTCAACCGCAACACCATCGGTGCGGTCGTCGGCACGCAGCCCTTTGGCGGTTCCGGTCTCTCCGGTACCGGCCCCAAGGCGGGCGGTCCGATCTACCTGACCCGCTTTGCCCTTGAACAGGTCGTCTCGATCAACACCGCAGCTGCCGGCGGCAACGCCAGCCTCGTCGCCGCCTCGGACGACTAAAGAAACTGAGCCGCATCAAAAGTACGACAATCGCCCACAAGCCCCTCCATCGTCATCCCGGCCAAGCAACGCGTGAGCCGGGATCGGGGAGTTCGTTTGGTCAATCTCTCAGAAGAGCCTCCGAGGCTCTCCGGTCCCGGATCTCCGCTCCGCTTCGTCCGGGACGACGACAAAGGGGTGTTTGCTCTGGAAAAGGTAGTTCTGTTCAACATTGTCGCCTTTGGTGACAGTGCCACCGGCTTCGCCGCCTCGGACACCTAAAAAAGGACTGAGCCGCATCAAAAGTACGACAATCGCCCACAAACTCTCCATCGTCATCCCGGCCAAGCAACGCGCGAGCCGGGATAGGGGAGCCCGCGCGCTCAAGATCATGGAAGAGACTCCGAGGCTCTCCGCTCCGCTTCGTCCGGGATGACGACGGAGGGGTTTTTGCTTTGGAAGAGGTAGTTCTGTCCAACAATGTCGTCTTCGGTGACAGTGCCACCCGCTTCGCCTCCTCGGACACCTAAAGAGGACTTAGCGGCATCGGAAAAAAGATGATCGCTCCCAAACTCTCCATCGTCATCCCGGCCAAGCAGTGCGCGCGCCGGGATCGGGGAGCTCGTGTGCTCCTGATCATGGAAGAGACACCGAGGTTCACCGATCCCGGATCTCCGCTTCGCGGTGTCCGGGATGACGAGGGAGAGCTTTAGCGCGATCTCTGAAACTCTCAGTCTTGAGGTTTTCCGCCCCTTGGTTTCGCACGCCGGGTTGCTTCCGCTTCTGTCGGATCGTCCGGCCAGGGATGTTTGGGATAGCGGCCTTTCATGTCCGCCTTCACGTCCGCCCAGGAGCCCGCCCAGAAGCCGGGCAGGTCCCTGGTGATCTGGATAGGGCGCTGCGCGGGCGATAGCAGTTCCAGGATAAGCGGCAGTTTTCCCTCGCAAACGCTCGGATGATCGCTCAGGCCGAACAGTTCCTGCACGCGGACAGACAATGTCGGTCCTGCGGCCGCGCCATAGTCGATCGGTATCCTGCTGCCTGTCGGGGCAGTGAAATGGGACGGGGCAAGTGTGTCGAGCCTTGCAGAAGCATCGTAGGGCAGAAGGCCGGCCAGCGCATTGCCAAGCAGCGCGGCATCGACAGCGGTAACGCTGGTCAGGCCGGAAAGATAGGGCTGCAGCCAGGTTTCGAGCGTGTCGTTAAGAGTGTCGTCTGTCAGATCGGCAAGGTCTTCTGCGCCGTTTTCCCGGACATAGGCCACACGCCTGCGTAATCGCAGCTGATCCTTGCTCCACGGCAAACGCGAGATGCCACGCCGTCTGATTTCACTGACCAGCGCCTTTTCTACCGCCGCAGGATTGGCAGATTTGATCGCAACAGATTGAAGCTCGACGGCCTTGTAGCGGGTGACGCGGCGGGCCTTCAGAACACCGTCGCCGGTGAGCTGCACCTCGTCCTCTTCAAGGATGGCGTCAGCGAAAAGCTCTTCGATGTCATCGCGCGAAATCGGCGCGCACAGCTGGATACGGCCGCTGGCAGCCTTGCCCTGGATATCGGCAACGGTCAGGAAGGCTTCACCAGAAAGCGCGTGCTCACGGTCAAGTTCAGCGCCGCGCCCGTTGGCAAGGCGGAACCGTCCCGTTTGACCGCGCGCCTGGGCAACACGGTCCGGATAGGCAAGTGCAAGCAACAGGCCGGCGCTTTCGGTGTCGATTCTTGTTTCGCCGCCACCTGCCTGGCGGAGCCACTTCTGGGCCAGCGCACGGCCATCCCGGGCTCGCTGGCTCTTGTCGTTCTGAAGATTTCGAAGCCTTGCGCGCAGATCCGGATCGCGGCCGCCCAGGCCGGGTTCCGACAGAAGAAGCGCGATCTGGGCAGCGGTGGAGCCAAGATTCCGGTCGGACCCTTCAATCATCATATGCGCCAGCCGCGGGTGAAGCGGAAGCTTCGACAGCTTTTTGCCCTGTGAGGTCAGGTGGCCGTTCGCATCAAGCGCATGCAGATCTTCAAGGAGCGAGGTGGCCTCTTTCCAGGCAGCCGCCGGTGGCGGGTTCGCAAACGCCAGGCTGTGCGGATCGGAAGTGCCCCAGGACGCGAGGTCCAGAACCAGTCCGGTAAGGTCTGCTTCCAGGATTTCAGGTGTTTCGCTTGCCGGCAGTGCCACGGTCTGTGCTTCATCCCACAGCCGGTAGCAGACCCCCGGCTCCGTCCTGCCTGCACGCCCGCGCCGCTGGTCCGCCGAAGCGCGGGACACGCGAACGGTTTCAAGGCGTGTCAGCCCTGTCTGCGGTTCGAACCTGGGAACACGTGCAAGACCGCTGTCGATCACCACACGAACGCCTTCGATCGTCAGCGATGTCTGTGCAATCGCGCTCGCCAGGACGATTTTTCGGGTCCCGGGCTCAGCTGGCCGGATGGCAGCGTCTTGAGCCCTGGCGTCAAGACCACCATAGAGCGGCGCGATAACGCAGCTCGCAGGCACTTTGCCGGAGAGGAGGTCCGCCGTGCGTCTGATTTCACCCTGACCGGGAAGAAAGACCAGCAGCGAGCCGCTCTCTTCTGTCAGAGCTTGTCGAATTGCGCGGAAAATCTGCGGTTCAATACGCTCCTTCGGGTCCCGGCCCAGATACTTTGTTTCCACTTCGAAGCTGCGCCCTTTGCTTTCCAGGACCGGCGCATCCCCGAGCAGTTTTGAAATTCCCGCGGCATCCAGCGTTGCAGACATCGGGACAAGGCGCAGGTCTTCGCGCAGCGCTGATTGCACATCAAGGGCAAGGGCAAGACCGAGATCGCCTTCCAGGCTCCTTTCGTGAAATTCGTCGAAGAGTATTGCGGCAATGCCTGAAAGTTCAGGGTCATCAAGTATAAGCCGCGTGAAAACGCCTTCCGTGATCACTTCGATCCGGGTCTTCGCACTGACCTTGCTCTCCATGCGTACCCGGTATCCGACAGTTTCGCCGGGCCGTTCACCGAGTTCGCTTGCCATGCGCCTTGCCGCGGCACGTGCTGCAAGGCGGCGCGGCTCCAGCACCAGTATCTTGCCGTCCTTGCGCCAGTTTGCATCAAGAAGCGCTAGCGGGACGCGCGTCGTCTTTCCGGCTCCCGGAGCAGCAACCAAAACCGCATTCGAATGCGCGTCAAGCGTCGTCAAAAGCTCCGGCAGGACGGCATCGATCGGGAGAGGAGATCCGAAGGTGCGTGGCGCAGACATGGCCGGCAGCGTCACCTTTTTGCGGTCGGGAGATCCGCCATCCATTGGCGCCCCTGAAGGTCAACCGCAAATGCTTGCGGATCTCTTGCATAAGAGGCAAGTCCCTCGAGCGCGGGGTCGGGATGGCGGACGATAAAGGTCGGTATCTTTGCCATCAGGGTTTCATGTGGCGCCTTGGCTTCAAAGGCCGACCTGAACCCGCCATCCTGCAGAAAGCGCGTGATCCTGGGTGTGATGCCGCCGGTCAGGTAGACGCCGCCCCGCGCAAGGACTGTTAGCGCGCAATCCCCCGCGACGCGGCCGAGGCTGCGGGCAAACACTTCCAGTGTCTTGACCGCGACGGGATCATTGTCGTCGGCGGCCTGCGTAATGCTGGCAGGTGTTTCGAAGGACCGTTCGGCTTTCATCCAGGTGCCCACCGCTCTGGCAAGCCTCGGCATTCCCGTTCCGCTGAGCAGCTGCTCTGCTCCGATACGGCCTCCGAACCGCTCGATATGGGGCCAGATATCGACATCTTCAGGTGTTACCGGACCAAGTTCAACATGACCGCCTTCTCCCGGTACCGGTATCCAGGTGCCGGCTGCAAAGATCATTGCCGCAGCACCGAGCCCGGTGCCCGGTCCCAAAACGAATTTCGCGCTGTTTGCACGAACGGCTCCGCTGCCGACCTGCTCAATGTCCGATCCGTCATATCCGGGCAGAGCCAACGCCTGGGCTTCGAAATCGTTCAGGACGATGACCTGCTCCAGCCCGAGATCGGCGATCATTTTCAACGGCTCGATAACCCAGGCCGCATTCGTCAGGGGGATGGCATCGCCCGTCACCGGTCCGGCGACGGCAATGATGGCGGTCCGAGGTCTTGTCTCCGTTTCCGGAAGAACAACCTCACGAATGGCAGACGAAATGTCGGCATGACCCGCAGTTGCGGTCTTGCCGCACATGCGCGTTGCGGCATTGCTGTCGTCGACCAGCGCAAAGCGGGCATTGGTCCCGCCAATATCGGCCACCAGAACAGGATAGGCAAAGGTCGTGGAGCGTTCGGAGAAACTCATGATCAGGCCGATCCAACCTCCGGCGTATCCGAGGTTGTTTGAAGACCCTGCAATCGGGCGGATCTGAGAAGAATGTCTGCCGTGGATTCGTTGAGAGCCATTGGAATGTCGTAAACGAGAGCCAGGCGCATCAGGGCCTTGACGTCGACATCATGCGGCAGTGGTGACAGCGGATCGACAAAGAAGAAGAGACCCTGCAGACGGCCCTCGGCAATCATGGCGCCCAGTTGTTGATCGCCGCCAAGCGGTCCGCTTTTCAGCCGGGCGAGAGACAGCTCCGGACAGGCATCCAGAACACGGCCGCCGGTCGTGCCGGTTCCAACCAGATCAAACGAAGCCAGTTTTTCCCGATGACGCGTTGCAAACTCCACCATCGCATCTTTCTTGGCGTCGTGCGCAACGAGTGCGAGGGTTGGATTGGCTGGCATTGTGGATCCTCTTTGAGACGGGCAGCGGGAAGGTTATTAGCCCCAAAGAGTGGCAGGCGCAAAGGGTGATGCGCCGGATCTTGCCGGAAACCGGAAATTCCGCGCATTTTTTAAGCTTCACAAAAAAATGCCGCGCTCCCGTCCGAAGCGCGGCAGGTTATAAGGAGAAAGACATTCCTTGATCAGTCGAAAAGGTTACACCTCACCGGTTCGCGTGCTGAAACGCGCTGAAAGTAAGGATCAGGTTCATTGAGGTGAAGACCGGCTATTTCCAGAACCAGTTTCATCCGGATCGCGTCGGCGAACCCTTCTTTCGACCGAACGGGAATTGCAAAGGAACCTGGGCCGCCGATCACGCAATCTTCGTAATAGTGGTCAAGATTGAGCATGGCCTGCCATGTGTTCTTGTTCGATTTCATCATCAACGGAAGTCCGTTGATGGTGACGCCGGCGGCAATCATCCGGTCGCGCATTTCCGTTACGGAGCCACCCTGATTGTTCGGTCCGTCACCCGATATGTCGATGACCCGGCGCAAGCCCATATACTGGTTGGTCTCGACCAGTTCGACAGACTTCTGCAGAGCGGACGCAATCGATGTCCGCTGCACCTGCCGTAGCGGAGCTTCGGCGATTTTCGATGCGAAATGGGAAGCTGAGGTCGAATCCTGGACAATTGTCCAGTCGGCAACGATGAAATGCTCGTCAACACCGCCCCACTCCATGTAGGTCACCGCAACACGGCCGATCGGGCCGACCTGGATCGCATCAAGGAATTCGCGCGACGTCAGGGCTGCCACATACCCTGCGCGCTGGATTTCCTGTTCTTCGGTGTCCATGGATTGGGAGATGTCGACAGCCAGGACGAGTTCGACGTCCACTTCATTGGCCGGATCGTAGGTAAAGTTCGCGGCCACGGGCAAAGCCGGCCGGTAATCGCGTGCCTCGGCGGCCGCGGTGGTGAGCAGTATGGCTGCTCCTAGAATGGACAGTCGTTTTGTTACTGTCTGTGCACAGACTTTTGTTATGTCGAGACGCATGGTTTTCTCCTTATTTCGGCCTTTCGACCGTGGTGCCACGTCTCCCCATTTTTATTTTGTTTTGCTATTGCTCGTCTTTTTGATCCCTGTGATTTCTACGAAGGCATTAGAAAGGCCCTGGGTTAGCTTGAGAATTTACTTAGCAAGCTACGTGCCAAACGTAGCTGAAATGAATTTATCTGGCAAAATCAAATGCGCACGGAGTGCGTATATTCCACAGATAGGAAATAAATGCCGGATTACTAGGCAAAATTTGCCTAACGACGTCACATTTCTGACATCGAGAGGCAATTTTTGCCGCCTGGGCTTTGGCGCAAATTTATTGGCAACTGCCCCGAAAAGCAGCAACTTGCCCAAAATTCAGGTGTTTTTTTAGTTGACGAAAGCGCCGGTGCTGGTCATGATCTGAATAAATTCTCACTAGGTGAAGAATTTTTCGGCGCAAATTGCGAAATGGGCGCACGACAAAGAAAAGCTCCCGGGAGGGGCTGCGAATCGTTGGCTGGGTTGTGCCGGTTTTCAGGCGGACCCGATGGGAAGGTGTCGACGCAAATGCAGGTGCGTGAGGACGACTGGACATCTTATATGGCCATCAGGGCGGCCTGGCTGTCTTTCGTGGGCGGTCGCACGCAGGGCGAAATCGCCACTCAACTGGGTGTTTCTCCCGCCAAAGTGCACCGCCTGATCGCCCATGCTCAAAAATCCGGTTACGTGAAGTTCCAGATAGATGGCCGTCCAATGGAATGCCTGCAGCTGGAAAAGGAACTCTCCCGTCATTTCAGGCTTACCAATTGCATCATTGCGCCCGATCTCGGTGGCGGGGACGACGAGGCGGCTTTGCGCGCCATTTCTGTGTCGGCATCGCAATTCCTGACGGGACTGCTCACCGGTCCGAGCGTCACCCGTCTGGGAGTCGGGATGGGCAGAACGCTGACGGCCTCTGTCGAGGCGCTGCCGAAAACAGCTCGCCCCGATCTTGAAATCATGTCCATATGCGGTTCGCTCACACGAACGCTTGCGGCAAACCCTTATGATATTGTCCAGAAGATGCAGGAGCGGACCGGTGGTATCGGCTACTACCTGCCGGTTCCCTATTTTGCGGAAAACCGGGACGAGAAGGCAATGTTCCTGACGCAGCGCAGCGTGCAGGACCTCATGGCGCGGGCCCGTCAATCCGACGCTTTTCTGATCGGCCTGGGATCGGTTGAGAACGAGGGGCATCTGGTTCAGCGCGGAATGATTTCGAAGCAGGAGCAGGAAGAACTGATGTCCTGCGGGGCGGTCTGTGATTTGATGGGCCGATTTTTGACGATTGAAGGAAAACTGGTTCCCAATCCGCTCGGCGATTGCGCCGTCGGACTGCACTTCGATGAAGTGCGCGGGCGCCGCGTTATTGCGCTGGTGGGTGGTGAGAGCAAGGTGGATGCCACGCTTGCTGCATTGCGTACCGGTGTCATCACCGACCTGGTGGCGGACGAGACCCTTGCGAGGGCTTTGAGTGCACGGGTCGGATTGCAGTTGGCACAGTCCGCATGAAGCGGCTGGGTCACGAGGGGAAACGGGCCAGTCAGGATAAGACGGCCCCCGCATGTCGGAGGACATAAACGTGAAAAAGTTTCTTACCATCGGCACGGCGCTTGCCGGACTGGCCTTTTCTGTTGTGAGCGCGACGGCTGATACCAAGCCGGCCGTGCTTTACGATCTCGGTGGCCGCTTCGACAAGTCGTTCAACGAAGCCGCCTATTCCGGCGCTGAAAAGTTCAAAGAGGACTACGGCATCGAATACCGCGACTTCGAAATCCAGAACGACAGCCAGCGTGAGCAGGCGCTTCGCAACTTCGCCAAGCGCGGCATGAACCCGATCGTTGCGATCGGCTTCTCACAGGCCAATGCCGTTGAAAAAGTCGCCAAGGAGTTTCCGGACCTCCAGTTCGCGATCGTCGACATGGTCGTCGACCTTCCGAACGTCCGCTCGATCCTCTTCAAGGAGCATGAAGGCTCCTACATTGTCGGCATGCTTGCGGCCATGGCTTCGGAAACCGGTAAAGTCGGTTTTGTCGGCGGCATGGATATTCCGCTGATCAGCAAGTTCGCCTGTGGCTATAAGCAAGGTGTTGCTGCTGCCAATCCGGACGCTGAAATCTTTGAGAACATGACCGGCACGACGGGCGCGGCCTGGAACGACCCGGTAAAAGGCGGCGAGCTCGCCAAATCCCAGTTCGACCGCGGCGCGGATGTTGTCTATCACGCTGCCGGCGGTACCGGAATCGGCGTGCTTCAGGCCGCTGCGGACGCCGGCAAGCTTGGCATCGGCGTCGACAGCAACCAGAACGGCCTGCATCCCGGTTCCGTTCTGACATCCATGCTGAAGCGTGTTGACATTGCCGTTTACCAGGCCTTCGAAGACGCCGAAAACGACACCTGGTCCTCCGGCTTCGAAGTTCTCGGACTTAAAGAAGGCGGCGTCGACTGGGCGTTGGACGACAACAACGCGGAACTCGTCAACGATGAGATGAAGGCAGCCGTTGAAGAGGCAAGCCAGAAGATCATTACCGGCGAAATCGTCGTTCACGACTACATGTCCGACGAATCCTGCCCGAACTAACACCCACCAAATGCCTCCGCGCGCGCTGCGCGGAGGCTCTCTCGCAAAGTGGTCAGTCGCCCAATCGTTCTGCTGGGGGATCGGATGTTCCGCATGAAATCAGGTGTAGTGTGCGCGGTTGCCGCCGTCGCATTTTCGATGTCTGCCGCGTTCGCTGACCCGGCGATCGTCTATTCCGTCGGAGGCAAATTCGACGGCTCCTTCAATGAAAGCGCCTTTTCCGGCGTCGAACGGTTTCAGGAGGAGACCGGTAAGGCGGTGCGGGAATTCGAACTTGATCGCGACGCGCAAAGTCTCCAGGCACTGCGCAATTTCGCGAGCCGTGGCAGCGAACCGGTTGTCGCGATCGGCTTCAATCAGGCCAACGCGCTCGGGCAGGTGGCTCCGACCTTTCCAGACACGGATTTCGCCATTGTGGATATGGTCGTGGACCAGCCCAATGTCAGATCTTACGTCTTCAAGGAACAGGAGGGCGCCTATATCGCAGGCCTTATGGCGGCGATGGCAACGCAAAGCGGCACGATCGGCTTCGTTGGCGGCATGGATATCCCGATCATCAGGCGCTTCCTGTGCGGCTACAAACAAGGCGCGCTTTCCGTCGATCCTGATATCAACGTGATCTTCAACATGACCGGTGATACGCCTGCTGCATTTACCGACCCGGTCCGTGGCGGTGAGCTGGCGATCGGGCAGATCAAGCGCGGTGCCGACGTGATCATCCAGGCTGCCGGCGGTACAGGCCTCGGGGTTCTGCAGGCGGCGGCGGACGCGGACATTCTGGGTATCGGCACGGACAGCAATCAGAACGGCCTTCATCCCGGCAAGATCCTGACGTCGATCCGAAAGCGTGTCGACAACGCGGTCTATGACAGCTTTCAGGCAGCTGAAAACGATAGTTTCACGCCCGGAATTCAGGTTCTCGGACTTGCCGAAGGGGGCATGGACTGGGTGCTCGACGAAAACAACGCCGGGCTCGTCTCTGACGACATGAAGGCCGCTGCCGAGGCTGCCGTCAATGACATCTCGAACGGAACCGTTAAGGTTCATGATGTCGTTACCGAAGGCGCGTGCCCGTTCTGAAGAAACAGGGCAGCCACAGGGGGCAACAGACAATGATAAAGAACAACCGTCAGGCCTGGGGGAAGGCATGAGCGATACGCCGGCAATCGAGCTGCGAAAGATCAACAAGAGTTTTGGTCCGGTCCATGCCAACAGGGACATAGACCTTGTGGTGAAGAAAGGATCCATTCACGGGATCATCGGGGAGAACGGCGCGGGCAAGTCGACGCTGATGTCGATCCTCTACGGATTTTATCACGCGGACAACGGTGACATTGTCGTAGATGGCAAGAAGGTGGTGATCCCTGATTCCAAGGCCGCCATCGCCATGGGTATCGGCATGGTGCACCAGCATTTCATGCTCGTCGACAATTTCTCTGTCCTGGAAAATGTCGTTCTGGGCGCGGAAGACAGCCAACTGCTGGCAGGTGGTCTGAACCGCGCACGTGCCGAGTTGAAGCGGCTGGAGGATGAGTATGAACTTCGGGTTGACCCTGATGCCCTGATCGAGGATCTGCCGGTCGGCCTGCAGCAACGCGTCGAGATTTTGAAGGCGCTCTACCGCAGCGCCGAGATCCTCATCCTGGATGAGCCGACAGGCGTCTTGACCCCCGCGGAAGCTGATCATCTCTTCAAGATCCTCGAAGTGCTCAGAAACGAGGGCAAGACAGTTCTCCTGATCACGCACAAGCTGCGCGAGATCATGGCGATCACCGACACGGTCTCCGTCATGCGGCGCGGCGAGATGGTTGCCACCGTGGAAACCAAGGACACATCCATGGAAAAGCTCGCGGAGCTGATGGTCGGCCGGTCGGTCTTGTTGCGCGTCGACAAGAAACCGGCTGAACCCGAAGCGCCCGTGATGGAAGTCAGCAACCTGACGGTGACGGACAGCCGGGGCGTACAGGTGGTCAAGGACGTCTCCTTCTCGGTCCGAGCCGGCGAAATCGTCGGCATTGCCGGCGTTTCAGGCAATGGCCAGTCCGAGTTGCTGGAGACGCTTTCCGGAATTCGCCGGGCGACAAGCGGGACCCTGAAAATTCATGGCGAAACGATAGATCTGGGAACAAGCACGCTCAATGCCGCCGACATGCGTGAAAAAAGCATGGCACACGTCCCCGAAGACCGTCACCGCATGGGTCTGATCAACAGTTTCACCGAATATGAGAATTCCATTCTCGGCTATCATCGCGATCCCGCTTATTCCAAAGGCCTTTTGATGGATCTTGCTGCCATCAAGAAAAACGCGGTTGCCGAAATCGAGAGATACGACATCCGCCCGCCCAATCCGATGCTGAAAACGGCCAACTTCTCAGGTGGTAATCAGCAGAAGATCGTGCTTGCACGCGAAATCGAGCGGGATCCGGAAGTGCTTCTGGTCGGCCAGCCGACGCGGGGTGTCGATATCGGTGCGATCGAATTCATTCACCGGCGACTTGTTGAAATGCGGGACGCCGGCAAGGGCATTTTGCTGGTCTCGGTGGAACTGGATGAAATCCGGGCGTTGTCGGACAGGGTTCTCGTCATGTTCGACGGCAGGATTGTAGGTGAGCGCGGTGCCAACGCCGAAGAGGGCGATCTCGGGTTGCTCATGGCCGGTGTCGACAACAACAACTCGGTTGAAGGAGGTGTCCAATGACCCCGGGCCAGTTGCCACGCTGGGTCGACCTCGGTCTGATCCCCTTCCTGAACCTTGCCGCGGCCTTTCTCGTGTCCGGCCTTGTCGTTGTCCTGATCGGCGAAAACCCTCTCGAGGCGGTCCAGATTCTCGTCTGGGGCTCGCTCGGATATGGCGAAGGCATCGGCTTCACGCTGTTTTATGCGACCAACTTCATTTTCACCGGGCTTGCGGTTGCCGTGGCTTTTCATGCCGGTCTATTCAATATCGGCGGTGAGGGACAGGCCTACCTCGGCGGTCTCGGTGTCGCCGTGGCGTGCCTTGCGTTTGACACGGTCGTTCCATGGTATCTGACCCTGCCGTTTGCGATTATCGGTTCCGCCGCAATGGGGGCAGCGTGGGCCTTCATCCCCGCGTGGCTGCAGGCAACGCGCGGCAGCCACGTCGTCATCACAACGATCATGTTCAACTTCATCGCATCGTCGTTGATGGTCTATCTGCTCAACGGAGTGCTGAAGGAAAGGGGCTCCATGCAGCCCGAGACCCGGACATTCGAGGCGGGCGGCCGACTGCCGTTTTTGAATGACCTCTTTCCGTCATTCGGCTTTGGATACGCACCGGTCAATCTGTCACTCTTCGTGGCACTCGCCGCGTGTGTGCTGGTCTGGCTCTTGATCTGGCGCACGAAACTCGGTTTTGAAATCCGGTCTTTCGGCGCAAACGCAACTGCCGCTGTCTACGCGGGTATCTCACCGGTCAGGACAATCGTCATCACGATGCTGATTTCTGGCGGTCTTGCGGGAATGATGGCCATCAACGAGATCATGGGGTCCCAGCATCGTCTCCTGATCGATTTCGTGACCGGCTACGGCTTTGTCGGGATCGCTGTCGCGCTGATGGGCCGAGCCCACCCGGTTGGAATTATTCTCGCGGCAATCCTGTTTGGAATGCTGTACCAGGGCGGCGCTGAACTTTCGTTCGAGATGCCGAATATTACGAGGGACATGATCATCGTTATCCAGGGGCTGGTGATCCTGTTTGCCGGTGCGTTGGAATATATGTTCCGGCCTGCGATCATCCGGCTGTTTGCGCCCGCACAGCCCCTTAAGGCGAAGGAGGCGTAATCATGTTCGAAGATTTCATCCTGATCCTCGATTCAACCGTACGCCTGTCCACACCGCTGCTTTTGGCGTGCCTTGCCGGTCTTTATTCGGAGCGTTCGGGCGTTGTCGATATCGGCCTTGAGGGCAAGATGCTCGGCGCTGCCTTTGGCGCGGGTGCTGTGGCATACATTACGGCGAACGCCTGGCTTGGACTTATGGCAGGTATTGCTGTGTCCGTATCGCTTGGGTTGCTGCATGGGTTTGCATCGATTTCGAACCGCGGCAACCAGATCGTCTCCGGCGTGGCCATCAACTTCCTTGCAGCCGGTCTGACGGCCCTGCTCGGGCAAACCTGGTTCCGCCAGGGCGGCCGCACGCCGGCACTGCCGGAAGGTGGCCGGTTCACCGACATCGCCTGGCCGTTTGCAGAACAGATCCGTGACGTACCGGTCATCGGCCCGATCTACACGGAGCTCCTTTCGAGCCACAACATTCTGGTTTACGCCGCATTCCTTGCCGTGCCGCTGACATGGTGGGTGCTGTTCCGCACGCGCTTCGGCCTGCGCCTGCGCGCCGTCGGTGAAAATCCGGCGGCCGTCGACACGGCCGGAATATCGGTTACCTGGCTGCGTTACCGAGCCGTGATTGCCTGCGGGATACTGTGCGGATTTGCCGGAGCCTATCTTTCCATCGCGCAAGGCGCTGGGTTCGGGGTCAACATGACAGCCGGCAAGGGCTTCATTGCACTTGCGGCGCTCATCTTCGCCAAATGGCGGCCGGCCAGCGCGATGCTGACGTGCCTGCTCTTCGGCTTCCTTGATGCAGTGGCAATCCGCATGCAGGGCCAGGAAGTGCCCGGCATCGGTGAGATACCGGTGCAGTTCTTCCAGGCGCTGCCCTACATTCTGACAGTGATCCTTCTGGCAGGGTTTATCGGCAAGGCGATTCCCCCGAAAGCGGCCGGAATTCCCTATCTCAAGGAGCGTTCATGAGCGATTTGAGCGCGCTTTTTGAAGCGGCCAAAGCGGTCCGTGAAAAAGCCTACGCGCCCTATTCGAACTTCCTTGTCGGCGCGGCCTTCCGCACGCCCGATGGCACGGTTTTTACCGGCTGCAACGTTGAAAACGCGTCGTACCCTGTGAGCGTGTGCGCGGAAGGGGGTGCCGTTAGCGCCATGATCGCGGCCGGTTACCGGGAGATCGCGGAAGCGGTGGTTGTTGGCGATGCCGCGCTGTGCACACCGTGCGGCGTGTGTCGTCAGCGTTTCGCCGAATTCGGAACGGAAAATCTGGTTGTTCATGTCGCCGACCTGAATGGCATCAAGCAAAGCTTCACGCTTGAGGAATTGCTGCCGGCCGCATTTGAACTTGAAGACAAAGCGAAAGACGAGAAGGACTGACCCTCGATGAGTGGTTATGGACGTGAATGCGCGGACATTGTCCGTGCAGCCCGCAAAGGTTCCTACAAGATCGGCATGATCCTCGGCTCCGGGCTTGGGGCTCTGGCCGAAGAGGTCGAGGATGCGGTTCGCATTCCTTATGGACACCTGACGGAGTTTCCCGTGTCCACCGTGACATCTCATTCCAGCGAGCTTGTCGCAGGAACGCTGTCCGGCGTTCCGGTGGTCATCCTGTCCGGACGGGCGCACTATTACGAATCCGGCAATCCTTCGGTCATGCGAACACCCGTTGAAACGCTTAAGGAGCTCGGCTGCGAAGTCCTGTTGGCCACCAACGCTGCCGGGTCTCTTCGCGAGGAAGTCGCGCCTGGTTCGCCGATGCTCATTTCAGATCATATCAACTGGTCGGGCAAGAACCCCCTGATCGGCGAAGAGGACGAGAAACGCTTTTTGGACCTGAGTGCGGCTTATGACGCCGATCTGCAGGCAGCGATGAAGAAGGTCGCCGCCGAGACGGGCGATCCGATTGCCGACGGGGTCTACATGTGGTTCTCAGGTCCGTCGTTTGAAACACCGGCTGAGATCCGCGCCGCCAAGTTGCTGGGGGCCGATGCCGTTGGCATGTCGACTGTTCCCGAAGTCATCATTGCCCGTTTCCTGGGTCTGCGGGTTGCCGCCATGTCGATCATTACAAACTATGGTGCCGGAATGCAGACACATGCCCTTTCACACGACGAAACCAAGTCGGTCGCACTGAAAGGCATGGAGCGTATGAAGCAGCTTGTGCGCGCATTTGTGAAGGAGGTCGGCTGATGAGCGACAGGATTGAAAACGCCAAACGTGCCCTCGGGCTCGTCGATCTGACCAATCTTAACGATGACTGCTCGGCGGCAGACATCACGGAGCTTACCGGCCGCACGGTGACGGATCATGGTTCTGTAGCCGCCGTCTGCGTCTGGCCGGGATTTGTGGCGCAGGCAGTCAAGGAACTGACGGGAACGGGCGTCAAGGTCGCGACCGTTGTCAACTTCCCGGAAGGAGGGGAAGACACCGGCGCCGTTGTCGCAGAGACTGAAAAGGCGATTGAGGACGGTGCCGACGAAATCGACCTTGTCATGGCCTACAAGGCGTTTGCGGACGGGCGAAAAGGCTTTGCCGAAGAACAGATCATCAGGGTCAAGGCGGCAATACCCGCACCTGCGATCCTGAAGGTCATACTGGAAACCGGCGAAATCAAGGATCCGCTTCTGATCCACGCAGCCGCGAATATCGCGATCGGAGCGGGCGCTGACTTCATCAAGACATCCACCGGCAAGGTGCCGGTCAATGCCACGCTAGAAGCCGCGGAAATCATGCTGACCGCGATCGAGGAAGCCCGCAGGGACAATGCGGAGCACATCGTCGGTTTCAAACCTGCCGGCGGGATCAAGACAAGCGAGGATGCGGAATCCTACCTGGCGCTGGCCGACAGGATCATGGGGCACAATTGGGCGTCCTCATCGACGTTCCGCTTCGGTGCGAGCGGCCTTTTGGACGCGCTGATCGCGACCATCGAGGGCACTGAAGCCGCGCCCGGCCAGGGCTATTGAACGGCACACATAAGGATACAGATAATGCTGCCGCAGGAACTCATTCGGAAGAAGCGGGACGGTGGCGTCCTAACCGCCGAGGAAATTGCATTCTTCGTCCGGGGTCTTGCCGATCACTCTGTGACCGAGGGACAGGTGTCCGCGCTCGCGATGGCTGTCTTTTTCAAGGGTCTTACTGTCGACGAGCGCGTCGCGCTCACGCTCGCCATGCGGGACAGCGGCGATGTCATGAACTGGATGGAAGTCGAAGCCCCGATCCTCGACAAGCATTCGACGGGTGGCGTTGGAGACAACGTGTCGCTGATGCTGGCGCCCGCGCTTGCTGCGTGCGGCGCCGCCGTGCCGATGATTTCCGGTCGCGGTCTCGGCCACACCGGCGGAACGCTTGACAAGTTCGACAGCATTCCGGGCTATCAGACCCAGCCGGACAATCTCCTGTTCAAGAAAGTCGTCCGTGACATCGGCTGCGCCGTGATCGGCCAGACCGGTAATCTTGCTCCCGCGGACAAGCGTTTTTACGCGATACGGGACGTAACCGCGACGGTGGAAAGCATTGATCTGATCACCGCGTCCATTTTGTCCAAGAAACTGGCAGCCGGTCTTCAGGGCCTCGTCCTCGATGTCAAATGGGGAACGGGTGCATTCATGGCCTCATTGGAAGAGGCAAGGGCACTTGCCGAGAGCCTGGTCCTGGTCGCCAACGGTGCCGGCTTGAAAACGACCGCTCTCCTGACAGACATGAACGAGCCTCTCGCGTCAGCGGCCGGCAATGCAATTGAGATGCAAAATGCGGTCGACTTCCTGAAAGGGACCTCGGTCGACAACCGTCTTTGGGATGTGACTGTAGCCCAGGGCGGCGAATTGCTGGCATCCGGCGGCATCGCACCCTCGGCGGATGTAGGTTCGGAGATGATGCGCGAAGCGTTCGACAGCGGCAAGGCCGCCGAAAAGTTCGCGCAGATGGTCCACGCGCTCGGCGGTCCCGTCGATTTCCTGGAGAAGAGTGAGCTTTACCTGGCAAAAGCTCCGGTACAGGCTCCGATTTATGCCGAAACGGAAGGAACGGTGACGGCCGTTGATGCTCGCGCTGTCGGCGTCGCCGTCGTTGCTCTTGGGGGCGGGCGAAGAGCGGCTGCGGACATCATCGACCCGTCCGTCGGCCTGACCGATCTTGCCGGCATCGGCAACTCCGTGGACGCGGATGCGCCGCTTGCGATCGTGCATGCGCGCTCTGAAGAAGAGGCTGAGCACGCGGCAATAGCCATTCGAAACGCCTATACGATCGGATCGCCAGTCGACGTTGCCGACAACCCCAGCGTTGTCGACCGTATCGCGCTCTGAGCCAAAACCGACCGGACCTCTCGGTCCGGTTGGTCACCGGTCCGTTCGACCGGCAAAAAATATAGATTTGAGGAGACACCCATGCCAAGAGCAATCCTGTGCGTGCTCGACAGTTTCGGTATCGGAGGCGCCGCGGACGCGGAGGCGTTCGGGGATGTCGGGTCCGATACGCTCGGCCATATCGCGGAGTATTGTGCGCAGGGCAAAGGCGACCGGGACGGTTTGCGGAGCGGGCTGCTTCAGCTGCCTAACATGGATCGGCTTGGACTGGGTGCCGCCGGACGGCTTTCCACCGGCAAGACAATCCCCGGGCTTGATTATGCCGGCGACCCTCAAGGCCTTTGGGGCTATGCCGCGGAAGTTTCCAACGGCAAGGATACACCGTCGGGCCACTGGGAAATTGCAGGTGTTCCCGTTCGCTTCGACTGGGGCTATTTCCCAGCGGAAATCCCTGCTTTTCCGGCAGACCTCATCAGCAAGATCAGCGAAGCAGCAGGGCTTGATGGTATTCTTGGAAACAAACATGCCTCAGGCACCGAGATCATCGCCGAACTTGGTGAAGCCCATGTTGAAACGGGAAAGCCGATTTTCTACACATCTGCGGATTCCGTGATCCAGATCGCAGCCCACGAAGAGCATTTCGGCCTGGAACGGCTGCTGAAGCTTTGCGAAACCACAAGGGAATTTGCCGACCCGTACAACATCGGACGCGTGATCGCGCGCCCGTTTCTGGGCGAGACTTCGCAGACATTCGAAAGAACCGCCAATCGCCGCGACTATTCGGTCCTGCCGCCTGAGCCAACCTTGCTGGACCGTTTGAGTTCCAATGGACGCACTGTGATAGGCGTCGGCAAGATATCAGACATTTTTGCCCATCAGGGTGTTGCGAAAGTGCTGAAGGGAGCGGGCAACGATCAGCTGTTCGAAAAGACGCTCGAAGCCATGGAAATGGTCGGTGACGGTGACCTTGTGTTTTCGAACTTCATCGATTTCGACTCGCTCTACGGTCACCGCAGGGACGTGCCGGGCTATGCGGCAGCGCTTGAGCATTTCGACCGGCGGCTTCCGGAAATGATCGACAGGATGCAGCCCGGCGACCTCTTGATCCTGACCGCCGACCACGGCTGCGATCCGACCTGGAAGGGAACAGATCACACGCGCGAGAATGTTCCGGTCATTGCAACAGGGCCCGGATTGGCGGGACGAGGCGTTGGCGGACGCAAAACCTATGCAGATATCGGTGAGAGTGTTGCGGAGCATCTCGGTATCGCGCAAGGTCCCCACGGTGCGAGTTTTCTTTAACGTGGCAATGGGTGTTCGTCCCGTCACAAACCAGTTTGGCAGGTCCCGCCTGAAATGAGTCAGAACGTGAATGTCCCAAAGGCGGAACTGCATTGCCACATTGAAGGCGCGGCTCCAACAAATCTGGTCAAACGTCTTGCCGGCAGACATGGTGTCGACGTCTCCGAGGTGATCGATTCCAAGGGTAAATATGTCTGGTCGGATTTCACCAGCTTCCTGAAGGCCTATGACGTCGCAAGTTCCGTCTTCAAGGTTCCGGCGGACTACGCGCTTCTTGCAGAGACCTATTTCCGGATGATGGCGGCCGAAGGTGCCATCTACGGCGAGATCACGATCTCCCCGGACCATGCGCAGGCGGCCGGTCTTTCCTACCGGTCCTATGTCGAGGGTCTGGCAGCCGGTATAGAGCGGGCGAAAACCGAAACGGCGATTGAAGGCCGGATGATCGCGATCGGTATCCGTCATTTCGGGTCAGCTTCGGTCGAGCGGGTCGTCAAGGAAGTGGTTGCCAATCCCCATCCCCTGGTTACCGGCTTCGGCCTTGCCGGCGATGAAAGATCGGGACATCCCGCCAATTTTTCCAGAGCGTTTCGCATAGCTGCCGACGCTGGACTCGGCACCACCGCGCACGCCGGAGAATTTGGCGGTCCCGACAGCGTCATTGCGGCAATGGAGTTTCTGCGCGTCAAGCGCATTGGCCATGGCGTTCGGGCGATCGAAGACCGAGGCCTCGTCGAGCGCCTTGTCGATGAGGAAATCGTGCTGGAAGTTTGTCCGGGGTCGAATGTCGCTCTCGGCGTTTACTCCCACCTCCGTTTTCACCCTGTCAATATCCTGCGCAAGGAAGGGGTCAAGATCACGCTGAACTCAGACGATCCCCCCTACTTCGGCACGACGCTCGGCAAGGAATACACTTCCGTCGCCGATACATTCGGCTGGTCCTTTGAAGACCAGATGGCGATAACAAGAACTGCCATTGAGGCCGCATTTTGCGACACGGCCACCAAGAAGCGGCTTTTGGTAAGACTGGACAGCGCGAACCAGCAGGACAGCGACGGCTGACGGAGGTGTTTCAAGATGGAGCCCTTGAATTCGAAACTGGCACTGTTCAAGCCGCAGGAAATCCGGCGCAGGTCTGACGATCTTCTCCAGCAAGCGACCGGCAGCGGTCTCAAGCATGTTCAGGTGGACATGTCGAAGCTCGGCGATACGCTTCTGATGGTCCTGGAAACGACTAAGGAAAACTACCCGGATTTTCATATCCCGCCTTATGGCGTCTGGCGGGATTTTGAAGCCGGTGGCATTGACCGTTGGGCGGCACTTGCCAACGCCCGGTCGTACGAAAACGCCGGGGAAATGCTGGCCGCCGCTGCGGATCTCGCTGTCCTCAGCGCTTACATGAAAACCATGCACCCGCGCGATTGGGCCTATGAAGACCAGATGACCGAGACCAGCGTCTCGGGAAAACAGGCATCGGCGCTGGCAGCGTTTCATATGTTTGCGTCTGGCTCCTTTTCCAGCGAAATGACGGATCCTTACCGTGTCGATGCGGAAACTCTGATCCGGATGGAAAAGGATGAACTCGCCTCCGGTCTGCAGTGGGATCTGCAGGATGATGCGGATCTCCTGGAAGCCATGCAGCAGCATCTCAAACGTCTGGGCGAAGCGCTGGCGTTGCGATCGGATATGTTTTCAGAAGGGTATTTCACGCGTCCGGGCCTGCTCATGGTCCAATTGGCGCGGGAAGACGAAAACGCGGTCAGCGCGGAAACACTGCTCGACAAACTGTTGGAAGCGCTCGCGCCCGTATGGCTGGGAGGTGCCGAGCTTGACGACATCACGCTCGGCGACAGTTTCCTGCACGCTTCGTTGCAGGATGGCGAACCTGCTACTGTTTTTCCGTTCCACATGGCAGCGCAGGAAATGGTCTATTCCCTGGTCGAACCGTTTGCATGGGCCGGACTTGAAGTCAGTGACCTCGATCTCCTGACGGCTCCGGCCGATGATGCGCACGCCGCCCTGTTTGTCCAGACAGGAGTTCTGAAGATCAAGGACGGACCCGAAGCGCCGACGGAAGCCGGTGTGCGCGACCGGATGATCGAAATTCGTGCGGTCACCGGTGCGCTTACAGACAAGCTCGCACAGCTGTTGCGCCGGGAACTGGAAGTGCCTGCCGGGCAACTGCCGTTGACCTGCATCCTGGAGGGCGGCACAAGTCGGGCAGGAAACCGGATTTTGGAAAAATCAGGCAACGAGACCGCAAAACTCGGGCGCTATCTCAATCCGGGGGCTGTTTTCTGGTTGCCGTTCGGGGCGTAGGTCCTGAAGATCGAAAGTAACAGGAACGGTCTTGGGCATCGTGGAACCATTGCTCAGGACAACGAATTTCCGTCGAGCCGGTCTGTGACACAGGGTCCGAGTTGACCGTGATCCGCTCGGCCTTTCGGCAGGCTATCCAACCAAACCAAAGCTCGCGTGTCTCGTCCCGTGGAACCCGCTTCTAGCCAGTCGTGTTGAGCATCGGACAGCCGGGTTCACACGACGCAATTCGCGCCGGCTTTCCAGCCCTCAAGTTGAAAAGCTGCCTCCCGGCTGCGTCCGGTTTCCGGCATGTTTCGCATTTGAGCAACACTGGACGGGAAAATCGGCGCTTGTGGAGTGTCCCGCATCACAGGGTAACGGGCCCGTTATCGCACAGATTGTCCTCAAGGACGGCAAATTGCCTGCCGCGTTGAACACAGACGAGGATTTTCTGATGCGACCCGTGCTGATCGGCTTCACAAAAAACTGCGCAATCACCTTGCAAAGCGCAGCGCCCCGGCAAAACGTCTTGCAGGTCATTGCCATTCTGTTGCTTCTCTTCTGCTTGGTTTTTGCAGCCTTCATGGCCTGGAAAATGATCTTCTACATCGCGTGGCAATTCGGCGCGCAAGTCCAGGACTCGTTTCCGCTGGTCTACGAGACTTCCATGTTCCTAAAGATGGCAGCAGCGCACCCGAAACTGCCGTTCTTTGCGCACGGTATTGCAGGGACCGTCGCCATGGTCAGTGGAGCTATCCAGTTCCTTGCGATTTTGTGCGGGGTCAAGTCACGCTGGCACGCGGTTCTCGGGAAGATATACGCAGTTTCGGCTATCATCGCATCCACGACGGCGATCCCGCTGGCATGGAGTCTTCACCACGACATGCTGTTGACCAGCATAGCCTATACGGCCGGCGCTATCGGCTGGTGCCTGTCGACCCTTATTGCCGTTCATACGATCATGTCCGGTGATCTGGAGCGGCACATTGCCTGGATCATTCGCAGCTATTCCTATCTTGCGATGGTCGTGACCGCGCGTCTTTTGCTTGCTTCCGGCGCGCTCGCCGGATCGGGTGAATGGAATTTCGAGATGATAAAACTCCAGTATGCCGTCACAATCGTCGCGACATTCTTCATAAACTGGGGCCTTGGCGAGTGGATCGTGGCCACGGTGAGGGAACGGAGAAGAAAAACGCTTGCTCGGAGTGTCAGCTCGCTGCCTGTCGCGCGGCCCATGCCGGATGCGGCATACGCCATCCAGACCTCCAGCCGGTCGCGGCAGCCATACCCCACAATCGCAGGCCGCACGCGTGTTTTGGGTATTGGTGCCTAAATTGTTGCGCGGCTATGAGCGTTCGTGGCGTCTTGAACGCAGGCCTCGCTACGCTTCATTCACAGCCCGCGAATGCCTGTTCTTGCGTGCCTGACAGCGCTGCATGTTTATCCGGAGCGCTCCTGTTTTTTCACAGCCAACGCGCTGAGTCCTTTTTGCCGCTTTTGGTCTTTTCTTTCCTCGTGCTACCAAGGTAAGAACACTTAATCAGGGGTAGCTGTCCAACTGCGACCCGATACCCGCCCAAGTCACCCGAACGGGGCCACTATTGGCCGCCGCTTGCGGCTGCCAAAAGCAACAAGAAAAGTCAGAAAGCCATTTGACATCAATCTCTTGAACTAACAAATGGCTGCTGCAAATGTTACGAAAGGTCTGCTTCCATGTCCGGAGCCAATGTCATCAGTCACCCGCTGGTTCAGCACAAGCTGACCATCATGCGCGACAAGGGAACGTCCACGCAGGGTTTCCGGCGGCTGCTGCGCGAAATCTCGACCTTGCTTTGTTACGAGGTGACCCGCGATCTGCCGATCGTCCGCCAGACCATCGAAACGCCCCTGGCTGAAATGCAGGCGCCGATGTTGGCCGGCAAGAAACTCGTTTTTGCCTCAGTTCTGCGCGCTGGTAACGGACTTCTGGAAGGCATGCTGGAACTCGTGCCGTCCGCACGGGTTGCTCACATCGGTCTTTATCGTGACCCCGAAACGCTCCATCCGGTTGAATACTACTTCAAGGCGCCTGAAGACCTGAACGAGCGGCTTGTGATCGTGGTTGACCCGATGCTCGCGACCGCGAATTCAGCGATCGCCGCCGTCCAGAAACTCAAAGAACGCGGCGCGAACAACGTTCGGTTTCTCTGCCTGCTGGCCGCTCCGGAAGGTGTCGCGAAATTCAACGAAATGCACCCTGATGTCCCGATCTACACTGCTGCAATCGACGAAAAGCTGAACGAGAAGGGCTACATCGTTCCCGGCCTCGGCGATGCAGGTGACCGGATGTACGGCACCAAATAAGCAATTCGGGCGTCATGATTACGGTTTTCGGTTCCATCAATCTTGATCTTGTCGTCGTCGTTCAACGATTGCCGACGGCCGGAGAAACGGTCAGAGGACCCGATCACCAGACATTCCCGGGCGGAAAGGGGGCAAACCAGGCTCTCGCCGCCAAAAGGGCCGGCGCGAATGTCGCCATGGTAGGTGCGATCGGGCAGGATGCCTTTGGAACAATCGCGGTCTCGAACATGCAAGATGCAGGCGTCGATCTTGCCGGCGTGCGCAAGTTGCCAGGTGCCACCGGGCTCGCCCTCATTGGCATAGACGCTGCAGGTGAAAACCAGATCATCGTTGCCAGTGGTGCGAACGCCCGTGTCGAGGCGCAATGGGTCGAACCGGTCCTGGCTGCCGGAGGCACTCTTTTGCTTCAGGGCGAGGTTCCGTTCGCGCAGATGCGGCCGGCGATCGGCAGGGCTAAAGCGAAGGGCGCGAAAGTTATCTGGAACCCTGCGCCGGTTCCGGAAGACGAATTTCTACCCTGTCTCAATGCGATTGATACGCTCATTGTCAATGAAAGCGAGGCAGCGGAGATCGCCGGCCGGGCAGGTCTTTCAACCGATCTCGACATGTTCATCGGTCATTTTGCAACGTCGTCGCGATCCGTCGTGGTCACTCTTGGGTCAAAAGGCGTTCTCGCCGGTCAGGGCGGGAACAGGTATTGTTTTGGAGCGCCCGCTGTCAGCGCGGTTGATACGACCGGGGCAGGTGACGCGTTTTGCGGAGCTTTGGCGGCATCCCTGGACAACGGAAAACCGTTTGAGCGTGCTCTGAAAGAAGGCGTTGCTGCAGGCGCATTGGCGTGTACGGCGACCGGAGCACAGTCAAGCGCACCCGAACAGGACGAGATCGCACGCCTGGCAGATCAAATCTTCTGAATTGGTTTTACAGCCCGCTAAGGAAACTGTGCTACCCCGGACAGGCCTGTTGAAATGCCCGGAAAGCACCATGTTGCGGTATGTCATCATTCTGCTGGTCCTGATTGGCCTCGCACCTATTGTGCCGAGCCTTGTTGAAGCACGCCTGAATTCAATTGACCGGCCTGACCATGCCGAGGCCGACGAGGAAGTGACTTCAGGCCCCAGAAAACACAGGATTTCCGTCGATCGCCGGGGACACTATGTGGCTGATGCCTATGCGAATGGGCGCGCGATCGACATGCTTGTCGACACGGGTGCAACCGTGACCGCACTTCCGAAATCGGTTGCCCGCGATATCGGCATTTTTCTGTCACCGTCGGATTTCAAGCACCCCATCGGCACGGCAAACGGGACCGTTTACGGCGCGAGAGCCGTGATCGACAAGCTTCGTATCGGCGCCATCCGCTTCAGAAACGTCGACGCGATTGTTCTGGGAGACGAAAGTCTCGGCGTTCCACTTCTCGGCATGTCGGCGCTCAGCCAACTCAAGCGGTTTGACATATCGAGCGGCACACTTGTACTTGTTCAATAATCTTGAGCGCAGTTCCCGGTTTCGCGTCTAGTGCATCTCTTTCAGACACCAAGAGGGTTTGATGTTTCCAAAACCACGTCCGAGTTTGCCTCCCAACACGCTTGAATATGAATCCCTCCCGATGGTGAAACCAACCGGGTTCCGCGAATACGACGCGCGCTGGCTCTTTGAAGAAGAGATCAACCTGATGGGTATGCAGGCGCTCGGCATGGGTATCGGCACGCTCATGCATGAGCGGGGAATCCGCCCGGACATCGCCGTCGGTCATGATTTCCGCGGGTATTCCGCCTCCATCAAGATGGCGGTCGTGAACGGATTGCTGGCATCGGGTGTCAATGTGCACGACATCGGACTGGCGCTGTCTCCGATGGCCTATTTCGCCCAGTTCGCGCTGGACGTGCCGGCAGTGGCGATGATCACCGCGTCCCACAACGACAACGGCTGGACCGGTGTGAAGATGGGCATAGACCGGCCGATGACTTTCGGCCCTGGCGAAATGGGCCGTTTGAAGGAAATTGTTCTGGAGGCCGCTTTCGATCTTAGAGGCGGTGGCAGCTACCGGTTTGTCGACGGCTTCCCGGATGTGTACATCAAGGACCTGACGGACAGGCCGAAACTGAAACGCCCGATCAAGGTGGTGGCTGCCTGCGGCAATGGTACGGCAGGCGCATTCGCCCCGAAAATTTTGGAAGCGTTGGGCGCGGACGTCATACCGCTCGACGCTGAACTCGATCACACGTTTCCGCGCTACAACCCGAACCCGGAAGACATGAAGATGCTTCATGCGCTGCGGGACCAGGTTCTGGAAAGCGGCGCTGAAGTCGGACTAGGCTTCGACGGTGACGGTGACCGTTGCGGCGTTGTCGACAATGAGGGCGAAGAGATCTTTGCCGATAAGGTCGGCGTCATGCTTGCGCGCGATATCTCCGCCCTCCATCCGGGCAGCCAGTTTGTTGTTGATGTGAAGTCGACCGGGCTCTTCAACACCGACCCGGTTCTGAAAGCGAATGGCGCAAAAACCGACTACTTCAAAACGGGGCATTCCTACATCAAGCGCCGTGTCAACGAGCTTGAGGCAATTGTCGGATTTGAAAAGTCAGGCCACTATTTCTTCAACGCACCGATCGGGCGGGGGTACGACGACGGCCTTGTGTCCGCAATCGCCATTCTTGATATGCTTGACCGAAACCCCGGAAAGACGATGGCAGACCTGCGCCGCGACCTTCCCAAGACCTGGGGTTCACCGACAATGTCTCCAAAATGTGCCGACGAAATCAAATACGACGTGGTGGAGCGTGTCGTTTCGAAATTCCGGCAGATGAAGGACAGCGGCGAACCGATAGCCGGCCGGGAGATCACGGATCTGATCACGGTCAACGGGGTGCGGGTCGTGACCGATGATGGCACCTGGGGGCTCGTCAGGGCCTCTTCGAACAAGCCGGAACTGGTTGTCGTTGTCGAAAGCCCTGCTTCTGAAGAGAGACTGCACGAGATGTTCAAGGCGGTCGATGGCGTGTTGCGCGAAAACCCGGAAGTCGGCGAATACAATCAGACGATTTGAGGCCGGAACCTTGCGAGACAAGGGACTGATGACCCTTCGTTGCGCATGAACCCGCGAGAATGAACATGATCAGTGAATTCGGCACACTTCCGGATGGGACGCCCGTTCGGGAAGTCACTTTGAAGAAAGGTGCGCTGGAAGCGTCCATCCTGACCTATGGTGCGATCATCCGCGATTTGAAGATCGACGGCCAGTCGGTCGTCCTCGGTTTCGAGGACCTTCAAAGCTATCTTGATCATTCGCCCTATTTCGGCGTTATCGCCGGGCGCTGTGCCAATCGGATTGCGCATGGGAACATGGTCGTCGACGGAAAAACGTATCAACTCGATCGTAACAACGGCGCGCACCATCTTCACGGCGGTGCCGCCGGGTTTTCACACCGGAACTGGGACCTTGAGCAAAGCGACAAGGCCAGCGTGCTTCTGAAGATTGTGTCCGAAGACACCGACATGGGCTATCCGGGGCGCGTCGAGGCTCTTGTTCGCTATACGTTGACCGGGGCTGGCGCGCTTCGGGTCAAGATCACGGCGACAACGGACCAGACGACCCCGGTGAACCTGACGCAGCACAGTTATTTCAATCTGGATGGCAGCAAGGACATCCTTGACCACAATCTGGAGATTGCCGCCGAAACATATCTGCCGGTCGATGAGACACTTATTCCGACGGGCGAAATTCGCCGGGTCGAGTGGACACCGTTCGATTTTCGCGAAGGCAGGAAGCTCAGACACAAGACTGGCGAGGACGCGGTCCAATACGATCATAACTTCTGTCTTGCAGCCGCGCCGAGGCAGACAGCCGAATTTGCGGCCGCGCTTGAAGATCGCGACGGTGAACGCCGCATGGAAGTCTGGACAACGGAACCCGGATTGCAGCTCTATGATGCCGCGCGGCTGGACATACCGGTACCTGGCCTCTCAGGCCGAGCCTATGGTGCCCACGCGGGGTTGTGTCTGGAAGCACAGCGCTGGCCGGACAGCGTCAATCAGAAAGAATTTACTCCTGTCCTGCTACAACCTTCACAAACATATAGCCATGTTACGGAATTCCGTTTTTCCTGATTTGGGCTACAGTAGTACCTCTCAAAGTGGTGGGGCTCGAACCATGAAGGCAAAGGAGGCAGATTGTGAAAACGGTTTTTTCTGACCTCCAGCTCGCGCATGCCCCTGCCCAGGAAATCTCTGACGGTGAATTGAAGCCCGCCGTTGAAATTCCGAGCCGCGCTGAATTTGTCCTGAAATCAGTCAAGGAACGCGGGGTAGGCGACGTGATCGCACCGGACGACTTCCCGGTTCGCCCGATCCACCGGGTTCATGCGCCGCACTATGTCTCTTTTCTTGAAAGCTTCTGGAGCCGGTGGACCGATGCCGGCCGTAGCAAGGAAGCATTTCCATTCGTATGGCCGATCCGCAGCTTGCGCCAGGATGTGGAGATCGATCATATAGACGGTCTGTTGGGCAGATATTCCATGGATGCCGGGACGCCGCTTGGTGAACATACTTTCAAGGCGGCACGTGCATCCGCCGAGACCGCGCTGACGGCGGCAAAGCTTCTTCTGGATGGCGAATCCTCCGCATTCGCGCTGTGCCGGCCACCCGGTCATCACGCCGGTTTTGACTTCTTCGGTGGCTACTGTTTTTTCAACAATGCTGCGGTCGCCGCGCAATATCTCAGGGACAACGGCCTTAACCGGATAGCGATACTTGATGTCGACTATCATCATGGAAACGGAACACAGGCCCTGTTCTACGACCGGCCCGATGTTCTGTTCCTCTCAATTCATGCCGATCCCAAAATCGAGTATCCCTACTTCCTCGGCTTTGCAGACGAAACGGGCGAACACGCAGGAACTGGCTTCACACGTAACTGGCCGCTCCCGCTCGGAACCGATTGGGACGGTTATACGGGCGCGCTTGAAGAAGCCTGCCGCTGGTTGCTGGTTTACAAACCGGACGTGATGATCGTTTCGCTGGGGCTCGACTGTTTCGAGGAAGATCCGATTTCGGGCTTCCGGTTCAAAAGCGACGACTATTTTCTCCTTGGCCAACGCCTCGCAAAGCTGGGTGTCCCGACCTTGTTCGTGCTGGAAGGCGGCTACGCAATCGATGCGCTTGGGACAAATTGTGTCAATGTGCTGGAAGGCTATGCCGGCTAAGCTTGAACCGCTCTAGAGAAGTTCCAACCGCTTTAGGTCCACTTCAAGCCCGGCCGCGGACTGGAAGTGATGCGCTGACATGCCCACTGACCGGGCGGCTGCCACGTTCGCCTTTGAATCGTCGATGAAGAAGCAGTCCACAGGCTTCAGATCATTGCGTTCAAACAGAACCTCGTAGATTTTCGGATCCGGTTTGATGAGCCTTTCGTGCGCCGAAACAACGGTATCGAGAAAACTGGTCTTCAGGAACGGAAAACGGTCCTGGGCTTCGACGAATTTCTCGGCAGAAAAATTGGTCACCGCATAGAGCGGTACGCCTTTCGACGCGAGTTCAGTCAGAAGTTGACGCGTTCCTGGAATTTCACCTGGGACCATGTCGTGCCAACGATCCGAATAGGCGGCGATCAGATCGGCCTTGTCGGGAAATTGTACGGTTAAGGTCTCAACGCCCTCTTTCCAGGACCGGCCGAGGTCTTGCTGCAAGTTCCAGTCAGACGTACAGACGGTTTCCAGAAACGTTTTGCGTTCGAGCGGATCGGGAATGAGTTGACGGTAGAGAATTTCGGGATTCCATTCGATGAGGACATTCCCTATATCGAATACGACCGTCGTGATAGAATTCTGCATAAATTAGTCCAATATTTGGGGCAGGCGAACTTTCGGGCGAAAAATGATTTTTTCAAAACTCTCAGACAGTTATGACAGGACTGTGGCTTTCTCGTTCGAATGCGTGAAATCAATTGGGGTGATTCTCCTGCTGTTGCCTCTTGTGGTTTCTGCCAATGCTGCGGATCGCGATGCCATGCCCGACCGCTTGCGCCTGGGTGTGATTGTGGCAGGGGATGAAACGACACGTGATCGTGTGGAGCCCTTTCGCCTTGCCCTGGAGGAAATCGCCGACCTGCCGGTCGACCTGTTTCTGATGGACACGCTTGGTGAAGCCGTCGAAGGGATTGTGAACGGGCGCATAGACTATGTCAGGCTGTCTCCTTCTGCGTATGCCGCAGCACACCGGCTTTGCAAATGCGTCGAGCCGCTTGTCACGGCAGGTCCGGATGATTTTCCAGCGCGCTTTTATGCAATTCTTGTCAGCAAACGAAGCGATGCAAATACGTCCCTTGAGGACCTGAAGGGAACACGGCTTGCGGTCGGAAACAAGAAGGCCGTCGCAGCTTACCGCGTGCCGATTGCAAACCTTGCCGCCGACGGCATCGATGCTCGAACACATTTTCAAACTCTGGTCGAGGTCCAGAGCCCGGTCGAAGGTTTGCGGGCGTTGCTGGACGGGCGCGTTCAGGCTTCGCTGGCGTGGTCCAGTCTCGCCGGCGAGGCCAAGAACGGGTTCACGGCAGGCACTTTGAACGATTATTACGTATCAGGAAGCAAGGGCTTCAAGGATCTGGAAATCGTGTGGCGATCGCCACCGATACCTTACTCTGCCCACAGCATTTCAAAGGATCTGCCGGACGCACTCAAACGCAGACTGCGCGCCGGACTGATGGATATGCGGCGGGAAGCGCCAGACGCCTACCTTGCAATCGAGCCTGATCTGCCGGGAGGCTTCGAACCGGTCGTTCACGCGGACTACCGTCCGGTGCTGAGAACGTTCGAGGATGACTTTGCAAAGCTGCTTGAGCCGACCGCGCAATAGTTGGCTCGTCGCCGCAACACCTGCGTTCACATCAGTTTCTCTGTATGACGGCGGATCATTTCCTCTTCGTTTGTCGGTATGACCAACACCTTCATGCGGGAATCTTCCGTTGAAATGTCTATTGCGTTGGTGTTGTTCTTGTTTTCATCAATCGCCATTCCGATCCAGTCCTGATTTGCACACACTCTCGATCGGATCCCCGCTGCGTTTTCCCCGATGCCGCCGGTGAACACGAACGTGTCCACACCGCTGAGGACAGCGGCCATGGCGCCCAGTTCCCGTCGGGCGCGAAAGACATAATAGTCAATCGCCTGCGCTGCCTTCGGATCGTCGCTCAACGTCAATGTCCGCATGTCCTGGGTGATGCCAGACAGTCCTTTGAGCCCGGATTCTCTATAAAGAAGATCCGAAACCTCATCTGCCGACATGCCCTTGGTCGTGAGCAGATACAATACCGCACCAGGATCCAGCTGGCCGCATCTCGTGCCCATCGGCAGACCGTCAAGCGCGGTGAAACCCATCGTTGATCCGATGCTCTGGCCGTCCCGGATAGCGCACATGGAGGCGCCGTTGCCCAGATGCGCGACGATGACCTTGCCTGCGTAAACATCAGGCGCAGAGATCTTGAGATAGTCGCAGATATATTCGTAAGACAGGCCGTGAAAGCCGTAACGCCGAACGCCTTCGTCATAAAGGCTTCGCGGCAAGGCGAACGTATCGTTCACCCAGGGATGGTTGCGGTGAAATGAAGTATCGAAACAGGCCGTTTGAGATGCGCCTGGAAACGCCATGCGCGCTCCCCTGATCCCGGCAAGATTGTGTGGCTGGTGCAGCGGCGCCAGCGGCTCGAGCTTTCCAAGTTCCTCGAGAACCTCGTCGGTAATACGCACCGGGCCGGTGTATTTGGTCCCGCCATGGACAACGCGGTGCCCAACGGCATCGACGTGGCAACCGTTCAGTTCCTCCTCCAGGACGGGCAGAAGGGCCTTCAGCGCCGCGCGATGGTTTTCACCTTCCTGTGCTGTCAGGAGCCGTTCCACGCGTCTGGCGGAAGCACGCGATTCCAGCTCGATCTTCGGCACCGCACCGAGGCCGGAAATCTGTCCGGACAATTGGATTTCGGCGCCGGAGTAAAGCGAGAATTTTATCGACGAGGAACCGGTGTTGAGGACGAGGATGACCGGTGCCATGTTCATTTTGCCTCCCGGTCCAGAATGCCTGCCGGTGTCCCGTTCGCCTGCCAGTGCATATAAAGCAGTGCGAGCGCACAAGAGGCCAGGCGTGCGCGTCCGTCATCGGCACGGCTTGTCAGCATGACCGGCACCTTTGCACCAATCACAAGTCCGGCCGCCTCGGCATGGGCAATGAAGGTGAGTTCCTTTGCCAGCATGTTTCCCGATTCCAGGTTGGGAACAATCAATACCTCCGCGTGACCGGCCACGAGCGATGTTATTCCCTTTGTGCGGGCGGCCTGGACATCGATGGCATTGTCCATCGCCAGCGGCCCGTCGACGACAGCGCCGGTAATCTGTCCTCTTTCGGCCATCTTGGACAACACGGCTGCATCAAGGCTGGAAGGGATTGCAGGATTGACGGTTTCGATCGCTGAAAGAATGCCGACCTTTGGTGTTTCGAGGCCGAGCGACAAGGCTGCGTCGATAGCATTCTGGGTGATGTCGACCTTGGCATTGAGGTCGGGCGTGATGTTTATTGCCGCGTCCGAGATCAGCACCGGTGTCTTGCGTCCGGGAATATCCATGACGAACACGTGGCTGATACGGCGCTTAGTGCGCAACCCGCCATCGCGCTTCACAACGTGGTGCAAGAGGTGATCGGTGTGCAAGTGGCCCTTCATGACCGCTTTGACCTTGCCCTCATGGACCATTGCCACTGCGCGGCCTGCTGCCTCCATTTCGTCCTCTATATCGATTAGTTCGAAATCGCCGATATCTTCGTCCAATTCCCTGGCTGCGGCCTCGATCCTGTCCTTCGCACCGATTAATACGGGATGGATCAATCCTTCGCGTGCTGCCAGTAAGGCACCATCAAGAGAGTTGGGATCGTCGGGTGCAGCCACCGCGGTCGGCAAGGCTGGCAATGTTTTTGCCAGCTCGATCATTCTGTTGAAATGCCTGTGCCGCTGCACCAGCAAGGCGGGGATATTGCTGGAATCGAATTCTATCGTCTCGGTCGGGGCCTTCACTTCGGCAACACCTTCCACAAGCCGGACGCCGTCTCCACGCGTTACGGTGAGATCGAAGACAATTACATTGTCCGGTTTTTTGTCTGTCGCCGTAACCCTGACATGCAATTGATCACCAACGGCAGCCGCACCCAGAAACCGGAATGATTGCGATTTGTAGACTGTCCCGGGACCGGGCAGGATATTGCCTAGGACCGCCGACGCCAATCCTCCGACCCACATCGCCGGGGCGACCGGTTTGTCGACTACACCGTCGCCAGTCCAATCGGTATCAGGCAAATGGATCGGATTGTGATTTCCCGAAGCGTGCGCGAATACCAGCAGGTCATTGCTGGAGCACTCGCGTACGATTTCTGCCGAATCGCCTACGGCTATCTGGTCATAGGTCTTGTTTGTCGCCATCGGTTGCGGGTCCCACCTGAACACGGAATATTGCAATGCAGCATCCCTGGAGGGTACCCGTATTGTGCGACGATACAAATACGGGAGAATTACTATTCGTTGCCTGGGTGAAGCTCAGCAGTTGCCGCAGGTGACGGTGCCCGTGATACGCGGTGCCAGGTAATAGGTGTCGCTTAGCTCGAGCGCGGACGGGCTCCAGTCGAAGATACCCGTAAACACGCCCGTGAAACTCGGCGTGTAAGTCAGATTTGTCTGGCCGACGACAACGGACGAATTCGGAACGGCGACAGAGGCCGGTAATGTGATTGGAGGGGCATCACCGGCTGTCCAGGGAACTGATTCCGTAGAATCCCGGCTCCAGTCAACGGTAGCGTCTCCGTCTTCGTCGAAAGTTATGCTTGCAACGATGACCTGCAGATTATCTGCAGGATACGGTGCGAGAATTTCTGCGCCGATATCAAGCAAATCGTTGAGGTCGTTTCGTTCAACCGCTTCTTCCTGGGCGACCAAGTCGGCGATCGCGTTGGCAATACGGCTGACTTTCCGATCCTGGTTCAGGGCCTCTGCCAGCTCCGTCATTCCAATGAGCAGCAGAAACATGAACGGCAGGATCATCGCAAACTCAACAGCGGATACGCCATCTTCATCCCTGCGGAGTTTTTTCAAGGCACGAATTGTAAGGTTGTTCGCGATCATTGACGGTCTCCAGGTATCATTCCCAGGGTTCATTGCGGAACACCATTGTTGATGTGAGATAGCGTTCGGTGCCGTTGTCATTGAGAGCGAGATTGAGGGCCGAGGTCATCATCGGCCATCTGTAAAGCACTTTGACGACCACAATGTCCCCGGCACCGCCCGTGGAAAGGTTATCGTCGTCATTGTCTTTCAGGTTGCCGTCTTCGTCATACGGGCTTGCTTGCGCTGCCGCGTCGGCAAAATCGTCCACCCGCTGTACGTCGACAGTCAGCCTGTCCGTGTCGCACATAAAGGACGGCATATAGCCGCAAACCACATCTTTAAACTCGGCAACTGTCGAGATGCCGCCGTGTTGACCGGTTCTGATGAGCCGGGATGCGCTGATTACGGAATTGTCGACCATGCGATTTACGAACATCGCAATCCCGATTTCCATGATCCCGAAAACGATGATGAAGAATGGCAGCGCGATCATCGAAAACTCGACTGCGGTAACCCCTTCACGATCCTTCACAAAGGATCTGAGTATCCTGCGGCCTATTAATCGGCGGTAATAGCTTCTGCCACTCATCGTTTTCTCATTTCATAGGACGGTTATTTGGCTCCCGCTGCAGCGGTAGCCAGGGAGTTTCTGGAGTTCGCCTGCTCTGCGACTTCGTTGAAGGCTTCGACACCGTCGCCGAGGCGCACGGTCGGTTCGCAGTTCGGGCTGCAGGACATGGATGAGCGAACGGCCTTGCGGTAGACGGCTACGACATCGTCGTCCGCCGCGCGGACTGTGATGACTTCATCGACGATCGGTTTGCTGTCCTTGTCCAGAATGACGAGATTTGTTGAGCCGTAGCTCTTGCCGGTGATCACAACCGTATTGTCGTCAAACATGGAAACATCCGCGATGAATGGATTTCCAACGATGACGGCAGACGCGCCATCATCGATGCGGAAGATCTTGGCACGGTCTACTGTAACCATCACCGGTCCATCTTGAGCCATCACGATGCTTGTTTGAACTGCAAACACAAGCACGCCAGTCCATCTGATTAGGTTCATAAACATGCTTATGAATACTCCATTAGTGTCATTTCTTTCGAGATGATGCCGCAAACGTGGTGAACGATCTGCTAACGCGATGAAAATTAGAATTGACACCGGCACGCTTCGGAATGCTTTGGCACTTCGAATTGTTTTGAGTTGAATTTCGAAGTGCTTCCGAAAGAGTTGCGTGCTCAGAGGTGCGTTGCCCGAGATTTGGGCGGAATTGAAAGTATATATTACAATGAGGGTGGGGGTATTCTGGAAAAAGCGCTTCGATGAAAGTGAAGTTAGCGTCGAAGGTCGACGAAGAAATAGAAATTAAGAAAGGTTTATGTTTTTACTTGCTGCTCTTGAGTGGATTAACTGTTTTTTATCTATACCGTTTTTTAACTATAGTTAAACTAATCGCGATTGGTGCGGAATCATTTGGTCACTTTAACTGGTTGGAAAGCTCTCTGTCCTAGGGTGAGTTCATGTTCGAACGGACCAAAAAAAGATCCGGCGAACTTGAAGCTGTCAACTCAGTGGTACTTGGAGCAAAAACATGAAATCTCTTATGAACCGTTTCGCTAAAGACGAATCTGGCGCAACTGCAATCGAATACGGCCTGATCGCTGGCCTGCTGTCCATCGTCATCATCGCTGCCGTTTCTCTGGCAGGTACGTCGCTGACGAGCGTTTTCAGCACCATCGCGACCAAGCTCGACGATTCCGTCAAGTAAGTCGGCTGGCATTGCAGCGCTGGAAACGGCGCCGCAAAGAAAACGGGCAGATCACTGCCCGTTTTTTTTTGCCCGTCTGTCTTTCGTTAACCCGGCCTTTGTATCATCGGGCTGACGGAAAGAGAAAAATGGGTTTTCCATGTTAGAGGCTGCACTCCTGGTCGTATTTCCGATGCTCGTTGCATTTGGCGGTGCGTCCGATTTGTTGACGATGACGATTCAAAACCGTGTTTCGATTCTCCTGATTGCAGGTTTTGTCATTCTGTCACTGGCAACAGGCCTTCCGCTCGCGTCCTGGGGCACACACGCCTTGGGTCCGCTGGTCGTCTTTCCCGTGTGTTTTACATTCTGGTATCTGCGCTGGATGGGTGGCGGTGACGCAAAATTCCTGACCGCAATGGCATTGTGGATTGGCTTTACACCCGAATTGATGGGATTCGTCCTGCTGGTTTCCATATACGGCATGTTTTTGACACTTGGTCTTATGTACATGCGCACAAATGTCATTCTGCCGGACGCTTTGGCGCGGCAGGAGTGGCTGGCAAGACTGCACGATCAAAAAAGCGGCATACCGTATGGAATCGCGATCGCGATCGCAGGCCTTCAGGTCTATCCGATGACGGCCTGGTTCAAAATGGTCGCACAGGCCTACTAGATCCAGCAGACAGAGGTGGCTAAGTCACTCGATTTAACCTTGTGCCGTTGCCGCAAACGTTTTCTTCCAGTAAAAGTCTGCCGGACACGGAGCGCAGCGCGCGCGCGTGACATTGCGTTTGCCCTGAGCAGACTTTCGCGGGGTTTCGAATTTTCTATGTCGCGAGCCGCGCGAAACCGGACCAGTTATCGCAGTCTTTCGAAGTGCCGCTAGGCCAGCCGGTAACGGACATGCCCCACGAAGAAAGTTGGGTTGCGCGTTTGTCAAAAAGCGGATGGACGCTTTTTGGGTCCGAGGACGAGGCACTTGCACAATCGAATGAGGAGCACATTGCTGTTCTGTCGAACGAGTTCGACACATATGTCTGTAACGTCAATGAGACAGTGACGTTGAACGCCGTTGAGTTTTGGCAGAGCGACCAGCGGAAATGGCGCTTGTCGCATCGCGGCGATGGCGGAGACGTTTTTCACCTCAAGGAAGAAGACTCTTCCAGGCCATTATCAGAATCTGAGGGACGCGTGTTTCGCCGATCAACAGTCGGACGGCGATGAAGTCGATCATGTTTTTGAAATTCCGCTTGACCTCGTGGCGGTGGATATTGATTTCAGGCACGACAATTATCTGGCACCCGCCGATGTCGAAAAATACTTTCCAGTAGCTGCGCGCGTGAAGCAGGGTTTTTTGGCAAGTCTGTTCGTGCGCCGGTAAGAAAAGCAACCATCTGGCGATTCGCTCTTCAAACCGCCTGATCAATCCGGTGGGATCTGCAAAACGAGCCCTGATGCCCCAATTGAGCCACCGGTCGGCACTTTAGTTTCTTAAAAGTGACACACGCTCTGCTGCTAGAAACGCGCAGTTGCTTCTATGTATCAAGCGAATGAAGCCTCGATTTTCGCAAATTGAAAGGCAATTCGGAAGGCTTTCAGTAAAGTTAACGAAAATTAACCAAAAACTTCTACTCCTGGTTAACCATGTTTTGACCAATTACCCGTCATTCTATGCTGAAGAAACGCATCGGCGCACAGGATCATTGGGTTTTTGTCATGAAATTCGCTCGAATCTTAGTACTGGCGGTCGCAGTGGTGGCAGGGTTGCTGGCATTTCGTATGGTCATGTTGTCAGGTGGCGGAGAGCCAGCCCCGCAAATCGTCCAGGCGGCACCGGAAACAAAGAAAGTCCAGGTTCTCGTCGCAGAAGTGGACATTCCGCTGGGTGGCAAACTGACCAGGGAAAATTTCGACTGGGCGGATTGGCCGGAAGATGCTCTTCCGCGCGGGTCGGTGACAAAGTCGTCTGATCCTTCCGCGGGTGAAGAATTCGTGGGACGAATCGCCAAGGCTCCCATCTTTTCAGGCGAGCCGATCAGGCCGGAGCGTTTGATTAACACCGACAAAGGCTTCATGGCTGCCATTCTTCCGAAGGGCAAGCGGGCCATCGCGGTGAGCGTGGAAGAGGAGACAACCGCCGGCGGCTTCATTCTGCCGGGAGACAAGGTTGACCTGATCCTGACACGCACATTCGACGACACTGCTTACAGTGAAACCATCCTTGAAAACAAACGCGTGTTGGCAATCGACGCGACGACGGCTGGAGAACAGGATCAGAAAAACCTGTCTCCGAAGAAAACCGCCACCTTGGAACTGACCTTGGCGGAATCGGAACTCGTCGCTCAGGCGCAACAGACCGGAACGATTTCACTCGCTTTGCGCAGTGCGCAGGATTCGGCAGATGACGCTGCCCAAGACGACAGCCGCCGAAACGATGTGAGTTACGTGAAATACGGCATCACCAGCAAGTCAGTTGCGCCATGAAACCGGATCTGACGAGAACGTCCAGCATGAGGGGCGCGATGAAAAACTACCTTGTAAAGCTCGCAGCAGCAGCTGCAATCGTGGCAACGTCCTTTGGGATGTCAGCTCCGTCATCACTGGCACAGAGCAACTTCCCCAGCCAGGTCCACGTCGCCGCCGGTGAACGCGCCAGCGGCAGAATCCTGAATGTCGGCATCGGCAGATCGGTGGTCATCAATCTGGCGGAAGACGCTGCGGATGTTCTCATCTCCAATCCCGAGATTGCGGATGCGGTGCTCAGAACGCCACGCAGGATATTCGTTCTCGGGAACACTGCAGGTCAGGCGAGGCTCGTGCTCTTCAGCCGAAGCGGTCGAGAGTTGGCCAGCTTTGACATCCGGGTCGAAAACGATACATCGGATCTGGCCAGGATCATTCGCAAACTGATACCGGGCTCCAACATCAAGGCGGAGTCGGTCAACGGCAACGTTATCCTGAGCGGAACGGCAAGAAGCACGCTGGAATCGCAGCAAGCCGCTGACATCGCCGCAAAGTTTCAGGGCGCCGGCAGCGCGACCGAAGTGGTCAATCTGATCTCTGTCCAGGGAAAGGATCAGGTGCATCTGAAGGTCACCGTCGCCGAGGTCGAGCGCTCAATCATCAAGCAGCTCGGTGTGCAGTTCAGCGGCTCTGTCGGCACGGGTAACTTCACGCCCCGGTTTTCCAATACACCCGGCTTCAACGTGAACCCCTCCATCGTCAACCAGGCGGTCGCGGGCGTGACATTTGCCAGCGGCGCTGCATCGATCAGTGCGGAAGTCGAGGCATTGCAGCGTGAAGGTGTGATCCGGACGCTGGCTGAACCGACGCTGACGGCAATATCGGGCGAAAACGCAAGTTTCCTGGCGGGTGGTGAGTTCCCGATCCCGATTGCGCAGGATGACAACACGGTCAGTGTGGAATTCAAGAAGTTCGGTGTCGGTCTCGACTTTACACCGGTGGTCCTGTCCGAAGGACGGATCAGCCTCCGGGTCCTTACAGAAGTCAGCGAGCTCAGCAACGAAGGTGCGGTCAGTGCTGGCGGGATCACGATCTCGGCACTGAAAGTCCGCCGCGCCGAATCAACTGTCGAACTGCCTTCGGGCGGGACGCTGGTAATGGCCGGATTGCTGCAGGAATCTTACCAGCAATCCATGGAAGGCATTCCCGGCCTGATGCAAATTCCGATCCTCGGAGCCTTGTTCAAGAGCCGTGACTTCCTGCGGGACCAGACAGAACTGGCGGTCTTCGTAACACCCTACGTCGTCCGTCCTCAGGCAATGAAGAAGCTTGTTCGTCCGGACAAGAACCTCATTCCCCCGTCGGATGCGGAGAGCATTTTCCTGAACCGGCTCAACAAGATCTACAACCCTGCGGGCGACATGGTTGAGGGTGAATACCATGGCCAAGTCGGATTTATATACAAGTGAGGACGGACGGATGAAGACGAAGAAAACAGTCCGGATATCTGCCGTATCCAAATCCGCACTCGTGATTGCCGGATGTCTGGTTATGGTCGGGTGCCAGAACAAGAGCCAGAGCAACGCGGAGTTGCTGGCCTCGCACGACTATCGCTACAGACACCCGATCGTCATCACCGAGGAACCTGAGACGCTGGATCTGCCGATCGGCCAGAACACCCGCAATCTCCACGGCCCGATCGAAGGCACGATTACAGCCTTTGCGGTAGATTCTCGCCGCAACGGCAATGGAGCGGTGGAAATTCTGGTGCCGTCGGGGGGCGCCAATGAGGCGGCCGTTCATGCGGTAACGGGCGATATCAGGCACGCCTTGCAACGCGGTGGCCTCAGTCGCTCGAAAATCTCGACACGCACATACGCGGTTCAAGATCCCAAGGCCGAGGCACCGATCAGGCTCTCCTATTCGGCAATGCAGGCAACGGCTGGGCCGTGCGGCGCATGGCCAAGGAACCTTGGCGGCGGTATCGGCGAAAACACCGAATACGAGAACTTCGGCTGTGCAACACAGTCAAATCTCGCCGCAATGGTCGACAATCCGTCCGACCTGATCACACCGCGGGCATCAGGCCCGTCCGATCAGGCACGCCGTGCGGTCGTCTTCGAGAATTATCGCAAGGGCCAAACCACAGCTGGCACGTTCACTGAAGGTGTTGGGGCAGAAGTCTCAGAATAGGTGGAAGAATGAGCACGAACGCAGAATTGAAGGATACGCCGGGCTATCTCGATCCTATGTCGGAACCTGCTGAACACGAGTACGCAGGATCCGGGGAAACGGCGAATGTTGGTTCCGTTCCACGCATCACGGTACACGGTTTCTGCCTGACGGATGCGACGATGCGGGTTGCCGAAACCGCCATGGAAGACCGCAGGATGTCCAAGGCGCATCTGAAGCTCGACATGGGGGGGATTCCTGCCGCGATCGATGTCTTCGCGCAAGCGCCGACGCCGAACCTGGTGATGGTGGAATCAAACGGACAGCGTGAGGAGCTTCTCGGCAACCTCGATCAGCTTGCCGAATATTGCGACGCGGGCACCAAGGTGATCGTGATCGGAAACATGAACGATGTGTCGCTCTATCGCGACCTCATTGCGCGCGGCGTGAGCGAATACCTGATTGCGCCCGTCAACGTCTACCAGCTGATCGGGGCGATTGCCGAACTCTACACCGATCCGGAAGCCGAGCCACTCGGCCGCACGACTGCATTCTACGGCATCAAGGGCGGGTGTGGCTCCTCTACGATCGCTCACAACAGCGCCTGGTCGCTTGGCAGGAACTTTCAAAGCGAGGTCGTGATCACAGATCTGGACCTGCCATTCGGAACGGCGGGCCTGGATTACAATCAGGACCCCTTGCAGGGCGTCTTCGAAGCGATCTCCTCACCGGACCGGCTCGATGAAACCTATCTCGACAGGATCCTGTCCAAGTGTAACGAGCATTTGAGCCTCCTGGCAGCACCGGCAACGCTGGAGCGGACATACGATCACAGCGAGAAATCGTTCGAGCTGCTGTTTGAAACCATGAGGGCAACTGTTCCGAATGTGGTGCTGGACGTGCCGCACACCTGGAACGCCTGGGTGAAGAACACGCTATTGAACGTGGACGAGATCGTGCTTGTCGCCGAACCTGATCTGGCGAACCTGCGCAACGCGAAAAACGCGGTCGATATGTTGAAACAGCTGCGTCCGAACGACCGGCCGCCGCACCTGGTCATGAACAAGGTCAATGTGCCCAAGCGTCCGGAAATCAAACCGGAGGAGTTTGCAGGCGCTCTTGGTCTGACGGTGCAAGCATCGATCCCCTTCGAGCCGCAGCTCTTCGGCACCGCGGCAAATAATGGACAAATGATCAGTGAGATGGACGGAAAACATGCGGTAGCGCGCGTGTTTGACGATCTCGCGAATGCAATCTCGGGCAAAGTGCAGCCGGCCAAGGTAACGCGCTCTCCCCTTGGCGGCTTGTTTTCAAAACTGAAACGCAAGTCCGGCTGACTGGTTCGTAAGCGGAGCTGAAAGATCGCTATGTTTGGAAGACGCGGCAACTCATCGTCTGGAGCCCAGAACATCCAACCGGGAGGTGTTCCCGGAGGAGCGCCGGAATCGACGGCACCGGCCGAGGCTCCGGCACCGACCGTGGAAAAGGAAGCGCCTCCAGCTCCTGCGGAAAGCGAAAAGGCTGCGGCGCCTGCGCCGGCTCCCGAGCCTGCACCGGAACCGAAGGCCAAGGCGCCCGCACCTCGCAAAAAGAACAACGAGTACTACGAGACAAAGGCTCAAATCTTCAACGCGCTTGTTGAAGCGATTGACCTGTCTCAGCTCGCCCGTCTTGATGCCGAGGATGCGCGCGACGAAATCCGCGACGTCGTCAATGACATCATTGCGCTGAAAAATGTCATCATGTCCATCGCCGAGCAGGAGGACCTGCTTGAGGACATCTGTAACGACGTTCTGGGATATGGACCGCTGGAACCGCTCCTGGCACGCGACGACATCGCCGACATCATGGTCAACGGTGCTCACACGGTTTACATTGAGACGTCGGGCAAGGTCGAACAAACGGGCGTGAATTTCCGGGACAATGCCCAGTTGATGAACATCTGTCAGCGTATCGTGAGCCAGGTCGGCCGTCGTGTCGATGATGCGAGCCCGATATGTGACGCCCGTTTGCCCGATGGTTCTCGTGTGAACGTGATTGCGCCGCCGCTTTCGATCGATGGACCCGCGCTCACAATTCGTAAGTTTAAGAAAGACAAGCTAACGCTCGACCAGCTGACCAAATTCGGCTCGATCACACCGGAAGGTGCAACGATCCTGCAGATTATCGGCCGCTCACGCTGTAACGTGCTGATCTCCGGCGGTACGGGTTCTGGTAAGACAACGCTCCTCAACTGTCTGACGGCTTACATCGAAAGTACCGAGCGCATCATCACCTGCGAAGATTCTGCGGAACTGCAGCTGCAGCAGCCGCACGTCGTACGGCTCGAAACCCGCCCTCCCAACCTGGAAGGTGAGGGTGAGATCACGATGCGCGACCTCGTCAAGAACTGTCTGCGTATGCGTCCTGAACGCATTATCGTGGGCGAGGTGCGTGGCCCCGAAGCATTCGACTTGCTTCAGGCAATGAACACCGGCCACGACGGTTCCATGGGAACGCTTCACGCCAACTCGCCGCGCGAGGCTCTTTCCAGGCTTGAATCCATGATCACCATGGGCGGCTTCTCGCTGCCCTCCAGAACGCTGCGCGAAATGATCGTGTCGTCCATTGACGTCGTCGTTCAGGCCGCCCGTCTTCGTGACGGTTCACGCCGCATCACGCACGTGACCGAGGTGATGGGCATGGAAGGTGACATCATCACGACCCAGGATGTTTTCCTCTACGACATCGTTGGTGAAGATCCGAATGGCCGGATCATCGGCCGGCACAGGTCAACGGGGATCGGCCGGCCGAGATTCTGGGAGCGTGCACGCTACTTCGGTGAAGAATCGCGCCTGGCCCAGGCGCTCGATGCAGCCGAATTGCCCGATTATGTAGGGGAATGAGAAGTCGATGGCCGGATTTGAAGACTTTCTAACGCCACAAGTGACTGGGATTGCTGTTGCAGTCCTGGTCATGTTCGCTGTCGGTGGCATTATTTTCAGCCTGTTTCAGCCGACGCTGTCGGGAACCAAGCGGCGTGATCAGAGGATGATGGCGGTCGCCGCCCGTCCACAGAACGAAAAACAGCGTAAGCAGATCCGCGACAATGACCGGCGCAAGAAGTCGATCCAGGACCAGCTTAAGGATTTCGAAGACAGACAGAAAGCCAAGCACCATCGGCAGCAAAAAGTCTCGCTGAAAGTCAAAATGGAGCAGGCGGGACTTGGCTGGGAAATGAAGCATTTCGTCATTTTCAGCATTGTTTCCTGCCTGATTTTTCTGATCGTCGGATTTTTCGCGAGCGGCAACATATGGATTACGCTGGCTGCCGGGTTTGCCGGTGCGCTCGGATTTCCGCGCTGGTATGTCGGCAACAAGCGCAACCGCCGGTTCAATAAATTCCTCGACGAGTTGCCCAACGGTGTCGATATCATCGTTCGCGGCGTGAAGGCCGGTCTCCCGCTTGCAGATTGTATCAAGGTCGTTGCCCGCGAATCGCGCGAACCGGTTGCGACAGAGTTCCGGAAGATTACCGAAACTCAGGTAATGGGTGTTTCGCTGTCAGAAGCCGTCGCAAAGTTGCCGGACCGGGTGCCAGTCGCAGAAGCGAACTTCTTTGCGATCGTGGTTGCCATCCAGCAAAAGGCCGGTGGAGGTCTCGCCGAAGCACTCGGGAACCTCTCCAAGGTTCTTCGCGGGCGCAAGTCGCTGAAAGGCAAGATCAAGGCGCTGAGCTCGGAAGCCAAGTCTTCCGCGATGATCATCGGTGCGATGCCCTTTGGCGTCGGCGGCATCATCTATCTCATCGCGCCTGACTACATCAGCCTGCTATTCACCACGACAGGTGGCAATATCATCATTGGCGGCTGCCTGTTCTGGATGTTTCTCGGCATCATGGTCATGCGCCACATGATCAACTTCGACTTCTAAGGGGGCAGCATGGATCTCGAAACGATTGCATCGAGCCAGTTTCTTGCCGGGCTGCTTGCCATGGTCGCGGTAACCGGCACGATTTTTTCGCTCGTCGCACCGATCCTGTCGCGCGACACGCTGAAGACCCGCATGAAGTCGGTTGCGCTTGAACGCGACAAATTGCGTGCGAAAGAGCGCGCGCGGATGCAGGCGAACCAGCAACAGGATGCGCGCGCATCGCTGCGCAACCAGCCCAAGGCGCAGATGAAGAGCCTTGTCGACCGGCTCAATCTGAAAGAGATGCTGTCTGACGAGAGCACGACCGAAAAGTTGCGCATGGCCGGTTATCGCGGCAGCGCGCCCCTTTACTACTATCTTACCGCGCGCATCGCCTTGCCGCTGGTCCTGCTGGTCCTATCGCTGTTCTATTCCTTCGTTGTGATCCCGGATCTGCTGCCAACGCTCACCAAGGTCTGTATCTGCCTTGTCGTTGCCGGTATTGGCGCTTTCATTCCCAACCTGTTCCTCAAGAACAAGATCGACAAGCGCAAGCTCAACATTCAGCGTGCCTGGCCGGATGCGCTCGATCTGATGCTGATCTGTGTCGAATCCGGGATGTCCATTGAGGGTGCGTTTCAGAAGGTTGCCGAGGAAGTCGGTGTGCAGTCCGTCGACCTGGCGGAAGAACTTTCGTTGACGACCGCCGAGCTCTCCTATCTCAGCGAGCGGCGGTCCGCCTACGAGAACCTGGCCAAACGCACGGGTGTGGACGGTGTCAAGAACGTCATGATGGCCCTTGTTCAGGCCGAGCGTTACGGTACGCCTGTCGGCACCGCGATCCGCACGATGGCCGACGATACCCGTGAGCAGCGCATGCTGTTCGCAGAGCAAAAGGCAGCATCGCTCCCGCCGAAACTGACGGTTCCGATGATCATATTCTTCCTGCCGGTGCTGTTCTTCATCATCATGAGCCCGGCGGTTATGCAGGTCATGGAGCTCGACAGCTTCTAGATCGCTTCGCACAATCTGGAAAAAGAACGCCCCGCCGCGAGATGTTGTCTCGGCGGGGTGTTTTATTTTAAAGCAGGAACCCTGCGTCTACCCTCTTTAAGTTACGCAATCGTTGGCTCGCGCAGGGTATGCGACCTTTTTCGCTGCCGATCAGTATCAGATGTTGCGGAAGTAAAACCCTCAAGAGATCTGCACCGCCTAGCTCTCCAATTACAGATCCGTACCCTAGACCTCAAGGATCAGCCGAACTTGTAGACATGTGTGCAAGGCCATTATCATTCTGCTGCACACATTCCTACTTTTTGCGCGGCAGGAAATCTTGCTGAAGACCTATACAGTCAAGCTTTTGGTGCGCACATGCCGCCGACGCTATGGAATTTCATAGCTGTTGTAAGCTTTTCCTTGGTTCTAATGTCAGCCGATACAGCGAGCGAATGCGAATTCCAGCTCTCTGCCGTCGCGTTGTCGAACGGCTTTTCAACATTAAAAAGTCAATAATTTTCAGTGAGCTTTCGATGCCAACATACATAAAACGAGGTCATTCCGGACAACATGTTGTGGAACTTCAGGAACGCCTGAACGCAATCACCGCAGCGCATTACGAGGGCGTAGCCACAGTCCTTGGTTTTACGCTTCAGGCCACGCTGGTTGTCGACGGAAAATTCGGGAAGAACACGCGCGCACGAGTGATGGAGTTTCAAAAAAACAACGGATTGACGGTAGATGGGATCGTTGGCCCTCAAACCTGGTCGGCGTTGTTTGGAAAACCGATGCCGGCCGCAATCGAAAGCCAGGCGTCTCAGGCGGAAGCGTCCAAGTCCGCAGCACCGAGGCAGCGGGGACATCTTTACATTCACAGTTATGATGCGCCGTCCAAGAACATGAACGGCAGCCAGCATGCCGCCAGTCAGTGCCACCATGTCGAAGTGCCTAAAGGCAGGGGCAGGGAGACGGCCTCCCTAGTGCGTGCGGAGCTGGAGGAAGAAAATCTCCTTATTGAGGATCTGGTTCTAAATTCTCATGGAAGCGGCATAGGTATCGTTTCATTTGGCGATCTGAAGTTCCGCCTTGGTGACAATCTTTCCTTTTTTCGGGACATCAAACCAAGACTGGCCGGGAGTGGGATCGTCTGGATCTTCGCCTGCGCGTTTGCCACGCCGGTAAAACCGAAAAGCGACTCCGATGCCTGGATCGTTGAACCCAGTGAAATTGCCCGCGGCAAAGGCACACAGCAAATGGTCAACATAGCCCGGCACCTGAACCGACCGGTGCGCGCCGGATTTGGGATGCAGTTCGGAGACATGTCGGGCTTCACCACACCGTGGGCCGAAGTCTCTCCCAAAGGAGACATTGTGCTGCATTCCAAAGGTCGGAAATTGACAACTTTTGAAGCCTTTGGAAAAGGCGCGAACGAACTTATCGCATTCTCGCATTTGCTAGTCACAGGAGACTTCCTGTAACGCGTTCCGCCACTTGGGCGGGACTGGTTCGAATTACAAAAAGGGTGCGCGCAGTCTGGTTCGTGCTGTCGGTGACCGGTCTTTGGTCTCTGCGAGTGAGGCAAAACCGCCTGTCGATCGGAAAACTTCCCGACCCGATCTGGAAGAGTGTCTGCGCGCGATCGTCGGCTGACAGATGGCGTTCTCAGGTCTTGATCCGTTCCATTTGGGGATCAAAGAGGCGAGCAAGCGAAACTGACATGCTCCCCTGAAAACTCCTCGTTTTGAGGTTAGTCTGTTCCCAATTGAAGGATACGGACGATGAAACAGTCCAGGTTCTCCGAAGAACAGGTCATTGGCATTTTGAAAGAACATCAGGCGGGTGTTTCGGTCGCCGAGCTATGCCGCAAATATGGCATCAGCGATGCGACGTTTTACAAGCGGCGCTCAAAGTACGGCGGGATGGAGGTGGCTGATGCCAAACGGCTGAAGGCGCTTGAAGAAGATAGCGCAAAACTGGAGAAGCTGCTCGCGGAGTCGATGATGGATGTGTCGACGCTCCGCTCCGTGTCGGAATATTGTTCCGGATTGCCGTAACTCTCCGCTTCCAATGGCTCTTTTAAACTGCCACGCTGCAGCGATGAGCTCACTGTTTGAAGAATTGGATTACGCCCCAACGCCGATTGGTGCGATTTCGTTGCGGCGGAGGCACATTTTGTCTCTCCAGACTGATGTCTTTGAAATACTGCTCGGTGAAGAGCATCTGATGTCGAGCCTGTTCACCGCGTCAGAAGTCGCGCTGGCCGACAAGGGAGTGACCGCGCTGACGGGCGAAAAGCTGGACGTCCTTGTCGGTGGCCTCGGACTTGGCTACACCGCGAAAGCCGTTCTGGCACATGACAGCGTTTCCGGACTCGATGTGGTGGATCTGCTGGAACCTGTTATCCGCTGGCACCGGGAAGGATTGGTGCCGATGGGGACCGAGCTTGCCGATGATCCGCGCTGCCGGCTGATTGAAGGAGACTTCTTTGCGCTGGCGGCCTCGCAGGCCGGCTTCGATGCACAGAAGCCCGGACGCCAGTATGATGCAATCCTGATCGATATCGATCACACGCCGGAGCGGCTCCTCCATAGCGGGTCAAAAGGTTTCTACACCGCCGAGGGACTGCGCGCTGTACAGCGTTTTTTGAAACCCGGAGGGATCGTTGGGCTCTGGTCGGATGAAGCACCGGACGATGCCATCGTGGCCTTGCTGGCCGATCCATTCGATGCGGCCTGGGTCGAGCCTGTGGTTTTTGAAAACCCGTTGCAGCCCGGACGCGAAGTCACCCAGTCCGTTTATCTGGGCCGCAAAGGCTGAAAGGCAGTTCGACGGTGTTGCCGTTCGCGTGTTCGGAAACAAAGGGGCATTCGCAAAGACCGGTCTTGTTCTCCTTCCGACCGGCTGATTTGAACACTCCGGCAATGACAAATGCCCTTTAAATCCTCATCCCTTAGAAAAGCCATCAAACGCGGTCAGATCGGTTCTTATTTCTTGAGCTTGGTATAAGATGAGCAGACGCCTCAGGATACTGGATTTCGCCGAACTCAATCCGGCTCAAGTAAGCTTTGCGCGAAGTTTGGAGGTATCTCCGGCGCAAGTTGATTTTGGGGGCACATTCGAGAGTTCACTCGATTTGATCGCGTCTGAGCAAAGCGAAACCCTGAGAGGGTATTGTTTTCTTAAAGACGAAGAAGTGGTGGGCCTTGTGGTTTTGAAACGGCCGCCTTCGTCACCCGACTGGGTAGAGCCCGGCGCCGTGTCGCTGCACGCACTCAAAATCGATCGACGCTGGCAGGGACAGGGGCTCGGCAAGGAAGCATTCGAGCAAACAGTCCATGCGGCGGCGACCCGCTGGCCAGACGCCAAAAGTCTTGTCCTTGCGGTAGACGCGGGCAATACCGCAGCATTGGCCGTCTACCTCAGTTTCGGAATGACTGACAGCGGTCCGCTCTATTCAGGTCGGATCGGCAAGGAACACAGACTGTCGCTTGGAATAAGTGCCTAACCCATTCCGGGCGAACAGGTAGCATTGCCTCCACCCGCATCCGGTTTCGCAAGACCAAAACGTCATGTGCTTGCTAACGTAGAGCCATCCGGCGTGTGCGCGTCCTATCCCGCACAAACGGGACAAATCGCACAGAGTCTTAAAGTCTGCCTTGGAGTTGCCGGGACGACGTCAGCCGCGCTGACGGTTCTGCATCATCGTGCGCAGGTAGGCGATGTTGGCTTGCGCCTGGCGCGGATCCAGCTCGGATGTGGCGACCTCGACCGCTTCGTCGAATTTGCCCTGGATGCCGAGGACCAATGCCAGGTTCTGGCGAACGCGGCTGTCTGCGCCCGGCAGGCTAGTCGCGCGGCGCAAGGTGTATTCGGCGTCGGGCAGTTTGTTGGAGAGCAAATAGGACAGTCCGAGATTGTTCAAAAGGCTCGGATCGTCCGGCGCAATTTTCAGCGCCTGTTTGTAAAGCCTGCGCGCCTTTTCGTGATTGCCCGTCTGATCGTAGATCGCGGCCTCAGCCGACATGATCTTCCAGTCCGGCATATCGGGCCGCTGCGCGCGCTTGAGAACGTTGAGCGCTTCGTCGAAACGTCCGTTCATCGCCAGGATCTTGCCGTAGGCGGATGCTATTTCACGATCCTTCTGATGGCTGATCACGCCTGCCCGAAGCACGGCCATCGACTGCTCGATCTGTCCGTTCTGGCTCAAGGCATTGGAATATCCGAGGATCGCGTTCCGATTGCTGCGGTCCCGCTCATAGGACTTCGCCCATTTCGAAACCTCGGCGCGTGCCAGGTTCGAACCCGGGGAAACCGAGTGCTTGCCGGAGGCTGGAGAATAGGTGCCGGTATTGGACTTGTTCGAGGCACAGCCGGTCACGAAGGCAAGCGCGGTTAGGGCCACGAGCGCCGGTACCAGTTTGGAGCGGCGAATTACGGATCCGGTTCTGGGCGCGTGCATTTTCAACATCCTTGTTGTCCGCAGCTGTGTCGTTCCCCTAGAGAAATAGATAATTAACCCTAATGGATGGTTAAGCAGCGTTGCGAAATGCAAGTTTGCATGACGGTTTGCAGCGGTTGTTGCGTCTTCCGGCAAGGCGGCTTACCTGTTGGTCCAATCCAATCAGCTCAACGGAGTGCAAAACGTGCGTGAATCCCTGGTCCGCAAATCTGAAATGTCTGACCCGACTCCGATCATCGCGGTCACCGAGTCATCCCTGGAGGGTGAACTTGCCGGATTGGGTGCGCGCGCCGGGCAATGGTCATCGCTCAACGACTTCAAGGGCAAACCGTCTTCGCATCTCCTGGTGCCGGACAGCGATGGAACAGGTGCAGTGGTGCTGCTCGGTGTCGACGACACCGGCCTGCCGCACCCGTTTCTCCTGGGCAGTCTCGTTAAAAGCCTCCCCGGCGGCGATTATTTTCTCAGCGATGGATTTCCCGACCCCGAACAGGCCGCGCTCGGGTTTGCGCTGTCGGCATACCGGTTTGAGCGCTATGTGACCCCGTCGAAAAAAAATCACCGGCTTGGGCTGGCCGATGATGTTGACCTCGACCGGATCCATATCATTCTTGAGGGCGTGAAGACCGCCCGGGACCTCATCAACACGCCGGCCAATGACCTCGGGCCGGCAGAGTTGGCAGCTGCAGTCGAGGCGCTCTTCAAGAGCCACGGTGGGGCAGGGCGCATCATTGTCGGCGATGATCTCCTCAGTGAAAATTTCCCGATGGTGCACGCCGTCGGACGCGCAAGTTCACGGGCGCCTCGCCTCGCCGATTTTGCCTGGGGCAACGCGGACGACCCGAAAGTGACCCTTGTCGGCAAGGGCGTGATCTTCGACACCGGCGGGCTCAATCTGAAGCCTGGAAACTCCATGTCCCTGATGAAAAAGGATATGGGCGGAGCCGCCAACGTTCTGGGCCTTGCCGCGATGATCATGGCGTCCGCGCTTCCTGTGCGTCTTCGTGTCATCGTGCCATGCGTTGAAAACGCTGTTTCCGCGAACGCGTTCAGGCCGGGCGACATCCTGTCCAGCCGCAAGGGGTTGAGTGTCGAGATCGGCAACACGGATGCCGAGGGCCGTCTGATCCTCGGCGATGCACTTGCGCTGGCCGATGAAGAGAGCCCGGATCTTCTGGTTGACATGGCAACGCTGACCGGTGCGGCCAGGGTCGCGCTCGGGCCGGATCTGCCGCCGTTCTACACCCATGACGACGACCTTGCGGAAGAGATTGCCGTAATGGCCGAAGCGTCCACCGACCCCCTTTGGCGCCTTCCTTTGTGGGAACCCTACATGAAGTATCTCGACAGCAAGGTGGCGGACATCAATCACATCAACACCTCGGGCGCAGGCTTCGCCGGCTCGATCACGGCGGCATTGTTTCTCTCGCGATTTGTCGAAAACACCGATAGCTGGGTTCATTTCGACATTTACGGCTGGACGCCAGCAGACCGTCCCGGCAAGCCGGTCGGCGGAGAAGCCCAAGGGATCCGCTGCCTGTTCGATCTGATCGCGGAGCGATACACGGTCAAAAAATAACGGCTCCGAAACGTTTTTATGGTTCGATAGCAGCCAGGAAGGAAACACCGGCTCGGATATGGCTGTCGACATACGCGCCTCTCAGGCCCTGAAATTGTTGCATGAAGTCAATCTGTCGCTGGTCCGTGACAGTGAACAGGATCTGTCCGCGCGCCAGCTGACAATCCTGCTGACCGTCTACCTGGAACCGCCGCCCCATACGGTGCGTGGCCTTGCTGCCAAGTTGAATGTCACGAAGCCAGCTATTACCAGGGCGCTCGACACGCTCGGCGGTATGAGGCTTCTGTCCCGCAAGCGCGACGAGGCCGACAAGCGCAATGTCATTATCACGCGTACCGTTTCCGGCGCGCTCTATCTGGAGCAACTTGGCGATCTTGTGGTAGACAAGGCCAAGGAATTGCCGCGCTGACTGCCATCTCTTTGCAGGAAATGAAGTTCGAACATGACCCACGCTTTCGACCGCCGCCTGCACCCCGTGAGACCTGACCTGGCGGCCCGCGACTATGAAGGGCAAGCCGATGCGGAGCGCTTCGTTGATGGCGAGGTCTTTCAGGTCTCGGCCGACAGTCTCGCCATCCGGCCACACGCAAGGCCGGACTGTCCGATTGATACCGAAGCGCTCCACGGCGAATGGATCACCGTTTATGAGCAAACCGCTGAGGGGTGGGCCTGGGGGCAGCTCGACACGGACGGCTATGTCGGCTGGTTTTCTTCAGACGGCCTCGGCCAGGTCACGGCGGCAACGCATCGCGTGCGCGCCATGCGCACCTACCGCTACCCTGCACCGGACCTGAAATTTCCGCCGCGCGGCATGTTGTCGATCGGAAGCAACGTGACTGTGGTCGGCGAAACGGAAACGCGGGGACTGACTTATGCCATCCTGAGCGACGGTTCGGCTGTTGTCGCCAAACATCTGGTTCCGCTGACCGTTTTCGACGACGATTGGGTTTCGGTCGCCGAGGAAATGCTCGGTGCGCCGTATCTTTGGGGCGGACGAACCAGTGTCGGTCTTGATTGCTCGGCGCTGGTCCAGCTTGCGGCGCAGGCCGGCGGATTGGACATACCGCGCGACAGCGACATGCAGGAAACGGACGCAGGACATGAGATCCCGCATAACGATTTATCCAAATATCTGCGCGGTGACCTGATTTTCTGGAAGGGTCACGTTGCCATCGTGACCGGGCCGAACACGTTGCTGCATGCCAATGGCTTCACGATGACGGTCGCCTATGAACCGCTTGACCGCGCGATCGAGCGCATTGCCTCGACCGAGTGGGGCAACGTCACCCGGGCCCGCCGTCTGTCCTAGCCGCCCGCTAAAGGGACTGCGCCATATCCTGCCAGAGCGCCTCGGTGTCACGCTGGACAGGTTTGCCGGCCATGCGGAACCAGTAACCCGCATTGCCATGATCGCCTTCGATCAGATGGCAGAGCGCATGCACCCAGTCATGGGCGGGCTCGCCTTCGGCACCCTGACAGATCTCGTGTGCCTTCTCCCATTCCGGGCCAAGAGTAAGCCCGCCTTTCTTGAGCCACCATAGGGCCTTCAATGGTTCGGAAAAGTCGTTGGGCGGTTCGGCCGTTGAAACATCGAAACGGGATGAAGAGGACATGAACGGTACCTGATGCTTGCCTTGGGAAGAGCGTGCGGAGTGTAGCCTTGCAGGATGCCAGCGCCAAAGGGAAACCTGCGAACTTGATGTGAGTTCTTATGATTTTGGTGTGAGTGCGAGACGGGGTTCTTCGGGCAAAGCCTCTTCGCGGGCAGCTTCCAATTCGCCGAGTTCGAGATCCTCGATCTTGCGGCTGCGTTTGGTGATCTTGTCTGTGGAGATCAGGATCTGGTCGATATCCTTGTTGGCCTGCGCGAAGTGCGACTGAAGTTTGCCGACGCGGTCATTGAGGCGGCCTACGTCTGTGATCAGGTGACCGACCTCCGCCTGTATGAGGTGCGCCTGTTCGCGCATTTTCGCATCGCGCAGCACGGACTGGATAACCTGTATGGACAGCATGAGAAGCGACGGGGACACGATTACCACCCGTGCCCTGTGGGCTTTCTGGATCAGATCTTCAAAGCCCTCGTTGAGTTCCGCAAAGATGCTCTCGGAGGGCACGAAAAGGAAGGCGGTGTCCTGGGTCTCGCCCGGCAGCAGATATTTCTCGCTGATGTCCTGAATGTGCTTGGAAAAGTCGCGGCGAAACTGTGCCTGCGCGTATTTCAGCTGCTCCTCGGTTTCCGCGTCGCGCAGCAGGTTGAAGCCTTCCAGCGGAAACTTCGCATCAATGGCCAGCGATGGCGCACCGTTCGGCATGTGGATGAGACAATCCGGTCGGCTGTTGTTGGAAAGCGTTGCCTGGAACGAATATGTGCTCGGCGCCATCTGATCCTGGATGATGGCTTCCATCCGTCCCTGACCGAACGCACCGCGGGTCTGCTTGTTGGACAGGATCGCCTGAAGCTGGCCGACCTGTCCCGACAGGTCGGTGATGGTGCGCTGCGCCCGGTCGATGACGGCGAGACGTTCATGCAAATGCCTGAGGCCGTCCTGTGTTTTCTTGGTCGTGTCGGACATCGACAGACCCAGCTTGTGTCCCATCCCATCGAGCCGTTCGTTGACGGCCCGCATCATGTCCGACTGGCGCGATCCGAACACCTCCGCCATCGTCTGCATGCGCCCCGTCATCTCGCCCTGCGATTTCAGGAGCTGCGAAAGATGGCTTTCAAGTTCGTGGATGCGCTCGGTTGCGGCACTGTCGGCGTCCGCGCGCGCTCGAATCTGGCGCAGCGTCTTCAGGACAAGCCAGACAATCATTGCCAGAAGGAACAGCCCGCTCCCAAGCGCAGTCTCCAGAACCGTCACCGGACGCCCGCTAATTTCAAACAGAATCTCATTCATGAAACAAACATAGAACGATTCGGCTGCAACGCCCATGCAGAACGCTTGCCGCAGACGTTGAAAACGCAGGCGAACCGGTTGATTTCCGCGTTGACCGCCGCGATACGATTGCCTATGTCAGGCGCATGACAAAACGCTCGATTATTACGATTCCCGACCCGGTTCTCCGCGAAGTCTGTGCACCGATCGAAACCGTTGACGATGAGATCCGCGCCCTGTCCGACGATATGCTGGAGACAATGTACGACGCGCCCGGCATCGGGCTTGCCGCCAGCCAGATCGGTATTCTGAAACGCATGTTCGTGCTTGACGTTGCCAAGGAAGATGCGCCCAAGGAGCCGATGGTGTTCATCAACCCGAAAATCGTCTGGTCGAGCGAAGACATGTCCGTCTATCAGGAAGGGTGCCTGTCGATCCCGGAATATTTCGAGGATGTCGAGCGGCCGGCAGAAGTGACCGTCCAGTTCCTTGACCGCGAGGGCGGCGAACAGGAAATCAAGGCCGACGGCTTGCTGGCGACCTGCATTCAACACGAGCTTGACCACCTCAACGGGAAATTGTTCATTGACTACCTGTCGAAGCTGAAGCGCGACCGGGTCATGAAGAAATTTGCCAAGCAGGCGAAGCTCGCAGTCAAGGCCTAAAGGGGTAGGGGAAGGGCACTTATGGATCAGGAACTGTTCCTGAAAACATTCGCCGCGCTGTTCGCGATCATGAGCCCGATCGCAAACCTTCCTGTCTTTCTGGCGCTGACTTCGGATCGCGGTCCCGCGTTTGAACGGAAAGTCGCCTTCACGTTGCTGATCAGCCTGACCGCTGGGGCCGTGTTCATCGGACTGACCGGCGATATCATCCTGAAGATATTCGGCATCTCGCTGGACGCATTCCGCCTCGCAGGCGGGTTCCTGATCCTCCTGATCGCACTTGACCTGATACGAGGCCAAAGCACGCCGGTTCATCACGGCACAGACAAGGAAAAGGAAAACATGAAGTCGCAGGACAATCCCGCGATTTACCCGTTGACGGTGCCGATCCTCCTTGGTCCGGGATCCATTTCCACCATGATCATTTTTCGCGGTCAGGTGACTGACTTCAGTCAGGAGATAGCCTATGTCGCCGCTGTTGCTGCCTCCATCGCCGTCTTGATCGCGACTTTCTTTGCAGCTCCCTTTCTGCAGCGGTTCCTTGGCGAGACTGCGAACAGCGTCATGAGCCGGTTAATGGGCATGATCCTCGCCGCCATTGCCATGGAAATGATGACGGACAGCCTCAAGGTGCTTTGGCCCGGACTGGCTTAGGTCGGGTTGGACGGGCCCTTGGTCTGAACCCTCAACCCGAGGAAGTTCTTCGCACAGACTCCAAGAATGAGCGCACATTCGCACAGCACTGCCCGCCCTTCGAGACGGGCCTTCAAGTCCTGTTCTGGATAGGCGTGCCTTACTGAAGGCCGGGTCTTCGTGGCTGGTGCGAAATGGCAAATCTCAACCCGCTTGTCGTCCCGGTTTGCCGCGCAAAGCGGCAAGACCGGGATCCAGTATTCCACGCCGGTGGCGAAAGACAAAGACGGTCAGACAAGCGATTACCGGATCCCTGCCTGCGCAGGGATGACAAGGGGACAAGACGAAACTTCGTCCTCAGATTTTCCGCTGCTTCGTCGTCCCGGATGACGAGAGTCGGTGTGCTTCAAAATCCCCTCTCGTCGCCCCGGGCGAACAACGTGAGACCCGGGGCCGGTGGGCCCGGTTAGGTCATGACGGACGCGGATCAACCATGAGTTCGTTGGCTCCCCGATCCGGGCTTGCACTGCGCTTGGCCGCTATGCCCGTTGTCTGAAAACGAAGCTTCATCCTGAGGATGCGCTGCGCGCTGTTTCGAAGAACGGGCGGTGATCTCGGAAGTGCACCATTGCTGAACAGCGTGCAGCAAACGCGTTTGTTCGAGATCATCAGGTGCATTGGCAAGGCCCGGATCTGGTTCTCGTTTGTTCCTATGGTCATTGTGCCCTTGCTCGACACGGCGTATGGCGCAATAAGGGGCCAAATCGTCTGGAAAAACTCCGAAGCTCAGAAGGAGCCTCATGTCTCTTCGCGTCGTCTTTATGGGAACCCCGGAATTTTCGGTGCCGACCCTCATGGAAATCGTCGGTCAGGGACACGATGTTGTCGCCTGCTATTCACAGCCGCCGCGGCCGGCCGGTCGGGGCATGGATCTGAAGAAGTCTCCGGTGCACGAAGCGGCCGAATCTTTCGGCATTCTGGTTCACACGCCCAAGAGCCTCAAAGACGCGGACGCGCAGGCCGAATTTGCCGCGTTGAACGCGGATGTTGCCGTTGTCGTCGCTTATGGATTGCTGCTGCCCGGGCCCATTCTCGAGGCACCGGAACATGGGTGTTTGAACCTGCACGCGTCCATGCTCCCCAGGTGGCGTGGGGCCGCTCCGATCAACAGGGCGATCATGGCGGGCGACACGCAAACGGCAATTCAGGTGATGCGGATGGAGGAGGGGCTCGATACCGGTCCGGTCTGCATGTCCGAAACTGTTGCAATCGAACCGAATATGACCGCCGGTGAATTGCATGATCGATTGTCCGGACTCGGCGGCGATCTTATGGTCCGCGCACTTGCCGCCTTGTCTCGCGGCGCGCTCGGCGAACAGCCTCAGACCGATGAGGGCGTCACCTATGCGGCCAAACTCTCCAAGCAGGAAACGCGGATCGACTGGGCAAAGCCGGCGGAAGAGGTGCACAACCACATCCGCGGACTGTCGCCTTTTCCAGGGGCCTGGTGCGAAATGCCACTTGGCAGCAAACCGGAGCGCGTGAAGATCCTGCGCAGTTCTCGCGTTGACGGCAGCGGCGTTCCGGGAACTCTTGTTGCAAGCGAAACGGCTCCGGTGGTTGCCTGCGAAACAGGCGCGGTCCGTCTCGATCAGTTGCAAAGGGCGGGCAAGAAGCCGATGAGCGGCCAGGATTTCCTGCGCGGCGCGTCTCTTTCTGACGGCACGCTTCTGGATTAGGGTACACTCTGCAGGAGACAATCATGAGTGATACCATCACAAGCACCGGTCTGACTGTTCGCAACGTAGATACACAGGACGAAGCGCCTGTTCGCGATCTTCTGCGAGCCGCCTTTCCTTCTGATATGGAAGCGCGCCTCGTCGAAAGACTGCGCCATTGCGGTGCGCTGGTACTGGAACAGGTCGCAGTCGATGATGCTGGAGCCATCATCGGCCACGTCGCCTACAGCCGGGTGACACCGGCCGCAATCGGCGCGGGACAGGCTCTTCAGGTTGCCTGCCTGGCGCCTGTCTCGGTCTGGCCCGAGCGCCAGCGTAAAGGCATCGGGTCTGCGCTGATAAGAGCTTCTCTTGAGAAGCTGACTGATCTGGGCGAAGACCTTGTCCTCGTACTGGGGCCGCCAGCCTATTATCCGCGCTTCGGATTTGATCCGGTACTTGCCAGAAAAGTTCAGGCGCCATACGCGGGCGATGCTTTCATGGCACTTGCCCTGACCGAGGCCGGTTCCCGCGATCTGCCGATCGAGGTGGCATTTGCAACGCCTTTTCAAGAATTCGAGTAACCAGAGTCCATCTGAATGCCGCGCTACAAATTGACGGTGGAATATGACGGCCGCCCGTTCTGCGGTTGGCAGCGGCAAGCGAACGGACCGTCCGTGCAAGCCGTGATCGAACGGGCCCTAAAGGCCTTTTCCGGTGAAGACGTAACCATTGGTGGGGCGGGACGCACGGACACGGGCGTCCATGCGACGGGTCAGGTCTGTCATGCCGATCTTTCGAAACCCTGGCCCGCCAGAACGATTATGGGCGCGCTGAATTTTCACTGCCAGCCCGACCCGGTCGTGGTCCTCGACTGCGCTGAAATGCATGAAGGCTTCGATGCCCGTTTTTCTGCCATCCGCCGGTCGTATCGCTATCGCATTCACAACCGCCTTCCGCCGCTGACCCACCAGCTGGGTCTTGCCTGGCATGTGAAGACCGATCTTGACGCGAAGGCAATGCACTCCGCTGCCCAGGAATTTGTCGGCCATCACGACTTCACGACATTCCGCCACTCACGCTGCCAGGCGAAAAGTCCGGAAAAGACGCTGGAAGAATTCCGGGTGTTTCGCGACGGCGAATTTGTGATCGCGGAATGTTCGTCCCGCTCGTTCCTGCACAATCAGGTGCGCTCCATGGTGGGCACGCTCAGGCTGGTCGGGGAGGGCAAATGGGGTCCGGGCGATGTGACAAAGGCGCTCAAGGCGCATGACCGCAAGGCCTGCGGCCCTGTCGCACCAGCGGACGGCCTCTATCTTACCCGTGTCGATTACCGCCCTGTGGAAACGGATATCGAGCTGTTGCGAGACTGGCAGGCCCGCAAGGCGGCGATGGACACCGAAGACGACGTTGAAACTTAAGCTTTCGCAAAGGGGCCGGTCTGGCCTCGTTTGCAGGCACAGATGTGGCAAAAACTTCCAAATCGACGTTGAGGATTGCCGCCCCGGTCCTGAACCGGGGTCGCTAGTATCGCGAAACAGGTCTAAATGGTCACAAATAGGGTTTCGCCCGGCTATCCACCAAGGAACCCGCCAAAGATGTCGCCGACATTGGCTATTATGTATCCGATGATGATGACACCGGCGATGAGCATCGCTGTCCAGACAAACATCTGAAATCCGATTGCCAGACCGCCAAAACAAACGGCGGCGCCCGCAAGGCGTCTGTTTTCCTTCAGAACGAAACCGACGACACCGAAAATGACCGCAAGGCCGGCGAGCACATAGGCAGATGTTTGAAGAATGCGATCGAGGCTCCACGGCTGTGTCTGGGGATCCGGCAGTGCTTCGCCTTTCAGACCCTTCAAGGCGGAGGTGCGAATGTCCGCCGCGATTTCGCCGATTGATTGCCCGATGGTTGGCTGCGGGTCGAGTGGCCCCGCGCTGTGAAGAAAAAGCACCAGTACCAGCGCGACTGCGCCAAATGCCATTCCGGCAAATCCAGACCAGGGTGTTTTGACTGCTGCGGTTTCGCTCATGTGCCGCCTCTTCCTTTATGTGAAGTTGCGCGAAAACACGATGGTGTCACCTTGAAGCTAATTTTTTCTTGAGCTTGGTATAACTCACAGTATCCAAAGCTTCGCGGTCATCGTGATGTATCATTGAAATAAAATTACATTGTGCGCGGGCAAACAGAAAATACAACACGCAAAAAGGTTTTTTGGGCCTGCAAAAACGCAAGAGTGTCTCGGTGCAAAGACCAAAGCTGAAAGGCTCAACTCTTCCTTTCGCTGGTGTAAGACCTGACTGTCCATGCCCACACATTCCTCCTCACAGGTGGTGCGTTTGATGTCGTCTATCAAGTCTGGACACTTGGAACAGGTAACGCGGCCCCGTCGGCCCCGTTACCTGTTCCAATACCTTTAGGGTTCACATCATTCCTTGGGAATGGTGACGCATTTCTTGTAAAGGTGCCAGGTTGTGTGCCCGAGTACCGGCAGAACGACGATCAGGCCCAGGAAGGCCGGCACCATCGACACGATCAGGAGAGCGGTGACGACGAGGGCCCAGCCGATCATCGGAATCGGCGAAACGACGACCGCGCGCACGCTCGTGATCATGGCGGTGATGAAATCCCTGTCTTCTTCCAGAAGCAGTGGGAAGGAAACGACGGTCAGGGAAAACAGGACCAGCGACAGGATCGCGCCGACCACGTGACCGACAGCCAGGAACATGAGGCCTTCCGGCGTGGTGATGACCTCCGTTAGGAATTCGTCGAATGATGCAAAGGACTTGAAACCGAGAAACAGGGCCAGTAGCAGACGCACCTGATACATCCACATGATCTGGATGAAGAGCACCACGAAAGCCATCCAGGAAAGTTCCCGGCCCTTTTGCGCCCACATGGTTCCAAGGATGGCCGGCCAGGAGAGTTCCTCGCCGCTTCCAAGCCGCCGGCTGACCTCATAAAGGCCGACGGCGGCGAAAGGACCGATGAGAACGAAACCGGCGGCGGCCGGATAGGAGAGGTAGCTCATGTTGAGCGCGGCGGCGCTTAGGATGACGAACAGGCCGCCGATGGCGAAAAGGGCGCCGATTGCCAGTCCGTAGACTGGCGCTTTCCGAAAATCGGCCAGCCCGGCGGCAAGGGCATCGATGACATCGTTGGCGGTAATCTTGTTGACCAGTGGTATTGGCCTCAAGGTATCTTTTGTCGAGGCGGTCAAAGCCTGGTCCGGAACCCCGGTATCGTTCGGGTCCGTTGTTTTTTCACTCATATGGAAGCTTCCTCCCAAAAGCCGGTTGAACCTGTCCGCCCTCCTACAGACAGGTGATCTTACCCGCGGATGTGGTTTTCGCTCAATCGGGAGAAAGGCTTACGCTGCCGGCGGTATTGAAATCGACAAACACTTCTTGCTGTTCCCGGCCTTGGGCCGGGATCACTCTTCCATTGGCCCCGGCTCAAGGCCGGGGCGGCGTCATACATTGTCAGGCGCGCAGCTGCAGATCGGCTTTATTCCGCTGCGGGCTTCTTCTCCTCTGCGGCTGAAGCAGCGGCGGCAGCTGAAGCAAGCGTTTCTTTCTGTTTGTCGTCGAGATTGGTTCCTTCGGGAAGCTGAACGCGAACTTCCTTGCGGGCAAACTGAATGCCGTTTTCTTCAAATGTTTTTTGAACGCGTTTGTAGATTTCCTTGCGAACCCCGAACTGTTTGCCGGGTTTCGTGGTGAACTTGCCGCGAACAACGATGCCGACATCGTCGACATCCGCAACGCCTTGACCCTTGAACGGTGCCAGAAGGTCGTCCTTGAACTCCTCCATCTCCATGATTTCCTGGCCGATCTTCTTGAAAAGCTTGCGGACCTTTTCGACATCCGTGTCGAATGGAACGGTGAATTTCAGCTTCATGATCACCCAGTCGCGGGAGAGATTTGTCAGCTTCGGAATCTGGCCATAGGGCACGATGTGCACCGCGCCCTTCGTACCGCGCAGCTGCAGCGACCGGAGCGAGATTTTTTCGATCGTACCCTGCGCGCCACCCGTATCGATGAATTCGCCCAGTCGGAACGCATCGTCCATCAGGAAGAACACACCGGAGACGACGTCCTGAACGAGGGTCTGTGCTCCAAACCCGACGGCAAGGCCGATGACGCCGGCGCCAGCCAGCAGTGGTGTGATGTTGATCCCGAGCTGGCTGAGTGCAAGAAGGCCGGTCAACGTGATGATCGTGACCTGCAGGACAATCCGCATCAACGGCAGGATCGTTGCGATACGCGATTTGCCCGCGCCCCCCATTTCGGCATCGTCATCCTGTGTCTCGGCAGGTGGCGAATCCTTCGCGAGCTGATGCGCGACCCAGAGATTGGTGATTTCCCAGGCGAGATAGCCGGCCGCAAGGATCAGGAGAAAAATGACGCTGTTGCGGGCGACAGCCGATCCGTCATCGCCGCCGAGAGCGAGCAGATTCAGCCCGTAGATGCGGCCGACCACCAGGACCAGGAAGGCGAGCAGCGCAACACGGGCAATGCGCACATAGCTGTGCCGGGTCTGAAGATGGGCAGCCTCGGCAACCGGACCTTCACCCTGCATGGGCGGTACGATATGCGAGACGATCCCGCGCACCATGGTGTCGAGGAAAGGCGCAAAGACAACGAGCACGATCACCGCGAGCGAACGTCCTGCGGTAAGCGCTTCGACACCCATGCTGGCGGTGAACTGTACGAGCAGCCAGTTGAACGCGATGAATACCATGGAGAAATACGGCCAGAACCGCGCCATGCGCTCCAGGCCGGAGGTCGGGTCTTCCTCATCGCCCAGAATAATGCTTGTCAGGCCGTGCCGTGCCTTCCAGATCACGGCGATGATCCAGGCATTGACACCGAAGCCGACAAAAAACCGGAACGTTCCGCCCGCGTCCGTACCTGCGCCCTCCATGACATTGCGGATGAAGAAGGCTATGCCAACGATAGCGAAAAGGATTGTAAAGTTGTGGTAGAGCGACTTTGCAGTCGCGTCATCTGCGGTCACAAGGCGCAGTTCACGCCGGTTAGGCGCCAGCGCGAAGCGCAGAAGAGCCGCGATCAACCGGGGTAGAAACACGATCCAGAACACGGCTTGAAGCGCGTAGGAGCGCGTCCCCGGATCGAAAACCGCGATACGGGCGACTATGAGCGCGATCACGGCAAAAACGACCAATCCGCCGAGGTCGAGGCCTGCACGTGTGGAGACCAGCTTGACTGTCTCGAAGAGGTTTTCAGGCGTTTTATTCTGAATGGTGTCGCGTCTTGCTGCGGTGAAACGGTTGATCAGGAACTCGGCGGCAAAGCCCGCCGCCAGAATGATGGCGATGGCTCCGATCAATATGTGAACTGGTCCGGCAATCGCGCCTGCAAACAGAGCGCCGATGCTGGAAATGATACTTGAAAAGAGATCCGGCAATGCCTGGAAGTGACCGGCAACCATGCCGGTGAAATTGCCCAGGGCCATTTGCAGCTGTTCGACAAACCCTGGTCCGTCGGCTGCGGCAGTTGCTGCCTGTTCGCCTGCTGCGGCGCTTTGCTGCAGCAGTTCCATGAGGTCGGTGAGGGCTTCAACCTGCTCCGGATCCAGATCGGACACGAGCTTTTCCATTGCATCCGGCTGAAGCGGTGGTGGAAGTTCGGATCCCGTATCCTGTGCCGCCCCCGGGGCCGGCAGGATGACTGTAGCGACTAAAAAAAGGCTGATTGCACAAGTGAGTAGGATTTTTTGACAAGCACCGGTCATAATTCGGGCCCCCGACAGCGTTGGTTCGCATCATCTCAAATTAGACATGCTTGGAGTACAAAATCCAACGATATTCCCCGACGTTATTACCGAGGTGTGGACTTTTCGCCTGCTGATGCGGTTGCCTGGTGCAGATTGTACGGGCTTGAAGGGACAACGGTGCTTGATCCGCGCAGCTTATACGTCTACCTCCGTGTCGAAGATGAAATTACGTGAGCGGCATTGAATGAACACCTCACCACCTAGCGCAAACATCTCACCCGGTCCGGTATGGGCTTTGATGAGTCCGATCGGCCGAATCGGAAGGGAACCCTACTGGCTTTGTTTTGCACTCGTTTGGGTGGTCATCGGGATGGCGATCAGAATTTGGTGGCTTTCGATTCCCGGTATCCCGAACCCCGAAGAAGTTACGCCGAGTGCATTTGCAGGTTCAAATCCTCTGTTTCCGCTTCTCTTTTTTGTGCTGCAGTGGTTTGAACTGGCGATTGTGATCAAACGTCTGCAGGACATAGGCCAGAACGGGTTCTGGGCATTGCTTATCTTTCTTCCAGGGATCAATATCCTGATGGTCCTCGTTCTGGGTTTCATGCCCAGCCAGCCACAATCGAACCGAAACGGTCCGCTTCCCAACAGCTATTGGCGTAAATCCTGAACTCTCCTCCGATCCGGTCATCAATTGTCGTGAGAACCAACCTGTAATGCCTACCAAAGCCGTCTCCATCGCACAGGACCTCATTCGGTGCCCGTCGGTAACACCAGCGGAGGGTGGAGCTCTGGCAACGCTCGAGACGCTGCTTTCGTCAGCGGGATTTTCGGTATCCCGGATTACCTTTCGGGACGAAAATACTCCGGATGTCGAAAATCTCTTTGCGTCGGTCGGATCCGGTGCGCCGCACTTCGTTTTTGCCGGACATACCGATGTGGTTCCGGCCGGCGCCGAAGACGACTGGAGCCACGGTCCCTTTGATGGCGATATTTCAAATGGCGTACTCTTTGGGCGCGGCGCGGTCGACATGAAAGGCGGCGTTGCGGCCTTTGCAGCCGCTGCATTGGAATTCGTTGAAGAGTTCGGAGCGGATTTCGGTGGCACCATCTCTTTCCTGATTACGGGCGACGAAGAAGGACCGGCGGTAAACGGAACGGTGAAACTGCTGGAATGGGCCGAAGCGCAGGGTCACAGGTTTGATGGCTGTATCGTTGGTGAACCCACCAATCCTGAACGGCTCGGCGACGCGATCAAGGTCGGGCGGAGAGGTTCGCTGTCCGGCACCATTACGGTTGCGGGTGTTCAGGGGCATGCCGCCTATCCCCATCTTGCCGCCAATCCGATTCCAGGTCTGCTTCGTTTGCTGTCGGCGCTCGATGCCTTGGTACTCGACCAGGGCAATGACCGTTTTCAACCTTCCAACCTCGAAATCGTGAGCATGGATGTCGGCAATCCGGCATTCAACGTCATCCCGGCGCGGGCGGAAGCCCGGTTCAATATTCGCTTCAATGACGAATGGTCACTGCAAAGGCTCGAGGCGAAGATCCTGGCGACCCTTGAAGGCGTGGATTTGGGCGAGCTGAAGCTAAGCGTTGCCTTAAAACGTGATGCCAGTGAATCCTTTCTGACCAGGGACGAAAGACTGATCGATGTCCTGACCCAGGCCGTGGAGAGCGAGACAGGACGGCGCCCGGAGCTCTCGACCGGTGGCGGGACGTCCGATGCACGCTTCATCAAGAATTTTTGCCCGGTGGTGGAGTTCGGCCTGGTCGGACAGACCATGCACAAGGTCGACGAATGTGTAAGTGTTGAGGACCTTGACCGGTTGACGGCAATCTATAAACGATTTCTCCGCAAATATCTTACGAAGGATTCGGGAGCGGCTTGAACTTGATCAGCATGAGCGAAATCCGGGCAGCCTTGGATGGCTCATGGTTGCTGTTGCGCAACCGGCCGGAAGGCATGGCATTCTTCGACCAGTCCATTCACGGTTTCTGGCGGTCATTTCAGGTCGTCTTCCTGCTTATTCCAGCGTTTCTTCTCAGCGGTCTGTCGGAAAAGCAGCTTTATTTCGCTGAGAACATGTTTCACCCGGAGGGGTTTCCGAACCAGGCGTTCTGGACAGCGCAGGCGTTGGGTCTGGGCATTGACTGGATCGCACTGCCGCTCATTTTGGCGGCGCTGGCTGCACCGATCGGCATTTCTCAGCGCTATGTACCCTTTGTCGTCGTTCGGAACTGGACGAGCTTGCTGGCGTCGATCCCCTTCATGATCACCTACATGCTGTTCCTGCTCGGCGTCGTATCGTCCGGGATCGCGGTGCTTCTCTCGTTGACCTGCGTTCTGGTTGTACTTTGGTATCGCTACCTGGTGGCGCGGATTGCGCTGCATGCAAGCATAAGCCTGGCAATCGGCATCGTCGTGCTCGACATTTTGCTGTCGCTGGTCATTGCCGAAATTGTCGGCATTCTCTGGAGAGCATAGCAGTACCCCCGCCTCCAGGGAGACGGGGAAACTCATTCTGAACCGCCGGTCAGTCGCGAAGCAATTCGTTGATCGCGGTTTTCGAGCGGGTCTTTTCGTCAACCGTTTTGACAATCACCGCGCAGTAAAGGTTCGGTGCCGCTTCGCCGTTGCCCATAAGGCTGGAGGTCGGCATTGATCCGGCGACGACGACTGAATATGGCGGTACCTCGCCGTAGGAGATTTCGCCTGTCATCCGGTTCACGATGCGCGTCGACTTGCCGATGAAGACGCCCATGCCGAGAACCGCTCCTTCGCGCACGATGCAGCCCTCGACCACTTCCGAGCGGGCGCCAATAAAACAGTTGTCCTCGATGATGACGGGACCGGCCTGCAACGGCTCCAGCACGCCGCCGATGCCGACGCCGCCGGAAAGATGCACATTCTTGCCGATCTGGGCGCAAGACCCGACAGTTGCCCAGGTGTCGACCATGGTGCCTTCATCGACATAGGCCCCGAGATTGACGAAAGACGGCATAAGGACAACACCCTTGCCGATGAACGCTGAGCGCCGGACGGTGCAGTTCGGAACCGCACGGAAACCGGCCTGTTCGAACTCAAGGCCGCTCCAGCTGTTGAATTTTGAGGGCACCTTGTCCCACCAGACGGCTTCGCCAGGCCCACCCTTGATCACTTCCATGGGATTGAGCCGGAAAGACAGCAGAACCGCTTTCTTCGCCCACTGATTGACAACCCAGTCACCATCCTTCTTCTCGGCAACGCGCAGTTCGCCCCGGTCGAGCAGGTTCAAAGTTGTCTCCACCGCATCCCGGATGTCGCCGGTCGTCGATGTTTCAATGGAGGCGCGGTCTTCAAATGCCGCGTCGATTGTCTGGGAAAGGGCGGCAAGGTCGTGTGTCATCTGACAAGGACTCCGGGCGTTAACAATTTGTGCGCGGACCTAAGCCGCCGAACCAAGACCTGTCAAGCGCCGCAAGGATAGCAAGTGTTCTTTGAACGACATCGCCTGAAGGACCGGCGCAGCCGATTGGCATACAAGTTACCCGGCAGAGCAAAATCTGCATAACTCCCGGTGACACGCACAGCTGGACCACTCATAACCTGAGGGACGATCAAAGGCGGAAACCCAGTGGACAGCCATTGCGCGCGCCGGGAAAAGAGGATTGTTGAGTAAAAGTAATTTGTCTCTTCCACTATTCGCTAGTTTCTATGGAAAACTGATCAACTAAGGTGATTTGAAATCAACTCAAGGAAAGGCGGTCTTCGTGGAACTCTGGATCCCGATCACGATATTTGCCGCGTTCTGCCAGAATTTGCGTACGGCAATGCAAAAGCATCTGAAGGGCAGGCTGGGAAACACCGGCGCGACCTTTGTCCGCTTCGGCTACGGCATGCCCTTTGCGCTCATCTATGCCGCGGTTTTGCATTTAGTCTTCAAGAACCCCATTCCGGAGCCGACCGTGACACTGCTCGTGGCAGGTGCCCTTGGCGGATTAGCCCAGATTATTGCAACTTTCTTGCTGATCTATCTCTTCTCCTTCCGCAACTTCGCGGTTGGAACGGCCTATTCCAAAACCGAACCGATTCAGGCGGCACTCTTCGGTCTCGTGGTCCTTGGGGAGAGCGTTACCTGGACAGCGTTTCTTTGCATCGTGATCGGGATTGCAGGCGTGATCATTATCTCACTGGCGCGCGTTCCGCTGACGCGACAAGCGATCCGTTCGTCCCTCCTTGGGCGCCCGGCCCTGATCGGCCTGGCATCGGCTGCGTTTTTCGGAGCCTCGGCGGTTGCCTACCGAACCGCCTCCCTGTCGCTGGAGGGAACGACCGTGGCCATGCAGGCGGCCACTGCTCTGGTCTTCGCCACGATGTTTCAGACGCTTGTCATGACGATCTGGATGGCTCTGAGGGAACCGGAGGAACTGCATGCCAGCATCCGCGCCTGGCGCGCGGCGATCTGGGTAGGTGCATCGGGCGTTGCCGGGTCGATTGGCTGGTTCACCGCAATGACGCTGCAAAACGTGGCCTATGTCCGGGCGCTTGCCCAGATCGAACTGGTATTCACGTTCATGGCGTCATGGCTGGTCTTCAAGGAGGTGATCACGCGCTCCGAAATCGCCGGCTGCCTGCTGATTGTGTGTGCTGTCGTCGGTATAATCCTGATCGGCTGATCACTGCTCGTCCCTAGGATACTTCCAGGACGATCTTGCCGATATGGCCCTTCTTCCCAAAGGCCTCCTGTGCGGTAGTAATATCGCGCAACGGGAACGTTTCGGCGACAAGCGGTCTGATCTCCTTGGCTTCGATGCGCCTTACAAGATTGCCGAAAACCTGACTTTCCAGCACTGTGCAGCCAAAGAAGCTGAGGTCTTTGAGATACAGCGTTCGCACATCGAGTTCCACCATGGGGCCTCCAATGGCGCCGGAGACGGCATACCGCCCGCCGGGTCTAAGGACGTCCAGCAAGGTTGGCCATTTGGCCCCTGCGACCAGATCGATGACCACGTCGACCGAATTGGCTCCGAGAGCTTCCACATAATTCGCATCGCGGTCGAGCGTTTCAATGGCACCGATCTCCTTCAGCGACGTGGCTTTGGAAGGGCTCGTCACGGCAATGACATCGGCACCGCGCGCTCGCGCAAGCTGGATCGCGGCAGAACCGACGCCGCCCGACGCGCCGGTGACCAGCACCGTGTCACCTCTTTTAACCCGTGTGCGCTCGAGCATGTTTTCCGCCGTCGAATAGGAACAGGGAAAGGAGGCCAATTCCACGTCCGTCAGATCGCAATCGACAGCATGGGCGTGCCGCGAGGCAACCCGGGTGTATTGCGCGAAGCCGCCATTGCATTCGGACCCGAAGTACCAGGGCTTTTGAAGCATCCCGCCCTCTGCCTCGACGAGGCAGGGCTCGATGAGAACCCGTTGCCCGATCCGGGATGGATCGACACCGGAGCCAACGGCAACAATGGATCCGCAGACATCGGCGCCCTGAATCAGGGGAAACTTCAGGGCTTGCCCATTCCAGGCGGCATCTTCTGCGTCATTGTCGCCCTTTGAGTACCAGCCGATGCGGGTGTTGACGTCGGTATTGTTAACACCGGCGGCCCCCACGAGAATGAGGACTTCACCTCTCTCAAGCGAGGGAACATCCAGATCCTCCCGCCATTCGAGCCTCTCCGGACCGCCATGTCCGGTCAGAACGATACCGTTCATTTTTTGCGGAAGGTTCACGCGCTGTCTCCGGTAGAATGATTGTTCTACTTGCTCGAGTAGAGGATTTATTCTACCCCGTCAAGGATGAAGGATACGAAAGCCAGAATTGCCGCGGGACTTGAGCGGGCATTTGCGGAAAACGGGTTTTCCGAGCCCAACATCGACAGTTTGCGCGAGGCGGCGGGCGTCAGTCTGAGGACGCTCTACAAGTACATGCCGTCGCGTGAGGAAATGGTGCTGAGCGCTCTGGAACACCGGCACAGGCGATACATGCAACTGGTGTTCGACGATCTACCGTCCGACGGTACGCCCGTTCTGCACGCGGTCCTGGATTGTGTTGCTCACTGGATGTCAAAGGAAGCATCGCACGGCTGCCTCTTTCATGCAGCGGTTGCGAGCGCCCCGCGGGACGAGCGGTTGCGGGCTCTTCTGGCCAAACACAAGTCCGAAGTCGCCGAAAAAGCGTCGGAAATCTCGGGACTGCAGAATCGCCAGGGCGAGATCGCTCTGATTGTCGAAGGATTGATGCAGGCCTGGCCACTATACGGGGAAGCGGCGACGAGAAGCGCAAAAAAACTGTGTGATACGCTTGTGAATGACGCTCCCGCGTAGGGGCGCAAAACATCGGATTTGGGCCCGCCAGCGGAGATCCGGTCACGTGACAACGATCTTAAGCGCGGCTCGTTCAGCAAGGATTTTCGCCGCCCATCTTGAAGATACGCAAACGAAAACCCGCAGGCTTTGAAAGACTGCGGGTTCATTCAATGCAAATGGCCAACAAGTGCAGGGCGCTTAGGCGGCCCTTTTGCGGCGGCTTGTCAGCATCAGTCCACCGACACCGCCAAGCAGCAGCCAGGCAGCAGCGGGCAGCGGAACTGCGGCGACGGTCAGATTGTCGAACGAACCGGATCCGGCCAGCACGATGGAGAGCGTGTTGCCATACCGTTGCAGCGGATCGCCGCCGACGGACGCGAACTTGTTGTCAGCGCTGACACCCACAGGACCGAAGAGGTCGATACCGTCCAGAAGAACGCGTACGCCGGGTTCTTCGATATCGATAAAGTCGGTGCCCAGGAACCGGATCATCCGGTCGAAAACGAATGTGATCGTGCCGCCGCGCGCATTATCGTCGGGATCGTTAATGTCGTTGTTTTCCTGGATGACCGGAATGATCCCAAACGCCTTGGGCGATCCGGAAAGATCCGAAATCGGCGCGCCGAGGTCACGGTCACCTCCAGTGAAGTTGTTTGTATCGAAAGCAACAGCCTGGCCGATCCCGCCGGTCGCGGAAACCGTCGCACTCAGATTGCCGCGGGTCATCGAGGTGATGACATCGCCGCTGCTGAATTCTTCAAAGTCGAATGTATAAACCATGGCCTGGCTGGTCGTTGGCAAAACGGCCGCCGAAACGCAAAACAAAAAGCCGATTATTGCAGCACGCATGGCTACTCCTCCAATGCAATACGCTTAAATTGCATAAGTCCCTGTCTCAATAAGGCAGCCCTAATGTAAAAATTTACAAGAATCAAATTAATTTTAAATTCTAGTTAATTTTAACGCAGTTTTGAAAGTCTGCTCACAGGCGCGAGACGTCACCTTCCGCGGTCGCCTGCAACCAGGTCCGGAATGCACCGACGGGGCGGGTCAGTGTGCGTGTTGGAGATCTGACGAACCAGTAGCCGGTTTCCAGTTCAAGGACCGTCCAGTCCGGAGAAATGAGATGCCCGGCCTCCAGTTCCTGGGAGATGAAACGCCGATCGATCACGATGGCACCCATCCCGGCAATTGCAGCCTGGATGGCAAGATCCCGGCTTTGGAGCACCGTTCCTGAGGCAATGTCGGGATGAGTGAGGTGAGCCTCTTCGAGCCACGCTGTCCAGTCGCCGCGGCGCGACGAACTGTGCAGCAGGGGCAAGTTGGAGAGGAGCGATGCCTCTGCCGGCTCCTTGCCATTCAATAGCGACGGTGCCATGGCAACGGCAAGATGTTCCTGCCACAGGAGATGGCATTCAACGCCCGTCCAGTTTCCGGTGCCGAGCCTGATGGCGCAGTCATAGTTCTCCCGGTCGAGATCGACCATCCGGGTAGACGTTGACAAGAGCAGCTCCACATCAGGCTGCTCGGCCTGAAAAGCGGGTAACCTGGGAATGAGCCAGCGTGTCGCAAAGGTCGAAACGGTGCTGATCCTGAGCTCGGTGCGGCCGCGCCGTTTGAAACTGTCGACAGCTTCCTCAATCCTGTCGAACGCATCTCCGAGGCTTAGCGCCAGGCGCTGGCCTTCTTCCGTGAGTGTCAGTCCGCGTCCGTCGCGATTGACCAGGGTTGCGCCGAGTTCGCTTTCCAACTTACGCATGAGATGGGAAAGCGCTGACGGCGAGACCCCGAGTTTTTCAGCAGCGAGTGATGCCCGGCCGTGCCGGGCAAGAAGCGAGAAGGCGTGGAGCGCACGAAGGGACGCCATTCAAATTGGATTCCGCTTGTTGAGTTTTGCTCAATCTAGAGCAGATTCTCCGGACTTGATAGCTCCGCAGGCGTGCAGCGCTGGACCGGGTGGGCAGAGGTGAAACGCTTTGTGCGATGTCTGTCCGCTTTGCGCGGCTCTCCGGGCACGGATCCCACTTTGTTGACCCGGCGCAAGAGGGAAGCTTTGCACACCTTCGAAAATTCCACTCCCTCATCCTTAGGAGGACCGTAAGGTCCGTCTCGAAGGATGGCGGCAAACCCGGAGTGTGTGGCCCATTCTTCGAGGTTTCGCTACGCTCTACACCTCAGGATGAGGAACCGTTTCGCAGAAACGCTTCGAAGGTACAGAATGAAAACACCTCATCCTGAGGAAGGCCGCAGGCCTGTCTCGAAGGATGGTCGCGACGTTCAGCAGGCAAAGAGGACACCCGCGGGTTGACTAACGCAACGCCCCCAGAACCGACTTCAAAAATCCCGTGAGTTCCTCGGTGACGAAGTCGACATGGGGGTAGGGATCACCTTCCAGATCCCAGCTTTCCTGAAAAACATCCCGCGAACCCTTGGGTATGATCAGCGTCGAGCGCATGCCCAGTTGGTGCGGCACCTTGAGGTTTTTGGGCAGATCTTCGAACATGGCCGCGCGTACTGGCGAAATACCTGTGACGTCGATGAACTTGTCGTAGGTTTCCCGGTTCGGCTTGGGTATCAGATCGGCAGAAACGATGTCGAAAATATCCTCAAAGTGATCTGAGATGCCAAGCGCCGTCGCGGTCCGTTCCGCATGCGGACGGTCGCCATTGGTAAAGATGAATTTTTTTCCCGGCAGCGCTTCTATCGCCGTTCCCAGGTCCGGGTTGGGCTCGAGCCCCGAGTAATCGATGTCGTGCACGAAGGCGAGATAGTCATCCGGATCGATTTTCTGCGTGGTCATCAAGCCGCGTAACGTCGTGCCGAATTCGTGATAGAGCGCTTTTTGATGTGCCATCGCGTCGGAGCGGTTCAGGTCCAGTACCTTTTGCACATAAAGCGCAATCTGTTCATCGATCTGGGAAAAAAGGTCGGCTTCGTGCGGATAGAGCGTATTGTCCAGGTCAAAGACCCAGGCTTCCACTCCCATGAAGGTTCTCAGGTCCTGGCGATGTGCATGCTGACCCTCGATGGGCAATTGGCGCTTACCTGTCACGGCCGGATCAACGTCCCGGCGCCGCCGTCGGTGAAAAGCTCAAGCAGCACGGCGTGTGCGACTTTTCCGTTCAAGATAACAACACCTTCCACACCCCGATCCAGGGCTTCGATGCAGGTTTCGACTTTTGGGATCATGCCTCCGGAAATTGTTCCGTCCGCCATCAGCTCACGTGCCTTTGCGACGGTCAGCTGCTTGATCAGATTGCCTTCCTTGTCGAGAACACCGGGCACATCCGTCAGGAACAAAAGTCGTTTTGCGCTGAGCGACCCGGCAATTGCGCCGGCGGCCGTATCAGCGTTGATGTTGTAGGTTTCCCCGTCCTCGCCATGGGCAACCGGCGCAACAACCGGGATGATCGCCTCCTTCAGGACCAGCTTGAGCACGGTTGGGTCGACACTTGCCGGTTCGCCCACAAAGCCCAGGTCCACGACGCTTTCGATATTGCTGTCCGGATCGACGACGGTCCGCTTGAGTTTCCGGGCGGTGACAAGGTTGCCGTCCTTCCCGCAAAGGCCGACCGCCCGGCCGCCCTCTGCATTGATCATCTGGACGATTTCCTTGTTGATCGCCCCGGCAAGAACCATTTCCACGACTTCAACGGTCGCCTTGTCTGTGACGCGCAATCCGCCCTTGAATTCACTGACGATGTTGAGCCGCTGCAGCATCTTGCCGATCTGCGGCCCGCCGCCATGAACGACAACAGGATTGACACCCGATTGGCGAAGCAAGGTGATGTCACGCGCAAATGCCTGGCCGAGTTCAGGATCGCCCATGGCATTGCCGCCGTATTTCACCACGACGGTCTTGTCGTCGTAGCGCTGCATGTAAGGCAGGGCATGCGCGATGATATGTGCGCGGGTGGACATGTCAGGACTGGTCATTGGGATCGGACTTCAACTGCAATTCGGACTGTTTCTCTAAGGGGTTCCTGCTATAGCCGTTTTGGGTCAGCTTCACAATTGCCCGGCTCATTGCATCAGATCAAAGGTTACTGATTGGCGAGAAGACAGAGTTCGGCCCTCAGTGTGTCGATGCCGATATTTTTTTCCGACGAAGTTGCGATGATCAGCGGATGCGCGGCAACACGCTTGGCCAGCATCGCCTGTGTGTCGTTGACGAGACGCGTAAGCTGGGTCGGCTTGATCTTGTCGGATTTTGTCAAAACGACCTGATACACCACGGCGGCCTTGTCGAGCAGGTCCATTGTCTCCAGATCGTTCTTCTTGATCCCGTGACGGCTGTCGATGAGAAGGATGACGCGGCGCAGGTTCGGACGCCCGCGCAAATATGAGAACACCAGCTTCGTCCACGCTTCGACCAGTTCCTTTGGCGCCTGCGCGTAGCCGTAACCGGGCATGTCGACGATTGTCAGCGGCGTCTCCGGCGCGATGAAAAAATTCAGCATTTGCGTTCGTCCCGGCGTAGACGAGGTACGCGCAAGTCCCTTTCGCCCCGTCAGTGCATTTATCAGGCTCGATTTGCCGACATTGGAACGCCCGGCAAACGCAATCTCCGTGCCGGCGGCCTCCGGCAGATTGGACATGTCGGTGACGCTGGTCAGAAAGTCCCAGGAGCGGGCAAACATCAGCCTGCCCGCTTCCAGGTCTTCTTGAGTGTGGTTCAGATCTTCGCTCATGAGGCGCTTTTAGCTTGCCTTGGCGGGTGCGTCGAGGGGGACGTCGTTTTCAGCGGCGGCCTGCTCCAATGCATCGATATCGCCCCCCCAGATCGCCTTGAGGTGCCGGGAGATCTTTTCGATCGGCCAGTCCCACCAGGCAACTTGCAGCAGGCGTTCGATTGTCGCCTCTTCGAAGCGGAGCCGCACAACGCGCCCCGGATTGCCGACCACCACGGCGTAGGGAGGCACGTCTGAAGCAACGACGGCATGCGCCCCGATGATTGCGCCGGAGCAGATAGTGACGCCTGGCAAGATGGTGGCGTTGGTGCCGCACCAAACGTCATGTCCGACGAGGGTATCGCCGCGCAGATGGTCGAAAATGGACGAAGGGTCGAACTGCTCCTGCCACTCCGGGTCGAAGATGTGGAAGGGGTAGGTCGAAAACCCTGTCATGGCGTGGTTCGCACCATTCATGATGAAAGTCGTACCATGCGCCAGGGCGCAATATTTGCCGATTCTCAGCCGGTCGCCGATGGCTTCGAAGTGGTAGCGCACATTGCGGTTCTCAAAGTCAGGTGCGTTTTCGAAGTCGTGATAGTAGGTGTAATCGCCGACTTCGATGTTGGGGCTTGTAATGAAATTCTTCAGGAAAACCGTGTGTGGTTCACCGTGGAACGGATGCGGCGTGTCGGGTGACGGTCCGTGCATGAGACCTCCAAAAGAGCAAGATTCAAGGGAAGAAATTGGTGCGTTTACAGCGCAATCGACCTGCCGGTCGGCGACTTCGCCTTGCAAAACAGGTCTTGCTTCATCGGATCATTGGTCTGTGCACTCCTGTGTTCAATAAAAAGGCCCCGCAAAGTGCGAGGCCTCGGTGTGTATCAGGTCTTTTTGGGCTTGTCAGCCCTTGTCGTCGGACGCGGGTTTTTTTCGTTTGAACATCGACCCGAGATTGTCCCAAAGCTCCACCTTGGCCCCCTGGCGGCGCATGATCACATACTGCTGCGCGATCGACAGGAAGTTGTTCCAGGCCCAGTAGATGACAAGACCGGCCGGGAAGGACGCGAGCATGAAAGTGAAGACAACCGGCATCCAGGTGAAAATCATCTGCTGTGTCGGGTCCGGCGGTGCCGGGTTCATCTTCATCTGAACGAACATGGTGATACCCATGAGCAGCGGCCAGACGCCCAGCATGAGCAATTGCGGTGGATCCCAGGGGATCAGTCCGAACAGATTGAAGAGCGACGTCGGATCGGGCGCGGACAGATCCTGGATCCAACCGAAGAATGGTGCATGGCGCATCTCGATCGTGACGAAAAGCACCTTGTAGAGTGCGAAAAAGACCGGAATCTGAATCAGGATCGGCAAACAGCCCGCCAGCGGGTTGATCTTTTCCTTCTTGTAAAGCTCCATAAGAGCCTGTTGCTGCTTCTGCTTGTCGTCCTTGTAGGTTTCCCGGATCTCCGTCATCTGAGGCTGCACCAGCTTCATCTTGCTCATGGAAACGTAGGACTTGTTCGCGAGCGGGAAGAAGATCAGCTTGATGATCACCGTCACCACCAGGATGGCCACGCCGAAATTGCCGAGCTGGTGGAAGAAATAGTCTATGGCGAAGAACATCGGCTTGGTCAGGAAGTAGAACCAGCCCCAGTCGATCAGGAGTTCAAACCGCGCAATACCAAGTGATTCCTCGTAGGCATCGATCAGCTTTGTTTCCTTGGCGCCTGCAAAAAGATACGAACTGGTTTCTGCGGTGCTCCCGGCTGGAACGGAGACGCCGTTCCCGAGAAAATCCGCCTGGAAATTCCCTGTCGCATTGGAAAAACTGAAGCTGGGCTGGAACTCCTGTCCAGGGACCGGAATGAGCGTCGCCGCCCAGTATTTGTCGGTGATGCCAAGCCAGCCATTGTCGACCCTTGCAGGCCGGTTGGTGCCTTCTTCCTCCAGATCGGAATAGTCGACTTCCAGCAGGCCTTCTTCACCAAAGACGCCGAGCAGGCCTTCATGAAGGATCCAGATGCCCGTCGTTTCCGGGATGCCCTGCCTCGCTATCAGGCCGTAAGGATAGAGCGTCACAGCGGACGCGGAACTGTTGTCGACGGTCTGGGAGACGGTGAACATGTAATTTTCGTCGACGGAATACGTGCGTTTGAACACGAGGCCGCCGCCATTGTCCCAGGTCAGTGTCAGCGGCGTGGTCGGCGTCAGCTGCGAATTGCCTTCCGCGGACCAGACCGTGTCTGGACCGGGCAGGGCCACGTCGGAGCCCGGGTCGGCAACCCAGCCGTAGTCGGTGTAATAGGGTTGCGGACTGCCTTTCGGCGAAAACAGCGCGATTGTCGGGCTGCTTTTGTCGACAGTCTCGTGGTAGTCCTTCAGACGCAAATCGTCGAGACGGCCGCCGGTAAGGTTGATTGATCCTTCCAGCTTCGGTGTTTCGATCACGATGCGCTGGCTGGCTGCAACCGCTTGTGCGCGGCTTCCGAAAACGGCGTTTTGTCCGACGGATTGTGCCGGTAGCGCCGCGTCGCCGCTTGAAGTTGCTGAGGGTTGCGGTGCGTCCGGATTGGCGCTGCCCGGCGTTGCGGTCTGGCGGGCTGCGTCCGCCTCCTGCTGGGCCTGGAGCGCAGCCTGCTGGCGCTCAAGCTCCGGGCTTGCAACGAAATACTGCCATGCAAGCAGAACAATCAGGGACAATACGATCGCCAGAATCGTGTTTCGGTTTTCAGAAATCAACTGGAGTTACCCCTGTTTCCTGCGCGGTGTGGGCTGAGACGAGCGATGACTGCGGCGCGGTTTATCCCGTCCGCGCGGTGTCTTCGGGTCCAGCACTTGGCTTAGGCCAGACTTAAGGTCTGCAACGAGATTTTGAAAGGGAAGAGTGAGCGCTGCATCGCGCGCAACGAGAACAAAGTCCGCTTTTTGCGGAATATCATCGACGTTGAGCGCGGCAACAGCAGCCCTGAGCCTCCGCTTGATGCGGCTGCGCATGACCGAATTGCCGGTTTTTTTGGTGACGGTGTAGCCGACGCGTGGTGCACCGTCGGTATCGCGCTGCAGACCCTGAACGAGGAAAGCGCGCCGACCCAGCCGGCCGCCTTTGGCAACCGCGAGGAATTCGGAGCGCTTCTTCAAAGTGTCCATGGCCACTGATAAGGTGTAGGCAGACGCCGACAATCGGCGAGCTGACAGGTTGCCTATCAGGCGCTGAGGCTCTTACGGCCTTTTGCACGACGGCGAGCAAGCACCTGACGGCCGTTTTTCGTGGCCATACGTGCGCGGAATCCGTGGCGACGCTTGCGGACAAGACGGCTCGGTTGATACGTACGCTTCATTGTTCTTCCCCGCGCGGCTTTCAGCGCGGCCCTTGTTCATTTTAAATTCTTTGGAGGAAGCACTCGAAGCGCTGGAAGAGCGCGGCTCATAACAGCCTTGGGTCCGAATGCATGTCCCAGTCGTGCGCGCTTATAAGCTCCGCATAGCTTCAAGTCAACGTTGCGCGACAAGAATCTCCTGCCGATATCCGATCACGCACAGGTGAATGAGCAACACCATGGCGTCACTTATCGGTGAAGCATGGTTCTTTTTAAGAGCTTTAAGGTACATCTGGCTATGAGAAGATTGTGGCGGCACCAAGAACCGCCTTGCTCGAAGAGCTGACTGGAATGGACTAGCTGGGGGTTAAGGCCGACACTATGACAGGGTCGAAAGAAACGGATCAGATCGTCGAAACGGACGTCAAGGCGTCGCCGCCCGGCAAGTGGAAGAAATGGCTTCCGCTGGGCATTCTCGTTGCCTTGATGGCTGCGGCCTTTTCGCTCGGCCTGCACAAACAGCTGACACTGTCCAACCTGATCATGCAGCGGCAGGACCTGATCGGCTTCGTCGATCAGAACTTCATTCTTGCAATTCTGGTTTTCGGATTGACCTACGTGGTGTGCGTTGCTCTTTCCTTTCCAGGGGCATCGTTGCTGACCATCGCAGGCGGCTTTCTCTTCGGTTGGATCACCGGTGGGCTCGTGACTGTAATCGGGGCGACATTAGGCGCTTGTGCCGTTTTCCTGGTCGCCCGTTCCTCCTTCGGTGAAGTCCTGACAAGGCGGGCAGGGCCCTTCATTTCCCGTCTCGCGGAAGGCTTTCGAAACGAGGCGCTCAGCTATCTTCTGTTTTTGCGGCTGACACCGGTCTTTCCGTTCTGGCTGGTCAACATTGCGCCGGCTATTTTTCAAATGCGCCTGCCGACTTATGCGCTGGCGACATTTTTCGGCATCATTCCGGGAACCTTTGCCTTTGCCTTTATTGGATCGGGCCTCGACAGCGTGATCGAAGCTCAGGAAGCTGCCGACCCCGGCTGCGCAACCGCCGGAACCTGCCAGATCGAGATTTCCGCTCTCGTGACCCCTCAACTGCTGGCCGCTTTCTTTGCGCTTGGAATTGCCAGCCTCATCCCTGTCGTCCTGAAAAAAGTCCGCGCGCGCTGACCGCCTCGTCTAGACTTTCCGAATCGCGATCAATTTCCTGAAATGGAGCCCTCCATGGCAAATCTGCTCACCCCGGACATTTGTGTGATCGGAGCCGGGTCCGGCGGGCTTTCGGTCGCCGCAGCTGCTGCCGCCTTCGGGGTTGACGTTGTTCTGATCGAAAAGGGCCTGATGGGTGGAGATTGCCTGAACTACGGCTGCGTGCCGTCCAAAGCCCTTATAGCGGCGGCCAAGGCTGCATCGAATACGCACCGGGCCGAGGCATTCGGCATCCGCTCAAAAGGCCAGGATATCGATTTCGCCGCCGCGAACGATCACGTCCGCAGCGTTATTGCGGCAATAGAGCCGCATGATTCGCAGGAACGTTTCGAAGGTCTTGGCGTGACGGTTTTGCGGGAGACTGCCAAATTCACCGGGCCTGAAACCGTTCGCGCCGGAGAGGTGGACATCAAGGCGCGCCGATTTGTGGTCGCAACGGGCTCAACCGCGTTTGTTCCGCCGATCCCGGGCCTCGATCAGGTGCCCTACCTAACCAACGAAACCCTGTTTGAGCTGCGCGAGCGTCCCGAGCATCTGGCGATTATCGGCGCAGGCCCGATCGGCCTGGAGATGGCGCAGGCGCATCGCCGTCTCGGCGCAAACGTGACTGTCTTCGAAGCGGCCAGGGCGCTCGCAAAAGACGATGCTGAGCTTGGCGCCGTGGTTCTAGACGCCTTGAAGAACGAAGGCATCGACATCCTTGAAGAGACCGCCGTCGAAAGGATCGAAAAGTCGGAGACCGGAATCACGCTGTCTGCGCGGAGTAGCGACGGCAAAACGGTCAAGGTCGACGCAAGTCATGTCCTGGTCGCGACCGGCAGGGCCCCCAATGTAGCCGACCTCGGACTTGACGCCGCCGGGATCAAGTACGACCGGCAGGGCATAAAGGTGGACAAGGGACTGCGGACCAGCAACCGCAAGACTTACGCCATCGGCGATGTCGCCGGTGGGCTGCAGTTTACCCATGTCGCCGGCTATCAGGCAGGCCTTGTCATCCGGTCGATCTTGTCCCGCATGCCGATCAAGATGGATAATACAAAAGTGCCCTGGGTCACGTTCACCTCACCGGAACTCGGCCATATCGGCTTGACGGAGGCCGAGGCCAGAAGCCGTCATGGCAATAAGGTCAAGGTGCTGAGCGCGACTTATCGCGGCAACGACCGGGCGCAGGCCGAAGGACTGACGGAGGGCCGCCTGAAACTTATCGCCGGTCCGCGGGGACGGTTGCTCGGAGCCGATATCGTCGGTGCCCAGGCCGGCGAAATTCTCAATCTTCTTTCGCTGGCAATCTCGAAAAAAATGACCATGAAAGACCTTGCCGGTTTCATCGCGCCTTATCCGACGCTGGGTGAGCTGGTGCGGCGTGCGGCAATTTCGTACTATGCGGACGCGCCAAATAATGTTTGGCTTCGCCGTATTCTCGGCATTTTGCGCAGGTTTGGATAAGATATTGCTGCAATTGCCGTAAATGCCGGTGATTTTTTGGACGAATGGACATGAAGCATGAGGGTGCGCCGGAAGGCGCAGCAGTCCCGACACAGGATAAGGATGGCCGGCCGGGACCGGGCGACCAGCCGCTTGACCGCAGTGACCGGCGCCGTCTTGGCGGCCTGTCCGGCAAACTATTGCTGCTGACGGTCGTCTTCGTGATGCTGTCGGAAGTGTTCATCTACGTTCCGTCGATCGCCAACTACCGCAACACCTGGCTGATGGACCGCCTGACCACTGCGGGCGTGGCCGCGTCGGTGCTGGCGGAAACAAGCACGATCGCTCCCAGGCTCCAGGAACAGCTTCTCAACACCACCGGAGCCCTGGCCATTTCGCTTGATCAGGGCACGCGGCGAAGCCTGATTGCCATGAATGATGTGCCCGGCGAAGTCGATTTTGTGGTCGACATGGCCAAGGTCAATCCGTGGACTTCCATCATTGGCAGTTTCCAGATCCTGACCTATCGCGGCGATGGGGCGATGCGCGTGGTTGGTCTGGGCCAGATGGGTCACACCGAGCGTGTTGATGTTGTCCTGCCGGTGAGCCTGTTGCAGCAGGATATGCTCGCCTTTTCCGGGCGAATTCTGGCGCTGTCTCTGGTAATTTCGATCATCACCGCAAGCCTAGTCTATATCACGCTGCGGGCACTTTTCATTCGCCCGCTCCGGCGTCTGACCCGGTCCATGGAACGCTTTGCCGAAAGCCCTGAAGACACCTCCAGGATCATTGCGGTGTCCGGCCGCAAGGACGAACTTGGGGATGCCGAAATCCGTCTTGCTGCCATGGAAGAAGCCCTTTCAAGAGCTCTCCACCAGAAACAGAGACTGGCCGACCTGGGTCTTGCTGTCTCCAAGATCAATCATGACCTGCGCAACCTGCTTGCGTCCGCGCAACTCTTTCTGGAACGTCTGGAACATGTCCCGGATCCGACCGTCAGCCGTCTTGCGCCGAAGATCCTGGCAACGCTCGACCGGGCAGTCGGCTACACCCAGGCGGTGATGTCCTACGGCAAGGCGCAGGAACGTCCGCCGCAACGCCGGCTTCTGGCCCTTCAGCGCGTCGGCGACGATGTGGCCGATGTGCTCGGGCTCGTCGACCATGAGACGGTCGCGTTCGAAAACAAGGTCATGGAGCATATCGAGATCGATGCCGATCCCGAACAGATCTTCAGGGTTCTGCTCAACCTTGTGCGAAACGCCCTGCAGGCGCTGGAGGCCGAAAAGGACGAAACGCTCGTACGCCGGATCACCATGGATGCGGTAAGGGACGGCGACTGCGTTCACGTCATGATCTCTGACACCGGTCCGGGCATTCCTGAGAACATCAAGAAAGCGCTCTTCAAGGCCTTCCACAGCGGGTCGAAGAAGGGCGGTGTCGGGCTCGGTCTTGCGATCGTCGCAGAGCTTTTGAAGGCGCATGGCGGCGCCATTCATCTGGATGAAACCAAGCCAGGTGCCTGCTTCAAGCTGAAGGTTCCCGATCGCCCTGCCTGACGCCATGGTAATACATGAGTGAACCGGGCATTCGCGTTAAACTCAGGCTTTTCCGGCAGTTATGGAATTGTGTGACAGTTCCTTGAAAAAAAGTTCAAAAAGGCGCTTGCATTCCCTGCCGGACCGCAGTACGTAAGCGCCCTGTCCGGGGCACACACCGCCTCGCAGAGCCTAGACGGTTGTCCATATGCCACTCATCAGGACAACCCGGTCTTCGCGCCCATAAGCACCGGTAGCTCAGCTGGATAGAGCACCAGACTACGAATCTGGGGGTCGGGGGTTCGAATCCTCCCCGGTGCGCCATATTTTCCAGTATCCAGCCCGAAGACATAGGTAACAGTTTGTACCGGAGACATGGGTTGCAACCTCGTGCCGAACGGGTTGTCGATTGTCTGTAGTGTTCTTTGCTCCAGATCGATATATCCCAGATCATAGCTCATGAAGCTGAGCAGCCAAATTCCATCTTCTAATTCCTTGATGCCAAGCCTCTGACCCGCCAGGACGGTGGAGACATGGATCTTCTTTCTGTACATGCAGATGCGTCCACTAGCGGTGACCAGGGCGTCCCGGTCGTGGAACGGATAGTCCAAGTCTGGCAGGCCGTCATAGGCCCTTACCGAGGCATTGTCGACTTCAGACGGTGTTCTCATTGACAGAGCTTCGTGCGGACGTTCGTCATTGAACTCTATGAGGAAAGTGTCGAACTTGGCCTGCTGCTGGAGACTGTTCATGCCTGGAGGCCGGGTCGCTTCTTTCTTCAGTGTCAGATGCATGCGCTCATGGCGGCCGTTCTGCTGCGGGTGACCAGGTTTGATGCGCTCAATGTTGATGTCCAGACGCAACCACCACATCGATAGCTTGGACAGGTTATAGAGCCCGTTCGGCGAGGCAAAGGGCAAGCCGTTGTCGGTCCGGCTGGACGACGGCAGACCACGCTCTCGAAACAGAGCCAGTAAGGCTTCGATGACCGGCTTTTCTTTCGTGGTATCAAAGGCCTCGCACATCAGAAGATAGCGGGACGCATGATCGCTGACGGTTAAAGGGTGACAGTATCGCCGGTTGCCCAGCTTGAACTCCCCCTTAAAATCGGCGCACCACAGATCATTGGGCCGGAGCCCTGCCGACAGAGCCGTGCCTTCGGCCTTGCTGGCGCGCCGCCTCTTGCGGGCGCGCTTGACAAGACCGTGGCGGCCGAGCACGGCATGCACCGTGCTTTGGGCTGGAATGCGCACATCGCCGGCAAGTTTCCTGACGAGGATTTCCCGGATACCCGGTCAAGCCGGGCACAGGCCTTGCGGGCGCCCCAATGTGGCTTGTCCTTCTTCGTCTGGACAATCAGGCGCTCAACCTGCTCCGGTAACTGATTGGTGTAGCGCACCGGGCGACGGGATCGGTCGCAAAACGCCTCCATTCTCTCCCGCGGGTAGCGGTTCCAGATCTTGTAACCCGTCTTGCGCGAGATGCCGAACTCACGGCAAACAGCGCTCTTGCCTTCCCCGTCCAAGAGACGGCCACGAAACGAAGACGTTCCTCCATAATGGACACTTCCTTCCACGGCATCGACACCTCCCGAAAAACGGAAAGTGTTGCCTATGTGTCCGGAACGCTTTGTCACCTATGTCTCGGGTCAGGCACAAATAGTTTAGATCAGTTTAACGTTTCAAGTATTGAGTTTGAAACGGTTTGGATACGAGATGCTCTTCGCGATTTTCTGACGAACGTATCGCCTAAATGTTGCTCGCTGCATGATAGTTCGGCTGATGAAGGTTGCGGAGTTTCGAGGAATTATTCGTGGCAGACGTGATAAACCGGCGCTCACGGACAAATCTGCATCCAGTCCGCTCGACCGCGTGAGCTGCCTCTACCGCGCTTTACTATTGTTCCGGATGGATACCTGCCAACGGATCACGCTGGGGACGAGGCGTTTTTCCTCCCGCACCACCCGTGGCATGCAAAGGTTGCTTGCACTCAGAACCCAGATGCACCAACCGCGACCGTTTTGCGGGGTAATAAGGTGGAGCACTCCTCGGCAGTAATGATACACGGTCAAGTGTTTCTGTCGGACAGTTGGCGGAAGATAATTACACGCGAAAACTGCATAAATTTACTAGAAAAAAGTAATTAGTAAACTTAAGGAATAAAACAAAAATACTGCATATAAGATACTATTATAAATTGTGGAATGGCAAGATAAAAAATAAATACCCAAAATTAATCACATATTCATAGAATCAATGGAAATTATTGCTCGTTTATTTCTAAATTTGCGAGAAAATTACAATTAAATATGTTTAGATCAATACAAATACTAAGAGCTATAGCAGTAATACAGGTAATTGTATTGCACACTGACTTAGGGTCTATCTCCTATCAGCACGTAATTATTCCATTTTTCGATGACTATGGCTGGTTAGGTGTAAGATTATTTTTTGTAATTAGTGGTTTTGTCATTACTGAAACACTATGTCGAGAGAATTCACTAAGAAACTATATGCTCAAGAGATATCTGAGAGTATTTCCACTCTATTTCATTTTCTCGGCAATAATGGTTTTGCCAATGATTCTTAGAGGGATGGACCACGCATTAATTCTTCGAAATGACTATGGCGATGTAATTCAACTTGTTGGGATCGAGAGATTTTTATGGATATTGAAGAGTTTCTTCGTTTTTCCTCAAGATGCGTGGCCAGTCATATATGTAGGCTGGTCATTAGAGCATGAGATATTGTTCTATACAATATTCGGAATTCTATTTTTCTCTGTGGGTTCAAATCTCAGTATGTTATTGATGTGTCTGTTACTTGCAGTGAGTTACGTATATGACACAATGATATTTGACCATATCAAGTTGAGCTTTCCATACTTTATTGGCGGTATCATAATAAGCCATTTCATCAGAAGCAAAGAGCGGAATTTAGAATATTCGATGTTTTTCTTGCTTCTTTCGGGAGGCGCGATGACTGTCTATTGTTTGTACTACGCGGAGGAAAGCAAAAGTACGGCGTTTATTTATGCAAATGCGATACTATTTTCAACGGTATTGTACTTTAGTGTGAGAAAAGAAAACATTATTCCCCATAACTCGATCCTCGCTTGGTTGAAGCGAGTTGGTGATGCTTCCTATTCAGCTTACATCGTTCACGTATTTTTTCTTGGAATTGTGAAAATCGGCTCCGAAAAACTATCGTTCTTGATTAAGGGGGTAGGTATAGAGCCTGTTGTATTTGAACTATATAAAATTTTATCAATAATTCTAATTCTACAAATTTCATTGCTAGTTCATAAGGTAGTAGAGAGGCCGATGAGCAATTGGCTTAGACGTATTTTCATTCAAAATTACCTTCAAAGATCTCAGGTATGAGTTGCATTATACTCAGACAATGACCGCGAAACAATTAACTAAAGAAGTATGAGACAGAAGAACCAAAGTCACCGGCATGCAGCAGACCGGACGGTGAAGAATATCCGCCGCAAGACGCGGAAAAGATATTCTCCGGAAGATAAGAGCTGGATTGTGCTGGCAGACCTTCAGCGCAAAGATAGAGTTGTCTGTGTCCGATCCGGAGACATGGATTACAACCTTGTGCCGAACGGGTTGTTGATTGTTTCTAGTGTTCTCTGCTCCAGCTCGATGTATCCTAGGTCATAGCTCATGACGTTGATAAGCTAAATTCCTTCCTCCACTTCCTTGATCCCGACATTTTGACCGGCCAGTACGGACGAAGCATTGATCTTCCGACGATTCGCACAGATCCGTCCGTACGCCGTTACCATCGCGTCTTTGTCATGAAAGGGATAGTCAGGTGCTGATATGGCCTTGGTAAGTATCTGTAGACTTTACCCGGGCCTTCATTGCCAGCGCTTCGTGAGGGCGTTCCTCATTGAATTCCCTGACGAATGAAACGAATTTGGACTGCAGCTGTAGACCGTTCATGCCCGGAGGCTGGATTGCCTCTTTCTTCAAAGTCAGATTATGACGCTCCACCAACGACGTACCGTGACAGCGCAGCACCGGAAAATTACGCCTTAACCGCAACCTGGTCAGACATCATTTTGCTTCGAGTACCTGGCCATACGGTCAAACTCCCATAGGTGCTCACTTTCGCGTCTTCAAATAGGCAATCAGCGCGGAGCGGTCTTCGGTTTGATCGTAGCCGTCGAAGCTCATGACCGTTCCGGGAACCAGGGTCTTTGGTGACCGTAGAAACGCATCCAGCTGTTCTTCGGTCCATGTGCTTTGCGACCTGGCGTATCTGACCAGTGCAGGCGAGTAGCGTTTGAAGGCAGGGTCGCTTGCAATCGGTTTGCCGACAATGTCATCGAGCGGAGGACCAATAGGCAGTCGATTATCGGAATTATGACAAAACGCACATTGGGCAAAGAGATGACGACCCCGCTCAATCGGATCTTCCAAACCTGAGGCTTCGGTCTTGGCGGTGTATTTCGCCCTCATTGCCAAGAGGTCCGCCGACTGGGATTCCGAGAGGCTGTTTCTGACATCCAGCATTGCCATGGCTTGAGACCAGGTCATTCTTGCCTCGATTTCCCCAATCTCAGCCCCGAGATACGCGGCATGAGATGGATCGATAACGTCGCCAGACAATGAGATTTCCAGAACTCGCATCAGCTGCGCTCTGACCGCCAAAAACCTCGGAAATTCCGTTGCATTTTGGATGGAGGCTTCCCTAAGCCTGTCACTTTGAGACTGCGTGAGGATCTCCAGGACTTCCTTTGCGACAACGCCGCGTTTCACACCGTGGTTGGAGTCCATGCGCAGCGCCACAAAACCAAAATGCTGACTTGGTTTGCCGACGACTTCAAAGTCATTGAACTCCTGCGATCCGGTCGTCCAGCTTAGGAACCTGGCCGTAAGATTCACAAGCTCTTTCTTGTCCTCTTTTGAAAGTCTCAACTTCAGATCGCCACCGCCGTTGCCATGGCGTGCTTCGCCAGACAGATGCGTCGTGCGGATGCCGGTCAGCGCCCGCTGTTGGTCGGTTGAGAGCGTTTGAGCAATGTCGCCAAACGTTTGCGCCAGCACGCGCCCGAGCTCCGCCTCATGCGCACCGTAGTCACGCCCGAGGTCAAGAAACTGCTCCCTGCTGACGGGTTCAAATGCGAGCAGCCCTTCCAGCGCACGGTTCATCTCCCGGCGCGCTGTATGAGCTTTTTCCAATGCGTCCTTCTGCGCCTGCACCAGCAACATCATTTGTCTGCGTTGCTGCTCGTTCAACACCGACAATGTTTCGCGGGCGACCTCGCTTCGCTTGAGGCCGTGCCCACTTGCAACTCTTAGTCCCACGAAGCCGAAAAAATTGGCCAGACGACCGACGGAAATGTAGTCGTTGTTCGCCGGGCTTCCCGTCAGCCACGTCAGTGTTCTCGATGCGACAGCCTCTGTCAGCCGGCGCTCATCAACCTGAATTTTGCTTATGTCTCTGAGGGCTGCGCTTTCGCTGGAAGCGGCGACCGGGTCTGAAGCGGCGCCCGACAGCGATTGGATCAGAAGGCAAATGGTCAAGAATTTCGCAGTGCTGTTTGGCATGAAACCACTCACGGTTTGAGGAGCAATTTCGTTTGTTTGTACAATCACAACGTCGCAGACATATGCCAGCGCCGGGTCAATCTGTAACGAGTTGTAGTCACGGCAGGCGCAACACTCACATTTATCGAAGCAGGCCGCATTCATCGCTCGGATATGTCAAACCAAGTGAGGTCACGGCCCAGCCGAACGAGGCCCCAAAATTCGCTGGGTACGATGCCGGCATTCCATCGAGTGCCCGGACCGGGCTTTTCGGCAAATCTGCCATTCACTTCTTGATCGGAAGCCCGCTTAAGCTGTCTTTGCTCTTCTCTTTCGCGCGGACTGCGCAGTCGTTTGCGCTTGGATCCGCCGCTTTTTCAGCCACGCGAAGATCGGTTGAAGCCGTCAATTCGTTTTTGTCTTTATCTTTTCTATCGCGCAGCAGCTCGTTGCACGTTTTGTGGTTTGAGTAACCGAAAAAAATCGTAGGACATCTGCTTTGCGCAAGTGCGCTGTTTGCAGCGAATACCAAAAACAAAGATGCGAGAATAATTTTTCTAGTCAGATCAGGTGCCAAAATACGGACTCCATTTATTTGGTGGGCACACAAAAGTTTGAATAATTCAGAAAAGTTCGAGGCGCTGTTTTCGAATTTGCGGTCAGGTTAAGGCGCGTCCGTCTTCATCCCAGTCAGACCATCCCGGAAACTTGAGCGGCTCGATTTCATCAATTTTGGAAAGGTAACCACGACAGGCGGACAGGTTCTGTTTCAGTCTGACGCGCAGCGAATCTTCGCGCTCGTAACTGTATCCGTGACCCTGAATTCCGTAGGAAACAAAGGGCCGCAAAACGGAATAGCCCGTGTAGTGCAAGGAATAGTGTAAAGGCCAGAGCATGACCTCAAAATCGCCGCCGCGGCAGCCTGGACCGAATGCCTTTTGTGGTGCACCGGTCGTAACGGATACCAATGCCCGCTTGCCGCTGAAATAACCGGTATCGTAACGCATCCGGCTGGAAAAAAGGCCGCCGTTCACAAACACGCGGTCCATCCAGCCCTTCAGGATTGCCGGAGGGCCATGCCACCATAATGGAAACTGCAGGACCAGAAGATCGGCGCTTCGCAGGCTTTCGATCTCACGGTGCACATCTATCGGAAGCGTATCGTTTCCGGACGCATGCCGTTGTTCGTTAAGGGCCGCGAATACGTCTCGATCAGCACGATTTTTATAGTGGGCACCTCGCTCAACCGGATCAAACTGTTCCAGGTAGAGGTCGCTTTTCGTAACGTTGTGACCGGCATGCGCAAGATGTTCGAAAGCCGCTTCGGTAAGTGCATTGTTATAGGATGTCTTTTCCGGATGGGCGTGCACGATATGGATATGCATAGCGCTTAACTCCGATGTGGCGACTGGTCTCCAGAAGCGCATGTCTGTGGGAGGCTAGGGTACGGACTCTAGGGACCTTCATGTGACGAATGCGTGCGCGTCTCTCAATAGCCGGCAGCGCTGCAAAGGCTGCGTGATTTTGGGAAAGCTGCGCTCCTATTCCTGGCCGCTTTCAAGCCTCAGTGCTTTCCTCAAAGCGTTTTCTATCTCGCGTTCGCGAATGGATTTTCTCACGTCGCTCGAACCGAACCGGTCGACAAGTTCACGCGCATCTTGTTGGCGACCTTCGATGGTCAGCCAATGCCGGGCAACTTCATAAAGGTAAAGCTGGCGCAACTCATCGTCCTTGATCATCTGTAGGATTGTGCTGTTTTCGCGCAGGTCTCCAATGTGTTCGGACCAAATTGCCAGTCTGTAAGCCAGATCGATGCGCTGCATGGCACCAATAACCTGGTCAATTTCACGTGCCGCGTCGTGCAGCCAGGCTCTGCCATTTTGCTCATCGCCCGCCTCAAGTGTGGCAAGGGCTATTTCCGACAAGGCAATAATTCTGGTATTCGGCTCATTGATCTGCAAAACGAAGTCCCTGGCACGCCTAAAAGCGCCCAGTTGGTTTGCTGTCTTTATGATTTCCTGCTGCGTCCCAATGTGCAGCGTCGCAAAACTGCCGCCGGTTTCAATTTCTTCAACGACTTCCCGGAAAATGGCTTGAGCTCGTGCTGTCATGGAGCTCTGGGCGAGATCCCTGGACAGGGTCATAAGCCCTTCGATACGTATCGCCGGATCATCGATTGAACGAAGACGGTTCTCGGCAAGTTCGAACTGCCCGAGCGCTGCGAACTCCAGAGCGAGAATTCGAAGCAACTCGCCGCGGCGCTTCGGGTCTTCGATCAGATCTGCGAATGTGTGGGCCTGCTCACGAAGGGCGATGTCGGCAAGCGACAGGCGGGGAAGAATGTAGGCGAGTTGCTCATCACGCGCACGCGGGTCCGAGGTTGCGCGCGCAAGGTCAAGGCTTTGCCGATAAAACGCCTCTGCCTTTTCCGTTTCGCCATATATTGTGTAGTGGTGCGCGACATAAGTCAGCAAGTTGATGCGTGTATCTAAATTCTGCACTCGAGCTATTGCAGGAATAGCCATGTCGAGGAAGCCCAACTCGATCAGCCGCCCGTTTAGTATTTCTTGCAGATTTTGCTTTTCATCATCGCTGATCTGAAGGTGCTCAAGATCTTTTTCGATCCTGGCGAAAAGCTCAAGGGCTTCAGATTGCCATTCATGGGAAGCAAGAAACGCAGCGAGTTGCACCAGCCCTTTGACCCGATCCGACGGGTCCTTTATCTGATCCGCCTGGCCGATGGCGCGTTTGATGTGTTCCGGCTCCGTCGCGGACGCAATGATAAGGCAAAGAACAAAAGAACGGACAATCGGGTTGCTCACCGACCTGCTGAGTTCGAACGTACCATCAAAGTTGCCAGCATCAATAAGGCTGGCAGCCAGGGTGCTGAGAGCATCGTCGCGGATCGAGGGACTCTCGATTGCACCAACCAAAACCCCGGCAACATCCTCGTTACCAAGCGCGATCTCGGTTTTGGCAATTGCAAACCGGATGTAATCTCGGGTTTCGATATCCTGAACCATCCGCATAAGCCTGCGTACTTCGTCAAGCTGCCCCAGTTCGGCATAGTGGGTGGCAATTGTCCCAAGTACGCTCTCGCGAAATTGATCGGGCAACAAATATGCCACTTGCTCGGCTTGTTCGAGACGCGGCGTCAGCGCGAGCAAATTCACGATCCGGTTTGCGTGTTCACCGTTGGCGGGAGACCCCGGATGGCTGTCACTGCCCGCTAGAAGCTGATTGACAATGATATCCACACAAGGCACTTCTGGCGCAGAAATGCAGTCTTCAAGCGTGAGATGTGTCTCCGACGGAATGGCAGCAGAACTGACAAACATCGTCAGCGCGATGCCCGCTGTGTAAACCTTCAATTTCATTTCCAACCCTTTTGCGGTGACAAGGGAGACGCTCTGCCAAAGCGTGCGGCCTTCGCCGCAGCTCTCCCGGCCATTGACGCAGGCCTTCGTGTTCTTGCTTTGGCTTGGCTGCGGTGAAACGACTGCGAAGTGAAAGGGAGCGAGGCAAAGGTCCGAACCCAATGCAAAATCGAGAGTGAACCCGGTCGGGCGACATTCCTGCAGGCTTCTCAAGCAAATATGATGCTGTCCGTAAGGCTGGCCATCGCCGGATCGGACGTTGCTTCGTCGTCAAAAATCCTCTGATCAGAATGTTCCGGGACTTCGTTTTCCCGCTCAAGGCGCAGGTACGGCCCTGTTGTTTCTCCGCTCACCAATGCGCGGAAATGGAAGGAATCACCGGTCCCACCGGCCGGATATGTTGTGCCATCGTTATCCTCGCGTGGATCGTTTTCGTGGGTTCCTTCCAGGTGAGGCAAAAAAGCAAAGCTCCCGGTGTTTACCAAAGACTGCGCCGTGGCGTCGGAAGGCGCTCCCTCACGCGCAGCTTGAACCGCGGGCAGAAGCAAAGCGACCAGCACTCCAATCTCCATGTGTTCTTCGTAATCAAAGGACTGGGGTGCATTTGTTGCTGGCCCATTTGCAGAGTGGCCGCTTTCAGCGGAAGCGGCATTCCGGTCAGGTTTGGTGTCTGGCCGCGAACCCATGCGGTCTGTCGAGATTTGGCCAGTGCTGAACTCGGGTTCGCTGAAGTCCTGGGTCATTGAAATGTCTTTCTTCTAACTGTCATTCGGCCGAAACATCTTTTTGAAAATGGGCGTCAATGGCCGCATGTGTGACCGGCTCCACGCGCTCACCGATCATGTGGTTCAGCCGGCAGGCCACTCGCGGCGAACCACTTCGTTTCAGAGAGAATTGGGAATGACAGTGCGAACAAAGAACCTACGCAATTGCAGGACCTGAATGCATCTTTGCAAAACGCTGTTGAGCCGCCCTTTGGCGGGCAGCTCAAACAAATTGCGCGGCGCGAAATCTGACCGCATTGCGCATCGCCTGGAGAAGAACCAATCTGTGGTCCCAAGCTTATGCGTTGTTGTGATAGGGCGATCTAGAACAAAATATCATCAAACTGTGTGTAGTGCGGCACTATTGCTTCGGGTTCCGTGCCGACGCCCAAACTGTCGCGCCATACGGTAAAGTCCGCAGCCTGTGTCGTTGTTTCCGGTTCCATGGGGACCGGGATGTCAACCATTTCGTTTTTGTTGATGCCGTCTGACGCGGGCTGCGTGTCGATACCACCAACGGCAAAGTTGAACTGGTCAACCGTTTCCATTTCAAACACCTGAAGGGTTTCAGGTTCGATAACGGCTTTCCCGCGTGCGAGTGTTGTTTCCGCGCCAACATCACCGGCGGCGAGCTCTAGCGGTTTTACGTAGGCCTCACCTTCTTCGATTTTCCATGTAGTTTCGACTTGTCCACCCTTGTTACCTTCTTTCGAAACGCCTTGGGTGGCGCTATCCCGCCTGTTTTCTGTCGCATCCAGCGAGCCGTCAACTCCATCAAACTTCGCGTACCAAGCCATTTTCTTTCTCCATCTCGGTCTGGTTTCAACCTAATTGCTGATGGAGGACAGTTAGGAACCCTATGTATCCAGTAGAACTTGAGAGGTGTCTCAATTGTATCATGTGCATACGTTTTGTAGCCCAGGATCTCTCAAGCGCATGGAAGTCAGAAAGCCTTGCTGCCCGAGGCAGCGACTTGCCGGACAGCTTTGCGAAAGCCGTCACGCGGCCTTTAGCTGATTGGTAGCGGCTCCGACGCGGCAGACGATCCTGGGTCTTTGAAAAAACATTCGCCTGCCACCAGACCGGCGAATTCATCCTCTCCGCATCGAGCGCCTCGGTATTTTGAGGGGCGGTAAAACGGATGAATATTTGAAACGAGGGGTCAAAGTGGCCTTTCGTATCAAATGCAACAAAGTTTAGCTGCGAGCCCATTCTACTTGTTGCTGCACCAAGCACGAACGACCGCTCTTGAGCATCCTGGAGAGTCCCATTCCTTGACTGACGAAAATCAATACATTGACTCATAGCTTTATAACTATGTATATGAGGTTATGACCGATCGACTCGAACAATCGAAAGCCCTTGCCAGTGATGTGAGGCTTTCCATTCTAAGCTGGCTTTCAGAACCAGATGCCCACTTTTCACATCAAGTTACGGGCAAGCCGTCCGAGATCGGCGTCTGCGTCACCTTGCTGACCGAAAAGCTCGAAATGGCGCAGCCGACCGTGAGCCGTCACCTGGAATTACTGCGCCGCGCAGGATTTCTGAGCGTCAGAAAAATCGGGCGATGGTCTTTCTTTCAACGCGACGAAGCCGTCGTGGCCGACTTCAAGGCGTGGATCAATGACAGCCTTTGAAGAGGCCGACGCAAAGCTACTTCCGGAGTTTGAGCGGCGCTGGATGCAGACGGCTCGTGGCAAGGTACTCGTACTTATTGGTGGGACAGGTCCTGCGCTGCTGATGCTGCATGGCGATCCTCAGACACATCTGTGCTGGCACCAGATCGCTCCCGAGTTGACCGACCGTTTTACGGTGATATTGACGGATATCCGGGGGCGCGGCGAAACACACAAACCCAGCCATGATCCTCTCCAAAACGCTTATACGAAGCGCGAAATGGCTACCGAGCAGTTGGAGGTCATGCGGACTCTCGGGCACGACAAATTTGCACTCGTTGCCCATGACCGAGGAGCGAGGGTGGCGCGACGCCTTGCACTCGATCATCCGGAGAATGTCACTCGACTGGTCGTAATGGATATTATTCCAGCGCTGGATTTCTACGAAAATTCGAATGACCAAATCGCCCAGGACTATTTCTACTTTTCATTTCTGACGCAGGATTATCCAGTACCGGAAACGCTGATCGCAGGGAACCCCGAGGCTTTCCTGAGGCTGATCCTTACGGGCTTGTCCGACAAGGCCGTGAACTACGACACGCACGCCTTGCGGGCTTACCTGGAGGCAAACGCAACACCAGACGCCATAACCGCGATGTGCGAGTGTTTCCGGGCAGGGTTCCATATTGATCGCCGACATGATCAGGCAGATCGGGATATTGGCAAGAAAATCGCGTGTCCGACTCTTGTGATGTGGGGCGAGCGAGGTGTTGTCGGTCGTCACTTCGACGTGGAGCGTATCTGGCGGGCCTGGTGTGAACAGGCGCAATTCGCGCCGATGCCGTCTGGGCACTTCATTCCCGAGGAAGCTCCGGACGACGCGCTTGCGGCGTTGAATGGGTTCCTTACCACTGAAACGTAACGAGGCCCTTTATGTCGAAAACCTTTATCACCTGCGCGGTCACAGGGGCCGGTGACGGCCCCAAAAGAAGCTCACTTGTTCCGGTGACACCCGACGAGATAGCAGACTCTGCGCTCGCGGCCGCCGAGGCGGGTGCAGCGATTGTCCACCTGCATGTGCGCGATCCGGACAGCGGTGCAGGCTCGCGCGATGCCGACTTGTACCAGCAGGTTGTCGAAAGGATCAGAAATCGAAACCGCGATGTGATTATCAACCTTACCGCCGGAATGGGGGGCGATGCCGTGTTCGGAGGCGATGACCCGCTGCCATTGCAGGAAGGCACGGACCTGATCAGCCCATCAGCGCGGCTGTCGCATATCGAAAAACTATGCCCGGATATCTGCACGCTCGATTGTGGTTCCTACAATGCGGGCGAGGGCAATCTGGTCTATATCAGCACATCTGATTACATTCGGGGCGGAGCCAACTAAGGCCGTCTCGAGTACCTTTTTCGGTTCAAACTCGCGACCGCAACAGTCTCCAGACCCGATCTCGTCCAGGTGCCGAAAAATCTCGGAGCAGTTCAATTCACCTGTGTGCGGTTATTGGACGAACCGGAAATTTGACGCACGGATCGTCCCCTAAACATCGCCGGTCAATTTTATGGGTGAGCATTTTGTCCAGCAGCCTCAAAGTAGCGATCAACACAACGTTGAACATGCTGCTCAATCAGTTTGCGCGGCGAACTAGGCATCTCACCGAATTCGAGCCCCATAAATGATTGGGATACGACCGTCTCCGGCGCTAATTTGATGCTGAGTGTCTCAATCAGGTCATCCAGTGCTTCGGCAACCTCGGCATCCGCCCAGTAATACCGGATACGGTCGCTATAGCTGTAGATCTTCAGGACATTAAGTTCTTCATCGCTGCCATTGTAGTAGTCTTGCCAGTAGTAGGGGGCTTCGTTCATTCGGTCGTTTATTATGTTTCTGAGCCGTGACGACTTGCCAGACCCCAGCTGCTCTCCGATGGAGACCAGGGCCCAGACGGCTTCCCGAAATCTGAACGTCAGTTCCGGACCTACCTTCAAAAAGAAGAAGTGGTTCTTGACCAGATCGGTCAAGGCAGCCGTTGACTGATAGTCTGTCGAGTGCGCCTCATAGGTCAGTCCATCTTCCAACAAAATCGCTTCGCTGAGTGGACGGGCCTTGTCCGGGACGAATGGGAAGACCGACGTGTGACCAAAGTCCACTCCAGGTTGGGTGACCACTGAAACGATGCGCTGCCAGGCGGCATCCAATCCTCTTTCCGCCCAGGCGTCGCGATGCGTCTGAATGGTTTCATGGAATCGTGCAACAGATGTGACATCCAGTGTTTCAGGTTCTTCGGTTTCGCCGCCGGGAACCGGAACCTCGGTGCCAATGATGTATATTAGTTTGTCCGGATCTGGTGCGTAAGCCTCTGCAGTTGCGCAAAGATCGGCCGCGCGTTTCGCGATCTCACCGAAGCTTGGATTTGGTTCGCCGCCACAAGCCATACTGGCGTCCAGATGAATTTTCGTGAACCCTGCTTCGACGTAGAGTTTCACCAACTCGCGCGCCTTTTCCATGGCTTGTGCGACGGGCTCCGATTTCCACGGATTGGGGCCCAAGTGGTCACCACCAAGGATCAGCTTGTCCATCGAAACACCAGCCTCTTTTGCCATGCCGCTTAGCCACCCCATGAAGCACCGGGGTGTCATACCCGTGTACCCCCCGTCTTGATTGACTTGATTGCAGGTCGCTTCGATCACCGTGGGAAATCCCGTTTCGGCAGCATAGGCAAGAACCGCACGCAGTACATGTTCATTCGCGGTGCAGAAACACGGCAGGCCAATGGGGTCGCCACTGCGGTTTCGGGCGATCAGGTCATGAACGAGGCTCATGCTGTGAACTCCTTGGGCTTGGCGCTTTCAAGCAATCTTTTAATTTCACCCGGGCTGGAGTTACCCTCCATTGGGCCTCGCCGTGTCACGGCGATGGCACCTGCAGCGTTAGCTTTCTGCCCTGCTTCAAAAAGAGGAACACCTTGTGAAATCAGCGAGACAAAAGTCCCGCAGAAGCAATCACCGGCGCCCGTTGGGTCGATTTCATTCACGTCGTGCCCTGGGAAATCGAACCGTTCGCCTTGTCCGACAACCGTGGCACCGCTTGCGCCTCGTTTGACAACGATGATCTCGGCGCGAGCGTCTAGAAGCCGGTTCACGGCGATTTCTTCAGATAAATCGGGAAACAAAAACCGAAGATCACTGGTACTTGGAAGTAAACAATAACTGCAGTCCATTACTTCGTGGATAGCGCCCACTGCAGAAGGATCACTCATCAGTTCGGGACGAGCGTTGGGGTCACATGTGATCCAACCGCCTGCGGCGGAAACTTGTCGAACAGCTGCCAATATCTTGCTGCGCATCGTCTCGGCGCCAAGCGACGAAGCAGAAACGTGGAGGATGGTTTGTGCCGGATCCAGAAGAGAGAAAGGCGTTTCGAATTGATCAGCGGCCGTTCCCGATAAATGAAAGATGAAGTCGCGATCACCACTGTCATAGTATGAAACGAAGGCAACACCGGTACTGCGGTTTTCCGAGAACTGAATGCCCCGGGTGCCGACGCCATCCGCATTCAATCGCTTAACGACACTCCGACCGAAGCCATCACGACCCACACCACCGATCATCTCAGTACGAGCGCCCATCCGGGCGGCCTGATCAAGAAATATGGCAGGAGCGCCGCTGGGATAAGGTCCTGAATAGTCTGAAATCAGTTCCAGTGAACAGTTGCGCCGGTGGGAAACAAACTCGACAAGTACTTCCCCCACACTCGCAATGGTTCTTGTCTGAGACATGCCTTCCTCCTTTTCGGGGAAGGTGTAGACCATAATTTTACATGTGTCAAAATATTAGCTTCTCACTTTAAAAAAGTTGAAGAATACGATAGCAATTTCGCTGGAAGGAGATCTTTTTGATGGTGAAAGCCAAACAAAAAATTGCCACGATGAAAGAGCTGTCCGAGGCTATCGGCATCTCTCGCCCAACCCTTTCGCGCTATTTTCAAGATCCATCGACGGTAAAGCCATCGACGTCGCGGAAAATCAAAGAGCGATTAGCTGAAGTGGACTATGTTTACAACTTCATAGCGACTCGACAGAACCGAAAGTCCTCCGGCCTGATTGGTGTGATCATTCCGCACTATAAGGACCTGTTTTTCACCAGCCTACTGGAAGCCATCGAACGGGCCGCAAGGGACGCGGGATATACTGTGATTACTCAGAGCTCGAACGGCAATGCGACAGGCGAGGCCCAAGCCGTCGCGCGACTGCGGTCCATGAGTGCGGATGGCGCCATAATTGCGCCCCTTGGGCTGGAAAGCTCGACAGAGGCGTTTCAATTGGCGCGCGAGGATTTTCCTATTGTCTTTACTGATTCACGCCCTGCGGTGGAGATTCAAGGCTCGGATTTCGTTGGGACGGACAATGCGCAAAGCATTGCGGCAATCGTCGACTATCTTTGCCGGACTGGCGAGCCGCCTGTATTTCTGAGCATGCCCCGCGTGAACTCAAATGCCATAGAACGCCAGGACGCCTATCAAGCCAAGATGCATGAATTGGGGTATGAACCGAGGTTTATTGAATCCGGCAGCGCAGATGAATCCTGGCAGTTCGAGGCCTATGGCCTCGGTATCATGGATGAGCAGTTCAGCCGCCAAAAATACACGTCGGACACGATCCTTTGCGCGAACGACCGCATAGCAATCGGAGCGATACGTGGCGCAAACAAACACGGACTGTTTGCGCGAAACCCGGAGCGTCGAAGCGGCCTGCGGATCGCCGGACACGACGATCACCCTTTGAGCCAGTTCATGTTTCCGGCCATCACCACCGCCGCACAAGACATTGAAGGCATCGGCGACGCTGGTGTTCGCATGTTGTTGGAGCGCATCCGAGGAGAACGCGACGATGCATCGGTCGCAGTTCTGAAGGAAGCGGCGCTCAGGATTCGAGAATCCACCTGAGTGCTCGCGGAACAGGAAAACGCGTAATCATTTTTTTACATGTGCAAAAAATTTCTTGACCCCCGGCATTTCCCATGCAATCTTTTACATGTGTAAAACTGGGAGGACGAAGATGTTTATAAAACGCACACTGCTTAGCACGGCAGTCAGCTTCGGACTTGTAGCCGGGATGACATCCGCGGCTATGGCGGAAGAAATCACGATCGCTACGGTCAACAATGCTGACATGATCGTTATGCAGGAGCTTGCACCGCAATGGGAACAGGCGACCGGGAATACAATCAACTGGGTCGTTCTGGAGGAGAATGTTCTTCGTCAACGAACTACTCAAGACATCGCAACGAACGGTGGTTCGTTCGACATCATGTTCATCGGTGCTTACGAGGCTCCGATCTGGGGCGCCAACGGTTGGCTGACACCGCTGGACGATTTCGCTGACGACCCCGATTATGATCTGGAAGATATTTTTCAGTTGGTTCGAAACGGTCTTTCTGCGGACGGCAAGCTTTATGCTGTTCCGCTCTATTCCGAGACTTCGTTCACGTTTTACCGGACGGACCTCTTCGAAGCGGCCGGAATTGAAGCCCCCACAGGGCAGCCCACCTATACCGAGTTCGCGGAAATGGCGGCCAAGCTCCATGATCCGGACAACAGCGTTTACGGAACATGTCAGCGCGGCAAGGCTGGCTGGGGCGAGAACATGGCCTTTGTCGGCACCCTTGCCAATGCATTCGGTGCGCGCTGGTTCGACATGGAGTGGAACCCCCAACTCGATAGCCCCGAGTGGAACGCTGCGATCACCTACTATGTCGACCTGATGACCAACTATGGCCCTCCGGGCGCTTCCGGCAATGGTCACAACGAAAACCGTGCGCTGTTCAAGGACGGCAAGTGCGCGACGTGGGTGGACGCAACCTCGGCTGCAAATGATGTGCGCAATCCCGAGACATCCTCGGTTGCAGACGTTACAGACTTCTTCCAGGCACCCAAGCAGGAAACTGACAAGGGAACCGGCTGGTTCTGGTCCTGGGCTCTCGCTATCCCTGCAAGCTCTCAGAAAGCTGACACCGCCAAGGACTTCCTGAAATGGGCAACGTCCAAAGAGTACTTCGAAATGGTGGGCGAAACCAAAGGCTGGGTCGCCGTGCCGAGCGGCACACGTGCCTCCGTCCATGAAGACCCGCGACTTTTGAAAGCAGCGCCTTTTGCGGAGACCATCAAGAATGCGATCTTCTCTGTAGACCCGGCAGATCCGACCCGTGACCCGGTGCCTTACACGGGTGTCCAGTTCGTCGCGATCCCTGAGTTTCAGGGCATCGGCAACTATGTCGGCCAACAGGTTGCTGCGGCTCTGGCCGGTCAACAGTCAGTCGAGCAGGCGCTTGCCAATAGCCAGCAATTCGCCGTCCGCGAAATGACAAAAGCAGGTTACATCAAGTAACCGCCTCCCTGGATGGGCCGGGGTCACGTGCCTCGGCCCTTTCAGTTCCCGGAAAAGCTTTTTTGGGGCGTTTTGGCAAAGATCTGATTTGGATTTTTTCTCAAATGCGGCAGCGCAATTCGACTTGGGAGGGCGAAACGCATGTCTACGAAAGCGTCAAGATCCGCTGCACGAATGATGATCTCGCCTGCGGTTCTGTTACTCCTCGGCTGGATGCTCATCCCGTTGTGTATGACGGTTTATTTCTCGTTCCTGCGCTACAACCTATTGCAGCCGGGGACAACGCCCTTTGCAGGGTGGGAGAATTACTACTGGTTCGTCACGGACCCGAGTTTCAAGGCCGCAATCACGAACACGCTGGCGATGGTTGGCGGTATTTTGTGCGTCACAACGATCGGTGGCATCGGCTTTGCGCTATTGCTGGACAAGCCCATGTTTGCGACCGGACTTATACGGATCATGGTTATCGCACCATTTTTTGTGATGCCAACCGTTTCTGCGCTTGTTTGGAAGAACATGTTCATGAACCCCGTGAACGGCATATTTGGCAATCTTGCTACAAGCCTCGGATTCCAGCCCATAGACTTCTTCGGCCAATACCCGTTGGCATCGATCATCTTCATCGTGTCTTGGATGTGGCTGCCATTCGCTACCTTGATCCTCCTGACAGCACTCCAGTCGCTCGATCAGGAGCAATTGGAAGCTGCTGAAATGGATGGGGCCGGTTGGGGAAGCAGATTCTGGTTCATCATGTTACCGCACCTGGCCCGGGCGATAACGGTGGTCATCCTGATCCAGACGATCTTTCTATTGTCGATTTTCGCCGAAATCCTGGTGACCACCAATGGTGGTCCGGGCACCGCGACGACAAACCTCACCTATCTGATCTATGTCTCGTCGCTTTTGCAATTTGACGTCGGCATGGGAAGCGCCGGTGGCGTCATCGCCATCATCCTCGCCAATATCGTTGCGATCTTCCTGATGCGGATGATCGGCAAGAATCTGGACGCTTGAGGGAAGATCGATCATGGCACGCGCAATCTCGACCAAAGCCAAGGTCACCAACACCGCAATCGCTGGAACGCTCGGTTTCCTGATGTTCATACCCATCCTCTGGATCCTGATCCTGGCGTTCAAGACCGAAGAAGATGCGATCCGGGCGCCTTTGGAGATCCTGTTCGGAAGTGGCTGGACAACCGATAGCTTTGGGACGGTTCAGGCCAGATCTGACTACTTCAAGCATTTCTCCAACTCGGTCATTATTTCCGTCGGATCCACGTTTTTGGGCCTCTTGATTGCGATACCTGCAGCGTGGTCAATGGCATTTGTTCCATCCAAACACACCAAGAATGTGCTTATGTGGATGTTGTCGACCAAGATGTTGCCACCGGTTGGTGTGTTGGTGCCAATCTATCTGGTTTTCCGGGATTTCAACCTGCTCGACACTCGTCTTGGTTTGACGATCGTTCTGATGCTGATCAATTTGCCGATCATCATTTGGATGCTCTACACATACTTCAAGGAAATTCCGGGCGAAATTCTGGAAGCCGCCCGTATGGATGGGGCGTCACTGCGTGATGAAGTCATTTACGTACTGACACCGATGGCGATCCCCGGCATGGCGTCGACAGTTCTCCTGAACATCATTCTCGCCTGGAACGAAGCTTTCTGGACGATCAACCTTACGGCCGCAAATGCGGCACCGCTGACTGCATTTATCGCCAGCTATTCCAGCCCTGAAGGACTCTTCTACGCCAAGCTGAGTGCCGCTTCAATCATGGCTATTGCACCCATTCTGATCATGGGTTGGTTCAGCCTGAAACAACTCGTCCGGGGACTGACCTTCGGTGCCGTGAAGTAAGGAACAAGAAAATGGGACGCATTCAGCTGAGGCAGGTTCAAAAAAAATTTGGTGATGTGGAAGTCATTCCACCATTGGACCTTGAAATAGATGATGGGGAGTTCGTCGTTTTTGTCGGCCCGTCCGGGTGCGGGAAATCAACACTCTTGCGTCTCATCGCAGGTCTGGAAGACACAACGTCGGGCATTATCGAAATTGACGGCGAAGATGCTACCGCAACCGCACCTGCCAAGCGTGGTTTGGCGATGGTATTCCAGTCTTACGCGCTTTACCCGCATATGTCGGTGCGCAAGAACATCGCCTTTCCCATGCGAATGGCGAAGATGAGTGTAGAAGAGCAGGACAAGCGGATCACTGCGGCGGCCAAGGCGCTCAACCTGACAGATTACCTGGACCGACGTCCCGGTCAACTCTCCGGCGGTCAGCGTCAGCGTGTTGCCATAGGTCGGGCCATTGTGCGCGAACCCGCAGCGTTTTTGTTTGATGAGCCGTTGTCGAACCTTGACGCCGCGTTGCGGGTCGGAATGCGCATGGAAATCTCCGAGCTTCACAAAAAACTCGACACGACAATGATCTACGTGACCCACGATCAGGTCGAGGCCATGACCATGGCCGACAAGATCGTCGTTCTGCGCGCAGGCGTGATCGAACAGGTGGGTAGCCCGTTGGAGCTGTACCGAACGCCGCGCAACAAGTTCGTAGCGGGCTTCATTGGCAGCCCCAAGATGAACTTCATTGAAGGGGCCGGGGCCGAGAACCACGACGCGCAGACAATCGGGGTCAGACCGGAACATATTGATGTTTCAACCACCGATGGCCCCTGGAGGGGCACTGTCGGCGTGGCCGAGCATCTGGGGTCAGATACGTTCATTCATGTCCATGGCATTCCGGGCTGTGACCCGATGACCGTGAGGGCACTTGGGGACGTCGCAGTACAGCACGGTGACACCGTTTTCCTGACGCCGAATTCTTCCCAAATCCACAAATTCAATTCCGAAGGGTTGCGCATGTCATGAGAACGCTCGATGGAAAAGTTGCTCTCGTGACCGGTGGTGCGCGTGGGATCGGTCGCGCAGTTTGCGAGGCAATGGCCGATGCTGGTGCAAAAGTTGCTGTTGCCGATTTGCGCGAGGATGACGCCGCAGAAACGGCACAGGCCATTGGCGGCCTGCCTGTCGAAATGAATGTGATGGATTTCGACGCGCTTTCGGACAACGCACAACAGGTCGAAAACGCGTTGGGTGGCATTGATATCCTTGTCAACAATGCGGGTATCTTCAACATGGCCTCTATCGACAGGATCACGCCAGAAGACTACCGCCGCCAATATGACGTCAATGTTGGAGGAACAATCTTCGCCTGTCAGGCGGTGATACCGTTCATGAAAAAGCGCGGCGGCGGCGCGATCATAAACTTTTCAAGCCAGGCCGGTCGTCGTGGCGAACCCAACATCACACTGTATTGTTCAACCAAGGCAGCGATCATCTCGATCACACAATCGCTGGCGCTCGAGTTGGCAACTGACAACATTCGCGTGAATGCCATTGCACCGGGTGTCATCGACACCCCGATGTGGGACGTCGTTGACGCGCAGTTCTCCCAATATGAGAACAAGCCCCGCGGCCAGAAAAAGCGAGAAGTTGGTGAAGCCGTTCCGTTGGGCCGTATGGGCGATCCCCGTGATATCGCCGATCCATGCGTGTTTCTCGCTTCGGATGCCTCCCGATACATTACCGCTCAGACATTGAATGTCGACGGCGGCAACTGGATGAGCTGACGCTGAAGCCAATGCCAATGCAAAAACTCTCAAACGCAGCACTTATCGATTTGCCCGCAGGTGTTTGTATTCCTACCTACAATCGCACGGCCATTACACCGGGCATCGTGCACATCGGTTTGGGTAACTTTCACCGTGCGCACCAATCCTGGTATCTGCACCGGCTGATGCAGCAGGGAGAGGCGCTGGATTGGGGGATCATCGGTGCAGGTGTTCGCCGGGGCGACGAAGCTCAACGGAAACGGTTGTCAGCACAGGACTACCTGACAACCCTGATCGAGTTGGACCCCAATGGACCTTCAGTGGAAATCGTCGGGTCAATGATCGGCTTCGTGCCCGTCGAGGAAAACAACGCCGCCTTGATACGGCAAATGGCCAACCCTGCAATCCGCATTGTTTCGCTTACCGTCACCGAGGGCGGATATTACATTGACCCTGTAACCAATGCATTCAATTCGGATCATCCTGACATCCGACATGATGCCGCTCATCCCGACAGTCCTCGAACAGCTTTCGGTGCCATGATTGCGGCACTGAAAACACGCCGCAGGGAGTCATCGGGGCCTTTCACCTGCCAAAGCTGCGATAACCTGCAAGGCAACGGCGCAATCTTGCGACAAACGCTGGTTTCACTCGCGCGCCTATCCGATCCGGATCTTGCAGATTGGATTGATACGAATTGCTCCTTCCCCAATTCCATGGTGGATTGCATTGTTCCTGCTACCGGGCCGAGGGAACTGGAACTGGCCAGGCAATTCCGCATCAATGATGCAGCCCCGGTAACCCATGAAAATTTCCGTCAATGGGTAATTGAAGACGACTTTTGTGCCGGGCGTCCCGATTGGGACAAAGTCGACGCGACATTCACGCAGGACGTACATGCCCACGAGACGATGAAAATTCGCATATTAAACGGTGGTCATCAGATCATCGCCGATGCGGGTGAAATTTTGTCTCTCGAATACATTTCACAATGTATGTCGCACCCTTTGATTGGTGCGTTTTTTCGCAAGATTGCAAGGATTGAGATCGCACTTCAGGTAAAAGCTGCCCCGGGTGTAGCACCAGCCTCTTATGTCGATCTGATCGACAGACGGTTCTCAAATCCCGAGATCATCGACACCGTGCGACGAGTGGCGTTTGACGGCTATTCGCGCCAGACGGGATTTGTTCTTCCAACCTTGCGTGACGCGCTTGCCAACGGTGACGCCGTTGACGGTCTCGCGCTGTCCCAGGCGATCTGGGCGAGGATGTGTGAGGGAACACGGGAAGACGGCACTATCATAGAGCCCAATGATCCTGTGTGGGATAGGCTAGTGATTACTGCCCGGGCAGCGAAGTCCAATCCGCAAGCATGGTTGGACCAAAGTGACATCTACGGGGATCTAGGAAACAACGCCCTGTTCCAAGTCCGGTTTCATACCTGGCTTTCGCTTATCTGGTCCGAAGGTTTGGAAGCAGCGTTGGTATCATACCTGCAAGGATAATCACGCTATGAAGGCTGTCGTTTTCACCGGAAAAAATGAAGTTCAGTTCAAGGATTTGCCGGATCCCGCGCCAGGGCCGGGTGAAGTTGTTGTCGAAGTCAAGGCAAGCGGAATTTGTCACACCGATTACGAAGTTTTGAAAGACAACTATGGGACTGGCGCTTTTCCCGTTGTACCTGGTCATGAATATGTTGGCGTCGTTGTGGATGTTGGGTCAGGTGTAGCAAATGTCACCTCCGGAGACCGTGTCGCTGTTGACCCGAATTTCGAATGTGGCACCTGTCGGGCGTGCAGGCACGGTTGGGCGCATCTTTGTGACAAGCTTGGCGCATACGGTGTAACAACCCATGGAGGGTTTGCTGAATTGAGTCTCGTGAATGCCGCCAACGTGCATCCCATCGGTGACATGAGTTTCCAGCAGGCCGCTTTGGCAGAGCCCATGGGATGTGTTCTAAATGGCGTCGATGCAGTTCACGCTCCGTGGATGGAAGAGGCATTGATCTTTGGTGCCGGACCGATGGGATTGCTCATGGGAATGGCGCTTAAGTCGACAGGCATCTCAAGGGTAACCTTCTGCGACATCTCGGACAGCCGTCTTGAATTAGCATCGAGCTTTGGATTCGAAGCAATCGCAAGCGGCTCCTGTGACCTACAAGAGTGGCATCATCGAGCAGATCTTGCGGTTGAAGCAACGGGCGTTCCGGCTGTTGCTGCAGGACTTGCCGACTATATGGCAAACGGAGGCAAAGGTCTTTTTTTCGGCGTCTGTCCATCTGATGCGAAGATTGATCTTAGACCTTTCGAGGTTTTCCGAAGGCAATTGACGCTTGCTGGATCGCATTCTCTAAACCACAACATCCCAAGGTCATTGGACATCATAACTGGCCACGGTTCCGAAATTGATCGCGTGGTTTCGCACAGACTGCCACTCGAGGAAATTTCAAGATTTCTCGCCAGCGCACCACCGAGCAAAAGTCTGAAAGTGCAGTGGGCCTTCGATTGACGTTGCCAAGATTTTTGAAAACGGTGAGGTCTTCGTTGGCGCAAATCCTTTGTGCAGCAGCTGTGACAGTGCGGTCGTCAAGGTTTTGTCGAATGTCGATCGTGTGTTCAATCACATATGTGCCCCTTTTGGCAAAGCATGATGCACTTGCAAGGTCACCCAAATCTCAGCTCTGTTGTTAACGAACTAGCAGACCCCTTGCACCTGGATGAGAGTTGCATGCAGGGGCGTTTGGCAAAAGCCTCATGAATGAAAGAGCGCGTTCTGAAATCAATGCGTTTCTTGAAGCGGTTCTTCGCACAAGTGGCATTGGCAATGATTTTATCTCATCGCAATGCGGTCTCTTCATCTAACGCTCGTGAAGGCTGGATTTGAGGCCGAGTGTCGACTGGATAGCGGGGCGGGCAAAGCATAGCCAACGCACTCTATCCGCATGGCCGAGCCGCATTCGCCATTCAACCGCGCGGAGGGCTGACGACCAAAATCCACGCTGTTGTTGATGCGAACGGACTGCGGCTCCAAGTCATGATTACCGGCGGTCAGCAGCATGACAGTTTGATGGCTCGGGCTCTAGTTGAAAACCTGCCGAGCGGCGGAACGGTTCTTGCCGACAAGGCTTACGACGCGACCGAGATAAGAACATTCGTGAGTTCACGTGGAGGCTTGTCGAACATCCCGCCCCATCGGAACCAGCGCGATCCGATCTGCTTTAGTCCGTATCTCTACCGTCATCGAAATCACGTTGAGCGGTTAACCAACCGGATCAAACACTGTCGGCGCATCGCTACTAGTCATGAGAAACACGCGGCCAACTTCCGTGCCTTCCTCAATCTCGCCGCCGCACGCATCTGGTTACGCGGCTTTGTCAACAGAACCTAGTTTACGTAAATTCATTCGCCGAAATGTCCCAAGAAAATTCCGGTGCGGCACCTTTTGAGCCATCCGGTTTTTGCTCAGTATAAATAAATTTGTATTCGGCAAAATCCAGGGCTATGTATTCCACCATTCGCTCGTCTTCTTCGTTATTATAGTAACTTACGCCGGTTACAATAAGATCTTTGATTTCCAATTTAATGTACTCAAGTGGACTCGCTCCGGCTGCCTTTCGAACGCAAAGAAGCCCATTTGAAATATGCTTCCCTGTAGACAAATGCTGAATGAGTGCCGGCGTTGCCTTGTCGATATACTTTGTGAATACTAAATCCTCGAATTTGGCTTTTCCTGACCCTGATCCACTTCCCATGTGGGTTGTGCCGGACTGAGTAGCTCCCCAAGACCAACTTAAGATATCGATCTCGTCTTTATGAAATTTATCTTGTGCTTCACCTTTTATTCCGTCGAGCTTCAAAAACAAATCACCAGCCATACTACAACTCCCTGAAAAATATGTAATTCCTGATGCGCATACTAGGAGTTTCGAATATGAGCGATTTGGCGTGAATTTGGCGTCATAAAACAGGCAAATGCCTGTTGGTAGATCCTGGTTCAGGCGTAAAAAATTCGTCAAATCGAAGATTCGGTTGCTCTGAAGCTCTTTCCGGTTGCCGCAATTGTCGAGGATCAGCCCACTTGATCCCATGAACATTCTCCTTTGTGGCAAAATACCAAGTCAAAGGAGCGGTGCAATTCCGTGACAGGTCCAGGCAGACCCCTTGCACCTGGATGAGAATTGCATGCAGGGGCGTTTGGCAAAAGCCTCATGAATGAAAGAGCGCGTGCTGAAATCAATGCGTTTATTGCAGCGGTTCTTCGCGCTAGTGGCATTGGCGATGATTTTCCCTGATCGCAATGCGGTTTCTTGTTCTCACGGCCGTGAAGGCAGGATTTGAGGGCAGGTGTCGACGGGATAGCGGACGGGCAATGTATAGCCAACGCACTCTATCCGCATGGGCCGAGCTGCATTCGCCACTCAAGGGCAACAGACTTTCAGTTTGGCAACCCGGCCCAATGTCATCCTCTGGGGTGACATATGCATGAAACAAACGGTGCTAGTTGCATCGGATCGCAATCGGAGGTCCGACAATGAGCAACTGGAACCAGATGCTTCGAAACAAACAAAAAACAGGTGGTTTCTGTGGGCAGACCACGAGCGAGCAGGATGCCTATTACCAGTTCTTTGCAGATGACACCGGTCTCTTTCCAAAACCGGTCAGGTTTAAAAAATGGTACGTTCGGGTCGCGGCATTTGTCGTTCAAATGGCCTATCTGCTGTTTGGCGGTTCAACGGGCACTGTTCGACAACGCACCAGGCGGTCACGGGATACGGTAATGGCAAAATATGACGGCGCATGACCCGGAACTTCAGGCGGCACGGGCAGAAATCCAGTCCGTAATCGAGACGGATCTTTCAACGTATCTTGCCCGCGACAGAACCGCCTGGGAAAAAAACTGGGTCCAGGACGAACGGTTCCAGAGCATCATGGAATGCGGCACGATGCAGATCGCCAGAGGGTATGAGGAATTCCGGCGCAACGTCTTTGACTCCATGGATGCATCGCCCGGGCCCATTCACGCCGACATTCGGCGCGAAAACATTACAATTGAAGTTCATGGCGATATGGCATGGGCTACATTTGATGAGATTGCGACCGAAACCGAAAATCCTCTGATCGCACCAAACCTGTCACACAATTTCCGGCTCTTCGAACGGTCTGGCCGCCGATGGCGCATCCTTTTCCACGGTTGCTGGGCTGAACCCCTGCGGGATATCAGTTCCCCTGCTGTCGAGGTCAACCAGGACTGCGGGGTTGTCTGGCTGAACTCCGCCGCTTCCGAATGTCTTAGAACCTTCGAAGGACTGACGATCAGCCACGGAACGCTGCGCGCGTCCAGTCCGTCCTGGGACAAGGGACTTCGGGAAACGGTTTCCCGGTCCCATAAACTCAAAGGGTTCGGCCAGTTCAGTCAGGTCGCTTCAGCCGGGGAAAACTCGGTCACTTTTCCTGTGGTGCTTGGCGAAGACGGCGAGGGCGCTCTGCTGACATGCTGGGTTAGGGTTGCCGACTGCCGCGTTTATGTTCTCTTCGGGGAGGATCCCGATCTGTCAAAACAGATCCGGATCGCTGAGCTGATTTTCGGCCTGTCGCAAACCCAGACTGAGATCCTCGACCGTATTGCGCGCGGGTTCGATCTTTCAGGGATATCCGCTGAACTCGGCTTCTCGCGAAATACGGCGCGCACGCATCTGCGGCGTATTTTTGAAAAAGTCGGGGTCCGGAGCCAGATTGAACTTTTGCGCACGCTCATAAGCTTCAGGGTCTGATCCGCATTCTGGAGCTCTGAAAAGGGTCATCACTTTTTCAATGCAGCGAATAGCCGATACGCGCTATCAAATTGAAACGTCAATGCTAAAGAATTTGAGTTACTGTTTTTTCTTCTTTGAGGGTTTTCGATTTCGCAACGCTGCGTCAAGGGCGTGCTGCGTCCAGAAGCGTAAGCTTTCTTCATCGTCAAAGATATCTTCCGGCGCTCGATAATACGGTATCGGAGTGGACTTGTTCTTCATTTGATAGATGAATTGTTCAGCGCCAGCCGCTTCGAACGCAGCCCGTGTAACACTATCAACCTTAAGCCAGAGTTCATCGTCTGCAACAATTGCAAAGAAAAGCCCATCACAATAAATCCCGTCGACACCAAACATTTTCCGGGTCGTGATCTCACCAAATGGGGCAAATAGATCTTGGTAAAAGTCAAAATCCATGTGTAAAGGCCTGCGCAACCGTCATGTTGTTCTCGCTTTACCAGACATGGCTGCGAATTTGAGTTCTACAAGCTCGATCAGTATTTCCGCTTGCTGCGCCAGGTTGCCAATCTTGTCGGTTCCGCGTGCATACGCCCAAAGCCCTTGAACCGCGACCGCCAGAAAACCGGCTAGTTTCTTGATTTCGATTTGTGTTGGCGACACATCAATTTCGTGAGCCAAGGCGCGGGCGAAACCGTCAGTCAGTCGATCATAGTGCGCGCGCACGACTTTCGCGATTTCGTCGTCATGCGGGACGAATTCGGTCAGTGTATTGCCCATTAAACAACCCCGCCCGGGAAAGCCAGAAGTAGGTCTGACCGACTTGGGTTAGAGCTCTACTTCGTTCTGCATCTCTGCCATTTGACCTAATCGCAATGCGTGTCCGGATCAGCGATTTTGTCGCGACCTTCTGAAACACCAAAACCCGTGCGCGATGTGGCCTGTTATTGCATCTGCCGCGAAGATCGGAATTGGGTCCGCTTCAACCGGGTTGCCGCGGTACGGTGCGTGTTTTTCCACAAAAATTCAGGCGTATTGTGGTCTTTTCGAGAGTTATTTATACATTGTATAAATAACTCTTTTGGAGGTTGATATGCCCACCGGACACGTCATGATGGCTATCACGCTGGATGGATATGTAGCGCGAAAAGACCATTCGCTGGATTGGTTGATGAAACAAAACACAGCCGATGAAGATCATGGCTTTGCCGGGTTCCTCAGCAACATTGATGTCATTGTGATGGGCAGCGGATCATATCGCACCGTACTAGGATTTGATGCTTGGCCTTATGAAAAACCTGTTGTGGTTCTGAGCAACTCAATCGCGAATGAGGACGTGCCACCCGAATTGGCTGAGAAGGTAGAAATCATGAATCTGTCGCCACAGGAGCTAGTGGCAGAGGTGGATCGACGAGGGTGGCAACGCATCTATGTCGACGGCGGAGCCATCGTGCAATCTTTTCTCAAGTTGGGGCTGATCAACGACTTCAAATTGGCGATTGTTCCCATTCTTCTTGGGGACGGCATTCGATTGTTTGGCGAGCTGCCGGCAGACATTGATCTTGAGCTGACGCACACAAAATCCTTCCCATCGGGGTTGGTGGAGTTGAGATATAAGGTGGTCTGATCCGTGTCTGAGCCGAAACGTAGAGGAAGACCAAAGAAGCTTGTAGGCGGTGTCGATAAGAAGACTGTCCTGCAATGTGCCCACTCAATTTTGGAAACTTACGGGTTGGAGGAGCTTACCTTTCGTTCGATCGCTGCCAAGTTGGGCGTAACAGCGATGGCTGTGAAGTATCACGTTGGTAGCCGGGAGCAATTGCTGCGCGATATTGCAGCCCAGACTTTCGAAGGTATTGACGCAAGCGTTTCTGTTGGCACGCCAAGGGCTGAGCTTAGGCTTTTGCTGGTTCGCTATATCGAACTTGCTCTGAAAAACGCCGATCTTGTTCGTTTTCTGCTAAGCACGCCAAATTGCATGCCTCAGTCGCTTCGTGACTTCACATCTCAAGTCAAATACAGAACACAGGCTCTCAATGGCGGTGACCCCGGCGACGTTATGCTGAACTTGTTGATCGACTACATTCACGGCTTTGTTTTTGCTGCGGATGCTGCTCCAAATGAGATTAGTCTGACCCTGGATCAATGCTTGAACAGCATCGACTGGCTGATGGATGTTATGGATCTTGGCCATTGAACAACCCCAGGGGTGAATGGCGGCTCCGTCCTGCACCCAGGCAATCTGTTCTGGTCGGTTCGTCCGGCTGTTTTCGGAAAAAAGCTCATACCGGTAAAGACCCCGAGTGCCCGGAGCTCTGTGCGCATCCCTTACCCGACATGAAACGCGCCAACACGTTCAGGTCACCTGGTATCGCAAGGCGTATCAGGCGCTGCGGATTGCCGTCTCCAGTTCACCGAAGCCCACGAAACGCCGTTCATAGGTGAGACCGAGGCGGCTGGCTATCTCGCGTGCCTTCTTCTCCAGCGATGGATCGTCGGATTGCGGCATGTAGACGAGCTTCTCGTAGTTTCCGAAGACGAAATCGACCATGTTCTTGTTCCGGTCGAGACCGAAGGCCTGCCAGATGAACTTCTCGAAGCTCCGGCAGAAAAAGTCGGTCAGATAGAAGGTCGTGATCTCATCCTCGCCATATGCGGCAAAGGCTTCGTTTCCCCAGTAAAACGAGAAACAGTGCGGACCTGCGATCCGCTCGCATCCGCCTTCTTCCAACAGAACCCGGTCGAGCGCCCCGGCGGTGCCGCAGTCCCCATACAAGACAAAAATCTTGTCGTATCTGTCCTTGTTGGCGCGAATTTGCGTCCGTATCGCTTCGGGAATTTTGTCGGGCGTATGATGCAAGCTGGCGGGCAGGCATTGCACGTCGAGATGCTTCAGGCCGTTCTTTTCGATGAGCCAAACGATCTCCCTGCCAAGCGCGCCACAGGCCAAAAGAAGCGTGCTTCCGACACCCTTCTTGAACTTGAGGACCTCTCCCGGTCTTGCAGAAGATCCCTGTCGTCCAATGTGCTGTTCGACCGTACCTTTCGCACCGCTACGTCCTTCCCACGCTTCGAGAAATCAATGTCGCACGCGTTCGTCTTGGCTCAAATGACATTAGGCCCTTGTTTTCCGGCAGTCTGCGCATGATCTGCGTCATCACCGATCCGGATTCCGACGTTTTTCTGCCGTGTCGTATCAAAGCGGTAGCCGGCCGCGCGATTGGTGCCCGATCTAGCTTTCTTCGTCGTGCGGCGTTGAGGACACCTCACCCTGGAACTGTCTCCGATAATCGTGCGGCGGCACGCCAAGCGTGCGAATAAACGATTTGCGCATCCGTTCGTCGCTTCGAAAGCCGCAGATTTCGGCGACGCGTACAACGGTCAGATCCGTTTCTTCAAGATACCTGCGGGCGGCTTCAACGCGCATCGCCTCAACAGCTTTTGCCGGTGTCGAGCCTGTTGACGCCTGATACTGCCTGGCGAAGTTTCTGGGGCTCATGCCGACACGGTCCGAGAGCGCTTCGACGCTTAAGTCGTCGTGCAGGTTTTCCTGCATCCAGGCGTGCAACTTATCAAAGCGGCTGGATTGATCCGACACCTGGCTGTGAAGCGTGGTGCTGAACTGGTCCTGGCCTCCGGACCTGACAGCAAAGACAACAAGGTCGCGTGCAATTGATAGCGATGCGTCTCTGCCAAGGTCCTGCTGGACCAGCGCAAGCGCCAGGTCAATTCCGGCAGTCACGCCTGCCGATGTCCAGATATGTCCGTCCCGAATGAAAATCGGATTGGTATCGACCCTCGTCTCGGGGTGGTCGCGTGCAAGATCAGTGCAATAGCGCCAGTGCGTTACGGCTCTGCGGCCTTCCAGAAGCCCGGCAGCGCCGAGCAAAAAAGCTCCGGTGCAAATCGAGGCGATCCGATGCGACCGGTTTGCCAGCCTTTTGAGCGTGTCGACCACCACCGCGTTACGGGAGGCCGCTTGTGCGCCTCGGCCGCCAACCACGACAAGCGTGTCGATGGGATTGCACCATTGGGCCGCAGGTTCGGAACGAACGCTGACGGGTGTGTCCGTCGCAACTTCTGCGCCGTCCGCTGAGACCAGCGCGGTGCGGTAGGTCTGAGCTCCCGAAAGCTGGTCCGTGGCATCATTGAACACCTGCAAGGGGCCGGCGAGATCCAGAAGCTTGACCCCCGGATAAATGAAAAAAACGACACTATGCAGTTTGGCAGTTTTCTTGGGCATGATGTCATTTATGCCAAACCGGATTTGGCTAGTCTAGGTGCTCAACGAAGGAATTTCACAGGCACGAGCGAGGATCAGTTGATGGCTTACAAATTGCTGCTTGGCGAATACGCTTACTCGGACCAATCGATGCGCGGCTGGCTGGAGGTGGATGCGTTCGGCATCGATTTCCAGCCATCATACGTGCCGATGTTTTCCGAGGAATTCGCTGAAACGCTCGTCAGGCACGCGCCCGCGACGTCTCTTCCGATCCTGTTGGAAGACACGCAAAGCGGCAGGGCGCTGATTTGGGAAAGTGCCGCTGCAGCCGATATTCTTGCGGAGCGCCATCCGGACGCGGGACTTTGGCCCGTGGCGCCCGAAACCAGGGCGATGGCGCGTTCCTTGTCGGCGCGCGCGAGAACCGGATTTTCGTCACTGCAGTCCCTGCCGATGAACCTGCACGCGCGTTACCGGGGCTTCGTTCCGAGCAAATTCGAGCAGGAAGATGCCGACAAGATTGTTGCGTTGTTGGAATGGGCCTTGGGTGTTTCAGGCGGGCCATACCTGTGCGGGCAGACATTCTGCGCCGCAGATGCTGCATTCGCTCCCATTGTCGCACGGTTCATCACGTATGGGTTTGAGCTCACCGAGGTAACGAAAGCCTATGTCGAGACAATCTACGCCCTTCCGTCCTTTCGAAGGTGGCACGCGTGCGCGGATGCACAGCTTAGAAAGATCGACGACCTGCATCTCGACCTGCCTTCGGGAAGCAGCAAGGACTGGCCGCGCCAGCCCGTACTGCGGGGCAAACCCTATAAGGGAGATATCTCCGACGCCATCAATGAAGCCTGCCCCTATTCAGGCAAACCCGTCGCTGACACCTCGCTTGCGGAAATCGATGGCATGGTGGTGGGGTTTTGCAATCCCTTTTGCTGCCGCCGCGGAATGGCAGATGCTGAAAGCTGGCCAACGGTCATGGCCATAATGGGTAGACTCCTTCCGGCAGTGGCGGTGCAGGCTTGAAGGTCGTCTCGGTGTATTTGGTAGCACTGACTGCGGAGCGTACCACCAATTGTTGTCTTGGTTTATCAGCCTATTTGGCTGCTTTTCTCTCAAGGTCATTTCGTGTGACTTGAGTCTGCAAAAGGAGATCTCCTAAGCTGTCGTTCCCAGACACAAACGGGTACACTTGGATGCAGCTCGGAGCCATGACAACTTTCCACTTCTTAAAGGCCTTGGTCATTGCTCTTGCGTGCATTTGTGCAATCGAGAGCAGTGCCTTTAGTCAGGACTCCTACGGAAACAAAAAAAACAAATCAGACTTTGTGCTGGTTCGATCTGCCGACACAAAGCGAGAATTTCTCGGCGGGCAATACCGCCCAATAGAAGAAGTCGTAAACGCTAAAATACACGCGCGACTAAGGGGCGTTTGGCAATACGGACTGCTGTCGGAAGCTTCGTATGACAAGAAAATAGATCCTAGTGGTAGACTGACCTTAAAGTGTGACCGTAGTACGCGTTACCTTGCGCGATGGCGCCATCTTCCTGATTATTCGACCGAAAATTACAAAGTAAAACGTAAAAGCGTTCGGCTTTCTGTCCCTGGGTTAAGCTATCGTGTCTGGAGAGACACAAGTGCAGCCGGCCCAAACAGGGTTGCGATTGTATTTCGTGGTACCGAATTAGACGATTTGGGAGATTGGTATTCAAACTTCAGGTGGCTTACTAAATTCAATCCAATTACCACCGACCAGTATCATGCAACAACCGAACTTGTAATGCAGTTGGTTCCAAGCTTGCTTGGGGATTTTGGGCCGGACCTGGAAATTGTAGCGGTTGGGCATTCGCTGGGTGGAGGGCTAGCGCAGCGTGCTGGTTACAGTTCGCCGCACATTTCAACTGTGTACGCTTTTTCCACTTCACCTGTGATTGGTAACCCGTCTTCCGATCGTGAGGTCAATCAAAAGAACCGCGAAGGCTTGGTTATTTTCAGAGTGTTCGAGTCCGGTGAAATTTTGGCAGCCGGAAGATGGCTGCATCGCAAACTGATTGATCTTTCGAGCAAAAACCCGAAAGTCATTGAGCTTGTTTTTTCGTTTAGACACGGTTTCTTCAGTCGCCGAAGCACCGGAGACGGAACCATCAGCCAGCACAGCATCAGGAAACTTACATGCGACTTAATTTGTCACGTTGAGCACGGCATCGATAATGAGGTTTGTACAGGCAAACGAAATGCAACAGGCCCCGCACGCTAATCTGACTTTACCGCATCGTTTTCATATAAATTCATTTTTGATTTGCGTCGTTCGTATTGTCCTCAATTTAGTAGTCAGTCTCTATAAGCTTAACGCAAGACTTTGATACGACGGTTGCTGCTAGAGATTCATCAGGTCGCAGTTTTATCAAATAAATGTCGCCAGCTTCAGCTGCAAGTGTTCCATTGATTAATATTGTTTCTTTTTTGTTGCCTTGAAGCATTTCGCAGTAAATCTTTACACGTGGAAATTGGCCAATGAACATGGAGGCAATAGTGTTTAGTTCCCTGCTCGGCGTTTTATACTCATTTGCCGCTCTAATATTTATGTATCCAATTGATGCTGGGGCGACCACTAAACCAAAAAACACGGCCAGAACATAGATGTAGAACCGAAGTTCAAAAACATCAGAAGTAAAATCTATTCGATACTTATTTGCCAATACCCTGAAGGAAATAATGGCGAGGAATAAAGCGAAAGCAAAAGCAATCGGACTTTTGAAAGCTGCCAATAAGAAATCAGAGGTATCGGCGAAATCGAAATACGACAGTCCAAGTGATCCGAAGATGCCAAAATTATAAGACACACCAATCGTATTCAACATGAGGACTGCAATGACGCTGAATATCGCCGAGTTTGTATTTAAAAATCGAAGATTTTCGGGCATTGGGCTAAGCTGAAAGCCTTTCGTCTATTGCGAAATTGTCGAAAGCAGCGCCAGTGATAGTTTCCAACTTTTTATGAAAACACAATATCAATACTGCAAAATACAAAGTGGCAAGTGTTGTTTTGCAACCCGATTAGACCACAGGTCTGTGCAAAGCGCTATGCCCGCCGGTTTTGCCTTTCGCATTGCGCAGATAGAATGTTTTGAGGAGATCAGGCAAAAAAACGGACGGGCGCATCAGATGTACGATCCCAAAGGCAACAGCAAGGAGAAGGCAGTAGATGCCGTACAGTTTGTCGAGGCCCTTCCGCCTGCACATCTGAGCGGCATCGTACACCGCTTTCTGGAACTGAAAACGCAATTGGCCTTGACGTCGGACTACCGGTTCCATGCATTGCCCGACGCCTGTACTTACGCGGTCTTCGACCAGCTTGACCCGAAGGTCGCGGGGATCACACGTCTGCAGGCCTCGTCGGAAGAACTCAACCTCGGAACGTCGTTTCACTACGTCAACATTCGCTTCCTGCCCGGTGTCTGGCAACGAGATCGCGAGCCGGTGGCATATGGGATGGTGAACAGCAGCTATACCGGCCCCCTCCCGCTCGTTTCGCTTAACACAGAGATGATCGGTCAGGATTTTGCAGCCAAGCAGGACGTCATGTCGAAGTTCGTGGACGGTTTGGTTGCGGACAAAAAAGTTGTTGCCAATCCCGTTACCGAAAAGATCTTCCAGAATATTGACGGGATCCGAACCGTTGCCGACATGGCGGAGACCGCAGACCTGTCGCCGCGCCAGTTGCAGCGCGTTCTCAAAAAGACAACCGGGTTCGCGCCGCACGATTTCCTGAAAGTTCTCCGGTTGCAGCAATCGCTGGATGGCGAGCCGTCGCTTGCCTATGCCGACCAGTCCCATTTCATCCATTCCTTTCGGAAAGCGACGGGTTACACGCCCGAAAAATACGCCCGGAAGTTCGATGTCTGATATCTACAATACAGGCTCCTGACGGCTTGGTAGGTGAGTGGCATATGCAACGACGAAAGGAAGTTGGTTATGTCGAAAATGAACGCCGTCGGATGGTTCGACATCTACGTGAACGAGTTGGATCGCGCCGTCCGATTCTACGAAACCGTGCTGAACTGCAAGCTTGAACCCATAGGTGACCCGACCGGTGAAACCCAAATGATGAGTTTCCCTGCCGACATGAGCGCCTATGGTGCAGGTGGCGCCCTGTCAAAATCGGCGCACGCTTCTCCGGGCGTGGGTGGAACGGTTGTCTATTTCTCGGCGGAAGACTGCGCTGTCGAAGAAGCCCGCGTTGATGCTGCCGGAGGCCAGGTTCTGCGGCCCAAATTCTCCATCGGCGAATTCGGCTGGGTGAGCCTTTGCCGGGATACGGAGGGCAACGTCTTTGGCATCAGCTCGATGAACTGACCAAGTCAGGGGGCAGGGCCGACCAAACTCCGAGAGCTGGAACGTGATGGGATGCATGGGCGCGTCACAGCGGTGCCATGCACCTTTCATCGCGAGAGGAGTCGTATTTGGGCCGAATGAACTCCCCAGACAGCTGCATTGACACAAACCCTGCTATTGCACGTCAGCGGAAAAGAAATGCAAGCCTTCGCGGAAAAGGAGAATTGCGAAGATGACCAGCGCAAGCGCAAGGCCGCGCATGACATAGGGGTAAGCCCGGCCGGTCAACAGGCCCCGATATCGCCCCGTCAGTGCTGCGACACCTGCTTTGGAACCAACCAGCAGAAGATAGAACCCGGCTATGAAACCCCAAGGCGCCATTGCCGACTTTTCGTGCGCAGCTAACACGTAAGGTACGCCTACAGTAATCCAGAACAGGTAAGGGTGAGGGCTCAGAAAATTGGCAAGAGCTCCCTTCTTCAGGGAAGCAGGCGCGGTTGCAGAGCCGGCTTCTCCAACGGATTCAGCCTTGGCGGTTTCGTATGCCAAAAACAGAGCATATAGGGCCCCAACCATCCCAAGAGCGCCAAGCGCTTGTCCAGGCAGTTCCCGAAGCAAAAAAAATAGTGTCAGCACAATAGGAACGTCAGTTACAAGCGGAGCTGCCGCGATCAAAAATCCCTCTTTGTATCCGTGACGCACAGTTTGAGTGATGGCCAATGTCATCAGGGGGCCTGGAGCCATTCCGGCTGCCAGTCCCAAAGTAATCCCGGTTAAAGTTGCTGCGAGAAATTCAGTCAAACCACCACTTCCAATCTCAAACGGGACTTGACTGGAAACTCACAGGGCCGACCTTGTTGTCTGTGAAAGTGTTGTCCGTCAATGCTCCAGTCGTGATTGTAAAACCACAACGACACTGCGACCACAAGGTGAAGCGCAACTCTCAATCAGAGGCAATCGCAGTGGCGGGCCCGACCTTTCCGGAGTTCTCATCGAATTCGGTTTTCGGCCGTTGGAATGATTGCCACGAAAGCCGGCGCTCGCCACAATCCGGAAATTGACGTGCGCCCGACTATTGTCCGGTGACCATCATGAAGCAGACTGTTCCAGTTTTATAGATTCGCAGCCGCGTTCAAACCAGTTCGAGCGACCGGATACAATTACTCGGCCGCTTCTTTTCCACGCGAACCGCAGCAACCTTGCGCATAGTGTTTTTCGCGCGACATCTTGCCGATGCCGGGGTTGAAACTGTTCGTCGGGTCAAGCGATTGGTAGTGGTTGGCAAGGGCTGGCTTAGCTGTGTAAATGTGTCCGACATTGTGTTCGGCCGGATATTCGGCGCCGCGCTGGTCCAGGATTTCCAGAAGCCGTGCCTTCAGTTTTTTCGGATCGCAGCCTTTTTTCACGACATAGTCCTGATGCAGGACGTGGCACAGGAAGTGCCCGTAGTAGAGTTTGGCTGCAAGTTGATCCTCAATCTCCTCTGGCAACTGCTCGAACCAGTCCTCGTCGTTGCGCCGCAGGGCAATATCGAGTGCCAGAATGTCCTCGCACGCGCCAGTATGAACCGCGCCGTAGCGCACCGCAGCGCCCGCAGCGGCAAAACGATGCAGCATGGCCTTGCCCGCTTCCTTGTCGTCGCACAGGAACCAGCCGTCACTTCCGATCGTTTCGTTGAGGATCGTTTCGGTCTGGGCAGCGGTCGCGCCGGAAACTTTCAGGATCAGGTGATGTTCAAAACGCGCGCGGTAGTCGAGCATTCGCGACGGTAAGGCTTCGGGTGCGAGGCGGGACAGAAACTGCATGAATCTGTCGCTCAGGTTTTTCGGCAGGAAAGGCACCTTGTTCAAACGGGCGTCGGTCGCTCCCTTCAAGGCGAAGAATAAGGGCAACCGGTCGGTGCCGAACCAGTCGATCATCAAAACCGTGTCCTTGCCATACCGATGGGCAACGTCGAAGCACTCGCGGTGCAGATATTCGCCGCTGACGGGAAGCTCTGGCAGGTCGGCAAGAAGGCGGCGACGCAAATCCGTCAGTTGGCGGGCGTCATTGGTGCCGATGTAGTAGACCTTGTCGCCGGTCTCGATCGGGAAGGTATCAAGTCGCACAGCGAAGACGGCCACTTTACCGGCTGAACCGGAGGACTCGTAAAGTCCGCGCGGGTCAGCGTTGTAGCGCGCCGGGGTCTCGGCATCGATGTCGCGCACACGCTCACCGTACGTGTCGTCCGAGGCCCGCCCGGTTTCCCAGTCAACGTGTGCGGGATCGATCTCATCCCGATCAAGCTTGCCGAGAATTTCTTCAGGGGATTGGCCGAGGTTTATGCCCAGGTGATTGATCAGTTGCAGTTCGCCTGCCGCATCGATCTGCGCGTAGAGGGAGAGTTCCGTATAAACCGGGCCGCGCCGGACAAGGGCCCCGCCGGAATTGTTACAGACGCCGCCGATGATGGACGCGCCGATGCAGGACGAGCCAATCACCGAATGAGGTTGCCGTCCCAATGGCTTCAGGAGCTTTTCCAGCTTGAAAAGCGTCCCGCCGGGTTGGCTGACGATCTGGCGGCCATCATCCAGAGCATGCAGCTTGTCGAGACGCAGCGTCGAGATGATCACGACACTGCGGTCATATGTGTCTTTTGGGGTCGAGCCTTCCGTCAAGCCGGTATTGGCCGCCTGCATGATCGTGATGCAGTCCGCAGCGACGACGGCCTCAAGAACGCGCCACATCTCAACGAGTGTACCCGGCACGACAACAGCTATTGCCTCGCCCTGGCCGGACCTGAAACCTTTGCGGTATCGTTCGGTCTTGCGGGCATCCGTCAGACAGTGCCGGGGTCCGACAACGTCCTTCAGCCTTTGAATCAGAGCGTCGTTTTTCATCCGAAACCTCATGCCTGGGCGAAAGGCAGGCCGGAAGTCCGGCCTGCCGGATTGATCAATAAGCGACCGAGGGCAGCCAGGTGGCGAGCGCGGGCCAGAGGAAGACGAGCGCCAGACCGAAGAGCTGCAGCAGCACGAACGGCACGATCCCCTTATAGATATCCGTCAGCTTGATGCCGTCCGGGCAGACGCCTTTCAGATAAAAGAGCGAGAAACCCACCGGCGGTGTCAGGAAAGACGTCTGGAGGGTGACCGCAACCAGGATCACGAACCAGACCAGCGCGGGCTCATCGATGGCACCGAAGCCGGGGATATCGAGTCCGAGCCCGTTGACGATGGGCCGCATCAGCGGAAGCACGATCAGCGTGATTTCGATCCAGTCGAGTACAAACCCGAGCAGGAAGACGATGCACAGGATAAAGATGACCGTTCCGCTCGGCCCCAGCCCGGTCGAAGAGACCATGCTTTCGATCAGCTCGTCGCCGCCGAGTTCTCTCAGGACGAACGAAAAGACCGTGGCGCCGAGAAAGATCGCGAAGATGTAGGCGGTCGTGTTGAAGGTTGCCTTGAGCACGTTCCAGGTTTTCCGGAAAGTCAGCTTGCGATAGGCAAGCGCCAGGAGAGTGGCGCCGATCGCGCCGATGCCCGAGGCTTCCGTTGGCGTGCAGATGCCCGCGAAAATCGACCCCAAAACGGCGAAGATCAGCAGAAGCGGCGGAACAAGCGCAACCAGGATATCCTTGAACGCCTCCCAGTCCGGTGCACTTGCGCCTTCGGGCGCCGGCGCCGCTTTCGGGTTCAACAGGGCCAGAACGAAAATATAGAGCAGGTAGATCGCACCCAGCAGCATGCCGGGAATGGCGGCCGCCATGAAGAGATCGCCGACCGAAAGCGCCATCTGGTCCGCCATGATGACAAGCATGATGGACGGCGGGATCAGGATGCCGAGCGTCCCGGAGGCTGCGACGACACCCGTCGAAAGGGTCTTGGAGTACCGGTGCTGCATCATGGCCGGCAGAGACAGAACGCCGAGAAGCACGACGGACGCACCGACGATGCCAGTTGAGGCGGCAAGAATGATGCCGATCAGGGTCACCGTTATGGCAAGACCGCCGCGCACGGTGCCAAAGAGACGCGTCATGGAGGTCATGAGCCGCTCGGCGACACCGCTTTCATCGAGCATCAGTCCCATGAAGATAAACATGGGCAGCGCCACGAGAACGGCATTCGACATGACCGCATAGACCCGGTTCACGACGGCGCCGAGGGTCAGGTAGTCAAGACCAGTGAAAGTATCCTCCAGACCGGTCCAGGCCATGTTGCCCATGTCGAACTGATAGGCGAGGCCGCAGAATATCATCCCTGTTCCGGCCAGTGTCCAGGCGACCGGAAATCCGGTGAAGAGCAAGCCGACAAAGCTCATGAACATCGCAATGACGAGCATTTCTTCTGTCGTCTCCACAAGGGTAGACAAGCCGGCCGTGATCAGCGCAAAGATGCCGATCAGAACCAGAAGCCTTGTGAGGCCAGCACCTTGCCGTTCGGAAGGATGCGCAACAATCAGAGCGTGAACGTCGTGCAGAAGGCGCGCGAGCGCTGCAATGCCCAGAAGGACGAAACTGATCGGGATGATCGCCTTGAACGCCCAACGGAAGGGCAGGCCTGTGGCGGAAGATGAGCGCTCGTTGACGCGGAAACTTTCCTGAAAATAGTCGAGCCCCTGGTCGGCCATCAGCCATATGAACGGGGTCAACAGGAACAGGATACCCAGGATCTCGACGATCCTCTGTGCCCGGCGCGAGAGTTGCATATGCATGAGATCGACGCGCACGTGGCTGTCGGTGGTCAGCGCATAGGAGACCCCGATCATCGTCACGAGGCCGTAGATGTGCCACTGGAGTTCATCGAGCTTGGGCAGGTTTACGTTGAACGCATAGCGCAGAACAACCTGGGTAACGATGGCGGCGACCAGCAACAGATTGGCCAGCATGACCACGTGGCCGGTGGCTTTTACGAAGGTGTCGATTGCGACCGCGAGACCGAAGCGGTCCGGGTCCTTGTGTTCGGTGATCGCCTCATAATGCTGGGCGAGATCGCCTTCGTAATTCGTGTTCATGCTCATGGTGCCGGTCCTCCTCAAGTCCGGTACGGCTTAGCTTTGCGCGGCGTTGGCAAAAGACCCTTGCTGGCGCGCTGAAAGCCGAAAGAGGCCGTGCCCGAAAAAGCGGGCACGGCAGGGGCTTTGTCAGAAGCGGGGAAGGAACGCGTTCTGTTCCCACAGGTCGTAGTTCGTGCGGAACGCGGTCAGGTCGGCATAGACCTCGGCGAAATAGGCGTTGTTTGCGCTTTCTTCTGCCGCGACTTCTTCCCAGGTATCACGGAAGAGCTGCAGCATTTCCGGGCTCCACTTGCGGATCTCGACCCCGTTTTCCTCCACGTTGCGCTTCAGGGCGTCGAATTGCAGGGCTTCACCTTCGGCAAAGCTGTCGGCCATGGACGCTTTGCAGGCTTCGGCCAGGATATGCTGATGCTGTTCGGATGCGGCATTCCAGACGTCCTTGTTGATCAGAAGCTCAAAGACGGTCGCCTGCTGGTGCCAGCCGGGGAAGTAGTTGTACTTGGCCACCTTGTGAAAGCCGAGACGCTGGTCGATTGCCGGCATGGAGAACTCTGTCGCATCGATGGCGCCTTTTTCAAGGGCGGGGAAGATTTCGCCGCCCGGCAGCAGGGATGTTGCGACACCGAGCTTTTCCATCACTTTTCCGCCAAGGCCGAAGAAGCGCATCTTCAGGCCCTTCAGATCGTCCGCGGAATTGATTTCCTTGGAAAACCAGCCGGACGTTTCAGGTGCGATCACCGCGCAGGGCAGAACTTTCACATTGTAGCCCGCCTCGTCATACATGCGCTGGTACAGATCCAGGCCGTTGCCGTAATAGATCCAGGCCATGTACTCACCGGCTTCCGGTCCGAACGGGATCGCCGAAAACAGCGGTGCGGCCGGAATCTTGCCGGCCCAATAGCCGGCCGTCGTGTAGCCGGCATTGATCTTGCCCGAAGAGACAGCGTCCAGAATTTCGAATGGCGGGACCAATTTGCCGGGTTCATACACCTTCATGCGCAACGTGCCGGCGGACATCACTTCGACTTCTTCGGCGACGCGCGGGATCGGCGTGCCAAGGCTCGGCAGTTCGGTTGAAAACGCAACGGGGACTTTCAGAAGCAGTTTGTCGGCGGCAAGGGCAGGCTGCGCGGCAAGGCCCGCGGCAAGCAGAAGGCTGGTCAAAAGCTTGGTCATTTTATCTCCTCCAAACACGTGGTTTTCGGCAGTCCGTCACGGTCTGCCATCACCAAAAACCAGAGGTAAATAAAATTAACCTTCTAACTTAGTCAACAATTTTATTTACCACTAGTGATCAGATTTGAGCTCACCCGGCAAGCCGTGGGCGCTTAAGGAATTGAATCTAGGTGCATAAACGGATGTGTATCGGGGAAAATACTTGCATGTGAGGTAAACCAAGATTACCAATCTTATTGGAGGTGCCGTATGGGTGACCTGAATAGCTTGTTCGAACCAATTGCCGCGGAATCTGTCGTCGATCTGGTCGCAAATCAGATCGAAAACCTCATCGTGCAGGGCATTCTGCAGGAAGGTGCGCGGTTGCCTTCAGAACGGGAACTGTCGGAAAGGTTCGACGTTTCCCGGCCAAAGGTCAGAGACGCGCTCAAGCGTCTGGAAGATCTCGGTCTGCTACATGTCCGCCACGGCGAGGGGACGTTTGTCGCCCAGCTCTCCGGCCAGGCCATGAGCCCCGCGCTGATCAGCCTTTATGCCCGCCACGGCGTCGCCTTTTATGACTATCTGGAATACCGCAAGGAGCAGGAGGCTTTCGCGGCCCGGCTCGCGTCCGAGCGGGCAACGCCTTCCGACCGGGCGGCGATCGAGGAGGTGATTGCGGAACTGCAGCGGGCGCAGGTCGAAGGCGATCTTGAAGCCTCCGAAGAGGCGGATGTGAAATTTCACAGCATCGTCGTCAATGCCAGCCACAATGCCATGCTGATCCACATGATGCGCTCCATATATGATCTCACACGCCGCGGCGTTTTTTACAATCGCCGCTTCCTGCGCAGCATCGACGGATCAGGCGACCGTTTGATGGAACAGCACAAGCGTATCGCCGATGCTGTGCTTGCCGGTGATGCAGACGAAGCGGATGCGGCTGCAAGAGACCATCTTGACTTCGTGGAAATGTCATTCCGGGTGGGAGAAAACCGGGATCGCCGGGAAGCACTGGCAAAAAAACGAAAGCAAGCCATTGGCTTGTAAGGCGGAAAGCATCATTTCCAGGTGAGTGCGGCGCCGGAAACGTGGCAGGATGTACTGCCCCGTGGCAAGGCTTGGCCGGGTAAACGCCGATCCTTGATATTGGCCGATCACACGCCAGACTTCGTGGGCTAACCCTTGGTTGATTGCGCAATCTCGACTCGCGCTAAGTCCTCCTTTGCGATATTCTGACGTAACGTGAAGCATCTTAGGCAGGCCGACTGGGGGTGTTTCAGTTCAGGGCGTACGTAGAAGAGGACTGCCGGAATGGCTCTGACATCTGATCGCTTTAAGGACAACGTGCGGCTCCAGTCCGCGGCACAAAATTCTCCATACATGAAGTGGGGTGAAAGGGGCGATGCAGTCGCCCTTGTGCAGAAAGCTTACGTCGATCTCAATTTCAATCTCCCGAATTCCACCGGTGCAGGCGGCGTTATGGACGGCATTTTTGGTCAGGAGACCTATGCCGCGACACGCAAGTTCCAAACCGAGCAGGACGGTTGCTCAGTCGACGGCATCGTCGGCCGCGATACCTTGAACCGTCTCGATCAGATTTTTCAGAAGATGCCAGGTGGTGCCAATCCCGTTTCACCCGCTCCACCCGGTCCGAACGCGCCACGCTTCGAGGCGGCACAAGAGCTTCAAGGGTTCGACAACACCACTATTCCCCGTTGGCAAATGGTCCCCTTAAACGGCGAACGGCGCATTCGCCTGATGGACGGTGCGGATCTTACGGTGGTAAGCGCCAACACCGGCGTTGCGACTGTTCATGAAGTGAAGAAGTGTTTCGTCCACGGTGGGCGCGAGTTCATCATCAAGGGCCATACAAAATCGAACATCCAGATTTTGGCCAAGAAAGGCCCCGCGACCGTTGTCAGGCTCGACGTTTCGGTGAAGTCAAAGAAGACCGTGACAATGACCTTCAACTATGTGAGCGATACCTCCGGTCACCAGACCAGACGTAAGCCGGGTAGTCTGCAGCCCACATTTGACCACGCCAACAAGCTTTTTCAGGATCAGATCAACGTCGAACTGGTAAAGCGTTCCGTCAATCCGAGCTACTCCGTCGCCGGCAACCTCGGGCAGATTGTCAAATGGACCGGCGTGCCTGGGACGGACGAGTGGCGCAAGGTCGTCGCCAATCGAGATGCGGCATCAGATCTCAATGTCTTTTTCGTCTGGCGCTATGAGCAGGACGAGAAACTGGGCGACGGAGCCGATGCAGGTACGGCCGGTGGCAATTGTCTGCTTGAAGACGATCTTGCCTGGCCGTTCTGGCATGTTCTGGCGCATGAGATTGGGCATCACCTTGGGGTGAGTGCCCATACCGTAAATGCGCGGGACCTGATGGTCGGTGGCCAGGGCGCTGGCGCTTTCATTCCACGGGCACATGCAAATGTCATGAACCCGTGATGCGCTGGAAACTCGCAATTGTTGCTGTGGCAATCGCCACCGCCATAACCGTCGTGTCGGGCGGTGTGGGCGCAGAGCAAAGGAGGTCGACTGTGACCAATTCCTTCAACGAAGCCAGCCTTTTTCAGGCGTTCGAAGCAGTAAAAACCGGTGACTACGGGCCGCTCGGTCAGCTGCCCGCACCAACGGCAGCTGCCATATCCGCACTGGAGCGTTTGCTTGCCGACAACAACGAAACGGTCCGGCGTGAGGCCGTAACGATGCTTGGACGGATAGACGATCCTGCAACTGCACCGGTGCTCGCCGGTGCACTCTCGGACCCGGTTGACGATATCGCAACACGCGCTGCTGCTGCGATCTACCGTCTTGGACCGGACGCGATACAGCCAGGTGTCGGTGATCAGATCCGCAAGGCTGTCGAAAATGGCCTGACGGCAGGCGGTGCAATCCTAATATTGGCCCATGATCCGGCGACGGAAGAGACGATTGCGGTTCTTCGGGAACTGCGGGACGCCAGAGGCGATGAACTCACCGAAGTTTCCCCGCCGTCTCCTGCCGTTTCTATGGGATTGATGGTGGATACCGCACTAGCGAAACTGGGAGACGCTCAGGCAGAGGATCGTCTGACCGCAGCTGCCGGATCAGGGGATCTTGCTACAGCTGAATTCCTGCTGTCAGCATTGCGCGAGATTGACAGTCCCCGCGTTATCGAGGCCCTGGCGGCGGTAACGCTGGCCGACTCCCGACCGGTGCAGGGCGATGCGCCCTCTGGCGCTGAAACCGGTATGCGCCTCGCCGACCTCGCCGCGACACGGTTTGCAGCACGTTTCGACCTCGCTGCAGGTATTGACGACCTGGCCGACGAGCGCCTGCCGGATCAGACGATCGAGGCGGTAAAGGCGGAACTGGAGAACTATCTCGCTGCTGCAAGATAGGCTGGCCTGACAGAGCGCCTGGCCAGCCAAAAGCGGGACGTCACGATTGTCTTGCCACATAAACCTGGGAGTGCCGCAGAGCATCAAGACAGTCCGCTTCTACAGGACCTTTGTGCCCTGGAAGCGGACTGACCGTGTTCGCGTCAGGTTGCTGCGGTCACGATGAATTCGACAAGATACTCCGGTGTCGCCAACTTGGCTTCACCGCAGGCGCGCGCAGGTGGGCTCTTCGGATCAATCCATGCGTCGTAAACTTCATTCATGGCGTCAAAATCCGACATGTCTGCGAGCCACACAATCACCTGCAGGGCCTTGGATTTGCTTGTGCCGGCTTCCGCCAGCAGCTTGTCGACCTCCGCCAGGGCATCCCGGGACTGCGCCGCGATGTCCTTGCCTGCGGTGCCAACCTGACCGGCAAGATAAACTGTGTTGCCGTGGATGACGATCTGGCTCATGCGTTTGCCGGAACGGATGTATTTGGGATCCATGGTCGGGCCTCCTTCTGAGTTGGAATAGGGGCCGGTTCTAGCGCTCGGACGAGTGGCTTGTCCAATGGCTTCGGATAGTTGGTAACTATGCGTGACATCCGCTATGTCTATTTGAATTCAGGCAAAGCGAGCTCCGGCCAAAATGAAAACACAAGGCGCAAACGCGTGAAGGAAATAGCGGGACAGGAATTGAACTGGAATCTGCTGCGCACCTTCTTCGTCATTGCAGAGGAAAGGAGCATTACCGGAGCCGCGGTTCGGCTCGGGCTCAGCCAGCCCTCGGTCAGCAACGCGCTGCAAAAACTGGAAACACAGCTGGAATGTCAGCTCGTATTCCGGGATAGCCGCAGTTTCGAGCTGACCTTGCGCGGTGAAAAGGTCTTTCAGGAATGCAAGGAGATTTTTCTCTCTACTGAACGCATTCACTCGCTCGTGCGCGATGCGACCGACGAAGAACAGGGCGAGCTGAACTATCAGGTGATCAGTCATCTCAACTCATCGCTCCTCGACGAGTTGTTCCGCCTCTACCACCAGCGCTATCCCTCGGTGATGTTTCGCGGCACCGTCCGCAACAGCCAGGAAATCCTGGAAAACATTCTGAAAGGGAGTGTCGCGATCGGCATTTGCCTTTTGCCCAAACCCGTCGTCAATTTGCCGTCGATCCGACTGTTCCGGGAGGAATTCAAGGTTTTCTGCGGAGCGGAGCACGCTTATTTCGGCCGGTCCTCAATCAGTCTGAGGGATCTCCGCCGCGAGCCGTTCATCTCGTTTTCCTGTGCGACGGACATAAGCGGTCTCGAGCCGATGACTGACCTGCGCAATCGGGCAAGGATCGGTCAGCGCACCACGGGTGAGAGCACGAATTTTGAAGAAGTGCGCCGGATGATCGTCGCCGGACTGGGCATCGGAATCCTTCCCTGCCCAGCCGTCAAGGATGATGTCGCCAATGGTGTTCTTTGGCCGATCGAAATTGCCGATGAGGCGATCGGGGCAGACGTGTATCTGATCCACGCGCCGGAAAAGGAGCTCAAGTCTTCGGAGCGCAAATTCGTGGAGCTCGTCAGAGAGCTGAAAGGTCTTTACCCGGATCTGGAGTAATACCAATCTCAAGAAATAAGGACCTATCTGATGGCGCTGTTCCGGTTTGCCGGCAAGGCGCTTTGTGCAGGACGGCCTGGTTGGCCGTTCAAACAAGGCAACGCCGTCCGGAGAGCCGGAACAGGCCACCGAAGGCCACGTTTGAAGGCTGTTCTGCCGCGTCGCAGGTTTTGGACGATAAACCATATCGCCCTGCAACCTGCTCCTTGCCGAACAGCCTTCAAACACGGTCAGATCGGTTCTTATTTCTTGTGCTTGGTATAAGCCGTTACTTTCTTTTCTCTTGAGCAAGGCTGGCCGCGGCCAGATCCTCAAGTGACAGCCCTGCAGACTTGAAAAGAGTATAGCTTGTCTCGTCCCGGCGTCCCGGATGGGCTCCGCAGCAAAGTTCACGCAGATCAGCCGCGACATCTTTTTTGCCGATAAGTCCTGCTTCGAGCGGTTGCGAGAGGTCGCCCGCCTGGGAAGCGCCGGCCCAGTCGTCAACGAACAACTCTGCCTGGGTTACTGCCTGATCGTCGCATTCACGCATGTCGGCGCGAAAGGAACCGATCAGATCCAGATGTGTGCCGGGCCTGAGCCAACTGCCCAAGACAACCGGCTGTTTTGAGGCGGTCACTGTTGTGACAATGTCTGCCCTTGCACAGGCCTCCTCCAGGTCTGGCGCAGTTTCTGCCTGAATGCCGGCACTCCGAAGGTCTCGGACAATTTCCTCGGCCTTCTCAGGACGACGTCCCCAGACAATGGTTTTTGAGATTGGGCGTATCCTGACATAGGCCTCGCCGACGGCTTTCGCCAGCTGACCGGTGCCGATGATCAAGTGATGCTTGGCGTTTTTTCTTGCCAGATAATCTGCAGCGAGCGCGGAGGCTGCTGCAGTACGGCGCTCGGTCAGCGCATCGCCGTCCAGGATCGATGTCAACTTGCCGCTCGACCCGTCGAACAGCATGTACCCCGCGTTGATCGTCGGCTGCCCCAAGTCCGCATTCCATGGAAAGAATGTAACGACCTTGACGCCAACCGACTTGCCCGGGAGCCAGGCCGGCATGATCAACAGCGAGCCGGACTGGTGCGAATTGCTCTCTTCTGGTGCGGGAACAGCAAGCACCTGTCGCGGCGGCGCATTGACGTTGGCGGTCGTAAACCAGCCGCGGAGTTGTTCGATCAGATCGGTCCAATCGAGCGCATTTACGACGGCGTCGTGTGAGACGTATTCAGTCACGGTCCGCTCTTTCAACTACAGCGTGGAACAGAATGTTCAGGCCCGCATCGAAGTCGCCGGGCTCGCAGTGCTCTTCATTGTTGTGGGTAATACCGTTCTTGCAGGGTGTAAAGATCATCACCGTCGGGCAATGAAGTGCCATGTGATAGGCATCGTGGCCCGCCTGGCTCTTGATGTCCTGCCAGTTGCACTCAAGCCGGATTGCCTGCGAACGGATCGAGTCGATCAGGCCTTCATCGAAAATATCGCCACCCCAGTGCCACTCGTCCTCAATATTCACTGAGCAACCCGATTTTGCCGCACTTGCAAAGAGCGCACGCCGCATTTTTTCCGCCATGACTTTTGCCGTTGCCGGATCGGGATGGCGAACGTCGCAGATCGCTTCGGCTGTGTCCGACAAGATGCCGGACTTGTTGGGCCAAGCCGTCAGGCGGGCAGCGGTTGCCTTGCCGTCATGCACGGCAAAATCCCAGCCGATGTCGTCGACCGCGGTCAGCCAGCGTGCACCGGCAGCCAGTGCATTCTGCCGAAGATCCATGGGTGTCGGACCGGAGTGTGCGGTCCGCCCGGAAAACGAGGCGCGCATGCCGTGGGTTGGATATGCACCTGTAACGATCCCGACCTCGCGGCATTCCGCGTCGAGAATGGGGCCTTGCTCGATATGAAGTTCGAAATAGGCGTCTATGTCTCCTGCGCGGCAGTCCACGGTGCCCGCATAGCCGATCCGTTCGAGCTCCTCGCCAAAGCGCGTGTTGTCGTCGCCGATCAGGTCTCTGACCCAATCCGGAGTATATCGTCCGACGAAACATCCGGAGGCGACCATCGGCGGGGAATATCTTGCGCCTTCTTCATTTGTCCAGTTCACGACGGTGATAGGCCTTTTGGTGACATGACCGGCGTCGTTGAGGGAACGCACGACTTCCAGACCCGCGAGCACGCCGGCGATGCCATCGAAACGGCCTCCATTGATCTGTGTATCGAGGTGGCTTCCGATCAGGATCGGCGGCAGGGCGTCGTCCAGCCCGTTGCGCCGCGCAAAGATATTTCCGATCTCGTCGACGGTGACGGTCAGGCCCGCTTCCTCGCTCCATCGGCAAAAAAGATCCCGCATCTGACGATCCGCGTCGGAAAGCGTCAGGCGCGACAGACCTCCCGGGCGTCCCGGACCAATTTCCGCAGATGCCTCGATCGTACCCCAGAAGCGGTCGATATTGACTTTCGTATCAGCGGAAACAGACATGATTTTCCTTTCGTGGTTTTGTAAGCTGTTGAAAAAAGACGCTTCTCGCTTCTCGTCCGGCGCATATTGCGGTTGGCTGCTGTCGGCCGGCAAATAGACAGAAGCTATGCGTTGCAAAGCGTGTCGATATGGTTCGCTACCGGGAGGCATTGGCAGCTCCAAAACGAACCCGAACCTCAAGCTTCTGAGTTTTGCGGAATTACAGCCAGGTAAACGGCAGGCAAAGTGCCTCGCGCCGTGCATATGCTTCCACCTTGCAAGGGGAATACGTGCAGGCCACGCCGACACCATCGCCATTTCAATTCCTATCGGAGGCATAGCCCAAGGCTATTTGCCGTGATACGGGCCCCAAAGGAAAATCCGAGCCTGGCAGGTGACCACCGTGTCCTGCATTTGAGTGAAAATCAGAGGGGAAAAAAATGGATCGTCGTTCATTCTTGAGAAATGCAGGCATTGCCGGGTCCGGCGGTGCTGCGATGCTGGCTGCGCCCGCGATTGCGCAGGAGCGCAAAGAACTCACAATCGTTTCGAGCTTCCCGCGGGACTTTCCTGGACTGGGCATGTCTGCACAGCGGCTGGCACAACGCATCAACGATTTGTCGGACGGCCGTCTTCAGACGGAATACTATGCGGCCGGCGAGCGCGTCGGAGCCTTTGATGTTTTCGATGAGGTCGCCTCGGGTAACGCGCAGGCCTATATCTCCGCCGACTATTACTGGGTGGGGAAAGATCCGGCCTTCGCCTATTTTACTTCTGTGCCATTCGGCATGACCATGCCGGAATGGAACGCCTGGATAAAATTCAAGGGTGGTCAGGAACTGTGGGACAAGGTCTCCGGAAACTTTGACCTGAAGGCGCTGCCATGCGGCGGAACCGGCACCCAGATGGGAGGCTGGTTCAACGTTGAAATCGAATCCGTTGACGACCTGAAGGGCCTGAAAATGCGTATTCCGGGTCTTGGCAGCACGGTGATGACCAAGCTCGGTGTTTCTGTTGTCTCGCTGCCGGGCGGACAGATTTACGAAAATCTTGTCGCGGGTGCGATCGAGGCGGCCGAATGGGTTGGGCCCTACAACGACTACTTCATGAAGTTTTATGAGGCGGCTAAATATTACTACATGGCAGGAATGCATGAGCCGGGCGGTGGCAATTCATTCGGCATGAACAAGGCCTGGTGGACGGGTCTGTCCGACTGGGAAAAAATAGTCATCGAAGCGGCATGCATGGAAGAGAACGCTGCGATGAACGAAGAGTTTCTCGCAAACAACGGCGTATATCTGAAGAAGCTCGTCGACGAGCACGGGACGGAGTTGAGACAGTTCAACGACGAAACCTGGGATGCCTTTGGCGAGGCGGCACAGGAAGTGTTTGAAGAAACGCGTGGGCAATCCGCATTGGTCGCGGAAGTCGATGATCATTACCGGGCGGCCCTTACCGAACTTGGCGCGTTTCGCAAGGGTGCTGAGATCGCCTATTCAAACCAGAGAAACAGGGTCCTGGGCCTCTAAGGATCCAGATCGGTCCGGGTATGCATCGCACGCCCGGCGAATTCAGGCAAAAGGCGGACAACGTCCGCCTTTTGCAGCATGAAGTTCCTGGAGACTTAAATTAAGCGACCTGCTTAAGGAAATGGTCGACGGCCTCGTCCAGTTTGATATTCAGGCGGTCGACATCTTCAGAGAGTGAGAGAATAGTCTCCGCTTCCCTGTTGGTTTCTTCAATTCGCTCCGACATCGTTTCGATATTCGTATCGACGACACGGCTGCCGTCGGTCGCGACGTCGAGATTGTGTGAAATTTCCTTGGCGGAGTCGCTTTGCGACTGAACGGCTTCGGCGATTGAGGTTGCCAACTCGTTGACCTGGTCGATCGCACTCGTCACTTGCTTGACCGCATCCATCATCTCTTTTGAAGAGGCCTGGACATTCGCGATCTGATCGGAGATCTGCCCGGTCGCGCTTGCTGTTTTGACAGCCAATTGCTTGACCTCGGATGCAACAACACCGAACCCTTTGCCTGCTTCACCGGCCCTTGCCGCCTCGATCGTTGCGTTAAGTGCAAGCAGACTTGTGTGTTCGGAAATCTCGTTGATGAACTCGAGTATTTCGCTGATGTTCGCCGTTGTCGAAATGAACTGATCGATACCGTTTCCGGTGCTTATGGCAAGTTCCGATGCCTGTTCCGCGGTGACCTTGGTCTTTTGGGTCTGGCTCGTGATTTCGGAAATTGTCAGGGCAAGTTCCTTTGTCGACTGAGCCACCAGGGAGACATTCTGGGTCGCATCGCTTGAAGCGGTCCGGACAGTGTCGACATACTGGTTGGAAGCGCTGGCGACGCGGTCCAGCCGGTCGGCACTCGATTTCATTTCATTGGCTTCGGTTTTCAACTCCTCGATGATGGAAGATATCGAGGTTTTGAAATTCGTGATCTCGGACGTGATCCTGACACGATTTTCTTCCTGGTGCGCCTGCTTGAGTTCCCGGTCCTCCTCCAGGCGTTTCTTCTCCGCGAGGTTTTCGATAAAGACAGACAGGGCCTGGGAGATCTGCTGGATTTCGAAGAACTTGCTCTCCTTGACTTTGTTGCCTTCAAGGACACCAGCTGAAACGTTGGAAATCGTTCCAGAAACTTCCTTCAGCGGACGCAATGCGCGGCCGAAGACCAGGTAGACGAGACCGCCGGTAACACCAAGAACCGCCGCCGCCATCCACAACAAAAGGACGCACAACGCGTTTACGGGTGCATAGATTTCAGCGGTGTCCTGCTGGGCAACCAGGAAGAAGGATCCGGCAGAACCCTGCATCGGTGTCGCAACGTAGAAAACGTCTTTGCCCTCAAGCCAGGCAACGGACAGGATGCCGCTTGTATCGGCAACGTTGGAGCCGGAGACGAGCGCGCCTGCGGGATCGTCCATTGACGCGGCGACCGGTTGCATCTCCTGATCGAGCAAGGCGATGCGCCCTGTTTCACCGAGCATGTCGAGTGTGTCGAATTGAGTAGAAAGCGCCTCTGCATCGAGGGTGCCGACGAAATAGCCGATATGAGCGCCTTCGCTTTCAATTCTTGCTGCCAGCATGGCAACGACCGAACCGTTCTCGGTGCGGACGAAGGGCGTCAGATACCCCTGTGCATCTTGCGCCCCGGCAAGAGCCAGCGCCAGGTTCCGGCTTTCCTCCAACGGCGAGTCATTCGCAACCGAAGATCCGAAGGCATCCCCCTTGTGGACGGAGTAATAAACGAAACCTTCAGGCGAAAGCAGCGCTATGTCCTTGTAGACCGACTGATTGAGGTAGTCCTTGATGAGGTTATGGTGAGCCTCGTGCATGAATTCAAAAATCTCGATCCCATCGCCCATGACGATCTCGCTTCGATCGCCGTCCGATTTGAGAAAAATGTCCTTCACCGTCGCGGCATCGCTGGAGTCCCACCCTGAGGCGAAGTCGATCGTTGCTTTTTCAAATTGTGTCGTTCCCGCCTGGTAGACGATTTCGTCTCGGGCGGTCTTCAGAATGTGAGCGGTATTTTCAGCGTTTGCGGTCGCGATCTGTTTCATCAGTATTTCAGATCTTTGCCGGTATTCAGCCTTGATATTCAGTATCGAAAGCAACAGGAACACGCCGATTGCCAGACCGGCACATGCGATCGCCGTAGCAGGCAAAAAGTTGGACAGTCTAATCTTCATTCTGGCTCAACTGTGCTTAAGACACCGAAAGCGTTTCGTTCTTAAGAAAAGCCGGTGTTTCCAGTTTTTAATGAATTAAAACAGTAATTTCGCATGGTGAATATTGCGTTAACGGACCTTGAGAACTCGCTGTTACTCACAGTCGGGATACGCGTTCGCGTTTTGCTTAAAAGTAATTCCGTGATCTGATTTGAATACCCTTATGATAAGGATTATTGATCGGCGCGAACAGGGCGTGCCAGACAAGAGCCAGGGCGCTGCACCTGCCTTTGTTGTGATGAGGTTTGTTTTGCCGGGTCAATGTGTTGTGTGTTCAGGTCTTATCGTCTTTGCACGACATTCGTAGAGTGCGAACAGCGTTGGAAGCAGCCGCCCGATTGTGCAGGTCGAAGAAAACCACAGGAAACTTGATTTGGCGTCATACTGTAAGGCGTCAGAATTGAACGGCACTCGGAATGACGTTTTACCTTGAAGACGGATGAAAGGCTGGCAGCTTTGGACAATGCGAAGCGAAAACCATCGAGGGGGTATGCCAGACTTGTGAGACTATTCGCGTTCGGTCTCATTGTTGTTGTCTTCGCGGCGCTTGCCGTCACCTATTCGCTGGCAACGCTCGATCTTTATGCTTCGGTGCGCCAGGAGCAGGCGGCTCAGATTCTGAGCCGCGTCCTGGGAAGGCCAGTGGAAGTGCGGGGTCCGGTGACCCTGGTCCCTGGCCTGAGGTTGGGCGTCAAGATTGAAGATTCCTATATTGAACGCTCGTCCGGTGGGGGAGATGGCAAGGCACGCGTGTTCGACACCGTGGAGTTCAATGCACCCTACAGCCTTTTGCGCGGCCAGGTTTCCGGCATCCGAAACTTTCATATGAGCGGGGCCGAGATCGAGTATCGCCCCGACGGAAAAAGTCAAAGGTCATCCGCGTTCGAGCTGCCGTCGACGCTCATCAATAACCCCGTCCTGGACAATATGGAATTGACGGATGTCGTGTTCCGTTTCATCGACGAGGCCGACGGCTGGGACGAAACCTTTGCGATCAACACCCTGAAGCTGACCACCGGAACCGATTCAAAGTCGACCGGGATCGAATTTGATGCCGCGCTAAACGGAACACGGTTGACGGCGGCAGGTGAGGTGCCTTCATCGACGGTCGCACAGGAGGAAAAGTCCGGTCCGTTCAACCTGACGATCACGTTTCCCGGCCTGGAAACGAGTTTGAACGGGACCGTCGACACGTCGCAAAAAATTGCACATATCAAGGGTGATCTGAGCGCGAACTCGCAGTCGATAACGGAGCTGCTCGCCTCTCTTGGCCTGGAAAGTGCGGTCGAAGGGACTGCCACCTCGAGCTGGTCCTATGCCGGCCCTGTCGACAGTCTCGATGTGACGGCTCTTAAACTCGACTACGAGGGTGAAAATGACGATCGGGTCACGGTGACCGGTGCGCTCTCCGACCTCTTCCAGCAGACATTGATAGACGTGAATTTCAAAACGGTGCTTGCGCCCCTCAAGCAGGAGCCGGCCGGATCGTTTGCCGTCAATGTGAAAGAAATCGAAGGACATGTAAGCGGCCCGCTCAGGGCTCTGTCAGTCGACCAGACAAGCATCACAACGAACGCTGTTCTTCTGGAATTCGATGAAATCGGGCCGATCACGGTCGGCAGGGTCATCAAGAGCGCGGATGACAAGGTCGGGCTGAAAGAGGTCACCATTCTCGACGGACCTGACGACGCGCCGTATCTCACAATGACAGGCGAGGTGGAGGATATCCTCGCTTTTTCTGGCGCGAGCTTTACGGGATCCTACCGGTTTCCAACCGCCATCTTGTTGAACCGGCCTGCAACAGATGCTCCGGAGCTTGGATATGTGAAGGGCAAGGTTTCGCTGAACGAGGCGTCGGGGTCGTTCGGGCTTGAAGAGTTGAGTGGAGAAATCGGGGGGACCGAGCTGCTCGATCTAGATTTCGATCTGGCAATTCCTGAGTTTCGCGTGGTCGAAGAGCTGGATTTTGCGACCAGCCTGACTATTCCAAAGCCGGCGAACGTTCTTGCCGCTCTTGGAGTGAAAACAGAGAAGACGTTTCCTGCCATCAGTTTTTCGGGGTCCAGTGGTCTTGCGCCGGAGGGCGCGAAGCTCAAAGGCAAGTTGAGCACCGGTGCGACCGACATCACGACCGATCTCAAGTTGGAGAATGACGATAACGGGTCGGGCTGGATGGTGGTCGGCACAATTTCATCGGATGAGATGGACTTTACGGACCTGTCGGACCTTGTGGAGTTTGCAAAGCTCGGTGCAACTGGCCTGGAAAACGACAACGATATCGAACTGACAAGGGAATTCGAAGCGGCCTTGAGGGCCGACATCGCCTTGAACGTGAAGAAAATCGTCTCCGGAAACAAACACGCCGGCAATCTCACCGGCGCCTTGAAATACGATGACGACAAGGTGCGCCTGGCCGGGTTCAAGCTCGACTTCATTGGCGGCACCGTGAAAGGTGACTTCGGCGTCAATCTTGGATCCGAAAATCGGCCTGCCACCGCGAATGGCCGCATGGAAAAGTTTCCGCTCAAGAGCCTCATGAGTGAATTCGGGCTGACAGCGCCGATCTCCAGTACGGTTTACGCCAGCTTTGACGTGACGGGCAGTGCCGTCTCAGAGACAGCATTTCTGAGATCGCTCTCCGGCAGTGTAACAGCCTCGCTCTGGGGCGGGACGCTGCCGAACCGGCTCATTGACCTGACCGGCCTGAATGTCTTTACCTGGCTGGTGACCAGCAACAAGGAACATACGAGCAAGCTGGTCTGCGCGGTGCTTCCGCTGCATTTCAAAAACGGTGTTGCAACGTCCAGGCAAATGATTGTCGAAACCGAGAATGTTCAGATTGTCGGTGCGGGCAGTGTCAATCTGAGGTCCGGGGCGCTGGACTTGTCCTTCGTTCCACGAGCCAAACGCAAGCAGCTGGTCGAGATCGTCTCACCCTTCGAGATCCATGGCACGCTGGGCAAACCGGACGTGACGGTGAAGGACGCAGGTCCGGGGCGTGCCATCGGCGAGGTGGTCTCCCTGCCGCTCAATCTTGTCAGCCACCTGTTCCGCGGCTCGGGGCCGATTGACGAAAAGGCGCGGCCCTGCACCTTGCCGAAAAATTCCGGGCCGAAGTAAGCCGTGTTAGGTTGCGACACGATGAACTGACCCGGTAGTCTGTGCCTGAGACCGATTGATGTACCTAGCCCGCATTCAACCGCCGGACTTCTGAGGCGCGCGCACCGGGAGTGACGCCGAACCAGCGCTTATACGCCCGAATGAAAGCCGGCAAATCCGAATAGCCGAGCAGATAGGCGATCTCCGGTAGAGAGAGATCGCTTTTTTTCAAGTATTCCTCCGAAAGGTTGCGCCGCACATCCTCAAGGACTTCCGAAAATGTAGTGCCTTCGTCGCCAAGCCGCCGCGCGAAGGTCCGTTCGGTCATGCCCAGTTTGCCGGCAACGACACTTGCCGAGCTCTGACCTTTCGACAAGCCGTCGATTACGTGAAACTCGACACTGGAAAGAAAAGACTTTGGAGCAGAGCGCCGCTCTTCCAGCATCCTGTCGGCAACATTCGACATGAGCGCGAGCAGATCGCGGTCCGAATGGACAAGCGGTGTTGCCAGGTCCGAGGCGTGAAACACGATCCCGTGCATGTCGCTGCCGAAGTAAATCGGGCAGCCGAAAAAGAGCTTCATTTCCGCAGGAGCTTCGGCGCGCTGATGATGAAAATGAACCTCCGACGGCCGCAGGATCCTGCCGGTACCAAAGCGGTAGTTGGACAGGATGGCTGCCATGCCCGCCTCGTTGGCCTGACGTTTGAAATAAGAGCTCCGGTCCACGCCCTGATAGGAAAGTCTCGCGGTTGTTTCGGTCTTTGCCAGCGAAAGGCGATAGCTGTCGACGAAGATATTCACGTATTTGACGTGGTTCAGGATGGCCTGTTCCAGCGTTGCGGCCGAGATGCCGAGATAGGCGATAACGCCGAATGTTCCGGTGGGCGTCGCCTTGCCGACATCGAAACCGAAAAGGTCGTCGTCCAGATATTTTGCCGCCTGTTCCAGAAAGGCGTCTGATTTCTTGAGCGGGACGCGTTGGTCGAACCCTTCCAGGTCTTCTGGCGTGAGCCCCGATGTTTCAAGAGCTTCCAGGTGATCCTCACCACGGCTCTCCATCGCCTTGACGGCGGCCCTGATCAATGCGGCATCAACTTCGGCTTCGCTCAAAATGACCTCCCCCGGGCAATTTGGCACCAAATGACAGCATATTGGCTGACGCGGACAATCGGAAGCGTCATTGCCTGCCTAAATAAAAATAGAACGAACGGACACGAAAACAAAAATAGCAATTCCGCGCGATGTAACCGTCGAACAACAACAAAAGTCATCGCGGAATAACGTCAAACTCCAGGCTGTCGGTCGTTCGTCACGTCCCGTGCCCCCCACCGACTGTGACATGCGCGCTGTGGTTCCCGGCCACAGCTCACCGACAGTCTTTTGACCGCGCCTCGGCGCGGTTTTTTGTTTTTGGGCTGCGAAAGGCACGGCCGGTATGCTGTGGTGTCCGACCAGGTGGTTCCGTTTCTTGCAGCGTGTCACACCTGGTTCGCAGTTGCCTGATACGACCCCGCGCATGACCTGTGACCTCTCAATACCCGACCGCTTCGACAGCGTGGTTGAGATGTATTCCGCTTTTCGTACGCGCTACGCCCCGGGCCTGATCGATTGGCTGTTGGCCGAAACGCGGACAGGCAAGGAGGCGCACGTTCTGGATCTGGGCTGCGGGCCCGGCTTCATCGCTAACGCGCTCGGGCCAAGGGTTGCCCGCGTCACCGGTGTGGATCCGAGTGCATCTATGATTACAGCGGCAGAGGCGGAAGCACCGGACAACGTCACCTATGTCGAGGGATCTTCCGAGGATCTGTCGATCGTGGAGGGACCGATCAATCTGGTGACGATGGGCAGGTCCTTTCACTGGAAGGATCGCCCTGCAACACTGAAGGATCTGGATACGCTTGTTGCACAAAATGGGGCACTGTCCTTTCTGGACGACAAACCGATAAAAGCGCCGAAAAATCTCTGGTGGTGGGCGGTTCAGGAGGTTGGCAAGGCGCATGCAAGGCCGGATCCAATCAGCCTCCATCGAATGACCGATGCCTGGGAACCGCATGAGACGGTATTGCTCGCATCTCCTTTCAGCGACTTGCGGCGAATATCTGTCTTAGCGAGGCACAGCTGGACTTATGACAGCCTGCTGGGTCATTTTCTGTCGCGCTCCGGCTGCAGGCCGGAAGTGATGGGCTCAAAGGGTCTGGCCGCGTTCGAGGCCGCCTTGAAAGACGCCTTGTCACCTTTTGGGGATGGGCCATTTGAAACGCTGAATGACCACGTCGCCCTCATTGCCCGGCGGCCTGACCACCCTTAAACGGGTCGCGGCATCTGCGTGTTCCACGTCTTGTCAAACGCCATTGTATACGCCGGTTGAAATGGTTAGCTTGCATGTGAATGCCGCCTTGCAGAAAAGACGCCAGGCTGGCTTGCCTAATCTCTTCACTTAATATGAGGCGTTTCATGGCGCAGTTGCCGAACTCACTCGAAGCCCGCGATATCGCTGTTCAACTCCATTCCTATGCGGACGCCCGGCGCCAGGAAGACACCGGCTCTCTTGTCATTGAGAAGGGAGACGGGATTTATGTCGAGGATATCAACGGCAAGCGCTATATCGAAGGCATGGCGGGTCTATGGAGTGTTGCCGTCGGCTTCGGTGAAAAACGTCTGGTCGAGGCGGCCGCGCGCCAGATGGAAAAGCTGCCCTACTATCACACCTTCACGTACAAGACCCACGGACCATCGATCGAACTCGCTGAAAAGCTGATCGAGATGGCGCCCGTGCCGATGTCGAAAGTCTATTTCACCAACTCAGGTTCGGAAGCTAACGACACGGCGATCAAGCTGATCTGGTACCGCTCCAACGCGCTGGGCCAACCGGAACGCAAGAAAATCATTTCCCGCATGCGCGGTTATCACGGCGTCACCGTCGCCTCGGCAAGCCTGACGGGCCTGCCCAACAACCACAAGTCCTTCGATCTGCCCCTGCCGCAGATCCTGCACACGACAAGTCCGCATTACCGCACCATGAAGCAGGACGGCGAGAGCGAAGCGGACTTCGCCAGACGATGCGCGCAGGATCTGGAAGATCTGATCCTTGCCGAAGGTCCGGAGACGATTGCTGCCTTTTTCGCTGAACCCGTCATGGGGGCCGGCGGTGTCGTGGTACCGCCCGAAGGCTATTGGGAGGCCGTTCAACCAATCCTCAAGAAATATGGCATCCTGTTCGTGGCCGACGAAGTGATTTGCGGGTTTGGACGGACCGGCAATATGTTCGGGACGCAGACCTACAATCTGCAGCCGGACATGATGACCCTGTCGAAAGCGTTGTCGTCGTCCTATCAACCGATTTCAGCGCTTTTGATCAACGATAACGTCTACGAACCGATAGCAGACGAGTCTCATCGGATCGGGGTACTCGGGCATGGCTATACCGGCAGCGGGCACCCGGTTGCGGCAGCTGTTGCCCTGGAAAATCTGAAGATCATTGAAGAAAAGGGCCTTGTCGGCCACGTGCGCGACATCGCGCCCACCTTCCAGTCCCGTTTGGCGGGTCTTGCCGAAAACCCGCTTGTTGTTGAAACCCGCGGTATCGGTCTGATCGGCGCGGCAGAACTGCATCATCCGGCCCATTCCGATACGCCCGGTTCTCTCGGCGCGGCCGCGAATGTGATTTTCCACGAAAATGGACTGATTTCACGCGCCATGCTGGACGCCATGGCATTCTGCCCTCCTCTGATAATCAAAGAGCAGCAGATCCATGAGATGTTCGACATCGCGCAGGAAAGCCTGAAGAAAGTGGCCGACACCCAATGACTGGGTGGTCGATTGTCGGTACCATCAGCGGTACTTCCGCCGACGGGATCGATATTGCCGAGATCAAGACGGATGGTGCGACGGTCAGCCATTTCGGACCGAGTGAAACGACAGATTACCGGGCAGACACAAGAGCGAGGGTTCTGGAAGCGGCTGGTCACAAGGGCGGGAACCGGGGAAGCTGGCCGGAGATTGCGCGGCTTGTGACCTCGGATCATACGTCTGCCATCCGCGCATTCATGCGACGGCACAATTTGACGCCGGACGCCGTCGTTTTTCACGGTCAGACGGTGTGGCACGATCCGAAAGCCGGGGAAACCGTGCAACTCGGCAATCCGCAGGCACTGGCGGACGAGCTGGCTCTTCCGGTGATTGGCGATGTTCGCCTCGCGGATATGGAAGCGGGCGGTGAGGGGGCTCCGCTCGTGCCGGTTTACCATCAGGCCCTTGCAAAGACGCTGGTTGGTGCCGACAGGGAACCGCTCTGTTTTTTGAATATCGGCGGTGTCTCCAACCTCACATTTATCGACGGCGATCATCTGCTGGCCTTCGACATCGGTCCGGGCAATGCACTGCTGGATGACTGGGTCCGCTCGCACGGCGCGGGTGACTACGACGCAGGCGGCGAAATCTCGGCAAGGGGGCAGGTTGACGAGGCAAAGCTGGCCGAAGCGCTAACGCATTCTTTCCTCTCAGAGCCGGGGCCGAAGTCGCTCGACCGCTACAGCTTCTCCGGCGAATTCGTAAGGGGAATGAGTCTTGAGGACGGCGCAGCAACGCTGTTGAGGTTCACGGCGGACGCAATTGCGAAGGCGGAGGCACTTTTGCCCGTTGCGCCCCGCTTCTGGCTTGTCTGCGGAGGAGGGCGCCGCAATCCGGTCTTGATGCGGGCGCTTGCCGACAGGCTTTCCGGCGACGTCGTTTCGGCAGATGACTACAAAATCGATGGGGATGCGCTTGAAGCACAGGCAATGGCGTTTTTAGGCGCTCGGCTGAAAGCTGGATTGCCGACAACGTTTCCCGAAACAACCGGCGCCGCTCGTCCCGTGACGGGTGGCAACATGTATTTGCCGCGCGCGCGAAAGGAGATAGCCTGATTGGAATTAAGAATTTTTATGGTCTTTGAAAGAGTGAAATTGACAACAAAAAGTATTGAAGTTGAAAAAGATGGTTGCGAATTGTTGAGATGATTATTGAAGAATTAGTTGTTTCGATTTTATTCTTATTTTTTGGATGTTGCTTTTCTTATTTTCTGTATGAATTTGCTAAAGATGTTGTTTTTTATGCGAAAAATGGATGGGATCTAAACCAAATAAGAAAGGAATCTGTAGAAATTTATGACGGAGATCATGCCGCAGAATTGCCTTCGCGTGGGCGGCGTAGATTTATTGGAATGATAATCGTGTTAATTATTGGTGCGGTCGTATTGAGCGCTTTGTTTTTCGGTGGTTTTCTTCCCTTTCTAAAGAAGATTTTGTAATCCAGTGCTTCAGTCTGAAGCTCGTAATCACTTAAGTTTCATAAACATTACGTTAGAAGCGTATTTGATGACGTTTTCGAGCGCGAGACAAAAGGCTGGATCGCCGAAAACACTACAGCAACTGGTGCTAGTCAGCCTTCATCGTCGGATATCTCCAGAAGCCCAACCGTTGAGTAGCCTCCAACCATGTGAGTGAGCGTGAAAAAAATCCTAGAGCCCGCCCGCGAAATTGACGTCATCCACGAGACCGATGTGCTTGTGGTGGGATCCGGACCCGGCGGTTTGTCCGCTGCTCTCGGCGCGGCCCGCACCGGTGTCGAAGTCACGCTCGTCGAGCGCTTTGGCTGTTTTGGCGGCAATATCACGGCGGTCGGCGTTGAAGGCTTCGCCTGGTACCGGCACGAGAAAACCATCGATACGGAAGGCGTTGGCCGCGAGTTTGAAGCGCGCGCCCGCGATGCCGGTGCGACGACACCTGAACCGCAGTCCGACAGCGATGCGATCGATGCCGAAGGCTTCAAGCTGGTCGCCGATACGCTGGTCGAAGAAGCCGGCATTCATCCGATGCTGCACCGGGCTTTCGCTGCCCCCATCATGGAGGGTGACGAAATTCGCGGCATCATCACAGAGAGCAAGGCGGGCCGCGAGGCGATCCTGGCGAAGAAGGTGATCGACGCGACCGGTGACGCAGATGTTGCCCATCGCGCAGGCGCGGCCACCAAAAAGACGCCTGTCGAGGAAATGCAGGCGGCATCCGTGATGTTTTCCATGAACGGCGTCGACAAGTCGAAGTTCATCGAGGCGGTCAAGGCCGATCCGCAGACCTACAAGGATTGGGAAAGCGGCGAGTGGTCCGTCGAGACCACAGGCAAGGAAGACCAGATGTTCTCGCCCTTCCTGCGCAAGCCCTTTGAAAAGGCGATGGAAGCGGGCATCATCCCGCGCGCACTGTCGACCATTTCCGGAACCTGGGGCGCCGTCTATGACAGCGGTGATCTCACCTATCTGAACCTCGTGCATCTTCCCGAATGCGACGGCACCGACCCGGCGTCCATGACGAAAAACGAAATCGAGGGCCGGCGTCAGGCGATGATGGCGGTTGAGGCGCTGAAGCGCTTTCACCCCGGCTGCGGCGGCGCCAAGCTCAGAAATTTCGGCATGACCATCGGCATCCGCGATACGCGCAAGATCCTGTCGGCCTATGACATGACCGAATTGGATGTCCGCGAAGAAGGACGCTTTGAAGACAGTGTCGGAATCTTCCCGGAGTTCATCGACGGATACGGCATCTTGATCCTGCCAACGACCGGCCGCTATTTCCAGCTGCCTTACCGGACGATGCTGCCAAGAAGTGTCCGGAACCTGCTCGTTGCGGGCCGGGCAACGGGCGGCGACAAGGTCAGCCATGCCGCCACGCGCAACATGATGTGCTGCACGGTGACGGGACAGGGGGCTGGTGTTGCAGCAGCGCTTGCCGTTAAACACGGCCTGGAGCTTGAGCAGATGGATGTTCAACGCCTGCAACAGGAGTTGAAGCGCCAGGGTGTCCGCCTTCACTGATTTTCGCACGATTCCGTTCATTGAAACGCAGGCCTTTCGCAGGCCACAAACCGCCTAGAGATTGACGCCGGGCAGATCATTCAGACTGACGGCCTGATTGACTTTCAGACCATCGTTGACGGCGTGATAAGTCGGAAACGGGGAGCGCTGGGAGAGGTCGAAGTCGCGTTTGAGCCAGTCCCGGTCCTCCAGAACGCCGAGGGATTGGGACAACGCACGGTCCGTTATCCTGCCGAGTTCCGATTTGATCACCGAATAGCGCGTCGGTCTCTGTGTGACGGCCAGGATAGGGACTGCCCAACTCCGTTTGAGAACCGAAAAAGCGTCGTCTCCCGGCACGCTGCGCAAGATCCTCTGCGCCATGGCCGCGACGACGGTACCTTGTGGCGTCAATCGGAATTCCGGCCGCAATGGGTGTCCGTGTCCGGGGTTTTTCTCGATCATTCCAAGCCGTATCAAGTGCTCCAGGCTGTTTGCGAACGATGTCCGGCTGGCTCCCGTTGCCGCGATCAAAGGCGCCTGCCGTCCGGGAACGCCATCATTGAGAAGCGCCAGTATCTTTAGCGACCAGGCTTTGGATGTGAGCTTGACAAGCAGGTCTAAATCCATAAAGTATATTTAATATATTTTTGATACAAAGGAAAGCGTGATGCCGGTCGTTTCATTGGAAAACACAATCACTTTGGCCCTGTCGGTGCGTGACAGGCACGCCAGTGCCGCGTGGTACGAGAAGAACCTTGGATTTGAAGTTCTCTATCATGCGGACGAAGCCGGCTGGAGCGAACTGCAGACCAAAACAGAAGGTGTCACGCTGGGGCTGGGCGAACAGGCAGAGCCTTCGCCTGGAAACACCGTTCCCGTATTCGGGGTGGCGGATATCGCAGTCGCTCGCACGGCGCTCGAAGGCGAAGGCGTGAAGTTTGATGGGGAAACCGAAACCATCGAAGGCATGGTCAGCACGGCAACCTTTTACGACCCGGACGGCAATGCCCTCATGCTGGCGCAGGATCTGTCAAAATAAGACAAAGCCTCAAATGAAAGCAGTGTTTGCAGCATGTATAAATCATGAAAACGCTGTATGGATAAAAGAATAATAATTTTATTATTGTTGTTAAATTTATTCAGCATGAGCGGGAATGGATTTATTACTGAAGTTTAATTTGAAAATACTGAAATCGAAATCAAATAACCTCCAGGACGTTTCTTTGCTTTGAGAAGACGAGGGGTGTCTGTCGATAAACTGAAACAGACTGGAGGTTAAAAATGTCATTCACGAAATTTGTGTCTCGCACGTCCATAGCAATGTGCCTTCTCGCAGGCACCACGCTTTCTGCAAGCGCGGCGACACTGATGGTCGGCAACAAATATGCTGGCACCGTCAGCTTTGTCGACCTGGACACGGGCCAGGAAGTCCAGCGGCCGATCACGGGTGGATCACCTCACGAGTTGGCCGTTTCGCCGGACGGAGACAAGGTGGTTGTCGTGTCTTATCTGGAAGACGGTTACATCGGCCGCGAGCTTAACGTGTTCGATGTCGCGACAGCCGAACACCTGAAGACAATCGACATTTCGCCTCACATGGCGCCGCACGGAATTGCCTGGCTCGGCGACACGGACAGCGTGATCGTGACAACCGAGGAAACGCGTGACGTGATCAAGGTCGATGTCGTCACGGGAGAGGTGACAGGTCACGTTGCCCCGGGTCTGATTGGGACACATCTGCTTGCAATGTCACCTGATGATGCAACGGCTTACGTCACCAGCCGCGGGTCGGACAAGGTCTCGGTGATCGACGTGGAAACGATGGACATTTTGAACACGGTGAAGGCGGATACCGGCCCGGAGGCCGTTGATGTCAGTCCTGACGGAAAGACGCTTTGGGTTGGTAACAACCAGTCTGAAACCATCATTGTGCTCGATACTGCGACAATGGAGCGTCAGCAAGTGATCGAGACGGGTTACCTTCCGATCCGTGCGCAGTTCGATCCTGCTGGAACGGTCGTTGCGGTCGCAGATCTGAACGGAGACCGGATCGTCGTTTATGACCCGTCTTCCTTTGAGGTTGTGTCGGCGGTAGATCTTGCCCCACATGGCGCACACGGACCCGCATCGCTGTTGTTCTCTCCGGATGGCAAGTCGCTGTTCACCGGAGCGCAGGATGGCGCAAGGGTCGCGGAGATCGACACCTCAACATGGTCCGTAACGCGTGTTTTCGAGACCGATGAGGGCGCAGACGGACTTGCGTTCAGTGATCTGAAAGCAGGTGTCTAACGGTTTGGGGAAGGAGGTTTATGAACCTCCTTCCCGGTACCTTCACTTGCTTACATGGTGTCTTGCGGCTAACCAGAGAGCATGAACGGATCTGAAATCTACAAGCGCCTGATCGGGCTTATCGAGGAACGCGTGCTGAAGCCCGGGGATCGGCTGAGAGAAGCGGATCTCGCCGAAGAGTTCGGTGTCTCCAGAACGCCGATACGCGAAGGGCTCAAGCGGCTTGAGGCACAAGGTCTCGCCGTCCATGAACCCAATCGCGGCATGGTCGTGCCGACCTTGGACCACGGTCAGATCAACGAGGTTTATTTCATGCGCGAGGTCCTGGAGGGAACGGCGGCCGGACTTGCCGCAAAACATGCCTCGCAGCCCGAAATCGAGATCCTGCAGGATCTGGTCAAATCAGACAGACAGCGCATTGCCGACAAGGACAGTCTCGTCCGCTCGAACAGGGATTTTCATCGGCGGCTGTGTCTGGCCTCCCACAACCGTTATCTCGTCGACCTCATCGAACACCTTCGCCTGTCGCTCATTCTTATGGCCGGTACGACGCTGGATACGCCCGAGCGCCGGGAAACGGCGGTGGAGGAGCATGCTGCCGTGGTGGAAGCGATTGCCCGGGGAGACAGCGACGCAGCCGAGGCCGCGGCCCGGCAGCATATCGCGCATGCCCACAAGACGCGCCTTCAGCAAATCTGACGCTTGTGCATACCACCAGAGACCGGGTGTCTAAGGCGCGATCCAGCCGAGGCTTTCCAGCTTGCCTTCGTCGTCGTAGCTGAATTTTGCGCGCAGGTTGTTTTGCCGCTCCAGGCGGCACCAGTCGAGCGCCAAAGTTTTGAAGAAGAGTACTCCGAAAGACGTTTTTCCGCTCGCGTCTACTGGATGGAGGCCTTCGGTATCAGAAACCGCAGTTTCATCTGGTAACGCATCCCCGGGTGGTCCGCCGGTATAGGTCGCGCGCGTATGCGATGGCAGCGTGTTCCAGGCCCGTTCGGCCTGCTCTGATCCGGGGAACGCAAGCCGCACGCTGCCTCGCAGGCGTAATTGCACGCGGGTCTGATCGGAATATCCCAGAACGGTCGCATTGCCGTTTTGCTGCAGCTCCAGCCATTTGGGACTGCGCGTGTCGGTATGAAACTCAAGTGTGCGGGTCGTGCGATCGACGGACCGCAGCACGATTGTGCGTGCCTCGGGAAAGTCACACCGGCCAAGGGAAGCCAGTGTCAGATACCGGTAGGGCCTGTCGCGGCCCGTCGTTGCGTCATGAAGAGCGCTCCAGGCGTCTTCTTCGATTGTTGTGAGGCTCTCCGGCACGCGAGGTCCTTTGCGTCAAGTTCGGCGGTTTGCTTTGTGAGGAAAACACGCGTTTCAGGCACGTTCCACAGTGAATTCGGCATAGTGCTTTTCCAGGTGGTGCCGCATTGCCTTGAGACCGTCCTTGAAGACCTGATCTCTTCCGAACCCGATCCGGAAGTGATCTTGGGGAACTGTGCCGAGTTCGCTGGCGTAGATTGAAGAGGGCAGGATCATGACCCCGCTCTCCTGCAGAAGCATCCGTGAAAACTGTTCGACCCCGTCGGGTCCGAGGTACTTGGGAAACGCCACGCAGCCGCCCATTGGCCTTTGCCATTCGAAAAGCGATGGAAAATCGTTGAACACTTGTTCCAGCGCCTCTGCATTTTTAAGCATGATGGCGTGATTGCGCGACAGGATTTTATGACGCGACTTCAGTGCAATGAGCGCCAGGACTTCCGACGGCCCTGAATTGCAGATGGAAAGGTAATGCTTGAACCGCTCCACTTTCTGAAGAAGGGCATGGTCCTGAGACGCAATCCACCCGATGCGAAGACCCGGCAGGCCATAGGCTTTCGACATCACGTTCAGCGAAATACCGCGTTCGTAAACATCAGCGATCTGAGGCATCCGGTCATTCGGGTCAAGTTCGACGCCGCGATAGACTTCGTCGCTCAATATGTAAATTCCCCTTTCCCTTGCGAAAGCAACGAGCTCGGTCAAGTCTTCGCCAGTCATGAGATAACCCGTCGGATTGTGCGGAAAATTGAGGGAAATCAGTTTCGTGTTCGGTCTGATTGCGTCCCGCAGCCGATCCAGATCGATCCGCCATCCACCTTTGCCTGAGTTTGAACCGGGCCCATCCGGCGACGAATAGCTCATCGGAACACCCGTCACTTCGCAGATCGAAAGCGGGATCGTTTCGGCGCCCTGGTAGTTGGGCGTGGGGACGATGGCGTGATCGTCTTTTGTGAGAAGGACATTCGGAGCCGCGAAGAGACCCTCACCCGCGCCTGCGAGGCAAAGAATGTTGTCTCTTGTCATGCGCTCGTAGGTGCGTGCGATTTCATCGCGCAGCGCCGGCGCGCCCCAGGTTTCGGTATAGCCAAGCCAGAGCTCTTCGAAGGCGGAACGGTCCTCGTCCGACGCCAGCGCCAGCAACTCCGCCAGCGACACGCTTTCAAGATCGGATGCCGTCATGTGGTGTTTGGCGGTAAACTCCCATTCGGAGAAAAACACCTCCAGACCAAAGTCCCGCATTTTCCTGGGTGATGCTACAGTCTGGCTCATTGCAAGCCGTGCCTTTCCTGATCCCGCGCCTCGCGCAGCATTGCATAGAAACTTGCGCGCGAGATCCCGAGCGCCTGGGCCACATAGTCACCGGCCCCCCTGGCGGACAGTATATCGGCGCGTAAAAGCCGTTTGATGATTTCCACACGGCCCGGCCTGCGCAGCTGATTGAACGAAATCTTCAGATCCTTGAGCGTGTCCTCGATGATCGTATTGGTCAGTTCGCGCCAGTCATTCTTGAGGAGCGTCACTTCTGGCCCCGCTTCGAAGTCCGTCATTTTCCGCAACAACGTTCCGGCAAGCTCGAGATCACCCGTTTTGAAGTTGATGCAAATAAGGCCCACGGGATCCCCATCATCGTTGCGAATGATGGCTGAAACGGATTTTAGCCTGGCACCGTCCGGTCCGGATTTTCGATAGGGACCGATCGTTCCGTCTGCGCGCAGATCGGATGCATAATTTTCGGTTTCCATAAGGGAATCGTCACCAACAGCACGCGCTGAAAATCCGTTTTCAATCCAGGCGATCCTTCCTGTGGCAAGATCGTGCAGCACGACCTCGACCATGTCAGGAAACAACAGCGTGATCGCCTTGCAAACTGGTTTGAAACTGGAGAGCTCGGAAGAGAACTTCATCTAGACTTTTTATACAAAAAAAGACTTTATGTATATACTAAATTCAACACGGCATTGTCTCGCGGGCTGCGCGCAACAGATCTAAGATGGCGTTAATGCGACTTTTTGAGCGCCCAGAGCATCAGGTCTTCTCGTTTGCCATGCGCTGAATAAGGCGGCAGTTGCCGCAGCCCTGCAGACATCCCGGCCGGTAGTCGTTCGACGAGCGCATCGGAAAGCACGGTGGTTTCATTCAGGACCTTGGCAGCTGTTTCCAGTCTGGCGGCCGTGTTCATCGTGTCGCCAAGCAGGGCGATTTCCTTTTTCCAGTCACCAATTTCACCTGCGGCAACGGGGCCGCAATGCAACGCGATCCTGAGCATCGGTTCTGTGTTGAAACGCTCTCGGTAGTTTGGCGCATGTCGATTGAGCACCTTGTGCATCTCCTTGGCACAGACAAGACAGGCAGCGTCTTCGATCCCCCGGTCAATCGGCCAGGTCACAATCACCGCGTCGCCGACATAACGGTGGACGTTGCCACGCGCCTTTTCGATCGGAGCGGCGAGATCAAGCGCGACATTTTGAAGAAAGACATGAAACTCGAGTTCCCCGATACGTTCCGCCAGGGCCGTTGATCCGATCAGATCGGCGAAAAGCACGACCCGTTCTTCCAAGCGAGGCCGATTATAGCGGCCTGAGACAAGGGAAAGTGCTGCCTCGGCACCAAGAAACCTCATGATCTCCACGCCGATAGACATGACGATCGCAACACCTGCGGAAATCGCGAAAACCTCCGTGAAGTCGGGATGCCGCCACGGCGGTGCATGGGCCGTCAGTAGCGATGGCACGCATAAGCCCAGGACGATAATACCGCCAAAAGCAACAGCGCGAAGCACTCCGAGACTGACAGGGGGGAGCCGGCGGACTGTTCGCAGCTGCGCGTTTGAAAAAACGAGAATTTCACTCAACGAACAGCCAAAGCCGATGACGGTTCCGACCAGGGCGCCGAGCAATGCCTCAACGGCAAAGCCGTTCGCGTCGGCGCGTAAAAGTCCGATCATCGCGCCGATCCCCGCTGAGATCAGCGTGATCTTCACGAGGACCTTAAATGTACGAATAGAATGCGTATTTCCGGTCAAACGTCTGCCCGCAAACCAACAACGGGAAAGGCGATTGAACCCGTTAGATCATATTCGCATGCGAAAATCATCAGAGAGCGGGGACAGATTGGCAGCCAGTGCCCCCCAAGACAACGTTCGGACAAGATGGGCGCAACAGCGTCGGAGCAAGTCCCTATGTGACAAAAGCCGCGTTCACGGCGAGAACCAGGTTCGCCAAAGCAGCAACTCCGATCACGGTGAACGTAAGCAGCATGCCCGAGACCCGGAAGCTCATCGGTTCGGGTACACAGCTGACTCCATAGGCATGCACGGCGCGCCCGACCAGAAGAAACAGGCCGAGGCCGTAAAGCAGCCAGTGGGCTCCGCCCATAAGCTCGAGCGTGAGCAGAAGGACAAGGGCGAGCGGCGTGTATTCAGCAAAGTTACTGTGCACGCGCATGCGCCTGAGCAGCAGATCGTTGCCCTTGTCGCCAATGCTGATGCGCTCGGTGTTGCGCGCGCGGATTACGCGCATGCTGAGGGCGAGATACAAAAATGCCAGGAGACTTGCAACGAGTGGCGTAATGACGATGTTCACGATTGCCTCCAAAGCCCAAGGACCGAGTTCAAAGAGTGGCGGACCCACGTAGTCTTCACATAAAAAGTACGCCGAACCGTAATACACAGTTCAGCGTAATAGAGTTTAAATGTCCGAAAATTCTTTCGAAGTCGGGAAAGCTCTACTTTTTCATGTACTCGTCGTGATACTCGGCGATCACTTTGCGCGCGAAAGCACCTATCTTCGCATATTCCGCTTCAGTCAGGTTGGCGAGGGACACGCGCGCGGACGCATCAACCACTTCAAATCCTTTGCCGGGAAGCAGGACGACGCTTGTTTCTTCCGCAAGGCGGAACAGAAAATCGTATCCCTTCTTCTGCGCGACGAACCAGTCGGCAAATGCATCGCCGTAAAGACGTCCGCTCAGATGCTGGAGGTTGATCAGGGTGTAGTAATTGACGTCCTCAGGTTCGCGATGCGGTTTGACGCCCATGTTGAGTTCCAGCGTATTGAAACGTTTGCGAATGAGGCTCTTTGCTGCGTCCTTGTAGCGGTCGTCGCGATCCAGCAATCCGGCAAGGGCAAACAGCATCATCTGGATCTGCTGCGGGGTCGATGCGCCGGCCGTATGATTGAGCGCAACGGCGCGGCTGTCGGCAACAAGACGGTCGATGAACCTGATATCCCGTGGGGTGGTGGTGAGCGACGAGTAACGCCTGTCCAGAGCCACTTTTGTGTCTTGTGAGAGCGCAGCGAGCGCTTCGTCAAAGACATTGTCTTCATGAAGCGCGATCACGCCAAGACGCCAGCCAGTCGCTCCGAAGTATTTCGAAAAGGAGTAGACGCACAAGGTATTGCGCGGGCACTTTGCAAACAGCGATACGAAATCGTCCGCGAAGGTCCCGTAGACGTCGTCGGTGACGACAAACAGGTCCGGACGCTTTTCGTTGATCACCGCCGCGACTCTGTCGAGGTCATCGGGCGAGAGCTTGACGGACGGCGGATTGCTCGGATTGACGATGCAGAAAACCTTGATATCAGGGTCTTCGAGCTTTGCCAGCTCAGCGTCACTGAATTGCCAGTCGGCCCCTTCTTCCATGCGGATGTCGACGATTGGCATATCGTATTCTGGCAGAGGAGGGATCTCCAGATAGGGCGAAAAAATCGGTGTGCCTAGTGCGACCTTGTCTCCCGGCTTGACCAGTCCGTTGAACTTCAGGGTCTGGAAGATGTAGGTCATTGCCGCCGTTCCGCCCTCGGTCGCGAAAACGGAATAGGGGCCGTGCTGAGGTTCGTTGCCGAACATCTCCTTGCCAAGATAGGCCCCGACAATTTTCTCCGCATTCGTCAGCATGCGCGGGGGAACCGGATAGTTGCATCCCAAAAATCCTTCGACCATTTCGTGAAGAAGCTCATGCCGGTGAATTCCGAGCTGGTCTTTGGCAAAGGACAGGGCCGCGCGCAAGAATGTTGTTCCCTCCCGGTCCTCATGGCGATGAAGAAAATCCTCAAAACGCAGCAACAGCCCTTCCTTGTCGGGAAGACCGCCAAAGCCGCTGTCCAGATAGGAATAGGACCGTTCGGCCTCTTCGACCGAAAAGTCGCCGAGCCGTAGAAAACCGCGCCGTGGATGCGTCGCCAGAAAGTTCGGATTGCCACGTCCCGCATTCAGCATGATGCGCTGTGCGGCGGACGATGCAATTTCGATAAGCTTGTCCTTGAGTTCAAACGGGCTGAGATCCTGGAATTCGGAATAGTCTTGCTTGCTCATCTGAAGTCTCCCGTGACGCTATTGAGCGGGATTGGTTGAAACGAGGCCGACAATGAGAGGTCCCCAAAGGGTCAGCAGAACATTTGCAACAGCGTAGGTCACAGTGAATGTGACCACAGGCGTGGCGTTTTGAGCCTTGCCCAGCAGAGCGGCGAAGGCCGGATTGGCACTGCGTCCACCCGCCACGCAAGCCAGTGCCTCGATCGGGTTCTGGATCCGCAGCACATAGTAGGAGAAGAAAAAGCCGATGAACTGAGGGATCAGGGTGACACCGATCCCGAACAGGAAGATGCTCATGCCCTGCTGCTGAAGGGTCGTGAGCACCTGTGGTCCGGCGCTGATCCCGACAACACCGACAAAAACGGCCAGTCCGAAGTCTCGCAGGAAGTTGACTGCGCCAGTCGGCAGGGCCGCATAGCGCGGATGCGTGCTGCGCAGCCAGCCAAACAGTAGGCCTGAAAGCAGGCAGCCGCCACCACTTCCGACAGAGACCGGAACGCCGCCAATCTTGAATTCGATAAGGCCGAGCAACAGGCCGAGCGTCATGCCCATGCCAAAGAAGATGAAGTCGGTAACCGCGGCGGAGCTGATCGGATAGCCGAGCGACTTCTGAACTTTGTTCAGGTCGCGCGGGCTTCCCGTCAGCTGCAGCTCGTCGCCCTTGTGTATCTCAAGATCGGGCAAGAGCGGCAGATCACGTCCCATCCGGTTCACGCCCGTCACGAACACATCGCGCAGCGCATTCGACTTCGTGTGGTCGTGTATTCCCTTGAGCCTGTTGCCCGCAAAGTCCGGGTTCGTCAGGACAAGGTGCCTATTTTCCAGGACGAGCCTGTAGCCGTCCGGGGCCTCTGTTTCTACGCCAAGCTGAGCCGCTTGACTGTCCAGCGCGGAGACAAGTCCTGTCAGGGCGATCACGTCGCCTTCCTGGAAGGCCTTCGCATCATCAAGATGAATTTCGCTTCCGGAGCGCAGGACGGCTTCGAGCGCCGCATCGTCAATGGAATTATCGAGATCCTGCGCTGATTTTCCCAACCAGTCGCTGCCCGCATTCAGCTGGAAAAAGCGCGTGTCGATACGGCGGGCGGCGTTGAACTGACCGGGCTCCAATTCTGCCGCGCCACCGGACATTTTCTCTGCGAGTTTCAGTGCCTCCTTGCGGATATCCCAGCGCATGACGGTGGGAAAAAACCAGGTGACCATGATGATCGGACCGATTGAGCCGAATATGTAGCAGACCGCATAGCCGACTGCGATATTGGTCTCCATGACCTGCTTGAGGTCCGCCGACACGCTCAGTTTCTGAATTGTCTCGCCCGCGGTGCCGATGATCGCGGACTGGGTCAGTCCGCCGGCGGCAAGACCAGCAGCCGTTCCCCGGTCAAGACCGAAGCCCCAGGCAAAGGCCAGGACGGTAAACAGCCCGAGCAGGCACATGACGGCCGCCGATAGCAGTTGATTGAGCGACTTCAGAGAAAGCGCCCGGAAGAATTGAGGGCCGCCCTGATAACCGACTGCGTAGATGAAGAGCGCGAAAAAGATGTCCTTCACGGCGCTGTCTATCGTGACGCCCACCTGACCGAGAATAACACCCATGATCAGCGTCCCGGCGATGCCGCCGAGAACAAAATTGCCGATCTTCAGTTTTCCGGCGAAATATCCGAGCGCAACGGCGACAAACAGAAACACCAGCGAAGACTGCGTCGCCAGCCACTTGAGAATTTCCATGCGCATCCCCCGCGAATGGCGCAACCAATGGATGCACCAGTTTTGCGGGTGACTATTACCTCTTTTCAGCGTGGCGGCAATTGATTTCAGTAAATCGTAAAAATTATCAATGGTTTAGCATTCGACGATATTGACGGCCAGGCCACCTCGCGAGGTTTCCTTGTATTGCTCCATCATATCCATGCCTGTCTGGCGCATTGTCTCGATGCAACCATCCAGCGGCACGAAATGAGTACCGTCGCCCCGCAAAGCGAGCGACGTGGCCGTGACCGCCTTGACCGCGCCAAGCGCATTGCGTTCGATGCAAGGGACCTGCACCAGACCAGCAATCGGATCGCAGGTCATTCCCAGATGATGTTCCAGAGCGATTTCGGCAGCATTTTCGACTTGCTCGTTGGTGCCGCCAAGTGCGGCGCATAGACCCGCAGCCGCCATCGCCGATGCAGAGCCGACTTCGCCCTGGCAGCCCACTTCAGCGCCTGAGATCGACGCGTTGGCCTTGATGATGCCGCCAACTGCTGCAGCCGTCAGGAGAAACACACGTACCCCTGCCTGGTCAGCTCCCGGGCAATGATCCAGATAATAACGCGTAACGGCTGGAATGACGCCTGCAGCGCCATTGGTCGGAGCGGTCACGACGCGTCCGCCGGCGGCATTTTCCTCATTGACGGCCATGGCGTAAACGCCGAGCCAATCGACCACGCTATGTTCGAATGGCGGATTGCTGCGCCCTTCGCGAATAAGCTGCTGGTATATGTCGGCCGCACGTCGCTTGACCTTCAGGCCACCGGGAAGGATCCCGGCCTGGGTTATCCCTCTGTTGATGCAGGAGTCCATGGCTGCCCAAAGCGTATCGATACGTTTTTCGACATCCTCACGCAGGCTGTCACAGCACTCGTTTTGAAGTTTCATTTCGGCAATGGAAAGACCGGCGTCCCGACCCATGTCCAGCATTTCGCGGGCAGACGAAAACGGAAACGGCACAGGCTGCACGGCCAGTTCGTTGACAGGTGCGTTCGTTGTCTTGCGCAGTTCGTCTTCGCTGACGACGAAACCTCCGCCGATTGAAAAATAGACGAACGTGTCGATCAGTGCTCCGGACGCGTCGAGAAGGTTGAATGTCATCCCGTTCGCGTGCAGCGGCAACGATGGGCCGTAGTCGAAAATCACGTCTTTGTCCGGACTAAAACCGATCTCCGGCAAACCTGGAATGGCGAGTCTTTGAGCCTGCTGCAATCCCTGAAGCATCGGCTCCACCCGGTCTGGATCGAGCGTGTCGGGTTTTGCACCCAGAAGTCCGAGACAGACTGCCTTGTCGGTTGCGTGACCCCTGCCGGTGAAAGCAAGCGAGCCGTGCAGGGTAACGGTGAGGCGCACCGCATCCATCTGAGCTCCGGCAAGGCCACGCACCCTGTCCAGGTAACGGTGAACGGCCACCATCGGTCCGACAGTATGCGAACTGGAAGGACCAATACCGATCTTGAATATGTCGAAGACGCTGATGAACATGGACTAACACCAAATTTGACGCGCTGCTGAACGGGGCATCCGTGAGGCTCAAGCTACCAGATGTGTTTCGGTAATCCGGCGCTGAAGCGGGCAATTCTGTGCTGATTGCGACATCGGATTTGGCAACCTTTCTCAAACGGCATCTTTCAATACTGATTTGGGAAGACAGGCGGTGTTGTTTGAAAGGGAGGCCTTTGATAGCGTGCGGCCTCTTCTTCAAATGCGTTTCCGGAACGAGCCTGCAATGACCTCACAAAACGTGACCGATTTGAATGATGATCCAAGGCACAAGAAAGATGCCTTCCTGATCCCGGAAGGTGTCATCTATCTTGATGGAAACTCACTGGGCGTCTTGCCAAGACATGTCCCGGACAGGCTGTCCGAAGTTGTCAGGGACGAGTGGGGCAGCAGCCTGATCCGGGCCTGGAATGCTCACAGCTGGATTGATCTTCCACTTCGCACGGGTGATCGCATCGGCAGGCTTGTCGGAGCGCCAAAGGGAACCGTCGTTGCCTGCGACAGCACGTCGGTCAACGTGTTCAAGGTTCTTTCTGCGGCGCTCTCCCTGCGCCCGGAGCGTAAGGTAATCCTGTCCGACAGCGGAAATTTCCCGACTGACCTATACGTGGCCTCAGGTTTGAAGGAACTGCTCTCCAAAGGACACGAACTGAAAATCGTAGCTCCCGAGGACGTTGAAGCGGCCCTTGGAGACGAAGTCGCGGTCATGATGCTGACGCAGGTCGATTACCGGACCGGCCGCCTTCACGACATGAAAGAACTAACACGCAAGGCGCATGAGGCCGGTGCGCTCGCCGTCTGGGACCTGGCGCATTCTGCAGGGGCCATCGAGGTCGATCTTGTTGGGGCCAAGGCGGATTTCGCAATCGGGTGCGGCTACAAATATCTGAATGGCGGCCCCGGTGCCCCGGCTTTTCTGTATGTGGCTCCGGAGCATCTTGACCACGTCAGTTCGCCCCTCACAGGATGGATGGGCCACGAGGCACCGTTTGCCTTTGACCTGGACTACAGACCGGTGAACGGGATCATGCGCATGACGGTCGGGACGCCAGCCATTCTGGCGCTTTCAAGTCTCCACGCGGCACTGGACGTTTTTGAAGACGTAGATATGGCCGATCTGCGCGCCAAGTCGATCTCGCTGAGCGAGCTTTTCATTTCGCAGGTTGAAACGAAATGTCCCGACTTGACGCTGGCCAGCCCCAGAGACCCACAGCAGCGCGGCAGCCAGGTTTCGTTCCGTTTCGACGAAGGCTATGCCGCCATGCAGGCCCTGATTGCGCGCGGCGTGATAGGCGATTTCCGGGCGCCCGATGTGATGCGTTTCGGCTTCACACCGCTGTATCTTTCGCATCAGGACGTGGTTGATGCAGTCGATATTCTGGCGGAGATCCTGAAGACCCGCAGTTGGGATCGGCCGGAATACAAAACGCGGGCAAAGGTCACATAGCAGCGATCTTGCTCTGCGTTTCCAGCATGGACAGGAAACGCTCTTCCGGGACCGGCTTTGAGTAGAGATACCCCTGGTACCGGTTGCAGCCGTTCTGTGAAAGCCACGAGCGTTGCTCGATGCTTTCGACGCCTTCGGCAACGACGTTGGCTCCGAGTGCGTTCGCGAGCGACAGGATCAATTTGACGATTTCGCCGCCGGACTCCACGTCCTCCATGAACATGCGGTCGATCTTGATGCCGTCGATCGGATAGTTGTGCAGATACGCAAGGTTCGAATAGCCGGTGCCGAAATCGTCGATAACGATCTGGTAGCCGCAATTTTTCAGCGAAGTCAGCGTCTCGCGCGCGTTCGGAATATCACCGAGAATGACGGACTCGGTAATTTCAAGCGAGATTCTGCCCGGCGTGCATCCCGTTTCAAACGGTAGCGACTGCATCAGGGTGAGAAACGCAGAGTCGGAGAGTTGGCGCGGCGATACGTTAAGAGCCAGCGGCACGCTGTTTTGGAGATTGTGCATGCGCCGCTGTAAATTAGCGACTTGCTCGGCGACCCAGGTCCCAATGTCATTTATCAGACCGGTGTCTTCTGCAATCTGAATGAACTCGTCCGGACCAATGAGACCTCGCTCTGGATGCTGCCAGCGTAACAGCGCCTCGCCCGACACCACTCTGTCGGTGCGCGTGCAGGCGATCGGCTGGTAGTAGAGAACGAACTGGTCTTCCTTCAGCGCACGCTCGAGATCTTTCTTTATCGCCCGGTGTTCGTCCCGGAGGCGCCGCATTCGGTCACGGAACTGAATGCACTTGTTGTTGGGATCCGACTTGGCCTGATAGAGCGCAAGATCGGCATGCCGCATGAGTTCATCGACCGTCTCGCCATCATCGGGAAAGTGCGCGTACCCAAGGCTGAGACCGATCTGGCGTTGTTTGCCTTCGATCATGCGTGGCTTTGAAAATGAATCGAGGAGCGCGCGCCCAAACCAGCCGGGTTCCTCTTCGCCGGGTTTCTCCAGGTGACACATGAGGAACTCGTCACCGCCGAGCCGGGCGATGACATCGTCCGGTCCGGCAAGAGCCTTGAGTTCTTCGGCCACCAGTTGGAGCAGGACGTCACCTGCCGCGTGACCGAGGGAATCGTTCACCAGCTTAAAATCGTCCAGATCCAAGAGGTAAAGTGTGGCTGTCTGGTCATTCCGTTTCGCCACGTCGAGAATCTGCGTCAGCCGTTCCTGGAGATAGGTCCTGTTCGAAAGGCCCGTGAGCGTGTCGTGGCTCGCAAGATACTGCGCACGTTCCTTGGTCTCGTGGAGTTCGGTAACGTCGATTTCGCTGACGAGATAGGCATCTTGTCCGGAAACCGCATCGTGGCAGGCGCGAATGGTCAGTTCGTGCCACTTCGCTCCGGCATTCGTTTTCATTTGCGCGACGAATTTCAGCGATCGTTCGCGATCAACCACATCGAATATGCTCTGAACATCCTCCGGATGCACAAACTGGTCTTGGAACTGTGTTTCAAGCGAGACACAGGCCGCGCGCGAGGCGGTGTTCCTGTAGAGCGGCTCGCCTTGTCTTGAAAACAGCGAAATCATCACCGTCGTGTGCAGAAGGGCTTCGGCGCTTCGCAGCGTTTCGGGTTGCTGTTCGTGATGTTCGCGACCTTCGCACAGCAAACCCATCCGACCATCTCTCAGCCGGACGCCGCTCATGGCGATCTGCAATACCTTTGGTTTGCCCTTCGGATAAAGTGTCCAGATTTCGGAGAAGCTCGTATCGCTTTTCTTGAAGTCTTGCTGATACTGTCTGAGGCGCTGCTCGACTGCCGGCGACATGTCGGCCGCAAGGTCGCGCGATTGCAATTCCTCAAGGGATTCCGCCTCGGTGATTTCAAGCGTCTTTTTGTTGGCCCACAAGTATCTTTTGTGGTCAAAATCGAAGATCCAGACTGCCGTATCGAGCCTGTCGTACAACTGGAGGACAAGGTCCATATCAACTTTGCCGTCGGCAATGGTGACCGGAAAAAGAGGTGTCACGTCATGTCTATCCGGGGACGGATCGGGTTGGCTTGCCAGTTTTTCCTCCAAACTCCGTTTAAGGGCTTTGCGGGCCGTCGGCTCACCTGCCTGTAGTTCTATTGCATGCGTGCTCGCAGTATTAATGGCGAAGCACAAAACAGAAGTTCGACTGTAATCGAGAAACCCTGAAGTGGACCTAAGAATATTCCTTCAAATTGAATTCGTTGAGGAAAAGTCTGAAATTTATTGGCAGAAATACGTATAAGCTGGCGCAATATGACCCGTTTGGTGCCACACTTGGCAGGAAAAGCGATTTTTTGGGCGTCGGCGGGTCATCGAAGTACGCTGTCAAAGTCATGGGTTAGGCGAAAACCGGCATTTGCCCGACGCGCTTTAAAGAAACCCCTAGCAGATTTGGCAGGTTTCAGAATTACACGTTTCACGGACGGGCAAATTCTGGAATATCTTGCCCTTTCTGCTGTGTAAGCGGGTGATTATCGGTTGATTGCTGAGCCAATGAAGTTAGAAGGTCATCTTGTTGCGACGGGCAGGCGTCAAACGTTTGTCAAAAGAGCCGGAAAGGCGGGGCGCAGCCAAGATGAAAGAAGAAAGACCGCTTTTGGGGGGCGGCGAGGAGCTTGAATGCTAGAGCTTGATCAGCTCGTTATGGATTTTGGCGGTTTCAAAGCAGTCAACGGCTGCACCTTTCGCGTCGAAGCAAACAGCATCACAGGACTTATAGGACCCAATGGCGCCGGGAAAACAACGCTCTTCAATCTGATCGCCGGAGCGCTTCATCCAACAAGTGGTGCCATCCGTTTCCAGGGCGAGGACGTGACGAGCCTTGCCAGTCATCAGCTGTTTCACAAGGGGCTGGTGCGCACGTTCCAGATCCCCCATGAATTCCACAAGCTGACAGCGCTGGAAAACCTGATGATGGTGCCCCCATCACAGCCGGGCGAAAGCCTGTTCGCAAACTGGGTGGCGTGGGGCCGCGTGAAGACCTCGGAAAACGACGTTGAGCGTAAAGCCTATGAAACGCTCGATTTTCTGGAACTGAGCCACGTCGCGCACGAGCGGGCCGGCAATCTGTCCGGTGGCCAGAAAAAGCTTCTGGAACTCGGGCGAACCATGATGACCGACGCCAAGTTGGTCTTGCTCGATGAACCGGCGGCGGGTGTCAACCGCACCCTGTTGCGCAAACTGGAGACCAAGATCGACATCCTCAACAAGGAGCGCGGCTATACCTTCGTCCTGATTGAGCACGACATGGAGATGATCGAAAAACTGTGCGATCCGGTTGTGTGCATGGCAGAGGGCAGGGTGTTGATCGAAGGTGATTTCCAGACCGTGCGTTCCGATCCGCAGGTGCTTGAAGCCTATCTCGGCGAAACCACGGGAGATGCTGCATGACCGCGCTTCTGTCGATGGAAAGCCTGACCGGTGGCTATGGCGAGGCGGACATTCTTCAAACGGTTTCGCTGAGCGTCGCGCAGGACGAAATCGTCGTGATTGTCGGCCCGAACGGTGCGGGCAAATCCACCGCGATGAAATCCGTCTTCGGCCTGCTGACGATACGCGGCGGCAAGATCCTCTTCGACGGTGACGACATCACCGGCTGGGCGCCGAACAGGATCGTGCAGCGCGGTATTTGTTATGTGCCGCAGGTCGACAACATCTTCCGGGAAATGTCGATCCAGGAAAATCTCGAGATGGGCGGCTTTCTGAAGACTGGAGACCTGACGGCTGCCTATGACCGGGTCTACGAGTTGTTTCCGGATCTGAAGGAACGTCGCAAGACGCTGGCCGGCAGCCTGTCGGGCGGTCAGCGTCAGATGGTTGCCATGGGTCGGGCCTTGATGCTGGATCCGAAACTGCTTCTTCTGGACGAACCGACCGCCGGCCTCTCGCCGAAATACATGGAGCAGATTTTCCAGATCTGCCGCGACGTGCGCGATACTGGGGTTGCCATCCTTCTGGTTGAGCAGCACGCCAAGCAGGCACTCGCCTTTGCCGACCGTGGTTATGTTCTCGCTGCGGGTAAAAACCGTCATGAAGGGACCGGTGCGGACCTTCTGGCTGACCGTGAAGTCGCCGAAATGTTTCTGGGTGGGTGATCGGTATGAATCTGTTCGAACTTCTCAATTTTTACGTTGTGCCGGGCATCGTGCTCGGGTCGATCTACGCTCTGGGTGCCGTTGGCATCACGCTCATCTTCGCAATTCTGCGCTATGCCCACCTGGCTCATGGTGACATGGCAACTCTGGGTGCCTTCATCGCCCTGGCGGTCGTCACGAGCCTCGGGGTCTCTCCCTATGTTGCGCTTCCGATCGCCATCCTTGGAACTGCAGCCGTTGCGGTGGGGATCGACAAGGTCTTTTACGAGCATCTGCGCGAGCGACCCAAGATCGTGACCGTGATGGCCTCGCTCGGTATCGCGCTGATGATCAGAGCGGTGGTTCAGGTCGTCTGGGGCGTGGATACGCAGACCTATACGCGCGGCATCGTACGCCCGGAAGACTATTTCGGCATACGCATCCGCGACCGGGAGATTTACACGATCCTTGCAATGGTGGCACTGGTCGGCGTCCTGCATGTGTTCCTGACCCGGTCCAAGTGGGGCAAGGCAATGCGGGCTATGTCGGACAATCCGAACCTCGCCCTGCTTTCCGGCATCGACAACAAGAAAGTCGTGATGCTGACCTGGGTGATTGCCGGCGGTCTGTGTGCCGCTTCCGGTTTTTTCCTGGGCATCAATACGGAACTGAAATCCATGATGGGCTGGCACATGCTGCTTCCCATGTTCGCGGCCGCCATTCTCGGCGGTGTCGGGCGGGTTGAGGGGGCGGTGTTAGGCGGCCTGATCGTCGGTATCGCGGAGGAACTCTCGGTTCTGGTTATTCCAAGCGAATACAAGGCCGCCATGGCATTTGCCATATTGTTGTTCATGCTGCTTGTGCGCCCGACCGGGCTGCTCAAGGGCAAGGTTCTTTAGGAGGAGGGAGCAGGATGGAGTTTCTGGGTCTTGTCAACTACGCCCTCTTCATGGGGATCTTTATCTGCATCTATGCGCTGCTGGCGCTGGGCCTGAACATCCAGTGGGGCTTTGCGGGGCTCTTTAATGCCGGTATCGCCGGTTTCTTCGCCGTCGGCGCCTACACTTCGGCAATCGTTTCGACGCCGCCCGCAGACGGCCGGCTAGGCGGTTTCGATCTGCATTTTGTCTTTGGCTGGATCGCGGCCATGCTCGCGGCGGCACTGGTGGCCTGGCCGATTGGCAAGATCTGTCTGCGGTTCCGGTCCGATTACCTGGCGATTGCCTCGATCGGCATCGCCGAGATTATTCGCCTGGTGATCAAGTCCGAGCCGGTTCTGACCAATGGCGCACGAGGCATTTCCAGCATTCCGCGCCCGGCCGGCGACCTAGCCTATATGGAATCGCAGATCGCCTACCTGATCATAGTGCTGGCCGTTCTGATCGCCGCCTATGTTCTCGTCGAGCGCCAGTTCAATGCGCCCTGGGGCCGTATGATGCGGGCGATCCGCGACAATGAGGACGCGGCAAAAGCCATGGGCAAGGATGTTGAGTTCCGCCGGCTGGAAGCCTTTATCTTCGGGGCGGCACTGATGGGCCTGGGCGGCGCCCTGTTTGCCCATTTCAACCGGTCGATCACACCGGAGGCCATCGATCCGATGGTCGCGACGTTCCTGATCTGGATCATGCTGATCCTCGGTGGATCCGGCAACAATCGCGGCGCGATCCTGGGTGCTGCGGTGGTTTGGATCATTTGGTCCGTATCAGAGATTGCAACTGACCGCCTTCCGCATGAATATGCGGTCCAGGCGAAATACATCCGCTTGTTCCTGATCGGCCTGATGCTGCAGCTTGTTCTGCGCTTCCGGCCGGAAGGATTGCTTCCCGAGCCATTGAGGGGAGACCAGCGGGCAACAAAATCCGGGGCGGACCCGCGCTAGGCCCGCTCCCTTGGGGATCGCATTTGTTTTCAGGTGCGGGAACCGAAATTCCTAAAGACCCGGCAAAGACCGGATAATTGAGGAGGTACTCTTATGAAAACCAAGTTTATTGCACTCGCTGCCGGCATGCTGGCCGCAACAGCACTGGCATCCGCACCTGCGCAGGCCGACGTGAAAATCGGTCTGATCGGCGGCGTTTCCGGCCCGATCGCTGCAATGGCACCTGCCATGATCGATGCCGCACAGCTGGCCGTTCAGCAGGTCAACGAACAGGGCGGTATCGGTGACGGCGAGAACCTCGTCGGCGTCGTCGGCGACAGTGCTTGTAACCCGCAAGGCGGTACGGACGCTGCCACCAAAGCGGTCAACATCGAAGGTGTCGTCGGCATCGTCGGTCCGCATTGCTCGGGCGCAGTCCTCGCAGCTGCCGGTTCCGTCACCATTCCGGCTGGCATCGCGCTGATCACGCCGTCCGGCACATCGCCCGAAATCTCTGGTCTGGAAGACAAGGGCACCGTGTTCCGCACCGTTCCGTCGGACGACTATCAGGGCCGTGCGCTTGCACGCACCATGAAAGAGATGGGTTACGGCAAGGTCGCGGTTGCTTACCTCAACAATGACTACGGCACTGGTCTCGCCAATGCGTTCAAAGCCGAATATGCCGATGAACTCGGCGGCGAAATCACCCAGTTTGCCGCACATGAAGAAGGCAAGGCTTCTTACCGCTCCAACCTGGCTGAACTCGCCAAGGGTGGCGCCGACACGCTGGTCATCTTCGATTATGGCGACGGCACCGGCCTCACCATTTTGCGCCAGGCACTTGAGAACGGCTTCTTCGACAAGTTTGTCGGCGGCGACGGCATGAAGTCCGACGCTGTGATCAACGAACTGGGTGCGGAAAACCTGGCCAATTTCGTGTCTTCGTCTCCGGTTGGTGAGCAGTCCGAGTCGCTCGATATGTTCAACGAAGCCTTCAAGGGCGTTGGCGGCGATCCGGACGCGATCTTTGCCAACACCTCCTACGATGCGGCTTTCGTGCTGGCGCTCGCCATTGAAAAGGCCGGCGGCAACAAGGCCGACGTTGCGGCGGCAGTCGTCGACGTTTCCAACGGTGAAGGCGAAGCGATCCGTCCGGGCGAGTGGAAAAAGGCGAAAGAGCTGATCGCAGCCGGCACCGCCATCGACTACAAGGGCGCGGCTGGCGACCACAACTTCGACGAAAAAGGCGACGTTCCGGGCACCTACGCCCTCTTTGAGGTCGGCTCCAACGGCTTCGAAGTCATCACCGAAATGAAGTAAGTTTTTTCCTTCGAGGAAGAAATCAACGAGACCGGCGGCCCGAAAGGACTGCCGGTTTTTTGTTTGGCTTGGGGCATAAGCCCGTATTCCTTGTCATCCCGGTTCGGTGGCACCGAGACCGGGATCCAGTAAACGCATGTGTGACAGTTCGGAGAATAGAGTTGTGGTTACTGGATCCCGGACCTGCGCTTCGCTACGTCCGGGATGACAACAAAGGTTGGCTGCAGACATGCTGGTACGGATCTCGCATCCGTCTTCGCTAAGCAAAGTGTGACCAGCCACCAATGAGGTCTCTCAGAACGAGGGACTTTCAGCGACATCTGTTTTCCTTCGTCATCCCGGACGCAGCGCAGCGGAGATCCGGGATCGGTGCGCTCTTATAGTCTCAATCGTCCTGCATCGCTTGCGGCTCCTCTGTTCAAGCGCGCGCTGCGCCTGGCCGAAAAGAGAATTTCATATCCGGGGATCGGTCAGCACAACTCACGCCTGCCACGCCTGCAAACAGAGCAAAATGGCCCTTACTCACCCGGTCCAAACCCGCTATAAGCCCGCCCATGCGTGATCTGGATGTTCTTGTGCTTGGTGGTGGTGCCGCCGGTCTGATGTGTGCGATTGAGGCGGCAAAGCGCGGGCGCAAGGTGCTGGTCATCGACCATGCCAGGCGGCCGGCGGACAAGATCCGTATCTCTGGCGGCGGCCGTTGCAATTTCACCAATCTGCATTGCTCGCCCGAGAACTTTCTGTCGCAGAACCCGCGTTTCTGCGTCTCCGCCCTGAAGCGCTATACCCAGCAGAATTTTCTCAAGCTGGTGGAAAAGCACCGCATTGCCTGGCACGAAAAGACACTCGGTCAACTCTTTTGTGACGAGAGCGCCAAGGACATCATCCGGATGCTGCTCACCGAACTTGAAGCGGCCGGTGGCTCATTGCAATTGGAAACCGGGATCAAGGCGGTCAGCAAACCTGATGATCGCTTCTCGGTGGCAACGTCGAAAGGGCCCATAAGAGCGCAGACGCTGGTGGTTGCGACGGGTGGACCGTCGATCCCGAAAATGGGTGCGACAGGGTTTGCTTATGACCTCGCCAAACAATTCGATCTGAAGATCGTCCCGCCACGGGCCGCCCTGGTGCCGCTGACCTTTTCAGATGCCAACAAGGAACTGTGCAGCTCTCTCTCCGGTGTCGCAGTAGACGCCAAGGTGTCATTTCAGAAAACGACGTTTCAGGAAGGTCTGCTCTTCACCCATCGCGGCTTGTCGGGTCCGTCAATCCTGCAAATTTCCTCCTACTGGCAGGAGGGCAAGCCGATTTCGGTGAATCTGGCTCCGGAAGCCGACGTCTTTGAAACGCTGCGCGCGGCTCGGCAGGAAGCGCCGAAACAGGACTTGAAAACAGCGCTCGGCCAGCTTTTGCCGAACCGGCTCGCAGACGCTCTCTCCCAGGCGTTCCGGCTGAAGGGACGGCTCGCTGATCAATCGGACAAGGCCCTGCGCCGGGCTGCCGAACAGCTCAATCGATGGCAATTGACCCCGGTCGGTACCGAAGGCTACCGGACGGCGGAAGTGACCCTCGGCGGGGTCGACACTAAAGAACTCTCTTCGAAGACCATGGAAACGACGAGCGTGCCGGGTCTCTATTTCATAGGTGAAGCGGTGGATGTGACCGGCCACCTCGGAGGCTTCAATTTCCAATGGGCCTGGTCGTCCGGTCACGCGGCAGGTCAATTCGTGTGAAAAGGCCTTTGCAGGGTGCATCTTAATGCGCTGCAGCATTTTTTGATGACCGTTCCTCATTCGCTTGTATACTGTCTCCATTCGAGAGGTTTGAATGAAGCGCGTGACAATTCATGATGTGGCTGAGACGGCCGGTGTCAGTCTGGCGACGGTTGACCGGGTGCTCAACGGCCGCCCGGGCGTGCGCAAGGCAACGATCGAAAAAGTCAGGCTTGCCGTCGACAACCTGAATTACAAACCCGATGTCTTTGCCGCCGGGCTTGCGAAGAAACGTGTCTACCGGCTTCACTTTCTCATCCCCAATGGCCCGAACGCCTTCATGGAGGATCTCACTCGTGAAGCCGCCTCGCATGCCGAAACGATGAGCGGTGACCGGATGACCATACATGTGGAGCCGATCGACGCCTTTGACGGGCATCGCGTTGCAGGGACACTGGCGATCCTGGACGGATCCGTTTGCGATGGCGTTGCGGTCGTGGCACCGGCCTTCCCGGAAGTCAGGGCTAGCATCGATCGCCTTCAGGATCGCGGCGTGCCGGTGGTGACACTTGTATCGGATCATCCGTCTTCGGCGCGCCAGCACTTTGTCGGGATCGACAATCTGGCCGCCGGGCGCACGGCGGGTCGATTGCTGGGCCGGTTCCTGCCCGAAAAAGCGGGCAAGATCGGCCTGATCGCGGGCTCGCTTGGCTTGCGGGATCATGCCGAGCGTTATGAAGGCTGCCGGCAGGTCATCGAAACCGAGTTTCCGCATCTGGAATTGCTCAAGGTTCGTGAGGGCCGGGACGACAACGCCAAGAATGCGGACCTGGTGACGAAGCTGCTCAAGGACGTTCCGGACCTTGCAGGTCTATACAATATTGGTGCGGGGAACCGCGGAGCAATCGCCGCATTGTCGGCCTCCAGGCGGGCGGAAAAGATCGTCTTTATCGGTCATGAATTGACGCCTTATACGAGCGATGCGCTTAGAAACAACGTGATGGACGCCGTGATTGCACAAGATCCCGGTCACGAAATCCGAAGCGCCATAAGGGTTCTAAAGGCCCTTTGCGATGGCGCGCCGATTATTGACGGTCAGGAGCGCATTGGCATTGATGTTTTTCTCAAGGACAATCTGCCGTCACAGTCTTGAACGTGTCTGAAACAGATAAAGTCCACTCGTACACTCAAATTTTTACATTGACCTTTGACGTCACGCGCCGCATATCTAACTCATGCGCCTGACACAACAGACCAATTACGCCGTGCGCGCTCTCATGTATTGCGCCGTGAACCCTGACAAACCGAGCAAGGTTGCCGATATCGCAGCCAGTTTCGACATGTCGGAAACCCATCTCTTCAAGATCATGAAGGTGCTGGTTGATGCAAATCTGATCAGGACCATTCGCGGCCGCAATGGAGGGGTCATGCTTGGCCGTCCTGCGGAACAGATCACGGTTGGCGAGGTCGTCCGGGCTGCGGAAGAAAGTTTTCTGCTGGCAGAGTGTTTCGATTCGGGGCGGAAAGATTGCCCGCTAATCGTATCGTGTGGCTTTAACGGGCTGCTGCACGAAGCTCTGGAAGCCTTCATGGAAGTGCTCGATGCAAAATCGATTGCGGATCTTTCCGAGGACCGGTTCGGTATGCGCAACCTGCTGAAAATCGACTCTTCGGATGCGCCGATAGCGGCGAACGCATAGGCATCCAAATCCACGATCATTGGAAAGCGCCGCCATTTGGCTGGCGCTTTTTTCGTTTGAGTGAAAGGACGCTTCGAACGTGCGCCAATAAGAAAAGGCCGGGCTGGCTGGCCGCTGAGGGAGAGGAGAGGGCGGTTGGCTGGCCTGGCATTTTTCGTCTCCGGTTACCCGCAGACCCTGTTCTTTACAAAACCGGAGGACGCGATTTCCAGTTCCGTTTCGATCAGGCATTGCCTTGATAGGAAAACTTGAGTATGAGTGTCAAGTATAAAGTTGAGTGAGAAACTCACCTTTTAATTGTTCTCATCTGGACGCTCTCGCGAACCTTTTTCGCGAAGCGGACAAACAAAGGCCAGGGACCAATCGCGCCAATGACACTTACCGCCAACAGCCAGAAGCGCCGCCTTTCGATAAGCGTGCCAGGCAGCTCACGACGCGCCTTGGCCGCAAATGCGGTGCAGCCGAAAACCGAGTTCGATTCGCGCGAACTATTCAGCGGGCTGCGTCAGATCCAGATCCAGCACAACGAGGACACATATCGCCTGTCGATCACAAAGCAGGGCAAGTTGATCCTGACGAAGTGAACGAATGATTGTCTTTCGTGTCATCCCGGTTCGTGCCGGGATGACAGGGAGGCTAAAAAGAACGACCGGCAGCACGACAGACTTTCAAGCCGCGAAGATCGCGACCGGTTTGCCGACACCGCGCAGGGCATGCTCGCCCATTTCATTAAGACCTGTCTGAAGCTCACCTGTGAGAGCAGCGCGGACAGGTTCGGTCAACAGGAGCTCACGGCCAAGCGGTTTGCACAGGGATTCCACCCTGCTGGTCTCGTTGACTGCCCGTCCGATAACGGTGAAATCGAGCCGTTCTTCTCCACCGACATTGCCGAAGAAAACTTCGCCTCTGTGGAGCCCAATTCCAATCTTGAGCGGATGCCAAAGGTCCACTGATGGAAGATCTTCGGGCGCGTTTTCATTAAGGTCCTCGATGGCCGTAAGTGCTGCTCTGGCGGCATTCACTGCTGCGGAGGCTGCCGCACCCTCGCCAAGAACCTTCTGGTCGAACACGGCTAGAATGCCGTCCCCCATGAATTTCAGAATATCCCCGCCATGGTTGAGGATCGCGACGGACACCCGGTCGAAATAGGCATTGAGTATCGCAGTGACCTCAGGTCCGCTGAGCCGGTCCGCCAGTTGAGTGAAGCCGCGCATGTCCGACATGAAGACCACCGCTTCGATGGCCTCGCCGTCACCGCGCCGGATTTCACCGTCCAGGACACGTCGTCCTGCGATTGGGCCGAGATACGTTTCGGCGACATTACGCGCGATGCGGGTCACGATGTGACGTTCCACATGGAGGGCAAGGAGATCGATCAGCCGCTTGATCTGTTCCTTGTCCTTGGTCTCAAAACCGCCCGGGCGCGTGGTTGCGAAGGTCATCCCATTGAACGTCTCGCCGGAAGCGCTGAGGGGCATGGCTGCATAGGCGGTAAAACCCTGCTCGGCCAGTTCCTGCATCAGGGGAGCAGACGTGCGCCCTTCTTCGGTCTCAAGGTCTACCTTGATCGTTTGTCCTTCGATGATGACTTTGTAAAGCGGATTGCGGGTGAAGGCGGTCTGCGTAATAGCGCCCGCATCTGCTGCGATTTCATCACAGATTTCATCGAGGCGGCTCCAGAACCAGGAAAACCCGATCATCCTGGGATGAAGCGTCCCGATATGCAGCGTGCAGCGATCGATGCCGAGATCAGCGGCGGTGCAGCGCCACATGAACTCCTCGAACATCAGCATGACGTTGTCGATGCGTGTTGCCTGGTGCAGCAGCCAGTCATGAACGTCGCTGAGCGTTTGCCGCGCGGGCGCACAGGAGGCACCGCGCTGGGAACGGTTGAGAAGATAGACATGCGGGGCGTAGCTGCGCGGCGCGGGGTCGAGCACGTTTCGGGTCATTCGGTTTCCTCGTAATCCCGGTTCACTGCTAAATTGGTCTCAGCCGTTCAAACTTCAATCTGCTTGAAACGTAATAAAACAAAAAATCCCCGGCTAATTAACCGGGGATTTTTCGCTTGAATTCGAAAAGAGCAGATCAAAACGCGGCTTCGACGCCATCCATTTCGACGTAAACACTCTTGATCTGGCTGTAATACTCAATCGCAGCATGACCGTTTTCGCGGCCCATGCCGGATTTCTTGTAGCCGCCAAAAGGCATTTCAATCGGCGTGAGATTGTAAGTGTTGATCCAGCATGTTCCGGCCTGAAGCCTGTCGATCACGCGGTGCGCACGCTGAATGTCTCGCGTGAAAACACCAGCGGCCAGACCGAATTCGGTAGCGTTCGCTCGTGTAACGACGTCATCTTCATCGTCAAAGTCGAGTACGCTCAGCACCGGCCCGAAAATCTCTTCCCTGGCGATGGTCATGTCGTCTTTGACATCGGCAAAAACCGTTGGCTGGACGAAGTAACCATCTGGAAAACTGTCGACACTGGCAGCACCGCCGCCGCATACCAGTCGGGCGCCCTCCCGTTGACCTATCTGCATGTAGTGCATGACCTTGTCGAATTGCTGTCTGGAAACCAGCGGGCCGATATTCGTCGCTTCATCCAGCGGATCCCCAAGGACCGCGTTGCCTGTACGCTCGGCGAGTCGGGCCAGAAATTCTTCCTTGATCGCCGTGTGAACGAAAACACGCGTTCCGTTCGAACAGATCTGACCGGTCGAATAGAAGTTTGCGTTTATGGCAGCAGAAACCGCGTTCTCAATGTCGGCGTCGTCGAAGATGATAAGCGGCGACTTGCCGCCGAGTTCAAGCGTTGTTTTTTTCAGGTATTCACCGGCAAGCGAGGCGACTTTTGCGCCGGTCGGGACCGAACCGGTCAGCGAGACCTTTGCAATATCGGGATGCGCAACCATCTTCGCGCCGACGTCGCCGAAGCCCTGGATCACGTTGAAGACACCATCTGGCAATCCGGCCTCCGTGAGCGCCTCGGCCAGTTTCAGCGCGCTGAGAGGGGTAACCTCGGAGGGCTTGAAAATCATGGCATTGCCGCAGACCAGCGCCGGAGATGCTTTCCAGCAGGCGATCTGGATCGGATAGTTCCAGGCACCGATACCGAAACAGACGCCGAGAGGCTCGCGTTTCGTGTAGGCAAAGGACCCGCCAAGATCGATGTGCTCACCGGTAAGCGTCGCGGCAAGACCACCATAGTATTCAAGACAGTCTGCGCCTGATGCTGCGTCGGCGATGAGCGTTTCCTGTAAGGGTTTGCCTGTGTCGAGTGTCTCCAGCACCGAAAGGTCGTGATTCTGCGCACGCAGCAGCTCAGCGGCGCGCCGCAGAACCCGGCCACGTTCGGCAGGGGATGTTGCCGCCCAGATCTTCTGGCCTTCCTTCGCTGCTGAAACAGCAGCTTCAATGACCGCATCGTCTGCCGACTGGATTTGGGCAATCACCTCACCCGTCGCCGGATAGAGAGAGTCAAAAGGCGTTCCGGACTGGCTTTCCAGATAGGAACCGCCGACATAGTGCGAGGCTTTCGGTTGGGCGCGCATGAGGTGCTCCTGAAATTGATCTTGGGCCGCTGATCCGGCCTGGCGTTAGCGTTGGCTGTTTTCCCAGTCCGGGTGGATCCAGGGCTGCTGGTTCGAGGCCGGAAGCGGGTCTTTGCCCAGGATATGGTCGGAGGCCTTCTCACCGACCATGATCGAAGGGGCATTGAGATTGCCGTTGGTGATTTGCGGGAAAATGGAGCTGTCTGCAACACGCAACCCTTCGACGCCGATCACACGGCATTGCGGGTCGACAACAGCTGTCGCATCGTCCACTGCGCCCATCTTGCAGGTTCCGCAAGGATGATAGGCGCTTTCCACATGCTCGCGGATGAAGTCGTTAAGCGCTTCATCGCTTTGCACATTGTCTCCCGGCTGGATTTCCTTGCCGCGATACGGCGCGAATGCCTCCTGACCGAATATTTCCCGCGTCAGACGGATACAGGTTCTGAAATCCTTCCAGTCCTCTTCATGCGACATGTAGTTGAAGAGGATCGACGGTTTGTCCTTCGGGTCACCGGATTTCAGCGAAACGCGGCCGCGCGACTTTGACCGCATCGGGCCGACATGTGCCTGAAACCCATGTCCTTCCGCCGCCGCCTGGCCGTCGTAACGCACGGCAAAAGGCAGGAAGTGATACTGAACGTCCGGATATTTGATGCCCGGCTTCGTCCTTATAAAGGCGCAGCTCTCGAACTGGTTGGACGCGCCAAGGCCATTTTTGAAGAACAGCCACTGGGCACCGATCATCGCCTTGGAGAAGAGGTTCCAGTGCTTGTAGAGTGTGATCGGCTGCGTACATGCCTGCTGGATGTAGAGTTCCAGATGGTCCTGCAGGTTAGCGCCGACGCCGGGGCGGTCCGCAACGACTTCGATGCCCAACTCGGACAGCTGGTCGGCAGGGCCGATGCCGGAGAGCATCAGTATCTTGGGTGAGTTGATGGACGAAGCGGCAAGAACGACTTCTCGCGCGGCTCTGGCTTCGCGGATTTCGCCGCCAGTCTCGAATTCGACACCAACGGCGCGGTTGTTTTCGATCAGAACCTTGCGGACAAGTGCGCCCTTGATCAATTCCAGATTGCCGCGCTTGAGGGCAGGCTTCAGATAGGCGTTGGCGGCAGACCAGCGGCGGCCCTTGTGGACCGTCATCTCCATGTCGCCGAAGCCTTCCTGCTTTTCGCCGTTATAGTCTTCCGTGACGCCATAGCCCGCCTGTTGGCCAGCGTCTCGGAAGGCATGAAACAGGGGGTTCCACTTTGTGCCGCGCTGAACATGCAAGGGGCCGTCGGTCCCGCGCCAGCCATTTTGTCCGTGCGGGTTCTGTTCAAGCCGCTTGTAGTAGGGCAGGACATGCCGGTAGCCCCAGCCGCTTGCCCCCATCTCTTCCCAGGTGTCGAAGTCGCAGGCGTGGCCGCGCACATAGACCATCCCGTTGATGGAGGACGATCCGCCGATCACCTTGCCGCGCGGTGTCGCAAGCCGGCGTCCGCCAAGGTGGGGCTCTGGCTCGCTTTCAAAACCCCAGTCGTAAATCGGCAGGTTCATGGGGTAGGAAAGCGCCGCCGGCATCTGGATCAGCGGGCCGACATCGGTTCCGCCGAATTCCAGAACCAGCACCCGGTTGGTCGGGTCTTCCGACAAGCGGTTCGCCATGGCGCATCCTGCGGAGCCGGCGCCCACGATAATGAAATCAAACTGGTCAAGCATGATGGAGCTCCGGCTCAGCCGTTGTCGGCACGGTTCGTGTAAGCGGCGATTTTGGTTTCAACATAGTCTTCAACGATAGCGATCGCTGCCTGCCGGTCCGGACGGGCATCACTCAAGGCCTGTCGGATCCAGACACCATCGATCAGCGAAGCCGTTCCCTCTGCAACTCGCTGCGCCTCGGCACGTGGCATGAAGGAGCGCAGATTGAATGTCAGGTTTGAAGCCAGCCGTGCCGCATAAACGCGCAACAGCCGGCTGTTGCTCTCCGTCGTGCGCGATTGCACGTAAAAAGCGAGCCACGCGGCTATCACGGCGGGCTGGAACTGGTCGGTCGCAAAGTTGCCGGTGATGATTGCCGAAATGCGCTCACGCGGTGTTTCCGCGCGGGCAAGGTCCTTGCGGATTGCACGGCCGAGTTCGGTCAACAGATGTCGCATTGTCGCTGCAAGCAATTGATCTTTCGATCCGAAATAGTGGTGAACCAATCCGCCGGAGACGCCAGCGCGCTTGGCGATCTGGGCCATCGTGATGTCGCTGTAACCACGTTCGTGAATTGCGTCGACGGTCGCATCGATCAGGCTTTTCCGACGTTCCGCTTCCATTCCGACTTTGGGCATCGCAATCTCCGGGCTTTCACGAGTATTATTTTTAATTGAACGTTCAATCAATGAAAACTTGCAAAATTTTGCAGTGGATGTTTGGATTGCCCCGGGGCAGGGTCTTGGAGGATTGTCGCGGACACTTCAAATGTCCGTCCTTCGCGGGTTCTGGCGCTTTGCGCCGCGCAGGACCACGCACCCTGTAAAATAGATAAGTCAGCTTTCCGAAGGAGGTATACTCATGAACATTGCAGCGAAACTCGCTGGAGGTCTGGCACTTAGCCTGATGCTGTCCGGCACGGCACTTGCCAGCGACCCGGAGGCCTGCAAGACGGTTCGGTTCTCGGACGTCGGCTGGACGGATATCACGGCGACGACGGCAGCCACATCCGTGGTTCTCGAAGCCCTCGGCTACGAGCCGGAAGTGAAGATCCTCTCGGTTCCCGTGACCTATGCATCCTTGAAGAACAAGGACATCGACATCTTCCTCGGCAACTGGATGCCGACAATGGAAGGCGACATCAAGGCTTATCGGGAAGACGGGTCGGTCGAGACCGTTCGCGCCAACCTGGAAGGAGCCAAGTACACGCTCGCGGTTCCGAAATACACCTATGACAAGGGTCTGAAGAGCTTCCAGGACATTGCCAAGTTCCGGGACGATCTTGATGGCAAGATCTACGGCATTGAGGCCGGCAATGACGGCAATCGCCTGATTATCGGCATGATCGACGAAAACCTTTATGGTCTGGAAGGTTTCGAAGTGGTCGAATCCTCCGAGCAGGGCATGTTGGCGCAGGTCGCCCGCGCTGGAAAGCGTGACAACGACATTGTTTTCCTCGGCTGGGAACCGCACCCGATGAACGCCAATTTCGAGATGGCCTATCTAGAAGGTGGCGACGACATATTCGGCCCGAACTTCGGTGGCGCGACGGTCTACACGAACGTCCGCGCGGGCTACACCACAGAGTGCCCCAACGTCGGCAAGTTTCTTGAAAACCTCGAGTTCTCGCTGGCAATGGAAAACGAGATCATGGGTGCAATCCTCAATGATGGCGAAGACCCGAACAAGGCGGCCGCCGCGTGGCTGAAGGTACACCCGGCAACGTTTGAAAACTGGCTGGTCGGCGTCAAAACCTTCGATGGCGGCGATAGCTTCGCTGCAGTGAAAGGCGCCCTTGGCGTTGAGTAAGGCCTAATCTGGCGCCGGTGCGGATCATCTGCCCGGCGCTTTTCTTTTGGGAAAACAAAAATACCGGAGCAGCGGGTTGGACTGGTTGACAGAAAACAAATTGCCGATCGGACCATGGGCGAAGGCCTTTTTCGATTGGCTGACCGATAACGCCGCATGGGTGTTCGATGGCATTGCGATCTTTCTGGAGACGTTGATCGACGGAATATTGTGGCTTCTCCAAACACCGCCGCCATTGATCATTGTCGTCCTGGCGGTTGCACTCGGCTATGCTGTCCACCGGAAAATTGCGTTTGCGGCATTTGTCGCGATCGCGCTGCTGCTCATTTTAAATCAGGGCTATTGGGAAGAAACGACCGAAACGCTTGCTCTTGTTCTTGCAGCCGCTGTTGTCTGCATGGTCGTCGGCGTGCCAGTGGGCGTCTTGGGAGCCCATAACCCGCGCTTTTACGCGGTCATGCGTCCGGTGCTCGACCTGATGCAAACCATTCCGACATTCGTTTATCTGATCCCTGCGTTGATCCTCTTCGGGTTGGGCATGGTGCCCGGGTTGATCGCGACGGTTATCTTTGCAATCCCTGCACCCATACGCCTGACGCAGTTGGGCGTATCCTCAACCCCGAAGGCGCTTTTGGAAGCGGGGGAGGCATTTGGTGCCACCAAGTCCCAGCTTCTGTGGAAGGTGGAACTGCCCTATGCGCTGCCTCAGATCATGGCAGGCCTTACCCAGACAATCATGCTGTCGCTGTCGATGGTCGTCATTGCGGCATTGGTTGGCGCCGACGGTCTTGGTGTGCCGACGCTGCGTGCCTTGAACACGGTGAATATTGCGCAAGGGTTTGAGGTCGGGGTCTGTATCGTTCTGATCGCCATCGTGCTCGACAGGTTCTTCAGGAAAGAAGAGGGGGCCAAGCGATGACCGACATGTCCGGAACCCCGATTGTTACTTTCAAGGATGTCGACATCGTCTTTGGCGAGGATCCAAAATCCGCATTGCCCCTGATTGACGCCGGCAAGACGCGCCAGGAAATCCAGGCTGAAACAGGTCAGATCCTCGGTGTTGCGGGAGCGAGCCTCGATATTCACGAGGGCGAAGTTCTGGTGTTGATGGGCCTTTCCGGTTCCGGCAAGTCGACTTTGCTGCGCGCGGTCAACGGTCTCAACCCGGTGATCCGCGGCGAAGTACAGGTCTACGATGATAGCCGCTATGTGAATCCGGAAACCTGTTCATCCAATGAGCTGCGTGAATTGCGGCGGCACCGGATCGCCATGGTGTTCCAGCAATTCGGACTGCTGCCCTGGCGCACGGTCGCTGAAAATGTCGGCTTCGGTCTCGAACTTGCCGGAATGTCGGTCAAGGACCGCGCGGCCAAGGTAGAGACTCAGCTCAAGCTCGTCGGCCTGTCCGGTTGGGGTGAGAAATACGTCCACGAATTGTCGGGCGGCATGCAGCAGCGTGTTGGTCTTGCCCGTGCTTTTGCCACGGACGCACCGATCCTGCTGATGGACGAACCGTTTTCGGCCCTTGATCCCCTTATCCGCGACAAGCTTCAGGACGAGTTGCTGGATCTGCAAAAGGAACTGAACCGGACGATCATCTTTGTCAGCCACGACCTCGATGAGGCCGCCAAGATCGGCTCGCGCATCGCGATCATGGAAGGCGGCCGTGTCATTCAGCTCGGGACACCGCAGGAAATCGTCAAGAACCCTGCAGATGACTACGTGTCGGACTTTGTCAGCCACATGAACCCGCTCAATGTGCTGCGCGCGCGCGACATCATGGTGCCTCCGGGAAGCCTTCCGGGATCTCTTGCCAATGGTCCGACCTGCGAAAGCGGCACGCCCGTGCGCGAAGTCGCCAAGCTCAAGAAATCCAGCTCCGAACCCGTTGTCGTTCACAATGACGGAGCGATCGTGGGCGTCATCGGCGAGAAAGAACTGCTGGATTGCATGTTGAAGTGAGGAGTGCGGCGGCTTTCGCTAGTCAGAGTCGCCGCAAGACCCACCGGTGTCGAAGTCTGCTGTATGATCTTGGGCGGGTTCGCATGCGCTGGAATCGTTGTTATCCAGATGGCCGGAGTCGTCGCCGAACGAAAAGCCGAACGATGAATCACCTTCACCGCTCACGAGATCCTGGAACAGTACCCAGAGAAAAGGCGCAGTTAGGGCGGCATATCCAAAGCCGATCGCGAAAAGCAGGTCATTCACGGAATGGCTTACGAAATCCCGATTGAGGAAAAATACCAATACGATCAGCGGGCCGATCGTCAATACGCGAAGCGTTAGTCTGTGAAGTCCACCCTTCTTGAGTTTGGCCTCATAGGGCAACATTAGACTTTGATAAAATTCATAAATCTTGAGCATTGCAACTCCGACGCTATCACAGGTGGTAGTGGCAAGGAAACACCTGTAACGCCCATGTTCAATGCTGATAGGGCAAGGATGGTATGGGAAGACGGCTGCGACATTCAACTTGGGTCACCGCAAGAGATCGAACCCTGGCGAGGCCCGTATGTTGGACGTCGTTCGTCATGTGAAACAGCTCAACGGCCTCTGAGTGTGATCGCATGGCGCTTCTTCATGGCGCCAACGCTCTCATCAACGCATTGACTACCAACGCCATGGCGCTGATCAAATTCCTTGTGAATGGTTCGATACGCCGGAAATTCGCAGCCCATCCTTCGAGACGGACCTCCCGGTCCTCCTCAGGATGAGGTTGCTGAGAACAAACCTCGGACAAGAAGTTGCCAAATCTAAAGACCTCATCTTGAGGAAGCGCAAAGGCGCTGTCTCGAAGGATGGGCCAAGAAAGATGCAAGCGTGGATGCTGCGCTAGCATAAGGTGAGCCTGGAGGGCGCTGCGGAAACGCACGCCAGGTAAGAACGCCTTCGCGTCGCCTTGCTTGATTTCGACTACTTCACCTTCGTCATCCCGGACGCAGCGCAGCGGAGATCCGGGACCGGCGAGCCACAAACGGCCCTGGCTGGGTAATGATCACGCATATTGGGGCTCACCGTTCCCGGCGCGCACTCCGTTTGGCCGGGATGACGACGATGGTGGCGTTGCATGGAAACCATTCCATCAACTGGAGTGGCAAACAGAGCAAAGTGTTGGCCGAATGCGAGATCAACGCGAGCGATGTTTTGGCAATGCCTCACCTTCGTCATCCCGGACGCAGCGTAGCGAAGATCCGGGATCGGAGAACCACAAACGGCCCTGGCTGGGTAATGATCACGCATATTGGGGCTCACCGTTCCCTGCTCGCACTCCGTTTGGCCGGGATGACGACGATGGTGGCGTTGCATGGAAACCATTCCATCATCTGGAGTGGCATATGGAGCAAAGTGGCGGCCGAATGCGAGATCAACGCGAGCGATGTTTTGGCAATGCCTCACCTTCGTCATCCCGGACGCAGCGTAGCGAAGATCCGGGATCGGAGAACCACAAACGGCCCTGGCTGGGTAATGATCATGCATGTTTGGGCTCACCGGTCCCGGCTCGCACTTCGTTTGGCCGGGATGACGACGGTTGTGGCGTTGCCAAACCGGGACTACAACGCAACAATTGGTTGCCAATGAAGGTACTCTGGTGCGGTCTCCAGTGACCAGAGGTATCTCTGCTTTCGTCTTTGCAGTCTGTGATATTCCGGCGATACGGCACAAATCGAAAGCTTTCAGTGTCTGAAGCTGTTCTGAATTTATTTCGAGTGAGCCAATAAGTGCGGTCAATGCTTAAGTGGGCGAGTCTTCAGGAAGAAGGACAATTTGCTCAATTCGTATTTTGTGTGCCGAAAAGGACTGTGAGCAAAAATAGTGACAATAGGCAGAGAAGGCACATTGAAAACGATCCGAACAAAAAAAGCCTCGTGCGTTTCATTTTGGGTGAAAGCATAAGGTCATTCATAAATTCATTGGAGTGTTTTGCCCGCTCAGCGAAGTTCGCACGAGGGTAGTCTGACAAAAAGATGCTTTTAATTATCAGCGTTGCGAGAACTGTAAACGCTATGACGAATCCGATTATGAAACCTACAAGAAGGGCGATGGACACAATCTGCAGGGGGAGTGGCGAATCTGAAATGTTTAATGTCATATTTTCTCTCTTCCCAAAGCTGACTGCATTGTAGCAAGTGACCGTTTGCATGGGAAAGAAGTACGACACGCAAAAAACGGGGCCTTTTGGCCCCGTTTTCGTTTGTCTCAAGCGGACTCGAATGAAGTCCCGCGAAACTGGTTCAGAGCAGCTCGAGCTGTGCTGCCTGCTTGCCGCGGCCGCGCCGGTCGTCTTCGGCGACGAAAGAAATCTTCGCACCTTCAACTGGCGTACCGATACCGGCCTGCTCGAATGCGGTCACGTGGACGAAAACGTCCTTGCCGCCGCTGTCCGGTGTGATAAAGCCGAAACCGCGGTCGTGGTTGAAAAACTTAATGGTGCCGTTCTCACGCATGGAGAAACCTTTCCGTTAGTGTGTGCGCCTGCCCGTTCCCGGCAGAACGCGGATATACGAGAAGTCAACAAGAAACGGAAAGCTTGGGTATTCAGAGCAGTGCTTGATGGAGCGCTGCCGAAGTCAGTCTCACCGGGTCTTTCGTCATGTCCCGTACGACGCAACGCGCGCCGATGCGCGACAATGTAGGTCTGAGGCCGTGGCGTGGCAAGTGAAACAAGTGTGAGATTTCGCTTAGTTTGTGCGAAATGCAGATTTCTTAATGTCGTCCGGTTCCCACCATCTTTTTGACAAGCTGCGGTTCAAAGCTTCTGGTTGCAGCTCATGTAGGGTGGACAAGCATTGATCAGGTTAGCTTTTTTGGCTGTTTTGTGGACTGTCTCGATCGGCCCGGCGATGTCTGGAAGTCCGGTCCAAGCCGAGAAGACCTGCCCCGTCGGCGGCGAAAAGTTTAACATCGTCGAGACTGTGTCTTGCACCACCATGGGCAGAACCATGTCATTTCGACAGGTGACATCTTGTGACTTCGTTACGAGATTGCCGGTGTGTCCTTCAAACGGCCTGCCCCTTTATCAGGAGTTTTCGGAGCAGGAACTTGAGCAGCTGAAGACGTTTGTCGAGACCGAGGATTATCAGGTTATCCGGAAACTGCCCCCTTGGCAGCGCGCTTACAAGCTCGCAGAGGTTTTGCAGCATACGCGCACGAAAAGTGCTTTCCTGATTTTGTTGCAGGCCTTTTGGTTCGAGAACGAACAGCTTTTGAAAAATCGGGACCTGTTCAAGGAATTCGTCGTAGAGGCCGAGGGTGAATTTGGCCGGGTCGATAAAGAAAAGCCGTTTGTCGCGGCGATCACGGGATATGCGCTTGCTCTTGCGGACGAAACCGAACTTGCTGATGAGTGGTTGGCCCGCGCCGCGTCTTTGACCGACGCCATGGATGCGAAAAACGAAAACGTTGACTATCTTCGGGCTTACCTGTCACGCGTCAGCGAATGCCAGGAAAACATGGCGTCGCAGGAGTGTCACCCTGACGCTGTTTTTCGGCCCTGACGACCAAATTTCCGTAAAGTGACCTCTTGTGACCCCAGTCACAGAGAGGAATATTCGGTGCGGCTATTGTCCTTTCATGAGGTGAGGCGGAGAGACAGTGATTGCCTCGCAACCATGAAGGGACACGGAATGTTCAAGAAAATCGCAACCACATCCACTGCGCTGGCTCTTGTCGCCGGTGTCATGCTTACCTCCCAGACGACAACCGCTCAAGCCGGCAACAATGGCTGGCGCGTCGGTGCCGGCATCGCCGGTGGCCTCGCAGCAGGTGCAATCATCGGTTCTGCTCTGTCCCGCCCCCGTTACGTGGCACCGCGTTACTACGCTCCGCCGCCTGCATATTATCCGGCACCAGCTCCGGTCGTGACCTATCGTCCGGCACCGTGGTCCCCGGCCTGGTACAACTATTGCCGCGCCAAATACCGTTCGTTCAACCCGAACACAGGCTACTTCCTGGCGTATTCCGGTCAGTACAAGTTCTGCCGCTAAGCGCTTCGGGTTTTCAGGAACCGGGCATCCGGTTCCGGCCAGTTAAATGACAATGCAACAAAGCCGGCAAGAAAACGACACCCGCGTGTGTTTCCGGCGTTCTCCCTGCAAGGTTCTCCTCCCAGCCTTGCAGGGAGTTTTCGTTTAGCCGCCGGAAATTCGTTTGGCAGCCCGCATGATCGTTTCCAGCTGATTGAGAAACCGCGACCTGTCGGCCTTCGTAAAGGAAGGTCCGCTTTCACGGATTTCACCGGTTTCCCGCAAATGCGTGTTCAGGTCGCGCATCGCAAGCCGCATGCCCATTGCGTCTTCGCGAAAGGGCTTGCCGGTCGGGCCGATCACCAGTGCACCGGCATTAACACAGCGCGACGCAAGTGGCACATCGGCCGTTACAACGACGTCGCCTGCCTTTGCCCGTTCCGCAATCCAGTTATCGGCTTCATCCGGACCTTCGGGAACGACAACGCGCTCGATAAGGTCGCCGTCGGGCAACCGCATCCAGCTGTTGGAGACGAATGTGATTGTCACATTGTGACGTTCTCCAACGCGTATCGCCTCGTTTTTCACCGGGCATGCATCGGCATCTACATAAAGGATCGTCATGAGCTCGTTACACAGCTTTTTTGTTCGAGATAACGTTTGATGCCCTCAGCGGCGCGGTGGCTCGTTGCAAAACAGGCCTGCAAGAGGTAGCCGCCCGTCGGGGCTTCCCAGTCGAGCATTTCTCCGGCGGCAAAAACACCGGGCAGTTTCTTGAGCATCAAATCCGGGGTCAGTTCAGTGAGAGTGATGCCGCCTGCCGATGAGATAGCGCGGTCGATCGAGTAGGGCGCCGTGCAAGTTATCGGCACGGACTTGATCAGGCCGGCAAGACCCGTGGGGGTTTCGGGCAAGGGGCCTGCTTCCCGCAGCAGCGCCATCTCAAACGGTGTCCCCTTGAGGCACTTTTTCAGGAAAGTGGAGAGAGACTGCTTGCCCCGCGGGCGCGAGAGCTTTTCGGTTATGACGCTTGCATCCATGGCCGGGCGCAGGTCGAGCAAAAGCCGTGCGGAACCGGCCGTGTTGATGGTCTCGCGGATATCCGCAGACAAGGCATAGACAACGCCTCCCTCAAGACCCTTTTCCGACAAAATCGCTTCGCCGAACCGGCTTGTCTCACCCATCCTGAATTCGACCCGTTTTAACGGATGACCTGCGAACCGTTCCTTGAGATAAGGGCTCCATGAAACGTGAAAGCCGCAATTTGCCGGCTGAAACGGTGCGATGCCGACACCGTGTTCTTTGAGGATAGGAACCCATTCCGCGGTGGAACCAAGCTTCGGCCAGCTCGCGCCACCGAGTGCAAGCAGCATGGCGCGCGCTGGAAAGGGGTGTGGATCTTCGTCTCCGGATTGCACCAGAGCTTCTCCGGATGAACTCAGCCCGGCGAACCTGTGACGCGTCAGCAATTCGACACCGTTGGTTTGCAATCGGCGCAGCAGCGCGCGCAGCAGGGGCGAGGCTTTCATGGAGGTTGGGAATACCCGGCCGCTCGAGCCGACAAATGTCGTCTGACCGAGCTCATGGCACCATGCGGCCAGGGCATCCGGTGGAAAGCACTCGATCAGTGGGGCAAGAAAGGGGGCAGCGTTGCGGTACCGCGTAACGAACGTCTGTAGATCCTCACTGTGCGTGAGGTTGAGACCGCCGCGTCCGGCCATCAGAAACTTGCGGGCGGGCGACGGCATCCGGTCGACAACAGTCACCGAGTATCCCGTGGCGGAGAGTTGGTCGGCCGCATAAAGCCCGGCGGGACCTGCGCCAATGATAAGCACGTCAAGCATGAGGCCTTATAAGGCGACATCGGCCGATCACGCCACCACTGAATGCACAATCAAAGTGGCCATTGCTTGTCATACGTGTCAGCTGATCGGAGTGAGAAAATGGGCGAACCTGACCGGTCCACCGGCGCTATCGCTTGGAAGTCTTGTCCAGCAAGTCTGCTTCATAAGCCTTCGCGACCCGCAGGAAACGTGCGTGCGCGTAGTTCACTGAAAGAATGAAACCCCACCAGCCGTACTTCCGGTACTTGCGGACGAAATAGGCCTTGAAAAAACTCACCGGAAATTCTGTCAACAGGCGGGAACGCGGCAATGAACGGCCGCGGGCGCGCATGTCCTCAACCTGCATTCCGGAATAGCGATTGTATTTGCCAACCTGAAAATCAAGCGAGCGGATCGAACGGTGCGCCATGATGCCGGAAAGGTTATCGATCCGGGCATCCTCCTGTGGCCTGACTGTGTCATGCACCGTTGAGTCCGAAAACCGACCCTTGCGCCGGTCGTAAAGGCGGATCTGGTGATAGCCATAGGCCCACGGCGCAGGCGCCGTTTCATGGGCATACATGTCCCGGATCATGATGCGCCAGCCGTCGGCATTCGCATAACTGCGATCCGCGAATTTTGTCATTATCTCGTCGGCAAGTTCCGGTGTGACTTCTTCGTCTGCATCCAGGTTTATGAGCCAGTCGTTGCGGCACTGGTCCTCGCCATAGCGCTTCTGCGGACCATAACCTTCCCACTCCTTGTGAACGACCCTGGCACCAAGCCCTTCGGCCACCGCGATCGTGTCGTCGGTGGACCCGCTATCGACGACGATGACCTCGTCAACCCAATCGACGACGCTTTGGATCGGGCGGGCGATCCGGTCGGCCTCGTTTTTGGAGATTATGAATGCGGACAGGGGCAGGCGGTCGGTCATTCAGGGTCCGGCTGGTTATGGAAAGGGCCGGCAGGGGCCCGGTGCGCCTTTTTAGCCGCACCGGGAAGTGTTTTGAAGCAGAGAAATCAGGATTTTACGCGGGCAAACACAGCGTCCAGGCCTTCAAGGGCCAGAGTGCCCTTGTGAACGGTCCCGGAAAAGCCCGGAGCGTTGAGATTTTCAAGCTCAAGTCCTTCCAGGATCAAAGTCGCCGGCGTTTCGGCGAGATTGAACGCGCAAAGGACGGTCTCATTCTCGTAGCTGCGGGTGAAGACAAGGGTTTCGCCTTCGCTCTCAAGGAAAACCATGTCTCCTTTCTTGAGCGGGGCAACACTCTGGCGCCAGGCATAAAAGGTCCGGTTACGATTCAGGATGGAACCGGCATCCTTGTCCTGCTCGAACGCGGCAAGTTGCAGATGTTCGGCGGCAACCGGCAGCCAGGGGTCACCGTCCGAAAAGCCGCCGTTTCCATTGTCTTTTACCCACGGCATCGGCGTGCGGCACCCATCCCGGCCCTTGTATTCGGGCCAGAACCGGATGCCGTAGGGGTCCTGAAGCTTCTCGAATGGGACTTCAGCCTGCGTCAGACCGAGTTCTTCCCCCTGATAAAGGCACGGGGTTCCGCGCAGGGAGGCACACAGCGCGGTTTCGAGCGGCGCGAAGCGGGCAAGATCCTTGCCGTCTCCCCACCGGCTGCCGACGCGTTTGACGTCGTGGTTGGACAGCGCCCAGCTGGCCCAGCCCGAGCCTATGCCGGAATTCATCTCTTCGACGATCCGCCGGATATAGGCGGCCGAATGTTGCGGCGTAAGCAGATCGAAGCTGTAGGCCATGTGGATACGTTTGTCCGCATCCGTGTAGGACGCTGTCAGCTCCACCGCCTGGCCGTCCGCACCGATCTCACCGACCGATGTCGACCCCGGGTACTTGTCCAGAAGCGCCCGGAAGCGCTCAAGGAAATCCAGGTTCTCTGGACGGGTCTTGTCGTAGACATGATCCTGGAACCCATACGGGTTGGTCGGGTCAACCGTTGAAGGTGCTTCGTCGGCGCTCAAGGGCGGATTGTCTCTCAACTCCGCGTCGTGAAAATAGAAGTTCACCGTATCCAGACGGAAACCGTCGACCCCGCGGTCGAGCCAGAACCGGGCCACATCCAGAACGGCGTCCTGGACGTCCGGATTGTGGAAGTTGAGGTCCGGTTGGCTCGTCAGGAAATTGTGCATGTAGTACTGGCAACGCCGGCTGTCCCACTCCCATGCCGGGCCGCCGAAAAGCGAAAGCCAATTGTTCGGCGGCGTTCCGTCCGGTTTGGAATCCGCCCAAACGAACCAGTCCGCCTTTGCATTGTCCTTAGAGGAACGGCTTTCCCTGAACCAGGGATGCTGGTCGGACGTGTGCGAGATCACCAGATCGATCATGACTTTGAGGCCACGCTCATGCGCGGCCTTGGCCATGCGGTCGAAGTCGGCGAGTGTCCCGAACATCGGGTCGACGTCCTCATAGTCGGAAACATCGTAACCGAAATCCGCCATCGGCGAAGTGAAGAACGGGGAAAGCCAGATCGCGTCGACACCAAGCGACGCGATGTAGTCCATGCGTTCGGTAATACCGTTGAGGTCACCGATGCCGTCTCCATCGGAATCATTAAAGGAACGCGGGTAGATCTGGTAAATAACGGCTCCACGCCACCAGTCCGGGTCCTTGATGATCTTTTCAGGCATTACGGCCTCGTGGCCGGTGTCGGCTTCCTCAAACATTGCCGGTCTCCGTTCCGCGATATGCAGCGGGGTTGTACTCAAAGCGCTTTGAATGGCTATATGCCGCGGATCATGAGGTCAAGTTACAACGCACAAAAAGCAGTGCGTATGACCAAAATTGATTGAAAGTGCGTGCGATCAGCCGCTCTGAAACGAAAAAACCGGCCCTGCGAAAACAGGACCGGCATTGCCAATAAAACAGCTCAAAAAACGAATTTGTTCTGAACGGCTTTCCCGATAATCGCCAAACATGACAGGGGTATGAACAAAACTACGCAGCCTGTAATCGCGAAAAAAAAGAACGTTGTGCCAAATCGCTACGAGAGAATATTGAGAGAAATTATTTTTCGATTATATCTTTGATAAAAAACAAGAAAAAGACGCATAATGACGTTTAGGTCAATTTCTTCTTGCAATAACTCTTGGAAGCTGGGACTGTCCGGACCAGATAAGGTTCCATAGTGTCAGGGTAGGTTGGTCGCAGCGCATGCGGTTCGCGTTATCGCGCCCTTGCCGGACACTGGATGCAATTGGAGGAAATCTCATGACGGCAGCGATGGTGGGATGGGCTCATATGCCCTTCGGAAAGCACGCGGAAGAAACGGTCGAAAGCATGATCGTCAAGGTGGCGGTCGATGCCATTCATGATGCCGGTATCGCACCGGAAGACGTCGATGAGATCCTGCTTGGCCACTTCAACGCGGGATTTTCGGTTCAGGATTTCACCGCTTCGCTGGTTTTGCAGGCCGATCCTGCCCTGCGTTTCAAACCGGCAACGCGCGTGGAAAACGCCTGCGCCACCGGTTCTGCCGCAGTCCATCAGGGCGTGCGTGCGATCGCTTCGGGTGATGCCCGCATTGTACTGGTCGTCGGGGTTGAACAGATGACCACAACGCCAGGTCCGGAAATCGGCAAGAACCTTTTGAAAGCTTCCTATCTGAAGGAAGAGGGCGACATTCCTGCCGGGTTTGCGGGCGTCTTCGGCCAGATTGCGGACTCCTATTTCCAGAAATATGGCGACCAGTCAGACGCCCTTGCAAAGATTGCAGCCAAAAACCACAAAAACGGCACCGGCAATCCTTACGCCCAGATGCGCAAGGATCTCGGGTTCGAGTTCTGCCGCGCGGAGAGCGAAAAGAACCCTTACGTCGCCGGACCGCTCAAACGCACCGATTGCTCGCTTGTGTCCGACGGCGCGGCGGCGCTGGTGCTCACCGACCCGGCAACGGCGCTCGGCATGAAAAAGGCCGTTGCCTTCCGCGGCATGGCTCATGTCCAGGACTTCCTGCCGATGTCGCGCCGCGACATTCTGAAATTCGAAGGCTGCTCGAAAGCCTGGGGTGAGGCGCTTGGCGATGCCAATCTCGCGCTGGAAGACCTTTCGTTTGTCGAAACCCACGACTGCTTCACCATCGCCGAACTCCTGGAATACGAGGCCATGGGCCTTGCGTCGGAAGGCGAGGGAGCGAAGGCGATCCTGGAAGGCTGGACCGAAATGGGCGGCAAGCTGCCGGTCAATCCGTCCGGCGGCCTAAAGTCCAAGGGGCATCCGATCGGTGCAACAGGCGTTTCCATGCATGTCCTCACCGCCATGCAGCTTACCGGCACGGCCGGCGACATTCAGGTCAAGGACGCCGAAATCGGCGGCATCTTCAACATGGGCGGCGCCGCCGTCGCCAACTTCGTCTCCGTCATGCAGGCGATGCGGTAGCGACAAGTCTTTCCGATTGAAGAGCCGGCGGTTTGCGCCGGCTTTTTTGTGTCAGACCCGTTTTCCTTGTCATCCCGGTTTGGTGCTAGCCAAGACCGGGATCCAGTGGTCTGTGACTTGAAGTTATGGGCACTACTTTGAAACCGGTGACTACTGGATCCCTGCCTGCGCAGGGATGACAATTGGGTTGCCGTGAGACGAAAAACATCCACCGTCATCCCGGCCAAGCGAAGCGCGAGCAGTGACCTGTGGCGTCTTCAATTTTGCGGCGCCACCGTCGCCAACTTCGTCTCCGTCATGCAGGCGATGCGCTAGGCAACCGATTGCAAAGTTCAATATTGGCGATTTCCCTGCGCTTTATGACTGAGCCTTTGTTGTCATCCCGGTTTGACGCACCAGCGGCAAAACCGGGATCCAGTGGTCTGTGACTTGAAGTTATGGGCACTACTTTGAAACCGGTGGCTACTAGATCCCTGCCTGCGCAGGGATGACAACTGGATTGCCGTGAGAGGAACATTCACGGCCGTCTTCACAGTAAAACGCGGCGCGAGCAGTGACCTGTGGCATCTTCAACATGGGCGGCGCCACCGTCGCCAACTTCGTCTCCGTCATGCAGGCGATGCGCTAGGCAACCGATTGCAAAGTTCAATATTGG
>NZ_CANLVF010000002.1 GCF_947494555.1 uncultured Roseibium sp. | reverse complement strand
ATCTGGCCGTTCTTGAGCCAGACGGTCAGGTGCCCGCCCTCGTCATAGCCGCTGCCGTCCTTGGAAAAGAGCGCCTGTTGTCCGGAGACCTTGTCCGCATTGAAGGTCAGCGCGATGGTGCCGGCTGCCAGCGACAGCGCTGCCGCATTGCCCGCATCAAGATAGTCGCCTCTCTCGCCAGAGAAGGCTGTGTCTCCCGCTAATTCAAACACGGGTGCAGGAATTGTGGCTGAACGTGATGTCGGCATGCTTGGTCCCCCCTGAACGGCCATAAAAAGCCTCGAACGCCGCGTGTTTACCCGGCATTTTTTCGGTTTGTGTCCAAGCGATTAGTTGGGTGATTTGTTCTTGTGGCGTTAATGTATTCGTGAGATTTTGACGAAAAATCTGGTCAATTGCGGCGAAAAAAATGCAATATTTTGAAAAAAGTCTGGCCGAAGTAATTTAAATAAAAATCCGTATTTATGACAAGCAGTGAAGAGTATGTTTTTAAAGGGGGAATTGCACTGCCCTGCTTGCGGAATATGCTCCGTCACGGAGAATTATTATTTAACAAGCGCTTAACCTGCAACGGCCAATCTTTGGATGCTTTGTAAGTCTTTGTTCTACATTTTTTCTATTAACTTCATCAGTTTAATTTTAATCAGGTTGCAGCCGGGTTGTATTTTTAGAAAATGGTCACATTCGCCCCGAATTAAATTGCCGCAAAGAGAGGGTGCAACTTTGGATCGAAATGAATCAGTGTGATTTTGGTCTTCTTGACGGGAGAGTGGATGTGTCAGGTCGCCAAAGGACAGTCTGAAAGACCGGGAGCTGACACTGAGACACGCTTTTGCAGTCCACAAATCTGCAGCAGGGAAGGTTATCAAACGCATCATTGAATGGCAGCGCCGGACATCGCCCGACGCTGGAACAAAGATAGCCGTTAACCGCCGAGCTTCACCCACGCAGCGTTTTTCGCAGAAGACCTGACGCAGGCATCGACGAACTGAACGCCTGCAAGCCCGTCGCTGATCCCGGGGACAAGCGAGCTGGTATCGCCGCCGCTCTGATGCGCCCTGATGGCATCGGCGGCATCCTTGTAAAGGTTGGCAAAGCCTTCGAGGTATCCTTCCGGATGTCCCGGCGGGATTCGGGTCGCGGGCCCGATCGATCCAAGCATGCCCGCGCCACCGCGGGTGAGGACGCGCATCGGCTCCCCAAAGGGTGTGAAATAGAGGTAGTTCGGGTTCTCCTGATGCCACTCAAGACCACCCTTGTCGCCATAGACGCGGATTTTCAGATTGTTTTCGTTGCCGGGGGCGACCTGCGAACACCAGAGCATGCCACGCGCGCCGCTGGCATATCGCAGCATCACGTGTCCGTTGTCATCGACCTGCCGCCCGGGAACGAATGACTGCAGATCCGCAGCCAGGCTTTCGGCAGTTTGACCGGTTATGAAGCTCGCGAGATTATAAGCATGTGTCCCGATGTCGCCAGTTGAACCACCTGCTCCGGAGCGGGCAGGGTCTGTGCGCCAATTGGCCTGCTTGTTGTTCTGCTCAACCGTCAGCCAGTCCTGTGGATATTCCACCTGAACAACGCGAATAGCGCCAAGATCGCCAGCCTGGACCATCTCACGCGCCTGCCGGACCATGGGATAACCGGTGTAGTTGTGCGTCAGAAAGAAGAGGGCGCTGGAATTTTCAGCTGCCTTAACCAGTTTCTTGGCGTCTGCGAGTGTCGACGTCAGTGGCTTGTCGCAAATGACGTGGATACCGCGTTTCAGGAAGGCTTTTGCGGCCGGATAGTGCACATGGTTGGGCGTGACAATGGCAACCGCTTCGATCCCGTCCTTCAACCGTGCTTCCCGCTTCGCCATCTCCTCGAAGTCTGCATAGATGCGGTCCTCCTTGAGCCCCAGGGCATGGCCGGATTCCCGTGCTTTTTCAGGCGTTGACGAAAGCGCCCCGGCCACAAGTTCATAGCGCCCGTCAATCCTGGAGGCGATCCTGTGAACAGCGCCGATGAAAGCATCTTTGCCACCGCCAACCATGCCGAGCCGGATCGGGCGCACCTGCGGGTTGTCTTTTCCTTCTATGGCCATGTCACTTCTCCTCATCGCCCCGAAACCCGAAGGGCACTCTTTGTGTAATCGATTACATTTCTATAGGGAAACACGTTTGCGGGCAATCGCCGCGTCGAGTCTCTCAGTCATTTCACTGGTCGCGGCCAAACAGGCAGATGGCGAGCGAAAGCGAAGGCAATCTGCCGGTATCTGGCAAGTCGTTGTGTCAAAGGTGATCCTGGTCAAGGGACTTGTACTCTTTGAAGGAACCGGTGCGCTGACGTGGCTGCGACTGCTGTCAGTCCTGACCGATCCCCAACATCCGCCGGTTGGCCGCATCATCTGTACCGCCGTCGGCGAAGTCGTCAAAGGCTTTTTCCGTCACTCTAATAATGTGATTGCGCACAAACTCCGAGCCTTCGCGGGCACCGTCTTCGGGATGCTTCAGGCAGCATTCCCATTCGACGACAGCCCAACCGTCGAAATCGTTCGCCGCCATCTTTGAAAAGACAGCGCCGAAATCGACCTGTCCGTCGCCGAGGGAACGGAACCGGCCCGCGCGATCCACCCAGGAGCTATAGCCGCCATAGACACCTTGCCTGCCGGTTGGATTGAATTCCGCGTCCTTGACGTGGAACATGCCGATCCTGTCCTTGTAGATGTCGATGTTGTCGAGATAATCGAGACACTGAAGAACGTAATGGGATGGATCGTAGAGCATCTTGCAGCGGCTATGACCGTTCAGGCGCTCCAGAAACATCTCGAACGTTATGCCGTCATGAAGGTCTTCGCCGGGGTGGATTTCGTAACAGACGTCGACACCCATCTCGTCCGCATAGTCCAGGATCGGTCGCCAGCGTTTGGCAAGTTCATCAAAGGCGGTCTCGACCAGTCCGGCCGGCCGCTGTGGCCAAGGATAGAGATAAGGCCATGCGAGGGCGCCGGAAAAGGTCGCATGCGCGGAGATGCCGAGATTGCGGCTTGCGGCCAGCGCCATCTTGACCTGGTCTACGGCCCAGGCCTGCCGTGCTGCCGGATTGCCGCGGACTTCGGGCGCTGCAAATCCGTCAAATGCGGCGTCGTAGGCTGGATGAACCGCGACGAGTTGTCCCTGAAGATGGGTTGAAAGCTCGGTGATCTCAACACCGTTTTCCTTTGCCGTTCCGACAAGTTCATCGCAATAGGCCATCGAACTGGCCGCCTTTGAAAGATCGAACAGCCGGTTGTCCCAGCTTGGAATCTGAACGCCGGCATAACCGCAATCGGCCGCCCAATTGGTGATGGAAGCCCAGGAGTTGAAAGGTGCCTCGTCGCCTGCGAACTGGGCAAGAAACAGAGCCGGTCCCTTGATTGTTTTCATGATGCGCTCCTGAAACTTACTGGATTTGTAAAAAAAGGGCCGGGACCCCATCGCAAAGATCCCGGCCAGGTTGCAAGTGACGATTAGAACGGAGAATCCGGGAAATAGTAGCTTTCCGCATTCTCACGGGTGATCAGGGTCGCACCCAGGATGTAGCGGCCTGCGACCGGTCCGTTGGACTTGAAGGCATTGACCGTTGCATCCATTGCGGTTGCGATCATTGCAGGCGGATAAAGAACGTCTACCGGGATCAGTTCGTCCCCGTCCATGATGCCCTTGATGATTTCCTTCATGCCTGCGCCACCGACGACAAACATGCCGTCGCCGTCACGTCCGGCTTGCTTGAGGGCGGCCACGACACCGACAGCAATGTCATCGTCCTGTGCCCACACGGCGTCAATGTCGGGAAAGCGGGACAGGAAGTCCTGCATGACCTCAAAACCGTCATCACGGTTCCAGTTGGCGTGTTTGTGGTCCAGGACGTTGATGCCCGAACCTTCGATTTCCGCCATGAAGGCATCGAACCGCTCATTGTCGATGACAGTCGGTATCCCGCGCAGGATGACAATGTTGTCGCCTTCTTTCAGACGGCCCTTCATGTATTGCGCAGACACCCGTCCGAGTTCCGGGTTGTTTCCCGCAACGTAAAGGTCCTCGATGCCGGGCTGGCTTAGACCGCGGTCGACAACCGTGATCCAGGCGCCGGACTTCTTCACATTGAGAACCGGATCGGTCAGAGGTTCGGATTCAAAGGGCAGAACGACAAGAGCATCGATCTGGTGAACAGAGACCAGGTCTTCCAAAGCGCTGGCCTGCGCACCGGGGTCAGGGGAGTTGACCAGGATAAGGTCCACATCCGGATAAAGCTCTTCAAGGCGCTTTTCCGCCTGCTCGGCATGCCAGTTCATACCGGCTGCCCAGGCATGGGTTGGTGTGGGATAGCTGACGCCGATCTTGATCTTGTCGTCTGCCGTTGCCGTGCCTCCAAGGGCCAGCAGACCTGTCAGCGCCATTGCTCCTATTGCGGATTTCCAGGGCATTGTTTCCTCCTCCAATGCTATCATTTGGACGCACCTCTCCCGTCCGGTGCGAGCCGGTTGTTGTGGGGGACGGGCCCCGTCAGGTTGATTTCAGAACGTCAGGACTTTCCGGACTTGCCGAATTTCCAGTCACTTCGCTGCAGCAGAACCGCGACGATAATGATCAGGCCTTGCATCGTTCCGTTGAGATAGTTCGAGATCATGTCGGTGAAATTCAAAATGTTACCGATTGTTGTCAGGATCAGCGCGCCCAGGATCGTGCCACCGATCCTTCCATAGCCGCCTTTCAGAACCGTGCCGCCTATGATGACCGCCGCGATCGCCTCAAGCTCCCAGAGGACGCCGGTCGACGCGGAGGCCGAACCGAGGCGAGGGACGTAGATGATCGTCGCAAAGGAAACGCACAGGCCCTGAATGATGTAGGTGAGCGTCTTCACCCGGTCGACATTGATGGCGGAGTATCTCGCGACAGCCTCGTTGGAGCCGATTGCCGTGCAATAACGTCCGAACGCGGTCCGGTTGAGCAGCAGCCAGCCGCAGATCGCAACCCCGATGAATACCCAGACCGGGAAGGGCAGGCCGAGGAAACTGTCGTAATAGACCGGGCGATAGGTGCCGCGAATGTCAAAATTGAGCGACAGGGTGCCACCGTCAGCGAAATAGGTGACGAGCGAACGGTAGATGCCCATGGTGCCGAGCGTGACGATAAAGGCCTCGATCTTGCCTTTCGTTGTCAGTGCGCCGTTGATCCAGCCGGCGCCGATCCCGAGCAGTATCGCGAGACCGCAGCCGAGCAGTACCGTCGGCACACCGGTCCCGAGGGTCTCGACCGTGTTGTTCATGACAATGATCATCACGCCCGAGATCGCTGCCGCCATGGAGCCGACGGACAGGTCGATCCCCCCGGCGGTGATGACGAACGTGGCGCCGACTGCGATGATGCCGATAAAGGCGGAGCGCGTCAGCAGGTTGGTCAGATTGCCTTCGCTGACAAAAGCAGGGTTCAAGAGAAACCCGATCACGCAGAGCAGGAGCAGCGCGAGCGCGGGCCCGAGCGTCTTGAAATCGACGGACATCCGTCTGGCAGTCTTGGCCGCCGCGTCATCTGATGCGGTCATCATGGTCAATGGAGTTCCTCCCGTTTCAGCCCGGCGGCGTAGCGCATGATTTCGTTTTCGTTGATGTGGTCGCCCGTCAGAACGCCTGTGATATGGCCCTCACGCATAACGACGACCCGGTGGCAGATCCCGATGATCTCAGGCATCTCGGACGAGATCACCACCACCGAGACGCCTTCGGCAGCGAGCGCGGCAATAAAGTGATAAATCTGCTGCTTGGTGCCGACATCGATCCCTCGGGTGGGCTCGTCGATGATCACGATCCGCGGGTCGCATTCCATGATCTTGGCAAGCAACAGCTTCTGCTGATTGCCACCGGAAAGTTTGCCGACAGTGATGCCAGGATCGCGCGCCCTTACATCAAATCTGCGGATTGCGCGGTCGAGCGCTTTTTCCTCAGCTTTCCGGTCGATGGCGAAATGCTTCACGAATTTCGGCAGGGCGAAGAGCGTAAGATTGGGCCGCATCAGCTTGCTGAGCAACAGGCCCTTTTCTTTCCTGTCCTTGGTGAGATACGCCAGCCCGGCATCGCGCGCTTCGGCAACGCTCATCCCGCTGACAGGACGTCCAAACAGGCTGATCGAACCACTTTCGACCGGGCTGAGACCGCAGACGGCCTCAAACACCGCGGTTCTGCCGGAACCGATTAAGCCGGAAAAACCCAGGATTTCGCCTTTCCGCAGGCCGAAGCTGACATTGTCGATGCCTTGTGCCTTGAGATTTTGGACCTCAAGAACGAGTTCAGCATCAACGTCGGCTTCATGCATGGGTGGATAGAGGTCGGACAATTCTCGTCCGACCATCATCTGGGCCATCGTGTCGGGTGTAAGGTCCTGCGAGGGACGCGTGTCGATCCATTGGCCATCGCGAAGGATCGTGACACGGTCGGCGATTGCCTTGACCTCGTTGAGCTTGTGCGAAACGAAGACAATGCCGACGCCACCTGATTTCAGCTTCTCGACCTGCCGGAAAAAGACCTCGGTTTCTTCTTCCGTCAAAACCGCGGTCGGCTCGTCCATGATCAGGATCCGTGCATTCCGGCTGACCGCCTTTACGATCTCGACCATCTGCTTCTGCGCGATCGTGAGATCGGAAATCCGGTCTGTGGGGGCAATGTCGAGGCCGATTTCGTCCAAGAAGGTCTGGACGGACTTTCGCATCGCCACCTTGTCCAGGAAGCCGCCGCGACGAATTTCACGCCCCAGAAAGACGTTTTCTTCAACGGTCATCTGCTCTGCGAGATTGAGTTCCTGGTGGATGAGCACGATGCCGAGCTTCTCGGCTCCGCCATTCGCGGGCAGGGAGACCTGTTTGCCGTCGACACGGATCTGGCCGGACGTCGGATCGTGAAATCCGGAGAGAATTTTCATCAGGGTCGACTTGCCGGCGCCGTTTTCGCCGATAAGCGCATGAACTTCACCCGGACGCACGTCCATGCTCACGCTGAACAGGACAGGCACCGGACCAAAAGACTTGCTGATGTTGACAGCTTCAACGATCGCCGCCGAAGCGGACGTTGCAACATCCATCTGAAGTTCCTCCCAGGCGCTGAAGGTCACATCCATGATCGCGCCATGAATCTCGTGTAAACGTTTTCACAGATGATGTAAACCTTTACATTTCGGTTTGTAAACCTTTTCATGAATCGAATCAGGCTCTATACAGCTGTAAGAGTATTGAATTTGATGATCATTCCTTGTGCTCGCGGTGCAGCATAATCGAGGCCAGAAAATGAGCGAACCGCTGGACCGGCCGGCGACAATCGAAGACGTGGCAAGGCTCGCGGGGGTTTCCATCGCAACCGTCAGCCGCGCTTTGCGATCGCCGGAAAAAGTCGCGGAGAGCACACGCAAGAAAGTTACCGCCGCCATCGCGCGCACCGGCTATACGGCGAACGCCATGGCGCAGAACCTGCGCATGCAGCGGTCCAAGATGGTCCTGGTCCTGGCCTCGTCCATCGCGGACCCGAACTTTGCAGGCATTCTGACGGGACTTGAAAAGGCAGCCAACGACCGCGGCTATGGCGTCCTGATCGGCAATACGGAAGGGACCACCGGCCTGGAGCAGAACTATCTGCGGTTCCTTTCAACGGGAATGGCAGATGGACTTGTGCTCCTGACGGGACATATCCCGGTGGCTGGAGAACCTCAGACACCCCTGACAACGCTGCCTCCGATTGTCGCGACCGAACGGCCGGTATCCAACACGGAGGTCAGCTACGTCGGTGTCGATGACGTGGCCGCGTCGAAAATGGCGACGGAATACCTGATATCGCTCGGTCATCGCCGGATCACGTACATTTCGGGCGGCCGCGCGGACATACGCAGTGATCTGCGCCACTCCGGCTATCGTCAGGGCCTCAAGGAATCTCCTGAAAGTCTCCGGGATTGGCGCGTGGAGGGCGATGGCACGAGCGAAAGCGGGCGTGCCGCGGTCGAGCGTTTGTTCATCAAGGACGATCTGCCGAGCGCCTTTTTCTGTTTCAACGACAACACGGCTGTTGGCGTCATCTCGGCGCTGCAACTGAGAGGGTACAGGGTGCCCGGAGATTTCTCGGTGCTCGGGTTTGACGACATTCCGTTTGCAAGCAACTTCTCCCCGGCGCTGACGACGATACGCCAGCCGAGGCAACACATTGGTGAGAAGGCCATGAATATCCTGTTGGATCGGCTGGCGAACAAGCCGCCCGACACACAAAACCACCTTCTGCATGGCGACCTGATCGTGCGTGAAAGCTGCTCGGGCGTGGCAAGAAAGCGTTCGTAATCCTGAATCAGGCTCCCACGGAGCTTTGCAGGCGCGGCTTTTCCTCGATCGCGGACATGACTTGCTCGGTTACGGCGCGCGTTCCCATGTCGCCACCGAATTCCATGGGTCTCAGGGCTTTGCTCTGAAAGCCGGACATGACAGCCGCGTTGATGAGGTCCGCAGCGTCGCTGAGGTCGGGTTGATCCAGTTTTTCGGCAAGATAGTCCAGCATGAGCGCGCCGCTCAGGATTGCCGCCAGCGGGTTGGCTTTGTCCTGGCCCATGATATCGGGAGCGCTTCCGTGGGCAGGCTGAAAGAGGCCATTACTGTCACCAATTTCAGCGCAGGCCGCCATGCCCATCCCGCCAACAAGTCCGCCGGCAAGGTCGGAAAGAATGTCGCCGAACATGTTTTCCGTGACCAGGACATCGAACTCCCAGGGCTTGCGAACAAGGTCGAGAGCCTGCGCATCGACATAGTTGTAACCAACCGGAATGTCGGCATTATTCGCTTTTACCTCGTCGAACAGCTGGCGGAAAAAGGCCAGAGACGTGAAAACGTTAGCCTTGTCTACACAGGTGAGCTTGCCGGACCTGCCACGCTCGCGGCGCTTACGCGCAAGGTTGAACGCAAATTGATGCAGTTTGGTCGTGGTCTTGCGGGTGATCCTCAAAATGTCCTGGACTTCGTCGTCGTTGACAACGAGGCTGCGTTTGTGGGTGGCGGCCGAATAAAAGAGACCTTCGGTCGATTCGCGCAATATGACGAGATCGATGCCCGCCGCGCGCGGGTCGGCCAGACGTTGCGGCGCGTTTGGATAGGCCTTAACCGGGCGAACGCCGGCGTAAAGCCCAAAGGAATCCCGCAATCGCAAGTGCGGGGAAACTTCCGTCCCGTCTTCGTGGCGTATGGAGGGTAATCCGATCGCGCCAAGAAAGATTGCGTCCGCCGCTTCCGCGCGATGCTCACCATCGACTTCAATGTCCAGGCCGGTTTCCGAAAAATAGCCGGCACCCGCATGGATTTCATCATAGGAAGGTCGCGCGAATCCGGTCTTTTGAAGCGCAGACTCGACCACGGCCATAGCCGCCTCGGCGACATCAACGCCGATACCGTCGCCTTTGATCAGGGCAATTCTCATCTGGTCAGTCCTCAATTCCAGTCAACATCAAATCGTTCAACAATCCGGTTGATTTGCGCAGGCTCCAAGCCCGTGGCACCGGCGCCGCGCAACAGCAATGCCAGTTTTGCCGTCGCTTCAAGCTCTTCCATTGCATAAACAGCTGCCTCCAGGTCCTTTCCGGCAACGACTGGGCCGTGATTTGCCAACAGGACCGCAGACCGTTTTCCGGCAAGACCCCGGACGGCCTCTCCCATTTCGGGATCACCAGGTACGAAAAACGGAAGCAAACGGACCTTGCCGAGTTGCATTATTCCGTAGGCGGTGAGGGGCGGCAACACGTTTTCAGGGTCGATATCCGGCAGCAGCGAGAGCGCAACCGAATGACATGAGTGAAGATGTACGACCGCACCTGTGCCGTGACGCGTTTCGTAAAAGGCCTCATGCAACGGCATTTCCTTGGTCGGCCGGTCGCCTGACAGAAGCTCACCTTTCGACGAGAGATGGCTGATGCGCGCCGGGTCGAGAAACCCCATGGAAGATCCGGTCGGCGTCACCAACAGGCCGCCGTCCGACAAGCGCGCAGAGAGATTGCCTGTCGAGCCGTGCGTCAGACCTCTGTCAAACATGGACTTTGCAAAAAGCGCCATTTTTTCGCGCATGGTGGAGAGCTCGCTCATGGGCGGCCCTCAAGTACCGAGAGTGCTTCCTGGAAAAAATCGGGCCCGCCGAAATTGCCGGATTTCAGGGCGAGGACAAGGTCCTTGTCCGCGACTTTGAGCGCGGGAACACCCGCCGCGATCCGAGGTCCGACTTCGAGCGTGTCAGCCGCTGTTCCCGACACGACCGCACCGGACGTTTCACCTCCGGCTACGACAATCCGTGTTACACCGGATTGTGAAAGTGCTGCGGAAAGATTTGAAAACAGGCGTTCAACTGCTTGAGAGCTTTGCTCTTTTCCATATTTTTCCTGTGCTGCGGCGACAACTTCGGGCTCTGCTGAAGAATAGATCAGCGGAGGCGTGTCTTGCCGTAGAACCCATTCAACGAGTTCCTGGAGCGACAGTTTTTCATCCATGATGTCTTCAACGGCGATCTCCCGCGAAGGTGCGCCTGATTTGAAACGCGCAACCTGTTCACGGGTTGCAACGGAGCACGAGCCGGAAAACACCACCGCCTTGCCGGTGAGCCCGCGCCATGCGGTTCCCCGGTCCTCGACACCGAAGTTTTCCGGAAGGCCGAGTGCTATTCCTGAACCACCGACAACAAGCTTCCGGTCCTTGGCCGCACGGCCGATGGCAACGAGATCCGCGTTTTCAATGGCGTCGGCAATGATCATGGCCTTGCCCGCGCTCGCGATGCGGGAAGTGAGGGCGACGCCTTCTTCGCGGACGCTGGAAATTGGTGCATGTGCGACCGGCCAATCCGTTTGACGCGACAGAACGCGCCGGAGGTCGGGGTCCCGCATTGGTGTCAGCGGATGGTTCTGCATGCCGCTTTCGCTGAGCAGTCTGTCCTTGACGAAAAGATGTCCCTCATAGACCGTGCGCCCGTTTTCGGGAAAGGCGGGGCACACCATCACCGAGGTTTCACCGAGATGGTCCGCAAGCGCCGCGGCCACGGGTCCGATATTGCCTTCGTCAGTGGAATCGAAAGTCGAACAGACCTTGAAGACAATCTGACTGCAGCCCTGGTTTAAAAGCCAGTCGCATGCTTTCAGCGATTGATTGACCGCTTCTTCGACAGGCGCGGTCCGTGACTTCAGTCCCACAATGCCGGCATCTATTCCCGCGCTTGGTGTCTGAGACGGGATGCCGACGAACTGCGTCGCCGACATGCCGCCTTCTGCGAGGGTCAGGGCGATATCAGACGCGCCGGTAAAATCGTCAGCGATTACCCCGAGCTTCATGCTTCCATCCACTTTTTGGGGCCCTGGTCGAGACGAATGATGTGGTCCGGGCCATGTGCCGGGAAATACTCCCTGACAAGCGGGTCATGCCCCGGCACGACAAGCTTGTCGGAGCTGGCCAGAGAGCGAATGGTGCGGAACCCTTCCAGCATGTCCGCAAGGTCGACGACAATCGGAAACGGCTTGGCTTCCAAAAAATTCTCGTAGTAGTGGGACGTGTCGGATGCCAGGCACATCCAACCGGCCGCCGTTAGAACGCGCACCGCCTGAAGCCCTTTGCTGTGCCCACCGGTATGGTGGACCGTGACACCTTCGCGAACTTCGCCGTCGCCTTCGTGAAAGACCACGCGGCCGGAATAGAGCCGTTGCACGGCTTCGCAAATGTGATCGGCGGTAAAGGGGGCCTGCAAGGTGCCATGACACATACACGGACCGGTCGCGTATGCCATTTCGGCTGCCTGCAGATGGATTGTGGCATTCGGAAAATGCTTCAAGCCACCCGCGTGATCATAGTGTAGATGCGTGACAATGATCGTGGAGACGGCCTCCGGGGCAATACCGAGCGGAGCAAGTGCTTCAACCGGGTTCAGCCGGATCGGACGGCCGCGCCGGTCACCTTCTTCCTGATCATAGCCGGTGTCGACCAGGACAATGTCATCACCCCGGCGCAGGACCCAGATGAAATAGTCCATGTCGTGGGGAAGGTGATGATCGTCGTCGAACAGAAAGCTGTCCTTCCGGGTTCTCGCATTCCGGTCGGCATATTTGACGGCAAAGACTTCCCACGGCGTCATGAACTCACCTTCGAATAGGTCGCAACGGTCTTTTCGGCAATCATCGTAGAGACTTGCGCGTCAAAGGCCAGAAAATGCTGTGTTTTCAGGTGGGTCTGGAATGCGGCAGCATCATCGTAGAGTTCATAGAGGAATATCTCTCCGGGCCGGTCCGGCTCGCTGCACACATCGAATTGCCGGCAAGCCGGTTCATGCTCAAGAGACGCTTTTGCGTTTTCGAGCATGAGCGGCATGAAGGTATCCATCATGCCGTCCTTGATCTTGAATTGCACCGTGACTGCAAACACCTTTTAGTCTCCTTACCGGAACAGATGAACCATTCCCATCGAAACGAACGGGATATAGGTAACTGCCAGAAGGGCGGCGATGGCTGCAAGGTAGAGATGCGCCATTTTGCGGGCGATCGACAAAACACCGACACCTGAGATCCTTGAGGCGACGTAGAGCGTTGCGCCGACTGGTGGCGTGAACAAGCCGACCGCGACGTTGCAGGTCATGATCACGCCAAGATGGACCGGATCGACGCCAAAGGCCTTGGCGGTCGGCAGGAACAGCGGCGCCGTCAAAAGGATTGCTGGCACCGGATCGAGCACAAGGCCGAGGATCAGAAGAACGATGTTGACCAGGAGCAGGAACATCCAGGGTCCGCTTGAAAACTCCTGCACAAAGCCGACCAGGATCTGGGGCATCTGTTCCAGCGTGATCAGCCAGCCGAGCACGGTTGTCGCTCCAATGACGACCATGACTACGGAACTTGTGACGAACGAATCGACCAGAAGTCGTGGCAGATCCTTCAGCTTGAAATCGCGATAGACGACAGTTGTGACAAAGAGCCCGTAGACCACCGCCAGCGCTGCTGCCTCGGTCGGTGTGACCCAGCCCGTGAAGATGCCGCCAAGAATCAGAACCGGCATGAACAGAGCCGGTGCGGTGCCGATGAAGGAACTGGTGAGTTCCTTCAGAGTTGTCGTCCGGCCGCCCGGATCGCAGTTGGTGGTCTTTCCGACATAGTAGCACACCGCCATGAACATGGCGCCGAACAGGATGCCGGGAACCATGCCCGCAAGAAACAGGTCCGCGACCGAGACGTTGCCGACGAAGCCGTAGATCAGCATTGGGATAGAGGGAGGTATAATGATGCCGATCGTGCCGGCGGCTGCGACAAGCCCGGCCGCGAACGCGGTGTTGTAACCTTCCCTCGACATGTTCTTGATCATGACCGAGCCGATGGCGGCACTGTCGGCGATCGCCGAACCGGATATACCGCCGAAGATCATCGATGCACCGACGACAACCATGCCGAGGCCACCCGCCATGAAACCGAATGCGGCGCGTGCGAAACCGATAATGCGAAGGCCCACGCCCCCACGGCTCATCATTTCACCGGCAACGATGAAGAGCGGGATTGCAAGAAAGTGGTTGGGTTCGACACCGCCGATAAAGTTGAGGAACAGTGCCTGCAGCGGATAGCCAAGATCGAAGACGATAATCGGCAGCACTGCCGTCAACAAGATGGCCCAGACGAGGGGAATTCCAAGAAAGACTGTGGTCAGAAAGACCGCCACGACGAAAAGCAGGATCATGAGAGGGCCTCTCCACCGTCAGAGTGGGCAGCATGGGGAACAACGGGGTTTTTGATGTCGAACACCATGTTGAAGAGATGGAAAATCAGGGTCAGGGTCATGCCGACGGGCATGGAGGCGTAAAGAAGTCCGACAGGCCAATAAAGAACGGTGGTTTTCTGCGCCCAGGTGTGAACCGAAATGTTGTATCCGGTGTAAATCAGACTGATCAGAAGGATCGCGATGATCACATCGATCGCGATCGACAGGATCCGCTGACCCTTGTATGGCATCAGCCGTTCCACTATTTCGGTGACCCGCATATGCGCGCCGCGCGCAACGGCAGCAGCGCAGCCGATAAATGTGCTCCACAGCAGCAGAAAGCTCGTCACCTCAAGCGACCAGGCAAGGTCAAAGCCAGCAAATCCTCTCAAGGAGGCATTGCAGAACACCAGTGTGACGATCGAAAAGCCACCAATCATGAGGCACACGTCCACCAGGTGGCTGAGCCAGCGCAGCACAGCCGGATAATGATCTCGGTAATCCAACGGTCTTCTCTTTTTGAAAAGGGCCGGAACCCTCAGGGCTCCGGCCAGTTGACGCTCACGTTGCTCGATCAGTTCTGTGCCGGGAGCGCCTCTCTAATCGCCGCGGCATCAGAAAGAATGTTGTCGACGGCTTCTGCGCCATAAACATCCTTCGCCTTGGCGTAGACCGGTTGTACCGCTTCACGGAATGGGCCGATTTCAGGAACGCTGACCTTTGCGCCGGCTTCTTCCATTTCCGTCAACTGGCTGTCGACCGAACTCTTGACGAGATCACGGCTGAAGGCGGCTGATTCTGCTGCTGCTTTCAGAACGGCTTCCTTGTCTTCGTCGGAAAAGCCCTGCCAGGTTTTTTCCGCGATTGTCAGCGGCAGCGGGCTGTAGACGTGACGTGTCAGAGTAATGTTCGGCGCAACTTCGTAGAAGCGCAGAGACTTGATCGTGTCGACCGGGTTTTCCTGACCGTTGACGATACCCTGCTGGATCGACAGGTAAACATCCGTGATCGGCATGACCACAGTCTGGAAGCCGATTGCTTCCATGGACCAGCGGATCATGTCGTTCGGGAAAACGCGCATTTTCATCGATTCCGCATCCGTCGGAGACGCGAGCGGCTCATTGGTGGTGAAACTGCGGAAGCCTGCTTCCCAGGTCGACAGGACGCGGAAACCTTTTTCGGGCAGCTTTTCGAATTCGCCCTGCAGCCACTCGGAATTGTCATAAAGCTCCCAGCCCTGCTCGTACGTATCGACAAGGAATGGCATGGCTGTGAGGTTCAGGGTCGGGAGGTGCGTTGCATAGCTTCCTGTTGCGGAAACGGTGAAGTCGATACCGCCCAGTTGAAGCAGTTCGATGGCCTTCGGGTCGTTTGCCAGCTGCCCTGACGGGAAGATCTGAACTTCGTAGCGACCGTCTGTGTATTCGGCAACCTTCTCGGCAAACAGCTCAGCCGCCGCCTGGCGGGAACCGCCCGGATTGTCGGTGTGACTGAACCTGAGCGTCTCGGCAGCAAGGGCGCTGCCAGCGCCGGCGACAACGATTGCGGCACTCAAAAAAAGGCGTTGCAGGGATTTCTTATCAAGCATTTGGGTCTCCTCCCACGATCGGATTAGTGATCGTATCAAATTGCACATTTGTTTGCGTATACGTAAATCAATCCCTTGTCAACTCGACCGATGTCCACTATCACAAAAAGAAAAGGGCGGCGGCCGAATGGGTCCTGCCCGCATCAACGGATGGCGGTTGCGCATCTCAATAGAAGGGGAGAAGAACCTATGCTGGAGGGGCGCGAAACTTTGCGTGTTGCCTGTCTGGGAGCCGGTTATTTCGCCCGGTTTCATTACGAAGCGTGGCGAAAGCTGCAGCGCGTCAGGTTGGTCGGTGCTTGCGATCGGGACCTGGAAAAGGCACGGGCAACGGGTCTGTCATCTTTTGATGAGCTGGACACGATGCTCAGGATGGCAACGCCTGATCTGCTCGATATCATCACACCGCCACCGACACATCTCGCCGCGATCAAGGCAGCGATCGAATTTGGCGTCAGGGCGGTCATTTGCCAGAAACCGTTCTGCAATTCGCTGGAAGAGGCGAAACACGCCACCGAGCTTGCCGAGGCAGCGGGCGTCGTGCTGGTCGTCCACGAAAACTTCCGGTTTCAGCCCTGGTACAGAACGCTAAAGCAGGCGATCGATGAGCAGCTGATTGGCGATCTCCAGCAGGTTACTTTTCGGTTGCGTACGGGTGACGGGCAGGGGCCTGACGCGTATCTGGACCGCCAGCCTTATTTCCAGACGATGCCGCAGCTGCTTATTCACGAGACCGGCGTGCACTGGATCGATACGTTTCGCTACCTGATCGGCGAGCCTGAGGCTGTTTATGCGGACTTGAGAAAAATGAACCCCGTCATTGCCGGTGAAGATGCGGGCTATTTCATTTTCGACTATCCGGACGGGGTCCGGGCGCTTTTCGACGGGAATCGCTTGCTCGACCATTCCGCTGAAAACTGCCGCACGACACTCGGCGAGGCTCTGGTTGAGGGAACGCGCGGAACGCTCTCGCTCGCGGGAGACGGTTCTGTCCGTTTGAGGCATTTCGGCGCGCAGGACGACAAGGTTCTGCTCGCGTCACGGCAATGGGAGGGCTTTGGCGGTGACTGCGTCAAGAATCTGATATGTCACGTCGTTGACGGTTTGCTTGATGGCAAACCCTTGGAAAACGCGGCGAGGGACTATCTCAAGGTGATTGCAATCGAAAAGGCGATTTATCAGTCTGACCGCTTGGGGCAGAAAATCCGGGAGTTTGAACGTGCTTGAGGCGCCGAAACCCAAGACGATCACGACACAGGCGATGGAGCAGATCCGTCAGCTGATCTTCGACGGTGAACTGGCAGCCGGCTCCGATCATCTTGAGAGCGAACTGGCCGATCGTCTCGGCATGTCACGCACGCCTGTTCGCGAAGCGACATTGATGCTGGCGCAGCAGGGCCTGCTGGAAGTACGGCCACGCAAGGGTGTGCGGATCGCGACGCTCTCATTAAAGGACATGGAAGACATTTATGCCGTCCTGACGGAGCTTGAAAGCCTTGCTGCGGAAGAGGCGGCGGACAAGGGCTATTCGGAAGACGATCTTGCCGCGCTCCAACAGTCAATCGAGGCGATGGAAGACGCCCTTGCCCGGCAGGACAGGGAAGCATGGGCAGTCGCCGATAATGCGTTTCACGAAGAACTGGTGCGCCTCGGCGGTAATTCGCGCGTGCAGACGATCGTGTCGATGATGGCAAACCAGGTGAGGCGCGCCCGCGCCATGACCCTTTTCATTCGTCCCTTGCCGGTCAAGTCGAATGAGGACCACCGCGCCGTTTACGACGCGATCCGGCTGGGAGACGCGGCGCAAGCCCGCGAACGGCACCGCAACCACCGCCGCGACGCCCGCCAGGTGCTGATCGAGTTGCTCAAGAAGCACAAACTGTTTCAGTTATAGGTATCTTGCCAGATGGCTCGCTCCCGGGCCACTTTGTCTCCGCAGCCCTGAGCGGGGATTTTTAAGTCAAATAACCCATCCATCGTCATCCCGGCCAAGCGCAGCGCGAGCCGGGATCGGAGAAGCGCAGGCCTAGCAGCGTTTCTGCACCATAACTGAGGGGCACCGGCTCCCCGGTCCCGGATCTTCGTTTCACTACGTCCGGGATGACGAGATTGGGAGTGAATTCCTTACGAATACTTTCTCAACCGCCATGTTGAACCCACTTTGCCATCGTCATCCCGGCCAAGCGTAGCGCGAGCCGGGATCGGAGAGGCGCAGGCCTAGCAGCGTTTCTGCGCCCCTATTGAGGTGCACCGGCTCCCCGATCCCGGATCTTCATTTCACTACGTCCGGGATGACGTAAAAGAGAAAGGGGCGAAGAGCTGAACATCATTGGTGTGATGCAGCGTGGTTCCGCATTAATGCTCTGGCCCAGTTGGCAGTCGGTAAAAATGAAAGTCGAGGCGAATTCTCATCGTCTCATCTTCCAGAAAACCTCGCAATCTTGTCATTCCTGCGAAACCAGGAAACACCTGGCCTGTGTCGAAGCCATTGTAGCCTAGGGTTACTGGTTCCCGGATCTCCTCTTCGCTGCGTCCGGGATGACGAGATTGGGAGTGAACTCCTTACGATTACTTTCTCAACCGCCATGTTGGCACCGCTTTTCCATCGTCATCCCGGCCAAGCGCAGCGCGAGCCGGGATCGGAGAGGCGCAGGCCTAGCAGTGTTTCGGCACCCCAACTGAGGGGCACCGGCTCCCCGATCTCCTATGCGTCCGGGATGACAAAGTGTGCGTTGGTTGTTATCCGCCTTGCCAGGTCTTGATGGCCTCGATGGGATAAAGAAGCATAATCACATTCAAAGTGAGATTGTCCCGGATCACCCAAAGCGCCAGCAGTTCAAAGACTATGGCGACGAGGATTGTCACCCAGACCGGCACGCGCCAGGCAAAGAAGAAACCGGCCAGCATCCAGATGATGTCGAAGACGGAGTTCAGAACGCTGTCACCGGTGTAGCCGACGGCAATCGTTGCCTCCCGGTAGCGGTCGATGATCCACGGGCTGTTTTCGGCAACCTCCCACGCCGCTTCTAGAAAAATCGCCCCGAGTGCGCGTTCGCAAACCGAGTTGCGCCGGAATAGGAGCCAAAGCACCCAGTAGAAGATGAAGCCGTGGATGATATGCGAGAACGTGTACCAGTCGGCGATGTGCTGGGACGAGCCGGCCAGATCATCTGCCGGCGTCCAGAACAGGACATAACCACAGTCACAGATCGGAATGCGGCCCATCGCAAAGAGTATGGCGGCGGTTCCGGCGATCATCAGCAGGCCGATGATCAGGCATTTCTTGTGGCTCAAGCGATTTATCCTCTGTGCGGCATTCAGATTTGATTCGCTCAATCCAGCTTAGCAGCTTCCCGAGCCGGCGAATGATCTGGTTCCGCATTGCTGAAACAAAAGCACTGCATTGGAAAATTCGGCGACTGAACAAATCTCAAACTGGTGAGCTGTTTTGGATCTCAAAGGACCGGCCAGTTTTGTCGAGTGTGTTGCCCATCCTTCGAGACAGATCTTGCGATCTTCCTCAGGATGAGGGTGTTTTTTGGATTAAGACAAATCGGCGAAAACACTCTTCGCGGTGTTCGCGAACCGAGAACTCGCCGTTTCTACAGCAGACACCCTCATCCTGAGGAGCCGCCTCTGCGGCGTCTCGAAGGATGGGCCACTTGTGAGAGGAATGCTTCCAAGCTCGTAGCGGCACGTCTTCGATCCATCTCATGTAGAGATTTTCGACATGTCAATTCTGAACAGGATGATGCTCCACGAACATCCTTTGTTCTTGGCAGCGCAAAATCTTACCTTTCGACCCATATAGAGAAAGTCTGGAAGCAGGTTTCACTTCACTCTGGAATTTTCCTCATATTCCCTCTATGACCTTGCGCCAACGAAACATCAATCCGTCCGGCCCTTGAGAGTGTTGTTGCGCACCGGTTTCAACCGTCGCGATTGCGCAGCCCCTGCCGGAACAACGGACCAGGAGACTTTCATGGCTGGCCTCAATGGCGCGGCGCCGTTTCAAGCACGGCGCACGTTTGCGATCATTTCCCACCCGGATGCGGGCAAGACGACCCTGACCGAAAAACTGCTCCTGTCGGGTGGTGCGATTCGGGCGGCCGGGCAGGTGAGGGCGCGCGGTGAGCGCCGCCGGGCCCGCTCCGACTGGATGAAGATCGAGCAGGAACGCGGGATTTCCGTCTCGTCCTCTGTCATGACCTTCGAACGCAAGGGCATCATCTACAATCTGCTCGACACGCCGGGTCACGAGGACTTTTCTGAAGATACCTATCGCACGCTGACGGCCGTTGACGCGGCGATCATGGTGATTGACGCCGCCAAGGGCATCGAGACCCAGACGCGCAAACTTTTCGAAGTCTGCCGCCTGCGCGACATTCCTATCATCACCTTCGTCAACAAGATCGACCGGGAAGGCCGCCACGCCCTGGAAATCCTCGATGAGGTTCAGGAAGCCCTGGCGCTTGACGTCTCGCCGCAGACCTGGCCGGTCGGCATGGGCTCTGACTTCTTCGGCGTCTATGACTGGCAGCAAAAGAAGTTTCACACGTCTGAGGGTGAGCGCGGCGGGCCTTATGCGCAAACAAAAGAAGTGTCGGGCCTGGAAGACGAGACTCTGACCGGAACCGTGTTCGACCGGATCATGGAAGAACTCACCGAGAATGTGGAACTCGGCGCGGAAGGCTACGCGGAGTTTGACAAGGAGAGCTTTCTCGAAGGCCACCTGACACCGGTCTTTTTCGGGTCGGCGCTGCGCGATTACGGCATCGAGGAAGTGCTCGATTTCATTGCCGACAATGCTCCTGCGCCCCACTCGCAGCCTGCCACCGGCGGGCGCACGATCATGCCGGAAGAAGACAAGGTCACCGGCTTCGTCTTCAAGGTGCAGGCCAACATGGATCCCAAGCACCGGGACCGCATCGCCTTCGTACGTCTGTGCTCGGGCACCTTCAAACGCGGTATGAAACTGAAGCATGTGCGCGCGAACAAGCAGATCGCCGTTTCCGCACCGATCTTCTTTTTCGCCGAGGAACGCGAGATCGCCGATCTGGCCTATCCGGGCGATGTCATCGGCGTCCCGAACCACGGCCAGCTGCGCGTCGGCGACACATTGACCGAAGGCGAGAACATTCACGTAACTGGCCTTCCGGCCTTTGCGCCGGAAATCCTGCGCCGCGTGCGCCTTTCCGACACCATGCGCGTCAAGCAGATGCGTCAGGGCCTGCAGGATCTCGCGGAGGAAGGTCTAGTCCAGATCTTCAAACCGGATCTCGGCTCCAACTGGATCGTCGGCGTGGTCGGAGCGCTTCAGCTCGATGTTGTCGTTGATCGCCTGAAGGCGGAATACGGCACCGAGATCGGCTTTGAGGCCGTTCCCTATAACACGGCTCGCTGGATCGAGACCGACAGCCAGACGCTGCAGAAAATCATCGAGGCGCACCGCATCTCTGTCGCCAACGATCGGGACGACAAGCCCGTGTTTCTATTCAAGAACGCCTGGGAAGTCGGTCATGTTACCGAGAAATTCCCCGATGTGACTTTCCGCGAGACGCGCGAGATCGTATACGAGGCGTAGGCGTCGAACCGCCGGAGGGCGCGAGATGACTGTAACCATTCGGCCTGTGGTGAAATCCGACTGCGATCTTGTCTGCCGCCACAGGGAAGAAATGTTCCGCACGTCCGGGCACCTGGAAGAGGTGTTGGCCGAGATGGCCGGCCCATACCGTGCATGGCAGCGGGCCTCACTCGAAGACGGCTCCTATTTTGGCTTTATCGCGGAAAGTGACGGAACAGCCATTGGCGGTATCGGCGGAATGACGCTCGACTGGCCGCCGCATCCGCTTCACCCGCAAAGCAGCAAAAGAGGATATATCCTCAATCTCTTTGTCGAGCCGGGCTGGCGCGGTCAGGGGATTGCAAGTGATCTCATGCGTGCCGTGGAAACGGAACTGCGCTCTCGCGGTCTTTCCTATGCCATTCTTCATGCCACTGATCAGGGACGGCTACTTTACGAGAAGTCCGGTTGGAAACAGACGTCGGAAATGGCAAGGCAGATCGGGTCCTCGCCCGGATAGGAAACACACTGGCGAAGCGTCCGGTTTTGAGAGGTGTAAACAAGACAATCTCAAAAGCGTAATGCCTTGCCTTTGCTGGCTCTTGGTCTCCAGACTGGATGCCCCACGCACAGATGTTTAAGTTGTGGGACCAGTTGCCCTCTCGGACAAGGGAACCGCAATGGCAGACTATGACAAGAATCCCTCGCCGTATCTGCAGCAATCGGTCGCCGACAATCCTTACAGGCTGCTGGAATGGACCAGTTTTCTCAACGAGCTGGGATCCGTCAAAGGCAAGCGCGTTCTGGATCTTGCTTGTGGCGATGGCCGCCTGACGCGCGTTCTGGCGCATGGCGGCGCGGCTGAGGTTCTGGGGCTTGATGTTTCGGAAGAAATGCTGGATCGGGCGAAGGAACAGAATGCCGTCGGCCAGCCCGAAGCCTTCCCGGACCGGATCACCTATGCGCAGGTCAGCGCAGCGGATGACATGTTCGAAATGACACCGCCGGCCGACATCGTCACGGCGATGTATCTGTTTCACTACGCGCAAAGCGTGGATGAACTCAACCGCATGTGCGCCCTGATCGGCCGGAACCTTGCGCCGGGCGGACGCTTTGTCACCTATACAATCAACCCGGATTACGATTTCACCAGCGCGCCCGACGACATGGAAGCACGCATCGGATTTCGATATCGGACCATCGACCCGCCCGCCCATGCGCTTGTTATCAAGGATTTCGAGGTGCCGATCTGGCAATGGAGCCGGTTGCAACACGAACAGGCGCTGGAACTTGCCGGACTATCGAACATCCGCTGGCATCCGCTGCGCTTCCCGCCGGACCAGCGCCATCACGTGGTCGGCTGGGCGTGGTATCTCGACAACCCGAGCTGCATCGTCCTGTCGGCGGAAAAGGCGGGGTAAGCCGGATGTTCCGCTATGTCGTCCAATGACTTTGCAACGATCATTGGCAGCTCTTTCAAATACCTGACGACATTTGCCTGACACAAAACTTCGCAAGTTTGTACAATCAGGCAGAATTTGTTTTTAATTCCACGACCAGCTCGGGAACTTTTTGAATAATGATTACGGTGCCGGAACTAGCGGCCGATGCGCTCGGTGACTTCCTGACAGCCTACGTACAGCGTCGTTTCGGCCAGTCCGATCCGGAACTGGCGGAACTGGTTCCCTCATTTGCCCGGATCGCTTTGGAATGCATTGGCAACAGCGATGCGCTCTATCACAATATCGAGCATACGATGCTGGTCACCCTGGCCGGGCATGACATTCTTCGGGGGCGCGCGCTTCACATGCACATGGCGCCGACGGACTACGCACATATGATTGCCGCCTGTCTCACACACGATATCGGCTACGTACGCGGCATTTTACCGGGTGATGATGAGGACGGTTTTGTTGTCGATAGCGATGGCAGGAAGGTAAAACTGGCGCGCGGAGCCTCGGATGCAGCGCTAACGCCGTATCATGTCGACAGGTCAAAGCTTTATGTGTTTCAAAGGCTCGCAGGCACAGACTTGCTCGATCCTGCGCGCATCGCGGAAGCCATTGAAGGAACGCGGTTTCCGGGCCGCTTTCCCGACGATGATGAGCCTGCCTGCGAGGAGGCCAATCTGCTGCGCGCGGCAGATTTTATCGGACAGCTTGGCGACCCGCACTACATCCGCAAGGCGAATGCGCTTTACTACGAGTTCGAGGAAGCCGGCCTCAACAAGCAACTCGGCTACGAAACGCCGGCGGACCTTGTGCATCGGTATCCGCAGTTCTATCGGAACAGCGTTGCTCCCTATGTTCAAAAAGCGATTGAATATCTGAAAGTCACGGCGTCCGGCCGTCAGTGGATCGCCAATCTTTATTCCAATCTTCTCCTGGCTGAAAAGGACATGACGCTTCTCGGCCCGCAGCGTTGAACGAAAAACAGGCGCAGCTTTCCAAAAGGCGCTGCTTCGATGGAGCACATCATTGGTGCTGCTTTCATCCTTGATACAATCTGCAAAAGCCGTGTTTGGTGTTTCAATTTCCGCGCGAAAGTCTCTAAGCTCAAGACCAACGAAAACCGTCGCGATCGAATGACGAAGAGAGGGTGTCATGTCTGAGCCGAAAACGAAGCTGACACCCAAGGCGATTGCCGCTGCATCAAGCGGCAACGTTCTCGAGTGGTATGACTTTACGGTCTATGGATTTCTCGCGCCGACACTGGCGACCCTGTTTTTTCCATCCGATGACAAGTTGGCTTCCCTGCTGTCGGCCTTTGCCGTCCTTGCTGTCGGCTATGCCGCACGCCCTCTAGGCAGCGTGATATTCGGCCATATTGGGGATCGCATCGGACGCAAGTCTGCATTGATGATTTCAGTCCTGTTGATGGGGGGGGGCTCTTTTGCCATCGCGTCGCTGCCGACCTACGAGCAGGTTGGCGTGACAGCCGCGGTTCTCCTTGTGGCCATTCGGGTCGTCCAGGGCGTTTCGGTAGCCGGCGAATATACGGCGTCCGGCGTTTTGCTGGTCGAGCAGTCGGGGGAAAACCGCAGGGCAATGACCGGCGCCTGGGTTGCCTTTGCCATGATGTGGGGGTGCGTTCTCGGATCCGCCGTGCCGGCCGGCTTCAGCTCGTTCCTTAGCGCCGAACAGATGACCGATTGGGGATGGCGCATACCCTTTGCACTGGGCGGCGTTGTTGCCGTCTTCAGCGCGATCCTGCGCCTGAGCCTGACAGAAACCGCGCGCGCAGACGATCCGGATGAAGACACATCACCGGTCTGGCAAAGCCTGCGCGATCACTGGCGTCTGATCGGACAGATGGTCCTGTTGTTGATCCCGACGGCCGTCATCTATTTCGTGATCTTCGTTTATGCGGTTTCTTACTTAAGTTCCGAAGCCGGATTTTCATCAACAAAGGCGCTGGATATCACCACGGTCAATCTGATTGTGATGGCATTGTTCGTTCCGGTTTGCGGCTGGGCTGCGGACAGGTTCGGTCTGCGCCCGGTCTTGCTCGTTGCCGCAATCGCAACCCTGGTGCTCGCTGCGCCATGCTGGTGGCTGATGCACCGTCCCGATACCGCTTCAGTCTTCCTGGGCCAATTCGGACTGACCCTCGCGAGCACGGCAGGTTGGGCGCTGTCAGTCACTGCGCTGACACTTACCGCTGCGCCACACCTGAGGTGCAGCACGGTAGCGCTTGGCTACAACATCTGCATGGCGGTTTTCGGCGGAACGACGCCGATACTGGCGACTTATCTGGTCAACCGGACCGGTGACGACTACGCACCGGTCTACTACGTCATCCTGGCGACACTCATTTCGATCCCGGTGATCTGGCGATTGCCGGACCTGATCAAAAAAGCTGGGGTGAGAACATGGTCCGCAACGACATAGCCGCTTAAGGCAGCGTGCTGCCTCCCTCAGGATTACGATGGTGAAACAGGTCGGCCTTATTCGCTGACCTCAAGCTTGACGCCGGTAAAGTCGTAGGAGACCGAAGGGCGAACGATTTCTGCTGTATCGGGCGCGGCATCGATTGCAAGAAACTCAACCAGCGAATTTCCTGAAATGGAGTTCGACGCCGGATCGGCTGTCGCCGAGACAGTGACACGCGCAATGTAGCGGTCAGTCTCAGCATCCGGCGTGGTCGTAAAGTCGAATGTCACGATCTTGATCTTGTTCTCGCCGGCCTCATTGCCCAAGCATCGCCAGGCGCCACTGCCGCTGGAGAAGGGCTGATAGCCGTTGACACCGCCCTCGGCTGAATCGGTGACCAGGGCGTGACCGCCATTGGTCAGCGCAATCAGGCCGCGGTCGATCCTGGTGTTCCCGTCGATCACCGAAGAACGGCTGGTCATATAGGTTCCGACGGCGTCGAGGCAGCCGCTTATGTTCGCAGCCTCCGCGGCAAGCGAGTTCGAACCGGGAAGTGCGAAGAAGGACACCGCAAGCGGCACAACGAAATTTCGCCGAAACATTGAAGGCTCCCATATCTGAACCGGACTGCTTTCAGCACTCTAGCAATCTTGCTCGTTAAAACCGAGAACCAAAAAGCCGCCGGAAGATCCGGCGGCTTTGGCGCTTGGAGCGATGCAGATGCGGGCCTAGGATGCTTTCGCGGCCGGCAACTCGATATCGATGCCGAGCGTTGTCACATCGCCTGACCTGTCCATTTCCAGACGAACGGAATCCGGGTTGATTTCGACACGTTTGGCAACGACTGCGAGAATGTCTTCGCGGAGACTTGAGATAAGCACCGCATCGGAACCGTCATCGGCTCTTTCGTGTGCAAGAAGGATTTGCAGCCGGTTTTTGGCAACCGAGGCGCTTTCGCCTCTTTTGCCAAAGAGGCTCAGGATGTTCATGCCGCCCTCCCTTTGAAGAGCTTGCCGAAGAAGCTCTTTTTCTCTTCCGGGATCGTAACCGGGATGTTCTCCCCAAGCAGGCGGCGGACGGCCTCCATATAAGCTTTAGCCGGCGGCGAGGTCTCATCGGAAAGGGTTACGGGAAGGCCGACGTTTGACGCCTTCAGGACGTCTTTGCTCTCAGGAACGACGCCAATAAGCGGAACGGAGAGAATGTCGACAACATCTTCAGTCGCCAGCATGTCGCCTGTCTTGGCGCGGTCGGAGTCATAGCGCGTGATCATCAGGTGCTTTGGCATCCTGCCGCCGTCTTCCGCAATCTTTGTCTTTGCGTCGAGCAGACCGATGATGCGGTCGCAGTCCCTGACCGAGGACACTTCCGGGTTTGAAACGATGATCGCCTCGTCGGCGTGGCGCATTGCCAGTGTGGCTCCACGCTCGATCCCGGCCGGGCTGTCGCAGATGACCCAATCGAAATATGTGCGCAATTCGCTGATCACGCTGGCGACGCCTTCCTCCGTCAAGGCATCCTTGTCCCTCGTTTGCGACGCCGGCAGCAGAAAGAGATTGCTGAGTTTCTTGTCGCGGACCAGGGCCTGCTTGATCGATGCTTCGCCACGAACCACGTTGACAAGGTCGAACACGACGCGGCGCTCGGCGCCCATGATCAGGTCGAGATTGCGCAGTCCGACATCGAAATCGATCGCGCAGACCTGATAGCCTTCTTTGGCAAGCGCCGAGGCAATTGCAGCGGTAGTAGTGGTCTTGCCGACCCCGCCTTTGCCCGACGTGACCACAACGACTGTGGCGTTGCTCATGGTGTCCGTCCTGTATCTGTCTTAAGTCCCAACGCTTTGCACGTGAAACTTGGTTAGTTCAATTCTTCAAAGACCAGCGTTTCGTTTTCGAAGCGGATTTGCGCCGGAGAATTGCGCAAGGTTCCGTCGAAATCGTCCGCGACCTTGTAAAGCCCGTTGATGGAAACCAGCTCGGCATCAAGCTTGGTGCAGAATATTCTCGCGTTGCCCTTGCCCGCGACGCCGGCAAGGGCGCGCCCGCGGAGCGCGCCATAGATGTGAATGGAACCGCCGGCGATGATCTCCGCACCGGAACTGACGGATCCGATCACGGTCACGTCACCGTCCGGATGGAGAATGCTCTGGCCGGAGCGAACGGGTTCTGAGATCACGATTGATGAGTTTCCTTCCTTTGCCTGCTGATTCTCAAGCTCTTCGAGAGACTTGGCAAAAGAATGGCCGTTCGCGGCCTGGTCGTTTCCTTCAACCGATTTCTCCGGGGAACTGGCGTTTCCGTTCGCGGCCTTTGAGGTTTTGGCGTCGGTCGAAGTATCGTCACCACCGCCATTTGGCTGCGCGGCTGGTCCGGGCACGTCCACATCCGAAGTCAGGCGCCCGCCGCCAAAACTCGGCGGCATTCCGTCTTTCAGACGGGTTCCGGCCACGCCGTCTATGCCCATCACACGTATCGATCTTTCACGCAGATCCGCAAGAAGCTGCTCCAGATCCTCAATCGCGATATTGCTGCCCCGCACATCGAGAATGATCGGACGGTCGATAAAAAACCCTGGAGAGCGCGCAATGATTCTGTCGACTTCCCTGAGCCAGTCGTCAAAGGGCAGTTCCGGTGACAGAACGATTGCGATAAAGGATTTTCCCTTGAACTTCATCTAAGAGTTCCGGCGGCATTGTCTGGTTGATTGATTTGGTCGGATAAACCTAGCATTAACCGCACCTTACATAGCAGAGGCGGTCCGTTTTCCACCGATATCGATTTTTTTGAACAATTTCAGACAATTGACGGATCAACCAATCCTGACGATGATTTGCCGCTGTTGATGCTCGCGAGAATTGCCAAGAACCGCGACGAGAATCACACGTGTTTTTCCGCGTGAAATTGCTTCGCCGGAGCAGGATTTAACTAAATTCGCGTAAAATGCTGGAATTTCGCCATATTGCAGCGCACTATAGGAAGTCGGATGTGTTCCGGCGTTTCTCGTCTGGGGTTAAAATATGAGTAATTTCAGTGATATGGTAAGGTATATCGGCCTCTCGATGGAAGAGGCCGCAGCCGCTTTGGACGTATCGACGGACGAAATTATTCGCTGGTGCGAAACAAACGAGGCGCCACCCCTTCATATTTGGCAGGGTCTGGTCCGGATGCTGGACGAGATCCGCGTATCTGCGGAAGAGGCGGCCAAGTCGGCTGATCTGGATCAGCTCGAGGCAACCGATCTCAATCGTGTCAGCCTGACGGTACCAGGACAGGCTGCTTCTGAATTTGACGGGCCGAAGCGGGCTGCCACGGCGCTGGCCGTTGCAACGTTGGCCCGGGTATTCGTCTGAATTACGCCCGGAACCCGGCGTTGATGGTTTTCTGATGTGAATTAACGCCCTCGCCGGTCTGGGGCAGGTCTTTGGTGAAGGGCCTCTTTCTGGTAATGACAGTGTTGCGCGCATCGCTTGACCGGTGAGTTGCTGAACTGAAGGCACATTCCCACGTGCGGGCGGTTCAGGGTGCGGCAATTGCGCGACATGCATGCAGATCTGAAAACCCGTACAAGGCTTCAGCTATGACAGCTACGCTCAAGGGCCTCCTCGCAGCGCTCGGCGCCTTCGCTCTGTTCTCGACCCATGACGCCGTCATCAAGTCCCTCGGTGCGACTTATCAGGTCTTCCAGATCATCTTCTTTTCGATGTTGTTCGCGTTTGTGCCAATGTCGATCATCATGCTTGCCGACAAGGCGATCGACAATTTCCGTCCGCATTTCCCGGTTCTGGTCCTGTGCCGTGCGGGATTGAGCATCATCGCCATGTCTTGCGCTTTCTACGCCTTTACGGTTCTGCCTCTGGCGGAAGTTTATTCCCTGCTCTTTGCAACGCCGCTTCTCGTGACAGCCCTGTCGGTCCCGCTTCTCGGCGAAACAGTCAGAATGCAGCGCTGGGGGGCGGTTCTGGTCGGTCTCATCGGAGTCCTGATTGTCCTCCGGCCCGGTGTGACAGAATTGACGCCAGGACACATTGCGGGCCTGATCGCCGCTGCGGCGAGCGCCATGTCGTCCATATTGGCCAGAAAGCTCGGCGGTAAGGAACGCCCCGCCGTACTGATCCTTTTTCCGATGCTCCTGTCGATGCTGGTGATGTCGATGACTTTGCCCATTGTCTATGTGCCGGTAACACTTCCGGATCTCGGTCTCATGGCGATTGTCGGTTTCCTCTCGGTACTCGCCCAGCTTTGCATTCTGGGCGCTTACCGGGCCGCACCGGCGGCCTTCGTTGCACCGCTTCAATACAGCCAGATCCTCTGGGCGACCTTGTTCGGCGCATTGTTTTTCGCCGAAACACCGGATCGTTATGTCGCCATAGGCTCGTCTGTCATCATCCTGTCGGGCATCTTCGTAGTCTGGCGCGAAAGCCGCGAGAACGTCTCGGAGCAGACACCCGTTCTGAGAACCGCAAACCCTCGCGTGGACACGGGGCCGCAACCGAAATAGGGGGCGGCGACACCAACAGGGCAAGTGTGTCGCTCAGCTGTACTGGCAACCCAACCCTCATCCTGAGGTGCGTAGCAAAGCGAAGCCACGAAGGATGGGCCGCAGCTTTCGAAACTCGCGGCCGATCCTTCGAGACGCCGCTTCAGCGGCTCCTCAGGATGAGGTTTTGCGTTCCTCGGCACTGATCAGGATGCTATCGCAACTTGTGTTCGGTAGCTGGAGATTTGCCTTGGAGCGTCCTATGCCACCGTGAAACGGCATAGTCTGTGGTGTTCAATCCAGCCGTTTCTTGAAACGCATCGCGGCAACGAACATGCCGAGCACAAAGAAACCGATCATCCACAGAACGTCCTTGTGCAGCTCGATGAGGCCTGCATCGCGCAGGACAAAACCCCGGACCATGCGCATGAAATGGGTCGCCGGAAACGCTTCGGCGATGTATTGCGCGATCACCGGCATGCCTTCATAGGGAAACATGAAACCGGACAAAAGGATTGAGGGCAGCAGCACGAAGACGGTCATCTGGGTTGCCTGCAGCTGGCTCTGTGCAATGGTCGACAGGACCAGCCCCAGCGACAGGCTGGCGCCGATGAAAAGCAGCGTTCCAACCAGGAGGTCGAAGGTTTTTGACCCGAACGGCACATTGAACAGAATGTGTCCGAGGCCAAGTATGATCACAGTCTGCAACAGACCGATGAAGATGTAGGGGATGATCTTGCCGATCATCAGCTCCATCGGCCGCACCGGTGTGTTGATCAGCATTTCCATGTTGCCGCGTTCACGCTCGCGAACGATCGCGGCGGACGTGAACATGATCATTGTCATCGTGAGAATGATACCGACCAGACCGGGAACGATGTTAATTGCCGTTATCTGTTCTGGATTGAAAAAGAGGGCGACTTCGAATGTCGGTGTCGACCGGTTCGGCGCCTGGCGGTTAAGTTCCGAAAGTGGCATTGACCGCAAGGACTTGATAGCACCTGCGATCATCGTATCTGATCCGTCGACGATCCATTGAGCCACAGGCCGGCTTGTCTCCTCGTCTGTTGACGGCGGGGTTCCGAGACCGACGGCGGGCGACCGCACGATGCGCTTGGAAAGATCTTCAGGCAGGATGAAGGCGGCTCTGACACGTGCCGCCTTGATCGCTGCTTCCGCTTCTTCCGGTGTCGACAGGCGTTCGGTCACTTTGACGACCCGCGTCGCCTCGACCATCTGGATCAGAATACGGCTGAGGCCTGTCTGGCTCTGGTCGACGACGGCGACCGGGATGTCGCGAATGTTTGTATTGATAGCGTACCCGAACAGGATCAGCTGGATCAGCGGGATCATGATCACCATGCCGAAGGTCATCCGGTCGCGGCGCAGCTGGGCCAGCTCCTTGAAAAAGATCGCCGATATGCGCGACAGCGATCTCATTGGCGGCCTTCCCCCGTCGCGGTGACGAAAACGTCTTCAAGGTTTGGCCGCACGCGTTCGATCAGTGTAGCGCCGTCGGTTTCCGGCTTTGCTTTCAAAAATGCTTCCGGATCCGCAATGTCGTCTGCCACGAGCACCCGTAACCGCGCCCCAAGCTGTGCTGCTGCCATAATGCCCTTTGAACCGAGCAGTTGACGGCGGATGTCCCGCAGGTTCGGGCCTTCGATTTCGATGACATTTGCACCCATGGCCGCCATCAGGTCCTTCGGAGCACCGTCCGCCCGCTTTTGCCCCGCTTCCAGGATCGCGATCTTGTGACATCGCTCGGCCTCGTCCATGAAGTGGGTCGTGACGACGATCGACGTCCCGTCATCGACCAGGTCGAAAAGCTGCTCCCAGAAATGGCGCCGCGACTCAGGATCCACGGCGGATGTCGGTTCGTCCAAAAACAACAGTTGAGGCTCGTGCAGGACAGCGGTGGCGAGGGCGAGACGCTGTCTCTGCCCGCCGCTCATCTTGCCAGCAAACCTGTCCTTGAGGTCCGTAAGTTCATATCGCCTCATGACTTCCCGAACCCGGTCCTTCCGTCTTTGGCCCGTTAGTCCATAGATCGTCGACATGAAATCGAGGTTTTCCTGAACGGTCAGGTCGCCATAGAGCGAGAAGGCCTGGGTCATGTAGCCGATTTTGTACTTGAGGGTTTCAGCGTCTTTGGGAACCGACAGGCCGAGCACTTCGACAGAGCCCTCCGTCGGGGTGAGCAGCCCCGTCAGCATCCGCATGGCCGTGGTTTTGCCACAGCCATTAGGCCCCAGAAATCCGTAGATCATGCCGCGTTCGATGGTCAGGTCGAGCCCGTCTACCGCGCGAAAGCCCTTGAATGATTTGACCAGCCCTTCGGCGCGCACGACGATATCCGCGTCGTGACGGCTCACGGCAGAACCACCTGCGCGGGCACCCCGTTCGGAAGATCAGAGGCGCTTTCGGGAAGCTGAATTTCGGCAACATACATGAGACGAGCACGTTCCGACTGATTGAGCGCATAGTAAGGCGTGAAGGATGGGTCCGAGCTGATCCATCGGACGCGGCCTTCGATGGCACCGTCGAGCCCATCGACCCTGACTTCGAGCCTGTCGCCTTCCTTGATTTTCACCCGGTGCGGTTCAGGAACGTAGACCCGCGCATAGGGCGCATCGCCTGCAAGCAGCACCACTACGGGGCTTCCAACGGTGACCCGTTCGCCAAGATTCCAGGGCAGGCTGTCGAGAACCCCGTCGCGGGAGGCGACGATTGTCAGGTCGGAGAGGATCGTCTCTTGCGTGGCGAGACTGGCTTGTGCAGCGGAAAGCTCTGCCTTTGCGATTGCAATATCCTCGGGGCGGGACCCGGTGACGAGTTCTTTCAGCTCTTCTTCGGCGCTCTCAAGGCTTGCCACGGCGGCATCACGGCTTGCCCTGGCGCTGTCAAGCTGGGCCTGGCTGGTTGTCCCGCGTCCGGTCAGGTCGTTGTAGCGCTGGAACGAGGCCTCGGCATCAACCAGCTCCGCATTGGCTCCGGCGACGCTTGCGCGCGCTTTGGCGATTTCCTCTTCGCGCGCACCGTTTTCCAGCTTGTCCAGGTTGGCGCCGGCCTTTTGCACTTCGGCGCGGGCCTGGTTGACGATGGCCTGTTGTTCGGCCGGGTTCAATTGCGCAAGAACGGTGCCTCTTTGAACAAATGTGCCCTGCGGAACCGGCAGATCTATCAGCACTTCGTTGGCGGTTGCGGTCAGTGCGACCCTGTCCCGTTCAAGTGTGCCGAGCGCAACGTCTCCGTCTTCGCCGAAGCAGCCTGCCAGCAATATACAGGCGGCGCAGGCCAGGGCTGCACGGAGCTGAGACAAGAACATGATTTCCTCCCAAGTCGGCAGCCGGTTGATTTCCGGCATCTGGAATCATCTCACTTTAATCGGGCGTTTGTAGCAAACAAGCGGGGAACGCAAAAAGCCGGGCAGTGCCCGGCTTCAGGAAACGCGGCTAGCTAAGGGTCAGCTGGCGCGTTTGAAAATGTTGTACCAGCGTTTTCTGGGAACCTTGATGGCGCGTTCCAGGATCTCGGCTGCATAAAGCGATGCATTTTCCCGTGCCTTGGCAACGCCCGAAACGACCGACGCGTCGAGTGTCGATAATCCGCCGCCGAATTCGAACAGGTCGCGGAAGGCGGCCCGCTCGACGATCGGTGTCATAAGGACATCGATGTTCTGAGCCGCGAGGAAGTCCTGGACGGCCTTCATGGCGCGGGTGGTCACGGCGGCATTCGTGCGTGTCAGGACAACACAGTGTTTGATGTCCTGCCGCACGATTTTTTCAAGCTTCTTGATCAGGGTCAGGATCTTGGCGCCGCCGCGTGCGTCCATCGAAGACCCCTGGATTGGGATGACGACCAGATCCGAGACCGAAAGCGCATTGGCAACAATGAGGTTCTCCGTGCCTTCCAGGTCGACAATCACATAATCCGAGTACTCGGCCGCGTGGGTGATCTGTTCGGTAACGGAGGCCGGTGACATTTCGCTGACGACCGAAATGCCGGGGTTATTCTCCGGCAGCTCGTACCACTTCGTAATCCACTTTTGCGGATCGGCATCGAAGATGGTCACGCGCTTTCCCCGTGCCGCGACTTCTGTCGCCAGCAACAGCGCAGCTGTGGTCTTGCCGGCGCCGCCTTTTGCGTTTGCGAAGGAAATGACTGGCATCTGGGTTCTCCTGAACTTGCCGTGCATCGTCTTGCGGTTCGGTCTCTTTCGGACCTATCTCTTGAAAAGTCTTGGGTTTTTATGGTTACCAATTCCTTAAATTCGCAATTTGCGAGGAAGTTATTCAGCCTGTCAGAGGCAGTGTGGATAACCTTCGGGGTTTTCTCGGTAGTTCTTCCATTGGCATAAAACGGCACCCTGGCCTTGCGGCCATTCATCGATGCCGGCAACGGACAGTCGCATGCTTGCGGACGAAAAGGGTCTTGTGTCGTCACATGTGAACGGGAGCCGGTTTTTGCCGTGCAGGCAATTGCGCTGGAAATGCGCGACGCGTAGGTTAATGCTCACCATGTTGAAACGCCTTTTCGGAACAAAGGACGCTTAATGCTGCAACGATTGATGTCTGTTCGCCTGGCCCCGCTGGTCGGCGGATTGATGGTGGGAGCCGCCGTTGCATTTTCCGGCGTGGCTCAGGCGGATGTCCTGAAGCCGTACAAGGATCGCCTGTTCAAGTACAAGAAGATCACCGAAACGCTTTATGACGGCGACTTTATCGTCGTCGAATACTCCAAGCAGCGCGACTTGCGGGACCGCGACGAGGTCGATGAACGCAAGGTGTTCGGCAATTATGTCTCCTACAAGCCGAAGCGCGGTAGGGGCAGCGCCGAACTGCAGGCGAATGGCCGCACGATCTCCTATATGGGAACGGGCAAGTGGAAAGGCGGTGCCAGGGCGATCGTCATCTACATTCACGGCCAGGGAGGCAACCGTTTCCAGGGCATGAACGACGTCTCATTCGGCGGCAACTTCAACCGGGTCCAGAACCTGATGGTGCGCAACGGCGGCGCCTACCTCACTGTCGACATCAAGAATTTCGACAAGCGCGGGACCGCGGATGTTGCCGCGTTGATCCAGTATCAGAAACAGCTTTCTCCCGGAGCAAAAGTGGTTGTCGCCTGCGGCTCGATGGGCGGGATCATCTGCTGGAACCTGGTGCGCAACGCCAATTACTCCCGGCTTCTGAGCGGCATCATGCTCCTGGGCTCGCCGAAGGATCCGAATTTCCTTGGCTCTGGCGCGCTCTCGCGCAATGTTCCCATCTACATGGGGCAGGGGACTCTGGACCGTGTCTACAATTGGGAGACGCAGGCCAATTTCTACAAGCAGATCAAATCCCGCGCTCCGGGGTATCCGATCAAGTTCACGCTTTTCGACACCGGCACACACGGCACACCGATCCGCATGACCGACTGGCGCCTCGTGCTCAACTGGATGCTGAGATAAAGCGCTATTCGTTCACTAAAGAGGTTTCAAAAGACGGGGTTCGAAACTAAGCTGTTTGTTAGTGTCGTAGCGTGTGATTGTGATTGGGGAGACAGTACACAAACCTATCCCCGGATATACACTGAAAACCGGAAACCGGCCGTCAGGTGATGGTAACCCGGGAGGCGCCTATAATGGCCTCTACCGCTCCAACTACGAATTCACGGGAGCTGGTGATCTGGATGAGTGCAACGGCATGACCGTCAACGGTGCCTATGCCTACTACGTGACCGACAGTTACCCCTGGATCGTGGCCTGCCTGAAGGGCACCGAAGACGCATCGTTTGCCAAGCCGCGGTGAGACAGGGCCGGTCTGGGCAAGGAAGGACGGGATGTCGCCCGTCAATGTTCTGGGACCTTCGGAAAAATGGCTGCTGACGTCTACGAATTGCTTGATCCCCGGCCCAACCAGCGGGAAGCGCCCTACACGTTTTACCTGCCGAGTGAAGAGGAGCTCTCCGAGATTGCGCCCGGCCAGCTGGTGCAACTGATCTTCAGGGCTGTTCCGCCGACAGAAACCTATGGCGCGGAGCGCATGTGGGTGAAGGTGGAAAGAAGAGAGGAAGATCGGTTGACTGGAACCCTGGACAACGATCCGGCGGACATTCCAGGTTTGGAATGCGGCGCCAACATCGATTTCAGCCTCTTTCACATTATCAGCGTCGATTGGGAGGACCCGGCCCAAAAGGAACGCTTCAAGAGTGGCTTTAACCGCTGGTTTGCCCGTTGCTTTGTGGATGACGCGGTCCTTGAGGGTCGCGCGCGCATCGGGTTCCTGTACCGCGAACCGCCCGAACATGAGGAAAGTGACAAATACCCCGATACGGGTTGGCGCATCAGGGCCGATGTCGATGAACTTTCCGACGAGGAATACAACGAAGATCCAAGTCCCTCCTATGTTGCGATCGGGGTGGTTCTCAACAAGGACGACAGTTTTGTAGATCTCCTGTCATCGCCGGTTGGAAGTGCGTTTCTGCGCGGCGAGGGCAATACTTATACGCCGACTGACCTGGACAAAGACGATGATGACGATTGACGTGCTTGCTGCACCCTGGCGCGACCAAGGTTTTTCGTCCGATGCGCCAGCGTGCCCCGGTGATGCGAGGCTTCGAAGATGTCCGGACGACCGCGATCCTACTTCCCGCAACAGGCCAAATGCTGCGCTAGATCGGCCAAAATCGCCCTGGATTGTGCGCATTCGGCGGTCCCTGGCCTGCAGACAAAGTGCAGGTCGTGAGCGCGCTGCGGGCATGTGACGACAACGAGCGTGAGGTCACGATACGGTCCGCCTCCGGGTCTGATCAGGCAATCCAGTTCATTGTCGAATAGCAAATCGATGTCTGAGGTCTCGATGCATTCGCGCACGTGTCGGCGCAGGTTCTCATTGTGATGTGGCCAGTTTGCCGGAAGAAGACCACGCACGGCCGGACACAGGCCGACCCGAAATTTCCGGCTGTTTATGTCCGGTGCGATCTGTTCGGTCGCGTGCGTCAGGTCCTCAAAAACCTGCGTTATTGCCGGCAAATAGGTTTCACCTTCACTTGTCAGTAAAAGACCGTTCGGCAGACGGCGGAACAACAGCACACCCAGCGAGTTTTCGAGCTTCTTCACCTGCTGGCTCACGGCGCCGGCAGTAACGCCCAGTTCGTCGGCGGCGGTCTTGAAGCTGAGATGCCGGGCGGCAGCCTCAAAGGCTCGCAACGTGTTCAGTGATGGAAGCCTGTAAGTCATTCGTTTTCCCAGGTCCGTTTAACATGAAGCGCCCGGCATCTAGACCGAGAATTTCTATCCCTCCGCGTGAGAAGGTCTGAGTTGAGGGCTTCCACCCGGCAAGGCAGTTTTCGTCTGAACGTGATGGGAGATTTGACCATAAATGACCGAAGCGGGCTTCGCGCGATCCGCAGCATCGACTACGTGATCGTGCTTTGTGACGATTGGAAGAAAATGAGAGCTTTCTTCATCGACATTTTCAATTTCGAAATCGAACAGGAGGAGGAGGGGCATTTCATCGCCTTCAGGGTCGGTACTTTGTTCCTGGCGCTTCGCCCGCGCGGTCGCGCCTACGACGGTCCGCGGAAATCGGACGGTTCTGCCGGTATTCAGCTGAGTTTCCGGGTCCCACCGGCCGATGTTGATCTGGCCTATCAGGCGCTGACCGACAAAGGCATTGATGTCATAGAACCACCTACCAACCAGGACTTTCCGCACCGTACCTTGTTCTTTCGGGATCCGGAGAACAACGTGATTGAGATTTTCGCGGATATTCACCCGCGTGATACCTTGCCTGCATCGTCGGGCCTTCATCGTGTCGTAACTGGCGCTTGAGTTCTTAGCGGCATCCGGCACCGGCCTCACGCTTCACCTTCAGCAAGCCATCGGCCAGATGATCGAAGACCATTCTTATCCTGCGGCTTGTGTGAAGTTCCCGGTGGGTCACCAGCCAGATCGGAAAGGTGACCGGCTCGACATCGTCAAAGGCCCTTTGGATTTCAGGGCATCTTGCTGCGATTTCGTCCGCCATGATCGACAGACCGAAGCCCTCGCGCACATATTGCCAGGCGACAATCCCGCTCGGTGACCCCAGCTTTATGTTGGCTTCGCTCACATCAAGGCCAAAGGCGCGCAGGTAACCGACCAGTTCGGCATTGTTGTCATAACCGACAAAATCGAGGCCGGGTGCGTCTTTCTTTGACAGTTTCCGGCCGAACTTTTCTAGATAGGATCGGGCCGCATAAATCCTGGCAGGTGCCTCGCGCAGTTTGCGTGCGTAAAGGTCCGGATGGTCAGGTTCAATGTGACGGATCGCGATGTCGGCCTCGCGCCGGCGCAAATCGCTGAGACTGTTGGTGCACAGGATCTTGAGCTCGATGGAAGGCGCCTTGGCCCGCAGGTCACGCAGTATTTCCGGCAAGATCAGAGCAGCGGTGAGATCCGTTGCTGAAATCGTCACCAGTCCTTCGATCTGCTGGGATTGCCCGGATGCGGTCAGCGAAATCCGGCTGGCGGCCTCTCCCATCGCACGCACATGTTCGGCAAGCTCAATTCCGGCGTCTGTCAGGATCAGACTTTTGGAAACACGCTCGAAAAGCGTGACGCCGAGTGCTTCCTCCAGCGCTGCGACCTGACGGCTCAGCGTTGGCTGCGTCAGCCCGAGTGCGCGGGCAGCCGCCGACAGCGACCCTTCTTCCGCCGTTACCAGAAAGGCGCGCGCCTGATTCCAGTCAAAGGAGATGCTCTTCCAATTCATACAAATTTGTATATCAGCCAGTGAAATTTCGGCAATTCCCATTCGAATTTTTAAGGCTTAACTACGCGGTGGAAGGAGTGCTGCCGATGAGCCCACACTGGATTTTGCTGCAATTGTTCAACATGACGCTTTCGGTTCTGGAGATGATTTCTTCACCCGCGGGCGGCCTGGATATCGGTCGATCGCTCCTGCAACAGGTTGGACTGCGAAGAAGGAACGGGAAACGGAAATGACGCTAGACGCGCGTGACCAGCGCATTCCGGTTTTCGATCGTTGGTTTGGAACCTGGAACATATCAGTCAACAGAAAGGCCTATCCGATACATCAGCTGCAGCGCAGATACGATGCGATTGCCCCCGGTTGGGACCGAAAGGTGTCGCGGCTGGGCTTCCCATCCGCCTATCGCAGCCTGGTGCGCCGGATTATGCCTGACTTGCAGCAGATGGGGCCAGCACCTGGCATCAAGGTGCTCGATTGCGGTGCAGGAAGCGGAGCGCTTTCCAAGGCCTTCGCTGTTGAAATGAAGCGTCCATTCGACTTGTCAGTCGTGGATATTTCCCCCCGTATGCTGACTTTGGCGGAGAGGGCATTGCAGGCCGAAGGCGTGCCATGCCGCCTGGAACTGGCCGATATCCGGACGCTTCCCTTCAGGGACGAAGAGTTCGATCTTGTGATGTGCGCGCATACGATTGAACACCTGCCGGACCCAGAAACAGCGCTTGCCGAAGCGCTCAGAGTGCTGAAGCCGGGGGGCACGCTCCTTCTTGTGCTGACACGGAAATCCCTGTTCGGCGCATATGTGCACCTGAAATGGCGTACGCAACAGCTTTCATCTTCAAGTGTCTTGGAATGGCTCAAGAACGAAGGTTTGACTGATGCGCAAAACCTGAGGGTCGGCACAGGTGTTTGGACACGAAACCTGAGCCGGGCCATTGTAGGCCGCAAGGCAAGTTGCGGGAACTCTGACTTGCACGAGGTTGCCGGCCCTTATCACCCCATCGAGACTGTTTGAAAGCAAGACCAATGACCATGACGATGACGCAAAATGAAAACCTGAATACGGTGTTCTGGGACCGTCTGGCGCGCAAGTATTCCGCGCAGCCGATCAAGAACCAGGCGGCCTACGAAAAGACACTTGAACGCACGCTCGAGCATCTTGGACCAAACGACAATGTGCTCGAGCTTGGGTGTGGAACCGGGTCGACGGCGCTGTTGCTGGCAGGTGATGTCGGATCTTACCTGGGAACCGATTTTGCTCCGGGTATGATCGGCATTGCCGACGAAAAACTTCAGGCCGCACGCGAAAAAGGAGAGGCTCCGGCGGGATTGAGTTTCGCCGTTGCCGATGCCTTCGGCGAGGAGGTCGACAAGAACGGAGGTTATGATGCCATCCTGGGATACAACTATCTCCATCTCGTCGAAGACCCGGAGAGTGTATTGGCCCGTGTCAACAGCCTGTTGAAGCCGGGTGGCCTGTTTATCTCGAAAACCGTCTGTCTGAAAAGCAAGGCCTGGCTGTTTCTGCCGTTGATCAAGTTGATGCAGTTGTTTGGAAAGGCACCCTATGTGCGCATTCATTCTTTCGAGTCGGTTGAATTGATGATCGGCCGGGCTGGCTTCGACATTATCGAGACTGGCACCTATCCGGAGCCGCACAGCAGGTTCGTCGTTGCGCGTAAAGTTTGATTTTCCGTCCGCTCGCGAAATGGATCTCTCAGCGCCGGGATCGGCACGATCTTTCCTGATTCTGTTCGTTCGAAACGCGCATTTAGCGAACCAAAGTGCAAAAAGCGGCTCGTAAGCCGCTTTCTAATTCATGGAGCGAGCGCTCGCTCAGACTGACTTGCGCCGGCGCCAACCGGCGAACCCGAGTATCCCCAACCCGCCCGCAAGCAACGGCAAGGCAGCTGGCAATGGCACTGGGGTTGTTACGACATCTTGCGTTATCCCGGCATATCGCACCTGGCTTTGGGAGAAATTGTAAAATCCGAATGAGCCGTCCGTGAAAGAGCCTGCATAACTCAGTTCGGTCACACCATCGACCTTCACTTCGATCAATGCCGATGTGAAAATGATATCAAATAGATAGGTCTGATTGTCGTTCCATCCAGTGCTGCCCAGATTCGCGGCTCTCTGCACTTCGGAAATCGGGCCGGCGTGATTCCACCAACCTCCGTTTGACGAACCTGACGTCGTCGTGAGATCGCCACTGACTTTACTTAAAGCCAACCCGTCTACAGCCGGGCTCTGGTCATTCTGTTTCCAGTCGATGAGCCAAAAGTCAGCGTTCGTACTATTTATCTCATTGCTCTGATAACCCAGGACGAAGCCGATGAAATCATCGTCACCGGTTGTTTCGACCGTGATGCTGCCCCCAAGCGAGGTACCTTGGGAATTGGCGGTGGGGTCAAAGAAGACCGTAGGATTGCCATTGCTTGACTGCACGACAGAGTCATTATTGACACCTTGCACAGTCCAGGTACCCGCATTGTTGTTCGGTCGTCCGTTTTCCGTCCAGCCGGAAAGGTCGACGGGGGCCGCTTGTGAAATCGTCGGTATCAGAATTGAAACCGCAGCCACTAGAAGTAATTTCTGCATTTGAATTTTTACCCCTAAGTAAATTCTTGCGAAGATTTAAAGCAAAACGCCTTTTGATCAGGTTCAACGGATCATCGGCCTGACACGCCTCAGGTCCGAATCTGGATCTTTAAAGTTTCGTTGAAACCGCCTCTCCATTAATCTTCGAACGAAATAGACCAGGCGGCTTCGCAGTGAATCGAAACCGCGCATTCTTCAAACAATAGAGAGCAACCACGCAGCGTTGCTTACCGGTAGAGTAACAGTTAATTTTTGGTCAACCCCGCCAATCTGCCCTCATTTTCAGCCAAATCGCGTCTGGCCGTTGCTGTCGCCGTGTTTTCCGCGCTGCGATTGAAGTCGATGACCGCTTTGCGCTCCCAAATCGGACATCAAGCTATTAATTGCGACTGCCCGAAAGCTGACATTTAATCAGGACACAGCGAAGCGCTGGGATAGACTGAGAGCAGTTGTTTGCTGCATCCTGCATCAATGCCTGCAACGCAAAAAAAGCATATCCTGCCTTTAGTGCTTTGGTTTGGTACCGTTTTAGCCTTGCGGTAGGAGCCGGCATCCAGATTGAGCATTGTTCCCGTGATGAATTGTGGTTCTTTCGAGCCCGGAAACAGAACGCTGCTGGCAGCGTCCCAGAGTGGCGGCGTCTGCAGTTAGGTCCGCGCCTGAACGAACCACATTCACGCGGATCCTGTTGCGAGAGTCAAAGCTGGCTTTGGAACGATTGAAGCCTTTGATATCCGCCTGATGATTCCTGCTCGTGATAATCAGCACTTTCGCATTACGTTCATTATTACGTCGCGTTGAGCATTGCTCCTTGCAGCGATGAGTGCGGGGTTGGCCCGGTTTTGTTTCTTTTTTGCTGACACGGCTCGTTCCACCTGGCCCTTGGCGGTATCTATCAAAACGCCGCTCGTCGTACCGACAATCTGTTCCATCTGATCAGGGTCGATTGTCTTCTTGGCCTGTTGATAGGCCTCTCTGTATTGTTGAAGGCTCTTCCCCGCATAGTGGCTCACTCCCTCGCCGACAAGACCTGCCAGTACATCAAGGCCGATCTTGGTGAGAGTTTCAGAGGCGGGCATTTTTTCAACAGATCCCGCGCCAACCGTAAATGCTGCCCCCTGAATCATGCCAAGGCCGACCATAATGCCCTTACCTATGCCTTCTACATTCCCTACACTGGCCGCAGCACCCCAGCCAAATCCGACTAGCTGACCGAGTGACTCAATCGCGGCCGCGTCAAACTTGCCGGTATCCTGATACTTGGCAACGCCTTTGCCACCTGCTCCAATCGCTGCAGCACCAGCGCCAACCAAGGACGCCCCGCAGCAATTGGCGTAGATCATCACGATTGTAAAACCGGTGTCTCGGGCAAATTTCGCCATTTCCGCGTTTCGGGTTGTTCGATCGATGGCCATTTTCTGGTACTTCTGTATCGTAGCGACATAATCTTGATGTATGCCGCGCATCTGCCTTGTTGATGACAGATAATAAACAAGATCATCGAAAGCTCTACGCCCACTTGATTTGCGGGTTACATGAAAGAAGTTCAAAGAATCTTTGAACTCGTTCTTTGCCAGCTCCTTTACTTTCTTAACGTCGCAATCGATTACCGGCATTGTGCCGCTCAGTAGTCCAAGCTTCTCGTGGCGCAAATCCGACTTGGAAGGCAACGCGCTCATAAACTCGTAGGCCATTATGACGCGCTCGACCGTCTCTGGATCATACTGCCAACGCTCACCGTAGGAATCTCGATATGTATGAAATGCGCTCATTGTCTTAAGCCTCCCTTGAAAAGTTTTTTGCGCGCCCGGTATCAAATCTTTTTGTGCAATATGCCGACCGAAATAGGTCGTGTTGGTCATCCGGCATCATGCCGTTTGTTCGGGTTTGCCACATGCGACGGACCAAAAGGCCAGACATGGCAAGCGCGGCACCACCCCACCACCGTCATGGCTGTTGAGTGCGTCACCGATCCGCGTATTGGAAAAGCGCCTGAAGCGATTGGTCCCCGATTTTGCCGTCAATTTTGCCGTGATAGGTTCCGGCCTCCTTCAGCCGGCGTTGAACCGCTTTGTTGAAGGAACGCGGGTAGTCGCCGGAATTGGTCAGAAACCAGTACTCTGCCTCGATCCTGCCGCCGGACTTGAGCGCCTTCATGAGCCAGTCGACGGCGATTTCCTTCTGATCGCTCTGGAACGTACCGGCGAGGTATTGACGGGCCAGTTCCCGCATCGCAATCACATCGTCTGCCGCTGCGGCCTGTTCCAACAGCTCGCGGGCCCGCTCGGTGTCTTTGTCTCCACCGCGCCCTTCAAGATACATCCATGCAAGGTTGGTCGCCGCCAATCCGTCGTCGTCCGATGTCAGGGCGCTTTGGTACCAGAAGCGCGCTTTGATATCGTTCTGTGCAACGCCTTCGCCCCTGTCATAGGCTCCGGCGACATAAAACGCCGCCTCCGGATTTCCGGCCTCGGCCGCCTTTTGAAACCACTGGAATGCCTTGATTTCATCATAGTCGACGAGATTTCCTTCAGTATACAAATGCGCGAGATGGGTCATGGCTTCGGCGTTGCCCCGGCGGGCGGACTTGTTTAGCAGCCGCAGCGTTTCTTCCGGCTGCCATTCGACGCCCTTTCCAAGGTCATAGGCAATGGCCAGTTCAATCATGGCATTCGTATTGTTGAGTTCCGCTGATTGCCTGTATTGGCGCGCAGCCTCCGGTTCGTTGCCCGAGCGATCGAGAACCTTGCCGTAAAGCAATCGGAGCATTGCAGAGTTGGGAAACAGCGCAACCGCGTCATAACAGGCTTGCACCACGCCATCGGGCACGCCAAGCCCGAGGTCAGTGTTCTCAACCGTCAGGCACGTCTTCACCGGTGACGACGTTGACTGAAGGGCCTTGGCGTCCTGGTTGTCCGAAATGGAGGGATGTTTGTGTCCAAGGGTATTGTTCAGCAGCTCCAATGCGCTCACTGCAAATTGGCCGTTTGGAAAACGTTCCAGGTAAAGGCGGACTTCATCCGGATTGTCTCCATATCTGACCGCTTCCCATAGGGCTTCTTCGCTCGACGCAAGTTCCACCGCGTCCTGACTGGCTGGCTTGAAGGTGAAATCCAGGAGCAAAGATGAGTTTTCCCATGGGATCTGGGCGCCTTCGGTGGTTTCAATCACATCCGTCCTGACCCGCCGCAGCATACGGGCAACGTCCAGATTGGGTGTGGAGATATGGTTCAGAAGTGCTTTGGTGAAAGGGCTGTTTCCGTCCGTTCCATCAAGCGCGACATTTCCCGGCTCCGTTGCGTAGGCGATCAACGTGCCAGGTCCGGAATCAACCCGCGCAAGGCCTTGTCCGACTTCGACCGATCTCGTGCCCATCGAGCGGGCGAGACCCGTTGTGAAGGGGTTATTTCGGCAGGCGTCGAGCAGAATGATCTTGGTTTTCGCCGAGCCTTCCATCTGTTTCAAAAGCGACTTGACGGCGATCAGCTCAACATTGATATCGCTTTCTTCCTGGAGATTGGCATCAGCAGGTACCAGATAGTTTTCACCGGCCACCTGAATACCGTGTCCGGCATAAAAAAACAGTGCAACATCGGCCCCTTCAAGGGACTTGGAAAACGTCCGGATCGCTTCCACAAATGTGGAGCGCTGCAGATTTTCCTCTAGCTGAACTTCAAAATCGAGACCCCTTAGGATGTCGCCCAGTTTCCGGGCGTCGTTGACCGGGTTTTCGAGCGTTCCTGCCCAAGTATACGACCCATTGCCGACGATCAGTGCAACACGCTTTTCGGCTTGTGCAGAGACCGTGAAAAGCAGGAATGTGAAAAAAAGGCAAAAGGATCGTAATGCGTTGCCGCTATTAAAATACACCTGACCACTCCTTCGGAAGGGATCCGTTGATAATCTCTACAAACAAGTGCGCTGGCGAAAATAAGTTCTCGAGGCCTGTTGTCACGGGACGCCGGATGGCCAGCATCTCGATTTAAACTGCTTTACTTAAGGGAAGCAAGTGAGCTTCTTAACATGGGAATATTCTGACAAAATCGGGAGAGCCGAGATCTTCGATTGCCGGGAGTTTATCGGCACTGCGTGTTGCAATCCAGCTATCCGGAGCGAGCTGCTTGCAGTCATCCGCATTTGAAATTCAGAACGCTGCTGAGAGTACTTGGGTCAATCGGCGCAAATTCGGCGTTTTCATGCCCGCGCGTCAGACGGTGCGCGGTTCCTTCATCTTTCCACGGTCGCCAATTCGCATTGGCTCGCCGGAAAGTCAGCAAAGGAACGCTAGCGATCGAGCATCCAGGTTGCATGAACATTCGCACTATCGTCGCAGTGACTTAATCCTGACAATCTCTTCCTGACCCATTTCGGACACTGGCTCAGACCAAGGTCAAAGGCAACTCGCACTTGCGTCGCGAGAAAAGCTGCCCAGGTGCCTAACGCTCGCGGAATTCCCGGGCAGGGTGTCTATTCTCCGGGCAACTACGATCACGTGATGTCCAGGTTATGAAGGTCTGTTATCAGATCCGGGCCGTTGGGGTTCCAATTCAGCTGCGCACGTGTCCATTCGCTGCTGGCTGGCATGTCGAGGCCGGCAAAAGGTGCAAGCCAGCCAAGATGGGTCTCCAATTGCTCCATAGGAATTGAGACAGCAGGCAGCTTTAACTTTGCGCCGAGGGTTTCTGCGATCTGACGGATCGTGATGCCGTCCTCGGCGACGGCATGATAGCGCGTGCCGGGGTCGCCTTTGTCGAATGCGCAAGCAAAGAGCGCCGCAACGTCCTGGACATGTGCCGCGGGCCAGCGATTGAGGCCAGGGCCGGTATAGGCGACCGATCCTGTTTGCACCGAGATCTGGATATAGGGTGAAACCAGCCCCTGGCGGGTCGTATCGTGGACCTGCGGCAGACGCATGACCCTGACATTCACACCATCGTCGAGCAATTGCTCGACAGCGAGTTCCGAGAGCACACGCGGATTTGGATTTTGGGCGTTGAAATGCGCCTCGGTTGCCGGGCCGCCGTCTCCTGGGTCTCCCATTCCGGTGCCGGACGTGACCATCAATGGTCGGTGAGAGCCCTTAAGTGCCGCCCCGAGTGCCAAAATGGCCCGCCTATCCTTCTCGCAGTTTTGAGCGAACTTCGTGAAATCGTGGTCGAACGCCGTGTGGATCACCGCGTCAGCTTCCTCGGCACCGGCGGCGACGCTGGCGGGGTCCTCCAGCGAGGCAAGAAAAGGTGTCGCGCCTGCTGCTGCAACCAATTTGGCACCAGCGTCGGACCTTGTCATGCCAATCACGTCATGCCCATGGGCAAGCAGCTCTGGCAATATCCGAGATCCAATGAATCCGCTGGCTCCTGTCAGAAATACGCGCATTCTAAACTCTCCATTGTTGTCCGGAGAGGCATTTCGAACAAAATCTTATCATGTTAAAGTAGTGACTTTATCCTGGTATAATTAATAACCGGATCATCATGCCTCAGAATGAAAAAAGTCTCGGACAGTTTTTGAAGAACCGGCGCGCGCGTCTGGATCCCGCAGCATTCGGTTTTCCCGTCGGCCGACGGCGCACGCCAGGCCTGCGCCGTGAAGAAGTGGCGCTGCGGGCGAACATCAGCCCGACTTGGTACACGTGGCTTGAGCAAGGGCGGGGCGGTGCACCTTCGGCCAACGTACTTGACCGCATCGCAGCCGGGCTGATGCTCACAGAGGCTGAAAGGGAGCATCTGCATATCCTCGCCTTCGGACATGTTCCCGAGGTGCGGCACAGGCCCGAGAAGGCAATCACACCGCGGCTGCAACGCGTCCTCGACGCTATCGTCGACTGTCCCGCCATCATACTAGATGCCACCTGGAACGTTCATGCCTGGAACCGGGCGGCAGCGCTCATCCTGACAGACTACGGAAAGCTCAGGCCCGAACAGCGCAATGTTCTGCGGATATTGTTTTCTCGGACCGGCCACACCAGCAATCGGGAAGATTGGAACAGTGTTGCCCGCTACGTAGTTGCGAGGTTTCGGGCAGATGCTGCGCGCGCAGGCGCGAATGTGGATATCGCAAAGCTTGTAGAGGACCTGTCGGTGGCCAGTCCGGAGTTCAAGAGCCTTTGGAGCGAAAACGAAATCACCGGACGCGGCGAAGGGACCAAGCGGCTGTTTCATCAAGAGCTTGGCACGATCGAGATGGATTTTTCGACCTTTTCGGTAGAGGGTCGATCCGATCTCAAATTGATGATCCATACCCCCGCATCCGAGGAACAAGCTGGGCGGTTGCGATCATATCTTCTGAAAAAAAAGTCCTGAGCGAACAGCAACTTGGAGCCAGCAAGCAGAGGTAGTTGCTGCTCCAGCGCTGGAGCGGCCAAAAGAAGCGCGGTTAGGATCCTGTATTTGTTACGTTTTTGTTTGGAATTCCGGCGATTTCATTTTGGTCGTTCGTTCGTCTTCGCTTCACTCCGCAAAGCCGACATTCACCGCAATCGCAACGAATGAGAGGTGATGGAAAGCCACAAGCACGCGTGGACACTTCTGGCTTGCAGATCCAACTGAACTCGAGCGTGGGGCAAGCCGAGTGAGGGTCACCAAGTCAGGCCGCTTTTGTGTGTGAGCTAGCTACTAGGGCAAGTGTTTGGCAGATCGGCCTTACAATGCCAAAGCAATTTGAGACTTGATTGCTTAGCGGGATGCCTTCGCAGACATCCCGCCCAGACTTCATTGCCACCGCAGATCAGCTCAAGCATTTCAGAACGGTAGCAACTGGACACGAGAAGGATCCACTCAAATGTGTGGGCGGAGTGAAACACGTCTCTGGGGGTGATGCTATGCCCCTGTCACCTGAAGTCCAAAAGCAACTTGTGGTGTTCCACACACCGCAAGACTTCTAGCCGAGTGCTTCGCGAAACCTTCTGTGAAACGGCCAAAATGCCATGAGCGCGACTGCCAAAAAGCCGAAAGAAGCAGGAATCGGTACAGGTGTAACGGGCGTGCCGGTAAGGGTGATCGTGTTGTTCCCGAATTCGGCGAGCGTTCCGAAGTTGAGATCAAGATCGGCCAGGATGCTGTCGGATGCAACCCAGGTGAAACTGAACGGATCAAGCGACGAGTATCCCCGTGTAATGCGGATATAGTTGCGGGTAAATGGGCGGGGTCCGTTTATGTAGAAAGCGTCTCCCGTTTCGGTCGGCGAATAGCTTTCCAGATCGAAACGCACATTACTCAGCGGCGTGAAACTCGTGAACAGATCTGTAACTGTGTAGCGATCAACCAATGCGCCATTGATAACACCGAATGCCTGTCGACCGGGGCGACTCTCGTTGAAACCCAGGCCAATTTGAGCAGGTGTTCCTAGCCCGGTCAGGTCAATCGATCCGGTTCCAAAAAAATAGACGTCGCTGCCAATTTGTTTCGCTTTGATATCCAGTGTTGCCGCGTTGGCGCTAAGGCCAGCGAGGCTTAGTACTGCGGCAAGCAATATCCGCTTCATCATATAATTCATCTCCTGAGTGCGTATAGTTTGGATTTGAGGAGGGTAAAGTTACTCTCAACTTGGAAGCGTAGAAGGCACAGCGATTGAACGCCGCCTCTCGCGCACTGATCCGGTCAGACCGGGCCCTGTGAGCGCAGCGAGCGATAGGGCGAAAGATCCGGTGAAAGTCAGCCCGTTCATCTCATCGAAACTGACGGCAGCATCGTTCAAAATCCGACTGACTGGAAGCCAGGCACCCTGTGCCTGATGAGTGTGGGTCTGCGTTACCCGCGCTGCGGCTACGCTGGATGTCGTCAACAGGGAAAGTCTGAGGCCTTGGACCAGTCTGTTAATGCCAAAACACACTCGACAACTTCCTTTTCTCAGCTGTAGCCAAACACATTGTACAAAGGGTGAGCGCCGAGAAGGCCTACAACGACGCTGATTTGATAAAACTAACAAGTACTTGCGGTTCGAAAATCATCTGCGTGTCTCAAGTTCGTTGTCATACAGTCTCAAAAACCGTGGGCCGCCTACATCAGGCGAGCGGTCGCTAGAATGTGTCGATCCCTCGAATGGAAAGTTTGGCCACCTTTTGCGCCGGGTGGATCGACATTTTCGCTAAAAAGCCTGCGATCGAACGTGTGTCGAGAGTTCCCAATCAGCAAAGCCCTGCTGCCTTTCAGCAGCCCGCGAAGGGGCCAAGTGAACGTTTGAGATGTTTCCCGAGTAAGCCTCAATCGTGGCCCAGAAAGTCATCGCTGGGCGCGATTGCGAGTGCTTGACGGCTCAGGGTTGCTTGTGCCACGGAGTTACACAGATTTGGAGCGAGCTCTGCCTTCGCAACCAAGCAACAGGCAAGAAGAGGAGAGTTGGGAGTTGGCGCAACCGAAGTCCTGACTTCGCAATTCAGGATGGTTTCCTGCAATTGGGTGCTGCTCAAAAACCAGTGTGTACTATCGTCCTATTTTGAAAGGACTTTTTGTAAGAGCGTGACGGGAAAAAGTTGATGGATTTAAACTCAACGGCGGGGTTGAAGTCGTCCAGTCTCACCCCAGACCTGAACATTGTTGAGCTTCCGGAAAATCTCCGTCGTGATGCCTGGAGCGACTTCATGGCCGATTTCTGGCGTGACGGACGACCCTTGGTCGCGAATCAGGAACTGGAGTTGAGTGTAGCTTCCCGCCAACTGGATGGCGCCGTATTCTGTCAGATAAATATGTCCCCTGCCGAACTGGTAGGCAACAATCACGAATTCGACTGCTTTGTTGTCCGCTATCAAAACGAAGGGAACTCGACAGCGATTGTTAACGGTGAACGGACGAGTATTCGACCCGGCTCACTTACTGTGATGGACCTTTCAGCGACACGTTACTCCATTGGTGATCAATCGAAGATCACCTATCTCGCATTCAAGAAGTCAGACTTGCAGTCTGCCGGTCATCAGATGCGACCAATGACACATTTCGATAGCAAAACGTCAGTCGGAAGATTGATGCTTGCGAATTTTCATCATTTGGCAAATGAAATCACGCACGAACAAGATGGACAGGCCTCCGCCGCAGTCGACCTGTTCTCTTCGCTTCTCGTCAATGCGACGAGTGATCAAAAGGCGCTTCAGGCAAGTGATCCCCACACCCTTAAGGCAAAGCGCATTCGTGCTGAGCAATTCATTTTCTCGCACCCTTTGTCTCAAGCGCTAGATGTTGAACAGATGTGCACCGAGGTCGGCATGTCGAGAGCAAGCCTGTACCGTCTTTTTCACGAAGATGGTGGACTAAGAGCCTATTTGACAAACGTTCGTCTCGACTGCGCCTATAAAGTTTTGGCGAACAGCAGACCGGCCCGTGGAATCGTTACAGCTGTCGCAGCTCAGTTCGGATTTCTGGACTTGCCGAATTTCAATCGAAGCTTCCGACGGAAATTTGGATGTCCACCCAGCGAAATCCTGGGCATCGCAATTGACGAAAGTGCCATCGAAGCCGGCACGCAAATGCATGGGCTCTACAACGAACCAAAAAAAGCGAACTTAAATGCTTGGAAGTCCAATCCTTTTTTTCGCGATCTCGATGAACTCGCGAAAAAGAACATTGGTAATGCCATGCCCTACGCCAATAACCGTTTCGTCCGATAGTGTTGGATCATTAGATTGCCGCGGTCGGGCATACCGAAGTCCTCGACCAGCCAGATTGGCGAAGCACGCTACGTCGAAACAAAAGATTTTCCACCGCAATACGAACAATCGCTGTGCTAGCAACAGCGGCAAGTGCAAAGCGCTGTTCTTGTATGAATTTCCTTGGCCGAAACACCCGCTTCGTGCTCCTTCAAAATCTCGGTTATTTGTTCTTCGCAAAATCGTCTCTTGATCAGTGGTCTCCTTGAAATCGAGAAAGTCACTAACTCAGAACCGGATCAATTAACTGGGAGAGGGTCGAAACCTCCAAAAGCATTCTACCGTACCAAAAGCCAATTGGAACGTGATCCACCTGACGGATACGGCTTGCAGCGCCAACATGCGAGTGCTAGCCAAAAGAACCCTCCCTGCGGTGCACTCTTGAAAGATCCAGATGCTCGTTCGCGATCGCGCTTTTTTCGCGTCCATGTTCCTGACCGTGCTGGCCGACCAGATCCTTTTGTTTCTGGTTCCTCTGGTGATCTTCCAGATTACAGGCAATGTTGCGTGGTCGGGCCTTGCGTTTTTCTTTGAAACGCTGCCCCGTTATCTCACCTTTCCGGTTGCCGGCATTCTGTGCGACAGGATCAATCCGATCCTTCTCCTCAGGATCAGCCGCATTCTGCGCGCCGTCGTCTGCCTGGTCTGTATCGCGGGTCAGATCGCATTTGGCGGCGTGTGGTGGTTGATTGGCCTGTCGGCGCTCGTGGGTGTTCTGACGACGCAGGGATTGCTCGCGCTGGAAATGGTGCTTGTCCGGGCCTTCAACGATCAGCGATTTGAGAAGGTGGCCAGCTACAGCCAGCTTGCCGCGCAGATGGGGGTCGTCCTCGGACCACTCATTGCAGCGTACCTGATGGCGATTTGGCCGTGGGAAACGGTCGTGTTCGTCGCAACGGCGCTGTTTTTTCTCTCAGACGGGCTGTTCCTGCTTTGGCGGGGGCAGTCCCGCATGGAACCCGTGCCGGAAGCTCCCACCAGGCATCCCGTTTCGGAGTTCAGGAAAGCTCTGCATCTTGCCTGGAGCCTCCCCGGCCTGATGCGGGCAATTCTGCAAGCTGCCGGTGTCAATCTCATCATCGGGGCGACCTTGGCAACGGCCGCTGCAATGATGACCGGGTTTTTCGCCCAGAGCGTGCAGACCTATGCATGGCTGCAGGTGGGCGGTGCCCTGGCAACACTTGCCGTGCTGAGCCTGACCGCTCACATCCATTTAGGGCTAAAGATCCTCGGCCGGACAGCCTACGCCTTCATCTGCCTGGGTGCTGTGCTCACCGGGCTCGGAGCCCATCCCCTGATTTATACCGCCGGATTTCTTCTGATTGCCGGCTTCGACAAGATGTTCAACATCTATGTGCGCACGCTTCGCAAGGAGATCATTCCGGCGCAGGATTTCGGCAAGACGACCGGCGTGATCATTTGCCTCAACAATCTGTCGCAACCGCTTGCAGGTCTGATGGTTGCGCTCTTCGCGTCCGGCGATGATGCGCGCGCGGTCCTGCTGGCGCTTGCCGCCGCAATGGCTCTTCTCGGCGTGCTGACCTTCAGGATACGCTGATCCTCAGACAGTGGGTTCGTCTTCGTCCGGGCGTATGGTCTTGATGTCCTGCGTTGCCGCCCACCGGTGAATGTCTTCCCGCCGGAGGGCGCAAGCCATAAGGTCCGGAAACTGGTCCGGGGTCGCCGCGAACACAGGAACGCCGAGCGTGGCCATCGTCGCGGCCAATCGGGCATCATAAGAGGGATTGCCGGTGTCCGTGAGGGCAAGCAAAACGATCACGTTCACGCCCTGGCCGATCAGCCTGCCGACGCGCGCGACCAGTTCCTTTGCATTGCCGCCCTCATAGAGATCGGTGATCAGAACCAGGTGCGATTTCGACGGCCGTTCGATCTTGTCTTCGCAGTAGGCAACGGCCTGGTTGATGTCGGTTCCCCCGCCAAGCTGAACGCCGAAAAGCACGTCGACCGGATCCGCGAGATCCTCCGTCAGGTCGAGGATGGCAGTATCGAAACAGACGAGTTTTGTCGCGACCACGGGCAGGGACGCCATGACGGCGGCGAAAATGGAGGCGTAGACGACAGAGGAGGCCATCGAGCCCGACTGGTCGACGCACAGAACGACCTCGTCCAGATCCACGATCCGCCGTTGCCGTCGCATGAAACCTATCAGTTTTTCAGGAACGATCGTGTTGTGATCAGCCTGGTAATTGTGAAGGTTTGCCCGGATCGTTCTCGGCCAGTCGATATCGGCAAAGCGTGGACGGAAGGTGCGCTTGGATTTGTCGACCGCGCCGCGCAGGGCTTCCGCCGTTCTGCGCTCCAGGCGTTCCATCAGTTCTGCCACCACCTTGGCGATCACTTCACGCGCGGTTTCCTTGGTTTTTTCCGGCATCACACCGCGCATCGAAACCAGATCGGCAACAAGGTTCACGTCGGCTTCCATGACCGCCAGAAACTCCGGCTCCATGAGCATCTGTCGCAAGCCGAGGCGATCGAATGCGTCTTTCTGAACCACCTGAACGACGGACGAAGGGAAGAATTCGCGGATATCGCCAAGCCATCGGGCGACATTGGGCGCGGATCCTCCGAGACCTCCGCGCTTGCCTCTGCCGCCTTTGCCAGTTCCCGTCGACCCGTCTTCAGGATTGTAGAGCGCGCTGAGCGCGGCAGAGAGCCGCTGGTCGCGGCCTTCCAGGGTTTCATCGTCACCGCCAAGGGCCAAGCGCCAGCGGCGTCCACGTTCATCCATGATTTTCCCCCGCCAGTATGCCGGTCAGGATTTCCAGATGTCGCGGCCAGCGCGTTTCTGAATCCGGGGCTGCGATCAAATGTGTCCCGCCGCTGCGCACGGTATCGAAGAGTGCGTCCATCAGGCGTTTGCGTTCTGCCTTGTCCATCTGGGAGAAGACACGCCGGAAGAGCGGCAGATATTCGGTGAAGGCCTCTTCCTCCAGACTGACCAGCCAGCCGTCGACGCAGCCGCGAAGGCCTTCGTCGTAAAGCAGTCTTTGTCCGGCGCCTTCCAGAAAACCGGCAAAAAACGCGGCAGCGTCGGAGACTTCCGTTCCCGGAGACAACATGCGTGTGAGCAGCTCAACCGCTTCGTCGGGGCTCATCACGTCGGCTTCATAGAGCAATCGCGCGGCAAGACCCGACAGAAGCCGGTTTGCCTGCGGTTCCGAAACGATGGACTGCAAGGCATCTTGCCAGGTCTTTAGGAGATCCGGGCGATCTTCCAATAGTTTGACGGCACCGTCCGCGCTCTGGATCTGGGAGCGCATGGCCTCGGACGCATCCTTGTCGAGGCCGCGCACGGCGTAGGGCAGGGCAAGCGAAGCCTGTGTCGCGATGCGTTCAAAGAGGCTTCCAAGCTGCACCGTGTCGATTTCGCGGGCTGCGCCATAGCGCAGAATGTCAGCAAGTGCCGGCAGAGACGTCAGCAGTTCGCTGCAATCCGAAGTCTGTCCAGCACGTTCTCCCAGCAGATTGACGCCTTCTGCCGCGGCATCGTTGAGCTGTGCCGTCATGGCGCCATAAACGAGATCAGCGAGCGGACCGAGCGCATGACAGCTCTGGAGCTCGGACCGGATCCTGCCGCTTGCCGCCTGTTCGATTGTCGCACCGAACACCAGGTTCTCAACGAGCTCTACCGCGTATTCCGGTTCCCAGCGCAGCATCCAGCGCTCTCGAAAGGTTCCCCGGCTGCGCCCTGGATCCAGAGGCGTGCCCCAGGGCACTTTAAGAACAGACAGCCGGTGGAGCAGCGTCGAACGGAACAGCCCGCTCTCGGAGCGGAGGTCAAGCGAGAGCTCCTTTTCAAGGGCTTCTGGCTTGAGCCTTGCCTTTTTCTGCTGCCGCTGGAGGTCCTCAAGCAATGGAGCCATGGGCACGTCGTCGGGGATCAGCCCGGTCTCAGACCCGATGAGAAGCTCACTGGAAATCGTTGCCCAGATCAGCGCATTGCCGAAACATAGGCAGGAAATGGCGGCATCACGCAGTTCCTCGTAGCCAGGTTGTGGCCGTTGCCGCACCGATGCCAGCGTGACCGCGAGCCGCTCCGTCTCGATAAGCGATGCGGTGGAAACGACCTGGCCCTGCGCGCGAAGGGCTCTAGCGATCCTGGCAACCCATCGTGTCGTCTTTTCATCGTCACGGGTCTGCCACAGATGAAGACACCAGCCGGGGGCCGCTACACCGGCGCCATAGCCGCTGCCAAAGGCGAGGCGGGGCGCGGTCCAGGGCGCCCAGGTCGCGGAAATTCTGGTCTTGGGAGCCCCCTTCAAAAGGGCCCGGTCGTCTTTGGCTGTATGTTTCGCTTTCAGGGCCGGTACGTGCCATGCACCACAGACCACGGCGATCGCCCCTTCAACTGTCTTGGCGGATTTGCTGATCTCCAGGCGCATATGGGCTTCACGTGCGGCCTCGCGTTTCGGCAGATCCGTCTCGCGTTCCCTGAGAGCCGACATGGCATCGGAGACGGCCTCGAAGACGGGACCGGGCGCAGGGTTTTCTTCAATCACGTCCTGCCACCAGCTCTCACCGTCTTCATAGCCCGCGGTCTCGGCGAGCGCTCCGATCGGGTCGCGGCGGAGGGTCTGATCATCGTCCTCTGCCTGCTGGTCTTCCGGCTCGTCTTCTGAAGTCACTCCGTCTGCAGAGCTCTCACCTTCCGGTGCTGCGACCGGATCCTCGGTCTCGCCACCCGAGACGCTCCAGGAAACGGGCAGATCGATAAAGCGGACGGGAACGCCGTTGCGCACTGCCCAGCATACTGCCTGATACTCGGGCGAAAACTCCGCAAAAGGCCAGAACACGGCCCGTTCCGGCGTGTCTTTCGGGTAGGCCAGCAGCGCGACGGGCGGCTGCATCGACGGGCTCGCCAGAAGCGGCAGAAGGTCACTGAGATCAGCCGGACCTTCAACAAGCACCTCGGAGGGCCGCAGGTCCTCCAGCGCTTCCAGCAGCCTGCGCGCACTGCCGGGGCCGTGGTGCCTTATACCGAAATAGGAGACGGCTGCGCTCACGTTCGAATACCCGCTCTGCTTCAGACCAGTTCGGTCAAGCTATGGTAATAATCCGCGTAATCACGCCGTTTTTTAAGAACGGTCTCAAGGTATTCCTCAAGCACGATCTTGTCCTGAACCGGATCCTTCACGATTGCGCCAAGGACGTTCGGGGCGAGGCTGTCGGCCGTCAGTTTGCCATTGTTGAAAAAGGCCGCGTGGCTGAGACCACCGATGGTGACGGCAATCGCCTCGGCAGTTGAAAGATTGCCAGACGGCTTTTTGAGCGTTGTCTTCCCATCCACCGTTTCGCCTGATCTGAGTTCGCGGAAAATGGCGAGGAGCCGCGTGACTTCCTCCGCGACGTTCTTCGGAGCTGGGAGATCCAGAGAGCGGGCCATCTCGCCGACGCGCTTGGACACAATGGCGATTTCCTCGTCCATATCGTCGGGAAGCGGAAGCACTACGACGTTGAAGCGCCGCTTGAGAGCGGCGGACAGCTCGTTGACCCCTTTGTCGCGGTCGTTGGCAGTGGCAATGACATTGAACCCGCGTGTGGCAAACACCGCGTCGTTTAGCTCCGGGATCGGCAACATCTTTTCCGATAGCACCGTTATGAGAGTGTCCTGAACATCCGATCCCATCCGGGTGAGCTCTTCCAGACGGCAGAGCTTACCGTCTTCCATTGCCCGGAACAAAGGGGTCGGAACCAGAGCTTCGCGGCTTGGTCCGTGCGCGAGCAGCTGGGCGTAGTTCCAGCTGTACCGGACCTGGTTTTCGTCTGTGCCGGCCGTGCACTGGATAACACGCGTGGATTTGCCTGATATCGCCGCAGCCAGATGCTCCGACACCCAGGATTTGGCCGTCCCCGGGACACCAAGCAGAAGCAGGGCGCGGTCTGTGGCAAGCGTTGCCACCGCCGTTTCGATCAGCCGGCGGTTGCCCACATATTTCGCGCTGATCTCCGTGCCGCCGGCTTTCCCGCCCATCAGGTAGGTGATGACCGCTTGCGGCGAGAGCTCCCAGCCCTCCGGTTTCGGCTGGTCGTCTGTTGCCTTCAGAGCCTCAATTTCATCTGCATAGGTGATCTCGGCGGGCTGGCGCAACGTGTCACTCATGAAGGATCTCCCGGTGTCAGGGCGGCGTTGAGCTGTAATATCAGCAGCGCCGCATCGGCGCGGCTCATGCCCGCCGTTAGAAATGTGTTGATCGAGGCCTGGGCTGCGACGGGGTCTGCCATCAGTCCAAGTTGAAACAGCGCTTCTTGAATGAGCGCTGTCTGGCCCGTTTTCTTTTCGTCATCTGCCTGTGCACGAATGGCGGCAAGCAGTTCGGTCAGAAACGGTGCCTTTTCGAGGTCGGCGGTGCCGATAGTTCCCAGATATCCGTGCATGCAGGAAAGCGCCGTGTCGAAACCATGCTCTTCCTTGGCCAGGATCTTGGGCAAATGTCTCTTTCGGTCTTCAGCACTCAGCCGCTCAAGAAGCGGGGGCAGGGTGTCTGCCGCCGCCGACTTTTCTGACAGGACCCGGTCGACACAGGCGCTAAGCTGCCCGTCTGATCCCGTCCTTGCAACAAGGCCGCAGAAACTGGCATCCATGACGTCTTCGCCAAACTGCCAGCTGGCGATCAGCGCGTCAGGATCCATTTGCAGCGCCGCAGCGAGACCGGGCAGGCTGACAATCTCGTAAAGCTCGGATCTTCGCGCGCGCTGCGCAGCTGTCTTGAGTTTGCGGGCACTGACGATCGTTTTCCGGTTGATGAGGCCCTTTTTGCCGGCTTGGTGAAAGTCCGCCAGTTCCTGCGCGTTTTCTGCCTCGTCGAGATTGCGGCCGAGCCTTGCAAGAAATGCTGTGGCGAGTGCCTGTACCTTTTGCGAACGGTCGGACCCAACAAGCTTTTCCAGAAACGGAATGTCACCTTGAGAAAGGTTTTGGCCAAGGCACTGGATGACGCGCAGACGCTGTTCGGCGGGCAACTGTTCCGCCTTGGCCTCAATCAGAGATCGCGCTTTTCCGGCATCCTGGCGGCGCATGTCGAAGAGCGCATTCACCCGTTCACCAGGTAGGAAATGATCCCAGGCCTCTTCTGAAAGCTCAAGGTTCGACACCACCGCTTCACGCTCGTCCCAGCCGTTCCAGGGCCCATAGCACGCTGGCAAATCATCGAATCGTGACGGCATGAAATCCGCAGGATGCGTCACGTAGCCCCGGGACGCCAGGAAATGAAGCAGGAGGTTGCTTTGCTCGTTTGAGATCTTTTGCAGTGCAAAGATGCGCCGGAAGATCGATCTGTGCTGTTCCGGCAGCGTCGGCAGCGGCAATTCAGGAAGAGCGGCATAAGGGGTGAGTTCGGCAGAAGGCGCGGACCGGAATGCGACAATGCCTGCCTGCGCGGTGATCGCGAGCAAGGCAAGCTCGGGGTCGTCGGCACCACCAAGACATACGCGCAGCTCCGGCGGCGCCTGTTCAGCTGCGCTTCCACCGACCATCCAACGGCTCTTGATCTTTTCAAGAGATTGGGAGAGCTCAGTCATGGAGCTGGATCCTTCCCCAGTTCGACTGAGCGCCAAGCAGGGAAAGCCGCTTGCCGTCCCAAAGGCCCACGGAAGACGAGAGCTGCATTCCGGCGACATGCGCAGGCGGCGTATTGACGATGCGCAAGGCGTGTTGACCATCCGCAGATTGCCACCAGATGTCGGTTCCGGCGCGGCAGAACCGTCCCGCTGGCAGCAGGATTGGACCACGCGTCAACCAGGGCGCTGCATCCTGGGCATCGAGAAACGGTGTAAGCGGATCTGAGCCGTTTGCCGATGGCCAGACGATTTTTTCAGAGCCGCCCGGTTTGCGTTCACCCAAAATTGCCCTGAGCGGCATTCGGGCCGGATAAAAGTGCAATTCCGCTTCGAATTGCTCGCCCATGACGAAGGCACTGCTGCGTCTGCCGAGGGAGGCTTGGAAAAAGTCGAGCAAAACGGCAAAGTCGGGCCCTTCGCCGAGGTTGAGGAGCCAGGTGGCCTGGCTGACCATACCGTCCCGGCGTGTCACGATTTCCTCGCCGATCACCTCCCAATGGGACGAAACGCGGAGCACTGCCGGATTTTCAAAGAGGCTTTCGCGTGTTTCCGACGTCGCAACAGAGCGCCTCAGCTCAGGATCTGAGGGGTTCTTACGCCAGGCCTTTGTCAAAATGACGATCTTGCCCAGCTCGAGAAGCGCTGTTTCCAGGCGTTCTTCGGCGTTGAGCGGCATCAGTTTGGCCGGCAGCTCGTCAAGCCTGCCTGCAAGCGCTTGTGCCTTGCCGTCGACAAGGCGCGCGGCGATCGAGCGGCAGCGGTCCGTCATGTCGTGGAGGAACCCCGCGAGGCCGGTTCTCAGCTGGTCGGAGATCCATTGCTGAAGATCTTCGGTTGCGGCAAAGAGCGCGGCTTCCGTGTCTTTCGCGCGCTTCTCGGCAGCCGCCTGGCGGCGTGCTTCCACCTTTGGGTCGGTCAGCTTGTCCGGCGTTTCAACGCGAGCCTCATCAAGCGATTTGCCCACCGCACTTTTGTCTGCAGAATCAGCCGGTTTTGAACCGGTCGTGCGCCGTCTCCCCAGCCAATCGCTTACCCAGTCGGGCACAGCATCCGGCTGGAAGGGCGACGGATCGTCAGCAAACATCCACATCAGGGCGAGCACGTGCTTGCAGGGAAATTTGCGGGACGGACAGGTGCATTTGTAACTGTGGTTGGCCGTGTCGAATACCGTTCGATACGGATTGGCGCCCGATCCCTGACACTCGCCCCATACGAGGTGATCTGCTTCAGATTGCGCGCGCAGCGGCCATTTCTTCGCCTTTGTGAGACCGTTCGCGGCCTTCAGCGATGCCTGGTCTGGAGCAAGAGCGGTGATGGCGTCGTGGTCTAGCGGCATGGATCAAAAACGGAGCTCTGATGAAACCGGCGCGTGGCCAAAGGCGAGACAAATTTGTGCGATCAATCACTCTTCGAAGTGTCGATCGCTGAAACTGGAACGGGACTGCAATGCAGACGCGAGGGAACTTAGGCGAGTCTCCCTTGGCTTGTAAATCGGCCAAGCGCCAAATCGCGTATTAAGACAAACAATTCGTTTCGCGAAAGTGGCCGGTTCAAGCTTCTTCCAGCCCGGCAGAATTCTGTGCGGAACTTTTGACAATCGCCGCAATTTCACCGAGCTGTCCGGCAAGCGGGCTCGATTTGCGCCAGACCATGCCGACCGTGCGCGACGGCTCCGGAGCGTGGAAGCGGGATATGGAGACGGAGGCGGAACGCGTTTCGACCGGAACCGCCATTTCCGGAATAAGGGTCACGCCTATGCCTGCGCTTACCATCTGCACAAGCGTTGAAAGCGAGCTTGCATCGAGAACCTCACGGGGAGGGCCTGACGGCATGTTGCAAAAGGAAAGAGCCTGGTCCCTGAAACAATGACCTTCCTCCAGCAGGAGAAGGCGCATTTGCCGGAGCGCGTCCGCATTGGGCATCGGCGCATCGGCCTCGCCGGCGGAGCGCACAAGCACGAATGTCTCCTGGAAAATAGGGGTTTCGGCAAGCGCGCTTTCCGAGACGGGCAGAGCGACGATCGCAGTGTCGAGCTTACCTTCGTGGAGTTCCTGAATGAGTTTCGGCGTCACGGTTTCGCGCACATGAATATCCAGTTCGGGATACCGGATCGACAAGGTGCTGATAACACTTGGCAGGAGATAGGGCGCGATGGTTGGAATAACACCGATGCGCAGGCGACCCACGAGACGATCCTGTGACGCGCGCGCAAGATCTCCAAGTTCTTCAGTCGCCCTCAAGATGTCCCTGGCCCGCTCGACGGCGACTTCGCCGAAATGGGTCAGCCGAACCTGGCGGGGACCGCGCTCGATCAGGGGTGAACCGAGCGCATCCTCCATCTCCTTGATCTGCATTGAAAGCGCAGGCTGGGAAATTGCGCAAGCCTCGGCGGCTTTGCCGAAGTGACCGTAGCGTGCCAGTGCCTCGAAATAGCGAAGCTGTTTCAGGGTGATATTGATCATAAGAAAATCCTATCAAAGCGATCAGGAAATTCAACTTCTTCTGATGAGTTTGGTCTGCTAGTTTAGAATCAGTTGAGACTGGAAGCGTGTGGACTACATAAATCTGGAAGCCACGCCCTCCGGTTTCACTTTGACGAATTTCGGAGTACTCCGGCCTTCAATCCGCAATGAAAACAGTATCTGCAAGCGCTGCAGATGGCCTGTCAAATTGCTGTCACGGTGCCGGAGTTGATTGGGCGCGGTGTGTGTCACCGACACTCGAATTGGAGAGTAAAATGGACGCTAAGGTCGATAAAGCGGGCGGTTGCCCGGTCATGCACGGCGGTAACACGTCGATGGACAAGCCGGTCACGAAATGGTGGCCGAATGCACTCAACCTGGACATTCTCCATCAGCACGGCGCCCGGACCAACCCGATGGACCCGGATTTCAACTTCCGTGATGCCGCGAAGGGGCTGGACCATGAGGCCGTCAAGGCCGACGTCCGTGCCCTGATGACCGACAGCCAGGACTGGTGGCCGGCCGACTGGGGCCATTATGGCGGTCTCATGATCCGTCTGGCATGGCACTCCGCCGGTTCCTACCGCATGCAGGATGGCCGTGGCGGTGCGGGCTCGGGCAACATCCGCTTTGCTCCGCTGAATTCCTGGCCGGACAATGCAAGCCTCGACAAGGCGCGACGTCTTCTCTGGCCGGTGAAAAAGAAATACGGCAACGCTCTTTCCTGGGCGGATCTGATCATTCTCGCCGGCAACATGGCTTACGAGACCATGGGTTTCAAAACCTTCGGCTTCGGCTTTGGCCGTGAGGACATCTGGGGTCCGGAGACAGATGTCTACTGGGGCTCCGAGAAGGAGTGGCTGGCACCGTCCGAGAACCGCTACGAAAACCTCGAAGATGCGTCCACTCTTGAGAACCCGCTGGCCGCTGTTCACATGGGCCTTATTTACGTCAACCCGGAAGGCGTCAACGGCAACCCGGACCCGGTCAAGACGGGCGCTCATATCCGGGAAACCTTTGCCCGTATGGCGATGAACGACGAAGAAACCGCAGCACTCACATGCGGCGGACATACGGTCGGCAAGGCACACGGCCGCGGCGCGGTCAACGACATCGGTGTCGAGCCGGAAGCGACCGGCGTTGAGGCACAAGGCCTCGGCTGGTCCAACCCGGGCCAGGACGGCAAAGCGACCAATGCCTTCACGTCAGGCATTGAAGGGGCCTGGACGAAAGAGCCAACCAAATTCGACATGGGCTTTTTTGACTATCTCTTCAACTACGAATGGGAACTGACGAAGTCCCCGGCAGGCGCCTGGCAGTGGAAGCCGGTGGATATGCCGGAAGCAGAGAAGCCGGTCGACCCGACCGATCCTTCGATCCGTCATGACCCGATGATGACCGATGCGGACATGGCCATGAAAATGGACCCTGTCTACAACGAGATCTGCCGCAAGTTCATGGAAGACGAGGCGTATTTCCGTGACACGTTTGCGCGGGCATGGTTCAAGCTGACCCACCGTGACATGGGTCCGCGGGTCAACTATCTCGGCCCGGACGTACCGGCTGAAGACCTGATCTGGCAGGATCCGATCCCGGCTGGTTCAACCTCCTACAATGTCGATGCGGTCAAGGCCAAGATTGCCGCAAGCGGTCTGTCGGCCTCCGAGATGATCGCAACGGCCTGGGACAGCGCACGTACCTTCCGCGGTTCTGACAAGCGCGGCGGTGCCAATGGCGCCCGTATCCGTCTTGCGCCGCAAAAGGACTGGGAAGGCAATGAGCCTGATCGTCTGGCAAAGGTTCTGGCTGCGCTTGAGCCGATTGCCTCTGAAACCGGTGCGTCTCTTGCGGACGTGATCGTCCTTGCCGGCAATGTCGGTGTCGAACAGGCCATCAAGGCGGCTGGATCCGATGTGTCGGTGCCCTTCGCACCAGGCCGCGGTGATGCAACGGACGCGCAGACGGATGCGGGTTCCTTTGATGTGCTAGAGCCTCTCGCGGACGGCTTCCGCAACTGGGAGAAGGAAAACTACGCCGTCAGCCCCGAGGAAATGATGCTCGACAAAGCTCAGCTTCTCGGCCTGACCGCACAGGAAATGACCGTTCTGGTCGGCGGACTGCGCGTTATTGGCACCAATCATGGCGGGTCCAGGCACGGTGTCTTCACAGACCGTGAAGGGGCTCTGACGACGGACTTCTTCGTCAACCTGACGGATATGGCCAACAGCTGGAAGCCGGTTTCGGATGGCACCTATGAAATCCGCGACCGTAAGCTGGATACGCTGAAGTGGACGGCAACAAGCGCTGATCTCGTGTTCGGTTCGAACTCGATCCTGCGTGCCTATGCCGAGGTCTATGCCCAGGACGACAACCAGGCGAAATTCGTCAAGGACTTCGTCGCGGCCTGGACCAAGGTCATGAACGCGGACCGTTTCGAGCTGGCGTAAGCCGAAACCAGAACCGACGACAAACAGATTACGGCGTCCCGATCTCATCGGGGCGCCCTTTTTGTGTCGCTATATCACGCGGGAGGTTATATCCGCACAACCACCTATTGTTGCGGAAAGTCATTGTCTCGTCACATTGATTATGTTGCACTGCGAAGAGTTTCAGACTGCGTCTGAAGCGGCGGGAGGATTTGTGCGGCTTTATGCCGGTTCCAGTCTGTTTCAACGTCGGGGAGCTGACAGCTCATGTTCGATTTGACGGGTTTCAAAGCCCTGGTGGTGGGTGTCGCCAACGATCAGTCCATCGCTTACGGGTGCGCAAAGGCTTTCCGGAAGCAAGGTGCTGATCTGGCAATCACGTATCTCAATGAAAAAGCAGAATCCTATGTGCGCCCGCTCGCAGAGGATCTTGAAGCGGACATCATCGCGCCGCTCGACGTTCGCGACGAGGATCAGATGGACGCGCTCTTTGCAGACATTACGCAAAAATGGGGCAAGCTCGACACGCTGCTTCATTCGATCGCGTTCTCGAAAAAGGATGATCTTCACGGAAGGGTCGTCGATTGCTCAGCCGCCGGGTTCGGATTGGCCATGGACATTTCGGTTCATTCGTTCCTGCGGCTGATCCGCAAGGCCGAACCGTTGATGCCGCATGGCGGAACCTGCATGACGGTGTCTTTCATGGGCGCTCAGAAGGTGGTCGAGAATTACGGTGTCATGGGTCCGGTCAAGGCGGCGCTTGAAGCCGCAACCCGCTATGCTGCAGCGGAAATGGGGCCGAAAGGCATTTCCGTTCACGCGCTTTCGCCCGGGCCCTTGAAGACCCGCGCGGCGTCGGGCATTGCCGAATTCGACGAACTTCTGAACGACGCCGCCGAACGCGCGCCCACACACCACCTTGCCACAATCGATGATGTCGGTGCCTATGCCGCCTTCCTTGCGAGCCGGGAGGCATACAATGTCACCGGCGGCATTCATTTCATCGATGGCGGCTACAGCATTGTTGGATAGGAGGTCCTGATGAAGGACATATTTGACGCTCTGGAAAAAGGCCACAACGAGTTTCTGCACTCTCTTGAAGACGCCACAGCGTGGTCGCCTTCGCAGCGGTTCACCGCTTGGCAGGCACAGGCGACGGAAATCTCCAACATGGTCGAGCTGATGGGCCGTGGGCTAAGCAAGCATCTCAACAGCATCGCCGACGGCCATAAGACCCGCTGGCAAAAAAGTCTGGCGGACTACGGCAAGGCGTTCGAGGACCTCACGAAACAACAGAGCGAAGGATCGCTTTACAACGCCTTTGAAAGCTATTGGCAGGACGCAGCTCAACGCGTCGTTCTGACGATGGACACGCTCCGCCAGCGCGGCGACATCTTCATCGAGCATGAAGAAGCAGGGTGTCCGCCGGTTCTGATCTATGACTACGAGTTGGTTGTGGATGGTGCGGATCTGCCGCATCCGTGCTGCTACATGCTACTCAAGATCATCCAGCCGAAAGAGGGCTCCCACCGCGAACCAAAGTCCTGGAAGCGTCCGTATATCATCATCGATCCAAGAGCAGGGCATGGTGCCGGTATCGGCGGGTTCAAACCGGATAGCCAGGTGGGCGTTGCGCTGCGCGATGGACACCCGGTCTATTTTGTCGCCTTCAAGCGCATGCCGGAAAAGGGACAGACCATTGCCGATGTGACGCACGCTGAAGCAGCGTTTGTGCGCAAGGTTAAGGAGTTGCATCCGGAAGCTCCCAACCCGGTGGTGACGGGCAATTGCCAGGGCGGATGGGCAACGCTTTTGCTGGCAGCCACCAATCCGGACCTGACGGGACCGATCATCTTGAACGGAGCGCCGGTGTCGACCTGGGCCGGTCGTGTTGGTGAAAACCCGATGCGCTACAACGGCGGGATTCTGGGGGGCACCTATAACGCCATGTTCTATTCGGACCTCGGTCACGGCGTGTTTGACGGTGCGGACATCGTCCAGAATTTCGAGCTCCTCAATCCTGCGAGAAACTATTTCGGCAAGTATTACGACCTCTACTCGAAGGTCGATACCGAGCCGCATCGCTTCCTGGAATTCGAACGCTGGTGGGGCGGCTACTTCCTCCTGAATGAAGCGGAAATGAGGTGGATCGTCGAGCAGCTCTTCGTCGGCAATCGCCTGTCCAAAAACGAAGCGCAGCTTGAACCAGGCCGCAATGTCGACATCAAGCAGATCCGCGCCCCGATTATCGTCTTTGCCAGCTTTGGAGACAACATCACCCCGCCGCAACAGGCGCTTAACTGGATCATCGACACCTATTCCGACGAACGGGAAATAGCCATCCGCGGACAGCGGATCATCTACATGGTGCACGACCAGGTCGGTCATCTTGGGATTTTTGTGTCTTCCAAGATCGCGAAAAAGGAACACACGGAAGTCACATCTACATTGAAGACCATCGAAGCTCTGCCTCCGGGTCTTTATGAGATGACCATCGACGACTATCAGGGTGAGCTTCTCGACCGCCAGTTCACCGTCAGCTTTCACGAACGCAAGATGGACGATCTGAAGACGCTCGATGACGGCCGTGACGATGAAATACCCTTTGCTGCCGTCGCAAGAGCTTCAGAGCAGCAGGCGGAGTTTTACGATGTCTGTGTGCGTCCATTCGTGCAGGCCGGCGTCACAGAACAAACCGCTGATCTGCGGCGCAAAACACATCCGCTCCGGATACAGCGTGAACTGTTTTCCAGCATGAACCCGTTCCTGAGCGCCTTGCCCGGTTGGGCGGAGCGTGTGAAGAACGACCGGAAGCCCGTTCAGCCGGACAATCCGTTTGTCGAGCTGGAACGCGTCAATGCCGCCCTGATCGAGCAGTCTATGGATCTGTTTCGTGATTTGCGCGACACGATGTACGAGAACCTTTTCTACGCGGTTTGGGGATCGCCTTATATGCGTTGGTTCGGCCGGACGAAACAGCCGGGCCGCACGCTGAAGCGCACGGATGAATTGCGCAGTCTGCCGCCTGTCCAGGCCGCCTTGATGCATATTGAGGAAGGTGGTTTTCGCGAAGCGGTGGTTCGCATGCTGATCCTGCTTGCGGACAGCCGCGGCAATGTGCGCCGGGACCGGCTGGAGCGCTCCTCGCGTGTCTTGACACAGGATGAGCCGTTCAAATCCCTCATGCCCGACGAACGCAGTTTCTTGTTGCAGGAGCAGACACTTATTGTGGAATTTGCGCCTGAACAGGCGATCGCCACATTGCCGAAACTTCTGAAGACCAAAGAGGAGCGCGAACTTGCGTCCAAGGTCGTGCGTTACATTCCAGGCGCGATCGAGGAAATGACGCCGCATACGCTGGAAACCTTGCAGAAATTTCATCAGGTGCTCGACTTGCCGCCGGTATCCGGTGATGTCACTGATGATCCACTTGCAGGCAGGAAGACCGCGCCGGAAGCAAAGAACGGTGCTGATCAAGCTGTTTCTGAGAAAACGGAAAGGGCTAGCGAAGTGGCTGCCTCTTCAGCCAAAGCGCCGCAAAAGGCATCGCCCCGCAAGCCGGCGGCACGCAAAGCGGCCACGGGCAAGCCTGCTACCACAAAACAGGCGGCGCGAAAGACGAGCGCCGGTGCATCGAAGCCTACGGCACGCCGAAAGCCGCGCCAGACACGCAAAAAATCTGAAGAACCTGCTGAATAAAGTGAAAGGGCGTCCGGGCCTCTCGGACGCCCTACAGAGCCCCCCTGGTTTATGTTGGAGTTAGGCTCTGAACTGAAAGCGATTTTTCGCTTTTCCGGCTAAGACCGGTTCCCACGGTGAGCCCATCCGGTCATCCGTATTTCCAGCCACGCCATTATTGCGTACATAACAATACCAAGAACCGCGAGCGCTACAAGTCCTGCCCATACCAGCGGGACATTAAATTGCGACTGTGCGGCAAGCATCATGTGCCCGATACCCGAGTTCGCAGCCACAGTCTCCGAAATGACCGAACCTACAAAGGCAAGTGTGATCGCGACCTTCAGGGAACCGAAGAAATAGGGCATCGATCTTGGAATGCCGACCTTGAGCATTATGTCGAGCTTCTTCGCCCCGAGCGCACGCAGAACGTCCTCCATTTCCGGTTCGATCGTTGCAAGACCGGTCGCGACGTTGACGACTATCGGGAAGAACGCGATCAGAAACGCTGTCAGAACGGCGGGAATGGTTCCGATGCCGAACCAGATCACGAGGATCGGCACCACGGCGACTTTCGGAATTGAGTTGAAGCCGATCATAAGCGGGTAAAGACCGGCGTAGATGGCCCGGCTCCAGCCGATGGCAAGACCCAAGGCCAGACCGCCGACGACGGCAAGCAGGAAACCGGCGACGGTTGTGAAAAGCGTCTGGACCGAGTTCTTCCAGATCGGCGACCAGTATTTGACGATCGCCTCCCAGATGTCGGTCGGAGCCGGGAGGATGAAAACCGGTAGATTGAAAATCTTGACTGCGAGTTCCCAGACGAGAAACAGTCCGATTGTCCAGAGCCAGGGTGCCAAGGCGATCCAGCGGGAAGATGTCATGCCGCGACCCTCGCTTCTGCAATCAGGGCCCTGAGGTCATGAACAATGTCGTTAAATGCCGCTTCGTAGATCAGGTCGATTGATCGGGGCCGGGGGAAGGAAACTTCCCGCCGTTCGATGATTTTGCCGGGACGTGCGCTCATGACAAAAACGGTATCTGCAAGATAGACGGCCTCTCGAAGGTCGTGGGTCACGAGAATGACCGTGAAGCTTTTTTCCGCGTGCAGGTCACGCATGACCTGCCACAATTCCTCGCGCGTGAAGGCGTCAAGCGCGCCGAAAGGCTCGTCGAGCATCAGAAGCGCCGGATCATGGATCAGGGCACGGCACAGATTGGCGCGTTGCTGCATTCCGCCCGAGAGCTGCCAGGGAAATTTTTCGCCAAAACCGCCAAGGCCAACAAGTTTGAGCAACTCCTCTGCCTTTGCCGTGTAAGCAGCTTTTTCCCGCCTGAGGTTGGCGCGATGAGGCTGGACGATCTCCAGTGGTAGCATCACGTTGGATAGCGTGCTGCGCCATGGCAGCATCGACGGGTTCTGAAAAGCCATGCCTGCAATGGACACCGGCCCTGACACTTCCTTCTGGGCAACCTCAACGCTGCCTTCTTGCGGGGTAATCAACCCTGTCGCAAGTTTCATGAGTGTTGATTTTCCGCAGCCCGATGGGCCGACGACCGCTGCGAACTCGCCTTCCTGGATGCTCATGTCCAATCCGTCGAGGGCAAGGGTCTCATCGCCTGCCTGTCCGTAAGACAGGCGTACGTTTCTAATGTCTACAAATCCGGTCAAGGTCTGGTCCGAAACAGGGCTCCCGCAGCCAATTTGGCGGCCGCAGGAGCAATTGATCAAGGGCGAAGCGGAAGGATTACTTGACCATCCGTTCTTCCTTCGGGGGAAGGTAGCTGCTGTCGAAGACTTTCTCCGGGCTCGGCGGCGTATCGCTCACGCCCATGGATGTCTGCAGGTATTCCATTGACTTTGCCAGCTTCTCCATGTCGACACCGCCAAAACCGTTTTCCTTGACGGCCGGTGTGGCAATGGATCCTGCGACAGCCATTGTCAGCCGGTCGATTTCAACGGCTTCATCGAGAACTTCGTTCCGCTTCATGACATAGGGAATGGCAGCGGCGGGATCAGCGATCGCATCCAGATAGCCTTTGGTGAGGGCTTTCACGAAGCCCTTGACCGCATCCGGGTTTTCGGCAGCGAAGTCTGTATTGGCGATGACGACATTGCCGTAAAGGTCCAGACCGTTTTCACCCATGAGGATGAGTGAAATATCGTCTTCCGGAACGCCCTGTGCCTTCAGGTTCAAGACCGACGAAAAAGAAAATCCGAAGATCGCATCTACCTGGCCCTGTGCCAACATCGGTTCACGCACGGGGAAGCCGACATTTTCGATGGTGATGCCGCTGGTGTCGAGCCCGGCCACATCGACGAAGGCAGGCCATTGGCCGAAGGCAGCGTCTGGCGGTGGTGCACCCAGCGTCTTGCCTTCCAGGGATTTCGGATCCTCCGTCACACCCTGGCTTTTGCGGCCGATCACGGCGAACGGCGGCGTTTCATACGCCATCATGACGGCTTTGACCTTGAGATCCGGCTGGTCGTCCATCAGCTTGATCAGGGCGTTGATGTCGCCGAAACCCATGTCGTAGGTCCCGGTCGCCACCCGCGGCAGCGATTCGCGGGATCCGGCGCCGCTGTCGATGGTCACGTTCAGACCTTCGTCTTTGAAATAACCTTTGTCGAGAGCAATGAAAAAGGGCGCGGACGGGCCTTCAAACTTCCAGTCCAGTGTGAATTTGATATCGGTCTCGGCATGGGCACTGCCTGCCGCAAACATCACTGCGAGCGCTAAGCCTCTCAAAAGACGCATTGTAATCCCCTATGGTTTTGGTTCTTCGGCGAAAGTTTGAAATGTGCTTGCACAAAAATCAAGCAAGATATTGCAGTGCCTAGAATGCAATCAATTGATTGGTCCTGTTGCGGGCAACTGTGGCGGGCAGTCTGTTGATGGATCAACCAGGGAATTTGAGCGCCAGATTGCAACTTTTCGCCCGGAAATGGTCGCAGTTTTCATTTCAAACCTGAATGTGACTGCGTAAAATATCGCCGTGGACAAGAAACCGGACAGCAGTCAGATTGCATTTGGACTGTCTGAAAACGACAGGCATCGAGCGGTTGGCGAAGAAGCTGGTGGTCCGGATTTGGCGGCCTTATCGGGGCAAACGTGAAGGGATTGGCTCACATTGATGTTCGACTGGGCCTACAGGAAGAGACTGAAAGACGATCTGGAAGCCTGGGTTGCCAAGGGTTGGGTCAGCTCTTCCGGCGCCGCATCCATCTTGCAGGAGCAGGAACAGGAAGACGGCCGTTCCAGATTGCCGATGGCGCTGGCAGGGATCGGCATGGTCTGCGTCGCGCTCGCGCTCTTTGCGTTCGTTGCCGCCAATTGGGCAGCGATACCCAAAACGGCCAAGCTCGTCGGTATCGCGCTGCTGCTCATGGCGAGCCACGCAGCTGCCGCTCACGTGGCTTCAAAGGGAAAGAAGGGCGCTGCAGATCTCCTGACCGGATTCGCGACCCTCGTGTTTCTGGGTGGCATGGCGCTGGTCGGGCAGATCTTCCACTTGCCGGAAGACTGGGCGGGTGGCGCATTCCTCGTTTGCCTGGGGGGATTGGCAGCGGCCTGGCTGACAGGCTCAAAAGCTTCGTTGACCGTCGCCGCGATCGCAGCCGTCGTCTGGCAGTTCACACGCGAAGGCCTTGGACAGGCGCCGCTTTTTGAGGATCTTTTGGGTCTGGTGATCCTGGCAGCTGTTTTTGTTCATGCGGTTATCTACCCGGCCCGTCTGTCGCGCTGGCTGGCGATCAGTCTTTTGTGGGTGACATATGGCAGATGGTTCGCGGAGACGGCTGAAATTGCCGCCGGCGGTGATGATTTTGCAATCGCAATGGCGCTCGCCGGCGCGAGCGGCCTTGCGGTGCTCATGCTTGTGCTCGACCCGATCGCCGATCTTTTCGTAAAGTGGTCCAGCAATCTGCCCAAGCGCAGTCATGGACACTGGCTGATGGGAAGATCACTCCAGGACGCCGGGTATTTGGTGCTCTGCACGCTCGTCGTTGCGGCACTCGTGCTCGTTCCGGAAATCTCATCGGGTGTTGAAGCCGCAGGAATGCTGGCGCTGCCGGCGCTGATCCCCTTTTCACTTGCGGTGCTGCTGGTGATTTGCGGTGCGCTTCTTTCCTACAAGACCGCAAAATCTCAAAGCTTCTTTGCCTCAGTCGGATTTGCGCTTGCAGCCATCGCAGTGCCCATCGCAACGCTAAACGTGATCGTCTTGGCGGCCATGAGCATGGCGTCGCTCGTCGGTCTTTGCGCGCTGGCCACCTGGTACAACAACCGGTTCTGGATGCTATGTGCCTATCTCGGGCTGACTGCTGTTTCCCTGTGGCTGCTGCAGGTAACGATCGGGTCCCTTCTTGGACAGTCCGTCTTTTTCCTGGTTGCGGGAGTGCTGCTGCTGGCCGTTGCAATCTGGTTGGCGCGTCTTGTCGCGAAATCGGACCGGTCCGCAGGCCCCGAGCCAAAGGCGCGGGAGGCTGCCCAATGAGTGCGGAAACGGTGGTTCCAGGCGAGGTTGGAAGACCCCTATTCCAGCTCACCATGGTGCGTTGGGGGCTTCTTGCGCTCATACAGCTGGCTCTGATTTCCCTGCCGCTGGTTGATCGTCTGCAAGTCCAATTTTCAGGCGAAACAGAGCGGCTTGCGCTTGATCCTGTGGATCCGAGAGATCTGCTGCGCGGCGACTACGTCATAATCAATCTTGCCATTTCACGCCTTGCGAAAGATCTGCCGGGCGCAGACACGGTACAGCCGGGAGACACGGTGTTTGTAAGTCTTCGAAGCGAAACACCTGCTGCGCTGCCCACAAGAATTTCGAAGCAGCCTGAAGAGGCTGGTGCCATGGCGATAAAGGGCTTTGTTCTCTCCGTGACCGACCGTGACATCCGGATCGATTACGGGATTGACGCCTTTTTCGTTCCGGAGGGCGAGGGCAAAATTATTGAAACCCTGGACACCGACCGCATGCTCCTTGAAGTCGCGATTACAGACGACGGCCGCTCTCTGCCACTGACGCTTTTGGTCGACGGTAAGACATTCAGGTCTGACGGGACATTTTGACGTTAGAGGCCACTGAGGTTATGAGCGCGGTATCGGTCGGGAGACGCGCCGATCAATCTCGCCCTTTACGGGGATAACGGAGCCGATTTTGAGTTCAAGTCAACTGATGTCTGATCCTGCGCTTGAGACGCTTTTGCTGCCTTTGGAAACGGGTGCAATCGATCTTGAGCCAGCTGCAAGAGTATTGTTTTTGCGGGCCCGTGCCGGCCGCGCACTGACTGCATTCAATGATCACGCGCTCGTTTGTGTGCAGAGCTTTGCACCTGACAGGGACGCGCTTGAAAAATCCCGCGTCAACATTGTTGCAGAAACGCCGGAAGAAAATTTCGACGCCGTGTTCGTCCTGCCGGGACGTCAGAGGCAGGAGGCGCGTGCCCAGCTCGCAAGTGCTGTCATCAAAGCGCGAGAAGGCGGTGTCGTTGTTGCTTGTGCGCCGAACACGGAAGGTGCCAAAACCCTCGAAAAGGATCTAATCGATCTCCTGGGTAGCGTTCAGAAGCTGACCAAGAACAAGTGCCGCGTCGTCTGGGAAACCATCCGCCCTGGCGCGGTTGATACGGCACTACTGGAAGAATGGCGCCGTCTTGACGCACCCAGAAAGGTTCTGGACGGGGCCTATGTCAGCCGGCCTGGCGTTTTTGCCTGGGACCGCATTGATCCGGCATCGAAGATTTTGGGTGACCTGTTGCCGGATACGTTGAAAGGGAAGGGAGCTGATTTGGGCGCCGGGTTCGGTTATCTCGCCAGAACTGTCCTGGAAAAAGCACCCAAAGTATCGGGTATGGATCTCTACGAAGCAGAAAAGCGGGCGCTGGATCTTGCACAGGAAAACCTTGCCGGCTTCAAGGGCAAAAGGTCGATGCACGGGATCTGGTGCGACGTCACAAGGGGCATTGAAGGACCCTACGACTTCATCATTTCAAATCCTCCCTTTCATCAGGCCGGAAAGGCGGACCGTGCGGATGTCGGTCAGGGCTTCATCCGGGCAGCTGCTGCTGGTTTGCGTCCGGGGGGAGAGTTTTACATGGTTGCCAATCGGCATCTGCCTTACGAGAAGACATTGGCGGAAGTCTTTGCCAGCGTGACGCAGCTGGCGGACGAGGGCGGCTACAAGGTCATTCGTGCGACCAAACGCAAGGGAGGCCAACGCGATGCGCCTCGTTAAGCTTCTCGCCAATCTCGGCTACGGCAGCCGCAAGGAAATGCAGCTCGCGATCCGCAACGGCTGGGTCACGGACACGGACGGCAACCGGTTGAAAGCAGACAGCAAGACCGTACGTGCGGACATCCTGTTCGACGATCAACCGCTCGACCCGGCGCAGGGCGTTGTTCTCCTGATGAACAAACCGCTTGGCTATACGTGTTCTGCCAAGGATCAGGGGCGGCTCGTCTATGACCTCCTGCCTGATCGCTTTCGCGTTCGTAAACCAGCCCTTTCGACAATCGGCCGCCTGGACAAGGAAACGTCCGGACTGCTGCTCTTCACCGATGACGGTACGTTTCTGCACCGCGTGATCTCGCCAAAATCGGATGTTCCCAAGGTCTATGAGGTCGCGTTGGACCGGCCCTTGAACGGAAGTGAGGCAACCCTCTTTGCCTCCGGCGAGATGATGCTGGAGAGCGAGGAAAAGCCGCTCAAACCGGCAGGACTTGAGGTCATTGACGAAAAGAGCGCGCGCCTGACCCTTCATGAAGGCCGCTATCATCAGGTCAGACGGATGTTCGCGGCCACCGGCAATCATGTAACGGAACTCAAGCGAAGTCAGGTTGGTGCATTGGGGCTTGACGGTGTCGGCGAGGGTGAATGGAAAGTTCTTTCTGAAGCTGAAAAGTCGCTGATCTTTCAATGAAGCCGGAATGAACAAAAACGCCCGGCAGAAATTGTTGCCGGGCACCAGCGCGTTTTAGTGAAATCGTGACCGCTCGCCAGTCAGCCTTTGGACGCGCGCGCCGCAAGGGCGATCGCGATATAGCTCCAGCCGTTGACGAGAACCGAAACACCGGCAATCAGACCAAGCGCCCAGGACGCCGATCCGGGAAGATCCAACCAGATCATGATCCCGGCACCGAGCGAAACCACTCCGGCGATGAGTACCCACACCCAGCCTTCGTGCGGCTTTAGCTTGAAGGCGAGCAGGATCTGGCTGATGCCCTGAGCAGCGAAAATGGCCGCCAGGAGCAAGGTCAGTGTGAAAGCGCCCACGATGGGGTTCACATAAATCAGAATGCCACCGATCACGGCAACGATCCCGGTGATCAGGTTCCACAGGAAACTGGAGGTCCCCTTCGTCTTGAAGGCATTGTAAATCTGGACGAGACCGCCGATGAACAGAACGGCCGCGATCAGAATCGTCACGGCGATGGATGTTGCAAGAGGTGCGGCGATGAGGATGATGCCTCCAATCACCAACGCGACGCCGAGGGCCAGAAACCAGCCCCAGTTCTCCTGGATTTTCGCCTTCATGTCTTCTACAGCCTGAAGCGCATCTGCCATTTTGACCTCCTCACGTTCCGGTTGCTATCGCACCGTAACCGCTTCGCATGAAATCGCAAAATATTGATGACATTACGCAAGGTTAGCTGCAAATGGCTGCCACCTTGACAAGTGATGTGTATATGCACACAAAGGGTTTCATGGAAGAAGATGACTTTTCATTGTGCGTGCTCAATAACGCACGAAAGGCCGCACGCGCCGTGAGCCGCCATTACGATCGCCTTGCCCGCCCGATAGGAATGACCGCCGGGCAGTTTTCTGTGCTTGTCGCGATTCGCCAGGCTCGAAACGCGAGCACGGGCGAACTTGCCGGCCGGCTGTCCATGGACCGGACAACATTGGTCCGTAACATCGCACTGCTGGAACGCAAAGGCTTTGTCGTGTCAACACAGGCGCGAGAGGCAAGAAGCAAACGATACGCTTTGACCGGAGAGGGCGCAGCTCTTCTGGCGAAAGCGTTGCCGCTCTGGCGCAAGGCGCAAAACGACGTTGAGACACATCTGGGTAGTGAAGAGTTTTTGAAAACAATCAACGCGTTACAGAGACTTTCAAAACTTTGAATCAGGTTCCTTGAATCACTTTCTCAAGAACCTTGAACATCGCCTGAGCACGAAATACGTGACAGGGCATCACTGGCAAAAGCAGAACGAGGTAAACATGCGTCGGGTAGTCGTAACAGGAATGGGGATTGTCTCCCCGGTCGGAACCGGGCTTGGTGCATTTTGGAGCCGAGTGACAGCGGGCGCAAACGGTATTCGCCGGATAAGCCATTTCGATCCGAGCGACCTTGCCTGCCAGATCGCTGGCGAAGTGCCTTCGAAAGAGGAAGACGAGCACGGCTTTGATGTCGACGCCGTCATGGAACCGCGCGAACAAAGACGGTCTGACCGGTTCATCCATTTCGCGATGGGCGCGGCACAGGAAGCGCTTGCACAGTCCGGCTGGGTACCGGAGACAGATGCACAAAAGGAACGCACCGGGACCATCATCGCAACCGGTGTCGGTGGATTCCCGGCGATGACCGCCGGAACCCGTCTCGTGGACGAAAAGGGACCGCGCCGGGCATCACCTTTTCTGGTGCCATCGTTTCTCGCAAATCTTGCTGCGGGTCAGGTTTCGATCCGTTTCGGACTGAAGGGTCCCATCGGCGCACCGGTCACGGCCTGTGCCGCCAGCCTTCAGGCTCTGGGTGATGCCACCCGGCTGATCCGTGCCGGAGAAGCCGACGTCATGGTGGCCGGTGGCACCGAGGCCTGTATCGACAAGGTTTCCTATGCCGGCTTTTGCGCGGCAAAAGCCATGTCGTCGAAACGCAACGACGACCCTGCACATGCGTCGCGCCCGTTCGATCAGGATCGCGACGGCTTCATCATGGGCGAAGGCTCCGGCATTCTCGTTCTGGAGGAAATGGAGCACGCGAAGGCACGCGGAGCGAACATTATTGTGGAACTGAAGGGCTATGGAACCACAGCCGACGCGTTCCATGTGACTGCCTCCTCACCTGATGGCGAGGGTGGCTTGCGGGCCATGCGCAATGCCTTATCATCTGCCGGCCTGACGCCGGCTGATATCGGCTACGTCAATGCGCATTCCACATCGACGCCGGTGGGAGATGCAGCTGAAATTGCCGCACTGACCACACTCTTCGACGGGAGGGGCAAGGATCTGGCGGTGTCGTCATCCAAATCGATGTTCGGACATCTCCTGGGGGCGGCAGGGGCTGTCGAAGCGGTCGCCTGTGTTATGGCGCTTACAACCGGGCAGCTGCCACCCTCCCGCAATCTCGAAGCGCCCGATGAGGCCATGACAAGGTTCGAGATGGTTCCCGGCAAGGCAATCGACCGGCAGGTCGATCACGTCCTGACAAACGGCTTCGGATTTGGCGGCGTGAATGCCAGCGCCGTCTTTTCACGCGTTTAGAGCTCTCGCTGTCTCTGATTGAACATTTGCATCTGTCGATCCCATGGCTTGCTCATGGGATCTCGGCAGTTGCGTTTCGCGTGCATTGCTTCGGCCATGGTCAAGCGGTGTCGAAACTTGGCGCGCAGTCTTCGGCTTTCCCGGGATCCTTTTTCTCCCGAGGAATTCCTTCGGGTGTTCTCTGGCGCCATCCTGGTGAAATCTAACCATCGTCATCCCGGCCAAGCGCAGCGCGAGCCGGGATCGGTGAGCTAGAAGCGTTCTTAAATTATCACCGGACAACTGACACGGTGGTTCACCGGTCCCGGATCTCCGCTCGCGCTGCGTCCGGGATGACGATGGAGAAACCGCGTAGAACCCGATGCGACGCTGGTCTTAAGCTGCTGGCTTCTCTTTTCAGCCAAGGAGATCCTGAATTCGGTCAGGGCGAAGTTTGCCGAAAGGTGTGTTTATTGGGCTTGGAATTTTTGTGATTCCCATATATGAGAAAAATCTCAATTTTGGGAATTTGCCATGAATGACACGAACCAGGACATTGGCCGGCGAATTGCGGCTTTGCGCAAGACACGGGATTGGCCGCTGGAGTTACTCGCCGATAAATCCGGCGTAAGCCGGGCAACCCTCTCCCGTATCGAACGGGGCGATACCAGCCCGACTGCTGTCGTGCTGGGCCAGTTGGCGCGGGCGTTTGAAATCTCGATGGCCGACCTTTTCGGTTTCAACGCCCCCGCACTTGACGCAAGGATGGCGCGCGAGGATCAGCCCGTCTGGCAGGACCCGGCAACCGGCTTTCGCCGCCGCAGTGTATCGCCCGCAACGAACGGCTTCCGGGGCAGTGTCATAGAAGGCGAACTGCCGGCCGGCGAGACGATTTCCTATGCCGTGACACCGCTGCCGGATCTGGAACATCATCTTGTGCTGCTGGAAGGGAAGCTGGAGATGACGATCGGTGACGCTCGCTATCAGCTGCAACCCGGCGATTGCCTGCGCTTCAGGCTGAACGCGGCCAATGCCTACCATGCACCAGGGCCGGGTCCCGCGCGCTATCTTCTGACGGTGATTACGCCATGACGGAGTTTCGGCCCGAACCACCTCTCAACCTCCTGTCGCCGGTTGAGGTCCGCGCATCGCTGACCGCTCTTGGCGGTCTTCTCAAGGCATGCGTCGAAGAAGGCGCCGGGATCGGATTCATTCTGCCCCTGTCGCTAGAAAGAGCGGAAGACTTCTGGGCAGCGCAATTGCCCGCGGTCGAAGCAGGGTCTTCCTTTGTCATGATCGCTCGGCAGGAAGACGAAATCGCCGGGGTGGTCATGCTTGTCCTTGCGCCGCAGGATAACGGTGGGCACCGGGCCGACGTCGCAAAGCTGATGGTGCATCCGAACCATCGCCGTAAGGGACTTGCCCGTAAGCTGATGCGCGCAATCGACCATCTTGCCAAGTCACAAGACCGATGGTTGCTGGTGCTCGATACAGTTACCGGCGACCGCGCCGAACAGCTTTATCCGACTTGCGGCTACCGGAAAGTCGGCACCATCCCGGACTATGCCTATGGCAGCCACGGCACACTCGACGCCACGACGGTATTTTACAAGGACCTGAGGTGAGGGCGCTGGTCGCTGCCTGTCCTTCGGGACAGACTGTCACGGCTTACCATAAATTGTCATCCCCGACTTGATCGGGGATCCATTTGCTCAAACTCGAGAACCTCAGTCCTCACAGAACTTTCCGGTATCCAGTTTGCACTGTCTTTGACGTGTGTGTTCGCGCCAAGCAGCCTCACTGTAGGATTTATAGTTCGGGTAGGTTTTGCCGGAACACGTTATGCTGGCTATCGAACGACCGCTCGCGGTGTTGTAATCCCACGACTTCTTGGCTTTTTCGCAAGCCTCATTTGAAAACGAAATTTTTGAGCTAGTGTTCGCCGACGAATTTCCGCTCTCCGGCGAGCTTCCGCTCTGACTACTCGTCTGGCAGCCAATCAAAAAGGCACTGAACAGCACAACCAAAACAGACTTCGTGAAATACGGAAATTTTCTCATTTCGCCCAACCGGTTACATGCATTGATTCTAAGTTCGATCAAGCATGCCTATTACAGCAAAACCTATGATTGTGCGCGAAAATTGAGGCGAGAGCTGGCTAAGATTCAATCGCTGCAGGCGTTTTTCAGCCTTCTTCCGCGAGCATCTCCAGTTCCAGCCACTGCTCCTCCGCAGCTTCCTTTTCCGCTGTCAGGTCAGTGATCTGTTGCGAGAGCTTGGAAAAACGGTCCGGGTTCTTTGCGTAGAGCTGCGGGTCGTTCATCTCGCTCTGAAGCCTTTCCAGCTTTGCTTCAAGTTGCTCGATGGTGTCGGGCAGGGTCTTCAGAAGATGCTGCTGGGTAAATGTCAGTTTCGATTTTGCTTTAGAAGTCTCCGCCGAGCCGTTTGAAGGACTCTGTTTTTCCCGTTTTGCCGGCGTAGCTTTTTCGACCTTGCGCGCGGTGACGCCTTCCCCGCGCTGAGCAAGCATATCGGTGTAACCTCCGGCATATTCACGCCAGAGACCATCCCCTTCTGAAACGATCACCGAGGTTGCCACACGGTCGAGGAAGTCCCGGTCGTGCGAAACGATCATGGCAGTGCCCTTGTAGTCGGCAAGCAGCTCCTGCAGAAGATCGAGCGTTTCGAGATCAAGATCGTTGGTCGGCTCGTCAAGCACCATCATGTTGGATTTGTTGGCAAGCGCGCGTGCCAGCATGGCGCGGGCACGCTCACCACCCGACAGGACGCCAACAGGTGTACGGGCCTGTTCTGGCGAAAACAGAAAATCCTTCATGTAGGACATCACATGCTTGGTCTCGTCACCCAGCACGACGGTGTCGCCGCGCCCGCCGGTGAGCACCGAAGACAACGTCTCGGTAAGGTCGAGTTTTTCGCGTTTCTGGTCGAGCGTGACCATCTCAAGGTTCGTGCCAAGCCGGTTTGTGCCCGTGTCGGGGGCGAGCTCACCTGTCAGCATCTTCAAGAGTGTCGTTTTTCCTGCACCGTTCGGTCCGACAAAGCCGACACGGTCACCGCGCTGGATACGCGAGGAGAAGTCCTTCACGATGACGCGGTCGCCAAAGGTTTTTGAAATCCCCTTGGCCTCGATGACGAGCTTTCCAGAAAAATCCCCGTCGCTTGCGTTCAGTTTTGCCGTGCCCTGCGGGCCGCGATGCTCGCGCTTCTGCTTTCTGAGCTCGGCGAGCTCACGTACCCGGCGCATGTTGCGCTTGCGCCGTGCGGTCACGCCATAGGTCATCCAGTGCTCTTCCCGCTTGATCTTCTGAGCCAGCTTCTGCTGGTCGATCTCCTCCTGTTCGAACACCTCGTCCCGCCAGGCTTCGAAATGCGCGAAGCCCTTGTTCATGCGACGGGAGACACCTCGGTCAATCCAAACCGTGGCGCGCGAGAGATTTTCCAGAAAGCGGCGGTCATGCGAGATCAGCACCAGCGCGGATTTCAGGCTTTTCAGCTCTGTTTCCAGCCACTCGATCGCCGGCAGATCCAGGTGGTTGGTCGGTTCGTCCAAAAGCAGGATGTCCGGTTCGGGTGCGAGTGTCCGCGCAAGTGCTGCACGCCGCGCTTCGCCGCCGGAGAGTGCTTTTGGATCTTCCTTGCCGGTGAGCCCGAGCACCTCAAGGAGATATGCTCCGCGATAGGGATCGTCGCCCTCGGTCAGGCCCTCGTTCACGTAGTCGATCGTCGATCCATACGTCGACAGGTCCGGATCCTGTGGGAGATACCGAACGGTTCGTCCGGGCTGAAAGAAACGCTCGCCCGTGTCCATTTCGACCTGACCGGCAGCAATCTTCAAAAGGGTCGACTTACCCGAGCCGTTTCTGCCGACCAGACAGATCCGGTCGCCTTCGGAAACGGACAGTTCAGCACCGGTCAGCAGCGGTGTGCCTCCGAAGGTCAGGTTGACGTCTTTGAGCGTAAGAAGCGGCGGAGCCATGACAGCCTGTCTGATGGTCGAAAGATCGGCGCTTGGTTTACTCATCCAGCCGGGTCCGCGCAAGCCGCAAACCGGCTTTGAAAACGGGCGGGAACAAGGTGCTCTGGATTTTTGATCGCAAGAGGCCGGATTTTTGCCGGGAAATGCGCTATGCTTGTCTCGTGGTCAGGGGCCTGTCGTCATTTCACCGGCTGAAAAGCCGGAAGGAGACTTTAGATGTTTGATCTGATCAAAGGTCCCGATTTTTCCGGGAAAATCGTCAGGAGACTGCGGTCCATCGGACTTGCGCTTGCCCTTGGCGTCACCAGCGCCGGGCTGACCGGGATCGCATTGCCGAGCGCTGCCAAGGCGGACTCGTTTTACGTTGGCACGGGCGGCGTCGGTTTCGCATTCGGGACACGTGGCTATCGGGGTGGCGTCTTCTACGGCGGCTATCGTGGCGGCTATGCCGGTCCGCCGTTCCGTCCCTACGGTCCTCCATACTATTACCATCCCTATGACAGACGGGCCTATCCGTACCGCTCGCGCGTTTATGTTGCCCCGCGCCGTTATGTCAGGCCGCCGCTCTATATCGCGCCGAGAGGGCGTTATGTTGCACCGAGGGGAGGCTATGTCGGTCAACCGCAGCGCGTGCCCTACACTAAAACCGGTATTGCGCCGTTCACGCCTCAGTGGGTCGCCTATTGCTCGAGGAAGTTCAAATCGTTCAATCCGAACACAGGCACGTATCTGGCCTATAGCGGAAAGTATCGTTTTTGCCGCTAGGATTGTAATTATATTTCGTGCCCGTTTAACGAATTAAACGACGGTTTGTAAAATCGGAGAAATTTTTTCCTGCCTAATCGCAAAAAGTGCAAAAATATCGCCTTTTTGCGGCAGTGGATGAAATATGCCGTTAGGGGATGCTTGATTGCGCGCAAAGAGCGTGGAATCTTGTCCACTATCGTTTCCAAAGCTTCAACTATAACCCAAGAGGGGAGAGCGATATGATCAAATCCATGCGCGTGACAGCGCTTGCGGCAGCACTGATGGCAGCGACTTCACTGACTGCCTTTGCAGAAGTGGTCTATCACCGCGGCAACACAGCCGATCCGGAGACCCTGGACCAGCACAAGACCTCCACGACCTATGAAGCGCACATCCTGCGCGACCTTTACGAAGGTCTTGTCGCCTACGATGCTGCAGGTCAGGTCATCCCGGGCGTTGCCAAAGACTGGAACGTCGCGGAAGACGGCATGGTCTACACATTCAATCTGCGCGACGATGCCAAGTGGTCGAATGGCGATCCGGTTGTTGCCGGCGACTTCGTCTATTCCCTGCAGCGCATCATGACGCCGGAAACCGGTGCCAAATACGCCAACATTCTCTACCCGATCAAGAATGCTGAGAAGGTCAACAAGGGCGAGCTCGCACCCGAGGAAATCGGTGTGAAGGCGCTGGACGACCTCACGCTTGAAATCACGCTAGAATCGCCGACCCCTTACTTCATCGAACAGCTGACACACCAGACTGGCTTGCCGGTGCACCCGGCGACCGTCGAGGCGCATGGCACAGACTTCGTCAAGCCCGAGAACATCGTTACAAACGGGGCTTACACGCTCGCAGAGTTCATTCCGAACGCGCACGTCAAGACGGTCAAGAATGCAAATTTCCATGACGCAGACAACGTCCAGATCGACACCGTCTACTTCTATCCGACCGAAGATCGCGGCGCCGCGCTTCGCCGTTTCCAGGCCGGTGAGTTGCATACAAACAACGATGCCCCGACCGAACAGGTTGCCTTCATGCAGGAAAACCTGGGCGATCAGTTCCGGGTCGCGCCGTATCTGGGCACCTACTACTACGCGCTGAACCATGAAGACGAAACGCTGAGCAGCCCCGAGGTTCGCCAGGCGCTTTCCATGGCGATCGACAGAGAGTTTCTGGCAGATGAGATCTGGGGCTCCACGATGGTTGCCGGATATTCCTTCGTGCCGCCGGGCATTGGCAACTACGGTGAACCGGCATTCGCCGAATACATGGACATGTCCCAGATTGATCGCGAAGAAAAGGCGATTGAGCTCCTGGAAAAGGCAGGTTTCGGTCCGGACAATCCCGTCAAGCTGACCATCAACTACAACACCTCCGAAAACCACAAGAACACGGCCGTTGCGATCGCCGATATGTGGAAGCCGCTCGGCGTTGAAGTCTCCATGGTCAACACCGACACCAAGACCCACTACGCAATGCTGCGTGATCGTCAGGACTTCGATGTGGCTCGTGCTGGTTGGATCGGTGACTATTCCGACCCGCAAAACTTCCTTTTCATGGTTGAAAGCGACAATACCGGTTTCAACTATGCACGCTACGAGAACCCGGAATACGACGCGTTGATGGATGAGGCGGCTGCGACCGTCGATCTGGAAGTGCGGGCCGGGCTCCTGAAGCAGGCTGAAGAAATGTTCATGCGCGACCTGCCGTTCATTCCGCTCATGTACTACGGCTCGATGAACATGGTCTCCGACAAGGTGGCCGGATTTGAGGACAATCTTCTCAATGTTCATCCGACCCGCTTTATGAGCATTTCCGAGTAACCTGAACTACAAAACCGGCAGGGCATTCCCTGCCGGTTTTTGCAAGGCGGCATAAAAAAGACCGCCGGCACAACAACAGGGGCAGAACCTATGCACCGCTATGTGCTCGGTCGATTGCTAAGTGCAATCCCGACCCTCTTCCTGATCGTTACAATCTCGTTCTTCCTGATCCGGATCGCGCCCGGTGGTCCGTTCGATTTGGAGCGCCCGCTGGAAGCCAAGGTGATGGAAAATCTGAACAAGATCTACCATCTCGACGAGCCGCTGTGGAACCAGTACCTGCTCTATCTGAAGAGCATTGTTCAGCTGGATTTCGGACCAAGCTTCTATTTCCGCGATTTTTCGATCAATGAGCTGTTCGCCCAGAGCCTGCCCATTTCCATCCAGCTCGGACTGACGGCGTTGTGTCTCGCGCTCGTGGTCGGCGGAACGCTCGGCGTCATCGCGGCATTGAGACAGAACCAGGCGACGGACTACACCGTCATGGCGGCGGCAACGCTCGGTGTCACAATCCCGAATTTCGTCGTCGCTCCTATTTTGACCCTGATACTCGGCGTCTGGCTCGGCTGGCTGCCCGTGGGCGGTTGGAACGGCGGCGCCTTCGTCAATGTCATTTTGCCGGTTGTCACGCTTGCGCTGCCGCAAATCGCTGTGGTCGCCCGCCTAACGCGCGGATCCATGATCGAAGCACTCCGGTCAAATCATGTCCGTACCGCAAGAGCCTACGGTCTCACCGGTTATATGGTCATTGTTGTGCATGCGCTCAGGGGCGCGATCCTGCCGGTTGTCTCCTATCTTGGGCCCGCAGCGGCGGCCCTATTGACCGGCTCGGTGGTGATCGAGACCATTTTCGGCATTCCCGGTATTGGCCGATATTTTGTCCAGGGCGCACTCAACCGTGACTATACGCTCGTCATGGGAACCGTGGTCGTGGTCGCCTGTTTCGTCATTCTGTTCAACCTCATCGTGGATCTGCTTTATGCGCTTCTCGATCCGCGCGTGCGCTACGATTGAGGAGGGCCGGACAATGACACTCACCGTTTCAAACAACGAAGCGCCTGCACGGGGCCGGTCTCTTTGGGATGACGCAAGAGATCGCCTGCTGGCCAATCGTGCAGCGGTCGCGAGCATGTTCGTGCTCGTGACAATTGCGCTCGTGTCCATTCTCGGTCCGGCCCTGTCGCCGCACCAGTTCGATACCGTCTATCGGGACTACGTCAAAGTGCCTGCAAGCCTTGAGGCATATCCGCGGGCGGAACAGGTCGAACCTGCGTTCATGTCGGTTGCCAAACGGGCACGCATGACGGTGGACGGCTACGAGCGGGACGGGGATACCGTGGTTGCCAACGTGACCTCCAAACGCGAAATCGATCCGCGTTCCACCCGCTATTTTGACCGCAGCAATCTCTTCAAGAATACGGAGCTGACCGATCTTTCCTCCGACGGCAAATCAGCCACCATCCGCGCCGAAATCAATTTCATGCATTTCTATTTCGGCACCGACGCCAATGGCAGGGACATGATGACCCGGACCTTCATTGCCGGGCGGGTGTCCCTGACGATCGGACTGCTGGCAACAGTCGTTGCCATCTCGATCGGTGTGATTTATGGCGCAACGTCAGGCTATCTTGGCGGCCGCGTCGACCAGATGATGATGCGAGTGGTCGACATACTCTATTCGCTGCCGTTCATCTTCTTCGTCATCATGCTGGTGGTCTTCTTCGGACGGAATTTCATCTTGATGTTCATCGCGGTCGGCGCTGTCGAATGGCTGGATATGGCGCGCATCGTGCGGGGTCAGACACTCAGCATCAAACGTCAGGAATACGTGCAGGCCGCTGAAGCAATGGGCGTGGCAGACGGCGGCATTCTGCGCCGGCACATCATTCCCAACACGCTTGGACCGGTCGTGGTTTACATGACCTTGCTCGTGCCGAAGGTTATCCTGCTTGAGAGCTTCCTGTCCTTCCTGGGACTTGGCATACAAGAACCGATGACAAGCTGGGGAGTGTTGATTTCCGAAGGAGCGCGGAACCTGCAGGGTGCTGCCTGGATGCTCATCTTCCCGTCAATCTTTCTGACATCGACCCTGTTCGCGCTGAACTTTATCGGCGACGGCCTGCGCGACGCGCTGGATCCGAAGGACCGGTGAGGAGAAGACCATGACAAACGAAAATAACAAAACGGTCCTTTCCATCCGGGATCTCAAGGTCGAATTTACAACGGCCACCGGCACGGTGAATGCCGTGCGCGGCGTCGACATTCACGTCGAAGCGGGTGAAACGGTCGCGATCGTGGGCGAGAGTGGATCCGGCAAGAGCCAGACCATGATGGCGGCGATGGGGCTTCTTGCGTCCAATGGTCGAACGCAAGGCGAGGTGGTCTATGAAGACCGCAACATCCTGGGTCTGCCCATCAGCAAGCTGAATGACATCCGAGGCAAGAAGATCACGATGATCTTCCAGGAGCCGATGACGTCGCTGGATCCGCTATATACGATCGGCCGCCAGCTTGCTGAACCCATGGTCGTCCATGGAGGGCTGAGCTGGAGGAAGGCCAAGGCCAAGGCACTGGATCTTCTGAAGCTGGTGAACATTCCCGAACCGGAACGCAAGATCAAGGCGTACCCTTATGAAATGTCCGGTGGGCAGCGTCAGCGCGTGATGATCGCCATGGCGCTTGCCAACGATCCCGATGTACTGATTGCCGACGAGCCGACCACAGCTCTGGACGTCACGACACAGGCGCAGATCCTGGACCTCCTGCGCGATCTCCAGAAACGCCTGGGTATGGCGGTTATCTTCATCACCCACGATCTTGGGATCGTGCGCCGGATCTCGGATCGGGTCTATGTGATGAAAACCGGGGAGGTGGTGGAAAGCGGTGAGACCGCCAGGATCTTCACGCAGCCCGAACACCCCTACACCAAGATGCTTCTTGATGCGGAACCGACTGGACATAAGCTGCCGGTGCCGGAAAGTGCTCCTGTCCTCCTGGAGGCGCAGAAGGTGGAAGTCGAGTTTGAGCTGGACTCCGGATTTCTGCAGCCCAAACATGTGCTCCGCGCCGTTGACAGTATCAGCTTCTCCCTGCGCAAGGGTCAAACGCTCGGTATCGTCGGCGAGAGCGGCTCCGGAAAGTCCACGCTGGGGCGCGCAGTTCTCAACTTGCTGCCTGCCGGTGGGCGGGTCGTGTTTCACGGCCAGCAGATTTCCGGTCTGGACCGCACGGCCATGCGGGCCATCCGAAAGGACATGCAGCTGATTTTTCAGGATCCTTTCGGCTCGCTCAGTCCGAGAATGACCGTTGGACAGATCATTTCCGAAGGCCTGCTGGTGCATGAACCTTCTCTCTCGGCAAAGGATCGGGATCTGCGCGCGTGCCAGGCGCTGGAAGAAGTGTCGCTTGATCCTGTCATGCGGAACCGGTACCCGCATGAGTTTTCAGGCGGTCAGCGGCAACGCATCGCGATTGCGCGGACGATGGTCCTGAAGCCGGAGCTGGTCGTGCTGGACGAGCCGACATCGGCTCTGGACCGCACAATCCAGAAACAGGTCGTGGAGCTTTTGCGCAATCTGCAGACGGCAAATGACCTGACCTATCTGTTTATTTCCCATGATCTTGCCGTGGTTCGCGCGCTGTCAGACACGGTCATGGTAATGCAACATGGGAAGGTCGTTGAAGCCGGAACGGCGGATGCCATTTTCGAAGCTCCCAAGCAAGATTACACGCGGGAACTCATAGGTGCAGCAATGCTTACACAGCAGCAGATGATGGAGACGGCGTGATGCCGGCGACATGATCTGAAACTCAGCGCATTTCTAGAAAAATCTGGTCCGGTTCCTTTTCACACAGCGCCTGCAGTCGTTCCGGATCGTTACCATAGTAGCGCGGCGCCAGCAGGGTTGCGCTGGCAAAAATGTGGGACTTTAACGACTTCGTAGCCGCGTCGACGTCTTTTGCTTCCAGGGCGTCCAGAACGTTATCGTGCTGTACAACGTTGGGGTGTGTCCAGGAATCGTCCGGTCTCGGATTGGGCAGCATGATCCGCTGCAGCATCATGGCGGTTCTCACCAGCATCGGTTCCAACGCCGTCATGCCGGCGCGTTTGAAAATCTGAAGGTGAAAATCCCTGTCGATTTCAGCACAGGCGAATGTGTTTCGCTGACGGCGCGATTCCACGAACTGCTGGTCGAGCTTGCGCAGTTCGGCAAGGTCATCTGAAGAAATCGCCTCGGCAGCTTCAATCAGACCGGTGGTTTCGATGCTCACCCTCAGGCGCAGCAAAAGCATGGCTTCGGATACCGAAGGGTCTGTCACGAAGGTTCCCTGGTAGCCTCGTCGAACCACAAGCCCGCATTCCTGCAATAGCATGAGGGCTTCGCGTATGGTGCTCTGCGAGCAGGCATAATCTTTCGCGAGCATTTGCTCGGTCATTGGACTGTCGGGTGTCAGCTGCCCAGTCAGAATTCGGCCTTTCAGGTCCTGAAACACAGACTCTGACTTGCGGGTACGCTTGTCACCCGAAACATCTCTTGCTTGCGACGTCTTTTCCGCAGCAACGTCAATGGTCACTTTGTTGCCCCCGCCACTGGCATCAGATTTCGCTGCACCAGAAGTGCCCCAACCGGCAAAAGCCAGCCTGGACACCCGCTATCTTCCGATTTTCCGCCAGCAGCAGTCAGTCGGTCAATGGCGTCAGCCTATGATTTTCAGCCTTCTCTCCGTCTCGTATGATCTGTCCACGCTTCTTGGAGTCTTGCCGCACTAAAATCAGTATTTTCTCAAAAAAAACGCAGCGGCAGAATTGATACTTAAACGACTGTCAGATTTGCTGATATCGATAACTTCCAGCTTGAGTTGAACGATGGCAACCCAGAAAATGGGATCTCCAGTAACAAAAATGCGAGCAGTCAGGCGGCAGCTTCGAATTCCTGTTGGCGCCGGCCAGTCTAGGCCGCAGCCTGCTCCAGCATTGATATCCAGTTCCGGTATGCAAGCTTTTCAAGCGATTGCGAATTGAAGCCGCGCGCTTGCAACAGTTCGAAGAGCAATGGCAGACCGGTTACGTCATGAAGATCTTTCGGCGGCATGCAGCCGTCGAAATCGGAACCCAATCCGACATGGTCCTCGCCCAGGTGATCTGTCAGATAAGCGATATGGTCCGCAACAACATCCAACGGCGTGTCTTTTTTGTAGCCGCCGTCGGGCCGGAGAAAGCCGACATGGAAATTGACGCCGGCAAGACCGCCGCTTTCCCTGATGGCAGCTAGCTGTGCGTCCGTGAGGTTTCTGCTGCTTGCGCAAATGGCATGCGCATTTGAATGACTGGCGACAATCGGCCTGTCCGTGATCTTCGCAAGATCCCAGAACCCCTTTTCGTTGAGATGTGAAACATCCAAAAGAACGCCAAGCTTGTTGCATGTCCGGACGAGTTCGCGCCCGGCATCTGTCAGGCCAGGGCCGATATCCGGAGACGCCGGGTGAGACATCGGAACACCGTATCCAAACGCGTTTGCGCGGCTCCACACCAGTCCAATGGAGCGCAAGCCCCGCCGGTAGAAGTCCTCGAGGACGCGGAAATCCGTGTCGATGGCTTCGGCGCCTTCGATATGGAGGCTCACCGCTATTTTGCCTGCATGAACAGCTTCCAGGTTTTCGCCCGGCGACTTGCAGATGACAACGGTACCCGATGATGCGGCCGCAATGCTTTCGGCGCGTTCAAACAGCCGATTTGTGAACGCGAGTGCCTGGTCCTGCGGCACTTCCTGGAAATTCACCGGGTTGTTCGGGTCAAAAGCCTTGGAGAAATCCTGATCCGGGTTGGACGGGACAAACATGGCAAAGAGACCGCCAGCGAAGTTTGCCTCCCGCGCACGTTCAAAATCGACATGGCCCTTCTCCGAACGATCGAAAAAACTGCGCTCCTGACCCTTGATCGCGTCAATCTCAAGTTTGAGCAGTGTGTCGTTGTGACCATCGAAAACAGGAAACAGGTTCTTTGAAACGTCGTTTGGCACGAAATGTCCTTGAATACAGCTGGGCGCCCGAAACGGGATGACAGGGTTGTGAACCCAATTTAGGCATTCATGCACAGAATGTAAGGCACTTGTTAGAATGTGACTTGCAACTGTTGAAAAGCTGGCCCAAGAAAAGGGCCGGATTTTTTGGGCGTCATGATGCAAGGCATGCCGCCGAAGGAGAATTTGTCAGTGACCGAGACTGGACTGCTCTCACGCCGCACATTGATGACCGGCAGCCTGTTGCTCACAGGTGCTGCCCTGACCGGGTGCCAGACGGTGGTCGGCCTGCCGGATCAGGCGGAATTGCCGGACGAGAGTTTCGACTATGCCACCGCTTACGCGGAGCTGCCCGACGGCGATTACACCTGGCCTGCGGTGAACTACCAGAGTTTCGACGAGAGCTACCTGCGTCAGGTCGTGGAGTACCGAACCCGCGAAATGCCTGGCACGATCATCGTCGATCCCTACAACAACTACCTTTATTGGACGCTCGGCAACAAGAAAGCGCTTCGATATGGCATTGGCGTCGGCCGTGCCGGGTTTGCCTGGAACGGCGATGCGCTGATCCGCGTCAAGCGGGAACACCCGATCTGGCGCCCTCCACGTGAAATGATTGCACGCAAGCCGTCTCTGGAACGGTATTGGGAAAAAGGCTTTCCGCCCGGTCTCAGAAATCCGCTTGGCGCGCGCGCCATGGATCTCTGGCAGGGATCAACGGACACGCTCTACCGGATCCATGGAACAAACCAGCCGTCGTCGATCGGCAAGAGCGTTTCTTCCGGCTGTATCCGGATGTGGCAGCAGGATGTGATCGACCTGTTCAATCGCGTTCCGCTGCGCACGAAGGTGGTGGTTCTGGGCAAGGACCCCAACGCCGAAGCATAATACTGAATGCCCAGGCAAACCTATGTAAGCGCCACATCGTGGAGAACCGCGCCGAAGTGGCAAACGGCGGCGGCGAGCACGAACGCATGCCAGATGGCATTCTGGAAGGGTAGACGCTTCCACGCATAGAAGATCGTGCCGATCGTATAGAGCAATCCGCCCGCGAGGATCATGTAAAAACCGAATGCCGACGCTTTCTCGATAAGTGGATTGGCCGCAAAGACGACCACCCATCCAAGGCCGAGATAAATCGGCAGGGTCAGGCGTTCGGTACGCGTCAGATGCACCAGCTTCAGCAGCGCGCCGGTCAAGGCGCCGGTCCACACGATGGCCAGCAGAACACCGCCGGTCCAGCCGCCGATGATGACGGCGGCAAGCGGCGTGTATGTGCCTGCGATCATCAGGAAAATTGCCGCGTGATCGAGCCGCCTCAAGAGACCTGACTTGTGATCCTTGGCCAGCATGTTGTAGAGCGCAGAACAGATGAGCATGGTCATCAGGCAGGCAGCGTAGATCATCACGGTGATTTGCCGTGTGGGGTCATCATTGTTCCACAGGGTTACTGCAAGGACGACGGAAGCAGTGAGACCGAGGAAGATGCCGAGTGCGTGTATTGCACCGTCGGCAATCATTTCTGCAAGGGTCTGCGCCCTGAATTCCGTCATGCAGTTGTTTCCTGGCTATGGCGTTGAATCATGTTCCAGTGCGATGGAGCTGTAGGCGCACGCGAGCGCGAGCAGGACGCCCATGGTCACGAATATCGAGGTGAAATCGGCTCCCATCGCCAAAAGCACGCTTCCGAGCGTCACGCCGAGCGTACCGCCGACGAGCCGTGCGCTGATAATGAGGCCACTGACTTCGCCCTGTTTGTCCCTCGGGACCGCATTTGCCGTGATACGCCCTGTCGGGATCATGGCGAAGGGCAGGAAAACACCCCACAGCAGCAAGGCCGGTGCCAGCACCCAATAATTGTCGAGGAGCATCACGACGCCGACCAGGATGCACGAGACGGCAAGCAACGCCATTGAAACGAGTACCGGTTTTCGTGACCCGTATTTGTCAGAGAAATTGCCCGCAGGAGCTGCCAGGATCGGCATGGGCAAAACAGCGATCACGGTGCCAAGTCCAGCCCAGAACGCGGAATAGGATAACTCAAGCTGGAGAAAGTGCGGAACGTAGATGGCAACCACGATCTTGCTCATCTGCGTAAGCAGGATAATCATTGTGCTTGCATGAAACGGGGGCAGTTTGAAAAGGCGAACGTCGATCAGCGGTTTGGCTTTTCGGGCTTCGTAAACGACAAAAACCGCAAGTCCAACAATTCCACCGACAATCGTTCCTGCGATAACGGGTGAAATCCAGCCAAAGTCCGGACCTTCCATCAGGCCGAAGATGAATGCCGTAAGCCCTATCAGAAGAAGAACCAGGCCAATCGGGTCGACGACCGGGCGTGGTCGCGGCTTTTCCGGATTGCGCCAGAGGATGCAGGCAAGAACGCATCCTGTGACAACAACAGGAATGTTGATCCAGAAAACCCAGCGCCAAGACAGAAAGTCCGTCAGAATGCCGCCGAGCAACGGGCCTGCTGCCAGAAATATCGTCGCCATGGAGGCGAGAGTCCCAATCGCCCTGCCGCGCTCGTTCTCATCGAAAGTCAGTGTTGCAGCGGCAAGCGTCATGGGAAACATGATGGCGGCACAAAAGCCCTGAACAACGCGCATCGAAATCAGGATGGAAATGCTGTCTGCGAAGCCCGCAACGAGGCTTGAGACGGCTAAGACGATGCTGCAGGCTATGAGCGCGGGCCGGAAGCCGAACAGGTCGATGGCTTTGCCGCCGACAGCGGCAAAGCAGGTGAACGCGAGCATATACGCGTTGATGATCCAGTGTGAAGTTGTCGCGGAAAGCTGAAAGTGTTCGCGAATGGCCGGCAGGGAAACGCCCAGGACAGTCTCATCGAGCATAACGAGGCCGCCGAGGCACCCGACGGCAAGAACAAGGCCTCGTTTGCGCTCTTTTTCGGATAATGCCATTCTGCGACGTTCCTCATGCCTAGCGGGACCCGGGCCGACATGCCCCCAAAACGGTTATCACCTTAAGGCAGCTTCGCGAGATTAACATAACTGAATTTACGACATGTTTTCAGCGGTTGGTTCCTCCGCGCCGAACCCGAGCGTGGACAGCGCCCGGTCGGACAATCTGCTCCATGTCAAAAGGGCATCCGCAAGAAGGGCTGCCGGACTGTCGTCTGGATCGGATGCCCGCCTGACGCACCACCAGTCGAGAAACATGCCCTCGTCGGCAATGGGTCTGGCAACAAGTGTGCCGTCTGCCAACTCCGGTTCGATGGCCCACTGACTGAACAGCGCAACCCCGAAATTGGCGCGCACGAGGTCTATGACCGCCTCAGGGGTCGGCATTGATGTCAGACGCCTGAAGGGTTCAACGGGTGGGCCGAGGAGCGTTGTCCAGTCAAAGCCGGGTTCGGCGGCAAGCGGGTAAACGAAAAAGCGTTCGTCCCCCATATTGAGACTGTTGACCACCGGTTCCGCCGCAAGCGCGTGGTGTCTCGACATGACTGCCACGATCGGGTCGGATCCAAGCTTGACGGACGTGAACTGGGCATGGGCGGGTTCCCGTCCAAAAAACAGCGAAACGTCAACCGACCCGTTGACCAGCGATGCCAACGGGTGCGACGTCGCACTAGCCGACAAATCGACCGTCAGTCCACGGTCCTCCTTCTCCAGGTATTCCAGAAAGGCCGGAAACCAGTGGAATCGGCTATAAGTCGCCTGACCCAACCGCACAAGGATACGTTTTTCCTGCTCGGAGGCCTCGAGTTCCTGCTCGAGCCGAAAAAGTTCCGCAAGAAAAGTCTCTCCCAGGCGGCGCAATCGTTCGCCTCCAGACGTCAGATGCAGACCTGACTCGCCGCGTTGGACGAGCGTGAGCCCGACCCGGCGTTCCGCTTCACGCAGCCTGTGGGAGGCCGCGGACTGGGTAATCCCAAGACGCGCGGCAGAAAGTGTCATGCTCCCCGTTTCCTGAATGGCGGAGAGCAGTGTCAAATGGTGAATGGCAAGCTTTGGAATCATGAGTGTATGAAATCATTTCATGAAAAGAATGAAAACTAAGAATTTCATTTATGATGAAATGCGAGGTAACAAAAATGCATGTCAAACCTTTCGCTTCCCCGAGTCAGCTTCAGTCCGGCAGTGGCCACACTCACGATCATCGCGGCCTCGCTTTGTTTCGGCCTCGTGCCGGTTTTTGTCCGTGAATTGCAGGACATGGGAACGGGTCCGGCGACGATCGCGCTCTACCGTTACGGAATCTCGGTCCTTGTCTTGCTGCCATTCGTTCCAAGAGCCAGGCACAAGCGAGGTCCCGCGCTGCTGCTGGGCGCCGCTGGAGCTGTTTTCGCACTCAGCATGATCGGATACGTGGAAGCAATCAGCGTTGCGCCACTGGCAGCTGCTGGCGTGGTCTATATGTCCTACCCCGCATTCGCAGCATTCTTTGCATGGGTATTGCTCAAGCAGGCGCTGTCCTGGAGAACCTTTGCGGCAGCTGGTCTTGTGATCGGTGCGGCTGCGCTTCTGCTCGACCCGGCGTCTCTGTCCCCGGAAGTCTTTGCGGTTCTGGTCTGGGCTATTCCGACACCGGTCGCCTTTGGTTTTCTGATCGTCGTCCTGAGTGGACTTGCCCGCGATCTCAGTTCGCTGGAACGCGCCGTCAGCACATTGATCGGTTCGATCCTGGGGCTCCTGCCTCTTGCCCTTCAGGAAAGCGGAGGTGCGCTCCTGCCGTCCACCCTTGACGGTTGGTGGCTGGTGGTACTCATGGGACTGATTACCGCGCTGATCCCGCAGCTCATGTACACAGTTGCATGCCAGAAAATTGGTCCGATGCGAACAGCGGCGGCCGGCAGTTTCGAGTTGCCAACGATGTTTCTGGTCGGCTGGTTTGTTTTTGGTGAAAAATTCGGCGTGCTCGAAATGGTTTGTGCCCTTCTTGTCCTGTCGGCTATTTTGGTTGCTCCGGCGCCCGGGGCGCGCCCGGAGAGGGCAGCGCAAGCGGTCCCAGTCAACTGACCGATCTTTGTGTCGCGTTTCTGTATCTCAATATGAAATACAGCTATCTCCGAAGCGTCCGGACAGGTTAGAAGCCCGGATCGTTTTGGAGATACCATCCATGTCTGGCCGAAATCCCGATCATCCCGTCAAGGACCTGTTCATCGCGCGGTGGTCGCCGCGCGCTTTCGACGCTTCCGAAATGCCCGAAGCCGACCTGAAAATTATTCTCGAGGCAGCGCGATGGGCACCGTCTGCCTTCAACATACAGCCCTGGCGCTTTGTTTATGCACGCCGGCAGGATGCCGATTGGCAGAAGCTTGTCGATCTGCTCAACCCGTTCAATCTCGACTGGGCGCAGCACGCATCGGCTCTTTTGTATCTTTTTTCGGATAGCGAAGTGGACGGCAAGAATGGCAAGCCGAACCGGCCGAGTGGAACCCATTCCTTCGATGCCGGGACAGCATGGGCCCATGTCGCGCTTCAGGCGACAACACTCGGCTATCACACGCATGCAATGGCTGGGATCCTGAGGGATGAGATCCATGACCGGCTTGGGGTGCCGCAGCGATTCAAACCGGAAGTCGCGATCGCAATTGGCAAACGCGGGGACCCCGGCAACCTTTCCGAAAGCCTGCAGGAGCGTGAGACACCAAGTCAGCGCATGCCTTTAAGCGAAATCGCCTTCGCCGGAACGTGGCAGTAATACCAAGCTCAAGAAATAAGGACCTATCTGATGGCGTTGTTCCGGTTTGCCGGCAAGGCGCTTTGTGCAGGACGGCCTGGTTGGCCGTTCAAACAAGGCAACGCCGTCCGGAGAGCCGGAACAGGCCACCGAAGGCCACGTTTGAAGGCTGTTCTGCCGCGTCGCAGGTTTTGGACGATAAACCATATCGCGCTGCAACCTGCTTCTTGCCGAACAGCCTTCAAACCCGGTCAGATCGGTTCTTATTTCTTGAGCTTGGTATAAGCAGGTCGCCGTAATCTCAAGCAGGAGCCAGACGGATGGTTGTCGGATGCCTGCAATGAGTCAGTTCACAATTCTCAACTATCCACCCGCACTTACCTGCGTCTTCTCTGAGGTATGTCCGGTCTTGCCGAACAGCTTTTCCCTGAGACCCTGAACGGCAACATAAAGGACCGGAATCATCAAGAGACCGATGGTGCTGTCGAGGATCATTCCGGCAAAGACGGGAAGGCCGATCGACACCCGGCTCGCTGAGCCCGCTCCGCTTGCAAAGACCAGCGGCAGAACGCCGATGATGAAGCAAAGTCCTGTCATCGTGACCGGACGGAAACGTGTGTGGGCCGCGCTGATCGCAGCCTCCGTGATGCTCATGCCTTCGTCACGGCAATTGCGCGAAAACTCAACAAGCATAATCGCTTTCTTGGCGGCCAGGCCGATCAGAAGGACCATGCCGATCTGCGCGTAGATGTTGTTGTTGAGCACGTCGATCAGGTAGAGCGGGATCATGGCGCCGCAAACCGCGAAGACCGCCGAGAGCATCACGGCAATAGGCAGCAGCCAGCTCTCATATTGTGCAACAAGGCAGAGATAGGCAAAGAGGAACGCCAGCAGGAAGATGTAGATGACATAGGAACCGGCCTCGATTTCCTGAAGCGACATGCCGGTCCACTCGACCGAATATCCCTTTGGCAGAACATCTTCGGTAACTTTCTGGAACGCCTCGATTCCGTCGCCGGTGCTGAAGCCTGTATTGGTCAGGCCCTGGACAGCAGCCGAGCGCACCATGTCGTATCTCGTCACGCTCTGGGGGCCGATGACGGGGGTGAGACTGACGAGCGTGCCGAGCGGTATCATGTCGCCCGAGGATCCGCGGACATAAATGTTGCCTACATCCTCAAGCGTTTGCCGGTATTCCGCATCCGAGGCGAGGATTACCCAGAAGATCTTGCCGTCGAGAATGAAGTTGTTGACGTAGTAGGAGCCGAGATTGGCCTGCAGGGCCGTAAAGATATCGCTGACATCGACACCAAGCGCCTCCGCCTTGTCGCGGTTCAGATCAACCTGATATTGCGGTGTGTTCGCCGACAGAGAACTGAAAACCTGCATGAAAATCGGGTCATTGTTGGCCGCGGCAAGGACGGCATTCGTAACAGCTCCGAGGTCGACAACGCTTGCGCCGGCATCATCTTGGATTTGTGCGGCGATACCGCCCGAAATTCCAAGGCCGTCGATCGGGGGCAGGGGAAAGACGAAGGCGATCGCCTCTTCAAAGGTCGCAAGCTTTGCGTTCAGTTCTCCAAGGATGCTGTACCATTGCGTCGCCGTTGTCTTTCGCTCATCCCATGGCGCCAGGATCGGAATGAGGGTGACATAGTTCGAACCTTCCCCGGCGATGATGCTGAAACCGGTGACGGAAATGACATCGGTGACACCGTCGACCTCCCGCATCACCTTGGTCATTTCCTTTGCGAGCGCGTCCGAACGCTGCAGCGATGCGCCGTCCGGCAGCTGGACATTGGCGAAGAGCACGCCCTTGTCTTCCAACGGAACGAATCCCGTCGCCGTTTCACGGAACATGAACACGGTGGCCGCTCCGGCGGCAACGAGTATCAGCAGCGACAGCGCGACGTTGCGGATCATGATCCGCACCAGCCACACATAGCCATCGCGCAGTTTATCTAAGAACCTTGCGAAGAAACCGAGAAAACGCGGCGGCTTCGCGTCCGATTTTCGAAGCAGTATGGAACAAAGCACGGGTGACAGCGTCAGGGCGTTGACGGCGGACAGACAGAAGGCAACCGTGATCGTCAGTGCGAATTGCAGATAGATCTGACCGGTGATGCCTGGAAAGAAACAGACAGGCACGAACACGGCCAGCAAGACAAACGTTGTCGCCACGATGGGACTTGTCACCTGGTCCATCGCCTTTAGCGTGGCCTCGCGCGGCGCAAGCCCTTCCTCGCTCATGATCCGCTCGGTGTTTTCGATAATCACGATCGCATCGTCGACCACGAGCGTAATCGCCAGGACAATGCCGAACAGCGTGATCAGGTTCGCGGAAAATCCGATCAGGTAAAGCACCGCGAGCGTGCCGAGAAGCGAAACGGGAATGGCGACTGCTGGAATGATGACGGCGCGCCAGTTCATCAGGAACATGAAAACGACGAAGACAACCAGGGTAGTGGTGATGGCAAGGGTTGTCAGGATCTCCTCGATCGAGGCGCGCACGGCCTTGGTAATATCGTAGAGAAGTTCGTATTCGACACCTTCGGGAAAGTTGGCCTTCATCTTTTCAAGCTCGGCGGTCACAAGGCTTGCGACATCGAGCGCGTTTGCACCTGGGCTCTGGTAGACGGCGATGGAGGTCGCAGGCTTGTTGTTCAGGGCCGAGTAGGCCGCATAAGAGCTGGAACCGAGTTCGACACGCGCCACGTCCCGCAGGCGAACGAGCTGGCCTGACGTATCGCCGGAAACGACGATGTCGCCGAACTGATCGGTCGTTTCCAGAAGACCCTGGGATTTCAGGGTGAATTGCAGGTCGGTTGGGCCCGCAAACGGGGCACCGCCGATTTGTCCGGCAGTTGCGCGGGCATTTTGCGCCTGAATTGCGTTTGAAAGGTCGGTGGCGGTCAGGTTCAGGGCCGACATCTGTTCCGGGTTCATCCAGACCCGCATGCTGTAATCAAGCGGGCCGAATTGCGACACACTACCAACGCCGGGCAGGCGCGACAGGCGGTCCTGCATATGGATCGTGGCGTAATTGCTCAGGAAGATCGCGTCCCGGCTCTCGTCCGGAGACACCAGGTTGATCACCTGGAGCATGTTCGCGGATTGCTTTTGCGTTGCAACGCCAAGCGTCTTGACCGGGTCCGGCAGGGTCGGTTCCGCAAGGGCGACCCGGTTCTGGACATTCACTGCAGCGATGTCGGGGTCGGTCCCGACCTCGAATGTGATCGTCAGCTGATAGGAACCCGAGTTTGAACTCGTCGACGACATGTACAGCATGTTGTCGACGCCATTCACCTGTTCCTCAATGGGGATCGCAACCGATTTCTCGATCAAACCGGAATCAGCGCCCGGATACTGTGCCGTCACGACAATCTGAGGCGGCGTGACGTCGGGATATTCCGAAATCGGGATAAAAATGATTGCAATGACCCCGACGAGCGATGCGATAAGCGAGAGGACGAGCGCAAAATTCGGACGGTCGATAAAAAACTTGGATAGCATGGCCGGAGGTCTCTTTTAACTCTTCGCTTCCACTGGGTCGACGGTCGAACCGGGGCTGACGCGCTGCAGACCTTGCACGACCACCCGTTCGCCTTGCTTGAGACCGGACTTCACTTCCCAAAGTGTGCCTGTTTGCCGGCCAAGCACCACGTCGCGGCGTTCCACCTTGTTGTTTGCATCGACGACAAAGACAAAGTGACCTTTCGTGTCGAGCTGGATCGCCGGCTGCGGAATGGCAGCCACCGTCTGCTGGTTTTCGTCCTTGACCAGAACGTTGACGAATTGCCCGGGGATCAGGAGGTTTTTCGGATTGTCGAATGTAGCGCGCAGTTCGACCGTGTCGCTGCCTTCTTCCACGGACGTGCCGACATAAGTGATCTTGCCCTCTGTCGGATAAGTCGATCCGTCCGCAAGAGTGAGGCCAACCTGAAGAGTGACGTTTTCGTTGCCGATGAGACCGGCTTCCCGGTCCTCGATCAGGTCTCTTTCACCCATATAGAAACTGACATAGATCGGATCGACGCTTGTGATTGTCGTCAGCGTCCCGGTGTTCGAATCGACAAGGTTGCCGACATTGACATTGGTCTTGCTGATGCGGCCGTCAATCGGACTGAAAATATCCGTGTAACCCAGATTGATCCCCGCCGTTTCAAGGTTCGCTTGTGCCTCGTCCACATTGGCCTGATCGACATCAGTTGTTGCCTTGGCGCCGTCGTAGGTTGCCTGGGAAATGTCTCCTTTGGCGAGAAGCTGTCTTTGACGCTCAAGCTCGATCTGGGAATTTGAAAGCGTTGCCTTGGCGCCTTCGAGCGTTGCCTTGGATTGGTCGACGCTGGCCTGGTAGAGGTCTTTTTCAACCACGTAAAGCAGGTCGCCTTTCTTGACGAAGCCGCCTTCGGTGAACTTGCGCTCTGTGAGATATCCTTCAACGCGGGCGACAATCTCGACCGATTTTGTCGCCTCGACCCGACCGACATATCTGGCACTGTTGTCGGGCGCGATCATCTGGACTTTGGCGATGCCGACTTTCTGCGCAGTCGAGCCGCTGTCCTGTGCGTAGGCGGCAACCGCGGAAGCAAGCGCTGCAATCAATCCCAGGAACACCGTTGCAGCTTTCATGACCCCTCCAGCGGAAACATATCTAAATCAACCATTTGGCATCATAACCGGAATGTTCGGCGACGCGATTGAAATCAGAGCAATTTAGGATCTATTTTTCCGGAAATTTCAATCTGTGAGTGCGCTGCGCATTAGCGGCGTTTGCCTAAATCATCGATTTGCGTGACCCGGCCAAGGTGTGTCAAAGCGCGCAGCGCGGTTGACCGGACGATGGGCTATCTTTGCCGCCGGTGCATCAAGGAGGTCACGATCATGAGCGTATCCGACACGTTGCCGAAAGAAAGCGTCCTGAATACCTACTATTCGCCGCGCGATTATCTGGACGTCTTTTCAGTTTCGCTTGAGGGGCGCCCGGATCTTCAGGAAGCGGACATGCGCGTTCTTGCCGACCACATGTTGATGGCGGATATCGGCTGGATGAACGCTCTCCTGAGCCTACGCGACAAGGTCGTGAAACCGCTCGGGTTGAAAACCACCGACGACCTGGCTCTCGAGCAGTCGGACACACCCGTAGCCGAACGCCAGCCGGGTGACCGGATCGGTTTTTTCAGGATCTTCCGGGTTAACGAGAACGAGATCGTTCTGGGAGAAGACGACTGGCATCAGGATTTCAGACTGTCGGTCTTTCGCCGGCAGGGAACGCGGCCTCGTGTCTACGCGTCAACCTGCTGCAAGCGCCATAACCTGTTCGGACACGCCTATCTCGCGCTGATCCTGCCGTTTCACAAGAAGATCGCATCCGCCGTTCTGGACAAGGCGGTCGCCCAGAAAATGTCCAGCGCCGCCTAGCAACTGACATTCAAACAGCAAGATGGCCCGTCTTGCGCCAAAGGCGCGTGCCCTGTTGTGTCCTGATGTCCTGGACGCTATCTGGAGGCAGGCGAAGCCAGGTTCCTGCGTCGTATCGCCCGTTCTGGTCTTCAAAGCTGCCTTCAAGAACATAGTATTCCACACCGCTGGGAAATGACTGCGCAGAAAATCGGGAGCCGCGCTCCCAGGTCAGCATCACGACTTCTTCGTCCGGACGAATGAAAAGCGGCAGGATTGCCTCGCCCGCACGGCCTGCCTGCCAGCCGGCCGGGTCGTGCGTATCGACACGAATATACGCGGTGTCATCTGGCTGCATCTGACGCAGTTTGACCAGGATTACAGCGCCCGGTTCACTTGAAGGAATATGGCGCGAGCCCGGTGGATTGCGCACATACATGCCTGCCGGAAAATCACCGCTTTCGTCCGAAAAGACGCCGTCCAGAACCAGAAACTCTTCACCAAGGTCATGCGTATGCGCGGAAAACGCCGAACCCGGGGCATATTTGACAAGGCTTGTGGCCCGCGCGACTTCTCCGCCGTCCCGTTCCAGCATGCGTCGTTCAACACCTCTCATGGGCGAGGCGATCCAGTCCAGCTTTGCACTTTCCACAACAGCGCGTTTACTCAAGTCAGAGTGGATTTGCATAGACTCTCTCCCACACGCGGTTCACCTTAATTTAAGATGGAGTTCCAGACCGCCTTGTGAAGAGCGAAAGGGTATTCATAATGCAAATCGGTGTGCTGAGGATTTCTGGGAAAACGACGGATTCCGACCTGGTGGACTTTGCAACGACACAGGAATCGTGCTGACTCCGACCCTGAACGTGCGGGAAAGCGGAGAATTTGCGGCGTGTCAACGCCGGACAGTGTTGCATGACAGTTGAGATCGATATCGGGGAAATGACGAGCGGCGCGCGCGCAGGGCTCGATCTGGAAGAGCTGCTGGCAACGCGTCTTCTCGTTCAGGGCAATTCAGGCTCCGGAAAATCACATCTTCTGAGACGATTGCTGGAACAGTCGGCAAGCTGGGTGCAGCAGGCGATCATCGACCCGGAAGGCGACTTCGTGTCGCTGGCCGAGAAGTTCGGCCACGTTGTTGTCGATGCCGTCGGCACCGAAAAAGACCTGCAGATGATCGCGGGCAGGGTGCGTCAACACCGGGTCTCCGTCGTTCTCAATCTGGAAGGCCTCGATGCGGACCGTCAGATGAAGGCGGCCGCGACATTTCTGGATGGCTTGTTCGACGCGGACCGCGACCTCTGGTATCCGATGGTTGTGGTTGTCGACGAGGCGCAGTTGTTTGCACCAGCCGCCGCTGGCGAAGTGACCGAGGAGGCGCGCAGGCGCTCGCTCGGCGCGATGACCAACCTGATGTGCCGCGGACGAAAGCGCGGTCTTGCAGGCATCATCGCGACCCAGAGACTGGCGAAACTTGCCAAGAATGTTGCCGCAGAAGCCTCGAACTTTCTTATGGGACGCACCTTTCTGGACATCGATATGGCGCGCGCGGCGGACCTGCTCGGCATGGAGCGGCGTCAGGCCGAGAGCTTCCGCAACCTTGACCGGGGCAATTTCATAGCGCTCGGGCCTGCAATGTCACGCCGTCCGGTACCGATCAAGATCGGCCCGGTCGAGACCATGGGGCGTGGCGGCAGCCCGAAGCTGATGCCCTTGCCTGAGCAGCCGAAGGAAGAGGCAAAGGACCTCATTTTTACGCGGTCGGAGGGCGAAGCCGTACCTGTCCGTCAACGCCATGTCGAACCCGTCGTATCGACGGGCGAAGTTCTCGATCAGCTCTCCAGTGCGGAACAGGCGAGCGGTGAAACAGCACCGCAGCCGGAAAACCTATTGGACTTCAGCGAGCGCGAGGACAGGATCGCAGAGATCATCGCGGGCATTCTTGAAGACGAGGAAGCAGCTTTCCAGCCGATTGCGACGCTCTACCAGGACTTCCAGGTCCGGTGCCGGATCGCAAAGCTGGCTGGTGGCACGCCTGACCTGCAGTCGTTCCGCGAAAAACTGTCGGTTGCCCGGGCAGGTGTCGAAAAGGGCGAGATGGACGACAGTGCCTGGGCCCAGGCCGAATTGATTGCCGCCGAACTGCCCGATGATATGCGCGGCGTCTACCTGCTTCTTGCGAAAGCCGCGCTGGCGAAAGCGCCTTGCCCGGGCAATCTTGAAATCGCGACTGCATACGGAACACGTTCCCCGGGACGGGCCCGCTGGCTGTTGAGCCACATGGAAGAACGCGGCTTCCTGGTCTGCGCGACGGATCTGCGCGGCAACCGGATCGTCACCCTGACGGATCTCGGCTGGCAAACGGCACCGGGTGACGAGGCGGCCGCCTAGGTCTGAATACTACGACCTTTTTTGCTGCGCAGCGCCGCTCGTATGAGATTGCCGTTCAAGCCTGGCATAGCGGTTAGTGACCCGGGCAGGGTTGATTGTGTTGTTTGACACTCTCGTCAGATGGGCCTGCAAGAAATTGCAGTACGACAACCATTGTTGAAGGGATGCTCTAAAGCATCAGCCTTTTGCGCTAATCCACACAATGGCTTTTCTCGCGCAATGAAATGATGAACCTCCTGGTCAATTTCCGCGCTTGCCTCGCCGCGTTTAGACCGTGAGGTTGACCCGCGACCGCCAAGGGCGCGCGCATCGCAATGATGCTTCCAAGGACGGATTAGAACCTCACGCTTCCCTTGAGTGAAAATCCGTGTTGCTGGGTGTCTGATGAAAACAAACCGTCGTATGAAAGCTTCATCGTTGTGCCTTCGTTTAAAAACGCCGTGGCACCAACGGCAACATCAGCAAACACATCTCCAAAATCCGAAGAGTTGGTGAACGCGCTGGTACCAGCCGAAGCATTTGCAAAACTTGCTGTGACACCATGGTCACTGTCAGCATAATAGCTCAAACCGGCCCTGACATACGGCCGCAGAAGACTGTTCTCAAACAGCTCGATCTCATTGCCGATTTCCAATGCGGGTGAAATAGATACGTAGGTATCTGAACTGCTTGAAACGCTCAAATTTGCGCCGCCGCCGCCACTCTCAGTAACGCCACCACGATTGAGGTGTGTGACATTCACATCGAGCTGGGGCTTAAAGAACCACGTTTCGTGCGTTAGCAGATATGCGGCACGAGCCTGTGCGGTCACATGAGATACATTGTGATCAGAACCGGAAACAAGATCTAATCCCCCGAAGTTGATGGTCCGGTCAGTGTTGTAGGTGTCGATGCCTCCGCTGAGCGCGGTAGCAAACAGGAAAGCACCATTTTGATATTTAAGTGTTGCACCGGCAGTGAAGCGGTTCCCGTCGCTGTCGGCATTTGCATTTGTGCTCAGTGAGAAGCGCTCATATCCGAGCCCAAGGCCAGCATACCAACTCGGAGCAAGCTCCAGCTGAACACCGGCAGCAAGGCCACCTGTATTTTCTTGAAACCCGACGGCACTGCTGCTGTCGTTCCGACTGGTAAACCGACCGTGCGGGCGTACCCAAACGCACTGACCTTCACTGATCGCGGATAAACCGTCCCCGGCAAGGTCGCAGGAAAACAACAGGTTGGAAAAGTCGTTTGCCGCAAAGAGAGACGCGGTTTCAGTGTTTAGAAAAACCTCTGCCGACAGTTGGTCAAGCGCCTCCTGATATGCTCCCAAACTGAAAACACCATTCACAAGAGCGCTCAAAATGGGCTCCATGTCTCCCGGCCCCGCACTGAGTGCGGTATTCAGACTGTTAGCAACACTGGCTTGATTGGAATTCAGGCCGCTAACAGCCAAATCAATCGACGTACTGAGAACAATGTCGTTTGCATTCGGATACGAAAGACTTGCCTGCAAGGCGGGACTGGTCGCGACGGCAAGGCCGGCATTCACCGCGCCACCGGAAGCCGAAATGATGGTGGACGATTGTTGGCCTGCCGTGAGATTAATCAATTGCGGCGTGATCGTACCGTTGAAAGAGGCTGATCCGCTCACATCGATACGGTCCGCCGTTCCGGCTGTCGTATCCACTGTGATTGTCGTCGTTCCGCTGCTGGTTTGCGTAAGATTCCCGGTCAACGCGGTGTTGCTGACTGCCGATGCCCCACCCGGAGAGAGGTTACCGGCATTGGTCAAACTGTTTCCCGCTCCAAGCGTAACGGTTGTTCCGGAATTGAAGATACCAGTTGACAGGTTGTTGAACGTGTTGGTCCCTGCACCAAGGGTCACATTACCGGTAATCGTGCCGGAGTTGTTGATTAATTCGTCACCATTCTCCCCGCTCAGCGCAAGACCCGATTGAGCTGTTATGGATGCATAGTTGTTGAGCGTATTGGAGACCCCGGCAGCACCTTCGAACGAAACACCGGCGCCTGTCCCGGTTCCGCCGTCAATTGCTCCACTCATCAGATTAACGGTGCTGGTGCCGGAAGTGTTGACGTCTATCCGTAAGGCGTCGCCCACAGCAGAAGTTACGTCACCTGAGGAAGTGACGGTCGCAGATCCGGTATCGACCTCGGCCTCAATGCCAGTTCTCGTTGCTGAATAAACGTTACCAGTAGAACTCACCGTGACACTATTTTCGGAAGATGCCTCAATGCCTTCGTTCTGCGCGGTGATGTTGCCCACGGACGTAACGACGGTGCTCGCGGCACCTCCTCCAGAAGCATCAATTCCAATGCCGTTTTGGGAGGTAATATTGCCGGTGGACGTTACAGTGACACTGCCTTCTAGGCGCAAAAATGCATTGATGCCATCACTGTTAGCGTCGATATCGCCCGTATTGGTTATCGTGATTGCACCGTCGCCTCCTTCCTTGCTCGCGTCAATACCTATCGCTGTTCCAGCCGTAATCGCACCAGTGGAGGTGATCGTCATGTTGCCGTTGCCAAAGTGATCGGCGTTTATGCCATCACGACCTCCGGTTACGGTCCCTTCGGAAGTAACTGTTACGTTTCCGTCCACGTTAGCAAGGAAGGCACCAAGCCGGGCGTCGATACCATTGGATGCGCCAGTCGAAGTGATCGAAGATGACCCCAAATCGACATCGATAGTAATATCCTGCGCCGTCGTGCTGGTAAGGTCGATGCCATCCACTCCGGAGGCGGGAGCAATATCCTGCGTCAGATTGTTCACGTTGAGCGTTGTGAGAGGTGCGCTGGCAGCGACGCCCGATGACACGTCCCCGGTACACGTCGCACTGGTGCCCGAAACGATACATGAACCAGAACTTGGAGGGATGACTGTTTGCGCAGTCAAAGGTTGCGAATGGCCGATGAGAACACCTGCGCCTGCCGCTGTCGCAAGAAGAAGATTGCGAAGCGGTATTGAAGCGTCCAATCCAGCCAATAATGTATCGCCAAATTGAGTATTGCGCTTGGCTGTATGCCCCGGAAAGATCAGTTCCGCTGCAAAGATGCCTGACATTGATGCCCCTCCGATTTCAATAGAGGGTTAAGCATGTTTGCGGCAATCCGCAAGCCGACGCCTCGAAAAAGCTCGATACTTTTACCAGTAGTAGGTGTTGTGAAATGTCAGTTCCCGGCCCCGATATGTCATCTCAAAGTACAACTGGTTCGGATCGCTTACTAACCTCAATCAGAACAGCTGTTCCTTGTTGGCTGCGAGGCGTCCAGAACGGTCTCTGGCTTGCAAGAATGTGATGAGGATCCCTTTGCGGACGTCCTTCTCGGACCAGCGAATGAAGCGATTGTATAAGCTTTATCAGTGCCAATGGATTGTTGGTGCATCAACCCAACGTTCCACCTGATTTGAATAGCCTCATTGTGTATCTAAAGCCGAGGCAATCCAGTCTGGCAGACAGCGCCGGGTGACGAAGTAGCCTCCTGAGTTCAAGATGGGCTCGCGGAACGCATAAACTGCAGCGCACGGAAACGTCATGGTAGATTGGGTTGAACGCCCGCCAGTGCTGCTTAGGTGTGGCACACGTCAATGTGATATTGAGGACCCGACATGTTGCGTCTGATTCTGCTTTTGGTATCCCATGGAGCCGTACTAGCCGTCGGGTTCGCCCTCGGGGTGTATTTCCTGCCAATCCTGACCGAACCGCAGGGGCCGGACGAAGCTGTTCTGGCCGAGGCGGCCGCGGGCGCACAGTATGAGGCCAGCCTGACAAGAGACCTTGCAGGCAGCGATTTCCTGCACTGGGGCGAGGGCACGTTTAGCATTTCTCCCCAGCGGATCGTGCATAAGGGAGAGTTGTCTCCCGGTCCCGACTACAAGCTCTATCTCGTCAAGGAATTCGTAGAGGACGAGGCCGGGTTCGAGGCCGTCAAGGAAAGCGCTGTCCAGCTTGGTGACATCAAGACATTCGACGGCTTTATCGTTGATGTGCCCGAGACGGTAAGCATCGACGACTACAACACCGTGCTGGTCTGGTGTGAGGCCTTTGGGGAATTCATCACGGCTGCCAAGTACCGCTGACGGATTGAACGCAGCACACTTTTCGCCGGCTATCCCGATGATCAGATCGCTGGCCGCATCCGACGGGCAGACAGATTGGGATCAACAACTTTGACAGGGCTCCGGGCGAGCAGATAGTCAAGCTGCGACAGTTCGAGTGTTATTCCGTCGATCGTTCTGACCAGAACGCTTTCCATGTAACTGCCTGCAGGACTTTGCTCTCGAATGGCGATTGCCCGGTCCTTTGCCTTGCGCAGATAGATGATCATCTGGTGCACATCTTCAGGTGTCACATCGGTTGCCTGCGGCACTTCGGAGCCGGCTGCCTCTGACGACAGGACAACGGAAGAATGGCCTTGCAAAGGGCTGACAAACTGCATTGCTAACCTCGGATGTTCCTATTTTGTTCTTTTTACCGTATTCTGGACACGTGATCAAGACAGGGTCTTGTAATTTCCGGAACGCCTGAACCGAATTTGCCTGGAGAGTTCGAAAAGGCTCCGACAAATCAAGAGCTTGAAAAATCGTCTCGGTTCTTCCTTGAACCCCTTTGTAAAATTGGTTACACATGTAACTAATTTATCCCCGAACCGGGAGGACGTCATGGATCAGAGAACCGACAGCACGCAAAAATTGTCCGGCAACGGGCGCAATTCAGTGGCCTTCGACTATATGCCGGGCTTCGGCAATGACTTTGAGACGGAGGCGCTGCCCGGGTCCTTGCCACAGGGCATGAACAGCCCTCAGAAATGCGCATATGGTCTTTACGGTGAACAGCTTTCTGGAACAGCGTTTACGGCGCCAAGCCATCAGAACGAGCGGACCTGGTGTTATCGCATCCGCCCATCGGTGAAGCACACCAGCCGTTTTGAAAAGATAGATCTGCCTTATTGGAAAAGCGCTCCGAATATTGCCGACGACGTCATTTCGCTCGGGCAGTATCGCTGGGATCCGGTGCCGCATTCCAGCGAAGAGCTTTCCTGGCTGACCGGTATGCGCACCATGACGACCGCCGGAGATGTCAATACCCAAGTCGGCATGGCAAGCCATATCTATCTGGTGACCAGATCGATGGAGGACGAATACTTCTTTTCCGCCGACAGCGAGCTTCTGGTAGTGCCGCAGGAAGGAATTCTGAGGTTCTGCACAGAACTCGGCGTGATCGAGCTGGAGCCGAAGGAAATTGCCATCATCCCGCGCGGGCTGGTCTACCGGGTCGAAGTTGTCAAAGGTCCCGCACGAGGATTTGTCTGCGAGAACTACGGACAGAAATTCGAGCTGCCGGGAAGGGGACCTATCGGCGCCAACTGCATGGCAAACCGACGCGATTTCAAATCCCCGGTCGCCTGTTTCGAGGACCGTGAAACGCCGTCAACGCTGACGGTGAAATGGTGCGGCCAGTTCCACGAGACAAAGATCGGCCATTCGCCTCTCGATGTTGTCGCCTGGCACGGCAATTATGCGCCGTGCAAATACGATCTGAGGAACTACTGCCCGATCGGCGCGATCCTGTTTGATCATCCCGACCCCTCTATCTTCACCGTACTGACCGCCGCGTCCGGTGTTCCGGGAACCGCCAATATCGACTTCGTGCTGTTCCGCGAACGCTGGATGGTCATGGAAGATACGTTCCGCCCGCCATGGTATCACAAGAACATCATGTCCGAACTGATGGGCAACATTTATGGCCAGTATGACGCCAAGCCCAAGGGTTTTGTGCCGGGTGGTATGAGCCTCCACAATATGATGCTGCCGCATGGCCCGGACAAAAATGCCTTCGAGGGCGCGTCCAACGCGGATCTGAAGGCGGAAAAGCTCGACAACACAATGTCTTTCATGTTCGAGACCCGTTTTCCGCAACACCTCACGGAATTTGCCGCCAAGGAAGCGCCACTTCAGGACGACTATATTGACTGCTGGGACTCTCTTGAGAAAAAGTTCGATGGCACCCCTGAGGGAACCTGGAACAAGGGTTGAGCAGTCAAATGGCTCTAAAGGATCTCGACGACCGTCTTGTTATTCTCGGGTCGAAAGGCGGTCCGGCGATCAGACCGGGCGGACCGTCGCCGACGAGTGCACTGATCGAGATCGGCGGCCGCAGGTGTGTCGTTGATTGCGGGTTGGGCATAACGCGCGCCCTCGTCGAGGCCGGTATCTTTCTCAAGGATCTCGACATTGTCTTCGTGACCCACTTGCATTCCGATCATGTGCTGGAACTCGGGCCGCTTTTGCACACTGCCTGGACGACAGGTCTGGCGCATCCGGTGAAAATCTACGGTCCTACGGATCTGATGGAATATTGGGATGGGTTCCTGAATTCCATGCGTTACGATATCGACCTGAGGATCGAAGACGAGGGACGTCCTGACCTGCGCGATCTTGTTGAAATCCATCTGATTCAGGAAGGGGTCGTCCCCCTTGGCGACGACAAGCTTTCGGTTTCAGCGCTTCGGGTCGATCATCCGCCGGTGATCGACTGTTTCGCCCTGAGATTCGAGGCTCCGGGCTGGTCCGTCGTCTTTTCCGCGGACACGGCCTATTTCCCGCCATTGGCCGAGTTCGCGGAGCATTGCGATATTCTGGTTCATGAGGCGATGCTGGAACGGGGAGTCGACAAGATCGTGGAAATTACCGGCAACGGCGCGCGGCTCAGGGAACATCTCCTGGCAAGTCACACGCTCGCCCCTGATGTTGCGGAAATCGCAGAAGCTGCCGGGGTCAGGACCCTGGTGCTCAATCATTTGATCCCGGCCGACCTGCCGGGCTTTGAAACGAAAGAATGGCTTGAAGCCACAAAGGCCTTTTCCGGCAAAACCATTGTCGCCCATGATGGCCTGACAATCACAAGGAGCTGAAATTCATGAAACTGGCAACGCTCAAGGATGGCAGCCGGGACGGCAAGCTGGTCGTGGTCAACGAAAGGTTGACCTTTTGCACCGATGCCAGCCACATCGCACCGACGCTGCAGGCCGCGCTGGACGACTGGGACACAATTGCTCCAAAGCTCGCACTTCTGGCGGAAAGCCTGTCGCATGAGGCCGTGCCGACAATCCGGTTTCACGAGCATGACGCCCTGTCGCCGCTGCCGCGCGCGTTTCAGTGGGCGGACGGCTCGGCCTATGTCAATCACGTGGAGCTGGTGCGCAAGGCCAGAGGGGCCCAGATGCCGGACAGTTTCTGGACGGATCCGCTGATGTACCAGGGCGGCTCCGACACATTCCTTGCCCCGCGCGATCCGATCAGAATGCGCGACGAGGCCTGGGGCATTGATATGGAGGGCGAGATTGCTGTCATTACCGGTGACGTCCCGATGGGCATCAGCCCTGCGGACGCTCTTGGCACGATCCGTCTTGTGATGCTGGTCAATGACGTGTCCCTGCGCGGACTTATCCCGGCAGAGCTCGGCAAGGGCTTCGGTTTTTTCCAGTCAAAACCGTCCTCCACGTTTTCTCCCGTCGCCGTGACACCGGACGAACTGGGCGATGCCTGGAAAGACGGCAAACTGCACCTGCCGCTCCAGGTGGACCTGAACGGCGCTCCGTTCGGCCGTGCCGAGGCAGGCGTCGACATGACCTTTGATTTCGGTCAGCTCATCGCCCATGCCGCAAAGTCTCGGGACCTGGGCGCCGGCGCGATCATCGGCTCCGGTACAGTTTCCAACAAGCTTGACGGCGGTCCCGGCAAGCCGGTCGCAGAGGGAGGTGTCGGCTATTCCTGTATTGCCGAGATCCGCATGATCGAGACCATCAAGGACGGTCAGGCCAAGACCCCGTTCATGAAATTTGGTGACACGGTGCGCATCGAGATGGTGGACGGCGACGGTCATTCGATTTTCGGGGCGATCGAACAGACGGTGGAGAAAGTCTAGCAGGGTTGAACCCGCAGCCTTTGAGAATTTTCAACGACGCGCCGGCTCAGCACCGGCGGCAGCATCAATCGGAAAATGTGCCCTGGGAGGCAACATGAGCAAGCAATTCGCATCTGCCGGAGACATGGCGGAAAAGAAGATTTCCTTCACCGAGATAGGCAAGGACCTCTGGGCCTTCACCGCAGAAGGCGATCCGAATACCGGTGTCATCATCGGCGATGACAGCGTCATGATCATCGAGGCGCAGGCGACACCTGAACTTGCCAGCAAGGTGATCGAAAAAGTGCGCTCCGTCACCGACAAGCCGATCAGCCATCTTGTGCTGACCCATTATCACGCCGTGCGCGTTCTGGGCGCCGCCGCCTATCGGGCACCGACCGTGATCATGAGCCAGAAAGCCCGCTCCATGGTTGTGGAGCGTGGCGCTGAAGACCGGGAATCTGAATTCATGCGTTTCCCGCGTCTGTTCATGGGCTATGACAACGTCAACGATATTCCGCCCCTGACCTGGCCGACCACCACCTTCAACGACCGCATGACCGTTTATCTGGGCAAGCGCCGGGTCGATCTGCGCTTCCTTGGCCGCGCCCATACGGCGGGTGACATCGTCATCCATGTGCCGGACCAGAACGTCATGTTCACCGGCGACATCGTCGAGTACCACTCCGCGTGCTACTGCGGCGACGGCCATTTCAACGACTGGCCGACAACGCTTGAAGCAATCCGTTCCTTCGATGTGGAAGCCATCGCACCGGGCCGCGGCGACGCGCTTGTCGGCAAGGAGATGGTGGGCAAGGCGCTGACCAACACGGCCGACTTCGTGTCCTCGACCTACCGGCCGGTCGCCCGGATCGCCCAGGGTGGCGGATCGCTGAAAGAGGCCTGGGACGCCTGCCGCGCCGAATGCGATCCGAAGTTCAAGGACTATGCGATCTACGAGCATTGCCTGCCGTTCAATGTCGCCCGGGCCTATGACGAGGCACTCGGCATCGACACACCGCGCATCTGGACGGCAGAACGCGATGCCAAGATGTGGGCGGATCTGCAGGGATGAGCCGGGTAGCTGCCATAGAGCGAGCGCCCTTGGATGCAGGAATGATTGCGCGGTTTTGAGATCAGTTCTTCCAACAAGGCTAGGCAAGAGAATGCGTTTTACAATTTTGCTGTTCGCTCTATTGAGCACGCTTAGCTCTGCTTGGGCGTGTGCCGCGCCGAAGCCCGGTGAATATGATGAACCAAGCAGGAATGAGGCATTGGGGGTGATTGCGACTGTCGTTTCTTACGATCACCAAATCACTCGAGAAGCGATTTGCGAGAAGGCGACCTATTCAATTGAGAAACTGCTCTTTGGCGATCTGGATGGCTTGCTCGTGTCAGAAGTCTGCTACGTAAACTCGCAAGAATATCAAGATGATAGCGGAATAGCAGACCAGACTGTAGAAATGTCGGAGTATAATTTCGCAGTTGGAAATTATCCGGGTGCTCTCGTCGCTGCTCTTTTCACCAAGCAGAAGAAGCCAGGAAGTTTGGTGCCGACGATTTTGTCCCAGTCTGAATATCGGCCAGCGATTACGTCATGTTGGTTTTCTCATCAGGTAAACATCGGTGCAATGCCTGAAGAAATGCGTCGGAAACGCCTGGCCGAATTCAAGGTTGGAATAGAGGTAGTCTTTTCTAAAGGGAAACCTCGTGATGAAAAACAGAATGGCGCGGACGCAATAGAATGAGCAAAAGCCTTGTCTTTCTCCAACTGATGGCACGCAACAACGCCTACGCAAATGAGATGCTCTATGAGGCCTGTTGCCGCCTCAGCCAGGCGGAGTTCGATGCAGAGCGGGCAGGGTTTTTCCCGTCCATTCGCGAAACCCTCAATCACAACTGGGAAGTCGACCGCTATTATCTGGATGCGCTTTGCGAGGAAGGGAAAGGCCTGTCTGTCTACGAAACGCCTCATCTGGAAACCGCGGACAAGCTGCGTTCAGCCCAGACCTGGCAGGACCGGCAACTCATCCTGTTCTGCGATGACCTCAGCGAGACGGATCTGGACAGAGCAATTGCGCAGGACCGGGGCAGGAAAGGCGTCATGCAGGAGACCATCGGCAACACGCTGTTGCATCTCTTTCAGCATCAGATCCACCACCGGGGACAGGCACACGCAATGCTGGCCGGAACCAGTGTCGTGCCGCCTCAATTGGATGATTTCTTTCTTGAATTCGGCCGCCACCCGGTGGCCAAAAAATACATGTAGCGAGGGATCTGGGAGGTGAACCTTTGACCAAACTTTTTGAAGCGCCCTTGTATCCCTACAGGCGTGCCGCCGATCAGGACGCGCCAGCACCTGTGCGCCATCCGGTTGTTATCATCGGTGCCGGCCCCGTCGGCCTTGCCATGGCGATCGACCTTGCCCAGGCAGATGTTCCGGTTGTCGTGCTCGACGACAACGACAAGGTCAGCGTCGGCTCAAGGGCGATCTGTTTTTCAAAGCGCTCGCTGGAAATCTTCGATCGGCTTGGATGCGGCAACGAGATGGTCGAGAAGGGCGTCGTCTGGAACCTCGGCAAGGTCTATTTCGGCGACAGGCAGGTCTATAATTTCAACCTGCTGCCCGAAGACGGCCACAAGCGTCCTGCCTTCATCAATCTCCAACAATATTACTGTGAGCTGTATCTCGTCGAACGTATCCGCGCCCTGCAGGCTGAAGGCAAGCCGGTGGAAATACGCGGCGGCAACAGGGTGGAGAACCTTCATCGCTACGACGATCATACGCTCGTGACAGTCGAAACGCAGGACGGCGCCTATAACCTGGAAGCCGATTGGCTGATTGCGTGCGATGGTGCCGGCTCGCCAACCCGCCGCATGCTCGACCTCGATTTTGTTGGGCGTGTGTTTGAGGACAATTTCCTGATCGCCGATGTCATCATGAAAGCGGATTTTCCAACCGAGCGCTGGTTCTGGTTCGATCCGCCGTTCAACAAGGATCAGTCGGCGCTGCTGCACAAGCAACCTGACGGCGTCTGGCGCATCGACCTTCAACTCGGTTGGGACATCGACAAGGAAGAGGAAAAGAAGCCGGAAAACGTCATCCCGCGGCTTAAGCAGATGCTGGGCGAGGATGTCGACTTCGATCTGGAATGGGTGTCGATCTACACCTTTCAGTGCCGCCGCATGGAAGAGTTTCGACACGGCAGGGTGATTTTTGCCGGCGACAGCGCGCACCAGGTATCTCCCTTTGGTGCGCGCGGGGCCAATTCCGGTTTTCAGGACGCTGACAATCTGGGCTGGAAACTGAAACTGGTTCTTGACGGCAAGGCACCGGAGGCATTGCTTGACAGCTATTCCTTTGAAAGAGAACTGGGGGCGGATGAAAACATACTGCAAAGCTCCCGCTCGACGGACTTCATTACACCGAAATCGGAAATGAGCCGGATCTTCCGGGATGCTGTTCTTGATCTTTCCGAGCATCATGCCTTCGCACGTCCGCTTGTAAATTCCGGACGTCTGTCAGTCCCCTGCACCTATGACGGCTCACCGCTCAACGGGGCGGATGACAAGAAACTGCCGGATCGGACCCGTCCGGGAAGTCCTGTTGCAGACGCACCGTTATCCGATGGCTGGCTGCTCGACCAGTTGGGGAGCGAATTCTTTCTTCTGGGATGCGGGGTTGAGGTGCCGGCGGGAATTGAACTCAACGGGGTTCCGGTCAAGGGACTGACGGTCGCGAGCGATGAAATCAGTCCGGAACTGGTGCAAAGATATCTTGGAAACGCCGCTGCTGCGGTCTATCTGATCCGCCCTGACCAGCACGTTGCTGCGCGCTGGCAACACTACGACCAGGATATGATCGAACAGGCGCTCGATAGGGCAATAGGAAGAGGCTTGCAATGACCAACGAAGTTTTACGGCCGAACCTGGAGGCTCCTGATGCCTTTTATGCAGAACTTCTGGCGGCACATGAAGGTTTGAGCAAAGAGGAAAGCGATGCGTATAACGCCCGGCTCATTTTACTGATGGCCAATCATATTGGCGATCTGCAATCACTGAAAAGGCTCCTTGATGAAGCCCGGGCAGAACGAATCTAAGAGAAAATAGTAGAAGAAAAATCGCATTTGTTTGTGTCGCGTAAGTAGAGTTACAGATTCGATATCGAACAGAAGTTCTATTAAAGGTAGTAATTGACACACAGCTCAATCACTTGAGCGCGATCTATAATTAATTCGGGCAAAAAAAGAGCCGCGTGTTTGTTGGCCTATCTCCATGATCAAAATGACGTTTTTCAGCTATATTTAATTCGCGCATCTTGTGCCCACGCCGCAGCCAAAACTCTTCATGAATTATTTATCCAACCCCCGGTTTACTTAAGCAAAGTGTTGGGGGAACGATGTCCAGGATACTTAAGCCTTTTAAGAACGCGCGCCTTTCTACCAAGGTTGGCGGCGGTTTTGTCACAATGATACTTGTTTCGGCCGCGGTGGGTGCGGTCGGGACGATCGCAATTCTTGGCCTTAGGGCTCAGTCCGACGTCAGTGCAAAGGCGACCACGGCCATCGCGAGCCTTCAGCAGGTTGCGCAGGCACAGGAAACCTACATGTCGGAAGGCAGCGCCGAATTGGCGGAAGCCGCGGCGGTGCAGATCAATCGGCTTGAGGAAGCGCTTCACTCGCTGGATCAAGTGTCCGGCGCATCATCTGGACAAAACAACACTGAGGAAGCGATAGCGCTGGTTGGTCGTCTCGGAGGCGAGTTCCAGCAAGTCGTTTCGGCGGTCGAAAGCCGCAAGACACAGGTCGACAAGTTGCTGCATTCCGCGCTTGGGTTGGAAACGCTTGCGGTTGAAATCACCGATCAGATGACGAAAATTCAGCGCGAAGCCGGTGCAGCCGCCAAGAAGGCAACGAGCACACGCAACAGAGCCGACAAGCTCGGCCGTATGCTGTCGCAGATTGAGGACAAGTCGTCCGAGTTGGGCGCAGCAATCAAAAAGGCTGCCTTGTTTGGTGACCTGCCGGCTGCCGAAAGTCAGATGGTCATTGATGAGGTCGCAACGCTCGTCAAGACGTCCAAGAAGGCCGCCAAACTCAAGGTCGATGGGGTCGATCCCGCCAAATTGAAAGACCTTGCCGGACGGACCGCCGCAATGTCCGAAATCATCCCAAAACCGGAGGGTGAAACCGCCGGCACCATGCCGCGTGCGATCGCCAAACAGGTCGGCAGTGAACTGAAGGCGCTGAATCTGGAAGCTTCTACGCTGCGCAAGGCCGTATACGTGGCCTCGGACGCGGCCAAGAAAGTGGCCGGCGGTGCGCAGTCAAAGCTGGGTATTGTCAGTCTTGTAGACGTCAACGCGTCCAAGTTTCTTCGTGCCTCGCTTGAAATCAGGTCGGCAACGATGGAGTTTTTTGCCGGATTTGAATCGATGGGCGCGGACGCAGTTCAAACGCGCATCGGTATCATCAGAAACCTTGCCAACACGCTCAAGGCGGACAGCGCGGCCTTCCCGGAAATCGCGGACTCCGTAGCTTCGATCGATCAAGAAGTTGATACTTACGATGCCGAGTTTGCCGGCATGGTTGCTGCCAAGGAGACCTTCGACGCCAAGCACAAAGCGCTTGTGGCAATATCGGGCGATGTGCGCCGGGTCATTACAAACCTTGCCGAGGAACAGTCAGCCAGTGCATCCGCAAGCGCAAATACGGCGCTCGGACTTATTGCGGTAGCCCTCATTGCTGCAGTTGCGGTGGGTGGCTTGCTTGCGTTCGTACTGTCTTTGCTCATTACAAGACCGACACGCGCGCTCACCGAAGCCATGGGGCGCCTTGCCGAAGGCGACACAGATGTCGAAGTGCCGACAACAGACCAGCGCGATGAAATTGGCGACATGAGCCGAACCGTACAGGTCTTCCAGGAAAACGCGCGCGAGCGGGTCCGTCTGGAAAGCGAGGCAAGTGAAAACCAGCAACAGCAGAATGACCGCCAGGCCGAGGTAGATGGTCTGATCGACGGGTTCCGGCAGGAAGTCCACGTACTGCTCGGAGCGCTTGATGAGACGGCGGCTGGCATGGCCGGTACAGCATCGACCCTGGGCCAGATTGCCGAGAACAGCGCCGAACAGGCGGGCGACACCTCACGCGTAAGCGAGGATGCATCAAGCAGCGTTGAAAACGTCGCCAGCGCAGCAGAAGAACTGTCGGCTTCCATTGCCGAAATCGGCGAGCAGGTACGGCGCTCTTCGGATATCGTAACAAGTGCGACGGGTGCCGTGCACAATACGAACACCAAGGTTCAGGATCTGGCTGAGGCGGCATCGAAAATCGGTGAAGTCGTCAGTCTCATTCAGGCGATTGCGGAACAGACAAATCTGCTTGCGCTGAATGCAACGATCGAGGCAGCCCGTGCAGGCGAGGCGGGCAAGGGCTTTGCGGTCGTTGCCGCGGAAGTAAAGGAACTCGCGACCCAGACCTCAAAGGCGACCGAGGAAATCTCGTCCCAGATCCAGACCATCCAGGAATCCACGACCGATGCAGTGAAAGCGATCGGCTCGATTTCCGACACGATGGAGGAAGTCAACGGGTATACACAGGGAATATCGTCTGCGGTGTCGCAACAGGGAGCTGCCACCAATGAAATCTCCGGCAATGTCCAAAGGGCGGCCGAGAGCACAATGTCTGTTCGAGCGAATATTTCCCAGCTCACGGAAGCCGTGGACGAAACCAAGGATGTTTCGGGCAGCGTTCAGTCGGCCTCCAGCGACCTGAGCGACCGAAGCACTGCCTTGAAAAAAGGCATCGAGACCTTCCTCGACCGGGTCGCCGCAGTCTGAAACCGGCAAGTCTTTAAAAAAAGGAGCGGCACTTCAGCCGCCCCTTTTGTTTATGCGCAAAAAATTTGGCCGCGCTGCAACTGCGTCTCAAATCAAAGTGAACCGGATACATCTCGCAAAAGACTGCCGAAGCTGCTGTTTTGTCGGGAGTCCATTTAAATACCGATGAGTAATAAAATATCTGGAGTGCTGAATTCTACGGCGATCTGCCACTTCGAATAACAAGTGACAGGTATTCACTCCGAAAGGATGAAACTACTCCAACGGCTCAAAGATTACTCGGGTAATAACCTAGACGACCTCAGCGTTGCATTTGTATTTGCCGCTGTATTGGCAATTTGAAATCGAATGATCTGGGTTCACCACCGCTTCGTCACAAATTCGGTCAAATCATTGTCACTTTACGAAAGGGCTCACGCACCACACGTTTGCGCGCAACGGTAAACTGGACATCGCTGACCACATATGAACCTTCGGGACCTGCAATACGTCGCCGCCGTGGCGCACCACAAGAATTTTACCCGTGCGTCCCGCGCCGTTCACGTCAGCCAGCCGGCACTTTCAAACCAGATCAAGAAGCTTGAGGCCGAGCTCGGGGTTCAGATTTTCGAACGGACCCGGAACGAAGTTCTTTTGACGAAATTCGGCACGCAGATCGTCGAGATGGCGCTTGAGATCAATGGTCTGGTTGACCGGATTTCCGAGACTGCGCAGGAGCATCGAAAGCTGGATGCAACACCTTTCCGCCTGGGCATGACGCCGACGCTGGCCGCCTATCTATCCGGCTATTTTCTCGACATGACTGCGGAACTCTTTCCGGACCTGAAGCTGGTGATCGTCGAGGAAAAGCCGCTCGAATTGTCCCGCATGGTCGAGCAGATGCAATTGGATACAGCGCTGATTTCGCGGAACAGCCACACCATGATCTATGGCGACGCCGGTGAGGACGCGCCTCAGTTCACCCCGCTCTGGCAGGAACCGCTCTATCTCGGCATGCGCAAAGATCATGTTCTGGCAAAGAAAAACGGCATTCGGGCAACCGATGTTCCGGCGGAATTCCTGATACGCTTCGATGTGCCGTTCGGATACGACCTTGAAAAGGACCTGCCGGCCTCTTCGTCCGATGCCGCCGAGCGCCTTGGCATCGATGTAAGGTCCGCGCGCTTTGAAACGCTTTGCCGACACCTCGCGCACACCGATGCCTGCACGATCGTGAATGCCATCGCGGCGGAACAATTCAAACGCGACAATCTGGGCCTGACCTTTGTTCCGTTCGATGGTGCAGGCAGGCTGCGCGAACTCGGCGCGATCACACGTCGGCAATACCCGCGTTTCGGTGTCATTTCGTCGATCAGCGATTTCATTTCTCAATCGCCGCCAACAGGAACGATCGGCGCGGATGCTGGCAATGCAGCCATTCCTGTCGAAAACGGTGGTGCTGTTTTGTAAAGACGGCGCGTAACTGGCACCGTCCAACCGGTTCGCGAAACCGGCTCCCAAAAACTCATTCCGTCCAATATCGGGCTGCGTCCGGCGTGGTTTCTTGAGCTCAGTCCGGCCGCCGCCGGGTGTCTTTTCGGTTTGCCTCGCTTTGGCAGGAATGCTCGTTTGGATCTGCAAGTGCGAAATCACTTCACGTTTTTTCCATCTCAGTTGAACAAATAGAATCTGATTTTCATCAGACGCGTTCAACGCGTTGTAAAACAACGCGGAAAAATAAAGTGGCGGTCACATCACCCGTGATTATTTCGAAAGGTTATAGCGCGTATTGGCAATATGAATTTCAAGAATAGGGGGCCTCACAACAGATCCATGAGTGCCGGGCGCCATCGTGCAGAGGGTGTACCCGGGCCACAAAACTCATGGAGATTTCCAAATGGTATCTGGGATGCTTGCCGGTATTCGGGCGCGATTGCTCACGACGTCCACACTGGCACAAGAAACAGTTCGTGACGGCCAGTCGCTGACGAACGGCGTATTCAACAACGTGGTCGTCGACAACACACCGGCCTTCGTTCTCGACAACGACTTCGCACGTTTTCTGAACTTCGGTCAGGTGACGACCAACAATGCTGCTGCCGCCGTTTCCGTCGGTGGTGAAGATGCACAAGTCTTCAACTTCCGCAACGCCCGCATCGAGGCCAACAGCGGTCCTGACGCGCTTGCGACCGGTATTCAGGTTAGCGGCAGTGCGGACATCCGCAACTTCGGCATCGTCGACGGTGAGTTCAACGGTGTTCAATTCGCCGGTGCTCAGTCTTCCGGAAGGCTGGATAACTTCAGCGGCGGCGTGATCTCTTCTGACAGCCGCGCGGTCGACATCCAGGGCGAGGGCGTCAGCGTTCGTAACTTTGGCGACATTGTCGGCACGGGCGATCAGCGCAACGGCACGATCTACACCAACAGCACAGCAGAAGACTTTTCGATCAGCAACTTCACAGGCGGAACGATCGACGCCGGCGAAGGCAACCAGGGCGCTGGTATCTCGCTCCAGGTCGGCGACGAGTTGAACGATGTCGTAGAGGGGACCATCTTCAACGGCTTCGGTGCCGTTATTCAGGGTCGCGGTGACGAAGCCGCCTCCAACACACCGCTTGCCGGTGACGGTATCCGGATTGATGACGGTGCTGAAGGCGCTGTTCTTGAGACCGATATCTTCAACAGCGGCCTCATCAGCACCGAAAGCAATCAGGGCACGACGGCCGGCATCCGCATTGCCGATGGCGTTGCGGCCGAGGGCCGGATCTTCAACTCCAGCACAGGCACGATCGAAGGTCCGCGCAACGGCCTTTACATCGGCGATGCCGAGCATGATCTCAGCGTTCAGAACTTCGGCACGATCCAGTCCGGTAGCCGGGCGGTGAACATTGACGGGTCCGGTGTCGACCTGCTCAATGGCGGTGACATTCTCGGCACAGGCGACCAGCGCAACGGCACGATTTATGCCGATGACACGGCGCGCGATTTTTCGATCACCAACCTGCCGACCGGTGTCATTGATGCCGGTGAACACAATGACGGCGCCGGTATCTCCCTGTCGCTGGCAGCAGACGGCAATGGCGACGTTGAAGTTGATAACGCCGGCACGATCAACGGCCGTGGTCAGGCTTCCGCCGGCGCGGGCACTGCAGGCGACGGCATCCGTTTGGAAGGCGTTCGGCTGAGCGAGGGTGGCTTTGCTGCGGCACTCTTCACCGGTTCAATCACCAACTCCGGGGCTGTCACGGCGGAAAGCCAGCAAGGTACCGTCGGCGCATTCCGGGCGGTCAACGGTGTGGACTTCCAGGGTTCCCTGGTGAACGAAGAAGGCGGTGTTTTTGCCGGCGCGCAAAACGGCGTCTACTTCGGAACCGGTGATCATTCCGGTGGTTCCTTCATCAACCAGGGTATTGTTTCGTCCGACAGCCGGGCACTGAACATCGATGGTGAAGGCCTGGATGTGGTCAACCAGGGCGCGATCCTGGCGACCGGCACACAGCGTAACGGAACCGTCTATGCCGACGGCACCGCCGACAACTACACCTTCACCAACCAGGGAACGGTCGACGCAAACGGCAACAATGCCTCCGGCGTCTCGCTCCAGACCGGTGATGTCGACGGCGACGTCGTCTCTGCTTCGATCCTCAACCAGGGCGCTATTTTCGGCGGCGGCGACGCAACCGAAGGAAACACGGTCGGCGACGGCTTGCGTCTGTTCTCCAGCGTTGAAGATGCCGGGTTTGCCGGTCTTGTCGAGAACGAGGGTGTCATTGCCGGTTCGGACGAGTCTGATGCGGCAGCTGGTATCCGGATTGACGGTGGTCTTGATATCCTGGGCGCCATCATCAACGAGGGCGAGATCTCCGGCAAGGTCAACGCAATTGATGCGCGCGACGCTGGTGACGTCACAATCGTCAACGACGGCGGCATCATTGACGGTAACGTCCTGCTCGGAGGTGGCGAAGACATCTTCGTCGATCTTGGCCTCGTGGACGGTGTCATAGACGGCGGTGCCGGTGACGATACGCTGATCGCAGGTGATGGCGACAACGTTCTCGTCGGCGGTCTTGGCAACGACTTCCTGGACGGCGGAGAGGGCACCGACACGGCTGACTTCTCGGATCTGGATGTCGCGGTAAACGTCAACCTCGGTGCAAACGGCAACGGTACGGCAACCCGGGACACCGGCTTCACCGTCCGTGTCGACAATGCCGTGGTTGCAGCGCCCGCCCAGTTCGGATCTGCCATTGCCGACGGTGCTGCATTCGTCGACCAGGCTGTTGCCGGAAACCTCTACTACAACATCCACACGTCGGACTTTCCCGGTGGTGAGATCAGAGGCCAGCTGCTCGTTGACAGTGATGTCACCGAACATGGCATTCGCACGATCGAGCTCTCCGGCGGGCTGGATGCCGCGCAGGAGCCGGAACCGCTTTCCGACAGCGAGGCAACGGGTGAGGCGACTGTGACAATCGTCCAGAACCTGACAACAGGTGAAGTCACCTATTCGAGCGTTCTCGATGTGTCAGGCCTCAACGAAGCCGACCTATCGACGCCGATCCCGGGTGTTGTTTCAGCCATCCATCTGCACAACGCGCCAGCCGGCCAAAACGGCCCGGTTGTCCAAGACACGCTTGTGGATGCCGGCGCAACCCTCGATGCCGTGGAGCCGATCACCAACACCGGCGTTGTCGGAGAAGACGTTATCGAAAACCGCGTTGAGACGGATGTCCTCAGCTCGATCGAAAACGTCATCGGCTCCAACGATGGAGATGTCATCACCGGCAGCGGTTTTGACAATGTCCTGAACGGTGCCGGTGGTGACGACCTGCTCGAAGGTGGCGATGGCTCCGACATCTTCGTTGCCAGCCTCGGTGCAGACACCGTTAGCGACTTCGAACTCGGCTCGGATCTGATTTCAGGTGGCGATTTCGCGCCTGACTTCGACGTGGCCGCAGTTCTGTCCGGCGCGGTCCAAGATGGCTCGGATGCAGTCCTGTCCTTCGGGTCGGACAGCACACTGCGCCTGGTCAACGTCGACGCGTCGCAACTGAGCGAAGACGACTTCCTCGTCTAAGCCAGTTGCTCAGGGTGGCGGTGGCCGCTGTCGCCACCCTGTGGCTTTCCCAAATTTTTGACCCGAACCCCGTGAATTGGAGCAAGCACATGTTCCGCAAGATCTCTCCTGTCCGGCACGCCTGGTCTTCACTCAGTGCCGGTTTCCTCGCAATCGCGCTCTTCAGCATGGCGCTGAACATTCTGGCACTCGCTGCGCCGCTTTACATGCTTCAGGTCTATGACCGCGTTCTCACCAGCCAGAACATGGACACGCTCATCGCCCTCACGCTGCTGCTTGGCGGCGTCTTTGTGGTCACCGGACTGCTAGACTGGATCCGTCAGCGCATGCTGAACAGGTTGGGTGCCAAGTTCGAACTGAAAGTCGGCGTGCCCGTGCTCAATGCGGCCATGCGCCGGAAAGTCGAAGGAAACCTAGCTTCGAGCGACAACTCGATTGAAGATGTCAACGGTTTCAGGGATTTCCTGTCCGGAAGCACGCTGCTTGCATTTTTCGATGCACCCTGGATTCCGGTCTATATCGGCGTTCTTTACATTCTTCATCCCTATCTCGGTCACCTGGGATTGGCGGGTGCAATTGTCCTGACGGTTCTTGCTCTCATCAACAACGCGCGCAGCCACAACACGATGATGGAAGCGGCCGAAGCCCGCCGGCGCAGCGACACGCTCTACCGGGCAGGCGAGGCAAATGCGGAAATCGTCCATGCGATGGGTATGCGCAGTGATCTGGCGCACCGCTGGCAAGATCTTCAGTTCGAGGCACATCGGCTGAAGACGCGGGTCAATGACCGCATCTCGACGTTTTCGGTCACCTCCAGAACCCTGCGCACTGGACTGCAGTCTGCCATCCTCGGTCTTGGTGCGGCGCTTGCGATCACCGGTGAAAGCTCCGCGGGCATCATGATTGCCGCAACCATTGTTCTCGGCCGCGCACTTGCCCCCATCGATCAGCTCATCGGACAGTGGCGGGGCTTTCTTGCGGCATCCGGATCCTACGGCAAGCTGAGAAAACTCGTCCACGACTACCCTGTCGAGCCGAAACGTCTTCACCTTCCACGACCACAGGTTTCCGTCAGTGTCGCGATCCAGAAGGCAGGGCCACCCACAGCGCAAAACGCGACGCTTTCCGATATCCGCATGAACCTTCAGGCCGGAGACGCTGTTGCGGTGATCGGACCGAGCGCTTCGGGAAAATCAACTCTTGCCAAAATGCTGGCCGGTGTCTGGGCTCCTCAGCGGGGAACCGTGCGCCTCGACGGTAACCCCACAGCGAAGTGGGATCCGGAAGAACTCGGAAGCCATATCGGGTATCTGCCACAGGAAATCGCTCTCTTTGACGGCACAGTCCGGGAGAACATTGCGCGGTTTGCAGCTGAAGTCGACGACGGACTCGTTCTGGAAGCGGCTCTTGCTGCCGACGTCCACGATCTGATCTCCAATCTGCCCGATGGTTATGAAACCAGGATAGGCAACGGATTCTTCTTGTCTGGCGGACAGCGGCAGCGGATCGCGCTTGCCCGCGCGCTTTATGGCAACCCGTTTCTTCTGGTCCTGGACGAGCCGAATTCGGACTTGGATTCCACCGGTGAGGCCGCGCTTCACAAAGCGATCCGGTCCATGCAGGAACGCGGCAGCATCGTTGTCATGATGACCCACCGTCCAAGTACGTTGCAGGTCGTCGACAAGGTGCTGGTTCTCAATCACGGCGTTCAGACAGCTTTCGGAAACCGCGACGACGTATTGCGTGACACGAAACGCAACGTTCTCCCGGCGAGCCGCCAACACGGCGGCAATATCGATAAACCTGTTCAGGAAAGGGCAGTCCAATGAAAGAACTGACACTTTCTCATCAAAACCGTCACGTCTCTCATCTTTCGCAGAAAACAGATGATGTGAAAGCAACGACCGAACCCCGGATCGGGTTCCTTGTCTTCCTCGGGCTTGTCGTTCTGGCCCTGTTCGTCGGAGGCGCTGCCTACTGGTCTCTCCAGACAAAACTCGACGGTGCGGTCGTTGCCCAGGCATCGTTTGTTGTCGACGGAAATCGCAAGACAGTTCAGCATCTCGACGGCGGTATCGTGCGCGAGTTGTTCGTCACAGATGGCGATATCGTGGATGCGGGTCAGCCGCTTGTGGTATTCGACAGCACCGAGGCAGATGTTGATCTTACCGTCCTTAGCAGTCAGATCGGAGAGCTCACCGCGCGTCGCGCCCGTCTTCTTGCGCAGATCAGTCAGGCGGGAACATTTCGCAGAAGCGATGTCGAAGCGCTCATTGTAGACGATGTTCCCGACGTTCTCTTGGAAAGTGCCTACCTCACCCAGAAAAGAGTGTTCGACACGGAGGCACGCGCTCGTGCCAGCGAACAGGACGTCCTGAAACGGCGCATAAACGCATTGCAGGACGAAATAGCAGGTCTTGAAGAACAGCGCCGGTCCAACGAGCGCCAGCATGCGATTTCCACCAGTGAACTGGAATCCCTGCAGACCTTGTTTGAGAAGGGGCTTGTGACGGCACCCAGGATCAATTCCATCCGCTTGGAAATCGAACGTCTGGTCGGGCTTGAGGCCGCGCTGAGAACAGACCAGGCGCGAGCGCGCAACGAAATCGGTGAGTTGGAGCTCAATGATGTCAGCGCGCAGCAGCAGAGACTGGAAGCGGCGACGGAGGATCTCGCTGCGGTCGAGGGACAACTCGCTGCCGTGGAACCGCAATTCAAGGGTGCGGTGGAACGTCAGAAACGTGTCGTCGTGAGCGCGCCCGTCAGCGGCACCGTCGTCAACATGGCGCTGCATACGCTAGGCGGTGTCGTCAGGCCGGGAGAGGATATTCTCGAATTGGTGCCGCTCAGCGAAGAACTGGTAGTCGAAGCGCGCATCAACACCGCCGATATCGAAAAGCTGTCGGTCGGTCAGGCATCCCGCATACGCCTTAGTGCGTTCGACCAGGAAGAGATCCCCGAAGCAAAGGGGCGCATTTTCGATATCTCCGCTGATGCAGTCACGGATGAGCGGACAGGAGACGCCTTCTATGTGGCGCGGGTCAGGCTGGACGCGAAACAGTCTGCCGATGTCGACAAGCTGGAACTTGTTCCTGGAATGCCGGCGGATCTTTTTATCAGAACGGGAGAGCGGATTGCACTCAGCTACCTCGCCCAACCGCTCAGCGAGAGACTGTCACGCACCTTCATCGAGTGACGTATGCCGGGACCCCACATCAGGGGTCCCGGTCCGATTTCTGATTTGTCTTTCCTTATCCGTGTTTTACTTGCGAAGGATGCGCTGTATCGCACACGTGTTGTTCGCGCATGAGCCGAGACTTTTCTTGCCAAAAACGGAAAGTATCTGGCGCCATATCTCAATTTACATTCCCAAACGAATTAGTGACTATGAGCCGATAACGATAAAACGGCCACTCGTTTGTCGCAGCATGCGTGCGTGGTGATAGTGTCTTCCAGGGGAAGGCGCCGGTTGCTTGTTCGCTGTCACCTGTTCTGCTGCCTGACGTTTTCTGGCGCTGCCGAAAAACTGCGTCAACAGGTCCATGGGTCGTCTGGCGGTAAGTGGATAAAAGACTGTGAGCGTGTCTCACTTGGAGGAGGAATCATGAGCAACTTTAAAAATTTGATCCTGGGGGCCGCTCTGTTGGCGTTCGCCGGAACGCCCGCGCTGGCGGCTGACCACGAATTCAAGCTGCACCATTTCATTGGCGAAAAAGCGCCCGCGCATGCCCAGATGCTGGTGCCCTGGGCGAAGCGAGTGGAAGAAAACTCCGGCGGCAAGGTCTCGATCGAAATCTATCCCGCGATGACGCTGGGAGGCCGTCCGCCTGAACTCATCAATCAGGTCCGCGACGGTGTCGTTGATCTGGTGTGGACTGTGAATGGGTATACGCCCGGTCTCTTCCCGCGGTCGGAAGTGTTCGAATTGCCAGGCGTACACAAGAACGATACCGCGGCGACAAATCTGGCGCTGAAAGAGCTGTTCGAGAGCGACCTGAAGGACGACTACAAGGGTGTGGAAGTCATGTTTCTGCATGTCCATGCGGGGCAGGGCATCCATATGACGGACACCGAGGTAAGGGCTCCGGCCGATCTTGAAGGCAAGAAGATCCGAATTCCGACGCGCACAGGCGCCTGGGTCATTGAAGCACTTGGGGCGTCTCCCGTCGCAATGCCGGTTCCGGAGCTTCCGACAGCCCTTCAGAAAGGCGTTATCGATGGTGCGATGATCCCCTGGGAGATCATTCCGCCGTTGAAGATCCAGGAGCAGACCGAATTCCAGATCGAAGGTGCAGACAAGGAACGCTTCGGAACAACGGTCTTCCAGGTGTCCATGAACAAGGCGCGCTGGGACGCGCTGCCGGAAGACATCAAGCAGGCATTTCTCGATGCGTCCGACACGGCATGGGCGGAAGAGGTCGGCAACATCTGGGCCGGTGCGGATGATTTCGGGATCGGTCTGGCAACAAAAGCTGGCAACACACACATCACGCTGACGCCGGAAGAGACTGCGGCCTTTAACGAGGTTCTGGCGCCGGTGGTCGACCGCTGGGTGAATGAAGTTGCCGAAAAAGGCATTGATGGCAACGCCTTGGTTGAAAAAGCCAAGGCCGCGGTTGCCGGTAACGCGTCCAATTGATGACGGCGGACCAACAGGAAAGCAGCTCCGGACTTATCGGAGCTGCAAGCCGCCTGATCACCGGTTGGGCGCTCCTGGGCGGCATCGTGCTCCTCCTGGTCGTGGCGGTGAACATGGTGTCGATCATCGGATCGATGTTCGGAAAGCCTTTTCCGGGTGATTTCGAACTGACTGAAATGGGTGTCGCAGTCGCCGTCTTTGCATTCTTGCCCTACTGCCAGCTTGTCGGCGCCAACGTGTCGGCAGATATCTTTACCTCGGGCGCTTCCAAACGAATGATCGCGTTTTTCACACTGCTTGGGTCTCTGATCGCGCTCGGTTTTGCCATGCTGCTGATATGGCGCATGTATTTCGGCATGCTTGATCAGCGCGAATACGACTACACCACGACAATCCTGCAAATCCCGCATTGGCTGGCATTCATTCCGATCTTGATCTCGCTGGCTCTTCTCGCCGTGGCGGCTGCCGTCACCTTGCTGCGCGACGCAGACGTTCTGTCGAAAGGATAATCAGCAGATGACTGACGCACTCGTGCTCGGCCTCGGCGCACTTGCCGTGCTGATCTTCCTGATCGCCATTCGAATACCGATTGCCTACGCAATGATCCTGGTCGGCGGTGTCGGCACGATGATGCTGAACGGTCCGGCGCTCGTTCTCAGCCAGCTCAAGACCCTGGCCTACGGACAATTCTCCATCTACGACCTCTCGGTCGTACCCATGTTTGTCCTGATGGGGGCGATCGCGTCGAAAACCGGTCTGAGCCAGGCTCTGTTCCGGGGGGCGAACGCCTGGCTCGGCTGGATGCGTGGCGGCACGGCCATGGCGGCAATTGCCGGGTGCGCCGGTTTTGGCGCTGTTTGCGGGTCGTCTCTTGCCACTGCTTCCACGATGGGCAAGGTCGCTCTGCCGGAGCTCCGCCGCTACAACTACTCGGGAGCGCTTGCCACCGGAACGCTGGCAGCCGGTGGTGTTCTGGGCATTCTCATTCCGCCGTCGGTGGTTCTGATTATCTACGCCGTGATCGTTGAAGCGAATATTGTCACCATGTTCATGGCAGCGTTCCTGCCGGGCCTGCTGGCCGTGGTTCTCTTCCTCCTGACCATCGCCGTCTACGTCGCTATCAGACCGGCTGCCGGTCCAAAAGGCGGCGTTGCGGACGGGAACGAATTCGTCGAAGCGACTGTCGGGATGATCCCCGTGCTCGTCATATTCGGCATGGTGATCGGCGGTATCTATTTTGGATTTTTCAATCCGACACCGGCTGCCGCTGTCGGTGTGTTCCTGGTGCTGTTTTTCGGCATCGTCCAGAGAAAGCTCACACGCACCGACTTTGTCTCCGCGCTCAAGGAAACGGCCGCCACGTCCGGAATGATCTATCTGATTATCCTCGGTGCCGAACTCCTGAAGATTTTCATGTCCCGCGTCGGACTGCCCCAGGAAACTGCCGCCTGGATTTCAAATTCCGGCCTGGAACCGATGACGGTGCTGATCATCTTGCTGATTGCGCTCATCTTTCTGGGCTGCCTGATGGACAGCCTCTCCATGATCCTGCTTGTCATTCCGTTTTTCTGGCCGGTGCTGGTTGAGATCAATGGCGGCATTTATCAGGGCGCGGACGGGGCAGGCTTTGGCATGAGCACCGAAGACCTGAAGATCTGGTTCGGGATCCTGGCATTGATTGTGGTCGAGCTAGGCCTGATCACACCGCCCGTCGGCATGAATGTCTTCGTGATTTCCTCGCTCGCGCGCGACACGCCGATGATCGAGACCTTCAAAGGCGTTGCGCCGTTCTTCGGCGCCGAGGTCATCCGTGTCATCCTGTTGGTGAGTTTCCCGGCAATTACGCTTTGGCTGCCGACCGTCCTGCGGTAGGCCCGGCTACGTGCAGACGCGCTTGGCGAAGATCCTGTCCGACATGTCCCGGCTCGGCTGAATCGCGGAGCGGGGATCGAGCACATTGTGCCAATCGATTTCAACGGGGCTCAGTTTTGCAAGAGCATCCGCGAAGGGCGTGGTATCGGCGGCTGCGTTGGCGACGAGGTTCTTGGCTTCAGCCCTCGGAACACCAGCCTTTGCAAGAGCGAAGCTCGCGGTTTCAGCCATGATTTCAGGATTTTCGGACAGGGTAGCATCCAGCCGAGCGCTGTTTGGTCTCAAGCTATCGGCAAGTGCTTGTGCGTGCCGTAGGGCGGTGCCGGTTGCCATCAGCATTTGCGGGACCATCATCCACTCAAGCGGCCACTTTGTGCCGTCCCGTTCTTCGACGAGATCGGAGGCCACAGCCAGTGTGCTTTGGGATTGATTGACAATCTGGGCGAGAACCAGAATGGCTTCCGCCTGCACGGGGTTCGCCTTTTGCGGCATGGTGGATGACCCGCCCCCGCTGCCGCTTGCAACTTCACCAATGTCCGAGCGGCCGAGAAGAATGAGATCTCCGGCCATTTTGGAAAGCGCAGCGCTGATACGCTGCAGCCAGGCCGCAAGCTCCTGAAGAGGCGAACGGTTCACATGCCAGGACGGTCCGTCTTCCAGTCCGAGTTCCAGGGCAAGGGCCTGAGCCACCTGCGGCCCGTCCGGCGCGATCGCACCATTGATGCCCGATGCTCCGCCGAACTGAAGCCTGAGAACAGATTTCTTCAGCCCACTCAGCCCGTTTTCTGCATCGATCAGGGGGTGCGCCCATTGGGCGATCCGGTACCCGAGCGTCACGGGTGTCGACACCTGGCTGCGGGTACGCCCGGCCAGCAACCGGTCTGCATTTTCCCGGCTTTGCGCTTCGAGAGCGCTTATCAATCGCTTAAGACGCGCCTCAAGTATCTGAAGGCAGGCTTTGATTTGAAGCATCTGTGCCGTGTCCATGACGTCCTGGCTGGTCGCACCCCAGTGCAGCCACTTTCCGGCATCTTCACCAGCGATCTTGCGCAATTCGGCGACAAGGGCGGGAACCGGAACGCCCGCCGACGCGGTCCCCTCCTGAAGGGCCTCCCGCGCACATGAGGCATTCGTCAAACGCGTAGCGATTACCTCGGCGGCCTCTTTAGGAATGATCCCGAGCTTTCCCTGGACAATGGCGAGCGCACGCTCGAAGCGGACCATGTGCGCAATGTCGGCCGCATCATCGAGCAAAGGCAGAAGACTGTCATCGGAAAAAAGTCCGGAATGGACTGGGCTTGCGAGCAGGGAAAGGGGCATGGTTCTCAACTGTCAAAAGGTTGCCCTCAATTGAGAGCCAGGCGGCACGGAACGTCAAGCGGCCTTGAGCGGCAGGTCGAGTATTTCCCGGGCTTGCTGCCAGGTTGCAACAGGACGGTCATGCTTTTCGCAAAGCGCGGCCGCCCGCCTGACGAGCGCCGCATTGGAAGGGGCAAGGGTTTCCCTGTCCAGCCGAACATTGTCTTCCAGGCCCGTGCGCGTGTGTCCACCCTCTGCGATGCACCACTCGTTCACCGTCAGCTGGTGCCGGCCAATTCCGGCCGCACACCATTCGGCATCCGGTACGAGCCTTTCAACCGTCTTGATGTAATAGTCGAACACGTCGCGGTCGACCGGCATGGCGTTTTTGACGCCCATGACAAACTGCACGTAAAGCTTCCCCGGGATGCGGCCATCCCTGTTCATGGCGGCAGCCTGGTGAATATGGCTGAGGTCGAACGCTTCGATCTCCGGCTTGACGACATGGGTGCGCATCTCGCCCGCCAACCAGTCGACGAGATCCGGCGGGTTCTCATAGACCCGCGTCGGAAAATTGTTTGACCCGACCGACAGCGATGCCATATCCGGCTTTAACGGCAGCATGCCGCCACGGGCCTGCCCCGCGCCCGAGCGCCCGCCGGTCGAGAATTGAATGATCATACCCGGACAGTGCTTTTCCAGGCCTTCCTTCAGCCTGGCGAACTTCTCCGGGTCGGAGGTTGGTGACTGGTCGTCATTTCGCACATGGGCGTGGACAATCGATGCACCCGCCTCGAAAGCTTCGTGCGTGCTTTCAAGCTGTTCTGAAACCGTGATCGGGACGGCCGGATTGTTTTCCTTGGTCGCGACCGATCCGGTGATGGCAACGCAGATGATGCAGGGTTTGGTCATGTTGAGGTCTCAGATATCGAAGAAGACGGTCTCGTCTTCTCCCTGGAGCTTAATGTCAAAGCGGTAGACTGTCTTGCCATCCCTTTCGGTCCGCTGGGCAATCAGTGTCTTGCGCCGCTTTTCCCACTCGATCAGGTTCAAAATGGGGTCACCCGCGTTGGCGTCCTGCTCGTCGTCGAAGTAAAGCCGCGTGTGTAGACCGATATTGACGCCGCGCGCGACAAACCAGAGGCTGATATGAGGTGCCATGACACCCACCGTGCCATCGGTCACGGACCCCGGTTTTATCGTGTCAAAGCCCCATTCACCGGTTTCAAAATCGGTGATGACGCGGCCCCAGCCGCGAAAGCCGTCTTCCACCGTGCCACCGGCTTCCGGGTGGGCATACGTGCCGGCCGCGTTGGCCTGCCAGGCTTCCAGAAGCACATCCTTGATCGGCGATCCCATGCCGTCGATCACGCTGCCCTCGATGCGGATACGTTCGCCGGCGGCATGCGGCCCGGCAATATCCCAGCCGAGTTCATTCTTGTAGATTTCAAATCCCGCCGCTCCGGGTGCAAGACCGATATGCACGTAGGGGCCGGCGGTCTGCGATGGCGTTTCCTTCAGATAGTCCAGTGTCTGGCGCATGATCAGTTGCCCTCCGGACGGTTCTCGAAATAGGTCGACCTGCGCCCACGCAAGACGATGTCGAACTTGTAGGCGATCGTATCCAGCGGAATGGTCGCATTAAGGTCGAGTTTTGCGATCAGCTGTTCGATCGCCTCGTCATCCGGGATCGTTTTGACGATCGGACAGATGGGAATGAGCGGGTCGCCCTCGAAATAGCACTGCGTAATCAGTCTTTGCGCGAAGGCCGTGCCGAAGGCCGATACGTGAACATGTGCCGGACGCCAGCTGTTGACCCAGTTGCGCCAGGGATAAGCGCCCGGTTTTACGGTCCGGAAACAGTAATACCCGGCTTCGTCGGTAAGGGTACGGCCGCAGCCGCCGAAATTGGGATCGATCGGCGCAAGGTAGGTGTCTTTCCTGTGCCTGTAGCGTCCACCCGAGTTGGCTTGCCAGATCTCCACAAGCGTGTTCGGCACCGGTTTGGCATTTTCATCAAGCACGCGCCCGTGGAGCAGTATCCGTTCTCCGATCGGGCTTTCACCCGGCTTGGCATAGTTGGTCAACAGGTCGCTGTCGCGTGGATCAACATCGTTGTGACCGAAGACAGGTCCGGTGATCTCGCTGACGGTCGTTCCCAGGCTGATCATGGAATATTGAGGCGAACGGGCGACGCTTGTCTTGTAGTCAGGCGTCAGCGCCGGTGGCTGCCAACGCCGGTCGCGTTGATAAAACGGACCCTGGTTCATGGTTTCTCTCCCTGTGAGCGTGAGCTCAGCGCACCGCGTGTCGTGTGCTCTGCTCCATCTCCGCATATGTTTCCTTGGCAATCTTCAGGGCCTGGTTGGCGCGTGGCACACCAGCATAAATCGCGACGTGCTGAAACGCCTCGAGCACGTCCTGTTTGCTGGCGCCCGTGCGGGCGGTCGCCCGGATATGCATCGCGATTTCCTCAAAATTTCCAAGTGCGGCGAGCAGCGCCAGCGTGAGCATGGAACGCTCGCGCGCGCTGATGCCGTCGGACGACCAGACCGTTCCCCAGGCCCCCTCGGTAATCAGGGTCTGGAACGGACCGTCTAACTCGGTCTTGCCGTTTTCCGCCCGGTTGACATGATCGTCGCCGAGGACCGAGCGGCGCACGTCCATGCCACGTTCATACCGTTCTGACATGCGATGTCTCCTTGAGAAACGTCATCAAATGGCCGGCATAAATATCCGGATATTCCACACAGGGCAGGTGGCCCGCGTTGCGGATCTCAACATAGCGGCTTCCGGCTATAAGCTCTGTCGTGCCGCGGACGAGTTCCGGCGGGCTTGCCATATCAAGCTCACCGCCGATGCCAAGGGCTGGCAGTTTGAGCTGTGCAGTGGAGGTGGTCAGGTCTGTCGCGGCAATCGCCGCGCTGCATCCGATGTAGCCGTCAGCAGGCGTGCGGGTCATCATGTTGCGCCACAGGGTCGCTTCCGCTGATTGACGGAAGACTTCGCCGAACCAGCGCTGAAGAATGGCATCGGCCATCGCCTCGATACCGCCTTCGCGTATGCGGTCAATCCTGTCCTGCCACATCTCGGCAGTGCCGAGCTTGGCGGCAGTGTTTGAAAGCACAAGCGCCTTGATCGCTTCGGGCCGCCGGCTCGCCAGCGATTGTCCAATGATGCCGCCAATCGACAGTCCGACGAAGATGCAGGCACCGACGTTGATCTTGTCGAGAAGCTCCTCGGTATCCGTAACCAGCGCGTCCATGGCGTAGGGCGGCTTTGGACAGGAGGAGAGGCCGTGGCCGCGCTTGTCGAAACGAATGAAGCGAAACCCCTCTTTCGGCAGGAGCGGTATGATCTTGTCCCAGAGCCTGAGATCGGTGCCGAGCGAGTTGGCGAATACGATCGGATACCCGTCCGGGTCGCCGTCTTCCCTCCAGTGAAGGTCGACTGAACTGAGTCTTGCGATCTTCATCAGTAAGGCAGCCCCACATAGTTTTGCGCAAACCATCTTTGCGCGATTTCATTATAGTGCAGGGACTCTATTTCAGCCCGCTGCATCTTGAGATCGAAATCCGACTGATCCGGGAACCTATGCAGGAGATTGGTCGTCGACCAGCTGAAGCGCTCCGCTTTCCAGACCCGTGCCAGTGCCTTCTCGGAATAGTGTTCGATCCCGCCCATGTCTTTATCCCGGTAAAACCGCACAAGGGCTTCATGGAGATAGTGAACATCGGAGGCCGCCGTATTCAGCCCCTTCGCACCCGTCGGTGGAACGATATGTGCCGCGTCGCCACACAGGAAGAGACGTCCCCATCGCATGGGTTCGGTAACGAAGGATCGCAGCGGAGCAATGGATTTTTCGATTGAAGGACCGGTTACCAGTTTCTCCGCGATAGCCTCCGGTAGTCGGCGCTTCAACTCGTCCCAGAAGGCATCGTCGCTCCAATTCTCAACCTTGTCGGTTTGATCGCACTGAACGTAGTAGCGCGACAGGTTCTCATTGCGCATGGAACAAAGCGCAAATCCCCTGGTCGAGTTCGCGTAGATCAGCTCATCGTGCACAGGCGGTGTTTCGGAGAGGATGCCGAGCCAGCCGAAGGGAAATATCTTTTCGTATTCCTTGCGCACAGTCTCCGGAATGGTCTTGCGGCTGACGCCGTGAAAGCCGTCGCAGCCGGCGATGAAGTCGCAATCTATCCTGTGTTCTGCGCCGCCCGAGACATAGGTTACATAAGGAGCGTCCCGGTCCGCATCGATTATCTGGACGTTTTCGACTTCAAAAACGGTTGTTGCATCAATTGCTTCCCTCGCGTCGTAAAGATCATGCGTCAGCTCGGTCTGGCCGTAGACGACGACGTTCTGACCTATCAGCTTGTGAAAATCGATCGCGAACATCTCGTTTTCATAAGAGATGCAGGTGCCGTGATGGACGAAGCACTCGCGGTCCATGCGCTCGGCGACACCGGCCTCGCGCATCATGTTGACAAGCCCAGTCTCCAGTATTCCGGCCCGGATACGCGCCAGAACATACTCCCGCGTCTTGCGCTCTAAAAGGACGGTCTCAATTCCCTGTTTGTGCAACAGCTGCCCGAGCAGCAGGCCTGAAGGGCCTCCGCCGACGATGACAACCTGAGTGCGCATGGCTTTCTCCTCTGTTGCCTCTATATTGAATGTCCAAAAATGAGAAGTAAAATGAGATATTGAGCCTTTTTGTTTCTGAAACGGGAAACTAAATGATCGATCGACGCATCAAATTCCGGCATATTCAGTGTTTCGTGGAGATCGCGCATGAACGCAGCCTGAAGCTCGCAGCCGACAAGTTGTCTCTGACCCAGCCCGCGATTTCAAAAACGCTGAAGGAGCTGGAGGACATCATCGGTGCGACCCTGATGACGCGCAACAGGGCCGGGATAGCGATGACAAAACAGGGAAAGGTCTTCCTGCATTTTGCGCAGATCTCGCTTGCCAGTCTTCAGCAGGGACTGGATGGTGTTGAAAAAGAAGGCGAGCACGCGCGCGCGACCCTGAAAGTCGGCGCCCTGCCGAGTGTTGCGGCAAGCTTCATCCCACCCGTGATCCGGGAATTCACCGAGCTTGCCCCCAATGTGATGGTCAAGATACTCGATGGTCCCCACGGGTTTCTCATAGAGCGGCTGAAACTGGGCGAACTCGACCTCGTGATCGGGCGTCTCGGCCGTCCGGAGGCCATGGAAGGCGTATCCTTCACACAGCTTTATTCCGAACGGGTCGACCTTGTGGTTCGCAAGGGGCACCCGCTGCTGGCGGCTCCCGACGTCAAGCGCATCGTGGAGTGGCCAGTCATTTACCCTCCGGAAGGGGCGGCGATCCGGCCGCTGGTCGAGCGTTTCATGATCGCCAACGGTGTCGGCGAGATACCGCACCGGATTGAAAGCGTTTCGGGCGCCTTCGGGCGGCTTTACACGCGCCAGACGGATGCGGTCTGGATCATTTCATCCGGCGTTGTGCAGACCGAGACCGAAGACGGCTTGCTGGTTAGGTTGCCCTTCGACAGTGACATCACCAAAGGCCCGGTCGGGCTGATGACACGGCCCGGCACCCGGCAAAGCGCGGAAGTGCAGATTTTTCTTCTGGCGGTCAAGTCTGTCATTTCGGATCTGGATCTAAAGTCCTGAAACCGCTCTTGCAGCATCTCGGTGACGTTGTTTCAGGCCGGAAAGCTTCTTTTCTCACGAAACCGTGAGCATCTTTCCGGCATGCTCTTTCCGCATGGTCTCGGAAAAGGACATAATCGCACTATACTTCATCGTCGGAAATGCTTGGCCTGTGTCATAGGCCAAGGGTCGAACGTCCCGATAGGAGAGATCTTGATGACAATTGACCTGATCACCCGCCGTACGCTTCTGGCCGCAAGTGGCGCCGCTGCAGTCACCGGGGTGTCCGGGCTTCTTGTCCCGGCCAGCGCGCAAGGCCTTGCCCCGACGCGTTCGATGCGTGGCGGCTCAAACAATTACCGTCCAGGTGCACCCATCGTCGATCGCATCGGCGGCGGCGGCTTCTGGATGTCCGGAACGGTGCGCCGTTCAGGTGATGGGGCTCCACTGGCCGGTCAGCGCATCCAGATCTGGGCGCACACAACCGAAGGCCACGAACGTGACGCACGCAGTCACGGCGCAACACTGACCGATGCAAATGGCGTGTTCAGGCTGGAAATGCCGCAGATCGTCCCGGCATTCGGACAGCCGCACGCACACCTGGCTTATGACAGCGAAGACTTTGAAACGGTGTTCCTCCGGCCCATCATGTCAAGCTCGAAGGACACAAGTCTGGAAGCCCATTTCGTTCTGCAGCCAGCCTGACAGGGTTGGATAAATCGGGCATGCGCCGGTTTCGCGCGATCCTGATCTGGAGTGCCTTGGCAGTCGCCATTCTGGTACCGTTAGCAGCCGCCGCGGCCAGCCCGCTGCTGCAATGGCGGCAGCCCGTCTATATTGCGGCCGGTTTTGCCGGCATCGCGGCGATGGCGCTCTTGCTGGTTCAGCCTCTTCTTGTTGGAGGATACCTGCCGGGTCTCGCATCCCTTCGCGGACGCAAAGTGCACCGTTGGGTCGGCGTAGCGCTCGTTGCCGCGGTTGTGATCCATGTCGGCGGCCTTTGGATCACCAGTCCTCCGGACGTGATCGACGCTCTATTGTTCAGGTCGCCGACGCCGTTTTCGCTCTGGGGCGTGATTGCGATGTGGGCGGTCTTTGCCGCCGCGCTGCTCGCCTCCCTGCGCCGCCGCCTGCGTCTTCGCCCGCGCATCTGGCGCCTTGCACACACGCTTCTTGCCCTGGTGATTGTCGGCGGCAGCGTTGCCCATGCCCTTTTAATCGAGGGAACCATGGAAACGGCAACGAAAGTCGCACTCTGTGTTCTGGTCATCGCCGCGTTCTTGAAAGTCGTTACCGATCTGAGGGCCTGGTCAACGCGAGTGAGGAGGGACGAGAAACGAAGCACGCATTAATATGCAAAGCTTCGACCGTTGTTCACGCTTGTCCTGCTGGCCGATGCGCATTTTGCTGCTATCGGTGCCCAGCTTCCCTTTTCTTTCGGTTACGGTCTCGAATAACCTTGATGAGCGGCCACGCGATAACCAACACGGTTGCCATCGCGAGTGTCGCGGAAAGCGGGCGTGTCAGCAGCTCTGTTGCGTCGCCTCTACTGATCAGAAGTGCGCGACGAACGCTCTGTTCTGCCATAGGGCCGAGGATCATCCCCAGAATGACGGGCGCAAGAGGCACATTCACTTTTTCCAGGAAATAGCCCGCGATGCCGGCCAGTAGCATGACCCAAAGATCAACCGGCCGTCCGTTGATCACATAGACACCGACACACATCAGTATCAGGATTGAAGGAACCAGCAACACGCCCGGCAAACGCTGGAATTGCGCGAATACGCGAGTTGCGACCGTGCCGCCAAGCAGGAAAATCAAAAGGGAGGTGATCAGCATTTCCATCATGAAGCCGCCCACAAGAACCGGGTTTTGATGGAAGAGCTGCGGACCTGGTTGCAGGCCATGGATCGTAAGAGCACTGAGGACCAGGGCGGCAACCACGTTGCCAGGTATACCGAGCGATAAGGCCGGGATCATCGATGCGGCGTTGTCTGCATTGTTTCCGCACTCAGCCGCGGCGACGCCTTGCGGATTTCCTTTGCCGAAACTTCCGGGATCCTCGGATGCTTTCTTCGCCGCATTGTAACTTAGAAACGCAGCAATATTTCCGCCGGCGCCGGGCAGAATGCCGACGGCGATACCGATACTCGAGGCGCGTAACCAGGTAGGTAGCAGCCCCTTGAGTTCGCCCGGTTTGAAGGGAACGTTCGTAAGCTTCAGTTGTGCCGCAGAGAGACCTTTGAGATCGCATTTTTCAGCGAGCTGCAGAACGGGCGGCAATGCGTATAGACCTACCAGCACGACAATAAGATCAAGACCGCCCAACAGCCAGGTCTGGCCAAATGTGAACCGGGCCTGACCGGACAGTGAATCGATCCCGATCGTGCCGATCAACAATCCCAGAACCGCTGCCATGATGCCCTTGATCGGATCGGAGCCGACCATTACGCCCACCGACGCCATACCAAAAATCGCGATCCAGAAATACTCGGCGGGGCCGAAATACAATGTGACCCGCGCCAGCAGAGGTCCAACCGTCATCAGCGCAATAGCGCTGGCAATTCCTCCCATGGCCGAAGACCAGCATGCTATTTTCAAGGCTTTGCCCGCTTCGCCTTTGTCGGCCATCGGATAGCCGTCAAAAGTGGTTGCGATCGACGCAGGTGTGCCGGGAATGCGCAACAAAATGGCCGGGATCGCGCCGCCATACATTGAGCCGTTATAGATGCCGGCCACCATGGCAAGTGCGACAAGCGGATCCATCGAGTAGGTCAGCGGTAAGAGAAGGGCGATTGCCATAACCGGATTGAGTCCCGGCAGTGCGCCGATGAACACTCCAAGCAGCGTCGCACCGACCATTGCGGCAATGGGCCAGAGCGTGAGGACATTTTGTAGAGCGTTAGTGTAAAACTCCATATCAGCCTCCCGTGCTCAACAGGGACAAAAGCGTCTCTCTAGGCAGTGGTTTTTCCAAAAGAACCGAAAAAACCAGGAAGACCACCAAGGTAAACACCAAGGCCACGATCACCGCATACAGCCATTGTCTGAAACCGAGTGCGGCCGGCAGCATCAGCATCAGGAGAAACGAAGATGTGTAGAAACCGAGCGGTGCCACCAACGCGATGTATACGGTGCAAGCAGCGGCGGCCGTGACCATTTTTGTAGGCGCTTCGATCAGTTGCCTGTCCACATATGCGCCGGATCTGAGCGCCTTGCCCGCAACAGCTGATCCAAGAAGCGCCAGGAGGATTCCCAGTACCATCGGGTAGGTGCCGCCTTCGCCGCTGTAGGATCTCGCCATCCAGGCAGCTGCAGCACCTACACCCATGAAGATCAGGCCGAGGAATATGTCCTGACGCCGTTCCATTACTGCGACAATCCGAGGCCCTTGGAAACTTCGGCGAGGGCGTCGAATTCCGCCTGCAGGCGTGCACCCAAATCGGGCCCCTTTACAACGTTCGGCACTTCACCTTTGGTTTTCAGAAACTCGACATAGCCCGGATCGTTGACTGCCGTTTCAATGACGTCAGATAGTTTTTTCACGATTGCCGGATCAAGGTCTTTCGGTCCGAGAATTGCCCGCCAAAGCAATGTTTCCTTATCGGCCATACCCAGTGCTTCCAGCCCGGATGCTTGCGGCAGCGCGGGCACGTCCGCTGCGGATGTAACCAGAAGACACTTCGCTTCACCGTTTTCGACGTAGGGCAGCACGGTCGAAATAGAGCCGCCGTAAATGTCGACGTGTCCGCCGAGAAAATTCTGCAGAGTTTCCCCGGCGCCACCGAACGGTATGGGTATGGCGTCAATCTTGTTCGCCTGGAAAATCCGTTCGGCAGCCAGTTGCATCGTGCCGCCGATACCGTCGTTTCCGTAGGTGTATTTTCCCGGGTTGGACGCGAGCTCGTCAAGGAAACCCTGACCGTTTTCTGCGGGAAAAACGGATTTGACGCAAAGCGTATAAGCGGTTTCGGAGGTGGAAGCGATCGGTGTGAAGCTATCCAGGGAGTAGGCGACGTTTTGAACCTGAGGAACGGTCGTGAGCGGGCTGTTCCATGTTGCGAAAAGCGAATATCCATCGTTTTTTGACTGCATGAATTGCGATGCCCCGACAGAGCCGCCGCCGCCTCCGACATTAAGTATGGCAATCGACGTACCGAGCGCTTCTTCCAGCAGAATTGCAAGTTTGCGCGCACTTGTATCGGTTCCGCCTCCCGCTCCGGCCGGTATCGTGAGTTCAATTGGGCGTTCCGGATACTCAGCCTGGGCAGGAAGAGAAAGTGCGATTACTGTCGTTAGCCCGACAAAAGCCGTTTTCATTTTCATTTGAATTCTCCCTGTTAATTATCTGGTTTGTTTAGGTAATTTCCGTTCTGTAGCGGAATTTTGCGGCGCTGCCTCGGGCGATGCGCCATTCAACGGGCTTGTTTTCAATGTCGAATGCCGTGCGCTGTATGACCGCAAGCGGCGCGTCATTCTCCAACCTGAGTTGCTGCGCGACTTGACCGGATGCACGTCCGAACGAAAGGTCGTCAGTAGCGCGTTTGACGAGCACGCCGAACTTTTCGAAATAGAGCGGATAAAGAAGCGGCCCGAAGTCTGCGTCGTCGAGTGTCTCGAAACCTGAAAATTCCTCGGCCGGAATATAGATTTCCTCAAACAGGACAGGAACTTCTGAAAGGCTTCTAAGGCGTACGATCTTGATCGTGTCCGTCGTGCCGAGTGCCGCGGCCGCGATTTCCGGCGCTTTGCTTCGGCTGCGCAGGATCAGCTTGCTGGACGGGATCGAAAGTTGCGATCCGTCCGCTTCGCGCAACTGGAAGAACCTGAAGAGCGTTGCATCGAAGGAGGGGGCCTTGACAAAGGTACCTGACCCCTGCCGCCGTTCCAGCAATCGTTCATTCACCAGACCATCCACGGCCTTGCGAACTGTTCCGACCGAGACCTGGTAAGCCTCGGCCAAACGCGCTTCGGAGGGAATTGGCTGCTCTGCAGTCCATTCACCCTTGGCAATCCGCGATGCAAGCGTATCGCGAAGCCGCACGTAAGCCGGCAGCCTGTCATCACTGGTGGTGAATTGTGCGCTCATTTTTGCCTCCGGGAATATTCCATAATACATATTGACCCATATAGTCAACCAGTCATATATATGAATTGGAAGGAGCGTTTAGATGATCCAGTTTGATTGCCATGCGCATGTTTACGAGCAGGTCGCTGCGATCCCCAACGCGCGTTACGTTCCAGAAGCCCCTGCGAGCTTGGCGCAATGGTTGACCCACCAGAAACGCAATAAGCTTCGCGGAGGCGTCATCGTCCAGGTGAGTTTTCTTGGTACCAACAACACCGAGCTTTGCGCGGCGCTCTCCAAACTTGATATGAACCGATACGCAGGTGTCGGTGTCGTGGAGCTGGAGGCAGACGGCGATGAAATGGACCGGCTGGTCGCGGCCGGAGTGCGTGGACTTCGATGGAATTTCGTTGGTGGAGGCCGTTTGCCGAACCTGAGAGAGCAATCAGTCCAACGTTTTTTGGGCATGCTTCGTGAAAGAAATCTGCATCTCGAGATCCATCTGGAAGGCGACAGGCTTGCCCCGTTATTGGCTCCACTTACTGATACAGGCGTTAGCATTGTAGTCGACCATTTTGGATTGCCGTCTCATGAGGATCCGCATCAGGACCCCTTGGTGCGTGCCGTTGGTGAACTGGTGGATCGCTCTCGTCTCTATTTTAAGTTTTCGGCACATTATCGGACGCCGTTCGATCTGAAGTGCCATGCTCAAGCGTTGTTGCATCATCTTTCGGGGACAAACATTGTTTGGGGCAGCGATTGGCCGCACACGCAGCACGAATGCGAAACGGACTATGACAGTGTATTTGATCTTTGCGACAAATGGGGGCTTGGATCCGACCACGCAGCCGTTCAAAGCCTCTATGGTTTGAGCGCTGAATGAATGGTCTTGCCTAAGCTTCAGGCGTTCACAGATCGAAACCTCAATGATCCAAAAGGCTCGATGCGAAATCGGCAAGGCTAGAACGTATTTCGCTGGCCGTGCCGGCGGCGCGTGCACGAAAGCCTAACCAATTCGTTTTTATAGTTCTCCGAACACGCATCCGCGTTCCAGTGAAACGGAATCCGGAAATCATGTGCACCCCAACCCATGCGCAACGTGAGCCGATGATAGCGACGACAAGCTGCGAGCAAACCATGAGTGGTGCCAGAGATGCCCGCTTGAAGCTTTTGTCACTGGCTTTGGCCGTTGTCGCCGCCTTCGTCCTGTTTTCCCGTTTTGGAGAAACAGCCGCCATTTGGCCGGCGACAGACAATCTGCCGGCGGCTTGCAGGTTGCTCGATCCCGCCTGTCTTCTGGGTGACTTTTTCACTGATGCCAGCGCGAGCATTAACCCACGAAACCCGATTGCCTATGTGTTGACGGCAATGTCGAAAGCGTCGAACAGCGGCGCTCTGGGCGGGCTTGCCGTTATGAACACGCTTATTCTCGTGCTTCTTCCCATTGTCTCGACCGTTTTCATCTGGGCGGCAATCAAAACGCATCTGTCGAGCGGCACGAACACCCGTGCAGATCGGTTAAGGGAAACCCTGGCTGTTGTGTTGGCGCCGCTTTTGTTTGTCGCGCTGGCTGGTGGGGTCGGGGACGCGTTCTTGATCGCGGGCTGGCACCCGGTCAGACTGATCGCAACGGCGCAGGATTTTTCCCTGATGCTGTGTTTGGCGGGCGTTCTTCTGATATGGAAGCGCAGGGTGATTGCAGGGCCGGTCCTCATTTTTGTCGCCGGCATTTTCCATCCGGTGATGGCGCTCTACACGGTGGTCTTTTCGACCATTGTGCTCAGCCGATGGAAAATCGCTCAGGATGTGCGCTATTGCGCGGGGCTTCTTGCTGCGCTCGCAGCAGCTGTGTTCGTGAAAATGACCTTTGCCGTATCGGCACCGATTGACACGCAAACTTTCGTTGATATCTACGTCAGGGAACGTCATCCCCATCACTATCTGCCGTCTCAATACGGCGCATCCGGCAACGCCGATTGGGCAGTGTCTTTTGCGCTTCTGATCGCCGCGCTTGTCATCGTCGCCGTTTTGCTTGTCAGAATGAAAAACCACGCGTGGCGGAACACGGTACTTGCGATTCTCTCCTACGCAGGCGCCATCGCAGCGCAATATGCGCTTGTCGAACTTTATCCGATCAAGACTGTCGTTGCGCTCGGGCCCGCTCGCTATTCGATGTTCGGGCTCTGGTTTTTGATGATTTTCGGTGCGGTAGCGCTGATCGAGACCGCAATGCGTGAACTGCACCGGAAAAAAATCGAAGATAAGGCTTTCGGGATTGCCGATCAGCTTTTCCGGCGCGCCGGTCCGCTTTCCTGGGCGGTTGTTTCGGTTCCCTTCGTGCTGCTCGCTATCGCCGCAGCCTATAATGTGTCCGTATCCAGTCACTTCGACAGCGATATTGACGGGTTTGATGAGGTGATCGCCTTCGCCAAAACCGAGACCGGCGAGGACGATGTTTTTGTCCTTCCCGCCGGCAGCCTTGGCATCGAGTTCCGCCTGTCGGCCGATCGGGCCATCTTCGTTGGCAAGGCGTTCCCCTTTTCCGAAGACTATTTCCTGGAGTGGATGGACAGGTTCGCTTCCGTCTACGGAACAACATCGACGCTCGCGACCTATCCGGGGCAGATGATATGGGCCAGGCAGGAGAGCTTTTACCGGAGCCACACGCCGGCGTCCTTTGCGCGTTTTGCTGATCAGGGAAAGATCGACTGGGTCGTTGTCGAAAAGGATTTCTCTGCGAAATTCGAACTCTGCGCACCGTCTTTCGAAAATGAATCGTATTTGCTCTACGCGATCGAAGCCTTGAAGACCTGCCGTGCGGATCAGCGCGCCGGGAACTGATAGCTCATGCAGCACAAAATCGCCTAGCACATCGAATTGCGTCTAGGCTTTCCCGCTTCAATAGGAATGCGACAGTGATTTCGGAATCCCCCGCAATACGCCGAGCATATGATCTGTCACGATCGCGGACAGCCAGATGCCGATGAGCGTCAGCCAGGCGGTCACGGCGAAGAGCGAAGCACCCGTAATCCCGGCACCGACGGCGCAACCGCCAGCCAGCATCCCTCCAAATCCCATCAGCCCGGCGCCGGTAAGATATCGGGCCATGGAAGGTCCGCTCTCAAAGCCTTGCAGCATCAGTTGCCGGGTGAGGAGGGCAGCGAGGAACGAGCCGAGGAAAACGCCGGGAACCAGTCCGGAATTGAAGCCGAGGTTTTCAAACGGCGCCGAAATGAACAGCATCAGCATGTCGGCGGACGGTCCGGTGAAAGTCACGCCCTCGACCTGAACATGATCGAAGGCCTGCCGTGACATGGCGGTCGTGAACCAAAGCGCCAGCGGGACCGTCAGGCCCACACCGACTGCTGCAATCGTCTGCCATAAAGAGCTCCGGTTGCGCCACGCAAATCCAAGACCTGCGAGCAGCCAGAGACTGCCGAACAGAAAAACGGATGCCTTGCTCAACCCAAGGAATGACGTGAGGTCGTTACCCCCGGTGTCGACCGTGGTCCACAATCCGGACAACCAGTCACGCATCGGTTTAAGAGCGCCATAAAGGCTTGCCTGGGCGACAACCGCAAAAACCAGTCCGGAGAGCAGGGCTCTCAGGTTGCCGGTTGCCGAAAGCACCAGGAGCCGGCTAGCGCAACCGCGGGCCATGACCATGCCCGTTCCGAACAACAGGCCGCCGATCAGTGCCCCGGAGAGGCTTTGCGGAGATGCCAGTTGCCGGGTTTCGTCCGCGGCGACTTCGTCAAATGTGTTCAGTAGCTGCGTTGCGATCATGGCACTTGAGAAGGCAAGCAGCCAGATGGGCAGCCGGTCAGACGGTTTGCGGCGGGAGAACTCAAGTGCTGCGGCCCGAAGGCAGAACCGGCTCTGCTGGGCGAGTGCTCCGAACGTGACACCGACAACCAGCCCGCCAATGACGAGCACCGTGGGCTCCGATAGTCTTTCAAGAATGGCGGTCAGGTCCATGTGCGATCCAGTCCAGCGGGATCAGCGCCGTCAGCAGTTGAAGATACTGTCAATTCTGAAGGCAGCGGATCGGCTTGCATTGACCGATCTCAAGGATACATAAAAAAATTCGATAATATGAATATGATATAGCGACGTACTTCTGACTAAACGTCGCAAGTGTAAATTTGCGTCGCTATTCGGCTGGTGCAAAGCCCGTGATGAGCTGCTTCAGGCCAAGTGCAGCTCCGGCGAAAATGGCGAGCAAGGTCACCGGCGCGCTATAGGCAAGAACTGAAAACGCGGAAATACCCTGGCCGACACTGCACCCGACGGCCAGGATCGCGCCGGGACCCATGATTGCCGCACCGGTGATCTGCCGGCGCAGCTCGCGCGGGTCTTCACAGGCCTCCCATCTGAAATGACCTTTCGAAAACGATCCCAGAAAGGCGCCGATGATGACGCCCACAACCGATCCGACGCTGAACGAGAGCGTGTTTCCGGATGCGGTCATGGCGTAATAAATTGTATCGCCGATCGGCGCGGCGAATGTGTGCGTCTCAACCGGTTCTGATTCAAATCCGGTCATGGCGACCCAGTAGGTGCCGACCCATCCCGACACAATGGCCAGTCCAACGATGCTGCCCCAGAAAATATGGCGTGGAGACTGCCGGAAGGCTGAGCTGGTGAGCGTAAACGCGATGATGAGGCCGCCGACAACAAGGCCGGTCACTACGGGCGCAACACCGAACCTGGTATCGAAGAACTGGCTCACGCCTTGCGGCGTTGCGGCACCTGTCTCGACCGGGAACAGCCAGACACGCGCATGGGCGAGGGGCCCCGACATGACGAAATAGGCGGACAGCCCCATCACGGTGACCATGACAAACGCCCGCAAATCGCCGCCACCAAGACGGGCGAGGGCGCCATAGCCGCAATTGCCGCAAAGAGCCATGCCGTAACCGAACATCAGTCCGCCGACGATCGAACCGAGCGGGTTCCAGACCCTGTCGAGATACGCTGTGCCGGAGCCTTCCAGCAGCCCGGAGGACATGGCCACGTGCGATCCGATAATCGCGACACCGATTGCAAGAAACCACATGCGCAGGCGGCGATCGTCCGCGCCATAAAGATAATCTTCGATGGCACCAAGGGTGCAGAAGCGGCCAATCCGTGCGGCAAGTCCAAGGGCGATACCGCCCACAAGACCGATCAGTGCAACTGAATTGGCTTCTCCGAGCATTTCCAGCATGTCCGGCTCCTCCCAAAAGCGGACGCTGTCAAAGCGTTCGGTTAGTCGTCTCGACAGAACAGTTCATAGACAACTTCCATGATTTGCTTCGGCCTGTCATCTGCCAGGCTGTAATAGATCGCCTTGCCGTCACGCCGTGGTGTTACCAGACCCTCAAGCCTCAGACGTGTCAATTGCTGTGACACGGCCGCCTGCCTTGCAGAAAGAAGGTTCTCCAGTTCGGCCACCGATTTTTCACCGGACGCAAGGTGACACAGGATCATCAGGCGGCCTTCGTGGCTGATCGCCTTCAGGAAATTGGAGGCACGCTGTGCGTTCTTCATCATCCTGTCCATGTCCTCGGCGCACATGTTGGCGTCGAACACTGGCAGGCGGGACGTTCCTTCGCTCGAGCCTTCTGGGGTGCCTTGCGTGTCAGCAGTCATATTGTTCAACCCGTCTGATCCAGTGGAATGTTTGCCTGGCTGAACATCATGTTGAGCAAGCTCCAGAAAAAATCCTCACCGGGATATCCTTCGATTCGACCGACTTCCGCGCCATTGTGCACGAGAATGAAGGTTGGTGTGAAGCGGACCTTCTTTTCGAATGTCACATCCGGCGTTTCGCCATGCAAATCATAGCGTTTCAGCGGCGCCGTCTTGCCTTCAACCGTTTTCGGATAGATGTGCGCTATCTCTTTGTTCCACTTCGCGCACCAGTGACAGCCGTCTTCCTCCGCCATGAGCAAGAGCGTCTCCGCACGCGCTCCGGCGGGCGCGAACGCCAGCAACAGAACGATCAGCGTCTTCAACAAAGCCAATTCGAAACCCCGATTGACGAGTGCACACACTTAATCATAATCTAATTTATGAATATATCAAGCTGAGAAGCAGCTCACTCCATGTTCGAGATAACCTTCGTTGGTGCGTTGGCGGCAGGACTTCTGTCGTTCCTGTCGCCCTGCATTCTGCCGATCGTACCGTTCTATCTGAGTTACCTGGCAGGTGTCGGGCTGAACCAGATGGAAGCGGAGACGGGCGTATCCGGCACCGTAAAGGTGCGCGCTTTCCTTTCGGCCTGTTGTTTCGCCCTTGGGGTGATCACCGTGTTCATGGGGCTCGGCGCTACGGCAAGTACATTCGGTCAGCTGGTACGAGAGTATTTTGATGTGCTGCGCTGGGGAGCGGCGGCGCTGATCATTGCAATGGGCCTTCACTTCCTGGGCGTGGTTCGGATCGGCATTCTTTACCGGCAGCTGCGGGTCGAGACCGGAGGTAAGTCGAGTGTAAGCCTGCTTGGCGCCTTCGCAGTCGGACTTGCATTTGCTTTCGGTTGGACGCCGTGTGTCGGGCCGGTTCTGGCCGCAATCCTGTTCACGGCGGCTGGTCAGGAGACCGCGGGGCAGGGGGCCATGCTGTTGTTCGTCTACGGCCTCGGCATGACGCTGCCGTTTGTCTTTGCCGCTCTTTTCATCGGACCGTTCATGTCCTGGATGGCCGGATTTCGGAAACATCTCGGCGTCATCGAAAAACTCATGGGCGCATTTCTGATCCTGTTCGGGGTCCTGATCGCCACGAATTCCATCAACGTCATCGCTCAGTGGATGCTGGAATACGTTCCATGGTTCAGCGCCATTGGCTAGTGGAGGAGGAATGACAATGAAACGTCTGTTTTTGACGCTTTGTGCGATCTTTTTGTCAACGAATGTGTTAGCGGCCGAAATAGGCGACGACGGCCTCCACAAGGCGCTCTGGATGCGGGACACCTTCAAGGATCTTTCAGAAGACCTTGAAGAAGCAAACGCCGAGGGCAAGCGCCTGATGGTGATCGTCGAGCAGCGCGGCTGCATCTATTGCAAGCAGATGCACGAACAGGTTTTCGTGATCCCGGAAATCTCCCGGTATATCGAGGACAATTATTTTGTCGTCCAGATCAACATGTTCGGCGATGTTGAAGTCACTGATTTCGATGGTACGACGCTGCCGGAAAAGGACATGGTCAAACGGTGGGGTGCGCTGTTTACGCCGAACATTTTTTTCTTCCCGGCCGAGGTTGCTGAGGATCAGACAGCGACGCAAGCAGCTGTTGCCAACATGCCAGGTGCCTTCGGGCGGTGGACGACGTTGAATATGCTGACCTGGGTGGTTGAAGAGGGTTACAAAAGCGACGAACCCTTCCAGAAATACCACGCACGCAAGTTCGAGAGCCAAGGCAAATAGCAGCCGATGCCGCGATGCGACATTTTATTTCGTTTTTGCTGCGCATGCGAACAGATAGATAAATTCATTTAAATGAATTTGTTATTGCGTAAAAGCGAATATGTGATGTATGGTCGCACCAACGGTCGCCGGGAATCGACTGAGGGAGGATGTATGAAACACGCACTATTCGGCTTATCTGCAATGCTTGCCGCATCGACGGCATTCGCCGAGACAGTCAAGCCGACAGACGTCATCTTTACCGATGGTGCCGTCGACGTATCGCTATCCGGCTTGGCCGGCGATCCGGCCGCAGGAGCCGAAATCATGAACAAGGGCGCAGGCAACTGCATTGCCTGTCATCAGATATCGGCGCTCAGTCACCTGGCTTTTCACGGCGAGATTGGCCCGCCGCTTGACGGCGTCGCCGATCGCTGGTCCGTCCCGGAACTGCGTGGCATCGTCGCCAATGCCAAGGTGATGTTCGAAGACAGCATGATGCCATCCTTTTACAAGACCGAAGGGTTTGTCCGGCTGGGGGATGCCTATACCGGTGATGCTCACGGCGACGGTGATGTTCTGCCGCTGCTCACGGCTCAGCAGATCGAGGACGTTGTCGCCTTTCTCGTAACGCTCAAGGAAGAGTGACCTTCCTGACATGGAGACCAAGATGGAAATGACACGGCGAAAACTGCTCGCACTCGGCTCCGGCACATTCGTGCTGGCGACGCTGTCGAGCCTGCCCGCATTTGCCACGCTGACTGACGACGCGATTGCAGCGCTGACCGGCGGGGCGGACATGGGCGAGGGGGCAATTACCCTGACCGCGCCGGAAATTGCGGAAAACGGCAACACCGTACCAATTGCCTTCGATGCACCCGGTGCAGCGGAAGTGACACTGTTTGCCGACGGAAACCCTGTTCCGAATGTCGCGACATTCAAGTTCGGTCCGCTAAGCGCATCTCGCAGCGCCTCGACGCGCATCCGCCTTGCAACGACACAGAACGTTGTCGCAATCGCGAAGATGGAAGATGGCTCATTCCAGATGGCCAAGGCCAACGTGAAAGTGACCATCGGCGGCTGCGGCGGCTGATCTGTAGGCATTAGGAGAGAACTCATGGCATCTGGTGTGAAACCACGGGTAAAGGTACCCAAGAAGGCTGCAGCGGGTGAAACGATCACCATCAAGACCCTGATCAGCCACAAGATGGAGAGCGGTCAGCGCAAGGATGATGACGGCAATGTCATCCCGCGTTCGATCATCAACCGGTTCACCGCTGACTTCAACGGCGAGAACGTGATCGACGTTGTGCTTGAGCCCGCGGTATCAACCAATCCTTACTTCCAGTTCGAGGCTGTCGTTCCTGAATCCGGCGAATTCAAATTCACCTGGTACGACGACGACGGCTCCGTCTACGACACGGCGAAAAAGATCACAGTGAGCTGATCGCCAGGACAATCAAGCGTCTCGTAGAGGGAGGAAGGCGTGAAAAAAACGACAATAGCAATTGGCTTGGTGGCGGTGCTGATCTTGGTTCCCGGACTTGCCATGTCTGGCCCCGACGATGACAGCCTGACGATCAATGGCGAGATTTCGATCGTCACGGAGACCGAGGCCCCGGCGCACGCGGAGAACCTCTCGACAATCTATTCCGGTTGGCGGTTTCGCTCCGACGAAACCCAGGCATTCCAGATGGACGATTTCGAAAATCCGGGGATGATCGGTGTCGAAAACGCAATGGTGAACTGGGAAACGGTCGACGGATCTGCAGGTGAATCCTGTGCGGGCTGTCATGGTGCACCTGAAGACATGGCCGGAGTGCGTGCGGTTTACCCGAAGTGGAACGAGGAAAAAGGCGAGGTGACCACCCTGGAAGTGGAGGTCAACAATTGCCGTGAGAACCGCATGGGAGCTGAAAAGTGGAAATACACCGGTGGTGATATGACCGACATGGTGGCTCTTATTTCCTCAGTTTCCCGTGGCATGCCGGTCAATGTTGCCATTGACGGCCCGGCAAAGGAGACGTGGGAGCAGGGCAAGGAGCTCTACTATACACGTACCGGCCAGTTGGAACTCTCCTGCGCGAACTGCCACGAAGACAGCTATGGCCTGATGATCCGGGCGGATCACCTGAGCCAGGGGCAGATCAACGGCTTCCCGACCTACAGGCTCAAGAACACCAAGCTGAATTCTGTGCATGCCAGGTTCAAGGGCTGTGTCCGTGATACGCGCGCGCAGACCTTTAAACCCGGGTCGCCGGAGTTCATCGCTCTTGAGCTTTATGTTGCCTCCCGCGGAAACGGTCTGAGCGTCGAAGGTCCGTCCGTCCGCAACTGATGCCGCCTGAGGGCCTCTGCTGATCGCCGAGGCCCTTTTTGCAATGTGAAATATTCACTTATGCGCATATGTTTCAAGGAGCGTTCAGGAATATGATCTCGCGTCGCGATTTTCTTCAAGTTGGAATGGCTGCATCGGCAGTCGTCGGCGCTTCGGGCTTCGGCAATTGGGCGCGGCTTGCGGCTCAGCAGGCGCTGACTCAGGACCAGCTTCTGGAATTCGACACTTTCGGAAATGTCTCGCTCATTCACGTCACGGATATCCACGCTCAACTGAAACCGATTTATTTCCGGGAGCCGTCGGAGAATATCGGCGTCGGAAATAACCGTGGCGCGGTGCCGCATGTGACCGGCGCGCAGTTCCGCAAACTCTACGGGATCGCGGATGGCAGTCCGAGCCATTATGCACTGAGCTCCGGCGACTTCTCGTCACTTGCGAAAGGCTACGGACGTCTCGGTGGACTGGACCGCGTCGCAACCGTCATCAAGGCCATACGTGCGGACCGACCGGACGCGATCCTGCTGGATGGCGGCGATACCTGGCACGGCTCTTACACCTGCTACAAGACGGCAGGTCAAGACATGGTCAATGTGATGAACGCGCTTGATCCGGACGCCATGACCTTCCACTGGGAGTTCACGCTCGGCAGCGACCGCGTTACCGAAATCGTCGAGGGCCTTCCCTTCGCGGCGCTTGGCCAGAACGTATTCGATGTCGAATGGGACGAGCCGACGGAACTCTTCCCGCCTTACAAGATGTTCGAGCGCGGCGGCACCAAGGTCGCGGTCATCGGGCAGGCCTTCCCCTATATGCCGATCGCCAATCCGGGCTGGATGTTCCCCGAATTTGCGTTTGGCATCCGTGATGAAAACATGCAGGCGATGGTCGACGAAGTGCGCGCGGAAGGCGCGGAGTGCGTCGTTGTCCTGAGCCACAACGGGTTCGATGTCGACAAGAAGATGGCGACCGTGGTCAGCGGGATCGATGTCATCTTGTCGGGTCACACCCACGATGCACTGCCGGAACCGGTGCTGTCGGGCAAGACGATTATCGTTCCCTCCGGGTCGAACGGAAAGTTCGTCAGCCGGGTCGATCTTGACATCCGCAATGGTCAGCTCATGGGCTATCGCCACAAGCTCATTCCTGTCTTTTCCGACGTCATCGAAGCGGATGCAGAGATTGCGGCTCTCATTGATGAACAACGCGCGCCGTTTCTTGACGAGTTGTCGGAGGTCATCGGCAAGACCGACAGCTTGCTATACCGGAGGGGCAATTTCAACGGCACCTGGGACGACCTTATTTGCGATGCGCTATTGTCTGAACGCGATGCCGAAATCGCGCTCAGCCCCGGTGTGCGCTGGGGGCCGTCGCTGATCCCGGGTCAGGAGATCACGCGCGAAGACATCTTCAACGTGACCTCGATGACCTATGGCAAGGCCTACCGGACCGAAATGACGGGCGAATTCCTGAAAGTCGTCCTGGAGGATGTTGCGGACAACATCTTCAATCCGGATCCCTATTACCAGCAGGGCGGCGACATGGTGCGCACCGGCGGGCTTGGATACCGGATCGATATCGCTCAGCCGCAGGGCAGCCGCATTTCCAACATGACCCTTCTGAAGACCGGCGAGGCGATCGACCCGTCGCGCTCATACGTGGTGGCGGGATGGGCCAGCGTGAACGAGGGCACGGAAGGACCGCAGATCTGGGACGTCGTTGAAGATCACATTCGCAAGCTTGGCACGGTGACGACACAGCCGAGCAACAGCGTTGAAGTCATTGGTGCATAGTTTAGGCAGGGAGTCCTCTTGATGGACGCGAAAACCAGAACATCCCGAAGGTCCTTTCTGAAAGGCAGTGTCGCGATTGCAGGCGCGTCGGTTGCCGGGGCTGCAAGTGCAACAGAGACGGATCCGCTGATCACCGAAATTCAGGACTGGGCATCGATTACCGGCGCTGGCGTGGATGAAACGCCCTACGGCATGCCGATCAGTTTCGAAAAAGATGTGGTCCGCCGCAATGTAGAATGGTTGACGGCGTCACCGATTTCCTCGATCAACTTCACGCCGATCCACGCGCTCGACGGGACGATCACTCCCCAGGGATGCGCGTTTGAACGCCACCATTCCGGTGCGATCGAGCTGCGCAAGGAAGACTACCGGCTCATGATCAACGGGCTGGTCGACAAGCCCCTTGTGTTCCAATACACGGATCTGGAGCGCTTCCCGCGGGAGAACCACGTCTATTTCTGCGAATGTGCCGCAAACACCGGCATGGAGTGGGCGGGAGCCCAGCTGAATGGCGCGCAGTTCACGCATGGCATGATCCACAACATGGAATATACCGGTGTCCCCCTCCGTACGCTGTTGAATGAGGCAGGCCTTGGCGCCGCCGGAGACCTCAAGGACAAGTGGGTCTACGTCGAAGGAGCCGATGCTTCGTCGAATGGCCGCTCGATCCCGATGGAAAAGGCCCTGGATGATGTGCTTGTCGCATTCAAGGCCAACGGCGAAGCCCTGCGCATGGAGCACGGCTACCCGGTTCGCCTCGTGGTTCCGGGGTGGGAAGGCAACATGTGGGTGAAGTGGCTGCGCCGCATCGAAGTCAGCGACATGGCGGTGGAAAGCCGCGAGGAAACCTCGAAATACACGGATGTCTACGAGAATGGCACAGCCAGGAAGTGGACTTGGGTGATGGACGCAAAATCTGTCATCACCTCTCCAAGCCCGCAAATGCCAATCCCGCATGGAAAAGGCCCTTTGGTCATTTCAGGGCTCGCATGGTCCGGCCACGGAAAGATCACGCGGGTCGATGTCTCAAGGGACGGCGGTATCACCTGGCAGACGGCCCGTCTCGGCAGGCAGGGCGACACCAAGGCCCTGACCCGGTTCTATCTGGACATAGACTGGGACGGCAACCCGATGCTTCTGCAGTCGCGGGCGATGGACGAGACCGGCTACGTCCAGCCGACGAAGCAGCAACTGCGGGAAATGCGCGGCGAAAACGCTGTCTATCACAACAATTGCATCCAGACCTGGTTCGTGGATGAAAACGGGGTCGCCGAGAATGTCGAAGTCTCTTAACCAGGTTTTTCTTCCGGTCATCGGTGGGACGGCTCTCGCGCTTTCGGCCGCGCTGTTGTTCGCCAATATGGACTACGGACAGAAGAAAATCGGGTCGCTTGAAAAGCGCGTCGAGCAGGTTTCCCTGCAAGCTGAAACGGCGAACAAACGCGCCGACGAAGAGGCGGCTGTCGTATCAGAATTGAGAGACAAGATCGCGGAGATCCAGGAAGCAGCTGCGGCGCGTCAGGCAAACGCTGCCGATCTGACGGAAGTTGCCCCGGGTAACGACGGCAAGCTCGGTCTTGGCCGGGAGGCGCAGCCTGCGGAGGTTGCTGCATGGGATGTTGACGTGCTTCCCGACGGGCGCGGTCTGCCCGAAGGCAAGGGTGATGCCTACTGGGGAGAGGAAGTCTTCGCGGAAAAATGCGCGTCGTGTCACGGTGACTTCGCTGAGGGCGTTGACAACTGGCCGGTTCTTGCCGGCGGGTTCGATACGCTTGGCGACAAAGATCCTGTAAAGACCGTTGGATCCTACTGGCCGTATCTTTCTACGGTCTGGGACTATGTGCATCGCTCCATGCCGTTCGGCGAAGCGCAGACGCTCACCGCCGACGAGACCTATGCGATCGTCGCCTATATCCTTTATTCGAACGATCTCGTTGATGACGATTTTGAATTGAGCCACGAGAATTTCGCCGAGTTCGAGATGTATAACAGGGACGGGTTCGTGATCGATGATCGTCCCGAGCTGGAATATGCCAAGTGGCGCGGCGAGCCCTGCATGGAAAACTGCAAGCCGAGCGTCGAAATCACCATGCGCGCGACGTTCCTCGACGTGACACCGGAAGATGGTGGCGAGTCTGTCATGAACCATGCGACGGCAGACGATACGCCGACATTCGTCGCTGCTGCGCCTTCCACCGGAACAGATGCCACTGCCACTGAGGAAGCACCGTCTGCTGCCGCATCTCCCTCGGTTGATCCCGCACTGGTGGCTGCGGGTGAAAAGGTCTTCAAGAAATGCGGCGCATGCCATGCGGTTGGCGTGGGTGCAAAGAACAAGTCTGGCCCGCATCTGAATGACCTGATCGGCCGCCAGATGGGCTCTGTTGAAGGGTACAAGTATTCCAAGGGCTTCGTTGCTGCCAACGAGGAAGGCCGGGTTTGGGATGAGGTGGCGTTGGCGGAGTTTCTGGCAAAGCCCAGATCCTACATGAAAGGCACGAAGATGGCTTTCTCGGGATTGAAGAAACAGAACGACCTTGATGCCATCGCGGCATATCTCAAGTCGGTCGGAGAGTGAGGGGGAATGCGTCTCACTCATCTTTTCCAGCTCCTTGCGTTCACGCTGCTGTGCACGGCGGCCGCCGCCGATGAGTTCGGAGACCCCGTCGCCGGCGAGACGGTTTTCAAAAAATGCAAGAGCTGCCACATGGTGGGCGATGGCGCCAAGCATCGTATCGGTCCGCACCTGAACGGTATCTTCGGCCGGCAGGCGGGGACGCACGAGGACTTCCGGTATTCCAAGGCGCTTGTACGTGCCGGGACCGGCGGACTTGAGTGGCATGCCGACACGCTGGACGCGTTTCTGGAAAAACCGCGAGCGCTTGCAAGCGGAACGCGCATGAGTTTCTCAGGCCTGAAAAAGTCCGCTGATCGGCTCAATCTTGTCGCTTACCTGCGCACGTTCTCCGATGATCCGGCCAACATCCCGGAAGCGGATCCGACTGCGACGCCGACGGACCACGATCTTGATCCCGACATTCTCGCACTCAAGGGTGACCCGGAATATGGAGAATATCTCAGCAGCGAATGCACGACTTGCCACCAGGCCGACGGCGCAGATGACGGCATTCCGTCAATTGTGCTCTGGCCGGAGGAAGACTTCGTGGTCGCAATGCATGCCTACAAGAACAAGAAACGGGCCCACCCGGTCATGCAGATGATGGCCGGGCGGCTGAACGCGGAAGAGATCGCAGCGCTGGCGGCCTATTTTGCCGCGCTTGAACAATGACAGTGCATTTAGGGAGGAAGAAATGACACTGAACAGAAGGCAGTTTATCGGTACGACGGCTGCAATGGCAGCGGTCCTGTCCGCCCCCATGGTCAAGGCGCAGGGCAAACCGCGTGTCGTCGTGGTGGGCGGTGGTGCCGGCGGTGCGACTGCGGCACGCTATATCGCCAAGGACAGCAAAGGAGCGATCGACGTCGTCCTGATCGAGCCAACGCGCAAATACTACACCTGCTTTTTCTCCAACCTCTATCTCGGAGGTTTCAAGGAAATCGAGGATATCGGGCACACCTATGGCGGCCTCGCCGCAGGTGGTGTGAACGTTGTCCATGACTGGGCTGTTGGCGTTGACCGGGATGCCAAAACGGTCGCATTGGCGGGCGGCGGATCGGTGCCTTATGACAAGCTCATCCTGAGCCCGGGTATCGACTTTGTCGAAGGGGCCGTCGAGGGCTGGGGCTTGAGCGCGCAAAACGCGATGCCGCATGCCTATAAGGCCGGTTCCCAATCGGAACTTTTGAAGGCACAGCTCATGGCGATGCCGGAAGGTGGTGTTTTTGCAATGGTTGCGCCACCGAACCCCTTTCGCTGTCCTCCGGGACCCTATGAAAGGGTGTCGATGGTGGCGCATTTCCTGAAGCAGAACAATCCGACCGCGAAAATCATCGTGGCCGATCCTAAGCCGAAATTCTCCAAGATGTCTCTCTTCCAGGAAGGCTGGGCGAACCACTACGAAGGCATGGTCGACTGGATCGGCGAAGACTTCGGCGGCGGCAATGTGTCGGTCGATCCGGGCGCCATGACGGTCACAATTGATGGCGAAGAGACAAAGGTGGACGTGTGTAACGTCATCCCGGCCATGAAGGCCGGGCGCATCGCCGATCTTGCCGGTGTCACGGATGGCAATTGGGCACCGGTGAACGCAGCGGACATGTCGACAAAAGCCAATGCCGACATCTACGTCCTCGGTGATGCTTCCAGCCAGGGCGATATGCCGAAATCGGGCTTCTCCGCCAACTCGCAGGCCAAGGTCTGTGCCAATGCGGTGCGCGGGGCGCTGACCGGGTCCAAGGTTTTCCCGGCGAAATTCTCCAACACCTGCTGGTCGCTGATCGCGCCGAATGACGGTGTCAAGGTGGGTGCAACCTACGAGGCTACGCCGGAGAAAATCGCCAAGGTCGACGGTTTCATTTCAAAGACCGGTGAAAGCGCGGATCTGCGCAAGACGACCTACGAGGAATCCGAGGGTTGGTACACCGGCATCACCACGGACATGCTCGGCTGATCCTGATTTCCGCGTCCCGGCATGGACATAGCTCAATGCGCGGGGCGCGGCCGCATGCAAAGCTTGCTCGTCACAATGGAGGATAAGGCTATGAAACCCGTTCTACTCGCGGCAGCACTCGGACTTGCACTCAGCTCCCCTGCGATTGCCGAAAAGCCTTTCACATATTCGTTTGACGGATCCTTCGAGGATGCGACCTTTGCCGTTGAAAGCGCGATTGTGGGGCAGGGACTGGTCATAGACTTTGTCAGCCATGTCGGCGAAATGCTCAATCGGACCGGGGCCGATGTGGGCAGCGACGCTCAGATTTTCAAAAACGCCGACATCTTTCTGTTCTGCTCCGCCGTGATCTCGCGTCAGGTGATGGAAAAGGACCCGATGAACATCACGCATTGTCCTTACGGTATTTTCGTCACGGAGACGGACGACGGCGTCACGATCGGGCATAAGGATTATCCTGACGGATCGATGCAGGCGGTCGAAAACCTGATGCAGCAGATCGTTGCCGAAGCAGTCGGCAACTGAGGCGCTTCAACGGCCGAAAGCGTTTGCTGTCTGAGCGACCTTGTTATTCGAATTCCATCTGCTCGTAGACCCTGCCGGCATTCCTGGTGGCAAGTTCCTCGAACGTGTCGAGATGAGCATATGGTGACTGGTCGATATAGTAGGCGTCGGCCAGATCGCCACCGTCTTCAAGATGTGCCCCGATCTTTTCGCGCAGGTAAAGCAGGTAGTCGCGCGTATAGCGGCGGACTTGCGGCATGTTTGTCGGGTGCCCGTGGCCCGGTATGACATAGGTCGCATCCAGCGCCTCAAACCCTGTTTCCCAGGTCTCCAGCCAGTCGGCAACAATCGTGTCTTCGAAAATCGGCAGCATACGTTCGTGAAACGCCATGTCGCCTGCAATCACCAGGCTCTCGTCAGGCAGCCAGACCTGCGTGTCGCCGGGCCCGTGTGCAGGCCCGAGGTGAAGGACCTCGATGCGGAAATCACCCATCTCGATGACATGTTTGTCTTCAAATGTTTGCGTTGGCGGCGCGACGAAGGTGCCCTCGGCCTTGTCCCGATTGTACCGCTTCATGGCCTCCAGAATCTGGTTGCCGCGTTCTTCTATTTCATGCGCTGCGTCGACATGGGCCAGAATCGGCACGCCTTGTTCGGACCAGTAGGAATTGCCCAGCATTGCGTGCCCCTGACCATTCTCGTCGATGACAAGCTTGACGGGCTGGTCGGTGACCGCTCTGATTTCCGTATGCAAGGCTTCGGCGAGGATGTAGGCCGCCCCACCGTTGATCACGACGACGCCGTCCCCGGTCACGATGAAACTGAGGTTGTTGTTGTGGCCGGCGTTTTCATACGTTGGTGGAGCGGTCGCGCCGATGGCCGACCAGACGTGTGGGATGACCTCCACCGGTTTTGAATAAAGCGCGGAGCCCGGATACTGGTCCGCAATGTCTTCGCTGGCGTGAGCAGAAACGCTAAGGCAAGCGGAAAGGATCAACCCGACAACTCGCATTATGAACCCTCCGGTAGAAAACGGAACGCATCGCCCGTGCGCTCAACCCGGCCGATCCCGCCACCGGGCAGATGAAAGCCGGCGACCTTGAGATCATCGGCGACAATCCGGTCCAGAAGCGCAATGCGTGTCGAGGCGGCGACCTCCACATCCTGATCCGACCCGCTCGGCCACTCTGGCCGCATGAAGGCAATATGATGGTTGCCGATGGCGTCTCCGATTATCAGAGCAGCCTCGGAGCCGCGTCTGATCTCGAAGCTCGTGTGACCGGGCGTATGCCCGGGTGTCGAGACAGCGCGTATCCCGGGGAGGATTTCCTCACCGCCGGAAAAGAATTCGACCGTGTCTTCGATGGCCTCGAGCCGGCGCTTGGCACCGACCGCCATGGCAGCGCGCGCTTCGCCGATCGTGTCGACGGTCTCCGGGTTCCACCAGTAGTCCCACTCGGCCCGGCCGATCATGTAACTTGCCTCAGAAAAGAGAGGGTCATCGAACTCATCGAGCAGCCCCCAGATGTGATCCGGGTGGGCGTGTGTGAAAACGACATGCGTAACGTCTTCGGGGGCAACGCCTGCCAGTTCCAGCCCTTCCACCAGTTTACCGGCCGAGGGCTGGAAATCGGGTCCGGATCCGACATCAAACAGGATGGTGTTGTTACCATCGCGGTAGAGCGAGACATTGCAATCCGGAAACAGCGTTTCCTGCGAAACCCCAGCCTTTTCCAACAACGGAAGAAGCTGGTCCTGCGGCATCGGATCGAAAATGAAACTTCCCGGGAGCGTCAGGTTTCCGTCGCTGACTGTCGTGAGCGTCCCCGAGCCGATGGAAATCTCAGCCATCGCAAACCCGCTGAACTGCGCGGAAAGAGGCAAGGCGGCACATCCGGACAGAAAGGCACGGCGGGACAGGGACATCGCAGAACTCTCATGTTAAATTCTAATATATGAATATGTATGAAATCAGTCGCAGGCACAAGCTCTATTCGCGCGAAGCAGCCGGACGCCGACACCAAATGCCGGACCATCCATCGGCCGGGAAACCGGACAACTCAGAGCACACCGCACATTCGTGAAAAACGCTGCAAATCAGAATTGCGAAAAACAGAAAAATGGTCGGAGTGAGAGGATTCGAACCTCCGACCCCCTCGTCCCGAACGAGGTGCGCTACCAGGCTGCGCTACACTCCGACACTTGAATTGGATTTAGCATAAATCCATCGGGAACAGCGAGGCAAGGCCCGGCTGCGTGGAGGGTCATTTAGCAAAGCTCATTTGATCCCGCAAGGGATTTTTGAAACGAAGTAGTGATGAAAAATTTCAACGGGTGAGTGGTAATTATTGTTGCGTAAAAAGTAATAGGATAATTGTCCAGGTGAATAGCGGTAGAAGGAAATTTATCGCGGCAAACACTCGAAAAGTATGGTTTTTCAGCAGTGGCTTTAGAATGCCCATCTCATTTCTGTAGGCCGCATTTGCAGTCGTTAATGGCGTTTTGATTCGGTAGTGCTTCGCCGCGCAATAAAACGAGGTGGAAATAAGTTTGAAATAATATAGTTCGGTTGCTCCGATTGATTTTACAATTATCCAAAACGCAAGTCCGAACAAAAATGCAAATGTAAGTGATAGTGAAACGAAGTGAGTATATGCGTTTTTCAGTGCTATTGGTGAAATCACGTCACTGGAACACAGCGTGAAAATACCGGCGCAGATCGCAGAGTTCACCAAAGTGACCTGAATGCGTTGTTGAGAAAGCGTAGCCATACGCGCTTCCACAATACCCGCCGTTTTCAGCATGGCATCAACGGCGTGATCGTCAAACTGTCGGAATTTGCGATACGCATTGGAGGCTATGGGTTTACCTGTGTCTGTTGCCTTTTTTGGCACGAAGCACTCATCTTTCCCCTCTTGTTCGATGCATACCCATTGTCTTTGAGGATTGTAGTGCTTGAGTGCTCGCTCTGCGCTTTCTCCGTCTGGAAAATTGATTGTCTTGTCAAATTTCTTGTCTGAATTGCACATGATGAATCCAATCCGCAACAATAATACAGCTACAGGTTGCCTCATCGCAGGAAATTTTTGAAGCAAAAACCTGCTTGCGCGCAGATTTGGCTCCTTAATTTGACCTGGGGAAAACTTCTGTGCCTGCTGGGAAGATTGCCTCTGCAAAGGCTTGCGCTTCTGAAACGACCTCGCTATACAGCGTCTCCACGGCCTTGGGGTGTAGCCAAGCGGTAAGGCACCGGTTTTTGGTACCGGCATGCGCTGGTTCGAATCCAGCCACCCCAGCCAATTTTCTCAGACACAATGCAGATTTAAGGCTCTGACCAATGCGTCGCCCTTCGTCAGGTGGTGGTTTCCTTGTTGTGTAGCGCGCAACTTCATTTGGCCACCAGTTTGTGACTGAGATTAGCCCTGATGTGGCGCACAACATCGGATGGCGGCCAGATCGTAACAAGAATTTAAGCTCCACCAAAAAGATTGCCGTCATCACCGCTACGAAGGACAAATCGCTTCCTCAAGGGTTTTCCCTTCTAGCGGGCTTGGCTTCCATTCAAGAAGCTCAAAGATATCATGGGCAAATCCGAATTGTTCAACACCGACCCGGACCTCGCGGTATTCATCTCCGTTGTCATCCACTTCGGTGTATTGATCTACGATTCTTTCGCTTCGAAAGTTTCCCACGCCGATGCCGATCAGGTTCTCGTCAGGAATAGAGAAGATCGGGCACCCGCTCGAGCATGGGCCCAAAAGGAAACTCAGCTCATATCCAGAAGGGTGCTTTCCACCCACTCGGTCAGCAGGCTGCGTATGTCGGTGCACATATCCGCGATAACCTCGCAAATCCATCCAAAGGGCATTGCCTTCTCGATATGAAGCAGTTTCAGGATATCCAAAAGATGCAATCTCTTGCCACATGGAAACCCTCTCGCGCTTGACCTTAAGAGTTGTCTTGGGGTGGTAATCTGCCCTTCCAGCCGCAATATCAAACGGGTCTGGTGCGAAATCAAAATCCTGTATTGGGGCCATCATGTTTTCTGGAACGGTGCCGTCTACGCCCTTGGTGACGAGACCAAATTTAATAGAACGCGCTTCTGCTTCGGCAATCGCCTCGTCGATAACATGCTTCGCCGTCAGAAAATGGCCCTCGTTGTTAATAAAGAAGGCCGTGCCGACGAGACCGTGAATATTGGCTTTTCCAAGTTCATTAATGTCGTACGTGCAAATTGGGACGACATTGCTCTCCAAAAACGCCATGCAAACTCTCCTTATGTAGCGCGCAACTTCACTTCGCTCCTAGTTTGTGACTGAGATGGTCCTGCAGCGCGGTGGCAAGAGAGATCTAATTCCACTTGGCAGCTCGGCTTGGTTGGACGGTGAGCTGGGAGAAGGGACGCCCCCTACGTGGGCAGGTCCGCGATTGAGCAATCCGCCGATCTATAATGAACACATAGGTGGCTCCGAAGTCGGTAAAAATCGCGTCAGTATCGAGCTGCCAGCCATGCCCTATATTGCAATTGCCAAAGAGCCGATATCCTGCCTGGTTCAGGTCAGCGACGTTATCCCGTCATCAGAAAAGTCTTCATTAAAGGCAGAGAGACAATAAGAAGAGGAAGTGGCAGAGATGATTGTTGTTCCAAATATACTTATAACCTGGAAGGAATTTGAACAAAAATTTCAAGAAAATTTCGGTTTTCATTGTGCGGAAATGAAGGATATTGAAATATATATTGAAAAAATGAAAGCTGAAGTTGAATTTCACCAATTGGTGGGTTGGGAGTCAATGGAAGACACTGAAATACTTGATGAATGTGGTTTCGCAGATAAATCTTCCGGTGAACTTTATGTGATTACTGAGATTTCGTACGAGGAAGAATGCGGGCCTTTCAAGATAGAAAGTCAAAATCTGAAAGATTTGGTTGCAGAGCACTTAGATTTATTTGGTGAGTGCTTTTTCAATATTGATGTTCTAATAGTTAGTTTTTCCAAAAAGGAAATTTCCATATTTCACCACGAAGGTGTGTACGCAACATTGAATATGTTGGAGATTCAAGGAACAAAAAAGCTGAATAAAGATCGTAAATCAAGTTGATTTGGAAACTGCGTTGACTTCATCTAACCCGACAACGGAGCGGCATGGCCATACCTTCAAAAGGACGGGCTCGACGCTTGCGGTCGCGCGTCCTTCAAAATGACCGAACTGTCAGGTGATAACTAAAGCAGGACAATCTAGGATTGTTTTTCCGCGCTTTACCGCCGGCGGCCGAAGCCGGGTTTGCTGCTGGCGGAGGGGCGGGCGGTTCGGGTCGGTTGTTCGGAAGCGGACTGTTTCTGTGCGTCCAGAACACGCTTGCGCGAGAAATAGTTGTCGGGTGAATCCCGCAGCTCGTCGATCTCTTCCTTGAGTGCCTCGTCCGACGATTTCAGGATCTGCGCGCGCAGTTTGCCGACCGGGCGCTTTTCACTGGTGAATTCGACACCGCAGCGCAGGCCGTCTTCCCAGCGCCGTTCGCAGGTGACCTCGAAGTCCTCCAGATCGATCTGGAGCACAAATTCCTGAGGCAGAAGGTAGGCCTGCTCGAATTCGAGCTTTGCACCGGTTTCCGAGAGGTTGCGGACAATACAGGGAACGGAGCGCAGACCGCGATTGAAGATCAGTTTGCCTTTCTTCAGGGCGCGTGTCCTGCGGGCGCGCTCGCCTGGGCCGTCTTCTTGTGTGCCGTTGGGCTGCGCGTTTGTTTCTTCTAGGTCGGGCATGTTCGTTTACTTCTCACGGTCATTCGGGGACGCATGGCACCCAGGAACCTGTCCTTTTTACCAGTAAGTCCTTGTCATTCCGTGAATCGGGGCTCGAACCTGCATGAGAAATTCGCGGTCAACGCCGTCTGCCGAAAGAAGGTTTGCCACCTGCCGGCGGATGAGGGCGGTTATCTTCACTGCTGGTCTCGTCTGCCGCTGGATCTGCTTCTTCTTCTGGTTCGGCACTCTTGCTCCGGCCGCCGAAAAGCGGCTCAAGGCCGTTTTGCGGAACCGGATCGGACGGGTTGAGCGCCTGGCGGCGCTGCTGTGCAACGTGACGCCTTTCACTCGTGAACATGACACCGCAATTCAGACCCGCTTCCCAGCGGCGTTCGCATGAGACCTCGTAGTCTTCCAGATCGATGTAAAGTTCGAAATCCTTCGGCAGGATGTAGGCCTGATCGAATTCCAGCATCGCGCCGCCGTCGGATATGTTCCGGACGACGCACGGAATAGATCTCAATCCGTTCTGAAAGACCATCTTGCCTTTCTTGTAAACACGGGCTCGGCGCTCACGTGGCGTGAACTCGTCTGCGTCTTCATTTTCCGCGTTTTGCTGCGGTGCAGGATCGGCGTTAGACATGATCATCTCGCATCGGCTCGGAAATCGGTCAGCCCCTATTGTCAATTGAGCTTAGTGCAAAGCCGTTTCCAAGAAGTGAATCTGACCTCGAAAACGTTTAGAAAGTTCTGAATATTCCGCTTTTAGCCACGAAAGCCGTTTCGCTAGAATTTCCGAAGGGTAATTTTCTGAATATATTCGTTAAACAACGTAAAAAGATAAAAATGAAATAAAATTAAAAGTAATTTATGGTTGAAGTCAGATGTTTAATTGCAATTTATTGAAGAGTTTTGTTGCGGATCGCGCTTTCAGATTTTAGAGTGCCGGCCAGGTAATATTGCATTGCAGCAGAACAGGAGAGCGAGGCTCCGCACCGGCACGCAAGAATGCGCGTACGGTTTCGGGAGAGCGCAGCTCAGATTGCGCGCCTGTTCGCACTGAGGAAGGCCAAGAGGAAAAAACACCTTCATGCAAGGATGGGAGTGTTCGCGGGTTTTCCATTCTGAGGCATCTGTGGAACAGCGTTTCTTGTATTGAGACGCGCGTTCCAGTTACCTACGGACTGAAAAGAGTGAAATTATATCCCGGAATCAAGTGGTTTTGGGGAATACGAGGCGTTCATGACTGAAGAGCAGATATCCTTACTGAGCCAGCTTGCTGTCCGAGCCGGTGAGGAGATCTTGAAGATCTATGCCGAGCCGTTCGAAGTCGAAAACAAGCTCGACGGCTCTCCGGTCACCAAGGCTGACGCAGCCGCTGAAAAAATCATTCTTGACGGTTTGACGGAGGCCTTCCCCGATATTCCCGTGGTCGCCGAGGAGGCCGTTGAGGCAGGTGACCTGCCAGCGGTCGGAACGCGCTATTTCCTTGTGGACCCGCTTGACGGCACTAAGGAGTTCTTGAAGAAGAACGGCGAGTTTACTGTCAATATTGCCCTTGTAGATGATGGGGTTCCCGTTTTTGGCGTCGTCTATGCGCCTGCCCTTGGTGAGATTTACTGGGGCACTCTCGCGAGCGCTGCCACCTCCGGATCAGCAAGCGCCTACAAGGCAAATGTTGTGCAGGGCAGCATCCTGGATGCCGAACACATCACCGTACGGACACCGCCGAGCGAAGGTCTCAGCGTGCTGGCGAGCCGGTCTCATCTTTCGAAAGAAACATCCGCCCTCATCGACAGGCTCAATGTGGCAGAACGACTTTCGGTGGGCTCTTCACTGAAATTGTGCTGGGTGGCAGCCGGAAAGGCCGACCTCTATCCACGGCTCGCACCGACCATGCAATGGGATATCGCTGCCGGTGACGCCGTTGTCCGTGCCGCGGGCGGTTCGGTTGTTTATGCCGAGAGCGGGTCGGACTTTGTCTATCGGGTTCCCCCCAAGGCAACGAAGGACGATCTGCGCAATCCGCATTTCATTGCCCTTAGCTCCACGGCGCTCCTGCCGGAACCTGCACAGGCCTTTTAAGTCCCTGCCACAAAAAAGACAGGACAGATCCAGATAAAGCCGGCTCGCCGGACATAACGGAAAAAGCGAACATGAATATGCAATCTCACGGGATCACGCCCGAGCGCCTCAGCAATTTGAAGCGTCTGGAAGCGGAAAGCATCCATATCATCAGGGAAGTGGCGGCAGAGTTCTCCAATCCGGTGATGCTCTATTCCATCGGCAAGGATTCCGGCGTCATGCTGCACCTTGCCATGAAGGCCTTTTATCCTTCCAGGCCGCCGTTCCCGTTGCTTCATGTCGATACCACCTGGAAATTCCGGGACATGATCCGGTTTCGCGATGACACGGCCAAGCGCCTGGGACTGGATCTACTGGTCCACACAAACCCCGAAGGGCTGGAAAAGAACATCAATCCGTTCGACAACGGATCGTCCGTTCACACGCACATCATGAAGACCGAAGCCCTCAAGCAGGCGCTCGACAAATACGGCTTCGACGCTGCCTTCGGCGGGGCACGCAGGGACGAAGAGAAGTCCCGCGCCAAGGAACGCGTCTTTTCCTTCCGCAACGCCAATCATGGCTGGGACCCGAAGAACCAGCGTCCCGAACTGTGGAACCTCTACAACGCCCGCGTTGCCAAGGGGGAGAGCATCAGGGCGTTTCCGCTGTCCAATTGGACTGAACTCGATATCTGGCAGTACATCCTGACGGAAAACATTCCGATGGTGCCGCTCTATCTGGCGGCCACGCGACCGGTCGTGGAACGGGACGGCATGCTCATCATGGTCGATGACGACCGAATGAAGCTTCTGCCGGGCGAAATCATCCAGGAAAAGAAGGTCCGGTTCCGGACACTCGGCTGCTATCCGCTCACCGGCGCCATTGAGTCGGACGCAGATACGCTACCCGCCATCGTTCGTGAAATGCTGATTGCCCGCACGTCCGAGCGCCAGGGGCGCCTGATCGACAAGGACGAAAGCGCGTCCATGGAAAAGAAAAAGCGGGAAGGGTATTTCTAAGATGACTGCAGACGTTAAAGAAGCCGCCGAAACCGCGGTCACAGACTATATCCTTGCACAGGAAACCAAGGATCAGCTGCGCTTTCTCACCTGCGGTTCCGTGGATGACGGCAAATCGACCCTGATCGGCCGGTTGCTCTACGACACCAAACTGATCTTCGAGGATCAGCTGGCCGCGCTTGAACGCGATTCCAAGAAACACGGAACGGTCGGGGAAGATATCGATCTCGCCCTTCTCGTTGACGGCCTGGAGGCGGAACGTGAACAGGGCATAACGATCGACGTTGCCTACCGCTTCTTTGCCACGGACAAACGCAAGTTCATCGTTGCCGATACGCCCGGCCACGAGCAATACACCCGCAACATGGCAACCGGCGCGTCGACGGCAGATCTCGCGGTTCTTTTGGTGGATGCACGCAACGGTCTCATGGTCCAGACACGCCGCCATGCCTTCATCGCCTCGCTCCTCGGCATTCGTCACGTCGTGCTGGCGGTCAACAAGATCGACCTCGCCGGCTACTCGGAAGACCGTTTCAACGAGATCCGCAAGGATTTCGAGGTCTTTGCCAACGGCTTTGATTTCGAGACACTCCAGGCGATTCCGATGTCGGCCCGTTTCGGTGACAATGTCACGGCCAAAGGCCAGAACATGGATTGGTACCAGGGCCCGACGCTGCTCGAGCATCTGGAGACGGTTGAGGTCGGCGAAGACGCTCTGGAGGCGCCATTCCGCTTTCCGGTTCAGTGGGTCAATCGGCCCAATCTCGATTTTCGCGGATATTCAGGAACGATCGCAAGCGGCCGCGTGGCAACCGGCGACGAACTTGTTGTGGCCGGACCGGCCAAGATATCGAAGGTGAAGACCATTGTCGGCGCGGCGGGGGAGGTGCCCGAAGCGCGAGCCGGTGAGGCGGTCACGATTACGCTGGAAGACGAAATCGACATCTCGCGCGGGGACCTTCTGTCATCGACCGCGCATCGCCCCGATGTCGCCGATCAGTTTGCCGCTCATGTGATCTGGATGAGCGACGAGCCGCTGCTACCGGGACGCCCCTATCTCCTGAAGATCGGCACGCGGACCGTGACGGCGACGGTTTCGGAAATCAAACACAAGATCAACGTCAACACATTCGAGCATGTCGCCGGAAAGACGCTGGAACTCAACGAGATCGCGTTCTGCAATTTTGCACTGTCGTCTTCCGTTCCGTTCGACCCCTATGAAGCAAACAGATCGACGGGATCGTTCATCCTGATCGACAGGATGTCCAATGCCACCGTTGGTGCGGGCATGGTGTGGTTCGCACTTCGGCGCGCGAGCAATATTCATTGGCAGGCGCTTGATGTCGACCGCACGGCACGCTCCGAAAAGCTGGGCCAGAAACCCGCGGTTCTCTGGTTCACCGGCCTTTCCGGATCCGGCAAGTCGACAATTGCCTCGATAGTGGAAAAGAAACTCCATATCGACGGGCGGCACACCTATACGCTTGACGGCGACAACGTCCGCCATGGCCTGAACAAGGATCTCGGCTTCACGGACGTGGACCGTGTCGAGAACATCCGCCGCGTCGGCGAGGTCGCACGGCTCTTCACCGATGCCGGTCTTATCACCCTGGTCTCCTTCATTTCACCGTTCAAGGCCGAGCGGCAGATGGCACGGGACCTGTTGGGCGAGGGAGAATTCGTCGAGGTTTTTGTCGACACACCCATTGAGGTTTGCCGCCAACGCGATCCGAAAGGTCTTTATGCGAAGGCTGACCGGGGCGAGATCAAGAATTTCACCGGCATCGACAGTCCTTATGAAGCGCCTGAAAACCCGGAAGTCCATATTCGCAACGTCAATCGCGATCCGGAGGACATTGCCGAGGAAGTGATTGCGTATCTTCGCGAACGCGGGTTCTTGAACTCGTAAGGCAGCGCATCAGCTCAGGTGAACGAAGGCGGTGCAGCGTTCCATCAGGACGCTGCTCCATTCTTTTGGTTCGTTCGTTGGCACTCGGCGCGACTGTAAAATTTATTTCCGAGCCGGGACCGGACTTTGCCGTTGCCCGGGGCCGCGAAGCCCTTTAAGACGCCTTCCAACACTCCTCGAAGGGCTCTAAAGGGCTAAAGGCGCAGATGAAAACCGTTTTGGTAACTGGTGCAGCGGGCTTTATCGGATACTTTTTGTGCACGCGTCTGTTAAAGGACGGCTTCAGGGTCATCGGGCTGGACGCCATGACGGACTACTACGATGTCCGGCTCAAGGAGCGCAGGCAGCAGATGCTCCTGCAGCACGAGCATTTCCAGGCGATCAACGACAGGGTCGAGGCATCGGACCTCCTCATGTCGCTGTTTCGGACGGAAAAGCCCGATTTCGTCATTCATCTGGCAGCCCAGGCAGGCGTTCGTTATTCAATCGAAAACCCCCGGTCCTATCTGGAAAGCAATATCTGCGGCACTTTCGAGCTTCTGGAGGCCGCCCGTGCCCATCCTCCGGAGCACATGCTTTTGGCATCGACGTCGTCAGCATATGGTGCGAATGAGGTGATGCCCTACACGGAAACCGACAAGGCCGATCATCAGGTCTCGTTCTATGCGGCGACCAAGAAGGCAACGGAATCGATGGCGCATTCCTATGCCCATCTCTATGATCTTCCCATCACCATGTTCCGCTTTTTTACCGTCTACGGGCCCTGGGCCCGGCCGGACATGGCGCATCACAAGTTTGCCAAGGCAATTCTCGAAGGGCGGCCGATCGACGTCTACAACTACGGCGACATGAAGCGGGATTTCACTTATGTGGAGGATCTCGTTGAAGGTATCCGTCTGTTGATGGACGCGGTGCCTGTGCGTCCCGGTGACGGCGAAGAGGTACCGGAAGGCGACAGCCTTTCGCCGGTTGCACCCTGGCGGATCGTCAATATCGGCAATTCGACAAGCGTTCAGCTCACGGAATTCATCGATGCCATTGAAGAGGCAACCGGAAAGAAGGCTGAACGAAACCTGATGCCGATGCAGCCCGGTGACGTCGTCGCGACCTGGGCCAATGCCGATCTACTCAAATCGCTCACGGGATATACGCCGAAAACAAGTGTGCGCGAAGGGATCGCCAAGTTCGTGGAGTGGTACAGGGATTACTACCGGGTCTAGGTCTTGTCTCTGCCACCTGAAGAGTGACTTCTACGGCGTGCTCCCACTCGGCGACTGACACACATCAACCCATTCTGCGCCAGTGATATCGGCCATTCGGTCCGGCGCGATTCTGACAGCTGCGTTTGTGGCGCCCGCTGCCGGGATCACAACATCAAAATCCTTCAGCGATACGTCGCAGTAAACGGGCAGGGGGTGTGCCAGGCCGAACGGGCAGACGCCTCCGACGGGGTGACCTGTCAGGCTTTCGGCTTCCTCGCGGCCGAGCATCTTGGCCTTCGCACCAAACGCGGCTTTTGTTTTTTTGTTGTCCAGGCGGACATCTCCGCGGGCAACAAGCAGAAAGATCTTGTCGCGCACCTGAAGCGAAAGCGTTTTTGCAATTTGTCCGGGTAGTACTCCGTGGGCCTGTGCCGCCAGCTCCACGGTTGCGCTGCTGTCCTCCGTCTCAATGATGACGAGGTCCGGCGCAGCAGCAGAAAGATGCTCGCGCACACTGGAAAGGCTCATACCTCGAATACTCCCTGTTTCTATACTCGGTATTGTAAAATCTGACATTGGCCGAGTCCTGCCGCAATCAAAAGGGACGAAAACAAATTGTGTATAGGATTAATTTCCACATGTCAGAAATTAAGAAAGCATTCATACTGAATTTAAACGGGAGTTAAACACTTGCTCCCTAATGCTTATTACTAATGCGACGGAGAATTACGTTTTAGCGTCTTAAGCGCGCCAAGTTTCGAGGATCGCCACTATGGCCAGAGCCATGACAGCAATGAGGGAAGTTCGTAACCCGGAGTTGGGAAGAACCGAACCGGCTGTCCTGCCGAAACGGCGCGTCGAAGTTGCAAGCCTTCCGGTTCTTGTCGCGAAGAACCTGCTTTTCTGGGGTTCAATCTCCATCAGCTTTTTCGGTCTCTACACGATCGTATCGGCTCTTTAGACCAAACGCCTTCACGTTCTTCACTCTAAGATATCGCCCATACCCCTGTGCGGCCTTGTGGATCGCTGCAAGGAAACGGTGCGTTATGTTTCGCCGATCATCGATCTCTTTTCAGCAGGTTCTCACCGAAGTGATGATCCGGCTGAAAGGTTTGCGGCAAGGGATGCCGCGGTTTTTGGTCTGTCATTTCGCAGATCAGGCAATCGGCAATCAAATGTGCAATGCCGAATGAGATCTTGTAGCCGCCTGTCGCCGCATACACCCTTTCGGAGCCCGGCAGCTTGCCGGCCACGGGATCGCGGCGATTGCACCTTGGCCGGATACCGGCCCATTCGGTCAGAATGTCACGTCCGTCCAGCGAAGGGCAAAAGGACTGTGCGCGGGCAATGAGTTCAGCGGTTCTGGCGGGTGAGGGCAACGCGTCATTAAATTCCCGGTCCGCAGTGCTGCCGACCGCCACAGTGCCATTACCGTGCGGGACCACATAGAGCCCGTCGCAATAGATCGCAGGTTTGTTTTCCAAACCCTTGCCGTCAAGTAGAAGAGCCTGACCTTTCTCACCGCGGCCAATCCGCTCTCCAACAAACAGGTCGATCAGGTCAAAGGCTGCAAATCCGCCGGAAAGGACGAGATTTCGGGCGAACAGATCTGTCTGCCCGTCAAGTGAGACCCGGCCGGACGATTCTTCGTATCCTACGACTTTGGCCCCTTCCAGCAATGTTCCCTCGCGGCGAACGAAGGCGGCCAGCGCAGAAAGGTAGAGGCGAGGCGAGGCCCGTGCTGCCAGGGTCTCATAAACGATGCCATAAGGAGCTGCAGCCGCGTCCAGCCAGTCCGACCGGCGGCCTGCAGGTTCAACCACGTAGGAAAATCCTGTCTCTTCCGGACGCCAGCGTGTTTTGCTCTCTTCCGCGCGCTCCAGATGATGATCGAGCTTGTCCTGCGTTGTCAGCGGCAGGATGCGTCCGCAGCGGGTGTAACCGCAGCTTAAGCCAGTGTCCGCCTCAAGTTGGCGCACATGGTCTTCCAGTGAAAGGAGCGCCTGAAACTGGAACTCTTTTTTCGGATTCCAGCGTGCGGGCATATGCGGCATCAGGGCGCCGAGCAGACCGCCGCTGGCGCCCGCGCCGATATGTTCTGCCTCCAGTACGACCGTACGAAGGCCTTGTTGAATGGCGCGGCGGGCGATTGAAAGACCGAAGATCCCGGCACCTGCAATGGCAATGTCAAATGGCGCGGCAGTGGCAGGCGGCATGTTTCGCTCGGTCTCCGGTCTTGATTGCAATGATCGGCTCTCATAAGAGAACACGGCGGTTTTGGCAAAGAAATTGGAACGCAGAATGAGCGTCAGGTTTGCTACCGATGGCGTAAGGACGCAACAGCAATGGTCACAAGGGCACCTCAACTGGAATGGCTGGAAGGCGATGTGCCGAAAGCCACAGGGTTCCAGGACACCTATTTCTCAAAGGCAGGTGGACTGGAAGAGACCCGGCATGTGTTTTTGGCTGGAAATGGATTGCCGGAACGGCTTCAGGGCCGCGAAAACTTTACGGTGGCGGAATTCGGCTTTGGGACAGGGCTCAACTTCCTGACGACGCTGGCAGCGCTTGGCGAAATCAAGAGCCCACCGGAACTCAGCTTCGTCTCCTTCGAACTTTTTCCACTCGCTTTATCTCAGCTGAAGCGAGCATTGAACGCTTTCCCGGAACTGAATGCTTACTCTGAAGAACTGCTAAGCGTGTGGCAGCCGGAGCCGGGCTGGAACGAGATAGCGGTTGGCAGCGCCAAGCTGGTACTCGGGGTCGGTGATGCAAGAGAACTGATTTCGGACCTTTCCAGCACTCAAGGGGAAAAGGCCTGCGCGCCTCAAGATCCCATAGCCGTTGATGCCTGGTATCTCGACGGGTTCAGTCCGGCCAGGAACCCGGAACTGTGGGATGAGGGGCTTTTGAAAGCGGCGGCGGACCTGACGGTGATCGGTGGAACAATTGCAACCTATACCGCAGCCGGCTGGGTGCGCCGTAACCTCCAGGCCGCCGGATTTCAGATTGAAAAGAAGCCGGGTTTCGCCGGCAAGCGCGAGATGGTTGTTGGCCTCAAGGCGTGACACGCTTCAGGTCTCGGCAGCGGCCTGGTCCTTCAGCCAGCTTCGAAACGTTTGCATGGCGGCGGTCTCCTCGCGAGACTTGAGCCAGGTGAGCCAGTAGCCGCCGGTTTCAATTCCAATGTCGAAGGGTTGCACGATCCGTCCGCTTTCAAGGTCGCGCTCGAACAGTCTTACCGGCACAAGGCCGATGCCGGCGCCTTGGGCGGCGGCGTCGACGATCGCAAGCGACGTGTCGAACATCCAGCCCCGGCTGTGTGGCGGCGGCAGGTCAGCTGACTGGAACCAGAGCGCCCATTCGTTCAGCCGGTAGGACCGGAGCAGGGGCTTTTCCAACAGGTCTGCCGGTGCGCGAAGGAGCCGCGCAAACTCCGGAGCGCAGACCGGAAACAGCTTTGCACCGAAGAGGGCAACAGCTTCCGTGCCATGCCAGCTTCCGTCTCCGAAGCGGATAAAGCAGTCCAGCCCGTCTGTGAGCAGATCGGCGCGATTGTTGTTAGTCTTCAGGCGAATATCGATGTGCGGATGGAGCGAGGAAAAGTCGCGCAGGCGGCTCAAAAGCCATCCCGTGGCAAAGCTTGAAACGACACCGATTGTCAGAATCTCGCGAAAGTTGCCGTCCTCAAGCCGGTTGAGTGCATCGCTCATGCGGCGGAACGCGTCGCTGAGGACAGGGAGCAGAGCTTGACCCTCATCCGTCAACGTGACACCCCGCGCCCCACGTTTGAAGAGCGGCACCCGAAGCGTTTCCTCAAGCGACTTCACCTGATGGCTGACGGCTGTCTGCGAAACGCGGAGTTCCAGTCCGGCGCGTGTGAAACTCTGCAACCGTGCCGACGCTTCAAACGCACGTAGCGCGTTGAGGGGTATTCTGGAAAGGTCCATGGCGTACTCGCTACTCTCCGGTTTGCAGGGTGTGCCTTTGCTCTATTCGCCACCCGCCTTCAAAACACAAGCCAGGACCAGGTCTTGAGACAAGTGCGATTGTCACAATTTCTTCTCATCTTGAAGTGCGCAGCAAAGCGAAGCCTCGAAGGTCGGGCCGCGCACCCGGAGACTGCGGCGCATCCTTCGAGACAACGCTACGCGCTTCCTCAGGATGAGGACGGCACTTCGTCGCCTCAGCCCAGGTTCCGGTGGCTTCTTGCCTAGCCCAGTTAGGCACACTCCAGACACTGAAGGTTGCAGCTCTCTGCAGTGCAGCATTCGGCATGACAAGCCTTGAAACAGCAGATCACTCCGTACCTCACCTTGCATCGAAACAGGACGGCAATTGAACATGGCCAAGTTTTTCTCATGCCTGACGTTATCAATCATCATTTGTCTTATGTGAAAGGCAAGCGCAATGTCTGTCGCGTCTGAAGCGGTCCATAAGGGGGGCAGAACGCAGCAGGCGATTTTTCACACTGTCTGGAGACGATGATGATTTTGAGCAGTCGCAGGTTTGCCCTCCTGGGTTTGTTGATCCCGTTCCTGTCTGTTGTTCCCGCTGGAGCAGCAGACTTTGACCCCGGTCCGGTCGCGAGCACTGTCCAGGACATAGAAGCCCGATTGTCGGCCAGGGTCGGTGTCGCGATCATCGACACGCAAACAGGCAAGACCTGGTCGAATAAAGGCGATGAGCGCTTTCCCCTGAACAGCACTTTCAAGGCTCTCCTGTGCGCGGCGCTGCTGGACGCCGCCGCGAAAGGAACGGCCGATCCGAAGCGCGAGGTGGTGGTGAAGGAGAGTGATATTGTTTCCTACTCACCGGTTACAGAAAAGCGCGTCGGCGGTGAGAGTTTCACAATCGCGGAACTGTGCGAAGTCACGGTCACGATAAGCGATAATGCCGCCGCGAACCTTGTCATGGCGGAACTCGGCGGGCCGGACAGTGTAACTGCCTACCTGCGGCAGATCGGCGATGATAAGACCCGCATCGACCGCTGGGAACCGGAGTCGAACACGGGCATTCCGGGTGATCCAAGGGACACGACCACGCCGTGGGCGGCAGCCGAAACGCTCCGCAAACTGGTGTTAGGCAATGCTCTGGACCCTCAGGCGAGGGACACGCTTACCGGCTGGCTTGAAGGCAACAAGGTCGGGAACAAGACCCTGCGGGCCGGACTGCCAAAGGACTGGCGCATTGCCGACAAAACCGGCGCCGGCGCGAACGGATCGCGCAACAACATAGCGGTTATCTGGCCGGAAGGGCGCAAGCCGGTGGTGATCGCAGTCTACATCACCCAGACGACGGCCGCTTTCCAGACCCGAAACAAGGCCATTGAAACGATCGGGTCAGCTCTGGTTGAAAGTCTTCGTTAGCAGCTGAAATTTCAGCTCATTTCCGGAACCGGCGTCACAGGTTTTCCCGTTGCAAACCAGCTCTTCAGATTGTCGACGACAAGCTGGCCCATGGCGTTGCGGGTGGCCTGGGATGCCGATCCGACATGCGGGAGCAGGGTGACGCGAGGCAGCTTCATCAGGCGCTCCGGCGTGCAGGGCTCTTCTTCGAAAACGTCCAGTCCGGCTCCATAGATCCTGCCTGTCTCCAGAGCTTCGGCGAGCGCAGCCTCGTCGATCACGGAGCCGCGGCCGATATTGATGACAATGCCATCGGGTCCGAGCGCGGAGAGCACCTCCGCGTTCACCGCGTGTTGGGTTTCTGCGCCGCCCGGCGCCACCACCATCAATGTGTCGCAGGCCTCCGCGAGCGCAGTCAGGCTCGCATGATAGGGGTAGTCCACTCCGTCCTGCCGGGAGCGGCCGTGATAATGAACCTTGAGACCGAAGCTCTCGGCCCGTTTGGCAATCGCCTTGCCGATGCGCCCGAGCCCGAAGATGCCGAGTGTACGTCCCTGCACGGTTGCTTGTGTAAGAGGATATCCGCCTTTGCCGGTCCAGCTGCCGTCGCGCAGCCATGTTTCGGCCTGCCCAAGCTCGCGCACGGTCATGATCATCAGGCCGATGGCCGTGTCGGCGACTTCTTCGGTCAGAACGTCGGGCGTGTGCGTAACCATCACCTTGGCAGCAAGGCACGCATCCGTATCGATGTGGTCGTAGCCGACGCCGAAACTTGAGACGATCTCCAGGTTAGGCATCTTAGCGAGAAAGGCCTCATCGACTTCCACCCAGGACATGGCAACACCGCGGATTGTGTCTCCGACCTCCCGAAGCATCGCTTCCGGGTCCGCAGCCTCGTAAAGCCGGTGGACAGTGAACTCGGCATCGAGCTGCTCCTGGACGATGGGCAGCATCGGCTTGGTCATGAGAATATCTGGTTTTGGCATGTGGGTGTCCGGGAAGGGGAGTGGTGAGGCTGGGCAGACGATATATGTTGGAACGAACAGTGAAAAGAGTATTTTCAATCGCCCGCAAGGTTGGGTTTTCAATTGAGGTTGTTGGACCAAAATAGGATATTGGCTCGTGACGCAACCATAGATTACAGTGGGCAAATGAGCGAAGAAAATGCAAATGGCATCCAAGATCAGGTAATCTTAGTTCGCGACGACGATTTTTTTGTCCCAAGGTGTTTGGATGAGCATGTCGCATCTGTCAGGTTGTGGACCACAAGCAATTATTACAATGACGGCTATGATCTGCGCGTATCAGCATTTTTTGGAACTGAGAGAGTTTTAATCTCAGTTGAAGACTTAGAACTCAGCACAAAGATTTCTATACAAAAGGCAGAGGTTGTTGTTGAAGGATTTTCAAGTGATCTTGTTGTGCTAAGTATACCGAGTACTCAGCTTTCAGAAATTACGCACAAGAGCATCGAGGAAGTATCAGAGCATAAAAATACAGGTGGAAATACAAGCGGAAAAGTCAGTCTAAGCGAAGAAAAGGCAGGTTTGTCGCTCTCGGGGGCATTCAAAAGAGAATTAGGACAGCAAAGTGTTTCGAAACAAATTATCGAAGCGAAAAAAATAAGAAGTGGTTGGGATCTGATTTCCGATAGAACTGTACGCGTGTATCAGGGTGGACAGACTTTAGATGGAGTAGAGCTTCCTGAGGTTGCGCTATGGCGGGCAGTTCCCAAGCATACCGACAGGGCGACCGGGGTTGCTGTTTGCGTTAGGGTTCGCGAAGATTGGATAACATTTGAGGGCACACGTTATGAAAAAGGCAAGAGCCCCATCGCTTCAGCTGTTGGAAAGCTACTGACCTCTGAAAATCACAGAAAGAAAGTTCTTTTCGATATCTTAATCAAACACTTATCGCTCCTAGGGTTGCAGAAATCCGATGACAAACTGCAAGCTACACTCGCTACGACTGCAATAATTGTGAAGCCAGAAAGTGACGAAGCACTCTCTGTACCTTCGGAAGGCCGCGTCAGCCTTCAGCTTCCGTCAAAGTCAATTTATTCATTCTTGGATGCCGAGGATGGTCAGGAAGAAGCAGCATTGGTTGCGCTAGGTGTTCCGAAACATTTAATTCCGCCAGAACCTGGCTTTAATGTAAGCTCAGCAAGTATTCGAGGTAACAGCGAGTTTCTACCAAGGGGGTCGCCAATTGATGCAGTTAACGCCCTTAAGTTACTTGTAAACTCCGAACCAGTTAGTAAAGACCTTTTGTCTGAACGATTTGGCGACAATACCATTCGTGATCTATCAGCACTTAAATTAGTTCAAAGGTACAAAGGAAATACAATTTCCACCTCTGATCAATACAAAGATGTTGTGAGAGTTGTTCGGCACACAGCGAGTAATGCACCTAGTATGAAGGTTACAAGGGCTGTATTGCTCGCAAACTCTAAAGCATCAGTCTCCGAGATCGCAGATGCAGTTTCTTTAAAGCTTGGCAGAAATTGGACAAATGCAGGGACAAGAAAACGTCGAGGTAACGCGCTAAGAAGATGGTCACTTTGGTTGGAAGATTATCTCATCGATACTGAGGCGAATCCTGACGCGAAAGCACTAGTAGAATTTGCAAAGTCTACAAAAAAGAAGATCGGTGGACATACGAAAGTTACACCCGAGCGGGCAGACGAAGCAAGAAAACTACTACAGAGTGGATTAAGTAAACGCAAGATTGCTAAGCAGCTAAATGTTACTGCGGCCACACTTCGGAAAATTCTCGAAGCGACTAAAGATTAAAAAACCAAATCACTTAGACCAATCTCTAAGTACTTCGACAGTAGGAAGAAATTCCGGAAGCCGTGTTCTGAACTTGTCAGTTCTACTCTGAAATTTTCCCTTTTCCGATCGACGCGCTCTCCTTCTTGAGCGGACGCGAGACGGGACAGACTTCCTGCACATAGCTGTTGAGCGTGTTGGTCAGGCTTTCCTGCACAATCGAGTAGTGCACATACTGACCACGCTTTTCCTTTTGCACCAGGCCCGCTCCTTCCAGAACGCTCAGGTGCTGCGAGATCGAGGGTTTTGACATCTCGAACCGCTCCGCGATCTCTCCGGCAGTCAGCGAGCTATGGGAAAGATAGGCCAGGATTTTGCGCCGGGGGGCAGAGGCCAGGGCTTCGAAGATTTTCTGAATGCCACCTGTTTCTGCGGTGTTTTGCAGATCCGAATAATCACTCATGTCTGACTGTTCTCCTGCCACGCGCGTTAATCATCGAATAATTAGGTAGTTGCCTAATTATATAATTGATGGTAATTAGCTTACTGCCTAAATAGTGGACGTCCTTTCCAAAGGCAAGAGCCCGCTGGTTTCAGCGGGCGGATTTACAACTTTTTTCGCTTCCGTGCGCAGGTGCGGATGACGAGATGATCTGTGCCCCGATGGGCAGGGAAGGAACAAGCATGCCTGAGATCTGCACTGCGGCTCCGCAACCGATATCCACCGAACGCGTTTTTTCTGAAGGCGGCGCTAATCCCGTTGAAGGCCGCGTTGTCCTGCGTCCGGCCAAGACGGCCTGGATCGTTGGCATGACGGCAGTTGCGCTGATCGGCGGGCCTCTAACCTTCTCCTGGGCTGCATTTGGTGTCTTTGTCGTGCTGACCGCTGCTACCATCTGCGGCGGCCATTCGGTTGGCATGCACCGGCTGTTGATCCACCGGTCCTTCAAAGCCGTCCCATGGGTTGAGAGACTGCTGGTCTATCTCGGTGTTCTGGTCGGCATGGCCGGCCCCTTCGGAATGATCCGCCTGCATGACTTCCGTGACTGGGGTCAGCGCCAGGCCGACTGCCATGACTTCTTCGCGCACCGTGCAGGCTTCTGGAAAGACGCCTATTGGCAGCTGTGCTGTGGCATTGATCTGAGGCAGGAGCCGCGTTTTGAGATTGAGCCGGAAATTGCCGAAGATCCATTCTATCGGCGCGTTGAAAAGACGTGGATGGCGCAGCAGCTTGTGATCGCCGTGCCACTTTATCTGCTCGGCGGTCTGCCGTTTGTTGTCTGGGGTATTTGCTGCAGGGTCTCCGTGTCGCTGATCGGTCACTGGCTCTTTGGCTACTATGCGCATCAGCCGAAGGATCATCTGCTTTTTGTCAAGGGCGCCTGCGTTCAGGGCTATAATCTTCCACGCCTCGGCCTGGTTACCTTCGGCGAAGCCTTTCACGAAAACCACCACGCCTTCCCGAAATCCGCAAAGCTCGGGTTTCTGCCCGGCCAGACAGACCTCGGCTGGTGGCTGGTGAGGGGACTGGAGAGTATCAGCCTGGCCTGGGACGTCGAGACGCCGGAAACGCTCGACGCAAGGCCGGGTTTGAGCGTGAATGAAAAGCACCGCGCAGAACCGATGCTGAAAACGGGCTGGCTGCGATCGCTCACGGCCGAATAGCGGGAAGGGTATGTGGTGGCTGCGAAGACTTCAGTTCACAGAGATAATCTGAAAATCGAACCTGCCGGCCTGCAAGTCTCCGAAAAAGACTTCTATCGAACATTCGCCGGTTGGGTCGCCTTCCGAAACGCACCAGTAGTTTTCGACCCATCCATCCTTGACCGCGCGATATTCTTCGGTGATTGCCGTTGTACGGTCTTCGGAAATCCGGGAGGTGTCATACGCATCGTCCTCGCCAGACCAATAGACCGGTTGCTCCGGCAAGGTGAGGATTTCCTTCGTATGGATGAGCGTTTCGTCGCCAGCAATCTTGATGCGCCAGCCAAAACACGCTCGATCAGGAAGAAGAGGGACCTTGTCTGCGCGGTAATAGACTGGTTCGAAGTCACCTTCGGCAATACCCACCACGAATTCCGCCCTTTCGATCTCGACTGCGTGCGCGTTCCCGGTCAGAAACAAGAATGTTGAAACAGCCAGAAGACATCTGATCAGCTTCGCGCCATGCATGGATCTGCTCCTCATACAAAACGTTGTTTTGGTTGACCTGAAATGAACGTTGGGAAGACGCAACTGTCAACACGTCAGGGTAGAAAAGTGCAGAACGGAGCGCGTTCGGCAGCGCGCAGTTGGGTCCCCCACAGCTCGCATTGAAGCCCGCCAAGAATGGGCCGGTCCGTTCTCCCATTCGGCGACCCGGCGACCATGCTTTTTTCAATGGTGCCTATCATGAAACACCCCCATTGCCCCCGGCCTACATTTCGCATAAAAGACGCGGCAGAATTCCTAAGAATCCCGTCAGTTTTCGAAAGTGGAGAAGCGGAGCCCCATGGCGCGCCAGTTCATCTATCATATGCACGGCCTCTCCAAGGCCTATAACGACAAGAAAGTCCTCGACAACATTCACCTCTCCTTCTACCCGGACGCCAAGATCGGTATCCTGGGCCCGAACGGTGCCGGTAAGTCGACGCTTTTGAAGATCATGGCAGGCATCGACAAGGAATATTCCGGCGAAGCCTGGGCCGCGGAAGGCGCGAAAGTCGGCTACCTGCCTCAGGAGCCGCAGCTCGACAATTCCAAGACGGTCATGGAAAACATCATGGAAGGCGTCGCCCACAAGCAGGCCAAGCTCGACCGCTACAACGAGCTGATGATGGATTATTCGGACGAAACCGCCGATGAAGCCGCGTCGCTTCAGGACGAGATTGACGCCCAGGATCTGTGGAACCTGGAAAGCCAGGTCGAAATGGCGATGGAAGCGCTGCGCTGCCCGCCGTCCGACAGCGGTGTCGAAAGCCTCTCCGGTGGTGAGCGCCGCCGTGTCGCGCTCTGCAAGCTGCTCCTGTCCGAACCGGATCTTCTGCTGCTCGACGAGCCGACCAACCACCTGGATGCTGAAACCGTTCACTGGCTGGAACGGCACCTGCGCGAGTTCAAAGGCTCCGTTCTGATCATCACCCACGATCGCTACTTCCTCGACAATGTCACCGGCTGGATCCTGGAGCTCGATCGCGGACGCGGCATTCCCTACGAAGGCAACTACTCGGTCTATCTGGAAAAGAAGACCAAGCGCATGGAGCAGGAAGGCCGCGAGAACATGGCCCGCTCGAGGGCGATTTCCCGCGAGCGCGAATGGATGGGCATGTCGCCGAAGGGCCGCCAGACAAAGTCCAAGGCGCGTATCCGCGCCTACCAGGACCTTGTCGCCATGCAGGAAGAGCGTCAGCCGACCATCGAGCAGATCCTCATTCCGGTTGGCGAGCGCCTCGGTGCCAACGTCATCGACCTGGAAGGTGTTTCCAAAGGCTTCGGCGACCGTCTTCTGATCGAGGATCTGTCCTTCAAGCTGCCGCGCGGTGGCATTGTCGGAGTGATCGGTCCGAACGGTGCCGGAAAGTCGACCCTCTTCAAGATGCTGACGGGGCAGGAAAAGCCGGATGGCGGCAATGTCACCATCGGCGACAGCGTCCAGCTCGGTTATGTCGACCAGTCGCGCGATGCGCTCGACCCGGACAAGACCGTCTGGGAAGAAATCTCCGGCGGCGCCGAGGTGATCTATCTCGATGACAAGGAAATCAACTCCCGCGCCTATTGCTCGTCCTTCAACTTCAAGGGCCCGGCTCAGCAGGCCAAGGTCGGTGACCTCTCCGGTGGTCAGCGCAACCGCGTGCATCTGGCGAAGGTCCTGAAAAAAGGCGCCAACGTTCTCCTGCTCGACGAGCCGACCAACGACCTCGATACCGAGACGCTGGCAGCTCTGGAAGATGCATTGGAAAACTATGCCGGCTGCGCCGTGGTCATCTCGCACGACCGTATGTTCCTCGACCGTCTGGCAACGCACATGCTTGCTTTTGAAGGCGACAGCCACGTGGAATGGTTCGAAGGCAACTTCGAAGACTATGAAAAAGACAAGGTCCGCCGCCTCGGCGCCCACGCCGCCGACCCGCGCCGGATCAAGTACAAGCCGCTGACGCGCTGAGTGTCGCAAGGAACCAGAGTTGGAGAGGCGGTCCCAGAGGCCGCCTTTTTCATGCCGTCATCCCGGACGTCCAGAGGAAGATCCGGGATCGGAGAGCCGGAAGCGCTTCTTTCTCCTTGAGGAGCCGGGGCTCTCCGGTTCCGGTTTTCGCTGTGCTTGGCCGGAATGACGAAGGTGGGCATTCAGCCGCGCCTTGGAGAACCTCATCCTGTGGAAGCGTAAAGCGCCGCCTGGAAGGATGGGCGGCTTGCTCAAGTGACAACTATCCCTTAGCGACAACCTTCTGGAACAGGTGAAGAGTGGACAGTTGCTCTCTCGAAATTTGCGGACAAAGACGGACATCCTTCCTCTCATATCCGGCCACTTGGTCGACCTCGGAATTTGTTCAGGAATTGCTCGGGATTTCCTCTCAGCGCTTCTCTGGATCTCTTTCGGGGCAGATGTTTTGGCCCACAGGCACGGTACCGAAGCGAAGTTCTGGATAAACACGAATATTCCGGGAGCGGACAAAGTCTTCTGGAGAGTTGGCCGAAGAAGTCAAAGACCAGTTTGTTTTCGTGTCACTAACGGCAGTCGAAGATGACACGCTGTTGCAGCCAGTTACGGGCCGGTTACTGGGATGATACACTTGATACCAAAAGCATTTGGAAAAACCGATTGAGAAACACCACATCAGAGCTAATCGCTCGTTAGAATTTTTCTGGAAGCGACAGTAATTCCGGCTTGGTAGCTGGCTGGGTACTTGGACATATATTGATTTTTACTGCCGGAACTGAACTTGGGTCTGGTCCTGCGGAGCATAGAAAGGATGCCCTCCATACTCGCGTGGAGGGGTGCTGAGTTTTTGCGCTTCGGACTTCCGCCGTCTTCCGCAACCGGTAGCAAGAAGGGACAGAGCAATGCGATTGACGTCTCCCCGCTTCAACTGGAACATGCGGTTGCAGCAGACTGCAGACAATAATCCGCCGATGAAACATGGCGACAACGGACTTTATGTCCGTCACGTGCAGCAGGCCTTGATCGACCTGAGCCATCCGTTGCCAAAATCCACGGCCAAACATGGTTCACCTGATGGCGATTTTGGAAATGAGACCAAAAACGCGGTGATCGAATTTCAGCGTAAGCAGCGCGCAACCGACCCCGACTTCGATGTCGACGGCATTGTCGGCGAGCAGACAATGGGTGTGTTCGACAGGCTGCTGCGCACGCCTGTGACACTGGCGCGAATTCCAACATCAGGCGATCTCACGGATTCAGACTCGAACCTCGCCCAGGCCATCATCAATGTTCTGGAACACCCGCGCCTGGCTGAGGTGAATTTCATCGTGCAGGGAACGCACATCAACAAAACCAGTTTTGATGAAGTGCGTGACGCCATGAAAAGGGGCGAGGTTACCGCCGAACAGCACGCTTTGCCGGCCAATGTATCTGCAGTCTATTTCGCGCGCGACGCACTGAATAGAGTGACAGGTGAGGTGCTGGTCGGAGCAAATACATTTGTCATGTCATCTTCGCGCATAAATACAGACAGCGACAGGGCCGTGGTGGTTCACGAAGCGACGCATGCGTTTTGCGACATTCGCGCATTCGGCAGCGATCCGGCCGGCGCACCCTTCTCGCGGGACAAGTCGGAAACCATCGCGCACGTCGCGCAGGGCACATTTCATCACATTCTGACAGGTGGACCTCAGGTGGATCCTTTGACATCCGACCCGACCCTGGGTTTGAACCCGATCTTTTTGAAGGCCGACGAAGTCGCCAGGCAATTGCTCGGCACAAGAGCCATCCAGACGCTGACCTTGAACGAGTTGGCGACGCTTGTGCGTGCGAACAGGACGGCCTTGGGGCAGAACAATAACACGAATTTCGATGGCGTTATCTGAGTGTTTGCCTGCGATGAGACGGTGTGACCGTCCATCAGACCCGATTCCGATGTCGCGCAGCAACAGGGCCAGACGGTCCCGTTGCTGCGCGGAACTCATGTGTGCTTTCTTTGAACCACTTGTAGAGCGGCAAAGCGGGTGAAAGGCCAATGATCCGGGTGGCCGGGATTGTCAGCCACCGGCCGCGAATGACGGTTTCCCGTGCATCACGCGCGGTCTATGCCCGCATCTGAAAAGAAGCCATCAAAAAAGTCCGGGCACGATCGTGCCAATCGTCGCTGCAGTGAGATTAAGGGTTTTCAAGAGCGTCCGCCTGTCCTTTGGAGACACTGGAGGGATGCCCCTAGCTGTATGCCTCTCAAGTCCACCTGAAGGAATAGGTGGCACAAAAGAGAAAAGCATCTGAACCCGACGCCCTGGAAGGAGAGCAAAGCGGTACTGGTTTTGTTGAGAAGAAAAGGTGTTTGATGTATACTTAGGAAAGTTACTCTTCTTTTTTGCTTAACGTAGTTGTTTTTCAGTCTGTTAACTTAAGTGGCTGAAAATAAAAAGCTCTTTATTTGCTGTTTTACTATTTTTGTTCGGGGAAAATGCTGCTCACTCCGTTGTTCTGAATGTAGATCTTTCCGGCCAGCTGACAGGCGCCTCTGGAGTTGATGTCGGGGGCGTGTTGTATGATGTCAGTTTCAGGGAAGGTGGCTGCAACGAACTCATTGGCGGCTGCGATTCAAATTCTGATTTTCCATTCGCGGATCCGGCAACGGTTCCTCAAGCATCGCAAGCTTTGCACGATCAGGTCTTTGTTGACGGCCCGCAAGGCAATTTCGATTCCTCGCCTGAACTGACTTCCGGGTGTTCGCTCGCTTTGTTTTGCTTTGTAATTACACCTTTTGAAATCGCACCTGGCGGGCCGGGTATTTCATTCGTAAGTCTGGTCAGAAATCGCGATGACACCAGCATCTCGATAACAGATGGTATCGCCCGTACCGAGTGGCTGAGCGCTCTTTCGACAAGCGGTGATGATCGTGTTGTATATGCGACTTGGGAAGCGACAGTGATACCAGTACCGGCCGCCGCCTGGCTGCTGATTACAGCTTTCGATGGGATGGCGGCCTTTCAACGCTTCAGTCGCAGCAAATATCTTCACTGAGCTTGCCTTGCGTCCTTTCAACCAGAAGCTCACTGACAGCTCTGGAAACGCGGGAAATTGCGTGAAATAACGAAATCAGAACCTTATTCGGTGCGATTGACGTTCAGCCTATGCTTCAGCAGTTCCCGCGTGTGATTTCCCGTATCCAACGTTACGACCCTGGCGCATTGCGCCTTGTGCGCGGCATCCACCTGACGGTCGCAGTTCTTCTGGCCGCCGTTCTTGCAGATCACCTGGCAGCCTTTTTGCACAGCGTGCCAGGCTTTGCGCTGGCCGTCGTTTGTGCCGCCGCGGCGGCCCATGTGCTCTTGTTCACACCCATTTCCACCAGAAAACGCGAACTCGGCGAACTTGTGCGTTTTGGAGCCGTGTTGACGCTCCTGACCGGTATCGGAGCGTTTATTGGCACGCAGGCCGGTGCATCGGCGCCGATTGTACTCCAGACCATCTGGATTGCTGTGATCGCGCTCGGGTTCGGGTTGGACGGACTGGGGCCTTTCTGGCTGCGGACCGGCCGCATGATCTCGATTTTCTGGCTCTTCGTCATCATGTCGAGTACGCCCCATTCACTTGGCATCTGGTTGCCGGTGATGACATTTTTGGGCGTCTCTATTGCCGTATGCGTGCGGATTGGTCTGTGGCGGCCCTCCGCAAGCCGCACGATTCAACGGGTGGAAGCAGCAAACCGCAAGGCCCTAGCGGAATATCTCGACCTTTCGGCAAGAGGGTGCATGCGCAGTGAAAAGGAAAGCAGGGCTGCTCTGCACGACCTGGCTGGTCTTCGTGCAGAACTTGAGCTCGCGGTCGCGCTTGCCGGCGAGGAGAGCAACGTCAGGGCCCTGTCTCCGGAGGCCGCCGCGATGATCCGACTTGCCCTTGAGGTCGTCCGCAACGCGGTTGAAGCCCTTCCTGAAGTCGCTCGCAACACTTTGATCGCAGACAGGAATTATCTGGACGCACTTGAAAACCTTGTTGGCCTTGTTAGGACCGGCGAGGCGGAAGGAGCAGTGAAGCCGCCGGACCTGACCTGGGCGCGCAAGGAAGGACAGCTGCGCAAGCAGGACGTGTTTCAGGTGCTCAGAATTGCACAGGCTTTCAACCGAATGAGGCAATTAGCGGATGGCGACGCCCCAATCGAGCTCGCCAAACACCCGTCATCACCATCGGAAGGCCGGTCTGGTGCCTGGCACCGGGTTTCGTGGAGACTAGCCCTGCAGGCAAGCGTCGCAGCGTCTGCAGGATACGGAATAGGTCATTATCTGCATCTCAGTCACGCCTACTGGATTACGTTGACTGTCATTGTGGTGCTGTGCAGCAGCCTCGGCGCAACTATCCAGAAGACACTGCAACGGACGCTCGGGACTGTCGTCGGTTTTGTCGTCGCCCTGCTGCTGGAGCCCGTGCTTTCGCAGCTGCCGGAGTTCAGGCTCATTTTGATCGTTGCCCTGCTACCGCCGGTCATTATCCTCTTTGAAAGGAACTATGGCATTGCGGTGGGGTTTATCAGCTTTCTTGTGCTCATCGGACTGGAAGCGCTGACCGGGTTGCCTGTTTCCGAATTCTGGGCGCGCCTCTATGACACGATGATCGGTGCCGGTGCCGGTCTCGCAGCCGCCTGGCTGCTCTTTCCAAAACGCAGCGGAGCTGGCGCAAGGGGGCTGGCGGGTGCCTACCTGACGTCCTGCAGAAACCATCTGGCAGATGACAGATACGAGGCTGACGCAGATCAAAGAACCTATTCTGACCTGAAGAAGGACGCCCGAAACCTGATAAATGCGGCGCAAAACTATCGTGCGGAACAGGTTCCATGGGCATCCAGCGCCCGGACAGGGGGGGATCTGGATGTCTTGGTCGTCGTGCTCGCTGATTATGTGATCCTCTACCGGCAGGCGCGTTCGGCTGTCCGCAGGGAAGTCGCAGGACGTCCCGGACAGGCGGCTGTTGAAGAGTTGCTCGTCCGGATGGATAGACGTGTTCTCGACGAATTCGACGCTGCGCTGGAACACAAGGCGCACGCACCTGCTCCAGGCCTGGCGGAGGAGTGGCTGGCCGCCATGCCGTCTCCCGACACAACCGATATCGGCGTGATGACCGATTGGGTGGCGACACTCTACTATGCCCGGAAGGTTGTCCGGTGCCTGGAAGGCTTGCAGCAGGAACATATCTGGAGCGCACCGTCGGATCTTGCAGGCGAAACCGCTCACGGCTGAGCATTGCCGATATTTAATTCCCCGGCCTTTATGCGGCTGCATTTGCCAACACAGATTGTGTTTTATGTCACAATCTGAACGGGCGCTATGTGCAAGGTTTGCATGTCAGCAAACGGGCACCCCGCTTGGCCCGTAGGAGGAACACAAAAATGAACTACGCAAGATTTTCGCGCGGATTCGCCATCGGCGCAGGCCTCATGGCCGCGATGGTGGGCGGATCGGCAAGCGCGCAAACCGCGCAGCCTGTCAATGCCGATCCGACCCCGCCGCCCACCTACGACTTCGTTCAACAAGCCGGTGAAATGGCGTTTGACGGCACGTCGTTGACGCTTTCCGGCACCAATTCCGGTGTCCTCTATTTCAGCGACAGGCCTTACCGGATCGGCGGCCAGATTTCGAATGAAGACTTTGCCGATTACTGGAACACAGATGACGGCTTCAAAGGCAATCCACCCAACGCGGTCGTGTCTATCTTGAGCGAGACCGGCAAGGCTCCCGCGCTGGTCGAGCTGACGTCCGCGAAGACGGAAGGCTCATCAATGGTTTACGGGGTCACGGTTTTACGTGGCGAACTTCCCGAGAGTGCCAACGGTGTGGCTCTGTTCATCGACAGGAGCGCGCGGCAACCACACCATCATCATGGCAGAACAACAGCCACTGCACCGGGATCGGTCGGCTTTGAGCCTTACGGACCTTATTGCTATCATTCGCCCCAGGATCCGCGTTGCCGGGCGTGGCACCATCCCTATCATCCGTACTACCCGCCGTATCATCCCTATTATCCGCCATACGGACCCTACGGACCGTACTATCATCCGGGCGCTTATGCTGCAGGCGTCGCCACGGGCGCTGCGATTGCCAATGCCGCCAATCAGCCGACCTACTACTATTACCCGATCCCGACCGGACCCTTGCCGCCCAACTGCTGGATCAATTCCCAGCACACCCGGATGGTGTGTTCAGTCAAACTTCAGTAACCGATAAAGTTGCAACCGGGCTGGCGATCGTTTCGCCAGTCCGTTTCACACTCCGGCCCATGCGTCCGTCGAAAAACGGGCGGAGCCATCAAGGTGTTTGATGCGTAAATCAAATTGATTTGCTGGCGTTGAAGAGAGCTTCCGGTTAGAGACGCTGTTCAGGATGGACAGGAGTATCAAATGACCGAGCAGCTCACCTTGTTGCCTGACGCGATTCAAACGACAGCGCGGTTCAAGGTGTCCGGAAACGTCGAGGGCGTCTTGCGAACTGTTTCGACGGACGATTTCCAGACAACAGCCGTTGAAAGCCTTGAGCTGACCTTTGAAGGAATACCTGGCGACCGGCATGCGGGCTTTACGCGCAGATCGGGGGGACGGGAACCCTGGTATCCTCGCGGAACAGAAATGTGCAACGAAAGGCAGGTCTCCATACTTTCCGTCGAGGAGCTGGTCCTGGTTGCCGAAAGGATGGGCATTGCGAAATTGATGCCGGAGTGGATAGGCGGCAACATCTTGCTGTCGGCTGTCCCGAACCTGACGCGGTTGCCAGCGCGCACCCGTCTCGTTTTCGATGGCGGGGCCGTCATCCGCATCGACGGTGAGAACATACCTTGCAGGTTCTCCGGCGAAGCGATTGGCAGCCACAATCCGGAACGCGAGGGCTTGGACCTTCTGTTTCCAAAGGTAGCCAGAGGCCTGCGCGGGGTGGTGGGTTATATAGAAAAGCCCGGTGTGATCAGGCCGGGCGAAACCGTAACGGCCCATGTTCCAGAGCAATGGATTTATCCGCGGACGAAGAGTTAGTCTGGCTGTAATGTGCTCAAACCTTTCCGGAGACCTTAATGCTTCCAATCCATCACATGATCGGCAGTGCGCCTCAGCCGGTTGCTCCTTTTTCCCATGCCGTTGAGACGGATGGCTGGATCTTCATCACCGGTCAGATGCCGACTGATCCGGATAATCCGGAAGCCCCTTTGCCGGAAGGTGTTGCAGCGCAGACGCGCCGTGTCATGGAAAACCTGAAGCTCGTTCTGGCCGGAGTTGATCTGAGCCTCGAGAACGTCGTTTTTGCGAGGGTTTACCTGACTGAGTTCAAGCGTGACTACCACGAGATGAACGAGGCATATCGGTCGTATTTCCCGGCTGACAAACTCCCGGGGCGCACATGCGTAGGCGTAACGGGACTGGCTGTTGATGCGCTCGTTGAGATAGATCTGGTTGCCAGACGACCGTGAGAGAATGAATTAGGGCGCTTCGTCAGCGTCCGCGATGATTTTGTTGCAACCCCAATTGCTAAGGACGTCGTTCATGGCGTCCACAACGAAGAAACGCGCTGAATCCCGGTCATAGCCGTCTTCCAGCAGGGTGTCGTACTCTGTCAGCTCATGCCGTATGTAGCTGGTGGTAGCCTGCCAGAGGGCAATCGAGGGCGGTAGATGACGCAAGTGACCGGCGAGCGCACCAGCAAGAATGGCTTCCGCGTCGCGCATCGGCACTCGCGGCAAAAGAATGCGCAGGGCTTTGCGCATCTCCTTTTGCCGTTTCGTTCCTGCGGCCATGCGTGAACTCCGGAAAAGCGGACAAAACGTGCTGGAAACCGGTTGCGTCAGGCGCTTGAAAGCCGCAACTGTTCCATGCCGTCCGTGCATGACAAGGGCAGGCCGGCAATGGTACCGCTTGACGCTGCACTTTCGGCAATTTCGCTGAACGCCATGGGCGGCGCAAAGTGATACCCCTGCACAAGGTTGCAGCGAAGCGCCTTCAAGAGATCAAGCTGGGTCCTGTCCTCCACGCCTTCGACAACACAAAGCATTTCCATCGAGCGGCACAGATTGACAATAGAGGTAATAACCCCGATTGCGACAGGTTCGTGAATGCTGGCAACGAAGCTTCGATCCACCTTGACGCAATCAATTGGCAGGCGGTGGAGATACCCGAGGCTGGAATAGCCGGTGCCGAAATCGTCCAGAGCCAGTTTCACACCGGCACCGCGCAGCGTCTTGAGGCAGGCTTCCGCGGCCTCGTAGCTGCCGATGACGGATGTTTCCGTAATTTCGAACGTGATCAGCCTTGGATTGACCTTGTGTTGCTCGATCGCTTCAAGCAGCGTATCCACGGTCTGCGCGGACGTAATGTCTTGCGCGGAGAGATTGAAGGAAAGACTCAGGTCGCCCGGCAATTCCTTTATCTGTTTGATGGCTTTGCCGAAGAGCGACAACGTCAGACGGTTTATCTGGCCAGTGCGTTCCGCGACGGCTATGAACTTGTCCGGCGCGACTTTGCCCAGCACCGGGCTGTGCCATCTCGCCAGGGCCTCGAACCCGACGACAATCTGGTCCGGCAGCGAAACGACGGGCTGGAAATACACCTGAAATTCCGTGTCGAGATCCGCACTCTGCAGGGCATTTTCGATGGCGCGTTCCGAACGGATCCGCGCTTCGTGTTCTTCCGAATAGACCGTTGTTTGTCCGCGTGACGTTGTCTTGGAATTGTAAAGCGCGTAGTCGGAGCGGTCGAAAAGCGCGTGCGCCGTGGTGCCGGCCTCAGGGTAGAAGGCGATGCCGCAGGACGCGCCCACGGTGAGTGTCATTTCGCCAATACGGTAGGGTTCGCTGATCAGGTCGCAGATCGACTGGCCGGTCTTTTCAGCATTCTCCAGATCGCCGAGATAAAGAAAGCCGAATTCGTCCCCGCCGAGCCGGCAAATCTCGATATCATCAAGGTCAAGCTCCTTGAATCTTTGACCGACTGCCATCAGAAGCTGGTCGCCAACCTTATGACCATAGGTGTCATTGACCGGCTTGAACCGGTCAAGGTCGATAACGCCGACAGCAAACTTGCCTTGCTGCTTTTCGCGGTTTGTTATGAGGGTCGCCACGCGGTTGAAAAAGTAACGCCGGTTTGGCAGCTCGGTGAGCGCATCGGTCTGCGCCAGCCGTGCGTTTTCGGCATTCAACAGCTCCGTCTCACGCTGCTTGGCTGCAAGGTCCGCTTGCGATTTGACCAGTTTGCAAAAGCCGGTATAGCCGCTGATCAGCACCTGCAGAACCACCAGACAAACCAGAAAGATATTCATCGCAATGGCAAAATAGACATCCTGATCCTGCCTTACGTAGTGAATCAGATAAGGCACGGTCACGATGAACATCACCATGAGCGCAGCCTGAGGCAGGTTCATGAGGCAGAAAATGCAGCCGATGACGGTGATTGCAATGAAAAGCGCGATGTGCCCGCGTTCTTCGGGGCCACCATAACCATCAAGGCTCAGCGACCACGAAATGTAGATGACCGCAACCACACTGCCGAGCAGAACGGTCTGGCGCATCTTCCGGATCGCCTCGTCCGGACCGAGCGTGATCTTGCTGGCGCGGAGCCAGGCAATCATGCGCACCGTCGTCAGGATGAGCATCGGGACGAGAACGCCGACGGTAAGGTAGACCGGAGCGACGTCGTAATGCGTATAGGCCACCGCAACGGCGTTCACCATCAACAGCGCGTAAAGCGACGGAATCTGAGTTCTCAGCTCGTTGTACTGGGCCTGGGCAATTTCGGGATGACGCGGATCGATCATCATCCACCTTAGGAAAGCCCTGATCTTTTCCATCACTCCCTCCAAATTTATTTGTTTCTAAAGGGAAGAAGCTAAAAGAAGAGTTAGAACGCCGACTTTTAGTCTCTGAAGCAACTCAATTTGTTAGCCCGATTGTATTTCGGGAAAATAGAAAATACGAGTTGAATTCTGCACTGAAGGTGTTTTCGGCGCCGGTGATCTTGGCGCAAAGGCGGAAAACGCCGCAAATGGACCCTGTGGGGACAGGTCTCACACGCAGGCTGGGGTTTGTGGCGCCAGCAATTCGCTGAAGCAGTGCCGGTGTCAGTGCGTTGATAATTCGGTTTCTTTTTTTCAGGTCCCACTTCATCAATAAGAAAAGAGAACTATTTTTTTATAAAGAAACGCGCCTATATAGTCGCCATGGCCGATCGCACACGAACCCGACTGTTGAATGCTCTGAAATCCGCTGGACCGCAGACAGCGGGAGAACTGGCGGAGGATCTGAGTGTTACCGCTGTCGCCGTAAGGCAGCATCTTGACGGCTTGAACCAGGAAGATCTGGTCGGCTTCGAAGATGTAAAGGGCTCCGTCGGGCGCCCGAAGCGGGTTTGGCAACTCACATCGAAAGGTCATCAGCAGTTTCCAGACAGTCATGCCAACCTGATACTGGGCCTGCTTGGCGGCGTGACCGACCTATACGGTGAAGACGGACTGGAAAACCTCATTGCGCATAGGGAAGCAAAGGCCAGCCAATCCTACAGCGCGGCCATGAGTGATGTTTCGGATTTGAAGGATAAAGTCGAGATCCTGGCAGATCTGAGAAGTCACGAAGGCTACATGGCCGAAGCGATCAGTGACCGGGACGGCTTTCTTCTCGTTGAAAATCATTGCTCGATCTGCGCGGCTGCGACGGCCTGCCAGGGATTTTGCCGGTCAGAGCTCAGCTTGTTCAAAAAGGTGCTCGGGCCAGAAGTCGTTGTTGAGCGTATCGAACATCTTTTATCTGGGGACCGCCGCTGTATGTACAGAATCAGACCTCAGGATAGCGTTGAAGGCTCTGAATGAGTTGACTCCAACCCCAACGCCGGGAGTTTGAAGTGTGGCATTCGCCAGGCCATTGTTTGCGGGCTTGATCGACAGATACTTTCGCCCGTTTGAAACACACCTGAAGCCGCTTGATCTGCCAGTGACGCCTCTACCGGACCAGGGGCCGCTCAGGCTTGTTTGGCATTTTGCCAAGATGTTTCGCCGCCAGCTTCTGATCGTAAGCGCCTTGGCAATGATTTCATCGGCGCTGGGACTGGCGGGCATCTGGGCAATTGCCTATGTCGTCGACGGCGTTACAGACCAAGGCGCACCACAGTTTTTGACGGACCACGGCTGGGCGTTGCTTGGGTTCTTTGGCCTGTTCGTTATTCTGGATCCGCTGGTTTTCCTGCTGCGCCAGACATTCGCCTTTCAAACAGTGCGCATTCTTCTGCCGGCGGCAATGCGCTGGCAGGCCCACAAGGCGGTTGAAGCACAGGATCTGGCCTTTTTCGAAGACACGTTTGCTGGCCAGGTTGCTTCGCGCATCGCGCAAGTGACGATGTCGGTCCATCGCCAGATGATGCTCGCAATCGAGCGGATCCCTTATCTTGCAATTCAGTTCGGCGGGTCGCTTTTGTTGCTCGTTGCACTGTCGTGGCCGCTGGCACTGCCGGTGTTTGTCTGGATTGTCGCCAATACGCTGGTCGCCTGGTTAGCCGTTCCGGCTTATATGCAACGGTCCGCAAAGGTTGCGGCGGCGAACTCCCGGGCCACGGGCGCGATGACCGACGTTTATTCGAATATCGCCATGGTCAAGCTGTTTGCGGCAGAAGATTCAGAGGCGGGCGCCATCCGCAAGGTTATCGGGGAAACGATCGACACAAGGCACAGCGAAAACAGGGCCTACATACTGACCGACGGCAGCGTCTATTTCCTCAACGTGTTGATGATCCTATCCATCGTTGTAGTCGGGTTTTGGGGTATGACCGGAGGATGGGTTTCGATCGGGGATTTTGTTGCGGGCTTGACCGTCACGCGAGCTCTTTCGGCTGCATCCTCAAGCTTTATCGGTGTGGGGCAGTCGATCACGAGTACGCTGGGAACGATCAAGGACGCGATGCCGATCATGACCAGTCAACCCGAAATCAAGGACAGGCCCGAAGCATCCGCACTGAAAGTCGAAGACGGCAGGATCGGATTTGACAACGTCTCATTCGCTTATCGCAAGGACCGCAAGGCTGTTCTGAATGCCTTCAATTTGTCTATCGAGCCAGGCGAAAGGGTCGGTCTCGTTGGACTTTCAGGGGCAGGCAAATCCACGGTCATTTCCCTTCTGATGCGCCTGCGTGATGTTTCAGATGGCAGCATCAGGATCGACGGACAGGACGTCAGGGACGTCACGCAAACATCGCTGCGCGGCCAAATTGGTGTTGTCACGCAGGATATCTCCCTCTTGAACCGATCCATTCGCGATAACATCCGTTACGGCAAGCCCGGCGCAAATGATGAGGAAATTCGCATTGCTGCGCATGCCGCCGAGGCACTTGAATTTATCGATGAACAAAAAGACAGCAAGGGCCGCGAAGGACTCGATGCACATGTCGGCGACCGGGGTGTCAAACTGTCCGGAGGTCAACGGCAACGCATCACCATCGCCCGGGTTCTCCTGAAAAATGCCCCCATTCTGATCCTCGATGAGGCGACGTCCGCGCTCGACAGCGAAGCTGAAATCGCCATCCAGCAGAACCTTGCCAAAATCATGGACGGGCGCACCACGCTCGCGGTCGCCCACCGCCTGTCGACCATCGCGGCAATGGACCGTCTGGTTGTCATGGACAAGGGGATGATCGTGGAGGAGGGCACCCATCGTGACCTTTTGGCACGCGGCGGGCTTTATGCCGCGCTTTGGGAGCGGCAGTCCGGAGGATTTCTCGCGCTCAGCGCGGCTGAATAGCGTTCATTCAGTCAGGATCGAGAAGACGAGCAGTCTTCATTTCCGTTTCAAAACAACACTCAGATGCCACTGTTCCAGAGCGTAGGCCGCCGTGTTTTCGCGGTAGAGCACTTCAAACCGCCGGAAGAACTCATCCTCCAGCCATTTTGTATCCTTGCCGGCGCCCAATGTGGGTTCGAAAAGCTGCTTGCGCAGGGAACTCGCCGCGAAGGCTTTCGTGTACCCGGTATATTGACGGGCATATTCCACCGGGTTGTCGAGATGTGCAGCAAAGAGATCTCCGCCGCCATCGACGGGCAAAACGGCAATGGTGTCGATCTCGTAGGCGTCTTGAAGGTCCGCGTTGGTCTCAAACGGTCGGCGCGCTTCCGTCTCGGTCATGAACCATAGTCCGAAAACGAAGCATTTCGCTCGTTTCCTGTCCAGCAAGCCATCATCGACCATAGACGCGGTGACGATCTGGAGTGCGCGGTAAACGCCGCGCCCTGAAGCTGCCGTATCGTTGATTTCACCTGTCTCTGGAATTGCCCCGAGCGTCGACACAAAAAGATATCCACCCGATTGCAGCTCCTGTGCCCGCATTAGAAGAAACCTTGTCCAGTCCGATTCGGCCGCCTGCCACATTTTGCGTCGTGCCTCGCCTGTCAGATCCGCGAACCAGACGGTGTTTGGCGCTTCATAGGGCCTTGATGCGCTCAGCCAGTGACTGGCGAAGAAACAGGTGGCGAGCGAGACGGAACTGTCGGCGACCATGCGATCGTAAAACGATCCGACGGGAGTCTCTATCCGGGGCAGTGTGCCTCCCTGCGCCAGACCGGTTTCACCGGTGACCAGAGCCATTAGGGCATCCCAGTCATTACCGGGTTGATCTGCAAAACAGATAGAAATCGGTCTTGAGGCGTTTGCTGCCAGCCACGTCGTCAGTGCAGGCCGGGCCGTTTCGATGGTGCTCTGTCCAGGACCGCATCCGTAGTCGGTGAGATTGAGGGGGCCCGGCAAGTGCATGACGCGTCCGGCAAGATCCTCTATGCGTTCATGGTTTCCCATCGCATGCTGCTTCTGCACGAGCGAATTTGCATTGTAATCGACCATGCCTTCCGTCGAGCGATCCGCCGAGTCGTTTTCAGGCATGTTTTCCTCGATTAGTACCAGTTTCGGCGATCACGTATTTCATCAGGATGGCGCTATTTGACCACGCGGTGAAGGGGCAAATTGATACGCGTCATAATTGTGCGCCGCCGGACACTATATACTCATGTGACAAGGGGCAGGGTACGTAAGCGTTTAAGGCGCGCTTCCGGTGTAAGTGGGAAACCTTCGATGGATTTACAGCACAATGGATCCGCGGCCGAAAACAGCGGTTCGCTGAGCGCAAGGCAGTCTGGCAGCGTGGCCAGTGAGCTTGAAACGATTTTCAGGGACGTAGTGACCTTGCGAACGCGTGTTGCCCGGGATGCCGCGAAATTGCTCGCCGGGTTTGGTCCGGGCGAACACCAGCGCGAAATCGTCAATCTGGCTCACTATATCAGCCTGCGCCGTCACGATATCAGATCTCTTCAACGCCGATTGATGTGTCACGGCCTGTCTTCCATGGGCCGATTGGAGAGCCGTGTGATGCCGACATTCGATGCGGTGCTCGCGGCACTTTCCGCCATGACAGGGCAGGCGCAGGATGCCTGTTTTGAGTCCGATTCGGACTTCTTCAACGGTGAAGAACATCTTGAACAGGTCACTGCCCAAATGTTCGGTCCGAAGCCTCTGAACCGGAGAAGCCGGATCATGGTGACGCTGCCCAGTGAAGCTGCCGAAGACGGCAGGCTGCTGCGCAGATTGGTGCGCAAGGGGATGAACGTTGCCCGGATAAACTGTGCGCATGACAATCCCTTTGTCTGGCGCAAGATGGCAGAACAGATCAATGCCGCCGCCAGGAAGGAAGAGCGCGACGTTCGGATCCTGATGGATATCGCCGGTCCGAAGATCCGCGTTGAATCCGTGTTCAGCGCCAACAAGGTTCCCAAGCTGGTCTCGGGCGACCGTTTTCGTCTGGTCTTGTCCTCAAAGCTGGGAGCGCACCCCTCGATTTCGGTCAGCGCAAGCGTTTCATTGCCGCAAATGGTCGAACGGCTGACCGTCGGCGACAGGGTGCTTTACGACGACAGCAAACTGGAAGGCACGGTGGAAAGCGTGTCCGATGGCGAAGCCATTGTTCAGGTGAAAAGGTCAAAGGCTGGCGGTGCAAAAATCAAACCCAACAAGGGGGTCAATCTTCCCGACACCTCACTTGGCATTTCGCCGTTGACGAACAAGGACAAGGGCGACCTAAAGACGGTCGTCGCCCTGGCCGACATGATTGGATACTCCTTTGTCAGCGGGCCAGATGATATCGACGTCCTGGAAGACACGTTGCAGTCCATGAAACTGAGCGACAGGCCGCTCGGTATCGTCGCCAAGATCGAGCGGCCCGAGGCAGTCGAAAATCTTCCGGCTCTGATCGCCCGGGCGAGCGGTCGCAGGCCGCTGGCAGTCATGATCGCGAGAGGTGATCTTGCTTCCGAGATCGGATTTGAACGGCTTGCAGAAATGCAGGAAGAAATTCTCTGGATTTGCGAAGCGGCGAGCACTCCAGTGATCTGGGCCACCCAGGTTCTGGAAAGTCTTGTGAAGTTCGGCAACCCGTCTCGAGGTGATATGACCGATGCGGCAATGGCGGCGCGGGCCGAATGTGTCATGCTGAACAAGGGACCTGCCGTCGATGAGGCTGTCGAACTGCTCGATAGGCTCGCATCGCGTATGGAAGGTCATCTGACCAAGAAAACGCCGACCCTGCGCGCATTGCGATCGTGGTGACAAGCTGTGTAACCGCCTCGTTGGTTGATTAAGTTCAGCAGCCCGTTGATTTTCCGAAACGCGGCTGACAATACTCACGCATGGACAAGCGAGAACGCGCAGTACTTTTTCGTGAACGCCTTTCCGACGCGATCCGAAGCCGGGATATGAACCGCAGCGATCTGGCGCGCGGCGCCAATCTTGACCGGTCGACCGTTTCACAGCTTTTGTCGGAAGACGCACCGCGTCTGCCAAACGGTCAGGCGCTGGCCTCGATTTCGACGGCGCTGGGCGTATCTGCCGACTGGCTGCTTGGCCTTTCCACGCACCGCGGTGCCGCTGCAGAGATCCTGGACCAGGCCGTTCAGATCGCCGAAACCGATCGCCATCCCGTCGATGAACATCTCCTGGCATGGTTTCGCGATGCCGTCGGCGCGAAAATCCGCCATGTTCCCGCCAATCTGCCGGATGTCCTGAAGACAGACGCTATTCTGTCCTACGAATATGCGGGTGAAACCCTGCGAACAGCGGATCAAGCGATCACCGGAACCAGGGACCAACAAGCGCTGCTGCACCGTGCTGAAACCGATATGGAAATTGCGCTGTCCCGCGAAGCTTTGGAGGCCTTCGCGCGCGGCGAGGGGCTCTGGTCTGGTCTTTCCGCCGAAGTGCGGCATGAGCAACTTCAGGTCATGGGCCAAAGCCTTACCGACCTTTATCCGTCACTCAGATTGCATCTCTTTGGCGCAACCGATCGCTATTCGTCCCCGTTTACGGTATTCGGCCAGAAATGGGCCGCTCTTTACCTCGGGCAAAGGTACCTGGCCTTCTCGAATACGCGCCACGTCCAGCTTTTTGCAGGCCATTTCGACGACCTCGTCCGCCATGCGGTGGTCCGCTCGCACGAGGCTGGAGAGTTTGTCGCCGGACTTGCCGAAAGTATCTGAACCGGGCCTGTTTCTCATTTGACGGCAGACCGGTGCGCCGGAATTTTCGGTTGCGCGATGGGCGAAGCTGATTGTGCGAATGCAGCACAAGCGCACCGTTCGCTCTGACGGTCATAGTGTGATTTTCGACAATGCAAGATCTTGAATACCACCTTACGAATGCGCAGGTGCATTTCCGTCATGCGCATCTATTGGTCGATTTTTCTTGACAAGTGAAAACTTTTGTATACATATGTTGACGTATCGATACAAACGAAGACGATTGGTGAGGCGCATGCCGAAGAGTATTCCGATCAGTGTCAGGTTAAGTGACGATGACGTGGCGTTCCTGGCTGGCTACGAGGTTCAGGGCGCACGGACGCCGAGCGACAAAATGCGGGAGATCCTGAAGGCTGCAAGAGAGCGCGAAGAAGGCGTTCAGGATGTTGCAGCATGTGAAGACCTGCTACGCTCCATGGCGCGTCCTGCGGAGAAGGGGTTGCGGCAATTGCAGCGGGAAATCGGGCACAGGTCCGATTTTGTCATGAAGCTGTATGAACGTTTGCCGGAGATGTTGTCCGAGCTGATTGCGTCGGCCCCTGGGCCGGAAAATGGCCGGGAAGACCTGGTTCGGTTTGAAGCGGCATTGTCTGCCGAACTGTTTTCGCTGATTGAAGAAATTTTCGATCTCGGGCTGACCACACCAAGTCGGACCTACGATCCGGAGCTGATGAACAAAAGACTGGAACCCATCCTGGAGGTCGCGCGGCTGCTCGATCAGAAACGCCAGAGCAGGGCCGATTGAAGCAAGGCCGAGTTGGCCGGTTGACGAGGTAGATGCTGGGGGCAGTGGCATAATCTTGTTTGCCCGTGCCGCTGTCCGCCTGGCCAAGACAAATTTATTGAGTTTCAAAAAGTAGAACGGAAAGGAAGGAAAGATGGCAGAAGGTCTCGTTGCACGCGTTAAGCGTCTGGTTTCCGGCGGTGTGAACCAGTTGGTGGACTCCATTGAAAACACTTCCCCGGAAACGGTCATGGCGGAGGCGACCCGGGAAGTGGACCGGGCCGTTGATCAGGTGCGCGACGAATTGGCAGGCATCCTGGCAAACAAGCACCTGGCCAATACACGGCTGGGGGAAACAACATCTCGCCACGAAGAGCTGCAGGGCCAGATTGCCCTTGCGGTGAAAGAAGGCCGCGACGATCTTGCGGAAGCTGCCATCGCGCGCCAGCTGGATCTGGAAGTGCAGATCCCCGTGCTCGAAGCTGCTGTTGCCGATGCGAGCCGCGAAGAAAAGGAGCTTGAGGGCTACATCAGTGCCCTCCAGGCGCGTAAGCGCGAGATGGAAGCGGAACTCGAAAACTTTCGCCGCTCCCAGCAGCAAAGCGCCACCGACAGTGCCGCTTCCGGGCATGCCGCGCCGAAGGACAGCGTAGAGGGCAAAACCCGCAAGGCGGAAGAAGCGTTCGATCGTGTCATGAAAGGGGCCACCGGTCTGCCGGGCGGTCTGGCAACAGACAAGGCCGACGCAACCAAACTGGCTGAGCTGGATGATCTGGCGCGCAAAAACAGGGTGTCCGAACGCCTCGCAGCATTGAAGGCTTCGGCGAAAGACGGCTGATCATGGTCGATTTTATCCTAGCTGGGCCGAACACGCCGTTCGCGGTCGCTCTTGGACTGATGATCGCAATTGCGCTCGCGGAAGGCGTCGGCACGCTGATGGGGCTTGGTCTGTCGAGCATGATCGACAGCCTGCTTCCCGAGGTGGATCTGCCGGATGTGGACCTGCCGGACATGGATGCACCGGACTTCGATGCGGAGATAACCGGGGGCGCACTTCCAGGGGACCTTGAGACCGTTGCCGCCGGCACGGAAGTGACCGGGCCCGCAGGGCAGGGCATTTTCAGTCAGATCCTTGGCTGGTTGTGCTTCGGGCGAGTGCCGGCGCTGATCATTCTGGTGATCTTTCTCACCGGATTTGGACTGGCCGGATATGTCCTGCAAAGCCTTGTGCAATCCGTTACCGGTTTTCTTTTGCCGGGCATTCTGGCTTCCGCCGGTGCGTTCGCGGGGGCTCTGCCCTTTACCAGGGTCACAGCGTTGGGACTTTCCAAGGTGATGCCAAAGGACGAAAGTGATGCCGTGTCGCGGCAGACATTCGTCGGCAAGCCCGCGGTGATTGTCCAGGGAAATGCGAAAGCAGGCCTGCCTGCACAAGCGCGCCTGAAGGATGCGTCCGGCCAGAGCCATTACCTGCTCGTTGAGCCGGATGTTGATGGCGAGGAACTGGAACAGGGCACGGACATCATCATCGTCCGGCAAAAGGGGCCGCATTTTACCGCGATCCGTAATACCAATGCGACATTGACCGGCGCCAGCGACTGAGCCTGGTGCCGGGCTCACAAATTTCATCAAAGAAAAAGGGAGTTGTTAGTTATGGACCAACTCATAAGCATTTTGATTCTGGTTGGCATTGCCTTCGTTGCACTGCTTGCCATCGGTTTGATCATTTCCCGTCTTTACCGCCGATCTTCTAAAGAGGTTTCTTTCGTACGGACCGGTTTCGGCGGTCAGCGCGTCATCATGAATGGCGGTACACTGGTGCTGCCCGTTCTGCACGATGTCATTCCGGTCAACATGAATACGTTGCGTCTGGAAGTCCGCCGGTCCAACGATCAGGCGCTGATCACCAGGGACCGCATGCGTGTCGACGTCCTGGCAGAATTTTATGTGCGGGTTCAGCCGACCATCGAATCCATTGCCAATGCAGCGCAGACGCTGGGTCAGCGGACCATGAAGCCGGAGGCTCTGCGTGAACTTGTCGAGGGCAAGTTCGTTGATGCCTTGCGCGCGGTTGCCGCGGAAATGGCAATGGAAGAGCTGCACGAGCAGCGCGTGAACTTTGTGCAGAAAGTGCAGGCTGCTGTTTCGGAAGACATTCTGAAAAACGGTCTTGAGCTGGAATCGGTTTCACTCACCGGTTTGGACCAGACCAACCGCGAATATTTCAATCCTGAAAATGCCTTCGATGCCGAAGGTCTCACGAAACTTACCCAGGAGATCGAGGAACGCCGGAAGAAGCGGAACGACATCGAGCAGGAAACCGAAATCCAGATCAAGCGCAAGAACCTGGAGGCCGAACAGGAGCGTCTGCAGATCAATCGCGAAGAGGAATTCGCCAAGCTTGAACAGCAGCGCGAGATCCAGATCCGCCAGGCAGAGCAATCCTCTCTGATTGCCAAGCAGCAGGCGGAGCGCGAGCGTGAAGCCGAAGAAGCCAAGATCCTGGCGAGCCAGAAGGTCAAGGAGAAGGACATCGAGTCCAACCAGGCTGTCACTGAACGTCAGATCGCGATGGATCAGCAGGTGCGTGAACGGGAAATCTCGAAGGAACGCTCGGTCGAGGCGGCCAATGTCGAAAAACAGAAACTGATTGAACTTGCAGAGCAGGATCGCGATATCGCGGTGGCCGCCAAATCCCGCGAAAAGTCCGAGGCGGAAGCCGAGGCCGATGAGGCAAGGGCAATCGCCGCACGTGCTGCCGAACAGGTTTCGACGGCCCGCGAGACCGAAGTTGCCGAGCGAGACAAGCAGATCGAACTGATTGAAGCCCGCAAGGCGGCCGAAATGGATGCTGTCGCGATCACCGTCGGTGCCGAGGCGCAAAAACAGGCTGCCGCCGACCAGGCGGAAGCGGTCCGGATCGCCGCGGAAGCCGAGGCTGCGAAACTTCGCATTGAAGCGCAGGGCTCCGCAGAGGCTGACAAGCTTCGCGCGGAAGCTGAAAAAGCGCTTTATGAAGTGGAGGCCGACGGTCAGCGTGCGATCAACGAGGCTGCCAACCTCTTGTCTCCGGACCAGATCGCGATGCAGATCCGTGTCAAGCTTCTGGAGCAACTGCCTGAGATCATTGCCGAAAGCGTCAAGCCGATGGAGCAGATCGACGGTATCAAGATCATCCAGGTGGATGGCATGACCGGTGGTGCCGGCGGGGCCACAGGTGGTACCGGGCCGAACGGCTCCGGCGGCGGAAACCTCGCTGACCAGATGGTTTCCTCGGCCCTGAAGTACCGCTCCCAGGCACCGCTTCTGGACGCGATGATGAAGGAAGTCGGCCTGGACGGATCGGGACTTTCGGGGCTGACAAATGGGCTTTCACAAGCGCCTGGCAAGGACGCGACCGCTGTTGAAACCACCGCGGTGGAAGAAGCAGCAAATGCGCCAGCTGATATTGTTGTGGCAGAGACAGCTGCAAGGACATCGGAAGATGCAGCGCCTTCTAAGCCTGCTCCAGGTACCGCTGAGCCCACAACTTAATCAGCTGGATCGAAGCATATCCCGGTGCCAAACGGCGCCGGGATATCGGCGTCTAAATGATGCGGCAGTTCAAGCGGCCGAAGCGCTGCGCGTATGAGCGGTGGTGGCCTGAAGTCCCCAGCCTGGTGGAACCCGATGGATTACGAAAACAAGGAAAATCACTTCAAGCCTCGGGGAAATCTGTTTCTCGAGATATCAGCCATTTTCATATTTGTGCTCCTGATCCTCTTTGCCGGAGTGGTGTTCCATTTCTACACGGAAGTAGAAAGCCTTTATGATGATAAGCAGGAGCTGCTGGCTCGCATCTCGTCGCTAGAGAACCGTTTGGGAGACGACCGAAATGACAGCGATATTTCACGGTTGTTTAAGGAGCAGCAAGATCTTCGAGAGCAAGTGTCGGGTCTCGCAAAGCAGGTCGAGGCTCTTACAACGACCGACTTGGGGCACGAACTTGAGAATATTCAGAAACGAGTTTCAGAACTTGAAAAACGCCCAAGAGCCGAATCGACCAAAAGTTTGCCCCGAGAACCTGTCGTTGTCGAAAAAGACGCTCGCACCAAACTGGTAAATGACATCCAGATTTCGCTTCGCTCCTGTAGCGAGAAGATGCTGTACCTTTACTGTGATGTCAGCTTGAAAAATCTCGGAACCAGAGGACGAAAGATAGAAATATCGAATGCCAGCACGCATTTGGCGGACTTGGCCGGCAACACCTACAGTGTTTCGGCTTTTACACTCGGGACGGATTCCGAAGAAGAAATTCGCTACAAAGCCAGCGTATTCGTCAGTAAGGCTCGCCCAGTAAGTCTACGTTTTCGTTTTTTCGAGCCAACTTTCAACACACCCACATACGCCGTCGTGCAGTTTAACATCGATGGGTCTGAAGTGGCGTTCGAATCGATTTCGATCGAGTAGTTGAGGCACTTTAGATTGCATATTGCAGCTCAGATTGAGAGTGAGAAAACTGATGCGTGATTGCCGTTACGGAAAGAGAAAATGAACAAGGCAATTCTCTCAAATTCCATGGTTTCCGCTTGGGCGGCAATATGCTTATTGGTTTTCAATCAATCTGCATCAGCCGCAATGCTGGACGAGACGAAAAACAACTACTTTGGCGTGTTTGGAAAGACGGCGCAGGAAATCAAAAAAAACCTACAAAGCTACAGCGAAATGAGAACAAACTGGGGAGGGTTTTTCTGGGCTAATAGCGAATGGACGACAGAGTGGCAATTCTGGTGGCGGGAAAGCGAGACAGGATGCAGCCTAGCTCGCGTTGAAGCATCAGTTATCGTTGAAAACAGGATCCCTCGATGGTTGAACAAGACGGATGCAACACCTGAACTGCGCGCCCGGCTGCGACGAACAACTGCTGCAATTGAATTGTATTTACGCCAGTCCTCGTCTAGCGGTTTGAAGGCTGCACGGGAAATAGAACGGCTCTACACCCGAATGAGAACTTTTGAGACATGCGATGAACTGAAAAATGCAGTTAACAAAAGGGCACACCTTACTTCCCAACTCTATCGGGAAAGAGGTCGGGCAATCGAGCAACGGATCGGTTATGGAAATAAGCAATTCCCCGATCTGACTGAGCCTGTGGGTGTGCAAACGCCTGTCGCGGGAAGTCCGGACAAGGTGATGCAGGGATGGTGTCAACTATCGGATGATCTTGAGACCATTCAGCATGTCGAGTGCCGTTTCGAGCGTTCGTGTGAACCCCAATCGTCGCGTTGCTCGATAAACTACAGCTGGTCCACGGAGCGCATACAGGTTCAGTATAATGAAGGGGGACCCGTGAGTTGGAACAACACTTCGGCCGAGTATGCCTTTATCGACAGTTCACCATGTGTCCGGAGAACTTCCGACAACATGATCCTTTGCTTCTTTGAGCAGGAACCAGACCAGGTTTGGATCTATCACTTGCCGTGAGAGGACCTTCGGGCGCTTGTTCAAGGTTGCGACGAATAACTCTCGTGGAGCACAGCAACAGTCTTTTACGTCGAAGTTTAGTAGCTGTGGCAAACGGAGCCGTTGGAAAGAGTGGCTCCGCTCGACCTCAATGATGCGACCGGTGGTGGTTTAGCATCTTGGCTGCGTCGAGAGATTTTGTTGGCTGGAAGCTCTCCGGATCGGCCATCGCCCAGAAGGCTGAGTAGCCGGGCAGGTCATGCGCCTCGTCGAGGAGAGCGCCTTTCCTCAGCCACGTGAAGGCGGTGTTCGCTGACATGATCTCGCGCGCTCCGCCGCGCAGGAAGAAATGTTCCGGCTTGAATTCGCTAGGGTGTTTGAGCCCGGCCGCGGCCGTAAAGGCCATAAGTGATTTCAGCGTGTTGCGATGGAAATTGGTGACACGCTCTGCCTTGTCGTGGACCACAAGCGCCTGCTGTCGTTTCGGGTCCTGGGTGGCGACACCCGTGGGGCAGCGGTTGGTGTGGCAGCTCTGGGACTGGATGCAGCCGACGGCGAACATGAAACCGCGTGCGGAGTTTACCCAGTCTGCCCCGAGACACATGGTGCCTGAAATGTCGAAGGCGCTGATCAGCTTGCCGCTGGCGCCCAGCTTGATGTCGTCGCGGATACCGGTGGCGACCAGGCTGTTGTGAACGAAGAGCAGCCCCTGCAGGAGCGGCGTCCCGAGCCTGTTGGCGAATTCGATCGGTGCCGCCCCGGTGCCGCCTTCAGCACCGTCAACGACAATGAAATCCGGCTTGATGCCGGTTTTCAGCATGGCCTTGACGATGGCCATGAACTCCCAGCGGTGACCGATACAAAGCTTGATGCCAACCGGTTTCCCGCCGGAGAGTTCCCGCAACGTCTTGATGAACTCCAGAAGTTCGATCGGTGTCGAAAACGCCGAATGGGACGCTGGAGAAATGCAATCCTCGCCAACCGGAACACCGCGAGCTTCGGCAATCTCCTCCGACACTTTCGGGCCGGGCAGCACTCCGCCATGGCCCGGCTTCGCGCCTTGGCTCATCTTGATTTCGATCATCTTGATCTGCGGATTGCTGGCCTGCGCCTTGAACTTCTCCGGATCGAAGGTGCCGTCGGCGGCACGGCAGCCGAAGTAACCGCTTCCGAGCTCCCAGACGAGATCGCCGCCGCCTTCACGGTGATAGCGTGAAACGCTGCCTTCGCCGGTGTCGTGATAAAAGTGGCCCGCCTTCGCTCCCTTGTTGAGCGCCAGGATGGCATTGCCGGAGAGCGAGCCGAAACTCATCGCCGAGATGTTGTAAAGCGACGCGGAGTAGGGCTGCTTGCAGTCCGGACCGCCGATGGTAACCCTCAGTTCCTCATGGTTTTCCGGCTGCGGCGTGATGGAATGGTTTACCCAGCCATAATTGTCGTTATAGACGTCCAGTTCCGTCCCGAAGGGCAGCACGTCCTCGATGTTCTTCGCCCGGTCATAGACCATGGAGCGGCGTTCGCGGGAGAAGGGACGCCCATCCTGATTGCTTTCGAAAAAATATTGCCTGAGTTCGGGCCGGATTGCCTCGAACAGGAACCGGAAATGTCCGATGACTGGATAGTTGCGCAAGACCGCGTGACGTGTCTGCTGCAGGTCGTGAATGCCGAGCAAGGACAGAAAACCGGCGACAAGAAACGGCCAGACGAAATGAATGCTGACGGCGAACATCAAGATGAAGGTTACAAAGGCTGCGAGAAGACAAAGGGCAAATACTGTGTAGCGGGCTGGAAACACGGCCGGGAATCCCTCTAAGAAAGCTTGCTGCATTAGTTGTGTCAGGCCGAAGGGCAAAAGGGAAGAGTGAAGGTTCTCAAGACCCTCTGCTGATGTGCTGAATCACAAACTGAGGCCGTGTTCCACTTATGCGCCAAGAAGCGCCATGAGGCGTTCGGCTGCTCCTGCAGCCCCTGGTTCACCGGTCATTGTATCCCGTGCCGCCTCGGCACCCTTCCGATAGGAAGGTGTTTCAAGCGCCTTTAGCGCGACCGCGAGTTTCTCGACTGTGAGCTTTTTCTGCTTTATCGGCGCCGGCCCCGCACCGATCCGATGAACCCGCTGGCCCCAGAAGGGCTGGTCGCCGAATACCGGACACACAAGCGATGGCTTGCCCCATCGAAGTGCCTCGTGCGTTGTGCCGGCGCCGCCATGATGTACGACACCCGCGCATTTCGGAAACAGCCAGCTGTGTGGTGCCTTGTCGATCAGGAAGACGCGCCCGGAAAGGCCTGGCGGCAGTTTTTCCATGCTGAGCCCGCCCCATCCCGTGGCAAGGACCGCTCGCTGACCTGTCGTCTCAAGTGCCCCAAGCACAATCGTGGCAAGTTCGCTCGGATCATTGCTCGGCATGGAACCGAAGCCCAGATAGACCGGCGGCGGGCCTTCAGCGAGAAACCGCGCCAGGTCCTCCGAGGGTGAATAGTCAGGATCAGGCTCGGTGAACCAGTATCCGCTTTGCCAGAATTGCCCGGACCAATCGCCCGGGGTCGGCGCAAGCGCAGTTGAAAATGCTTGTAGCGACAAGGCATTTGAGCCGTCCGGCATGAAACCGTCAATCGTCGAGCCGGTCATCGAAAGCTCAGGCGCGGCCTCGGTTTTCAAAGGTTTGTAGAGGGGGCGCAGTCCAGCCGTCATGAGTAAGCGTGCAAATCCGTAACTCTTGCGATTGAGAAACGCCCCGAGGTCCGGCCATCCGAACAGGGGCAACGGAAAGCTTCCGGTCGGCGCAGTCACCGGTTGAAGCGACACCGGCAGCGCTGGAACGCCCAGTCTGCGCCCGACAAGGGTCATGACCGTTGCCTTGAGATTGAAAAGGATGAGGTCGGGTTTTTCCTCAAGTCCTGTCTGCCACAGGGCGACAGCAATGTCCTGTTGAAGCACGATATTTTGCCGGGCTGCCTTGATCATTCCTTTCGCTGAATGCAGCGCCGCCTTCACGTCGGCCTGCTGCAGCAGGGTTTGAAAGTTTACTGGCGCCGGGCGGGCGCGGGCACCGGCATTCCCAATCATGTCGTCAAAGCCTTCGCCGGTGCTGACAACGACATCTGCACCAAGTCGGGTCAGCGCGCCTGCAAGGGCCACATAGGGCTGAACATCACCCCGGGTGCCCAGCGTGGCGATCATGATTTTCGGACGGGCATTTTGCATGATGGACTCTGAAGGCGGGAACCTGTCGAGACGGATGGGAGGTATTCCACGATGACAGATGGCGACGGGCTGCGGAAATTGCAACTACCGCGTCATTCGCTTACCTCTTGGCTGTGTGACATTGCAGTAGAACCGGGGACAGGAATGCAGACTGTTTTTTCGCTTAGAACCGAGGGGCAGGGCCTATATGAATTCACGCATTCCGTAAGCTCCTGGCTGAATGAGGTGGCCGCAGAAGACGGTCTTCTGACCCTCTTCGTGCGCCACACATCCTGTTCGCTGTTGATCCAGGAAAATGCTGACCCGGACGTCCAGGTGGACCTGAAAGCGTTTTTCGAAAGGCTCGTGCCCCCGTCCAATCACCCGAGCATGAGCTACCTGATTCACACGTATGAAGGACCGGACGACATGCCGGCGCATATCAAGGCGGCGATGATGCCGGTTTCGCTGTCGATACCGGTCGCTCAGGGACGCATGGTGCTTGGCACCTGGCAGGGAATTTATCTGTTTGAACACCGTACACGTGCGCATCGGCGCCAGATTGCCGCACATTTTCTGGTGACGCCTTCCTGAGGCTTCAGGTTCGAAGCGCAGGAAGGCCGATACCTGTGCTCTCAAAGCCGCCGTCGGATGCGATGATCTGCCCGGTCACGTAGCTGGCCCGATCCGAGCATAGGAATTCAACTACTTCCGCAATTTCCTGTTCGCTTCCATACCGGTTGAGTGGAATGGCATCGTGATAGGCATCAATGATGTCCTGGCTGTGCACGGCCATGGCGAGTTTGGTTCGAACCGGTCCGGGGCAGACGCAATTGGCGCGTACGCCGAACTCTCCAAGTTCCGCCGCCTGCTGCTTGGTGAGGTGGATCACAGCGGCCTTCGATGTGCCGTAGGCAACCCTCAGTGTCGAGGCGCGAAGTCCTGAAATCGAGGCAATATTGACCAGAGCGCCACGGGTCTCCTTGAGGGCCGGAAACGCCGCCTGCGAAACAAGGAAGATGCCGTCCAGATTGGTTGCCATGACCGTACGCCAGCTGTCGAAATCGGTTTCCTCCATGGGACCGAACATGGCAACGCCTGCATTGTTGACGACCGCATCCAGCCGCCCAAAGCTTTCCAGAATGGCAGAAATTGCCGCCTCGACCTGATTTTGATCCGAGACATCGCAAACAAACGGCTTTGCGTCTTCAAGGTCCTGCGCAGCAACGGTGAGTTCTTCTGCATCGCGGTCGAGCATGGCGACCTGCCAGCCGCGCTTGAGCATCAGGTGTGCTGTCGCAAGGCCGATGCCTCGCGCTGCACCTGTCACAAGGGCTGTTTTTCGGGACATTTTTCCTCACTGACACGATGGCTTTGCAACATTCTCACGGAGAGTGGTCGGGACTTCATCTCATTGAAATACAAACACTTATTGTTCCGGCATTGTCCCAAAGCGCCCCATCAACGTCGTTTATCCGGAACGCATAATTTCCTGCAGGGTTGCGCGACGTGGCCGCAAGAGCCGTGAATTCAGCGAAAGGGACGATTCGTCCGGTCTGATCGCGAACGAGCATTTCACCGAAAGCATAGGACTGATCGAACTTATAACCATAGAGCGGTCCGAGCTTTTTAGCGTCATTGCCGGAGTATCCGCGGGGACCTACCGGCTTGTAGAGACCTGCTATGACGCTCCAACTGCCGGAAAAGCTCACTTTGCGAACCTGTCCGTCTGGAATCGTCACCCCTTGCCAGCCTTTTTTGGAATTGACGTCCACGCAGTAATCGGCTGCCTGAACAAGGTTTGGAATCAACACCATAAGGGAGCAAATTGAAGTCAGAAGTTTAGCCATGAATTGCTCCGAAATTGAAGATATTAAAGAGCAAATATCACTGCTTACAGTTCGTCAAGGTCTGTTGTAAAATTATGTAATTAAATAGTTTTCTCGAATCTCGTGCCGAATTACTCACACTTATCTCACACTTTATTTCCTTGTAAGTCCCGAGGAAAAATCCCACATTTTACTCGAACGATGAGGGTCGTTCCTCCCCAGACTGGCGCCGGGCTTTTTGACAAGTCCTGGCGCCATTTTTTCTTTGACCAAAGCTCCGGAGGGGCGGCCCGCGCCGTCGGACGGGGACGACGCGGGCACTCACACCGGCCTGAAAAGGAGGGGCTCAGGTCACGGTGTTTGCCGCTGCCGCGAGCATGGCGGCAATCTGGTCTTTCAGGTGAAGGCGTTTTTTCTTGAGGTCTTCCAGAACCTCATCGGCGGCCGGTTCCACATTGGTTTCAATGCGATGCACTTCCCGGTTGATGGTGTGATACTCGTCCGCCAGCCGCGCAAAGTGAGCGTCATTGGCTTTGAGCGTGCGCAGTGTTTCTTCAGCTTCCGGGAATTCTTCGTGCAGTTCGTGCGGAACGTGACTCATGCAGGCCTCCATTTAAGACCCACAAGGTGCCGTCAAGTCGTGGCCGCTACCTTGAGACAGATCAATCGATCAGCAATTGGAAGCAAGATCAAAGCGGTAGAAGGGCGCGTTTCGATGCCGCGAGTGAGATCAACTCCCAATTGCGGCTGGGTCACCACGCAAAAATCCCGTTCAGGAAGCCATCCGCATGATGATCACACAGCAGAAACAACCCCGCCAAGCCTCTCCGCGACCCACCACGCTGACAGGATCGCGATCGCGGTCAAGGTACCCAGTCTCGCCGGCCTTAGGGCGGGTGTGGCCAATTGTTCAAGCACAAAAACCATGGTGAGTGTGACAGCCAGGATCAGAAGCTGACCGACTTCGATCCCGAAATTGAAGGCGAGCAGGGCAAGAACGAGATCCGGTGCATCCCGGCCCAGGATGTCACCGAGAACGAACGAAAAGCCTAGGCCATGCAGCAGCCCGATAGCCGAAAAGACAAGAATTGACCCGGATCTTTGGATCATTGCAGCGACCGCTGCATATAAAACCGAGGCAGCAATCGCCGCTTCAACCAGCGGAATGAACCACGGCCACGAAGGTGTCGCACCCAGAAAAGTTGCAATCAGGGTAATGGAGTGACCAACCGTGAAGGCGGTGACGAGATAGATCAGCCTGCGCGTCGCCCCCACACCAAGCGCCAGCGCGATGACAAGAAGCACATGATCTAGGCCTTGCAGAATGTGAAGCGTGCCCTGATAGACGAAATGAAGGAAAGTCGACAGGCGCGATCCGTCAATGACGGCCGGTGTTTCGAGTTGGCCAGGTGCGGTCGACGACACCGGTGGATCTACTCTCGCATCAACAAGATGATTCTCGATGGCAACCCCGGGGCCGGGCAGCAACGGCGGATATCCGGACCGGACTTCGAGGACACCGGCCGGATCGGTGCTCGTTATCTGCAAGGCGTAGTCGATGATGGCCTCTCCAAAAACCGGATCGAGCGACGTGTTGTCCAATTGAATGGCTGCGCGCGCCGAGGCTGCGGTGTCGAGTGTTTGCGCGGGCCGGCGGGCCCGGACCGTAAATCCGGTCAGCTCGGTCTCAAGGTCGAGACCGGCCTGAGAGACAATCAGAGTCCTTTGAAGGCGACCCTCGAAGGCCTTGCGATCGCGCGCGACGGCGGTCATGTCCAACCTGTAGCGCACACCGTTTCCGGTATCTTCCAGACGCAGGAAAGGCGAAGTGAGGGGTACCTGGTCCACTTGGGCCCGGCCCACCAGATCGGAAAAGACGAGTGGAGCCGGTGCCCGGACATAGAGCGTGAGAGTGCCGTTATCCTCCGCAACGAGGAGGGTCCGCACCTGCGTTCCTTCCGAAAAATGCGCGCTGGCCGGAAGCGCCAAAAGGCCTGCAAGCGCAAGGCAAAGGGCAATAATTTGGAAAACTCTGAAAAAGGCTGCAGGTAGAAATTTCATGGTCTTGTTCCGATAAGGGGCCCGGGCGCTGTGCGCCCGGGAAAGAGTTTGCAACAACTTTGCTCCGACGCCGAGCCGTTATTGCCAGAACTCTTCCTGCCACGTCATTTGCGGCAGGTCTTCGACGACCTCAAAGGTCTTGGCCTGTGTGAATGTGCGTCCGTAGCGGTCCGTCGTGGTCACCTCGAGCGTATGAAGACCGACGGGCAGGTCTGCCGGCAATTCAGCCCGCCACAGATGGCTGGATTTGGTCGACAGCATCCAGTTCTGGAATGGCCCGGCTGCACCCGTCCAATGCGTTCCCTGCCAGGTGTAGAACCCTGCAGTTTCCTCACCACCTTCTGCGCTTTTAACAGCGATGCGGCCGTTGGTGGATTGCTTGGCTAGCGCTAGCGGGTCGGCATAGGTCGGGCCGTCCAGAACTGCTTCGCCTTCACCTTTCTGGGTACGCACAGCCTCGGTCGCCGGGCCGCCGTTGATGGTGAAGGACACTTCGCTCTCTTTCGATCCGTTCCACACGTTGATGGCAACATAGGTTGTCTCGTTGAGGTCTTTGCGGGTCAGCAAGTCCATGTCACCGAGGTCGTTCACGGTTACCGGCGGGATGATGTCGCTCGGTACATCATAGAGATCGGTATAGCTGACCAGTTTTTCCGCCCATTCGCGGAAGCGGGGGGTGTTGAAGGAAACGTGCAGCTGATCGGTCTCAGTGCCCTCGAATGTCATGTAGGTGTCGACATAGTCCGGCCCGGAGAAGTCCAGGACGTAGTAGCCGCGCGGTGAGCCGAGGCGCTGCGTTCCGTGCGGAACGCCACTGTTGTTCAGATCACCCGCCCACCAGGAACCGGATACGGCCCCGGTGACGATCTGGTGGAATTTTGCGGGGCCGGTGTTCGTCGCCGCTTCCCATCCTTCGAAGTATTCGCCAGGCAGGATCTGTTCGGTCGTGTGGGTGTGACCTGACAGGCCAAGGGCAGGGCGGTCACCGATGAGTTCATAGAGTTTGTCGAGATTGTCCACCTGGTGCTTTTGCGCCTCGGCATCCGTATAGGTCACGAAGGGAATGTGGGCATTCACGACGATCAGCTTGTCCTGCGGTACGTTCGCCAGATCGTTTTTCAGCCATTCCAGTTGGCGCTCGGAGATGACGCCGTTATAGGACGGCTTGGCCGACAGATCGCAGAACGAGTGGGCATCGACACCGTTGCACGGATAGCGAACGTCATCGAGCACGACGAAATGCACCTGACCGATGTCGAAGGAATAGTATTCCGGGCCGAATTCGCGGCGAAAGGTATCGAAGCTGTCAGCATCGTTCTTGGCATCGAAATCAAGATCGTGATTGCCGGCAACGTAATATTGCGGAACACCACCTGCAGCGATGATCTTTTTGAAACGGGGATAAAGTGAGAGGTCATCACCCATCACGTCGCCTTCAAACAGGAGGCACTGCGTTTGGGAATTGTCGCGATTGGCCAGCATGTTGCCGACGGTCTGGCGAACATAGCTGATTTCCTGGTTTGAGTAGGGCTGCGTGTCACCGAAAACCAGGCACTGGAAAGTGTCGCCCACCTTGTCCTCGATCAGTGGAAAATTCACTGCCTGCGGCAAAGGACCAGTCGGCTGGATGCCGCCGAAGCGCAAGTCCGGAGAACCGGCAACCTTATGAACATAGTTGAACTGCGGAACCATGTCTTCGCTGACGGGGGTCGTGTATCCCGCCGGCTTGGTGACAAAGAGGTTCATGTCGTCGTAGGCTGGCAATTCGTAGCTGCCATCATCGCCGGTGGCGACGACTTCGCGTCCGTTGGACACAAGAACGCCAGCAACACCTGCTTCGCCTTCATCCAGCTTTGAATTGCGGTTCGCATCGACAAATACTTTGCCGGTCGCCTTGTCCACAGCCTGGTCGCCGCGAACAACGTCAACAGAACCAACATAACTTGTATCTTTCGCGAATGCGCCGGGCGCAATTGCGCTTGTGCCTGCCAGCAGCAGAGCCAAGGTCAATCTTTTCATGAGAGCCTCCAGGGGATAGGGCTGTTGGGTCAGCCGCGCCTCACTCTGGTGGGCTTTAATGACGATAGGTTGTCCGTCGCGTTAAAGTTTTGTTGCAGAGGTGCTGCACGTCCTGTCACAAAGACAATTAACTGTCACAAGCGTGTTTTGCGCGTTTTCCGATCCTTCGGAAAAACGGCAGAAAAGCAGGTGTTGTGACCTTATTGAAACATATTTTCTCCTGACAGAAGGCTGTCAGGAGGACCTTGCTAAGGTGCTTTCATCACACCACGCAAGGAGACCGAGCATGTCATTTGCCCCCGATAATTTCACCGTCTGGATGGAGATCCCCGTTTCCGACCTGGACAAGGCGATCAGCTTTTACAACGAAGTCTTTCAGACAGAACTCAATCGCGTGACGGATATGGGCCCCAACCATGTTGCAATGTTTCCTACCAAGGACCAGATGGGTGTAGCCGGGCACCTGTATCCTGGTAAGCCGGCCGCCAAGGGAACAGGACCGACCATCCATATTGCCTGTCCTGACAGTCTTGAAGCCACGATGGAGCGCTTTGCAAAAGCGGGCGGCGAGGTAGTATCCGACCCGATCGCAATCCCTGCCGGCCGATTCGCCTACGGAACCGATCCGGACGGCAATTCGATTGGAATGTTTGCCTCGTAAGGAGCCTGCCGCATGAGACGAGCCGACCGCCTGTTCCAGATAGTGCAATATCTGCGCGGCGGGCGGCTGGTCCGGGCACGTCAGTTGTCCGAATGGCTCGAAGTGTCGGAGCGGACCATCTATCGCGATGTCGCAGACCTTCAGGCATCCGGCGTCCCCATCGAGGGTGCAGCGGGTGTCGGCTACCTCATGCGCGACGGCTATGATCTGCCGCCTCTCATGTTCACACGAGACGAAATCGTTGCCCTTCTTGCTGGAGCCCGCCTGATACGCGCCTGGGGCGGTGCGGCCATGGCGCGCGCGGCCGAAGAGGCCATGATCAAGATTGATGCCGTCATTCCGGAAAAAGCGCGTGTTCGTCAAAACGAGATAGAAATCCACGCCTTTGCAGCCGAGATGACACCGCAAGTGCGCACGCTTATCGATTTTCTCGAAGCGTCGGCCGACGCACGCAAGCGATTGTCGATCTCTTACTTGGACGGCAAAGGCGATGCCTCCAGCCGGGTGATCCGGCCGCTCGGGCTCTGGTTCTGGGGCAAGGTCTGGACTTTGGTCGCCTGGTGCGAACTGCGCCACGATTTTCGAATGTTTCGCCTGGACCGCATGTCCGACGTTGCTGAAACAGGCGACGACTTCCGGCCTGAAACTGGAAAGACACTGAAGGATTTCTACCGGGCCATGGAGCAGCAGGGATACGGACGTCCGGACGCATAGCATGGCGTGCAATAGGGTCAGAAACGCTTCGGAATATTCTTGGGCGTGACGACCTGAATGTCGCTTTCCGGTTGATCTGGCGGAGCACCGACGCCATGAAAGGCAAGAAGATGCCGCATGGCCACCCGCATGTCGTCGCGCAGGTCATGGTGAAGTACAAGCGATAGCTTTTCAGAACGCAGAAGCTCCAGATTGTCCTCGTCAAGATCATGGGCAATGAACACGGATGGTGATTTGCCGGCAGCTTCGAGTGCTGCAAGAACCGCAATGTTTCCGCCGCCCATGGAATAGACACCGGCGATCTCCCGCTTTCCATATATCCTTTGGCCCACTTCCTGGGCTGTCGCCGGACTGAGACCGCCGCCACCGCTGGCATCAATGAGCTCAATGTCCGGTCGGTGCTTGCGAAGTTCTGAGCGAAATGCCGTGAAGCGCTCCTCTTCGCCCTGGAAAGCGTGCTGACTGAGTGTTGTCAGGACGCTTCCCCGGGTGTCATGCAAGAGCAGGTGCATGAGATAAGCCGCTGTCTGTCCCGCTCGGGAATTGTCAAGCCCGGCATAGGCCAGTCTCTCCGAGCCGGGTATATCGGTGAAGAGCGTGAGAACCGGAATACCCTTTTGGCTGAGCAGGTCAATGTTCTTGCGAATTTCTTCACTATCCCTGGCTTTGAGGCAAACGCCCTGACTGCCGCGGCTGCGAATACGCTCCAGGCAGGAGACGGTTTCAGCCGTTGTCATCGTTTCGGAAAATACAAAACGCGGCCTGAGTGCCGCCGGCCTGAAATCAGGTAACACCGCCTCCGTCGCCTTTCGGATTTCCCGGGTAAAGCGGGTCGGGGCTTCCACCACAATATCTATGAAAAATCGACGGCCCCGGGCGGCGAGTTGAGCCTCCTGACGTGCGAGTTCTTCAATGGCATCGGCCACGCGCCGGCGCGTCTGAGGACTGACGTTTGCTCGATTGTTCAGGACGCGGTCGATGGTCGCGGTGCTCAGGCCCGACTGAAGCGCGATTTCCTTGACGGGGAAGCGATGGGTCATGCGGAGAAGTGTGGTTTTGATCAGAACGTCTTGCAAGTTTCTTCAAAGAAGCGCGCGTCGCTGCCAAAGACAACGGGTCATGTTGCAAACGATTGGTTATGCAGCTGAGTCCAACAAGACCCACGTATAAACTTTCGTTTGTTCTTCACATTTGTTTCTTTGCGTGTTCTTGAGTTTCTTGCACGTCTTCAATAAGTGCATACTACGATTTTGTGACCTATATCACGTCACAACGTGTCAAAAGTGCTTAGTAGACGAGTAACAGAACCTGCCGCCCGTCGTGTCTCCCACGATAACCAAAACAAGACGTTTGGAGAAACAACCATGCCCCCTCGCGCCGGTCACAATTCACGAAATGCAAGACGGACGATGTTTTATCTTGTTCCTTCGAACAGCAACAGCGATTCGACGGACAACATTGGAACATTTCTGCGTTTAGGCGAGTATTCGGAGGTTGAGCGGCGCTCGTTCGAGAACCAGCATCACGATGAACTGTATCCCGCCAAGCACATTTCCGACGAGGAAGATGACACGTCGGTCTACACAAACGCTGCCGGCGGGTCGCAGGGCATCATGATGTCGTGCGACGGCCGCATTCTGCTCAAGTCCGCCGAGCGCATGTACATTGAATCGGCCGACTACCACCAGAAAACAAACGGCGACCACGTCCTTGATATTGACGGCAACATGTCCTCGGTGGTCGAAGACAACATCGACATGAGCACCGAAAAAGGAAACATGACGCTGAAGAGCGCGAGCAAGATGAAGCTCGAGTGCAACGATCAGGAAGTCAAGGTCAAGGGGACGTCTGACCATACCTACGACAAGTCCCACACCATCAAATACAAGGGCTCCTACTTCAGCGAGAAGTACGGATGGGACTTCCAGAGCATTTTCGGCATGAATATGACCACCTATTACGGTGGCATCATGGAATCTGTTTACGGCGTTCGCATGCAGTTCGACAAATTCAACTTCATGTCCGAATGGGTCTCGCTGAACTGGAAAGGGACGCAGATCGACCTGCGCGGCATCGTGATGAAAAAGGTGACCGCAAAATTCGGTTCCACCGACTGCAAGGCCGAGTGGGATGAGATCATGGTCGGACTACAGGGAATGAAGGCCGAGGCGACCCGCCTGGAAGCGAAACGCAAGGAACTGGCCATCAAGAGCGGCGAAATCGATATGCAAAACAACCGCGTCGGCGCAAGGCTCGTCGGTATCGAATGTATCGTGTAGCACGCTTGCCCTGTCTCGCCGGTTATCCTGTCGGTAAGAATTGATGCCAACCGTGTTGCGCCAAAGAGTACGATCCTGATGAGGAAAAAGATTTTTGCCCGCTATCATTAAGCCGTCCAGAGTTGCGGTCGCACACCAGACCGAGCCAACGCGAGACGGCGCTCTGACTACAGTCTCCGCATATGTCCTTTTCGATTTCGACGAACCTGGCCGGCTCCTGACGGAACAGGCGCTTTGGCCGATGGTGGCGGACCAGATGCCGAACCAGGCCATATTTGACAGAGGGCAACCGAAGCCGAATGGTGAGCTTATCATCGCGGGCCGCGCGCTTTCGCCGGCGGATGAGCCGGTAGATGCCGTCAGAGTTACGGCGCAATTCGGTGCCTTTGAAAAACAGCTGGCCGTTTTTGGTGACCGTTTCTGGCAGCGTACCGATGAAGGGGTACGTATAAGCCGCCCCGTTCCGTTTCTGGAGATGCCTATTGGCGATCAGCAGGCATTCGGTGGTCCCGGATACCTGCCTAATCAGCGAGGCAAGGGTTTTGCAGCCCGGCAGATGCTTGAAGCGGGGTTGCAGGCGCCGCTCCCGAATGTGGAAGATGCAAACCGCCTGATCAAATCTCATGAAGACCAGCCGCGTCCGGCCTTTTTGGGTCCGATCGCTCCGGACGATGCCGCGCGTCTGCAACTGCTTGGAACATATGATCAGCACTGGGTCGACAATGTCTCGCCTTTAAAGCCGGATGATTTCAATCCTCTCTACAACTGCGACGCGCCGGTGGACCAGCGTTTCGACAGCTTTTTCGAAGGTGGCGAGACCTTTGCGATCTCCGGTATGTCAAGGGGTGAACCGAGCGTTGGAGGACAACTTCCACGACTTACCGCGCGTTGCTTTTTTCAGTTGGAACGGAGCGAAGATCTCGCAGAGACAGTGATGCGGTGTGACACCGTAACTCTTTTCCCGAATGTTCGAAAAGCGACGCTGACATTCCGGGGTCTCATCCGGGCGCAGGACAGGTTTGCCCAGGATATATCCGCGATCATGCTGGCGCTCGAGGAAACCGACGCCGCACGCCGGGATCCGGCCTATTACGTTGATGTCTTCCGGAAACGTAGATCAAAGACCGAGGCACACAAATATGCGCTCGCGGATTATCAGCTGATGCCGCAAGCCGATCCGCGGATACTCAGCGAAAGGCGCAGGCGCAAGCTCGAGAAAGCTGCCGCCGATCGTGAGAAATTTGTGGCCAACCAGAACTGGGCTACGGCGAAGATGCTGGAAGACGAGGGGCTTCCGGGAGACCTGTTCCCGCCGCGCGATACGCAGATCATGGACGACATTCCCCTTGTCGCACAGCCGACACGGGAGGAAATGGAAAACGGCGACGTGGATATTGCTGCCCTCCTTGACGAGGTCAAAGAGGTGGAAGATGCACTGTTGGAAAAGCGTGACCACGAGATGGTGCGGGCGGAATTGCAGCGCAGAATGCTGATTGAGGCAATCCCGTCGGAGCGAGTAACGCCGAACATGCTCAAGCCGATTGCCGAAGAGGCATTGGTCGAAAAGTATCCGGACGTGCAACTGGACCCTGAAATCGTCGATAGTTTGAAGCAAGTTGCAGCCGGACTGTCTTCCTTGAACGACCGAAACGAAACAGGTGCCGTATCGGGGAGCAAACACGAGAGCGACGTCGGCGATAGTGCTGCCCGGACACTCGAGATGCTGTTCGGTCCAAGCGGGGAACCGACCGCAGATGAGCTTGAAAGCACATTTGAAAAGGCAGTTGCGAGGGCCTTGAAGCAGCCTGAGGGCAATATTCTTGCAGACTTCAGAACCGCTTTGCAGGAAACGGATTTCTCCGCGCTGGACACGCTGGAAACTGGTGATCACGAGCCGCCGACCGACGACGGGGATCAGTTCAGCGTCCTCCTGGCCGAGCTGACGGCACCAGCCGGCGACCCATCGGCGGAGGCACACTCCGACGCAAATCTATTGCTGGCTGCACCGGAACAAGACGGTGGCAGCGCATTAAAAGACGCTTCGGGGCTCAGTCAGGCAAATCGTAAGCGGGGCGAGATGGTCGAAGCTTTGATGCGTCATGGTAAGTCCCTGGAAGCTGACGGCTTTCCATCTGCTGAAAACCAGTCGGCAGATGCTTCGACGCATTCGCTGATGGCAACCACAATGGAGCGGTTGAACGAGGCCGACGAACTGCTGGACGAGAACATGGCGGTCGCGCGGCAGAATTCTCCGACCCCGCTTTTCCCGCTGGATGCCTTGCCGGAGCCTGTCGCTGGTCGCTTAGGCGCCGTGATTGCTGAAAAGATGGCCGAAAAGCACGAATTCAAGGGAGCCGACCTGGCAGGGGCGGATCTTCGCAACGCCGACTTCAGCGGCATGGATTTGCGCGGCACGTTCTTTGAACAGGCTGATTTGACCGGAGCACGCTTTTCGGGATGCGACTTGTCAGGAGCGGTCTTTACAGGTGCCACCCTTGATGGAGCCGATCTTTCTCGGACCGACCTCAGCAACGCCAATCTCAGCAAGGTGAGTGCAATAGGTGCGTGCCTCGATGGCGCCAAACTGCATGATCTTGTCATTTTTCAATCCGATTTTTCCCAGAGCGCCGGCGATGATGTGACCCTGGAGAAGGTTCGTTTCATCGAGGCAAAGCTGGATGATGTCACGCTTGGAGCAAGCCGGCTGACTGATTGCCAGTTCTTGTCCGGCAGCGCCAAAAGATTTGCCGCGCCGGCGTCCCGGCTACTGCGGTCGATGTTCATCATACTTCAGATGAACGCCATGGATCTATCTGGTTGCGATTTGGAACGGATCGGTTTCATGGAAGTTCCTGCCCGGAAATCGAATTTCAGGAACGGAAAGTGGAAATCCGTCGGGTTCATGGGTGCTTGTGATTTGACTGGGTCCAGGTTCGATGCGCTGGAAGCCGCCGAAAGTTCGTTCAATTCAGCCAAGATGCAGGCATGCTGTTTCTTGAGAGCGAACGGCAACGCCTGTTTCTTCAATGCTTGTGACCTGGAAGCCAACGACTTTCGCCTGGCCTCGTTTCACAACACGCTTTTCGGACGCTCGACCTTCGCCGGTAGTGATTTCTTCGGAGCCAATCTGTTCATGGCTGCACTGACGGCTGCTGATTTGCGAGGCTGCTCGATGCGCGGAGCCAATCTCTTTGCGGCGGATCTGATGGACGCCAAGTTGGAGGGATGTGATCTGTCCGGTGCCAATCTGGGCATGACGATGCTGGGAGGGACCGCACATGCCTAAATCGCCCAACAGGAAACCGATTACGCGCGAAGACGTGCAGGCGTTTCACCAGCACGAACAACCCGTGATGCTGCGGGATGCGCAGGGATTGTCTTTTCACGGCATGGATCTTTCGGGGTTGCGCTTCATTGAGTGCAATCTCGCCAACTGTGATTTTACCGGCGCGAATCTCAGTGACACTCAGATTGTGTCCTGCGTCCTGACGGAGGCGAAATTCGAGGGCTGCAATCTGACGAACGCGCAGTTCGTGAGCTGCGAAATGAAGGGCGCCACGATGAGGGAAACGCATGCCGGGCGCTTTCAGCTTGTTGCCTGTGATGCCGCCAATGCCGTCTTTGAGGGCAGCACGTTCGAAGAAGTGTCGATTGCACAGACGAAACTCGAATATGCCGATTTTTCAAACACCGCGTTCTACCGGGCAGTCGTTCTCGGATCAGCGATAGACGGCACACGTTTCAAAGATGCGGTCTTGTCGAACTTCATGCTGACCGACGCTGACTTGCGGCCGGTCGACCTGTCTGGTGTTTTCGTAGACATCGCGGTGTTTGCGGAAGCGGATCTGTCAGGCCACGATTTATCCGGCCAGTCCTGGCAGCATTGCACGTTCCATCAGGCGACATTCAAAGGCACAAATTTCAATGGCGCAGACCTCAGCGCTTCGGTGTTTGCCGAGTGCGATTTCGAAGGCGCAAGTCTGAAGGAAGTCACGGCGAACACCACCGGTTTCACGAAAAGCCGTCTCGATGGCGTTGATCTGTCCGGCAGCCGTCTTTGCATGGCGAATTTTGCCGGTGCAAGCCTTAAAGGTGCATCCTTGAACAATTCCGCCCTGTTCTCGGCTGTTTTTCTGGAAACCGACTGCCGAGCTGCACTTTTCGAGCGGAGCGATTTGAACCAGGCCGAGTTTTCACACGCAGACGTTTCGACCGCGTCTTTTGCGTCCAGCAGTCTGACAAACGCAAAATTTCATGCTGCCAAAACAGAACAAACTGCTTTCGCCGGTACATCCGGCAGGCGGATAGAAACCGATACGGACCGCCTGGTCGCGGAACTCTACCGAACAGAAAAAGTTGCCCTCGATGGCGAAACCACCGCAAGCAGAGGAACAGTCTAATGCCATTTGCGAACACACAGGGGCCGCTTCCCGGCATGGATTTTGCCGCTCCGGATGTCTACCTGCAGACGACACCGGCGGGTCCTGTTCCGGTTCCCATGGTTTCCATGGGCTATCGTGCGACCGAAATCCCTACCTGTTTCCGAATGCTCGTCACGTGCATGCCGGTTCACAACATGACGAACGTTGCGCCGGTTACCGTCAGTGGACCGGGCCCTGGCGTTGCATCCGGGATGGTCTGTTCGAACAGCCGGAACATTATCGGTTCGGTGAAGGTGTTTTTCCAGTGCATGCCGGCGACGCGCGCGCTCACGGACCCGACGGCCCAAAATGGCCTGTCACCAAATTCGGTTGGCACGACCATTTCACCGTCGCAGGTCAAATTGATGTGTTTGAGCTGAGGACCGGGAGCGAGACCGCCGCCACCTGAACCGACAAATCGGCTTACGCCCGTCAACGACGCAAAAGAACAATGAAAAAGAAACGCTCATGACAAACAAGAAACATCCGCAAACGGAAAAGCCAGTAAAACACGACGGTGCGGTGCAACCCGATGTTGCCGGACTTGAAACAGGTGAAGTCGTGGCGCTCGCGACAGCGCAGGAAGCGATGGTGACGCTTGCGACCGGAGAGCAAATCCACGCAATACAGGCGACGAGCTGCCTGCTTGCACCCGTTATCGGCGACGCGGTTCTCGTCTACCGCGGACCTGAGCAGGCATTTCTTCTTTCGGTCCTGGCTCGCAAGGCATCCGTGGTTGCCGAAGTGAGCGTTCCGGGTGCCAAGGACATCGCCCTCAAAGCGAAGGGCAAACTCGCGCTTTCCGCCCCCGACATCAATGTCAGCACGCGTCGGATGCATGTCATCGCAGACACCATCACGCAAACGGGCAAACAGCTGGTCAACAACTTCAGCCGCGCTTTTGAAACCTGTGTTGACAAGATACTGAATGCGCGGACCGTGACCACGACAGCTCAAAGCCGCAGCAGCGCGATCAAGGAAACGGAAACGCTGAAAGCGGGAATCCTGGTACAGAATATCGACGGTGTCGCGACCCAAAACAGCGATATTTCGATGATCACCGCAGAAGAAGATGTGCGGCTCGATGCAAAACGCGTCAGCGTGGGGTGACTTGAAGTATCATGCTGTTGGTCGATGACAGATTGAAAGCCGCACGCGATCACGCTGCGGCAGGCAGGCACGACAATGCGGTGCTTCTGTTCGAAAGCGTGCTGGACGTCTCTCCAGGAAACGTGGAAGCTCTTGCCGGGTTGATAGAAGCACGTCTGGCTGGCGGTGACCTGGAGGCGGCGCAAGCGCTCCTTTTGAAGGGGGCTTCGTTGAGTGGGCAGGACGTCGGCCTTCTGACCCTTGCGGCAAAGGTCGGCTTACTAACAGGGGACGAGAAAGAGGCGGAACGTCTGGTTGATCGCGCTCTGGCGCTGGATCCGTTTCACATTCAGGCAGTTCTGCTCAAGTCGGAGGTTCTTGCCGACGAGGGCAGGGTGTCCGAAGTTGAGGATTTGCTCAACAAGGTGCGCGCGCGCACAAACGATCCTCGGATACTGGAAGGTATCGCCAGCCTTTACTTCAAGCACGGCCTGTTTGGACCTGCTTTGCTGCTCGCGCAGGAAGCGCATGACCTGTCACCTCTGGATGCGTCTTCCAACGCACTCGTCGGCCGCATTTTGAGGGCTTTGGGCGACCACGGAAAAGCGACACTCTTTCTGGAAACCGCGCATTTGCAGGACCCGTCCAATCTGGAGCACTTGATTGACCTGGCCGACAACAGTGCGTCTACAGGCTTGCTTTCTGAGGCCAGGCGCATCGCAAACCGGGCCATCGCACTCTACCCGGCCGCAATGCCCGCATGGCTTTGCCATATCAGCATCAGGGCGAAACTCGGCGAGGCCGCCGCCGCTCTCAAGGATTTTGCGCCTGTTGCAAAGGCAGCTGAGAACCGCATGGACGCGATGCTGACACTGGCGGCCGCCTACCGGCTTGCCGGCCAACCGGAAAAAACGGTGCAGTTGCTGGACCCGCTGCTCAAAGGCGGGGATCCGCTCGAACCTGCGGTCAGGGCGCGCCTCGTCAACCTCTTGCATGACGCGTATCTGTCAGCAGGCGAAATTGAAAAGGTGCCACCGATCCTGAGTGAGACCGTTTGCGCTTGCCTTGGAATTTCCAATGAAGACAGCGCCGACCTTGAGACCTTTGAGGATCGTCTTGACAAAACCGCGATGGTAATCGACCCGGGCCTCAACAGCCTTGAATTCATGGTCATGGCCCGGTTTATCGGCAAGGCGGCACGCGGCTTTGAAACGCCGGTCATTGGGCCGTCCGGTATGGCGCAGTTGGCCGGTCTCCTGGGGTATCGGAACTATCTGGCAAACGACACGAGCGAAGAACACGGCGCGAAGCAGGCGTTTTCGCATGCCGTGCCCGTATCACGTCTCCTGGGCTTGCCGGCTGAGATCCGCGGTGGTCTGCACTCGGGCGCTTATTTGCCCGCTCGCGAACAGGACCTTCACAAATGGCGGCATGCGCTTCAGGAGTTTCCACGGCCGTGGATCGGGATTGCGTGGAACGAAACACCAACCGGTCTTGCATTGGATCCTCTGTTGAAGGCGCTCCCATCGTCGTCCGGGACACTGGTCAGCACGATTTGGGACCAAGGCAGGTCACAGCTCCAGGGGCATTCCGGCATCATAGATGCGGGAAAGCACTTTCAGAACCTGGAAGATCTCGCGGCATTGTTGCAGGTGCTCGACCTGGTCGTCGGACCCGACGGTCTTGTCCTGCATGCCGCCGGGGCCGCCGGAACGCCGGGGCTCGCCCTGGTCGAAAACATCGTGCCCTGGTATTGGCATGCGGAAGACGGAAAGAGCATTTGGTATCCGAGCATCGATGTTATCCGCGCACCTCGGTCTGATCACTGGTCGCTGGTCATGCCTATGCTGGCTCAGGAAATGGCTGCAAGAATGACTCCGCACCTTTAACGAAGCGCAGATAATCCTCCGGCATTTTTTGCGGGATACGCAATGTGAAAGGAGGGTCGATTTTGATGGATTCCTGATTGATTTTCGCGTCCTGCCGCCGGGCCATTTCAGTACTCTGTATTAAGGGTCTGTGTGGAGGAGAAATATCAATGGACCAGCATGTGAATTCGGACGGCTACTTTGAAGCGCAAAGCTGCAGCCTGCGGGATTTCAAAGAAATTGTCAGCCGGCGTCTGTCACCAAGCGATGTGCCTCACGCGGATCGTGTTGACGCCGATATTCCCATCTACGAAATTGCCGCGATAGAACACCTCTTGTCCGCTGACGAGGGGCGACGCAGGCTCATGACCGAGTGGGCCCGCGTGCTCAAGGATGGATCAGGCGCCCTGGTGCTTTCAGGTGCCTATTCAGATACCTCGCCTCTCGACAAGGCAGCGGCTGTCTTCCAGCAAATCATCTTGGAAGAAAAAGCTTCCACGGGAGGCGGGGCGGATCACTTCGCCGCCGCTGGCGCGAACGATCGCGTCTGGAATTCGCTGCAAAAGCTCTGTCTCAGAGAACCTGATGTCTTTGCGTCTTGCTTTTCCAACGTTGCGATCGATGCCGTTTGTGAAGCCTGGCTCGGGCCGAATTATCAGATGACGTCGCAGGTCAATCTCGTCAGGCCGGGCGGTGCCGCGCAGCAGGCACACCGGGACTATCATCTTGGCTTCCAAACCGCCGAAACGTGCGCCGGTTATCCGGCCCATGTCCACGACCTGTCTCCGGTCATGACACTTCAGGGTGCCATCGCCCACACTGATATGCCGGTGGAAAGCGGACCGACGAAGCTCTTGCCGTTTTCGCAATTGTACCGGCCTGGCTATATGGCCTACAGGCAAGAAGAGTTCAGTGACTTCTTTGAGACTGCTTGTGTGCAGCTACCTTTGCGCAAGGGCGATGCGCTTTTCTTCAATCCGGCGTTGTTTCACGCGGCAGGCGAGAACAAAAGCAACAACATCCAGCGTCTTGCCAATCTGCTTCAGGTGTCGTCCGCGTTCTGTCGTGCAATGGAAACCTTGGACAGGCAAGCCATGTGCAATGCGCTTTATCCGGTGCTGCTGGAAAAGAGTCGTGCCGGCACTTGGCCATGGGCCCGCTTTGAAGCTGCGGTATCCGCATGTGCCGAGGGGTATTCGTTCCCGACAAATCTGGATACGGATCCACCGATCGGTGGACTGGCGCCAGAAACGCAGAAGCAATTGTTTCTGAAATCTCTGGAAGAGGGGCGCTCCAGGGAGGCGTTTGCAGAGGCTCTGGAAGCGCAGGCGCGGCGCCGATCGGCCTGACGCCTTATACCAAGCTCAAGAAATAAGAACCGATCTGACCGTGTTTGAAGGCTGTTCGGCAAGAAGCAGGTTGCAGGGCGATGTGGTTTATCGTCCAAAACCTGCGACGCGGCAGAACAGTCTTCAAACGTGGCCTTCAGTGGCTTGTTCCGGCTCTCCGGACAGCGTTGCGTTGTTTGAACTGCCAACCAGGCCGTCCCGCACAAAGCGCCTTGCCGGAAAACCGGAACAGCGCCATCAGATAGGTCCTTATTTCTTGAGATTGGTATTAACGGGTCGATGCGTAGCCGTTGCCCATGATTTCACGGATGAGCTTGCGTTTCATTGCACGTGCATAGTCATTATAGTCCTCAGCGATCTCGATAAAGGCACCGGGACCGCTGATGACATGCTGCCGGTAATACTGGATTGGAGACGTGTCTTCTCCGGCAATGACCAGCCCGTTGACTGTAACACCTTCAAAATCAAAGGCCTTGTAAGCGCTTGAAGGTGGAAATCCGTCGTTGTTGATGCCATCTCCCGCCACGTCGATAACCTTGCGGGCGCAGGGTTCCGGCGCCCGGCTCATCTGAACGGCGGCATAGCCGAGGGCGTAGCCTATTGCCGTTGGAAAGCCGATGAAACCACGGCGCGCTTCCCTCAAGGTGCTCGCAGCCTTTTCGGCGCTTGCGGTGTCTTCAAGAAATTGCCAGCCGAACTGCAGAAAATGTTGTCTTTGTCCGCTCCATTCAAAACTCATGACCCAGATTCCGCCAACTGCCTCGATCGCCTGAACGACCTCCGGATCGCTGAGCGCATTTGCCAGCCCGTTGAGTTGAAGATCGTGTTCGAGATGATCGACGCTCGATGATCCGTCCATGGCCAATACGAGCGACAGCGAACATGCGGTGGCAGGCAACGTGGAAAAAGCTGAAAGCATCAGCATCAGGCCGCAGGTGCGACAGACCAGTTTGTTCATGCAAGGTGCAAGACGAGATGCGGTTTCCTTGAGGTCTTGAAAGAACGGCCCGAACATCGAGAGAGCTTACCAGTTTGCTCAATGGGGGCAAAGACACCTTGATGTCAGTAAGCTTGTGAAACTGAATCTAAATGCCCGGTTCAGCTTGCGTTCAGGAAAAATTGATTACACCTTGCACCAGTCGCCAGGGTTTGAAACGCGCAATACTGTCCGGTATTTCGCAACACAAGATCAAAGCACTTCTGGCAAGTTGAAAAACAATCGGAACAGGCAACGTGAAAAAGATCCTCGCCTTTTTGCTCTTGACCTTCGTGGCGGTTCTGCCCGCCGAAGCAGCATGCCTGTCCCAGTCCCAGGCGCGGCAGGTTGTGGCCAGCGGAAAGGCCGCACCGCTCGGCTCGGTTGCGGGCCGCGCCGGCGGGGAAATCGTCAAGGCGCAACTCTGCCAGCAAGGCGGCGGTTATGTTTATGTCCTCTCGGTGCTCAAGGGCGGCAAGGTGACGAAGGTCACAGTCAATGCCAGCCGGTAGCTGCTATCAACACCACCATCTTTGGCCGTTCTGCCTAAAACCTGCGTTATGTCCGATCAATCAAGAAGTTGGTTCTCATGCGAATACTCGTCGTAGAAGATGATTCAGACCTGAACCGCCAGCTCGTCTCCGCTCTGGAAGAAGCCGGTTATGTCGTGGACAGCGCGAGTGATGGCGAAGAGGGGCACTTTCTGGGCGATACGGAGCCGTATGACGCGGTGGTGCTCGACCTTGGATTGCCCACACTCGACGGTCTTTCGGTTCTGGAGAACTGGCGCAGGGATGGTCGGACAATGCCTGTCCTGATTCTGACCGCGCGGGACCGCTGGTCCGACAAGGTCGCGGGCATCGACGCCGGAGCCGACGATTACGTCGCCAAACCCTTTCACATGGAGGAGGTCCTCGCACGCGTGCGTGCGCTCGTTCGCCGCGCTGCAGGGCATGCCTCAAACGAGTTGACCTCCGGTTCTGTCCGGCTTGATCTCAGGGCAGGACGCGTAACGGTTGACGGCAGTCCGATCAAACTCACATCGCACGAATACCGCCTTCTGTCGTACCTGTTGCATCATCAGGGCAAGGTAATTTCGCGCACCGAATTGACCGAGCATCTCTACGATCAGGATTTTGACCGGGATTCCAACACGGTTGAAGTCTTCGTTGGCAGATTGCGCAAGAAAATCGGCTCCGACATGATCGAAACGATCAGAGGTCTCGGCTACCGCCTCGGAGCGGCCAGTGACGACTGAACCGGACGCACCTGCCGGAGAAAAGTCATCAGGCAAGCCCCAGAGATCGCTTGCGACGCGGCTGGTGTTTGTCGCGGCGCTCTGGTCGACGATAGCGCTGGCCTTGGCAGGCGTGTTCCTTGTCAGCCTCTATCAGAGCGCAAGCGAACGCGCATTCGACGCACAGCTGAAAATCCACATCAAGGCGCTGATTTCCGAGATGATCGAAACGGGCTCGAATGCCGACTCCGATGTCGCCAACCAGGCAGTTAAAGCGCCCGCCTACAGGGGAGACCCGCGTTTTTCGCTTCCGCTTTCTGGCTGGTACTGGACAGTGCGCCGGGCAAGCAGTCCGAGTATTTTGTATGCCTCGGAATCGCTGGTCGGCGATCCGCTGAACACACCTCCAATCGCTGACCGGGAGAGCAGTGCCAGTTTCATCACCGGGCCTACGGGGGACGAAGTGCGTGTCCTGCAGCAGCGGATTTCCATTGGCGACGAGGCTTATGTGATTGCAGTTGGTGCCGCGACGGCCGGTTTTTGGGCGGACATTGCCGAATTCTCTCGAATGGTCACTTTGACGCTCTGCATCGTCGGTCTGGGGTTGATACTTGCGATTTTCCTTCAAGTCAGGTTTGGCCTCAAACCACTCACAAGGTTGCGTGCCTCCCTTTCAGCGGTCCGCCTTGGCGAGGCTGAGCGGATCGATGAAGCGCTGCCCGGTGAGATTGCGCCGCTCGCAGTTGAGCTGAATGCGTTGATCGTCTCCAACAAGGAAATTGTCGAGCGGGCCCGAACACATGTCGGCAATCTTGCGCACGGACTGAAGACGCCTCTGTCGGTCATTTCGAATGAGGCCCGCGCGTCCGAAGGCCCGCTTGCGGAGAAGGTGGCCGAACAGTCGGCAATCATGTCTACTCAGATCCAGCATCATCTTGAGCGTGCGCGGATGGCTGCACAACGCAGGGTGATCGGCGTGTCCTGCGAAACCGAACCGGTCCTTGCCCGCCTGATTCGGGCCATGGGAAAAATCTATCAGGACAAGGGCATCAAGGTGGCGTTTGATCAGGCGGGCGATCTTCGCTTTCGCGGCGAAAGCCAGGATCTGGAGGAGATGAGCGGCAACCTGATCGACAATGCCTGCAAATGGGCAGCATCGCGAGTAGACGTCGGCGTCGTTCGAAAAAGTGATCAGGCGACCAATCGCGAAATGTTTGCACTTACTGTTGAAGACGATGGCCCGGGCCTGTCGCCGGAACAGCGCGCCGAAGCGGTCAAGCGCGGCCGGCGCCTCGATGAAACGGTACCTGGTACCGGCCTTGGTTTGTCGATTGTGGCCGATTTGGCAGCGCTATATGGCGGAACGCTGCAACTGGACAGCTCTGCCCTTGGTGGTTTGAAAGCAACGCTGGTGCTTCCGGCTCTGACACCTGAATAGGGGATTATCGGTACATTAGGCGCGACCCGAATCAGCGCGGTGTGTTAGGCTGAAGACCAGAGGGCAAGGAAAAGACTCTCCCTCGGCCAAGTTCGGCCACAAATTGAAAATATCACTGCTTCGTCTTCGGGTTTCAACCGGTTTTAATGCCTACGGGGAGCTTCCAAGCATGCGCTTGCGGGATGCCACATGTGTTGCCCTTGCCACTTTTCTGGCGGGATGTTCGCTGACATCCGGTAACACAAGCTCCACTGGCCTTGGATCCTTTTTCGGTGATCCGAGCGCAAATGTTGCGGGCACGGAGGCAAATACCGCGATTTCCGTTCTTGTGAACAATGAATTCGGAAATGCGCTCGATGCGACGGATCGCCGCGCTGCCGAAGACGCGCAAAGCCGCGCCTTGCGCGCACGCGGTGTTGGAGTGTCTGTCGGCTGGCAGAATGACCGGACCGGGCGCAGCGGACAGGTCCGGCCGGGTCCGGTTTATACGGTCAATGAAACGAAGTGCCGCGAGTTTACGCACGAAATGGTCTTGCGTGGGCAAACGCTTCAGGCGCGCGGAACGGCATGCGAATCCGGCCGCGGCGACTGGCTTGTAATCGGCTAGGCTCAGCGTTTCCAAAGTCCTTGAAGGGACTGCATTTATTCTCAACAATTGCTTAATGCTTATGCGGGTATCATCCGTCGATTCTGCATCGCGATTCTGACCCGCTGAATGACATATTCGAACGAGCTAGAGAGCAAAATAAAGACCTACCTGAGCAGTCTCAGTCCGAACGCGGTTGAGGCTTTGGTCAAGAATTTGGAAAAGGCTCAGGGGCAAAAGAGTGCAGATCCGCATCTCAACCTGATTCTCACAGCTGCCGTTGCCCTGGTGCGCAAGCCGCAACCGCTGGCAACGGATGTGCCGGGCGGCACGTTCCGACGGGCGCAGGTACAACGTCTTTTCTTTTCACCGCTCAACGACTTTCTGATCGCGGAAACCCTTCCCAATCGGCAGGAAGGCCGCATCAATCGCAATATGCTTGACAGGGTCTGGAACTGGCTCGCCAGGGACGTCATTCCGAACGAAGTCAAGACGGTGCTCGATCAGGCAGGCGACGCCACCGTGAAAGGTGAACGTGTCGACGCCCTGATACAGGCACTCAGAAGCCGCGCGACCGAAGCGATCGGAGAAGCGTTGAGCCGAAGCGAAATCTCTGAAAAGGAACGCCGTATCATCGGGGTCGAACTCGGTGGTGAGCGCGGGATTGCCGAACTCAGGGACATCGAAAAAATCTTTGCGGCGGAGCGCTGGCTTGTTCCGTTCCTGCAGAGCATTCCCGACAACATCAACGAACACCGGCTGAAACAGGATACCGATGTTCTGCGGTTGGTCGACAAATGCACCACCCGTTTTCCGGACCACCTTCCGTTGATCGCTGCAGCGCTGGTCGAGCGTGCTGATGCGCCGTCGGCGCTTTGCACGTTCGCTGGACGTCTTGCCGGCGACCAGGACCCCAAAGTCATCGCCGGGTCGCAATTCGCGCCGCTGGTCGATGTGGTGATGAGCGAAGCTGAACGACTTCAGATCCTTGCGCTGGAACACAGAAACAACAATCCGGATCCCGTTGCATTCTCGCAGGCACTTTCCGAATATCACACGCTCGTCCGGGGTGTTGAACGCGATATGGACTTGTCACTCGCCGGTCGCTGGCATCAAAGACTTTCCGAGACCAAGAAGAACATCTCGGGCGAGGTCACGCGGGAGCTCAAGAATGCACACGGTGCCATTCGACGTGCGTTGCAGGTGCCCAAGTTTGACGCGGACGGAAACCTCAAGACGAACCAGGTTGCCATCGATGAGGCGGTCAGAACCCTTCGTGTCGTGACGATGGCGCGGAGCGCGTCTGAGACATTCGCGGTAAACGAGATCGGCAAGCAGACCCGGCAGACAGTCGAGCAGACGCTTGAGATCGTCACGCGGTCTCTGATCACCGATCTTGGCAAGACGAGCGGTCTGCAGGTTGAAGCGCAGGCAGCTGCCGTGGACGTCGCAATCATGCTGTCCGACATTTACTTCGGTGCCGACTATGCCTCCCAGCTCCGGCGGAGCCGGCAGGCCGCTTTCGCAAAGGCAACCGGTACTCAACCGGATCAAGCGACGTCGCCTGAACGCAAACTGGTTTCGAGCGTCTTTGGCAGAAGATAGAACTTCCTGAGGTATTTCAAGCAGTTCCGTTAGGTGGCTTTTTCACAGGCGCTGCCAACGCGAATGTGAGCGCCGCGACCGCCGGTCACAGGCTAATCATCTTGCATTTGCCTGCTTTGATCTGTCTATTGTGCGCTCATGATATTCTGGATCCTACTGGCACTTATGACGGGTGTTGCCGCCCTGTCGGTTCTTGTGCCGCTGGCAAGGGCAGGGCAACCGGCGTCTGGTTCGACAGGCGGTGCCGACGAGGCTGTCTACAAGGAACAGCTGACTGCAATCGATACGGAACTGGAACGCGGGCTGATCGAGCCGGATGCGGCGGAGGCAGCCAGAACGGAAATTGCCCGCAGACTGCTTGCTGCGCACGACAAGAGCGAACAACGGTTTCGGATGCGGACGTCCGGTCTTCGGATGAAAACGGCTCAGGCTTTCGCGCTGGCTGCATTGCCGCTCGTCGCCCTGGCAACCTACTTTACCCTCGGCTCGCCTGACGAGCCGGATCAGCCCTTGATCGCGCGGCTGATCGCGCCCGCAGAGGGACAGTCGGTCGATGTTCTGATAGCACGCGTCGAACGTCACCTTGCAGAAAACCCCGAGGACGGCCAGGGATGGGAGGTTATTGCACCTGTCTATCTGTCTCGCGGCCAGCCGGAGGCATCCGCGAGGGCCTACGCGAACGCCATTCGTATCCTTGGACCGCGGCCGGACTGGCTCACGGATATGGGGGAAGCCTTGACTATGGCCAATCAGGGTCTCGTCACCGCAAACGCAAGACAGGCTTTTGAACGGGCGGCTTCCATGGAGCCGACCGCTGTGAAGCCGCGTTTCTTCCTGGCAATCGCGCTCGGCCAGGAAGGCAATACGCAAGCCGCCGTTCAGGCCTGGGAAAGTTTGCTGGAAGGTGCAGATGAAACAGCTCCCTGGGTGGCAGCGGCAAAGCAGCAGCTTGCAGGACTGCAGCAGGGCGAGAATGCGTTGCGCGGACCATCGCAGCAGGACATTGAGGCCACACAGGAAATGTCTGCCGAAGACCGCCAGGAAATGATCAGAGGCATGGTTTCCGGTCTTGCGGAACGGCTGTCGCAAGAAGGCGGAAGCGCCGCTGAATGGAACCGGTTGATGCAGGCCTATGTCGTTTTGGGAGAACGGCAAAAGGCTGAAGAAACACTCGCAGCGGCCCAGGCCGCCTACGCGGAAAATCCGGCGGATTTGTCCCTGATCAAGGACACCGCAAGCGCACTTGGACTAAGCGGGTCCTGACAAGACAAAAAAGCCTGGCGGGCAGCGGTTCGCGAAGGCGCAAACCGGACGAGACAAATGACGCGCAAACAAAGAAGGTTGACACTGATCGGATCGGCAGGCGCAGTCCTTGCCGTTGCTCTTGGTTTGATCCTGTTTGCCTTGAACGATCAGATCGTGTTTTTCCAGAGCCCAACTGACATCACGCAAAAGTCGATACCGGCTGGACAGCGTATTCGGCTTGGCGGGCTGGTCGAGGAAGGTTCCGTCGTCAGGGCAGACAATGCACAGGTGAGCTTCAGGGTCACCGATACGGCGAATGCTGTGGCGGTAACCTACAAGGGAATATTGCCCGACCTGTTCCGCGAGGGGCAGGGTGTTGTCACCGAAGGGATCGTAAACGCCGACGGAACATTTGTTGCCGACAGCGTTCTCGCAAAGCACGATGAGAACTATATGCCCAAGGAAGTGGCCGAAGCCCTCAAGGATCAGGGCCATTGGCAAGGCGGCGAGGGGGAAGCCAACTAACGGCTTTCCGGGAGAGACAGGACGCGGACATGATTGTTGAGTTGGGACATTATGCGCTGGTGCTGGCCTTTGCCCTGACGCTTGTGCAATGCTTTTTGCCACTGTGGGGCGCACTCACGGGCGACGACAGACTGATGGCGGTAGCACCTCCGGTTTCAGTCACTCTTTTCATGCTGATCATGATATCGTTCGTCGCGCTGACGATTGCGTATCTGACGTCCGACTTCTCGGTTCTGAACGTCGTCCAGAACTCCCATTCGGCGAAACCCTTCATTTACAAGTTCACCGGCGTATGGGGCAATCACGAGGGGTCCATGCTCCTGTGGGTGCTCATCCTGGTTTTTTTCGGCGCGCTTGTTGGCGTCTTTGGCGGCAATTTGCCGAAGGATCTCAAGGCGGCGACGCTGGCTGTCCAGGCCTGGGTCACTGGAGGTTTCATCCTGTTTCTGTTGGCGACGTCCAATCCCTTTGCACGCGTTGCCAACCCGCCATTGGAGGGGGCCGATCTTAACCCCATCCTGCAGGATATCGGCCTCGCCATACATCCACCGCTCCTTTATGTCGGCTATGTGGGTTTTTCCATCACGTTCTCTTTTGCCGTTGCCGCGCTGATTTTGGGGCGTACGGACGCCGCATGGGCCCGGTGGGTGCGCCCGTGGACCCTGCTTGCATGGTGCTTCCTGACGCTCGGGATCGCCATGGGCTCCTACTGGGCCTACTACGAACTCGGCTGGGGTGGCTGGTGGTTCTGGGATCCGGTCGAAAATGCCAGCTTCATGCCCTGGCTTGCGGGCACGGCGCTGCTTCACTCCGCGATCGTCATGGAAAAGCGCGAAGCCCTCAAGATCTGGACGGTGCTGCTTGCCATATTCACGTTCTCGCTGTCGCTCCTTGGTACATTCCTGGTCCGCTCCGGCGTGCTGACATCGGTTCACGCCTTTGCAACGGACCCGGCGCGCGGAGTGTTCATCCTTGGATTGCTCGTCTTCTTCATCGGCGGTTCCCTGGCGCTTTACGCATGGCGGGCACCGATGCTGAAGCAGGGCGGCCTGTTTGCACCGATCAGCCGGGAAGGCGGTCTGGTTTTGAACAATCTGTTCCTGACGGCAGCCTGCGCGGCAGTCTTTGTCGGAACGCTCTATCCGCTTGCTCTCGATGCAGTCACCGGAGAGAAGATTTCCGTAGGAGCGCCGTTCTTCAACTTGACCTTCGGCCCGCTGATGATCCCGCTTTTGCTGGCTGTTCCGTTCGGCCCGATCCTGGCCTGGAAACGCGGTGACCTTCTGGCGGCGAGCCAAAGACTTTATGTGGCGTTCGGCCTCGCATTGGTCTTCACGCTGTTCACCTTCTGGCTGTGGGGCATGGAAAAGGTTCTTGCGCCCCTTGGTGTCGGACTGGCTGTGTGGGTGATGGCCGGCGCTGTTTCGGAAATCGTCACGCGTGTGAAGTTCTTCGAGATCGGGCCGAAACGTGGTTTCGCCCGCCTTGTGGGGCTTCCAGGCTCTGCCTGGGGGACAGTCGTCGCGCATTTCGGTGTCGGCGTAACGGTCCTCGGGATTGTGACGGCGTCTGCCTTCCAGGAAGAACGCATTGAAACCATGCGACCGGGCGACACGGTCGAGGTGTCCGGGTATCAGGTCACCTTCGACGGCGCCGCTCCGCGACGAGGACCGAACTATGTTGAAGAAGTCGGTCACTTCACCATTCGTCAGGGTGGTGTTCTGGTGACGGAACTTGACCCGTCCAAGCGCGTCTATACGGCACGGCAAATGCCGACGACGGAAGCGGGGATCCATACAATCGGATTTTCCCAGATCTACCTGTCCATGGGAGAAAGCCGAGGCGATGGGGCGATCGACGTTCGCGTCTATTTCAAGCCGCTGATCACGCTGATCTGGATCGGTTGTGTCATCATGTCACTGGGTGCGGTTTTCTCAATGGCCGATCGCCGGCTCCGGATTGGCGCCCCGAAACCGGCCTCGCGGCGCAAGACAGCACAGCCGGCGGCGGCGGAGTAGTCACATGTTTCTCAAGTGCCTGACGGCTCTGTTTCTGTTTTTGTCCGTGTTGATCGCACCTGCTCAAGCGGTGGCGCCGGACGAGGTTCTCGACGACCCGGCTCTTGAGGCTCGGGCGCGCGCGCTTTCGGCTGAACTGCGCTGCATGGTCTGCCAGAACCAGTCGATCGATGACAGCGACGCCCCGCTTGCGAAGGATCTTCGCGTGCTCGTGCGCGAACGCCTCGTTGCCGGGGACAGTGATGGTCAGGTGATTGACTATCTTGTGTCGCGTTATGGTGAGTTCGTTCTACTCAAACCGAAATTCGCTTGGCACACCTTCTTTTTGTGGGCTGCGGGACCCATCGCCCTGATCGCCGGTCTCATCGCGATTGGCCTCGCGCTCCGAAAGAGATCGCAGCTCATGCAGCAGTTGGCGACATCCAGTCCGTCGAAATTATCGGACGAGGAAGAGGAGCGTCTCAACGCTCTTTTGAAAAAATCCGATCGCGACGAGACCGGGTGAAGACGCGCCAAGAGGCTCAAGGACTCCGGCTGGGTTTTTGGGGTTCGTTTTGCGTTGAATTCCCGGGAGTGGACTTCCGAGCCGGATCGTCTCCGTCGCGAAGTCACAAGAGTCGAAACTTCTTGAGGTGGCTTGTGCACGGGTCTGATTTCAAAAGCGTCCAGATGGTTTCAATCAGCGACGACCTGGTCTCGCGTTTTTTGTAGGCCCAGATCTCCAGTTCCGTGTCGTATTTGCCGTTGCCTGCCAAAGCAAAATCACCGGCCATGACGCTGTCATAGGCGCTGCAGGCGGGCAGCCAAAGCATCTTCTGGTCCAATAGCGCCAGTCGCTTCATGAATTCGCAGGTCCCGCTTTGAGACGTACGGACGAATGTCGGATCCTGTGGTGTCATCGACGAAAAAAGAAGATCCTCGACTTTCGAAAAATACCCTGTTTGACCGTAGCCTATATATTCAAGTCCGTTTTTGGGAGGATGATTGACATCGAAGGCCGGTCGTCCATTCGCGTCCAGCGCAGTACAAAGATGCATAGTATCTGAGCCCAATTTGATTGCGTCAAACTCCTGATGCTCAAAAAATGCCGGAACTTCTGGCTTATAATAGAGCACTACAAGATCCATCTTGCGGTCGCCCAGCAATTCGATCATTTCATAAAAGTCATAGGTGTCGATGGACACGGAAAACGGCCCGCAATGCGCCTTGATTTGTTGCAGCCATTCAGGAACGAAGCTGAGAGCCAGGGACGTTGACGCCGCGAGCCTGATGTCAGGTGTCGTTCCGGACTTCCGCCGCTGAAATTCCACGCGGTTGAGTTCAAGTTCTCGCAAAACATTCTGTGCGGTCGCGCGGAAGACCTGACCTTCCTGGGTCAGTGAGACCGGATAGCTGCTGCGATCGAACAATTCAGTTCCGAGCCAGGTCTCAAGGGCTTTTATGCGCCTGCTGAACGCCGACTGCGTGATGTTGCGCTCGTCCGCTGCCTGGGAAAAATTTCCCAGCTTGCTCAGCACCAGAAAGTCCGTCAGCCAGTTTGTTTCCACCGTCTTCCCTTCACGGTGCGTGCTAAAATTGTGAGCAATGCGAAATACTATGCAAAATTTGCATAACAAGGCTGTTGGTCGAATTCAAGCAATCGATATAAGCTTTTCTTTCAGGTGCGGAAACCTTGCTCAGAAAACGAAGCGAAACCGCATACGATCCCGCCGGGTCCACCCGGCACCATCCCATCCGTTTTGTTCCAGAGGGGGAATGATCGTGAGATTTACAACACCACTGAAAAGCCTTTCACTTGCCACGGTGCTGGCGGCATCCGTGGCCTTTCCGGCACTTGCTGCTACACCTGCCGACACGTTTGTGATTGCCCGAAATACTGCGGACGCCATTACGCTGGACCCCGCCGAGTGTTTTGAGTTCACGGGCAGCAGGATTGTCGCCAATATTTATGAAAGGCTGTTTCTTTTCGAACCGGACGACCTGACCAAGCTAGTCGGCGGTATTGCCGAATCCTACGAATTCTCTCCTGACGGCAAGAAAATTACGGTCAAGCTGCGTCCAGGCCTGACGTTCCATTCCGGCAATCCGGTAACGGCAGCAGATGTTGCGTACTCTTTGAGCCGCGCAGTAAAACTGGACAAGACACCGGCATTCATCATCAAGCAGATTGGCTGGACGGCCGACAATGTCGATGAGGCTGTGGTTGCCGTCGACGACGGTACGGTCGAAATCAACATTCTCGCAGACCTCTCGCCTGCGCTCGTTCTCAACCTCTTGTCTTCAAGCGTGGCGTCCATCGTCGACATGAAGGAAGTTCAAGCGCACGAAGTCGACGGCGATATGGGTTATGCCTGGCTGAAGGACAACTCCGCAGGATCGGGTCCTTACAAGCTTAAGACCTGGAAGGCCAACGAAGTTGTCATGCTGGAAGCCTTTGACGACTATCGCCAGGGCAAACCGGCCATGAACCGCGTCGTTATCCGTCACGTGGCGGAACCCTCCGCACAACGACTTCTGCTGGAAAAAGGCGATGTCGACGCGGCGATGGAACTGACCGCGGACCAGCTCAAGGGTCTGGCCGGCAATTCGGATGTTTCTGCGGAAAGCTATCCCAAGGGCTATCTGATGTACCTGGCGAGCAATATGGATCATCCGGTCCTTTCGAAGCCGGAAGTCCGCGAAGCGTTGAAATACATGGTCGACTATGACGGTATGGTCGGGTCGTTCCTGGATGGTCAGTACAAGATCCATCAGAACTTCTGGCCCTCTGGCATGTGGGCAGCTGCAACCGATACGCCTTACAGCTACAACATGGACAAGGCAAAGGCGCTGATAGCAGATGCCGGACTCGACGCCGGAACAAAAATCACGATCGACACGCTGAACAAGTCACCGTTTACCGAAGTGGCCCAGAGCGTCCAGGCGAGTTTGAAGGAACTCGGGATCGATTCTGAAATCATTCTGTCTGATGGCGCGACACTGTGGCCGAAATATCGTGCGCGCAAGCACGAGCTGATCGTTGCCCGCTGGGGCCCGGATTATTCCGATCCACATTCCAACGCTGATGCTTTCGCGCATAATCCGGATAACAACTTCGAGGCTAAGCTCACCGGCAAGCTCACCTGGCGCAATGCGTGGCCGGCAGAGGGTCTGACCGAGTTGACGGATCAGGCCGCGGCCGAGTCCGATCCGGAGGTCCGTGAGGAAATCTACGCCAAGCTGCAGAAGATGGTTCAGGAAGATTCGCCCTTCACGATCATGTTCCAGGCTATCGGCACATTCGGCCAGCGGGCGAATGTCGAAGGCTTCGTGAACGGCGTAACCTCCGACCAGGCCTTCTACAAGACGGTCTCCAAATAAGCCAGGCACGGCTTCGCGCGCCAAACCACTGCGGCGCGCGTGGCCGTCTGAGACTTGCAACGCGTTTCCTCATCGTCAGGATGGGGAAGCGCGACTTTACGTAAACAGGTTTTGAAACCGGGGGCATCCGGAATGACCGACAGTTCCACAGCGCAAAGCTCGGTGGATTTCAGGCCATATCTGGATGTGGCGAGGAAAATCGGTGGGGGCATCTTCATGCTGATCCTCACCTTTATCGGCCTGACCGCGATCACGTTTATCATCGGGCGCATCATGCCCAACGATCCAGTTGTTGCGATCGTTGGTGACCGGGCGTCCAAGGAAGTCTATGACGCAATGTATCTCCAGCTCGGCCTCGACAAGCCGATCTGGCAGCAGTATCTCATTTTTCTGGGCGATATCTTGCGCGGGGACTTTGGCAGTTCGGTCATGACCGGGCAGCCTGTTCTGGAGGACATAAAGCGCTTTTTCCCGGCAACTCTCGAGTTGGCGACGATCGCGACTGTCGTTGGTATGATTATCGGCATTCCCGCCGGCGTGCTGGCCGCAGTGCGGCAAGGGACACTGATCGATCACGTGGTGCGAGTCGTCGGGCTGCTGGGCCATTCCATACCGATTTTCTGGCTCGGTATGGTGGCACTTCTCGTGTTTTACGCAAAGCTTGACTGGGTCGCCGGGCCGGGCCGCATCGATTTCTTTTATGACGGGATCGTCGATCCGGTGACCGGGGTCATCATGATCGATGCTGCGATCGCCGGGGAATGGGACGTTTTTCATAACGCGCTGTCCCACGTAATCCTGCCTGCCTCCATGCTTGCAATCTATTCACTGGCCTACATCGCCCGCATGACACGCTCGTTCATGCTCGACCAGCTCAATCAGGAATATGTCCTGACCGCGCGCGTCAAAGGACTGCGGGAAGGGACAGTGATCTGGTATCACGCATTCCGGAACGTGCTTGTTCAGTTGATCACGATCATCGGCCTGACCTACGCAAGCCTGCTGGAGGGATCGGTCCTGACTGAAACCGTCTTTGCCTGGCCGGGTATCGGCCAATACATCACGAACTCGCTGTTCAATGCGGATATGAACGCGGTGATCGGCGGGACGCTTGTCGTCGGTATCTCCTTTGTGTTCATCAACATGTTGTCCGATATGCTTTATCGGATCGTTGATCCGAGGGCCAAGTGATGTCGCAAAGCAGTCTCGGTCACGAATCCTCCTGGTTGCTTGCAGACACGCCCCGCAACGCATTCCAGGCAAAATGCCAGAGGATTTACATCGGCTGGCTCGCCTTCAAGGGCAATCCGATTGCCATGTTCGGTCTGGCAATCGTTCTCTTTCTGTGTTTCGTGGCTCTGTTCGCGCCGTGGATCGCAGGTGGGGACGGTACGACACAGGATCTCGCCAACCGCCTTGCGCCGCCAAGTGCCGAACACTGGTTCGGAACGGATGAGCTCGGCAGGGACATTTTTGCGCGCATAGTCTGGGGCTCGAGGGTCACGCTCTACATCATCTTCCTTGTGTCCATCATTGTCATGCCGATCGGCTTGATCATCGGAACGACGGCGGGTCTTCTTGGCGGGGTTGTTGATGCGACGCTGATGCGCATTACCGACATTTTCCTCGCCTTTCCGCGTCTCATTCTCGCGCTGGCCTTTGTGGCCGTTCTCGGACCCGGACTGGAAAACGCGGTGCTTGCCATCGCACTGACCACATGGTCGCCCTATGCGCGCCTTGCCCGCGCCGAAACGCTGACACTGCGAAACAGCGAATACATCATGGCCGCACAAATCATGGGGGCGTCTCGGATCAGGATCCTGTTCGCGCACATCATGCCCATGTGCCTGTCTTCCACGATTGTCCGGCTGACGCTCGACATGGCGGGCATTATCCTGACAGCGGCTGGGCTGGGCTTCCTTGGGCTTGGCGCGCAGCCGCCGCTTGCCGAATGGGGCGCCATGATTGCTTCCGGCCGCGACTACCTACTTGACCAGTGGTGGGTTCCGACCATTCCCGGGATAGCCATTCTCGTCGTTTCGCTTGGGTTCAACCTTCTTGGCGACGGCCTGCGGGACGTGCTTGATCCGCGCAGCTCCGGGGGGCACTGAGGATGAACAAGTTGGAAACGACAGGGTTTGAGGCCGAAGCCCCCCTCATTTCTGTGCGCGATCTGCACGTCACGTTCTCAACGCCAAAGGGTCCCGTTCATGCTGTGCGTGGCGTCAGTTTTGACCTCGGCCGTGAGCGTCTGGGAATTGTCGGCGAGTCAGGATCCGGCAAATCGCAGACGGGCAGGGCACTTTTGCGCCTGACAGCCGGAAACGGCAGGATCGACGCCAGCAGGATGATGTTCGACGGCATGGACCTGATGAAGGCCAATGCAAAGACCATGCGCTCCATCAGGGGCTCCCGTATTTCGATGATCATGCAGGATCCGAAATACTCGCTCAATCCGGTTCTCACCGTTGGCGGCCAAATCGCTGAATCCTGCCGGCGGCACGAACACGTCTCGCGCGCCGAAGCGAAAAAACGTGCGCTTTCGATGCTGGAGACCGTTCGCATCCGCGAGCCGGAGAAAGTCTATTCGCTCTATCCCCATCAGGTGTCCGGTGGCATGGGACAGCGCATCATGATCGCCATGATGCTGATTACCAATCCTCAAGTCATGATCGCTGATGAGCCGACTTCCGCGCTCGATGTAACCGTTCAGATGCAGGTCCTGTCGCTTCTTGACGACATGGTGCGCGAGCGCGGCATGGGTCTTGTGCTGATCAGCCACGACCTCAATCTGGTATCGAGTTTCTGCGATCGCGTTCTGGTCATGTATGGCGGCAGGATCATGGAGACCCTGGACGCAAAGCATCTCGACAAGGCCCAGCATCCCTACACCAAGGGACTGCTGAATTGCCTCCCGAAACTCGATGGCCGGCACGACGATCTGCCTGTCCTGAAGCGGGATCCAGCCTGGCTGCATGAAGACGGTCTTTCCGGAGGCGCTTCCCGATGATCGAAATCGAGCATCTGGGCATTACATTCGGCTCGGGAAAGTCGCAGATTGCAGCGGTGAAAAACGCCAATCTGACTGTTGCCGAAGGAGAGAGCTACGGCATCGTTGGTGAATCGGGATCCGGTAAATCGACGGTGCTGAGGGCCATGGTGGGGATCTATTCGCACTGGACGGGCACGATACGTATCGCCGGTAAACCACTGCAAGGAAAACGCTCGGTCGCTTCCAGAAAACACATGCAAATGGTCTTCCAGGATCCTTACGGCTCGTTGCATCCACGCCGAACGGTGGACGACACGCTGAGCGAACCACTTATTATTCACGGCTTGAAAAACCGTGAGGACCGCGTCTTGAAAATCCTGACGGAGGTCGGGCTTGGTCCGGAGTTCCGTTTCCGGTATCCGCATCAGCTGTCCGGCGGCCAGCGGCAACGCGTGGCGATTGCGCGTGCGCTCATTCTTGAGCCCAGGGTCATTTTACTGGATGAGCCCACAAGCGCCCTTGATGTCTCCGTGCAGGCGGAAATTCTCAATCTTCTCTCCGCTCTGCGGAAGACGCACGGACTGACCTATATCATGGTCAGTCACGATCTCGCGGTTGTCGGCCATTTGTGCAGCAGGATAGCTGTTATGAATCGCGGAGAAATCGTTGAAGAGATGAGCGAAGAACAGATGCGAACCGGAAACGTCAAGCACGAGTACACCAGACAACTCTGGACAGCATCCCAGGGGTATGACCGGGAAGCTCTCGCGACATTCAAGGAATTTGTCTGACGCCTTCAGGCCCAATGGCACCTGGAACGCAAAGTCCGATACCGAACCGAGCGGCATGGATCCGAAAGAGGCGATCTGCGGGCGGCTCGCTCGCTTGCGCAGCATTGTCTCTGCGGCGTTCGTCTCATCACAGCGCTCACACCTTGCCGTGATTTGCAAGACACGCGTTCGTGCTTATCTCAGGCGCGATGAAGAGCTGGAGGGCTGAACCATGGCAAATCGACCTTTGAAACTGGAATTTGACGGGGCTCACGGCGCCAAACTGGCTGCACGCCTTGATCTGCCGGCCGGCAAGATCCGCGCTTTTGCGCTCTTTGCGCATTGTTTTACCTGTTCCAAGGACATTCCGGCAGCCCGGCACATCGCCGGTGCGCTCAGTGCCGAGGGCATTGCCGTTCTGCGCTTTGATTTTACCGGCCTGGGCGGCAGCGGTGGTGACTTTTCCTCTACGGGGTTTTCCTCCAATGTGGAAGATCTCAAGCTTGCGGCAGATTTTCTCAGAAGGAATTATGAAGCGCCACAGCTTCTGATCGGACATTCACTCGGTGGCGCGGCCATTTTATCGGTTGCCGCAGACATTCCGGAGGCGCGTGCTGTCGTGACGATAGGTGCGCCGTCCGACGCAGACCACGTTGTCCATAATTTTGGAGGGTCAGTTGACGAGATCCGCGAGAAAGGCGCCGGTGATGTCGACCTTGCCGGGCGAACATTCACGATCCGCAAGGAATTTCTGGATGACCTTGAAGCCCAGACCGTGCGCAGTAAGGCCGCAAATCTGGGCAAGGCCCTGCTGGTGATGCATGCACCGCTTGATGACACGGTCGGCATCGATAATGCGACCAACATCTTTGTTGCAGCGAAACATCCCAAAAGCTTCGTTTCGCTCGACAAGGCCGATCACCTGCTCACACGCAGCGAAGACGCGATTTATGCGTCCAGGGTGATTGCAGGCTGGGTGAGCGGCTATCTGGATACGGAAGCAAAGGCCGCATCCCAGGTGGTCAAGGAAGGCGTAGAAGTGATGGAAACCGGGCAGGGGAAGTTCCAGTCAATGGTCGCCGTCGGGCACCACCGGATGATTGCGGACGAACCGGTTGACTTTGGCGGATTTGACAGCGGACCGTCGCCTTATGAATTCCTTTCCACAGCTTTGGGCGCATGTACGGTCATGACCTTACGCATGTACGCGGACCGGAAGGGGCTCAACGTCGACCGGATCGGCACGCGAGTCCTGCATGACAAGGTCCACGCGTCGGACTGCCAAGAATGTACGGATGATCAGAAGGAGCGTGGTGGCAAAATCGACAGGTTCGAAAGGCTCATCACGCTGGAAGGAAATCTGGACAGTGCGACGCGCCAGAGAATGCTCGAAATTGCGGACAAGTGTCCGGTGCATCGCACCCTTGAAGCAGGTGCTGCTGTTGTGACGCGGGAAATCGGAGCTGAATAGCGGGTTGAAAGCGCAGGCAGCCGGTCAGGCGGCCTGCTCTTCGAGCGTGCTCAAACGGATCTTCATGAACGAGAGCAGTCTGCGCGCGTCCTTTTCCGTGAGTTCCTGATAGTCGTTAATCCAGTTCTGGACAGTCGTCTGCGGCTGTTTGTTGTTGGTCGCCCGTGCGCGACAAAGGGCCGTATAACCGTTTTTGTCGACGCCCATGGCCTTACACAGGACGGCCACACCCGTCGCGTCGTAACGCACCATGACATTCGTCACGTATTTCTGGTCCAGCCCTGCCATTTGCGCGAGCAGGAAGCAGATATCGAACAGGTTGTTGGACAGGGAAAGCTGGGTCATCGCCTGGTTGATCGAGCCGCGTCCCTCGCGAATGTCCTTCAGGGCAACCTTGACGTTGATCCTGCTGTTCTTGCGCTCAAGTTTCGTGCTTGCAACAACCTTGCTGGCCTCGTGGAAGAGGGACAGAACCAACTGCTCGTTCTCTTCACGCATTTTCCGGATCTTTGCCTGCTGAACTTCAGGCATCTGCGAGATCAGTTTCTCGTAGTCGTCTTCCGAAACGTCTGAACGCTCGATCATTGCATCACGGATCTTGTCGTCCCGCTCAGCCAGTTTCACCAGCAGACGTCCGCCCCAATCGGAAAGCTCGGCTCCGGAGTTTGCGGCAACGGACCGTTTGACCGGGCTTTCGCCGCGTTCAAGCAGAACGTCGGTGACCTTGGCTTCGAGATGATCGCGCTGCGAAATCGCAAGCAGGTGGCCTTGGCCCATCGTTTTGGCAAGGCGCAGGATATCATCTGATTTCAGAGCGTTGGAGGATGTCAGCATCGGCCGCGCGACGTCGATCTCGTCGCTGGCCAGCTCATAAGCGATCTTTTGAGACGTTGAGTCGATTGGCGCCAATCGCTCCGAGACATCTTTCTTCTGATCATGTTCCATCGTTGGAAGCATGCGCTCAAGAACAGCGTTGAAAAGCGAAATCTCTTCCGTCTGGTAGCTTTCCGCACCGGTCACAAAAAGGTCGGTGACATGTTCAACCAGCTTGTGACGTTTTTCAGGTGAGCTGTCCTGAGCTTGGTTGAGAAGATCATTGAGCATGTCGGATCCATCCATTCATTTGGCTCTGACTATACACCGTAGACAGTTTACAAGAGGATAAAGCGCAATAGGAAAATTCACACGACGCGGTTTCATCAATATGCGCGAAGCAATCGGTAGCAACCTTTGTGATATTGCACCTTCCCACGCCAAGACTAACTTGGAAATCGGAACAAATTCTTGAAGTTATGCAAATGTCTTAAGGGAACGGTCGCGCCTATTCACTTCCTGCGTCAACCAGACTGCGTGTTTGGTTTCCAGCGCAAAGTACAGTGGATATTCAACCGGAAGCGCAGTGCAGATAGCTGGCAACTTCTCTCCACACTTCGTGTGAATGGCTGGCCGTCGCAAAGTGCCCAGCTCCTTGAATTGTCGTTAGACGGGCGTTTTGCCAAGGTTTGACGAGACTTTCGATTGTGCTGACGGGCGTGAGGGGATCATCGCTGCCGTGGACGAACAGGCAATCGGTCTCCAGAGGGGAGGCCGGAAGCAGTTCCTTCATGACGAAATCATAATCGTCCGAAATACCTGCAACGGAACTTCGATAAAGACTGGGGAACCAGGAATGGACGGCTGCGGCAGTCCCATGGCCGGCCATTGCTGACAGGTCGGCTTTTGATGCATTGAACATGCGATCCAGAATGGTTTTCGCCGTCTGCTCATCCGGATAGTGCCGGCTGAACTCCAGCGTGATCGCTCTGGAGAGCGAATTTGCCTCCCCCAGGGACTTGTATCCCCCATAAAGCATGTCGGTATAGCTGTCGCGTTCGTCGTCGGTCCCGGCAGTGTTTGCGCAAAGCAATACCAACTTGCCGACATGTCCGGGAAACCGGGCGGCATAGTGCATCGCAAGCACAGCGCCAAGCGAATGTCCAAGAAGGGTTGCGTCCTTCAGGTTGCGCCGCTCCAGGAACAGGGAAAGGTCGCTGAAACTTTCCTCGACCAGATTGTCTCCAGCCGTGAGGTCAAGCATGGGCCGGGCGTCGAGATAGCCGCGCCGCAACGGCATGAGTAACCGCAGTCCTCCCGCTTTCAGATAGGGTGAGGCGCCCGAAAGCAACATTCCGAACATCATGCCGTGCAAAACGACGACAGGTTGCCCATCTGCCGGGCCGACTTCGATGCAGCGCAAGATCTGACCGTTCGAAAGCCGTTCAACAACCAGGCGTGCGTCGTTCCCCATTTTTTCGGCGATGAACGCCTCGGCAAAGGAGGCGTGGCGCGTTTCGTCGTCTGCGATGACGCTGATGATGGAAAGTTGGCCCATAAGCAACCTGACAAGATCGAGCTGACCTGTGCACTGCATTTTTGCTGCAGCGGTCTTAATCTGTGCGCGCTTGGTCTCCACCTTCACACTGTCAAGGGAAGCCGCGTGATGCAGCGAGATCCCGGCGAGCAATTGGAAGGCCACCAGCGTTTCGGCGTCGGTCAATCGGTTTTCACTGTGGAAGGTGAGATGGATTTTCTTGAAGACCGAAAAATCAATGATGAAACCGCGCAACCTCGGCACCGGTGCAGAATGCGGTGTCGAGACACGGTCAGGCAGGAAAAGCGTGAATTGACTGCAGTCTTCATTGCAAATCACCCGACCCGGTTCTGCAAACCCGTCGGCAACATGATCCGCCATGTCTTGAAGGTCCGGGTCGTCTTCAGGTTTTGAGACCATCTGGACCTTGTAGTCCGAAAGTTCCGTAATGCCGCCGCGAACAAAGCGGCCGTTTTCGTCGAAATCGGCCCATTTCAGGCTCGATTTCGCCCGTGTTTCAACTGTCTTCAAGCGCTGAAGGGTTACATTGACCGCTTGCTCGATCCGATCCTCCGGTAAAATCGAGAAAACGCGCGCCAAGCTCTTCTTCGTTCTGGTCTGCATTTCGACGTGACAACTCACACAACAAGTCTGCAACCGAAGCTCTGAATACTAAATATGTACAAAATTTATCGAGGGCAAATTTTATGGTCATTACCCAATTGGGGAATGCGTATCCAGGAAAGATCCGGTATCGGTTTTACAGCGGACCGAAAAACAAAAGCGTAATGCGGGCGCGAGCATGTTTGGACAAAACTAGAAGTTACTTGAAGAAATTTTTGTGCTTTGGTTCGCCCGAGCCTCAAAGCGTGCAAGGTATTTTTTTATTGCACGGTCACATGTTCCACTGTGGCCGTGCTTTTTTCGGTTGTCGGCCACACCGGTCGATTTGCATTCGGTATGCCGCGGTTAAGAGCGCGATAGCCAAACCGGCCGATCGTGCTGGTGCCGGGCGGGGCGGATTATTGCTGGTCCGGTGGTGATCTCAAGCTGCCTTTGGCGCAGGCCGGCTTTCCAGTTTGACTTTCATGACGGCGATCAGCCGCCGTGCGTCGGTGTCGTCCAGCATGTGGTAGTTGGTGAGCCACTTGCTGCCGGTGCTTTCAGGGAATTTCAGGTGCTTGCAGCGCTCCTTGCAGATTGCCTGGAACTCGCGCGCGCCTATACCGCTGGCCCGGCACACGCTCGCGATCCCTGTTGCGTCGAAGCGGACCATCAGGTTGTGAACGTATTTCATCTCAAGGTCTGAAAACACCGACAGAAGACCGACGATGTCCAGAAGGTTGTGTTCAATGCAGAGCTGGTAGACGGCCTTGTTCAAATTGGTCTTGCCAAGCCGGATACCGGCGAGCCAGGCCTTCGGGCTGATTTTTGAAGGCTTTTTCTCGAGTTTCGCGCCCGACGCGATTTCTCCGTCTTCCCGGAACAGGTCCTCAATGAGCTCTTCGTTGGACTTGCGCAGGTGACGCATCCGGTCGCCGAGCTGTTTCGGCATTTCTTTGACCAGGTCCTCAAAGACCGGCATCTCGAGTTCGGCACCAAGATTTGTAGCAAGCGTCTGTTTGACTTCTTTGCCACCACGCTCGATCAGCCGCTTTGAGAGCTTCTTGCTGATGTGATCGCGCTTTGCCATGGCCAGCAAGTGGCCCTGGTCCTTGGTCTGGGCAATTTCGATCAGTGTGTCTTCCGAGATGGATCTGGAGCGCTCTAGGATCGCATGCGCAATTGACAGCTCGTCACTGGCCATAGTTGCCGCCAGTTTTGAGGACGTCACTTTCACTTCTGCCAGCTGTTCCGACATTTTCTGCCTGGCTTCCGGGGCGAGGGAGTCGTAAACCCCTTCAAGCATATTGTTCAGAAGATCGGTTTCTCGAGAGCTATCTTCTTCAGAACGCGACGTAAGTAGTCCCGTTACATGCTCTGCGAGCTGATGTTTCTTTTCTGAAGAACTGTCCTTGGCAAGTTGAAGCAGTGATTGTGACATGTCGATACCCTATGCGTTCAGTATCAGGGCATATCCTTTACATCTCGTGAAAATTAGAGCTTCAGGTATATAAAATACAACCAAAGCGTACAGTTGACCTTTGCGGAGACTTGCGTCATGGGACGGGCATGAGTGCGCGACCCATCCTGTATTCCTTCCGCCGCTGCCCCTATGCGATCAGGGCCCGTCTTGCGATTGCGGCAAGCGGACAGGTTGTGGAGCTTCGCGAAATCGTCCTTCGGGACAAGGCCCCCGACTTCCTCAAGACCTCGCCCACCGCGACAGTGCCGTGTTTGAAATTGGACAACGAGGTTCTGGACGAAAGTCTTGAAATTATGCAATGGGCGTTGGAGATCTCGGACCCGGACAGGTGGTTGCAGTCTGAACAGGGCGGGCCAGCGCAGATGTTGGCGCTGATCGGAAAGTGCGACGGCTCGTTCAAGACGCACCTTGATCGCTACAAATACAGTACACGGTACCCGGACGCTCTGCGAGAAGAGGAACGTTCGGCCGCATCTCGCTTTCTTGTCGAGTTGGACGAACGTCTTGAGCACGGTGGCTGGCTCTTTGGCACCCGGGCAACAATCGCGGATTTCGCGATCCTTCCTTTCGTCCGCCAATTTGCAAATACGGATCGTGCCTGGTTCGATGCCCAGGATTGGCAATCCCTGAAAAACTGGCTCGAGTCGTTCGAGGCGTCGAACAGGTTTCAAAGCGTGATGCCGAAGTGGGTGCCCTGGCGGGCAGGGGACCAGGCAACCTTTTTTCCACGCTGAAACTGAACCTGATGTTATGAAAAAAGCTTCTCAAATAGTTTTCTAAATTATTCAATAAAAACAAGAACGAAGCACAGTGTTCGTCACCGTCCATTGCCCGTGGCGGCATCGTCGGAAGTGAACGTTACGAAATTGTAATTCCCCCGACAGGCAACGGTAAGGCTGACTTACCTACCTTCTTCCCTGAGCCAGAAGCGCAGGTCCCTGCGTGCTTCATTCATGGCCTCCAATAGTTATGTCGACAGAGGAAGAAAATATGAAAAATCGTGGGTCAGTCTCTCCTTTGCGGTCCCGCCGCGCCAAATTGCTGGCTGGAGTTGTCGCACTTGGCGCTGCCGGTGCCCTAACCGCTCAGACCCTTGTTCCGAGCCAGCTCGCGCAAGCCGAACCGGTGCGTGTTGATGCTGCGGCGCCGACAGACTTTTCTGACGTCGTGCGTACGGTGAGCCCGGCGGTGGTCAGTGTGCGTGTGAAGCAGGACGCCGCGCCGCGTATGATGAATTTCAACGGTGGCAATGGCTTCGAAGAATTTTTCAAAGGCACGCCGGACGGTCATCCGTTCGAGCGCTTCTTCCGCGACTTTGGCGGACGTGGCGGTGAAGAGGGACAGAACCAGCGCCGTTCACCGCGCCAGTATGGCATGTCCCAGGGTTCCGGCTTCTTCATCTCCAAGGACGGATTTGTCGTTACGAACCATCACGTGATTGACCGTGGCACCGAATTCACCGTGATCGATCAAAAGGGCGATGAGTACAATGCGACCCTGATCGGCGCGGACAAGCGGACTGACCTGGCCCTTTTGAAAGTCGAAGGCGGCGAGGACTTCACCTATGTCGACTTCGCGGATGAAGCTCCGCAGGTCGGAGAATGGACCGTTGCGATCGGAAACCCGTTTGGCCTTGGCGGTTCGGTGACCGCAGGTATCGTGTCTGCCCGCGGACGCGACATCGGCGCGGGTCCTTACGACGATTTCATCCAGATTGACGCACCTGTAAACCGGGGCAACTCCGGTGGACCCGCCTTCAACATGAATGGTGAGGTGATTGGTGTGAATGCGGCGATATTCTCGCCGTCCGGTGGCAATGTCGGCATTGCTTTCGCAATCCCGGCTTCGACCGCGCAAGATGTCATCATGGAGCTAAAGGATGACGGAAAAGTCGTCCGTGGTTGGCTCGGCGTTCAGATCCAGAACGTTACCGATGATATCGCGGAAAGCCTTGGTCTCAATGAGGCCCGCGGCGCGATTGTCGCGGAAGCGCAGGAAAACAGCCCGGCTGAGAAGGCTGGCCTGCGCTCAGGCGACACCATTCTCGCTGTCAACGGCACCAACGTGGAAGGTCCGCGTGACCTCTCCAAGATCGTTGCAGCATTCGAACCTGACACCAAGGTCGATGTCACGATCTGGCGCGACGGAAAGCAGCAGGACATCTCCGTTACGCTTGGACGCCTGCAGGATCAGCAGCAGGTTTCAGAAGCGGTGGCAGAACCACAGGTCGATGACACAAAGACCAGCCTCGATGATCTCGGACTGATTGTCACCACCAAGGCTGAAGCCGGCCTTGAAGGCGACGGCATCGTTATCGCGGAAATCGATCCTGACGGGCCGGCAGCTGAAAAGCGGCTCGCGACAGGTGATGTCATCCTCGAAGTCGCCGGCATGAAGATCGAGACCGCCGACGATGTCCTCAAGGCGCTCGAAAAGGCGGAAAACGACGGCCGCAAGGCGGTTCTCTTCCGGATCGAGACCGACAACACAACCCGGTTCGTGGCTCTGCCCATGAACCTGGCCTGATCAGGACCCGGTTCGATTTTGAACCGGGACCTGACTGGCGGGACCGGCTTGCCCTCTGCCCCCAACCCCCGACGGGCCGGTCTTCGCCATGGGTTTCGCCCGTAAACCCAGCCAGACTGGCGGCGGCGCCTCACATCCATCGCCGCCGCCAGCCATTCCATTTCGGGGCAACTCAATGTAAAAGGATGGAATGTTGCGGATTCTTGTTATCGAAGACGATCCTGAAGCGGCGAGCTATCTCGTCAAGGGATTGAGTGAACTCGGTCACACGGCAGACCATGCTGCAGACGGTCAAACCGGTCTGGAGATGTCTTTGAACAGCACCTACGACATATTAATTGTCGACCGGATGCTGCCGAAAATGGACGGTCTTTCGATCATTCAGGAATTGCGGAGCGAGAAGAACCACACGCCCGTCTTGATCCTGTCCGCGCTCGGGCAGGTCGATGATCGCGTCAAGGGCCTCAAGGCCGGCGGCGACGACTATCTTCCAAAGCCATACGCCTTCACCGAATTGCAGGCACGCGTCGAAGCCCTGGCGCGGCGGCCAAAATCAGCCAGCCAGGTTGAAACAACCTACACCGTTGGTGATCTGATTCTCGACCGCATGGCGCATTCCTGTCGTCGCGGCGAAACGGAAATTCCCCTGCAGCCACGCGAGTTCCGCCTGCTTGAATACCTGATGCAGCATGCCGGTCAGGTCGTCACGCGCACAATGCTGCTGGAAAATGTCTGGGAATATCATTTCGATCCGCAGACCAACGTGATCGACGTCCACATCTCGCGTCTGCGTGGCAAGATCGACAAAGGGTTCGAAACGCCTCTCCTGCATACCATCCGGGGTGCCGGGTACACGATCCGTGACGCGGCTCACTAGATTTGTCCGTACAACAGCCTTCAAGCTGTCGCTGCTCTACATAGCTGTTTTCACAGTCATGTCGGGGGTGCTCGTCGTCTACGTATCGGAGAGCACGGACAATCTCATGTCTGAACAGGTGGTTCAGGCGGTGGATGCCGAACTCAAGGGTCTTGCTGACGTCTATGTGCGCGGTGGCATCCGCAACCTTGTCGAAGCAATTGACGATCGCACGCGTCATCCTGACGCGAGCCTCTATTTGCTGGTCGACTTTTCCGGAAATGCATTGGTCGGAAACATCGCCCGGCTGCCGACCGTCGTGTTGGAAGAAGCCGATGGTGGGCTGAGACGTGTCCGTTACACGCTTTTGGGGCAGGGAACGGAGGATGTCGAGCGTCAGGCGATGGTCCGGACGTTCGAATTGCGTGGTGGTTTCCGGTTGCTGGTAGGCCGGGATCTTGGCGACCAGCTCAGATTCTCTAATCTCCTTGCGAATGCGTTGCGCCTCTGGCTCGTCGTCGTCGTAGTCATGGCCGCGATCACGTGGCTCTTTGTCAGCCGGAGGGTCATGAAGCGTATCGATGATATTTCCGCGTCAAGCCGCATGATCATGAACGGGGATCTTTCCGAACGCCTTTCTCTCACGGGGACAAATGACGAGTTCGACCGTCTGGCCGTGAACCTGAACGATATGCTGGACCGGATCGAACTTCTTATGCAGTCGATGAAGGATGTCACCGACAATATCGCGCATGACCTGAAAACGCCGCTGACCAGGCTGCAAACACGCATTGAGACAGCCCTGCGCGACGCGCGGGGGGAGGAGGGGTATCGCGGCGCATTGGAAAGCACGCTCAGTGAAACGGATCATCTTCTCAGGATCTTCAACGCGCTGCTGAGGATCGCGCGTGTGGAATCCATGGCACCCGGTTCGGTGATGGAACCGGTGGATCTGAACAGGATCGTTGCGGAGGTCGCGGAACTCTACGAACCTTTGATAGAGGACGAGGGCGGACAGATAGAGACATCTGTGCCCGCAGATCTGAAGGCAGTCTGCAACAGGGACCTAATCAGCCAGGTGCTCGTCAATCTTGTCGAAAATACCCTGAAATATGGACGGCCGGAAGAAGGGGAAATGCGGCTGCGTCTGTCCGCTGCGGAAGAAAACGGACGTGTGGTTCTGACCGTATCTGACAATGGCCCCGGTATCCCGGAAGAGGATCACGAGCGCATTGTCGACCGTTTCGTTCGGCTCGAGGAAAGCAGATCCGAGCCGGGAACCGGATTGGGATTGAGCCTTGTCAAGGCTGTTGCCCGCTTGCATGGCGGAGACTTGCGCTTCAAAAATGAAGATCCGGGACTTTCGGTCCAGATTGATCTGGCGTCTGTGTCGCCGGAAAGCAGCAGGAGCGGGTATGGAGAAGATTATTCCGGCAAGGCAGGGGAGGCCGACGGAGACCGATGAACCGAGGAAGCGCCTCGCGGATCGAATTCGGACGATCCCGCAAGCGCCTGACCCGGAAAGGGCCGCTCTTTTTCGAAAAGATCTTCTGGACGATGAAACCGCGGGAACTGCGCTCGATGAGCTTTTTCAGACCCAGCCGGACATCAATCGGTTCGTAGAAGGGGTTCTTGGAAATTCGTCTTATCTGCGGGACCTGATCCTCGCTGATCCGCCAAGGCTGCTCAGCATCCTGAACGAGGCGCCGGAAGGTCGCATAAAACGGCTCTTGTCCTCGGCAAAGGCGGCACGTGCAGATGACGAGGACGGCATCATGCGCGTGCTGCGACGTCAAAAACACGATCTTGCGCTGACACTCGGGCTTGCGGATATCGGCGATGCGATCGATCTCGACCAGGTCACATACGCGCTGGCGGGCTTTGCAGATGCCGCGCTCACGGCAGCGATCCGCTTTTGCCTGAGCGATCTTGTGCGGCGGAACAAGTTTGAGCCGAAGGATCCCGAAAACCCGGATCTGGACAGCGGCCTGATTGTCCTGGCCATGGGAAAGCACGGAGCGAACGAACTCAATTATTCCTCAGACATCGATCTCATCGTTCTTTATGACCCCGACAAGGCCCCCATGACGGCGAACGCGGAAGCCCCGGTGGAATTCGTGCGACTGACCCGGCGTCTGGTCAAAATTCTACAGGATCGCACAGCCGACGGGTATGTTTTCAGAACGGATCTTCGCCTTCGTCCCGATCCGGGTGCGACACCCCTGGCGATGTCTGTTCCTGCGGCCCTGGTCTACTATGAATCGCTCGGCCAGAACTGGGAGCGCGCGGCCTTGATCAAGGCGCGGGCTTGTGCGGGCGACATACCCGCCGGCGAGGCGTTCCTGCATGAAATCGTTCCCTTCATCTGGCGCAAGTACCTTGATTTTGCAGCGATTGCAGATGTGCAGTCGATCAAGCGGCAGATCCACATGCACAAGGGACACGGTGCGCTCGCAGTTGCAGGACATAACGTCAAACTGGGTCGTGGCGGCATCCGGGAGGTTGAGTTCTTTGTCCAGACGCAACAGCTGATCGCGGGCGGGCGCAATCCCGCACTGCGTGGAAGGCGCACGCTCGACATGCTGAACGCGCTGAGCAACGCCGACTGGATCCGGCTGAAGACACGTGACGAAATGCGCGACGCCTACATTTTTCTCAGGAATGTCGAGCATCGCATTCAAATGCTGAACGATGAGCAGACACAGCTTCTGCCGAAAGACAATGAGGGCCTGATGCGCGTCGCAGCGCTGATGGGCTTCGACAAGCTGGAGGGATTTGAACAGGAATTCCTGGGGCATATGCAAAAGGTTCAGAAACACTATTCCGAACTGTTTGAAGATGAGCCCGGACTGTCGTCTGAACTCGGCAATCTTGTCTTCACCGGTGACGATCACGATCCGGGCACGCTGGAAACGCTTGCTAGACTTGGCTTCAAAAATCCCGGCGAGGCCGCCAGCATCGTAAAATCCTGGCATTTCGGCCGATATCCTTGCACGCGGTCGACAAAGTCGCGTGAGCGGCTTACCGAAATGCATCCCACGCTGATCGGGGCGCTTGCGGCAACCGACAATGCCGATGCCGCCCTTGTCGCTTTCGACAGCTTCCTGTCAAAACTGCCGGCCGGCGTGCAGCTTTTTTCGCTTCTGAGGTCCAACCCGCAGTTGCTGACTTTGCTGGCAACCACGATGGGTGCCGCGCCGCGCATGGCCGAAACCGTTTCCAAACGCGTACATGTTCTGGACGCGGTTCTGGATCCGGCCTTTTTCGGCGCGATGCCGAGTGTGGAAGAGTTTCGGGTCGGGCTGGACCGGACGTTGGCGCAGGCGCGGTTTTACGAAGAAGCGCTCGACCGGGCACGTATCTTTGCGCAGGAACAGCAGTTTCTGATCGGGCTGCGGCTGATATCTGACACGCTGTCGGCTGACCGGGTCGGATTCGCGTTTGCCAGGCTTGCCGAAGTTGTCGTCGGACGGCTTCTGACGCAGGTGATCAAACACGTTGGTGAAACCCATGGTTTGGTCCCCGGCGGCGATGTCGCGGTTATAGCGATGGGTAAACTGGGCGGACGCGAAATGACCGCGTCGTCCGATCTGGATCTGATACTTCTTTACGAAGCACCGGAGGACGCCAAACAGTCGGACGGCAAGAGACCGCTTGCCATCTCGCAATATTACATTCGCCTGACGCAGCGCCTGGTGACCGCATTGTCCGCGCCGACGGCGGAAGGATCGCTTTACGAAGTTGATTTCCGCCTGCGCCCCTCCGGCAACGCTGGTCCGCTTGCGACCAACCTGGGTGGATTTATCTCCTATCAGAAAAAGGATGCCTGGACCTGGGAGCACATGGCCCTGACGCGGGCAAGGGTTATCGCCTCAACGACACCGGAGTTCGCGCAGAAAATCTCTGACAACATATCGGAAACGCTTATCCAGCCGCGCGACAGTGCAAAGCTCGCCAACGATGTGCGCTCCATGCGGGCGCGGATCGAGAAGGAAAAGGGCACGAAGGACATTTGGGACATGAAGCAGGTTGCCGGGGGGCTTGTCGATATCGAGTTCATCGCCCAGTACCTGCAACTCGTAAATGCCCAGGACACTCCCAACGTCCTCGCACAGGGAACCGAAGATGCCCTGGAGCGTTTGCGCGACAATGACTGCATCGACCCCGGCGACGCAGGCGTGCTGCTGGAAGCGCTTCGCATGTATCAGCGCCTGACGCAGGTGTTGCGGCTTACGTTATCGGGAAGTTTTAAGCCTGCCGAAGCGCCCCGCGGCGTTCTTGATCTTCTCGTTCAGGCGTCCGGCAGCCCCACATTTACGCGCCTTGAGATGGAACTTGCCGACCTACAGGCAAGGGTGCGGCAGGTGTTTGTGGAGCTGATCGGCGAAGTTGAGTTGGTCGAAAGCTGAAGTCGAGTGACGGACCATGGCAAACACAAGATCGCTGTTGGGCTGGTTGCTCTCCAGCCTGCATGACAAGGGCTTTGATTGTGTCGTGTTCGGCGGGTGGGCGGAAGAGCTTCTTGGACTGCAAGAAGCGTGGTGCCATAGCGATATCGACCTGCTCCTTGTGGCAGAGAATTTTGATAGTCTCGACACGGTGACTGCCGACGCCACGACTGCCTTTCAGGAAATTCCGGGCAAGAGGTTCAAACACAAGAGAGCCTTCCTCTGCCGGGATGTCATGTGCGAGATAATTCTCGTGCGAGAATCGAGGGTCGGTCTAGCGACGGACTTTTGGGGTGATACGCGGTTTTATCGGCACTCTCCGTTGGCTGTCGAAACAGCAATTGAATTGCACGGCACATCAGTCCAGGTCACTTCCGCGCAAAATCTTGCAAAATATCGAAGCGAACGAAGCACTTTGCGACCAGATAGGTGGCGCGACCCGGCATCGCTGGAGCCCCGCAAAGCGTTCGAATAAGATTGCAGCTATTCGCTGCCCCCCGAGCCGACCTTGATCTTTTGGAACGTGCTCCAGCGCTCACTACCCGAATTTGAGTGTGATCCGCGGCACTCCGATACACTCCAGTATTCCCCCATTTTTCTAGCAACGATAACGCTAGAGGGAAATACAATGGCACTCCATCGTGATTTGCAAACCGTGGTTGATTGGGCCTGGCTGAGACGTGCGGATCTGATGCGCAAGGCTCTGGCCACCGGTCAGCCGAAAGGGCTGACGCACCTGGATCGGGGTAACCGCGCGGTCGATGAAATCTATGGCTACATCTGCGGCGCGACCGCCCGCAATCAGCCATCCAGGAGGACAATGGAGAAGTTCTCTGAAACGCTGAGCAGAAAGCTTCAAAACTATCTCCGCGATGCCGAATACATTTGTCAGACCTACGACATGAACCGTATGAGGAGCCTGAACGACTTTCCGGAGTGGAGTGACTGGGTCGGTGCATTCATCCACGTCATGGCCCCGAACAACATCGTGTGCCGGGAACGTGTCTATCTCAATCTGAAGGAAGAGACGCGCGCCAATGCATTCAGTGCGATCCTGAAGAAGATCTGGCATCTGCCCGGTTTGTACAGCGCGAAGGTCGCCGCGCCTGGTTCGAGAAAGACCGACACGGTCGTGATTTACTGTGACACCCGGGAAACACGGGAAGAGGTCGTTAGGATCGTCAAAAAGTATCAGCGAAGACACATGAGCTACTTCGATTCACAACTGCCAAAATTGGTAGCGTCTGATGGAAAGGGCATCGGACATGGCGCTGAACCGCCGGATATGCATCCGGAGCGCCCGAACAGCCAGACGTTCGCAGAAGGTGATACTGACGGACAGAGTTTCGGATATTATCGCGCAACCCTCATCTTCATCGCGCTTGAGCGTACGCAGTTTCCGGAGAGTATGAACCAGGACTTCAGAAGAGCAGGTATCAATCTGAGCAAAATTCAGAACGCCAACCCGAGACACGGAATGCGGGTGGACGTCGACGGCGAGCAGAGAAAACAGGTAAATGCCGTCAGAAACATGGCGCAGAAAATGGATTTCGAACGTCGGGTCGAAGAGGTTTTCCGGCTCGCCGGACTGAGCGCAGAGCACCCGGAAACACAGGGAGCCGTTATCGCGAGCTAGGGTATGGACCCAGAAATGAAGCTGATTTGGCGACAGAAATGGCAAATTCTCGCGAGGAAACGTGCGAAGAGCGGGCTTTGTGCCCGGTCAAGCACGTTGACGCTGCGAGGTGAAGCCATTTTGCCGTCCTTCGGATTTGGCCGTTTTGGCCACCTGGCACGTCGCGAAAGGCTTGAAAATGAACCACATTTCCTACACTTTCGCTCCTTTCATCTGGTCAAAACGATTCAAACCAAATCAACTTCATTTGTGGGTCCGTACCCTAGGCTCCAGGTGCTCCTCCGCTGCCTGCAGATTGAAGTAAGCAAGAATGCAAGGGGTGCCACCGCTCAGTTGGTATCGCGTTCCGCAATCGGAAGCGTGAAGCTGACGGTGGTGCCTTGTTTGACACTTGAATGAACTTTCAGGCTGCCACTGTGGAGTTCGACAAGCGAATGGGCGATGGCCAGACACAGTTCGGAGCCTCGTTGCGTCTTCGTAATCTGGTTTTCCATCTGGACAAACGGCAGAGCGAGGCGCTCGGTATCAGGCGCGGAAATTCCGACGCCGATATCTGAAACCTCCGTTATAGGCGAGATGTTCTTTTTCGTCGCTGAACCCGTCACGATGCGACTGGCATCTTCCACGGCCGACGCGGCGTAGACGATTTCTGTTGCTGCGACTGACAATGTCGGGAACTTTTCACCCGCCGAAGCAAACCGCGGCGTTCTTGATCTTCTCGTACAGGCGCCCAGAAGCCCCACGTTTGCGCGACTTGAGATGCAACTTGGCTATCTACGGGCAAGAGTGCGCCAGCGCTTGTGCAGCTGATCAGCGAAGTTGCAGTGGTCGAAAGCCGATGCCCGGCAGGCGATCGCAAATTGGAACTCAAGGTTCGGCGCCATCAATTCCGGCGCGAAATTGGGTGTGACACCCGGCACTCCGAAACACTCCAGCATTTCCCCATTTTCCTAGCAACAATAACGCTAGAGGGAAATAAAATGGCCTTTCATCGAGAACTGAGGGAAATGGTGGACTGGACGTGGACGAACAGAAACGAAATCATGACCGCCGCTTTGAACAATGCGATGCAGGAGAAGGGGCACACGCACCGGATGATGTCGCCAGCGGAACCCAATGCACCCGGGCGTACTATCAACCTTGGCATAGACATGATCTATCGTCATTACAGCGCCGCCGGTAATAGAGGGCAGGAGCAGCCGACTGCAATTGTCATCGAGAATTTCCTGCGCGAGCTGAACCGCCGCCTGAACAATCAGCTCAAACCTGAACCCCATGTGATCCTGCAGACCGGCGGGGCGTGGGTTGAGCTGGGTGCGTTCAATCGCCTTATGAACAGAACAGACATAATCGGAAGCTATATTCACTTTAACAAGAAAGACGGGATTTGCCTGGAACGGGTCTACATCAACCTGAAAGAAGAAAACCGTGGCACATCTTTCGGTGGCATAATGCTCAAGATCTGGGGCATCAGTGGTGTATTGTCAGTCAAAGTTGCAGCGCCTGGCTCCGTCGGGGCTGACTCTGCCGTCGTCTATTGCGCCACCAGTTCTGCGCGCAAAAAAGTCATCAGTAAACTCAAGAAATACCAACGGGCGAAGCCACGTCATTTCAACGGCGAACTTCCCAAGCTTGTGGCCTCTGCCGGTGTCCCTGGAGTCGGATATGGCGCAGAGCCACCGAGCAAGCAACCAATGCGTCCGGACAGCCAGACGTTCTCCGCTGTCGATGCCTCACAGAGTTTCGGCATGTATCGCGCATCACTGATTTTCATTGCGCTGGAGCGAACGGTGTTTCCAAAAGAAGTCCAATTTGATCCGAAACAGGGGCTTAACTTCGAGCGCATCGTCAGAAACCAGAAAAAAGAGTTTGAACAGAGAGTTCAGACACTTTTTGAGCGTGGTGGCCTCTCCGTCAAATATCCACATAAACAGAAGAAGGTGAAATTCGACACAGAAGTAGAAGTGGTAATGCCGCCACCTGCAGGACCGCCACCACCACCGCCAGGGCCGCCGCCTAATGTTCAGCGGGATCTGCATGTAAGTCTCTGAAACCGCAGCAGTTCAAGCGCGCAAAGGAGGATGCAGCATCTCCTTTGCGCCTTCCTCGTCTGTATTGCACCGGACTATTCGACTTTCACTTGCCGCCCTGCGTCATAGTCTTCCAACGTCTGGTAAAAAACATCGGCAGGTCCGACGATCTTGGGATCCGGATCCAGATCGATCTGTACATCGGCTCCAGGGTAGGGAAGGGAGCGGATGAAGTTACGCATACAGTTGAGGCGCGCCCGCTTCTTGTCGTCAGACCTCACGACGGTCCATGGCGCATCGGCTGTGTGCGTGTAGAAAAACATGTTTTCTTTGGCTTCGGAATAATCGTCCCACATGTCGAGAGACTGAACATCTATCGGGCTCAGCTTCCAGTGCTTCAATGGATCGGTATTGCGTGCCTGAAACCTCCGCAGCTGTTCTTCCCTGCTTACGGAGAACCAGAACTTGAATAGACGTATGCCGCTTCGAACAAGCATGCGCTCGAATTCCGGAACCTGGCGCATGAACTCCATGTATTCGGCTGGTGAACAGAAGCCCATCACCTTTTCGACGCCGGCGCGATTGTACCAGGACCGGTCGAAGAGAACGATTTCACCCTTGGTCGGCAAATGGCGCACATACCGCTGAAAATACCACTGCCCTTTTTCCGCTTCCGAAGGCTTTTCAAGAGCAACCACCCGGGCGCCACGAGGGTTCAGGTGTTCCATGAAACGCTTGATCGTACCACCCTTGCCGGCTGCGTCACGCCCCTCGAAAATAACGACTATTCTTTGGCCGCTGTCCTTCACCCAGTTCTGGACTTTCAGGAGCTCAATTTGCAGCTCTTGCTTGCGAGCTTCGTACTGATCCCGGCGCATGCGCCGCTTGTACGGGTAGTTGGCCGGAAGTTGCGCATTGTTGCTTTTCGAGAGTGAGCGTTCATGCAACACCAGCGCCGGACTTTTGTGTATTGTCCGGCGGTGCGAGGCCTTGGTTCCGGAACCTTTTGAAGCAGGAACCGACTTGGGTCTGGACGCGCTCTTCTGCGGTTTCGAAGTTGGCTCGTCAGCAGGAGCGGCGGGCGTTGCCGAGGTTTCCTGTGTCAATTCGTTGGCTGCGGCACGTTCTTCTTTCGATTTCGATTTCATGGGTCCCCCTTTTCGGCATTCAAAGGCACACCTGGCGGCCGAGGTTCCGCGCTTTCAGATGTATCGGTTTGTGCGGTGCACGCCGTTTGATTGGGAAACACTGGAACAGGAAAAGCATTGACCTCGAACAAATCCGCAGCACTTTTCTGCGAGTGATACGGCAAAGCCGCTCGAAATTGCGCGGGGCCAAATGGTCCGATCCCAATCGAGGAATTTTGCGATACAGGAGAACTTCAAGAGAGCCGGTTTTGCGCGGCTACGCGATAAGTGAGCTTTGCCGCGCGAGGTGGTTTTCGCGCACCGTCGCTTCTTGCCTTTGATGAGCCAAGTTAGTTGGAGACAGCGCCATCCGTACCGGAAGCGAAATATCAGTTCTCGTTTTCCGCCAGCGGCAGCGTAAAGCTCACTGTGGTGCCCTTTTTGACTTCCGAATGGATTTTCAGGCTGCCACCGTGCAGTTCAACCAGTGAACGGGCGATGGCAAGACCCAATCCGGAGCCTTGGTGCGTCTTGGTGAACTGGTTTTCCACCTGGACAAACGGCTGGGCGAGGCGTTCGATGTCCCGCTCGGAAATTCCGATCCCGGTGTCGGTGACTTCAAAGCGCAGCCTGTCGCCGCGCGGCTGGGCCTTGAGCGCGACCACACCACTGTCGGATGTGAATTTCACCGCATTGGCGAGCAGGTTCAACAGGATCTGTTTCAGCGCACGTTTGTCGGCATGAACCGAAAGGTCGTCCGCAACGTTGGTGGTGACCGAGATATTCTTTTCCGTGGCTGCGCCCGTCACGATACGACTCGCGTCCTCGGCTGCAGAAGCAGCGTTGACGATTTCGGTGTCGATGGACATGCGTCCGGCCTCGATCTTCGACATGTCGAGAATGTCGTTGATCACGTTGAGCAGATAGGTTCCCGACGAATAGATGTCTTTGCAATAATCGCTATAGCGCTCTGTCCCGATCGGGCCGAACATCTCCTGGGTCATGATGTCGGAAAAGCCGATAATAGCGTTGAGCGGCGTTCTGAGCTCGTGGGAAATATTGGCAAGAAATTCGGACTTGGCCTTGTTGGCAGCCTCGGCGCGAGTCTTTTCTTCCTGGTACTTGTCCGCCATTTCGACCAGTTGGCGCGCCTGGAATTCGAGTGTCTGGCGGGACTTTTGCAAATCGGAAACGGTCGCCTTTAGGCGCTTCTCCGATTCCATCAGCTTTTCTTCGTGCTTTTTCAGCGCCGTGATGTCGGTGCCGACGGACACGAAGCCACCGTCCTTTGTGCGCCGTTCGGAAATTTGTAGCCAGCGGCTGTCTTCAAGCTGGGCCTCGTAAGAACCTTCCGGTGCTCCGCCGCGTTGGGTGACAGTCACTGGCTGAGGTGCAATCTCTGCATTGGACGCCGCGGCAATGACGTCCGAATAAGGCGTTCCTGCCTTGACTGCCGAATTTGGGAGACTGTGAAGCGACTGGTAGTTCGAGTTGCAGATCACCAGCTCGTTTTTCGCGTTCCAAAGAACAAATGCCTCTGAAATCGTTTCAATCGCGTCGCGTAGCCGCAGATCCGCCATCCGGCTCTGCTCGGCGAGCTGATGTTGCTCGGTGATGTCGATGCAGATGCCGATGAGATGCGGTTCCGCGCGCCCTGGCTCCGACTGGATCTCACCGCGAGCGCGCAGCCAGATCCAGCTTCCGTCCGCATGCCGCATTCTGAAGGTTTCATCGACCAGGGTCTCGCCGGTCTCTAGCAGATGTTCTGCAAGTCCCAGAAGATCGATATCGTCGGGGTGCGTAATGTCGGCGACATCGGCAAAGCTGAGAATATCGTCTTTGGGCTCGCGCCCTAGCAGCTCATAGAGCGATGACGACCAGAACATTCGCCCACGGGACAGGTCCCAGTCAAAAAGCCCGCAGCGGCCGTGGGTAAGGGCCGTGTCGATGCGCGCGCGCGTCGAGGCGTACATTTCGTCAGCGGATTCAGCACGGGTTGCCTGGCTGAAAAAGCCGTAGATCACCGCAAGAAGAACCAGTGAGGTGCCAACGAACAAGGTGACGTTAGCGGACAGATCGTCCCGCCAATTCGCGTATACGGCGTTTTCGGATTGCAGGACGGCGACCATGCCCAGCTTGCCGTCCAGGTGATGCACGGTCGCCAGATATTGTTGGCTCGTGTCGTCGCGGCCAAGATCCACCGGAATGGAAAGGACACCCGCGCGGGCTCCGAATACAGTCAACGGCTGAGACGGGCTGAGAAGCGCCGTGATCGGTTTGCCTTCCAGCGCCGGGAGCGCTGGTGCCGTTGCGGCAATTGTACCGCTCTTGTCTGCAACGAGAAAAACCCTGGAACGTGCCGTGGCACCTGCTGGCAAGCTGTCGGCAAGCGCACGTTTCAAATTGGTTCGGAAACCGTTCGCCGGAAGCGTATTCTCGATTGCATTCAATCTGTTGGCAGTGACCGTTGCCATCAGGCTCAAGGTTGTCTGGGCAGCGGCCTCGGTATCGGAATGGCTGGTGGCCAGTTCTCCTGCGCGAAAGAGGGCCAGTACAATTATAAAGACAATGGCAAGCCCGGGAATGACACGGCGCATCACGGTATCGGAGCTGAGGATCGTGTCACGGAGGGCGACGAGGGTCGCCGTCAGATGCAGGCTCGCGTTGCCTGCACTTTTTTCCGTCTTCGAATCCTTATCGCCGCGACGCGTGGAAGCGTCGCCAGCCAGTGCTCGCGTCATCGAAAAATTGCCTCAAAGTCCGCCGCATCGGAGCGTGCCCCGAATCACCTCCATTTGAATCAAAACGAAGGTTTTTGTCCAGACCCCGTAAAGAAGAAAATGGTTAACGCTCCCGCTGACTCCCGTGGCTTTTGTTAACCTTTTACAGTAAAGGCGACTATTGCAACGTTCTATCGATGATATCGCGACTGTCCCTAGACAGTTCTTCGCATGACGAAATCTTCAAGAGCGCAGATTCAGCCAACGTAGAACGGTGTGAATCAAGCGCCCTCCAGGAACGGAAGCTGGTCAAAAGTCGCGAAGCTACCTGTGGATTACGTTTGTCTATTTCAAGAACTGATTCGGCAATAAGTTCGAAACCGGCACCATCCGCGCGAGCAAACTGCGTCGGGTTGCCGGTTGCGAAAGATTGCAGAAGGGCCCGTACTCTGTTGGGGTTGGTGACGTCATAAAGGTGTGCATCCGATTTCAGCTGCTTGACCTTCTCGAGTGTGTCCGCACCGGGTGCCGTTGCCTGGACCATCAGCCATTTGTCCATCGCCAGCGAACTTTTCTGGTGGCGTGATTGGAAGGCGCTCAAGGCTTCGTTTTCGGGCGCAAGGTGATCATGAACGAGGAGTGTCAGGCAGGCGAGTCGGTCCGTCATGTTGTTGGCTGCCGTAAATCGCTGCCACACGATCTGTGCGGCATCATCCGCATCCGATACGGCGTAATAGTGGAGAGCCCTGTTGGAGAGGGACCGTTTGCCGGCGGCGGCAGCATCAGGTGAATAAGTACCAGACGGAGCCGCGGCATCCATCGCCTTCAAGAGTTCGGCCTTGTGCTGGAAAGCGATCGCCTTTCGCAACAGGAGCCGCGCGGAATGAATCGCGTCCGGGTCGACATTCTTGCCGATTTCCTGGGCAATGTCCGCTTCGCTCGGCAGCGTGAGCGCAAGCGACTTAAGGGCCGGGTCGAGGCTCTGGTCCTCCAGAACGGATCCGAAAACCTCAACGACTGCGTCGGACACCTCGGCGGTCTCCTGTTTCTGGACACGGTCGGTCAGCCGCAGGAGTTCTTGCATGCAAAGGGTCTGCACAGCCTGCCAGCGATTGAACGGGTCATTGTCATGGGCGGCAAGAAAGCGCAGGTCGTCTTCATGCTGTTGCTGATCAAGGCGAACCGGCGCTGAGAAGTCTCTGAGCAGAGACAGGGTTGGTGGAGACGCAAGGTCGGAAAAGATGACTTCCTGACGTGCCTTGTCCAGCAGCATGACATCTCCGGCAATCTCAATGCCGTTGTCGGAACGCGCAATGATATCCGCGCCGTCTGCACCGAGAAGACCGAACCTGAGCGGGATCAAAGCCGGCTTGCTGGACTTTTGACCGGGGACCGGTGGGATCTCTTGTGAAAGAGACACCGAAAACGTCCGGCTTTTGGGATCGTGGCGTGTTTTCACCGAAATGACGGGCGTCCCTGCCTGTTCGTACCAGAGCGAAAACTGCCGCAGATCGGCCTTCGTTGCATCTTCAAAACATGCCAGAAAGGCTTCGATCGTGGTCGCATCGCCATCATGCCGTTCGAAGTAGAGATCGAGCCCTTCGCGAAAGCCGGTTTCGCCCAATACCGTCTTGAGCATGCGCACGACCTCGGCGCCCTTCTCATAGACGGTTGCCGTATAGAAGTTGTTGATCTCGTGATAGAGACGCGGCCGGACAGGGTGGGCCAGCGGTCCGGCGTCTTCGGGAAACTGGTGAGACTTCAGCAGTCTGACATCCGTGATCCGCTTTACCGGTCTTGAGCGCATGTCCGACGTGAATTCCTGATCCCTGAAAACCGTCAGCCCTTCTTTGAGGCAAAGCTGGAACCAGTCCCGGCAGGTGATCCGGTTTCCCGTCCAGTTGTGGAAATATTCGTGGGCAATGACGGCTTCGATGTTGGCGTAATCCTGGTCGGTCGCCGTTTCCGGATCGGCCAGAACATATTTATCGTTGAAGATATTCAGGCCCTTGTTTTCCATCGCACCCATATTGAAGTCGGATACCGCGACAATATTGAAGACGTCCAGGTCGTATTCGCGGCCATATACCTCTTCGTCCCAACGCATGGACCGTTTGAGCGAATCCATGGCCCAACCGCAAAGGTTTTCGTTGCCGTGTTCGACATAGATGTTCAGCTGAACCGCCTTGCCCGAGGCAGTAGTGAAACTGTCGGGCACCTGCGCCAGATGTCCGGCAACAAGCGCAAAGAGATAGGCGGGTTTTGGATGCGGGTCGTGCCATAGCGCGAAATGGCGGCCGGTATTTTCGATGTCTCCTGTTTCGGCAAGGTTGCCGTTTGCCAAGAGAACCGGGCAATCGGCTTTGGAAGCCTCGATGCGTGTCGTATAGACGGCGAGGACGTCGGGCCGGTCGAGAAAATACGTGATACGGCGGAATCCTTCCGCTTCGCACTGCGTGCAGAACGTTCCGGAAGAACGATAAAGACCCATCAGCTTGGTATTTGACTGCGGATTGATCTTTGTCGTCAGTGACAACTCAAACGGACCGGAAGGCGGTTCCAGGAGTTCGAACCTGTCGGGAGCGGCGTCGTATTGTGAAGTGCTGAGGTCTTCGCCATTAAGGCCTGCACCGGTCAGGATCAGTTCGTCACCGTCCAGAACGAGTGGTGTGCCATCCGTGGTGTCCGGCTGCCGCGTTACGGAAAGCACTGCAGTAACAATGGTCTCAACCGGATCGAGTTGAACTGTCAGGTGAACCTTTTCGATACGGTAGGCGGGCGGTTGATAGTCTTCCAGCCGAATGGCCGGCGCCGTTTCGGATCGCATCGAGGTCTCCTGAAGATGTGTCAAACTGAATGCCGCATTTCTCGGGTCTGGTCGGCATCCCTGGCTAACGCGTTACCATGATCATTGATTGTGGCAAAGTACTGTTTCTTATTCCGTCTCGCCATTCTCGAATTAGGCAGCCCCTGGGGTCTCAAGGCAGGTTTTGACCTTGTGCCAGCCTTTGACTATGTGAAGGGCGTCTTGAGTCACAGGGAAATGTTGAATGAGCCGTCTGGACAGTTTTATCCGCCGCATGACTTCGCAGAAAATTCTGCTGGAATATCTCGTCGACAAGGTCAACGCCGTTGAGGGTCCAGTTTTGGAATTGGGATTGGGGAACGGCCGCACCTACGATCATTTGCGCGAAATCTATCCGGACAAGGAAATCTTCGTTTTCGACTTTGCCATGAACTGCCACCCGAGCTGTGCGCCGGATGCTGATCACATGATCCTTGGCGACATTCGCGATACGCTTGCGTTTTGCGGCCCCCGGGTTGGCGCTCAGGCGTCTTTTGCGCATATCGACATCGGCTCTGCAGACCCCACAAACGATCTGGCGATCGTCAATTGGCTGGAGCCGCTGATCAACGAACGCATGGCTGTCGGCGGCTACGTGCTGACCGCATTGAGGCTCGAAATGCCGAATTTCGAGATCATGGAAAAGCCGGACGGAATTCATCCTGGCCGCTATCACATCTACTGCAAGACGTCCGACGCCTGACGGCCTCTAACAAAATCTTGGAAGAAAAGCCATGTCCGCGCCCCTTGAAGGCATAAAAGTTGTTGAGCTTGCACGCATTCTCGCCGGCCCCTGGACGGGACAGACTCTGGCTGACCTGGGTGCGGACGTGATCAAGGTTGAAAGCCCCCAGGGTGACGACACGCGGGGATGGGGACCTCCCTTCGTCAAGGATGAGACGGGCGAGGAAGGTGATGCGGCCTATTTTCATTCCTGCAATCGCGGCAAACGGTCGGTCGTCGCCGACTTCCGGACAGAAGAGGGGCAGGAAATCGTGCGCCGGCTGGTTGCCGACGCAGATGTACTGATTGAAAACTTCAAGGTCGGCGGCCTGGAGAAATATGGGCTGGACTACGACAGCCTGAAGCAGGTCAATCCAAAGTTGATCTATTGTTCGGTTACAGGGTTTGGTCAAACGGGTCCCTATGCGCATCGCGCCGGATACGACTTCATGATCCAGGGCATGGGCGGCATCATGGACCTGACCGGCAACCCCGACGGCGCACCGCAGAAGATCGGCGTTGCGTTCGCGGATATCTTTACCGGCCTGTACGGTGTCATCGGAATTCTGGCGGCGTTGCGGCGGCGCGATGAAACCGGTGACGGGGAATGGGTCGATATGGCCCTCCTGGACGCCCAGGTGGCCGTTCTGGCAAATCAGGCACTCAATTTTTTCGTATCCGGAAACGCGCCGAAACGGCTGGGCAACGCACACCCCAATATCGTGCCGTATCAGGTCTTCCCCGCAAAGGACGGTCACCTGATCATCGCTGTTGGCAATGATGGCCAGTTCAAAAGGCTGTGCGGGGTTCTCGGGCGTCCCGAACTCGCAGAACAACCGAAATACGCAACCAATGCGGCGCGCGTTGCCGCACGGTCCGAGCTTGTTCCCGTGTTGTGTGAAGAAACGGTAGCGCGCGCAAGGGACGATCTTTTGACCGCACTCGAGATGGAAGGTGTGCCTGCAGGACCGATCAATTCCGTCGAAGATGTCTTCAACGACACGCAGGTCGCCCATAGGGGCATGAGGGTTGACCTGCCCGCAGACGGAGTTGCTGGCGGATCGGTCTCTTCGGTGCGCACGCCGATAACCTTTCGAAACGCTGATTTGGCACTTGATCGCGCCGCACCGTCTTTGGGGGCACATACGCAGGAGGTTCTTGCAGAGCTTGGCCTTGCACCGCCGGACACCAAGACTACGAATTCGTGAGTGGTCTTATTTGGGATATCAATAATTATGCAGAACACCGATTATTTGCGCTTTATCGATCAGACACTCCTGTCTGACAATTGGGGCAAACTGACACGATACCGGTTTGAATACCTGCGCAAGGACGGTTCGTGGCAGGAACAGATCCGGGAAGCCTACGACCGGGGCAACGGCGTAACCTGCCTTCTCTATAACCCGGAGACCGGCTGCGTTCTTTTAACGCGTCAGTTCCGGTTGCCGGTTCTCCTTAATGGCAAAGACCCGTTTCTGATTGAGACACCGGCTGGTTTGCTCGAAGGGGCCAATCCTGAGGACCGCATGCGTTCTGAGTTGATCGAGGAAACCGGCTACGAAGTCTCCGCATTGGAGCATCTGTTCGACGTCCACATGAGCCCGGGCTCGGTGACGGAATTTCTTTCGTTTTACGCCGGAACTTACCATCTTAAGGACAGGGTCGGCGATGGTGGAGGTGAAGTCACCGAAGGCGAGGACATCGAGGTCATGCATGTTCCACTGAAGGAAGCGCTCAAGATGATCCGCTCAGGAGCTATCTGTGACGCAAAGACCATCATGCTATTGCAGGAGCGGGCCTTGCGTGAATTCACGCCATAAGAGCTCGTCGAGCCTTTCTTCAAAAGATTGCGGATCGTGCCGTTCGCCTTAATTTGACGCAAACGGTCTGGCAGGTAAGCTGTTGTGATCAATGAAGGGACCTGTCTCTGATGGCAGAACGAAAGCGCGGCGATCGACGGATCAAGCTCCCGCTGACATCCATTGTCGGCCTGGGGTTCGGCGCGTTTGTTGCACTCGCCATTGGCCTGGTGCTTGGACTGTCCGTGAGCGCGAACTTCAGCAACACGTTTTCACTGCTCAACGACAAAACGATCCTGAGCACGAACGCGCTGGAGGCACAGCTCCGAACCCATTTTGCTTCGGTGCAGAACGCTGTAATCGGGCTGAAGCCTTATTTTGACGACGGAACGCTCGGCCTGGACGACAGAGAACGCACTTTCGAAGACCTGTCGATAGCGCTCAAGTCAAACAGTGACGTGACGACGCTCGTGATGACGTCAAGCGACGGACGGCGCATCGGTATTTACCGGGCGCCCAATGGCAAGCTGTGGCGCATCGAAGCGGACGTTCCACCGCCTGGAATGAACACGACGAAGCTTCCCTCGCTCAATCCCACGAGTGCGCCGACCTGGGGTCCGCTGGTCGAGCACGAAGTGGGGTTGTTTGCGAATGTTTCTGTGCCGCTGGTGAGAGATGATAAGCTGATTGGTACGCTGACTGCGGCAACTTCGATGAAGGACCTGACTCATATTGTCAGAGCCCAGGACGAAGGCTTCACCAACACAATCTTCATTATCGACGGCAGCGGTCGCGTCATAATGCACTCGGACGCGAGCGAACTGCAGACCGGAGGCTCCATCAAGGAGAACTTACCGGACGCCTGGCACAACATCGGAGATCCGGTACTTGCCGCCATGGTCGACGAACAGCCTATCGACGAGTTTCAGAAAGCCGCGGATCTCGGTATCGAAGTGTCCTTTGTCGAAGCGAATGATGATGAATACATCATCATGAAAGCCGCGCTGGACGGGTTCAGCGATCAGCCATGGACAATCGGGCAATATTACCAGAGCGCGACCGTGTCGAGGGAAGTGCGCAGGCTTGCAGGGTCGATGTTCGTCGGTTTCGGTGCGCTGGTAATTTCGGTCCTGATCGCGTTCTGGCTGGGGCGCCGGGTTGCGCGGCCGCTTCGCAATCTCGCTGTACAATCCGAGCGGGTCGGCAGCCTGTCGTTGAACGATGTCGAGCCGATGCCGCGCAGCCGTGTTGCCGAAATCGATCAGGTCGCTCTTGCCTTCAATTCCATGGTTGAAGGCCTGAAGGCCATGAACACCTATGTACCCCGTTCCTTGTTCATTAAGCTGATGCGGCTAGGGGGCGGGCAGGCGGCCGAGGCGCGCGAAGCCGACCTGACGATCCTTTTCACCGACATTGTCGGCTTCACGGCCCTTTCAGAGCACATGAGCGCGGAAGAAACCGCGGGACTGTTGAATGACCACTTCGCCATTCTCGTGGAAGCCGTCGAGGCGGAAGGGGGCACGGTCGACAAATTCCTCGGCGACGGCATGCTTGCATTCTGGGGAGCTCCCGATGAGCGGCCCGATCATGCCGAAGCGGCTGTGAGAACAGCCAGGCGGATCGCGGCCGCGCTGCACGAGTCCAATGTCAACGCCAGAGCCGATGGGCGGCCGGTCATGTTTACGCGCATCGGGATACACTCTGGACCTGCCGTCGTCGGCAATGTCGGGGCGCTTGACCGTTGGAACTATACGGTCGTCGGCGATACCGTGAACGCAGCGGAAAGGCTTCAGACACTTGGCAAGGAAGTGGAAGGCGAGCCGGAAGTCACCATCCTTGCAAGTGCCGATACGGTCTCCAGGCTGCCGGGCGAGGAGCACAAGCGCCCCGTTGGTGCGCATCATCTGCGTGGGCGCAGCGGTTTGATGGAGGTCTACTGGATAGATCCTCACCCCCTTGCACCGACCGGCGAGACTTCGCCGCAAGAGCTTCCTGTATCAGCTGCAGAGTAGCGAAGGTATAACGGCCTCGCTTTTGCCGGATTGACACAAGATTCTGAAAAAAAGACCAGATTCTGATCGTTGTGATACAGGTCACAGCAAATATCTGCAGATTTCTGCATTGCTATCCATCGGCGAATTTGGTTGTCTTGGTGCTGCAAAAAAGGCTTAGTAAGTCTCACGCAGACAATCCTTGCCGGGGAGGAAATACGCGGTGAATGTTCTCTCGATCGAGGGACTGACGGTTGATTTTAATACGGCGGAAGGCCGTGTGCGCGCCGTTGACGACGTTTCCTTTGTCGTTCCTGAGAATCGGACGGTTGCGCTGGTCGGCGAATCCGGTTCCGGAAAGACCGTTATTTCCCAAACGATCATGGGACTTTTGCCCCAGGCCGCTAGCATCTCGTCAGGAAAAGTGATCCTGGCTGACCCGACGGGCGCCGAACCGCCGGTGGATATTGCGGCGCTGGAGCGGAAAGGGCCGCAGATGCGGCACCTGCGCGGCAACCGCGTTGCGATTATTTTTCAAGAGCCCATGACATCGCTTTCGCCGCTGCACACGATCGGCGACCAGATCGGCGAAGCAGCGCTGCTTCACCGCGATGTTTCAGGCGCTGAAGCGCGGGAGTTGACGCAGGAAATGCTGCGTCTGGTACAGTTTCCCGATCCCCAGCGCGCACTCGATACCTATCCTTTTGAACTGTCCGGCGGACTTCGCCAGCGCGCAATGATTGCCATGGCGATGATCTGCCATCCGGCGCTCCTGATTGCCGACGAGCCGACAACGGCGCTCGACGTCACGATCCAGGCGGAAATCCTGAAACTCATTCGCGAGGTTCAGTCCGAGCTTCGCATGTCGGTGTTGATGATTACGCATGATTTTGGCGTCGTGGCCAATATGGCGGACGAGATCGCCGTGATTTATCATGGCCGGATCATGGAAAAGGGCACGGCCAAGCAACTCTTTTCCAATCCCCAGCATGACTATCTGAAAGCACTGCTGAACGCCGTTCCGAGTTTTCACATGGACAAGGATGACCGCCTCGTTCCAATTCGGCCGATTGAGCTGAAGTCGGAAGACCTGACAAAGAACCGGCCCCATTGCGACGTTGCCCCGGGCGAGCCCTTGGTCGAAATGCGCAATGTCACCAAAAGGTTTTCGCTGCGCAAGGGATCGTTGCTCAGTTCGCGGACAAAGACCATGACCGCGCTGGACAACATTAGCCTGACGATCAGGCGCGGCGAATGCCTTGGTCTTGTTGGCGAATCCGGGTCCGGCAAGACAACCGCTGCAAAGGCCATCCTCCGTGCACTCGATCTGGAAGGTGGCGAGGTTCTCTATAACCGCGGCAAGGGTCTGGAAAATATCGCCGATCTGAAGGGCGCTGACCTGATGGACTACCGGCGGCGGGTGCAGCTCATTTTCCAGGACCCGTTTTCTTCGCTCAATCCTCGCATGACAATCAACGATACGCTCCTTGAACCCTTCGACGTTCATGGGATCGGAACCCAGCAGGAGCGGTCTGAACGTGTGCGAAATCTCATGGATCTCGTCGGATTGGACCCGAGGTTCCTGCGCCGTTACCCGCATTCTTTCTCCGGCGGTCAGCGGCAGCGTATCGGCATTGCGCGGGCGCTTGCGCTCAATCCCGAATTCATATTGTGCGATGAACCGACGTCGGCGCTCGATGTTTCGGTGCAGGCGCAGATCCTCAATCTGCTTCAGGATCTGAAGCGTGACTTGAATCTCACCTATCTGTTCGTGAGCCACAACCTGGCAGTGGTAGACTATGTAGCGGACCGTATCGCAGTGATGTGCCGCGGACGCATGGTTGAACTGGGAGAGACACGAACAGTCGTTGGCAATCCGCTCCATCCGTATACCAAGGCGTTGTTGTCCGCCGTTCCGGAACCGGACCTGTCAGCGCCTTTGGACTTTGCAGTGCTGGATGCCAACAGAGCCAGCGAACCGGACATCTGGCCGGAGCCGTTTCGAATAACCGACGGCGTTGAACCGCTGATGGTAGAAATGGAACCAGATCATTTTGTTTGCGCACCCGGACTAAAGAATTCCGGGGCACAAGAGGGGACTGCAGCATGAAGTTAATGGACTGGAAGAGGACGGGGCTGTTTGTTACAGCGGCCTTGATCGTGTCGCCGCTGGCGGCACTGGAACTGAAGGAGACGCCCGGACTGGATGCGTCGCTTCCACCTGTCGCCGAGCGCGTGCCTGCCGAACCGCTTGTCGTCGACATGGAAGCAAAGGGACGCACGGTCGGCACGCAAGGTGGTTCGCTTGACACGCTGATCGGCCGCGCAAAAGATGTTCGCCTGATCAACGTATGGGGCTATGCCCGTCTGGTGGGATACAACGATAAACTCGAATTGGTTCCCGATATTCTGGCCAATGTCGAGGTTGAAGATGGCCGGATATTCACACTGCACACGCGTGAAGGCCACAAATGGTCCGACGGAGATCCATTCGACGCCGAAGATATCCGCTACTACTTCGAAGACATTGTCAGCAATGAAAACCTGACGCCGTCCGGCTTGCCACCCTTTCTTGTCGTAAATGGTAAAGGGCCGAAATTCGAAGTTATCGACGACACGACTGTCCGTTTCACGTGGGATGACCCGAACCCGCTTTTCCTGCCGGAGCTGGCAAAGTCCAGGCCACCGTTCATCTACCGGCCCTCGCATTACCTGAGGCAGTTTCATGAGAATTACGGTGATCCGGATTTCATTTCCAAGGAAGCTGAGAAGGTAAAGGCGCGCAGCTGGGCACCGCTGCACAACAAGAAAGACGACATGTACAACGCCCGCAATGTTGAATTGCCGACATTGCAGCCCTGGGTCCGCAAGAGGGACGACAGCGACCTGCGCTTCGTTCTGGAGCGAAATCCCTTCTATCACCGTGTCGACAGCACGGGCCAGCAGCTGCCCTACATTGACCAAGTCATCATGACGGTCGCCGACGGCAAGCTTATTCCGGCGAAATCGCAAGCCGGTGAAAGCAATCTTCAGGCGCGCAACCTGAGTTTCTCGGACATTACTGTTCTGAAGAAAGGCGAGAAGCAGAACGACTACGTGACGGCGCTTTGGTCCAATGCGAAGGGCTCGGAGATCGCGATCAAGCCGAACCTGACAGTGAAGGATCCGGTCTGGCGCGAGCTCCTGCGCGACTCGCGTTTCCGGCACGCGCTGTCGCTCGGTATTGACCGCGTTCTGCTCAATCGTGTGCTGTTCTTCGGTCTCGGCACGCCCGGCAACGATACCGTTCTGGCTGCAAGTCCTCTTTACAAGCCAGAATTCACCAGCAAGTGGGCAGACTACGATCCGGAAAAAGCGAATGCGCTTCTGGATGAGATCGGTCTGACTGAGCGTGACGAAGACGGTATCAGATTGCTGCCCGACGGACGTCCGCTCGAGATCATCGTCGAGACCGCCGGTGAGGCACAGGTTCAGGAAGATGCTCTCGAACTGGTCAGTGAGATGTGGGGCGAGATCGGCATCAAATTGTTCGCAAAGCCAAGCCAGCGGGACAACATGCGCGAACGCGCTATTGCGGGCGATCTTCTTATGTCGGTCTGGTGGGGCTTTGAAAACGGCATTCCCACTTCGGAAATGCCACCATCCGACTACGTTCCGGTTCGCGGAGATGAACTGTCCTGGCATTCATGGGGTGACTATTACGAAACCCAGGGCGAAGGCGGTGAAAAACCCGATTGGCCGCCCGCTGAGCGGCTGATGGAACTCTACCGGTCCTGGCTTGTGTCAAAGACACCGGAAGAGCGCACCAAGATCTGGGAGGAGATTCTTCAGATCCACGCCGAGGAAACCATCCATATCGGTCTGGTTTCAGGTGTCCGCCAGCCCGTCGTCATCAAGGACGTCAAGAATGTTCCGCTTGAGGGCATTTATGGCTGGGATCCGGGTGCTCATTTTGGCATTCATCGAATGGATGAGTTCTATTTGAGCGAGTAGACCGGCTTGCAGAATTTCGCAAAGACGTGCGGCAAATCGAATAGTGTCTTGTCCGGGCACATATCGGTTTGCCGCACGAACGTTTACCGGGACTTGTTGATTTGCCAGAACACGGCATGACGTGGTGAGCTTGCGGAAAATCGGGGTCGTGTTATTCGATTGGATTGCGTCGCGGGCGCAACCGGAATGGGGTTTAATGGGGACGGGCGACCGGGTGAATGTGCCGGATAAGTCGCGGAGCTCCAATAGGTTGGCATTTGAAGGTGCGCGTGCGATGCGCTTTTGAGTGTTGCGGCGGTCGCGTCGGGGTGAGGGGAGTATAGGTGCTCTATTATATTATTCGCCGGATTTTCATGATGGTCCCAACCTTGTTGGTGATCAGCCTTTTGACCTTTTTCATCATTGAGCTTCCGGCCGGAGACTATATTTCCAATCAGATCGCTGCTCTCAAATCTTCCGGAGAGCAGTCCTCGGTCGCCAAGCTTGAATTCCTGCGCAAGGAGTTCTCGCTCGACCGTCCCTTTTTCGAACGCTACCTGATCTGGATAGGCCTATGGCAGGGTCCGCACGGGTTTGATGGCCTCATTCAGGGAAACTGGGGCTGGTCCTTCGAGTTCGACAAACCGGTCGAACAGGTGGTCGGCCCGACCCTCCCGCTGACGATCGTACTCAATTTCGCGACCATTCTCTTCGTGTATGTTGTCTCGTTTCCGATCGGGATCTATTCGGCGACACGACAGTATTCCTGGGGCGACTACGGATTCACGTTTCTTGGATATATCGGGTTGGCGACCCCGAACTTCCTTCTTGCACTGATCCTGCTTTACTTTTTCAATCAATGGTTTGGCCTGTCAGTCGGCGGTCTGATGGCACCTGAATACATCGATCAGCCTTGGAGCTTTGACAAGGCGATGTCGGTTCTTGCCCATCTGATCGTTCCAACGATCGTTATCGGGACTTCCGGCACAGCAGCGATGATCCGCCGGCTTCGAGCCAATTTGCTGGATGAACTGCACAAGCAATACGTCACCACAGGCCGCGCGAAGGGTTTGAAGGAAAACCAACTGCTGATCAAGTATCCGCTGCGCATGGCAATCAACCCATTCATCGCCGACATCGGTAACCTGATCCCGTCAATGGTGTCGGGCTCGGTCATTGTTTCGGTGGTCATGAGCCTGCCGACTGTCGGACCGATCCTGCTCTCGGCGCTGCAGTCGCAGGATCAGTTTCTTTCAGGCTTTATCCTGCTGTTTGTTGCGGTGCTGACGCTGATCGGCATGCTGATTTCGGACCTGCTGCTGGCTGTTCTCGATCCACGCATACGTCTCGGTGGGAGGGCATCGTCATGAGCATGGACATGAAAGACGGCACGCCCGCTCGTGAAGTTGAACACTACGTCGACCCGACGCCTTTCAATCCTGCTGTCACGGAGGAAATGACGGAAGAACAGGAGCGGTTTTACCAGGCATCCCAGTGGCAGATCATGTGGTGGAAGTTCAAGCGCCACAAGATTGCTGTTTGGTCCGGTGTCGTGTTGATCCTGTTTTACCTGTGCGTCCCCTTTGCCGAGGTGATAGCACCCTACGGCCCCAATTCGCGCGACAGCCTGCATCTGTTTGCGCCGCCTCAGTCGGTGCATCTCTTTCACGAAGGCTCGTTTGTCGGACCCTTCGTCTATGGCATGACGTCGGAGATCGACATGGAGACCCTGCAATGGGTGTTCACGGAAAATACCGATGACGTCCAGCCGATCCGCTTTTTCTGCCGCGGAGACTCCTACGAGTTCTGGGGTCTGTTTGATGCCGACTTCCACCTGTTCTGCGCGGCCGAAGGTGGTACGCTGTTCCTGATCGGAACGGACCGGCTTGGCCGTGACCAGTTCTCCGGTCTGGTCTACGGGGCGCGTCTGTCGCTCACCGTCGGTCTCGTCGGTGTCACGATCTCGATCGTTCTCGGCCTCTTCTTCGGCGGTGTTGCGGGTTATTTTGGCGGCATCCTGGACAGCATTATCCAGCGCATGATTGAAATCATTCGCTCAATGCCCGAACTCCCGCTCTGGATGGCGCTTTCTGCGGCCTTGCCGGTCACCTGGAGTCCGATTTGGATTTATTTCGGACTGACCATCATTCTCGGCTTGCTGGACTGGCCGGGGCTGGCACGCGCGGTCCGATCAAAACTCCTGTCCCTGCGCGAAGAAGAATATGCCAAGGCGGCCGTCTTAATGGGTGCCAAGCCGAAACGCGTCATCACCAGGCACCTGCTGCCAGGTTTCACCAGTCACATCATTGCCTCGGCAACCCTGTCGATTCCGGCCATGATCCTGGGGGAAACGGCGCTCTCCTTCCTGAACCTTGGTCTGCGACGACCGGCGGTGTCCTGGGGCGTTCTTCTGAATGAAGCCCAGAACATTTCCGTCGTCACCGTTTACCCCTGGCTGATGGCGCCGGTGATCCCGATCATAATCGTGGTACTGGCGTTCAATTTCCTTGGCGACGGTTTGCGCGACGCGGCAGATCCCTATAAGTGAAGCTCTTGAAATTCGATTTGATCCGGCGGGCCGCTTCGGCCCGCCTTTGCTGTCAGGAAGCCGTCATGTCAAAGAACGCCACCACTGCCGAAGGCTGGGATGAGGAATACGAAGCCGGGCGCTGGGCCTTTCTGCGCTCACTTCCCGAAAGTGGCCGCTACGGCATCATCGGTATGTGGCTGTCGCTGACCGGCTCCATGGATGAGGTCCTCGATATCGGCTGCGGCGAAGGGTTGCTCTATGAGCGGCTTAAACCGATGGGCATCAAGCGCTATGTCGGCATGGATCTGTCACCCGCTTCGCTTGAAATTGCCAATGTCGACCCGGCCATCGCTTCACTGCGCGCCGGCGATATGCACACGTTCGAGCCGCAGAACGGCGAAACATTCTCTGCCATCGTGTTCAACGAAGTGCTGCACTTCGCCGACGATCCGTCCGCCGTCGTCAGCCGCTACGTGCCCTTCCTGAAGAAGGATGGGGTTATCGCATTGTCCATGTACTCCCCGAAGCGGCCTGAGTCCGGCGCCAACAAGCTGATCAACAGCCTCTGGGCGGCAACCGACGACGAAGTGAAATGGGAAGTCCTGGACGATTACCGTCTCGTTTCGGACAAGAAAGGCGTCACCTGGCGCATGCGGCTTGTGAAGCCGCTCTGACCTGCCCTCTTTTCGTACAGTGTCCAAAATCCGCTCCATTCGAGGAAGAGACTTCACCATCGAAAAACATGGGCAGGTTGAATGATACGTTTGCTTCTGGGAAGCTTGTGCGCCTTGATGTCGCTCCCAGCGCTGGCATGCGACAGAATAGACCCTCCAGGGCCGAAGCAAATATTCGCTGACGCGACTTTTATTGCTCGAGCGCGGGTTGAGCGGGCGGACTACCTTGGGACAAAAGACGATCTGAAGCAGGATCAGATTGCAACTTTGCCAGAGACACAGAAAGCTGCCGAACCGGAAGGAATTTCCAGAGTTTTCTTTCGACCAATAGAAGTGTTGAAGGGAAAACAGTTCGCGAATAAGCCGTTGGCTTACTTTCCCGGTATGGCAACTTGCGGTGTGATGATTATTCCCGGTTTTGAGTATTTGATTGTCGCCAATGCAATTCAAGAGACTGATTTATTGGTGGAGTTTCAATTTGCAAACCTGGACAAGATGGCAGGATTTGTGACCCTTGATACTCAGCTTCTCCTCCATGAAGACAATGCCTATCAACGATTGAAACTGTTTCGGGAACTCTCGGTGAACGCCGAAGGCAACTAGTTGGTTCGAAAGATATTTTTAGATAATGAACCACAAGCGGCGCCAACAAGCTGATCAACAGCCTCTGGGCGGCAACCGACGACGAAACGAAATGGGAAGTCCTGGACGATTACCGTCTCGTTTCGGACAAGAAAGGCGTCACCTGGCGCATGCGGCTTGTGAAGCCTCATAATTAGGTATCTTTGACATCTAACTAGCCAAAGCAAACGATTTGTCATCCCGGCCAAGCGCAGCGCGAGCCGGGAACCAGTATTCCGTGCGTTGATTTTTTTTCCTTCAGCCGGGATCGCGGGGCACTGGATCCCTGCCTTCGTAGGGATGACAAATGCGAGGAACTGTTTATTCAACAGCTCATTCCTGGTGTGTTTTTTGTTTTAGTACCTAAAAATCAGGCCTTGGTAAGCCCAATTCTCAAGGCTAGACCACTTGGAATTTGAAAACTTTCTTCGCGTGGCAGCAGTGCACGCGCAGCATCGAGATTTTTTGCGTCGACGTCCGCTTTGATCTGCCTTGCCAGTTCGGTGATGTCGGTAATGCTATCGATCCAGTCTCGGCAATAGCGTTCAACAGCCTCGCCACTAAGCCCGATCTGAATGGATCGATAGTCCAGTCTGTTCAAATAAATATCACGTTCAGGGTCCCACTGAATCCTGACTGGGGAGTGTTCCTTCACGGTCTGCCAGTCTTCAGCTGCTTGCGTGCCGCCATGATGGCTGCTTAAGCAGCTATTCTGCAAGGCCCATTGGAAGCCTTCTCTGGTGATATCAATGGCCAGAATTCTTTTCTGATTCTTGTCTTTGTAGCTCCACCCAGCTCTATACATCATCCATAGAAAGGACGGCTTTATCCAGGTCATTCGTGTTAACTTAAAGGGCGGAGAAACGAATGTGTGATGCTTAACGGCAGAGTTTGCAATTTCGTCCGAATAGGCCTGATAAACGCGTATCGTCTTCTCGTCGTGGACGGCTCTGATTTCTTTTTCGGGATGTTTGCACCCCTTTTCTTCACTGATAGTCAAGTTTCTTTCTTTGTCTTTGATTTGTTGTTTTCGAGGGTCGCATTGCCTCTTGTTCGTCAGTGAACACCCTCATGCTTTAAACGTCCTTGATAACACCAACAATCCAGTCGCCGCCAATCGCTGCGGTCGCGCCACCTTAAGCGAAGCGTTCACAATATAAAGGGGCAGCTTACACACTTTTTTGCAACGCCCACCGCGTTCGCGCCGCCGGCAAACCAGACGACGCGAAGCGGCAGGAAGCTGTGCCGCTCCGCTGGTTATGCCTAGCGGGCTCCGATCCGCACCACGTCGCCGTCGAACGTTGGAACGCTCATGACGAACGGGTCGGTGGAGTAGCAAAGGGCTTGCTCCTCAAGCATCCGGATGGCGATTTCCTCGCCCATGCGCAGGCTGTCGTAATAGTCGGAGAAGTAGTGCACACCGCCCATATTGCGCCCGATCGAGATGTTGGCGGCGAGTTTGTTGAGTTCGCCCTCGAGGGTGAGGAAACTCTTCTGGTTTTTGGATTCGACCAGCTGATTGCCGCTTGCGTCCTTGGGTACAAAGGCAACAGGCATGTCATCGGCTGACAAGGTATGCTTGCCCGTCTTGGCGTCTTTCTTCAGGGGGCGGCGAAACGCGATTTCATTGTCTGCCTTGCCGTCACCGTTTTTCTGCTTGCGATGGACCAGAACGGCAGAGGTATCGAAATACGCTTTGAGAACGGTCACGCAGGCTCCGGCAACAGTCGCATGGCCAGCACCATAGGCCGGGTGCATTGGCGAGCCTTCCTGAAAGGCCATAGGCAGCAATGCGCTTCCACTCGCATTTCCGCTTCTGATCGCTTTCACGGTATCGATAATGCTGTGCTCCAGGCCCCGGAATACCTTTTCACCGTAGAAATAACCATTGTCTATGTCGGCGGCTTTTTCGATCCGCGCAGCCAGGGCTTCAGGGCGCAGGCGAATATGGTTGTTGAATTTCTGGAACCGGACCGCCTTCAGAGCCCGGGTCGCAACTTCAGTGACCAGCGTTAGAATGTGTGGGCCGCCGTAAAGTGCAAAGCCACCGGCTTCCCAATTCGCGCCTTTTGCCTGCTGGCCGTGTCCTGAAAGAGCGTCGAAAGCCGGGTCGAAGGAAGCACGCATTCCGAGCAGGATCAGACAGGCATTGAGGTAAGCTTGATAAAGCGCATCGTCGTGCACATAAGTGGCAAGGTCGCGCGGCGTAGCGATAAATTTCCAACCTTTGCCCGCGGGGAACAACACGCTGTTGTTACGCGTGTCGGCACCGTTCTGGACCGTGAGCCAGTCATTCCACTCCGTCATGAAATCGCCGGTTGGTCCTGTTTGGGCAGCTGGAACCTTCTGGCTGATCTTTTGCGGACCGTACGTGATCTCACCGTTCTTGACTTCGGCTGGTTTGCCCGGGGAATGATTGCCGATCAGCATGAATTGCGAAAGGTAGGGGCCATTTTCCACGCCTGGTGAAGAACCGCGAAATGCCTGCTGCGGTGTGATGTGCTTGCCGCCATGTTTCCTCGGGCGTCCCGAAAAACCGTCGGCCGTATATTGAAGTGCGTTCAGTCGATCCAGGCTTTTATCAACGTCCGTTGCATTCGCTCCGGTTTTGCGCTTGCCTTCAAAGTCCGTCAAGGCTTGGTCGCGCAGAAGCGCCAGCTCATATACTTCGGCCATCTCGTAAGCGAGTTCGTCCGAACCGAGCGGTGGGGCCGGCGGCATCGTTACGGCCTGGGCGTCCGGTCCTTCCAGATCGCCGACGACACCGGCCGTCGGTGCTTCCCACTGCCGCTCTTTCTGCTTTGCCGGTGGCACGGACCCATCCTGAAACGCGGCGATTTCGCCCTTGTCAATCGCGGTTCTGAAGGCTTCGAAATGTTCGGGCTGTTCTACAAGGCCGGTGTTGCAGTCGTGTTCCAGACCTTTAGTGAAGGACATGGCGTAGTTGGCGGTGGCAAACTTCTGTTCATCACCGTTGGCTTTGTGGGAGGGATGTTCGTGTGCTCTTGCCCGTTCGGCGGCAGCTACACGCATGTTATGGGACCACTGGCGTCTGTCCATATCAATTCTCCAAAAAAATCAGCTATCAAAATGCATGCTTCATTCAAAAATATTCCGTGAAGCACGGTGTAAGTTTAAGTTGAGCGTTTCAAAATCGTACAATCAGTAATTCTTATTGGCTCAATTAGGAATACTTATTTATCAACCTTTTCAACCGATGCCTCCTGTACGTTATTGTTAAAAATAACAATAAGAAACTTGAAAATGAATGAGGCGCACAAGGCTCCTTGAGCCTGGTACGCCATCATTTGAGGATTTTTGGTCAGGAGTTTCGATTGGCCGGAGGTTAGCCCGGCAACACGACAATCGTCGATTTACCTCCCTTGTTTCTGAGTGCATGAATGTCTGCAAGATCCGGGTCTTCGCGCCAGGCCTTTGCAGCATCGACACTCGGAAACGACAGAAGGGCGGCAATGTTCGGCGTATCGCCTGCTGCTTCGAGAACTGTGACTTCCGGGTCGGCCGCCACGACGCTGCCGCCATGCTTGGCAAGAGCCTCCGCGGCTTTTTCTCGATAAGCGCCAAGCGTCTCTTTGTCAGTGACTGTTATCATGGCAAGTGCTTGTACGGGCATGGGTCGTCTCCTTGCGTTTGAGATGTTCGCACGCTAACCCGAGAGGTGGCTGCGAAAAAATGTTCAATTTTAGAACATGGGTGTGCAAAAATGCACCAACGGAAAAAGATATTGGATTCTTTTGGTTTAGCTGCGATTGATATCTGAATGGAGAACTGGGACGATCTGAAATTCGTGCTGGCTATCGCGAATGCCGGTAACGTCACGAAGGCAGCAAAAGGGCTTGGTGTCACGCACTCTACCGTGTCGCGCCGTCTCGCCGCACTCGAAGAGCGGATGGCGACGCGGCTTTTCGAACGCCTGCCGGAAGGCTTTGTGCCGACTGCCGCCGGTGCAGAAGCCGTTGCTGCCGCAAAGCGCATGGAGGCCGAAGTGTTGGCCCTCGACACGCGCATCACCGCTCAGGATGCCGAACTGGAGGGCCCGCTGCGGATAACGGCAGCTCAGCTGCTGTTCCAGGTACAACTTGCCGAGATCATGCAGCAATTCGCCGAGCGCCATCCCCGGATAGAATTGCAGATGATCGCGGCCAACGAGAAGCTCAGTCTGCACCGCCGCGAGGCGGATATCGCGGTCAGGGTGACGGACAATCCCGGTGAAACGCTGTTCGGCCGTCTGGCAACCGGCCAGAACCGTTGTTACTACATGTCCCGAGATTTTGCCCGCAAACACCGCGACATTCTGGAGACCAGCCACGCCAGTGCACCGCTGCCCTGCGTGACCTTCAAATGGTGGGGGCAGGGTGTTCCCAAGGACATCCGCTCACGCTATCCATCGGCGTTCATTAGCCTGGTTGCGGACGACATGATTGCGCTTCTGGCCGCGGTGAAAGCCGGGATGGGTGTCGGGCGTTTGCCCTGTTTCCTCGGCGATCCGGATCCTGATCTGGTCCGGATCCCGGGCATGGAGCCCTCAAGATATCTCGACATCTGGGTTCTGACTCATCCCGACCTTAAAAATGTCGCCCGCATTCGCGCTTTCCTGCGTTTTACAGCTGACGCTTTTAAGGCACGGAGCGGCCTCTATCTCGGTGCGTGAGGCACTGAACGTCATACCCAGCGGCGCACTTTTCTGAGGTAGTTTTCGTAAGGCTCGCCGAATTTCTCCCTAAGGATCTCTTCTTCCGGTTTGATCTGGAATTCCGTGAGGTAGGCTATAAAGGCGGGAATGATCAGGATTGACACGAAGCTGCTGAAATAAAGCGAGGCTGCGATCAGAAGAAAGAGGAGCCCCAGATACATGGGGTTACGGCTGATCCTGTAAATTCCATCGGTGACGAGAGCACTCGTTTCCTCCGGCGCCATCGGATTGACCGTGGTTTTCCGGCGGACAAACGTCAAAAGCGCCAGGATATCGGGCACGAGGCCGAGGAAGAACAGGATCGCCGCCAGTACGAATTGTCCGGGAAACTCGAAAGTCAGCCCCGGAAACCAGGATGCTGCAGCGAATGTGAACACCACGGCAACAACCAGGATAAGGGGCGGGGGGACCTTGAGCTTCATCTGAAGGCGCTCATCTTTTCAACTCGATGGGCTGTCCGTGGGGCGTCGCACGCGCTGCCTCGTCCCACGCCTCTTTCAGGCCTGCCAGCTGGTCGGCACCGGCAACGCCCTTTTCCTTCAGGATCTTCTCAAATGCGCTGAGCCAGTGGTCGTAATAGCTGAGCGAGACATTTCGGCCATCCCCGTCTTTCGCAAGTTCCGCTCCCAGCTGGTCTGCCCATTCCCGCCATTCGAAAACACCGGCTTCGTGTGCCTGAACTGTCATGGCGAAAACGCGTGCTTCCCATGGGGCTGAGAATACCGGCTCGCCGTCCTGGTCAAGCGGCAGTCTGGGCATTGACGTGACGGCGTCAGGCAAGGTCAAGATACGGCTCCCAAAGATCGAGACGAACGGTCAATTTGGGATCGCTGTCATCGCCCCAAATATCTGTTCCCTTGAAGACGACCCCATAGAGCCAGGTCGGTTGCTCGCCCAGCTTTCGTGAATTCGTGTCCGGAAAGACATGAACACCGTGAACGGTTTCAATTGTGCCCGGCGTGTCGCGGGCATAGCGGGGAAGACGCGTATGATGTTCAGGGTTCATGCGTTTTGTGCGGATCCTGTCGCCCACCTTGAAGCGGGCAGGCTGCTGCTGCGGTCGGTCGACTGGGCCGCCCTTTGCGAGAATACCGGCGACTTCATCCGCTTTCACGACCCGGTTCAGTGGTTTTGCAGGCGTAACAGATACACCGGTCCGCAGCTCCTCCTCACTTACAAGACCATGATTAACAAGCAGGTTTTCAAGTCCGAGCGTCCAGATCTTGTAATAGCTGGAGGAGAGGTAGACTGGAGGTGGCAGCGACTCACGCGCGAAACGGGATGTGTCGATATTCCACGTTCCGGTCGCGCCCATGGCAAGTGTCAGCGCGAAGGCACGCTCTTCCCATTTGGCATGAAAGTTCGGTTCGTTTTCTTCAAGTTCGATCGGCCCGAATCCCATTTGGCCGCCAAGATCCTGCGCTCCGTTCATGCCGCGCTCTCCCGTTCCGATGGCGCGAGCGCAAGCCCGGTCCCGATCATGCTGTCGCGTGAGACAAGCGCTGCCAGCTGAGCTTCATCCCACCCCTCGGTTCCTGCGGGTCTTTGTGGCACGACCAGGTAGCGGACTTCAGCAGTGGAGTCCCAGACCTTGATTTCGGTCTCGTCAGACAGCGTCACCCCGAATTCTGAAAGGACACCGCGTGGGTCGCGCACCGCGCGCGAGCGGTAGGGTGCGGATTTGTACCAGACAGGCGGCAGGCCGAGAACGGTCCATGGATAGCAAGAGCAAAGTGTGCAAACGACCATGTTATGGGTGCCGGGTGTATTTTCCACCGCAACCATATGCTCGCCCTGCCGCCCGACGAAACCGAGTTCGGCGATCGCAGCCGTTGCATCGCTCATCAGCCGCGCATGGTATTCGGGATCGGTCCAGGCCTTTGCCACCACCATGGCACCGTTTTTGGGTCCGACCTTTGTTTCGTAGGTCTCAATCAGTGCGTCCAGCGCGGGAGGATCTATATATCCTTTGTCGGTCAACAGTGTTTCGAGTGCCCGTACGCGCAATTCGACGTCTGACAACTCTGAATGATCGTGATCATGGTCGTGGGACATGGGGGCTCCATTGGAGGCGGGTGGGAACGATCCTAGTGCGCAGACGTTTTTACGCCAAGAGACAAGGTACTGAAATTTGAGTGAATCTGCTCTGGGGGAATCTTCGAGACGGCATTTTGCCACAACGGCAATCTTTGGCAGAGTGGAAAAGAACGAATGACTTTGGAGGCAGAGGTGAAGATCGGGCTGGGCGGCGGATGCCACTGGTGTACGGAAGCCGTTTTTCAGGCAATTGCCGGCGTTTCGAGAGTGGAGCAGGGCTTCATTCGGTCCGACCCGCCCGACAACGGATGGTCGGAAGCCGTGCTTGTGACATTCGATCCGGTTGCCATACCGCTCGAAGGCCTGATCGAGATCCATCTGCGCACCCATTCCAGCACATCTCATCACAAGATGCGCGGCAAGTACCGGTCCGCCGTCTATGTCTACGATGCGGGAACAGGGGTTAAGGCCGGCCGGATTTTGCGCACGTTGCAGCGGGAATTCGATGATCCGCTTGTTACCAAGGTGCTAACGCTCGCTGACTTCAAATCTTCGGACAAACGTTTCCGCAACTACTACGCCTCCGGTCCCGACCGGCCGTTCTGCAAGACCTACATCGATCCGAAACTGGCGCTATTGCGAAAGCAATATGCCAGTGCGTTGCGGGAGAATGTCTCGGCGGCGGAGTAACCTTTCGCCTGTTGCTGATGAGTTTCCGCCAGCCGCTTTCTGGATCCTGACGACTGTCTGGAAGTCGCCGTGCTTCGACCCCGTGCCTGGAACCGGCAGTCGGCGGCATACCGGGTCCCGGCTCGCGCTGCGCTTGGCCGGGATGACAACCGGTGTAAAACCGCTTCTAATCTGCGGCCGTAGTGTTCTCGCTTGTCATTCCTGCGAAGGCAGGAACCCAGTAACCACAACCCCTTCGTTGTGTCGAACGCTCCCAAGGTAGGGCTTCCTGCTGGTGTTTCCTTAGCCGAGGTACGAACGCTTGCTTCGGCCAAAACAAGCGCCTGTTGCTGATGTGTTTCCGCCAGCCGCCTTCTGGATCCGGACAACTGTCTGGAAGTCGCCAAGCTTCGACCCTGTGCCGGGAACCGGCAGCCCGCGGCATACTGGGTCCCGGCTCGCGCTGCGCTTGGCCAGGATGATAATCGGTGTAAAACGGCTTCTAATCTGAGGCCGCTGTGTTCTCACTTGTCATTCCTGCGAAGGCAGGAACCCAGTAAACACAGCCCCTTCGATGTGTCGAAGGCCCCAAGGTAAGGCTTCCTGCCGGTTTCTCTGTACTTGAGGTGCGAGCGCTTGCGTTGGCCAAAACCAGCGCCGGTTGCTCACATGTTTCCACCAGCCGCCTTCTGGATCAGGATGACAGTCTGGAATTCGCCGTGCTTCGACCCGGTGCCTGGAACCGGCAGTCGGCGCCATACTGGGTCCCGGCTCGCGCTGCGCTTGGCCGGGATGACAATCGGTGTCAAACTGCTTCTAATCTGCGGCCGTTGTATTCTCAGTTGTCATTCCTGCGAAAGCAGGAACCCAGTAACCACAGACCCTTCGAAGTTTCGAAGACCCCTGAGGTAAGGCTTCCCGCCGGTTTTTCTGTACCTGAGGTGCGATCGCTTGCTTTGGCCAAAACCAGCGCCGATTGTTGCCTCGTCATCGCCGGTCAAGCCGTGGATGACAATCGGTGTAAGACGGCTTCTAATCTGCGGACGTTGTGTTCTCACTTGTCATTCCTGCGAAGGCAGGAACCCAGTAACCACAACCCCTTCGTTGTGTCGAACGCTCCCAAGGTAAGACGTCCTGCCAGTTTCTCTGTACCTGAGGTGCGAGCGCATGCTTTGGCCAAAACCAGCGCCGGCCGTCGCTCCGTCATTCCCGGTCGAGCCGGGGACGTCTCTTTGCGGGGAAATGTCTTGCCGGAAAGTCAAACGCGGGAAGATACGGCAAGGTCATCATCAAAGATGAAGTGACTCGAAACGGTGCGCAGCCGGGATTTCCTTAAGCGAACAACCCTTTCACCGCCGGCCATGCGGCACCTTCATGATCTGTAGCGATTGAAAGGAACTCGTCCAGAAATTCAAAACTGGCTTCGTCATGCGCCAGATGATGCGTCAGCAGACCGACCGGTTCATTGCCGGTGTTCCTGCGACGGCATAGCTGCAGATCGAAACGAAGGCGTGCACTTTCCCAGCCGATGAAGCGCACCTGCTTTTTCCATTTCAAAATGTCGATATGCGACTGAACCTGATGATCATGAGGGAAATTGTGAAAGGTGAATGTCGACAGTCCCGGCAGACCGATGCCTGGCAAACGCCGTGAGATATCCGGATCAATCCTGTTCCAGGGGGGCACGATTGCAGGAATGAACCTCTCGCCGAAAAGGGTTTGAAGCCGCGCTTTTCCCTCTGAGAGCTGCGCCATCAGTTCGTCCGGGTCGCGTCTTGATCCGAGCTCGGCCGCCTTTTCACGCTTTTCCTTCAACTGAAAATTTTTGTGCTGCCAGCCATGTTGCAAAACAAAGGCGTGCGGCTCGTTCAAAAGACGCTCGGCGAGCGCATCCGTTGCATCCTTCGGGATAACTGCCAGGGCAAGGTCGATCTCGTGTTCGTTGGCGATCTTCAGCATGCGATCGAGTGCCGGCGTCGGTTCGATTGCATCATCGTCTCGCCACCAGAAGCTCACCTTCCGGCCGCGCGCGGCGAACCAGTCGAGATGCCGGACAAGTTCGTCCTTGAATCGTTTCCGCTCGGGCGTCATGAGCTTCTGGCTTCCATATCGCGCATCAGGATATCGGCGCTATTTGTAGCGCCGCCGAGCTGCACATGGTGATGGCTGCGGGGGAGGGCAAGTGCGTCGTCGACCGCCGCCGCGAGGCGCTCGGGTGTCAGGCCGGCTTCGGGTGCGACGATGGCACGGCCATGCCGCGCGAGCGCTTGTGCGCGCTGAGTCTGTTCTGTTTCGTTTTCCTGCGCAAACGGCGCGAATACAGCCGGAACACCGGCAACGAGAACGTCGAGGACGGTATTGTAGCCAGCCTGGCTGATTGAAAGTCGAGCCCGTTTCAAAAGGTCAGGAAAGTCCTTTCGTGCCCGCTGGACAATCACGCCTTCGGGCGCACTTTTCTCGTAGATCGCAAAGGCGTCTTGCGAAACATCGTGGCCTATCAGAACGCGCCAGGCGGTGTCTTCCGCACGCCGGCTGAGGGGTCTTGCCTCGAGCGCCGCTGAAAGCAGGGCTTCCGCGACCGCGCCTCCACCGCATGAAACGATGACCTCGTCGTTTCCGTCCGCAGTTTCCGGCGCGGTGCGTTCGTCGCCGCCGACATACCCGGTGTAGCGAACCAGATGCTCCACTTCTGCAGCAAACGGAAAGCTGTCGGCGAGCGTTATGAAATCTGGATCTGCATGAATGAGAACGCGATCGTAATATTTGAGCGCCTGGTCAGCCATCCACTTTTCTTTCCAGAGCTCCTTCTTGCGCACGAGAATGTCCCGGATAGATGTTGCAATCACAGGTGCCCGGTCTCTTTCTTTTGCGCGGGTTAAAAGCGGTGTCAGTTCAAAGTCGAGCTGGCGGCGGCCGAAAGGATAGGTTTCGGTCAGCAAAATATCGAAATCGTCTGACTCGAACGCTTGAATCGATGCTTTAACACGAGCCGATTTCCACGTGTCGTCAATATCTTGCCCCTCCAGAGTCACAAGCCGCTTGAAGGTCGCGTCCGGGCTTTTGCATGCAGGCAGTTCGATGACCGTGAGACCAGTGACATCCAAAGTCGGCGGGATCCTGTTTCCGCTTGCCAGGGTGACGTGGGCTCCGCGCGCCGCAAGGGCCTTGCCGATCTTTGCAGCCCTGACCACATGGCCTGTGCCAAGAAGGTGCTGCACATGAATGAAGGCCTTGAACGTCAATGTGCCGGGCCTTTTTGTCCGTGAGCATGATTCCGGATCGCCGTCTGTAGCAGGCCCTCGAGCCGAGTACCTCCAGCTGCCAGTGTATGATGTTTTTGAATATGGGCGCCTGCTGCGTGTCCCATCCTGTCTGCGAGGGCAGGATCCTCGATCACTCTGGCAAGACTGGCGGCAAAGGCCTCCGCATCTCCTTCCGCTGAGAGCAGACCTGTCTCACTGTCTCGAACGATATCAGGTACCCCGAACGTGTTGCCTGCAATCACGCCAGTTCCGCTGGCCTGGGCTTCCAGGAAAACAAGGCCGAAGGCTTCGCGAATGGCCGGCCAGACCAAAAGATCAGACTGAGCGTAGAAATCTGGCAACTGTTCTGGCTCGGCGGCACCGGCCCATGTCATTTTGCGCGCCGGGAAGAGTTTGAGCACATGCTCTCTCGCCGGACCGTCGCCGACAATCGTCAGGTGCCATGGCAAATCGGCCAGGCGGTCCAGTGCTGCGGCCAGCACTTCATAGGACCGCATTTTGTCGCCTTCGCGCATCATGGCAACCGTCAGCAGTTTCAGGGGCGTTGACGCCGGAGCCTTTCGTGTCACTGCCGCGGCCTTTTGAAAGGGGGCAGCATCAAGGAAGGGGAGAAGGACTTCCAGGTGGGATTCGGGAACGACGGCTCTAAGACACTCAGCATCCGCATTGTGGATCGCAGCGACGGCGTCGGCGCGCTTGAGAGCATTATCGGCAGCCGCAAATCCGTAAGCCCAGTTTCCGGTCTGACGTTTGGGTGCCCGGCTGGCTTCGACAACGGCATAGGGCAGATCAAGCCGCTCGCACAGTGCGGGGCCAATCCAGTCCGGTGCCTTGTGATAAAGATGATAGGTCAAAAAGACATCCGGTCTATAGCATTGCCGAGACCAGTCATCCGCAATGCGGTCCGCTTCTTTCAATGCGTCTCGCTCAACCTCTTGCTGGATTTCGCGGCTGCCTTCCTTGCGCCAGGACCGAAAGGTGCTTGCGATGCTCATGTCATGGCCTGCCACTTCCAAGGCCTTGACGATCAGCCGCCCCATGGTCCGGTCGCCGGAGGGAACCGGATGGTCCAGGGGTTTCATGGGGGCTGTGAAGGCGATTTTCATGAAGCCCTTCCGTTCAGACTGCTCAGAGCACCGGCCGAAATTTTGCAGCAAGCCGGTCGAGGCCCGGATCGGTCGAGAAATGCGTGCGCACTCTCTTGGCAGCTGCAACGCCCAATGCGCGCCTGCGTTTGGGGTCTTTTATCAGCCCTTGCAGACCCTCGGCGAGTTCTTCCGGCGCGCCGGGTTGAACAAGGACGCCGGTTTCGTCGTGCAATATCAGCTCCGGGATTGCGGATACCTCAGTCGAGAGACAACAAACTCCCATGGACTGGGCTTCCATCAGAACATTGGGCAAGCCGTCGCGATCGCCGGTTTTGGCGAGTTTGGATGGAAGAACGAAAAGATCTGAGTTCTGACAGGCCGCAATGACCTCTTCACGCGGTTGCGCGCCGCGCCAGACGATCTTGTCGGACAGCCCGAGATCTTCAGCCTTGGCCTTCAAAATGTCGGAAAGTTCGCCGCCGCCAATATGCGTGAACCGCCAGTTGAGCGACTTCGGCAATCTTGAAAGCGCGACAAGCAGATCGTCATACCCCTTTTTTTCCACCGCGCGGCCGACGGACACCAATCTGACCGGTTCGCTACTGCCGTCACGTGTTGAAGCAGTTGCTGCAGGCTCCGGAAATCCGGAAAAATCGAGGCCGTGATAAAGAAGCTCGACCTTGTCGGGAATGGCGGACAATCCGCTGAGATAGTCCGCGTTGACCCGGGTGCAGGTCACGCCCCAGGCGGCATCGTTGATCTTTGTTTCCAGATCCCACACCGGACTTGTCCAGATGTCCTTGGCGTGTGCGGAAAACGACCATTTGCGGCCCGAAAGATGCGCGGCATAACGCGCTGCAGAACACGGCGTATGCAGATAGTGGGTGTAAATCCAGCTAACGTCATTCGGCAGTTCATGTGCGAATACGCACCCTTGTGCCCATCGCCGCCTGCGATCGGCGGTCGGTTGACGCGCAAAGTCTGCGTCGAACAGCGCTTTCGCCGCGCTGTATGTCGGCTGGTTCTTCGCCCATTTCTTTGCTTTTGCAACGCGCGCGGGATCATCTTTCACATATTCCGGCAAATACATGACTTCGGCCGAGATCTGCCTGTGAAGGTCATGAATGTACGGATCATAGGGTCTGCGAAGCGCGACAATCAGAATCTCGATGCCCCGTCGCTCAAGGCCGAGCATCTCCTGGGCAATAAAGGTTTCGGACAGACGCGGGTAGCCTTTGACCACGACGGCGATACGGGACATATGCGGGACGGTTCCAGACGTTTGGGATTAAGCTTGCGCCGACTTGAAATTGACCAGTTTTCGGGCGGCATCCTCCGACTGGTATGTACCGAAAATCTCGCCGACACGCCCAGAGATAACATCCAGTCCGTCAAGAAGATTGTCGACGCCTGCAGAAGACGGCGGTTTCAGCGTCGGCAGGTCGGACAGGGCCGCGGCCATCAGGTCGGAATCCGGATAACGGTCGATCGGCAGAACCTTCAACAGGCCGCTCTGTTCCGCCCGTTCCGCACGGATCGCCTGTTCCCTGCGTGGTATCACGCGCGGCACCATGAGGGTCGGTTTGTCGAATGAGAGGATTTCGCAGAACGTGTTGTATCCGCCCATGCCGACAATCGCCGTCGCGTTCGCCAGATAGGGTTCGATTTGCGGTGTGAAGCGTATGATTTCGACGTCGCGCAGATGTTCGGCGCGTTCGCTGAACTGCGCTGCAGCGGCTGCCGGCATGAAGGGGCCGAGCACGATCAGTGCCGGAAAGAGCGGTCGCTGCCGGGTCTCATAGGCGCGCATGACCCAGTCGACCATTTCCACACCGTCGCCGCCGCCACCGGGCGTTACCAGAATGTAGGGCTCTTCGCCGAAAGGGGATGGGGCATGTTGTTCCAGAGCGGAGGTCGGCAGGTCGCGGCGCAGGTATCCCGTGTAGCGCAGCTTCTCCAGAACGCCGTCCGGCACCGATATTCCCTCTAGCGGATCACAGATGTCCTGCGGCCCATAGACCCAGATTTCGTCGTAGAGATCCTTCAGCGCGGGATAAACGTTCTTCCGCTCCCATTCCTCTTTGAGAACCTGCGGATCGTCCATGACATCGCGCAAGCCCAGGACCAGGCGTGTGTCTGTCTGTTTCAAGGCTTCCAATGTCCCAAGAACCTCGCCGCGCAGCCCGAGAGGCTCCTTGTCGACGATGAAGATGTCGGGTTCGAAAACCTTTGCCGTATGTTCGATAATCGATGAGCGGATCGCCAGCGTATGGTCGATATTGATATGGAGAGACAGGGGAGTGTACTCGCCATTGCGCAGCTTTATGACGCCTGGAATGCGCACGAAGTCGACGCGTGACCGGAACTCGAAACTGCCGATGATCGGAGACCCGGAAAGAATCAGCACGGAGAGCGTGTCGAAGTCTCCGACAAGTGAATGCGCAATCGCACGGCATCGTCTCAGGTGACCCAGCCCGAAGGAATCGTGGCTATAGATCAGAATTTTCGGCGTTTTGGAACTCATACTGCCCCTGATTTGTAATGCTGCCCTAGGAAGCTTATGTCTCAACTGGCCAATGGTTGTCACGTCCGGATATCTGCGAAGGTGCAATTTTCGGCTTCGAGCAGATATAAACTGTTTGTGGCAAATGCTAATCCTGGCTGGCGCATCGTATTTGGATGGCTAATATACCAAAAATGATCTGCTTGAACATAATTGATCCATAAGTGTTTGGACGAACGAATGGAAAAAGGCCTTTTTGGATTTATTTGGAAGTATAGTGCTCGCCAGCAGATTTTTATACTCATGGTCACCGTTCTTACCTATCCGGTGGTCTATTTTCTGCTCGAACTACCGAAGCTGATCGTTAACGATGCCGTTCAGGGCGACAATTTTCCGCGCAATGTTTTCGGGTTCGATTTCGATCAGATTCCCTATCTTGTGCTGCTTTGCTTCACTTTTCTCGGTCTCGTTGTCGTCTCGAACGGGCTGAAATTCTATCTGAACATCTACAAAGGACGCCTCGGCGAACGGATGTTGCGGCGCTTGCGGTTCGAGCTGTTCCAGCGTGTCCTGAGATTTAGACTTCCGCATTTCCGTAAAGTAAGCTCCGGTGAAATCATTCCCATGATCACATCGGAAGTTGAAGATGTCGGTGGTTACATCGGCGAGGCATTCGCGCTGCCGGCCTACCAGGGCGGCATGCTCATCGTGCAGCTTGGCTTCATCTTCATGCAGGACCCGCTGCTTGGACTTGCGGCGGTCAGTTCCTATCCGATCCAGGGCTACGTGATCCCGATGCTGCAGAAGAAGGTCATTCTGCTGTCGCGCAAGCGGGTCAAGAATGTGCGCGTGATAGCTGACAAGGTTGGCGAGAGCATCACGGGGGTCGCCGAAATTCACGCCAATGATGCCGCAGCCTGGCACTCTGCTGACATATCCGATCGCCTCTATGAGAACTTCAAGATCCGCTACGAGATCTTCAATCGAAAGTTCCTCATCAAGTTCCTGAACAACTTCATGAACCAGTTGACGCCGTTCTTTTTCTACCTGATCGGCGGCTATCTGGTCATTCAGGGCAATCTCAGTATCGGCGCACTTCTGGCCGTGATCGCCGCCTACAAGGACCTTGCCGGACCCTGGAAACTTCTTTTGTCCTTTTATCAAATGACCGCGGATGTCAGCGTCAAGTATCAGACGGTCGTCGAGAATTTTGATCCGCCGGACATATACGACACGGAGCGCCTGACCGCCGATGGCGAGGTCAAACTCGATGGCGATGTCAAATTCGATCGCGTCAGCTTTTCGGGAGGTGCAGCCGGCCAGGAGGTCATGGATATTTCGCTGACTGTACCGGCGGGATCCTCCAGCGCCATCGTTGGCCCGGACGGGTCGGGCCGGTCCGAAGTGCTGCAGCTCGCCGCAGGACTTGTTTCGGCGTCTTCGGGAAAGGTTTTGATCGGCGATCACGATCTGGACAAGCTTACCGATTCAACACTCGGCCGCGAAATCGCCTACGTGGGCGGAGCCGTTCACGTGTGGACAGGAACAATTCGAGACAATCTCTATTATGGTCTGCGTCACAGACCGCTGGTCCCCCCCGAACGCAGCGCTGAAGAAAACAAGAAATACAAGCGGCGCGTCAACGAAGCCAACCAGACCAGGAATCCCGTCTACGACCTTGCTGCCGAATGGAACGACTTTGCCGCCGCAGGCGTTAATAACGATGCGGAGCTGGACGAAAAAGCACTTGAGCTGTTGGAGACGGTGCGCCTCGACAACGATATCTACCGGCTCGGGCTGCAATCCAGGTTCGACCCATCGATGAACGACGCTTTTGCGGAAAAAATTCTCAATGTCCGCAAGAGCCTGGCCGGCAGGATCGCCAACGAGCCTAAGCTGAGCGGTCTCGTGGAACTTTGGAACCGGGACAGCTTCAACGCCAGCGCCAGTCTGGCGGAAAACCTCTTTTTCGCCGTGCCGTCCGACCCCGAGATCACGATGGATCAAGTGCCGGATTTGAAAGAGGTCAAGACCTTCCTGTCGGAAACCGGCTTCGATCAGAAGCTCCAGCAGATCGGCCTGAAAATTGCCGAAACCATGCTGGAACTTTTCGCAAACGTGTCCGGTGACAGCGGTCTGCTTGGCGCATATTCGTTTATCAATCAGGACGAGTTGCCGGAATTCGAGAGAATAGTCAGGATCGCGAAGTCGGGGCAGCAGCGTCCCGGATTGACCGATGCGGACCGCTCGCGCCTTACCGGCCTTGCCTTCAAGCTTGTTCCCGCCCGCCATCGTCTGGGGGTCATGACCGACGATCTGCGCGATGAAGTTATTGAGGCGCGGAAACGATTCCTGGAAAGTGTCGTCAAAAGGGGAGACAGCTTTGTCGCCTTTGATCCGGATGTCTATCTGCCGCCGCTCACGATCGAAGACAATCTGCTCTTCGGCCGCGCACGCGTCGACCGCCGGGACGCGCGCCGCCGCATTGACAACGTCATTCGAACGATCGTCGAGGAGACCGGATTGCGTCATCCCATTATCTACGCAGGTTTCGGATATCACGTCGGTGTGTCCGGGTCGCGGCTTTCTGCCGGTCAGCGTCGGCGCATCGCGCTGGTGCGCGGTCTTTTGAAGAACGCAAAAATCACCATATTGGATGATATTGCGACTGGCCTGACCGAAGATGACAAGACCCTGCGCAGTGCCTTGCGGCAGGTCCTGTCCGAAAAAACCTTCTTGTACGGAACATCGAACGCGGAGATCGCCGCCGAATTTGATCAACGCTTCGTTTTGGATCAGGGACGGATTACAGATAAAGGGTAGATGATTGCCGGTGTGTGTGGGAAAGCAGAAGACCTGCAACACCGATTGCATGCCCAGATAAAAATATGTCAGAAGAACAATGAAGTCGGGAGCAAAGCATGACGCTTGAAACTGAAGTCGAAGCCCTTCGAAAGGTGCCGTTGTTTCACGGTATTGATGAAACCAAGTTGCGTCTGCTGGCCTTCATTAGTGAACGAACGGAATACACCACCGGTGAGCGCCTCTGTTCGCAAGGTGAGGAGGGAGACTGCGCCTTCATCATTCTTGCCGGCTCAGCAGACGTGCTCGTCGATACTCCGGAAGGCGAGAAAAAAGTCGCCCAGGTTGCAGAGAACTCCATCGTCGGTGAGATCGCCATTTTGTGCGATGTACCGCGAACCGCGACGCTTGTTGCTGCAAACGATATGGACGTATTAACGGTGTCCAAAGACGATTTCTTGAAACTATTGAAAGAATTTCCGGATATTTCACTGGAAGTCATGCGAACATTGGCATTGCGCCTTGAGCGGACAACCCGCGACTTGGCTGACGCCCGCCGGGGAGCTTCCGGTGCTTAGGGAGTAAAACGTGGCAGAGGAATTCTTACTTCGCTGCTGGGGTGTGAGAGGATCAACACCGACACCGGGTTCAAGCACGCTGCGTTACGGGGGAGAAACCTCCTGCTTTGAAATTCGGGCCGGAGACGCACTGGTGCTCGTGGACTGCGGTTCAGGCGCACGTAACTTTGGCATGGAACTCTGCAAGGCAAAGGCGCGTAAGTTCGATCTTCTTTTCACGCATACGCATCTTGATCACATCTGCGGGTTGCCTTTCTTCAAACCCGCCTACGACCCGAATTTCGCCGTTACGGCCTGGGCCGGCCATTTTCAGGACGGTACGAAGCTTGTCGATATTGTCAGCCGCATCATGTCGCCGCCAATATTCCCGGTTGCCGCAAAGACTTTGAAGGCGGTCGAGTTCAAGTCTTTTCGGGCCGGCGACAACATTCCGCGGTCGGATGATCTGGAGATCCGCACAACAAAGCTTAATCATCCCGGCGGGGCATGCGGGTATCGCTTCGATTATCGCGGCAAGTCGATTTGCATCATTACGGACCACGAACACGGCGATTCAGAAGTGGATGCTGCGCTGCCCGAATTCGTTCAAGGGGCCGACATCATGATCTATGATGCCATGTTCACGGACGAGGAATACGAAAATTTCAAGGGATGGGGGCATTCCACCTGGCAAAAAGCCGTCCAGCTTGCGCGTGTCGGGAAGGTCAAGACGCCTGTGCTGTTCCACCATGACCCCCGGCGTTCCGACGATGAACTTGATGAGATCGGCCTGGCTGCGCAAAGCGCCTACCCGGGAACACTTGTCGCCAGCGAAGGCATGATCCTAAGGCCTTGACCTAAGGTGCGACTTCCGTAGCTCGCATTAACGTTCGGGCTGTAAAGCCTGCCGCACGCGCACCTCAAAAAGGTCGATCGGGTATCGTCGGCCAGCCAGCCACAGGACGTGTTTCAAGACGCTGCTTCGCAGGTGGCCTTTCGATCTCGTCGCATTCCTTTTACCGCCGGGCAATTGAATACGGCGATTTGAATTTCTTATCCGGCAAGTGGCCGCCTGAGTTGCGGGAGCCTTGCCGATTGTTTGCGGTCTATTAAGGCACTTGCAGTCCTGGGGATATTGCGGTATTGCAACCAATGTGTTAATGAATGGTTGTAGTGTTTTCTAGGCAATTTTGACACCGGGAAATATAACGTGAAGAAGATAATTTTAAGTGGAGCTTTGCTGCTTGCAAGCGTCGGTATCGTCCAGGCTTCACCTGTGACATTCAATTTGTCCAAACACCCTGGCGATTCAACGAATTACTTCAATCTGTCGAATTCGTTCACGCTGACGGTGGATGGGCTGACGGCGACGTTCACGGCTGGTGCCTTTACAAACAATCTCGACAGCACCGGTGGCAACCGCAACATCACCTCCAACGGTTCGAACGGTTTCACCATCGGTGGACCGAGCAACACTTTGAACGCTACGGATGATGCGCGGATTGGCCGCTACTATGGTGGCGCGAGTGTTACCAACAGTCCCGGCGACAACAGTCACCAGGTGGACAGCAGCGGTTGGAACGACTTCATCACGGCGAGCTTCAGTTACAACGGCGAAGACGTCGATGTGGCGATGTCCTCGGTTTCGTTCAGCTTTTTTGACAGCCGGGACGATTTCCGTTGGGGTTACGACCTGAGCGGTGACGGATCCTACGGCGATGGCGACTTTCTGAGCCACAGAGAAGACGACAATCCGTTTTCGGAATTCGGTGGTGTAGAAAGCTCATTGTTCATGTTCGGTGCGTTTGACAAAGGCAGAAAAGAAAAAGACTACTGGAAGCTTCATGCCGTTACGGTTCACTTCGAGCCGCCGACGACCGTGCCGCTTCCTGCCGGTGGCTTGCTGCTTCTGAGCGGTCTTGGCGTTTTTGCCTTCGCGCGCAAGCGCCAGAAAGCCTGATAAGCAACATCATCAGAATTTGATTGGGCGGTCCACACTTGGGCCGCCCTTTTCGTTTGCCTTCCTGTTTCTGGAGAAGGGCGTGCGGTCTTGAGTGATATCGGCGATGCAAGTCCGATCAAGCTGCGCTGAGTAAGGCCAGAAGACCAGAAGACCAGAAGACCAGAAGAAAAAATGGCGGCCCAAATGGCCGCCCAAAAAACAACACAGCTAAAAAATTGATCGCTCGCCTTGTGCGGGAATGCGGGAATTCCCATGATGCACTCGGATTACAGACCGAGCAGCAAAAAGAACGCTGCCTCAGACTGAACAACACGATCAAGAGTTGTTTACTAGATGTATGCATTAATTGCATGGTCCAAATGGACTATATCGGACTATAAATTACGGGTTGCACGAAGGTTGTAGTGCGGCGGTGTGCCCGAAAGGCAACCAGGACCACATTTGGGGGAGCACGTGGTCGTAACGGCCGAAAAACTTGTCGAACTTTCCAACCTCGCTGCCGCCGCATCCATTGACCCGGCTCAATGGCAGGTGTTCCTGGATGCGATGGGCCGCGCGTTGGGCACGCAGGTTTGCACGCAGCTGATCGGCTACGACCAGCTTACGAAGGCGGCTCCACTGGCATACGCCTCCGGTTATGACCCGGAAATTCTCCATCTTTACGAGACTCATTTCGCGGACCGGAATCCGTTTGCCGAGAATTTCGGCCGGTGCGGCATCGGAGAATCGATCACAACACATGAGCTGTGCGCGCCGGACAAACTGAAACGCACGCAGTTTTACGCCGATATTCTGCAGCCGCTCGAAGACCTCTACGCCGGCGGTGGATCCATGCTCGCCTTCGATGCCAGCCGTATGTTTCTGATAGGCGGCAACATGCGCGCGAAAGACAAGGATAAGCATGAGGACGACTGGCTGAAGCTGTGCGTTAGGCTGGCCCCCGTTATCAGACAATCCCTGGAGGTCAATCGAATGATCATGGGGCTGAAGTTCGAAAAGTGGGCGACTGAAAGACATATGCTTGGCGCAGGCACATCGGTTTTGGTCGTGGATTCGGCCATGACGGTTCAGTATGCCTGTCCGGGGGGGCAGCAGTTGCTCGCTGAAGGCTCGCTGATCGGCTGCGACATGTTCCGCCGTGTGAAATTCGGCGCTGATCAGATGCAGGCACAGTTCGCCTCCTTGTTGCGCGGATCGGCCAACGGCAACTCGGACGTATTCAGCAATGCAAGATTGATCGACTCGAACGGCTGCGAGTGGATCTGCCGGACCCTGGCAATGAGTTTGGGCGATCTGGATCGGTCGCCATTTGGTGCGTTTTTGAATGGTAGCGGGAACGCGGTGTTGCTGGCTCTCAAAGCGGTCGACAACACGTCGTCTTCGGCGGAGCGACTGCAACGGGATCTTTCCTTGAGCAACGCGGAAGCAAAAACCGTTTTGATGCTCTCCAACGGACTGTCTCCGGCGGAGGTTGCCGCAGCGCGGAGCGTCAGTATTCACACCGTGCGAAATCAGATCAAATCGGCGCTATCCAAATCCGGTTGCAGAAGACAAGGTGAACTGCTGCAAAAGGTGGAACAATTGAGGTTAACCGGCGGCTGGTAGGTCTGAACCTTCACGAACGGTCACTTTCACGCGCAGCTTGTTGCGAAATTTCCGCCGAAGGGAGAAACTCCGGTCTGTTTTTGATAGTGGATCGACATGAGCTCTATTTCGCAATCACTTCGCTACATTTTTCAGGGCGGTCCGCCTGAGACAGGCATTCCGAACCGGGTGCGTGCGGAAATCCGCGCGCGTGAGGCGTCGTCGGAACGCCTGATCAGCTGGGTTCAGTTGGGTCTCGTCCTGTTTTTCTCGGTACTCTATGCCATAGCGCCGCGCGCAGAGGGCACTGCCGGCTTCAACTTCGTGCCGATAGCGCTTGGTGCATACTTCCTTTTTACCGTTTTGCGCCTGGTTCTTTCCTACCGGTTCGAGTTGCCGCAGTGGTACCTGCTGATTTCAATCGGTGTGGACATGGCGCTTCTCGTCGGTCTCATTTTTTCGTTTCACATTCAGTACGACCAGCATCCTTCGTTTTACCTGAAAACCCCGACACTGATGTATGTGTTCATCTTCATCGGCCTCAGGGCGCTCAGGTTCGATCCGCGCTTTGTTCTGACAACGGGACTTGTCGCCGTTGCGGGATGGCTTGGGCTTGTCTTCTACGCAGCCTTTGCCGACATGGATTCCATGCGCGTCACGCGCAATTACGTGGAGTACCTGACCGGGAACTCGATCCTGATCGGCGCGGAACTCGACAAAACCATGGTCATCTTCGCGGTGACGATCATTTTGTCGGTCGCTTTGTACCGTGGCCGGTCGATGCTTTTCGAGGCGACGCGGGATCAGGCGGCAGCGCAGGATCTGCGCCGTTTTTTTGCGCCGGAAGTAGCGGCATCGATCACCGATGCCCACACCGCTCTGGAGGCGGGTGAGGGGAGTTTGCGCGATGCGGCGATCCTTTACGCCGACATCCGCTCTTTCACATCGACCTCCGCGACACTGGAACCTGAGACAGTGCTGGCCGTTCTCGCCGAATATCAGAACCTCGCGGTCGAGGTGATCAATCAGGAAGGTGGCCGAGTGGATAAGTTTCTCGGCGACGGCATCCTGGCAACATTCGGCGCGGTCTACCCTTCTGAAACCTATGCCGCAGACGCATTGAGAGCGGCAGAAAGACTGGTTGCCTGTGTGGCCGCCGAGCAAGAGCGATTTACATCGGCGGGGTGGCCGGGTCAGCTCCGGATCGGGACCGCTGCGGCTGCCGGAACCGTAACCGTTGGAGTCATCGGGTCCAAGAACCGGCTCGAATTCACCGTGATCGGCGACGCGGTAAACCGTGCCGCCAAGTTGGAAGACGCCAACAAGGACCAGAATTCCGCCTCGCTGACAGACCAGCCGACATGGGAGCTTGCGCTGCGCCAGGGATATCACGCGACGCTTTTGGAAGTCCGGCCTTGTGTGAATGTCGCAGGGATACGCCAGCCGATCGATTTGGTTGTTGTTGCAGAGCAGTAGTTTGATTTGTTGCTGACCCTCGCCTGTGTCGCCCAAGGCTGGTTCACATGGTCACCGGAATGCACTTGACCCGCGATTGTTTCTGGGTCAATTTGTCGGTTGATTTTGACGTAATAGTCAATTGGTATAAAAAAGAAAAATAAAATCAATTGATTGACCGACTTAGGAGAGTTTCGTGAAGTTGGATTCAACATTGTCAGCGGTCGTAACCGGCGGTGCGTCGGGTCTCGGCGCGGCAACGGCAAGGATGCTCGCAGGGCAGGGCGTCAAGGTGGCTGTCTTTGACCGCAATTCCGAACAGGGACAGGAGACTGCGTTTGAAATCGGCGGTGTCTTTGTCGAAGTTGATGTCACAAATCAGCCCAGTGTCGAAGCCGGTTTCGAGGAGGCGCGCAAGTCTCACGGCCAGGAACGAATTCTGGTCAATTGCGCGGGCATAGCACCGGTCGCGAAAACCACCTCACGCGGCGAGCCCCACGCGATGGATATGTTTGAAAAGGTTGTTGCGGTCAACCTTATCGGCTCGTTCCGTTGTCTTTCGATCTCTGCGACCGGCATGGCAGCACTGGACCCGATTACCGCGGACGGCGGTCGAGGTGTCATTGTGTCGACAGCATCCGTCGCAGCCTTTGACGGACAAATCGGTCAAGTGGCCTACGCCGCCTCGAAAGCCGGCGTTGCGGGAATGACGTTGCCGGTTGCGCGGGATCTGTCGAAGTCCGGCATTCGTGTCATGACAATCGCACCGGGCATTTTCGAGACGCCTATGCTGCTCGGATTGTCGCAGGAAGTTCAGGATTCGCTCGGTCAGCAGGTGCCGTTTCCGTCCAGGCTCGGCAAGGCAAACGAATATGCCCAGCTTGTGAAAGCGATTTGCGAAAACGACATGCTGAACGGCGAGACCATTCGCCTCGATGGCGCAATCCGTATGGCGCCTCGTTAGGGCAGGCGCTCCTTTCGGCACACTGAACTTTTCGCCAGCTGAGAGCCTGCTGGGCGACTCATGAGCGGGGCCGCGCCATTGCGCGCGCACTTTCCTGTGCACCGGTAAACTCAAATTCCTTTTTGTTTGACGCCGGGTGGATACTGGAACACGTTGTCTCGTCGCGTTTATTTACGGATTTGAAAATGACTGAGAAAATGCACGAGCTTGCGCCTCATCATTTGCCCTTTTTCATTCCAAAGGCAGATGGAAGCGATCAGATGATGGTCACGGTCCTGATCGCGCTGATAGTGATCATCCTGCTGCTTGGCACCTTCTATCTCTATCTGCACTCTTTGCCTGAACGCCTTGCCCACAAGCACGGCCGAATTCAGTTTGAGCTTGTTGCGGTCCTGGGTCTCTTGGCACTCTTTACCCACAATCAGATTTTCTGGGTGGCGGCGTTGGTGCTCGCATTCGTTCAATTGCCGGATTTCATGACGCCGCTTGAGACAATCGCAAGTTCTGCAAGCAAAGCCGCACGAAAATACGCAGGCAAAGGCGAAGCAGACGCAGCACCATATACAGAGCCGGATGAGACACTGGAGGAGGTGGAATTCGAAGCCCCCACGCCTGCAGCCGGAGCCGTCAAGGAGCCCGCGAGCGAGCCGGCTCCAATTCAAGAAATCAAAGAAAAAGCGTAAGGAGGCAGGATAAGTGTTTGAAACCCTATTCTGTTCCATGGTCACGATCCTTCCCGATTACCTGTTCCGCCGCTATGTCCAGGGAAAACGCATCGGTCACGAGATCACGCTTTATTCGGTCTGGTACGAATTGCGCTATGGGATCGTGTCCTGCCTGATGCTCACGATTTCGCTGATAACTCTGATTTTTTACTTCCATCCCTCCTCAACAAGTGCGGTGTCCACTTTCCGTGTCCTGCCTATCCTTCCGGAAGGGTCGGGACGTGTCGCGGAAGTCTTTGTTCCGCTGTCGCTGGATACGGAGGTCAAGGCCGGCGACGCGCTTTTCAAGCTGGACAGCAGCCGGCAGGAAGCCGACGTCAATACGGCGAAGCAGCAGATTGCCGAAATTGAGGGTGAAATCGCCCTGGCGAAGGGAGAGCTTGCGGTTGCGACCGCCCAGGTCGAGCAGGCGCAAGCGTCTGTGAAGCAGGCGCAGGATGAACTCGACACCAAGCAGGAACTGTTCGACCGGAACTCCAACGTGGTCAGCGAGCGCGAAATAGAGACGCTTCAAACGACCGTCGACGCGGCCGAAGGTGCTCTGGCGGCAGCAGAAGCAAATAAGGAACTGGTGGAAACGAAGATCAATATTGCTTTGCCGGCAAGTCTTGAAAGCGCGCGGGCAAGGGAACAGGAAGCGGAAGTTGAACTTTCAAAAATGACCGTTTATGCGGGCGTCGACGGAACGGTGAGCCAGTTTGTTCTTCGCCCGGGAGACATCGTCAACCCGCTCATGCGGCCGGCTGGTGTGCTGATCCCGAGGGATTCACAGCAGGAACGCATCGTTGCCGGTTTCAGTCAGATCGAGGCTCAGGTCATGAAACCGGGCATGGTCGCGGAAGCGTTTTGCCCATCCGTGCCATTCACGATCATCCCACTGATCGTCACAGACGTTCAAAATGTGATCGCGTCTGGCCAGATAACGACGGGCAGCCAGTTGTTCGACACGTCGCAAACACCCCGTAAACAGGGCACCGTGACCGTGATCCTCGAGCCGCTTTATGAAAACGGGTTGGAGAAGCTGCCTCCCGGAGCAAGCTGTTCAGTGAATGCCTATACAAGCAATCACGAGCGTCTGACGACAGACGAAAACCTCGGCACAGGCGAATTCGTCTTTTTGCATGTCGTCGACACAGTCGGCCTCGTCCACGCAATCATGATCCGCGGCCAGGCCCTGAGGTACCCGATTTCGGCTCTGGTTCTGACAGGGCACTAAGCTACGCAATACAGCTGCGAGTGGGACTTCCACTCGCGGCACGAAATTGGCCTTCACTCGCTCTCAACGTATGCTTTGGTGCTGGTGCGCATCAGCCGTCAATTGCACCAGTGCAGGTCGTTCTCAACGACGTTCGTTTTGAAAACAATGTAGGTAAATGGAAAGTCGAAAGGATTTTCGGTCCCGTGAACCTCGAAAGGTTCGCATGTCAGGGTTTGTCCGGCTTCCATATCGAATTGTTTGCCGCCGATCCGGAACACGCCCTTTCCCGAGAGGACGTGGAAAACTTCTGTACAGGACTCGTGATAGTGCTCTTTGACCTGTGTATGGGGCGCTATCTCGACCAGTTGCACCACAGCCCCGTCTTGATTGACGTCCCGATCCTGCAACAGGATCTTCTTTCTGTATCCTGAACCATTCGTCCAGGCGACCTCTTCGTTGCGCACAAGCTTCATCCATCCCTCCCTTGCGAACCCTTTGAGGACTGCGGCGATTGATTGGCCGTAGTCCACGTTGGGTTTCGTCCTTGAAGGGGTGAGTGTTTCAGAAGAAAGTGCCAAAATATGGCCGCTGCAACTGCCGAGTTGCACAAAAAAACCTCAGCAGTTTGCAGCCATCAACGCCATGGAACTATCTCGGTCAGTCCCTTTTTGCTTCAGTGCGAAAACGAATGGCAACCCGTTATTTGTAACTGACGATCTCGAATTCAATCCCGTCATCGTCATCGAAATAGAAACGGCGCCCCGGTTCGTAATCCTGGTGATTGTGCGTTTCGTATCCGCCGGCCTTGATACGCGCTTCGGTCGCGTCGAGATCGTCAACGACCACGGCAATATGATTGAGCCCGCCATGGTGGCTGTAGCTTTCACCCCTGACCGGTGTTGTGTCGTTTGAGGGAGTATAAGCTGCAATGTAACTCGTCTCATTGCCGATGTGATAGGTGGTACCGCCATTTAACGCTGCGCCTTTCCAGCGCACTTTCCAGCCGAACCAGGCTTCAAGACGTTTGGCCGTCGCCTCCGGATCTGTCACCGTCACGTTCACATGTTCCAGAAATGCAGTGCTCATGATTGCGTCCTTTCAAGGTTTGACTCCTCGTGGACACTTGAGATAATTCCTCAAGTAAACTTGAGGTCAAGGGCGAAAAAGAGAATATTTTGAAAAAGGTTATGAAAGCGAGTGATCTTCTCTCCATCGGCGAGCTTGCCGAACGAACCGGCTTGGCCGTTTCGGCGATCCGTTTTTACGAAGAAAAAGGACTCGTCCATCCTATCCGCAACAAGGGTGGGCAGCGACGATTTCTGCGCGCTGACATAAGGCGGCTATCGTTTGTGCTTGTGGCTCAGGAGTTTGGTTTCACGATTTCGGAGATTGCTGCTCAACTTGGCCGCTTGCCGGAGGGGCGTGCGCCGACCAAGGCCGACTGGACCCGCATTAGCAGAGAATTTCGAAAACACCTCGATCTGCGGATCGAACGCATGGAGACTTTGAGAGACAAATTGGATGCCTGCATCGGTTGCGGCTGTCTTTCAATGAAATCGTGCCAGCTTTATAACGCCGGCGACGCCGCCGCGCGCCACGGCAGGGGACCACGCTATCTGCTTGGTGACAGTCCCGATGTGATTGAAACGTGAAGCCGATGATTGCGGTTTGTGGTTGGAAACCGTGGACCGCAAGCGCGCAGGCGACCGGTGCGCTTGCTTGTCTTTTAGAAGTTGAAACTGTCAACGGTTGTCCAGTTGCGATCTAACCCGTTTCAGCCCCAGCTGCGTAATCCTGTAGGGACCGCTGTTTCTGGAGGCGATCAGTCTCTTGTATTTGAGTTTACGGAACAGACGCAGGGAGCAACCACCCCAGTACCATCCATCCCGCGTTATTGTTTCCTGATTGGTGATGCGGCCGGCTTCGTCTTTTTCTACGCGTATGCAGCCACCTTGCGCCAGCAGGTGTAGCACCCGCTGTTCGGCTTTCGATATGTCCATTTGTCGGAAGAACCTGATTTTGAATGCAATTCTCCGTTCGCTGCCGCTATTCGCAAGCAGCGACGTCATGCATAACCCGGCCGTGCTTAGCCGGGTGCCTTCAGGACTCTTGTTGTCCGGACATAAAACCTCGTTAGTCGATGAGGGCCGGGTAGCACGGCAAAATGCCCCGCGCAACACCTTGAGCTCAGCCAACTTGTCTTAATGCAATTTCGCGAAGAAGTGTTGCGGTTCTGCTGCGGTCGTCAGCTGTGTTCCGCCGGCCAGTAGCCGTTCTCGGGGTTTCTTGAAACCGCGATCGCCGCGACGTCTTTTGAACCGCAGGAATTGCACGACAGCAATCCGCTCAATGTGGAAACTTTCTGATCCTGCGAGAAGCGCGAACCATTCATATAGCGGAAGCGGCCACAATGGGCGCAGAGTATGCCAAGTCTGCGATCGGACTTGCCCAGGGCTTCAATAGTGGGATCGTCGGCTTGAACAGTTGAGGTCAAAGACATGATGAAAATTCGTGCAAATAGAAAGTGCGTCCGAATGAGGTCGGATGCAAAACCGAGGTTGAAATTTAGGATAACACAAGTTTTAAAAAAGTAAAATACAGAAAATACAGGTGAGTGAGTATTCATGTCGCAATGAATTCGTCTGAAATCATTTGTTGATTAGAAAAATTCGGAAATAAACTGGAAATTTATTTGACCGTTTAGAAAAAAATAGAAAAACATTGCACAAAAACAGAAAGGATTAGGTCTCGCTTTTCAAGAAGAGCACAGTTATGAAAACGCAATGGAAATCTTGTCAGATACTTGGATCGATTTATTCGGCCTGTCCGGGCTGCTGAATCCGTTCGCTCTGCTCATCGGCGCGTATCTCGGATGGCGGGCAGATTCTCCGCAGAAACTTTGGATCGCGGGTTTTGCCGCTGCTGCGCTTTCGCTGATCCTTGAAGCGGCGGTCGGCATGCTGCAGCTGCCGCAACCGATCTCGCAGGACGCGGGTGCGCTGGCCATGTTCCCGTTCCGCTTTGTAGGTGGCGCGGCCGCTGGAAGCCTGGCGTTCTGGATGCAGCGCAGAAGAAATCGAACGTGAGTTAAAACTCCGGCGCGCTCAGTCTTCCAGCCAGCTTTTGAACAGCTCTTCGTTTGGGCAGCCCTTCATTGGGCTTGCTGCACCGTCAGGATGTTCCTGAAGCCATCTCTTGCAGGCCTCGGTGTTACCGCAATTGATACATCGGATCGCAGCGGAGCGTATCGCGGCATCGGAGTGAATTCCGGCCGGCATGTTCTTCATCGCGCCGATTGTGTCAAGCATTCTGCCCATCAGTTCAGCGCGCTCATTTAGGCGGTCCATCCAGTTCACGCTGTTTCTCCTTTGCGGCCTTGTTGTTCAAACAGGCTGTGCAAGTGTTTCGATTGTTCTGAACGGGATTCGTCTCCTTCAGGACATAACGTAAGTACTGTGAGAGGTTAACGCTTCGGCAGCATTGATCAGTGTCAAGGCTGTGCACGGATTGAGAATCCGGCCATACTTCCAGCTTGCGAATCTGCAATTGCGCACATGTGCGAGACGAGGCAATGGTCGAAACTGTTAGCGCTCAACCGCTCCCAAAAAGCTCCGCGGCTGCTTCCACTTCGCTTCGTCTTGAGCCTGGTACGCAGTTCCGCGCAAAAGTGGAAGCCAATCTGCCGGGTGGCATTGTGCGCCTCGCAACCGCAGACGCGAAAGTCGAGCTGCGCGTGCAAACGCCGCTGCCGCCCGGCGCCGAGGTGACCGTAACCGTCACGGGGAGCCGCCAGAACGTAGCGGTGCAAATCGCGGTTTCCCAACCCTCCGGGACGGTGGGACAGGACACCGCCCTGCCGCCTCAGGCACAGGTTGGTAATCAAGTCGGCACAGCTGCAGCCAAGGAAAACCCACCGGCGACGGCGGCAAGGACCGGATTGTCTCAGGCAAACGCTGTCCCTTCAAATGCGATAAAAGCGACACCTTCGCCAGCCGGCTCCGGGCATGCGCCTGCGCAAGGACCAACAGGGACTCAGATATCAGCCGCTCCCGGCGGCGGGGCCGGGGCAGGACCGCCAGCAACGAGTCAGGTGCTTCAGGGGCTGGCCAATCCAGCTACTGCCAGGACGACACCGCAAGCCGGTCAAGCAACCGGGACTCAGCCTGGCGGGTCACCTTTGCAGCGCGCCACTTTTGTGCCACCGTCAACGGCTGAAGCTGTGCTGCAAAGTCCTGCATCGCCGGTGCGCCAGGCAGCACCTGTCCCCGGCGCGCAGCCGGCAAACCCGGCCATCAGGCCAAATGCCGGCCATGGCAGCGGCGCACTGCCTGCACCGTCAGCCCGGTCCACTCCTTCGACTGGACCACAAGCCGCTCCTGCTCGTACATCCGCCGCGCCGGTCGCAACTGCGCCGGCAGCTTCCGGTTCGCCCGGCGCGCCTCCTATCCTTCCATCAGTGTCGGCCTCTGCCGCCGGGACTCACGTGGCGGCGCACGCGGGTGCCGCGCTCTCTGTGCCCGTGTCGGGAGAAGCGTCGGCGGGGCGAGTTTCCGGGCAAACACCGGCACAAACCGGATCGCAGCCATCCATAACGTCATCAGCCACACCCGCGTCCGCAGGATCAACTGGCCATACACCTCCGGTAACCGGTGCTGTAACGCAGGCGAAAACTCCGGAAGTGGCATCAACAGTAAAACCCGGTGCTCCGGCAATATCACCAGGCACACCAGGACCGTCGGCACTTGAAAGACCAGTCGTGCAAACGGAGCAGGGCCCGTTTCTTCCGGCTGGAAAGACACCCGTTGGTCCGCATACCGACAGGGCAATGGTGGCGGCAAGCACGACGACGGCAAGCACGACGACGGCGAGTACGACGGCGGCATCCCCTCCACGTGCACCTTTGCCGGTACAACAGGGAAACCAGCCGGTTCAGTCTTCGGGCCCATTTAAAGAAACGCTCCTGCTGCACAGTATGAAGGCAAGCGACGGGCTGAGATCTGCGTCAACCCAGTCCTATCAGCCTGCAGCGTCGGTTCGAACACAGCAGGCGTCTGCGCAACCGGCCGCAGGTAACGCCGTGAATCCTTCGCCTGCAGCCCAGATTGCCCGTGAGGTCATGCAGCCGCTGGGTGAACAGCAATCGGGTCTCGGAAGTCTTTATGCGCAGATAGGCAGCCTGATGTCCGCACAGTCATCCGGCCAGGTGTCCCTGCCTGACGCCGTTACCAAGGCCATGCAGCAGATCCTGGGCCTGCGGCTGAACACGGCGCAGAACATTTCTGGCCGGGACCTGCAACATGCAGTGCGCATGTCAGGGCAGTTCAGAGAGGCGTCCCTTGCAACACCTCAAATGCCTGCAAGCGGCACCCCGTTGGACCTCAAATCGGCGCTCTTGTCTTTCAAATCGCTCTTGAAGCAATTGGGGACGGGTGAACAGTTGACACGACCCGCCGGTCAACCCGCTCCTCCGTCCAGGCAGGACCCGCCCCAAGCTCAGTCCCAGCAGGCGGGGTCCGGGTTCTGGGCGGGCGCTGCACCTCGAAACCTGCAGTCCCTGATGAAGGAAACAAACGCGGCACTCGCCCGGGTGCGAATGACGCAACTTGTCAATTCCGGCCTCACGGGAGATGACCGGCCACAAGCCGCATCCCGTCCGATGGATATCGTTCTGGAATTGCCGCTGGCGCTGGGGCACGAAACGGCAGTTTTGCAAATGCAGGTCGGCAGGGATGGCACCGGTCAAAATGAGAACGAAGATGCTGAGCCTGCATGGCGATTGCGCTTCGCACTGGATCTGACCGCGACAGGTCCGCTTGAAGCAGCTGTCAGCCTTCGGGGCGGCGGCACCTTTGTCAGCCTTTGGGTCGAACGGAAGGAGACCTTCAACAATCTCGACGCCGTTCGCGAAACGATTGAGGCATCATTCTCGGACGCCGGGTTGGATCTGCAGGAGCTGCGGCTGGTCCGCGGGTTGCCACCAAGGTCTGCCGCCCAGTCCGGCGGTTTGATCGACAGGCAGTCATAGGGGGCTGGCATGGAACCAAAAGACGAACCCGAAAAGAAGCTCGCCGTCGCCCTTAGTTATGAAAACGAAGGCGCGCCCGTCGTAACGGCAAAGGGAACCGGATCGATCGCGGAACAGATCGAAAGGCTCGCACAAGAAGCCGGTGTTCCCATCGAGCAGAACCCGATGATGGCGGAGGCCTTGTCCCAGATCGAAATCGACCAGGAAATTCCGGTCGAGCTCTATCAGGCAGTCGCCGTTCTGATCGGCTTCATCATGCGTACCGGACAGGCGCAGAACCAGCCGGAAAACGGATGACACCCGGGTTGATTTCCAGATTGCAGACGATTTTCTCATCAATCTGAAACGGTTGTTTAGATGCGCGTGATATTCCGGCAAGATGATTGGAAGGATCTCTGCCGCCCTTGTTGCGATCGCGCTTTTGGCCGTCTTTGTGTTTCCGCCGGAATTCGTTCGGGTCTGGGAACGTGCGAAAGCTGCCGAATTGGTGCGTGCTGGAAGTCTTGAGCAGGCCCAATGGGTCTATTGGGTCTTGCGCCTGCAAAGAGACCCGATAGGCAACAGCAACTATCATGCGCTCAGATACCGCGCATCCATCAATGCTGGCCGCGACATTCGCAAGGAGGCAACGAAATCCGCCATTGGCGCCTGGAAGAAGACTGGCGCTGCGGGTGTCGGTGCTTCGTACTGGAACATTGCCATGTTCAGCGTCAATTACGGTCAGGACAATCGCAAGGAACGCGACAAGAACACGTTCTGGCTTGAGCGCGCGGCAAAGGCAGGGATTGGTGATGCCGACCGTCTTCTGAACGCCGGCAATCGAGATTTGGATCGCGTCAGGGTCTTGATGAATGACGGTGATCCCGGTGCAGCGCTTACCTGGAAAAGGGATTCCGGCCTGAGCCTGACCGAAAAGCACAACGCACTTCGGATAGCTGCGAATGCAGGTCACCTTCAGGCAATGAGAGAGCTTGGCTGGTCATTGATTCTGAATTCTGAGTCCGAATATCAGGAGGCTGAAAAGTGGCTGGTCAAGGCGGCAGAAGCCGGCGAAACACAGGCCGCAAACAGGCTCGGCAATTGTCATAATCACAAGTTCTACTTTTGCCGGGAACGCGACGTCACCGAAGCGATTAAATGGTACGAGATTGCACTTAGACCGCCGCTCTTATTCACACCGCCTGTGATCACGCTGGACGCCGATCACGCGATCCGGCTTGGAACCATGCCACGCTGGTACAGCAAGCCGTTTGGGCATCAGGAAAACGCCGCCTACGAATTGGCGCGATTGTTGATCAATGGCGATGGGATCGAACAGGACCTCGCACGCGCCGAGCAACTATTGATCCGGGCGGGAGAGTGGAAAAAAGCAAAGAAGTTGCTTTCAGAACTTACCGCGCAGCAGGAATCCCTCAAAGACAGTTAGACGTCGGTTCGTTTTCGCAAGCCGGCACGCCTCGCGCGCTGTTTGTGCGAAAGCTGGTACCACGCATAAGGAAATCCTTGCAGCCGGGGCAATTCCCGAATAGGTCAACAGGCGGACAAAAATCGCGCCGCAACATGACTGCTGAGCTGTTTGGCCTGGCGCGAAATCGAACAGAACAGGATTTTTGACGAAGATGACGATTGTCGACGTACGCACACCCGATCCGAAGAAATTCATCAAGGGCGCGACCGGCGATTGGGAAATCGTGATCGGCATGGAAGTCCACGCCCAGGTGACTTCCGAAGCCAAGCTTTTTTCCGGCGCCTCGACCGAATTCGGCAAGGATCCGAATGGCAATGTCAGCCTCGTCGATGCGGCCATGCCCGGCATGCTGCCTGTGATCAACGAAGAGTGCGTGCGGCAGGCGATCCGCACCGGTCTGGGTCTGAAAGCGGAGATCAACCTGAAGTCCGTGTTCGACCGCAAGAACTATTTCTACCCGGATCTGCCACAGGGCTACCAGATCTCCCAGTTCAAACAGCCGATTGTCGGTGAGGGCAAGATCCTGCTCGACATGCCTGACGAGCAGGTTGAGATCGGTGTCGAGCGTCTGCATCTGGAGCAGGATGCCGGCAAGTCGCTGCACGACCAGCATCCGACCATGTCCTTTGTCGACCTGAACAGATCAGGTGTCGCGCTCATGGAGATCGTCTCCAAGCCGGACTTGCGCTCCTCCGATGAAGCAAAGGCCTACCTTACGAAACTGCGCACGATCCTGCGCTATCTCGGCACATGCGACGGCAACATGGACCAGGGCTCCATGCGCGCGGACGTCAACGTCTCGGTTCGCCGCCCGGGTGGCGAATTCGGCACGCGTTGCGAGATCAAGAACGTCAACTCCATCCGCTTCGTCGGCCAGGCAATCGAATATGAAGCCCGCCGCCAGGTGGCGATCCTGGAAGACGGCGGAGAAATCGATCAGGAAACCAGACTTTTCGATGCCGCGAAAGGCGAAACACGGTCCATGCGGTCCAAGGAAGAGGCGCACGACTACCGCTACTTCCCGGATCCGGACCTGCTGCCGCTCGAGTTCACCCAGGACTTTGTCACTGAGCTTGCCGGTCACCTTCCGGAACTTCCGGACGACAAGAAGGCCCGGTTCGTGAGCGACTACGGACTGACCGCCTATGACGCGGATATCCTGGTGGTTGAGAAAGCATCCGCTGATTTTTTTGAAGAGGTTGCCAAGGGCCGCGATGCGAAGCTTTCGGCCAACTGGGTGATCAACGAACTCTTCGGCCGCCTCAACAAGGAAGGTAATGACCTCTCCGAAAGCCCTGTATCTGCTGATCAACTCGGGTCTATCATCGACCTGATCAAGGCAGGGACGATTTCCGGGAAGATCGCCAAGGATCTGTTCGAGATTGTCTGGACCGAAGGTGGTGATCCGGCTCAGATCGTCGAAGATCGCGGAATGAAGCAAGTTACCGATCTCGGCGCGATCGAGGCGATCGTCGATGAGATCCTCGCCGCTAATCCAGACAAGGTCGAACAGGCGAAAGAAAAGCCCAACCTCGTCGGCTGGTTTGTCGGGCAGGTGATGAAGGCATCCAGGGGCAAAGCCAACCCGCAGGCGGTCAACGACCTGTTGAAGCAGAAAATCGGCTTGGAGTGACCCATGTCCAGTGACGGCGGCCAGTCAGAACTAAAGTTGCCCATCACTGGAACCTGTCACTGCGGCGCCGTCTCTTTCGAGTTGAGGGCGCTGCCGAGGCATGCTGTTGCATGTAACTGTTCCATCTGCCGCCGCCTCGGCGCTGTCTGGGGACACGGGGAAGCGTGCGACATCACGGTAAAAGCCGTACCCGAAGCAACGATCCGTTACGCGCACGGTGACAAGGAGATTGCTTTCCACACGTGCCGGACTTGCGGTACGACGACCCACTGGGAGGGGATCGCAGAGCAGGGCATTGGACGCATGGCAGTAAATCTGCGTCTCGCAGAACCTGGGACGATCGAAGCGATTGGCCTGCGCCATTTTGATGGCGCGGACACCTGGACATTCCTCGATTGAGGTCCGGCGGAAAGATTTGTTACGCTGCATCTAGGGCAACAGGATTTCCCACTACGCTGCATGACACCAGGATGTGCCGGGACCTAACATGAACGCGGATCTTACAAGTCTTTTGCTGGCGCTTGGTATCTTCGCGGTCGGCTTTGTCAGCATTGGCCCGAACATACTCGCAATCATCGGGACGTCCATGGAACGCGGGCGCGCCTCCGGCGCAAAGCTCGCGCTTGGCGTAGGGCTCGGATCCGGCATCTGGGCAACACTGACCGTTGCCGGCCTGACAGCGCTCATTGCAGCTTACGCGCATGCGATCACGATCCTGAAAGTGCTGGGTGCACTATACCTTCTTTGGCTTGCCTATAAGGCGTTGCGTTCCGCGGCATCGCCGGGCGCAAATCTTGCTGCAAAGCCGGCGACCGGGCAGCGGCTCTTGCTTCAGGGTCTCGTCATTCAGATGACCAACCCGAAGGCAGCCCTTCACTGGATTGCGATTGTTGGCATCGGCTTGGGTCCGGACGCACCGATATGGGTCGGATTTGCGCTCATCGTCAGCTGCACGTTGATGTCTGTCTTCGGCCACCTTGCCTATGCCCTGACCTTTTCAACGCGGCCTGTCGTTGATTTTTATCGTCGCAAGCGGCGTTGGATCGAAACCGGACTGGGTGTCTTTTTCTCGTTTGCGGCCTTCAAACTGGCGACCTACCGCAGCTGAAGCCGAAGACCGAGCGGCACCTGATTTCAACAATCGGCAGCGCTGCCATCAGCGAAAGAACCGGAATACGACCGGCTTCGCGAACCGGTAAACTGCCCGTGCACCTGCGGCAATAACTGGTCAATTGTTTAGCTGGCTGCCTTTTTTCTGAGCGTTTGCGCGCTGGAATGCGCCCTTAAGCAGGGCGAAGCGTTGGCCGTTAAGTCAATTTCCTCTTGGCACGCACGTTGCAGAAGATCCCTGGGTTTCAAGCGGGCTTGGGGGCGTCCTTGTACAATACAATTTGGCGGATCAGTCGAAGTGGCTGATCTGAGATTTTTCGAAATTTATCGTAATCCTGAGTATCTCTGGCTTCTCTTTCAGGGAGCGCTGGTCAGCGGCCTTCTCACGATCGGCGGCGGTATATTCGGCTTTATCGCTGCGCTGTTTCTCGCGGCCTTCCGGCACTACCGGGTGCCGGTTCTGATGCACCTTGCGACGGCATGGGTCGAATTCATCCGCAACACACCGCTGATCGTCCAGATGTTCTTCATCGCGTTCGGCTTGCCGCTCCTGTTCGGCTACCAGTGGCCGTTCTGGGGACATGCTCTGCTGGCGCTTTCGGTGAATTTTTCTGCCTATTTCGCAGAAATCCTGCGCGCGGGCCTTGCCTCTATTGAAACAGGGCAAGGCGAAGCGGCGGATGCGCTTGGGATCCCGAGATGGCTGAGTTTCGTAAAGGTAAGCCTGCCGCAGGCCGTCGCGGCCATGTACCCCTCGCTCAACAGCCAGTTCATATTCCTGTTTTTGACGACCGGTGTGATTTCAGAAATCGGTGTGACCGACCTGACCTGGGCAGGCGTCTATATCGACAGCCGGAGCTTTCGCTCCTTTGAGGTCTTTTTCACCCTGACCGTGATCTACGTCCTCATGTCGCTGATGTTCAAAAGCGCGCTGCGTCTTCTGCACGACAGGCTCTTCAGGTGGAAGGTTGTCCGTTGAAAGACCTGTTCGCCGATGTTTTGGGCAAGCCTTTCGGCATTGTCCTGTTTCAGCTGCTGGAGGCGACCCAGTACACGATCTATCTGTCGCTGATCGCCTTTGTCGGGGGCGGCCTGATCGCCATGATTGTCACTGCGGCGCGCGTGACCCCTGGCCGCTATCTGTCCGGTCTCTCGACCGTCTACACGTGGCTGTTCCAGTCCGTTCCGCTCTTGATGCTTTTGTTCCTGTTGGGACTGGGGGTGCCGCATCTTTTTTCCCTGCGCGTCGATCCCTGGCATGCTGCCGGTCTTGCCCTGACACTTTACACCAGCGCTTATCTCGCCGAGGTCTGGTGCGGTGCTATTTTTGCAGTACCCGGCAGCCAGCACGAGGGCGGCAAGGCCCTCGGTCTCACGCTGCTGCAGATCATGATCCTGCTCATACTGCCGCAGGCCGTGCGTTTGGCGATCGCGCCGACAATCGGCTTCATGGTGCAGATCATCAAGGGAACTTCGCTTGCCTATATCATCGGGTTCCATGATCTGATGACGATCGGGAAGCGCTGGGCGAATTCGCCGGTGCCCGGCACCCAGCCGTTCGTCATCTATCCGCTGATGGCAATCATCTATTTCAGTCTCTGTTTTCCATTGTCCGTCTGGTCGCGCCGCCTGGAAAAGCGGCTCGGATCGGCATCATCGGCGGGCGGGCGCAAGGCTGCCGCCTGAAACATCGCTCTTGTTCAACCAAAAAGGAGGGTCGCGAAATGTGGAAGAAACTAACTGGTCTTGGAGGAGTTTTACTGTCGGCTGCGCTTGTTTTCGCCAGTCCGGCAACTGCCGAGCTCAAGGACATCCTGCAGGCCGGAACGATCAAGATCGCAACGCCCGAGAATTTCCCGCCTTTCGGGTCCCTTGGCGCGGACGGCGAATACGAAGGCTATGACATCGACGTTGCCAAGATGATTGCCGAAGATCTCGGTGTCGAACTCGAACTGGTCCCGGTGACGTCGAAGCAGAGAATTCCGTTCCTTGAAACCGACAGGGTGGATCTGGTCATTTCAACGCTCGGTGCCAATCCTGAACGGGCAAAGTCGATCTGGTTCTCGCATGCCTATGCGCCTTTCTTTTCCGGCGCATTTGCCAAACCGGACGTTTCGGTGGCAACGATTGCCGACTTTGCCGGAAAGAAAATTGCAGTCACTGGCGGGACCCTGGAGGATCTTGCGATTACCGATGACGCGCCGGAAGGCTCAGAGATCATTCGATTTGGCGACAATGCAGCCACGATCGCAGCCTACGTCTCGGGACAGGCCGACGTAATCGTCACCGGCAACATGGTTGCGCTCGGAATTTCGAATGACAATCCGGACTTCAACCTGGAAACCAAGTTCATCATCGCCAACTCACCGTCCTATATTGGCGTGAAGACCGGCAACATTGATCTGCTGCAATGGGTCAATGTGTTCGTCCTGCACAAGAAGCTCAACGGCAAGCTCGATGAACTGTCGCAGAAGTGGTTGAAAACACCGCTGCCGCCGCTTCCGGCGCTCTGACACGAACCAAACCGGCGGAGGGCGTCTCTTGCACAGGCGCTCTCCCGGTGCCGCATTTGTTTGATGGGTTACATGGGATCGGAAATCATGTATCCCGCTTGCTATGAAGTCTTTGCCAGAAGCACCAATCCGCGGCGCTGATACTCCGTTCTATGCCACACCCTTGGCCGTCTGGGGCATCGTTGCCTTGTGGGGCCTGGCACACCTTTTTCTGCGCGCCATGTCGACACCGGTTCTCGGCACCGACGACATGTTCGAAAACGTGCTCGTTCAGACACTGGAGCCGGGTTACATGCTTCGCCAGCCGCCGCTTTATGAGTGGCTGCTCTGGTCCGCGCAGCAGGTCTTCGGTCCGACAATCTGGTCGGCTCTTTTCGTCAAATACTGCCTGATTTCAGTTGCCGCGCTGTTTCTGTTTCTGATAGCGCGCAAGGCGCTTGAAAATCCACGGCTTGCAGCGCTTTGCGCCTTTTCCTATTCCCTCTATTACCAGTTCGGCTGGAACCTTCACGAAGGTGTAACCCATACCGTCGTCCTGACCACGGCGTGTGCGGCAAGCGCGTTTTTCTTCATCAAGGCGCTCGATACCGGGCGGTTGGGTTTTTATCTTTTGTTTGGCGCCGTCGCCGGCGCTGGTCTGCTTGGCAAGCACTCCTATCCGATCTTTGTTGTGGCGCTCGTTCTGGCCGCGCTCAGCGACGGTGCGTGGCGCGCCAAAATCAGGCTGTCGGGTCTGGTTCTCGTGCCAGTCGCCGCCGCAATCGTCTACAGCCCATACGCGGTGTGGATTTTGACCGAGGGGTTGCAACTCTTTGCCTCCGTCTCGAAAACCATGGGTGTCGCATCGGAGACCTCCCACATCGCCCGGGTAGGAGAGGGGCTTGGCAAACTTGCCTTCGGCCTCCTGGGTTTTTCTGTCATCCTGGTGCCTGTGCTGCTGCTGATCTTCTGGCCGCGCTACCTGGGCAGGAAGGAACCGGCAACGCTCGCGGTCAATGATGTTGCCCGCCTGTGCGGGCGCACGGTGCTGGCGATGGTTCTGCTGACGGCGGTCATGATTGCGATTACCGGCGCAACCTACGTCAAGGAGCGCCACATGCACCCCTTGATGCTGCTTTTGCCGATCTACCTGTTCGCCGATCTTGAACGGTTCGGCTTTGACCGGCAATGGCGCTGGCTTGCGACAATTGTCATCGCGACAGTTGCGGTCGTCTTCCTTGCGCGTGTCCCGGGCCTTGCGGCACCCGACAAGTTCTGGTGCGGCGGCAAGTGCCGGCACATGAAGCCTTACGCAGACCTCAAGTCACCGCTTGAGGCACTTGGTGCGGGCGAGGCGACCCTGGTCGCCGATGACGGCTATACCGGCGGAAATCTGCGGGTGCTTTTCCCGGGCGCACGCGTGGTTACAGACGCCATTCCGGCGCGGGTGCCTCCGCGTGAAAAATGCTTCTTCATCTGGGAGGAGGGCGACAAGCGGCCTGATGAACCGGCCGATCAGCGCTACAAGGAAGTTGTCTTCGGAAAAACCGGTGAGCCTGTTTCTGTGGAATATCTGACCGGGTCATGGCCGCATCTTTGGAAAGAGGATGGGTGGCGAACCACATGGTGGGGCGTTGCGGAACTGGGTTCGAACGAAGCACTCTGCCGATAAAGCAGAACGCACTAGCTTTGAGACGTCAGCAATGTATCCGTCTTGCGCTCCAGGAACTGCCCGAGCTCGTCATAACCGTTCGAAAAGCTGGAGCACCAGATCCGGCCGATCCCGGCGACTTCGATATAATCTGCCTGGACGAGGGCGGAACGTCCGACATATTCCAGATTGTCCCACGACACCGACTTGTTCTTCAAGAACGGACTGTTGAAGTGAATGTTGTTGCGGTCGTAACCGAGGCGGACAAAGAACACCTGGTAGTTGACGAAGATCGTCATCGCGAGAAAGCCGGCTGTGATGACAAAGGCAAATGCGATCTGTTTCGCCGGTGCATGCGCCATCGCATAGACAAACAAAATCGCCATCGGCACGAGCGACGCGGCCAGGCACTTCACAGGCCAGCTGTAGCTCAGGAAGCAGATATGCCCCCTTCTGATGGCGTTGGGATGTGCAGACGCGGACAGCCCCCAAACGGAAGCTGCTCCGATTGCACCGCATCCGGCCGCCATTGCCAAACCGCCCAAGTCAGTCACGCCTAAGCTCCACAAGCTGATCGAAATTCAACCTAAGGGTATGGACGCCGGTTTAAATCTTGGTACATCAGGTGAAACGCATTTGAATCAAGTTTTAGCAATCGGGCGCCCGGGCTCCGCAATGCGGTCTGCTTCGCGGTGCAGTCCATTGTTCTTCAAGGGAAATTGGTGCGCACAGTGGAACCTGAGATCCGAATCGAAAAAGCGGCGGTCAGCCATCTCCGCGAAATCGTGGCAATCATCAACGCCGGTGCGACGAGCGTGCGCAAGGACAGGGAATTCGACGACTGGCAGGATTACCGGTTTGCTCTCGATGCCCTCATCGCAGCTCCGGAGGTTGATATTTATGTTGCGCTCAACGAGGCAGACGAGGTTGTCGGCACATATCAGATCCACTTTTTGAAGGGGATGGCCTTCATGGGCCGGCCGCGCGTCGAACTTGAAAGCGTTCATGTGCGCGCTGATCAGCGCGGCAAGGGTGTTGGCCGCAAGATGATGGCGCACGCTGAAGACCTCGCGCGCCAAGCCAATGCCTGCATGCTGCAGCTGACATCGAACCGCGAACGCGAAGGCTCGCACCCCTTCTATCGGCGGCTCGGCTATGACCAAAGCCATCTCGGCTACAAGAAAATGCTGCTCTGATTTAGGAATATTGAGCTCGCCGCGAGCACACGCGCGCCATCTCAAAACAAAACCCCGCCGCATCTGCAGGACCGATTACGCCACACTTTCGGCCTTTACGATGCGACGGGGTAGGGCCAAATCGCGGGGGGATCTGGACTTGAAAACCCGTCACCTAAGGTCGCGTGATCGGCTTTTTTCGTGAGGTCACTGGCCCGGATCGTCTGCGGGAGGAGAATTTCGGCTTACGTCAAAGCGCGCGGATCCACTCCAGGCAGTGTTGTGCGAGCTTTTCGCGCCCTTCTTCCAGCTTCATATAGTGACATCTTCCAGGAACCTCGACGAAGGTCGCCTGTGCACCGTAGCGATCCGCCATCGTCTTGGCTGTTGTCGGCGGCACAACCTTGTCTTCGCTCCCAGAGAGAAACAGCAGGGGCGCAGTTGCACGGGTAAAGTCTACCCTGGTCGTCTGATTGACGTCGTACATCCAGAAGAAAAGTTCAAAGAGCACCTGTCCGCTTTCTGTGCCGAGCCGGTTGCAGATCTCGTGCTGCTGTTCCACCGGCATCGTGTTGAGCCCGTATGCCGCCAGCAAGTCGAAATCCTGTCCGGGGACATCTTCCCAGAAGGGACCGGCTGACATGAACATCTTCCCAAGAGCACGTTCCATCTCCGTGGTCGGGACCGTTCCATTGATGATGCTGCTGTTGATGAGAACGCCTGCCTCTATCAGCCCGCGCGCGGACAGCAGCTGCGCAATCAGGCCTCCAAGGGAATGCCCGATTACGATGGGCTTGCGGTCGAGCTTCGTGATGAAGGCGGCAATGTCCTCGACATAATCGGCAATGCTTGTGCCTTTCAGCGCCCGTGTCCGCTGGTCTCCCTCCGCAAGGTCGTGGAAACGATAGACAGGGCTGTGACACGCATAGCCTTCAGCCTCGAAAAAGTGGCGGATCGGGTCCAGCGTCCAGGAAGCGGCATTGGTTCCGTGAAGAAAGACGATGACATTTTCTGACACTTTCCGGCTCCGTCTCTTGAATGGGGTTGGAATGGCCTCTGCTGCGCTCAACCAGAAAACCAAACTCTCGGCTTGGTGAACAGAGCGTTTATGCGGTCAGTGAATTTCCGGGGTAATTTGCTTGAAATATTTGAGGAAATCGCCCTCTCATGCTTACCACAGTGTAAATTTCAGACTTGTTTAAAGTTTTGTTCGCTTTGCGTTAAACCTGTTTTTTTACGAGCCGTTTAACTGCTCCTGTTGAAGTAGACCTCAAGAAACGCCGGGGAAAAATTCGCAAATACTTGCGTTTCTGGGGAAGTCTAACAGAGGACGAAAGGGGAGCGTTATGGCTCGTTTTGAAATTCATTCGGCTGATATGGCCGCCATGGGCGAAAAGCCCGTTACTGCTGACATCCTGTTCCAGATGGGTCTGGACAGCGCCTGTGGCCGCAATGGCGCGACCGACCTGGTGACAGCTCATAAATGGTTCAACATCGCCGCCTTGAAAGGCAACAAGGACGCCGCCCAGTACCGCAAGGAAATTTCCGGCGAAATGAGCCCGTCCGAGATCGCCGAAGCACAGCGCTCCGCGCGTGAATGGCTGTCGATGCATTGATGGGGTCAAGGGCCGCCGGCCCGACGGCACCTGAACCCTTGCATTTGTTCTGACGCGGCAGCGTGAAGCCGGCTGCCGCGCGCGGAACCTGCCCCGCGACGGCGGGAGCTGACCGAGCCCACCGCCCGTGTGCTTTAGCGGCGTTGGCAGGGCTGCAACATGGATACCCTAAGCCGCTTTGGGCCCGCATGGAAATATCCACGCACTCACTGAAAACCGCGTTTGTGGAACCGCGCGCCCTGCGCGTTGACGATCGGCAACCTGATCGCACGACGTGGAAAAAGTTATCGCGGCAAAAATTACGCCTTGAACTTGATGGCTTTTGTTCGTACACGGGTCGAGCCGGAGAGGTGGCCGAGTGGTCGAAGGCGCTCCCCTGCTAAGGGAGTAGGCGGGCAACCGTCTCGAGGGTTCGAATCCCTTCCTCTCCGCCATCTACCTAATTTTCCTTCCTATATCAAACAATTGCCGGAAACCCTGGAGTTTTGGTCGATTTCCTGATGGAACCTGGTGGAATACAGTTTGGATTTCGCCCAAGGGGAATAGGTTTGAAGCGTCTAAACAAGATCGGAGCGCGCTATTATTATCAGCACGCTGTCCCTACCGACCTACAAGAAACACTCAATAGAAAAAATGGTGCGTCTCACTAAAGACGGACTCGAGCCAGGTCGCTGGGTAAAGTTGCAAGGAAATGCTCGTCTGAAGCAGAAAACTTGCAACAACTAGTACCCGAAAAGGCTTCAAATCAATGCAAATCAGTAGCCTGCGGTTTCTTCACGTGCGACAAATTCAACTTTCAATAGTGCACATACGGGCAAATGCTTATTCAAAATCTAGTCCAGAATTTTCTCACCCTCGAATTCCCATAAAAATAATTTCCTCAAAAATGGTAAGCTGTCTTCAAAGTTACCTTTGTTCGCATCTTTAAATCTTTCGCTTATTGTATCAGTGATTGATGATTTACTAAAATTACAAAAGTACACTGCCGGATAATTGTCAGAAACATAACTCTCGTACATTTGTTTTGCTTCTTGATCTTCACCGATTACGATATAAAACGAAAAGAGAGAAGATGCCTCTTCGTGTTCATCTCCAATATCTAGTGTTACTGTGATAATTCCCTTATCTAATTCAGGAAGGTCCGCGGCGTTAAAATACAATTGACCTCTTTCTGTTGAGCAGGTCATATCTATTGACTTAATCTCTAACACTACATCCTCACGTCTAGATGAATGTTTGGAACTCTCGTCTCTTTTCGCGGGTTTGCTCCAAACTTTGCTGGCATTATAGCTGCAAAATTTACCTGTATCTTTATCTGTGAACGTGTGGAGTGCGACCCAACGTGACCTCGGTGTGGACGTCCGCGACTGACTTGGTCCAGTGTGTGTAACGTTGTTTGGTTCGAAGCGGGGATTGAGGAATTCTGCGAACCCTAGAAAAAATCGGATACTTTTTTTGAAATCCATTACATGGCAGTCTCAATTAAGCGTTGTGCCTTGAGGAGGCTGGATTTCCAAAGTAGAAAAATGAGATTACCTGTGTTAAATTTCCTTAAAGTATTATTCATTTGCATTGCGGTATTGATAATTTACTTATTAATTGTTAGGATGATTATTTTTATGTCTATACCGTTATTTACTGAGATCTCAGTAATTTTGATAACGCTTATTACGGGGCATATTTGCAGCCGTAAAATCTCGAAATCGGATCGGTAAAGTTGAAGATTGATAAAGAGAAAGGATCTGGTAATCGGGAGATTTGACCTTTTCAATGGTCAAGCTCCAACGATTAAAATTGAAGGCGCTAAAATCACTCCAAGTCTTAACTTTCCTACCAATATTTTTTTGTGGTCCTGTTGGTTCTATTCGGGGAATTTCCAAAAAATAGGTTCAGTGCGAAAAGGCTTTTCAATTGCTCACTACTTTGGCTGCGTAAAACCCATGCTATGATGATGGACAAGATCTGCGCCACAATCGAACAGCGCAAGGCCTGGTCCCAGAACATGGGCCATGAGCATCTGGCAACAACAGTTACCGCTTACATGCCGGTGCCGCGTGAGCGGCAACGCGAAATCATCAGAGGCCTTGCAACCAGTGACACGGCGTGAGGCGCGATTTGTTCGGATACCCGATTGAGAACGCTGCGGAAGTTCAAAATTCAACCGGAAATCGAATAAATTCGGTTGCACGTCACTTAGTACTATTGCTAAGGTTTTGTTAACTTATCTTGGGTTGCCGCCAGGCAGCCCTGACCGTTTTAAGTGCGCATGAGGCAGCGTGCTTTTGCCGGTCAAATTGGGGAATGGGGCAAGGTGGACAGAAGCAATTCTGATCTCTCCGGGCGCGAGCAGATTGCGTCCGGCGGAGCGGGCGAAACTGTGCCGACAAACGTTGTGCGAGGAAGCGATATGTCCGGGTCCAAACAGCCGGACGCCACGCGCAATTCAGGCCGCATCTTGGTTCGGCTCGCGCGGGATAGCGAGGCGGATTTCAATGCCGCCTTTGACCTCGTCAGGGACGCCCACAATAGAACCATCTTCCGCGACATTCCGTTTTCCGAGCGCAAGGCGCGCGCCCTATTCGACAAGGTCGTCCGGCAGCCGGATCAGCACGGGTTGCTGCTCGCGACGCTCAATGAGGAAGAAAAGCCGGTCGGCTTTGCCTCGCTCAATGCCGGTGAGTACTTCCTGGGTGAAGGCGCGCTCGTCTGCTCCGTAACCGGGCTCTATTACGACAGTTCTCTCTCTGGAACGATGCTGGCAGGCAAGGTCGCCCTCCGGCTGATGCAGGCTATCCGGCAATGGGCAAAGGAGCGGAATTGCAGCCATATCCTGGTGCACGTTACCAATGGCATCAGCGCGGCGGAGAGTGACCAGTTCTTTAGGCGGTGTGGTCTGAAGACGGTTGGGGGGAATTATGTTGAGGTAACTTAGACTCTTGCAAAAATTGTGTTCAATGGGGTTGGTTTGGACTGTATTCTGTAGCTTCCATTACACTTTGGATGGGATGAAGATAAAGAAGCTGGATTGAAAGTATTTCTTCTTCTGAATGCGAGTTCACATGGTTGTTTTTTTGCAAAAATTATTCAGTAACATGAGTGCCTACTTGTTATTTATTTCCATATTTTGCTTCTTTGTTTTCGTTGTTTTGTATTTTTTACTTGGTGGTGTGGCGCTGAACGGATACTCCGATGGAGGTGGTTTTTACTTAAAGAACGGGGAGGAATACATTGAAGTTTCTGAACTATCATACAATGCTTCCTTGATTGTGAGTGTAATTACAATTATTTCTTTCCTCTCTTTGTTGTTTTTTGATTTTCTAGCGAGAATTCTTAAAAAATAGGCGGTAAATACTATTTAATATTTTCGAGAATTTGGATTATTCGATTTTGAGCGAAGTGTAATTCATTTAAATCCAATCCAATACGGTGGGCAGAATGACAGGTTATACGAGCAGGGTTTCGGAAACTACGGGAGATATTTCCTTAGGTGTCGGCATTGCTAGGCAAATACCAATAAATACACCAGGCGCACAAAAATTGCTTCGTGCCTTGTCAGAAAATACGCCCTTTCCAGTCGCTGAAGTACTAGGTTCGCCAGACTTTATTGAAGTCACATTCTCTGCTGGAACCTCAGCGCGTTTGGAAGTCAGTCACCCAGACTATTCGAGTATGAATTTTTTTGAGCGGCTAATGGTTGGGGTAGCGCCTGGTGTCGCAATAGTCCCAAAGTTTGAACCGTATGCTGCTATTACATTCGGTGCTGGAATTGGTATTGGCAACTTTGGCGGACTAGATTTTGAGGGAGGGATTAGTGTCGGTCACTACGAACATCTGGGTAAGTTAAGTATTGCTGTTGAAGGTCAATTAATAAAGAAAGGAAAGTTTGTTGGCGGTGGAATGGCAGTGCCATTCGGTTCACTTCCCGGCGACCCAGGAACCAAAGTGTATCTTGTACGAAGCATGGATAAGAAAGTGCTTCGTAATGGAGCTTTTGAGTTCGAATATACTTGGATTATTTCAGGCCCAATGGCAGTCGAAATGTCAAGATCATTTCTGACTGACAATCTATTAGTGGACGACATTATTAAGAATATTGAAGTTTTTACTACAAGGAAGTGCTTTGTCAGTGGGACGCCGATTTCTCTGTTTGGAGGCGCAGAGAAGGCAATTGAGCACATAAAAACTGGCGATACTATACTTGCATTCGATCCTTTCGTGGGAGGGGGGCGTGGTGAGCTTGTCTTAAATAAAGTCGTCCGCACATTCACAAATGTTACAGAAGAATGGTTGCGCCTGACCTGGATTGAAGGTGGTGAGAAAAAGGAGCTTGTGACTACACCCGGTCATCAGTTTCTTGCGGCGCAAGGTGGTTTTAAGGAAATTGAGAGCCTTGTTTCGGGTGGGCGCGGCACGGTTGTGCTTGCTGACGGCTCCGAAGCAGAAGTTACTTCTGAGCGTATCGTCTATTCTTCCGAAACCGCTGATATGTTTGAGCAGGCCGAAGGGTATGTTTATCCGGAAAACGGCAACCTTGCACTGAAGCCGGTCTACAAGAAGGGCTGGAAAACCTACAATTTTGAGGTTGAGGATTTCCATACCTATGTCGCTGGCGGTGTGCGCGTGCACAACGATTCCTGGAGTGATGGTAGTGGTTTTGAGTATGCCAACTGGCTGACTCGGGACGGGAATGCGACTGTCGAACTGATCGACGGAAGGCATCAATCGCTCAATGGAGAAGACGTCCTTGGCTATCGACTTGGCCTACCTAGCAGTTATCGAGACACGCCAAGCGCTCATGGGGAGTCACTTGCTTTTGGCATGGCAAGGGACGGCGGGTTTAGCAACTCTGATATCTATTATGCTTCTTGGCGTGAACACACGCTTCATAGAAGTGTTAATGGTATTCTCCCAGAAGCGATCTCTGATCCAAGAGCATTTTCGAAGCAAGAAGCAAGGTTTGCAAAAAGCATTAGAGAAGGTGAGCGCGCTGCTCCCGGCTCCAACCAGAATTCCGGTCGCGACTCCGAAAGTTCGACGGTTGACACGACGCGTTCGCGTGAGACGGGCATCGGCAGTGGTGGTCTTGGTGATTACGACAATGATGGTGAAGTCAGCGCACGCGAGCACAACCGCGCGGAACACGAAGGCAAGTACGGAAACAACAAAAGCGACGGCGAGTCTGGCGGCAATGGTGGTGGTCAGGGCAAGCCTGTTCTTCTTGATCTTGATGGTGACGGTCTTGAGGTCACGGCGCTGGACCGGTCGACCGTCTTCCTTGATTCAGAAGGTGACGGCTTCCTGCGCCGCACGGCCTGGGCGGGCGAGGGCGACGGGGTCCTGTATTTCGACCCGGATGGCCGCAACGAGATCACGGAAAAGCGGCAGTTTATCTTCACCGAGTGGGACCCAACGGCAACGAGCGATCTTGAAGCCATTGCTTCCGTGTTCGACACGAACAGCGACGGCGTTCTGGATGCCGGCGATGCGGATTTTTCCAAGTTCAAGCTGATGGTGACCAATGCGGACGGGTCGATCGTATCGAAGACCCTGGCCGAGCTAGGCATTACCGCACTGGACCTGACGGCGGATGCGACCAACATCGAGCTTTCCGACGGCTCGGTGATCACCGGCAAGACGACGTTCACCCGTTCTGATGGGACCACCGGTACTGTCGGTGACATGTTGCTGGCCTCGGAGGCCCAGGGGCATCGGGTTGAGCAGGTGGAAACGACGGATGGCAGCGGCAACCGCGTGCTGACCTCAACCGCCTATGCGGCGGACGGCAGCAAGGCCTATGAGATCCACTCGGTCACCAGCACGGACGGGCTGAATATCACCAACCGCTATGACGACAATGGCGATGGGGTTGTCGACCGGATCCAGACGATCGTGACAGTGGTCAATCCGGACCAGAGCCGAACGGAAACGGAAACGAACCTTTCCGGCAGCAACGCGGCGACGGCGGTGCTTGAGACACGCATCGTGACCACGACGAGCGTGGACGCTGGAACCGGCGACAAGATTGAGACCATCGAGCGCGATCTGATGGGCGGCGGCTGGTACGACCAGCGCGAGGTGCGCACCGAACACCTCGGTGGCAGTTGGACGATTGTTGTCAGTGATCTGGCGCAGGACGGCTCTGTGATCACCAGCCGCTCCGAAACCGTTACGAGCGACGGTTCTGTCCGCACCGACGGTACTGACGCCGACGGCGACAGTCTGGACGAGACCATCGTGACCCACACGGTGACGGTGCATGCAGATGACAGCCGCACGGAAACCGTTGCGACGACCAACCGCGACGGCTCGTTGCGTGCCGGCGTTCAGGAAGATGTCAGCGCGGATGGACGGACCAAGACGATCCTGCGTGATCTTGATGGCGACGGCGATGATGACATACGCGAAGAGCATGCGATCACGGTTGCCTCGGACGGGTCAACCAATTCCACTTTGACGATTTACAATGATGACAACAGCCTTCGAACCCAAACCAGCGGCGTTCGGTCGCCAACTTCCGCAGCCTCGTGCGCAAGGCCGCGTCACCCTGATCCTGTTTCCGGTACTGGAACGTTGAGCGGTCCAGGCCCGCAAGACGGCATGCTCGACGCCTCTCAGCGATTGCAGGCAATCGCCTGCCGGCCAATGGCATCGCTCTGGCCATGCCGGTCCATAACGTCCCGCACAGCACGGCGCTTTACGTCAGGCGTCAGTAGTTTTTTGTCGCAAGATCTTTGAGTGCGGCATTGTCGAGCATCGCCTCCGCCAGCATTCGCTTGAGCCGGGCATTCTCGTCTTCCAGAGATCGCAGCTTCTTAGCATCTGACACGTTCATGCCGACAAATTTGGCTTTGTACTTGTAGAAGGTCGCATCGCTGATGCCATACTTCTGGCAAATGTCAGAAGCCTTCATCCCGGCTTCGTATTCCTTGATAATTCCGATGATCTGCTCGTCGCTGAATCTGCGCTTCATGGTCCATCGTTTCCTCAGATGAATCGCTAACACCTACATGGCCGGAATTCAGGGTGCTGGGTCAGGTTCGCTAAAGTCGCTCTGCAACAATTTGCGGACTTCGTTTCAAGCCTGAATTTGGCAGTATTCAAGGAGTAAACCATTAGCTTCCGGCTGCACTGGCGATCAGTTTTTGGGCCGCGCGCATGCCGGCAATCACGTGGTTCTGGCCGCGCACGAGTTCTGTGCGTGAAAACCCTTGCAGGTCAGCGGGCCGTTTTGCGATCTTCGTTGCTTCTTCCAGGGCGGGCAGGGGCGGGATTGTGAGGGCCGGATCGTGGCGGAAGCGTGCGCTTCTGTTGAAGTTGAGCGGCACCAGAATACGTGCCAGCTCCTGGATTACGGTGTTTGCCGTATCTTCGGACACTCCGCCCTGATCTATGTCTTTGTAAAAGCTGTCCAGATCCCCAGCAAGGGCGGCAGCAGTAACGCTGCAAGCTGAAAGATCAAAAGCGTCCCCAGCCTGTTGTTGATAGTCTGCAATAGTCGTCTGGAACTCACGGGCCGTTGCCCGCCAGTCCATGGGCAGTATGGAAGCGTTTGCATTCCGGAAGACCGCGAGGAGATACACTTTGATGTCCCGCAAGAGAATATCCTTATCGGCAATTTCCAGCGTATCGTTTTCCGTATGCCAGGCGATATTCATGCCGCAGCCGCCGACAGCATAGTATCCAAGCTCTTCGCGATGGGCATCGGTCATTGCGGACGACAACATGAGGTAACTTGAAAGGCCGATGTCGTTGAACGAATAATCGCCTGCCCGGTGCGGACGTTCGGATTGGAGCTCTTTTCCGGCGACTTCCCTGATGACATCAGCCAGAAAATCATGCGCTTCGGACATGACGGACACATGGATGAATTCCGTCGCCCACCGGCAGCCGGGGCTGTCGCAGTTCACCTGCGCGACGCAGTTTTCATCCAGGTCGAGCGCGAATGTATCTGAATACCAGGTCGATCCCGCGTATCTTCCTGTTGAATGGCCGGGCCACCAGCAGATTTTCACCGAACGCCGCAACTTGTCCCGGTTTGCCCAAAGGACGCGGGCAACCTCGAGCATGGTTGCATCGCCCGTCGCATTGTCTCCAACGCCGACATCCCAGCTGTCGAGATGACCATGCAGCAGGACATATTTTTCGGGCTCTTCACTGCCTCGGATGGTGATTTCGGGGAGTTTGGAGCAGAACCAGCCTTCCTCCATTTCGGTATAGATTGTCGCGTTCTTGCCGGCACGCGCCATTTCGATCAGTGCTTTGCCGCTCTCCAGATTGACAGCAGCTGCCGGAATGCGCGGCTTCCGGTGCAGATCGGCCGCGCCGGGAATTCCCCAGATGGTGGTGCAGATCCCCCAGTGGATATCGACGCCCGGGTTGATGGCGATCACACCAACGGCGCCACAGGCTTCCATCAGGGAAATTATGGCTGGACTTGCGAAACCTTCAGTGAGGACAATTTTGTCGCGCACTTTCGCTTCCATTTCAGGGCCTGCTTCAAGCTGGCTCTCGAAGGCGTCTTCCTCGTCCATGTTTGTGGTGCCGGGAATATAGACGAGTGCTCCCGTGAAGCCTGCCCGGGCGTCGGCGCTAAAGGCAGGCGGCTTCGCGCGGAACGTCTGGCCGTCTGCTTCGACCCGAGCCTGTCCTGGCAAGCTTAAAAAGAGCTCCGGTTCGTGAACCTTAACCTCAACTCCATGCGCCTTCAGGCGGGTGACCACTTCGTCCATGCCACGATTAACATCATCTGGATGTTCACGTTTGAAAGTCGAAAAACTTTCAACCAGTGCCCAGGGTTCATCGATGGTGACTTGATCAAGAAGATTGGACTCTGTGGCATTCATGGGTAAGTTCCAATGTTTTACTGAATGAAACAATGTGATGCAGAATAAAACATTAGCAGTAATTCGTCATGAGCCGCAACCCATGCGTTCAAAGAAGTGGGGCTGGCTTGAACCAGGACCACAGTTGCGAGGAGAGTAAAAAGTGTCAGCTAAGGGTCAGGCGTTTCGAGATCTCGTCTGCGGCCTCGACAACTTTTTCGATGTAACTTGCCCGCCGCACTTCATCCAAGCGGGCCGATGCGCCGGCGACCGAGATGCCAGCGATAATTTCCCCAGCAGTGTTCTGGATCGGCGCGGCGACGGAAAAGGCGCCGTCGTCGAGATCGTTGATTGCGACATTGTAACGGTTTGAGCGAATAAGTAGGAGCGCTTCGCGCAACCGTTCGGGATCTGTAATCGTATGAGGGCTGAAACGCTCGAGCGGCCCCTCGAGTACGCGATCGCGGATGCTGGGCTCGGCATAAGCCAAAAGTACCATGGATGCGCCTCCGGCATGCAGCGGACCTCGTCTTCCAGTTTGCGCAAAAAGACGAATGCTATGAAGACCTTCGCGGGTCGCGATTGCAACAGATGATGTGCCTTCTCGTGCGACCAGATTCACATTTTCGCCCGTCTCGTCCCTTAGGGTGTCCATGACTGGGCGTGCCACCTGCAACAAGGCGCCCTTGCGTCCAACGCGCTCGCCGAGCAGCGCGACACGGTAGCCAAGCGAATAAATTGCCCGCTCTTCATCCCGCTGCACGTAACCGTCCTCTTCCAGCGTCTGCAGTAGCCGGAAGGCGATGGATTTTGTCACGCCAAGCTTTTCTGCAAGAGCGGTCGTGCCAATGCCGGGCGTGTCTCCCAAAGCCTCCAGAACTCGAAGCGCGCGGGCCACCGCATCGATCCGGTAGGACTTGCGTCCGGCTGCATCTGTTGCTGTCGGTCCTGCCATTTTCTTCTCTGCACTCTATTGATTTTAATTTTCGATGTGTTCTACTCATTGAAGTATATCAAAAATGTTTCACTCAATAAAACAAAATATGCATGCAAAAAGACCAGTGGTGATCATTTTTTATGCAGATGGACGGTATGGGCAGGCAGTCAGTCACGTGCACCGGGAGAGCTGGCAGTGGTTTCGCCCTGAATGAAATGGCCTCAACACGCTTGCGTGCGGGCCCAGTAAGAGGAGAGTGACTTGAAGACATTTCTCAAAATTGCTGTCGGGAGTGTGCTGGGAGCGTCGCTCTATGCAACGTCCGTCGCTGCGCAAGATCCAATCCGCACAATTCACCTGCTGTCACGGCCCCAGGCTGCGCAACCGGCAGAGTTCCAGGCGATCCAGCTCATCGCACAGGAATGGCGCAAGCTGGGTCTTGATGTGGAAGTCGACGTGATGCCCTGGTCGCAGATGGCCGACACGGTCTGGTATAACCGGAATGACTGGGATGTGACGGCCTGGCAGATGACGGGGCGGCCCGAGCGTTCCGACCCGGATGAGATCATCTACAACCTCTTTCATTCGTCGACTGCCGAGAAGGGGTACAACTTCATCGGCTACAACAACCCCGAATACGACAAGCTGGTAGAAGAGCAGCGCATCACGGTCGATCCGGAGAAGCGCAAGGCGCTTGTTGTCGAGGCACAGAAGATGCTCGACGCCGATCAACCGAATATGATGCTTGTGCATCCGCAGCAGGCTTTCGCCTTTGACAAGACCGTGTTCGACCCGGCGTCCGTCGTCGACCAATCCGGAATTGGCATCCGCAGCTACTGGACCTGGTTGTCATTGGCGCCGACGGGCGAGCAGAAAGATATCATCGTCAACAGTTCGGACAACGTGATTGCCGTGAACCCGCTTTACATCTCGGGCGTCACCGACAATTGGCTGACCGAACTCATATATGACCGGCTGTTCCGCGTCGGACCGGATGGATTGCCGACGCCTTGGGCAGCGGAAAGTCATGAATGGCGCGACGACACCACGATTGCAGTCACGCTACGCGATGGTTTGAAATTCCATGACGGGCAACCGGTCACGGCTGAAGATGTGGTGTTCTCCTATCAGGCGACCACGGGCGGCGAAGCGCCAATGTACGCTCCGTTCGGCCAGAACGTGACCAACATTGAGGTCGAGGGTGACAACGTTGTTGTTTTCACCCTGGCGACGCCATCAGCCTCTTTCCTGACTTCCAGCCTTGCCAAGATCAATATCATTCCGAAGCATGTCTGGGAGCCAATCCTCACCGACCTGTCTTCCAAGGAAGAAAACGCCGAATCCCATCAGGAAGACACACCGATCGGGTCAGGCGCCTTTAAGTTCGTGCGCTGGCTGCCCAACGAAGAGATCGTGCTTGAGGCCAATACCGATCACTTCAACGGACCCAAGGCCGAACGCTTTATCTTGCGGATCGTTCCGAATGCGGAAGCGGCGCTCGGCATGCTTCGCTCCGGCGAACTGAACTTCCTCTCCGATTTTCAGGGAGACCCGCAGGTGCTCATCACGGCCGCTGAGGAAGACGGCGATCTGGAGGTGGTTTCGACCGTCGATATCGGCTTCCGGTATGTGGCCTTCAATCTACGCCGTCCGCCTTTTGACGATCCTGCGTTCCGTCGGGCGTTATCCAGCGCTGTCGACCGCCGCCTGATCGTCAACGCTGCATTCAAGAAGTTCGCGGTGCCGTCCAATTCGGTGGTTTCACCCGCGCTTGAATATTGGCATGCGGCCGATGTCGTCGATGGCTTCAAAGCCGGTGCGGATGTTGCCAAGAGCATTCTTGAAGAAGCCGGGTATGGCGGCGTCGGGGACCGTCTGACCTATCCGGAAGGCGTCTCGGAAACACTTGCAAAATAACGCCGTAAACTAAACAACGCGCGGTTGCCTGAGGCGCCGCGCGTCCACCCCCAAAGTCTTGGGCAATTTCTTGCCGCTACTGCCGGCGGCCTCTCGGAACGTGCGATGAATTCACTTAAGCCCCTGCTCATCAGAACGCTGCAATTGGCGCTGGTCCTTTGGGCTGTGGTGACCATCTTGTTCCTGATGTTCCGGCTGATGCCGGGCAGTCCTTTGGCTGCCTATATCGACCCAACATTCACGGAGGAGCAGCAGCAGGCGCTCATCCGTCAGTTTGGCCTCGATAAGCCTTTATGGCAGCAATATTTTACCTATCTGGGAAACCTTCTTCAGGGTGAGCTCGGGTATTCCTTCCGGTATCGCGCTCCTGTCGCGGAGCGAATTTGGTTGTTACTTCCCAACACGCTTGTGCTGACCTTCTCTTCACTGATCGTGGCTTATGCGTTCGGTATACTGGCAGGGGCCTGGCTCGCCTGGCGGAGGGGGTCCCGTGTGGAGGTTGCCGCCCTGCCGGTCGTGCTGGCAACCCGGGCCATGCCCGAATTCTGGCTCGGCATGGTTCTGCTGGCGATTTTCTCGTTCTCGCTTGGGTGGTTTCCGGCGGGCGGAACAAGGTCGGCCGGTGCCGACTACAGCAGCCTCTGGGCGCTTTACACATCGGCGGATTTTCTGTCTCACCTGGTTTTGCCCATGCTGACCCTTGCAATTTATTCCCAAGGGCTGCCGCTGCTTCTGATGCGTTCCAATATGCTGGATGTGATGAAGGAGGATTTCGTTACCATGGCCAAGGTCAAGGGGCTGTCACCCTCCGCCGTGGTCATACGTCACGGTGCCCGCAATGCACTGCTGCCCGTGATCACCTCCTTTGCCATCGCCGTGGGATACCAGCTCCAAGGCAATGTGGTCGTGGAAAGCGTGTTTTCCTGGCCGGGTTTGGGCCGCGAGCTGGTTGCTGCTGTTCTGGCATCCGACTACCCGCTGGCGCAGGGGGCTTTCCTGATGATCGCCATCGTCGTCATAGCCATGAACCTGATTGCGGATCTGCTTTACACATTCCTCGATCCAAGGATTTCTCATGCCTGAGGCCGCGATACAAAAACGCGAAAGCGGCATCGCCCGTGTCTTTGCTGCAATCCGTTTGCCGGTCGGCGATCCGTTTGCTTTGGCCGGACTTGTTATCTATGCAGTCTTCGTGGTGACAGCATTATGCGCACCCTATATCGCGCCCTATGATCCCGCCGAAATCCTCTACACCGCCGATTACGATCTCGCATCCGATCTGCTTCCCGGTACCCAGGGCCATATTCTGGGAACGACGTCGCTTGGCCGTGACATCTTTTCCCAGATTGTGTGGGGCGCACGCTCTGCTCTGCTGGTCGGTTTTACCGCTGCGTTCATGGTGGCCTTTATCGGTTCCATTGTCGGTTTGCTTGCCGGTTACTTTGGTGGATGGGTCGATGCCGTTCTGATGCGCCTTGCGGATGTGGCATTCGGCATTCCGTTTCTCCCATTCGTCATCGTGATTTCCGCGTTCTCTGAACCATCCATCTGGAACACTGTCATCGCCATGGGGCTTGTGCTCTGGCGCGACACGGGCAGGGTGATCCGCTCGCAGGTTCTGTCGCTCCGTTCGCGTGGGTATGTGGAGGCGGCGCGGGTGGTCGGATCGTCCGATATGAAAATCATTCTGCGTCATATCACGCCCAACATCCTGCCTCTTTCCTTCCTTTACGGCTCAATTGCGATCGGCTGGGCGATCCTGACGGAGGCATCCATCAGTTTTCTGGGCTTCGGTGATCCGGACGCTATCAGTTGGGGCTTCATGCTGCAGGACGCCTTTGCGAGCCAGGCGCTCGCCCGTCAGGCCTACTACTGGTTCATTCCTCCGGGCCTTGCCATCATTCTGGTGGTGAGCGCCGGTTTCTTCATTTCGCGCGGATATGAAAATCTGCTCTTTCCAAAGCTGGGGCGCTGAGATGATGGGACCACTCTTGTCGGTCAGAGATGTGACCATTGCCTATGAAGTCGGAACGCTCGACATCGTTGCCGTCAACAAGGCCCGCTTCGATGTGCCTCAGGGATCCATTGTCGGGCTGGTTGGTGAGTCCGGCTGCGGCAAAACCACGATGGCACGGGCATTGACCCGGGTGATTGCGGATAACGCGCGAATCGCGGACGGTCAGATGCACTTCGATGGTCAAGACATCGTCTCCCTGTCGGAGCGCAAAATGAATGCGCTCCGCTGGCGCGATATTGCGTTTATCCCCCAATCGGCGATGAACTCGCTCGATCCTGTTTACCGGGTCGAATATCAGATCATGGAGGTTCTGCGGGACCGCGGCGGCATGAGCAAATCCGCAGCGCGTAAGCGCGCGGTCGAACTCTTCGAAATGGTCGGAATCGATCCGGGGCGCTTGCGCGACTTTCCCCACCAGTTTTCCGGCGGTATGCGCCAGCGTGCCGCAATCGCGCTTGCTTTGGCTCTGCAGCCCAAACTGGTGGTTGCCGATGAGCCCGTTACCGCGCTCGATGTCATCATCCAGCGCCAGATCCTGGATCAGTTGCGCAATCTGCAGCGGGAGCTTGGTCTCTCCGTCATCATGGTAACGCACGACATATCTGTCGTAGCGTACACATGTGACCGCACGGTTGTAATGTATGCCGGAAAGGTGGTCGAGGACTGTGATACTGCGACCCTTTTGAGCGAACCGCTTCATCCCTACACGATGGGCCTTAAAAACGCCTTTCCCGATCTTCAATCGGCGGGAACCGGCGTGCTGACCCCCATTGCTGGCAGCCCGCCCGACCTTGCCAACCCGCCATCGGGGTGTCGATTTGCAGCCAGGTGCCCCTTTGCCCTCGATCAGTGCCGGACGGACGAGCCGCCGCTGATCGAGGGTGCTCCAGGCCACTTCGTTGCCTGTCACCGCGTCTCCGATGCTCCGGCTTTGCGGGAAGACGCCAAGGTGCCTGCTACCTGGGGAACGGCGGCATGAGCGAAACCATCATCGAACTGAACAACGCCCAACTACACTACAAGATCGGCAATGCGGTTTCCGCCATGATGGGCCTGTCGACGACGGTCAAGGCGGTCGACGGTGTGACCTTTTCCCTCAAGAAGGGAGAAAGTGTCGGCCTGTTGGGTGAATCGGGATGCGGCAAGACCTCCATGGGACGGATCCTGGTGCGGCTTGAAGAAATAACCGGTGGGTCCGCGCGATTTGAAGGAGATGAAATTAGAGACCTGAAAGGTATCGACCTGCAACGGTTCCGCAGCCGTTCGCAAATGATCTTTCAAAATCCCTTTGACGCGGTTAACCCGCGTTATTCGATACGCAAAACGCTTGAAGAGCCTCTTGCCAATGCCAGGATCGAACGGGGCACCTGGCACAGGCGTGTCGTCGAAGCTCTGGCTCTTGTCGGCCTTGGCGATCCCGAGCAATTCCTGGAGCGGTTTCCCCATCAGCTCTCGGGAGGTCAGCTTCAGCGGGTTGTCATGGCGCGGGCTCTGATCCTTGAGCCCGATTTTGTCGTCGCTGACGAACCGGTTTCCATGCTCGATGTTTCGGTCCGCGCGGGTGTTTTGAATGTCTTTCGCGATGTGCGTGACCGTTTGGGTCTGACGGCCATCTATATCAGCCACGACCTCGCTCTGGTGCGCTATGTGTGTGAGCGCACCATTGTCATGTATCTGGGAAAGATCATGGAGGATGGTCCGACGGAGGACATCGTCCACAATCCTTTGCATCCCTACACTCAGGCTTTGGTGGCAGCTGTGCCGACCCCGCATGTGAACCAAAGCCACGATCCCCTGCCCATCGGCAGCGGAGCACCCGATCCGCGCAATCCGCCTTCCGGCTGTGTCTTCCGAGACCGTTGTCCCAAAGCCCAATCCCGGTGCGCCAGCGAAATTCCTGAGCCTCGGCGCATCGATACACGGCTGGTCGCCTGTCACTTTGTGAGCTCATGATGCAAGCAGCTTATTACACCCAGACAGGCGATGCGGCTGAGGTTCTTCAGCTTGGAAACCTTGCGGTGCCCTCGCCCGGTGAGGGGGAGGTGCGTGTGCACGTCGTGGCATCGGGAATAAATCCTGCAGACACCAAGCGGCGCGCCGGATGGAATGCCTCTTCCATGGCTCATCCCTTGATCATTCCGCATTCGGACGGTGCGGGCGTGATTGAAGCTGTCGGGGAAGGGGTCTCGTCCGAGAGGATCGGAGAGCGGGTCTGGCTCTGGAATGCGCAGGGCGGTTACGGAGAGGCCGGGCGTGCTTTCGGGACGGCCGCCGAATATGTGGTCCTGCCTTCACCGCAGGCGATCCGGTTGCCCGATGACACGGGATTTGAAACTGGTGCTTGCCTCGGGGTCCCGGCATTGACGGCTTGGCTGGCGCTTCTGGGTGCCGGAAGCGTCTCAGGCAAAACGGTACTGATACAGGGCGCGGCCGGAGCCGTTGGCCAGCTCTGTGTCCAAATTGCGGTGGCGCATGGTGCGAAGGTTATTGCGACGGTCAGTTCCGAAGAGGGGGCGGCGGCGGTGGCCGAATTCGGAGATGTCGCGGTGATCGACCGGCATCGTCAGGAGGTTCCGGCAGAGGTGGCCCGTGAGACGACCGGCGCAGGCGCCGATCTCATTGTGGAAGTGGATCTGGCTGCCAATCTGGAAATCGATGCCACCTGTCTGGCGCCCCATGGAACCATTGCCAGTTACTCTTGCAGTTCAAACTCGGCGCCGGTGCTACCTTATTATGTCTTTGCCGAGCTTGGTGCGCAGATCCGTTTCATTCAGGGTTTCCGGCTCACAGCCGGTCAGCGGACCGAAGCCCAAGCCACAATCACAAGAATGCTGCGAGAGGGCACTTTGTCGCCCAGCATCGGTGCAATTCACCCACTGTCTGAAATTGCTGCCGCGCACGCCCGTGTTGAAGCAGGCGGACTGGGGCAAACGGTGCTCACACTTCCCGCTTTGACTGGAGTTGATCATGAATAAGCAAACGCGTGTGATTGAACAGGCGCTCTGCGATCCTGTCTCGCTTGAGATCATTCGTGGCGCGATCGCCGCCGCCCAATCTGAAATGGAAGCGCTTATCGAGCGGACCGCTATCTCGGCGTTTATCCGGGAAAAGAAGGACTTCTACACTGCGTTATTCGACGGCAACGGCACCATGGCGGTGGGGTCGATGGTTCCCATTTTCGGGGACATGACACGTCCCGTCCTCGAAAAGTTTCCTATGGAAACCATGCGGGAAGGCGATGTCTACTGGTACAACGATTGCTACGGTTCCTACGGCGCGATTTCCCATTCCAACGATCAGGTTTTGCTCGCTCCCGTTTTTCGCGACGGCAAGGTGCGGGCCTTTGTGATGAGCTGGGCACATTTCGCCGATATTGGCGGGCTGCGCCCGGGATCCATCAGCCCCGATGCGACGGATATTTTTCAGGAAGGGATCATGATCCCCGTGACCAAGATGATCGAAGCGGGCCAGGTCAATCAGGCCGTTCTCGATATCTTTCACCGCAATTCCAGATATCCCGATCAAAGCATTGGCGACATGCGTGCCCTGATGGCTTCCGTCGAGCTAGGTGTGCGCAGGGTGGGTGAAATTCTGGACCGGTTCGGACCGGACATCATGGAAGATGCGCTTGCGCAGCTTTTGCAGCGTACCCGGAAACTGGTGCGCGGAAAGTTGGCTGAAAGCTTTGACTACGGCACGCATAGCTTTACCGATGCGATTGATACAGACGGGCACGGAAACGGGCCGTTTCATATGCGGTTTTCGCTCACCCGCTCCAAAGGCGAGAATGGAGATGACGTTTACAGCTTCGATGCCCGCGAGAGCGACGATCAGGCACCGGGACCGATCAACTACCTGATGAACAAGGGCGTTCCAGGCATGGCGCTTGGGCTTTTCTACCTTGGCGGTGATCCCAGTCAGGTTTGCAATGCGGGCGGGCCTAACGCGCTGGACGAGGTGCTGTTTCGCAAGGGGAGCTTTTTGCGGCCGGAGTACCCGGCCCCGCTTGGGCTGCGCGGGTTGACAGCCATGCGGATGATCTCGGCCATGTGCGGGCTATTGAATGCTGGGGAAGGCGAGGCTCCGGCTGCGAACTCCGCCTACGTGGTCAACATCATGCGCGGCAAGTACCGGACAGTGGAAGGCAGGCTCGAACCCTATCTTCTGGCGGACGGGATCGGCGTTGGCTATGGCGCGCGCTCGACAGCCGATGGGATCGATGCCGTCTACTTTGTCGCCCAGGAGAATTATCCGGTCGAATTTCTAGAAGCCGGTTACCCGGTCACGATGCGGGCATACGGGATCGCAACGGATTCCGGCGGTGCAGGTCGTTATCGAGGTGGCTGCGGCATTGTTCGGGAATATGAAATCCTTGCAGAGGAAACCATGGTGGCGATCCGTATCGACAGCGTCAAAAATCCGCCTTGGGGCATCCATGGCGGCAAATCGGGTCGGCACGGTGTCGCGGTTGTCAATCCGGGAGCCGATGCGGAAATCCGGCTCGATCCGCTCTCCGACGGCAACATGCTGAAAAGGGGAGATATCTTGCGCATAGAGACCGGGGGAGGTGGCGGTTACGGCCACCCGTATGACCGCCCGGCTGAAGAGGTGCTGCGCGACGTCCTCGGAGGTTTCGTCACCCGGGAAGCAGCAAGAAGCGAATATGGCGTTGTGATTGAGCGTGGTGAAATCGACGTATTTGCCACCCAGGCGCTGCGCAATGACCGCCCGGAAGTCCGGCGTTTTCACCGTCAGGAGTATGTCGATGCCTTCGTTTGATGTGAAACAGTACCCATCCTACGCCGTTGCCGTCGATATCGGCGGCACCTTTACCGATATTTCGTTGCTGGACCGCAATTCTGGCTCGATGTGGCGGGCGAAAACGCCGTCGGTCCCTTCCGATCCTTCCCAGGCCTTCATGACCGGAGTCCGGAGCGTGATGGAGGATGCCGGCATCAGCGCGAAGGACCTGTCCCGCGTACTCCATGGCACGACCGTTGCCACCAATATGATCCTTGAAGACAAGGGAGCCAGAACCGCGCTTGTGACGACACGCGGTTTCCGGCATGTGCTTGAGATCGGGCGCCAGGATATCCCGCGCCATGCAAATCTCTTCACCTGGGTCAAACCTGCACGCCCTGTTCCGGCAGATAGAATTCATGAGATTGTGGAGCGGATCGGTACCGGCGGAATTGTTCTTGAACCGCTCGACGAAGATAGCGTGAGGCAGGTCGTTAACGCCCTAAAAACCCAGGCTGTGGAAGCAGTTGCCGTCTGTCTGCTTCATGCCTACGCCAACCCGGACCACGAAATCCGCGTGGCTGAAATACTTAGAAATGCGCTTCCGGGCGTTGCCGTGACCTGTTCCACGGACGTGCTGCCGGTTGTCCGCGAGTTTGAACGGTCCCTGGCGACCGTTTTGAATGCCAGCGTCATGCCTGGTGTCTCCAGTTACATCTCTCGCTTGCAGGAGCGTTTGGATGATGCCGAAGCAGCTTCTCCTTTGTTGTTGATGCAATCGAACGGTGGTGTGGCGGGAACCGAAGCCATCCGGGTTGCACCGGCGTTGACCGCCTTGTCCGGTCCTGCCGCCGGTGTTGTCGGCGCTATCGATGCGGCCGCCGTCTGCGGTATCCGCGACATAATCACCGTCGATATCGGCGGTACGTCCGCGGATATCTGCCTCATACGCAACGGCACCGTTGCATTGACCCAGCAGGGTAAGGTTGGCGAATGGCCATTGTCATTGCCCATGGTGGATATGGTCACGATCGGTGCTGGCGGCGGCTCCATTGCCGAAGTCAACAACGATACGCTTGCCGTCGGGCCGCATTCCGCTGGTGCGCGCCCAGGTCCGGCCGCCTATGGACATGGCGGTGGGCAAGCAACTGTCACCGACGCACATGTCACGCTCGGGAATCTGCCCCATGCTCTGCTTGGCGGCTCGATGTCGCTCGATGTGGAGGCGGCCCGGCGTGTTGTCAGCGAAAGTGTCGCCAAGCCCTTGGGACTTGGCGAAGAAGACGCCGCACAAGGCATTCTTGCGATCATGAACAACAACATGATCGGCGCGGTGCGGACCGTGTCGGTTGAACGCGGTCATGATCCGCGCGAATTTACGTTGGTTCCCTTTGGCGGTGCCGGGCCTTTGCATGGCTGCGCTCTTGCCGAGCTGTTGGGTATTTCGAATGTGATGGTTCCTCCCGCGCCCGGTCTGCTTTGTGCAGCCGGGTTGCTGGCGGCGGATATGAAAGCGGAGTTTACACGGGCTCTGCCCATGCCCGGACCGGTGGATCAGGGTGTCGGCGATGCGATTGTGAGCGAGCTGACATCCAAGGCTGAGGAGTGGCTGGATACCGAGGGTGTTCCAGCTGAGCAAAGGGTGTTGAAGGCCCGGGCGCTTTTGCGATTTCACGGACAGGGCGGTGAAATTGCCGTCGACTGGGGCCTTTCCGCGCCAGAAACGGAAGAGAACTTCAGAGCTGCACATGAAGCGCTTTATGGCTTTGTGCTCGACGCTCCGATTGAGCTGGTGACGCTCCGCGTGGAAGCGCTGGGCCGCACCGAACCCATCAGAGTGCCGGCGCTTGACCCGGCAACCAAACCTGACCCGCTTCAAACTCAAATGGTCCATTGGCCTGACGGGACGCTGGAAACGCCGATCTATGACCGGGCTGCCCTTGGCGCTGAAGTTGAAATTTCCGGTCCTGCGATCCTTACACAATTGGATACAACGTCTGTCATCTCGCCAGGCTGGACCGCACAAGTCCACGCTTCCGGTGCGCTTCTGCTGAAAAGGAATGCCGCATGAACGAGGCGCTCTTCGATCACATCGACACAAATGCGGACGAGTTCGTGGCGCGCGTGATGGACTATGTCCGTCATCCTTCCATCTCTGCCCATGACATCGGCATCCGTAAAGTCGCCGGGATGCTGGTGGCGCATCTGGAAGAGCTGGGTTTCGAGGCCGGTCTTGTGGAGACACCCGGGCATCCATTCGTTCTGGGCCGTTTCGATGTGGATCCTGCGAAGCCGACGGTATTGCTCTATGGACACTACGACGTGCAACCGCCTGACCCTCTGGAGGCCTGGATAAGTCCTCCGTTCGAGCCGGCATTGCGGGATGGGCGGATCTGGGCGCGCGGCATCGGTGATAACAAGGGGCAGCACTTCGCCCAATTGCTGGCGATCGAAACGCATTTGAAGGTCCACGGTACATTGCCATGCAACGTGATTTTTCTGCTCGAGGGAGAAGAGGAAATCGGTTCGCCGCAAATCGCGGACTTCGTGAAGCAAAACGTGGACCGGCTTCAAGCAGATCTCGTGGTCACGTCCGATGGCCCGCTGCATGAAAGCGGTCAGCCGGTTATTACGTTCGGAGTGCGTGGAGTTGCGTCCTTCGATCTGTTGGCAAAAGGCGCTTCGCGGGACGTGCATTCTGGCAACTTCGGCGGAGTGGTGCCCAACCCGATCTGGACGCTGGTGCAGCTTCTTGCAACCATGAAAGACGCGGACGGAAACATCTCCGTTGAAGGAATAACCGAACCGGTTATTCCGGCGACCAATCTGGAACGGGAGGTTATTTCCCGGCTTCCCGACGATGAAACCGCCGTGAAGGCGGACCTTGCCATCGACGAGCTGGACGGGCCGAGGGACCGGCCTTACTGGGATAGGTTGATGTTCCACCCCACACTAACGATCAACGGGATAAGCGGCGGGTATAACGGCCCTGGCAGCAAAACGGTTCTCCCGAACCAGGCGATCGCCAAATGCGATATCCGGCTCGTTGAGCCACTTACGCCCGACTATGTGTTTGAACGGGTGGAGGCGCATGTGGCGCGTTTTGCCCCGGAGGTCGAGGTGATCCGCCACAATGGAATGCTGCCTTCCAAGACGCCGCTGACCAGCCCGTTCGCCACACCGTTGATCGCGGCCGTAAAGGCTGCGCGCGGCGTTGACCCCTTGTTATACCCAACCGTCGGTGGGTCCTTGCCTGACTATGTATTCACAAAGATCCTGCGTCTTCCTGCCTTTGTGATCCCTTACGCCAATGCCGACGAAGCCAATCATGCCCCGAATGAAAACCTTGAAGTGGTGCGGTTTGTCGATGGCATCAAAACGGGTTCTGCCCTTTTGAGCGAGCTTGGAAAACTGAGCAAAACCGATCTTACAGACTGAAAAAGCGACAACCTGGTTTTTGAAAGCAATCAACAAGGGTCGGTGACTGTTTCAGTCCTTCCGACACTTGTTCTTCAATCAAAGTAACAGGATGGCAAGCAAACTGAATCTGCGTATCTTAGATCCGACGCCAATTGAACCGAAGGCGAATGGCATCTCATTGCAAGACTACGAAAATCTCACTGCAGCAGCGCCTAATAGAGTCATCATGGTCGCTGCCAATTTGGCGAGATCGAGGCGTTCCTTGAAAACGAAGACCCGCATCAGCGGCGCCAAGACAAGGCTTTTTTCCCGGCGCTCGGTGACCAGAGCAATGGGCGCCTTGGCGAAAAGCCTATGCATCCTGGGCAAAAGCGATGAACAGAGCGCTGCTGTCCAATAAGACCAATCATCATTCGCACCACGATTTCTTCCCGCACAACAGACCGTTTCCATTAATCCATTAGGGACGCAAAAACACATGTCGTCCTAAGCACCAACTCGCCATTAAAGCCAACGGTCGATCCTACAACACGTTCCCCGGTATCATCGATCAGGGAGTTAGCGGCAATGAAACAGCCGGTGGTCAACGCAAGAATCGCCGAACGCCCATTGCGTTTTTCGCCGCTCTTACGCACCGCGATGCGGAGCGTCGTCATAAGGGGTGAAAGGCTTGGTCGCGATCAATTGTGCTTGTGTGTCTGGAAAGCGGTATTTGCACTTAGGCACTCGCAAGAGCATGAGTTGCCTTAGATTGCATACACGGTCTGTTCCAGAAACTTGTTGTAGTTGCGAGTGATCTCGTTTGCAGCAGCCGTTTCGCCGCCAAACGAGAACTCGGTCGGTCACTCGTTTTCGATACAGTTGGATTACGTTAGATAAAATTGGTAGCGGAGAACCGCTACCGCTTTAAAGCTAACTCGAAAAAGTTGCGTTTCTTCTGGGTTGTGGCTTCATGCAATCTTTACCGTCTGTTAGAAACGAGTGAAGCTGCGCTTCGTCAGTGCCTGATTGGTTGCGGGAGAAATTTTCGCTCGCGGGAATAACAGTGTTTCACGTTCACAAGGCACAACTCGGTGTTGCTGAGCTTCTGTCGCAAAACTCTCAGATTACTCATTAGTCAAATACCGCACGAGATACACAGGGTTTTCGACATCAAGCTCTTCGAAGGTCATTGGTAAGCTCCCCTTTGCAGCGGCAGCGGCGAAGTACCTCATTTCGAGTAGTTTGGGCATGGTTTGCACAAATTTTGGTGTCTATACGAAACCGTAACTTTCTGTTCCAATTTTTCGAAGGGCAACAGTTCTCATTGAAGGCAAATGTTTGAAACTAAGTGGGAAGCCAATGGCCACGTGTGGAGCGGCGAGTGGGAATTTCTAGCGTTTTGTTCTTCCCCTTCAAAATTAGCCCTATCTCTCGAATGTTTATTCTGGATACCTGGGTAGGAGTGCCGAGGCAGAGAAGGTTACTTTATTAAAATTGTTTTTTAAAAGTAAAATAATCAACACCATCGTTGGTCGGTTTTGAGTAATTGATGGGAAATGACCGGATTAATTGAAAAATTTCAAATAATTATCCTCTTAGGATGGATCTGTGTCAGGTGGAAAATTCACTTGCAAATAGCAAATTTAATATATATAACTTGTAAAAAGCAAGCTATAGAGTCTATATTTATGAAGATGGAGGAGCGATTGACACTTTCTATTGTTGATCGGGTTGCTGTTTGTATCGTCCGCTTCAGATGTATGGTCAGGGGACACATTCGGTGCTCTGGTAACTGGCGCAGAATTCACTCTCTCGCAGATTGCCTGTTCGGATGGTGATCTGCGGCTGGCCGGTGAATACGTCTATGACAGACGGAAAGATCTTCATCCGTTTACGTCCTATGACTACGACGTGTTTCTTGGCCTGGGACATGCTGCGAACGACCAGCGTAACACCTCTGCTCTTTTGGGCGATACGATCAATCTCGACAATGGCTCGGCGGCTATCCGCGTCGAATTTGAAACCGGAATTGGCGAAGCGTTCGCCCTGGATGCCGATGCCCAGTTCTTCGTCCCTCATGGCGCAAACAGCGACCTTAAGCCGTTAGAGAATGACGGGTTCATATCCGTGATCCTCAAACGTTGTTTCTAGCCTCCTCAGACGGGCGACCCTATTCGCCAGGCCGTCACCAAATTCGGTCGAACGGAACCAGTTTGATGCATAACGATCATGTCCTTCATCTGGACAGCGGCGCACCGCAGAGCTGGCAGGTTCTCTTGGGCTTTGCCTTTAAGCGACTGTCCTGGGAAGGGGCGTTTGTCGGGAATCTCCTGGGAGACGATCTCCCTGTCGAAGTGCTTGATCTGAGCCCACGGGGCACGATGCCGGTGCTTCAGGCGGATGGCCACGTCATCCGGGGTGCGATTCCTATCCTGGCCTGGCTCGATCGAAAGTATCCGGAGATACCGTTGTTTGGAGCGACCGCTGACGGGGCCGCTCTCATCTGGGATTTAACCATCGGCTTCGCCAAGAACCTGGGCGAAGCCTGCGCGAAAACCGTTCACCCTTTCCTGAAGCAGTCCACCACGGCGCACGAAATGCTGTGGAGCAGTCCGGATGCCCTGACGTATCGCATCGCATTGGACGATTTGTTTCAGGAACTTACACATCTCGATACGCTCCTCAAGGACTACTCTCATCTCACAGGTCCGAACCCGACTGCTGTTGATGCGGTCGTGTTTCCGGAGTTGGCGATGCTGGATCTATCGGTGGTGATGAACCCCGAGGACATGAACGAAATCGGCCTGTCGAATTGGCGCAGCAAGTTTCCCAGGCTGTCTGAGTGGGAGGAACGACTTCGCACTCTTCCATCGGTCGAAAGAACCTATCCGCCGAACTGGATTGCACACAGGAGTTAGCTTTGACAGATCACAATTCAGAATCAGGTCGCAAAAGCGACAAAAGCACCTCTAATACATCGACAATAGATGTGGATCTTAAGGAGGCTGAACGTCTTTGGAGAGCTTCCTTCAGGAGATTGCAAATGTACTTTGACAGCGATCCGGAAAAGCAGAAGTCTGCACCTTCAATTCAAGGTTAGCAGCAGTCGTTCAAGAATGGCATTTGAACGAAATACGAATCTGTAAGTTCAGCGGGCCGAGGCAAATCATCGGCCGGTTTCTGCCCTCAACTGTATAGTTAGGAATAACCTATGGCGAGTAAGGGCAACCAGGTAATCGATGTGTATCGCCGCCATGCCAATACGTGGACCAATTTGCGCGGAACGGATATGCCGGAGCGCAAATGGATCAACCGGTTCGTATCGGTTATGCCCGAGGCTCCCTCCGTACTCGACCTGGGCTGTGGTTCGGGAGAACCTATCGGTCGGCACCTTGTAGACCTGAGCTGCAAGGTGACAGGCATTGATGCTGCACCGGAATTGATTGAAATTGCAAAAAAAAGGGTTCCAGAGGCCAACTGGCTCCTCGCAGACATGCGCGCCTTTCGGCTGGATTTAAAATTTCACGGAATTTTGGCTTGGAATAGTCTGTTTCATCTCTCACCGGACGAACAGAGCCATATGTTTTCAACCTTTAAACAGCACGCGTTGCCAGGCACTGCGTTGATGTTTACAAGCGGTCCGGCTCGTGGAGAGGTTAAGGGAGAACTTGAAGGGGATCCTCTTTACCACTCCAGTTTAAGCACAGAACAGTATGCAAATTTGCTAAATCTGAATGGCTTCGACGTGATATCCCATGTCATTGAAGACCCTGAATGCGGCCAGCATACAGTGTGGCTTTCGCGGTTCAATGTAGACCCTCCTTGAAACCAGAGAACCTTGTTGCAACGTCCGTAAGCGTTGAGCCTGCTCACGCTACGGTTTAGGTCCGGGGCAGAGCAGAGAAAAAATCACGCTGCAGACCGTCAGGAAAGTCCGCTCGCCGAATTTTTTCCCCCCAATCCATGCGAGTATCCACATGTGCCGAGAATCTCGCTTGTTTGATTGAGTTCCATCATCCAAACGCCGAAATCCGACAGGCGCTATGATCCCAAATCCGATTTGAGGCGCGGTCGCGTCTGGCCGGGTGATAATGGCCCGACATATGTCCTTGAGGCATCCTTGTCAGTGTAGAACCTTTGATAGGCATCGAGCCCGCGTTTGCCTGGTGGGACCGACGGTAGCCGCTCGCTGTCAAGTTTAGGGATTTTCATGGCAAGTACATTCAGCTCACGTGATTGCGAGCGTAGGAGCTAATTTTTCAATATAGAAGGAAACGACATCGCCGGTTCTTTCCAGCGGATTAAGTTCACCTGTGGGCTCATTTGAGAGCATGACTGATAAGGTGCTCTCTGCCACCTCTTCGACCTGCGCGGAAATCACGTCTGAGATAACCCCGCACTGGATAGTCTTGAGGATTTTGCCTTCGCTGTTGTTTTTTGAAACTGCGTACAGATGAGAGGAATCCAAATTGACGATATCGCATCCATTTGAGCGAAATTCATCCAGCATTCGGTCATCTTCGCGATAGATAGCATCGCCAGTAGCCGCGTTTACAGGATGCATTTTCACCTCTTGCGTTTGGTCCCACAGGTCTGCGACCTCGTCTGCCAGGGGGAAGTCTGGTTTGAATTTCCTATCGGGTGAATAATGACGAGAAGTACCATCGAAGGCGGTTGCCGAATTAACGACATAGAAGTCCCCCATGGCCAGGCCCTTCGTTCCCAGCCCACCTGCAAGACCATAGGCAAGAATGTAGTCAAATCCGTAAAAAGCCAGCTCTTCCACAGTTGAAGATGCTACAGGCCCTCCATAGACATGCTCAAGAGAGAGGAGCTTCAGTGATCCATGCTTGATGGTCCTCACGCTGCGTGGGGAAACGTGGATGAAGTGTTGATCGGTTTCTGACTGGGGTTGATACGCGTCCAAACTTCGAGGTGGAGGGCAAAATCCCATCAGAGCTATTCGGATACCGCCAAACGTGTTGGGAGCAAACCTTTGCCCCACGAGGTCTTTGGGCGTCAGGTGAAATCTGGTAAGTGATGTCATGGGCCTGCCGTTCGGGAGCGGCTTATAGGCTTGGCCGGATTTCCTACTACTATTGTGTTTGCAGCGACGTTCTTCGTCACGACGCTGCCAGCGCCAACAATAGCACGGTCACCAATCGTGACACCTGGAAGGATCACAGCAGCGCCACCAATCCAGACCTGATTGCCGATCGTCACTGGCAGGGCGATTTCGAGACCGGCAGCCCGCTTGTCTGGGTCCTGATGATGTTCAGCGCAATAGATTTGGACATTCGGTCCAAGCTGACACTGGTTGCCAATCGTAACGGAGGCACTATCCAAAATTGTGCAACCTGCATTCAGGAACGTATCATCGCCAAGCGCTATGTTGAAACCGTATGGGCAATAAAAGGGGGCTTCGATAATGGCCCTTGGAGCGTTAAGCAACTTTCGCAATGATGGGCCCATACCATCGCGATCGGCTGGATGCATAAGGTTGTGCTCGTGGACCGCAGACTGCGCGACTTTTCTGAGTGCGTCCAGCTCGGGATCCAGGCAGGAATACCAATCTCCTGCCGCCATTTTCTCTCGTTCGGATTTCATTCTGGTGCTTGTGTGCTTTGAAGCGAGCCGCGGAGGCACGACAATTTGTTGAAAATGGTAATGCGTTTGGATTGCAAATCAAAAGTAATATTCGTGCTCATGCTTCACCTTGAGGATTCGGAGCGCTCCCCGCAACCAAGTTGGCGAGGTAATCCTGCGGAACCAATGTCTTGTCGTCCCACTTCTGCGACCATTGGACCATAGCCAGAAACACGGGAGCCAGATCTTTTCCTTTGCTCGTCAGCAGGTAGATCGATTTTCGGGCATCGTCCGGATCGGGCGTCTTTTCGAGGATCTCTTTGTTTACCAGGTGCTCCAGCCGGTTTGCCAACACGTTCGTGGCGATACCCTCTTCCGAGCTCACGAAATCCGAATAGCGCATTGCCGTCCCGAACATAATGTCGCGAAGGATTAGCAAGCTCCATTTGTCACCAAATGCAGCCGCAGCGTATCGGAAGGGGCAACCAACCCATTGTTCTTTGGATATTTTAGCCATGAGTCCTACGTAACACAGCCAAACTAAGTTGTAAAAATGAAGTCGTTGGGACGTTCAATCAAGTATCCTGGATCCTTGTGGGGTTTCGATTTCTGCTTCCAGCTTGAAAGAGCCGCTTGTGACTTCGATGCTGGTTCCTTTGTACCTGTTACCAAGCCAGTTTGTAATGAACTGAGCTTCCGGATGGCGCACATTGAGGGATTTTATGCTGCATCCGCGACTGCCCATACTGGCAGCCACGTGCGCGCCGCGCGGCCATTGCAACAAAGTTGGGAACGCACCATCAAGCGGCATCGAGCCATCGCTTGGCACCGAGATGTCCCAGGTAAGGTTGCCGCGTGAAACCTGCGTAACTTCTCCGGCGAGACCATTTAGCCTATCAATCTCTCGATGGATCGAGTCTGTTCCCACGACCCAGGTAAGAATCCGTGGCGGACCCTGAAATCTATCAAGATTGTACCAACGGGGAGTCATTGGACTGGGGGCGTCTGGATCGATGGCGATTACCTCTAGAAACGAGGTCGGTCCCAACGACGTGAGCAAGTTGTGTGTCCCCATACGGGGATGTTTCCCGCCAGGTGGCATGACTATGCCTAAGGTTTCTTGGATATAAGCCGCCCCCACATCAAGAGTAGTGGCACCTACCGCGATATGATCGAAATACAAAGGCGAAGTAGGTGTACTAGCAGCGCCGGTTTTCTCAGGCGTCAAGTTATGTCCTTTGTCAATAAGAGCCAAAAACCCGCTACGCTTTCCAACTTTCACGGTTGCGAACGCCAGCAGACCATCTGATGGCATGGTGGCAATCTTCTGGCGCAGCGAGGTCAAAAATGTCGGCAAGCATCAACGCGGTCATGCCCTGCACATCTGCGAACGTGAAAGTATCGCCAGCAATAAACGGCCTCCCATCTGAGAGCTCTTGATCCAACCATTGCCATTTTTTTGGCATCACACGCCGTTGGGCGGCGGCAAAGTCCGGGACTTGTTCGATAACACTTGCAAAGAGCGGCAACTGGTGACGCACCATCAGGCCTATGGGAAGGAACAGCTCCTGATAGATCCTCTGGCTCCACATCTCAATTAGCCCGATCTCAACAGGACTGCGCCCCATGAGGGGAGCGTCGGGAAAGAGAGCATCCAAATACCGGCAAATGGCGATGCTATCGGTTATGACGTTCCCGTCGTCGAGCTCCAAAACAGGGACCTCGCCGAGCGAGTTGAGCTTTCTAAATTCGGTGGTCCGCGTGTCGTCGCCCAACACCAGCTCCACCTTTGGGACTTCAATCCCCTTTTCAGCTATGAAAATCCTTACGCGTTTCGCGTTTGCTGCCTGAGCATCATAAAGTTTCATGTTTATTTCCAATGTGGTGGTCGGGTAGAGGCGACACCCTCAAGAACCGATATTCTTCCTTGCCAGGCCGACAGAAGCGGGAACATTTCATGGAAATTCTCAATTCCAAACAGCTTCATTGAAGCGGGTTTCGTCTCCCAAGCCCGCATCACCCGCGCAACGTCCGGAAAAGCCACTGCATCGGCCGCCGACGGTTCTTCGCCACATAGAAATGCGCCATTCTGCAGAAGTTGCTCAAGAACGGCGAGTTCGGTTTTGAGAAGCTTGGAAGCGCGGGCAATCTGGTTGGGGTCGGCAGGGTCCAGTTTGGGCTCGCCCTCGGAACCATTAAAGACCGGAAACACAACCGCGTTCGTTGCGTTGAGCAGATAGTCGCTGTGCCGTGTGGTTGTTCGCCATATTCGTTTCATGCTGTCGGGACTGCTCCCGAAGAGCGGGCGTTCCGGAAACCAATTGTCGAGCAATCCCAGAATGCTAAGTGACTCCAGGAAGATCTCACCATTGTACTCGACAGCAGGAACCTTGCCGTGCGGATTGATGGCCAAATAGCGGGGCTGTTTGTGCTCCCTTTCTGACCCGTTGAGGTAGTTCACCTCATAGTCGACGCCTTTGAACGCGAACCCCAGCAAGACTCTCCAACCCATGGGAGAGCCACTGATATTGTGCACAAGTATGCTCATTCATTGCCTCCGTGTGTCATCGACGTTTGCAGCAGCGCTGATTGTTTAGCTGTTCCAATGGACCGGCAGGCATTTCTCAAAGCCGTCGAGGGCTTCAAGGCGCCGCGCCCATGCATGTCCTTTGGGGAATTTCTGATCGAGATCGACGAAGCCCAGCTGTGTCATGAGATCTGAATGTGTTTCGAGCGCTCGAGCCAGAATGCGGACTTCCGGATATGTAACTGCATCGGCCGCAGTTGGGGTGTCACCGGCCATGAAGTTCTGACCGTCCAGCCGGTTTTCGAGCCACTGAAGTTCATACATGACCGTATCGGCGGCATCCTGCAGCTCTGACGTCACCTCGTCTGCACCTTTGAAGAAGATCGGGAGAAGCAGGGCGTTCATGCCATCCCGCAGCTTGTCTGTTGTATCTCGGGTGGTGGACCAGATTTTCGCGTGTTCCTGCGGACTACCGCCGAACAGTGGACGGTCAGGATATTGCTGATCAAACCAAGACAGGATCGCCAGTGAATCGGTGATAACAACATCGCCGGCAACGAGAGAAGGGACGCGGCCGCGCGGATTAATTTCAAGGTAGTCGTCTGACTTGTGCTCGCCGTCCGACAAGCTGAGATATTTCACATTCAAATCTAGGTCCTTGATGACCATGCCAAGGAGTACTCGCCAGCCACGCGGAGAGCCGCTGATTGTGTAGATGGTGGGTTCCATACTCAATTACCTTCCGTGGAGTTGTGCATTTCGTGGCGACCTGGAACCTGGACAGGGGCTCTATCTGTCTTGATGCGGTTTGGATCTCCACCCGGAACGGTGGAGTCTTTGTCCCGGCTTCCGCCCAGGCGATTCTGTCAGCGAAGACTGGCAGGCGCGCGTCGCCCGTTTCAGTCAGGGCAAATTCGAGGTGCAGCGAGCCGCTTTCTCCTTCCAGCTTCTTCATCAACCCTCCTTGTAGAATCTTGTTCAGCCGAGTGATGGGATGGTTTGTCGAGATGTCTTCGGCAGACTTTGCGAGCCCAACAAAATGCAATGGTTCTTTGAACAGCTGGTCGCGCAAAATGATGAGGCTCCAGCTTACGCCCAAGATGAAAGCTGCGAAGCGCCGTGGGCAATCGAGCCTGTCTTCTGGGGAATGGATATCATGAGATTCAAATATCCAAATCACTTTCTTAATGCAAGTTAAATATTGATCTCTCTGAAAAATGAGTCTACTAAAATGCAGAAATCTCAATATTTACCAGAAAGCTGAATAGGCACGCATCCGCTCGACTCGAAAACAAAGTGCAGGTTTGCAAGTTAAAATTTTGTGGGTGTACCAGGCAGGTAAAGAGCCCGCGCTAAAGACACTGAACGAAAGAGGGAAGAAATGAACGGCCGGAACTACAAGAAATCCATCCGCGTGATTGCGACTAAAGAGGTTGCGTTCGACGCTCTTACAACTGGTATCGACAGGTGGTGGACGAGTGAAGCAGGTAAATTCGAGAACGAGGGCGATGTTGCCAAGTTCGGTTTTGCCGGCCGCAAGGGTTATTGGTCGTTCAAGGCGACGAAGCTGGATCCAGATCTTGTTGAGTGGGAATGCGTTGAGGCCCTGCATATTCATGATGGCTTGCCGGATGAGATAGAGACGGAATGGCTCGGCACCCGGGCAGTCTGGTCGATCGAAGAGAAAGACGGCGTTACCGACATCCAGCTTGAACATGAGGGCCTGACGCCGGACTTGCATTGCTATGAGATTTGCGAGGCGGGCTGGGACATGTTCTTTGTCGACAGCCTGAAAGCGTATCTTGATACCGGCATTGGGAAGCCGTTTTCCTGAAACCCTTGACCGGGTTCGTGCATCCTGGAACTCAAATGGCGGACGACGCGCTCACGTTCTAGACATGCCGGCTCATCCGCTGGTAATCGCCGATGTGCTCCCGGTTCCTGCGGCTGCCTGAATGGTGGCGTGCTGTCACGAAACACGCTTTGAGCCCGCCATTGCTGAAACATATGCGACGATCTCTGTTCCCGTAGGCGATGCCCTGCGACGGTAACAGGCGTTTGTGTTTGAGCCAAAAGCAGCTGCGTTCGATGGCAACGAACCGCCACAAAGGTCTCCTCATGAGTATGTTGTAAAAACCAGAGTTTGTGAGGAGTGCCGTCATGGCATTCGGATTCACAATGACGGTCAACAGAGGTAGGGCTTGACAACTAAGCTGTTTAGCGAAATATTAGCCAGGTAGCGAAAAGAAATATCAGGACAATCCCATGACCCCGACCCAAAAGGCAGCACTTGATCAATTTTACGCGGGTGCCACCGCGCAAGATGCTTCTATGATCCGCCCGCTGTTGACCGATGACTTTACGTTCAAAGCTCCGATGATGAACTTCGATGAACCAGATGCCTATGTTGCGCATCTGGTCGGGTTTTGTGGCTATGTGAAGGATTCACGCCATATCGCCCAAGGCAATCATGTCGTGCATGTCTTCACGTTGGTGGCAACGATGCCTGACGGTGAGAAGGAGTTGGAAATGTGCGATATTTTCACCTTTGTCGGCGATAAAATCGCGAGGCAAGAACTCTATACAGACTCAAAACAATTCCCCGACGAGCAAGCCGCCTAGCCTACGGGCATTCTTCCCATTCCGCGGTCAACGAGGGCATAGATGCAAGAGATAACCCCAGAACTTGTGCGCACCTTTTCTGCGCTCAGCGATCCTGTGCGGATGGCAACGCTCGCCAGGCTGGCCGAAGGACCAGCCACTGTGGGAGAACTGGCAGAACCGTTTGCACTCTCGGCAGCAGGGTTTTCCAAGCACCTGTCAGTTCTTCAGTCTGCGGGATTGGTTGAGAAGCAGCTTGATGGCCGCAAACACATTTGCAGCCTGAATGTGGAGCCATTGCGTGCAGCCTTCGATTGGCTGTCTTTCTACCGGCACTTCTGGTCAGACAACCTGGACAGGCTGGATACGTTTCTTGGTCAAATCAGCGCCAAGGACACAGGAAAGAATACAGGCAAATGAGCTCCAGCCACAGCGTTTTGCAAACGCGTATTTTGAATGCTGCGCCCGAAGAGGTTTGGGATGCCTGGACACAGCCAGAGCTTATGAAGCAATGGTTTTGCCCGCTGGGTATGAAGGCTGTCGAAGTTGAGGCCAATCTGGAAATTGGTGGCTCTTTTCGTATTGTCATGGATGCGAGTGATGCCCCGATGCGGCCGCCACCGGAAATGGGGAACTTCCTGACAGCCTATGGCACCTATCAGCATATTGAACCTCAGAAAGAGTTGGTCTTTTCCTGGGCGTGGGAAGGGCGGAACGAAACCAGTCAAGTGACGATCACACTTGCCTCCAGGGGTGACAAGACGGAGCTGGTGCTTAAACACGATGGGCTGATGGATGAAGCCAGCCGGATATTCCATGAAGACGGTTGGACACCAACGCTGGAAAACCTGTTGCATTATCTGAATAACCGAGAAAAGAAGGTGAAAAGCGCGCGAGAACGCTCACCTTCAGTGCCCTCGTTTCCTGCATTGCGATAGTGAAAGAGGCCGAGGATGGCGCGCAAAGGTGCCCTGACATTCAAAATAACTGCAAATCGTCAGCAAGGCACAATCTCAAGCACTGTTCTTTGTCTTGTCGTAGCTCATGACATGAGCTGTGATACGAAAGGCCTCATTGCCCGGCATCGCTCCTGAAGCGGTATGAACATGCTCAAAGCCGACTGATCTGTAGAAGGCAAGCGCAGGCTCATTGCCTGAAATCACCTCCAGAAAAATCTCGGGCCCACTTCGGTCAACCGCGGCTTGCGCCAAAAGTGAGCCGATACCGGTTCGATAGCAGTCTGGATTAACATAAAGCCAGGTGAGTTCAGATGCTGAAAATGCGACAAACCCATCAACACGGCCATTCATTTCAGCAACAAGCAACTGGTATTCGAAAAGACCTTCCCGCGCCGCAGCGATGCGAAGCGGAATGAACGCTTCCTGCAGATTTGACAGTCGCAGCTCATCCAAACGAGCGGCATCGTGGATGTCGCAAATACGTGGATAGTCTTTATGCTGGTAAGGACGGCAAAAGTATCGGGTCATCAGGTGGAGCTTCGGGTCAAGTCGGAGCAGATGTGTTCAATCGGCCACTTGTATTGGGTCAGTTCAAGAAAAACGAAGGATCGGTCACACGGCCGATCCTTCTGAAACTTGCACAACATGGGCGGCTGGGATCATCGAATCCACTTTAGCCGGTTGGCGACGCCTTGGTTTTAGGGGCAAATGACAACCAGGTACCCAGTATCGTCCCGTGCAGGAATATGAAACCTCCCGCAATCAGGAACCATCCCGTCAGATCGGTTATATCGACCTTCGCAGCGGTTCCCACCAAAGCCGACGCAGCTGCATACAAGCTGACGCACCAGCTGAGTTTAAGCGCTCCCCAAAGGCCGTCGTTTGCCCATTTGGAGTGGATGTAAAGAGTGGTAATTGCGGTTGCTTCCATGATCCATGCAAGAAAACCGAATGCGTAGATCGGATCGGCCATGCGAGTAAAAACGCCAAGCTCGACATAACGCTGCTCAAACAGGGCCACATGCCAGACGATGCTGGTCACCGCAGTCAGGACAAACGCTCCGATCCACGTAATCAGAAACCGGGAGTTCATGCGGCCGCCATCCCTGTGCCGGTGATGACATAGGCTTTGTTTTCTGTTGGTTCAGTGTGTCTCAACAGCGACGCAACGTGATTGGCAATCTTGTTTGCAGTTAGCGGCTCATCCCATTGATTGAGAAACTGGGCGACTGGTTTGCCAACTGCGGCTGAATATGCTTCAGCTGCCGCAAGGCCTAGGACCGTCCCCTGAATCAGTTGCTTCGGTATGATTGAATAGAACGTGAGTCCCAGATCCAGAAGCTCGGATTCCTTTTGCGCATAGTCAGTCAGGAAGTGCTGCATCCGTTTTGCGCCGGCATACCCTCCCGATAGCCGCGAACCGGAGAGGCCGGCACCGCTCGAAAAGCTCACGACAATGCCGCCTTTTTTCATAGGCTGGGTAAGGGCGGCAGATGAGAAAGCATGAGCAATTCGGGTATCAGTATTCCATGCACCACTGAACTCATCCCACGACTGCTTGTAAAATGGGATCATTTTAGGCTCGTAGCCAACCGTCAGGATCAGAAGATCGGGATCAATCTCCTTCATCAACTTGTCCGCCACCCCGTCAGAGGTTGCGTCCATCGCCATTGTGTTGAGGTCTGGCGAGTCAGCCTTCAGCTTTGCAAGAGAGACCTCTCCCCTGGCCACTACAGTGGTATTTGTTCCTTCACGCGAGAGTGAGAGCGCAAGCTCTTTGCCAGCGCCACGGCTGCCGCCGATGACAAGCGCGCGTTCATAATTAGGTTTCATGGGTTTCGCCTTTGTTTTGTTTTATTAAGTGAGCATCGCAACGGCTGCGCAGAGACAGGCGACACCGATGGCGATACTGAGGGGCTTCGGGTTTGGGAGGGTCTTCTCCAGTGTCACGACAGTAGTCAGTAGAGCGACCCAATAGATGTTCATGACGCCGCCAATGAAGAGCAGCAGCATGAGAGGAAATGAGGAAATAAGGCAGTTCAGGCCGTAAACGGCGCCATTCGGAACGGGAGTCCGATCAGATGGGGCGGCGTGGCACGTTGCCAGACTGTGAGCCTTAAGCTCCGTAAATTGATAAATCCCGGCTACTGCGAGGAGCGCACTGCTGAACCAGCTGTTGGTGCTCCACATTTTCATGCCATGTAGTAGGCCGGCACCCACAAGCAGATACTGCATTGCGGTTGCCAAGATGGAAAACCCAAGCCAGACGCCAGCGTAGCTGATCCAAAACCGGAGCAGATTTGCAGTCGCAGACAGGTCCCCCGTGCCTTGCGACGGTAGATGCCTAAAGGCCCCAGGCATCATCATCGCGAGCATCATGGTCCACCACATGAATGTCATTGACAACACGCTGATGCTGGCAGGGGATCCCGTCATTGCATCATGATTGGTGACATCAGGGAACCCTGGTACGGACATTCGCCAAACGTCCATACCGGTTCCTGCACCAGAGAAGAAAAATATCCAGCAAGCCAGGGTGATGATGATGAGGCCTGACCCAGCCATGGGTACGTTGCGAAGCATCTGTCTGACGCCCAGGTCAATAGGCGTCATGATGCCTGACCCATTCCATAGGGTTGCCCTCTGCGGGCTCATTCCGCCCCATGGGTACCATGTCGATATAGCTGTAGGCCGCGTTGGTCACATCTAGCCCACGGCCATATGTTGAATATGTGTGATAGATGTTGCCTGCGTCGTCCTTGGCAAAGACACTCGTGCCGTGTGCTTCGTCCATTGGATAGAATGTCTTTTCCTTGAAGTTGTAGGTCACCGGGTATTCCGGCTTGTGGTCAGAGCCAAAGCTGACATCGAAGTCCGCATTGAAGCTGTTCGAATGCGAAGACACCCAGTTGAAGTTCCATCCCATCCGTTTTTTGAACGGCATGAGAAGGCTAATTGGAGCCCGTGAAATCGCCACGAATGCAATGTCGCGGCCGTTCAAATGAGGTTCGAGGCCATTGAAGCTGTCAGCCCAGAAGGAGCAGCTTTTGCAGCCCTCAGTCCATTCAGGACCGAACATGAAATGGTAGACAATCAGTTGGCGCTTTTCGCCAAACAACTCTGCAAGAGATACTTCGCCAGTTTCGGTCTCAAACAGGTAGTTTTTGTCAATCTTCACCCAAGGGAGGGAGCGGCGCTCTTCCGATAGCGCATCCTTCTGTCTCGTATGTGCTTTCTCTTTCTCAAGGAGTGCTTTGCGCGCTGCGAGCCATTCTTCCCGAGATCCTGTTTTGAGCGGTTGCATGCTGGTTTCCTTTCCGGATTAGCCCGGAGATTGAAGATCTGCGGGGCTATAACGTTTGACGGAAACCATATTGCATCCTAGTCTTCATCGACAAGAAGGCAGAATTTTTGTATATAGTACGAAAAAAGATACTAATGGAATGGAGCGGTAACGAATGCTCGAAAAAACCTCAAAACCGTCGGATCAGAAATCTGGCGCTGCGAATGCGTCAGAGCCTGAGCTTTGCCCGATGCCGGACATCGCCAAGCTTATCGGAGGGAAATGGAAGCTCATCATTCTTCAGATACTGATATTTCAGGGTACCAAGAGATTTAATGAGCTACGGCGGCTATGTGATGGCGTCACTCAAACGATGCTGACCAACCAGCTTCGCGCATTGGAAAGAGATGGCCTGGTCGAGCGCAAGGTTTATGCTGAAGTGCCGCCACGGGTTGAATACACGGCAACACAGAGGGCTTTAGACCTCGAGGAGATGTTCGAAGCGATGCACAGTTGGTGGCTAAATCACAGCGGCCAATGAGCCGGGAAGGGCCATCATCATTCGTGGACCGGAGGCGTCGTTTTCCAGGGTTCCTCTCCGGGCGATGCCCTAGACGCTGCGAGCGCAAGACGCGCCAGAAAATGCTTCCATCCAGTTCCATGCCCGGATGATTCCTCTGGAGAAAGTCCTGAATGAACCAAAGTCAGCTTTGAACCATTTTCCGTTTTGGAGAGTTCAATTTTGAGGTTCGTCGCCCCAGGACACAAGTTGTTTGGGATTCACAAAGTGATCGTAAACCGATTCCGGAAAGGTGTTGATGTCTATAGATTGCGTATAAATCTCAGACATCTGGTTCAAACTTGTCCTTAAGCTTACCCAGATTGCCGGTCCAAAATTCAGCAACGACTCGGACACTGGTTGGAAGCCTTCTGATCGATATCGATTTTCTTTCTAACAGGCTGGAGCCCTCTAAGCTGAAATCAATGTTTGTCCAGTGCGAGTTTCAATCCGAGCGCAATCAGCACACTTCCAAAAAGCTTGTCGATGAGTTTGCGTGACTTTGAAAAGGCCCGTTTGACCGGTGCGGTACCAAACAGCAGTGCGACAAAGACCCACCAAGCACCGCAAGCGAAGGTGTCAACGAAAACAACCACCGCAAGCAGCCAGAGCGGTGCATCCGGCGGAATCAGGACCGCGAACAGGCTTGTATAGTAGGCAATCGTCTTCGGATTGCCGATATTGACAAGAAAGCCCTTGAGGAATGGCGAAGATGTACCGGAAACGTTTTCGCTCTCGGCGTCCGGCTTTGTGTTCCTAAAGCTGGAAATGAGCATGTTCGCGCCGAGCCAAGCGAGATAAAATGCACCCAAGTATTGCACGATATGAAACATCGTTGGCGAAGATGTGATCAGGGTACCCAAACCAAGCACGGCGAGGCTTGACCAGATCGCGATTCCCAAGGTTATTCCACCTGTCGCGATAAGCGCGGAACGCAATGATTCACGCGTCGAGAAACTGCTTACTAAGATGAAATTTGGGCCAGGACTCGCTGCTGCTGCGATTTGCAGGCCAGCCACCAACAATAACAGGAAAAAGGTGTCCATCGACTGGTTCGCTAGTTCAGATGATGCCTATAGACGGTAGTTCGAACAAGGGCCTGTCGAGTGACGCCCCTCCTTGACGGGATTCAGAAAGTAAGCCCTGCCGGTCAAAGGTGTACGACGTTTGACGTTCGGGTCGCAAGGAGTGCGCAGGTTAGCGCAGCGCATCCACAAAGGGCGATCGATACCGTCAATGTGACGATCGTTTCATCAAGAAATGGGCCCATTATGAGCACCACCGCGGCACCTGACATCCATTGCATTGCACCGCCTACCGATGACGCGAGGCCCGCAATCTTAGGATGGTCGTGGATCGCAAGAACTGACGCGGTTGGGATGACCAGACCAAGGCAAGCGTTGGCAATAACCAGCACAACGGAAATAGTGACAAGTCCTGTTTGGCTCATAATGCTCAAGGTCATGAGCAATACCGTCAGCGACGCAAATCCGAGGATAGCGCCGAACACGAGCGGCTGAGGGCCAAAACGTTTGCTCAGCGGCGCTGCAAACTGACTGGCTCCAAAGAATCCAACCGCATTAATTGCGAAGGCTAAGCTGAACTGTGTCGGCGTTAAGCCGAAAACTTCAGTATATATGAATGGTGCTGACGCAATGAACACAAAGAAGCTGGCAAGTCCGCAGCTGTTCACCAGTGACATGCAAAGGAATTGACGGTGTGATAACAGGGTTGCCATCCCTGAGGTCATGGTTCCGACATTGACAGGGCGCCTATTTTCGGCCGGTAGCGTTTCAGAAAGCACCGAGCTTGTCAGGAAAAGACCGAGGATCCCCAACAGGCAAAGCAGGCCAAAAACGATTCGCCAGCTTCCGAGCTGAAGCAAGCCGCTCCCGATGAGTGGTGCAAACAAAGGCGATACGCTAACCACAATCATGATGGTCGACATCAGCCTGGTTGCGGTATGCCCGGTGTGTCTATCTCTCACAATCGCCCGAGGAATGACGCTCATTGCGGCGGCACCCGCGCCTTGGACGAACCGTGCTCCGATCAACCATTCCACAGTGGGTGCAAAGAGACATCCTAGCGAGCCAGCCAGAAAGATGATGAGCCCAGCAAAGAGAGGTGTCTTGCGTCCGTACTGGTCAGAAAGGGGGCCATAAACCAACTGACCTAGACCGAGAGCAATCAGGAAGACCATGATCGAAGCTTGGCTGGCTGAAACCGAAGTCCCGAGATCAATTGCAATCGTCGGTAATGCCGGCAGGTACATGTCGATCGCGAAGGGACCTACGCTCGACAGAAGACCTAATACAGCTCCCAGTTTCCATAAACTAGTATTCATATTCACACCGAAAAAAGAACGCCTTCGAGCATGTTAAAGGCGCTGTATTACAAAGAACTCCGATGGCTCAGAAGCTGGACCAGCCGCCGTCAAGTGTAATTGTTTCGCCGGCCATATAGGATGAATCGGCCGTTGCCAGGAACAGGACGGCTTTGGCAATTTCTTCCGCCGCACCAATGCGGCCCATTGGGATCGTGCCTTCAAGCATCTGCATCAGACCCTGAAGCTCTTCTTCGCTCATTCCAAGCTTGCTCATACTCGGCGTAGCGATCGGACCGGGTGCGACTGCATTGACCCGGATCCCTTTCGGCAGCAGCTCCACACCGAATGTCTTTGTCATGGAGACGAGCGATGCCTTCGTGGCGGAATAGGCGCTCGTGTTGGGAACTCCCAAATCAGCGAGATTTGAGGCGTTGATCACAACGGTTGCGCCGCCGGAAAGCAGAGGGATCAGTTTTTGCAGCGTGAAAAACGGGCCTTTGACATTGGTGCGAAAAAGGTGGTCGAACTGTTCTTCGGTGACAGATCCGATGGGGCAGGGAAGGGTAATGCCGGCATTGAGGAACACCGTATCGACCCTGCCAAACTCAGTGTCCAAATATTCAACAAGCCGATCTATTTCAGCCAAATCCGTCTGGTCGGTTTTTCGGCCGATAGCGTCTTTACCGAGTGATGCAATTGCGGCGTCTAGCCGTTCTTGATTTTGCCCGGTGATGCAGACTGACGCACCTTCATCCATAAACATCTTGGCGGTCGAATAGCCAATTCCAGTCGATCCGCCGGTTACCAGCGCTAATTTTCCATCCAATCTCGTCATTAAAATTCCAGCCTGTGTCCAATGAGTGGTTTTCCTGAACGGGAGAATAGATGTCCGGTACATTAGGGCAAGTAGGCAGAATTTTTGTATATAGTATCAAAAATCATACTATTGGATATCTGAAGTAATTCAATATCATTGCAGTCCGGGGTCCAGTGACATCCAATGACGGGACCATGGCAATTGCGAAGAAGTCTGCGTCACGGTTTTGTGTGACTGTGACTGGGGCCCTGAGCATGGCAGCAAGATGGTGTAACCGGAGGCCGGTTTTTGACGCGAGTTCGTGAGCAGAATGGGGAAGTAGAGCTAACGACTCCGAAGTTACTCAAATGGCCAATCCAACTCCCGCAGCAGCTTTGTGCGTCCGCGGCCAATTGGAATTCGATCTCCAAATTCAGAGAAGATGACCCAATCCCGCCCTTGTCTTTCGATGGTCGTGACAAAAGACTTTGCCACCCACCAGGACCGGTGGACCTGCGCACCGTCGAATAGCGCTAAATAGGTAACAGCGTCCTTCATCCGACCTTTCAAAAAGACCTTGCCTTCGCTTGTACGGATTTCGAGATAGTGATCGCAGGCGTGGACCAGAAGTATGGGCGCTAACGGCCAACCGGCCGGTCGGCTGGACCGCTCGCGTTTCGTGTCAGACACGGGTCCTGAAAAGGCGTCAATCTCTCGCTGAAGCACAGATTTATGAAAGGGCTGCACCGATGTGCTTCTATACATGATGACCGAAATGGCAATTGTCGAAACCGGCAGCAGCACAAACAAAAACAACTCCAAGAACGGGTCGTGGGCCTTAGGTAGCAACGGTGTGTATTTGAGCGCGTAGAGCTCGGCGCTGACCAAAAGGTTTGTTGCCAAGACAGTGACGAGCACACTCACCAAACCGGAGAGCCTGCCGATTTTCACCAGTTGTTCTAACCATGAAGCCGCAATGAGTGTCTGAAATACAATCAGGCCGCATACAATTATCCAAAGAGACAGGCGGTGTAAGAGGGTCAGGTTGTCGGTGTCGTAAGCGCCACTGAATGTAAACGTTAGCGAAAGAGCAACGGTTGCGACCAAATACGGGAGCAATGCGGTTCCTATTGACGATATTCTGTCCGCTTCCGGACTACTCACGAACAATCCGGACATCTGGCGACATGCAACTTTCAAGACAGGCACCTCCTCCGTTAGCAAGGTCTTCCAAATCTCTCATAAACGGTTGAACCAACACAGGATCTGAGTGGTGGTTCTGCCCTGCCGCAAAGACAAGACCTCATGAACAACCTGCCGTCACTCCTACTCGTATCACTTGTTGCGGCCCTTTGGCCGGAGCCTGCAATCTCCCAAGAACGCAGAGACATCCTGCCTCAGATGACACTCGGCGTGCCGGCTAGTGAAAACGATCCGAATGCCATAGATCAATTGATTTTCGCTTATAAGACCGCTTGGAGCGCTCAAAACACAGCGGTACTAATGTCGCTCCATTCTCCGGACACCGAATGGATTAACGCCTACGCGAGGATATTCCGCGGAAGGGAGCTTCTTGGTGAGTTTCTTGATGACAGGCTGTTTCCTCAGTTCGATCCCAACGTATCAGTGCGTGAGATCGACAACATGAAAACCATATCGAGGAGGTATGTCGGTGACGGTGGAGCCGTTATTCACATGTACACCGATGGAGACCGGGGTGTGTCAAGGAAAGACACCGAAGATTTGCGCCGAACACATATCCACCTTGTGCTGGAAAGACAGGCAGGAACCTGGTTGATCGTCCATACGGCAATCATGGATGCCAGATAGTGAATTGAGCGGTTAGTCAAACTGCGCAAAGAGCTTTTCGATCTCTTTGGTTTCATTGGTATGCATCAACGACAGCGCCAGGAGTATCCTGGCTTTTTGAGGGCTCAGGCGCCGGGAACCGATGAGGTCGGGAACATCGTTTTGCCTCAAAGACACGGTTGCTCCTGACAGGGCGCGCGAGGCCATGGCGACGACGATACCTTTTTGCCGCGCTTCCCGCAGGGCACGCCGCTGGTCAGGTGTCGCGTAGCCAGGAGGCAGCCCGGCCACAACCAAACCCCGTGCCCCGGACGCGACAGCAGCTTCGACAAGCATTCCATCGGATCCAGCATAAGCTGCAATGATATCAACTCTGGGCAAAGCTGTGTTTTGCCTGACGTCCAGCGGCTGCGAACAACGGTGTGGTTCCGTTCTAAACTTGACCGACTGCCCAATGACCTGTCCGACCGGTCCTGAGTTTGGCGCGTTGAATGCATCCAGGGTGAAGTTGTCTGTCTTGGTCACTTCGGACGCCTCGAAAACTGACCCATTCATCACGACGAGCACACCACGACCCCGTGCCTTCGGGTCGGCCGCCACCAGTATCGCGCTCCAGAGATTATGCGGAGCATCTGTAGAAATCGCGTTTGCGGGTCTTTGAGCTCCGGTGAACACAACCGGCATCTCGGATTTATACAAAAGATCGAGTGCGAATGCGCTTTCTTCCAGCGTGGCGGTACCATGAGTGACCACCACACCCGCGAGGTTTTCGAAACGCTGAGCCGCGTCCAGTATCTCAAATTGCAGTGCGAACCAAAATTCGGGCCCAAGCTCGGTGCTCGAAACCGGCTCAAATCCGGAGGTAACGACATGAATATCGTCAAATGACAACTTGAACCTATCCAGCATTTCACCGGTGGAAAGCCGCTTGCCCGAGACGGGATAGTCATGCAAGTCAAACGGATCGGCGCCGATGCACGAAATCGTACCGCCGGTGCCTATTACCATGACCGTCTTGTTCTGCTGACTGCTGTCTATGCCCACTATGGTTTCTGCTCGCTCAATTTGTGAGATCCTGCATCCAGCTTAACCCATTGCGTTGCCGACAATCACCTTTTGGCGCTCACATGCAGCGGTCCGGTGCCCGAAGGCTTTGCGATAGTCGGCATCAGAATACAGATCGATCAACGCTTGAAGGTTCGGATACGAACCTATTGCAATCACGTCCCAGTCTTCCGCAGCGCCGAGGAACATGCCGCCAAATGCGCCCACGAACAGGAATTTTCCGCCAACTCGTTCCATTGTTGGAATGCTAACCTCAGCGTAAGCATTGAAGGCCTCCTGACCTGTTGCGCCTGCATTCTTGTAGTCCGCCAACTCTCGGAGCTTGAAGAAGTTGATGAGCGTGATTGGTGCGTCCGATGGCCTCCGCAAGATGCTTTGCCATTGCTCCGCTGACGGGCGACTGTCGTCCGGAGCGTCGCTGTACCATGTTGTGAGTTGCGTAAGTTGTTCATCCATAGTGTTGGAATTCCTTCATAAATCGATTATTCTTTACATACGTAAATAATAAGGCTGCTTTACACGTGTCAAGAAAAAAAGCGAGAGGCGTTACCCGAAATGAAATTCTGGACCGGGCTTGGGATTTAATCTCGGAGCAGGGCGCTGACATCTCCATGAGCCGAATCGCAGCGGAATCTGATGTCAGCCGACAGTCGGTTTATCTGCATTTCAAGACCCGTGGCGGGCTGCTGCTCGCGCTGGTTCAAAGGGCTGACGAGCGATTTGAGGTGAAAGAGGGTTTCTTTGCAGCAATGGCGATTGATGAGCCTGGGAGCCGACTGGATGCCTGCATGAAAATCTGGTTTGACTTCGCAGTCAAAATCCACCCCGTTGCAAGTGATCTTATTCGGCTTAGAAAGACAGACGATGACGCAAACGCTGCATGGTCTGATCGAATGGCTGATCTTCGGGCCTGGGAACGGCAGCTCGTGCAGTCTTTAATCGACGACGGTGCTCTCTCCGGTGATTGGAGTGCCGAAGATGCGACGGATTATCTTTGGGCCAGCACATCGATCCAGATTTGGGATGTTCTGCACAACGACCGGTCCTGGAGCGCAGAGAAAATATCCGAAGTCCTCCGAAGGTCCTTAGCTAAAACGCTCCTGCAATAGCACTCGCAGAAAGCTGCACTCCTTGGAATTTGGGTCGATGCGGCGTTCACATCGACCCGAAGCTGGTTAGTCGACAATATGACCGGCAGAGTTGTTGATCATTGTCCCTGCCAGGAACCGGGCCATGTCGGACGCGGCAAAGGCAAAGACGGCTGCGGTATCGCTTGCTTCTGGCAGCTTTTTCAGCGCTGTCTTGTGCTGTTCAATGAAAGCTCGCATCTCATCAAAGCCCATGCCCATGTTCGCTCCCATGGTAGCAAACGTGTATTCGATGGTCGGTGAATCCGGCATTGCCTCCGACCGTACGCCCAGAACGCGCACACCGGCGGGCCCGTATTCGTGAGCCAAAGATCGCATCAGCCCTTCGGTTGCGGCGTGTGATGCCGTCAGAGCCGGCGACCATGGCGACCCGACTTTCGCAAGAGTCGATGTGTTCAAAATGATGACACCACTGCCTTTCTTGGACATATGCCGATACGCAGATTTCGCGGTGATAAATTGAGAAGCTGTATCCACGGCCATGGGCATCATGAATTGCTCATGCGTAACTTCGGCGGCGGGTTTACCGTGATTGTAATTCGCTGGCGCAACGCCTGCCATGTTGACCACGACATTAATCGACCCCTGTGCGTCGGCAACTTTGTCGAGATAGGCATCCACGGCGCCTTCATCGGTTGCGTCCACTTGTGCCCTCTCAAGCGAGTTGCCTTCTACCGGGCTGTTGCTTGCCCGAAAAACCCGGGCGCCTTCAGCTTCGAAGTGGTCAGAAATGTGTCGACCAAGATGTCCGCCGGCCCCGAAAACGACGGCGTTTTTTCCTTTGAGTAGCATGTTCGTACCTTCAGATTTTGTGATTCAATTTGTTGACTCTCGAAGTGTCGGTTCCAGGTTTCGCAAAGCGTCCTGGCCAGAAATTCGTCAACTTCAGGAGAAATTAGCTATCAAGGAAGAATTCACAAGTAGGCAGTATTTTTGTATATAGGCAGCAAAATAGTACTAATGGAAAATTATGAGCAACGCCCGATGCGCACCAATCATGCAACAGGTGCGCACCAGGCCTATTGCCAATACAATTACTGCGCGGGCGCCATGTATCCGTAAGTCCGGAGCATTCCGGCGTCCCGATCAAAAACGATCGGGCCGCCTTCGATCCCGTGCCCGTCTACCAGCCGGTTAAAGAAGCTGAAGAGAGAGACAATGGCTATAAGATCCTTCAATGCATCCGGGTCATTGCCTGCATCCACAACTAACGCTCTGTCCTGCTCCGTGACCTTGCTCGGTTCCAGTGTCAGTTTCCTCGCAAAATTCAATAATGCGCGTTGCTTCCGATCGATGTCGGCATTGTCACGCTCGGCAAGAACGTCACCGAGCAGGTCAATTGGCACGCCAAACTGCTGAGCGGTCACCTTGTGAACCCCTTGGCAGAATTTGCAGGCGTTCAGACCGGAAACATAGGCGGCAATCAACTCCCTGTCTGGGACAGGGATTGGGCCATCGCTTCGCATGATGTTTTCGGCAAGTTTCAGAAGCGGTCCGAAGCGTTCAATGTTGGAAAACAGGATATCTCCGATGCTGGAGCCTTCGTCGAATTCACTAAAAACTGGCATGTATTCCCTCCGCCTAGAGTTGCGTTGCCGGAAAAACAGTTTTTTCCGCAGCGAAGAGTTGGGACTCTGGTTCACAAATTGTAAGAAGTGCAATTAGTCATACTAAGTACAGAAATTGAAACTCACCTATCCAAATTTACTGACCTAAAATGATCCATTTCTAAGTTAAGTGTTCGATTCAAAATTATTCAAAAAAGACCTGGTGGATTTTCGAGGCTATGCCTATTCGGTGCCGAAACGACACAAGAGCAAGCAACCATCTAAGTATTCGCTCAATCGCCAAACTGAAACCTATGAACGCCTGCGGTTTATCCTGAAAGGCATTTGATGGGGATGGATCGTGATGACTGAATTGGCAGCGGAGGAGGGACTTGAGCCCCCGACACGCGGATTGTGACGCCGAAGCTCAACGACATACAAACAAGTGTTGCAGTAAGTTTTTATGACTTGCTTCTTCTGCTGGGTTTCGAGCCCTAAAGCATCAGCACGAATGCTTCCCATTCCGACACCATCTGCCTCCTTTGCTCTAACAGGTCCGTGCGATGGTACGCTGCCTCGGTGGCATCCTTGATCATGTGGGCGAGCGCGCGCTCTGCAAGTTCTCTGGCGTATCCATTCTCTGATGCCCAATCGCGAAAACTGGAGCGGAAACCATGCACTGTTGCGAGCCGCCCTGGTGTATCGCTTTGAACTTTTTGATCGCGCAGGCACTTGGTGAGCGACATTCGCCTTCATGCGCTGGGCCGGTAAGGTCCAGATGCCTTTCTTCAAATCAAGCTCCGGCCACTCCATCTGCCGGATTTACCAGAGCGCGCCGCCGTCAGGATCAACACCTCCAGCATGAGTTTTGAGGGGGTTCTGAGCCCCCGGTGTAGGACATCCCGCACGAAGGCCGGGATATAGCGCCAGGGCACAGCAAGCTGATTGGTAACGCGTTCGCGCTTGCCTGGCTGTTTGGGAAGCAACTGGCTGACGACGCCGACCGGGCTTGCCAGCACTTAGCAATGAGCTGCGCACCAGGTCATCACTGCATCACACCTTTGTTTGACTCGGGACGCGGTTTCAGCGCTAATTGCGTCAAATCGAGCCGTAACCTCGCGCAGTAAGGCAACGCGCTCAGCCCGTAAGGCGTTAGATAAGCCTCAATATGCGCCTTCCTCATTCGTTATTGATCATCTTCAACGCACGGGCAGGGAACAAGTCCACCGCGCCGCCGACCGGTTCGTTTGAAAACAATTCTCCCGTTGTGAGCCACGCTTGTGCAACTCACCACCGAGCTCTCATCGTTCCAAATTTCACTTGAATTCCGTTACCTGGACACCGGCTTCACGCAGCATTTGCCGTGACACCTGGAAGCTGTAGTCAAGCGCGCCGTCCGCGTCAGGGATTGGCGGCGCTACAATCTGCGGAATGCCTGCCTGGATGATCGCGCGTCCACAATCCGCGCAGGGAAACCTGTTCACGTAGAGCGTGCAGCCCGAAAGGCAGATGCCAGCCCTGGCCGCATTGAATATTGCGTTCCGTTCAGCATGCTCGAACCAGAAAAATTTCTCCCCGTTTTCCCGGACAAACCGGGCTGGATCGTAGGATTGAACACCCCGCGGAAACCCGTTGTATCCGGTGGCGCGAACTTCATGGCCGCTTGGCGAGGCAATGACACAGCCAACCTGAAAGTCGGGGTCTTCCGACCAGGAGGCAATGTGGTCACACAGACCCATGAAGCGACGTGTCCATATCTGTTCATCTGCCATGGTCAATTGACATCCCGGTTAAGGCCGTCCTGCAGCACTTGTCCCGCGTCGTCGGAAAGAGGCATGAATGGGGGCAGGACCCGCCTCCAGTTTTCATCCCCGGATCGGACGGCGACAAGATGTTTGATACCGGGTATCAGCTGTGGACCTGCAAGCAGGGCACGTTGCCGATCCATCTCCTGACACAGCTTTTCGGGAGGCGCAGACCGCTCCAACCAGACCTGCGCGGCAAGCGGCGCCGTTACATTGACGCTTGCGGAAATACAGCCTGCAAAACCGTCACGATCGGCGACACGCAATGCTGTTTCCGAACTTGGGTAGACCTTGATTGAGGGAGCCGCGGCCACGATTTGCCTGCAGTAGTCGAGATCTCCGCTGGAATCCTTGATGCCTGTAAATCGCTCTGGAGCGTGAGTTGCCAAATCTGCAATCAAGTCGACTGGAAGGGCAAGTCCGGTCATTTGCGGGAAGTTATAGAAATAGATTTGGATCTTGCGATCGCCCAGAGCTTCGTGAAGCGCCAAGTACCAGGCTTTCAGCCCTGCCGGATCGGCGGGCTTGTAGTAGTAGGGGGGAAGCACAAGTGCGACCGGATACCCCAGCACGTCAGCATGGCTGGTCAGGGAAATCGTTTCCTTGAGCGATGGCGTTCCGGTCCCGACCATCAGCCTTTCCCTTCCGAACGCCTCGCCTGCCCACGCCATCACGTCCTTCCTGCAGGACGTGTCAAGCGAATTGGCCTCACCTGTCGAGCCGAGAATATTCAGTCCGTCGCAACCGTTCCGGAGTAGCCAACGGCAATGCTTCAGAAACGGTTCTCTAAGCGGCATAAGAGCGTCGTCGATTGGTGTCGGTACCGCAGCAATCACACCCTCCATCAAACCGGCTCATTGATCGAAAAATGCCTGGCGAGGTTTGCAAGCTCGGCTGGGTCCTTGAACGGTTGATCACCCTTTTTCCAGCCGCCGGGCTCTTCAATTGCACCGGACGCGCCGCGAAACGCATCTTCGTTCAACGCAAGAAACGGTCGTTGCTCCTCTTCGACCTCGTCTGCGTAGCGGATCGCGTCCACCGGACAGATACTCTCGCACATTCCGCACTCGATACATTCGGTTGGATGGATATAGAACATACGCTCGCCCTCATAGATGCAGTCGACAGGGCACACCGTGGTGCAGATACCGTCTTTTACATCAATGCAGGTGCTGGTGATCACAAGGGTCATCCGGTCAGCATCCTTTCCAGACGGGTGCCCGTTTCTCGCGGAACGCGGCAACACCCTCGTCGCCATCTTCGGACAAGAGCGCTGTTTCCAGCTCCTCCACCGGATGTTGGAAGGCCTCGTGCAGCGGCATGTGAGCCGTTTTCCGCGCCACGGCCTTGATCGCCTTCAAGCTCAGCGGCGCGCAACTCAGAACATCGGCGAGCCAGCGCTCGACTTCGTCGTCAAGCTGTTCGGGCGGGACTACCGCATTGAGCAGGCCGTGGGGTTCCAGTTCAGACGCCTCAATCAACCGTCCTGTCAACATCATGCCCATGGCGATGTTTCGCGGCAAAAGGCGAGGCAACAGAACCATGCCCCCATCAAGCGGAACGCGGCCTACCTTGGCCTCCGGCAGTCCAAACCGGGCTGTTCTGGAGGCGATGACAATGTCACATCCCAACACCATCTCCAGTCCGCCGCCAAGTGCCAATCCGTTGACCCTGGCAATCACCGGTGTCGACATCTGTCGAAGCGCGATCCCCGAAAATCCCGTCTCGGCGATGCTTTTCCAGTATTCCACACCCGTCAGCCCCGTGTCTTCCTTGAGGTCCGCGCCTGCGCAAAAGGCCCTGGTTCCCGCGCCCGTCAAAACGGCGCAACGAATATTCGGATTGCTTTCGACTTCGGCCCAGATTTCACCAAGTCGCCTATGGCCGGCCAAATCGACCGCATTCATGCTGTCGGGCCGATTTAGCGTCACCCGCGCAACATTGCCCGCAACTTCGAATTCGACGGTCATTCCGCCGCCTCGTTGGACAGGAGAACAGCAAGCTCCTGCAGAACCTCTTGCGTGTGTTCGCCGAGACGCGGAGGATGCCGGCGTATCGAAACCGGCGCTTCGCTCAGATGAACCGGCGATCCTGCGAGTGTGATGTCGCCAATCACCGGGTGCTCGATCGAATGGAGCATGCCGTTGATCTTGGTCTGCGGATCGGCAAGTGCTTCACCCAGAGAACGAACGGGGGCGCACAGGAGATCTTGTGCCTCAAGCCGGTTCAGCCAGTACTCACACGTGTTGGCGGCGATGGCGTCGCGGAACCTTTTCTGCAAATAGGGTTTGTTGCGGCGCTGAATATCGAGGGTCGGATAGTCGGGGGACAGATCTTCGATTTCAAGTGCCGTGCAAATATCCTGCAGCGGGTTGGCCTTGAAGGCTCCGACAATCACGAGGGCACCATCACGCGCATCGAAGACGCCGGTCAGCGGCATGGCTGCCCAGTTCAGCACCTCTTTGTGTTTCGACCATTGCGCTGCTTCCTGCATCTGCATGGCAATCATGCTGTCGTAAAGCGAGACTTCGACTTTCTGGCCACGACCGGTTTTGTCGCGCATCAAAAGTGCCGCGAGGACACCCTGCACAAGATGCATGCCGGCAGAATAGTCGCACAGGGTTGTCGGATAGATCGATTTCGGGATCGACGGATCCTGGGTCTTCTCCATGACGCCGGTCATGGCCTGCGCCAGAACGTCCTGTCCACCCTTGTGGGCATACGGTCCGCTCGAGCCAAATCCGGTTCCCGATGCGCAGATGATCCTCGGATTGATTTTGGACAGGGCGTCATATCCAAATCCCAACCGGTCCATCACACCGGCCCGGAAATTGTCAACGACCACGTCTGCGGTTTTGACCAGGTCAAGAACCTGCTGCCGGCCCTCTTCGGACTTGGTGTCGATTTCGACCGATCGCTTGTTCCTGTTCAGCGATGCGAAGACCGCATTGTTCATTGCTTCTTCGCTCCGCAGGCCATAGAAGCCGCGGCTCAGGTCGCCGGCCCCGGGCCGTTCGATCTTGATGACGTCCGCACCGAAGTCCCCCAGCGTCTGAGTCGCACATGGTCCGAGCATGACTTGTGTGAAGTCGATGATGCGAATGCCATCGAGTGGCATGATTTTCTCTGACATGTAAGCCTCTGTTATTCCGCCGCGACGTGATCTTCGATCAAGGCATTTGGCGACGGCCTGTCCCCTGGGTCCGCACCTTGAGCGCGCATCTGTTTCTGGATCGCCTTGTGATCCACCATGCGAAGAGGCACATCTGCGTTGAGCGCCAGTGAGACGGCGACGCCGGCCGCTTCACCCTGCGCCATGCAGGGCGGAATTTCGCGAGAGAGCTTTTGGGCATCGCTCTCCACCGAATAGTGACGGCCTGCAACGATCAGGTTGTCGATGCCCCTAGGCAAGAGCGCGCGGTACGGCGTGTAGTAATCTCGTCCCCGGCAGACCGTATCTTCAAAGTAGCGGCGTGATTTCACGTCATCCTTGTTGACGACATATTCGCCCTGCAGCAGCCTTGTCTGACGTATGCCCATCTGCTCGGCGGCCCCCAACATGGTGGCATTCTCAAAGCCCGGAATGTTTTCCCTGGCGAAGTGGTAGAGCTTCATCATCCGCTCCCGGCCCTCGACCTCCGAGGCGACCATGTGTTCCACCGACAGTCCGTCATAGCCCGGCATGTGCGGGCAATTACACCAGACTACGCCCGGGATAGGCGTTTTCAGCCACCACATGCCCCAAGCCCCGCCGATCCGGCGGCGGGCTTCGCGGTCGAGCTTCTTGTATTCGTCAGGGTTTGCAAATTCGAAGGCGACGGCCTTGTCGGTGTCGACATTGGCCATTCGGAACACCGTTGTCACAATGTACTGCCCGTCGATGTACTCAGCGCCGGCAGCTACACCGACATCGAGGTCGCCGGTCGCATCCACCACGTACTTTGCCTTGATCGCCTGCCGACCCATTTTCGTCTGGGCAATCACGCCTGTGATGCGGCCGCTTTCCATCAGAACGTCAGAGAACCAACTGTGCGTGCGCAGATTGATCTTTGCTTCGACCACGATGTCGAGGCTGACCCGTTTCCAGGCATCCGGATCGAACGCGACTGCGTGGATGATCGGTTGCGGCATCATGGCCTTGTGAAAATCGATGCAGCCCCAGCGGGACCACTTTTGCCACATCTCCCAATTGGTTTGGCAGTCTTCAGATGGCGGATAGACCGCACCGTCCTGACGTTCCAATCGCTCGACGAATTCGCTGACAATACCCGTTGTGACGATTTCGTTGCCTTCGTTCACCATGTCGTCCAGAACGAGCACCATGCCACCCGACGCCATGCCGCCAAGGTGATGGTAGCGCTCGAGCAGCGTTACCGAAGCACCGTTACGGGCGGCAGATACGGCGGCGGCATGGCCAGCTGGTCCTGCGCCGATGACGACGACGTCACAATCGGCAACAACGGGGACCTGACCCCCTTCCACTTGAACAGTCATTCCATGACGCTCTGCCATAATCCTTGTTCCTTGTTTTAATCCGGCCCTTGCGGGCAGCTACCAGCGAATGACGAGCTTCTCCGCGACCGTAACAGCGGTGAAAAGCAGCACCGACAGTCCGGAGGACACGAAGACAGTTGCGTAGAGAAGCGGTGAGCGGAAATTGAACGTGCTGTCGATAATCAGGGCACCGAGGCCGACATCGGCCCCAATCCATTCACCGACTATCGCTCCGATGACACAGGTCGTTGCCGCAATCTTCAGCGCAGAAAACAAAAACGGCAGCGATGACGGCAGCCTGATCTTCCAGAACACTTCCGACTTTGATGCAGAAAGGATCCGCGCCAGCTCCAGGGTTTGTGGCGACACCGACTGCAAGCCCCGGACCATGTTCACAAGCGTCGGGAAAAAACAGATCAGAGCGGCGATCACGACTTTCGCCGTCATGCCCGCGCCAAAAATCAAGACCAGGATCGGCGCGATCGCAAGTATCGGAATAGTGTTGATGAAGACGGCAATCGGAAAGAATGCTTTCTCGATCGTCCGGCTGTGAACAAAGGCGACCGCGATCAGGATTGCAGCCAAATTGCCGACAACGAAGCCGGAAAGGCTTTCAACCAGGGTCGGCCAGAAGTTCCGCAGCAAGAGCGGAAACTCGTTTTTGAACACTGCCAGAACGTCCGTGGGCGCCGGTGCAATATAGGTCGGGACCTCAAAGAGCCTGACCCCCAATTGCCAAATGAGAAGCAAGGATATCGCCGTCCCGAGCGGGATCGCCACGTTGCCGGCCCGTTTGCGCATTTCCGCGAGACGATCCACCTTGTTTTCTTCAATGTCCGGAGAGATTTGCGCAAGAGACATCAGCACTCCTCCAGAAGTTGGCGAAGCCGACCACAGTACCGGTTGAATTCCGGTGTTTCGCGCAAAGCGATTTCGCGTTTTGCCGGCAGATCGACATTGATCACCTCCTTGACGCGTCCCGGGTTGGCCCGAAGCATCAGCACTTTTTGACCGAGGAAGACCGCTTCGGGAATGGAGTGGGTGACAAACAAGATTGTGACCCCGGTCTCCCGCCAGATGTCCCGCAATTGCAGGTTCAGGTGGTCACGCGTCATTTCATCGAGTGCGCCGAACGGCTCGTCCATCAGCAAAAGCTTCGGCTTGCAGACCAGTGCGCGCGCAATGGCAACCCGCTGCCGCATGCCGCCGGACAATTCATGCGGCAAGGCATCCTCGCGCCCATTCAGGCCAACAAGGGCCAGAAGTTCGCGCGGGCTCTTGTCGGAGTGCGGTATCCGCACGCCTCTCTTCCGTCCGATCTCCAGCGGCAGTTCCACGTTCTGAAGAGCGCTGCGCCAGGGGAGGAGGGTGGCGTCCTGAAAGACAAATGCGAACTCACGTGCAAGCCGCGCGGCTTCCGTTGTCTTGCCGAGGATCTCGACATTGCCCTTGGCCGCCGGCACGAGATCCGACACAAGCCGCAGCATCGTCGACTTACCGCACCCCGACGGTCCGAGAATTGTCCAGAATTCGCCTTCACCGATTTCAAGGCTGATGTCTTCAAGGGCAGTGAAGCTGCCGAACTTCACCGAGGCTCCGGACAGGCAGGCCGCAACGTTGCGGCTTGCCAAATCCTGATGCGGGTGTGTGTCCGCAACATCAACCAAATGTTGGACGGACATCTTTAGTGGCTTCAAGAATGTCCAGCGTCATGATGTCAGACAGTTTTGGCGCACCTTCGGTGAACTGCCCGAGACTGTCATAGGTATCAATCTGTTCCTGCCAGTTTTCCGCAGTCATGATGCCCCAGCCGCCGGCCTTGGTCTTGTCGTTGAAGGAGAATCCAAGGACCAGATCGACAGCTTTCATTTCGCTGTCCTTGTCCAGGTTCGGATAGCGTTCCACCAGCGCGTTGACACCAGCGGTCGGATCCTCATAGGCAGCGCCCCAGCCTTTTGAAATGGCGCGAATGGCAGCCGTGATCTTGTCGCCGTGTTCCTGGAGAACGTCATCGGTCGTGTAATAGGGGTTGGCATAAAGCTGGATGCCTGCATCCCACAGTTTCATGTCGACCCGCTCATCGCCAAGGACGGACAAAGCGCCGACATTGGTCTGCCAGCCGGTCGCGACATCGACTTGTCCAACCTTTAGCGGCGCCATATCGCCGCCCATGACCGACACTTCCACCTGGTCTTCTTCAATGCCGTTCTTGGCAAGTAGCGCACGCAGCAATATGCGCGCGGTGCCCTGGGTCGCGACCTTTTTGCCGATCAGGTCCTCAGGCGTGCGAACCGGATTGCTTTCCATGGAGAAATACGTGAAGGGATGCTGCTGATACCCCGCTGCGACGCACTTGATCGGCAGGCCCGCAGCCCGCGCAAGCATGAGCGAAGGTGAGGAGGAGATTGAGCCGAAATTGTTCGCACCCGAGGCGACCGAAGCAACACCGTCGATGTTCGGTCCACCCGGAACGATTTCCAGCTCCAGGCCTTCTTCGGCAAAGTAGCCCATCTTGTCCGCCAGGACTTCGCCCATGATGCCGTTTGATGCCAACCAGCCGAGCTGCATCCTGATCTTGAAATCGGCAGCCGTAGCAGGTTCGATTGAAATGAATGTTCCTGTTGTCGCCAGTCCCGCGGCCGCGCCAATTCCCTGAAGAATGTGCCGGCGGTTAAGTCCCCTGTTCTTCATATTACCCGTCTCCTGGATGGTGATATTTTGGTATCTCCCATTTTTCTTTTCAGCCTAGACGCGGGTTTTGCGTTGCAGATAGAATTAAGTTCTGCACATAGCGATGCCTTTTTTGCATCGCTAGGGAGTCAAGCCGCATGCACAGCAAGTTTTTGAACTATTTTGACGAGGTCGCCCGGCAAGGTTCCATCCGTCGCGCAGCGGCCGTTCTGCATGTGTCTTCGTCGTCCGTGAATCGCAAGATTCTCGACATCGAGGAACGGTTGGGTGTCAAACTGTTCGACAGGCATGCGGAAGGCGTGGAATTGACTGCGGCCGGAGCCGTTGTCCTGGAACATTGCCGCAGAACGATTTTCGACTACGACAAGATTTTGCATCTTGTGGCAGACATTCGCGAGATGCGCGCGGGCCATATTGATATCGCATCGCTGGATTCGGTCGCGCTCAGTCTGCTGCCGACCGCGGTCGACCAATTCGCACGGCAATATCCGAACATTACCTACACAATCAGAACTGCCCAGCCGGACGAAATTGTGCGCGCGGTCGCGGAAAGCGACGCTGGAATTGGTATTTCCTTCTGCAACGATCTGCACCCGGGCGTTCGTACACGCACCGAAAAATCGGCTCCGATCGGCGCCATACTGAACAATGATCATCCGCTGGCTGAGCGCGACTCGCTGGATATCGAGGATCTGATCCCGTTTCCCTTGATCCGGTCGTACGATGCTTTAACGGAGCGCTCGCTTGTAAATCTTGCGATCGAGGACGACAAGGTTCCGCTCAAGACGGCATGTTTCACCAACTCGCTGCCTTTGGCTCGCTCGATGATCCTGAAGGGTCATGGAATTGGCCTATATTCGAAGATTGGTTTCTTAAGCGAAATCGAAGCTGGAGAACTGCGATATCTCCCGCTCAAGTCAAGCTTCCTGAAGGATCTGAAAATCGGACTGCTCATCCCCTCTCGCAGCCATCAGACGCCGATCGAAAATGCCTTGTGCCGGATACTCTCCAAATCCCTTCGGAGCCTTCGCCTGGACTCCTAGTAAGCTTTGACAACGGGCCAGAGTTTGCCGGGCGGCTGCTTGATAAGTGTGTCTGTCTGAACAAGATGAAGCTGGAGCTCTCAAGGCCAGGAAAACCAACGGGTTTTGCTTACGTCGAGGCCATCAACTTCTGCTTATTCCCCAGGGCAAAAAGCGGCAAACTGTGCGGTCAGTTGTTGCGGCCCGTCGTCAAACGCGTCGGGACCAACCAAACGGTAGAGAAGTCCTGACGTTGCGCTTTTTCGTATGGTCTCAGCGAGGTCTTCTGAAAGCCGGTCTTTCGGGTCAGTGCCGCAAAGGCGTGCGAATCTGAGCGCCATCTCGGACTGGGTCCGATAGCCTGTGTGGTGGCCGTTTTGTGCGCATTCCCGCAGGCCGTTGCGCATGGTCTCTTCGCTTCGTGCCTTGATCGCGCCGCCCCAGCTGTAGGCAAGATATCGTGCCTGTTGCTCCAAAGGCGTCGGGTAGGAGCCGGCCTGGCTCCAGAGCCCCAGGAAGGCAAGCCCGGCCAGGTCCGGATGCAAGGTGAATTCGTCAAGCTCGATATAGGTGTCGGTCAATCGAAGTGTGTCCCGGGTCGCTTCATCGAGAAACGGCAGGTTGAGCGCGAAACCGGTGCCCGAGATGATGCCGTCAACTTCCAGGTGGGACCCACCCGGAAACCGGAGTGTCCGTCCGCTGATCAGTTCCGGCCATTCGACCGGCGTGACGCGCCCCTCCGCAACGAGATTGAGATAGTGCTGTGACCCGGTCGCTCCGGCTTTCGTGAATTCAGGATGCGGTTTCGGCGTGCCATAGCGGCTGGGATCACCTGAATAGCGCAGGATTTTCTCTTCGCTGTCTCGCATCAGCGCCTCCGGGTCATCCAGGGCAAGCGCACCGCGCTCATAGGTGAACAGGAGATATTCAATCGGCAGTCCCCGGACCATCTTGGGGTTCACGTACCGTTGCCGCCGCTGAGCAAGATGAACGCTGGCCGCCCCGAGCATGGAAAGATCGGAGGCAATTTCGAGCGATGATATGGCGCCGCCCAGAACGACGACATTTCGGTTCTGATAGGCGAAGGGATCCTTGTAGTTGAAGGAGTGAATGATCCCCAGATCGCCGGAAAAGGTCTCGTGACCTGGAATTTCAGGTATGACCGGTTTGTTGAAACGGCCCGTCGCGATAACGACACGGTCGAAACGTCTTTCGAACTGCTCGCCGTCTCTTTCCAGCAGCAAGGACCAGGTCCCGTCTTTTCGTGCAAGTTTGGTCAAACGCGTGCGGAATTGAACCAGATCCAGAATGCCGTATTCGTGTGCATAGTTCTCGAAATAGGAGCGAACCGCTCCGTTGTGGGGGAAAAGCGGTGTGCCCTTTGGGTAGGGCAAGTCAGAGAACCGGGTTGCTTCCAGAAATGTATTCGTCACCATTTGCGGCCAGACGCCGCTCATCGGATTGCTGACGGACCATTGTCCCCCGACTTCCGTGTGGGCTTCGAAGACTGTCGGCGAGAAGCCTTGTTCCTTGAGCCATCTGGCGGCGGCAATCCCGCCCGGTCCTGCACCAATGATCGCGATATCTGTCATGACCAACCGTCGACTGTTTTAGTGGAAATAGATCCCGCCGCACACATTCAGCGCCTGTCCGGTGACAAAGTTCGACAGATCGGAGGCGAAGAAGACGGCAGGCCCGACGATGTCGTCAGGGTCTCCCAGACGCTTCAACGCGGCCACGTTGGTCCAGTGGTCGATGTTTTCCTGGCTGCCGAGGTTGTTTTTGCCCATTTCGGTCAAGATGATCCCCGGGCAGATCGCATTGACGGTAATGCCATCCATGCCGACTTCCTGTGAGTAGACGCGCGTCAGCGTGATCGCTGTTGCCTTGGTGGCCGCATAATGCCCCTGTGTCGGAACACCCTGACGCCCGGCAATCGAAGCAATGTTGATAATTCTTCCCGACTTGCGTTGCCGCATCTGGGGGAGAACCGCATTGGTGCACAACAGGACGCCTTTGGCGTTGACGTCGAAATGGGCGTCCCATGTTTTTTCATCCAGCTCTTCGAGCGGTTTCGGCAGTAATATGCCTGCATTATTGACCAATATGTCGATTTGCCCGAAGGCATCCGTCGCCTCACCGACGACGCTCTCAACGACGCTCTTGTTTGTTACATCCAACGGCAGTGCGAGGCATTTCTGTTCCGTCTCGCCGACTTGAGCGGCAACCTTCGCAAGCTCGTCCGATTGACGATCCAGGTCGGTGATTACGGTGTTCGCTCCATGTTTTGCCAGCCCGACAGCAAGGGCTGCACCGATACCGCGGGACGCCCCTGTGATAAGAGCGGTCTTTCCTTCAAGGATCATTGTGCTGCCTCCAGTTCCTTCAGTGGCCAGCTTTCCATTGCGGCCATTACCGATTCAAAATCTTTCAGGATGCCTTGGCTGCCGAGACCCTGGGCTACGTGCGCGGCTACGGTGTTTGCAAACCGGGCGCATTGGTTCAGGTCCCAGCCCTTCAACAGACCGGTGATGATCCCGGCGGTGAAGCTGTCCCCGCAGCCGGTCGTGTCAACAACGTCGATCTGGTGGGCAGGGAGCTGAAATGCAGCAGCATTTTCAGGATCCACCCAGACACCGTCCCCTTCCAGGGTAATGACCGCATTTTTGACGCCTCGCGCCTTGAACCAGCCGGCGACTTCAGCAGGCGTGCCACCTCCAGCCATGGCCCGGCTCTCCTCGATCGAGGGAACGAAATGGTCGATATAGGGCAAAAGCGGCTCGACCAGCCTGACCGTTTCCTCATTCGCCAAGATCAGGTCGAACACAGTTGTTCTGCCGAGTTCCTTTGCGCGTTTCAAAAGCTTGAGAGACGGAGCGCCATCGAAACTTGCGAGCAGTCCCGTGCCGCCCAGGTGGACAATCGAAGCGTCGCAGGCCGCCTCAATGCCGGCGTCGTCCAAAGTGAAACTGTTGGAAGTCCCCGGCACAAAGAATGCGGATCGGGCACCGTCCCTTGCGATCGGCAACATGGACATTGCCGTCTGTAGGGACGGGCTGCGCCTCACAAGGCTGGTGTCGATCCCGGCGGACTGCATGGCCGACAGCAACCAATCGCCCATCGGGTCGCAGCCGACTTCTGCCACCACCTTCACCTTAAGGCCCAGCATTGCACAGTCGAGAGCTGTCGCGCCGGCTGTGCCCGCTACGGTCATTGTCATCTGATCAACAAAGGTGGCGCCTCCACGCGGCGGCATTTCATCGGCGTGGGCGCAAAGCGTGTCGAGAACAAGAAAGCCGACCGCAGATAGATCGGAGTGGGTCATTTGCTGTTTCCCTCATCAGTGAGGCCGTAGCCTGCGATCTTATCGCTGACGTCCTGGATTTGCCGGTCGGTCAAAAGAGGCGGTTTGCCGAGCTGCAATGCGCCAAAATACTGTCGCGCGAGTGTTTCAAGTTCTTCTGCAAGCCAGAAGGCCTGTTGTATGGACGAACCGGTGGCAATCATGCCGTGGTGGGCAAGAAGGCAGGCCTTGCGGTCCGCCAGCGCTTCGACCGCGAAATCGGAAAGCTCCTGGCTGCCATAAATCGCGTAGGGTGCGACCCTGACTGACGGACCACCGAACACTGCGATCATGTAGTGAATTGCCGGAATCTCCATCTTGTGGATGGCCAGGATCGTACAATAGGCGGGGTGAGCATGAACGATGGCTTCAGCATCTGGTCTTGCCTTCAGGATGTCTCTGTGAAACCGCCATTCGCTTGAGGGCCTGTTCTGGCCAAAGGCTGAACCGTCGGTATCCAGGTAGACGATATCGTCGACGCCCATCTGGTCGTAGGGCATGCTTGAGGGCGTGATCAGCAATCCGTCATTGTGGCGGATGCTGACGTTGCCGGACGTGCCCTGGTTGAGGCCGCTTGAATTCAATTTCAGGCAGTGCTCGATGATCAACTGCCGTTTTTCCAGTTCTGTGAAATCGATACTCATGGTCTATATTTCGGTTCGATTTAGTGGCGCCCGGCGGCAATCACCGCCGCTTCGGGCATCAGGCAAAGGCGCCACATGGCCCGCAGTCCAAAGACAGGTCCGGGCAACTCAAAGGCCATCCAGCGGCATCGTGTAGGTCGTCGCAGTGCCTTCGACACAGATGTCGCCGGCGCTGTCTCTAATCTCGACTGCCATCTGACAAATCGGTTTGTCATCCCGCACGGAGGTGAGTTCAACCTTGCCTGTGATCGTTTCTCCGACGCCAACCGCTTTCTTGAAATTCAAGTTGGTGTTCAAAAACACGGTTCCCGGACCGGGCAGGTCCTCGGCAACGCACGCATTCAGGAGCCCGGTTGTTACGCCACCTTGCACGATCAGCTTGCCGAAGGGCGATTTCTTCGCCAGTTCTTCATTGTAGTGAACGGGATTGCGATCGCCTGTCATAGCCGTGAACGAATGGATGTCCTCAATCTTCGTCGTCCGGCTTCTCGTTGCGATCTGGCCGTTGGCGGGCTTCCCCTTGATGACACCTTTCCAGCCGTCTTTGAGTTCACTCATGCCGGTTCCTCCTTGTTGTCCGGGTTCTTGAAGCAGGGCAGCATTTGGCCACCGATGTTCTGCGGAATGAATTCGAGCCGGTCACCGATTTTGGCCTCATGCCCCTCCACGAGAATGTGACTGAGCAGGGTCGGGCCTTCATCGAGCTCAACGAGCCCCACCAGATAAGGGGTGGCGGGTAACCAGCCGGGATGACCCGGCTTCCAGATCTGCGAATAGGATTTAAGCCGACCGAAGCCCCTGACCTCGGTCCAGGCAACGTCGCTGCTCCAGCAATTTGGGCAAAGCGGACGAGGGTAGAAAAAGTGCTCTCCGCAGCTGCCACACTTTTGGATCGTCAGTTTGCCTTCGGCCGCATTTTCCCAGAAAGGCGCGGTCAGCGGTGTTTTCGTCGGTCCAGGCACGTCCAGTTGCGACAGGTCCTTCATTGGGCGCCTCCCAGCACAAGTGCAACGGCTTCGCTCATCGTGGCTCCATTTCCGGTGACGAGAGCGGTTTCGCATCCGGCGATCTGCCGCTCGCCCGCATTGCCCCGGATTTGCCTGACGGCCTCAACAACATGGGTCATTCCGCCTGCGAGGTCTGGCTGCCCGAATCCGAGTTGTCCGCCGTGTGTGTTGATCGGCTGGTTGGCCTCAGGACCCATGCCGCCATTGTCACGAAGCCAGTTTGCGAATTGCCCCGGTCCGCAAAGACCGGCGTCCTCAATCGTTGTCGCGACCATGATCGTGTAGCAATCATAGAGGCTCAGGAATTTGATCTGCTCGATGCCGAGGCCCGACTGGGAAAGTGCCCGTGCCATCGCTGGCTTAAGAGGGCCTGATGTCAGGTTCGGGGCCTGGCTGACAACGCGGTGTGTGATTTTTTCGCCCGCACCCAAAAGGTGGACAGGACGATGGGGGCCTTCTTTTGCATTTTCCGCGGTGGTAACGACGACCGCGTCTCCGCCGGCAACCGGCATGACGATCTCGAAAAGATGGAGCGGTGAAGCGACCATCGGCGAGGCCAATACCTCTTCGACATCCGCAGGCTGCCCGTAAAAGATTGCATCGGGATTGAGCTGTGCATTGCTTCGCGCACCAGCCGCTATGATCGCGTAGTCTTCAGCCGTGCAGCCGAACGCGTCCATATGCGCCTGCATGAGCAGGGCATAGGACGTGTTTGCGCCGGATGCTCCGAATGGAGGGTCAAATTCTCTGGCAGGGTTCCTGTTGGGGGATCGCGGGGCCGGTGTATTGCGATGGTTTCCCAGGACACATAGAACGGTCTCGCATTGTCCGGCGGCTATGGCTGCGGCGGCGCGCCAGATCATGCCAGGACCGGAGGCCCCGCCAAGGTCGACCATGTTCGACATGGTGGGTTGAAGCCCGAAATATTCAGACACCATTGCGGGCACGTGCTGGGGCGTTTCTCCGACTTGCGGTCCTACCAGCAGTCCATCGACCTGGTCGCTACCAATTCCCGCATCCTGTAGCGCAAGCGCCGAAACCTGCATCAGAAGTTCCAGCGTTGTTACGCCTTCCGTGCGCCGGACCGGTTTCAGTTCGCCAATCCCGGAAATGGCCGTGCGGGGAGAAAGGTGCCTCATAGGGCATCCTCCCGTTTCAGGGCCGCGAATTCGGCAAGACAGCCGGGATTTGCTATCGACCCGAGATTTTTGACCTTTCCGCCATTCACGGTCGTGCGGGCAGCACCTTCCACCCGTTTGCCATTGATCGTGTAAGGAACGTCACTGACGAAATGAATTCGTGCCGGGACATGACGCGGAGACGCGGACATGCGGATATCCGCCCGCAGTCTTTTCAAGGTGTCCTTTGATCCTGTCGCACCATCCGCGAGTTTCAACGCGAGCACGACTTCTTCGTCGCCGGCATGATCTGCCCCGAAGGCCAGGAAATCGCTGAACTCGGGATAAGTTTCGCACACAGAATAGATTTCAGAAATTCCGATGCGGACGCCGCCCGGCTTGAGCGTATTGTCGGAACGTCCATGAACATATCCGCCGCCGGTATGGGTCAGTTCGGCGACATCGCCATGGGTCCAGATCTCGGTGCGGTCGGCAAAATAGGTGTCACGGTATCTCTGCTCACCCTTGTCACCCCAAAAGGTAAGCGGCATGGAGGGAAACGGTTCTGTACATACAAGCTCGCCGCGCTTGCCGATGACCGGAGCCCCTCTTTCATCCATCACGCCGACGGCGTGACCGAGTGCCGGAACCGTTAGCTGACCGCGCCGGACGGGGTGTGTCGGTGATCCGATCAGGAACGACCCCAATATCTCAGTGCCTCCCGAAATGGAGGCAAACATCATGTTCGTCTTGATCGCTGAATAGACCCAGTCGAACTGGTGCGGCAGGCAGGGCGCTCCGCAAACCAGGAGGGCTCTCAATGAAGAAAGGTTCTGTCTTTCGCCGGGGCGGTAGGTTTCGGCAGCCAGCGTGGCAAGATATTTCGGGCTGATGCCCAGATGGGTCACGCCAGCATTCTCAGCCAGTCTCCAAAGGGGAGAACAGTCGAGACCTCGGTCCGTTTTCAGGATAGGCGCGCCATCGAAAAGGACGATCGCTGAGCCCGTCCCGAGCGCCGAGATCATCCAGTGGTACATCATCCAAGCCGTGTTGGTGTACCAGATTACCCTGTCACCGCCGCGGACATCTCCGTGAAGGATATGTTCCTTGAAATGCTGGAGCAGGACACCGCCGGTGCGATGAACGATCGCCTTGGGAACGCCAGTCGTGCCGGATGTATAAAGAATATAGGCCGGATGATCGAATGCGACCTGTTCGAATTCCAATGTCTTTCCGTGTCCGAACGTCTCCTGATCGATTGCATCAAGCGCAGAATTGCCGCTGACGATCACGGTCTGAATGGAGGGCACCGACGCAACCACATCGGATAAGCGATCGCTGATATCGTGGTCCTTGCCGGCATAGGTGTAGCGGCACGTCGCGAACAAGACTTTCGGTTCAACTTGTCCGATCCGGTCAATGATTGCGGATTTGCCGAAATCGGGACTGCAGGACGTCCACACGGCGCCGATGCTCAATGTGGCAAGTGTTGCCACGAGCGCGTCAATGCCGTTTGTCTGAACGCCTGCAACACGATCACCGGGGCCGATACCACACTCTTTCAGGCCCGTTGCGACGCGCGCGACCTGCACGGAGAGGTCTTCACGCGTATACTCCCGGTAAGTGCCGGTTTCATCCATCGCACAAACCGCGATATCAGACGGGGCTCCGCGCAAAAGCAGGTTTTCAGCGAGGTTAAGACGGGCTTCGGGGAAGAACCGCGCGCCTGTCATCCAGGCAGCGTCATCGGGCGCGAAACGGATGGTTCCCTTGTCGCCAATTACTTTTGTGAACTCCCAGACAGCCCCCCAGAATGCGCCAAGGTCGCTTACTGACCAGCGATGAAGGCTGACGTAGTCTTCTGGTTGAAATCCGGCCGCCATCGCAAACCTTGCAAGAGAACTCTCCGACAAGGCTTCCGGTTGAGGCTGCCAAAGAACTGCATCCGTCATCGTCTTGCTTTCACTGTGCTGCGACGGGTTCAAATTCCTCAAGACCGAGCCGCGCGAGTTGCTCCGGCGGATATCCCTCGTGATCCAGAGTGGTCCGAAGCAGTTTCAGCATGCGTTTGCGTTGTTCAGGCTCTTGGTCCCAAAGGTTCTGGGTCTGATCCGGATCGACCGAGCGATGAAACAGAAAATCATCGTGCGTTCTCGGATCAATCTTGATTGGCAGTTTCCAGAGCGGGAAGGGGATGCTCGGATCGAACCTGTTCTGGTCAACCGGTTGGGGAGGCATTGCTCCAACGCGCCCATCCACGGGATTGTCCACCAGAAGTGGGCGGGCGATCATGGTGGAATAGCTGAAGAGCGGCTTGTCCTTGATCGGCGACTTGAAGAGCGTCCATTCGCCGTCGGTAATGCACACGCCTTGCCCAAAAGTTCCGTAGGTAATCTCCGACCGGACGGCATCCTTGCCTTCCATCAACGGCAGTATGCTTCTGGAATGCCGCGTTTCTTCCGGTGGTTTTCCGCCGGCGGCTTCAATGACGGTCGAAAAGATGTCGACGGTCTGGGTAAGATGGGGGACGCGCTGTCCCTCGCCATGATGATGAGGGTTCCAAACGATCATCGGAATATTCGCGTGACTGTCGTAGTGGGGGTATTGTTTGCCGAAGACACCGCGCTGACCCAGATCATGCCCATGATCGGTCGTGAATATGACCAGCGTGTCGCCCCACAAGCCGAGCTCGCCGATCTTGTCGAAGAACTTGCCCAGCCATTTGTCGACCATCGTGGTCTTGCCGTAGTACTGGGATCTCAGATACGCGAGTTCCTGAGGTGTTGTCTGGTCCATGAAGGCGTCCAGATCCTTGTAGACCTGATAGGGCGGCCAGATGTTGAAGTCGTCCGCATTGCCTTCGATCCCTTGCGTGTACATTGACGCATATGGCTCGGGGATGTGGAACGGTTCGTGGACGTCGAAGCTTTCGACCTGCAGGAAGAAAGGCGCGCGCTTTGCATATTTTTCGAGCCAGTCTCCCGCCGCCGTAAATGTCTTGGCGGGAAAATAGTCTTCCTCACCTTTGAAATTCTTCACGTTTTCCCAGTACTGGCGCATGTGATAGGGCGAGCGGAATTCACTCATCTTCTCCACCCACTTGGGGGCAGGTCCGCTGTCCGGGAGCGTGTGGTAGTCGGTTTCATGTCCTCGGATCATTTCAAGTGACATGAAGCCCTGCATGTAGCCGTTCGCGGTTTCTTCCCAGTAGTGGTAGTGGTCGGTCACCAGGCCGGTGTTGTAGCCCTGTTTTTGCACTTCTCGCGGCAGCCGCGGATCGAAAACCTCGAGGGAGCCCCAGGGGCGCCACATGAACTCCTTGCGGCCGGCAAAGATCTCCCTTCGTGCAGGCATGCACGGCAGGCTGGCAATGAAATGACCGTCAAATACGTGCGACCTTCCGGCGAACGCCTGAATATTGGGCGTTTCGCATACTGTGGACGGGTTGTAGATCCGCAGTGCTTCCTTGTTCAGGCTGTCCACCAGAATAAGAATAATGTTCACAGCGCCCTCCCAGCAGCTGTAGGCAGATTTGCAGTTTGGAGAGGCGTTCAATTCGAAGTCGCCTCATTTCTTTTTGATTATAATCAGAATTATGTCAAATGAAAAAATCTATTTTTTGCAAGCTTGACATTCGTTAATTCTGATTATAATCAATAATAATCCTGGTCGCATTACATGTGGCATTTCGACGCTACATGGTCATAGGGAGGAGATGCGTGATGGGCAAAATTAGAACTGGAAATTTTAGTCGCCGCACAGTGTTGAAAGGTGGTGCGGCGGGTTTTGCTGCATTGGCTGCGCCTGCGGTAATCTCAAGCGGTGCACTCGGAAAGAGCGCAAGGCTGAGGATCGGCATTATTCCTGCGTATTCATTCGGTCTCTACTGGTTGATCGAGGATCAGGGGTTTGCTCCTGATGTTGAGCAGGTGTTTGCTGTCTTCCCGTCGGGTCCGCCCGCAATTGAGGCGATGGTTGGCGGTTCGGTGGACGCGATCACAGTCGGTTCCGTACCGCCTCTCGCAGCCATGTACAGGAAGGTCGCGGACTTCCGGGAAATTTCGGTCTGCGGTGATGCGTCCGGCCTTTTCCAGATTGTCGGCGCGCCGGATGTGAAGAAACTTGCCGATCTGGAAGGCAAGAAAATCGCCGTTACGTCGGGCTCCAACTTTGATTTTTTCCTCGACACAGCGCTTCGCGTAAACGGTCTGTCAGACATGCCGTTAACCCGGGTGAACATGGAGCCGATCGACGGACAGTCCGCCTTCATCGCTGGCGCTGTCGACGCAACCGTGCCGCTGGCAACATCCCGCAAGCTGATTTACGACGCGATGCCGGACGCCAATCTGCTTGTTGACGGGTCCAAGCTGCCGATCGATATCCGGCCGTCCATCATGGATGTCTTCATGACCACGCAAGACAACATGGATGCAAACGAAGCAGCCTATGTTGAGCTGGTCCGGGCCTTTCACGAGAAAGCGGTGAAGATGCTGCGCGAGGACAATGCCGCTGTCGTTGACCGCATGGTCGCATGGCAGGAGCAGGTCGGCCGGGCAGGGGTGACACCGGCTGACGTCGAGCCTTTGCTCAACGGTTACTTCTACTTTGACAAGCCTGAGATCAAGGACGTTTACTCAAAGGGTATTCTTGAGAATTCTCTGAAAGTACAGTCTGAGTTCCTGGTCGCAAATGAGCGGATCGGCGGTGTTCCGGATCTTCCGGCTCTGGTATCCGATCAGATTGTCCGGCAGATCTAAAAGCCGGTCCGAACGAATAGGCTTGTTATGAAAAACCTTCTGCGAGGGCGCCTGTTCCTGGGCGCCCTGTCGATCACAACCGTGTTGGTAATCTACGTGGTTGTGACAAACCAGCCTGACAACAATCCGAGCCTTTTGCCGCCCATTTCGCTTATTATCGGGTCTTTCTTCACCAACCTGGAAGCAGGAACGTTGCTGGACGCTTTGTCGGCCAGCCTGTTTCGGATCTTTCTCGGGTTCCTGTGTGGAACGACCGCAGCTTTGGTGATCGGGTGTCTGGTTGGATGGTACGAAACGGTAGAATATCTCGTCGACCCCCTGATCGAGGCCGTGCGTCCCATTCCGCCGCTCGCGTATATCCCAATCGTGATCATCTGGTTCGGTATTGAAGAGTTCAGCCGCGTTCTGCTCATCTCAATAGCGTGCTTCATGGTGTGCGTCGTCAATGTGATCGCGGGCATGAAAAACGTTCCGAAGGTCTACGTTGACGCAGCCGCAACGCTTGGAGCCTCGCGGATCCAGATTTTCCGTACCGTTGCCATTCCAGCGGCCACTCCGTTCATCATCACGGGATACCGGATAGCGCTGGCAGCCGCCTGGACGACACTGGTCGCGGCCGAGCTGATCGCAGCGCCTAACGGTCTCGGATATCTGCTGCAGGAAGGCCGACGCTATTTCCTTACGGATCAGGTCATGATGATCATCGTCATCATAGGTGTCTGTGCGTTCTCGATGGATCGGGCGTTTCGTGCGATCCAGAAGCGCTTGATGGTTTGGTCGGAGGCACGTGAATAATGCCTGAAATTAAAGTCAATCATCTCAGCCACACCTTCGGCAAGAACACACCGGCAGCCCTGACCGTCCTGGACGACATAAACCTCACGTTTCCTTCCGGCAGCTTCACCTCCATCGTGGGAACGTCAGGTTGCGGAAAGTCGACACTGCTAAAGATGATGGCGGGCCTGTTTGTCCCCTCCGACGGCGAAATGACGCTCGACGGTGACGTAATCAACGGGACGGACAACAGGCGCGGGATGGTGTTCCAGCAGGATGCTGTCTTTCCCTGGATGACAGTTGCCAAGAACGTTTCCTACGGACCGCGTCTACGGGGTGCAAGCCGCGCCGAGCAGGCCGAAATCGAAGCCAAGTGGGTGGAGATGGTCGGCTTGAAAGGTTTTGAGGATCGTTGGCCGAGAGAGCTTTCGGGAGGCATGCGCAAACGTGTCGATATCGGCCGGGTCTATGCCAATAATCCGGACGTGCTCCTGATGGACGAGCCTTTCGGAGCGCTTGACGCGCAGACCAAGGAACGCATGCAGTCCGATCTCCTGAAGACCTGGAACCAGACAAAGAAAACCGTCATTTTCGTCACGCATGACCTGGAAGAAGCAATCTTTCTTTCTGACCGGATTATCGTGATGTCAGCACGGCCAGGCCGTATCCGGCACATCGAGGAAGTCAGCTTGCCGCGTCCCCGTGAAGATGCTATGCGCCTTGAATCAGAGTTTCTGGACATCAAGCGTAAGCTGTGGGGAATGCTTGAACACTAGACCATGGTGTTGAATCCAGCCCAAAGAGGAGCGGCTGTTTGAAAGGAATGCAGAATACCCGCAAGGCAGTCGGCCGTCCCGGATTTGCCGAACAGGACAGTCTTGCGGTCGAGATCTTTCTTTTCGAATGCCGCCGAATTGTCCTCTCACGCGGCGCTTCCGTCCCCTTGTGGGAGCAACTCAGCGTTCAACTTGAAAACTTGATCTTAAGCGGCAAACTGGCAGTCGGCAGCCGTATTCCGTCGGAGCCGGCGCTGTGTGACCTTTTCGGAGTTTCAAAGGCAGTCGTGCGTCACGCGATTACCTCGCTGGCTGCGCGCGGGCTCGTGGTCAAAATTCCGAGAAAAGGAATGTTTGTCGGCGATCGCCCTCGAGAGAGCGGGTTCGTCACATCGAATGTCAGTTTGTTTGATGACATGTTGGCCCGCGGGGCCAAGCTCAGGACACAGACATTCGAATTCGTCAAAGTGCTTGCCGATGACGAGGAGCGAGAAGCCCTTCAGCTGAAGGCAGAGGCGTGTGTTGTCCGGGCCGGCAGGGTGTTCTGGGCATACGGTCAACCGATAACGCACTCGATCATGTCATTTCCGGCTGAAAAGGTTCCTGGCTTCGAGCGGGTGCCGATTGAAGGCAAGTCTATCCAGGGGACTATCCGCGAATTTTATGGACGCAGAATAGTAAGAGCTGAACGCTGGCTTTCCGCCGTCATGCCACCACCTGAAGTGACCCAGCGCATGGAACTGGAAAGTCAGGATCCCCTGATCTGGATCGAGTCGATCGGTTTCGAAAAAGACGGTTCTCCTCTCGAGTACTACCGCGCCTATTACAACAGCGGTGCCGCCCGAATTCACATTTCCGTTTCGGATTGACTTGTTTTTCGAACGCCGGTCAGGCCTGGCCAGCCTGAGTTCAGTCGGTCACCTTCGACTTGTAGAACCTCTGTCACGCATGCTCTGAATTTGACAGACTGCCTTTCATGACAAACTCACCGTTTTCCATTGTCGAGATGCAGCCGATGGATCGGGTAGCCGTCGCGCGCCTGGTCGCGAAAAGCTGGATTGAAACATATGTAAGTGAACTGGGTCCAGATATTGCCGCCCGATTGTTGGATCAGCTTGACCGGGACGACATGACCGGACTATTGCCGGGCGCAGATGAAACAGTCTTTCTCGCGCGAGGCAGAAATGGCCTTAGGGGCTGTGTGACCTCCGCTGCAAGACATGGCATAACCTACCTTTGGGGGCTCTATGTTTTGCAAGAGTTTCAAAGAAAAGGGATCGGGCGCGAACTCGTGGAAAGAGCGGTGAGGGCCCATGGTTCGAAAAATTCGGTCGAACTTACAGTTTTGAAAAGCAGCGTTTCCGCACGCAGGTTCTACACGTCTTTGGGATTTCAATTTGCGTCTGACGAAGACTTCGAAATTTTGCCCGGAATAAGTCTCCCTGCAGAAAAAATGGGCGCACCTGCGTCGGAAGTCGTCAGTCAGGACAGGCCAACATACTGATTACATTAATACCGCGGCATTGAGACGGGTTCTTCCTTTTCGTGACGCGTCCCGGGAATGTCAGATATCTATGAAGCCGTGTTGTGCTTGGTGTGATTGCCGCCCGCCAATCCCCGACCTAGATTGCTTCGATGGAAAAGCGCGAAAATGATCCCGTCGTCGGCACCCTCCACGAGACCATAGCCGAGAGGCTTTGTGCTTTAGGCAAGGTCTCGCCTTATGCGTCGGATGCCGATGAGCCTGACCCGCGTTACCGCGCATATGGTGTTCGAGCGCCGCAGATGAAGCAATTTGTTTCAAGCTACAAGGCCGACTTTCGCGAGCTGAGCGTGGAGCAAAAGGTCGATTTGGCCAGGCGGCTGATCTCTTCAGGTTATGGCGAACAAAAAACCGTTGCACTTGCCTTGCTGGAGCGGATTTCAGACTATTTTTCGCCAGCGAGATTTGACGCCTTGGAGCAACTGGTGAGAGGTCTCCACGGATGGAGCAAGATCGATGCCTATACCGGATCGTTCCTGAGGCTTGTTCTTGAAGCCCATGAGGCCGAATTCATTGACTTGCTCCGTTCCTGGGTTGACGACGACGATCTATGGCTGCGCAGGGCAAGTGTCGTCGCCTTCACACGCAAAGCCGCAAAGTCGGGTCGATACAAAGACGTCGCGCTGGCCAATTGTGATGCCTTGATCGAGGACCCGGAACGCCTGGTACAAACCGGGGTAGGGTGGTGCCTGCGGGATCTGATGCGCTGGCATGGAGACGATGTGCTGCCCTATGTCGTGGATCTGCGGAACAAAGGAGTGAGCAGCACAATTACGCTTTATGCCCTCAGAGACATCAAAGGCGCGCTCCGCGAAGAAATCCTTAAAAAGCGAAGCTGAGAAACGTGTGTTTCGCGTAACATCTGGGTGTCTGTCTTAGTTGTGCTGGCGAGCTCAGCGCGCAAAGTCCGTTGTCGGGTCCGGTTATCGGTCTGTGTCGAGCCAGTTCACGGCATCGGCAGTCAGGTAAGGTGCTGCCCCTAATGCGGCCGGACGGGTTCCATCGACCCTGAGAGGCGAAAGCAGCGAATGGAACGACTGTTCGCCGCGTTGAACGTCACCAATCATGCCCAGTTTCTGAAGAATTCCGGAGTTGATCAGACCATGCCAGTCCATGACCGGTGCTGCCCAAAGGTCCGCTTCCACCATTTTCTCTATCCACGTCGATGTCGGTTGCGTCGCGAGGTGATCGTTCAGAAGCGCCGCTATCTTGTCCCGGTCGTCAAACGGATCGAGGCCCTCCAGGGACTGGTTTATACCAAGACAGGCGAACAGGTCTTGCAGGTCATTCATGGCAACCGCAATGTGTCCGTCTGCAGTCGCATAAACGCCGTAGGGCGCTGAAAGATAAGAATGAGCAGGATTGTTGCGTGGTCGTCTGGGCGTCTGCCGCCCATCGTTGAGAAACGTCGACAGCAACTCGAACTGAAGATCGGTAATCGCCTCAATCAGACTGGTCTCGACGACACCTCCTTCACCCGTTATTCCGCGCCTGACCAGCAGCGCCAAAATGCCCTGTGCCAGCGCTGCTCCGGCAAGAACGTCAGCCACCGGCAAGCCGATTGCGACGGGCCCGTGTTGTTCCGCACCTGACAACCACATGATCCCGCTCCGGGCCTGGGCCAAGAGATCCTGACCCGGCAGCGCTGCCCAGTCATTGTCACCGCCATATCCGGAGACCGAGCCGTAGACAATCCGCGGGTTCCTGGCACGAACGGCGTCCGCTCCAAACCCGAGACGCTCGATGACACCGGGTCGAAAATTCTGGACAACCACGTCGGCATCTTCGATCAGCTTCCAGACCTTCTCGCGATCGGACTCCAATTTCAGATCGACTGCAATGGAGCGTTTGCCGCGGTTTATGGCATGAAAGATCGTGCTTTCTCCATCAATCAGCACATCCGATACGTAAAGATACCGGGAGAGATCACCCTTCCCACTTTTCTCGATCTTGATGACATCCGCGCCGAGGTCAGCAAGGCGGAGCGTGGCGTAGGGGCCGGCGAGAAACTGGCTGAAATCGACAACCTTCAATCCGTCCAAAGGGGCAGAAATACTCATCTTCAGCGACCTTCGTTAAAGCTGGCAGCAAACGCGTCATTCAGCTCAGAGATTGCTTCTTGGATGCCCATCTCTTCCGTAAGAGCGGCGTTTACGATCTCAGATGCTGTCTGCTGAAAGGCCATGTAGCCGTCGTGGCGTGGCCTCAGCCAAGCGGCCTCGTGGGTCGCCCTGGTATTGTGATAGGCGTCAAGAACCGGTTCGTTTACGCGTGGATTGGCCCACGCAACGGCATTGCCAGGCTGGCCGTTTGCATTTGCGTAGATACCCGACTGGCAATCTGAACCCGCCACCCAAGCAGCAAATTCACTGCAAACCTCAGGCTCTGAGGTTTTGCTGGAGACTGCAAGGCCGGTGCCGCCAAGCGCGGAACCTATCGGACCGGACTTGCCGAGGACAGGGATGTCGGTGAAGGCCAAACGGTGGCTCCGGTAACCTGCGTTCGAATAGCCTTTGTAAAGATATACAAAGGGAGCTATGCGAAGGGTCTTTGCTTCGCTCAACCGGTCCATCGCAGCAATCGGGTCCATGCCAAAGCAGGCAGGGTCGATATGATCGGTGACAGCTTTCAATTCCGAAAAGACGGTTCTCGCCACTTCTTCGGGAAGAAGCCGTGTGCGTTCAGACCCGCACGGACAGCCGATGTTGGCCGCCAGTGTATAGATGCACATGAGCGAGTGCGGCGGGCGCATGGGCAAGATGACCGCGCCCTCGCGTGCGGCTTGTTTCACATCGGCCCAGGTTTCTGCACGCGCTCCTCGGTCGGGCCTGTGGGCCTGCACCTGCGTTGCTGCGTCGACAGGCAAAGCCCATTGGTGTCCGTTTATTGTGTAGCTGATAAAGCTCTTTCCAACCGTTTCGTTTGCAATCGCCGTCATCGACTGTTCCGGCACCCAGTGATCAAGAGCCAGGAGGCACCCTTGCCGCGCCGCCTCACCGACATGAGGGTGGTCGATGATCATGAGGTCGTATTTCGCAGCCAGTTCCTCGATCGGAGTACTTTCAAACTCTTGAAGCGAGCGTTTGTCCCATGTGATCGACACGCCGGCGTTCTGCTCTTCAAATACGGCAGTTGCTGCAATCAGAGGATCATATCCGCGCGGGTCCGACCAGGTCATTCCCTTCAGATTGATGGCGTGCGTCATGTGTTTCGACTTCCCAGTTTTTTCGCGCAGGCGTCAGACGGCTGCACCTGCACCGATTTTCTTTGAAATTTGCTGGCCCGCCTCCAGCAGGATTTCTTTGCATTCCTTGATGTTAGGGTCGCTGGTCTTGATCAGGCGCTTGACGAAGGGAACCGTTAGCGAGGCAGCCACTTCTCCGCCGTAGCCAATGATGGGAACGGCAACATTGTGTACGCCCTGAACGATCGCCGAAGGACTTTCACAGACCCCGGTCTTTTCCACCTGCTGGACAGCGTTTTCGAACATCTCGAATGCCTTGGGCGAAAAGTTCGGATTTTTTTCACACATCGCGGCCCGCTTCTCAGGCGGGATCTGAAAGCTCAAACATGCTCCCGATGAAGTGAAAACCATCGGGACGCGTGCGCCGAGGCGCACGGACGTGATGTTGTTTCCCGGGGGATCGACCTGCGCAATCACGAGAATTTCGTTGCCGTTCAAAATGGCCATGTGCACAGACTGATTGAGCCTGATCGCAGTCTCCGCCATGATTTCTCCGGCAACTGCCGTCAAACGCTTCGTCGGCGGAAAACGATGAGAAAGTTCGAACATGCGCATTGTGAGCGAGTAACGCTCGCTTGCGGTATCGAGTATCACGTAGCCACGGCTCTGGAGCACTGCCAGCATCCGGTAGATTTCGCTCACTGAACGATTCAGAGCCTGGGCGATTTCTGTCTTTTTGAGACCTTGAGACTGCTCAGCAAGAAGCTCAAGGATGTCGAGCCCCTTGGACAGGGCTGGAGCGCTGTATTTGAGATTCGTTTCAACGTCGCTCGTATCCTTGGTCTCTGCCAGTTTTCCCGCCACTGTGCGCCTCCATTTCCTCGGTGCTATCAAGACAAACTCAGATGGTGTGCCTCATAGCCGCCACAGTCTGCAAGCGTTGATGTGGTAAAGCGCCTCACGATCGCTGACGGACCATCGCTCCGTCAGTGCGTGCGTTGCAGCTACCCAAGTGGGCAATCCACCGCCAAGGTTGCACACCGGGCTGTCCGAGCCCCAGAGTATTCGGTCTGTACCAAAGGCATCCACGGTCTCTTCGACAAAGGGCCTGATGTCATCCAGCGTCCAGGTGTCCGGATTGCCATAGGCAACCACTCCGGAGATCTTGGCGAAGACGTTTGGCCGGTCTGCCAGGGCGCTAACGCCTGCGCGCCAGGGCTCGGGCGCTCCAGCTGCAACGTCCGGCACGCCGCAGTGGTCAAGAATAAAGGTGACATCCGGGCAATGCGATACGAGGTCAAGCGCCAGGTGCAATTGGCGGGGCAGTACGCATAAATCAAATGTCAGGCCCGTTCCCGAAAGCCGTTTGATGTTGTCCCGGAAGGTGACAGTCGTACTCACTTCATCCGGCACAACATGGAGAACCCGCCGGAAACCCTTGATGTTGGGATTGAGCCTGGCGCGCTCCAAAAACGCGTCGAAATCGTCGTTTTCAGGCCGGCAGGACGAGATCATTCCGCGCATCAGGCTGCCTGGCGCGTCAATCAGATCGTTAATCAGCGTGGCCTCTTTCTCGATGTGATGCTCCGCAACATCCACTTCCATATGCAGGCATCCCCCGATCCCCAAACGCGCGGCATCGCGGCAGTAGGTATCGAAGTGGCTATCCCTGTTCAGCACCTCGAAATCGTTCAGCCACGGATACTCCAGCCGGTCTTTGTAGATCAGGTGCAGGTGGGTATCGAACAGCATTTTGAGCATCCTCCCTTCGGCCAGATAATCGTTGACTACATATAAAAGTCAAGTTTATATATGAAATAAATGAAGCGAGGAGTGGGTCTGCACCTTGCTTGTTTGACGGGAGGAACTGATGAGAATTCGCAAACTGAAATCATTACTGTGCGCCACTGCTTTGGTAGCCGTCTCCGGACATGCCGGTGCCGGTGAATTTGACGGCGTGACGCTCCAGGCCAAGCTGATTGGTGGTCAGCAATACGAGGCGCTTTATGCCCGCATTGGTGAGTGGGAAGCCAAGACAGGGGCCAAGGTTGATGTAATTTCGAAGAAAAACCACTTCGAACTGGACAAGGAATTCAAGTCGGATCTTGCGGCAGGTACGCTGGGCTGGTGCGTTGGTTCCAACCACTCCTCATTTGCGTCCCAATATCCAAGTCTCTACACGGATCTGACGCCTTACCTCACAGCCGAGTTCATCGGCGAATATGTGCCGTCCAACATTGCTGCCTCGAAGATCGGGGACGCGCTGGTCATGCTGCCGCGTGCTCAGTTCGATGTCTCCGCGCTCTACTATCTGAAATCAATCTACGAGGATGAAGACAACAAAGCCGCCTACAAGGCCAAGACCGGGCGCGAATTGGCTCCTCCCGACACCTGGGACGAGTACAAGGAGCAGGCGATCTTCTTCACCGACGCGCCAAACTTCTACGGCACGCAATACGCCGGTAAAGACGAGGCAATTGTCGGACGTTTTTATGAGCTGGTGATCTCCGAAGGTGGTCAGCTCTTTAACGACGACTGGTCGCCGGCATTCAACTCGGACGCAGGTAAGCGCGCCTTGGGATGGTTTGTCGACCTCTATGAGGCTGGAGCCGTTCCTCCCGGCACAACCTCCTACCTCTGGGACGACCTCGGTCAGGGCTTTGCGTCCGGGACGATTGCACTCAACCTGGACTGGCCGGGCTGGGCCGGTTTCTTCAATGGCGAGGACTCATCGAAAGCGGCCGGAAATGTCGGCGTGAAGGTACAGCCTGCCGGTAGCGCCGGTGTGCGCACGGGCTGGTCCGGGCACCATGGCTTTTCCGTCACCGAAGCGTGCGAGAACAAGGAAGCCGCAGCATCGCTGGTTGCCTGGCTGACCAACGAGGACAGTCAGAAACTTGAGAGTTCGGCGGGACCGCTCCCGACACGTACCGCGGTATGGGATCATGTGGTGAGTTCGGCTGAGGGCGACGCATACAGAACTGAAGTGCTGAAAGCCTTTCAGGCTGCCGCTTCCCATGCGTTCCCGGCTCCTCAAACGCCATACTGGATCGAGGCGACAAACCTCATTTATCCGGAACTTCAGGCAGCGATCCTGGGCGACAAGTCGATCGACGAAGCTCTGGGCGATGCCCAGGAAGCCGTTGACGAGATGATGCAGGAAAACGGCGTCTATTAAGACAAAGCCTGCCCGGAAAGACGTCGGTCTTTCCGGGCAGATGCCTGCTTTAAAGCGTAATCTTCGTAACAACGACCGTTTCAGCCTTCAAGGACGCAAGCAATGTCCCGCTTCCGGCCGCCTCCGTGGCTTGTTCTGCTGCTGCCAGCCATAATCATTCTGACGGCGGTGGTCATGATTCCGCTTCTGCTTTCGCTCTATTCGAGTTTCACGCCTTACCGCTTGACCCGGCCGGAAACGCTGTACAAGTGGATCGGAACCTTCAACTACGAAAAGGCGATGAAAAGCGCGCATTTCTGGGCGGCGTTCGGCAGAACGATCCTGTTGCTGACGATTGCGCTCAATCTTGAAATGTTGATGGGTCTGGGGCTGGCGCTTCTGGTCAACAAGGTGACATACGGTCAACGGGCCCTGCGAACCGTCATGATGTTCCCAATGATGTTCTCACCGATCCTTGTCGGGTTCCAGTTCAAGTTCATCTTCAACGACAATGTCGGCCTGGTGAACAATGCCTTGCAGTCTCTCGGTCTCTCCAACGTGGCGATCCCATGGCTGGTCGATGGTCAGCTCGCATTCACCGCAATCCTTGTGGCCGAGATGTGGTCGTCCACGTCCGTCTTCGCGATCCTGATCCTGGCCGGCCTTTTTGCAGTGCCCCGGGATCCGATCGAGGCGGCAAAGGTCGATGGCTGCACGCCCTGGCAGAGCTTCCGGCACATCACGCTGCCCTACATCATGCCGTTCATCTATATCGCACTGGCGATCCGTTCGCTCGACGTCGCCCGGGCCTATGACATCGTGCAGATCATGACAAACGGCGGGCCTGCACGAAGAACAGAGCTGCTTTGGACCCTGATCGGACGGACCGGCTACGTTGATGCAAAAATGGGCTACGCCAATGCCATGGGTTACATCTCCATTTTCCTCGCAATCTTCTTCACCATCTACTTCTTCCGCAAGCTGAACGCTGCGCGAAGCGAACTTGGTATGGCGGGCTGAGACATGAACGAAAATCTTCTTCACCGAATTCGCGGGCGCCTCTTGAAGGCGTTGCACTTCGTGACGCTGTTCATCGCGATGGCCATCATTTGCGTGCCCGGGCTTTGGGTGGTTCTCAATTCCTTCCGCCCAACGGTCGAGATCATGGCCAAGCCGCCCGTGTGGGTCCCGGGAGAGCTTAATCTCGACAATTATCGCGCCATGTTCGGCGCGGTCGGGGAGGGCGGGGTGCCCGTGCTCCAGTATTTCACCAATTCGCTGATCATCTCCGTGACGTCCACTCTGATCGCGATCCTGGTCGGAATGGCGGGCGGATATGCCTTTGCCCGCTACAGGTTCAAAGGCAAGGCGTCGATCTTTATCGGGCTGATGCTGACGCGCGCTGTTCCGGGCGTTTCGCTATCGCTGCCGCTCTTCATCGTCATGGCCAAGACCGGACTGATCGATACGCATATCGGACTGATCCTGGTTTATGTGGCCCTGAACGTACCCTTCACGATCTGGCTGATCGACGGCTTCTTTCGCCAGGTGCCGGTCGAATTGGCGGAAGCGGCCGAAATCGACGGATGCACGCGTTGGCAGGCCTTTTGGAAAGTCGAATTTCCGGTCGCCCGCGCCGGTGTCGCTTCTGCTGGCATCTTTGCCTTTTTGACCAGCTGGAACGAATACGCGCTTGCCAGCCAGCTGACGCGCTCGACCTTTTCCAAGACGATGCCGGTGGGGCTTCGCGATTTCACAAGCGAGTTCACGATCAACTGGGGCGGTATGTGCGCTCTGGCGGTTCTGATGATCATTCCTGCGCTTATCCTCACCTTCCTCGTCCAGAAACATCTCATTGCCGGCCTCACCTTCGGCGGCGTCAAAGGATAAGACACGATGGCTCAAGTCCACCTGCAGAAGGTTGTCAAGAAATACGGCTCGTTGCAGGTCGTTCACGGGATTGATCTGGAGATCGCCGACAACGAATTCGTTGTGCTGGTCGGCCCGTCCGGATGCGGAAAATCCACGACGCTCAGAATGATTGCCGGGCTCGAAGCGATCTCCGGCGGTGAAATCAAGATCGGAGAGCGCCTGGTCAACGACTTGCCACCGCGCCACAGAAACATTTCGATGGTTTTCCAGAACTATGCGCTCTACCCGCATATGACGGTGCGCGAAAATCTCGGGTTCTCGCTCAAGATCGCAAAGCGGCCGCAGCAAGAGATCGACAAGGCTGTCGACGAAGCCGCGCAAATACTCAGCTTGACGGAATACATGGACCGAAAGCCAGGCGCGCTGTCCGGCGGCCAGCGTCAGAGGGTCGCCATGGGCCGGGCCATCGTCCGGCACCCAGAAGTATTCTTGTTTGATGAGCCGCTGTCGAACCTCGATGCCAAACTGCGCACGCAGATGAGGACGGAGATCAAGAAATTGCACCAGAAGGTCAAATCAACGATTGTCTATGTCACGCACGATCAGGTCGAAGCCATGACCCTTGCAGATCGCATTGTGATCATGCGGGATGGTTACATCGAGCAGGTCGGGACACCCCTCGATGTTTTCGAGACCCCTGCGAACACCTTTGTTGCGACCTTCATTGGTTCTCCGCCCATGAACCTTCTGCATGGCCGCGTGACCGGCAATGAGATCGCCATCGACGGCGGACCGGCGATTGGCGTTCCAGAACCTTTCACCGGAAAAGTACAGGAAGGTCAGAAGGTTATTCTGGGTTTCCGTGCAGATAATCTCATGCCGTACGGGCACGCAATGCCGATGGAAAGCGGCTGCGCCGAATTTGACATGACAGTAAATCTCTCCGAACCCCTCGGCACAGAAACGCTCCTTTTCGGATCGCTCGCCGGCAAAGAAGTCCAGGCGAAAATGTTGAACCCGCGTCCAGTAGCTGATGGAGAGCGATTGCAGTTCCGCCTCGACCTCGCGCGCTGCCATCTGTTTGACGCCGACAGCCAGCAAGCACTGAGGTAACGCGATGGCCAGGATCACCCGTGTCGAGATGTTCATGGCCGACCTTCAGCCGAAGGTGAAGCGTGTCGATGCCATTCAGAGCTTTGTCAGTCAGGAAACGCCCTTTGTCAGGATCTCGGATTCGGACGGTGTCTCCGGTCTGGGCTACAGCTATACGATCGGGCAGGGCGGTCCGGCCGTCATGTCGCTCCTGCAAAAAACGCTCGCACCACAGCTGATCGGGCGGGAAGCCGAGGAGATCGGGCGCATATGGCGGGACCTGTTGTTCTCAACGCATGCAACAGCCGTCGGTGCCATCACCTCCCTGGCCCTGGCGGCCGTTGACACGGCTTTGTGGGATTTGCGCTGCAAACGGGCTGGGCTTCCCCTGTGGCGGATGCTTGGCGGGGCCAAGGACTCTGTCCCGATGTACACCACCGAAGGTGGCTGGCTTCATATCCCCACGGAAGATCTTGTCGAAGATGCACTCGCAGCGCAGTCAAAGGGCTTTGCGGGCTCCAAGATCAAGATCGGCAGACCGCATCTGAGCGAAGACCGTGCTCGTCTGAAAGCGGTCCGTGAGGCGGTCGGCGACAGCTATGAAATCATGGTCGATGCCAACCAGTGCTTCTCCCGTGCAGAAGCGACCCGGCGGGCCAAGGTCCTGGAGGAATTGAACATCGGCTGGTTCGAGGAACCGATGCCGGCCGACGATGTGATGGAACATGCCCGCCTGGCTGCGAGTACATCGGTACCCATCGCGGTTGGCGAAAGCATGTATTCGCTCAGTCAGTTCAAGGACTATCTCGTGGCAGGTGGCGCCAGCATTGTCCAGGTAGATGTCGCGCGCATTGGCGGCATCACGCCGTGGATGAAAGTCGCGCACCTTGCAGAAGCTCACAATGTGCCGGTTTGCCCGCACTTTCTGATGGAACTTCACGTCAGCCTTGTCTGTGCGATACCGAACGCGCCCTGGCTTGAATACATTCCGCAACTCGACAGTTTGACCGCCTCGGCGATGCACATGGAAAACGGCCGCGCGATTCCGTCAAATGTTCCCGGGCTGGGCATTGACTGGGACGATGACAAGTTGGCCGCGGCCTCTATCACAACGTTCAACAGCGAAATCTCAGCGTAGGAGGAAGGTCATGCAACGGATGGGCATGATGATCGGCCTGGAGGCAAAGAAGGTCGCCGAGTACAAAAAGCTTCATGCCGATGTATGGCCTGGTGTCCTGAAAATGATCTCCGACTGCAATATCCGGAACTATTCCATCTATCTGAAGGAGCCGGAGAACCTCCTCTTCGGGTATTGGGAGTATCACGGCGACGATTTTGCGGCCGATGCAGCGAAAATGGCGGCCGACCCTGAAACGCAGCGTTGGTGGGATGTCTGCATGCCCTGCCAGGTCCCGCTGGACACCCGAAAGGACGGGGAATGGTGGGCGATGATGGAAGAAGTATTTCACCTCGACTAGCCGCAGGCTTCAAAGACTGAGCAACACAGATGTTCGACACTCTCCGACAGCACTGGCCGAGGCCCGCCAATCCGAAACCGATCGTCATCTTTGGTGCCGGTTCCATCGTGACCGACGCCCACCTGCCGGCTTATGCCAAATCGGGTTATCAGGTCGCGGGCCTCTATGACCCTGACCTCGACAAGGCCAGGGCTGTGGCTGAGCTGCATAAAATACCGCTGCTCACTTCAGCCGAAGAGGCGGCTTCCAGGAAGGACGTGATATTTGATCTTGCCACGCCCCCTGACGCGCACGCGGGCATACTCTCAAAACTGCCTGAAGGCTCTGCGGCATTGATCCAAAAGCCGATGGGCAGCGACCTGTCCGGCGCAACTGAGATTTTACGGATCTGCCGCACACGCAGCCTTTCGGCGGCCGTAAACTTTCAGCTTCGGTTCGCACCCATGATGCTCGCCCTGCAGGATGCGGTAAGCCGGGGCGTTTTGGGCGAAATTCTGGATTTTGATGCGTGGCTTGCGCTGAACACGCCCTGGGGCCTCTGGAAGTTTCTCGAACCGCTTCCGCGCGTGGAAATAAGTCTTCACTCTATCCACTATCTGGACTTCATTCGTGGCCTGCTTGGAGACCCTCTGGGCGTTCACGCGAAGTCGATCGGGCATCCCACTTCGAAGATTTCTCAGACCCGAACGGCCGCAATCCTGGACTACGGCGATCGTGTCCGCTGCGCGCTCTCGATAAATCACAATCACGCATTCGGCCGTAAACATCAGGCATGCGAGTTCCGCATCTGCGGCACGAAAGGTGCCGCTTACCTGCAACTGGGGGTTAATCTCGATTATCCCAAGGGCGAGCCGGACATTCTGGAAATCAACACGGGCGACGGCTGGCGCAAAGTAGGCCTCGACGGCACCTGGTTTCCTGATGCTTTCGCCAGCCGGATGCACCAGCTTCAACGCTTCGCCACCGGCGAAGAAGATGCGCTCATCAGCAGTGTCGAAGACGCCTGGAAGACGATGGCACTGGTCGAAGCCGCCTATGAAAGCAGTGCCGCACCCGCCACTCCGATTGCAAGGATACCGCAATGAACATCCAGACAATCTACTACGAGGATTACAGGATCGGTGATGTTCGGGAAACGTTCGGGCGGACCATTACCGAAACCGACTTCGTCGTTCATGCCGGCCACACGGGTGATTTTTTTCCGCATCACATGGATGCCGAGTGGTGCGGAACGCAGGACTTCGGGCAACGCATCGCACACGGAACTATGGTGTTCTCGATCGGCATTGGCCTGAGTGCAAGTGTCATCAATCCTGTCGCGTTTTCCTACGGATACGACCGGCTGCGGTTCATACGTCCCGTGCACATCAATGACACGATACGGACCCGTTTGACCATCGACCGCAAGTCGCCCGACCCGAAGCGGGAAGGGATGGGACAAGTCATCGAGAAATGCGAAGTCCTGAACCAGAGAGACGAGGTCGTCCTTTTCACCGAACACATCTATCTCGTTCAGATGAAGGGCCAGGACACGGAGTTAACCGGTTCAAAAGACTGAATATTTCCGGAGATATGTGTCCGAAATGCGTGAAGAGGATAAGTGGCGGGAGGTGTTTTGATGAGTGAGCAAAGTTATTACGAAGAACATGGCGATGCCAAATTGTACAATGTTGAAACCTGGCTCTATGAAGACTTTGAGATAGGTGAAAAAAGGCGCTCCATCCGGCGGACAATTTCCGAAGGTGAGGCCATGTTGTTCAACAGTCTTGTGCTGGACAATCATCCCTATGTCGCCGATGACATCTTCACCTCTGAAGAAGGTATTTTCGGCAAACGGCTTGTGGCTGGTGCAATGGTGTTCAGCTACGGGCTCGGATTGATGGCCAACAACAACATCAACACGTTTTCCTATGGCTACGACAAGCTTCGTTTCATCAAGCCGGTATTCATAGGCGACACCATCTACACTGTACGCACCAACCTGGAAAAGCGCCCGAAATACGAAGAAATGGGCCTCGTGAAAGTGTCTTATCAGGTTTACAAGAACAAGGGGGAGCTGGCTTTGTATGCCGAGCATCTCCAAACGGTGAAATACCGTCATCCGGAAAATTTCACGCCGGAGGCATGACCGATTAAAGGTGGTCCGCTCCTCGCGTTCGGTTAGTCCAGATAGGCGCTGCTATCAGCGCCGAGCGCCGGGCCACCTCTTTCCGATTTTCCGGTTTCGCCATCAATCCGGATCGGGCACCGGGTTGTTCTGATCAGTGAACCATCGGGCGCCGTTATCGTCTGCAACACATCGAGCGCGGCGAAACCTTCGGTGGCTATCAGTTCCGGCCAATCAAGTACCTTCGAACACCAGATATCCGCCGGCTCCAGTCTTTCCAGCCAATGGGCAACAGTCTGCGTCAACAGATGATCCCGCAGGATGGACTTGATCTCGTCCCGTCGGACAAAGGCCACTTCCGGATCGGAAAAAGGCGTAAGTGCATCGCAATCTAACAAATCTGCCAGGGCAGCAATCGGTGCCATAGCAATCGCGAGATAGCCATCCTTGCAGGCGTAAATCCCATAAGGAGCTCCAACAGACGCATTTGCATTGCTGATCGCACTGCGTTTCGACATCGACCCGTCGCCATTCAAAAATGCTGTAAACAGCTCGAATTGCATGTCAATCGCGGACGACATCAGGTCGACTTCAACCTGCGCTCCGACGCCGGTTTTTTCGCGCCGAAGCAGGGCCGCCATGATGCCCTGAACCAGATGGTTTCCGCAGGTGATGTCAAGAACTGCAAAACCCGCCGGGATAGGGGGATGATCCTGGTCTCCCGAGAGCCATGGCATGCCGGTCAACGACTGCACCAGGAGGTCCTGGCCCGGCTTTTTAACCCAAGGACCTGTCGTGCCGTAGCCGGTCACGGCACCGTATACCAATCTGGAATTGATCTCCCGGACGTCTTCCCAGCCGAGCCCTATTCGTTCCATGACGCCGGGCCGGAAGTTGTGGATCATCACATCCGAGGTCTTCAGGAGATGCTTGACCTTCTCAAGGTCAAAAGCGTCTTTCAGGTCAGCTGCGACACTCGCCTTGTTCCGGTTGATTGTGTGAAACAAGAGGCTGTCGGAACCGACTTTCTGATCGGATATGACCAGTGTTCTGCACAAATCGCCGACGCCCGGCCTCTCGATCTTGATCACTTCAGCGCCAAGATCCGCCAGCCGGAGGGCCGCCATCGGCCCCGCCAGAAACTGCGCGAAATCAAGTACTCTCAATCCTTCTAGGGGCAGCAACGGTCTTGACTCCGTATCAATCGTATATAAAACAGATTTTTATATACCAATACATCGGCGTGCGCCTTGGTTCAAGTTTCCTCACGCTGAATTTTTGCACCCTTTCAAGAACCTGGGGAGTTTCCATGTCTGAGAACACACAGCGGGCTGCCTATTATCGAGGAGACAAAACCTTCTCTGTGGAGCTTAGACCGGCAGAGGCACCCGGATTGGATGAAGTTGCCGTCCGAATTGGCTATTGCGGTATCTGCGGCACGGATTTGCATGTCTATCACGGCAATATGGATGCCCGCGTCGGCTTCAGCCGGATCATCGGTCATGAAATGTCCGGCACCGTAGAGGCGTTGGGCGAACAGGTTCGTGGCTTCACGATCGGACAGAAGGTTGTTGTGCGTCCATTGGACCATTGCGGTGAATGCCCGGCCTGCAAGGCCGGCCACAAGCACATATGCCACAATCTGAAATTTCTGGGCCTGGATACCGATGGCGCCATGCAGGAGGTCTGGAACGTCCCGGCTCATACGCTTCATCCTTTGCCGGATGAGCTGCAGCTCGACCACGCGGCTTTGATAGAGCCGTTGGCGGTCGCCTGCCACGACGTTCAAAGGGCAGAAGTCGCGGCCGGAGAAAATGTCCTCGTCATCGGGGGCGGCCCCATCGGTTTGCTCGTGGCACTGGTTGCCAGGGAAGCCGGGGGAAATGTGGTCATCAGCGAGATCAACGACATTCGTCTTGCCTACGCCGGTAAGCTTGGATTCAACACCATCGACCCGAAATCGCAGGATCCGGTTCACGTCGTCAACGAAATGACCAACGGCAAGGGAGCAGACGTTGTTTTCGAGGTATCAGGCAGTCAGCCCGGTGTCGATCTCATGACGGCAGCGGCGGCTGCCCGGGCAAGGATCGTTATGGTCGCGATCCACGCAAAGAAACCGGAAGTCGACATGTTTCAGTTTTTCTGGCGCGAGCTGGAACTTCTGGGCGCGCGGGTATACCAGCCCGAAGACTATGACGAAGCCATCAGGCTTTTAACGGAAGGCGTCGTCGATTGCGCATCATTCATCACGGATATCAGGCCGCTGGAGCAAATTCAGAGCGCCTTTGAAGCGCTCACGACAAATCCCGAAGCCATCAAGTCCATGATCCGAATAAGCAAGGAAAGTGACGCATGAGTGTTCTGCAGAGTTTTGACCTTTCAGGAAAAACGGCTCTGGTAACGGGGGCAAAGCGTGGCATTGGCAAGGCGATGGCGGTTGCGTTGGCCGAGGCAGGCGCGGATATCATCGCCGTGAGCGCAACACTCGAGCCGTCAGGCAGCGATGTCGAAAGGGAGGTCGCCGGTATCGGACGGAAGTTTCATGGCTACCAGTGCGATTTTGCCGACCGAGAGGCGTTGAGGTCGTTTGCCGAGACGGTAAAGCGAGAGCATCCGGTCGTCGACATTCTGATCAACAACGCCGGGACAATCAAACGCGCGCCCTTGGACCAGCATGATGACGACATCTGGGATGAGGTCATCGAAGTCAACTTGTCGTCTCAGTTCATTTTGACACGGGAAATCGGTGTCGGGATGGTTCAGCGTGGCAGCGGCAAGATTATCTTCACAGCTTCGCTTTTGACCTTCCAGGGTGGGATTACCGTTCCCGGCTATGCCGCTTCCAAAGGCGGGATCGGCCAGCTGACCAAGGCCTTTGCAAACGAGTGGGCCTCTAGCGGCGTCAACGTGAATGCAATCGCACCAGGATATATTGCGACAGACAATACTGAAGCGCTCCGCAACGACCCGGTCAGGTCAAAATCCATCCTGGAACGCATCCCCGCTGGTCGCTGGGGAAATGCGACGGATTTTGCCGGACCAGCCGTTTTCCTGGCCTCTTCTGCCTCGGACTATATGCATGGAACCGTGATGACAGTCGATGGTGGCTGGATGGGGAGATAACTCCCTCTATTTGCACAAGATACCGTTGTCAGCGCTCCTGCCACCCAAGGCGTGTGGCGGGAGCGTTTTGCTTTTGGGACACCTGTCAGCTCCCAAGGCAGAGGCGATGCTCGCAACGCAATCCTGAGCATCAAACCGCGTGAAGCGGCCAATCGAATGCATGATGTTTCTGACGCATATTTAAAATTAAGTTTTACAAGTGAATTCTTTGATGGTAATCCATACTGGAGGGCGTCCGTCGATCTTTGGGGAGTAAGAGATCGAATTCGGCGAGTTTCGCGCAAGATGAAACCCCGCAGACGCGCCAAAACTGGAGGAGATCGTCATGAATTTGATCCGGTATGCTGTCTTGGGTGCCGCAATGGTTGCCGCGACGGGTTCGGCAAGCGCAATGGAAGTCGGCGACGTCATCGGAGCTCTACCGCCCGAACTGCAGGCTGAATACGAAAACTCATCTACGCCCGTTGGATTGCCTCAAGTCCCGAAAGTTGCCGGAGACGGGGCGCTGCTCTGGTGCCATTCGGAGAGCTATCAGGGAAATCCCTGGCGCGTGGCTCTGACCAACGAGTTGAAGAGGCTCGTTCAGGGCCTTGTCGATGAGGGCAAGGTTTCTGAGTTCAAGATGACGGATTCAAACGGTGACGTCGGTTTGGAGATCTCAAACATCCGAAGCCTGATCGATGCGGATTGCGATATCATTACTTCTGTTCCCGGCTCGCCTACCGGCCTGAATGCGGTGGTTGATGCGGCGGCCGAGGCAGGCATTCCCTTTGTAACGGCAGCATCGACCGTCAGTTCTCCAAACGCCGTAAACGTGGACTCCAACTACTACAAATGGGGATACGACATGGCGCGCAGCCTTGCCGAGGCGATCGGAGGCAAGGGCAATGTCGTTATGGTCGAAGGTATTGCGGGTGTCTCGATTGTCGATCAGCAGAGACAGGGAGCGCAGGCTGCGTTTGCAGAATATCCGGACGTGAAGGTCGTGCGGATGGTGAACGGCAACTGGACCCCCAGCGTCACCAAGTCCGTTATCCTGCAGACGCTGGCAACCAACCCGTCCCCGATCGACGGCGTGTGGACGACAGGATCTGAAACACGGGTCATTGCGGAGGCTTTTGCCCAGGCAGGCCGTCCGGTTCCCTTTGTTACAGGTTCGGTTACCGGCGATGCTCTCGGGTACTGGAAAGCCAATCCCGATGCGTTCAAATTCGAAGGTCATGCGGTGTTGCCGCAATGGATGGGACAGAACCTGTTCCGGGTCTCCTCGCGCATTCTTGCCGGTCAGGAACCCAAGCTCAGCACCTTGATGATCCCGATACCGAAAGTTCCCATGTCGTCATTTGATGCATGGTACGCGGATTGTATGAAACCCGATTCCGCCGAGATATTCCCCGTCAATCCCGAGGATCCCGTTCCGTCGCAAGTCATGAATGCGTATTTCGGCAGTTCCGACCTTGCTCCGGGCTGGAACTATGCCGACGTTCCCGGCGCCTGTAACTAACCAGACGCCAAGGATGAGCATGAGCGCTTGGCATGAGTAAGGTGCGACTCAGCTGCGGTAGCGTATCGAAGCGTTTCGGAGAAACGCAGGCGCTCCGCAGCGTGTCTGTGGATGTCCACGCAGGCCAGATCCATACAATTCTGGGAGAAAACGGATCGGGAAAGAGCACGCTGGCAAAAGTCCTTGCCGGCATCATACCCGCCGACGAGGGTGAATTGCGTGTCGGCGGGCAAGCCGTGCGGGGGGGCACAAGCCCGCGCAGGATGCTTGCAAGGGGGGTGGCGATCGTTCTCCAGGAAGTTCTCGTCGTTCCGAACCGCTCAGTGCTCGACAACATTGTGCTTGGGCAAGACGGGATCTTCCGCCGCACGATGACCAAAAACGAGAAAACCGATCTTGCGTTGCACATACTGGGTGCGTTGACCGATCGGGAGATTGCTTTGCATCGTCCAGTTGGTGAATTGCCGCTTCACGAGCAGCAGATCGTCGTTATCGCGCGCGGATTGGCACGCAAACCCGACGTACTCATTCTTGACGAAGCGACGGCGTCGTTGGACCTGGCGGATCGGCAAAAGCTCTTTAAGACGCTTCGCGCGATATGCGACGCGGGAAAGTCTGTCGTGTTCGTGTCGCACAGAATGCCCGAGATTGTGGAACTTTCCGACAAAGTCCATGTTTTGCAAAACGGGGCGGTAATTGCTGAGTTGCGGGGAGAAGACATCAATCCTGCGACACTTCTGGAAAAGCTGACGCAGGAAGCAGCCAATGCTTAGCCGTCCGGCCGTCCTAACCGTTTCCGGCCTTTGCCTTTTGCCTGGCGACGCCCCAATAAATGTCGACATCGGAGGCGGCCATATTGTCGGATTGGCCGGGCTGGACGGTCACGGTCAGGATCTTTTCTTGCAAGCGCTCGCAGGACTGCACGCATCCCACACCGGCTCGATACAGGTTCATTTCGAAACCGGGAGTCAAACAATTGGCTCATATACGGATGCCGAGCGTGCCGGGCTTGCCTATTTGCCATCGGACCGGAAGAAGAACGGCATTTTCCCGATGCTGAGCGTTGCCGACAATTTTCTGCTGGGCGCGGCCAGGGAGTTTGCACCAAATGGATGGATCCGCAGCGCACGTGTCCGCGACAAACTTGAAAAGTTTCGACAGGAACTCGCCATTTCCTTTGCATCTTCCAAGACACCCATTCGCAACCTGTCGGGAGGTAATCAGCAAAAGGTTCTGTTGGCACGCGTCATGGCTTCAAATCCGCACGTGCTGTTGCTGAACGATCCCACACGCGGTGTCGATATTCAGACACGTCATGCGCTTTACCGCTACTTTCGGCGCGCGATAAGCGATTTGGGCACAACAATTGTCGTGTTTTCGACCGAGCTTGAAGAACTGACAGAGCTTTGCGATGAGGTACTTGTCTTTCGGGACAACGGGGTATTTGCCAGGCTGAACCGCGCGGAGCTTTCCCTTGATGGCCTGATGCAAGCCATGTTCGGTGAGGGGGCAGGCTCATGAAGTTCAATCCCGGCAGTCTTGTAGAGGCCAAGTTTGCCCTGGGTCTTTTCGTGATCCTTCTTTTCGTGACCATCCTTGTGACCCCGAACCGGTTTGCGGTCGAAAACCTGGGCACCACTTTGGGGTTGGTCGCGCCGCTTATGCTGGCCGCGGCGGCGGCCACACCGGTGATCCTGGCGGGACGGGAAGGGATCGACATTTCGATCGGTCCGCTGATGGGGATGATTTCGGTTCTCATTGTCAAAGGCCTGGTTCTGGACCTCGGGATCGCTTCGCCACTTATCATTGTGCCGGCAGCACTTGCCTTCGGCGCAATTGGCGGTGCTGTGAACGGTTTTCTCGCCATTTTCCTGCGTGTCCAGCCCATTGTGGCGACACTCGGCACCTACCTCGTTCTGGCGGGCCTCGCGACTTGGTATCTGCCGTCGCCGATTGGTCCTGCGCCTGGATGGCTGGTGTCCCTTTCCGAGGAATGGTCCATCCTGCCCTTGATCGCTGCTGCCGCCTTGTGGCTCGCCGTCAAGGTCTCCCCGCTGCACGGGCACATCCTGACCATCGGCGGCGAGGACAGGGCGGCCTACGCGGCAGGGCTGAATGTCGGTCTCGTGAGGTTTCTGGCCTATGTTCTCGGTGGTCTGTTTGCCGGGCTGGCGGCAATTTCACTGACCGCGCTTCTCGGATCCGCAGATGCCCAGGTCGGGCCGAATTATACCCTGTTGGCGATCGCTGCTGCCGCGCTCGGCGGTGTCAGCCTTGCCGGTGGAAAAGGGGGCATCGCAGGAGCAGCTCTTGGTGCGCTGGATATTTTCCTCATTCAGAACCTGATCACCTATCTGAATGTGTCACCGTTTTTTCTGCAGATCACCTACGGCCTCGTGCTCGTGGTTGCCGTGTCATTGAACTCGCAGGTGATCGCTGGAAAATTCAAGAAGAGGCGGGCACTTTGATCATGCAACAGAACGTCAACAAGGCAGTTCTCGCCTATGGCATGGTCGCGGTGATCTTCGCGATGGGAGCGATCACTGTCGAGGGATACACATCCGTATTTTCCATCAGGGCAATACTTGTCATAGCGTCCTTCCTGATCATAGCGGCAGCCGGGCAGACGCTTGTCATGCTGATCGGCGGCATAGACCTGTCAATTCCCTTTGTTGTCGGGTTCGCGAATGTCGCCGTGGCGCAATTGTCTTCCCAGGGGATACCGTTCGGCGTGGCAATGATCATCACCTTCGCGCTTAGTCTTGCGGTCGGCATGTTCAACGGTGCACTGTCTTCGGTATTGAGGGTTCATCCTCTCATCATCACCCTTGGAACGGGAACTGCTCTGCTGGGAGCCGTGCTTTTGTGGACCAGGGGTTATCCGACAGGAAGTGCGCCGGCCTACATCAGCGATTTTGTGTCTATCGGACAGTCGATCGGTCCGATCCCGGTGCCAATGCTCGTTCCGGCAACGCTCTTGCTAGCCCTACTGCTTTTCCTTTTGGAGCGGCGCACGCTCCTCGGGCGGCAGATCTTTGCTTATGGCTCCAATCCAACGGCCGCACCGCTGGTACGTATCAGCTCTTTGAAAGTCTGGGTGTTCTGCTTTGGCGCATCGGCATTGCTGGCGTCAGTGACCGGGGTTCTGCTGCTCGGATTTTCAGGTGCTGCTTTTGCCGATGTTGGCCGGCATTATCTGTTTCAAACCATCGCGGCTGCAGTGATCGGCGGAACCGCGCTTTCAGGCGGGCAGGGTGGTATCACGGGGACCGTGGCGGGCGCTTTGGTGCTGACTCAGCTCAACACCGTTCTCATTGGGCTCGGGTTCGATCAGTCGATTGTCCAGGCGCTTTTGGGTGTTTTGATCGTTTGCGTCGTGGCGATCTATGGGCGACAACCGCATCTTCGCACCGCGATCTGAACTCAAAAGAGGGATAGCAGATGGCTTTGCATATGTTTGTTGGAAGCTGCAACGTTCCGACGCCTTATTTCGGCGGCGCGAACGGCGATGGTGTCTCCGTCTTTCGGTTTGACGCGAGCACTGGAAACGCAACGCTGGTGACAAGCTACAACGGCATTGACAATCCAACCTATCTGTCAACAACGCCCGAAGGCAGGCGGATCTTTGCAAACTCGGAACTCTTCGGCAAAGCGCAGGGCCATGTTACGGCGCTTGAATTTGATCCGGTGAGCGGAGAAATCGCTCATCTGGACATGGTCTCAAGCCGTGGCAGCATCACGTCGCATAACTCCCTGAGCAATGATGGCCGGCACCTGCTGGTCACCAACTATGCGCTTGGGTCGGAAGGCCCCAACAAGTCGGTCGCCATCTTTCCGATTACCGAGACGGACGGCATCCATCCCGCCTGCTCCAGCGCCGAACATGAGGGAACGGGCGTGCATCCGGAGCGGCAGGAAAGATCACACGCACATTACATACGGCAGATGCCCGACGGCAGGCTCGCGGTCGCTGATCTGGGGATCGACAAAATAATTCTCTATCACCTGAGCCCCAACGGAGCGCTCGAATGGGACTGCTCTTTCGATATGCCGAACGGCATGGGTCCACGCCACTTGGCCTGGACAGGAGACGGCAGGAAAATGTTTGTCGTCGGTGAGCTTGACAGCACGCTTGCCAGCCTCTCCGTCAGCCCGGGCCAGCCGCTCGAGCTGGTGGACATCGTCCTGGCGATCGATCAGGAAGCTGCCGAGGACAACCACTGCTCCGATATCCAGATCTCACCGGATGATCGTTTTCTCTACGTGGGGAACCGAGGTGCAAATGTTATTACCGTTTTCGCCGTTGAAACGGATGGACGCCTGACCGCCGTCCAGACAATTTCCTGTGGCGGTGAAACGCCGCGTGCATTAGCGCTGACCCCTTGTGGAAATTGGCTGTTGTCAGCAAATCAGGATTCAGATCACATCGCAGTCTTTGCCCGCGATGAACAAAACGGTCGGCTTACGCCGGGTCCGGCCCTGATCGAACTGGGCACCCCGATGTGCATCAAGTTCGCTGTTTGTTGATGAGGTGCTGTCAGATCAACGTGCGCAATCGGCATTTTGGGGGCCGGCGGTGCGATCGGGGATCAATAACCTTGGCCGCGGATACCGCGCCGATACCGTTCTGGCCGATTATGCTCGTGCGCTCGCCTTGACCGGGCGCGAAGACGAAGCAGCTGTGATTTTAGAGCGCATTACCAGTGAGTGGAGCCGCAATCAAGTTTTGACGACTCTGGCCGCACAACAACCGGGCAAGGGCGACGGGCAGTCCAAGAATACTCTCCTGGATAAGAGCATAGGGCCCGAAAGGCGTGTTGTTGAATATGCCATGATGTCGGAGGCGGCTTTTCGGCGGTACAAGGCCGACGAAGCGCTTGTTTTCCTGGATCTGGCTCGTGAGGCTGCCACTGATATCGAGGCCGGAACAAAAGCGCCGCATGGTCATTACAGGCTTGCCAGCGCGCTCGATCTGGCTGGCGACCACGAAGCTGCCAAGACAGCTGCGCGCGCGATAGCAGATCCGTCAAACCGTGCGATCACTTTAATTGAATTGGCGACGCGCCGGGCGCAGGGCGGACACAAGAATGAAGCACACGCCTTGTTGGCCGAAGCCGCTGTGTTGAGAGAAGAACTGCCACCGGAAAAACGGTATCTTCCGCTGTCCTGCGCCGCGGAGTTCAGGATCAGGCAAGGTGAGACCGAACGGGCGCTGGAGCTTGCCCGCACCACCGCATCAGACGAAGAGCGCAAGCATATCCTGGGTGGACTGGTGCACACCGCCGCTCGGTCAGGCCACTGGACGCTTGCAAAAGATCTGGCAGAAGAAGCTAATGCCCAGGATACGCTGGCATCGGTCTACGGCTATTGCGCAAGTGGATTTGCAGCGCGCGGAGAAACCGGCACCAACACCTGTCTTGCGGAAGCGCAGGCATTGTTGGACGACCTGATCCGGAATGCCGGTGAAAGGACGGAGCGTGAGCGATGCATGCTAAACGATGCTATCGTGGCAGTTGCTGTTGCCGAGTCCCTGTCGCGCAATCCCGACGCGGTTGGCAAATTGATCTCCGCGCTTCCGGACGCACGAAGCCGTCAGCACGCAAATCACACGAGTATCAATGCTCAAACCGGTCGGGACACGACTTTGGCATTGTTGATGGCGTTGAATATGGAGAGGCTAGACGCCAAACTTGAGGCTCTGGCGCGAATTGCCAGGTTTCTCGCGGCAGAGGCAAAAAATTGACCTTGATTTATGAGACCTGAAAAATGAAATTCTGCAGTCGCCAGGTGGTTGCGGATTGGCAATTTGCGACGCAACGGAGAACTTGATGCCGCAATATCATCTGACCGCCGTCTTTCTCGCGACGCTTGCGCTCTTGTTGTTTGCACCGCGGTCAGCAGAAGCAACGCCGGACAAAGCCTTGCAGCATGTCGTGTCGGTTCTGCCGGTCTGGCCGGGTCATGGGCAGGGCGGTCAAGGTGGTGAACCGGGGTCAGTGCCGGAGGGAAGCGGTGTTGTCGTGCGTCCGGGTCTGGTTGTGACTGCTTTTCACGTCGTGGAACCGGCCGAACGCATAGATGTTCGGTTGTCAGACGGCAGAGTGCTGCCGGCACGTCTCGTGGCCGGTGATGAGGCGAGCGATATCGCGCTTCTGGCGGTCGATTCGGAGCTGACACCGATCGAGGTGGGCCCCGAACCCGATCTCGCGCAACCGGCCTGCGCAATTGGAAACGCATTCGGGCTTGGTTTGTCAGTCACATGCGGTGTCGTGTCGGCAACCGGCGTGACCAATGCGGGTTTCAACGCCGTCGAGGACTTCATCCAAACAGACGCCGCCGCCAACCCGGGAAGCTCGGGCGGCGCGCTGGTTGATTGGGATGGCCGGCTGATCGGCATGGTTTCAGCGATTTTCGCCTCAGGCGCGGACACCAATATCGGTGTGAACTTTGCAGTTTCCACCAAGCTGCTTCTGCGTGTCGCCGACGCGCTGAGGACTGAGGGCGGAGTATCCTATCTCTCACCCGGTTGGCAGCTTGGCTTTGCGGACCGGTCGCAGCTTGCGGAGGTCGCCGCCCCGGTCGTTAGGTCCGTGCGTCCAGGGGGCACAGCGGAAATCGCCGGCATTCTCGCCGGCGACCTTGTTCTGGAAATCGGCGGCCGGAGGACACAAGACCCGAGGGACGCCACTGCCGCGTTGGCGCTGTTTCCGGACAACACGGAAAAAGTCGACGTCGTCCTGAGCAGAAACGGCGAAAAGAGGAGGGTCAGCCTGCAATTTGCGGCCCCTGACGCAAAGCCGCAGGTGGCAGGAGCGGATGTGGAAGACCCCGGTTGTCCGCATCCGATTGCCGTCTGTCGGCAGCGTCAGGCCGTGTTTCCGATATCGAGCTTCGATCCGATTGCAAGCGCGACACGGATCGGCGAGACGCTCCTTGTCACCAACAGGCATGTAATTGGCGATCGTCTGGAGGCAACTGTCCACACGCCGGACGGACCGAAATCAGCAAAGGTTGTTCCCTCGGCCTTTCGCGGTGACCTTGTCCTTCTGGAAGCAGAGGGATTGCCGGACAACGGTCAGGTGTTCGATCTCGCAACCGCATCGGAACCGTCAGAGCTTTTTTACACAATCGGCGCCGACATCGCCCGTCGGGAAGTGCGGGTCTTTGATCCGGGCGACCTCATCTTGCCTCCTGCGGACGGGGCGGAACTCGGTCGTCTCCATGTCGGAGCCCGGATGCAGCCCGGCGTAAGCGGTGGCGCTCTTGTGGACCGGGACGGCCGACTGGCGGGAGTTGCGGTTGGCGGTGGAGATGGTCGTTTTGAAGCTATCCCACTATCTGCCGTCAATTCACTTCTTCAACGTCGTGACGACCCGGCCGCAGCTAGGAATACGCGGCGGCTCGGCATCAACTTTGCTGCCTGTGCTGCGTCGGTCGATGCTGTCGCAGCGGGTGATCGGCAACCGGAAAACCTGGAAATGCTTGAAAAGACGTGTACTGCGTCGTCAAACCACGGCCAGCTTCTGGAAGCTGGACGCCTCTTGGCCCAGGCGGGCGAATTCGACGCGGCTGTCGGCCTCCACCGGCTTGCGTCCGAGCAGGTCCCGAATTCGATCAATTCCAGGATGTCGCTGCTGGTGTCCCTTCAGCTTGGCGCTCGGTTTGAAGACATGACCGAACACGCCCGCTGGCTGTTGGAAGCAGCGCCCAACGACCCCCAGGCGCTGCGTTTCTCTATCCAGTCGGGTGTCTGGGGCGGAGACCTGCCGCTCGCCGAAAGAGGATATCAGGCCCTGTTGCAAGCAGACCCAAGGCAGGCACAAGCAGCACGCCGCTTCATTGACAATGCCCCGCCTGCACCTCAGCGGCGCTGAATGTCAATCCGTTTCCGGGTCAGCGATCCATCCCGCGGAGACAATGCCTTCGCGCTCGAACGGGGAAGGTACTGCGCGCGACAGGATACGTTCCTTGAGATCGGCAACCGATTGATTTGGATCTTCCGCCAGCAACCGCGCGGCAAGTGCGGCAAGGCGCGGAACGGCATAGCTCGATCCCGAAGCGACTACCGTGGCTCCGCGAAAGTCCACGACGCTGAGGTTTTCCGCAGGGAGCATGATATCGACATGCTGAGCGCCCCAGTTTGACCCGCGTGCGAGCCGCCCAAAAGCATCTGCCGATGTCACCGTCAGGATATTGTCGAGATCCAGTGCCGCAGGATAAACGGGTTCTGTGTCAATGTCCCTGCCGTCATTTCCGGCGGAAACGATAGCAAGTATTTCTTGACCCTTGATGGCGGCTGCAAAGGTTTCCCAATCCTCAGCATTCCGGCTTCCAAGCGGCATGGCAAGGATTTTCACATCACTTGCCAGCGCGCGCTCAACCAGATCCCCCATCCGTGTCATGTCCGGGCGCGGATACTTGTAGGGAATAAGGGCCGCTTGGGGTGCCTCCCGCACCAGGATCGAAGCGACGGCCGTTCCGTGCCGGATCGGCAGAAAAGCCCCCCGGGACGTGTCACCATCATAGGGCCAGGGATCCAGGTCCCAGAAATCGAACCCGACAGGAGTGCCGGTCTCGTCCCGCGCGAGACGGTCGCGAAACTCGGGAAGGTCGTACGCAAGGCCGGAATCGACCATCGCCACCCGAACGCCACCTGGATCTTCGCCCGGTGGCCAGGGAGCCTGCAGGACTTCCGTCCAGCGCAAGGTGGTCAAGTCTCCGTCCAACTGATCGAGAAAGATCCAGGGCGGGTCTCCTTTTCGGATGGCTCGCGCGGAGCGCACGGTGCAACTGCCATCGGCAATTGCAAGGAAAACCGGATTGATCTCCTGTCCGTTGGCAGCGGCAAGGCTTGCGCGAAACTGACGCAGCACACCATCGTTCAATCGGGACTCAAGCGCGAGCTCATCTCCGCCAGGCAGAATGAGGCGGATCAATATGCGCCCGGGCGTGCCGTTCCGTGGCAGGCGGCGCTCTTCCATAAGCCAGCTTCCGGGGAGGGCGCTTTGAACCTCCAAACCCGTCATGTCCGGCCGGCCGCAAACACGTGCAATGGATAGGTCGATCCAGTCCGTTGACGCATTCATGGATTGAGCATATCCGCTTGCCGCTGCGAGCGTCATCAATGCAGCAGCAAAAAATGCCTTGCCAGAGTGAGCGAAATACCGCCTTGGGAGGTTTGCCGGGCGTCGCATTGCCTTTCCGCGCTTGTAGAGTGTTTTGGTTGGGGTTTTACCGTAGTGCCGACCGCGCATGGGCGCTATCGGGATTCGGCAAAAACATCGCTGCAATCTTCTGATTGCGTTCCAGCGTCCAAGGCTCAGGTCGAAAGATTTTTTGCACTCTGTTGTTGCCGGCATCTGCGCTGGTCGGAATCAAAAACGGCTTTGACGAAAGTGTCAAAGCCGTTTTCAGAATCTTATATTCAAGCTTTCGGAAAGCTCAGTAGCCCTTGCCTTTGAAGAACTCCTGAATCACGGTGTTAATAATGATTTTCAGGTCCAGGAGCGTAGAGCGAACCTCAATGTATTTGAGGTCATAGTAGAGGCGCATGGAGGCAGCGTAGGCATCGCGTGTTTCACCGCGGAAGCCGTTGACCTGCGCAAGTCCGGTAATGCCCGGCTTGATGCGGTGGCGCAACTGGTAGCGGGGATCAAATTCTTCATAGGGCATACCGTTTGCCAGCATCCCCGGAACGTGGGGGCGCGGTCCAACGAGAGACATTTCGCCTTTGAAGACATTAATCAGCTGCGGCAATTCGTCGAAGTTGCTCCGACGCAAGAACCGGCCGATCGGCGTTATCCGCGGATCGTCCTTAACGGTCTGTCGCACACCCGACGCATCGCAGTGATCGACATACATCGACCTGAATTTGTAGGTGGTAAAAACTTTGCCGTTCAGTCCGTGGCGTTTCTGCTTGAACAGAACCGGACCTTTGCTGGTCGATTTGATCGCGATTGCCAGGAACGTGAAAAGAGGAATGAGCGCCAAAAGACCGAGGAAAGACCCGGTCAGGTCCAAGCCACGCTTGAATATCCTGGAGCTGTAGGAGGGATCGGCTTGTTCAATCGCGCGACCCAAATCAGTATTATGAAATCCATAAACGTCGTCAGTCATTCTCAAAACTCTTACACTTTTACCGCAAAACTCCTGGCAAAACGCCGGATGCAAGTATTGTCATCAATCTGCCGACCACTAAAAAAAACTGTGGTCCCCATAAATTTGGTTAATCGGACGTTAATCGATTGCGCGCAGCGATGCAACTTCAAATTTTCCGCTGGTTGAGTAGGGAACTAAAATTAACGTATGCATTCAGTCACATAAATAAAACAAACGATCCGAATTTTTCTTAGAGCAGCCCATTAAGCCCGAAAAATGGCACTTGGTTAGCCATGCAATCATTTGGTGTTTCAAAGCCAAACAGGGCCTTTTTTGCCCTGCATTTCCGGTCTTCGTACTGTTGCGCAAATGCTGCCTGAGCGGTCTGGCAAGTTTGTCAGCATGCGAGAGGACGTGCCCGAACGGGACATTTCGAAATTTGTGCCGACTTTCGATCATGTCTGCTGTCCGTCCTTCCTTGAAACTATCCTGAGTGGTTAAATTGGATTGGAGGCCACAGGGCATGTTGGTGATTTGAAATTGACAAAAGAGCAAATTTCCAGCAACTGCCGGTCCTTGGGCCCTTTCAAAACGAAGCAACAGCTTTTTGGACTCGCGTGTATTCACATTTCGTTAAATTTACCAAAATCCTAATTTGGTCAATTAGTTTTCGTCATCTTGTATCTTAGTCGCTATAGTCGCCGGCGCTTGGCGGACTTGCTCCTAACTCTGTTTTCGGTGTAGCCAATTGCGGAAATTGAACCGGGTGCGGTGCAGTTTGCGAAAATCTGCAGTGCGCAACACTTTAAATGATGGTCGAAACCTCGCGCACCGCTTCTCAGCAGATGCGTTTGGTCAGACCCGTTGCCGGCAAAGAACTTTTAATTGCGGACTGATTTGGTGTTTAGATGATTGTTGAAGAAACCAACTTGCACGGTGTTTTCGTGCTGACCCCGAAACGCTTCGGCGATGACCGGGGCTTTTTTTCAGAAAGCTGGAACAAACGATCCTTTGAAAAGATCGGTGTCGCCACTGAGTTTGTTCAAGACAACCATTCGCTTAGCACGACGAAGGGAACCGTAAGGGGGCTCCACTTTCAAGCCCCGCCACATGCGCAGGCAAAGCTTGTCAGATGCGGTCGCGGTCGAATTTTCGATGTTTCTGTCGATATCCGGCGTGGATCGCCGACATTCGGGAATTGGTTCGGAGCGGAACTGAGTTTTGAGAACGGCAAGCAGCTTTTCATCCCGGAAGGGTTCCTGCACGGTTTCATGACACTCGAACAGGGCAGTGAAATCATTTATAAGTGTTCCGACTTCTATGCTCCCGAATGCGACGGAGCCGTTCGTTGGGACAGTTGCGGCATTGATTGGCCGCTTGCGGACATCGAACCGGTCTTGTCAGACAAGGATGCCGTGGCACCGCCACTCGCCGAGTTTGAAACACCTTTCGAATATTGAGGGTTTCCATGAAAATTCTTGTCACTGGCGGAGCGGGCTTTATCGGTTCTGCTGTCATCCGCCTCGCTGTTCAGCGTGGTCTGAGCGTCGTAAACGTCGATGCGCTGACATACGCTGCATGCCTCGACAATGTCGCGCCTGTCGCCGACAGCCCGCAATATGCTTTCGAGCAGGCGGACATTCGCGACCGGGGCGCACTGAAGCGTATCTTTGCCGAACATCGGCCAGATGCCGTTATGCATCTCGCCGCGGAAAGCCATGTCGACCGTTCGATCGACGGTCCGTCCGATTTCATCGAGACCAATATTGGCGGAACCTTCAATATGCTTGAAGCCGCCCGCACATACTGGGAAGAAGCAGGAAAGCCGGAGGCGTTCCGCTTTCACCATATCTCCACGGATGAGGTTTTCGGTTCACTCGGCGAGACGGGCCTGTTCACGGAGGAGACCGCCTACGATCCGCGCAGCCCGTATTCGGCTTCGAAAGCGTCATCTGACCATCTTGTGCGGGCATGGCACGAGACCTACGGCCTTCCGGCTGTCGTCACCAATTGCTCCAACAACTATGGGCCCTATCATTTTCCAGAAAAACTCATCCCGGTCGTCATCTTGAATGCGCTCGCCGGAAAGCCCATCCCGGTTTACGGAAAGGGTGAGAATGTTCGCGACTGGCTTTATGTCGAAGACCATGCCGATGCGCTGCTGCTCGTGTTGCAGAAGGGTACGCCGGGTCGCAGTTACAATGTCGGGGGCGAAAACGAGCGCAGGAATATTGACCTTGTCAGAACCATCTGTGCCTTGCTCGATCAGAAGCGGCCCAAGGCGGACGGTTCCTACGCCGAACAGATCACGTTTGTGACGGACAGACCCGGCCACGACATGCGTTACGCGATCGATCCGACGCGAATCCGTGAGGAACTCGGCTGGAAACCAAGCGTGAATGTCGAGGAAGGTCTGGAGAAAACCGTCCAGTGGTACCTGGACAATGAGAGCTGGTGGCGCGCGTTGCAGGACCGCAAGGGCGTCGGTCAAAGGCTTGGTGTGACAGCAGGCGCGAAGGCATGATGCTGGTTTTTGGCTCATCCGGACAGGTGGCGACCGAACTTCGTTCGCTGCTGCCGGATGCGGTATTCCTTGGACGGGCGCAGGCAGATCTCGGTGCGGATACGGATATCTCGCAGCTGATAGAGGAAGTGCGGCCCGAAGCCATTATCAACGCAGCTGCTTATACCGCCGTCGACAAGGCCGAAGAAGAAGAAGCGTTGGCTCTGAAGGTCAACGGTCATGCGCCGGGCCAGATGGCCCGCGCTGCAGCAAGCCTGGACATCCCGCTGGTTCATATTTCGACCGACTATGTGTTCGATGGAAGCGGAGAAGCGCCGTTTGCACCAGACGCCGTTACCGCTCCGCTCGGAGCCTACGGACGATCGAAGCTCGCGGGCGAACGGGCTATCACTGGCGAGACGGCCAACCATGCAATCCTGCGCACAAGCTGGGTCTTTTCCGCGCAAGGCGCCAATTTCCTGAAAACCATGCTGCGTCTTTCGGAATCACGCGAGCATCTGACGATCGTTGCTGATCAGGTCGGTGGACCGACACCGGCGGCTGCGATTGCTGAGGCGTGCGTCACAATTGCGCGTGTATTGAAAGATGACCGGTCAAAATCCGGGATCTACCACTTTTCCGGGGCACCGGATGTCAGCTGGGCCGACTTTGCGCGTGAAATTTTCCGTCAGGCCGGACGGCCTGTCGAGGTGGAAGACATTCCGACCTCGGCCTATCCAACCCCGGCAAAACGTCCGCTAAACTCCCGGCTGGATTGCCGGTCCTTGGCCGCATTTGGCGTGGATCGTCCCGACTGGAAAACTGGTGTTGCAGATACTTTGACCAAATTGGGTGTGACTTCATGACAAAGCGCAAAGGCATCATTCTCGCGGGCGGGTCCGGAACAAGGCTTTATCCCCTGACAATGGCCGTGTCGAAGCAGCTGATGCCGATTTACGACAAGCCGATGATCTACTATCCGCTATCCGTCCTGATGCTGACGGGCATTCGTGAAGTTGCGATCATCACGACGCCGGCAGACCAGCCCCAGTTCAAGCGCCAGTTGGGGGATGGCAGTCAGTGGGGCATGCGCTTTGAATATATTGAGCAGCCTTCACCGGACGGATTGGCGCAGGCCTACATTCTCGCCGAAGATTTCCTCGGTGGCGCCTCTTCTACAATGGTCCTTGGCGACAATATCTTCTTCGGTCACGGCCTGCCGGAAGTTCTGCTCGCCGCCGATCAGCGAGAGGCGGGCGGCACCGTATTCGGTTATCATGTCGCCGATCCTGAGCGCTACGGCGTGGTGAAATTCAACGAGGATGGTCTCGCCCAGGAAATCATTGAAAAACCAGCCGTGCCGCCCTCAAATTATGCCGTCACCGGGCTCTATTTCCTCGACGGTGACGCGCCCCGCAGGGCGCGGGAAGTCAAACCGTCTGCGCGTGGTGAACTTGAAATCGTTACATTGTTGGAAATGTACCTGCGCGAAGGCGCTTTGAGTGTGGAGCGCATGGGACGCGGTTTTGCCTGGCTTGACACGGGAACCCACCAGTCGCTGCTGGACGCCGGGAACTTTGTCAGGACGCTATCCATTCGGCAAGGCATGCAGTCCGGCTGCCCGGAAGAAATTGCATATGCGAACGGCTGGATCGACCGCGACAGGCTTCTTGAGCACGCGGATTTGTTTGGAAAGACGGACTACGGGAAGTACCTGGCGGCGTTGGCATAGGGTTTGGAAAGCACAAAGCCAACTCGTTTGAAGGGTTGGCTGATTTTCGATTAATGATCAAAAGGGGAGCGTGGTTCGCGTTGGACAACTCTTTGATGCACAATCTAAAGCTCGGTTTGTTACGAGCCGCTTCGTCGATACCCGGTTCTGTTGGCGAAGAAGCCACGACCCGGTTCCTGAGGCGCAGACGCTCAGCCGCCGGGGTCGACGCCGTTCATCGGTTTGACGTTTTGCTCGGCGCACTTTCAGAAGATTCGCTGTGCCTTGATCTTGGGGCGAATGTCGGTGAATTCACCGAGAAACTCGCCGCCAAGGCAGGACATGTCCACGCCTTTGAACCGGATCCCTGGACCTTCGAACAGCTCAAGGAACGCGTGGGCCATCTGCCGAACGTGACCCTTTACCAGGCCGCGATCGGCGTGGAGGATGGCACGATCGAGTTGCGTCGCCCGCCCGAATTCGAGAATGATCCAAAGACAGCGTCCGTCGGATGTTCCATCGTCGCAGGTGCTGACGATACCTGGAGCACTGTCCCGGTGAAAATGGTTGGCTTCTCGGGATTCTTAAAGGGTCTCAATCGCCGGATCGACATCGTGAAAATGGATATTGAGGGCGCTGAGGTCGACGTCCTGGAACACTTTCTGAAGTCACCTTTGCTGACCGCTGTGGACGCCATGTTTGTTGAGACCCACGAAGTGAATATGGCCGAGTTGCGCGAGCGAATTGAAAAGCTTCGTCAGGCGGTCAGTTTTCTGGAGAAGCCTGAAATCAATCTGGACTGGCCATGATCCGCCAACAAATGGTTCGATTGGACCATATCTGCGCGATCCTGGAGGGTTCCGGGAGGCAGCTCAGAAACAGGTTCTCAACGAACCAGGCGAACGCGTGAGATAGGCTCCAAAGTCGGAATTTGTTCATCCCTTTTCACTTGCTACCAGACAACCGGTCGATTCATTCACCGCCATGGTTTTGCGCTTGCATCGGATGATGAACTTTGATTAATGGGCGTCATAGGTCATTTTGAGTAGTTATCAAAAAAATGGAAAATAAATCATGATAGTATTTCATTATGATGCAAATACTAATTTTGGTGATCACTTGAATAGTTGGCTCTGGCCCGCGTTAATACCGGAATTATTGGAAAAAGAAGACGATATTGTATTAATCGGTGTTGGCTCTATTATTTCGCACAGCCTGAACATCATGCCTGGCAAGAAGATTATTTTCGGCACTGGATCCGGATATCGGAGTTTGCCTTCGCCGGAAGAGGTGAGTGAGTGGGATATCTATGCCGTTCGTGGACCACTCACGGCCCGAGCGCTGGGTCTCGATCCCAAACTGGCGATTACCGATGGAGCCTGGCTTGTAAACAACGTCCCCAAATATGCTGATCTTTCAAGAGACAGAAGCGGGACCGTCTTCGTACCCCACTGGGAAAGCATGTTGTATGGAAACTGGGAAACCATTTGCGCCAAGGCCGATGTGACCCTCATAAATCCACTCGACTCATGTGATGATATTTTTCCTGCATTGGCCGGTGCAGAACTTGCAATCGTTGAATCTCTGCACGGTGCGATCTTTGCCGACTATTACGGCACACCCTGGATCCCGGTGGCCTCGCAAAATACCATTTCGCAATGGAAGTGGGTTGATTGGTGCAGCTCTCTGGAACTGGAATACAAACCCTATGTGTTGCCTGCCTCTGACTATTGGGATGCGGTTCTTCGAAAACAACCGACGGCCATAGGCTCCGCGAACCCAGAGAGCATACCCGTGCCGGACAACATGACGGGGTTTCACGGCACGCTTCAGGTTCATAACCCGAGCGCTCTCGGACAGTTGAAGAACAAGGTCAAGCCAGCCCTGCGTTCGATGAGATCGAGTGTCCTTGAGAGCCTTAAGTTCATGCGTACGACCAGGTTGATGAACAGCTTCAATGAAAAGCGCAGTGACGCGGTCAGTCAGTACTTTCAAAATCTCAAGTCAGGACCGTCTTTCCTGAGCACCGATGCCGTAAAGTCAGAGAAAATAGAAAGACTGAACGCTGCCTTGGAGACAATGCGCCAGAACTATTCCGGGTAGGATGAAACGTCCGGCGCTTCGCCCGAAGTTCGGCCAGATCAACAGAAAATCCACGTACCATGTCAGCTTGGACTGCTGTTAATTTGAGCAGCGATGTCCTGCAGTCCAGCAGATTACAGTTTATTGTCGAAATGCGAACTCTGGTCGTGGAGCCGGGCGTGCTGCGGCACAGGAAACCTCAGCCTCGGCGCGTATAAGGTAAGTTGGGCCGTTGACGCTCGCTCGACCGATCCCGCGGTGTTGTGCTCAGCTCTGGCATTGCATTGCGATTGTCAGGCTTCGGTATGTCTTCCATGCTGCTTTCCAGCACAGGTTCAACCTTTTCCCGGTAAGCGGCCGCTGGCCTCGCTGCACGTGTAAATCCGATTCTTTTAGGAACGACCTCCTGATCCGTTGTTGCCTGATCCTGATCTTTCGCACTGAGCATCCAGACGCCTGAACCGATCATCGCCATGAACAGAACATATGTTGCGTTCCAATAGTGGACGGTGGCACCTGCAAGTAACATCCCGCCAAGGCTCACCAGATAGCCCTTTCGGTAGTTGTCGAGATCGGGATCCTTGAAGTCGCAGCTGCCGAGCCTTTTCATGATCAGGTAGATCGCGACTATGAACGCGATGCCGCCCGGTAGTCCATAGCGCATCACGAGCAGTAGCCAGAAGTTATCGACACTGTCGCCCATCCAGGCAGGACCGAGCCAGCTACCGAAGCCAATGCCGAATACGGGCGCGCTCCAAACTGTTTCCGTGCCGAATTGCCAGATCAGAATCCTGTTGTAGGCACTCCTGCTTGAAAAGGCGAGATAGTTGACGAAAACGTGGAACGGTGACCGTGTTGAAAGAATATCAATCAAAACATAGAGAACTGCAAAGCCCCCGCCCAAAATCAACCAGCGCCTCGGTAATTTCATCATGGCGGTGATCTTGTCCCAGGCGATCAGGAACAGCTGAAAATTGATCGCCAGAACAGCTCCGGTCGACACGGACAGGAACGATGTGAAGGTAACCAGAAGAAGCTTCATCAATCCCGTCACCGGGCTGCTGCCGGGCTTATTCAAAACGTAAAATACCAGCCCGAAGACCGACGAGCAGTAAACCCCGAACAAGATCGAGTGTTCAAAAACGACTTGCGCGCGTTCCAGACCAAAGCGTTTGTTCATCGAAACAGAACCGGGAACGGGCAGGACCTTGCGCAGCACATCGAGAATAATCGGTTGGCCTGTCGCTGCTTCGAAGACGGCGAAGGGCAACAGAAAAAGCACGCTGAAGTAAAAGATCTTGACGAAAATATAGAAGGACTGCTTGTTATCGATAAGAATCCTTGTGACGAGATAGGCCCCGAGCCCTTCGATAATGTAGATCGCACTTGTTTCTATGGTTTGGCCAAACCCATGCACGACCGAAAGACTGATTGCGCTCCAAAAGAATGAGAAAATAAACAGAAAATCAAAGGCGAATACAGGTTTCCCGCTGGAAAAGAGTCTCAGCATAAGCGGGATAATCATCACGACAAGGATGAGCCGGTAAGGCGTAAGCCGAACGGGACCGAGGAAGAAGAAGACAGGGACCAGAAGCGAAAGCACCAGTAAAACCGGTAGCCAGCTCGTGTTCTCACTTGTCATCTGCTTCATGGCTATCTATCGCTTTGCCGTCACGTGCATTTTGAACCACACATTATCGTTTCTCATGTGCTCAAAAACAAAATCTTAAAAACAACAATTTGGCAGCGGAAATTGACACCGCTAGTATCGTTCACAATTTGCTCCGAACCTTGCTGACGACGCCCGAGGCGATCTCGAACATATGAGTCTCGACACCCTTCGGCCTTCCTGACACGAGCCAGAGGAGACCGTGAGTGAGGCAATATGTTGTCCCGCCCATGAATATCTTGGCTGCCAGGATAAAAGCGAGGGTTGTCCCACCACTATCGCCCTCGTTCGAAATAGGCCATAGGGCGAGCAACACAGCTGTCATTGTGAAAGTCGCGACCAGACTTCGCCACAAGAGCCGGAGATGCCCGGCAACATTCAATTGCGTGGCAGTCTCGGCGCGCTTGATCGACAGTATCACATGCACGAATGCCGTTGGTATCCGGGACAAGGCCGCTCCAAGGAGACCGAGCGTGGGAACGAGAAGAAATAGTCCAAGAACAAAAACCACGAAAACCGCAAGATTGCGCAGGAAAAGGCTTCTGACGTCATTTTGAGCAATCAGGATCGGCTGGATCATGTAGACCAGCATTCCAAGCGCATTAAACGGAGCTATTATCTGAATGACAGGGACGGCGGCCAGCCAGCTGGTGCCAAGAAAGAGCGGGATAAACTCCGATGCGGTCAGGCCGAGGCCGCACCCGATCGGAAACATCAAAAACATCACCAGCGCCTGAGACTTGGCATATGCGTTCATCACACGCTGTTTGTCGTCCCGCATTCTTGCAAATGCCGGATAGATTGCGCGGCTGAGGCTGTTCGCCACGAAGTCGGACGTGAGACGGATGAGTTCCAGACTGATACTCAAATAACCGACAGCGGTCGTGGTCATGAAAATGCCAACGATAACGGTGTCTCCGGCTGTCATGCCGTAGCCGATAAAACCGACACCACTCAGCCAGCCACCTACACCTAAAAACATTTTCCACTGGGTAAAACAGATGCGTGGGCGATAAGGCGCAAAGACATATGTCAGCACCGCCCGGGTAATACTGAACCCATAGGCCGCAATAATTAGAGCCCAATAATTCTGCAGCCACAGGGCCAATCCGATTCCGACAGCAATCTGAACAATCTTGCCGACGAGACCCACAATGACGTTGGGCCGCATGTTATTGGCCTGCTCGAACTTGAGAAACCGGGTGCTTTTCAGGCTGTCGATGAGCGGCAGGGCGGCAACGGAAAGATAGATCAGGGAAAACTTGTCGTTTCCGAACCAGGAGAAAACCGCCGCCGCGCAGCAGATAGCACCGGCCAGGAATACTCCCATCAAAATCGACATTGTGAATGCGTTGTCGAAATGCTCCCGCTCAAGATCGTGGGTGCGGATGAGGATCAAGTCGAACTGCCGGTTTATGAAGGCGGTCGACAAGCCGACGGCGATAAGTGCCAGCGCCATTGTTCCGAAGTCATCCGGTGAAAGGATGCGCGACAGGACAAAGATATTGAGAACACTGAAAAGCCTGATCAAAATTGAACCGGCTACGAGCCAAGAGGCGCTGCCGAGCACTTTTTGCCCGTGGCCGGTTGAGCGCGACGCCGCCGTCAGATCTTGTGTCGGACCGTCACTCATGGAGTTACGATTCCGCACATGGAATGCGAAGAGGAAGAATGTCCTAATCTAAACATGTTTTCGCACCGCTCTTCAATTTGCCGCGGTGATGCCGTCTGCAATCGCAGAAGAGCAACCGAGAAAAATGCATCATTCATTAGACTGATGAAATGGTTCTATTAGTTAGGGTTCCTGTTGGGCGCAGGTGATACGCGCTTCATATCCAACGGATGAGTAATGACACGGTGCACTTAATACATGATTTAAAGAAACATAACAGCAAGAAATAGGGGCATTTTTCTGCGTTTTTCCGGCAGTAAAAGGCAGGTCTGCGGTTGTCGGCAGAAGAAAAGAAACAGGGGGCAGCATTGGAGCCGGGCAGTCAAAGCCTTTTCCCTGAATCCCAACAAGGTCACAAGGAAGCTCTCATCGAAGTCTTTCGCAGGTCGGGCGTACAGGATATCGAGCGACTGATCCTCATAAGTTAAGAAATCAATTCACTCTTTGACTCTCGAGCACCCGCCACCGACACCGCGCAAGTTGAAAATCGGATTTTTCATTCCCTTTTCGTCAAGAAGGTTAACTTGGATTCCGCGCTGCGGTAAGAATCGTGTTTCTCATCTTGCCGGGTAGCGTTTTATAGACCGTTCCTTGACGCCTTGACACACCTGATCAGCTGCTTGGAATATGGCCTGGATGAAGGCGGTGAATGGCAACTTGTTCCGGGATTCAAAACGCCGTTGCATGATGAGATTCTAACATCGGATAGTCGTTCATTCTCCACGGTGTCCGGACGAGCCTCACGACAACGGATAGTTTCAAAAAACAATATAGAATATTGATCTAAAATAGTTTTATTGCATCTGCAGTTTAGGGTTTTTCTTGTGATTTCGCCCGTCTGAGAGCAGACCGGCGACCGCGTAAAGATCTGCGGACGTCGCAACTTATTCCAAAATTTCCTCACGCCGAAATCTCCAAAGAAGGGTCGTCAACAGGTCCCGGAAATTAAGCCGGGATAAACGCATTGAAACTCCCGCGGACAGCCAAAATTAAATTCATCCTCAACAGCGGAAATTTATAACCGCGCCATGGCAAGAAACTGGCTTGGGAGCACCGCCTGTCGTGGCAATCCGTCCGTCCTCAATATCGATTCAAATTTTAGTATCTGCTCAAAACCAATCTCAATGAATCTGTTGGAAAACGTGATCAGCTTTAGTGTGAGAACAAGGGCGGCTAAATAATGGCTAACCAGTATTACGTATCGAATACAGATGAGTTCAATGCGATCGTCAGTAAAGTATCTGATGGGGACACCATCATACTTGCTGAAAACAGCGCTGACGATCCATATGACATCATAATATTGAACTCGGATTTTGGTGCGACTGGTATCACTATTACATCTGAGAATCCCGACAGCAAATCGGTGATCGGAAATATCGTGGTGAGGGACTCAGCCGGTGTGCATTTCGATGGCATCGAAGTCAATTCTGACGCCATGCAGGACGAGCGCGCCGAGTGGAAGCCGGACGTAAGAATTGAGTTTTCAAAAGACGTCTCGATCACAAATTCCTATCTCCACGGTGATGCGACGGAAGCACTGACGGATCTCGACACCCAGTCGCCCGCAGAAACCATGGCAAACGTCAAATACGTTGATGGTTTTGTGTTCGAAAACAACCTGGTCGAACACTACTTCCACGGTCTTTCCGTTTCAGAGTCCGACAATATCAGCATCTCCGACAATGAGATAACGGAGTTGCAAGGTGACGGCATCCGCATGGGGTCGGTGCAGAACGTTGTCATCGACAGCAACTACATCCACGACTTCTTCGGAGCTGCTGCCGATATCAACCACACGGACTTTATACAGCTTTGGGCTATTCGCCCGGAGCAAGTGTCTGAAAACATTACGATCTCAAACAACATACTCGATTCTGGAAGCGGTGCTGCCGCGCAGGGCATCTTCCTGCGAAACGAAGCGGCCGATGGGTTTCTGGCAGGCGATGATGTTGACACAGCCGACCTTTATTTCAGCGACATCACGATCGAGAACAACTTCGTTTACACCAACTCGGTCCATGGAATTACCGTCGGCAAGGCAAACGGCGTTGAGGTGAACAACAACACCGTAATCTACAATCCGCAAACGTCGGTTGAGCACATATTGTACCCGCCGTCGATCAATATCGACGCGACGAATTCGGACGTGAGCATCACGAACAACATCGCGACGACGGTTTCAGCCCCCGAAGGCAGCAATCTCAGCAACAACTACGATGTCAACTATACGAACGAGAAAGCGGACAATTACGCTGACAAGGTTCTTGTAAACCTGGGTGCCGGCGGAAAAACAAGCTACGACCAGCTCGCTATCGATCCTGACGGCCCCCTGGGTGGTGTCGACATCGGTGCCGACATGTCGACCATCGATGCTGCGTCCGACGCCTTAGTTGCCCGTTTTGAAGTCAGCGCCGTGGCGGGATCGGAAACCACGTTCACGTTCGACGCGGGCCTCTCTTCGGGACCTGATGGTTATCTGGGCGACGGTGATGCGACATACAAATGGGTTTTCGAGGACGGAACGGTAAAAACCGGCAAAGTCATCGAACATGATTTCGGCGATGCCGGTATCCAGAAAGTCGAACTGACGGTGGAAACGGAAAATGGTGTCAGCGATTCCAGCGTTGGCTCTGTTGAGGCGAAAAGCCCGTTGCTCGTAAGCGTTGCGGTCAATGACGGGAAGCTTGTCGATTTCGCCGATTACTTTTCATCCGGTTACACCTACGATGCAAATTCGGTTACCGATGATGGCATCAACATCTCCGATGGTGAAGAACTCGTCGTCTTCAGCCGCAGTAAGAATCTGCAGATCTTCGACCACGAAGAAATGACGATTTCCATTGGCCTTCAGCGTAATGAAACAGATGGCGGTGGCGGTGACTTCCTGAACCTTTACACCTCATATCAGGCAAGCATTCAGGACGATGGGACTGTCAAGTTCACGGTCTTTACCGATGACGGGGGCCGGACCGACCTTGTTTCAGATGTCGCGATAACGGACACTGATTGGCACCACTTTACCGTTTCAATGGACAGCACCAACAACACGGTCACGATGTATATTGACGGTGCTGAGGTCGCATCCGGTGAGATGAGCGGCAAAGTGAAGCCGCTGCAAAGCTGGAACCTGATGCTTGGGTACCTCGACACGGCAAACGCCAACGTCGATTCCCTGACCATGCTTTCAGTCGCCGCGGACGCGGATGCTGCAAAAGTCGCTTCCAGTCTGTTCCTGGCTGACAAAAATGATGGAAACGGTGAAGTTTCGCAGGAAAAAATTGCGAACGCGCTGCTGACATCAGAAGGCGATGTCGATGACGGGGTTTCCGATGATGGCGGTTCAAAGACCGACGATGGCGATCCGGGTACAGCCCCGAAGGATGATCCTGGATCGGATTCGGATGACGACGATGTGTCTTCAGACGACGATGATCAGGTTTCAGTAGATCCGGTCGACTATCAAACGAAGCTGGAGCAAATGATAGCGGCCGGCTTTGAGAACACATTCGAAGGAAACGAGACCAACATCGGCACCTACAATTCGGTCAACAACCTTTGGGGCACCGATGACAGCGACCTGTTCGTCCATAACAGCATCGTCGATTTCTATCGGGGTGGTGAGGGCTTTGACGTCATTCAGTTCAACGAGGCCGGCGAGGTCAACAACGGCATCAGGAAGCAGAGCATTGAGGGCTTCAGTCTCGTCAACGGCAAGGAAAACCTGATCGAGGTGAATGACACTTTCTACAGCAAAGGATGGGAAAGTGGCTTCTTTGTCTTCGGTGAAAGCATCGACACAGCCGACATTAGCGGGCACGCGTACTACAAGGGCGTTACCCAAATAAATGGCAATGATTTCCACGTCGTGAGCTATCAAAACCCATATGACAGTGCGCGGGAGGTCTACGTCGATGCGGCGATGAATGTGACCTTCAACGGTTCTGCTCTTCACGAAATTGAGCAACATGCCGCTGACAAGCTTGAAGAGCGAGGGATCGATGCCTCCGACTTGCTGCGCGGTTCGGTTGCACGTGAAAAGCTGGCGGGTACAAACGAAGCAGATACCTTCCTTTACGATGAGGATGATACCTACTGGGGTGGTGCCGGCATCGATACGATCTATTTCGATCAGGCCGGAGACATCAGGCCGACGAGCGGACACTGGTCAGTAGAACGTTTCGATATGGAGAATGGTGTCGCCAATACCATGGATATGTGGACCTTCAGACTGGTCGACAACAATGATGGCGACGCGATGGTGCGCGGCGATGATCTGGACACCCTGGTAATCCATGAGGAACTGCACTACCTCGCGACCGAGACGGTTGATGGCAGGGATTTCTTTCGCGTAGCCGTGTCTCAGGAGAGTGGTCAGCAGGTCCTGATCGACTCAAATCTGACGATCGAAAACAACCATCTTCTGCAAGGTTTTGATGATATCAACTTGTTCTAGACAACAGGTTCGGACCTGATGCCCCAGGCGGGTTAGGTTGGGTCAATAGCATCGACGAACTGCAAAAAGGCGCGGAGTATTCCGTGCCTTTTTTGTTTCGTCGAAGCCGGCTGAGGCCGCTTCACAAGCGGCACTCAGGCATCTCGAATGAGGGTCTCTGCACAAAGCACCGCTTGGCAATTGTGATCCAAAGGGAACGCCACAAAGATCGAACAACATGCAACACGGGCGCCTGTTGGCCCCGAAATGCGGCTGCAGGTCGTAAGCTAGTGATGCTTGGCCAACTCAAGGACGCCGACGCGCGATGTCAGCTCAAATGCTGCGGCAAACCGTGGATCTTTCCTCAGGTCCTTCCAGTAATCGAGCATCGGCTTTGAAAACTCGATGTCGTCCAACACGATCAATGCGCCCGGGTTGGCTCTTTCAAGGACGAGGTTCAATTGCGGTTCAACAAATTCGGGCGTGTGTATCGCGTCAATGAAGGCCAGATCGATTTCACTCGGCGCTTTGTCCTGATTTTCCTCAAAGGGACCGGTTACCAGGCGGCCTCTTTCAAGAACGCTTTGTATGTTCGCCTCAGCGATTTTGCCCCAGACCTCATTGGGCTCAAAGCTTGTAAAATTGCCGGTTCCATTGGCTTTCAAACCCGCGCACCAATACATGCCTGATACACCGTAAGCCCCTCCGATCTCGACGATCTCTTTCGGCTTGAGTGAGTTCACCAGCCAGGAGAAAAAGCGACCTGTTTTCTGTTTGGTGCTGACTTGCTGTGCGTCTCTGGACGATGCAGTTGTTGCTGCCGGGTAGTCCTTCAGGCCTTCATAACCCTCCCAAAGCGGGTGAGCACCCATCTTTGCTGTTTTTCGTGTTTGCTCGTCAATGTGCGCGAACGTCTCAGAAAACTCAGGAGCATCGACAAAGAACTTTGGTAAGTGATTGGCAGTCCATGTGTCGGGACTTGCATGATGAACTTCAAATTTGATTGGGACGGAGTTCTGTATTTTGTCTCTGACCGTTGACGGGATGAACTTCCGAATAAGCCCTTTAAATCGGTGCTTGGACAAACTGTATAAACGCATGCCAATAACTCCATTTATACTATAATTTTTTAAATCAAATGGAGGTTAGACGAGAAATTGCGCTGCGTAAAGAAGCTGAAATGTAACAGCAACATGCGCTGGATTATCTTCTTTCTTGTGTTTGGCTGGCAGGCAACAAGTTCTCAGCCGGCAACATCGGGTGGCCGCTAAAGAAAACCAGGAAGAGATTGATCACACACGTCTCGCTGGAGCAGCACGCTTATCACAACAAACGAGGACACAATCAGTGTCAGGGCATTGACGAACATGTTCCGACGAGCACGCACCAGCGTGCGTTTTCGACGGTCAGGGGTGACCTGGTGCGAATTTCAAGGAGTGATGAAAAAGGCGCGTGTTACCTGCACCGATTTCGATTGCCTATCATGTTGATGCCGGCTCAAGCCGCTTCATGAGCGGCTTCAGGCTATCGAGCGCCGGTTTTTCCACCAGGTGCCAAGACACAACTGCGCAAGCCAGGGTGAGCGGGAAAGACAAGGCGATGTTCATGGCCGGTGACTGCTGACCCCAATACCATATGACAAATCCCTGAAGCGGAAAGGCATAAACATACATTCCATAAGAATAGTCACCGACGTTGTTATAAACTCGCAGGAGACCTGAAGGTGCGTAGCCGAACCAAAACACGGCGTAGGTGAGGGCAACAGAAAACGCGACATCCGTTATCGGTGATTTTCCGATAAGCCAGAACAACAAATACCATAGAAGAAAGAGGCCGGCGGCCGCAGGAAGCGAGAGCCTTATCCGGTCGCGCCAGAGCCAGGCCGCAGTGCCAATCGCGAACGGTAGAGCGAGTTTCAGGAATGAGTCGACTTTAACCGGTAGCGGCAGCGAGGCGTAAAAAATCAGCAGCCATCCGCCAAGCCCGGCCAAAAGAAAAAGACTCGCAAGGCGCCTGTTTTTCAAGACACCGAAAATGCCTGCCAAAAAGACGCAAAGATAGCAGGCGACTTCATGCACCAGTGTCCAAATGGAGCCTTCAACTTTGGGGTAGGGGTTGTCCGTGAACACGCCCGGCAGTTCGAACTGCAGCTGAACGAGACCAAGGTTGCGTATGATGAAGGACCAAGTTTCGTAGGCGAACAGGTACTCCATAACCGGCAGACTGGTGACCGCTGGTCCCATGACAAGTGCGACAAACAGCAAGGAAACAGCCAGAGCCGGAAACAGTCTCAAGACGCGTGCTAGTGTAAACCGGGTGAGCGTTGAAGAGCGCAGAAAACTCGCCGCGATCAAGAAGCCCGAGATCGCGAAGAAGATGTGAACGCAGATCGAGCCGAGCGAATGACCTGTGGCACCATAAAGTGGTTCCAGCGTGTCAGGACCCAGGGCAATAGGCCATGCATGGGACACAAGCACACCTGTTGCAGCCAGCATGCGCAACAGGTTGAGGTTGTTGTCGCGTCCCTTTGAAACGTCTTCAAGTATCATAAACGAAAACCAATAGGTTTAGCCGGTCGAATTCGATCCTTAAGCGCGGCTGCTTCATAAATCTAATCAATAGCACGTGGTGCAAACTGCCCGGCGAGGCACACCAATAAGTGTCTGCCGGAATGAAAGTGCACGTCAAGACACTGCTGTATGCTTACTATTACCCTACCGTAGTTGAGGGACGCCCATTTGAAAAGACCTCCAAAATCGTTCCGTCAACAGGGTTAATCTCAATATCCCGATCGGTGCCGAACATGCTTTTTTGCTGCGAGTCCTTTGCTCGACGCATGATGATGTATCGGTTTTGGCCCCAGGCAAACGTTTGGGGCAGGAAGCCTTACTGCGCCAAAATGTTTCTGAAATCCTGTGCTACGTCTTCCAGGCAGGAGAAGTTTCCACCTTCAATAAAACTTGGCATATGCGTTTGCGCCTTAAGGCCGAGTTCAGGCGTTTCCTCGAAGGTTCGGCACGTTTCAGCCAGCGTGTTTCCGAGATCGGCAGGCAGGGCCTGTTCAAGCGGTAGCAGGTTTTCGTGGCGCTTCGTCATGTCCTTGTTGGCATAATTGTTCGTGATTGTGCGCATCCCGAAATGGGCCATTTCCAATGGCGGATAGCTGGGGTGAGGGGATGCCATGAGTGACACGCCGACCGCCGACCGGCACAGCAAAGCGCCGTAATCGTCGAGGCTGAGTTTGCCGAGAGACTTGAGTGTAAAGCCGTTGCCGAGGGGAATGTCGCGGTGTTTCAGGCCGGCGGAGCAGACCGTCCAACCGCCGTCTTCAACCGATTTGTTTTCGGGCATTTGCTTCGCAAAAGCCTTCAGCCCTTCTTCCAGGATGCTGAAGCAGTTGCGGTCGATATTGCGCCGCCCGTAGACGAGTATGATCCGTTCCTTCTCCGTCGACGAAAGGCGGTCCAGAAACGGCCGGATCGCGGGCGAGAGAACAGGTTCCAGAACGTAGTGTCTGTCACAGCGGTTGTTCAGTGCGTGATAGTAATCAAGAAGCTCTTTTGTGTTGAAGATAATATTCTGCGGATTTTTGGCGTTGATTGCGGCGGTTGCCATAATATTGGCCGAGGAAAATGGATAAAAATTTGGTTCATATTCCTGGAAGATATAGAATTTTGTCAGGATCGGCTGTGAAAAGTGAGCCGCCTGCGCCTCAAGAACAGGGTCGAGATTAAGAGCAATCCACCAGTTATAGACCAGAAAAAGGTCCCGCTTGCGCGTCGAGATCGAGCGGTTCGTCGACTGAAGGCTCTCAATCGTAATCCCCGTCGTGTCCGCGAGGATTGAGTCTTCGGGATCGTAAGGATCCTCGACGATAATCCGGACATCAAGTGGAAGATCCCGGTTGACTGCGGCCGTCAGCTCGAAAAAGAAGTCTCTTGTCGTCGTGACCCCACCGAATGCCTTCTTTTTGGAAAGGGATGGCAGGATTAGCGTCAGCCTGGGTTTTTCGTCAGGATCGGCCTTGAATGTGTTGGGTCTAATAACGCGCGTTTCAATCGGGATCGGGTCCAGCGCCCGGCGGAAATATCTGAGGACTTCGCGCAATTGGGGGGGCATCGCCTCGCGCGCGCGCGCCTTTAAGCTATTCATGAATGTTTGCTTTCTCGTGCGTTGAGCAGGTAGGCGACAATTCAGCCATGGGTTTTTTCCGGCAGGAGTAATTACATTTTCGGTTTATTTTGTCCAACCTGGGAAACCGTCCGGCGAGGCAGCGCCCGGGTCATCGACTGGGGCTGCGCTGCCGCAGCTTGTCGGGTTCAGTTCCTTGAATTTGCAAAGTTCTTTTTTGAACACGAAGAGATCTTAAAGGTAGTTTTCTATCAAACTGCTTCCAATGCTCAGCATTGGATCGAAACCGTCAAACTTGCTGGAATTATTTGTGTGTCTGACGAACCTTTACCATGGAATTGAGTTTTTTCCACCCGGTGCTGAAACCTCTGGAAAATCATTGAAAAGTCATCTAGAGGAAGGGTCACTATTGCATACATAGATTTGATTTCTTAAGCAGGATTGCCGAATGGACCTTACAATCGTCATTGTCAATTGGAATACAATTGACATGCTGCGGGATTGCCTGGGCAGTTGCTACCCAAATCTTGACGGCATCGACGCCGAAATCATTGTCATCGACAATGCATCCACCGACGGCTCCCCGGAGATGGTGGAGAACGAGTTTCCCAGTGCGATTCTCATTAAAAATACGGAAAACAGAGGCTTTGCCGCCGCAAACAATCAAGGTTTCGCGCTGGCGAAAGGCCAGCATGTACTGTTGTTGAATTCCGACACGATCGTCCATGGCGATGTGCTGAAGAAAACGGTCAATTATCTCGACGAACATCCCGACATTGGGGTTCTTGGCTGCCGCGTCTTGAACCCCGACGGCACCATGCAGCCGAACACGAGCCAGTTTCCTTCCCTGTTGAACCTTTTGATCCTGTCGACAGGTTTATGGCGCATCAAGTCGATCCCGTTCTTTGATCGATACCGCATGCTGAACTGGGATCGCCTCGATGCCCGGGACGTGGATGTCGTCGCGGGCTGTTACATGGCCGTCCGCAAAAGCGCCATGGATGAAGTCGGCGTCCTGGACGAGGATTTCTATTTCTTCGGCGAAGAGACGGATTGGTGTGTTCGCTTCCGTGAGGCAGGGTGGCGCGTTCACTGCGCTCCGGTCGGTGAGATCACGCATCTGGGCGGGGGCTCCGCTCGAAAGTTGAATTTCAAGCGCGACGTGATGCTGACAGATGCCACAATACGGTTGCATCGAAAGCATCACGGCCACATCAGTGCAACATGTGCCTGGATTGTTTTGATGTTTTTTAACGGAAGCCGGTTTGTGTTCTGGAAGACGTACGGGTTACTCACACGAAAGGCATCTGCGCGGGACCGCGCGGAGCATTTCCGCAAAGTCGTCGCGGAAATGCCAAAGTCTATTTGAAGCAAATCCCGCTGTTTTCGATTGATTGAGCCGCTGAATGGGAAACGACTTGAGACTTAAGGTTCTTGTCATCGCTCCGCACTTGAGCATTCACGATGTCGGTGAAGGACCGCTGGCACATCATCTTGTAAAGGCGATGTGTAAGCATGCTGACGTGACCATCTTGGCGCTAGAGGCTGCGAATGGCCCCCCACTGGCCAGTCAATTGCCCGAGGCGGAAGTGGTGACCTGGCAGGAACCGAGTTGGCTGGCAAAAAACAGGTTTGTCCGCACAATGATCAAGCCGCACGTCTTTTATTTGTCTCGCCAGGTCAAAAAATGGCTTTCGGCGGAACTGGCCAAGGGCAGGCAGTTTGATATTGCCCACCAGATGCTGCCGGCCGCACCACGTTATCCGACAGCTTTGCGGTTTTTCCCAATCCCCTATGTTATCGGCTCTCTCGGCGGATCCTTGCCGACACCTGCGGCCTTTCAGAACGAGGCGACCACGGAGAAACTCTCAACAAAGCTTAGATTTCTGGACCCATTTCGCTTCCGCTATGACCCCTGGCTGCGCGCAAGTTATGGCAAGGCGGATCTCGTGATGGGAGTAGCGCCCTACATGGAAGACGTCATGTCTGCGGCCCCAATTCGAAAGTTCGAGCCCTTTTTGACGATAGGTCTCGATGAAGTTCCCGACCCGATCACAAGAACGCGCAAACCCGGCGAACTCACAATGCTCAGTGTGGGAAGGGTCACACGAACGAAAGGGCTTAGAGATAGCGTTCGTGCCCTGGCCTTGCTCAAGGATCTGCCGCATGTCCGGCTTGTTTGCGTAGGTGATGGTGATGATTTGCCGGAATGCCGCGCAGAGGCCGAAAAGCTGGGCGTTCAGGATCGGGTGACTTTTCTGGGTCGTCTGCCGCGCGACCAGGTGGAAGCGCATTACAGGCAGTCGGATTTGCTCATTTTCCCGAGTTTTCGCGAAAGCATGGGAGCCGTCCTGTATGAAGCCATGCGGTGGAGCTTGCCGGTGATCACGACGCGTCTTGGAGGGCCGGGAAGTATCGTCGACGAAACCTGCGGACTTCAGGTGGACGTCAAGACACCGTCACAGCTTGCTGAAGATCTCGCCGCAGCCATACGCAAGATCGCGTTCGATCCCGAGCTTGGCCAAAGACTTGGCACCGCAGCAAGGCAAAAAGTTTTGCAGGAAGCTCTCTGGGAGCAAAAGGCGGACCGGTTGATCAAGATCTACAGGAAAACCCTTGGGTCTGGTGAGACTGTGCAGGAAGGCTGAGACACCCGATGAATGTGAACGTGTTTGATCCGGAAGTCACTTTCCAAATAGTTGCCGGCCTTCGTAGCGCTGTCGGACGCCTTGCTGAACGCGCAACGCCTGATCTGACCTTGTGCGCTGATCGTCTTGCCAATGAATGCGGGTGTTAGACGTCATGCAGAACAGCAGATTGTCGATCATAAACTTTCACGGAATTGGGTCTCCGAAACGGGTTCTGGAGGAGGGGGAAGCGCCTTATTGGATCAGCGAGCAGCAATACAGGCAGTTTCTTGATCTTATCGTACCGGTGAAAGACAAGACCATCATCACCTTCGATGACGGCAATCTCTCGGATCTCGAGATCGGAGCAAAGGAACTGGGTGAACGGCAACTGACGGCAACATTCTTCCCGCTGGCCGGGCGGCTGGAGAGCGAAGGCTCGCTTGGACGTTCGCACTTGCTTGAGCTGTTGCACCTCGGGCACCGGATTGGCAATCATGGCTATGATCATGTGAGCTGGAAAAATCTTGACGATGCCGGCGCGCAAAAGGAGCTGGTGGACGCAAGATCGCAGTTGGAAGACAGTATCGGCGAAAAGATCACGGAAGCCGCAATCCCATTCGGGCAATATGGCAAGAACACGCTGGAGCGGCTCAAGGCCGCCGGGTATGAGCGCGCCTATTCAAGCGACGGCGGAAGCTATCGCGGCAAACCTTTTCCAACCCCGCGCTGGTCTGTGCGGGCCGACACGTCGCAACAGGACGTGGAGAATTTTCTGGCCGGTCATGAAAGTGTTGCTCGGCGCATGAGACGCTCGCTTGCCAAAGCCAAGAAGCAGATGCTGTAAAATGAACACCGAGCCAAACGCAAAGACCGTTCTCATTGGCTTCGCAGATGCCCTGGCTGCGCCTGAAGTGTTTTTCAGTTTGCATGGCAATGGCTACAAGGTGCGCGTTTTTCAAAGAAGAGGCGTTGCGGCACCGCTCGCAAAACACTTGCCGGTCGGTGATCCTTATCTGATTACCGCACCTGAGCAAAACGCCGAGCAGGCGAAAAACGATCTCGTGGAATTGCTTCGTGAAAATCTGGACATTGATGCTTTGCTGGCGCTCGACGACACGAGCCTGTGGCTGGCAAATGAGGCTTTCGGTTCCCTCAAGGACTTTGACCGAATACCGGTTTTGGCAAATGCCACCGGCGCGCAAAAGGAAACTGCACTTAACAAGGCTGTACAGATCGAAGCAGCACAAGCTGCAGGCCTGACGGTTCCACCCACACTTGTCGCCAATTCCCGCGAAGAGATTCTCGAAACATCTTTGTTTCCGGCAATTATCAAACCGGCAAAGGCAATTTCGCTGGACGAAAATGGTCGGATCAGAAAGGGCGACGCCTTCTACCTTTTCGATGAGAGCGATTTGGAAACACTACCGGACGACAACGCGTTTTCATTTCCGGTACTTGCGCAACCGCTCATACACGGCACCGGGGAGGGCGTGTTTGGATTTGCTTCAAAGGACGGTGTCACCCACATATTCGGACACCGCCGAATTCGCATGATGAACCCGCACGGATCGGGCGCGAGCGCATGCCGGTCGATTGAGCCTGACAGTGAGCTTGTCCAGGCCGTAAAGGCCTTTATCGGTTCTGTTGGTTGGCAAGGGCCTTTCATGGTCGAACTACTGACGGATGAGAAGGGCACCAGCTGGTTCATCGAATTGAATGGACGCCTTTGGGGATCCACAGCACTGTCGCGTCGTCACGGATTTGAATATCCACTCTGGGCCGTGGAGCAGGCCTTTGATCCTGAGTTCCGTCCTGCGGAGTTGGCAGACGTCACCGGCGGCCAAGGTGTCCGCCACCTTGGGCGTGAAATCTTGCACCTGTTGTTTGTTGTCAAAGGACCGAAAAGCAAGTTCCATGCGCAAAAGTGGCCGAATATCCTCCGCTCTGCCTTAGGCGTGTTTTCTCTTCATTCTCCGGCGCGGTTCTATAACTACGACCGAAGGTTCCCCTCGTTTTTCCTGCGCGAAGCGATGACCACTGTTATGAATGGCATTAGGAAGCGCAAGAGATGAAGCGAACGCTTAACGTGGTGCTGCACGCCCACTCGCTCTGGTCCTATGACGGTCATTGGACCCTGGCGCAAATTGCGGACTTCTTCGGTGCCCGCGGTGTGGACGCTGTCATGATGAGCGAACATGACACGGGATTCGATCCGGCGCATTTCGATGACTACCGGGCTGAATGCGCGAGCGCTTCGACTGAGAAATGCACGCTCATTCCTGGTATTGAGTATTCATCACCCGACAATGACATTCACATTCTGACATGGGGTCTTTCCCGCTTCCTAACTGAGCATCGCCCCGTCCTTGAAACGCTTGAAAAGGTCAAGAAGGCGGGCGGTGTGGCAATATTCGCCCACCCGATCAGGCGACAGGCGTACCAGAAATTCGACGCGGCCTTTGTTCCTTACCTGGACGGTATTGAAGTCTGGAACCGGAAATCGGATGGCGTCGCGCCCGGGAAAGAGGCGAAGTCACTGATTGCCAGCTCAGGCCTGCCCGCAACGGTCGGTGTCGATTTTCACCGTCTGCGCCACTACTGGCCCCTGACACATCGCACCGAGGTAGCGGGAGCGGATCTGGAGCAGGAACTTGTCGCAGCGATCCGGGAGCAAAGGCTTCAACCGATGCTGATGGGTCGCGGCATTTTCAACGCGCGCAACGAGATCTCGACACCATTCTCCGACGCTCTGGAAACAGCAAGGAAAGGCCTGAAGCGTTTCAAACCCGGGCCGCGCAAAAGCCAGACCAGAAAAGCCGGCAAGAGGTGACGTCTGAAGATGAGGAAAGTGATTGTCCACATTTCAGGCGACTATCCCGACAGTATTGTTCCGGGAAAAACCAAAGCGGTCAGCAGTCTTGTCGACGCTGTCCGCGATACGTTCGATCAGCACATCTATTCGATCAATCGCGGGAAACCGTCATCAGCCTCGCTCGTTGCCGGACTGCTCAGGAATCCTTTGAAACCAGGCTTCGATCTTCAGTTTAGCCAGGACGAGGACGGCGTAACAGCGATCCGCTACGAAGGATTGCCGGCGGGGCTTTACATGAAAGGCTCGCTTTCGCATCTGGCCGACAGGATCGCGGACGACATGATCCGGCGCGACATAAAGCCGGACATCATCCACGCGCACAAGCTGACTCTCGAGGGGTTGATTGCCGAAAAGCTGAGCCGGCGCCTTGAGTGCCCTTACGCGCTTTCGATCCAGGTGAACACGGATCGGAAGATCATGAAGTACCGTCCTGATCTTCTGCGACACTATCGACGCATTTATCATGGCGCATCTGTTGTCTTTCCCTTTTCGGTCACGGGGCAACGCGTCTGCGATGAGACGCTTGGCCCGCGTCAGAAGCCGACGGTTCTTTTGCCGTGTACCTCGCCGGAAGACAGGATCATTGCGCCGCAGATTGTCGAGCCGGTCCTGGCCTCCGTGTTCCACCTGCGCGATCTCCAGAATAAAAACGCGGCAGCGCTGGTGAAGGCAAGCAGCGGTCTCCAGAAGCGGCATGAGGGGTATGCGTTCCACCTTTACGGTGGAGGTACGAAAGAACAGGAAGAAAAAATCGACAGCCTGATCGCCGAACATCAGGCGACTTCGTTCGTTCGCAAAGGGCCGATCCCGCACAAGGACGTGCAGGCAATGCTGAATGGTGTGTGCGGCTTTGCAATGGTCTCCAAACGCGAGACGTTCGGGATGGTCTTCCTGGAAGCGCTTCTTGGCGGATGCCCGGTCGTATTTCCCAGGGACTGGGCGATCGACGGCTTTTTCGATGATGCTTCTTTCGCGCTCGGGGTGTCGGCGAAGGACTTTCCCGCCATTGAAGCTGCTATGGAAAGACTGGTTGTCGACCAGTCACGCTTGAAAACCGAGTTGTCGCAGTGGCAGCAAACCGGAAAACTAAGCCACTTCCAGCGCGAAAGCGTCGTGTCCACATATAAGACTTCGATGATGGGCGCGTTCGCCGGAACAGAGTAGCCATGCTCGAAGAGCGGTACACAGGTAACTCATGTGCGCTGCGCTGCCGCCACACCGAGGGGTGTGGCAGGTTCCGGTACGCTATCGTATTCCGGCGTCGGTGATTATTGCGATACGCTCACAGACCCCGTTATTTTTGCAGGCTCCTTCGACTGCAACAGCGTGCGGTAGGCGTCGAGCATAGAGTGTTTCTCGATTTCCCAGTGGAATTCGCGCTGTGCGCGGTCCCTGGCATATGCCGCCATCTGCTCGCGCCGTTCCGGGTCGGCCAGAAGATCCATCATTCCCTGTGCAAGGCTCTCGGGAGTGCTTTCTTCAACGACATGTGCAGCGTCGCCGGCATCTATCTTTGCCTGTTCGAGGTTGAACTGCACGAATGGCATTCCAAGCGCCATATACTCGAACACCTTGTTCATCGAAAGCTTGTCATTGCAGACATTCGAGGGATCCGGGATCACACCGATGTCACATGCGGAGAGCTTTTCCAATAGGGGCTGACCTGACACATAGCCGGCGAATTCGACATGTTCTGTCAGGTTCAGTTCTGCTGACAGGGCGCGCAGGCGGTCGTAGTCCGGGCCGTCGCCGATGATGATACAGCCGATATCGTCCCGTCCCTCAACGTTGACGATGTGATCCATGGCCCTGACCAGATACTCCACGCCATCCTGTTCGGCCATGATGCCGACATATCCTGCCAGATAGCGGCGTCCGCGTTTTGCCGTTTTGTCCGGCTCCGTTCTTTTAAAGCGCCCGATATCCGGAAAACTTCTGACAACCCAGACCTTTTCAGGTGGCATTTTCCCGGTGTCGATAGCCCTGTCTTTGAGCGTTTCGTTCGTGGCCAGGCTGCCGTCAGCGAGCTTGAATGTGCACCGCTCGAATATAGTCAAAAGTTTATGGAAAAACCCTTTTTTCCCGAACTTGACTTCGTAGAGTTCAGGATTGATATCGTGTTGATCGAAAAGAAACTTCTTGCCGAAAAATAATTTGTGGAAGGCGGCAACCAGAAAAATCAGGTCCGGTGGATTGCACGCATGAATGACGTCAAAGCCGTGTTTGCGAAGCACTTTGATGGACAGCCGCATCTCATGGAAGAGAGCAGCTGAATACTCGGCAAGATAACCAAGTACACCTGAAGCTTCCAAAGGCAGATTGTGACGGTAAATATGAATACCGTCCAAGGTTTCCTCTAGGAGAGTATGTTTCTTCCCGGTCGGGCAAATAACGGAAACTTCGTAGCCCGCCTCGCGAAGCGCGGTGGCTTCCTGCCAGACCCGGCGATCGAATGGAACGGGCAGGTTCTCAACAATAATCAGGACTTTACCGGCCACTGGCAGCGGTATTTTGTGCGCATCAGGCAACGATCAACTCCTCAACGGGAAAATATAATATTCAAACATGCTTGATATACGGCCAACGTGTTTGCTAGGTCAAACGGAGTCTGCCTGAATTCAAATTCGAAACGAAATTAAGATTAATTCATCAAACCTTTTAGTCAAATTTGCATGATCCTCGCATTTTCACCAATAATTTAGTTACAAATGGGTGCTGAATGTGAGAAATAAAAGGCCATAGTTCAGTGTGGTTGTTTTGAACGACCAATTGTTAAAATATTTGGACGGAACATTTCATGACTGTCGATATTCGTGAAAACGGCGCAGCGCTGCCGGGAGACTATGGGTCTCTTTTCATGCGCGCAATTCCCTGGATCTTGGTTGCTTCCCTGGGTGCTGCAGCATTTTACTGGGATGGTTTGATTTCACTTGGCGCTGCCTGGTCGCGGCCAGAATACAGTTACGGTCCTCTCGTTCCGCTCATCACCGCATATATGACACTTCTTGAGATCAATCGTCATCCGGTCAAGCCGGATCATGGCAGTCGGATCGTAGGGTTTGTGGTTCTGGGCCTCGCGCTGCTGGTCGGACTGCTCGGGAATCTCGTGGAGATCCCGGATATCATCACCTATGGCTTCATACTTTATGTCGGAGCCTTGATCCTTATTCTCGCGGGCACGCGCGAGGGTTTCCGTTTCTGGCCGGGCTGGTTGCACCTGATTTTCATGCTTCCGCTGCCACAGTTCATCTATCTCAGCGTGTCCACGCACCTACAGGCGGTCTCAGCAGAAATCGGTGTCGCCGTCATCCAGTTCATGGGTATTCCCGTGTTGCTTGATGGTACCGTGATCGATCTTGGCGAATACAAGCTGCTTGTCGCCGAAGCCTGCAGTGGCCTGCGCTACCTCTTCCCGCTGTTCAGTTTCGGTTGGCTCATGGCCGTCCTCTACAACGGTCCCAACTGGCACAGAGTGGTGATTTTCCTAGCAACGATACCGGTCACCATCCTGATGAACAGCTTCCGGGTCGGTATGATCGGCGTTCTGGTCAACTATTTCGGGATCGGCCACGCAGAGGGCTTCATTCACTATTTTGAAGGCTGGGTCATTTTCATATCCTGCACGGTGATCCTGTATCTCATCGCATGGATCCTGTCGCGTTTTTGCTCTTTCGGTAAGGAACGTCCAAAATACATCATTGGAATGGACTATGAAGGCGTTCTTGGGCCGCTGCGCAAACTGCCATCACTCAAGGCTGGAAAGTCGTTCGTTGCAGCATCCATCATCGCTCTGGTCGCCGGTATCGCCTGGCAAATGACCCCGACGCCGGCACCGGCCTCCATTGACCGCTTGCCCTTGGGCATTTTCCCTATGCAGGTCGACAACTGGGAGGGACGCGCAACGATCCTTGATCGTGAAATCGAGTATGTTCTGGGCGCCGACGAGTACCTGCTGGCGGACTTCAAGTCCGGCAACGAGAATGTCAATCTGCTGATGACATTCTACAAGTCGCAGACGCAAGGGTCGGGCATTCACTCGCCTGAGATCTGCCTTCCGGGTGGTGGCTGGGAAGTTTCCAAATGGGAGCAGAAGGCGGTTACTGTTGGCGCTGGTGATCAGGCCAAGACGATCAACGTGAACCGCGCGATCATCCAGCGCGGGCTCGAGCGCCAGTTGGTTTACTTCTGGTTTGAGCAGCGTGGCCGCCAGATCACGAACGACTTTGAAGCGAAGTTCGTTTCCATGTGGGATACTTTCAACGCCGGTCGGTCCGATGGTGGTCTTATTCGTGTTGTCACACCGATGAAACCGGGCGAAGACGTTGAGATTGCCGATGAGCGCCTTCAGTCGTTCCTCGGTGGTGTCGTGCCGCAATTGCCGACCTATTTCCCGGCGATCGAAGCCTGATATTTCATCGGCGAATTAAAAGCGCGGCCCGCTGACGCGGGCCGTTTTTTTGTCAGGTCCATCAGGTCGCCCTCTGTCGTGGTCCCAATCCACACGCGTAACCGCAGCAAAGCTACCTTGGTAGAATAGATTGCTGCAGCTTGGGACCGCTGCCGGTTTGTTTTGTCAAATGCCCTTATTTGATTGTGTTCACGCTCGCCCGGAAAGCTCTTTCGTGTCGTGCATTTTTTCCTGCATCACAGAAAAAACTGTCTAAGGATTTCATTCCGGTGATGTAGAAAACAGGCTCAGCTGAGAGCCCATGGAAATTGAAATGCACGCACAAAACACGAAACACGCAAATCTCCTTGAGAATCTGGAAAACAAGACGGCGAGAATTGGGGTTATCGGACTGGGTTACGTTGGCTTGCCGCTTGCAGTGACAGCCGCGCTGCGCGGGTTCAAGGTCACCGGTTTTGACATTGACGAAGCCAAGCCGGAGGCGCTGAAAAAGGGGCAGAGCTACATTGCGGCCGTCGACAACGGCATGCTCGAAGAAACGACACGCGCCGCTTCAGCGAGCTGGACAACCGAGTTTTCCGGGCTTGCAGAGTGTGATGTCATTGTCATCTGCGTCCCGACGCCGCTGACACGTCACCGGGAACCGGATCTTTCTTTTATCAAAGGCACTGCTGAAGACATAGCGGCGAACATGACGGCGGGTACGCTTGTCGTGTTGGAATCAACGACTTTCCCCGGAACAACCCAAGAAGTATTGGCGCCGATACTGGCGTCGAGTGGGCTTTCGGTGGAAGATGACTTTTGGGTCGCCTTCAGTCCGGAGCGTGAAGATCCGGGGAACGCGACTTTTCGCACGCATTCCATCCCGAAGATCGTCGGCGGTGATACCGATCTGGCTCGAAGTCTGGTCGTAGCCTTCTACAGCAAGGTCGTTGACGAAGTCGTGCCGGTTTCTTCGACCGGAACGGCCGAGGCCGTCAAGATTACCGAGAACATCTTTCGCGCCGTCAACATTGCGCTCGTGAACGAACTCAAGGTCATTTACGACGCGATGGGCATTGATGTCTGGGAGGTTATCGACGGGGCGTCGAGCAAGCCATTCGGCTTCATGCCTTTTTATCCGGGGCCGGGGTTGGGCGGGCATTGCATCCCCATCGACCCATTCTACCTGACCTGGAAGGCACGTGAATTTGGTCATGCAACACGGTTTGTGGAGCTGGCGGGTGAAATCAATGTGAACATGCCCAAATATGTGATTTCCAAATTGCGCGAAGTTCTGGATCGTCAATGCGGCAAGGGACTATCGACATCTCGGATTCTTCTGGTTGGCATAAGCTACAAGAAAAATGTGCCGGACATGCGTGAAAGCCCTTCCGTTGTCCTCATGGACATGATGCTGAAGAACGGCGCAGCCGTCGATTTTCTGGACCCTCACATCGAAACCATTCCACGCATGCGCGAGTTTCCGCACTTGTATGGCCGCAAAAACATCGAATTAAAGGACGTCACCGCAGCGGATTACGACGCGGTTCTGATTTCGACAGATCACGACGCGATTGACTACGAAGGTCTTGTTGATCTCGGCTTACCCATCGTCGATACCCGCAATGCAATTGCTTCCCGTGGCCTGAAGGGCGAGCTGGTGACCAAGGCCTGAAACCGAATGACGGTTTATTGGGGAAGGGGATTATGGCTCCAGCTGTGTTCACCCTGTAAGCAGCAAACTTGTAGATAAGGTCTGGTCTTGTAGTCCAATCACGGCTAAGAGATACATATTCGATAGCCGTTTGAATTTTTTAAGCAGTAATAGATGCGTTAGCGTCGGGACAAAATCTTTGAAAGGGTTAATATTGGCTCATATAAAAGAATTGACGTCATTGAGAGCATTTGCGGCACTGATTGTCGTGCTGTTTCATATGTATTTCAAAGAAGGCTCAGAGGGTTTTCTGCATCGGATGATCTCCAACGGCCATCTGGGCGTGGATTTGTTTTTCATCCTGAGCGGTTTCATTTTGACGTATGTCTATCATAGCGCATGGTCCAACGGTTCATTCAGCTATCGTGACTTTCTCACGAACCGGATTGCGCGTGTCTATCCGTTGCATCTTTTCGTGATTTTGCTCTTCCTGGCCGCTTATCAGGCGGCTGCAATCCTTGGAAGATCCGGATTTGAAGGCGCGGACTATCAGGCCTTACCCTTCCACATCCTGGGGCTTCATGCGTGGGGCTTCACGGATGCGCACGCCTGGAATTTTCCATCCTGGTCAATCAGCGCGGAGTTTTTCGCCTATCTTCTCTTTCCGCTTGCCATCCTCTTGATGCTGCGGATGCCTGCCAATGTGTCGTTGGTTGTTGCGCTCCTCATCTTTGCGGCAACACATGCGCTGGCGGCCTCTCAGGGCAAGGCCCTGACCAAGATGATGTACGACTTCGGCATTCTCAGGATCTCAGGCGAGTTCCTTGTTGGGATCGCCTTGTGCCAATTGTTCCTGGAAAACAAAATTCCAGTAAAGTTTGCAAGGCCAGGCTTGTTGGTCGTTCTCCTGGGGATCCTTCTCGGCGTTTATTTTCAGGTCAATGAGAGCATCATTGTCTTGATGCTGGCTGCACTTATTTTCTGTGTCGCACTTTTAAGCCGCGAAGAACGTTCCAATTTCCTGCGCCATCCTGCACTTGTCTACCTGGGTGAAATCTCTTACGCGACTTACATGGTGCACATCCTCGTACTGATGTCGGCAAGAGCGATTTTGCCCGCTTCGCTCACCAATATATTGTCTCTGATAATTATCTATGTCTGTTCGGTCTTGCTCTATCACGCGGTCGAAGTGCCTGCGCGCAAGTTCCTGCGGTCGCTTTTGAAACGCGAGAAGAAACACCAAAAGGCATAATTCTTCCAATACGGGCGTTAACATGCAGGGTCGCTCCCTGGAGGAGCGTCGCCGCTCAAACGCGCCGTGCAGCGTGCCGACTGTCTCGTCCGAACCGGCTTGGTACCCGTTGCATCGCCATAGCGGGTCCGTCGGCATTTATATGCACATGCGACCGTGAAACGGGAATTGGAAGAATGGTTTGTTTGGTGTCCCGGCAGACAATCAGCTCTGTTGCCTTGGGTGAGCTCTTGTCTCATCAAGTCTGCGATTGACTGTTTTGTGCCGAAGAACGCTGCGCAGAATTCAAACGGATTGTTCGCGTTTCGCAGGAATTGGGCAGTGCAATCAATGCGCAGAGGCATTGCGTGAGGCCGACCCGATCCAGTATCTGTCGGATACATCGGCCAACCGGTACCTGTTGATACTCAGGACGGGCAAGAGCCAGACCTTTTGACCACAGGCAAGAGACTCCGCGCTATTGCGGCAGCGCGAGGTCGGGTTGAACCGCAAACACGCCAAAGCGGCGCTTGTCGTCGAGAACACGCTTGACGATGTCCGGTGTGATTTCGTCGGCCTCGGTGGCAAATCCGTAGAGCAGGGCGGTGTCGCACAAGGTGTTGATCAGGCGCGGTGTCCCCTGGGTCGCGTAATAAATAAGGTCACAGGCACCGGGTGTGAACAGTGAGCGTTTCGCACCGGCGATCTTCAATCGGTGCGCAATGTAACCGGCTACCTCTTGCTGCTCCAAAAAGGAGAGATGGAAGTCGGAGGTTACACGTTGCACGAATTGCCTCAGGCTCGGAGCTGCAAGAAGTGTCTTGAGTTCCGGTTGCCCGCTCAGAACGATTTGAAGAAGCTCGCGGTCATGGGTGTTGATGTTGGAGAGCATTCGAAGCTCTTCAAGAGCTTCCGACCCGAGGTTCTGCGCCTCGTCGACAATGAGAACTGTGCGGCGGCCCTGTTCGTATTGCTCGATCAGAAAGTCTCTGAACTGTTTGTAGAGCTTGACGTGGGAGTCGCTTTCAAAGTCCTGGTCAAAAGCCATCAGGACCCATTGCAGAAGTTCTCCGGCACCGCCTGTATTCGCCAGCAGGCCAACGCGGATATCACCCGGTAATTTGCTCAAGAGGTGTTGAATAAGCGTCGTTTTGCCGGCACCGACTTCGCCCGTAATCACCGTGAAACCGGCATGGTTGACGATGCCGTATTCCAGCATGGCAAACGCCATGCTGTGCGGACCCGCCCAATAAATGAAACGCGGATCCGGAACCAGCGCAAATGGCTTCGTCAAGAGACCGTAATACGGCTCGTACATCATCGACCCCGAGGTGCGTGATTGTCTAAATTTCGGTTCTTGTTGCATTGTCTACAACCGGTAAAATCGCGACAAATCGAACAAACGAGTTGAAACTACTTCTACCGTTTCATTTTGTTTTTCACTAAGCAAGTTTGCGGTACGTTTTCAAGAGTTTACTCCAAAAAAGGTAAATCCGTAACCACGTGCCGCGTGCACATCGTTGAACGACAAATCAAACATGCCTGCAACGCAGGGCAGGCAATGCCTGAAATATTCAACTGTTAACGTATATAAGTTTAGATTGCGGCAAAATAGCAGCGATTTCTTTGTATCTGAAAACTGTTGAGCACTACGTTGGTCTAAACTTAGAAAAAATTTGAATTCAACGCACTATAACGCAGTTTTGATTTCGGTAATAGTCTAAAAAATATGCATAGCTGCAAAACTAAGTGTCTTTACTTCCATTTTTGTTGCGAAGGTTTAAAAATACAAGGCCTCCAACATTGATTTCAAAATGAACTGAAGTCAGCGAAATACGGCCTTCAGAGTTATCGAATTTGGTGTGCGACGGAGTTGAGCCTGCAAAAGCAATATTTTTCGGATCTGCGCGGCTGCTTGTGAAGTCGACGACGGCTGTCAAGCGCCCGCTTGTCTAATAATAGTAATCCTCACTCTGGGTGTCTTCGCACTTGTTCAGAACAATTCCGAGCAGCTTGTCGAGTTCGCTAATATGGAGTTCGCACTCGTCCACCTCGGCAGTGGTAGAGGTACCGGAAGCAACCACGAGCAATGACGTGTCAATGCGCGGAAGAAATCCAAGGGCGTCGTCGCTGCTACGCATTGGCGGCAGATCGAAGAGGATGATTTCGGGTGAGAGGGTCGTTTCAATGAACTCAAACAGCTCCAGCATCTTCGGCGCCTGGAGCAATTCCGAGGATGCCGGCGTGTGTCCGCTGTTCAGACCCAGAACCAGGTTGGGGTCCACTTGAACGAAGCAGTCCTTGGCTTCCGCTTTTCCCAACAGGAATTGTGCAATTGACCGGTCGGGCTCGATATTGAGTGTTGGCGCTACCGAAGGCCGCCTGAGGTCGAGGTCAACAACCACTGTACGCAAACCCGGGTTCCTGGACAGGCTGAAAGCGAGGTTCAGCGTCACCATCGTCTTGCCGCATCCAGGTGTCGGCGATGTGATCGCCAGAGACTTCCAGTTATTGTCGGACATTGCCTGGCGGATGCGTGTGCGCAGCAGATTGAAAGCAATGTAATTCGGATCGTCCATCGATTTGGACACAATGCGTCGGCGTTCCAGATGCTTCGGGTCTATTTCGATTTTCCGAAGTTCAGGAACCTCCAGGTCACTGGATTTGGCTGCTATTTCGACTTTCTTGATGGGTGGCTTGATTTCCGCATTGGAAACAGGCGCTGCAGGCGCATTGGTTTCATCCAATACACCCGCCTTTTTGAGCGCGCTCTTAATGTGTTCCACGCAGTTTCTCCGATTTGATGTTAAATGCGCTTAAAGCGAAACAAAGATTGCAAGCATGGGTTCTAGCTTTTGCCACACCCGTTCGCCAAGCAGGTCCAGCGGCAAAACGTAGAGATGCGCAACCGCGAGCACGGCGAGAATACCAAGAATACCAGCGCAAAAAATTAACAAGCGCCGAGTAATCCGCCCCACTCTTTCCCGTCTTGTCGTGACATAGGGAATGACGGCGATCGGACGGACCTTCAAACGCCGCTCCAGATCGCGCGCTGTGCGGATACTGTTGTCCAGAAATTCAAGCAATATGGCAAGGCCCAGTCCGACGGCCATGGCGCCACCGCCTCCGGCTGCAACAATCTGGATGCGATTGGGTGCAGTGGGTGCTTCCGGTATGGTTGCCTGTTCAAGAACCTCAAAGCGTTCTGCCTGCCGGTCCTGCTCAAGTCTTTCACCAATTTCCGCATCCGTGAGTTTCGCTTTGGTCTGGCTGTACTCGTCGCGCAGATTTTGATAATCGCGCATCATGGCAGCCAGTTCGACTTCGATGCTCGGGGTTTTGGAGATGCTTGATTTGAGCTCATCAGCTCTGCGTTCAAACTCCAGCTTCTGTGCTTCAAGCAGCTTGATCCTGGTGTCGGGATCAGCTGTGAAGCCTTCCTGGGCCATCTGGGATTTGGTTGCCGCAATATCGATTTCCGCTTGCGCAATCTGCCTGTCCAGATCGTCCATCGTTCTCTGAGAAACGAAGCCTTTCTCCAGAAGAGGTGTCAGCAGTTCCCGCCGTTCCACGAAGGCTTCGTAGTTCAGTTCCTGGGATTGAAGACGAAAAGCAAGTTGTTGAGCCCCTGCATCTTCGTTTGCCCCGGTGCCGAGGTCTGCCTGTCTGGCGAGTTTGAGCCGTTGGGTTATCACGTCAACGTTTGCGTTCAATTCCGTGAGTTTTTCGCGCCGGATCGGAAGAGTTTCCGGCAGAGATTCTTCATTGTCTCGCTTGAAACCGGCGATTTTGTTTTCCAGCGCGAGCAATTCGCCATCCAGGGTTCGAAGCTGCTGCTGGAAGAACTCGCTTGTCTCTGCGGCTCTGCTGAGACGCGTTTCCAGGTTCTGAGACAGGATTGAAGTGACCAGTTCGTTGGCCACGCGCGCCGCCATAGTGGCATTAGAATACTGGAAGGCCACGTCGAAGCCGATGACCTGGGTATTCCGCGCGGAGGTGGCGACGCCGATTTGTTTGATGCGGATGGAGCTCCGCATTTCTTCGACAATTTCGGTCGGTGAAAGGGCACCGTCCTTTTGACCCTGATATAGGGTGAATTTACCCGCAATTTCCAGAAGGTTGTCGCGCGCAAGCAGGCGCTGCTCGATGACCTTGATGCGTTCGCTTGGGCTTGCTGTGACCGTCGCTGAAGCCAACTCCCGCGGAATACGTTGAGATTCGATCAGGATTGTTGCCTTTGCCTCATAGCTTCGGGGCAGTGAGTAGGCAACAAAAACTGCGGCAGCGAAAATCACGACAAACGGCAGGACGAAGTATAAATACCGCCGCTTGACGATCGCCCATATCATTCCAAGGTCAAAACTCTGTTCCATCAATTCAAACCGTTTGCGACTGAGTGAGAGACGGGGAGGGGGGCTTCCCTATCTCAGTTTGACTGCGTCTGCGTTGCCAGATTTTCAAGTCTTTCCACTGTAGCGCGGGCCAACTCCATGTCTTCTTCTGTCATATAGGACTTAAGACTGAGTGCCTTTTCCAGAGATGTAATGGCTTGCTCCTTCTGGTCGAGCGCTGCCAGCGCCATTCCGTAGTGAAACTGGGCAAGCCCGAGATTTGGCAAGCTCTGAGATGCATTTCGCAGCAGTGGAAGCGCGGACGAGTGCTCGCCCCTGAGATAGTAGATCCATCCCAGGGTGTCGAGATACTGAGGCACTTCGGACGTGCGGAACCGCTGTGCGATTTCGAAGGCACGTTCCAGTGAAGCGGGATCGCCGCGACGCTCGGAAAGAAGGCTGGCAAGGTCGTTCGCGACGATCGTGGATTCAGGATCGGATGCAAACAGGATTTCGTACTGTTCGATTGCCTCGTCGAACCGTTGTGTCTGCTGAAGGACGGTTGTCAGCATCAGGCGCAGTGCCGCGTTGTCCTCGGCCTTTGACAGCCCTGCACGGATTGCGGCCTCGGCTTCCTCCAGCCTGTTCGTCGCGGAATAGAACTGCGCAAGCGAAGTGTCTCCCAAAACACTGTCAGGATTTTCGGTGGCCGTTTTGAAGGTTTCTTCAGCCTCGGCCACCTTGTTTTGCGACAAATAGACCGAGCCAAGGAGGATCCGCGCCAGAGTGTTGTCCGGCGTTTCGTCAAGTACCGTCAACAGATGCGAAATGGCGGTATCCTGGCGTCCTGCCTGCACATAGGCACGAATAAGGTCTGGAAGCAGCGCCTGCTCGTCGCCGGCAACGGTCGCAGAGCTTTGCAACAAGGCGATGCTTTCTTCGTGCCTGTCCAGGCCACCGAGCGCCGCCGCTGCGATCTTGTCAGCTGTCTCAGTATCTCCGGCGTCGATTTTCCGAAGTGTATCCGATATTTCCTGAGCGCCGACCCAGTCGCGCCGCGCCAGCCGTTGCTGGGCAAGCAGGGTCAGAACCTCGCGATTCGACGGATTGCGTTCCCTGACCGAGTCCAGCACGCGCTCTGCCTGCTCTCCTTTGCCGTGGCGGAGCAGGAACCGAACCATCGGCAGACCGACTTCGGGTGAATTGTTATCCAGCGCGAGGGCACGAGCGAATTGTTCTTCGGCAAGAACGGAAGAACCGTCACGCTCGTATGCGCTTGCGAGCAGTGTCCTCAGCCGCGCATTTTCTGGTGCTTCGTTTAGCGCAACGAGGATATCATCGACCGCGCCCGCATTGTCGTTTCGCGAGATCTTGATATTCGAGCGAAGACGCAGGGCATCGACGTTTTTGGCATCGTCTTCAAGGACTTGATTGACCAGAGTTTCCGCCTGAGCCATATCCCCCGTCTGGCCGAGGATTGTTGCCAGCATGATCCTGGCCTGATTTTTCTGACCCTCGTCGCTCGTTTCAGAGACGACCGCTTGCAGCGAATCAATGGCGTCGGAGTGCTGGTTGGATCTGAACAGCAATTCACCCAGTGCAATACGCAGCGGGAAGGCGTCGCCACCTTGCTCGTTACGTGTCTTGATGATGTTCTCAAGTTCCTGGCGTGCTTCCTGTTGGCCTTTTTGTGCAATGACAAAGGAAACAAGCGCCAGTTGCGCGTCGTCTTCTGCCGGCCTGTCGGCGGCGAATTGTCTTATGACGCGTTCGGCGTCGTCCTTGCGTCCGTTCGCCAGATACCAGCGCACCCATGCCTGGCTGAACTGAGGTGTTTCAGGGAACAGCTCGACAAGTTCGCCAAAGAGCTTCTCGATCCCTTCCTCATCATTAAGTGCTTCCAGGACAGACAGTTTGAGTACCTGAAGTCCGACGTCTTTTGCAGCGCTGTCGGGAGCCTGGTTGAGATACCCGAGTGCGCCAACCGGGTCGGCAGCAGCCATGCGAGCCGAGGCAAGCACGACGAGTGCGTCTGTCAGTTCAGGGTCGGCCTTGAAAGCATCCTGCGCCGATTTCTCAGCTTCTTCGCGCTCGCCGTTTCTGAGCTGCAGCGTTGCCTTGGCAACGAGCACCTTCGGATCGTTGGGGGAGAGTTCGATCGCCTGGTCCAGGTATTTCTGGGCCTGCTCGACCTGGTTAGCGGTCAGCAACATATACATAAGCTTCAGTCGCGAGGGCAGGTGCGTGGCATCCTGCTCCGCAACGCCGTTGTAGACGCCATATGCTGACTGGAATTCACCTTGACGTTCCTGCAACTCGCCGAACGCAAAAAGTGCATCAATGTGTTCGGAATCGAGTTTGAGAGCATTACGAAACTCCAGGCTGGCTTTGGTGAGCTCGCCTTCCTCGACGAGTTCCAGCCCCCGTTTGTAGTGCTCTTCAGCCCGTTCCTCTGATGAGCTGCAACCCGCCAGAACCAAAACACTTAGCGAAAGCACAACGTAAGCGCCAACCTGCTTAAACCGCGGCGACAGGGGCATCGCACAAACTCCTGCAAATTTCAAAAATCTTCTATCCCCAAAATAGGGGGACAAGCATTAAAGTTCGAGTAACCAATTTGTAAAATTTGAGTCAGGGTTAAAGTGATGAGGGGACTAAAATCCCGTTCCCTGACTGACCCTTAGACAAACAGAAAATGGGGGATCATTCAATACTCGAACGATCCCCCATTCAATTTTTAGTTCTAGCTCCCGATCCGGACTAGCCTAGGACCGAGGTAGATGCCCCAGCTTAGGCAGCGTTCTTGCGACGACGCGAGATCGCGCCAGCGCCGATGAGCGCACCACCGAGCAGAAGCACGGAAGCCGGAAGCGGAACAGCAGTTGCTGCAGAGAAGGTACCCTGACCCGTGGAACCGATCTCGTTACTTGAGAACGAGAAGATGCCTGAGGTGTCGTCGAAGCCAGCTGCACTAAGTGTGCCCATCGCATCGAAGGAGATACCATCAGAAGCACTCTCGATCGCACCGATGATTGATTCGAGCGTGAAGCTGAATGCACCAGCTGTCCAAACCGTTCCCGGCAAGGAAGAGAAGTCAACGTCGGTCAGGGTGGCAGTTGCACCAACGAGACCAGAGAAGGATCCCGTAGCGCCAAGCACCGTGCCGTCACCGATGAAGTCGATACCGGTCGTGTCAGACGGATCATTGACGAAGCCAAAGATCGAAATCGTGCCGACAATCGGCATCGCATTTGCGGTGACAGTAGCACCGAGCATCGCAACGCCTGCAACAGCTGCAATTGCCGCCATTTTCAGAGTTCGAAATACGTTCATTCTATACAACCCTTTCACTACAATAAAGTGTGTTCCCGCTGCAGGGCAGCAAACCTCATATACCGCATTAACCCGATGTAAACCAAAAAAAGGAGGTAAAGTCAAACGGATTTTTTCAGAAAACTGAACAATTTGCGTGGTGAAATGCTTAATTTTCAGGCGGCGATTGCCACGGCCTTGTTTGTATTAAACAAATAACCACCCCTGTCAAAATTGTCCGGGTTTCTCCACACCCTCATGCTGCAGGCAGCCTTTCAATCAGTTGATGCAACCGGGATACACGTCGCCGGTTTGCGTTGCAGCATACCTCGCACTGCAGAAAACCGGCTCGGTTCACTATCAGAATTGCGTTGCTCAAGCGGGCTGCCGGCGAAAGAAGCGTTCTCTCATATGCCAGCGCAAATCACCGTCCGGGAATGGTTGTGCGCCTCGCAACGTCTTCTTTGCGCACAAAACCTAATCACAATTGCAGCCTTTTTGGGTATCAGCGTTGTCTGGGCTGGGTCTATCGCTTGGGGTTAGAACTCTTCAGGACTGAGTCCGGCCCGAGTGACGCGCATTTTGAAAGAATACGAAGGCCGACATCAGCGACACCGTTAGGGGCCAGAAGACGGCCGTAATCAGGGCGACCGAGAGTGAGGCCGGCGCGGCGCGTCCGGTTTCTGCCAATTCCATGGCACTCAGTGTGAAGAACGCCAAAGCTACGGCCAGGTAAACAAAAATCCCGAAACCTATAAGAAGCAACATCTTAAAATCCTGTGGGCCAGCTTTCCGAATGAACCTGCCATCTGGTGCGGCGAAATTGGTTAATAGAATATAACGATGAACAAGAAATAGGAAGGGGAAATGGTCAATCACGTGCTTTTGAGAAACCGGGCAGGGGTAAATGGCCCGATTGGTGGTGTCTCTGGAACGGTTGCTTTTGGACCTGCTGGTCGCCAGTCTTGAGGCCACAAGGCATAATCTCTCAGTCGAAACGGTCCGTTCTCATTTCGGCGCGTTTCTTTGAGATGGCGCCGTCCTGAAAGCGTCGGGTGCGTGGGTTTCACCTGAGTGGCGTTGGCGGCTCGCGGCTTCTGCCCACCAAAACAGCTGCTTGACCGTGCGGTCGAGATAACTATCCCAACTTTCCTGGTCGATGCCTTCGAGACAGATACCGTTGTCGTCGTAAACGTCTTGCGCCCTTGGCACATGCACCATTGCCGAAACCGGCAGGCATCCGAGTTCGGAAAGAAAGGTGCGCATGTTCACGGCCGCCCTTGCGCCACCCCATTGTCCTGCCGAGTAAGTCACGATCGCGCTCGGTTTATAAGAGAACAGCGAGCTGCCGAAATGATTGAGCAAATGCGCAAGGGTGGGCGACATGGAATGATTGTATTCCGGGCTAACCATCACATAGCCGTCAGCAGAAGCAATTTTGGCTTCGAGCTGCTCAAGCTGAGCCGGTGCTTTGCCGCGCGCAAATGAAAAGTGGGGCTTGAAGGGTCGGGGAAGATCGATCTCCAGAGGATCTATCAGACTATGGGTCGCGCCATTGGCATCAAGCCTGCGGCGGCAAGCTGCGGCGACACGCTCTCCAAGCCGTTGCGGTCGCGGCGGTGTGCTCGCGCGTTCCGTGCCAAGAAATACCAGGAAATTCATAACGCTTCGCCTCGCGAAAAGATGTCTTTGGAAATTGATGAGGCCCGATGAGCGTGCGCAACCAGGCTGCGAAAAGCGGGTGCAGATCTGCAGTTCAGTCAATTTTCGCGTAATACCTTTACAATGCCTTTGCTGCGAAGCAAACGCCTCTACATCGCTAAAATGTCACTGTAGGGCGCTTAATGCTCCTCAAATTACGCAAATTTCTCAAAATGAAACTTAACGGTCGACAAATGGTATTAAATAGGTATTATATTTGCGGGACTGACGGGGCTCGCTCAGCCGCAATATCGTCGTTTGCTTGGGTGCAAGGAAGCGCGGGCGTGGCAACAAAGCTGCGAATGTCATGGTTTTGCGAGAACGGCATCGCACCGTCAGACTGAAACAAGAGAATAAAGACACAATCGCTTGAAAACAGGGAACAGCGCAATGACACGTAAGTTTTTATCCTTGGTAATGGTCAGCACGGCTCTTGTGACAAGCAGTGCCTATGCGGATGACGTCACATTGACAATCGAGAGCTGGCGCAATGACGATCTCGCGCTCTGGCAGGAAAAGATCATTCCTGCATTTGAGGCTTCGCATCCCGGCATCAAGGTCAAGTTCACGCCGTCCGCACCCACAGAGTACAATGCGGCGCTGAATTCCAAATTGGATGCCGGTTCTGCCGGCGATCTCATTACCTGTCGTCCGTTCGACGCGTCGCTGGCACTTTTCGATGCCGGTCATTTGGTCGATCTCGATGACATGGAGGCGATGAGCAACTTTTCCGACGTTGCCAAAGCCGCCTGGCAGTCGGACGACGGGTCAGCAAGCTTTTGTGTGCCGATGGCATCGGTGATTCACGGGTTCATCTACAACAAGGACGCGTTTAACGAACTTGGCGTTTCCGTTCCCGCGACGGAAGAAGAGTTCTTCGCCGTTTTGGACAAGTTCAAGGAAGACGGCAGTTATATCCCGATGGCGATGGGCACCAATGATCAGTGGGAAGCCGCTACGATGGGCTACAACAACATCGGTCCGAACTACTGGAAAGGCGAGGAAGGCCGAAACGCTCTTATCAAAGGCGAGCAGAAACTCACCGATGAGCAGTGGGTCGCGCCTTATGCGACGCTCGCAAAGTGGGGGGCTTACCTTGGCGACGGCTACGAGGCGCAGACCTACCCGGACAGCCAGAACCTGTTCACGCTGGGGCGTGCGGCGATCTATCCGGCGGGAAGCTGGGAAATTGCAGGCTTCAACACACAGGCAGATTTTGAAATGGGCGCATTCAAGCCGCCTGTCCGGAATGCCGGTGACACCTGCTACATCTCCGATCACACGGATATCGGCATCGGAATGAACGCGGCCACAGAGAACCCTGATGCGGCCAAAACATTCCTGGCCTGGGTTGCGTCTCCGGATTTCGCTTCCATTTTCGGGAATGCACTTCCCGGATTTTTCCCACTTTCGAAGACGCCGGTCGAACTCGAGGATCCGCTCGCAAAGGAGTTTGTCGGTTGGCGTGAAGAGTGCGAAAGCACGATCCGTTCGACGTACCAGATCCTTTCCCGTGGAACACCAAACCTTGAAAACGATACCTGGGGCGCCTCTGTAGCGGCAATCAAGGGTACGGATTCGCCTGAAGCGCTCGGCAAGAAGCTGCAGGACGGTCTCGCGAACTGGTACGCGCCGCACCAGTAAAACTTCACATCTTGCGATCATATCCGGACGAGTTCAGCTCGTCCGGACCCCTTCGACCGGAGCTTCGGATGAGCAAGCCTCGTTTTCGCTGGCATATTGTCGTGTTCCTGGCCCCTGCGGTTCTCGTCTACACGGCGGTCATGATCTTCCCGCTTTTCAACACGTTGCGGCTTGCTCTTTACAGCAAGATTGATCAAGAGCGTGTTTTCGTCGGACTTCAGAACTTCACGACGTTGTTTGGGGACGCGATCTGGGCGGATCAGTTCTGGAATGCCCTGGGTAACAATTTCTGGTTCTTCCTGGTTCACATGCTCGTCCAGAACCCGATTGGGATTGCGCTTGCCGCTATACTTTCTCATCCGCGGTTGCGTTTCGCCGCGTTCTATCGCTCGGCGATTTTCATTCCGACGATTCTCTCGTTCGTGATTGTCGGATTTGCCTGGAAACTGATTCTGTCGCCGATCTGGGGCATCGCGCCCTCGATGCTCGATGCGGTTGGCTTGAAATGGCTCTACGCACCTTGGCTTGGCAAAGAAGAATACGCGCTGACGGCCCTGTCATTGATCTCGGTCTGGCAATTCATCGGCATTCCCATGATGCTGATCTATGCGGCGCTGCTTTCCATTCCCGAAGAAATTCTTGAAGCAGGAGAGATCGACGGCATCACCGGAATGTCCGCCTTCTGGAAAATCAAGCTGCCGCTCATCCTGCCCTCGATCGGTATCATCTCGATCCTGACATTCGTCGGCAACTTCAACGCCTTCGATCTGATCTATGCTGCTCAGGGTGCCCTCGCGGGGCCGGATTTTTCGACCGATATTCTTGGCACGTTCCTTTATCGCACCTTCTTCGGCTTTCAGCTTCAGCTGGGCGATCCGTATATGGGCTCAGCAATCGCCAGCGCCATGTTCGCGATCATTCTGGTCGGTGTCTGTATTTACCTTTTCGGCATCCAGACGCGGATGCGCAGATATCAGCTGTAAGGGGAGGGAAAGATGAACAAAGCCCGCACGAACCCTTTCAACACAGCCGCGATGCATGGCGCGCTGATCCTTTACACGCTGATCGCCCTGTTTCCGGTCTTCGTGATCCTGATCAACAGTTTCAAGAACCGGAAGGCGATCTTCCGTGAACCGTTGAGCTTGCCGAACGCCGACACGTTTTCCATGATCGGCTACCAGACAGTGATGAAACAGGGGGACTTCTTCCTCTATTTCCAGAACTCAATGATCGTCACTGTCGTCTCGCTGTTCTTCATCCTGCTATTCGGAGCCATGGCAGCTTTCGCGCTCAGCGAATACAGGTTTCGCGGCAATCTGCTGATGGGGCTTTATCTGGCTCTCGGGATCATGATCCCGATCCGGATCGGAACCGTCGCCATCCTCGAAATGATGGTTGCGACAGGGCTGGTGAATACACTGTTCGCCCTGATCCTGGTCTATACGGCTCAAGGCCTGCCGCTTGCGGTCTTTATCTTGAGCGAGTTCATGCGCCAGGTCTCCGACGACCTCAAGAATGCGGGCCGGATCGATGGCCTTTCCGAATACACGATTTTCTACCGCCTCGTTCTGCCGCTGGTGCGTCCGGCGATGGCGACCGTTGCGGTCTTCAACATGATCCCGATCTGGAACGACCTCTGGTTCCCGCTGATTCTGGCGCCGGCGGAAGAGACAAAGACCCTGACGCTCGGAAGCCAGGTTTTCATCGGCCAGTTCGTCACCAACTGGAACGCGGTGTTGTCAGCGCTCAGCATGGCCATCCTGCCGGTGCTGATCCTTTATGTGATCTTTTCCCGGCAGCTGATCCGCGGCATCACTTCAGGAGCTGTCAAATGAGCCGTGTACTGATTGCCGGGCTCGGCAATATGGGCCTTTCTCATGCGCTCGCGCACCATCGGAATGACGCCTCCGAGATTGTCGCTCTTGTGAACCGTTCTGGAGAGGTCGATCATGCGGAGCTGGGCGGATATCCGGTCTTCAACAGCTACGAAGTCGCCCTTGAAAAGACGTCGCCGGACCTGGTGGTGATCGCCACTTATTCAGACAGTCATGCCGATTATGCAGTCGCGGCCATGCATGCCGGGGCACATGTCTTTGTCGAAAAGCCGCTGGCGACGACGGTTGAAGACGCCAGGCGGGTCGTGGCATGTGCCCAGGAGACAAACAAGAAGCTGGTTGTTGGCTATATCCTGCGTCATCACCCGTCCTGGGTGAGGCTGATTGAGGAAGCCCGGGCCCTCGGCGGCCCATACGTATTCCGCATGAACCTCAACCAGCAGAGCACTGGTGCCGAATGGGAAACGCACAAGGCTCTGATGCAGACAACAGCGCCGATTGTCGACTGCGGTGTGCACTATGTCGATGTCTGGTGCCAGATCACGGACGCAGTTCCCGTCACGGTCAACGGCATGGGATTGCGGCTTTCCGACGAGATCGCACCGGACATGTACAATTACGGGCAGTTTCAGGTGACTTTCGACGACGGATCCGTCGGTTGGTACGAAGCGGGCTGGGGCCCGATGATGTCTGAGACGGCGTTCTTCGTGAAAGACGTCGTTTCACCTGCCGGGTCTGTGTCCATCGTAGAGGGCAACAAGGGTGATTCTGCTGACGTCGACGGCCACACCAAAGTCGGCGGCTTGCTTGTTCATCGCCCAGGCGCAGACACGAATATCGATCTGCCGGATGAGCCCGGTCACCAGGAGCTCTGCGATGCCGAGCAGGTCTATATGCTGCGCGCAATATCAGAAAACATCGATTTGACGCGGCACATGCAGGATGCCGTCCGCTCGCTCGCCATTTGTCTGGCCGCAGACCAGAGCGTGCGCACAGGAAAGCCTGTATCACTGAAGGAGCCAACGCCATGACGGCGCTCACGCTGAAAAACGTCAACAAGTCGTTTGGTTCGGTTCATGTCCTCAAGGATGTAAATCTTGAGGTCGATGAGGGTGAATTCGTTGTTTTCGTCGGCCCGTCAGGCTGCGGCAAATCCACCCTTCTTCGCGTCATTGCCGGACTTGAGGATGTCACCTCCGGCGACATCCACATCGGCGGTGAACAGGTGAATTTCACACCGCCTTCGAAACGCGGCATCGCCATGGTGTTCCAGAGCTACGCGCTTTACCCGCACTTGAACGTCAGAGGCAACATGTCGCTGGCCTTGAAGCAGGAAAGGCAAAGCAAGGACGTCATCGAACAGCGGATCGCCGAAGCCTCGCGGATGCTGAACTTGCAGGAATATCTTGAGCGGTTTCCGTCCGAACTCTCCGGCGGCCAGCGCCAGCGTGTCGCAATCGGCCGGGCCATCGTGCGCCATCCGAAGCTTTTCCTGTTCGATGAACCTCTATCAAATTTGGATGCCGCGCTCAGAATGAACACGCGGCTGGAGATTGCCAACCTGCACCGCCAGCTGGAAGCGTCGATGATCTATGTTACCCATGATCAGTCCGAGGCGATGACGCTTGCCGACAAGATCGTTGTCTTGCGTGACGGGTATGTGGAACAGATCGGCAGTCCGATGGAACTCTACAACAATCCGGTCAACAAGTTTGTTGCCGGATTCCTTGGGTCCCCGGCTATGAACTTCCTGCCGGCCGGCTTGCTGAAGGAGGGCGACGAGCGGACCCTCGGCGTGCGTCCGGAAGATCTCGTTCTGTCTGACAGCGGAGCGTTGAAGGCGACCGTGGAACATGTCGAGCATTTGGGCGGCGACACCAATGTCATTGCCAGATTGAGGGGACACCAGGTCACCGCAAGGCTTTTCGGGCAGCATGCGATTGAGCCGGGGAGGGAACTGGATCTCTCTATTTCAGATGGCAAGTCTTTTTATTTTGATGCAGCAGGTGATCGTTTGAATGCGTGATCGCGCTTACGCGGCAACAGCGAAACTGGCGTTGGCGGGTGTTTCGCTTAGCAGCCAGCGCAACTGGTTTTTCGCCGTCACCATCCGCGACTTTACGGTACCGACCGGGCATTCGAGAATGTCGGCAATCTCGGAATAAAGGTAGCCTTCAAAGAAGGTGAGTTCGACGATCGTTCTGAGGTCCGGCTTCAGCTTTTGAAGAGCATCTCTCAGATCGCGTCGTTGGATGATGGTATCGGCTGTATCATCACCGGCAGGGATCTCACATGAATCGATATCGAGTTCTTGTGTCCGCCGGTTTCGTTTTTGCCGCTGCTTGATCGCGAGCCGGTAGGCGATCCCGAACATCCATGTGGTTGCCTTTGAGCGGCCCTGAAACCTTTCGGACGTCCGCCAGACCACCAGGAAGGTGTCGTTCGTGACTTCCTCGGCAGATTGATGGTCTCCCGTGACCCGGCGCGCGAAATGCAGCAATCTCGACGAATGCCTTCGATGGATTGTCTCGAATGCGATCTGATCGCCCTTTGTAACGGCGTGCAGCAGCTGATCATCGTCGCACCAAGGTGTGTGTTCTCTCGCGTTATTGACCGGGTGAATATGTCCCATCTTCAGCGCCAATCCTTAAGCAAAGGAGTTGCGTTCGCAGGCTCGGGGGATAAGCCGGCGCTCTCGCAGTCCTGTCCAATTCCAATCTGAAGTTCGCAGTTCTCTGCAGAACCTGAGCCTAGGATGGCGATCTTCCGCCTCAGCACTTATGACGCGCGTCACAACCAAAGAACTGTGCTGTCACGAGATGCACCAGAATCATCGCAACGCGTTGAGTTCGTCGGCTGCAGGGCTTTAAAAAGGAGATTGAAGGGAAGCGGCAAAGAAAAAGCCCCGCCGGTGGCAGACCGGCGAGGCTTCCAACAGAGTTTTGTCGAGTGAGTTATGCGAAGAGGAAGTCGTCCGTGCTGAAATCGTCGACGCTTGCGTTTTCAAAGGTGATCAGCTTGCCGTTGACGTCGAGCTGTACGTCATCGCCATCCTGCACAAGCTGGTTCACAAGATCAGACGCCGTCAGGTTTTCATCCGTGATGAAAAGGAGCCGGTCCTCGTTGAGGTCGAAGTCGGTGATAATCTTCACTCCCGTGTCTTCGGCAGTAAACACGAACGTATCCGCGCCTTCGCCGCCCGCCAGAATATCAAAGCCAGATCCGCTGCGGATGACATTGTCCTGAGCGTCGCCCGTGATGACGTCATCGAAGTCTGTGCCGGTAACATTTTCAAAGTTCACTGCCGTCGAACCGTCCAGCGTACCGGCCGCAAGATCGACCTCAACACCGCCAGCAGCCCGCGACAGGTCCAATGTGTCAATGCCGTCGCCGCCATCCAGATCCAGCTTGATTTCGTCCAGAACGTTGTCGACGATCTGTGCCGTGTCGTCTCCGCCGCCGAAATTGGTTTCAAGCACTTCCGTATCGCGGATGTCGAGCTGGAAGAGCCCGTTGACGGTCTGGTCATTGACTTCAACTCGCGCGAACTGCACGCCGTCCGGTGTCACGGAAAATTCAGCAACATCCTTGTTCTGAAGATCGTTGTTGACGAGATCTGTATTGAAGTTGACCTGGACCCGGTCGTAGTCGGCGCCGCCATCCATCAGGTCCGAACCGTCACCATTGTTCCACACAAGCAAATCATCACCGTCTTCGCCGAAGACGAAATCATTTCCCTTGTTGGCGACCAGAGTGTCGTTGCCGGCACGACCATAGATCGTGTCGACGCCGCCAAGCCCGGAAATGACATTGTCCTGATCGTCTCCGGCAATCTTGTCGTCGAACTCAGTGCCTATGACGTTCTCGAAATTGACGGCCCTGGAGTTTTCCAGGGTGCCAGCGGCAAGGTCGACATCAACACCGCCAGCAGCCCGCGACAGGTCCAATGTGTCAATGCCGTCGCCGCCATCCAGATCCAGTTTGATCTCGTCCAGAACGTCGTCGACGATCTGTGCCGTATCGTCTCCGCCGCCGAAATTGGTTTCAAGCACTTCCGTATCGCGGATGTCGAGCTGGAAGAGCCCGTTGACGGTCTGGTCATTGACTTCAACTCGCGCGAAATTCACGCCGTCTGGTGTGACGGAAAATTCAGCAACATCCTTGTTCTGAAGATCGTTGTTGACGAGATCTGTATTGAAGTTGACCTGGACCCGGTCGTAGTCGGCGCCGCCATCCATCAGGTCCGAACCGTCGCCGTTGTTCCATACAAGCAAATCATCACCGTCTTCACCGAAGACAAAATCGTTGCCCTTGTTGGCGACCAGCGTGTCGTTGCCGGCACGACCATAGATCGTGTCGACGCCGCCAAGCCCGGAAATGACATTGTCCTGATCGTCTCCGGTAATCTTGTCGTCGAACTCCGTGCCGATAACGTTCTCGAAATTGACGGCCTTGGAATTCTCTACCGTGCCCGCGCTCAAGTCGACCTCGACGCCTTCGGCAGCTCTGGCGAGATCCAGAGTGTCGATGCCATCACCGCCATCCAGATCCAGTTTGATCTCATCAAGAACCGTATCGAGGATCTGTGCCGTATCGTCACCGCCGCCGAAATTGGTCTCGAGCACTTCCGTTTTGCGAATGTCGAGTTGGAACAGACCGTTGATGTTCTGGTCGTTCAGTTCAACCCTTGCAAACTGGACACCCTTGGGCGTGACGGAAAATTCGGCGACATCCTTGTTTTGAAGGTCGTTATTGACGAGGTCAGTGTTGAAATTGACCTGAACGCGGTCGTATCCGCGACCGCCGTTCATAAGATCCGACCCATCACCGTTGTTCCAGACCAGAATGTCGTCGCCGGCACCGCCGAACATCCGGTCGTTGCCCTTGTTGCCGACCAGACGGTCATCGCCTTTGCCCCCGCGAAGGGTGTCCTCGCCGTCGCCGCCGTTCAGATTGTCGTTGCCGCGACCTCCTGAAATCTTGTCATTTCCTGCGCCGCCAAAGGCGAGGTCGTTGCCATATCCACCGAAGATCTTGTCGTTACCCATGCCGCCGAACATCAGGTCGTTGCCGAAGCCGCCGTAGATCTTGTCGTTGCCATAGCCGCCGAAAATCAGATCATTTCCGAAACCACCGAAGATGTGGTCGTTACCCTTGCCGCCAAAGATGAGGTCGTTGCCGAACCCGCCGAAGATTTTGTCGTTGCCGCCGTTACCGAATATCAGGTCATTGCCAAAGCCGCCAAAGAGAAGATCTCCTTGATTGGATCCGTTGATGAATTGAGGGCGGAAGAAATTCAGGAAGGAATAAAGGAAGCTCATTTCAGATCTCCAGTCGTCTTGAAAAAAGCACCTGCATCGGCCCGCCGGGTGCGGCGGGTCTGTTCAAAACTGTGATTGGGAAAGTGTGCCGGTGCGCTCGCGAGGTGCGAGTACCTGTGTGTTCCCGGCTGGCCGGAAAAGGTTCAAAAAAATCTCAGAAATCTATTCAGCCTGGTGCTGCCTAACAAAAAAGCCGCCCAAGTCTCCCCGGGCGGCCGTCATTTTGAAAGGGTCAGGCGATCACTCGATCATGGTCAGCAGCTTGTCGAGGCTGGCCTTGGCGTCGCCATAGTACATCCGCGTGTTTTCCTTGTAGAACAGCGGGTTCTCGATGCCCGAATAGCCCGTACCCTGACCGCGCTTGGAAACAAACACCTGCTTGGCCTTCCAGACTTCCAGGACCGGCATGCCGGCAATCGGAGAGTTTGGATCTTCCTGGGCGGCCGGATTGACGATGTCGTTGGAGCCGATAACGATGGCGACGTCCGTTTCCGGAAAGTCCTCGTTGATCTCGTCCATCTCAAGAACGATATCGTACGGAACTTTGGCTTCCGCCAGTAGCACGTTCATGTGGCCGGGAAGACGGCCGGCAACCGGGTGGATGGCAAACCGGACATTCTTGCCTTTGGCCCTGAGGCGCTTGGTCAGTTCGCTGACCGACTGCTGCGCCTGGGCCACCGCCATGCCGTAGCCGGGAACGATGATGACGTTGTCCGCGTCGTCGAGAGCCGCGGCCACACCATCGGCATCGATGGCGATCTGTTCGCCTTCAACTTCCATCGCCGGTCCCGCGGTATTGCCGAAGCCGCCAAGGATGACGGAAATGAACGACCGGTTCATTGCCTTGCACATGATGTAGGACAGGATCGCACCGGACGAGCCCACAAGCGCGCCGACGACGATCAGGAGGTCGTTACCGAGCGAGAAGCCGATGGCCGCCGCTGCCCAGCCCGAATAACTGTTCAGCATCGAGACGACGACCGGCATATCCGCCCCGCCGATGCCCATGATCAGGTGATAGCCGATAAAGAAGGCCAGCAACGTCATGAGAATGAGCGTCCAGATGCCGGCTCCATTGAGGAACAGGATCAGCAGAATGAACGACAGGATCGCGGCGCTTGCATTGAGGGCGTGGCCACCGGGCAGCTTTTCCGCTTTGGAGGTGATCTTTCCGGCCAGCTTGCCGAACGCCACGACCGACCCGGTGAATGTTACGGCACCGATGAAGACGCCAAGGAAAACCTCGACCTTCAGGATGGCCTGCTCGGCGGCCGTCTTCTTGGCCAGAATGGCGGCGAAGCCTTCCAGTGCCTTGCGCTCTTCGTCGCTCATGGCCAGCACGCGCCCAAGTTCGATATAGGCGTTGAAGCCGACGAAGACAGCAGCCAGACCGACCAGAGAGTGCATGGCAGCGACCAGCTGCGGCATTTCAGTCATCTGGACGCGCTGGGCGACGAAATAACCGATCAAACCGCCGCCGGCGATGAGAATCAGCGACAGCAGCCAAAGGCCGGAGCCAGGCCCGATAAGCGTCGCGACAACAGCGAGCGCCATGCCGACAATGCCGTACCAGACGGCACGTTTTGCGCTTTCTTCACCGGACAGGCCGCCAAGCGAGAGAATGAACAAGATAGCCGCAACCACATAAACGGCAGTGGTGAAACCAAATTCCATGGTTCGGCCTCCTTAGGACTTCTGGAACATGGCGAGCATGCGCCGTGTGACGAGGAAACCGCCGAAAATGTTTATTCCGGCCATGAATATGGAAAGACCTGCGAGCAGGATGATCAGGAACGAACCCGACCCCACTTGTAGCAACGCGCCGACAATGATGATCGACGAGATGGCGTTGGTCACCGCCATCAAAGGTGTGTGCAGCGAATGGCTGACGTTCCAGATGACCTGGAAGCCGACAAAGACCGCGAGCACGAACACGATGAAGTGCTGCAGGAAGCTGGCAGGTGCGACCAGACCGACCAGAAGCATGAAGAGACCCCCGACGGCCAGGAGCGTGACCTGTTGCTTCGTCTGCGCCTTGAACGCGGCAACTTCCTGTGCGCGCTTTTCTTCGGGCGTCAGCTCTTTGGGCTTTTCCTTGGATTTTGCCGCAATCGCCTGAACCTTTGGTGGCGGTGGTGGGAAAGTGATTTCCCCTTCATGCGTCACCGTTGAGCCGCGAATGACGTCGTCTTCCATGTTGTGAACCAGTTGCCCGTCTTTTTCTGGGGTCAGGTCTGTCATCATGTGACGAATGTTTGTTGCATAAAGACTGGAGGACTGCGCCGCCATGCGGGACGGAAAGTCGGTGTAGCCGATGATGGTCACGCCATTGTCCGTCACGACCTTCTCGTCCGCGACAGTTCCTTCCGCGTTGCCGCCGCGCTCGGCAGCCAGATCGATGATGACCGACCCCGGCTTCATGGCCTTGACCATGTCTTCCAGCCAGAGTTTCGGGGCAGGGCGGTTGGGGATCAGCGCCGTGGTGATGACAATGTCTATCTCGGGCGCAAGCTCACGGAACTTTGCCAACTGCGCTTCGCGAAACTCCGGCGAGGAGACGCTGGCATAGCCACCACTCGAAGCACCATCCTGCTGTTCTTCTTCAAAGTCGAGGTAGACAAATTCTGCGCCCATGGATTCGACCTGCTCGGCGACTTCCGGGCGCACGTCGAACGCGTAAGTGATCGCCCCGAGAGACGTCGAGGTGCCAATGGCGGCGAGGCCGGCAACGCCTGCTCCAACAACCAGTACCTTGGCTGGCGGAACTTTGCCCGCAGCCGTGATCTGGCCGGTGAAAAAACGCCCGAAATTGTTTCCCGCCTCGATGACCGCACGATAGCCGGCAATATTGGCCATGGAGGAAAGCGCATCCATCTTCTGCGCGCGCGAAATCCGCGGAACCATCTCCATGGCAATGACGTTGGCGCCCGTTTCCTTCGCGCCCTCAAGCCCCTTTTCGTTGCCGCCGGGATTGAAGAAGGAAATCAGGGTCTTGCCTTTTGTCAGGTAACCCATTTCCTTGTCGTCCGGCTGGCGGACCTTCGCGACGATATCCGATTTCTTCCAAAGACTGGGCGCCGTTTTCACGATTTCAACGCCGGCTTCCTGGTAAGCCTCGTCCGAAAAACCAGCTGCCTTCCCGGCCCCACTCTGCACAAGACAGGTGTAACCGAGTTTCTGCAGCTGTTTCGCCGACTCCGGGGTCATGGCCACACGGGCCTCCCCGGGAAAGACTTCCTTTGGTGTGCCAATCTTAAGGGCTTCTGACATTTGTCGCTCCGAGATGGTGACCGGGACGTGGCCTGACGAGAGAGAATCCGGAGGTTACGGCATAGGAAATCACCGCTGCCCCCCGGATCTTGTGTGCCGGCTGGCATATAGAGACGAAAAATTTACTTATGACAAGATGTGTTTGCGGGTGATCTGAAGGGTATTTCGGAACTGATCCTGTGCAAGCGAGCAATGAGAAAGTTTGCGAAAACGGGTTTCATTAGGATCGGATGCTTGTCGAAAATACGGAAATACAGCTGGAATACTCGCAATTCCAACTACTTTAGTATTTTTTTCTCAGCAGTTTGGTTTGTTGTCGAGTTGCACGAACAATGTATCTCACGAAAGACTAGGTAGCGACCTGTGGACGCAGGCCGCTAGCTACTTCGCTTACTCCGCTGCGCTTTCAACAGCAGGCTTCGGTTCCAGATCATCGGCGCTGTGGCGCTCGTGTACCTGTTCGTGCTCTTCACCCCAGGCCTTGTTCACTTTTCGCCCGCGAACAACGGCCGGCCGGTTGTCGATCTTTTCGGCCCAGGCCTTCACGTTCTTATAGTCGTCGACGGCTAGGAATTCGGCGGCATCGTAAAGGCGTCCGAGTACAAGTGCGCCGTACCAGGGGAAGATTGCCATGTCGGCGATGGTGTACTCTTCACCTGCGACATAAGGCTGGTCGGCGAGCGCCTTTTCAAGCACGTCCAGTTGGCGCTTGGTCTCCATGGTGAAACGATCGATCGGATATTCGAACTTTTCCGGTGCGTATTTGTAGAAATGTCCGAAGCCGCCGCCGAGATAAGGCGCGGACCCCATTTGCCAGAACAGCCAGTTCAGCGTTTCGGTTCGAGCAGCGGGATCTTTGGGCAGGAACGCGCCAAACTTTTCAGCCAGGTAAAGCAGTATCGAACCGGATTCAAAGACCCGGGTCGGGGGTGTGGTGCTGTGGTCGACCAGGGCCGGGATTTTCGAGTTGGGGTTTGCGCCGACAAAGCCGCTGGAAAACTGGTCGCCTTCGTTGATGCGGATCAGCCATGCATTGTATTCGGCACTTTCATGTCCGAGGGCGAGAAGCTCCTCCAGCATGATCGTGACCTTGACGCCGTTAGGAGTGGCGAGGGAGTAAAGCTGCAGGGGGTGCTCACCGACCGGCAGGTCCTTTTCGTGGGTAGATCCGGACACGGGACGGTTGATGCTGGCAAACTCGCCGCCGTTCGGCTGCTCCCAGGTCCATACTTTGGGCGGCGTGTAGGTTGAGGTCTCACTCATCGGGAAGGCTCTCCGGCTCGGATCACGTTGGACGGGTCTGCGTGAGTTCCGGTGTAGGCATCGAAACCCATCGCAATGTTACGATTAGATAGGACGCTGAGTGATGTTTGCCTAGGGCAAGTTTGCGTCGGGGACGGTTTTTTTACAAAAAGCCGATTTCAAACTTCCGGCGGGTTCTCACGGAACCATGAACGGTCTCGTTCATTGCCGCTAAGACTAAGATTTATTGTCGCTTTTGCTCTCGACCGGCGGTTAACGTTAGGGCATTCTCTATGTATGAGGACTGGAAAGAAAGATCAAAACTGACACTGGTCCTTATTGAGGAAAGATCTTTGAAATCGAGATCAGGAGAACTTTGCGGGACCAAAAAACAAAAAGAAAACCCGTCTTGATAATTGTCGCAATTCAGGGAGGACGACATGAACTTGAGGCCAGATCCGAGTTTTTATCCGACAGCGCAAATGGCGATGGAGGCACCGGTTGAAAAGCTGGCCTTCACATTGATGCTAAGTCCGGATTTCAGCAGGCCGGATGGCTTGGCCATCGTGAATGTCGATCCGGAGAGCGCGGAATACGGGCAGATCGTGCACACGGTGATGATGCCGAACAAGGGAGATGAATTTCACCATTTCGGCTGGAATGCCTGCTCGTCGGCTCTCTCTCCGCTGACCGGTCACGCCTTTCTCGAGCGGCGCTACCTTATCATTCCGGGCATCAGATCCTCGCGGATTTACGTGATCGATGTGAAGGAGCCTTTGCAGGCAAAGATCCACAAGATCATCGAGCCTGAAGAAGTGTTTGCGAAAACGGGATATTCGCGCCCGCACACGATCCATTGCGGACCTGAGGGAATTTATGTGTCAACGCTCGGCGGTGGTGGAGCAGACGGCACCGATGGTCCTCCGGGCATTTTCATAATGGATTGCGAGACCTTCGAGATCCTCGGCCGCTACGAGATGGATCGGGGCATTCAGGACAAGCACTACGATTTCTGGTGGAACTTGCCGCGTGACTACATGGTCTCTTCCGAGTGGGGCCTGCCGCCGCAATTTGAGAACGGAATTGTCGCTGAAGATCTCTTGTCCAACAAATACGGCCATCGGATCCATTTCTGGGACCTGCGCGCGCGCAAGAATGTGCAGACGATCGATCTTGGTGAGAACCATCAGATGGCCCTCGAAATACGCCCGGCGCATGATCCGGCGAAACAATATGGCTTCTGCGGCGTCGTGGTTGATACGACCAACTTGCAGGGAGCAATATTTACCTGGTGGCGCAATGATGACGGGACATTCGAGGCGAAGAAAACTGTCACCATAGATCCGCAGCCTGCCGACCCGAACGACTTGCCGGAGCTTTTGAAAGGGTTTTCGGCGGTGCCGCCGCTCGTAACCGATATTGATCTCAGCCTTGACGACAAGTTCCTCTATGTCGCGTGCTGGGGCACGGGTGAAATGCATCAATATGACGTCTCCGATCCGATGAACCCCACGCTCGCCGGCAAGGTGGAAATCGGCGGGATCGTGAAAAAGACGAAGCATTCGAACGGAAAAGACTTCGGTTACGGGCCGCAGATGGTCGAGATCAGCCGGGACGGCAAGCGGGTCTACTGGACCAATTCCCTCTATTCCATCTGGGACGATCAGTTCTATCCGGGCGAGCGTGGCGCTGCCATGGTCATGGCGAATGCGGGACCGGACGGCGGGCTGACGCTCGACAACAAGTTCTGGGTCGAGTTTCCCGAAGGCTACCGTTCGCACCAGATCCGGCTGGAAGGCGGAGACTGTTCGACTGACAGTTTCTGCTATCCCTCGGTCTGAACTTGGACGGGATGAGCGTGACGGCCCTCTGGCTGGCCGTCATCGGATCCGGCCTTTATCACGGCCTCAACCCGGGAATGGGGTGGCCGCTGGCGGTGTCAGCCGCTCTCATGGAGCGGCAGACGCAAGCGCTTCCACGGGCGCTGGTGTCGCTGGCAGCCGGGCATTTTCTGGCAATGCTCGCGATCCTGTTGCCTTTTTCGGCAATGATCGTGCTTGTCAGTCTTGAGCGTGAAATTCAGATCGTTGCAGCGTGTCTTGTGATCGGTCTGGGGCTTTACCTGCTCATCACCAATCGCCATCCGAGGTTTCTCGCAAGAGTTTCGCCTGCCAAGCTCGGCATCTGGTCCTTCCTGGTTGCAATCGCCCACGGAGCAGGCCTGATGCTTGTCCCGATCTATCTGGGTATTTGTTCAATCCAGGACAGTCAGGGGCATCAGGCTGCCGGGATGTTGATGGCGGCAGACGTTCAAATGGCACTGCTGGTCGCTGTCGTGCATACGCTCGCGATGGCGACTGCCGGTGGGCTACTCGCCGTTGGTGTCTACCACTGGCTGGGCCTTTCGTTTCTGCAAAAGGCCTGGTTCAATCTCGACCGGGTGTGGGCAGTCAGTCTCGTTCTCGTAGGGGCCTTCGCGCTTTTCTTCGCCCACGGGTGAACACGCACCTTAAGACAACAACTCGTCTTCAAAGGGAAACTCGGACAAGAGCTCGATCCCCGTCTGCGTGATCAGCACCTGTTGCTCAAGCTTGACGCCTTCGCGACCGTTGTCTTCGCCGATAAAGCTTTCCACGCAGATCGTCATGCCCGGCTCCAGCACGCCGTCATAGCCGGCGTCAGGAAAATCACCGTGGTGATAAAGATATGGATATTCACCGGTCATGCCGACGCCGTGGGCGGAAAGATAGTAGCGGTTGGTGTAGTACCGCTCTGGAATATCCCACGCCCTGTCTGCGTATTCCCGGAAGGTCATGCCTGGAAAAAGGATATCCATATTATGATGCACCTGCTCAAAGGCGACCTTGTAGAGATCCTTTTGCGTGGGGCTGGGCTTGTCAGGACCGGCATGAAAGGTGCGGGAAAAATCCGCGTAGTATCCGTGGCAACCGACGACATCCGTGTCGAGCGCGATCAGATCGTTGGGGGCAATGACGCTGGACGAGGTTTCCTGAAACCAGGGATTTGTCCGTGCGCCGGCGTTTAGAAGACGCGTTTCGACGTAGTCGCCGTTCTGCTCGATGATGGACTTGTGGAGCGCCGACCACAACTCCGCCTCCGTCAATCCGGGGCGGATCGCATCGCGCAGTTTCCCGACCCCGATCTCGGTTGCACGCAAGGAGGCGATCACGCATTTCATTTCTTCAGGCGACTTGATCGCCCGCGCCATCTCAACGGGTTGCTGTGCGTCGACAATCTTGAGGCCGGTTTCCTGAAGCGCGATGCTGGTGCCGGCATTCAGCCGTTCAAGCCCGACAACCGCCGTTTCGCCGCCAACAAGCTCGCGGATGAGATCTGCCATTTCCGCCGCCCACGTGCGTTCCCGTTCCACGATATGGGGACCGGTAGCGACGTAGCTGGCCGTCGAGGCGGTTCTGACTTCGTCGATCGTTTCCAGACCTTCTGCAAGATGCCGGCACCCGGTGAACTCAAAGAGAATGCTTTTGTCTGCGGTCATGAGCAGATAACGCGAAGGCGTATTCCGCATGGAAAAGACCTGCATGTTGCGTGCACCGGTGGCATAGCGAATGTTGACCGGATCGGAAAGAATGACGGCATCGACACCGTATTCTGCCATTTTCCGGCGCACGCGGGACTGCCTGTAGCCACGAACGGCGGGAAGGTCGATGCCCTCGCTTGTCCCGACAAGGTCCAGTTGGGCAAGACCATCCAGATCGCTGCGTTCTGCGTGCCAGTCGATTTCCGCCATGGTGAATAGCTCCGTTTACACACAATACGGAATAACCACATCCGGAAGGCACACGAAAAGTCTGGAAAAACTCTGCCAATTGGATAACCTCTGGTTATGCAAAGCTACCGTAAATCCTTGCCGCCGCTTGATACGCTCGTCTTCTTTGAAGCCGCCATGAGACATTTGAATTTTACGGAAGCTGCGGATGAGCTGTACGTGACGCAGGCCGCGGTGAGCAAGCGAATCCGTCAGTTGGAAAGCTGGCTGGGCGTTGATCTGTTTGAGCGAACGGGCCGCAAACTCGTTCCAACGGAGGCGGGCGCGTATCTGGCGGAGAAAACGGGAATGACGCTCGATTATCTCGATTGGGCGCTGCGAACCGTAAAAGTACCCGCAAGGCCGGTCGTGCGCATCGCATCCGTAACGGCACTGGCAACGTTCTGGCTGCAGCCGAAACTGAGAGAGTTTGCGTTGTCGGATGATGCATGCCCGTTCAATCTTGTCACTGCCGACGAACTTGGCGACCTCTTGCGGCCCGAGCATGACCTTGTTGTTCTGCACGGTGAGGATCGACTGCCCGGATGGAATGCCGAGCTGCTGTTTCCCGAAGACATTGTTCCGGTCGGTACGTCGCGCATTGTGAAGCTGGCGGAAAAGGTTTCTCCGGGTGAGGCTCCAACGCTTTTGAATTTCGCACGAATGGCACCCAATTGGACGGACTGGCCGGTCTGGATCCAGAGAACGGGATGGTCGGAGTTCGCCCAGTGGCCTGTTCTGGAATGTGCAAGTTACAACCAGACGATCGGCAGGGCTCTCAAGGGGGAAGGCCTTGCCCTGGGCGCTTTGCCGCTGCTGCGCGACGAGATATCGTCAGGGTCTCTCGTTGCCATGACTGAAAGAAAGCACACGACAGGCAAGGGATACTTCATTGCCTGGCCCCAAACCCGACCGCTTAGCGTCGAAGCGCAGAGGTTGAAAGAAGCGCTTGTGAGGGAAAGTTGAACCGCTTCAAGAGATCGTTCACGGAAAAACTGCGCGAAACGCCGCCTTATGACGTGATCCCGTAGCTCTTCAGGATCATGTTGTGCGTTCCGTCTTTGACGAGCGAGTTGAAGGCACTTTGCAAACTCTCGACAACGTCATCAGACGTTTGGTGATGCAGCGCCAGATACAATTGCCCGCGGTCCAGTTCGTAGACAGTTTCATAGTCGTCCAGATTGGCGCCGAATTGTTGCAATCCCCAGCGCGTGACCTTGGTTTCGTAGGAAATTGCATCGACCCTGCCGGCCATCAGTTTCCTGAAGTTCTGCTCGTTCGACAGGACCGCTTCGATCCTGTCGTCCGGAACGCCTTGTGCCCGCAGGAGCAGCTGTCCGACATCGTCCTTTACGACACCGATCCGGATATTGGCTAGGTCGTGCACGGTTTTGATATCCAGCTCACGGCTCTTCTTTGCCGTTAGACCCACGACGGTTGGCACAAATGGCCCGACCCACTTGAACAGTTCCTCGCGGTCCTGTGTGCGTGTTGTGGAAAAAAGCGCGTGTCCGGGGCGTTGCAGCGTGAGGTTATAGCCGCGTGCCCAGGGAAGCAGTTCAATATCGCCGCGACCGTGCCCGGAGTTCGTCCGCCGAAAGATTTCAGCCATGATCTCGACACTGATCCCGTTCAAGCCCGATCCGTCCTGATAGTTGAACGGCGGATATTCCTCGGTCATGACCTTGAGCGCATTCAGTTCCGAGCGGGCGAAAGACGTACGCGCCGATGGCAGGGCAGAGAAGGCAGCCAGGCCGGCGACAACGGATCTCCTCGTCAAGTCTCGCATCGGTTGACCCTCGTTCTTCTGGTTGTCCTAACCAAATCCGGTGTTTTTGTATTCAACGTCCGGCAACGTCGATGTCTCGACTTGTGCGCCGCTCTCACTCGAAAGCAGAACGTCCAGGGGAGCCGCTTTCCCGAACAGGAAGCCTTGGCCCGTCTCAACGCCCAGATCGATAAGACACTCGAGCTGCCGCTGGCTTTCAATACCTTCAGCGATGACACTCAGGTTCAGCTTTCGCGCCAGCCCGACAATCGCCTCAATCAGCGCGGAATTCTTCAGGGAGCGTTCGCTGCCGTTGCCTGCGTCAAGCCCGTTGATAAACGATCTGTCGATCTTCACGATGTCGACCGGGAAACGGTTCATGTAGCTCAAGGACGAGAAGCCGGTGCCAAAATCGTCAAGGGCAAATGCGCAGCCCAGTTGCCGGATATCTTCGATGAGACCGTCCAATCCCATGCTGTTTTGCATGAGCGTCGTTTCCGTGATCTCAAGCACCAGTTGACCAGGGCGAATGGAATGTGCCGAGAGTTTACCGTCGAGCTTCGCTGGCAAGTCGGGAAGAAACTGTGCGGCAGAAAAATTGAGCGCAACGTAGTTCGACCGCCACCGGCTGTCTGATTGCAGGCGTTCCAGAGCTTGAAGCCCCAGTTCGAGGACGAGGTCCCCGATTTCCAGGATACCGCCGGTTTGTTCCGCCGCGCGAATATACTCAAGCGGGGGAAGGACACCCCTTTCGGGATGAACGAGCCGCAACAATCCTTCAAAGCCGACGGGTGCTCCGCTCTTCAGATTGACGATGGGCTGGAAGTGCAACTCGAACCAGTCATTCTTCAGCGCTTCGGAAATGATCTCTTTCACTTCAAGCTGCTGCGCTGCTTCCTTGCCGAACTGTTCGTTGAAAACGCAAAACCCGTTGCGCCCGCTGTTCTTCTGCCGGTACATCGCGACATCGGATGCCTTCAGCAGCTCTTCGGCACTTTTTGCGTTCTCCGGGTAGAAAGAGATACCGACGCTGGCGGAGATCTGCAGGGTTCGGCCGCCGAGGTCGATCGGCCGGTTGAGGGTCCGGTTGATCTTCGTTGCGAGTTCGACAGCGCGTTTTTTGGTGGATTCGCACGACAGCATGATTGCGAATTCATCGCCGCCGAACCGGCCAAAACTGTCGCCTTCGTCGAGCAGTTGCGCCACTTCCCGGGTCACGGATTGCAAGACGCGGTCACCTGCAAAGTGTCCCAGGTTGTCGTTGACCCACTTGAAACGATCGAGATCGAAAAACAGCACTGCAATATCGGCTTCGCCGTCGGTGTTTTCGATTGCTGCGTTCAAGCGGTCTGCAAAGCCTTCCCGATTCAAAAGGCCTGTCAGGAAGTCCGTACGAGCCTGCCGCAGGATCTTGGCCTCCGCTGCCTTCAGCTTGCTGATGTCCGTCATGACCGAAAGCGAGCGCCGGCCGCCCGAACTGTCGTCGAAGTCCTTGGTTTCGGTTATCAAGACATCGAGGCGTGATCCGTCCGCCTTTTGAAACACGGATGTGACCTCGAGCGTCTCGTTTTTTCCCACCGAGAGCATTCCGCGGTTCGTCAGATAGTCATCCTTGAACTCCTCGTGGATGAACTCGCAGAACTTCCGTCCGATGACCTGTTTGCGGCTGTAACCGGTCGCATGAAGCCAATAGTCCGAAACCTTGATGATCCGGTCTTTGCTGTCGATCGAATAGAGCATGACCGGCGTGTTGTTATAGAGAAATGCCAGCCGCTTGTTTGCCTTGATGAGCTGCGCTTCGTCCTGGTCCAGACTTTCCTGCATCTCGTTGAACGCGTTCGTTACCCGGCCCAGTTCATCTGAAGACGTCCAGTCGACCTTCTTTCGCGTTCCCGAACGGTGAGTGGCTTCAATGGCGGCATTCAGGCGCGTCAGAGGCCGGGAGATCATGAAACGGTTGGCGATCAGCGCTGCGACGAGAACCGAGATCGTTGACACGATGAACAGGATTGCCGATTTGCCGACCTCCCGTATCGCCGCGTTGCTGATGTGATCGGACATGAACCTGATGCGCAGCGTGCCGACTATGTGCTCGGCACCATCGACCGAATGCGTGATTTCCTTGGAAAAAAACGCTTCATCGTTTCCTGGGACCGTATGTTCACTCTCGCTATTGGTAACGCGCGTGAGGCTAATGCCATTGTCATCCAGGATTTCGATGCTGAAGATGTCGCGGTCGTTTGCGATCGCGCCGGCCCACTTTCTCAGGTTTTCGTAGTCGAAATCCCAGAGCACCTTGCTGAGGGCCTTGCTGTTTGCATCCAGAAAAACACGCTTCTTGGCGAGCATCTCACCCTCCAGCGTGTCTTTCGTGACAATGAAAAAGGTGATGAGCAAGGGTCCGTTCACGGCGATCAGGGCCGCAAACATGATTGCGAGAAACTTCCGCTGCGTTGATGTCCTAATCAGTCTCAGCATGGAGTAAGAATACCCCGGTTGCGGTAAACAAATTGCTTCTCTTGTGGTTGAGAAGTGTTGCGTATTGTCTGTTTTGTCGCTGCAAATGTTATGGTTATTCAGCGATCAGCTGAAAAAAACATAGCCTGATTCGCTAAATTCAATTCAATTTACATTTTAAGAATTGCTGGGAAGTGCATCGAATGCTGTCATGCGGGCATGTTCTGCTTACATCGCAGCGACCGGGTATTCCCTTTATTGTCAGTTACTTGAGCGCGGTCATCTGGATGCACCGGGGCGTTTGCCGACGGACTGCCGTGATACACGGGAGTCCGCCGGTTCAGGAAAGTTTTTCTGCCATTTGAGCCCCGTCGTCTGATGACCGGTGTCAGTCGCGGACGATGTATACAGAACATTCCGAGTGTCTCGCGACACGGGCAGCGTTTGGGCCGAGCAGAAACTCTTTGAGATCGGGCTTGTGCGCACCTATGACGATCAGGTCAGATCCGGCCTGTTTGGCGGCCTGCAGAATTTCCTCGTAGATCGAGCCCGCCGCGACGACGTGGCGGACGTCCTTGTTGCGCTCTTCACCGAGCACTTTGCTGACAAGATCTGTCAAGGCTTCCTTGGTTTTCGACACCATTTCGCCCTGAAAATTCTCGTCGAAATACGAGTTCACAAGCGTCACGCCATAGTTTGGAACCACGGTTATGACATCGAGCTGCGCGCCGTCGAGGCGCGCGATCTTGTCGCCGGTCTCGAGAACCCGGATATCGTCCTCGTGGGAAACGTCGACCGCACACAACACAGATTTGACCGTCATGCCGTCACTCCTTTCTCGCGACCAGCGCGTGCGCGCTGGATCAGATAGACCACCACAAGAAGCAGAAGGCCGGGGATATAGATAAGCTCCTTGGGAAGTTGCTCGACCTCGATTTGAGCTGTCTTTGCAACAACAGGGTTGTCGGCATAAAAATCGAAATCTCCGAGTTCCTCGAAATATGCAGTACCGGGGAACGGTTCGTCGATTTTCAGAACGCCATCCTCATCGAATACAGTTAGGCCGAGAGCCTCGAGCCTGGCTTCACCGCCGGTTTCTGAACCGGGTTTCACCACGATTGTCTTTTCGGTGGTGTTTCCTGTGTCGAAATCGGGCCCGCTTACCGTGACCCGGATCTCCTGACCCGCAGGCGCGTTTCCGACGGCCTGTACGAACTGTGACGGCTCAATCTGCTCGAACGGAGGCTGGATCCGGTTCATGAAGAAATCTGGCCGGAACAGGATGAATGCAATCAGCACCAGCGCGACGCTTTCATAGATCCGGCTTTTCGTGACGAAATAGCCCATCGTGCCCGCGGTAAAGACGAGGATCGCTATCGTCGCCACGAAGAAGACAAGCGTCCCCTGAAGCCAGCCGACATCGATGAGAAGCAGGTCCGTGTTGAAGATGAACATGAAGGGGAGGGCGATCGTTCGCAGCGAATAGAAGAAGGCCGTGAACCCGGTTCGTATCGCATCGCCGCCGGACACGGCCGCGGCGGCAAAGGACGCCAATCCGACCGGTGGTGTGACATCCGCCATTATCCCGAAATAGAAGACAAATAGGTGAACCGCGATGAGGGGCACGATCAGGCCGGACTGGGCGCCCAACTCAACCACGACACCTGCCATCAGCGATGACACCACGATGTAGTTCGCCGTTGTCGGCAGCCCCATGCCAAGCACTAGCGACAGCAGGCCGACGAACATCAGCATCAGGACAAGGTTGCCGCCCGACACGAATTCAACCAGGTCGGCCATCACCTGCCCGATACCTGTCAGCGTGACGGTGCCGACGATGATGCCGGCGGTTGCGGTCGCCAGGCCAATACCGATCATGTTGCGCGCGCCGTCGATCATGCCGTGGACAAGGTCGTTGACGCCTTCCTTCAGCTCATTGAAGGTTTCGCTTTCGCCGCGGAAGATCGCTTTGATCGGCCGTTGGGTCAGAAGAATGACGAAAAGAAGCGCGGTCGCCCAGAAAGCGGAAAGACCCGGAGACTTCTGTTCGATCATGAGGAAATAGACGAGCACGACAATCGGCAGCAGATAGTAGAGGCCCGCTTTGTAGATTTCCGAAATCTCAGGAAGAGTGATTTCAGTTTCATTCGGATCGTCGGGATGCAGGTCGTCGACGGTTGCCGCAAGCTTCAAGAGAGCCAGGTAAGCGACGAAGACGAGGACGGCCAGGATCCAGCTCGCGCCTTCAGGAACGGCTGCAACGATCCAGCCGACCGGGAACTTCACGCCGTAACAAAGCGCGGCGAAACCGGCAAAGAAGAAGAACATGCCAAGCACGGTGCGCAGCGTTGAAACGGTTTTGTGCCCGATAGTGGGCATGTTCCGCTTCACAGCTTCAAGGTGCACGATATAGACCAGCGCGATGTACGAAATCACGGCCGGCAGGAAGGCGTGCGTAATCACGTCGACATAGGAAATGCCAACATATTCGACCATCAGAAAGGCCGCGGCGCCCATGACGGGCGGCATGATTTGTCCGTTGACGGATGACGCGACTTCAACCGACCCGGCTTGTTCGGATGAAAAGCCGACGCGTTTCATCAAGGGAATGGTGAACGTACCGGTGGTGACAACGTTGGCGATCGAGGAGCCGGAAATCAGGCCGGTCGCGGCAGAACCGACGACGGCGGCTTTCGCAGGGCCGCCCTTCAGGTGACCGAGCGCACCGAACGCCATCTGGATGAAGTAGTTTCCCGCACCCGCCTTGTCGAGCAGTGCACCGAAGAGAACGAAGAGAAACACGAACTTGGTTGAAACACCGAGCGCAATGCCGAAGACACCTTCAGAGGTGATCCACATGTGGCTCATTGCTTTCTTCAGCGAAGCGCCCTTCCAGCGGATGACCTCGGGAACCCATTCCGAAGAGCCGAAGAATACGTAAAGAAGAAAAACGGTGGCGACAGCGGCCATGGCCGGGCCAAGCGCTCGCCGCGCGGCCTCGAAAAGCACAATGATGCCAGCTAGCGCAAACCATTTGTCCATGTCATCGGCAAGACCACCGTTGTTGACGATCTTGTCGTAAAAGAAGAAGCCATATAGGGCGATGAACGCACCGAAGAGGGCGAGGATCCAGTCCTGGATCGGAATGTAGTGGCGAGGACTGCTTCGCAGTGCCGGATAAGCCATGAACGCCAGGAACATTGCGAACGCTAGGTGAAACTGGCGGCTGTTGTTGATCAGGTCTCCCGGGAGGATGTAATAGGCGACGGGGGAGGCCAGCAGAACCTGAAAGACCGACCAGGCAAAGGCGACTGCCGCGAGCATCAAGCCCACACTGCCGGCCGGATTGCGGGATCCGGAATCAGAAGCGGCGACCAGTTCCTGTAGTTCTTCTTCGGAAAGACCTCGTTTCGTGTCCTGATTGTTCGCTTGGTTTTGGTCCGCCATGAAAGTTCCCCATCTTTCGGCTCTTGTCTCGAGCCGCTGCCCACTGGTTTCGGGTCTTCAGGGCCTCGGGGCCCTTGAAATCACATGTCGTGCAATTGGAGTGCACCTGAGCCTTTGAAACGGCTTCTTCCGGCGCAAAAGGATGGGTCCGGAGAAATGTCTCCGGACCCTGAAAAATCGTGGCTTAGTTGATCCAGCCTTGTTCTTTGTAATACTTGGCTGCGCCCGGATGCAGCGGTGCGGACAGGCCGTCAGCAACCATTTCTTCCGGCTTCAGGTTGGCAAATGCAGGATGCAGCTTCTTGAACGCGTCGAAGTTCTCGAAGACCGACTTGACCAGCGTGTAGACCGTGTCGTCAGCAACGTCTGCAGATGTAATGAAGGTCGCTCCCACACCGAACGTGTTGGTGTCGCCATCGTTGCCTCTGTACATGCCGCCCGGAATGGTCGCCGTGCGGTAGTAGCTGTTGTCGCCGACGAGCTTGGAGACGGCGTCACCACCGACATTCACCAGAACGGAATCGCAAGCGGTGGTCGCTTCCTGGATCGAACCGGACGGATGGCCAACGGTGTAGACCATGGCGTCGATCTGGTTGTCGCAAAGAGCTGCAGACTGTTCGGCTGCCTTGAGCTCGGTGGCCTGTGCGAAATCGCCGGTGGTCCAGCCCATGGCGTCCATCAGGACTTCCATCGTTCCGCGCTGACCGGAGCCTGGGTTGCCGATATTGACCCTTTTGCCTTTGAGATCCTCGAAGTTCGCGATGCCGGAATCAGCGCGTGCCACGACGGTGAACGGCTCCGGATGCACAGAGAAGACTGCGCGAAGGTTTTCGAACGCACCCTTGTCTTCGAATTTCGAAGTGCCGTTATAGGCGTGATACTGCCAGTCGGACTGTGCAACACCGAATTCCAGTTCGCCTTCGCGCACGGTGTTGATGTTGTAGACCGAGCCACCGGTGGATTCGACGGAGCAGCGGATGCCATGGTCTTTCCGGCCCTTGTTGACCAGACGGCAGATCGCGCCGCCTGTCGGGTAGTAGACGCCTGTGACACCACCGGTACCAATCGTGATGAATTCTTCAGCCGATGCTGCACCGGTAAGTGCAATGCTGGATGCCAGGACGGCACCTGCAAGATTCAATTTCATCATCATTTGACTAGGCTTCCCTCTTGTTAAAATTCTCAAGTCAAGCGTGGTTCAACACCCTAGACATTTTCAAACTCATCGAGCAAGCGATTATACTTGTCGACCTCCTGGATCCTTGCGTCTGCTTCGGACCCGGCTCGCGCAACCAGCATGCCTGTTATGGTTTCTATGAGCACAAGCGTGGCTGCGTAAGACGAAAAAAAGTGTGGACTTTCAGTGCGTTGTATAAAGTGAAAGTCGGCATATTGCAGACCGGGAAAGGCCCGGCTATCGGTCAGAACGACCACCTTGGCACCACAACCGGATGCAAGTTTGGCCGCTCTGACGGACCGGTGCGCATATGGATGCTTTGAGATGATCAGCACGGTGTCATCCGCCCCAAGAGCGGCAAGCGTACTTCCAAGAGTGGTACCGTTCCGCCCGGCGACCAGCCAGCGGTCATCAAACCACTTGGCAAGGTAGGCGAAGTAATCCGTGAAGCCAGCTGAAGCCAGCGCGCCTATGAGCACGATCTTGCGAGAGGCGGCAAGCCGGTCAACCACGGTTTCAAGCGTCGCCGGATCGATGTCTGCGACGAGGCCCTGGATGTTGTCGATGCAAGCCGCAACCTGGCGCGGGAGCAACGGTTGATCCGCGTCACTGCGAAGGCGGCGGGCTTTGTCCTGAAAACTGTCCTGCTCGCGTTCGCTGAGCTCATATCGCGCCTGTTCCCGAAGCGCCTCGTAATCTGAATAGCCGAGCGCTCTGGCAAGCCTTGTGTAGCTTGCAGGCGATACGCCGCTCGCGCTCGCCACGGATCTTAGACTTCTTGTTGCGATTTCCACTTGATTTTCAGCTATATAGTCCGCAGCAACACGCAGCGTTTCACTCAGCTCTGCATAGCTGCCTGAAATCGCCGTGCGGATTTTTGGCTGTGGACTTGCTTCCATTTGTTTACTGTTTCATTTGTTTTTTCTCTTGTCAAACCCTGAAACAAATGTTTCGGTGACGCAGCTTTCAAGGCCGCCGCAGCCGCTCGCGGAAGTTCAAACAGTCTCCTCTCAAACGAGCCCTGGGCCTTGTTGTTTGAGACGTTGTCACCGGGTGAATTTGTGGTTTCATGTTGCCAGGATTGTGCTGCCATTGTCTGTTTCCCAAAACGAACCCGGCTTCTCCCCGGCATGACCGGATATCCTGATGAGCAGCATTGCGTCCTTCGTGTGCATCCATTGGAGTCGATCCTTTGAACGCCGTCGTGGGCTTGATCTTTTTCAGCGCAATCGTCAAACCTCCCCAAGACTTTGGGGAGGCGTACCGTGATACCGCTTGAAGTGCTGAGTGTATTCTTTGTTGCCGCTGTCGCGCTTGGCCTCTCGCCGGGGCCGGACAACATCTTTGTTCTGACACAGTCGGCGCTTCATGGCCGGTTTGCCGGCCTGCTTGTCTCACTTGGCCTTTGCACGGGGCTTGTCGTCCATACGATTGCGGTTGCGTTCGGTGTTGCCGCGATCTTCGAAACGTCAGCCTTGGCGTTCACGGTCCTGAAGATCGTGGGTGCCGGTTACCTCCTATATCTGGCTTTTCAGGCATTCAGGGCAGGCAGTGCGGATTTGCCGAAAGGCGACGGACCGGCCCTGACGGGACTGGCGCTTTACCGGCGCGGCATCGTGATGAACGTCACCAATCCGAAGGTCGCGATATTCTTTTTGGCTTTCCTGCCGCAATTCGCGGATCCGGCACGAGGATCCGTCCCGCTCCAGATCCTCGTGCTGGGCGCTCTGTTCATCGTTGCAACACTTCTCGTTTTTGGAGGCGTGGCTTTGGGAGGCGGTTTGCTTGGAAGCTATCTCCGGCGCTCGGCAAAGGCTCAGGTCTGGCTCAATCGCCTGGCGGGCACCGTCTTTGTCGTGCTGGCCGCCCGCCTTGCCATCGCAGAGCGCTGATCACGCATTGGATCTGCCCGGAAGCGGAACGACAGCCGATTCCGGGCAATCTTGGCTAGCGCGGCTCAGACCGCCTGAAGGACGTAGACAGAAAACCAGGACTTCGCATCACGGTGTTCATCGAGGATCCGCCAGCCGCTCCTGTTGGCTATCTCGGAAAACGCGGTCTCGTCATATTTGTGCGAGTTCTCCGTATGGATGGTTTCGCCTTCCTGAAAGGAAACCACGGCTTCACCGATCTGCACGGATTGGTCCGCAAGGCTTTCAAGATGCATTTCAATGCGGCTTTCCGGGGCGTTCCACACGGCTCTATGGGCAAAACGTTCCAAATCGAAGGTGCCTGCAAGATCGCGGTTGATCCGTTGCAACAAATTGAGATTGAAGGCAGCGGTCACGCCGGCAGGGTCATCGTAGGCCTCAAGAAGAATGTGTTCTTCTTTCGGGCGATCGACACCGACGATCATCGTGGCACCCGGCATTGCCTCTTGTACGGAACGCAACAAAACGATTGCGTCCGCCTTTTCGAAATTTCCGATCGTGGAACCGGGAAAGAAGACCAGAACCGGCAACTCGGGCAGCAAGGGAAGCTTGCCAAGAGGTTGGGTGAAATCGGCCGCAACGGGTATCACGGCGAGGGAAGGGTAGGCGCGCCGAACACGTTCGGCAGCGTCTTTCAGATGATTGGCCGAGATGTCGACAGGCATATAGACCGACAGATCCGGAAAAGCATCGAGCAGCAGATTCGTCTTGCGGCTTGATCCGCTGCCGAGTTCCACCATGGCGCCGCGTGCCCCTGGAAGGCGCCCGAAATTGCGTGCTTCCTTTTCCAGAAGGCCAAGTTCGGTACGTGTTGGATAATAGGAATCCAGCTCCGTAATGGCTTCAAACAGATGCGAACCGACATCGTCATAGAGCCACTTGCTGCTGATGGTTTTCCGAGGCGCTTGAAGACCCGCCAGGATATCGGACCTGAATTCAGTCACCTGATCTACAGGGGGAACATGTTTGGTCATTGGTCTGCCGCCAGTCTGAGCCCCAGCATTTGCCAGCGCTGATGTGGGTAGAAGAAGGTTCGATAAGAAGAACGCATCTGAAGCTTCGGGGTTGCGCAGGAGCCACCGCGCAGCACCATCTGGTTCACCATGAACTTGCCGTTGTATTCACCGATCGCACCCTCGGGCGGCCGGAATCCCGGATAGGGCGAAAAGGCGCTGCTGGTCCATTGCCAGACATCTCCCCAAAGGCCATCGCGCCGGCCAACCGGCATATAGCTGCCGCTTTCGAGGAAGTTTCCGTCGATCTCAGTATGCGCCGCCGCCGATTCCCACTCGGCTTCCGTCGGCAACCGGTGCCCGCTCCAACGGGCAAAGGCGTCCGCCTCGTAGTAGCTGACATGAACAACAGGAGCGGTCAGGTCGACAGGACGCGGGCCCTGCAAGGTATAAGTCCACCACTGGTCATCCTGTTTCCACCAGTAAAGTGGTGAATCCCAGCCGTTTTGCTCACGCACCGCCCAGCCTTCCATCAGCCAGAGTGTCTGGGTGTCGTAGCCGCCGTCTTTCATGAAGGCGATCCAGTCCCCGTTGGTCACCGGTCGATTTGCAAGCTTGTAGGGATCAAGCCAGACCCTGTGTCTGGGACCTTCGCAATCATAGGCAAAATCGGTCCCCTCATGTCCGATCTCAAGAAGGCCGCCGTCATAGGAGGTCCAGCTGGTCTCCGATGGGGTCTCAACGGCGGCAGGCTGGGGCGTAATGTAATTCGGCAGGAGCGGGTTGTATGAAAGGGCATGCAGGAGGTCGGTCACGAGCAGCTCCTGATGCTGCATCTCGTGATGACACCCCAAAGTAATCAGTGCATTCAGCTGATCCTGTTCCAGCGCGAACCTGTCGTAGATCATCGCTTCGCGCAGGGCGTCCTCGACATGGGCGCGATAGGAAGTGACTTCGGTCACGCTGGGTCTGGACAAAAGACCGCGTTTCGATCGCGTGTGCCGAGGACCGGCCTGCACATAATAGGAATTGAAGAGAACGGCGAACCTGTCGTCTTTCGGATGGTAGCCGGGCAGATGTGGTTTCAGGATAAATTCTTCAAAAAACCACGTCGTGTGCGCCAGATGCCATTTGGGCGGGCTGGCGTCTTCCATCGATTGAAGCCCCATATCTTCGTCGCTGAGCGGGGCGGTAAGTTTTTCCGTCTGTGTCCTTGTTGCGTAGAAAAAATCCAATACATCAGAAGCGGAGGATGGGTCGCTCCGTTCATCCAGGTAAGTCATGTATTTCCCTCCACGAGGGCATCGGCAAGATTGCCTTCCACCGGCCCTGTGACTGCCACCAAGCGACCTGAACGTAGGAAGCAAAGTTGGCATTCCAACGTTGGGAAACGCACCACACCGGTGCAAAAATGCGCAAATAAAGTGGCAATGCGCTTGGTGTTTATGAAAATCACCATGATTTCAGAAATCATCGAAATTCGCTCCTGATTAGCATTAATTCAGCAAATCCTTGATATTCGGCGGGTTTTCTTGCTTTTCGATGAGGGACTTACGCGCCTCATCTGAGCCTGAATTTAGAAAAGTGTTCCTGACAGCTGCCTGTCAGGATTGCTTAGGTCTTCACTTCACAAACGTGTGAGGCGCGCAAATTTCGCGCCTGAGTTTTCTCCCGGCACCCTTCTGCGATCCACGAGGCGAGGTTCAATCCCAGACACACAAGAGGTACGTTGACATATTAGGTCAAATGTCCTAATCCTCTTCTAGGTCAACTGGCCTAAATTCACAAGCCGACAGTTGACCACTTGGTTTTGTGATGTTGCAGGAGCGCCAATGAAAGCCGAAGCCACACGGCAAAAAATCGTCGAAAGGGCGGATGAGCTGATCTATGCAAAGGGATTTGGCGAGACATCCTTTGCCGATATCGCCGGAGCGGTCGGCATTTCGCGCGGCAATTTCTACTACCACTTCAAATCCAAGGATGAGATCCTGGACGCCGTTATCGAAAAACGGTTGGTGGACCGGGAACGGCTTCTCGCAAACTGGGGCGAGACATCTGACGATCCGCTGAAACGCATCGAATGCTTCATCAAGATCGTCGTGGTGAACCAGACCAAAATCATGGCCTATGGCTGTCCGGTCGGCACGCTGACGGCCGAACTCGCCAAGATCGATCATGGATCGGGAGCAAAGGCCAACGAGATCCTGGCCCTGTTCCGGGACTGGCTGACAAGGCAGTTTCTTGAACTTGGCTGCGGCGGCGAAGCGTCTGCGCACGCCCTTCATGTGCTCAGCTGGAGCCAGGGCGTTGCCACGCTGGCGCAAGCCTTCAAGGACGAGGCCTTCGTACGCCGCGAGGTGGAACAGATCCTCGACTGGGCCGAGGCGGTCAAGAATCAGACTGGCCATGCGCCGAAAAGTGCGACAGGTCGCTGAAACACTTTGCAGATCGGTATCAAGGAGAAAGAGATGTTTGTCGTTACGCTGACTTTTGCAGACAACAAGGCGAGGGCGGGTGAGCTCATGGAAGGGCACAAGGACTGGATCAAAAAAGGCTTTGATCAAGGCCTCTTTCTGATGGTCGGCAGCCTTCAGCCAAACGCGGGCGGCGGTATCATCGCCCACAATACGACACGCGAAGACCTGGAAGCCTTCGTCGCGGAGGATCCTTTCGTGGCCGAACAGGTCGTGAAGGCAGAAATCCTCGAAATCACCCCCGCACGCCTGGACGAGCGCCTGCAGTTTCTGGCGGCGTAGTCCTCTGAAAGCATCGAGGCTTTGAACCATGTCAGAACGAAAAAAGCGCCCGAAAAGGGCGCTTTTTGTATTCGTAGGTTTTGTTGTTTACTGAACCCGCGGGAACAGCGGCTGGATGTCGCCGAGTTCGGTGCCGCCGGGCAATCTGTCCAGCTCCGGCTTCCACGGACGCGCGACATCGGTGACGTTCAGCATAGCGAGTGCCTTGCCGGCGGACACCGGGATCACCTGTTGCAGCGCCTCCATGACGATGCGCAGGCAGTCGAGACCGACATAAACAACGGTGCGGGCGCGGTCCTGGGTGTCTTCGGACTTGAAGAGCGTCCAGGGGGCCTGCTTGTCGAAGTAGTTGTTCATCTCAGCCGCGGCATCGATGATGGACTGCATCCGCGCCGGAATGTCGGCCAGATCGATCCATTCCCCCATGCCCGCTGTCGCCTCCAGCACCGACTGACGCAAGGCCTCGTCTTCCGGCGCGAGCGTACCCTCGACCGGCAGCTTGCCGTCGAACTTGGACTTGGCGAACTTGGCAGCGCGTGAAAGCAGGTTGCCGAGCTTGTTGTTCAACTCGCTCTCGTAGGTCTGTGCGATCAGCTCAACCGAGATCTGGCTGTCGCTGTCCGCGCGCATATGTCGGGCAAGATACCAGCGCAGCGCATCAACGCCGAGCTTGTCCATCACCTCGATCGGATCGACCACGTTGCCGATGGATTTCGACATCTTGACCCCGCCGGCACCGACCCAGTGGCTGTGCACGGAGAGCTTTTTCGGCAATGGCAGATCGGCGGCCATCAGCATCAGCGGCCAATAGACACCGTGCGGCTTCAGGATGTCCTTGCCGATCATGTGTTCGCAAACGGCCCACCAGTCCTGGTAGCCATCATCCGGCCAGTTGATGTTGGTCAGGTAGTTGGCGAGTGCATCGAACCAGACATAGGTGACGAAGTCAGTGTCGAACGGCAGTTCCACGCCGAGGGTCACGCGTGATTTCGGCCTTGAGATGCACAGATCGTCGAGCGGTTCGGCAAGCATTTTCTTGAGCTCGTTCTTGAACGGCTCGGGCTGCACGAATTCCGGATTGTCGTCGATATGCTTCAAGAGCTTTTCGCGGAACGGCTCCATCTTCAGGAAGTAGTTGGTCTCGTCCGTCTGCTCGACCTTCATCGTCGGGTGCAGCGGGCATTGTCCGTCCTCGGTGAGGTCGCTCTCTTTCTTGAACTCCTCGCAGCCCTTGCAGTAGGTCCCGGTGTATTGCTTTTTGACGATCAGGCCCTTGTCGAAGATCCGCTGTTCCATCTCGGCGACAGCCTTTTTGTGGCCTTCGCGGCTGGTACGCACGAAATAATCGAATTCAACGCCTAGCTTCTCGAACACATCCCGGAACTCCGCACAGCGCATGTCGAGATATTCCTCGACCGGCATGTCGAGTTCCTGCGCGGCTTCCTGGTTTTTCTGGCCATGTTCGTCAACGCCGGTGGAGAGCTTGAGCTCGTATCCGAGCGCAAGCCGGTTGCGCTTCAGGATGTCGGCCATGATGGACGTGAAAGCGTGACCGATATGCGGAGAACCGTTGACGTAATAGATCGGGGTCGTGATGTAGCTTTTCATCCAAACGCTTTCGAAGTTTCGGGGCCTTGCCGGAAAACGCACTCAAACGTTTTCCGCATGCTGCGGCGTGCCCGTGAATGGGACCGCAGCTATATTTCACACTCAAGGGATCAAGGAAAGCCCCGGGTCGGGTTTCTGACATCAATGTGGGGGTTCCAGGCCGAAAGGCAATGTTCCGGTCAGGTCTGCTTTGACTGTCATACCTGCACCTGTTTTCACGGGGTAAAACTCCGGCCGGGATGACAAAAGGGTACGAATTCGGAATTCTCAAAAGAGGGGACGATCGTCTCCTCCCTTGTCATCCCTGCGTAGGCAGGGATCCAGTATTCTCCTGTCTGACCGTCTTGTTCAATTGCCGCCCAAACGGAGTACTGGGTCCCGGTTTTGCCGCTTACGCGCCAAGCCGGGACGACAACCCGAAAGTCACCCATCTTAGTCCGCAGGGCCAAAGTAGCGCCCCAACGATCAGGCCGCGAGTGAGCGGACCAAACGCCGCTACCCGATCACCCATATGCCCGCGAGAACGAAGAGAGCCAAAAACACGGTTTGCGTCACCAGCATCCAGATCGCCGGGCCACCGACTTCAAGAAGCTTAGGGATCGATGTTTTCATGCCAACTGCCGCAATCGCCGCCAGCAAGGCCCAACGGGACACCTGACCCGCCAGGTCCTTGGCGGTTTCAGGGATGAGGCCGAAGGAATTGATGGCCGCCAGGATCAGGAATGCGAGCACGAAAAGCGGCATGAGCGGTGGCCGGGCAGATCCGACTTTACTCGCACTGCGCAAGATCAGGGCAGCGATGAGAACGAGAGGAGCCAGAAGCGTTACCCGGATCAGTTTGACGAGTGTGGACAGATCGCCTGTTTCGTCCGAGATCGAGAAGCCGGCACCGACAACCTGAGCGACATCGTGAATGGTTCCGCCCAAAAAGACGCTGGTTGCGTCGACCGAAAGACCGAGGCTGCCGGTGAGAATTGGATAAAAAATCATGGCGAGTGTCGACAGAACGGTCACGGTAATAACCGTGAAGGCAAGGTCGCGTTCGGCGTTTTCCCGTTTTGGAAGTATGGAGCCGATCGCCATGGCAGCAGACGCGCCGCAGATCGCGACGGCACCGCCGGACAGAAACGAAAACAGCCTGTCTTTTCCGAAAAACCGTCCGATCAGCAGGGAAAAGCCGATGGTTGCAAGGACGCCAAGGATGACCAGCAGCAGAAACGGCAGACCCAGCGCCTGGACCATTTCAACACTGATCCGAACGCCCAACAAAGCAACTCCGATGCGCAAGAGCGTCCGGGCTGCGAACGCGATTCCGTCTGACGTGCGCGGTTCCTCCGACAGGAAATTGAGGGGCATGCCGAGCAGGATCGCCATCAGCATGGCAGGCGCACCGTAGTGTTCGTTAAGAAATTGGGCGGAGATGGCGACAAGGCCTGCAATTGCAATGCCGGGAAAAAGCTGATTTGCCCGGTCCTTGAAAGCTTCGATCATGAGAGTCCTGTTTACGGTCGGTCGACCGGAAGACCACTTGGTACGCTCTCTGGAATGCCAAAGGGCGGTTCGGAAACGGACCTTGTTCCCGTCAATGCTTGAAGAAAGGCGACGAGGTCTGCGATTTCACGGTCGGTGAGGGATATTGGCTCGATATCCCTGAAGCGAGCATGTCTTGCCATTTCGCGTTTGTCGTTTAAGACCACGAAATCAATAGGTTCCAGCCACGGTGCCTCAGGGAGGTTTGCCATATCCGGTTGCCAGCTTTCAAGCATTGCGTATGAGTCCAGATGATGACGGACAATTCCCTCCAGCGTCGGGTAAGCGCCGTTGTGGCCGTAAGGAGCGGTCAGTTCGACGTTGCGCAGCATGGGCGTTCGGAACCGGTAGGCGTCCTCGAGCAGGTCGCTTTCGCCCATGCGCCCGACATCGCGCACCATCGGGTCGAAGCGTCGGGTGCGGCCCGGACCAAAGGGCGGCAGGCCGAGGGCATGGAACTTCTGATCGCTGAACAGCTGGCCCGAATGGCAGCTCGCGCAGTTGGCCTTGCCGTAAAAGAGGTCCTGTCCGCGTTTCTGCTCAGCCGATAGTGCGTTGACGTCGCCGGAAAGATACTGATCGAACGGGCTGTCGAAGCTTGTCCATTCGATTGCCTGGAAAGCTGCCAGCGCATTGGCGACTTCAGCGATCGTGACCTGTTCAGGCTCTTCGATGTGGTCAAAGGCCTCAACGAACATCCTGCCGTATTCGGGGATCACGCGGACGCGCTTGGCAAGGATCGGCCAGGAAGCGTCAATCCGGTCATGAACAGCACCTGCGATTTCGTTTTCTTTCGGATTGCCGGCCATCTCGAACTGGGCGACCAGCGGGAAGATGGCCTGGGCTCCCAACAGGGTTTCAAGCCCCTCCGGCAACCATTCTTCTGCGGGAGAATTGAATCCGTTTTCATAGTCATCGGAAATCGAAAGACGGCCGTCGTGAAACAGGGTGTGAAGCTCTTTTGCGCCTAAATTCCAGAGGCCTGGCGCATTTCTCGGAATCCGTTTCTTAATCCTGTTTTCAGAGACAAGGGCGGTCCGGTTCCGTCCGAGACCTTCGCCGCCTTCACCGATCCCCAGAGAAAGCCCGTCGCCGGTCCCCAGGGTCGGATGATGACAGGTGGCGCAGGCAATATTCCTGTTTCCCGAGAGGATCTTGTCGTAAAAGAGGAGCTGGCCGAGTGCGGCCTGCTTCCTGTCGAACGCGATGAAATCGTCTTCGCTCAGAGGAGGGGGCAGGTCCGCTGCAAGTGCTGGCGCGGACAGAAAAACAACAAGTGGGATTGAACGAAGCAGATGAAGAAAACGCTGACAGCCGCCTTGATCGGATGTGCCCTGATGTCGGTTCCTGCCCGGGCCGAAATTGAAGCCGCCCGCGATTTGATGGAGGCCGGACAATTCGAGCGGGCCCGAGCGGAACTTTGGCCGGCGGCGCGTTCCGGGAATGCGGATGCCGAGGAGCTTATTGGCGTCATGTACGCCATGGGCCTCGGCGTTGAACGGGACGATCAGCGGGCTTTCGAGTGGTATCTCAGAAGCGCCATGAAAGGGCACCCGGGCGCTCAGTCCGGGATCGGCTGGTACTACGAGGTTGGCCGGGGAATGCCCGCGCCGGATCTCGTGCGCGCCTACATGTGGTACACGCTGTCGGCCATCGGCGGCGACCCCGACGCCGCGATCTCGCTGGAGGAGGTTGTAAAGAAAATGACCAAGGAAGAGATCGAAAAGGCGCATATTCTGGTCGATGACTACAAGGTGTGGATGTATCCGTTCCGGTGAAGCATTCACTGGGAATTCGTCATCCCGGCCAAGCGGAGCGCGAGCCGGGATCGGGGAGCTTCGGGAAAGTGTAACGCGCCGGCGGTCTGTTGTCTCGGGCACTCCGATCCCGGATCTCGGCTTGAGCCTCGTCCGGGATGACGACGGAAAAGCAGCGCGGTAGCGCGCCCGGCTGTGGCCGGACGCGCCTGTTCAACAAACCTTAGTTCAGGTCGGCGTCACGTGCGCCGTTGATGTCGGTTTCAGCTGCCTGGACGGCTTCTTCCAGAGCGCCGAAGATCTCTCCGCCGCGCGTAACATTCGACTTGAACCAGTCATAGACCGGAGAAGCAGCTTCCTTGAAAGCGGCCTTTTCATCCGGGGTCGGAACGTAGAGGTCCCCGCCACCGGCGACAAAGTCTTCGTAAGCCTGGATGGACTTGCGCTTCGGCGAAGCGAAGGTTGCCTGCTGAAGGGCATAGAAGCCGTCCACAACAACACGGCGCATGTCTTCAGGCATGGAGAGGAACTTCTCGTTGCTCATCCACCACAGGGCGCCCATGTAGGCGTGGCCATCAAGCGTGACGTATTGCAGGCCGGCATCCGGGAACTTCATGCCCATGATGTCTGTGATGCCGTTCTTGGATCCTTCAACAACGCCCGTCTGGAACGACGTGAACAGCTCCGGCCACGGAATCGGGGTCGGAGAAGCACCCAGTGCCTTGACCAGTTCCTGCGGCAGGTCAGCCACAACGGTCCGGATCTTCAGGCCTTCCATGTCCGCAGGGGCTGCGACACGGCGCTTGGTGTTGGCGAAGTTCCGCCAGCCGCCGGTGTTGCCAACCGTCATGAGGCGGATCGTGTTGTCGGAATCTTCAAGAGCCATGCCGCGCATGGTCCGGACGAAGTCACCGGAAAGAACGTGCTCTGCGATGCGGTCGTCGGACATCATGTAGGGCAGGTCGAGAACCTGCACATACGGGAAGATACCGGAGGCACCGCCCGACGTGGAGATGTAGATGTCGATGGCACCGCCTGCAACACCCTGAAGACACTCAGCACCGTTCGAGCAGAGCTGCGTGCCGATGAAGAGTTCAACTTCGATCGCGCCGTTGGATGCGGCTTCCACGAAGTTCTTGAAAACGACAAGACCGTCATAATCCTCGTCGTTCTCGTTGGAGTTTGCAGTTGCGCGCAGCGTGTAATCCGCGGCAACGGCACTCAATGACGATCCGGCAAGCATTGCCGCGACAGTGAGTGTTTTAAGGGCAGATTTGAGCATCAGGTACCTCCCATATTAAGCTCAAGATCAGTTGGCAAATCCGGTCAATCGAGGGATCGTCATCGAAAGTGCCGGTATGTAGGTGATCAGGAAGATCACCGCGATTTCTACCGCCAGGAACGGCAGAATAGCCTTGGCGATGGTTTCAACCCTTTCCTTTGAAACCGACGCTGCAACAAATAGGACCAGTCCCATGGGCGGTGTGGCCAGACCAATGGTCAGGTTCACGCTCATGATGATCGCGAAGTGAATGGGATCAACGCCCAATTCCACGAAGATGGGCCCAAGGATCGGTCCGAGAATGATGATGGCCGGGCCTGCGTCCAAAAACATGCCGACGATGAAAAGCAGCAGATTGATCAGGAACAGCAGGATCAGTGGGTTTTCAGACAGCGACAGCACGAAATCCGCCATGATCTGCGGTGCGTAGCTGAGGCTGACGACAGTCTTGAACGCCATTGCGGCACCCACCAGCAGTAATACCACGGCCGACGTGATGCCGGCTCGGTTCAGGATGCCAGGGATTTCTTTCATCTTGAGGGAGTGCAGCACGAAGAACCCGATGATCAGCGCGTAGGCCACGGCGACCGCCGCTGCTTCCGTCGGTGTGAAAACACCGATCAGAATGCCGCCAAGAATGATGATCGGCGTCTGCAGCGGGGCAACAGCCTTCTTGCATACCATTCTGAAATCGTCCGAAACAGCTCCGCGCAGACCCATCAGAATGAAATGCGACATGCCCAGAAGCGCCACGAAGAGGATTGCCGTCGTGCCGCCCGTCAATTCAAGTGACATCTGGCCGGCAATGGCAAAGGCGATGGCAAGCAGCACGGATGCCAGGTTGATCCGCAAAAGCGCGAACGAAACCCAGTATTCCACCGTGGCCATTTTCTGGCCCGGGTTTACGATCCGCTGCGCCTTGGGCAGATCGTATTTGTCCGCCATCAGACGGACGACAATCATGAGGCCGACACCGACCATCACGCCGGGCACAATCCCTGCGAGGAAGAGCGCGGCCACGCTCTCACCCATGACATAGGCGTAAATGATCATGATGCCGGACGGCGGAATGATCGGCCCGATGACGGAGGAGGCTGCCGTAACGGCGGCTGCAAACCGGCGGGTGTATCCCTGCTTTTCCATGGCCGGAATAAGCATGGAGCCAAGCGCCGAAGTGTCGGCAACGGCGGACCCGGAAAGGCCTGCAAAGAGCATGGAAGACAGAATGTTCACATGCGCAAGGCCGCCACGCAGGTGCCCCATGAGCGCCTGGCTGAATTCAACCAGACGGGTCGTGATGCCGCCCTTGTTCATGAGCTCGCCGGCGAGCATGAAAAACGGAATCGCCATCAGAGGAAAACTGTCCATACCGTTGTAAACGTTGCGGTACAGCAGCGTGATGTCGCGTTCTTGTCCACTCATCCACAACAGGATGCCCGGCGCTGCGAGCAGGCCGAAGAAGACCGGCAGACCGATCATCAGGAAGAACAGGAAGACAGGGAGGAACCAGATCAGCATCAGTCAGCCCCCGCCATGTCAGCATCCGGAATGGCCGGCAGGCGGTCATCGCCGCCGACAATCGAAATCACGTTTCGAAGGATAAGCTCGATGTTCACCAGCGTCAGCAGAACGACCCCGACAAGAAGCGACATCATCATCCAGCTTCGCGGCACGCGGATCCATTCCGTCAAGGTGAAACTGCCTGGGACATAGAGGGACGCGGTCGCAAACTTGCCGCCGAAACCCGTCACCTCGGCATAGCCGATCTGTACGGCGATCACGAGAACAAGAAACGATATGAGCAGGAGGAAGAGCGAGAGCAGCCGTCCGATGGACTGGGGCAGCGCGTGACCGAGCATGTCGATCGCCACGAAACCGCCGCGCCGGAAAGCCGTCGGCGCCATGAGCCCGGTCATCCACAACATGCAAAAACGCGCCGCCTCGTCAGGCCAGGGCAGCGCGTTGTTGAACACGTATCGGAAAACGACCTGTATCAGTATCGCAACGACCATCAAGGCTACCGCTACGATGCCTATCGCCCGGCCAATCCGCAACAGCTGCGAATTGACGTAAGCGAGCGGTGCAAGAACCGCCAGCAATGCCCCCATCCGGGCTCCTCCCTTGTACTTCTTATCCGGCCGGGCGCTTCCGTCCGGCCGTGTGCTCTCACTCTGGAGCGATTTGTCCGAGTTTGCCTGCAAAAAATGTCAGCGCCTCCCCATGGCGCATTTCTGCCTGCATAACCTGACCCAAGACTATCAGGTGATCGCCGCCTTCATAAGCGGCAAAACGTTTGCATTCGAAACGGGCAAGACAATGCTCGATCAAAGGCACACCGTTTTCGTCGATTGTGTGCGGCAACTGGTCGAACGCGTGCGCGTTGCGCACGAAACCGTTGCACACTTCAGCCTGATGATGGCTGAGAACATGAATGGCGTAGTTTTCCGCAGTCTCGAAATACTGGAACCTGCGCGAGCCTTTGTCCGGCATCCAGAGAACGAGCGGAGGATCCAGCGAGACGGACGAAAAGCTGTTGGCTGTAATGCCGACAGGTCCGTCTTGCGAACCCGTGGTGACAACGGTCACTCCGGTGGCAAAACGGCCGAACGCATCACGCAGGAGCCGGGTGTTTTCGGTATGCGGCGCAAAGGTAACGGGATGATTGGCATTTTGCATGGTCATCAGGGTACCTCATTTCCAAGGGCGGCCTCGTAGAGCCGGTACCAGGTTTCACGATCCAGGGTGACTTTGAGAGCATCGGAGATTTTCGCGATGCGCTCCGGGTTATTGGTTCCCATCACCGGCAGCAGTTTGGCCGGGTGGTGAAGAAGGAACGCGACCGCAACGGCAGACCTGTCGACGCCAAATTGAGCCGCAAGCTCATCCAGGATGCCGCCGAGTTCCCCACTCTCGGAGATCAGGGCTCCGCCACCGAGTGGTGACCACGCCATGAGCCTGTTGCCAAGACGCTGGTGAAATGCGAGATCGCCGTTTGTAAACGGAGAAATTTCCGACAGCGAAATCTCAATCTGGTTCGTCACAAGGGTGTTGGACATGGCGGATTGCAGCAACTCCCAGTCCCACGGACGGAAGTTGGAAACGCCGATGTTTTTCACCTTGCCGCTTTTGACCAGATTGTCGAGCGCAGCGCCCGTTTCATGATGGTCCATCAGCGGGTCGGGACGATGAATCAGCAAAAGGTCAATTGTTTCGATACCCATGTCACTCAGCGAGTTCTCGACCGATCTGTCGATATGGGCACGCGAGGTGTCGTAGTGTTTCACCTTCGCGTCAGCGTAGCGGCCAACCGGCGCGACAATGTCGCATTTCGTGACGATTTCCATGCTGTCGCGCAGGGAGGGATTGGCCTTCAACGCACCGCCAAGGACGGCTTCCGCTGCATAGCCGCCATAAATGTCAGCCTGGTCGAACGTGGAGATGCCCTGATCCAGGCACAATTGGATTTTCTTTTCCACATACGCGGGCGACGTGTCCGCATCGTCACCAAGCCGCCACATGCCATAGATGAGACGGGAAAATTGCAGGGTGTCGGAAAGTTTGACACGTTCCATTAGCGGCGGACTCCATTGCCAAGCGGGGTTGCAGGTGTTTCGGCCGGAACACGGCCGTATGCATGCGGAAGCGAGCAGGTCTTCAGGTTCGGCAACACGCGCGCGCCGAAATGCTTTGCTTCTTCGATGTGCGGATAGCCTGAGAAGATGAACGCACGGATGCCCATCTTCTGGTAGGCCTCGATTTTCGACATGACCTGGTCGGTGGAGCCGACAAGAGCAGCGCCGCATCCGGACCGGGCCCGGCCAACGCCGGTCCAGAGGTTCGGCTCAATGTATCCGAATTCGTCTGCGACTTCCCGGTTCTTGGCCTGGTGGCTGACGCCGAGCGACTTTGCGTCCAGAGCACGTTCGCGAATGGCCGTACCCTGCACGTCGTCCAGCTTCGAGACGATGTAGTCGGCGTATTCCTGCGCTTCCTTTTCCGTATCGCGGACAATCATGTGAACGCGCAGGCCATAGTCCAGGGTGCGCTCGTATTTCTCGGCAACCTCGTTGACCGCCTTCATGCGGCCTTCGAGTTCCTCGATCTTTTCAGGCCACATCAGGTAAACGTCGCAGTGCTGTCCGCACAGGTCCAGCGCCGCCGGCGAGTAACCGCCGAAATAAAGGAGCGGGCCACCTGTTTGGTAGGGTTTCGCCGGATCTGTCGTCAAACCCTTGAAATTGTAAATTTCGCCTTCGTAGTTGATTTCATCCCGGGTCCACGCCTGTTTCAGGATTTCAACAACTTCGCGCGAACGCTGGTAACGGTATCCGCTGTCTGCCTGTTCGCCCGGAAAATCTGAAGAGATGATGTTGACCGTCAGCCGGCCTTCCAGCATGTGGTCGAGAGTTGCGATCGTGCGGGCGAGCATGATCGGCTGCATTTCTCCGCAGCGCACAGCTGCGAGCAGATTGATTTTATCGGTGATCGGAGCGCATCCGGCGACGAATGACAGCGTGTCCTGACCGACCTGATAGGAAGACGGGCACAGGATATTGCGAAATCCCTGTTCTTCCGCAGTTGTCACGATTTCGGAACAATGTTTCCACGATGACCGCAGGTCGCCTTCCGGAAATCCCAGAAACTGATAATCGTCTGAGCACAGCGCGGAGAACCAGGAAACTTCCGCGGCGTCGAGGTCTGGAGATGTCACTGGGACAACTGTCATAAAATTTCTCCCTGGAGCCGTCCGCACTGGTTCGAACGCACACCTTTGGCTCTAACTCATTCAAATCGATCCGTTTTCAGCGACAGGACCGCGTGCGGCTTAGGCGATTTCAGATCGAGGTTTCATTTGATTTCGAACGGGTTCACTTTACCGTCGATTTATTCTTGCTTATCATCCGCATTGATGTAAATCAATAGTGTATCAATTTAAAAAGCCAGGCCGCTTGACCCCATGCAATCATCGTCGCAGACCTCAAATGCGCTGCCGCTCTATTTGCAGATCAGCGAGCTTTTGATCAGGGATATTGCCGCAGGGCGACTGATCGACGGAGAGCGTTTGCCACCCGAACGCGACATGGCGGACGAATTGGGGATTTCCATCGGAACACTTCGAAAGGCGCTTGCCGACCTTACGGAGAAAGGCCTACTCGAGCGGGTTCAGGGTTCGGGAAACTACATACGCCAGGGCCGTACCCAGGAAAGCATCTACGCGATGTTCCGGCTGGAACTCCTGAGCGGAGGCGGATTGCCCCGGGCCGACATCCTGAGCTTGGAGCGCCTGCGGAAGCCGGATGAGTTTCCTGATTTCGGCAAAAGTCCGGAAGGCACGCGGATTCGCAGGCTGAGATATCTCAACGATGTCATAATTGCAGTCGAGGAAATCTGGCTTGACGGAGATGCGGGTTTTGTGAAACGAGACCTGCTTTCGGACTCCCTCTACAGGTTCTATCAGAAGCATCTCGGGTTCTGGATCACGCGCGCGGAAGATCGTGTGACGATAGGCGAGGTGCCCGATTGGGCCCCGGAAGACTTCACGATGAAGCCGGGGACACTCACAGGTTTCATCGAAAGGTTCAGTTGGTCGGACAGATCCGAGCCGGTCGAATATTCACGCACCTGGTTCGATACGAACAGGGCGCACTACGTACAGCGGTTGAAATAGGCGGGCCGCGAGAAGCCTGCCGTGTAGGAGACTTGGATGCCTGCGAAGGTAAGATACGGTGTTATCGGTTGCGGAATGATGGGTCAGGAGCATCTGCGGAATATCGCGTTGCTGCCTGACACTGAGGTCTCGGTGATATTTGAACCCGACGCAGAGATGTCGGCGAGAGCCGCCGAGATCACCCCGGCGGCGAAATTCGTTTCCTCCGTCAGCGATCTTCTTGAGGTGGATGAGCTGGACTGCATCCTGATCGCGAGCCCCAACCACTGTCATGTCCCACAAATGCAGGAGATCCGCCAGAAGCGCCCCTTGCCGTTGCTTGTCGAAAAGCCTCTGTTCACGGATCCGAAGGAGCAGGCGGAACTTGAAGCGTTCAAGGCTGCCTATCCGGCACCGATCTGGGTCGCGATGGAATATCGGTATATGCCCGCAATTGCGGCACTGATCGATCGCGTCGAAGATGCGACCGGTGGTATCAAGATGCTGACGATCCGCGAGCACAGGTTCCCGTTCCTGCAAAAAGTCGGTGCCTGGAACCGTTTCAACCGCTATTCGGGTGGCACATTTGTTGAAAAGTGCTGCCACTTTTTCGATTTGATGCGTCTGATGACGAAGTCCGAACCGGTTCGCGTGATGGCCTCCGCCGGACAGGACGCCAACCATAAGGATGAGGTGTATGACGGCGAACAGCCGGATGTCCTCGACAATGGTTACGTGATCGTCGACTTCGAAAACGGCTCGCGCGCTTTGCTGGATCTTTGCATGTTCGCAGAAGGCTCGAAGTATCAGGAAGAGGTCGTGGCCATCGGTCCCGACGGAAAAATCGAAGCATTTGTTCCCGGTCCCGGCCGGTTCTGGCCGGAAGATCTCGGCGAGCCGCCCGTTGCGCAACTTGTCGTTTCTCCGCGTAACCCGAAGAGACCGCACAGCATCGATATCCCAGTGGATCCTGCGCTCCTGGACGCTGGGGATCACAACGGGTCCACGTTCTATCAGCATGAACGCTTCGTGGCTGTCGTGCGCGGTGAAATCGACTTGCCGGAAGTGACCCTCGAAGATGGTTGGCGCGCTGTGGAAATGGGACTGGCGGCTCAGCAGTCTGCGCGCTCCGGTCAGGTGGTCACGCTCTCTACGCCAGGTGTTTCTTCGGTTGCCTGCTGAAAGACCCGCTAGGGCATGAGTGCCAGTCAGGGAGTGCGGCAGACGCTACTTGCTTTGAAAGATTAAACGGACCGGCGCGAATGCGGACGCGCCGGTCCGCATTTGCTACCAACGATCGACGGGACGCACGATGGGGGCTGTATTCGTGCTGAAACCGTTTCGTCCGCGGCGCAAATTGTATTCGCGGATTGCGACTTTGTATTCACGTCCACTATGGGTGTTTTTGCATTGCTGTTTGCGAAGGGCGACGTTATTCGGCACCCCCTTGTGGTTCTGAACCAGAACACAGAAGACGTCGTATCGGCCGTTGATCACGACGTTGCGCCGAGCTCCCTGGGCGACAACAATCTGGCGATGGCGGTGGAAATCGGCATCGAACAGAAGAAAATTACAGTATTTGGCGTTGCCGTTGGGCGTCTGTGTGCTCTCGCAGAAAAATGTTTCGGCTGCTGCCTCTGAAGGTGCGAAGGTCGCTGCGAGCAGGGCAAGACCCGCACCGCTCAACAAGGCTCTCAAAGCGAATTTTCCGGGCATCATTGTCAAAACCTCCTAGCCTTACAGGCCTTTGAAATCTGTGTCATGCTGCTGTGAGAACGAACTTAATGCCGCGTTCGTTTCATGACCTGTGACGCTGGACACAGGGAAAGAATGCTGCGAAAGATCGGTTTGATAATTCGGATTGCAGATTTCGGAAAAGTAACCGGAGGCTGTGAGCGTCATTGGCAAACAAGCATTTTCCGCCTTTGGGAGGGCCATATGCGCAAGACAATTTCGGTAATTCTGTCTTCGGCATTGATTGTTCAGACCGTTTTTGTGCACGGAGCATTTGCCGCTCCGGCAGTCACGACGGCCAAAGTGAATTTCCGGCAGGGCCCGGGGACCGGTTTTGGATCCCTGGGTACGGTGCCGAACGGAGCGCAGGTCGAGCTTGAGAACTGTGACGACACCGGAGCCTGGTGCACGGTCAGCTATAACGGGCAGAATGGCTTTATCAGCGGCCAGTATCTGCAATTGACCGAACCTGAACAGACGACCGGTTGGCCGCGATCATTTGAAACCGATGGCGGTGCGACGCTCATCCTCTATCAGCCGCAGTTCACGGCCTGGGACGATTTCAAGACGCTCAACGCGCTGGTGGCTGCCGAATACATCAAAGACAAGGATGCACAGCCGGTTTTCGGGGTAATCGGCGCCAGCGGCGAAACGGTTGCCGATCCGGCGAATGGTGAGGTTGCCGTCAGCAACATTCGCGTCACGGAGCTGGATTTTTCGGCTTTGGACAGGGCCTCGCTGACAGACCTCACGTTGCAGGTCGGCAAGATCATGCCCACCGGAACCATTACGGTGAAAGAGGACAGGATCACCGCGGGCCTTGCTGAATATCAGCGCATGGAAGACGTGAAGGGGCTTAACGCTGAAGCGCCTCCGATTTTCGTATCGACAGAGCCCGCGATCCTGGTTCAGACCGAAGGCGCGCCCATCCTGGCGCCTGTAAAGGGGGACCAGGGTCTGAGCTTCGTGGTCAACACCAACTGGGACATCCTGAGGATAGACGATACGGAAGAATTCTATCTTCGCGACGAGAAATCCTGGCTGATGACCAAGGACGTTTCTACCGGTTGGGAAACGGTTTCGGAGCTACCGGACCTTATTTCCAACCTGCCCGAAGACGACAACTGGTCGGAAACACGCGAAGCGATCCCGCCGCAACCTTTCGCGGACAACACGGCGCCGAAGGTCATTTATTCCGACAAGCCCGCTGAAATGATCGTTTTCGAAGGCGAGCCGAAGCTTGAACCCGTTGAGGGCACCAATCTTGAATGGGCATCCAACACAGACAGCGACGTCTTTTTCCTGAAAACCACGTCAACCTGGTACATTCTGGTGTCCGGACGCTGGTTCAAGTCGGCCTCGCTCGACGGACCGTGGGAATTCACAACCCCCGACATGCCGTCCGATTTTCTGAATATCCCCGAAGATGCGCCTTACTACTCCGTGAGGTCGACCATTCCGGGGACCTCAGAAGCCTCGCAGGCACGTCTCAAGGCAAGTATTCCGACAACCGCCCGCGTGGAAGTCGGGTCTGTCAGTGCAGACATTGCCTATGCCGGCGATCCGGAATTCGAGCCGATCGAAGGCACTTCGATGTCTTATGCGGTCAACACCAACGACCAGGTCATTCAGGTTGGCGCGAAATATTACGTTCTACAAAACGGTGTCTGGTTCGTCGGTGACAGTCCGGAAGGGCCTTTCGTCGTGGCAACGTCTGTGCCTGACGAGATTTACACGATTCCGCCGTCGTCTCCCGTCTACAACACCACATATGTTCGCGTTTACGAAACCGAACCCAATGCGGTCTGGTACGGCTATACGATGGGGTATGTGACCGGCTTCCTTGCGTGGGGCGTCTTTGTCTATGGAACCGGGTGGTATTATCGCCCGTGGTACCGGCCGGGCATCCGGCCGATCTATTTTCCAAGACCCGTAACCTATGGCATTGGTGCCTTCTATAACCCTGTTCGGGGCGTTTACGGGCGCTACGGCTATGCGTATGGCCCACGGCGCGGCATTGCCGGAGGTGGTATCTACAATCCACGCACCGGCGGATACATTCGAGGTGCCGCGATCAGCGGGCCCCGCGGCAGCGCCGGCTTCATAACCGCCTACAATCCGCGCACCGGCAACCGGATTGTTGCCGGCGGTGCCCGCGGCATTTACGGATCCTGGGGCGGTGCCGCTGTGTCCGGGCCGCAATGGTCGCGCACGCGGGATATCCAGGCGGATGCGGTGAACAGGTGGAAACAGGACGGGAATCTCGGGCGTGTTGCCAGCCTTGACCGGCGCAACGACGTCTTTGCCGGTCGTGATGGCTCCGTCTACAGGCGCGATGGCGAAAACTGGCAGAAGTTCGAAGGTGGCCGCTGGGGAGACGTTGCTGCTCCGTCGCGTGAAAACCTGCAGAACCGTTTGGGTGACATCGGTGCCGGTGCTGCTATCGGGGCCGGGGCAGGGGCTGCGATTGCCAACCGTCCGGCGGGAGACCGATTGCAGAACCGGCCGAATGCCGGGCAGGGCAATCTCCAGCGGCCTCAGAACCGTCCCGCTGGCCAACGCCCTAACGTGAACCGTCCGGCGAACCCTCCGGCTGGACAAAGGCCGAATGTCCAGCGGCCTGCACAGCAGCCCAATGTCCAGAGACCGAATGTGCAACGCCCCGCGCAGCGGCCGGCAACACGCCCGGCTCCGCAGACACGGCCCGCGCCAGCCCACCTGAACCGGGATGGGAAGGCCCGGAATGCTGGCAACCGTCAGGTCAACCGGCAACGCAACGTTCAACGGACCAGGCCGCAGCAGACCCGGCCAAAGCAAAGCAGGCCGCAGCAGGCCCGCCCGAACCGCGGTGGCGGCGGCAACGTGAAGCGCCGGGGCGGCGGGCACCGCAGGCGCTGAGCCTGCTTGCCACAATCGGAATGCTGAGGGCATCAGATCTTAAGCCGTGCCCGGCGGGTCAGATCGGCAGGTCGCGGGAATCCGCGATCGCCTCCATCGTCATGTAGGACGTTACCGTATCCAGATCGATTTTTTCGATAAGACGTTGATAGACGCGGTCGAAGGCGTTCATGTCCTCCGCAACGACCTTCAACATGTAGTCGTAGTCACCCGCTATTCGGTAGAAGTCGATAACGTTGGGAATGGCGGAAACTTCCTGCCTGAAGGTTTGCAGCCAGTCCTTGGAATGGTGACGCGTACGGATCATCACAAAGACCGTAAGGTTGAGACCGAGACGCGCCGGATCGAGCCTGACCGTGTGTCCTTCGATAAGACCGCTTTCATAAAGCGTCTTGAGCCGGCGCCAGCAGGCGTTTTGCGACAGACCCACGATATCGGCGAGTTCGCGTTGCGACAGTCGCGCGTCCCGCTGCAGGGCACGCAGCAAGGACCTGTCAATCTGATCGAAAACTTTCTCCATTGGCAATCAAATGACACAGAAACGGTCCATTCGCAAAGGAAATAGGTGAAGTTTACCAAGCTTGGTTGGTCATATGATTGATTCGAAGAAATTCGGAGACACATATGACGCGTATTACGGGAACGGCAATCGATCATTTCAAGGCGGCGCTGAAGGGACCGCATCTGGCTGACAGACTGCGCGCTGGTCTGATCGGTGAGGGTGCGAGCATTGCGGGGCCGATGGGCGAATGCGAGCTGATCTATGCAGACTATGTGGCGTCCGGCAGAGCCCTTCGTCAGGTCGAGGAATTTGTCCTTGAAGAAATCCTGCCGGTTTATGCCAACAGCCACACCGAGGCGTCGTATTGCGGCAGCGTCATGACCCGGATGCGCGAGGCTGCACGCTCCGAAATTGCACGCATTTGCAATGCAGACGACCGCTTTGCCACCGTGTTTTGTGGCTCAGGCGCGACTGCGGGTCTTAATCGTCTGGTTCATCTTCTCGGCGTGTCCGATGCGGTGGAACGAGGCGAAAATCCGCTGGTGATCCTGGGTCCTTACGAGCACCACTCCGATATATTGCCGTGGCGCGAAAGCGGTGCGCAGGTCATCGAGGTCGGCGAGGACGAAACAGGCGGTCCAGACTTGCACGAGCTGGAGAGCGTGCTTGTCACGGCAGGTGGCGACCGTCTGATTGTCGGGGCCTTTTCGATGATGTCGAATGTCACCGGCATCGTAACTGATGACCTTAATGTCACCCGCCTTCTGAAAAAGTATGGCGCTTTGAGCGTGTGGGATTGTGCCGGGTCCGGCCCTTATCTGCCGATAAATATGCAGCCGGCCGAAAACGCGCAAAAGGATGCCGTTGTTGCCTCACCGCACAAGTTTATCGGCGGTCCGGCGTCTTCAGGCGTCATGATCGTTCGAAAAGAAGCCGTGCGCAGAACGGCTCCGGTCTTTCCGGGCGGCGGTACCGTGCGTTTCGTGTCCCCGTGGGGGCATGATTTTGCGGAGAACATTTCAGTGCGCGAAGAAGCGGGCACGCCGAATGTAATTGGCGACATTCGTGCGGCCTTGGCCTTTCTCGTCAAGGAGGCAATCGGTCAGCGTTTCATGGACATTCGAAACAGAGCGCTGCGAGACAAGGCGCTTACTGTGTGGTGTAAAAACCCGGCGATCGAAATCATGGGCAATCAGGACGCCCGCCATATCCTGCCGGTTTTCTCCTTCAGGGTCCGCGATCTCGAACGCGGCGGCTATATTCATCAGCAACTTGTTACAAGAATGCTGTCGGATGCCTATGGGGTTCAAGCGCGCGGCGGTTGCGCCTGTGCCGGGCCCTATGCGCATCGTCTGCTCGGTATCGGACGGGAGGAATCTCAAGCGCTTCGCGAAGGAATTCTGTCCGGCGAAGAACTCAAAAAACCCGGATGGACACGGTTGAATTTTTCGGTTCTGCTGACAGAGGAAAAGGCAGACAGGATCATCGCAGCGGTCGAAGAACTGGCTCGAAATCCTTATCCGCTCGCTGACGGATACGCCTGCGATGAGGAAACAGCACGCTTCAGTGTCGCTCAGGCGGCTGCATAGGAAGGTATTTCAATATGTGCCGCTGGGCAGCCTGGAGCGGAGCTCCAAGATATCTGGAAGAGGTGATCTGCGATCCGGCGCACTCCCTGATTGATCAAAGCCGGAATGCGCTATCCTGCAAAACCGCGGTCAACGCCGACGGCTTCGGGGTTGCCTGGTACGGTGACCGGGAGACACCCTGCCTTTACAAGGATGTCCGTCCTGCCTGGTCAGATCCGAACCTCCTTCAAATCGCGCGGCACATCCGGTCCGGACACTTTCTGGCGCATGTGCGCGCCTCAACCGGAACTGCGACGACGCGGGACAATTGCCATCCTTTCACGCATGAGCGCTGGGCATTCATGCACAACGGCCAGGTCGGGGGATATGACAAGGTCCGCCGGCGCCTCGACAATATGATCCCCGATGACCTCTACAGGCATCGCATGGGCGGGACAGACAGCGAGTGCCTGTTTCTGATAGCGCTTGCCTATGGTCTGAAATTGCATCCGCGAGCGGCAATGGCGCGTGCGGTTCACGAAGCAGAGGCGCTGTCTCGGTACGCAGGGGTCACGCCGAACATGCGCTTTGCGTCGGCCTGGTCGGACGGAAAGACGCTCTATGCTGCGCGCTACGCGTCCGACAACTTTGCCCCGACGCTTTATTTTCGTGAATTTCCGGACGGCGTCATGGTTGTCTCAGAACCCTTGGACGAGGCCTCCGATCGCTGGGTTGAAGTGCCGCAGGGCCACATGATCGAAGTCCGGGACGGACGCGTGACAACCCTCGCATTTCACAGCCGCGAAGAGCTTGCTGAAGCCTGAGTCCAACCATTCCCGGACCAAAGCCCCCCGTCATCCGGTGTGGCAAATGCGGACTGCTGAGCCCGGCCTTTGCAGCAGGTTCCGTAGCTTAACGTAAAGATTACAAAGCCTTAATTTGTACGTTGGCAAACCATACCCAAATTCTCCGCAGGGACAGATTGTCATGAGACATATGGAGAATAGTCGGGATGGTAACCTATGCTGCCGCGACAAGTGCGCTTGAAGATTATAACGAAAATTCAGCACATCGCCTGAAAGACATCGACGAGCACGGCGAGTTGCTTCGCGAGCTCGCGCTTCGCACATTCAATATTGCCGAAACGCCAAAAGTGGCTGATTTCGGCTGTGGTCCGGGACTGTGCAGCTTGAAGGCTGTTCGTCCGGTATTGGAGACCTGGGCCGGCGAGGCTCCGAGGAAACAGCTATCGGCGTGTTTCGCAGACCTTCCAGGCAACGACTGGGGCGTGCTGCGCGAAACGGTGTTCGGGCAACAGGGACTGGTTTCCGGTCACAATGTGCCGCAGATCGAAATGCTGGCCGGTGACTTTTACAACCAGATGCTGTCCGGCGAATCCGTCTCGTTGGCAATCTCCTTTTTTGCCACGCACTGGCTTCGCAATCCGGTCTATCTGCAGTCTCAGAACGCTTTTTGGTTTTCCGATCTGCAAGCGCATCAATATCAGCGCTTGAGGCAGGTCGCGATGGCCGACTTTGCCCTCTTCGTCAAGAAACGCGTCAATGAACTCGTTCCTGGAGGCAGCTTGCTCGTTTCGACCTTGGGGTCGTCCTCAGCGGAAACGGCACCAAACGGGATCGTTCCCTCAAACAACGTGGTGGTTCCCTTTACCAGGGAAGTTCTCCAGGACATGGTGGCCGACGGGATACTGGATCAGGTTTTCCTGAACAACTTTCTCTTTCCGGTCTGGTACCTCACCAAGGAAGACGCCAGACAAGCGATCCTGCAGAACGAGGAACTGGCTGCGAGCTGCGACATAGAACTTGTTCAGGTGAGATCGCGCTCACGCGAAGAAAGCGATCCATACGCCCGCTTCCTGGATCAGCCGGAGGTCTATGCGCGAAAGAAAATGCTATCCGATCGTCCTATTCTTCAGACCACGCTCGAGGAAAACGTCTTTCGCCGGTGCGCGCAGTCGCCGGAAGAACTTCGGCTGCTTTCCGAGGAATTCTTCTCCCGCATGGAAAGAGCAATCCTCAGCGACGTTCTTGCCGGACCATACCGGCGCCACATCGAGCGCAAACGTGTTCTGACCGTCGTTTTGAGAAAGAAGCTGACACAGTGCTGAAAAGCGAGGTCTTCGGTTGGCACGCATTCAGGATCTGCCTGTCGTCTCCGTAAACGAGCGAACAGGCGATCCTCAGCTTTCAATCCAATGCCAGGCTGTTTCAATTTCGTCGGTCGCGAAATGCATTTCGTGTATCCCGGCCAATTTGGCGAAAGTTGCGTCAATGGCGACAAGCGCAGCGATTAATTTACTGTCTGCTACGATGGCCACCTTGTGCAGATGCGCCATGTGGGTCAACGCCCATTTGACGTCGGCCGTTGCGGCTTCGATCGACATGAACGCGTGATCGCCAAGCACAATGAGGACGCTGATTTTGTCGTGTTTTTCGATCAGGTCCTCTGCTGCGGCAATGAGTTTCTTTTCCTGCTCGATGCCGATCTTGCCCGTGATCTCGACACCGAGAACCGGACCGTTGCTGCGGGGGAGGATCGTGTACATGGCCGATTTCCTCTGTTGCGTACCGCCGACTGACGATGGTACCGGATGCTAGAGCACCCGGCGCTGCCATAGCAAGAGGCAGACACGCCAACACGGGTTCGCTCTCGCCCGGCGCTTCCGGCTTCGTATGTCAGGCAGCCCCGTCATTTAAGGCTGAAATGATGTCCTGCGTGTTTCTGTCGACATAGTCCCGGATCTGCGATGTCAGGGCGGACACATCGGTGCGTGAACGCCCGTAGGTCATGTTGAACTCGTGAAATTCGACACTTTGGGGAGGCATAAGCTGATGCTGTAAAATCGTCTCGAGCTTGTCAAAAGCCTTGGCAAGCTGCGCCTCCGGTGTTTCCGCCTGTGCATATTCGTCCCAGAGCGCCAGCAGGTCTTGGCCGATTTCGTCGGGGAGTTCACGGCAAAGGATCAGAAAGTCCCGGCGCTCGCGTTCCTCGCGATCATCGCCTTCTTGTTGCAATGGGGCAGGGACGTCGCCTGATATCGCTTCTCCCAGATCATGTACCAGACACAGTTTGACCAGCTTCAGGAGGTCGATGCCGGCCAGTTCTCTTTCGAACAAGAGCACCATGAGCGAGAGCCGCCAGCTGTGTTCGGCTGTGCTTTCCGGTCGTCCCTGGCGTGTTGTGCCGGAACGCAGTGTGTCTTTGAGTTTCTCGCTTTCCTGCAGGAAAGCGAGGATGCCTTCCAGCCTTTGATGGGGAATGGCTGCCGGTGTGGTTGCAAGATCGCTTTTGGTCATGGTGCAGATACTAGCGATCTGATGGAGGAATGCGACGGTCCGAATATTTTATTCGGCGGTTACCGTGTCGTCACGCACCAGGCGTGCATACCGGCCATCGGAAAGCGCAAGACGTGATATCCGGATCCGGCTCTGCGGAATGGTGAGTTCCGCAAAGTCGGCGCGCTCGGTCTGGTACACAATGTCCGGTCCAAGCGGCTCAAACCAGCCTTTGTCCTCAAGCTTGTGCTCAACTTCGCGAATACTGTGCGATGCGAAGCGCCACAAAGGTTTGTCCATCAGGTCGGCGACCGGCACATGCCAAAGCCGGGTGCGCGCTGGAGAAACGGCAAGCAGGCGATGGGTAAGGTCGCACACCAGATGCACAGGTGTTGAGGCGCACGAAACAAGCTCCAGCAGAGCCCGGTCGGAAGCGGTTTCCGGGCGCGCCTGCAAAAGGCGCGTGATCTTGCGCCGATCTGCTTCGTCCGGTTCCAAGACGCCGCCTTCCCATCTCGAAATCCGGCTCTGCGAAACACCCAGATCTGCTGCGAGTGCTTCTTGTTTTAAGCGATTCAGGACCCTCCATCTGCGCAGGGAAGGGCCAAGGCTGGATTGTAATACTGCGGTCTCTTCCGTCATGGCGCTATCATAGCGCCATTCATTGGGCCATGGGAGTGCATCAGGTGGCGGATTTAGGGGACGGCACTTGGACGCAATTCACGGCGTCTTGAAAGCCCGGCTGGAAATCTGGATGGCATTGCCGTCCGGATCCTTTGCGTTGGCAAACTCATAACCGTCTGCCTGGTGGATTGTCCCGAACTTCAGACCTTTGTCAGCGCAAGCGCTGCTGAAAGCGCAGACGTCTTCCACATCAAAGACAAGCTTTAGGGAAACCTGCCCGAGTTTCTGGGCCTTTCCGGCCTTGTGAAGCAGAAGCCGGACGCCGCCGTCTTCCATGAAGAGCTCGGTGAGCCTGTCTTTCGGTGTCGTCATCACCTTGAAGCCGAAAAAGAACGCATAAAAGGAAGCGCTCATTTCCACGTCTCGAACGTAGAGAATGATCCGATTGATGCCAAGGTTCGGCGCTTGGCTTTGATTCGGCGCCGCCAGTCCTTCCGTTGCGCTCATTTTCTCAGTTCGCCTTGCGTAAAAGCGATCGAAGGATCGGATGAGTGCTCGACATTGTCGCCTTCTATGGAAACCCAGTCATGTTTGCGGTGTTCGTAAACGGAAAATCGTGGTCTTGGAAAATCCGGATCCGCGAAGGAACCAACCGGGACGGCGATGACACCGGGCCAGCCTTCGATCACGAAGGCAAGTGTCGATCCACAAACCGGACAAAACCGATAGGTCGCGACGTGCCCGCTGTCGCAATCCCGCTTCCACTCCGAATAGTTTCCGGAGAGCGCCACCTGATCGTCGGGCCAGCGCGCCTGCAGACCAAAGGCACTGCCGGTTCGCTTTTGACATTCAAGACAATGGCAGGCCGAAACACGCACGGGTTCTCCTGTGCAGACCACATTGAGTTGCCCGCATCTGCAAGATGCATGTCGCTCCACCATACCAACGGCTCCCAGGTTGCCTTTGCAACACCAAAGCACTCGATAGTGGCAGAACTCAATAGGGGTTTTGTCGAATACACCTATCGATATTTTTCAATAAAGGCATCAATCGGCAGGTTTCTGAAGTCAGGCAATCTTTCGCGCAATTGCGTGTGAGGCCAGTCCCACCAGGAGATTTCAATCAGGGCTTCTTCCTGTTTTTCGGTGAACCTGCGCTTAAGCGTCTTGGCCGCCACACCGCCGACCACGGTGTAAGGCGGAACGTCTTTGGTGACGACCGCGCCGGCTGCGACAATGGCACCGGTGCCGATGGTAACACCGGCGAGCACGGTGGCGTTATGTCCGATCCAGACATCGTGTCCGATGGTGACCCAGTCATCCTTGCGCCACTGAAAAAACTCAGTGTCGTCCTCACCAAGGTCGTAGGCGGCTGCACGATAGGTGAAATGATGCTGAGACGCGCGCCAGGTGGCGTGATTCCCCGGATTTATGCGCACGCGGCGGGCAATGGAGCAGAACTTGCCGATCGTTGACCAGACGACGTCACCTTCCTGAACGATATAGGAATAGTCTCCCATCTGGCTTTCGCGCATCTCGGTTCGCGCGCCTACCTCCGTCCAGATGCCGAGGTCGCAGTTTAAAACCTTTGCGTCCGGGTGAATGTTCGGAGCCTCGGTAAGCGAAGACTTTTGTGTTGGCGCAGACATGGTGAGTCCATCTGTTGTCGATTTTGGGAGCTGTGTTTTAGCGGGGACGCCGGTCGTGTTCGTGAAGGTTTGATAACAGTGGTGTGACGGATTCAATCTTTTTGCTTTGTCGAGCGACCCATATTTGATTCAAAACCGAGCGATCAGCCGAACAACGTTGCCGCGAATATTCCGATGATTAGGCGTAAAAGTAGTGCTGTTCGAATACCGCAGTGCTTTTACAAAGCGGCGGAAATTTAGTTATCCAGCTAATTCAGAAAAAGCGGGGCGGCTAGTATGTCATTGAATTGACATAAATTTTTAGCCTCACCGTTAAAAACCTGTCATGTGTTTGTAATCGATCAGTGGCTCTGTCCCCCGTGCGCTTAAGACAAGAAGGACAGGGCTAACGCGTGATTCAGTTTCAGAACGTCACCAAGGTTTTCGGATCGCGGACTGCGGTAAACAAAGTCAGTTTTAATATCGATGAACCGCAAATGGTCGGCATTATCGGGCGCTCTGGTGCCGGCAAGTCGACCTTGTTGCGGATGATCAACAGGCTGACCCCGGCCTCTGGCGGCGAGATCCTGTTCGAAGGCCGCGACATTCTGCGATTGAAAGGTGCAATGATGCGCCGCTGGCAGCGCGATTGCGCCATGGTGTTTCAGCAGTTCAATCTGGTGCCGCGCCTTGACGTGGCGACCAACGTGATGCTGGGCCGCTTGAATGGTCACGGCACGCTCAAGAGCCTCTTCAACATATTCAGTGCGTCCGATGTCGCCGATGCGCTCGCCGCGCTCGATCGCCTCGGCATCGTGCAGGAAGCGACCAAACGCGCCGAGGAGTTGTCAGGCGGACAGCAGCAACGTGTCGCGATCGCGCGCGCCTTGATGCAGCAGCCACACATGATCCTTGCCGACGAGCCGATTGCCTCGCTTGACCCCATGAACGCGAAAATCGTCATGGACGCGCTGCGCGAGATTCACGAACGCGACAATAAAGTCGTGATCTGCAACCTGCACACACTCGACACCGCAAGAACCTATTGCGACCGGGTGATCGGAATGCGGGACGGTTTCATCGTTTTTGACGGCAAACCGGAAGCTCTCACCACAAGTGCCGCCCGCGAGATCTACGGCGCTGACGAGAGTTTCAACGAGGCAGCGACATCCACTGCCATCGATGCCGGCCGAGCCGGCACCCAGGAATCCGCCGGTGCGATGACCCCGGCGGCAGCAGCGGTCTAGTCCGCCTGCGCACCTTTAAACGTCATCTGTTTCAGACCCTCGGGGAGTGTCCCAAATGAAAATCGTTTCCAAAGTTGCTGCGCTCGCTGCTGTCAGCATGATCGCTCTGAATGCGTCCGTTGCCGGCGCAGAAGAGATTACCGAGTTCCGTATCGGTATCCTTGGCGGTGAAAATGCATCCGACCGCTTGCGCGCTTATGAGTGCCTTGAGCAGAAAACCGCCGATCTGCTCGGCGTTCCGGTCAAGCTTTTCGCACCGGCCGACTATAACGGTGTGATCGAAGGTCTGCTCGGTGGCAGCCTCGATCTTGCCTGGCTCGGTGCCTCCAGCTACGCCAAGGTATACCTGACTGACCCTGAAGCGGTTGACCCGGTTCTGGTCAAGGTCAATGTTGACGGCGGCTACGGCTACTACTCCATCGGTTTTGCCCGCAATGACAGCGAAATCAACTCGCTGGAAGACATGAAGGGCAAGGTCTTCGGGTTTGGTGATCCGAACTCCACGTCTGGCTACCTGATCCCGTCCATCGCCATCCCGCAGGAAGGCTACTCGATGGAAGCTGGCGATTATTTCGGCGACGTCGTCTTCACTGGCGGTCACGAGCAGACAATCGTTGCCGTATCCAACGGTGATATCGACGCGGGTGTGACTTGGGCCGACGGTCTTGGCGAATGGGAAGACGGGTACAACTCCGGCGCTCTGCGCAAGGCTTCCGACGCAGGCCTCGTCGACATGACCGAGCTGCGTCAGATCTGGCAATCCCCGGTGATCCCGGAAGGGCCGATTGTTCTGTCCAAAAAACTGCCGGAAGACGTCAAAATCAAAATGACCGGTCTGGTCGCGTCCCTGAACTCCATCGATCCGGATTGCGCTTACAACATCGCTGCCGGTGAGACCAAGGGCTTCATGCCTATCACACACGAAGCTTACGTGAACATCGTTGAGGCCCGGAAGGCCAAGAACAAGAACTAAGGTTCAACTCAACGCGGACACGGGCCGGATGCCGGCCCGTGTCAGCTTGCAGCGCGATGCTGATTGGCATCCCGGTTGAAGCAAAGCGCGGGCGGCCGGATCAATCACCCACAGGATTGAGCTGGCAACATAGTCCGTCAGGCTGTGCCTCCCGGGTCCTTGCTGCAGCCCAGACCTGCGCATGTGGGGGCTTGGGTGACAAGACCACGAACTATCCAGGCAGCTTTCCGTCGCTGATACGCCAGATTTTATCACAGAAGGTTCCTCGAACATGGCCGTTGCCGCTCTCGAACAGGAAATCCTGACGCTGCGCAAGCGCCGCCAGCTGTACTCGTTGATCGGGTTGCTGCTGGTCGTCGCGGTGCTTGTTTCCGGGTTTTCGAAATCCAACGAGATGAATTCCGGCGGCTTCCTGCAGGGGCTCTCGAAATTTTTCGACTATCCTGGTGAAATTGTCGCCGAAGCCTGGCAGGCAGGGCCCGCTTTTTTCGGCCTCATTTTGACCTTTGCCCCGGCAATGCTGGAGACGCTGAATATCGCCGCGGTGGCAACGCTTCTGGGTGGTGCGATGGCGGTTGTGCTTGCGATGGCCTCGACACGCAACGTTGACAGCTGGGGACCTCTCATCCCGGTCGTCCGCCGCATCATGGACATCACAAGGGCCTTTCCCGAGCTGATCATCGCGCTGTTCCTGATTTTCGTTCTTGGGTCCAGCCCGGTTCCAGCGATGATCGCGGTCGCAATCCATACGGCAGGCGCTCTTGGAAAACTCTTTTCCGAGGTCAATGAAAACATAGACCGAAAGCCGATCGAGGGGTTGTCTGCCTGTGGGGCCAGCTGGCTGCAACGTATCCGCTATGCCGTGATGCCGCAGGTCGCACCGAACTATCTGAGCTACTTTCTGCTGCGCCTGGAAATCAACGTCCGGGCATCTGCCATTCTCGGCTTTGTCGGCGCGGGCGGCATCGGACAGGAACTGCGCCGTACGATCGGCTGGGGGCAAGGGGCAGGGGATGAGACCGCTGCAATCTTCGTGCTTCTGTTCTGCACCATCATGATGATCGACCAGGTCTCGTCCTACCTGCGTGGCAAACTCGTCGGCTCCGGCCGGGCGCATTGAGGAACTTCACAATGGCTGTCGACACACTCAATGAACCGGTCTTCGACCGCGAGGCCGTTTTCCGCAATGTTCGCCGCCGGGCCTGGATAACCATCGGCGCGCCATTGGCGATCATTCTTTATCTGACTTACACCTGGTTTGCCTTTGGCGTACCGGAATTGCTCGCAAAAGCGCAGCCCGAAAGAGCAGTTATCCTTGCGACTGACAGTGTCGCCTACAAGGTTCATGTCACCAAGCTTTTGCGCCGCGACATCATGGAAGTCGCCATCGAAGGCGAGCGCCGCGCGACATATGCGCAAGAGGATCTGCCTGACTGGGTCCAAGTTGATGGCACGGATGCGACTGTCGATCTCGGCGACGGGTATGAAGTCACGATCACCGGCAAGGTGATGGAGTTCTTTGTTCCCGGCTACGGAAACATCAAGGTTTCGGCAACGAATAGCGGCGTCACGACGGAATTGCCGCCCGGTCCCGTTCCGGAGTGGCTTAAGGACGATCCGAGAAAGTTCAATGCGCGTCCAACGCTTGATCGGCGCGTTCAGGTGACAAAGACAAAGATCGAAGTGCACAACTATTTCGGCGGTTGGGAGAATTTCTGGTTCTCATTTCAGTCGGAGCTGCACGGCATTTCCTTCAGCCAGCTTTGGGCACTCGCGCTTTCGAACGAGCGCATAGATCCGTCGCAGTCCAATATGTCGCTGATCATGCACGATTTTCTCGGAAATCCCGACTGGCAGCATGGCGAGGTGTTCACGGCTCTGTTCGAAACGATCATGATGGCCGTTCTTGGTACTCTGATTGCTGCGCTTGTCGGTTTGCCGCTGGCGTTTCTGGCTGCGCGCAATTTCACGCCATCCCTCATCTTGCGGTTCGGCATGCGGCGAGTGTTCGATTTTCTCCGCGGTATCGATATGCTCATCTGGTCGCTGATCTTCATTCGCGCCTTTGGCCTCGGACCTCTGACAGGAGCTCTTGCGATCGCATTCACCGATACCGGCACTCTGGGCAAGCTGTTTTCCGAAGCGCTTGAGAACATCGACAACAAACAGGTCGAAGGCGTCAGGGCGACGGGTGCCAGCCAGATCCAGCGCTACAGGTTCGGCGTCATTCCCCAGATCCTGCCGGTTTTCGTGTCCCAGGTTCTCTACTATCTGGAATCCAACACACGATCTGCAACCGTGATAGGGGCCCTTGGGGCAGGGGGCATTGGCCTGATGCTTGTCGAGACGATGAAGACGTCCCGCGACTGGGAAAACACCAGCTACATCATCATCCTCACGATTGTCGTCGTCATCATGATGGACCAGGCATCGGGATGGCTGCGGCGCAAACTCATCGAGGGCAAATAGAAGACTATTCTCGTGCTGATTAACGAATGCCTTGAGCGTTGCGTTTTGCCGGGCTTCGTGATTCGGTGTTTGCATGCAGGATGTACCGAGCAAGCAGGCAAACATCGGATTGCTGATCATTGATGTGCAGAAGGGCTTTGTAAGCCCGGCGACCACGCACATTCCGGCAATCGTCGAAGAGCTCCAGGATTCATACGCTCATGTAGCGGCTTCAAGATTTATCAACCGGCCCAACTCGCCACATCGGCGGTTTCTCGGCTGGAACCGCTTGCTGCCGGACACTGAAGAAACCGAGCTTGCCTTCACGCCTTCATCGGGGGCGTTCGTCTTTGAAAAACCACAATACTCGGCGGTTTCGTACGATTTGCTGCGGTGGATCCATCTCAATCGGCTTTCGGAAGTTCACCTGTGCGGCATCGATACCGAAATTTGTGTTCTGACCTCGGCAACGGCATTGTTTGAAGTTTCCGTCAAACCAGTCGTGCTTGCATGGGCCTGCGCGTCTGGTGGAGGTGCGGAAGGTCATGCGGCCGGGCTCGTTGCTCTTCGCCGTCTGATTGGCCGCGACAACGTCTGGGCCGATGGGTCCGGTAAAAGCTGTTTTGACATTGACCAAGAGTGATTTTGCCAGCGCATGCGCTGTTTTTCCCGTTCGCCATCGGATGAATGGGGTTAAGTCAGAAGTCATCCCTTTTTCGCCGCATTTCCGTCGTGGCATGGTCACAGCATCGAAATGACGATTCAACGCTCTTGGAGGGGCACATGCCGTCAACAGGCTGGAAGAGACTGGCAGCACTGACACTTGGGTCGGGACTGGTACTGAGCGCCAATTCCGGAAGTGCGTTGGCGATCGAAAGTTGCGTTGCGTCTTTGAAGCAACAGGCTGTTTCGGCGGGCGTGCGGCCCGACATCGCCGATCGCATGCTGAAAGATGCCTCTTTCGATGAGAAAGTGATCAGGTTCTCGACCTCGCAGCCGGAGTATAAGACCGAGATCTGGGACTACATGGCCTTTCTTGTCGACGCGGAACGCATCAAGGACGGCAAGAAAAACCTTAAAAAGCACCGAAAGACGCTCAGCGCGATCGAGCAGCGATATGGCGTCAACCGCCACGTGGTCCTCGCGGTGTGGGGGATCGAAAGCGATTTCGGTCAGTTCAAGGGTGATTTTTATACGCCTCACGCACTTGCGAACTTGGTGTGTGCTGGCAAAAGACGGCAGAAGTATTTCAGGGGTGAATTGATCAAGACACTCCAGATAGCCTCGCGCGGTGACGTTCCGGTCGGCGACTTCCAGGGCTCCTGGGCGGGTGCCTTCGGGCAGACCCAGTTCATGCCCAGTACCTATAACAGCCTTGCCGTCGACTTTGATGGCGATGGTCGCAAAGACCTTGTCAATTCGGTTCCGGACGCCTTGGCATCAACCGCCAATTTCCTGAAAAATGCCGGTTGGCGGGACAGCCGTGCCTGGGGCTATGAGGTCCAGGTGCCTTCCGGTTATTCCGGACCTTCGGGTCTGAAGAAACGGGCTGCGTTATCGACTTGGGGCCAGCGGGGCTTTAAGAAAATCGGCGGTGGAGGTCTCTCCGGCAAGACCGAAGCAGCTCTGATCCGCCCGGCTGGTGCAAACGGTCCTGCGTTTCTGGTGACGCGTAACTTCAATGCCTTGCGCTCATACAACGCGTCGACCTCCTACGGTCTGGCGATTGCCCTTTTGTCGGAACTCGTTTCCGACGGTGATCCGTTCAAGACACCCTGGCCGACCGATAATCCCGGACTTTCCAGGGCTCAGCGGCTGGAATTACAAAAACTGTTGAACAAAAATGGCTTCAATGTTGGTGAGCCCGACGGAAAAGTTGGGCCGCTGACCCGCGCAGGAATTCGCAAGGCCGAAGCCAAATACGGGTTGCCCGTCACAGGGCGACCGTCCTGGAAAGTCTACTCGGCTCTAGGAGGCAAATAGCCGTCAGATCCGGTTTCAGGCGCAGACCGGACATTCTGTCGCATTCTGACTTTGCGTGAATTCTCCGTTTTCAGCATTGTTTTGTTGCACTGCGAAAAATCGCGTCGCAATATACGCCGCAAATTGTGGAGAATTGCGATGTCCGGTCGAATATTGACAGTTGCTCAGCAAAAGGGCGGGTCTGGCAAAACGACGCTTGCGGCCCATCTTGCCGTTGCGCTTGCGAGGCACTCGGGCGAACCGGTTGCCATTCTGGACGTCGATCCGCAGGGCTCACTGGGGACCTGGTTCGAAGCACGCGAGCAAAATCTCGGCGAAGATGAAACCGGCCTGGAATTTCGCACGGCATCGGGCTGGGGAGCGCGGCGAGAGGCCAGATCACTGGCGCGCTCACATGGATATGTCGTGGTCGACACGCCGCCGAAAACCGACACGGATGCAAAACCGGCCATCGACGCGGCTGACTACGTTATTGTACCTGTTCAACCGACACCCATTGATCTTTGGGCAACATCGCAAACGATCGAGCTTGCCGCGCGCGAGAGTACGCCTGCTTTGCTGGTTCTCAACCGCGTTCCACCACGCGCCTCCCTGACAGGTGAAATGGCTGAGGCGATTGCCGAATCCGGCTATGACACGCTCGAAACACGCCTTGGAAACCGGACCGTCTTCGCCTCAGCGATGGGCAAGGGATTTGCGGTGACTGAAGATGCTCCTTCCAGCAAGGCGTCGCAGGAAGTCGCCGCTTTGATTGATGAACTGGTCGCCAGGATCGGCTAGCAGTCTGGACAGGACCGCCTGATACAATTTTATGCCTTGTCCTTGTCACGTTCCGGTGCCTTGATAGAAGAAATTCTCGGTCCGGGAGGACAGTCATGTTTCTTTTTTCCAAGTTTTTAAATCCAGAACGGTCATCTTCAGTGTTTAAAATCCGCCGATCACCCGCCCTTCTCTTCAGCCTGATTCTGTTGGGTGCTACCGCACTTCAAGGCACACCGGTCAGTGCTCAGGAAAAACGCATCGTCACGATCGATGATGCCGACTTCTTTGGCGGTGACTACAGAACAGTGAAGGACGTCGATCTGGACGGCTGCAAATCCGCGTGCCTCCAGGACAATCAGTGCCGCGCATTCACCTACAATACATCCGCAAACTGGTGCTTTCTGAAGTCCGATTTTGGTCAGCTGCAAGGTTTCAGCGGAGCAATTGCCGGTCGAGTTGTCGAGTTGCAAGCCCCGCGCGCTGATCTCAGCGCAGATCGCCAGGCAGAACTGGCATTCCTGTCCCGGGAGCGTTTGGAAAGCGCGGAAACCTATTCGCAAAGCGTTGCAAATGCGCGCCGCACGTCGGGAGCTACTGTCGAGCAACTGCGGGCAGACGGGCTTGCGGCCCTCAGAAGCCGGGACGGTGCGCTCGCCGAAGCTGATTTTGTGAAATTGATAAATCTGGAGCCTGGCGACTTCGAAGCCTGGACCCAGCTCACCGCAGCTCTTCTTCTTCAAAATCCCGATAGCTGGCAGGAAAGGGAAACCAAACAGAAGAATGCGATTTCGGCTGCGATCAACACTTATCTGCGTGCGATCGATCCTCAGGAACGCGCTCTGGCGCTTGATCTGATTGGGCGATCATTGGTTCGTCGGAGCGAGTATAAACCTGCGATCAAGGCGCTCAGGGCCGCGCTTGCGCTTGAAGAAAATGATGCACTGCGAAGGCGCTATGACGAACTTGTGGCGCAGCATGGCTTCCGGATCGTTGATCATCAGGTTGATTCCGACAGCGTGTCTCCGAGGATCTGTCTTGTCTTTTCCCAGAAGCTGCCTGTCGGTGAGGATCTTCGCCCTTACGTAAATGTCAGGGGCTCAGGCACCGTTTCTATTGAAGCGGAGGGAACTCAGATCTGCGCGGACGGGTTGGAACACGGAGCCCGCTATCAGGTCACCGCACGCTCAGGGCTACCGGCTGCTGACGGTGAAAAGCTTGAGAAGACAGCAGAGCTGTCAATCTATGTGAAAGACCGGTCTCCGTCGGTGCATTTTCTGAGCCGTTCCTATGTTCTGCCGTCCGGCGGCACGCCCACGATCCCGATCGTGTCGGTCAATACGAACGAGATCGAAACGGCCATTTATCGTGTGGGAACCAGGTCGGTCGCCGACGTGCTTCGCGATAACCGGTTCCTGCGTCAGCTCGATTCCTGGCAGGCAGATCGGATCGAAGAGGAACTCGGCGAAAAAGTCTGGTCCGGTATCCTGGAGAGCGAGAACCTTCTCAATCAGGATGTGACAACTGCCTTCCCTGTTGCCGAGACCGGAATCGAGCTGAAGCCCGGCATTTACGCCATGACGGCACGCTCGAAACTCGACACTCAAAACAGGTGGGGAACGCTGGCGACACAATGGTTCCTTGTCTCCGATCTCGGTCTGACCGCGCTCACGGGCGACAACGGCATCGCTGCGAACATCCGCTCACTGTCAACGGCAAAAGCGATCGAAGGCGTGTCCGTCAAGCTGCTGGCAGTGAACAATGAAATTCTGGCAGAAACGCAGACGAACGAAGCGGGCTTTGCCGAATTTGGGGCGGGCCTGACACGCGGTCGCGGCGGGCAAGCGCCAGGTGTCCTCATTGCAGAGACCGACGGTGGCGACTATTCGTTCCTGGACTTGCGTAAACCCGCTTTCGACTTGTCTGACCGGGGTGTCGAAGGCCGGCCCGCTCCGGGCCCGCTAGATGTCTTCGCCTGGACGGACCGCGGGGTCTACAAGGCAGGCGAGACGGTTCATGCCCAGGCCTTGTTGCGCGATGCGAAAGCTGTTGCCCAGGAAGATTTCCCGCTGACCTTCGTTTTCTCAAGGCCGGACGGCGTCGAGCACGCTCGCTTTACGGTCACCGACAGCGGCCTTGGCGGCCATTTGCAGGATCTTGAACTTGCTTCGTCTTCGCAGCAGGGCATCTGGTCCTGGCAAGTCTTCGCCAACCCCAAGGGCAGTGCTCTCACGCAGACAACCTTCCTTGTTGAGGACTATCAGCCTGAACGCGTCGACTTCGAAATGAAAACCGACGCAGAGACCTTCAGTCGGACGTCGCCGACACCGGTTGCTCTGGATGCCAGATTTCTCTACGGCTCCCCGGCAAGCGGTCAAACGCTCGAAGGTGACATCATTGTACGTCCCGTGCGCGCGCTGAAAGCCTTCCCCGGCTATCTTTTCGGCCTTGAAAACGAAGAGTCCTACTCACAGCGCGGCGCGCTGCCATCCGGTTTGAAGACGGATCAGGACGGCAAGCTCTCCTTTGAGGTAACACTGCCGGACTTGCCGGAGACCACAGCACTTTATGACGGTGAACTTGTGGCACGGCTTGTGGAAGCGGGCGGGCGCTATGTCGAACGTGATCTGGACCTCCCCATTGCGCTCGATGGGCCACGAATAGGTATCAGGCCCGCATTTGACGGTGGTGTCGACGAAGGCGGTCCAGCGGCCTTTTCCGTCATCGTCGTCGACGCCGATGGCAAATTGCAGGACGCTACCGGTTTGTCGTGGACGCTGTCGAAGGTCAATCGCAGATACCAGTGGTACAGGCTGGACGGGCGCTGGTCCTTTGAACCGATTACGACGTCCGAACGCGTAGCCAGCGGAAATCTTGATCTCGACGCATCGAAGCCCGCCGAGCTTTCGCTTCCGGTCGAATGGGGCGAGTATCGGATTGACGTGTCGGGAAGCGGTACCCTTCAGGCCGTCTCGAGTTTCACCTTCAATGCAGGCTGGTATTCGGCCGACGCCACCTCTGATACGCCCGATTATCTTGAGGTCGGTCTCGACAAGGCCAGCTATCGTCCAGGCGATATCGCGAAATTGCGCCTGAAACCGCAAATGGCCGGCATTGCGGTCGTCAATGTGGTCTCGGGTGGTTTGCTTGCAAGTCAGACGGTGGAAGTAACTGCTGAAGAAACCGAAATCGATATCCCTGTGAACGATGACTGGGGGGCTGGTGCATACGTGACTGCGAGCCTCTACCGCCCGATGGATATTGAGCAGAAGCGCATGCCGTCTCGTGCGGTCGGTCTGTCCTGGTTAACAGTCGATCCGGAAGAGCGCGTGCTTGGTGTGGAACTGTCGGCCCCGACCCGCATTCTTCCCGAAACGACGCTGAACGTTCCGGTGCGGCTGACAAATCTAGAAGCGGGCACACAAGCCTATCTGACAGTTGCGGCCGTTGATGTCGGCATTCTCAACTTGACGAACTTCAAGACCCCGGACCCTGACACCTGGTACTTCGGTCAGCGGCGCCTGGGAACGGACATAAGGGATCTCTACGGACAGTTGATTGACCGGATGGCTGGCACGCAAGGCCGTGTCAGATCGGGCGGCGATGCGATGGCGGTGCGCCTTGATTCACCTCCGCCGGACGATGAGCCTGTCGCACTTTTCTCCGGCCTGGTAAATCTCGGGACCAATGGTGAGGCCACTGTTTCCTTCGATGTGCCCGCGTTCAATGGCGCGCTGCGACTAATGGCTGTCGCCTGGACAAAGGAAGGCGTCGGACACGCCGAGCAAGACGTTGAAGTGCGCTCACCTGTGGTCCTGACGGCAAGCGCGCCGTCTTTCCTGGCACCTGATGACACCTCACGCCTCGCAATCGAAATCGACAACGTTGACGGGGCAGCAGGAACTTATGAGCTCGAAATATCAGCCGCCGACGGCTTGTTCATCGGTGACACTTCGAGCAATGTCCGCTCGCTGGAGATCGGCGTAGGAGAAAAAGCCGTCGCCCTGGTGCCGATCCGGGCGGGATCAGTACCGGCAGAGAGCGAACTGGTTGCGGCCCTGACCGGCCCTGACGGAGAAACCACCGTCAAGCGGGTTGCTTTGGACGTCAAAGATACGCAGCCGGAAGTGGTTCGCAGGTCATCGTTTCAGCTTGCTGCTGGCGGCAGTCTGACACTCAGCTCGGACACCCTGGATGGGTTGCGAGCAGAAACGGTAGACGTGACGCTGACGGCAGGAGGGGCTGCGAGCATTGACCTCGCGGGTTTGCTGGCTGCTCTCGACAGGTACCCATATGGCTGCACGGAGCAGACAACCAGTCGGGCACTTCCCTTGCTTTACCTGAGCGAAGTTGCCGAGGCTGCAGGTCTTGGCGGTGATGATGCCATTCGTGAGCGTGTCGTGAAGGCGATTGCCGGCGTTCTGGCAAATCAATCCTCGTCCGGCGAATTTGGTTTGTGGAACAGCTACGGTGGAGGCGACACGTGGTTGTCAGCCTATGTTACCGACTTTCTGACCCGAGCGCGTGAGAAAGGATATCAGGTTCCCGATCTCGCTTTCACGACGGCTCTCGACAATCTTGAGAACCGGCTTGCCTATGCGTCCGACTTCCAGAACGGCGGCGAGGGCATTGCTTATGCGCTCTACGTTCTTGCACGCAATGGCCGCGCCTCAATGGGCGATCTGCGATACTACCTCGACGCCAAACTGCAAGATTTTGCAACGCCGCTTGCCAAGGCGCAGGTCGCAGCCGGACTTGCGCTCTACGGTGAACGGGAGCGGGCGGTAACGGGCTTCAGCGCGGCGCTTGGCGCCCTGCCAGGTGAGCGGAAGCAGTCATACAGGAGCGATTACGGGTCGCGTTTGCGAGACAGTGCCGCCATTACGGACTACATCGTCTCAGCTTCCGCAGGGACACGGCTTCAGGACGAAACCGTTGAGCTGTTGAAATCAGCGCAGTCGCAGACCGCAAGCCGGTCGACGCAGGATATGGCATGGCTGTTGCTCGCGGCGCAGGCGCTGAACGAATCGGCGGATGAGGCCAGGATTTCGATTAATGGAACCGAAACTCCCGGTCGCCTCGCTTGGTCGCTCAAGGGCGGCGACGTTGACGCAGACCCGGTTAGCGTGACGAACAACGGCACGTCTCCGACAGATCTTCTCGTGTCGGTGGTCGGGCAACCTGTCGTTCCCGAGCCGGCTGGAGGGCAGGACTATTCTGTTGAACGTGCAATCTATGATCTCGACGGAATACTGGTGGATCCCTCGGCCGTGCCCGTGAATACGCGCTTGGCGGTCGTTGTCACCGTGCGCGCGCTGACAGATCAACCGGGTCGGCTCATGGTGGTCGACAGACTGCCGGCCGGTCTTGTCATTGATAACCCGCGCCTTGTTCGGTCCGGAGATCTGGGGGGGCTCGAATTCCTCTCAACGATTGACAGACCTGAACATGCTGCGTTTTACGATGACAGGTTTGAGGTTGCGGTGGACCAGACGCGGCAAAGTGGGAAGGAGTTGACGTTCGCATATCTTGCGCGTGCGGCAACGCCTGGCGAATTCGCGCATCCGCCCGCCTCCGTTGAGGACATGTACCAGCCGGACCGCCGGGCGATCACGCAAACCGGCAGGTTCAATATACTCGGTCCCGTAAGGTGAGTTGGCGGGCGACAGCCCTGTTGAAACAAGGCTGGTCGCGCATCTGGCGGCCCGGCATCGTCATAGCTGCATGTTTTTCGGTGTTGGCAGGGGCGGGCGTCTGGAAGGTCCGGCATGACGTCGACCGTCTGGATCCGCTGCCGCCGGTTGCGGATTTGCCACTTTCAGTGGTCGTGCTGGATCGAAGCGACCGGCTGCTCAGGGCGTTTACCAGCAGCGATGAAAAATGGCGGCTTCCGGTGAAGCTGGCGGAAGTCGATCCTCTTTATGTGGAAATGCTGCTGGCCTTTGAAGACAAGCGCTTCTTTGAACATGGCGGTGTTGATGTCCGTGCGCTCATGCGATCACTTGTCCAAAGCGTGCGCCATGGCCGGGTCGTTTCCGGCGGGTCGACCCTTACAATGCAGGTCGCAAGGCTTATTCACGAACGTCCGACCAAGAGTTTCCGGCGGAAATACGAACAGATCCTCACGGCATTCAAACTTGAACGCACTTTCGACAAAGAGGAAATACTTCGGCTGTATCTGTTAAGAGCGCCGTTCGGTGGAAATGTTGAAGGCATCCGGGCAGCAAGCCTGACATGGTTTGGGAAGGAACCTGGACGATTGACGGCGGCGGAGGCAGCCTTGCTAGTAGCTCTGCCGCAAAGCCCGGAAGCCCGGCGGCCGGACCGCTTTGCACAGAACGCGCGAAAAGCGCGCAACAGGGTGCTCGCCCGAGCCGCAGCGGCTGGTGTCATTTCTCAAGGCGAAGCTGCATCGGCGTCTGCCGAACCGGTCCGCACACGTCGCTACGACATGCCTCTCCTTGCGGCTCACGAAAGCCGGCATGTCCGGAACACATATCCAACGCGCGCGCTTCATCGTCTGACGCTCGACAAGACCCTTCAGGCAACTTTGGAGGCGCAGGCGCGCAAACGTGCCGGTACGCTTCCATCGCCAATATCATTGGCAATCATCGTCGCCGACCACAGCAGCGGCGACATTCTTGCAAGGCTCGGGTCTCCGGATCTTCTGAATGAGACACGTCTCGGACATGTTGACATGACCCGTGCGATCCGTTCGCCGGGATCGACGCTCAAGCCTTTCATCTATGGGCTGGCATTTGAAGAAGGTGTTGGCGTGCCGGAAAGCCTGATCGCCGACAGACCGACAAATATCGGAGGCTATCAGCCGACAAATTTCGACCGCGCCTATCAGGGGACAGTGACTTTGCGCGAAGCGCTTCAGCTTTCCTTGAACACCCCGGCGGTCCAGCTGCTGGAATCGGTGGGGCCCGCACGCTTGATGGCCCGTTTGAAACGTGCCGGCACCCGGCCCGAACTTGAAAAAGGCACAAGCTTCGGCCTTGCCATAAGCCTTGGCGGTCTTGGGCTCACGTTGAAGGACCTGGCACAGGCTTATGGCTCACTGGCGAACGGTGGTGGGCCTGTTGGTTTGAAAACCTGTCGCGCAGATTGTCCTGAAGACGATCGCAAAGCCCGTGTTTTGCCCGTGCTGTCGCCGAAGGCGGCGGAGATGGTCGCGGATATCTTGAAGGGAATGCCGCAGGCGCGCAGCGCGGAGACGCAGCATATCGCCTACAAGACGGGTACGTCCTATGGTTACAGGGACGCCTGGGCCGTGGGTTTCGACGGACGGTACGTGGCTGCCGTTTGGATAGGGCGTACGGATGGGTCTCCAGTTCCGGGTCAAACCGGTCAAAAAAACGCCGTGCCAATTCTTTTCGAGGTCTTTCAAAAGCTGGGTCCGAGTCGCGTGCCGCTGCCAAACACGGCATCCGATCTGCCAACGGCATGGCAATCCGCCGTGCCGCCTTCTTTGAAGTTTGCACGGACTTCAGGACACCGCATCGAGTCTGGATCAAGTGAGACGTTATCCATTGCCTATCCCCCGGACGGGGCCGAACTGGATCTCGGTCTCGAATCAACAAGTCAGGGTTTGCATTCTGCCCAACCGCTTGTTGTGAAGTTCAAGGGGGGCGCTGCACCTTACGCTGTCCTGGTCAACGGGCGTCCGCACCGGACAGACTACGGTCAAAATCAGCTGGTCTTGCAGCCCGAGGCTCCAGGATTTGCAAACGTCATGGTGATGGATGCGAAGGGCGAAAGCGCTGCGGTCTCAGTCAAGATGCGATAACTGGATGACCAAAGACACATTTAGCTGCGCGGCTGCAAGGATACCCAAGGCCGTCTTGTCTCTGGCCGAACAAGCGCGTTGATCGCAGCGATCTGGTTGCTGCCGAGCAAAACCTTGCCCCATGATGAAGGCATATCGATTGCCGATCAGGATGCCCGGGTAATATTTGGATAGAGGCTGACCAACCGACGGAGCGAAAGATACTGACATCGAACGTCGGGCAATCGACGGTTCCATAAAGTGGCGGCCGGTCTCTTCTTTGCTCATGAGGCAGACGTTGGCTGTTCCAACTCAGGCGTGGGTGTCACCGGCGTAGAAATCGACGGTCTCGACGAACTCAATTTCGGTGTTCGCATGCAGCGCACTTTCCAATCTTCTGAATTTTTACTGACAGGGCGACACTGAGTTCCAGTCGGATATACGGCCCGGCACGCTTCAATCCGCCTAACCGTCCCTGTTTATGCTGGGCCGATTCCCTCTATATCTGACGCCGATTCCATGTGTCCTACACACTCTGTTAAGGCTGGTTTGCAAGCGGTTTTGGTCCGCTAGGCCGCTCTTTTCCTAACAGTTTCTAAAGATCCACCCTGGTTTTGTGACATTCGCGCAACACCGTATTTTGAAAACAGCACCAGAACCCTTGGTCAGGCGCATTCTGTGTTGAACCGGGAAAGCGGATGCGTATGGTCAGTGTGCGAGCGGCTTCGAGCCGCACTGGTTTGCATGCCTCGGACGTCCAACCTCCGGTCGGAAGCAAACGCAGAGAAAATTCGCGGGGACAAATGGCGCTTCTGTTTTGAGTGCCGATTGAAATGACTGATTGGAGGTCAGAAATGAAACTCAAGGGCTTGATGCTCGGCGTGGCAGCTGCTGCTACCGCTACCACCGCTCAGGCAGCCGATCTTCCGGTTGCTCCGGAGCCGGTTGACTACGTTCGCGTCTGTGACGCTTACGGCTCTCGCTTCTACTACATCCCGGGCACAGAAACCTGCCTGCGCGTTGGTGGCCGTCTGCGTACGCAGTTCGTTGTCAACAACGTTCTGGACGATGGTAACTGGGGCAACCGTGATCAGGATGGCTACTCCTGGCTGACACGCGGCTACGCTTACCTCGACGCTCGTACGGCAACTGAATTCGGCACTCTGCGTGCTTACGTTGCTCTGCGCATGGACATCACCAACGGTGTTGCCGGCGAAAAGCTTGACGCTGGTTACATCCAGTGGGGCGGCCTGACAGCTGGTTACCTCGGTTCTAACTTCAACATCTACACCGGTCAGGTGTTCATGGGTGTTGTCACTCGCGACTGGTCTGACTCCACGATGAACCAGATCGCTTACACCGCTGCTTTCGGCAACGGCTTCTCCGCAACGATCGCTCTTGAAGACCGTTCCGGCCGTGAAGTCGGCGCATACGGCGGCACACGTGCTCCTGACGTCGTTGCTGCTCTCGGCCTGTCCCAGGGCTGGGGTTCTGCACAGCTCTCCGGTGCTCTGCACCAGGTCTACCCGGACGTTGCCAACAACAACGCTACCGGTGGTGAAGACAACTACGGTTGGGCAATCGGCGCTGGTGTAAACATCAACCTGCCGTTCGCCAACTCCGGTTCGAACCTCTTCTTCCAGGGCTTCTACGCTGACGGCGCTCTGTCCTACATCGGTAACGGCATCACCGGCGTAACAGGTGTGTCCGACTACACCGGCGACGACACCAACAGCGGTTTCTCCGTATCTGCTGGTGTGTACATCCAGGCTACTCCGACCATCGGTCTGGCAGCTGACGGATCCTACGCACAGGTTGACATGGACCAGAATGCAGCCATCGGTGATGTTGACCGTTGGGCAATCGACGGTTCGGTACAGTGGGAGCCGGTCTCTGGCTTCGTCATGGGTGCTGACATCGGCTACGCCAACACCAACGTTGACGGTATCAACGGTAACTCCGGCACCGATACTGACGAACTCCTCTTCGGTGTTCGTATGCAGCGCACTTTCTAATCAATCCTCAAAAGAGGTTTGATGGAAAACCCGGCAGAAACGCCGGGTTTTCTTTTATTGTTTATTGAAGTTGGCGGCGATGGTTCGATTACGCGTCCGATTCTCGAAAAGCTACTGTTTTTTCGAGCCATTTGCGTTTCGGTACGTCTCTACAATTGCGCCAAAAACTCAGCGATCGCTTCGTGAGTGTCGGATTCCCACAAAACCGGAGCGTGACCTTGTCCCGGGATCGTTTTGAGCCTTGCATTCGGATGCATCTCGATCATTTTTTTGCAAGTTTCTGAACTGAGAAGGTCCGAGTGCTCCCCGTGAACTACCATGACCGGCCTATCTGTGAGCTTTTCGTAAAGAGGCCATAAGTCAGGGGCGGGGGCAGCGTCATCAAGACTCGCCAACTGGTGTGCCAAGGCAGGATCATAGTCCATCACAAACTTGTCGTTCCGTGCCGATGCAAGTTGACCGGCAAGTTTCAACCACTCCGGTCTGGTAAATGCGGGAAACTGGCGTCCAATTGTACGCTCCAGGTGATCAGCAACTTCTTCCGCCGATCCGCAGGTCATATTGTGGCCGAGAGTCGCCGCAATTCTATGAATTGCACGCATTTCGATATGGGGGCCGATATCGTTGAAAATGACAGCCGCCATTCGTTCGGCAGGATATCTGTAGCTCATCGCGAGCGCGTGCAGCCCACCACGTGACGTGCCAAGCACCGCAAAACGGGTTAGCCCAAGGGTCTCGATCGCAAGTGAAATATCGTTTTCTTCAATGGGCAGCGCGTAGTTTCGCCAGTCTTCGTCCCAGTCGCTTTTGCCACGCCCGCGATAGTCAAGTGCGATCACTCGATGATGTCTTTCAGAAAGAAACGTAGCTATATCATTGAAATCACGGGAATTTCGTGACAAGCCCGCAAGGCAAAGTACTGTGATCTTGGCGCCCTCATCCGGTAAGCCATCGGGACTTTGGACCCATTCGCGCCCGCATAGGCGCAGGCCGTCGGCACTCTGCCACTCGAATTCCCGAGACCCGGTAGCCTCTGTGGTCTCAAGATCGGACAGCGCTTCTGTTGGCGCAGTGTTCATGTGTGTCTCCAAAACGCTTCCACCCTTTGATTTTCTCAAAAGATAGTGTGGCGCTTTGTGCGCTGCCAATAGTTAGACTTCGTATTTCCCGTCATGAAGGGGTGGGTGTCGCGAAAAAAACGCAATACGCAAAAGAAAATCCGGCGGGCGCACTGAAACGCAATGGGAAGGATTGCTCCTTTTGCAGCAGGTGAGTATGTTGCGCCTCCATTGAGATCGGTCGATTTGCCGTCGCCGTCACCACAAAGTTAATCCAAGAGGAAACCGAGATGTTCAAAGGCTCCATTCCAGCGCTGATTACCCCGTTCAAGGACGGAGCGCTCGATGAGAAACGGTTCCAGGACTTTGTGGAATGGCAAATTTCGGAAGGATCGAACGGATTGGTTCCGGTAGGCACGACTGGCGAAAGCCCGACCCTCAGCCACGAGGAGCACAAGCGTGTCATCGAACTGTGCGTTGAAGCCGCGGCGGGGCGGGTGCCTGTCATTGCCGGCGCCGGGTCGAACAACACCGTTGAAGCAATTGATTTTGCGAGACACGCGGAAAAGGCAGGGGCGGATGGTTTGCTTGTTGTCACACCATACTACAACAAGCCCAACCAGGCGGGTCTCAAGGCGCACTTCAAGGCGATCAATGATGCCGTGGGCTTGCCGATCCTCATTTACAACATCCCGGGGCGGTCAATCATCGACATGACGCCGGAAACAATGGCCGAACTTTTTGAAACCTGTTCCAATATTACAGGCGTCAAGGACGCCACGGCAGACCTTGCAAAGGCGAGCCGTCAGCGCCACTTGTGCGGGCCGGGTTTCAATCAGCTGTCCGGTGAAGATATTTCGGCTCTGGCTTTCAACGCTCATGGAGGCGTTGGATGCATCTCGGTTACGGCAAATGTGGCACCACGTTTGTGTTCCGAGTTCCAGGCAGCCACATTGGCGGGTGATTTTGCCAAGGCCCTGGACTATCAGGATCGCCTCGCACCGCTGCACCGCGCGCTCTTTTTGGAGCCAAGCCCGACCGGTTCCAAATATGCGCTCTCCGTTCTTGGAAAGATCGAGGAAGAAATGCGTCTGCCTCTGGTCCCGGTAACTGAACAAACTCAGATCGAAATTCGTCATGCCATGGCGCATGCGGGTCTGATCAACTGACACAGGCAGGGGTTTCGCCCCCTGAAGGACAAAAATGGCTTCGAAAAAGGGAGGCGATCCGGGAAGAAAGATTATTTCGGACAACCGGAAGGCCCGTTTCAACTACGAAATAGAGGACACGCTGGAAGCAGGCATCGAGCTCAAGGGCACGGAAGTGAAATCCCTGCGCAATGGCAAGGCGAATATTGCCGAATCTTATGCGGCCGAATATGGCGGTGAGCTCTGGATTTATAACGTCTACATTCCAGAGTATCTGCAGGCCAACAGGTTCAATCACGAGCCTCGCCGTCCTCGTAAACTTCTTCTGCATAAACGCGAAATCGGCAAACTTGCCGGTGCTGTACAGAAGGAGGGCAAGACAATTGTGCCGCTCAAGCTCTATTTCAACGACAAAGGGCGGGCGAAACTGGAACTTGCGTTAGCGCGAGGCAAAAAGCTGCATGACAAGCGCGAAACTGAGAAGAAACGCGACTGGCAGCGGGAAAAATCCCGTCTTATGAAGAACCTGGGCTGAAACCGGTTTTCCACATGTTGGAAACTCGATTTGCGCAGATCCACTCCACCTGTTGATATCTTGCGGATAACATGTGGAGTGCCTGTGCGTTGGCTGTGGTTATGCCTTTCTCGTATTTAGCCTTTTTCCCGGGGATTTCCTGAAGTCAAGTTGTGGAGCTTTGCCTCAGGTGCATCAACTGGTTTCTTAAGCCATCAAACTTGCTAATATGCCGCGCGTCCTGTCCGGGATCTGGACCGAGCGCCTGGAATTGCGATCTACAAAAACATGAACAAAGCGGCCATGGGCTGCAGTTTCAGAAGTTTCGCCAGCAAATAAGCCAACCCGGAAAACAACAGAGCTGGTGCCGAGTTTTTCGATTCTAAGGCCTGCGGAAACGACATCAGGGAAGGTCAATTCCGCGAAGTAGTGACAGCCTGTTTCCACAACAAGAAACACCTGATCACTCGTTCGTGGTGCAAGAAGACCGTTTGTGACGTACCAGCCATTTACGGCAGTGTCGAAGAAGCTCAGATACTGTACGTTGTTCACATGCCCATAGATGTCCACATCCATCCACCGCGTGGGGATTTCCTGGAACGCCTTGAAGAATGATCTGGCTAGTGGTCTGGGGCGCTCTTCCTGTGGATAACCTGTGGAGTTCATAGGGCGGACCTATAGATATCCAGGGCGTCCTCTTCCGTCAGTTCCCGAGGATTATTCACCAGAAGTCTGGTCTGTTTCATGGCGTCCCGCGCCAGTTTCGGCAGGTCGGATTCACCAATCCCGAGCGTGCTCAGCCGGGTTTGGAGACCCAGCCTTTCTGAAAGCTCACCCAGCTTGGTCGCAAACTCCGCCGCTCGCTCGCTCACGTCGGTGATCTGACCAAGATCCGGGAAAAGTGCTGGCGCGATCTCCGCGTAGGCGTGGGCGGCGCTGACACTGTTGAACCTCATGACATGCGGCAGGACCAGCGCATTGGACAATCCATGGGGGATATGAAATGTCCCTCCAAGAGGATAGGCAAGGGCATGGACAGCTGCCACAGGCGAGTTGGCGAAGGACATGCCGGCAAGCATCGAGCCCAGCAGCATGGCGCTTCTGGCGCCTTCATCGCCCGGTGATGCAACAGCGGTTTCAATGTTGGCTCCCAGCAGGCGCAACGCTTCGGTTGCCAGAGTTTTGGAGACCGGATTGTTGTTTGCCGACAACGACGCGTAGGCCTCAATGGCGTGAACCATGGCATCAATACCCGTTGCCGCTGTCACAGGAGCCGGGAGCCCGAGCGTCAGTTTTGCATCGAGAATGGCAAAGTCCGGCAGAAGTAATGGTGAGACAACTCCTCGTTTTTCCTCTTCACCAACGGTGATGATTGATATGGGCGTGACTTCGGAGCCCGTGCCTGCTGTCGTTGGAACAAGAACCAGGGGAAGCCGCGGACCCTGCGCATTGCCGATGCCCCAGGCCGCGTCGAGATCTTCTTCGCTCCTGGCAAGAAGGGCAACGAGTTTGGCAACGTCAAGCGAGGAGCCACCGCCGAAACCGATTACCGATGTTGCTCCATGCGATCTTGCGGCCTGCGTCGCCGTTTCGACCAGAGACCTTGGGGGATCGGCGACCACGTCTTCAAATCGGCCGACTTCATAACCGGCGTCCCGAAGGGCAGATAAGGACGGTTCGAGCAGGCCCAACGAAACGATACCGGGATCCGTAACAACAAATGGTCTTGGTCCAAGGCAAAAAGCTGCATGCTTTTCGATCCGCGATGCTGCTCCTGTTTCAAACAATATGCGTTGGCTGGTGTTGAAAGCGAAAGGACTGATCATCTGTTCCCCCGGAGTCGAGCGGACGGACAGATTGCCCGCTGTGTTTGCGTGCGTCGAGAGCTGATTTCGCCGAGGACCGATGGACGTGGAAATCAGGCGTGCATGCGTGCTCCCTTGGTGATTTTGTCGGAGATCTTCTTGTCTGCGTGGAGGGCCAACCCGACGACCTTTGCTTCCTCCGGTGAAAACTTTTCGAAAACTGCACGATTCGCCCTGTCGTGACCGGTTGCGAACATCTCCTCCAGATACACACTGGTCCTGACATCGCGCTCGAGCGCGCGCGTGTGGATCTTCTTGAGCGTCGCTTCGTTGGCGCTCAACACGATGATCGGCTGGACGCTCATGGCATTGTAGTCGTTGCCTACCGCATCGCGGTAGGGTTCTCCGATGATGTCCGGTTTAGAAGCGGCGACACCTGTCGCCAGAAAAGCTGTTATATTGAGTTTTTGCCAGACGGCCAGGTCTTCCCTGACAACCACGACAAATTTGGTGTCGAACATGCTTCGCAACTCCATCAACGGGCTTCGATCAACAAGGGTTTGCGCGAACCTAGGATGCGATGAGAACGCGGGTCTTGAACGTTTGTGCAAAGTTAAGACCGACGCTATTCATCTCGCGCCGGCCGAAGAGGGGATCGAGCGGATCGAGGCACGGTTTTCCGGCAACGGTTTCGACCTTCACCGGCATGATACGTATGCGATCGGCTTGACTTTGAGTGGTGTACAGTCGTTCAGGTATCGAGGTGAGACGCGGGCGTCTCTGCCTGGGCAAATCATCGTCATACATCCCGACGAACTTCATGATGGCGGGGCCGGGACTGAAACGGGTCTACGGTACCGAATGATCTATCTGCAGCCAGATTTTCTTGCTGAAGCACTGCATCATGCGGGCGTTCAAGGCTTGCCCTTCGTGAAAGATCCCGTCTTAAGCGACCCGGAACTCCAGCTGAGCATTGTCGAGGCGCTCGAAGATATTGACTGCGAAATGGGAGAGCTGAAACGCAGCAACCTCGTTTCAGAACTATCAAGTTGCTTTACGAGACTGGCAGCCAGTAGGCCGCTGAAACAACGATGCCTGGATTGGCGCGCCTTGTGGCAATGCACTGATTTCCTGAAGGAATGCCATCAGCAACCCGTTGCGGTCAAGGATCTGGAAAACCTCTGCGGCCTGGACCGCTTCACGTTGTCGAGACAATTCAGACAAGCGTTTGGCACCAGTCCCCACCGCTATTTAATCATGCGCAGACTGGAGAGCGTAAAAGGCCTGCTTGCGAAGGGCACTTCGCTTGTTGATGCGGCAATGGAAAGCGGATTTGCGGATCAGAGCCACATGACGCGGCAATTCAAACGTGCATTCGGTATGACGCCTGGAACCTGGCGAAATCTGAACGCCGCCAGGACTTGATGACCATTCTCAGAGTTTTGTCGGGCCGAATTTGTTGGACCGCGGAAATCCGGTCGGCGGCAATCTGCCGGCATTGCCGCGGTCGCCGCGCCAATCGGCAAGCTCTTCCATGGAGCGCGTAAAGCTGCGCCCTGAACTGTCGGTCCAGGTCAATCCCTCCGCAGCACCAAAGACCTTGATGTCGGAGACTTCTCCATCACGATAGCGCTGAAGGCGAACGCCGCGCCCGCGCGCCATTTGCGCAACTTGAGCCAACGGGAAGACCATCAGCTTCCGGTTCTCGCCGATTATGGCGACCTGGTCGCCTGTGGCATCGACACATAGAGTGGCTTCTGCTGGTGCCGTCAAATTAAGGACCTGCTTGCCCTTTCGCGTATTTGCAACAACATCGTCTTCACAGACGACGAAGCCGCGTGCTTCGTTGTTGGACAAGAGCAGGTTCCGTCCCGGCTTATGCACGAAGGCATTGACCACATCCTGAGCTTCGTCCATTTCGATCATCAGTCGGATCGGTTCGCCGTGTCCGCGGCCGCCCGGCAGCCGGTCCGCCCCGAGCGTGAAGAACTTGCCGCCGGTTGAAAAGACCAGGATCTTGTCTGTCGTTTCCGCGTGGAAGGAAAGTTTCAGCTTGTCGCCCTGCTTGAATGAGAGCGCGGAAAGGTCGTTCTGGTGTCCCTTGAGCGCGCGTATCCAGCCCTTTTCAGATATGATTACAGTGATCGGTTCCTTTTCGATCATTGCCTGCTGGATGTCGACCAGATCCGCTTCCGGTGCCTCGGATTTATCCGTACGGCGCCGGCCGATCTCGGTCTCAGGCCCATAGACCTTTGAAATTTCTGCAATTTCCTTTGAAATTCTGGTCCACTGCCGGCCGTCCGATCCAAGCAGCTTGATCAGCTCGTTTTTCTCGTCGGTGAGTTTTTCGTGTTCCTTGCGGATTTCCAGTTCTTCCAGCTTGCGCAAGGATCTCAAACGCATGTTGAGGATTGCTTCGGCCTGGACATCCGTCAGTTCGAAGGTCCGGATCAACTCGGCTTTGGCATCGTCCTCTTCGCGGATGATCCGGATCACCTCGTCGAGGTTGAGATAGGCGATCAGGTAACCTTCAAGGACTTCAAGCCGATGATTGATCTGCCCGAGCCGGTGTTCCGAGCGGCGGATCAGCACGACTTTTCGGTGATCGAGCCATTCCCGAAGAACCTGTTTCAGTCCCATGACCATGGGCACCTTGCCCATGGAAAGAACGTTCATGTTCAACGAGAACCGGTTTTCGAGATCGGTCAGCTTGAACAGGGATTCCATCAAAAGACTGGCGTCGACATTGCGCGAACGGGGAACGAGAACGATACGGATGTCTTCGGCCGACTCGTCGCGCACATCGTCAAGCAATGGCAATTTGCGCGCCGTCAGCAACTCGGCAATCTTTTCGATAAGGCGCGACTTTTGAACCTGATAGGGGATTTCAGTGACAACAATCGCCCATTGCCCGCGCCCGAGGTCTTCGACCTCCCATCGCGCCCGAACGCGGAAACTGCCGCGACCGGTAGCATAAGCTTCGCGGATGGAACCCTTGTCGGACACGAGCAAGCCGCCGGTCGGGAAATCCGGTCCCTGGATATATTCCAGAAGGTCGTCGATTTCCGCTTTCGGGTTCTTGATAAGATGAAGGCACGCCTGGCAAAGTTCATAGGCATTGTGCGGCGGAATGGATGTCGCCATGCCAACCGCAATGCCTGAAGACCCATTTCCCAGAAGGTTCGGAAAGCCGCCGGGAAGAACGATCGGTTCCTTGTCTTCCCCGTCATAGGTTTCCCGGAAGTCGACGGCATTTTCGTCGAGCCCGTCGAGCAGGCGCTTGGCCGTATCGGTCATGCGCGCTTCGGTGTATCGCATGGCCGCCGCGTTGTCGCCGTCGACATTGCCGAAATTGCCCTGGCCGTCGATCAGCGGGTAGCGTTGGGCAAAGTCCTGCGCAAGACGTACCAGGGCATCGTAGACTGCCTGGTCACCATGGGGGTGATACTTACCGATGACGTCGCCGACCACGCGCGCGCATTTCTTGAAGCCTGCGCCCGGATCCAGCTTCAAAAGACGCATTGCGTATAGAAGACGCCGGTGGACCGGCTTCAGGCCGTCCCGGACATCGGGCAGGGCCCGGTGCATGATCGTCGAAAGGGCATAAGCCAGATAGCGTTCTTCGAGGGCGTCCCTAAGGCTGATCCCCTCAATGCCGCTCGGCGGTGGTGTCGTCTCTTTTCCCATAACTGCTTGCTAGCCGTTTCAGGGGGGCGGCGCAATTCATCAGCCCTCTAGAAGCGTTGAAAATGGCTGATTTTCAACGGATTTTATCAACCTCTCGTCGCCAGAGCATGTTTGTCACCACGCGTTCAGTTTTGAGTGCAGGTCTGCGGTTAAAAAATTAGTTGCATTTGGCGTTGGGTAGTGAGTTTAAATTGCAATTACTTTTGAATTACGCGAACTTAGGCGACTCACCAATGTCAAAGAAAATAATCTGGTCGTTATTTGCTCTTAGTCTTTTAGTGTTTGTTATTTATTTGAGTGAGCGTAATGATTACTATTTTTACAGGGCAAAGCACTACATCATGCCTGCCGGAAGTATGTTGCCGACCCTGGAAGTTGGCGACGAGTTTCTGGTGAAGCGAATTTTTTCAGGTTTTGGAGAGCGATACGTACCAATTAGAGGCGATGTAATTGTTTTCTGGAATGAAAAAGTCAGTGCCGACTATGTAAAGCGGCTTATCGGACTGCCGGGAGAAACCGTTCAGATTCAAGATGGTATCGTCTTTATCAACAGAGTTGCCATATCACGTACCGAGGGCAGCGCATACACCGCCAGGAACGGTTCCTACGCCGGAGATTCATTCAGCCGCTTCAACGAAAAACTCCCGAACGCAGTAGAATACGAAATACTGGAACTGAGCGATTCAGAAAAGCTCGACAATACGAAAGAGTATGTAGTGCCTGACGGGCATTTGTTTGTTCTCGGTGACAATCGGGACAACTCGGTCGATAGCAGAGTCTTGTCCACTGTAGGTTTTGTGCCAATCGAGGATGTCAAGGGAGTTGCCAGGCACGTCTATTATTCCGGACCGGAAAAAAGTTTTATTTGGCGGCGCATTGGCGATGACGGACATTGACCGGCTAGCCGAAATTCCAGGGAAAGTCTTCGCGGTAGCGCCGCTCCAGTGCGCTCAAGAGCTGTTCACGTGTACCAGCGGCCGTTCGATTGTTTTCCTCCACGTGGCGGGTCACGAAGAAGCCGGTCAGGGTGAACCCTTGTGTGACATCTAGCCAGGTGAGTTCACTTCCGGCCTGACGCTGGCCTTCCACCAGAAACGAGGGCAGGGGAAGCAGTCGGTCGTGATAGGGCTTGCCGGCATCCCGGCTGACCGCACGTGCCGACTTTGGAGACACATAGACCAGATCGTCACTTTGTCCCGTTGCCGCGCAGGTGCTGAGGTCGAGGCCTGTGCCGAGATCGCGGAGAAGCTCCAGCTCGAAACGGATCAGAAGGGCGGCGGCTGCGTCCGGTGCATCGAGATGGTCCAGCACCACGTTCAAGGCATCGTAGAGGCGCGGATATGGGTGACGTTCGGGCAGGAGCTTCAGAAGGAAGGCCAGATGTTGAAGCCCCGCAAGCCCGACCCCGGTTGTCATGAGGTTGGCGGCACGCAGCGTATTGCCTTCAACCTGAAAGCTGCCGAGGTGGTCCGTGAGCCGGGCTTTCCAGGTCAGGTTCAACTCATTGCCCGGCTGCAAGACGGGACGATGCCGCTGAGACCGGCCACCGCGCACGAGACCCAGATGCCGACCGTGATCAGTGGTCAAGGCTTCCAGAATAATGTCGTTTTCGCCGTGTTTGCGGGTGGTGAGCACCACGCCGCGGTCGTTCCATTCCACGTGCAATACCCTGGGTTAGGACAAGTCGACCATCGTTGGACGGCGAGCGTGCATCCTTTTACTTCGGAAACTCAAGTCCCATTTCGCGATACCGTTCAGGATCATCGGCCCAGTTCTCGCGAACCTTCACGAACAGGAACAGGTGCACGGGCGCTTCGATAATCTCGGAGATTTCCTCGCGTGCGGATTGTGAAATTGCTTTGATCGTCTGTCCCCGTTTGCCGAGCACTATGCTTTTCTGGCTGTCCCTTTCAACATAGATTGTCTGCTCGATGCGCGCAGATCCATCCTTGCGGCTTTGCCACTGTTCGGTCTCAACCGTCGAAATGTAGGGCAGCTCCTGATGCAGGCGTTCGAACAGTTTTTCGCGGGTGATTTCCGCAGCCAGAATACGCAATGGAAGATCGGAGGGCTGGTCGTCCGGATAAAGCCACGGGCCGCTCGGCACTTTCGAGGCGAAATGGTCCAGTATCGCCTCGGTGCCGTCTCCGGTGAGTGCGGAAATCATGAAGGTTTCTTCGAACTCAAGATATTCGTTTGCCTTTTGAGCGATCTGCAAAAGCTTTTCTCGCTTGGCGACATCAGTCTTGTTGAGGATCAGGACCTTCGGTGCGGACTGGCTCTTGAGACGCTTGAAAATGTTCTCCACTTCCTCGTCGATGCCTTTGCGGGCATCAATGAGAAGCGCGATCAGATCCGCATCTCGCGCACCGCCCCAGGCCGTATCGACCATTGCCCGGTCAAGGCGCCGTTTTGGTTTGAAAATTCCCGGTGTATCGATGAAGACGAGTTGCGTCTTGCCGTGCATGGCGACGCCGCGCACGATGGATCTTGTTGTTTGAACCTTGTGCGTGACGATGGAAACTTTGGTGCCGACGAGCTGGTTGATCAGTGTGGACTTGCCCGCGTTGGGTGCTCCGATCAAAGCAACAAAGCCCGCCTTGGTATCGCTTGGCATATCTGCCAAAGGTTCGGGAAGGGGTATGTCAAAACGGCCTTTTGCCGGGACGAAACCGTCTTCCTCGTCATTCGGCTCATCTGGGTTGTTCTCGTCGCTCAAGGTGTTCTCAATCCTTCCAAACGCCTTCCCGGCGCAACACGGCCTCGGCCGCATTTTGTTCCGCTATGCGTTTCGAACCGCCCTGACCTTCGCCAGCGGGCAGACCCCTCAAAATAACCGAAACGGTAAAGCTCGGGGCGTGGTCGGGTCCTTCGCGGCCTGTCACCTCGTAGTGCGGTGTCGGCATGCTCTTGGACTGCGCCCATTCCTGAAGCGTTGTTTTTGCGTCCCGCAGCGGCCCTGTCCACGATAGCATACGCGGTTCCCACAAGCGCCTTACAAACCGTTCGGAAGCTTCAAATCCTCCATCAAGGTAGATGGCGGCGATCACTGCCTCGCATATGTCTGCAAGAAGGGCCGTTTTCTTGCGGCCGCCTGTCTGGGCTTCGGCAAGTCCGATCCGCATGGCATCGCCGACACCGAGCTCCTGTGCGATTTCGGCGCAGGTTTCGCGTTTCACCATATGATTGAAACGCCGCGCAAGCTCTCCCTCATCGGCTTTGGGGAAATGCTGGTGGAGCATGGACGCTATTACGAGACCAAGAACCCGGTCCCCGAGAAATTCAAGACGCTGATAGCTGCCGGAAACGGTCTCGGAGGGGGCAAGGGCGCTTGCGTGGGTCAGCGCGGTTCGCAAAAGGTCCAGATCCCTGAACTCATGGTCGAGTGCCGCCTTGAGCGCCGATACAGCATTTGGTTTTTGCTTTTGTGTCATTCAGCCTGCTTAGGCACCAAGTGCAAAAGGGCCCACATAGGTTTTGTCAAAGGGACTTGCCGATGCGATCCCAGCGAACGGTCCACGGCCAGGTCCAGATCTGCCAGGCCGGCGTTCCATCACCAATTGAGAAGAACAGGATCTCGGCGCGTCCCATGAAGTTTTCGAGTGGTACATATCCGACCTTGGAAAGGACGCGGCTGTCCACCGAGTTGTCGCGGTTGTCGCCCATCATGAAGAAGTGGCCTTCCGGCACGACGTATTCCCGTGTGTTGTCCAGCTGGCCGCGGGTGGTCAAATCGAGCGTGTCGTAAGTGACGCCATTCGGCAGCGTTTCCCGGAAACGGGGCACACGGCGAACGGCGCCTGACGCGGAGGTTTCGATATAATCGTCAATGCGTTCCCGCTTCACGGCTTCGCCATTGATGTAGACTACGCCTTCGCGGACCTGAATGGTGTCTCCCGGCAATCCGATCACACGTTTGATGTAATCGATGGATGTGTCCGTCGGCAGTTTGAACACCGCCACGTCACCGCGTTCCGGTTCAGCCGACCAAACGCGTCCGGAAAAGGGAACAAGACCGAAAGGGAACGAATAGCGCGAGTATCCGTAGCTGTATTTGGAGACGAAGAGATAGTCTCCAATCAGCAGGGTATCTTTCATCGAACCGGAGGGAATATTGAACGGCTGGAACAGGAATGTGCGCACAATCAGGGCAAGCAGCAGCGCCTGGACGACGACCTTCACTGTCTCATAGAGACCACCGTCCTTCTCTTTTTTGTTCTCCGACACGCTCATAATATCCCTTAAAAATCTTCTCGGTGGTTCCGCTTCGCCCGCCTGCTGTTGAGCGGAACTCTTAACGGTTCATGCCGACGGAAGCAATGCAGTGGCGCTGGTCAGCAGGGACCTCTTCATGAAGAACCTGTTGATGGTGGTTGAGGCCAGTCCGACGGCCATGCTGAAATCACGACAAAAGCCTGCGCGAGAGGAAAATCGTCCGTAATCGTCAGATCAATGGTTGTCCGGAATCCGTCCGGCGTCATGGCCGCAAGGCGCTCGGCGGCTCCGCCGGTCAATGAAATGGTCGGCTTGCCGGAGGGGAGATTGACCACACCCATTTCTCTCCAGGCAACGCCCATTCGAATCCCGCTTCCGAGTGCTTTCGAACAGGCTTCCTTGGCCGCGAAACGTTTCGCATAGGAGGCCGCGCGCTGCGCACGCTTGTCGGACTTGGTCCGTTCAATTTCGGTAAAAACCCGGTTCGTGAACCTCTCGCCGAAACGATCGAGTGTCTTTTCGATCCGCCGGATGTCGATCAGGTCACTGCCAATTCCCAAGATCATGTTTTTGTTGATCCGTATTTCAGGTGCGCTCACGCTTACTTGGGGGTCGTGTCACCGGAACTCAAGCGCTTCCATCTTCTTCCATGGTGCCGGGCGGCGGTGTGTAGTCGCGCTTGTTCCTGTTTTCAAGCGTAACGCGCCGCCGCCGCTGATAGACTTCAACGCTTTTATACACAATCACGTAGGAGACGCTTCCCACCACGAGACCAAGGGGAACAGCGCCAATGAACATCGGCTTGAGCATTGGCCAGAGAGAGTCCAGCGATTTCTCAAAAAGACCCTCCTGAAAACGTTGCTGTACCTGATGTGGATCGGCTTTTGGCGCTCGGCCATGCAGGATCCATTGACCGATCTTGAAAGTCGACGCCCAGATGAAAGGGAATGTCAGCGGGTTGCCGATCGAAGTGCCAAGCGCGGCGGCGATCATGTTACCGCGCGCCACGTACGCTGCGGCGAAAGCGGTCAGAAAATGAAATCCGACCAGTGGCGTACAGGAGGCACATGCGCCGGCTGCAAACCCGATAGCAATCGCATGGGGTGTCGCTGTGAGCCTCAGAACCCTTTTGCCGAAATACCTGGTCGACCTGGACCAGCTGTTCCGCGGCCAGACTGCAACGCGCAAGCGCTCGATGCGCGAAGGTCTATTTCTGCGTTGGAACAGCATAAAGTCTATTCTAGTCCTTTCGGCTCGTTCGTTTTCAGCTCAGTCCGCGGCTGCCCGGCTTGACCGCCGGAAGGGCGGCCAATTCCGGCGGCAGATTGTCGGGTTCATACGCCGGCACCTTGTAGTCTGCCAGCGCAATGATGGGAACCGATGCATCCGCCTCGCCACCTGACCGGTCGATCAGGCAGGCCACGCCGAGAACTTCAGCACCAAGAGCTTTCAACGAAGTTACCGTCTCGCGGCTAGATAGACCTGTGGTAACTATATCCTCAACGACGATGACCCGGGCACCTTTTGGTAGGTCGAAGCGGCGCAGCCGGAATTCACCGTCTTCGCGCTCCACCCACATTGCCGGAACGCCCAAATGCCGCGCGGTTTCATATCCGGGAATAAGGCCACCAAGCGCGGGAGACACGATGTAGTCAATCTGTCCGAGACCGGTATTTTTAATTTTGTCGGAAAGGGCTTTGCAAAGTACTTCCGTTTTGTCCGGATACATGAAAACACGGGCTTTTTGCAGGAAAATGGGGCTGCGAAGTCCCGAGGTCAGGATGAAATGTCCTTCCAGGATGGCACCGGCTTCGCGGAAATGCGCCAGAACTTCATCGCGGGTCATAAATCGAGATCCTTTTGGCTCGGGATGCGCTCAGCCGTTCACCCGGCTGACACTTGATACGTTCGGTTTGGAACGTAACTGGTTGATGATCCGGTTCAGATGCTTCAGATCCCACACTTCCAGGTCAATCATCATCTGGTGAAAGTCCGGTGCCCTTTGCAGCATCTTCACATTGTCGATATTCCCGCTGTTCTCACCGATGACCTGAGCAATCGCAGCCAGCGACCCCGGCTCGTTCGCGGCCGAGATATCAAGCCTTGCCGGAAAGCGCTCCGGATTGTTGACGTCGATATCCCAACGCACGTCGACCCAGCGTTCCGTCTGGTCATCGAATTCCTTGAGTGACGGCGATTGTATGGGATAGATGGTCAGTCCTTCCGAAGGGGTCAAGATACCAACGATCCTGTCACCTGGAACGGCACCTCCGTCAGGGGCGAAACTCACAGGAATATCGCCGGACAAACCGGTAATAGGAAGTGCGGGACCTTCGCCATAGTCCGTCGAGCCTTCGTCCGGTTTCCGGTCACCTTGCAGATCCGCTGGCGGTATCCGGAACTTGAGACCGTGGCCCTTTTTCAGACCGAACCAGCCTTCTTCCATGGGCGGGCCTGTAACCGCCACGCGCTCGTCCTGATAGTCCGGATGAGCCGACTTCAGCACCGACTGCGCGCTGAGATCACCCCGTCCGACGGCGGCCAGAAGGTCGGCAACGCTTGATTGGTGGTGCTCACCAAGAACCGCATCCAGTAGGTCTTCGGAATACGCCTTGTCGGCACGCGCAAAGGCCCGCTTGAGAATGTGTTCGCCAAGCGCGCCGTACTGTTTGCGCACCGATTCGCGGGTCGCCCGTCTGATTGCAGCCCGCGCTTTGCCCGTAACGGCGATGGCTTCCCAAGCCGGGGGAGGCGTCTGCGCCGGCGAGCGAATGATTTCAACTTCATCGCCGTTATGAAGCTCGGTGACAAGCGGCATGATCTTGCCGTTTATCTTGCAGCCGACACAGGTGTTGCCAATGCCCGTATGCACCGCGTAGGCGAAGTCGATGGGCGTTGCGCCGCGCGGGAGTGCGATAAGACGTCCCTTTGGTGTGAAACAAAAGACCTGATCGTGGAAAAGCTCGAGCTTGGTATTTTCCAGAAACTCCTCAGGCGTGTCGCCTTGCGCCAGCAGCTCCGTCGTGCGCCTCAACCATTCAAAGGCCCGGCAATCGTCAGTATGGCGTGCAATGTTCCGCCCGCCCAGTTCTCCGTCCTTGTAGAGGGCATGTGCGGCGATGCCGTACTCGGCAACCCTGTCCATTGAAATCGTTCGGATCTGCAGCTCCACTCTTTGACGGGAAGGACCGACGATTGTGGTGTGGATCGATTTGTAGTCGTTCTGCTTGGGAGTGGAAATGTAGTCCTTGAACCGGCCGGGTACCGTCGGCCAGGTTGTGTGGATCACGCCAAGGACCCTGTAACAGGCTTCCATTGTGCCGACCGTGACCCGGAAACCGTAAATGTCTGAAAGCTGTTCAAAACCGATGGCCTTGCGCTGCATCTTGCGAAAGATCGAGTAAGGCCGTTTCTCCCGGCCTTTGACCTCGGCCGCCATGCCTCTTTCGCTGAGGCGTTCCGAAAGCGTTGTTTCGATGTCCGCAATCAGATCGCGGTTCTTTTCTCTCAGGTCCGCGAGGCGGTCGGTGATCGTTTCGTAGGCTTCCGGATTGAGCGTGTGGAACGAGATGTCCTCCAGTTCCTCGCGCATGTCGTGCATGCCCATGCGCCCGGCCAGCGGCGCATAGATTTCCATGGTCTCTTCGGCGATGCGCCCGCGCTTATGCTGAGGCATGTGCTTCAGCGTGCGCATGTTGTGCAGCCGGTCGGCAAGCTTGACCAAAAGCACCCGGACATCGTCGGCGATCGCAAGAAGCAGCTTTCGGAAGTTTTCGGCCTGCTTCGCCTTTTGCGAAACCAGGTCGAGCCGCTTGATTTTCGTCAGCCCCTCGACGAGCTTGCCGATCTCTTCGCCGAACAGCGAATCTATTTCCGATCGGGTCGCGTCGGTGTCTTCAATCGTATCGTGAAGAAGGGCGACGGCAATTGTCGCATCATCCAGACGCAGGTCCGTCAGGATCGCGGCGACTTCAAGAGGATGGGAAAAATAGGGATCGCCTGAGGCGCGTATCTGCGAGCCATGCTTTTGCATGGCGTAGACGTAGGCCTTGTTGAGCAAGGCTTCGTCTGCTTCCGGATTATAACGCGTAACCCGTTCAACGAGTTCATATTGACGCATCATGGCCGCAACCGACCCACGCAACCGGCTGAGACATCAGCGCGAAAAAGAAAATCCGCCTGAAACGCCGGGGCGGGAAAGCCGCGTTTCAGACGGGAACTTGACGGAAATTCAAACGTCGTCGGTCCGTTCCGGCGGAACCAGACCTTCAAGACCGCGCAACAGGTCTTCTTCCGACATGCGATCGAATTCAACCGCACTGTCGTCTACATTGTTGACCTGTGTCACCTGGTGCTGGTTTGCAGAAGGTACAACCGGCACAGCTTCGGTTTCCGGCTCGTCCACTTCCACAAATTTCTGCAGAGAATGAATAAGGTCTTCTTTCATGTCTTCCGGGCTGACGGTCTGCTCGGCGATCTCGCGCAGGGCAACGACGGGATTTTTGTCGTTGTCGCGTTCGATTGTCAGCGGCGAACCGCTCGAGATCATGCGAGCGCGATGCGCAGCAATCAGCACCAGCTCAAACCGGTTTTCGACCTTGTCGATGCAGTCCTCGACGGTCACGCGCGCCATTCGACGTCTCCATAGGCTAAAGGAACTTGAAAAAAAAGCGTATAGTGATCAGAATTCCAAAAAGCAACCCCTTGTTTGATTTGAGAGGAACGCGCTGCTTCAGGCTAGGTTTTATCGATTTTTTTTCAGCACCGCTCGCTTTTGCATTGCAGCTGTCCAATATTATAGTGTAGGGCACTATTTAGGACCTACAAGAATCAATAGGGTCGGTGGGAAAAAGAAAACAATAAGCTGAGTTAAGCGGCGACACGCGATAGATGTATTCTCAGCGAAAATGCGTTGGCCGAGTGGTAGACATTTCGGATTTGGCTGCGGGACGCCAGATCAACAATGACTTTCCTTTGACGACGCATTAACTCGGAAAGGTTTCAAATAATATGTTTGACGCTCGAGAAAAAGTTGCTTTGTTTATTGACGGAGCCAACTTGTATTCGACGGCTAAAGCGATCGGTTTTGATATCGATTACAAAAGGCTGTTGAAGGAGTTTCAGGGACAGGCATATCTCTTGCGCGCGTACTATTATACGGCGTTGATTGAGGATCAGGAATACTCGTCCATCCGGCCGCTTATCGATTGGCTGGATTACAATGGCTACAAAGTCATTACTAAGCCGGTCAAGGAATTCGTGGACAGTGCAGGGCGCCGGAAAGTCAAGGGCAACATGGATATCGAACTTGCAGTCGATGCCATGGAACTGGTCGAGTCTGTCGACCATATCGTTCTGTTTTCCGGGGATGGTGATTTCAGATCGCTCGTTGAGGCGCTTCAGCGCAAGGGGCGTAAGGTGAGTGTTGTATCCACGCTCAAAACACAGCCGCCGATGATCGCCGATGATCTGCGCCGTCAGGCCGATCACTTCATCGATCTGGCAAGCCTTGCCAACAAGATCGGCCGGGATCCGTCCGAACGGCCGGTGCGCCCGCAAATGTCGTCGCATGTCGACGACGATGACGAGGACGATGACTACTAAGGCGCTTTGATGCCGCACAATTTTGCAGATCCGGGTCCGGTCGATCCTCCACTGGATTGTCCGGAATGTCCGAGGCTCGTGGCATTGCGTAACGAGCTGAAAGTGGCGCACCCGGATTGGCACAATGCGCCAGTGCCTTCATTTACATCGAACGCGCCAAGGCTGCTTATTGTCGGGCTGGCGCCGGGGATGAAGGGGGCCAATTGCACTGGGCGTCCTTTCACTGGCGATTACGCAGGTGATCTCCTTTACAAGACGCTTTTGGAATACGGCTTCGCAGAGGGCCGCTACGACGCACGTCCGGATGACGGACTGGTCCTCAAGGATGCGATGATCACCAATGCCGTTCGCTGCTTGCCGCCGCAGAACAAGCCGACAGGATTGGAAATCAAAACCTGCAGGCCCTACCTCCTGTCGACGCTTGCCGCCAATCCGTCCATCTGTGCGGTTCTTGCCTTGGGTCGAATTGCTCACGAAACCTTTCTGACAGCACTTGGGCAGCGCCGCGCGGATTTTCCGTTCGCACACGCGGCCGAGCATGCCTTGCCCGGATACGCAATGTCGCTTTTCGACAGCTATCATTGCTCGCGCTACAACACGAATACAGGCCGATTGACCGAGGATATGTTCCGCGCGGTCTTTGACAAGATACGGGCACAATTACCTGCGGAAAAGTAAGAGGTTGAGGAGACGACTTCAGTCTTCTCGGGCGGCGGTGTCGTCCGCCGCAACAATCGTCCAGCCGTTGGGACCAAGATGTTCCTGCGGCTTGAAACGCGCCTTGTAGGCCATCTTCGCGGATCCTTCGACCCAATACCCGAGATAGACGTATGGCAGCCTCAGTTTCCGGGCGCGCTCAATGTGATCCAGGATCATATAAGTGCCAAGGGCAGTGTCGGCGTAGGTGGGATCGTAAAACGAGTAGACCATCGACAGGCCGTCGGAGAGCTGGTCACTGAGCGCGACGCCCAGGAGCGGACCTTCGCCGGTTCCGGTGACAAAGCTGTCCGGTCCCCGCCGGCGATATTCGATCACGAGGGTTTCGACATGCGTGTCTTCGACCATCATGGCGTAGTCCAGGACACTCATTTCCGTCATGCCACCGTCTTCGTGACGTTCCTGGAGGTAGTCCCTGAACAGGTCGTACTGCTCAGCTGACGGGCTGGCTGGAAGCCTTGCCCCAATCAGGTCCGAGGCGGACTTCCACACGCGTTTGAACGACTTGCTCCATTTGAACTCGTTTACGCGAACGCGCACCGAGACACAGGCTTGACATTGTTCGCAAGCCGGGCGGTAGGCAATGTTCTGGCTTCGCCGGAAACCGCCCTGCGTCAGCACTTCATTGAGCGCAGGCGCACCATGCCCAACGAGATGCGTAAACACCTTGCGTTCTTGCTTGCCTTCAAGATACGGGCAGGGCGCCGGTGCTGTTAGATAGAACTGGGGATGATCTGTGGGGTGTCGTGTCACCTTGTTGTCCCGCAATACCTCAATTCTTGCTCTAGATCCCATAGTACCATGGCGCGACCAACGAGAAGGTCAACCATAAAATAACGGCGAGCGGAGCACCGGCTTGGATAAAGTCGATAAACCTGTAGTGGCCGGGGCCCATGACGATCAGGTTGGTCTGATAGCCGACCGGCGTGGCAAAAGATGTATTGGCAGCAATAATGAGGCAGACAACAAAGGCTTCGGGGGGCTGACCGATCTGATTTGCCAGATTGATCGCAATCGGCGTGAACAGGACTGCGGCGGCATTGTTGGACAGGAAGTTCGTCAGCACCATCACGAGAAAGAAAAGAGCGGACAGCATTGTCGCCGCAGACGCGCCTTGGAGCATGTAAACGAGCCCGGTGGCGATCGCGGTCGCCCCGCCCGTTGCTTCAAGTGCGACGGCAGCTGCCAGGGACGCACCGACCAGCATAAAGATCCGGCTGTCGATCGCCCGCATCGCCTGCCGGATGTTCAGGCAACCGGACGCGATCATAGCAAACGTTCCGCCGATTGCGGCAGATACGATCGGCACCAGACCGGTCGCAGCAAGAAAAACCACACATGCGAAAATCGCTAGGGCGTGCGGTGCTAAGCGACGCCTGGGCACCTCGGCCGTCGACCAGTCCAGAAGAAGCACATCCCGGTTGCCGCGCAGGCGTGCGATATCATCTTCATTTCCGGCGACCAGAAGCACGTCACCGGCTTCAAGACGGATGTCGTTCATCGCCATGCGGGGCATGCGGCTTCGCCTCTGGATACCCATGACAAGGCAACCTGTATCGGCATAAAATCCCGACTGCGGCAGCGTTCTGCCCATGAGCCGGGATGCGGGCGCAACCACAGCCTCGGCAAGACTGATCGAACCGGGCTGTGCCGCCTGTTGTTCCCGGCCCGAATTCGCCGGATCGGATTCCGTTTCCATAAGCGGCTGCCGGCGCGCAAGCGCATTTGCAAGGGCGTTACGCGTCGCGGCCACGATGACCGTGTCGCCGGGGGACAACACCACGTTTTCAAACGGAGGCAGAAGCGGTTTTTGACCGCGCTGCACCAGGCGCACCGTCATGTCCTTCAGTTTCGGAAACATGCCCGAGACAGCTTCAACCCCGACAAGCGGATGCCCGTATGTGATTTCGATCTGCGCAATAAATTGTTTTCCCGAAGTGGCCTGGAATTCTTCCGCCATGGTTTTTCGCGCTTTCATCAGTCTGGGCATAACGAAAAACACATAGATCGCGCCAACCCCCGCCATGATCAGGCCGATCGGCGTGAAGCTGAAAAAAGTAAGCCTGAGGTCGGAGGTCTGGGCGGCGTAATTGGCAACCAGCAGGTTGGTCGAAGATCCGATCAATGTGGTCATGCCGCCGAGGATCGCGATGAAGGAGAGCGGCATCAGAACGCGAGAAGGTGACTGCCCGACAGTCGCGGCAACTGCTGTCAGAATGGGCAGGAACATGACAACCACAGGTGTGTTGTTCAAAAACGCGCTCAACACCGCCACTGCAAGCAGAATGGGAATGGTCGCAAATGCCGAGCGTCCGCGTGTCATGCGGACAATCGCTTTTGCCGGCCCTTCCAGTGCATCTGTCTGGAACAGGCCCTGGCCAATGATCAACAGGCAAATGACCGTAACGAGGGCTGGATTGGCGAACCCCATGAGAAAGTCGCCGGTAGCGACGGTCCCGCCGTCCGGAGTTTCAACCGGGATGAAAGAAAAGATGACAATAAAAGCTGTCACGGATCCAAGAGCGACCGTCTCGATCGGATAGCGCTCTACAGCGTACAGGATGACGGTTGACGCGATCACCACAAAGGTGAGCGCCATCGCAATATCAACTGAATGCATTCACCTGCCCATAGCCACCATGGCCATTCTTAACGAACTTGCAGTTTAGAACAGGCCGACGGGCGATTGGAAGGGCAGGCGGGTGAGAATGCGTTGATTGAGAAGTGCATGCACACCGATTATTGCGCTTTTCTTCGAGATGAATCGAACTCGGAACAGGTGTTTGTAAGCGATTGACGACGCTGGCTTACTGCATTGAATGAGCCGCTTGTCGCGCCATGGCAAAAGAGTGAAATTGACGGTCAACCGTCGTTTGACCTGCCTTGCAAGCAGGTGAACAAAATGCGTGGTCGTTAGTAAACACCTGTCAGTTTTCCGGCAGATGCCCCGTCTTCACATAGAGCAGAGCGTTGACCGTTTCCGTAAACAGCGCATGTTTGAAAAGATGTGGAGAGCGGATCCAGGTACCCTCGGGATAGCAGCCGAACTCGTCGCGAAACGCGCCCTCAAGAACCAGAATTTCCTCGCCACCGCGAAATTCACGCGGATCAAGCCGTGTGTTCGGCTCCAGGTGGACCAAGGCGACCCGCTCCGATTTGAATTTATGCAATGGAAGCAGTCTGAGCCCCGGATCAGTGCCTTCAATCCAGTCTGAAGATCGCGTGTCGATCACTGTCTGCGTCTGGTCTTCGGGGTCAAATTGATACAGCTTTACCAAAATCGTGCAGCCTTTACTCCCAACCGTTGGGCTGTGCGATGTCCCCACCGGGTTACGCACATAGGTGCCTTGCGGGTAAGCGCCGTGTTCGTCGGCAAACGTTCCTTCCAATACAAGGAATTCTTCGCCGCCATCATGTGCATGCGCGCTGAACCGGGTGTTCGGTGCATAGCGGACAATGCTTGTCGCACGCGCCACCTCATTCCCGATCCGGTCCAGCATACGCCTGTCGACCCCTGGGGACGGGGAGGGGCGCCAAGCCTCGTCTTCGGGCCGAACGACTTCCCGGCGCGCGAAATCGGCACGAAGCTGCATCAGAATTTCCCACCCGAAGGGCGTATGTCTATTTCATGTGTCCAGGCGCCGCTCGGCTGCCGGATCAGGTCGAGATATTGCCTGGCCAGAGCATCGGCTGGAATGCAGTCAACTGCCGGGACGCTGAACAGTTGTTGCGCATGGCCACCGTCGATCAGCCCGTCGATAATGACGTGGGCAACGTGAATTCCCTTTGGCCCGTATTCTCTGGCAAGGCTTTGCGCGAGCCCGCGCAGGGCGAATTTCGCAGAGGCAAACGCGGCGAATTTTGCGCTGCCACGGGTCGACGCAGTCGCGCCCGAAAAGAGGATTGTGCCGCCTCTTTCCAGCATCGCCGGAAGCACGGTCTTGACCGCGGCAAACGCGCCGAGGGTATCGGTTCGCCAGACGGCCTCGAATTGCTCGATCGAAGTATCTTCGAAGGTTTCAATCAGGAACTTGTGCGCATTGTAGATCAATACCGCCGGAGCCCCGTGACGCGAGAGAATGGAAGAAAACGCACTCTCGACATCTTGTGGCGCAGACAGATCGGCCTGCACGAATTCCTTGAAGGCGTCACCCGGATTGTTGCGGGCAACGCCGACCGTGTCGTAGCCGGCCTGGTCAAGAGCGTGTGCGAGCGTTGGCCCGAGCGCGCCTCCGGCACCTGCTATGATTGCGAGATTGTTCTTCATCAAATACCTCCCAGAGCGTCAACAGCTATGAACAGCGTTGCGAAAAAGCCGATCAGATATGTCAGCGTTCGTGCGACGGGCACGCCCGCGACATAAACGACATAGTGCGCGATGCGCGCCAGGACATAGACTTGAACTGCTGTGAGGATAGCGCCGCCAGTCGTTCCCAGCTGCACGGCCGCAAGAACGACGGCTGCGAAGACGACAAGATTGTCCACGGCATTGAGGTGAGCCCGTTTCGCCCGGTCCGCCCAGGCAGGCATCGGATGATCATCCGGCGATGGATTTCCCATTGTGACAAAGACGCCCCGCCGCACGAAGCTTTCAAGAACGTAAGGCATCCACAACGCTGCGGTAAAAATGGAGATTGCGATCAACCAGGCAAGTTCAGGAGTGGTTTGCATTTGGAACCTCTTGTGATTTTCGGTTGATCACTGGGTATCATTTGCCGTAATTTCGGAGAAATTGAATAATCTTAATTATTGATAGGAGAATTCTATCAATGAATATACGGCATTTGGCGTTCGTATTGAGCGTTGCAGAAACAGGATCTTTCCGTTCGGCAGCGGACGCCTGCAACGTGACCCAGCCGACGCTTTCCGCCGGGATCAAGCAGATCGAGCATCAATTCGGCGCGAAGATTTTCCAGCGCAGTACGCGCTCCGTTGCCATAACCGAATTCGGTCGACAGGTTCTTCCGGCAATTTCAGACGTTGTTGCATCGGAAGAGGCGCTTTTGGCTCAGGTGAGGCAGCTCTTGAAGCCCGAGGTCAAACTGATCCGTATCGGCGTGTCGCCCATCGTCGAAGTTCCACGGATCATGGACCTTTTTGCGGACTATCAACAGCAGTATCCTGGAGTGGAGTTTGTCTTCAAGGAGTGTTTCATCGACGACCTGCATGACCGGTTGCACTCAGAGACCCTTGATTTGGCAATCCTTCCGGAAACCGCCATCGAGCGAAAGGGGATTGCAACGTCCCGGCTTTACAAAGACCCTTGGGTTTTTCTGCCAAGTGGTGCCGAGCTCGATCGTTTTGGCGACGGTGCCGTATCGCTTCGTGAACTCGAGAGTCAGACCTTGATCCTGACCTCCGGACATTGCGGCCTGTCGCAGGCGACAGAAGCGATGTTTGAGACTGAGGGCCTGTCGCTTGATCTTTATCCAGGGCGTGCGATTTCCTATGCGGCACTGGAAAACTGGGCCGATCTCGGATTGGGCGCTGCCTTGTTGCCGGCAAGCAAGGTTTCCAGATTGCGGCAGGGACCGTGCCTTCCGATCCTGGAAACGGATGGGCGGGCGGCGATGCTGGAGCTCTTTGCGTGCTGGTCCGCAACACCCAGAGAGGCACGGCATGTCGCCAGGCTGGTTTCTCTACTCGAAAACGGCACTCTTGACGGCAGCTGAGTTGATCAGGCCTTTGTATCGCCAACAGATATTGCCAGTACATGGCTCTGTCGCGCGGGAATGAGAAAACAGCCTTGCGGATTGCCACAAGTTCCGGCCCCCCATGCCAACTCCGCATCTCGAACTCGGCCGCCGGTGTTGCCTGGTAAGCGCGCGGCGATTTAGATCGGCAGACGACGCTTTTCGCTAAGCTTCCAATTCAAAGCGAAACATCAGCTTCCATCGGCTGTAGACTTCGAGCCGGTCAACATCGGTCGGAAAATAGTCGCTTGGTTCGGCAAGCGGGATGAAAGCGTTGGCCAGGAACCGGCGTACAGACACGTTGAACCCTGATTTCCGGAATGCACCTGCAATGTCTGCGACGCTGTGATTGGGAACCGGAACGTTCGAAAACGCCTGGATCTGGGGCCGCCACATCCCCCAGAGCGGGCTGTCGCGATGACAGCAGGTTACTGCATAGTAGCTCCCGCCCGCTTTCAGAACACCGGCAATCTGTTTGGCGTGCTCTTTGAGGTCGTCGATCAGATAGATGACTTCATGGCTGAACGCCAGATCGAAGCGTTCCTCCAGTTTTAATATGTCGGTTGTCGACCGGTACGTAATCGGCCGGTTTCCCTTTGCTGCCTCGGCAAGGTCGACGGCATGACGGGCAATATCCACGCCTACGGCGGATTTGAAATGGCGCAGATCGTAAAGCAGCCTCAGAAAGCCGCCCTGGTTGCAGCCGAAATCAAGGACGGTCGCGTTCGCAAGATTGCGTTCGTCCATCGCCTCGATCATCTCACACCAGATCCAGGTGTGATCCGCCGTCATTGTGTCTTCTTCCGAGGAAATGTTGGACCAGGTGTCGATCAGGTTCGCTTTCACTTTGGGTCTAGGCCTCTGCTTCCAGTTCCTTCAGGAGCGCGCGAAAGACTTTGCGCGCGCTGCCCGGGTGCCTGACTTTCTTGGCTGATTTGAAGTTGGAGAAGTCGTTTCCAACGACGATCAGCCCGACCATGCCCCATTCATAGTGAGGCACGCATATATGCCCGTAGATACCTGGAACCGTGAATTTGACTGTCAGGTTCTCATCGATCGCACCGTTCCAGGGTTCCGCGCCATCGGGGATCATCCCGCGCTTGGAGGCTGAATTGTGCCCTGTGTCGGTCGGAACAAATGTGACGCTGTCGCCTGTGTTGATGCGTAAGATCGCCGGTTCGAAGACATTGGGCGCATCCGGATCGCCGCAGGCCGCGTTCAGCATGAGGATCCCGTGCGCATTTCCGGTCTGTTCCGGAGCCGGGCAGGCGAGCGCAGATCCGGCACCGGCCATCGCTGCAACCGAGCACACGAAATTACGACGCGTAAGCATGAACAATCAGTTCCTCTCTCGGGCCTATAGTTGTTTCGATGGCAACACCGTAAGTGTTTGAAATGGCATCGGCGCGCAGCACCTCCGCAGGCGGTCCCTGCGCAAGGATCCGCCCTTCGCCAATGAGGATCAGGTTGTCAGCAAAGCGCGCTGCGAGATTGAGATCATGCAAGGCGACGACGCCGATTGCGTCTCTGTCCGCCACAGCGGATTTGATCTGCCCCAGCACTTCCAGCTGGTGCCTGAGGTCAAGCGCCGAAGTCGGTTCGTCGAACAGGTAGACATCAGATTTTCGGATCAGTGCCTGTGTCACGGAAACCATTTGGGATTGGCCGCCGGAAAGTTCGCTGACATAGGCTTCCGAGAGATGACCGATACCGGCTTCCTGCAAAGCCGTGCCGACAATGATCATGTCGTTTTCGCTCACCCGCCAGCCCTTCAGTTGCTTATGCGCCATCATGACGACGTCAAAGACGGAAAGGGCGGCATTGGCGGTGAAGAACTGGGGCATGAAGCAGACACGCTCCAGCCGGCGGCGCGTTGATAGCGTGTCGAGATCGGTATCTCCGAGATGGACTTTGCCAGTTTCCGGTTTCAAAAGGCCTGCAATCAGCCGGAAAAGCGTCGATTTGCCTGCCGCGTTCGGGCCGATGAGCGCGGTCAGCTGGCCGGGTATGATCGGGTCGAAGCCAACACCGTCGAATATCCGCCGCGCACCGTATGAAAATGTGAGGTTTTCTGCCGTTAGAGCGCTCATTGCCAGTGCCTCTTGCGCTGACCGAGGATCAACAGAATGAAGAACGGTATGCCTATCAGCGATGTGATCATGCCGATGGGATAGACGATCCCCGGTGTGATGGCCTTGGAGGCGATGGAGGTGCCGGACAGGATGAGCGCGCCGCACAGTGCTGAGAGGGGAAGGAACCCGCGCTGATCCTCGCCGACAATCATACGTGCGATGTGCGGTCCGACGAGCCCGACAAAGGCAATCGCTCCGACAAAGGAGACGGCGACCGCCGAAAGGAGCGAGACACCGGCAAGGACGCTGATCCTTAAGAGCCCGACATTGACACCAAGAGCAGCCGCCTTGTCCTCACCCATACGCAGGGCCGTCAGTGCCCAGGAGCGATACATGAACCACGGCAAAATGAGCGCGAGGATGACAAAGCAGACGCCAACCTTCGTCCAGGTTGCGCGCGCCAGGGAACCCAGCTGCCAGAAAATCAACTGCGCCAGCTGAATTTCGGACGCGCCGTATTGCAGAAACGCCAGTAGGGCATTGAATGTGAAGAGCATTGCAATGCCGACCAGGATCATCGCTTCAGGCGTGACACCGCGCAGCCGCGTGAACAGGAACAGCGCGCATGAGGTCAACATGGCAAAAATGAACGCGTTGACCGAAACGAACAGGCCGCCGACGCCGGGGATGACGGACCAACCCAAAACGATGGCAAGGGCGGCGCCGAAACCGGCTGCAGAGCTCAGGCCCAACGTGAACGGATCGGCCAGCGGATTATTGAGGATCGTCTGCATCTCCGCACCGGCGACGCCGAGCATGGCGCCGACCGCAATCGCCATGATGGCTACGGGCAATCGAAGCTGCCAGATGATGACGTCTTCCTTTGGTGTTGCCAGCGAGCGGTCGAAGATGACCTCGATCGTTCGCCAGATCGAAAGATTCGCCGGACCGGTCGTAACGTCGATGACGACGAGAGCGGCAAGAAGCAGGAAGGCAATTCCGATAAGCGCGGCCCTGCGCACATTGCGAAGCTTGTAGGCACGCACCAGCGACAACGCTTCGCCGGAGACAAGTGAACTGTCAGACATAAATGACCCATGGAAATGGGCTCCGCAGCAAACCGCCGCGGAGCCTTGTGCAATGAACTGCCTTATTGGTTGAGCGTGATCCAGAATTGACCGGAGGTCTCGTAAGGCAGGAACCGGTCATGCAGCTCCTGGAAGGTCGCCTCGGGGTCCAGATCTTCAAAGTCGTCCGGATGCAACCACTTCGCCAGCACCTGGATCGCAACGAAATGGTAGGGCGAATTGTAGAACTGGTGATAGATCGAGTGAAAACGCCCGTCCTTGACGGCGCGTAGATCAGCGAACCCCGGGCGCGCGGCAAGGGCAGCGAGACGTTCAGCGTTGACTTCCGGATCGCCCTCATAGCCGAGCAAAGTCGACGTGACTTCCGGACGCGCTTCTTTCCAGTTGGCACCTGTCCCGAAGACAACATCCGGGTCCGCCTCAATGATGCCTTCCAGGCTGAGGTCAACAGAATAGGCGTTAGCAAGCGTTGAGGCGTGGTTCTTGCCACCGGCAAGTTCAACAAACCGGCCATAGTTGTAGGGGCCAAACGACCAGCAGCAGAAATCATCCTGCCAGCCGGCGGCATTCTCAACGACGACGAGCGGACGGTCTTCCGCCGGAATGGTGTCGACGATATTCGTCACCTTGCGCATCTGCGCAATATAGAAGTCGATGAATTCCGCGGCGCGCTTTTCCTCGCCGAAGATCCGGCCGAGAATCAGCATTGAAGGAACGGCGTTTTCAGTCGCGTTTCGGCGGAAATCGATAAAGGCCACCTGTACGCCAGCGTTGCCGAGCTTTTCGATAAGGCCGGTCTCTTCTGCCTTGAAGAGGTTGCCGACATCGAGGATGACAAGGTCGGTTTCCGCTTCCAGAACAGCCTCGACGGAAAAGTCGCCCGCATAAGGGTTGCCGAAGTCGATCATCCGCGCAGTGTCTTCCGGAAAAGCGCCCTCATACTTGCGGAAGGCATCCGGATCGTACTGAACCAGGTCGCTCTTCCAGCCGACGATTTTCTCGAACGGGTTGCCCTCGATCAGCGGCGCAATGCCATACATCATCCGACCCTCGCCAAGGATGATCTTGTCCGGCATTTCCGGCAGGGTGACTTCACGCCCCGCGATATCGGTGAAGGTGAGGGCCTCGGCGTGGGCGGTTGTCGATTGAGAAGTCAACAAGGTGCCGGCCACGACAGCGCACGTCAGTGCGCCTACGCGTTTGAAGAAAGACATAGCGTTTTCCGTTAGTTAGATTGCTGCGCAGCAATAACAGGTTCGAAATTTAAAGTCGACTAAAATATTCAGGTTTATTCTAATCAGGCTTGCCCGTTGCGGTAGAGCCCGGAGAAAAAAACAAAAACTACGCCCCTGGTTTCGGATCGCATCCGTATTCTCGTGGCCTGGGAAGTCTCGGGACACGTCAACTGCGTATGTTAGGCAAGCCGTTCATCGGCAATGAAAACTGTATCGAGTATGTGTGAAGCGAGAACGGGAGAAATTGCAAAGAAATGACAAATAACACGTCACCCCGGCTGCGCGGTCCGGGCGCAATGGCGCTTCTGGCGCTGTTCCTGATCGTCGTTCTTGGAATGGGGATCTTTATCGGAACGCAGTCGGCACCGGGGGCATGGTACGCGAACCTGAACAAACCGTTCTTCAACCCTCCCAACTGGATTTTCGGACCGGTCTGGACCGTTCTCTATGTCTTCATTGCAGTCGCCGGATGGAGAACCTTTCGGGCGGCCCCGCGCTCGAAAGCAATGGTCTTCTGGTATGGCCAGATGGCCCTCAACTGGGCCTGGTCACCGCTCTTTTTCGTGCTGCATCAGGTCTGGAACGCGTTCGCGGTGATCGCCTGCATGTTTGCGCTGATCCTGCTTTTCATCAAGGATCGCTGGCACCCCGACCCGGCCTCCGCTCTGCTCTTTTGCGCTTATGCGACCTGGGTTGGGTTTGCCGGTTTGCTCAACCTGTCGCTGGCGCTGATGAATTGACAGGCCAAGTGTCGTTCGAGGCTGAAATAATCAACGAAGGCGAGGGTCTGCAGATTTTGGCAGACCTGCCCAGCTCAGTAACGCCCGTCCACATACTGTCGGTGATAGTCCGAATTGATCACGACGACGCCCAGGATGATGTCGTGCAAAAGGCGCTTGCGGTCTGAAAAGAGGGAGACCAGCAGGATCAGCGGCGTCAGCAGCGAAACAGAGAACCAGAACAGCAGCGCGTGCACGGCCGCGAGCAGGGGATAGGGCTTAGCGCCGTACCAAAGGCGCATTTCCAGTCCCATGGCGCGCATGCCGAGGGTCGAGGCCTGCGGTCCGCCGAGCGTGAAGGCGACGTAAAGTAGTGCGACCGTTGCCGGCAGGATGCCGTAGAGCAGGAAGCCGAGACCGAGTGTGAAGACGCCCAGGAAAAACACCGCGATGCCTGCAAGAACAGTAAAAATCGCGATAGCGATCACATCGATAAAAAACGCAAAGATCCGCCGGCTGCGGACGCCTGAAAACAATTCCGGATGGCGGGCAGGGTCAAAAACGTCCTGGCGGACATAGTCGGTCGAAGTCTCTGCTGACATAAATCGGCTCCCGAAAACGTGATGACGCTGATGTGGGGATTGTGAGGCGGAAACGCAAATGTGCTGCTTCAGCGAAAACAGTAAAAGCAACGACCACGAGACCTTAGAAGGCCTAGTCCATCCGCTCGCCGATCTCCAGATAGCGGACGACGTAGCTTCGGTCGCGCAGGGCCGCGACGATGCGCTCGCCGTGTTCGCGGTCGAAGGCTTCGAAGGAGACATCCAGCGTGGCGCCCTTGGCGGGAACGTTCAGGAAGAGCCGGTGGTGTTCCACGTCGACGACGTTGCCCTGCATGTCGCCGATAACCGTTGCGATTTCGCCGAGTGTGCCGGGGCGGTCCGGCGTGTCGATCCGGATGGAGACGAGCTTGCCGTCTCGCGCGAGTTCGCGCACCACGATCTTGGAAAGAAGCCGGGGATCGATATTGCCGCCGCACAGCACCAGGCCGACTTTCTTGCCCTCAAACCGGGCTCTGTCGGAGAGAAGCGCAGCCAGACCGGCAGCACCGGCGCCCTCGGCGATGGTGCGCTGTAGCGTCAGATAGGCATTGATCGATTGCTCAATGCTGCTTTCCGAAACAAGGACAACGTCATCGACGGATCTCTTGACGACCTCGGTGGTCAGAAGCCCAATGTCGCGAACGGCGATACCCTCCGCGATCGTCGCGCCCTCGCACATGACTTCCTTGCCATAAAACGCGCCCCACATGCCGGGATAGAGCGTTGTTTCAACGCCGATTACCTGGACCGAAGGCTTGATCGCTTTCGCTGCCGTGGCAATGCCTGCGATCAGCCCGCCGCCACCAATCGGCACCACGATCGCGTCAAGATCAGGCTGGGCGGCAAGCATCTCAAGCGCGATGGTTCCCTGTCCGTGAATGACATGCATGTCGTCATAGGGATGAACCCAGACAAGATGCTTTTCCGCGGCAAGCCGGTCTGCCTCGGCCTTGGCTTCCGCCAGGGTGTTTCCCGCCAGAACCACTTCCGCACCGTAGCCTCTTGTTGCGGAAATTTTCACGAACGGGGTCAGCACCGGCATGACAATCGTTGCCGGAATGCCGAGGCGCCCGGCATGATAGGCAACACCTTGTGCATGGTTGCCCGCGGACACCGCGATGACACCGCGTGCCTTTTCCTGCTCGTTCAGGCTGGTAAGTTTCACCAACGCGCCGCGTTCCTTGAAGGCGCCGGTCACCTGCATGTTCTCATACTTGACGAAAACATCCGCGCCGGTCAGCAGTGACAGGCGCGGTGCGGGCAGGCACGGCGTTTCAAGCACGGCACCCTTGAGGAGGTCAGCAGCTGCCTGAATGCGCTCGAATGTGACTTCGGATGCGTCCGCTTGAACTGGAGACGCGGTCATTTCCCCGGCGCCAGCATCTCGGCGACTTTGGGCGCGAAATAGGTGAGGATCCCGTCCGCGCCGGCACGCTTGAAGGCAAGAAGGCTTTCGAGCATCGCGCGGTCGCCGTCGAGCCAGCCATTGGCGCCGGCCGCCTTGATCATCGCGTATTCACCTGAGACCTGGTAGGCGTAGGTCGGGACCTGGAACTCGTCCTTGATGCGCCGGACGATGTCGAGATAGGGCAGGCCGGGTTTGACCATGACCATGTCCGCGCCCTCGGCGATGTCGAGCTCCGCTTCGCGCAGGGCTTCATCGGTATTTGCCGGGTCCATCTGGTACGTGCGCTTGTCACCCTTGAGCGTTCCGGATGATCCGACGGCGTCCCGGAACGGTCCGTAGAAGGCGGATGCATATTTTGCCGAATAGGCCATGATCTGCGTTCCGCGAAAGTCCTGGCTGTCCAGCGCCTGCCGGATAGCGCCGATCCGGCCGTCCATCATGTCCGATGGGGCAATGACGTCCGATCCGGCCTCCGCCTGAACCAGCGCCTGGCGGCAAAGCTGATCGACGGTTTCGTCATTGAGGATCGTGTCGCCGTCCATCAGCCCGTCATGGCCGTGGCTGGTATAGGGATCGAGCGCTACGTCAGTCATCAGACCGATATTCAACCCCTCCGCCTTTATCGCGCGAAGCGCTTGGCAGGTCAGATTCTGTGAATTCAGCGCTTCCGAACCGATGTCGTCACGAAGGTCAGGATCGGTGTAGGGAAAGAGGGCCAGGGCCGGAATGCCAAGCTCGGCCGCACGCGTTGCCTCACGGACTGCCTGATCGACCGAGAGACGAAATACGTCCGGCATTGAGGCAACCGGTTCACGCACATTCGTGCCGTCCACCAGAAAAATCGGCCAGATCAGATCGTCCGTTGTAAGTGCGTTTTCGCGCACGAGCCGGCGCGACCAGTCCGTCTGGCGGTTGCGTCTCATGCGGGTGCCGGCGAGCAGCGTATCCATATGGTCGGATGTGATCGGCGGAAGAGGCGGTTTGGACGGCATCGGATCTGTTGGCTCGATAGTTATTGATGGCGAGATTCATTCTGGCGGAAGTGAGACGTCAATCTATCACGCAGATTGACGCAGTCCAACAGTCTGTAAAATAACTGAAAATAAAAACAAAAAAGAGATTGTTTGACGTTCGCGTCAAATGTGTTTTAGTGCGCACGCAACGCTTGGAGGATAACTGGCGTTCCAGGAGCAGTCGCGCCAGCGCGAAGGGAGGACACACGTGGACTTTTCACCGAACGAAGATCAGCGCGCCTTTCAGGACATGGCCGCAAGTTTTTCCCGGGACGAACTCGCGCCCAACGCCAAACAGTGGGATGAGGACAGTGTCTTTCCGGTGCCGACGCTGCGCAAGGCGGCGGAACTCGGTTTCGGCGGCATCTATGTGACCGAAGACGTGGGCGGATCCGCACTATCGCGCCTGGACGCGGCATTGATCTTCGAAGAACTGTCCAAGGGCTGCACATCAACGGCCGCATATCTTTCGATCCACAATATGGTCGCGTGGATCATCGACACATATGCTTCAGACGATCTGCGCCGGAAATTTCTCCCGAGCCTTTGCTCCATGGAACTCCTCACGAGCTATTGTCTGACGGAGCCCGGTTCCGGCTCTGACGCGGCCAGCCTGCGGACAAGCGCCAGAGATTATGGCGACCACTATGTTCTCAACGGCTCAAAGGCGTTCATTTCCGGTGGCGGTGTGAGCGACCTCTACGCGGTGATGGTGCGAACAGGCGGCGAGGGGCCGTCCGGCGTTTCCTGTCTTCTGGTTGAAAAGGGCACGCCGGGCCTCAGCTTCGGCGCCAACGAGGTTAAGCTCGGTTGGAAAAGCCAACCTACGGCACAGGTGAATTTCCAGGATTGCCGCGTACCAAAGACAAACCTGATCGGAGAGGAAGGAGAGGGGTTCAAGATAGCCATGTCGGCTCTCGATGGCGGGCGGCTGAACATTGGCGCCTGCTCGCTCGGAGCCGCGCAGGCCTGTCTGGACCTCGCGCTCGGTTACATGAAGGAGCGCAAACAGTTCGGACGGCCGATCGCCGACTTTCAGGCGCTTCAGTTCCGCCTTGCCGATATGGCAACGGAGCTTGAGGCTGCGCGCCTGCTTTTGCACAAGGCGGCCGTCGCTGTTGACGCCAAGTCGCATGAGGCGACGCGTCTCGCGGCCATGGCAAAGCGACTGGCAACCGACACGGGGTTCAAGGTCGTCAATGAGGCGCTGCAGCTGCACGGTGGCTACGGCTACTTGCGCGATTATCCCATTGAACGCTATTTCCGCGATGTCCGGGTGCATCAGATCCTGGAAGGCACCAACGAGATCATGCGCTTGATCATCGCCCGCGATCTGTTGAAAGACTGATTGAAATCCGCCTGTTTAACCGTTGAAACGACTCTCTTTCCAGAAAGCGCACTGATGAGCGACGAGATCCTTTTTGAAGTTCGTGGCAAGGCCGGCTTCGTGACGCTGAACAGGCCGCAAACGCTCAATGCGCTGACACATTCAAAGGTTATCGCGCTAGCCGAACAGTTAAAGCGCTGGGCGGACGACCCCACCGTCGCCCGTGTCGTCATAAAGGGAGCAGGGGACAAGGCTTTTTGCGCAGGCGGGGACATCCGCAGCATTTATGACGCGAAACAGGCAGGCGAGGTGGACGGACTTAAGCAGTTCTTCCGCGATGAATACACCTTGAATGCCTATATCAAGGCATACCCGAAACCCTATATCGCCTTGATCGACGGCATCGTCATGGGCGGCGGTGTCGGCGTGTCCGTGCATGGCAGCCACAGGATCGGAACCGAAAAAACCCTATTTTCCATGCCGGAAACCGGGATCGGATTCTTTCCTGATGTCGGAGGCACCTATTTCCTGCCGCGCATGCCAAAAAAGACGGGGGTTTATTGTGCCCTGGCGGCGAGCAGGCTCAAACAGGGTGATGCGCTCGCAACGGGCGTCCTGACCCACGCTGTCGCGCAATCCAGTTTGACTGAACTGGAGCGTGCGTTGGAGACAGCCGAAGACATTGATGCGGCACTTGAGGCTTTTCTCGTTGTTCCTGAACCGGGCCCGGTGAAAGAAAACGAAACCATCATCGAAGAGGCATTTTCGGCTGGTTCTGTCGGTGAAGTGCTTGAGCGGCTGCAACGCTCTGATACGGATTTTGGCCGGAAGGCCTCGACAGCAATCCGCACAAAATCCCCAACAAGCATCCTGATAACCTTTGAACAGATGCGTCGCGGAGCGCATCTTTCCTTCAACGAGTGCATGAAACTCGAATACAGGATCGTATCGCGTCTCCTGCATGGCGTCGATTTCTTTGAAGGCATTCGCGCGGTCGTTATCGACAAGGACCAGGCGCCAAAATGGACGCCTACGCAACTCGGACAAGTGGACAGCGCCAATTTGGCATCGTATTTCGAGGAACCGTCTGACGGAGACCTTCCTCTTTAACCCGCGACCGGACCGGCCATGATCACCAGCTTTCAGGACCTCATCGACGCCCGCCCACCCTGGAGCACGATCCTCATTCTTTATCTGCGCTGTATCGCCATCATCCTGATTGGCGGTGGCGTTATCTATTGGGCCCGCATCATCGGCGTCGTCGAGTGGCACGGCAATTTTTTCTGGGACATGCCGGTCACGCTGCAAGGAGCAACCGTCTTTTTTGCGGTGCTGGATCTTGTTGCGGCAACCGGGCTCTGGCTCACGGTGTCATGGGGCACGGTGATGTGGGTCTTCCGGTGCGGATGCCAGATCGTGATGCACACGGCCTTCAGCGATCTCTATGGCCGCAGACCCTACGAAATCACCTTCTATGTGGTGACGGTCGCGATCTATGCTGGACTCGCTTACCTCATGCACAAGGAAAACCGCACAGCAACCGGTTGAGGTTCCGCGGCGGATCTGCGCGCGCTGAATCAAATCATCAAAAGAGCCATCCAAGGGACTCTTTACATTCACGAAATTCACCTGGGAGAAAAAACATGGCGAGCACAATCGGCTTTATCGGCCTTGGAAACATGGGTGGCCCGATGGCTGCCAATCTTGTCAAGGCCGGACACCGCGTCATTGGATTTGATCTCTCTGGGGATGCAATGTCGGCTCATGCCGATGCAGGTGGCGAAAAGGCCGGCGGTGTGGCTGAGCTTGCCGCCGCCGCCGAAGTCGTCGTCACGATGCTGCCGGCCGGAAAGCATGTGCGCCAGATCTACCAGGGTGAAGGCGGCATTCTTGAAAACGCAAAAGCCGGAACATTGCTGATCGATTCTTCTACGATCGACGTCGACAGTGCGCGTGTCGTCAGCGCAGCGGCGGCTGAACAAGGCCTTGCAATGGTCGACGCACCTGTCTCCGGCGGGGTCGGGGGGGCGACCGCCGGCACGCTGACCTTCATGGTTGGCGGAAGCGATGAGGGTTTTGCTGCTGCCAAGCCATTTCTCGACATTATGGGAAAGACGATTGTTCATGCAGGTGGCGCGGGCAACGGTCAGGCGGCAAAAATCTGCAACAACATGATCCTCGGAATTTCCATGATCGGTGTCTGCGAGGCCTTTGTGCTTGCCGAAAAACTGGGACTGGACGCGCAGAAGTTGTTCGACATTTCGTCAACGGCGTCAGGGCAATGCTGGTCTCTGACGTCCTATTGCCCTGTGCCCGGACCGCTGCCGTCGTCGCCCGCAAATCGTGATTATCAGCCGGGATTTGCCGCAGAAATGATGCTCAAAGACCTGAAACTTGCGCAAGAAGCCGCCAATTCTTCAGGCGCGGCAACACCCTTGGGGGCAGAAGCGGCAGCGCTTTACGCGCTTTTCTGCAACAGTGGCGGTGAAGGCACGGACTTTTCCGGCATCGTGAAATTCCTGCGCGGAACCTAGGCCTGTTCGGCCCGGTCTGATTGGGTGAGAGTGGCCGGTTAACAAAACCTGAATAGGGGTGCTGAAAGTGCCTTCAAACGTTAACGAAGGATTCAGCGTGTCTCTTAAGCGGATTTTAGAAACACTCGGCTAGATTGCGTCTCAAGGCGGGAAAATATCCGTCCATCAACAGGTACTATAAGAGGCGCAATCACATGATCACCGCAAGTAGGGCAGTCGACGCTGTTTCACCGGGCGAAGCGGAAGAAGTGGAAATCAAGCCACTTTATCTGGAAGCCCTGACTCTTGTTGAAAGACTGCATCGGCGTCTTCTCGACGTCATCAAGGATGAGTTCGATCGCATGGGCCGGTCCGATGTCAACAGTGTGCAGGCTCTGCTTCTGTTCAATATCGGCGATGCTGAACTGACCGCCGGCGAACTGCGCACACGCGGTTACTATCTCGGCTCGAACGTGTCCTATAACCTTAAGAAACTGGTTGAAACCGGCTACATCCACCACCAGAGGTCCCGCATGGACCGCCGGTCGGTTCGTGTCAGCCTGACCGACAAGGGCCAGGAAGTCGCAACGATCGTCAACGATCTTTATGAGCGTCACATCCTGTCCGTGGAACAGGTCGGTGAAATCGGCCCGGAAGACTTTGTTGCGCTCAACAAGTCGCTCCGCCGCCTCGAGCGGTTCTGGACTGACCAGATCCTTTACCGTCTTTAAGAAAGCGGCACATTCCAGATGACAAAGCACCGTCCATTGGGCGGTGCTTTTCTTTTCGGCTTATCACGCAAATTTGCCTTTATCCATTTCCAATTGCGTCTTACCTATCCGACGGTGCGTTGCTTGCTTGCAAAGGTCTCAAAACATCGGAATTTGTATGAATTCAGATGTTCCCTGACATCTTGTGGTCACAAAAGAGTGGCTTTGTGCGGCGCTTAAGACGGTGACATGGTTAAAAAATCAAGCGATTTGTTAACTCCCGTCAATTATGAATTCAAACTGGAACCGCCGACCGGGCTACGACAAAAAAGTCCGGCGGTGTTGAGCACGTGAACCGATTGTATAAGGCGCGGCAGATGAAATTGGCGATGCACCTTCAAGCTGGTCGATCAGGACAGAAACGATTTCCGATTTGGTCGGCAGGTAAGACATTTTTCGGCGCAGTTACTTTGAGCATGGGCGCGCTTCTTGCGAACGGTGCCCCGGCAAATGCGCAGACTGCATTGCAGTCCTTGCAGCAGAACCGCCAGAACGTCGAGTGGGCCGATAATTTCGATATCGCCACTGAGAACATCACAGAAGTCAATTCTTCGGCGCCGACACTGTCGCCCGAGACGGCCGACCATATCGCGATCGCCATTGACCGGTATCAGCGTATCGTTCAAGCCGGTGGCTGGGGAACAGTGACCGGCGGAGGCAAAGCGCTTCGGATTGGTGCCAAGGACCCGCGCGTCGTCGAATTGCGCCGTCGTCTGATTGCCTCGGGCGATCTTGAGCAGCAGGCGGGCCTGTCCGATGCGTTCGATTCTTATGTCGAGGCGGCGCTGCGCCGTTTCCAGCTCCGTCACGGTCTGATCCCGGACGGGGTCATGGGCAATGACACGGTTCTGGCTTTGAACGTACCGGCTCACGTGCGGCTGGGGCAGCTTGAAACGAACATTGTGCGCATGCGGTCCATGTCCGGTTTCCTGGGTGATCGCTATGTGATGGTGAATATTCCGGCTGCGGAGATCGAGGCCGTTGAAAATGGCCGTGTTCGTTCCCGGCACACGGCTGTTGTCGGCAAAATCGACCGTCAGACCCCGATCCTGAACAGCAAGATCTATGAGCTGAATTTCAATCCTTACTGGACGGTTCCGGTTTCGATCATTCGCAAGGATCTGATCCCCAAGATGAAAGAGGATCCGGAGTACCTTTCCAAGAACAATATCCGCATCTTCGACTGGAGCGGAAACGAGCTCGCCTGGCAGCAGATCGACTGGAATACGGACGAAGCCACCCAGTACCGCTTTACCCAGGACCCGGGTGCCGAGAATTCCCTGGGGTCGGTTCGTATCAACTTCCACAACAAGCATCAGGTTTATCTGCACGACACGCCGTCAAAAACACTTTTCGGTGAAAGTCAGCGCTTCCATTCTTCCGGGTGCGTCCGTGTACAAAACGTTCGTGAACTTGTGACCTGGATGCTGCAGTCGACAACGCCCGATTGGGACAGAAGCCGCGTTGACGGTGTCATCCGCACAGGTACGCGTGAAGATGTGAAGCTGAAGAAATCGATTCCGCTCTACATGACCTATGTGACAGCCTGGGCAAATTCGGACGGCGTCGTTCATTTCCGCGAAGACATCTACAACCGCGATGATGTTTTTGCGACCGAAACGCAAGCCAGACTCTAAGCTGCTGCCAGCCATTTGAGCATACCAGTTGAAACGCCGGTCTTGATAAGGCCGGCGTTTCGTGGCTTTTAAGGGTATCAGCAGTTGGGAGAATGCGGATGAGTCGCAACCCGCGGCCGGGTGAGATCTACTTGGAATTCCATCCGATCGGTCAGCAGGTGAAAGTCACCGCGATCGACGCGGCGACTGGAATAGAGGTTTCCACCTTCGGACCGGCATCGGTATCTGAGGAAGATCTGAAGCGCGTTGTGGTTCGCAAGCTCAAACGCCGCATAAGCCAGATTGCCGGAGCAGGCGATCAGGCGTCCGACCCGACGCTTTATTGACGGGCAGGCGAGGCTCGCAGGAGTTTCATTCGCCGTATTAGCGGTTTCCGAAGGACACCGGCGTCGTTTTCCAAACTGGCCGCGTCGGTATGCCCCTTGGTTCTCATGGGACGCTGTGCTAATTCCTCGCGCCAAGTGGTCCGCAGGTTCAAGTCAATCTGTGTGGGACGCAATGCCACGACCAGGCTCTTCGAATACGAATACAAGGAAAATGCGATGTCTTTGATGGAAAGCTCCGGACAGACCCATTCCGGGTTCTTTACCAGCAGTCTTGCCGAAGTTGATGCTGACATTTTCGGGACCGTACAGCAGGAGCTCGGCCGCCAGCAGCACGAAATCGAACTGATCGCATCCGAAAACATCGTGTCTCGCGCGGTGCTCGAAGCGCAGGGATCGATTTTTACAAACAAATATGCGGAAGGGTACCCGGGCAAACGTTACTACGGTGGTTGCGAGTTTGCGGACATCGCCGAAACGCTTGCGATAGAGCGGGCCAAGGAACTGTTCGGGTGCCAGTTTGCGAACGTTCAGCCAAATTCGGGAAGCCAGATGAACCAGGCCGTGTTTCTGGCACTGCTGCAGCCTGGCGACACATTCATGGGTCTCGACCTGAACTCTGGCGGTCATCTGACCCACGGTTCTCCGGTCAACATGTCCGGCAAATGGTTCAATGTGGTCTCTTACGGTGTGCGTGAGGACGATCATCTGCTTGATATGGCCGAGGTCGAGCGGCTTGCCCAGGAGCATAAGCCGAAGCTGATCCTGGCTGGCGGAACGGCTTATTCGCGTATCTGGGACTGGAAGAAGTTCCGCGAAATTGCCGATAGCATCGGCGCATATCTGATGGTCGACATGGCGCACATTGCAGGTCTTGTTGCCGGTGGTGTGCATCCTTCGCCGGTTCCGCATGCGCATGTCGTCACAAGCACAACGCACAAGTCCTTGCGCGGACCGCGCGGCGGTTTGATCCTGTCGAATGACGAGGCAATCGCCAAGAAGATCAACTCCGCGGTTTTCCCCGGCCTCCAGGGTGGTCCGCTCATGCATGTGATCGCTGCCAAGGCGGTTGCCTTCAAGGAAGCCCTGCAACCTGAATTCAAGGCCTATGCCCGCGCTGTTGCCGAAAATGCCAAGGCTCTGTCAGGTGCGTTGAAGGAACACGGCCTGGATATCGTGTCCGACGGCACGGACAATCATCTGATGCTGGTGGATTTGCGTCCGAAAAACGCGACCGGCAAGGTCGCCGAGAAGGCCTTGGGCCGCGCCAACATTACCTGCAACAAGAACGGCATTCCGTTTGACCCTGAAAAGCCGTTTGTGACGTCTGGCATTCGCCTCGGCACACCTGCAGCGACCACGCGTGGTTTTGGCGTCGCCGAGTTCCGCGAAGTTGCCGCACTGATCACGGAAGTGTTGGACGGTTTGAAGGCCGCAAACAGTGAAGAGGGCAATGCAGCGGTTGAAGCAGCCGTCAAAGCCAAGGTAGAAGCACTGACAGCCCGGTTCCCGATTTACGGTGGGTAATAACGGGCTCGTTCAGGAGCTATAGACATGAGATGTCCATTCTGCGGCGGCGAGGAAACCCAGGTAAAGGATTCCCGGCCGACTGAGGACAACACCGCGATACGCCGGCGCAGGATTTGCAACACCTGCGGCGGCCGCTTCACGACATTCGAACGGGTGCAACTTCGTGAACTGATGGTTCTGAAACGGTCGGGGCGCCGCGTGCCGTTCGATCGGGAAAAGCTCATGCGGTCGGTCCAGATTGCCGTACGCAAGCGGCCCGTGGATCCGGACCGTATCGAACGCATGGTCAGTGGCATCGTTCGGCAGCTCGAAAGCTCGGGCGAAAGCGAAATTACCGCTGAGACGATCGGCAACCACGTCATGGAAGGGCTGAAAGGCATCGATGACGTCGCATATGTACGATTTGCTTCCGTTTACAAGAATTTCCGCGAGGCCAAGGATTTTGAAGCGCTTCTGGACGAACTGAGCGATTCTGAAAGCGCGCCTCTAAAAGACCAATGATCTTTGCGAAATAGATTTCATGTCTTCAGTTAGTTCAGTTGATACGCGTTTCATGGCGGCCGCGGAACGTCTGGCCCGCCGTGGGCTCGGGCGGGTTTGGCCGAATCCGGCAGTTGCCGCGCTCATTGTCAGAGATGGAGAGGCGGGACCTGTTCTGGTCGGACGAGGTGTTACCTCTCGGCCCGGCATGGCACATGCGGAAGTAAACGCCTTGCGCCACGCCGGCGATCTGGCCAGCGGGGCGACGTGTTACGTGACGCTCGAACCCTGCTCCCACTACGGACGAACGCCTCCTTGTTCGCTGGCGCTTATTGAAGCGGGCGTTACGCGTGTTGTGATCGGCATTCTGGACCCGAATCCGCGCGTTGCCGGACGAGGAGCGCAGATGCTGCGCGATGCCGGGGTCGCTGTTGAAGTCGGTGTCAGAGCGCGCGAGATCAAGGCTCTCTATGATGGATTTATGCTGCGTCAGCTCAAACAGCGGCCGCATGTTTTTCTGAAACTGGCGGTTTCCCGAGATGGATATATTGGGCGGGCCGGGGAGGGGCAGGTCAAGATTTCCGGTCCTTTGTCGATGCGCAAGGTACACGGCTTCCGTGCCGAATACGATGCGATCCTCGTCGGTTCAGGAACGGCTCTGGCGGATGACCCGCAACTGACATGCCGCTTGCCGGGTCTGGCCGAGCGCTCGCCGGTGCGGGTTATCGTGGACCGCTGCGCCCGCTTGCCGCTGGAATCGAAACTCGTTCGAACCTGTGTGGACGTACCTGTCTGGCTGGTTTGCGGAAACGACGCCGATGTTGAAAAGATCGAGCTTCTTACCGCTGCCGGAGTAAATGTCATCAGGGTACCGGCCGGGGATTGCGCGATCGAACCGGGCGTTATCTTGAGCGCGCTGGCCACAAGAGGCATAACCAGGGTCATGGTCGAAGGCGGGGCGCGCATGGCCTCTTCTTTTCTGGAGTCGGACCTGGTCGACGATCTCTGTGTTGTCACGGGAGATCTGGAAATCGGTGAGGACGGCATACCGGCCCTGCACGATTTGGCTCTTGCAGATGTTTACCGCGACCCCAGATTCGAGCGGATCGACGCCGGCAAATTCGATGCCGACAGTTTCATCTACCTCAGACGCCGTGGAGCCTGACATGTTTACCGGCATTGTGACCGACCTTGGCGAGATCCTCGCAATTGAAGATATCCCGGCGGGAAAGCGGACACGGATACGTACGACCTACGACACGGATACGTTCGACATCGGCGCATCCATCTCGTGCACAGGCGTGTGCCACACGGTGACGCAGAAGGCGAACGCTGCCGGGGGAAACTGGTTTGCGGTCGAATCCGCTGCTGAAACACTCGCATTGACGACGGTCTCGGAGTGGCGTGCGGGACAAAAAATCAATCTGGAACGGTCCTTGACCATGGGAGCTGAGTTGGGCGGTCATCTGGTGCTCGGCCATGTCGATGGAATTGCGAACGTGGTCAAGCGGGAAGATCATCCCGACTCGGTGTTTTTCCAGTTCGAAGCGCCGCGGGAAGCGGCACCCTTCATTGCCAAAAAGGGATCGATCGCCCTGGACGGCACCTCGTTGACGATAAATGAAGTCGACGGAATGTTCTTTTCCGTCTTCTTGATCCCGCACACGCTGGAGGTGACCACGTGGTCGGAACGGAACGTCGGGGACGGGATTAATCTCGAGGTGGATATGATGGCACGTTATGCCGCGCGGCTTGCGGAATTCCCAAAGACCGGGTAGGGGACGGGGCAATACTTCAAGAACCTGGCGAAGCTAGGGTCTGACTGCAGGGATGCGGTACGGTTCTGACTGCCTTGTATGAATGACACTGGACAAACCGGGACAGACGTGGTTCCTGTCGCCGCCTCTTACAGGATGAAAACCCATGAGCGATGCATCGAAACTGCTGATCATCGAAGCCCGTTTTTACGACGATCTGGCCGATGCGCTGGCGGAAGGCGCGGTAAAGGAAATTGAAGCGGCGGGGGCCACCTACGAGCGGATTGCGGTGCCCGGAGTTCTGGAGATTCCGGCAGCTCTGTCCATGGCCATGACCGCAATGGAAAACGACGGTGTCCTCTATGATGGATTCGTGCTTCTTGGTGTCGTGATCCGCGGTGAAACAACGCACTACGATATCGTTGCGAATGAGTCGAACCGTGTGATCATGGATCTGATCGTGGATGCGGACCTGGCCGTTGGAAACGGTATCCTTACAGTCGAAAATGATGAACAGGCCTGGGCACGCGCTAAGGTCGGCGACAAGAATAAGGGCGGTGCGGCAGCAAGAGCGGCACTCGACATGATCGCGCTGCGCGAACGGCTCGGAGTATAAGCAATATGACCGGAAAGGCCGACCCGGAAAAACAGGCTAAATCTGTACGCCCTGCCAACAAGCGTGGCGTTGCGCGGCTGGCCGCTGTGCAAGCGCTTTACCAGATGGACGTCGGTGGTGCACCGCTGACAAGCGTGGTGAGCGAGTTCACCGCGTTCAGGCTGGGCAAGGAAATTGATGGCGCGCAGTACCGTGACGCGGATGAACAGTGGTTCAAGCAGATTTTGGCCGGTGTCGTGGAAGACCAGAAATTTCTGGATCCGTTCATTCACACGGCACTGGTGGAAGACTGGCCGTTGAAGCGGATCGACAGTCTGCTGCGCGCGATTCTGCGTTCGGGTGCTTTCGAACTCTTGCGGCGCAAGGATGTGCCGGCCAAGGTCATCATCTCGGAATATATTGACGTTGCCAAAGCATTTTTCGAAGACGATGAACCCGGCCTGGTAAATGGAGTTCTCGATAGACTTGCGCACGAGCTGCGTGACGACGAGTTCGACGCTGGCAAGGCAGGCGGCGCTTCCTGAAAATGGCTCAAGACCGGCCTGGAGAGTTTGAGCTTATCAGGGCGTATTTCGCGCCTCTTGCGAACGACCCTGGCAGTCTCGGTCTGACGGACGATGCAGCCGTGTTAAAACCGGAACCAGGTCTCGATCTGGTTCTGACAAAAGATGTTCTTGCCTCAAACGTTCACTTTTTTGCTGACGATGCACCCGAAGCGATTGCAGCCAAGGCACTTAGAGTGAACCTGTCTGACTTGGCGGCAAAAGGTGCCAAGCCGCGTGGCTATCTCCTGGGCCTTGCTTTGGCATCGGATTGGACCGAGCGTTGGCTGGAACGCTTCTGTGCGGGTTTGTCGGCGGATCAATCCGCCTATGATATCCGGTTGCTTGGCGGCGACACGATCCGCTCCAACAACGGGCTGCAAGTCTCCATCACGGCGATAGGACAGGTGGAACCGGGCAAAGCTGTTCGCAGGTCGGGTGCGCGTTCTGGTGATGTCTTGTTCGTATCGGGCACGATCGGAGACGCTGCTGCCGGTCTGAATGCAAGGATTGATCCCGCATTCTGCGAACGAGTGTCGTTGGCCAGGGTCGACGAAAGCCATATTTTGGACCGGTATCTGCTGCCCCGGCCGCGCACAACTCTGGCGCCGCTGCTCGTCGACCATGCCTCGGCGGCCATGGACGTGTCCGATGGACTTTTCGCCGATTGCGGCCACCTGGCCAAGGCCTCTCAAGTTGGTGTTGAAATTGATCTTTCGAAGGTCCCTGTTTCCACAGCTTTAAGGCACCTTCATACGAAGGCACCCGAAGACTTTGTACGGTTTTTGAACGGTGGCGACGACTACGAGATCCTCGCGGCGGTTCCTGCCGAAAAGGCGGCGCAATTCAGCCGACAGGCGGAACGCGCCGGATGCCCGGTTACCGAAATCGGCCGGATGAGCGAAGAAGCCGGTAAGGTCAGAGTAAAAGAGAATGGACGTCCCGTCGCTCTCCAGCGGGATAGCGGCTTTCGCCACTTCTAAGAGCCAGCACCGGCTGTCCGGTTCGCGAAAAGCAGATGTTTTACGAATGCTCCCGGTCATGCTACCGGTGAGGAACTTCCCTAATACGCCGTCGTGGCGAATCCCGAGACCTGACCAATGAAGACCGCAATGCCGGACACAGCTGTTGATGATCGCTTGGCAAAGCGCAACGCCGTTTTGCTGGCGCTTGCCCAAGCGCTTGGGGGTGCTTCGGCATCGATTGTAATCGCGACCGGACCGCTTGTTGGCTATATGATGCTGGAGGAAGACAAGTCTCTTGCAACGCTGCCGGTTTCCACGATGGTCCTCGGTACGGCATTCGGAACGATCCCTGCAGGCATTATCATGCGTCGTTTCGGGCGCAGGGCGGGCTTCACCGGGGCCTCGCTTCTTGGAGTGATTTCGGGGTTGCTTGCCTCGTTTGCGGTATTTCGGGACAGTTTTGCACTGTTTTCGCTTGCGTGCTGCATGGGTGGATTTGCTGGCGCCTTCGTTCAGCAATACCGGTTTGCAGCAGCCGATACGGCCAGTGACGCGTTCAAGCCCAAGGCTATCTCCTGGGTTCTGGCAGGCGGTGTGCTGGCTGGCATTGTCGGGCCGCAAACGGTTATCGCAACGAAAGACATGTTCGCGCCTATCCTCTTTGCCGGAACCTATCTGGCACAGGCAGGGCTCGCGCTCATTGCACTGTTCCTGCTTATTTTCATTCAAATACCGAAGCCACCGCGCCAGACGAAATCGCAATCCGGTGGACGGCCTCTGCTGACGATCATGTCGCAGCCGCGCTTTATTGTGTCCGCCGCATGCGGCATCTGCTCCTACGCGTTGATGAGTCTCGTCATGACGGCAACACCGCTCGCGATGATAGCCTGCGGTCTATCGGAAACAGATGCCGCACTGGGTATTCAGTGGCACGTTCTGGCCATGTTCGGGCCGAGTTTCTTCACTGGCAGTCTGATTGCCCGCTACGGCAAGGAACGGATCGTGTCGATCGGCCTGGTGCTCTTGGCGGGCTGCTCCATCGTGGCTCTGATGGGGATCGAGCTTGCCCATTTCTGGACGGCGCTGGTTCTTCTCGGGCTTGGCTGGAACTTCGGCTTCATTGGCGCAACGGCCATGCTGACGGACACCTACCGCCCGGAGGAGCGCAATCTGGTTCAGGCAGTCAATGATTTTCTGGTCTTCGGTTTCGTTGCCGCCGCTTCGTTTTCCTCCGGTGCACTTTTGAATGCGTTTGGCTGGGGAACGGTGAACATCCTTGTCTTTCCTTTTGTCGTCCTGTGCATCGGATTGCTACTTTGGCTCACCTTCGCTGAAAGAAAAGCAGTTACAACCGCTTAAAGTCTCTTTCGAATTTCATTTCGTGAGCGCAGCAAAAATGCCGCGCTGCACCAAATGATACCGCAACGGAAGAGTGAAATTAAACGATGTGAGAGCTTGACGAAGCGCCGCGCTTTGTTGCTATCGTGTGCTCTCCTCACGCTGAGGAAATTGCGTGGGGTGCAGTCTGGCGGCCAAAACGACATAAAGAAGCCCGCCGCAGCTCTGGGAGGAAGTATGATCGAACTTGTCATCATCGTTGTTTGTGGCCTCTTGTCCATCGCATATGGCGCCTGGGCAATCCAATCCGTCATGGCGGCGGATGCGGGCAACGCCCGCATGCAGGAAATCGCGGGAGCGATTCAGGAAGGGGCCAGTGCCTATCTCAATAGGCAGTATACGACCATTGCCATCGTTGGTGCCGTTGTGTTCGTACTTGTCTGGATCCTGCTATCCGGACCTGCCGCAATTGGATTCGCGATCGGAGCAATTCTCTCAGGGGCTGCCGGATACATCGGCATGATGGTCTCCGTGCGCGCAAATGTGCGCACAGCGCAGGCCGCAAGCCAAAGTCTGGGGGCCGGACTGGAGATTGCATTCAAGGCCGGTGCCGTCACCGGCCTTTTGGTTGCCGGCCTCGCGCTGCTCGGCGTTGCGGTCTACTACGCCATTCTCACCGGAATGATGGGTTACGAAGCAACAGACCGGACCGTTATCGACGCCTTGGTGTCATTGGGCTTCGGCGCGTCGCTCATTTCCATCTTCGCGCGTTTGGGCGGTGGCATCTTCACCAAGGGTGCCGATGTCGGCGGCGATCTCGTGGGCAAGGTTGAAGCGGGAATTCCGGAGGACGACCCGCGCAATCCGGCGACAATTGCCGACAACGTTGGCGACAATGTCGGCGACTGTGCCGGTATGGCTGCCGATCTGTTCGAGACCTACGCGGTGACCGTCGTTGCGACCATGGTTCTTGCATCGATCTTCTTCACCGGCGCTCAGGCGTTGGAACTGATGCTTTTGCCGATGCTGATCGGCGCAAGCTGTGTGGTCACTTCCATTATCGGCACGTTCTTCGTCAAGCTTGGTGAGAACAACTCCATTATGGGGGCGCTCTACAAGGGCTTTATCGCGACTTCTGTGCTCTCGGCGGTTGCTCTCGCCGTGATCGTGTTCGGCTGGCTCGGAGGCAGCACGGAATACACAACGTCAGGGGGCACCACCTTCACCGGCTTTGACCTGTTTGTGTGCGGCGTTGTCGGCCTGTTGGTGACAGGCCTTATCATCTGGGTGACCGAATACTACACCGGCACGGAGTATCGTCCGGTGAAGTCCATCGCCCAGGCGTCCGTAACCGGGCATGGTACGAACGTCATCCAGGGTCTTGCGGTTTCGCTTGAGGCGACCGCCCTTCCGGCGATCATCATCATTGCCGGTATTCTGGTCACCTACAGCTTTGCCGGCCTCTTTGGCATCGCAATCGCGGTGACCACGATGCTCGCGCTTGCCGGCATGGTTGTCGCGCTCGATGCTTTCGGACCGGTCACGGACAATGCCGGTGGTATTGCGGAAATGGCTGATCTTCCAGCCGAGGTCCGTACCACCACCGATGCGCTCGACGCAGTCGGCAACACAACCAAGGCCGTTACCAAAGGTTATGCCATCGGCTCGGCAGGTCTTGGTGCGCTCGTGCTGTTCGCCGCCTATACCGAGGATCTGAAATACTTCTCCAGCACCGCTGAAGAAGGCTCGATCTTCGCGGGGATCGACGTGGACACATTGTTCACGCTGTCCAATCCCTATGTCGTGGCCGGATTGCTGTTCGGCGGTCTTCTGCCTTATCTGTTCGGTGGAATCTCCATGACGGCTGTCGGCCGGGCAGCCGGCGCGGTTGTCGAAGAAGTGCGCCGTCAATTCAAGGAAAAGCCGGGCATCATGGAAGGCACCGAGCGTCCCGACTATGGCCGCGCGGTGGACATGCTGACCAAGGCTGCGATCCGGGAAATGATCATTCCATCGCTACTGCCGGTGCTGTCGCCCCTTGTCGTCTTCTTTGTCGTTCGCGCAGTGGCAACGCCGGCTGATGCCTTTGCGGCGCTCGGGGCAATGCTGCTCGGCGTGATCGTGACCGGTCTGTTCGTGGCCATCTCGATGACGGCAGGCGGCGGTGCCTGGGACAACGCCAAGAAGTCCTTCGAAGACGGCTTCACCGACAAGGACGGTGTAACGCATCAAAAAGGCAGTGAGGCGCACAAGGCGTCGGTCACAGGCGACACAGTCGGCGATCCGTACAAGGATACGGCAGGTCCTGCCGTGAACCCGATGATCAAGATCACCAACATCATGGCCCTGCTGCTGCTGGCGATCCTGGCGCACTGACTGGCTTTACCGGTCGATCTTTACGAAACGCGGCGAGCCTCAAAAAAGGCTCGCCGCATTTTTTCAGGCTTTGTTGTCGGGGCCCTTTGGGTGAACGATGCATAAACGGTCGCCGGCGATCGGATAATCGCTTGCTGGTTGCCGTTATAGTGGGGCGTTGGCCAGTGTTTCTGCCCGCTTGCTGAACAGAATCTGGCCAATAAAATCCTGGTAGTCCAGTTCGGACGTAACAGTTCCGCTTCTGACCACGCCGGTCAACATGAGCGTCATGAGCGCCAGCACACCGGTCTGCAGGAACATGAGGATGAATATTCCCAACACCACGGACGCCCACCCGGGGGTGGAATAGCCGATGGTTTTCAAAACGACCGCTATTGTGCCGAATACGACCGATAATGCCGCAACGATCGCTGATGCGATCCCAACACGCACGAGAACGTCCTCGGCAAACACCATCATTCCCTTGAAACCGTGCAATGCCAGGCCGACGAAATTCATCTTCGACTGTCCGGCGTAGCGCGGACCACGGTCGAGAGGGCAGGTTGTGATGCGAAGTTTCGAAGCAAGGACAGCTGAAGCGACATGGATTGATAATTCAGGCATCGCGGCGAGGCGTCTCACCCCGGCCGGTTTCATACCCATGAAGTTGCCGAAGCTGATCGTTCTGCCGGTAATGATCCGAAACAGACGTTTGTAAATCTTGTAGAACGTTTTGAAGCGCAGCGTTTCGACCCTGCTTTTTCGGCGGGCCACGACCACATCAACGTTGTCGTCTTGCAACTCGCTCAACAGTTTCGGAATCGAGGACGGGAGATCTTCGCCGTCTGAATCCATCACAACAACCATCTGGTTGTCGCGGATTTGCGCTGAGACGTAGCCAAGGCCGATGGCAATCGCCTTTTGATGGCCGACATTTCGCCTCAACTTCAGCACTTCACCGCGGGCATTTGCCAGATCAAGACTGGACGTGTCCAAGGGCTGCCGAACGGAGCCATCGTCCACGGCAACGATATAGACGGCGTCGCCGAATTCCGCTTGGAGCTCCTTGAACAGGCGGCTGCTGGCCTCAAAGTCTTCGTAGACCGGTGTGACGATGACAAGGCGGGGGTCGGAAGAGACCATTTTCTAATAATCCCGGAAATAGGCGATCGTTTCCTTCAATCCCTCTTTGAGTGGAATTGACGGTGTCCAGTCAAGCCGATCCTGCGCAAGAGTGATATCCGGACGCCTTTGTTTCGGATCATCGTGAGGGAGTGGGCGGAACACGAGTTTGGACGAGCCACCCACGAGTTCGAGCACCGTTTCGGCAAGTTCAAGGATGGTGAACTCCGATGGATTCCCTAGGTTCACGGGACCGGTCAGGTCGCTCGGCGATGACATCAGCCTCACGAATGCCTCGATGAGATCGTCGACGTAGCAGAAACTGCGCGTTTGCAGCCCATCGCCATAGATCGTGATGTCTTTTCCCTGAAGCGCCTGCACAACAAAGTTGCTGACCACTCTGCCGTCGTTGGGATGCATGCGCGGGCCGTAGGTATTGAAGATCCTGGCGACCTTGATTTCCAGACCGTGTTGGCGATTGTAATCGAAAAAGAGGGTCTCAGCGCAGCGTTTGCCCTCGTCGTAGCAGGATCTGACGCCGATGGGATTGACCCGGCCCCAGTAGTCCTCCGTTTGTGGATGCACTTCCGGATCGCCGTAGACTTCGCTGGTCGACGCCTGGAATATGCGGGCTTTCGTGCGCTTGGCGAGACCAAGCATGTTGATGGAGCCGTGAACGCTGGTCTTCGTGGTCTGCACCGGATCGCGCTGGTAATGAACTGGAGATGCAGGGCAGGCGAGATTGTAAATCTCGTCGACTTCGAGGTAGATCGGAAATGTCACATCGTGTCGCTGAAACTCGAAATGCGGGTTCGACAGGAGATGTGAGATGTTGTCTTTGGTCCCGCTGTAGAGATTGTCGATACATAGGACATCTACACCTTCGCTGAGAAGGCGTTCGCACAGATGGGACCCCAGGAAACCGGCACCGCCCGTGACGAGAATTCTTTTCCTGTTGGCGACTTTCATTTATCCGCTGCCCCCCGGCACATTGCGCCATTTTTGTGGGACATTTTTCTACTCCTGACTCAGATGGCACAATAAGTCGCGTCATCCTGCGGATTGAGAAAATCGTGTCCCCAATGCGTTTTCCGGCCGCTCGTTCAGGCCCGTATCAGAAGCCGTGTACTCCATAAGCGGTGCCTTCGACAAGTTCTGCTTCTTTACTCTTGTAGCAGCAAACGAGACTCGACAGATCGCGCAATCAGGACGGTCAGGCTTTCCTATGGGCAAGACAGTGCAAATGAGTTTGCAAGGCCGCGCAGGTTCCCTGTCCTACGGCGTGTGCGTCCGAAAACATGAGTTCGACGGCGCACCGTTCGCAGGAACAGCAGTTCGAAGACCGTCATTTCATACGAGGCGGTGCTTTCGAGAAGTTACAGCCCAATACCAGGGTTCGTGGCTCCTCTCAGGATTTGGGTCAGGAAGCCATAGTCCGCGCCGCCTGTACGGGTTTTGCGGGTGACGATGTCAACGACCTTACCGTCTTCAAGGGTATAGTTGCCGAGATCTTTCACGAAACCGTCTTCGTCAAAGTAGATTGCGACCACCCTCTGTTCGACGATGTCGGGGGCGAGGAACGCTGTGGTCGCCGTTTTTTGTGATATGTAATAGTAGGCGTCGCCACTCAGGCTTGAGGTTGTCGACGGCGACCCGAGAACGAGTTCCACCTGTTCGCGACTGGATCCGATCTGCACCTGGTTCAGCATGGATGTGGTCACGACATGGCCATGTGTATATGTCGATGTGAAACAGCCGCCGAGTGGTAGCGTGGCCAGAAGCGGAAGGATCAGGGCGCTCGCCTTGAAGTTCATCTAAGAAGTCCCGTTTCGCCAGATCAATCTGGCTGCTTTTGAATTTCGTTGCTTGGCAAATTCACTATCGTGGGATAGGGCACAAGGCAACACCTGAGTCAAATGGAGACGGTCATGGTTTTCGGCCTGTTCCGCCGCCGGTCGCGTAACGCCGAGCACAAGGTCTATTGTGAAATCGTGGCTCAAGCGCGGCAGCCTGTATTTTACACAGACTTTCTTGTTCCAGACACGATTGATGGCAGATTCGATCTAATCGTTCTGCACGCCGTGCTTTATTTTCGCCGCATGCGCGGCGAGGGTGCGAAAGTATCTGAGTTCACGCAGGGCGTTTTCGACCTCTTTTTTCAGGACATGGATGCATCATTGCGGGAGATGGGTGTCAGCGACACGCGCGTGCCCAAAAAGGTCAAGGTGATGGGAGAAGCCTTCTACGGCCGCGCTGATGTTTACATCCGCGCGATCGACGGCAATGACGCTGACGAGTTGGCGGAAGCAATCGGCCGCAATCTTTTCCCCGATGCTCCGGAGCAGGTCGCACAAAAACGGCTCGCTCTCTACATGATGTCGGCAGCAGAAAAACTGTCGCAGCAATCGACTGAACATCTTATCAGCGGCGACTTGACTTGGCCCGAAGCTGAGGCCTTTGCGACGATCGCTGTTTAATGCAGCAAAACAGAAACAAGAAAGAAAGATCATGGCAACGGGCGCGTTTCCATATTCACACTCCGTCAAAGCCAACCGGGTTGTCGACAAGGACGAGACCATCGTCGTAGAACCCGGCGGCAAGCAGCAGCAGGAAATTGCTGAGGCATATGATCTGTTGGAAATTAAAGGATTTAAGGCGCGGTTTACGCTCAAACCCTACCGCAAGGAGGGCGTTCGTGTCGTCGGAACCATCAGCGCTGCGATCGTACAGACCTGTGTTGTGTCGCTCGAACCGTTTGAAAGCAGTTTGTTGCTTGAGGTGGACAGGACGTTCGAGCCGGTATCGAGCCGGCCGGCAAGGATCAGGGATCTGAACGAAGACGGGGAAATTGAAATCGATCTGGAATCACTGGATCCACCAGATGTCTTGGTAGATGGTGTCCTCGACCTTGGTGCCCTGATTTGTGAAGAACTTGCCCTGTCGCTCGATCCGTTTCCGAGAAGGCCAGGTGTTGAATTTGAGGGCAGTGGTGAAGAAAACTCCGCGGTCGAAGAAGAAGCCGAAAAAAAACCGTCCCCTTTTGCGGCCCTGGAGGGTTTAAAGACCAGGAAGGAAGACTGACATTAAAGCTTCTTCTGGATCCGATAAGCGATCAAAGATTGTCTTGCACGCGAGTTTTCAACGTCAGTTCTGAATGAGTCCATGAAAACGGTTGTCACTCCGACCAAAACCTTTATGTTCGCGCCCGATCCGGGCCCCTGCCGAAAGGGCGCAACTCCTTTGGGTGCACCAGCTGGTGCGTTCTTGAATGTGAAACGTTAAAAGACCTTCTGAATGGCGAAAACAATTCCGATTTCCTTGGATGCCATGGGCGGCGATAACGGGGCCGATGTTGTCATTCCCGGAGCGGAAATCGCGCTCGTACGCCACCCGGACATTCGCTTCCTTCTCTATGGCAACGAAAACGTTGTGCGCCCGCTTCTGGAACAGTACCCGCGTGTAAGAGACGCCTCGGTGCTCCATCATTGCGAAGTATCCATCGCTATGGACACCAAGCCGAGCCAGGCTCTGCGGCAGGGAAGATGGCGTTCGAGCATGTGGCGCTCGATTGAGGCGGTCAAATCCGGCGACGCTTCTGTTGCGGTGTCGGCCGGAAACACCGGCGCAATGATGGCGATGTCCAAGTTCTGTCTGCGGACGATGGCCAACATCGAGCGTCCTGCGATTGCAGCCATCTGGCCGACGACGCGCGGAGAATCAGTGGTTCTTGACGTCGGCGCGACCATTGGCGCTGATGCGCAGCAACTTATCGATTTTGCCATTCTTGGCGGCGCGATGGCGCGCGCGCTCTTCGGAGTGCAGCGGCCAAGTGTCGGGTTGCTCAATATAGGTGTCGAGGAAGTCAAGGGACTGGAAGAGGTTCGCACCGCCGGCCGCCTGCTGCGCGAGACGCCGCTCAGATCACTTGACTATGCGGGCTTCGTCGAAGGCGACGACCTTGGCAAGGGAACGGTCGATGTCGTGGTCACCGAGGGATTTGCGGGCAACATCGCGCTGAAAACCGCTGAAGGCACGGCCAAACAGATCGGCAGCTATTTGCGGTCTGCAATGAACCGAACATTCATGTCCAGAATAGGTTACCTGTTTGCCAAGGGAGCTTTCGACCTCCTGCGTGAAAAAATGGACCCGCGCAAAGTCAATGGAGGCGTTTTCCTGGGACTGAACGGCATTGTGATCAAAAGCCATGGGGGAACGGATGCTGAAGGCTATGCCTCCGCGATCGATCTGGCCTATGACATGGTGAAAAATGAACTGACCCACAAGATCGCCCAGGATCTTGTGCATTACCATCGTGGCCGCTTCGCAGAAGCCGCGCCGACATCGGAAGGTGATTTGTGAGCGTAATCCGTTCTATCGTGACCGGCTGCGGCAGTTTTCTGCCGGAGAAAGTTCTGACCAATAACGATCTTGCCAAGATGGTGGACACGTCCGATGAATGGATTGTCCAGCGCACGGGTATTGAGCAACGCCACATTGCGGCCGAAGGCCAGGTGACATCTGACCTCGCTCTTGAAGCTGCCCAAAGAGCTCTTCAGGATGCGGGCAGAGACGCTTCCGACATCGACACGATCATTCTCGCAACGGCGACGCCCGACAATACATTCCCGGCCACCGCCGTGACTGTGCAGGCGAACCTTGGGATTACCCATGGCTGCGCGTTCGATGTACAGGCAGTCTGCTCCGGATTTGTCTATGCGCTCACGACAGCCGACGCATACATTCGAACCGGCTTGTCGAATCGATGTCTCGTCATTGGAGCGGAAACCTTCTCGCGCATATTGGACTGGGAGGACCGGACCACCTGCGTGCTCTTCGGTGATGGGGCAGGTGCCCTGATCGTGGAAAGGTCAGAAAGCGCCGGGACGAACAAAGACAGGGGTGTTCTCACTTCGCATCTGCGTTCTGATGGACGGCACAAGGAAAAGCTGTATGTCGACGGCGGGCCGTCGGCGACCCAGACCGTCGGGCATTTGCGCATGGAAGGCCGTGAGGTCTTCAAACACGCCGTCGGCATGATCACGGATGTCATCGAAGACGCTTACGAAGCGACCGGCCTGACCTCAGACGATCTGGACTGGTTTGTTCCGCATCAGGCCAACAAGCGCATTATTGATGCAAGCGCAAAGAAACTTGGTATTGCACCTGAAAAGGTGGTGACAACGGTTCAATCGCACGGCAACACCTCAGCAGCATCAATCCCTCTCGCTCTCGATACCGCGATCAGGGACGGACGTGTCAAAAAGAACGATCTCGTGATGTTGGAGGCCATGGGCGGCGGATTTACCTGGGGATCGGTTCTCCTGCGCTGGTAACAGCTGCGACCACCTTTGCCGACAAATATTATCTTGATGCCGAGTTCCGGTTGACCGGCTCGCCGTGAGGCAATACCGTAGGGACCTGCGTTGGAGTTCTCTTGCAAAATCAGCCAGATCGTTGGCGTCGTTGTGGAGGGGTTATGGGCAATCGGACTATTACCCGTGCGGATCTGTGTGAAGCCGTTTATCAAAAGGTCGGCTTATCACGGACCGAGTCATCTGAATTGGTTGAACGTGTACTTTCTGAAATTTCAGACTGTCTTGTCACCGGAGAATCGGTAAAATTGTCAAGCTTCGGTTCATTTGTGGTCCGCTCCAAGGGTGAGCGTATCGGCCGCAATCCGAAGACGGGTGAGGAAGTGCCGATTTCACCCAGGAGAGTGATGGTTTTCAAACCATCTAACGTGTTGAAACAGCGGATCAATGATGCGCTGACTGGTCAGGCCAGCAAATAAAATAGACCGGATGAGTTCACAAGAAAAAAGCCCGGACGCCTTTAGAACGATCAGCGAAGTCGCAGAGGATCTGGACTTGCCGCAGCACGTGCTTCGGTTCTGGGAGACACGTTTTTCACAGATAAAGCCGCTCAAACGCGGCGGAGGACGGCGATACTATCGGCCGGATGACGTTGAGCTCCTCAAGGGAATACGGCATCTGCTCTATGGCGAGGGCTACACGATCAAAGGCGTGCAGCGGATTCTCAAGGAGCAGGGACAACGGTTTGTCACCCAGATTTGGCGCGAAGACGCATCGCCGCTGCAGGCGATAACGCAAAACAATGACGAAGGTGTTGCGGTTGTCGAGATTTCGACTGCGGCGAGCGCGACCGAGGAAGCCTTGCCGAAAGGTGTCCTGCCTGAAACGAGCGAAGAGGACAGCGTACCGACTTCATCTGGTGGGCTGAATATCCTGAACAGGCTGCGGGGCGACAAATCTGCCTCCAGTCCTGCCGTTGGCAAGTCTGCAGTCTCAAAAGAAGACATACGCCGATTGCAGGCAACTCTGTTCGAGCTTCTTGAGTGCAAGCGGACACTGGATCAGGCGCGTTAACGACGCCTTCCGTCACCCGGACTTCTTGTTGAACATCTTCCCGATGAGGCCGCGTTTTTTCGTGTCGACGTCGCGGTTTTGAGTGGCAACCTGCGCTTCTCTGGCAAAGTCCCGCAATTCAGCCATGGACATTTTTTGTGACGGCCGTCTATGGGGACGCGGACGGTTGGCCGGCTCTGCTGCCTGAGCCGTAACTGTTTCGGCTGGTATCTCGGCTTCAGCCCCTTGAAGTGCGGTGCTGCTCAAATCGGTTTCTTCTAATGTTTCCGTCTTTGGTTCCGGGACAATTCCGACAGGCACCTCTACGAACTCGACCGGCGCCTGCTCTTCGGTTTCGGGAGCCGTGTTTTCCGCGTTCAGTTCCGCCAGGCGCTCCAGGATAGCTGCATCGACCGGGTCTTCCGGATCAAGCTCTTTGCCCTCGTCCTCGCGTGCGTCGAAGCCCATGTCCTTCATGTCCGGTGTCAGCCAGTTGCGAAGGTCCGCGGGCCTATCGACATGGGCTGCGATGTCCGGGGTTTCCATCACGCTCAACTCTATCTTGTCCGGTCCCGTCCCGTCCGCCGCATGAATGCCGACTTTCGTCTTGTCACCGTCTTCTTTTTCAAAAACTACGCCGTCTTCCGGCTTTCCGCCGGACTTTAGCGTGAGCCGAACGAAGTCATAGAGTTTCTCGACCAGGTATTCCGCCGGACGATTTGACGGCTGAAAAGCGACGTTGTATCCGATCAGCCATTGCGCACCGGAAGCAACGACCCCCGTTCGTTCCCTGCCGCTCACCTTGTCGAATTCCGGATAGACGTGGCAGTGCAGGTAAAGAAGCAGCGGATCGCCTGAAGTCGCGAGACGTTTGAAATCAGCGATGCTCAGCAAAAATGTACTCGGGCCCCAGAAGACTGATTCTGCTTCTGTTTCATCAACAACAAGCAAGGCGATGGACTTCGCAAGTGCCATTGCATGCATGGCTTCTTCGGACGTGTTGAAACCGGACCTGGCCGTGCCGGTATCAAAAACGCCGGATTCCGGTTCCGTGCCGGAGGCTGGGGCGACTTTCTGAACCGAGATGTGCGTGCATGCTGAAATGGATTCGTCAACGCTGGGAGGTCCGCTAATGGCACTTTCCAGGGAGAATGTATCGAGGGCGACCTGAAGATAATCATCTTCGGCAAAAGGCACAGATTGCGTGACGGATATCTGATAGAGATCGCAACGCATTGAAATGTCATGTGTTGCCGTTGCATCCAGCACTTCGCAATCGTCGGCATCCAGACCGGCAGCGCGGGCTGCCGATATCACGGCGTCCTGGAGCGTCTCATCGCTCAAGGGTCTAAACTGCCGACAGAGGATCTGGCAGTCTATGCTCTCAAGAGTGTGTATCTTCAATTCATTGACCGCAAATTCGATTTCAAACTTCCGCAAGGGTAAACAAAACCGGTGAACAAGGTATTAGCAAAAATCAGGATATTTGCCTTGTGTTGCAGCCTGCGGTCAAACGGGGCAGCCGTTACTCCAATCCCATGCAGCTTGCGTAAAAGCTCGTGGTTGCCGGCCAGTCCGAAAAGATGCCGGTAACACCGACGTCTGTTGCAAGTACATCAACAACTTCAAGCATTTTGCCATCGCTGTCGATCACATCGCCGACCGTTTGATAATACCAGCCACCACCTTCGTGAAGCGGACCAGAGCGTTCAAGTGTCCAGGTGATGATATTGAGTCCGGCCGATTTTGCCGCCTTCGCGTAGGGCGAGGGGACGATCTCGCCGTCTTCAACTGTCAAGAGCACAAACAGCGGCGGCGCTATGTAGTTTACGCCCATCTCTTTCAATTCGGCCATTGACGGTTCAAATGTAGCCGGATCGAGAGGATCAAGGTTTCGGCGCCCATCGAGAAAAACAGCCTGCTGGCCGAACTCCGGTTCGTTTTCAATCCAGTAGAGAACGTCGTCGAGGTTGAAGGACTGTGCAAAGACATCCGCCGGCGGGATGTCCATCGCTTTGTAGTCATCGATGAGCTTCTGAGCATAGTCTGCCTGTGTGAAACCGTCGAACGGCATGGCCACTTTGGGCGCCTTCAGCTCTGGAGTGAATTTTGCGCCGAGTTCCTTGAATAGAGCAATGGACTCCTTGTGGGTCATCAAGGTACCGGTCTTGCCGTAGAGCTCAGTGCGCCAGGGCGCCGTTCCCTTCATGTAAGCGTCTATGCTTTGAGCGTTCTTGTTTGCGCTATCCATCTTGCCGTTCAGAGCCCTGAACTCGTCGAGTGTCAGGTCAGATGTGCGGCACTCGGCTGACGCCTGTGCGCCTCCGCTGGCGGGTGTGAAACCGGCTGTGCATTTGCCGGCAAGTTCGGTTACCAAAATGTCTGTCGTGGTATGCAGGTCATTTTGCGAGTGTCGGCAGACCAGTTCCTTGTCCTTTGTAAAGGTCACGTCGCATTCCAGTATGCCCGCGCCCATGAGCGCTCCAGCCCGGTATCCTTCTTCGGTGTGCTCGGGAAACTGCAACGGGGCGCCGCGATGCCCGATGGAAAACAAGGTGCGTTCAGCCGGCTGGCCAATGCAGCTCTGAAGCTTTTGTTTCAAGCTGCTTTCCTCCATCTGGCTGACAAGGTAGGCCGGACGTGGACCAAGCTCGATCGTGTCGGCCAACGACACGGCTGGAGCAATGCAGAACACTGTGAGGAACGGAATTGTAAACTGGCGCATTGGAAACCCGGATGTTGGTTGCGTCATTGACATGAGATAGCGCTGGTCAGTTCATTCGCCAGCTGATCTGAAGCGATTCCGGCCCTCTTACGGAAAGTCCTCTCTTGTAGCGGACATTTTCGTCAGAGAGATCGAGGGCAGTGAAGCGCTTCAACAGTGTCGTGAAGATGATGTCCATGTCGAGGCGAGCCAGATGGTTGCCGAGACAGAAGTGAGCGCCGCGTCCGAAGGCGATATGCCAGTTGGGCGATCGCCCGACATCGAACCTGTCAGCATCTGGAAACTGCTTGGGGTCGCGGTTCGCCGAGCCGTAGAGGACACCGAACTTTGTGCCCCGCGGAAAATCGGTGCCGCAGATTTCGACATCTTCGGTGCAATAGCGATGAAAGAAGGGAAGGGGCGATTCATAGCGGAACATCTCCTGGACAGCCGTCTTCATCAGGCTTGGATCGACGCGCAATCTTTGCATTTCGGATGGAAACTTCAACAGGGCATGCATGCCGCTTCCAAGGACATCTATTGTCGATCCGTGTCCGGCCATCAGGATCAGCATTGCGGTCGAAAAAAGTTCGTCGTAGGACATGTGACCCTGCCGCTCCGCATCGATCATCAGAGAAAGCAGATCGTCTTTTGGCGATCTCTCGCGATTGGCTTTGAGCTCCAGGAGATACCGGTAGAACTCCGTGGTATTCTTTTCCGCCAGCATTTTTCGTTCGTCTGAACGCTCGATGTCGAAAAACTGGACAATGTTCTCAGACCAGACGCGCAATTGCGGGCAGTCTTCATCGGGCACACCTAGGATGCGGCCGATAATGTGGCCGGGAACATGCGCTGCCAGATCCTCCACAAAATCGATTTGCGGTCTGTCCGCCAATTGATCGATCAGTCCGTCAACATAGGTCTGAATGTCGTCACGCAGTTTGTTGACCATGACCGGGGTGAACAGCTTGAACACCTGCTTGCGTAATCGGTCGTGAACGTCGCCGTCGCTGTCGAGAAGGGAAAATTGCACAAATCGGCTGTGGTGCGGCATGTCATGCCAGTTTCCCGCTCTCTTCTGGCGGGCAATCTCGTCAGCGCTTGCAATATGTTCCATCGACCGGACCATCTTGTCATGCATGACAATTTCAGAAACATCATCGAAGCGGGCGGCCAGCCACACATCGAAATGCTGAAAGTAGGTCAGCCCCGGCTGCGCTCGCAAGGCCGCATAGTGCACGTGAGGATCTCTCGCAAAAGATTCTGACAAAGGATTGAACACTTGGTGTGTGGACGGACTCATTCAGGGCTCTTGGACGGACGTATGATGATTTAAAATCGTGATTCTCATCAGCGTCGCGTTTTTCGTTGAGAAAGTTCAAGGGCAGTGAGGCAGCAATCTGCTTTTTTCTGCAAATTAACACGTTTTGCGATCCCGGGAGCAAAGCCGTTGAGGATAACGAGGAAAGGCAAAAACTGACGATACCTGGTTCCTGCGGCAAACCGTAACGATAGGGCGGGTCGTCGCCAAAACGCGGCACAAACGAAATTGAAACAAGCGTGCATGAGGCTGAAATGCAAGTGCCGGAAGCATTCAGTGAAGAATACGATACGTTTCTGAAGGAAACCGGATTTGACAATCCTGATCCTCAGGACTTGTTGATGGAATTGGCGTCCCTGAGCATGGAAGTCTACCTGAAGGAGATCTCCTGGTTGTCTGAATTTATTGGAAAGGTCAGACAAAAGGCTCACCAGGCAGCGTGATCAGAAAGTTAGAAAGGACCGTCAGCCTGTCACTTTGCTCGAAAACGCTTCCGCTAGCCTTACGAAGTCGCCAAGTTCCCCTGCGTCGGGTTTACCATGATTTCGATTGCATTCTAAAAAAGCTTAATAGAACGATGTCTATTCGACTTTAGAGCGTGCGTGGACTCAATATTTCGAGTACATTGCAGGTTGAAATAGTTGTGTTGCCTCCGCTTGAGTGGGGTGTGTCGATTGTTTGTTTTGCTTTTACAATTTTTAATTAAAATTTTACTGGAATTGGATGGTTTGTGTTTCCCATATAAGCTTCAATTTATGGTAAATTTGACGATTTTTTCTAGGCAAAACAACTAATAGCGAATAATACTGTTCGCTAAGGCCTGGAACAGTCCTTTGGTTGACGGGAAGGGCTTCCGGTGACCGGGTTGCTTGGGACCGGTCGGAAGATCATCCTGTCCATTTCTCGCTGACCGCATCTATTCGGACTTTTGGCAAATCGTAGTTGGGGGGTTCCTTGGGACCTGAAAACGTTTCGACATTGTTTAATGCGTACTCAGCGTGCCGTGCCCGGCTCTATGCGCTCGGCTGTTCCGTGCGCGTGCTTCGCGATTTCAGCGAGGTCATTCCCGCACTCGAAGCATGCGGCAAAGACGTGACCCCCTTCTTCCAGACCCGGTTTTTTGATTTCAACGGGCACAATGGCTTTTGCCATGTCGCCTTCGCGAATGACGAGCCTGTTTCGTTCTACTGCAGTCAGCTGTTCGACACGGGCGGCATGAGCTATCTGGAATATCATCGGGTTCAACTGGCCAGGATTTACGGTGCCGACTATGAGGTCGACATGTCCTGGATCTGTCCGCCGATGAAAGAGATCCAGGGAAAGGTGGTCTATTCCGGCGATGCGCTCAACGTCAAAGGCTTCGGTTCGGCGCGCCTGTCGCTCGAACGCCTTGCGCTGATTGCGCGGATGAACCTCTACCTGGGTCTGGCCACCTGGCAGGAGGCGAACGCATGCGTCGGTCTCGCGCGCGCAAACAGGGTGCAAAAATCACTGGGTGACATTTACGGAGCCTTCCATCGCTACCCATATGCAACCAGATGGGTCAATCCTCCGGAAGACCGCGAACAGGACGATATGTTCTTGTTTAACTGGCCGTCTGACGTGCTCTATCTTGCAAAAATAGATGCTCATGAAACTGGGCAGCCGTCGGAAGCGTCAGATTGACAAGGACGGGTTGGGGCGTGCCGAGCCAAAGCCGTTCGATCAAGCGATAGTAGCTCACCGGAATGTTGGTAAGCGCTCCGGGAGGCGTCACTTCCATCTCCACCAGTTCGAAAACCCGGTCGCCCTGGGCCGCTCTTGCAAACCCGCCTGCAACTGCCTGGTCAAACTCCGGATCCTGGTTTCGAATTGCGGAGGCAAAGTCGCTTCCGAACTGTCCTTCCATCACTTCCTTGATGTAGCTGTTCTTGCCGACATATCCGATCTGCGGAATATGATCGCCCATCGCCTGGATTGAGGTAAAGACCACGCGATGGAACTGCGGCATGTCGGGACGGAACGTCGCCTCCGAAGACCGCAGATATGCCTCAAGTTCCTGTATGTGCTGACCCGCCAGCCCTTTCATGTTCGCCGGATCAACGCGTTTAATGTGCATCAACTGTCCTCCAGTTGCCACAGGCGTTCCACGCTCCTGTGACAATTGAGAATGACCCCGGTTCAGGCGCCGGGTGCAAAGTCCTGTCAGTTCGAGTTTGCATCTTACCCTTCAATTACAACCGAACAAACTATCTGATATTATACCTGCTTTTCCATATCCGTTAAAATAGCAACAACTTCGTCCTGCAGAAACGCCTGTATGTCGACATACCGTCAATCTGTTCGGACATCACACGACGCTCGCTACGCAACAAGTGTGCGGATCCAGTTTCAGCAGAACGCCGCGCGGCCTTCCCATCGTGGCGGGTTGTTTTCAAAGGCGAACCGCGAGCCTATCGCCTTGGTTCCGGGAATGGTCAATACGCTATTCGTCTGTGGGCCGCCTGACAGGAGCAGGTTTCACGCTCTCAATCGGTGGCATCCGTTGCGATTTCAACATGATCTTCAATCTCTCGATATCCGACGCTCCGTACCAAAACTTTACAGGGATAGGGAACCGGAAGCGGGCGCGTCCTCTTCGCGTACGAGCCACCGGTCGTTTCCGGGCGCATTGCAATTGGGATTAGGAGCGAGCTGAGACACGCAAAAATTGTCCCTAAAGTTAACCAAGCAACCAAAAAGCGCGCGCACCATGGTTAATGAAGCCTAAATGTGATTGACACCCGGTCAGCGAACAAGATACGAGGGCGGTGTCGGGGGCCCGCATTGGTTGAACAAAGAAAGAGAACAAACATGCTTGGACATGCGCGCACCGCGATAGCAGCCGCACTCCTTCTTGCGAGCAGCGCAGCAGCAAGTGCTTTGCCCGCGGCTGCCGATTGGCAGACCGTCGGGGCCGGTGGCTTCAATAATGGCTACGCGACGACGATCACATTCGACAAGAATGCTGCGCGCGGAAGTTCTAACGACCGCGACAACGCCGAGAACGCTCTGGGGTCTGCAGACACCAAGTTCTTTGAAATTGGCTTTGGTAGCTATGTCGACCTGACCTTCGGCACCTTGTTCGACACGAGCGTCAAATTGTTCGAAATCACTTTCGGCACCGTAACCAACTGGCCGGAAAGCGCGGAAGTCCTGGTCGGGGACGGCGTTTCCTTTACATCGATCGGGATCATTTCAAATGCAGCCGCCCAGGGCGGTGGGATTCTTCCGATCCTGCTCGATGGCACATTCGACACGGTTCGCATCAAGGACACATCCCCTGAGCGCGGCAGATCGACCGGCGGCTTCGACATTGATGCCGTACGCGTCACGCCAGTTCCGTTGCCTGCCGGAGTTCTGCTCCTTGCGACAGGCCTTGGTGGCCTGGCTCTCCTGCGCCGACGGCGCACTCAGGCCTAAATTCCTGACTTCAAGGATTAACAAACCCCGCCTTCCGGACCTTGGTTGGCGGGGTATTTCGTTTGTGCAAACGCAGCCAAAGGCTCTGGCAAAGTTCATTGTCACGAGAGGAACCTAAGAGCCAATGGCGGATGTATGAAACCGAACGATTGCTGTTCACCCAAATTAGCTGGTTTTTATTCTGCCCGAAAAAGACTGAAGAGACCGTCCCTCGCACAGTTGGGTGTTTCAAATACAACTGAAATTCATGTGCGAGCTTGCGGCTTCGCATGCGCCAGAAAAACCGGTTCCCACCCTGGAATGCTATGGGAAGAACACGGCAATAATGATGACTAGTGCCGCCCCGGGCGAGAGAATGCTGTCAGCTCACGCGGCAAAGAGTGCGCTGGCATCCTCGCGCAGCCGTCGTATGATCGTCTGTACACGATGGGACTGGACAGTGTCAGGATGCGCGTGCAGATGCAGTTGGCGCGATACCTCGGCTTCTTTTCCTCCGGCTCTTGCGAGCTCGCTGTTTTGATTGGCGAGGCACACAGGAAGAACTCCCTTGCCAAGCCCTCTTTGAATGCAGGCTTCAACCATTCCCAGATCGTCCGCGAGGATGCGCACAGGCTCATCGCGCTTTCTTAATTTATCAGTCAGCACCATTGGTGCCCTGCGGGTCGTGTGTATATCGCGCGCCGCAACCCATTCTGTGTCGCGCTCGTTTATGCCTTGCTTGACATAAAGAGCAAATGGAACCTCAACCAACTTGATGGCGAACTCCCCGACTTGGGGCGGGTCCTCGAACCAGAGGGAAACCGTTGCAGCGGTTCTGGACGAAATGCCTTCGGGTTTGGAAACCAGCCGGACCGTCAATTTGGGATAGGACGCCACAAGCGAGGGAAGAAAGTGAGCCGCGATAAATTGTAGGATCCATTGCTCGCCGAGGATGCAGATCTCTCCGATCGGCTCATTCCCTTTTGAGGAAGCGGCCTGGACAATCCGGTCCGTTCTTCGCTCGATTTCCAAAGCATCTGCAATGATTTTTTGGCCTGTCTCTGTTGGTATGATGCCGGACTTTGAACGGAGGAAGAGAGTGGCTCCAAGTGAACTCTCCAAGGACGATAACCTGCGTCCAACAGTGGATTGATCGATCTGCAGAACTTGCGACGCGCGCTTCAAAGAACCGGCGCGTACCAAGGCGAGAAGAATGCGAATATCGTCCCAGTTCAAATCCATACCGATGCCTCTATGCAGAAATTTCGCTTCGCCAATGTCTTTATTCAGTTCGATCGGAACGTAGCGTCCGAAGCGCACTCGGCACGGATCATTCAATCCGCTCATCTTTTCTGGCTTCGGCTCAAGTGGCCTTACCTGCCAAGATTCGATCGCCAGCCTTGTTGCCGACACGCTGAATATGAATGAGGAATGTTTCACGCGGTTTTCGCGCTCTGTTTCAATTGTAAAGGCCGCGCAGCTTCTTTCGATACAATTGAAACACTTGCCGGAAGCATTGCATGCAGAAACCGGTACGTGCAGCTGCCAAGGACCCGTTCGGTTCCGAGACGCAGAGAGTATTTTTTCAGGTCAAATCAGATTGGTCAGTCGCAAGTATCCCGACGCAGAAACTGCAAAGTCATCCGGTTTTTCGTAGTCGTTTTTTCGAGGAAAACCGGCGGAAAACATGCCCGCAAGCCTTCACGGACCGGAAGGACAGGAGCATCGGGCTGCGTAAGACCAATTGGCCGTTTCTGCGTGCGTCGACTATTATCTTTCAGAGCCGGCAGGTCTTCCCGGTCGCCAGTGACCGGTCGAATGCCTGTTGCAACGGAGACGAAACATCTGGTCTAGGCCTCGACGTTATTGTCTTCCGGCAAAAGTTCGAAAACTTCTATGGCGTCTTCATACCCCTTGATCTGCGCTTCTCCCGCCGATCGGACCTTGATACGGCCCTCGACCCGGGTCGCCAATTCGGCGCTGATCAGGATGCTGGTTTTCTTGTCCCGGTTGAGGCCCTCGAGCCTTGAGGCAAAGTTGACCGTGTCTCCAAGGGCCGTGTAGTTCAGACGGTCCGAACTGCCCACGTTGCCGACAATGGCCTCTCCGGCGTGTAGGCCGATGCGGGTGCGCAGTGGCAGGATGTCCTCGTCTGACCAGGAATCCGTTTCAGCTTTGCAGGCCTCGATCACCGCAAGCGCAGCGCGGCAGGCTTTCACCGGGTGATCTTCCACAAGGTTCGGAGCGTTCCAGAACGCCATGACCGCGTCGCCGATAAATTTGTCGATCGTTGCTTCGTGCTCCAGAAGCGTTTGTGTAACGACCTCGAAATACCGCGACATCCTGTTCATAACCTCTTCAGGCGGAAGCTTCGACGACATGGCGGTGAAGTTCTCGATATCCATGAATAGGACGGTAACGTCCCGTTTCTCGCCACCAGGTTCGGGCGTCTCCTGCCGCTTGATCATCTGCTGAACGAGGGCCTTCGGTACATATCTGCCGAAGGTCAGGAGCGACGTCCGCATCTGGTCGAGGGCGGTTTCCAGCTGGAACACCTCGTTGACGACAGAGGACTGCGAAAACGGCCTGTCGAGGTCAAAGTTCCGGATGCGTTGTGTGCCCTTTGCCAGCGTCTTGAGCGGGCGCGACAGCGAGCGAGAAACAAGCCAGATGAGGGGAATGCTACACAGTGCGATGAGAGCGGACACCAGGATCGTTCGTCTCGAAGCCTTCGTGATTTCACCGATCACTTCGTGTGAAGGCAGGGCAATTGCCAGATTTTCACGTTCACCTGCTCCGAGCCCGATTGCGGAAATGTGCGTCATCCAGGGATGGCCGCTTACCTCGACGGTCTTGATCGTGTCGCGATCCGGGTTTCGAACCTGATCCTGAAGGGCTGCGAGGGCGGCGTATCTGTCACCGCCATCTGGGCTGTCCTTCAGCGAAGAGTGCGCGAGCAGAGTGCCCTCGTGGCTGATGATCGCCAGTACACCGGTTTTCGCCTGAGGTTCTGAATCCAGAAACGAACTGAGGTCGGATAGCGTAATGTCGACGCCGACGACGCCGCGCGGATGTCTTTTGCTGACAGTCAGTCCCGGCCTTTTCGAGCCTGTGAACAGATAAACGTCCGTGCGCTCCACCAGGGGGCTGTCGATGGCCTGCTTGTACCATGGCCGCTCACGCGGATCGTACAAGACTTCGTCCTCGTTCGAGTTTGTATGAAGCGTGACACTGTTCTCGTCCAGAAAGCGGTCGATCTGGACCGGACGTGACCGGTCGCCCCTCAAGATGACTTGCTCGCGGAAAACGGTTCCCTCCGGCGCTCCCATTTCTTCAAGGCGTGCCTCGGGCAGGGTGCGGGTGGCACCGACCAGATAGTTGCTGCCGTCTTCGTAGCCGATATAGATGTTTGCAATCTGCGGCATGGCGGAAAGAAACGAGATCAGCCGTTTGCGTGCCGGGTGGCCACTTGCCTTGGGGTCGACGTTGACGTCAAGCCAGTCACCTGAATATCGCGCGATGGCGTTGATCGGTTCGATCAGGGACGCGGTCTGGAGCCGCACGACTTCGGCGGACCGTTCCATCAGCTCACGCCCCGCCGTCAGGGCCGTCTCCCGGTTGGCATAGTGGGTATAGGAGATGATCGTCGCCGCAAGTGCGAGCGCGACGCTCAAGGTTACCGTGAACAGACTGACGGTTATGGAAAATCTTGAAAGCGGTTTCATCGGCCCCATTCGTCGCCCCACGACGAGCGCTTGCTCTCGGCGCTTACCGTCGAAGCTATTGGCCTGACTGGGCCTTTGCAAGAGCGGGAAGGGGTGTTCGATCTGTCAAGCAACAGGAGATTTTTACTCGTTGCTGCTGAATTTGTTGGTCGGGCAGGCCGGATTTGAACCGACGACCCCTTCACCCCCAGTGAAGTGCGCTACCAGGCTGCGCTACTGCCCGAACGGGTCCTACCTAGCTTGTTCACATTAAGAGCGCAAGCGGCTTGTTGCACCCGGAGCCGGGTTTACCCAGCCATCCGTATTTTGATGGCCCTCGGCGGCAAGGCGCCGTCGTCGTTCGAGCCTGTCCGTCGCGATCATGCCCCAGGCAAGTCCGTAAAGCATGTACATGTGCCGCCAGCGGTCAGTGTCGATGACCACCGACAGGATCAGATGAGCCACAAAAACCGCGAAGACACATTGGAGAAAACCCGTCCAGGGCCGCGACTTGAAAAGAAGGGGGAACATGGCGGCAAGCGTCCAGATCGCCAGTGCGACATAGGTTGCCCCGCCCAGCCAGCCATAGGTCGTGAAGCCCTTCAGGTAAACGTTGTGGGTGTCTTCCGGGAAGTAATTTCGAAAGCCGAGCGGTCCAAGGCCGAGCGGGTGCTCCATCACCAGCTGAAACCCGAGGGCGTAGCGTGCAAAACGGCCAAGACGGGAGCTGTCATAGTCCTGAACCAGGCGCGCCCGCTGTTCAAACATGTCCGCGACCGTGTCGATTGAAAGCGCGGCTGCCAAAAGGGCGAGTATGGCCAGAACGCCGGTAATGCCGAGCATCACCAGCCGTAACCTGCGCCGGTTGCTATGTTCCGTAACCAGGGCAAGGAAATAGACAACCAGCACGCCGGCAAAAAGCACGCCCCAGGCACCTCTGGAAAAGCTGAGGAAAATCCCAAGCAGGAGGATCGTGAGCGGCACCAGCAGAACCAGGTTCTTCAGAACCGAGTCGTTGAGGAGTTTTCGGATAATCAGCAGCGTCGGCAGAACAAGAAACGGTCCGAAAACGTTCGGGTCCTGGAAGGTGCCACGCGCCCTGTCATAAAGCGTGAAATATTCAGCGCCCGGAAACAGGTTGAAATAGCCCGCTATACCGATTGAAGAGACCAACACCGCGCTGATGGTGTAGCCGTTTTGAATGATGCGAAAGCGGCCCGGGTCGTCCGCCAGGATGGCCGCATAGAAGATAGCGGTGATCGCGAGGAAGCCCGAAACCGCCATGTACATGGAGGCATCGCCAATGTCCTTGGCAATGGGGATCGAGGCGATTCCGCCGGTGATGTAGAGAATAAGGCAGATGACAAGCGGCCCGAATTCCCTGCGAAGCTTGAGGCCGCAGGCGAGCCAGACGACGGACAGCAGCACCATATAGAGTTCGTAGGGTGCCGGTTCCTCAATCACGAACCCAGACAGAAAGGCCGCAAGCCACAGTGCGCTGTTGCCCAGGCTTTTGACCGGCAGACCGATTGGCGCATGCAGACGCGCATCGCCAAAATGTCCGCCCGCGATACTCAATAGGCGTTCTCCGTATTGAGCAGGCGAAACGGTGTCAGGAGCAGGATTTTCAGGTCAAACAGGATCGACCAGTTTTCAATGTAGTAGACATCGCACTCAACGCGCTTCTGGATCTTTTCCTGCGTGTCCACTTCACCGCGCCAACCGTTGATCTGCGCCCAGCCGGTTACGCCCGGCTTGACCTTGTGCCGAGCGAAGTATCCGTCAACGACGTCATCCCAGGTCGTGTTGTCCGTGTGGGCGTTGACGGCATGCGGCCGGGGACCGACCAGCGACAGGCTGCCGGCCAGCACGTTGAAGAGCTGCGGCAGTTCGTCGATGGATGTCTTGCGGATAAAGCGCCCGACCCGGGTTACACGCGGGTCGCCCTTCGTCACGACCTGCTTTGCGTCCGGATCCGCCATTTCGGTATACATGGACCGGAATTTCAGGACATCGATAATCTCGTTATTGAAGCCGTAGCGCTTCTGGCGGAAAAGAACCGGCCCCTTGCTGTTGAGTTTGATGGCGATCGCTGCCGCAATCATCACCGGGAAAAGGGTCACGATCGCAAGTGAGGCAAACAGCAGGTCGAAGATGCGCTTGCCGACCATGTCCCAGTTTGCAATCGGCTTTTCAACGACGTCGACAAACGGGACAGTTCCAATGAACGATGCGCCGCGGTTGCGGAACCTGACCTTGTCGGTGTGAGCGGAAAGGCGGATGTCGACCGGCAGGATCCAGAGTTTCTTCAAGAGTTCAAGCACCCTTTGCTCGGCGCGCAGAGGAATGCAGACGATCAGCATGTCGATACGGGCAAGCCGGGCAAATTCCACCAGATCACTGATGTTCCCAAGCTTCGGGTAACCCGCCACAACGGGCGGCGAGCGGTCGTTGTTCCGGTCATCGAAAATGCCGCAGATGCGGATGTCGTTGTCGGGTTGCGCTTCCAGCTCGTGGATCAGCTCTGCTGCCGCTGTTCCCCCTCCGACAATGATGGCACGGCGCTCCAGGCGTCCGCTGTTCATCCAGTGCCTGACGAGGGAATACACGGTAAAGCGGGACAGGCAAAATCCGGCAAGTCCAAGCGCGAACCATGCGCCGATCCAGGTATCCGACAAACCCGATCCGATCCCGGTCGTTGAGCGCAAGAGCGCAAGCATGGCGAAGACGAGCGTCCAGCCGGCCGCCACGCGCCCCAATTGCGACAAGCCCTGACGCATGACCGCGACCTGATAAACGTCTGCGGCCTGAAAAAAGGCGAGGGTGAACAGTATGGCGGCACCTGTGACCAGAACATGCGCCCAGCTCGCAACGCTGTCTGCGCCTCCAACCAGCGCGGCCACTGCTGCGATGACGATCAGCAGAATATCGGTCAAACGCACCAAACCTGTCAGGACGGGGACGGAAACGCCCTTTCCGCCAAGACTTTGTGCAATCTGTACCGCGCCGGCGGAAAGACCGTTGCCGGCCTGCGACAATGTATGGAAATTCTGCGGACCGATAGCGTCGTGAACGCTGTGCCGGAAATGTTTTTCCATGTTGTGTCGCAGGTCCACGCCTGTTTTGCCTTCCGGAGCGGGGCCGACAATCTCGGTGGGTTTGAAAGCGGCGTTGCTCATTATCGGTTGCTCGATCTGGCGTATACGGACTGGTTTCGTGAAAGTCCCCCGGCAGCAGCAGTTGCCCCCGCAGGGGATGTTTCCGCCGTTTTGAGGCCCTTCAGCTCCTGATAGAGTGTCGTGATGCGATCGCTCATGAGTTCGACGGAGAAAGTCTCGGCCAGGCAACTGCCCAATTCCCTGGCATCGGCGGTCATTTGTGCCGGGTCCACCAGGGCATTTTCCATCGCAACGGTCAGCTTGCCGATGTTTCCCGGTTCGATCAGGCGGTCGGCATATCGGCCGAATATCTCCGGGATGCCGCCGACGCGCGTCGCGATCAGCGGACGTTGAGCCGCGACGGTTTCCAGAACGATGTAGGGCATTGCCTCGGCGCGGGACGGCACGACAATGGTTTTGCCAAGATGGAAAGCCTCGGGTGCTGGCAGGGCGCCATGAAATGTGACGGCTTTGTCCAAACCGAGCATGCCGACCATGCGGCGGTACTTTTCCTCGTCCGGGCCTTCACCCACGATATGCGCGCTCGGAGCCGTGCCAGTCTTGAGGCGGATGTTGTAGAGCGCCTCGATGAACAGATCCGTGCCCTTCAGGTCGCGGAGCATGCCGATGTAAAGGAAATCGCCGGCATCCGGACCGACCTCGACCGGTTTGAACTCGCTCGGGGTCAATCCATTATAGACCATACGCGTCTTCGCTCTCGGGCGGCCGACCTTGCTCTCATAGGCGGCAGCTTCGTAGTCGGAAACAAAGACGATGCCGTCGGTCAGACGGCCGAGGATACGTTCAAGCGTGTGGTAGACACGCCCCTCGAACCGATTGGGATCGTAATGCAGGCTGCCGCCGTGAGGGCAGTAGACGCGTGCAGTCCTGTTGCCGCGCAACCTTAATACGGATCCGATAAGGCGTGCGTACGCACCACCCTTTGCACCATGCCCGTGCAAGATATCGGGGCGCAGGTCCCTTACATGTCTATAGAGGGCATGCGTCGCGGACAGATCCTGAAAAGTCAGCTGACGCTGCATTGGAAAGCGTTCCAGGCCGAGAGAAAGAGTGGATTTGAGCTCTTCCACTAACCTGTTGTCGAATGTGCTGCCCGTACTGCTGTCGCAGATCACGCCGACATCATGTCCTGCTTCCGTCTGAGCAGTCGCAAGATCGCGGATATGACGAAATATTCCGCCAATAGGCGACCGGACACAATGCACGATCCGCATTGGGGTCGTTGTCATGGTGCAGTTTCCCTGTTTTTACCCCCGGGTTTCTTTTTGAACCCGTGGAGCACTAAGGCTGCACACTAGCAAAGGGAGATGAGTCCCCAGTTAATTTACGGAGGTTTAGAAGTAGCGTTCCCGAACGTAAATCGTGTCGCCTGGGCGAACAGGGTCCGAAATGGGAACACGCCCGTTTAGAATTTCACCATTAATCTGACGGGTGATGTCGACATTGGTCTGCTGGGCCCGGGTGCTGAAGCCACCGGCCGTGGCAATGGCATTTTGAACCGTCATGCCCGCAACGTAGTTATACTGGCCTGCATCTTGCACTTCACCCATGATGAAGATGGGTCTGTAAGTGTCCACTTCGACCGAGACATCGGGATTGCGGATATATCCTTGCCGCAATTTGGCGCCAATCTCCGAGGCGAGACCCTGTTGCGTTTGCCCCCGGGCGGCCACGCTACCAACGAGAGGAAAGGAGATATACCCTGCCTGATCAACGACATAGGTGTTTGAGAGGTCTTCCTGACCGAACACGATAATGCGCAGCCGGTCACTTGAATCCAAGCGATAAGGCTGGGTCAGCGTTTCATGAAACGCGGTCGGTGGCTGTCTGTACCCGCTGCAAGCAGCAAGGCCCAGGCAAAGACCCAGGACCAGAAGCGCTTTCGTTCGCATCAACGACTCTCCTACAATTCCGTAACAGCATCGCGTGTTATGGTTAATTGAGGGTGAAGAGCGTTTTCAGACCGGAAAAGGAACGTAGCGGCTCCAAAGGCAAATATTAACGGTGACAAACATGGAATTGTCAATTGCTTAACCGATCGCTTACCCTAATTCGACATAGTTTGCCGGAACGTGGAGACAAAACGCAATGAACGCTGAGCGGCAGACCTATCCCGATGACGACATGGCGCTGGACCTTGGAGGTCTGTTCCGTGCCATTGGACGTTCGCTTGGCTGGTTGTTGCCGCTCACGCTGATTGTCGCTGCGGCCGTATTTCTGGGTCTCCAGTTTGTTGCCCCAAAATATATGGGTGAAGCCCGGGTCCTGATCGAAAGCACAGACAACAAGTTTCCGGGTGGTTCGCGCGGCATCGAAGAGGAAAGGGCGCTTCTGGATGCTGAGGGCGTCGCCAGTCAGGTGCAGCTGCTCATGTCCGCGGATCTGGCGCGCCGTGTTTCAAACAAACTCAATCTTGCGGCCATTCCCGAATTCGATGCCAAAGGTGATGGCTCTCTGATCGGAGATCTGCTCGCATATGTCGGTTTGAGAAGCGACACGGCCGGCAATAGCGAGGAAGAGCGGGTCCTCAAGCATTTCTATGAGAACCTGGATATCTATCGCCTTGAAGGCTCGAGGGTGATCGCAGTTGATTATTCCGCGCAAAATCCTGTTCTGGCTGCCAAGGTCGCCAACACAATTGTCGATGAATATCTTGCACTTCAATCGAGCGCCAAGAGGCAGACCACCGAACTGGCGTCCGCAGCACTTGAGCCGCAAATTGTGGAATTGCGCAAGGAAGTGCAGGCGGCGCGACAAGCCGTTGCTGATTTCCGCGCGCGCGCGGACCTTCTGATCGGCGCTGACAACATCCCCTTGAACCAGCAACAGCTTGCAGAGACGAGCAGCGATTACTCGGCGGCGCAGGCGTCCAAAGCGGAGGCACAGGCCAAGGCGGACCTCTTGCGCGAACTGCTCAATTCCGGTGGTTCATTGGAAACGGCGAGCGATGTTCTCAATTCTACGCTGATACAAAGACTGCGGGAACGTCAGGTCGAAATTCAGTCGAATATTGCCGAACTGTCGATCACCTTGTTGCCGAACCATCCGCAATTGAGATCGCTGCAGTCTCAGCTGAACGATTACAACCGGCAGATCCGGTCGGAAGCCGGCAAGATCCTCCAGGGGCTCGAGAGCGACGCAAAAGTTGCCAATCAGCAGGCTCTTGCGCTGGAGGCCCGTCTTGAAGAGTTGAAGGTTGCTGCGGCCAGATCCAATGCTGACCAGGCGCGTCTGAATGAACTTGAGCGCGAGGCCAATGCGAAGGCCGCACAGCTCGACCAGCTCATGCTCAGTTTTCAGGAAGCCGATTCGCGCCTTCGCGCGCAGGTTCTTCCGGCAGACGCCCGCATTATTTCCAGAGCAAGCGTGCCCGTGGAACCATATGCGCCCAAGATCATACCAAGCACGATCATCGCGGCTCTCGTGACATTCATTTTGGGATGTGCCTTCGTCATCATGAAGGCGTTTCTGTCCGGCGAAGCGCTCTACAATGCGGGTTCGGCAAGAGCTCCTCAGGCTTCCGGGATGCGCAGCCGGCGCAGTGAAGACCCGCCGGTTTCCAATCCGGATTTCCAACAAAGCGCCCCCGTTTCAGCCGGCAGCTTGAGCCCCAGGGAGCCACTTGGCTGGCATCAGGGCTACGGCGTGGCATCTGCTAACTATGCATTCGGCACCGACCTGAAAGACCCGGCAAGGCACCCGCATCCCGAAGAAGCTCGCGAACCCGACGTACGTTCGCTGCCTGAGATTGATGATGAGGAAGACGGATCAGCGCCGTCAAAGGAAACCAGGCGCCGGTCGTTGGATGATGTCTACAGGAACTATGACAAGGATGTCGCGCCGGATTGGCTTGGCAGCCTGCGCGGGAACGAAGATGTCCCGGCGTCCGCACGAGAAGAGGAGCGGGCAACCAAGCCCGCATCGGAACCGCAGCCTTTAAGTGAGAAAGTACCACGCGTTCCGTGGAAGAAAAGTCAGAAGGCGACCTTCTCCAAGGATATTGACGTGAACGGGCGCATCGTTGTCCTGAGTGTCGACGACGAAGCGTTGTCGCATGAATTGGCTTTTGAACTTGCACGCAAGGCATCCAAGAGCGGCAAATCCTCGCTGGTCGTTGAAGTCTTTCCCGATCAGGCGAATGAACGAGGCGCAGAAGGGTTTTCCGACGTCGTGTCAGGACGCATGCCGTTTGCCAAGGTGGTTTACCGCGATGCGGTGTCAAAGGCGCATATTATCGAGGCGGGCCGGTATACGATCACTGACGACATGGTCAATTCGGACCGTTTCAAGCTCGCCCTGGACGCCATCCGCTCGACTTACGAAGCCGTTGTGGTGGATCTGGGCGCGATCGACGGTTCGCTTGCCAGCGCCCGCATGTTGAGTTTTGCCGACAGAGTGTTCATCGCCGCAAGCGCGCCCGATCACAGTCACGAACTCCAAAGCGCAGCCAACCTGTTGGCCCACAACACCGGTGCGCGCGTGGAAGTGTTGATCGCAGGGGATATGAGCCCCGATCCGCGCCGCAACGGAGACGGCCACGCCGCATAAGCGGGTGTTGTCTCTTCAGATCCTGATCACTTTCGCTGCTCTGCCGAAACAAAGTACCGGCACGGACCTTTGAAGGTACGGAAATGAAGGCGCGGTATCAGCGGCTTGCGAGCCCTGATGTCCAATTGCGCATGCGGCGGACGAGCGGCCACAGGACATTGGAATTGCGGATTGCCGACTTGGCGTTGAGGCTAAGTACCGCAATGTTTTTCTGGCATCTTCCCATGAAAGACGCGGCAACAAGGCTGTCCTTTAGAACAACCGGTTCCGCCCATGAGGTTTTATAGCGTTCTTCGCCGAGACCGAGATCCAGCACGCTGGTATCCGGGGCCGCACAGGCCCGTTCGATGATCTCCTTGATCAGAACAAGGCCAGGGCTGTTCGGGAGCAATTCGTCATGCGCGACACTGTTGCTGTAGGCGAAAATTGTTTCGTGATGGCGCGCGCACAGATACGTCGACCGGATCTGTCCGCCAGCTTCCAGAAACCAGAGATCCAGAATGCGTTCGGCTTCGGCGTCTTCACCGAGCCCGATCAGTTTCTCCAGGAATAGCGCGGCAACAGGCGTTGAAAAAACGTTCGGAATTCCAGCCTCCTGCGCGCGCGTCGCACGCTGTTCCAAAAAAGCATCGAAGCCGCGCCGGATGTCCTGCTCCGTTTCCGCTTTGACAACGGCGTAACCGTCGATGGACTGCAGATGCCGCTGTTTCCGTGACAGGTTTTTGCGCGACGACTTGCTGTGGGTCTCTTTAAAAAGGGCTTCGAAGTCGGATGGCAGTTCACGTACAAAAATCGGGCTCGGACTTGTTTCCGCCTCGTCGAGGACCAGAGGGTGCGGGCGGCCTTGCCAGCTCTCGGGGACATTTTGCAAAATCAGGAGATCGGCGCGAAGCGTTCGGCAAATCTGCACCAGGAAATCGCGGATTTGCTCTTTGGTGACGTTTGCGTAGAAACCGGGGTCCCAGATACCCGTGTTCTGATTGCCGTTCTGGTGCCCCAGAAAGGAAACAGTCGCTGCGCCCGCCTGGCGCTGAACCGCAAGCGGTAGAATGAGTACCGATTTTCCGTTCAACCTTCCGGCGGCGATAACGGGTTCTATGGACTTGCCACGCCCGACGGTTTCGCTCCACGCTCTCAGCCATCCAGGCGACTGATAGGGGTTGCCGTATCCGGCAGCATTGAGCCGGCGCCAGTCTTCCTCAATGTCGCGAAAGTCCGAAAACACCGAGACTTCGAGCGACGTCTCTTCCCACACCGTCTCTTCGTGTGTGTGTGTCTCCAAGACGGTCGCGGCAATCGGTGACATCGGGGTAATCCATTTTAAAGGAACATCGGCGAAAGCTCGGCGTGGCGCTGGCTGGCAAGCTGACGTCGCGATAGACTTAGCAACAATTGTTAAAGAATACGTGCCTTACTGGTGCACAATTGATGAGTAGGCATTAAGGCCACATGGGCATACGTCAAAAAGCAGTCTCACGCGCATTCAGGGTCCTGAAGGGCACCGGGATCGGCCGCATGCTGGCACCACTGACCCAGGGATGCGGTGCGGTGTTCATGATGCACCACGTGCGCGAACCGCGAACGGACGCCTTTCAACCGAACGCTCATCTGGAGATCACGCCCGAGTTTCTGCGTCTTGCCGTCGAGCGCATCCGTGCCAACGGCTACGAGATCATATCTCTCGACGAAGCTGTCGACCTGCTGAAGTCAGGCTACGGGCATCACCGGTATGCCGTTCTGACGTTCGATGACGGGTATCGGGACAATCTTGAGGTTGCCTACCCGATCTTGAAGGAATTGCAGGCGCCATTCACCGTCTTCGTAGCTACAGGCCTTGTAGAGCGGACGAGCGAACTCTGGTGGCTTGCGCTTGAGCGGATCGTTGCGGAAAACGACACCGTGGTCTTCACCCGGGCGGGCGAGGAAAACGGCATTCCCTGCGGCAGCACTGAGGAAAAAAACGCGTGTTTTGAAAGGATCGTCGATTACCTGACGCTGGAGATCGGTGAGTTGGATCAGCGCAAGATCATCAGAGCCTTGTCCGAAAAATACGGCCTTGGCCTGACCTTGCTAGCGGATCAGCAGATGATGAGCTGGGACGAGGTCCGGGAGCTTGCGTCTGATCCGCTGGTCACGATCGGCGCGCACACCCACGATCATTTCGCGCTGGCGCGGCTCGACAGTTCATCGGCGCGCGCGGACGTTACCAAAGGCATGAAAATATTGGAAAGGGAACTTGGCCGCCGCCCCAAACACTTCGCCTATCCCTATGGCAAGTCGCATGCCGTCAGCTTACGCGATGCGGACATCCTGCGGGACATTGGTTTTTCGTCTTCAGTGACGACTTTGCCAGGGGTGTTGCAGTCTGTGAATGCGCGCGACCCGATGATGCTGCCGCGTGTGTCGCTCAACGGCCGGTTTCAGGATCCGGCGATTGTCGATCAGTATTTGACAGGCGCTCCTTTCGCTCTCTACCGCGCCGCCCGGTGGGCAGCATCCGGTTTTGGCGTCAGGTCCGGTTTTTCCCGCTTCTTTCCATCCACCAGATGATTGCGCCTGCCGGGATGACCCAAAGAAGGCCGGCCACTGCAAAATAGGCGAAACGCGCCAGATTGGATGCTTCCTGTAGTGTAATATCGCCGATCACCATTGCGACGAAGGCGTAGACCACGACAAAAATGACAAGAACGACCATACCGACGAACTTGCGAAAAGAAGGAACCATCTTTGGGTATCCGTTGAACCTGTTGGGACCTGTGCTGAAAGACGGCAAAATGTCTCAGACCGCTTGCCGTCCCGGCCATGCAACTATATCTCCGCACACCAAAGGTCAATTCGGCCCAGGGGAATAATCGGGACTGCTTCATGAACGCATTTGCAGACGGCACGGGAAAAGGGGAGGCGCAGATCCTGCCGGCCAAGCTGGAACGCATCAGGCGCAGCAGGGCGATGATCCGATGGTGGCTTTACTGCGTCTGCGCACTGATCCTTGCAATGGTGGTGGTCGGAGGAGCAACCCGGCTCACCGAATCGGGCCTTTCGATTACGGAATGGAAGCCGATCCATGGGGTAATCCCGCCGCTCAGTGAGGCAGAGTGGGAAGAAGAACTGGAGAAATACCGACAGATTCCGGAGTACCAGCTCATCAACAAGGGCATGAGCCTTGAAGAGTTCAAGTTCATCTTCTGGTGGGAATGGGGTCACAGGCAGCTGGGACGGTTTATCGGTATCGCCTATTTTGTACCCATGGTCGTCTTCTGGGCCGCAGGACGCATCGAACCCTGGTTGAAGCCGCGCCTTCTTCTCGGGTTGGCGCTCGGCGGTTTGCAAGGATTTGTCGGTTGGTGGATGGTCGCCTCCGGTCTGGTGGACCGGGTGGATGTGAGCCAGTACCGGTTGGCCACCCATCTGACGCTTGCGCTGATAATCTTCGCCTACCTTTTCTGGATAGCGCGCCGGTTGTCGCCACTCGCGGATGCGGTTCCTGAGGAGCAGGCGCGCCTTTCCGGTCTAAGCACGTTGCTGCTGTGTTTTGTTTTTCTGCAGATGTTTCTGGGTGGCCTCGTTGCAGGTCTCAATGCCGGATTTACATTCAACACCTGGCCGTTGATGGATGGGCAATTCATCCCGGACGGCTTGCTGATGATGCAGCCGGTCTGGCTCAATCTGTTTGAAAATGTTCTGACAGTGCAGTTCCAGCACCGTATGACGGCCTATCTGCTGATCGTGCTGGGACTTTTCTTGATGTTGTCGACATTCAGGGTCAGCAAACGCAGCGAACTACGGCGGGCCGGTGCTCATGTCGCCGCGTTCATTCTGTTGCAGGCAGTTATCGGGATTTTGACCCTGATCTGGCAGGTGCCGCTTTCCATCGCACTGGTGCACCAGGGATTTGCCGTGTTTGTGCTCGCGGCGTCGGTCGACCATCTTGCCGTTCTAAAGGGTGCTTATCCCATCAGGAACACCTGAAAAAATGCCCGCCGGCGGCGGGCATTCATTCTTCTCATAAAAGGATCTCTCAGCCGGACAGGGCCTGATCGAGATCAGCGATGATATCGTCAACCTCTTCAAGTCCGATGGACAGCCTTACAACGTCAGGTCCTGCGCCGGCGGCGGTTTTCTGTTCGTCGGTCAGCTGCCGGTGTGTCGTCGAGGCCGGATGAATGATCAGGCTGCGTGTGTCGCCGATGTTGGCAAGATGCGAGAACAGTTCGCATTTCGACACCAGCGCGACGCCTGCGTCGTATCCGCCTTCGACGCCGAACGTGAATACTGCGCCGGCACCCTTGGGCATGTACTTCTGCTGAAGCGCGTGATGCGGGTCTTCCGGCAGCGCAGCATAGGAGACCCAGTTCACCTTGCTGTGCCCTGACAGGTGGAGCGCAACCTTCTTCGCGTTGTCGGAATGCCGCTGCATGCGAAGCGGCAGTGTTTCGATGCCGGTCAGGATCATGAAGGCATTGAAGGGTGAAATCGCGGGGCCAAGGTCACGCAGCCCGAGCACGCGGCAAGCGATGGCAAAAGCGAAATTGCCGAACGTCTCATGCAGAACAATGCCCTGATACTCCGGGCGCGGCTCTGACAGCAGCGGGTAGCGTCCGCCTGCCGACCAATCGAAACTGCCGCCGTCGACAATCACGCCACCCATGGAGTTGCCGTGTCCGCCCATGAATTTGGTCAGGGAGTGCAGCACAATGTCAGCGCCATGCTCAATCGGACGGCACAGGTAAGGGGTGGCCATTGTGTTGTCGACGACCAGCGGAATGCCCTTGGCTTTGGCAAGCGCAGAGATCGCCTCGATGTCCATGACAATCCCGCCGGGATTGGCAAGGCTCTCGATGAAGATCGCCTTGGTGTTGTCATCAATCGCGGCTTCAAACGTATTGAGGTCATCCGGATCAGCCCATTTAACGTCCCAGCCAAAGCTCTTGAAGGAGTGGTTCAGCTGATTGATGGACCCGCCATAGAGCTTGTTGGCCGCGACGATGTTGTCGCCGGGTTTCATCATTGTGTGAAAGCAAAGCAACTGGGCGGAATGGCCTGAGGCGGTTGCAAGGGCGGCGGTGCCCCCCTCCAGGGCGGCAATCCGTTCTTCCAGAACAGCGGTGGTCGGGTTGGTAATGCGCGTATAGATATTGCCGAAGGCCTGGAGGCCAAAGAGCGAGGCGGCATGGTCCACATCGTCAAACACGAAAGATGTCGTCTGGTAGATCGGTGTGGCGCGTGCGCCCGTGGACGGGTCCGGCGCGGCACCGGCATGAATGGCCAGCGTGGAAAACCCTGGAATATTATCGCTCATAAACAACCTCCCTTTTGGAATTTTGGCCAGTTTGACCGAACCCAGACGGCAGGTCAAAGCAGGATTTTCTGATTTAACGCACCGCGTTAAAATATCGATGTCAAAGGCTTAGGGTGGCAAGCCGGCCTTGAAGATAATTCCTGAAAGTTCAACCGGATCCTTTGCCAGACAGGCCGCGGTGCTGAAAGCCGGTCTGGAGTTTCGGCCGCTTTGAGGAAAGTGTCCTGGAATTGACACCAGCCCAGCCGATTTCACCGGAAAGCCGTCCGTATTCGATCTTGGGGCACCGGTCCATCACGACCTTTATGCCGGCGGCTTCCGCACGCTGTGCCGCCTCATCGTGGCGGACGGTTAGCTGCATCCAAATGACCTTGGGCAGTTTGCCGCTTTCAAGGATCTGGTCAACGATCTGACCCGCTGCTGCCGAGTTGCGGAATATGTCGATCATGTCTGGAACATCCGGTAAATCATCCAGCGAAGCGTAAACGTGCTGGCCCAGGATTTCCTTGCCTGCCTGGCCTGGATTGATTGGCCAGACATCGTAGCCTTTCGACAGCAGATACTTCAAAACGAAATAGGAGGGGCGCACGTTGTTGGCGCTTGCGCCGATCATCGCGACGGTTTTGACCTCGTCCAGAATGCCCTTGATATATGTGTCGGAATACGTGTCGTGATTCATTTAGCAGTGATCCTTACCGGTGCTGCGCTATCCAATGCGAAATGGTTCGTTGCTGCAAGCCTCACGTGCGCGCGAACCGGTAACAAGTTTGTAGCCAAAGGGTTATCCCAGGTTCACGGTTAGAAAATGCCCGGTTTACCCGGGTCTGAGTTCTTTCCGGATCACCAGCTTGAGACCGGACCAGACCGCATCGACCGCGCACACCTTTACATCGACCAGCCCCATCGGGAGACACACTTCGCGGATCACGTCTTCGGTAACCGTCGTCGACACCTTGCTGGATTTTTTTGGCCAGGACACCCAGATTATCCCGTCCGGGGCGAGCAAGCGCCGCAATTTGCCAAGGTGTTCTGCAAGAGCGTCCTTTTCCGTGACGAACAAATGCGCGCATTCGACCCCTGAGACAGGCGATGACAGAACCTGCATCTCCGGCACCTGTTCGTCGAGCATTCCGGAAATTTCGTCCGGCATGCAGAGCCGCCAGCAGGTCATGCCCGGCTTCAGGCCGAGCTTCGCAGCCAATGGACGACCCGAATAACCATTCTGGTTCATGACACCTGCTCTTGGCGGAACAGACAACTCTGAAGGTTTGCATTAGCCAGCTCTTTCAAAGTTGAAAGTTTATTCGTGTTTCACAAAGGCACGCTCCACGAAGCAGAGTTCTTTTTCAAGGGTCTGTCGGGCTGCTGCTCACCAGACGAAACGACGCCTCACAGTTACGCACTTACCGTGCACGGAGCGTGATTGCGTTTTCCATTCGAAATTACCGGATCATTCAAAGTGGTTCACGTCTTGTTTCGGCAACGTGATTTGAAGCTGACAGTCCTCAATCCCAGTTTTCGGTGAGCGGCAACGACACGTGAAGTCCGGCGCGAACCTCAGTTCCGATGGTAGTGCTGGAAGGAAAATATTCGTGAGGAAACCATGATCTCGAAAGTTATCACCTTCACCGCAGCTTTGGTTGTTGCAACCGGTATCAGTATTTCAGCCGAGGCCGGGACACTGACCGGACCCAAACTTGGCGCAGTGAAATCCACCCAGCTTGGTCATGCCGGGGACCTGGTTCAAAAAGCCAATTTCAAAAAACACAAGAAAATCAAACGGCACCGTGGCAGTGGCCGGAAACACAGACACTTCAGTCGCCACAACCGGTTCGATCGCTTCGACAAATTCTATCGCCGCCACGACTTCGGCAAACGCAGGCTGGGCACAAGGTATCACCAGAACTCCAGAGCCTTTATTTATCAACGGCCCCACAAATCTGTTTCTCGATTGCAGCCCTGGACGCCCGCCTGGCACCGTTACTGTGCATCAAAATTCAAGTCGTTCGACCCGAAGACCGGAACTTACCTGGCACTTTCCGGTGGTCGAAAATTCTGCAACTGACACGGTATCGCACGTCCAAATGGAGAGGCGCCTTTGAGGCCCCTTTCTTTGGCGTTCTGCCCTGTGTCGTTTAATCAGCTGTCCGTCCACTCCGGCTTGCGTTTTTGCAGGAAGGCGGAGATGCCTTCTTCGGCATCGTTGACGAGCATGTTGTCGACCATCGTTTGCGCCGCAAAGTCATAGGCTTCGGAAAGCGGCATCTCGAGCTGGCGGTAGAAGGCTTCCTTGCCGATCTTGAGGGTCTTTGAGGACTTCGAGGCGATGACCTCGGCATATTTCTGGACAACCTGGTCCAGATAGTCGCGCGGTACGATCCGGTTGATGAGACCGAATTCCTTTGCGGTTGACGCATCGACGCTCTCGCCTGTCAGCAGCATTTCCATTGCCTGTTTTGGAGCGACGTTTCGCGAGAGGGCGACCATGGGCGTTGAGCAAAAGAGACCAATATTGACGCCAGGTGTGCAGAACGTGGCCGTGTCGGTCGCAATTGCAAGATCGCAGGAGGCGACCAATTGGCAGCCCGCCGCAGTTGCAACGCCCGTCACGACGGCGATGACCGGCTTTGGAAGGCGGACAATCTGTTGCATAAGGTCAGAGCACTGGCGCATGATCCGTTCATACGTCGCTCTGCCGCCGTCTTCTTCGGCCCTTGCCGCAGTCAGTTCTTTCAGGTCATGGCCGGCGCAGAACACTTTGCCTTCAGCGCCGAGGAGAACGACACGGACCGCCGGGTCCGCCGCAGCCTTGGCAAGTTCTGCCGACAAAGCCGCCATCATCTCTGTAGACAAGGCATTCATGCGTTCCGGGCGCTGCATTACGATCCTGTAGACCCCTTCGTGCAGAAGCGTTCCGAGCATTGGTTTTTCGACATGATCGTTTGCAGCGGTTTCAGACATGCGGCATTTCCTGAATTGGCTCTGTTTGATGGTTGTATAGCTGAATTGAGTGGCAGAGCGATAGGGGGAGGTTGGGCAACGAACGAACCCGCTCACGGATGGTTTATGGGCATCTGAAAATTGGCACCTTCAGCTTTTTGAATTATCGGCTATCCTTTGCCTATGTTGAGGCATCATCTTCGGCTGCGTATTGCCCTTGTGCTTCTCGCCATGCTGGCGCCCCTGTCGCTTGCAAAAGCCCAGGAAAGGGTTGATGTCGCGCTCGTGCTCGCTGTCGACGTCTCCCGTTCCATGTCTCCCGATGAACTCAGGATACAGCGTCGCGGCTATGCCGCGGCAATCTCCAGCGCGGAAGTCGTACGCGCCATCGAGCTCGGTGCCCACGGCAAGATCGCTCTGATGATGTTCGAGTGGGCGAATGACAATCATGTCAGGGTGATCGTCGACTGGACACTGATCGACGAGCAGGCGGACGCCGTCGAGTTTGCCGACAAGGTGCTGAGGGATGAGTCCTACAGTCAGCGCCGGACATCCATTTCAGGAGCGATCAAGCATGCGGCGGAAATGCTTGAGGAGGTTCCGTTCGAAGCGGACCGGTATGTGATCGACATTTCCGGCGACGGCCCGAACAATCACGGCACGCCGGTAACGCTCGCACGTGACGCTGCCGTTGAAAGTGGAATAACGATCAACGGATTGCCCCTGATGACCACCGGCGGTCCCGGGTCGCAGTTCAACATTCCCGACCTCGACGTATATTATCGCCGCTGCGTCACGGGTGGACCGGCAAGTTTCGTCATTCCGGTGACTGATTGGGCCCAGTTTCCAGACGCGGTCCGGCGCAAGCTGATCCTGGAGATCGGCGGTTTTGCACCTCTGGAACCGTTAGTTCAGCCTGTCCAATTCACGTTCGAAGAGCCCTATGACTGTCTTGTCGGTGAAAAGATTTGGCGACGACTAAGAGAGCAATTTTTCTGGGATCCCTAGGAAAATGCATGTCTGTCTAAGTGGATCGCCGAATTGGACAGCGCTTAACAATCGGTCAAATTGACTTCATGACCGATAAAAACACCCAGGTTCAAGAAAAACTCAAACGTACGATAACGCTGCCACTGCTGGTGTTTTATGGTGTTGGTGTCACGATTGGTGCGGGCATATTTGCTCTGATCGGAGAAGTCCTGGCATTGGCTGGCGATCGTGCGCCGATCGCCTTTCTACTTGCGGGTCTCATTGCCGGCGTAACAGGCGTGTCCTATGCGTCGCTGATCAAGCGCTTTCCGATGGCCGGCGGCGAGGCCGTCTTCGTAAACAGGGGAGTGGGAGCACTTTTCGCGCGCGTTGCGGGATACGGCGTTGTCGTAACGGGAACAGTGTCCAGTGCCGTCATCTCGATCGCCTTTGCCGGATATGTGCGCGAATTTGTCAATCTGCCGGAGTTTCTGCTTGTAGCCATGGTGATTTGCGGCCTCTCGGCCGTCGCCTGGTTCGGCGTGCGTGAAAGTGTGTTTTTCGCAGTCTCCGTAACGCTCATAGAACTCGGAACTTTGCTGATCGTGATCGCTTTTGGCGCGCCATTGCTGGGCGATTTGGGTGGAGTTGCGCGGACATTGTCGCCGACGCTGGACCCAACGCTTCTTGCCGGGATCCTTTCAAGCGGTGTGCTCGCGTTCTTTGCTTTCATCGGTTTTGAAGACATGATCAACATGTGCGAGGAAACGGTTACGCCTGAAAGAACCGTGCCGCGCGCGATTTACTGGACCCTGGGCATCACAATTGCCGTCTATGTCTTGCTCGCTGTTATCGCGGCGCTGGCGGAGGACAGGCAGTCCATCGTTTCATCCTCCGCACCGATGGCACGGCTTTTCGAGGCGGTATCGGGCCTGTCCGGCAAACCTGTTGCCGCAGCTGCAACAATCGCGATGATCAATGGCATTCTGGTTCAAATCGTAATGGCGAGCCGGGTCCTGTACGGCATGGGAAATGAAGGGCTGGCGCCCAAATGGTTCTCCGCGGTCAGCCCGAGCAGGAAAACGCCAGCCAGGGCGACGGCATTTGTTGCGGGACTTGTTCTTCTGCTGGCGCTGTTCTTTCCATTGGTCCAACTGGCGGCGACAACCAGTCTCGTGACACTTGGCGTTTTCGCGCTGGTGAACCTGTCACTGTTCCAGCTCGGCAGGCGAGAGAGCACCGGTCAACTTCATCGCCGGCGTTGGTGGGGACTTGCTGGCGCAATCCTCTGTCTGACAATCGCGGTTTTTCAGATCACTTTTGGTGCCGCCGGCGGACATTGAGTGAAATGTGCCGGCTTTCTGTTCTGTTGCCTCGTTGCAGACCGGCAATGGCCGATTGCGAAGGAAAATTCTAGCCCCTGCGGCGGCGCCGCCGCCGTTCGCCGCCGGATGCTTCGGCAGCGTCCTGGGACTTGCGCTCGGGTAACTCGATTGCCGCTCTCAGGTTCGGGAACGGGTCGACCTTGTTGGGCAGAGCCATCGCATTGACGAAATGTTCCTGGAATTTCGGCTCCAGTGCGGTCTCGATCTTTTCGATGTCGCGAACGGTCTGCTCGATTTCGCGCCTGTAGCCCCTGTTCAAAAGGGCCATGCGCGCACCGGTTCCGGCGGCATTGCCGACACCCGTCACGCCGTCCAGCGGGCAGTCCGGAATGAGTCCGAGCACCATGGCGTATTGCGGGTCTATGTAGCTGCCGAAGGCACCGGCGAGACGGATACGGTCCAGGGAATAGGTGCCGAGCTTGTCCTGTAAAAGTTTCACGCCGGCATAAAGCGCACCCTTGGCCAGCTGGATGGCGCGGATGTCCGTCTGCAGGATCGAGATTTCAACGCCTTCTTCGGCGATGACATAGGAAAATGTCCGGCCTTGTGCGCGGACACGATGTGTGCGCTCCGCCTGGGACCCGTCTATGACCCCGTCTTCGGTGATAAGGCCGGCCAGATACATCTCGGCAACAGCCTCGATAATGCCCGATCCGCAAATGCCGGTGACGCCGACACTGTCGATCTTTTCCGAGAATCCGTCCTCGTCGGACCATTCGTCGACACCGATCACCTTGAAGCGCGGCTCGAGCGTGTCCTTGTCGATCCGGATCCGCTCGATTGCGCCCGGAGCGGCGCGTTGGCCGGATGAGATCTCGGCACCTTCAAAGGCCGGACCGGTTGGGGAAGAGGCCGCCAACAGCCGGTTCTTGTTGCCAAGCACGATTTCCGCATTCGTGCCCACGTCAACGAGCAGTGTGATTTCGTCGTGAGTGTAGGGGCTTTCCGACAAGGTCGCAGCAGCGGCGTCCGCGCCGACATGACCGGCAATGCAAGGCAGCATGTAAACACGTGCGCCTGGATTGAGTTCCAGATCGAGATCGCGCGCATTCAGGACCATCGCGTCGGATGCGGCAAGCGCGAAAGGTGCCCCGCCGAGTTCAACGGGGTCGATCCCAAGGAAGAGATGATGCATCACCGGATTGCCGACAAAGGTCGCGTCCAGAACGTCTGATCTTTCAGCACCGACATCGCCGACAAGTTTTCCAACGAGTGCGTTGATCGCCTCGCGCACGGCCTTGGTCAGATCCGGCAGCTTTGAAGGGTTCATTTGCACGTAGGAGACGCGGGACATCAGATCCTCACCAAAGCGGATCTGCGGATTGGACGTGCCTGCCGAAGAGACGGTCCTGCCGTTTTTCAGGTTGCACAAATGCGCTGCGATCGTTGTCGAGCCGATGTCGACGGCAAGGCCATACGCGGCTTTTTTCTCGCCGGGCCAAAGGGCTGTTACGACCGGTGCAACCGCTTCATCTGCATAAACTGCGGCAGTCGCCGTCCAGTTGCCCTTGCGCAGGATCGACTGAACACGTGGCAACAGAGCAGGGTCCACCGTCAGGCCGCTGATCCCGGCGTTTTCAGCCAACGCTTCCCGCAGGCGGTCGATGTCGCCGCGCGGCGTTTCCATGTCCGGTTCTGCGAGCGAAACTGTAACGAGGGTGATCGCGCTATCAGCGTCTATATGTTTGGCTTCTGCGCGTTTGCGAACAACCTGCCGGTTGGTCTGCGCATCCGTTGGCACGTCCACCACCAGATCGCCGAGAATTTTCGCCTGACAGGAAAGGCGCCGGTCGGATGCAAGGCTCCGCAAAGTCGCGTAGCGGGTTTCCGCTTCCGTCGCGCCTTCAAGATTACCGGCCAAACTTGTCAGGTTTTCCTTGGCGAAGGTTCCTTCCGATACGGAGATCTGGCAGCGCCCGCAGATCCCGCGCCCACCACACACGGATTCCACATAGACACCCAGGGACCGTGCCGCATCGAGCAGCGGGGTACCCACGGCAAATGTTCCGCGCCGTCCGCTTGGCTGGAATACGACTTTCGCAAGTTTGGTGTCTTCGCTCATGTCTGCTTCGTCTTATGGTTTTGGCCGGCCGCCAACTCACGGAACCTGTTTCGGTCGCGGGTCTTTGGCCTTGATCTTTCAACGCAAAACCCCTCCCGGGCAAGGGGAGGGGAAAGCGGTACGTAATGTAACCTGAAGCGCTGTACGCATGTCGGCGCACCCGTCAGGATGACTAGCCTGCAGACCTCCGCGCTGCGCGGCCGCCTCTGCGACGTCCGCCGGCCGCCGCTCCACCTTCGGCCGGAGCTGCCGCTGCGCCGGCTGCCGCGGGCTTGTGGTCCCGATAGGTCATGATCCATTCCTGGCAATTCGGATCGGTTCCATTGAGCACGTTGGCCGCGCGGACCGCTTCCATTTCCGCCGGACGGCAAGGGTTCATGATTGCCGAAGTCATACCGGCGCCGATGACCATCGGAATGAAACCTGCGTTGATGCCGTGGCGATGAGGCAGCCCGAAGGAAACGTTCGACAGGCCGCAGGTCGTGTTGACCTTCAGCTCATCACGCAGGCGTCGCAAGAGCCGGAACACCTGAAGGCCCGCCGTACCCATGGCGCCGATCGGCATCACCAGCGGATCCACGACAATGTCGTGCGCGGGAATGCCGTAATCGGCGGCACGCTCCACGATTTTCTTGGCGACTTCAAACCGGACGTCCGGATCTTCAGAAATACCTGTCTCGTCGTTGGAAATGGCGACAACCGGGACATCGTATTTCTTGATCAGCGGCAGTATTGCCTCAAGCTTTTCTTCCTCGCCCGTGACGGAATTGACCAGTGGCCGCCCTTTCGTGGCCTCAAGACCCGCCTTGATTGCCTCTGTGACAGATGAATCAATCGACAAAGGAATGTCTGTAAGCTCTTGAACAATCTCAAGAGTCTTGACCAGGAGCGGAGGTTCGGTCTCGTTCGGGTTGACCGCTGTCACGCCGGCATTGACGTCGAGCATGGTCGCACCTGCCGCCACCTGTGCGAGCGCATCGGCTTTGACTGTTTCGAAGTTTCCCTCAACCATTTCGGCTGCAAGTTTCTTGCGTCCGGTCGGGTTGATCCTTTCTCCGATGACACAGAACGGTTGATCGAAACCGATGACAATTTCTTTGGTGGCGGATGCGACGACTGTGCGTGTCATTTATGCGCTCTCGTTGGCAGTCATGGATGATGAAGGTTGAAAAGACCAGCTCCCACGGCCGTGCAACCAGTCTGACGTTTTCTGGATGCCTCCAAAGGGATAAACATGGATCTGGGCGAGCTGCGTATCCGGCTGGCTTGTTACGCGTGTTTCCAGCGGCTCGACCATCGTGTTCGGGTCATATCCGGACAGCAGGGAAACCACTGCGCCACCACGCTTTTTCAGGAAGTTTAGCGAGTTTTCCACGCCTGCAAATGCTGCATATTTCAAGAGCGTGGTCATTTTCGCAGGTCCTGCAACACCGATATGGACCGGGAATGTGTTGCCCCACTCTCTCAATTCATCCAGCCAAATGCTCACCCTGTGCGGATCGAACCCGAACTGAGTGACAATCCGGAATTCTGCGTCGCTCTGGGCGGCCAATTCATGCTTGCGCATCAGGAAAGACTGGATCACGGCGGGTTTGATATCAGGCGCACCTTCCGGATGGCCCGCCACGGCGATTTTCCGAATGCCGAGTTTGTCGAAGAGCCCCGTCTCAAGAAGCGCGACCGAAGAGGTCAGCGGTCCGGCCGTTTCGGCCTCGCCGGCAATCGCGAGAACTTCGGTTGCGCCGCCTTCCTGCGTCAGGCGCGTGATCCGTCGTTCAAACGCCTTGAGGGACGGGTAGCGCCGCGCTGCCATATGCGGAACGGCAATCAGCTTCTGGTCGGTCAAGATACGCGTTGCATCAACGATAATGTCCTCCGATGCGTTGCCGAGATCGGTAACATAGACCTGCGTGCCTGCGGGAATGTTTGCCAGCAGTTCGGTCTTTTCGACAACCTGCTTTGGCGACATTTCGGTGGAGGCGGCCAGGCGCCCGTTGGCCAAAAGGCGCTGTTCAGTCATTCCGTGCCTCCACTTGCGAGCAGGGTTTTCAGTCGGTCTTTGGGATAAGCGGCAAGCAGGTCGCTCAGGGCTGCTTCTGCTTCGGTTTCAAGGTCGTCCGAAACTTCAACCGGATCGGTACGGCGCCATTCGGCCATATAGGCCTCGCTGTCCTTGGCACCGACGCGCATGGCGCAGGCATCGATCGCCTCCATGAACATCGGCGGCAACTCCCTGCGCGCGGACTTCCGGCCCTTTTTCACCAGGATCTGCGCTGGAATATCTTTCCAAAATACAATGATTTTCTGCGCCATTTGCTCAGCTTCCTCCGAGAGCATCATTGACGGAGTTCGCTCGATTCAAGTCGCCTGATAACGGCATCGGCACGTGAAAAACCGACCTGTCCAAAACCCGCGTCAAGGCGCGTCGCCGCCACGCAGAAACGTTGACAGCATGCCGTAGCCGGTGCGCCTGAGTTCAAACGTCAGGTTGAGCCTTTCGGCGGCCTCCTTTGCGGCTTGTTCGAGACTGGGATCGTCGGTTTGCGCCAGATAGACAAGCCGCTTGTAGTGCGCAAAATACATGTCCCGAAGATGCGGATGCCAGTCCAGCCCAAGCGGTTCGATCACCATTGTCTGGAAATGCCGTGCCAGAAAGTCCGTAAGATAAAATGTACCGAGCTCTTCCTCAGCGATTTTCTCAAACTCTTCCAGACCGGAAAAGAAGGCATAGCAATGCGCGCCTTCGATCCGTTTGGCACCGGTCTCCTCCAGCACCCGGTCAAGCAGACCGCCCGTGCCGCAATCGCCGTATCCGATGAGAATCTCGGAATAAACGTCCTGGTTCATGAGGATCGCGCGGCGGACCTCGTCCGGTATCCTGTCCGGCGTGTTGTGCAGCTTGGCCGGCAGGCAGGTGAGGTCGATATGGTCGAGACCGTTCAGATCGCGGATCGCGATGATCTCGCGCGCGAGCGCGCCGCAGGCAATAATAAGGACGCGGCCGATCTTGTCGTTCGCGTCCTCATCATTTTCGATCGGAAAGAGAGGCTCGCCTACCTGCATGCCGGCAGCCCCTTCAAACACTGTCTCAGCCTTTGGAGGCGAGTTGGTTGTGGCGGCGGGCGATCAGGTCTTTCGCCATTTCCACCGCAACAGCCGCGTCACGGCAGTAGCCGTCAGCGCCCACGGCTTCACCGAATTCCTCGTTCAGCGGTGCACCGCCGACGAGCACGATGTAATCGTCCCGGATGCCTTTCGCCTTCATTTCGTCGATCACGACTTTCATGTAGGGCATGGTGGTGGTGAGGAGCGCCGACATGCCGAGGATTTCAGGCTGATGCTCTTCAAGCGCCGCCAGATAGTTCTCGACCGGATTGTTGATGCCGATATCGATGACCTCAAAGCCGGCACCTTCCATCATCATGGAAACGAGGTTCTTGCCGATGTCGTGAATGTCGCCCTTCACCGTGCCGATCACCATCTTGCCGACCTTCGGTGCGCCGGTTTCCGCCAGCAGCGGACGCAGGATGCCCATGCCGGCCTTCATGGCGTTTGCGGAAAGCAGGACTTCAGGCACAAACAGAATGCCATCGCGGAAGTCGATACCGACGATCCGCATGCCTTCAACGAGGGCCTTCGTCAGGATGTCATAGGGGACCCAGCCGCGCTCCAAAAGGATGTTGACGGACTCTACGATCTCCTCCTGAAGACCGTCATAGAGGTCGTCATGCATCTGCTCGACGAGTTCGTCATCTGAAAGCGACGCGAGATCGATATCTTCTTCATCGGACATGGGCAGCTCCAACAGGGCGCAAGTGACTATAACTTAGTGCAAAATGTTATGCCTGAAGTCCAAAAATCCGATATCTCCAATGCGACACGGCAAGTCGCTTACGCGACAGTGGCGGTAAACCGGTGTTCACAAAGAAAAAGGCGGGTCATTTGACCCGCCTGAGTTAACTGTTCTGGTCCGGACAGATCAGAACAGACCTTCGATCTGGCCGTTGTCGTCCAGCCGGATTTGGTTTGCCGACGGCACGCGGGGCAGGCCGGGCATTGTCATGATCTCACCGCAGATCGCAACGATGAAGCCGGCACCGGCCGAAAGACGCACTTCGCGGACAGGCAGGCTGTGGCCGGTCGGAGCGCCGCGCAGCTGCGGATCGGTTGAGAAGGAGTATTGCGTCTTGGCCATGCAGACCGGCAGATCGCCAAAACCGTCCGCTTCCCAGCGCTTGAGCTGATCGCGCACCGATTTGTCGGCAAGCACTTCGTCCGCACGGTAGATCCGCTTGGCGATTGTCTCGATCTTTTCAAACAGCGACAGGCCGTCTTCGTATAGAGGGGCGAACTGTGCCGCGCCGCTTTCGGCGAGTTCGGACACGCGGGTCGCCAGTTCTTCGGTGCCTGCGGAACCGTTGGCCCAGTGGGTGGCCAGGATCGCATCGACGCCAAGATCGGCACAGTAGTCCTTGACGGCCTGGATTTCGGCGTCCGTATCAGCGGTGAAGTGGTTGATGGCAACAACGGCGGGAACGCCGAACTGCTTGACGTTCTCAATGTGTCTTCCGAGGTTGGCGCAACCCTTGGCGACGGCTTCGACATTTTCGGTGCCGAGATCGTCCTTGGCGATGCCGCCGTTCATTTTCAGCGCTTTGATCGTTGCAACGATCACGACGGCATCAGGGGAAAGCCCCGCCTTGCGGCATTTGATGTCGAAGAATTTTTCCGCACCAAGATCCGCACCGAAACCGGCTTCAGTCACGACGTAGTCAGCCAGCTTAAGCGCGGTCTGTGTGGCGACGACGGAGTTACAGCCGTGCGCGATGTTGGCGAACGGACCGCCATGAATGAATGCCGGATTGTTTTCCAGTGTCTGCACCAGGTTCGGCTGGAGAGCTTCCTTGAGCAGAACGGTCATGGCGCCATCTGCTTCGATGTCGCGCGCGTAGATCGGCGTACGGTCGCGGCGGTAAGCGACAATGATATCGCCAAGGCGCTTCTGAAGGTCTTCCAGATCTGTCGCCAGGCAGAGGATCGCCATGATCTCGGAGGCAACCGTGATGTCGAAGCCGCCTTCGCGCGGGAAGCCGTTGGCGACACCGCCGAGCGAGCAGACGATGGAGCGCAGGGCGCGGTCGTTCATGTCGAGCACGCGGCGCCAGGTTACGCGGCGCTGGTCGATGCCGAGCTCGTTGCCCCAGTAGATGTGGTTCTCGATCAGGGCGGACAGAAGATTGTGCGCGGACGTGATGGCGTGGAAGTCACCCGTGAAGTGCAGGTTGATATCTTCCATCGGAACGACCTGGGCAAAGCCACCGCCCGCCGCGCCGCCCTTCATGCCGAAGCACGGGCCAAGGGAGGGTTCACGAAGGCAGATCATGGCATTCTTGCCGATCTTGTTGAGCCCGTCGCCGAGTCCAACCGTTGTCGTGGTTTTGCCTTCCCCGGCAGGTGTCGGGTTGATTGCCGTTACAAGGATGAGCTTGCCGTTTTCGCGTTCGCCGAGTCCTTCGATGAACTCTGCAGAAACCTTCGCTTTGGTCCGGCCATAGGGAAGAAGGGATTCGTCTGGAATGTTCAACCGGTCGCCGATCTCCTGGATCGGTTTCATTTTGGCTGCACGGGCAATTTCGATATCGCTTGCCATTCTATTTCTCCGCGGCGTGTCCTTGAAAACTGGCTTTACTTTCGCAGGCATAGGCCCGCTGATGTCCGACGGCACGCTATGTGAGAGCGCAGTGCAGCATGTGTTCCGAATGCGACAGGATGCACTCCGGAAACGACGATGGTCTTTGAACACCGATTCTCGCAGACAAAATGGTGATTTCCGGCGCCGTAACTCGTTCTGAAAAAGAAAAATTGCAAAGTCCGGAAAAACGGATTTTAACTCCGTCATGACAGATTCCGAGATTCTTTCCCGTTTGCCAGAACGCCTGAAACAGGCGCGCCGCGCGCAAGGTCTTTCGCTTGAGGCGGTCGAAAAGCTCTCCGGCGTATCACGTTCGATGGTCAGCCAGATCGAGCGGGGCGAGTCAAATCCCACCGTCGCGACCCTGCTCAATCTCACAAGAGCGCTGAACGTGGATTTCGCGGGCCTTCTTGGCGAGGACGTCGCGGAGGATCGGGTCGAAATCCTGCATGAGCACCAGACCCCGGCGCTCGATCGTGCCGGAGACGGCTGCAAGATCAGGATCCTTTCGCCCCCCCAGGACACCGGAAAGCTTGAGGTTTACGAGCTGATATTCTCCGAAGGCGGTAAACTCGACAGCAAGCCGCACGAAAGTGGAACCCGGGAACAACTCATCGCGGAAGAGGGACGGCTGGAGGTGACATCCGGGGTTGCCAAGGGGGTTATCGACAAGGGAGAAACCGCGCGTTACGCGGCCGATGTACCGCATTGCATTGAGGCGCTCAACGGCCCGGCCCGGGCTATCCTCATGGTGGTGAATTTCTAGATCGACAAGATCCGTTCCAGCGGATGTCGGCGAGCGCGATTCCGCGATAACAGACAAAGCATCTTTTATCCTGAACAAAAATCCGATATAGTGGATGTACTGTCCATTTTACCGGAGTGCCGCTGTGCCCGATGCCTTCCTGTCCCATATTTCTGAAACGCTCAAGGAAATAGAGGCCGAGGGTCTTTACAAGACCGAGCGCCTGATCTCATCGCCGCAAGGAGGAAGAATTACAGTTGGCGGTCGCGAGGTAATTAATCTGTGCGCAAACAATTACCTCGGACTTGCCGACCATCCGGCTTTGGAGGAAGCGGCCAGAAAGGCTCTGGAGCCCAAGGGCTATGGCATGGCCTCTGTCCGGTTCATCTGCGGGACGCAGGACATTCACAGGCAGTTGGAGAAGCGCTTGGCCGATTTCCTGGGCAAGGATGATTCGATCCTCTTTGCAGCCTGCTTTGATGCCAATGGCGGTCTTTTCGAGCCACTCCTGGGACCCGAGGACGCGATCATATCGGACGCACTCAATCACGCCTCGATCATCGATGGGGTCCGGCTTTGCAAGGCAAAGAGATATCGCTATGCGAATTCGGACATGGCGGATCTGGAAGCGAAACTGAAAGAGGCGCGCGAAGCCGGTGCCCGTCATATCATGGTTGCGACCGACGGCGTCTTTTCGATGGACGGGTATTTGGCAAAGTTGCCCGAGATCACAGCCCTTGCGAAACGCTATGACGCAGTGGTCATGGTCGACGACTGCCACGCAACCGGGTTTATGGGGCCGAAAGGTGAGGGGACGCCGGCCCATTTCGGGGTCGACGTGGACATTCTGACTGGTACGCTCGGCAAGGCGCTCGGCGGCGGAATTGGCGGCTATATTGCCGGTCCGCAGCCAGTGGTCGATCTGCTGCGTCAGCGGGCGCGGCCTTATCTTTTCTCAAACTCCCTTCCACCGGCTGTCGTCATGAGTGGCCTGGAGGCGATCCGGCTTGTGGAGGAGGGCGACGATCTTCGGTGCAGGTTGTTTGACAACGCGGACTATTGGCGGTCCGGGCTTGAAGCACTCGGTTTCGAGCTGCTTGCAGGAGAACACCCGATCATACCCGTCATGCTGGGCGAGGCGAAATTGGCACAGGCCATGGCTTCCGAACTCTTCGAGGAAGGCGTCTACGTTTCCGGCTTTTTCTTTCCTGTGGTGCCACGCGGACAGGCGCGTATCCGTACGCAGATGAACGCGGCCCTGACACGCAGCGATCTCGACCGCGCGCTTGAGGCCTTCGGAAAGGCGGGCAGGAAGACGGGAGTGCTGGCATGAACAGCAACCAGATGAAGGCTCTCTGCAAATCCGAGCCCAAAGAAGGGCTCTGGATGACCCGTGCTCCCGTTCCCGAGATCGGGCCGGATGACGTCCTGATCAGGATCAACAAGACGGGGATTTGCGGCACGGACATACATATCTGGAACTGGGACGACTGGGCCGCGAAAACCGTCCCCGTGCCGCTCATTACGGGACATGAATTCGCCGGCGAGATCGTCGAGCTTGGCAGGAACGTGACGGAATTCGAAATCGGTCAGCGCTGCTCGGGAGAGGGGCATCTGATCGGCAAGCAGTCCCGCCAGTCGCGAGCCGGCAAGTTCCATCTTGACCCCGAAACAAGGGGAATCGGTGTCAACGAACAGGGAGCATTTGCCGAGTATTTGCGCCTGCCAGCATTCAACGTTGTGCCGCTGCCCGATGAAATAGACGACGAAATCGGTGCAATCCTGGATCCGCTCGGCAATGCGGTTCATACGGCGCTTAGCTTCGATCTTGTCGGCGAGGATGTCCTGATCACCGGGGCCGGTCCCATCGGGATCATGGCCGCTGCTGTTGCACGCCATGTCGGTGCGCGCAACGTCGTTATCACGGACGTCAACCAGGCAAGGCTCGACCTGGCGACGAAGGTGGTCGATGTGGTGCCCGTAAATGTCGCCACTGAAGACCTCAAGGGCATAGAACAGAAACTGGGCATGCGCGAAGGCTTCGACGTCGGTCTGGAAATGTCGGGCAATCAGGCGGCGCTCGATCAGATGGTTGAAAATCTGGTCATGGGCGGACGCATAGCGCTGCTGGGCATTCCGCCGGGCAAGTCTCCCGTGGACTGGTCCAGGATCGTTTTCAAGGCGATCACCATCAAGGGCGTATACGGCCGCGAAATCTTCGAGACCTGGTACAAGATGATCGCGATGCTGCAGAACGGTCTTGATGTGCGCAACGTCATCACGCACCGGTTTGGCGTCGACGACTTCAAACAAGGCTTTACTGCGATGAAATCGGGCGAAGCGGGAAAAGTGGTGCTTAGCTGGACCTGAGGTTAGGAGGGCATGGCTGCCCTCCTGTCCGCTTTAATCACGATTGAGTGCGTGCTCTGCCGAAAAAAACATCCCGGGGTGCAGCGACAAGGTCGCTGAGCCTGAAGCCTGTCCCTCCGGAAAAGCGCATAAGCACGAGACAAGAGGCCAGGAACGCGAACTCGCGCTTGACCGCGTTTAGGTTGTCCCAGAGAGATTTGTCGAAAGAGACTTTCCCAACGCAATAGATCGCCAGCAAAACAAACGCGATGCCGGCCGCCAACCGTACCCCGTGCCCGGACGCCAGTACGATGCCGACAAGCGCCAGCAGCAAGGGAAAGCCGGACCAGCTTTTGACGTGGTCGAGGCCATAAAAGAAGCCACCTGCAAGAAACGCGACGGCAACGGAAAGCCTCAGGAGCAACCCGAGTGATTTCCAATCGGCGCTCTCTACCCCGAGGCCTCTTCCGGTCAGACGCTCGTCGAGGCTGAAGGCTCCCGAGCCGAGTGCTGCCAGCGCAAAACACATGCCGGAGAGACCGACATCCCGGATCTGCACGATGAGGGCCGGCGTGAAAAATGTGCTGACGGCAACCTCCTGGCCTGGAACGGTCGATACGGGCAATGCCGCAACGAACGACCACATGAGCAGCCCGAAGACGATCGCAAGAGGCCGCACGAAGATCCCGGCTACGAGGGCGATCCCCGCGACAAGTTCAAATGCCGAGAGCGCTGTGAGAAATCCCCAGGCCGATATCCAGCCATCGGCAAATAGGTAGGACTGAAAAAACTCATTTATGTAGCCGTTGGAGGCAGTGTATTTTTCCACGAGATCGGCGGATCTGGCGGAATCGATCGCGCGTTGCAGCTTCCACCAGCCGCCGACGACAAAGACACTGCCAAGGCCCAGCCTGAGCATCAGCGCCGCCTGATCGGCTTGCCGGGAGGAAAGTCTGTCCGGTCCGGCGGACAATAAGGAATTGATTGGACCGTTCAGGTCCTTTTCTTGCGAGTGTGTCGCAGACATTTTGATTACTCCAAAGGAAATTGGTTGTTCCGCCCGGACTTGCCGGGCAGGCGAGCTAACCGAATGTCTTTGGAGGCGCGGGTTCGACCGGTACGATTTTCCCGGCAAGGGCTGGAGATCCGTGAAACCGCAGGCGTGCTGATGCGATGCCGACGCGCACTGCGACCGAAACTTTGGGCGGAGACGTAGCGCATTGACTCACGCATATGTCCGCATAGGCGAAACATGTCAGCAGGCAGGGCCGGGTTCGGTCGGTTGAGGACTTGTTTTCAGTTGATGCCATTTGCGACACGTGAACAGTCTCAGCGGTCAGGTCTGTCACGACCGAAAAATCTTGAGGGTCGACAGCAGCCAGCGAGAACGACACTGTCTGGGCACTCGTCCAAAAAGCGAGCAGGATCAGCACGATCACAGGATGTTTTCGCCAGTTGTTAGGATGCATGGAGGGGACCGGAACTCGACACTATTGCATTGCAGCATTTCATGCAATTTAAAAGAGCTCAAGTGAAAAATACACTCTAAAGTAATTGTGATGTGGAGTTCTGTCGCTATGAAAATGAAGCCCGGTTTCGTCGAACCGGCAGCGCGACGTCGCATGAGAGTGTGTCGTGATTAAGTCCGGCAAAGCAGCCGGCGTTCTTGACCTGATTATCTTTGATGCATTTGACACCGTACTCATCTACGCAGCCGTCTCGACGGCAGGATGCGTGCTCTACTCTCGAAAATGGAATTTGCAGAACGGGGAGTGCAAGGCAGAAAATAGCAACCTCGCGAATCATGGTTGGGTATACGGAGAAACATTCGCGAGGCTGCTGGCGACTTCAAGGTTCGCAAGATTGACGCTACGTTAGATTTATTAATAAATCACTTAAATTAAATCTGCTGAATGTTTTTCTCTGATTCATCCTGGAGTTGCATTAATATATCACTGATAGAATACTCAACCACGCCAATATAATTCGAAAAAGATCTGATTTGGCAGCAATTGCTTTTTCAATCTACCCGCGCTTACGCGTGGAAGTGCAATTTTTACGAATGAGATAGTGTTTTTCATCTTGATTCAGATATCAGTCTTTTGGCTGATTTCGAAAATTCTGATCGATTTGAACTTGGAACACCGAATTACCAGTGTCGGAAAACGCATGTTTCGCCGCATTTTCGGGAGCTTTTTGTGACCACTGCCGTGATCGCAAGAAGTATTTCAGGTCTCGGTGTGTGGACAACATGAGGGTGAGCGTGAAATTATTTTCAATAAGCAGCCTTAAACTATGATTTCAATGAACTTTGGCCGATAAGCCATATGGCAATAATAGACAGGTGCATCGATGTTCCAGTTGTTGATTATCGTCGTTCCGATCGGTCTGTTCGTTGCGGCATATTTCACCACGTCGCGCGAGCGCTATTTGAACCGGATGGAGTTCTTTGTTCGTATTGTGGTCTTACTGGTCGTCGGGACCGGGGTTGTGCTTCTCACGTCAAGCCAGTCTGTTGATGCGACGCTTGGCGCGCTGATCCTTCTTTGCGTCGGTCTGCTGATTGGTTATTTCAACCTGCGTTTTCAGATCATGAGGCTGCAGGATCTGCGCTGGTCTCCTTTTTTCGCTCTGCTGGCGTACGTACCGGTTGGCAACCTTATCTTTCTGCTTGTCCTGCTGCTTTTGCCGGGCAAGCCGAAAGTGAATGCGGAAGTGTTTTCGTGAGACTGACCGATTAAACGATCGAATTGTGGAATTAGCGGCTTGAACCCAAAAACGGTAAGTAGTTTCGGTGAATGAAATTCCAGATTTTTTTCCAAGAATGGACGCCACCAGGTTGAATTTGCCTAATGGTCCTTGGACGTTTCCCGGAAACTTGCGCGAGATCAGCGCCTCGGCTCTCAGACCGCCTCCCGCACCCAGTCCTTGTCGAAACAAACGTTTGAGCATCCGCTGAACCGGGCCATCCTGCAAAGTTCAGCCTCCAGCTTCGAAAAACGCCCCTTGCTGGATCGGACGCCTCTTTCAGGCCAGAAGGCGCGCACCTGAAGGCGGTCATCCGATCGATGCGCTTTCATATCGATCCGCCCGATCAGTCTGTCGCCTTCCATCACCGGAAAGACATAGTAACCGTATTGCCGTTTTGCCTCCGGCACGAAAATTTCGATACGATAGGAAAAGCCGAACAGCCGTTCTGCTCGCTTGCGGTCTCGAAGTGCCGGGTCGAAAGGGGACAGGATGCGCACTCTCGATGGCGGCTCCGGAACCTCCTCAATGTTTTCGAGTGTTTCCGGATAGAGAAAGACTTTTCGGAATGCTCCGCCTTCGCACTCGATTTCCACTTCGGTGATGAGGCCTTCCTGAAGGGCGTCCTGGCACCAGTCCTTTGCTTCCTGAGGTGAAATCAGGTCCCAAAATGCTGCAATCTCCCCGGAAGTGGCAAATCCGAGCCGGTCGAGCGCGGAGCGGGCGGCCCAGTCAATGGTTTCTTCCGCTGAGTGGTCGCGCGTGCGGTGTTCTTCGGGAATGACGCGTTCGGTCAGGTCATAGACCTTCTGAAACCCGTTGCGACGGCAGACGGATAACGCGCCGGTGCGCCACAAAAACTCCAGCGCGGTCTTGGAAGGGTGCCATTCCCACCAGCCGCCCGAACTGCGGGTTTCATCTTCACCAACGCTGGCAGATGTAACAGGACCAGTATCGCTGATCCGTTTGAGGACCTCATCAAGTTTTGCCTCAAACTCGTTTTGGTGCCAGTTACGCCAGCGCTGGATCAGCTTTTCACGGTCTCTGTTGAAGCGAAGTTGCCAGTGCGAAAAGAACTCCGTCGGGATGATTGCCGCATCATGCGTCCAGTGCTCGAACAGATGTCTGTCGCGCTCAAGGAGCAGCTTGAGGTTCTTTTCCTTGTAAGCGGGACGCCGCGCCGCGAGGATCATGTGATGCGCGCGCGCAACCGTGTTGATGCTGTCGACCTGAACGAAGCCGAGTTGCCCGATTACCGCGGACAGATCCTCACTCTTGCCGCTGCCCTTAGGGTGAAGGCAGAGGCCGTGTTTGTGAAGGAAGAGACGGCGCGCTTGTGCATTGGAAAGTCGCGGAAGGGAAGATGCTGCCATGAAGCGACCGTAGCATTATCGCAGGTGAGTCGAAATCCGCTTTGCGAGTGATATTGCGAGCGTTCTGAACCTGGTTGCGATCTGCGCCACCGCCTTGGCACTGGTTCAGAAAATGGAAGGGCTGTAAGGCTTTGTGGTGCAAGGAATGTTTGGTTTGATTTAAAGAAATGGTCGGAAGTGCATGACGAATGAAAACAGGACGCGGGTTTGAGTGACGTATTGGGCTTGAGCCCGGATCTCCTGGTAATCGCCGGATTTGCGTTTGTCTTTGCCGGGCTCGTCAAGGGCCTGGTCGGTTTCGGCCTGCCGTTGATCGGGCTTTCTTTGATGACCATTTTTGTTGGCGTTGAAAAAGCGATGTTGCTGATCCTCTGGCCCGCATTCCTGACCAACGTCTGGCAGGCGCTCTCCGGTGGAAATCTGAAACCGCTCCTGAGGCGTCTCTGGCCTTTTCTGACGACGGCTGTCGTGACCCTCGGGCTCGGCACGTTCATTCTTACAAGAGTGCAGGAAGGGACGGCGGATCTCATTCTTGGCCTGCTCATGGTGGCCTACGCGGTCCCGATGCTTTTGGGCCTGTCCCTGACGCTAAATGAAAAACATGTCACGCCCATTGGGATTTTGGCGGGACTTCTCAATGGCTTCTTCTCGGGACTGACGGGGGCGTTCACGGTTCCGGGGGTCATGTACCTCCAGGCACTCGGGTTGCCGAGAGACGCTTTCATTCAGGCGATGGGCCTATTGTTTCTGCTGTCAACGATTGGTCTTGGTGTTTCCCTTGGTGGCTACGGACTTATGAGCGGCCGCGAAACGTTTGCTTCGCTGGTGCTTGTCGTGCCAGCCCTTTCGGGTGTCTGGGTTGGCCAGCGGATTCGCCGCCGTGTTTCGGAAGCAGCCTTTCGCAGACTGATTCAGCTCGCAATCCTTGGTCTCGGGCTCTATCTGGTTCCGCTCGGTCTCTGGCGGCTGGTCCAATGAAAACGCCGCCCGAGGGCGGCGCTTTAATAGCCGGACTTCTGTCCTCGTTACTTCGCCACAAGCCGCATGGGTGTTGCCGTTCCGACGCCCGAGGTCGTCTTGGTATTCGCCCACTGATAGGACTGGCGTTCCTCGGTCGGGGTGCACAGGAACCGTTCGCGGTAGCACTTGGTGAAGTGTGAGGTGGATGCGAAGCCGCAGGCGAGTGCGACATCCAGGACCGGACGACTTGTCCGGCGCAACAGATCCCGTGCGGTTTCAAGCCGTAGACGCAGATAGTACTGGCCCGGCGTGCAGTTGAAATGCCGCCGGAACAGGCGCTCCAGTTGGCGCGGCGACAGGCTAACGGTCATTGCCAGTTGCTGGCAGCTGAGCGGGTCCTCGATATGCAGATCCATGATCCGGATCGCATCCAGGATCTTTGCATTCGAAATGCCGGTGCGCGCCTCGATATCATGGCGCTGCGCCGACTCACCAGAGCGCATGTTCTGGTAAAGGGCGACTTCGGCCACCTCGTGGGCGAGATAGGCACCATGCTGAATGGCAATCAGTCGAAGCATCATATCCAGCGATGCCATGCCGCCGGCGCAGGTGATGCAGTTCCTGTCGATCGCGAAGATATCAGACGTAACCTCAACGTCCGGATATTCCTCACGAAGCGACCGGAGATTTTCCCAGTGAATGGTGCAGCGGCGCCCATCCAAAAGATTGTAGCGTGCAAGCAGGTAAGCACCGGTGCAAATGGCGCCGAACGTCCGGCCCATGGCATTCAGGCGGCGCAGCTTGTTGCCGAGATCCGTGTCGAGCGGGAGTCGTTCGACATCGATGCCAGTACACAAAAGTGTAATGTCAGCATCAATAAGTTCTCGAATAGATTTATTCACCATGACATCGCAGCCGTTGCTGGCCACAACTGAATTTCCATCAAGGGAATAAGTAGTCCACTTGTAATACTCGCGGCCAAGAAGTCGATTTGCTAATCGAAGTGGCTCTATGACGCTGGCGAATGCATTCATAGAGAACCTGTCCATGAGCACAAATGCTATGGATTGGCCTGTTTCTTCGTGCGTGCGTCCGGACATTTACTTTACCTCATTGGAAGGTATTATTATGCTTTGTTTTTGATATTTCAGTAATTTTTGCATTTTGTATTTGTCTGTCAAATAAAAAAATATATCGCCAAGCAACTTCTCGAAATTGTCATAATTGGAAGCGGATTCCTGCCATTCCATTGTGCAGATGCGAACAAAGTAATCGGACCTGCATACAAACCCGAATTTCTCTCCTGGCTGGGTCCGAAATGCGGCTCCGATACCTGTTGGCTGACGGCTGTTCTGGGTATTTCGGGCAAGATCTTCTGGGAGTGGGCGGGTAACTTTGATAAAGCTGGATTCGCAGGAAATTTCCCGCCGGGGGCACGGATGAAATCCAAGACCGAACTTTCGGGCTCGAAATGGTCCGAATCTGAAAAAAGCTATGCCGAGCAGCGCGACGAACTGTTGTCATCGACGCCGTCACATGATGTCGCAGCCGCACCTTTTGTTTATGCCGAGAGGCAGACGGTCACGAGTTCGCTGACGCGCATGGACCTCTTCAGGAAAGTTCTGGAAGTGCAAGGGGCGATCGTCGAATGCGGCGTGCACAAGGCGAACTCCCTGTTCCTCTATTATCACCTGTCTACCATTCTCGAGCCGTACAACTTCAACCGTAAAATCATCGGGTTCGACACGTTCGAAGGCTTTAGGAGCCTGTCGTCCAAAGACGACAGCAATCTGAGTGAATCGGATTTCGCCGATACGAACTACGACGAGCTTCGCAAGTGGCACGAATTGCAGGACAGGAATCGCGCCGTCGCGCATATTCCGAAGATGGACTTGGTGAAAGGCGACGCTCTCGACACCATTCCGGAATTCGTTGAAGACAATCCGCATCTCATCATTGCTCTTCTCTACCTAGATTTTGACATCTACGAACCGACTCGCGTTGCACTCGATCACCTTCTGCCTCTTGTTCCGAAGGGCGGTATTGTCGCGCTCGACGAGATCAACAGCAAAAAATGGCAGGGGGAAACCATTGCTCTTAAGCAGAAGGTCGCGATCGGAAAGGTGGCGCTGAAGAAGTTTTACTACGACCCCTGGGTGAGCTATTTTCAGGTCGAATAATCTGGGTCTGGCGGCAATCCTGAAAACGAATTCTGCCAATCGCCTCTATTTCAGGGTTTTTGTAGAATGATTTTTTTGTTCGCCGGTCATTTTGTGGGTCTGAGTTGCTTCAAGTCAAAGAGTGCGTGGTCTACATGGAGCATAACTCCCAATGCGCGATGACTCACGGAATCCAGCAGACATGAATGTACTTGCCAAACCATCAGACCTCGAAGCCGCTGCGCCCGCCGGCGTCTTTGTCGAAGAAGTGAAAACCGTCCAGCATTACACGGACCGCCTGTTCCGCTTCCGGATGACACGTCCGGCAAGTTTTCGCTTCCGCTCGGGCGAATTTGTCATGATCGGTCTGATGATCGACGGAAAACCGCTCTACAGGGCCTATTCCATCGCAAGCCCCGCTTGGGATGAAGAGCTCGAGTTCTTTTCCATCAAGGTGCCTGACGGACCTCTTACGTCGCATCTTCAGACAATCCAGCCTGGCGATGCCATCTTGATGAAGAAGAAGCCGACCGGAACACTTGTCAACGATGCGCTTGTTCCGGGCAAGCGGGTCTACATGTTCTCGACAGGAACGGGCATCGCACCGTTTGCGAGCCTCATCCGTGATCCGGACACATACGAGAAGTTCGATCAGGTTATTCTGACGCATACATGCCGTGAGGTTGCCGAGCTCAAATACGGCGAGGACCTTGTCGAGGCGACTATCAATGATCCCCTGATAGGCGAGTTCGCAAAGGACAAACTGGTTCACTATACGTCTGTGACCCGTGAGGATTTCCCACGTAAGGGCCGGATTACCGATCTGATCAAATCGGGCAAACTGTTTGAGGATCTCGGTGTCCCGCCGTTGGATCCCGCGGTCGACCGTGGCATGATCTGCGGATCCATGGACATGATCAAGGACACGAAAGCGTTGCTTGAAGAGGCGGGCCTTACCGAGGGTGCGAACAACAAGCCGGCCGAGTTTGTTGTCGAGCGGGCGTTCGTCGGCTGAGTCGCCTCCGGCAGCAAATCATTCCTTTTTCAAGCTTAAATAATGAAGGTCCGCAGTATCTGCGGGCCTTCTTTTGATTTTCATACATAAATTGGGGTTTTCCAAAGAAAGCACGCGGCTTCTGTGGCTGATACAGGCTGTCGGGTGGACAGGTCTGACCAGCGGTGGCAAGAGTTTATATGGAAATTCGTAAGACCGGCGCGTGTTGCGATCCGGCGCGGGTGAAACAGTAAGGTGCCATGCCATGATCTCCGAAAATGGAACATACATGATTGCTGAAATCGGCATCAATCATAACGGCGACATCGACAAGGCCATCCAGATGATGCGCGAGTCGGAAAGGGCTGGCTGCAACGCCGTTAAGTTCCAGAAGCGCACGATTGAAATCGTTTATTCGGCCGAAGAGCTGGCGCGGCCGCGTGCCAATGTCTTCGGAAAGACGAACGGCGATCTGAAGCGCGGGCTGGAGTTCGGAAAGAACGAGTACGATGCCATTCACAGAGAGGCGTCACGGCTGGGGATTGACTGGTTTGCTTCGCCCTGGGATGAGCCATCCGTCGACTTTCTGATGGGGTATGACACACCCTATCTCAAGATCGCGTCGGCTATGGTAACCGATAGGGATTTCCTGGAATACTGCGCATCCACCAGACGTCCGTTGCTGGTTTCCACAGGCATGAGCGATCTTGCAATGGTCCGCCGGTCGGTGGAAATCATTGAAAATGCGGGTGGAACCATTGCCTGCCTGTATCACTGCACATCGACCTACCCGACCCTCGACAGCGAAATCAACCTACTCGGAATTGCTACGCTCAAGAAGGCATTCCCGCATTTGGAAATCGGCTTCTCGGGCCACGAAAACGGCGTTCTGCCGAGCGTCTGCGCAGCGGCCATGGGCGCTGCCTCAGTCGAGCGGCATGTCACGCTCGACCGGTCCGATTGGGGCTCCGACCAGAAAGCATCTCTGGAAATGCAGGAGCTTGCCGATCTTGTCGCACAGGTGCGCCGCTTCGAACTTGTCCGCGGCGACGGTGTTCTGCGCTTTTACGAGGACGAAAAGCCGATTGCAGAAAAGCTGCGCCGCAAGGACACGCTTCAGGCTGCATAAATCGATCGCGCGACGACGTGCAAAGTCGAAAACTCTGCCGCGCAAAGCTCAGTTCAATCGAGGGCACGAATGTCGATCATTGATCGTTGTCTGGAGCTATACCGGGGTGAGAACTACTACGTGACCTATCCTGCACGCCCGTTGCCGCAGGATTATTGGGACGTCAAAAAGGATCCCGACGGGAAGGTGAGGGACGCCGCATCCGAACGCGACACGCGCAAGGAAGATGTCCGCTACATTGCCGATTACATTAACCGCCGCGCGCCGGGCACTGTTCTGGACATCGGCTTCGGTCTGGGCGAATTGCTGGAGCAGGTGGAAGACCTCAATAACTGTTTCGGTCTGGACCCTTCGGCGCGCGCCGTTGAAATCGGTCGAGAACGCTGTTCGGCGCAGCTGAAGCAGGGCGTGCTGGAGCCCGGGACGTTTGCCAAGAACAGCTTTGACGTGGTGGTCGCCAACCATGTCATTGAGCATGTCGACGAACCGGTGCCGTTCGTGGAAACCGTTTTCGACATCCTGAAACCCGGTGGTGATTTCATCTGCGGCACGCCTAATTTCGCCAGTGCTGCCGCGCGGGTGTTTCAGGACCGCTTCCGCCTATTGCACGATCCGACGCATGTGAGCCTGTTCACCGACGACAGCCTGATCCGGCTTTTTCGCGACAAGGGCTTTCGCATCGAACAGGTCGACTATCCGTTTTTTGGAACACGCTTTGCCTCGCCCGAAGCCTTCGAGACAATGGTTCGCGCAAAAGCGGATGTCTCGCCCGCATTTTGGGGGTCATTCGTGACCGTTTTTGCACGCAAACCGGAGTAAAGGCCGACTTTTGAATGCTGGGAGATGAAGCTTGAAAATTGTGGCGGCCATTCCCGCTCGCGGCGGCTCGGTTGGATTACCCGGTAAGAACATCCGGCCATTGAATGGAATCCCGCTCGTTGGGCGCACGGTTCGTGCGGCGCGTGGATCTAGATTCGTTTCCGAAGTTTTCGTCTCAAGCGACTCCGAAGAGATTCTGACGGTCGCCGCCAAGTACGGCGCGCACCCGGTATCAAGGCCTCTGGAGCTTTCCGGGCCGACAGCGACGTCGGAATCTGCGCTTGTGCATCTTCTTGAAAACGAACCCTCACTGCAGAGTGAGCCGCCTGACATTCTGGTTTTCCTTCAGTGCACGGCGCCGTTCACGCAGGCTCACCATGTCGATCAGGTCGTTGAAGCGCTGCTCAACAAGGACGCAACCAGCGCGATTTCTGTCGTCGACGACCATGGCTTTTACTGGGAGATCGGAGCAGACGGCGCGGGCGTTGGGCTCAATCACGACCCGAGCACGCAACGTGTCAGGCGCCAAGACATCTCCGCCCGGTACAGAGAAAACGGTGCCGTCTACGCGATGCGCGTGCCGGAGTTTCTGAAGTCCGGCAACCGGTATTGCGGCAAGACCATTCTGGTTCCTGTCGATTCGACATGGATCGAAATCGACACTTCCCAGGACTGGGACATGGCCGAAGCCTTCATCCGAACCGAACAGTTCACGGGTGAACTCTCGCCAGAAAGCGTGAACCCGGTGCGTGCGCTGGTGACCGCCTTCGACGGTGTCCATACGGACAACTCGGTCTTCGTCAACAGGGACGGGACGGAATCGATCGTGTGCAACCGCTACGACGAAATCGGTCTTGACCGCCTGCACGGACGAAATGTGCGGCTGTTGATGCTTGACAGGGACGACAACGGCCTCGCTGCCCAGCGTGCCCGCAAGCTTGGAATGGAATACAGATACCACCCTTTCGATAAATTGCAGATCATGTCCGACTGGAGTGCCAAGCAGGAGATCTCCTTTGCCGAATTGGCTTATATCGGCGCTGACGTTGCCGATATAGATTGCATGAAGGTGTGCGGATTGAGTGCAGCGCCACGCAACGCACCAGCCGAAGTGAAGGCGAACGCGACCCTGGTTCTTGAAAGTGCCGGCGGCGCCGCAGTGGTGCATGAATTTGGTGAATTGCTCATCTCCCGCGGCATGCTTGGCAGAGGCTAATCCGTGGAAGACGGTCAATGTCTGAACAAGTGACGGACAGGTGCGAGGACGTCTTGAATGCAGACTGAAACAGACATTTTCCGCACGCTTAAGCAACTTGGTGTGGCCAGTGAGGAGACCAGAGAGGTTTTTGCCACCTCGACCAGGGACCGCGCCGGGCTGACCGTTTACAGGGACAGCCAGTCGGGCGTAGTCTATATCGGGGACTATTATGTCGGCGACGACACCTACCAGGAAGGTGTCTACAGGCGGGAAACACTCCAGCGCGCCGGCAGCCGGGATTTCGAACTCTGTGAAGATACGCGACGTCGGGCTGGCGCTTACAGTCAGTTTTACACGGGGCGGACCGTTACCGAATTCGGGTGCGGCGAGGGGGCCTTTTTACGGGAGATTGAAAGCTCTTCGGAACAGGTCACCGGCATCGAGCTGCAGGCGGATTTCATTTCAGCGCTGGATGAAGACGGTATCCGCTGTTTCGATAATGCATCGAAGATCGATGAGAACTCCCAGGATGCCGTTTTCGCTTTCCACGTTCTGGAGCACTTGCCTGATCCATTGTCTTCACTCTCGGATCTCTCAGCAATTTTGAAACCGGGTGGGATTGCGGTGTTTGAAGTGCCGCATGCATCCGACGTGCTGCTGTCGCATTTGAAATCTTCCGCCTTCAAGGACTTTACACTCTGGAGCCAGCACCTTGTGTTGCATACGAGGGAAAGCCTAAGACGTTTGCTATGCGCTGCGGGTTTCACGGACGTGGCAATCGAAGGTGTTCAGCGCTATCCGCTGTCCAATCACCTGAACTGGCTCGCGCAAGGAAAGCCGGGTGGGCACAAGAGTGTCCTGTCAGCCCTTGATACGCCGGAATTGAGATCCGCTTATGAAGCTGCGCTTCGAAAAATCGATGCAACAGATACCCTGGTCGCAATCGCCCGCAAAACCTGAGCGCGATTGGCTTATTTGAGCCTTTCCAGGCGCGAATGCGGGTAGACTTCATCCAGCTCGCGCTTCATCGCACCGAATATCTCCGGCAGGATTTCCGACGTTTTTTTGCTTTCGTCGACATAGACGTATTTCATGCTCGGATACCAGGGCGGCGACGACTGGCCGAGCAATAGCGGTGGCTCAACCGGTCCGAAGCGTACACACGGCACTCCCAGAATTCCTGCCATGTCCGCCACACTCGTGTTTGCCGAAACGACCAGGTCGCAGATGGCGGTCAGATCTGCCGCTGCACACAGATCGTCAAAGAGATCAACGTCCTCAAAATAGGTGAAGCGTCCGTTTGCTTTCGCCGACAGAAAATCCAGCTCTTTTTGGATGGCCATGTATTGCAGGTTCAGATAGATCGCGTCTACCGCTTCGATGACCGGAGCGAAATCGGGTGCTGAAAGATAGTATCTTGCGCGATATTTCTGCAGATTTTTCGATCTCCATGCGACGCCAATGATAGGTTTTTCGTCCGCATCGGGGATCCGGGCGAGGAAGCTGCGTGCCCTGTCCTTGTCGAAGCTGTAAGCGGGTGACTTGGCCTTCCGGAATTGGTCAAGATCTGTTCTTAAGAACCGCGCAATATCGGTGATGTTTGCGGTAACGTCATAGTCGACCGGAGCATCTGTGTCGTCGGGCCGTTTGATCCGGAACTCCATATCGGGAAAAGACTTTTTGTAAAGTGGAACGGCCTTTTCCGATAACTCGACGATGATCTTCCGGGCCAGAGCACTGAGATCCGGGAGCATTGTTCCGCATTTCAGTGCATCGCCGAGCCCTTGGTCGCCCCAGACGAGCACCGTCTTGTCGCTTATATCCTCACCGTCCCATTCGGGAACGCTGAATTCCCGGCTCTGAGAGCTGGACATCTTGTCGGCGAACCGGGCGCGGTGCGTGGCCCAGCCATTGATCAGATCGCCCGTTGAGAGATAAGACAGCGACAGGTTCCAGTCGATCCCGGCGGCTCCTTCGGGCGCGAGTTTCTTTGCTTTCAGGAACGTCTCGATTGCCTCGTGACCTCTGCCGAGCATCAGATAGTGCACGGCGAGGGTGACAAGCCGGTGGAAATCCCGCGGATTGTCTTCAACGGCTTCCTCGGCAAAGGTGACCCCGACATGCGTCTGCGAAATCGAGAAAAGCAGTCTGGCCGCCTCGTGCTTGAGATCTGCATTTTTCGGAAATCGACGAAGTGCCTCGGTCAATTCTTCGCGCGAGACATCATAATCCTTCAATTCCTGCCGGCAGCGCGAACGCTCGATATAGTTTTGCGGATTGTCGGGTGTGAGCTGAATAGCTTTTTGGAAAAAGACCAGCGCCTTTGGGTAGTCCTTGTTCTGGCGCAGCAAAATGCCGTAGTTCCGGTAAACATCGCCAAAATCCGGGTATGCCACGATCAGACGCTGGAAGATTGCTTCTGCTTCCTCGCTCTGCTCAAGCCGCGTCAGCGCAATGCCTTTGATGTTCAAGGCCTCCTTTTCATGCGGGTTTAGCGACAGGGCCTTTTCAGAAACAGCAAGCAGACTCCCGGGATCGGTGCCGATGTCCATCATTGCCCGGGCAAGATTGGCATAGAAAGGTGCCTGGTTGGCGTTCGCGCCTATGGCCTTTTGAATGAATTCCACCGCGCGTTTGGGATAGCCGAGTTGCCGGTAGGTAACGCCAAGGAGGTGAAGTGCATCGGCGTTGTTCGGAACCTTCTTCAGAACCTGCTTGTAGCAGCGCTGCGCTTTTTCGATTTCGCCGGACTTTTGATAGGAAAGTCCCTTCATCATTTTTTCGCGTAGCGGATTTGCCGCCGTTTGCGTCGCCATAGTCGCTCAATCCCTTTGGAATCACCCCCTCAAGCATATCAGCCGGCTGTCGACTTGAGCATGTCTGCGTTGGCAGCCCTGCGAATCCCTTGGGGATAGTCTGCCGAAGCGGCTGATTTTTCTCTTTGCAGAAAAGAGCGGGGCGCAAGGCTTGCAGAGCTTGTTGAATACGCCGACACCGATGCAACCTTAGAAGAGCTGCCAATGAAGGATGTAACCGGCAGCAGGAAGAGAAATGGCGCTGGAAGATGAAATGGATACTTCAGGAATTTGAGGACGCCACAAAGCTGGCGGCAGCACTTGATCGTCTTGGCCTTGAATATTCCTGGCACAAGGTCGTGCCGTTTGTCGGAGACCTCGTACCTGAGCCTGTGGTTACCAACAAGGATCGCATCGTTCTCTTCGGGTCTTATTCTCTCTGGAAATTCGCAAGCGCGTGCGGATACAAACCCGGTGTCTGCAAGCTGCGGCCTTTCGTTTACGAAAAGGTTTGGCACCCTCATTTGCTCAATGGTGCAGATGCACGTTTCGTTACGCTCAAGGACGTCCCGACAGTTCTCGAGGACAACGAAACAGAATGGTTCCTTCGACCGGTTGACGATAGTAAGGAAGAGCCTGGTAACGTTAAAACAGAGCGGGAAATCAGATCATTAGCAGAAAAAATTCTTGGATTGCATGAAACGGAAATTCCAGTCGGATCGCTCCGTCACGATACGCTTCTGATGCTGACACAACCGGTTCGCATTCTCAAGGAGTGGCGGCTTTGGGTTGTCGGCGGTGAGGTCGTCACCTATTCGCTGTACAAGGAAGGCGGCAGGGTCGTTTACCGGCATGAGATTGACGACGATGCGCTGGCGTTTGCTCAGCACATGGCGGAACTCAATCCGGACTACTCACCCGCCTATGTGATTGATGTCTGTCGCACCGCGGAGGGGCTGAAGCTGCTTGAAACCAATTGCATAAACGCAGCGGGATTTTACGAGGCGGATCTGGTCAGATTGGCAGCCGCAATTGATGCGCTTGGTTGTTAGACAATAGTCCGTATTAGTTGGCGGACGTTGCCAGTCAACTTGAGATGTCGAGTTGCTGAGGATCGGTGAAATCCCTCGCGCTTAGATCTTTTTGGTTAAATATCTTCGCATGGCAGACAATCTCCAACGAATTAGGTCCGATTGTGCTCAGAAGTACGGTAAATTTGTTTGTGATCTAACTGTTGTTCTGTTCTCAGAAATAGATTTTCTGTTTGGTCAGGAGCCGAAATCGAGAATTTAGCGACGGTTTTCGCAAAATATTGATCTAAATCGCCGAAAAATTAGCGAGAAATGACTTTACGTAAGACGAATTGCATGCGCATATTAACAATGCGTTAACTGTCATGGAAATTTTTATCATGTTTAAGAAGGTGTTTGGGGCCGCGTTTCTTGCGGTGATGATAACTGGGTCGGCGAGCGCTATGTCGGTCGGGTACACGGAGGGTGTTCGAAACCTGGTTGCCGGAACAAGTCCAACCATTCCGACGGATTCGTCCTCAGGTCCTCCTGGCTTTGACCTGGGAACATTGGGCTTCGGTGCAACGGAATTTAGTCAGATCAACATCCACGGACGAATTGTCGGTGCGACGGATTTCTTCAGCTTCTCAGCCAATTCCCGCTTCAGGGTTGAATTCATCTTTGGAGATATCGCACTCGACAACGGTGGAACGATCACCGGCGGCTTCGTTCAGGAAGGTGGAACGGGGAATAGTTCAAATTTTGTTCTCGATCTTAGCGGCGCAAGCCAGTCGATGGTGTTCAGCACAAATATTACGGGTGGCAATCCGTTGATTTTCAATGGAATAGCAGGTTCTCCCTACACGTTCTCTGTTCAAAACGGGCCGAACAACAATCCGAGTGCAGCTGCGACCTACGACATTCGGCTGACCGCGGTGCCTATCCCTGCAGCTCTGCCGCTTCTCGTAGGTGGCTTGGGCCTTCTTGGCTACATGGGATACCGTCGCAAGGAGACGACAGCCTAAACATTCCTCAACAAGGAAACGTTCCAGCCCGTCAGGCCTTGGTCTGGCGGGCTTTCCATTTCAAGTGTAGCAAAAGTCTGCAGCGCTTGTGCGCTCGCTCGGTGTACTCAAGATCTTTTGTTTGGCTATTCGAAAGGAGAAGCGAGAAAGCGCCGTCTGACCCTTTCCAACGCAATCAGCGAACAATAGAAAATGGTGGGCGATACTGGGATTGAACCAGTGACCCCTCCCGTGTGAAGGGAGTGCTCTCCCGCTGAGCTAATCGCCCATTCAGCTGGATGGTGCGTGCCTAAAAGAGACTTATGGCAAAGGCAAGAATTTTTGGCCTGACGCACGTGCTTTTATTCCCACAATAGCCGCAATTTTCAAAGACGCTCCGACATTGAATTTAATTTGGAGCCTGTTTCATGATTTTGCGTTTTTCCGCAATTGCCATTTGTTCCACATTCCTGACATCGGCTGCTTTGCCATCTGCCGCTTTGGCCGAGGAAAGTGGCCCGATCACAAGCATCACGCTGTCGTCCGGTGGCCTTGCGGAGATTGTCCGCAAGGCCGACATCGACAGCAGCGGCGAAATCGCCATGACGGTGCCGCTGGAGCAGGTCAACGACATCCTGAAAAGCATCGTGGTCTATGACGAGGCAGGCGTTGTCGAAGGGCTGTCATTACCCGGACCGAATCCGTTGGGTGAAACTTTCAAGAACCTGCCGTTTACAGCGAACGACCTCCAGTCACCGGTGACCCTGCTGTCCCGTCTTCAAGGGACACAGGTACAATTGGAAAAAGAGGGAACAGTTGTTGAAGGGCTCGTTATGGGTGTCAGCATCCTGAACAGGGGCGACGAGGGACAGATCGGTGTCGCATCAATCCTGAGCGAGGGAAGTATCGTGAGCGTCGATCTGGAGGCGGACACTGTTGTGCGCTTCATGGATCCTGAAATCCGCGAGAAGGTTGCCAAAGCGCTGTCGGCAGTCGGCAGTGGAAAGTCCGACGGGGCCCGGACCGTAACTCTCAAGATTGCGGGAGAGGGCGAACGTGAGGTTGCCGTGTCGTATGTTGTACCGACACCGATCTGGAAGACGGCCTACAGGGTCGTTATGTTGCCGGATGACGAGGCTCGCCTTCAGGCGTGGGCCGTTTTGGAAAATGCCAGCGGCGAGGACTGGGAAGGCGTCAGTGTCACGTTGTCGTCCGGCGCGCCGGTGACCTTGAAGCAGCGCCTGCACGATCTTTATTGGCGGCAACGTCCGGAAGTTGCGGTTGATGTCGCCGGCGGCTACGTGCCTCGGGTAGACAGCGGCGCGACCCCTTCAATGGGGGCAGGGACGTTGATGGAAGAGGCGAGAGTGAAACGCGCAGAGGTCGCCAGGAACGGTGTCCAGGCGTTGTTTGCAGCGCCGTCTGCGCCAGCGTCGGCCGCGCCCATGGACGCGGAAATGGCAGCTGCTCAGGTGGGGCAGGCCGAAGAAGGTGCGGTGACAGCCTTCTTTGCGTTGCCGGAAACGGTTGATCTTGAAAACGGCGAGACCCTGTCTGCACCGATTGTCGACGCTGTCGTTTCAGCCGAGTCCGTTTCCGTGTTCCAGCCGGAAAGCGGCAGTGAGCACCCGGTCGCCGCAATCATGATCCGCAACGAGACCGATACCAGCCTGCCGAAAGGCATCCTCACGGTCTATGATCGCAAGGAAGGCTATGTCGGTGACGCGCAAATCAGTGGCATGCCGGCTGGGGAACTTCGCTTGGCGAGCTTTGCAACGGACCGGAAAGTCACCGTCACGAGCGAAACAGAGCCTACGCAGGAGATTACTTCGGTCAAGGTAAACCGTGGTCTTCTAACTGTGAACGTGACGGAAAGATCGGCAACGCTTTACACCATCAAAGGAGCGCCGGACGACGGAAGGAACGTGATCATCGAACATCCGCGTCGAGAGAGCTGGCGTTTCTCATCGCCGCAGTATCTGGATTCAACCAATACCCATCATCGCTTGAAGGTGTTTGTCCCTGAAGGAGAAATCGCCGCCGCAATGATTGAAATGGAGCGTTCCATCGAAGAGCGGTATACTCTCTTGAACACAGATCACGAGAGCCTCTTGAACCTCGTACGCCGTATCCCAGACAGGGAGAGCGCAGACAAGTTGCGAGCACTTGCGAGCCTTCAGGCTGAACGCGTGCGCATTAGGACCGGCATTCAACGCGCAGCGCGCAGCAAAGCTGAAGAGGTTGAGGACCAACAGCGTCACCGCGCCAATCTGTCTGCATTGTCTGCGGGTTCTGATCTCTACAAGCGTTCGCTTGCAAAACTGGACGCTTCAGAGAACCGGATCGAGGAACTGGACCGGGCGGTCGAAGCGCTGGAAGCCCAATATGTGGAGCTGGGCGAACAACTGGCGGAAGCGATCCGGAAGTTCTGACGGTGCGTTGGAAGCGTAACGGCGCTGACAGAAGCATCAGCGATGGTTTGCGACAGATGGTCCGGACATCACATCGGCAATCGCGTCTGCCAGTTCATCGAAGTGCGAGATCACCTTGTCCGGGCCGAGTTCAGTGACCGGAACGGGTGTATAGCCGAAATCAACCGCAATGACGGGTATGCCTGCGTTGCGGGCGGCATCTATGTCAGTGCCGCTGTCGCCAATCATGATCGATCCGCGGACCTTACCTCCGGCGCGGTTTATCGCCCCGTGCAGAGGATCTTTATGCGGCTTGGAAACCGGGTAGGTATCGCCGCCGACGACGGCGTCGAAATACTGTGCGAGATCGAGGACTTCGAGCAGCGGCAGCGTTAGCTTTTCCGCCTTGTTGGTACACACCGCCAGCTTCCAGCCTTCGCCGCGCAGCCTTTCAAGCGTGGCAACGACGCCTTCGAACGCGCGCGTATGGACCGCAATGTTGGCGGCATAGTAGTCGAGGAACTGGTGAAAGAGCGGCTCGACCAATTCGTCTGTCCATTCGATCTGGTTGAATTCCAGGCCGCGCTGGATCAGGACCTTCGCACCCATTCCAACCATATGGGAGACATTCTCCTCGGGAACCGCATTGTGCCCGTTTGCCGTGAGCACCGCATTTAAGGCTGCGACAAGATCCTCCATGGAAGACACAAGAGTGCCATCCAGGTCAAAGACAAGAACGGTCATGGAATCCTCATGGGCAGTTCAGGAAACGCTTGCCTAGCCGGAACTGCGTTCAACGGCAAGGCCGGGTGGCCGGGACCGGTTCTGAAACGACTTGTTTAAAGCTTGTAAGCCGTTCTGAACCCGCCCCAATGACGGCCCTGGACAAGAATTGGTGCGTCTACTTCCTTCATCCACACAATGTTTCCGCCGCCCATGTCGCGCGCGTAGGACTGGATCAGGAAAGGTCGCGTATTCCGCGCCGCGCTCAAGCCCGCACGGTCGTCAAAAATCCGTTTGTTTCTGCAGTTGGCCGTGTTCCAGACAGGATCATCGGGACGCTGTGGATTGGAGAAGACGAGATTGTGAACGGGAAGATAGCCGTTTCTGTCGACCGAGGCGCAAAAGGCCATCCCGTGGGGTTTGCCCGATGCCAGAATATCTTCCTGAATATCGGGAAGGATTGTTTCCAGGTGGCGAAGCGCTTTTGTCGAGACCTGGAGGGGATTTGTTCCTGCAATCGGCTGATAGCCGGTATCGAACAGATCGTCCGAATTCAATGTGTGGCGGGCAACAAGCTCCTCCATCGCATTTGCGATCCTCAAGGCGCCAGATTGCGCGCACTCAACTTCTCTTGAATAGCTTTCGTGTATCGAGGCGATCTTACGATGCAGGGCGTTCTCGAAGGCCTGATCCGGATCGACGAAACAGCAGTGAAATCCGTTTTCCGACACAGCCACGAGGCGTGCTGATGTCTTTCCCAGGCCGCTCAGGTCAAGCTGGACCGTTTCGTTTTGCCGGAGCCCGACATTTTCCGCAGCCTTGAAGAGCAGCCCACCTTCGGAGATGTCCAGTGTTTCGCCGCGTGCCGACACGCCACTTCCGGAGATCGATCCTGCGAGCTTCACCGGCAATCTGTCGTGTTGACGCCTGTTGCCGAGGCCCGTTTGCCGGATCATCATTGTAAAGCGGCTTTGAAGCGACTTGGTCGCCTCGCTCATCTGGGATCCGGTTTCACGCGCACGCGTTCCACCTTCCTCCGCCGAAACAGCGCTCTCCGTTATGGCCTGCGCCTTATGAACGACTTCTTGGGCGAACTCGGCAGTCTTGTTGGCCTGCTCACCTATCAGATTGGTCGTGTCCACCTGCGACCGGACGGCATCTTCCACAGCGGAAAAACTTGGCCGTATCTTGCCGATCACGTCGATAATCTGGTTGACCGACCCAAGACTGTGCTCCGCAGACAGGTTCAGCTTTTCGATATTTGCAACGATCTGTTCCGTCGCGGATTGTGTTTCAACGGACAGGGCCTTGACCTCGTTTGCGACAACAGAGAAGCCCCTTCCGGCTTCTCCGGCTCTGGCCGCTTCGATCGTCGCATTCAGTGCAAGAAGGTTCGTCTGCTTTGCAATGTCTGAGATGAGGCTCACGACATTCGCGATATCGTCGATTGCGCTTTTGAGTTCCAGAACGCCATCGTTGGCCTGGTCCGCTATTTCCCGCGCCTCGTCTGCCAGCTTGTTGGAAACTTCGACCTGCGATCCGATTTCACCGCTTGAGGCAGAAAGCTCCTGGATTGAGGTTGCAAGGCTGGAGGCATTTTCATCGGCGATCGATGACTGATCGGACAAAGACTGGGTGTCGCTTCGGATCTTTTCCAGGGTCTGCATCTGACCAGCGAGGCGGTCCTGAACCTTGTCTGCGGCAACGTTTATCGTCTTGGCAGCAACCTGGAGGTCGTCTTCAAGGCTGTCGAGCACGAACTCCAGCTGGTCGGAGGCCTGGGGCATCGTATCTTGTGAGCCACCTGGCTCACTTTCCTCCACAAAGGTCTGGGACGGAGTGATCGACTGGTCTTGGCGGTTTTGCTTGCGACGAAATAATTTCATGTTTGGCCAGGCTTTTCTAAGCTCATGAAGTCGGCAAAACATCGCAAATCAATCTAAAGTCATGGTTAATGAAATCACACTTTGGCGCAGCCGCGTCGGTTTCTGCCTTGATGTCGGCAATGCCACTGGACCCATGCTTGCCGCGCATGTTAAGCACGCCGCGGCAAAGAAAGACAAAAGACTGTCACCCACGCTCTCGGGTGCCGGGCGAGGGAAACAGTGGTGAGCGACGATTTTAAGAAACAAGCAGCTGAACGCGCGGCAGAAGACGTCTTGCCGGGAATGCGGTTGGGAATCGGAACCGGGTCGACTGCAGAATTTTTCGTGCATGCGCTTGCTCAGCGGGTGAGGGGCGGCCTGGATGTTATCGGCGTTGCGACGTCCGAACGAACCCACACGCTTGCGGCTGATCTCGGGATCCAACTGACCACGCTTGAGAATCTCCCCGAGCTTGATCTTACAATCGACGGTGCAGACGAGCTGGATGCGCAACTGACCCTGATCAAGGGCGGCGGCGGCGCGCTTTTGCGCGAGAAAATCGTTGCCTCAGCGTCCGGTCGGATGATTGTGATCGCCGACAGCAGCAAGGAAGTCGCCACGCTTGGCAGATTTCCACTTCCGATCGAAGTCGTGCCTTTCGGTCTGAAAACGACAACAAACGCAATCTCACAGGTCCTTGGTGAGTTCGATCTGCCACAGAAACTGGTTTTGAGGGGCGGCGTTGCGACGCCTTTTGTCACCGATGGCGGACATTACATCCTTGATGCCCACCTTGAGGCCATAACTCAGGCACAATCTCTGGCTACCCGGCTCGTTGAGATACCTGGTGTCGTTGAACACGGCCTTTTCATCGGACTAGCAACAAAGGCTTACGTAGCAGGTACGAATGGGGTAAAGACCGTTTTACCTGTTTGATTGTTTGGATTTGGCGTCTACACACTGTCTGACAGCCGCCGAGGAGTAGAAAATGACACTTATGAAAGCGTTGCCGCGGGCCGCTGTTATTGGCGCAGTCTTCAGTGCCACAGCATTTTTCACAAGCGCGTCGATTGCGCAGGACGAGATTGCCGAGAGCCACCTAGCCGCGGCCAAGCGCGTTGCAGAAGTTACCAAGGTTCTGGAGCCGTTTGACGATATCCTGCCGATCCTTGCCGAGCAGACCCGAACCGCGTTCATTCAGGCTGAACCGGCACGTGCAGAAGAGATCATTGAAGTGACCCAGGAAGTCGCTCTGCAACTCGCGCCGACCCGGGTTGATCTGAACAGTTTGGTTTACCAGGCGTGGGCAAAGAACTTTACTGAAGACGAGTTGAATGAGCTCGCAGTTTTTTACCAGACAGATCTGGGGCAAAAGCTGACCAGCACTCTGCCGGTTGTTACCCAGCTTTCCGTCGGCGCGGCCCGCGAGTGGCAGGACAAGCTTTCCACTGACATGGTGACCATGGTTCAGCAGGAGCTGCAAAAGCGAAATCAGCCGCAGTGAACAGCTTGTCTGACGCATCATACACAGAGATTTGATGCTGGCTTTTTGCCGGAGATTGGGTCGCAATCGCGGCCCAATTTGGTTTGGTGAGCCCGGTTTTCTGCAGGGCTGACTTGCATTCACCCGCGTCATGTCTTGTACGATGAAATGCATCGCCTATCTGGGGCAGGCTGGGAACGCGCTGCATATGGGCAGGCGACGTTAACAAGAGGCAGACATGAGCGACTACGACTACGACCTATTTGTAATTGGCGGCGGATCGGGCGGCGTCCGGGCTGCGCGCATTGCCGCGACCCATGGTGCCCGCGTTGGAATTGCCGAAGAGTACAGATACGGCGGGACATGTGTCATTCGCGGATGTGTTCCCAAAAAGCTGTTTGTCTATGCCTCCAAGTTCTCAGAGGAATTCGAGGACGCGGAAGGGTTTGGCTGGTCCGTTGGAGAGCGCAGTTTTTCGTGGGAAAAGCTGATCGCTGCCAAGGATCAGGAAATCACGCGCCTGGAAGGTCTCTACCGTCGCAACCTTGAACGGACAAACGTTGAAGTACATGACAGCCGTGCGGTGATCGAAGACCCGCATACGGTGCGTCTGCTGTCGACCGGACAGACCGTAAGCGCCAAATACATCCTGGTCGCTGTCGGAGCGTCACCCAATGTCGACAACAGCGTGCCGGGCATGGAGCACGTGATCACCTCGAACGAAGCCTTCCACATGGCAGAGCTTCCTTCCAAGATCATTGTCGCAGGCGGTGGCTATATTGCGGTTGAATTTGCCGGCATCTTCAATGGTCTCGGGGTCGACACCACGCTGATTTATCGCGGCGAGGAGATCCTGCGTGGATTCGACATGGATCTGCGCACGACGGTTCGTCAGGAAATGGAGAAGAAAGGCATCAAGGTCGTCCTGGGCGATACCTTCTCCAGCATTGAAAAACGAAGCGACGGGTCGTTGATCGGTCATACAAAGAGCGGAAAGACGCTGGAAGCGGACAAAATCATGTTCGCTATCGGCCGCAATCCGCACACCAAGGATCTTGGACTGGAAAAGGCAGGCGTCGAAACCGATCGGATCGGTGCGATCAAGGTGAGCGCTGACTCGAAGACGAACGTTGATTCGATCTACGCCGTTGGAGATGTAACCAACCGTGCAAATCTCACACCGGTCGCAATCCGCGAAGGCCATGCGTTTGCAGATACCGTCTTCGGAAACAAGTCCTGGAGTGTCGATCACAGCCTTATTGCGACTGCGGTTTTCTCACAGCCCGAGATGGGAACGGTTGGCCTGACGCAAGAGCAGGCCCTGGAGCAAACTCCAAATCTCGATATCTACAAGTCCAGCTTCCGGCCGATGAAACACACTCTATCCGGCCGCGACGAAAAAATGCTGATGAAGATGATCGTGGATGCGGACACACAGAAGGTTCTGGGTGTGCATGTTGTCGGGCCGGATGCGGGTGAACTTGCCCAGATCCTGGGAGTTACACTGCAGATGGGAGCCACAAAGGCTGATTTCGACAGGACCATCGCAGTGCATCCGACAGCTGCTGAGGAACTGGTCACGATGCGTGAGCCGAGCGAACAACTGCGCGGATAGGCCGGGAAAGCCGATAGAGGCGAATAGCCCCTTAAGCTGATTTTGCGGAACGAAGCCCGGCGTGTTCGCGCACCGGCCCCGGGGCCACTGCGGTGTTGCGGTGCCCACCCTGGAGTGTGTCGGCAAAAAATGAGTATCGGCTTCTGCCGAGATCCTTGGATTGGTAAAGCGCAGCGTCGGACTGGCCCACAAGTTGTTCCGGCTTGGAGCTGTCTTGAGGCGCGCGCGCGATACCGATGCTGAGCCCGACGCATGCCTCGTGTTCCCCCGGGAGCGTGACTGGAGCCTGAGCGGATGCGATAAGTGCATCACAAAGCGATTGCAGCCGGACTTTCGAGGTGTCCTTCCGGTAAATTATCATGAACTCGTCGCCGCCAATACGGCACACCAGCCCCTGGCGGCCGATCGTCTCCTGCAATCGCGATGCTATGGCCTTGATCACCGCGTCTCCGGCTGCATGTCCCAACGTGTCGTTGACCTCTTTGAACTTGTCCAGATCGCAATGAAGAACAGCAAATTGTTTTTCCGGAAGTTCCTTGACCGAGCCGTCCAGCACCCGGTTGAACAATAGTCTGTTGCCAAGGCCGGAAAGCGTGTCGTGAAGCGCAAGATAGCGGTTTTGCTGTTCACTGGCTTGAAGCGAACTTGTCAGGCGTCCGATGCGCCATGCAATTCCGAATGCAAGCGCGCCAAGCGCGACACTGAGGATGGCGATCACGGGTATGATCGTAGGCCAGATCGATGTGGTGGCGGACCCGCTTTCCCAGTGAAACGCGCCCATGAGAGTTCCTGATTGACTTCGTACTGCTCGGAACGGGCCGTCGAGAGGGGGAGCAGCCGTTTCCTGAAATTTGAATGCGGTGAAGTCAGGCTGAGAATTCAGTTGTTGTGTGAGTTCGCTGTCAATGTAGCGGGCCGACATCAGGATCGTTGGCGGTCCGTCGGGCAGTTTGGTCTCGTAACGGTCCGGGATCACGGGCATGGCACCAAACATCACCGGTCTTCCGTCCAGGCGGGCAAACCCCATTGAAGCATAGTCTGCTGGCTTCACATCATGGAGTGAGCGGTGTCCGAAACCGCCGGGAACCCGAACACGGTTGAGCATATATTTCGAAGTCAGCTGCCGGACAATCACCTCCAGCTCCGGAGTCTCGGCAAGCGGACGGCTGACTATGTGGGTATAGTCTTCGAATGACTCTGCAAGAACGGTGTTGTTTCCGGAAATCAGGATGATCTTGTCATGGCCGTAGTCGGTCCAGAGCACGTCGAAGCTCTGCCTTGCATAGGCCGGATCCAAAGTGTGCACCAGGTTTTCGACAGAAAGATCCGAGGAGGTGATCCTGAGCTGTTCGCGTACAAGAGCGCGCAATTCGTCGGTGAGGACACTTTCAAACAATCGTTCCTCATTCGCGATCGTCTGCTGATTGGACGCGCGCGTCGCAATGAAGCCGACGAAAAGCAAGGATACCGATGTGACCGCAATGAGAAGCGCTGCAAGCATGAAGGCAAGCCGCGAAATATGCTGCTTTGCCTGTTTGGGAGCCTGATCGCTGTATCTTCTGCGAAATTCGGTCAAGTTGCAGTCTCTTAAGATGCTACGTAAAGTTATTTTAAGTCATTCGAGATTCTATACAGTGTAAAATGAAAGGAATTAATAAGACGTGGCGATGGTGTTCGCGAAGATGAATTATTAGTGATAGACGCGAGGCATTTTTATTTAAATATTGTAAGTCTTGCCTAATTCGGGCGCTATCTCGACGCTTGAAGGTTATTTCGCGGCGGTGCGTCTTGAATAGGTCTGGTCGGAATGCGCGGCGCCGGATCTTGCTTCCAGATAAAGTGGTGCGGCAAACTCGATCGCATTGCGACCGTTCTCTTTGGCCCGGTAAAGAGCCATGTCGGCCATCCGGATAAGGTCCTTGTCATTCAGACCGCACTCAGGGGCAGTCGCGATGCCGATGCTAACACCAACCTCAACGTTCTCGCCGTGACCGACCTCTATGGGAGCTGACATGGATTCTTGGAGCTGATCGGCGAGATCTTCCAGTTCCTGAAGGCTGGAATAGGCCGTCAGGAGCACGATGAACTCATCACCGCCGATCCGGCAGACGACCGCGTCCTTGCCGAAATGGGTCTGAAATCTCGCGGCGACCTGGCACAAAACCTTGTCACCGGCTTCGTGCCCGTAAGTATCGTTTATTGGTTTGAAACGATCCAGGTCACAGGTGAACAGGGCAAACCCTTTTTCAGGGAGACTGTCGATCGAATAGGCGAGACGGTCGGAAAAGTGGTGACGGTTCGGCAGTCCCGTCAATGCATCGTGGTTCGCAAAGTGATGATTTTTGCGTTCGCTTTCTTCAAGCGAATTCGACAGGCGGCTGATCCTCGCTGCGGCAGCGAAGGCGATAACCGAAATGATCACTGTCATCAGCAAAATAAGCGGCAGAGCCATGAGCCAGATATGCAGACCGGGCTTGGCCTGATCCCAGCTGAAATAGCCGAGGACCGATCCATCCGCAGCCCAGATGAGGTGATTTGTCGGATGCATATTGGCAGGTTCACCGACTTGGAATGTCAGATCCCGGTAGTTAAGCGTTTCGTTGAGTTCTGAAACGAGGAAGTCGTCGAAGTAAACCGCGTTGACCAGGACAGCCGGATACTCACCGGTGAGCCTTACGCGTCCATAGTCAGGCAATATCGGCACGGCGACAAGAAGAGCCGGCTTGCCGTCGATCGTCGCAAAGGCGGAATTGGAGACATCAAGCAAGACCGATTGCGGCAAGTACCACTCGGCGAAACCGGAATTCGATTGACGTTTTCTGGCTTCGAAGCTTTCCCGTGTCCGTTGCGCCAACTCTCGGATGACCGGATCCGCCGGCGTCATCCGCTCTGGAAATCGCACATTGTCTTCAAGAGCTTGTGCGACCAGATCGCCGCTCGTGGAAACGATGAATGTTCGCTCCAGATCGAACTGCTCCCAAATCTCAGCGATGAACTGGCCTTCGATGAAATCCCGGTCCAGCGGACGCTGCAGCGCCATAAAGGTCTCGTCCCATTGCGCTATGTCCGTCTGATCCATCGCAATGAGGCGCTGGTAGGAATTCATCGCGCTGGTGAAACGAAGTTTGTCGCCTTCAAGCGAGCGTCTGTCGGCCTCTCTCCAGGCCAGATGGGCAATGAAGGTAAGCGAGGCTGTTGATAAAACGATCAGCAATACGGCCAGGCCGAAGATCCAGATCTTGATCTGCCGTCCCGTCGTTGCACGGCTCGTGGCCGCAACATACGACTGTCCCATGTCTGCGTCGTTTCCCAGCAAAGCTGACACCCCCTTCAATCTGGTAATTCGAATACCAGATGAAGCTTAACGCAGCGTGCTCCGCCCTCTTGTTCTCGCGAAAAATCACTCCGATTTGCCGAGAGCCTTAACGAAACGTTCTATTTCGTCTTCTGTATTGAACGCATGCAAGGAGGCGCGCACGACTGCGTCCAGGCCGCGGTGCGGCAGATCGATCTGCGCAGAGGTTGCGCTGCTGACCGAGACGTTTATGCCGGCTTTCGACAATCGCAGCTGGGTCTCGCCAGGCGCTTCGCCGTCGACTGTAAACGTAACGATCCCGCCCTTGCGCGCGCCTTTGTCGTGCAGCGTTACATCTGAGAGTGCTGAGAGTTCGGTCCTAAGCTGTGCCGCGAGCGCACAGATCCGGTTTCCGATCCGCTCCATTCCAAATCCGATGGCGTAGGTGACGGCAACGCCAAGTCCGATCTGGCCAGCCACATAGCGCTCCCACGTTTCGAACCTCTGGGCATGCGGCACGAGCTCATAGGTGTTGTCGTCCAGCCAGTTCGCTGATTGCAGATCAACAAAAGGCGGATCCAGCTGATCCAGGATCTGATCGCTGACATACAAAAAACCGGTCCCCCGCGGACCGCGGAGATACTTGCGGCCTGTTCCGGACAGCATGTCACAGCCGATTGCGTTGACGTTGAGCGGGATGTGTCCTGCCGACTGACACGCGTCGAGGAGATAAAGAATTTTCTTGGACCGGGCGATTTCACCGACATCCTCTGCCGGGTTGATCAGGCCCGAAAATGTTGGAATGTGGGTGAGGGCGATCAGACGCGTCCTGGCAGTGATGGCGCTGTTCAGTGCCTTCAGATCGATCTGGCCGTCGGCATCATCTTCGACAACATCGATTTCTACCCCCTTGCGCTTTTTCATTTGCAGGAAGGCAACATAGTTCGAAACATACTCGGCCCGCCCGGTGACGATGCGGTCGCCCTCCCGAAAATCAACTCCGTAAAACGCCATGTCCCAGGCACGCGTTGCGTTTTCGACGTAGGCAATCTCGTGTGGTTTGCTGCCGATCAGTGCTGCGAGCGCCGAGTAAAAGGTATCAAGGCTCGATTTTGCCCTGGCCGCAGCTTCATAGCCGCCCAGATTGGCTTCCGCTTCCAGATGACCAATGACGGCATTGAGAACGGGCTTTAGGGCCAGTCCGGTTCCGGCATTGTTAAAGTGGATGAGCTCCCCTAAACCGGGTGTATCTTCTCTTAATACCGCAACATCATGCCGGGAAAGGGACGGGACGATCATGGCAACCTTCGGCTCCGTGTTATTGGCAGTCCGCAAATCAAAGACCTGCGCTCAATGACGATCACATATTTTGGTTATGGCTCCCTCGTCAATCTTGACACGCTGCCGCCGAAAGCGGACGCGACACCTGGCAGGCTCAAAGGCTGGGTGCGCGAGTGGCGTGTTTGCGGTGAAGGAAGCGAGGGTCAGGGCCGATGCGCTCTCAGTATCCGCGAAGATCCGGGGAAGGAGATCTGGGGTGTCATGGTGCGTGAACCCCGCACCGGGCTCGAAGAGCTTGAGCGCCGCGAAAAAAGATATCGCAAGGTCGGTTCGCTCGGCGTTTCGTTCCGATGCGACACGGCGCAGGACGAGGGGCCGGGAGACCTTTTTGTCTTTGTGGCCGCGCCTGAGCATTACCGGTGGGGAACCGAAACCCACCCGATACTGCAGAGTTACCTCGACTGCGTGCTGGCCGGTTTCTATCGCTTGTGGGGCAAAGACGGCATCGAGCATTTTCTGGAGACAACAGAGGGATGGCATGTACCCGTTCTCAAGGACAGGCACGCGCCGGTCTATCCAAGAGCCGTCACGCTTGATGAACAGGTGCGCGATGCGATCGACATGGCGACGAAATCCCATGGCTTGAACTTTATCGGGCCACGCTGAAACGCTATCGCATAAGGTCTCATCAAACACTTATTCCACGCAGGAGGTAACCCGCGAGATAGGCAATTGCGGCCGCCGAAAGTCCAATTCCCGTCGTTTCGAACGCCGAATACAGCCAGCCCTTTGTCGACCAGCGTGACTTGATCGAACCAATCAGGAAAAAAGCGAGTGCGGTAAGAATTGTCGTATAGACCGCGGATGATCTGAAGCCAAAGACAAACGGCAAAAGCGGGAGACTGCCGCAGAAGACGAAGGCGGCAAACGTCGCGCATGCCGCTTTGAGCGGTGAGCGTGTGCTTGCTGTGAGACCGTACTCCGCCTGCATCATTGTTTCGAGCCACGTCGCCCGGTTGGACGTGACAAGGCGCACCAGGTCGTCAAGGTCGTCGCCTTCATATCCCTTGGCCCTGAAAATCTGCCTGATTTCTTCCCTTTCGCCTTCTGGCGCAAGGCAGATGTGCTTTTCCTCGATGGCCAGAAGGCGGGCATAGGCCTCATCTTCAGATTTCGAGCCGCTGTAATTCGCCGCTGCCATAGAAAAGCCGTCTGCGAGAAGATTTGCCACCCCAAGAACAAGGATGATATTGGGCGTCAGCGACGCGCCAACAGCGCCTGCAACGATAGCGAACGTGGTAACAGCGCCATCAATGCCGCCGTAGATCCAGTCGCGCAGGTAACTGGCTTTGGGCCTTACAGAAAGTCTGGACGCGATTTCGTCGGGCCGGTGACTGTGCTCCAAAACGGGAACGGGCATTTGTCTGTCCTGGTCTATCGAACAGACAGCGTGAGCGGTAAGAACGAATGGAGCCATGATCAAAGTCAACGTGCTTGGGCATGAACAAGGCGCTTCGGCAAGATGTTGTGCCACGATAGGCGCGAATTTGGCTGATTTACCCTGTGGCGTTAGCATTCATCGGCGTGTATAACGCCGCACGTTTGCTTTAGAAGCGCAAACGGAAAAGATCTAGAATAGTGCGGATCGCGCGCAACAATGCGAGACATGGCGCGCGTCCAGTAGGAGTAGAAAAAATGGCGGAGAAGTGGAGCCCGGAAACATGGAGATCGAAGCCGATCTTGCAGGTTCCGGAATACCCGGATCAAGAGACTGTGGCGAGTGTTGAACAGCGCCTGTCGACGTATCCGCCGCTCGTGTTTGCAGGTGAGGCGCGCGCGCTGAAACAGCAACTCGCCGATGTCGCTGCCGGCAACGGTTTTCTGCTGCAGGGCGGTGACTGTGCAGAGAGCTTTGCCGAGCACCATCCCGATCACATCCGCGACTTTTTCCGCGTCTTTCTTCAGATGGCGGTTGTTCTGACCTACGCTGCGAGCCAGCCTGTCGTTAAGGTTGGCCGCATCGCGGGCCAATTCGCAAAACCGCGCTCGTCGAATTTTGAAAAGAAGGACGACGTGGAACTGCCGAGCTATCGCGGCGACATTATCAACGATATCAATTTTTCTTCAGACAGCCGGATACCGGATCCGGGCCGGATGGCGATGGCCTATCGCCAGTCTGCAGCGACCTTGAACCTTCTTCGTGCGTTTGCGCAAGGCGGTTTCGCCAACCTTGATCAGGTGCACCAGTGGATGCTCGGCTTTATTACCGACAGCCCGCAAGGTCACCGATACAAGGAACTGGCCGACCGGATCACGGAAGCCCTGGCATTCATTCGCGCGTGCGGCATCAGCTCGGACAATGTGCCGCAAATGCGTGGCACAGATTTCTTCACAAGCCACGAAGCGTTGCTGCTGGGCTACGAAGAAGCGCTCACGCGTGTCGATTCCACTTCCGGAGACTGGTACGCGACATCGGGCCACATGCTCTGGATCGGTGACCGGACACGGCAACCGGACCATGCGCATGTTGAATTCTTCCGCGGGATCAAAAACCCGATCGGCTTGAAATGCGGACCGTCGCTGACACCTGACGGATTGATGGAGCTTATCGACCTTCTCAACCCGGACAATGAGCCTGGTCGTTTGACCCTGATCGCGCGCTTTGGTGCGGACAAGGTGTTCGACCATTTGCCGCAACTAGTTCAGGCTGTTGAGCGCGAAGGCAGGTCGGTGATCTGGTCATGCGACCCCATGCACGGCAATACCATCACGGCGGGCGGCTACAAAACCAGACCGTTCGACCGCATCCTGAAAGAGGTGGAGAGTTTCTTTGAAGTCCACAGGGCCGAAGGAACGCATGCCGGCGGTGTCCATGTCGAAATGACCGGCCGCAACGTCACCGAATGCACGGGCGGTGCGCGTGCTCTGACTGCCGAGCAACTCGGTGACCGCTATCACACGCATTGCGATCCGCGCCTGAATGCAGACCAGGCCTTGGAATTGGCGTTCCTGATCGCCGAAAACCTCAAGAAAGAACGTGACGGACGCCAGGCTCAACCGATCGCCGCAAGCGCCTGAGCAGGCGTTCAAGTCTCATAACGGTACCTTGAAGGGTGGCTCCGGCCACCCTTTTTGGTTCTCAAAGCGGGCTTTGTGAAATTTTTGCAACTCTAGTAAGCCACATTTAACGCTCGTTTCTCATATTGGGCCTCATTGACTTGAGTGGCGGAGAAACCGAGTTGCGTGACAAGTGGGATCTTTCGAGAATTTCGTGCCTGATCGCGGAAGACAATCCACACATGCGCACGATCGTACGTTCGGTGCTCTCCGGTTTCGGCGTCCGGTCCATCTTTGAAGCAAGTGATGGTGCTGAGGCTTTGGAACTGGTCGTCGACCGCAAGCCAGACATCGTTTTGCTCGACTGGGTCATGAACCCATTTGGCGGCAGTGAATTCCTGAGAATTTTGCGCGGTGACCACGATATGGTGATTTCAACCGTGCCGGTTCTCGTGATTTCAGCACATGCCAACCGCGCGACCATCCTGGAGGCGATGGGAATCGGTGTCCACGGTTTTGTCGCCAAGCCGATTGCTCCGGCGATTCTCTACCGCCACATCGGAGATATTCTCGAGCGGCAGGAAATGCAGGGCAGGTCAAAAGGCATAATGGGACCCGGTTCTCAGCAAAAGTCGAGAAAGCTCAACATCGCCGGTATCTCTGATGATGCATCCGATGCAGAGCCGGAAGACGATACCGGGCTTGCGCTGCTGTAGTGTTGATGCGTTGGTCGGTTATACGGATCTGAGTGATTGCAACCATCCGGCCTTGGCGCTAAATCAGGGATGAAAGACTCATCCTGGTGCTATTCCCATGATTACCGATCAATTCAGGCTGGCGGTTGCGCAGCTCAATCCGACAGTAGGTGACGTTTCCGGCAATGCGGAGCTTGTCCGCAAGGCACGTCGCGACGCTGCCGACAAAGGCGCGCATCTGGTTCTTTTCTCCGAACTGGTTCTTGCAGGCTATCCGCCGGAAGACCTCGTTCTGAAGCCGGCCTTCGTTCAAAGATGCATGGAAGCCGCCGAGCAGCTTGCTGCCGAGACCTCCGATGGTGGCCCCGGGCTTGTGGTCGGAACGCCTTGGGTGGGCAGCGACGGAGAGGTGTACAACGCGGTTGTTCTTTTGGACCAGGGTGAAGTGCGCGCAGTGCGTTACAAATACGATCTGCCCAATTACAGCGTTTTCGACGAAAAACGGGTGTTTACCGCCGGACCGCTGCCCGGACCCGTTGATTTTCGAGGCGTGCGCATAGGCTTGCCGGTCTGTGAAGATATCTGGAATGATGAAGTCTGCGAGTGCCTAGAGGAAACAGGTGCGGAGCTGCTTCTGGTTCCTAATGGATCGCCTTATTGGGTAAATCGCGCCGAGGAACGGCTGCAGATTGTTGTATCGCGCGTCGTCGAAACCGGCTTGCCGCTTGTCTACTGCAATCAGCTTGGCGGGCAGGATGAACTTGTGTTCGACGGCGGCTCGTTCGCGCTGCAGGCGGACCGTTCGCTTGCATTCCAGATGCCCCAGTTCGAAGCGGCGCTCGGCATCAGCGACTGGAAGAGGTCAGGCGACGGCTGGATTTGCGAAAGCGGCGAGGTCGCGAAACTGCCGGATCTCGACGAAGCCAACTGGCGCGCCTGTGTTCTGGGGCTTGGCGACTATGTCGACAAGAACGGGTTTCCGGGCGTCGTACTGGGCTTGTCAGGTGGTATCGATTCGGCAATTTGCGCGGCGATGGCGGTCGATGCCCTTGGTGCCGACCGCGTTCACGCGATCATGCTTCCTTATCGATATACGTCTGACGAAAGCATCAAGGATGCGGCAGCTTGCGCGTCGGCACTCGGAATACGCTATGACACGGTGCCGATTGCCGAGCCTGTCGAAGGCTTCAGATCCGCGCTGGGCGGTCTCTTTGCTGGAACCAACGAAGACACGACGGAGGAAAATCTCCAGTCGCGTGCGCGCGGCGTCATTCTCATGGCGGTTTCCAACAAGTTTGGCCGGATGGTCATGACCACGGGCAACAAGTCCGAAATGTCAGTCGGGTATGCGACCCTTTATGGGGACATGAACGGAGGCTACAACCCGATCAAGGATCTCTATAAGACCCAGGTCTATCACCTTTCAGCCTGGCGCAACGCTCAAAAACCTGCCGGTTTGCTCGGTCCCGATGGTGAAGTGATACCCACCAACATCATCACCAAGGTTCCAACGGCGGAGCTGCGGGAGAACCAGACTGACCAGGATTCCCTGCCACCCTATGATGTCCTGGATGATATTCTCGAATGTCTTGTCGAGGAGGAGATGTCTGTCGGCGAGATCGAAAAACGCGGACATGACAAAGCTCTGATTCACAGGATCGAGCATTTGCTTTATATTGCCGAGTACAAGCGGCGCCAGGCGCCACCGGGCGTCAAGATCACCGAACGGAATTTCGGCAAGGATCGCAGATACCCAATCACAAACCGGTTCCGGGACCGCAGTTGATTTCTGTCCGGAGCCGTAACCCCTCCTGATTTGTCCCGTTTCGGGCAAACGGCTTCGTCGACATGAGCTACTTCACTTTCCTGCGCGACAACGCGCGCTGGCTTTCGTCCAGTTATCTGCTGGCGGTGTTCTCAGGGTTTGGGCAAACTTTCTTCATTTCCCTGTCCGCTGGTGACTTGCGCGCAGAATTCGGTCTGACCCACGGCGAACTGGGACTTTTGTACATGCTGGCAACGCTCGGCAGTGCATTGATCCTGCCTTATGTGGGCAAGAGCCTGGACCACTTTCCCGTTCAGAAAATTGCTCTGGTCGTCATCGCAGGGTTGGCGCTGTTCTGCCTTGCAATGGCGCACACATTTGCGGTGTGGACAGTTGCTGTCGCGTTTTTCGGGCTTCGGCTTTGCGGGCAGGGGATGATGACGCACACATCGATCACGGCCGCCGGGCGCTGGTTCTCCGCGCAAAGAGGAAGGGCCGTGTCGATTGCCATGCTGGGATTCCCGACAGCTGAAGCCCTGTTTCCTCTTTGCTTCGTCGTTTTGAGCAATACAATCGGCTGGCGCGGTGCGTGGACGGCATCGTCCCTTGTCCTTGTGCTTGTCGCGATCCCGGTCATGATGATTCTTCTGGCCAAAGAGCGCACGCCTTCAGCGGCCGAAATCGCGTCAGCCAAGGTCGAAGGACGGCAATGGACACGTAAGGAAGCGTTGCTCGATCCGCGTTTCTGGCTTGTTTCACTTGGCCTTAACGCTCCGGCATTCATTGCAACGGCCATCTTCTTCCATCAGGTCTATCTTGTCGAATTGCGCGGTTGGTCTCTTGAAGTGTTTGCGAGCGCGTTTTTCCTGATGGCGGCGGGTGTCGTCTGTGCATCGCTTGCAATCGGCCCGCTGATTGACCGGTTCTCCGCGCGGCAACTGCTGCCCTATGCTTTGATTCCCCTGACGCTGGCCTGTCTTGTGCTTGCGAATTTTAATGCCCAGGCTGCGGCCTTCGTGTTTCTGGGCCTGGTCGGCATCAGCCATGGTTTCAATGGTACGCTTGTTGGCGCATTCTGGCCCGAGGTCTATGGGACCAGGCATATGGGGGCGATCCGCGCCGTTGCCTTTTCCATTATGGTATTCGCCTCCGCCGCCGGGCCCGGTCTGGTCGGCTGGCTGATCGATATCGGCGTTGCTTTCAATACTCAGATCATCGCGATGGGGCTTTATTGCCTCCTTTTCACCGGCGTTCTGGCCGCAATGTCGCGGGCATATGCAAGGCACTAAGCCTCGGACGTCATCAATTTGCCGCGCCGGTCATTGAGCGATGGCCCACCGCGTTGCTCCCGGTCCGATTGATTTTGTTTCCTTCAATGCCCATATTAGAGGCGTAGGCGCTATGTGGCGGACAATGCCCCTGACGCATTTCAATGTCAGGCACAACTGTTCAGCTTAGGTTCAGGATAGCTGCGTAAAATGGCTGCGAAACTTGAAAATTCACGCGTTTTGAGCTATGTTGGAGGTATGGAGATGAAAAGTATGATTAGAAAAGTATCATATGTAGGGGTCATGCTGGCGGCATTGCAGTTTGCAAGTGCTGTGGCTCAGGCCACCCCGTATCTGCCCCAGCCATAATCCGGCGCACCCAAGAAACCTGTAAGTGCTTGAAATCGCATTCTTACTGAATGCGGTTTATCTTGCTTTGGTTTCTCCGCAACAGCGAACGCAGATTGTATCTCAACTCAGCCTGAACGCTATCAAGCTTGAAATTGCGCAACGCGTCGCGATTTTGCTGCGTGGCTTCGTTTCGCGCCAGAACTTCGAGCGCGAGGGTCGCCGCATTGTCGATAAGGTCCAGCCGGTCGCGAAGCCAGGCGACATGATTTGTGGAGATATTGCGTTTTGCCTCGGTGAGGTGCTCCACATACAAGGCATAGATGTGAAGAAACGATGCTCTTTGTTGGCGCACGATGATTTCAGGGTGGTCCAACACTTCAATTGAGCAGTTCAGATCGATATTTGCGATGACTTCGGCCAAATGCCCGGCATCTTTTCCGAAAAGATCGTTGAAGTCGGGGTGACCAAGCGCGCGCTGCACGTAAATGGACTGAATGGTGTAATAGAGGTAACTGAACGTTCCAGCCTGCCTCAGTGAGAGAAATCCGCCGCCATACCCCAATGCGTCCTTGTCCACCCCATCGTCGGGGCAGGCAAATGAAAAGCCCGGATCGCGGTTAAATCGGGACTCCACCAGTGTTTCGGAGCTGCCGACGACGTGATTGCCGTACATTTCCTCGTGCGGAATCCGGCGATCGATCTGCTTGATCAGATTGCTATAGAACTTCAAGTTCTTAAGATGCATTTCAAGTACGTCCGGGGGCGGGGACTGCGTCTCGGTAATGAAGAAATCCTCGACCATGAAAATCACGTCGAAGAGGGCTCGTTGCAGGTACCAGAATTCTGCATCGGAGACGCTGGCGCCCTTGAACCGTTTCTTGAACTTGTCGACGTCCTCGTTCAGCGCACGGATCGCTGCCAGCTTCTGGTTGTCCATGTACAGAAGAGAAGCATAAATCGTCGCGAGATAAGGCCTCAGGGAAACGGAGGCGAGTTCGAGATCGACCGGGAGATTGATGTCCCCAATCTTGAGATCCGAACATACAGCGACACCATGGTAGTCAGCCCCGAACGTCTTGATCTCGGTGAAGGCAGTGGTAATCGAACTGACTGAATTTTCGTCCAGGTTGTTGAACTTGTTGACAACGTCTGCGATGCGCCCCTCTATTTTCTGTTTCCTCAGAGTTTGGGCTGGCGAAAGGTCTTCGCCTTCCAGTTTTTCCAGCTCGATCAGATTGAGATAGAGCGCGCCGATGAGCGGACGAAATTCCGCGATCTGGTTGAAGAGGTAGCGGCGATCGGCCGTTTTTTCGAGCGATCCTGCAATACATCCGAAGAACGACTTGAAGGATGTCTCGAAGTTCTGGGTCATCCGGCCGTGGTTCAGGATTGCTTCAAGTTTCGGGTCGACGGGAGCGGGAACAGGTTGAGGATCAGCGCTGACTGCGAGAGCAGCGACGGTGGCAACCGGCAGCGGCGGGCGGATGTCGTTTGTCGCGCTGAATCCGCTTTCGGCTTCGTGAGCCGCCAGAACTTCGGCGAGGTCGGGATTGTGGGCCTTGATGTATCCATAGTCCCTTTTCATCGTTGAGATCATGCCCTTGATCGGACCAAACCCGCCAAGGAAGAAGGATTCCTTGTTGCCCCCGTTACCGTTGTCGTTCTTGTTTGTATTCACCGACTGCGCTTCCTGACCGCTCGATTGCCTGGAGGCAGGTTGTGCGAGCTGGAAGTTCACCTTGCCGTCGTTCAGGCTCACGGAGCGCAGCAGCTCATCCAGCGATGCGGTCGTCATCCCGGCGATCAAGAGGAAAACAAGGGCGACACCTTCGATCTTCTCAAGAAGCGTCAGCTTCGATTCCGCGGGTCTGCGGTAGTTTTTGGCGACCCATACGGCAAGCAAGCCGCCAAATACGATCCCGAGGATCAGTTTGGAGACGATCGCCGATGTCAGAAACTCATGCCAGCGGTAAAGATGATTGTAGCTTGGCAGTATTCCGGTCACGCTGAGCAGTATCGCAAGTCCAAACAGGATCAGGAAGAATATGAAGACAAGTGCGATCAGTATGTCAGCACGCACGACTGCTTTGATGTACTTGTTGTCGAATAATTGTCTGTGGTCCGTGCCCTGAATATTTATCGTTCGTTCGTCGATCGTGATGATCGTTATCATGACAAGAAACGTAATAATCGATGAGATAATGAAGGTGGTGGTCATTGCCAGTCAGTCCTCAATATTACCACGTGCGTTTTTAGTTTTGTGCACTTTGCCCCGGTACTTGTCGTTCAATTGCATCAAGTGAAAAAAATAAAAAATCTCTCTCTTTATACTTATATCACATCAGTATAGATCATCAAATACTCTAGGAAATGCAACTTCAGTTTGTGTATCAGGTTGTTTTTTGTCTTCTCAAAGTACTTTTCTTCTTCAGATCGAGTTCCAATTTCGCAAGTGGCTGCGAGCAGGACAGCGTTGACTGATGCCGAGCGCGGCAACAGAACGCGGTTCCTTCTTTTTTGTGCCAGCGCCCAGTTATGTCTTGCCGCGCTCCGCGTCAGCGGCTAACTGAGGCGGCATGACCGTAACTGTACGTTTCGCGCCGTCGCCGACCGGCCACATTCACATCGGCAACAGCCGGCCCGCACTTTTCAACTGGCTGTTTGCCAGGAAGGAGGGCGGGCGCTTTATTCTGCGTTTCGACGACACCGATCTGGAGCGCTCGAAACAGGAATATGCAGATTCGATCGAGAAGGACCTTCGCTGGCTCGGTATCGAACCGGACGTGATTGAGCGGCAATCGGCGCGGGTCGCACGTTATGATGAAGCCGCGCGCAAGCTGGAAGACGCGGGTCTTCTCTATCCGTGTTACGAGACGCCGGACGAACTTGAGCGCCGCCGCTCGCGTCAGCGAGCTCTCGGCCGCCCGCCCGTTTACGACCGCGCGGGACTTAAGCAGAGTGAAGACGAAAGGGTCGCGTTCGAGAAAGAAGGCAGAAAGCCACATTGGCGCTTTGTGCTTCCCAATCACGACGGCGATCCATTTGAAACCAGGCGAACAGATGTGAGCTGGACGGATCTTTGCCGCGGCGACCAGACGGTCGACCTGGCGTCGCTGTCCGATCCGGTTCTGATCCGGGCCGACGGCACGTATCTCTATACGCTGCCATCTATCGTCGACGATATCGATATGGGGGTCACGCACGTCATCCGCGGCGAAGACCACGTGGCGAACACCGGGGTACAATTAGCCATCTTCGAGGCACTGGGGGCGCCGGTGCCTGCATTCGGGCATCACAATTTGCTGACGACACGTGACGGTGAGGGGCTCTCGAAGCGCAAGGGAGCGCTTTCCATCGGTTCATTGCGCGATGAGGGTCTGGAACCCATGTCGGTCGCCTCGCTCGCTGTTCTGACTGGAACAAGCCAGGCAGTCGAACCCCTTCCGGACATGGACGCACTGATCGAAAAGTTCGATCTGAAAAATGTCTCCCGGTCCTCTGCGAAATTCGATCCCGAAGAGCTGAAAAGCCTGAATGCCAGGCTGGTGCATGAACTGCCTTTCGGCGCGGTTGAAACGCACCTGTCGGAGCTTGGCGTCGGCGGTGGTGTTGAATTCTGGGAGATCGTGCGCGGTAACTGCGTAGTGGTGTCCGACGCACTGGAATTCTGGAAGGTTGTCACCGGACCGGTTGAAGGCAGGGTTGAGGACGAGGACCGCGAGTTTGTCGCCCAGGCCAAGACGCTACTGCCCGGCGGTGAGGTGACTGCAGAGACCTGGGGTACCTGGACAACCGCCTTGAAATCGGAAACGGGGCGAAAGGGCCGCGGTCTGTTCATGCCGCTTCGGCGTGTCCTGACCGGCATGGATCACGGACCGGACATGAAGGCGTTGCTGCCGTTTATTGGGCGACAAAATATTCTGGACCGACTACCCTGACAGGTGAGGATCTTTCCGGCGCGGGCCGAAAGCCCGGGTCTTCGGTCTTGAAGACCGGCGCGGCTGACACGGCTTCGATCGAACCGTCTTCAGTCTTGCGCAGTGTCAGCAATGGAAAACCATCTTCAGAGGCCGTGTCGGTGGCTGATGCCTGCGATGCAGTCGCCATTCTAACTTGTGCGAATGCCGCCACCGATGTGACGTCAAAGCCTTTTTCAAGATTGAAAAGTGTGCCAGGATCGTCGTAACGGGGCAACTGGGCGGGAAGCAGGGGCGTCATGGCCAGGGCTGATGGTTTTGCCCTTTCTTCTTCATATGTGCTGCCAAGGCTCGGCTGCTGTGTACGGCGCGGAAGCCCTGCGCTTATGTCGGCGAAAAAGAACCTTTGTCCTGACGACGTGCCGACTTCGGACCAGGCAGAGCGCGTTTTCGCCTGCTTGGACTGGCGGCAGCTGCATCCCTCCACAAACTCGGATTTGTAACGGAACGCGAAGGGCTGATCGGCATAGGGTACGCCGGCGAGCGACGTCATCTGAGACTGGTCTCCGCCCGGGTTGCGATAGATGTAGAGTTCGGTTGGTGCTGCTGGGCAGATTTCGGAACACCGCGCCTCGTCGTTCGCAAACTGGCTTTTGCCTGCCGAAAAACTCACCGGAAAAAAATAGCCGTCGCACGTGCGCACACAAAGCGTGCGGAAGGCACTGCCGGACGGCAGCCGCCGTCGTGTGTTGTCCCGCTTGTGTTGTGACCTGACGGAGGAGGTTTCCCTGTCTCCAGTCCTGGCCGATGTCTGCTGGGCCTTTGACTCAGGGTTGAAGAGGCGGGCCAACAGCGATTTTGGTTTTTCGGCGTTCACCGGCCTTTCGGATGAGGCTTGACGCTGCCGTTGCGTCTTGGGCGCATTGCAGCTTTGTCTTTCCAGGGACGCACGCACTTGGCGTATGCGTCTGGTGTTTTTTGTGTTGGTGCCGCCTGCTTTGCTCAACTGACGCTCGATCGCAGACAGATTGGACTTCATGCGTTTGATTTTTTGATTGAGGTCCTGGCACTTGGCGGTGGGGTTTCGCGAACATCCGAAGTGTCGGGCGTCCCGCGTTGCCGCTGAGATTGCCTTTTCCTGTTGTCTTTTCGCCGTGGACCATTTGACTGCCGCAGGCGATTTGGCTCTCGAACCGGATTCCAGTTGCCGCAATTCGGACTTCAATGCCGCGCAGGTCGCCGCATAGGCAGCGTTAAGAGGCAGCAGCAGCGTTACAAGCACGCCTGCGGCTTGCGCAATCCTGACAGACCTGGCTTTTGAGTGCCGCGCCATCGATTATCCCCTGCAGCGCAATCCCGCGCCAAACCGTCCATAGCGATCACAAAAGTATCGCTTCTGTCCCTATCAATAGCAACGAAAGCTCTCACGTTCGGTTAATGCTGCCGCACCCGGCTTGTGGACATTCAAGTTTCGTCCCGTTGACGCACCGCCTGGTGCAAACGGTTGAATACGTCGTTCAACAGGTGCTTTTGCTCGCTCGTAAGGGCATTTTGCAGCTCGTCCGAGTAAGCAAGCGCTTTGGGAATGATGTCTTCGTAGACCGCCGTGCCGTTTGAAGTCAGCCTCAGCGTTTGTTCACGCATGTCTTCAGGGTTTTTGACCCTCATGATGAAGTCTCGACTTTCAAGAGCGGCGACCGCGCGGCTGACTTTGGTTTTGTGCATTGACGTTGCCACGCTAATGTCCCGGGCCGTCATCGCCCCGCGCTCACCAAGCATTGCGATCACGCGCCATTCAGGAATGCCGATCCCGTATTTCTCGGCATAAATCTTCGAAAAGGAACGGCTGACAGTCTCTGCGAGATGATTGAGCTGATAGGGCAAAAAACGATTGAGCTCCAGAACGGGTCTTTCGCCGTCGTCCTTGGAAACCGGTCCTTTGTTGAAAGGTGTTTTTTGCGACATGGGATTGAGCTGCCTTGAAGACGATGGTCTGCCGAAATGGATCTGCAAAATTCAATGCCGTGATCCGGCCATTTTGTACCACTAGCAAGTATAGCTGATCGAGTTGAAGACGAAAGACAGTGAGCGCTGCTTCGTAAAAGTATGAGGAACGTAAGCAGTTTCGCCGGAGAGCTTCGCCGGATGAAGTCATGAAGTGCTGAAATTGGCTGACCTATCTGTTGATAAAGAAGGAATAGTTAAGGAATTGGCACGTGGAAAATTGCGAATCAGAGACGGAAACTGAGACGCTACAGTCAACAGGTTAGTGGTGTATGGCAGGTAGAAAGATCCTGGAAGTCAATCAGACAGCTGGCATGAAAGCGAGGCCGCAATGACGAACGAATCGAACAACTCCGAGCTTTCTCCAGGAGCGAACGAACGGTTCGAGGAAATTGGCCGCGGCTGCTACGCATTCAGTGCTGACGGCTGCTCGAACACGGGTGTGATCGTCGGTGAGCGGGGCGTGCTGATCGTCGATGCACAGGCGACACCAGAATTGGCCGCCAAGGTTTTGGAGAAAATCAGGGAAAAAACCGACAAGCCGATCAAGCAGGTCGTGTTGACGCATTTTCATGCAGACAGCACGCTTGGGGCCCAGGCTTTTGATGCCGGCGAGATTGTCGCGTCCGATCTTACACGGCGCATGATGGATACGCGCGGTGCGGAAGAAATACTGGTTGCCCGGGATCGGCTGCCTGGGCTTTTCTCCGGTCTGCCGTCGAATGTCGGCGTTAGCCTGCCGAGCATGACAATCGCGTCTTCCATGTCCATCGACCTGGGTAATTTGGATGTACGCTTGATGCATCTGGGCAGGGGCCACACGATGGGAGACGTCTTGGTCTGGGTGCCGGGAAGCTCGGTGATTTTTGCAGGCGATCTGGTTCAAACGTCGTCTGTGCCGTATTGCGGTGATGCGCATCTGGCCGATTGGCCGCGGGCTCTTGACCGGATTACCGCTTTTCGGCCGACAGCACTCATGCCCGGACGCGGACGCTCGGCCATCGGCGCATCTGCCGTTGCGCATGCCATTGAAAACACGAGGGAGTTCGTGACGACGCTGCAGGAAGCAGCTTCAGCCTGCGTGGAACAGAGGCTGGGCCTCAAGGACACGTTCAATGCCGTCAAGGACGCGTTGGGTCCACAATTCGGTTCTAAGGCCGATTTCGATCTACACCTGTCGTTCAACGTGGCAAGGGCCTATGACGAGGCACTCGGCCTGGACCAGCCGCAGATCTGGTCTCGCGAGAGATGCGCCGACTTGAAGGATGCGCTGGACGGTGTCGTGAATACGGATCAGCCAGTGGAAAACGAGACCGAATTGCCGGCGTCCGAAGAGGCCGTGGATGACGTGGAGGCCAGGATTACCGCTGAACTGGTCTCCGATAACGATTTTGCCGCTTCGTTACTCGAAAAGCAGGCGAGCGAAGAGACGGATGAAGAAGAGATACTGGACCTTTCCACGAACGATATAGTTGGTCCCGAAGCGGTGGAATACGAAGTCGAAGAAACGGAATCGGCGGAGCATGAGGCCGATGAGCCAAGGGTTTTGATGGAGGCGGCGCGTTAGCGGCGATCGCCAGCACCGGCCCGACAAAGCTGAGTGATATACAGAGCGCGCGCCTCAAGGCGCGCGTTTTGAGTCTGCGGCAAACCTCTTTGCCTCTGCTTGATCGCCCGACCATGATCACCACATGTGAAGCCATCCAAACAATGGAGGTTTTTGATGCGTTTTTGTACTGTCGCCGCACTCGTGCTTACCAGCCTCATCCTGGGAACAGGATCTGCTCTGGCATCGGACGAGCCGGATTTGATTTTCAAGAAATCGACTGTTTGGAAATTTCTGACACCCGATCATAAGCTGGCCACTTACGCGATCGACGATCCGCTGGTGGAGGGTGTATCGTGTCACTTTACCGTCCCGGAGAAAGGGGGCGTGTCAGGGTGGCTTGGCGTTGCTGAGGAGGTCTCAGACGTATCGCTGGCCTGCCGTCAGGTCGGCCCGGTGACCATCAAGGAAAAGTTCGAGCAGGGCGAGGAAATGTTTCGTCAGCGTAGGTCTTTGGTGTTCAAGAAAATGCAGATCGTGCGTGGCTGTGACGAAAAACGGAATGTGCTGGTCTATCTCGTTTATTCGGACAAACTGATTGAAGGCAGTCCGAAAAACTCCACTTCCACGGTGCCGCTGATGCCGTGGGGGGACAAGGCGCCTCCAAAATGCGCTGACTACGTTACCGATTGATCGCGCTTCGCAAGCTGGACGCTGGAAAGTCAGTCTGCGTCCAGCTTTTCAAGATGTTTACCGACCGGCAAGTCGGCGTCGGCACAAAAGTGCTTGTAGAGCATTGCCATGATGTCTCTGACCGGCTCGCTCGAAAGCCGATAATAGATGGTCGTGCCTTCCCGGCGCGTGGATACAAGGCCCTGGGCGCGCAGCAACGACAACTGTTGTGAAACGGTGGGCATCCGCATGCCTGTCGCTTCGGCAAGTTCGCTGACACAGCGCTCTTCTTCGAGGACAAGACACATCAAAAGCAGACGGGGGGCAGATGCCATCATCTTTAGAAAGTCTGCCGCGGACTCCGCTTTATCTTCTAGAGTTTTGTAGTCCATGGGTGGACTCTGCCAAACACAAGGTAAAACCGCAAGACCAAGTGGGCGAGAGGTCGTGAATTCTGCACGTTCTTTTAAATTCGGCCTGCGACAGTGACGATGATGTTGCCATCACCGCATCCGGCACCCTTCAGCAAACAAAGGCTTTTGTGCTGCAGGTCGTTGCCGAACGCCTTGGTGCCGTCGGTTATTGCAATGATCGCGGCGAAAGGTCCACCGAGGACAACGGCCAGGAAAAGAATGACAAAGAAGCGGTTCAACATGTGTGTCTCCAAAGAGCGATCGGTAACGATTGCCCGGAGACTACGATGAGGGCCTTGAACTCACGCTGAGCGTGGCGTTCAGCGTCCGTTCACATTCGTAAACGCCAATAAAGAGTAATGTTTTCCAGCGGCTTATGACGTCAGAGGTTTTCCGTCATTGCCTTGCGCAAGGCCTTTAGAAGCACCTCGTCGCGCTCGTAGATGTCTTTTCGGAAATGGGTCGACCCATCCTTGTTCATCCAGGCCGTCAAATAGGTCAGATGCACTTCTATGGGAACTTTGGGCTTGATGATTGTGCGCTTCCGGCTGTCACGGATCTGCTCCCAGTGACCGGGCGTGGAATTGTTGTCGGTCAACAGGACGTCTGCGAGCGCAAACGGGTTCGAGGCCCGGATACAGCCATGACTGTAGGCCCGCTCGGCGCGTGAAAACAGCGACTTGGAGGGCGTGTCATGAATGTAGATGTTGAATTCGTTCGGAAACATGAACTTGATACGCCCGAGAGCGTTGCCGTCACCGGGGTCCTGGCGCAGGCGAAACGGAAAGTTGCCACCCGAATAGCTGTTCCAGGCAACCTGTGTCGCCGCGACCTCGCTGCCATCTTGAAAGACCCGAATATTCTGACGGCTGAGCGCCGAGGGATTCTGCTTCAACTTCGGCAGATACTCCTTCGTTGCGATCGAGTAGGGCACATTCCAAAACGGATTGATCTCGACATATTCCAGCTGATCGGAAAAGACGGGTGTCGCGTGATACGGCTTGCCGACAACAACACGCGTGGTGTGGATCGTCTTGCCGCTGCGAACCACCTTCAGGTTCTGGTCCGCGAGGTTCACGAAGACGTAGAATTCTCCAAGGTCGTCACGCATCCAGCGGCGGCGCTCCATGTTGAGTTCCATCTGGATGAGCTTGTCCTGAATGGGAATATTAAGCCGCGCAAGCGTGTTCTTGCCGATCACGCCATCCATCGCCAGGCCGTGGTGGTCCTGAAACATTTTCACGGCCTCAACAAGAGCCCCATCATAAGTGTCTCCTGAATGCTCTGCTGCGCCTGGAATGTCTTCCTCGGTGAGGCGTTGCCGCAGGATCGCAATGCGCGGATCCGTCATGCCGGGTTTCAGCACTTCGCCATCCGGGATCGAGGTGAACCCGCCAGTCGCAGCCTTTTCCCGATATTGCGAAAGCCTGCGTTTCAGCCGCGCATAATTGTCGGACTGTGGCGGCAAGCTGTCCAGAAATGCGCTGAAGTCGACAGTCATTTCCGCATTTTCGAAAAACGGTTTCGGGTCCGGCCTGTCCGGGAAAAGATTCAGAGCCTTGTTGATCTTGTTGGGCTGCACACGTCCGGAGGAAAGATGCGTCGCATAGCGCAGAAACTGGCGCGAAAGCTCCAGATCGAACCGGGCCCAGTCTTCCGGCGTTTGCGCGGTTTCGGAAAGTTGTGCGAGCTCGAGCGGGGCATAGTTGTTCGGGTTCAGGGCATGTTCGTTTGCCTCCGCCATAGCGGCGATCGCCAGATGCGCTCTTTCTTTCAGGCCGGACTGATCAAACCAAGCCGGCGCAAATGCCCGCTCTGTGTAGTAGCCCTGAAGTCCTTCGGGAATGTCGGTTGACATCGCCGCCTTGATTGCAATCGCAATCGGTGTTGCGGGTTCCTGGGCAACTGTGGCCGCAATTTCCTGCGCGGGAGCGTTTTGTGTTGCAGCTTGTTCTGCGCTCACTGGTGTCACTGCAAAGGCGGACAAGAACAATACCAGCGACAAAGCAGTCCCGGTAGAAATACGACGTATCGAACGCGGCAACACCATATGAAATCCCCCTCTGATTCCCTATCAACGTAGTCTAGTCGATGTCATCTGTAGCGCCAACGCCACGAAGACTTTGAATTGAGTCCGCGATCCAAATGCAGCCTTGACCGCGTCCGGCGTTCCGGTCCATAAAGCCCGAATGATGACGGCCACTTGGAACATCATTACGATCACCATTATTTGCAGCTAGCGACACCGCTGGCTGTGGCCGTTCCCTCTTGGCAAAAGTTTCCCTGAGACGGATCGCCCGGTCAGCCGGCCAGGAGACCTTTTGACATGAGCGCCGCTGAGACGAAAAGATCCGGCACAATCAAAGGCTTGAAGATCACCAACACGCTGACGCGTGCAAAGGAGGATTTTCAGGCCATCGATGATGAGAACGTGCGCCTTTATGTCTGCGGACCCACCGTCTACGACTTCGCCCATATCGGCAACGCGCGTCCGGTCATCGTGTTCGACGTTCTTTTCCGGCTCCTGAGGCATGTGTATGGAGGCGAGCACGTCACGTATGCGCGCAACATCACGGATGTGGATGACAAGATTAACGCACGTGCGTTGCGCGATCATCCTGACCTCCCTTTGAACGAAGCGATCGCCCTGGTCACTAGAAAGACCACTGATCAGTTCCACAAGGATATCGAAGCGCTCGGTGTGCTCCTGCCGACCTACGAACCGCGTGCAACTCAGCACATTGACGGCATGATCGAGATGATCCAGCGGTTGATCGAAAAGGGGCACGCTTATCAGGCCGAAGGTGAGGTGCTGTTCGACACGGCATCCATGCCCGACTATGGCGGTCTGTCAAAACGCAAGCTGGATGAACAGATTGCCGGCGCACGCATTGCCGTTGATGCGCATAAGAAGAACCCGGGCGACTTTGTTCTCTGGAAGCTCTCCTCCGACGAGGAGCCGGGCTGGGAGAGCCCGTGGGGACTTGGCCGGCCCGGATGGCATATCGAGTGTTCCGTCATGAGTGCTCATCATCTGGGTGATGTGTTCGACATTCATGGCGGCGGACTGGATCTGATCTTCCCGCATCATGAAAACGAGATTGCCCAGTCCTGCTGCGCGAACGACACGCAGAACATGGCAAATTACTGGATGCACAACGGTTTCCTTCAGGTGGAAGGAAAGAAGATGTCCAAATCCGAAGGCAATTTCTACACGATCCAGGAGTTGCTGGAGACCGAGAATTTCGGCGGCCGCAAATGGCCGGGCGAAGTCCTGCGCATGGCCATGCTGATGACGAACTACCGCGAGCCGATAGACTTTTCCAAACGGAAGTTGGAAGAAGCGGAGAATCTTCTGTCCAAGTGGCCGGATCCGGTTGAAACGGATGCGGAGGCTTCACCTTTGGTCGTCGGTGCTCTTCTGGATGACCTGAATACCTCGGCCGCAATCCAGGCGCTTCATGCGCTGGCGGGCGAGGCTTCGAGGGACCCATCGAAGTTGGAGACCTATTCGGCAAGCGCGGCACTCATGGGCCTGTCGCCCGTGAAAGCTGATCTTAGCGGTATTGACAGCTCCAGTGTCGAAGATGCCGTGGAGCAGCGGCTCGCCGCCCTGAAGGAGAAGGATTGGGCGTTGGCCGACGAAATCCGGGCTAATCTGTCGTCTCAGGGAATTGTTCTAAAGGATTCAAAAGACTCTGAAACCGGTGAACGTATAACGACCTGGGAGCTTCAGAGGTGAGCGCAGATCAACAAAAGGCGCTGACCGGTGGATGCCAATGTGGTGCGGTGCGATTTCGAGTTGAAGGGCCACTCGGCACTGCCTCTATCTGCCATTGCCGGATGTGCCAGAAGGCCTTTGGTGCGTTTTACGCACCGCTGGTCAGCGTGCGCGAAGATGCGACCCTGACCTGGGCCCGAGGTGAACCGAAACGGTTTCAAAGTTCAAACCACGTCGCACGCGGATTTTGTCCCGCGTGCGGCACACCGCTTACCTATAAGGCACCCGACGGCGTCGCGATTGCAATCGGTGCCTTCGATGAACCGGACAAGATCGCTCCGGTGATCCAGTACGGTGTCGAAGCCAAACTTCCCTTTGCGGACCGCATGGGCGAGATACCGGCACGCAGAACGGAAGAAGACGAGGAAACGCTGGCTTTCCTAGCGACGATCGTTTCCAACCAGCATCCGGATCACGACACCGAAACCTGGCCGCAGGCTTTGCCTGGCTCGTCGGCTGAATCACAAAATACAGAAAATTAGGCCTGTATGGCCGGCGGGAAACGCGAATGACCAAGGAACGTCTTTATCTCTTCGACACCACGCTTCGAGATGGTGCTCAAACGAGCGGAATCGATTTTTCGGTCAACGAGAAAATTGTTGTCGCTGAATTGCTCGAGCGGTTGGGCGTCGATTATGTCGAGGGCGGATATCCCGGCGCCAATCCGGGCGATACGGAGTTTTTCAGCGAAAAGCGGACCGAAACCGCGAAGTTTACGGCCTTTGGAATGACCAAGCGCGCCGGACGGTCTGCCTCCAACGATCCCGGTCTCCAGCAGGTCTTGTCCAGCAAATCGGACGCATGCTGTTTTGTCGCGAAAACCTGGGACTACCATGTCGACATCGCACTTGGATGCACCAACGAGGAGAACCTCGATTCCATCCATGACACCGTTTCGGCCACGGTCGCGGCCGGCAAGGAAGCCATGATCGACTGTGAGCACTTCTTCGACGGCTACAAGGCCAATCCGGAGTACGCCCTGGATTGCGCGCGCACGGCCTACCAGGCCGGTGCACGCTGGGTCGTCTTGTGCGACACAAACGGCGGCACGCTTCCCGATGAAATCTACCATATTGTCACGAAGGTCCAGGAGGTTGTCCCGGGGTCGCATCTCGGCATCCACACGCATGATGATACGGGCCATGCAGTTGCCAATTCGCTCGCGGCAGTCGACGCAGGTGTGCGGCAGATCCAGGGAACGCTCAATGGTCTGGGCGAGCGCTGCGGCAATGCCAATCTGATCACCCTGATCCCGACCCTGAAACTCAAGAGCGCCTTTTCCGACCGGTTTGAGATCGGTGTCAGCGAAGAACAGCTCAGGGACGTCACATCGATTTCGCACGCATTCGACGAGATTCTGAACCGGTCGCCGGACAGGCAGGCGCCGTATGTTGGCGAAACTGCCTTTGCGACGAAGGCCGGAATTCATGCGTCCGCGATCCTCAAGGACCCGAAAACCTATGAGCACGTCGCGCCCGAGATTGTCGGAAACCAGCGAAGGGTCCTGGTGTCGGACCAGGCTGGCAAGAGCAATCTGCTCGGTGAGCTGACGCGCGTCGGTATTGAAGTCGACAAATCGGAGCCGCGTCTCGACCGGCTTCTTGCACTCGTGAAGGAGAGGGAAGCCGAGGGCTATGCCTACGAAGCTGCGGATGCCTCCTTTGAATTGTTGGCGCGCAGGGAACTCGGCGAAGTTCCCAGGTATTTCGATGTCAATTCATTCAAGGTCATGGTCGAGCGACGTTTCAACGCGATCGGTGATCTCATCACAGTGTCTGAAGCCGTGGTGAAAGTCGACATAGACGGCGAAACCCGCATGTCGGTGGCGGAGGGCAACGGCCCCGTCAACGCACTGGACATGGCCCTGCGGAAAGACCTCGGCAAGTACCAGTCCGCGATCGAAGGCCTGGAACTTATTGACTACAAGGTGCGGATATTGAACGGTGGCACGGCCGCTGTCACCCGCGTGCTGATAGAAAGCCACAACACCAAGACGCAGCGCCGCTGGTTCACGATCGGCGTTTCTCCCAATATCGTCGACGCCTCGTTTCAGGCATTGGTCGATTCCATCACATTTGCACTGCTGAAGGCCGACAACGCCTGACCACAGGCACGCCAGAAAGGCAAACTGAATGTCCCAGCGGGTTTCGCAAGCCGAAGCCAATGCCGAATTTCGCCAGGGCTTGTCTTATGGCTTGGCGGCATACAGCATGTGGGGTTTCCTTCCAGCCTATTACAAGCTCACCGATTCCATAGCGCCGGACATTATTGTCTCTCATCGGATACTGTGGTCAGTCCTCTTTGTCGGCCTGTTTCTCTACCTGCGCGGCAGATCGCAGGAAGTCTGGGATGTTTTCAAGCAGCCGGCAGTTCTCAAAAGGCTGACCTCGTCCGCCATGTTTATCGCGGTGAACTGGCTGGTTTTTGTATGGGCGATCGAGCAGGAACGTGTCCTTGATGTCTCGCTCGGCTATTTCATCAACCCGTTGGTGAGCATCGTTGTCGGGCTTGTGGTTCTGCGGGAACGTCTTTCGTTCGGACAGGGAATAGCGGTTGCGATTGCCGCAGTTGCTGTTTTGATTCAGGCGATATTGGCAGGCGGCTTGCCTTGGGTCTCTCTTGTGCTCGCGTTTTCCTTCGCCGGATATGGCTATGTCCGAAAAGTGACGCCGGTAAACGCAACGCCGGGAATGTTTGTTGAAACCTTGCTGCTTCTGCCTCTGGCAATCGGATACGTGCTGTTGAGCCTGAGCTGGGGCAAAGACGCGCTCGTGCTCAATGATATCCCGGTGCTGATCGCACTCGCGGGTACCGGCATCGTTACCGCCTTGCCACTGACATGCTTTTCGGCCGCTGCGCGCAGACTGCCGCTGTTCATGCTGGGGTTGATGCAATACCTTGCACCTTCCATGCACTTTCTGATGGCAGTCTATGTCTGGAACGAACCCCTGGATCAGGAAAAGCTGCTGACATTTGTCATGATTTGGATGGCACTGGCAATTTTCTCGTTTGACAGCTGGAATCGCTATCGCCGCGCCGCCTGAAGCTTGGCATTAATCACTGGTCTGAAACGGCAAGCAGGCCTCGTCCGGTGCGTTTTGCCGAATAGAGCCTGACATCCGCAGCTTTCAGCGCATCTGGCAGAGCGTCCGGCTGAAAGGGGGCGACACCGATGCTGGTCTTGAAGCTGATCTTTTCGCCGCGGTGTTCCACCGGCATCGTCTCAACTTCGTCAAGCAAAGCAGCAAGACGCGAATGCACCTCTTCCTCAGACTGGTCGTGGAGCACTGCGCAGAACTCGTCTCCGCCCAGGCGAACGACGTAGTCTTCGTCACGTGCAAACTGTGTCAGACTTTGCGCGAAACTCTTCAGAACGGCATCGCCGAAATCGTGACCGCGGCTGTCATTTACACTCTTGAAGGAATCCAGGTCGAAAAGCGCCAGCCAGTTGCGGCGTTTCGTTGCGGCTTTCCAGGTTTTGATTTCCTTGGACAGTTCGTCAAACAGAAAGCGGCGATTGTAGAGCCCGGTGAGTGAATCCCGCATCGCGAGATTGTTCAACTCCTCGATGCGGTAGATATATGCCAGATTTTGTGAGATCCGCAGCAGTAGCTCCTCCGGTGAGCCGTTCTTGTCGACAAAGTCGGCGGCCCCGTATTTCAGGAAGCGGACCCGATTGTCTGAATTGGTGACAGCCGACATGCCGATGATGCCGACCTGTTCGGGACTGTGGCGGCGGCGGACAGCTTTCAGGAACGCAAAACCATCTTTGCCCGGCAGGAAGTAGTCCGCGAGCACAAGCTTGATGTCGCTGTTTTCTTTAAGGCACGTAAGCGCCTCGTCCGTGCTTGCCGCCTCATAAACCTTGTAAAGGTGTTTGGAGACAATCCGCGAGATGGCGCGCCGCTCGACCGTGGCATCATCCAGAACCAGGATGCCGATTTTCGGATTTTTTGCGAGGCGGCGAATCAGGTCCGCAACGTAGTTCAGGCTGCCCGGCGAATCCTTCAGGACATAGTCGATAACCCCCTTTTGGAGCATCTTTTTCCGCGTTTTCGGGTCGAACCGGCTGGTAAAAACGATTGTGGGTATTTTCCACTTGTCGCAGAGGTCGACAATTTCACCATCGGGTGCGTCCGGCAACGTCAGGTCCACGAGGGCAAGATCGGGTTCGCCGATCGGCAGGGACAGGCAGCTTTCGGCTTCAGCGTAGTTTCGGGCCACCATGATCTGGTTTCGGCCGACTTCATGCAATTTCTTGACGATCGCTTTTTCGAAAAACGATGCGTCTTCAACGAGGAGGGTGGTCTGCATGAAAAGGTCCGTAACCGGAGAGAATTGGGCGAACGTACTATTCCGTTGAAGGGACTGCAATTTGCGCTGCAGCAAACTCGCGCGCAGGTGCCTGGAGTACCTGCAACGTGTTGTGCGTCAGTGCATTGACCTGGAAAGGATCAGAGCTCCGTGACTTTTGCCAGGGCGCTGGCTTCGTCGATAACGTTTCCCGCGACCGCGTGGCGAAGCATCGGCAGGATATCGTCGACTTTCTTTGCGACTAGGTAGGGAACCTCGGTGTCCGGGCGGATATATCCCTGCGCCCGCATGTGATCGAGCAGCTCCAGGAGAGGCGACCAGAAGCCGTTTATGTTTGCGAGTGCGACAGGTTTCTTGTGCTGTCCCAACTGGGCCCAGGTCATCATTTCAACGGCTTCTTCAAGGGTCCCGATGCCGCCAGGCAAAGCGATGAAGGCATCCGATCTTTGGAACATCAGGTGCTTGCGTTCGTGCATGTCCTTCGTGATGACGAGGTCTTCCAGCGATTCAAGCATGACTTCCCGCTTTTCCAGGAAATGGGGAATGATGCCTGTGACTTCGCCGCCGGATTCGAGCGCGGCATTTGCAACCGTGCCCATCAGGCCGACCGAACCGCCGCCATAAACGAGGCGAATTCCAGCCTCCGCGATGATCTGCCCGAGGCGCGTGGCGGCAGCCTCGTGTGCCGGATCGGAACCGAAGCTGGAGCCGCAATAGACGCAAACGCTGGTAAGTTGTTTTTGAGAAACCGTATTCATGACGCAAAGATGTGGCATTCAGATCACCTCAAGGTCAAGCATTCTGTTTTAAGTCCTTTGGGAAACAAGCGGGATTTCTTGCCGTGCCCCCAAAAGGGGGCTATGGATGTGACAGCTAAGAAGATGTGACAGGGGCAGATGCTGCAGCTGACCGTGAAAAGGACTGGCAACAGACTGGGTCGCTCGCAAGCCTTCTGACGGGAAAAAAATGAACAACAGGACACTTATCCGGACTTTGATCGTGGCTGTTCCTCTGGCGGTGGTGGGTCTTGCTGCAGCCTATTTCTACGGGGATCTCGGCCGTTCGGCGTTTCAGGAAGCCGTTGAGCTGGCACCCGGGTCCGACGGGTCGACCGAAAGCTCCGGAAAAACAGATGCAAATGTTGCCGCCAGGCCGCCGGCCGGAGGCAGCGAAAAGTCTTCCGCTCAACCCGAGACAGTCGTTGCGCAACCCGGTCCGGACGCCGAGCGGCCTGCAGCACCGGTCGAGGGCCCGAGCTTCGATGTCGTGGGCGTCGAACCCACGGGCGAAACGGTTGTGGCAGGCAGGTCCGATGCCGGCGCGATCGTGGCGCTGACCGCCAACGGCGATGTCGTCGGCAAGAGCATCGCCAACGAGGCAGGCGAATGGACGATCATTCTCGAAGAACCGCTCAAACCCGGTGACTATGACGTCGGTCTTGAAGTCCATGATGAAAAGGGCGACGCGATCGAGGAATCGACGCAAAGATTAGCCGTTTCGGTCCCTGAAAGCGGCAAGGAACAGCCGCTTGTCGTCCTGAACGCACCGAACGCACCGTCCGATATCCTGCAAAAGCCGGCCACCGAGCAGCTGACCGCGGGCGCGTCGGCACCAACGACGGCTGCAACGGACCAGGCAGCCGCACCATCCACCCAAGAGGTGGCGGGATCTGCAAAGACACCGGCTGGGCAAGCGGAAGGACAGGGTGAAGAAACCGTTGTAGCGGCTTTGCCAAAGCCCGCTTCAGACGGCGAGACAGGTGCTGCCGCGCAATCGGCGGCACAGCAATCCTCGCAGCCGGACACTGCTTCGGATACATCGTCTGCAGCGGCTCAATCCGACGCGTCTGAGCCCCGGCCACAGCCCGCGCAACAGGCATCGGAAAACCAGCCAGAAACGCCTGCTCAATCGGATCAGACTCAAACGGCCGGTGTTTCTAACGAGGAAAATGTCCAGGTTACCGCCGCAACGGAAAACCAGGCCGCACCCGAAAGCTCCGGGACGAGCGAAGGGCTAGCGCAAACACCGGGCGCCGCGGATCAGGCACCTGCAACTGCCACGGCACAGTCAGGGGCCCCCACCACAGAGACCGCGGCGGGCGAGGTAAGCGGTAACGGCGTTCAACAACAAACAGCTTCTGTCGAACAAGCCGGTTCAGCAAACGGTGCACAACAGTCCGAAGGAACGGCGACACGCTCCCTGGCTACGGCTTCGCAGGATCAACCGGCACCCCAGGTTACGGTGGAAGCGGTCGAATCCGAGCCCGACAAAGTCTATGTCGCCGGCACCGGAAAACCGGGTTCATCGGTGCGTGTTTATGTGGGCGAAGACTACCAGGGCGAAGCAAAGGTCAATTCCAGTGGCAAATGGCTGGTGGAGGGCACCAAAAACGTTGCTGAAGGCGATATCGAAGTCCGAGCCGACCTGATAGGCGGAGATGGCAATACGGTCGACGCCAGGGCAGCCGTTACCTTCGAAAAAGAACAGGAAAAACAAATCGTTCTCACGAAAGTTGTCGCGACTGGAAGCGGCGGCGGTCAAGACAGCCAGGGCGCGGATGTTCAAAAGTCGCTGCCGGTCGTCATAATCCGCAAAGGCGACAACCTTTGGCGCATCTCTCGCCGCCTTTATGGTGACGGTGTCCGCTACACGACCATCTATCAGGCGAACCAGGACCAGATCCGCGACCCGGACCTGATCTACCCGGGGCAGGTTTTCCTGACACCCGAGGGCGATCTGAACTGGCCTGATCCGAACCCCGGGTCCGCCAACCGGGGCTAGCCGCGAAAACGGAACAAGCTACACTGGGAGGAAGCCTCATGAGGTTTCCTCCCAATGCTTTGCGCCCTTGTTTTTTGGTTCATTCATCGCATATTTACGATGAAACAACTTTGCTTGAGCCATGGAGCAGCCTGATGAGCGAGACGGAACAGCCGTCGATAGAAGTTTCTGCAGACACGGCGAAATGCGTCTCCAACTGCGAGGAACTTGCTGCGCTCTTTCGTGCGCTCGGGCATCCCGCCCGGCTGGCAATCATCAAACAGCTGGCCTCCAGGCAGGAGGCTTGCTGTGGAGAGATCGTCAATCACCTTCCACTCGCCCAATCCACCGTTTCGCAACATCTGCAGGTGTTGAAGGAAGCTGGTATTCTGCATTGCGATGCCCGAGGCCGTAATTGTCACTATCTCTTGAACCGGGAAATGCTTGGCAGGGCCGAATTCTGCTCGAAGGAATTCTGGGAAGAACTGAATGCTCTGGCATCGTCGGGCTCACAGAGCGAGCGCCCGGCAATCCTCAAGACCGAATAAAGAAAAGGGCCAATCCAGGCCCTGGAGATACTATTGACGGATAAACAAGCCACCTCGCCGCAAGCGTCTGCCGATGCGGCTGCGGGCAGCCAGACATCGAAACCTCAAAAAGTGGTCAGCGCGGACGAGGGGAGTACGCTCTCGACACTGTCCAATCTGTGGCCGTATATCTGGCCGTCGGATCGACCCGACCTGAAGCGGCGTGTGCTCCTTGCGGTCTTTGCGCTGATTATCGCCAAATTCATCACTGTGCTGTCGCCTTATTTCTTTGCGTGGGCGACCGACGCGCTGACCGGTGTTGATGTGGGGCTGCCAGGTTTTCTGGTCGCACCTGTAATGCTCGTGCTGGCCTATAACGCCGCGCGCGTTCTGGCGGTCGCTTTCAACCAGCTGCGCGATGCGCTTTTTGCCCGCGTCGGGCAGCATGCCGTGCGTCAGCTTGCGATCATGACCTTCCGCCATTTGCACCAGTTGTCCCTTCGATATCACCTGGCGCGCCGAACCGGTGGTCTCAGCCGTGTTATTGAGCGCGGGGTCAAGGGCATTGAATCCATTGTCCGATTCACGATCCTGAACGGTGTGCCGACGGTCTTCGAGTTTGCGATCATGGCGGCGGTCATCTGGTATCAGTTCGGATTTTTCTACGTCGTGATCGTGGCGGTCATGATTGCCGCCTATGTCTGGTTCACGATCAAATGCTCCAACTGGCGGATAGGCATCCGCAGGGAGATGAATGAGAGCGATACCGACGCCAACTCCAAGGCAATCGACAGTCTGCTCAACTTCGAGACCGTCAAGTATTTCGGCAACGAGAACATGGAAGCGGAACGGTTCGATGTTTCGATGGCAAAATACGAAAAGGCTGCCACGAAAACCTGGACGTCGCTGGCCTGGCTCAATCTCGGTCAGGCGATCATTCTCGGCTTTGGAATGGCCGCCTGTATGGCCTTGTCGGCACAGGCCGTGCTGTCGGGCGAACAGAATATCGGCGACTTTGTCCTGATCAATGCGCTGCTGATGCAGATTTCCATCCCTTTGAATTTCATCGGGTTTCTTTACCGGGAAATCAGGCAGGGTCTCGCCGACATCGAATCCATGTTCGATCTTTTGCTGGTGCCTGCTGAAATCAAGGACAAGGAAGGGGCAGAACCGATCAAGGCCGTTGCCGGCAAGATATCCTTCAAGGATGTCCGGTTTCACTATGACGCCGACCGTCCGATATTGAAGGGCATTGATTTTGAAGTGCCGGCAGGAAAGACGATCGCCATTGTTGGCCCGTCCGGAGCGGGAAAATCGACCATTTCGCGTCTGCTGTTCCGGTTTTACGATGTTACCGGCGGGGCGGTGGAAATCGACGGTCAGGATGTGCGCGATGTTACCCAGGCGAGTGTGCGGCGCGCAATCGGGATGGTGCCTCAGGACACAGTGCTCTTCAACGACACGATTGCCTACAACATCCGATATGGACGGCCTGACGCAAGCGAGGAAGATGTCAGGGAAGCTGCCCGCATGGCGCAGATTCACGACTTCATCGAAAGACTTCCCCAGGGCTATGCCTCCGAGGTTGGCGAACGGGGTCTGAAGCTTTCCGGTGGTGAAAAACAGCGCGTTGCAATCGCCCGGACGATCCTGAAATCGCCTCCTATCCTGATCCTCGATGAAGCGACCTCCGCGCTTGACACGCACACTGAGCGCGAGATCCAGTCATCGCTGGACCAGGTTGCGCGCAACAGAACGACACTGGTGATCGCGCACCGGTTGTCCACCGTCGTCAATGCCGATCAGATCATCGTCCTTGAGGCTGGCGAAATCGCAGAACGCGGCACCCATAACGAACTTCTTGAGCTCAACGGACTGTATGCGTCCATGTGGGCACGTCAGCGTGAAGCTGATGAGGCTGAAGAGCGTTTGCGGGCCGCCCGCGAAAACGACGAACTCGGGATCGTCACGCGCGGGCAGACCGCAGATTACATTCCGGCCAAGTAAGGCCTGGTTCTGAGCGCGGCCTAGGCCGCGCGGTCGTGTTTCGTAGCGCCAATACCGTCCAGTCCGGCATCATTAGCGGGCGTTTTCCTGTGAACGCTCCGGCTGGGTGCGGAGGCATAGAAAAGCGCGGCGACCGCCTGGACGAGAGCCCACAATTCCCGGTGGCGGGCAACGCGTGCGCGTCTTTCGTAGTTATCTCCGGTGTGCATCATGACAGGCTCCTTTCGTGTGGTGGGAGCTTTATCTCATGTTGCGAGCTTTCGAAGAATTGGGGTAACTTGGAAGATATCTTTCGAAAGTTTCGAATAATGCGCATCGATGATCTGAAGTTCTTCAAACGTGTCGCCGAGCTTGGCAGCCTGTCGGCGGCCGGCCGTGAATTCGGTCTGTCACCATCTGCGGCCAGCAGCCGGCTGAGCAACCTGGAGCGCGAGCTTGGCTCGCAGCTCGTCGCCCGGACAACCCGCCGCACCGGGCTGACGGAAGCCGGTCAGGTTTTCCTGCGCCACACAAGCAATGCGCTGGGTGAAATGGATCGTGCCCGTGCGCTGATCGATGCCGCGGAGGACACACCGCGTGGCATGCTGCGCATGTCGCTGAATGTGTTTTTCGGCCGCAAACACATCCTGCCGTATTTGCCCGAGTTCAGGCAACGCTACCCCGAGCTGAGGCTGGAGGTCGACATGACCGACAGGATCGTCGACCTTGTCGCGGAAGGATACGACATGGCAATCCGTGGCGCGCCTTTGCCCGATTCCAGCCTGATCGCCCGTAAGCTCGGCGGAAATCCAAGAGTATTATGTGCAAGCCCGGAATATCTCGCACGAAAGGGCGAACCAAGATCGCCCGAAGATCTGCGCAACCACGACTGCGTCGGCTTCGATCCCATGCCCGTGTGGTATTTCGAAGGACCGGAAGGGGAAGTCGCCTACCATCTGGAAGAGCCGGTGATTTCCGGCGACAGCGGTGATTTTGCTTATGATGCGGCAATCTACGGTCTTGGTCTGACGGTGAAATCGCTCGCCCACGTCTGGGAGGACCTTCGCGACGGCAGGCTCATTGCGGTGATGGAAAACTATCCGGTATCCCGCACGGGCAACATCTATGCTGTTTACCCGCCGGCAAAGTTCATTCCGCCCAAGGTGACGGCATTGGTTGATTTTCTGATCTCAAAATATGGACGGCCCGCCTATTGGGAGACCGACTACAAAGCCGCGCAGACCTGACGTGCGTCTCTCGGTCTCCTGGGCGAGGCGGTGTTCCGTCTGAAACGCGTTCTCATCATAAAAACGGCACTTTTGTCACAAAACTTTGCGTAGAAGGCGTTCGTCTTCTTCCCGCTGCTCTTTGCTGAGAACAAAGGCTGCGGGATCATAGTAGCTTTCGACATCGCTCAATTCCTGGCCCAATCGCGGGTCCTGATCGCTGACTTCCAGCCATTTTTCAAAGATCCTCTCGCTGGTAAGCGAGGCATAAAGGCTGTCGAGGCATAGACGATTGAGAGCCTCGCAGGCCTTGTTGTAATCGGCTTCCGATCGATCTTCGGCGAGCTCGAAATAAACAGGGCTTTCAACGGGCGAGGGGTCTTTCAGCAACTGCGTGATGCCATACCAAGCTGCCTTGGTATCGATTTTGAGGAGCCAGCGGAAAACCTCCCCCGGTTCCATCCTCAGGAAGAAAAGCGCCTGCAGAATATGGAGCGGAGCATCGCCGCGCATGACCCAGGAAGAAGTCTGATGCGTTGGCCCTTGCAGTGGCTCCGTTGTTCCTTCTGAAAACCAGCTGATGGCAACACGACAGAAGAGGTGGCGCAGCGCCGCTTGTTCTTCTTCACGCCATTGAAAAACACCAAGCTTCAACATCTGGTCGGGAAAACCCATGTAGTGGCGGCTGTCAAAGAAAGAGATCTCCAGTCCTCGCGGAAGGAAATGCAGGAAAGTATCAATACCGCCTGAGCATGAGGGATGCTCGAAATAGATCATGTCAAAGGAGTTGGCGGGCGCTTCGCGCACCCTTTGACGCTGTGCGTTTTGCTCAAGTTCCTTGGTAAAGCACTGGAGACACCAACCGCCCTCGAACCGATATCCGGCGAACGCCTCATAAACGTTATCAATGCACCTGCCACCGTCGGGTGGTGATGTATCAAAGGGATAGAAAAGCTGGTTTTCCGTGGGCAGAGTTTTGCCCGCCATGTTCGCCTCCCAAGTAAGTGCTTCGGCTTTGTCGGCACGGATTATCGCATTCTTTCTGTATCCGGATTTCGGAAGATCTGGCGTGCCTGAAATCACAGAGACCGGCTTTCAACGCGCCTTGAGGCCGAGTGAAAGGCAGTTTGCGATTTGAACAGGCAGAGAACGTAAAATCAGTCTGTTGAGGATGCGTGGAATTGTGCCTGATTTCCTGAAAAACTGTTCTCTTATTGTGAAAATAGCTCTAGAAGCGAACAACAATGAAGCGCAACGGGTGCGTGTTTGAACGGTTTGCGTTTCTTGCACGTAGAGATGTTGATGGTTCCACCCCGTTCTGAACCCGGAAAGTCTTGATGTCGATTGTCGATTCCGTCACCAAAGCCATGGTCCCGATCCATCGGGAGGGTTGGCCATTTATTGCGATCTCGCTGGTCGCAACGTTTGTTGTCGGCTGGTTTGTCGATCCGCTGTTCTGGATAGGGCTCTTCTTCACCGGGTGGATTTGCTACTTCTTCCGCGACCCGAAACGCGTGACACCTGTTGGCGAGGGACTTGTGATCTCTCCTGCGGACGGGGTTGTGAGCCAGGTTGGCCTTACCCGCCCGCCTGCCGAGCTTGAACTTGGCAATGAACCGCTGATGCGGGTTTCGATTTTCATGAATGTGTTCAACTGCCACGTCAATCGTGCCCCGGTCGGCGGCCGCATTGTGCGTGTGGCCTATCGTGCCGGTAAATTCCTGAACGCCGAACTCGACAAGGCAAGCGATGACAACGAGCGCAATGGATTGGTGATCGAAATGGGCGAAAACCGCATCGGCGTGGTGCAGATTGCCGGTTTGGTCGCCCGCAGGATCGTCTGTTTTGTCCGTGAAGGCGAAACGATCCTTGCCGGAGACCGCTTCGGCCTGATCCGTTTCGGGTCCCGTCTCGATGTTTATTTCCCGGTTGGCACGCAGCCCAAGGTGGCCCTTGGACAGACCATGATCGCGGGTGAAACGGTTCTGGCGGATCTCGGTCAGCCGGAAGGCGCCTCGCAAGTCCTGACGCGTGTGAGCTGAGGTCGAACGTGTCCAAAGTTGAGCAAAGCGGTACAAAGACAGGCAAGCCGGCACCCAGGTTCCGGCGTGTTCCGATGCGCCTTATCGTGCCCAACCTGGTCACGCTGCTTGCGCTGTGCTCCGGTCTGACCGCTGTGCGCATGGCATTCGAGGGCAGGTGGGAATTTGCGGTTGGCGCGGTACTGCTCGCCGCCGTGCTCGATGGATTGGACGGTCGCGTCGCACGCCTGATGAAGGGGACGTCCCGTTTCGGAGCGGAGCTGGATTCACTCTCGGATTTCGTCAACTTCGGTGTTGTTCCGGCTCTTATGCTCTATCTTTGGCTGCTCAAGGACGCCGGGAACCTGGGCTGGATCGCAGCGCTTATTTTCGCCATTTCCATGGCCCTGCGTCTGGCACGGTTCAACGTTGCCCTTGACGATCCCGATAAACCGGCCTGGACATCACGCTTTTTCACCGGCGTGCCGGCGCCGGCAGGAGCATTGACGGTTCTGCTGCCGCTCTATCTTGAATTTCTTGGGCTTTTTCCGCACTGGTTTGCCGACTCGGCATTCGTTGCGGCCTATACAATTGCGATCTCGTTCCTGGTGATCAGCCGCCTGCCGACCTATTCCGGCAAAACACTTGGTACCCGAGTACGCCGGGATTTTGTGTTGCCGCTGATTGTGCTCGCCGTGCTGATCGTTGCACTGACCGTGAGCTATCCGTTCCGCATGATGGCAGGTGCTGCAGTGCTTTATCTGTTGGCTATTCCCGTGTCCTGGCGGGCGCATCGGAAACTGGTCTTGGCGGATGAAAACCTGACGCTGGACGATGATGGCGATGAGTGTGACACGGATCTCGATAACATTGCCGATCGTGACAAGGACCATGGCGGCTGACTTGCAATTCGGTCTCGCAAATCGGGTTTAGGTGCACAAGAATCTGGTTCAATTAGAGCTCCTCACAACCATGAGGAGCCAATCGTGTTACAGAACAAAACGATCTTGATTACCGGCGCAAGCAGTGGAATCGGCGCTGCCGCCGCGCGGATGTTTGCCGAAGAAGGAGCCAATCTCGTATTGGCAGCCCGGCGCAAGGACCGCCTGGAAGCGGTGAGGGATGCGCTTCATGAGGCGACCGGACGTGTCGTGGTTTTCTCCGGTGATATTTCGGATCCCGGATTTTCCGAAGCTTCAGTCAATGTCGCGCTCGAAACCTTCGGGCAACTGGACGGAGCGTTCAACAATGCCGGCATGCCCGGCGAAATGGGCCCGCTCGCCGAGATGGACCTTCAGAGTTGGAACGAAGTCATTTCAACCAATCTGACAAGTGCCTTTCTGGCCGCAAGGTATCAGATACCGGCCATGGCGAAATCTGGCGGCGGATCGATTGTCTTCACATCCTCGTTCGTCGGTCACACGATCGGCCTGCCGGGCATGGCGGCCTATGCGGCTTCCAAGGCCGGATTGATCGGATTGACGCAAGTCATTGCTGTGGAATGCGGACCGCAGAATATTCGGGTCAATGCCTTGCTTCCGGGCGGCACGAAAACGGAGATGGCGGGGGACGATCCCGCCTTTCATGAGCATGTCGCTAATTTGCATGCGTTGAAACGGATGGCCGAGCCTGAGGAGATTGCAGAGGCCGCGCGCTTTCTGTTGTCTGACGCAGGTTCATTCGTGACTGGTTCTGCGATGCTCTGTGACGGTGGAAATTCCATCACCAAGGCCTAAAATGGGCTCCAGCGTTGCGTCGGTGAAACTGGACGCAACGCTGGGAAGTTTAACTTCATTCCCGTATTGGAAAGCTACTTCATGGCAGGGCAGATGAAAGACGAAATCGAAATCCGGCCGACAAAACCCGAGGATCTCGGCGACATTGAAGCGCTCTATGGCGCGGCATTTCCGGATGAAGATCTCTTTCCCCTCGTGAACGAACTCTTGGCAGGAAGTGATCGATTGCTGTCGTTGGCGGCGGTGCAGAACAAGCGTCTCGTCGGGCATGTCATTTTCACTTATTGCTCAGTTGAGCCATGTGGACGGGTTGTTGCCCTGCTTGGGCCGTTGTGCGCCGCTCCGGCAAACCAGAAGCAGGGTGTCGGCAGCAAGCTGGTGAGAAGAGGATTTGAGCAGCTCGATGCCATCCATGCGATGGTTCTGGGCGACCCGGCCTATTACGGGCGTTTCGGCTTCAAAGCGGACGACCTTGTTGAAACACCGTGCCCGATACCGTCTGAGTGGAAAGAGGCTTGGCAGTCTGTGCGGCTGGGTGGGGACATGGACGAAAAGTTGGCAGGCACTTTGGTTGTTCCAAAAGCCTGGAATGATCCCGCCCTGTGGTCGTCCTGACGGCCTTGTATCAACTCCTTTTGCGTATGAACATCTGCTCGGTGACAGTCTTCCCCCACTGATCGCCGACATATTCGTCTGCAAGTTCAAATCCACTGCTTTCATAAAGAGACCTTGCCGCATCCAGCCCTTTCAGTGTCCAAAGGTGGATTTCATCGAAGCCCTGGGTGTCGCAATGGGTAATTGCCCTGGAAAGCAGCGTCCTGCCGAGCCCGAGACCGCGCAGTTTTTCCGACAGGATGAACCAGCGAAGATGCGCGACGTTTCCGTCCAGATCTTCGCCGTCGATTGTTATCGATCCGATGACTTCACCCTTCTCGACAATGCTCCAACTGTTGTTTGTACTGTTACCGATCCGGGGCATGAACTCTGCCATCGCTTTGGAGACAACGCTTTCAAAAATCGGCCCCATGCCGATGATGGCACCGTGCGTACGGGCATGGAGCGCGGCAATGTCGCCGATCATGCCCGTCTGGTACCCTTCGACGATCTCGTGGCGATCATGATTTGCGGACGCGTCTGACGATGTGTCCGAAAGTGCATCGGCGTAAGTCGTCAGAGCATCTGCAACCGAACGCGCGGACCCGTTCCGTATTCTGGAAAGCGCCCCACGTGCCTGATCGTCGCCGTAGGTATCGATCTTGCCGTAGGTTTTCCAACCGGCGTGCGTCAGGCTAAGGCCGAAGACCCTGCCGTCGCGCTCCGATCTGGTCTGAATGATTTCTCCCCGAACTTCGAGCGATTTGAGCAGGCGGCTTATCGTCGATTTTTCCAGTTTCAGCCGGACCGCAAGCTCTTTTGCCGTCACGCCAGGGTTTAAGCCTATTTCCAGAATCGCGTGTACACCGGACCCGGAGAGATCCGTTCCGGCAATCGTCTTGTCGAGAAAGCCGAATTCGCGGACAAGCTGGCGCGACGCGGCGCGAACATCCTGAACGAGAGAAGGGGAAACATCGGTCATGAAGAGACACTCGATTAGTTAGTTGTATGATGCAACTATATCGGTGTGGCCGATGCCAGACAAGCCTGTTTATTGAAGTGCGTTCAATGTTTTCGCCAGAGTGTCAGAGTGTCAGAGTGTCAGAGTTGAAGGATTGCTGCACAACCACTGACTGGAACAGAGACGATCAATGCGAACCTGGAGCACCTTTCAGATCTGACAGATAGTCGGCATGAAACTCGGAATAACCGTCCGACGTCGCACCGAGATGCGCTTTCGTCAGCCTATGCAAGTCGGGCAGCTTGTGGAACGGCACCGTTGGATAACTGTGGTGTTCGGCGTGGTAGGGCATATTCCAGGCGAGCTTGCGAACAAGGGTATTTGTGTAGGTCGTCCGGCTGTTTTCCAGCATATTTGCAACAAACGGGCAGCGGCCATGCTCGGCGAGGAGATATAGCCGCAGGAACGGCTGACCCAAAAGGCAGGGCAGGATCCAGACATAGAGGAGCGCGCCCGACCCGAAAGCGATAGAGACAGCGGCCAGCAGCGCGTAAAGCGCCAGCGTGACAATAGCTTCGCGACGGACTTTCCGTCGCCCGTTCTTGGGTACGAAAGCGTCCCGGTTGTCTGCAATCGCGTTATTGAAGAGTGTTTGGAATTCACCTTTCCACGTCGGCAATCCGCTCACATGCGCGATGTATTGCCAGACGGTCTCCGGTTTCCTGGTCGCGAGTTCGGGGTCCTTTTCCGGGTCCTGTGTATGCCGGTGATGGGCAAAATGAAAGTACCGGAACCAGTCGGCGGGAACGGCGATCAGGAAGCCGCACACCCTGGCAACCCACTCGTTCAGCCAGGGTGACCGGAACGCGGTTCCGTGAACTGTTTCGTGGAGCAATGTGAACAGGAAGATGATCAGGATCCCCTGCGCCATCATCAAAAACTGCCAACCCGGGACGCCAAGGGCGATCAGCGCACCGAACAACGCGATCAATCCGAAATGCAGGACGAGCATGACGAGCCCTTTTGCGTCCGACTTTTCGGTCAGCCTGGCGCGCTCAGATGCGGACAGTCCGGCAATGAAGGTGCGGTGATCCATCTGGCCCTCATGAATTGCGTTTAACCGTGCCGTTCCCTGAATGGAGTTTCAAGTCCTGAACGCCTCCAACGCGAGTGGAAAGCAAAAGGGCCATGCGTTGCATGGCCCTTTCGAGGTTTCAGCAAATTTTCCTGTTCGCGGGATTACTCAGCCGCGAGCGGCGGCTGTTCCTGCGGTGGCACCTTCGGCGGTGCCGGTTTCGGCATCGACACCACTTTGGCTGCAGGACGCTCTTTTTCGAGCTCTGGATCGGTCCACTCGACGTCCTGATCCGCGTCTGCCTCGTTCTCTTCGGCAACGCCAGCAATGCGGCGCGTTGCGAAGAGGGCAAGGAACATGCCCCAGACATTTGTGATCATGTTCCAGATCACACCGAATGTCCGTGCCCAGGTACTCGGGACCGCAATCATCACCGGGATCATGATGAGTGTCAGGATCGTGGAGAAGGCGAGACCGGAAATCACCGCTGTCGACAGCTGGATCCACCAGATCGCCGTGATGCCGCCAACCGCAATCGTCTGGGTGAAGAAGTCCAGATTGACGGCCGTTGCCATCGGCACCAGGCCGACGATCGTCGTCACCGTCGTCAAGAGGATCGGACGGATACGCTGGCCGGACGTCTTCAGGATCGCATCGAGCGGGTCGAACCCGTCATGCCGGAACCGGTTATAGGTATCGATCAGAACAATCGCGTTGTTGACGACAATACCCGCCAGCGCCACCACGCCGGTTCCTGTCATGATGATCGAGAACTTCTGCCCCGTCAGCATCATGCCGAGCAACACGCCCATGACCGACATGACCACTGTCGAGAGCGTCAGGAAGGTCTGGTAGAACGAGTTGAACTGGGTGAGCAGGATCAGGAACATCAGGAACAGGGACGCCATCATCGCCCGCATCAGAAACTCACCGGATTCCTTCTGATCTTCATCCGCACCGCGGAACTGAAGATAGACATTGTCCGGGAAAGTCTGGGTGTCGAGCCAATCACTCAGTTCCTGTACCTTGGCATCAACCGTCAACGGCTTGCCTTCGGCATCGACGGCCGTCTTGTCGACTGTCGCTTTCAGCATCATCGAATATAGGCCGTCGCGCCGCGTGATCGAAGACACTTTCGGCTCCGGAGTACGGTCGATGAAGTTGGCAATCGGGACGAGACCGAGCGGTGTCTGCAAGCGTAGCTGGTCGAACCGGTCGAGCGTGCGCTCGTCGGCTGGAAGCCGGACCCGGATGTCGACCTCGTCCTCGGAATCTGTCGGACGGTAATTGCCGATCAGAACACCGTTTGTGACCAGCTGGACCATGTTGCCGACCGATCCGATACCAGCCTGGTAACGGCCTGCCTGTTCACGGTCGATGTCGATCTGCCATTCAATGCCGGGCAGGGGCCGGTCGTCCTCCTGGTCGATCAGGTGTTCCATCGTGTCCAGATGTGTCCGGATACGGGCGACCTGATCCACCATGGTGTCATAGTCGGTGGACGTGACCTCAAGCTGAATGTCCTTGCCTGTCGGAGGACCGCCCTCGATCTTGCGCGTCTCGACCCTGATGCCGGGGATATCCGCGGACCTGTCCCGGATCTCGGCGAAGATCTCCGAGGCATTCCGGCGGCAGCAGTATTTCGCCAGTTCCAGCGTCATCTCCCCAATGAGATCACCCGGCTTGTCCTGAACGCCGCCGATGAAATCCGGCCCGCTTCCGCCGCCCGGAGGATAAGCGGAGGTGATGACATTCTGGATACCCGCAGTCTGAAGAACCTCAGCCTCGACTTGCTTGACGATTTCAAGCGACTCCGCCGCGGACATATTGCCCCTGGCCGATACCATCACCACAGCCTGGTCCGGTTCTTCGTCGACGAAGAACTCAACGCCGGTTGGGTTTGAGGCGAAGGATGTGAATATCAGAGCACAAGTCCCCAACACAACCACAAGGGTCAGGATGTTGCCGACAGGGTTGCCCGCAAGAAGCTTCAGGTGACGCACGTAAAGACCCGTGAAGCCCTTGACAGTGCTAGTATCGAACCTCAGTTCTTCAGGCTTGTCGCTGTGGCTGCCGCCGTTGCGGGACCCGAAGCCGAGATTCTTGCGGACGCCGTCAAAAACCCATTCCGTGAGATGAACGAGCGGTGAGATCGCTTTGTAGGCGGCCCAGATCGCCAGCAGGCTGAGCGCGAACACGACGAGGAAGAACCCGGTTTCGAGCGCAATCGGGTGCGTGAAAACCGTAAACGGATGTCCGAGGCTTGCAAGCGAGCCGAACGCATAGCCGATCGTGTCGATTACTTCCGCAGGACGACTGGTTGCCAGGAAATAGGCGAAGTAGGCAGCAAAGCCGACGGCCACCATCTCGAAGGCCAGCGAGACAAACGTCACCGAACGGAACTGCTTGACCGGCTTTTGCTTCTCAACTTCAGTTCTTGCCGTAATCCGCCTTCTGTACCAGCGGACAAACGGACGAATTGCGTAATAGGTGGCTACCGCCGCAACAAGAAGTACGAACAGCGACGTCACCGCGGCAAAGAAATATGCTCCGAAGTTTGCACCCAGTCCTGCAGAATGATCCACGCCGACGAGCAAGGACAGAAGTGTCATTGCCGCGGCGATGACGCCAAACAAAAATGCCAGGACACCTGCCGCATTCCTCGCAAGGAAATGCGTGACCATCGCGAAGATGCCACCGGTGACCGGCAGGAACACCATCGCCGTCAGCAGCGCAGCCATCAGGACGATGATCACCATGATCGGCAGGTAGCTCATGAACTCGCCGGCAACACCCGGCCACAGCAGCATGGGCAGGAATGCCACGAGCGTGGTTGCGGTTGACGAAACGATCGGCCAGAACATGAGACGCGCAGCCCGGATATAGGCTTCACGGTCTTCCATGCCTTCGCTTACCTTACGGTCAGCATACTCGACCATGACAATCGCGCCGTCGACGAGCATACCCACCGTCAGCACAAGACCGAACATGACCATGATGTTCACGGTATAGCCAAGGCCTGACAGGATTAGGAAGCCGACCATGAAGGAGGTTGGGATCGCAAGTCCGACCAGCAGCGCAGACCTCAGTCCAAGGGCGGCCAGAACCAGGATCATCACGAGGAAGATTGCCGTCAGGATCGAGGATTGCAGCGAGCCGAGCACCTCGAAGATATTTGACGACATGTCGATCATGTAATCGACCTGGATCGTCTCGGGCCAGTCTTTCGTCGCTTCGTCGACAACAGCGCGGATGGCAATGTTGTTCTCGATGATGTTCGTGCCGATCCGCTTGGTGACATTCAGCGCGATGGCAGGGCTGCCGTTCACGCGTGTATAGGAATCAGCGTCCTTGAACGTGCGCCGGATTTCAGCCACGTCGGCAAGCGTTACAACGCCCTCGCCAGCCTGCTTGATTGGCAGGGAGTAAACATCAAGGGCCGTCTCGACAAGGCCGGGAACCTTGACGTTGAAACGCCCCTGACCGCCATCGATGAAACCCGCAGGGACAAGCTGGTTGTTGTTCGAGAGCGAAGTCAGAAGTTCTTGCTGGGTGATCGCGTAGGATTCCAGTTTCTCAGAATCGATCAGAACTTCGAGTTGTTCTTCCCGGTGACCGGTCAGATCAGCCGAACGCACGGTGTCGATCGCCTCGACCTGGTCCTTCAGGCGGCGCGCATGCTGGTAAAGTGTGCGTTCAGGCACGCTGCCGGAAAGCGCGATCGTGATTGTCGGAACAAGCGCGAAATTCGTTTCCGAAATGGTCGGTTCTTCGGCATCCGCAGGCAGTTCGCCCTTGGCCGCATCCACCTTGTCACGGACATCGGCGAGCGCCTCATCCTTGTCGAACGAGATGTCGAATTCCAGAACAATCCCGGCATGGCTTTCCGACGCGATGGCCGTGATTTCCTTCAAGCCGTCGAGGCCGCGAAGTTCCGTCTCCATCGGGCGGACCAGAAGCCGCTCGGCATCTTCGGGCGAAATACCCTGCTGGACGATGGAAACATAGAAGACCGGGACGTCAATGTCGGGACTGTCTTCCTTTGGAATGCTGATATAGCTGAACACGCCTGCAACCAGCAGAGCAATCATCAGCACAAAGACTGTCTTGGGACGTCTGAGGACGCCTTCAAGCATGTTTATCATTCGCTGAGCTCCGCAGTTTCAAAGACCGGTTCGACGGCTTCGCCATCGCCGACATATTCCTGGCCAACAACAATCACAGTCACTTTTTCGGGCAGGCCACCGACCCACAAACCGTCATTTTCACCGCCGAGGACGGTGACGGGATAAAATGCCGTCTTGTTGTCATCATCGACCGCGCGCACGCCGACAACACCTTCATCGCTGAGTGTCAGGATCGCAGGTGAAATCTTGTGCGCCTTTTCAACGGGCAGGGGCAGCCGGGTCACGGCGGTAATGCCGTCTCGTGCCTTGCCGTCCGGGTTTGGCAGCTCCACTTCGACGCGGAACGTACGTGTGTCCGGCTCTGCGGACGGAGAGATATAGCGAACCTTGCCGCTGAGCGTTTCGCCGGTGACCAGTTTCACGTCCGCCGGCATGCCGAGCGAAATCTGGCCGACATTGAGCTCGGAGACCTGACCGATTGCGATCATTGGGTCCGAATTGACGACCGTCGCGCAAATACCGCCACTGTCAAGCTGTGCGCCGATCTCGGCCATCGGGCTCTCGATCACGCCATCGATGGGGGAGCGAATAATCGTGCGTTCCAGCTCCATTTCGGCTTCCTGGACGCGGGCTTTTGCCGCGTCGAGCCCGGCCTGCGTCGCAGCGGCGCGGGTTTGAGCTGTAAAGCCCTTGTCGGCGAGCTTGGTTGCCGCCGTGTGATCAAGTTCAGCCTGTGCGAACAGGGCCTTGGCTTCCAGAACCCTGGCTTCCCGTGTACCGGCGTCCAGCTCGCACAAAACATCGCCCGCTGACACAAAGGCGCCTTCCCGTGCCGGGCGGCGCACAACGTCATCCGTGGTTTCGGACCTTACAGCGACCTTGGCTTCGGCTTCTGTTCGCCCACGGACCTCCAGGATTGCCTGCCTGTCCTGTGCCGTTAGGTTCAGAACCTGGACGCGAAATGTTGCGTCTCCGCCCTCAGCCACGCGCTCCGCGGGTGGCGGCACGGCGTTGTCACCGTCACCGACCCCGCCGATAACCACGGTTCCGCTCGACATCCAGTAACCGATGCCAGCGGCAAGACCCACCGCCATGATATAGGATAATTTAACTTTCATTGCTCGGTACTCCGAAACTCGGGCTTACTCGGCGGCGTCGGACACAGGTTTTGCTGCATCTTCTGCGATCTTGACAAGCGCATCGCCATGTTCTTCCAGATAAGCCAACGTGCAATTCATGCATGCAAGGCCGTAGCTTCTGGTCCAGTTGGAGCCAGGGTGATTGCATTCTTCATCTGAATCCGTCAGCAGCCGCAGTTCTTCAAGAACCTGTGCCTTACGGCGCTCCAGCGCACGCCGGATCACATCAGGCGGCAGCTGCGCGGCGTTCAGCGCGATCAGGAGGAATGGAGATTTGAATGTGTCTGGAGCCTGTGGCTCACAGAGATAGTTTATGAATTCCGCGCGCCCGGCCTCGGTAATGGAATACACCTTCCGGGCTGGCTTTCCGGCTTGCGGTTCTTCTCGAACCGTAACGAGACCTTCCGATTCAAGTCGTGCCAGGGCAGGGTAGATCGATCCGAAGCTTGCGTCCTCGAAATAGCTGAACCGGCCATCGGTGCTTTCTTTCCGGATCTCGTATCCGGTCGCATCCCCGAAGGACAGAATGGCAAGGCAAAGACTTCTTACACTCATGGATCTCTCCGTTCCCGGAAGCGTCCTTCCGGATTGACGGCCTTCCTACGCTATAATCGCAATGCTGGATGACATCACAGGCTGTGGCGCAGAAAGGGGTATATGCTGGATCGATATATCGACCTAATATATATCATTCCGGAACAAATCAAGGGTGCGCCGCACAAAAATTCGGTGGCTCTCATCCCGATTGACGACCTGCCTCCTTGGAAGGTTAAGGGAGTCTTTTTTACGGTCCGAATGAAACCTTGCTGTTTCTTGAAGACGCGCTACCCTTGTTGAATAGTTCGCACATGCAGCAAGCGGGAAAATGCTCATGAAAGATACGATTGTGAACCTTGGTCCTGTGAAATTGCTAAAAGATCCCTTCTTCCGTCTGCTGGCGATCAATGCCGTCGCCGGGTTTTGCATCGCGATGCTTGTCCTGGCCGGAATTTTCTGGGCGAATATCGGTAATCTCAGGGTTCTTGTATCGACGGCTGAAGATCCTTTCCTTCCCGTGCTCATGCTGGCGTTCGGTCTTGTGATTACGCTTGGATCCGTCGTGATCGGCTCCGCGATAATGCTCCTTGGGGAACGGAACAGCAGCGGCGGCACGCCTCGGAAACTGTTTCCGTTTTTTCCGACCGGCAGTCCTTTGCCTGTCCGCGCTGAAGCGCGACGCAGAACGTTGGACTCAGGCCAGGGAACGCCCTGAACAGGGCTCGCCGCGATGGAAAAGTCGATTAGTCCACAAACCCGTGGTGTATGGCGTTTGCCTGGGCCTTGCTTGATGTTCCCGAACCATTGCCGGAAAAAAGGGTCATGGCGGCGGCGGCCAACAGGAGCAGCAAACCTGCGGATGATAACTTCATCTCGTCAGTCCTAGCGATCATGGTCGCCTCCCAGATTTGTTCCGCAAAAGCAGGGATAAGCCAGCAGGATCTAAAGTGCGAATAACGAGACATATAAAATTTTAGATATTGTCGAATTTCATATCCGCTCAACCCGCGATGCTTGCGTGGTGAGCCGTGTTACGTTCTCTTGTGCAGCCAGACAACGACCCTTGATTTGTGCGATTCGGTGCGCGTCGGCAAAGCACCAAAACCGGCAAAGCTGGAGAGATGAATGAGCGAGAATTATCCGCGCGACATGATCGGATATGGCCGCAATCCACCGGACCCAAGGTGGCCAAGCAAGGCAAAACTGGCCGTTCAATTTGTCCTGAATTACGAGGAAGGCGGCGAAAACAACATTCTTCACGGCGATCCCGCATCCGAAGCGTTTCTGTCCGAAATCATAGGTGCTGCGCCGTGGCCCGGAAAGCGGCACTGGAACATGGAATCGCTCTATGAATACGGCTCGCGCGCCGGGTTTTGGCGCTTGTGGCGATTGTTCACCGAACGAACGCTCCCGGTAACAGTGTTTGGCGTTGCCTCTGCGCTTGAGCGTAACCGTGAAGCCGTGGCTGCGATGAAAGAGGCAGACTGGGAGATCGCATCCCACGGCTTGAAGTGGATCGATCATGCGGACATGGAAGAAGACGAGGAACGCCGCCAGATCCTTGAGGCGATCCAGATCCACGAAGAGGTGACCGGTGCGCGCCCGCTTGGCTGGTACACGGGCCGCTGTTCCATGCAAACACAGAAGCTGGTGCAGGAAGAAGGCGGATTTCTCTATGACTCCGACAGCTACGCGGACGATTTGCCCTATTGGGTCGACGGTCCTGACGGAGATCATCTCGTCATTCCATATGCCCTCGACACCAACGACATGCGTTTTGCATCGCTTCAGGGGTTCAACTCGGGCGATCAGTTCTTCGCATACCTGAAGGATGCCTTCGACACGTTGTACGATGAGGGCCGCCGAGGTTCGCCAAAAATGCTCAGTGTCGGCCTACACTGCCGCCTGGCCGGACGGCCGGGCCGCACCGCATCTCTGGCCGGCTTTTTGGACTATATTGCCAGTCACGCGGACGTCTGGATTACACGTCGCATCGACATCGCCTGGCACTGGCACGCCCATCATGGGCGCAGGTGAGCGCGGCTTCGGTTAAACTTCATCCCAAACGAAATTAACCCCGCGAGCCGTTTCCCGGGCGGCTCGCGGGGCAATGAAAATAACTGCTCGCAACGAGGTCTAGAAACAACATCACGCAGCGTAAGTAAACCGTTCGTTAATTTTAACGTTAAGATTGAAACACGTAGAATTTAGGTCGGCGTGATCAAGCAGCTGAAGCCAATTTCGAGCGGACGCTCAAGACGCGCGGTAAACGCGGTGCTCGCAAGTGCTTGGACAAAACGCTTCCGGCTTCGCACGCAGAAGACCGTGGCCTTTCCCCAATCGCCAAGTCTTTATACATACTGTTATTTTTGACCATGAATATTTTGACGTACGAAATTCAACTTCGGAAGAAGAACGAATTTGCACGGTTTTTGTAGTTTTTTTTGGAAGGCGTCCGCGTCCCACGGGTTTTGAAGTTGGTGGGGGTGTTGAGCTGGAAATCCTGAAAGGGACAAGGCTCACTCAATTGCACAGCCGGAGGCCGGCTTGTGTGAAACCAGGTGGATGTCGGGCAAATAGACTGTGGATCTATCAACTGTATGGAATGCGGCGGGCAGCGTAGTTATTCATAGACCTCACTTCGGAGGGCGGGCAGGGCTATACACGCCCCTGCACGTCGATGAAGGGTGGGTAACTGCATTGCCGACGTCTGTGCTGGCGGCTCAGCGCAGCAAGTCTCGCCGCGTCAAATCATGCAAATTCAATGGACATAAAGTCGTTTCCCCGACCGCCGGTGCGGTAGCGCGCATTGGTGAAATTTACCTTGCGCGGAGTAGTGCGAGCGTGTCGTTGCTGTTGGACACGCCCGGTCAACAACACTCCAGAATGGATGAAACAGCGTTTCTCGAAGAAAACAACACCGATACCTGTGACATCTGTGCCGGCAACTCTGCTTCGGTTGGGTTGCGCATTGTCACGGCCAAAAGAGAACGAAACTCCATGAAACCAAATTTGCGGCAGACATCTAAAGACGTCGGGGCAACGAATCCAAATCCGGTGGCAACTGCTCATGCTTTTGAAAAACAATCGGCATCGCAGTCTAAACCGAAACACAATGAAATCGGCGGGAGGGTCAGCCTATGAGCCTTGCGCTTGACTATGAAATCGTTCACTTGCGTGAACAACTGGAGCAAAAGGAAGCGCGGATTGCGGAACTGGAGCGTTTGATCGCTGACCAGCAGATCGTCTTTCCACCGCAATGGGACCTGACCCGGATCCAGACCCGAATCTTGCGGTTCTTGCTGAAACGGAATTTCGCAAACAGGGAACAGATTCATGCATTCCTGTATGCGGATCGGGACGACGGCGGCCCTGAGCTTGAGAATGTGCGCGTTCACATCTGCCTCCTGCGGAAGAAACTCAAGCCCCATGGCGTAAACATCAGCTGGCTTGTCGGCATGGGTTACAGTCTCGATGACGACATCAAGGAGCAGATCCGTTCTTCCGCGGTGCGTCCGTCCTAAATAAGTATTCAGACCTCAGAAAAGCGCGGGAGCCGCAAATCGGCACCCGCGCTTTTTGCGTCTTGGGCGGCAGGTTCCAGATTAACCTTAATCCGGAAAATACAACTTAAAACTGAATAGGGACGGTTGCGTCTCCTGCGTGCATCTTTTACGACGTTAAAAAGTTAATAAAGTCTTAATTGATGCTTGGGGTTGCAATGCGTTTTTTGTTGCGAAATATCCATATACTTGTTTTTGCGTGTTTTTCTGTGTTCGCGGCGGTCTGGGTTGCAACCGGGCCGGACCGGGCGGTTCAGCTCGCTCGTCCCATGGTAGAAGATGCCGTTGAGTTGAAAACTCTGGCAACTGGTGCGTACAGGGAGGTGCGCGATTTCCGCTGGAAGGCGGCCACGAATGAGTTTGTCACGCTTTACATCACCGCGATGCGCATGCCGTCTCTTGTGTTTGAGCGTCTGGCCGACCGGCTCGACAAATTCAATGATGATCTGCAAAAGCGGTCACAGTCTCACCCGGTTCAAACACCCGAGAACAAAGAGCGCACCGTCGCTGTGCGCTATCATGCAGCGGCCAGTGCGAGGGCAATGCCCTGACCGACGCCAATACACATTGTCGCAAGTGCAAGTCTGCCTGAGCGTTTCTTTAATTCCAGTGCGGCGCTCCCGACGATGCGGGCACCGGACATTCCAAGCGGGTGGCCAAGCGCTATGGCTCCGCCGTTCGGATTGAGCGTTTCACTGTCTTCCGGCAGCCCGAGATCTCGCATCACGGCGATGGCCTGAGCAGCAAACGCCTCATTCAGTTCAATGATATCGAACTCCGGCAACGCCAGTCCCATCCGCGCGCATAGTTTACGTGTTGCCGGCGCCGGACCAATGCCCATGATGCGTGGGGGAACACCGGCTGTTGCACCGCCGACAACCCGCGCGATCGGATTCAGGACATACTTTTCGACTGCCGTTTCGGATGCCAACAACAGAGCCGCGGCTCCATCATTGACCCCGGAGGCATTGCCCGCGGTCACACTGCCGTTTTCGCGGAAAGGTGCTTTCAGGGCCGCCAGCGTTTCAACGCTCGTGTCCGCACGGGGATGTTCGTCGGTGTCGACAAGGGTCGGGTCCCCCCTGCGTTGCGGAATCATCACGGGAACGATTTCCTCCGCCAGTCTCCCGTCCTTTCGCGCCGCCTCCGCCTTTTGCTGGCTCCGCAGCGCAAAGGCATCCTGGTCCGCCCGGGAAATCGAGAAATCTTCTGCGACGTTTTCAGCAGTTTCCGGCATCGAATCCACACCGTATTGCCGCTTGAGAAGAGGATTGATGAAACGCCAGCCGATGGTCGTATCGAAAATCTCCGCTTTTCTCGAAAAAGCAGTGTCTGCTTTGGGCATGACGAAAGGCGCACGCGACATGCTTTCGACGCCACCGGCAATCGCAAGATCCATTTCGCCGGACTTGATTGCCCGCGCGGCGGTCATCACCGCGTCCATGCCCGAACCGCACAGCCTGTTGAGGGTAAGACCGGGTACTGTTTCGGGAAGACCGGCAAGCAGAGAGGACATGCGGGCCACATTGCGGTTGTCTTCTCCTGCCTGATTTGCGCAGCCGAAAAAGACGTCGTCGAGCTGCGTCCAGTCGACATCCTGATTGCGCTCGATCAGCGCTTCAAGGGGGATTGCTCCAAGATCGTCCGTTCGAACGCCGGAGAGCCGGCCGCCGTAGCGGCCTATAGGAGTGCGCACGTAATCGCAGATAAATACATGATGCATGGACGTTTCCCCGGTAGCGCCACATCGGCAGTCCCTAGGTCTTGTCCGGTTTCACCTGCAATTGCAACAAGGCGGGTGCAGTAGGCCGTTTCACGTGCCGTCCTGGTGACGCTGAATGTCATCCTCAGCCAGATAGGTCCCGGATTGGATCTCGATCATTCGAACCGGGATCTTACCTGGATTGTGCAGCGTGTGGCGGGCACCCAGCGGCACGTAGGCCGACTGGTTTTCCGTCAGAAGGCTCTTTTGGCCATCAATGGTGATTTCAACCGTGCCGGAAACCACCACCCAGTGCTCTGTGCGGTGGAGATGACTTTGCAGGCTCAGTTGTTTTCCAGGTTTGATCATCATGGATTGAACTGCAAACCGGTCTCCTGCGCTTATTCTTTCCGTATACCCCCAGGGTTTGTAAGCGCGGGTGTGACGGTCGACCTCGTCTCGGCCTTCTTCCTTGAGCTCTTCGACAACGCGCTTGACGTCCTGCGCACTGTCCTTGTGGGCAACCAGAACGCTGTCGCTGGTGGCAATCACCATGACATCTTCCAGTCCGATGACTGAAACGAGACTTTGCTGCGAATAAGCAAGACAATTCCGGCTGTCCAGGAATCGGGTGTCGCCCAGACCTGTATTCCCCTCGTCATCCTTGTCGAGGACGGTCCAGATTGCCGACCAGGACCCCAGGTCGTCCCACTCGGGCGCCACTGGTGCACAATAGACATTGTCCGCCTTTTCCATGATCGCGTAGTCGATGGAAATATTGTCGAGCTTCGCAAAAGCGTCCTGGTCCAGTCGGGTAAAATCGAGATCACTATGACGGGTTCGCATCACGGCGACCACGTCTTGATAAAGCTTGGGCTGGTGTTTTTGAAAGGCGTCGATCATGGTCCTGGCGGCATAAAGAAAGATACCGGCGTTCCAGACGTAACTGCCATCTTGAAGAAAACCCTCGGCTTTCTCGTAGTCTGGCTTTTCGACGAATTCTTCGACGGCACGCACCGGTGCATCGCCCGCTGCCACCTTGATATAGCCGTAGCCGGTATTTGGCTCCGTCGGGGTGATGCCGAAAGTGACGATTGAACCCTCGCGGGCGGTGCTTTCGGCCGCGTGGACTTTCTGGAGAAAGACATCTTCCTTGCGAATGAGATGATCGGATGGCAGCAACAGGACCAAGGCGTCAGGATCGTTTTCTTCGGCGATGATCGCTGCGATCAGCGCGGGAGGCGCTGTATTCCGGCCGACCGGTTCCAACAGGATCGCGTTCGCCGCAATGCCCAGATCAGACAATTGTTCGCCCATTTGAAACCGGTGCGTATTGCTGCCGATAACAATTGGCGCGGCGAACCCGTCGGTGTTGACCCGCTTGCACGTTTTCTGAAAGAGGCTTTCACCATCGAACAAGGGCAGGAATTGCTTTGGCCTGTCCTTGCGCGAAAGGGGCCAAAGCCTCGAGCCGACGCCGCCGGATAAAATGCAGGGAAAGATCATGGAGGTGGTCCTGAATGCAAGCAAGATTCCGATCGCTATATATACGTCATTGAAGTTGAATTGATTAACAGCTCCGGTTCAAGTCCGGTCTGAGCTGAGAATTGACGCAGTTCAATGATCCTGATGACGCGCTGTGAGCTTTTGTTGCACGTTACCTGCATATCTGTCATGACGCCGGACTGAAACCGGCGGTTCCGTCTGGCGTCACGGGAGTGGTATCCAGTCAAAAGGCGGGCAATACCGTTCTGAACGACTATATATCGTCTTTACCGGTTCTTGTTGTGGCTTTCCTGAAGCTGCTTCCCATCAGCCTTGTCCACGACAGGGGACTCGTGAGAAGGATAACACCCGGTTCGCAAATACGAGATCTCGATCCGGGGCGAAGATACCAGGAGACTGACAGTGACCGCGCATGCTCATCCCGATCTGACTAAAAACCAGTCGCTCGTCTTCGGGTCGCTGTCGGATGCAGGCGGTCCGCTGACAGCCTACGCAATCCTCGATCTGCTGCGTGAAAACGGGTTCCGGGCGCCGCTGCAGGTCTATCGCGCGCTGGACAAACTGGTCGAATACGGAATGGTCCACAGGTTGGAGAGCCTCAACGCGTTTGTAGCATGTGCGCATACCGGCTGTGCGGACCATGGAACGGCAGCATTCGCGATTTGCGAAAAATGCGGAGATGTCCGTGAGTTCGCACCCGATGAAGTGATGCGATTGTTGAAAGAATGGACGAAAGCTCAGGAATTCAGTCTTTCCAGAACAACGATTGAGCTGCGTGGCACCTGCAAGGATTGCAAAAACCTCTCTCAGTAAACTGTTGTATCGGCGAGCGGGCTGCCTGGTCAGCCGCATTTGATTGCCGTGCGGTCAATCCGCTTTTCCACCTGAACGGATGGCGTATGCCTGTTGCAGGCATCACATCTGCCTCTTATGGTCCGCTGGCGGCGCCGACGAAGCGATGTTTCCCGGGCCGGTTATGGGCAGATTGAGGGAGAGCGGCATGTCTTTGCTGATTGCCGGACTTATCTTGTTTTTTGGAATGCATATTGTACCGATGCTTCCGGCAACGCGCGCCGGTCTGATCGAGCGGCTCGGCGAAAACCCTTACAAGGGCTTGTTCTCGCTTGTGTCGGCCGTCGGCCTGGGTCTGATCATCTATGGCTACGGTGTAGCGCGCTTTAATGGCCCGCCGCTCGTCTACGATCCGCCAATCTGGCTTCACCACGTTACGATGCTGCTGATGGTACCGGTATTCATTTTTCTGGTCGCGGCATACGTTCCGAGTAAGATTAAGAATGCGCTGAAACACCCGATGCTTGTTGCGATCAAGCTTTGGGCGTTGTCGCATTTGCTTGCAAATGGCGACCTCGCATCAGTGCTCTTGTTCAGCAGTTTCTTCCTCTGGGCCGTGGCTGACCGCATATCGGTTAAAAAACGCGGGCCCGGAGCAGGGCAGGGTCCGGTCGTCGGCGAGCCGGGAAAATACTCCGATGTCGTGGTGATTCTCGCCGGACTCGTGCTCTACGGACTGTTCGTGTGGAAACTCCATGTCCTTCTCATCGGTGTGCCGGTGGGATAGAGCGGAAGTAGCGGTAAAATCATCCGGGATTTTGTCGATTTGGAACGGATTGCCCCACTTGCGCCACGAAGGGGGGATTAAAGCCCCTTCAGGGAATTGCCCAAGAAGGATCAAATGGATAATGTGCGCCACTCAAAACGGGGTGGTGGTCCGGTTCCGTAAGGGACCGGCAAGACGAATGCAGGAAAAAGACACGTATGTCTGACATTTTTCGTGAAGTCGATGAAGACATTCGCCAGGAGAAGTATCGTCGGCTTTGGAACAAGTTTGGTCTCTGGATAATCGCCTTTGCGGTGTTGATTGTGATTGGAACAATCGGCTACCGCACCTGGCTTTACTGGCAGGAAGTCCAGTCTCAGGAAGCCGGCGACATCTTTTTTGACGCGGTCGAATTGTCCGAAAACCGGCAGTATCAGGAAGCAGCCGAGCTTTATGGCAATCTTGAAGGCTCGGTTGGTGGTTATCCTGCGCTTGCGAAGCTGCGCATGGCGACGGATATGGCAAACTCGGGTCAGTCGCAGGAAGCGCTTGAGGCATTCGATCAGCTTTCCCGTGACAGCAGCCTGATGGAAGCCATGCGCAACGTGGCGAGTTTGCGCGCTGGATACATTGCGGTTGATTTTGAAGATTATGCCGCCGTCGCAGACCGCGTGGAGTCATTGACGGGCGATGCTGGGCCCTTCAGGGGCGCGGCACGTGAGCTTCTTGCATTAAGTGCTTGGAAAAACGGTGATTACGAAACGGCTCAGACCTGGATCTCCGCACTTGAAAATGATCCGGAAACGCCAGGTGACGTGTCTAACCGCGCGTCTCTTTTGCGCGATGTGATCCGCGCCAGCAGCGGTGACAGTGCGACAGCCGGCGAAGGAAACGATCAGTGAATTTTGCGGCATGTTTTCGCAGCAGGAACACCCTGCTTGGTGTCTTTGCAATGTCTCTCGCCCTGACCGGCTGCGGATCGGTGAGCGAATTTGGCGAATCCGTCAATCCGTTTTCCAGGGAAAAGATTTTGCCTGGCGAGCGCCAGCCGGTTTTCGATGGCGCTGATCCGACTGCCAGAGCGCTCGGACAGACCGCCAATGTAGGGCCCGCCACCGGTGGCCAGACCTGGACAACGAGCGGCGGCGGACTTTCAAACGATCCCGGCAATGTCGCGGTTTCTATTTCCGGAACAACGTCCTGGCGATCGAATGTCGGAACGTCCGGGCGCGGTCTGACATCCTCGGGGCTGAGGCTTTCCGCACGGCCTGTAAGTGATGGCAGCAAGATTTACGTCTATAAGCCCAACGGCGAAGTCGTTGCCTTGTCGACAGCAGGGGGACGTGTCTGGACCCAAAACCTCCGCCCCGAAGGTGAGAGGGACGTTGGTCCGGGTGGCGGTGTAACCGTTGCCGGCGGCGTTGTTTATGCTGCAACGAGTTACAGGCAATTGATTGCGATGGATGCCGGTTCAGGGCAGGTGCTTTGGACCGCGGATTTGGACACGCCCGCGCGCGGTGCGCCTGTCGCAGGCGGCGGTCAGGTTTTCGTTGTTTCGCAATCAAACGAGGTTTACGCGCTCTCCCAGACCGACGGCACCGTCGCCTGGACATATGCTGGAATTGAAGAGACGGCCGGGTTGCTGTCAGTGGCCAATCCTGCGATTTCGGGCAATCGCGTCATCGTTCCGTTTTCCTCCGGCGAGATCATGGCTATCGACATGAAATCCGGCGAGGCCGAATGGATCGACAGCGTGTCGAGGGGGTTCCGTACATTGGCGCTTTCGGGCCTGGCAGATGTGTCCGCGAGCCCGGTCGTGTCGGGGAACATGGTGTATGCAACCGGAGTTGCGGGCAGAACCGTCGCCGTAGAGGCGCGCACGGGTCTGCGGCGATGGGAGCAGGATCTCGGCAGCGTTCACACGCCGGTTGTTTCCGGAAGTGCCCTTTTCATGGTCGATCTTGATGATCGCATGGTAGCCCTTGATTTGAAGAACGGCGAAACGCTGTGGGCTACATCGCTTCCAAGGCCTGAAAAGAAAAAACGCCGCCGGAATTGGGCCGGACCGATACTGGCCAATGGTGCGCTTGTGGCGTTCTCTAGCGACGGACAAATAGCGATTGTCGACGCGACGAGCGGAAACATCATGACCACGCAGCGGACCAATGCGGACGTATATGTCACGCCCATCGTCGCTGGCGGCCGGGTCATCGTTTTGAGTGGAAAAGACGGGGTCACCGCTTTCAACTAGGCTGCAAAGGGTCCCGTTGCAACGACCGGACCCGTTCAGCCGTGCGGTGAAATGCATGTGCATCTTTCCTGCCGCCGAGACCGGCGCGGAGAGGTTTTGCGGATTTCGGGGTTGGGACCTTTCTGAAGCCCGCGTGTCAGGAGTAACTGCTGTGGGCGCAACTGTCGCCATTATCGGACGGCCGAATGTCGGCAAGTCCACGTTGTTCAATCGTCTTGTCGGCAAACGGCTGGCGCTTGTCGACGATACGCCCGGCGTCACCCGGGACAGGCGGCCAGGCGAGGCGCGTCTGGGTGACTTGCGGTTCACGATTGTCGACACGGCCGGACTTGAAGACGCGGACAAGAGCTCTCTTGAAGGCAGAATGCGCCGTCAGACAGAAGAAGCGATCGACACAGCCGATGCCGTCCTCTTTCTGATTGATGCACGCGCCGGTGTCACACCGCTCGATGCTCATTTTGCGGAAGTCGCGCGGAAGACGACACGCCCGGTTATCCTGCTTGCAAACAAGGCCGAAGGCCGTGCAGGGGAAAGCGGTCTTTATGAATCCTATTCACTGGGTCTTGGCGATCCCATCGCGATTTCGGCCGAACACGGCGAAGGACTTTCCGACCTCTACGACGCCCTGAAACCGCATGTTGATCGGGTTTCAGAAGAAGAAGAGGCAAAGCGCGACGAAGCCATCACAAATGTCGACGTCGACGAAGACGGCGAACTGATCGATGAAGAGGATCCGGCCGGGACGAAGGAACGGCCCCTGAGGGTTGCAATCGTCGGCAGACCGAATGCGGGCAAATCGACGCTGATCAACAAGATGCTGGGCGAAGACCGTATGTTGACGGGACCGGAAGCCGGTATTACGCGCGACTCCATTTCCGTCGACTGGGTCTGGCGCGAACGTCACATCAAGCTTTTCGATACGGCAGGGATCCGCAGGAAGGCGCGCGTTCAGGAGAAACTTGAAAAGCTGTCTGTTGCTGACGCACTGCGCGCGATCAAGTTTGCCGAAGTGGTTGTCGTGACGCTGGACGCTACAATGTCGTTCGAAAAACAGGACTTGCAGATCATTGACCTCGTCGCGCGGGAAGGCAGGGCGCTGGTCATAGCGATAAACAAATGGGACCTGATCGAAGATCGGGAAGCTGCCTGGAAAAAGATCCGCGACGCCAATGAACGCTATTTCAATCAGATCAGAGGCGTGCAGATCGTGACCCTGTCCGGGATACAAGGGCAGGGGGTAAACCGTCTGGTCGAAAGTGTGTTCAAGGCCTATGAGGCTTGGAATGCACACGTATCGACGGCAAAACTGAACCGCTGGCTGGACCGGGTGACGGTCAACCACCCACCGCCTGCCGTGTCCGGACGCCGCGTGAGGCTGCGTTACATGACCCAACCCAAAACGCGGCCACCGCATTTCGTCGTATTCTGTTCCCGGCCGGAACAATTGCCGGAAAGCTATTCGCGGTATCTGGTGAACTCGCTGCGCGAGACATTCGGCATCCATGGGACGCCAATTCGTCTTGCCTATCGAAAGGGGGACAACCCTTATGCCCCCAGGAAAAAACGAAAAATCCAGTAGTCCTCGGCGCCAATAGTTGCGCGACCGGCGCGCTTGGCAATTCGAGCAATGAAACTGCTCAGTCTGGTTTTGAAGGAGTGATTTGATGATTTCCGAACGGCTTGCATTTGCCGAGAAACTTGCGATCAAGGCTGGCAAACTCGGTCTGGACTATTTTCGGAAGCTCGACACGCTGACGATTACCCAGAAGGGACACCAGGATCTTGTTTCGGAAGCCGACAGGAACGTTGAAACGCTCATTCGCAAAGAACTTGCGGCATCTTATCCTGACGACAGCATTCTTGGTGAAGAACACGGGATGGAAGAAGGGTCTTCCGGCTATACCTGGGTGACCGATCCGATTGACGGAACAGCCAATTTCGTCACCGGTATCCCGCAATGGTGCGTTATCATTGCGTGTGTCCATCAGGGTCAGGTTATCGTCGGCGTGATCCACGATCCGGTCGCAGGTGAAACCTTCACCGCCGGTGCAGGGCAGGGAGCATTCCTCGACGGCAAACCCATAAAGGCCTCCACGAGCGAAAGTCTTGCCTCCGGTTCCGTTGGTGTTGGCTTCAATGGCCGGACAGCGATTACCGATGCTGTGAATGTCGTTGGCGCGCTGGTATCCAAGGGCGGTGTCTTTTTCCGGAATGCCTCAGGAGGGCTTATGCTTGCATATGCGGCGTCCGGGCGGCTGATCGGCTATGTGGAATCGCACATGAATGCGTGGGACTGTCTCGCCGGAATGTTGCTGATCAAAGAGGCTGGCGGCCTCGTCATGGATCAGGACGTCAACCATGCGCTTTATCATGGAGCGCGTGTCGTCGTTGGAGCACCGGGTGTTTTTGCCGATCTCAAGGAAATCGCCGACAGTTCTTTTGCGCCGCTGGAAGCCGCCGAGTAGCAACACGTCAGACGTGCTGGTCGACAAGCACAGGATTTCCGTCAGGATCGATCAGCACGAAACTCGCCGGCCCGGTTGAGGTTTCATCGGCTTCTGTTTCGAATTTGTGCCCCTTTGCCTTGAGTTCTTTCTGCAATTCCCTGACATCTTGAAATTTTTCAAGCTTGTTGGCGCTCTGATCCCATCCGGGATTGAACGTCAGCATGTTCTTTTCAAACATACCCTGAAAGAGACCGATGACGGTTTCGCCGTTCTTCATGATGAGCCAGCCGTCGTCACCGGACCCGCCCATGTCGGAAAAACCGAGGTCTTCGTAAAACGCTTTGGACTTCTTGATGTCACGGACCGAAAGACTGATGGAAAATGCTCCGAGTTTCATGACGTTTCTCCCTGAGGTTGCGGGTTAGGTCCATGCTTTCAAATGCCTGCCTTTGACACAAGTCCCACGTTCGCGGGACGGTGGAAGAACAAGGTGTTTAGAAGGCGCGCCATGGTCGAAAGCGCTGCCGCCTTTTTTGCATCGACGGTAAATTCGCATGAAGATCCTGTGCGAATGACGGTTCTCTGAAAAAAATCCGATCCACACATTTGAAAGGCGCCGGGCTATTCCGGCGGACATTTATGTATTGATTGGAGACTGTCATGAATTTGGATAGAGCATACGAAACAGATAGCAATCACTTCGAAGACGCGAACGATGGTGCGTTCGATTTTGATTTTGAAGAGCTGGATGGCGATACGGGTCTTGCGACCGATAAGGCTCATAGCGGCTGGAGCGATCTTGCAATGCTTGGCCCCGAGGTTCAGGCCACCCAGGGTTCGGATCTTGATCTAAGCATGGCCTTGATGGGCATTTCGGAAGCAGCACCGGACCGTATGTCTGACAGCTTCGCCCGGTTTGAACACTCTGCGCTGGCACATGTGGAGACCATCAGCATGAACTGGGAGGAAATCTAAGACAGATTTCTTCCGGGGTCCGGGAGCAGGTTTCTTAACCAGAAACCCACGCGGAACCGGCGGTGCTGTAAACAGGGCGCCATTCAACCAGGAAACATGGTCCGGCAGGGGCCATCCTGGGTGAAGAAGTCAAAAGGTTTAGATATCGGGAACGATTGCAGATAAGCAAACTCCCGGGAGCCTTGAAAGCGAACCCGGCGGCTATTTTTCATAACCCGTTGAAAGGTTCACACAAAAGTCCATTCCCCACTGACGCGATCAAAGAGCTCACCCGTCCGGAAGACGTCGGCCTTGACCAGCTCAACAAGCTCATCGGCAATCTCCGCCGGATGCGGCAGGTTCTCAGGGGTTTCACCTGGCATTGCCTTGGCGCGCAGACCTGTGCGTGTTGGACCGGGGTCCGCCAGATTGATTTTCATCGCCGTTTGAAGGCTCTCGTTCGCCCAGGTTTTCGTCATAGCTTCAACCGCGGATTTGCTGACGGATTGAAGACCCCAGAATGCGGTTCGCGTCTGGGCCTGAACCGCAGTCAGAAACAGCGCGCGTCCTGCATCAGACTGCCGCAACAACGGATCCAGCGACCGGATCAGGCGCCAGTTTGCAGTTACATTGACAGCCATTACCTTTTCGAAGTCTTTGGGACTGATGTGACCGAGCGGCGATAGTACTCCGAGCATACCGGCATTGCCGACGAGAATGTCGAGCTTCTTCCAGCGTTCGAAAATGGCAGCGCCGAGCCGATCCAGCGCGTCGAAGTCAGTCAGATCGACGGGTACGAGCGTTGTCTGGCCGCCTGCGGCCTTGATCTCATCATCAAGATCTTCAAGACCACCCACGGTACGCGCCAGTGCAATCACGTGAGCGCCGCGTTCACCCAGGCGCTTCGCCAGATGATAGCCTATGCCACGGGAGGCGCCGGTAACCAGCGCAACCCGGCCTTCAAAATCATTCGTCATGTTAAGTCTCTTAACCGACCTCCACGAGACGCGGTGCGCTGACGAAGTCGTTGTCTTCCGAAAGATCCGTCAGGGGCGTCGGGTAGTCACCGGTAAAACAGTGATCGGTAAATTGCGGTGCTGAATCATCACGCCCGTCGTAGCCCATCGACTTGTAAATCCCGTCCACCGAGAGGAACGCCAGGCTGTCAGCTCCGATATAGGCCTGCATTTCCTCAAGGCTGTATTTTGCCGCCAGCAGCTTTTCGCGAACCGGTGTGTCAATGCCGTAATAGTCGGAATAGCGGATGGGAGGACTTGCGAGGCGGAAATGAACTTCCCTTGCACCTGCTTCCCGGATCATCTGGACGATCTTCACGGAAGTCGTGCCGCGCACGAGGCTATCGTCGACAAGAACGACACGTTTACCCTCGATCTGCGCCCGGTTCGCCGAGTGTTTCATCTTCACGCCGAGCGCTCGGATCTGCTGTGTCGGCTCGATGAATGTCCGGCCGACATAGTGATTGCGGATAATGCCGAGTTCAAAAGGAATGCCGCTTTCCTGGCTGTAGCCGATCGCTGCCGGCACACCGCTGTCGGGGACCGGCACGATGACGTCGGCTTCGACAGCGGTCTCGCGCGCGAGCTGCTTGCCCATTTCCCGGCGCACGTCATAAACGCTGCGCCCGCCGACAATCGAATCCGGTCGCGAGAAATAGATGTATTCGAAGATACAGGGGCGCGCTTTTTGTTTGCCGAAGGGAAAATAGGACTGGATGCCCGTGGATGTGCAGACGATCACTTCGCCGTTTTCGACTTCACGGATGAACTTTGCACCGATGATATCGAGTGCGCATGTCTCCGAAGCAAGGATCGGTGCACCGTTCAGGTCGCCGAGCACCAGCGGGCGGATGCCGAGCGGATCACGGGCACCGATGAGCTTCTTGGAGGTGAGGGCGACCAGCGAATAAGCGCCCTCCATCTGCGTGATTGCTTCGATGAAGCGTTCAACGATCTTGCTCTTGCGCGAGCGGGCCACCAACTGCAACACAACTTCGGAGTCGGATGTCGATTGGCAGATCGCACCGTCACGGATCAGCTGTTGCCGGAGCGTAAGCGCATTTGTGAAATTGCCGTTGTGGCAGACCGCGATGCCACCGCCGTCCAGCTCGGCGAATAGGGGCTGCACGTTCCGAAGAATTGTCTCGCCTGTCGTTGAATAGCGCACATGCCCGATTGCCGCGCGGCCAGTCAGGCGCCCGATCGTGTCGGCATCGGAAAAATGGTCGCCGACAAGTCCTAGATGGCGTTCGGCGCGGAATTGCTCATTGTCGAAGGTGACGATACCTGCCGCCTCCTGACCGCGATGCTGAAGGGCATGAAGGCCCAGTGCGGTAAGGGCGCTGGCATCCTCGTGTCCGAGAATTCCAAACACACCGCATTCTTCGCGCAGCGTGTCGCCATCGACGTCAAGATGCTCGTGCACTTCCGTTCCGCCAGCCATGGCGAACACTCCTTTTATCAGCCGGCGGGCAGCCGGCCCGGGACATTGAATTGTCCTGCTTTCGTGCGAAAGCAGCATTGTCATCCAGCACGCGGCAAGGCGAACGCGGGATATTTTCGTTTCGCTGTCTGCGCCGTTTTCGGCGTCAATTGTTGTCGCTCGTCAATTGCTCAAGCCCTTGCCGCTCAGAATCGCTGTATTCCGGCTCTTCCGACGGCGCGCTTGCATCGTCGCCGGTCAGATCAGCGTCCCTGATCCTTTCCAGGATCGCCTTTTCCGGATCTTCGGGCAAAACGGCGACCAGCCGTTCGCCGATTGACAGCAGGATAGGCCTTGATTTGGCATCGAGAACCCATTCCGGTTGCTGGTCCGTCTGGACAAACCAGTTAAAGAACATCATTGCGACCACGACCAGCAGCAGCCCGCGCACGGCACCAAACACAAAACCGAGTGTGCGGTCGAGTGCGCCGATCCTGCTGTCCAGAACGAAGTCGGAGATCCGCATCGTAATGTAGCTGACAATAACGAGCGTCACGAGGAACACGGCGGCTGCCGACGCGCCCGCCGCAACCAGATCGTGAGATATGTATTGTTTTGCGTATGGCAAGACCCGTTCGTAGAGCAGGAACGCCGCCGCTGCCGCAGCCACCCAGGAAACAATCGACAACACTTCCCTGACAAAACCGCGGATCATGGCAAGCACCGCCGAAATGAACATGATGGCCAAGAGCAGTCCGTCCAGTATGGTTATCGGCATGTTCCTGATTAGTCCCTCTGTCTGGCGCTCACAACGGAGCTGAAATCTCTATTCCGATCCAATGGCCATCTTGCTTCAAGAGGCCCCTGACGCACTAGCCTCGGTAGAGAGTTTGGCGACAAAGTCCCCAAGTTCCGAAAGGCCGGTCGCCTTGAACGATGATGCGGCACCGTCCTTGAGGTTTCCCTCTGGACAAATAGCCTGATCGAAGCCGAGCTTTTCAGCTTCCTTCAGCCTGGACTGGGCCTGGGCCACGGGCCGGATTGCACCCGACAGGCTGACCTCGCCGAAATAGACGCAATTGGCCGGAAGGGCAAGCCCGCTGAGTGAGGATATCAGGGCCGCGGCAACAGCAAGATCCGCACCAGGTTCGTTGATTTTAAGGCCGCCGGCCACATTCAGGTAAACATCATGCTGCGAGAAGCGGACACCGCAACGGGCTTCGAGCACCGCCAGGATCATTGAGAGCCGCGCACCATCCCAGCCGATGACCGCCCGTCTTGGTGTACCGAGCGAGGATTGGGCAACGAGCGCCTGAATTTCGATGAGGAGGGGACGCGAGCCTTCAAGCCCCGCGAAAACCGCGGCGCCAGGTGTACTTGTCGTCCGGTCTCCCAGGAAAAGGGCAGACGGATTTGAGACTTCGACAAGACCCTTGCCGGTCATCTCGAAGACACCGATCTCATCGGTGGCACCGAACCGGTTTTTCACCGACCGAAGGATCCGGTACTGGTGCGCGCCGTCCCCTTCGAAATAGAGCACGGCATCGACCATGTGTTCGACGACGCGGGGGCCCGCGATCTGTCCGTCCTTGGTCACATGCCCGACGAGAACCATCGTTGTACCGTTCTTTTTGGCGTAGCGCACCATGGCCTGGGCGGATGCGCGCACCTGGGTCACGGTACCCGGCGGAGACTCGACCTGATCGGTCCATAGTGTCTGGACGGAATCAAGGATCAGCATTGCAGGCGGTTTGTCCGCTTCGAGTGTTGCAAGGATGTCTTCGACACTCGTTTCGGCGGCAAGGGCAACCTGTGCGTCGGTCAGGCCAAGGCGCTCTGCGCGCAGGCGTACCTGGCCAATCGCTTCTTCCCCGGAAATATAGACTGTCTTGTGGCCAAGGCGCGCAAGTTGGGCGGCTGCCTGGATCAGAAGCGTCGACTTGCCGATCCCCGGGTCACCGCCGACAAGCAATGCGGAACCGCGAACGAAGCCTCCTCCGGTCACGCGATCCAGTTCCGCGACCTTTGTCAGGATCCTGGGCGCTTCCTTGGATTCACCGGATAGGCCCACCAGAGGCACAACACGGCCCTTGCTTCGCGGCGCTCGGCCGGGTCCTCCACCAACGCCGCCGCCCGTCTGCTCCTCGACGATCGTGTTCCACTCGCCGCAAGACTCGCAGCGGCCGACCCACTTTGCGGTGACGGATCCACATGACTGGCAGACAAATGACGAGGACCGCCTGGCCATGAATACTCCTATCAGGTGAGGGGGCCATATACGCGGCGAAAGCGTTGCCCCAGGCTTGTCAGGTATTCGTAGTCGATTGTCTCGGCATAAGCCGCCAGATCGGCCGCTGCAACATTGGGGCCGAGCATTTCCACAAATGCACCGCGTTTGACCAGGTTTTCGGGAATATCGGTGACATCCAAAGTGATCATGTCCATCGAAATCCTACCCAGGATCGGTGCCTTGTGACCTTCGATCATTGCAAACCCGCCGGCGCGGTCGTCGGAGGAACTTGCGCTGCGGAGCATCCCGTCCGCATATCCCGCGGCCACGACCGCGTTTTTGAGATGGCGTCTCGCGGTCTGGCGCGCGCCGTACCCGATTGTGTCGCCTTCTGGAACATTGCGCACGATCATGATGCGCGCTTCGACTTTGGCGACGGGTTTCATGGGATTTATTTCGGTTTCAATCGCCTGTCCGCCGTAAAGAGAAATACCAGGGCGCACAAGATCGAAGTGATACTCATGACCCATGAGAACGCCCGCCGAATTCGCAAGCGACCGCTTAATGTGCGCGTAGGGCGCCGTTATCTCGCGAAAGAGTTCGAGCTGACGCCCGTTCATTTCGTGATCAGGGGTCGAGCCGCAGGCCAGATGGCTCATAAGCAGCGAAGGAACGAAAGGTCCCATCAGATCGGCGTCGCTCAATGTGGCGGAAAACTCATCCGGCGAGAGGCCCAACCGGTGTATTCCCGTATCGACGTGAACCGCGGCATCAAACGACCGGCCCGCCGACTTGCACAGGTTGATCCAATCCCGGACTTCCACCAAAGAACCCAGAACAGGGCGGATGTCATTTTCCAGGTAGTGATCGGCCGTTCCGGGCAACAGCCCGTTGAGGGCGTAGATGGTCGCATCGGGAAGCGTTTGCCTGAGAGAAATTGCCTCCGTCGGCACGGCGACAAAAAAGGTTCGGCATCCTGCATCGAAGAGCGCCCGGCCAGAGGGCTCCTGTCCCGTCCCATACGCATCCGCCTTTACTGCCGCGGCGCATTCGGTGTTATCCGTCAGCTTACTTTTCAGGAACCGCCAATTCTGGGCGATAGCCTCCAGGTCGATTGTCAACCGGCCACCATATAAATCGGTGTGAAACGGATCTTCGGCAGCAAAAAGCATGGTCCAGACAGGGCTCCGGCAACGGTATCGTCAATAGAATCGCTGCGCAGTCTAGAGCGGTTCAAGTTTAGCTGGAAGCATTTGACCGGAGAGTTTTTTGTTTCTGGCAAGGCGGCTCGATCACATTGGTGTGGCTCCACCATAAGGTCGAGCCAACGTGGCCAGAAACAAAAACTCCCGGCCCTGGCTCGTTGTTTTGATCACGACTTCAATATGACAACGGTGACGTAGATTTGCTCATCGGCTGCGTAGCGCCGTTTGCCCGATACACCGTATCGCGCTGCGCGACGCGCCTGGCAGAAGGAACAAATCTACGCCATCAAATGATTCCAGCTAAGCTGGAACCGCTCTGGCCCATCGCATTGGACCTGTTCTGTTTCAAAAATGGAAAAGAAATGCGGCGTTTGGGAGCTCAAATGCGGTTTTGAGGGTCAGCGCTCTTTTGACTGAAGTCGCGAGATTGAAAAAGCCTAGTCCTGATAGAGAAACTCAATTCCCAATTCGTCTGTGCGTACCCAGCGAATCTCTCCGTGAAAGCGAAGTTTTCTGCTTTCCACTTCCAGAACAATCTTTGCCTTTGGCTTCAGGCCCTTTGTTTTGGTGGCAATTCGACAGCCACCTGCGCTGATATCTTCAACAACACAAGGCTGGTGCTCCTTGTCGAGTTTCAAAATACCAGGCCACTTGCAGCGCTTCCTGGGGAAGATTCTGGCTTCCTCCCTCAATTTTTGCACCGATGAATTCACGTTGACCCATTTCCAAAAAACATTCGAAACTCTTCAAGTTTGATTACCCAGGGTAAACAATGAGGCTTAAAGATGATTTAAAATTGTCAATTTGGACAAGTCTAAATTGATACAAGTTTTCCAAATAGACCGTGCAGAAACCCGTTTTGATTGAAGTATTTTAAATTTTCGACTTTTCGTTGAAAATCTTGCGGGCCTGCACGCTCAAGTCAGCGGATTCAAGGTCGAGCAGGCTTCATTCGTAACGCTCAGGAAGGTGATCGTCTTCGGCAAGATCGGAGAAGCGGGTGAATTCACCCTGGAAGTGCAGATTCGCCGTGCCTGTCGGGCCGTGTCTCTGTTTTGCGATGATCACTTCAGCCTTGCCTCGAGCGGCATCGTGCTTGGCTTCCCAGGCCGCATATTCCGGAGAGCCGACTTCCGGTTCGGTCTTGGACAGATAGTATTCTTCACGGTAAACGAACAGAATCACATCGGCGTCCTGCTCGATTGAGCCAGACTCGCGCAGGTCCGACATCATCGGCCGTTTGTCATCACGCGACTCGACCTGGCGCGAGAGCTGGGACAACGCAATTATCGGAACGTTCAGTTCCTTTGCCAAAGCCTTCAGGCCTGTTGTGATCTCTGTAATTTCCTGAACCCTGTTGCCCGAATTCTTGGCGGAGCCGGAGAGCAGCTGGATGTAGTCAACAACCAGCAGATCAAGGCCGCGCTGCCGCTTCAACCGACGTGCCTTCGAGACCAGCGAAGCGATCGAAATGCCGCCCGTCTGGTCCACATGCAATGGAACGGATTGCATTGTCTGAGCACATGCCGCGAGTTTCTCAAATTCCGCTTCTGTTATGTCGCCGCGCCGGATTTTGGATGAGGAAATCTCCGCTTGCTCGGAAATGATACGTGTTGCCAGCTGCTCTGCGGACATCTCGAGTGAGAAGAACCCGACGACACCGCCATTGATCGTTTTAAGCGCGCCGTCAGGTTGTTCTTCTGATTTGTAAGCCTGCGCGATGTTATAGGCGATGTTTGTCGCCAGAGAGGTCTTGCCCATTGCCGGACGTCCGGCAAGAACAATCAGGTCGGACTGCTGGAGGCCACCCATAAGCTTGTCGAGTTCCCGCAGTCCCGTCGAGGTTCCGGACAATGCACCTTCACGGTTGTAGGCGGCATGCGCCATTTCTATGGTTTCTGTCAACGCATCGCCGAATGAAACGAAACCACCTTCACTGCGACCGGTTTCGGCAAGCTCGAACAGCCTGCGCTCCGCATCATCGATCTGCTGGCCGGGAGGGACGTCGATGGGAGCGTCGAACGCGATGTTGACCATGTCCTCCCCGATCCGGATCAGGTTCCGGCGGATGGCAAGGTCGTAGATGGTACGGCCATAGTCCTCAGCATTGATGATGGACGCTGCATCGCCGGCAAGGCGCAGGAGAAACTGGGTTGCGGACAGGTCCGCAATTTTTGCGTCCGCGGGATAGAAGGTTTTCAGCGTGATGGGTGAGGCGGTTTTACCGGCCCGGATGAGGTGGCTGACCTTTTCATAGATGTCGTGGTGGGAGGGCACAAAAAAGTGGTGCGGCTCGAGAAAGTCGGAAACCCGGTAGAACGTTTCATTGTTTACGAGGATCGCACCCAGCAACTGTCTTTCAGCCTCCGCGTTATGCGGTGCGAGACGTTGGATGTCTTCTTCCGTTTCGACTTTCTGTAATGTGCCCTTCATTTCGTCCCCCGATGACCCAAGTCCATCCGGCATACCCTCTGTCGGGGACGGTCTCAAGGCTCAAAAAGGCTTCAGATTGTTTCCCACTGTCAGGTGCAGATCAGCGGGGATAGACTCGAATCCCGCTTGACTCAAAACCTGTTTGAAGACTCAAGGTGATAGCTCTTACTCATTGAAATCAATTGGCTTTTTTTGAAAGTAAATTGCCGGTTAACAATTTGGGCAGTTGATTCAAAAGGTTGCCATGGACTTTGGAATTGCTGGATTAGGGTAGTTGGCCGTGCCGTTAAAAGAATTGCTGGCAAAACAAAAAAAACGGCGCTGAAAGCAGCGCCGTTCATATTGTCGCCGGAAAGCTGTTCCAGCGGATCAGACGTCTTCTTCGACCGGAGCTTCAGCTTCTGCTTCCGCCTCGGCGTCGGAACCGTCCTCGGTTCCTTCCGCGTCTTCTGCTTCTTCGTCTTCTTCAAACTCGAAGACGTCCTGTTCCGGCGTGGTCAAGTCCTCGCCGGCTGCCTGGCGCGCTGCTTCGTCTTCGGAGCGAGCGACATTGACCATGACACTGACTTCGACTTCCGGGTGCAGGCGGATCAGAACCGTGTGCATTCCGATGGTCTTGATCGGAGCGCGCAGTTCCACCTGCCCACGGGAAACAGTAAACCCGGCTTCCGTCAGTCCTTCTGCGATATCACGGGTGGATACCGAACCATAAAGCTGTCCTGTTTCGCCCGCGGACCGGATCATGACCAAAGCTTCGCCGTCGAGTTTGGAGGCGACAGCTTCCGCTTCACTCTTGCGTTCCAGGTTCCTGGCTTCCAGCTGAGCACGCTGTTGCTCAAAACGCTCAAGGTTGCCCTTGTTGGCGCGAAGCGCCTTGCCTTGCGGCAAAAGGTAATTGCGGGCATAGCCGTCGCGAACACGGACGGTGTCGCCCATCTGGCCGAGTTTGGCGATGCGTTCAAGAAGAATAACTTGCATTTGTGTCTCCTACTGTCCCACCTGTCCGGTGGTTAGAGACCGTTTGTCCGCGGTCCCAATACGGATCTCCCGGGCAAACCCGGGAGACGACAGCTCCCAAACGGAAGCCTTAGCTGATGACGAACGGCAGAAGGCCGAGCAGGCGGGCGCGCTTGATGGCGCGTGCCAGTTCACGCTGTTTCTTGGCGGAAACTGCGGTGATGCGGCTCGGAACGATCTTGCCACGCTCGGAGATGTATCTCTGTAGCAGACGGATGTCCTTGTAGTCGATCTTCGGAGCGTTGGACCCCGAGAACGGGCAGGTTTTCCGGCGACGGAAGAACGGGCGGCGGCTCGGAAGCTGTGCAATATCAACCATTGTCTCTTACTCCTCTTCACCACGGCGCGGGGGACGGCTTCCGCCAGAGCGATCACCGCGATCACCTCTGTCACCGCGATCACCTCTGTCGCCGCGGTCACCACGTCCACCGCCACGGCGGTCATCGCGGTCACGCTTCTGCATCATCGCGGACGGTTCTTCATCCAGCTCGCCGACGCGGAAGGTCATGTAGCGCAGAACATCTTCGCTCAGACCCATCTGACGTTCCATTTCGGCAACGGCAGCGTGAGGTGCGGTAATGTTCATCAGAGTGTAATGAGCCTTGCGGTTCTTCTTGATACGGTAGGCAAGAGACCGAAGACCCCAATTTTCAACTTTGCCGATCGTACCGCCGGCGCCTTCAATGAGGCCCTTGTACTGTTCGACAAGCTGTTCGACCTGCTGGGCCGAAACGTCCTGGCGTGCCAGGAATACGTGCTCGTAAAGAGGCATAAAGATAGCCTTTCTTCGTGTTGACAACGCGGGATCGGCGCGGAGCCTCCTCGTAGCCCCGGAAAGGCACGAGAGTTCTAACGAGAGCGGGAACACGGGAAGTCGGATCTTTCAAAGATCCTGGCAAACGCCCTTCCTTTCAGCCCCCGGCCAAATCCCGGATGAAGCGCGCTCTATACTCCGTTTTGGGGGAAATGCAAGTCGAAAGCGCGGTGGATAACCTCCGGAAGCAAAATATCGCCGGTAATTGTCCTCATCACTGCTGAGGACACGGGCGCACTCCTTGAGGTTGAAGCCCTGATCGCCGGAGCGTAGGGCGGGTTCCAACCCACAGTGATGCGTGTTTAGCGCTACGCCTGCTTCCAGCGCCGATGCCCCGCTACGCCCGCAATTGCTGCCATCAAAAGCAATCCGCTGGCAGGAATTGGGACCGGTGTGAGTGGGACGGGAGTGAATTTGAGACCGAAATCGCCAGAAGTGGAGCCGGAGAAAACGCTCGGGTCTCTCAGAATACCTTCCGCATCTCCACCGTCAGGAAAGAAGAAGAAATGCAGAATGCAGCATCCACCAACGAGGTCGGTGACGTTGTCACTCCGGGAGACAAAATCGACAAACGTGATTTCTCCGTTTTCGACGTCCCAATTGCTGATAAAGGGAAGTGAATAGCTGTTAATTCCGAAATTGTCGCTGTTGGTGAGAACTTCCACGCTGGTTGCGCTCGACCTGCCCTCGGTCAATCCGCGAACGAGGCCGGTCACCGTACCGCCACCATGTATATCCTTGTTGATAAAGGTGAAATTGAAATCATACGTGACCGCATGCGCTGAGTGTGATGCCACGACTGCAAAAATCGCGAAAACAGCTATGGATAGAATTCTGCAAATGAAGTGCGTCATAAAGCCTGCCCCAAATTACACTGTCAATTTTTGCTAGAAGCTATTTTTCCGCGAGTAGGGTGTCAATGAGAAAAACCCAGGGTTGAAAGACTTGGTCGCGGCAGAACGCGACAGAGCTCATCTGGAAACAAAATCGGCTGGTCGGGCAAAATGGGTCTTCTGCTGATTTCCAATATGCTTTTAAGGCGGAATTTATGGCAAAAAGAGCTCGATTCCAGGATGAGAGTGGCTTATGGGCCTTGACAGCGCAGGCAAGAGCGTATCATAGGCTCGCGCCAAGTTCGTAGTTGGCGCTGCCGGGCCGACACTTCGCTTTCTTCCAAAAGCCGACAGTTTGCTTCTTTTGTAGAAGCCGGCCCTGCGCACGTTTCAAGGAGGCGTTCCCAAATGACCATAGCATTCACATTTCCCGGCCAAGGCAGCCAGTCCGTCGGAATGGGCAAAGGTCTTGCCGATGCCTTTCCGGAAGCAAAAGCCGTATTTGAGGAAGTAGACGAAGCGCTCGGACAAAAACTCTCTGAAGTGATGTGGGACGGACCCGAAGAGGTCTTGACCCTGACAGCGAATGCGCAGCCCGCGTTAATGGCCGTCAGCCTTGCCACAATGCGTGTGCTCGAAGCCAAGGGGCTCGCGTTGAATTCGGCCGCTGCCTATGTGGCTGGGCACTCTCTGGGAGAATATTCTGCGCTTGCCGCCGCCGGCAGCCTGGATATCGCGACAACCGCCCGGCTGTTGCGTGTGCGCGGTGATGCCATGCAGAACGCCGTTCCGGTGGGCGCCGGCGCGATGGCGGCCCTTCTGGGGCTGGATTTTGATGTGGTAGCCGAAGTTGCACAGGAAGCCGCGCAAGGAGAGGTGTGCCAGGCAGCCAATGACAACGCGCCTGGGCAGGTCGTTGTATCGGGACACCTTGCCGCTGTCGAACGCGCGGTTGAGATTGCCAAGGCAAAAGGCGCACGGCGCGCCGTGATGCTGCCGGTCAGTGCACCATTCCACTGTGCATTGATGGCACCTGCCGCCGATGCCATGTCCGAAGCGCTGGCGAGCGCGGATATCAGATCGCCTGTGGTGCCGCTTGTTGCCAATGTGCTGGCCGCGCCAATTACGGATCCGGCGGAGATCCGGTCCAAACTTGTCGAACAGGTTACCGGGACGGTTCGTTGGCGCGAAAGCATCAGCTGGCTCGCTGGCAATGGTATCGAGACCTTTGTAGAGGTTGGAACAGGCAAGGTCCTCACAGGAATGGTCAGGCGTATCCATAAGGAAGCGACAGGGCTTGCCGTGAACACTCCGGAAGACATTGACGCCCTTTTGGACAAGATTGGCGGCTGAAACCCGGACGACCAGGTAAAAAACAAACCCGTTCTCGGGTAGAAATTGATCAGGGAAGGACCCCAAATGTTCAGCTTGGATGGGAAAAACGCGCTCGTCACCGGTGCGACAGGCGGAATCGGCGAAGCGATCGCCCGCGCACTGCATGCACAGGGAGCCACCGTTTCCCTTTCTGGAACACGTGCGGAAAAATTGGAGGCCCTTGCCGCAGACCTCGGTGAGCGTGCCTTTGCAACGCCTGCGAACCTGTCTGATCGCGCGGCCGTGGATGCTCTTTTGCCGGCGGCCGAAGAAAAAATGGGCTCCGTCGACATTCTCGTGAACAACGCCGGCATCACGCGTGACAATATATTCATGCGCATGAAAGACGAAGAATGGGATCAGGTCCTTGAAGTCAACCTGAGTTCGGGGTTTCGCCTTTGCCGCGCTGCAATCAAAGGCATGATGAAGCGCCGCTCGGGACGCATCGTCGGCATCACATCTGTCGTTGGCGTGACCGGCAATCCCGGCCAGGTCAACTATGCCGCAGCCAAAGCCGGTATGATCGGTATGTACAAGTCGCTCGCGCGCGAAGTGGCCAGCCGGAACATCACTGTCAACACGATCGCTCCCGGCTTCATCGAAACGGCCATGACCGATGCGCTCAACGAAAAGCAAAAAGAATCAATTTTGGCGAGCGTTCCGGCTGGCCGTTTGGGCACGTCCGGGGAGATTGCTTCTGCCGCGCTCTATCTTGCGAGCAACGAGGCCGCTTACATCACGGGTCAAACGTTGCACGTCAATGGCGGCATGGCCATGATTTAAAAGGAAATTTTGCCGAGTAGGCAAAAAAAATCCGGGCCGTTTGCAAGCGGTCGGGACTGGCTGGTAATGGTCAACAAAGTGTGTTACCAACCCGCCGATTGTAACGAATTGCGTCGCAAAGACTGGTGTTCCGGTACAGCGACGCGCCGACATCTTCAACACCGCGAGTTGGCACCGCCGCTTTGAGATCGGGCAGGGGCAGTTTCGCGATAGATGAATAGACGAAAAATAAGGAAGTAAAAGATGAGCGATATCGCGGATCGGGTGAAAAAAATCGTTGTCGAGCACCTCGGTGTCGATGCGGAGAAGGTTGTGGAAGGCGCAAGCTTCATCGACGATCTGGGCGCTGACAGCCTCGACACCGTTGAGTTGGTCATGGCATTTGAAGAAGAATTCGGCGTTGAAATTCCAGACACTGCAGCAGAGACCATTCTCACCGTTGGCGATGCCGTGAAGTTTCTGGAAGCAAACAAGTAAGGGTCATCCCTTCTTGAATTCTGACAAAAGACCGGGCCGGCGGGGAATGCCCCGCCTGGCCCTTCAAACGTAAGTGCAGGTGTATGAGGCGAGTTGTCGTAACTGGGTTGGGCATGGTGTCGCCGCTGGGCGGTAACGTCGATGTCACTTGGAAGAGGATCCTCGAGGGCAAGAGCGGGGCCAACAAGGTCGCGAACTTCAAGGTTGACGATCTGGCATGCCAGATTGCCTGCCAGATACCGCGCGACGCGGACGAGGAAGGAGCGTTCAATCCGGATGACTGGATGGACGTCAAGGAACAGCGCAAGGTCGACGACTTCATCGTCTACGCCATGGCTGCTGCCGATCAGGCAATGGCTGATTCCGGCTTCAAGGCCGAAACTTACGAACAGCAGGCGCGCTCCGGTGTTTTGATCGGTTCCGGTATTGGCGGTCTTCAGGGCATCGAGCAGGGGGCACATCTTCTTGCCGAGAAAGGTCCGAGGCGCATCAGCCCGTTCTTCATCCCGGGCCGGCTGATCAATCTGGCCGGTGGATACGTTTCCATTCGTCACGGCCTCAAGGGTCCGAACCATGCGGTCGTGACCGCATGCTCGACTGGTGCGCACGCAATTGGAGACGCGTCCCGTCTGATTGCCTTCGGCGACGCCGATGTCATGGTTGCTGGCGGTGCCGAATCTCCGGTTTGTCGTCTCGCCATCGCCGGTTTTGCTGCTTGCCGTGCCTTGTCGACCGGTTTCAACGATGCGCCCGAAAAAGGGTCGCGCCCCTATGACGTTGCCCGGGATGGCTTTGTCATGGGCGAGGGCGCAGGTGTCGTGGTGCTGGAAGAGTACGAGCACGCCGTGCAGCGCGGTGCCAGGATCTATGCGGAAGTCATCGGATATGGGCTTTCCGGAGATGCTCACCACATAACGGCACCGTCGTCGGATGGCGACGGCGCTTACAGATGCATGGAAGCGGCTCTGAAGCGTGCAAATATCACCCCTGCCGAGATCGACTACGTCAACGCGCATGGAACTTCGACACCGCTCGGTGACGAAATTGAACTCGGCGCCGTGGCAAGGCTTGCCGGAGACCACGCCGCGAACCTGACCATGTCCTCGACTAAGTCCTCGATCGGCCATCTGTTGGGGGCTGCGGGAGCAGTCGAGGCGATCTTCTCGGTTCTTGCCATTCGGGACGGCATGGCGCCTCCCACAATCAATCTGGACAATCCGTCCGTTGAGACTGAGATCGACCTGGTTCCGCACACACCGAAAACACTGGACGTGAATGTGGCCTTGTCGAACTCATTTGGCTTCGGCGGAACAAATGCGTCTCTCGTTTTCCGTAAAGTTGCCGCATAACCCTTTCAAATTCTCTCAGGCCGGTCTGATTCTTGACACCCGGCTTGAGAAATTGATTTTGAAAACTGGTCCGCTTGAGCCCAAGTCAAGTTTCCGGGCTCAATCTTGGAGGTGTGACCCGATATGCGCATAAAGCCGAAAAGCCCGCGTGAGGCTCTGCAACCTGAACCGGCGCCGGCACCGCCGCAGCGCTCCAGGCATGTGCGCAATCCCCTTGTGATATTGAGCAACTTGATAATCACGCTTGCGGTATTCGGACTGGCAGCTGTCGGCAGTGCGCTTTATTTCGGAAAGCAGAAGTTCGAGGAGCCGGGTCCGTTGACCGAAGATGCGACCGTTGTGATCGCTTCCGGCTCGGGGCTTTCGGGAATAACCAACCGGCTCGCCGGTAGAGGCGTTATCAACGACAGCTTGTTCGATGAATGGGTCTTCAATCTGGGGATCCGGTTCTACAAGAACGCAACGGATCTCAAAGCAGGCGAATATGCCTTCGCGCCGGGCGTATCCATGCATGAGATCATGAAAGACCTCGTTGAAGGCAACGCGGTCACGCATTCCGTAACCATTCCGGAAGGGTGGACCACGGCGCAGATCATTGCCCGCGTGCGCGAACATCCGATTCTTGTCGGTGAGATCACGGAAGTGCCGGAAGAAGGCGACCTGCTGCCGCAGACATACACTTTTGCACGTGGCACAAATCGCCAGGATGTTCTTGAGCAGATGAAAAAAGCGCAGGGACGCCTGCTGGCTGAAATCTGGGAACGACGTACGGACGGTCTTCCGGTGGCGACGCCGGAAGAACTGGTCGTTTTGGCATCTATCGTTGAAAAGGAAACAGCGCTCGCCGATGAACGGCCTCGCGTTGCGGGTGTTTTTGTCAATCGGTTGAACAAGAACATGCGCCTACAGTCGGATCCGACCATTCTCTATGGTCTGTATGGCGGTGAAGCCTGGCTGAAGGACCGCTCCGGCATCAAGCAATCCGAGATAAATGCTGAAAACAAATACAACACCTATCAGATAGATGGACTGCCTCCCGGACCCATCGGCAATCCCGGCCGCGCAGCAATGGAGGCCGTTGCCAATCCGTCGCGAACACAGGATCTTTTCTTTGTCGCGGACGGAACAGGTGGTCACGTATTTGCCGAGACCTACGAGCAGCATCAGGAAAATGTTCGCAAGTGGCGTCAGATCGAGCGCCAGCGGCGGCAGGCCGAAGAGCCGCAGGAAACGCAACCGGCGACATCCAATTGACCGGCGTCAATCACGACGAAGCCGATAGACCTGATAGAGGCACGGCCCGGTGAACTTCCGGAGGGGCACATGGCACTTGCCAGCATGACAGGGTTTGCGCGGTCCCTCGGTGAGAGCGGGCCGGTCCGATGGACCTGGGAATTGAGGTCTGTCAACGGAAAGTCGCTCGACCTGCGCATCCGTATTCCAACAGGACTAGAAACGCTCGAACCTCAGATCAGAGAACGTTGCGGGAAAGTTCTAAGACGCGGAAATGTGTCCATCGGTCTTGCAATGCAAAGAGACCAGTCCGAACAGCAGCTTCAGGTGAACGAATCTGCCCTGGACGCCGTCCTGTCCACCATCGAGCTTCTGAAGCAAAGGGTTCCGGACCTGACGCCGCCCTCGCTGGATGGCATCTTGTCGCAAAAGGGTGTCTTCGAACTGAAGGAACCCGACGACGACGAAGAATTCCAGGCCGCGCTCCATGCCGCATTGCTCACAACGCTGGACGCCGCACTTATCGACCTGATCGACATGCGGCATACGGAGGGGCAGGCCATAAGTGACGTCGTCACCGGGCAGATTGACAGGATCGCTGCTTTGACTGAGGCCGCGGAGCATCTTCCGGCCCGTATGCCCGAGGCAATAAAGGCGCGGTTGAAAAAGCAGGTCAGCGATCTGCTGGATGTTTCTGATGGACAACTTGATCCGCAACGATTGCATCAGGAAGCTGTATTCCTGGCGACAAAAGCCGACATCCGCGAAGAGCTGGATCGCTTGCATGCACATGTCGCGGCCGTGCGGGACCTGATGAACAGCGGCGGTGCGATCGGACGCCGGCTCGACTTCCTGGCGCAGGAGTTCAACAGGGAAGCCAATACCCTGTGTTCAAAGTCCAATGACGTGGAACTGACCGCAATTGGACTGGACTTGAAAGCTGTTATTGATCAAATGCGTGAGCAGATACAGAACCTGGAGTGAATCCGATGTCCGATGCACCAGCCGGAACAACTGTCAGCGCAGATCAGGCCGATCAGCAGCGCCGGGGTTTGATGCTGGTGTTGTCGTCTCCCTCAGGGGCCGGAAAATCGACCATCGCCCGTCTGTTGTTGGACAAGGAAGACAATCTCGAGCTTTCCATTTCGGTCACGACGCGGCCACGGCGTTCCAGCGAAGTCGACGGGGTTCACTACAAATTTCTGGATCCGAAACGTTTCGAGCAGATGCATAAGCACGACGAACTTCTGGAATGGGCGGAGGTTCACGGAAACTATTACGCAACGCCCAGAGGGCCGGTAGAGAATGCTATCGAAAATGGTCGCGACATACTTTTCGATATCGACATCCAGGGCACGTTCCAGCTTTACGAAAAGATGCGTTCCGACGTGGTCTCGATTTTCATTTTGCCGCCTTCTATCGCTGAAATGAAATCGCGCCTGTTCCGGCGGGCAGAAGACGCAGATGAAATCATTGCCAAGCGTATGAAAACGGCGGTGGGCGAAATGCGGCATTGGTCAGAATACGACTACGTTGTCGTCAACGATGACCTTGAGCGCGCCTATGAGAATGTTCGAGCGATACTGAAAGCCGAGCGCTTGAAGCAGTTCCGGTCTCCGAAAATCGGTCCGCTTATCCAGGGCATGGTTGACGATCTGGAAAACGAGTTGGGCAACTCAGACTGACCATGGAAAAAAAGCGGTCTAGAGGCGTTCTCCATTCAGATGTGCCTGTAAATCCAGATCGGTCAGTTTATAGCGATCCTTGAAAACCTTGATAATTCTGCGTTTCACTTCGGATAGTTGCGGGTGAATTCTCAACCGCTCGTGAAAGCTCAGCCAGGACGTATTTTGGGCCAGCGGCTCTTTTGAGAGGCGAACCAGACCTTCATGCTCTCCGATCCAGTCAGGCAACACGCCCATCGCCTGGCCTGACGTCAGCAGGTTCAACAAGGCAACGGAACTGTTCACCGAAAACCGGCAGTCGTTTCCGTTCAGTAGGTTGTTGAGAACCTGCGCAGACTTCAGACGTGCCCGTGAGCCGCAATATCCTGCCCAGGATTGAGCCGTCCAGGTGTTGGGGTCGTGCGCTTCAGGGTGTAAGCGAAGGTACCGTTCGGAGGCGTAGACAAAGAAATTCCTGTCACCCAGTTTCTGTGCGATCAGGTGCGAGTGTCTGGGCTCGCGGTTGCCGATCGCGATATCTGCAGCATTCCTGCTGAGGTCCCAGAACGCATCGTCAGCATAGAGCTCGACCCGGACGCCCTTGAGGTCCGACAGGATCTCTTCGGTTTTACCGGACAGGAAGTGCAGCCCCCATTCTCCCAGCGTGATCTTGCAAACGTGAAGAGGTGCGGTTGCTTTCTCAAGATCGGCAGCACGGGCGAAGTTCGACGCGCTGCGGGCCAAGGACTGAGCCTCTGCAACGAGGCGTGTTCCTTGGTCGGTGAGTTCGAAGCCGGTTTGCCGCCGGTCAAACAATCGTAGTTCGAGTTGATCTTCAAGTCGGGTTATTTGCCTGCCCAATGTCGGTTGAGAGACGTTGAGTTCCCTGGCAGCCCCACTCAGACTTCCGTTTTCGACAACACACAAAAACGCGCGTATTGCGTTCCAATCGAAGCTATTCATTTTTGAATGATATCATGCATGATCATTCAGTTACATATTGAATATGAACTGTCATTTTCCCCTTGGTAAACACAGGGGAGATCACGTTGTTGCGCAGTTGGATCAAACGCTTTTTCAGATGTCGCCAACACATGGCGCCCGCGGCGCTCTATCTCTCTAGGGACGAGGAGCATTGGCCGAATTGGCTGCGCCGGGATCTTGTGCCGGACGAGGGACGAAAAATTCAAGAGAAATTTCAGTCCTCTGCGGGGCAGCCGGCCACAGCCGAGAAGCTAAACACCTTTGAAAACATTCGCGAGCGCGGCGAACCCGCCAATATCTATTTCTTCCGCGCGCGACGTCGGCTCTAAACCGGCTTGCCGGATCAGGTTCTCAGCATCGCCGGAAAGGGACTTCAGGCTTGCGCGAAGCATTTTGCGTCGTTGGCCGAATGCAGCAGCCGTCACTTTCTCCAGTGAGACAAGAGCACAGGGAAGGGGATTGTCGTTAGGGATCAGGTGAACAACGGCAGATGTAACTTTGGGGGGCGGAGTAAAAGCCTTGGGGCTGATGTCAAACAAGATACCGCCCTTGCAGCGCCAGCCCGCAAGCACGCCAAGGCGTCCGTAAGCTTTCGAACCGGGCTGAGCTGCGATCCGCTCCCCGACTTCCTTTTGAAACATGAGCGTCAGTGAGGACCAGAATGGTGGCCAGGCCGGCGTGGTTATCCAGTTGACGAGCAATTGGGTCCCAACATTATAGGGCAGGTTCGCCGCAATCCTGACCTTGTCGCCGCCGGTAAGAACCACTGGGTCCAGTTGCAGGGCATCGCCCTCAATCACCTCCAGCCGTCCTGGATAATGGTCTGAAATCTCAGCAAGCGCCGGGAGACAGCGACTGTCCTTTTCGATCGCAACAACCCGCTTTGCACCGGCAGCGAGCAGGGCGCGGGTCAGGCCCCCTGGGCCTGGGCCGATTTCCAGCACAGTGCAATCACTGAGGTCTCCGGCTGAGCGGGCAATCCGGGAGGTCAGGTTCAAATCCAGCAGAAAATTCTGGCCGAGCGACTTTTTCGCGTTCAGTCCATAAGTGGAAATGACATCCCGGAGCGGAGGGAGGTCGTCAATCTGGGCCATTAGAGCGTGTCTGGATTTGCGAGCGCATGCGCCAGGCGCAAAGACGCAGTGAAACTGTCGATCCGCGCCGTTCCGGTTCCTGCGAGATTATAGGCAGTTCCGTGATCGGGCGATGTTCTGATAAACGGAAGCCCGAGTGTGACATTGACACTGTCATCGAACCCGATTGTTTTGGCAGGCACGAGCACCTGGTCGTGATACATGCCGATAGCGCAATCATAGGTCTGACGGGCGGCCGCATGGAACAGCGTATCGGCTGGGTGGGGGCCGGTTGCGGCAATTCCCATGGAGTTCAGTTTCTTGACCGCCGGCGCGATAATGTCCCTGTCTTCGCTCCCCATCGAGGCATTTTCACCTGCATGCGGGTTCAGCCCACAAATGGCAATCCTTGGCTGCGTGTATCCGAAGCGTGTCTTGAGGTCCCTTGCAGCGACTTGCGCTGTCTCAACGATAAGGTCCTCGCTCAGGCTGCTCGGCACATCTTTGAGCGGGATATGAATTGTGGCAGGGATGACCATCAACTCCGGGCCGGCAATCATCATGATCGGATTTGCCGGCTCGCCTGGCCAATGTTGAGCCGCAAGCGCGCCCAGGAATTCTGTGTGACCTGGAAACGAGAAGCCGGTTTTATAGAGCGCTGCCTTGTTGATCGGGCTCGTCACAAGACTAGACGCTCTTCCGTCCCTGACGTCCTCTACACAGTGCTCGATGGAGGCGACGACAGTGGCAGCGGTTTCTTCCTGTTCGATCGCGGGTTTGTCAGAGAGCTGCGATCCTGTCTGGACCACGGGCAGTGCTTTTCGGAATAGGGAATACGCATCTTCCGGCGCGCAGGCCTCGAGCGGTATCTTCCGACCAATCGTGTTTGCACGCTCTTGCAAAAGCGACTTGTCAGCCCGTATGTAGAACGGTGGCAGCCTGAGAGATTTCCTGTTGGTCCAGGCGAGTAACGCCAGCTCCGGGCCGATCCCGGCAGGCTCTCCCATGCTGACAGCAACCGGCGTTTTGTTGGCGTCCATTCCGATCAGCGGTGGATGATTGTCGCGCGGCGACGAACATCCATGAGATACCTGCGAGACTGGCTTTCGCCTTCTTTGGCGCGCAGTTCGTTTTCCAGCTCTGCGCGCACCGCGATATCAGACGCGATTTCCCGCTTGCCGCAAATCGCTATCATTTCATAGCCAACCGGAGTCGTGGATGGTTTGGTCAGGCTGCCGGGCGAAAGCGAGTTGATTTCGTCGCGTATATTTTCCGGAAGTTCTGTTTCCAGGCGGCGGCCGATGGGCTGCACCACAACTTCGCTGTACTGACCCAAAATGCTACCAGCTTCGTCGCAACTGTTGAATGCGGCGCGAATTTTGTTGCTTTCCTGCTTGCGTTTCGACTTGAAGCCGCCTGAGGAGTTTTTCGGAACAACGACGATGATCCGCTTGAGATCATATTCGACCGACTTTTGCCGCTCGGCTTCGTCCTTCTTTTGCAGGGCGGCAATAATGTCGGATTCGTCGACTTCGATCTGGCCTCTGAAACGCCTTTGCAGGAGCTGGTTCCAGGCTAGCTGGGCCTTCAGCCTCGCTTTAAGGGTCTCAGGTTTCACACCTCCGCTGCGAAGCGCCTTAGAGAGCTGTGAGGGCGACATCTTAACGTTGCGTGCAATGTTGTTGAACGCGTTGTCGATCTGGGATTGGGCAATGTCGATTCCCATTCGCTCGGCTTCTGCAAGCTTTACCTGATCATCGATCAGCTCCTGCTCTGCTTGCCGTTTTGCAATCGACGCGGACTTTCGCTGGGTAAGCGTGATAAGGCGGGCGCGCTGACTGATATCATAGTCGGTGATTGGAACGTCGTTGACCGTAACCTTGATGGCCGCATGAGAAGGTGTCGTTACTGGCGCGGCTAACGCCAGAACAAGGCCCAAAATTACCGGGACGAAACGCAGTCGCATTGTTCAACCATCCGTGCTGGCGAGAAGCCAAACCGAAGTTAATGTTCTTGTGGTACGCTTTCTCGCATATCGCGATCACAAATTCAAAATATTACCGGCATGATGCCCAAATTGATGGCAGTAAAATGTCTCACGACACATTGTGTACACATAATGTCGTGAACGACCAGATTGCATCCGGATAAACGAGAGCCGAAACTTCTATCAGTTCAGCGCGCCACTCGACACTTGCGTGTTTCCGATTGTTCTTAGTCCGATGCGGAAATAAAGCGTGCGGTTAACCGTGTCACCGTCATTACGGGAGCGGTCTTCTGCAAATGAAACGGACAGCGAAAACCCTTCGTCATCATAGCCAATGCCGACACCATCCTGAACGATGTTCGAGTTTTCGATATCGTAGCGCATGGACCCGAACACGCGCCAGTTTTCCTGCAGCCGAAGGCTGGCCGCTCCGAGAATTTCTTCCCGCGGATCATCGATCCCGACATCAGGTTGCTCGCCAAGAAACGCATAGGCGAGGGAAGAAACCACTGGACCGTATATCGCACTGGCTTGCGCCTGCAGGCGATTGACGGTGAAATCATCTTTATCGAAGCGCGCTTGGGCTCCGACTTTCACCCCATATTGGGTATCCAGGTAGAGGCTGCCGACATAGTCCGACAGATCTGCCGCCAGTCCCGAATCTTCGGTGGCACCAAGAATGTCAGGGACTGCGTATGAGTTTTCACCTGCCAGCTGATAGGAACGCCCGAACAGACCGCTCAGATAGTAGCCGCTGTCGAGCTGGAGCTTGTAGTTCAGCCCGACGTTGAGACGCGTTCCGCCTTCCGCCCGGTCAAATCCCGAAAACTTGTCATAGTCAAACAGCGTTGTCGTATCGAACACGATGCTTTGGGCATCATCGTTCGGCAATTCACCAATCCGTTGTTCATTCGGGCGGGCCACAACCTGGGCAATGGGCTCAAAAACCTGGTTGCCGCCCTGAAATGTCGCGATGATCGGATATCGATACTCAAGCCCGACGGCCGGCATTGCGCGGCCGACGAAGCTCTCACCGGCGAGGGCGGTCACATCAGAGTCGGGTGATGCCAGGAAGAAGAGGTCTCCCCGCATATAGGCAAAGGGCGTAAACGTCTGACCGAATGGATCGATGAAGGTGCGACGCCAGTCCCCTTGCATTGACAGGCGCGAGAAGGTTCCGTCTACACCGCGAAACTTTGGCGTCGTTCCTCCGTCAATTGAAAAGGCATCGGTTTCGTCGCGGGTCAAAGACGTGAAATTCGCAGCCAGAGCGAGTTCGCCTGCCAGAATGGGATCGGCAAAGACATAATCATAGTCGATGACAGGAAGTACGAGTGGCTGCTTGTCTTGAAGAGAACTCCCGATCGGGGAAAACCCGTCTGCGTCGAAGTCGCTGTTTTCGTAGTCTTCCTGCGAAATCTGGAACGCATAGGCCCTGACCGACAGCAGATTGCGCTCGTTTCTGCCCTCAAAATAGATCTGGGAAGGATCGCCGCCACCGAAACTTGCCATGGAATAATCCTGGAAGAATTGCCGGTCGCTCTTGTAGGTAATGTTCCAGCCTAAGGTCCAGTCTTTGCTTACGCGGAATGAAGCGGTTGAATTGACAGCACCGCGCCAGCGTTCGTCGGCTCTTGATGTCGTAAACTGACTTGGCTGTGCCTGGAAAAGACCTGCGGCAGAAAAGCTCACCTGGCCGGCTCTGAATCTTTGCCGGTATTGTACGTCACCAAAGAGCCCCTGCTTTGTAAGCGGCGTCAAGGTGGTTGTCAGGTCGTAGTGCGGGCTTAGCGCCCAGTAGTAGGGCACCGTTACACCATAGCCGAGCTTGTCATCCACGATACCGCTCGGGATCAGGAACCCCGACTTTCGCTTCACGGACGGATCAGGCATCGAAAGATAGGGTAAATAAGCTATCGGCTTGCCGTAGACCTCAAAAGCAGCGTTTTCGAAGCGGATAATCTTTTCCTGCTGCTTGTGGATGATTTTTTCGGCGCGGACGCGCCATAGCGGCGGCTTGTCCGGCGGATTGGTTGGCTTGGTGTAGACCGTATAGACACCATTTTCGATCGTGGTGACGTTACTGCCTTCGCGCCGTGCCTTTTCGGCGAGGAAGCGTGTTCGCTTGGTCGTGTCGATCTGCAGCGCGTTGGCAAACCCGTCCGCGAAGTCCTCCGAAAGCGTGAGTTCTGGCGTGCGAACGACGTTCCCGTTGGTTTCAATGAAGATCACATTGCCACTGGCGGTCAGCTGGCCTGTTTTACGGTCAAAAACGATTTTGTGGGCCTGTACGGTATTGCCGTCGTAATAGACCTGAACACTGCCGGTCGCGACAATGACGTCGTTGTCAAAGTCGTAGGTAATCTCACTCGATTCGAGCAGAAGTTCCTGGTTTTCGTCTATTTCACCGGTAAGACCGCTGGTCAGATCCTGAGCGGTTGCATGGGAGGTGACACCATGCAAAAGGGCTGCCGCTATGGCGAACGTGCTTGCCGCCGCCAGCAGACTGCCCCGCTTAACCCACATCTCTGTCTTCAGGAATGGCGGCAAAGACATCGGCCTCATCCGTCCTCCTGATGCAAGAGAATAGTCAACCCCATTAGTACTCCAAACACTCCAGGCGCCCACGCAGCCACCAGCGGAGGGACGATCCCGGCCCCCCCGAAATCCTTGGCCAGCTCGGTAAGAACGTAAAGCACGAACCCGGATAGGATTCCACCCAGAATCATACTTCCCAAGCCACCAAACCTCGATACTTTAAGGGAAACTGCCGCTGCAATCAAAATCATAGCGACCAAAAGAAGCGGTCTTGCCAGAAGTGTCTGGTACTGCAAATTGTACCTATAGGCTGGCAAACCCGCATTTCTCGCCAATTCGATGAAGCGGGGCAGGTTCCAGAAAGAGATCGATTCAGGCGATCCGATGCTCTCGCGCACCTCCGTCGCGGTTAAAAATGTGCTGACCTGATATTGTCCATAAGGCTGTGGATCTTGCTCGGTGGTGTAAACGATCGCGTCTGACAGATACCAGATTTCGTCTCCCAGACGAGCTTCATCGGCTTCGATCCGTTCCCGGAACGTGCCGTCCTTGCCGAAAGTAAAGACGGTCACACCGAGAAGCCTTGTTCCACCATCCAGCAATTGCTTGGCAAGAAGCACGGATTCGCCGTCGAGCCCGTCTTGCCGCACCCAGACTTCATTCGTGTTCTGCAGCAAAAACGTCTGGTCGGAGCCGAAGAGGCCCGTAGCGACTTCATCCGACTTCTGCTGAAACCAGACGGCTGCCGGGTTGTAAACGGTGATTGAGAAAATTCCGAGGAGGGTGCCCACCACGACTGCAGGCAACGAAAACTGCCAAACCGAGATCCCTGATGCCCTGGTTACGACAAGTTCAAGAGCACGGCTTAGCGTAACGAAGGCGGCAATGGAACCGAAGAGTACCGTGAAGGGAATGACCTGTTCGAGGAGCAGGGGCACGCGAAGCAGCGATATCAGGGCAACCCGCAGGACAGAAAAGCCTTCGCGATCACCGCCTCGTCTGACGAGTTCCAGCACGTCGAACAGGAACATCAGAACGGCTGCAAACAGGAAAAGGCCCAGGATTGCCTTCAAAAACCGGTTCGAAAGATAGATTGCCAGCGTTCTGCCGAGGATCATGAAGCACCCCCGGTTTGCCGGCTGTTCAATCGGTTGCCGATGGCTTCAATGCGTTCGTTCACGGCAAGCTGCAGATTGCTCAGCCAGCGTGGTTGCCCGCGCTCCTCTTTGAAGATCGCGAAAAGGGCAAGTCCCGATCCGGCGACGGGAACCAGATAAAGCAAACCAAGCAAGATCGGCGAAACGCCCGATATGGCTGTAACACCGAATCCGGAGGTCCGCAGGATGACACAGCACGCGATCGCTCCGACGATGGCAGCGCCGCGGCCCTGCCGGGTCGTTCTGGCCTTGCCGAGGAATGCAAATACGATGAGGCCGAACGCGATCGCATAAAGCGGCTGACTGAAGCGTTCGTGCAGCTCTTTCGCCAGCTTGTCCGGGTTTTTCAATGCGTAGGCATCATTCCGGCCTGGGGAGATAAGATTGGCGGTTGTGCGTTCGCTGGCTTTGAATACCGGTTCTCCGGCTTCGGGGATCAGATTCGAAAGGTCGAATGCATAGGACTGAAAGCGGACGATGGAAATATCGCCTTGTTGTTTGGGGCGTCGCTGGATCGTGCCGTTTTGCATGATCAGAAGCGTGCGATCCGAAGCTTCGACGATCTGGCCGGTGTCGGCCTGATATGTGAATGCGGTTTCTGCATCGCGCGTGTCGTGCAGCAGGAGGCCGTCCAGAGTGCCATTGCCGGTCCGATTGCGTATGTGAAAGGTAAGACCGCTTTCGACTGAGATAAACTTGCCCGGTTTCACGATATTGGCAACCAGGTCAGCTCGCACACGTGTAATTTCCGTCCTAAGCTGTGCCAGCCCAGTCGGAGCGACGTAAAGCGACAAGCTCGCAATCAGCATCATGACGGCAACCGAGAAGAGCATGACGGGCTTGAGAACCAGAAACCTTGATCCGCCGCTCGCATCGATAACGATGAGTTCGCTGTCACCGGAAAGCGCGTTTAAAACAAGGATCAGGGCAAGCATCAGCGCGAACGGCGCGACAATCATGATCAGGAACGGAAGCGCCAGCATCGTGATGCCGATAAACTGAACGATCGTCTGTCCCTTCGACGTTACAAGATCCAGTTGTCTGAGGGCCTGCGTCGCCCACACAACTCCGGTCATCGCTGCAATCGTCAAGGTGAAAGCATAAAGTGTCCGGCGGATTATGTACCGTTCAAGCGTGTTCATGTCTGGCCGGACCAGGTCCCCTAGAAAAAATGTAAAAAACGCCCGCCATCGAATAACACGTAATGTGGTGAACGCCGCATAAATAAGAATGGTTAATATACATTAATTTTGACGGCTCTTGCCGAAAAGCTGTTGAAACCCCATGATTTGCGGACAAATCCAGGCCGTTTTCGCGCCACAGAATTGCACGTTCATGCAAAGAAACAATCGGAAGATTATTGAAGGACCGACGAATGACCAAACTCGCTAAAATCTCCTTTTCCAAGACGGATGTTCCCAAAAAGGGCGTTGCCGTTCTCCTGGCCTCGGACAACCTTGACCTTGGCAAGACCGCAGGAGAGGCTGTTTCGGGTTTGGAAGGAGGCTTGGAGCGGGCCGCCGGTATCGCCGGATTTTCTGGCAAGAAGAAATCAAGCCTGGATTTGGTCGCGCCTTCGGGCGTCGGACTTGACCGGCTGATCGTCTTTGGAATTGGCAAGTCCGAAGATCTGACGGATGAAGATTGGCGCGGGCTTGGCGGCACGGTTTTCGCGGCGCTGGCAAAAGCGAAAGCCGGGACAGCGGACGTTCTGCTTGATGCTCCCGAAGGTGTCGAGATTTCCGCACAGGCTGCGGCGGAATTCGCCATGGGCGCCAAGCTTCGCGCCTACAGCTTCGACGCTTATAAGTCGAAGAAGAAAGGCGAAGAGCCCGAAAAGGATCTGAAACTGACCTTGAAGGTCGCGGATCCGAAGGCGGCGCGTAAATCCTGGTCAGGCTCGGAGGCTATCGCGGACGGCGTTATCCTTGCGCGTGATCTTGTGAATGCACCCGCGAATATCCTTGGACCTGTGGAATTTGCCAAAAAGGCGGCCGAGCTCGAAAAGCTCGGTGTTGAGATTGACATCCTCACCGAAAAGGAAATGAAGAAACTCAAGATGGCTGCTCTTCTGGGAGTGGCGCAAGGGTCAGCACGCCCACCGCGCCTGGCGGTAATGCGCTGGAACGGAGGCAAGAAAGCCGACGCTCCCGTCGCATTTGTCGGGAAGGGCGTTACGTTCGATACGGGCGGCATTTCGATCAAGCCGGCTGGCGGTATGGAAGACATGAAGGGTGATATGGGCGGTGCCGCCGCGGTCGTGGGTGCGATGCACGCTGTTGCCGCCAGAAAGGCAAAGGCCAATGTGATCGGCGTTATCGGACTGGTGGAGAACATGCCTGACGGGAACGCGCAGCGTCCTGGCGATATTGTCACGGCAATGTCCGGCACGACGATCGAGATCCTGAACACCGATGCGGAAGGACGCCTCGTGCTGGCGGATGCGCTCTGGTACACCCAGGAAAAATACAAGCCCTCGATCATGATCGATCTGGCGACCCTGACCGGGGCAGTGCTCGTGGCGCTCGGAAATCTCAATGCCGGTCTTTTTGCAAACGATGACGACCTGGCAGAAAAACTGCTTTCCTCCGCGAAGGCGAGCGGCGAGCCGCTCTGGCGCCTGCCGTTGTCAAAGGGCTACGACAAAATGATTGATACCCCGAATGCGGATGTGAAAAACACCGGAGGCCGTTGGGCCGGATCGGTCACTGCGGCGCAGTTCCTGCAGCGTTTCGCAAACGGTGTGCCCTGGGCGCATCTGGACATAGCAGGCACGGCATTCGGAGCGCCGAAGACCGATATCTGCCAGAGTTGGGCATCAGGTTATGGCGTACGGCTGCTCAATCAGCTCGTGGCGGATCACTACGAAGGGTGAACAAATTCAATTGGAAAAAGAAAAACCCGCCAAATGGCGGGTTTTTTAAATTCTGTCCGGTTGGCTCAGCAAGTCTTGTAAGTCTGGCAGGCCGTCGCGGGTTCAACAAGCATTCCCATTCCGAGCGTGGCACCGGCAACAACAGCGACCAATGCGAAAAACACAACAACACGCGCAATCATTCACAAAATCCCCTCTTTGGCCGGTTCGGGACTACCGCACACCGGCCACCCAGCAATGATCCTTGGATCTCTCCCGGGAACAAACCCTAGTCAATCGACATTTGCGAAGGGTTAATGATACGAGTCTTGTGGCCTGTCTATGTCGCAATCGCGGTGAAATGGAATTGAGCAAATGCTGTTGCATGAGAGCATCACTTTAGTCCCGCCAAACCGGACGCATCGCGTTTTCGTTCACATTGAAAGAAATGACCGGAACGGAGTGGAACATGACCGTTGAAGTGATGTTCTACCATCTAATGCACAGGCCGCTTGAATCGGCTCTTCCGCAACTTCTGCTGAAATGTCTGGAGCGGGACTGGAAAGTCGTTGTCCAGACAGGAAGCGAAGAGCGCTGCAATGCCTTGGATGCCCATCTCTGGACGTTTGCCGACGACAGTTTTCTGCCGCATGGGACGAAAACCGATGGTTTCGCCGAACATCAGCCGATCTATCTGACAGCGGAAAAGGACAATCCCAACAATGCTGACGTCCGGTTTCTCGTCGACAGGGCAGATCCGCCACAATTGAGCGGGTACAAGCGGGCAATCTACATGTTCGACGGCAACGATCAGAGTGCGCTTGAAGAAGCGCGAAATCGTTGGAAAGAGGCTAAGTCGGAGGGGTTCGACATTGCCTACTGGCAACAGACTTCTGCCGGAGGCTGGGAGAAGAAGGCCTAGATTGTTGCTGGGCTGGATACCCTTTCCACTGGTGTTAAACTCCGAGAAATAGGCTTTTTTCAGTTAATCCGATTGAACCGCAGATCATCCTCGGTTGGTTCGCCACCCGTGGGCAGCGAAGCCGTCTTGTCCGCATCGTCAATCGGCACATCAGGTGTTTCCGAGGCTTCCGTCGCGTTTCGGATTTCTTCGGTCTTGCCGTCCAGAACCTCCCTTGCCCACTCAACCATTTCGTCATCAATTGCATCGACGCGATTCTCATTGATCATTCCGGCAAGCGCGTCTCGCAGTGCTTCGTCCGAAACGCTGTCTGCGAGCTCAGCAACATTTGTTTCTGCATCCGCAATATCCCTTTCGGCATCTTGCAGATCTGCGAATGTCTGACTTTCAACAACTCCGTTCAAGGAATCGATGTTGGCTTGCAGTGCTTCAATCTGATCACTCACCGGATCAGCATCGTCCGGAACGCTGCCGGGATCCAGAGACTTAAGATCGGAAATTTGGGCTTCCAGGTCGGCAATTTGCGCTGCCACCCTGACGGTGATCTCTTGCGTGGACAAACCTGAAATATCGAAATCTTCCGGCAAACCTGTCTTGTCGATCGAGTCAAGCAGAGTTTCGCGCGCTGTTTTCAGATCTTCGGAAAGCAAGTCAAAGGCTTCAGAAGCCTTCTGGAATTCAATGGACGCACCAACAAACGCCACCACTGAAGCCAGATGTGGATCCTTGGAATTGATATAGGCGTTGTAATTCCGTTTGAGCGAATTGAGCCGCCCGAGCCGCGCATTCAGGTTTTTTTCCTTGAGGCGAGGGCTAGGTGTCGGCATTGCGGAAATACTCGCAAGAGTTGCGCGTTCGCTCTTCGGTAGCCGGTAGCCGGTGGCCTTGGCGCTTTGTTGAGAAGAGTGTCGACGCGTTGTCTTTTGATTGCGTCCACTCGATTTGTCTCCAAACACATTGCTCAAAAGACCGTTCAAGCCTTTCCCGTTACCTTTTTTTCTACTGACCGTTTTATTTCCTTTTCCGCGGGTAAATAATCCAAATCCGCCATTTCCTCTTGATTTGGAAGCGGATTTGCCACCTCTGCTTGAATAGCCGGCGACGCCGTTGCCACCTCCATTGCCGTTTCCGTTGGCGTTCCCATTCCCATTCCCATTCCCATTCCCGTTGCCGTTGCCGTTGCCGTTGCCGTTGCCGTTGCCGTTGCCATTCCCGTTCTTGGCAAAAGCCTTCGTGCCAGTGTCCGAAATAATCGGTAGGCCATCTGTGACAAGCGGGGCAATTAGGAAAGCAAACGCAATAGCCAATTTGAGAGGGGTGTTGGAAACGAACATTATGAGTACCTTTGTGGAACGCGGTATTTAAATTCGGACATTCGTAGAACCCGACTATCCCACGGCGCCCGGTATTATTTTCAGCGCGAATTCCGTACGAAATGTGAGTAGGTCAATTAAGAATTTAGAAAAATCAAGATGGCTGAATTTACGTCTATGATTCCAGCTATTTAGCCAAACAAAAAATATTCACAAGGAGCAATTAATAATTGAAAGCAAAGGTTAGTTGTTATTTCAGGTTTTATTTACGTAAGAAAAATCCGCATTCCTTTACGGAAAATCTGCGTTATGAAACGATTTGGCGGAATGAGTGATCCAGCTCAACCGGCTTCCTCATATTCCGCTGAGAGTTCCAGCCATTCTTCCTCTGTTTTGACCAGCTTCTTTTCGCAGTAGGCCCGTTCCTTGGCAAATTTTGTGGCCCTGTCGGGCTCCTTCTGAAAGAAGGCCGGATCCGCGAGGGCGTCGTCCAGCTTCGCGATCTTGTCCTGCAGCCGAGCCATTTCCTTTTCTGCAGCATCTATCTTCTGCTTCAACGGTTTCAGCTGGCTGCGCTTCTGGGCTGCATCGCGCCTCTTTGCTTGCGCAGAAGCGCTGTCGGCTTCTTCCTGTTCGCGGTTTCTTGCTTTCCGGACGGCGTCCGGCCCCTGAAGGATCAGGCGGCGATAGTCTTCCATGTCGCCGTCATAGGGTTCGACCCTGCCATCGGCGACGAGCCAGAGCCGGTCGGCGCAAGCTTCGACAAGATGCCTGTCGTGACTGATCAGAACAACCGCGCCCTGATAGTCGTTCAATGCCATTATCAGTGCTTCCCGGCTGTCGATATCAAGGTGGTTTGTCGGCTCATCGAGGATCAGAAGATGCGGTCCGTCAAAGGTTGCGAGCCCCAGAAGCAACCGCGCTTTCTCACCACCGGAAAGATCTTTCGCCGGTGTTTCCATACGATCCGTCGGCAATCCAAACCGAGCGACCCTCGCGCGGACCTTGGCTTCCGGTGCATCCGGCATCAATGCCCGCACATGCGCCACTGAGCTTTCCGACGGTCTGAGCTCATCAAGTTGATGCTGTGCAAAAAACGCAATCTTGAGTTTCGAAGCCTTGCTGATGGCCCCATCCATCGCACCAAGGCGTCCGGATATGAGCTTGGCGAAAGTGGACTTGCCGTTTCCATTTGCACCCAAAAGGGCGATGCGGTCATCGGTGTCGATGTTCAGCGTCAGGCGGGACAGGATTTTCGTTTCTCCATACCCGGTCGAGACGCCTTCAAGTTTCAAAATGGGAGGCGCGAGTTGTGCTTGCGGGTCGGGAAACTGGATCGGCTTACCGCTTTCTTCCGTCAGTGCGGCAATCGGCTGAAGTTTTTCCAGCATCTTGAGCCGGGACTGGGCCTGCCGTGCTTTGCTGGCCTTGTAGCGGAAGCGGTCGACAAAGGCCTGCATGTGCTTGCGCTGTGCATCCTGTTTTTCCTTTGCCTTTTCGGCGAGGATCATGGCCTCGCGCCGCTGGCGGTCAAAGCTGTCATAACCGCCGGAGTAATAAGTCAGCTTGCCTCGTTCCAGATGCACGATGCTGTCGACAGCCTTGTTCAGAAGGTCGCGGTCATGGGAAATCAGGAGAACCTGATGCGGATATCGCGCCACGTAGTTTTCCAGCCAGAGCGTACCTTCCAGGTCCAGGTAGTTCGTCGGCTCGTCCAGAAGCAGAAGGTCGGGTTCGGAGAATAGGACAGCCGCGAGCGCAACGCGCATCCGCCAGCCACCGGAAAAGGAAGAGCAGGGGCGTTTCTGGGCGTCGGCGTCGAAACCGAGACCGGAGAGTATCGAACCCGCGCGCGCTTCGGCCGTATGGGCGCCAATATCGGCGAGGCGTGTGTGGATGTCCGCAATCCGGTCCGGATCGGTCTCAACTTCTGCCGCCTCGAGCAACCGGCTGCGTTCCTTGTCTGCAGCAAGAACGACTTCCATCAGGGTCTCTTCGGTCCCCGGAGCTTCCTGGGCGACCTGGCCGATGCGCGCACGTTTGGGGATCCGGACCGATCCGGTTTCCGTCGAAAGATCGCCGGTAATGATCTTGAAGAGGGTGGATTTTCCCGCACCGTTTCTGCCGACGAGGCCGGTTTTGGCTTTCCCCGGCAACGTGACGCTGGCCTTGTCGATAAGAAGGCGGTCTGCAATCCGGTAAGTGAGGTCTGAAATCTGCAACATGGCCGGATGTTTGGCGGAGCGAACGCGGTGTTGCAAGTGGAAAGCATGAGATACGGCAATGATATGGCAGGCTGTGGCTTCACTGCACTGCCTGCCACTTTGACGATCACTGTGTCAGGAAGGTCAAAATCTCCGTCAGGATACGTTGGTGCTGGGCTACACGCTCGGTATTGCCCTTGATACAGACGATCTCGTCGCCCGGCTCGTGCTCCTTCAAGATGGCAAAGCCTTCCGGCTTGCACACACCCATGAAGTCGAAATGCCCGGCGTCTTCGAATTCTTTGTGCTCAACGAATTCTGCGGGCAAGGCAGCCGCAAGTGCCCGCGACTCGACGTCCTGGTCCAGCATATCGGCGCGGCCCGACCCCAGCACGAGAATGGGCGTTTCAATCTGTTGAAGGCTCTTGCGGGAAAAGACCGGTGTGCCGCCAAGATCGAGGCTGATGACTTTCCGAACGCGCTCGTCCTTTCGAGACGCCGCCATTTCCATCCGGTCGGCTTCTGTTTCAGCAACGGACCAGCCCTTGAGCACCTCGCAGACGACGAGGGTCGGTTCGCTTCCGCAAACACTTTGATAACGGGTGTTGTCGAATTCAGCACCGGCCAGAAACATCACGGTGAAGCCACCCAGCGAGTGGCCGGCTGCAAAAATTCTGTTCCTGTCGATGCGCGGACCGAACGACTCATCTTGCAGCAGGTGGGAAATCAGACGGGATATGTCGACTGGCCGATCCCACAATTCCCGTGCCTGGGCGGGGTCGCGCAAAAATGTGCTGGTTCCGGGATGGTTGATCATCGCAACGATATAGCCACGGCGCGCCAACTCCGAGGCGAGCCAGGCCTGATTGAACGTGTTGCCGTACATGCCATGCGAGACAACGAGCAGAGGAAACTGTCCTTCTGCCATGATCGCATCCCGATCGGCTGGCGCCATTTGCCAGACTTTACTCTTGTCGGTGCGTGAGTGTTTGCCGGGTGTGTTGGAAGGAAACCAGATGTCTCCGGAAAGGGGGCGGTCGGTACGTTTGTCGCTGACGTTGATGTCGGCAACACCCGGGCCATAGGCTAACTGTGTATTTTCCTGCGCAGCAAGATCGCCGGCGAGGGGGAACCAAAAAGCAAGCGAAAGAGAAAGAACCAGCGTCTTACGCATGTTGGCAAAACGATTGACTTCAAAGGGCATGGGACCTCCGGTATCGATTGAGACCGTTCTTACCTGTGGTCTCAACACGCCTGTTGACAATTGCCGGAGCAGCCGTGTCCTGTCCTTAAACGTGATAAAGGACAGGACAGTCACGCCATTCAGTTCTCGGGCGCCGTCATGATCAGCATCCCGGTTTCCTTTTTGCTCGCTGCCGTATTCCTTGGCCTTGGCCTGTCGGCCTTGATGTGGCGCACTCTGCCGACCCTTTCGAGAGGGTTCTTCGTCGGTCTTTTTGTACTTCTTGCCATGGAGGCGGGACTTGTCGGACTGCGCTTTGCCTATGGTGTATTTGACTTTCTAGCGCTTCAGCGCGTGCTGCCTGTCTGGATAGCACCAACGCTTTATCTGGCCTTCGCCGCGCTCACCATGCCTGACCCGAAAGCCAAAAAGCTGGTTCTGCTGAACGGGGCTGTGGCGCTCGCGTTCTCAGTCGCCGTGTTGTTCCCGCTTCGGGTCGACGGTTTCGTGGATGGATTGATCGGGCTGAGTTTTGCGATCTACTGTTTTGCGCTGGTTCTGATTTGGTCCGGCGGGCCTGATCGGATGTCGCAGGTGCCGACCGGACAGAGCCGGTTTGTATTCAGGCTTCTGGTCGTCGCAATCCTGGCCATGGCGGCATCAATGGCGACGGATATCTGGATCGCACTTCTCTTTGCACAGCAGATGCAGGAGCACGCATCGCTGTTGATTTCATATGCAAGCCTTGCATTTTTGATGGCCGCCCTCGCGCTTGCTGTCATGTCGCTGCGCCAGAAATCATCCCGCCGGCCGTCCACAAACAAAGCCCGCGGGACCCCGGAAAAGCAGACACTTGTCGAAAGAGCCAGGCAGATTCTGATAGAGCAGAACCTTTACTGCGATGCGTCTCTGTCACTGACAAGGCTGGCCCGCCGCGCGGGAACCCCCGACAGGGAGTTATCGCTGGCGATAAACGATGTTGCGGGCATGAATGTCAGTCAGTTTGTGAACCAGGTAAGGCTGGATGAGGCGGCGCGAATGCTGACCGAGACGGACAAGCCCGTTACCCGCATACATGAAGAAGTGGGGTTCCTGACGCGCTCGAACTTTTACCGCGAATTTCAACGTCAATTCGGTGAAGCACCGGGCGCTTACCGCAAGAAAGCTCATTCCTCTTCGGCGAGCAGTTCAAGGTAAAGCTCGGCAAAACCGCCGAGAAGTTCGTAGCACAGGATGACTTCCCGCTCATTGGGATCCCAGAAGGCATTGTCTTCCTGGCACTCGGAGGCCCGGAACGTTACGTTTTCCGGCAGGTCATAGAAGGTGTCGAGTTCTTCGGCGACCATTTCAAGAAGTGCGTTTTCCTGAAGCGAAGCCGCCAATGTGCGCAGCTCATCTGGAGCGTCGCCATACACAATACTGATTTTGCCTGCCGGTGTGTCCTGATCCCGAACGAAGGGATCGGTGACATATTCCCAGGAATCGGCCGCCTGCTCATAGTCAATCGCGCAGTTCTCGATGCGGTCTTCGGGAAGCGCGAGTTCTTCGGCAAGGTCCAGAAAGGCGTCTTCGTCAGCACCTACCATCATGCATAGCATACGATAGCCGCGCTGCTGGTCCAGATCGTGAGAATCGTAAAAGACCAGCGCATCGTAGTCCTCCTCGGACATCAGGAACCAACCTGTCATCGCGTGATAAAGGTAGAGATCCATGTTGTCCGTATCGGCCGAGAGCATCGATATCGTCGCGAGATTGTCGACGGCATCTTCTTCCTGAGCGAGAACGGGAAGTTCGAGTTCGGAGACGAGCATGTGCCCGCCTTCGTGATAGATCACGAAAAGCGTATTGCCGGCCACGAATTCAAGCAGCTCTTCGCGTATGTCCGGTTCCAGGTCTTGAAGGCTGTCTTCAAGGCCGGGATACGCTGGCGCTCCGTCCTGCGCTTCCGCAGGAACCGTGTATGGCATCGGACCGATCGCCAAGGCTAAAAATGCAGTGACGGCGACGAGGATTTTGAATATCGGGGCCATAAGTTCAGCTCACAATCTTGAATCTTGCCGATGTTTTACGGCATTGATCCTCCGTCTCGGAGACTATACGCGAGGGGGTTTCAATTCCATTAGCTTCCTCGTGTCATGGCGCTTCACTGAGGTGTATTGTTAAGCGACATGAAATTGTCATGGGTCAGCCCCCTTGCGGGCGCGGCAGTGCACCGTTATTAAGGCCGCGAAATTTCTGAAATTCCGGGCGCGGCAATGGGTCGGCGCTCCATCGAGACAAGAAAGACAAAACCATGGCGATTGAGCGCACGTTTTCCATGATCAAGCCGGATGCCACCAAACGCAACCTGACGGGTGCGATCACCGCAAAGCTGGAAGAAGCCGGCCTCCGGGTGGTTGCTTCACGGCGGGTCTGGATGTCGCTGCGTGAAGCCGAAGCATTCTACGCCGTTCACAAGGAACGTCCGTTCTTCGGTGAACTGACCGAGTTCATGTCCTCCGGACCGACCGTTGTTCAGGTTCTGGAAGGTGAAAACGCAATTGCCAAGAACCGTGAAGTCATGGGTGCGACCAACCCGGCTGAAGCAGCCGAGGGCACGATCCGCAAGGAATATGCTTTGTCCATCGGCGAAAACTCCGTGCACGGTTCAGACGCGCCTGAAACGGCTGCAGAAGAAATCGCGTTCTGGTTTTCCGGAACCGAACTCGTCGGCTGAAACAGCTGAAAAATATCATTCGGGAAGCCGGTCCTTTGGGCCGGCTTTTCTTTTCTTTTCTGAAACACTGTCCTGATACATCCAGATACAAATTCTTACCAATTGACGACTGCGGGGTAGGTGCGAAGCCATCATATTAGCGAGGTCGTGGTACTGGAATCAGGAGAACATAATGCGTTTGACACTGGCGCTTGCAGGCGCTCTGATTGCATTACCGGCCGCAGCACATGAAACGACTGCGCCTCTTGGCGGAGAAGAACCGCTTGAACACAAACACACGGCGGATGAGATCTGGGACCATTTTCTGCCGCAGGCTGAAGCAAGTGCGGATATTACCGTTGACGGCAACACAAGGCGGATCCGCGCAAATGGCTACCCGGACAAAGCACCCGGGCAGTTTCCCAACCGCAACAATCCGCACGCCATTTCCAAAAAGAACTACAATTTGAAGGTACCGCTCAATCCGCGCAAGACGGGCGGGGCAAAGGATGCGCAGGGATCCGTTTTCGGCATCGCGGTCAACGGTGTCGTGATGGACCCTGGCACGGCGGAATACTGGCAGAACAATCGCCGGTCGGGATGGAACTACGAGGCGTTGGGCGGTGCCTGCAAGCTTGGTCTCGACAAATACAACGCCCATGTCCAGCCTGATGGAACCTATCACTATCACGGGATTCCAACAGGCGTCGTGGCGGCAAGCGGCGGACGTTCCGTCCCTGCAATGATTGGATTTGCGGCTGACGGTTTTCCGATCTATGGCCAATACGGATATTCGGATCCGGAACGTAAATCCTCGATGAAAAAGCTGAAAAGCAGTTACCGGATCAAGAATGGTAATCGCCCGGACGGGCCGGGTGGAAGCTACAACGGCAAGTTCACGCAGGACTGGGCATTCGTTGAGGGCGCCGGGGACCTTGATCAGTGCAATGGACGCTTCGCGATCACGCCCGAATATCCGAACGGGACATATCACTACGTGCTGACCGACGCGTTTCCCTTCATTCCGCGTTGCTGGATGGGCAATCCGGACGCTAGCTTTACCCGATTGAAAGGGCGGGGCCAGCGCCGTGGAAACCTTGAAGAGGGCCAAGGCAGTCCGACAATCGATTTTGCGGTGTTCCAGGACAACACTGAAATCGCGGCACAAGTCATTCAGGTTCAGGGCGGTCACCCGCCACGGGTCCGTCGGGGTGGTCCGCCTCCGCAACGCGGCCAGCGCGGCCCTCGACAGCAGCGCGGCGGGCAGGGCGGTGGCCAAGGGGGCCGTTCGCCCTGCAGCGGCAGCTGATAGTCCAAACGAGAGAACCGAAAAGATCGGGAGACGCTTGACGGCGTCTCCCTTTGTTTTCCATAAGGCTTGGCCCTATTTTCAGATGCGTGCCTACTCCCGATTGGATTTTCCATGAACCAGCCGACACCAAAGAGCACCTTTTCCACGTGTCCCCACGATTGCCCTTCGGCATGTTCGGTGGATGTGCATTTTTATCCCCATGGCGATGTGCGGCGGCTCAACGGGGCACGCGACAACACCTATACGGCCGGTGTCGTCTGCGCCAAGGTCGCGCGCTATCCGGAGCGGCTCTACCATCCGGACCGGCTGCTGACGCCGTTGCGCCGGATTGGCAAGAAGGGTGAGGCGCGGTTTGAGGAGATTTCCTGGGACGCCGCGCTCGATCTGATTGCTGAAAAGTTTCTGGCAATCGAGTCTGAATTCGGCGCGCAAAGCATCTGGCCCTATCACTACGCAGGAACGATGGGACAGGTACAACGGGACAGTATTCACAGGCTTCGTCACGCCAAAGGCTATTCACGCCAGTTCGACACTTTTTGCACCAACATGGCCTGGACGGGGTTCACTGCCGGAACCGGCAGGCTGGCCGGGCCCGATCCCCGGGAAATGGCACATTCTGACCAGATCGTAATCTGGGGTACGAATCCCGTGGCGACGCAGGTCAATGTCATGACGCATGTCATCGCTGCGCGAAAGAAACGCGGCGCGCGCGTGATCGTCGTCGATGTCTACGAAACCGAGACCATGAAACAGGCCGATATCGGCGTGGTGCTGAAGCCGGGTACGGATGCAGCACTGGCTTGCGCCATCATGCATGTGCTTTTTCGCGATGGTTTTGCCGATTGGGATTACCTGAACTGCTTCACCGATTGCCCGAAGGAACTTGAAACGCATCTTCAGGCCAGAACGCCGGATTGGGCTGCTGAAATCACCGGGCTGGAGCCTGCGCTGATCGAAAAGGTCGCCCGGCACATCGGTGAAACGAAAAAGACGTTCTTCCGCCTGGGCTACGGGTTCACGCGCTCACGCAACGGCGTTGTCGGCATGCATGCGGCAGCCTCGATCGCCTGTGTCACGGGCTGCTGGCAATATGAGGGCGGCGGCGCGTTCCACAACAATGGCGGAATTTATCGCTTCAACAAGGAGATGATCGAGGCGACGTCATTGATGGACCAATCCGTGCGGGCGCTCGACCAAAGCCAGATCGGCCGGATACTGACCGGCGACGCGGATGCGCTGCGTGGTGGCCCACCGGTGAAGGCACTTCTGGTGCAGAACACGAATCCCGTGTCCGTTGCACCCGAGCAGGAACTGGTCAAAGCGGGATTTGCGCGCGAGGATCTGTTCACCGTGGTCCACGAGCAATTCATGACCGAGACCGCGCAAATGGCGGACATCGTTCTGCCGGCAACACAATTCCTGGAGCACGACGATATCTACAAGGGCGGTGGGCACCAGTATATCTCACTCGGCCCCAAGGCCGTTGAGCCGCCCGAAGGACCGCGGGAAAACATCTTCGTAATCAATGAGATCGCAAAGCGCGTTGAATCAAAGTCTCACCCCGGATTTGATATGTCTGCGCGTGAACACATCGACTGGCTGCTGCAGAACTCCGACTATGGATCTTTTGACAAGCTGTATTCGGAAAAGTGGCGCGATATGCAGCCGGATTTTGAAACATCGCACTTTTTGAACGGCTTCGGTCACAGTGACGGCAAGTTTCATTTCAAGCCTGCCTGGGGCAAGACCTTTTCGCCGAACAAACCCGACGGCGATACCGTGTTCGGTCCTTGCAGCGACATGCCGGAATTGCCGGATCAGTGGGATGTGATTGAGCTGGCTGACGAGGACCATCCGCTGCGCCTTGCGACTTCGCCCGCCCGGTCTTTCCTGAACACCACATTCAACGAAACCGAGACGTCGAAAAAGAAAGAAGGCCGTCCGGAAGTCTGGATCCGGCCCGAGGACGCGGCGCGCTTTGGCATCGATGACGGGGCGAAGGTGAGATTGGGAAACCGGCGAGGTGCCGTGACGCTTCATGCGCGCCACATGGAAACGGTCGCGCCCGGAACGGTCATCTCCGAAGGCATCTGGCCGAACGCGGCGTTCGAGGACGGCAGAGGCATCAATACGTTGACGGGCGCAGACCCGGTCGCGCCCTATGGCGGCGCAGCGTTTCACGACACGGCGGTCTGGATCAAAGCTGCCTGATTCGCACCATCGCCTCTTGAATGATGAGGACACCTGGTCTTTAGAGGCGCCTTCAGCCTTGTCGAGCGCATGGCGTGCACCCACCTGTTTGGGCCAGGAGGGTCTCCATGTCAATATCACGTTGGGTCTTACGGCTTGCATTGAGCCTGTGTCTCATCCTCGGCGCATTGCCAATAACAATGCACAAAAGCTTCGCAGAAACACTCCCAAATCAGACCAGAATGGGGACCGGTGAGTTCACGAGAAAATTCCAAGACAACCGCAATGTGCAACTGGAAGATCTGAATTTTTTCCCGGAAAGACTAAAGGAGCATTTGAAGATACGGCAGAGTTGGGAAACACGGGATTTCAACGTGTTCTCCAGGAAAATCGAACACAAGACTTATCTTTTTGTGGTGTTGGACCGCGGCGGCGCGCATTGGACCTCAACTGCGGCTCTTGTGCGTTGGCGGGCCAGCACAGGAACACCTGAACAGCGCGTAGACTGGAAACCACTTGTGTTACCGAGTTTACAAAGAAGATCGGATGGGTGGTCCTTCATCGCAGGTGAATTCCATTTCATTTTGCAATGGAACGATCGATTAAACGCGTTGCAAAATACATTTTGTGGTGGAATGCGTCCGACGTCCTGTATCAGATACTCGTCTAGCATCTCATGGACACAGCAAGAACTCACGCTGATTGAGCTCAGGCAAAGAGTAGCAAATGAGTGGTATCCGGTCTGGAAATCTGGCGGTTGGCTTTTTGATCCAAGCCTTCAGGACTTGGGACCGAACTAGAGTGGCAGACCACATCACAAAAAAAGCAGCGCATCCCAGAGGGCTACGCTGCCTGGCCAGACCCGACCGAAGGTTTGGGGCTCCCGCTTGTCAGGTCTGGTGTTCCGATGTGGTGGTCTGAGCATCCGCCAGCCGGCCTTCTTCGGCCTTGTAGAAATACTGGCTTGCCACGAGCCACCCCTTGAGCGGACGAAGCATGGGAATGCAGGTCAGCAGAATCAGGGGAAGCGTGGTCACCAGATGGACCCAGTAGGGGGCGGTGAAGGCAATTTCCAGCCAGATTGCAAATGCGACTGCCGGAATGCAGCCAAAGCAGATTACAAAAAAGGCCGGGCCGTCCGCAGGGTCTGCAAAACTGTAATCCAGGCCGCAGTTGCTGCATCCCGGTTTCAGTTTCAAAAAACCGTCAAAGATCTTTCCTTCACCGCAGCGCGGACAGCGGCCTTTGATACCGGTCTGAATTGGGGGCAGCTTCGGCCAGCTCTGTATCGTGGTCATGGACTTTCCAATCCTGATTGGCTTACAGGACTTTCCCGAAAGAACGAGTGGATCCTATCGCTTTGAAAATGATGGGAAGTGAATGCAATCAATTTAAGATATGATGCAGTCAAGTCAAGCGGAATTGCTGCGGCAAATTGGCATTGCTGTTATGCAATGCACCGTACGAGGTGGCTCAGAAATAAACGGAGGCCTTGGCGGGTGATGCTTCAATCGTTTGCGAGACAATGTCGAGGGCGTTTGCGAGCTGCTCTCGGTTGAGAGGCCCGCCGAGCCCAAGCCTGACAGCCTCTATCGGAGCGCCTGCCACCGTGAAGGCATCAGCCTCGACCAGCCCGATCGGCAGGTTGCGCAATTGACTGACAAATGCCGAGCGGTTCCATCCTTCTGGCAGCGTGAGCCACAGGTGAAAGCCGTTCCGATCTGCCAAATAGTCGAGCTTCTTGAGCCGTTTGGACACCAGACCCTGGCGTGCGGCGCTTTCTGATCGGATTTCCTGCAGAAGCGCGGATGCGGTTCCGTTTTCGATCCAGTTGGTGGCCAGCGCAAGTGTGAGCGGCGAGGGCATAACCTGCTGCGTGCGGATCGCACGCGAAAACTGCCAGGAGGCTCCACGGCTCGGAGCAAGAACATAGGCGAGCCGGAGCCCGGCACCAAGGGACTTTGAAAGGGAGCCGATGTACCAGGTCAGTTCGGATGCGATCGCCGAAAAAGGCAAAGGCGCGCTTTGCACGAGTTGACCGTAGGCGTCGTCCTCAAGGATAGCGATCCCGAATTTCCGGGCTACCGCCACCAGTTCCTGCCGGCGTTTATAGGGAACGGTTCTTGTCGTCGGGTTGTGCAATGTCGGATTGAGATAAAGCGCCTTCAGATTTCCTGTCGTGCAAGCTGCTTCAAAGGCCTCAGGGATAATGCCGTTTTCATCAGTTTCCAGGCCGCGCAACTGCAGATGAAGTTGCGCACAAATCGACCTGATGCCGGGATAGGTGACTGCCTCACAGGCCACAAGGTCGCCGGGCTCGGCAAGCATCGCCAACAGGCTGGAAAGTGCAGCCTGCGCCCCGGGAGAAAACAGGATCTGCTCAGATTTCGGTGCAAGCCCGACCCCTTCCAGCCAGCTGGCCGCTGCCGATTGGTCCTGGTCCGAAGCTTCGAGGTTTTGATATCGCAGTAACGGCATCAGATCCGTCGAAAGCCTCGCGAGGCTCTCCTGCATCATGGCCGTCAGGTTGCGGATGTCTGGCTCAGGCGGAAGGTTCATGGAAAAATCAGGTGCACATTCGCGCGCCGGACCTGCGGCTACACTTTGCTGCAGGACCTCTCGACGCGGGTCTGTCACGAACGTTCCGCTGCCAACCTGTGACGACAGGAAACCGCGTCTGCGCGCCTCTGTGTATCCACGGGCAACGGTCGTGAAATCGAGCCCAAGCAATTTGGCCAGATGACGCTGTGCCGGCAATCTGTCTCCGGGCTTAAGGCGTCCGGTCGTCAGATCAGCCTCGATGCTGTCGGCAATGGCGATGTAGCGCGGTGCGTTGCTGCTTGAAAGGTCGGGGCACCAGTCGGTCATGCGGGAGAAAATCTTTCTGAAATTGACTGCATATTGACTGTATATGTGATTTGAATTGCATTGTCACCCCATGTGTGGCAACGGCGCGGATAAGTAACATTCTCTCATCGTTCCGGCTCGCGAGAGGCTGGCGGAAAACAATCAGAACCTGAAGTCCGGATGCGGTCTCTGGGTTTGATGTCTCGACTATCCGACGCTCAGTTCCGATCCATGACCTCGACAGAGAGAATAGTCGGCAGATGCCTGGCGATTTCCGTCCAGGTGTCGCCCTCATCGAAACTGGCATAGATCGAACCGGAGTTGGTGCCGAAATAAAGACCGGCAGGGTCCCGTGTATCGCCTGCCATTGCCTGGCGCAGCACTGTGAAGAAACAGGCGGTCTGCGGCAGGCCTTCTCGCTTTGCTTCCCAGGTCTCGCCGCCGTTTTCCGATTTCCAGACCGCGGCTGCCGCATCTGGAGGAAATCGCCCCGCAGCATCCCCGTTAAGCGGAAAAGTCCAGATCGTTTGCGGGTCTCGCGGGTGAATGCGGATGGGAAAGCCGAAGGTTGAAGGAAGACCCTTGTTGATATCGTCCCAGCTGCGCCCGCCGTCGGAGGACCGCCAGACGCCATGATGGTTCTGTTGGTAAAGCAGATCGCCGCTGCCGGGCGCCAGCATGATGTTGTGAACGCAGTGGCCTGTTTCACCGTCGCTGGGGGCCGCAGGATGAGAGTGACTTTCGCATGCGGCTGCATTGGAAAGGCGGTTGCGGCGCTCCCAGGTCTTTCCGCCATCTTCCGTTGCAAAGACACCGGCCGCTGAAATCCCGATCCAGAGCCTGTCAGGATCGCCTGGGTCCGGAACGATCGTATGCAGAACGAGCCCGGCCGCGCCGGGGTTCCAACTGCCGGAGGAGGGATGGTTCGAAAGGCTTTCCACGTGTTGGAAGCTTTGTCCCTCGTCAGCGCTGGCAAGAAGTCTCGCGGGTTTGGCCCCGGCGTAAAGCTTGCCGTGGGAGTAGCAGAGCGACCAGATTTGTGTGAACGTATCCTCGAATGGCAGCTCGGCGTCGGTCCAGCCGATCATCGCTGCAAAATCAGGGTCCTGTGCCGCCCAGTCATCGATCGTCCCCCTGGTAAGTTTTGTCAGCTTCCAGGTAGCCCCACCATCTTCAGAACACCAGACGCCCGCACCGTTCCAGTCGCCGCCACCGCCGGCCCATATCGTCCCGCTTTCCGCGTCGCCGATGACGTGGTTGATCGGCCATCCGTCGCAATATGGTCCCTCGACTGCCCAGCCCGACCGGTCTGCGCCGCCCGAAATCAGAAAGGCCCCTTTGGTGGTTCCAGTGAGGACGGTTAACTCGCCGTTGCGCATTTTCATGTCCCTCCCGTGGGCACGCAATTTTAGCACGTCACAAGCAAGTTTGCTGCAGTAAGCCGTACTTTTGGTAACTTCAGCGGCGAACTATGAAGTCAATTTTTTATCATCTTAGATAGAAAAATCGATTTTTTGCAGATACAATTTGAACTCGTTGACTGTTTCGAAGAGGGATGGATTGAGGTCAGGAATGCGGCTCAAAAACTTGATTGCTACTGGAGTTTACATTTCGCTGGTGATGGCGATCGTGCCGGTATCTGCCGACGGAACACACGAACCGATCGGCGAAGATGTCTGGCAGCTGCCGCTTTTCGATGCGCATGTTCACTACAAGGAACCGGCGTGGGACAGGTACCCCGTCAAAAGCGTTATCGAGCTCATGGATGAGAACGGCGTTGCCATGGCGCTTGTGTCATCAACACCAGATGAAGGCACGATCATGCTCTGGGAATACGCGCCCAAGCGCATTGTTCCCGAACTCAGGCCCTATCACGGGGCAGCCGGATCTTCCAACTGGACCAAGTCCGATGGCATGGACGCCTATCTGGAAGGCCGGCTTGAGCAATATCCGCATGAGGGTATCGGCGAGTTCCACATCCGCCAGCTGGATACCTCCGATGAGGCCCTTTTCCGCAAGATCATTTCAATGGCGAAAGAACGCGATATCTATCTTCATGTTCATTCGGGAACGGAGCCGATCCGGTGGCTTTACGGTCTGGATCCGGACGTGAAGATCATCTGGGCACATGCGGGACTGGGAACGCCGGCGCCCGATGTGTACGAGCTTATGGACGCGTATCCGGACCTGCTCGCCGACACATCCTTGCGCGAATACAACATTCTCGGCAGAGGCGAGAACCTTGATCCACAGTGGCTGGAGATCATTTTCGACTTCCAGGATAGGCTGATGATCGGGAGCGACACCTGGGTCAACAGCCAGTGGGACAGCTATTCGGAAATCATGACGATGAACCGCCGCTGGCTGGCGAAACTGCCACGCGAGATCGCCGAGAAGATTGCCTATAAAAATGCTGAACGCGTGTTCGGGCGCGACATAACACTGGACCAGATCGGCACCCGCTGATACCGGCTTGGAACGCCGGAAATTTGTTATTGCGGCCAGATCAGTCCGGCATTCGTTTCCTGGTCCGTATCGCTCAGAACGCGCGCACCGGCGACCTTTGCTTTGCCGGACGCAACCAGTTCAAGCGCTTTGGGATAAATCTTGTGCTCGATCTCAAGAACGCGGGCTGCCAGCGTGTCCGGCGTGTCGTGATCGAGGACCGGAACGGCTCCCTGAATGATGATCGGGCCGTCATCCATTTCCGCCGAAACGAAATGCACTGTCGCGCCGTGCAGCTTCACGCCTTCGTCAAGCGCGCGCTCGTGCGTCGCAAGCCCTTTGAAAGAGGGCAGGAGCGCCGGGTGAATGTTGATCATGCGGCCTGACCAGGTATTGACCAGATAAGGCGTCAGGATGCGCATGAACCCGGCAAGGGCAACCAGGTCGATCTTGTGTTCCTGCAAGACCTCATCGATGGCTTTTTCGAAGGCTTCCCGATCGCCTGAAAAATCCGTGTGATCGACGACAGCGGTCGGAATGTTGAACTCGGCCGCACGCTCAAGCCCCTTGGCATCCGGCCGGTTGGCGATCACAAGCGCAATTTCTGCCGGGAAGGCCGGCACCATCGCAGCTGAGATCAACGCGCCCATGTTCGAGCCACGGCCCGATATGAGAACGGCTGTTCTTTTGCGGTTCATGCCGACAGGTCCAGTGCACTGTCGTAAAGGACCGGCTCGGCGCCGGCGTCACCAATTTGTCCGATCGTGGTGACCGTTTCGCCCGCTTGTTCCAGAACCTTCGATACCGCCTCAGCTTCGCCGGCAGATACGACAATCACCATGCCTACACCGCAGTTGAACGTGCGCAACATCTCGCTTTCCGCAACACCGCCTGTCTTTGCAAGCCATGAAAAGACACCCGGAACCCGGATCGACGCGAGATCGATCCGTGCAGAACAGTTTTCTGGAAGGACACGCGGCAGGTTTTCCGGAAGTCCGCCACCGGTAATGTGCGCGAGTGCCTTGATCCCCGTTGTTTCCCGAAGCGCCGCCAGCACCGGTTTGACGTAGATCCTGGTCGGCTCCATCAGGGCTTCGCCAAGCGACTTACCGTTCTCAAAAGGTGCCTCATCTGACCAGGTCAGTCCGGCAAGTTCCATGATCTTGCGGACCATCGAGTAACCGTTCGAATGAACGCCGGAAGAGGCAAGTCCGAGGAGCACGTCACCCGCTTCAACGTCTTTGCGCGGCAGGATCGCCCCCCGTTCCACAGCGCCGACGGAAAATCCCGCCAAATCATAGTCGCCGTCGCCATACATACCCGGCATCTCGGCGGTTTCGCCTCCGATCAGTGCCGCGCCTGCCTGTTTGCATCCGTCTGCGATTCCAGCGACGACATCGGTCGCGGTTTCCACATCAAGCGCGCCCGTTGCAAAATAATCGAGAAAAAACAGAGGCTCGGCGCCCTGGACGACAAGATCGTTGACGCACATTGCGACCAGGTCGATCCCCACTGTCCGATGCTGACCGGTTTCGATAGCGATCTTCAGTTTCGTGCCGACGCCGTCATTCGCTGCCACCAGGACGGGATCCTTGAAGCCGGCGCTTTTCAGGTCGAAAAGCCCGCCAAATCCACCGATATCACTATCGGCGCCAGGCCGTGCCGTCGCTTTGACCAGCGGCTTGATGCGGTCGATCAGCGCATTTCCGGCGTCGATATCGACACCGGCATCGGCATAGGTCAGGCCGTTGCTCTCTGAAGGCTTGGAATGGCTCATGGCGGCTCCAGACTGTTTCCTGGCACACGGATAGAAAACGCGCGCTCAACTGACACTGCCGCGCATACAGCCTTACCGGCTTTTTCACAAGAGCTGCCCGCAGTCTTCACAGGCAATTCGGCCTCTTGACCGCTGTGCGCCTGCCGACATAAGAGCATTGGTGGCATCCAACCGTGACCCGGATGTATAGTGCGTGGATGCTCAAAGCTGTTTGAGGGGAAATTTTATGACTTTGCGCCGTCAGGTACAGTTTTGGTTGCTCTCCCTGGCTGTTTTCTGCGTCTTCTTATACGTCTTTTCCGGCGTGCTTCTGCCGTTTGTTGCCGGAATGGCTGTGGCCTATCTGCTGGATCCGATTTGTGATCGTCTTGAAAAACTGGGTATGGGGCGTTTATGGGCCACGCTGACAATTCTGTTCACATTCATTCTCGTGCTGGTCGTGTTCTTCGTTTTGCTGCTCCCGGTTCTGGGCAATCAGCTTGCGTCTTTCCTTGAGAATTTCCCGGATCTCGTGCGGCGCCTCCAGGCGCTTCTTGCAAAATACTTTCCAGCGAATTTGGCGAGCCATGCCGGGCTTTCGCCCGAAGATCTGCAGGCATCCATGACCGATCTGATCGGGCAGGGCGCATCGGTGATCGGCAAACTGGCCCAGTCGATCTGGAACGGGGGCCAGGCACTGCTGTCGATCCTGTCCCTTTTCGTGATCACCCCGGTTGTCGCGTTTTATCTGCTTTTGGATTGGGACCATATGGTTGAATGCATCGACAGCTGGATCCCGAGAGATCATCTTGTCGAGATACGCGGGCTTGCGGTCGAAATGGATGCCGCCGTTGCCGGGTTTGTGCGGGGTCAGGTGTCCGTCTGCGTCATTCTTGGCTTTTTCTACGCGGTTTCACTGGCCCTTGTCGGGCTCAATTTCGGGCTTTTGATCGGCATGGTTGCCGGGCTCGTGAGTTTCATTCCATTCGTGGGAGCTGTTCTCGGGCTTGTCCTGTCGGTCGGTATTGCAATCGTCCAGTTCTGGCCTGACTGGCCCTGGATCCTGGTGGTCGGTGCCATATTCGCTGTCGGTCAGTTTCTGGAAGGCAACATTCTGCAGCCGAAACTGGTCGGTGAGAGCACCGGCCTTCATCCGGTAACCCTGATGTTTGCCCTGTTTGCCTTTGGATATCTCTTTGGATTTGTGGGGATGCTCATCGCTGTTCCGGCTGCGGCCATGATCGGTGTGCTTGCACGCTTTGGCCTGAAGCAGTACCTAGCAAGCCCGGTCTACAAAGGAATTGACCGTTCGAAGACAGCGACCGAAGAGTAAGTGGCACGATCATGGCGGAACCACCGCGTCAGTTACCGTTAGAGCTACCGCACGAGGCTGCTCTTGGCCGCGATGATTATCTGGTCGGGGCATCGAACAGGGCGGCGTTCGACCTCTTGGAACGCTGGCCGGACTGGCCGTCACCCGTTGTAATTCTGGCTGGTCCAGTCGGCTCGGGAAAAACGCATCTCGTTCGCGCATTCGAAGATGAACACGGGGCACGCGTGGTATCGGCGCGTCAATTGCGACAGGCAGCGGTCAGGGATCTTGTCGCCGCTCCCGTTGCCATTGTTGAAAACGCCCATCTCGGTGTGGAGGATACAGCGCTTTTTCATTTGCTGAACGCCTCAAGGCAGGCAGGCAAAAACGTTCTGATCACCAGCCGGACCTGGCCCGCAAGCTGGAAGGTTACGCTTCCGGACCTCATGTCGCGGCTGCGGGCAGCAACGCCTGTCGAAATCCTGGAACCGGACGACGAATTGCTGCGCCGTGTGCTCGTCAAACTGTTTGCCGATCGACAGATTTCGGTCGATATCGGCGTCGTGGATTATCTTGTCGTTCGCATGGAGCGTTCGCTCGATGTTGCGATAAGGGCGGTTGAGGCAATCGACCAGGAGGCACTTGCCGGACGCGTGAGAATTACCAAACAGCTGGCGGGCAGGGTCCTGGAAAATGTGCATAAGAGCTAGTGTACCGGCAGCGTGCGACATTGGTGTCATAGGCGCGCCGCCCGTGGCATGCTACTCACGCCAAAGCGAAACGATGCGAGGTCTGCCCGTGTCATATTGCGAGGATAGGTTCCATGAACGAAACGACTGATTTTTCGGACATCGTCGCCGCCTCGTCGGACCTGCGCACAGGAGAAGACACACCGGACGAACGCGGCATCGCCCACACACCCGAGCGGTTCATGAACCGCGAACTGTCCTGGTTGCAATTCAATTTGCGCGTCCTGGAAGAAGCGATGAACCCGAACCATCCGCTTCTGGAGCGTGTGCGTTTTCTTTCGATTTCAGCAAACAATCTTGATGAGTTTTTCATGGTCCGCGTCGCCGGTCTGCGTGGCCAGCAACGTGCCGAAGTGACCAATCTTTCCGACGACGGCCTGACGCCGACGGAACAGCTCGAGAAGATCAGTGAGGCGGTGCTGGACCTGCAAGCCTCGCAACAAAGGATCTGGGGCGACCTGCATCTCGAGATTGCCGAAGAGGGCATCGAGATCGTTCACCGGGACGCCTTGAGCGTATCCGACAGGCAGTGGCTCCAGGAGTATTTCCTCGGATATGTGTTTCCGGTGCTAACCCCCCTTGCGATCGATCCGGCGCACCCTTTTCCGTTTATCCCGAATCTCGGATTTTCGATCGTATTCGAACTGGTTCCGACATCCGGCGGCCGGGGGATGATTGCGCTGCTCAGGATCCCGAACCAGGTTGAACGCTTTGTTCGTCTGACCGACAATGAAAACGGCGCGGCACGCTTCATTGCGATTGAACGTGTTGTCAGCATGTTCATCGGCCGCCTGTTCCCCGGATATGAAATCCGTGGCAAGGGCGCGTTCCGTGTTATCCGGGACAGCGACCTGGAGATCGAGGAAGAGGCGGAAGATCTTGTTCGATTGTTCGAGAGTGCGCTGAAACGCCGGCGCCGTGGGTCTGTTATCCGGCTTGAAATCCAGGAAACGACGCCGCCGGCCCTGCAGGAATTTGTTGCCGATGCCCTCGATGTCGGCAAGAGCGAGATCTTTTCGGCAAATGGCCTGCTTGCTCTGAACAATCTGACTCAAATTGTTGATCTCGAGCGGCCCGATCTCAAGTTCGACCCCTATACGGCCCGGTTTCCGGAACGGATTCGCGAGCATGGCGGCGATTGCCTGGCAGCGATCCATCAAAAGGATATTGTCGTCCATCATCCTTATGAAGCCTTCGACGTGGTCGTACAGTATCTGCGCCAGGCCGCACGGGATCCGGATGTGGTTGCGATCAAGCAGACCCTTTACCGAACCTCCAACAACTCGCCGATCGTCAAGGCGCTCGCGGAAGCTGCCGAGGCTGGCAAGTCCGTCACGGCACTTGTGGAGCTGAAGGCCAGGTTTGACGAGGAGGCGAACATCAAGTGGGCGCGCGATTTGGAGCGTGCAGGTGTTCAGGTCGTCTTCGGTTTTATCGAGTTGAAGACGCATTCCAAACTGTCCATGGTGATCAAGCGGGAACATGGTCAGCTCAAAACTTATTGCCATATAGGCACCGGAAACTACCACCCGATCACGGCGCGCATTTATGAAGATCTCTCGTTTTTCACAGACGATCCCGGGATCGCGGAGGATGCGGCAAGGGTATTCAATTTCATAACCGGATATGCCGAACCCGACGAGCTCAACCATCTGCTTGTGTCACCGGTGAACCTGCGAAGCCGGATGCTGGAGCTGACGGAGGCCGAAATTGCGCATGCGAAAGCAGGGCGGCCCGCCCAGATCTGGATGAAGATGAATTCGCTGGTCGATTCGGAAATAATCGATGCGCTGTATAAAGCCAGCCAGGCAGGCGTTCAGATCGATCTGGTTATCCGGGGTATTTGCTGTCTGCGACCGGGGATTGCCGGGCTGTCGGAGAATATTCGGGTGAAGTCGATCATCGGGCGCTTCCTGGAGCACTCACGGATTTTCTGTTTCGGCAACGGACATGGCTTGCCGTCACCGGAGGCACATGTCTACATCGGCTCGGCCGACCTGATGCCTCGCAACATTGATCGCCGTGTTGAAGTCCTGACCCCGCTTCTTACTGCGACAGTTCACGAACAGGTTCTGGATCAGATCATGGTTGCGAACCTGAAGGACAACGAACAGAGTTGGCGCATCCTGTCTGATGGCAGCCATGAGCGTGTCGAACCGGGCGCAAACGAGGAACCCTTCAACGCACACCGGTATTTCATGACCAATCCTTCACTTTCGGGCAGGGGTAAATCCTTGAAAAGCGACCGTCCCAAGCCGTTCCTGAAACGGCAAAAAAGAGCATAAAATGGCTGGTCAATTCAAACCTGCCCGGGGCCGCCTCAACGGGACAGGGCCGGTAGCTGTTGTTGACATCGGGTCTAACTCGGTTCGCCTGGTGATCTATGAGCGCAAAGCGCGCACGCCGACCATGCTGTTCAATGAAAAGCTGCTTGCAGGCCTCGGCAAGGGCATCGCTTCGACGGGACGGCTCGCCGATGAGTCCGTGCAGCTTGCATTGCGGGAGCTGACGCGCTTTCGGGCTCTTATCGAGCATACCGGCTGCAAGGACCTTTACATCGTCGCAACTGCAGCTGCGCGCGATGCGGACAATGGTGGTGAATTCGTGCGCCAGGTCGAGGAATATCTGGATGCGCCGGTCCGGATACTCGATGGCAGCGAGGAAGCTTACTATTCCGCATTGGGCGTAATTGCCGGCTTCTGGCAACCGCGTGGAATTGTCGGCGACATGGGCGGCGGCAGCCTCGAGCTGGTCGAGATCGACGAGAAAAAACCTGGGCAGGGGGCGACTTTGCCGCTCGGCGGCCTGCGCTTGTCGGAGGAAGCCGGTGGCTCGATCGAGAAAGCCCGCAAGGTTACCGAAGCTGCCCTGAAGGGATATGACTGGCCGGACCTTGCACCTGGAGAACGGACCTTCTTTGCGGTGGGCGGTACGTGGCGCTCCCTGGGCCGTTTGCATCTCATGCAGAACGACTATCCTCTCCACGTGATGCATAATTACGAGATAAGTGCCGAAGAGGCTGTCTCGTTTTGCCGGAAGATCGCTGTCCCCTATCTGGAAGGGATCGAACTTGCCGAAGTGGTCTCCAAGCAGCGCCGGCCGCTCGTGCCGATTGGAGCCGTTGTGCTTGAACAGGTCCTGACTTCCATGAAGGCTGAGCGACTTGTGTTTTCTGCAACGGGTGTGCGCGAAGGGCTGCTGCATGAAAAACTTCCGCGAAGCATGCGGGAACAGGATCCGGTTATTGAGGCAGCACGCGAGCTATGTGTTTTGCGTGCCCGATCCCCGGCGCATGCAGAGGAACTGATCGCTTGGACGGACGAGTTTTTCAGGGTTCTGGAAATCGAGGAAACGGCCAACGAGAGACGCTTGCGCCATGCTGCTTGCCTTTTGTCCGACATCGGTTGGCGAGCGCATCCTGACTACCGTGGTGAGCAGAGCCTTAACATCATTTCGAACGCCTCGTTTGTCGGGTTGGACCACGCCAGCCGCGCCTATCTGGCCGCCGCTGTCTTTTACAGGCATCAGGGTTTGCGTGAAGGCGCGCTGTCACAGGTCATCCGGAAATTGTTCACCGACCGGCTTCGAATCCGGGCGAAAGTACTTGGTGCGACCTTGCGTGTCGCCTCTTTGCTGAGCGCGTCCATGGCAGGACTGCTGCCCAGGGTAAGTATTGAAAAAACCGCCGGCGGCCTGGCTCTTGATCTTGGCAGTGACTTGGCGAACCTGGATGGTGAGCGCCTGCGCAAGCGGGCGGCTCAGCTCGCAAAAGTTATAGATGCCGAGGTTTCGCTGCGGATCGAATAAGTTGGCGTCTATTCGGCTGCCTGCTTCTTGATTTCGGCGGGCACCGTTTGCGGCAGGGCAATGATCTGCTTGTCTTGAAAGGCGAGGGCTACCTGGCCGTGCTTGAGCTTCAGGGCGAGTTCGCCGAAGAGCTCGCGGCGCCACCCTTTCATGGCCGCGACGTCTGCCGCGTCGTCGGCTGCAATTTTTTCCAGATCATCCACGGTCGCAATCACTTTGGCCGCGACGCCATTGGCTTCGCTGACCATCTTCAAAAGCACTTTTAGAAGATCGACCGCGGCTGCAGAACCATCGGGCGCCTGACGGCCCTTTGGTAGCTTGGGCAGGCTTTCCTTGGGAAGCTTCAATGCGCGGCGTATGGCGTTTAATATTTCGTCGGCGGACTTGGAGCGTTCAAAGCCTCTGGGGATTGTTCTCAACCGGGTGATCGCGTCGGGATCTTGCGGTTGCTGCGCGGCAAGTTCGTAAATCGCGTCGTCCTTGATCACGCGATTGCGCGGCACATTCCGATCTTGTGCCTCGCGCTCACGCCATGCCGCCACTTCCATCATGACTGCCAGTTCGATCGGCTTTCTGACGCGGAGCTTAAGGCGCCGCCAGGCCTGCTCCGGTTCGGCGCGGTAAGTCCCGACCGATGTCAGCACTTCCATTTCGTCGCGAACCCAGTGACTGCGATTCTGCTCCGCCAGATTTGCCTTCAGGAACTGATAGGCATCGCGCAAATGGGTGACGTCCGCGAGCGCGTAGTCGAGCTGCTTGTTTGTCAGTGGACGCCGCGCCCAGTCGGTGAACCGGGAGGATTTGTCTATCCGGGCACCGGTCACCTTGTAGACGAGTTGGTCGTAGGAAATGGAGTCGCCAAAGCCGCAGACCATTGCCGCCACCTGAGTGTCGAACAGAGGCGCTGGAATGAGCTCACCAAGATGATAGATGATTTCGATGTCCTGTCGGGCCGCGTGAAAAACCTTGGTGACGCTCTGATCGCTCATGAGATCGAAAAACGGTGCCAGGTCCAGACCTTCCGACAAGGCATCAACGATAAATGCCATATCCGGTCCGGCCATCTGGATAACGCAGAGCTTGGGCCAGAAAGTGGTTTCACGGAGGAACTCCGTGTCCACGGTTACGTAGTCGTTGGCAGCGAGCCGCTGACAGGCCGCGGCGAGATCTTTTGTTTTTGTAATCACATGCATGGTGACGTTCAGCTATAACCGAGTTCTGCCGCTTTGTCGCCACGAAATGGAATTTTTAAGCGGGAAGCTACTTGTGAAAGCGCAATAAGTGCGCCTATGTTGGCGCGTGCGGGACGGTCGAAGCTTTGTGGGAAGAAGGGAGCGGAAATGCGCAAGATTCTTGTTGTGAATTCCAAGGGCGGATGCGGGAAGACAACGGTTGCCACGAATCTTGCCGTTGCACTCGCCATGCGCGGAGAGGACGTTGCCCTGGCGGATGCGGACCGGCAGAAATCGAGCCTGTCCTGGGTCAAGCGCCGGCCTAAGGCGCTTGCGAAAATTGAGGGTCTTAACTGGAGCAAGGACGGCACCTTCGGTGACAAGGACAAGACACTCGATGCAATCGTGATCGATGGTCCGGGCGGGTTGCGTTCGGAACTTGCCAAAAACCTGATAGCCGAAGCCTCAGACATCGTCGTTCCCGTTCTGGCATCGGCATTCGACTGGAATGCCACATTGAAGTTTCTGGATAATATCTCCGACATCAAGAAAGTCAGAAAGGGCAAGGCGGACATTCACGTCGTCGCGAACCGGATCAATCGGCGTTCGACCCAGGTTGCAGATCTTGAGCAGACGCTATCAAAAAAGGGATATCCACTGTTGGCAAGGATCTCCGACCGGGTCCTTTACGCACGCCATGCCGCGAACGGGACGGGCGTTTTTGACAGCTCGGATGCAAAGGCCCATGAGGTAAGGGGGCAATGGCATCCCCTGCTGCAGGCCGTGGATTCGTGAACCAGCAGGCCGCGCCCGCGCTTAGTGCGCGACCCGGGTGATTCAACGATCAAGTTTGCGGTGAGCAGGTTTGAAAAAGTTATGCCACCTGTTCGTTTTCCCATTTGGTCTGCGCGCCGATTGTCACGCCATATTTGAACATGTCGTAGGTGAAACCCTTCAAGGGCGTCCCCATTTCAATTTTGCGCGGGAGATCAGTGTTGAGCATGGCTGCCTTTCCAATGGAAACGAAATCGGCGAGCTGATCCGAGACAATCCGGTTCGCCAGCGCAATGTCCTGCAGACCTCCGTTCGCGATAACAGGTAGCCCTGTCAACTGCCGCGCAAATGCTGTCAGGTTTTCACCTGTGTTGGCTGTGCTGTGGTAGGCGTAACCGTTTTTCTCGCTCGCCAAATGAATGAAATCAGCACCGGCATCGGCGACACCCTGGAAGATTTCGCGTGCATCCTGGAGACCGTTTGGCCAGAAGTAGTCCGGTTGTGTTGCCTTGGCCTGCGACAGTCTAACTCCGACGGCAAATTGCCTGGACGTTGCCAGTTGCGTTTTCTCCAGAATGTCGATGGTGAGCCGCAACCTGTTCTTCAGGCTGCCTCCGTAGGCGTCCATGCGCAGATTGCTCTCTGCGGTCAGAAACTGGTCCAGCAGGTAGCCATTTGCGCAGTGAACTTCAACACCGTCGAAACCAGCTTGTTCCGCCCGTTTTGCCGCCTCGACAAATGCAGCTTCGATTTTTTGTATGCCATCGCGATCAAGTTCGCTGGGTATCTGGTAGCGGCCCTGCCTGGGGCCATAACCCTGCAGCATTGTGCCATTGGGGCGCACGGGCGAGGGAGCATGGGGCGTGTCTACAAATTGCGACACGGAACCTGCATGGATCAGCTGCAGAAAAATCTTGCCGTTCTCGTTCCGAACGGCATCGGCAACGACTTTCCATCCCGCCTCATGCCTGTCAGTGACAAGACCCGGCTGATTGGCGTAGCACCGGGCGTGCCGGCTATCGACGTACGCTCCTTCAGCAATCAGCAGCCCGAAGCCGCCACTTGCAAATCTTGCGTAATAGTCGGCCATCGATTGGGTTGGCGTCCCGTCATCCTCAGCCGAAGCGCGGGACATCGGCGCCAGCACGAGCCGGTTGCGAATGTTCTGATTTCCAATGGCGGAATTGGACAGGAGAGGCATGTCGTGAGTCATGGAATATCCACTTGTTGATCAAGATGGCCAAGAGATAAAACTCACATGCGTTCTTGCCTAGTACGCAACATTTTGACATATACCTACAAAAAAGTAACTATTGGAGATGGCCTTGCCCGAACCTATAGATCCCCTGTTTTGTCCGACCGAAACCGTGCTCGGCCTGATCGGCGGCAAGTGGAAAGGCATGATCCTCTGGTGCCTTTGCCGGAAGACCATGCGCTTCAACGCCTTGCAACGGATGATTCCGTCAATTTCCCAACGCATGCTGACCAAGCAGCTGCGAGAACTGGAGGATCACGGGATCATCAAACGAACTGTGTACGCCCAGGTTCCGCCGAAAGTGGAGTATTCTCTGAGTGCTCATGGAGAAGCGCTCAAGCCGATCCTGGATCGGCTTGAAGACTGGGCCCGAAACTATCTGCTTCAGCGGCGGGAAGAGGAGCAGTCGCCTGAGTAGTGCGCTGGTCTGAGGCGCGGCAGCTACTTTGTGAACCAAGCGGTCATAGGCATGGCGTCAACCACTGAATAACGGGGCGGGTGTATCTCGGCCATCAAGTCAGCCGTCAGATTTCAGCTCCTCCAGCAGCTTGTAGTCAGTCGGCGGATCATCACAGATGCCGGGGCCGCACTCCAGAAAAGTCGAGACCACATTTGCAAGGGCGAGGAAAAGCATCAGAAAGAATGCGAATTTTGCGAGCGGCTGACCGCCGAATCGACCGTGCTCGGGTTTGTCCACAAGCGCCTTTTTGTACTGTCCCTCAAAGAGCAGCATGATCGCTGTTCCGAGTATCACCAGAAAGAAACAGAGACCCGCCCAAGTGTAGTAGTGCAGCCCAAGCACGGGCGATCCATAGCTTCCTGTACCCGGAACAATGTGCAGCAGGATTTGCCGTACGGAAACGCTTCCACCGTAAATGGCCGACAGCAGCATGATGCCGTAGTGGTGTGGTTTGGCGCCGTAGATCAGGTTGAGACACAGCCCGTAGCCGACACCAACCAAAGCAACGCGTTGCAACAGACAGAGCGGGCAGGGCAGTTCATCGAGGGCAAACTGAAACGCATAGGCGGCAATCAGGATTCCACATATTGCAAGAAGGCCGATTGCGTTCAGCGTCCGTGAGGGGTGCGGAGCCAGAATGATCATGGTTGGCTCCTACAGCTTGATCGACAAGGGTGTCGTGGCGTGAAAGTCGAGCCAATAGATGCTCATTGCCAGTGTAACCGCGAACACCATGTAAGACAGGCGCCAATGATCCCGCCAGGCCAGGACAATTGCAATTGTCATGAGTGCGAAAAGCAGAGAAATCAATTCCAGCCCTCCTTTTGATTGGACGGACAGGAACTTATAACAGAAGGGCGAAACTCGGAAATCTTCAACCTTTCCGCTAGGTTTCACCGGCAGCCATCGGGGTGAGCTGCTGTGTTCAATCCAAAGTCATTCGATCGGCAGCCTCTCGGCAAGATCTATGAACGCGTCTGCCGTCAGGCCTGTTAGCGTGGGCATCTCGGCATCGAAAAATCGCTTGTCCTCAACGGCCTGGCGTATCAGCGCTCGTATGGCTGTGAATTCGGCTTTCGAAATCGGCGGTATCGGAACCTCGTTTGCGATGGTTTCGCAAATCCTGGAGCCAAGGTGTTGAGGAACAGTCGTTGTGATGACCAGTTTCTCCTCCTCCTCCAGACGTTTGAGGCATTCAAGTATGGTGTCGGTCAGATTGATCGGCATGGTTTTGGCAGACTTTCTTGTTCGCTTGGGCCTAAAAACAATGGTGATGGAGACATAGCTCAGGCAGATCAGCAAGGAACAGAATTGCCGCTCCCTTGACTTTCGCCCCGCAACATGGCTTGTGCAGCCCGACACGGCCTGCCTTCGGCGGGCCGTATTGATTTTCCATGCCAAGAAGAATGCCGAGGAATTCCCATGCACCCCTACCGTAGCCACACATGCGGTGATCTCCGTCTGTCCGACGAAGGCCAGACCATCCGTCTTTCCGGTTGGGTCCACAGGGTCCGCGATCACGGCGGGGTGCTGTTCATCGATCTTCGCGACCACTACGGCGTAACGCAGTGTGTGGTGGATCCCGACTCAGCAGCATTCAGTCTTGCAGAAACTGTGCGCTCCGAGTGGTGTATTCGCATCGACGGTAACGTGAAGAAGCGTACAGACGAGACAATCAATCCGGAGCTCCCGACAGGAGAGGTCGAGATATTCATTCGCGAAATGGAAGTGCTCGGCTCTGCCAAGGAATTGCCGCTTCCTGTCTTCGGCGATCTGGAATACCCGGAAGAGGTCCGGCTGCAATACCGTTTCCTCGATCTGCGGCGCGAGAAGCTGCATGCCAACATGATGCTCCGTTCCGAAGTCGTCCGGGATTTGCGCGACCGCATGTGGTCCATCGGCTTCAACGAGTTTCAGACACCGATCCTCACGGCTTCATCTCCTGAAGGTGCACGAGACTTTCTTGTGCCTTCCAGGCTGCATCCGGGCAAATTCTACGCACTGCCGCAGGCACCGCAGCAGTTCAAGCAGCTGCTGATGGTTTCCGGCTTCGACAAGTATTTCCAGATAGCGCCGTGTTTCCGCGACGAGGATCCACGCGCGGACCGCTCACCGACCGACTTCTATCAGCTCGACATGGAAATGTCCTTTGTCACCCAGCAGGACGTGTTCGACACGATCGAACCTGTCATGGCGGGCTGCTTTGAAAGATTTGGCAAGGGGAGGCCAGTCAACCGCAACTGGCCGCAGATTGCCTATAAGGATTCTGCGCTTTGGTACGGCACCGACAAGCCGGACCTCAGGAACCCGATCAAGATGCAGATCGTGTCCGAGCATTTTGCCGGATCCGGCTTTGCTATCTTCGCCAAACTGCTGGAACAGCCGGGAACGGAAATCCGCGCGATCCCGGCACCGAAGGGCGGTAGCCGCAAGTTCTGCGACCGGATGAACAAGTTTGCGCAGGGCGAAGGTCTGCCGGGAATGGGGTACATTTTCTGGCGCAAGGCCGAAGACGGATCGATGGAGGCGGCGGGTCCGCTTGCCAAGAACATCGGGCCGGAGCGGACCGAAGCCATTCGTGTCCAGCTTGGTCTGGAAATGGGCGATGCCGCCTTCTTCCTGGGCGGCAAACCGAAACATTTCGAGCCGGTTGCCGCAAAAGCGCGTGTGATCATCGGTGAGGAACTCGGGCACACCGACAAGGATCGCTTTGAGTTTGCCTGGATCGTCGATTTCCCGATTTACGAGCGTGATGACGAAACCGGCGAGATCGATTTCGAACACAACCCGTTCTCAATGCCGCAGGGTGGAATGGAAGCACTCCACGGCGATCCTCTCGACGTCAAAGGCTGGCAATACGATCTGGCATGTAACGGTCATGAACTCGTGTCAGGTGCGATCCGGAACCACAAGCCTGACATCATGTACAAGGCCTTCGAAATTGCCGGTTACCCGGCAGAAGAGGTCGACAATCGTTTTGGCGGCATGGTCAATGCCTTCCAGTATGGCGCACCGCCGCACGGTGGATGCGCGGCCGGTATCGACCGCATGGTGATGCTGCTCGCAGATGAGGCCAATATCCGCGAAGTGATGCTCTTCCCGATGAACCAGAAAGCGGAAGACCTCATGATGGGTGCTCCCAGCGAAGCGACCGCTGCCCAGCTGCGCGATCTGCATCTTCGCTTGAACCTGCCTGAGGAATAAACCCTCTTAAGTGATGCCGCGGGCCTGAGCGTGCGATACAGCTCACTACATGTCCGATCAACAACGAAAAGCCCGGGAAATTCCCGGGCTTTTCGTTGTTGAGACCAACGCTCACTGATTTGCGGTAATACCGACTGACAGGATCTGCGGGATCATCTGGGGCGCTAGCATGGCTGTTCCCATGACCTGCGAAAACGGAACCGGCGCGCCTGGAGCTGCGATAATCTCAAGCGAGCCGGGCGTGTTCAGATACTCCGTCACGGCTTGCGCCACCTGGCCTTCGAGTTCCTTGTTCTGAAGCATTCCAAGCATCAGCGGGAGGCTGCCTGTCAGGCCTGCGACATAGACCGGCACCTCGACACCCGCCTTTTGGGCTTCCTGATCAAGAATGCGGCCGGTCAGGGACGCATCGTCGAGCCGGATCTTGGCATTGACCAGTGTCACATTTTGCAGGAGGCCCATGGCTTCTTCCGGTTTGTCGGATTTTTCCTCGAGCTGTTCGATGACCTCACGTGTGACGCCGCCGAGCGAGAGGGCGAGGGAAAGACTTGCGGCGTCCTTGGCGTCGATCTTCAACTCCGGAATGTCGATTGTCGCAGCTTCCGGGTCCCACTTGCCGGAAGCGGAGACATCCAGCGACAGGGTTTCATACCCAAGTTCGGTGAGAGACTTCGCTTCTTCCACTTCCAGCTGGTTGACGTCGATGGTCGCACCTGTCAGCGAGAAGCTGCCGGAAGTCGGCAGGTCTCCGTCCATGCTGTCGATGGAAGACGAAATCGCGGCAATATCGGCGACTTTCCCGTCCTCATCCTGGATATTGACGTTCTTGATCTCCACGGTCTTGTAACCTGGGCTTCCTGTGCCACCTGCAGCGGCTTCTTCTGCAGAAGGAAGAACGAGTTCGGTCGCGTCGAGAGACTCAAGCGTCATGCCGCCGTCATCGGAGTCGAGCTGCAGCGATTGCAGGCTGAGGCCGTCGAGCTTCAGCCGCCCATTGCCGAGCAACGCGCCACCATTCAGGACCGTTGATGCGATTGTGACCTTCGTGTCCGGGTCATTTTCATCCGTGATTACGAGGCTCTCGATTGTAACGGCGTTGCCCGATTCATTGACGCCGCCGTAGCTTTCGACAGTTCCTTCCTGGCCATCCAGAACGGACAGGAATGCATCGGCAATCTCATTGCCGGTCGGGTCGAAGGCGAGGGTAGGTGTCGCTTGAAGTGCGATCAGGCTGACGGCCGTGCAAAGACCAATCGTAATGCGGGACGAAGGGGAAAACATCATTTGAAACTCCACCAAGAAAAAGGCGCGCACACTCTGCTCCAAGTTTTGTGCAGAGGCAAGGCGTAAGCCTGAAGGGTGATCAGGCTCATGGCGTGGATATTGTGGTCTTGGTTATTGCGGTCTTAAGCAGCAGACTTTTCGGGGAATTCCTCAGTTGCCCTTTGCACGTCTTCCAGCGTTGGAAGGCTGGCTTCGTTGCCAAGGTGCTGAATGGCATGTGTCGATGCCCCGCGCGCGAACGCGAAGTGATCGGACCAGCTGCGCTCCGGCCACTGGAGATACGAGGCGATATAAGCGCCGTGAAAAACGTCGCCGGCACCGTTTGAATCGACGACTTTCTGAAGCGGAACACTGAGTGCAGGCAGTGTCTTGTCCGGGCCGCCCGCTTCGTACCAGACCATGCCGCGTTCGCCGAGCGTAACAGCGCCTACGGGACAATTTTTGGATCGCAGATAGGTGAGCGTTTCGCCTGTGGTCTTGCCCAATTGCTGACAGAAGCGCTCAGATACGACAGCGATGTCGATGTGCTCCAGCAATTCGTCGGTATTTTCGCGGACGGCGCCACCGTCCAGTGATGTCAGGATGCCGAGGTTCTTGCAGGTGGCGGCGTAGTGATGAGCTGCATCGGGCATGTGCCCGTCCAGATGCAGCGCTTTTGTTCCTCTCAGGGTCAATGGTGGAAACGGGTGCAGGAAATCATTGTCACGGCAGCGGACAATGGCACGTTTTCCCGATTTGGGCATGATGAAGGAAAGGGAAGATTCCCGAACCTTGCGGCCATGGACGGAGATCCCGTAGGCCGCCGCCATATCCAGGAACATGCGCGCCAGCCAGTCATCAGCAAGTGAACAGAGGATTTCCGGCTTGCCGCCCAGCTTTGCGCAGCAAAACGCCGCAGTGACCGCATTTCCTCCGAAGCTGATTGCATAGTCCTTGGCGATCGCCTTTTCATCGCCCGTCGGGAAGGTGTCGGTCAAAAACGTAACGTCGATATAGGCTTGTCCTACAAACAGTGCCTGCATGAGGTTCTCCCGCTATCCCGTTCATCCGCCTTGTTCGCACCTAAGCACAGGCACTGCGCCAGCAGCTTTGATCTGGATGAAACAACAACCCATTCAGTCCTTGTTTACCCAGATCGGCCATGGTCAGAAAGAGTTTATTGGTAAACAGGCCCAGTTTTGTCGTTCCGGTACATTGGCTTTGCAAAGACAGTGATGATCGCCCTTTTCCTGGCGACGACACCTTTGTTTGCCATCAACATCATTTTGAACCAGTTTGCCGAGCGCCGCGCCGTCACCGAGATGGAAGCGATGGGACACGTGTCGATCCGGCGCGCGGAGGAAGCGATCAGTACGACGGTTTCGCTTTTGCAGCGCCTTGACCGTGATGGCGTTCAAACCTGCAGTGCCGAAGACCGCGTCATTTACGAGAAGCTGATCGTTGAAAGTGGCATGATCGATGCGCTTGGGCTGGCCGATGCGTCCGGCCAGCGCATGTGCATCATTCCAGATCGCGATTTGGCCGGTAAGATCATTCTACCGCCGGTTCGCGATGACGGTCCGCTTGTTGGAATCGGAATGCTGGATCGCAACTATCTGGGTGCAAGAGCGGCCGTGATCAGCTGGGACCTGAAGGACGGCACGCGTTTGTTTGCAGAGGTCACGCCCGCGGTGATCGCGATGGATCCGGGGCCTGAATATCTGAGGTCCTATCGGCGTGCCGAGCTGCGCCTGGGTGACAATCTGCTTTGGTACAATGTGGGTGGCTATAACTCAGAAGAATCCAAACCCGAAGGCAGCATCTCAGTGGATGTGATGTCTGAACTTTATCCGCTTGTTGCGACCATCACTGCTCCCGAAAGCGCGGCCCTTTACGTGGTCAAGGACCTAAAGGTGGTTGCGGCCGCCGCTTGCGCCGGTATCGCGGTTCTTTTCGTTGCAATCGGTGTCTGGTTGTCATGGCGGCCGGAGAGCGAAGCGAATGACGAGTTCATCGCAGCGATCCAGAATGGCGAATTCATTCCTTATTATCAGCCGGTTATGGATATTGAGAGCCTGAGGCTGCGTGGCTGCGAGGTGCTGATGCGGTGGAGGCGGCCAAACGGCATGATCGTGTCGCCTGGGCAATTCATGGCATATGCGGAAAACAACGGCCATATCTTCGATATGACCCGGCACATGATGCGCGTCTCTGCCGAAGAGGTTGGTGATCTCTACGGTGACAATCCGGATTTCAAATTGTCGATCAACCTCTTTGCTGGGCATTTCCTGGACCGCGAGGTGGTCGCCGACATCAAGTCCATTTTTGAGAAGTCGAAGATTTCGTTCCAGCAGATTGTCGTCGAAGTCACCGAGCGGCACCCGCTCGAAGACATGGAACTGGCGCGCAAGATCATGGCGGAGCTTCAGGCCCTCGGCGTCCGTGTTGCACTCGACGATGTCGGAACCGGCCACGGAGGCATGGCCTACCTGCAAAAACTCGGTGTCGACATCATCAAGATCGACAAGATGTTCATCGACACGATCAGTTCCGACGACAATTCCACCACAATCGTGGATTCCATGGTGGAACTGGCTGACAATCTCGGCATGGGCATCATTGCCGAAGGTGTTGAACAGGAAGAACAAATTGAGCGTTTGCTCGAACTGGGCGTTACCGCGGCTCAAGGATATTTCTTTGCGGCGCCTATGCCGGCAAACGAGTTCATCGAATTTGCCGAGCGCATGGAAGTCGAAGCACACGAGCGGGCGCGCCTGGCGTCCGAAGCCGCTGCCGCCGAACAGGCAGCAAACGAAGCCGCCATGTCGGACGCCGCCGCCTAGTCTCTGAACGGACACCTTCAAAAAACCTACCGACCATGCGCGCCAGCTTTCGCAACCTCACGCGATTGGCAGCTCACATCTTTGCTGTTTTGATCTTTCTGACTTGTCTGTACCGGCTGGACGGTTTATATACGCGGCAACTGTACTGACTGGACGGTTTGAAATGACAGCAAGAGCTTCGCGAAATTCACAGGACTCAAAATCCGACATCCTTGCCGGCGCGCTGGAGGTGATCCGCCGGTCGGGCGCGCCAAGCCTGACCATTGATGCTGTGGCAGAAGAGAGCGGGTTTTCAAAAGGGGGCGTGCTTTACAACTTTCCGACAAAAGACGCGCTTATAACCGGAATGGTCGAGTACCTTGTCGGTCAATTCGAAGCGGACGTCCTGGTGGCGCGAGAGAGCAATCTGCAATCAAGATCGCCGACACTCTGCGGTATGATCGACGTGACGGAACGCTGGCTGGAAACGAAGCGCGATGTCGCACAGGCCATTCTCGCAACGACTGCGGATCGTCCTGCGTTGAGCGAGCCGTTCTTGAGGGTGAAGGCCAAATTCAAGGCGGCAATAGCGGATGAGACCGATCAATTCGGGAAGGCAATGGCGATCTGGGCAAGCCTGGAGGGGCTGCATTTTTCCGTCGCGCATTGCGTTTCTATTCTGAACGAAAACGAACGGGCAGAGGTGCTGAGCGAACTCCGCCACCGCCTTGAACAGGACTAGGATGATTATGGAGCACCTGATGTCGAGAATTCGAAGAGCTTCATTTGCCCGGGCGGTGGTGTTTTTGGCCGCCGCAGGTGTGTTGGCCGCGTGCCAGGAAGACGCCGCCAACCCAATTGCAGAGGCGGAAGCCAAGCTGCACGCAGCGCCTCGACCGGCAAAGATTTTCACGGTTACGGACCAGATCGGCCTTATCGAGCGGCGGTTCGCCGGGCGGGTGGCTGCCGTTCAGACCGTTGATTTGTCGTTCCAGGTTTCCGGAAAGCTTCTCCAATTGCCGGTTCTTGAAAGCCAGCAGGTGAAAAAGGGCGATCTTATCGCAAAGCTGGACACGACCGACTACGACAGGGCGGTTCGGGAAGCGACGATCAATCTCGACCAGGCCAAACGGGAACTGGACCGGCTGGAAACGCTCAAGGCTCGCTCGGTGATTTCCCAGTCGGCCTTTGACGAACAAAAGAATGAACACGATTTGGCCGTCGAACGTCTCCAGGAGGCACGCCAGAATGTTGAATATACGTCGCTTGAGGCGCCGTTTGACGGCATTGTCTCGCTGCGTCTTGTCGACAACTTCACGACGGTAAGTGTCGGCACCCCGATAGTCCGGATGCACGATGTGTCCGAGGTTCAGGTCGACATCAACGTCGCGGAAGCCCTGTTCGGCCGCGTGACGGAATCTGAAGTGTCTTCGATCGAAGCGAAATTCCCGGCCTACGGCGACAAGATATTCCCGCTTGAGTATCGCGAACATTCCAGCCAGGTGGACGATGTCGCGCAAACCTATCGCATCACCCTTGCCATGCCGCGAGGGGAGGCGGAACAATTGTTTCCGGGCATGACGGCCTCCGTGATCGTCAAACTGGTTCCGGAGGGCCTCGAGCTTGGCGAGCAGTTTCTTGTCCCGACCGCGTCCGTTGCTGTTGACGGGGAGGGTGGAACCTTCGTCTGGAAGTTTGCCGATGATACGGGTGCGGTTTCCAAACAGCCTGTTGAGATCGGAACCATCATGGGTAACTACATTCCCGTGCGCGAAGGCCTGGCGCCGGGCGACGAGATTGTGTCGGCCGGTGTTGCCTATTTGAGCGACGGCCAGACTGTGCGCCGTTTGCGCTGATCCTGAATCACGCAACACGAAGGATCAGGTCCTATGGATATTGCACGTTATTCCATCGAAAAGCCGGTCAACACATGGATGATCGTTCTGATGGCGCTCCTGGGCGGCCTTTGGGGCCTGACCACGGTGGGGCGTCTTGAAGATCCGGCTTTCACGATCAAGGAAGCTCAGGTCATCACTGTCTATCCTGGCGCCACGGCGGCGGAGGTGGAAAACGAGGTCACGGAAATCCTCGAAACCGCGATCCAGCAGATGCCGCAGCTGGACGAGATCAGGTCGGTCTCGGAGCCTGGACTTTCGCGCATCAGCGTGGAGATCAAACCGACCTACGACGGGACGGAATTGCCTCAGGTCTGGGACGAACTGCGCCGGAAAGTCGGCGACGAGGTTCGAAATCTGCCTTCCGGCGCCGGTACACCGTTGGTCTATGACAGTTTCGGTGACGTCTACGGGCTGTTTTACGCATTCACAGCTGATGGCTACACCAACCGGGACATCCGCAACACGGTGAAGCGAATCCGGCGCGAACTTCTGGCAGTGCCCGGAGTGGGCAAGGTCGAGGTCGCCGGCGAACCCGAAGACGTGATCTATCTCGATGTCGATCAGGATAAAATGGCCGGTCTCGGCATTTCCATGACCGACATCGTCGGTGTTCTGGATGCGGAAAACCGAATCCAATCCAACGGTTCGGCCGTTTCCGGGCAATCGCGAATCCGCCTGATGACGCCGTCGGCCTTCGAAGACTTCCGCGGCATTGAGGATCTTGTCATTGGCCGGCCTGGCTCCACTGCCATGATCAGACTGTCCGATATTGCGACCCTGGAACTCGGAGAACCGGAGCGGCCCAGTCGATTGATCCGTCACAACGGGCACGAGGCGGTGACGATCGGTGTCTCGCAGGTCGATGGAACCAACATTGTCGAGGTCGGCGACAAAGTGGTGGCAAAGCTTGCAGAAATTGAAGCTTTGCTGCCGGTCGGCATGCAGATCCACCCGATCTATGAACAAAACGTCGTGGTCGATGCGTCAGTGAACGGGTTCATTTTGAACCTGGCTGCATCGGTGGTGATTGTGATTGGCGTGCTTGCGCTCTTCATGGGGTGGCGGGCTGCCGTCGTCGTGGGCACAGTGCTTCTGCTCACAGTGATGGCAACCGTTTTGTTCATGCGCATATTCACAATCGAGATGGAGCGCATTTCGCTTGGCGCACTGATCATTGCCATGGGCATGCTGGTCGATAACGCGATCGTCGTCGCCGAAGGCATGATGATCAACATGCAACGCGGGCAAAAGGCGATCGAGGCGGCAAGCCGTGTGGTGAAACAAACGATGTGGCCACTGCTGGGGGCTACCGTCATCGGCATCATGGCGTTTTCCGGTATCGGACTGTCACCCGACGCGACGGGAGAATTCCTGTTTTCGCTGTTTGCCGTTATCGGAATTTCCCTGTTGTTGTCCTGGATCTTTGCCGTCACGGTTACCCCGCTGTTCGGAAAGTACTTTTTCAGAACGGCCACCGGCAACTTGGACGGAAACGATCCCTACAAGGGCATCATTTACACGATCTACCGCGGTTTCCTGATCGGCACGCTGCATGTCCGGCTGCTCACGGTCGTGGCGCTGATCGGGATCACGGTTGCCTGTGTCATGGCCTTCGGCAACGTGAAGCAGGCCTTCTTTCCGGACAGCAATACGCCGATTTTCTATGTCCATTACTGGTCTCCTCAGGGCACGGACATCCGTGCGACGGAGGCCGATCTGACGGAAATGGAAAAAATCGTGCGGGACGACGAGCGTGTTGCGGCGGTGACCAGTTTTGCTGGCGGCGGCGCGACCCGGTTCATGCTGACCTACTCTCCGGAAGACGCAAATCCCGCGTATGGCCATATGCTGATCCGCACCGACAGCCGTGACAATATCGACATGCTGGCGCTGGACCTGCGGGAAAAATTCGCAGAACAGTTTCCCTCGGCACAGATCATCACGAAACGTCTGGTTTTCGGCCCCGGCGGCGGTGCCAAGATCGAAGCACGGTTTTCAGGACCTGACGAGAATGTTCTCAAGCGTCTCGGGAACGAGGCACAGGCCATATTCTCATCGCCGGAAAACAAGCTGGCGGACGTCAACACGGACTGGCGTCAGCGCGAACTGGTCGTCCGCCCGGTCTTTGATGAAGACAGATCCCGGATTTCAGGCGTTACGCGGGAAGAGCTGTCTCTCTCCCTCCAGTTCGCGACGGAGGGCGTTCAGGTGGGGTCTTATCGGGACGTGGACGAGAGTATCCCGATCGTCGCCCGAAAGGCCGGACCGGACGGCATTTCCGTCAACGAAAGCGTCTCCGATTCTCTTGTCTGGAGTACAGGTCAGCGCAGATACGTTCCGATCGATCAGGTTGTAAGCGAGTTCTTGATGGAGCCGCAGGATACATTGATCCATCGACGGGACCGGGTGCGAACGCTCACAGTCAAGGCGGAGACAACCGCAGGCGAAACAGCGACCGCCGCGCTCGCAAGGGTGAGGCCCCAGATCGAGGCGATAGCCCTGCCACCGGGCTATGCCCTGGAGTGGGGCGGCGAATACGAAAGCACCAATGATGCACAAGCCTCGCTGGGAGCACAGTTGCCGCTCGGCTTTCTGGTGATGCTGATCATCTCCATTTTGCTGTTCGGATCGGTACGCCAGCCTCTGATCATCTGGCTGATAGTACCCATGTCGGTCAACGGGGTGGCAATCGCCTTGCTGGCGACGGATACGCCCTTCGGCTTTATGTCTCTATTGGGTCTTCTGTCGCTTTCCGGAATGCTGATCAAGAACGCCATCGTCCTTCTGGAGGAAATTGACAGGCTGATTGAAGAGGGCAGCGACAAGTACGATGCGATCGTGGCGGCCAGTGTCTCCCGTATGCGCCCGGTTATGCTGGCTGCGGTTACGACAATCCTCGGAATGGCACCGCTTCTTTCGGACGCATTCTTCCGCGGCATGGCAGTGACGATCATGGGAGGCCTGGCGTTTGCAACGGTCCTGACCCTGATCGCGGCACCGGTTCTCTACGCTTTGTTTTTCAGGGTACGGCCACCAAAGAAGGACAAGGCGCAGGTCGAGACGTCGCCGGACGCACTGGCAGCTCCGGCTGAGTAGTCTGGCAGACCCGTTCGACAAAAATAGAACCCGTCCGCGGGGCCTTCGCGGACGGGTTGATCCAGCTGACGTGGCACTACTGGTCTCGGAAGGTGGAAACTCGGCCGGTCTCTCAGCCGGTGGCCATCTCACGCTGGACGGTCGACTTGGCGACCTTGATATTGTCGAGCACCTTGGGGCAGCTGGTGCTCGACGCCTGCTTTTCAGACAAGAAAGAAGACATGCGTGCTTCCAGGTCCTGCAACCGTGTTCGGCGGGTGAACTTCGGCTGCATTGCAGGTAAGGCCATGAAGGGCCAGAACGGGTTCATATCGGTATTCCTCTCAGGGGACAGTTCGCGGCCAGTCAGTAGGCCAACTGATTTGCGTTCAACCTGTCTTCGATCTTGCTGATCTCATCGCGCAGGCGGAGCTTGAATTTCTTCAAGGATCGAATGTGTTGCGAATCCGGGTAGGGATGCATCTCTTCACGGCGGATGAGGGAATCCAGCGTATTGTGCTGGCTGCGCAAAGACTTCAAACGGTTGTACATCGCCTACCTCCATGCTGTTGGCTGTCGCTGTGTTGACAACCAAGATATGGGGTGAAAGGTGCATAGAAGAAATACATTGTTTGTATTATGATGATAGAGGAAATCTATCATTGGGAAATCAAAGATGCGATTCAGACCGTCCCCACGCCAGCTGGACTACTTTATCGCCCTGGCCGAAACGCTGCACTTCGGGAAAGCAGCTGAGAAATGCAACGTCTCACAGCCAACATTATCGTCTCAATTCAAACTCTTAGAGGAACATCTCGGCAGCAGTTTGCTGGAGCGAGGAGGCGGTGACATCACGCTTACGGCCGCAGGCGAAAGGTTGTTGCCGCTCGCGCGGCTGGCTCTTGAGAGTTTGGACGAAATTGTGGCCGAAGCTCATGCTGGGCGGGCGAATCTCGGCGGATTGATCCGCCTGGGCGTCTCGCCCACATTTGGGCCATATTTCATGCCGTATCTCCTGCCGATTCTGAAGCACAATTTCCCTGATCTTGAACTCTATATCCGCGAGGACCGGCCCAATCTTCTGGAGGAGGGGCTGGCGGCCGGGTCGCTCGACTGCATCATATCCCCCGACATCACGCCGAGCGGCCAGCTCACCGAACGGGAGATCTGCAGCGAGGATGTCTCCCTTGCCGTTCCCCGCGCGCATCCGCTATCCGGCCTCGACATCGTTCCGGTTGCCTTGCTCAAGGGCGAAAAGCTGCTCTCCCTGGGGCAGGGTTTCCGGCTTCACAATGATGTCCAGGCGCTCGCACGAGCCGCTGGTGCGGATTTTCTGCAGGACTATGAAGGCACCAGCCTGGATGCGCTGCGCCAGATGGCCTCCATCGGCATGGGGCTCGCGTTGTTTCCCGCTGCCTATGTGGCCTCGGAATTTCAAAAGGAGCCGAACCTCCTTCTGAAGAAGGTCGAAGGCATTGAAATGCAACGGGTCATGTATCTTGTGTGGCGGCACGGGAGCTCTCGGGCGGCGCACTATGAGAAACTGCTTTCGCTCGCTCTGGAGGCCGTTAAGAATATGCGCGCCGAAGGCGTCGTGGCGGCATCCACTTAGACGACCCTTCGCTTGAGAAGGGAACCGCAATGAAAAAGACCAACAGGCAGCCCGGCCCGATGACGACGGCAATCCATGCCGGAGAAGGTCCTGACCCGACAACGGGTGCCTCTTCGCCGCCTTTGCATATGAGTTCCACTTTCGTTAGCAGCGAGGTGGCCGGTTTTTCCGCCCACGATCTGCAAGAAGGACGGGACACATTTATCTATTCCCGCTGGGACAACCCCTCGGTCGCGATGCTTGAGGCAAAAATAGCGGCGCTCCAGGGGACGGAAAGCTGCCTTTGCCTTGCGTCGGGCATGGCCGCAGCGACAGCGATTTTCCTGACTTTCCTGTCCACGGGCGATCATGTGATCGTTTCCGACGTGTCCTATGCGGGCGTCGCCGAACTTGTGCGTGAAACGCTGCCTCGGCTGGGCATCGAGGTCTCGACGGTCGACATGTCGGATCTTGCAGCACTGGAAGCTGCGCTCAGGACAAACACAAAGCTGATTCACACCGAAACGCCCGTAAATCCGATTGGGCGTTTGACGGATCTGAACGCGGTCTCGGTGCTCGCGCACGGGGTAGGGGCTTTACACAGCTGCGACGCGACCTTCGCATCACCGCTCGGCATGGACGCGGTCGGCCTTGGCGTTGATCTGATCATGCATTCGATCACGAAATACATCGGCGGACACGGGGACGCCGTCGGTGGTGCCGTCGCTGGTCGATCTGCGTTGATCGCACAGATGCGCAAGGAGGCGGCAATTCACCACGGCGGTGTCCTGTCGCCGTTCAACGCCTGGCTGATTGCGCGCGGACTGTCGACCTTGCCGCTCAGAATGAAGGCGCATCAGTCCGGCGCTCTTGCCGTTGCAACATGGCTCGAAACCCATCCGCGGGTCACGCGTGTGGTCTATCCGGGGCTTCCGTCTCACTCTCAGGCGGAACTGGCATCGCGCCAGATGACAAACTTTTCAGGCATGATCGCCTTTCAGGTTGGAGACGCACAGGAAGGACGATTGCTCGCACAGCAGATGATCGACAGGCTGCAGGTGATTCACTATGCGGTTTCGCTGGGGCATCATCGGTCGCTTATCTTCTGGATGGAGACGGAGCCTTTGATGGAAACCTCGTTCAGGCTCGAGGGCGTACAACTGCAATCCTACAGGGACTATGCCGGTGACGGCATTTTCCGCCTTTCGGTCGGATTGGAAGATGCGGATGATCTGATTGCGGATCTGGAGGGAGCGCTGGCCTGACGACTTATAAATCGGCGGGTGCAGGGACACTCCGTATTGCTGCCTCCCGCATTTCATGCCAGCCTTTAGGCAGACTTGGAGGAGGAGAACCATGCCAGAGATTTCCAGCAACAGTGATTGCCAAACAGTCATCACGACATTTGAAATGACACCTGGGACCTGTTTCGACCTCCTCGACGAGTTGAAGGATGCCTATGAAAATTTCATTCGGCACCAGCCGGGTTTTATCGGAGCGGGGCTCCATGTGAACGACGCCCAGACGCGCATTGCCAACTATTCCCAGTGGCGCAAACGGGAAGACTTTCTCGCCATGCTGCGTGCACCTGAAATGCGGGAGCGAAATCGCCGGATCCACGGGCTTTGCAAGAGCTTCGAGCCGGTTATGTATGACGTTGCAGAGAGCTTTAACTGAGGCAGTTTTCTTGACGGCCATTTCGCCTTTCCAAGCTGGGCAGACCAGCAAGGGATATTGATGGGCATTCGACCTGAAGCAGGCCGGGAGCCGGTACCAAGAGGATGCTGATTGCACCCGGCGTCCGCCCAATTTTTCGAAACCCCGCTGCGCCGGGTTGATTGAAAACCCCTGTAGCGTCCCTTCAAAACACTTCCAGGAAATCATGACTTACCAGATTACCGATTGCCGGAACCTTGGGTCCGAAGAGCTGTGCGCCGCCATGAACACCGCATTTTCGGACTACGACGTGCCGCTCAGCATGACGATTGACAAATTCAAAGACTTTCAGAAACAGCGTGGCTATTCGGCGGAGCACTCATTTGTCTCCATGAATGGATCGGGTATCGCAGGATTCTGGTTGTCCAGTGCGCCAAGACCAGCCTTTGCGGGAAGGGGATATGCCATCTCTGTCGGCACGGATCCTCGGCACAGAAGACAGGGGATCGTCAGGACCCTTTTCGAAACTGTTCTCGAAAAACAAAAGTCAGAGGGCGCAAGCGGGCTTCAGCTGGAGGTTATAACCACGAACGAAAAGGCCGTGAATGCTTACCGCTCTTTCGGCTTCAAGACCCAAAGGGGACTGCGTGTCTGCAAGGTGCCGAAAAGCGGATTGTCCAACCCGGACCCGAACAATTTGAAGCTGGAAACGCTCACGCTGGAAGATTTGCCGGATGACGAAAGCAATTATTTCGACGCGCAGCCGACGCCGCAAAACAGCCGCGCAGCGCTGGCTGCGCTCCACGACAAGATCCATCTATGGGGTGTGCGCCAGGACGCCAGCCTGATCGGATGGGCCGCTTCATACGAGGATGGGTCAGTGGCCCAGATTGGCGTTCACAAGGAACACAGGCGGCGCGGGGTTGGACGTGCGTTGTTGAGCGCTCTGGGAAAGTCCGTAGGCTCCGGTTATCTGACATTCGTCAATGTCGATGCAGCATCAAAGAACACCAATGCCTTTCTCGACAAGGCAGGCGCCGAGGATCACGTGAGCCAGTTTGAGATGCACTTGAGTTTCTGAAAAAGACGTTTGATCTTAGTCGTCTTTCCGGAACGGAGCGTGCTCGGCAAGGGCCTCGTTTTCCCGCTCCACTGCGAACCGTTCCCTTTCCAGGTAGTCCGAAACAGCCTGATGCAGGCCCTCGTGAGCGATCCAGTGCGCGGAGTAGGTGGTTGCGGGCAAATATCCGCGCGCCAGTTTGTGGGAACCCTGAGCGCCTGCCTCGACCCTTTTCAAACCGTTTGCAATGGCAAAGTCGATGGCCTGATAGTAGCACAGTTCGAAATGCAGGAAGGGGTGGTGTTCGTTGCACCCCCAATGGCGACCGAAGAGTGTTTCGGAACCGATGAAATTCAGTGCACCGGCAACATATCGCCCGTTGCGCTTGGCAAGTACCAGAAGCGTCCGCTCCGCGAGCCGTTCGTTGATCAGCGAGAAAAACTTCCGATTGAGATAAGGCCGGCCCCATTTCCGCGAGCCGGTATCCATATAGAACCCGTAAAACGCATCCCAGTGCGCTTCGGTCAGATCAGATCCCGTGACCCACTCAACCTCGATCCCGTCGGCTGAAAGTGCCTCGCGCCGCTCTTTTTTGATCGCTTTTCGCTTTCTGGACGCGAGATCGGCCAGGAAACCGTCGAAGCTCTCATAGCCTTTGTTCTCCCAATGGAACTGCTGGTCCGTCCGCCGGAGATAACCGAGGTCACCGAGACAGTCCCATTCAGGTTTGGTCAGAAAAGTGGCGTGCACGGAAGACGCGCCACTGCGCTGGCACACCTGAACAAGACCTGCTGCAAGCGCCTGCAGCCCGGCCTCCCTGTTGAGGCCGGCACCGACCAGAAACCGGCGGCCTGTCGCCGGCGTGAAGGGAACTGATATCTGTAGCTTGGGGTAGTAGTCGCCACCGGCTCTGTAAAATGCATCCGCCCAGCTGTGATCGAAGACATACTCTCCCTGCGAATGGCTCTTCAAATAAGCCGGAACAGCGCCCAGGACCGTACCGGCGCCATCCTCCAGAAGCATATGTCTTGGCAGCCAGCCCGTCGCATCTGTTGCACAATCAGAGGCTTCGAGTGCCTCGAGAAAAGCATGTGACAAGAATGGGTTAAAAGATATTTCTTCAGAAAGTGCTTCAGAGCTGAGTTCGAGCGCTCTAACAATCTCTTCTTCGGCGGATTGTTGCGGGCTCAAGCACGCCTCGGTTTTGGTTAGCTTGCCATTGCCGTTCAGCGACCAGCCTGGATTTGCGACTGCGTCCCATTTTTCACAGGGCACATCCTTGAGCGAGGACAGGATGCGCAGCGAAAGGTGATCTCCGTCGCCGGCGGCGTTCGGATCTTGGTTTTCCTCAGACAGGGAAGAACTCATGCGTCAACAGCAACCAGAATTGGGGACAACACTCAAAATGTAGCGCTGTCATTTTGCATCGCAAGAGGAAAAGACAGTTCTTTGGCCGAACGGTGTCATGAAATGAGGAGCGCTGGCCGAAGTTCGTTCACAAGTTCCCACCGCTTTTGTCCGGGTCAAACCCCTCAAAAACGATCTGGTCCGCATATCGCGCAGCTGTATCCCGCTGGTCTCGCGTTTTGACGGTCCAGGCCATGAGCGGCAGTTTGAACACGGAGCGCAACAGGCTCGGGCCAACTCTGGGAAGATCCTTTATTCCATAGGAAATGAAATGTGGACGGGTGCGGGGCGCATGAAGCAGATGACGGAGGATGAAACGGTCCGTTCGGCTGAAGCGCGTATATTGGGGTCCTGGTTCCGCGCCGTCGGCCACGATCCCGCGCAGGACGTCGGAATTGTGATTTTTGGCGTGGGACAGCATGTCGGGATCGAACGTTTTGAGGCAGGCGGGGCCCTGATAAGCCGAAATCTGATCGGTGACACGGCGAACGAAGTCGCCTTGTGCATCGCGGCGCATCAGAGATTTGATTTCAACCACCAGCGGCACTTTGCCTTCCACAAGCTCAAACAACTCCTGGAGCAGCCAGAGCTTGTCGGTACCCGTTTTCATGTGGATCTGAACGAGTTCATGAGAGGGAACGTCTATGACCTTGCCGTTTCCCTCTGCCAGGCGGTCAAGCGTATAATCATGGAAGACCAGCGCTTCACCATCGGCGGTCTCCTGAACGTCAACCTCAATCGCAAAGCCTTTTTCCACCGCCTGGGCAACAGCTGTCGGGCTGTTCTCGATGACACCATTGTCTGCGTCGTGATAGCCGCGATGCGCAACCGGGCGCGCGAATATGGCTTCAAGGTCGGTGGTCATCGACTGCAATCGTTCCTGAGATCCTATTCGAGACAGCGCGTGAAACGGCGAAACAGTTAGTCTGTGACTTCGAAGATGGCCTCGATTTCAACACCCGCACCGAAGGGAAGGGAGGCGGCGCTGACTGCTGAACGGGAATGCCGTCCGGCGTCACCCATTGCCTCGACGAGGAAATCAGACGCGCCGTTGATGACCTGAGGCTGGTCGACGAAGTCCGCGGTCGAGTTCACGAAGCCGACGATCTTGACGAGGCGAACGACTTTGTCGAGGTCACCGGTAGCCGCCTTTGCTTGTGCCAGCAGATTGATTGCACAAATCCTGGCGGCAGTCTTGCCCTGCTCGACATCCAGGCCATCGCCAAGCTTGCCAGTGACCTGGATCTTGCCGCCTTCCATGGGCAGCTGACCGGAGATAAAAAGCTGGTTTCCCGTTTTGACAAAGGGCACGTAGTTGGCTGCCGGGGCAGCTGCTTCCGGCAGCGACACTCCGAGTTCGGTCAAACGGGTTTCGATGGTGCTCATGGGGTGTCTCCGCCTCGTATAAAATTTCCGGTGTCATGGCCCAAATTGCAAATCGAGACAAGGCCAAATCGGCCATTGGCGCACATATGAAACTGTGGAGGAGTCGATTTGTCTCTGGTGGAAAAGTCTCTCAATGGCCGAATTTATGAAATAAGTCACTATGTGCACGATTTCGTTCGTGCGTTGAGATTTCGCAGTGGCGAACCGTGCGTATAACCGCATAATGAGCGCTGACGGATCCGACGGTCACTTCGTTGGAAAATTGAGGAAAAACACATGCAACGCCTTTTCATGTCCGGATCTCTGGCGGGTGCGTTTGTTGCGGTTTTTGCAAGTGGTGTTCTTGCTCCCGTGACGGTTGAAGGCGCATCGCTGGCAGGCTCCAGCGGCGCGAAACTCATTCCGCACAGGGCCGTCTATGACATGAAACTGGGCGATAAGGACGACAGTTCCGGGATAGCGTCGCTGACAGGCCGCATGGTCTACGAGTTTTCAGGCAACGCCTGTGACGGTTACAGCGTCAATTTCCGGTTCGTGACCAGGTTCCAGAATAATGACGGCGGGTCGCAGGTCACCGATCTTCAGACGACATCGTTTGAGGAACCTGAAACGGACAGTTATCAGTTCCTGACAAAAACCTTTGTGGATCAGGAGCTTGTCGAAGAATCGCGCGGGACTGCCAAGTCCGGCGCTGACAAGAAGACAATCAAGCTCAAGGAGCCGTCCGAAAAGTCGCTTGAGATCGGCAAGGAGGTCCTTTTTCCGACGGAACATCTTTTGAGCATCCTGAAAGCTGGTGAGGACGGGGTCCCTTTCATCGCTGCCGATATTTATGACGGCGCTGAAACGGGAGAGAAAGTCTATTCCACCACGTCGGTCATCGGCGCGAAAAAGACCAGCAAGATCAAGGCAGATGCAAAGGGTCCTGATGCGCCGCTCGCGGGTCTCAATTATTGGCCTGTCACCGTTGCCTATTTCGACCCCGAGGAAGAAGACACTGCAGGTGAAGTGATGCCGGTCTACCAGTTGTCGTTCTGGCTGTTTCAAAATGGCGTCAGCGGGCGTTTGACGCTCGACTACGGGGATTTCACCATCAAAGGAAAAATGGCGTCGCTCGAGATCTTCGACGAGACCGACTGTCCACAGGAGTAATTCTAGGAACCACGCGGTTTGGCGCCCGACTTCGCGGCGTGGGTCAGGCCCAGTTCCACAGCAGAATTTCCGAATTTGTCGCGTAACTTGTCGATCGCCAATTCGGCATTCTTGCGCCGTTCCGCTGACTGGTCGAGAAGGTCTTGAGGGTCCGCGCGGTCGGCTGCCTCAAGGTCACCAACGCCAATTCCGATCAGTCGAAACCGCCTTCCATCCGTTTCGTTTTCCAGAAGCGCTTCACCTGCAGCATAGATTTTGTCGGCCAGTTGCGTCGGATCCCCGAGATGGCGCGCACGCGTGATGGTCTTGAAGTCCGCCGTCTTGAGCTTCAGCGTTATTCCGCGCCCGGCGAGATCGGATTTCTTGAGCCTTCTGGAGACTTTCTCCGAGAGATTTCTGAGGATCGGGCGGAGCGTGTCGAGGCTGGAAATGTCGGTGCGGAACGTTGTCTCGGAGGACACGCTTTTCGCGCCACGTTGCGGTTTCACAATGCGGCTGTCGTCTCCGTGCGACAGGGTCGCGAGTCTCAGCCCGATGGATCCGTATCGACGTGCAAGGTCTGCTGCGTCCATCGTTTGCAACTGGCCAATCGTCTTGATCCCGTCCTTTTCCAACGTCTTCTGGAACACCTTTCCAACGCCCCAGATACGGCCGACAGGCATCGGCGCCAGCACCCTTTCTGCCTCTTCCGCGCCGATAACGGAAAATCCTCTTGGCTTTTCCAGGTCGGACGCGAGTTTCGCTAGGAATTTGTTCGGGGCGAGACCAACGGAAGCCGATATGCCTATGTCGGTTTCAAGTCCTCCGACGAACTTTGCGAGCGTTTCTGCCGGTGGGGCCTGATGAAGACGCTCGGTTCCCGTGAGGTCGAGAAACGCCTCGTCGATTGATATCGGCTCGACCAGCGGTGTCAAAGCGCGCATGCGCTCCCGGATTTCTTTGCCCACCTCGGAGTATTTTTCCATGTTGGGCCTGATGACCACGGCGTCGGGACATGCTTCCAGGGCCTTGAACATGGGCATCGCGGAACGGACGCCGTAGATCCTGGCAATGTAGCAGCAGGTGGACACGACACCGCGCTGGCCGCCACCGACAATGACCGGCACATCCTGGAGCTCCGGATTGTCCCGCTTTTCGATCGCTGCATAAAAGGCGTCGCAGTCGATATGCGCGATTGCAAGCACGTCAAGTTCAGGATGCGCGACAAGTCGCGGACTGCCGCAGGACGGGCATCGTGATGCAGATGCAGGCGGTCTGTCGCCGCAATCGCGGCAGAGCGCTTTTTGGTCTTTCGGATGTCCGGTCACGTTAACGCGTCGCTGTTGCGGAGATACCCGCCGGTTACGGATGCTGATCAGACAATAGCGCTGATGAAGTCCGCCGTCTCCTGCCAATCCCCGGTCAGAAGGTCGATATGGCTGTCGGGTGCGGTGGCTTGCCGAAATCTCTGGTCTGCGATGAACTGTATCTGAACCGAAGAGGGCAGGGAGGCCTGTACCGAGGTGTGGTTCGTGGGACTGTCGTCGATGAACACGACCGGGCCCGCTCTATTGGCAGCAAGCGCTGCCACGGCACCGCCCTTCGGACCCGAATTTGTAACGACCGGATAGGGAATTCCGAAGCCGCCCAGGAGCTTTTCGCGGGCAGGCTTGTTATGGCCTCCAGGCAGATTGGTCAGCAAGACGATATCCCAGCTTTCGGAAAGACGGCTAAGGGCAACATCGGCACCATGAACCATGTCCTGTGCATGGCTAATTGCGTCAAAGAAGCTGAGCAGATGCTTTCGAACGAGATCGGCCGACAAGACGGAATGATCATGCCGGCGTCCGATATTGCCGGTCAGGCGGTATTCGTGGTTGAGGAACACCAGGTCTCTCTCGTGGAGATAGGTTTCGAGGTGCCTGATAAGATGAAGGATGACCTCATCGACATCGCAGATGATCAGCCGATTGCCGGATTTCGGCAACGACATGATCTGTTCAAGGGCTTCAGGCAATACCGGTGTCGGTTCAGGCATCCTCCCTTTCGCCTCCGGCAAGCGCATACCGGGCGGCAGCCATCATGGTTGGCCGGACACCGGCATTTTCGCAGAACGCAAGCAATAGCGGTTCGTCCATCATATAGAACTCCAGAACGCCGGCTAAGAAACCCGGTTCCCTGGCTGCGGTTCGAATCATCTCCGGTCCAATTCCGGAAAAAGCCAAAAATCGACCGATTTGTTCTGGATCCCGGCTGAGTTGAAGAAGGGCTTCTGTCGCAATTCCCTGAGCTTCTTCAACGGATAATGACTTTCCTTGCATATTTTTCATTGTGTTTTTTTGCCTTTCTGAAACGATTCCGGGTTACAACAAATCTAATGCGGGTACGGGCTGCGTGCCACCGCTGAGCAATGACTGGGTCGAGAAATGGGACCGGCCACATGCCGGGCAAAGGGCCGAACTATATGGCAAAAACCGTATTGATCGTGGAAGACAACGAGCTGAACATGAAACTGTTTCATGATCTGCTGGAAGCGCACGGCTACAATACGCTTCAGACCCGAACCGGAATTGAAGCTCTTAAGCTCGCTCGTGAGAACCACCCGGATCTGATCCTGATGGACATCCAGTTGCCGGAAGTGTCCGGTCTCGAAGTCACCAAATGGATCAAGGAAGACGAGACGATCTCCTCCATACCGGTTATTGCCGTAACCGCGTTTGCCATGAAGGGTGACGAAGAGCGCATTCGTCAGGGAGGGTGCGAGGCTTATATTTCGAAGCCTATTTCAGTCGCAAAGTTTCTTGAAACCGTTCGGGCATATCTCGGCGAAGCGTGATCGCGGCGGCGATACCGAACAACTTTCCCGGCAAAATAAAGCTGAAACCCGGGACAATCAGTGTTGGCCGGCCGTGAGATGGACAATCTTTTACAGTATTTGATTCCATTGTCCGGCCTCACATTAAGGTTACGAATTTACTAAAACTCCATCGTTTCTGTGCATATTTTGCGTAATTTATTGCATTTGGGATACAATAGGGTAGTGTGGCCGCTGATTAGGAAATTTCCTGATCGCTTATTTAGCTATACGTATTTTGGCCTTGCGAATTGCATGGCAACCGTTTCCCCTCGGAGTGCTCAGGTCCGCCGCATCTCCTGGGTCCGTGGGGCAGGTCGGCTGGGAACCGGCCGAAGAGTGGCCTCCTCGAATGCCGTGTTCCCGCCGACCACTAACTTTTCAGCCGCAAAGTGAGCATCAGTTCGCAGCATAAAGCGACTGATAAATTCGGCTTCCAACACATTCATTTTTTCAACAAAAAACCCGCCGGGTGACGGCGGGTCTTGTTCATCGGCAGGAGCGGGAGATCTTACTTGATCTTGGCTTCCTTGAACTCGACATGCTTCTTGGCAACCGGGTCGTATTTCTTTTTGACCATTTTTTCGGTCATCGTGCGGGAGTTCTTCTTGGTGACGTAGAAGAAACCGGTGTCCGCCGTAGAGACGAGCTTGATTTTGATTGTTGTCGCCTTGGCCATGGCCTTGGATCCTGTTCTCTGTTGTCGGGCAAAGGGTTCTCATGGCCAGATTGGCTGGCGGTGAATCTGCCCCAATGTCTGAAATTAGCGCGCAACCTACTCATCAGGGCGTGAAAGTCAAGCATTGCCTGCACTGCAACAGCAGTTTGAGTAGCTATTTTTCCCGGCTTGCGATGACTTTGATTTCAACGATCGCATCTTCATGCACAAAGCCGGCGACCTCTATGGCTGTCCAGGCCGGATAGGGCTCCTGAACGAACTCGGAACGAACGTTCTTGAAGACGTCGAAATGATCGCGGAGACCGACGTGATAGGTGGTCATTTCCACGATTGCACTGAAATCCAGTTCAGCCTCCCGAAGGACGAGTTCGACCTTGTAAAAAGCGTTTCTGATCTGTTGTTCTGCGTCCGCGGGCAGGTCGCCATCCGGGCTCACTCCGGTGAATCCGGTCAGGAAAACGAAATCGCCGCTGGACAAGCCCGGCGACATCATCCACCCATCGTAATAGGACTGCAGTTCGGCGGGGACGATAGCGCGTCTGGTCATTGGTCGGCTCCATGCAGGGCGGAGCGTGTGTCCGCCGCATTATTGGCAATGAAGGGGGAGTGAAGAATTCAGATCCGTTCTCGCACGAACGAGCCATTGCGGAAGAAATAATAGGGAACATCCGTCTCGGGTGCCAGCTCGGGGTCCTCCGAGAGGCGGTCCTCGAGATCAGTCAGGATTTTTGTCGTGATCAGTGGCAGCTCTTTTGCACGCGCTTCTTCAAGGGTCAGCCAGGCGCAGTCCTCAAGCTCGCCGGACGGTCCGGTACCACCGGGAAGACCGTCGGCAACCGCGTCCGCCCAAACGGCTAGAAAGCGTGTGTCGAAGCGCCGTGGGCGCTGCGGAGGTGTGATCGCACGCGCGATCATCCTCAAGCCACCCAGATCTGGCTGAATGCCGCGCTCACTGAAGGCTTCGAACCCGGCACCGAGGCGCAGCTCGACGCCGGAGCACTTCCGGCCAACGAACAATCCGGCTTCTTCATAGGTTTCGCGGATGGCAGCCAGGGCAAAGGCGCGAACGCGTGCGGCGGACCTGCTGTTTTTAAGCCCTTTTGAAAGCTTGGTTTCAACGACCGGATGATACGGCAGAACGTTTGAAATACGGGAATCGCCCGGGTCGACCCGGCCGCCCGGAAAGACGAACTTTCCCGGCATGAATGTGTGCCGCATGTGGCGGCGTCCCATCAGCAACTTCACGTTTCCATCTTTGCCGCGATCCAGAATGAGCAGGGTCGCCGCGTCTTTTGGCCTGATATAGGGATAGTCGCCGGCCTTTTCGTCCTTCGCCAGTTGCCTTTCGAATGAGCCGGTCATGTGATTCTTTCTGAATCGGGCGGGGCAACAGGAAATTCGTCTTCCGACTCCGGATCGAAACCATGCATGTAAAGCGCCCACTGCAGCCCCACCAAAGCGCCCTTGATGGGCCGCATGAGGGCGAATGACAGAAGGACGGTCAAGGGCAGCCAGATCGACATGTGGATCCAGATTGCCGGACGCCACATGACTTCCACGATCAGAAGCGCAGGAATGATAATGTGCCCCACGATCGTTATCGTGAAATACGGCGGTGCATCGTCTGCCCGGTGATGATGAAACTCTTCGCCGCATTTGTCGCATGCGTGGCGTGTCTGAAGGAAGCCATCGAAAAGCCTGCCTTGGCCGCAATTCATGCATCTGTTGAAAGCGCCGCGCATCATCGACTGAAGGACCGGGCGGCTCGGTTTCTCCGCCTGGGTTTCCGGAATAGCGACGTCTTCTTTCAATTCGTATCGAACCGTCACTTGGACCTCCGTCGGCTTGCTTTCCTTGTGGAGGCCTTGACTTTTGAGCCTTTAGGAGGACCGCGCCGTGTTTTGGGAGCGCCTTTGCGAATCTTCTTGCCGGCGATACGTCCCTGACTGAGCAGTTCAAAGGTCAGTGCACCGGCAAAAGGTGCAGCTTCGACCAGCCTGACTTCCACTTGATCGCCAAGTTGATAAGTCTCGCCGGATTTGTCACCAATCAGAGCATGCGACCCTTCGTCGTATCGATAGTAGTCGAGACCGATGGTCGATGCAGGAACGAAGCCGTCCGCACCGGTATCCTGCAAGCGTATGAACAGCCCGGACTTGATCACGCCCGCTATACGGCCTTGAAAAGTCGCGCCGATTTGGTCGCTCATCCAAAGGGCGATCAGCCTGTCGATCGTGTCGCGCTCGGCCAGCATTGCACGGCGTTCAGCTGCAGAAATTTCTGCGCCGACTGCTTCAAGTTTGCTTTCAATTCCGTCCGGCAACCCGTCGGACCCAAGTCCGAGCGCCGAAATCAGGCCCCTGTGAACAATCAGATCCGCATAGCGGCGTATGGGCGAGGTGAAATGCGCATAGCGCCGGAGATTGAGGCCGAAGTGGCCGATATTCTGCGGCGTATACTCTGCCTGGGCCTGGCTGCGCAGGATCACCTCGTTGACGAGATGCGCTTGCGGCGTGTCCTTCACCTTCGACAGGATCCCATTGAACACCGACGGTCTCAAGCCGCCTGTGGAAGGCAGCTTCATGTTGAGCGTCGACAGGAAGTCCTTGAGGCTTTCGAGCTTCTCAGGCGTCGAGGCATCGTGAACGCGATAGAGAAGGGGGGATTTCTTCTTCTCCAGCGTCTCCGCCGCAGCGACATTCGCCTGGATCATGAACTCTTCGATCAGCTTGTGCGCATCAAGCCTGTCGGGAACAAAAACATGATCGACTGTGCCATCTTCCTTCAGCGCAATCTTTCGCTCCGGCAGGTCAAGCTCAAGCGGTTCGCGTGCGTCCCGGCCCTTTTTCAGAACTTCGTAGGCATTCCAGAGCGGCTTGAGAACGCCTTCAAGCAGCGTTTCGGTCGCTTCATCCGGAACTCCGTCAATTGCCTTTTGCGCCTGCTGATAGGAGAGCTTTGCCGCCGAGCGCATAAGCACCCGGTGGAAAGTGTGGCTTGTCTTGCGCCCGGTCTTGTCGAACACCATGCGCACAGCCATTGCCGGCTTGTCTTCCTTTTCGCGCAAGGAACAAAGCAGATTGGAGATGCGCTCCGGCAACATCGGGATCACGCGGTCGGGAAAGTAGACGGAATTTCCCCTGATGTTCGCTTCCCGGTCCATGGGCGAACCCGTTGTCACGTAATGGGCGACATCGGCAATCGCGACATAGACGACGTAGCCCCCCGTATTTTCCGGGCTCTCATCCGGTTCTGCAAAGACGGCATCGTCATGATCTTTTGCATCCGGCGGGTCGATGGTGATGAGCGGGATCTGGCGCCAGTCTTCCCGCTTGCCCAGTGTTTCGACAGGTTTTGCTGCCTCAGCCTGGGCTTCAACGGCGTTCGGAAAGACATGCGGAATGCCGTGCGATTGAAGCGCGATCTCTGAAACCGCCTTTTCAGAGTGCATCGACCCGAAGCGCTCCACGATGGAGGCGCGCGGGTGGCCATAACGGCCCGACCGTGTGACCTGGACACTTACCAGGTCGCCATCGTTTGCTTCTTTCACCTCTGATGGGTCGACATCAAGTTCCCGCTGCTTGCGATCGATCGGTTCCAGGTAGGGCGGTCGATCGCCATCCCGCTTGCGGAATATGCCGAGGATTGCACCCTGTCTTTTCTCAAGGACTTTGATGACACGCGCGACGTGACTGGCTTCGGGACCGCTCTCAGCTTCGGTCAGCCGGATCAGCGCTCTATCGCCGACGCCTGGTTGGGTCGACTTGGTCTTTCCCGTGAGGACCAGAATTTTCGGTGGATCTCCGGCTTCCTCATCCCAGTCGAGCGGGGTGCCCAAAAGCTCGCCATCACGGTCTCTTCCGATCAGGTTGGCAACGAAGACCGGCGGCAGGTCGCCTGGCCGGATCATGCGTTTGTTGCGCTTTTCAATGAGACCTTCCTCGGAGAGGTCCTTGAGCATCTTTTTCAGATGGATCCGCGCGCCGCCGATAATGCCGAAATGGCGGGCAATTTCGCGTTTGCCGGCGCGCCCGGGATTATCGGCTACAAACGCCAGAATATCTTCCCGGGACGGCATTTCGCCCGGCACCTTGGCGTGTTTGCGTTTGGTATGCTTGCGCGTGTTGATCCGTTTGGCGTTCAAGACGCATCATCCCAGGGCACCTCTTCCGACGCGGCATCGACGTCTGTCTTCTTTGCCGTTTTCGACTTGGCGCTGGACGTTTTGGTTTTCTTTGCCGCTGTTTTCTTGGCGGCGGTTTTCTTTTTGCCACCCTTTGCCGCTGCCTTCGCGGCAATCAGCTCAAGGGCCTGTTCAAGCGTGACAGACTTGGGATCCGTTTCCTTCGGCAGGGTCGCGTTGATCTTGCCGTGTTTGACGTATGGGCCGTACCGGCCGTCATAGACGTTGACCGGTCCGCCTTCGTCCGGGTGATCCCCAAGCTCCTTGAGCGGCGTTGCGGCAGCGCCGCGGCGACCGCCGCCTTTGGCCCGCTTTTCGGCAAGCGCATCTACGGCCCGGTTGATCCCGACAGAGAACACCTCGTCAGGCGTCGACAGATTGGCGTAAGTACCCTCATGCAAGACGAATGGGCCGTAGCGGCCGATACCGGCGGTAATCATCTTGCCGTCTTCAGGATGCAGCCCGACTTCTCTCGGCAGCGACAACAGTTGCAGCGCTTTCTCCAGATCCATGTCAGGCGCCGACCATCCCTTGGGCAGGGAAGCCCGTCTCGGCTTGGCTTCCTCGCCGAGCTGAACGTAGGGGCCGAAGCGGCCATTCCGCAGCGAGATTTCCTGTCCCGAGTCCGGGTCTACGCCGAGCACCTTGGGGCCTTCATCCGCATTCCCGTCTTCACCATTGGGTTTGCCGAGCTGGCGGGTGAAACCGCATTCTGGATAGTTGGAGCAACCGATGAAGGCACCCCAGCGGCTTACTTTCAAAGACAATTGTCCGGTGTCGCACGATGGGCACTGGCGCGGGTTGCTACCGTCTTCCTTCGGCGGGAAGATATGCGGACCGAGCAACTCGTTGAGCGAGTCGATCACTTCGGCAACGCGCAGGTCCTTGATGTCATCGACGGCGCCGGAGAAATTGGTCCAGAAATCCCGCAGCACGTCCTGCCACGAGAGTTCACCGGCGGAAATCTTGTCGAGCTGTTCTTCGAGGCTGGCCGTGAAATCGAACTCCACGTAGCGATGAAAGAAGCTTTCCAGGAACGCGGTGACGATGCGGCCCTTGTCCTGCGGTACGAGTTGCTTTTTCTCAAGCTCCACATAGTCCCGGTCCCGAAGGGTCTGCAGGGTAGAGGCATAGGTCGAGGGTCGGCCAATGCCGAGCTCTTCCATTTTCTTGACGAGGCTGGCTTCGGTGTAACGCGGCGGCGGCGTGGTGAAATGTTGTGTTGCCTCGATGGCTTCCGACTTGTCGTCGACGGACGTTGCGGTTAGGGCCGCGCCTTCGTCGACAGCCGGCAGACGGCGGGAGTTCTCGTCTTCTTCGTCATCCCGTCCTTCCTGATAGAGCGTCAGGAAACCGTCGAAACGCACGACCGAGCCGGTTGCACGCAAGTTTGCTGTCTTGCCGGAACCTTTCGCAAGCACTTCGATCGTCGTGCGTTCCAGGACGGCTGACTCCATCTGAGAAGCCATGGTCCGCTTCCAGATCAACTCATAGAGTTTTGCCTGGTCCGGATCGAGAAACTTGGCAACATCCTTGGGACGGCGGGAAAGGTCTGTCGGCCGGATGGCTTCGTGAGCTTCCTGGGCGTTCTTTGCCTTGGACGTATAGACACGCGGTTTTTCAGGGACGTATTTGTCGCCGAAATCCTGACTGATGACATTTCTGGCAGCGTCAATCGCTTCGCCCGCAATCTGCACACCGTCCGTACGCATATAGGTGATGAGACCTGAGGTCTCGCCGCCGATGGAGATGCCTTCATAGAGTTTCTGCGCAACCTGCATGGTGCGCGAGGCCGCAAAGCCCATCTTGCGGGAGGCTTCCTGCTGGAGCGTGGACGTTGTGAACGGAGCAGCCGGATGGCGCTTCGCCGGTTTGGAAACCACGCTGTCGACAGCAAAGCTAGCGCTTTCCAGCATGGTTTTGATGGTTGATGCTTCCGTGCCGTCCTTGACATCGTGGCGGCCGATCTTGCGGCCGTCATATCCGGTCAATCCGGCCTGGAACATGTCTCCCACCGGTGTCTTCATGTTGGCGAAGATGGACCAGTATTCCTGCGGCTTGAACGTCTCGATTTCCATCTCGCGGTCGCAGATCAGGCGAAGCGCAACCGATTGCACACGGCCGGCCGAGCGTGCCCCAGGCAGTTTGCGCCAAAGCACCGGCGAGAGCGTGAAGCCGACCAGATAGTCGAGCGCGCGGCGGGCAAGATAGGCATCAACCAGCGGCGCATCGAGCTGCCGCGGGTTGTTCATCGCCTCGAGAATTGCCTTTTTCGTGATCGCGTTGAACACAACGCGTTCCACGTGCTTGTCCTTCAGGACACGTTTCTTCTGGAGAACTTCCAGTACGTGCCAGGAAATGGCTTCACCTTCACGGTCGGGGTCAGTCGCGAGAATGAGGCGGTCTGCCTCCTTTACGGCGTTGGCAATTTCCGTGAGCCGCTTTTGGGACTTGCTGTCCACTTGCCAGCTCATGGAGAAATTGTCGTCGGGCTGGACCGATCCGTCCTTTGGCGGCAGATCGCGCACGTGACCGTAAGAGGCCAATACCGTGTAATCGGATCCCAGATATTTGTTGATCGTCTTGGCTTTCGCCGGCGATTCCACAATGACGACGTTCATTCTTACCCAAATAATTTTGCCGGAAACGGAGCCCCCGCCCGGTGGAGAAGGAGATTTAAGTTGCGCAGACGATCACGGATCACGCGCCGCCTGTCAAATGGACCTTTGCGCGTCCGCGGTCAAGTGACCTCCTGATACACACAGTTTTCCACGGTCGATTATGCACACCGTGAGCGGACAAGTGTCTTCAGTTCCGGTCCATGACCAGCGAGATTTTCTGCCCGGCGTGCCGATCAAGCCGTCCGGCAAGCTCCAGCTCGAGCAGGACCACATTGACCGAGCGCGCATCGGAGCCCACAAACCGGATCAGTTCATCGAGCTCAACCGGGGCCGGACCAACGGCCTCGATGATCCTGGTTCGCAGGAAGTCGTCAGGTTCTGCCGGCGAGACGGACTGCGCGCCGGGTGGTTCCAGAACACCGTTGAATAGGGGAAGCTCCGCGTTCATCTGGGCAGCGAGCCCCTCCAGCACATCCTCGGCGGATCTTGCCAAGATGGCGCCCTGGCGGATCAATCCGTTCGCGCCTTCCGAACGTGGATCCAGCGGCGATCCGGGAACCGCATATATGTCGCGGTTCTGTTCGAGCGCATACCGCGCGGTATGGAGGGAGCCGGAGGCCTTTGCCGCCTCAATGACGACAACGCCGAGCGAAACGCCCGAAATCAATCGGTTCCGTCTTGGAAAGTCGCGTCCGCGTGGTTTCCAGCCAAAGGGCATTTCGCTGATTGCGGCGCCGCCGGCCTCAAGGATCGCGCCCAGAAGTCTATTGTGCTCGGGCGGATAAAGAATGTTGAGGCCACCTGCAAAGACCGCAACAGTACCGGTGTTGATGGACGCATCATGCGCAGCTGCGTCGATCCCCCTGGCAAGTCCGGATGCGATCGCAAATCCTTGTCTGCCGAGGTCGCGCGCGAATGCGCTGGCCAGTTTTCGTCCCGACATGGAGGCATTTCGCGCGCCAACGATTGCAACCATTCTGGAATTCGTCGTGACCTGGCCGCCTTTTACCGAAAGCAGCGGGGGAGGTCCGTCGATATGCCTCAGGTGGGTGGGGTAGTCGGCTTCTCCGATCGCGACAAGACGCGCCCCGAACCGGTCATGCGCTTCAAGTTCAGCAAGAGCATCTTCCTGGCTGCACAGCCTGTAACGTTTTTTGCCGCCCCGTCGGGAGAGTTCAGGGAGAAATTCCAGGGCGCGTTCGGCGGAGCCGGTATGGTTCAGCAGATCACGAAAGGTTGCAGGTCCGATATTTTCAGATCGTATCAGGCGTAACCACGCAAGACGCTGTGTCTCGGTAAGGCTTCGTGTTTTATAGACTTCAGCGCCGCTCATGTGCCTCCGTTGCCGGTCTGCGCATCGCCCTCGGGTGCGGGCTTGGACTTGAACCCAATACGGCTTTCCTCACCGCGCAGCAGCCTGCCGATATTCTCGTGATGCTTGGCCCACAGGAGCACTGTCATCAGGAGTGTCATCTCGGCGAGCTGGAACTGGCTGAAGACAAAATAAAGCAAGATCGGAGTGGCAAGGCTGGCGGTCAGCGCAGACAGAGAGGACATTCGGAACAGGATCGCGATACCGAGCCAGATCCCGATGAAGATCAGTCCCGCGGGCCAGAAAAGCCCCAGCAGAATGCCGATGTAGGTTGCGACGCCTTTGCCGCCCTTGAACTTGAGCCAGACAGGAAAGAGGTGCCCCAGAAAGGCCCCGAGACCTGCCACAACAGCCAGGTCCTGACCGTAAAGGTGGCCCACCACCAGAACCGCGACAGTCCCCTTGAGGCCGTCGCCGAGAAGCGTTGCCGCTGCGATCAGTTTGTTGCCCGTGCGCAGCACATTGGTTGTGCCAATGTTTCCCGACCCGATGTTGCGGATGTCGCCCAGCCCGGCCAGGCGCGTGAAAATCAGTCCGAACGGGATCGATCCCAGCAGGTAGCCGAAGGCGAGGGCTGCAAGATAGTAGGGCCAGGCAAATTCCCAGCTGATGGGATCGGGCACGCGGAACTACTCCCTTATCGCGTGTAGAAGTGTTGCTGCGGCAATTTACCTGCATGGTGGTGTGGATCAAGTCCTGCCGGGACGAAAGCCCGGCAGCAAGGAAATCGCCGCAAGCCGCTCAGCTGTGATAGTCGTTTGAGCCTTAAGCGCAAGGACAATGGGTTATTTGGAAAGCTTGTATTTCTCGGCCTTGACCACAAGCGGGCCGAAGGGCGCCGTTATGCTGGCTCTGAGAGGCACCAGAAATGGCTTGTCGCCGACGGGAGCAAGCCAGATTTCCATCGACTTGTTCTTGGCAAGCTCCTGGATCGTCTTGCGTTTGGGCCTGTGGCCCGCGACCGGTTCATAGCGCGCCCGGCACACGAGCACCTTGCCATTGAAGCGCCCGTCGGCGGTTCGGGCATTCCGTTTGGACTTGTAGCTCAGGTGAACGTTGTAGCGTTCCTTGCCGTCAAACAGCGAGAGCGTTCGATTGCAGCTCTCTTTGGATAGACCCTTGGGCGCTGGAAAAACAGCCGCGGTCAACGGGTCGAGCACGTTTTTCAGATGATCACGTGTCACCTTGATGCGCTCGTTCATGCGGTCCTGGGGTGGGTTTACGGCGACCTTCTTGAGTGCGCCCTTGCTCATTTGCATCGTAATCGTGCCCGTTTCGTCCTCGCTGTTGACGTCGAGCGAAAATTTTTGGGGAGAAAGCTGACCGCCGGTGTTGTCACCGCGCACGCTTACGTTTCCCTTGCCGTCTGAAACCAGCTTTCCAAACGCGGCCGTACCGCCGCTTGCATCGATCGAATAGGACGTGTTGTCCAGATCCACATTCAGAACACCGGAGCCTATCGGTAGGCCGACAGCGTAAAGCTTGTATTTCATATAGAGATCAGCCGATGAGGCTTGACCTGTTGTCAGGGCAATTGCAAAGGCAGAAAGCAGAAACGAGCGCATAGACGAATCCATTCAAGGTCACATTTCGCGCCACAAAAAGAAGGCATATGACGCGAGGTCGTATGCCCCATCCAATACGATCGCGCCTGAACGCAATCTGAATGCCTTATTCAGGCAGTTGCCGGGATGCTCACGCGTATTTATAGACGGTTTTCCCGGCGACCACCGTTTGAATAACACGCCCTGAAAAACGGGCATCTTCAAAGGGTGTGTTTTTCGAGCGCGAGCGGATTGCGCTTTTTTCCAGAACCCAGGGCCGTTCCAGGTCGAAAACAGCGATATCTGCAGGTGCTCCTTTGGAAAGACGGCCTGTTTCCAGTCCAAGCCTGTCTGCGGGCCGGCTGGTCATCGCACCGAGGAGCGTAACGAGATCGACCTGGTCGGAATGGTATAGCCGCAAGGCAGCCGCGAGGAGGGTTTCGAGCCCGATGGCGCCGTCCTCGGCTTCTGCCCAGGGATGGCGCTTGGTTTCCACATCCTGCGGGTCATGATTGGAACAGATAATGTCGATCGTTCCGTCCGCGATAGCGGCAATCATTGCCTGGCGGTCGTCCTCGTCGCGCAGAGGCGGCGACATTTTGAAGAAGGTTCGGTAGGCGCCGATGTCGTTTTCATTGTGTGTGAGATGATTGATCGAGATACCGGCGGTTATGTCCAGCCCGCGGGCCTTGCCTGCGCGCATGACATCGGCACTGTCAGATGTGGAGATCAGGTTCGCGTGGTATTTGCCTTTCGACATGCCGACAAGGCGCAGGTCCCGTTCCAGCATAATGATCTCGGCTTCCCGGGGAACGCCGGACAGGCCTTTCCAGCTTGCGTTGAGACCGGCATTCATGACACCGCCTGCAAGGTCCGGATCTTCCGCATGGTGGATGACGAGTGCATCGAAATCGCGCGCGTAGGTCATCATGCGCCGCATGACCTGCGCATTCTTGACAGAGCTGTGCCCACTGGTGAAGGCGACCGCGCCTGCCTCTTTCAAGAGCCCGATTTCGGTCATTTCCTTGCCCTCGAGCCCCTTGGTGAGGGCGGCAAGCGGATGCACATTCACGATCGCCGTATCGCGAGCACGCCTTAATATGAAGTCGACAAGGGCGGGGTCGTCAATGATCGGGTCCGTATCCGGCATGGTACAGATCGTGGTCACACCGCCCGCAGCAGCTGCCTGCGATGCGCTGGCAAGCGTTTCGCGATGTTCTGCACCCGGTTCTCCGACCGAGACGCAAGTGTCGACCAGACCCGGGCAGGCTATCGCACCCTTGCAATCCACGATTTCCGCGCCGTACGGCGCGCCCTGATTGGCGGCTTCCGGCCCGGCGGCGAGAATGGTTCCGTCTGCAATGATGATTGATCCCGGAGCGTCCAGCTCTCGTGCCGGATCGATCACTCTGGCATTGGAGAGTACCAGAGGTCTTGGAGTATCAAGTGCCACGATTGATTCCCTCTAGTGGTTCGGCAGATTGGCCGCAAGCGCTTCAAGGACGGCCATGCGGACGGCCACCCCCATCTCGACCTGCTCCCGGATCAGACTTTGAGGTCCGTCGGCAATGGAAGCGTCGATCTCGACACCGCGATTCATGGGACCTGGATGCATGACCAATGCATCCTCACGCGCAAAGGCCAGCTTTTCCGCATCGAGACCATAGTAGCGGTAATATTCGCGAACCGACGGGACAAACGCGCCATTCATGCGCTCTCGCTGCAGCCGGAGCATCATGACAATGTCTGCCCCTTTGAGGCCCTCGCGCATGTCGCTGAAGACCTCAACGCCCATCTTGGCGATCCCTGATGGCAGCAGCGTAGAAGGCGCAATTACCCGCACACGTGCGCCGAGTGCGTTGAGGAGAATGATGTTCGATCTGGCGACCCGCGAATGCGCGATGTCTCCGCAAATCGCGACCGTCAGTCGCGCGATCTTGCCCCGGTGCCTGCGGATCGTCAGCGCATCGAGAAGAGCCTGTGTTGGATGTTCATGCGGACCGTCACCCGCATTGACGACCGAGCAGCCAACCTTTCGGGCGAGCAGGTGAACAGCTCCGGCCGCGTGGTGCCGAACGACGAGTAGGTCCGGATGCATCGCATTCAGCGTTGCCGCGGTGTCGATGAGTGTTTCGCCTTTTTTGACCGAAGACTGCGAAACGGCCATGTTCATTACATCGGCGCCGAGTCGCTTGCCGGCCAGCTCGAAAGAACTTTGGGTTCGGGTCGAATTTTCGAAAAACAGGTTGATCTGGGTGCGGCCATGCAGGACCTGCTTCCGCTTGTTGACCTGTCTGGAAACCTCAACGGCTTCCTCGGCACGGTCCAAAAGACCTAAAATTTCGTGGGGGTGAAGACCCTCTATGCCCAGCAAATGACGATGGGGATAAGGGTTGTCTCGATGGGGATCTGTCGCGGTCATCGAGACCATTGCTATAGGGCCAATCGCGAGTGCGTACAAGAGACGAAATCAACTCATGCCCGCTGTCCACATGACAGTCAAATATTTGAACGAAAGGACAAAAACAGGTCGTGCCGGATCGCAGTCGAACAGCTACGGGCCAATTTTCAGTCCGGCCGGACAGCTTTGTCTACTCGGCGTTCGATATGAACCCCAAACGGTCCAGAAACCCTTGAAGAATATAGGCTGCTGCCATCTTGTCGACGACTTCGGCCCGCTTGGCGCGGCTGGAATCGGCTTCAAGGAGCGTGCGTGTCACCGCCGCAGTCGAAAGGCGCTCGTCCCAATAGGTTATTGGAAGCTCTGTTTTCTGTGACAGGTTTCTGGCAAAGGCACGCGTCGCCTGCACGCGAGGCCCTTCGCTTCCATCCATGTTCAAAGGCAGGCCGAGCACGATCCCGCCGACAGTCTGTGCGTCGCAGATTTCAAGCAGCTTTTCCGCATCATTTGTGAATTTCTTTCGCCTGATGGTCTCCATAGGCGTCGCAATGCCGCGGCCGAGATCGGAAAGACCAAGGCCGATGGTCTTGGTGCCGAGATCAAGGCCGATCAGACGCGTGTTTGCGGGTAGCACGGCGAGAAAGTCTTCGAGCGACAGTGCGGGATCATTTGCCATGAGCGGGCCTTATCAGGGTGCGTTGAAAAATACCAGTTCAAGCAGATGCGAAAAAGCGTGCGTAGCGGCCTGTCGGGTTCTTGCGGTTTACCGGTGAGAGCCTATTGTCGCGGAACGGTTCCATGTTTTCTCGGGAGGTTTTGATGCAGCTCACCTGGTACGGGCATTCCGCCTTCAAGATTGAATTTGCAGGCACTTCCATCCTGTTCGATCCGTTTCTGAACGGAAATCCCTCCTTTCCGCAGGATCTCTCTGTAGATCAGGTTGCGGATGGCGTGACCCATGTAATCCTGACACACGGTCATGATGATCATGTCGGAGATTCGATCGAGATCCTGAAGAAAACCGGCGCTCAGCTCATCTCCAATTTCGAGATCTGCATGTGGGCCAACCGTCGGGGTGTTGAGAATTTCTGTCCGATGAATACAGGCGGCATGGTGGACACCGGTTCCTTCAAGGTTGCGCTCACCAAGGCCGAGCACTCTTCGTCCAAACAGGGGGAGGGCGAGGCGATTTACCTCGGCAATCCACATGGTGTCATTGTCGAGGTCCCCGGAAAGAAGGTGCTATATCACATGGGCGACACGGACATTTTCTCCGACATGGCACTCATCAACGAGATTTACCGCCCGAAAATCGGAATTGTTCCAATCGGCGACCGGTTCACGATGGGCGGCCGCGTTGCAGCAATGGCCTGTTCGCGTTTCTTCGAATTCGATACGATCGTGCCATGTCATTACGGAACGTTCCCCATCATCGACGAAACGCCAGACGTTTTTCACGCCGCCATGGGTACTGATGCCGACAAGGTCAGGACCATGGTCCCAGGAACGAGCATTGACCTTTGAACATGTTGAAAGCGCTCATGACCACCAACCGCCTCAGAACTGCCTGTACCGCTCTGCTGCTGGGATTCGGCATTGCGGCCTTGCCGGCATTAGCCGCTGACAAGTCAATTCTCCCGTCGAACAAACCAGCCCCGTCCTTACCTGCGGAAAAGCCGGAGGCCTCTGGTCAGAGCGAGGCGGCTGCGGATACGCACGAACATGGCTCCTATGAGAATGTGCGCGAGGTTTTTTCCGGCGACCTGACAGTTGCCGGCGAAAAGGTGACCTTTCCGCAGCAAAATCCCTCTGTAAGGGCAATCGTCGTAACGATGGAGCCGGGAGAAAAGACGGCCTGGCATCAGCACGGATCACCACTGTTTGCCTATATTCTGCAGGGCGAAGTTACAGTGATTTACGACGGCATCGGCAAGAAGCTCTTCCGCGAGGGCGAGGGATTGCTGGAGGCCATGACAGTGACGCACCAGGGTGAAAATACAGGGCAGGGGCCGGCAAAAATCCTGGCAGTTTTTCTGTTGGGAGACGACAGTGAGCCCGTTACGGAAGAAGATCCCCCGGGCGCGGAACTGGAGAAAGTGAAGTAGGTCTGTTTGAATACAAAGACAATCTGCGTGATCAAAGCCGATATCGCCGGTCTTGAGGCATCTTTTGCCATTTGAATAAGATTCGGAGCACTCCCTCTTCAGCAACGGTTGTGGCAGTGCTTCCGGATTATGAAATATTTCTAATCTAGTTCGAGCCCACATGAACAAAGTTTCACGGGTATTGCGCGGCTGCACGCTTATCTCTTTGGCTAAGGCGCCGGGCAGATGGATGTGGTCCAACGCGGGCGCAGGTTATCTCGGAGGATACGCTCGTGCACTTGGTCAAGTCGGACAGTCTCGTCGAACGCGGATTGAACGCCGCGGAATTCAATATCTTCGAACAAAATCGGATCTGGGCACGATACGCCAATGAAAAGCCCGATGTGGCGGCCAGCCTGATGCGAACGATCCGCGCCATTCATACCAGGGTCGCTTCGGATCGAGAGCTCTCGGCGCTGTCAATCGGGGCGGCCAACGAGCCCCAGTTCCGGATATTGCAGGCTGCGTGTCAACGCGGGCTTTGGCTCTATGATATCGACGGCGCGGCGCTTGCTACGCTCCAAGAGCGGCTTGTACGCCAACAGCTGGACAACGTGCATCTTGTACAGGGCGACTACACGAAGGACTTTCAAAACGGTGCGGTCGCCAAGCGCGCGCTCGAAACGCTTTTGAACGGGCAACGTCAGGACCTGATTACGCTCCACCACAGCCTTTATTATTCGTCTGCCACTGATTGGCCCAGGTTGATCCGCGCACTCTACGATGAGGTGCTCGCCGAAAACGGCGCAATGCATCTTGTAATGATGTCGGCCCGCGAGACGAGGCCGTTCACAACCACCTGGCTCTATAACCACTTCGCCGGCAAGTTTTTCAAAAGCTCGACGGACCAGGACCTGCTCGGCCTCCGGCATGAACTGAGTTTTGATACATTGCTGAAAAACAGCGAAATCGTCTCGGAAATGCGCCAGGTGAAATTTTGGGTCGACGACTTCGATCTCTTCATGTCCGTCATCTGGATGATACTGCTTTACCCGCAGGCGCATGCGTACACATTGGAGCAGCGGATTGAGATCACCGAGTTCGTTATCGAACATTTCTGGATACCCAAACGACCGCTGGTCCAGACGCAGGACTATGTGACGCTTCACAAGCTGGGTCCAACGCAAGGACGCGCGACTTACTGCGGCTGTTTCTGAAGGTCTTCGAGGAGTAATACCAAGCTCAAGAAATAAGAACCGATCTGACCGGGTTTGAAGGCTGTTCTGCAAGAAGCAGGTTGCAGGGCGATATGGTTTATCGTCCAAAACCTGCGACGCGGCAGAACAGCCTTCAAACATGGCATTTGGTGGCCTGTTCCGGCTCTCCGGACGGCGTTGCCTTGTTTGAACGGCCAACCAGGCCGTCCTGCTCAAAGCGCCTTGCCGGAAAACCGGAACAGCGCCATCAGATAGGTCCTTATTTCTTGAGATTGGTATAAGTCTTGCCCGGCCACAAGAACCGAAGGTTTTGCGGCCAGCAGCAATCGCTCTTTGTTCGGTGCGGGCATCCTTGCCCAGTCCAACTCCGCGATGGTTTGCCGCTTACAACCTGTTTAGCAGCGCCGGGGTCGGCCAGGCGTCAGCCGGCATGCCGAGCTTTTGCTGCGTATCCTGAACGGCCGCTCGCGTTCCCGCACCCAGAATGCCGTCGATCTTGCCGACGTCATAGCCTTTGGCGCGGAGCTTCGTTTGAAGCTGTTTCATTTGCGCGTCATTCAGGCCCTGGTCCGGATTTCCGGCGTTGTAGCGCGGAGCGCCTGCGAGGCGTGTTGCGAAATAGGCGGCAGAGGTCGTGTAGATGAGCGACTGGTTCCATTCCAGGTAGATATTGAAATTCGGATAGGCCAGAAAGGCGGGACCTTTGCGCCCCTGCGGGAGAAGCAGCGATGCCGGAAGGTTGGACGAAATCTGCCCCCAGCGCGGCTCAATGCCAAGGGCTGCCCATTGACTTCCAGTCTTGGTTTTTCCAAGGCCTGTTTCGATCCAGTTGAGATTTTGCGGTACGGTGACTTCCTGCAGCCAGGGTTCACCATTGCGCCACCCCAGGTGATTGATGAATGCGCCCGCTGTCAGGATGGCATCGGGAGCACTTTGCTTCAGCTTGACGTGCCCGTCCCCGTCGCCGTCGCGCCCGAACTTGATAATGTCTTCCGGCAGCATCTGCACCATGCCGATTTCACCTGCCCAGGCGCCCGTGGTGCGTTGCGGGTCGAGATCCCCGTTCTGCACCATTTCAATCGCCGAAATCAGTTGCGGACGAAACAGCTCCGGACGGCGGCAGTCATGTGCAAGGGTCGCCAGTGCATTGACGGTGTTGAAATCTCCCTGAACCGCGCCGAAGTCGGTCTCCAGGGCCCAGAACGCGGTAATCACTGGCGCCGGGACACCATATTCGTTTTCGGTGCGCTGAAAGATGCCAGCATGTTTTTGCATGTTCGCCGCGCCGTTCTTCATGCGGTAATTGGAGATAACGCGCTTCGAAAAATCCAGGAACGTCATCTTGAAGACGCCCTGCGCCCGGTCGCGCGCGAGAACCTTCTGGTCAATCCGCGCACCGCCGAGCGTCCGGTCTGCAGCATTCGCTGACAGGCCCTTTGCGACTGCCTCTTGCTTGACACCGGCCAGGAACTGACGGAAATCGCCGCCGCATTGCTGCGCATAGGCGGATGTCAGTGTCAGGCAAATTCCAGCAACAAGTCCGGTGGTGAATTTGAACGCAAAAGGTATTCGGCGGGTCATGAAATGTCCTGTGGTTTCTGATTGCAGCCAAAGGGCGTCAATGCCCCGAAATTGGCCATAGTTGACTGTGCTTCGCCGGCGGCGTCAACCGATACGGCAGGCAAAATCAGGCTCATCCACCAGCAGCATTGGACCACGATTGCTATTGGCAGCCGCCGAAATCTGAACTGGCGATAATCCCGCCTTCCGGCGTTCGCTTGAACGGCGCATTTACGCGCGCGGATGATCTGCAATTTGACGAAGGGGAATGGAGACCAGGCGCGGCCGGATAACCCGGCTCTGCGTAATATGGAGCGGCATTCACACCGGATGCTTGCTGTTGGCACATCTGGAAGGCCATGTCGTAAAGCGATTGCCAGCCGCCGGGCAGGGATCCGAGATTGTTCAGGACACCGAGAGCGCCCCCAGCGCGTGCGCCTCGGACAGCTCCGGAAGGACCGGCCCAGGCACCACCTGCGACTGCCCCGGCCATTCCGCCAGACACCGTATCCCCGACGACATCGCCATTACCGACATAGGAATTCGCATAGTCGGTCGCGTAGACAACGCAATCGGTACCGTCAGCTTGCGCGATGCCGGGTTGAAGACATGCCACCGCGAACACCAGGGTGCTGGAAAAAACCATCGCTCGTTTGAGCATCTCGGGTCTCCCTCAGGTCGTGCCTGCACGTGAATGCGACTAGCTTGCTCATAGAGAGCTTTGCTGCCCATAACGTGCCACAAGATCAACCCTAGGGGACCGGTGTTAACAAGCCTCTACTTGCGCCCATGACAAGCGACTATTGGGCCTGCGCAGACCGTTCGAGATAGCGTTGGCCGATAAAGCCGGTCTTTCCGTCATGCTCAACACTACACCACCATGTTCCGCAGGTACCGTACTTGACCTGTGTCCCGCTCGGGATAACGGCGAGGATCCTGCCGTTCTTTTCTTCGCTTACACGCATGTTCACCGAAGCGAGCGTTCGCGCGGCATTGGGAAAGCTGGTACTGGCGTCGGTATTTTCAGTCGGAAGTGGACTGCTTTCGCTTCGGTTTGCATTCTCGCCACTGGTGTCGGTTGAGGCGAGGGGCGCGACCGTCGATTGGCTCGTATCTGCAACACCGGGCGAACTCGCAGGGTCAATCGCCTTTTCCGGCAAGACAGCCGCCGGCGAATTGCTGGCGAGTACGGGATAGTCAGCCCGTTCCGGGAGCGTGGTATCTGCCAATGCCGCATTCTCGGATACAGCCGGAGCTAGAAAAGAAGGCTGATCCGTTAGAGAATTCCGGCCGGATGTCAGCGTTGGCGAGGAACTTGGCGCACTCGCACCGCCGGCGGCAAATGCTGCCCGGATTCTGTCCTTTGCCTTGGCAATTTGCGCGGGTTCGGCGGTAAGGGTGGACCCGCCAGCCATATTGTCCTCATTTACGGAGACGGGGAGCGCTTCTCCATCTGATTGAGTGTTGCTGGAGCGATCTATTTCGGGTACGGCGACAATGCGTTCCGTCGCAACCGGACGTAAATCCGTATTTTCTGATTTCAGCATGTCCGGAATGCCAAGCGCCATGGCGGCGCCACCGGCGAGCCCGATCGACAGCGTTATGGCAAGAAGGAACTTGAAGCTCGGTCCGCTTGAGTCGGTATTTGCCCGGGCCTTGCGACTCTCCTTGGCTTCCTGAGACTGCCTTACGACATCCGCGAGCCGCTCCGAGCCATCCTGCTTTCGCAGGACGTTCGGTATGTCGAACTGTTTGTCGTCGGGCTCATCGACAAGTTTTGGAGCCTGCTTCTCAAGTGTGGCCTTTTCATTTGCGTTGGCGTGGAGCTGCAGGATCTTGGCCGCGAGCTCGCTTGGATCGATGCTCCGGAGAGACTCTTGAAAATCTTTGTTCGATTGGCCACCGCCGACGATCTTGAGATCGCATTTTGGCGCTTTTTCAGGCCTTCGGCTGCTTTTTGATGTTGAATTTTGGTCGCATGAGTTGGCTGGCGCGGCTACTGGATACATTTGGCCCTCCTGGTAATGCGGCTAGGGCGCGCGCAAGGCGGTCACCTTTTGTTGATTAAGGATGTATTAACCTTCGTCAATGCGACCGCGCTCAGGCCGGATTGCGGCGACTCTGGGGTATTTTGCGAAAAATATGACCGGCTTGTGATTATGCGTTGCCTTCCTGCGTCCGCCGTTTGCAAATGCATAACCTGTCTTTGCGATGCTTGGATTCGATCGGAAGGAACCGGAACATCGATTGCAGGCGAATGCGGCAGGCGGTGCTCCGACAACTGGGTAGATGCAAATGGTTCGCGGTGCACTGTCGAAATGCGCAGGTTTTCTCACCGGCATGATCTTGATGTGTCATTCCGTGGCAGCTCAGGAAGTCAAGGAACTCAAGGTCGGCTTTATGGCCACCCTGTCGGGGCCGGCTGCTGTTTTCGGCAAACATATGCATGACGGTTTCATGCTCGCGGTCAACCAGTCCAACGGCGCTCTTGGGGGCATGGCGACCAAGATTTTTGTCGTCGACGACAAGCTGGATCCGGACCTTGCTGTCGAGGAGGCGACCAAACTGATCAACGAATATGGAATTGACGTATTGGTCGGCGTGAATTTTTCCAGGGTTATGCTGGCCGTCCATGATCCGGTCGTCCGTTCCAAAACCGTTTTCATAGGTACCCATTCGGGTCCGGCGCCGATTGCCGGCCGCAATTGCAGCCGCTACTTCTTTTCAACGGCACCGCAGGACGACCAGGTCCACGAGACCATGGGACGATATGCAAGCCTGAAAGGCTATCAGCGGGTCGTGACGATTGCCCCGGATTATGAAGCGGCCCGCGATTCGATTGCCGCTTTCCGCCGGCACTTCAAGGGACAGATCGCAAGAGAGATTTTCCCCAAACTCGGTCAGACCGGGTTCTCAACGGAATTCGATCAGATCGCTGAGATCGATCCGGATGCCATCTACGCATTCATGCCGGGCGGCATGGGTATCGAACTTGTCCGTCAGTTTCAGACCTCCGGGTTGAAGGGGATCATTCCCTTCCTGTCATCGCGCACCGTGAATGCCGTGACCTTGCCCCACACGATGGAAACGGGCGAGGGGCTTTTTTCTGCGTCGCACTGGGCACCCAATCTGGACAATCCGGCGAACAAACGGTTTGTTCGCGAATTCAGCCGCGCGTATGATTACGCTCCTTCCGTATTTGCCGCGCAAGGTTACGACGCTGCAAAACTCATTCATTACGCTCTGGAACTGACCGGCGGGGCGAAGGATCAGGAAGCCTTGATTTCGGCCATAAACGCTGCGCCTTTCGAGAGTGTCCGTGGTGATTTCCGGTTCAACTCTAACCAGTTTCCAATCCAGGATTTTTATCTGGTCGAAGGGGTGCGCCGTACGAGCAGGCTCTATGAAATGGAAGCGATCGCAAGGGTTTTTGACGATGTCGGCGATGCGTTTTCCGGATCGTGCCGATTGTAATTTGAAGGAAAATCCTCGCCAGACCGGCCTTTCGGACTGGTCGGTCCAGAAATGTTCCGCCACAGACTTGTATTCCGGAACGGGCAGTCCATATTCGGGTCATGGCGCATTCCAAAACACAGTCTCAGGCAGGCAGGCAGGTCGCAGGACCGGGGCGGCCACGCAATTTCGACGAGGCGGCGGCTCTTGAACAAGCGCTGCTCGTGTTCTGGAAGAACGGCTACGAAGCGACATCGCTCGACGAACTTACCAAGGCCATGGGACTCAGCCGGTCCAGTTTTTATGCCGCATTTGGCAGCAAACAGGCTCTCTTTTTGAGGGCTCTCGAACATTACTCCGAAAACGGGCTTCAGAATTTGAGGGACGTTGCCGGCTCCGCGGTTGGAAGTCCAGTTGATGCAATGATGCACGCGCTGTCCAATCCGGACGGCGGTAAACAGGGCTGCATGCTGGTGAACTGCATTACCGAGCTTGCGCCGCATGATGAAGAAGTGGCCGCGATTGGCCGTCGTCATCTGGAGAAGATTGAGGAAATCTTTGCCCGCGTTCTTGATCCCGCAAATCCGGAGACCGTGAGAGACAAGGCACGTGCCTACTCGTCTCTTGCGATTGGGACCCTGGCCCTTCGCAAAGCTGGTTATCCGGCAGAGCGGATCGCCGAAACCTTGAAACAAGCAAGGGAAATACTCCCGGCTTGACGGGAGGTAAATGTCTGCTGAAACACAGCAAAACAGAGTTTCCGCAGGTCTAATATTGGACTGATCAGTCCAGAAATATCGTTCAAAAGCCGGAAAACATCCAAAAGGAACCGATGATGTCTGATTTGAAGCTGTTCACGCCCGCACGGGTTGGAGCCGTTGAGCTGAAGAACCGCATTGTCATGGCCCCATTGACGCGAAACCGCGCCCGGGCAGAGGACGACGCGCCGTTCGAGATTCATGTAAAATACTATGGTCAGCGGGCGGGCGCCGGTCTGATTATCACAGAGGCGTCCCAGATTTCACCCCAGGGCAAGGGGTATGCATGGACGCCTGGCATTCACTCCGAAGCACAGGTCGCAGGTTGGAAAAAGGTGACAGACGCCGTCCATGCCCAGGGCGGTAAGATCGTGCTGCAGCTCTGGCATGTCGGCAGGATTTCGCATCCGGTGCTGCAGCCCGATGGCGTCGATCCCGTTGCCCCGTCTGCGATTGCGGCAAATTCCAAGACTTTCGATGGCGAACAGTTTGTGGACACACCACTGCCGCGGGCACTGGATGCCAGCGAAATCCCCGGGATCGTGGTGGATTATCGGAAAGCCGCCGAGAATGCCAAGCGCGCCGGCTTTGACGGCGTGGAAGTGCACGCCGCAAACGGATATCTGATCGATCAGTTCCTGCGCGACGGATCCAACAAGCGCGATGACCGGTATGGCGGGTCTGTCGAAAACCGGACGCGATTCCTGCGCGAGGTGATGGATGCGGTTGTATCGGTCTGGGGCGGGGACCGTGTAGGCGTGCGGCTGAGCCCTTTCTCGAACGCCAACGACATTTCAGACAGCGACCCGCAAGCAACTTTCTCGCATGTCATCAGGACTTTGAACGCATACGGGCTTGCGTATCTTCATTTGGTCGAAGGTCAGACGGGAGGTCCGCGCGACATTCCCGATGGTGGCGATCTGGCAGCGCTTTACGCGTTGTTTGAAGGCGCACGAATGGGCAACAACGGCTATGACCGGGCGTCGGCCATCGATGCTGTAAAGGCGGATACGCTCGACCTCGTTGCCTTCGGTCGGCCCTTCATCTCCAATCCGGACCTCGTCGACCGGCTGTTACAGGATGCGCCGCTGAACGCGCTTGATCCGGACACGCTCTATGGTGGCGGCGAGAAGGGCTACACGGATTACCCCTCGCTTGCCGAAGGCACAGTTGCCGCCGAGTAGCGGTAAAGGAATGACCCTCACGCTGACCGGCATCCACCCTTCCAGGTCAGCGTGACGGTCTGCCGGTGCAGGCGACCGCCTGCACCGGCTTTTTTTTGTATCAATCCAGAATTCATCGGATGGCGGCTAAGCCGGTACGCTCCCGGCGGAGGTCCGAGCGATATTCTGGTCGACTTCTTCCAGAACAAGACCGCGTGTTTCCGGCGCATACGCCCAGGAATACCAGAGCCCGAACGCGCAGCACGCCGAAAACAGCCCGAATGTCATAGCTTCGCCGAGGCTCGCCGCAAGTGTCGGAAACAGGAACACGACCAGGAAGTTGCAGAGCCAGTTGGAAACCGATGCGATTGCCATTCCCTTGCCTCTGAGCGCCAGCGGGAACAGTTCGGACATATAGAGCCAGGGAAGCGGCCCCAGGCTGATTGCGAAGAAAAATACAAACGAAAACAGGCCGATGAGCGAGAGCCAGGCGAGATTGTTGTCGTTCAGATGAAACAGAACGGCGACAAGCGCCATGCTCAGGAAAGCGCCCGCAAAACCGAAAATGAATAGCGGCCGTCTGCCGAGACGATCCACAACGATCATCGCCAGAATGGTGACCCCGACATTCAACGCGCCAATGCCTATTGTTGCCACAAGCTCGTTGGCGAGGCCCTCGAACCCGGCATTTTCAAGGATGTGAGGGGCGTAGTTCATGATCACGTTGATGCCGCTGAACTGCTGCAGGAAGAATGCCAGGACGGAGAAGATCAGCACGCCGCGAAGCGCCGGTTCCTTGAAACGGCTCCAGCTTTCTTCGCGCGGGTCTGACGGTCGGCTGTCTTCGATTTCCTTGACGATCTTGTCCAACCGCTCCGGGCTTGTCTCCGGTTGAACGGTTTGCAGCACTTCGCGTGCATCCTTGTCGCGTCCGGCAAGGACCAGCCATCGGGGGCTTTCAGGCGCCTTGAATATGCCGGCAAGACAAATGACGGCAGGAACCAGGCTGAACCCGAGCATCAAGCGCCAGGACCCTGAAAACGAGAATGCCCAATCGACGACAAACGCTGCCAGAATACCGATCGTGATCATGAGCTGAAAGGCGGAGACGACGGCCCCCCGGATACGAGCCGGTGCGATCTCTGCCAGATACATCGGGGCCACCAGCGATGAGGCGCCGATCGCGGCACCGATGACCAGTCTTGCAAGTGTGAGAGACCAGACGCTGAAGGCCGCGGCGGCGGCGAAGGAACCGGCCGCAAACAGGATCGCGCAGAATGTCAGGACAGGTCGGCGTCCGAACTTGTCGACCGTTAGTAGCGCCAGCAAAGCGCCGAAAATGGCGCCAAACGGCACGGCACCGGTCATGAACCCTTCGCTTTGAGCGGTAAAGGCGAATTCTTTTTTCAAGAGGGGCAGGGCACCTGAGATGACGCCCTGATCCGTGCCGAAAAGGAAGCCGAAAATTGCGGCCAGTAGTGCAATCAAAAAGAGCAAAGCGTTTCTCCCCGGAACGCGTCCACGGTGTTTGGCGGCCCGTTTTGTGTCAGGGCTCGTTTATGTGGACGTTCAGCTTCGCCTGATCGAGTCGGTCGATGCAAGACAAAAGCGGACGTGGACAGTGCCTTTCTGCAACCACAGATCACAAAAGCACGGCTGCCCCGGGGAAGATTGCAAACCACTGAACAGGGAACCGTACCGTACCGTACTCTTTTTTGACTTTCCGGCCTTTCGTTCTGGTCAAAAACCTGTCACACCCCATATCAACTCAAAATCGGGCGCGGATTTCCGTCGTATTTCGGCTTGCAAAGCCGACGCGATCGGAAGGCCTGCAAAGTGTAGGGAGAGACTTATGCCCCCGTATCGTTCCAGAACATCCACTCATGGCCGCAACATGGCCGGAGCGCGGGGCCTTTGGCGCGCGACCGGCATGAAGGACGATGATTTCGGCAAACCGATCATCGCGATTTCGAACTCATTCACACAGTTCGTGCCGGGCCACGTGCACCTGAAGGACCTCGGGCAACTGGTCGCGCGTGAAGTTGAAAAAGCCGGCGGTGTCGCCAAGGAATTCAACACGATTGCAGTTGATGACGGCATCGCCATGGGTCATGACGGCATGCTCTATTCGCTGCCCTCCCGCGAAGTTATTTCCGATGCTGTGGAATACATGGTCAACGGCCATTGTGCCGACGCCCTGGTCTGCATCTCCAACTGCGACAAGATCACGCCGGGAATGCTGAACGCGGCCATGCGCCTGAACATTCCTGTCGTGTTCGTTTCGGGTGGACCGATGGAGGCCGGTAAGGTGGTCCTCGAAAACGGTGTTCAGAAGTCGATTGACCTGGTCGATGCCATGGTTGCTGCCGCCGATGACCGCATGTCCGATGCCGATGTTCTGGCAATGGAACAAAATGCCTGTCCGACCTGCGGCTCGTGTTCCGGCATGTTCACCGCCAACTCCATGAACTGCCTGACGGAAGCACTGGGTCTTGCGCTGCCAGGGAACGGTTCGACGCTCGCAACGCACGCGGATCGCGAGCGCCTGTTTGTTGAGGCCGGACACCTGATCGTCGATCTGGCCAAGCGCTACTACGAGCAAGACGACGAGAGTGTCCTGCCGCGCAACATTGCGAACTTCCAAGCGTTCGAAAATGCCATGACGCTCGACATTTCCATGGGAGGGTCGACTAACACGATCCTGCACCTTCTTGCTGCCTCCTACGAGGGGGAAATCGGTTTCACGATGGACGACATCGACCGCCTGTCAAAGCAGGTACCGGTTCTGTGCAAGGTCGCGCCCGCCGTCGAGAACATACACATGGAAGATGTTCACCGGGCAGGGGGCATCATGGGAATTCTCGGCGAACTGGACCGCGCCGGAAAGCTTCATACCGACATCCCGACCGTTCACTCCACAACCATGAAGGAAGCGCTCGCGCGTTGGGACATCTGCCAGACAAATTCGGAAAGCGTACATAATTTCTACAAGGCGGCTCCCGGCGGTGTTCCGACACAAACCGCGTTCAGTCAGAACAGGCGCTGGGACGACCTCGATCTCGACCGTCAGACCGGTGTCATTCGCGAAGGGGAACATGCCTACAGCCAGGATGGCGGACTTGCGGTGCTCTACGGTAACATTGCCGAAGAAGGCTGCGTGGTGAAGACCGCCGGCGTCGATGAGAGTATCCTGAAATTTACGGGTCCCGCCCGTATTTTTGAAAGCCAGGACAGCGCGGTTTCCGCGATCCTGACCAACAAGGTGAAAGCGGGTGACGTTGTTCTGATTCGCTATGAGGGACCACGCGGTGGCCCTGGCATGCAGGAGATGCTCTATCCGACGAGTTACCTGAAGTCGAAGGGGCTCGGCAAGGATTGTGCCCTGGTCACGGACGGGCGTTTCTCGGGTGGCACGTCCGGCCTGTCGATCGGGCACATGTCCCCGGAAGCTGCCGAAGGCGGCGCTGTCGGGCTGGTGGAAGAAGGCGATACGATCGTCATCGACATCCCTAATCGGATCCTGAAGGTCGACATCTCGGACGAGGAACTGGCGCAACGCCGCGCGGCCATGGACGCCAAAGGTGATGACGCCTGGAAACCTGTCGAAAAACGCAAGCGCAAGGTCACAAAGGCGCTCCGCGCCTATGCCAAAATGACGACGAGCGCCGCCAAGGGCGCCGTGCGCGAAGTCGACTAAGCTCTAATTTTTGCTCTATTCTTGAAAAAGGCGGGTTTGAAAACCTGCCTTTTTTATATGGCCTTCTTGCCTTTGGGTACGCATTACCACATATCCGGCTAACCTTACCGAGCCTAGCCAAAACGGTCTTATATATGGATTCAATTACGCAATTTGTTCTGGGTGCAGCCGTGTCGACCGCCTGCCTCGGAAGCAAGATCGGACCGCGCAAAGCCGCGCTGATGGGCGGATTGCTGGGCACGCTTCCGGACCTTGATGTATTCATTCCATTCGACGATCCGATCGACAGTTTCGTGTACCACCGTGGTTGGTCGCATTCGATCTTCGTCCACGCGCTGGCAGCACCTGTGATCGGCGAAGTCCTTATGCGCCTGTTCAAGGGACTTCGCGACCATCGTTGGCTGACTTGGGGGGCTGTTTTCCTGGTTCTGACAACGCACGCGATGATCGATGCGATGACGGTCTATGGAACCCGGATTTTCTGGCCGCTATATCCCGACCCGGTGGGGGTTGGTTCGGTCTTTATCATCGACCCGATCTATTCGGTGCCGCTTCTGCTCGTGGTGATTTACGCGCTTTGCAAGAAAAACTGGACGTCTAGATTGCGAAACTGGGTCGCTGGAGCGCTTGTTTTCACGACCGGCTACATGGGCTTGAGCGTGGTTCTCCAGCAATATGTCGAAGCGCGTGCACAGACGCTGTTCCAGAGCGAAGGTGAACCGCCACAGGAAATTTACGCGATCGCAGCACCGTTCAATATCTTGCTCTGGAAGGTGATCGGCTTGCGCGAAGATCGCTATGAAAACATGTACTATTCGCTGCTGGACGGCGAAACCGTACCTGAGATTTATGAGCACCCGCGCCATCCCGAGCTCACGGCATGTCTTTCAGAGACACCTGCATTCAAAAAACTGGAATGGTTCAGCAGGGGCTATTTCCGCTCAGAACTCGTGGACGACAAGGTGGTGGTCTCGGATTTGCGCATGGGTCTGACACCCGGATACGCCTTCCGCTTTGCGATCGGAGAGATAGAGGCCGGAAGCATTCAGCCGATTGAGCCCTTGCGGGAGACAGGCCTCTCACGGATAGACGCCGAAGACTGGGCCTGGTTCAAGGAACGTCTGCAGGGGCGCCCGAGCGTCCGGAAGGCAGAAATGACGGCTGGTGACTGGACTGTCGCGCAAACCTCCGAAACCTGCTCGTCTGGCCGCGCATTGTCCGGATGACAAATCTTCCTCCGGTGCTATTCGGTCGGCACTGTCTCGATGACCGGTAGCAACATCGTGTCGTTCAGGATCGCGCTCGGATCGTGAATCTGGGGGACCTGTTGGCAGTCTGCCGAGGGGGCGCTGGTTTCTTCCTTGTGTTCGTTCAATGCCGCGCAAATCGGAATTGCGGCCTGACGCGTCCCGCCAACGGCTACCGTCATGACGTCCTGCAGGGACCCGTCCGTTTCCTCAAGCGCAAGTGCGAGGTGTTTGGCGAAGAGCGAGATTGTCCTGTCGGCAGAATAGTTGGCGGTCTGACCGGCACCTGCGGAGGAAACGAGTGCCTCCGGTCGCTCCTTGTGGTCGACGGAATGCGTATCCAGCAAATGCATGTTGACGGCGTAGGAATTGTTCGTGTCCAGCATCAGGACAACTTCAGCCGCCGGGATTGTATGGATCATGGCCGCAAAGGCCGGTGCTGATATCCATGTTCCTTCGCTGATCGCATTGGCCGGTGTTTCAGGCTGTTCGCTGGCCCAGAACTCGAGAATATATCCGTTGACCTCTTCGCCTTGATCCGCCTCCAGCTGGCCGAGAGGCAGGTTCGCATAGATGATCAACCGGTCGTTAGGGCCCAGCCCGTTGGCGAGTTCCGTGACCTTCAGCTTCAGCGCCGAAGCGCTGGCGCCTTCGTTGATCAGCAAATGAACAGCTTCTGGTTCGGCATCAAGGCGAGGGCTCAGTGCGCCGACAACCCTTTCCAGGCTGTTGTAACAGACCTCCCGGGCCTGGGGATTCCAAGGTGGGCAGTTTCCAATCCCAAGAATGTGGTTCCGCAGCCCCTGATTGTCCTGCGCGCGCAACTCGGCGACCGGCAAAGAAGCGGATACCGCACCCGTCAAAAGCGCGGCAGCAATCGCTTTGCCGCACAGCCGCACGTGCCATGCCGATGTCCAACTGGTGCTGCCGGTCATTGCGTCTCCCCAGGATCCAAACGATGGATCCCGATAATTATAGCGCCAGCCTGTGAAAACAGTGCAAAAGCAAAACTGGAATTCAATAGAACTCCGTCGCGATCTGTTAATCAACTTTATTTTGGTTCAAAGACTTTTTGAAAGGCGCATATGCTGAATACCGGGCGGAAAGCAGCGTCAGGCGCGATTTCGAAACGTATTCAAGTGAATTTCACTCAGTTACTCAGCTGTTTGAGTTTTTCTATTATGTGAACCGTGTCGTCGGTCAGAGTGCCGGTGTCTGCATTCCCGACGGCTGCGACCATCTGAATGAGATCGGGCAGCGTATCGCGTCCGCCAAGGTGAACTGTTCTTTTGATCAGTCGTCTGATCATGTCATCCGGATTGGTACTCTGGTTGGCGAGCCATTTGGCAAACAGATACAGTTCGTCGGCCGCTTCGGCGGACATCTCAAAGACAGCCTGCAGCCGTTCGAGAATGACCGTCTGTTCAGCTTTTGAAATCCCGCCGTCCGTTTCGGCGGTAAGAACGAGCAACGCCGCCGCGGTGACACGAGGGTCATCGACACCTTCGCTTGGGTGCTGATTGGCGCGTGTGCGAAAGCCGAAGCGGCGCGCGGCTGCCTTAACATCGTGCGCTGCATCCAGCACCACGCGTGTCGTGTCTGCCGCCTGTCGAACACGGTAGAGCCAGTAGGCAGCACCGGCGGCCAGCGCGAGAAGTGCGAGCAGAATGTGCAAGGGGAATCTCCTTCAATCTCTGCTCGCATCCTTAGCGTAATTTTTGCTAACGAGGTGTGACAAAAACTACAAAACCGGCTCAGCTTGGCGTGCTCCTTGGTGCACAAGCCGGCTAACGACGTTTTCGATGATCTTGTGCCCGGCATCCTGATCCAAAGACATGATCGATTCAGGATGAAACTGCACGGCGGCGATGGCCTCTTTTTCGTGCTCGATCGCCATCACAACACCGTCTTCCGTTTCGGCTGTCACCCGGATATCGCTCGGCAGGGTCGCGCGCTTCGCAAACAGCGAGTGATAGCGCCCGACAATCACAGGCGCATTCAAGCCATCAAAGAGAAGCGAATTTCCGGACAAACTGATCGGAGATGGTTTGCCATGCATCGGGATTTCAAGCTGGCCGAGCGTTGCGCCGAAATATTCCGAAAGGGCCTGAAGACCGAGACAGACGCCGAATATCGGCAATGCGCGGGCCCGCGCCCGGCCGATCGTTGCAGCGCAGTCGAAGTCTTTCGGGTTTCCCGGTCCGGGCGAAAGAACAACCAGATCCGGACTGACATCGTGAAAAACATGGTCAGCAACCGGTGTCCGGTAGGTCACGACTTCTGCACCGGTTTGTCTGAAATAATTCGCAAGTGTGTGGACGAAACTGTCTTCGTGATCAATCAGCAGGATCTTCAGCCCGTTTCCTGGCTTGCTGCTTTCCTGCTTTTCATAGGATTTTGCCGCAAGTCCAGCCTCGCGCACTGCAGCGCGCATGGCTTCGGCCTTGAGTTCGGTTTCCGCTTCTTCGTCTTCCGGCACACTGTCGTAGAGCAGCGTTGCACCGGCACGGATCTGAGCTGTGCCGTCCTTGATCCGAACCGTCCGCAATGTGAGGCCGGTGTTCATGTCACCGTTGAACAGAACGGCGCCAATTGCGCCGCCGTACCAGGCGCGCGGCGACTTTTCGTGATCTTCGATGAACTGCATGGCCCATCGTTTCGGTGCCCCGGTTACGGTTACTGCCCATGTATGGGAGAGGAAGGCATCGAGAGCGTCCATGTCCGGTCGCAAGATGCCTTCGATATGATCCACGGTGTGGATCAGGCGGGAATACATTTCGATCTGCCGCCGTCCGATCACCTTGACAGAGCCCGGAACGCAGACCCGGCTCTTGTCGTTCCGGTCGACGTCGGAACACATCGTAAGCTCCGCCTCGTCCTTGGCGGAGTTGAGGAGCTTGCGGATCTGGGCCTCGTCTTCAATGGCGTTTTTTCCGCGCCGGATGGTTCCAGAGATCGGACAGGTCTCCACGCGACGCCCGCCGGTCACGCGCACATACATTTCCGGTGAGGCTCCGACGAGATACTCGGCATTGCCCAGATTGAAGAAGAAGGAATAGGGAGAGGGGTTTATCTGCGCAAGACGCCTGGAGACAGCGGATGGAGGATTGGCGCAAGGCTCGTAGAAGGTCTGCCCCGGAACGGTCTCGAACAAGTCGCCGCGCCGGAAGTAGTCCTTGGCCTTTTCAACCAGCTTGGCGTATTCGCCAGGTTCATGATCGCCGCGTCCGGGATCCCGGTTGGCAGGCGCATAGGGACTGGATTGCCCCGTCCGTTCAAGACCTTTGGTTGTGCGTCCATTCACTGAAAAGTCGTATTCAAGCACATAGGCACGCTTGCCGTGATGGTCGACGATGAGGATCTCGTCCGGGAGGAACAGGATTACGTCTCGTTGATCGTCCGGTCGCTCCAGCTTCAGTTCGATCTGCTCGAACTGAAACGCCACGTCATATCCGAAGGTGCCATAGAGACCGAGCTGGTCATCATCGCAGGCAAAGAGATCCTTGATCGCGCGCACAATGGAGAATGTGGAAGGCTGACGGGACCGTTCTTCCTCGTTGAAGAGACGATCGGGTTTCTTGACGGTCAGAACGATTTTGTCGTCGCTTGCACTGAAGGTGTCTATGACATCAAGCGGCCGCAGTGCATCGGCAATCGCCGGCACCAGTATCTTGCCACGCTCGTTAAGTGCCCGGATCTCGACCTTGCGATCCGCTGCTTCAAGGACGAGCGGCGGATTGACCAATGCCATGTCCCAGCGGGTATAGCGCCCTGGATATTCATAGGACGAAGACAGAACGGCGCCAAGCTCGCTGTCCAACCGGTCAATCCACTCGGAAGTACCCGTATCGTAGTTGGAGGGGCGCGACGACCGCAGGATCGTGATCCCGCTCGGTGTTTCGTAACTCTGATCTGCCAGCGGCGGCATGGTATTTCCGTTCCCGTATCTGATGGCCATTTGGGAGATTGGCGGCCTCTTAAAACACCAAGGCCGCCAGCGGTATCCCGCGGCGGCCTTTGGTGAGTTTCTTCGATCCTTTCAAAGCATGATTGATCGCAGGCCGCCTATTTCGCGCCGCGCCACCACCATACTGAATTCAGGATCGTTCTCATGCCACGACGCATACCGGAAGTGGCTTTCAATGGCAACGGTCTATTGAGTGACGGACCTGAATTGCCGCTTTTTTGTCCAATTCGTGCAAGCACCTGCTCATATTTTTCCGCCAGTCTTGACCCGCAATTCAAGATACTGTTTTGCAATGCGTCAACAAACATGAGCTCGGCATGATTCCGGTGCTTGTGAACGGGACGCAGTCGGAAGAGCAATGAGGGGCACATGGAGCATTACGATCTTATCGTGATCGGGAGCGGGCCGGCGGGGCGGCGCGCTGCGATCCAGGCGGCGAAATTCGGTCGGGATGTTCTGGTCGTCGAGCGGGGCCGCAGGGTCGGCGTGGTGTCCGTCCACACAGGTACGATCCCGTCCAAAACACTGCGCGAGACCGTTCTCAATCTCACAGGTTGGCGCGAGCGCGGATTTTACGGCAGTTCCTATCGCGTTAAACAGGATCTCACTGCTGCAGACCTCAGGGCACGGCTGCACATTACGCTCAATCACGAGGTTGACGTTCTTGAGCACCAGTTCTCCCGAAACAAGGTGGATACCGTTCGTGGCGAGGCGCGATTTCTGGACCCGCATGTCATCGAAGTTGAGGGCGACGCCGGCGAAATCCTGAAATACAAGGCCGACAAATACATTATCGCGGTTGGTACCAAGCCGTTTCGTCCCGAATATGTCCCGTTCGACGGCCAGTATGTTCTGGACAGCGACGAGATCCTGGAGCTGAGCGAGATCCCGCGCTCAATCGCCGTCATCGGGGCGGGGGTGATCGGCGTGGAGTATGCATCCATCTTCTCGGCGCTCGACGTTCATGTGACACTCGTGGAGCCGCGCGAGACCATGCTCGACTTCCTCGACAAGGAACTTGTGGCTGATTTCACGCACCAGCTTCGCGACCGCGGGATCGCTCTTCGGTTTGGAGCCACGGTCGAGAAAATTGAAAAGCATGGCCCGGCGGATTGCGAAATCACCCTGGAAGGAGGGCGCTGCGTTCGCACCAATGTCATTCTCTTTGCTGCAGGACGCATGGGCGCGACACCGAGACTCAATCTGGACAAATGTGGCCTGTCGGTGGATCACAGGGGCCGGCTGAAGGTCGATCCGTCCACGTTCCAGACCGAGGTTCCGCACATATTTGCGTCAGGCGACGTGATCGGCTTTCCAAGTCTTGCGTCCACATCCATGGAGCAGGGCCGCATCGCTGCCTGCCATGCGCTTGGTGAATCGGCTTATGACCCGCCTGATTATTTTCCCTATGGAATCTATGCCGTTCCGGAAATTTCGACCGTCGGCATGACCGAGGAAGAAATCAAGGAACGTGGCATCCCATATGAATGCGGCGTCGCGCGTTTCCGGGAAACCTCTCGCGGCCACATCATGGGTCTCGATACCGGAATGCTGAAGATGATTTTTTCGCTCAAGACGAGGCGTCTGCTTGGTTGCCACATCGTGGGTGAGGGGGCAACGGAACTCGTTCATATCGGGCAGGCGGTTCTCAACCTGAAAGGAACGCTGGAGTATTTCGTTGAAAACACGTTCAACTACCCGACGCTTGCCGAAGCTTACAAGATCGCGGCGCTCGACGCGTGGAACCGGATGCCGCCGCTTCCCGATTAGTATGGCGTAAATCGCTGACCGTCTTTGCTTTTGACTGTCTTGGTAACCGATCGGTATCGCGCATACGCTATGCATTCACGCCATGTTTGATTCGAGCGACCGCGAAAGTCACAGATGCCACGCACACTTCTTTTGAAAAACGCGGACATACTTGTCACGATGGACAAGGAGCGCCGTGAGATCAGGAAGGGCGGGCTCTATGCCGAAAACGGTTTCATTACACAGGTCGGCCCTTCAGAAGAGCTGCCAGATACCGCAGAAATGGTGATTGATGCGTCGGGAGAAATTGTTCTCCCCGGTTTCGTGAACACCCATCATCACCTCAATCAAACACTGACACGCAACCTGCCCGCTGCACAAAACAACAACCTGTTTCCCTGGCTGCAGGCGCATTACCGGGTTTGGGCAAGGACCGGTCCGGATGCGTCCAGAGCGAGTGCGCTGGTCGGTCTTGCAGAGCTGGCGCTTTCCGGCTGCACCACCGTGTTCGATCATTCCTACCTTTTCCAGAGCGGAAACAAGGTCGACTACCTGATCGAGGCGGCGCAAGATCTTGGCGTGCGCTTTCACGCCAGCCGCGGTTCGATGTCACTTGGCGAAAGCAAGGGTGGCTTGCCACCCGATGAGTGTGTCGAGGACGAAGATGACATTCTCAAAGACACAATTCGAGTAATCGATCGCTATCACAACCCGGACGCTGGTGCGATGACACAGGTCGTCGTGGCACCGTGCTCTCCATTCTCGGTATCAGAAGAACTGTTGCGCGAGAGCGCTCTTTTGGCGCGTGACAAGGGCGTCATGCTGCACACGCATCTTTGCGAAACACTGGACGAAGAACACTATACGCTGCAACGCTTCAAAAAACGCCCCGTGGAGTGGATGGAAGATCTCGACTGGGTAGGCGAGGATGTCTGGTTTGCCCATGCAATCCACGTGAATGACGGCGAAATACAGCTTTTTGCAAAAACGGGCTGTGGTGCAGCCCATTGCCCGTGTTCGAACATGCGTCTCGCGTCCGGAATAGCGCCGATCAAGAAATACATGGCTGCGGGTGTGAAAGTCGGATTGGGCGTGGATGGGTCGGCCAGCAATGACGGATCCAACATGCTGTCCGAAGTCCGTCAGGCGATGTTGCTGGCAAGGCTCAATCTGGGTTTGCAGCCCACCGTAGAAACGGATGGAACCCCGTCACTTCCCCTGGCGCACCCTTCGCGGGCCGGAGAGTGGATGACCGCCCGTGAGGCGTTGGAACTTGCGACACTCGGCGGCGCTTCCGTCTTGGGGCGGGACGACATAGGATCTTTGGAAACAGGAAAGTGCGCTGATTTCTTCACGCTTGGTCTTAATTCATTGCAGTTTGCCGGCGGGCTCCACGATCCGGTAGCGGCCGTCGTGTTTTGCAGTCCGCAATTAGCCAGGACGACCGTCGTCAACGGCAAGATTCTGGTTGCTGACGGACAGATCGTCACCTTGGACATAGACAAGGTTATTCGGGACCATAACCGCATGAGCCTGGACCTCGCCACCGGGGATTGATTCAGTCCGGGCGCCCGCACATTCCTGCTTATTTGAAAAGAGCTGTCGGATCAGCAAAGCCAGCATTTCTCAGGCATGGTCGCTTCCGCAACTTGTCCGCCATCAGCAATCCAGCTCATGATACCGTCCTGAACGTTGACGACGTTGGTAAAGCCCGCCTGGCCTGCGAGATATTCCGACAAAACCTGACTGCGGCGTCCCGTGCGGCAGATCAGAACGACTTCGTCTGCCGGACCTGAAATCAGCTGCTGCAGCTTGGCACCGAATTCCGGGTTCACGTTTCCGCTTTCATCGAAAAAGGTGACCAGATGGCTTCCCTCAAGGACGCCTGTTTCGCGCCACTCGTCCGGACGTCGAATATCGATGACGGTCGCGCCCGCTGCGAGTTTTTCCTCCAATTCCTTGTTGCCGATATCGGAGAACTTCTTGCCCTTCACATCCAGGAGTTCGATCTCGAACTTCAATGTTGCATTCGGTGGAATGACGCCGCCCGCACCTTGTGCGCCGTAAGCCATCTCTGGGGGAATGATCAGTTCACGCTTGCCGCCGACCTGCATGCCCTCAACACCCTTTTCCCACCCGGGAATAACCCGTCTTTCGCCGAGCGTGAACGAGAACGGGGTTCCCCGATCCACGCTTGAATCGAATTTCGTGCCGTCCATCAGCCAACCGGTGTAGTGAACGACGACGGTTTCACCGACATTGGCCTCTTCTCCGGTTCCCTTTTCAATGTCCTTGATTTGAAGTTCTTCCTGCGCAGCTGCCGGGAGACACAAAAAGAACGCCATCAAAACAGTGGTCAGCCACTTAATCATCACGCTTGTTCCATAGAATTTTGAGACTAGTTTCGGGAAAGGTCGGCCATCGACCGCTTGATTGCAAGTCACGGTGTCTTTACGAGCCATAACTTGAAAAGGATCTGTCGATGATGCGGCTTTTGAACGTGACATTGGTGAAGGGAACCATCGCTCTTGGAGTCGGTCTGATGTCGGCCAATTCATCATCGGCAGCAGATCTCGAGCTGGGGCTTCCCATCGTCTGCAAGCTCGGTGAAGACTGTTTCGTCCAGAACTATGTAGATATCGATCCCGGCAGCGAAGTCCAGACAGCGACCTGCTTCCGCGCCGGTTATGACGGCCATAAGGGCACGGACTTCCGCGTTTTGGACACTGCGGAAACCGCGGATGTCGTCGCATCAGCGCCAGGGGTTGTGCGAGGGGTGCGAGACGAGATGCCGGACAGGCTTGTCGTCTCGGAACAAGACAGGCAACGTGTCGCGGACAAGGAATGCGGCAACGGCGTTGTGATTGCACACGGAGGCGGCTGGGAAACGCAATATTGCCATCTCCGCCAGGGTTCCCTTGCCGTTTCGGGGGGGGATCGGGTCGAACGCGGCCAGAAACTTGGTCAAGTCGGATATTCAGGGTTCGCGGCATTCCCCCACGTGCATCTCTCGGTTCGCAAGGACGGTAAAACGGTCGATCCGTTTCTGGGAAGTTTCGATCAGGCGGGGCCGCGTCTTACGCGTTGCAACGAGGGAACAAGCGAGACCCTATCTTATGACCAACCGCTCTGGCAGGGAGACATTGAACCGCTCCTCGCCGATGCCGAAGGCACGATCATTCAGTCCGGTTTTGCGGACGGGCCGGTAAAATCGCTGGACCTTGAACAGGGGCTCGCTTCGCAGCCGGAGAGCCGCTCTCCTGCGCTCGTTTTCTTTGCCAGGTTGATCAATCTGCAAAAAGGTGACCGTGTCACGCTGCGAGTGGAGGGGCCGGAGGGGATCCTTGCTGAATCGGAAGGCGAGCCGGTCGAACGGCAAAAGGCGCAGTGGGTGGCCTTTGCGGGGCGCAAGCTCAGGTCAGCGACCTGGCCGGCCGGCGATTACACCGGCACAGTGACCCTCGTTCGCAACGGCGAAGTTTTCCGGCAAAAAACCTCCCGGTTCGCCCTCGACGGTTGAAACAAAGATCTACGAAATAGGCGCCGGTCCGCGCCTCAAACGGCTCGATCGGTCACGCCGGTATTTCGCCTTGTGCGAAAAGATGCCGGTCAACCAGGCTCTGCACCATCGGCGCAAAATGCCAATAGTCCGGAGTTGCCATATCCGGTTCTTTGCCTGCTTCGTCGAGGTGCCGCACCTGGATAATCTTCTCCAGATTCGGGTTTCTTTCGAACTCGGCGACCTCGTCACTGCTCATGGGGCCGCCCTGAAGATTGAGCGAGTGAACCGATGCCTCTGAAAGCCGGTCGAAGTATTCGGGCTTTGTTGCGCACAAATACCTTTTAGCCGCCACGTGGTATCGCACGCAGTCAACGATCACCGCGGGAAAGAAGGCACTGAGAACCCTGGCACCGGCTTCCTCGTGATATCGGTCCTTGGTGTCCTCCATCGAAAAGGTACCGAACTCAGATGTGAAGTGACCGATATCGTGCAGCAGGGCACCCACGATTATCTCATCGTCGAGGCCCCTCTGCTCGGCGAGACTTGCACCTTGAAGCATGTGTTGCGCCATTGTAACCGGCTCGCCGAGATACTCCTCGTCACCGCAACGTTCGAAAATGTCTCCCAGAAACGCCACGATATTGTCTCGTGAAAGCGTGGAGAAATCCTGCTGGCTCATTCGGCTGCCTCATGCATTGTCGCCTGCAAAGACGCCAGAGTGGACAAAAGGCCGTCCTTGTCGGCATAGCATCCCTGGAGCCAGCGCGTGCCCGTTCCTGAATAAGCCTTGCGGGCGTGAAGAACCCGGGTGTTGTCAACGAGGAAACATTCGCCGGGCTCCAAGCGGAAAGTGACTTCCATTGCGGGGTCGTCAATGATCTCGCCAAGTCTTCGGTACGCTTCGTAATAGAGCGCCATGTCTTCGAAGGGAACGTCCGTCGTTGCGGCCGCTGACCGGTTGTTGAAGCGAACCGCCGTGAGTTCGCCGTCCGGTGCGAGTTCGAGCATCGGTCTGCGGGACCGCAGGACGACGCCTTTATCGCCAGCGTACTCAAAACGCGTGCAATAGCGGCTCAAAACGCCGAACCAATCCGGATTCTCGGCCTTGAGGCGAAGGGCCGCCCAAAAACCGTCCACCACCATATTTTCGCCGCCAGCTGCCGAGCTTTCCAGACAATAAAGCACCTGCACCGTCGGTACCGGGTCACGGTAGGGGTTATCGGTATGTGCCTGAAGCCCGAGGCCCGTATAGGCAAGGTTGGTCGGATTGACTTCGGTGCGGACCTCAAAGTGGCGTCCGTAATTGGTTTCTCTTACATGTCCGAACAGGTCAACGACCCTCATCAAAGCCTGATCTTCTATTGGTCCATTGGTAAGCTTGCCGAACCCATACCGCGCCACACCCGAGAGCCAGTGGTGTTTGGCACCCTGATCGGTGGCGACACGCCCAAAGTCGTCAGATGGAATTTTGTCGCTGAGAGTGGCGTCCCAGGTTTCCACGTTGGCGGCAAGCCAGCCTTTCTCAGTCCTTTGGGGGCGGTCGTAGGCATTAGTGATCAGCCATCCGAGCGAATACCGGATCTCTTTGTTTTCAGGCGCAAAGGTGACGGAGACGGTGCCGTCGTCGATACGCGCTGCGGAAATGGTGACATTCGCGTCGATGTCGCGAAGTGCTATCAGGCGTTGCCCGTTCGTGCGCGACCGGGTTTCTTCGTCCCAGGCATTGTCGCGCAACCAGACGGCATGGAACCTGAACAGGCCTTGATCCGTGGCGAGAACGAGGATGTTTCCCGCCTCGCTTATTGTAACGTCGCTCATTTGCCGGGCCTCTCCTTTATCACCAATGACAACCTCGACTGATCGTCCTATAAAATCAAATTAGGAATTACGTGCCTGAGATTCGGTTTTGCTAATGGATAAATCCCGGTTCGACAATCTGCCTCTTGAATGGGTGCGGGCGTTTGAAGTTGCCGCGCGTACTGGCAGTTTTACCGCAGCCGCCCAGGAAACCGGACTGACCCAATCAGCAATCAGTCAACGGATCGGCAAGCTGGAAAGGCGCCTGAATACCCAGCTCTTCCTGCGCCAGCCGCGCAGTATCGCGCTTACAGTGGAAGGTGAAACGTGGCTTCCGCATGTGCGTACGGCCTTGGAAAGCTTGCGTGAAAGCTCGGAAGGGCTTTTTGGGTTGTCGCGCGAGCGACTGACGATTTCCGCAAGCGCGTCGATCATCGACCTGTGGCTGCTGCCGCGTTTGGCAGGGCTGCGGTCCGGGGTCGATACCCAGCTTTCTTTCAAGACTTTGGTCTTGTCAGGCGAGGTGCAAGGCGAACCGGGAGCGGTGCAGATCAGATATGGGTCTGGTGACTGGACGGTGGCCTATAAGACACCGCTCTATAATGAGGTCATTGCCCCGGTTGCCGCGCCGTCGCTTTTGAAAGGAGCGGGCGACTGGACGTTCCTGCCTCGCATTGCCGTCGTTGGTCCACGTCCGGGCTGGCATGAATGGTCAGCGAGGTTCGGAACACCGTCGACGCCTCTTCCTGACCTCTTGTTCGACACGTTTTTCGCCGGTCTGGCGGCGGCGAGGCGAGGTGCCGGCGTGATGCTTGCTTCGCTGCCTCTATGCCAGGAAGACCTGAATGCAGGGCATCTCAGGCGCGTATCGAAGGACAGTCTTTCACACCATCAGACCTATTGGCTGCTTGCAGCCCGGGAAGCGGTCTCTCGCACACAATGGAACATTCTCGAAAAAGAGTTGAAGTCGATTGGGTGAATCCTACCGACTGCCTTTCGACAACTGATCTTTTCAGATCATTTTTCCGGAACCGGATTGTTGGCGGTCTTGATGAGCTTTTCAAGGAGCTTTGACAGTTGCGCCTGTTCGTCTTCGGTCAATCCTTTGACGGCCATATGCTGCGTGTCGACATAGTCCGGGATCATGTCCCTGACCAGCTTGAGGCCTTTGGGTGTGACGCAGACGGTGAGTGCGCGTCGATCCTCGGGGTGCGGACATCTCTCCACGAGCCCGGCTCTTTCAAGTTTGTCCACCCGTGCGGTCATGCCGCCTGAGCTCATCATTGTGGATCTGTATAGTTCGGTCGGCGTGAGCTTGTAGGGAGGCCCGGACCTGACGAGTGTTGCCAGGACGTCGAACTCCCCGAGTTTCAGTCCTATTTCCGCATAGGCCGGTACCAGGTAGTCCCGGTTCATAAGCTGCGCCGCCTCGTTGAGGCGCCCAAGCAAAACCATCGGCTGCAGCTTGTCGGCAACCTCGGGCACTTCCTTCTGCCACTGCCGGCTCGCCCTTTCTGCCCGGTCCATCAACAGGTCTGCCGGATCGCCAAAAAGGTGTTTTGAACCATCTGACGTCTCGTTTGGCGCTTTGGTCATTTCTCAATCTCCAGGCTCCTGCACATTCGAACCAGCGACCGAAAGACGTGTAGCCGGCAAATGTTGGAAAACAGTTGAGCCTCCAGGCAGTTTGACGGTTTGACAGTTTCATTTTCGCAAACGTGTTGTCAATGACCATCAAGAATCTTGAAATTAAGTATCTTGAAATCAAGATAAATCATGTTATCTATGACTGTGACTTTGGCAGAAGGGTTGCCAAACCGTTCGAGGGAAAGGTCCAATGACAGGCATGGCCAGACAAAAGTTTCAAACGGAACCGGGAACAGGCGGAAAGCGGCAACGGCGCACATCGGGCGGTCAGAACCTGCTCGAGCTGCCTTTGGTACTGTTGTTGATCGTTGGTGCCTTTCTCGGCATATCGACCTTGTTTGCCAAGGCCGCGCCGGAACTTGGCTGGCATCCTGTCGCTCTGCTGCAATGGTCGATACTTGGCGGAGCCGTCGGTTTGTTTACCGCAACAAGACTGGCCGGCTTTAAGTCCCGGCGCAATCAGGGGAGAACGGACAAAGCGCCACTTAGGCAGTTGCTCGTCTATGTCTTCATAACCGGCATATTGTTCATATTGCCCAATATGATCGCAGTTGCCGCAGCGCCAAAAGTCGGCGCCGGGTTCGTCGCGCTTTGTTACGCGTTTCCCCTTGTCCTGACATATGCGTTTGCGGTCGTGTTGCGCCTCCAGCGCTTCCAGCTTCTGATGGCAGGTGGCGTTCTGTCAGGTGTTGCCGGTGGTGTCCTGCTTGCCATTTCCGGCGCACAACTTTCCGCTGAAGCTTCATTCTGGTCGGCACTTGCGCTATCGATTCCGTTTTTCCTTGCCGCCGGAAACATCTATCGAACGCTAAAATGGCCGAAAGGGGCCAAGCCCGTTGATCTGGCCCTTGGTATGATGGCGATCGGTTTTCTTGCGCTGGCCGCCTTCACCGCGTCATGGGGTATCCCTGTCATCCCAACAGCCTGGACCACGCAGGCCGTGACGCTGCTTGCGGCGCAAACAGCAATATTCGGTTTGCAATATGGTCTTTACTTCCGGCTTCAGCAGACTGCAGGTCCCGTTTATCTCAGTCAGATCGGATCAGTTGCCGCCGTTGTCGGGCTTGTCCTCGGCTACCTGGTCTTCAACGAAGTTCCGAACGCTGCGAAAATATCCGCAGTTGCTTTTGTCGGCATCGGCATCGTCCTGGTCACAATCGGACAGCGCCGTCTCATGGCGAAGGCTTGAGAGATCAGTTCCAGAGCCAGGCAGCGCCACGGACGCCGGAGCTGTCGCCGTGCACAGCCTTGCGGATCGGCGTGTCGAATGTATCGGAAAAGATATAGGGAGCCATCGCGGGAGGCAGGTCCTGATAGAGTTCGTCAATATTGGACATGCCGCCGCCAAGCACGAAAACGTCCGGATCAAGCAGGTTGGCCGACATGGCAAGGGAGCGGGCGAGACGGCTGACATAGCGCGTATAAATCCCGCTCGCCACAGGATCGCCAGACCGCTTGAGAGCCATGATTTCATGCCCTTTCAGCAAATTGCCGGTCTTTTCCTTGTAGTCGAGCTGAAAGCCGGTGCCCGAGCACCAGCGATCAATGACCCCTTTGTGGCCGATCCAACTGTCGGGCCCCGGGTACTCGTCCGCAGCAAGCCAGGGCACGGTGATTGCCCCCCATTCACCGCCGATTCCGTTGGCGCCAAGATGGGCCCTGGCGTCAATAGCGATGCCGGATCCGCTGCCCGTCCCGATGATGATGGCATGAACCACATGGGCTCCGGCACCCGCGCCGTCTGTCGCCTCGGAAACGGCAAGACAATTCGCATCGTTTTGAATGCGCACAGGGCGCCCGAGGACTGCCTCAAGGTCCTTGTCGAGCGGCTTGCCGTTCATCCAAGTCGAATTTGCGTTCTTGACCAATCCTGACTTGGGCGATAGCGAGCCCGGAATACCGAGCCCGAGCGTACCTGTTTCGCCTGTTGCCTTTTCTGCAGAACTGACCAGGAATTTGACAGCCTGAAGACAGCCTTCATAGTCGTCGCGCGGCGTGTCCACCCGTTGCCGGAACATTTCGGTTCCGTCCTGCGACAAGGCGATTATTTCGATTTTGGTTCCGCCCCAGTCAATTCCCAAGCGCATGTCAGTCCAACCTTTTCGGCAGTTCGAACGCCGCGCCCTGTCCCTTGGTCAGCTCGCTGGTCTGTTTGCCGTAGCTTTTGAATTTTACCAGAATGTCGGCCATTTCCTGTTCGTCCAGGATCACCGGTTCGCCAAGAACAAGGGCAGAGAGATACTGGTCTGCAAGGTCCTCGAGGCCTTCTGCAAGCGCTAGCGCTTTCATGAGGTTCGACCCTCCCGCAATCTGGCCGTGGTTGGCCAGAAGACAGGCGTTCCGATCTCCGAGCGCAGCGACCATGGCTTGCGAAAGCGCGCGTGTGCCAAAGCTTGCATAATCTGCACACTCGATGCGATCACCGCCCGCCATCGCGATCATGTAATGGAATGCCGGGATGCCCCGGCGATGGCAGGAGAGGGCTGTTGCTCTCGGGCTGTGACAGTGAACAACCGCGCCGCATTTCGGTTTGGCGAGATAGAAATCCAGATGCATCCGCCACTCGGACGACGGCAGGATATCTCCGCGATAACGGCCCTTCAGGTCGAGCGCGACGATCTTGTCTTCGCTCAGCTCTTCATACGGGGTTCCCGAAGGCGTGATCAGAAATCCGGATTTCACCCGCGCGCTGACGTTGCCCGACGTCCCCTTTGTCAAACCAAGACGGGGGAGGGACCGCGCCGTTTCGATAATTTCGCGGCGCAGTTTTTTGGTGTCGCCTGGGAAAGAAGACTTTTTCGGCATCGCGGTTCTCGGAGTGAATAAGGCTAGAGACGCCGGAACGTCCTCAGATCGGGCATCTTATTGGCAGAGAACTGAACGCAAATGCAAGTGCTTGGCATCCGAAACCTCACGAAACCTGCAAAGCCTGTTCCGAGCGGCTCGATATGACCGTTGAAACGAATGTGCGGGGAAGCAGGTTGATCCGGCTTCCCCGCACAGCGGGCTATAAGGTCGAGTGCGTCTCGGTGTTTTACGGTCCGGGCCGGTCCGGCAGGGGAATAAACTCCTCCGCATCGCCCGGAACCGTGTCGAAACGGCCAAGTTTCCAGTCTTCCTTGGCTTGTTCGATACGTTCCTTTGAAGAGGATACGAAGTTCCACCAGATGTACCGGTCACCGTCCATGGGTTCGCCGCCCAGAACGACGAAGCGAGCTGGTTCTGGAGAGTTGTTTTCAACAACAAGACTGTCGCCGGGTTTGAACACAAGAAGCTGCGCCGGATCAAAGGCCTGTCCGGCGATCGTAATTTGCCCCGAAACGGTATAGAGCCCGCGCTCTTCCCATCCGGCATCGAGCGGTACTTTTGCACCTGGTTCCAGCGCAATGTCGGCGTAAAACATGTCCGATGCGGTTTTCACAGGCGCTGTATGACCGTAGAGACTGCCTGCAATCAGCTTGACCGATGCACCCTTGTCGGCAAATTCGGGCTGCTCCGCTGTCCCGTGATGCTGGAACGTCGGATCGCCTTCCTCAAGATGTTTGGGCAGGGCAACCCAGCTTTGAAGGCCAAACAACGGGCGCTTTGCCTGCAGCCGCTCAGGCCGCTCGCGCTCGGAATGAACAATACCCTTGCCGGCGCTCATCCAGTTGAGCGCACCCGGTGCGATTGCGATCTCTGTTCCGAGGCTGTCGCGGTGATACATCTCGCCTTCGAACAGATAGGTGACCGTGGCAAGTCCGATATGCGGGTGAGGGCGCACGTCGATGCCGCCACCGACAAGAAGCTCCGCAGGCCCCATCTGGTCGAAGAAGATGAATGGTCCGACCATGCGCCTTTTTGCGGACGGAAGGGCACGGCGCACCGAAAAACCGCCGAGGTCGGAGGTACGCGGAACGATGATCGTGTCGATGGGATCGCAACTTGCTGCGTTGCCAGGTATCGGGTCAGGACTGTTCAACCAGCTCATGGGCCTCTCCTTGCCTTCAAATTCGCGTCTGGTTCCCTAGATAGGGCCGGCACTGCGAAAGTGTCCATTGAACAGTGCGTTTCCATCTTCCCTGACAATTGGAAGCGTGTATAACGGCGGCCCCGCAAGCTCTTCCAAGGTGCCCCCATGAAACGCGTGATGATCGTCGGCGGTCCAGGCTCTGGAAAAAGCACGCTTGCCATGCGCCTCGGCGAGCTTACCGGTCTTCCGGTCTATCATATGGACCAGATTCATTGGCTCTCAGGCTGGGTGGAAAGAGCACGTGAAGAAAAGAGCCGGATGACCCACGAAGTCCACATGAAGGACGAATGGATCTTCGAGGGCGGTCATTCAGCCACCTACGCAGAGCGGGTCGCGCGGGCCGATACATTCATCTGGCTGGATGTCCCTGTCTGGCTGAGGATATTTCGGGTCTTGAAGCGCGCGGTCATACACCATGGACAGACCCGGCCTGATCTGGCCGAGGGGTGTCCGGAGCAGTTCAACTGGCAAACGGTTGAATTTTTGAGTTTTATCTGGCGCACACGCCACAGCGCACGCGCCAAGCTCGTTGCGATTTATGAAGCGCCCCACGAACACCTGAAGGTCGTCAGATTGAGGACGAAGACCGAACTCAGTGCTTTTTTGCAGGCGCTAAAAGCCGGGACCTGATATCGGCAAGGTCAATCACGTAGTCAAAAAGAAGGCGCAGGAATGAAACTCGATCCATTCTATCCATTAGTCGACAGTGCCGAATGGGTCGGCCGTCTGGTGCCCAAGGGCGTCAAGTTGCTTCAGTTGCGCATCAAGGACCAGCCGGAAGAGGGCCTGCGCGAAGAGATATCCGCCTCCAAGGCAATTTGCGACCGGCACGGATGTCAGCTCATCGTCAATGATCACTGGAAACTGGCGATAGACACGGAGTGCGATTTTCTTCATCTGGGCCAGGAAGACCTTGCCGATGCCGATCTGGATGCGATCCGACGGGCGGGCCTGCGTTTGGGCGTTTCCACACATGACGGAGATGAACTCGACACGGCGCTCTCGGTCGACCCCGACTATGTCGCTCTGGGGCCTGTCTTTCCAACCCGTTCGAAATCTCTGACGTGGGCTCCTCAAGGCCTTGAGAAAATCGGCGGCTGGAAGCGCCAGATTGGTGACCTGCCGCTCGTGGCGATTGGGGGCATTACACTGGAACGGAGCAGGGACGTCCTGGAAAACGGTGCTGACAGCATTGCGGTCATCGGTGATGTGACACGCCACAATGACCCTGAACAACGAGCTGCTGACTGGATAGAAGCAACTCAAGCCTGGCGACGGTAATCAACGAACTAGGCAAACATGATTTTATCGCGCGCGACCTGATCGCGCAGAAAGTCTTGAACGGCGGCGACATGACGAAGCGGGCGAGAACTTTCGTGCGTCACCATCCAGTATGACCGGTGAAGTCTCAATTTCGGCAAAACGGCAACAAAATCATCGTCTTCGCGTGCGATAAAATCGTGCAGGATACCAATGCCTGCGCCACCGCGTACCGCCTCTGTCTGGCCAAGCGCGGATGCGATCTCGAAACGGGCCGTCCAGTCCTTGGTGAATTCGGTGCCATAGTTGAGTTGCGGTGAATAAAGCAGATCTTCCACGTACCCGATGAGATCGTGTGCGCCAAGATCGGCAGGAGACGCCGGGATACCACGCTCCTGTAAATACGCTTTGGATGCATAAAGACCGAGTGCGTAATCCACCAGCTTTCCGGCAACCAGCCGGCCGGTTTCCGGACGGTCGATGGTAACCGCGATATCGGCCTCGCGGCGCGACAGCGAGAACGAACGCGCCACAGGAACAAGCTGCACGGTCAAGCCGGGATGCCTGTCGGTCAGTTTGCCAAGCCTTGGCGCAAGATAAGCCACGCCAAACCCATCAGGTGCGCCTATGCGGACGGTTCCGGTAATTTCAGGCGTGTCTCCTCCCAGGTCCGCTTCTGCCGCGACGACTTCGGCTTCCATGCGCTCTGCGCGGTCGAAGAAACGGCTACCAGCTTCGGTCAGAAGGCATCCGGATGTTGAACGGTCGAAGAGCCGGGTCCCAAGGCTGTTCTCGAGCGAAGTCAGGCGTCTGGCAACGGTTGCGTGATTGACGCCCATCCTCTTTGCGGCCGCCAGAATTTGTCCTGTGCGGGCGATGGAAAGAAAAATTCGAATGTCGTCCCAGTTCATTGCTTGTCCTGGCTATTTCGTTCCGACAGGTTTTTCCTCGCAAGTGTCTCTCTTGAGGCAGTTCAGTCGCTCCGACCTTTAAAGGTAGAACCGGCCCGTCGTCCGATCCCTTTTCCAACAGAGATGACAAGCACCGAAACGTCTGCGAAGCTGAGGCAGACACATGACATAACTTCAAAAAATGCACAACAGATCCGGAAATCTGGATCTTGTATGCAACAAAAATAAAAGCGACAAAGACGCTGACATAAAATGGAACGCTGCCGCGCTTTCGGCGGTTCCCGGGTTTGATGGGAGAAACGCAGATGCAAATGATCGGTCATTTTGTTGATGGAAAGCACGTGGAGGGTACGTCAGGCCGCTTTGCCGACGTTTACAACCCCGCGACCGGAGAGATTCAGGCGCAGGTGGCGCTCGCGAGCCAGGCGGAAATTGATGCCGCCGTCGCCAGCGCAGCTGCGGCGCAGGTTGGCTGGGCTGCCACAAATCCGCAGCGCCGCGCTCGTGTGATGATGAAATTCGTCGACCTTTTGAACCGAGACATGGACAAGCTTGCTGAAGCGTTGTCGCGTGAGCACGGCAAGACCCTGCCGGATGCCAAAGGCGACGTCATCAGAGGTCTTGAGGTCGCAGAATTCTGCATCGGCGCGCCTCATCTTCTGAAAGGCGAATTCACCGAAGGGGCAGGTCCGGGCATCGACATGTATTCCATGCGTCAGCCGCTTGGCGTCGTTGCGGGCATCACGCCGTTCAACTTTCCGGCGATGATCCCGATGTGGAAGTTCTGCCCGGCGATTGCGTGCGGCAATGCGTTTATCCTGAAGCCGTCCGAACGCGACCCGTCCGTGCCGATCATGCTTGCAGAACTGATGATGGAAGCAGGCCTTCCAGCTGGTGTTCTGAATGTCGTCAACGGTGACAAGAGTGCCGTTGATGCCATCTGCGACGATGAGACCATCCAGGCTGTCGGCTTTGTCGGTTCAACGCCGATCGCGCAGTATGTTTATTCCCGCGCGACGGCGGCTGGAAAACGTGCCCAGTGTTTCGGCGGCGCGAAGAACCACATGATCATTATGCCGGACGCCGATCTGGATCAGGCTGCTGACGCACTTGTCGGAGCGGGGTACGGCGCTGCGGGTGAACGTTGCATGGCGGTTTCCGTGGCTGTCCCGGTCGGGGAAACCACTGCAAACGCCTTGATCGAAAAGCTGGCACCGAAAGTCGAAGCTTTGAAGATCGGACCCTACACGGCTGGTGACGATGTCGATTTCGGACCGCTTGTGACCAAGGAAGCGCTTGGCCGGGTGCGAGGACTTGTCGACCAGGGCGTCAAGGAAGGCGCCAAGCTTGTCGTCGACGGGCGGGACTTCTCCATGCAGGGCTATGAGGACGGCTTTTTCATGGGCGGCTGTCTTTTCGACAACGTCACCAAGGACATGGATATCTACAAAACCGAGATCTTTGGCCCTGTTCTGTCCGTCGTTCGTGCGGAAAACTACGAAGAAGCGCTGGACCTGCCGCTCAGCCACGAATACGGCAACGGCACAGCGATCTTCACGCGCGACGGCGACACCGCGCGAGACTTCGCATCCAAGATCAACATCGGCATGGTCGGCATCAACGTTCCGATCCCCGTACCGCTTGCCTATCACACGTTCGGCGGCTGGAAAAAGTCCGGTTTCGGCGACCTGAACCAGCATGGACCGGATGGCTTCAAATTCTATACGCGCACCAAAACCGTCACGTCGCGCTGGCCGTCCGGATTGAAGGACGGCGCTGAATTCGTCATCCCGACCATGAAATAAGACGCGATCGTCACGCGAACATTGAGAGCGGCGCCTTTGGGCGCCGCTCTTTGTTTTTCAGGCCGCTGCCACCTGTACTTCAACCACGCGGTCCGCAGCGTAATGAGAAATCGTCAGGACCCCGTCGATTTCGGCAAGAATGGCGGCGAAGGCCGGATCCTTCATTACCTTCTCTGAGGCCTTTTTTGCGCACTCAAGGTTCTGCCAGAGCACCATATCGGCAAACAGACCTTCATCCTCGACCGATTCATACGCGGTCCAGGAAATGAAGCCTTCGTAATTTCTGACGGTGTCTTGAGCGGCGCGCCGCGCCAGGCGCGCGTTGGCGGTGTCCTTGACCTTGAACACGACCAGTTCGAGGCATGGCTCTTTCATATCTATCTCCAGATCTTGAATTGAATCGGGACACCGAATATCGCACACCGCTCCTGACAACCTTCTGTCAGGACGATAGGCCGCAACGCCGTCTTAAAAAATGTCGCACAGGTTTAAGCCCGTCCAATGTGGAGAAATCGATCCTCAGGCTGTAAGAGAAACGTGGGAGAGGATCCGTTTCAAAATCCAAGTCGGTCGATTTTCGCCGTATACAACGGAGCTTGGGATAACAGCCTGGAAAGGTTCAATTTTTGGACGCTCGGGAAGGGATTGCAAAAGACGCGGATAACGCCTTTTCAATAGGCGAGCCCGGTGCCGCCGACACGAAAGCGTTGAACCTTGCAGGCGTCTTCCTGGCGGTTTCCGATCTTTTGTGGATCCCACAGGCCGGATTTCTGGCCTGGACCCTTGGAACAGTTTTGTCAGGTGTGGCAACCCAGGAACGCACGCTCCTTGCCTCCGACATGACACCTCAACTGCTGTTGGCCGCAGCTGCCGTTGTCATGATCGCCATTGCTCGAGTCACGCTCGTGCGCTTTGCGCAGACCCAAAGCCTGACGGCGGCCCGTAGTATACAAAGCCAGGCAAGATCCAGGCTGCTGAGAGCGACAACGACACGATCTCCTTCTGACAGCTTTCCGGTTGCCGGTGCATTCGCCGCCCACGTCGTTGATCAGGTTGATCTGCTCGGCCCTTATTACAGGAACTTCATACCCCAGCTCATGCGTTTGAGGCTGGTGCCGCTTGCAATAGTTGCCATGACAGCCTGGTACAGTTGGCTTGCCGCGCTGATCTTGCTGGTCAGCGGCCCCTTGATACCGCTGTTCATGGCGCTGATCGGCTCACGCGCCAAAGCGGCCAGCGCATCACAGCAAGAAGAGCTCACACGACTGAGCGGAGTATTGCTGGACCGGATCAGGGGACTGGAAACGCTGAAACTATTCGGTGCTCTGGAAGGAACCAAAGCCGATATCCGTGATGCTGGTGAGCGCTTCAGGACCGGTACGATGAAAGTGCTGAAAATCGCCTTTTTGTCGTCGACCGTGCTGGAGCTCTTTTCAGCACTAGGCATCGCGTTTTCGGCGGTTTACATCGGATTTTCCTTGCTGGGAGATCTCAATGTTGGTGCCTGGGGAACACCGTTAGGCTTTTCGCAAGGCCTGTTTATCCTTCTGCTCGCCCCAGAATTTTTTGCACCGCTTCGCGCCTTTTCAACCGCCTACCACGACCGTGCTGCCGGTATCGCAGCCATGCAAAAACTCTCGTTGCTCTTGGCGGAGATTGAAACAGAAGGAACTGTGTCGGCATCTGATCTTGTGAAGAGATCAGCAGCGAAGACATTTACAGCTTCGAATGAGACGCTGGCCAACCCATGTGTGTCCTTCAACGAAGTGTCGCTTGAGGTTAGCGGAAGGCCGATTTTCAGCAGATTTTCGCTTCATGTCGGTGTGGGTGAAACCGTACTAATTTCAGGCGCAAGCGGTTCCGGAAAGACAAGCCTTCTGGACCTCATTCTCGGATATCGCAAACCTGATGGCGGATCTGTCCAGATCAATGAGGTTGATGCCAACATTGCCGCCGGCGAACTGCGCCAGCACGTAATGTGGCTCGGTCAAGCGCCAACGCTGTTTCATGGCAGTGTGAAATCCAATTTGCTCAAAGGCTTACCTGATCCCACGAGCGTGAGCGAAGCGGACATCTGGAACGCTCTTCGTCTCGCCGGCGCTGAAAACCTTGTCCGTCGTTTGCCGCAGGGGCTTGCGACACAACTGGGGGAAGACGGGTTTGGCCTATCGGTTGGTGAAATTCGGCGTGTCGCACTGGCGCGTGCCGCGATGCGCAGCAATTCGACAATTCTGATTGCCGATGAGCCGACGGCGGGTCTCGACCCGGAGACGGCAAGAGACGTAATTGGCGGATTGACAGCGCTCACGCGGGACCGAACAGCCCTTATCGCGACACACGATCCTGCCGTCCTGAAATTGGCCGGACGGCGCGTTGACCTGGACAGGGTTGTTGAAGCTGGATTGGAGCCTGTTTCATGAGCCCGATCTGGCAGGTTGCCAAAAGCCAATTCCGGCATGATCGCTTGCATTTTTGTCTCGGCATTATTGTTGCGATACTGCCCGCCGCAGCAGGTCTCTTGTTGCTCGGCGTTTCCGGGTGGTTCATCACGGCGGCGGCCTTGGCGGGTTTAAGTGGCGCTTTTTTGAACATATTCGCGCCGAGCGCGATCATCAGGGCACTTGCCATCATTCGAACAGCCGGACGTTACGGTGAGCGCGTTTTGACGCACGACGCGACCTTCCGGTTCCTGAGTGACCTGCGAAACCGTCTGTTTGCAACCAGTGCTGAAAAAGTGTCTGAAGGGCGCCGGACGGGATTGGTCTTGAATCGTTTGACCGCAGACGTCGCTGCGCTCGACACCGTCTATCTCCGTCTCGTGGTGCCTATCTCGCTGGCAGTAACCATCGCTGTCTTTTTGCTTTTCATCTGGTGGACCGTCTCGGCGTCCGTGTTTTTGACCGGGTTGTCGTTCATGGCTTTCTGGGCGTTTCTGGCCCGCAGTGTTGTCTCAAGGTCCGACAGGCAAATGGCTCGGCGAGCAGACGCAGCTTCCGAAGCTATGCGTCTTCGGACGGCGGACCTCGCTGCAGGAAGACGGGACCTTGCAGTTTATGGGGGGCTCGACAAGGCCGTCGACGGCATTCTTGAAGCCGAGCGGCGGCTGCAGGATTCTGAAAATTGGCGCGAAAGACGCGCAGCGGGGTTCGCGGCACTTTCAGGTTTTGTTGGCCAGACATTCCTTGCCGCCATGCTGCTTGTGTGCATTTGGAATGTCGCGGACGGAACACTTGGTGTTCCCGCTGCCGTCGGCCTCGTTCTGGCGGTCATCGCGCTGCCGGAACTGGTGTCAGCGGTTCTGCTGGGTCTGACGAACCTGCCAAGGTCCGAACTGGCCGCAAGACGCACAGACTTGACGGCGCACCAAAACAACAAGGCGAAAACCGGCGCCGGATCGAACAACGATCAGCCCGTGCCCGCCGATCAGTCAGAATGTGTTCTGAGCTTTGCGTCCGTATCGTTCACGTATCCCGGAGCTATCGACCCGGTTCTGGAACGCTTCTCATTCGACGTCAAACCCGGTGAGATTGTTGCGCTTTCGGGCCGAAGCGGGCGCGGAAAGAGCACCATTGCCTCTCTGGCTGCGCGACTTCGGAGCGTCGACACCGGGCAAATTCTGCTTAACGGGCGAAACATCGAAGCCTACAGGGCCACTGAACTTAGCGATACGGTCACGGTCCTGGGTCAACGTCCCTATTTCTTCAACGATACGATTGCTGATAATCTGCGTGTGGCGAACCCGAGTGCAAGTGAGCAAGACCTTTGGAGTGCTTTGGAGCGATCAGTCCTCGTTGATCGAATCGCATCGGACCCAGACGGCCTGAATTGTGTCCTGGGAGAGGGCGGACTTGGTCTGTCGGGCGGTGAGTTGCGCCGGCTCGCACTTGCAAGGGCATTTCTGACGCGTCCGAGCCTGTTCATTCTGGACGAAATGACCGAAGGCCTGGACCAGGTGACTGCGAGCGAAGTCCTGGAGCGCTTTTTCAAATTCCGGGGAACGGCCTCCGTACTGATGATCGCTCACAAGCAGCGCGAAATCGAGTCCGCGGACCGGGTCGTCAATCTGGACAATATGTCTGACAGCTGACACCGGTTGCTCCTGGATTGTTTCGGCTCTTTACAAGGTGTGCGTTCGCTTTTTTGCGATTTCAGGTTGTTGAATACGATCTGTCGCATTGACCTGTCACCTGGGCTGGGTCACGATCCAGACTCGTTAGCGTGTTGCTTTGAACCGTTGTTTTGACGGGAACAATGCATGCAGTCTGGCGCATCGTGCGGTTGTCCGGCTGATGCGCAGAGGTTCAAAGATCGCCCTGACCAGATGCTCAAGCCAATGTCGGCTTGAAAAGGGGGAATACGATGGAACTAAGCGTCGTTGACCTGTCCCGGCTGCAATTTGCCATGACAGCGCTCTACCACTTCCTGTTTGTGCCCTTGACCATCGGCTTGTCCATTTTGCTCGCGACGATGGAGACGGTTTATGTGATGACCGGGCGCGAGATCTGGAAGCGCATGGTCAAGTTCTGGGGGACGTTGTTCGGGATCAACTTCGTGCTGGGAGTTGCCACCGGTCTGACGATGGAATTCCAGTTCGGTATGAACTGGGCGTATTTCAGCCAGTATGTCGGCGATGTCTTCGGTGCGCCGCTCGCCATTGAAGGCCTTATGGCGTTCTTCATGGAGGCGACTTTTGTCGGGCTCTTTTTCTTCGGTTGGGACAAGCTCTCTAAAAGGCAACATCTGGCGGCCACGTGGGCGGTGGCGATTGGCACGAATTTCTCCGCTCTCTGGATCCTGATTGCCAATGGCTGGATGCAAAATCCGGTCGGCGCCGAGTTCAATCCGGAAACCATGCGCATGGAAGTCAACAGTTTCTTCGATGTCCTGTTCAATCCGGTCGCGCAAGCCAAGTTTGTCCACACGGTTTCAGCGGGTTATGTGACTGCAGCCCTCTTCATGCTGGGTATTTCCGCCTGGTACATGCTTCAGGGCCGGCATCTGCAGATCGCCAAACGATCCATGGCGATTGCATCCGCATTCGGCTTTGCGTCAGCGCTTTCCGTCGTCGTCCTCGGTGATGAAAGCGGGTACGAAGCCAACCTGAACCAGAAGATGAAACTCGCCACGATCGAGGCCATGTGGCACACGGAGCCGGCGCCGGCTGCATTCAATGTGGTTGCCTGGCCGGACATGGAAAAGCGCGAAAACATCTTCGCGATCGAGGTTCCGTATGTGATGGGCCTGATTGCGACCCGTTCGCTGGATACCGTCATTCCGGGCATCAATGAACTGGTGGACCGTTCAAAGGATCGGATCCGGCAAGGTGCAATCGCATGGGATGCGCTGCAGAAAATCCGCGAGAACCCGGACACTGTTACTGAGGAGGTGCGCGAGACCTTCCGCTACAACGCGAATTCCCTCGGCTATGCCTACCTCCTGCTTCCCTACACGGACAATCCGATGGAGGCGACGACGGCGCAGATCGAGGAAGCTGCCTGGTCAACTGTTCCGAACGTTTTCCCGATGTTCTATGCCTTCCGGATCATGGTCGCCTGCGGTTTCTTCTTCATCCTCCTGACGACCGTGTTCTTCTACTACTCGTCCACAGGCAAGCTCGATGTGCTGCGTGAAAAACGCCGTTGGCTGCTGCATGTCGCGGTTTGGTCGATCCCGTTGCCCTGGATTGCCTGCGAAATGGGTTGGTTCGTCGCCGAGTATGGACGTCAGCCGTGGATCATCGAGAGTATGCTGCCGACATCGGCGGCCGTATCCAGCCTGTCGGTTACGGAAGTCCTCCTGACGCTTGCTGGGTTCGTCATTCTCTACAGCACACTTCTGGTGATCGAAGTCACGTTGATGATCAAGTATATCAGGATTGGTCCCGAAGACGGCGAGACGGCCGATGCGCTGCCGCCTGCAGAAACAAGACCGGTTTCCGGTGCAGCCCCTGTCCCTGCGGAGTGACCAGAGATGATCCTTTATGAAATGATCGACTATTCGACACTTAAGGTGATCTGGTGGGTGCTGCTCGGCGTGCTCCTGATCGGTTTCGCCGTGACCGACGGCTTCGACATGGGGGTAGGAACAATGCTGCCCTTCATCGCCGAAACGGATATCGAACGGCGGATCGTGATCAACACGATCGGTCCGACCTGGGAAGGAAACCAGGTCTGGTTTATCCTGGGTGGCGGCGCGATCTTCGCCGCCTGGCCGCCACTCTATGCGATCAGCTTTTCCGGATTTTACCTCGCGATGTTTGTGGTGCTCGCTGCCATGATCCTGCGGCCCGTAGCCTTCAAGTATAGGTCAAAGAGGCCCGACCCGTCCTGGCGGAACACCTGGGACTGGGCACTTTTTATTGGCTCGTTTGTGCCTGCACTGGTGTTCGGCGTTGCCGTCGGCAATGTCCTGCTGGGTGTGCCGTATTCTCTCGATAACGATCTGCGCATGACCTATGAAGGTTCGTTCTTCGGACTGTTCTCGCCGTTCTCTCTGCTGTGCGGGCTGCTCTCCGTCGCAATGCTCGTCATGCATGGATGCGTCTGGCTTGTCATGCGCGCATCGGGAGACATTGCGCGAAGGGCGCGCAGGATCGGGACCTTCGCCGCACTTTTCGGGATTGTTCTTTTTGCACTCGGGGGATACCTGGTGGCCAGCGGATATGTCGACGGCTTCCGGATTACCAATGAGGTCGATCCAAACATGCAGGCAAATCCGCTCGCCAAGGAAGCGGTGATCGAAGATGGCGCATGGATGGCGAACTATAGCGCTTACCCGCTTCTTTGGATCGTACCGGGTTTGGGCTTCCTCGGGATGCTGGGAACGCTCATCCTGCTGCAGACCCGGATGGAGATGCCAATTTTCGCGTTCTCGAAGTCGGCAATTGTCGGAATTATCGCGACCGTCGGCATTTCGATGTTTCCTTTCATCCTGCCGTCGTCGGTGCAGCCTGAAGCAAGTTTGACAGTCTGGGACGCCTCATCGACCCACCGGACCTTGTTCAATATGCTGGTGGCAACCGTGATTTTCCTGCCAATCATTCTGGTCTATACGGCCTGGGTTTACAGGGTGCTATGGGGCAAGGTGGACGAAGAGACCATCGAGCGCGACAACCATACGGCCTACTGAGGAGACATTTTCATGTGGTATTTTGCCTGGATCCTCGGAATGCCTCTGGCATGTTGCCTGGCGATTCTGAACGCCATGTGGCTAGAATTGCGCTCCGACGACGAGCGCAACGAACAGCAGCGCATTCATCGCACGTGATTGAGGTTTTGGCCGGCGAATTCCCCGGTCATGTCCCATCGGGTCAGTTGATGGCGACCGTATAGCGGACAATCCTGTTATTGTCGCTGTCGGAGAAGTAATAGTCGTTGCCGCGGATGGCGACGCCCTCGGGATCGTCGAAGAGATTGGGACCTTTTCCTGGCTTTCCTGTGCCCAGAACACCCAGAAGAACGGCGCCTCCATCCACATCCGGGTCAATCAAAAGGATCCGATGCGCGTCCTGATCCGCGACGACGAGCCTGCCGAAACCATCGATGTCCAGATAGCGGGGCCCGTAAAAGCCGAACTGCGGACCCTCGACCGTTTGCAGTTTTTCAAGATCCGGTGAATAGCGCACCAGACGCCGGTTGAAGTTGTCGGCCACCCAGACGGATCCGTCCGGACCTTCTGCGACATCATGTGCACCAGGATGCGAACCCACGCTTGCGACCGCCCCTCCGTTTTCATAAGCGATCAGAAGACCGGTGCCGCCTGCCATGGCATAAATACGCCCGTTGCTGTGGGCGAGGGCGCCTTCGGTTCCAGGAGCGGCCAGCATCGTGCGCGGCGCGATATCAAGCGTTTCGACACTGCTGAAAACGAAGACGCTGCCAAGTCCGGTCACAGCGACCGCGACTTCTCCTTCCGGACCGAACGAAATGTCATGCGCACCGGGCAATTTTCCGGCACTCAGGCTTTCCACAACTTCGAGCGTGTCCGGATCGACAACTGCGATCCTGTGCCCGAACTTGTCGGCGACATAAAGGCGCCCATCAGGTCCAAATGCAAGGTCATGCGGATCGTTCAGCTCTTCGGGCCCCGCTTTGTCGAACGAAGCAAATGGGGCAGGGCCGTCCTCGGCGAGTGCGGTCGCAAAGGTAAGACATGCAAGAACGAATACTCCGATGCCGATCCTCATCGATGGTCTCCCTTTCGGTAAGAAAAGGGTCGTCGAGCGAATGGGTATCGTGCTGTGAAAGCGGGAATCGGTCAACTTGCCGGTCAATGTCGAAACGTTTGGACGCCGCGAGCCGGTTGTGAGTATACAAAGCCCTGGGGGCTGAATAAGTTGAAGCGCCCGGCAGGGTGCGCGCAATGGCGACGCTGCTCGAAGAACGGCATTTGGCAGGAAGTGTGCTTTTGATACGGGTGGTGTTTTCAGGGGTAAGGCGGATCTGCATGATCCTCGCGGTGATCGTCTTTCTCGGCCAGCTGTCGATGGTTCTGATGCGGTATCTTCTGGGCTTCGGTTTTCTGGAAATCCAGGACGCCGTCAACTATGCGTTCGCATCGCTTGTGGCCCTTTCCGTTGCCGTGTCGTTCGAAGCGGACAGGCATGTACGCGTCGATGTTTTCCGGCAGAGACTTTCCGATGAAACCAATCGCAGGATTGACTGGCTGGGCGACATGGTGCTGGCACTGCCCGTCTTTGTCATCATGATGTGGATGGCCTACCCATTGGTGCGCAGTTCCTGGGTGATCTTGGAAGGGTCCCCCGAAACGGGAGGTCTACCCGGCCTTTTCCTCGTCAAAACTTTTCTGCTGATCCTGCCGGTGCTGGTCATCTTGCTGACCCTTGCGCGGGTGATCGGGTTCTTTCGGCGGAAGGCATCATGAGCATCGAGATCGTCTGGCTTCTTGTGATGGCGCTCGCGGTCTTCGCCTGCATCTTGTCCGGCGTCCCCGTGTTGCTGGCCATCGCGGGTGCGCCCACCCTCGTTGCTCTCCTGGCGGCATCTTTCGGCGATTTTGACCTCGTCTTCTTCCAGGCCGTTCCGCAACGGATATTCGGCATCATGACAAACCCGCTCCTTCTGGCGGTGCCCCTGTTTGTGCTGATGGGCCTGCTCCTGGAAAAATCGCAACAGGCGGAGCGAATGCTCAAGAGCCTGAGTGCGGCGCTGGGCGGCAATCAGTCAGCGCTTGCACTATCGGTCGTTCTTGTAAGTGCCCTGATCGCGGCCTCGACGGGGATCATTGGCGCGACCATTGTCATGCTGGGTTCAATTATGCTCCCTGCGCTCCTGAAGGCCGGTGTCGACAAGCACATGAGCAGTGGACTGATCTGTGCAAGCGGTACGCTGGGGCAAATCATTCCCCCCTCGATCGTGCTGATTCTCCTGGGAGACCAGATCTCCAATGCCTATTTCGAAGCACAGCAGGAAGCCGGAAATTTTGCGCCCGATCCGGTGACAGTCGGTGATCTTTTTGCAGGGGCCTTGCTGCCTGGGTTACTGCTGGTTTCGCTCTACGCAGGTTTCGTCGTCTTCAGGCTCAGCCGAAACGGAGAGGGCGCAAAGCAGGCATCGGGACAGGAGGCAGTCACTGGACGGCAGCTTGCAACGGCCATAGCGCCGACGCTCGGCCTGATTGTGGCCGTCCTGGGCAGTATCCTGATCGGCGTTGCCACTCCTACCGAAGCGGCCAGCGTTGGAGTAGCGGGTGCATTGCTGATTGCCGCTGCGGGGCAAGGACGGCGCATTTCCCACTCCGCTCTTGCCTGTGCCGTTTTGGCGTTTGTGCTCCTGATCCTGCGACAGACCGGGTTTCTAGGTCTTGATTTCGACGGCGGCCGTATCAGCTGGACAGCGAAGTCCGCGCTTTCCGTTGCCGCAACCGCCGGAACGCTGGGCCTGATGCTCGCAGTGTCTTCATCGCTCGTGCGTGTCGGTATCCTTGCGTCCGCACTGCGTGAAACGGTCACGATCACCGGTATGATCTTCGGCATTGTAATTGCCGCCAGCATTTTGTCGCTTGTCTTTCGGGGCTTTGACGGCGACGAGCATGTTGCTGAGTTGCTCCAGTCCTTGCCGGGCGGCGCTTATGGCATGCTGTTGCTGACGATGCTGGTCATTTTTCTGCTCGGGTTCATTCTCGAGTTCGTCGAAATCATCTTCATCGTGGTTCCGATTGTCGGACCGATCATTCTGCAGACAGACATCAGTCCCGTCTGGTTCGCGGTTCTGATCGCCCTGAACCTTCAGACGTCGTTTCTAACGCCGCCTTTTGGCTTTGCACTTTTTTACTTCCGGTCCGTGGCCCCGCAGGAGATTGCAACGACACAGATCTACGTCGCCGTGATACCCTTCGTGGCAATCCAGTTGTTGGCGCTTGCCCTGGTCGCTTTGTTTCCGGCTCTTGCGACCTGGCTGCCCGGAGTTTTGTTTTGATCAGAGGAGCTTTGACATGAAAAGACGGGAATTCCTGAAGGCTGGGGCGGTTGCAGCCCCCGCGACGGTTTTGGCAGCGCCTGCCATTGCGCAGGGCAAGGTCGAATGGAAACTGCCGACATCTTTTCCTGCCAAGGCTCCTGGCGTCGGCACGAATGTGACCTCGTTTGCCGAACGTGTCGCGGCCATGTCCGACGGACAGCTTACGCTCAAGGTCTTTTCAGGCGGCGAACTGGTGCCGCCCTTTGGCGTGGAAGACGCGGTGGAACAGGGAACGGCGGAAATCGGCCATTCGACGCCTTATTACGCCGCGTCCAAGAACTCCGCGCTTCACTTTTTCTCCGCCGTGCCTTTCGGCATGACGGCTGTCGAAACAACAGCGTGGCTTCGTTACGGGGGCGGTCAGGAACTCTGGGACGGGATCTATGCCGAGCGGGGATTGAAGCCGTTTTATTCCGGCAGTTCCGGTGTTCAGGCAGCAGGCTGGTTCAAGAAGCCTATCGAAAGCCTGAACGATCTTGCTGGTCTGAATATGCGGATCGCTGGTCTCGGCGGCGAGGCGATGCGCAAATTGGGTGTCAATGCGGTCCTGCTTCCACCACCGGAAATCTTCCCGGCATTCCAGTCCGGCGCGATCGATGCCGCCGAGTGGGTCGGTCCGATGCTGGACATGGCCTTCGGTCTGCAAAAGGTCGCCAAGTATTGCTATGTACCGGCCTTCCACGAACCCTCGGCTGCGCTTGAAATCGTCGTCAACAAGGAAGCATTCGAAGGACTGCCGGCACATCTGCAGGCAGTGATCGCCAATGCTGCAGAGGCAACGTCCGTGGAAACCACCGCGCAATTCGACTATTTCAACGCGGTCGCAATGCAGAAACTGAAGGCGGACGGCGTCACCTTTGCCGCATTCCCGGAGGACGTACTTGCGGCCCTGAAAACCGCTGTTGCAGAGGTCATGACGGAAAACGCTGAAGCCAACCCGACATTCGCTGAGGTTCAGAAAAGCTATGACGCGTTTCTGACGCTCGCAAAGGATTACGCAATCGAGGTGAAGGCCGCAACGTTCACGCAACGGGTCTAGCCTTCGCGATCCAGCGGATTTGCCATGCAGGTCCGCTGGAGCAGCCATGCCACCGCACCTTTTGCGTCCAGGGCCCGCTGATGATATCTAGGCGCCCATGACGACACCCGACCGCCTTTATTCCAGCCATCAGCCACGCTTTTCCGTTGCGCCGATGATGGAGTGGACCGACAGGCACTGCCGCGCATTTCACCGGCAGTTGTCGCGCCATGCGCTCCTCTATACCGAGATGGTGACGACAGGTGCCGTTATTCACGGAGACCGGGAACACTTGCTCGGGTTTTCCGATCTGGAGCATCCGATTGCCTGCCAGCTTGGAGGTTCCGACCCGAAGGACATGGCAGCGTCTGCAAGGATCGTGGCTGACTTTGGATATGACGAAGTCAATATCAATGTCGGATGTCCGTCAGATCGGGTGCAGTCAGGCCGTTTCGGAGCGTGCCTGATGCAGGAGCCGGCACTGGTGGCAGCCTGTGTTTCGGCCATGAAAGATGCCGTCGACATTCCGGTGACAGTCAAGTGTCGGATCGGCGTGGACGACCAGGATCCGGAAGAGGCTCTTGATCGGATGGCTGACGCTGTTTTTGGCGCAGGTTCGGACGCGCTTTGGGTGCATGCGCGCAAGGCTTGGCTCAAGGGGCTCAGCCCAAAGGAGAACCGGGACATTCCACCTTTGGACTATAATCGCGTGGTGCGGCTGAAAGACCGTTTCCCGGATAAGTTCATCGGTTTGAATGGCGGACTGCAGACACTCGACCAGGCAAAACCTTTCCTCGAAGTACTTGATGGATTGATGTTTGGCCGTGCCGCCTATCAAACGCCTCAGATTTTGGGCGATGTCGACCATCGGTTCTACGGTGAGGGTGAGGGCGAGGTTGCGCCCTGGCAAGCGGTCAATGCCCACATGACCTACTTGGAAGATCAGCTCCGCAAGGGCGTCAAACTCGCTCATATGACGCGGCATATGTTGGGACTGTTTCATGGCCGCCCCGGTGCACGAAGCTGGCGACGAATCCTCACCGTCGACGCGATCAAGCCAAGCGCCGGGTTGGAGGTTGTCAAACGTGCGCTTGCTGCCGTGTCACCTGAAACTCCCTCTGCGGAAGCGGCTGAATAATCAACTTGAATTTTAATTAATACTTAGACGATCCAGCTGCAAAAAGGAGCCGGATATGCGAGTCAATGGCGTCAGGAAACGCCTGATTCCGGCTTGTGACGTGAACATCTGCATGAGATTCAACAACCCGAAACAATGACCTGAGGTTGTGTCACTGTAAAGGATTTCAATTTTTCTGATATTTTCTGGCCGTCTGGTCAAAATAGTGTCTGATTTGTGATTGCAAAAATGCAAGTTTGTATAAGTGTTAAAAAAATACATGAATACAATGAGTTATGGTGAGTCTAGCTTCATCGAAAGTACATCGAAAATCGTTCTATCGGTGCTGGATCTGCAGTTTTTTCGTAAATAGAGGGTTAACAATGCATTTTTGCTGGCATAGGATAACGTTAGGGTAGAAGGGGTATCTCTAATTGGAAATTTGATTTTATACGTTGGAAATATGAGTTCTCGGACGACATCCCGCGTTTGAGACACTGATTTTTGGAATGCAGGGATACCTTTGAGCGTCATTACACGAACGATCAACACTACTTACCCACTTAAGTAGTGAACGGGCGGATATTGCCTGCTCGTTTCATTTACAAGTTTTCGATTTTATGGGGGCTGCAATGGTTGGCTTTGTTTCCGAAGAAGTACAGGTAAATATCTACACATCTGGTGATCAGGACAACACGCACATGGCGGCGCTTGCCGGCGGTGGGTACGTCACAGTGTGGCAATCGGCAAGCCAGAACGGATCTGGTGATGGCCTTGTCGCGCAACTGTACAATGATTTCGGAGAACGGGTCGGGCTACCCTTTTTCATCGAAGAGGAAACAGTCGGCAGCCAGACGATCGGTGGCGTGGCGGGCACCGCCGATGGTGGCTTCGTCGTTACATGGCAAGCGCAGAATGGAATTACGATTTTCGCGCGCAAATTCGACGCAAACGGCCAGCCCACCGGGAGCGAGTTCCAGGCGAACACCGAGGTTTATTCGACGCAAAACGAGCCCGAAGTTACCGGCCTGACCGGCGGTGGCTACGTCGTCACCTGGGCTTCCTTCAACGACGAAACGTTTACATACGACATTCGCGCTCAACGCTTTGACCCATCCGGTGTGCCTCAAGGAGCGGAAATCGAGGTCAACACCACAACGCCAAGCACCCAGGCGTCTCCGGAAATTGCAGCATTGAACGACGGCGGGTTTGTGATCGTCTGGCGTGACGATTCCGGTGCGGACGGCTCCAGCAGCGGTATTTTCGCTCAGCGCTACGACGCAAGCGGTACGCCCCAAGGCACGGAGTTCCAGGTCAACAGCACGACAGCCGGCCAGCAAACCGAGCAAGATGTCGTCGCATTGGACGGCGGCGGCTTTGTGGTTGTCTGGACCGATTACAACGGTTCGGACGGTAGTTCAGGCGGCGTATATGCTCAGATTTACGACGCTTCGGGTGCGGATGTCGGCAGCGAATTCCTTGTCAATCAGACCACTGCCAACTGGCAGTGGGAACCGGCTGTAACCGCAACACCGGACGGAGGATTTTTTGTAACCTGGTACGGCTACGGAACCCCGAACGGTTCCACTTTTGACATCGTTGGCCGTCATTTCGATGCAACAGGCACACCGCTTACCGATGACATCATCATCAACGATGATGGCACCGGCACCGATCCTCGCCGTCCGGATGTGATCGCTCTCGCGAACGGGGGGATTGTTGTCGGATGGGACTACCCCGCCGCGAACGGCGACGGCAGCGGCCGTTCAGTCTATCAGCGCTTCCTGGAACTGGACAATTCCAACATCATGGCACCGGCGTCGCCGATCCTGGAGGCGTTCGATACGGCAATCACGTTCACGGAGGCCCAGCTGCAGTCGGGCCCGCAGATCCTCGATGCGTCCGGCGCGGTAGCGGTATCCGGGCCGGCAGACTTTGATGGTGGTCGTCTAAGCGTCACGCGTATCACGGCAACGAACGACCAGAACCAGTTCAATATGGCGGCAGGTCTGGATGACGATATCCTTGGACTTCGCGATCAGGGAACCGGGGCAGGGCAGGTCGGTGTTTCCGGGACCGACGTTACCTTTGGTGGTGTTCTGATCGGGACGATCACGTCCGACGGAACCAACAGTGCTCCATTTGTGGTGACCTTCAATGCCAACGCGGACCGGCAGGCAGTTGAAGCAGTTGCAGAAAACCTGACATACGAAAACCCGTCAGATGACCCGGCTGAAAACGTGCAACTTGCGCTTCTGCTGGAGGATGGTGACGGCAGCGCCTCGGATCCTGTGACCGTCGCCGTAACGGTTATTCCCGAGGACGACGCACCACGTCCGATCTATGCGAACGATATCGACGTCAACACTTTCTTCAATTCCACGCAACAGGAGCCAGCAGTTGCTGCGCTTTCTGATGGTGGCTGGGTGGTCCTTTGGGAATCGTTCTCCCAGGACACTTTGAATGGCAACACATACGGAATTTTTGGTCAAAGATACAGCGCCAACGGCGTCCCGTCCGGGAACGAGTTCATCGTCAACACCCAAGTCCTTGGCAGCCAGCAGCAGGTCGATGTCGCGGGGATCACCGGCGGAGCGAACGCCGGCGGATTTATTGCGACCTGGTACGACCAGGGCGACCCTGGGATATTGTACGTAAAGGCGCAGGTTTTCGACGCCAACTCGCAACCGGTGGGCAGTGAAATTTCGGTTCCTGCGACGCCGTTTTCGACGCAGTGGGAACCGAGTGTGGCAACCTTCGCTGATGGCAGTTTTGCAATTGCCTGGAGCCAATTCCACACGTTTTCTGGACAGACGACTTTCGATGTTACCGTTCAACGGTTCGATGCTTCAGGCGCAAAGGTCGGTAGCGAAATCGTTGCGAATACTTTCCTGCCTTCGACACAGGGAAATCCCGAGATCGTTGCGCTTTCTGGAGGAGGCTTTGCTCTAACGTGGGAAACGTTCGATCAGGGTGGAACAGGCACCTATGAGATTGCAACACGAGTTTATGCCGCCGACGGCACGCCGGTATCGGCGGAGATCCGGGTCAACACCTCCGAAACAGGTGCGCAAAGGTGGCCCGAGATCGCGGCGCTTGACGGCGGCGGGTATGTCATCGTCTGGACCGATCAGAGCGGTCTGGATTCAAGCGGTTCTGGCGTATACGGCCAGATTTACGACGCCACGGGGACTGCTGTCGGAGGACAGTTTCTTGTCAACGAAGTGACGCAGGGTACTCAGGACCAGCCTGTTGTCACGGGCTTGCCGGGTGGTGGCTTTGCGGTTGCATTCGAAACAACAGCGTCAATTTATGACGGCTCCTACAATATCATCATTCAGCACTACGATGCGTCCGGCAACCGCGTTGACGGAGAAATCCTCGTCAACCAGGACCGGTCTGGCAGTCAGTACCAAAGTACGATCGCAACACTGAACAACGGCGACACGGTAATCGCCTGGCGTGATGATTCCGGCCGTGACGGATCCGGTCCGGGTATTGTCATGCAGATTGTCGGCGATCCTGCGAATTACACGGGAGCGCAGAACAATCCGGTTCTGTCCATTGCACAGTCAGTCGTTAATTTCGACGAATCCGATGTGAACTCAGCTCCGCAGCATCTGTTTGCAAGCGCACATGTTGCCGACAGCGACAGTGCGGATTTTGACGGCGGGTTGCTGAGCATTTCCCGGACCGGTGCAATTGCCACACAGACGCTTTTCAATGCGCCAGACAACGAAACCCAGGACAATCTTGGTATCAATAACCAGGGGACAGGTGCGGGCGAAATCGGCGTCTCCGGGGCGAATGTGACCTTCGGCGGAACAGTCATCGGGACCATTGTGTCCGATGGGTCCAATGGAGCTGCGTTGACATTGAATCTCAACAGCAGCGCAACTCCCGATGCAGTCGAGGCTCTTCTTGAACAGGTCACCTACTCAAACCCGTCGGATGACCCGATCCCCGGCCGGATATTCCGCATTACGCTGACTGACGGAGACGGAGGCGCTGCGACGCCGGTCAATGTGCAGGTTCTGGTCAATGAAGAAGCCGAAGCCAACGCGATCATGCCGCTCTTCGCGGAGAGCCAGGTCAACAGCTTCGAGGACAGCACGCAAAACGCGCCCGATGTCGGAGCACTGGCGTCTGGTGGTTATGTCTCGGTCTGGGTCTCTACTGACCAGGACGCCGGCACGTTCGACAACGGTATCTTTGCACAGCGATTTGACGCGTCCGGACAGGCAATTGGTGACGAATTCCAGGTGAATTCGCTGACCGCAGGCAACCAGAACGATCCTCAGGTCGCGGGCATTGGCGCCGCCGACGGTGGTGGCTACGTCGTAGTGTGGCAGGATTCGACCAATTCGTCCGGCTACATCAAGGCGCAAGTACACAATGACGACGGCAGTGTTCGCACAGCCGAGTTCATGGTTGAAACCGTCGTCTTCTCGACACAGGATCAACCGGCTGTAACCGCTGTCCCAGGCGGTTTCCTCGTCACGTGGTCCTCTTTCAACGGAGACTCCAATACCTGGGATATTCGCGGTCAGTATTTCAACGGAACCGGCGTTTCTCAGGGATCAGAATTCACTGTCAACACGACGGTCACAGCCGGAACGCAACGCAATTCTGACGTTTCGGTGGATTCTGCGGGCAATGTCGTTGTGGTCTGGGAAGATCAGAGCGCTCAGGACGGGGCAAGTTTCGGCGTCTATGGTCAACGCATAGACAGCAGCGGGACGCTTGTCGGGCCCGAGTTCCTCGTAAATACCACCACAAATGGCGGACAGTATCTGCCCAAGGTCGACTATCTGAGCGATGGCCGCTTCGTTGTGGCCTGGTATGATGATACCGGCATTGACGGCAGCGGCGTGTCGGTAATGGCGCAGCTGTTTGCTGCCGATGCGACACCGATCGGGAGTGAGTTCCTGGTCAACGAACAGGTGTCCAGCACACAGCAGATTCGCGATGTCGTCGGACTGTCCAACGGCGGTTTCGCTATTGCTTACGATGATTCAAGCGGCTCGGACGGTTCTGGCGTGGGCGTTTTCCTGCAGCAGTTCAATCCAGATGGTTCGCGCCTGGACGGCCCTGTTCTGATCAACGACGAAATTACCAGCACGCAGAACGAAGTTCAGATCGTCGAAATAACCGACGGAACAGACACTGGTATCGCGGCCGTCTGGACGTCTGCCAATTCTGCTCCAGCCGGCGACGGCAGCGGCTCTGGCGTATTCACGAGAGTTTTGGGCGAGGCGGGCACGCTGCAGCCGGCTAACTTTGTCCCAGATGTCGAAAATCTCGCGGTGGTCGTTGACTTTGACGTCGCCACAATCGGAACGCCGCAGATCATCGATAATGGCCTGCAATTGTCCGATTTCGACAGTGCTGACTTTGACGGCGGTTCCGTTGAGTTGAAGCATTTGAGCTACCGCTCCACGACAGACGACCAGCTCAGCGTCATTTCCGGCAAGGGAATCACGACATCCGGATCGGATGTACTTTACGACGGCACCATTATCGGCACGATCGATGCCATTGACGATGGTGTAAACGGCAACGACTTCGTCATCAATCTCAATGCAAATGCCAATGCGGCGAATGTCCGCTTCCTCCTGGAGCAGATCGGTTACAGCTCGACCAACCCGGTTGCGGGTTCTGAGCGGCAGGTCAGTGTTCGGGTATCGGACGGCGACGGTGGCTTGAGCGAAGGCGACAGTATTCGGATCGACATCGAGGGCAGCGCAGCCGCAGCTGGCATTTTCCTTACCGATGTTGACCATCTGCAGGCGACCGAAAGCGAAGTCGAAGCAGGAATCCGTCTCGATCCGGCTGTTGATTTCGACTACACGCTTGTAAACGGTTTTGATGGCGGTTTCGTAGATCTTGGATACAGGAATGCGCCAACGAGCCGTAGTGGATCAAATTTCGAGACACTATCGGTTACAAATGACGGGACCGGTCTCAATCAGATTGGGGTTAGCGGAAACGACATCTCGTACCAGGGCGTCGTGATCGGTACGGTCGATGGCACGCTTGACGGACAGAACGGTGCCGATCTTCGGATCAATCTCGTTGCGGCAGCGACGCAGAATGCAGTCGACGCACTGATCGAGGCCTTCCGTTACACCAACAATTCGGATGGTCCCGCGTCGATTGTGCGTTTCGATGTGCGCGTGACCGATGCCGCAAACGCAACCACGGGCGATCGCGACTTTGACCTGTCAATCACTCCCGAAACGGATGGAACGACTGTTGCCCTCGGCGGCGAAATGCAGGTCAACGCGTTTACAACGAGCACGCAATATTTTGCAACTTTAACCGAGCTGTCCGATGGCGGATTTGTCGTCACGTGGGAAAGCTACAATCAGGACAGCTCTAACGGGTTTGACTATGGTGTCTATCAGCAGCGCTATACGGCTGCTGGAGAACCAATCGGTCCTGAAGTTCTGGTCAACCAATTCACCAACGGCCAACAGGATCAGGCGGATGTCGCTGGTCTGACAGGCGGTGGCTGGGTCACCGTTTGGGAAGGCCCGGGAAGCTCTGGACAGGATGTCCATGCGCGGATCTTCGATGCCAATGGCGTCGGTGGGACCGAGTTCCAGTTGAACCTTCAGACCAGCTCCTCGCAGTACAATCCAAGTGTAGCTGCGCTTGCAAATGGCAACTTTGTCGTAACATGGGGCTCGGAAACCTCCGCAGGAGCTGGTGACGGCAGTGGGCAGGGTGTGATCGGCCGTGTCTTCCAGGCCGATGGGACGCCGATTTCCGGATCCGACATCGTCCTCAACACTTTCACAAGCAGCACCCAGTCAAATGTCGACGTTGTCGGACTGACAGGGGGCGGTTTCGTCGCTGTCTGGCAAAGTAATGGGGTCGACGGAAACAGCTGGGGCGTCGCATTCCAGCGTTTCGACGATGTCGGTGTGCCGCAAGGGTCGGAAGTTGTGGTGAACACAACGACCACAGGCGCACAGGATACGCCTGCTATTGCGTCATTGACCGATGGCGGCTTTGTCATTGTGTGGCAGGCGCCGGACGCAAGCGGCGATGGCGTGTTCATGCAGCGCTATGACGCGAGCGGGTCGCCGGTTGGCGGCGAAGAGCAGGTGAGCGACTACATCGGCTCGACCCAGGGACAGCCTGATGTGACCGGAACCGCAGATGGCGGCTGGCTGGTTACCTGGAATGATGGTTCAAGCCGTCTGGGCGGCGGGACTGACATTTTCGCGCAGCGCTATGACGCGTCCGGGAACCGGGTCGACGGAAGTTTCCGCGTTAACGAGGAATTTTTATCCACTCAGGATCACCCGGCCGCAACCACGCTCAGCGACGGGCGCGTTGTAGTTGCCTGGGATTCAAACACTTCCGGTTCCGCCGGAGATGGCAGCGACCAAGGCGTTTTCATCCGCCTCTACGGTACAGCCGCACAGACGACAAGTGATGATCCGTATGTCAACGGGCTTGTTGACGTTACACTGGACGAAGCAACGTTGAATGCCGGCTTTACGCAGATCTTTGCGACGGGCTCGGTCGCTATTGCGGATCTGGATAGCGCTGATCTTGATGGCGGCCGTCTGATGGTTCACATCGTGCGCGACTATGCCGCCGCAGAGCAGTTCAACGCACCTGATGACCTCACTCAGGACATCATGACCTTTGCCGGAACGGGAATCCTCATAGCCGGAAGCTCGGTCAGTGTTGGTGGTGTGTCAATCGGAACGCTCGAGGCCGATGGCCAGTCGGGCAACGGCTTGCAAGTTCTTTTGAACGCCAATGCAACTCCGGAACGAGTCGAGACCCTTTTGAACGGTCTCAACTACCGCAACCCCTCCAATGATCCGCAGGATACGCGTGAGGTTGAGGTAACGCTTTCTGACGGCGATGGCGGCGTCAGCGAACATCAGACGTTCACGATCTCAATCACGCCCGAACTGGATGGGTTTGAAAAAGTCGACACGGAAAAACAGGTCAACAGCTTTACAGCAGGAGTACAGGATACCTCCGATGTTGCCGGTTTGGCGGGTGGTGGCCATGTCGTTGTGTGGCAATCGTCCAACCAGGATAATCCTGGGACAAACGACACCGGTATTTTCGGCCAGCGTTATGACGCGAACGGTCAGCCGGTTGGGTCGGAATTCCAGGTGAATACAACATTTGCCGGCACGCAGAACACATCTTCGGCGATCGGTATGGCTGATGGCAGTTTTGTTGTCGCATGGCAAGGTGTTGGTGTTGGCGACGGCTCCGGCGTCTTTGCGCAAAGGTTTGCGGCCGATGGCACACCGCTCGGATCAGAGTTCCGCATAAATGATTCCACATCAAGCTCCGACACCCAGATAGAACTGGCTGCAGGGCAGGCCAACGGCTTCATGGCGGTTTGGTACAGTTCCACTGGTTCTGAGATCCAGGGCCGGTTCTACGACAATGCCGGAGTTGCCCAGGGCACTGAATTCACGATCAACACGAATGCGTCCGGCACGCAGGATCAGCCTGATGTTGTCGGCCTCAACAACGGAAACTATGCCGTTGTCTGGGAAGATTCGAGCACATCCGACATCGTTCTGCGGATTGTCAACGGGACCAACAGCTTCGCAACGAGCGAAATAAACCTGACAAGCTCGTTCTCGGGCTCGCAGCTACAGCCGAACATCACCTCGCTTGCAGGTGGCGGCTTCGTTGTGTCCTGGACGGATACGGGCGGTCGTGACGGCTCTGCCAATGGCACCTATGCGCAACTCTTCACGAACACCGGTGTTGCAACCACGCAGCCATTCCTTGTGAATGAGATTGTTACGAATTCTCAGGATAACGCCGAGATTGTCGGAACACCAGACGGCGGTTTTGTTGTTGTCTTCCGGGATACGACCGGTGTTGATGGCTCTGGTCAGGGGATCATGGCGCAGCAGTTCGACGCCAATGGTAATCGTGTTGACGGGCAAATCACCGTCAATACCGAGACGTCATCGACACAGAACCAACCATCTGTCGATCTTCTGGCTGACGGATCCGTCATTGTAAGCTGGACGTCGACCACAAGTGCATCGGCAGGGGACGGGTCTTCCAATGGGGTCTTCAGCCAGATCCTCGGCGATCCGGCGAACTTCAACCTGGTCGGACGCCCAATCCTGCAAGGTGTCAATGAAACTGTCACCTATCTTGAAAATCAGCTGAACATCGGGCCGCAACTGCTCGATGCGAACAATGCGGTAGCGCTTTCGGATAGTGATAGCGCGGATTTCGATGGCGGTTTCATCCGTCTCGACAACGTCATCAGCACGCGCGGCTACCAGAACCAGGTATCGGCACCGGATAACTTTACGCAGGACAATCTCGGGCTGCGTCAGGACCAGGGCATCACGATTACAGCGAACAATGTATTCGTCAACGGCACGCAGGTCGGCACCATAGTCGAATCCGGTGTTGCCGGAGATCCCTTCGAGATCTCGCTGAATGCCAATGCCACAATCGCAATTGTCGAATTGTTGGTCGAGAACCTGACCTACCGCAATACGTCAGATGATCCCGATGCGAGCCGTGTGGTTCGCGTGCAGGTCGGCGATGGTGATGGCGGTGTAAGCGATCCAAGCCTCGTGACAATCAATGTCACCTCTGAAATTGATGGCGCGGGACCGGTATTTGGTGAACGGCGTGCGAACACCGAGACAATTAACGAACAGTCTCAGAGCGATGTCGCCTACCTGATTGACGGTGGTTTTGTCATTGTCTGGCGAAGCTACAATCAGGACTCGGTAAACACCTACGGCGTATACGGCCAGCGGTTCGATGCAAACGGCAACGCCGTTGGAACGGAATTTCTGGTAAACACCACGGTTGCGAGTTCTCAGTACGAACCGAGTGTAACCGGTCTGGATACAGGCGGTTGGGCTGTAACCTGGCGTGATGACAGTGGTTCCGATGGCAGTGGCTCCGGCGTCTTCATGCAACGCTACAACGATGACGGGACGACGGCTGGAGCGGAAACCCAGGTCAACACCTATTTCAGTTCCACGCAGTACGAACCGGACATCACGGTTCTTGCCAACGGCGACTATGTCGTCACCTGGACGAGTTTCGGTAACACTGGAGGCGGCGGTTCTGGCTGGGATGTCTGGGCGCAGGTTTACCAGCCCGATGGCACGGCGATTGGCGCGGAATTCCTTGTCAACTCCGAGAACTCCGGTACTCAGGATCAGCCGAGCGTTACAGCGTTCGCAAATGGCGGCTTTGCCATCACCTGGAAATCGCAGAATTCCGGATCGGCGGGTGACGGTGACTCGAACGGTGTTTTCTATCAGGTCTATGCCGACAGTGTTGCCAATTACACCGCGGTTGGTGGCGAACTCCAGGCCAACAGCTACACAGACAGTTCGCAGGACAACCCGAAAATTGTCGGCCTTGTCGGTGGCGGTCATGTGATCGTATGGGAGAGCTCGGGTCAGGACGGCTCGGCGGATGGGGTCTTTGCTCAGCAATATGACGCTGCCGGACTGCCGATCGGACAGGAGTTCCGCGTCAACGATCAACGTATAAATACCCAAAGTCAGGTTGATATAGCTGCGCTGTCCAGCGGTGGTTATGTCATTGTCTTTGCGGACAATAACGGAACAGACGGAAGCGGTTGGGGCATCTTCGCGCAGCAATATGCGGCCAATGGAAACCGAATTGACGGTCCATTACAGGTCAACACCGAAACGTCCAGCACTCAGGACGAGCCGTCAGTGGCCGCGCTCGACAATGGCGGATTTGTTGTCAGCTGGACATCGGTTACCAGCGCGTCGGCCGGGGACGGGTCGAGCGATGGCGTGTTCTATCAAGTGTTCTCGAACTCTGCGCCGGTGGTGACGGATATCAATGCCTCCACGGCGGAAGACACGAACCTTGTCTTCGATGCGGCCACCTTTGAGGCCGGATACCAGGATGCCGAAAACCAGGCGCTGGCCGAGATCCGCATTGACGTTCTCCCATCCACAGGGACGCTGGAATACAACAATTCACCGGTCGCGCCAGGTCAGGTCGTCACGGTTGCCGAGCTCAATGCCGGCGCGCTTGTTTATATTCCGCCTGCGGACTTCAACGGATCTGCGGACTTTGGATGGACTGGTTCGGATGGCACCAGCTTTGCCTCGGCGATCGCGCAGACGTTTATCACCGTCACGCCGGTCAATGATCCTGTCGCTCTGGCACCGATTGGAAACCAGACGATTTCAGAAGGTTCCAACCTCAATATCCAGGCCATAATTGGCGATCCGGACAACGACACTTACGCGATAACCGTGAATTACGGCGAGGGTGACCCAGACGTAAACTTCACCACCACGTCGAAAATGCCGAGCCTGGTGAACTTCTACCAGAGCGAAGGCACTTACACGGTAAACCTGAGTATCGACGATCAGAACGGCTCGGTGGAAAGCACCTCGTTCATGGTGACTGTCGATAACGCAGCGCCAAACGCGGACAACGAAAGCTTCTCGATCGACGAAGATACTGTTAGCAACACCGTGAATGTCTTTGTCGGCGACAGTGATCCGGGCGGCGATCCGTTCTCGATTACCGCGATTGACGGAAACGCATACACACCGGGCGCAACCATTGTGCTCGCGTCTGGCGCAACGGTCAGCATCTCCGCAACCGGAGACCTGGTTTATGATCCGACAACATCGACAAGCATCCAATCGCTTGCAAGCGGTCAGAACACTACCGACAGCTTCACTTACACCATCACTGACGATGGGGGGCTGAGCGACACGGCAACGGTCACCGCGTTTATCTCCGGCGCTGATGACAATGTGAATGCGCAGGATGACGACTTCACGGTTGATGAAGACAGTACGCTTGCGGGTAATGTCTTCAGCGACAACGGAAACGGGGCGGATATCGATCCGGAAGGCGATGCGCTGACTGTGGTGTCCATCAACGGCAATAATGGCCTTGTCGGAGCGCCGATCGTCGTGGCCGGCGGAGGCGTTCTGCAGGTCGATGCAAATGGTGATCTGAGCTTCGATACGGCCAACACGTATAACGAACTCAATGTGGGCGATACCCGTGATATCTCGTTCACATACGTCGTTGAAGAGGCCGGCTCGAACCTCACCGCGTCAGCGACGGGAACGATTACCATCACCGGCGTAAATGATGATCCGACGGCGAACGATGATACGCGCAGCACTCAGCTGAACACGCCGGTCAACATCGACGTGGCAAGCAATGATTTCGACGTCGATAATGGTGATACATTCACCGTAACGGCCGTCAGCACGCCTTCAAACGGTACGGCGGTCATCGAACTGGACGGAACGGTAACCTATACCCCGAACAATGGGTATTCGGGCCCCGACTCGTTCACCTACGACATAACAGATGCGAATGGTGGAATGGCAACTGCGACGGTGAATATCACTGTTCAGGGTTCCAACGCGCCGGTTGCGCAGAACGATTCCGTCACGACGGACGAAGCGACATTGCTTTCCGGAAGTGTCTTCCTGGACAACGGCAACGGTGCCGACTTTGATCCTGAGGGAGATCCGTTCAGCGTCACGGCGGTGAATGGTCTGATGGCGTCCGTCGGCTCGCAAATCACGCTGGTTTCCGGCGCATTGCTAACACTCAACGCAAATGGAACCTTCGACTACGATCCGAACGGAAGCTTTGAGTCCCTCGCGGTTGGCGGGTCGACGACGGATACGTTCAGTTACACGATCACCGACAGCAACAATGGTTCCGATACCGGTGTTGTCACCGTAACCGTCACGGGTCTCAATGACGATCCAACGGTTGCAAATGGTGCAATGAATGCCGTCGAAGATGGCGCGCCTGTCAACCTGAACCTTGCGACGCTTGGAGACGACGTCGATAGCGACGATGACGGGTCCACACTCGGCTATGCGATCACGACACAGCCGGGCGAAGGTTCAGCTTCAATCACCGGTACCAACCTAAACTTCGATCCCGGCGCGGATTTCCAGGATCTGAACGAGGGCGAAACCCGTGACGTCACGATCGGCGTGACCGCAACGGACAGCAACGCGGCATCTTCCAACGAAGGCACCGTTACCGTTTCGGTTCTCGGCGTGAATGATGATCCTACGCTGGGCGCAGGCATTCTCAATGCTGTTGAGGACGGTCCGGCGGTAATGCTTGATCTGTCGACACTCGGTGACGACGCGGACAGCGAAGACGACGGCACGACGCTGACCTATTCCGTGGCAGGGCAACCGGCCGAAGGGTCCGCATCGGTCCTTGGTACGACATTGACCTTTGATCCGGGAGCTGACTTCCAGGATCTGAACGCCGGGGAAACCCGCGATGTGACAGTTACGGTCGAAGCTGAGGATCAACGGGGAGCTACGGTCCAGAACGACGTCACGGTGACCGTGACCGGTGTGAACGATGATCCGACACTGGGCGCAGGTGTTCTCAACGCTGCTGAAGACGGTCCGGCTGTGATGCTCGATCTGTCGACACTCGGTGATGACGCCGATGGTGAAGACGACGGCACGACGCTTGCCTATTCCGTGGCGGCGCAGCCGTCCGAAGGGTCCGCATCGATCCTTGGTAGGACCTTGACCTTTGATCCAGGGGCAGACTTCCAGGATCTGAACGCCGGGGAAACCCGCGATGTGACGATCACGGTGGAGGCTCAGGACCAGCAGGGTGCGACAGTTCAAAACGACGTCACAGTGACCGTGACTGGCGTGAACGACGACCCGACCTTGGGCGCGGGTATACTCAACGCCGCTGAAGACGGTCCGGCTGTGACGCTGGATCTGTCCACGCTCGGTGATGACGCCGATGGTGAAGATGACGGCACAACGCTGGCCTATTCCGTGGCAGCACAACCGTCCGAAGGGTCCGCATCGATCCTTGGTACGACCTTGACCTTCGATCCGGGGGCAGACTTCCAGGATCTGAACGCCGGCGAAACCCGCGACGTGACGATCACGGTGGAGGCTCAGGACCAGCAGGGTGCGACAGTTCAAAACGACGTCACAGTGACCGTGACTGGCGTGAACGACGACCCGACCTTGGGCGCGGGTATACTCAACGCCGCTGAAGACGGTCCGGCTGTGACGCTGGATCTGTCCACGCTCGGTGATGACGCCGATGGTGAAGATGACGGCACAACGCTGGCCTATTCCGTGGCGGCACAGCCGTCCGAAGGGTCTGCATCCATCCTCGGGACGACACTGACTTTCGATCCCGGCGCTGATTTCCAGGACCTCGGTGTCGGTGAAACCCGCGACGTGACGATCACGGTCGAAGCGCAGGATCAACAGGGTGCGACGGTACAAAACGACGTTGTTGTGACGGTCGCGGGCGTGAACGATGATCCTGACGCCCAAGACGATACCTATTCGCTCGACGAAGACGGTTCGTTGAATGTCCTTGTTGGCACTGGCGTCTTGAGCAACGATTCGGATGTCGACGGCGACGGACTTACAATCAGTCAGCTGATTTCAGACGTTTCGAACGGTACGCTGAATTTGAACGCAGACGGGTCATTCGACTACACGCCTGACGCTGACTTCAACGGCACTGACAGCTTCATTTATGAGGTGAGCGACGGTAACGGCGGAACCGTGCAGGCAACTGCTACGATTACAGTGAACCCGGTGAACGACGACCCTGTTGCAAATGACGATGCAGGCATTTCGACGGGCTTCGAAACACCGATTGTGATCGCGACGGGCACCTTGCTCAGCAATGACGACGACGGTGATCCGGAAGTCGTTCAGCCACTCGCGGTGACCGGTGTAACTGCGGTTTCGGGCGGCACGGTGCAGCTTGCGGGCGGCAACGTGACGTTCACACCGATGACAGGTTTCACCGGTGCGGCTCAGTTCATGTATACGATCACCGATGGCAACGGCGGTTTTGATACGGCGACGGTAACCGTCAACGTTCAGGGGTCGAGTACGCCGATCGCACAAAACGATGATCTGACAACGGACGAAGACAACCCACTGTCTGGAAGCCTCTTTGCCGACAACGGGAACGGTGCGGACTCCGATCCCAACGGTGATCCGCTTTCGGTGACCGAAGTCGATGGCGATCCGGCAAATGTCGGCGTGCCGATTAATCTGGACTCTGGAGCAATCCTGACGGTCAACTCTGATGGAACCTTCGATTATGATCCCAACGGGGCGTTTGAAGATCTCGCGGTCGGATCCAGCAGCGCTGAGTTCTTCACCTATACAATTACCGATGGGAACGGCGGATTCAGCACAGCCAATGTTACACTGACGGTGACAGGTGTGAACGATGCGCCAACGGTTGCCAACGGCGTGATGAATGCGGCTGAGGATGGTGTGCCTGTCAGTCTCAACCTGTCAACGCTCGGCGACGACATTGACACCGACGATGACGGAACGACGCTGACATACGGTGTCACGACACTGCCCGGCGAGGGTACGGCCTCGCTCAACGGAACTAACCTGAACTTCGATCCAGGGGCAGACTTCCAGGATCTGAATGAAGGTGAAACCCGTGGTGTCATTATCGGCGTCACGGCAACCGATAGCCATGGAGCATCATCTAGTGAAGGAACTGTCACGGTTACCGTGACGGGCGTCAACGATGACCCGACACTGGGGGCAGGCGTCCTGAATGCCGTTGAAGACGGAGCGGCCGTAACGCTCGATTTGTCGACCCTCGGTGACGACGCGGATAACGAAGACGACGGCACGACGCTGACTTATACGGTGGTGGGACAGCCGTCCGAAGGTTCCGCATCGATCCTGGGAACCACTCTGACCTTCAATCCAGGAGCAGACTTCCAGGACCTGAACGCGGGGGAAACCCGCGATGTGACAGTCACGGTCGAGGCTGAGGATCAACGTGGAGCCACGGTTCAGAACGATGTGACGGTCACTGTGACCGGCGTCAACGACGATCCGACGCTTGCAGCAGGTGTGTTGAATGCTGCAGAGGATGGTCCGGCTGTCACACTTGATCTTGCCACGCTCGGTGACGACGCGGATGGCGAAGACGACGGCACAACGCTCACCTACACGGTGGCGGGCCAACCTTTGGAAGGCTCCGCATCGATCCTGGGAACCACTCTGACGTTCGATCCAGGCACAGGCTTCCAGGATCTGAACGACGGGGAAACCCGCAATGTGACGATCACGGTCGAGGCGCAGGATCAGCAAGGCGCGACGGTTCAGAACGATGTGACGGTTACCGTCACTGGCGTCAATGATGCGCCTGTGCTGGCCGCAATCGGTCCGATCTCGATCCCGGAAAACTCAACCGCGGTTGGAACTGCAACAGCTACAGATGTCGACGATGCCATACTAACATTCTCGATCTCGGGTGGCGCGGATGCAGCTCTCTTCCAGATGGCGTCCGATGGAACGTTCAGCTTTATAAATGCGCCGGACTTCGAAGCTCCGGGCGACGCGGATACCGACAACGTCTACGAAGTCGAAGTGCAGGTAAGCGACGGAACACTGACGGATTCCGAACTGGTCTTTGTCAGCGTGACGGATGTGAACGAAGGTGGAGGACCCAACGAGATCATCGGAACATCCGCAAGCGACTATCTTGTCGGAACTGACCAGGACGATGCGATCCGCTCACTCGGCGGCAGGTATGACAGAATGGTTGGCGACGGCGGTGCCGATCAGTTTATCTTCGGAGAAGAGACACTGAACGGTATTCGTGAGCGTGACGTTATTCTTGACTACGAAGTCGGTGTCGATGAGATTGTATTTGAAGCGGGTGCAGCCGACGTGTCCTTTATTCGGAACTTCTCTGGCGGTGCCATCATTTACCTTGATGGCGATCGTGACGCGATCTACGTACGCGGAGATAATGTGACTGCTGACAATCTGACAATAATCAACGATAATGGACCTGATATCCTTTAACTTGTTTGGGCGTACAGGGGAATTTTAAATGAAAAGACTTGTTATAAGTGTGTTTATGACAATCAGCCTGGCCTTTGGGGTTCAAGGCGCATCGGCTGCGGGGCTTGGTCTTACGACCGAGCCACCGACGCTCAATGCGAGCTTTGCTCTGATTGAGTACTTTGACAACGCGCCATTCGGTGACCTCGCCACATTCGGCGCCGATATCGATTCTTCGGATGGGGTCAGCCCAACCGGAGCCGCCTTTGTCGATTTCATCATCGGATTCGATCCGACTGACCCGGCGAATACACTTACCGGCGGTTTCGACGTTTTCGATGACAACGGTCTGTTTCTGTCCGGCGTTGCAACGGATGCCGGGTATGAAACGGATACGATAGAATTTCTGCTCGATGTCATCGGCGGATCCGCATCCGGTGCATTCGGTAGCCAGGTTCTGATGACAATCGCGTTCGACACGTTCGAGATGCTGGGTGACAATCCGTTCGACAATTTGGAGGACACCGAGTTGGTACGATTTGACGGCCCTTACATCGGTTCTGTGAGCATTGCCAAGGTTGCCCCGTCGGCGGTCATACCGATACCGGCCGGTCTGCCACTTCTGCTGACCGCACTCGTCGGTCTTGGATGGCTGCGCAGGCGCACGCTCGCCTGACAACACTGGCCATGGAATTTGCCAGCCGCTAGCAGGTTTAACACAGCCTGCAGCGGAATGTCTTACGCCTTTTGAAATTTGACGGTTCAAGGTTGGCCCAGGCTGACCTTGTCCGCGTTATTAGCCTTTTGACGTGAATTGAGCGCAGTCGAGTTGATGCCAGGCTCGGCTGCGATTTTCGTATCAGATGCACTTTCCCCTTGCGTTTTGGCAGGGGGCTTAGTGGTCATGGGTTCATGATGAGACGATCGCCCTCAATGCGCCAGCTTCTGAGCCGGTCCAAGGCTGTGAGGCCGAAAAGGCTGCCTCCCAGCGATCCATCGCGGGCAACAAACCCTCTGACATTGCTGAACGTATGATCGCCGACCGAAATGGTATCGATCTGAATTGGAGCAACCATCGCACGGCCATTCGCAGTCGAGACAGGCACGGTGAAGGAAAGCTCGGCCGGATCGTAACCTGCACGCTTGGCATCGTTAAACGTCAAGACAACCGCACTGGCACCCGTATCTAGAAGAAAGTTTGTCCGGGATCCATTGACGCGGCCGTCTACAACGAAATGGCCACTGGCATCGCGAACAATCAGGATGGAGCCGTCCGGTTGCGTTACAGCAAGGCCGGGGGCAAGCGCGCCGAGAACGCGATATCCAGCCTGCACCAGATCGGTACGATAGGTATAGCCAACCACGAGCAAGGCACAAAGACCGCCCCAAAACAGCGTTCCCTGGACAATTTCCCGCACCTTGGGCTGACCGAACACAAAACTCGCAAGAAACACAAATGCAAGTGCGGATAGCGCGACAACGCGAGGGCCGGAATCGTCGAAGTTGATGTTCTCGGGATCTGTCGGATCACCGAAAAAAAAGAAAAACGCCATTACGCCCATAACAATTACGAGGGCGGCAACGACAAAGCCACGGATCTGCCTGGGGCCACCCATTAATCGAGGCTTTCTTCGCTCTCAAGGAGGCGGCGGCTGGAAAGGTCGGTCATGATTTCCGATCGGCGTTCTTCGCTGAAACCGGTCCAACCTGCAATTTCGTCGAGCGAGCGTAAACAGCCGGCGCACAGGCCGGTCGTCTCGTCAATTTGGCAAAGTTGTATGCATGGCGAGTTCATATGGCGGATATGGACACAGATTGTGTCCTTGCCAAGACTTAAAAGCGTCTGGCGGGGTCCAAATTACGTCGTCAGCCGCCGCCGGAGTATGTGAACGGTGCTGTAATGATGTTGACCGGCAACGCGACCGTGTTTCCGACAAATGTGCCAAGGCTGTCGCCAAGCTTTGCCCCCCGCGCGGTGTCCGACGCGGAACGCAATCCGGTCTGACCGAGCGTCTTGCGAAATTCAGGGCTGAGTTGGGCCAGTTGGGCAAACTTGGAGTGGTTTGCTGCGTCAAGGGAATCGAGCTCGGTCACATCAATGACGATTGCGCCAAGCTCGGCGAGTTCTGCGTCATTGGAGTAGGCGCCGACGCGTTCCTTACCGCCTGCGATTGCTCTGGAAAGACGCAATGCCCTGTCGTCGCGCGAAACCACAACGACGTAGGGGTTGGCAGGCGTGCCGAGTTTCCTCAACTGAGCTTTGAAGAGGTCAATGTCGATATCCGGCGCTGCCAGAATGGCAACGTCGACTTTTCCTTCAAGGGCTTTGCGCTGCGCGGGTGACGACTGGATCGCGGTCTCCATAAGCAGCCAGTTGCCCATGGAGTGAGCCAGTACAGTGATCTTTTCTGCGTTTGATTTCGATAGCTGGAGCATCGTCTCCGCCAGCGCCTGGCGCGCTATGGCGGCGCTGTTCAGGTCATAGACGTAGTCCTGCAGTTTTCCGCGTGATGCCCAGGTGAACAGAACCGGTACGGCCTCGATGTCTCCGTCATGGACGACCTGCACGAAGCGATAAAGCGCTTCTGGAAAGAGGGTGTTGTACCCGTGGATAAAGAGGAATACTTCCCGCTTGCCTTTGGGCAGTTTCGCCAGCTTCGCATTGAGTTCCCGCGTGAAGGCGCTTTTGTCTTCGATATAGCTGGCACTGCGGGCGACGAAGTCGGTTTCCGGATTTCCCGGCAGCTTGTCGGGCCATTCCACTTGACTGATTTCGTGGCTGGGTGGAACCGAAATGCTCGCCTGCGCATAGCTGGTCTGCTGGCTCCGCTCTCCATTGAAATAAGTGTCCGGTCGGCTGTCACGCTCCCGTGTCGTCACAACCAAAATATCATGCGTCTCAGCCCCTTGCGCCGGAACTTCGCTCAACGCCAGAGCGCCGACCTCAGGCCGGCTGCCGCATGCGGCCAGGATAATAAAAGACACCAGCAGCACCAGTTCCCGGATAGGCCGGGAACGAGTGTCGGATGTCGTTGCGATATATCTCGGTGTCATTGTGAATAGCTGCCCACGCTGCGCCTTCTCAGGGCACCATAAGCATACCAGTCAAGAATCCAAGCCCGCAGATTTGCTGAATAGCTCCCAGGACATCGCCCGTAACACCACCGATTTTTTTAAACGCCATGTGTCCAAGGCCATATGCGGCGCTAGTTGCGATTAAAAGTCCGAGCAAAAGTGCAGGAATTGAAAGGAGCAGAGCGGCAGGTACCAGCAACGGGACGGTGATCAGGACCGCCTGTTTCAGGGCACTGCCGTCAGGTTTGCCAAATCGGGCAGCCAGTCCTTTCGGACGGGCAAGGGTCTGCTGATGCCACTGCCATACGAGCAGTGTCCGGCTGATGCTTTCGGATGCCAAAAACAACAATGCAGCATCTGCCGGGCTGAAGCGTTGCCACAAGGCGGCCAGCAGGGCGACGCGCAGCAAAACTGACAGAGCAAGAGCCAGCGCACCGAATGAACCGATCCGGCTGTCTTTCATGATCTCCAGGCGCTTGTCGCGCGTTGCGCCACCAAAAAATCCATCCGCAAGATCACTCAGACCGTCTTCATGAAGTGCTCCGGTCGTGGCTGCGAGCGCAGCGACCGCAAATGCGGCAACAACAAGCGCCGGTAGATCCGTATATGCGAGCAGCATGCCGAAGCCTGCTGCCGGTAGTCCGACCACAAATCCCGCGAGCGGAGCAGCTCTGGCGGACTTGTCGAATTGGGGTGCTGCCGCAGGATTGTCCAGCGAATTCACCTGGTGCAAGGACAAACGAGAGAAGAACCGGACCCACGTTGCGGTATCAGCCGCAAATAGCCTGATGTGGTACGCGATGTCCTTGGAACCGGGTTTTGGCGCGTCGGGACGCGGTTTCTGTCCAGAAACTGGGTATTGGTCGGTTTCGGGGCTCATCAGGCCGGTCCTGTGCTTGAGTTTTTCCAAGGCGCGGTTATAGATCAGCCGCCTAGCAGGACCAAATGTCGGCTCGCAACCAAAAACAGACCGGGAAAAAGAAAATGTCCCTTTCCGAAACTGCGCTTCCCTTTGATGACATCCGGAACCTCGTAAAGTCGATGCCGGGCCCGGATGAGGAAGCGCTGGCGAAAGTCAGGGAGCGCGACAGTCAGTTGACAAAACCGGCAGGATCGCTTGGGCGGCTCGAGGAGATCACGGAATGGCTTGCGGCCTGGTCAGGCAAGGCACCGCCGAAGATCACCAGACCGATGGTCGCGATCTTCGCCTCGGCGCACGGCGTCGCCGAAGAAGGCGTTTCCGCATTTCCCAGTGCTGTAAACAAGCAGATGGTTGAGAACTTCGCGGCAGGTGGCGCGGCCATAAATCAGCTTTGCCGCGCGAACGACATCGGTCTGAAGGTGTTTGATCTTGCGGTGGACATGCCGACGCCAAGCATCACGCGCGAAGATGCGATGGATGAAGCCAATTGCGCGGCGACGATGGCTTATGGAATGGAAGCGCTGGCAGGTGGAATAGACCTCATCTGTCTTGGTGAAATGGGCATTGGCAATACAACTGTCGCTGCAGCCGTGTTTCACGGGTTGTTTGGCGGAAATGCAGCCGACTGGGTTGGACGCGGAACCGGTGTTGACGACGACGGCCTCGCGAGAAAACGCGCCGCGGTCGAAATGGCCGTTGCTCGCTTGAACGGAGAGAAAGATCCGCTGGAAATTCTGCGCCGGACTGGCGGGCGGGAAATTGCGGCAATGGCAGGCCTGATCGTTGCGGCCCGGTTACAGCGTGTGCCCGTAATCGTCGACGGCTTCGTCACGACCGCGGCAGCAGCCGTCGTTTATGCAATGGATCCGGCCGGTCTCGACCATTGTCTGTTTGCACATGTTTCGGCCGAACACTCGCATGCCAGGGTTCTTGAACACATGGGCAAGGACGCTCTGTTCGATTTCGGCATGCGATTGGGGGAAGGGTCGGGCGCAGCGCTTGCTGCCGGTTTCGTCAAGGCAGCCGCCGAGACGCATTCGGGAATGGCAACCTTCGCAGACGCGGGTGTTTCCGGAAAATCCTGACGTCAGGCGGAACGGGCATTTCTGTTGCGCGGGTCAAAAGCTTCTGCTGGACGTGCCTTCGTTTCCTTCGCGTAGCTCATGTTTCGGGACGGAGGCAGGCTGACTGTAACCTCGGTGCCTTCTCTCAGCCGCGACTTTATGGAGAATTTGCCGTCATGCATGCTGACAAGCGCCTGAACGATGGAAAGCCCAAGTCCTGTTCCCTGTTCTGCGCTCTTGATCGCATGTGATCCCTGACCGAAGGCTTCCAGAACCGTTGGAATTTCTTCTTCCGGTATGCCGGGGCCATTGTCGCGGATGGAAACATATTGGCCACCGTCGGTGGTCGGACCGAGATTGACGCGGACTTCTCCGCCGACCGGCGTGAATTTCACCGCGTTTGACATAAGGTTCAAAATGACTTGCCTCAGCGCGCGTTCGTCGGCCCAAACGCGCGGCAGGTCTGCCTGATGCGAGTGATGCAGCGCGATAGACTTTGCCTTTGCGCGCACTTTCATCATGGTTCCGCATTCGGCGACGACATCCTCCAGAAGAATAGGCTCTTCGTGCAGCTCATGCCGACCGGCTTCGATCCGCGACAGATCCAGAATTTCGTTGATCAGATTGAGGAGATGATCTCCTGAGCCGTGAATGTCCTCGGCATAGGACCGGTAGTTCTTGTTTTCCATCGGCCCGAGAACTTCGTCCTTCATGATTTCCGAGAAACCGAGAATGGCGTTCAACGGGGTGCGTAACTCGTGGCTCATTGTTGCGAGAAAACGGGATTTGGCCAGATTGGCGGCCTCGGCGCGGCGGCGCGCTTCATCGGAAACGGAGTTTGCCGTCTCCAGTTCCGCAATGAGGTGGTCTTTCTCGGCGCGATACTCCAGCATCGTGTTTGCATTCTTGAGAAGCTGGTTTCCCAGAATGAGGAAGAAGCCTTGCGCGCCGATCGCCATTGCTGCGAGCGTATAGTGAACTGCGCTGGACTGTTGCAGGAAACTGAAAGTCACGACGAACGTGATCGGTAATGTGCTTGCCAGCAGGCACTTGGGCAGATTGGCGGACTGCATCGTATTCATCGCGATCACGATCAACAGCGTGGCGAAATGAAAGATCACCAGACCGTCGCCGGACCCGATGGCTTCGGGCATGAGGAAGAACATGGCCCAGCTGCATCCATAGATGAAATCGCCGATTGTGAAGCGTCTGCGCCAGATGATGCGTACTTTCTGATCGGACGGAGCCTTTTCGTATGAATGGCTGATGACCACCATCAGAAAGTGGGTGCAGATAGTCACCAAAAACCAGGCACCCATAAATTGCGGACTAACCCACAACGACGAAATCGCCGCCACGATGAGCGCCAGAAGCGGTGCGGCAAAAGCGGCATTTATGCGGGTATCGGCGAATAGATGCTGACGCTCGTGCTCAAATGTCGATTGCCGCGTATCAGAAGCCCCGAGGCGGCTGCGGATGTCGCGGACCGAACGCGCCATTTCCCGGCGCCGGAGCGCACGTTGCTTGTTGATAGCGAGAATATCGCTTTCGGTTTGTGACGCGTGGGACTTCATCGGACGCCCGGACGGTGTTGATTTCGTTATTGTGATACTGCGTGTTTCGCCACACTGACTCACCATTCCTTAAGATCGTCCTCAAGATCGTGGTAAGGATTGTCTTAATCAGCTGTATCAAGGTGCAACTCGTTGTCTTTCAAACCGAATTCCTCGAAGCTCGAAGGGATCTCAGAGCGCATCCGGGCTTGCCGTAAGTGCTTGGAGGATCCGAGTGGAAAACCACTGCAACACGAGCCCCGTCCGGTGCTTCAGGTGTCTTCCACCGCAAGGCTTTGTATCTGCGGCCAGGCGCCCGGTACGCGTGTCCACCAAAGCGGAAGGCCGTTTACCGATCCGTCCGGTGACCGGCTCAGAAACTGGATGGATATTGATGAGGAGGTTTTCTACGATCCGGCCCGTTTGGCGATCATTCCAATGGGCTTCTGTTTTCCGGGTCTGGATTCAAAAGGCGGCGATCTTCCACCGAGAAAGGAATGCCGCAGTCTTTGGCACGACGATTTGTTTGCGCAGATGGGGCAACTCGAGCTGGTCATTGTGATCGGGCAATACGCTCAGGCCTATCACCTCGGTCCCGCGCGCAAGAAGAGCCTGACGGAAACAGTCGCTGCCTGGACCATCTATTTCGAAGCAGCTCCAAAACCGGGAAAGCCCAAAGTTATCCCTTTGCCGCATCCCTCATGGCGTAACAATGCGTGGCTCAAGAAAAACCCCTGGTTTGACAGCGAATTGCTCCCGGTCTTGCGAAAGGAAGTGGCGCGGCTGATTTAGGAAGATGCAAAGGGATTGGCAAAAAATCCTAATTTTTTCGAGAATTGACAGGCGTTTCGAAAAATAGGATACGTATATCGCTTCTTTCGCGGAAAAAAATGCTGCGGATAGAGCGCAAGTGTTCTCATGAAAAAGCCGTCGAACCGAAGGCCTCGGAAATGATTGACCGCATCGATCGCCGTATTCTGTCCATCCTGCAGGAAGACTGCACCATTCCCGTCGCGGAGATTGGACGACGGGTAGGGTTGTCGACAACACCTTGTTGGCGGCGGATCCAGAAAATGGAAGAAGATGGCGTCATTACAGGACGTGTCGCGTTGCTCGACCCGGCCAAGGTAAACGCGAAGGTGACTGCGTTTGTCGCGATCACCACCAACCAGCATTCCGAGGACTGGCTCAAGAAATTCGCCGATGTCATTCAGGAGTTTCCGGAAGTTGTAGAGTTTTACCGTATGGCCGGGCAGGTCGACTACCTGCTCCGGGTCGCTGTTCCCGACATCGAAGCCTATGATACCTTTTACAAGAAGCTCATTGCCAAGATCGACATTTCGGATGTGTCGACGACGTTCGCAATGGAACAGATAAAGAATACGACGGCTTTGCCCTTAGCCTACGTAATACCCGAAAAACCACGCGCAGAGACTTGATGGCGGACAAAAGGCAGCGAAACAAAATTGCTGTCCGGATTCCATAAGCTTCGCATTCGCCAAAGCGGGGGGGGGCGGAGCATAAATATCGCGTTAAGCAAGCCGGTTAACTGCAATTTCACGGGAGCCAAGTAACTTGGTTTAAACGTGTTTTCAGAACCGCGAGGCCGGACTTGGTTTCTGCAGCCTTTAATACGATTTCGTCAGCCTGCACCGGCCTTTTGAAGGTTCGGGCGCGTTTGCTTGATCTCCTCAGAGCTGACGATCTGAACAACAGGTTTGGTGGACCGGTTTTCGTCTTTGTTTTGATAGCCGTATCCATCTTCCTGGGATCTTCCTGGTACCAGAACGACTGGGGCGGTTTGTTTGACTTCCACAGCAACTTGTCTGACGTGCAGCGGGAAGATTTCGTCGCGTTCTACAGGGCCGGCGAAATGGCTCTCCAGGGCCGGGCCGCGGAAGCTTACGACCCCGTCCTTTTCAGCGCACCGTTTTCCGAAAAGAATGAAAATCTTCTGTTTCTGAACCCGCCTCACGCCTTGCTCATTTTTGAACCGCTGGCGCTGTTGAGTTATCCGGCCGCAAAGCTGGTCGGGATGACGGTCTTCTTCGCAAGTTTCTTCGGAATGATCTACATGATCAGGCCAAATCTTGCCGCGTGGCCGTATCTCTTCATGCTTTTGTCGCCTGGCGCGTTCTACGCTTTTCAACTCCTCCAGCTCTCGCCGTTGATCACTTTTCTCTTGTTGTTTGCAATGTTGCACAGCCGTGACAAACCGTTTTTGAGCGGAATGGCTCTTGCACTGGTGACAATCAAACCACAGTACGGATTGCTGCTACCTGTGTTTCTTTTCGCAGCACGGGACTGGCGCACCTTTTTCTACGCCACAATCGGCACGATTGGTCTGCTTGCTCTGTCTGTTGCCATATATGGTGCCGGGCTTTGGGAAGCGTTCCTGACCTCAATGCAGGATGGAGCACATTCTATTCAGTTCTCAGCCAATCACGGTATGATGTCGACGGTCGGCAGCTCGTTTGGAAAGTGGGGTGTATCGCCGGAGATGCGTCTTGCAACGCAACTTTTGTCGATTGCCTTTGCTGCCGTGGTGGTGTGGTTTGCCGCGCGGCGGCTCCCAAGGATACGTGCTGTTGCCGTCTCGATGCTGGCCGTCACTTTGGCGTCACCGTCCTTTATGTACTACGATTGGCTGTTTTACTCGATTGCGTTGTTGATTGTCTTGAAAGAGGTGCCAAGGTGGCCGCTGACATTGCAGGCAACCGCCGCTCTTTTATGGATCTCTCCGACAATCCACGACGTCCTGTCCGCCCGCGACTGGCTGACATCAATGATATTCTCGAGCCTCGTGCCCCTGATAGCTCTGGTGGTGCTGTGTCAGGTCTGGGTGCTTCTTAGCAGGGAAGCTCGTTCGCGGCCCGGGCACTCTCAAGGCGACGGGACGCGTATGCACGCCGCATCGTGACTTTCGGAAGTCTATCGCGTCGCGCGATCAGCTGGCCTTGAAAGGATGTCTTGAGAAGAAACGCGCAGCTTCTGCATCGCTGACCGGCTGGCCTGCGAAGATCTCCGCATAGTAGCGCATCCGCTTGAGACGGGGTTCCAACGGGTCCGTCGGGCCGTCCTTCTTCATTGATATGTATCCGATCTGGGTCTGGTAGACAGTGTTGGCGCGGATATTCGCATGTTGGGCGTCATAGCCGAAGCGTTCGAACATTGCCTGCAGTGCGGCGACCCTTGTTCGGTCGGCGTCATCCAGCATGTCTGCGAGGTGCTGTTCGGTGTGCGCCCAGTTGCGAACGGCAAATTCCAGTCGGGAATCAAACAGTTCCGGCAAAAGCCAAAGGTCAAACACATTGAGGATCGCTTCGGTAATCGAGTCTGCGTAGTCCTCTGATCGTTTGATGAGGTTTCCTGTGTTTTTTGACTGCCAGAGCGAAATCAAGGCACTCAGGAGGTCGTCGCGATCTGCAAAGTGGCCGTAGAAACTGGTGCGCGAGAGACCGAGCCGATCGGCAAGCGGCATGACCTTTACCGAGTCGATGCCGCTGTCCAACAATGCCTCATATGCCGCCTGAATCCAGACATCGCGCGTGCCACGCCAACCGCTGGTCTTTTCGATCAAAGGGTCGCTCATAGCTTCGGGTTAGCAGCAGACGGCAGCGCTTTCAATCAAAACTGACATGAGTGTCATAAAAAACGACATTAATGTCGGATTTGAGACTTTTCATCGACCTGCAGCACAATTTAGTGTCGCATGCGGTCGGGAACACCGCGACCGGCCGCAAGATGAGGGAAGCGCATGTCAAGGGATCCGTTGCTGCAACCGTATCAGCTGAAGAACCTTACTCTGAAAAACAGGATCATGATCACGTCGCATGAACCTGCCTATCCGGAAGACGGTATGCCGAAGGACCGGTACAGGGCCTATCATGAGGTGCGCGCAAGGGCAGGCGTTGCCATGACGATGACGGCCGGATCGGCAGCTGTTTCAAGGAACTCTCCGCCGGTCTTCAACAATATCCTTGCCTATAAGGACGAGGTCGTTCCCTGGATCAGGCGCTTGACCGACGCCTGTCACGAACACGGGTGCGCCGTGATGATCCAACTCACGCATCTCGGGCGCCGGACGCATTGGAACAAAGGCGACTGGCTTCCCGCTGTCGCGCCGAGCCACGAGCGCGAAGCAGCGCACAGGGCATTCCCCAAGCAGGTTGAAGACTGGGATATTGATCGGATTATCGTGGACTATGCAGATGCCGCCGAGCGCATGAAAGAAGGCGGAATGGATGGCATTGAACTCCAGGCCTACGGTCATTTGATGGATCAGTTCTGGTCACCTTCCACGAACACGCTCGATGGACCGTATGGCGGTTCGCTGCAAAACCGGATGCGATTCTCGATCGAGGTCATCGACGCGGTGCGCAAAAGGGTGGGTGACGACTTTATCGTCGGGATCCGGTTCACAGCGGATGAAGACATGGAAGGCGGGCTGACCGAAAAAGACGGCCTGGCAATCGCGCGAACCCTCAAGCAGACGGGTCAGATTGATTTTTTGAATGTCATCCGCGGCCACATCGATACCGATCCGGGCCTGACCGACGTAATTCCGGTTCAGGGCATGCGCAACGCGCCGCATTTGGACTTTGCCGGAAAGATCCGCAGGGAAATCGGTCTGCCGACCTTTCATGCGGCGAAGATTCCCGACGTTGCGACGGCTCGCCACGCAATTGCGGAGGGGCTCCTGGACATGGTCGGCATGACGCGTGCTCATATGGCAGATCCTCTCATCGTCAGAAAGATCGCTGAAAAACGCGAAGAAGACATCCGTCCTTGCGTTGGTGCAACTTATTGTCTCGACCGGATCTATCAGGCCGGTGATGCTCTTTGCATCCATAACCCGGCCACGGGCCGGGAACTGACCATGCCTCAAGAAATACGTGAGGCAGGCGAAAAAAAGAAGGTGGTTGTCGTCGGCGCGGGGCCTGCGGGTATGGAAGCTGCCAGGGTTGCCGCTGAACGCGGTCACGACGTCACTGTCTATGAGGCAGCCGCGGACGCCGGTGGTCAGATCCGGCTGACCGCTCAGTCCGAACGCCGGCGGGAAATGATCTCGATCATCGACTGGCGGCTTGAACAGTGCATGGCACGAAATGTGCGCTTCAGATTCAATACGTTCGCGGAAGCTGATGACATTGCAGCCGACAGTCCGGATGTGGTGATTGTTGCCACGGGAGGACTGCCGCACACGGAAGTTTTGTCGGAAGGCAACGATCTCGTTGTGTCTTCATGGGACATCATTGCGGGAGACGTGAAGCCGGGCAGGCGGGTTCTCGTTTATGACGATGCGGGTGATCACGCGGCACTGCAAGCCGCTGAAATCGTTGCAGCATCCGGCGCACACGTTGAAATCATGACACCGGACAGATCGTTTGCCCCCGATGTTATGGCGATGAACCTGGTACCCTACATGCGTGCGCTGCAGGGCAAGGATGTTCGCTTCACAGTGACCTATCGCTTGCGGGCCGCCCGGCGGTCCGGGAACATGCTCACTGCTGTGATCGGCACGGACTATTCGAAACACATTGAGGAAAGAGCGTTCGACCAGATTGTTGTCAATCATGGCACGGTCCCGATGGACGAACTCTATTTCGAACTCAAACCGCGCTCAAAAAACCTGGGCGCTGTGAAGCAGGAAGCTCTGATCTTCGGACAACCTCAGCCCCTGGATGCCAATCCGGCAGGCGAATTTGCCTTGTTTCGTATCGGCGACGCAGTCGCGGCGCGTAACACCCACGCAGCCATTTACGACGCGCTACGGCTTGTAAAAGACATCTGACAAATTCTGCTCTGCGCTTTTTTTGAGCAGCGTCTCACTTGGATAAGTGAATGCCGTTTTTGCGCTACGAAACGAGACAGTGGCAGGCCTAATTTTCGCAACGCAAAACGACCGGTGGACCCGGTAGAATCAGGATCGAAACATGTACAGCGATGCGGACATTCTCTCCTTGTTGATGAGCCGGCGGGAAGGCTATTCACTGCCGCAGGCTTTTTACACTGCAGAAACCGTCTTTCAGGCCGACTTGAAGCATATCTGGCAGAAGGACTGGGTTTTCGCGGCGGTTTCTTCGGAGATCCCGAAGACGGGTAATTTTGTGACGCTTCAGATCGGCGCTTATTCGGTCATCGTTGTACGTGGCGCCGACGGCGTCATCCGGGCCTTTCACAACTCTTGTCGCCATCGTGGCAGCCGCATCTGTTCCGCGGCAAGGGGATCCGCGCCGAAGCTCGTTTGCCCTTATCACCAGTGGACCTACGAGTTGGACGGCGCGCTGCTCTGGGCACGTGAGATGGGATCGGACTTCAAGCCGGCTGATCACGGTCTGAAAACAGTTCACTGCGTCGATGTTTCTGGGATGGTGTTCATCTGTCTCGCCGAAATTGCCCCCGACATTTCGGACCTTCAGAAACAGGCCAAGCGGTATCTTGGTCCTCATGATCTCAGCAATCTGAAAGTCGCACACCAATCGACAATCACTGAGAAGGGTAACTGGAAGCTGGTGCTTGAAAACAACCGGGAGTGCTACCACTGTTCCGGTTCGCATCCTTCCCTGTGCCGGACGTTTCCTGATGATCCCAACCTCGTGGGCGCTGACGATTCTTCGACTTCCAACGCGGGAAAAGCCCATGTAGAGCGTTGTGAAAATGCCGGGTTGCCGGCCAAGTACCTGATTTCCGACAATGAACAATGGCGTTTGGTCCGCATCCCGTTTCTTGGCGAAGCCGTCAGCTACACGATGGACGGCAAGGCGGCAGTATCGAAGCGCATTGGCTCGGTTCCCTTTGACAATGCCGGAACGTGCCTGTTCTTCAACTATCCGAACACCTGGAACCACTTCCTTTCAGATCAGGTCCTGGTCTTCAGGGTCTTGCCGGTCGGTCCCATGGAATCGGAGGTAACGACGACCTGGCTGGTTCACAAGGATGCACAGGAAGGGGTCGATTATGACCTTGACCGGTTGACCGAAGTCTGGACCCACACGAACGACGAAGATCGGCGGATTGTTGAAGAAAACCAGATCGGTATCTGTTCTCCGGCCTATGAGCCTGGACCGTATTCACCTGTTCAGGAAAGCGGCGTCATCCAGTTTGTCGACTGGTATGCGCGAACGCTTGAGGCGGCACTGATCGGCCGTTTCCGTGTGGCTGCGGAGTAACGTGATGATCCCGAAGCCCGGCCGAGAAACGCCTGTCTGGAACGACAGTGAACTGCTTGAATGCGTGATGGTGGTTCCCGAAGCCCCCAACGTGAAGACCTTTTCGTTTCGCCCGCCCTCCGGGGCAACGTTTGTCTACAGGGCAGGGCAGTTCATCACGTTGGACCTCCCTGTTCCGGAAGGCAACGTTCAACGGACCTACACGCTGTCGTCTTCTCCGGTGTCGAATGCCTATGTGTCCGTCACTGTAAAGGCGCAATCGGACAGCCGTGGCTCACGCTGGATGCTCGACAATCTGAAGCCTGGCATGCAGCTCAAGGCATTCGGACCAGCGGGGCTTTTTCACCTGCCTCCGAACCCTGACGGCAAGTTCCTGTTCATTTCGGCCGGCTCCGGTGTGACGCCCATGATGTCAATGGCACAGACACTGTTTGAGCGTGGTGAAGATCCCGATATCTGCTTTATTCAATGCGCCAACCGGCCCGTCGAACTGATCTTCCGCCAGAAACTGGAATACATGGCGAGCAGGGTCACCGGGCTGCAGCTCCATTTTGTCGTAAACCAGAGCGATCCTTACGAGGTCTGGACCGGTTATCAGGGGCATTTCAACCAGCTGATGCTTGGGCTGATGTGCAATGACTATCTTGATAGGGATGTCTATTGTTGCGGTCCGGAAGGCTTCATGGATGCGGTGCGCGAGATCCTGAACGCGCTCGGCTATGACATGGACCGCTATCATCAGGAGAGTTTTCAGGCTCCAGCGGAAACCAAGGCGGAACTCACCGAATTCGACGACGTGGTCCCCCAGGAAGACAGTCAGGCGCAAATCGTTTTTGCCAATTCCGGTGTTTCAGCATGGTGCTCGGAAACGGATACGGTGCTTGCCGTTGCAAAGGATGCGGGCCTCAACATACCGTCCGGCTGTACATTCGGCGTCTGCGGTACTTGCAAGGTCAGGAAGGTCGACGGCGAGGTGCACATGGTCCATTCCGGTGGCATCAGCGAAGACGATATCGAGGCGGGCTATATTCTTGCCTGTTGTTCCAACCCCATTGGAACCGTCGAAGTAGAGGTTTAGGGATGAACTAGGTCAGCGACAGGCGTGCCCGCACCTTGTCGGAAGAAAGCTCTTTGACAGTTTCGCGGCCAATCTTGCGGGCTGTTTTGTCGTTTGAAGAGGCAAGTTCTTCGCCGAGGACGAGAGCCGGACCGTGCAATTCTGCAGACCGCTTGCCGATCTGGCGCAGGGCCCAGTGGACTGCCTTCCAGACAAAGTTACGCTCGTCAGTCGACGCTTCGCGGATCAGGTCGAGATAGGCGATGAACTCGCTGTCTGGTGATGATTTTGCGTGAACCGCGCGCCAGGCGATGAGCGCAAACCCGGCGCGTTTGACAAACTCCCGTTCATCGCCGACGAGACCCTGAACGAGGGCATCGGAGTCTTTGCGCCTCGCCAGAACATTGGTGAGCTGGTCGCACAAATCCCAAGACTGAATGTCTTCGAGCCAAGACTGCGCAAGGTCAGGTGTCATGTCCTTGGGCTTTGTGAGCAGGATCGCAAGCAGACGGGCTTCGTGAAATCCCGATGCCCAAAGTTCACCAGCAAGGGCCGACGATCCCGCGATTTCCTTTGCAAATGGTCGCAGGATTGAAAGCGGAACGCCAAATGCCCTGCTCGCGTCGATCCCGAACCGGGCCAAGCCGGTTCGGTTTTCTTCCGAGCCCAACTCCTCGAGCCTCTCGAGCACTGCTGTGGCGGTCCAGCCAGGCGCGGATGATGATGCTGACGACATGGGCGGACGACTATTTCTTTTCGGCGTGTTCCAGGCGCGCGATCAGGCTTGATGTGTCCCAGCGCTGTCCGCCCATCGCCTGGACCTCGCCATAAAACTGATCGACAAGTGCCGTAACCGGCAGGCGGGCACCGGTTTCATTGGCAGTCTGCAGACAAATGCCGAGGTCCTTGCGCATCCAATTCACGGCAAATCCGAATTCGAATTGGCCGTTGCGCATGGTTTCCCAGCGGTTTTCCATCTGCCACGACTGAGCGGCACCGCCGCGAATGGCCGAGATTACCTTTTCAACGTCCAGATCCGCTTTCTTTGCAAAGTGGATCGCCTCGGAAAGGCCCTGAACGAGCCCTGCGATGCAGATCTGATTGACCATTTTGGTCAACTGCCCGGCGCCGCTGTCACCCATCAGGCCGACGAATTTTGCAAAGCACTCAATCACCGGCTGAGCCGCCTCGAAATCCTTTGCATCACCGCCACACATGACAGTAAGGGCGCCGTTTTCAGCGCCCGCCTGTCCACCGGAAACCGGCGCGTCAATGAAACCGCATCCCCTTGCTTTGGCAGCCGCATGGAGTTCGCGGGCAACATCTGCAGAGGCCGTCGTGTTGTCGACGAAGATGGCGCCTTCCTTCAGTGCGTGGAATGCGCCGTTTTCACCCGTGGTGACCGAACGCAAGTCATTATCGTTGCCAACACAGGCAAACACGAAGTCGCATCCATCTGCGGCCTCTTTCGGTGTTGCGGCAAATGCACCGCCATATTCGGCTGCCCATTTCTCGGCCTTTGCCGTTGTGCGGTTATAGACCGTCACGTCATGACCGCCCTTGGTTTTCAGGTAGCCGGCCATCGGATATCCCATGACACCCAGACCGATGAATGCAACCTTTGCCATGACGCGCTCCCTTCGCAGAACAAGGCCCGGTATGCGAACCGGGCCTTTCGATGAATTTATCGTCTGCGTTTTAGGATATTTGCCGGCGCCTGTCAGCATCGCCGGCCGGCAAAGGTGCTTTGATCAGAGCCAATAAGGCCTGCGACGCCAGATGCGGTCGAGAATGGCTTCCTGAGCCGCTTCTTTCGCCAGACGCTTCTTCGTTGCCGGGTCTTGCCGTTCAGTCGTGTCGACACGGGTTGCTTCCAGGAAGCTACGTGCATAAATATCTAACATTGACTTACACTCCTCACGTCGTTGCTGTAACGAATATGGCTAAGAACATGGAAAAGTGCGAGTCAGGAAGATTTTAGATATGTAAGGAAAAATAACATATGGATTGGCGTTCGCTCCCTCCACTGAACAGTCTCAAAGTGTTTGCCGCCGTTGCAGAAGCGAAAAGTCTTTCGGCAGCAGGACGGGAACTTAATGTCACCCACGCAGCCGTCAGTCAGCAGATCCGGAGCCTTGAGAGTTTCATGGGGCTGAAGCTGATCGTGCGGGAGGGCCGGGGTGTTGCCCTGACGCTGGAGGGGGAGCAACTGTTCAGCGGTCTGAAAGGTGGATTTGAGGCCATTCGGGAATCCGTCGATGCACTGCTTAAGGACGATCAGGCAAGGCCGTTGAATATCACCATGACCCCCACATTCGCGGTCAGTTGGCTGATGCCCCGCATCAACGATTTCCGGCTGAAGCACCCGGACATAGAGTTGATGCTCAATCCAACGGCGGAGGTCGTTGAACTGACCCCGGGTGGTACGGACCTGGCGATCCGCTTCGGCAAGGGAGACTGGCCCGGTCTGGATTCCGAAATGCTTTTGCCCACAAACTTTGCCGTCGTCGCAGCGAGATGTCTTATCGGCGACAAGGCGATTAGCGGCCCTGAGGACATTCTTGGTTTTCCGTGGCTGCAGGAATACGGCACCAACGAACTTGCGATCTGGATGGAAAATCAGGGAGTCGTGCCCTGCGAGAAGCTCAACATCATCCATCTGCCAGGTTACATGCTCCTTGAGGGGCTGCGGCGCGGCGAGGGGGTGTCGGCGACTGCAAAGGCCTTCATCAAGCCGGATATCGATGCCGGCAGCCTGCAGGTGCTTTTCGAGGATGAAGAAGACCCGGGAACCGGCTATCACATGTTGACGCGGCAGGGCGTAAAGCGTCCGCCCCTGAAGAAACTGATGACCTGGCTGTGCACCATGATCGGAGAAGATGCGAATAGGGCACACGGCCAGGATTTCGACACATAGACTTTGTCTCGTCGATTGCCCGGTCTTTGCCCTATCCGTTTTTCATCGGCTTAAAATGTAAAATCGTCAATGATGCTTGGTGAAAACGCCGGGTCTCCCGTCAATTCGAAATCGAGAACCGCAGCGTCTGAAAAGGTAACCTTGATTTCTTCAAAGTTCAGGGAAAAATCCTCTGTTGGAACGGCACCATCAGACGCGGTTTGTCGACCATTGTCGAATTCGGTGAGATCGGTGGAAGTCGGATCCTGTCCGGTCTCGTCCTTGAGGTCTTTGACAAATTCGAAAGTGTCAGCATTGGATGCACCGAGCCCCTGATATCTTGGGAAATCCCAGGTTTTGAAATGTGGCATTACGAAAATCCTTTCTTAAAAAACAGGCCTTGGCCTTCAGAAAGGACGCTATTCGCTGAAGCGGATTTTGTCTGTGACTGTTGTCACGCGAATGCGTTTGAATGGAACACAGGGCAAATCCGGCCTCGCAGTATCGGCAAATCCGGAGAAAGACCGACAAAAGGCAGCCTTTGCTTTCTGGCGGGATATGACAGCCGTAATGAGCGCTGCAATTCGCCAGGCGAAGTGGACGCATCCGTGCCTCACTCGCAGCGCATCAACGAAAGATCCACATCTTTCAGGAGCACCTTGACCCAACCAGTACAGACTTAATCCGTATACTGGATCTGTCCGAGCGGCCTCTTTTGAGGCATGAAAACGAAGGCAATCGGAGAACACAACGCATGACAGGTGCGCAAAATACGACCAATCCACTCGTTCTTCCCGACGATCTTCCGCGCCCGGCCGACGATGGCGGTGCAGATCATCTGACGGGCATGAAAATGCCCGCTGTTCGATTGCGCGCAACGTCCGGAGACCGGGTGGATCTGTCCAAACTGCCGGGTCGAGTGGTCGTCTATGCCTATCCGATGACGGGCGTTCCAGGCGTCGAGTTGCCGCCTGGCTGGAACGACATTCCCGGCGCGCGCGGATGCACGCCGCAGACATTATCGTTTCAGGCCGAACAGGATGTGTTTGCGGCCTTCGGAGTGACAGTGTTCGGCTTGAGCACGCAGACCTCCGCGTATCAGAACGAGCTTTCCAATCGCCTGGATCTGTCATTTCCGATCCTGAGCGACGCTGATTTCGAACTCTCCGACGCCATGCGTCTGCCGACCGTGGTGGCGGAGGGCATGCGGCTGATCAAACGAATTACCCTTATCGTCAAGGACGGCACCGTTGAGCAAGTATTTTACCCTGTGTTCCCGCCCAACAGGTCGGCTGCCGAGGTAATCGCATGGCTTCAGGACAATGTGGCTCGCGAGCATGGACCCGGCGTTCTGATTTACACAGCGCCCGGTTGCCCCCATTGCCGCGCAGCAATGGCGCTCCTGGAGAAAAACGAGGTGCCTTTTGTCGAGGTTGACGTTCAGCGCGATCCGGAAGCGGCGAATGTCATGGTTGCACGCAGTAATGGCCGCCGCACGGTTCCGCAGATTTTTGTCGGCCCAACCCACATCGGTGGGGGCGATGACCTGGCTGCGCTTGAGAACGGCGATCGGCTGGAGGCATTGCTTGCGGGTAAGAAGACATAGCGCTGGTGAAAGGGGGCATTGCGAGCCTGATCCGGATTGATGTCCCGGCTGCGGTAAAACGGGCAGGGCGATGAAGTCCGGTTCACACAATACAAGATCTCAGCGAAATACGGACATCCGTTCGGTTAGGGGGGAAGCAATTGCAACACTCACGCGCGGAAGACGAAGCGATTTACGTCACATTGGGCCGCGAAGGCACCAACCATGATTTTGTGTTGCGCAACCATCTCAGAGAACGCCGAAGTAAGGCGCAGATACTTTATGCGGCGGATGCAAGCGGCATGCTGGAGCGTTGCGTCAAGGGAGATGCCACGCATTTGATGATTTGCGCCGCTCATCCGGATGCTGCGGAGATGGTCGCAATAGCCCAATACGTCCACGGTATCCTTTTGACCGACACCTTTATTGCCAGCAGCGAGGCCTTGGCTGTTTTGAGACGGTCCGATATCGAGCGGCCGAGAACCATAGCGCTTCATCCTGCAACACGTCCTTACATGACGCTTTCGGAGTTCGACGAGGTCATCGAGGTGAATTCGACGGTTGCCGCCTTTGAGGGACTGCTGCAGCGGAATTGGGACAGTGCCCTCACACAGCGACGCTATGCCAACGCCAACGGTGTCATGATTGTCCGGCCCATTGAGGCGGCGCGGGACGCATGGCTGGTCCTGTCGCGCGAAGGAATTCATGAACGACACCGGGAATTGGAGTGACCTTTCGACCAGACGCTTCGGATGGTTGCGATGCCCAGATGTCTAGGGAGCCGACCTCAAATACGGCCGACACGGCGTCGCACTCGAGATCGCACTGACTTTGCAGAAAAGCGGCTAAATCGAAGTCAGCGCCTGATCCATGTCCGCAACGAGATCCGGTCCGTGTTCTATCCCGATCGAAAGGCGAAGAAGGTTTTCCGGGATGCCCGAGCCTTCACCTTCGATCGTGTACCGGTGCTCCACGAGGCTTTCCGTCCCACCAAGAGACGTGGCTCGCTGGAAGACATCCAGATTTCCGGCAACTTTCAGCGCAGACCCTTCGTTGCCTTTGACAAGCACGGACATCAGCGACCCGAAGCCGCCGGTCATCTGGGACTTGGCCAGTTCGTGCTGCGGGTGGTTTGAAAGTCCGGGATAAAGCACTGCCTCGACGTTCGTGTGTGTTTGGAGAAAGTTTGCCAGATGGATGGCATTGGCATTCATTCTTTCAACACGAAGGGCCAAAGTTCGAAGCCCGCGGAGCAACAGCCAGGTTTCGAAGGAACCCAGCACCGCACCGGCGTTCTGTCGCTCCTCGCAAATGAATGTCCAGGTTTCGCTGGCCGGATCAGCGACCGTCACCACACCGCCGAGCAGGTCGGAATGGCCATTGAGGGCCTTCGTGGCGGCATGCACGACGAGATCCGCGCCGAAGGCGAGGGGTTTCAGGATCAGGGGTGTTGCCGCAGTTGCATCAACGGCAAGGACTGCGTTCCCGCGTTTGCAGAGTTTTGAGATCTCCCGAATGTCCGCAACCTTCAAAAAGGGATTGCTGGGCACTTCAAGCCAGACCATGTCGGGCTGTGTGATCGAAAACTCGTCACGAAAAGCTTCCAGATCACTCGCGTCAGCCTCCACGAGCACTATGTTGTTGCGCGCGCAGTGCTTGCGAAGAAAAAGAGTTGTGCCCCAATAGATACCGGACTGCGCCAGCACCGTTCCACCCGGCTTGACGCTGCGAATAATCGCCGCGATTGCAGCCATGCCTGAAGCGAACAGGCGGCTCTGTGCACCTTCTTCGAGAGAGGCGATCAGCTTCTCCGTTTTATCGTAAAGCGTATTGCTGTCCCGGCTGTAAATGTGACCGGCGAGAACTGGTTGGTAGTCTTCATCGCGCACGAATGTCGTCGCCGTCTGGATCGGCGGAACGACAGCGCCCGTCGCCGGGTCAAAGCCACCACCGGCATGCGCAAGAAGGCTGTCGGGATGAAGACCGGCGCTTTGAGTTGGAGATTTGGACATGTGACCTTGTCGGGTTCTTGCGTTTGGAAATGGCGACCGAGATTAGCGCTTCAGGTGGCGGGTGAGACGCGCTTCAATCTTGTCCCAGACCCGGCGAAGCGTTTCCACGATGAGAAGATAGAGGACGGCCGCCCAGATATAGGCTTGAAAGTCATAGGAACGGGAATAGGCGCGTCGTGTCTCACCCATCAGATCATAGATCGTGACGATGGACGCGATTGCCGACCCCTTGATCATTAGAATGATCTCGTTGCCGTAGGGACGAAGCGCGACCATCAGTGCTTGCGGCAGAATGACCTTGAAAAACGTAACGGGTCGTGAAAGCCCCAGTGCGGATGCTCCTTCCCACTGCCCCTTCGGAACATTCAGAATAGCACCACGCAGGATCTCCGCCTGATATGCTGACGTATTCAGCGAAAACGCCAAAATGACACAATACCAGGCCTCCCGGAAAAAAGTCCAAAGACCAACAGCTTCGAGTTCATGTCTGAATGAACCCGCTCCGTAATAGATCAAAAATGTCTGCGCTATGAGCGGTGTGCCGCGAAAGAAATAGACATAAGCGTACGCGGGCCAAGCAAAGATTTTTTGTTTTGAATTCCTGGCAAGTGCGATCACAAGGCTCAAAATAGCGCCAATAAGAAGTGAGACCGACACAATCTGAAGCGTAACGACGAACCCCACTACAAACTTGAACCAGTATTTTTGGAAAAACGTGCTCTGAATGTTGGAGCCCAGATAGTAGATCAGGGAAATGCCCGAAAGGATCCAAACCACCATCAGCACGTGGCCTGCAATACGTGTATTGGTCCAAGGGCGTGGTGGAGATGGCGGGCGCGTTTTTCCAGTTTCAGGGGAGGCTGCTATCACTTTGAAACGTCTCCCCGTTTCGACCAGCGCTCAATGCGCACGAGACCCGTGGAAGACAACATTGCAAGAACAAGATAAATCAGACATGCCAAACCAAAGAATAGGAATGGTTCTTTAGTCACCCGTGCCGCAATGCCGGACATACGCAGCAGATCTTCGAGGCCAATCACAGAGACAAGTGCGGTATCTTTGAGAAGAATTAACCAAAGGTTCCCAAGCGCAGGAAGCGCAAGTCGTATGAGTTGTGGCAGGACCACAAGTCCGAGTGTCTGTGTTTTTGAAAGTCCAAGAGCGTATCCGCCTTCATATTGTCCTTGCGGTATGCCGCGAAACGCCGACAAAAACGCCTCTGAAGCATAAGATGAGAATACAACGGAAAGAGCGACCACTCCGGCCGCGAAGGAATTGACCTCAATTGCGACTTCGAAACCCATTAGTTTGAGCGCTAGTTGAAGTCCAATCTGAAGCCCGTAAAAAACCAGAAAAAGCGTAAGCAGTTCGGGAAGGCCGCGAAAAATTGTTGTGTAGATATTCGACGCTAGCTTCAAACTGGGTTCGGAAGAGTTTTTTGCGAGCGCAATAAAAAAGCCAAGCACAAGCCCGAAGGGTAAAGTTACAACCGCCAGAGAAACCGTCACAAGCACGCCTCTGGCGATTTGATCACCCCAGCCTTCATCCCCGAAGGACAAAAGCGTCAATATTTCATTCATGGGCCATTGAAACTTTCTTCTGGAATTTGATGAAAAGGTCCCAAGTCGGCTGAAGATACATTCTTCAATCACAAAAAACGCGGCACGTGTGAGCGCGCCGCGCTTGAATCAAGTTGCTAAGTTAACAAACTCAGCCACCATAGACATCAAATGTGAAATACGTGTCGTTGATTTCTTTGTATTTTCCATTTGCCAATATTGTCTCGAGGGCCTTGTTGAACATTTCTTTCAACTCGCCATCGTCCTTGCGAATGGCAATACCTGCGCCTTCACCATTGATGACAGGGTCCGGTGTGAGAGTTCCAAGAATTTTGCAGCAAGTTCCGTCTTCTGTCCCCAGCCACTCCGAAAGCACGACAACGTCATCGATGACAGCATCCAGTCGGCCACTGGACAAATCGAGCTTGTATTCTTCCGCGGTTGGATAAAGGCTCAGGCTCGCAGAAGACAGTTTCTCTTCAGCATAGTTCGAGTGCGTCGATGCAGACTGTGCACCCAACTTCGCCCCGTCCAGATCTGCGTCGGTCGTGCCGGCCAGTTTTGACTCCTTCAGCACAGCGATAGCAGGCGGTGTATTGTAGTACTTGTTGGTGAAGTCTACTTTTTCTTTACGCTCGTCTGTGATGGACATTGACGCGATAATCGCGTCAAATTTTCCGGCTTGCAGGCCTGGAATGATGCCGTCCCAATCAGAGATGACGAATTCACACTCGACCTTCATTTCTTCACAAAGAGCCTTGGCGACGTCGATATCAAAACCGACCAGATCACCGTTTGCCGTCATATTGTTGAATGGAGGGTAGGCGCCTTCAGTGCCGATACGGACCTTTGACCAATCTTTCGCCTGAGCGCCGCCAACGGCAGCCAGAACAGCAACAGCGGCTGCAGCCATACGCAAAACACGCATTTTCAATTCCCCTAATATTTTGTTCGCGGCGCAAGCGGGTTCGTCCCGCCTTTTTGCCCGATGGCCCTATTCCATACACTTCCGACTAAATTTCAAGCATGCCTACGAAAAAAACACAGTGCAATTTTGTGTTTTTCGCGCCTTGCGCGTGTGTGCCCGTGGGGAAGGCATCGCTAGGCTGTGAGTTGAAAGTACAATCCGACCGTTTTCCGGGCAGTGGCGAGGGTGTGGTATCGGCCTCTCCACAGGGGGAGCGAAGAGGCGATGGATCAAACTTGTTCATCAAACCATGAAACAGTTGAATTGGTTCTCGCAGCTCCAACCCACTAGCAATGGTCAAACGCAAATTCGGATCGCCCGATTTTTATAAGTGCTATTGGCCGCGAAGCAGGAGTGCAGGATGACATCTTTCGAACTCTTCATCGGAAACAAGAACTATTCGTCCTGGTCACTGCGGCCTTGGATCGCCCTTCGCCACAAGAAGATCCCGTTCGAGGAGAAACTTGTTCCCTTTGATTTTGAAAACGGGAATCCCGAGTTCCGTGCGTTTTCTCCGAGCATGAAAGTCCCCGTTCTTAAAGACGGCGATCTGACGGTCTGGGACAGTCTGGCGATACTTGAATACGCTGCCGATTGTTTCCCGGAAAAAGGTCTCTGGCCGGAAGACAAAAGAGCACGTGCCACGGCCCGCGCCGTATCTGCCGAGATGCATTCCGGTTTTTCCGCCCTGCGCAACGCATGCCCAATGAATATGCGTCGCCCAATAGAGGTTTTGGCCGTGGACGTGGCCGTTACTGCGGATATCGAGCGAATCCTCGAGATCTGGAGTGAATGCCTGGAGAATTCAGGCGGTCCTTTCCTCTTTGGTGATTTCACCATAGCCGACGCCATGTATGCGCCGGTCGTCAGCAGGTTCGCGACCTACACTTTGACGGATGCTCCGGTTTACCAGCAATATCATGCGGCCCTGACAGGAACGGACGCCTGGCAAGCCTGGGAAGCGGACGCGCTGAAGGAAACCTGGTACGTCGCGGTGGACGAGGTCTAGGCGAGACCTTTCAATTTGCCTTGCCGTGGAACGACTGGTCCAGGGCGCCTTTTTCCCTGAAATAAGCCTGAAGCTGATCAACGAACCGGCGAACCTTGGTCGGAATGAACCGGTTGGACGGATAGACCGCATGAATCGGATGCGGCGGGTACTGCCACTCCGGCAGCACCAGTTCCAGCTCGCCCGTCGACAGGTAAGGCTCGATCAGCCAGCGGTTGGCGATCGAAATTCCAAGACCTGCAAGCGCCGCCTGGCGCAATGTCGCTGAGTTGTTGACGATCATTGTGGGGGCGATCTTGATGGATAGTTTTTCCCCGAGCTTGCTTATGAAAGGCACGCGGTCGCCGGTCGAGATGTTCTTGTAAAGCAGGTAGTCGTGATCCGGCAGATCTGCCGGGTGGCGCGGACGACCTTTCCTCGCCAGATAATCGGGTGAAGCGACCAGGCACCGCTGTGCGACGCCCAGCCGTCGCACGATCAGCCGTTCGTCCTTGATTTCGCCCATGCGGATGGAAAGGTCGAGACGCTCCTGGATAACGTCAACGAACTGATCGGACATTGAAACATCGAGGACGAGGCAGGGGTGCTCTTTCTTGAAGCGGATCAGGAAATCCGACAGGACGCTCTCTGCAAATCCGAGTGGCAGCCCGATCGAGAGCTGTCCCGACATTTGGGCCTCATCGCTTTGAACCGCTCTGTCGGCCTCCACGAGCCGCTCCAGGATATCGCGTGCGTAAGCATAGTAACGCTCACCTGCTTCGGTCAGACGCAATTGCCGGGTGGTGCGGTTCAAGAGACGAGCGCCGAGCTGGTCCTCCAGGCTCCTGACCTGCTGACTGATAGCGGGCTGGGAAACGCCGAGGTGCTTGGCCGCGGCGGAAAAACTTCCAAGATTGACCGACTGAACGAATCCGGAAAGCGCGCTGAGCTTGTCCATATTATCTCGCATTCCAAAGAGCGTGGGTACCGGGCCGATATATAACTCTTGCTTATGAGTTTTATAAGGCTTGCAGCTCTTCTAAACCGCGTCGAATGAAACACTTTCTAGAGAGCCCCACCGGTGTCACGGCCGGGGTTCTTCAAAAGCATCTTCTTCAGGTCAAGCCGGGAGGCACTACATGACCCAATCCAATCTCTCTCTCTCCAGACGATCTCTTCTGGGCGCGGCGGCCGGGGCAGGCGCGCTTGCAGCCGCTGGCGGTGTCACTTTTGTGCCTGGCGCAGCGAACGCAGCAGCACCGAAGGCTGGCGAGCCGATGGCCGGTGCATTGCGCTACAAGGTGGGTGACATGGAAGTTACCGCTCTATTGGACGGTTACCTCGATGTCACTCCGGAAGTGGTTGTCGGCTACGACGCGGACGAAGGTCAGCGCTTGCGCGAAGCAGCGCTCATCGATGGGGACGCTCTGCGCATCCCGGTGAATGCCTATCTGGTCAATACGGGCGAACGCCTTGTGCTGGTTGATGCCGGTACGTCCGATGCCCTCGGCCCGACAATGGGGCGTTTGCCGTCCGCGCTGGAAGCCGCGGGTGTATCGCCTGACCAAATCGATGCGATAATGATCACCCACATGCATCCGGACCACCTGTTCGGTGCAGTGGATGGCGATGGCAACAGAGTGTTCGCCAATGCCGAGCTCATTCTCCCGGAAGTCGATAATGCTTTCTGGTTTGACGACGCTGCGATGAATGGTGCACCGGAACAGTTCAAAACCTTCTTTCTCGGTGCGCGCCAGGCAGCTGATGCCTACAAGGGCAATCAGACGCTGTTCTCGGGCGACAAGGAACTGATGCCTGGCGTTCGGTCGATGGCGTTGCCTGGTCACACACCTGGTCATACCGGATATGTCTTTGACAGCAATGGGGAAACCCTGGTGGTCGCGGGCGACATCATTCACATGACGGTGTATCAGTTCGACAAACCGGACTGGGGCATCGGCTTCGACATCGATTCCGCCCAGGCGGCTCAAACGCGCCAGAAATTCTTCGACCAGGCCGCGAGCGAGAAATTGTTCTTTGCCGGTGCTCATATTCCCTTCCCGGGCATGGGACGGGTCGTGAAGACCGGTGATACCTACCGCTTTGTGCCGGCGAACTGGCCTTACGCCTATTGATAAGCTGCCGTTATTGCGCCCGGCGGGAAACTGCCGGGCTCACCTTATGCCGAACCCGGAAAACGGAAGAAAGGCGACGGTGTCGCCCTTCTTGATGTGCGTGACATCTTCAGGGATTTCGATGAGACCGTCTGCTTCGCGCAGCCCCGTGATCAGGCCCGAACCGTCGCGCATGAACTTCTGGGCACAGGTTCTGCCGTGTTCGTCTGTTTGCAAAAAGCCACGGTAGAATTCGCGCCTGTCCGCCTTCTTTTTCGGAATGTCAAATGCCGCCGGCAACGGAAACGCTTGTGGCTCAAGAAACGGACCGCCCGCAAGCACGCTGATCACCGGGCGTGCATAAAGAAGAAAGCACACCATCGCCGCAACCGGATTGCCCGGCAAACCGAGGAAAACGCACGATCCGATGTTTCCGAACATCATTGGCCGGCCGGGCTTGATGGCCAGCTGCCACATATGCCTGTTGCCGAGCCTGTCGAGAGCATGAAGCACGTGGTCTTCTTCTCCACGGCTTGCCCCTCCTGTTGTCAGGATGATGTCGAACTTCGCAGCCGCGTCACGCAAGGTTCCCTCGACCACGTCTTCATCGTCTTTCAGGATCCCGAGATCCTCGATGTTGACGGGGACTGTGTCGGCCAGACCTCGCAAGAGGAAATGATTGGCATCATAAACGTCGCCAACCGTGATCAGCTCGCCGGGGCGCCGCAGTTCATCTCCCGTCGAGATGAGCGCAACATTCAGTTTTGTGTAGGCTTGCACATCAGGCTGTCCGGTTGAAGCAATTGCGGCAAGATCCTGCGGGCGCAGTCTTTGTCCTGATTGCAAAATAGATGCGCCTTCCGCGACATCCTCGCCAGCCTTCCGGCAATTTGCACCTTTCTTCAGGCCCTGTGGCACGATAACGAAATTCTCGCCGTCCTGAACGTGCGTTTCACAATCTTCCTGCATCGCGACGGTGTCGGATCCGGGAGGCATGACGGCACCGGTGAATATGCGGGCTGCCGCCCATGGCCCTAGCAGGGTGTTGCTCGCGTGCCCAGCGGCAACGCGCTGCTGTAGACGGAAAAAACCTCCGGCTTCGTCGAAATCCGCGTGCCGGAAGGCGTATCCGTCGACCGCTGAATTATCCGCCAGGGGAACATTACGTGGAGCTGTGAGGTCTTCAGCCAGAATGCGTTCCAGAGCATCTTCAAGCCTGACCGTTTCAATTCCGGTAATAGCGGTGAGTCTGCTCTTGAGGATCTCGAGGGCTTCAGCGTGCCTCAGACGATCCTTGTCATGCAGGAAGCAATCGTCCAGCAGGGTTTTTGCCGTCATGGTGCCGTTCCGCTGAGCTTGAGGTGATCTTGAATGAAATCGGCCATAGAGGCGACGTCGTCGAGATCGAAAGCCGGAAGAGCTTCGTTGGGCAGGGGATGGTCGGCAGCGACGGCTAAAATATTTGGGTCCTTCGGTGCGAGAGGTCCCCGATCGACGGTTTCGGTGCGACGCGCCTCGATCTTGGGATGGTTTTCGCGCTTGTAGCCTTCGATCAAAATGAGATCGCATGGAGCCAGACGGGCGAGGATATCTTCAAGAGGTGGTTCTTCTTCGTTTCGAAGTTCGTGCATGAGGGCCCATCGTCGTCCCGAGACAAGAGCGACTTCGCTTGCCCCGGCTTCCCGGTGCCTGTAGCTGTCGGCACCGGGCCGGTCGATATCAAAATTGTGGTGTGCGTGTTTCACCGTTGACACCTTGAACCCGCGGGCCGTGAATTCGGCAACCAGACGGGTCACGAGCTGCGTCTTGCCGGAGTTCTTCCAGCCCGTGATACCGAAGACGGGTGTATGTGTCATGAGAAGCAGGCACTCAGAGTTTTGCGTACGGTGGCCAGATCGTCGGGCCGGTTTGCATTGAAGAACGGGTCGAGCCCGGTTGCCGGGTCCAGATCAAAGGAAACCTCGACACTGTCGTGCCGGTCGACAAATGCCAAAACCTTTCCACTTTGACCGGTTCGAAGCCAGGTCTGAAGATCATTCAGAAGGCTGACAGGCCAAAGCCCGAACACGGGATGGAGTTTGCTGGACGAGGACGCAAGGGCGATCACCGGTTCATCTGCCGGAACAGCGCCGATCAGGCTTTCAACAAGCGCGGTTGGAAAAAACGGCGTATCGCCGGCAACAGAGACCACGTGGCTGACGCCTGGACAGTTTTCGGCGGCATAGGTCAGTCCTGCAAGAACACCTGCCAATGGTCCGGCAAATTCGCCAATCGGATCCGCCATAACGGGCAGTTCATACCGAGCGAACCTTTGAGGATCGCCATTGGCATTCAAGATGATGTTCGGAACCTGAGGTGACAACCTGGCAAGAATTATGTCCAGCATGGATTTTCCGCCGAGATCCAAAAGGCTTTTGTCGCCTCCGCCCATACGTCTGGATTGGCCGCCCGCCAAAACACAGCCGAGCACCTTGTCTGCGGTCAAAGCTTTCCGCTTCGCCATCATTTTGCTGCCAAACTCCCTTTTCGTTTCACCTTCTCAGGTTCGTCATCCGCACTGCCCGGATCCATATCGAAATCGATGCGTTCGGCACCTGACAGCGCAACAAAGCGCTTGCCTCTGGCGCGTCCGATCAGGGTTAGGCCTGCCTGCCGGGCCAACTCGACACCCCAGGCCGTGAAACCTGATCGCGAAACAAGGATGGGGATCCCCATCATGACGGTCTTTATGACCATTTCGGATGTCAACCGGCCGGTGGTGTAAAACATCTTGTCCTCCGCCGGGACTTCGTTCAGCACCATCCAGCCCGCGATCTTGTCGACTGCATTGTGCCGGCCGACATCTTCCATATAAACCAGAGGCGTGTCCTCTCGGCACAGAACGCAGCCGTGGATCGCACCCGCCTCCAGGTAAAGCGAAGGAGTTGTGTTGATGGTTTTTGTAAGAGCGTAGAGCCAGGAAGTCTTTAGCCTTGCATCCGGTGCCAGAGAGACTGTCTCGAAGCCTTCCATGACATCGCCGAAAACAGTGCCCTGGGCACATCCTGAGGTTCGGACTTTCTTCTTGAGTTTTTCCTCAAAATTCGTTTCCCGCTCAGTCCGCACCACAACGACATCGAGGTCTTCGTCAAAATCGATCCCGGTGATGACGTCGTCTTCCGCCAGCATGTTCTGGTTTTTAAGGTAGCCGACGGCTAGCAAGTCGGGATGATCGCCGATAGTCATCATGGTGACGACTTCCTGTGAATTCAGGTAAAGCGTCAACGGCTTCTCGGTTACGACCCGTGTTTCAACAACAGCTCCGTTCTGGTCTGTGCCGCTGACGGAGGTTGAAAGCCTGGAATCCAGAGGATCGGGTTGCAGCAGGTAAGGGCCTGACAAAGGCGCGCGACTCCACATGTATCTGTTTTCGAAACACTATGGGACGCAAAAGGGGAAGGGCAAGAACTTACTTTGCAAAAGAGACGCTTGTGTCCAAATCGGCAAACGACCTTAACGTCGCGAGACCCGGGAAGAACAGGGTGGGCACTGGACAGCATGGAGCCGAAATTCACCCTGATCCCGGGATTTGTCATTCATGCGCGCACGACCTGACAAAAGGCGTTTGCTCAAAAGAGCGATAAGACCAATAGATCAGATCATCAGCATGTCGTTGGTCAGTCTGCCCGCCTGCAGTTCCGAAGCAAAGTGACTGAACGCCAAATAGGCCTCGTCGCGCGTTACTTCTGCGGGATGATCAAGCAGCGGACGCAGAACGGGATATTGCGAGGCAGCGACGCCGTCGGTCAGATCTCGGAAGAACATCAGTGAATTCGGAAACAGACGAAAGTCGACCGGTTCGTGAATGATGCCTTCGATGTCGTTCAACCGCGGATCATTCATCACACAGTAGACCGTGTCCAGGACCTGTCCTGTCTGGCCTTCGAGCACTTGAATGATGTGCTGGTCCACAAGCAAAAGCGCACCCGTCACACCGGCCTTCCGGTTGATCCGGCGGATCCGAAGCAGGGTCCTGTCGATTTCGTCGGGAAGGGGTAAACGCATGTTTCCCCATTTGATTTTGCTGCGATAGCAAGCGCGGTAAAGCTCCATTGCGTGTCCAATCGTTTTTGCCGATAGAACCAGCCTGCGCTTCAATTCCTCACAATTGCTTAAAATCTTAGTCAATTTCAAAGAAGAGCGTGGAAAACAACACGAATATCCCAAGGTTCCGGGAAAAGTTGTGCTTCACAGATGCGTTCTTGGTTAAAGAAAGCTGTGTAAAACAACCGTTCCTGATCTTTGTGTGGAAAGTCCGGCTCAGCGATACTCGGTTAGCTTGAAGTTCAACCCATTTTTAACTGCTGGCCATTCGTGCGCGAGAATCGAATAAACGGCCGTATCTCGAAGCGAACCGTCCGCTGTTCGCTGATGGGATCTGAGCACGCCATCTAGCTTTGCCCCAAGACGCTCGATCGCTGTGCGGCTTTGCCTGTTCATGAAATGAGTGCGGAATTCTACCGCAATGCAGTCAAGATCTTCAAAGGCATGGGCGAGTAGCATGAGCTTGCATTCAGTATTGAGCGGTGTGCGCTGAACGGACTTGCGATACCAGGTCGAGCCGATTTCCACTCTCTTATGTACCGCGTCGATGTTCATGTATGTGGTCATGCCGACTGCCTTGCCGTCCGGCGTCAGCACTGCGAACGGCAGCATGGATCCTGTCTTTTGAAGCGCAAGACGCCGATCGATTTCGTGTGACACCTGATCTGGAGAAGGTATGGAAGTGTACCAGGCCTTCCAGAGGTCAGCTTCCGCACATGCTTCGGCAAGCTCGGCCGCGTGAGCTTGCGAAAGCGGGGTGAGCGATGCATGCGTGCCGTTCAAGGTGATTGCAGGAGGCCAGCTCATTCAGATACTCCAACATGGATAGGGTGCGGATTGCGTTAGAACGGCCGTTCTTCACCGCTCCATTTGAAAAACTTGCCTGTGTCGGTTAGCTGCAGCGAGGAAGCAACGTTCAGTATCCCTTTGGCAACCACAGCGGCATCATTGTCAGCGCCGAGGCCACCCATATCCGTCCGCACCCAGCCCGGATCGATCAGGGCGACGGGAATACCCTCCGGTTCGAGCTCGGTCGAAAGGCCTTGCATGACCTTGTTGACCGCGGCTTTTGAGACGCGATAGGAGAGCGCGTCCGATTTGCGATAACCCATCCACGACATCTGGCTTGAGATCGTCAGGATTCTGGCGCTGTCAGATTTGCGAAGATGCGGCAGAAACGCCTGGGAAACCGCAAGCGGTGCGAGCGTATTGACCTCAAGCGTTTTCAGGAAGACATCGAAATCCATGTCCAGCGGCGAGTTCCGCTCCCTTGAGAGGACGCCCGCGTTGTTGATCAGAAGGTCCAGTTTTCCCGGTATTTCATGAGCAACAGCGCTTAAGGCCTCTCGATCCGTCACGTCGAAAACCAGAGGAATGTAATCTTGGCCAAGCTGCTCGGCGCTCTGGCGGGCAGCGTCAGGTGTTCTGACAGAACCAAACACTTGCCAACCATCTGAGAGTGCTGCACGAGCAAGTTCGAATCCGATCCCGCGATTGGTTGCGGTGATAAGGCATGTGGGCATTGATCGTCCTGAATTTATTGCGAACCGGAACGGTGTGAATTGGTGGCTCAGACTATCTCCGGAGCTCTCGTACGCAACCCGCTTTGATCTTTTTCATCCGAATAAAAGAAGCAAGAAATGGCTGCCGCTGTCCCAATTAGGCAATTGCAGCAATTTGGCAGGTTGTTTTTGTCGCCGTGGAAATTAAGTTTCCGTTCAAAATACCAGCTCACTTGCTATTTTGCAGGTGAAACAACAGGACCTGTCTATGAGCGAAACAACCAAAAATGCGGTCATCGAAAAGCTGCGGCAAATCAAGGGCCCGGATCTGGAAGGGGATATCATTTCGCTCGGTCTTGTCTCCGACGTTTTCGTGTCGGATGGCCGTGTCGCCTTCTCCATAACGGTGCCGGCCGAAAGGGCGCAGGAACTCGAGCCCTTACGCCAGGCTGCGGAAAAAGTGGTCCGTGAAGTCGATGGCGTTGAAAACGCGATGGTTGCCCTCACAGCCGAACGCGCGCCGGGCGGCGCACGCAATACGCCGACAAAGCCTGCGCCACGCCAGCCTCAGAGGGGGGCGGAAGAGCAGGCCACACCAAAGCCCGGTGTTCCGGGGATCAAACACATTGTCGCCGTCGCATCCGGAAAGGGCGGTGTTGGCAAATCGACCACAACGGCAAACCTTGCGCTCGGCATGGCGTCCAACGGCCTGAAGGTGGGCGTGCTGGACGCAGACATCTACGGTCCGTCGGTGCCGAGGTTGTTCAATGTGTCGGGCAGGCCCGAGTCGGTTTCCGGTCGGATTCTGAAACCGCTGGAAGGTTATGGCATCAAGGTGATGTCGATGGGGTTCATGGTCGAAGAGGAAACCCCGATGATCTGGCGTGGTCCGATGGTCATATCGGCGCTTACTCAAATGTTGAGGGAAGTCGCCTGGGGAGATCTTGATGTTCTGGTTGTCGACATGCCTCCTGGAACAGGCGATGCCCAGCTGACAATGGCGCAACAGGTGCCGCTTGCAGGCGCTGTTATCGTGTCCACGCCGCAGGATCTCGCCCTGATCGACGCGCGCAAGGGGCTGAATATGTTCAAGCGTGTCGATGTTCCCGTTCTCGGCATCATCGAAAACATGAGCTATTTCATGTGCCCGGACTGCGGCAGCCGGCATGATATCTTCGGTCATGGCGGCGCACGTGCGGAAGCGACCAGACTTGGCGTCCCGTTCCTGGGCGAAATTCCTTTGACCATGAAAATCCGGGAAACGTCTGATGCGGGAACACCCATTGTGGTTTCCGACCCCGAGGGGCCGGTTGCCGCGATCTACAAGCAGATCGCGGCACAGGTCGTGTCCGCGATTGAGGACCCTGCGGCCAATGCTGATCGCAGCGCGCCCAAAATCGTCTTCGATTAATGCATGGCAATGAAACTCGTTTTGGCCGGTACCAACACCGGCCAAAACGGGTTCTCCTTCTTTTTGGGCTTGCGACCCTGTCACGTCAGCTGGTGAAAACGGCTGTTCAATTCAGTAGGCTGGACTGAATGGTCTCTGCGTAAAGATATTATTTTACAGATATTTATGAGGTATGTTACGCGCGGACCGTTCCTTGCCTGCCGCCGGATATTAACAGGTTTACCTAGCGTTATCTGGGGTTTCACGCGCTGATCACGCCACGTGCTTAGAGTACCCTCCGTTGAGTCATTCGACTCTTCAATTCTATGTAGAAGGTACATCAGCGGGCATGGCACTTCGCCATTCAAAACCAGTGCAAAATGAAGGTGTTCCTTCCATTGGCGTGCTGATCGCGATTTCAACGGTCAGCCCCTTGGCGATGCAGATCTATTTGCCCTCGCTGGCCGGGATGATGATTGTCTTCTCGGCGTCTGCAGGTGAAATCCAACTCTCCATGTCGGCCTATTTTATCGCTGTCGCTGTCTCGCAACTCTTCTGGGGTCCGTTGTCAGACCAGTTTGGCCGCCGTCCGGTAATTGTGGTCGGCATGGTTTTGTTCGTCCTCGGCAGCATCCTGTGCCTGATTGCACCGACAATCGAAGCCCTGATTGCAGCCCGCGTTCTTCAGGCGGCCGGTGGGTGTACCGGTATGGTCCTCGGGCGTGCCATTGTCCGCGACATTTACGGTCCAAGGCAATCGGCAAGCATGATCGGCTATGTGACAATGGGCATGGCAGTGATGCCCACCATCGCGCCGGCGGTCGGGGGGCTGCTTGACCAGTTCTACGGATGGCAGGGCGGCTTCTTTCTGCTGTTGCTGATTGGGTTAGCCGTTTTGGCAGCCAGCATTTTCCTGCTGCCGGAAACAAACCGTCATCGCAGCCGTGTCGGTCCGGGGCAGGTTCTTCGTTCCTATGGCATCCTGATAAAGGAGCGTCTCTTCTGGAGCTATGCACTGACGGCTGCATTCTCAGCGCTGACCTATTTTGCCTATCTCGGTGGAGCTCCTTTCATTGCCGCGCAACTTCTGTCTCTAAGTGCAGCGGAGATGGGCTTCTACTTCATGTTCGTTGCCCTTGGATACATTGTCGGTAATTACATATCCGGCCGATTTGCAGCGCGGATTGGCCTTTATCCGATGATATTGACGGGAACGCTCATAAGTGTGTTCTCGGTCTGCCTGATAGGCGGCTTTGCTTATTTCGGCATCGTAACGGCAGCAAGCCTGTTTCTGCCGATGTTCGTTTTGGGACTTGGTAACGGTGTCTGCCTCCCGAGTGCGATCTCGGGTGCCGTCAGCGTTCGTCCGAAACTCGCCGGTGCGGCATCCGGACTAGTCACGTCGATGCAGGTCGGTATGGGCGCATTCGCCGGCTCGCTCGTGGCCTGGCTGTTTGCTGAAAGCTTCCTTGCGGGCTCTCCCTGGAGCATGATCCTGATCATGGCAATAGGTATCGTGATCAGTCTGTTCGCCGCGCTCTCAATCAAGCGCGTCGAAGGTGCTCAGGAACTGATGCCTGCGGAATGAGCGCGTAGACCTGGCGAAGGCACGAGCTAGAAGTTTGTGTTGGTGGTGCTTTGGCCGTCAGCCGCCCGTGACGCTCATGTGACGTGACACAGCGGGCTGCCTTGATTTCCGGTCAATCACAAAATCATGACCCTTTGGTTTGCGCCCGATTGCCTCGTCAATCGCATCATTCAGGAGGTCATTGCCCTCTGATGCCCTAAGCGGTGCTCTCAGATCTGCCATGTCGTCCTGGCCAAGGCACATGTAAAGCTGGCCGGTGCATGTGACGCGCACGCGATTGCAGCTTTCACAGAAGTTATGGGTCAACGGCGTGATAAACCCGAGACGTCCGCCTGTTTCTTCAATCGTGACGTATCGCGCGGGACCACCGGTCTTGTAGGGAATGTCGGTGAGTGTGAACTGTTCCGAAAGGTTTGCACGCACTTTCGACAGCGGCAAATACTGGTCGGTGCGATCACCGTCGATTTCGCCAAGGGGCATTGTCTCGATCAAAGTCAGATCGTGGCCCTGGTCATGGCACCACTCAATCATCGAGACGATCTCATGTTCGTTCACATCTTTGAGCGCGACCATGTTGATCTTGATTTTCAGGCCAGCCTCGGTCGCGGCCCGAATTCCATCCATGACTTTGCCGAGATCGCCCCAGCGCGTAATGGCCTTGAACTTCTGTGTATCGAGCGTATCGATCGACACGTTGATGCGCCGGACGCCGCAGTCATAGAGTTCGTCTGCAAAACGTGCGAGCTGGGAGCCGTTTGTCGTGAGCGTAAGTTCTTCGAGCGCGCCGCTGTCAAGATGGCGTCCAAGGCCCCGGATCAGACTCATGATGTTCTTGCGCACGAGCGGTTCTCCGCCGGTCAGACGCAGCTTTCGAACACCTTTTTCAATGAATGCGGTGCAAAGACGGTCGAGTTCCTCCAGGCTCAGGACTTCTCGCTTGGGCAGGAACGTCATGTCTTCCGCCATGCAATAAACGCAGCGGAAATCACAGCGGTCTGTGACTGAAACCCGGAGATATGTGACAGCGCGACCAAAGGGATCGATCATCGGAGAAGGGACTTCTGGGCCGTCCGACTGTTTCGATGGTACGACTATCTTTCCGTCTGTCACGCTCTGCTCTCCCAAAACTTCTTTGTTCTTGGCCCCATCATATGGCGCGCTTGAAGGCAATATCAATCAAAACTGGACGATCATTGTCCGGATTGCGTCACTAGGTAAACTTGTCGGTGTAATTTTGTCAATCGGCGGCTAAAAGCGCTCTAGTCGCGTGCTGCGTCGAGTAGGGCACGAATAGCTGCAAGTTCCGGAACGATCTCGCGAATTTTCTCTTCCGGATATTGCGATTTGAAAACCTCGATGTCCGGATCGATCGATCGGATCGCATCCTCGCGAAAGCGTCGACCGGCATCTGTCAGCCAGACAGTTTTACTGCGGCCGTCGTCAGGGTTCGGACGTATCTCAACAAATCCATTTGCGGTCAGTCCACCAAGCGTATGCGTCATTGTCGTCTTGGGCACCTGGAACGCGTTGGCGAGCGCGAGCGGCGTTTGTCCGTCTTTCACGCGGATCAGGTGGTTCACGACGCTGAAATGCGGCAAGGTCAATCCCTTTGGCAGCCGCGCCTCAAGAGCGGTGCGGCTGAGTTGCGCAATGATCCCGACTTCGTTGAAGAAAGAGAAAAAGAGTGTCCGGGTATCGTTATCCATTCATGATCCGTGTCTCGAGCGGCCAGCGGGGCGAGGGCGGCACTGTCGGTCCATAACCCAGCCGCCCAAGCATCTGAACGGTTTCTCCGGGTTTGGCAAGTAGCTGGTGGGCCTGCTGATAGTAAGGTTCCATTTCCTTGAATTCCTGCAGCGCCTGGCTGACAGGATGCAGCGACAGGCCAAGCCGGGTCGTCTCCAGGTTCAGTCGCAGCCAGCGGCGCCCCGCTTCGATCTGGTCTTGTCTGGAATTTTGTGGCGTCGTCAGAACCATGTAGGCCGGTGTCGCTGCCAGCATCTCCTGGTAGATCTTTATGCCTTCCTGAAAGCCTGCCGATTCCGGGTCGAGCTGATTTTCTCGCGTAAGAATACCGGCCAGCATAAGGCTCTCCAGAAAGGGGCCTCCAAGATCAATACCATCCGGGTTAGCGTTGATTTCCGACTTTCCGAACCGCATCAAATCCACGCTCTCTTTCAACGTTCGATGGGTATTCGTTTCCGTTAGCCATGCGTCCCAGGTGAGCTTTCTGATGCGCGCCACTTCAGCAGTATCCGTGATGGCTGTTCCGTATTGTCTCAATTGCGCCAGGCTTTCTTGCGGCACGGGGCGGTTTTCGAACGGTTCCTTGCAGGTCCTGCGGGCCAGGATCTGATTTGCCAGGCGGTCGACGCCGCCGCCGGCCGCCAGGCGCACTCGAGCGACAGGGCCGTCCGTTCCATCCGGAAACAGGTCAACCTCGGCGGTTCTGTTTTTCAGGGTTGCCGCAACTGCCATCAACTCGAGGAAGCAGCCGAGTCCGACGAATATCTGTCTTTGGTGCGGGTCAGTATGCGGCAGATCCCGTTTGACGTCCCTGTGCAACAGGAAGCCGTCGGGCGTGTCGAGCTCCACAAGCCATGGCTGCCTGTTGTGAGGGTTGGGAGCCAGAAGAGCGTAGGAGAGTGCAAAAAGGCGTGGATCTTCAAACGCCCCTGCTGCGTCCCAGGGTGCAAGTGCTGTGGAAGGGGTTCTGGTTGTCAAGAATGTACCGGTGGCAGCTCCTGCCGCCACAATGAAGCCGCCCCCGAGGATTGCGAGCGTTTTTCTGCGCGTCAAAGTCATTTGTAACTCCATTAGTGCGATGTCGAACTAAATAGTGCGAAGTCGAACTAAAATCAATATCTGATCTTTGGATCGAAATAATTTTTCAGGAAGACTTGAAATGAAACTAAAAGGTGTCATTTAATATGTCACCAAAAGGTGTCATGAGGAGCATGGTATGTGGATTGCAAAATTTTTGGGAACGGCCGCTGTTTCGACTGTCGGGTTTTTGAACGTTCTCCAGGCCGGGGCAACTGACATCAGGCTGGCAACGCAGTCTGATTTGTCCTGGGAAGTAACGCCGGAGGGCGTCGCCTTCGCTGCTTTGAAAGGGAAACGGTTTGAGGAGAGCTACATGGCGATGGTTCGTCTGCCGGCCGGCCTCGTCAGTCCCGTTCACGTAAAGAGCGCCGGCATGTACGGCATCGTCGTAGAGGGGGAAATGGTCCACTTGCCGGACCAGGTCGTTGTTGGTGAAGAGACCGTTTTGAAGGCTGGAGACTTCTACGAAATCCCTGCCGGGCTGGCCCATTTGAGCAAATGTGTCTCAAAGTCGGACTGCGTCACATTTCTTTACCAGGACGGCGCGTTCGACTTTCTACCGGTTGGGGAGGAGGGGCAATGAACACCGGACCACAGGGCGTCTTTCGCGCTCTGGCCGATCCGACAAGGCGCGAAATCCTGGTTCATCTGTCGCGTGAGAGCCTGGCAATCGCAGATATCGCATCTCGGTTCGACATCACACGAACGGCCATAAACAAACATCTGGCGATCCTTGAAGAGGGGGGCCTCATCAAACGTGAAGTCATTGGCCGAGAGCGGCGGAGCAGCCTGGTACCCGCGCCTTTGAAGTCGGCATTCGAATGGCTTGGATATTTCGATCAGTTCTGGGACGGCAAACTCTCTGATCTGCAGAGGGAAATTGCCAAGGAGATGCAGGAAGAGAAAGGACGCAAAAAATGAGTGCGACAACCATCACGAAGACAGTGTTCCTGAATGCTCCACGCGACGTCGTGTGGTCGTTTCTAACGGAAAAGGACAAGCTGGCACGCTGGTTTCATCCGGCGCAGGATGATCTGAAGGAAGGTGAAGACTTCACACTTCTCGATCAGCACGGCGACATGCAAAAAATCTGCTGGGGCAAGGTGCTCGAAATGCGGCCCCATGAAAGCCTCGTCTACACCTTCACGGTGAAGCCCCTTAATGGGGCGATGACGACCGTGCGCTGGTCTTTGGAGAATGCGGCTGGTGGAACGCGTTTGTCGCTCTCGCACGAAGGGATTGAAGAAGCCGCGGGGCAAGCCGCATTCCAAATGCTGAGCGCCCTTGATGCCGGCTGGGACGCACATTTCGGGCGGCTGCGGGAGGTGGCGAAAGCACTCCAGCCGGCCTGATTGGTCTTTCTTGAGGCAGAGTGGCCGGCGAACATGTTCGCCGGCCGCATCATTGATCCAGCTGCTATCTCTGACGTATTGGGTAACACGCGTTATGAAGAGGCAGCATGTCGACACTCGTCTGGTTCCGGCAGGACTTAAGAACCGCGGATAATCCCGCATTGTTTGAGGCCGCCAAGAATGGGCCGGTTTTGCCGGTGTTCATTCATGAAGACCCGCAACAGACCGGAGACCCTTATCCCCTTGGAGGTGCAAGCAAGTGGTGGCTGCATCACAGCCTGTCCGCTCTGCAGCAAAGACTTCCAGGTCTTGTGATCCTCAAAGGGGATGCCCGTTTCCTCCTACCGCAAATTGCCAGGCAGGCTGAGGTCAGCAATGTCTGCTGGAATCGGTGCTACGAGCCACATGCGATCGAACGGGACACCGAGATCAAGGCACTGTTGAGGTCTGACGGGTTCAATGTGGAGAGCTTCAAGGCTTCGCTATTGTTTGAACCTTGGGAGCTGACCAACAAGGCCGGCGGCCCTTTCAAGGTGTATTCGCCTTTCTGGAAAACCGCTCAGCAACTGGACGTGAAAGCGCCGCTCCCGGAGCCCGAAAATATCGAATATGTCGCGTATTCTGAGGGGGAGCCGCTGGAGTGCCTTGGACTTCTGCCGCAAAATCCGAACTGGGCGGAAGGCTGGGAGGATCTTTGGTCACCGGGCGAACTGGGTGCGAAGGAGCGCCTGGAAGCGTTCCTGGAAGCAGATCTCGAAGGCTACGGAACCCTGCGCAATCGGCCGGATCTTCCAAACGTGTCGAGATTGTCTCCGCATTTGCACATTGGAGATATTTCTCCGCGGCAGATCTGGTTTGAGACACAGAAGACTATGAACGAAGCGCCAGACCTGGGCAAAGACGGCCAGAAATTCCTGTCGGAAATTGCCTGGCGGGAATTCTCTTACCACCTCCTTTATCACTTCCCCGAGTTGCCGAAATCTAACTGGCGCCCAACATTCGACGCTTATCCATGGCGGGAGGTCCCGGACGATCTGGAGCGCTGGCAGAAAGGGCGAACGGGATATCCGATCGTCGACGCAGGCATGCGTGAACTCTGGAAGACCGGATACATGCACAATCGTGTTCGCATGATCGTTGCAAGTTTCCTGGTCAAGCACCTGCGTCTGCACTGGCACCACGGCGAAGCCTGGTTCCGCGACACGCTTCTGGATGCTGACCTTGCAAACAACTCCGCAAGCTGGCAGTGGGTGACGGGGTCAGGCGCCGACGCAGCGCCGTATTTCCGGATATTCAATCCGATCACCCAGGGTCAGAAATTCGATCCGGAGGGTGTTTATGTGCGCCGGTGGGTTCCGGAGTTGTGTGATCTAGAGACGCCCTACCTGTTTGAACCGTTCAACGCGCCGGAAGCGGCCTTGGAGCGTGCCGGTATTGTTCTGGGTATCGACTATCCTTCGCCGATTGTCGATCACGCGGCTGCAAGGCAAGCGGCTCTGGAAGGGTACGAAGCCGTCAAGCTTGCGGGTCAAAACGCCGCTTGACGGAGGCACGCTGCTCGCTATCGTCCGCACCAAGTTGATGAAATCTCGCAGGCAAATCTCCAAATGACCGCAAACTCAGACCCCTGGCCAACCGAACTGCGCGTTTCCAGTGACAGGAAAACGCTGACGATCGCCTTCAACAATGGCGCGAAACACGACCTCGCGGCGGAGTATCTGCGTGTTTGTTCGCCATCGGCAGAGGTCAAGGGACATGCACCCTCCCAGAAGAAAACGGTTCCCGGCAAACGTAATGTTGAGATCATCAAAGTAGAACCGGTTGGCAATTACGCAGTCCGGATCCATTTCGACGACATGCACAACTCTGGAATATACTCTTGGCGGTATTTTCTTGATCTCGGCGAGAACCCCGAGCAGCACTGGGAAGTCTATCTCCGCGAATTGAAGGAAAAGGGCCTTAGCCGCGACCATTGAGGAATGAACCGGCTGGAAGGTGGTCCATCGAATCTGTTATCGTTAAGCCTGGCTTGACCCGAGCCGTCCCCCTCCATTTGGAGCAGCAGCTGACCTGCAGGGCCATTCGTGACAGCATTGGTTTCATGTGCGCGCGCATAAGGAGGGACTGCGAATTTCGCACCTGGTTCTGGAGGTCGCGATGAAATTATCTGCCCCGATTTTCCGTTTGAAACGCAAAGCCAAGGCAATCGCCAGGCAAGAGAAAATTCCGTTGATTTCTGCGCTGGACCGTATCGCTTGCTCGGAAGGTTTCGCCAATTGGGGCCTGCTTGCAAGTTCCTATCGTCGAAATGGTCCCGAAGACTCTCTTCTTCGTGAGCTTCAACCCGGCCAGATGCTCCTTCTGGCCGCAAGGCCTGGGCAAGGAAAGACTGTACTGGGGCTGCAATTGGGTTTTGATGCCGCCAAGCGGGGAGACCGGTCTTTCTTTCTGTCGTCCGAGTGTTCGGCGCAGGATGTCAGATCGGCATTGGCATTTGGGGGGCGAACGAAAGAGAAATCCGAACGTTTTGAAACCGTATTGACGGATTCGCTGAATGCCGATGCGGTGGTCGAAGTCCTTTCGAACGCCCCGGAGGGAGCCATCGGCGTCATCGACTATCTCCAGATCCTTGATCAGATGCGTACGGCGCCGGAACTGTCGGCTCAGATTCGGACGCTGAAACGATTTGCAAAAACGCGAAGGGTCCGTCTGGTGTTTTTGTCGCAAATACATCGCTCGTTCGACCCGACCGTCAAAGATGTGCCGGACTGGTCTGACATTCGCCTTCCAAATCCACTGGATCTGTCTCTGTTCGACAAGGGCTGCTTTCTTCATGAAGGCGAGATGGCCATCAGAACGAACTGAGTGGGCCTGAAGGGGATGCCGGTCTGCGCCGCGCGGACCGGCAAATCCACTAGCTCCGGCTGTCCGATCCGAGGAAAGCTTTCAATTCCGCGTTTTCCTCCTCTAGATCCTGAATTCGCTTTTGAAGCCGGTTCAGATCCGGCGCGAGTTCTGCCAATGAGAAGCGTTGCGGAATGTGTTGCGGGCAGTTCCAATCAAAAGCTTTTACAGAGAGCTTGACGATCCGCTCTGGCAGTGCCCGGTAACCGGGCAGGGAGACCGCTTCTGCCAGCGCCTCATTTCCCTTCAAGGCCAGTTGCTGCGCCAGCGCCCAGATCTTTAGACGGGTCCTGCTCGGATAGTCCATCAAGATCAGGGACACCTTCTCATTCGTCTCAAGGTTACCGTGACTTATGTATTGCCTGTTGCCCCGAAAGTCCGCATAGGCGAGCGTCGTTTGATCGAGAACCTTGAGGAAACCCGCCGGTCCGCCCCGAAACTGGACGTAGGGCCAGCCCGTCTCGGAAACGGTTGCCTGATAGAAACCGTCCCGCGCCTGGATAAAGCCGATTTCGCTCGGCCCCAGTTGGTCGCCCCGATCAACGTCGTCTGAGTCCAGGGCGGCATAGCCGTCCCGCGACCCTAGGTCCGACTGGCGGTCGCGAACCGTCCGGGTGAATGCGATTTCTGAAAATGCACGGGCCATTCGGTCCTCCGGTCAAACGGGTCTAGGGTACGGACCCACAAATGAAGTTGATTTGGTTTGAATCGTTTTGGCCAGATGAAAGGAGCGAAAGCGCAGGAAATGTGGTTCATTTTCAAGCCTTTCGCGACGCGACAGGTGGCCAAAACGGCCAAATCCGAAGGACGGCAAAATGGCTTCACCTCGCAGCGTCAACGTGCTTGACCGGGCACAAAGCCCGCTCTTTGCTCGTTTCCTCGCGAGAATTCGCCATTTCTGCCGCCAAATCAGCTTCATTTATGGGTCCGTACCCTAAAGTCCCAGATCGCTGAGACTTGGATGATCAAGCGGGCGCGGCCCACTGGTCCAGTGGAACTTGCGCTCGTTCTCGGCAATGGCGAGGTCATTTATGCTTGCGAACCGGCGGTGCATCAGCCCGTTCGGGGCAAACTCCCAGTTTTCATTCCCGTATGAGCGAAACCATTGGCCATCGCCATTGTGCCATTCATAGGCGAAACGCACGGCTATTCTGGTGTCCTCAAAGGTCCATAGCTCTTTTATCAGCCGGTAGTCGAGTTCGCGTTTCCACTTGTGGGTCAGGAACTCGACGACCTGTTCCCGGCCGACCGGAAACTCAGAGCGGTTACGCCAAATCGTGTCGGGCGTGTAGGCCAAGGCGACTTTTTCAGGGCTCTGGCCATTCCATCCGTCTTCGGCAGCCCTGACTTTTTTGATCGCGGTTTCCCGGGTGAAGGGTGGCAGCGGTGGTCTTTGTTCGGTCATTGCGTGAGATCCATGGCAAGCATTTGGGGAGATGACGTCTGGATCGGTGCGTTTTCGTGCCGAGTGCTTTCTGGTGCTGGTTGGACAAGTGCTACCAGCATGAGGGTCACAAACGCAAAGGCACCAACTGCGTAGAAACTACGCGGATATGCGGGTTTCAACCTGTTCATCGCGAACCTTCAGCTTTCTGATTGTACCGATCTGTTCAGTTACGATTCCAATATGTACAGATCGGTACATATATTCAAGCCCCGTTAAGCCTGTGCGTTCAAAAAATTCCCACATTGCTTGAGAATTAGTAGGGAATGGACTACCTACAGATCAGTACAGAAAGATGCAGTATGCGCCCAAGCAAACGAGACGAGCTGGTCAGGAAGGTTCTTCCGGTTTTTTACCGTGAGGGATTTCACGCTACAGGCATGGATGCCCTGGTTTCGGAGACCGGCATTTCCAAGACAACCATGTTCAAGCATTTCCGGACGAAGGACGACCTGATCTTGGCGGTTCTACGCCACAGGGACGAAACGTTCCGGAATTGGTTGTTTCGCAGGCTGGACGAAACGGGGCTGCCCCCGCGCGAGCGCCTGCTTGCCCTGTTTGACGTGTTGAAGGAATGGTTCTCGGAACCTGGCTTCAGGGGCTGCATGTTTATTAAGGCGTCGGCCGAATTTCAGGATCCGGAACATCCTGCCTATGTGCAGTCGGCAGAGCACAAGCGTCTTCTGCTGACGGCACTCACCAGAATGTGCAGGGAGGCGGAAGTGCAAAATCCTGCTCAACTCGCCAGACAATTGTTGATTCTCAAAGAAGGCGCGATCGTTGCGGCGCATATGGGTTTCGATCCGGACCCTGCGGGGGCAGCAAAAACTGCTGCTGAAAGTCTTGTCGCGATAGATACAGCCCAATGAAACTGCCATCGAGCTGAGCCGCAGAAAAGTTCGACTGCCAATAAAAAAGGCCGGACGCTCAGGTCCGGCCTATGTGTTTGATATCAAAAGCGCTTAGCGCTTGACCACGATCTTGGCGCCAACGCTGACGCTTTTGTAGAGGTGGATCACATCTTCGTTTGCCATGCGAATGCAGCCGGAAGAAACCTCAGAACCGATGGTCCACGGCTCGGTCGTACCGTGAATGCGGTAGAGGGTCGAACCGATGTAAAGTGCGCGTGCACCCATCGGGTTGTTCGGGCCACCCGGCATGTAGGTCGGCAGGATCCGGCCTTTCCTGCGCTCGCGGGCGCGCATCTGTGCAGGCGGTGTCCAGCTCGGCCACTCGGCTTTGCGGGTGACGCGGTGCGTACCGGCCCACTGGAAGCCTTCCTTGCCGACGCCCACACCGTACCTCATGGCCTTGCCGTTCGGCAGGACGTGATAAAGACGGCGCTCGGATGTATCAATGACGATGGTGCCCGCGGAATACGGTCCATCATAACTGACCTTCTTGCGTCTCACAGGCGACTTGCCGCCCGGATGATATTTCGGGGTCACCCAGGTGTTGGTGCTGTGGTCGAAGTAGCCGGCGCGTGCTGACACTTCAGCCGGCAGCAGGAAGGATCCTGCCACAATTGCAATTACTGCGTAAAAATATCTCTTCATCTCTATCCCCCTTCAGCGCCTGCCCATCTCACGGCGCTTCGCTTCGAAGGTTACGTTAGGAAAATCTCCTTGCCGCACTCTTAACAATCATGGCCTAATTTTGGAGGAAAGGGAATCTCACGATGATGTGAGCGGGCGTGACACCGATCAATTGTGCTGAAATTGCAACGGGAAATAACCTTGATGAGGGTTATCCTGCAGGAGTTCGCCTTTGGATTGCAATGATTGTCGCCCCCTTGGAGCAGATCAATCACGATTTTTTACCGCGCAGAAATAGTGACTTCGACGGAATCGGCGCGCGGGCTTTGGAAAAACTTGCAATTTCTGCCTAGGACGCCGGTTTGGAATTATCTGGCACAGTGAGCGGCTGAAACGTTTTCGAATACCTGAGCGTTGAGATCGCTCTCATTGATCATGAAGTGGAATTCACCGCCATCACCCATGCTCATTTCTGCACCCCAGTCGCTGAATAGCTGGAACAGGAGCTGATCCGGACCGTTTGGTGACAGGTTGAGCTGAGCTGAAGAGGGATGTCCGAACAGTTGGTGATAGCTGTTGCTTGACCTTGCCCTTGGATAGTCGGGACATTTGACGTTGCTGGCGTCTTTCAAGAAAACCGGATGCCTGTCTGCTGCGGCAACGTAGAGCGCTTCGGGAAGATGCTTTGCCAGATCGGGGTTGGAGCCAGCCTCTGTCACGAGGCGGTGCAACGCACGTTCTATGTCTGATTTCAAATAGGTGCCGTAATTCTTGTCCGCGGCCCGCGCGAGAAAGTCGTTCAGGTCTTCAATAAACGCATTGACCATGCGCTGATCGATGCTGTTTGCGTTCGAACCCTCTGCCTGACCCTGCCAGTCTTCGAAGCAGGTATCGAAGCTCGTTTCCTCAAGCTTGGCCGCATGCCGGTTGCGAAGGATCCGGCAGATAAGCGCGATGCCCCTCGGAGCAAATGGAAACCCGGTTTCCGAATGCGGCCTGACAACGATTGGTTTGCCTTCGGCGCGCTCCTGCTCGGTTCTTGGCTGAAACAGGTGGAACTCCCTATGTTCAACATTGTCGGTTTCGAGTGTGCCGAATGCTGCCTTAAGTTGTTCGGTGAGCATGTGCTTATGCGCAGCGTCATAGCCTTCAGGCGCGTCAAACGGCAGCGCGCTGCTTTGCGGCATTGTTTCTGCAGTTACAAAAGCAAGTGGCCATTCCGGAAAGGAACGTGTTTTTTCATCGCCGGGGAGACCGAACAGCAAGTCGAAATGATAGTTGCCGTCCCGGAGCGGTGGAAGACTTTTCGGGATTGGCGTTTCTGTGCCCGTGTAATCAGGATCGAAGATAACCCTGATGTCGTTTTCGGGGGCAACATCTGATTCAGCCCAAGAGAGATTTTCATCGAAACGTCCGAAAAAGAGCAGCATTCCGGCGTTGGGAATGTCCTTCGGGCGCCACGGCAGGTCGGCGAGGTCGATCTGGGCCAGGAAGTGCAGCGGTAGATCCGGCTTGATCTGATCGCCATGTCCTGGTGCCGTCGGCCAGGCAACGCCCTTTGGCAGGTCCGGCAGCCCGCCGATCTTGCTCCGCCCGTTTTGTGCCCGGTGCGGCGGATAAGGCCGGAACGCGTAAACGGCACTTCGCGCAAAATCTGCACGCAGCGCTTCAAACGAGGAATCGGCGCCCGGCGTCGGCCCGCTGGGGAGCTCCGGTGCGATTTCTTCTTTCGAGACGGTTGCCGTTTCGGGTTTCGGTTCTGGCTCAACGCGCGGTTCGGGGGTCTTCTTTACCTCTTTGGTCAGGACCTTTTGAAATCTGCCCTCGTTGATGTCCTGGGGTTCGGCATCCTGGTTCCTGTTCGCGCTGGTCGGCAAGAGAGAACCGATTGAGCTTAGGACCGGTCGGAAAAGGGGCCACATCACCATACCGGCCACGCTTCCGAGGATCGCGACCAGGAACACAAAATGAAGTTTCGGCAGACCGAGTTTCAGACTGCCATACGCAAAAATCACGAGGACGAGAAGGTAAAGGGCGAATTTGACCATAAAGACATCTGTGACGTTGAGTTGCCAGTCTCATTTTTTGCCTGCATGGGATAAAGATCAGGTAAAGTTTTTAAGGCAAATACAAACTGCCAGACACAAAAAAGGCGGCAATCGCCGCCTTTTTATTACTCTTTCATAGAAACTCAGCTCAGATTGAGCTCCTTGAAGAAGTCGTTTCCCTTGTCATCTATGACAATAAAGGCCGGGAAATCTTCAACGTCGATTTTCCAGATTGCTTCCATGCCGAGTTCTTCAAACTCGACAACTTCAACTTTCTTGATGCAATCCTGGGCAAGGCGTGCCGCGGGGCCGCCGATGGAGCCCAGATAAAATCCGCCATGAGCCTGGCATGCCCGGCGCACCTGCGCTGAACGATTGCCCTTTGCCAGCATGACCATGGAACCGCCCGCAGCCTGGAACTGATCGACATAGGCATCCATGCGTCCCGCTGTAGTCGGCCCGAATGACCCGGACGGCATGCCTTCGGGTGTCTTCGCCGGACCCGCATAGTAAATCGGATGATTTTTGAAATAGTCGGGCAGGGGCTCGCCGCTTTCCAGGCGGTCCCTCAGCTTGGAATGAGCCAGGTCCCGCGCCACAATCAGCGGACCGGTGAGCGAAAGCCGGGTCTTGATCGGGTGTTTGCTGAGTTCACCCAGGATCTCGGACATCGGACGGGTGAGATCGATCTTGACGACATTGTCTGAAAGAGATTCGTCGGTTACCTCAGGAAGATACTTTTCCGGTTGCGTCTCCAGTTGCTCCAGGAAAATACCGTCTTTCGTGATCTTGCCGACCGCCTGCCGGTCGGCTGAACATGACACCGCCAGGCCAATGGGAAGCGACGCTCCGTGGCGCGGCAGGCGGATCACGCGCACGTCGTGGCAGAAATACTTGCCGCCAAACTGCGCTCCGACACCAGTTGCCTGTGTCAACTTGTGGATCTCTTCTTCCATAGCCAGATCTCGGAAGGCGTGGCCGCTTTCAGAGCCTTCGCTCGGCAGTCCGTCCAGATAACGCGCAGATGCGAGTTTGGCCGTCTTGAGGTTCATTTCCGCAGAAGTTCCGCCGATAACGATCGCAAGATGGTAAGGCGGACACGCGGCTGTCCCCAATGTGAGGATTTTTTCCTTCAGGAAATCGATCATGCGGTCATGGGTCAGAAGGGACGGGGTTCCCTGAAACAGGAAGGTCTTGTTCGCCGATCCGCCACCTTTGGCCATGAAGAGAAACTTGTATGCGTCTTCGCCCTCGGCATAGAGCTCGATTTGCGCAGGCATATTGCTCTTGGTGTTCTTTTCCTCAAACATGGAAATCGGCGCAAGCTGGGAATAGCGCAGGTTCTTTTTGAAATAAGCGTCCCGGGCGCCTTCGCCGAGTGCAGCCTCGTCGCTGCCATTGGTCCAGATCCGCCGGCCTTTCTTGCCCATGATGATTGCGGTTCCGGTGTCCTGGCACATCGGCAATACACCGTGCGAGGCAATATTGGCGTTCTTGAGCAGGTCGAAGGCAACGAACTTGTCGTTTTCGGTTGCTTCCGGATCATCGAGGATTTTCTTGAGCTGCTCCAGATGGCCCGGGCGCAGATAATGGTTGATATCCTTGAAAGCTTCTTCCGCAAGCAGTCGCAGCCCCTCGGGATCGACCATCAGCACTTCCTCGCCGTTGAATTCTGCCGTGCTGACGAAGTCGGAACTGAGTTTTCGGAACGGTGTCGGGTCTTCGCCTTGCGGGAACAATGCGCTGTGCTGATATTCTGGAGGCGTGACGGGAGCGTTCATGGGGCATCTTTCCTGATCTGGCTGCCTCGGCTGTCGATTGCCGGATGCGCTGGAACTTTCAAGGTGTTCTCTTACGGCAAAAAAGCCGCGGACGCCAAGTCCCGCGGCCTGCTATTTTGGACGTTGCGTAGCGGTTGAGATCAGCGCGTTGCGGTCAGATCCAGGGATACCGTAACAATATCGCCAACTGTATCCGCGCCGACGCCGGGCCCGATTGCATAATCAAGCCGGTTCAGCTTGGCGGTCCCTTTTGCTTTTGCGGTATCGCCGTCGATCTCAAGTGTGAAATCGAGCGTGACCGGATGCGAAACACCCTTGATCGTAAGGGTGCCGTCGGCCGTGTAGCTGTTTCCTTCGACAATCGAGGCGCCTTCTGCGGTGAATTCCGCTTCGGGAAACCCTTCGACGTCAAACCAGTCTTTGGCCGGCAAGGTCGTGTCGAACTGCGGGTTGCCTGTCGCGGCGCTCGCCGGATTGATACGGGCAGATATTTTCGCAGATCCGGGCGCGTTTACATCAAAATCGATGCTCGCCTGCCAGGTCTGAAACTCCCCGGTCAGGGCTCCGTCGCCCTGCTGGACCTCAAACGATAGCTTGCTCTGATCCGGATTGACGGTCCAGGTATCGGCGCTGGCAGGCGCAATTGCGGTTAAAGCCAGCGCACAAGTGAACGCAATCGCAAGATTTTTCATGGGCATAAACTGAAATCCTGATGTGAGAGCTTAAGAACCGGACTTGGCTGGTCCTGTCGAAACCATCCGCTTGAGCGTGTCGTCCCGCGCGATGAAATGGTGCTTCATGGCCGCTGCGATGTGGACAATGACCAGGGCGATGAGAAGGTAGGCCCCATATTCATGAAGCAGCTTGAAGAAAGCTTCCGCCTGTTCTTTCGTGCCCAAAGCCTCGGGAACCGGCAGATGAGGCACGGGCTGTATGTTGAAGAGTACGGTCGGTATGCCCCATGGCGATGCGGAGACCATGAACCATCCCGTAACAGGCATCGCGAAGATGAGTACGTAAAGCCCGATATGCCCCAGATGAGCTGCCAGCTTCTCGAGCGGGTGCATGCCATCTGGCAATTTCGGAGACGGATTGATCAGCCGCCAGACTAGGCGCAGCACTGCCAGTGTCAGCACAACGAATCCGATGGACTTGTGTAGCTGAAAGAGCTGGAACGTTGCCGGGTCCGTCGGCGGCAGTGTTGTCATGTAGAGGCCGAAGGCCAGCATTGCGATGATCAGAATGGCCATCGTCCAGTGGAATGCGATTGCGACGCGTCCGTATCCTGTCGAAGTATTGCGCAGCATGGCCGGCTCCTTGAAGAAAGAGGCCGATTGAACCGGCCTCCTGTGTATGGCTTCAGTTGGTCGCTTCGGACTTCAGCGTTTCAGCATGGAATGTCACGGTGACTTCATCACCGACATAGGGCACGAACTTGTCCATGCCAAAGTCGGAGCGCTTGAGCACTGTTGTTGCCGCAAATCCGGCGGCAGGTTTTTTCGCCATCGGATGTTCACCCAGGGCGGTGACGTCTACTGTAAGTGTCACAGGTTTGGTGATGCCTCTGAGTGTGAGGTCGCCCGTCACTTCCAGCTGTTTTTCGCCTGTTTGTTCAACATTGGTGCTTTTGAACACCGCCTGCGGATATTTGGCGGCGTCGAAGAAGTCCGGGCTTTTCAAGTGTGTGTCGCGATCTGCCCAAAACGTATCGAGGCTGTCGATGTTGATCGTGAACTCGACCGATGAGTTCGCCGGTGCGCCTTCATCGATAAGCAGCTTTCCGTCCCAGTCGCCGAAACGGCCGTCGGTGGTGGAGTAGCCGAGGTGATTGTACGTGAAGGAAAGATTCGCGTGTGACTTGTCGAAATCATAGGCAACGGGTTCCGCAAGAGCGGGCGCGGCCAGAAGGGTCAGGGCCAGAGCGGAGGTGGCAAAACGGATCATGATCAAACCTCGTGTCGATTGGTCAAAGAGCGTTCGCTCATGAACGCTGCATGCTGGAAGATAGGGAAGAAATGCCGCAGTGCAATTTGACTGACCGTTCGAATTGAATGAACAATATTGTCCATGTTGCGGCAATCAGATCAAAGCCCATGCAATTTTGTGGATTCAATAGAATCAGCCCGCCCGTCAGAGCGCAAGATGTTCCTTTTCAGGTTCTTCCGATCACGAGGCGAAGGGTAAGTATCTGAAAACGTGAAATTAAACCGACTGTCATCAATACATCAAGAAAGTCAGGCACGCATTTGGAAACTTCCATCAGGTCGGGGGCAACGGAGGCCCGGAAGACTCCAGGCATGAGCTGTGGAGGCAAAGGAGTTTTAACGTGAAACAAGCGCTCATTGTGTCCCATCGCGGAGCTTGCAGATGCGCTCCGGAAAACACGTTCGCTTCGCTTGAAAAAGCGATCGATCTTGGAGCTGATGTCGTGGAACTTGACGTCAGGCCCTCCAGAGATGGCGTCCTCTATGTCCTTCACGACGCGACTGTAGACCGGACGACCGACGGAGCAGGGCGCATATCGGAGTTGACGTCTACGGATGTTGACCAACTCGATGCTGGCGCCTGGTTCGCGCCTGAATTTGCCGGCGAGCGGGTCCCGCGTCTGGAAGCGTTCCTCGATGCCTGCCGCGGCCGCATCGGAACCTATGTCGAGATAAAGGAAGGTGATCCGGCTGAAATACGCGACATGCTTGCCGTACGTGGCATGCTCAATGAAGCGTGGACGTTCTCGTTCGACCAGGCAATACGGGCAGAAGCGCGTGCAAAAGTGCCTGACCTGCGGCGCATGGTGCTCTTTACCCACGTCGGATCGGTTGAGCGCGCCGTTGCGCAAGATGCGCACATCATCGAGTTTCACGAGGAAAACCTACAAGATCACCTTGTTCGCGAAGCCATGGCGGCGAGCCTTGTGACGCAGATGTTTTACGCTGGAAGCGACCGTAAGGTGTTTGAAAACGCGGTGCGTTGCGGTGTCGAACAAATGAACATTGACGATGTGGAATTGTTCCGGGAAGTCGAGCAGGACATTCTGTCACCAGCTGCGTAGCTTCAATTTTCGTCTGTTAAAAATTTCACCACAGTGTTTACTTTTCAGAAACTCTGATTTGTAAATATCTTTCTTGTATTAATAGTTTTACCTCGAGTTAATATTGAAAGAATAAGACAAAAGCTAAGTTTTACCTGCGAGGTGATTTAGCTATGATTGTCGAAAACTTGAAATGCAACTTGAAATTGTTGCAAAAAGTGCGATTTTCACTATCTAGGTCATATTTAAAACGTGGTTTGGCAGGTTTTTTTGCTGCGTTTTTCTTAATACCGTTCTTTCTTTCTGCATCCGTAAGCACCGCTAGTGCGACCGAATGGGTGGTGAAACGTGTCTCCGGCATCGTGTACTTCGTATCGCCTGGCGTCGAAGCCTACCGTGTCAAGAAGGGTATGGTCTTCGAAAAAGGCTTTACCATGGGAACGCGCGCTGGTGGCCGGGCGTTGATCGTGCGCGGAGAGGAAACGATATCAGTCGGTCCGAACACGACCTTCGCAATATCAAAATATCAGAGTAACCGAACCAAAACGACTGTGCTTCAGCGCAAGGGAAAAGTAACTGTCGACGTCGCAAAGCGTGAACGTCCCCATTTCTTTGTCGAAACCCCGTTTCTGGCCGCGGTTGTAAAAGGCACGCGTTTTGATGTCTTGGTAAACAATCGCCAGACAAAGGTTTCCGTTGAACGCGGTGTCGTCGGGGTGCAAGACTTCAAGTCCGGAGACCGTGCCGATCTGGGCGCCGGACAGAACGCGGCAAGCACGCGATCCGGCGACGCAGGCCTGAGTGTGGGCGGTCGCACCAAGCCAACCGTACGCAAGGGTCCGAAACGCGCGCCGAAGGTTGGATTGCCGGATGTCGCGGCTACTCCTCAGAAGCAACAAAAGGCCGTCAAAAACAGAGGCGGTTTGTTCGGCGGGCTGTTTGGTAACGGCAACGGCAACTCGAATGGCAACAGCAACGGCAATTCGAATGGCAACGGCAATTCGAACGGCAACGGCAACGGCAACTCGAATGGCAACGGCAACGGCAATTCGAATGGCAATGGCAATGGCAATTCGAACGGCAACGGCAACGGTAATTCGAACGGCAACGGCAATGGTAATTCGAACGGTAACGGCAATGGTAATTCGAATGGCAATGGCAATGGCGGTGACGACGACGACGACTGAGTTACGAAATGCTGACGATTTGCCGGTATAACGCTGGAGATGACTTGAGCGGGTGAGGTGGGGTGAAGACTTGGTTTGAGAAATTCGGAAGGCGTTTCGTGAACGCCCTTCTGGTCGCGTTCCTGGTGAGCGCGGCCGTTCTCATTTTACGCTCAGGTAGTTTCATCAACGTCTTTGACCGGTACCTCTGGGAAGCCAGGTTCAATCTCGACCAGCGCCCTGCCTCCGGAGAAATCGTATTCGTGGATGTAGATGCCAGAACCCTCGACGAAATCGGGCTCTGGCCGCTGCCGCGCCGGATTTATGCCGACCTGACGGAAAAACTTGCGGATGCCGGCGCGCAGGACATTGTGTTCGATATCGATTTCAGTGCCGCCTCCAATCCCGAAGATGATGCCATATTCGCGAATGCGCTCGAGAAGGCTGGAAATGTCAGCCTTGCTGCCTTCCGACAAGCGGCTTCGGCAAATTCCGAAGGCGCGGTGATCGTCAACCTGCCGATAGAGCCTTTCCGCGATCACGCATGGCCTGTAGTCGTCATGGTTCCGATGGAAGGTGACAGCCGTATCTGGCGGAACCTCTACGGATTTGAAATCGACGGAACCACGGAAGTGTCCGCGTCTGCCTTTTTGGGTGAGCACACAGGCGATGCTTCGGGGTCGTTCTTTTTGGACTACGGCATTTCCATCAGCGACATCAAGCGGACGCCGCTCATAGACGTGTTGAACGGATCAGCCGACCTTGGCGCGTTCTCAGGTAAAAAGGTGATTGTCGGAGCAAGTGCACTTGAACTGAGAGATCTTTTTGCAGTCCCGGTTCACGGCATTCTTCCAGGTGCCCTGATCCAGGCCTTGGGCGCTGAAACACTGCTGCAGAACCGGGCGCTGAAACCGACGGGGGAAGGCTACGCGCTGATCTTCGCGGTACTCATTTTTCTTTTGTTGCTGATGACAAAAATCGAGGGATGGGCGGTAAAGTTCGGCATTCTCGTTTTGTCCGTTCTTGCGATTGAAGTTGTTGCGGTAAGTGTTCAAAAAACGATGCCGATGCTCGTTCCAACCGCAAGCGCCTATCTGCTTTTTGTGTTGGCCGCAGCGGTTATCGTCTTGCGCGAACTCGGCCTGCACAAGGTGCTGGCTCACATCGCCGACATCAAGCAGCGTAACAGCGATCGCATGCTTGGTCAGGTCTTCGACGACAGTTTCGATGCAATCATCGTCATTGACAGCGATTGCCGGATAACAGCAGCTAATCAGACCGCGCGGAAGCTGTTTTCAAGCGATACGCTCGCTGGAAGCCCGGCGCGCGCGGTTCTACCCAATGCGCTGGTTGAAGAGGCGATTGCCGTTCTGCAGGTCTCTGACAGAGGAGAGCCAATTCCTCAGATACTTGTTCTGGCTCAGGAAGGCACCAAGCGGCGCTTCATTGAGTATGTCGTCACGAAAGCCGAAAAAACGCTGGCGCACGGGGCGCATGCGAACAAGACGGAAATCCGTGCCTTGGCTTGCCTGACTTGCCGGGATGTGACGGATGAGCGCGAGTCTGCCGCGCGGCTTGAATATCTGGCTCGGTTCGACCCGATCACCGACCTTTTGAACCGCGGTGGATTTGAGCGGGAATTGTTCCGGCAGACGAAAAATGCCTGCTCGCAGAGCGAAGCAGTCTGTGTGTTTCAGTTTGCCGTCACGAACATGGACCAGATCGTTGCAACGCTTGGCTTCAGCTATGGTGATAGTGTTCGTCAGTCGATCGCGTCGCGCCTCAAAAGCCATCTGGCACAGGGGATTACCTGGTCCGCTGTTACGGCGGACGTTTTCGCCGGGATCTCCATTTTGAAATTTGGAAGTGGCCAGGACGTTCAGATCGTCGATGACATCCAGCGCATAATCGGTGAGGACTACTCGATAGACGGCGCGCGCATCTCCGTTCAGTTGAAATTCGGCTACGTGGTATCGGAAGGCGAAACAGACGCTGATACGATCTTGAAACGCGCCGGCAATGCCTTGTCGAAAGCGCGCCGGGACAGCCAGAGTCATATCGTTCGTTTTGAATCCGAGATGGATACAGCGCTCCAGAGACGAAGAAAACTCGAAACGGAACTGTTCAAGGCGATTATTCGAGACGAATTACGCCTCGACTATCAACCGCTGGTCAATCTCAAGGACGGTTCTCTCTTCGGTGTCGAGGCACTACTGCGATGGGACAGCCGCGAATTCGGCCCGGTGTCGCCTGTGGAGTTCATCCCGATCGCGGAAGAAAACGGCTACATCCAGGAACTGGGCTCCTGGGCATTAAATCGCGGCATGAAAGAGATATTGAGCCTGTCGATTCCACTACGCCTGTCCGTCAATGTGTCTCCAATTCAATTCTTTCGGGGCAATCTGGTGGAAACGGTGACTGATGCCCTGGAGCGTTCGAGGTTCCCTGCGGAACGTCTGGATCTCGAAGTCACCGAATCCCTCTTTATCGATGACGGTCCCGATCTGAAGCGCAATATGGAAGACCTGAAAGCAATAGGCTGCAACTTTTCGATGGACGATTTCGGAACCGGATACTCGTCCCTCGGTTACATCACTAAGTTTCCATTTTCCAAGATCAAACTCGACCGTTCGTTCGTGCGCGAAACCATTGACCAGCAGCAGGACACAGCTGTTATCGAGGCAGTGCTTCTTCTGGCCGAAGGTTACGGAATGTCGGTGATCGTGGAAGGGATCGAAACCTACGAACAGTCCCACAGGCTCCAGGAACTCGGATGCAGGTTTGGTCAGGGATACTTTTTCGGACGTCCCACAAACACTGCAGGTATTTCGGAGCTGCTTGTCGCCGCAGCCTGAACTTCTTTAAAAATCGCTGGATATTCCGTCGCGCAAGCTGACGTCAAATGCGCCGGATAATGGCCAGAGGGCAATCTGCACGATCATGCACGTTTGTACTTGATTATCTAGGTTTGTGCGTGATATTGCACGTTTATGTCCAATGTTGCCTATTTACCTGATGAGAGACGAACTGCGATACTGGCGATGCTTGCCCGCGGTGAGGCGGTGTCGGCAGCGAAGCTCGCGGCCCGGTTTTCCGTTTCCGAAGACGCGATCCGGCGGGATCTGCGCAAGCTTGCTGGAGAAGGGCTGTGTGAAAAGGTCTATGGCGGAGCCTTGCCGCTCGATCCCGCGGCACAGCCATTTTCCGTCCGCGCCGGGGAGGGCCGCGATCGCAAGGATGCACTTGCCCGAAGCGCACTGTCGCTACTGAAACCCCGAGACTGTGTATTTCTGGACGTCAGCAGCACCAATGTGGCGTTGGCCGAAATGCTTCCCACCGACCTTGAATTGACGATCGTCACCAACTCGATCCCAGTGGCAATGACCCTCATGGGACGCCCCGGACTGAAGCTCTTCATGTTGGGCGGTCCGGTCAACTCCCAGGTCGGAGGCACCATAGGGGCCGGGACCGTCGCCGAACTCCAAAACTACCACTTTGATATGGCTTTTCTGGGGACTTGTGCATTGTGCCGGAAGGCAGGCGTCAGTGCGTTTGACAGCGAAGATGCCGAGGTAAAACGCGCGGCCACAAGAGGCAGCAGCAGGGTCGCCGTGCTTGTCGCTGAAGAAAAGCTCGGCACCCACCAGCCGCATAAGGTTGTCCCCTTTGAGAGGATCGATGTCTTGATCTTCGAAGACAGCACGGGCGACCAGACCTTGCGAGACTACAAGACGGATGCAAACGAGGTTTTCCTTGCGGGCGGAGAAAATATACGCACAGCAGGTCCGTCATGAACAAGATGGAAATGACGTCCGCAAGCAACCGGCCGGCTACCCACCACGCAACACGACTGGTGTTCTTTGTCGCCGGGTTTGTGTTGGGGTGCTGGTCGCCGCTCATACCTTACGTCAAGCAAAGGCTTGCACTGGATGACGCCGGGCTGGGATTGCTGCTTTTGTGTCTTGGCATCGGATCCGTTGTGACCATGCCGTTGGCAGGTATTGCGTGTTCGCGATACGGAACACGAAAAGTGATTGTCTGGGGAGGTCTTGGCCTGACGGCGATGTTTCCAGCCGTCGCGGTTGCCGGTTCTGTCTGGCTCATGGTCGGTGTTGTGGTGTGGATCGGTGCATTTCTCGGTCTTCTGGAAGTCGGCATGAATTCGCACGCCGTTGAAGTAGAACGGGGATCGGAAAAACCGCTCATGTCGGGATTTCATGCGCTTTTCAGCGTGGGCGGATTCGCCGGCGCAGGTGGAGCAATCCTTTTGCTGACCCTTGGTGCAACACCGCTGCAGTCTGCTTCGGCCTGCGCCCTGCTTGGAATGATTGCGGTTCTTGTTGCCTGGCCGTTCCTGTTGAAAGGGGAAGCTGAAGCGGAGGCTGGCGCAATCGTGCTCCCGAAAGGAATTGTGCTTGTGATTGCCTTGTTGGCTGCATCGACCTTTTTGGTTGAAGGCGCAATTCTTGATTGGGGTGCGCTGCTAGTCACAGGGCAGGGCCTGGTCGAAATCGCCATGGGTGGCTACGGCTACATGTTGTTTTCCGTGGCCATGACGATCGGGAGACTGTTCGGCGACAGATTTGTCGCCGCGGTCGGCAGCAGGCAATCACTTGTCTGGGGAGGAGCGCTCACGATTGTTGGTCTGCTGTTGGCCACCGCCGCGCCGCACATCATCGTTTCTGCGATCGGGTTTCTGGCGATCGGTTTTGGCGCTTCGAACATTGTGCCGGTCTTGTTCAGCCTCGCCGGTTCACAAACGCAAATGCCGAGCGGTCAGGCAGTGGCGGCTGTCGCGACAGCGGGATATGGAGGCATCCTGCTCGGTCCGGCAGCGATCGGTTTTCTAGCCGATGTAACAAGCCTGCAGGCGGCCTTTGTCGCCCTTGTCGTCCTCATGAGCCTTGTCCCATTGTTCGCCGTTCGCGTCACCGCAAGACCGGTGTGATCTTTTGGGTTCGGCAAAAGATACAAAACTCTGGGACATCCCTGGGAAGACAATGTCCTTCTAGAGGCCGAGGCCTCCAAGGCAGCTGTATTTGATGTTCAGATAGTCATCGAGACCGTATTTGGATCCCTCGTTGCCGACGCCGCTTTCCTTGAATCCGCCAAACGGTGCGACTTCGGTGGTAATGACCCCTTCGTTGACACCAACGAGACCATACTGAAGTGCTTCCATGACCCGGAAGCAGCGTCCAAGATCCTGCGAATAGAAATAGCAGGCTAGACCGTATTCCGTGTCGTTGGCGAGATTGATGGCGTCAGTTTCGCTGTCGAAACGAAAGAGCGCCGCAAGCGGGCCGAACGTTTCTTCATGCGCGACCTTCATTTCGCTCGTTGCGCCTGTGATCAGTGTGGGCTCGTAAAATGTTCCAGCACCTTCACCGCGCTGACCACCGGTGACAAGGGTGCCGCCCTTGCTCAAGGCGTCCTGAACATGCGCAGCAACCTTATCGACGGCGGCATCGTTGATGAGCGGTCCCTGTGTGACGCCGGACTGAAGCCCGTCACCCATCTTCAACTGCTCGGCCATCGCGGTCTTGAGCTTTTCGGCAAAAGCATCGTAGACACCGGCTTGCACATAGATCCGGTTGGCACAGACGCAGGTCTGACCTGAATTGCGGAACTTACTGGCGATGGCACCGATAACTGCCTTATCGAGATCCGCATCATCGAAAACGATAAACGGCGCGTTGCCGCCAAGCTCCATGGAGATTTTCTTCATGTTCTTGCCGGCATTGGCTGCGAGCAGTTTTCCAACCCGCGTGGAGCCGGTGAACGTAATCTTGCGCACGTGCGGGTTTTCGCACATTTCCTCGCCAATCGCCGGAGCATCGCCGGTCACGATGTTGACGACGCCGGCGGGCAGGCCGACCTTGTCCGCCATGACCCCGTAAATGAGCGCGGAATAGGGGGTGAACTCAGCTGGCTTCATGACCATTGTGCACCCGGACGCCAGCGCAGCTCCGAGTTTTCGCGCGATCATGGAATTCGGGAAGTTCCAGGGCGTGATGGAGGCAACGACGCCGACCGGTTCTTTGGTCACCAATATGCGGCGGTCCGCCCAGGGAGACGGAATGGTATCGCCATAGATGCGCTTGCCTTCTTCTGCAAAGAAACGGATGTATTTCACGCCGAGAGTGATCTCGCCCTTGGCCTCCGCCAACGGCTTGCCCATTTCGCTCGTCAACAAGACCGCCAGATCGTCGACATTTTCCATGATCGCGTCGCACAGTTTGTGCATGTAGTCCGCGCGTGCGTCAGCGGTGAGTGCTTTCCAGGCTGGAAAAGCAGCTTGAGCTGCATCGATTGCCCTGGCCGTTTCGGATCGGCCGCAATAGGGAATTGCACCAAGGCTTTCGCCATTTGCGGGATTGACGACTGCAATCGTCTGGCCACTGTCGGCGTCGGCCCAGACACCATTGATATAGACCTGTTGCTTTAGAAGCGCGGCGTTCAAGGACATGGCAAAACCCTCTGGCGTATGGGACAAGAATGGCCGTCAAATCATCCTTTGAACCGGCTCACAAACAGATAGTGCCCCTCGCAACCGTCTGGCAAGCGCTTTTGAAGTCAAAGCGGTACTCGCGATGCGGCGCAACAGTGCAAGAGACTGGTCAACGCAACACGGCTCCTGAACCGGAGCCGCGGAAACGTCAGGTTTGCTCGAAAATGAAAGCAGGGAATGGTCACCCCGGAACGGGGTGAGGGAGGTTGGCGTCAGGAGCCGCTGATCCGTTCCTGAAGCGTGGCGATTTCGTCCGCGAGCGCCTGTGCCTGCCGCTGAACGCGATCAAGCGCAACTTTCATGCTGTCGAGGTCTGCAGCATCATGCTCCTCGGCAAAAGGCGGTGTCCCACGGCCAACGAGCAACCACGTCGGGCTGACATTGAGAACCCCGGCAAGAAGAACAAGTTTGTTGGAGCGTGGTTCGGAGCGATCGCTCTCCCAGCTCTGCATCGTCGCAGTCTTGATCCCAAGGCGCCGTGCAAGCTGTGCAGTCGACAGGCCGGAAGCATCGCGCGCCTTGCAGATACGCTCGCCCAGAGTGTATTCGCTGCTACGTGTCGACATTATTGAACTCCCGTCGCCCCCGGCTGAATCCGTTACCAAGTGAACGGTTGCGTCCGGCAGGAACGGAACATTTTTTCTGTATGGATGGGTCATGGCGCGCACACTTGCATGAACCGCCTGTGCAGTGCAACAGCTGCCCGCTGATTTGTCGCATTGAGAGTGGGAGAGGGCGGGATTGGACCGAATACTTGGTAAAAATCACGGGCTGCATAGTCGGCTCAGTATTCGCGCTCGAAGAAGATCCCGGCCTTTGAAGAGCCGTCGGCACCAACCTCGCCGCGCACCTTCAATCCGCGATCAAGATCGATATCGACCTTGACCCGGCTTGAGCCGGATCCAGTCCCCTGTTCGACACCAAGGTAGATGTTGTCGTTAATGTATTTGCCCACTGCGACGGACGGGCCCTCGTCACCATCGGTGTTGATGTCAATGGCGTCCAAGCCGAGTGATTTTCTGATTGTGGCAAGAGGACCGCTGTCGCTGCCACCAGTCAGTGTTGCGAGGGCCGCCGCAAGGCTTGCAATCTGTGTCGCCGACAGGTTGCCGACGCTCTTGCCGAACAAAAGCAGGGCAAGCACTTCGTCCTGCGGAAGTTCGGGAGAGGAGGAGAAAGCGATCTCCGGGTCGTCCGCCTGACCGCTCACTGTAACGGTGATCGTTGTGCTGTTCACTGAAGTCGTCGCAGCGAAGTCGATAAGCGGTGTCAGGGACCCGTCAAACGTTGCGCTGCCGCGGGAAAAGGTCAGACGACGCGCCAGGATATCCAGCTGGCCACGCTTGAGAGAGAAGGCACCGATTGCCTGAGGGTCGGCGGTTGTTCCAACGATTTTCAGGTTGCCCTGCAATTCGGTATCGAGACCCCGTCCGCGAATGAAAATCCGGCCGGGCGCTGACAAAATGACATCAAGACGCGGCGGGACGGACTTCTGCTGCGCCTGCGACTTTTTCGGCTCGCCGCCAAGTTCCGCGACCTGTTGTCGGATCGCCTGGGGCGCATTCACGTGCCTGACTTCAACGGGCGGTATCGCGCCGGGGAGATATTCGGGAATGGAGACGTCGGCCTTGTTGATCGTGACAGTGCCGCCGATAAGGGCGGAATTCGATGGCGACGCGAGCGGTCCGGTGATCTTGATGTCCGCATCGACCTCCGCGGTTACCAATCCCGGGTCCACGTACCGGCCGCGGTCCAGCTTCAGTGCCAGATTCGCGGGAAAACCGTCATTCATTCCAACGGTCCCTGATGCCGACAGCGTGCCGCCGGTTGCAACTTCTCCGGTGATCGCATTGAGCGCGGCCTGGTCCTGTGTGACCGAAGCACTGCCCCCGATGTTCTGCACCGTAAGCCCAGTCGATAGGCTGGTAACCTTCAGTCCGGCTGGCGTTGCTGTGATCTGATAGGTCGGAGACGCAGCGGAACCGCCTACATTGCCTTTGAGCGAAATTGCCCCTTCACCGCGAATGCCTGCTTCCAGCAGGGGGCGTTTCAATGCAGCCACCGGTATCGTGCCATCGAGCGAGATTGCTAGAGGATTGGGCTGAGACAACCCAACGCTTCCCGCCGCGGTCAGCGTCAAACCGTTGGGGTCGCTCGCGGTTGTTTTCTGAGTGACCTGATTGTCCTTCAAGCTCCCTGAAGTTTGAAGATTGAGCGCGGCAAGACCGTTGTTTTTCAGCTCCGCTGCAGTGAGGCCCGCACCCGAAATTGTCCAATTGGCCTCCGGAGACGTCGAACTTCCCTGTGCGTTCACGGTCCCGGAAAGGGTTCCGCCAAGGCCAAGGGAGGGCAAAAAAGCGTTGGCAAGATTGAGCGGAACGGATTTCAATTCAGCGGAAAGATCAAGGGTTTGCCCTGCCTTACCGGAGACTGCAAGCGACCCGTTACCGAGTTTAAGTTCCAGGGGCTGAATGTCGGCATTGCCATCCGCATAAGAGATACTCGTCGGTTGCAGCAGGCGGCTTGAAAGCCCTTGATAGCGCATCGAGAGCTCTTGAAGAGCAACATCATAGGCATTCGTGGTTGGTTGCGACACATGTCCCACCAGCGAAAGTCCGTCTTCGCTTCCCTGGTCAATTTTTGCATCAACCTTCACGGAAGTGCCGCCATTGTCAGGCTCGGCAAGGATCGAAACGGCGTGGATCGGTGTTGCGTCCGTGATTAGGTCCGAAAGCTCAATATCAGCCGACGCCGATTGCGGTGAATAGGGGGCGGCGATGTTGGCCTTCAACTTGATCTGACCGATGCTGAGCGAAGGAACATCGATGTCAGAACCGGTCAAATCGACGGCCAGTTGTTTGTTATCCGGATCGGCCAGAACGCTGCCCTGAAGCTGTCCGCCGATTTCCGTGAGAATGAGCGGTGAAAGCGACGCCAAATCGGGGGCATCGATTTCCAGATCACCTTGTAAAGTTTCGATCGGGTTTTGAAGATCGGAGACGGCGAGCGAGCCTGTTACTGTGTTGCCTGCCAGCTTGACCGAAAGCGGGTTGATGTCGGCGCCGCCATTAGTGCTCTTGAGCACAATATCCACTGCAATCGGTTGTCCGTTCAGTTGGGCAGATGTTGTCACAGTAGCGCTTGGCGCTGCCATGTCGGCTGTCGCGATGGCGGAAAATGCGAGATCGTCGAGCGGTGTGCCGGCAAGCATGATCTGTTTGGATGTCGCATCAGCTTCCACTTCCAGCGCATCAACGGGCCCAGATGTTTTGGCCTTCAGCTCCAGGGCTCCCGAAAGCTGGGGGTCGACCTTGCCGAGATCGGCAAGAGAGACTGAAAAGTCTGACGCAAGGGCCGTATCCGCGTAGTGCGCTTCACCGTCAAATCGCATCGCAGCGTTTTTCAGTGATATGCTCTTGAGCGTGATATCGTTTGCACCCGCCATTTCCACGACCGCATCGATTTGGGTGTCGCCTGCCATCAGGGCGTCTGCCTGCGTGATACCGGTTTCCAGATCTTGCGTCGCAGCGGCAAGCGTCGCCGAGCCGGACATGTCGGAGGGATCGAGTTCGATCGAAAATGACGTGGAAACGCTGCCGCCGAGCGTCCGGTTAGCCAGTTTTGAGAACGCGTCGAGATCTTGAACGGAAAGACGTCCCTGACCGGAAATCTTGCTTGCTGACGCGAGCGTATCTGTCAGCGTCAGGGCGGCAGCTTCGGACGTGAACGCGAGGTCGGAAAGGGTAGCCGACTGTTCGGAGCCGTTAATGTCACCTGCAGCCTTGAGCGCAACACTTCCCGACAACGGTTCCGTCTGTGGTGTCAATCCATCGAGCTCTTCGACAGAAAGCGACAGGTCGAATGGTGATGTCAGGACGCCGGGTTGAAGGTTTGCGCCCTTGCCGGAGGCTGTCAGAATAATCTTTCCGGTTCTGGCTTCGTTTGTCTGAAGGGCATCCAGGTCAAGGTTCGCGGACCACTCGGCGGCATTCCGGTCGCCGCTTAGGGCGAAGTCGGCATCTAGCGGTCCAAACGCAACCCTTCGCTCCCCCAGATCAAGCGCAACCAGCGCGCCTCCGCCTGCATTGACGGACACCGTTCCTGCAGCGCTGATAGGCCCGTTTTCAAGTGTCGCGTTTGCCTTGACCGAAACGGTTTGCGTGTTCAGGACGATATCAGCTGCCTGCGGCGCAAAGTCTTTTGTGAAGCGGGCGTTGCCGGATGCCTTTGTCGTTCCCAGAAAAAACGACCTTGCAAGCGGCGGGGCCAGCGGTTCCAGATCACCGTCAAGGTCGAACATCAGTTGACGTTCTCCGGGTTCTTCCTTGAGCTTTGCCGACCCGGTGACGGTCGAGCGGCCGTCAAGCGCGACATCCAGTTTTGCACCCCAGTCCGTCAGCGGACCATTTCCCGCAAGGTCAAGCCTGATGGCTGGAAGGTCCGGTATTTCCAGAAGGCGTGCGGCCAACCCGCCGCGTGGCTCTGATAAAACCAGGTCGAATGTGAGCGTTTCGGCCGAAGGCTCGAATTCACCATTGGCAGTCAGCCGTGCGTCAACACCGTCCACGCGATGAACATCCAGAGCAGCGGTGACGAGTGCCGGATCCAACGCAAATGCACCTGATCCTGAAACTGAAAGGGAGATGGGTTCATCGAGAAGCTCATGACCAAGATTGACTTCCGAAAGCAAGAGATCCTGCAAGGAAATGTTCACGGGCAGAGAGGCTGCACCGGTTTCTGTCGGCTCCTCTTCTGAAGACTCGGACTGCGTGGCAGGTTCGCTCACTGGAAGGCGGTTCAGGTCGATCTGCTTTGATTTGACAGAGGCAATGTCGAGATCTCCTGAAAACAGATGCAACGGTTTCCAGTCCAGCTCAATCTGTGAAGCTTCAAGCCACACCCCTTCCGTATCAGCGAGCGTAACCATATCCAGAGCCGCGCTCAGTCCGAAACTCAGGTACAAGCCTTCGACCTTCACTGTCTGTGTTTCAGTGGAAGCAATCGAACTGACAACGTTGGAAACGAGGTTGCGGCCGGCCGGTACCTGAAGCGCGGCGATCACAAGCACTGGTATTGCGATCGCAATCACAACCAGAAACCCAAGAATCCGCAATGTAAGGCTCAAGAAACGCATTTGGACCAACGTCTGTCCGTCACCGGGTAGTATGCAACAAAAAAGTGTTGAGTTTCAGTGTTTTTAACAGGGCATTTGGGCACCAGTTGGACGCCCTGAGTGAAGCGCTTCTTTTTATGCCGCGCGACTGAAAGGCTTCTAAAACGCCTGACTTAAGCCGACATAAAGCGCAAAATCGGGATCGTCATTGCCAGGATCAAGTGGGATCGCAGCATCGATGCGCAGCGGTCCGATCGGTGTAAAATAACGAAGGCCGGCGCCAACGCCGACTTTCAGTTCTTCCGAGAAATCCGGAACACTGTCTTCGTACGCATTGCCGGCATCGACAAAACCGACAATGCCGATTGTCTCTGTCACACGAACGCGGACTTCCCCGGACAGTTCGACAAGCGAACGGCCACCGACAACCTCGCCATCCACCCTGGGGCCGACATTCCGGTAGGCGTAGCCCCTTATCGACCCACCACCGCCCGCTATGAACCGGCGGCTGGCCGGGACCGATTCGACTGAGGGGGCAAGGATTGATCCGACCGAAACCCTGCCGGCCAGGATGAACCGATTCGCCTGGTCAAGTGCGTAATAGCTCGAAACGGTGCCCTTGATAAACCCCATGGCATTCGAGTTGAGCGTGTCATAGGCAGGTTCGCCGAACACGGCTGCAAAGACACCTTTTGACGGATTGAGTTTGTCGTCTCTGTTATCGAAGACAAGATCCGCCGGGAGACCGACAAGCAGGTACTCGTCGTCACCAAAGGCGTCTTCCTCATCCGCAAAGAACACTTCGGCACCGGCTCTGCCTTTCAGTTTTTCAGAGAACTCACGGTTCAGGAAAGCGTTGTAGGTGACGGTTCTGCTTTTGTAGGCGTCCGGGTTTTCCTGTCGGGCTTCCAGACTGGTTGAAAAACTCGTCAACGGACCGAAAACACCCGGTTTTTCAAAAGCGATCCGCGCGGAATATTCCTGATTCTCAAAGCTTTCGGTCCCGATCCGGCCAATGGACCCTTCGACCGAGAGCAATTCACCGCGTCCGAAAAGGTTTCTGCGCCGCCAATAGGCTTCGACGCCGAATCCTTCCGTGCTGGACCAGGAAGCGCCAGCACCGATTACGTGACGTTTTCTTTCACTGACCTCGATTGTAATCGGCAAGTTGCCGTCGGGGCCCGCTATGTCGCCCTCGACAAACCTTATGGACGAAAAGATACCCAGATCGTTCAGCCGTTTTCGGGCGCGGGCGATATCTTCGGGCGAATAGATGCCGCCTTCGGGCAACATGGCCTGTTGTTTGACGAAGCCCGGCTCCGTAACCTCGGTGCCGTTTACGGATACAGTTCCGAACCTTGCCCGCGGCCCTGCATCGGCAACAAGTCTGACGTCGAGCTTGTTTGTGCTGTGATCAGCGGTAATGCGCCGCTCGGCGATTTTCGCTTTTGGATAACCGCGTCCGCGGAGCACAGAGACAATACGCCCTTCGGCGGAAAGTATTTTGCCCGATCCGGCAACATCACCGGGCGCCAGGCCCCAGAAAGACGGATCAGTGGAAAGGTCACCGCCAGTGGAAGAGACCGAGACGTTGCCGAAGGTGAAAACCGGCCCGGGATTGATCAGGATGGCGACCTTGATCGGCCGGGTGTCCGGCAAGTCGCTGAGTTCCAGGGCCGTTTCCAGCGGAATGCCTGCGAGTGTTATGGAAACCGTGCCTCCATAGCGCCCATCCGCGTAAAGCTTTGCAACGAGCCTTTCACGATCCGACAGGGCTCGAGAGATCAATCCGGCTTCGCCCGAAGGCGGTTTGTCCTGTTGCTGGATCAGCAGGGACGCGCTCTTGAGATCCTTCGTAAGCTCTTCGTCACCCGTTGAGACGGCGATTTCCGCTTCGTAGGGCAGGGGGTTCGGAACTGCTTCGCCTTCTTCTTCCTCGGATCCGCCAAATGGCTTCCAACCGAAAATCTCAAAGGCATATGCAGGAATGACCGCGGCTGAAACCGGAAACAGAACCAAACTGGCGACGATTGCAGGTCTTAAAACACCCAAAGGGCCAGCCACTTTGAAGGCAGCCAGCCTTTTACCTGCGGTACGACCCGCGCTCCGGCAAAGACCGGAGAAGCAAGACGGTAGACCCTTCACTTACTGCCGCCTGACGGGTTGGCCCGGCCCGCGCGTCAAGACGTTGAATTGCGCATTAGCCCGACTGCTCAAAAGCCCCTACGTAAGACAAACTAGTTTGCCATGGTTAAATCTTGTTGAATCTCGATAGACCATGACCCTTAGTTGAAAGCAAGAGCCAAGAGAGGTCAATGGTTTGCCGGAAACTGTTGAGAAGGAATAACTCGCGTTCAAAAGCAAAAATTGCTGGCCTCAAAACAAACGCGCCGACAATTGCCGGCGCGTTTCATTCAAAAAACTCATGAATGCGGTTCAAAAAAGCGGTTCTTCTTCCGGAAGTCCCATGAGGCGTCGCGCTGCGGTCAGCGTATTGACCATCAGCATCGCGATTGTCATCGGGCCAACGCCGCCAGGTACCGGCGTGATGGCCCCGGCATGACCCACGGCTTCGTCAAAGGCGACGTCGCCGACGAGGCGTGATTTGCCTTCTCCGCGTTCAGGCGCTGGTATCCTGTTGATGCCGACGTCGATCAGCGTTGCACCGTCCTTGATCCAGTCACCCTTGACCATTTCCGGACGTCCGACAGCCGCCACGACGATGTCGGCTGCACGAACCACATCGGGAAGATCCCGGGTGCGGCTGTGCGCGATCGTGACGGTGCAGCTTTCCTGGAGCAGCAGGCTGGCCATCGGCTTGCCGACGATGTTGGACCGTCCGACGACCACTGCAGATTTTCCGGAGAGCGTGTCGCCAAGCGTACGCTTCAGAAGCACGAGGCTTCCGGCCGGCGTGCACGGAACGAGGGCGCTGTCGCGTTCACCCGCCGTTAGCAGACCTACATTGACTGGATGAAACCCGTCGACATCTTTTTCCGGACGGATCAGGCGAAGAACCTTGCTTTCGTCGATATGGCCGGGAAGAGGAAGCTGGACCAGAATTCCGTGAATTTCCGGATCGTTGTTCAGCTGTTCCACAAGTGCCAGAACGTCCGCCTCGCTGGCATCTGCTGAAAGTGTGTGCTTGACGGAGTGAAACCCACAGGCTTCCGCGGCACGGTCCTTGTTTCGCACATAGACTTGGCTTGCAGGGTCTTCCCCGACAAGCACAACGGCAAGACCGGGGCGCTTGCCGCTCGCTTCAAGCAGCGCCGCCGCACGGCGGGTGATCTCGTCACGAACAGATTCTGCAATGGCTTTGCCATCAATAATTTGAGCCTGGGGCATTCAGCCTCCTTGTCGCTGATCGGGTTGTTTCCATCGAATCCGGCGACAAGCTATAGAGTGAGGAGCAGATTTGAAAAAGGCAGATTGCGTCGTTTCCTACTCTGGTTTCGCCATTGTGAGGTTGCGGCGAGGGCAGATGTTCAACCTGATTTGGTGAACCTGTCCAATTCCGAAATTGCGCAAACAATATGATACAGCGAGCTTGCCGGAGCCGGTTCATTCGCAAACGAGCCGTCCGGAGCCAGTTTGTCGAGATAAAGCCCGTCCGGCGCATCCTTGAAAAAGACGCGGAGCGCTGCGACGGCCGCGGGAATATCGGTGAAATAGGCGTCGCGTTCCGGTCCGCTTGATATTTCGGCCAAGGCAATGGCAGCCTTGATCCACTCGGTCTGGCCCCAAAGCCGCGCCAAAGGGTTTTGAACCGTGAAATCATCGTTGAGCGCCATGAATGTGACACCGCGGTTCTCGTCTATGCCATAGGTCCAGCCGATATCGTAGAGCCGGCGGGCGGCAAGCAAGGCACCGGCATCGCCGCGCGAACGGCCCCACCGGCACAGCAGCCATGCCCACTCGAACTGATGTCCAGGCTCCATGATGCGGCCCTTATCCCCGGGAAGAGGCGTCCAGTCGAGGTCGAAGAACTCTCTCAGGCCGCCAGATACGGGGTCGATGAACCTGTTCAGTGCGAGTTCGGCGATCTCGTCCGCCAGATCCGACCATGCAGGGTCATCGGACACGTCTTCCCACGCAAGACAGGCCTCGAAGAGGTGCATATGAGGGTTGGAACAAAGCGGGCGTTTGTCCGGATTGGCTTCGCGAAAACCTGCTTCAGGATGTTTGTAGTGTTCCAAAAGGTAGTTCAAGAGATTGGCGGCGCACTCGACAGCCTCGGATTTCCGGTCTGGTATTGCGGCGGAAACCTGTGCGAACGCAAACAGGGCAAAAGCCTGATTATAGAGGTCGAAGGTGTCGTCGACGATCTTGTTATCAAGGTCGACCGCCGCCGCTGCGTATCCCTGTTTCGTCAGATAGGTGCGCAGGAACCAGTCGAAAAGTCCCGTTGCTATCTTGTGCGCAGGACCCTGCCACCCGAGCTTCGCTCCTTTCAGGAAGGAATAAATCTGGCGCGGCACGACGCGCGCGCGCCGCGCGGAATTGATGGTGGTTATATCAACGATATCAATCGCTTCGAAACATTCTCCCTTGGCAATGTCAATACCGTGCGATTGCCAAAGCGGCAGTGCTTTCTCAGTAAGCCAGTGGGCCAGTTCGTCAGACAGCGGGCGCAGCATATGAGCGTCTGTGCTTTGATGCGGATCTGCCATCGAATTCCTCATTGTCTGCGGTGACGACGGTACGGATCGATTCTGTGCCATCAATACGTGGCCGTTCTAACGGCAATCTTCCGCAAAAGGGACCCTTGACGGCAAAAAGAGTGTAACGGTGAACGTAGTCGTACCCGGAAGATCAGCTCGGCCCCACCGACACAGAGACTGGAATTCGGCAGCGGGGAACCGACATGCGATGCTCCGGATATCCCGGAGCATCTGTTTTTTGTGGCAGTGTTAGACGTTGCTGTCCGGGAAGGACGCTTTGCGCTCGGTAATGTAAGCCTGCAGAGCGTCGTCAATGGCGGGATCGAGTTCCGGCCCGGTATAGGATCTGAGCATTTCCTTCCATTTGCCGTTCGCCCGCCGGGCCGCATCCAGTTCGCCGTCGGCGAGCCATTGCTCATAGGAATTGTTGTCGGCGATCGAAGAGCGGTAGAACGCGCTTTCGAAGTTGCGCTGCGTGTGTGCCGCGCCGAGAAAGTGTCCACCAGGTCCGACTTCCTGCAACGCGTCCATGGCAAGTGTTTCGTCCGACACATCGATACCTTTTGCCAGAACATGCATCATGCCTAGCTGGTCCGCGTCCATGACGAACTTCTCGTAAGACGAGCAGAGGCCTCCCTCCAGCCAGCCTGCAGAGTGGAGCGCGAAGTTTACCCCTGATTGGAGTGTCGCCAGGATCGTCTGCGCCGATTCCTGCGCCGATTGCGCGTCCGGCAGTTTGGACGCTGTGAACGACCCACCCGACCGGAATGGCAAGTTGAGACGACGGGCGAGTTTGGCGGCACCGTTCAGGAGCAGGGACCCTTCAGGGCTGCCGAATGTGGGTGCGCCCGACTGCATGGAGATGGAGCTGACGAAGGCACCGAAAACGACGGGTGCGCCTGGGCGGATCAGCTGTGTCAATGCGCAACCTGCCATGGCTTCGCACAGGACCTGCGACAGTGTGCCTGCCACGGTGACCGGGCTCATGGCACCTGCAAGAATGAAGGGCGACACGATGCAGGCCTGATTGTTGCGCGCATAAACCTTCAGCGCGCCGAGCATGGTCGCATCGAAGACCAGAGGGGAGTTGGCGTTGATCAGCTGGATCATCACGCAATTCTGGTCGACGAATTCCTCGCCGAAAGCGATTTGCGCCATTTTGACGGAATCTTCCGCACGCTCAGGTGCGGTCACCGAGCCCATGAATGGTTTGTCGCTGTATTTGATATGGGAATAGACCATATCGAAATGGCGTTTGTTCACCGGCAGATCCACCGGCTCGCAGACCGTGCCCCCCGAATGATGCATCCACGGCGACATGTAGGCGAGTTTGACGAAATTGCGGAAGTCCTCAATCGTGCCGTACCGGCGCCCCTGATCCAGATCGGTCACGAAAGGTGGGCCGTAGACCGGGGCGAACACCAGATTGTTGCCGCCGATTTCGACATTCCGGGCCGGGTTGCGCGCATGCTGCGTGAACTGCGACGGCGCGGTTTTCAGGATTTCCCGAAGCATTCCTTTGGGAAAACGGACGCGTTCGCCGTCGACGTCTGCCCCTGCGGCTTTCCAGACATTGAGGACTTCGGGGTCTTCCCGGAATTCAAGCCCGATTTCGGCCAGGATCCGGTCGGCGTTGGCTTCGATCTTCTCGACGCCTTCCTCGCTGAGAACGTCGTAGACGGGTAGTTTTCTGGAAATGTAGGGGACGGCCTGACCTGCGGGACCCGCTTGCCTGCGTTCGCGGCGGGCGGATCGACCTCGACGGCCTGACGTGGCAGCGTCTGACATTATTCAGCTCCAAAGGTGGTTCTTAAAGTTCGGCGTAGTCTTTCTCAGGCGCTTAATCAACCCGGCTCCAGATACGTCGCACTTTGCTATAAATACGTCATGTCACTTACTTGATGGAGTTTATCCCGCAAGTCCATTCGCTTCAAAAAGATTTCCAAAACCAGTCTTGTCGGGGACCGACAGCATGGTTTCAATAAATCGTGCCGACAAAGACCGACGGTTCCGCGCATTGTGATCGCACAGTCACATTGCAAAGGATTTTCCACAATCGCTTGTTGTCATTTACGCCGGCCGTGTCGTTGAGATAATGCTGCCGTGACGCAATCAAGCTACTTCAGGTGTCGATCTGTCGCGATACTGCGCGCCGAAGATCAGATTCCGGCGGGTGCCTGATCGCACAAAAAGCCGTATGTCTGTTGCAACAATCTGTTTCGCGGGTCGGAGGCTTGCGGAAGTGGTGAGTTGAAACGCCGCTTCAACGTATTTGAGAAGGAATAGGACATGTCAGCGTTTCCTGACAGGGCAAAGGTCGTCATCGTCGGTTTGGGCGGGATAGTTGGTGCGTCGGTCGCGCATCACCTCCTGGAGCGCGGTTGGGATGATGTTGTGGGCATCGACAAGTCCGGCATTCCGACAGACATCGGATCGACAGCTCATGCCTCAGACTTCTGCTACACGACAAGCCACGACTACCTGTCCGTCTGGACGACGCAATACTCCATCGAGTTCTTTGACAAAATGGGCCATTACGCTCGTGTCGGTGGTTTGGAAGTTGCGCGCGCGGGTGACGACACCTGGATGGAGGAGATCAAGCGCAAGGTGACCTCCGGCAAGGCTTTTGGAACGAATGTGCGCCTTGTGAATCCGTCTGAGATAAAGGAACTGTTTCCGCTCATCGAAGAAGACATGGTTCAAGGGGGAATGTTCGATCCCGATGCGGGTCTCGTTATCCCACGCTCACAGACTGTCGCCGGAAAACTCGTCGACATGGCGGAACAGACCGGCAAATTGAAGGCGTTTGCCAATACGCCGGCAAAATCGCTCATCGTTGAGGATGGCCGGATCAAGGGCGTCGTTACCCATCGCGGCACCATCATGGCCGATCATGTTATCGTTTGTGCCGGATTATGGGGCCGCCAGATCGCCGAGATGGTCGGTGAGGATCTTCCCGTAATGCCTGTCGACCACCCGCTAACATTCTTCGGGCCGTTCAATGAGTTTGAAGGCACCGGCAAGGACATCGGCTATCCGCTGCTGCGCGACCAGGGCAACTCGGCCTACATGCGCGATACCGGCGACCCGAAGACATCGGAAGGCGGGCAGATCGAGTGGGGTTACTACGAGACGAACGAGCCCCGCATGTGCCACCCGCGCGACCTTCTGGAGAAGGACCAGGCCCGCCTGTCACCCTCGCAGCGCGATCTTGAGATGGAGCAGGTGATTGAGCCGCTCGAACGTGCGATGGAATTGACACCCATCCTGGGAGAACTGGGATACAACGAAGGTCATTCTTACAACGGCCTGCTGCAGGTGTCCGCCGCCGGTGGGCCGTCCTGCGGTGAAAGCCAGAAAGTTCGCGGACTGTGGTACTGCGTTGCCATCTGGGTCAAGGATGGGCCGGGTTACGGCAAGCTTATTGCCGACTGGCTTACCGACGGGCGCACCGAGATCGATCACGCGACAATCGACTACTCGCGTTTTTATGCGCATCAGATGACCGAGGAATTCATCGCCGGTCGCTGCTACGAGGCCGCGCAGAAAATTTACTTCCCGGCGATCCATCCGCGCGAACCTTACGCAAGCGGCCGCGGTGTCAAACGCTCTCCCTTCTATGAGCGCGAAGTGGAACTCGGTGGCCACTTCATGGAGCTTGGAGGTTGGGAGCGCGCCCACGGTTATGCCGCGAACGAGCATCTTCTTGAAAAATACGGCAACAGGGTCCCGGTGCGCGAAGCCGAGTGGGACAATCGCCACTTCTGGCGTGTCTCAAATGCCGAGCAACTGGCCCTGAGCGACGACTGCGGCATCATCAATCTTTCGCATTTCTATATGTTCGACGTGGAGGGTCCTGACCATGTCGACCTGATGGAGTGGCTGTGCGCCGCAAAAATTGGAGGCGACAAGAATATCGGAAAAGGGATCTACACCCATTTCCTGGACGACGAAGGCAATGTTCGCGCCGATCTGACCGTCTTCCGTATGGAAGACCGCTGCCGCATCGTTGATGGTGCTGATGCCGGACCGCGTGACTACCACTATGTGAAGCGCGTCGCCGAGGATAAGGGCTACGACGTCACGGTGACCGACGTCAGCGAACAGTTCACGACGATCGGAATATGGGGCCCCAACGCGCGTGAAAACCTGAAGAAAGTCGTTTCCGATCCCGCGGCACTTGATCCGGAGAACTTCCCCTTTGCCGCAATCCGCCAGCTAGACATTGCTGGCAAGCCGGTCTCGGCGCTGCGTCTTTCCTATGTCGGCGAGCAGGGGTGGGAACTGCACATGAAATACGAGGACGGTCTCGCCGTCTGGGACGCCTTGCGCGCACAAGGCATCATGGCAGTCGGTGTTGAGACTTACGCCAACTCGCGCCGCATGGAAAAGAGCCTGCGCCTGCAGAACGCGGACCTCCTGACCCAATACAATCTCTACGAGTCGGATCTTGCCCGTCCGAAGGTCAAGGAGGCCGATTTCCGGGGCAAGGAAAAGCACCTGGAGTATCGCGCCCGGGACAAGCAGCCCGCTGCGCTCTGCACGCTGGTTATGACGGAAAACACTGATGCCAAGGGGGTCAAACGGTATCCGGTTGGCGCCATGCCCGTCATGGACCCTGAAACGGGCAAGGCGCTTGTCGACAGTCTCGGACGCATTTCCTACACGACCTCGGTCGCTTACGGCCCGACGATCGGCAAGAATATCGCGTTGGCCTATCTGCCCGAGGAATATTGCCAGGTCGGACGGAAACTCAACGTCGAATATATGTCCGAGACCTATCCGGTCGAAGTCGCAGGCGTCGGTTATCAGCCGCTTTATGACCCGGAGAACCTGAAACCGCGAAGCTGACAAGACGTGACCGCCATTGCGCTTGCGTGTTCTCCAAACTCGGCTTAAAGGGATCACCGAATTCAAAGATAACAAGCCCGCGTGGACGTCCGCGCGGGTTCTGCCATTGCAGGCACAAGCCTTAGACCGAAAGACTGCGACATGTCTAAACTGGAAGACCTTCTGGCCAGCAAGGGCGCGCTCCTTGCCGATGGTGCAACAGGCACGAATCTCTTCGATATGGGGCTTGTCTCCGGAGACGCACCTGAGCTCTGGAATACGGACGAGCCCGACAAGATCCGGGCGTTGCATCAATCGTTCGTGGACGCGGGCGCCGACATCATTCTGACAAACACATTCGGCTGCAATCGGCATCGCCTCAAGCTGCATCAGGCTGAGGGCAGGGTGAAGGAACTCAACATTGCCGGCGTCCGTCTAGCGCGGGAGGTTGCCGATACCGTTGAACGTGACGTCCTGATTGGGGGATCAATTGGCCCGACCGGTGAACTCTTCCAGCCTCTCGGTGCTCTCAGCTACGAAGACGGCGTAGTCGCATTCCGGGAACAAATTGAAGGTCTCCTGGAAGGTGGTGCCGACGTCCTTTGGGCGGAAACGATGTCCGCTGTTGAGGAAATGAAAGCGGTTGCCGAGGCGGCCAAGGATTTCGATCTGCCGCTCGTGATCACGGCGAGCTTCGATACCGCCGGCAAGACCATGATGGGTCTGGCTCCCAAGGGGCTTGGTGATCTGCAGTCGGAATTTGCCTGTACACCGGTTGCCATCGGATCCAATTGCGGCGTCGGCGCGTCAGATCTTCTGGCAGCGATCATGGAGATCACCGAAGCTTATCCGGATGCCATCGTTGTTGCGAAGGCCAACTGCGGCATTCCGCAGATCCGGGGCGACGAGGTGGTTTACACCGGCACACCGGAACTGATGGCGAAATACACCCACAAGGCGCTGAATGCCGGTGCCCGGATCATTGGTGGCTGCTGCGGCACGTCGGCAGCCCATCTTGCCGCGATGCGAAACGCGATCGATACGCACGCCGCCGGAGACCGCCCGACGCTGGAAGAGGTGTTGAACGACATCGGACCGCTGGTATCTCCACCGAACAAGGCTGCAGATGCCGCCCGCGCCGAAAGCGAAGCTTCGCCGTCTTCCGGTCGCCGTCGCGGCCGCAGGCGCGCATAGTATTTCGCTCAGATCTTAACAGGCGTCCGTTGAGGACGCCTTTTTTGTACAAGTGCCTGGCATTGCTCAACAGCTTCCTGGAGACGTTTCTTTGAAAGAGGTGCTCGATTCCTTCAGCGAAGCCGAGACGATCCCCATCGGCTGATAGGGCGGGTCGGTCTGCATGCCGAGATTGGTCATGTGGATTTTGTAGCAGCCTGTATAGACCTTGGATGTTCCGTCGCTCCGGATCGCTTCGATGACCACAGGCAGCGCCCAATAGATTTGACCGGCGCCCGGGTCGGGCGCGGTTGAGCCGAATTTCACAGAAACAGATTTGGTATCGGCATACCCTTGCGACCACTTATCGAAGGCTTCAGGTGCAGCGCCCGATTGGAAGTAGCTGTATGCCTGGACGTAGTACCGGTTGCTGATTGCGTAGTAATAGCTCTCGACCAGCTTCTGCGGCGAGGACCGGTCATCCATATAGGTCCACTGCTGTGATGCAGCCAAACCTGGAACGGCACAAAGAAATACGAGCGCAAGAACCGGGGTCGTGAGCGTGAAATAGGGGACCTTTGGCATAAGTCTCTCCGCGTCAAAGTGGCAACATTCGGCCATCTGCAGGGCAGTATGCGGACCGGCAGTTTCTATTGGAAGCACTGGCTGGTGCCTTTGACAAGACTGCGAAGGTCGCACTCGGGCAAGTCATATGGAGTTTTTCGCACATAAACAATTCCGACACCCGAGTAGACTCTGCTGTTCTTTGGGGATGGCTCTTTTGGGGAGCGGTTCCGATAATGTTCACAATTGCCGGCAGTTCGCTCATCGTCTTAGGCGGGAATTATGCTCTGCGCGGTGAATGCATGCAAAAACGGGCCGGTAGACGCCGAATTGGCCCTGAGCAACTGGCCAACTAATCGAAAGTTTATTGATTTTGAAGGTTCCGATGTTACCTCGGCGCTGAACTGTTTTTCACCAGAAAGCAGCAACGTGAACTGGAGCGTGCATTGAGAATTCCCGGACTTGGACTGATCGCTTTCGCAACACTTTTGCCGGTCATCTGGTTCGCGCCGCTTGCCTCCACCCGCGATGCCGTCGCTCTTTTCAGCCAGTATCTGGGGTCGTCCGCTTTGATCGTGATGGGCATCAACCAGTTTATTGCGACGCGTATGCCTGGCCTGGAAACGATCTTCGGTCCGCTCGACCGGATTTACGTCCTTCACAAGTGGTTGGGTGTTTTCGCGATGGTTGCCATGGGTCTGCACGACATCGTCGATGCGGAAATGAATGGCCTGCGTGGCGGACCGCTCGCCGGGATTGCTGAAGATGTCGGTGAAATCAGCCTTTATGGGCTTTTGATCCTGGCGCTTGCCTCCGTCATCACCTTCATTCCCTATCACCTGTGGAAATGGAGCCATCGTCTGATCGGGATATTCTTTATCCTGGGGGCGTTCCACTATTTCTTTATCGAAAAGCCGTTTTCGAACATGGACCCGCTAGGCCTCTACATTTCGGCCTTTTGTCTGCTTGGGATCGCGAGCTACGTCTGGATGTCACTGGTCCGGCCGATGGCGCCGCGCGGGCACGGTTACAAGGTGTCATCCGTCAGGCATCTTGGTGGTCTCACGGAAATCGAACTGGCACCGAAAGGCCGCGGTCTCAAACACAAGCCTGGACAATTTGCGTTCCTTTCTATCGCCGGTGGCGGCCTGTCGGAAGAGCACCCCTTTACGTTGAGCGGTGCACCTCGTGAGGACCGAAGCCTTCGGTTTTCAATCAAGGAACTCGGCGACTACACACACCGGCTGCGCCGCGAGATCACGGTCGGAATGGAGGCGACGGTCTCGGGTCCTTTCGGTCACTTCACCATGCCGCGCGGTCGCGATCCGCAGGTCTGGGTCGGAGCAGGCGTCGGCATTACGCCGTTCCTCGGATTCGCCGAGAGCCTCAAGACGAAAGAAACCGGTCCGGTAAAACTCTATTATTGTGTCCGCGAACGCGACGACATTCCCTATGCCGTTGAACTTGAAAACATCGCGGAGCAAGTCTCAAACCTGGAAGTGATCATCGTCAACTCCGCAGAAGGCGTCCGATTGACGCCCGACTGTATCTTGGCAGATCTGGGTGGAGAGCTACCACGTGCGCATGTCTTTTTCTGTGGCCCGGTCGCAATGAGGAAGGCTCTCAAAAGCGGCCTCGTGCTGAAGGGACTGCGAGCCTCGCGCTTCCATTTTGAAGAGTTTGAAATGCGGACCGGCATCGGACTGAGCACGCTGGCGGCATGGATTTGGGACAAAAGTATCTACGCGGTCGAGAAACGGCGTACATCCAACACCCAACCGGCCGAATAACAAGTTCCCCAAAAGCTGCACTTGCATTCTGTTTGTTTTGACGTTTACGTAAAAGCAAGCCAAGGAAGCGACGCGTTATGAATGAAGTAGGGGGGCAGCAGATGCAGCCGGTAATGTCAGCACAGGAGATCGCGGGTTTCCTCGACAGGGAGTTTCCGCAGATCCATGCCGGTGGGCGAGCCTATTCCATCGAGAGCGTTTCTCCGGGCGAGGCTGTCATGCGGCTAACGGCAACCGACCAGCATCTTCGTCCGGGCGGTACGATATCGGGACCGTCCATGATGGCGCTCGCGGATCTGGCGGCCTATGTGGTGATCCTTGCGCATATTGGTCCGGTTGCGCTCGCGGTCACGACCAATTTCAACATCAATTTTCTGCGCAAGCCCGCGCAAGGCGACCTGCTCGGCACCTGCCGCCTCCTGAAACTCGGCAAGCGATTGGCCGTCGTTGAGTGCGGCATCGCCGGGGAAGGGGACGAGGAACTGGTTGCCCATGCAACGGCAACCTATTCCGTTCCGCCCCGGTAATGACAGCTCACTGCTTTGTATTGAATGGTCGAAACGGTAAGTTTCATGCGGTAACATAATACCGTTTTTTTAAGTAATTGAAAATTATAAAGAAATTGGCTTATCTTCAGAAAATTCGATCTTGACGGTCCCTTTGCACCGGCGTATAAGCTGCCTCGAACGAATTCAGGGTCCGTTCGCTGGCTCATTTGACGCCGCGCGGACCCTTTCTTTAACCGACCAAGTTGGATCAATCACATGAAGACCTTCTCTGCCAAGCCGGCCGAGGTCGAGAAAAAGTGGATCTTGATCGATGCAGAAGGCATGGTTGTCGGCCGTCTCGCCGCCTACATTGCCAATCATCTGCGCGGCAAGCATCTGCCGACCTACACGCCGCATGTCGACACCGGCGACAACATCGTCGTCATCAACGCCGACAAGGTGGTTCTCACCGGCCGCAAGTACGACAACAAGAAATACTACTGGCACACCGGACATCCGGGCGGCATCAAGGAGCGCACCGCGCGCGGTATCATGGAAGGCCGTTTTCCGGAGCGCGTTCTGGAAAAAGCTGTTCAGCGCATGATGCCGGGCGGCCCGCTTTCCAACAAGCAGCTGAAGAACCTCAAGGTCTACGCTGGTCCGAACCACCCGCATGAAGCTCAGTCGCCGGAATTGGTCGACGTGAAGGGCCTCAACGCAAAGAATGATGGCAAGAGGGCTTAACAATGGCTGAGCTGCAATCCCTGGAAGAACTGGGCGGCGCGGTCGAAACCGCAGCCCCCGAGGCACCTGTCCACGTTCAGAAACTGGACGCACAGGGCCGCGCATACGCAACAGGCAAGCGTAAAGACGCGATTGCCCGCGTCTGGATCAAGCCGGGCACCGGCAAGATCTCCGTCAACGGCAAGGACTTCACTGAATATTTCGCGCGTCCTGTCCTGCAGATGATCCTGCGTCAGCCGATCATGCTGACTGACCGTGATGGCCAGTACGACGTCATTGCCACCGTCACGGGTGGTGGACTTTCCGGACAGGCCGGCGCCGTGCGCCACGGCCTTTCCAAGGCTCTCACGCATTACGAGCCGGAACTGCGCGGCATCCTGAAGAAAAACGGCTTCCTCACCCGCGACGCCCGCGTCGTTGAGCGTAAGAAGTTCGGTAAGCGCAAGGCCCGCCGGTCGTTCCAGTTCTCCAAGCGTTAATCGCCGGACAAACTGGTCTGAAAGACTTGAAAAACCCGCTGGAGAAATCCGGCGGGTTTTTTGTTTGGATTTGAAAGTGGTCCGCGCCGTGTCGCTTCAGTCTTGCGAAGAATTCAGCTAGAGCTGATCTCAGCTGAAATTCATTCGTTCATTGACGCTGATCTCGGTCGGATCAGTGCTCTGGCACCGATCAGGTCTTAATGTCCCAGGCACGGTTTCTCGAAGGCAATCTGTTTCGCCATGTCACGGTGATGTCGCTGACGTCATCCATCGGCCTGATGGCGATCTTTGCGGTCGATTTTGTCGACATGATCTTCATATCCATGCTCGGCAAGGATGAACTGGCAGCGGCGATCGGCTATGCGGGCGCGATCCTCTTCTTTACGACGTCCTTCAACATTGGGGTCGCCATTGCCGCCGGTGCTCTCGTCGCGCAGGCGCTTGGGGCAGGGGACAAGGAACGGGCGCGCCAACGGGCGTCGAACGCGCTGGTGGCAGGCTTCCTGTTTGCGGCCGTGTTCGCACTCGGCGTTTGGCTCTTGCTGGACGAACTTGTCACCCTAATCGGGGCGAGCGGCGTCACCCATGAACTTGCAGTGCTTTACCTCGCGATTATCGTTCCGACGCTTCCCATATTGCTGCTCGGGATGGCGGGCGGCGCCATCCTGCGTGCACATGGCGATGCGCGGCGTGCCATGATGTCGACCATCATCGGCGGCATGGTCAATGCTGTTCTCGATCCGATCCTGATCTTCGGTCTCGACCTGGAACTGACCGGAGCGGCGCTCGCCAGCGCCATATCGCGTGTTGCAATCGCGGTTTTCGCGCTCGCGCCGATCCTGCGCTATCACGGTGGCCTCAGCCTGCCGCGGCCACTTCAGCTGTTCAAGGACCTGCCGCCGGTTTCCGCCATTGCGTTTCCGGCCATCCTGACCCAGTTGGCGACCCCTGTCGGACAGGCCTGGGTCACGCGGTCCATGGCCGAGTTCGGTGAGGACGCTGTTGCCGGAATGGCCGTCATCGGACGCATGACACCGCTGGCGTTTGCGACCATTTTCGCTCTTTCCGGTGCCGTCGGCCCGATTGCCGGTCAGAACTACGGCGCAGGACAGTTCGACCGTGTCCGCGAAACCCTGCGCGATGCGCTGTTGTTCACCGCGCTTGTTGTCGGCGTTGCCGCGTTGACGCTCTACATGCTGCGCGAACCGATCGTGCGGCTGTTCGATGCGGACGGTATGGCGCTCACGCTGATCTATCTCTTTTGCGGTCCGCTCGCGCTGGTGTTCTTCTTCAACGGCATCCTCTTTGTGTCGAATGCCTTCTTCAACAATCTCGGGCGACCGTTTCTTTCCACCTGGATGAACTGGGGTCGTCATACGCTCGGCACCATTCCGTTTGTCTGGCTCGGTGGCACGTATCTCGGCGCGCCAGGCGTGCTGATCGGGCAGGCGGCCGGCGGCATCGTCTTCGGGCTGCTCGCGCTTGTTCTGGTGCGGCAGGTGGTGAGGGACGTTGAAAAACACCCGGTTCAGCCGAAGGGCCCCGGCGTCTTCCAGCGCCAGGCGCGTCAGGTGATCCTGTTCTTTTCCAGAAGGTAGGCGCGAACCGGAGGCGCTCACGTCTTGCCGTCAGCCTGTCGTTTCAGGCGCAACAGCACCTTTGCCGCAGCCGTTTCGCACATCGGTGGGTCCAGCTCGGCACCGGCAGGATCAGCTCCGAACAGGAGCTTCGGGGCGAGAATACGGGGGTTGCGATAACGCACCCATCCGGGTTTTTGTGTCCACCTTTCTTCGGCGAGCAAATCACCGGTGTCGATGTCGAGAAGGTAGCCTTGAACTGTCACGGACGGTCGCAAAAACAAGGGCGTCCAGTAGTCTCCGCCCTGGACGACATTGAAGTGTCCATGACGCAGGTCGGTAATGGCTAAATGAAACAATCGGTCGCCGCGATCAGAAGCAACAGCGGTGTCGTATTTTTGCAGCCCGAGAAAACTGGAAAAGTGCTCCCGCAGGATATGAGGGCCAGGCATCGGCTCCCATGTGTAGTCCAGATCGTCGCAAATCGCGCTCAAGAGATTCCAGTCCAACTGCATCTGGACGTCGCCAAGATAGATCTGTGGAGGTTTTTTGTGACCGAAAAAACGACTGAACCAGGACATGCAACCAAAGTGTAATTAGAACCATCTTCTAACTTAAGCTGGACTTGGCTATCTGCAAGCTTTGGTCACGGGCGCACTCGTTTGGAGTGCGGCTCCACCTCAGCCAATCAACTTCTTGTTCCAGCCAACAGTCGCGGCTTTCTTTCGCGATCTGCCTCCCACGCGCAACAACTTCCTGAAACGCGGGCATTCCATGTGAGAAGGAGCGGAACACACAGCGACATGACGGATCATGTCTCTGAGGCTTGCAAGGTGCCGGATCTGTTCGTCAAGTTCATCTGCTTTTTTGGTCAGTTTTTCAAGTGAGATATCGGGGCGACCGTCGGCCCCGAACATGTCCCTGATCTCATCGAGTGAAAAACCGGCGGTTTTCCCGAGCGTGATGAGGGCCAGTTGATCGAGCACCTCGGGTCCGAAGAGGCGTTTTAAGCCCCGCCGTCCCACGGAGGTCAGAAGACCCTTTTCCTCGTAGTGACGTATCGCTGAGGCAGCAATGCCGGTTTGATAGGAGACTTCGGAAATATCCAGTAATTTCATGTCTTGACCTAAAGTCGACTTGAATTGTTAGCGTGGCGCGATCCTATTCGAATTGCAAGGAAAACCAATGCGCCATATTCACGAAACTTCTCTCAGGTTGACCTGGTTGAATGTCGCGGCCATCGGCCTTCTTCTGACCGCCACCTTGAAAATCATGGCGAATGCAACGATCAGTCCTGCGCTGCCGGCGCTGGAGGCGAGCTTTACCGGCGTTCCCAATGCTGCATATCTCACGCGCTTCCTGGTCGCCGCACCGTCGCTGACCGTCATTCTCGTTGCGCCGGTGGCTGGCCTGCTTGCCGACCGGATTGGAAAAGGGGGGCTCTTGATCAGCGGTGTCGTTCTGTTCGTCCTGGCTGGAAGCGCGGGTGCATACCTGCCTGATCTGCAATCCATTCTGATAAGCCGGTTCGCACTCGGTGCGGCCGTTGCGCTGACAATGACGGCTCAGGTCGCTCTGGTCGGCGACTTGTTCGATGGTCCGCGGCGCAACGCTTTCCTAGGATGGCAGACGGTTGCGATCAACTTCAGTGGATTGATATTCATTGGCCTGGCCGGGATACTTGCGGGTGTATCGCCGAGGCTCCCGTTTCTCGTTTATCTGTTGCCGGTCTTGCTTCTGCCGTTCCTGGCAAGAATACGCCAGCAAGAGCGCAAGGTGGCGGCGGCAGAGAGTGAAAAGTCACGCGGTCATGAGACAGGCGCGGCAAGATCATGGCTCGGTTCGGCAGCCGCCATTTGCGGGCTGACGATGAGCACAGTAATGCTGTTCTTCCTGATGCCGAGCCAGATACCGTTCTATCTGTTGGAAAGTGGTTTCGAGCCCGCATCGGGAACAGCCGTCACCCTGGGCGTCCTGATGCTTTCCGGTGGCACAACTGCAATGCTGTTCAAGCGTGCAAGTGAAATGTTCGGTCTTGCCGTAGTCTTTGCAGCCGGCTTCGCGACGATGGCGGCCGGGTTCGCGGTCATCGTGTCCTACCCGGTCTGGACACTTATTCTGCCCGGCGCTGCATTGATCGGTGCCGGCTATTCTTTCGTGCAGCCAGGATTTTTCGTGTTGGCTCTGAAAGTCGCGCCGGGCAATCGCAGAGGCAGCGTTTCGGGACTGGTAACGACAGCCATGTTTGCCGGACAGGTTATCTCGCCATTGCTTTTCACAGCCTGGCTGCAACAATCCGGGTTTAGGCCTGTCTTTCTGGCGGCGGCAGGTTTGTTTGCAGTCCTGGCCCTGGGGGCGTTTGCCGTAATGCTTTTCAACCCCTCCAGGAATGCGGAGGCCTGACTGGATCAGCCGCCCACGGAGGAAATCCTGTCTTTCTGCGGTGTACCCGCAACATAGGTTTCCACGACACAGCGGTCGTCTCCGAGCGTTTGCAGCAGGAACAGTTCTTCCGAGAGCGTTTCGACCGTTTCCATGCGCAGCGCCTTTGCCGGCGTTGCGTTTGCATCAAGCACCACAATATCTGCGTCGGTTCCCGCTTCGAGCGTGCCGATCCTGTCTGCCAGTTGCAGCGCTTCAGCATTGCCCAGGGTGATCCAGTAGAAACTCGTGAGCGGATGCATGCGCTGACGCTGAAGCTGCAGGATCTTGTAGCCTTCGTCGAGCGTACGCAGCATGGAGTAGTTTGTTCCACCGCCGACATCCGTGGCGATTGCCGTGCGAATGCCTGCGCTTTCAAGGCCTGACTTGTCGAAAAGACCGCTGCCGAGGAAAAGATTGGAAGTCGGGCAGAAGACGGCAACGGAACCGGTTTCGCGCATGACCTGGAGCTCGTGTCCACTCATGTGAATGCAATGGCCGAGCAATGTTCTTGGCCCCAGGAGATCAAAGCTTTCATAGACCCCGAGGTAGTGCGCAGCATCAGGATAGAGCTCGCGTGTATACGCGATTTCATTGTGGTTTTCGTTGATGTGGGTCTGCAGATGGCACTCGGGAAATTCCTTCAGGAGACTCCCGGCAGCCTCAAGCTGATCCGGCGTAGAGGTGATTGCAAAGCGAGGTGTGATGACGTACCGCGCGCGTCCATTCTCATGCCATTTGGCAAGCAGCCGTTTGCTATCATCATAGGAACTTTGCGCGGTGTCGCACAGGGCCTCAGGGGCGTTGCGATCCATCATCGTCTTGCCGCCGAGCATCATCATGCCGCGGCGCTCTGCCTCCTGGAAATAGGCGTCGACAGAGTTGGGATGGCTGGAGCAATACGCGACGGCCGTTGTCGTGCCATGCGCGAGAAGCGCGTCGTAAAACCCCTTGGCAATGCGGTCGGCATGCGCCTTGTCTGCGAATTTCAGTTCCGCCGGGAACGTGTAGTCGTTCAACCAGTCCAGAAGCTGGTCCGCCCACGACGCAATTACCTGCGCCTGGGGAAAGTGAATATGCGTGTCTATGAAGCCAGGCAGGATCAGGTGAGGGCGGTGGTCCGTGACCACAGTTTCGGTTGGAGCCTGTGCTTCAACTTCTGAAAATTCGCCCCTGGCCGCAATGAGGCCGTTTTGAAGCAAGAGAGCGCCATCTTCAATATAGCTGTAGGCGTCACCGTCATCCGGACCCGAAGGGGCTCCATGAAAGGTCAGCAGTCTGCCGCGCAGGATTCTTGTTGTTTTGTCCGCCACGCCTGAGATCCTTGATCGGTTCGCGAGTTTACTGTTGAGAAGCAGTGCAGTCTTAATCCTGCAAACCGTTCGAAACAACGGTTTGTATTCCGCCTGTTGAACTTTGAGAGATCCTCAACTGCGCGCGCAGCACACCCGCCGTTGGCGATTGTCCAAGGTTCGTTTCAGGTGACAGCGGCAGAGGACCTCTGATAAAACCGGGCGAACTTTCCAACAAAGGTTGTGGCATCAAAGACCGGCGCGAAAGCCATAAATTCTTAGAAGTGTCACCGGATCCAGGGAACGACAAAATGTCCGCAGATTTGCCTCGCCCGACAGACAATGCCTTTCTCGGCTCCTCGCTGAAGGGCGGTTCTCACGAACCGACTTACGCCGGCACATTGTCTTTCATGCGCCGGCGCTACAGCCGTGATCTGAGCGGTGTCGACCTGGCAGTCTGGGGCATTCCATTTGATGCCTCCGTTTCCAACCGCCCGGGCGCCCGCTTTGGTCCTCAGGGGGTCCGCCGGGCATCCGCGATATTCGACGGCGACCCGCAGTATCCCTTTCACATGGATCCATTTGAAAATCTTGCCTGCGTCGACTACGGAGACTGTGTCTTCGACTACGGTCGCACAACGGACATTCCCGGACTTATTCAGGCTCAGGCAGCCGACATTCTGTCAACCGGCACACATCTCTTTTCCATTGGCGGGGATCACTTCGTCACCTACCCGTTGCTGCGAGCGCACGCAGAAAAACATGGGCCTCTGGCGCTGGTTCAATTTGATGCGCATCAGGATACCTGGCCCGACGAAGGTGACAGGATAGACCATGGAACGTTTACCGGCAGGGCAGTCAGGGAAGGGCTGATCGATCCGGAAAAATCCATCCAGATCGGCATCCGGACGCACGCCCCGGAAACCTGTGGTCTCGAAATTATCTTTGGCCACGAGCTGGACGAGATCGGAATTTCCGGTGTGATCGAGCGCGTGCGGGCCCGCGCCGGTTCCGGCCCGGCCTATATGACGTTCGACATTGACTGTCTGGACCCCGCCTTTGCTCCTGGCACGGGAACACCGGTTTCCGGCGGGCTGTCTTCGCGGGAAGCTTTGTCAATCCTGAAGGGGCTAGGAGACCTGAATTTCGTCGGCGGTGATGTCGTTGAGGTCGCGCCGGCATATGACCATGCCGATATCACATCCATTGCCGGAGCGAGCGTGGCGTTGACCTACATCGGTCTTCTTGCGGCGAAATGAAATCAGGTGGCGGGTAACACGATATTTTAGACCAGTCCGCGACAATGCTTTGGTTCGGATCAGGCGCGGGTTAGTTCCGTCCGCACGGGCTTTGTGTTGTCGTTGACCGGAGCAGTGGACCAGAAGTGATAAAGGGGCGTTTTGCTCTTCATCTGGTGAAACAGCTCGACCAGATTTCGAAAGCAGACAAGTTGCGCGCAAAAGGCAACGACCAACCCGCTTGCCGTCAGCAACCCGGAAGCCGTCGCACCTCCCAAAAGCGCGATTGCCGCACCAAGCCAGAAAACAACGTAAAGTGTCGTGATCCTTGCGCCAAGTTGCTCTGGCACGGGAACAAAAATCCTGTTGAGCCAGATCCTTTCGCCAAAACCAATCGTTCTTGCCCAGCTCAGGCTTCCATAGTTTCCGATGCGGAGCCGCTGCAGCGCGACCAGGCCGATGCTCAGGCCAATCGTCAATAGAGCGGCTGTCAGCAGGCCCCACCAGATGTGCGACCAGAGTGCCGCTGCAAGAAGGCCTGGTGCCACTATTTTCAGATATGTGGCGAGCGCACCATTGGGCGACCTTCCAACAGGATGCAGGTGCAGCATGGCTGAGTTTGCCGGGTAGGAGCTGAACCGGGCCGGTTGGACGTTTGGATACTGGTGACGCTGCTTCGACTGCATGGTTAACGCTGCACTAACGGATCAGGAAGAACCATACCCCCAGCGCCCGACATTTGGCAATTGGAACTGCACCGTCAAACCGTGTTGTGATCGCGAAATTGTCCTCTGAATGCCCAAACCGCGCCGTTTGTGCACTCTTTGTTTTTTCTTGTGACGTTAGTGTGATAATTTGTTCAATCTAGAGTTTAATTTAGATTTCACTACGTAAGCAACCTGTGCATTTCTCAAAGTTGCATGCTGTTTATTATTTGTTAGCCTGAAAATACCTAATATGGCTGGCTAAATTGACAAACCAATCAGGTTATTCGGCGGCGGTTATGACGCATATGAAGAACCTTGCGGACGGCCAGGGTGGCTTGCTTACGAGCGGGAAAACTCTGGCAGAAGAACTGGACCGCATCAATCAGCTCGACCATCTTGCAAAAGAGGATCAGCTGCATCTGAGTGCCGACTGGGTTCAGACACTTGTCAACAACGTTTCCGACTATGTTTTTGCCAAGGACCGCGGCCACAGGTTCGTCATGGCCAACCTGCAGGTCGCCATCGACCTTGGCCTGGATGATCCTTCGCAGGTCATTGGCAAGACCGATATGGAACTGCATCCGGCAGAAACCGGGGCCATGTTTGCAGCCGCTGAGGCCGAGATCATGGAAACGAGGCAAGCTCGGATCGACTACGAAGAATTGTCGATCCTGGCAAATGGCAAGCGCCGCTGGTTGTCTACCTCAAAGTTTCCTGTGCTGAATGACAGGGAAGAGGTAGTTGGGCTTGTTGGAATCTCCCGCGACATAACTGAGCGCAAGAAAGCCGACCTGCTTCAGCAGGGACAGAACAAGGTTCTGCAGGACATCGCGACGGCCAAATCGCTGCATCAGGTTCTTGAAACGCTGGTTCTGACGATCGAAAGTCAGATGGATGGCGTGATGGGCTCTGTCATGCTGGTCAGCGAAAATGGCGAAAACCTTGTGGCAGGGGTCGCCCCGCATCTTCCCAAAGACTACATCGCACTTTGCGACGGCATACCGGTCGGCCCGAAAGTTGGCTCGTGCGGCACGGCGGTTTATCGGCGGGAAAGCGTCTTTGTCGACAACATCATGGAACACGAGCTTTGGCAGGACTTCAGGGAGGTCATCCGCCCTTTCAATTTGCAATCCTGCTGGTCGGTACCCTTTTTCGGAAAAGATTCCAGGGTTCTCGGGACTTTCGGTCTGTATTCCAATGAGGTGCGGAGCCCGACAGAGCACGAACAAAGACTTGCGGTAGAGGCGGCACGGCTGGCATCGATCGCCGTGGAGCGCGAACGGGCTGAAACGGAAATCCGGTTTCTGGCCAATCACGACGTCCTGACAGGTTTGCCCAACCGTCAGGAGTTCAAGGCCAAATTGGGTGAAAAGCTGGAAGCAAGCACCGTCTCGGGTGAACCAGTAGCCGTTCTGTTCGTCGATCTCGACAACTTCAAAGTCGTCAACGACAGTTTCGGACATGCCGTCGGCGACCAGGTATTGATGATTGTCGCGGAAAGGATCCTCGCGGTTCATAACGGAAAACACGAGTCTATCCGCTTCGGCGGCGACGAATTCGTGCTCATAGTTGAGGGCGTGCATGCTCAAACGAATGCACTCGTCGACCTCATGGTAAAACTGCGTGATGAAATAACCAGAACCATTTCAATTGGCGACTTGTCCTTTCATGTCACCTGCAGCATCGGCGCGGCGTGCTATCCCTATGACGCCGGGAACGCCGAAGAGCTGCTTAGAAATGCAGACAAGGCGATGTTTGAGGCCAAGTCTCAAGGGCGGGACGGTTTCAAAATCTACGAACACGCGAGACCTGAGAAGTCGATCAACCGGCTGACACTGCTGGAAGAAATGCGCAGCGGCATAGACAAGGGTGAGTTTCATCTCCAGTACCAGCCCCAGATAGAACTCTTTAGTGGAAGGATTGTCGGCGCTGAAGCTCTTGCACGCTGGCGTCATCCGGCACTTGGATGGTTGATGCCGGATGATTTTATTCCGCTTGCAGAAGAAAGTGGCCTGATCGTCCCATTGGGACAAAAAGTTCTCTACGAGGCGTGCCGGCAGAACCGGGAATGGCAGCTCAGCGGGCTGCCACCGATAACCATCGGTGTGAACGTGTCACCACGTCAGTTTCGCGATGCCGCGTTGGTGAGTGACGTTCGTCAAGCTCTTAAATCCACTGGACTTTCTGCAAGCTATCTTGAGTTGGAGGTGACCGAAACACTTCTGATGAAGAATGCCGAGCAGGCCGTCCGCTTAATGGAAGACTTTCGAAAGATCGGCCTGAAACTGGCTATCGACGATTTTGGCACCGGCTATTCGAGCCTTGTTGCGCTGAAGAACTTTCCACTGACCCGGCTCAAGATTGATCAGAGTTTCATTCGGGATCTGGAAAAGGATGAAAACGACCGCAGTATCACTCGCGCCATTATTTCTCTTGGCAGGGAACTCGGTCTGAACGTGGTGGCCGAAGGTGTCGAAACGGCAAAACAGCAGGCATTCCTGGCAAGCTGCCGGTGCGAAACCGTACAGGGCTTTCATTTCGGAAAGCCGATGTCCGCAGACAAGCTCGGGAAGCTACTGGGCATGTCCCTTGCACCGATCAGCGCGCAGTACGGCTAGCGGCAGAACCGCGATTTTCTTTCACGCTGGTCAAAAACCCTGGCCGTAAAGACCGACAAATCTCGATAGTATTTTGGCTTTGGTTTCGCGATCAAAACCGTCATCGGCGAATATCTGTTTGATCGCGCGCCCCGCATCACTTTCCTCATCGAAAATGTAGGGAACATGTCCGCCGCACAGGGCTGTCATAAGAATGTTTGTCTTGTTTCCGCTGCCTGCCGGATGGTCAAAGTCAAGTAACCAAACGACATAAACGTATCTCACATTGCGGCGTAGTGCTTCGCGTTTTTCCCTGCTGTGGAAGTGCAGAACAATGCTCTCCGGCAAAGGTGAGTGACTGTGGAGTATCTCCTTGATGTCAACGTGCAGCCTGTGTTCGATAGAACTGTTTTTGCCGTCTTGAATACTGGACTCAGCAATGATTTCACCGATAAATACCCCGCCAGAACTCAAGGCGTCGGCGAGATTGACCGCCCGGTAGTTCTGGCAAGCCAATGCCGACTGGCTCATAAGAACCAGCATCGCGAGAACAAAGTATCCTGTTCCGCGCACAAATCGACAAAACACTTTCAGCACAATAATTTGCCTCGCATCAAAACACCGATTGATGCAATTCAGATTAAAACCTGAAACAGGCTGTTTTTGTGACTACACCTTCTGCATGACGTAGGAGCCGGGTGCGTCTTCCAGGACCTTCACCCGGTTTGCGCCCGGTTTGCGGGCTTTAACAACAGCGGCGTCGTTTTCCCGGATCCACTCATCCCAGTAGGGCCACCAGGAGCCCGGATGTTCCTCCGCGTTCTTGAGCCAGTTCTCGAGCGTTCCCTTTGCTTCTCCACCGGTCCAGAACTGGTATTTCTTCTTGGCGGGCGGATTGACGACACCTGCGATGTGACCCGAACCGGCAAGCACGTAACTGACAGGGCCGCCGAAGCAGCCGGACCCAAGGAAGACGGATTTAGGTGGCGCAATATGGTCCTCGCGCGTCGCCAGATTGAATATCGGGATCGTCACCCTAGAGAGGTCGAGCGTTTCACCACCTACAACCATTTCTCCCTTGGAGAGCCTGTTTTCCAGGTAGCAGTTGCGCAGATAAAAGGAATGGTTTGCTGCCGGCATACGGGTGGAGTCGGAATTCCAGTAAAGCAGGTCGAACGGGAAGGGCTCCTGGCCCTTCAGATAGTTGTTGACGACATAGGACCAGATCAGGTCGTTGGAACGCAGCATGTTGAATGCAGACGACATTTTCGAACCGTCAAGATAGCCTTGTTCCGCCATCCTTTTTTCCAGGTTCGAGATCTGCTCCTCATCGACAAACACCTTCAGATCACCCGCGAATGTAAAATCCACCTGGGTCGTGAAGAAGGTTGCAGTCTTAATGCGCTCATCCCCGGTCTGGGCCATATGGGCGAGCGTCACGGCAAGCAACGTGCCTCCGACGCAGTAGCCGATGGCGTTGACCTCTTCCTGCCGTGTGGCGAGCTTGATGACGTCAAGCGTGTTGAGGATGCCTTCCTTCATATAGTGTTCGAAGCTTTTCTGGGCTTGGCGCTCGTCCGGGTTCACCCATGAGATGACGAACACCGTGTGTCCCTGATCAACAGCCCATTTGATGAAGGATTTGTCGGGGTTGAGGTCGAGTATGTAGAACTTGTTGATCCAGGGCGGCACGATCAGCAAAGGGCGTTTCAGAACCTCTGTTGTCGACGGCGTATATTGGATCACCTGACAGACGTCGTTTTGCGCAATCACCTTGCCGGGGGTGTTCCCCAGATTGTCGCCGAGCTTGAACTTCGATGGATCAGTCTGCCGGATCTTGAGTTCGCCATGCCCCGACTTGAGATCCTCAACAAGGTGCTGCATGCCTTTCACGAGGTTTTCGCCGTTGCTCTCCATGGTCAGCCGCAGCAATTCCGGGTTTGTCAGGACAAAATTCGACGGTGACACTGCGTTGGCGATCTGGGTGACGTAGAATTCCGCTTTGTGCTTTGTGTGCTCATCGAGGCCCTGGGCTTCGTGAACCATGTCTTCAGCCCATTTGCTCGTAATGAGGTAGAGCTGCTTTACGAAGTCAAAGAACTGGTTGTTTTCCCAATCGGGATCGGCGAAACGCTTGTCACGCGGAGGTGTTGCGACCGCTGGTTCGGATTCTTCACCCATCATCCTCTTGAGCGATGAGTTCCAAAGATCGATATACCCGCTCCACAGTCTGGATTGCGCTTCGATCGCTCTTTGAGGGTCGGAGACCCAGTACTCTCCAACCTGTGCCAGGGTTTTCACAACGCCCGTCAGTTCGTCCGTCGACTCATGCTTTATTTCGCCCTTTTCACGCGGCTCCAGATAGGCAGCCAGCGCTTTGCCTGCCTGTTCCAGTGTTTTTGCCAGATTTTGAGCGAACGCCTCCGGATTGTTGATGATGTACTGCAACATCGGATGCGGGCGGTCGTCAGACATAGGTGGGGGTTCCTCCGGTGTTTTTTGCTCAACTGGCTGTCGCACGCGCCGAGAGCTTTTTTGGTGCGCTATCTCGTTATTATGTCGTCGGTATTTTTGCCTGCAGTCTATTTATGACACATGGAATAGACGGCGTCGATTGCAATTGGGGTTGATGGATCTTCCACTGGCTAGAAGAGATTCGTGACATTGAGATGTACCAATTATTTTTCTCCAGTGGCATGATTTTGCTCAAAACTCGGGAAAACCGGCGATACCGTCGGCACAGGGTCACGCGATCTGATAGCATTGTTGCAAGAGAACGCCGCGGTGTCACAAGCGGTTCGATCAAGGGAGCTGAGCTTTCGACATGTCTAGGACCCGAGCAGTCCTGTGCGTTGTTCTGACTTTTGCGCTATCGGCCTGCGGCATGGGGCCAGGCACCCCGCTTATCGTCGCGCTGAAGCGCGATCAATCCCAGCTGACCGGAAATGTGCCGAAACCCAAGGGATACGGCCCGCCAATCAGCACCGGAACATCCAGTGGTCTCATCAATCCCAAAGACAGAAAAGAAACCGAAGCGTATTTGGAATCGCTTGCTCCAAAGCAATAGTGCGGCGCTTCCGGTGCACAGACCTTGAAGGTGCGCCCATTGAGATCGGTATTGCGGTTTGAAGTTGCAGTTGGGTAGGGCCACCCGAACACGGAAAGCCTGCTGTCTTAGCTAAATCGTTTTAAGCCGGAAGGTCATTGAACCTGTCGGAATTGCATTTCAAAAAACATCCCAAAATTAGTTGGCTAGTTTCGTAAAGACGGATGCGAAATCGGTTTGAGGCTGCTAAAAGAGCCCCGCCAAACGCTCGATGCGCCGGTTCGGGCTGTCCAATCGCCAACTCGCAAGGATCTGCACCATGGAGGAATTCCATAAGATCAAACGGCTGCCGCCGTATGTCTTCGAACAGGTCAACCGCTTGAAGGCAAAAGCGCGTGCAGCCGGTGCGGACATTATTGATCTCGGCATGGGAAACCCGGATCTTCCCACACCGTCTCACATCGTCGAAAAGCTGACGGAGGTCGTGCAGGACCCGAGAACCCACAGATACTCGGCTTCCAAGGGCATCCAGGGTCTGCGTAAGGCGCAGGCGGCTTACTATGCCCGTCGCTTCGACGTGAAGCTGGATCCGGATACGCAAGTGATTGCAACGCTTGGTTCCAAGGAAGGGTTTGCGAATATGGCACAGGCCATTTCCGCACCCGGAGATGTGATCCTCAGTCCAAATCCGAGTTATCCGATCCACACTTTCGGTTTTCTGATGGCCGGCGCTTCGATCCGGAACATCCCGGCAGAACCGGGCCCGTCGTTTTTTGATGCCTTGGAGAGGGCGGTTATTCACTCCGTGCCAAAACCCATCGCGATCATATTGTGCTACCCGGCAAATCCGACGGCCTACTGCGCAGATCTTGATTTTTACAAGGACGTCGTCGCTTTTGCGCGCAAGCATGACATTTTCATTCTGTCTGATCTTGCCTATTCGGAAGTCTATTTCGGCGCAACGCCACCTCCTTCCGTGCTTCAGGTCCCGGGCGCTATGGACGTTACGGTTGAATTCACGTCTCTCTCAAAAACCTTTTCGATGCCGGGCTGGCGTATGGGCTTTGCGGTCGGCAATGAACGGCTTGTGTCAGCATTGGCGAGAGTGAAATCCTATCTCGATTATGGTGCGTTCACACCTATCCAGGTTGCGGCGACCGCAGCCTTGAACGGTCCGGAAGCGTGCATTGCCGAGACGCGTGCAGTCTACAAGAAGCGCCGGGACGTCGTCGTCGACAGCTTCGGGCGCGCGGGCTGGGATGTTCCGGCTCCGGAAGCAAGCATGTTCTGCTGGGCGCCCATACCGGAAAAGTTCAAAGCCATGGGAAGTCTCGAATATTCCAAACTTCTGCTGGAGCACGCGGATGTCGCGGTCGCGCCCGGTATCGGCTTTGGTGAACATGGCGACGAGTTTGTGCGCATCGGGTTGGTGGAAAACGAACAGCGCCTGCGTCAGGCCGCGAGAAATATTCGGCGCTTCCTTGAAACCGCAGACCAAAAGCTGCACAACGTCATCCCGCTGGAGACCTCCGGCTGAATCGAACTGAACTGGACAATTTATTTAATGGCCGAAGCATTGAAAGTTGGCGTCGCAGGCCTTGGCACGGTGGGCGCATCCGTCGTGCAACTTCTTGAAAAACACAGTGCACAAATCACCCGGAAAACCGGGCGGGACATTATGGTCACCGCGGTTAGTGCACGTGACCGGTCCAGGGACCGCGGCATCGACCTATCGTCCGTTCAATGGTTTTCCGATCCGGTTGAATTGGCCGAGAATGCGGATCTCGATGTCTTTGTTGAGTTGATCGGCGGGGACGCGGGGCCAGCGGAAGACAGTGTCAGGGCAGCGCTTCGGCGCGGCATCCATGTCGTTACCGCGAACAAGGCGCTCCTCGCGCGCCACGGTGTTGATCTTGCGGAAGTGGCCGAAGCACATAGGGCAAGCCTGAACTATGAGGCGGCCGTGGCAGGCGGTATTCCAATCGTCAAGACTTTGCGCGAATCCATGACCGGCAACGACATAAGCCGCGTTTACGGGATACTGAACGGCACCTGCAACTACATCCTGACCCGTATGGAAGCTGAAGGGATCAGTTTCGAAGACTGTCTTGCCGATGCCCAACGCTTGGGATACGCCGAAGCGGATCCGACATTCGATATCGAAGGCAACGACACAGCGCACAAGCTTGCGATCCTGACCAGCCTTGCCTTCGGGACGAAGATCTCCAGCGGCAACATTTTTATGGAGGGCATTACCTCCATCACGACGGCGGATATTCAGGCGGCGGATGAACTCGGATTTCGGATCAAGCTTCTGGGTGTCGCGCAGCGCACAGACACCGGAATAGAGCAGCGCGTGCACCCGACTATGGTGCCCAAGTCATCAGCGATCGCAAGGATCGACGGCGTGTTGAACGCAGTTGCGGTCGATGGCGATTATGTCGGCGAAGTTGTCCTGGTCGGCCCCGGCGCCGGCGGTAATGCGACGGCCTCGTCGGTGGTTGCCGATATTACCGACATCGCACGCGGAGACAAAGCGCATGTGCTTGGAATGCCGGCTTCCGATTTGAAGGAATACGAGCGCGCCAGGATGCGGCTCCACGAAGGCGGCTATTACATTCGCCTGTCTGTGTACGATCGTCCCGGTGCGTTCGCTGAAATCGCGCGCTGCATGGGTGAAGCCGGGATCTCGCTGGAGTCCATTGTTCAAAAGCGAAACCCGGCGGAAGAGACACCAGCAAAATTTGACGCCGATCTGCCTCAACCTGTCATCTTGATCACGTATGAAACGACCGAAGTCGCGATCAAGGAAGCATTGGATGTGATCATGTCCAAGGGTGTTGTTGCTGAACAGCCTCACATGATCCGAATTGAGAAGTTGAATTGACAAGTTAAGACTCGTCCCTGCACCGCGAGGGCGAAAGACTGGAGATTTTGATGTCCGATACCGAAAATCAGCCGTCGAGTGGACTGGACCGGATTTTGACCCTGGAGCTGGCCAGGGTCAGCGAAAGAGCGGCCGTTTCTGCAGCACGGCTGCGCGGTCATGGCGACGAAATGGCAGCTGATCAGGCAGCAGTGGACGCGATGCGGCGAGAATTGAACCGTCTCCCGATCGACGGAACCGTGGTGATTGGTGAGGGCGAGCGCGACGAAGCACCGATGCTCTATATCGGTGAAAACGTCGGAACGAAGCAGGGACCAAAGGTGGACATTGCTCTCGACCCGCTCGAGGGAACGACGATCTGCGCCAAGAACCTGCCGAATTCACTTGCGGTTATTGCACTTGCTCCGGCAGGAGACCTCCTGAACGCTCCCGACAGTTATATGGACAAGATCGCGATTGGTCCTGGTTATCCTGACAATCTCATTGATCTCGATGCACCGATCGCTGACAACATTGCAGCAGTTGCAAAGGAAAAGGGCGTCGCAGTTCACGAGGTGACGGCCTGTGTTCTCGATCGTCCCAGGCACGCGCGTCTGATCGAGGACATTCGCGCAACCGGTGCTGCCATTCGTCTGATCGGTGATGGTGATGTTGCCGGTGTCATTCACACGACCGACTCGGAAGAGACGGGTATCGATATTTATGCCGGAATTGGCGGCGCTCCTGAGGGCGTGCTAGCAGCGGCCGCGCTCAGGTGCATTGGCGGTCAGATGCAGTCGCGACTTGTTATCACGCGTGATGAACAGGTTGAGCGGGCACACCGGATGGGGATCGAAGACATCAAGAAAAAGTATACGCTGGAAGAAATGGCGGGTCCGGATGTGCTCTTCGCCGCGACGGGCGTTACTGATGGCAATTTCCTGCAAGGCGTCCGCTTTGGCCGCGAGCATATCACGACGCATACGGTCGTGATGCGTTCTTCGACCGGTACCGTCCGCTACATCAAGGCGCAAAGCACGGATCTGGAAAAGTTTCACCTGGACTGAGGTGCGGATGCGGCGGGTTGTGAATGCTCGAGAAATCTGACGAAGAGGGTAGGCGGCTCGTTCTCGGGGTCGCCCGTTCCGCAAATGACAATGCGTGGCGCGAGAGGCTGAGCGCTGCCGAGTCCCGAAAAGCCATGGCAATCGCCCAACTTCACGGATTGCCGGATGTTCTGGCACGTGTTCTCGCAGCGCGCGGCGTGAGCCAGGACGATGCTCCTGAGTTTCTGGAGCCTTCTCTCAAGTCCCTGATGCCGGATCCGTCCAGCCTGGAGGATATGGATGCGGCGGTCACAAGACTGGCCGATGCGCTGCAGTCAGGCAAGAAAATCGCGATCTTCGGCGACTACGATGTCGACGGTGCGACTTCGTCAGCTGTGCTTGCCAAATACCTTCACTGGTTGGGACAGGAACCTGTCATCCACATCCCGGATAGGATTATCGAAGGGTACGGTCCGAACGGACCTGCGATCGAACATCTACGCGAAAGCGGCGCTGAGCTTCTTGTGACAGTGGATTGTGGCAGCACCTCTTTCGAGGCCTTCGAGACAGCGCGAAAACTAAACCTCGATGTGGTTGTCATAGATCACCACCAGGTCGGTGAAGATCTGCCTGAGGTGATTGCGCTCGTGAACCCGAACCGGCAGGACGATCTTTCCGGACAGGGACATCTCGCGGCAGTGGGCGTCACATTCCTTTTTCTTGTTGGCCTGAACAGGGAGCTGCGCAGGCGAGGTGCGTTTGACGGGAGGCAACAACCGGATCTGATGGCGCTTCTGGATCTCGTTGCTCTCGGTACCGTTTGTGACGTCGTTCCGCTCCAAGGGCTGAATCGTGCCTATGTCACGCGCGGACTGGCAGTTATGCACCAGCGCAGGAATTACGGCCTGACAGCGCTCGCGGATGTTGCTCGCGTCAACGGAAAGCCGGTTCCCTATCACCTGGGATTTCTGATCGGCCCGCGGATCAATGCCGGCGGGCGCATTGGCGATGCGGCGCTAGGTGCGAGGCTCCTGACCACCGAAGATCCCCATGAGGCGCGATCCATCGCCGAAAGGCTCGATCTTCTGAACAGCGAACGCCAGGCAATGGAAGCGCATATGCTCGAAGAGGCCGGTACTCAGGCCAGTTTAATGATCGACGCACGCGATCCCGCCGTGCTGTTGACGGGGTCCGACGACTGGCATCCAGGTATCGTCGGATTGATCGCGGCCCGTTTGAAAGAAGCTCATCGAAGGCCTGCTTTTGCAATCGCTTATGATGCAAGCGGGAAGGGAACGGGGTCAGGGCGCTCCATACCAGGTGTCGATCTGGGTCGGGCGGTCCGCGAGGCGGTTGAAAACGGTCTTCTGGAGAAAGGCGGCGGTCACGCGATGGCCGCAGGGCTCACTGTTCGTCGTGAAAAGACAGACGATCTTGAAGACTTCTTCAACGAATCTCTTAATAAAGATGTCGAAGACGCTACCAGAAATAGAGAAATCAAGATTGATGCAGCCTTGACTGCGACAGGGGCCACTTTGGATTTGCTTGAACTCCTGGAAAAGGCCGGACCTTATGGTGCGGGCCATTCCGAACCGGTCTTTGCCTTTCCTATGCATCGCATCGCATTCGCTGATGTGGTCGGAAAAGGCCATGTCCGCGCAACGTTGAACTCTGGTGACGGTTCGCCTTTGAAAGCCATTTGCTTCAAGGCGGACGACAAGCCTCACGGAAAAATGCTGCTTGAGGGAAGAGGACGCAACCTTCATGTCGCCGGCACACTTTCCATCGACACCTGGCAGGGAACACCGAAAGTTCAGCTGAGGATCCTGGACGTCGCAGACCCACAGAAAATCAGGCATTGAGTGCCGGTCGCGAAAGGCGCCATTAACCAAACTCTAAGGGTCCTGACATAGCGTTGCCTTACGAAGGAATCGTGAGGAACAGGCATGCGCGCTCAGAATGAGCTTTCGCCCTATTTTGCGGAGATAGACAAGCGGACGGACAATGCGCTTCGTGGCATCCGTGAGGTGCGGCGCTCGGCAAAACTCAAGGCTCTCCCGGCTGACCCAAAAGGCGTCGCACCCGGCACCGCGTTTCTTGTTGCCTGCGCCACCTTTGTAGGCTTTTTCCTCGACTGAAATCACAAACACAAAACGCTTGAAATTGACTGAAACTCCGCCTTAAGTCTGGTGTTACGATCGGCGGAGAACATCGATTCCATGACGAATTATTCAATATCGCTATGGTCTTACAACCTGAGCCGCGCTCCTGCCAGTGTTGCCGCGCTTGCAGATGAGCTGGAACAGGGCCTCGCGAAGGCGTCCGACGAGGGCGCAAAGCTGCTGATGCTTCCCGAATATTTCGTCGAGTGTTGCCTTGCCTTCAAACCGGAGGGTTTGCCGGCGGATCAGGAAATGGATTTTCTTGCTGAAACCGGCCAGGAGCTCTTGGACCTTCTGGCGCCCCTGCCGACGAAATACGGTGTCTCGCTTCTGGCGGGGTCAATGCCCGTAAAAACTGGTGACCGGATAACCAACACAGCTTACCTGCTTGCCAATGACGGCCGGATCATTCGCCAGGACAAGTTATGCCTGACACCGTTTGAGCAGGATCCGGAAACCTGGTTCCTGACCCCGGGCAATCGACTTCGCGTTTTTGAACTCGACGGCATCAGGATGGCGATCCTGATCTGTCTGGATATCGAGATGGCGGCGCTCAGCTCGCTGCTTGCTAAGGAACAACCGGATCTTTTGCTGGTGCCATCCATGACTGAAAAGCTGTCCGGCTACCATCGCGTTTATGGATGCGCCAAGGCACGCGCCGTGGAACTCATGTGTGCGGTTGCGGTCTGTGGTGTCGTCGGCAGGTCTGCCGGAACGACGCAGAACGAAACGAATGTCTCCGGAGCCGCGCTCTACTTACCGTGCGAAGAGGAATTCGGTTTCAACGGCGTTGCGGCGGAATTTTCACCGACGGACGGAAAAGATCGCGAGGAACCTTACCTCGTCTGTTCGGTGCCAGCCGCACAATTGCGCCAGTTGCGAGGCGGAAAAGCTGAGGTGTGGCCAGGCGCATGGAGCGCGGACCACGTCTCGATTTACTGTGATGATTCACCGGAAATTCATTCGAAAGCGTGAATATTAGTGCACAAAGTGCGCTTATTGCTGGACGGCATAAGCAAAAATGATTATATCGCTGCCAATCCAGTAAAGGACCGGACATGAGTCTCGCGAAGTCGTATACAGCAGGGGATGCAACCTGGCTGCAAAGCTTTGTCGGTTTGTTTTTCAAACCGACGCGCTTGCAGATTGCGGCCTTGTGCGTGCGGCCGGGCGAAACGGAAAATGAAATTCTTCTGGTTTCGACGCGCGACACAGGCCGGCTTATTTTGCCCAAAGGCTGGCCGGAACCGCACCAGCAGGCATACGAGACCGCTTCAACGGAAGCCTATGAAGAGGCCGGTGTCCTCGGGCAAGCCGATACACGTCCAATGGGCACCTTCCGGTCGTATAAAGGGCTGGGAAACGGTTCGAAAATTCGCACGAAGGTCATGGTGTTCAAATTGCAGTTTGAAAAGCAACTGAAGACGTTTCCCGAGATCGGGCAAAGGCAATGCCACTGGGTACCGTTTTCCAAAGGCATCGAGCTGGCCGACGAATACGCGCTCAAGCGGTTCTTGCGTCGACACCGGATGGAAATTGCCTGATGTTCGGGCCATTGCCGACTGTTCGAAGCCTGTCCATCTCACCTGCGCACCAGCACTACCCGTCCGATTAAGAGAAACTGAAGCAGCGCCCATCGACTGGTTCAATCGGCGAGCGTCGCATTTTCACTAGCGACTGCTCGCCTGGGTGGCCAGTTGACTGGACTGCTCGAGTTCCAAGTGCGCCCAGACGGGTAGGTGGTCAGAGGCAATCCGGGCAGTTTTGGACTTGTGAACACCGGCTTTGCGGACTTTGAATTCCGGACTTGTGATGATCCGGTCGAGACTGCCAACTGGCATCGGGCTCGGGAAACTGCGCCCGGGTGTCGTCACTTCATAGCGCTCTTCGAACAGCTTAAGGCTTCGCGCCGAATCGCGCCATTCGTTCAGATCTCCGATGAGGACGGTCGGGAGATAGTCCAGATCCTCGTGCAACTGGTGCATCAAAGAGGTGATCTGCTTCTTTCGAAAGTGGCCGACAAGGCTCAGATGCATGGCGGCGACGCGGATAGGGGTTCCGTCAATGTCGAGATCCACAGCAACCGCGCCGCGTGGCTCAAGTGTCGGAAGCTCGATCTTGCGAAAATCCAGAATGCCGATCTTTTTGCGTAAAAGGATTGCGTTGCCATGCCAGCCCAGGCTGCTCGAGCCATTTGAAAACGGGACAGGATGGTAGTCGGTCTGCTCGAGAATATGATCCCGGTTCAACGTGCTTTCGCGTGGCCCGAATCGCTTGTCGGCTTCCTGCAAGGCAAGAATGTCGCAATTCAGCTCCTGAATAACCTTGAGAGTCCGCTCCGGCTTGCGGCGTGCGTCCAGTCCGATAGCTTTTTGAATGTTGTAGGAACCGATTTTAAGCATGGCGGGAAGAGTGGCGGATTTTGTATCTAATTTGCAAGTAAACGCTTTGACAGATTCGCTTTTGGGCCGAAATCAAAAGCAGCGCTGTGAATACCAGACAAACATGAAAAAAGAACCCTCGTGAGCAAGGTCCCGAGGGTTCCTGGAAAATCCAACGGGCAGGGCAGTTATGCCGCCGTCAGCTCTTGTGCGGATTGAACAAGCAGTCCGGACACATAGTCCATGAACGACACCCATGCCTCGACCACGAACGTGTCGGCTCCCGTGCGCCAGATCATCACCGGTGACTTGTGAAAGATCGTTCTGGAGACAGTGCCGACGGGAAACTCCTCAATCGAGAAATCGACAAAGATCCCTGTGTTCAGCAGCCAGACTGCTTTTTCTCCACTTACAATGATCGCCTCGGATCTTTCCGAAATGTCGACAAGCGCATGGGGCTGATCGCCAAGTGCGGTTTCAATGGTCTCAAAGAGCGTTTCCAGATCTTCTTCAGGCGCAAGGAGGGTCCATTCGTCGGGGCCCATCCAGAGCGCCGCACGCTTGGCGCCGATTTCGCTGGACAAAGGTTGCGTGGGAAGCGGCACGCCAAAGGCTGTCCCGGCATTCGCCAATGCAGCTTCCCGCGCCCGGAACGAAAGCCGGGCAATGGGAGCAGCCTTCAAGATGGACACATCGGATTGGCTCAGAAGAGGGCTGACGCCTGCATCGGGCGTAATCAGATCATTTGCTAGAACGTCAGACATTTATCCGCGCTCCTTCCTTGTCATAGAAAACAGGGCCCGTAACCTCCACGGAAATGCTCCTGTCCGGCATTGGTACATAAAGCGTTTTGCCATCAAGAGCGTGTCCGTTTTTCACCACCGCCAGAGCGATCGTGCGGTCAAGGGCCGGGCTGAAATAGGACGATGTCACGTGACCTTCCGCCGGTGTACCTGTCGCCGGGTTTTCTGCGGTTGTGATCTGCGCACCCTCTTCCAGCTTCACCTTGGGATCCTTGGTCAGCAGCCCGACGAACTGCTTGCGGTTTTCTGACACAAGATCAGGGCGCTCAAGCCCGCGTTTGCCGACGAAGTCGTGTTTCTTCTTACCGATTGCCCAGGTCATTCCGGCGTCTTGTGGCGTCACGGTGCCATCCGTATCCTGCCCGACGATGATGTAGCCCTTTTCGGCACGAAGCACGTGCATGGTCTCCGTACCGTAACTGGTGCCGTCATGCTTTTCGATTTCCTTTGCAAGCGTCTCCCACATCATTTTGCCGTGCCGGCGGGGGACGTTAATCTCAAAACCGAGTTCGCCCGTGAAGGAAATCCGGAACAACCGGCAGGGCACGCCGCAGAAAGTGGCTTCCTTGACGCTCATATGCGGGAAGGCTTCGTTGGAAAGATCAATGCCTTCGATAAACGGTGCGATTACCTCGCGCGCCTTCGGCCCCTGAACCGCCGCGACGGCATACTGCTCCGTCGTCGATGTGATCCAGACATCGAGGTCCGGCCATTCGGTCTGGAGGTAGTCTTCCATTGTCGCAAATACGCTCGGTGCGCCACCGGTCGTGGTCGTGACGTGGAAACGGTCGTCTGCCAAACGGCCAATAACGCCGTCGTCGGTGATGAAGCCGGCGTCGTTCAAAAGCAGGCCGTAGCGACAACGGCCGGGCGCAAGTTTCTTCCAGGGATTGGTGTACATCCTTTCCAGGAATTCGGCTGCATCGGGGCCGACGACCTCGATCTTTCCAAGCGTTGACGCATCGAAGAGACCGACGCTTTCACGCACCGTCTTGCACTCGCGCGCGACAGCCGCGTGCATGTCTTCACCGCTTTTGGGAAAATACCAGGTTCTCTTCCATTGGCCGACGTCCTCAAAGACACCGCCATTGTCGACAACCCAGTCGTGCGAAGGCGTTTTGCGGACCGGATCGAAGAAGTCGCCGCGTGCAACGCCTGCGAAAAGCCCGAATGTCGTTGGCGTGTAGGGGAGACGGAACGTTGTCAGGCCGACATCCGTCACAGGCCGTTCAAGTGCGCCGGAAGCGATCTGAAGCGCATTCATATTCGAAAGCCGGCCCTGGTCGGTTGCCATTCCGGTTGTCGTGTAGCGCTTGATGTGCTCGATCGACTGCATGCCCTCGCGCACCGCCAGCTTGACGTCTTTTGCTGTAACGTCGTTCTGGTAGTCCACGAATGCCTTGACCTTTGACGCGTTGCGGTCGTGGGGCAGGGCACCGAGCGTGCCACCTTCACCGGCTTCACCACCGCTCGCGGCTGCATAAGTGACTTTCTTGGATGTTCCGATCGCGGCCTTCGCAGCTTCCTCGCCAGCGGCGTACCCGTCCTCAAGGGTCGCCTGCAATCCGTAGAGGCCCTTGGCGCCGCCGACCGAGCGTTCTTTCTGGACGGACTTTCCAGGAACATACGCGCCACTGTCGGCATCCCAGACGACTTTGCCGCGAGATTGAGAATAGAGACTGACGGTGGGCGTCCAACCACCGGACATCAACAGAGCGTCACATTCAACCTGGCCGCCGGACGCAACTTGCCCGGAGGTCATCAATCGACCGAGAAGTGCCGACTTGATGCGTTTCCGACCAAGTGTCCCGGTTATTACGCAGCCAGCTTCCACCCGTATGCCACGTGCCTTGGCAATCGCGACAAGGCTTTCGGGCGGAACCTCCCGCATCTCGATGATTGCGGCAATTTCAACACCATGATCATCAAGGTCGAAAGCAGCCTGCCACGCGGTATCGCAAGCCGTTGCGACAACCACCTTGTGACCGACCTTCACACCATACCGGTTCAGATAAGTCCGGCCCGCCTCTGCGAGCAGAATCCCCGGCCGGTCATTCTCGGGAAAGACCATGGGCCGTTCGATCGCCCCGGAGGCAATCACAACTTCCTTTGCCCGAACCTGCCAAAGGCGTTCGCGCGGAAGCTTGGGATCCGGGCTTGCAAGATGTTCCGTCACCCTTTCGGCGAGCGCGATGTAATTGTGCGCGAAATAACCGAATGCGGTCGTGCGCGGCAACAGCGTGACGTTGTCCATCGCGCCAAGCCTTGCAATTGTTTCGGCCACCCAATCGGAAGGGGCCATGCCGTCAATGCTTGCATTAGCTTCTGTCAGAAGCGATCCGCCGAATTCCGACTGTTCGTCGCAAAGGATTACCTTGGCACCGCTTTCCGCCGCCGCAAGAGCTGCCGACAGTCCGGCAGGTCCTGATCCGGCAACCAACACATCGCAATGGGCGTAGAGATTGCCGTAAGAATCGTGATCTGGGTTTTTAGGGGGCTTGCCGAGACCCGCCGCGGCTCGGATGACAGGTTCGTAGACCTTGTCCCAGAACGACTTCGGCCACATGAATGTCTTGTAGTAGAAGCCCGCCGGAAAAAACATCGAGAGGCGGTCATTCACCGCTCCGACGTCGAAACCGAGCGAAGGAAACCGGTTCTGCGAAATCGCTTCGAGACCCTGGTAAAGTTCGACTTGGGTCGCGCGCAGGTTCGGCGTCTGATCACCGTTGCGATAGATTCCCACAAGCGCGTTCGGTTCTTCCGAACCGGCTGTGACGATGCCGCGTGGGCGGTGGTACTTGAAGGACCTGCCGACCAGATGAATACCGTTTGCAAGCAGTGCAGACGCAAGCGTATCGCCCTTGTGACCCTGCATCTCCTCACCGTCGAAGGTGAAGGTGAATTGCTCGGACCGATCGATCCGGCCGCCTTTTTCTGTACGGAACGGCTGGCTCATTTGCCGGCCTCCTTGGCAAGCTCTTCAAGGTCCGGCATCGGTTCACCGGCCTTGTAAAATTTCAGGAAATCGTCGCTGACCGTGTTCCGGACAGCGTTGAAAAAGCGACCGCACCCGTGAATGTGGCGCCAGCGCTCAACATAGACACCCTTGGTGTTGCTGCGCATATAGAGGAAGTTCACCCAATCCTCGTCGCTTGTCTGTGCCGGGTCGGCAGGCCGTGCGATATGTGCCTCGCCACGGCAGGAAAACTCTGTTTCCGGACGCGAAACGCCGCAATAGGGGCAGTAAACCAGCAGCATCTGATGAAATCTCCCCTAGTGCGCGACGGCGGCTGCTGCCGCTTCGTCGATAAGGCGTCCGGTGCGGAACCGGTCGATTGTGAAAGGTGCGTTGATCCGGTGCGGTTCGTCTTTGGCGATTGTGTGCGCAAAGACGTGACCCGACCCTGGAGTTGCTTTGAAGCCGCCAGTGCCCCAGCCGCAATTGACGTAAAGCCCCTGAACCGGGGTTTTCGACAATATTGGCGAGCGATCGGGCGTCACATCGACGATGCCGCCCCAGTTCCGCAACATCCGCATCCGCCGGAATTGCGGGAAGAGCTCACAAATCGCGTCGATCGTGTGATTGGAGATGTGTATGCCGCCAGTTTGCGAATAGGAAATGAACTGATCCGTGCCGGCGCCGATCACCAGTTCGCCCTTGTCGGATTGCGAGATGTAGGCGTGGATCGTGTTGGACATGACGACGCATGGAAATGCAGGCTTTACAGGTTCCGACACCAGTGCCTGGAGCGGGAAGGATTCAAGCGGCATTCGAACACCCGCCATATCCATCACGGTCGAGGTGTGTCCGGCCGCAACAACACCGATCTTTTTGGCCTTGATGAAACCTTTGGACGTTTCGACACCCTCAACGGCACCGTCCTGACCGCGCCTGATGCCGGTGACGGCGCAGTTCTGGATAATATCGACACCCATGTCGTCCGCGCCGCGCGCATAACCCCAGGCCACCGCATCGTGTCTGGCGGTGCCACCGACGCGCTGAAGGGCCGCGCCCATGACCGGATAACGGATATTCTTGGAGATGTTGAGTGGCGGGCAATATTCCTTGGCCTTTTCGGGCGTCAGCCATTCATTTTGCACGCCTGCGAGCCGGTTCGCGTGGATATGCCGTTGCGCAACCTGTATGTCATGCACCGTGTGCGCCAACATCATGACACCGCGTGCGGAATACATGACGTTGTAGTTCAATTCCTGAGAAAGGCCGTGCCAGAGACCGATCGCGTGATTGTAGAGCGCAGCGCTTTCTTCCCAGAGATAGTTGGAACGCACAATTGTCGTGTTCCGCCCGGTGTTTCCGCCTCCGAGCCAGCCTTTTTCGATGACCGCAACGTTCCGAACGCCGTGTTCCTTGGCGAGATAGTAGGCCGTCGCAAGACCGTGGCCGCCTGCACCGACGATGACAACGTCGTATTCGGCCTTGGGCTCGGGCGAGCGCCATTGACGCCCCCAATTCTGGTGCGCGGAAAAGGCGTTCTTGGCCAGTTCCAGGAAGGAATAACGCTTCATAAAGCAGCGGCTCCGCACGTTTCATGCCGGGTTCCGACCTGGAAAATGGCATGACTTGGTGAAATTTCAGATCGCGACCATACCGATGCGGTTTGGGTCCGTCCATTGCCCGGCATAATCACGATTGCACCTGCCGGTGCGTATCAGGTTTCGGTCGCCTCATTGTCAGAAAACGACATGAGTGTCGTACACCGCGCGGCCATTCGAAGCAGCGGATGCTTTTGACGATCCATGTGACCGCTATTCACAGTTCCACGAGGCCGGCAAACGGACATTTTTCTGCACGATGCGCGCAATCCAAACAACTGACGTCGTTTCGGATCTTGCAATTCAATCAAGGGCCGGTAACTCTCCGGGGAAGACAAATCAGGGAGGTTCATCCATGGAAGTTCGTGCAGCTGTGGCAGTGGGTGCCGGAAAACCGCTAGAAGTCACCAAGGTAAATCTCGAAGGCCCACGCGCGTTCGAAGTTCTGGTGGAGGTGAAAGCCACCGGCATTTGCCACACGGACGAGTTCACGCTCTCAGGTGCCGACCCGGAAGGACTGTTTCCGGCGATCCTGGGGCATGAAGGAGCAGGTGTTGTTGTCGAAGTCGGTCCGGGCGTCACAACGCTCAAGCCGGGCGACCATGTCATTCCGCTTTACACACCCGAGTGCCGCAATTGCGAATATTGCCTCAACCCGAAGACAAACCTGTGTCAGGCAATCCGTTCGACCCAGGGGCAGGGACTTATGCCGGACGGATCGTCCCGTTTCACCACGCTGGATGGCGATCCGATCCTCCACTACATGGGCACGTCGACATTTGCCAATTACACCGTTGTTCCGGAAATCGCCCTGGCGAAAATCCGGCCGGATGCACCGTTTGACAAGGTTTGCTACATCGGTTGCGGCGTAACGACCGGCATTGGCGCGGTCATCAACACGGCCAAGGTGGAAGAAGGCTCACGCGCGATCGTCTTCGGGCTCGGCGGCATTGGCCTGAACGTTATCCAGGGCCTGCGTCTTGCCGGTGCCGACCAGATCGTCGGTGTTGATCTCAACCCGGCGAAAGTCGAAATGGCGACGCGTTTCGGGATGACCGATTTCGTCAATCCGTCTGAGGTCGAGGGAGATCTGGTGCCGTATCTGGTGGACCTGACCAAGGGTGGTGCGGACTATACATTCGACGCGACAGGTAATGTGTCGGTGATGCGGGCAGCTCTGGAATCAGCCCACAAGGGTTGGGGCGAAAGCATCATCATCGGTGTGGCACCTGCAGGTGCCGAGATCGCAACCCGTCCGTTTCAGCTGGTGACGGGTCGCTCCTGGCGCGGGACGGCCTTCGGCGGTGCACGCGGGCGCACGGACGTGCCGAAAATTGTCGACTGGTACATGGACGGCAAGATCGAGATAGATCCGATGATCACTCACACCATGCCGCTTGAGGACATCAATAAGGGCTTCGATCTGATGCATGCCGGCGAATCGATCCGTTCGGTCGTGCTTTATTGATCTCGGCGGGCCGGATTATCCCGGCCTCGTCCCCTGTGCTGTTTTCTCCACGCCAGCCTCACGTGCGCGGAGCTGCAGGATTCTCACTCGTAGGCGCCGCAGCTGGCCAAGGCATTTGGCTCTGCAACTTCTCAACTCGATAGGAACGTCATGAAAACCATCTCCGAGAACAAAGCTTTCGGCGGCGTCCAGGGTGTCTACAGCCACGCATCCCAAGCGTGCGGTTGCGAGATGACTTTTGCCGTCTACATGCCGCCGCAGGCGCAGGAAGGTCCAGTGCCGTGCCTTTGGTATCTGTCGGGCCTGACCTGTACGCATGAAAATGCGATGACCAAGGCGGGGCTCCAGGCACATGCCGCGGAATTCGGCCTGGCCGTTGTATTCCCTGACACCAGTCCGCGCGGCGAGGAGATCGCCAATGATGAGGCCTATGATCTCGGTCAGGGTGCCGGTTTCTATGTGAATGCGACCGAGGAACCGTGGGCGCCGCACTTTCAGATGGAAACCTACGTCGCCAGTGAACTTCGTGATCTGGTAACGGAAAATTTTGCGGTTTCAGTTCACCACGGCATTACCGGTCATTCCATGGGCGGGCACGGGGCGATAACGCTGGCCATGAAGTATCCCGGGCAATATCAATCCCTGTCTGCTTTTGCGCCCATCTCCAACCCGGCAGCATCCGACTGGGGCAAAAAGCAGCTCGGTGCTTATCTGGGACCCGATGAGAGCCTCTGGCACGGCCATGATGCGTCGTTGCTCTTGCGAGAAAAGGTGTGGGTAGGCGACGTACTCGTTGATCAGGGGGCTGATGATCAATTCTTCGACCTCTTAAGGCCGGGTGCACTATCCGACGCCCTTATTGAAACGAAAACAGCACATTGCTACCGGCTGCAGGAAGGCTACGATCATTCCTATTACTTCGTCGCGACTTTTGCGCGTGATCATGTTGCCTGGCACGCCGAACGGCTGAAAGGGTAAGCGCCTAGACCGGCGTCAGGCGTCCCGCTGCGTAATCCGGAAGGCACCAAGCGCAAGCGCAAGCCACCCGACAATCAACAACATGCCACCTATCGGAGCTGCCATTGGGAACAATCTGCTCTCCAGAAAGGCGCGGCTGAAGAGGTCTCCGCAAAAGAGTGCAAGCCCGCAGGCAAGGCACAGCGCTGTAAAGGGAAGCAAAAGCACTCTGCGCGACTGCGCCAGAATTCCGATCCCCAGAAACACAGGCGCGTGGAACATCAACATACGCGCTGCTGTTCCAAGTGTGTTGGAATCACCTGCGTGTGCCGCGAGTGCAAGCGATAAGATACCAATCGCCCCGGTAAGACCGCTAATCGCAAGACAGAACCGCAAGAGTCTTGCGGTCGGTGCTGGTGGCGGCGCCATCGGTTTGATCATAATTCGTCCCTGAATGTTAAAAACCGGCCGGAAATGATCCGGCCGACCGATATTCAGGACGCAAACCCGCGTTTTTTCAAGAGGGCATCGATTTGCGGCGGTCGCCCCCTGAACGCGACATAGGTTTCTTCGGGATCCGGGAGCCCGCCGGCGGAGTAGATATGAGTGTGCAGTCTTTCGGCGACCTCGGGATCGAAGATATCGTCGGCTTCCTTGAAAGCCCCGAAGGCATCTGCATCCATGACTTCGGACCACATGTAGCTGTAATACCCGGCCGAATAGCCGTCTCCTGAAAAGACGTGTTGGAAATGCGGGATGCGGTGACGCATCGTGATTGCGTCGGGCATCCCGATCTTGTCGAGTTCCGTATCCTCGAATGAAGCAAGATCGATATCGCCGGGAGCATCAAGGAGATGCAATTCCAGGTCCATCAGGGCCGATGCGGTGTATTCGACCGTGGCAAAACCCTGGTTGAAATTCGTAGCTGCAAGAAGCTTCTTCAGAAGCTCCGGCGGCATCGTCTCGCCGGTCTTGTAGTGCGTTGCGAATCTGGAAAGCACCTTCGGCTCGGAAAGCCAGTGCTCGTAGAGTTGCGACGGCAGTTCGACAAAATCGCGAACGACGCTTGTTCCGGAAATCATCGGATAAGTGACGTTGGACAAAAGACCGTGCAACCCGTGTCCAAACTCGTGAAACAGCGTGCGGGCATCGTCGAAAGTCAGAAGCGTTGCCTCTCCTGGCGCGCCTTTCGAGAAGTTCATCACATTCACGATGATGGGGGCGATCTCGCCGTCAAGCTTGTGCTGCGACCGGAACGCAGTCATCCAGGCACCCGAGCGTTTGGAAGGTCTGGCGAAATAGTCACCAAGGAAGAGACCGACATGGTTGCCTGATGCATCAAATACTTCGAAAACGCGCACGTCCGGATGGTAGACGGGCATACCGCGGAGTTCCTTGAAGGTTACGCCGAAAAGCCGGGTTGCCGTATCGAAGGCTGCAAGGATTATATTCTCCAGCTGCAGATAGGGCTTTAATTCTGCCTCATCGAGATCGTGTTCTGCCTTGCGGACCTTCTCCGAGTAGTAGCGCCAGTCCCAGGCTTCAATCGTGTGATTTTCGCCTCCACGCGCGGCTATTTCGGCCAGTTTTGCCTGCTCGTCACGTGCCTGTGCAACCGCCGGCTCCCAGACCTTGGTCAGCAGGTCGCGGACATTGTCAGGAGTCTTGGCCATCGTGTCTTCGAGTTTGAAGGCAGCGAAGTTTTCATAGCCAAGCAGCTTCGCCTTTTCCGCGCGCAGAGCGAGTGTCTCCGCGATGATCCTTTCATTATTGGTGTCGCCGTCGCGCTCCCCGCGTGCGCTCCAGGCTTTGAACGCTTCTTCGCGCAGCCGCCGGTTGGTTGAGAACTGCAGGAAAGGCTCGATGCTGGATCTTGAAAGAGTAATGACATGCTTGCCGTCATGTCCTCGTTCGCGCGCTGCTTCGGCTGCGGATGTCAGAAGAAAGTCCGGAAGGCCCGCACGGTCCTCTTCCGTTTCAAGGACGAGTTGATATTCCGATTCGTCTTTTAGGATGTTCTGGGAGAAATTCGTGCCGAGCGTTGCCAGACGTTGCGAGATTTCCGCCATTCGCGCTTTTCCGGCAGGATCAAGGCCCGCGCCGGCACGCTGAAACATCTTGTGGTACCGCTCGAGAACCTTGGCGTCTTCCGCGTTGAGGCCAAGCGTGTCGCGCTGGTCCCAGAGCGACGCAATGCGCTTGAATAGCTTTTCATTCAAAAGCAGCTCGGAGGAGTGCTTGGCTAGCTTGGGAGCGACGTCGCGCTCGATCTTCTGAAGTGTTTCGTTCGTATCGGCGCTGGTAAGATTAAAGAAAGTGCGTGCGACCTTGGTCAGTTGATCACCGGACTTCTCCAGAGCTGCGATGGTATTTTCGAAAGTCGGTTCAGAGGGCTGTTCCGCAATCTTGTCGCTTTCCGCTCGCGCTTCCGACATGGCGCTTTCAAACGCATCGTCGAAATGACCCGGTTCGATTTTGTCAAACGGCGGAAGCTCGAAAGGCGTTGTCCATTCGGCAAGCAGCGGGTTGATCGTCATGGAGATCCTCAAACATCAGAATTCAGGTATGGGAAGATATGGAGAGCTCGTGCAAATCAGCCAAGAGCAAATATGCGATCGTTGCAAAAAGGTAATCCGCAGAGGTTAAGACAAAACGCTTCTTCGAACGCTTCAAAGGACTGGAGTGTTCAACGAATAGGGCCTTGTGCATTTGGCGTTGCCGAAGACTACCGATCGTAAGACAGCGCTTTTGCGAGGCGAGGGGTGAACAACGCGGTTCGAGGCTGGCTTGCCGGTTCACGGCCTACCACATGCTTTTTGCCGCGCGTCCCGGCCAATCCTCATCATAGGTTTTTCCGTCGAAGCTCGATTTGATCTCCTGCATGATCATGCCGGGCGATGGGAGATTGGCCTTTGGTACCTGATTGTCCGGTTGCCACAGCCCGGCACGCATGATCGCCCGCGCACATTGAAAATAGACTGTTTCGATGGTGATCGCGATCACGGAGCGAGGACACTTGCCGTCGCGCTCAAACGATTTGAGCAGGTCAGGCTCAATTGAAATCCGGGCAGTGCCATTGATGCGCAAGACATTGTTCCAGCCCGGGATCATGAACATGAGCGCAACCCGTGGGTCACGAACAATGTTGCGAAGCGAATCGATGCGATTGTTGCCGCGTCTGTCCGGGAGCAGCAAGGTCCTGTCATTTTCTATCCTCACAACGCACCCGTCATCACCGCGCGGGGAACAGTCGAGTCCTTCAGGACCACAGGTCGACAAGGCGCAGAAGGACGAAGTTTCAACAATCCTTCTGTAGGCGGGGCTGAGATGGTCAATTTCCTTGATGAGCGAGGCTTCTCCAACATCACCATATTGTTCGTGTAACTGCTCAAGCGACTCAATGAAGTTCATGCAAAGGATCCCGATGAAACCATTGGTGAAATTTTCGGCAATTGCACATTAGCTTCGCGGTTTCGCGCGCGTCAATTTGGTTGATCACAACCTCTGAGATGCAATCGCGTGCAACTTTGGTCTAAGTAGCTGAAGACATTCCGCAAATTACCTGATTGGTCAGGGAAATATTGCATTGCCAAAATGACATTCTCTAAAGCATTGTTTGCTAGAAGAAAAATGCGTGCTGCAATGCAATATATTTGGAGATTTGTTAAGAGTTTTTTGCCGTGAATACTGCGAAAGTCTAACGCGGTTGTAAGTAGAGGCGATCCGATAGTCGTATTGCTGATTTGCAATGACTTTTTCTACAGTCCTCCGAGCTTGCGGTTTTGGCGTTGAGGAGCCGGTCTCCCGGTCGGGGAACAGTCCAGAATTGCTTGCCGCTGTACAGCGAACGCAGGTGCGTCCGACGGGGGCGCACCGTGCCTTTCTGGGAGGAAAGTATGAGCTTAATTCGTAAACCCCTTAATCGTCGTTCCATCCTGCGCGCTGGCGCATTGGGAGGTACTGCCCTCGCAATGCCCACGATCTTTACCAGCCGTGCATGGTCCGCTGGTTATCTCAACGAGCCAACCGGTTCGACGGTGACACTGGGTTTCAACGTTCCACAAACCGGCCCCTATGCTGACGAAGGGGCTGACGAGCTGCGCGCTTACCAGCTGGCTGTCGAGCACCTGAATGGTGAAGGCGACGGCGGCATGCTGAACACGTTCTCGTCAAAAGCTTTGAAGGGGAACGGTATCCTCGGCAAAAAAGTCGAGTTCGTCACGGGTGATACGCAGACCAAGTCCGATGCGGCGCGTGCGTCCGCGAAATCCATGATCGAAAAAGACGGTGCGATCATGATCACCGGCGGTTCGTCCTCCGGTGTGGCTGTTGCGGTACAGGCGCTCTGCCAGGAAGCCGGCGTGATTTTCATGGCCGGTCTGACCCACTCCAACGACACCACCGGTAAGGACAAGAAGGCCAACGGTTTCCGTCACTTCTTCAACTCCTACATGTCAGGCGCCGCATTGGCTCCGGTTCTGAAGAACGCATATGGTGACGACCGCAAGGCCTACCACCTGACCGCAGACTACAACTGGGGTTACACGACCGAACAGGCCGTGCGCGAGTCGACCGAAGCTCTGGGTTGGGAAACCGTGGAAACGGTCAAGACGCCTTTGGCGGCGACCGACTTCTCCGCCTACATCACACCGGTGCTGCAGTCGGACGCTGATGTATTGGTTCTGAACCACTACGGCGGCAACATGGTGAACTCGCTGACCAATGCGGTTCAGTTCGGTCTCCGTGACAAGCAGGTGAACGGCAAGAACTTTGAAATCATCGTTCCGCTGTACTCTCGCCTGATGGCAAAGGGTGCCGGCGAAAACGTTAAGGGTATCTTCGGGTCCACCAACTGGCACTGGTCGCTTCAGGATGAAGGCTCCAAAGCATTCGTTCAGTCCTTCGGCCAGAAATACGGCTTCCCGCCGAGCCAGGCTGCGCACACCACCTACGTTCAGGCTCTCCTTTACGCGGATGCGTGTGAGCGTGCAGGCACGTTCAACCCGTGTGGCGTTGTCGAGGCTCTTGAAGGCTTCGAGTTCGATGGTCTTGGTAACGGCAAGACACTGTACCGTGCCGAAGATCACCAGTGCTTCAAGGACGTCCTTGTCGTGAAGGGTAAGGAAAACCCGAGCTCGGCCTTCGACCTTCTCGAAATCGTCGAAGTGACGCCGGCAGCTCAGGTCACCTATCCGCCGGATCACCCGCAATTCGCGGGCGGTGCATTGGGTACCTGTAACCCGGGCGCTTGAGTCTGTCGAAATTGAAGGGACAGGGCGGTCATCGCCCTGTCCTGTTTATGTGAATTCAAGCGCGGTTGGGGGAACGCGACGCGCGCAGATCATCCGAGTTGAGAGCGATGGACGCGATACTTCTGCAAATTCTGAACGGTTTGGACAAAGGCTCGGCATATGCACTGATCGCCCTTGGCTTGACCCTTATTTTCGGAACGCTTGGCGTGGTCAACTTCGCGCATGGCGCGCTGTTCATGATCGGGGCTTTCTGTGCGGTCACGTTAAGCCGCCTCCTGTCTTTGTCTTTCGTGACGATTGACGAGACACAGAAAGACTTTCTGGGTAATCCGCTAAAAGTCGAAACGCCCTATGTGGAAGCGTGGTTCGGGCCGCAAACCGGATCGGCAATCATAGACTGGGCTGTCCCGCTCGCGATCCTCTTTTCCATACCGATCATGGCCCTGGTCGGCCTGTTCATGGAACGGGGCCTCATCAAGTATTTCTACAAGCGTCCTCATGCGGATCAGATCCTGGTGACCTTCGGCCTTGCCATCGTCCTTCAGGAAATCATCAAATACTTCTTCGGCGCGAACCCGATTCCGACACCGGCTCCGGACGTCTTTTCCGGTAGTCTGGATTTCGGAGCACTGGTGGGGATGGATCCCAATGTGATCATCTACCCCTACTGGCGGATCGTGTACTTCCTCTTTGCAGCCGCAATCGTGGGCGCTGTCTTCGCCTTTCTTCGGTTCACGACTTTCGGGATGGTCGTTCGAGCGGGCATGGCGGACCGACAGACCGTCGGGCTCCTTGGCATTAACATCGACAAGCGTTTTACAGTCATGTTCGCGCTTGCGGCGGTCGTCGCCGGGCTTGCAGGGGTTATGTACGCGCCGATCAATTCGCCGAATTACCATATGGGAATGGACTTTCTCGTCCTGAGCTTCGTCGTCGTGGTTGTCGGCGGAATGGGCTCGCTGCCAGGAGCTGTTCTCGCGGGGTTCGTTCTTGGAATTCTTGAGAGTTTCGCCTCCATGGCGCAAGTCGTCGCGCTGCTGCCCGGCATCAACCAGATCATCATTTATCTTGTTGCAATCGTGATCCTCCTGACCCGTCCACGGGGTTTGATGGGCCGCAAGGGCGTTATGGAGAGCTAAGTCATGTTTGGACTCAACAAAAAAGATACATCGCTCTTCTTCCTTGTGTTGCTTCTCGTGGTCTTCGCGCCATTCCTGCTCAACCCGTTTCCGGAAGGCTCTGAGCTTGCACAGTTCAACGCCGGCTATCCAGATCTGATGCAGAGATTCCTGATTTTCGGTATCTTCGCGATTGGGTTCAACATCCTGTTCGGTCTGACCGGATACCTGAGTTTCGGCCATGCCGCTTTCCTGGGTGTCGGTTCCTATGCCGGTGTCTGGATGATGAAGCTGCTGACCATGAACGTCATTCCGGCGATCTTCATGTCCGTCGTTTTCGCCGGTTTGTTCTCGCTGCTGGTCGGCTACATCTCGCTGCGCCGTTCCGGGATCTACTTCTCGATCCTGACGCTGGCCTTTGCGCAGATGTCGTTTTCCCTCGCATATTCGGTTCTGACGCCGATCACCAACGGGGAAACCGGACTACAACTGGCTCTTGACGATCCGCGCATTCTTGGTGTCAGTTCCGAAAATGGCGCGATCCCGCCCGCGAACTTTTTCGGCATTCCGATGCGGGAGAGCTTCGAGATGAGTGCGGGTGGCTGGCTGTTCACATTCAACGCCGGATACTATCTGTGCGCCGTCTTCATGATGATCGCCTTCTACATCGCAGTCCGTATTTTCCGTTCGCCGTTCGGAATGATGCTGCGTGCCGTCAAGTCGAACCAGCAACGCATGAACTTTACCGGCTTGAACAGCAGGCCCTACACTTTGGCTGCGTTTGTGATCTCGGGAATGTATGCCGGGCTGGCAGGCGGGCTGATGGTCGCCATGGATCCGCTGGCAGGTGCCGAGCGCATGCAGTGGACTGCATCTGGCGAAGTCGTGCTGATGACCATTCTTGGCGGTGCGGGGACCTTGATCGGACCTGTGCTTGGCGCAGGCTTCATCAAGTACTGTGAAAATATCTTCTCCAAGATCAACGACAACATTCTATACGGATGGTTTTCCGGCCTTCCTGAAGGCGTTGCCGATTTCCTGGTCTTCGTCATCCATCCGTTTATCGGCAAGGGCTGGCACCTGACGCTCGGTATCATGTTCATGCTGATCGTGATCTTCCTGCCGGGAGGTATCATGGAGGGCGTGGAACGTATCGGGCGCCTTTTCAAACGCAAATCGTCCTCGGACAAGAATTCCTCGGCGCGCGCGTCTGCCGCCCCGGCTGAATAGGGTGTTGTGATATGGAAATCCTGCGTGTCGAGGGCGTGAACAAGTCGTTCGGCGGGTTGAGAGCGCTCAACAATGTCAACTTCTCGGTAGAAGAAGGGACCGTTCACGCGATTATCGGTCCGAATGGTGCCGGCAAGTCGACCTTTCTGAACTGCTTGATCGGCAGACTGATCCCGGACACTGGCAGCGTGATGTTCGGAGACATTTCGCTTACCGGGATGAAGCCATACGAGATCAACCAGATAGGTGTTTCTCGCGTGTTCCAGACGCCGGAAATTTTCGGGGATCTGACCTTGCTTGAAAACATCATGATCCCGGCGATTGCAAAGCGGGACGGTGAATTCAAGCTGCACGCTTTCAAGGATGTCAGCAAGGATGCGGAGATCCGGGACAAAGCGTTGCATATGCTCGAAGATGTCGGACTGGCTGAAAAGAAAGACAGTGTTGCGGGGTCGCTTTCAAGAGGCGACAAGCGGCGGCTCGAACTGGCAATGTGCCTGTCCCAGGATCCGAAACTCCTTTTGTTGGACGAGCCGACGGCGGGCATGTCGCGCGCCGATACAAATAACACGATTGATCTGTTGAAACGTATCGGGGACCGCGGCATTACGAAGGTCGTGATCGAACATGACATGCATGTGGTTTTCTCGCTCGCCGACAAGGTTACCGTACTCGCGCAGGGCGCAATCATTGCTGAAGGTAAACCTGAAGACATCAAGGGCGATCCGCGTGTGCAGGAAGCCTATCTCGGAGGAGCGCACCTTTGACTATGCTTGACGATCAATTTGCCGGCAAAACGGCACCGTCGGTGAAACCCCAAAAAGCGCGTGGCACAGCTCCGGCATTTTTTTCCGCTTGGGACCTGCATTCCTATTATGGCGAAAGCTACATCGTGCAGGGCATCAGCTTTGACGTTCGCGAAGGCGAGATCCTGGCTTTGCTGGGCCGGAACGGGGCGGGCAAGACATCGACCTTGCGCACGATCGCACGGATGGACGATCCAAATCTAACGCATGGAGAAATCTGGCTCGACCATAACCCGCTTCATGACATGAAGAGTTACCAGGCTGCACGCGTCGGTGTCGGTCTCGTCCCTGAAGACCGCAGGATCATTCCCGGCTTGACGGTCCAGGAAAATCTCGAGTTGTCCCAGATTGCCGAACCGAAGGGATGGTCGATCGAACGTATCTACGACCACTTTCCCCGATTGGCTGAACGGCGGGCACAGGATGCGGTGACAATGTCCGGTGGTGAGCAGCAGATGCTGGCTGTTGCACGGATACTAGCCCGGGACATCAAGCTTCTCCTTCTCGATGAGCCTTACGAAGGCCTTGCGCCGGTGATCGTGCAGGAGATCGAGCGCATTTTGGAGGGCGTCAAGGAACTCGGCATTACAACGATTATTGTGGAGCAGAATGCGATAGCAGCGCTGCACCTTGCCGACAGGGCGGTCATACTTGATATGGGCGAGGTCGTTTTCGATGGCACGGCTCAGGACGTTCTCGACAATGCAGAACTGCGTCAGGAATATCTGGCGATCTAAGACTTCCGCGGATATGACCCTCAAGGGCCGGTGCATTGCATCGGCCTTTTTGCGTTCTTGCCATACAGATTGTTAATCTTGCAGTACCTTGTACGAGAATCGTATTGTCCTAGATACACGCAGCTTTCAACGCGCCACGGCGGATTCCAGTGTCCATTTTCAGATCTGAACTTCCGAGCCTTGCAGGCTTTGCCGTATTTGCGGCATTTGCCCTTTCCGGTGACATTTTCAAGCCTGAGGCGATAGGTCTATGGCCGTCTCTCGGCTTCCTGGCAATCATCTTTCTCACCGTGATGTGGTGCGCCTTCGCCGTCGTGCGGCATGCTGAATGTCTCGCGACAATCCTGGGCGAACCGTTTGGTACTTTGATTCTGACGCTATCCGTCGTCGGTATCGAGGTTGCGCTCATCGTGGCGATCATGATTTCGGGCGAGGCCGCACCCGCCATGGCGCGCGATACCATGTTCTCGGTCATCATGATCGTTTTGAACGGTTTGATCGGGCTCTGTCTTCTCGCCGGTGGACTGAAGCACAAGAACCAGACCTACAACCTCCAGGGAGCGAATGCGTTTTTGTCCGTTCTCGTACCCCTGGCGATCTTTGCACTGGTTTTACCGAGAGTGACCCATTCTGCGCCGGGTGGAGAACTTTCAACCCTGCAGGCAGGCTTTGAAATCGTAATGTCGATTGCTCTCTACGGGGTGTTCCTGGCCATGCAAACGGTAACGCACAGCGATATCTTCCGTCAGCCAGAGGCCGGTGACGGGGAGGAGGCCCATCATGCCGGAACCGTCAGATCCATCCCGTTCCATGTTGCCGGTCTGTTTGGCGCCTTGTTGCCGATCATTCTCCTTTCCAAAAAACTCGCGCTTTATGTGGAATTCGGCATAGTTGGAATTGGCGCGCCTGTTGCCTTGACCGGCTTCATTGTTGCTGCGCTTGTCCTGATGCCCGAAGGCATGAGCGGGCTGCAGGCCGCCTTGGAAAACAAGCTGCAACGCGCCGTCAATCTGTGCCTGGGCGCTGCTGTATCGACGATTGGTTTGACCGTGCCTGCCGTGCTGGTGGTCAGCTGGGTGACCGGTCATACGCTAGAGTTGGGTCTTGAATATTCGGATATCATACTGCTTGTCCTGACATTGTTTGTCAGTCTGCTGACGTTCAACACGCGTACGACCAGCTACTTGCAGGGCGCCGTGCATCTGGCACTCTTTGCCGCCTATGTGATGATGATTTTCGATTTATCATGAAATTACAGGTAAAATTGTACTTCTTTTTAAACAGACTGCTTGGTCGTCCGCGCCATATGTGATTTGGTCTGGCGGTGTTTACCGTAATCTGAATGACCACTTATGCTATTGCTTACCGAAGACCAAACGCGCGAAGCGCTTCCATTTCCGGATCTGATCGACGCGCTCGGCGAAATGTTCAAGTCCGGGTGCGTAATGCCGACGCGCCACCACCACGATTTCGAGATACCGGGCGAGCCCGACGGAACAATGCTGCTGATGCCTGCCTGGGTGCCTGGCGGATATGCGGGCGTAAAGGTGGTCAACGTGGTTCCGGGAAACTCGGAGCGCAATCTTCCGGCAGTTCACGGTCAATACCTGCTGTCAGATGCCAGAACAGGTGAAATGCTTGCCATGATCGACGGCGGAGAGCTGACAGCCCGGCGCACTGCTGCCGCCTCAGCGCTTGCGGCGCGATACCTGGCGCGCTCCGATGCACGCCATCTTTTGGTTCTTGGGACTGGGCGCCTGGCACCAAATCTGATTGCCGCGCACATGGCGATCCGATCGATCGAAGAGGTGACAATCTGGGGTCGGTCGCGAGAAAAAACGCTTCAATTTGCGAATGAACTGAACGCACAATTCCCGATCAGCATTGCCGCCGCCGAAAGCATGCGTGACGCGCTTGGCACGGCGGACATCATCAGTGCCGCGACGCTCTCCACTGAACCGCTGATCAGGGGTGGACTCCTTAAGCCCGGCTCACATGTCGATCTTGTCGGCGCATTCAAGCCATCGATGCGCGAAAGCGACGATGACCTGATCAAGCGCGCAGAAATTTTTGTCGATACGCGCGATGGCTGTCTGTCGGAAGGCGGCGACATTGTTCAGCCATTGCAATCGGGATTGATTTCAAAGGGCGACATCCGCGCTGACCTTTATGACTTGTGCCGCGGTAAACATCCGGGCCGGGAATCAGACGAAGCCATCACGATGTTCAAGTCTGTCGGAGCGGCGCTGGAAGACCTCGCGGGTGCCATGCTCGCATATCAGAACGTGGAGCATTGATCTGGAAAAGCCTGCGTTCTAACCCAGTTCGAAGGTTGTGATTCCGAAAATCTGATCGAGAGGAAGATCGGGGGCCTGTCCCCGATACATGCGGAAGGTCTCGAATTCCGGAGAAAGCTCGTATTTTTCCGCCAGAATCAGCGCAGCGGCATTTGGTTCCGGTGTGTCGAGAATGACAAACTGACCTTTGACCTGGCCGGCAAGAGCACGAAACAGCGTATCTGCGATTTCAGGAGTGTCGCCAAACAATGGACCGATCTTGTAGCCCTCATGGCAACGGCGGATAACGCCATAGCCCCTGACCTCGCCATTGTCGACAAAAGCAAAACCTCTTCGCGTTTCGAGCATGGGGGCCGTCCAAACCTTCAAGAAGTTCTCGCGAAGGGCGGGGACGAAACGCGCATCATAGTCCCGAATGGATGGATACAATCCCTGTCCAAGCGGGGCGATGCGCGGATCCATCGGCACATCGCATGTGGAGACACCGGTTTGACGAATGTTCCTGTAGACCGACTTGAAGCCGTGCTCTCCGTAACTTGCCGTTTGTTCGTTCACGGCGTCCAGACCGATCAGCCTTGTGCCGAGTTGGGACATTGCCTGATGCCAAATCTGGTGTCCGTATCCTCGTGTCCTGAATTCGCGTTTGCAAATGTAAAACCCGATAAATCCGTAAGTGTCCTCGTATCGGACCGCCGAGATCACCGCGATAATCTGGCCGTCGAGCTCTCCGGCCAGAAAGCCAGTTGGGTCTGCGGCAAAAAAAGCAGGACCGTCCTCGATGCCCGGATTCCAGCCTTCTTTCATTGCCATTTCAAGCGGAATGTGGATTTCAGTTTCGGTTAGGTGCCGAATGTTGAGTTTGTCTGACATGAAACCTTCGCTGGTTTGATAGGCGTTGGATACGTTAGCGCATCGTAGGACCAATGCGCTCAATATCAAATTTAGCGTTCTTGAACGACGATCAGTTCGAAAAGTCGTAAAAAGTCTTGCGTTTATGCCACAGCCACGCTTGCGAACTTATCGCAAGTGTGCATCACTTTACTTTGGGTTATTTAAGTTATTGATCTGACCCGTTCCGCAAGCGGATCGACACAGCTGTGCGGTTCGTCACAGGTTGTCATGGTTTTTTGATGCAATATTACGGTGCCTAATGAAGCGCTGAGGATGACATGCAAAAACGGAATTACCTGTCTGCTTTGAAGCAGTCGGCGAAAGATACGATAACGGGTCCGGTCTCCAGCTTGAAGCGGGCCGTCCGAATTGGCATTGTTGGCTTTCCCCTGGGCTTGCTCGTGATGGGCACCCAAGCGCTCGGCTCAACAGCTGAGGATGCGGGGCGCCGGGTTGCGCTTGTGATTGGCAACCAGGATTATCAGTTTGTCGAGCCGCTTATCAATCCTCTGAACGACACCAAGGAAATTACACGGGTTCTGCAAGAAGCCGACTTCGATGTTACGGTAGGAACAAATCTCGGCAAAAAGGAGCTCGAGAAGGTTGTCCGGCGTTTTTTGAGAGAGCTGAATGACGGCGACACGGCACTCTTTTACTACTCGGGTCATGCACTTCAGGTCGGCGAATCGAATTTCATACTCCCTGTCGATGCGAAACTTGCCTCGGAATACGATCTTGAGTTTGAAAGTCTGAAAGTTTCACACCTTCTCGACTACATGAAGGCTGCTTCAAGCATGCAGATCGTGATGCTTGATTCATGTCGTGATAATCCGTTTGAAATCGGAAGCCTTTTTTGGGGCGAGGAGGAGTATTCCTTGGGCAAGACCCGTGGTCTGCGCAGGATTCCCAACAAGCTGGGAAGCTTCATTTCCTACGCAACGAGGCCTGGGCAGGTTGCTTATGATGGCGAGGGGCCGCTGAGCCCATTTACATCGTCTGTCGTCGGAAACGCGCTTGATCCGTCTCTTGAAATCAAGGATCTGATGACCAAGGTGCGCGACGAGGTCGTGCGCAAGACGGGCGGCCAGCAAATACCTTATGAAGACTCCACGCTTGTCACCAATTTCTACTTTGTTCCCCCAAAACCCGAGCCAATTGTAACGGCCCATCACCGGGTGAGTGTCCCGGTCAGTTCAGCCGGCAGTCCGCTTGCCATTCCGGAGCCTGTTCAGCCGGAGGGCGGAGCAATCCAGGCAACACTCACACTGTCTCCTGAAAAAGGAGAACTGAGATTGCCTGGTGGCCGGGCAATCGCTGAGGGCGACACACTGAGTGCTGTCGAGCTCGCCAGTCTGGAATTCATCCCCGATGGATCGGGATCCGGCGATGTCGAGCTGATTGGCTATGAAGTTCAGGACGAATGGGGTGGATCCGCCTCCGCGATCGCTTCCATCACCGTTGTTCAGGCCGCACCGGTCGCGGACAAGACGGAACTGGAAGCTGAGCGCAAGAAACGGCTCGATGATCTTGTCGCCTGGCTTACCGATACGTCTAAAGGCACCGCGGTCGAAGCCGATGTAGGTGTGGGTCCCGTGGAAATCTATCCTGATGCGCCTGTCGAGGGACTTCCTGCGACGGATGACTGGCTCAAGGTTGTTTCCGTGGACGGCGATCTCCAGCTCGCGTCGGACGGACGCCTGCTGCGCCCGGGTGACCGCTTTCCGATGTCCGGACTTTCGACATTGACCGTGCGGCCGCAGATCGGGTCTGAAACCGAAGCACGGCGCTTCACATTGGAGCTTCCCGTAGAGAGCGGTGCTGCACCGCAGTCGATCACGCAAATCGTGCAGCCGCGGGTGACACAATGCGACCAGCTGGCAACCCAGCCATTTGATCTGCAAGCCGTCACGGAGGGTCGGCTGGCCAACGAAATTGATCCAAGCCTTGTCGACAAGGCCTGCGCCGAGGCCATGGAGGCCTATCCGGAGATCGGCCGGTTCGTGTTCCAGCGTGGCCGTGGTGCTTTTGCAGCCGGCGAACTGGAGCAGGCAAGCGATTATTTCGACCAGGCCTATCAGATGGGCCACGTTCGCGCGGGACAGGTTCTCGGACGGATGTATTTTCTCGGTGCGGGCATTGATCGCGACCAGAAAAAGGCGGTTGAGCTTTATCGCAAGGCTGCTGAACGTGGCGACGCCTATGCTCTTCACTCACTCGGCATGGCCGAGATCAAGGGCGAGGGGACCGATCAGAACGAACAGGCCGGTCTTGAAAAGCTGCTTCAGTCGGTTGAGGCCGGGCACACGTTCTCGTTCAACGCAATCGGCGGCTTTTATTTGAGCGGAGATCACGTTGAAGAAAACGTCGATCGGGCAGTTTACTACTACAACCGGTCAGCCTCGCGCGAAGATATTTACGGTTATCTGAACATGGGCACCCTTTATCGGGATGGCCTGGGAACACCTCAGGATTTTGAAGCGGCTCTCGGTTGGTTTACGAAGGCCCATGAAGGCGGCCACCCGGCGGCAGGCACCGCAATCGGTTTGCTGTACTTCAATGGTCAAGGTGTTGAAAAGAGCACGGAGCAGGCAACCAAATGGTTCCGCGCCAGTGCGGAACGCGGCGACGCCTGGGGTGCCTACAACACCGCCTGGATGCTCGGGCAGCAATCGGGGGAGGCAGCCGGCCGCGACAGGATCAGGATGCTCGCCATGGCGGCGACTGTCGATCCGTCGTCTTCGGCAGCCGGAAAAGGCCGTGACGATCTGAAGTCGGCCAACAAAATCCTGAAAGCCAAAGTGGTACAGCAGGCATTGACCGACCTCGGCTTCGAGCCCGGTCCGGTCGATGGTCAACCCGGCCGTAAAACGCGGGACGCTTTGAACAAGTTTTTTGAAAGTTCCGAGCTTTCCGCTGTTCAGGGGGATGAAGCTCTGATCGCACTCGTCAAGTTTCAGTGGGAACAGAGCCGGCCACGCTATGATTTGTTCTGATTTATTAAGGAGATAAGTATGAAACATCTACGCCATGTCCTGCCATCGACAGGTTTGCTTGCGTTGTTTCTTGCCGGTTGTGCAACACAACCAGTGACAACGACCGGCACGACGCCCGTGCAAACAACTCCGTCGGTGGCGACCACGACATCCTCGGCACCAAGAACAGCCGCTCCTGTTGTTGATCCGATCAACGACCCAGCCAACCGCGATAATGACAATGGCGGCGGAGGCGGCGGTGGCGGCGGCGGAGGCGGCGGTGGCGGCGGCGGCGGTGGCCCTGGCGGCGGCGGCGGCGGATCCTGGGGCTAAGCCACTCCTTTGAAATTGAGTCAGTAGATGACCGAATACTTAGTGATTTTTCATTTCAGTCGACTGGTTCGGCTGTTCACGATCCTGCTGTGTGTGGTTGGCGCTCCGCTTGCCGCCTCAGCGGGGGAGTGGCGCGCGCTTGTCATCGGTATCGACGCCTATCAGAACGTTTCTCCGCTGAAGGGCGCGGTGAACGATGCGGAAGACATTGCCAAAACACTGAAGGCGGCCGGTGTCCGTGATCTTCAGACCTTTTATGATGAAGAGGCGACACGAGTGCGCATTCTGTCGGCGTGGCAGGGGCTGATCGAGCGCTCGGCGCAGGACGACGTCCTCGTGCTTTCATACGCCGGCCACGGCGCGCAGGAGAAAGAATGGGTCGCGGGTTCGGAAGCTGACGGCCACGACGAGGTCTTTCTTCTCGCTGGATTTGATGTTTCTGCGCCTGGAAACGGCGAACGCCTGCGCGATGACGATATCGCAGCCATGTTGCGGGCCGCTGGCGACCGGAGTGTTCTTGTTCTTGCGGACAGCTGTCACTCGGGCACGATGACAAGGTCGATCGATCCAAGGATCACCCGGCTCGGCACGCGTCTCATCGGCTTGCCCCCGTTCGAAAACGATCTGCTTCGCAGTCAGCCCTTGCACCCGGTCTTGAAAGACAATCAGTCTGCGGGCAGTGATTTGCAGGAGATGTCCAACGTCATTTATGTCGGTGCAACAGTAGATGGCCAGGTGATACCGGAGTTGATGATCGCCGGCGAGCCGCGCGGTGCACTGAGCTGGTCGTTTGCTCGGGGCGTGGAAGGCCGTGCGGATCTGAACAAGGACGGCGGAATCTCGATGGAGGAGCTTACGCTTTTCCTGCAAGAGACCGTCCGTGTCGCAACCGAAGGACGTCAAACGCCCAGCCTGACTGTCGGTGGTGGAACGCGCGCAGCCGTGCTGCCAAGGGTTCAGGACAACATTCTGGACAGGGGCAGTGTTGCGCTCACCATTTCTGCAAGCACGGACATAGCTCTTCCCGTCCTCAACGGTCTGTCCAAGCGTCATGAGGGCGCGCTGCAGGTTGTCACGGATGGAAGCGCGGATCTTTACTGGGATGTCGAGGAAGGCGACGTTCTGACAAAGTTTGGCGATGTCGTTCTCAGAAAAAGAGCCGGCAACGCGGATCGTTTCGCCGAAGTTGTTTCCAAGTGGCTTTTCCTGTCCGAGCTTTACGCAATTTCTCGCGACCGCCAGCCTGTCGAGGGGACATTGAAACCCTCGGTCGGCCATATTCCCGAAGGCTCTCCGTTGAAAGTCGGACTGACGTCTGAGGAGGGCGGATATATGGCTGTCTTTGCGTTGGAGGCCGATGGTACCATACGCTTGCTGGCACCTGACAAACGAGCTGACCCGCTTGGAAAGGACACAAAAATGGAGGCCGATGCGCCCTATGTCCTGAACCTTCGTGCGGCGCTACCTTTTGGCGCGGATCATATTGTCCTGATCCGCTCGCCAAAGCCGATGCCCCAACTGGTCGGAGTTCTCTCTGCGATGGAGGGGCGACCGCTGGACCCTTCGCTTGCACCGAATCTTTTGAACCTGATTGGAAAATCGGCCGAAGCCGTTGGCATTACCGGGGTTTATACCGAGCCTGCTGGCTAATATGAGGCTTGTTCATTGGTTTATGTAGCTGTTCAAAGCGCCTTATTGTGACCATGGCCACAATCAAAACGCCATTTTCAGGTTATAATTGGCCATGGATTAGCGCCATGCTTTAAAGTCTTTCTTGGCGCAACAGAATGATTGAGTTTGGAGACCGTCATGAAAAACAATTTGTTTAATCTTTTTGAAGCACGAAGTCTGAAGACGTCAGTTTTTGCGACTTTTGTTGGATTAGGTGTTGCCGCAAGCGGGCCGGCACTTGCGGACCCGGTTGCGCTCGTCCTTGACAAGTCCGAAGGCGTTGACGTCTCCGCGTTCTCCGAGCTGATGCCGGGAGATGTGATCGATCTTGGCGAGGCTGGCCATGTTGATCTTCTCGACTATTCCGCTTGCCAGGAAGTCCGCATCAAGGCCGGGACGCTCAAGGTATCGGCCAGCGGTCTGGAACTCGATGGCGGCAAAGAGGAGTTCGTGCGGGCAGGGAATTGCCTGCAGGCCGACAGCGGTTCTAACACGCAGACAGCGGACAAAGGCCTGACGGTTACCTTGCGCGGGCTGACGCTTGAGAACAAAAAAGCCGCGTCGCTCATGCTGCGTTTCGACGACAAGGCCAGGGATCAATACGGCTCTGTCTTCGTATCGTTCGGCGGAGGCGAACCGAAACGCTTTGACGTCCTAGACAACATCGTCACCGAGATGCCCGACCGTGAAAGCGACGAAGACGCTGTCGAAGTGGAGCTCTTCCTGCAGGGAAAAGCTCCGGACTTCGGTGTCGAAATGAGGAAAATCACGATTGATCCGGCACAGGTCGGACGTAAAACTGCGGTCGTCATCGTGAAATGACGTCAGAAGGCCGAACTGCTGACACTGCCATAGGCCGAAAAAAACTTGTATTTCTTATTGCCCTGGCGGCGATAGGTGCCGGAATTGTCATCGGCTTGTCGGCAAAGAAGGCGATCTGGGAAGGCTGGGTCATCGACCGGCTTTTCCAGGTTAGGGCCATTGCTGAGCGTGACAAGCAGCCCGCACCATCTCCCGTAGCTGTGGTCGGGTTGGATCAGACATCACTCGATTCAGAGCGGCTGACCCGTATCCCCCGCGTTTTGATGACACCGGTTCTTGCCGAAGCAGGGCAAGCCGTTCTGGATGCGGGCGCGGTTGCGCTCGGATTCGATTTCGTTTTCGCCTATAGCGCTGATTCTTTTATCGACCCGAGTTCAGGTGAAGCCCGTTTACGCGGGTTTGACCGGCCGTTCCAGAGTTTCGTCTATGGAAATCGCGGCAAGGTCTTCATCGCACATACCGAAATTGGTGTGCCTCATAGAAGCTTTACCGCTGCGATCGGTTCCGGTGGCGTTCGTTCTGTCATCGTTTCAACGGACAACGACGGTATTGTCCGCGAGCATACGCCGCAACTCCCCTTGGATGAGTCACCGCACCTTATCGATGCTCTCCTGGGTGTTGGCGGCGCTAAGATTGATGAGCCTTTCACCTCTATTCCTACTTCTCGCTTGGCGACGTCACTGCCCTACATGTCGCTGATTGACGTTCTTGACCTCAATACGAGCGAAGAGGGCCGGAAGAAACTAGAGGAATTCGCCCGGGGCAGGATCGTGCTGCTCGGAGGGTTACTGCCATTTGAGGATGAACATCTTTATTCAGACCGGTTTTTGCCGCACCTGGATGCTGAAGCAGCGGAAACAGGACCGAGTGGCAGACCACGTGTTCAACCGCAAACCGCCGGTGTGTTCATCCTCGCGGATTTGATCGGCTCGGCCTTGTCTGACCGGATAACGGTGGCGCCGGCGCAGGGAACTCTTGCTTCCGTGTCAGTTCTCTTTGCGGTGATTGGTGCCATGGCAGGCCTGTTCCTGCCTCTCATGGTCTTGCCCGTCGTTGCGATCCTTGGGGTTGTTGCCGGCTTAAGTCTCGCACTTGCCGGGCTTGAGATAGGTATTCTTCTGGCACCTGGCGTTGCACCTGTCAGCTGCATCAGCGCGATGGTTGCTGCAGCTGTCGGCAAGGTCAGCATTCTGCAACGTCGGCAACGGTCGCTGGTGCGCTTGTTCGGGCACTATCTCGCGCCTGATGTCATCAAGCACATGGCAGTTTCGGAGGAACTTCCGGCACTTGGCGGCGAGACCCGTCACGTCGTCGTTGCGTTTATCGACATTGTCGGGTTTACAAAGATGTCGGAAAAACTGGCCGACCAGGATGTTGTGCGGGTTGTAAATGCCTGTTTCGATGCGATCGGCCAGACCATCACAAAGCATCATGGCTACATCGACAAATATATCGGCGATGCGATCATGGCAGTCTGGAACGCTCCGAATACAGTCGACAATCCGGAGAAAGCGTCGGTCGATGCCGCACATGAGATTATCAATCAACTGGATCACATCAGGCAGATCACGGCGCAAAATGAGCTGGACCTGCGAATCGCACTGAATGCGGGCCCTGTTCTTGTCGGGGATATCGGCGGGGAGCACCGTCGATCCTTCACGGTCATGGGGACAACGGTGAATACGGCAAGCAGGGTCGAATCCGTCGCCAAGGACAAGAAGGTACGCCTTGCACTCAGCCAAAGCGTGGCCAATGGGTTGCCAAGAGACTACCCCTTGTCGGAGATCTGGTCAGGTCAACTGCGCGGTTTGAGCACCGAGATTTCAGTATTCACACTGGATGTTCCTGAAATTTATATGGAAAAAACTGTGCAGCAAAGCGAAGAAGCAGAAACGCGAAGTACGGGTAATCTTGTGGAATTTCCCCGCTAGCAGCTTCCGCTGCGCGAAATTGCCGACTTTTTGCATCCAGCCTTGTCATCCGGCATGATCGCAAGAGCAGCGTTATTGATGATTTGCCCGCTGCGACTAAGGTGCATTGATGGCTCAGTGGCCAAACAACAACAACTCTGGTGCGCACAGACCTGAATTCGACCGCACGGTGATCCGTCCCTCGGGTCCTCCTGCGGCTACTTCGCCTGTTCCCGATCCGGCTCCAGCTCCAGCTCCAGAGGTTGGCTCACTTCAGGCAAATAAACACGGAAGCGGAAAATCCTCGCTGGTTACCTACGCCACGCTTGCGATTTTGTTTCTCTTGATTGGCGGCGGCATCGGAGGTCTCGCCCACCTGGTCTCTTCAGGCGCAATCTCGCTCTCATCTCCACAAACGGCAAAGGTCGATGAGGGGCAACAGACACCAACACCAACACCAACACAGAATCCGGACCCGGGGCCCGATGAAAATACCGTGGCGAAGACGACGGAAACCCCGACACCTGATAGCGGTCAGCGAGATACGCAAGCCGCGCTCGACGGTGAAGACGAACTGGACGTTCCAGCCGACCCGTTTTTCGACATGGCGGTGTCGGCGGTCATACCGCTTGCCGGTGATCCGGTTTTGTTGAATGACGGAGCGAGCGTGCAGCGCATTGAACTGTCTGAAAGGCTGATTCCGGCAAGTGACAACTCGTCCGGAACTACTGCCTTGCCAACGCCAAATGCTTATGTTCTGGACAGCCGGATGCTCAATGAAAGCGGAGATCTGATCATTCGGGCGCCGGGAAGTGAAGCTGACTTCCAGTTCGGCAATTTCGGCGGGGGCGAAGAGGCAGATGGTCTGGTCGTAGAGGAAGAAAGCGAGGCAGATGGGCAGTCAACTGCCGATCTTCCGGTCTTTTTGAAACCTCCGACCGACACGCTGGATTTATATCTGACAGAACGGCCGATCGGACAAGGACCAAACCGGATTGAAATACGCGATACGGTCAAGAAAAATGTCTCACTTTCAACCTTTCTGAAGGAGAACGGATTTGACGAAGACGCCTCGAAATCGCTGCTTGAATTCGCAAAGCAGGAGTTCAAGCGAAACGACTTAATCGCAGGCGATAAAATCGCGGTACGAGGTGCAAGGTTGCCCAACCGGCTTGGCCGGATCGGTGATTATTACCGTCCCGTTCAGATGTCGCTTTACGCCGCAGACGGCTATCTTGGAACAGCTGCCTATTCCGCGACGCGCGATGGAGAGGCTTATGTTCACGGCGCAGATCCCTGGTTCGGAAAGGAAATCGCCCAGGATGAGATCGTGCGCGACAAAAGCACAGGTGTGCCGAAGAGCCATCGTTTGATTGATGGTCTCTATGCGACTGCCGTACGCAACGCCGTCCCGGCCTCTATCGTCGGGGAAGCGATCGCATATCTGGCGCCGTCGACTGATCTGAAAAGGGCAATCAAACCCGACGAACGCTTTACACTCGTGTTCACCGATCAGCCCCGGGATGAAAAACGGGGCGGGGGGAAGGTACTGTTTGCGGGCGTGCGCAAAGGGGACGATTGGTCCGTTCGCTGTTATGTGCTGAAGGCGCCTGGGAACCGGGGATTTGCCTGCGTTAGTGAAGGAGGCAAGATCAGTCTTTCCGGTGCGATGCTTGTGCCTGTGAAGGGCGTTCTGACCTCCAAGTTCGGCATGCGCTTCCATCCGATCAAAAAGACGGAGCGTCTCCATGCAGGCGTGGATTGGGCCGCGCCGACCGGTACGCCGATCCGCGCCGCGTTCTCAGGCAAGGTCACCTACAAGGACGTTCGCGGCGGATACGGTAACTTTATCGAACTCACACACAAGGACGGGATCACCACCCGTTATGCCCACATGCATGAATATGCAGAGGGTATCGAACTTGGTTCCGTTGTTCAGGCCGGTGATCTTGTCGGCTATGTCGGCACCACCGGATTGTCGACGGGACCTCATCTACATTTCGAAATCAGACAGAGGGGGGAGCCCACCGATCCACTCGCCTTTGAGATGGAAACCGGCGCAGATGCGCCTCAATCCGTCGCGAGCAAAGATCTCAAGGCCTATCGAGGTGTGATTGGGGAAGTGCTTGCGTGGCAATAGAGTTGCAAGCTGGCACTCGGAAGCCTCCTTTACCGTGCCTGCCCGCTAAACCAGAAAAACACAATTTATGTCCTTGGGATCCGGTATCGGCACTTTGCCACCTGGACGGCGTCCTCTGTTGACACGAACCCGTCCGAACATTCTCATCGATAGAGTCTCGACGCCCATTCGTGATCCCGATCACTGCAAAAAATTAGCAATTCTGTCATTGTGCGATCACTGAAGTCAGTAATTGATGGGTGGAGGTGAGGCAAAGAGACTTAGAATTAAATATTGATGTCGTACTTATTGAAGAAGGTGGGGATTATTGAATAAATAAAACCACTTTCTGAATAATTGTGAGTAGTTGCGAGCTATTTCAACTATTTTGAGGCTGAAATGGTCGTTGAAAATTATTGACGCCGGGCGCGGCGCAACTGTTCACCGAAATGATACCGCCCTTCATCTCTATCCGCATTCGCATTAACGCATGTGGGCGAGGGAGCCGCTGTTCCTGGACGGGTGTGATCAATGAGAGCCGTTCAAGCAGGTCTGGATTTTTGATGCATTGACCCGGACTTGACTTGATCGCCATCACAATAGGAATGCGGAAAGCCATGAGAAACAATGCAAATATTATGAGTTTCGCGGCAGCGGTCGCGATCGCTGTCTTTGCGAATGGTGTAAGCGTGGGCGGTGCGCTCGCTGCCGGCACGACGGAAGACTTTGGCAAAGTGTTGGAGCACGAGACAACACTGCATCATTTTCAGGTGGACGAAGGCAAGTTCGTCGGACAGCGTTTCGCGTTCACTTGCCCCGCGAGTTCATCGGGTGAGCAGACCGTATCGGTTTATGGTTCAGACGAATATCCCGCGTCCACACCAATATGTCTGGCGGCGCAGCACGCAGGCGCAATCGGCGAAGGCGGAGGTGATCTGACGCTGCAGCTCAATCCAGGTTCGGCGGCGTATACGGGCAGTGTTCGTAACGGCGTGACCACCGAAGACTTCGCGGCGACCGACCTGAGTATCATGTTCCTGACGGATGCGACCCGTGAAAAACTGGACGCACTGCAAAACGAGCTTGTCCCGACATTGAAATGGAAAGACAAGTTCTCGCAAACCGGCCTTGCGAACATTCGTCTGACTGGGCAGCGATTTGCATTCAATTGCCCGGCGGCTCCGGAGAAAATTGCCGGTCGCCGTGTCTACGGAACCGACAGTTATCCCTTGAACGCCTATGTGTGCCTCTCCGCTGTTCATGCGGGGCAGATCACGCTGTCTGGTGGACCGGTGCTCGTGCAAATGGATCCGGCACTTGAAGGCAAATTCCGCGGGTCAGCACGAAATGGTGTGGAATCGAAAGACGGACCCAAAACCGTCCGTTCCATTTCGTTCCCTGCCAGGTAGGCAAAACATGCGAGACTGACGCTCAGCAACGGGCATAAGTCCACAGTTCAATTGACAGAAGGCTCCCGCAAGGACTGCGGGAGCCGATTTGTTTTTGGTTGGGGAATGGCGAACTCATTGCGATGTCCCAAAGGCCAGGATGCGGGAAGCCCGTTCACAAGACGCAGGGTCGCCAGTTTCATCCCGAAAACGGGCGGTGGGACATGTGATTGGTCCCACCGCATTTCGTTGCTGATCAGGTCAGGTGCCTGCCGTGTTGATATCCAATCCGTCTTCTCCGGCCGCAATCGTTACGGTTTTCAACTCCTCCCCATTCATCTGCGCGGTCAGGAAAGCTCTTGAGAGTTTCGGCAGGAGGTCGTTGGTCAGGATATTGTCGATCATACGGCCGCCACTGTCCGGGTCGCGGCAGAGCGAAACGATATGTGCGATGACATCGTCGCCGAACGTAAGTTCCGCTTCTCTGTTTTCCTTCACGCGTTTCACGATACGGTTAAGCTGCAGGCGAATAATGAGCCCGAGCATGGACGGCGAAAGCGGGTAATAGGGTATTGTCACAATCCGTCCGAGAAGGGCCGGGGGGAAGACGTCCAGTAGCGCTGGTCTGAGCGTTTCTGCCAGTGCTTCTGCGTCCGGCGCGTTGGGATCGGTGGCTGCGAGATCGGGATCGCTCGATACCGGTGCATCCAGCATGTGGCTCGCCGCATTCATGATGATCTCCGTGCCGACATTTGAAGTCAGCAGGATCAGCGTGTTGCGGAAGTCGATCTTCCTGCCCATGCCGTCTTCCATCCAGCCCTTGTCAAAGACCTGGAAGAAAATCTCGTGAACGTCCGGGTGAGCCTTCTCGACCTCATCCAGCAGGACCACCGAGTACGGCTTGCGGCGCACGGCTTCCGTAAGCCGCCCGCCTTCGCCGTAGCCGACATAGCCCGGAGGCGCGCCCTTAAGACCGGACACCGAGTGAGCCTCCTGGAATTCGGACATGTTGATGGTTATCAGGCTGTCTTCACCCCCGTAGAGCGTTTCGGCAAGAGCAAGTGCTGTTTCCGTCTTGCCGACACCGGAAGGTCCGCACAGCATGAAAACACCGATTGGCTTGTCAGGATTTCCAAGCTGAGCCCGGCTGGTCTCGATCCGCTTGGAGATCATCGCCAAGCCATGCGCCTGGCCAATAACACGCTTGTTGAGGCTATCGGTGAGGTTGAGAATGGTGGCCATCTCGTCCTGCACCATGCGGCCGACAGGAATTCCGGTCCAGTCGGAAATGATGCTGGAAACCGCCTCGTCATCCACATAGGCATAGACCATGCGGTCGTCTTCCGGAATTTTGGAAAGCTCCTCACGCTTTTCTTGCAGTCCTGCGCGGATTGCTTCTTCGTCCTCCAGGTCCACGTCGAGGTCCAGCTCAATATCATCGATGGATACGATTGCCGGACCTTCATGCTCGGGATCTTCGATATCGGAGCTTTCCGGATGGGGTGCCGGCTCGCCGCCCCTGAGCTGGGTCAGGGCGGCATTCAGCCTGCGAATGGAGGCGACCAGATTGCGCTCGCGCTCCCATTCAGCACGGACGTTTTCAATGTCCTGTTCGGTTTGCTCGATGGCAGCGTTGAGACCATCAAGCTGTTCCTGATGCTCCATGCCAAGTTCAGTGTCGTTTGTCAGCGCCTGTTTCTCGGTCTCCAGAAATCCCTTTTTGGCGATAAGATCGGACAGTTTCGCCGGTTGCGCTGCTTGCGAAATATTCACACGGGCTGAGGCCGTATCGAGGACACTGACCGCCTTGTCCGGAAGTTGGCGCGCCGGGATATACCTGTGCGATAGCGAAACGGCAGACTTTACGGCGCTGTCCAGAATGCGAACCTGATGGTGCTCCTCCATTGGACCGAGCAGCCCGCGTACCATCGCAAAACATTTTTCTTCATCCGGTTCGTCAACCTGGACCGGTTGGAAGCGCCGCGTAAGTGCAGGATCCTTTTCAAAATGCTGCCGGTATTCCGACCATGTCGTCGCGGCAACGGTCCGAAGGGTGCCGCGTGCAAGCGCAGGTTTGAGCAGGTTTGCCGCATCTCCAGTTCCAGCTGCTCCACCTGCACCAACCAAGGTGTGGGCCTCGTCAATGAAGAGAATTGTCGGAACGATAGACGCGTGAACCGCGTCAATAACTGCGCGCAGACGCTTTTCAAACTCCCCCTTCATCGACGCTCCGGCCTGAAGCAGACCGAGATCAAGTGCGCACAGACGTGTGCCAAGCAGGGCAGGCGGGACATCGCCGGCAACGATCTTCTGGGCGAACCCCTCGACAATCGCGGTTTTGCCGACACCGGCTTCACCGGTCAGGATCGGATTGTTCTGCCGGCGCCGCATCAGGACATCGATGACTTGCCGGATTTCCTCATCGCGTCCAACGATAGGATCGAATTCCTCGGCACGTGCGCGAGCCGTGAAATCGACGGTGAATTGCGACAGAGCATCTTCTCCGACACCGCTGCCGGGCGCTGCTTCTTCGCCTTCAGCACCTGGTGCTGCGGCCGCTGTCTTCGGACCTGATCCGTCGATTGGCCTTGCGCCGACTTCGCTGGAAGCACCGGCAATCTTGTCCAGGTCGCGTACAAGGACATCGCGGTTGATACCTTCAAGTGCAGCTGAGTAGCTGCGGAACTGGCGCCAGGTCGATTTGTCACCCATTGCCGCGATCAACACGTAGGCGGATCGGATCTTGTAGTCGCCGTACCGAAGCGTTCCTTCAAACCAGGCACGTTCGAGCGCTTCCTGAAAGGGAGCCGCCATGGACGGCAGTTCTGTCTGATTGATTTTCAGGTCGGCTATGGCTTGTTGCAAATCACCATGCACACTGCCGACATCAATCCCGAAATGACGCAGGATGTGAACGAAATCGGTGTTTTCGTCGCGCGCCAGGTAATAAAGCCATTGGAGTATTTCCAAATGCCTGTGGCCCGAGCTTTTGGTGAGCCGCATGGCTTTTTCCAGGCAGTCATAACTGACAGTGGTGAGTTTATTGGCAACTGTTTCAACAAGAATGTCACTCATGGTATCGGCCTTTCAAATTTGAGACCTATTGGTAAACGGTTGTGTGTCGGCGGACGGGTCTGAAGCGCGTGTCCGTCAGCATCTCTTCGTCTTCGTCGAAATCGGCGTCATCTGCGGGGTCGGCATCGATGGGCTTCAGCCAGCCGATGTGACCAAGTGTGGCGGAGCTGTTGCTGTCCATGAGGACTGCGGAAGCGCACCGTTTCGGAAGCGCAAGTTCGATTTCGTATTCAATTTCCAGACCCAGATAGAAATCGATGAGATCGAAGAGTTTTTCGGTCCACGGATTTGGTTTTGCGCGTGTTGGCGGCAGGAACTTCCGATATTCATCCAGGGAACTGGTGAAGATCCGGATTCGAATTTTGTCGCTGACGCTGTATATCTTTGAACCGACGATCGTATCCATACCCAACTGTCCGGCGCCACCAGGCCCGAACCCGCCGATGCTGAGCTGATCGTCCGGCTCGAGATGCAACCATGTGCCAACGCATTGATCGATCTCCACATCGACGCCGAAGACACCAGTGATCAGCGCCTTCAGGCGCGCCGCGCTTTTGGTCTTGGCCGACGTCAAGCCCGCGAACAGAAGTTTCAGTCGGTCGTCGATCCCATCAAGGTTCTGGTAGACCTCGCTTCCGATGCCGATGCCGGACCCCAGATAGGCGAGAAAGCGGTCGTCATCGGGCCGATCGTGCTGAACGATCGGACGCGCGTCGGCCCAGGCCCGGAAAAACAACTGGACAAAGCGGTTGTTGAACACGTCAAGAAAGCGCGGGAAGCTGTCCTCGCCCTGAAGGCCGCGCATAATGGCTTCGTCGGTATAGGCTGACGGCAGCGCTCCTTGCGGTCCGAGCATACCTAAAAAGCGTTCCAACAGGATCAACCCGTTGTCGACATCGCGTGTTGCACGCTCGATTGTAGACGTTGGGAATTCGCTGGACGGGTCCTGGCCAAAGCGCACGATGTCTTCCATCAGGCGCCGGCTCTTTCCGATGCGTGGTGGTGCCGGCTCATCCGAATTCTTGGGGCCCATGCCGCTCGAGGCAGCGCCGGGTGCGGTTTGTCCTTCGAGCATGCGAAGTACGGCAAGAAGATCGTGTCCACCCGGGTGTTTCTGAATTCGCTCGCTCAGCGCTGCGAGCAGCGACGCATATTGCTGTTGAACCGGCACCTCGATCCGGCTTTCAACCGGTGGCTCCACTTCTTCCGGCGCATCGGTGTCGACTGTGGTGCTTTCGCTCAGGTCAGGATCGGAAGGACCGTCCTCTTCCTGAACGCTATCCGCCGCAACAGGATCTGCGACGCCGGACTTTTGGGCCGCTTCCGTGCCTGACAAGGCGGCATTGGAAACTGACGTTCCTGTCTCCTCGGCCGAAATGTCATTCACATCGGCGACGGGCTCTACCGAAGCAGTGATTTCTGCATCTGCCTGGGTCGCTTCCGTTTCTATCGCGGCCGATAGGATCGTTTCGTCTGGTTCCGGCCAGAGCTCTGAGGGTGCTTGGCCATCATCAGTGTTTTCAGATGTACGGCTTGCATCGGTGGAAGATGGTTCAGGGTCGGAACCAGGCTCCGCTGAGCGCTCCACCGAACCTTCATTCACAACGGCGAACGTTTCAGAGGATGTCTGGTCTTCCTTATCCGATTGTATCGGTTCCGCTTCCATCGCAGGCGATAAGATCGACTCATCAGGTTCTGGCCAGAGCTCCAATGGTGTTTGGTTTTCGTCAGCTTCTTCCGATGTTTGACTTACATCGCCTGTAGACGGATCAGCATCCGAAACAGGTTCCGCTGAGCCCGATTCATAGGCTTTATCTACTTCGGCTGGCGCTTCAGAGGACGTCTGGTTTTCAGCATCTGATTTCATCGCCTCCGCTTCAGTCGTGGGCGATAGGATCGGGTCTTCAGGCTCTGGCCATAGCTCCAGGGAAGCCCGATCTGCGTCCGTGCTTGCGTCAGAGTTGTTTGTACCAACTTCTTCTTTCAAGGACGTGCCAGCAGTGGTCGGATCAGCTTCAGGGTTTTCAGACTTGAGCGGTTCATCCGGTTCTGGATCGACGGATGAAGGTGTTTCGTCAGGTTCGGGCCATGCAGACTTTGACCCTGCAAATTGGACAATTGTCTTGTCGGCCGCAACAGGATCGTCTTTGGGCTTTACTTTTGTCATCCTGTCCTTGTTGGAGCCTTCGCTCATATGATCCCCTTCGCGCCGATCCGTGGGGGCCACCTCATGATGACCCCGCGCTCGGTGGTCGCGATCACGCATTGGGTGAAATGATTGATCGAAGCATATTCGGCCAGAAACCGGTCAAGAACCGCGCCCAGCAGGAATGCGCTGGCGCCTTCGAAAGCCTTGTCGTCCAGCGAAATGGTAATTTCCAGGCCGCGCGCCACACCGGTACCAGATTTCTGCTGCAGCCGGCGCACGACTGGTCGCGTTGAAACGGCGCGAACGGATTGCGCCTGACGATCGGCGGCATTGTCGGACAGTGGCGCGAACAGGCTCAAGATATCCCTAAAGGAGCGGCCGTCCTGACCGGCCGCATCGTGCACGAGCCCTGTATGGTTGAGCGCCAGAATATTGATGAGGCGCCATGCAATGGCGCCGGCGTGTCCTTCCTCGCCGAGCCGTTCATTATAAGAAATCAGCGGGGGGCGTGGATGTGTCGGGCCTGCAACGCAATCCACTTTCAGATTGATGTCGTCAAGGATGCGAAAGTCGCCGATATCCGACTTGTCCGGATTTGTTCCGACCGGCAGGTCGGCCGCGAGTGCACGGTTCGACGCCATGACTTTCAGTGACAACTCGGCTAGCCGCTTGTTGCCACTGTGGAGCAGGGCCGCGGCCTGGGCACCGCTGGAAATCGTAATGAAGGTTTCGGTTCCTATGTAGGAACTTGGCTGCATCCTGCGAATTTCGCTCGAAGATTGCCGGCGGGGGAGGCGGCGAATGGTGTAGAACCACTCGTGACCGGCCTTTTCAGTATCCGGCGCCACGCTGTAGAGCGGCTCGACGGAACGCTTTTCGCCACCGGAAAAATGGGCATTGACCTCGGTGACGGAATGCACCTCGTAGTCCAGCGGCCTGGTCCTGTCGGTGATGACAGCAAACTCGTGTTGCCCCTTTTTGATGGGGACCCTGTCCGTGGCACGTTCGAAGAGATTGACGGCAGGCGCCGTGTGCAGCGCGAAGATCTTGCTCTCAACGTGGGAGGAAAGACGTGACTCGGCCTCATCGAACACAAAGACGATTTCGAAGGACTTTGCGTTGACCCTGTCAAGATAGCGACGCAGGCCGGTCAAGCGGAAGCCCAGGTAGCTGCGCGGAAAATTGAAATAGTCTCTCAGATAGTCGAACCCGATGAACAGACGCCTGTCATTGCGCAAAAGTGCATCATCCTCGTCAAAGCCCAATTGCTCGACAGCATCGACGGGAAACCGCTGTAGCGAGGCCTGTCCGAAGGCGTCTTCCGTTCTGATGTAAACCGCAAGGGTGTGTCCGAAGATCTGCTCGTAGACTTTCGCGGCCAGGTCCATCGGACCAACCAGACGGATCGGAAGCGAATCTATCCGGCACCCGGCAACCTGGTATTCCGGCTTTTTCAGTGCCTCGTCATCCGAAACTTCGTTTTCCCGGTCTTCGGACATTCTGTGCGTCAGCTTGATTGCGAGACCAGCACGCACGCGCCGGTCTTCTGCCATGGCGGCTCCAAGGCCGGATACCTGCGCTGCAGAGCTGAGATACTTGGCACCGCTCAGTTCCAGGGGGGTGAGAACGATCGGTGAGCTTAGCGTGAAGCGGCAACGAACCTCGCCCTGGCGCTCCCGGAAAACGGCTTCCATCGGGGAATGCCTGTCCACCTTGATCCCGTTTCTGAGGTTGGCGTCACCATATTTGGGTGTCACGTTTGCCAATACCATGGAAGGAATCGGCGCGAGGGCGGATGGGTAAAGCTGTTCAAAGAGATTGGACGTGAATTCGGAGAATTCGTGCTTCATCTTCAGCTGAACACGGGCGGCGAGAAACGCGGTTCCCTCCAGCAACCCCGACAACATCGGATCGGAGCGGTCTTCCAGTAATCCACCCAACCGTTCTGCCACGGTGGGATAGGATTCGGCAAACGCGGCCCCTTGCTCACGCAGATAAATGAGTTCCTGATTGTAAAGATCCAGAAATTCCCGGTTCATGCGGTTGCCCCGATAATCTTGATGCGGCCGAAGGCCGGGTCGACGTCAGCGACGAACTCGCTTGCAACGCGTACCGGATCGCACCGAATTTCAGCTTTGATCAGAAAGCGAACCTTGAATGAATCGCTTTCAAATTCAGTGTCGCGCACCACCTGCAGGGTGCGTGGGTCCATGCGTGGTTCAAACCGGATAAGAGCTTCGCGAATGTCGTCCGCCAGCCGTTCGATCCTGATCGTGTCCACAACATGGACAGACAGGTCCGGCAGGCCGAAATTCAGGATAGAGCTTTCAACCTCGGGAAAATCGGAGAGGTCCTGCGTGGAATTGAGGTTCACAGTGTTCAGCAATGCCTGGAGGTCGCGCCGTACTTCGGCAAGCAGCGTATGTTCGGTCACGCCGTAACTGCGTGAAAGCCGACGTCCCGACTTTAGGTTCTTTCCCTTGGCGCTTTCTTTCTGGCGCTCCTGTGCAGCTTTGTAGTCCGGGTCGTCCATAGCCCGGAAAGCCCACATGAGCGGCGAATGCATTTTCACGGTCGATTTTGCCATCGGGAACGCCCACGCGATTCCAATTCCGGAGACTTGTGAGAGGCAAGCGGCGCGTGCGCGTTTCTCGCGCCCAGGTGTAACGATATGCCCCTCGAAAAAAGACCGGCCGCCACCGGGTAGGTGGCAGCCGCTTCGGCAAATGCCTTACTTCTTTTCGTTCGCAGCGATATCGAATGCGAACTCGGGTGCAGCACCCTTGGAGCCATCCGGCTTCTGTTCGGTGTACATGACTTTGTATTCACCGAAGTTCAGCGTCATGTTGGCGGTCACCCGGTCCGACGAACCACTTCCACCTGTAGAGTAGCTGGTGACGATGATGTCTTTCATCTCAAGCTTGAGATATTCAATCGGGGTGTCACCGGCAGCTTTACGGGTAATGAACATGCCTTTCGGAATGTGTTTACCGGTTGAAAGATGGTTCAAAAGCGCAGGAGCGGACTTGTCGACATAAATCGTCAAGCTGAGATCCTGGAAATGTGCTTTACCCGAACCGGAACCCGAACCCATGTGAGTGGTACCGGATTGCGATGCACCCCAGGACCAGGACAGAACATCGATCTCGTCCTTGTGGGTTTTGTCCTGAGCTTCACCCTTGATGCCTTCAAGCTTGATAAATGAGTCAATAGCCATTTTATGTAATCCTCTTTTGTTCAGTCCGGTATCAAATGACCGGTACCGTTCTTCCAATGTTTAACATCTACCTCGGGCCTTCTGGCCCAAACCCCTAGGCGCGTTTGCGTCTCGTTGCACCTCCACCCGGGTAAACCGGGAGTGCATCCTTGCGGGATGCGTGTCATCCGGACGGGCTGCCGCCCGGATGACAAGTCTGAAAATCAGGTTCCGTCTTGCGGAATTCTTGAGGCCAGGCTCATGCCGATATCCATGCCCTCGAGCTGATAATGCGGACGAAGGAAGAACTGGGCTCTGTAGTAGCCGGGATTTTCCTCGTCATCGATGATGGTGACCTTGGCCTCACGAAGTGGCTTGCGAGCCTTGGTCTCCTCCGTCGAATTGTCCGGATCGCCATCGACATAATCCATGATCCAGTCGTTCAACCAGCGCTGCAGCTGAGCGGATTCCTTGGTGGAACCGATCTTGTTGCGCACCATCACTTTCAGGTAATGGGCAAAACGCGTGGTCGCGAACATGTAAGGCAGCCGTGCCGACAAGTTGTCCGATGCAGTGGCGTCCTTGCCGTCTGGACCCGAGAATTGGCGCGGTTTGAAGACCGACTGAGCGCCAAGGAAAGCCGCCTGGTCGGTGTTCTTGCGGTGGATCAACGGGATCAGACCGAGGCGCGAGATCTCATGCTCACGGCGATCGGAGATCGCGATTTCAGCCGGGCATTTCTGGTCGACGCCACCATCGTCTGTCTCAAAGACGTGGGTCGGCAGATCTTCAACCAGACCACCGCTTTCAACGCCGCGGATCCGAACCGTCCAGCCAAACTCCTTGTAGGCCTTGTTGATGTTGGTGGCCATGGCATAGGCAGAGTTCATCCAGGCGTAATTGTCGTGGCTCTCTTCACCGAACTCTTCCTCAAAGGCGAATTCCTCGACCGGATCGGATTTCGCACCGTAAGGCTGACGCGCCAGCACACGTGGCAGCGACAAACCGAGATAGCGGGCGTCTTCCGACTCGCGCAACGTACGCCACTGCGCATGAATTTCCGTGTCGAAGACCTTTGACAGGTCACGTTTGCTCGGCAATTCCGTCCAGCTTTCCATCTGCATGAGCTGAGGGTCGGCTGCAGCAAGGAACGGTGCATGGGCAGCAGACGCGATTTTCGCCATACCGCGAAGCACCGTGATGTCCTGCGGATCGTAGCCGAACTCGTAGTCGCCAACGAGACAGCCGTAGGGCTGACCGCCAAGCTGACCGAATTCAGCTTCGTAGATCTGCTTGAACAATGGGCTCTGATCCCACTTTGCACCACGATAGCTCTTGAAGACGCCTGCAAGTTCCCTTTTGGAGATATTCAGGAACTGCAGCTTGAGCGAAGCATCCGTCTCCGAATTGTGAACCAGATAGTCGATGCCGCGCCAGGCGCTCTCGAGTTTCTGGAACTGCGGCGCGTGAATGATCTCATTCACCTGCGACGTCAGCTTTTCGTCAAGCTTCGCGATCATCTCGTCGATGGTGTCGTAGACATCATCCTTGATCAGTGCCTGATCGCCCAAAGCTTCGGACAGGAACGTCGACATTGCATTGTCAACAAGTTCATTGGCCGTTTCGTTTTCGCTTTTGATCCGGAAATTCTGCTTCAAAATGGAAGAGAATTCCTCCGGGCTTTGTTCACTCGTAGCTTCGCCGGCTGCGGCCCCACTTTTTTGAGCGCTCGTATCGGTGTTGCTCATTTATGCCTCCTCTTTGTCGCCTTCCGCAGCGTCGCCGCCCTTGGATGAAGCGCTTTCGGACTCCATCTTCTGTGCCAGTGCCTGCATAAGCGCAGGATCGCGGGTCAGCTCCTCCAGCTGGCTGATCGCCTGAACGCGCCCATCCATCATCGTGCGCAGGGCAGCAAGACTGTTGCGAGCATCGAGCAGCTTCTTAAGCGCCGGAACCTGCTCTGCGACTTTGCCTGGCGTGAAGTCGTCCATGTTCTTGAAACGAAGTTGCACGCTCATTTTGGAATCGTCTTCGCCGGAAAGCTTGTCTTCCACGGTGAACGACGTTCCAGGCTCGATGGCTTCCATGCGCTTCGAAAAGTTGTCCATATCGATGTCGAGAAATTTGCGCTCATCGATGTCGGATTTTTCAGTACCCGGATTGTCACCGGACAGATCAGCCATGACCCCCATCACGAAGGGCAACTCAACCTTCTGTTCCGCGTCAAAGGGATCCTCGTAGAAAATGTGGACCCGCGGTGGTCTGTTGCGCTTGATGAAGCTTTGCCCGCTACTTGATGCCATTGTACTTGCCTTTCATATTTTTGATCCGAGAAAAATTAGATCAAATTTAGTCAAATACTCGCGCGGTACGTGAAAATGTTTCGAATTTGTATGTACCGCGTTTTGTTCTATGAGTTTGTATTTACAGCGATTGACGGATTTTTGTAGTGACGGCAGTCACACGTATGTCGCTTTGAAATTTTCCCCCAAATATTGAGGACCTGTTGCGGCTGTGAGTCAAGGAGAAGTATGCGAACTCTAGGGAACCAAAGACGTTTCGACGGGTCATGACAAATTCAGCCTTACTCTTCTTCCTCGGGCCTCAAAAAGAGATTGAGCAGTCCGGTAAACGACCCTGTACTCATATTTTGTGCCTCTTCAAGCAACATGGGAATCGGGCTCGTCGGTTCGTTTGCGGAGTAGTACCCCTTCACGGCAGAAATACCTTTTATGGCATCGTTGCGATTTTCGATGACCATCACTGAGAATTCTTCGATATCGCCGAGATCCCGTTCTTCGCCTTCGTTCAGCTCAAGCAGGCGGTCGTTCGACAATTGAAGTCCGCTGGCACCCAGAATGAGCGCAACTTCTTCGAATCTTCTCGGCATCAGGATTTTAAGGGCGTCCAGATAGGACTTACCGACCAATCCTCTTGCTTCGCGCACCAGGAAGAGGGTGGGGTGCGAAGGTTCGCGCAACGAATAGTAATCTTCTACCGCGTCAAGAATCAGTTTGGCCTGTGCGGCGTTTTTGATTTCAAGGTTTGCGGTCGATGATGCGCCCGCCTCAGAAGATTGGGCTGATTCATCATCTGCCGCACCTTCCGCGTCTTCCGGCGACATGCGCCCCAGGCGGACATTCAGCTCCGCGTTCATTTCCTGCAGGAGCGTAGTCAGATTCTCGTAGTTCGGCGGTGTCGCCTTGGCTTCGGCCTCTTTCAGTTTTTCGGTGCAGACGTCGGCGATTGCCTGCAATTCAACGGGCAGTTCGCTCAGGTCGCGCAGGACATCGTCTATGGCATCCTGTTCCAGCTCACCCGATGTCAGGGCCGCTTCGATCGCGCCGAGGGAAATGATGTGTTCGTTCGGTTGCGGCGTCACATCGCCATTGGCAATTTTGATCGCGCGATAGCTGATTGGGCCGCTGCGCCGTGTTTTGAGGAGAGGCGCCGCCTCGAGTGGCAACCTGACGGTCGGTCTGTTGTTGAACGCTTCGAGAGCGCCAATGCGCTCCATGAACCCGAAATCCGCATCCGACGGATGTACCGTGTCCCAATGGCTTTCCAGTAGCTTGCGGATGATCCTGATCACATTCGCAAACAAATGCAGCTGACCATTCAAAAGTGCGAACTGGGCCAGCATCGTCAGCAGGCGGACATCTCTCGATTGCTTGAGAAAACCCTCCATCTGCTTGAAAATATCCGTGAATTCGATCTCCGATTTATCGAAGTCGCTGAAACGCTCTGGGAGCATTTCCTCACACGAATCCATCAGTGCCGCAAAGGCGGGTTCCGTGTCATAAAGATCAGGACCGCATCCAGCACCGGGGGATACTTCGCTGCCATATGTGTCCGGATCGAAGTTCATTTGATTTCCTGCCCCAATTCAGTGCTTCTGCCGAAGTTGGTTCCGGCAGAAGCGTCGCCCGGATTGTTGTTTTATTCCAAGACCAGCTTGCTCTCAACGCGCCTGTTTGACGGATCGTTGACATCGGCAACCTTCGGGCGGGTCTCGCCATAAGCGACTGTTTTCAGCCGATTGCGTTCTACGCCGAGCGAAACAAGATATTCGGATACGGCCTGTGCCCGGTCTTCTGAAAGACGCTGATTGTAGTTGAGCGAGCCGATGCCGTCGGTATGGCCTTCGATAACGAACACAGCGCTTGCAAGTTCAGGATCGGCTATGCCTTTTGCGAATTCCTTCAGGTTCGCTCGGGCAGCCGGGCTGAGGCGTGCAGAGGCATTTTCGAACGATACGAGCAGATTGAACCCTGCGTCGATCGCCTTGGTATCCGGATCCACCACAAGGGTTTCGGCCGTTTGCGCCGCGTCGCCGGTGGCATCGCTTTCGGTTGTGACGGCAACCTGGCCGCCTTCCTGCTTTGCGCCGTTGGGATTACACTCATCCCGCGTTCCGATGCAGAGCGCGCGGGTCGCGCCGGTCGGTTTCAGAGAACGGGTTTTCAGCTGCTTGAAATGCTTGCTGACTTCATCGGCTGAAAAAGTCGCGTCCTGCGCAACCGCGGACCCGGGCGCAAGTGCGCTCACTGAAACTGCGAGCGCCAGCGCGGTGCTCATTGTCAGAAATTTCAATTTCGAAAAAGTCCTCTCGGCGCGGTGAGTTGATGTGCCGGAGACGAATTGGCGATGGGTCACGATTTCAATCCTCCCTTTGGAGTTTGAGCGAACAGTGTCGCAATGGATATTGAAATACATCGTGCCATAAACCAGAAAAAAATAATGTGGCGAAAGTCACTAAACTGCGGTTTGATTTCAGTATGTCAATTTGTGACGAATAAGCAAGAGCATGAGGGTGTGAGATATTCGTGAGTTAGTTAAGAATCTAATGTGAGTTTTTTTCGAATTTCTTGACAGTTGGGTAAGTTACCAAACAACTCTTGGTAAAATTAGGATTCGGTGTTTAAATTTTTGCAACAACTGTGTTCCCGAGCACATCAATTTTGTCAGAAATGACATAAATAGAAGCGAACGCCTGCAGCAAGCAGCCGAATGCAATTTAAGTATTTTCAAGGAGACCTCCGTGGCCACAGGACAACTCAGACAAACCGATCGCATGGCCGAACTCACATCGGTCTTCGGCGATGACGTGCTCTCCCTGGTAACCATTGATTGCGATGAAGGATTAAGCGAAGAGTTCGAGATTCGCCTTGAAGTCGTCAGCCAACAGGAAGATCTTGATTTCAACCAGGCGCTTGCAACGCACATGACTGTGGAAGTCAAAACCAACAATGGCGACATCAGATATTTCGACGGGTTGCTCACCGATGCCAAGTGGCTCGGACACAAGGACGGCTACTACAGATACAAGCTGATGCTGCGTCCCTGGTTCTGGCTGCTGACCAAGAATTCGAACTGCAGAATGTTCAAGGAAAAATCTGCGCCCGACATTATCGAGGAAGTTCTCGGAGAGCATGACTTTGCAGATTTTCAAAACAAGCTGACTGAGAGTTATGATCCGATCCATTACTGCGTGCAGTACCGGGAGTCGGACTATGACTTTTGCTGCCGGCTGATGGAAGAATTCGGCATCTCCTACTGTTTCGAGCATCAGGACGGCAAGCACATGATGATTTTGGCGGACGCCAAATCGTCTTACAGCCAAATCGAAGGCGATCCGAATATTCCCTTCATTCCGCTTGCTGGCGACAGCCAGCGCGATGAGGAGCATCTCTACGAGTGGATTGGCGGTCGTACGTTCAGAACCGGAAAGTTCGCCGTCAACGACTATGATTTTGAAAAACCGAGTGCCTCACTGGAAGCCGATAAGGACGCAGGTTCGCCATACCGGGCCGGATCGCTCGAAAAATATGATTACCCCGGTCGCTACACCGAGAAGGACAAGGGGACAAAATATAGTAACATTCGTCTGGAAGCAGAACAGGCGGGCGACAACCGCGTTGAAACAGCTGGTGAAGTGCCGCGGTTTTATGCCGGCGGTCTTTTCACGCTGAAAGATCATCCGCATGGACCGCAAAACAAGGAATACCTGATCGTTCGTGCGAGCCACCAGATTATCACCGAAAGCTATCGCTCCGGCGACTCCGCATCGCAGGGCGAAGCGTATACCGGTACCTATGAAGTTCTGTCGTCGGACATCCCGTTCAGAACACCCGCGAATACGCCCAAACCAAGTATTCCCGGACCGCAGACGGCGAAAGTAGTCGGAGAGGGCGAAATCGATGTCGACGAATACGGTCAGATCATGGTCGAGTTTCACTGGGACCGTGACAAGACGCAGTCCCGGCGAGTCCGCGTTGCGCAGGTTGTTTCCGGCAAGAATTGGGGCGGTATGTATATCCCGCGTGTTGGACAGGAAGTTATCATTCAGTTCCTGGAAGGCGACCCTGACCAGCCGATTATTGTCGGTACGGTGTATAATGCCGAGAACATGCCGCCGTATCCGCTGCCCGGCGAGAAAAACAAGTCAGGCATAAAGACCGACTCGACCATTGGCGGCGGTGGCTACAACGAGTTTGTTCTGGACGACACCAAGGGCCAGGAGAAGATTGGTGTACACGGCCAAAAAGACATGGAAACCGTGATCGAAAACAACGAACATCTGCACGTTAAGAATAACCGGACGACTGAGATTGACAACAATCGCAGCGAAAAGGTCGGCGTGAGCGTTGATGAAGAAATCGGAATGTCCTGGACCGTAGATGTTGGCACTTATATTGAGTTCAAGTGCGGTTCCAGCAAGATCACCATGTCACCCGCGATGATCGAGATAAAATCGCCGGTAATTCAGATAAAAGCCGACGTATCCTTGCAAGCTAAGGGTACGATTACACAAGTCAACGGAACCGCGACCCACCTCGTAAAAGGTGGTGTTGTTCTGATCAACTGACCAAATTCGCTGGAAGTCGGCCTGTCCGCATATGGAGTGAATTGAATGGGATCCCGGATCCGTTTTACAAAAGCAACGCAGGTGTTTGATACCTTCGCCGATTTGCATGAAGATGTCCGAATGGCAGAGGGAGATGTGACGCCACAGGAGTACGCGCTCGCTTTGTTGGAAGGCAGCGAACCGCTTTCGGCACTCCTTTATTTCGCGCATGTTTTACCGAAACCGGAAGCAGTCTGGTGGGGTTTGAAATGCGTTGAAGGCCTAGATAGCCACAAAAGTGATCATGACCGTAAAGTCTTGGACCTTTGTGCGAATTGGGTACGCGAAGGAGATGAAGAGGCACGCCTCGCTGTGTTGCCGGAGACAGAAGATCTAGAAAACAACAGCCCGTCGGTTTGGATTGGACGTGCTGTAACATGGTCTGGTGGGTCGTTGTCGCCAAATCCGGATTTTCGAGTGGATGTACCTCCGGGATTGACGGCAAAGGGGGTAAACGCGGCGTTGCAATTGGCAATCGCCAAGCTCGATCGCTTTGAAAGGGGCGAAGCACCGAGACAGTGTATTCGATCCGGTCTGTCATTTGCCGAAGGTGGCGTGATGCCGGTTGTGAGCGTGAAGAAGCAGGCTGTAACCTGAAAGTAAGTGGGACCTCTCGGGAATGCGCATAACGCTCCAGATTGAAAATGTGGATCGGCTCGAAACCGGTGGCCAGGTGTCGTATTCCTGTGCCGACCGAGGGTTCGACATCGGCCGGCATGAGCACCTTGATTGGAGCCTGCCGGATCCGGAGCGTGTTGTTTCGGGAAAACACTGTGAAGTACGCTTCGAGGGTGGGAACTTCGTTCTCTACGACGTTTCGACAAATGGCACGTTTTTGAACGGCAGTTCAAACCGTATGGACAAGGCGCATGCACTTCGATCCGGTGACCGGATCATGATCGGTGACTATATCGTCAAGGTCACTCTGGACGCCGAGCAGGCCATGAGCGCCGGTTTCTCCGGAGCGCCAACCGCTGAGCCGCCATCTCAGCCTGCACCGTGGCAAACCCCGCAACCGTCTGCACCGCCGGTACAAGAACCCCAGTGGCCGGCTGCACCGCCACCCGGTCAGCCTGCCTATCCGGCCGAAGAGGCAAACAATCCCTGGAACACTCCAACGTCAGGCATGGAAGGACGGCATGCGCCGCCCTCGCAGACGCCTGGCATTGGAACGCCCGCAGACGATGTCTGGAGCCAGCAGGGGCATGGCTGGGGGAGCGCGGATCCGGCACTTTACGATCCTCAGTCGAATGCGCCGCAGGCAGAAGCGGCGAGACCTGCCCAGGCTGATCCTCTGGATCATCTGGCAGCACAGCCCAGCCTTCAGCCCCATGGTCAACCGACCTCTCCCGCACAGGCACCGCAGGCAGTGCCCCCACAACCGCAATCGTTCCCGCCCGCTCAGCAGGAAGCCGCTGATAACCAGACGGCAGAGCCCTTGTTCAAGATGCCGGATATGGCTGCAGAGGGCGTGGCTGCGAGCGCGGACGGTGGGGCGGCACCGACGGCGAGCGCCTCCAGTGCGCCGCCGGCACAATCTGACGGTGCCGTTGCAGCAGCGGAGGCCTCGCCGTTCCCCGAGGCACCGGCAATGGAGGCAGCGCCAGCGGAGATCCCGCAGGAAATCGAAGCACCTTCCGCGGAGCCTCCGCAAGCACCCGTGGAACCTCCTGTTCAACCAGCCCCGGCCGTCAGCGAAGCGCCGAAACCACAGTCTGTTGAAAGCACTGCACCGGCAAAAGAAGCGGTGGCCACGAACAACGAAACCGGGAAAGAATTTCTGAAAGCGTTTTCGGAAGGAGCGGGCATTCCCGATTCGGTGCTTGCCGACCGGGATCCGGAAGAGTTTGCGCGGGAAATGGGCTCAATCCTTCAAGGCATCACAAGCGACTTGATGGGATTGCTTCAGGCGCGAAGCAAGGTGAAGGCGATGACCAGAAATGCAAATCGCACGCTGATCAGCCGGAGCGGCAACAATGCGCTCAAATTCTCGCCCACGCCCCAAACGGCACTCCAGACTATGCTTGCGCAAAATGTAGAGGAAACCGGTTATCTTCCTTTGCCGAAGGCAATGACGGCGGCGTTCAAGGACATCCAGAAGCACCATGTCTGGACATATGCGGCCATGCAGAAGGCTGCGGCCCGTTTTGACGAAACGCTATCGCCTAAAGCGATTGAGGAGGAAGGCCAGGTTGCCAAGAGTACCTTCGGAAACCAGAAGGCCAAACTCTGGGAACGCATGCAGGAACGATGGACTTCGCTCTCCGGAGCGTATGACGATGGTCTCGTCGGTGTTTTCACGCAATACTTTACGGAAAGCTATGAAGAATTTTCAAATGATGAGCCGGAGTGAAAATCCGTGCATGCATATTTTAAGTTTAGCAGGAACAAGAGCGCGCAAGCGTCCTCAAAGATAAGGGAGCAGTGCCTTAATGTCGTGGTATAGCAAGGTTGCATGGACCGAAGGCCTGTTTCTAAGGCCGCATCATCTGCAGCAGAGCGACCGTTATTCGGAACATCTGCTCGATGAACGCGTCAGGCTTGCCTCTCCCTATCCCTGGGGGTTCTCGGAAATCGAAATCGATCAGGATGTCGGCCAGCAGTGCCGCTTTGCCCTGAGATATGGGCGCGGGATTTTTCCCGACGGCACGGTGTTCAATTTTCCAGCCGACGGCACACCACCACCGGCAATCGACGTTCCTGAGGACTCTGCCGGACAGATCGTCTGGCTTGGTATTCCCGAAACGACCGTAAACGCCGTCGAAGTCGCAGATGGCCGCGAGGATGCCGCGACGCGATACGTTCAGGGCAGGGAGACCATTATCGATTCCACGTCCGCGATCCGGCAGGAAGAAGAGATCGATGTAGCCCATCCAAGATTGGTCTATTCGATAAGGTCGACGCCGCATCCCGGGCATGTCTGTCTGCCTGTTGCACGTATTACCGAAATCAAGGACCGCATTGTCATCACCGACAGCACGTTTGCACCACCTGTACTGGCGTGTCACGTGCATCCGGTCGTGACCGGGTGGATCGACTCCGTCATTGGATGGGTTGAAAGAAAACTGAGTGAACTGGCCCGTTATGCTGCCGATACATCAGCCGGCGGCGGATTGCAGAACTTCGACTATCTGACACTGCAAATGCTCAACAGGCTTCATCCGCAGCTCATGCATTTGCGCAAATCGGCGTATGTCCATCCGGAACGCGTCTATTCTGAATTTTTGCAGTTGGCCGGTGAACTCGCGACATTTGCGACCGAAGAACGCCGTGCCCGGAACTATCCAGTTTACGACCACGACCGTCTGCATGACATATTCAAACCGGTCTTGTCGGACATACAGGCCTTCCTGTCCGCCGGCTATGACCGCAGGGCGATCCGTCTTCCTTTGGAGCAACTCGCGCCAAACGCGTTCAAGTCGACAATTGTCGACCGGAACCTGTTCTCCCAGGCAAGTTTCGTCATCGAAGTCGCAGCACGTCGTCCATTGACGGAGATCCAGAACGAATTCCCGCGCCTCTTCAAGGTCGGCCCGTTCGGGCAGATGCGCCAGATCGTCTATTCAAATCTGCCGGGTATCCCGCTGATCCACATGCCCGTTCCGCCTGCGCAAATCCGTGCGCTAACCGACCGGGTTTATTTCAGGCTCGACAAGACGACGCCTCTCTGGCGCGAATTCAGTCAGGATTCAGCGATCGGGCTGCAGTTCTCCGGTAACTGGCCCGATCTGCAGCTTGAATTTTATGCCATTCGGGAGGGACGATGATGTCGGACAGCGACGATCCCTTTGGCGTTTCCAAACGCAAGGGAAAAACGATCGTCCGACCAAATCCGGGAGGACGGTGGAGCGAAACTTCTCAGCCTGGAGCGCCACAAGCGCCTCAGCAACCATCCGCGCCGCCACAGGCCCCGTCCGCTCCGCAGGCGCCGCAGCAACCGGCGCGCGCCCCCGATCCCTGGCAGGGTGGCCGCGGCTCTGGCCCCGATCCCTATGCTCCGACCCCGGCCGGATATGAATATGGACAGCAAAAGGCGCCGGACATCAGGACACCGCCTCCTGAGCAGCCATCGGCGCCGCCACCCCCACCTCAGCCTCATGGTGCTGCGCCAGGAGCGCAGGCGGCAGGACAGTTGGCGCAAACGCCCGACATAAATCAGATCCGTGTTGCAAACAGAAATCCGGTTTCGCGTGCTGCTGCGCCATTGCTGCTCCTTCTTGGCCGCCTGCATCTGACCATGACGGATGCGCAGTTCGATGCATTGATGCGTGACGTTTATAACGCCATCAAGTCCTTCGAAAAGGACCTGCGAAGCGCCGGAATTACCGACGACCAGATTCAGTCGGCTGCCTATGCACTGTGTGCGACCTCGGACGACATCGTACAGAACCTTCCCTCGGCAGGCCGGCATCAATGGACGCAGTACTCGATGTTGACCCAGTTCTTCGGTCAGGCAACCGGCGGTGTGGAATTTTTCCAGGTATTGGAAAAGGCGAAGCAGGACCCGGGCCGCAATTACGGCGTCCTTGAGGTTATGCATGCCTGTCTTTCACTTGGATTTTACGGAAAATACCGGGCGATCCAGGGCGGACAGCAAGGGCTTGAGCGTGAGCGAAGGGACCTCCATGAGATCCTGAGGCGGGTCCGGCCACGTCCGGGTGACGATTTGTCTCCGCATTGGCGCGGCCTTGAGCTCCTGCAGCGACGGACGGGGTTTTCAATTCCGATCTGGTCAGTCGCAGCCGTTGCGGGCGCGCTTCTGCTCGGTGGCTATGTCACTTTGATGCTTCTGCTTGCCAGTGGCAGTGAGGTTATCGCGAGCCGCGCCGGTGCGCTTTACCCGACAGGTCCGGTCGAGCTCGCGCGCGAGGGCTATCAGCCGAAACCGCCACCAGCACCCGAACCGCCCGCAGATGCCGCGATTGACACGCTTTCTGAGCAATTGGCCGGCATTGACGGCCTGGAGATCGAACAGGCTGGTCCGGCGATCATGCTGCGGATGCGTGCCCAGTTTGATGTCGCGGCGGCGACATTGCGGCCGGAGTTCCAGTTGCTTGTGGAACAGGTCAGCCAGACGCTCGACCAGGTGGACGGGGAAATACTGGTTGTCGGTCACACCGATAGCGACCCGATACGGAACAATCCGCGGTTTCCGACCAACTGGCATTTGTCCGTTGAACGGGCGCAGTCGGTGGCTGCAGTGATGCAGGCCATTTTGAAAAAGTCCGACAGGGTCCAGGTGGAAGGGCGAGGTGCGGAAGAGCCGATCGCTCCCAACACCAGTCGTGAAGGCAAAGCGCTCAATCGCCGGGTGGAGGTGTTTTTAAAGCCTCCATCAAAGGGACTGGTGATCGACAATTGAACGTCAACTCCGGGGCAAAGTTAAAGACAAGGCATAATCGATGAAATTCTGGCTCGGAATAACGGCAATCCTGATCGGCATAATTGCGCTGATCGCCTTGATCTGGTTCGGCGGACCATTTCTTGCCATAGCCGGTGTGCGCCCCTTTGAGCCGCTTTGGGTCAGGCTGCTTCTGGTTGCGCTCATCTTGCTGACGATCGGCGGATGGACAACTTACAGGATTTATAAGCGCATCGCTGCCAATCGGGCTCTTGAGCAGGAAATCCTTCAGCCCAAGGCGAGCGAAGAGGACCTGCAGATCCTGTCGGAACGCATGAAGGATGCGTTGAAGACGCTCAAGACCGCCAGTGGCAACACACGTACCTATCTCTACGATCTGCCCTGGTACCTGATGATCGGTCCCCCTGGTGCCGGCAAGACCACTGCACTGATCCATTCAGGACTGAAATTCGCCAACAAGCGCGGGAAGGGCGAAGCGCAGAAGATCGAAGGCCTTGGAGGGACGCGTTACTGCGACTGGTGGTTTGCTGAAAATGCGGTGCTGATCGATACAGCCGGCCGCTACACCACGCAGGATTCGGATGAGGAACACGATCGCGAAGCCTGGCTTGGATTTTTGAACATCCTGCGCAAGGCAAGACCTCGCCAGCCGGTCAACGGTGTCATGGTCTCCATAAGCCTGGAAGACCTGATGACGCTCTCCGATGAAGAGCTGAAGGAGCACACCGATGCCATTCGGGCTCGTCTGATAGAACTCTACAAGACCCTCAAGATCGATTTTCCCGTCTACGTCATTTTCACCAAGGCGGACACGGTCGCGGGCTTCATGGAGTTTTTCGGCTCTTATCCTGAAAGCCGGCGCAATCTGGTTTGGGGTGCAACCTTCCAGACACGCGAGAAGAACAAGAATATGGTCGCCGAAACGCCGGCCGAATTTGACCTTCTGATTGAACGTCTCAACGAAGAGCTGGCAGACAGGCTACAGGAGGAACCCGATCCGCGCGCACGTTTGATGCTGTACGGTTTCCCCACTCAGATTGCAGCGCTCAAGGACAGGGTAACCGGCTTCCTGAACACCATATTCGAGCCAAGCCGGTATTACCCCAATGCCGTCCTGCGCGGATTTTATTTTACCTCCGGTACACAGACCGGAACAGCGATTGACCGCGTCATCGGTTCCATGAGCCAGGCCTTTGGCACTTCCTACCAGGCAGCGGCATTGTCCGGGCAAGGAAAGAGCTATTTTCTGAAAGACCTGCTCAACAAGGTGATTATTGGCGAGGCAGGCTGGGTGACGCACAACCGGCAGGCGGTCCGAATGGCCACGGCCGCCCGGATCGCGGCCTATACCGCCATTGTGCTCGTAACGCTCGGGTTCGGAAGTCTTTGGACGATTAGTTACCTGAACAACCGGGCGCTGATTGATGAAACAGCAAAAGCTGTGGCGGCGGTCCGTGCCGAAGGCGAGGGCGTCCTTGAACAACGCGTGGTCCGCGACGACAGTTTGCGCGACTCTGCCTATCTCCTGTCTTTGTTGCGTAGCCTGCCTGCCGGTTATGACAGCCGTAACAATCCGACACCGTTCATGGAAAAATTCGGATTGAGCCAGCGCGAGCGGCTCGAGGCTGCGGGCATAACCTCCTATAGAAGCGGGCTTGAACGACTGCTTAGGCCCCGGCTTTTGTTGCGTATTGAAGAACAGATGACCGACGTCCTCGATAACCGCACGGGTCCGGGTGGTCAGGACATCGATACGCTCTACAATCTGACCAAGCTCTACCGCATGGTTGCGGGCGACGCCCCCGAGATCGACAAGGATCAGATCAAGAACTCCTTCAGGGCGGATTTCCTGCAGAGTTTCCCGGGACGCCAGGGAGAAGTTCTTCGCAACGAACTCAACTCCCACATTGCCGCGATGCTGGATCTCGATTTTGGCGGCAACGTTCTCACCGCCCAGCTCGACGGTGTGCTTGTTGCCGAAGTCCAAAGGGAACTTGCGCGTGTCAGCCTGGCGGAACGCGGATATGCGTTGCTGAAATCCCGCTCGAAGGGTTTGACGAGCGAAGACTGGGTTGCAGAACAGCGCGGCGGTCCGGATATGGAAACCGTTTTCGAAACCGAGAACGGCGACACTCTGGACACCGTCGTCGTCGACCGTTTCTATACCTATCCCGGCTTCCATCTTTCCGTGTTGCCGAACCTGGCGGGCATACGCGAGGAGTTGGAGCGGGACAAATGGGTATTCGGCGATATCAGCGAGGCGGATGCGTTTTCCGATCAGTATCAATCGCTGCCATCTGAAATCCTTTCGCTTTACACGAAAGACTATATTGAAGCCTGGGAAGAAGCGCTTGGCAATCTGAAATTCAAGTCCATGCGCAACGACAAGCCGCTTTATACGACGTTGCAGGCTGTCTCCGCCCCGACGTCACCGGTCGTTCAGCTGCTTGAAAGCATCCGAAGCGAAACCCTTTTGACCCAGGACCTGTCGCAGGAAGGTATTGCCGGTGCAGTCGGCGGTGGAAATGCGCAGGATGCCGGTTCGGAAGCAGCCCAGAAGGTTTTCCAGTACTACGTTCTGGACAGGGCTGGCGGTCTGAAGCGTATCGGCCTGGAAGCCGGCATCAAGGCCCTTGCACCGGGCGGCGTATCGAGTGCCCTGGACGCGGCCACAGGGAATGATGGTCCGGCCATCATCCCGGGGAAAGCGATCGAGGATCACTTCCGCCCCTATCACGTGCTCGTTGAAGGAGAAAACAGCCGCAAGATCGACGCCTTGCTGCTGAATTTCAAAAACATCCTCGACAACCTTCTCGTCGTAGCCAACAACCCGCTTCAGAGCGAGACGGCCAATTCGAACGTGCAGATCCAGGCGTCTCTGCTTCGAAGCAATGCCACTCGTTTCCCACAGCCGTTCGACAAGCTCATTCTGCAATCCGCCAAGGAGTTCGACGAGGAATTCAAGGAGACTTCGATCACGCAGCTGAACGAGAAGCTCAAGTCCCAGGTCGTGGAGGCATGCCAGCGCATCGTGTCGCGGAACTATCCGTTCACAAACGGCCGCTCAGAAGTTCCGATGACCGAGTTCGCCAAGCTTTTCTCGCCGAACGGTATCATGCAGCAATTCTTCGATCAGAACCTGAAAGCCCTTGTGGACACGTCCTCGCGGCCCTGGAACTGGAAACCGGAGGTGTCGCAGGCCGACAGACTTTCAAACGCCACACTGCGCCAGTTTGAAAGAGCCGACCTTATAAAACAGGCGTTTTTCCCGACCGGGAACGCATTTCCGTCCGTTGGACTGCAGGTCGTGCCGCGTGCATTGTCCCAGCAGGCTGACGCGGCCAGCCTGGAGGTCAACGGCAATCTGGTTCTGGTCACGCGTGGACCGGGTTTCAATGCCGATATCGAGCCGCTGCCCGCCAGCTTCGACTGGCCAAGCAACACGGCGACGCCTCGCGTGGTCCTGGTAATCCAGCCGGAAGTTCCAGGTTACAGGTCGCGTCAGGAAATCCACGGCGATTGGGCTTTCTACAGGTTCGTCAGAGCCAACAGGGTCAGCTCCGGACAGAACAAATTCGTTGTCAGGAAAACGCTCGGCGGACGCCAGGTTGCGTTCACGGTGACACTGCGGACCAAGCCCAACCCGTTCTTCCTGTCCGCCGTCGGCGACTTCAAATGCCCGACAAGTTTTTGAACGGAGCGTCATGACGAACACAACCGGATATTTCGGAAAGCTCCCGGACCGTGCCGATTTTGTAATCGGCCGTTGTCCCGACGGCTTCTCGAGGGTCTGGGAACCTTTTCTGATGCGAGGCCTTTCGCAATCCCGAGAGGACCTGGGGTCAAACTGGGAAGAAGCCTATATGACCATGCCGGTCTGGCGGTTCCTGATGAGACCGGGGACGGATGAAGCCGGCATCGCTCAAACCATCTGCGGTGCGTTCATGCCGAGCGTTGACAAGGTTGGCCGGAAGTTTCCGCTGACGATTGCAAGTTCCGCAAGCGGTTTGAACGAAACCGGAATGCCAGAAGAGGCCTGGTATGATGAGACCGAGGCCATTCTCTTGAGCGCACTTGACGAAGAGGCCGATCTTGAGGGATTTCAAACCGCGGTTTCCGCATTGGGCGAGCCGCTGATCGAACAGGACACAGCACTTCCGGCTGATGGACTTGTCCTCGAACCTGGCGAGGGCACCGCCGGAAAAATCGACACGGCCTTCTGGTGCCGTGCGGGGCAGGGGGCATATGTGTTCCGGTGTGGCGGTTTGCCGGAGCAAGGATCATTTCAATGGTTGATCCTGCCCGAAGCATTTGAAGCAGCAGATTTAAGTTCCGAAGCGGCAGGGCAAGAACATGGGCGATACCATCCGGAGGATCATCGAACATGATGCAGCCAGAGAACATAGAAATGCGCGGATTTTCGATTGGCCTGACACATGTTGGTTGTGTTCGAGAAGAAAATCAGGACGCCTTTTATTGCGATGAAAAAAAAGGCGTTTTCGCCGTTATGGATGGTGCCGGCGGCTTGAACGGGGGCGCGATGGCCTCAAACCTTGTCAAGGAGGCGCTCACCACGATCAGGGTGCCCCTCAGCGCAGTCGATCTTCTGGATCAGTTCGAGGGCCGCGTCATTGATGCCAAGGAACAGATTGAGCAGGCCTCTGCCAAGGCAAATGGCGCAGCTATGGGAACCACCATCGCCGCACTTTTGACCCACGGTGTAAATTTTGCTTGCCTTTGGGCCGGCGACAGCCGTGTCTACCGGTTGAGAAGCGGCCAGATGGAACAATTGACCACCGATCACACCGAGGCCCAGGAACTCGTCGACCAGCAGGTCCTGACGGAAGAAGAGGCCAGAAACTTTTCCCGGCGGCATGTGATTACGAGGGCGATCGGCTCCGGCGTCGATTTGGAACTCGAATTGGTCTCCGGCAACTTGCGACAAGGGGATCGCTTTTTGCTTTGTTCCGATGGCTTGACCGGGCATCTTGATGACACGGTGATATCAAATTTTCTTCTGGACGGGGCACAGAAGTCGGCTGCTCAGGGATTGTTGAATGGGGCATTGGAGCAGGGTGGGGCCGACAATGTAACGGTTGTCGTCGTGGATATTGATCAGGTTGTTTAGGGTGAAGGAGATGCCCGCTTATGAATTCGGATGACCATCTTCTTCCGATAGGAACGCGGCTCAACAATCTTTACGAAATTGAAGAGCACATCGCCGATGGCGGCATCGGGATTGTTTATCGTGCGCGGGATATCGAAAGCGGCGACCCGGTCGCGATCAAGGTTCTGCTTGCAACTTTCGCAAAGGATCCGATGATCCTTGATCTGTTCAAGCGGGAAGCCAAGATCCTCCGAAAACTCAAGCATGATGCACTGACCCAGTATTACGTGTTCACCAAGGAACCGACTCTGGGAGTATATTACCTTGCGATGGAGTTCGTGGCCGGTCCCTCATTGAAGTCGAGGCTCGAAGCCGGAGCTTTGGAGCCGGAGGCGGTCTACAGACTTCTTGTCAGGGTGGCCTCGGCGCTGCAGGCGGTTCATGACCGCGAAGTCATTCACCGTGACCTGTCCCCCGATAACATCATCCTGCAAAACGGAGACGTCGGTCAGGCGAAGATCATCGACTTCGGTATATCGCGGGCCAACACAGGCGGCCCGACAATCATCGGCGATGGTTTTGCCGGTAAAATAAACTATGTCTCGCCGGAGCAGGTCGGCCTGTTTGACGGAAAGGTTACCGCAAGAAGCGACATCTATTCCCTGGGACTGGTGATCACCGAAGCGCTGACCGGCAAGCAGACAGATATGGGCGGTACCCAGGTCGAGATGATCGAGAAGCGCCGGATCGTCCCCTCGCTCGATGGGGTCGATAACCGCTTTCGCCCCCTTCTGGAATCGATGCTTCAACCCGATCCCGCAAACAGACCGTCTTCGATGGGCGAAATTGCGGAATGGACGCTTGGCGCGCCGATGTACCGGCCGGTCGCTGAAAAAACGGTTATCAGGCCGTCTGCTCCACCGCCGGAGCAGTCCGCGCTCGACCAGCCGCCGCAACCTGTCCGGTGGGGGCGCAGGGTTCTTGTGGCGTTGTCGCTTCTTGGATTTGCGGGCCTCGGGGCAGCAGGCGTCTATTTCCTTGTCGGCCAGACGGTTCCGAATGTCGACCAGAAGCCGGTCCTGGTTGCGCAACCGCGGGAAAATGCTCCCAAGACACCTGTTCAGAACACCAGCCAGGGTGGTGGAACAACAACCCAGATCGACAACAATGAAACTGGCGGCGGGCAATCTCCAAGGCCTGTTGAGCCGAACGGATCGGATGATCAGACATCCAACCTAACGCAAGGTGGCGGAAACGATACCCTTCCTTTGCCGCCAGACGATTCTGGTGACGGTTCGACAACCAGCCCCATAGAACAGGCAACGCTGAAACCCGAAGATCGTGTCCGGAGCTTCATAAGCAACTACAAGGCAGGGGAGTGCATGTATCTGCAGCCCGTTCAGGTTGCCGCGAATTCCGCGGAAATCGAAGGTTTCGCCTCCCGCACACCGCCCTTTATTGCATTTGACAGCGATTTCACCCGCCAACAGGGTTTTGAGGCGAAGATCCAGGCAAACCTGGTCTCGGATTCTCAGTGTCCTGCGGTCGCCTTCCTGCGTGCGACACCGCAGGGTAATGAAAAGACCGAATTGCGGCTGGACATGCAAAGAACGGTGGTTCCAAACGGCGAAAACATGGCGGGCCGAATTTCCGGCTTCGATCCGTCAACCGGCGAACTCGGACTGTTGTTCGTGTCAAGCAACGGTAAGGTCATCAATCTCTCACCGTATCTGCAAGCGGATGACGGCGGTGCCGGTTTCGTGGTTCCGCTGAACCTGAAAACGCTTTCCGAAGAAACCGGATTGATCATTTCCATGGTTGGGACAAATCTCGTCTCGAATCTTGCTGTTCGGCGGGAAACGCAAGCTGACAAATATTTTGACGCATTGATGCAGGACCTCCCGATCTTGCGGGCAACGGCAACCACGGTCAAAGTGGTGCCCTGAGATGCCCTGAAGCATCGCGTCAAATCGGGAATGGACTGGCAACGGGAATGAAGCGCTACACGAAACCGATTCATGTGCCGAAGCCGCTTACAGAGCGCAAGGCAGACAGTTCCTTGGCGCTGATCAATGTCGTTTTCCTGTTGTTGCTGTTCCTGCTTGTCTCGGGAACGTTGCGTCCGCCTTTGCCTGAGGAATTCGAGTGGGCTGAAACAATAGAAAAGTCTGGCGAAGGCGACATTCAAAACAGCCTGGTTATCAGCAAGGAAGGCACTGTCTGGTTTGAAGGCGCAGAACTGGATGACCAGGCGTTGAACGAACTGCTGACACGCCTGGGCAATCAAACGGACAAACTGTCCATACAGGTGGATCGGCGTGCAAAAATGGCTGCCGTGGCGGCAAATGCCGAACGCTTTCGTACCGCCGGGATCAGGCAGCTCAGCTTCATCACAATTGAAACGGAATAGCCGTGACAGTGGCGATCTACAACAGAGATGACAAGGCACGTATTCCGGCCGCCGTCTGGACTGCCGGTCTCGGTATGTCCGTCGCTGCTCATATTGCAATTCTGATCTATGGATTGCCGGCCTTCACATGGAAGGTTGAGCCTCAGGCCCCCCCGGCCGAAACCAAGATCATAATAGAGAGCGAAGACCTGATATTTGAACCTGCTGAGCAGGTGGAGTCCGTCGTTGTCCAAACCGCGGCAACGAACGCAGCTCCGGTTCAACCGGTTCCGGAGGTTGCTTCCTCCGTTGCGCCCGCCGATGTCGAAAGCCGACCGGACACAAGCGAAGCCATTCAGCCGCAAGTCGTGGAAACAGAGAACATCAATTCCGTTACGCCGGATTTACAATCCACCACTCAGGCGGAGCCGGTAAATCTCGCAGCGGCAGAACAGGCCACTTCGAATACGCCACAACCCGTTGCTCAAACGGATGCCGAAACCATTGTTTCCACTCCTGTGGAAACCGTGATCGAGCCCGTACCCGAGACGATTGAAAATGCTGTATCTGCTCCAGTCGTCGCGTCGGCACCGCAAACCACAGTCGTTGTAAGTGAGGTGACATCGCCCATTGTCATCGAGGCAATTCCCGACAGCGTGCCGGAGGTTGTGACTTCTCCCAGTCCAACCAATCCATTACCGCAGATTTCATCGTCGAGCGACGTGGTTCCAGCTCAGGCTGCCGAAAGCGTCGTTCAGACGCGACCGCAATCATCCGTAGCGCCCGTTCAGGTGAGTCCATCCACGGTGACCACAACCGTGGTGGCCTCGCAAACCGTTTCGGCAAACACGAGCTCGGCAGCGGTTCCATCTGCGAGCCAGCCGACGGCAGCGGCCCCTGTCGTATCTTCAGTTGAAACGGTTGCGCCGGTGGTTTCTTCGTCGAGTACGGCAGCTCCCGTCACCGTTTCAAGCAACACACCACCAAGCCAGGTCGGCACCGTGGCTGCGGTTGAACCGGTTACCAGCGCGGTTCAGGTTGAGGCTGGAACCGTTCAGCCTGTCAAACCGGTGGAAGACGTCATAGCCTCCCTCGCTCCTTCGGAAATCAACCCACCGGCGTTGGGACCGAATGATCCGGAGACCTCAAGTGTTCCTGCCGCCCCGACGTCATCCGATCCCGCACCAAGCGTTCTCCCTGACGAAGTTGCCACCATCGATCCCTTGGCAAATGTCACCGCCTATGTCGCCGGTTATGATGCCGGTGAATGTGTCCATCTTTCGGTAATGTCTGCAGGAACCGAGACTGCGCAGGTGACCGCATTCGGGGCCGTGATCGATCCGTTTTTCAAATTCGACCAGCGCTTTGCCGCGGATCAGGGCTATGAGGCAGATATCGAAGTTCGGTTGGTCACCGGACGCCAGTGCGCAGTCCTTGATGCTCTGAGTGTGTCAAAGGGCGTCGAAGCCCCCGGGCTTGTTGAGCTTGACCGGACAGTGGTGACAAGCGGTGCGCGGGTTTCGGGCGTGATCCAGCGTGACTTGCCACTCGGGCGTATTGCGCAGGCTGAACAGGCCGGACTTCGTTTGAACGGCAAGGGACCGCCGGAGCTGTACCTTATTGATGATGCGGGGCAGATCCATGACGGTCGCGGATTTGTCCGCGTCCAAAACAGTACAACGACGGTAGGGGGGTGGAGTTTCTCGATCCCGGTTACACTGGTCACCGGCGGACAGACCGAAACAGCGCTTTTGCTGGCGGTCTGGAACCGGCCAAAAGACACGCAACCGCCCAGGTTTGGCACACTCTCTGCCGAACGGATCGCAAGTGTGCTCGCCGAACCCGGCGTTTTTTCGCTTTCGGCGTTTAAGGTTTCACGTTGATGGCTGTGGTGTTGCGGCGCCGGCGGTGAAAATGCCCGTCAGCAGGATTTCCAATGCCGCGCGCTCCTTCTCGAGCCTTGTTTCGAACCAGGTTACTGCAACGGAGACCGGGATGGCGACGGCAAGTCCGCATGCCGTTGTTAAAAGCGCAACCCAGATGCCGCCGGCGAGTGCTCCGGGATTTGCTGACGCTCCGGATTCCTGCAGCGTTTGAAACGTTTCGATCATTCCAAGAACGGTGCCGAAAAGACCGAGCAACGGGGCGATCTGAGTCACGAGATCGAGCGCCTTGAGCCAACTCGCGAGCCCGAAGAGACGGTCGGCTGCACGTGCTGAAATTTCCTCCCGAAGCCTTTCTTCGCGAATGTCCCGTTCCTGGGAACTGAGCGGCTGATTGTCCAGCATCTGGATCGCGTCCATCGCGCTGCGCACCAACCCGGCGGACAGGGAACGGTCTTTCAAAAGCACTTGCGCTGCCTTTGCGCGATCGCCCGTTCGCCACATCGTCACCGCCTGGCGCACAAGGACGTGACGGCCAACCCGCGCGCTGGAGAACTGGAATGCTTTTGCGAGAATGACCGCAAGCGCCAGGACAGAAATACCAAGAAGGACGAGGACTACGGGTCCGCCGAGTTCAAGCCACGAAGAAGACGACTCTACCATTCAGATGCATGTCCCTGCAGCGTGTTGTGCGACGTCAGTCGCCGAACTGGATGGCTGTGCGGTTTTGCAGATCCAGAAGGTCCGGACAGTAGACGTCGGTAACGCTCGCCGGGACGCAATTGAGCACATCGTTGATATGCAGTCTGGAGAGGCTGTCGCATGCTTTGCCCGCAAGGTCGAATTGAAGGACCTTTGTTTTGCCGGCCGAAATGCGCGAAAAATCGAGCCTCAGAAACTGATCGACAAGACCCTCGGTATTGAATGCAACGATTTCCAGTCCAAGCTGGTTTATCGGACGCTCCAGGCCATTTGTTGCGATGATCGAAAGCCGGCAGCCACCATCCTGCGTTGCCTGGACGTGATTCAGCTCAAGACTGATCTTTCCGTTGGGCTGCTGCGCAAGGGAAGATGCGCTCGCAACGGCGCAGAAATATCCGAATAGAAACAGCTTCGTGAAAAATCGCATTTAGATCCCCCAAAACATGTCCGGCTGCATAGCAAGCCGCATAAACCTTTGGTCCATCAGACACAAAAATCAGTCATATGACAACAAGACTGTCCAGTCTTCGGCGCCGTCGGTCTCAATTTTGAAAAAATCTGCTTCGATCAGTCCCCGCTGCCAGCACTGGTCACCGTCGAACAGAACAAACTTCTCCTGGCGAATGCAAAGGGTAACGTCGCCGCCGAGACGGCTTTCGCCAAAACCATCCGAGACGTGGAGATAGTAGTTGTTTGCCTTGAGAGGCTCCTGAAGGACCTGGCTACAGGCATTTGCAGTGATCGTCCACCAGCCTTCCGTTCTGAGGCCATCTTCGGTGTCGTATCCGATGGCGACATTCACAAGGTCCACCGAGCCGTTGCAGACGCGAAGACCGGCACTGGCAGCGTTTGGGAATGTCAGGCCCAGGAAGAGCGTCAGCGACAACAGGCCGGGCTTTCCAAGAAAACGGCCAACACCTCGCTTCGGAAACAAAATGCCGGTGGCTTCATTCATGCGTGTGCACTCGATAATCTGTTCTGTTCCAACGCTAAGCAAGTGAGGCCTTACCGTCAATTTGCCTTTTGCCATTGTGATTTATCAAGAACTGCGGGAGTGTATTGAAACGTTCAAGCAGCTTACGACGCAGGCAAACAACCGCGAATGCTCTCCATTCACACACCGGTGGGAAAAAAACGGCGGATACCGCTCACACCTCTGATCGACGTGATTTTCATACTCGTCATGTTTTTTCTGTTGTCGTCGACTTTCGGCATTTGGCGTCCGCTCGATGTCTCTTTGGGGGGCGAGGAGGTTGTCGCAAGTGAAGAAAGCACCCAGCCTGCGCCAACCTTGGCTGTCCTTGTCATTTTGAAGCCGGGTCCGGATCCGGACAACCCTGTGTTGATCGTCAATGGGCTACGTGTACCGGTTGAAAGCCTGGCGCAGGAACTTGATCGTCTGGCAGGTGTGGGGGCAACAAGCGCCGTCCTGATCCCGGATGCGAATTCGGATTTCCAGCAAGTTGTTCGCGTGCTTGACGAGGCGAAAACATCCAGGATTGGACGTGTGAGTCTCAAGTTGAACTGACCTTTGGGACCAACGGCACAATGACCTTGAAAAACAACTGAGCTTAAAAAAAAGCCCGGCGATTTCGCCGGGCTTTGTCTTATTGCTTGCCAAGTCGGAGTTAGCGGCCGATTGCACCGCCGATAATTCCACCGACCACACCGCCAATGAATGCAGCGCCTGCCGGGTTCACGCCACCACCGTTATTCGTACGGCGCGTGGTGGTAGTCCGTTGCTGCGTCGTGGTGTTGGACCGGCGCGTTGTCGTGCTGCGTGAAGCCGACGCGGCCTGCTGCTTACGCTTGATTTCAGCAATGTAGGCCGTGTACTGGGCTGCCGTTTGGTTGGTGAGTAGCAGCTGCTGCGACGCGGTGAAATATCCGGAAGGAACCAATCCGTTCGCGGTCTGCCATGCAACGACACCAGCGCGCGTCTTCGGGCCGAAAGCACCATCCGGACGGCCGACATTATTCCCGGTAAGGTTCAGCCGCGTCTGGATTTCCCGCCGGGCGGTCCGGTTCCAGCCAAGCGCCGCTTCGGTCTCGGCGGTTCCCGGAATCGCAGTCTGCGGGTTCGGCAGGTTCGTAACAGCTCCGTTGGCTGAATTCGGCTGACCTGCAGCAGCGCCCGCGGCTGCCGCCGGATTCACCGCAGCCACCTGAGAGCCGGTATCGAGGCGCTTGATCGAATTGCGCGCGAAATCCGAGAAAGTGCCATTCGGATAGGCGGACAGATACGATTCATAGTCTGCCACTGTATCGCTCGACTTTGCAGCTTCCCAGATCAGCTTTTCCCGTTCCCAGTCAAGGTTTGTCTGGGAGGCCGTAGCTGCTGCGGCCGTTGCTGCATTAGTCACGGCAGTCTGGGGAACAGCTGTCGAAGTGGTACCGAGTGAAGCAACTTCAGTGCCCGGTTCATCGGCGGTCCGCTTATTCAGGAATACTTCGCCGATCAGGGAAGCGTTCACCCACGGACGCTGACGTTTTTCCGTGGCGTCGTAAACATCGCCAGTGACCCGCGTCATGACCGTCTGGATAGATGCATTCGGTGTATCGATATGACGGATGAGTGCGGAAGTGAACGGAGAGTTCTGGCCTTCACCATCCAGTGCGACGTCGCCCGGGCTGGTCGCGAAGGCAATCACAGAACCTTCGCCGCCTGTTTCTTCGACCTTGATTTCAGCAAGACCCGCGCCGAGGCCGCCTGAACGGCTCGGTCCCATGCGGCGCGCAAGAGTGCGTGCCAGCGGGTTGTCGCGGCAGGCATCCAGAAACACCATTTGAACCTTCACGTCCTTGGACATCTGGCGCATGATGAAATCGACGGAGATTGTTTCGAAATCGAGCGATGTCTCGTCTTCGATCTTGGCGTCGATCGGCACGAGAAGGTTTTGTCCGCCGACCTGCATCCCGTGCCCTGCATAAAACAGAAGTGCGATTTCGGCTCCATAGGCCTTTTTCGCGAAATCCATCACAGAACGGCGCATGTCGTTGTAGGTCTGATCCTGACCCGCAACGACTTCAAACCCAAGGCTGCGCAACTTGGCCGCCATTTGTTCGGCGTCGTTGGAGGGGTTCGGAAGTGGTATTGTATGCTCGTATGCGCCGTTGCCGATAACGAGGGCGACGCGCTTTGCCAGTGCCGGGACGGTCCCTGCAATGAGTATTGCCAGCACGGCGATCAATCGTGTGAACATGTCCTGTCCTCTCGTAGATCAATTTTGCCTGTCGGTTGGTCCGATCTTGATCCGAGGTTCGTGTCCTCTTGTAATCAGACCTACCCCTGCGGCATTAAATGTTCTGTAATACGTGTCACAACTATTTGTTTTGGTGAAATTCATCTTAAAAACAAGCCAATCAATCGCGTTCCATAAACTCCGTATAAACTTGTAGTCAGACACGGATTATATCCAATCTTTTTCGCCAGTTCCACGATTCTCAACGCCGACGCGGCGTTTTTTGTATCAATTTTTTGTTGTTCGTAAAGGCTGGTTACCGCAAGCGCGTCTTGCAAATTTGTACCCGATGCTCCGCGTATGCGCCGGACAGCTGCCAAAGGCCAAAATTGAGTGACCTGGATCACGTCTCATCCGCCGCGGGATCTGGTAGGAGTCGGGAAATCAGCGTCACCTCAGACTGACGCCTTTTAATTTCCCAGGAGGCGGTTCGGATGGCCGGTCGTTCTGACATACTCAACCATATGAAGGCGGCTCATATCGGTGTTTTCCGCTCCGCCGCAAAACTTTACAACGTCGCAATCCTGGTTCGGCGCACCAACACGGCGTCGTTGCAGCATATCGGCGAAAGCTATGCCTTGCCCAAAAGACTGGATTGCAAGGCAAAGACCGCGGACTATGACGTTACGCCCAGAGGCAGCAGGGTGCCGGATGTCGAGAGGCCTTCGATTGCAGGCCTGGTGGTCGACCCGGAACTTGTGGGTGAGCGTGCCTATTCAGCCGGTAGATACGCCAAGGCCGTGGCTGCGTGGCGATCATTTTCGAGCCAGCTGAAACCGGAAATGGCAAGTTTTGAGCAGCAGAAGAAGAACACCTATATTCCGGGCGTCGGTTTCTATTTTGTCGAGCGCAACCCGCAGGATCCGTATTTCGGCTGTGTCAAGTTCACTTCGAGTTCGCTCATTGCCGCCGGCAAGTGCATTCACGGTGACTTTGATCTCTACGGAATTGTTGACATGGACTCCCCAGACACAATCGTCAGGGTAAAGGAGAGGCGCCTGGGACAGACACATGCCCGCTCACCGAAATTCATGGATGTCCAGAATTTCGTCAACAACAGGATCGGCGTGAACATGATCCTGCACGGGTCACAGGAAACCTACGCAACAGGTCATGAAGATGATGACATTGACGTCTTTTTCCCGGACGGACGGGTCGACTATGCCGGTCCGTCAGCCCAGGACATAGATGCCTTTTACCAGCGTGAATTTCCCGGAAGAACGCTTTTTGGAAAAGACGACCCTGGCCAGGACATTGAATGCCGGTTCGTTTCACCGACATCCGGTTAGCACCCGGCTCAGGTGCTGACGACTTCAAAGGTGTTGTCTTGGGGGAAAAAGTGGCACGCCCAACGGGACTCGAACCCGTGTTTCCGCCGTGAAAGGGCGGCGTCCTAGACCGCTAGACGATGGGCGCGCGGTCGACGCGGCTGCGTCGTGGGGAGGCTTATAGGCGGGAATGGACTTGCCCGCAAGAGCCTTTGCGACAATTTTTTGCAGGCCCGGTCTTCCGGACCTGCACATGTTGAAAACCCTTTGAAATCACCACTCGCCGGTATTCGGCATCGACGCCCATGGCTCTTTGATTTCAAGGGCTTCGCCCTTTTGAAGCAGTTCGAATGAAATGTTGTCCGGCGAACGAACGAACGCCATGCGTCCGTCGCGCGGAGGACGGTTGATCGTGACGCCTTTGTTCTGAAGATTTTCGCAGAACGTATAAATGTCATCGACCTCAAAGGCGAGATGGCCGAAGTTGCGGCCGCCGGTATATTCTTCAGGATCCCAGTTGTAGGTCAGCTCCAGCAGAGGGGCCTTGCTGGCTTTTGCTGCGTCGATGTCTTCCGCTCCGGCGAGAAAGATCAAAGTGAAACGGCCATTTTCGCTTTCAATGCGATGAGTCTCCGTCATACCCATTTTGTTGCAATAAAAGTCGAGAGACTCTTCAATGTCCGTGACGCGAACCATCGTGTGCAGATAACGCATAACTTGTCCTTTTCCTCATGCGGGGAATTTTAGCGGGAGGTGCCGACCGGCCCATGACATCTATCACCAGCCTGACCGCTGCTCAAAACTTTGTTGCACAAATTCATGGAAATGACCGCCTCACAATTGTTGCATTGACCGGTGCGGGCATTTCGACGGACTCGGGCATCCCGGATTTCCGGTCCCCGGGCGGGATATGGTCCAAACGCCAGCCGGTTCAATACCAGGACTTTGTTTCATCCGAAACAAGCCGCCTCAAGGATTGGGATCATCGGTTTGAAATGATGGATGTTTTTTCAAGGGCTAAGCCGAATGCGGCGCATTTGGCCCTGACCCGGCTCGCTGAAACGGGACAACTGCAGTGCCTGGTCACTCAGAATGTGGATGGCTTGCACCAGGCAGCGGGGTTTCCCGAAGACAGGCTGATCGAGATCCACGGCAATTCGACTTATGCGACGTGTCTTGACTGCGGACGGCGCGCTGAGCTTGAAGAACAGCGCGCGACGGTCGCCTCAGGAGTAAGCCCTTGTTGCAACTCTTGCGGCGGTCTGCTGAAAGCCGCCGTTGTCAGTTTTGGACAGGAGATGCCCGAGATGGAACTGGAGCGCGCATTTGATGCGGCCCGGGATTGCGATCTTTTTCTGGTGCTGGGTTCATCGCTGGTGGTCCATCCAGCGGCGCAGCTGCCTATGGCCGCAGTCCGTCATAGCGCCCAACTGGTGATTCTCAATGCGCAAGAAACACCGCTGGATTCACTCGCCTCTACTGTCATCCGGACACCATTGGCGCAAACTTTTGCAGAATTTTCTGAAGATTTTGATCAAAACACGTAAATGGTCTGTGGTTAGTTCCACAATTTCGCTTCTCGCTATAAGTCGCAATGTTATCCTTTTATTAGGAATCGGCCGTAGGTGAGTCGCGATTTGCCTTCGGCCTAATGATGCGGACCTAAAGACGGGACAAAATCGCTATGGGGGTTAAAACCGCACGGGAACCCCGCGCGCTCGAGACAGTTGCGGACGACGTTGCCGTTGATGTATTCGAGATTGCCGGAACAATAAAATGGTTCGATGTGGGCAAGGGCTATGGCTTTATCGTACCGGACAGTGGTGACAGTGACATCCTTCTGCATGTGACTTGTCTCAGGCGAGACGGCTACCAGACAGCCTATGAGGGTGCACGGGTCGTCTGCGAAGTCCTCGACAGGCCACGCGGACTTCAGGCCTTTCGCATACTGTCGATGGACGAAACGACAGCAACGCATCCATCGCAGTTGCCACCGTCCAGGACCCATGTACAGGTTGTCCCCGAAGGCGGGTTCGAGCAGGCGACCGTAAAGTGGTTCAATCGGGTCAAGGGCTTCGGCTTCCTGACCCAGGGCGAGGGGACCGAAGACATCTTCATCCACATGGAAACGCTGCGCCGCTTCGGCATTACGGAACTGCGGCCGGGCCAGGATGTGCTTGTGCGTTTCGGACAGGGCCCCAAAGGACGCATGGCGGCAGAGATCCGGCCGATGGGGGCAGGGACCCATATTCCTGCATCGCACTGACAAAACGTGTTTGGATGAGTTTTGACTGCCGGCCGGACTTGATCCGGCCTTTTTGTTTGTCGAAGCTGCCCTCGACAGGTATCCCCGGCAGACGGCTCTCAGCTTTCCAACTTGTGTTTGTGTGCTCAAGGTCCGGATGCCTTGATGGCCTCAAGTTTTATTACAGGGTTCGAAATGGTCTCAAAAGTCTTCCGCGCAGCTGCGCCTCTCGTCGTTCTGATGTTCGCTTTTGCCAGTTTTGCTTTCCCTGTATTCGCGCAGGACGCTCAGCCCCAGTTGCCGCAGGAAGAACTGAATGTGCAGTCCGGTGAGACGGCTCATCGTTTCCAGGTCGAAATCGCCGCCACCGACCGGCAACGCTCCCGAGGCCTGATGTTTCGTGAGGAAATGGCCGCGGATCACGGCATGCTTTTCATCTTCGAGACCGAGGGCGATCGCTATTTCTGGATGAAAAACACGCCTTTGCCGCTCGACATTATCTATATCGCCGCTTCTGGCGACATCGTCAGCATAGCCGCTGACACGACGCCTTACTCCGAAAAGACCATACCGTCCGGCGCGCCTGCGCAATACGTCCTGGAACTGAATGCCGGCACGGCGGCAAAACTCGGGATCGATGTCGGCGACAAGGTTTCCAGTCCGTCGATGGCCTCGGATTGATTGGCAAACGAGGCCAATAAGGGACTGTTCACGACCTTCCCGATTTCCGGTTTTTCCACTCTTGACGCCGACCACGAATGCGTAGGCACCCCAAAAAATCGATTGATCGGAGGTTAACTCAGTCTAGTAGCGCATCTGGTTTGGTAGTAAATCTCATTATACCCGCAAGTCATTGAAAGCTGATGATAATTTACTTTGAAACACCCTCGTGAAGGGGTAGGGCTATTTCAGAGCGTAAGAACATTTATCGCGCGTAAAACTTATAAACAATGAGTCCGCACCCAATGAGGATGGCAAGGACCAACATGGTGTTCCGATAAGCGTTCCAGTTCCATCCGCGCCTTCTAAAGCCTTCTCGTTCTCGTCGGGTCATTATCCGCCGTAAATTCATACGCCAGGCGCCGCCGACAAAAATAACCCCAAACATTACCGGAAAGGCAAAAACGCGTGTGAAATTCGGTTCAAGTCCCCGGGTGTAAATGGCGTGAGCCATCAGGCAGGCAGCTCCAAACCAACCAATGACGAACGCAAAAAGGTAACGTTTGTGCCGCTTTTTCACCGGGGCGACGTCCTTTTTTCTTCCGTGAAATTATTTGGAATTGTGCCCGATCAGCGGGTACCTGGTGTTGAGCGCCGCTAACCCGCAAAAGCGTTGATGCGAAATCGTGCCTGAGATCATGGATCTTGAAATCAGTGACCACGATGTCGCCAATGGATTTCGTGCTGCTTGCGATCTCCGAAAAGGTTGGCTTTTCAAACCTCCTCATCACGAGCCCGCCGCGGGTTTCGTAGCCTGCAGAAGTTTTAGTTCCATTTCCTTGATTTTAAGTTCCAGCTCGCGCGATTTAAGCTCACTTTCTACGGCCTGACGACGATCCGTGCGCCAGCCGAGCGCAATCGTTGTGAGTGTCGAAAGGAGACCCCCAACAGATATCAAAAATGGCAATACGAGATTGTTCGTTGTATCGAGAAAGACAAGAGGCGGAATTTCGGCTCCCGTCTCATCGATAATAGGGTCCGGGCGCGGCGCATTTTCACCAATATAGATGGCAATCAGCCACGCCAAAAAAATAATTGAAATACAAAACGTTACTGCGCTCAGGACAATAAATTTGTTTCTCATGACATTCCTCCGAAACGATAATGCAGTGTAGCAAATCTGAGCGCTCATCTTGGACGAAATTTGCTCGGCCCGGTTGCCGTTACCCGGTTTCCAGTCCCTCGATGGCTGCGGATTGATTGGCAAACGAAGCCGATAAGGGACTGTTCACAACCTTCCCGGTTTCCGGTTTTTCCACTCTTGACGCCGACCACGAACACCGGTACATCCCCCAAATCAACGGATCGGGGTATAGCGCAGCCTGGTAGCGCATCTGCTTTGGGAGCAGAGGGTCGCAAGTTCGAATCTTGCTGCCCCGACCATTTTTCCAACGATTTGGCGGATTTGACATTTCTCGGCAGTTGGCTTCGTGAGAGCTCTGTGAGAATGGACGAGCGCTGACCATCGGCAAATCACAAAAACTTTTTTCCAGTCTGATCTGTTGCGGACGAGTGCGTCAGTTCAAGTGCGGCTGGAGCGCCCGGGCGTACGCGTCGCCTGCTCGCGTTCAGGTCAAGTTCTCTTTTGACAAAATCTTTCGCGACCGTGACGTCACGCATAAATTCCGGCCAAATGCCGAATTGGCTTCGGGTGGTGCAGGGTCCTGTCTGATCTGAGGGCTCCAGCACGGTTGATCGCTGGTTTTTACTTTTTCACCGTCTTCCTGGAAGCACGATGTGGTGCACGCGGGAGGCAATGAATGCCCGATCTCATATTAACAATAGAGAAGGGCGCCAGCCACTACGAAGCGTTTTTTTCGGGCTCGTCTGCAAACAGCAGGCGTTTTGATCGACCCGGATGCCGCGTGCTCAATCTCGGCACTGGAGGCTTAAGCGTTTGATTTCGCTGGATCGTGAAAACTTGCATGGGCGCTCACAGAAAGCCGAGTGCCCGGTTACGTTCTGATGCCTCGATGACGCGGGTTTCGGCATCAGCTCGGGGGCGTTGCAAAGGAAGCGCTTGAACGGCCTGCCTTCTCTCGTTCTGCTTCCAGGTCCGCGATTTTCCGGTCGATTTCAGTGCGATCCAGAAGGCCATGGATGTTTTCGCGCGTCGGCATCAGTTCTGCGAAATGCAGATAGCGTTCCTGTGCAACTGCATGCAGACGGCGGAGTTCTTCAAGTGGTGCCGCATGGTCGTCCGAACGTATGTCCAGCCAGGGATAGTCTTCATCGTGCACGATTTTGAGGGCAGCTGACTGGCGCCCGCGCTTGTCTCCGCCGGCGGCCTCTGCCGCTTCCATCGCGGTCAGCAGTCTTTCTTCGAGGGGCAACCCGGAGTTTGCCAGATAGGTTTCCATGGCCGCGTCGACCACTTGCGGACCGGAGAGCATGTTTCCGGCAACCGTGACATTGTCTTCGATCAGATGACCGCACCAGTCGATGCACTTGTCACCCGTGAAGGCTGCCGCCCGGCCTTTAGCGTCAATGAGGTGGATCTGGCGGGAATGGCTGCCGTTGTCGCGGGCCACGACCGTGTCGATGACCCTTTGTGCCGAGACGCCGGAGCGCAGCAGGGACAATCCCTCCGTTCCATAGATCGGACTGACGAGCGCTTGCGTCGCGATAGCGCCAACCTGTCCGGCAAGGTGCGGCACGACGGCTCCAGCGGCAAAGAAACGGCTCGCAACAGAGATCCCGTAGTACCTTGTGGTCTTGTCCCGGGCGACAATCGAAAATGTCATTTTTGCTTGCCTTTCCTCATCTGCCTGCCGCGTACGCTTGCATCAGGCGAGGCGTTGCACCTGCCCGTAACAGGCCGCTGGGGTCTCGCGCCGCCACCGTCAAACGGCCGATAGTCCATTCATCTGCCACTTCGACGGAGTGTCCCTGGCTTCTGAGGCTTGAGAGCGTGTCGGCGCCAAAACTCTCTTCCGCCATGATGTGACCCGGTTGCCGCTGACGCGGATGGAACGACGCTGGAAAATGAGTGGTGTGAAATAGCGGCATGTCGAGTGCTGCCTGAAGATTTCGCTCGTGATGTGCCAGGCGCAGGAAAAGGGCCAGTTGCCACTGGTCTTGCTGATCACCGCCCGGGGTGCCGAACGCAAGGGCTGTCCCGTCGTCGTGAAAGGCGATGCTGGGTGTGAGTGTGGTTCGCGGACGTTTACCCGGCGCAAGCGAACCCGGGAGGCCGTCTTCCAGCCAGTACATCTGAGCGCGGGAATTGAGCGCAAACCCAAGTCCGGGAATAACCGGAGATGATTGCAGCCAACCGCCGGACGGGGTCGCAGACACGATATTGCCCCAGCGATCAATGACATCGATGTGCACGGTATCGCCGCGTTTTTCCGACAAATGCGCCATCGTCGGTTCATAGACCCCGGTTTCAGAGATCCCCGCGCTTTCGATGACTTTCATCGTGCGGTCGACCTGACCTTCAAAACCGGGAATGACACCAGGACGCAGATCGACGGACGCGTGTTCGGAAATGAGCGATCGTCTTTCCGCGTTATAAGCCTCCGACAAGAGGACGTTCAGCGGGACATCGCAGAAACCGGGATCGCCGTAATAGGCCTCCCGGTCGGCGAAAGCGAGTTTCATTGCCTCCGTGACAAGATGCACGAATTGTGGACCGGTGGGCTCAAGCGAAGCGAGATCGAGCCCGCGCAGAAGCGACAATGACTGCAAAAGAACAGGACCCTGACCCCAGGGGCCGGTCTTCAGGACTGTCCAGCCATTATAGGCAGCGCTGACCGGGTCTTCGTACGCTGCCGCGTATCCGGCAAGATCGTCAGCGCTCAGAACGGCCTTGTGGCGAGCGCCGGAACCATCCATCACTTCGGCCGTTTGCAGATAGTCGCCGATGGCTTCTGCGATAAACCCGCGATAGAAGCAGTCGCGGGCCGCATCGATCTGGTTTTCGCGGCCGGTTGCAGTTTCAGCCTCTTTCAAAATCCTCGACCATGTCTCGGCGAGAACAGGGTTCGTGAAATTCGACTCCGGGGCCGGAACGATGCCGCCGGGAACCCATGCCTGATAGGACGTCGGCCATTCGGTCTCGAAGAACTCTTTGAGCCCTGCAATTGTAGCGCTGACCCTTGGCAGAAGGGGATGCCCCTGTTGGGCGTAGTGAATTGCCGGTTCCAGAACGGTTCTGAGCGGCAGGACGCCATGGTCGCGCAAAAGCAGCATCCAACCATCAAACGCGCCCGGAATGACAGTCGCAAGCAACCCATTGCCCGGAATGAGATCCAGGTTTTCCGACTTGTAGTGACTGATCGTTGCGCCTGCCGGGGCGGGACCCTGCGCGCAGAGAACTTTGGTTTCGTTCTGGCTTGCATTGTGGAAGAGGACCGGCAGGTCCCCGCCGGGACCGTTGAGATGCGGCTCGACGACCTGGAGGGCCAGACCGGTGGCGACCGCCGCGTCAAACGCGTTGCCGCCGAGTTCCAGCATGCGCATTCCCACCGCTGTGGCAATCCAGTGCGTTGATGTAACGACACCGAAGGTGCCTTTGATTTCGGGTCTTGTGGTAAAGACTGTCATTTGGAAATCCGGGTTTGAGCGTTTCCTGGGTATTTTTATGTTTCTCGGGGATCGAGCGCGTCACGCAGCCCGTCGCCCAGAAGATTGAAGCCAAGGACGACCAGAAAGATCGCGATGCCTGGCCACATCGCCATCCAGGGAGCCTGGGTCATGAAGTTTTTGGCAACATTCAGCATCGAGCCCCAACTCGGCGCCGGGGGCTGTTGGCCGAGCCCGAGAAAAGACAGGCTCGCTTCCGCGATGATGGCCGTTGCAATGGTCAATGTTGCCTGAACAAGAATTGGGGCGAACACATTCGGCAGGATGTAGCGCATTAGCAACATTGGGGTGGAGAGGCCGATTGCGTGGGCACCTTCGACATAGTCCTCCATTTTGACTGCCAGGACTTCGCCCCGTGTCAGCCGGATGAAGATCGGCATTGCCGAGAGGCCGATTGCGATCATCGCGTTGGTAAGGCTCGGTCCGAGAAATGCGGCAAGGGCGATTGCCAGAATGAGAAACGGCGTTGCGAGAAGAGCGTCGGTCGCGCGCGAGATGATCTGGTCGATCCAGCCACCGAAATATCCGGAAATCAGGCCGAAGGGCACGCCGATGGAGACGGCAATCAGCACGGAAACCACGCCGGCCAGCAGCGATGCCTGCGCCCCCCAGATCATCCTGGAGAGAATGTCGCGGCCGAGTTCGTCTGTCCCGAGCCAGTGAGCTGCCGAAGGGCCATTGCGAATGGCACCCCAGTCCGTCGCGGTCGGATCTGCGATCGGCAGCACCGGGGCGAGTATGGCAATGGAGACAAAAAACACGACCAGAAGGAAACCCACATAGGCGCTCTTGTTGGCCTTGAGTTTCTTCCAGGCCCGGTTTCCGGACCTCGGCTGATCCTCGGGCCCGGCGGTGGGTATGTCTGCAGCAACGGTCACAGCGCAGTCCTCATGCGTGGATTGAGGAGGAAATACAGGGCATCGGCGACAAGGTTCATGAGAATGAAACCGACAGCCGTACACATGACCACGCCCTGAACAACAGCGTAGTCGCGCGTGAACACCGCATCGACGATCAGCTTGCCGAAACCGGGGATCGTGAAGATCTGTTCGGTCAACACGGCTCCGGCGAGCAGCTCGCCGAACAAAAGGGCACTCAATGTGACAATAGGCAACAGGGCATTGCGGAAGGCGTGTTTGAGGACAACCACTTTTTCCCGCAACCCTTTCGCTCTTGCCGTTCGGACATAATCCGCCCGCAGCACGCCAAGCATTGCCGAACGTGTATGGCGCATCAGTGTGGCCGCCAGGGCGGTGCCGAGTACGAAGGCGGGCATGATCATTGTTTCAAGGGATCGGATCGGATCGACGAAAGGAGACTCATAGCCGGACGCCGGCAACCAGCCGAGATGGACCGAGACCAACATGATCAACATGATCCCAAGCCAGAAATTCGGTATCGACAGACCGGAAAGCGCAACGAAATTAGCAGCGTAGTCGACGGCGGTGCCTTTCTTGACTGCGGATAGGATGCCGGCAGGTATGCCGATGATCATCGCAATCATCATGGCCATGACCGCGAGCTGGATCGTAACCGGCAATTTTTCGCCAATGAGTTCAAGGACGGGCTGATTGGTTCGCAGCGATATGCCGAAGTCCCCCCGCAGCATGCCACTGACCCAATAAAAGTATTGCAGCAGGATCGGTTCGTTGAGGTGATATTTTTCCCGGATAAACGCCAGCGTCTCCGGATCGCGTTCTTCACCAGCCAAAACCAGCGCCGGGTCACCCGGCAGAAGTTTTTGCAGGAAAAAGACGAATACCGAGACCAGGAATATGGTCGGAATGGCTATTACCAGTCGTCTTGCGATGAAAGACAGCATCTTGGGGTCCGCCGGTGACCGGAACCCGGCGAAGGTGCCGGGTTCCGCAATGTTCTGGATTTACTTGAACTTCACGTTTTCCAGGCGGATCATGCCGTCCGGATAAGGCTTGAAGCCTTCAAGCTTGTCCGAGAGGGCCCAGATCCACGTGACGTGGTAGAGATAGATGAGCGGCATATCCGCGTTCAGGATGTCGCGGGCTGCGTCGTACTTCTCTTTGCGGATCTCAAGATCTGTGGACGTGCGCGCCTCATCCAGAAGGGCGTCAATTTCCGGATTGCAGTACTTGCTGTCGTTGATGCCGCCCTCGCAGGTCACGAACTGGTGGATGTTCCCATCCGGATCGACGCGTCCTGACCAGCCGATCTGGCTTGCCTGGTAGTTCCCGGCAGACTGGTCCGACAGGAGGCTGGCAAATTCCATCGACTTCAATTCGACATTGAAGCCGGCTTCACCCGCCATGGACTGAACGACCTGCATGAGTTGGGTCTGTACCGGGTTGTTGGCGACCTGAACCTCAACATCAAGACTGTCGAAACCAGCCTCTTTCAAGAGCGCCTTGGCTTTCTCAACGTCTCTTGCCGGCACCGGGTGGTCCTTGTCGTACCAGGGGCTTGTTGGCGGATAGGGCTGGTTGCCGGGTGCGAACGCGCCTTCAAAGACGACCTGATTGATGGCGTCGCGGTCAAGAGACAGGCTGAAGGCTTCCCGGATCTTGGCATCCTGGCCGATCGGATTGTTGGCGCGATCCCCGTTGCCGACATTTATGGTAATGCCCTGATAGCCGAGACTGACGGCTTCTTCATACTGAAGCGATCCATCGCCTTTCACGGACGCAGCATCCGTAGCCGCCAGGCGCTCCAGCATATCAAGATCGCCGGAACGCAGGTTTGCCAGCCGGACGGTCGTGTCGGGAATGGGAAGGAAAGTGACTTTGTCGAAATTGATGGCGCCCGCGTTCCAATAGTCGGCAAACTTCTCCAGCACGATCCTGTCTTGGGCGATCCTCTCGACAAACTTGAACGGACCGGAACAGATAGGTTTCGCGCCCAAATCGACACCGGCTGCTGCGGCGGCGGTCGGGGACAGCATCATTCCGGAACGGTCTGCAAACTGTGCCAAAAGTGTTGCATCTGGGCCCTTAAGCTTGAACTGCACCTGATGAGGGCCGGTGACCTCGACGGATTGAATGTTTTTGACTTCACTCTTGCGCCGGCTTTCGGGCAGGTTCTGGGAACGGTCGATATTGGCTTTGACGGCTTCGGCATCGAACGCTGTGCCGTCATGAAACGTGACATCGTCGCGAAGATCCATTGTGAGTGTCAGGCCGTCGTCGGACCAGGACCAGCCCGTGGCGAGCTGCGGAATAATTTCCAGGTCCGGCGTAATGTCGACAAGCTTGTCGCAAAGGGATGCATAGACGATACGGCCGACAAAGGTCCGCGATTGATCCGGGTCGAGGACGTCCGGGTCCTCCTGAAGGCCGATGCGAAGGTCGGCCGCCATGGCAGGGGTGATCATCGATGTAGCACCGAGAAACAGTGCGGCTAGGAGAGATTTACGCATTTTTGTCTTTCCTCTGGGTGGGAGTGGTACCGGGTGAGGAGGCGGTGTTTTTCGACTTTTTTTCGCTCCAGTCCCGGTAAAGGGAAAAGCGTTTTTCAGTGGCCGCACTTCGGGACGGCTCTTGTTTTTGTCTCGTCTGGGTTCCTGCAATTTTCTGCCAGCGGTGGCAGGCGACCTCGCGTGTTCCATTGGCAGCTTCAAGTACGGGACGCTGGGTCCCGCAGCGTTCGTCTGCGTGCCGGCAACGTGTGTGGAAACGGCATCCGGAAGGAGGGTTCAACGGCGAAGGGATATCGCCCGGCAGATCCGCTTTCATTGATCGCATACCGGGCGCCGGTACCGGGATCGAGCGCATCAGCGCCTGGGTGTAAGGGTGCCGGGGAGCACCGTAGACAGTTTCCGTATCGCCAATCTCAACGACTTCGCCGAGATACATGACTGCAACGCGGTCGCTCATATGACGGATGACGGCGAGATCGTGTGCGATCAGGATCAGCGTAAGATTGAATTCGGTTTTCAGGTCTTCAAGCAGATTGATCACCTGGGCCTGCACGGACACATCGAGTGCGGAGACGGGCTCGTCGGCAACAATCACCTTCGGATCGCTTGCAAGGGCACGGGCAATGCCGATGCGCTGCCGCTGGCCACCTGAAAATTCGTGCGGGTATCTGTCCGCCATGCTCGCGCGAAGCCCAACCCGCTGCAGCAAAGTGACCACCTTCTTCTGCCGTTCAGCTTTGCTGCCGTTGGTGTGAACGGTCAGGGGCTCTTCGACGATGGCTCCAACGGTCATCCTCGGATTGAGCGACGAGAACGGATCCTGGAAGACGAATTGCAGATCCTTGCGCAACTTGCGCATGTCGCGTGCAGGAAGGTGGGCAATGTCGTTGCCTTCATAAAGAACTTCGCCATTGGTTGGTTCCAACAGCCGGACCAGGGTTCTGGCGAGTGTCGATTTCCCGCAGCCACTTTCCCCAACAATGGCAAGGGTTTCACCGCGTCTGACCGCCATGTCGACACCGTCGACAGCTCTCACGATTGTCTTTTGCTGGAAGAGACCGCCACCGCGCGTGAAATTGCGGCCAACATTGCGCGCCTCAAGTATTGTGTCCTGCGCAAAGTGCTTCATACCGTTTCCACCAGGTGGTTTTCGAGTGGAGCGAGATGACAGGCGGCAAGATGCGTTTGCGACATGGAAGTCAGCACCGGCACCTCAACCGCGCAGGCTTCTGCGGCAAACGGACAGCGAGGTGCAAAACGGCAGCCCGTTGGCATCGTGTCGATTGTCGGAACCATTCCGGAAATCGTGGTCAAGCGGCTTTGCCTTTGTCCGAGCGAGGGCAGGGAGCTCATCAGGCCGATGGTGTAGGGGTGTTGCGGATCGTCGAAGATGGCCTGAACAGGCCCTTGTTCGACAATCTTCCCGGCATACATGACGGCAACCTGATCAGCGACTTCTGCAACGACACCCAAGTCATGCGTGATCATGATCAGTGCGGTTCCCGTTTCCTCCTGAAGCGTTCTCATGAGGTCGAGGATTTGGGCCTGGATAGTCACATCGAGCGCGGTCGTCGGCTCGTCCGCGATGAGGAGATCCGGATCATTGGCAAGCGCCATTGCAATCATCACCCGCTGGCGCATGCCGCCTGAAAGCTGGTGCGGATAGTCGTCAAGACGTTCGGCGGCAGCAGGGATTTTCACCCGGTCCAGCATGACGAGCGCACGTTGGCGGGCGTCTGCTTGGCTGACGGCTTTGTGGCGCAGCACACCTTCGGCAATCTGGTCCCCGATGCGAAAGGCCGGGTTGAGGGACGTCATCGGTTCCTGAAAGATCATCGCCATGCGATCACCGCGCAGGTCCGCGCGGGTTTTGGGCGGAAGCGACAACAAATCCCTTTCATCAAAGGAAATATGCGAAGCCGCGATTTCCGCCGGAGGCATGGGCAAAAGCCCCATCAATGCCAGCGCAGATATGGATTTGCCGCAACCGCTTTCGCCGACAATGCACAGCGTCTCGCCGCGGTTGACACTGAAAGACACGCCGTCGACCGTATTGGCCGGAGCGCCTTTGAAGCGGATCGAGAGGTCCTCGACTGTTAGAAGAGGGGCGTCACTTGATGAACGCACCTGATTTACCGGGCGCTCACTCATTGCCGGCGTGTTCCGAGGTCTGGAAAAGCAGGCGTTCCTGAAGAGCGAGCAGATGCTGGCGCATCAAGCGTTCGGCGGATACGGGATCATGGCGCTCGATCGCATCAACGATGTCAGAATGCTGGGCCTTGTATTGTGAAACCGTCTCGCGTGTGCGCAGTGCTTCGCGCACGTGGCGCCAGTTTTCGTTCTGCCGCATACGGTCGACGACGTCGAAAAGCGCAAGGAACAATGTATTGCCTGCGGCCTTCGCGATGGCCCGGTGAAGGGCGCCATCCCACAATTCACGCCCGTCCATGTCATCGGCTTCGCCGACTTTGTCAGCTACATGGCGCATCTGCTCAATGTCTTTCGGCGTCGCCCGAATGGCGGCCAGTTGCGCCAGGGCTGGCTCCAGGCGCAAGCGCACTTCCATCACCTCGAGCATGTTGCTCATTTCAGGCAGTTTGCTGAGCTGCTGTTCGCCGTCGCGCGGTTTTGACCCGATAAAGGTACCGGCACCCTGCCGCCGCCAGATGAAACCCTCGGTTTCAAGCACTTCCAGCGCCCTGCGTACAGCACGGCGACCGACACCAATTTGTTCGGAAAGGTCCCTCTCTGTCGGAAGCTGCCGTACCCCGTCCATTGCAAGCTGATCAACGAGAATTCGAAGGCGTTCGAGCGCCAGACTGGAGTTTCGCCGGGTTGGACGATCTTCTGTCATACGAAGTCTCTTGATGGAACCAATTTCAATTGGTCACATTATTTGTCCCTTTTTTGTCGCTTGGCAACAGCTTCGAATGCATTTTTTCAAAAGAGGGCAATCTTTGTGTCATAACGCGTCCGTGGGCGCTCTGATGACGCACCGCAATGCTGCGGAGGCTAGGACGAGCCGCATTGAAAACATTGCCGACAAGTGCGATGCTGAATGTTTGTGATTGCAGGTCATCTGTATTCGCGGCAAACCGCGTCGCAGTTTCGTGCTGAATATGCGGTCAGGAGCTGTTGCTATATCAGGTTATCTTTTGATCGCAAGTATCGGAAAAATAACGCACAAGCTACAAATCAAGGCTTCGCTTCTAAGCAGAGACACACACAGGCACGGTCAAACGTCTACGACGACTAATGTGACTACACAGCAATCGCGTCTTGTCTTATGCGAAAGGACCTACTCAGGCGTTCTCGGTTCCTGTCTACCCACACCGGTTTTCCAGTGAGCCATGCAGATCGCCTCCCGCTGTGACATAAGATCATTTGTGGTTGAAAATATGTCGTACTGGTCGCTTTGTTCTGGCCTCAGGCGAGAGTAACTTCATGGCAGTTCCGAAGAACTTCCTTCGTCTCCACCTGGCCAGCCTGTTTGGGGCCAGGGTGTCGCAAGTGCGCACCTTGCTAACCCGGCATTTCTGAAAGACAGGTGAACCTTCTGATCACGTGCCGTTGCTTGCTTTCGCGCACTCGATTTGCATCGTTTGGGCGGTCCGCGGATCGCGGAGTTTGGTCGATTCCCGATTGATCAGACGGCTCGCCACTAACGCGCGCACGGAACCTTGCGCAGAGAAGCGGATAGTGGAGAATTCGCCAAATGAAGTTCGCGTTGAACGGCAGTCGCACTTGACCATGGTCAAGACATTGGATGCCAGATCCGGTGACCATGAATGGCGGTTGGGAGGGCTTTGGGGCAGGGCATGGCCTTGGCCCCGGAACAAGACCGACAGAAAGTGATTTTATGGCTGCAACCCTTCAACGGAAAAACGTCAGCAGAATAGGCGGTTGCCCGATTGTCCTGACCAGCGGTTTTCGCTTCTACTTCCTTTGTGCTGGTCTGTTTTCTGTGTTTGCCATGCTGGCCTGGACAGCTTGGCTTGCTGTGCATGCAGCCGGGGCCGCTTTTGTATCACTTCCCATGTCGATGGCGCCGCATCTCTGGCACGCACATGAAATGGTCTACGGATACACGATGGCAGTGATGGCAGGGTTTTTCATCACTGCGGTACCGAATTGGACCGGTACCGAAGAGGCTGGCGCTAAATTCGTGGCGGTTAGTGGCTTCATTTGGCTGCTGGGAAGGCTCGGTGTCTGGTTTTCGAGCGCCTTTGATCCGATTGCAGTTGCGGTCGTCGATTTAGCCTTCATTCCCGTTCTGTCGATGGCAATTCTCGGGCGCCTGGCCCGGAAATCACAGGTCAGAAACATGATTTTCCTGTTTCTGCTCAGCACTCTGTTCCTCGGCAACCTGATGATGCACCTGGACTGGATCGGCTGGATCGGCTGGAGCGGCGGAACGGCGGAGGCGGGTGTCCGCGTTGGCGTATTCGCAAGCGCTGCGATGATATCAATTGTCGGCGCACGGGTCGTTCCGGCATTTACGCGGAATGCGCTCAACAGGGACGGGTACGCAGGAGCCTTGCCGCGATCAAACGCCTGGCTGGATAGGCTAGGTGTTCTTTCGGCCCTCCTGGCAACGCTGGCAGCGTTTCCGTTCGTGCCGCAGTTTTTGCTTGGCTGTATCGCAATTGCAGCCGGAGCAACCAATATCTTGCGACTGTCCGCGTGGAATGGATGGGCCGTCCGCAACAGTCCGATCCTCTGGATCCTGCATCTCGCCTTTCTGTTGCTGGCAGCCGGTTATCTTGTCTACGGGAGTACACTGATCCTGGACTACATGAGTGAAACCGCGGCGCTGCATCTGCTTGCAATAGGTGCTATCGGAAGCATGACACTGGCCATGATGACCCGGGCTTCGCTAGGCCACAGCGGACGGCCTTTGATCGTGAAGCGGCCGATCGTGCTTGCCTATCTGATGGTGATCGTAGCGGCCCTGATCCGAAGCTTTGGAAATCTTGCTTTCGATTATTTTGCCGTGATGCTGATTTCCGGATTGATGTGGACCGGAGCCTTTGCGCTCTTTGTCTGGATCTACTTTCCAATCCTGACACGCCCAAGGCCATCGCGGCCCCGGGAAGAGCTGCAGCAGTGACCCTGTCCCTCAACCAAACATGAGTTTGGTGGTCAAATTTTCCTCTGCTTGACTATCGTCAAGACACTTCCCGAAACGAAGACGGATTATCGCTCCAACGTCGCGAATGACACTTGCTGAAGCGCTCGAGGTGCGTCCTCTCTTTCATATTTTCGGTCTTCTCTGCCTGACCGCCAGTCTGATGTTTTCCATTGCGGTCAGCCCGGTCGCCATCGCTGCCGGTGCTGAAGTCACGCGATTTCTTGACAAGGTTCAGCCAGCCGAACTGGTCCCGGGTGCCGACAGTTTCGGAGTTCCACGGAAAGATGTTCCTGTCGTACCCGCTCTCAAAGGCAATGACACCGTTGGCTGGGTGTTCCTGACCTCGGATTTTGTGTCCACCACGGGATATTCTGGCAAACCGATCCACACACTGGTCGGTGTCGATGAGAACGCCGTCGTTACCGGTGTCCGGCTGGTCAAGCATTCAGAACCGATTGTGCTGATCGGCATACCGGAGTCCAAGGTCCGAGCCGTGACGGAAGGATATGCCGGTCTTGACCTGAAAGCCGAAGCAGAGAGCGGTGGTTCCGCGCACGAACTCGATATCATTTCCGGTGCGACGGTGACGATCATGGTGATCGATGATTCCATCGTGCGCTCCGGCCTCAAGGTTGCCCGTGCGCTTGGTCTGGGCGGATTGGCGCTCGAAGTCGCCGAACTGGGGCCGAAAAGGGAAATCGACTTTGGCCGCCAGGAAGTTCTCGACTGGATGACCTTGCTCGGCAACGGCTCGGTGCGCCGCATGTCATTGGACGTTGCACAGGTCAACGATGCCTTTGCCCGTCAGGGTGATGAGCGCGCAATTGCGCGCCCCGAAGCCGGTGCGGACACGGACACATTCATTGATCTTTATGTAGCGCTCGCGGACGTGCCGACGATTGGCCGCTCTTTACTGGGTGAAGCCGAGTACGCCAATCTCGAGAAACGCTTGAAGGAAGGTGAGCATGCCCTTCTTGTGATGGGGCGCGGCCGCTATTCGTTCAAGGGATCAGGATATGTTCGCGGTGGCATCTTCGACCGGATCCAGATGATCCAGCACGATGTCTCCGCACGGTTCTTCGACAAGCAGCACAAACGCCTCGGTGAGATCGTCGCCGACGGCGCACCCTCGTTCGTCGAAATGGATCTTTTCGTCATCCCGGCAGATATCGGGTTTGACCCTGCAAAGGACTTCCGCCTGCAGCTCCTTGTGCAACGGGCCGTTGGACCGATTGACAAAGTCTTCCTGACCTTTGATCTCGGCTATGAGTTGCCTGATGACTATCTGAAGACGATACCTACCGCCGTGAACGCAACTGCAACCGGCTTTGAAGTGGGCGGTGCCGGTTCAGCTGTCTCCGATGACGAAGCAGTACGGGCTTTGTGGACGCGGATCTGGAATGACCGCCAGATTGACATTGTTGTTCTGGCAACCGCCATCGTCATTCTGACGCTGGTCTTCTTTTTCCAGATGCAAGTGACCCACAATGAACGCTTCACGTTCTGGTTCCGGATCGCATTTCTGACCTTCACGCTGGTCTGGCTCGGGTGGATCGAAAACGCACAGCTCTCCGTCGTCAATGTGATGGCGTTTTTCTCGTCACTCACGAGCGAATTCAGCTGGGATGCCTTCCTGATGGATCCGCTGGTTTTCCTTCTGTGGTTCTCGGTTGCCGCCGCGCTGCTTTTCTGGGGAAGGGGGGCTTATTGCGGCTGGCTCTGTCCCTTCGGTGCCTTGCAGGAACTGACGAACCGTTTGGCAAAACTTGCCCGTATTCCGCAATTTGAAGTGCCCTGGGGGCTGCATGAGCGCCTGTGGCCGCTCAAATACATGATTTTTCTGGGGCTATTCGGCCTGTCTCTCTATTCCCTGGACGTTGCCGAACACTACGCGGAAGTCGAACCGTTCAAGACGGCGATCATCCTGAAGTTCCAGCGTGCGTGGCCGATTGTGCTTTTCGCAGTATCCCTGTTGGTCGCAGGCCTCTTCATCGAGCGATTCTACTGCCGGTATCTGTGCCCCCTCGGGGCGGCGCTGGCCATTCCGGCAAGGCTCAGAATGTTCGACTGGCTGAAACGTTACCGGGACTGCGGCAATCCGTGTCACCGCTACGCCAAGGAATGCATGGTCCAGGCCATCCATCCGGAAGGCAACATCAATCCCAACGAGTGCCTGAATTGCCTGCACTGCCAGGTTCTCTACCAGCACGATCAGAAATGTCCCGTTTGCATCAAGAAGCTCGCGAAAAGGCGCCGCTTTGAAAAGCAGACCGGGCTTGGAAAACCGGAGGCGACCGCCAAGACGGCAGCGCCTGAGCCGGTTGCCTAACCTTCAATGGGCAAACAAGGAGATCAGCCATGAAGGAGAAAGAAAACCAAATGGGTGTGTCCCGCCGGGACCTTTTGGGAGGGACGGCAAAAACAGCCGTCGTTGCCGGTATGGGCGCTGTTGCCGTAGGCGGAGCCAACTCGGCTTTTGCACAGGACGGCCATCAGAAATTCGAGATGGCGCCAGGTGAACTCGACGAATACTACGGCTTTTGGTCGTCGGGACAGACGGGTGAAGTCCGCATTCTGGGTGTTCCCTCCATGCGTGAACTCATGAGGATACCGGTCGTCAACCGGTGCTCGGCTACGGGTTGGGGGCAGACGAATGAATCGCTGAAGGTTCTGACCGAAGGGCTGCTACCGGAAACAAAGGCCTTCCTCGCTGCGCAGGGCAAGGTCACCTACGACAACGGTGACCTGCACCATCCGCATATGTCCTTTACAGACGGCACATATGACGGCCGGTATATCTTTGCAAACGACAAGGCGAACGTGCGAGTTGCCCGCATCAACTGCACCACGATGAAATGCGACAAGATCATCGAGATCCCGAACGCACATGACATCCATGGCATGCGGCCACAGAAATATCCCCGCACAGGCTACATTTTCGCCAACGGCGAGCATGAAGCCCCGCTCGTCAACGACGGCAAGATCCTGGATGATCCGGACCAGTATGCCTGCATCTTCACCGCCATTGACGGCGACGAGATGAAGGTTGCCTGGCAGGTGATTGTCTCGGGCAACCTCGACAACACCGATGCCGACTACCAGGGAAAATACGCCTTTTCCACCAGCTACAACTCGGAAATGGGCACCAACCTTGCCGAAATGACCGAAAACGAGCTGGACCACTGCGTTGTCTTCAACATCAAGGCAATTGAAGAGGCTGTCGCTGCCGGCAACTACACCGAAATGAAAGGTGTTCCGGTTGTCGACGGCCGGAAGGAGGCGAACTCTCAGTTCACGCGGTACATCCCGATCCCGAACAGTCCTCACGGCTGTAATGCCGCACCGGACAAGAAACATATCGTTATCAACGGCAAACTGTCCCCGACGGTTTCGATCATCGATGTCACGAAAGTGGATGCGCTCTTTGACGACAACGCCGATCCACGCTCGGCGATTGTCGGCGAACCGGAGCTCGGCCTTGGCCCACTTCACACCGCTTTCGATGGCAAGGGCAATTGTTTCACCACACTGTTCCTCGACAGCCAGGTCGTGAAGTGGAACATGGACAAGGCCGTTCGGTCCTATGCTGGCGAGGCCGTCGATCCGATCATCTCCAAAGTCGATGTGCACTACCAGCCAGGCCACAATTCCACCTCCATGGGCGAAACCGCGGAGGCGGACGGCAAGTGGCTGATTTCGATGAACAAGTTTTCCAAGGACCGGTTCCTGAATGTCGGTCCGCTGAAACCGGAGAATGAGCAGCTTATTGATATTTCGGGCGATGAGATGACGGTGGTTCATGACGGCCCGACCTTTGCCGAGCCTCATGACAGCATCATCGTTCATCGTTCGAAAGTGAATCCGGCGATTGTCTGGGATCGCTCAGATCCGAGCTTCGAAGATGCCATCAAGCAGGCCGAGGCAGACGGGGTCGACCTTGAATATGGTGCCGACGTGATCCGTGACGGCAACAAGGTTCGGGTCTACATGCACTCTGTCGCCCCGACATTCAGCCTTGAGAAATTCACCGTGAAACAGGGCGATGAGGTGACGGTCTATGTCACCAATATCGACGACATCGATGACCTGACGCATGGCTTCTGTCTTGCGAACTACGGTGTCGCGATGGAAGTCGGGCCGCAGGCGACCGCGTCAGTAACGTTCATTGCAGAACGCCCTGGTGTCCACTGGTTCTATTGCCAATGGTTCTGTCACGCGCTCCACATGGAAATGCGTGGGCGGATGTTTGTCGAGCCAAGAGGAACCTGACCAATGCGTCGCACTCTGCGCAATCTGGTGGAAACGGTGGGCCTGCTCATCACCACCGTATTGGTTTGCGGACCGGCTGGTGGGGAGGAGTGGTCCGTTCCGGCAGGGCAGGGTGCGTTGCAGGACATGATTGAACAAGCACAAGCCGGGGACTTTCTCCGGCTTGCACCAGGGGATCATCAAGGTCCGGTAACGCTGGACAAACCCATAACACTCGATGGCGGTGGCAAAGCGCGGATCATCGGCAGTGGAAACGGGAGTGTGATTACTGTGACCGTGCCCGATGTCACGGTGGACGGTCTGATCCTGACCGGCTCAGGCCTTTCCCACGAAACCCTTGATGCCGGCGTAAAACTGACCAAGAAAGCCCACCGGGCGATTGTCCGTAACAACAAGATCCTCAGCAATCTGACAGGTGTCGATGTCCACGGTGCGCGTAATGCCACGGTCTCGAACAACCTGATTGAAGGCCGACGCGACCTGCGCAGAAACGAACGCGGTAACGGTATCTATGTCTGGAACGCGCCGGACCTGTTGGCGGAATACAACACGATCCGTTATGGCCGCGACGGGATCTTCGTCAACACCAGCCACAAGGACACGTTCCGGAACAACCACTTCGAAAGCCTGCGCTTCGCGGTGCATTACATGCATGGCAACAGCGGTGTGGTGGAAAACAACGTCTCGATCGGCAACGACATCGGCTATGCGCTGATGTTTTCGGATCGTCTGACGATACGCAACAATGTTTCGATCGGTGACCTGAAGCACGGCCTCATGTTGAACTATGCGAACCGCGCGAAAATTAGCGGCAACCATGTGTCCGGCGGCGGCGAAAAATGCCTGTTCATGTACAACGCCAACAAAAACAGCGTGAAAGACAACCGTTTCGAAGGCTGCCCGATAGGCATTCATTTCACAGCCGGGTCCGCCAAGAACACATTCCAGGGCAATGCATTCATCCGCAACAGGACACAGGTGAAATATGTCGGCAGCCGGATGCTCGACTGGAGTACGGACGGGCGCGGAAATTATTGGAGTGATCACGCTGCCTTCGACATGAATGGCGACGGTCTGGCCGATACCGCCTATCGCCCGAACGACTTGGTCGATCAGGTGCTGTGGACCCAGCCCTCCGCCAAGCTTCTGGTCGGCAGTCCTGCTGTCCAGTTGCTGCGCTGGACGCAAGCCCAGTTTCCAGCCCTCCTGCCCGGAGGGATTGTCGACAACGCACCGCTCATGCAGCCACCCACACGCCGTGAACCAAACGCGGGAGTTCAGGGATGACAAATTCAACGCTTTCCGTTCAATCGCTCACAAAGCGCTTCAAGGGCAACATCGCTGTCGACCGGGTGTCGTTTGAGTTGAAGCCCGGCGAGCGCGTCGCGCTGCTTGGACACAATGGCGCCGGAAAGACAACCCTGTTCAAAATGGTCCTCGGATTCCTGCGGCGTGACAGTGGAGACGTTTCGGTACTGGGATGTGCACCCGGAAGCAATCCCGCCCGTCAGGGCACCGCATATCTGCCAGAATCAGTCGCCTTTTCGAGTGCCCTTACCGGTGAGGAGGTCATTCGTTTCTATGCGCGCCTCAAGGGCGAGCCTTCTGCCCGTTCCCTGGAACTCCTGGAACAGGTAGGGCTCGCGGATGCAAGCAAACGGCGCGTTGGAACATATTCGAAGGGCATGCGCCAACGCCTCGGGCTGGCGCAGGCACTGATCGGCAACCCGAAGCTGGTTCTTCTTGACGAACCAACGACGGGTCTCGATCCGATTTCTCGCCAGAATGTCTATCAGCTGATTGGCGAAATCGCGCAGAAGGGCGCAACGGTTTTGCTCTCATCCCATGCATTGACTGAGTTGGAGGCCAGAACCGACAGGATCCTGATCCTGTCAAAAGGGCAACTCGTCGCCGATGACGAACTCGGCAAGTTGCGGGCTCAAGCCGGTCTGCCGATCCGTTTGAAAGTCTGGACGAAGCCGGGCGCGGCGCAGGAAGTGGCCGCTCAACTCGGTGCCGGCAGGATGAACGGGCGCTCGGTCGAACTCGACTGCGGGACGGACGACAAGGTTCGGAAGCTCTCGGCCATCAGTGCTCTTGGTAATCTTGTCGAAGATGTCGATGTCCACCCGCCCAGCCTGGACGATGTCTACCGGCATTTCTCAAACACCGTCCAAAAGGAGGCTTGAAATATGGTCTCGCGCATTCTGACAATCGCGCAACAGGAGTTGCGCATCGGTATCCGGAACCGCTGGATCCTTTTGGCGACGCTGATCCTCGCTTTTTTTTCACTCGCTTTGGCACTGCTCGGTTCCGCACCTGCGGGAACACTCGGCGTCGATAGGTTGACGATAACGGTCGCTTCGCTTGCAAGCCTTTCCGTTTATCTCGTCCCACTGATCGCGCTGTTGCTCGCGTTTGACGCGGTTTGCGGCGAAATCGAGCGCGGCACGTTGCTGATGACCTTCTCTTGCCCGATTTCACGAACCGAATTTTTGCTTGGCAAAACCATTGGCCACACGCTCGTGCTGACGATTGCGCTGGTGGCAGGCTACGGCCTGACGGCGGCGGTGTTGCTGACAATGGGAACTGGGTCCCTCTCGGGTCTGGCTGACTTCGCAAGGCTTGTCGCAACGTCTGTATTACTCGGCATCTGTTTCCTCGCAATCGGCTACGTTCTCAGCTCGCTCACGCGTCAATTGGGAACGGCTGCAGCCGCTGCAATTGCCGCATGGCTGCTTTTTGTTGTGCTCTATGATCTGGCGCTTCTTGGCGCTCTTGTTGCCAATCCGAGCGGTTTTTTCGCCTCGCACGTGTTCCCTTACGCGATTTTGCTCAACCCGGCAGACGCCTTCCGTCTGTTCAACCTTGCAGCGCTCGGCGCGAGCGATCTCGTGGGTGGCATGTCGGGTGTCTCAGAGACACTGCCGTTCGATCCGACTCTGGCGTTCATATCCCTGCTTGCGTTCGCAGCGATCGTGTTGACCGCGTCGGCCATTCTGATCCGAAGGATTACGCCATGAAACGACGTTTCATTCTTCTTCTTGCTCTTGGTCTCCTTGCCGGCTGCCAGGAGGCCCCGGAACTCGCCAAGCCGGCCGCCATCACGCTGACAGCTGAAGCTGCCGGACACTATTGCCAGATGACCGTCCTGGAACACGAAGGTCCGAAAGCGCAGATCCATCTTTCCGGCAATCCCTTTCCTTTCTGGTTCACCCAGGTCAGGGACGCGATCGCCTTCATGCATTCGCCGGAAGAGCCGAAAGACATAGCTGCAATCTATGTGAACGACATGGACGTTGCGGCCAATTGGAAGGAGCCGGGTTTTGACAACTGGATTGATGCGGAGGCGGCATGGTTTGTCGTTGAGAGCAAACAGGCAGGGGGGATGGGCGCGCCCGAGACGATACCGTTCGGAACTGAAGAAGGCGCAAAGAAATTCGCAGCAGCTCAGGGCGGGCGAGTCCTTCGCCTCCATGATATCCCGACTGAATACGTTCTTGCACCGGTTGAGCTCTCGTCAACCCCCCAGTTGAAGCAAGACGCAGCAGACGAGGTCGTGCAATGAACCATACTGTTTCCGCACCTCTACGGCTTAGCCGACGCCGCTTCATCACGATCAGCGCGGTTGCAGCTGCCGGTGCGGTATTTCCGCTGCAAAAGGCGAGTGCCGAACCTACGCTTCACACATGGCGCGGGGTCGCACTTGGTGCGAAAGCGCAAATAAATGTGGTGCACGACGACGCCAGCAGAGTGCAAGGTCTGTTTACCGCGATCGAAAGAGAAATCAGGCGACTGGAGGGCATTTTCAGTCTCTATCAAGCGAATAGCGAATTGAGCCGATTGAACAGCAAAGGGCAATTGTTCGCCCCATCCTTCGAAATGCTGGAACTTCTCAGCCTGTCGCAGAGGCTGCACAGCGTGACGGAAGGTGCCTTCGATCCAACAGTTCAACCGCTGTGGAGCTACTATGCGCGGCACGCTACCGGCAATCACACTGGCAACTTCGAGGCGGTGTTTGCTTGTGTTGGGTTCAACGGTGTTCAGATCCAGCCCGACGAAATTCGATTCCGGAAATCCGGGATGGCAATGACGCTTAACGGCATCGCACAGGGTTTCATCACTGACCGTATAACGACGCTTTTGGAACAGGAGCACTGTGCCGATATGGTCGTGGAAATCGGCGAATTGGCCGCCAGAGGGAGTGCTTCCAGGGAGACCAGTTCGGATGAAAAGGGGTGGCCGGTCACACTTCGCCCCGATCCTTCATTGACCGACGCGCAAGCAGAAATACATCTTTCCAACGCTGCGGTTGCAAGCTCGGCGCGTCTGGGAACGACATTCGATCAAGGCGGATCGCGTTCACACATTCTGGATCCTAGAACCGGACGCCCCGTCGAAACCGGCCTGGTGGGAGCGAGCGTTGTTGCCCCAAGCGCAGCATTGGCGGACGGGCTCTCCACGGCTGCTCTCGTCTGCAGCGAAACTCAACTGCAGCAAGCGTTGAGCTGTCTTCAGACCGCACGCGCGTTTGTCGTGCGGGAAGACAGGTCCACGGCCTGGTTGGCAGCATAGCACTAGGGAAAACAGGCCGGCATTCCAGGTCGGTTACCTCTTTGAGAATATCAGCTTCGACGAGGTCTATCCTCGCTTCCCGCGGCTGCGTGCGACCTGCACAATCAAGGCCCATGCGATCGTTCTAAACATCATCGCCACGACAGTTCTGAATTCGTACGCGCCGCCCATCGCGATGTGCATAACGAAACCCGCCATCACCATTGCAGTGCATGAAAAGATTGCAATCGATAGCCAATACGCCCATTGGAGTTTTCGTAGGAGTCCGTATCCTGCAGCAACGTATGAGAAACCAGCCAGGAAGTTGAACCAAAGCACAAAATGAACAACGTTTCCGGCCGCTTCCTTGACCTCATTGCCGCCAAAAAGAACAAGTCCACCAGACAGGATCGTCATGAGGCCAAAGACGATCGCGAACAGGGCAACGGGTGCTGATACCGAGCGTTTAGCCTCTTTGGCTGTCATTATCAGCTCCTTGCTATTGCAGGATGGCCTTCAATCCTTCGGGTAGATCGAGTGTCAGTCCGAATGCGATTTGCCGTCAGCCTCATCCATCAATCCACGCACCCATCTGGCAGCCCACCAAGCGGCGGGAACTCCGAGAGGAATGCTGAACCAGATGGCCGTAACCGGCGAAATCGCAGGCAACCCGAGCGCTATTCCAATCAGACCAAGCAGAAACAGATTGATCGCGACCGCCGCCGCAGTGAATGGGTAGAGCAGCAAAGCGAGTTTTCGTATGGACCAGTTGTTCTCTATGTCTGTCATGCAGCTTGTCTCATTTTTCCCGAGACGCGCTTTTGCAATTTTTCCAGAAGCGATGCGGCAAAGCCGAAACCGGAGAATATGGGTCGTTGAGAGCACTCGCATTGCCCTGAGGTTTCACCGCAAAAAATTTTCGTGAAGGCCGGTGGAACATCAACTGCATCGGAAGAACCACCTGACGCGGTATGTTGCAGATTGAGCGGGTCGAAATTTTCCCTCCCGAGGCGGGCGGTCGTCAGACTGTGGGCAATCAGTTCCGCAACAAAGTCGGCTTCGCCAATGGCGGGTAGGAGAACGCCCTTGAACCCGCCCTCGGCGAGGGCATTCGGAATGTCTTCCGTCAGATGGGATCCTGTTCCCGCCAGAAACGGCAACAAAAGCGTTCTGGGTGTGCTTACTTGTGCGACCAGGGACAGAGATGGCTCCTGAGCCAGGAAACCCGTATGGATCTTTTTCTTGAAAGGCATCAGGCCGCGCAAACGCTTCGCGAAGTAGTAGGCGCAGTCTGATGCAGCTGAGCCCGTCTCCGAGCCGTGCGCCGCGATCATGATATTGCAGGAATTCAGCGACCAGCCTCGCTGCTCTGCTTCCCGCCTGAGCATCTTCAGCGTTCGATGCGGAAGTCCCGGGTGAAGGCCAAGCGGTTTGAGTTGGTGAACCCTAACCGCGCCAATCCGGTCCGGCAGTGCCTGTTTTGTGAACCAGCCGTCGGCCATGAATACAGGATAGACAAAGGGCTCTGCTTCGCAGGAACCAAGTTCCCGTTCAAGGTTTCCCGGGGCCGCAAGCGTTGCAGACCGTATCTTCCAACCTGGCAGAAGCAAGCTGACTTTTGAAGCGAGTTGCTGCAATTGCCACTCTCCGGCTGCGGGGCTGGAGGGCTGACCGTGCGAGACGATCAGGGCTTCAGTGACTGGTGCCTTCAGAGAATGTGATCTTGTTCCAGACATTGTATTTTCCTGAAGGTTTCCGCATCGGCAGACGCCGTATTTCTTCCAGTGTATTCGCGTCGTAGACGATCACCGCACCATCTTCCTCCCAGATGGATACGAGGGCGTGCCGACCGTCACGCGTGAACTCGACATGCGCGACAGTCGCACCTTCTTCGGGCCGGAGCGTTTTGACGATCTCCAGGCTTTCCTTGTCGATGATATGCATGACGTCCTTGTTCGGTCCGAAGAAGACATCGACCCAGACATAGGGCGAGTTTTCGTGACTGCGCATGAAAAAGCCCGGTCCGAGTGTTTCGATCCGTTTGACCGTCTTCCAGGTTTTCATGTCGATTACGGACACCACACCGTCCTTGAGGTGCGGGGTTGCCATTACCGTCGTGTCACGGTGTTTCCAGGTGATCCCGGAGCCGAGATGCGGCATTCCGGGCAAATCAAGATCCGCTGTCTTTTGACCAATGACCAGATCGATGACCTGCCCACCATCGCCACTGCGTGACGCGCCCATGATGTACTCGTAACTCTGATCAAAGAAAAAATCGTCCAGATAGTCCGGCGTTGTGATTTTTCTTACGGGAAACGGGTTGGTGTGAGGCGCCGGGCCTTCTATGCGCCAGTCATGGGCGAAGCCGTAGTGCGGCGGGTTTTCGCCGTAGAAGACTTCCCAGATCTCCGGAACATCCTTGAGCGCCAGAACGAAACTTTTGCGCGGTGGGGCCTGATAGACCGCTGATATCCGGCTTGGGGTTCCGTCTTTGCCCTTGATTTGCTTGACCTGCGAAACGCTGAGGTCTTCGGTCGAAAGGATCGTAAGCGTGTTCGGAAGATAGTTGGCCACAGCGATCCAATTGCCGTCGTGGCTCATCGCAATGTTACGGCTGTTGAGGCCTGCGCGGATGCGACCCACTTCCTGCAACGAATAGAGATCGTATTTTTGTACCCAGCCATCGCGTGACATGATGAAAACAAATCGTCCATTCGGACTGAATTTCGGTCCGCCATGGACTGCAAAGGGCGTCGGGAACCGGTCGAGTGTCTCGAAGGTATCACCGTCGAGTACGCTGACGTGGTGGTCACCGGTCTCGACTGCGAGGGTGATATTCATTGGATCGGATGACCAGACGGGCTCGTCTACCGGTTTGTAGTCCTCATTGAGTTCCCGGCTTGCCATGATTTCTTCAGCACCCCAGGGAGGGACGTCAGCGAGCGGCTCGTTCAGGAAAGCGGAAAGGGCGTCAATCTGGTCTTCGCTCATCTGTTCGCCGAAGGCCGGCATTTGCGTCGCTTCGCGAACTTCGCGGATAACTGAAATCAGGTTGGGTCCACGCATACGGCCGAGCGTTTGCGGGATAAGGGCCGGCCCGATCCCGCCCAGTCGGTTGACGCCGTGGCATTCCTGGCAGTTATCCGCGTAGTCTCGCATTGGGTCCGCCAAAGGTGCCGAGACAGCCACGAGGAGGGCGCTAAGCGAAACGATGAGCCGGGTCATGGCGTTTTCCTCTGAAAGGGGTCACGGTCAGACGCTCATAGCTGTCATCGGAGAGCCCGATTTCATTGTTATCGAGATAGCAGGCCGGGTCTTCTGCCCAGGGATCGCCGGTCAGCTGCAGCGCGCGGATACGAGTATTCCCTCCGCAAACGTCCTGTAGCCCACAGGCGCCACACCGGCCCTTGAGAGGTCTCGGACGCGTTCGGAGCTGTGCCAGGATCGGATCGTCGCTCATCCAGAGTTTGGAAAAAGCGTCGGTCTTCACACTGCCGACCGTGTAATCCGACCAATAGGTATCCGGGTGCACATTGCCGAGCGTGTCGATGTTGGCAACACCAAGACCCGATGAATTTCCGCCCCAGGCAACAAGGTGCTCGCGGACGTGTTCCGCTGTGGTATCGCCGAACCTCCGGCGCACCCAGTTCAGGAAATAGACCGCATCGGCATCGTTGTTGCCGGTTACGATATCAAGTTCGCGCCCGCCGCTTACGCCGTTCCAGGCTCGTTCGAGAAGCAAATCCATCGCCCAACGGGAGCGTTTGTGTTCCGCGTCCTCACCGCGGTTCTTGTCGCCGCGTCCTGCGTAAACGAGGTGCGAGAGGTAAAACTTGTCGACGCCCTCGGCATCACACAGTCTGAGAAGATCCGGCAAATGTTTGTGATTTGCCTCTGTCAGGGTGAACCGGAGCCCGACTTTGATTCCTCGTGCCTTGCATTCTCTGACACCGCGCAGGGCCTGCTTGTAAGCTCCTTCAACACCCCGGAACCAGTCGTTGGTCGCACCGATCCCGTCGATAGAGATGCCGACATAGTCGAAGCCGATTTCAGCGACTTTGTCTGCCCTTTCACCATAAAGTTTTGTGCCGTTGGTCGAGAGTGCGAGCATGCGCACGAGATCGCGGGCGCGTGTGGCAATGTCGAAGAGATCGCGCCGGTCCAATGGTTCACCGCCGGACAGGATGAGTGCCGGGACCCCGAATTCACCAAGATCTTCCAGTGTTTCCATAGCCTGCGCGTGGGTTAGTTCACCTGGAAAATCCACATCCGCGGAGACCGTATAGCAATGCCGGCACCTGAGGTTACATCGGCGCGTCAGGTTCCAGATCACGACGGGTTTTACCGCGCTGCTGTGCCTGCGTGTTCTGGGAGCTGTCGGATTGATGATCTGTTTCATGTATTCCGTCAGACGAAACATGGTTCACCCTTTCTGACCGCGCAGCCGCATACCCGTTTTTTTCAAGATGCGGGTTGAGAACAGGATGTCGCTCGCCCGGCAAGCATCGCCGAGAAGCTCGGCAACACGGTCCCTTTTGGCGTGAACTTCGTCGCGGCTGGCTCCGTGGACCATCGCGAAGAGATTGTAGGGCCACATCGGCAGAGCCCGAGGGCGCCGGTAACAATGCGTCACGAAGGGCAGGGCACCGATTTTGTCACCAAGATCGTCAACCAGGCTGTCGTCGACATCCCAAACGGTCATGCCGTTGGCGGTCATGCCAAGGCGATAGTGATTGGGCGCTGCGCCGATGCGCCGGATGACGCCGTTTTTTTTGAGATTTTCCAGGCGTTCCAACAGCTCCGATTCAGCAATCCCGAGCGTTTCGGCAACAACGGTATATGGCTGAAGCACGAGCGGCAGGCCGGCCTGCGTCGCTTCAATGATAGCCCTGTCTTTTGGGTCCAGTGTCATGCGTTTACCCGAAAGCCGACGAAATACTCGCGCTTCTTTGGAAACATCAGCACTTCCAGGCCTGTGTCGTGTTCTATTTCCCTGGCCGTTCTAATGATGTCGCCGCGTGTTTCTGTTGCCATTACGAACCACATGTTGAGCGCGTGATCCCGTTGATAGTTATGCGCTACCTCCGCATGGGCATTGACTTTGGTTAAGACGTCTTCGAAACGTTCTTCAGGAACCGACATCGCGCAGAGACAAAAGGCACCGCCAAGCGCCTCGGCATCGAAGAAGGGGCCAAACCGGGTGAGCAGGCCGTCGTCCCTGAGTTGTCGAACCTTGTCGACGACCTCCTGTTCGGTGAGACTGAGCTCCTCGGCAATACTGGCGAAAGGCCGCTGGGTGAGGGGCAGGTCGTCCTGCAGGCGGTTGATTAATCTGCGGTCCAGATCGGAAAGTTCCTGGCTCATGCCGCTGCTCCCTGTCTCGAAATCATCGCCCCTGTCTGCTTGAAGCAGCGGTTCGAAAATAGAATTCTGTAGGGAACATTTGCCAGCTCAGGCAGGAGTGATGCCTGTGTCAGTGTATCAAGGGCTTTTGTCCGCGCCTGCGCGTGGATCATGCAATAGAGCCGGTAGGGCCAGACGTGCTCGACGGGACTGCGCTCGTAACAAAGGGTCACGCCAGGATGCGCAGCGAGTGCCGGGCCGGCTTCGTCTATCCGCTCGGACGTTATGTCCCAGACCACCATCGCATTAGAGCGCCAGCCGAGCGCTCGATGGCGTACGATCACCCCGAGGCGCGAAATGATACCCGCGTCTTGCAAGACAGAAATACGCTCAAGAACGTGTTCTTCCGACCAGTTGAGCGTTGCCGAGATCTCAAGGTAGGGCCGCTCGGTCAACGGCATGCCGGAAGTGAGCGCCTGCAGGAGATCGTTGTCACCATCCTGCAGGAGCTCCTTCCGGACCGGCCGGGGCGTGAGTGGCCGGTCCATCTCTCCGTTCAGCCGAAATCCCAGATCGACATTGAACGGTCTGACAAGGGGAAGATCGAGTACGCGTAATCCGGTCTGTCTCTCGATGTCTCCAAGAACCTTGTCGATGTGCCGTCTGTCGGGACCAGTTGCGACGAACCACAGGTTCCAGTGGTTTTCCCGCTCATAGGAATGGTTGACACCGGGTTGAGCACCAACAAGTTCGGCAATACTTTCAAGCTGCTCTGCGGGTGCTGCAAGAGCAGCAAGAGTGCTCGCCGATACGCTGTTGGGAGCACAGGTAGCACCAACTCGCGTGATGCGGCCGGACGCGCTCAGTTTCTTGAGCCGCTCAAGTATTTCGGCTTCTGGTCGGGACAACTCCCGGCCGATCTCGGCAAAGGGACGCGGTACGATGGGAAGATCACGCTGCCAGTTATCCAACAGTCCGAGATCGATGGGATCGCCGATCCATTCCATGGCTCATAGTCCCATCTTGTGTGCACGTGAGGTGAAAAAGATGCCGGATGGGCTTTCCGCGTCGATCTCCCCGCGTTTTTCAAAAGTTCTCGTGTCGTAAATGATGACCTTTCCGGCATCGCGTACAGACACCCAAACCTCATGACCTCGCGCCGTGAACTCCATGTGGAGGACAGCCTTACCCGGTTTGAATTCGTGAACAACTTTCTTGCTCACAGTGTCGATCACCTGGATTGTGTCGTTGAGCGGATGCGCGAAATTGACCCAAACCTGCCGGCCATCCGGTCGTGCCATCGCAAAAACAGGCTGTCCGTAAGTATCGGTTCGTCCGGTCTCGGAAAGGTTCTGCGCGTCGATCCAAAGGACCTGGTGGTGTCCAACGGCAGGAAGTACGAATTCGCGGCCTGCGCGTGCCCAGCCTTCAAGGTGGGGCATCTTGTAAACCGGCAGGTCCTTCTGGCCGCGGCCATATTCTGGCAGGACCCGGATCGGGTGCGGCTCCGGATCCCACATATCAATAGCCGTCAATCCATCCTCTCCGAAAAGGCCAGTGATGTAGAGACGCCCGTCATCGGTGATCAGCGCGTCGTAAGGATTGGTGCCGATGTCTTCGATCCTGGTGACAATTGGATCACCGGAGGAAAGATCTGCTATCCAGGTCTCGCCGTCATCCCAAAGCGAGAACACGAACTTTCGCCCCGGCGCGTCCACAAGACCGATCGTTTTTGAACCTGCCGGAATATCGGCGACAAGCTCCAGGGTGTCGGCGTCGAAGATCCGAACACCGCCCGGTTCGTAATTCGAAACCGCAACAAGACGTCCATCATCAGAGATGGCACCGCCGATGGCGTTGCCAGACTGAACAATGCGCCCGACAATTTTCCTTGTTGTGATATCGACTTTCGTGAGGCCGCCATCGCGACCGAACACATAGGCGAATCTCTGGTCGGGCGAGTAGACAAGACTGGCGTGGGAAAGGTCGCCGAGACCCTCGATCCTGGCGAGCGCGGTACGCTCGGACTGGTCGATGAGGAGAAGTGATCCGCTTGCGCGCTCCACCACCAGACCCAGGTCACCTGTGGCGCGTATTGTTTCTGCCTTGGGTGAGGGGGCAACAACTAGACTCGTCACGGCGAAAGCCAGAAAGAAATGCTTGAGAATGTTCATTTCAATTCTCCTCTCAGCAGGTATTCGGCTATTCGTTCTGCGTCTTTCTCACTCATGATCGGACGCCATGGCGGCATGGCAGTCTCCGGAATGCCATCCAGAACCACCATGGAAAGGGTTTCGATGTCGTAGTGGGTGAGCGAGTGCGGCGTGATGTCCGGACCAAGGCCACCTTTCAAGGTGAGGCCGTGACACGACCCGCAGTCCTGATGAACCAAATTGATGAGTTTCCCGACGGGGCTCGTTTCTTCGCCCACCGCCGGCGAGCAAAACAGCAGAAAAAGTGCGAGCAGCCTAAACATGGGCTCGCTGCCCGGCTGCGCATGGATCTGTGACAACCATTTGCTCCGAATCGAACACAGACCACTCGGCACTGAGCGTGACGACCTTGCCTATGACAAAGAGCACGGGCGCCTTGAGACCTGCATCGCGCATATCGAACGCAACACGGCCCAGCTTGGAGAACAGTCTGGTTTCTCGTGGAGTGGTTGCTTCGGCGATTGCCATGACCGGCGTGTCGTCGCTCAGGCCTTCGGCAACGAGTCGCATGGCGATCTGGCCAATATTCGCAACGCCCATGTAAACGACCAGCGTTGTCTGTTCGCAAGCGAGACTCTTCCAGTCCAGGTCAAGCGATCCATTGGCCTGACGGTGCCCGGTGACATAGCGCACGCCGGTTGCCAGTCCGCGATGTGTCAGCGGAACACCACTGACACACGCAGCGCCCTGTGCGGCCGTGATCCCGGGCGCATATTCAACGTCGATATCGTGAGCGATCAGATGGGCAGCCTCTTCCGATCCGCGGCCGAAAATAAGGGGGTCGCCACCTTTGAGCCGTGCGACGGTCAGGCCGTCTTCAGCAAATGCACGGAGGATTTCATTGATCTTGCTTTGCGGCACCGGATGATTTTCGGGCGACTTGCCCACCGCTACCAACTGCGCGCCGGCCGGCGCCAGAGCCAGAATTTCAGCGGATACGAGACGGTCGTAGACCACAACATCTGCTGCCTGCAGCATGCGTGCCGATTTGAGCGTCAGCAGATCAGGATCGCCTGGCCCGGCTCCGATGAGAAAGACTTTTCCCGTCATGAAAGACCTCGTTTCCCCGGAAGTTCGATGTCCTATGGTCACTTATTTCGCGCACGCCCTGCTTGACTATTGTCAAGGGTTACTTTTCTTTTTGAGTGCGAAAAAACATATGAAAGTCAGGGTGTTACGGTCACCCTCCCGATCATTTCCTGTGTCTCCCAATGAGGGCCGCACAGATAGGTTTGCGGTGGACCTGGAGTGAGGAACGTGAATTCGAAGTGTTCTTCAGGAAAGAGCCGGTCCGATTCCGGAATGCCTTCCTCTTTCAGCACAACGCTGTGGCTGGTTCGCTTGTCCACATTCACCCAGCGGACAGTCGTGCCAACCGGCACGCTCAGGTCTTCCGGACAGAATTTGTACTTGAACATCGTCACGACGGTGACGCCTTCCGCTTCCGACGACGGTTGGCCAAACAGCTCTACGTAACGCTCCTCCGCTTCCGCGCAAACAGCAGCGGGGTCGTCGTCGGCTGCTACCGTGGAACAGGCGATTGCCATTGAAAGCAGCGCAGCAGGAAGACAGAACGAATTCAGAGACATACGATTTCTCCCTCGTTATCGTAAAGGGCGGCCGTTTTACGGGCCGCCCTGCTTGCTACTGTTTGATCGCGTTGATTTGTGCCGCGTCATCATCGAGCGCGAGACTTGTATCGAGAGTCACATGGTGGAACCGTGCCGCGGCATAGTCGTCGTGGATTGCAAAGCCCACCGTGTAGGTTTTGCCGGGTTCCAGCGGGACATCTCCAGGTGCGCCGGAAGCAAGCGGTCTTGAGAAAACGACCGTCCAGACACCGCCCGACAGGTTGGCCTCAGCCGAGATATCACCGCCATTTGCGACCCTGCGCTCAAGCAGATAGCCGTTGGAGGCAGACCCGTCGGCATAGATCCTGAGCAAATCAAGGAAGGTGCCGTTTGCAAGAAGTTCGTCAATCTCTTCAGCCGGTTTCAACTTGTCCCAGCCACCCTGAGCTTTGCCTCGTCTGCCCTTGACCTCAACCTTGGTCCGGCTTTCGGTCAGGTATTTTGTGATCGTTTCCTTGGCCTCGAGCTGACTGGCAATGTCCGCGTTTGCGGCAATTGCGTCCGCTCCCGGGTCGAAGGGCATGTAGGTGTTGTCTGCGTGGCATGAGGACCAGCATCCGGTCGTCTCGCCCATCTCGATGCCCGTACCGGTGATCATCATGGCGACCTTGATCTGGTTGTCCGGGTCCATCTTGCCGCCGTCGACGAACGGTGCCGGATTGTGACCGGCGTCCGGCCACTGGATCCGTACATGAAGATTTTCATCGTCATGGGCCGCCTGGATGCTCGCGTCGATGGTGCCGCGTTTGCCGGGTATCGGTGTCGGCTCGATCTCGCCACCGGCCACAATCTTGGTGCCGATTGCTTCCACTTCCTTCGCGTGGCAGGTCGTGCAGGCATCACCTCCCTTTGTGAGCGGACGCGCACCGCCATGGGTCTTTCCGTTCTGCACCCATTCAAAGGACGCCTGTCCCGGATAAAAGAGCGTGAGGTCGGTCACAGGCACCGTTGCCCAGTCGACATTGGACGCAACATCACCAGCAGCACTGGCGGCGGCGGCCGGTTCGCTGGTCGCAGGGTCGTCGGCTTTTGCCCGTTCTTCGGCAAGCGCGCTCTCCACAGCTGCCTGGATCTGAGCCTGGACAGCCTCTTGCTGCGATTTTTGGGCAGCCTTTGCAGCAGCAGATTGTTCGGCTTCCAGTGCTTCTACCCGGGCAAGGCTTGCAAGATATTCCTGAGGAATTTCGCGCATGAAACCGGGATGCGGGGCTTCGAGCTCTTCCAGATAGTCCTCTTCCGCCCGATCACGCAGATCGGAGTGCGCAATACCCTTGTGGCAGTCGATGCAGGTCTGACCGCTGGACATGGCGTTCATATGCTGTTGGCGCGCACGTGGCTGTTGAAACTCCGGCATCATGGATTCGAAATCGTGACAATTCCGGCATTCGCGAGAATCGTTGGCTTTCATGCGCTCCCATTCGTTCATGGCGAGCTGAAGCCGTTTTGCCTCGAATTTTTCCGGCGTGTTGATGGTGCCGACGACCTTGCCGTAAAGTTCCTTGGTTGCCTGGACCTTGCGGATGATCTTATGCGTCCAGTCTTTCGGCACATGGCAATCGGAGCACGTAGCGCCGACACCTGAGCGGTTCACGTCGTGTATCGTGCCTTTGTATTCTTCATAAACGTAATCGCGCATCTCATGACAGGAGATGCAGAATTGCTTGGTGTTGGTGGCCTCCATCGCGGTGTTGAAACCGCCCCAGAAGATTATGCCGGCAACAAAAACGGCCGCAGCGCCACCAATGGGCATTCCCCAAAGAAAATATCTGCGCCAGATCGGTTTTTTCTTGTCACCTTGGCTGCTCTCACTCATGTCCAGGCTCCAAATTTTATGACTTTGCGGACCCTTGCCGGTTGATCCGCCGACAATCGCATTCAGGATGAGGGGAGCGTTTCCACTGTTCCGGGCAACGTCCCGTCGAAGCAGTCCCGACGCCGCTGGAAAGGAGAAGGGCAGGCGTTCTGCCCGCCCTTCCATCTATTGTCTTCACATCAGGTGACGTGGTTTGAACGGTTGTAGACGTTGAATTTGCCGGTCGGAGCGAAGAGGCCCTTGATCCTGGTCTTTTCCTCAAGCGTATCGGCATCGAAGATGACGATCTCGCCATTCGGTTCCAACGACGTGGACCGGTTCCACTTGGACACCCAAACTTCCGAACCGTCCTGGTTGAACTCGAAATGAACAGCTGCGCTGCCTTCTTCATCGGTGATCTGAATCGTTTTGACGATTTCACCGGTTTCCTTCGAGATCACCTGCACAGACTGCTGCACTTCCGGTTCAGGATGCTTGGTCTGGTCGGCCCAGATGTATTTTGAGTTCGGGTGCGTCCGGATGAACAGGCCGGCACCATCGGTTTCAACCTCGTAACAGACTTTCCACGCCTGATCGGGGTGTCCTTCCGGATCATTGCCCCAGACCGTCACGGTGCCTTCGCCAAGGTGTGTGGTACCTCCGACCGGACCGCAATTGGGATCATTCCAGTTTGCACCCGGGCCGGGGTGAGGCAGAGCTGCCGTGTCGATCATCGCCTCGAGTTTGTGCGTTTCCGTATCGACCACAACCATCTTGTTCGACGCGTTCGCTGCAATCTGGAAATAGCGGCCTGTTGGATCGAAGAACCCGTCGTGAAGGAACTTTGCCGAGTCGATCTTGTCGATGCGAAGGTTGTCGAGATCGGTATAGTCGACCTGCCAAAGTTGGCCGAGTTCCTTGACCGCAACGATCCAGGTCGGCTCGTTCGGCGTCGTATAGATGGCGGCCACGCGGCTTTCTTCCACGTATTCACCGTCGACATTCACACCGCGGGTTGAAACGACCTTCTTCGGTTCCATCGTTTCGGCATCTACAATAGCGAAGTGCGGCGGCCAGTATCCGCCCCCTATGACGTATTTTCCGTCACCGGAAACGGCAACATCGCGTGCGTCGTAGGCGATCTTCACTTCAGCGACCAGCATGTTCTCCGGGTTCTGCCAGAGGTCGATCTTGGTAATCTTGCCGTCGCGGCCCATTGTGTACCAGAAACGGCCTGGGTGTTCGGGTTCGGTGACCGAGTGGTGCTCGGAAGCCTTCAGCACATGAACAGCATACCCGGTCGGGATATGCGCCAGCACTTCCTTGGTGTCACCATCGACAACGGCAACCTTGCCCACGTCACGCTCGATGACGACAAAGAAGTTTTCCCAGTTCCGTCCGTGTAGCGGCTCGGTCGGATAGTCCTTTGGTTCGACATAAACCTTGCGGGTCGCTTCCATCTGCGCCAGGGACATTTCCGGCGGTGTCGGCGCTTCCATCATGATGTAAGTCGCCATGTCCTTGATTTCTTGCTCGGTCATGATGTCCGAGAAGTTGTTCATGCCGCCTTCTGTGCCCCACGAGATGATCTTCTCAAGCCGCTCCTGGCCAAGTTGCAGCGTGCCGCCCTTGGTGACGGTGCCGTCTGCTGCTGTCTTTTTCCATTCCGGCTCGAGACTCTTGCCGGTCGCACCTTTGCGCAGGACACCGTGGCACCCCGCGCATCTTTCGAAGTAGAGCTGCTTGGAACTTTCAAAGGCCTCCTCGCTCAAAGTTGGACCTTCAGCAAAGGCAGGCGCTGTAACGCTGCCCATCAGCAGCGCCAGACAGGTCGCTAACGCGTAACCCGACCCTTTTCTCTTCCTTGGATGTGACATTCTCCGAACTCCAAATGCAGGTGAGGCATTCGCGAGTTTGCGCAAAGACCACTGGGGTTCCTTGACTTTCGTTAAGAAGAGACCGCCCGAGCGGCCGAAGGCGTGAGATTGAATTCCGCAACGCGTTTTGCTCCGCCCCGAGCTTGACTTTGGTTAAGGAAACACGGCCGCGCCCTGTCACCTTCAAGAAGACGATCAACTCGGGGAAAGGAGCGCGTAATGCGCGAAGTCATGACCAAAAGCATGGCCCGAAACATATTTTATGGCGGGTCACTCTTCTTCATCATCATCTTCCTGGGACTGTCGATTCACAGTCACCTTTACATCACCGGGACGTCGACAAATCACGCGGGCATCACCGAAAGCGTGGCGGCGGGCAAACGTGTCTGGGAAGACAAGGCATGCATCAATTGCCACACGATCCTGGGTGAGGGGGCCTACTTCGCGCCTGAAGTCGGCAATGTGATGACCCGTTGGGGGGTGCTGGACGACCCGGATGCGGCTTTCGAAACGCTGAAGGGCTGGATGGAATCCATGCCGACCGGCATCGAGGGGCGCAGGCAGATGCCCAATTTCAATTTGACCGACGAGGAAATCCGCGACCTCGCGAACTTCCTGATCTGGACCGACAAGATCGACGCGCAGGGTTGGCCGCCGAACGATGCCGGCTGATCCGAGAGCATGAGGATTGAAAAATGAAATATGAATCTCAAAAGGTCGCCATGGCGTATTTCGCCGTCGCCCTGGCTCTTTTTGCCATCCAGGTACTCGGCGGATTGCTTGCGGGTTGGGTCTATGTTCAGCCGAATTTCCTGTCTGAGCTCTTGCCCTTCAACATTATCCGTATGCTGCACACCAACAGCCTGATCGTGTGGCTGCTGCTCGGCTTCTTCGGAGCCGCGTTCTTCCTCATTCCCGAGGAAGCGGAACGTGAGCTTCATTCGCCGAAGCTGGCTTATCTGCAACTCGCGATTCTTGTCTTGGGAACGCTTGGCGCGGTGCTCACCTATGTATTCAATCTCTTTGAAGGCAACTTTCTGCTCGGCAAGGAAGGCAGGGAGTTTATCGAGCAGCCCAAATGGGTGAAGGCCGGCATTGTCGTGGCCGCATTGATGTTCCTCTACAACGTCACAATGACGGTTCTGAAGGGCAAGAAGACCGCGATCACCAACATTCTTTTGCTGGGTTTGTGGGGGTTGGCTCTGCTTTTTCTTTTCAGCTTCTACAATCCGAGCAACCTGTCGCTCGACAAGCAGTACTGGTGGTACATCGTTCACCTATGGGTTGAAGGTGTCTGGGAACTGATCATGGCCTCCATTCTGGCCTACCTGATGCTGAAGCTTACCGGCGTTGACCGCGAAGTGGTTGAGAAATGGCTCTATGTCATCGTCGCGGCCGCACTGTTTTCAGGCATCCTTGGAACCGGTCACCACTACTACTGGATCGGCACGCCCGGCTATTGGCAGTGGATCGGTTCGATATTCTCCTCGCTTGAGGTCGTGCCGTTCTTCGCGATGATGGCCTTCGCCTTCGTGATGGTCTGGAAGGGCCGGCGGGATCACCCGAACAAGGCAGCTCTGCTCTGGTCGCTCGGCTGCGCGACGCTCGCCTTCTTCGGTGCTGGCGTCTGGGGCTTCCTGCACACGCTTCACGGGGTGAACTACTACACCCACGGCACCCAGATTACTGCCGCGCACGGCCACCTGGCATTCTTCGGAGCGTATGTTTCGCTGAACCTTGCGATCATCACCTACGCCCTGCCGATCCTGCGTGGACGTGATCCCTACAATCAGGTGCTCAACATGGCATCATTCTGGCTGATGGCGGGGGGAATGACCTTCATGACGTTTGTCCTGACCTTTGCCGGAACCATTCAAACACACCTGCAACGGGTAAATGGCGAGTACTTCATGGACGTTCAGGACCAGATCGCCCTGTTCTACTGGATGCGATTCGGTGCGGGTGCGGTCTTCGTGATCGGTGCGCTGCTCTTCATCTACGCAGTCGCCGTGCCCAAACGCGAAATCATCGAGCCCGGTGAAGCGGCTAACGTTCCTGCGGAGTGAACATGATGGAAGGTTCCATATCCTTGAACAAAGGGGCGGCAGCCGCCCCTTTCTATCTCTCTCAGGGAGATGAGTGCACGGTGTTCAAAGCCGCCTACAACAACGGACTGCCGGTTCTTTTGAAAGGGCCAACCGGTTGCGGAAAGACGCGCTTTGTCGCCCATATGGCCGCCAGCCTGGGGCGCAAGCTCTATACCGTTGCCTGCCACGACGATCTCTCCGCCGCAGACCTGATCGGCCGATACCTGCTGAAGGGCGGCGAAACTGTCTGGGTGGACGGTCCGCTCACACGGGCGGTTCGGGAAGGAGCGATCTGTTATCTCGACGAGGTCGTTGAGGCGCGCAAGGACGTCACGGTGGTCCTTCACCCTCTGACAGACGACCGCAGGACGCTTCCCATTGACCGCACCGGCGAAGAGCTCGCAGCTGCACCCGGCTTCATGCTGGTTGCCTCCTATAATCCCGGATACCAGAACATCCTGAAGACGCTGAAACCGTCTACCCGCCAGCGCTTTGTTTCACTTGAATTCGATTTTCCGCCTGTCGATCTTGAGGTTGAGATTGTCGCTGAAGAGAGTGGGCTCGATCGTGACCGGGTGCTGGCACTCGTTCGCCTGGCCGGCAAACTGAGAGCACTCAAAGGGCAGGATCTGGAAGAAGGCGTTTCGACCCGCCTTGTCGTTTATGCCGCGACACTGGTAGCGCAAGGCATGGCGGTGGAAAGGGCTGTTCTGGCCGCGATGATCGAACCCCTGACGGATGACGAAGACGTCAAACGCGGGCTCCAGGATCTTGTCACGGTCGTGTTTGGGTGAGGCCAGACCGATGGGCAAGATCGACTTCGAGCCATGGGAACCCGAAGAAACAGTCGGGAAACTGTGGCACGCATTTGCAAGCCGCCTGGATGCACCCGAGGTGCATCATGGAGCCGCGGTCGGCCTTTCTGAGGTCGGCGGGCGGCTTGCTGTGCTTTTTCGGGGACTGGGAGGATGCCACAGTGTGGACGTTCGCCCGGTCTCCGAAGAAGTCTCCCGGCACCGCCTCGGGTTTTTGAGGCGGCTCGGCACTGAATCGGAAAACGTTCCGCAAGCGAGTTTCGATGGAGAAACGCTTAGGCTTCCGGAAAAATTGGCTGTTTTCCCGCTTCGGGAAGCCAATGCCGCGCTCTATGTCTGGCTAACGGCAATGGCGGCGCACACGCCTGAGCATCACCCGGAGGACGACAAGTTGCGTGCGGACCTGCGCGCTTTGCAGACCGTCGGTAAGACAGTTCAGCGCACATTGGACGCAGCGCCCGGGCTTCGCCCGCTTTATTCCGAATTGCGCCGCGGTGCACTGCTGCAGCGAAAGACGGTTTCCTTGCCGAAAGTTGAAAACCGCGTTGAAAAACTTGTTCGGCACATGCTTGGTGACCCAGCGGACCTTCCATCAGATGTTGAAGACCTCAAGGAAGCGCTTTGGAACAATGACTTGTCGTCTTTTGCAGGACCTGGAAACTATCAGCCCTTCCGTCCCGTTCCGGTCTGGCCGCGTCTGCGGGATGTCGTGTTTTCGAGCGGAGACGCAGTTGAAAACCGGGATACGGATGGCACACCGGAAGAGGCGACCGGGAAGACGGTCCGCGCAAGACGGCGTAAAGCCGAACAGGCGGAACGCAAGGACAGCCTCATTCTGCACAAGTTCGAAGCGATCCTGAGCTGGACCGAATTCCTCAATCTTAACCGCAGGGTCGATGACGACGATAACGACAACGCCAGGAAAGCAGCCGAGGATCAGGAAGAAATCGGTCTTGGGCAGATCTCCAAAGCGCCCGCAACGCGCCTGAAACTGCATCTGGATCTGGCGCCCGAGGATGTCGACAGGGAAAACCTCTCAGGTAAGATCCTCTATCCGGAGTGGGACACGCGCACCGGTAAGTATCTACCTGATCATGCGTGCGTGCTCACCAGCGTTGCAGACGCAGACCCCGCTCAGGACATCATTGCAAGGGACCCCAAGGCCGCGCGGCGCATACGGGCCGTTAAGCGTCAGTTCGAGGCGCTGAGACCGGGCAGGGTCACAACGCGCGGACACCTTGAAGGCGACGCGCTCGACATGGACGCTGCCGTCAGGTCCGAGGTCGACCGGATCGCCGGCGGTCGCGGCAATGAGCGGATCTGGCTGCAGACCCGGCCGGAGGCGCGGGATCTTGCGGTTTCCATTCTGCTTGACATTTCCCGCTCAACGGAGAGCGCGGTTACAGGTCGCCCGGTTATCGATATCGAACGGGAGGCTCTTACGGCTCTTGCCTGGGGGTTGAATGCCTGCGGTGATGACTTCGCCATCTCGGCGTTTTCGTCGCTCAAGAGAAACCGCGTCTATCTGCAAAGCTGCAAGCAATTCGACGAGCCGATGTCTCTTGTCGTCGAGCATCGCATCAGTGGATTGAAGCCGGGCTTCTACACGCGGCTCGGAGCGGCAATGCGCCATGCCTCCCATGAATTGGAAACCCAGTCCCGCAAGCGCAAGCTCTTGCTCGTGATCACGGACGGCAAGCCGAATGATCTGGATCACTATGAAGGCAGGCACGGAATTGAGGACACGCGAATGGCTGTGAGGGAAGCGCGCAGAGCCGGGCAGGCCGTTTTTGGCGTCACCATCGACAAGTCGGCAAAATCCTGGTTCCCGCGACTGTTCGGGCAGGGCGGTTTCGCGCTGATTTCGCATCCCGACAAGCTGACCCAGGCCTTGCCGCAGATTTACCGCCAACTTGTCGGGGGATAAACGAATGTCTGCCGGAGAAAGCGAACCGGCAAGTGCACTTGATGAGCTTCCCGGCGATCTCATGATGTGGGTCCTGATCGTCAGTGAACTCCTGGTATTCGGTGCCGGACTGGCGGCGTTTCTGGGCGTCAGGGTCACGGATCCGGCCGGCTTTGCAGCCGCGAGGCTTAACCTTCATCCAACCCTTGCCGGGGTGAATACCGTTGTTCTGATCACCAGCGGGTTTTTCGCCGCCCGTGCGCTTGATCTCGTCAAAAACAACATAATGGCGCCGGCACGGTGGAGCCTTTTCTTCGCGATAATGCTTGGGTCGGTCTTTCTGGCGATCAAATTCTACGAATACGCCGATGTTGCAGGGCAGGGCATTTCGACGGAAACACACCCGTTCTTCACTTTCTATTACCTTTTGACCGGTTTTCACGCGTTGCACGTGGTGGCGGGCATGATCATCCTGGGTCTGGTCATCTGGAAAACGGAACTACGCAATGTCGAGGTCGGGACAGCCTTCTGGCACATGGTGGATCTCGTCTGGGTTCTGCTGTTTCCGGTGATCTATCTGCTGGCGTGAGAACGACATGAGCTTCAACGCAACGACACGAGCCTGGCTCTGTTTGCTTCTTCTAAGCGGTGCATCCGTGCTTGTCGCCGCAGGCGCGGCGGGAACGCTCGGCGCAGCGGCGACCGGGATACTCGTGCTGATCTTTGCCTGGATGAAGGCGCGCGTTGTGCTGTCTCGATACCTTGGTCTTTGGCAGGCACCGGTCTGGCTGACCGGCTTCAATTGGGCGCTCGGACTGTTTTGCCTGCTTTTGTTGGGCCTGTTCCTGATCCCGGAAATCAGGACTTGAAAGCTGCCGCGAGGTGTTCGGGAAGTTCAAACTCGTTCAGGACCCTGGATCTTCCGTCATCCGACATTTTTTTCGCGGTTTTCTGCACGATTCCAAGCACCTTCTCCTCAGGATGCTTGTCAGCGAACGCGGAGAAGTAAAACCGGAGAAACACGAAACAGATAACGTTTTCCAGCGCCTGGACATCCTCGTGGCGCTTGATACCTTCCTTGCGAAGCATGCGTTCGGCGGCTTCTATTGCGCCGCTCTCATATCCGGCCTCGGACATGATCCTGGCGACCCGGTCGGCATGATGCCTGGCAAGGTCGCGGCGCCAGGCGTGGTACCCGGCCCGGCCTTCGGGATAGGTGTTGCGCGGCAGGATCCATCGTTCGATATGCTGGCCGCGCGCAGCGATTTTGAGGGCATCCGGGGCGTCCGGGTACAGGCGTTCCAATTCGGAACTCATGCGTTGTCCATAAAGCAGGGCGGCGGGCTTGCCGTTTTCGAGTGTCGGATCGGCGGCGTTCGCTTCGTCTATGGCGTGAAGGGCCTTTTGGAGCATAATTGTTACGCCTTGTGCCATGTCTCTACCGGGTCGGTTTCGGAAAAATCTCGCAGGTGTTCTATGTCGTCGATTTCGGCGTGATTGCGATTAATATGGACACCTACGGCCTTCAGCTTTGAGAAAGAGCGCGACAGGCTCTCCGGTTTCATCCCAAGCCGTCCCGCGATCAGGAATTTGTCATATGGCAGTGTCACGACACACCCGCCAGCGTCCTTCTCGCACAGATCCAGCAGAAATTCTGCGACACGTTGCGGTCCTGTTTGCGCTTTGAGTTGCTCAAGCTGAGAGACAAGAGAATGGAGGTGCGCAAACGTCGAGGCAAGTACTGATACTGAGATATCTGGATCTTTTCGCATGGCTTCCAGAATTGCGGAACTTGGAATACGCATGACTTCGCAGGATGTTACCGCTTCAGCCGAAACCGGGTAAGCGTGCCCGCGGAAGGCGACCGCCTCGCCAAAACTCTCGCCCTTGGCAAACACGTTCACGACAGCCTCGCCGCCATTCGGCGCAATCCTGTAAAGCTTCACCCAGCCTTCTGTGACGATATGAATGGCATGCGCCGTTTCGCCTTGCAGGAACAAGGTTTCACCTCGATCATATTCGCGCCAGCTTGACATGCTGAGAACCATGTCCTGGATTTCTTGCGGAAAACTCTTGAGCAACAACGAGTTCTGCGCAATTTTCTTGCGGCGTTCATTCGGCATTGGTGAAACCCTCTTCAGGTTCGAAGGATGAACCTGCTCCCTCCATATCGTTACTTTCCACGATACCAGAATGCTTGCGCGTGCGGATTGTTCCGGATCAAATCACACATAAATAGAGGGTGCCCCAATACCATGTCTCAAGCGACGCGCGTCGCCCGCCTTTCGTCGGATTTGGTCTTTGCCACTGCTTGCGATGGAGCATGCATCCACGGCAGGCACGTATCGGGTTGCGTGATTGCATGGCAGGTTACAAATAGAGCTCCAGCTAGAGCCATTGCTCTCCGCAAAAATGGGGTGCAGCCGTCGACAGTTCGACATTGCAATTTGCGTCCTCGGTCCCCCTGAGCGGGTAGAGATAAGGCGACCTGTTTCCATACTGATCCTTCGCGTCATAAAAGGTCCAGTTGTAAAAGTCCTTCGAGTTGACGCTATTGCCGCCCTGGTTGCCTCCCAGGATGGTATAGCCGTCATATTTCTTTGAGTTGATGTCGCCCTTGGGATTTGAGGGCAGGTCACCAACTTCATCAAGAAACGCAACGTGGTGCCACTTTTTCTTGTTGTGTTTCATGACAATGACGCAGCCTCGTTTCGGTTCATCCAGGGCGCGGAATCGCCAACGTCTTCTATGCAAAAATGAGAAGGCTCCGGTGCTGCCGGAATGGCTGTATCCGGCGGTATGAAGGCAAAAATTCACGAATGCCGAGCACCAGTGATCGTTGTCCAGGCCGCGCTTGTGGCTCAGTTTACGCTCCCAGGCACGTTTGCCCATGTAGGGACATGCCTCAAAGTAACCTTCGTCGACCCGCGTATCGCCCTCGACAACCGCGCTGCCATCATCGTTAAGCCAGTTGGTTTCGCGCTCGCGCAGTGCGACGTCCATCCAGGGTGCGTTCAAATTCAGGGCTTCGACAGCGATCGCTTTGACCGGTGATCGCCCGGGAGCGGAAACAGGTAACCACGGCGGCGGGGGCAAAGTTCGGAGCACGATGCGCGCTTCCGCCTGCATTTGCCGCCAGGTGTCCTCTCCCAGCATGCCGTCCGGTTTGAGTTTTCTGGTCAACTGAAACTGTGCGACAAACTGGCTGAAATCATCGGCCTGCAACAAAGCGTTTGAAATGCCAAGAACACGGCAGATGCCGGACCAGTGAGACGCCCAGCCGATGCGGCGCGCCCGTTTTGCGTTGTAGCGACCGGCCTTCTTGGCGTCGCGCTGTGACAATATACTCGGGGTCCTGTCGTCACCGTTGAGCAGGTGGAGAGCGTGGTGGTTATGGACTGTCATCGGCTTCGTTCCTCGAATTTCAGGATAAATGTCGTCACGAAGTCCGCAGCAAGTCGCAAAGTAGAGAATGCGTATATAAATTTTCGCGTGTGTAATTAGCGTGGTTGGTATTTAGCTTTTGACGTGTAGAAAGAAGCTAATTTAAAGAACTATTTTGATTTGCTGCGGACAGCTAATAGATGCCAGTGTGATCGTTATTTCGTTGTCATTTCCTGTCGGCGCTTTTGAGGGTTTGAGCCTCGGCTGCATAAAAAAAACGTCAAATATCCCTGGGCGAGCATGCGGAAGGGGACGACCATGCGCGGACTTGAAACCGACGCATTTTAACTTGTGAGTTTTGCTGCAGTTAGGGACTGAAATTTGCCAGTTCCCGAGCAACGCTCAGCTTTTCAGGAGAAGCTCTAGCTGCATGGAAGACAGCATCATTTTCTGGCGGCAACTTTGAGGAGGGCGCGGAATGTGCGTGTCGCTAAAGCCGCAGGCTTGAACAACAACCGCACCGATGGACAAGTACCGTTAGAGCAAGTCAGTAGTGTCGCGCTTTTGGGAAAGGCTGCGCTAGCCAACACTTAAGAGCAACCGAACCAGGGCAGTCTGGGAATTGACTCCGGTCTTCTCATAGAGGCGCGTCAAATGAGTTCGTGCCGTATTCACGCTGATATTCAGGCAGGCAGCAATCTCGGAGAGGTTTTTTCCCGACGCAATCAGGCTGGCGATTCTGATTTGACCCTCTGAAAGGCCAAATACCGCTCGCGCCACCGCGATCCGGTGCTCAATCAGCCCGTCACCATCCAGTTTGAGATAGGTCATGCAGTCACGCACGGATATGTGGACGAATGCGATCCGTCCATCATCGGAGTTACCGAGAATAACCGGATACTGCAGCGGGCCCCCGGTCTCGCTTGCGAAACGGTGAAGTTCGAAAAAGCCATGAAAGTTTCCAGCTTTTTTGAATTCTCTTTGCAATACCTTGTCCCAATCGAGCCGACGCGCACGGATACGGCCCGACGAAACAGTGAGTAAGGGATGCTGTTTCAGGGAATTCAGGCACTCGGGGCTCGCCCAAATTACATGGCCATTTTTGCCGACGGCGATTTCATGCGTGTGGGCATTGGATTGCCGGCGTTCAATTACGCAAGAATAGACAACTTTCCATCCATCGGCTTCCAACTCCAGGTACCGTGTTTCATGGTTTTGGTGAATGATGCCGGATTGCTGCTCGGAGAGTTCCTCGAACACGACCCAGGCCGTTCCGTCTGCAATGCTGATGCGATGATCTTTCTGCCAGATTTGCTTCTTTTGACAGGCCAATCCGCTCTCAAAGACATGATGCATATGCGCAGCCACCTGCGACCATCCGTCAAAGACACTTAAACCGGCGACGCCTGAAACGTAGACGGCTTGCGTCCGGGCCGCCTGAACCCAGCATGCAGACCAGGCCTCGAAGTCCTGATCCAAAAAGGCATCCGTCTCCGCCCGTACCGCCGCGATTATGGCCTTTTCCTGCTCCGTAATTGTCTGGTCAGCAGGAAGAATTCCCGTATTCTGTTTCATGTCTTTCAATTAACTGCCGTGTTTGCGCGTTGCAAACCGTAAGATTGGGTCACGCTTGTTGTATATTTCGGCCAGTGCAGCCAGGGCGATCATCGCGACTTTCAAAATGCCCGTACCGAACACGCGTCCGTTTTCATTATAGAACCGGTCGACTTCAGCCGATGTGGCGATTGGCCTCCGATTTCTATCCAGCAACAGGCTGGCGAGTACAAGACTGGGGTCCATGTTGATTTCCTGAGTGTGCATCAAACTTCGCGGTAAGATGCCACGTATGTCTCGCCTTCATTGTCATGTGAAACGACCACGGTACCGTTTCGTTGAAGGCAAAGTCCTGTGCGACGGCGCTCCTTTCTCCGGTTCAATTCCCCACCGACATTCACGGTCTTCTGGAACGTCTTGACGTCGCTTTCAGAGACAGTCCGGAAATGGAATTCCTGATCCAAATGTCGCTGAAACCCGACGCCATATGGGTGTGCGACGATGGCAAGCAGCACGGGATGCCTTGCCATGCAGCGGTTTCTCTAAAGTGTTTTTGCCGCCGGTATAGAGTTGGCGCACGGAACAGACCGCCCGCGCTTCGATCGGATCAGCTACAGCCGGGTCTGAGAGGTTGCTTTGCGTTCGATCATCGCAAAAAGGAGAGGCCCCGCTGCGCTGCCAGATTTCTGGCGGCCGCAAGGGTCCGCGATCGTTCGCTTTCTTCGCAAAGCTCTGCAAGCGCGGTCATGGCGGCGGGCTCCAGAACGAGATCTCCGATCTCTCTCGCGCAGGCGAGGGCGGCTTCTGCTTCCGTTTCTGCCTCGGTGAAGCGTTTGTTCGTGCGCAGCAAATCCGATTTGTTCAAACGAAGCCAACCATGAAACTAGTGCAGTTTCAGCTGTTTCGCGACATCGATCTGGCGATTCAGCAAGTTGCTCGCTTCGTCTGCCCGCCCGAAGGCCAGGAGCAAAGGAAATGCGTCGCAGGCAAACCAGGACCGGAAGATCGGTGCATCGATTTCCTCTGCGCGCCGCAACGCTTCCATCAGGAGCGAAAGCGCTTCTTCCGAATTTCCCGCAAAATTCTGCGCCCTTCCAAGCAGATGAAGCGAGAATATCGTGTCGAGGGGTCTCTTGGTTTCCCCCGCAAGGTCAAACGCCCTTTCTGCGGGTCTGAGAGCAGCCTCAATCTGGCCATTGAGGCCATAGGCATTGGAAAGATGTCCATGACACCAGACGGATCGCGTTCCCGTATGACCGAACCTTTCGTGCCTGTGCTCTTCCCAAAACGGAACGGTCGGCGCCAGAAGCTCGATCGTGCTTCGCCAATCGCCCATGAGGGAAAGCGCCTGGCCTTCCGCCAGTTTTGCCTCATAGGCGGATTGCTCTTCTCGTTCACATGCGGCACTTGCGCGTATGGCGTGCGCAATGGCGTCTTTCAGGTGGCCATGAGTACTGAACAGGTAGCTTTTGTTGATATGAACGGCGACGCGGAAACTGCGGCTGTCAATCTGTTCGGCGATCGTCTCGGCCTTGTCCAGCTCGGCGAGCGCTGTTTCATATAGGCCGAGCGGCACCAGAACCGGTCGACGCCTGAGCGCAAGTTCTAGGCGCTTTTGCTGCAGGCCCTGCTGATCCGGGCACTTGGCCAGCGCCTCAACCGCGTACCCATATGCCTCGGACGCAAGAGCATACGAAGACAGCATTGCAAAGCGGTCACCAGCCTGCTGATACCATTCGGCCGCGCCGGGCCAATCTTCCGAGCACCAGGCGTGGTGGGCTATGGCGGCCGGATCGATGTCGGGACGTCCTTGCAGGTGCGCGCAGGCGCTGGCGTGAAGCGACCTTGAATCCACCTTGGGGATTGTCGCATACACCGCCTCGTGAAGGAGTGCATGCCGGAAGCGGTGACGTGAAGAAGAACCGAAGCCGCTGCGAACCAAAAGCTCTTCGTGTCTGAGTGTCGTCAGCGCATCATCCAGACGCGTTTCTTCGAATCCGGTCAAGGCAGCGATCGCGCCGTCCGGCGCTTCAAAGCCAAGCACAGCGGCGCACTGAAGCACACGTCGGCCGTCTGGTGAAAGGCGTTGCACCGTCGCATTGAGGATGTCGCGGATAGTTGCCGGCACATGATTGAGTGCATCGGCACCGCCAGCTGAAACGGCGCGAGCGGTTTCCACCAAGAGGAATGGATTGCCTGCAGCGCGTTGCAGTATCTGGTTGCGGACTTCGGCAGACAATCTTGACACCCAGGGCGAGATCATCGCCTCTGCATCATCTGTTGCAAGCGGAGCCAACCGCAGGAGCCGGAAAGAACTGCGTCCGATCCAGCTGACCTGGTACTCGGGACGAAACGTTGTGACAACGGTCAGAGCGTCTCCCGATATTTCTCCGATCAGACGATCCAGAAACTCCGCCGAGTCCCGGTCGAGCCAGTGCACATCCTCGACCGCAAGAATTGCCTCGCCATTTTCGCAAGCCCCGAGAATGACTTCGCGAGCCAGCTTGAAGATCCGTAGACGCTGTTCTTCGCGGACCAGGCTTTGCCGTTCGGTCTCGGTGGCAAGACACAGCAGGTCCAAAAGGACTTCGCGGTGAGCAGCGCGGATCTGTTTTTCGGCGATAGCAGCGTCGACCGACGCACGACTCGGGTTTTCGCCAGCGGAAATCCGCGTTGCAAGATATCGTGCGATGGCACCGAATGACCGTGACGCTTCCCGGTCATAACCCTCGATCATGAGAATTTCAGCACCTGCACAATTACTCAGAAACTGCCGCAGGAGCGTCGATTTTCCAATGCCGGCTTCACCAACGATACCGACAACCTGCGCCTGGCCTCGACGCGTCTGGACGGACGCGGACGTTAATGCATCAAGCTCCGCTTCGCGTGCAATAAACGATTTTTGCGCTGGCCGTGCGCTCAGCCTGGACGACGTTGCTGCAGAGAGCGTTACTTGCCCCGGTTCGGCGGTCTGCAACAAGACATTCGCTTCCGACAAGAGCGGGGCCAGAACAGAGAGATTCATATCGTCTGAGCCATCGGAAGTGGTATCGACGATATCGCCCGAGACAATTGCTATCTTTAAGGTATCGCGTGCTTGCGAGCCCAATGCGTTTGCTGTGTGTGTCGCCGCTTCCGCGTGCCGCTCGACCAGCCCGGACGCACCAAAGACGCAGGCAATTGCGGGGCCGGCCTGCTCAAGGATCTGCGCCGAACCATCTTGAAGAATTTCTCTCAGAAGTGTGGTTGCGCGGGCAAAGTCCGTTGCAAAAAATTCCGGGTCCGAGTTGATTTCGGACGGAGTGACAGCAAGAAGCGAGACGCTCCGCCGTTCACGAAAAACCACTTGAGGCGAAGCTGAAGGAGGATCAGACACCGGCGGCGGCTCAGTGCTCCAGTTGGCAATTTGATCTCGCAGTTCCTGCGTAGCGGTCTCCGGTTCGATCTCAAGCGCAGACAGCAATCCTTCCTTGAAGTCTTCATAGAGGGCGAGTGCGGATGCTCGCCTGTCCGTATGGGCAAGGGCCTCCATGCGATGACGAAACACTTCTTCGTTGAACGGATCGATCTTCAGAGCGAGTGAAGAAACGGCTGCCAGACTTCCCCAATCCTTACTGGCAAGAAAAAGTCGTGCTGCGTCGGTTGTTCGTTCGGAGAGTTTCACCTCCAGGGCGCGTCTTTCCTGATCAAGCCAATCCTGAAACGCCGGGTCGACGCGGCCGATATCACCTAGAAGCTCTCCACGGTATGCCTTTACCGCGGTGACGGGGTTCGCTGCCATTTTACCAAGAAGGCGGCCGACGTCGGTTTGGTATGAGCCTTCCACCAACGCAATGGTTTGCCGGGTAACTTCCAGTTCCGGAGCACCCGCGGACGCGAAAACTTTCTGGATATGATAGACTGCTTGGCGCAGAGACGCGCGCGCTTGCGCCTCATCGCGCTCCCCCCAAAGCCGGGATGCTGCGGTTTCGCGACGCAAAGGCCCTTCTAGAGCAAGCAATGCGATCAGGAAACCAGCATGGCGTGTCGGAAACGCCAGCATTCGTTCCTTGAAGTTTATTTCCAGCCGGCCAAGAAGCCGGATATCCAGACAATTGTCGCCATCCATTCGGCAGCCTCGACCGAGAATCCGATTTAGCGAAAATTTAACGCTTCGAAAGCGGCTTAGCCAGCTTTTGTGACGGAGGCAGAACGGTGTCCGCCTATTCGTTGCCCGTCACCTTGCAGGAGATGTGGCGTGAAAGGCTTGCGAAAAGCGCCGCTTAGAGTGCAAGCGGCGGCCTCATGACACGGATCCAAAAGAGTGACCGGCCATGCACCTTGTCATGAGGTGCAAGGCACAATTCTCCGACGTTTGAAGGCCCGACTGCCTTCAAACCGAGGCGAGTTTATTCAAACAAGGCAAACTGAAGGAATTGGAATATGTCTGTTGATCATTTTCTCAAACTGGAAGGCATTAAGGGAGAGGCGCAGGACAAAACCCACAAGGACGAGATTGACGTCCTGGCATGGTCCTGGGGAGCGACACAATCCGGCACAACCCATATGGGTGGAGGATCGGGCTCCGGCAAAGCGCATTTCATGGATCTAACCGTGAACAAATATGTCGACAAGTCTTCTCCAGCCCTGTGGCAACATCTGTCGACCGGAAAGCATATCCCGAAAGGCTCTCTGATTGTCCGCAAGGCCGCCGGAGAAAACCCGCTTGAATACGTCAAGATCGAGATGAAGGACATCATCGTGACCAGCATCAACAATGAAGGCAGTGACGATGAGCGTCTGTTTGAATGCCTGTCCTTGAACTTTGGCGAGTACAAGATGATCTACACCGAGCAAAAACCCGACGGTTCGAAGGGCGCTGCCCCGGAGTTTGCCTGGGACATTGCCGGGAATACGAAGGTCTGAGCCCACCCGAAAAACCTCAAATTGAACAGTGGCATTGGCTGAATGGATGATCTTCAAGACATTCTGCCGTTGCCGCCTGTTCTGCTTTGGAAGGAGCATGGCAAATGGCGAATGAGAAGACCAATTTTCGAAAAGCGCGCGAACTCGGTGCACCGGATGTTACGGAACTCATAGCGACTGTGCCTTACCTGAAACGCCTGCTGTCGAAAGGGCAGGTTGCGCAGCTTCAAAGGGTCATTGATGCTGAGTTCCTGAACCCGGTCTATGTAAAGGAATTCCGGAAAGCGATCGAAGCTTCTGTGATTGGGCGCGGCGGAAACCTCGTTGCCTACGATCCGAAAAAGAAGCGGCGCGCCTATCGGATTCTGGACCGGCGAATAAAAGTTTCCGAACGGGACGCATATGTCCGGCTTGATCATAAAAAGATGCTGACGGCAGATGCCCTGACGCCTCGGACCAACAATCCCGACGAGGCTGATTACCTCCTGAAAGTACGCAACATCTTGAATGCTAAGGGTGTCTGGCTGCGGCTGCGAAGGCCTTATGACACTAGGAGACGGGACCCGACGCTCTGGGAATTCTGGTTTTCATTGGGGATCAAAGGCGATCTTGTCGAGACGAAGGATGCCATGATTGACCGGGAAGAGCTTCTTGGCGTTACCATGCTGGGAGCCGGTTATTACCGCTCCGTTCTAACGGGACCCGTTCAATCCAAGCTGAAGCGCGCCTCAGATCGTACACACACATTTTTTGAAAACACCTGGGACAAACATCAGGAACTTGCACGCAATAGGCGCGAGCAACCTATCGCGGCATTTACCGCCGACGTCATCGGCGGTGGATCGCTGCCAAGTCAATCGATCTGGATCCTTCCGCGAAAGTATCAGGAAAAGTACCGCGACGCCCTGGTCAGCGGAGATGTCGTCAAAGCGCAAATCTACATGCTGGTAGCGTTGTGCCTGATCGAGCAAAACGCCCGCTTGCTGGCAGACTATCTATCCAGAACCATCGATGGAGCCGAACAGGCTCTTGCCGTGTTTCAGGTCGTCGAAAAGATCATCGATACGTTTGAAATCGTGGCATGCGTCACCGGAGTGGGTTTGGGATATAAATTGGCAAAAACTGCTGGAAAGAAGCTCGTCAAAAGAACCGCAGGAAAAAGTGTCGCCAAAAGAAAGGTAAAGCGCCGTGCTCAAAACGACAGGCTCAACGACCTATGGGCAGAGATTGAAACCAAAAAGCGGCAGCGCGATCCTGCCGCGATCATGACGGATGCCGAACTGGCGGAGGTCAGGGCGGTTCTGCAGCCAGGTTCAAACACGCTCGGCACCATGAAGGCCGGACATAGCTCCGGGTATGGCAAGGGGTATCATTCCTATCCTTGAGACCAAGAGACTGTTGCCTGGGCTGTACGACACACACTTGCCCGGATAGAAAGTTCGCGCACGGGACTATCGCGCCCGCACGAGAACTACGCGATATTTAAATTGCCGATTTGGTGCCGTTGAATGTCAGGTGCTTTCCGGTGAAGAGGCGCAGAGCTGGATGGTCCGGAGAACACGGGAATGATCGAAACACTTGGGATTGTTGGCTACGGACAGTTCGGTGCTTTCCTTCAAAAAGTTGCCGAACGCTTTGTGCCCGGGATCCGTGTTCGCATTTTTTCACGACGCGCAGAACCAGATGATGACAGGTTCTTTTCTCTCGACGAGGTTTGCCAGAGCGACGTCGTCATAATCGCATCCTCGATCGGTCAGTTTGCTGCAACCCTGGAGGCCGTTGTCCCCAGGCTGGGTAACCGCAGCGTGCTGGTGGATGTGGCAACCGTGAAATTACATACGGCAGAGCTGCTGAAAGCACAGGCGGCTCGATCTGGGCGACCGTTGCGGTATATCGCGACACATCCAATGTTCGGGCCGCACAGCTATTCGAAAATCGGCCAGAGCCTGCAAGGCCTGAGCATCGTCCTGACTGATCACTCGCTTGAGCCGGCTGTCTACGATGACGTCAAGGCGGCACTAAATTCGATCGGACTGGTCGTTCTGGAAATGTCAGCGGATCAGCATGATCGGGCGTTGGCGGAAACTCTTTTTCTGACACATTACATTGGACAGGTCGTTACACATGGCGACTTCCTGCGCACCGAAATAGATACACTTTCCTTCGGGTTTTTGATGGATGCGGTCGAAAGCGTGCGCCAGGACGGAGACTTGTTCCGCGACGTTTTCCGCTTCAACCCGCATTGCCGAGCGGTCGTTGAGCGTTTTGAGGCGGCCGAGGCCAGGGTCGCACGAATGCTGGAAACGTTTGATGCGGACGATTGACGAGATTCAGAGTTGCAATTGCGAACCGCTCTCTCAATCTTGGCGGCAAAGGTGAGCCGTCAGGCGACCCAAGCACCGTCGCTATCCCGACAATCAGAGTGAATGCCACCGCGGTTTTTGGCGCTCGAAGAGATTGATTGAACTGCGTGCAAACACGCACCGTTTCTGTGTCTCTGTAGCACCTTTCACTGGGGCCCGGACACCGATGGTTCTCGCTTCGTTTGATGGCCTTGACGCCGATTTAGCGAAAATTTGACGTTTGACACAAAGCGCCGCCGGCATTTGTGACGGAGGCAAAACGGTCTCCGCCCGATCCTTCTCCCGTCAACGCTTACAGGAGAAGCGACATGAAAGAACTTGCACAGACCCTGCCGCAGATGAGCGGCGACCTCTTTGTCACGGATGGTGGCATCGAAACGACGCTGATTTTTGACTATGGGATCGATCTGCCACTCTTCGCCGCTTTCCCGTTGCTCGCCACTGGAGAAGGTAGAGAAACGCTGCGTCGCTATTACCGGAGCCATGCATCTGTCGCCGTGACACATGGAACCGGCTTCGTCTTTGAAAGCGCGACCTGGCGTGCAAGTCCGGACTGGGCCCGAAAGCTCGGTGTCAGCCTGGAAGATTTGGTGACGCTGAACCAACGCTCCATCTCCCTGATGGCAGAGCTTCGCGTGGAATTTCCGGGGCTGCGCAGTGTCCTGTCGGGATGCATCGGCCCGCGTGGTGACGGCTATGTACCCGGAGAGATCATGCAGCCTGCGGAAGCCGAGGCGTATCACGACGTCCAGATAGGTGCCCTCGCCACCACAGGTGCAGATCTGGTGACTGCGATCACCATCAACAACACTCCGGAAGCGATCGGTATCGTCCGAGCGGCACAAGGGCACGGCATTCCGGTCGTGATTTCCTTCACCGTTGAAACCGACGGGCGCTTGCCGACAGGTCAAACCCTTGGCGCGGCGATCAGCGAGGTGGATGCGAGAACCGACTTCGGGCCGGCCTATTTCATGCTGAACTGTGCCCACCCGGATCATTTCAGCGAAACCCTGCGCACAGGGGGAGAATGGCGCAATCGGATCTGTGGAATTCGCGCCAATGCGTCACGTCTCAGTCATGCCGAACTCGACGAGGCTGAAGAACTCGATGACGGCAACCCGGTCGAGACCGGACGCGACTATGCCGACCTCAAGAGTTTCATGCCGCAACTGGTCGTTCTCGGCGGATGCTGCGGCACAGATCACCGGCACATCGAACAGGTGTGTCTGGCGGCTAAAGACAGTCTGAGTGCTGCCTAGCGCCGAGGGGCGCCGGCACGAAGCGAACAAGCGTAAAATCGAGGAAAGAAAATGAAACGTTCAAGCTGGTCCTTTGCCGGGACGCTGGTCCTGGCATCGGCAATTGCCTTCGCTCTGGCCTTCGCACTTGATACCGATCAATCCGTAGCCGATGGCTGTGGAAAATTGCAGAGCGGTTCGGACGAATTATTCGTGCATGGAACATCATCCGGAACGCGGGTTGTCGGCGACTTGCCGGGCACGATTGTTATCAATCTCGCGGCAACCGGTACTGCGGCAAAAAAATCTTATTTTTCAGTTGATAAGCGCCATCGTCCCGCCTGGTGGCGGTCTTCCGGATCTGCTCGAAAAGGTGACAAAAAGAGACCTTTACGACGTGACGGTCACTGAAGGAGGAGCACGATGTTCACTCTGTCCCTGAAGGCTATGTTGGGTTCCACAGTGGCGTTTGCAGCGATTGCGACTGCCACGGCAGGTGAGTTGCCGAACCCATTGAACGATACCGATTATCTCGACAATGGCACCCCAGAACCGGCTTTGGTCGAGCTTGGCCGAATGCTCTTTTTTGACCCGATCCTGTCGGGAAACCGAAACATTTCCTGCGGCACTTGTCACGATCCAGGCCGGGGGACCGGCGACGGCGTGCCCCTGTCGATTGGCGAGGGCGGCGAGGGTTTCGGAGCTGAGCGCCGTACCGGTTCCGGCGGCGTCACGGGCCGTGTGCCACGAAACGCACAGCCGCTTTACAATATTGGAGCCCGCTCCTACAGGGCCTTCTTTCACGACGGTCGCCTGGAGCCCGATCCGGCCGGTGTCTTCAAGAGCGGGTTCTGGAGTCCGGCCCGCGAGCATCTTCCAGAAGGGCTCGTCAGCCCGCTCGCGGCTCAGGCAATGTTTCCGGTTCTTTCACCCGTCGAAATGGCGGGACAAAAAGGCGAAAACCCGGTGGCGACCGCCGTTGCGGAGGACAGGCCGACAGACGCCTGGGATCTTCTGGCAGACCGGCTTTCCGAGCTTGCCGAGTATCGTGAAATGTTCCGTGATGCCTTCGGAACCAGCGAGATTTCGTTCGTTCAGGCGGCCAATGCACTCGCAGCGTTTCAGGCAGTTGCCTTCCGGTCAAACGGCAGCCCGTTCGAGCAAACTTTGCGCGACGGCGCTTTCGGGAGGTTGAGTGACGATGTCTGGTCAGGCGTCAATCTGTTTTACGGGCGCGCTGGTTGTGACAGCTGCCACTCGGGCCCGCTTTTGACGGATCACAGTTTTCACGCAATCGCGATGCCGCAAACCGGCCCCGGAAAAGGGCATGGCGCCGACACAAGCTACTGGCGCGCGAGCGGTTTCATGGATCGCCTGGAGGATGAGGGACGTTTTCGCATTACCTTCGAAAAGGAAGACCTATTCGCCTTCAGGACCCCGTCGCTGTTGAACGTTGCCCTCACGGGCCCCTGGGGACATTCAGGTGCCTTTGACACGCTCGAGGCTGTCGTCCGGCATCATCTTGAGCCGGAAGTCTCGTTGAATGGCTACCGTGGCAAGGCGTTACCAGAACTCGACGCAGTCATCGAGCAAACTGGCAAGGGATCAAGGCTGATCTTCAGACCGATGAACCCGGCCCGCAGAAACGCATACAACCGCCGGGATAGCTGGGTCCAGTCGAACAAGCACCTCACGAAGCGAATTGCAGATGCAAACGATCTTGCGGCGGTTGACCTCAGTGACAGGGAGGTTGGGCAGCTGGTCGCCTTCCTTGAGGCGCTCACCGATCCGGCGATGCAAGACAGGCAGGATTTGATCCCGGTACGCGTACCGTCCCGCCTGCCGCCGCAGCCACCGCCTCACAAAGGCAAATAAAGAAAACGCTCAAACACTGTTCCGGTGACCCGTTCTGGCACCGGGCCTTGTCCGGTCGGCGAGAAGCTGACCACCAGGCTCTGGCACCAACTTGGTCAGGGCACCCAACACCCAACCCAGGAAGGAAATCACATGAAACGAACACTTCTGGCAATGTCGCTTGCGCTTTCGGCCGCAATGCCCTCAATGGCCGACGACGCCGTACAAATGGTTTCGGCCGATGCCGCGTATGACATGGATGAAAGCATGTCGCTCGCCTTCATTTTTCACATCGATGAAAAACTGGCCGAGCAGGATGTTTTCTTTGAAAAGGTTGCGGGATCCGGTGAGGTGTTTCGCCCGACCGGGGCGACAAGGAACATGGATGCTCCGCTATTCGCACCAGCGGAGGCCGTTCCGCACACGCCCCTCCAGATAGAAAACACGGGCCCATGGCCGCGCGGCAAGGCGCTCGGAATGACTCTGGGCGAGTGGTTCTCGGCCAAGGGAACGGGAAACTATTCCTGTGCAAACGGCAAAGGTATCGTGAATCTCCGGTTTGAGAATCTTGTTCCGAACGGCCTCTACACTGTCTGGCACGATTTTGCGATCTGGCCGCCAACCGAGCCTTTTCTCGGATTTTACGACACTCCGCTTGGCTCCAGGGATGGTACAGAGAATGTTTTCACCGCGGACGAGAATGGCGATGCGAAATTCTTTCGTGTCATAACACCATGCCTTCAGTTGACCGGCGAACAACTGATCGCGGAGTTGGCGATCGCCTGGCATAGCGACGGTAAGACGCACGGGCCGATGACAGGTGAATTTTCTACCCAGACACATGTCCAGATGTATGTGCCACTACCCAAGCGGACCGGCCTTTGAACGTTGTGGGACTGGTCCGATACGAATGATCGGACCTATCCTGAAGAAACGAGCGGCCGTTCCGCGAGCGGCCGCAACGCCCTGAGGAGGGTTTCATGAACTACAAGATACGCCATGCCGAGCCTGCTGATGCGTTTGGACTTCACGTGATACTGACCAGCCCGCACGTCGTTCAAGGGTCGATGCGGTTGCCTTACATGCGTCTCAAAAACACGGAAGACCGCTTGTCGGCGGATCCGAACATGGTGCAGATAGTCGCCGAAGATGACGGCAAGGTAATCGGTTTCGCAGAACTGGTTTTGCATCATCAAATACCGCGCGCAGCTCATGCTGCAGAGCTTAACATGGTCGTGACACATGGCGAGCGGCAAGGCGAGGGTATTGCCCGCTCTCTTATTGAGGAGCTGATCCGGCTTTGCGACGGGTTCTTCAGGATCAGACGCCTCAGCCTGATCGTCTGGGTGGACAACACGCGGGCCATAAAACTCTATAAGCACCTCGGGTTTGAGGAAGAAGGATGCATGCGTGACTACGTTCGCACTGAGGATGGCTACAGCGATGCACTTCAAATGGCGAGAATGTTTGCTGGCTAATTAGAGCGTCGCCCGTGAACTTGCCTTGGCATGATATGCCAGGGAACTTGCGGCCTATACTGGCTCTTGTTTCAACCCCGGAAATCCGTCTCCGAGGTCCCAGAACAATCCAGTCATCATCTCAAGGCCTTCTTTCATCAGGTGGGGTAACACATGTTCGTCCGGGGCATGCTGGGAGCATCCGGTATAGCTGTGCGGCACCCAGATTGTCGGCATGCCGATGATATTGAGAAATATGTCGTTCGGCAGGGAACCACCCGCGTTCGGGATGACCGTGACGCTCTTGCCTGTGGTCCTTGTGATCGAATTGACCGCCCATTCAACTGCTGCATGGTCCGGATCAAGCCGCGATGCGCGTAACATCGACATCCGCGCGGGTTCAACCGAAATGCCCTCGAAACCCCGGTCTTTCAGATGTTTTCGGATCAGCGGCAGAAATGTATCGGGATCGGTGTCGACAACAAAACGGATTTGGCAGATGGCCTCGGCGAAGGGCGGCACCGCGTTTTGTGGCTTGTCAGGGTCGCCGGTAATGAAAGACAACACTTCGAAAGTGTTCCAGCCGAACACTTTTTCAGCTCCGCTCAAACCCTGTTCACCCCACCAGGGATCAATGTCCGGATCACCGGGTCCTGAGGTCACGGTCACTTTGGCAAGCGCATCGCGTACCGAGTTTTTGATGCTGGTCGGTTTCAGGCCAGGATGCAGGATCTCGCCATTGCGGCTCACGAGGGTTGTAAGCGCATGCATCAGTACGATTGCCGGGTTGGCCAAAAGGCCGCCCCAGTTGCCGGAATGATGGCCTCCTTCGCGATACTCAAGCCTGAAACGGATATTTAACCCGCCGCGCGTTCCAAGCTTGATGTCGGGCCCGTCAGTTGAAAAGCGTGGCCCATCGGACGCGAGAAGAAGGTCTGCCGCCAGCATATCGCGATTGTCCCGGCAAAAGTCGGCGAGACCCGGTGAACCCATTTCCTCCGCCGTTTCGATCAGAAACGTGACATTGTATCCAAGCTTGCCCCGCGTTTCGATGACATGGCGCAGTGCTTCCATGTTGATCGTGTGTTGTGCCTTGTTGTCCGCTGTGCCGCGCCCGTACCAGCGCTCGCCTGAGGACGTTTGAGCTGCGACCAGTTGCCAAGGGTCGCGTCCCTCGCTCCATCGTCCGTCCTCGCCGGGCACGGTGTCGCCATGCCCGTAGCAAAAAAGCGTCGGAAGCGTGGGATCCTCCAGGCGCTTGGCCACCAGGAATGGCGCGCGCTCGAGCATGTTGTTGGGATGTATGTTGACGGAAAAACCCATTGTTTCGAAGCGCTGGCGCAACAGCTCATCGAGATAGCGTTTCAGCTCATCCTTGTGCTGGTCTTCCCGGCTGGACGTTTTCACAGCTATTCTGTCCGCCAGTTCGGCCTGAAATCCGCCGTCTTTGAAAAACCGGGACACCGCATCGATTGCGGCCTCGCGCGTGGTCATGGTCGAATACCTCTGGTTTGCTTTCTTATCAGGTGTCGCGGCGTGCCAGTCTCACTGCTGTTTGTCCGCGCCACAAGCGTTTGGACGGCATCACCAGCATGAGATCATCCTCGGGTGTAATAACCGGATTTTCTCCGTCGTGGCCGAGCAGGGTGCCTTTCTCGGCGATGATTTCACCACCGGAGAAGTCTCTCGCAAAAACGAATGCTTCATTTTGGATCGTCACGGCCTCGACGACGGTAAACGCGGACTGAGGCGGGGGCAGGTTGGTGTAGCGTTCCAGTGCATCAGCTGACAGCACGCCTGTCGCGACCAGAAACCGGATAGCTGCCTCTTCTGCCAGATCACCCGCAGACGCTTCCCAGTGTTGGCCGCACTCGATCAGCAGTGCAGTGTTCTTTTCACGCGGATCATCGAAACGGCCATAGTCGCGCATGCGCCGGCCCGCTGCGTGACCGGCATCGCCGACGACGCGTTCAGGAACACCGACGGCGGCTGCAAGCGTCTTGGCTCGAACATGTCGGCCTGACATCATGAGCGGAGGTGCCAGATGCTGCATACTGTGGATGTCGAGTAGACAGTCGATCTCAGCCAAAGCTGGACGAACCTCTCTGGCGCGGCGCAATTCGACGCTGTCGCGCTCACCTTCAAGTGTCTCGATATCCCAAACCCTGTTGAAATCTTCGTCGATCCAGCGGGTCGCATTCGGGTCAATCGGATCGAACGCCTCATAGGCTGCAATGTTCATGAATGCCAGCGTCAGAGATCCCGCCACGGGTCTGATGGCCTCTTGCAGGAGCTTGTCCAGCGCAATGGCACCGCATGGTTCGTTGCCGTGAACAACCGCACTGAGCATGACCTTCGGTCCAGGCATGCCGCTGTCATACCGCCAGACATAGGGTATGCCGGTATTACCTTCCTTGTAAGGAGAAAGATCGGGAGGCGTGAGTTCGACCGGGTATTCGTTTGGAATATTGATTTCGGCCACGAGATCGTGCTCCTTTTTAAAAAGACCGGAACAGGGAGTGAGGCTGGTGCGGACACCCAAGGTTGCTCTGCTTGGAATGATTTTGGAATCGAACCGCTTCGCGCGGCCTGCAGGCGAAGACGATTTCCGTTCGCTGACATGGCTTGAAGGGGACGAACTTCTGGCGGAGGCGCGCGCCACGACGCCATCCCTGGCATCCGAGTTTGCGGCTTTTGTGCACGCGATGGACGTCACCGGACCATGGCAGCCGGTACCGTGCACGCTGGCGGCCAGTCATCCGGCCGGTCCCGTTGAACGGCGCGTGTTCGAAATGGTGCGCGGTGAGATCATCGACCGGCTTCGTAGGGACGGACCATTCGATGCGGTCTATATCTGTAATCACGGAGCGATGGTCGCCGAACACAGCCATGATCCGGACGGAGACTTGATGGCCGCTGTGCGCACTGTCGTTGGTCCGGAGCCGATCATCGTCACGACACTCGATCTCCACGCGAATGTTTCCTTCAAGATGGTCGAAGCCTGCGATCTGATTGTGGGCTACAGAACCAATCCACATGTCGACATGATGGAGCGCGGGGAAGAGGCAGCCTTTTCTCTGAGACGCTGTCTTTTCGATGACAAACGGCCGCAAATTGCGCTCAAGCGCCCGCCTATCGTCCCATCGTCCGTTACCCTTCTGACTGCAGAAGCGCCCTATGGAGAATTGATCGATTTCGGACAGCGACGACAGGCTGAGCTCGGCGGCGCAGTCCTGAATGTCTCCGTTTTCGGGAATTTCGTGTTCGCCGACACGCCCGACAACGGATTGAGCGTCGTTGTGACAGCGCGCGAGGATCAGGTGATTGCGGAAAGCCTGGCTTCCGAAATCGCAGATCGAGCCTGGTCGATACGTGAAAAGTTCTTGAGAACTCTTACGCCCGTCGATGAGGCGGTGCGACTGGCAACAGAGCCAAAACGAGCGCCGGTTATCTTCTCGGATGCGGGCGATAACCCGGGTGGGGGCGGCTCGGGTCGCACGACGGAGTTGCTCGCCGCCTTGCATTCCGCCGGTGCCCGGAATGTCTATTTCGGATCGTTCTTCGACCCTGACCTTGCCGCTGAAGCCCATCAAATCGGTGCTGGTGCAAGCTTCACCGCTGTGTTCAACCGCAATGCGGGATCTGCAGTCTGGGAGAAGTGGGATCACAGGTTTGAGGTCCCGGCAAAAGTGCTCTCGCTTCATGACGGCAACGTTGTTGGTGAGCGCGGTATGACAAAGGGCCGGAAGCTTCATCTCGGACCCTGCGCCGCGCTTGATCTTGGCGGCGTACGCGCGGTTGTCATTTCCGACCGGGCTCAGACGGCTGATCCGGTGTTCTTTCACATGCTTGGCCTGGATGTCGGTGGCGCACAGTGTGTCGTCGTTAAGTCGCGTGGGCACTTTCGCGCAGGCTTCGACAAATGGTTCGAGTCGGAACAGGTACATGAAATCGATACCGCAGGCCTGACAAGCCCGGTGCTTGAACGCTGGCCGTTCAAATTCATTCCGCGCCCGAGTTTTCCGCTGGATCCTGACACCGTCTGGAAAGACAGAAGTCACAACTGAACTGTCTCCGAATATTCGTCTGGCGGGGTGGTGTCCTGGACATATTCCATGAATTGCCTTGCAAATTCTGAGGGTTGGCGTCCGGACGGCAACACAAAGCTCGTGTGATACGTGATGGGAGCGTCGAATGGCCTTACTGAAATGTCCGGCATGCCACCAGAAAGGACCGGAAAAGGATTGAGCAGAGTGACGCCGAGACCCTCACGAACAAGCTCAAGCGCGGCCATATTCGTGGCGGTTTCTGCCACTGTCCTTGGGCGAACGCCTGCGCGTGCAAATACCTGTTCCGTTATCGCTCTCGTCCCGAGACGTCGCAGAAACTCAATAAGTTCCACGTCTTCCAGATCCGATGGGGAGACAATTTCCTTTTTCTCAAGCGGATGTCCGCTCGGCATTGCACAGACGACATGAGACTTGCGCCATGGAATAAGCGTGACCCCTGTACGTTGGATCATCGCGCTGGTCAGGCCAAGGTCGTAGCGCAGATCAAGAATGCCGGAGACAAGAACGTCCGTTGCCTGGATGTCCAGTTGCAGGTGCTTTCCCGGGTTCTGTTTCAAGAAGGCGGCCACGCGCTTGATAACGAAATTATGCGCTAGTGTCGGCGGCACAATCAGACGTAGTGGTTCTTCGTCAGCCGCCGCCCATTCGGCGCCTTCAATCAACGCCAGTGTTTCAAAAAGCGGGTCCAGTTGCTCGTTCAGTCTGAGCGCAGCCGTTGTGGGTTCTATTTTCCCCGAGCTGCGCAGGAAGAGGTCGCGGCCGACACGCTGTTCAAGTTGCCCAAGGGCGCGGCTGATGGACGATTGTGAAACACCAAGCCTGCGTGCCGCACCTATGGTTGTTCCGGTTGTCACCAGCGCTCGAAGCGCTTCCATTTCTCGCAGTCGGTGTCGGGGTTCTGCCATCGAGAAGATTTCCGGTGCATAGGCACGGGGCTGCAGTCTGGATTGCCCTATGCAAAAATGCATTAACTTTGGTGTTGGCAATGAATTTTCTGCAAGCTAACATCTTTTCCATCGTGCGGCAAAAGTCCGGATAAGGACACCGTGCTTCCGAGGGAGTTACATAGTCATGAGAAAACTTTCAGCTGTCGCGGTGGCGACGGTAAGCGCGCTGGCGTTGTTCACTGGAGCGGCGCTGGCGGAAAAGCTCACCATCGGGTTGGCTTCAGAGCCGACATCGATGGACCCACACTTTCACAATCTCGGACCGAACAATGCAATGTCGGTCCATATCTTCGATCGCCTGATTGCGCAGGACGAGAAACAGCGTTTGTCGCCGGGGCTTGCTGTGTCCTGGAAGCCGATTGATGATCTGACCTGGGAATTCAAGCTGCGCGAAGGCGTGAAGTTCCACGACGGCAGCGATTTCACGGCGGACGATGTCATCTGCACGATGGAACGCGCACCGGAAGTCCCGAATTCGCCTTCTGGATATGGCACTTACCTCAAGGGTAAGAGCTTCAAGAAAATTGACGACTACACCGTTCACGCCATCACTGAAGCGCCTTATCCGCTGATGGCCAATGACATTTCCACGATACCGGTGATTTCCGACAGTGCGGGGTGTGGCGCGGCGACAGAAGACTTCAACGCTGGTTCAGCGTCCATAGGAACCGGTCCGTTCAAATTTTCTGACTACAAGCCTGGCGAAAGCATCACGCTCGTTCGCAATGACGACTATTGGGGTGATGCTCCGGCCTGGAGCGAAGTTGAATTCCGTCCGATCAAGTCCGGACCGAGCCGGGTCGCAGCCCTGCTGGCCGGTGATGTCGACATGATCGCAGGTGTACCGACCACCGATATTTCGACGTTGGAAGCAAAGGACGATATCCAGCTCAGCCAAGGTGTCTCGAATCGCGTGATTTACCTGCACATGGATCAGTTCCGCGAGAATTCGCCCTTCGTTAAGGGCAACGACGGCAGCGAGATCAAAAATCCGCTGATGGACCAGCGTGTCCGTCTCGCGATCTCCAAGGCAATCAATCGTGACGCGATTGTCGATCGTGTCATGGAGGGGGTTGCCATTCCCGCAGGCCAGCTTCTGCCAGAGGGCTTTTTTGGCGTCTCCGACAAACTGTCGCCTGAGGCCTACGATCCGGAAGCTGCGAAAGCATTGCTTGCGGAAGCCGGATATGGAGACGGTTTCCAGCTGACCATCCACGGTCCGAACGACCGCTACATCAATGATGCCAAGATTGCCGAGGCGATCGGTCAGATGTTGACCAGGGTCGGTATCAAGACCGCTGTTGAGACCATGCCGCGCTCCGTCTACTTCGGGCGTGCGTCCCGTGGCAGCCCCGACGGGCTTCCGGAGTTCAGCTTTATCCTGGTCGGATGGGGCGCGGGCTCCGGCGAAGCGTCTTCTCCTTTGAAGTCTCTCATCCACACCTTCGACAAGGACAAGGGCTTCGGATCTTCCAACCGCGGGCGTCACTCCAACGCCGAGATTGATGCGTTGATCGAGGAAGCTCTGCAGACCGTGGACGACGAAAAGCGTCAGGATCTTCTCGCAAAATCCACCGAAATGGCGATCGAGAATGTTGCGATCATTCCAACCCATTTCCAGGTGAATACCTGGGCGGCCAAGAAGGGTTTGAAATACACCCCGAGGACCGACGAATACACTCTCGCGATGGGTGTCGTGAAGGAATAACTGCAGATATCCGGGTCGCTGTGTTCAGCGCCCCGGTCCTTCCTCAAATCGAGAAAACCCAATGACTGTTTTCGTCATCCGTCGGCTGATGCAGGCGATCTTTGTCGTGTTTCTCATGTCGGTCATCGTCTTCTTCGGCGTGAACGTTGTCGGCGACCCGGTATACATGCTGGTCAGTCCTGACGCGGATCAAGCGGATATCGAAGCAGCGATCCGTCGTCTCGGGCTCGACCGGCCCATATGGGAACAGTATTTTTTGTTTCTGAAGGGCGCTCTGCAGGGCAATCTTGGGGACTCTTTTGTCTTCGGCGAGCCGGCGCTCAAACTGATCCTGCATCACATGCCGGCGACGCTGGAACTGGCATTCAGCGCACTGTTTCTATCGATCGTCCTTGGTATTCCGCTCGGCCTTTTTTCAGGACTCTACCCGGACAACCCTGTGTCGAAAGGCATCATGGCGGGATCCATTCTCGGCTTTTCGCTGCCGACCTTCTGGGTTGGTCTTATGCTCATTCTGCTGTTTGCAGTCGAACTCGGCTGGCTTCCCTCTACAGGGCGAGGTGACACAGCCTCGATCTTCGGGATCGAGACCAGTCTTGCGACGTGGGATGGCATCAGACACATATTCCTGCCGGCACTGAACCTTTCGCTCCTGAAAATATCGCTTGCGATCCGGCTTACCCGCGCCGGAGTGCGCGAGGCAATGGGGCAGGACTATGTGAAGTACGCGCGCGCCAAGGGGCTTTCGACCAGCCGGATCATCTTCGTACATGTCATGAAAAACATCATGATCCCCGTCGTCACGGTGATGGGGCTGGAATTCGGCAGTCTCATCGGATTTTCCGTGGTGACCGAAACGATCTTTGCCTGGCCGGGCATGGGTAAACTGCTGATCGACGCCATCTTGCAGCTCGATCGCCCGGTGGTCGTGGCTTACCTGATGATCATGGTCTTGTTCTTTGTCCTGATAAATCTGGTTGTTGACATCCTTTATTCAATCTTGGATCCGCGGGTCCGTCTTCAGGATCAGGGCGCATGACCGACAGCACGATACAATCCGTTGCTCCTGCGAGCGTCAAAGTCGAGACGCCATTTCAGCGCTTTCGCGCCGAGTTTTTTGAAAGCCGTATCGCGACCTGCGCGTTCGTCATATTCACTATCATCGTCCTGCTCGCGATTCTGGCACCCTGGATCACACCGCAAAATCCTTATGACCTGGCGCAGGTCGACGTGCTTGACGGCCGTCTGCCACCGGGATCAGAAGCGTTTGCCGGTTATACCATGTGGCTCGGATCGGATGGCGCGGGCAGGGACCTCTATTCAGCGATCTTATACGGGCTTCGAATTTCGATCTCGGTGGGCATCGCGTCGGGTGTGATCGCTTTGTTCATCGGCATGACTGTCGGCCTGCTCGCCGCATATGTCGGTGGCCGGACGGAAGCAATCATCATGCGCGTCGTAGATCTTCAGCTATCGTTTCCGGCAACGCTTGTGGCGCTGATGCTGGTCGCCGTCCTCGGTAAGGGAGTTGACAAGATCATCCTCGCGCTAGTCGTCGCGCAATGGGCCTATTATGCGCGAACGGTTCGAGCAACTGCGCTGGTGGAGCGCAGCAAGGAATATGTTGAAGCGGCCCAGTGTCTGGGGCTTTCCCGAATGAGAGTTGTCTTCGGACACATTCTTCCCAACTGCCTTGCGCCGTTGATCGTCGTTGGCACTGTGCAGACCGCGCATGCGGTTTCGCTGGAAGCAACCCTTTCGTTTCTCGGGGTTGGGTTGCCGCAAACAGAACCGTCGCTCGGTGTTCTGATCGCCAATGGCTTTGAGTACATGCTGTCCGGCCGATACTGGATATCGGTTTTTCCCGGAATTGCGCTCCTCCTGACTGTTGCGTCGATAAACCTGGTCGGTGACCAGTTGCGTGATGTGCTCAATCCGAGGCTGAAGAAATGACGGCAGTTCTGGAAGTGAGCGGATTGAAGACGCATTTCTTCACGCATGCGGGTGTCGTCAAGGCTGTCGATGGGGTCGACTTTGCCGTCAGCAAAGGCGAGGTCATGGGGCTCGTAGGAGAATCCGGATCGGGTAAATCCATCACGGGGTTCTCGATCCTCGGATTGATCGACCAGCCCGGAAGGATTGTCGAGGGAGCGATCCGTTTCAATGGCGACAACATTGCAAATGCACCCGAGGACCAACTCAAATCCATCAGAGGCAATCGGATTTCAATGATCTTCCAGGATCCGATGATGACGCTCAACCCGGTTCTGCGCATCGATACTCAGATGATGGAAGCGATCCTAGCGCATGAGAGCTTGCCTAAAAGGGAAGCCTGGGAACGATGCCGGAATGCGCTCGGTCTGGTTGGAATACCGTCACCGGAAGAACGCCTAAGGGCCTATCCGCACCAGCTGTCAGGCGGCATGCGTCAGCGTGTTTCCATCGCCATCGCGTTCCTGAACAAACCGGATCTCATCATAGCGGATGAACCAACGACGGCCCTTGACGTCACCATTCAGGCGCAGATCATTTTTGAGGCCCAGAAACTGACGCGGCAAACGGGAACGGCAATGATCTGGATAACACATGACCTTGCGGTCGTTGCTGGTCTCGCCGACAGGATTTCGGTGATGTATGCGGGGCGCATCGTCGAACAGGGTCAAACTGATGACGTCATCGATCGACCGCTTCATCCCTATACGGTGGGGTTGCTCGGGTCAGTTCCGACGGCGAACAACCGGGGAGAAAGACTGTTCCAGATTGAAGGCATGACGCCGAACATGCTGGCATTGCCGTCTGGGTGCGCCTTCGCACCGCGCTGTGCGTTTGCGAGCGACGCCTGCAAGGCACCGCCACCGGTCGAGCAAGTGGCGAACCGCGAATTACGCTGCTATCACCCGCAGGCGCAGGCGGTTGTGCAATGACGGAACCGTTGGTCGAAATCCGCGCTGTGTCAAAACGCTTTGCCAAGCGATTGGATGTCGCCGGAAAGATTGCCCAGAAACTTGGCGCGGGCGTGCGTGAGGAAGTCGTTCACGCGGTTGACGACGTCACACTGGATATTCGCGATGGGGAAGTCCTCGGGCTGGTTGGCGAATCTGGGTGCGGCAAGTCCACCCTCGGTCGCGTAGTCGCCGGAATTCATGCGCCGAGTTCGGGCCAGCTTCTCTTTCAAGGCAATGATGTCGCGACTCTCTCGAGCGCTGACAAGAAGGCTGCAACGCTCGCAGTTCAGATGATTTTTCAGGATCCGTTTGCCAGCCTGAACCCCAGAATGCGCGTCGAGGACATCATCGGTGAAGCTCCGAAGGTTCATGGCATTGTTTCGAGAAGCGAAGCGTCCGACTATGTCGACGACATCATGCGCAAGGTCGGTCTCGATCCGTCGTTGAAGCGGCGATACGCGCACCAGTTTTCAGGTGGCCAGCGCCAGCGCATCGGGATCGCGCGCGCGCTCGCAGTCAAGCCGAAGTTTCTCGTGTGCGACGAGGCAATTGCCGCACTGGACGTGTCGATCCAGGCTCAAGTCATCAACCTTTTCATGGACTTGCGCGAAGAGTTTGGGTTGACCTACCTGTTCATCAGTCACGATCTCAGCGTTGTTGAGCATATCGCAGACCGTGTAGCGATCATGTATCTCGGACGGATTGTGGAGAGTGCTTCGACGGAGGAAATCTTCAGCGCACCCAGGCACCCGTACACAAAGGCGCTCCTGGCGGAAGCGCCTCGTCTGGATCAGCGCAAGCGCGCCTTCGCCCCGATCGAAGGCGAGATTCCCTCACCATTGGCACCGCCAGACGGGTGTTATTTCAATCCGCGATGCCCGCATGCGCAAGACATTTGCCGTCAGAGCCAGCCACAGCTTGAGACATTCGGAGACGCTCACTCAGTTGCCTGCCACTTTTGGAAGGACATTTGAACGGAGCCAAGTGCATCGCCGGACGCGATTGATCCAGGCGTGACCGGCATCCGCGCGACATTGGAGGAAAGAATGAACAACACGGATCGAGTCTGGGATCTGATTGACGCGCGCCGGGAAGACTATGTCGGGCTGTCGGATCGTGTCTTCGACCTGCCGGAAATCGCTTATACCGAGTTCAAATCCGTCGCCGAACACAAGAAGATGCTGGAGCAGGAAGGATTTCACATCACGGAAGGTGTTGCCGGAATACCGACGGCTATAGTCGGCGAGGCAGGGGACGAAGGACCTGTGATCGCCATCCTAGGTGAATTCGATGCTCTCCCTGAATTGGGACAGGTTGCTGGTGTTGCGGAGCACCAACCGGTTGAAAATGGCGGGCCAGGGCACGGGTGCGGGCACAATCTCCTCGGCGCGGCCGCATTGCTGGCGGCGTCTGCCGTCAAGGACTATCTGAGCGAGCGGGGCATCAAGGGACGTGTGCGTTACTACGGCTGCCCGGCAGAGGAGGGCGGTGCGGCCAAGACCTTCATGGTGCGAGAGGGCGTTTTTGACGATGTGGACGCCGCGATTTCCTGGCATCCGGCAACCTTCACGGCGGTCAATGAAGCCAGGTCGCTTGCCAACACGCGCATCGATTTCACCTTTCACGGCCGTGCAGCTCACGCGGCCGGCGCCCCTGAACTTGGACGGAGCGCGCTTGATGCCATTGAGCTGATGAATGTCGGTGTCAACTATATGCGTGAGCATATGCCCGACGAAGCGAGGGTGCACTATGCCTATCTGGATGCAGGCGGCATTGCCCCAAACGTTGTGCAGTCCAAGGCGACTGTGCGCCAACTTGTCAGGGCGCGGGATCTTTCCGAACTGCGCAGTTTGATTGAACGTGTACGCAAGATCGCGGAGGGCGCTGCCCTGATGACGGAAACGAAAGTCGAGACAAACGTGGTCAGCGGGGTTTCCAATCTCCTCGGCAACCGGCCACTGGAAGAAATCATGCAGAGGAACCTGGAGCGGCTCGGTGCGCCGGAGTTTGACGATCATGACCGGGAGTTCGCGGAAAAAATCCGTGCGACCCTCAGTCAGGACAACATCACAGTCTCGTTCAGAAGGATCGGTGCGGAAGTGAAACCGGATCTTGCCCTTTGCGATTTTGTTGCGCCGCTTGACCGGCACAGCGAGGGTGGGGAAGGTTCGACCGACGTCGGTGATGTCAGCTGGGCTGTCCCGACGGTTCAGGCGCGGGTTGCCACTTGCGCAGTCGGCACACCGTTTCATACCTGGCAGCTGACTGCTCAGGGCAAAGCCCCGGCGGCGCACAAGGGCATGACCCACGCGGCCAAAATAATGGCGGGCACAGCAGTTGATCTGTTCGAGGACAGCACCACTCTACAAAGCGCAAAAGATGCCCACTTGAGAAAACTGGAGATTGACCCTTACGCCTGTCCGATCCCGGATGATGTCGAACCACCGCTTAAAGCCATGAGCAATCAGTGATCGGAAACAGGCTGCCTGTCGCGTGAGGATCCCGTTCTCTGGTGATACCTTAAAAAAGATCGTTAAATATTTGAAAAATATAGATGTTCGACACGTTTCATTCGAGATCTTCGAGGGTCGTTGAAACCGATCCCTTGTTGCTCAGGCCTTTAAACGTGTGCACATTTGATTGATGCTGCATTCTCACGCGTAAGCGCAAACTCGCTTAGGTCAATCCAGGTTGTTTCGAAGACTGGTGAGTGCGGTTGCCAACTGGTTGGCAAAGCGGGCAGAGGCAACCGACAGCGTCCGGCCACGCATCTGCATCAGAGCGAGAGTGCCATAGGGAACGTCTTCCTTGGGCAGGGGTCTGAACACCAGACGGTCATCTCCTGAAATATTGAGCCCGATGGGAAACTGAAACCCGACCGCGCGTTCATGCTGCACATAGTGGCGCATGAACTCGAAGGAATCGGCCTCTGCGATAGGCTCCATTTTCTGGCTCATGCTGGCGACTGCCAGATCGAGCAGGTACCGGATGCCGATGCGCTTGGGTGGAACGACATGAGCGTATCCGAGACAGTCGCGCAGGCGCAGTTTCTTTTTTGTCGCCAATGGATGGGTCTTTTCCATGACGGCGTAAACAGGTTGTTCCACGGCCAAAAGAACATCAATGTCGCCGATGTGAACCGGTTCGAAAACAAGCGCCAGATCGCTTTCGAATGCGCGCAGATCCGCTTCCGCAGCATCCCTGTCTCTGACATGAACGGAAAACGACACGTCCGGATGCTCGGCTCTATAGGCCGCAATCTGCGCCGGCATGAAGTACGGCTGAATCGCCTGCGAACACGCGATGCTGACATGTCCCCGGCGTAGGCCGGAAAGGTCCGCGACCTGGCTGCGAACCCGATCCAGATCAGCCATTTGGCCGCGGATATGCTGGATCAGCAGTTCACCGGCCGGGTTGAGGCGGACGCCGCCGTGCAGCCTCTCGAAAATCGCTGCACCGAATTCTTCTTCAAAGCCCAGGATACGGCGATTGAGCGCCGATGACGTGATGTGCATGTCTTCCGCTGCCTTGCGGATGGACCCGGCTCTTGTCACCGCATCGATCAGCTTAAGCGTCTGAAGGTGTTTCATATTCAATGCCTTAGATCTGGTGCTGCAAATTACGAAGCATAAAGCTGCAAAAATAGCAATAGAAGTACGCACCGATAAATCGCATCGTGGTGACGAGTGGAAAGGGCATTTCTCCGCCTTCCTTCCAAGAGGGGATTACTATGACCTATAATTCTTCACGCCGCGGGTTCTTGAAGGGCGCCGGCGCAACAGTGCTCGGAGCATCCGTTTTACCGTTTTTGAAAGTCCTTCCGGCCTCAGCTGCCGGCAATGACGTTGTGGTGGCCGTTACCGGACAGACGATCAACAGTCTCGACATTCATCGCACGGGAACGAACAGGCCAAGCTATCAGGTGGCGGTCAACGTCTATGACCGACTTGTCAGTTTCGGCACCAAGACGCTCGAGGACGGCAGCCTGTCCTATGATTACTCCGTGATTGAACCCGAGATCGCCGAAAGCTGGGAGTTCACCGATGACGGGATGGCCATAGTTTTCAAGCTGCGTCCCGCCGGAAAGTTCCAGGACGGATCGCCGATAACGGCAGCCGATGTGAAGTGGTCCTTTGACAGGGCGGTCAGTGTCGGCGGGTTCCCGACGGTGCAGATGAAGGCGGGGTCGCTTGAAAAACCCGAGCAGTTTGAAGCGGTTGATGACCTGACCTTCAAGATCAACCTGCTGCGCAAGTCCAAGCTGACTTTGCCGGACCTTGCCGTTCCCGTTCCAATGATCATCAATTCGAAGGTCGCAATCGCCAATGCGACCGACGAGGATCCCTGGGCAATGGAATACCTGCACAAGAACCCGTCCGGATCGGGAGCGTTCAAGGTCGCGTCCTGGAAGCCGGGTGAGCAACTCGTCTATGAGCGCAATGACGAGTGGACATCCGGCCCTCTGCCTTCCGTTAAACGTGTCGTTCTGAGGGAAGTTCCAAGCCCGGCCACCCGACGCGCGCTTCTGGAGCGCGGCGACGTCAACATGTCCTTCAACATGCCGAACAAAGACGCAAAGGAATTGTCCGAAACCGAAGACATCACGATTGCGACGACACCGATCGAAAACGCCATTTACTGCCTGTGTCCGAACCTGTCGTTCGAGCCCTTCAAGGACAAGAAGGTGCGTCAGGCAATTGCATGGTCCGTACCTTATGAAGAGGTGTTCCAGACGGCTGCCTATGGCCGGGGCGCACCCATGTGGGGTGGTGCTTCCACGACACCGGCAGATATCGCCTGGCCGCAGAAGTTCCCCTATTCGACGGATCTCGACAAGGCGAAAGCGCTTCTGGAGGAAGCCGGTCACGGATCCGGTTTCGAAGTCCCGCTTTCGATTTCGCTCAGTCAGACCGACTGGATGGAACCGGCTGCGCTTCTGATCCAAGAAAATCTCGCCAAGATCGGCATCAAGGCGACGATCGAGAAAATCCCGGGCGCTAATTGGCGCACCGCCTCGCTCGTTGAAAAACGGCTGCCGCTTCACCTGGAAACGTTTGGCGGATGGTTGAATTACCCCTGCTACTATTTCTTCTGGGCGTATCTGGAAGGTCACCTGTTCAATTCATCGAACTATCGTAACGAGGAAATTGAAACGCTCACCGGCGAAACGCTGCACATGAATGTCGACGATCCGGATTACGCGCCCAAGATCAAGCGTATGATCGAGATCGTGTGGGATGAAGTACCGCGCATCGCGCTCTGGCAGCCGGCTTTGAATGTCGGCACACGCGAAGTCTCCGGCTACGAGTACTGGTTCCATCGCCAGCTCGATGTGCGTGGTCTGGCAAAGAGCTGATCCATGAGCGGGCGTCTTGCCACGGTTGGTTACAGGATCGCACATGCCATTCCCGTGATCCTGGGGGTTGTTGTGGTCAGCTTTTTGCTGACCCGCGCCCTTCCAGGTGACCCGGCGGTCTACTTCGCCGGGCCAGCCGCCGATGAAGCCTCCATTGCCCAGATCCGCACGGCGCTCGGGCTCGACAAGTCACTCCCGGAGCAGTTTTTCGTCTATGCCGGGGATGTTCTTTCCGGTGATCTGGGGCAGTCCATATCAACCGGCCAGCCGGTTCTGTCCGACCTTGCAAACCGGTTGCCGGCATCGCTTGAACTGACCCTGACGGCGCTTCTTCTGTCATGCGCCATCGCCATACCGCTCGGGGTCCTCGCTGCGACCCGGCCCGGAACCACAGTCGACCATTTGTGCAGGGTTTTGGTGACGGCCGGCGTTTCGCTGCCAACGTTTTTCACAGGCGTTGTGCTGATCTATGTTTTTTACTACCTGCTCGGCATCGCGCCGTCTCCGCTCGGGCGTCTTGATTTCATCTATATCGAGCCGGATCACGTAACTGGATTCTATCTGATCGACGCGGCGATCGCCGGCGACTGGGAAACCTGGATCGGAGCCGTCAAACAGCTCATCCTGCCGGCGATCACGCTTGCGCTTTTCACGCTGGCACCGCTCGCCCGCATGACACGCGCCGCAATGCTGTCCGCGCTCTCTTCGGACTACATCCGCACGGCGCGCGCCGCAGGACTGACTGAAAACAAGGTCCTTTTCACCTATGCGTTCCGGAACGCACTCCTACCCGTGATTACGACGCTCGGTATGGTCTTTTCATTCACGCTCGGAGCCAATGTGCTGGTTGAAAAGGTCTTTGCCTGGCCCGGTATCGGATCATATGCGGTTGAGGCCCTCGTGGTGTCCGACTACGCGGCAGTCCAGGGTTTTGTGCTTGCGATGGCTCTGCTTTTCGTCGCGCTCAATCTCATCATCGATATTGCCTACACGCTGATCGATCCTCGCATTGGATTTGAAACCAGATGAGCGACGCCACTTCCAATTCGCTGCACGTGAAGAGCAACGACAGCGCGCTTGCGCATGTTGCCTATGTGCTGAAGTCCAATCCAATCACGATGCTCGCGTTCTCAATGTTCGCGGTCCTCATCGTCGCGGCAGTGTTCGGCCCCTCGCTCGTGCCATACGATCCACTGACTTCCAATGCGGCAAACGCATTACAGCCGCCATCGCTCGCGCACTGGTTTGGTACGGATAACCTTGGGAGGGACGTGTTTAGCCGTGTTGTCGTGGCGACGCGGCTCGACCTTGCCATCTCCGTAGCGGCAGTTGCGCTGTCTTTTGCCATTGGCTCAGTTCTCGGCAGTATTGCCGGGTATTGGGGCGGCTGGATCGATGCTGTTCTGAACCGCTTGTTCGACACGATCATGGCGTTTCCGCTTTTCGTTCTTGCCATGGGTATTGTGGCGGCCCTCGGCAATACAGTTGAGAACATCGTCTACGCGACAGCTGTGATCAACATTCCGTTCTATGCCCGGCTGGTGCGCGCGGAAGTCAATATCCGGCGCGAGTCCGGATTTGCACTTGCGGCAAAGCTCTCCGGAAATTCCGACATCCGCGTGCTGGCATTGCATATCTTCCCGAATGCACTGCCGCCGATGATGGTGCAGGTCTCGCTGAACCTTGGTTGGGCCATCCTCAATGCTGCGGGCCTCAGTTTTATCGGGCTCGGCGTACGTCCGCCTACGGCTGAGTGGGGGATCATGGTCGCAGAGGGGGCGAATTTCATAGTGTCAGGAGAATGGTGGCTGGCGTTCTTCCCGGGGTTTGCGCTGATGTTCGCCGTTTTCACGTTCAATCTCATGGGCGACGGTCTGCGTGACATTGTCGATCCAAGACAGCGCACGTAAGCAAGGCGATGATGGGAAAGCAAATGAGCTTGTTGTCGCTCAGGGACCTGAAGGTCGACTTTGAGACCCGCAAGGGCACTGTAAATGCCGTGCGGGGCGTTTCACTGGAAGTCGGCAAGGGCGAGATCGTCGGCATTGTCGGCGAATCGGGCTCGGGTAAATCTGTCACGTCCTACGCACTGATGCGGCTCCTCGACAAAGGCGGGACAATCTCCGGCGGCGACCTTGCATATGGCGGCATCGATCTGAAATCCGCGAAAGAAAGCACGATGCGGGATCTGCGCGGCCGCGAGATCTCCATGATCTTCCAGAACCCGAGGGCAGCTCTCAATCCGATCCGGAAAGTCGGACACCAGATCGAGGACGTCTTGCGGCGCCATGCCAAGGCCACCCGCGCCAATGCCAGGGCTGAAGCGATAAAGGCACTGAAAGCGGTGCGCATCAATGATGCCGAGAACCGCTATGAGGCATATCCGTTTGAGCTGTCTGGGGGCATGTGCCAGCGGATTGTCATTGCGATTGCGCTCGCCTGCGATCCGAAGCTTCTGATCGCCGACGAGCCAACGACCGGCCTCGATATTACGACGCAAAAGGCAGTTATGGATCTGATTGCGGATCTGATCGTCGAACGCGGCATGAGCGCGATGGTGATCACGCACGATCTTGGTCTTGCTGCTCAATATTGCAGCCGGATCGTTGTGATGAAAGACGGCGAAGTGGTGGAAGCGGGAAGTGCCCGGAAGCTGTTTTCCTCTCCAGAGCACCCTTACACGCAGAAACTTGTCGATGCGACTCCCAGGGCCGGCGTTTCTGTTCGCGAGTTGCTCCTGCCTGAGCTGCGAACGCCGATGCCGCTAACACAGATTGTGGAGACACCGCTGCTTGAAGTTCGCGATCTTTATAAAACCTACAAGGGCAAGTCGGGACCGGTTCATGCCGTCAACGGCTTATCCTTTGCGATAAAAAAAGGGCAGAGCGTCGGACTTGTCGGAGAGTCCGGTTGCGGCAAATCCACAACGTCGTCAATGCTCGTCCGTCTGCTTGATTCCACCAAAGGAGAGATCCTTTTCAAGGGTGAAGATCTCGCAGCGATACCGGCGAAACAGTTTGCGCGCGATCCTCGGCGCGCGTCCATTCAGATGGTGTTCCAGGACGCAACCGACAGCTTTAACCCGAGGCACACAGCACGCCAGATCATAGGAGAGCCGCTCGCGCGACTGTCGCCCTTGAACAGATCAGCGAGAAAGGCCCGCATTGATGAACTGGCGGACCTCGTCGGGCTTCCCGTCGCTTTGCTGGACCGTTTTCCGCATCAGCTTTCCGGGGGACAGAAGGCGCGCGTTGGCATTGCCAGAGCAATTGCGCTCGAGCCAGAATTTCTCGTTCTGGACGAACCGACGGCTGCGCTCGACGTCTCCATTCAGGCGATCGTATTGAATTTGCTGGTCGATCTGCGAGCCAAGCTCGGTATCAGTTACCTGTTTGTCAGCCACGATCTTAACGTCGTTCGTCTGCTGTGCGACGAGGTCATTGTGATGAAGGCGGGCGAGATCGTTGAGAGCGGTCCGGCTGAACAGATCATGTCATCCCCTGACCATCCCTATACGCGCACCCTGCTTGAAGCGGCGCCGCATCCGCCCGTTTTATCGTCCCAGGCTGCGAAAGCCGCTGAATAAGATCAAGAAGAGTTTGAGGATCAACATGTTCGATTTGCCTTTTACGCTCACATCGCTCAAGGCGGCCTATGAAGACGGGATGAAACCTCGGGACATCATCGAAGAGGTTTACCGGCGGATCGAAACGATTGGCGACCCGGGTATTTTCATACATCTGATCGACATGGCCGAAGTCATTGAAACGGCGGAAGCACTAGGAGACTACGACCCGGCGAAGCCGCTCTGGGGCGTACCCTTTGTTGCCAAGGACAATATCGACGTGGCCGGCAAGCCGACGACGGCTGGCTGTCCGGCTTACGAATACACGGCGAGCGAAGATGCGTTCGTAATCGCAAAGTTGAAAGCTGCCGGAGCTCTTTTGGTCGGCAAGACCAATCTCGATCAGTTCGCTACCGGACTTGTTGGCGTTCGCTCTCCCTATCAACCACCAAAGAATTCGGTAGATCCCGCACTTGTGCCCGGCGGGTCTTCATCAGGATCCGCGGTCGCTGTCGGTCATGGCATCGTAAGTTTCTCGCTCGGAACAGACACGGCGGGTTCCGGCCGGGTGCCGGGCGCTCTGAACAACATTGTCGGCCTGAAGCCAACCCTCGGGGCGTTGTCCGCCTCAGGCGTTGTTCCCGCTTGCAGGACGCTGGATACGGTTTCGATTTTCGCGTTGACCGTTGAAGACGCATATGCGGTCTTTCAGGTAACCGCGAAATACGATGACAAGGATGCTTTTGCCCGGAAAACCGGCGCCGCTCCGCTGGCTCATGTGCCGCTGAACCTGAAAGTCGGTGTGCCGGACGGTGCCACGATTGAATTCTGCGGCGACAAGGTTCAAGAGCGTTCCTTCGCAGATACCGTTGCGCTGTTGAAGGCCAATGGTGTTGAGATCGTCGAAATAGACTTTACGCCTTTTTATGACGTGGCCGACATGCTTTACGAAGGAGCATGGGTCGCCGAGCGCCATACCGTTATTGAAGACCTGATGCGTGACACGCCAGAGGCTGTCCATCCGGTGACACGGGAAGTGGTTGGCAAGGCACTCGGTCTGTCGGCAACAGATGCATTCCGCGGCATGTACAAGCTGAAGGAACTTGCACGGAAGACCGAGAAGGTGCTTGCAGATGTTGATCTTCTGTGTGTGCCAACGATGCCGACATTCTTTTCGGTCGCTGATCTGGAAGCCGATCCTATCGGTCCGAATTCGCTCAACGGGACCTATACCAATTTTGTCAATCTCCTGGATATGTGCGGCCTTGCGGTTCCGGTCTCGGCGCGAAACGATGGCAAGCCAGGCAACGTAACGCTGCTTGCGCAGGCAGGACGAGACAGTTTTCTGGCATCCATTGGTGCCGGGCTTGAGCGCCTCGCGCCGCATACGCTCGGCGCCACCGGGTGGGCTTTGCCGCTGTTGTTGGACGCAAACCCTTATCCCCAGGACGATGAACTCGCGGTTGCCGTATGCGGCGCGCACATGTCCGGCATGCCACTCAATCATGAACTGGTATCCAGAGGCGCCAGGTTTCTCGAAGCAACGACGACGAGCGATGCCTACGCGCTCTATGCGCTTGCGGGCGGGCCGCCAAAGAGGCCCGGATTGGTCCGGGAACGTGCCGGGGCTGGCAATACCATCGACCTTGAAGTCTGGGCGCTTCCTAGCTCGCAGGTGGGAAGTTTTTTGGCCGGAATTCCGGCGCCGCTGGGGCTTGGAAAGGTTGAACTTGCCGATGGCCGCATGGTCACAGGCTTTATTTGCGAAGCCGATGGAATAGCGGATGCAGAAGACATTTCGCACCTCGGCAGTTGGCGCGAATTCGCCGCAAGGGGCAGATCATCAGCCGCAGGTGTAAGTGCAGAACAAATGCACGCAAAGTAGACAGAAATGAAAATGCCTAAAAAATAGGCCTAATTGCTCATGGTGATTAGAAAAGCTGCAGTAACAGAATTACGAATACGCAGAGCACTTTCGTAAAAATATCAACGACCACAAATAGTTGCGAGAAAAATACTCAGAAAAACTCATGCAAATACATATGGCATGACCCTTGCAAAACTTAACCAAAAGGTCCGACAGGGCAGCAGGTGTGGTGCGGCTTTGTCTTAATAACGGAGGACGTAATGTCGAAATTTGAAATTTCCCGCCGCTCCCTTCTGCAGTCTTCTGCCGCTGGTCTGACGCTGCTGTCGTCAGCAGGGCTTTCCCGCTTGGCCCATGCTTCGAACTTGACCGTAGGCATCGTTTACGTCGGCCCGCGTGATGACTTCGGCTGGAACCAGGCTCACGCCGTCGCCGCGAGCGCGCTGAAGGAAGTGCCCGGCGTGACCGTCGTCGAAGAGGAAAATGTCCCGGAGACGATTGCAGTTCAGAAATCGATGGAGTCGATGATCAATCTGGACGGAGCAAACATGATCTTCGCGACGTCGTTCGGCTACTACAAACCGTTCGTTCTGGACCTTGCCGCAAAATACACCGACGTGGAGTTCCGGCACGCCGCGCCTCTTTGGACCGATGCGGATCCGAAAAACGCAGGCAGCTATTTCGGTTACCTGGACCAGGCGCACTATGTAGACGGTGTGGCCGCTGGTCTGTCTACAACGAGCAACAAGCTCGGCTTCGTTGCGGCCAAACCGATCGGCACCGTTCTTCGGAACATCAACTCCTTCCTGCTGGGTGCCCGAAAGGTCAATCCGGACGCAACCGTGCAGGTGATCTTTACCGGTGAGTGGTCGATGCCGGTTCGCGAGGCGGAAGCAGCAAACGCCCTCGTCGACGCGGGATGTGATGTCCTGACGTGTCATGTCGACGGGCCGAAAGTGGTGATCGAAACAGCGGAGTCCCGCGGCATCAAGTGTTGCGGTCACAATGCCTCCCAGGCACCACTAGCGCCGAACGGCTTTATCACCGGTGCCGAATACAAGTGGGAAACGATCTACAAGATGTTCGCGGCTGATCTCGGTGCGGGAGAACCCTTGCCGAACTTTACCGGCGGCGGATTTGATGTCGACTTCGTGCAAAGTACGCCCTATGGCGCCGGTGCAACGGAAAAGGCGATCGCCGCTGCAGACGCTGCGCGCGCTGACGTCAAGGCCGGCAAGCCGATCTTTGTCGGGCCGATCAACAAGCAGGACGGCTCGCCGCTTCTTGCCGCCGGAGCGAGCTTCGACAACTACGAACCGTCGCTCGATCAGACCGACTATCTGATCGAAGGCGTCACGGGCTCCATTACCTGATCATCGGATCTAACCAGCGTTCCGGACACCCATCTCAGAGAGGAAGTGTCCGGGACTTTCATTGGCGCAACGCCATTTGCGAATACGCGATTCTTCACTCAGTACGGGAAGCCGGTATGGCGGATACGACGGAAACCTCAGGCGTTCGAATGCAATCCGGAACGTCCTTTGAACTGGTGGACCGTCTTCGCAGATCTTCTGAGTTTTTTGTCATTCCACTTTTGGCGTTAGTCGTTTCCGGTCTGCTGTTTTCAGCCTTTCTCCTAACGCTCGGCAAGTCGCCATTGGAATTTTTCTCCCTTGTCTGGCGTGGTGGTTTCGGAACCAGTTTTTCCTGGCAAAACACATTGGTTCGAGCAGCGCCACTGGTCTTCACCGCGCTTTGCGTTGCAATTCCGGCACGGCTTGGCCTTGTTATCATTGGAGGCGAGGGGGCGCTGGTACTCGGCGGCTTTGCGGCCGCATCCATCGCCATACCAATGGTGGGTTGGGCACCTGCGTTTTTGATGCTCCTGGCGATGTTTCTGGCGGCAACGATTGCAGGCGGAGTGTGGATCGGACTGGTCGGGGCACTTCGGCACTATCGGGGTGTCAACGAAACGATCGCTTCGTTGCTGATGTTCTATATTGCAGTTTCGATCCTGAACTTCTTCGTCGAGGGCGCACTGCGCGATCCGTCTGACCCGAACAAACCCTCGACCAAGCCAATCGGCTCGGAAAACATGATCGGCGCCATACCGGGAACGGATGTTCACTGGGGGCTGCTCGTTGGCATTCTGCTTTGTATTGCGCTGTTTCTGGTCATGAACCGCACCACTTTCGGCTTTGCTGCGCAAATTGCGGGGGGCAATTTGCGGGCGGCGCAAGCGCATGGACTACCCGTTGGCAAGCTGATGGTGGTTGCCTGCATGATCGCCGGAGCCTGTGCAGGTATTGCCGGATTTTTCGAAGTTGCAGCCATTCACGGCAAGGCCAACGCGTCGCTGATCGCCGGGTACGGTTTCACAGGGATCCTTGTGTCGTTCCTTGCGCGGCACAACCCGCTGGTGATCGTGCCGGTTGCCATCTTCCTGGGTGGGATCGCCGCTTCCGGTGGGCTTGTCCAGCGGCGCATGGATCTTCCCGATGCCACGGTTCTGGTGCTCCAGGGCCTTTTGTTCATCATCATCCTCGTATCCGAGACATTCTACGGCCGGTTTCAGATATTCAGACCCAAGGGAGAAGCGGCATGACGGACGATCCCGGTCTGATGACCGTGCTTCTGGCCATGTTTGCCGGTGCCATCCGTGTTTCCACGCCGTTCCTGTTCGTCAGTCTTGGTGAAATGCTGACGGAAAAATCCGGAAGGATAAACCTTGGGCTGGAGGGGACGCTGGTTTTCGGGGCGATGTCCGGATATGCCATTTCCTACCATACAGGATCGCCCTGGCTCGGTGTTTTGGTAGCCGGTATCTGCGGCTCCGCCTTCGGCGCGCTGCACGGGTATCTGTGCAAGCTTCCACGCGTAAACGATATAGCGATCGGTATTTCGCTGATGCTTTTCGGCACCGGGCTCGCCTTCTTTTTCGGCAAGGCCTACATCCAGCCCTCCGCACCAAGGCTGCCGGCGATTTCGTTTGGTGCCTGGAGCGATCATCCCGGTATCCGGCAGGCGCTTGAAATCAATCCGCTGTTCCTGCTCGGGTTAGCCCTGGCAGTCTTTCTGTGGTGGGCGCTGAAGAACACACGCTACGGCCTGATCATACGAACGACCGGCGACAGTGCTCCAGCTGCTCTTGCGCTTGGCGTGAATGTCAACAAGGTCAGGCTGTTGTCGACCATGGCCGGAGGATTTTTTGCCGGCATCGGCGGCTCGTTTCTGTCTCTCTACTATCCCGGTAGCTGGACCGAAGGCCTTTCGTCCGGCCAGGGGCTGATGGCGGTGGCGCTGGTGATTTTCGCCCGCTGGAACCCGCTCGCTTGTTTTTGGGCGGCACTTCTTTTCGGTGCAGCCGGAGCACTTGGTCCGGCACTCCAATCCATCGGGATCTCGCGCGGCTATCACTTCTTCAATGCCGCCCCATACATTCTCACCCTTCTCATCATGATCGTGAGCACGTCACCCCGGCGGTCGCTGAAGGGTGCCCCTGGCGAATTGTCGATCACAAAATAGGAGCGGCAGCATGAACGGACTTGGCGGACTGAACAAATCCCCGAATGGCGTTGTCCTCGGGATGGTGCAATTGCAGCTGCCCAATGTCGTCAACGAAGCGGACCTGGCACACCAGACTGGGGTCATTGTCGACATGGTCGAAAAGGCACGGCGCAACATGCCGTCCATGGATCTGGTCGTCTTTCCAGAATACGCCCTGCACGGGCTCTCGATGGACACCAATCCCGACATCATGTGTACGCTTGACGGGCCTGAGGTCGCTGCCTTCAAGAAGGCCTGTATCGACAACGACATCTGGGGCTGTTTCTCCATCATGGAGCTCAATCCGGGTGGTATGCCGTATAACTCGGGCCTGGTGATCGACAACAAGGGCGAACTGAAGCTCTATTATCGCAAGATGCATCCCTGGGTACCTGTCGAGCCTTGGGAGCCTGGCGACCAGGGTATTCCGGTGATAGACGGCCCGAAGGGCTGCAAGCTCGCTCTGATCATTTGCCACGACGGCATGTTTCCGGAGATGGCCCGCGAATGCGCCTATAAGGGTGCGGAGATTATGATCCGCACGGCGGGTTATACGGCGCCGATCCGCGAGAGTTGGAAATTCACCAACCAGTCCAATGCCTTCTGCAATCTCATGGTCACCGCGAATGTTTGCATGTGCGGTACGGACGGTACGTTCGACAGCATGGGCGAGGGCATGATCGTCAACTTCGACGGCACGATCATCGCACACGGGCAAAGCGGTCGGGCAAATGAGATCATCACGGCGGAGGTGCGCCCCGACCTTGTGCGCGAAGCACGCATCAACTGGGGCGTTGAGAACAACATCTACCAGTTCGGCCACCGTGGTTATGTGGCTGTGAAGGGCGGTGCACAGGATTGCCCGTATACCTACATGACGGATCTGGCGGCAGGAAAATACCGGTTGCCTTGGGAGGCCGAGGTCGTTCACACAGACGGCACCTCCTGCGGCTTCGAAGCACCAGAGCGCGTTTATGGCGAAGAAGCCATGAGCGATGCTGCGGAGTGAGGTCCATGCAATTAGCAACAACAATTGCTGGCACCACGGAAGGCCCGGTCGCAGCCAATCCCTATTCCTGGCCCTATAACGGCGATCTCAGGCCGGAGAACACGGCTCTGATCATCATCGACATGCAGACGGATTTCTGCGGCAAAGGCGGTTACGTCGACAGCATGGGCTACGACATCAGCATGACCAGAGCGCCGATTGAGCCGATAAGCCGCGTGCTTAAAACCATGCGCGATAGCGGCTATCACATCATTCACACCCGGGAAGGCCACAGGCCTGACCTGGCCGATCTGCCGGCCAACAAGCGCTGGCGCTCCCAAAGGATCGGCGCGGGCATCGGCGATCCTGGGCCGTGCGGCAAGATCCTGGTCAGAGGCGAGCCAGGCTGGGAGATTATTCCGGAACTCGCGCCCGCAGTGGGAGAACCCATCATCGACAAACCTGGCAAGGGGTCCTTCTATGCAACGGATCTTGAGTTGCTCCTGCGAACGCGCGGCGTTCAAAACCTCGTTCTGACAGGTATCACGACAGACGTGTGCGTGCACACGACCATGCGCGAAGCCAACGACCGTGGCTTTGAATGCCTTGTCCTTTCAGATTGCTGCGGGGCAACCGATGCCGACAACCACGATGCGGCATTGAAAATGGTAACGATGCAGGGAGGGGTCTTCGGCGCTGTTGCCGACAGCGATACCCTACTGAAGGGATTGCATGCCACCGGTGAGGTCGCTGCATGAGTGTTGCGCAGGACATAGCGCCGGGTCAGCGGGCGATCAGCGTCGAAACCATTGGTATGACCAAAGTGTTCGGCAATCTAACTGCACTTGATGATGTGTCGATAAAGGTCGCCCCGGGCTCGTTTCACGCTCTTCTGGGAGAAAATGGGGCGGGCAAGTCCACGCTGGTCAAATGCATGATGGGGTTCTACCAGCCGTCCGGCGGTGCTTTGCTTGTCAACGAAAGTGAAGTCAGCGTTCCCAATCCGCGCGCGGCACATGCGCATGGAATTGGCATGGTTTATCAACATTTCACGCTGGTTCCTTCGCTGACGGCCGCCGAAAATCTTGTGATCGCAAGGGCGGACACGCCGACAGTCATAGACTGGAAGAAGGAGCGAAAAGCTCTTGGTGCTTTCCTGGAAACAACACCGTTCAAGGTGCCGCTGGAAGTGCCCGTTTCCAGCCTGTCTGCGGGAGAGAAACAGAAGCTTGAAATTCTGAAGCAGCTTTATCTCGACCAGCGTTTCTTGATCTTGGATGAGCCGACATCGGTTCTGACCCCTGACGAGGCTGACGAAGTTCTGGGCCTGTTGCGAGGCATGACGGAAGCGGGTGAGCTGACCATCTTGATGATCACGCACAAGTTTCGGGAGGTCACGGCTTATGCCGATGACGTAACGGTTCTGCGGCGGGGCCGTCTGGTTGGCAGCGGACGGGTGGAGGATCTTTCCGTTGAAGACATGAGCCGCATGATGATCGGCGAGACGGAAATCAGGGAAAGCGCCACACGAACCGTGCAAACGCAAAAGAAACTCAAGCTGGAACTGGCCGGTCTCTTCTCGGATGATGATGAAGAACTTCCCGCCATCGAGGCGATCAGTCTGAAAATCCACGAAGGAGAGATTTTCGGCATCGCCGGCGTCTCCGGAAACGGGCAGTCGGAGCTTATTGAGGTGCTGTCCGGACAGCGCACCCTCAACGACGGGCGAATTTTTGTCGACAAAAAGCCCTACGAGCCCGAGCGTGGCCAGATGGACATGTTCAAGGTGTTCGGCTTTTCAGAAGAGCCGCTCAAGAATGTTGCGGTTCCGCGCATGAGCGTTGCTGAGAACATGGCGTTTCGCACATTCGACAAGGCGCCCATTTCCCCTTTCAGGGGCTGGCTCTCGCCGCCGCCCATGCGCAAACAGGCGCGGGAACTTATTGCCGCCTATCGGGTCAAGACGCCTTCCACGGAAGAACCGATCGAGAATCTTTCAGGCGGGAATGTCCAGCGGGCCATTCTTGCCAGGGAACTCTCCGGCGAGGTGGATATTCTGATCGTCGCGAACCCCTGCTTCGGATTGGATTTTGCGTCCGTTGCCGAGATCCGGGCACAGATCATGGATCAGCGGAACAAGGGAGCGGCCGTGCTCCTGGTGTCGGAAGATCTCGATGAAATCCTCGAACTTGCGGACACAGTTGCCGTGATGTCTGAAGGGCGGATCACATACCAGTCTCCGATGGCGGAGACGGACAGGGCAACGATCGGGCATGCCATGGCGGGACATCATTGATGATCGAAGTCGAGGCGGCACCCTTTGCGTTCAAATTCGATCCCGTGCGAACCGCGCTGGTCGTGATCGATATGCAACGCGATTTCATTGAGCCGGGCGGATTTGGGGAAACTCTTGGCAACGATGTGTCTCACATGCAGCGTGCGATTGGCCCGACAAGAAAGCTGCTCCAGCTTTTTCGGGAAAGAGGCTGGCCTGTCATCCACACACGGGAAAACCATGCCGGGGATCTGAGCGACTGCCCGCCGGCGAAACGCGAACGAGGCGAGCCGTCTCTGCGCATTGGCGACGAAGGGCCGATGGGCAGGATACTTATCCGGGGTGAGCCCGGTGCGGAGATTGTTCCGGAATGTGCGCCCGTCGACGGTGAAACGGTCATCGACAAGCCCGGCAAGGGAGCGTTTTATGCAACGTCTTTGGGCGATGTGCTCAAGACGCTTGGTGCAAACAGCCTGATTTTCGCCGGGGTCACGACCGAAGTCTGTGTTCAAACCACCATGCGGGAAGCAAACGACCGGGGCTACGATTGTCTTTTGATCGAAGAGGCAACCGAGAGTTATTTTCCGGAGTTCAAGGCTGCGACGCTCGAGATGATACGGGCACAAGGCGGAATAGTGGGTTGGACCACGCCATTGGCGTCTTTCGAAACGGCGATCAATCAATAGACCGGGGGTGGCATGAGCGGAAAATTCGACGCAAAGGCGCATGTGGCGCACATGGAAGTTGTCATGGGTTTGACACTTGAAGAAGACTGGCGTCCGGTCGTTGAAGCCCATATAGCCGCAACGCAAAAGGCCGCAGAGCTCGTCCTGTCTTTCCCGATTGAGGAAGACATTGAGGCAGCACCGGTGTTTGAAGCATGAGCGTGGGCACGCCTTCACCCGCGCTGACTGTGTCGGAAATCGCTTCGTCAGTCGGAACAGGTACCCTTCGAGCCAAGGAGGTCGTTGAGGCGTCGCTGGCAAGGATTGAAGCCCTGAACCCGGCCGTCAACGCCTTTACCGATGTCACCGCCCAAAGAGCAACGGCCGAGGCGGAAGAGGTCGATGCTGCCGTTGCAAAAGGAGAAGAACTTCCCCTTGCCGGTGTACCGTTTGCGGTCAAGAACCTGTTTGACATTGAAGGTGTCGTCACCCGTGCGGGCTCAAAGATCAACCGTGAGAACGCACCCGCGGCGGTAGACGCCACGCTTGTTCGAAAGCTCCGAAGCGCGGGCGCGGTGTTGATGGGCGGGCTCAATATGGGCGAATACGCCTATGACTTTACCGGTGAAAATTTCCATGACGGCAACTGTGTCAATCCGCACGACCTTGGCCGCATGAGTGGTGGATCCTCATCGGGCTCAGGGGCCGCCGTCGCCGCTGGAATGGTGCCTTTAACGCTTGGATCGGACACAAACGGGTCTATTCGCGTGCCGTCATCCTTTTGCGGTCTCTTTGGCCTCAAACCGACCTACGGTCGCCTGTCGCGTTATGGAACCTATCCGTTCGTTGGCAGTCTCGACCATCTCGGACCGATGGCCCGTTCCGCAATGGATCTGGCGCTTGTCTTCGATGCCCTGCAAGGGCCTGACCCGTTTGACCCCGCGCAGGCGGAACGAGATAGCCTGGTAACGCTTCCGGAGCTTGAAAAAGGAACTGATGGCCTTCGAATTGCCGTTGCCGGTGGCTACTTTAGACAAAAAACCGAACCGGAGGCGTTTGCTGCTGTCGACAAAGTTGCGCAAGCGCTTGGCGCGACGACTGAAATCGACATTCCGGAAGCCGCCAGAGCTCGTGCATCTGCTTATGTGATAACGGTCGCCGAGGGCGCCAGTCTTCATCTGGACCGCATTACCAAGCGCCCCTGGAACTACGACCCCGATACGCGCGACAGGTTCCTGTCGGGAACGATGGTGCCTGCGGTCTGGGTTCAACAGGCGCAACGGTTTCGGAGCTGGTTCCGGGAAAAAATTCGGCGTGTCTTTCAGGATGTCGACGTCATCCTGACGCCAGCGACCCCGTTTTCCGCTCTTCCATCGGGAACAAAAACCATCACGCTGGATGGGGAGACAATGCCTGCGCGTCCGAACATCGGTCTCTTTACACAGCCGATCTCGTTTATCGGATTGCCGGTTGTGGCCGTGCCCGTTTGGCTTGAAGGGGCGTCCCTGCCGATCGGCGTTCAGGTCATTGCACCGGCGTGGCGCGAGGATCTCGCACTTCGGGTCGCAACCCAGCTTGAGCGAGCAGGTGTCTGTAGTGCGCCTGTCGCGGCCCTTGATGCCCCAATCACCTGAGGAGATGCACATGGACGATGCACGCTGGTCGGGCCGGAATGCGGACAAGGACAGGATCCGGCAGAAGATCTGGGCCGGGTTGGAAGACAGCCGAACGAGCATCGGCCCAGCCTTCAGCTGCATCCCGAATTTTGCCGGCGCTGATCTTGCGGCGCGAAACCTAGCCCGGCTCCCTCAGTGGCAAGCGGCACGGGTCGTGAAATGCAATCCTGACCCGCCGCAGATCCCGGTCCGGCTGCGGGCGCTTTATGAGGGAAAGATCGTTTATGCCCCTGTTCCTGAACTGTTGAAACCGTACCCTTTCGTACGACTTGATCCGGACAAATTGCACCAAAAGGGAATTCAGTTCGAACTGGCAGCAACCTCGCAGGGCTTTGTCGAACATGGCGAGGCCGTGGAATTTGAGGATATGGAGTTGCTTGATTTTGTCGTCGTCGGTTGCGTCGCGGTCACCAGGGCAGGAGCAAGGACCGGGAAGGGCGGTGGTTTCGCCGATCTTGAACTCGGGATCTTCCGCGAATTGTCCAAACTGAAACCCGAAACGCTGATTTCCACAACGGTTCATTCATCGCAGGTTGTTGACGATGGCGAGCTTGTCATGATGCGCCACGACAGCGCGCTGCACGCAATCGCGACCGAGGCGGAGCTGATCGAAACCGGCACAACTTTCACCCAGCCAAAAGGTGTTGCCTGGGATGAAGTGCAGCCGGATCAGTTTCGGGATATTCCGTTTCTCGCGACACTGCGCGATCGGCTCGAAACAGCGGGGAAGGGCGACTGATGGAAATCAACATTGCATCGGTAAAAGCCGAAGTTGAAGCGGTTTTTCAAGAGTATGAGACCGCACTTGTTACCAATGACGTCGAGACACTGGACCGATTGTTTTTGGATGCTCCGACAACTATTCGCTATGGCGGGGGGGAAAACCTCTACGGCTACAAGGAAATTGCCGCCTTCAGGTCATCAAGAGACGGTGCGGATCTTCAAAGGTCACTCGAGCGCACCGTTATCACAACATACGGCACGTCCTTTGCGACGGCTTCGACGCTGTTCTTTCGAGACACCGCTCCAGGCAAGACAGGGCGGCAAATGCAGACCTGGGTCAAATCGGAAGCAGGCTGGCAAGTGGTTGCCGCACATGTCAGTATCATCTCCAAGGAAATATGAGCCGCGTCAGCGCCTTGCCGACAACCGCTTGACCATAGCCCCAAGTTAAGAGTTCCAGAAATCATGGCCGGTTCATCGGACAAGAAGACCTTCAATCCAGCTTCCGTGCGCGCTCCTTTCGGGAACTACAATCACGGCCTCTTTGTCCCTCCAGGGGCAAGTCTGCTGGTCACCTCGGGGCAACTCGGCATACGACCAGACGAGACGATACCACCGGATGTGGCGGGTCAGGCCGAAGTCTGTTTTCAGGCTGTCGACGCGATCTTGACGGAAGCTGGCATGAGCTTTGAAGACGTGATCCGTATCTCGGGATTTGTGACCAGACGAGAAGATTTTCCGGCCTATATGGCCGTCAGGGATCGCTACACCGGTGCCATCAAACCGGTCTCCACGCTGCTCATCGTCAGTGGTTTTACACGCGAAGAGTTTCTGGTTGAGGTAGAGGTGACGGCAGCCAAGGTTTTTTGAAATGTCCAGACCATCCCAACACAGAAACAACCTTCACCAGCGCCGGGCCTAAAACTTTTCCATTTCCGCGCCCACTTTCTGAAGGAAGGCGGATGTTGTTTCCGGCGTACAATTGTTCATGTCGTAATGGGCCAGATAATTCACTGGTGCACCCAGTTTGATTTGCGCACGGATGACCCTTTTGACGATCTTGCGTGGGGGATCGCCAACCAGCAAGGCACGCCATCTGCTGCCGCCATATGTCATGACCGCGCCAAGCTTTTGAATATGCCGCAGGGTGGGCGTCAGTTTGCCGTTTTCCAGATCGAAGGACACGCCCGGCAACCAGACACGGTCGAAATACCCCTTCAAGATCGCCGGAAAGCCGAAGTTCCAGACGGGGGTACAGATAACCAGCGCTTCGCAAGCAAGAAGCCGTTCGCAATAGCCGTCGACCAGTTCTCTGTTGTCCGGAACCGTGTGATAGATGTCCCTGTCACGGGCGGACAACACAGGGTCGAAACCTTCCTCGTAGAGATTGCAGGGATCCACCTGATGACCGGCTTTTTCAAGACTTTCGCAGGTCTTGTGGAACAGCGCCCGACCGAAGCTTGCCTCTTGCGGGTGAGAATGAAGTACTAAGACGCGCATGCCCTCATGCCTCGGCAAAGGTCTGGAGGCCCGGGAAGAGGTAGTTGCCGCCCGAATTGAAGTCGAAATCCGGGTTATCCCAGGCAATCATCTTGCCAGGATTGAGCAGCCCTTTCGGATCGGTTTCCTTTTTGAAATCGAGCTGAACCTGGTCGGTGCGCTTCATGCCGCCTTCTTCCAGCGTGTACCGGTGTGGATTGAAAACCGGACAGCCATTTTCCTCGTGGAGCCGGATGATCTCATCCAGCCGCTCCTCAGTCGTAAAGCGGATCAAGGGCAGTCCCGAGCACTGGACCTGACCGTCGAAACGCAGGAACTCAAGATGTCCGAAGATTTCGCCAGGGAACATCTTGGTGGTTTTCCGGACGAGTTCCACATGGTTCGGACCGGGATATTGCGTCTGCAGATAGGTGAAAGAGTTGTCGAACTTCAGCGCTCGAAGGGTCGTGTGGTTCCAGGCCAGCTCATAGACATGCGGAATGCCCTTCATGCTTTCGACTGCGTCGGATCGAAACCGGATTGTGCCTTTCATACGCTCGGCGAGAGCGAGGACTGCAGACATTGATTGCGGCGCCACCATCAGCACCGTAACGGCTTCACCTTCCTTCAGCCACGGTTTGTGGCGGGTGAAAAAATCAAAAGGGATCGGCGCTGCGATAGGTGCCACTTCTTTCAGGAGAAGGCCGTTGCTGCGCGCGAGCTTGTCTGAAAAGACGACCGCATCCATGAAGGTCTCGTGGCCGACTATGACATCCACCCAGCCATAGGCGGTCGTCAGGGGCATTTCGACCTCCGTAATGATGCCGTTTGTGCCGTAGGCGTGGCTGACCTTCTGCAAGTCCCAGGTCGAAAGTTCGATTACACGTGGTTCGGCTTCCATCGTTACGATACGTAGACGCAGAATATTGCCGAGGTCTCGCAGACCGCCCCAGTGCACGGAGCCGACGCCGCCCGAACCGCCGGCAATGAACCCGCCAATGGTTGCCGTCTGTGCGGTTGATGGGTGAAACCGCAGTTCCTGGCCGGAATGCTCTTTGGTCAGCTTGTCGAGCTTTGCCATGACGACACCCGGTCCGCACACCACGCGGCCCGGTGCAATTTCCTTCACCTCATCCATTTTGGACATGTCGAGGACAATGCCCCCTGAGAGCGGCATGGCCTGACCATAGTTGCCGGTGCCCGTTCCGCGCGGTGTGACTGGCACACCATGGCTGAATGCTGTCTTCAGGACCCTGATCACCTCATCCTCGTTCTTCGGTGATACAAGGAGATCGCCGGTGACATTGTCGAGCTGTCTCTTCAACACGGGCGAGTACCAGTAAAAGTCCCGGCTTTTGGCTTGTACGAGCTTCGGATTGTCTTCCACTGCCACGCCATCAAGTTCGCTCTTGATCTGTTCGTAATCGGCCATTGTCAGCCTTTCATCAGTGGGTCAAGTTCACGATAGTCCGGCAGGCAGCGGTCGATGCCCATGCCATTCCGCAAAATGATGCGGTCCGCCTGCGGACGAGAAAGAAATTCGCTCCAGTTTCGAGCATTGAAGACAACCAGATCGGCAGTGGAACCCTTTTGAATGCGGCCGAATTCAGGAGCCTGAAGAATGTCCGCCGGAAGGCTGGTGATGATTGTTGCCGTGTCGTCCAGCGGATGATCGAGATGCGCAATCCTGACCGCCTCGCGAAAGACTTCGACCATATCCAGGTCGCCATAGGCATAGAACGGATCGCGGGTGTTGTCCGAGGCAACGGCGATGGGAACGCCTGCGGCCTTGAGTTCGTGAAAGAGTGTAACGCCGCGCGACCTTGGTGTTCTGCCCGGATGCCGGTCCTGAAGGTACATGTTGCACATTGGCAGTGAGACGATGGAAATCCCGGCTTCGGCCACTTTTTCAATAGTTGCATTCGCCCGGTCTTCGCTTTGCCGCGCGAGCGAACAACAGTGTCCAACAGTAACGGCACCTTCGAAGCTGTTGCGCATCTTGGCTTCGGCAATGGAAGCCAGTGTCAGGATGTTGACATCCTGGGTCTCGTCGACATGGAGATCGACATCGAGCCCTCTGTCCGATGCAGTCTGGAAGAGACGGTCAAGCCTGCGGTCGAGATCCGGCAGGATGTGCGTTACACCGCCGAGCAAACCGCCACTGGCGGCAACCACTTCGACCAGATCGTCGAAATAGGCTTCGTCATCAATGGCATCGATCGGAAAGAGGGCAACGGCCTGCAGGCTGATGCGATCTTTCCAGCGCGCGCGCATGTCGGAAAAGACTTCAAACGAAATCCTGTGTTGCGGTGCCAGGCTATCGATATGAGTGCGGAGGAGATTGGTTCCGTGGGCATACGCGCAGCGCAGGGAGAAATCCATGCGCGTAGCGACATCATCCGCGTGCCAGTTGGCTTCCCTGTCAGCCCGCACGGCCTGCAGCGCGCCGTCGAAGTCACCGGTCGGGTTGGGTTCGCGGTCCCAGATGTGTCCCTTGTCGATATGCGTGTGCATGTCGGTGAAACACGGCCACACCATGCGATCCCGAAGGTCGGTTCCTTCGATATCGTCAGGTGCCGACCCGGAGGGAAGCACCGCTTCTATCCTGCCATCTGCAATGATGAGATCCGCAGACCCGAGGCCTTCCTTCGAAGGCGTCTCAAATCCAGCAGTAACCGCGATCGGTACGGTCGCCGAGCGCAAAGAAAATCGTCTGGTACTGGGAAATTTAAGCACAATCAGTTTTCCCGTTTCACGCTGCTCTCGTGCCAGCGGTGCAGCGTCCACCAGGAGATAAAGGACGTAATCGCAAAAATGAGAACGCCAAGGCTGGCTAGTAGGAAGAGCGCTGCGAACAGTCTGGAAATGTTAAGCCGGAACTGAGACTCCAACAGCCTGAAAGCGAGCCCTGAACCCGCACCTGCCGACCCTGCCGCAAACTCGGCAACGACCGCCGCGATGAGCGCAAGGCCGCCTCCGATCCTCAGTCCCGTCATGAAATAGGGCAGACAGGACGGCAGCTTGAGATAGACAAGCGTTTGCCACCGCGATGCCCCATAAAGTTCAAACAGGTTGAGCAGGTTGTGATCGACGCTCTTAAGCCCCTGGACCATGTTTGAAAGGATCGGGAAAAAGGCGACGACGAAGGCGCAGATCAGCAAAGCTGTTTGCGTCGTTGGAGCGTAAATCAGAATGAGCGGCGCTATCGCAATGATCGGCGTGACCTGAAGGATCACCATGATCGGATAAAGGGCTGTTTCTATCCAGCGGGATTGGACCAGCAGGATCGCCATTCCGCCACCGCCAAGCAGGGCGAGAGCCAGAGACATCAGCGTGATCTTTGCCGTGACCAAAAGAGCGGGAAACAGGATGTGCCAGTCGGAAACAAGGGAATTCACGACCAGCGAAGGCCCGGGCAGAATGTAGTGCGGCACTTCGTTGACCTTGACCATCACGTGCCACACGACGATCAGACAGGCGATCACACAGAGCGGGATAACGATCGTGAAAAACCGGTCCCGCCGCTTGGCGGCAGCGGCACTTTCCTTAGTCGGCAGTGTCGGACCTGAAGCGAACTCTCTTGGCTCTTCTTTTTTGGCGGGGTCGGAGTCGAGGCCTCCGTCTGTATGAACCTCATCCTCCTTGATGCTCGTCATTGTCAATGCTCGCCCCCTCCCATCGCTTCGGAGAGTTTGGCGGATACTTCCGAGCAAGCCAGGCGGTACTCTTCAGAGGTCCGATAACCGGCATCGCGATCCAGGCTGGTGTGAAGTGGAAAGTCTGCATGAACGCGTCCAGGGCGGGCTTTCATCACGACGATCCGGTTTGCAAGATAGGCCGATTCAAAAACGGAATGCGTGACGAATACCACCGTGATGCCGGTTGATTTCCAGAGCTTCAGGACGTCGTCGTTGAGTTTTTGGCGTGTAATCTCGTCAAGGGCTGCGAAAGGCTCGTCCATGAGCAGAAGCTTCGGCTCTGTCACAAGGGCGCGCGCAATCGAGACGCGCATTTTCATTCCACCCGACAATTCGCGTGGATACGCTTGATCGAACTCCTCAAGACCGACGCTCTCAAGCGCCGCCGTGATCCGCTCGCGAGCGGCTTTCTTGGAAATACCCTTCAGCCTAAGTGGAAGATAGACATTGCCGAACACCGTTTGCCAGGGCATGAGCGTCGGTTCCTGGAATACAAAGCTGATAGCTCCATCCGGTAGTCCGCGCGCGTTGATCCTGAGGCTCGGCCAGTCGAGCTCGCCCTGTGAAATTCCGCCCAGTCCCGCGATGATTCTGAGCGCGGTCGATTTTCCGCAACCCGACGGGCCCAGCAGGCTGATGAACTCACCGGGCCGGACACTCATCGACATGTCCGACAGCGCGACCGTGCCGTTGGAAAAAACCTTCGAAACATGTTTCATTTCGACAAGAGGGCGCGATGTGCTTGGTTCGCGCGCTGAAAGCATGTTTTTTTCTTGGCTGCCTTCTTCGGCTATGACCATTTTGAACTCGGAAAATTGGAGGCTCCCACCTCGCGCTTTTTGAGCGAGGTGGCAGACAGAAATTGCTTGTTTCTACTTCTTCAGGTCGAGACCGACGCCTTTGCAGACAAAGTCAACGGTATAAGACTGTTTGTAGTCAAGAGAGGCATCCACGACGTCAATGGATGCCAGCGTATCAAAGAACGCCTTGAAGTGATCGTCGGTCATGCAACCGATACCCTTCTCAAGGGTGTCGCCTGAATCCACGATGCCGTATTCCTTCATCTTGGCGAGGGAATAGGCCAACTGCCCGTCGGTCATCTCGGGGTTGTCTTTTTTGATCAACTCATTCGCGGCAGCATTGTCGCCATAAAGATAGTTGTACCAGCCTTCGATCGACGCATCGACGAAGCGCTGAACGAGATCCGGATTTTCATCTACAAGCGATTTGGATGTCGTGATCATGGTTGAGTAAGGCGTCCAGCCTTCATCGGCCAGCAGGAACACCTTCGGAGCCCATCCCGCCTGTTTCTCGATCTCGTAGGGCTCAGAGGTCAGATAACCCTGCTGCCCCGACTTTGGGTCCACGATGAATGGGGCGGGATTGAAAGTGTAGGGCTTGAACTGCGCGTCGGAAAAGCCGTCGAAATTCTTCTTCATCCACTCGAAGTAAGTGATGTAGCCATCTTTGCCCATGTAGATGGTTTCAAGTTTTGTCAGGTCAGTAAACTTCTCAATCCCCTGATCCGGATGTGCTGTCAGGATCTGCGGGTCCTTCTGAAACATGCTCGCGACATTGATGAAGGGAATGCCTTCCTTCACATAGTCGAACCCCTTCAGTGTTCCGCCCATGTAGAAATCAATCTTGCCTGAAATCAGCAGGGCATCATTGGCAGATTGCGGCCCGCCCGGAGCAATCGTGACTTTCAGACCATATTTCTCATATGTGCCATCGGCCACGGCCTGGTAGAAGCCGCCGTGTTCTGCCTGCGCCAACCAGTTCGTTCCATACGTCACCTCATCGAGCGCAATCGCATGAGGAGCTGCGATTCCGGTGAACAGAACAGTCGCAAGTAGTGTCTTTGCAGACGAAAAAACGGTCATATCATACCCTCCATTGGCGTGCGTTGCCGAGAAAACGCAGATTTTCGAAAATATTTGAGCGCTTGAAGTGCGCGTTGAAAAGCATCAAAATTCGCATGCAGCGATGCCTAATAGTCATCGCTGGAATTTCTGATGTTTATTTGTGCCTCATGCACATAAAGGAGGCAACGTTTGGCGCAGCTTCATTCTAGAAAGCTTCAGTATCTTGATGAGATCGCGCGTTCCGGATCCATCCGCAAAGCTGCGGACCGGCTGAATGTGTCTTCTTCCGCGATAAACCGTCAAATCCTTGCGCTGGAAGAAGAATTCGGTGTGCCCCTGTTCGAGCGATTGCCACGTGGCCTGCGCCTGACAGCTGCTGGTGAACTCTGCATAGAACACATTCGCGAAGTCCTGAAGGATTTTGGGAAACTGGAAACCCGCATTAGAGCCCTTAAAGTACCTCAGGCTGGACAGGTCTCGCTGGTAACGACGGTCGGACTTGCCTCTGGTCCGCTTCCGGAAATCATTGGAAAGTTCATCGAAAAGAACCCGCGCGTTCATATCAAACTGCGCAGCGACGGCGGCACGACCACAGTCAATCCCGTTCTGACAGGCGATGTTGATATCGGCCTTGGCTTCAACATAGCCGCCATGCCCGGTATCCGTACGCTGGCTACATTCGACATTCCAATAGGTGCCGTCGTCCCGCCTGGGCATAAGCTTGCGCAGGAAACCGGACCCATCGAGCTCACGGATCTTGTTCAAGAACGCATGGTTCTTGCGCAGTCAGGCACGAGCCTCAGGGACGTCATCAACCTTGTGCTGTCTTCCATTCCGGTACCTGTCGAGCCGGTGCTGGAGACCAATTCGTCCGAGACGGTGCGTCAACTGGTGCGGCGCGGGATTGGCATAAGCCTGCTCAATCCTCTTGATGTGGTTGAGGAGTGCCGGCGCGGCGAGCTGGTTTTCCGCCCGCTCGCAGCCATGAAAACCCATCATCAACCCATGAAATTGTTCACAAGGGCAAGGGCGTCCATGGATGCTGCCACGAACCTTTTCGTCGAATTTCTGTTGGGTGAACTGGTTTCTTTGGTTTCGGACCTCAAGAACGACGGCAGTCTGCCCGCAGAACGATGAAAGGTCATTCCGGCCGGTAAAGATTTGAGAGCGGATAGACGGTGAAATCACGCAGCATCTCAATGAAACCGCCTACCTGATGTGTGCAGATCTTCGCGCCTTTTTCGGCAGTTCCATTTGAAGCGTCGCCGACAACACCTGCCGGGTTCAGGTCGTGCGCAATCCAGGCAAGCGCATGCGGCGGTGTGGGCTGAATGTATTTTGAAGCCGCGCGCATGTCCTCTGCCTTGGATCTGAAGTTCTCGGCTTTCTCCATCCGCACAAGATCGGGACGGAAGTGCAGCATGAGTGATGTTTCGACGTCGCCGCCATGGATCCCGAACTTGGCTTCGTGATCCGATATCATGCCTTCGGGATGCCCGAACCTGCTCCAGTGTGTGACGAGGACGGCCATGTCATACCGCACGCGCAGTTCACGTGAGACGATGCTGATAATATCCGTGTTGCCACCGTGCGAATTGACGATCACAAGTTTGCGGACGCCAGCCTCGCAGACTTTCTGGCCGATGGCCGTCCAGGAGGGGATCAGCAACTCCGCGCCGAGGGACAATGTGCCGGGACCGTATTTGTGTTCGTTCGCCTTGCCGATTTCCTGAACGGGCAACACGAGAACATCCAGGTCATCAGGCAATTGCCGGCGCGTCTCGTCCAGCATCCCCGTGGCGATGGCGACATCTGTCGCGATCGGCAGATGCGGTCCATGCTGTTCCGTGGATGCAGTTGGCAGAACCGCGATCACACGCTCGGGATCAAGATCTGCAAAGTCGGCGGTGTTCAGCTCGTTCCAGTAAAACCACTTTGCCATCCGAGTATCCTCTAACTGGCGCTGCTATCATCTAAGATGGGGTAGAAAAATCAGCGCAGCATGAGAAGCATCATTATGTCTGCGGCTTGCTGCCTTTTTGCGGACGGTGAAAACAGCACCGGCGTGAAACGCAAATGTCGTTTGGCAGACGAGCATCCGTGCGACAACACTTTTGAAGACTTAAATCCTTTTTGATGCTCGAGAATCCGGCTTGCCCAACTTAGCGCGGGAAATGAGCCGTTCGACAGAAACCAGGTATGCACTGGGGTATTTTATCTCGGGACGCTTGGCTCTATCGGTGTCGAACGTCCTTAAAGATCGCGTGCGACATTTGCGGGAATTGGGCCGCAACCGAGAGAAACCCTTGAGTTGCAAATGAAGGAAGCGTGATTTGCGTCACTTTTCCGCTCGAGTATCGGCGTACCCTCAAATCATATTTTTTTGCACGACTTTTGCTGCCACACCTTTTTCAAACAGGCATTGCAATGACACATGAAACTCTGGACTTGAGCGACAACCCCAGGCTTCAAAGCGCTGCCCGCAATGAACCGCCCATGTGCAAGGGAGAGCGTGGACCAGCGGTTGCCATTCTTCAAAAAGCATATGAAGTGGCCGGTTATCCGATGCCCGGTTCCATTCGTGCTGATGGATCTGCGGACGGGATATTCGGAAAGGAGACCTATTCGGTCACCCGCCATTTTCAGATTGGACAAGAGATTTCGGTTGACGGCATCGTCGGCCAGAACACGCTCGGTGCTCTTGCCAAGGCACTCGACGACGTTACGCCGGGCAATGATCCGGTGAAGCCAATGCCAAACGGACCCGTCAAACCGCAGCAGCCTGATCCACCGTTGCCAGGTGGCCCGACGGTCCCGAAAAATCCCAAACCATCGCCGCAACCTGCCAAACGCGCGCACTTTGCCGAAGAGCGGATCGCGAGTGGCTTCGACAATACCGTTTTTCCACATTGGCAGATGGTGCCTACCTCCAGCAGGCCGAACAGCTCAGGCGGCGGCGGTGCAATCGTGAAGCTGCGTAACGGTGAGGGGCTTACCGTAGTGAGCAACAACGATCTTATCAAAGTTCACGAGCTGCCGATCAGCCATATAGACGGCAGCCGGCAATTCCTCCTGACGAGCGATGTTGACGGGGCCCGTGGGCAACTTCTGGCGCGCAATGGCGTCTTTACAGCCACCCGATTGCAGGTTGAAACCACCAGGCCATATGTGTTGACGGTCGATTTCTACATGGTGAGCGACAAGTTTCGCAAAACAAAGCGGCCGGTCGGAGAGCTGGGTAAGCTTGTAAGCGATACGAGTGAGCTTCTTGCGCAGCAGTGTAACGTACATCTCCAGAAGAAACGCGTATATACAAAGTATCATCTTGATACAGATCTTGGTGACGTCATTCTCGTTCGAGATATGCAGAAGAGAGTTGAGACCCAAGACGTTTACCTCATCTATCAGGGGTGTCAGTACACAGCCGACCTCAGCGTTTTTTGCGTCTGGGACTACGAGATGAACCAGGAGAATGCCGACAATGGCGGCGTTCATGTTGGTCTTTCCTCCGGCAGGGGCCGCATCATTGTCGAGGACGAGCATGCTTCCCGCGCCAAAGAGCACGGCAAATGGACGCTCATGCATGAGGTCGGCCATGCCCTCGGCTTGAAGCATCAAGACCTAACGATCATGGCCGATGTCGGGCAGACCATGACGTCTTATCTGCGGATGTCGCAGATCCACACAATGTGGGAACACGCCAGAAAAACTCCATAAGAGTGAAGGATTTCGCGCGCCGAATAACCGATTTGTCGAATGGGAAATGATAGTTATGGCTACGCAATCGCAAGGCATCATCCGATTGAAAAACGCAGCGTACAATTCTCCGCCAATGACGCGTGGAGAGAGAGGAGAGGGCGTCTCGCTCCTTCAAGGTGCTTACGTCGCGCTCGGCCACGCCATGCCCAATTCCACCAAAACCGACGGAGCCCAAGACGGCATTTACGGCAAGGAGACGGATGCGGTCACGCGTCACTTTCAATCAAAATACGGTCTCTCGGTCGACGGGGACGCGGGAAAAGAAACGATCGGACGCCTAAATTCGGAACTCGGCGGAGCACTTTTTAATGATCCGGTTCCAGATCCGAACGGTCCAACCCCGAATGGTCCAACCCCGAATGGTCCTGTACCGCCTTCTCCTGATCCGCGAGGAGACGGACCCAAACGGGTGATCCCGGTAAATCCTTTCCCAACACCACCACGGCCGGTGACACCGCGTGATGATCCTCACCAACCACGCTTTGCAGCCGGAAAGGCGCTTAACGGGTTCGATGAGCGGGGCGATCCGCCGTGGCAGATGGTCCCGGTCAATGGAAATCGTATCGTCCAGCTTATTGGCGGACGCGATCTAACGGTTACGGCCTCGGACCACACGGTCACCGTGACCGAGATCCGTCCGCGTTTTATCACCAAAAGCCGGCTGTTTCTTCTGTCCGGCTTACCCGGACTTGTTGATCTTCATCGCCGCAGGATCGTCGCGCGTGACAGCGAAGGCCTGATCAGAGCTCAGCTCTCGCTGGATTTGGTTCGCAATCTGTCCGTCAAGGTGACTTTCCATCTTGTTCAGGACGAACACGGAGGTTCGCGCCGCTCGGAGGCTGATGTCACGGAAAGCCTGGAAACGGCTAACAGCATCCTCTTTGGCCACGCAAATATCCATCTTCACGCTCACGACATTCGACGTGTCGATCACATTTTTGGAAAGGCTGTCAACTATATAGAAGCCGGAAAGAAGAAAAAGGGTGAAGTGGACGAGTGGGATTACCTGGATACTTATCGTGATCTCTCCGCGGACATAAACGTATTCTTCGTCAACAATATTCTCACATACGAAGAGGAAGAGCAGAACGAGACTTTGAAAGCCTACGGAGTTACAAGCGGCAAATCGCCAACCGTTCTCATCCGGGACCCGACAAGGTTTCGACGCGCCTTCTCAGCCGGTGAAGTTCTGGCGCATGAAGTCGGACACGTCCTCGGACTTGACCACCCTGAAACAATGCACATACCGACAGGGGGATACGGATTTGTGGTCGTTCCGGTCGACCCGCATTCCGGTCAGATCGTTGGCGGCAAGAACCTGATGATGCGGACGATCAGCGAGGTCGATGATGATAACAACGTGATCAAGACCAACTTTACGCTTCGACGAGGTCAAGTGCGGCAAATGCATGAGAAAGCGAAATCGATGGGGATCACAAGCTCATCCGAACTAACGAACCTCAACGTGCCGCGTCCGGTGTGAGAACAAGTTGACCGATACGAAGGAACGGCTTGTCAATCAGTCATGTTGTTCTGCCGGATATGGACAGCGGAAACCTCAAACCTGCGCCAGACATTTGCAGATTTGAGCGGATCGCCGTCAAAGAATTTTTCGACCGTTTCGCGCTCTTCCGCCTCAATGAGAAAAAAAGACCCGCGCATGGTCTCGCCGTCATCTTGAGTAAGCGGACCCGAGAGCAGGATCGAAATGCCATGTCGCGCTGGCGCATCGACCAGATAGCGGCGGTGAGCATCGATGGTTTCAAGGCGCAGGCTCAACGCATCAGGATTATCCTCGGCATAAACGACGAATTGCATGACGCTTCCTATTCAAAGACGAGACTGAGCGCGGGGATAAAGGTCAAAAGCAGGGTGACAAGTGTCATCATGATCACGAATGGAAACGTGCCGGCGAATATGTCGCCGAGGGTGGTGTTGCGGTCGGAAATTGTCGCCTTGACCACGTAAACCGTCAGTCCGAATGGCGGTGTTAAGAGACCGATCTCAACCGCGATGACAGTCACAATCCCGAACCAGATGAGATCACCGCCAAGCTCGGTGACGATGGGCAGCGAGAGCGGCAGCAGGATCAGCATGATCGACGTGGAATCGAGGATCATGCCCATGACGACGACGATCAGCAGATAAATCAGCATGAAGCCCATGAGCCCGAGACCCGCGTCTGAAAAGAGCAGCGTGATTTCCTGTGGGATCGTCGACAGGGTCAGCATCCTTGAATACATCGATGCGGCGATGATCAGGAGCAGGATTGAAACCGAGACCAGACCTGTGTCGACAAGGACACGCCAGAACCGCGGCCAGGTGAGGCTGCGTTTGGCAAGTGCGACGGCGATGGAAGCAGCAGCTCCCGCTGCACCTGCTTCGGTTGGCGTGAAAAATCCGGTGTAGATCCCGCCGAGCACGATGATCACCAGCGCGGTGATCGGGAGGAGTTTGACGACGGCAGTGCCCCAGGTCTCTCCCTCGATCACTGCCGGCCGGTCGCTCTGCATCACCATTTTTGGGCGGTATCGCGCCATCAGGTAAATTCCTGCACCGAACACAAACGCAAGCAACACACCTGGAACAATGGCTGCGAGGAAGAGCGCCCCCACTGACTGTTCCGCGAGGACACCATAGATGATCAGCAAGAGGCTGGGCGGTATCAGCATGCCAAGCACTGAGGATCCCGCCACCACGCCAAGAGCAAAGCGATTGTTGTAGCCATTGGCGACCATTTGCGGCACCGCTACGCGAGAAAACACGGCTGCTGAGGCAATGGAGATACCCGTGATGGAGGCAAAAACCGCGTTCGCCGCGACAGTCGCCATTCCAAGGCCACCGCGGACTTTCTGGAGCATCCAGGCGGCCACGCGATAGGCATCGCGCCCTATATCTGCCGTATCGACAATCAATCCCATGAGCACGAAAAGTGGGACGACACCGAACAGGTACCGGTTGATTGCCCCATCTGCCGCCAGTGCCAGCGACCGGACGGCGACCGTCGGATTGTCACGTATCAGCCAAATGCCGAGAAAGCTCAAAAGTATAAGAACAACAGCGATATGAGCTCCTGAAAAGATCAGAAGCAGCATGAAGCCGATCGTCGCTGCACCGATCCCGATCCGCCCGAGATCGGCGACAAAGATCCCGTAGCCGAGCACCAGTATCAGGGCAAAGGCAATCAGGATGGGCAGACCGCGCGGCGGCAGGCTAACCGTGTGGCGGATGGTCAGGGGTTCTACGCGCCTGGAGTTCAGGATTTCCTTGATGTCCTTCAGAACCTGGGTGGCGAAGGCAAGACATGACAGGAGCGAGCCGCCGAACAGGCAGGCTTTGATCGGCCACACAGGGGCGGTGAAGACCCCTTGTGCCCCGAAGAATTCGTTTTCCACCCAGGCGTCGACCAGTTTTGGCCACGTACCCAAGGCGATCAGCGCAAAAACAAAAATGCCGGCCAGATGAAAAAAGACGCGCATCACCGCCGCCGCGAAGGGGCGATTTTCTTCGATGCTGCCGATCAGGATGTCGGTGCGGGTCATGCGTCCGCTCATGACGGTGTGACCCGCCTGCAGGAAAACGATGGCAACGATGGAGTTTGCAACGATTTCCGCAACGCCCTGCACGGGCGCATTGAAGAACGTGCGGCCGATGATGTCGGAGCAGATCAGGAGCATTAGACAGAAGATCCAGATCGATGCCGCCGCACTGACGGCGCCGGTGAGCGAGGAGACCCCGTTCACCGTCCGGTCGGCGCCGTGGCGGAATAGTCGTGCTGTGTTCGCCACGGCGAGCCCTCCTTGCGATTAGCGCTTGGACCAGTCGATGCGGGGCTCGAGCCCTGCCTCGTTGACTTTCGCCATGTACGCGTCGAGCACGGCAGCTGCGCCCTTGTCTGAATTTGCGTCAGCCCATTCCTTTGCAAGGTTCGGTAGTCCGTCAGCCCAGGCGGCCACATCCGTCGCCGGCAGGCTGGTCACCGTCGCACCGACCTCTGGAAGCTTCTTCAGGAAAGCGTCGTAGCGCTGCATGACTTCTTCCGCATGGGCCACGGTGTAGTCTTCGCCAAGTTCCGTCAGGACCTTCCGGACATCCTCGGACAGGCCATCCCAAACATCCTTGTTGATGCCGAGGCCACCGGTCATCTGGGCACCTATGCCGACAAGGGTCACATACGGAGCAACTTCATAGTGTTTGTTGGGAAAGGCTCCGGTGATGATCACGACCATACCGTCGGCGACACCTGTCTGAACCTGATTATAGTAGGTCGGCAAGGCGCCGTTCACAGGTACAGCACCAAGATGTTTCAGCCAGTTTGCGGATGGTCCGGGAGCCAGGATCTTGCGGCCTTCCAGGTCCTTCAGCGAGTTGACCGGAAAGTTGGTCAGAAGATGATAAGTTTCGACACCGCTTGCTCCGAGAAAGACAACATTCTGATCCTCCCAGGCTTCTTTGAGTTCCGGAACCTCGCGGTGCAGTTCGTTCATGATTTTCAGGGTAGAAACCAGGTCATCCGACACGAACGGTGTGAAATAGGTCATGTTCTGGAGTGGCATCTTGGACCCTTCCCAGAGCGTGCCCACCCAGCCGGCATCGGTCAGGCCGTCGCCGACCGCTTCAAGCGTGTCCTTGAAGCCGTACAACGCGCCACCATAGGCTTCCGTCCATTCGATGCGGTCTTCTGAGCCCATTTCCTCCAGGCGCTTGTTGGATTCTGCAACCACGAGGCTTGAAAGCTGGCCGACCCACGGCACGACCGTCGGGTGGCTGGAGGCCATCGTCAGATTGTAGGTTTTCGCCTCGACGGCCGTCATGGCGAATGCGCTCAAGGCGAGTGCAGCAAGGATGCGTCTCATTGTCTTTCCTCCCGTTGCGCGATCTCAGGTGACCGCGTGTTTGCCTGTTGAAAAATTCACTTCGACCGTGACCCGGCCCTCGTTCAGCAGCCAGGGGCGGACCTTGAAACTGCGCGCACCGGAGGAATGCATCGGGTCTGTCTCTGCGATTTCCCGGGCATGGGCGAGGCTGTCGGCGCGAATGATCACCATGCCTTCACCATTCCAGGTTTGTTCGTCATCGGCCCAGAAAGGACCGGCACCGAGCATGATGCCTCTTTGCTCCAGATCGACCTGGAACTTCAGGTGTTCCTCGATATTTTCCATCACCGGCCCCATGCCGTTGGTCGGGCTGGTGAAGACCACAAAAAGCTGCTTTTGCAGCATTCCCGCCGATGCCTTGAGAATATCGTCCTTGGTGATGTTCGGGCCTGACATGGCTGTTTCCTCCTAAAGCGTCTGGCAGACTTCGTCGTAGTCAAGCCTTGGCAAACGATGGAATATCTTGGACGTGTCCGCGTAGCCGAGATTGACCAGAAAGTTGGATTTGAGTGATGTGCCGTGAAAGAATTCCTCATCGACCTTGGCGTTGTCGAAACCGGACATGGCCCCGACATCCAGCCCAACAGCGCGTGCCGCGAGCATGAAATAAGCGCCCTGCAGCGTCCCGTTCCGGAAGGCGTTGACCTGCGCCGCCGTTGAATTGTTGCGGAAGATGTCCTGGGCATTCGGGTTCGGCGGGAACAGCTTCGGCAGCTCTTCCCAGAAATTGAGGTCATAGGCGATGATGGCGGTCACCGGAGCTGTTCGCATCTTGGGCCGGTTGGCCTCCATCAGACAGGGCTCCAGCCGGTCCTTGGCATCACCTGAGCGGATGAACAGCACCCGCATGGGCTGCTGGTTCATCGATGTCGGGCCCATTTTGGCGATGTCATAGAGCGCATGCAGCGTCTCATCGGAAACATCACGCTCCTGCCAGCCGTAATGGGTACGGGCGACGGTAAAAAGAAGCTCGAGGGTGGTCGGGTCCGCTGCATGTTCCATCGCCTGAAAGGTACGGGCTGCCTCTCTGGCTTCTGCGTGTGCGGCTTCGAATGGATCGCTCATTGAAGGGGTCCTGGATGGTTCAAAGGGAATGTTGGGGAAGGCCAAGCAGCGCACGGGACTCGGGCGGCGTTGCGACGCGCCGGTCATTTGCGGCGCAGATTTCAGCCGTTCGTTTGACGAGGGCGGCGTTCGACGGTGCAAGCCGGTTCCGGTCGAGGCGGATATTGTCCTCAAGCCCGGTGCGGGCATGGCCACCGGCGGCAATCGACCATTCGTTCAAGGTGAGCTGGCTCGCACCAATGCCGGCGGCGCACCACTCGGCGTCCGGCATCAGGCGTTTGACCGTTTTCACGTAGTAGTCGAAGACATCCTTGTCCGCGGGCATGGCGTTTTTCACGCCCATGACGAACTGGATGTAGATGCTGCCCGGAATGCGTCCGTCCCGGTTCATTGCCGCCGCCTGGTGGATATGACTGAGATCGAATGCCTCTATCTCCGGTTTGACGTTGTGGGTCCGCATTTCCCCGGCGAGCCAGTCGACAAGATCGGGCGCGTTTTCATAAACGCGGGTCGGGAAATTGTTGGAACCCACCGACAGCGATGCCATGTCCGGTTTCAAGGGCAGCATGCCGCCGCGTTCCTTGCCCGCCCCGGACCGCCCGCCGGTGGAGAACTGGATGATCATGCCGGGGCAGTGCTTCTCAAGTCCTTCCTTGAGGCGGGCAAATTTCTCCGGATCGGAGCTCGGGGTCTGATCTTCGTTGCGCACATGCGCATGGCAGATCGTTGCCCCGGCCTCGAACGCTTCATGCGTGCTTTCGACCTGCTCGGAAACCGTGATCGGCACGGCGGGATTGTGCTCCTTGCGCGGCAGGGAACCGGTAATCGCGACGCAGATGATGCAGGGCCTGGTCATCTTACGCCTTCTTCGGAGCCAGCACGAAATCGAATTCCACGTCCCAGAAAGAGGGACCGTTGAAACCGGCTTCCCGGGTCTTTTCCGGATCCTCAATCTTGCGGAAATCCGCGATCAGGCTTTTCTTCACGCCGAAAACACTGTCGGAATCGATGTATTCGTCGTCCGGATCGAATATATGCGTGGTCAGCTCGTCGTAGCCGTCCTTGGACACGATGTAATGGAGGTGGGCCGGGCGGAAGGGGTGCCGCCCAAGCCGGTTCAGCATGTCGCCGACGGGTCCGTCTGCCGGGATCGAGTAGTGCTTCGGCTTGACCGCGCGGAACCAGTATCTGCCGTCCGGTCCGGTGCGGAACACGCCGCGCAGGTTGAACTCCGGCTGGATGCCCTTCTGCTGGACATCATAGAAGCCTTCGTCATTGGCCTGCCAGACATCGATCTTGACCCCCTCCATCGGGTTGCCGTCGATGTCCTTGACCACGCCGCGCACCAGCAGGTCTTCGCCTTTTTCGTCGAGACAGATGTTGTGACCCATCTCGTATTCCGGGGCATCGCCCAGGTGGAACGGGCCCAAAACGGTGTTTTCCGATGCTCCCGTTGGACGGCGCGAGTTGACCGCATCCACAAGCATGGAGACGCCGAGCACATCGGACAGGAGAATGAATTCCTGGCGCCAGTCGTCGCATTTATGGCCGGTTGCCGTCAGAAACTGGATTGCCTTGAACCATTCTTCCTGTGTTGGCTCGATTTCCTTGACCGCCTCGTGCAGTTTGCGAGTCACGACTTCCATGATTTCCTTGAGGCGCGAGTCGCTGGCATTCTTGTTCCGGCCCGTGACCACTTCGGCGGAGTTTTCTTCGGTGAAATATCCGAGTTCATGAGCTTCCATCGGGCTCTCCTTAGCGTGCGAGAATTTTTGAAAAGACGCGGCGCAGATCGCCAGCGGGATCGCCGGTCAATCCCTTGCTGCGCCAGGCGACGTGCTGATCCGGGCGCACCAGGACGCAGCCCTTGTCGCTGACTTCGCGTGCCCGCGCCCAGTCGCCTGTGTGATCGACATATTGCCGGCGCGGGCCGATCACATGCACCCGGACATTAAGACCGAACTCCGCACCGACGGATTTGGCGGTTTCTTCCCAGGCTTCGCCTCCGATGCCGGTAAAGACGGTGAAGGTTCCGCCGCCGCACAGGTCGAGTGTGGAAAACCTGTCGCCGCTGTCGTGATCAAACAGCCAGCTATGAGGAATACGGGCTCCGGGCCAGGTCGTTGCCTGATAGTGCAGCTCGGCATCACGCTCAAAGGCCGGTTCCGTCTGCCCATCCGTTTCAATCGCATTTGACTTGTAGCGCTGGTTCATCTCCACGCCATGCGCGTCGAACTCGTATTTCTTGAAGGCGATAGCCTTGCGGATCGCGTCGCGTTGCGCTTCTGCGGCATCGGTGCGGTCGCAGCGGGCCACCAGGTTCTGCTGCATGACTTCCGGGTCGACACCTTCGCCCATGCCGAGCGCTTCGAAGATCGGGCCGAATTCGGCAATGGACTGGTTGGCGCGGGTCACGATCTGTTTGGCGACCGGTGCCCGTTCTACGCTGTAGCTGTCAAGCAGCGCTTCGCCCGCCTGGCCTTTCAGCACCGCGGCGAGCTTCCAGGCGAGGTTGAAACTGTCCTGAATGGAGGTGTTCGAGCCCAAGCCGTTGGACGGCGGATGCCGGTGCGCCGCATCGCCCATGATGAACACGCGGTCCTTTTGCATGTGCGTCGCGTACATGTTGTTGACGGTCCAGGTGTTGGCCGAGATCAGCTCGATCGTGAGATCCGGATCGCCGACCAGCTGGCGGGCAACGTCGGTTGCCATGGCTTCATCGACTTCCGGAGCTGGTTGGTTGATGTCGTAGCCCCAGACGATTAGCCACTCGTTCCAGGGGCGCACCATCCTCACAAGACCCATGCCGATGCCGCCGACATCCGCGCCGGGTTGCATCACCCAGTAAAGAACGGAAGGTCTGTGGGCGACATATTTGGAAAGGTCCGCCCTGAAGAGAATGTTCATCGAGCCGCCGACGCCCATCTTGCCCTCGAAAGGCAGTCCGGCATGTTCGGCAACAAGCGAATTGCCGCCATCGGCGCCGACAAGATACTTCGAGCGAACTGTGAATTCCTTGCCCGACAACCGGTCGAGGCAAGTGGTCGTCACACCCTCTGCGTCCTGTTCGTGGGAGAGATACTGGGCCGACATGCGCGCCTGGGTCCCCCTCGAGCAGGCCGTCTTGAAGAGAAGCGGCTCCATGAAGGTTTGCGGCAGGTCGTTCATCATCGTGGGCGAAGCCAACAGGTGTTCCGCCTTGGACAACGGATGGTTGCCCCAACTTTTCATGCGGCCGATTTCCTCGCCTGCAAGGCTCTCGCAGAAGACGTTCTCGCCCATCAACTCCTGATGCGCGGCGAACAGGTAAGCCTCGTCTTCGACGTCGCGCCCGAGATCCCTGAGCACTTCCATGGTGCGCTGATTGGTGATGTGCGCACGCGGCGTGTTTGCGAGCCAGCGATAGCGGTTGATCGCCATGTTCTCTATGCCGTAGGTCGACAGAAGCGCGGCTGTTGCAGAGCCCGCCGGACCGGTGCCGATGATCAGGACGCCGGTGCCGAAATCAGCCATTTGTCGTTCCTCCAAAATCAATCAAGCACTGGGCTGCAAGTGTCTTTTTCATTTCAACCTCCCGAATTTTCGCTGGAGCCGCCGGAGAGCCTGCGGCGAATGGGAAAGATTTCGATGCCGGTCCGGTCGGTGAAGAGGCCCCAGAGGCCGCGCGGTGCAAACAGCATGATGACGATGCCCAAGAGACCGAGCACCAGCAGGTACCAGGAGCCATAACTGGACAGGGAATTCTGCAGGGCGAAGAACACTAGGACGCCGATAATCGGGCCTTCGATGGTACCGATGCCGCCGATGACGACGATGAAGATCACGTAGGCGGTCCAGTCGAGAACCGAGAACGCAGCGTCGGGTGAAATCCGTGCCTTCTGGACATAGATCAGGGCACCGGCGAGACCCGTAATGAACGCCGTGCTCAAGTAAACGACAGTTTTCAGACGCTGCGCATCGACGCCGACGGACCGGGCGGCGTTCTGATTGTCGCGTACGGCTGCGAGCCCGAGCCCCTGGCGGGAGCGCAACAGCCAGTAGACGACACCCACCGTGGCGACCGCGAGGAACAGCGCAAGCCAGAACGTGATGACATCGGTTGCAGCAGACGTCTTGAAACCGAACGTCTCTTTCAGAAAATCGAGACCGAACATGTCGCGGGTCGCGCTGCGGGGCAGGGACGTGCCGGTGCCGCCGCCAAGCGCCTTCCACTGTGCAACGGTGAGGCGCACGATTTCCGCGACCACCCAGGTGCCGATTGCGAAATAAGCGCCCTGCAGACGGAAGGTGAAGAATGCGGTTGGAATGGCGAGCAGAGCGGCTCCGATCCCGCCCAGTAGGATCGAGACCAGCGGATCGAGATCCAGAAGAACAACGCCCCCAAACATGGCATAGGCACCGATGCCGACGAAGGCTTGCTGACCGACGGAGACGAGGCCCGCATATCCGGCAAGCAGGTTCCACCCTTGCGCCAGCACCAGCATGGTGAGGATGAAGAAGAGATCCTGGATCAAGCTGCGCGATGCATAGAACGGGGCGAAGGCCAGAACAATCACGAGGAGGGCAGCAAGGCCGAGGAACAGCGTCGACGTGCGTGTGCGGGTCTCGACAGTCCAGGAGGTTTGGGTGGTTTGGGCGGTCGCGGACATGGCAGTTCCCCTTAATCCACGGCCCGCGGGAACAAACCGCGTGGTCTGAGCAACAGGACGATGACAAAGGCGACATGACCGGCAAGGATCTGCCATTCCGGGTTGATGGCGGCTCCCAGCGTCTGCGCAACGCCGATGATGATACCGCCGGCAAGCGTGCCCCAGAGCGAGCCGAGACCGCCGATAATCACGGCCTCGAAGGCATAGATCAGGCGCGCAGGGCCGACCGTCGGGTCGAAATTGGCGCGGGTTCCGAGATAGAGGGCGGCAATCGTCACGACGACCATTGCGATCCCGGTTGCGGTTGCGAAGATGTTGTTAGGTCGGATGCCCATCAGGCTCGCCGTGACGGCGTCATCCGAGGTTGCGCGGAAGGCCCGGCCAAGCGACGTGCTGTAGAAAATCTTGTTGAGCCCAATGATCACCATAACTGCGGAAACGAACGTGAGCAGCGGCATGACGCCGACATTGACCGGACCAAGCGCAAGAGACGCTGTTTCGAGCTGACCGACGGAAAGGCGCTGGCTGTCGGCGGAAAAGCCTTCCAGAAGCGCGTTCTGGATCACGATGGACAGGCCGAAGGTCACGAGCAGTGGCGGCAGGATGTCCGGCCCGAGTGTCCGGTTGAGAACATGCATCTGCAGCAGCCAGCCAATGCCAAACAGGATCGGAGCCGATATCAGGGCCGCCAGGAACGGATCGATACCGAGCAACGTTACGAGAACCAGGATCAGGTACGCGGCCATAACGATGAAATCGCCATGGGCAAGGTTCACGAGCCGCATGATCCCGAAAACGAGACTGAGGCCCGCGGCAAAGAGGGCATAGAGGCCGCCGAGCAGGACCCCTTGGACGATTGTGTCGACCCAGATCATGCGGCTGCTCCGAAATAGGCGTTGTGAATGGCATCGCGGCTGAGATCGGAGGGAGCGCCTTCCAGCGTGATCCGCCCTTCCATCATGCAGTAGACACGGTCGGCGACTTTCAGCGCCTGGCCGATATCCTGTTCCACCACCACGATGGAGGTGCCGGACGCCTTGATCTTCGGAAGCGCGGCGTAGATGTCCCTGATGATCACCGGCGCAAGGCCCAGGCTGATCTCATCGCACAAAAGCACGCGCGGGTTGGACATCAGCGCCCGTCCGATCGCCACCATCTGCTGCTGGCCGCCGGAAAGGGCGGTGCCGGGATTGAGCCTGCGCTCCTTGAGGACCGGGAACATCTCGTAGACAGTTTCAAGCGTCCAGATTCCCGTGACTTTGCGGCCATGCGCGCCAATGAGGAGATTTTCCTCCACGCTGAGTGAAGGAAAGAGTTTTCGGCCTTCGGGCACCATGGCAATGCCCTTTTTCACGATATCCGCCGCATGGGCGGAACCAATCCGGTCGTTCTCGAATGTGATCGCATCCGCCCGGTTGGTCAGAACTCCGGAGATGGAACGCATCAGCGTGGTCTTGCCGGCCCCGTTTGCGCCGATGATCGCCACTGTCTCGCCTTCCTCAAGCCGGATATCGACCCCGAAGAGTGCCTGGAAGTCGCCATAGTGGGCGGTCAGATTGTCTGTCTGAAGCAGTGCCATCACACATCGATCCCGAGGTAGATTTCCCGCACTTCCTGCGAGTTCATGATGGCCTCCGGCTCGCCGATGCCGATCACCTTGCCGAAGTCGAGCACGAGCAGGCGTTCGGCGATGGAGGTGAGGGCGTGAAGTACGTGCTCGATCCAGATGATCGACATGCCGCCCACATGAATTTTCCTGATGGTCGAGACAAGCGCGTGGCATTCGCCTTCCGTGAGCCCGCCTGCGATCTCGTCAAGCAGAAGCACTTTGGGCCGGGTCGCCAAGGCGCGGGCAAGTTCCAGGCGTTTGCGCTCCAGAAGGCTGAGACGCCCGGCGACTTCATTGGCCTTGCCGATCAGTCCCGTCTCGACCAGGATGTCCGCGCATTCATCGGAAACGGCGCTTTCCGGCAAACTGTTGCCGAAAGCTCCGGCAACGATGAGGTTTTCGAAAACCGTCAACTTTTCAAAAGGTTGCGGGATCTGGAATGTACGCCCCAGTCCACTGAGGCACCGTTCCATCGGCGGGACATGGGTCACGTCATGTCCGAGAAACGTGATCCGGCCCTCATCGACCGGCAGATTGCCGGTGATGAGGTTGAACAAGGTTGATTTGCCGGCACCGTTCGGTCCGATCACACCCAATGCCTCGCCTTGGGCGAGATCAAAGGTTATGTGTTGCGAAACGCGCAGCGCACCAAAGGCTTTCGACACATTGTCCAGCGCCAGGATCGTCATTGGGTCACTCCCTCAGGCCGGGCGCAGACACAGGGTCCACGCCTGCCGGAAATCAGGTGATCGGTTCCATCTTGCCGCCGGTCGGAATATCCGGCGCGGTCTGGTTGTCTGTGATGACCAGGTCGTAGCCGCCGCCGTCTTTCAGGCGCCACTGACCGCCGACCAGTGGCGTCTTGGCAACGTTCTTCTGAGCAAACGGTGGCAGCCCTATTCCGTCCCAGGCGATCGGGCCGACGATCGTATTGAGTTTCGTCGCCGCGATGACTTCCGAGACCTCGTCGGCGTCCGTCGGATCGTTGGCGCGCTTCATGACATCCACCGCCAGTTCGAACAGCGCGTGGACAAAGCCGATGGGCTGTGTCCAGGGACGTCCAGTGGCCTCGGTGAAACCCGATGCGAGCTGGCCGGAGCTTTCGCCCGTGAGCGAGGACGAGAACGGGTGCGTCGGGCTCCACCAGACTTCCGACGAGAGATTATTGCCGGCATCGCCGAGTGCTTCGACGGTTTGCGGGAACAGAATCGCCTTGCCGATCGAGGCGACTTTCGGCGTGAAACCCTGCTGCTTGGCCTGTGTCCAGAAAGTCGTGAAATCCGGCGGGATCATCACGCCCGTGACGATTTCAGCCTTCGCCTGTTTGAAGGCGTTAATCTGCGCGGTGAAATCGTCGGTCAGGTTCTGGTAGCGTCCCGGGTCGGTCAGGCCGTAGCCGAGCTTTTCAAGCACCGGCGGAAAGCCGACATTCGGATCGCCCCAGGCATTGCCGTCGCCGTCATTGGGGAAGAGGCCGCCGACTTGCTTGTTGGTGTCGAGCTGTCCCCACATGTTGGTGAAGACTGCGATCACATCCTCCAGGCCCCAGAAGAAATGGTAGGAATAGTAGAACGGTTCCCAGCTGCCCGGATCGCCGGGGTTGCCCTGCTGGCCGATGAACCAGGGCTGCCAGGGCGCGACCGTCGAGATGCAGGGGATCTCTTCGCTCTCGCACGTGGTGGTGACCGGATTGGTGGTTTCCGGCGTGGAGGCCACCAGCATCAGGTTGATTTCATCGTCGATGATCAGTTCGCGGGCGACTTCCGCCGCCCGGTTGGGGTTCGACTGGCTGTCCTTGACGATCACCTCGATATTGAGGCCCTCGGCTTTCGCTGCCGCGTTGAAACCGCTGATAATGAAGTTATCCGCTTCGGCGAAAGCGGCGAGAGGGCCGGTTTGCGGGCTGACATAGCCGAGCTTGATCGGCGTTCCCTGCGCGCGGGCCGGCAGGGCGAGACCCGATGAGCCTGCAAGGGCGGCCGTTGCCGCGGTCGATTTCAGGAATGTGCGTCTATTCAACATGTTGGTTCCTCCCAGACCAGGTGATCAGATCGCGGGACGCGTCCCTTCCCAGGCGTCCTGCAGCAGATGACGGATGGACGCGCGGTCGATCGGGCGCGGGTTCCAGTACGGGTTTTCGGTCGCAATGTCGGCGGCGCGATCAAGGTCTGCCTCGCTCAGGCCAAGGTCCTTGAGCGCCAGCGGTGCGCCGATACGTGCCGAGAAATCGAAGAGACCCGCACCTGGTGCCGCCCCGAAAAGATCGGCAATCGGCTGCAACTGTTCTGGAACCGCACCCGCATTGAAGCCGACCGTGTGCGGAAGCATGATGGCGTGGGTTTCCGCGTGCGGTGTATCGAAACTGCCACCGAGCGTGTGGCAGATCTTGTGATGCAGCGCCATGCCGACAGCACCGAGGACCGTGCCGCAGAGCCACGCACCATAGAGCGCTGCAGAGCGGGCCTCGGTATCTGCCGGATCCGCCTTGAGCAAAGGCAGAGCCTCGCTGAACGCGGCCAGACCTTCGGCCGCCATCAGACTGGAAACAGGATTGCGGTCCTGTGCGTAGAGGGCTTCGGCGGCATGGGCCATGGCGTTCAGGCCGCTGGTGATTGTCATGGCTAGCGGCAACCCCGTTGTCAGGTCCGGGTCGTAGATGACGACCTCCGGCAAGATGCTGCCGCCGCGTACCGTCGTCTTGCGGCCGCCTTCCGTCTGGCCGAGGATCGGCGTCACCTCGGACCCGGCATAGGTTGTCGGGATCACGATCTGGGGCAGGTCGGTGCGGTAGGCAATTGCCTTGCCAAGGCCGGTCGTGGAGCCGCCGCCGAGCGAAACAACGCAGTCCGCACCGGACGTCTTTACAATCTCCATGGCCTCTTCGGTGACCTCGACGGGCGTGTGCATGGCTGCTTTCGTAAAGACACCGACGGCAAGGGCCCCAAGCTCTTCGGCAAGCTGTGCGGCATCGTTCGCCTGATGCGGCGTCGACAGAACCAGGGCTTTCCGGCAGCCGAGCTTTTCCACCCAGGCACCTGTTTCGGCACGCTTGCCGGCACCGAAAACGATATGGGCTGCGCTGCCTCTGTAGGTGAAGACGCGGGTCATGCGCCAAGCTCCTGTCTGGCCGGGTTCAGGTGGAAAACAATGTCGAGTTTGAGCGCTGCGTCCGGCCCTACATCGGCTTCCTTGAAGTGGCCGATGAGCCCGGGCTTGACGCTGAAGAGCGGGTCTTTGCCAAGGTTCGGATCGTCGCCGTCGAAGATCTGTGTCGTCAGCGTTTCGAACCCGTCAGCCGTCACCTGGAAATAGACATGAGCGGGCCGGCAAAGCGGCGCACCAAGTTTTGCGAGAAGATCTCCGAGTGGTCCGTCTTTCGGCACTTCGTAACCGGACGGGCGGATGGTGCGGTAAGTGACGCGGCCGGCATCATCTGAAACGAAATGGCCGCGCAGATTGTGTTCCGGCTGCAGGTCGGGCTGCTGGTTTTCATAAAACCCTTGCGCGTTGGCCTGCCAGGTTTCGACGCGCGCCCCGGCGAGGGGCCGGTCGTCCAGGTCCATGAGGCGGAGGGTGACGTCGACTGGTGTTCCCGCACCGTCGAGCGAGATGTTTTCACCGTGCTGCATCAGCGGTGCGTCCGGGCGGTAAAACGGCCCGCGCATCGTGTTCGGAGTCGCTCTTTGTGGCCGGTCCGAATTGAGCGCGTCGACAAGCGTGGACATGCCCAGAAGGTCTGACACCAGAACCCATTCCTGACGCCGGTCGTCGCACAGGTGACCGACTTCCGTCAGGAATTCGATCGTTGCGCGCCAGTCGTTCAGGGTCGGGCGGGTTTCCCGGATGATGGCGTGAAGGTGTTCCGCAACCTTGCTCAGCACCAGGGCAAGCCGCTCATCCGAAGTCGTATCGAGCCGCTCGGCAAAAAGCCGGTCGGACGTTTCCGTCTTGAAATAAGCGATGTCGGACATCCCGGCCATGGTTCCTCCCAATGGTCATTTCCTGACCTTTGGGAAAAATTATCGGGAACGACGGTGCAGTTGATGATTTCTGAGCTCAAGTTTATAACAAATTGCTATGAAACTTGACGAGCGACATCTGATACAGCTCGCGGCCGTCGTTCAGACCGGCAGCGTGACGGAAGGCGCCGAAATGCTCGGCATGACCCAGCCGGCGGTCTCGCGCACGCTCTCTTCGCTGGAAAAGCGACTGGGAGAACCGTTGTTCCAGAAAGGACAGCGGCCGCTACTGCCAACTCCGCTGGCGCAGGCCCTGGCCGATCAGGGAATGGTAATGCTGTCGGCCTCGCGCAAGGCTTCGGAAACGGTTCAGAACTTTCAGGAAGGCAAGGCAGGGACCGTGCGGGTTGGCGGAACGCCGTTTTTCATGGATGCGCTCATTTCCAGCATGACGGCGGAGTTCCAGAACAGTTACCCGGAAATCCGGGTCGACCAGAGCTACGGTTATGTCCGGGATCTGCGCGAAGCCATTCATGCGGACCGTATCGATCTTGCAATCTGCCCGATCGATATACTGGGAGAAGGCTCAGGCCTTGTGTTTGACGAAATCCTGCCGGGACGGAATGTTGTCGCTTGCAGCGCCCTGCATCCGCTCTTGGGCAATCGCAGGACAGGGGCGCAGGAATTGCTCGAATATCCATGGATCGCGCCTCCGCCTGGCAGCCCGCTCTACGCTGATCTTCACTCTATCCTGCTTTCGCTCGGTGCCACCGAAATCAAAGTCCGTTATTCAGGCGGGTCGCTTGCCAGCGTGATCAATTATATGACCCGCACCAATGCCCTGACCGTCTTGCCGCACAGTGTAGTGTTTGCCTACCGGAAGGAGAGGACCATGACCGCTCTACCGTTCCAGATCCCCCATCCGGACCGTGCATTGGGTATCTTGCGTCCGGCCGACGCGCCTTACCTGCCGGCCGTGGACAAATACGCGCAACATGTCGCCAAGAGTTTCGAAAACCTCCGGCACCTGATCAAACGCCACGAAGATGCCGTTGTCTGGGGTGGGTAAGAGGACGACGAACACAGACAAGCGTCGCACCTAGATTCTGCCAGTTGACTTCTGAGTCTTTCCGCAAGGAGTTTGAAAATATTCAACAAGTAAAAAGGTAGCGTTGATTCACATAGTTAAAACAAGTGCCGTAACGGGAATTGTGAAACGTCAATTTGTTCTGTTTTGGGACTAACTACTTCATTTCTTGTCACGATCAGCGAGCACCTGAACGGGGTTTGACTGACGCAAATGCTCTAACAGTCTGAGAAATAGAGGGAAAAAGGTCGAGTATACGTTAAGCATCTTTTGGTCGCAGTCTTGCATTCACCTCATCAGAGCCAAGGACTGGAGGAGATTGCAATGCTTTCCAAAGCCCAAGTGATTTCATTGGACACCGCCGAAGAGGCAATGGGTAATGCAGGTTCACAGAACGTTTTTCTTGTTGATTTGAATTCGATTGTTACTGGCACATTCGGCCAGATGGATCATGACTTTGCTGCCTATCTGCGCAGTTTCGCACTTCTCAGACCGTGTTACCTGATCACAAGCGTTAGCTACAACGAGCTCATGACACGCGTGCCGTCCAGCGTGCGCCGCGCTTTCAGAGGGATATTTGTCTCGTCGGGAGCTGAATTGTGGTGCGGCGATGAAATTGTCGAGCGACACGAACATTGTTTTTCAGATGACCTTTATGAGTACCTAGTGAAGGTCGTGCAGAACAGCGGTTACCCTGTAAAGATCGCCCCGGTTATTGAAAACGGTCCTGCTACCCTGCGGGTTTGCCTGGCTGGCACACAGGCGACGATCGGACAGTTGAATGCCTACCTGGAGTGGGAAACAGAACACAACGAATTGCCGCTCATTGTGAGTGAGCTAAAATCCAAGTTTCCTGATCACAGGGTCTGCCAGGATTCTGATGCGAGTCTCTTAATCTCACCAGAGACACTCACCACGGCACTCGTCTATCGGCACATCGCCGCGGAAAACGAAGGTGCCCGCCTGATCGGATATCTGTCGGAGCGTGCCGCAAACAGTTTTGCCAGACCCTTGTGCGAAACGCTGTCGTCCCTCGACCAGATGACAGCGGTCGGTGGGCCTAGTGACCTCAGTCAACTGATGCGATACGAAATCCGCCGGGAGACGGCGCGCAAGCTGTCGGCGGCAGAGTGACTGCCAAAGAACGGTCGTACGTCGGATATGCCTTGAGTTGACCGAATGATGAACAGTTTGACCGGGAACGCAATTTGTCAGGTTCCCGGTCACGCTGGCTTGGCCGTTGAGCATACTTGTGATGAAATCTAACCGGATGAATCACACGAAGAGCGCTGAAGTCATGGTCGATTGGGTTGCCCGGGCGATTGGCAAGATCAATGCGGATGCACATAGATCGGCCGACACGCACTTGTTCAAACTACAGGTGCCGAAACTCGACGGCGTCGATATATATCTCAAGGATGAAAGCACCCATCCGACCGGCAGTCTGAAGCATCGGCTTGCACGGTCATTGTTCCTGTACGCGCTTTGCAACGGCAAGATCAAAGAGGGAACCACTATTGTGGAGGCGTCCTCCGGCAGTACGGCGGTGTCCGAGGCGTATTTTGCGCGCATGATCGGCGCGCCGTTTATCGCCGTTGTTCCTGAAAGCACTGCCCACAGCAAGATCCGCCTGATTGAACTTTATGGTGGAAAGATCCACTACGTCGGTTCTGCGCCGGAGATGCACGATGCATCGGTCGACCTGGCGCGCTCGATCGGCGGGTATTTCATGGACCAGTTCACCTATGCGGAACGGGCGACGGACTGGCGGGGCAACAACAACATTGCAGAGAGCATCTTTCGGCAGATGGAATTTGAGCCGCATCCTGTACCGCGCAGAATTGTCATGAGCGCGGGTACCGGCGGTACCTCTGCAACACTTGGACGGTATATCCTCTACAAGAGTTATGACACGGCGCTGACCGTTGTCGATCCCGAAGACTCTGTTTTTTATGACAGTTTTCAGTCGGGGGATCGAACGCTGACTTCTGACAAATCAAGCCGCATTGAAGGCATTGGCCGGCCCGAGGTCGAACATTCGTTTCAGCCGGACGTCATTGACGAAATGATGAAGGTGCCGGATGCCGCAAGCGTGGCAACGATCCATTGGCTTCAAGGGCGCATCGGGCGCAGGGCAGGGGCGTCGACGGGAACCAATCTGTGGGGTGTACTGCACTATGCGCGTGATATGGTTGCGGCTGGTGAGCGGGGCTCAATCGTTACCTTGATGTGCGACAGCGGAGAACGTTATCTCGACACCTACTATGACCCGGAATGGGTGCTTGCACATATTGGCGATATCAGTGGATATCTGTCGGAGCTGGAGGAATGGACCTGAGTGCGAGCCGCGTGTCAAAGATCGCTGATGGAAACTCTCAGGTTCTAGAAATGGGTTTGCGAGACTTTCACCGGTTTATCTGTCAAATGCCTGCAGCAGCAACGACATGACATTCAAGAATTCGTCCTGCCTTTCCTGAGGCAGTTCCTTGACAGTCGAAACGCCGTAGTCGAGCGTCAGGATCATGTTCCACATTTCGGTAAGGTTGGCGGCATCGACTGCGGATTTGAGTTTTACCGGCGACAAGACCTTGGACGTTGTCGGAGTTACATGCTCCGGAACATAGGCTCCCAGCGACTTGTAGATATTATGCTGCATGTGCCCCGCTCTTTTTATCTTATGTTTTTTGAACCGGTTCCACCGGCTGGGAAAATATCAGTTGCTAGAAGACCGAACTGGCCCACAAGGCTGCTGAGTTCTCGCTAAGGTAGCTACTAGCACACTCTGCATGTCGCTGTCATCTCAACACCGCGTCATTCATGCCAAACAGCGAACAGGAAGTCGGGCCGGAAACCCGGCACGCGCGCAAACGCGCGTTTGGCCCCCGACTTCAAGAACAGTGTTGACTTCCGGGCAAAAGGTGGGAAAAAGCTGTTCAGGATCTTGAGACACCGACGAACTGATTAAGGGCAACGCCAAATGGTTGCACGCATTTACCGTCCGGCAAAAACCGCCATGCAGTCCGGCAAGGCTAAAACGCACCGCTGGATCTTGGACTACGAGCCGGAAGTCGCGAAGTCCGTCGAACCGCTCATGGGCTATACGTCTTCGTCTGACATGAAGCAGCAGGTGCGGCTGTATTTCGACACACAGGAAGAAGCCGTTGCATATGCCAAGCGTCACGGCATCGCGCACCGTGTGGAAAAAGCGCAGAACCGGAAAGTGCGCGGCGCGGCCTATGCGGACAATTTCAAGTTCAAGAGGGTCGCCCCCTGGACTCACTGATATGCCCTGTCATTGCACTGGCAACGCATGCCGCGCGTTTACCCAGGATCGAATGTCTGTTGAAATTCCGAAAGATGAATCGACAGGCTCGCGAAAACAGAATTTAAGGCTATACGCAACCGGCACCCAGGTTGCAGCACAAGACGGCCCCGTAGCTCAGCTGGATAGAGCACTCGCCTTCTAAGCGAATGGTCGCAGGTTCGAATCCTGCCGGGGTCGCCATCCTCCTTCTGTTGTTGAATTATATCAGTTGCTTATAGGAAGCTTCTCCGTACTTGCCTTTCATGGTTCGGGGAAAAAAGTTCCAAATCGGTCCAGAAGATGGGCGCTGCGATGCGCAAGCGTTCCTCGATTAGCCTTCAAGGCGAAGAGTGTCGTACTAAGCGTGATTTACACTCGTCCAATCACTTCGATTGGGAACTTCAAAAGGTTTGAACGAAAACCAGCTACGCTCATCGGGAGCGACCTTTCGGAGAACCGCAATATCCGGGACCGGCTGATAGGCAATTTGATAGTCTGGACGGTTTGCGCCTATGTAATTCAGAACTGTTTCAATGGCAGGAAAACCTGCATCGTCCAGAACAATGTATCCATGGTGTGCACAAAGAAGGTCTGAGAGGACGAAGTCGGTCATCACATTTTCGAACTGATGTCCGCCGTCGATGAAAATAAGCCCGGCTTTGCCTTGTCCGCGGGTCTTGAGTATTTGACCAAGAGCGATTTCAGAACGTTCCCAGATCCGCTGAAACTTGGGTCCGAACTCTCGTTCAAGGTAGTCCTGAACGATTTCCCCATTTAGTCTGCTAATGCCCCACGGATCGATGATCAGGTGTTCAAAATTCCTTCCGGTCGACCTCCTTGTCCCCAGAATTACAGTGGCAGATGAACCCATGCCGAAGCCTATTTCAATAGAAAGTTCCGCGTCGCAATGCTGGCAAAGATAGGCAAGCAACGCTGCTTTTTCGGGCGAGAAAGTCATTCGTTCTAAATCCGCTTTTCGGCCGTCATCGGCCACAAAAGACTTTTGCGCCGTGGCCTGCGAATATCTCATGATCGGCTCGACGTTTTTCGACAAAAGCTCGAAGTTTGCGACCAGTTCGCTTTCGCTTGGCAGTTCAAGTCGCTGCATTGATTGCTATCCCAATGAGTTTCTACACTTGATAGGTCTCAGGCTATCATATTGACCTACGGAGTTTTGGTCTCGACCTCTTAAACGGATCCGAGTTGCGTGCGAATTTTGGCTGCATTTCCAATGAGAGAGGCGTGTCCCGATGCCGAATAAATGGTTTTCAGACGAGCAGATCGGGTTTGCGTCGAGGCAAGCGGAAGCTGGTGCGACGATTGGCGAAAGTCCTTAGTAAAATCAATCGGATAAAACCGTGATTTCCTCGAGTGCAGGGGAGAGTAAGTTCAACAAAACAATGCGCTGTACTTACCCGCCGGAGCCCTAATCCATCAAGTTTTCCAGCTCGGACAATGACACCGAAAGCAAGTGAGGTGGGATCAGACCAACATACCGATTGTGCTTCGAAGCCACACGTTCGTTGTATCAATGCAGGCTCAGTAGAACCTCAAGGTCGCGTTCGCTGAGCCGCGCCATCAATTTGCGCTGGTCGGCGTTCAGTTTGTCACTTTCGGATATCATTCGGCGGACCATCCGCGCGACGTGGCTTGTCGGTTGATAGTATAGCTCAGGGTCTTCACGGCCCAGTTCTTCAACGAGCTCACGCAAAAGGACCTTTTGCTTTTCCGCGTCGGTTTCGGATTTCTTGTCCTGAAGCATGCGTGACCTGTGTTCGTCGGATGCTATTTGATATAGGGCACACACGGGTCGAGTGAAGCATCCAACCCGCCGATTGGCGATGAAACCAGGTTTGTAAAACAACGTCACGGCATCCGATCATGGAACCTGGCATGTGCGCTGTGAGTTGTTCTCTCGAAAACAAAGCGGAGTTGCTTTTGCGGTTCAAGCATCCGCGTGACCGCCAGTGTCTGAACGCCGATCTTGACCCCAGAACATACGCCACCTAGCCTTTCCCCGCGTCAGTGTTTCAAGACCTTTCGACCGGAGGCAGAGGGTTATGCGAGTTTCTTATCCCGGACACTGGAAGATCTTTGTCATTGCGGCCGTCGGCATGATCGCGTCCGGTCCGCTCATGGCGGATGACAGCGGGCTTCCGCCCGGTTCCCAGAAGACACCTAAGGAGGGTGGTCCCCGGCGCCTGGAGGTCGTGGCTTCAAAGGCGGCGCTTCACGAGTCTCCATCGAGCGGTTCAAATCTCATTGATACTTTTGAGCAGGGCACAGTGTTTTCGAACATGGGATGCGATGGCCCGGCTGACCAGATCTGGTGCGAGGTTCGCCCATTCAGGGGCGGGGCGAAGGGCTACGTCAGGTCAAAGGTTCTGCAAGCCGCGCGCGGTCCGGACGGAAACGTCCCTATGGGCGAAGACACCAGCAAGGGCAGGGCAGGCAAGCGGGACTTTGATGCCAAGGGAACAATAGCCTGTGCCCAGGAAAGGGGTCAGGCGCTTGGATCATGCAGCGCGGCCGTTGCGCGGGACACTGGCGGCGATGCGACAATCGTGGTGACATTTGCAAACGGTTTTGAACGCAAGCTCTATTTTGTTCACGGAGAATTCGTGAGAGCCAGCGCGACGATGTCCGGTGTCGGCAGGGACATTGATTGGCGCCTGCAGGAAGGCATCCATATGTTACGTGTCGATGACCAGCGCTTCGAGCTGCCGGACGCATTCGTCTTTCAAAGACAGTAGCTTTTGTGGTCCGGCGGCGCCCTTGAGCACCGCCGTTCGTTTTTACGCGCTTCAGGGTGTAATCTTGTGGATCATGCCCTCGTCAACTGCAGCATAGAGGCTTCCATCGGGTCCCAGGACGAGAGACCGGAACCGGCCAGCTTCCATCGGAAGGGTCATTTCGGTGACATCCATCACCTCTGTCCCGTCTTCGGTAAGCTGCAGAACGTCGATACGCTGACCCAACGGCGTGCCACCGAAACCGATCCCCATGAGGCCAACGACCATCGCGCCGTTCCAGTCACCCCAGGCATCGCCTTCAAGGAACGCAGCCGATGAGGTGCCTTGAGACCAGCCGTTATTGTTCCAGATCGGAGGCATGGCGCCCGGATAGGTTTCAAAGTCCGTCATCGGCATCCAGGATGCGCGCGCGAACCTGTTTTCGCCAACCATCTGGTTCGGACTGTATCCGCAATAATCGTCCGGACAATCACCGCGTCCGGCCATGTTCGGCCTCGGGTCCCAGCCTGCGTTTCCGCCATTGCGAAGCACGGTGACTTCATCTGAATGCCAGGGGCCGTGTTCAGCAGCAATCGGGGTGCCTGTTCCTGGATGGAACGCGATGCCCTGAACGTTTCTGTGCCCGTAGGTATAGGTCCGTTTGTCGAAACCGACGGGTGGTGTGTTTTCAGGCGCTGCGGTTCCGTCCGAATCAATGCGCAGGACCTTGCTTCCCATCATGGTCGGGCTTTGCGGAACCTGCCCGTTATGTGTGTCGCCCGTCGTCAGGTAGAGATACCCGTCACCCGGATTGAAGCGGACCCTTCCGCCATTGTGCGCACCCGGTCCGCCGAACGGATGATCGGATGCCTTCATCTTGTAAGGCACATCATCGACGATATCGGTGCGGCCAGACACGTTGGAAAAGTCGTCGCTGACTTCAAGCCGCATCAGGCGGTTGGTGTGCGGGTCAGACATGTTGGACGTGGAATAGACATAGATGCGGCGATTGTTGGCGAAATTCGGATCAACCGCGACGCCCATCATCCCTGCCTGGCCCTCGCAGAAAAGGTCGTCAGCTGTCGAGGCATAGCCATCAGATCCCCCTATGCCGAGTAGTGCCTTGGTTTCACCGGACGGCAGCAGGACCGAAAGGCCTTTACATTTTTCGGTATAGAACATCGTCCCGTCGTCAAGGAACGCCATGTCCCAGGGATTTTCCAGGTCCTCAAGCACAAGCGTGTGCTGAAGACTGGTGGTATTCTGCGCAAAGACTGGGGTAGAGATAACCGTGGCACTCATCAGAAGCGCCATAAGACTGGTGACATTTCCAACTTTCATTGAATCCTCCCATTTTTGCTTATGTCCGATGCGATTTCGATACGCTATTGCAGCGTTGCTCAGACAACAGAGAGGTTAGGCCTTAATTGAAGTTGTATCAAATAAATTTACCCTGCGTGAGTAATGCTGGAAAATTTACTGAAAGCTAGTTAATTAAAGTAAATTTAGCGTGGGGGCAATAAATCAGACAGCATTAATTATAAATTCGTCTGATAAATTCTTTGCTCGCGGTGCCATCAAAGAGGTGTTTGGTCCGATTTTTTCTCTCTCGCGATATCTTTCAAGCCGGTCAACAAGATACTCGGGAGACTGCCCGACCAGCTTTGGATAGCTGGATAGGCCTTTGGCCGTAGGCCCGTGGCATGCCCTGCAGTTCCTTTTGTAAAATTCCTTGCAAATGAACCTGAATCGATGTGCAGCCAATGTGTCGAATTGGACTTTTCGCGCTGTTTGGGCATGTGCACGGGGGACAGTTGAGATGTCTATTTCGCTGTAACGGCTTTTCGCGCGACTTCAGGTGCTCCGTGCGTATTCGGTATGGCTTCCTTGAACACCTGAATGAGTTCCATTTCCGCCTCTTCCGCTTCGCTTGTCGGCGTCAAGGCAAGGTCGGTGTATGTCTTGCTATTCTCGTCTGCCAGAACACGTTTCAACGCCGGCCTGAATTTCAGGAACAAACGCGCCCAGCAAAAGGCGACATAAATGGCCTCGGCCGCCCGTTTTGGGTAGAAAATGAGAGGGTGTTCCAGCTTCATGCCCGATCTGCGCTGGTCCCGGTGTTTGCGCCTAACAATGCCGCACTCAAGGGGGTGAACCTTTTCAATGAGGATCGCACCGAGAAAATGGATCATCGACGAATAGAGCGCCTTTGTACGTGCGCCGCGTGCCGCGTCGCGCCGCAATACCGTTTCCACGTGCTCGGGCGTGTAAAACTGCCGCCAGCTGTCGAAATAGACCTGTTCCCACTCGCGATCGGTCATTTTCGGATGATGCGTGACCCTGTGGTTGAGGTCGTATTTGTTGAAATCCGGATCCATCCAGACGTCCTTGGATGCAAGGACCTTGTGATCTTCCGACCCTGGCAGAGGCGTCAGAAAGAAGAATTCGATGAGATCGAGCGGGAGTTCCTTCTTTATGATCTCGATGTTGCGCTGGATTTTCTCGGGCGTGTCGTCGGGAAAGCCGAGAATGTAGCCTGCGTAAGTGATCACGCCAGCATCTTTCCAGGCTTGCAGCATCTTGCGATATTCCCAGATCTTGTTTTGCCGCTTTTTTGCTGCCGACAGTGCGTCTGGGTCTATGTTTTCCAGACCTATGAAAACCCGGGCACATCCAGCGCGTGCCGCCTTTTCGATGAAACCCGGTAGCCGGTAACAAAGCGTGTCGACTTGAAGCGTGAGTTTGAACCTGAGCCCTTCCTCCTCGCGAAGCCATATCAGCCGGTCGAGAATGACCTCCCAATTCCTGTTTCTGGCAAAGTCGTCGTCGGTGATGAAAAAACGGCGGATGTTTTGTTTCGCGTTCGTGCGAATGATCGCCTCGATGTCATCGGGTGTGCGGAACCGGGACTTGCGCCCCTGCACATTTATGATTGTGCAGAAGGAACACTGGAAGGGGCAGCCGCGGCCGGCGTCGAAACTCGTATAGGCGCCGGCCATTTTCCGCACGGCATCTGCCGGCAGGATCGGCTGAACTGCGCCTTCAAGATGCGGCAGGTCTTTCATGAAATCATACAACGGCTTCAGCTCGCCGTTCCAGGCATCGCTCAAGAGAGCGTCCATGCGTCCTTCAGCTTCTCCGGCATAGATGCTGAGGCCTATTTCCTGCGCATCCAGGATTTCTTGAGGGACCTCAGGAAGCATTGAGATACTGCCAGCTGCGTGAAAGCCACCTGCCACAACAGGTATTCCTGCTTCAATAAAGTCGCGTGCAATATCAACTGCGCGCGGGAATTGATTGGTCTGGACCCCAACGAGACCGACAAGGCAGCCGTCTGCCTGTTTCAACTCCCGGACAAGCTTGCTCGTTTCAACCTTCGTATTCGTCTCATCAACTACAGCGATATCGATCGCAATATCAGCACCGAGGGTTTTTCGATCGCAGCAGTCCTTGATAAGGCCGAACACGGAAGCAAGGGAATTGGACGGGATAGGCGCGCGCAGCCACTGTATGACATAGCCTTCATCGTCATAGTGAGACGGCTTGATCAAGAGAACTGCAAAGCGCTTGGACATTATCGCCAGGCTCCGATCGAGTGCTTGCTTTTTCCAGGAGCTTGCCATTCTCCCAAGCGTTCATTGTCGCGGAAGGCACTGGCTACCGCAAGGGAATTCTAGCAGGCCTTTCCAGGCAAACTATAAGTTAATGGCAATCACCGATTGTCATCTGCAAAGCAGGTCTTGCGGTCCGGGACATAGTTTGAGGATAGTTGCAGCCAGGTTTGAATTGTGGGCCGGATTGAGTTGAAGGCGCTCTGAAAATACTTGTGCAGTGCAGTAAAAATCGTGAATTAAACTTATCAACATCTTATCAACAGTTGCGTAAGTCTCTGTTGAAAGCTGCGAATTCAACTGGACACGAAAACAGCAAAAGAGCACCATCATACCTACTACTGGTTCGGAACCGATGGCGGGGTGGCAACCGCATGACGGCCCGAAGATCCAGTAGCCCATGCCGGAGCTGGTGAGCGTACCGTCTTACGGAAATCGCGACTGGTCTTTCGGGTGCCACATGGGATGCGCCGGACGCATTCACGTGAAGCGAAGGGCGTCCCGGTAGTCCGGTGAACGGCGGGTTATCCGTATGATCGGCGTGAGCATGAGATCTTGTGGTTTTGTGGTCACGGACTGGATGTCTCCTCGGAGGCGACCGGTCAGTGTAAAAGCGGAGAGTATTGACGTATGGTGGCTGCTCAGCGCCATTCGTCAAAACACAATCTTCCTTTAACGCAGGGGGGCGCTGGTTACGGCCAGCGTCCTTTTTCTTGCCTTGGCCTTGCTCGGTTCGATCCGGCGGCAGATGACAGAAAATCTAGGGTGTGACCCGTTGTCCGCAGCAGTGTCCTGGCGCAACGAAGATGGCGTTTTTCGGGAAATGATTAGAAATCGGCGATGAATGCGGTAGCATTTCGTCCCGCAACGGTATGTGGTTCTACCGGCAAAAACCGGTCCGCTTTATGCGAACCGGTGTTTTGGGTCAGAAATTTAAGAGCCCGTGTGGCTCTCAGGATTTTCTTTGTTCAGCGTTTGGCTGACCGACCATAAGCGGTGTGATTTTGGTCTTGAGAATCATGTCCAGTTCCTCGGAGCCGTCCTCAAGCGATTGAAGTGCCATATCGAGGCAATAGGAACAGAAGGTACGACCATCCTTGTCGGCTTCCTTCTTTGTGTAGCGGATCATCCTTTTGATCGCTTCGACCGCGGGCTCCTGCTCATTTGCAGTGCGATCGGACTTACTGACTGTCTTTGACATTATACTACCCACCAGTATTCGATTTTCCATTTGCAGCGAAGCTGCCGTAACCATCCACAGGAAGCATGCTGTTGCAGCGTGATATTAGCGTGATAAAGTATTGTTGTATATCGGGTTGTGTGGCATTGGCTTTTGCGTTTCTAAGCTACGGTAAACGTGTGGTTCAAATACGGGGAATTGATGGCAGACGCGTACTGCTTCGCATGTCTAGGTCGTCCGTTGCTCTTGAGCAAAAATGGGGAACCTGTTGCAGTAAAAACCCGTAAGGCTCTGGCAATTATGGGCTATTTGAGCCGCGTCAACTCGATGAGCTCTCCAAGAGAAAAGCTCGCGGACCTGTTGTGGAGTGGTGCCGAGCGTCCCAAGGCGATGCAGTCTCTGCGCCAGGCATTGCGCCAACTCAAGACGGCGGAAGAAGAAGCCGAGGTCGACGTTCTGCAGTCGTCAAGCGGTGATGTCAGGCTTGATCCGGAATCGTTTTCATCAGATTTGACCGCCATAATGAGGTTGCTTGATAGAGGGCACACGGAAGATTTCCAGGGCGCGAAAGACCTTTGGCGCGGCGATTTTCTCGCTGGTTTTGACGATATTGATACCGAGTTCTCGGACTGGCTTCAGGTTGAGCGTGAACGGGTGAGATCCGAGGTTGCATCAGCTACTTTCAGGCATCTAAACCAGATTTCTACGACCGATGGTGGATTGAATGCCGAGGCCGGTGCCCGGTTTCTTTTAAAGGTTGATCCGGCTCTTGAGGCGGCCCACCGTGCCTTGATCAGGCTCTATCTCAAACTTGGTCAACGGGAACGGGCGGAGCAGCAGCTCAAAGCCTGCGAACGCGAAATGAAGCTGCACCTGGACGCCACACCGGACCAGGAAACGCTCGATCTTTTTGAAGACAATGATGAGAAGGATTGGCAGGTTAGCGAATTCAGGCGCCCGGGTGAAGTCGGCCCCATACTCACCAACTTGTCAAACTCCGACACAATTGTTCGGTTGCCGGAAATATCGGTTATTTCCGCTTCGCTTGCGAAAACCGGTTTGAATGATGCGATATATTTACGAGAGGAAATTGTCTCCGGATTGTCTTCATTCAGGTCATTCGACTTGTTCGAAGCGGAGTATTTTGGTGAAAAAAATGCGCCCTCGCCAACGTTGGTCGAAGGGCATGATCTCGGAAGTTACTTCTTGCGCTTTAGGCACGATGATCGTTCGGGAAAAGTCGTTGTGCAATTTGAGGACCGGGGAAACGGGCAAATTGTTTTTAACGAGATTGTCGATTTATCTCAGTGGAATGGCATTCTTCCTGCGGCGAGCCATATCGTAAGCCGAGTGCACAGTTTTACAACCGAACGCCTCCGGAATCCTTCAAATACTTCAGTTTTTGCGCGCTGGTGTCAGGCGGAGGCCCTTCTCTGGGATTTTACGCCGCAGTCCGATGAAAAAGCGATGCGACTGTTAAATGAGTTGGAGAGATCAAACCGAAACTTTTCCAGAACATATGCAGGCAAGGCTTCGATCATCATGAAACAAGCATTGCACTTCCCGTTGCACGACAAAACGACTTCCGAGGGGATGCACGATTTGCTCAATTTGGCTGAGCAGGCAATTGTTCTCGATCCATGGCAAGCGGTAAACCAGCGGGTGTATGGCTGGGCACTAATATTGTCGAATAAGCCAGAAGAGGCTAGGCGCGCATTCCAAAATGCTGGGCGGTTAAGCGCGTCTGACCCGTCAAACCTGATGTCCGTCGCCGAAGGCTTAGCTTTTTCGGGTGATGTTGACGAAGCGCGTCTTACCGCTGAAAAAGCGTTTAACCTTTTTGCGTTTATCCCACGCGTTTTCTACGAATATCTTGCGAACATCTATTTTGCAGCTGAAGACTACGAGGGTGCAATTGAGCAGATTGAAAGAGGTTCTGGTGTAAGCATCGGCGGGCTAACAACGCGTGTCGCCGCGCTTGTTTGTGCAGACCGGCACGAAGAGGCAGTTCAAATCTTGCGGAGATTTGGAGATCATCGGCAATCGCTGATGAAAAATTCGCCTGGCGATCTACAGGATTTGGAAGATTGGCGACGCAGGGTCAATTTCTTCCAGAACAAAAAGGTGCGTGCAAATTTCGACCGTGGTGCAGAACTTGTTCAGAAGTTCCTGTTTGGCGGCGATTCAATTTAGATGGTTTCGAGGAAACATGTTTGAGAGATCTTCGAGGTATTTGGTATCTCGAGCGTCAAGTTTCTCCGAATTCAACCGGTAAGGAAGAGCAACTGACTTTCGATTGCTTGTTTCAGCTACAACAACAAAGTCAATCAAATTTGTTGTCTCGTCAGGCAAACCAATGTTCTTCAGGAAAGTACGAGGGTCAGCTTTGAAAGATCTGAAGGTTTCTTCGTTTGTGGCGGCCTTTGCTATCAGCTGACCTAGCAATCTAACATTTCGTTTGTAATACGGAAATCGCGCCATGTTGTGTCTCCTGCTCAAGCAGGGCCGTTCGCGTAGTGCTGCAAACGGCTCTGCTTTGCTGCTTGTGAGATTACTCCGGAAGGTCCTCGTAGAAACAGCTTCCCAGCGCCGCTAGTCCGAGTTCCTCAAAATAGGCGTCGTCTTCGCTTTGTACCTTGGAAAGGTCGACTTCCGCCGGCACTACAAGGTGAACCTTGTCTGCTGTGTCAGCATGAATAACTACCTCTGAATTCGCTCCAAGCCCGCCCAAAACGTCAGCTGGGTTCTCGATCAGTTTTTCGCGGGCATCGCTGTCCTGGATGATTGCGCCAAGCTTTGCGCCAAGTTCCAATTCGGTTTTTGAAGTCGTTACTGCGTGCATAGTGAGCCTCATGAAGTTAAAGTTGAATTTTGACTTGGCGGGTGATTGGATGGTCACATGGCCAAACCGAAATAAGTCAAACTTTAGTAAAAGATTATTGGTTTTATATTTTTACTGTTGCTTGACTGCTTTCGAGAAAAATATAAAACGAGAAAAAATTATTGCTCAATAGCGGTTTCTTACTTTTACAGTTCACACAATTGTAGGGAGAGGCTTGTATTTCAAAGATACTTTGCTTGATACTGTTTTACTGGGTCATGAGAGCGGCAGAGCATGCGCACCAATACGATTGATGGTTCAAAGATATCCGCAGAGGTGCTCGCCGATCTCTTACGTCTCGGGTTGGTGCAGCAAGAGAAAAGTCACACCGCATTCGCTCCTAACCAGGCCCATGATGACCTTCGATTGTTTCTCCCTTTGTTGTCCGGTTTTGACATCCGTCTTGTGCCAATGTTTCGCGCGGGGTGCCCTGTTCAGTTCTGCACCGGAACTTTGAAAGGTGCGGTTGCCGGCGACGGGAATGGTGCGGCGCACGCGAAGGTGATTCCCGCAGGCGGGCAGGCGGGTACATTAGGATCTGCAGCTTTTGGTTGTCTGGGGGAACTAACTGAGCGATTGAGCCTTTGTCGTCTCGCGGAGCAGGATCCAAGGATCCAGCGAAGGCAGGATTTGCTACCGGAGGTAGAGATTGCAAGTTTGCTTGGGCTAAGTGAAACTCAGAGCAGGAAAGCGGCGCGCCGGTTGGCAGGTAACGGTCAAAAACTGGATACAAATACTCCGGATTGGGCGCGCCTATCTGAAAACCGTGTAGTTCTGCGGCGCCTTCATGGAGATGAGATCGCGCAATGCCCAAGTTTCGCGATCCTGTTCCACGATATAGATTTTTGCCAGGGGCAGGAATTCGGGTTTGCGTCAACCGTCGGGTGCGCGGTTTGGCGTTGTCATGAGGGTGCGAGGCGGCGCGCGCTGCTTGAACTGGTTGAACGCGATGCGGTTGGACAGGCGTGGTACAACCGCCTGGGGATAACCTCTCTGCCTCATGAATTCGTTGGTCCGGTTTTGGGCGAAACGCTTTGTGGCTTTTTGGACAATGAAGAACGCGAGTGGCGGCTTCTTTCAGTGGATACCGATCTCGATGTCCATGTGGTTATCGCCGTGTCATATGAATCCGAAGGGAAAATGAGCGCCTTTGGATCTGCTGCCGGCCTGAGCATGTCTGCGGCCTGCAACTCGGCCGTGGAAGAACTGTTGCAGTCGGAAAATGCACTGGTGCTGATGGAAAAGGCTTACCCGGGAAGTGAGAAGCCAACGTCTTCTGTGACCAACGCGCCCAGACAACTGGCCTACGCGCGGGAAAGGTCGATCTTTGAAGACTTGCCCCTACGCGCCACGGCAACATCTCTTCCGGCACGACATGAAATCGAATTCACCCATAACGACCTTCTGAGAAGTTGCCGCGATCAGAATATCGAAATCTGGGAATTCGACGCGACCCGCCCCGACCTCAACATTCCGTGCATCAAACTCATTTCGAAAGATCTGTGCAGCTGGGAACCTCGATTTGGAAAAAAACGCCTTTATGACGGTGTCCTCAAAAGAGGGCTTCGGCATGTTCCTGGAACGGAGGAGGAGTTTCAGAAGCGGCCTTTTCCATTTTGAAACAAAGGTTAAGGAGTAAATTGACAAGGCAGGAAGCCTTCGATAATAAAACATGACCTTAAAACTCATAATTATGAGTTTGGTGTCCGGGTGATGACTGGGTCATCCGATCTCTGGAAGAAACTGGGCGGGTCAATCCCGCCCTTTTTTATCGCAGAACCGGACGCCCGTCTTCTTTGGGCCTGGCAAGTGTCATGACCCAGAAATTTCGCCATGTCCCAGTGTTGCGATTTGTCCGGGCGATGCCAACCCGGGTGACATATGGGTTGAGCAGGTTCTTGTTGTGACCTTCCGAACCCTGCCAGCCTTTGAAGGCCGCCGGCAGGTTCGCATATCCGGCGCCGAGGTTTTCAGCCCCTGCATAGTTTGGATAACTGGCCTTACTGAGGCGCTGAGAAAGTCCGAAGGCACTGTGTTGCCATGTGTCCATGCTGTCCCGTTCCGCGATGTGGCGTGCCATCTTTTGCGAAACATCATCAAGTGCGGGGTCGTGTTTGAGAGCAGGAAGCCCGTTTTGTTTCCGATAGGAATTGATGAGCGACAGGAGTTGGCTCTTGTCGACCGACTGGTCCGTCAGAACGGTTTTGTCCTCTAGGTCACTGCTGCCCGGTAAGACACTGCACGCTGAAACCAGAGCCAGGTTGAAGAGGAGCAGCGCAAATCTCAGACGACCGAATTGCCTGTAGAGCGATATCATCAGGCTTCGTCTCCCGGCCAGGTTACTCCCGGATCGGCGAAGAAATGATAGGGGCCGGGATAACTTTCGATGTATGCCATATGAGTCACCAGACCTGTTTCCCGGGTGTGGTAATGCGCGAAGAATGCCGGTGGCTCGAAATTGAACATGGCCGGACCGTCTTCCGACAGGTCCAGTTGGACCTGATGACCCGTGCTCGGGGCCAGCGTCATGATTTTATTTGCGAAACTTGCGATAATCGGCCGGTGGATGTGACCGCAGAGAATTCTCTCGACATGATCGTGCCGGGAAAGGACGCCTTCGAGCTCGCGAGAATCCCTTAGCCCCATCTTGTCCATATGAACAATCCCGGAAAGTGCCGGCGGGTGGTGGAGTGCAATCATGGTAGGCGCATCGGTTTCCTGCAGGGTCTTGTCCAGCCATGACAATTGCTCCGCCCCGATTTGGCCCTGCGGGCTGCCGGGCATATGCGAATCCAGTGCAATGAGCGCAACGTCACCGATCATCTTCAGGTAGTGGATCTTGTCGGTATCGCTGTCACAAATTCCGGGGAAATCCTTCATCTCGCGGCGCATGCCGGAACTGCTGTCGTGATTGCCGGGCATAAGCAGAACCGGCACGTCGAAACGCGACAAGAGGTCTCTTGCAACCGCATATTCCCGCGGGTCGCTTCGGTCAGTCAGGTCACCCGTAACGACAACGGCGTCGATTTTTGGAGAAAATGCGAGCAGCGCTTTGATGGCGCGTTCTGCAAACATGTTTGTATCGGACACCCTGTAGCAGGCAAGACCTTTTGGCCGAAGGTGCAAATCTGTTATCTGCGCAATGAGGGTCATTTGAAATCCTGGAGACTCAACGAACGAATTCACCTAGGGACGATAGCCCAGCGCTTCGCGAGGGCAAGCACTTGTTTCCCTTTTTCGAACTCTCATGTAGGAGAGGTTTCCGGGCGGCGACACGCACCAGGCTGCTTTTCGGCGGCAGACTTTGGAAACGGCATTAGATGGCAGAAAAGAGCGATACCCAGAAGCTTCAAGAAGACGCGGCAGCAGATGAAGCCGACAAGCGTGAGGCAGGTGAAGTCAATGTCGGCTACATGAAGCGCGCAGCCACCCAGACGACTGAAGAAACCTCCTCGGAAACAAGACCTGTCGGAATTCGAAAGCCTGTCTGGCTCAAGATTTTCGGGCACGATGTTACTGCACCGTTCTTGCTGCTGCTCTTGTCGCTCCTGCTGTTTGTTCCTGGGCAATGGACCGTACCACCGCTGGATCGGGACGAACCGCGCTACACGCAGGCGACAAAACAGATGCTGGAAACCGGTGACTATGTGGACATCCGGTTTCAGAATCAGGCCCGTCATAAAAAACCGGTTGGTATCTACTGGCTGCAGGCAGCGGCGGTGAAGCTGACCGGCCATGATGTTGAAGCGCCGTTGTGGGTCTATCGCCTGCCGTCAATGATCGGTGCGGCACTCAGTGTCCTGGCCAGCTATTGGATGGCACGCGCTTTCCTTGGTCCCGCAGGTGCGCTCCTCGTTGGCGGTTTTGTGTCGCTTGCCATCATTGTCGGTGTTGAGGCACGCCTGGCAAAGACAGATGCCATGTTGTTCGCAACGATTGCGATTGCGCAGGGGGCTTTGGCGCGAATCTGGCTCAAGGATCCCGGCGAACGTCTGTGGGGGCTCAGTTTCTTGTTCTGGACCGCGCTTGCTGCAGCCGTACTGATCAAGGGGCCGGTCGGACTTATGGTGGTTGGCCTGACTGTTGTCGCACTGATGGTTCTGAAGCGGCAGGTCCGGTGGTTCAAGGCGGCGGCTCCATTGATCGGGATCCTATGGTTGCTGCTGCTGGTGTCGCCCTGGTTTGTCGCAATCTGGATTGCGACGGACGGTACATTCTTTACGGAAGCCATAGGCAGGGATCTGCTGGGGAAAGTCGGGCAGGGACAGGAAGGGCACGGCGCGCCGCCGCTGACGCATCTTGGCGCCATGTTCGGCATATTCTGGCCTCTGCCGGCATTTTTCCTGATAGCGCTACCGTTGATCTGGAAGGAACGCACAAGCCCGCTGGTGACTTTCGCTTTTGCCTGGTTTGTACCGACCTGGATCGTTTTTGAACTCGTGGCGACAAAGTTGCCGCACTACACGCTGCCGATTTTGCCGGCACTTGCGCTGCCAGTTGCTGCCGCACTCCTGGAGGGAGCCGGCGAACAAACCGGAAAGTGGGTAAAGCGTCTGGCGTCTGTTCTTCTTGCGCTGCCTCCTGTCGGACTGGCTGTGGCCGCATTCGCAGGCCCGTTTGTCCTCGGAATCTGGCCATCGCCTCCCGGAGTGGTGATTGTGGCAATCGGAGGAGTGTTCGGGATTGCGGCGGCCTCCAGGCTGCTCCGCGGACCAGCACTTCATGCCTTTCCTGCCACCGCGTTCAGCGCTGTTTGCGTCGCAATCGGCATCTGGGGTTTCGTGGGGCCCGCTCTGACACCCATCTGGGTCAGTCCTCGTCTGGTGGCGGCCCTCGATGAAGTTCCCGGTTGCGAGAACGGTCCGACGCGGCAAGTCGTGACCTCCGGATTTCATGAACCGAGTTTCATATTCCTGGAAGGAACGGGAACACGTATCGTCTCGCCGAAGGACGCAGCGGAGTTTTTGGCTCAAAAGGACGTTCAGCACTCGGGTTTATGCCGCATCGCCGCCATAGAAAGCCGGGAAGAAGCGGCGTTTTTGACGTCCGCCAAGGAGTTTGGCCTTGTGCCGGTGGTCAGAAAAAGGGTAGACGGCCTCAATATTAATGGCGGTGATATCGTCGACATCGCGCTTTACCAGAATGACAATGCGGCAAAAGGTGTAGAAAACGGAAATGTCGAAGAGCAGCAATAATGTCCGGCGGATACTTGCGCGCATGCGCGGCAATATTCGACGGGCGCAGATGCTGTTTAAGGGGCGCAAGGAGAGGGCGCGCGACAGCCTCGATCCTTTGTCACCTGGTCAAAGGCCGCAGGACATACTTGCCATCTTGTTGCTGACCGTCGGTGTCGCGGTCGTCGTCTTTGATGTCCCCACCTATCCGTGGCTGCGCTCTCTTCCCGGTGAGTACCGGAATGCCTTTCGGGCATTCACCGATTTCGGCAAGGCGGATTGGATCCTGCTGTCTACAGGGTTGACCTGCCTTTTTCTTCTCGCTCTCGATGCGGGGCGTTTTGCCTTCCGCATCCGAATGGCGATAGGCTCGGTTTTCACGTACGCAGCTTTTATTTTCTATTCAGTTGCGGCCACCGGTCTGATCGCGATTGCTTTCAAGTGGTCGCTTGGGCGCGCCCGTCCGAAGCTTTATGAACAGGTCGGGCCGGTCCGTTTCGATTTTCTGGCATTCGACGGAACCTACACGAGCTTTCCCTCAGGACATTCGACAACCGTCGCCGCGCTGGCGACCGCACTTGCCTTTATCTTTCCGTCCTATCGCTGGCTCATCATTGTCGCCGCCTTCTGGGTGGCCTTCAGCCGCGTGATGGTTGGTGCGCATTACCCGAGCGATGTCATTGCCGGAACGCTGCTTGGCATGACGTTTACGTTTTTCACGGTCAGGGCGATGGCACGGCGCAGGATCGGATTCCATCTTTCACCGTCGGGTAAAATCGAGCCGAATATGAATATCCGTTCGGCAAAAGCCTGTGTGCGTGCGGTCTGGCAGGTTCTTAGAGGCCAGCGTGGTGCCGATAGAGTTCCGAATGAGCAGACGCGTGCGGAAGACACAGAACGGACGGTTTCATGACGAAGAGCTATCTCGAGCACATTGCGTCCGACGCGGGCGCACTGGCCGTAACGGTCGTCGTGCCGGCCAAGGACGAGGCTCAGAACCTGCCTATCCTTCTCGATGAGATCGAGGCCGCGCTGCAGGGAAGAGCGTTCGAAGTCATCGTCGTTGACGACGGTTCTTCAGACGGGACGGACATCGTTCTGCAGGACTACGCCGCCACGCACGACTGGCTGCGTCCGGTTCGTCATGAAAACGCCTGTGGGCAAAGCTGCGCGGTGAGGACCGGGTTGCAGCATGCGCGCGGCGATGTCGTCGCCACGATAGACGGCGATGGTGAGAACAATCCTGCCTACATCCCGAAACTCCTGGATGCGCTCGACGCTGCAGGGCCTGCAACCGCGCTTGCCGCCGGTCAAAGGCTTGGTCGTAAGGCAAGTCTTGCCAAAAGATACGCGTCAAAATTTGCCAACAAGATCCGCGGCGCGATTTTGAAGGACAAAACACGTGACAGCGGCTGCGGCCTGAAAGCGCTTCGGAGAGAGATTTTTCTTCAACTGCCCTATTTCGACAGCTGGCATCGTTTCTTGCCGGCGCTCGTGATCAGGGAAGGTTTCGACGTCGTTCATATTGATGTTCAGGACCGGCAACGCCGTCATGGCTCGTCGAAATACGGAATTTTTGACCGCGCGCTTGTCGGCGTGTTGGATTTGTTTGGTGTCTGGTGGCTACGCCGCCGGCGCAAAAAAATTCCCACCGTCCGGCCGTTGACCTGACGGACGATCGAAACTAACGCACAACGGGAAACACGCCCGACTGGACCGACTGGATCTGCCCATGAGCGCTCTTTACGACTGGCTGTACACTGTATTCGTCGAGCAATTCGATTTTTGGATCATCTTGGGATTCTTTGCCCAGGCCATGTTCATGATGCGGTTCGTGATCCAGTGGATCGCATCCGAGCGCGTCGGCCGATCGATCGTGCCGGTCGCCTTCTGGTTCTTTTCCATAGCCGGTGGTTCGCTGCTCCTGATTTACGCCATACAGCGTCAGGATCCGGTCTTTATCGCAGGGCAGGGGCTTGGGCTCATCATTTATTTCCGGAACCTGTGGCTGATCTTCAAGGAAAAGCGGCAAGATCCGACGATCTGAGGCCGCACCATTTATGCCTATGAGTTCATTGGGAGACAGCCGGCAAAGCCGGCTGGCTTTCAGTCGAAAGCTTTGTTTAGTGCCTGCCCGATATCCGTGATCAGATCTTCCGGATCTTCCAACCCGATATGAAGACGGACGGAGCGACGTTTTTCGTCGAATTGGGTCGCCGACCGCGAACCCTTCAGTTTGACAGGGATCGCAAGGCTTTCGAAGCCGCCCCACGAATATCCCAGACCGAACAGATTAAGGGCATTCAGAAAAGCATTTGATTGCTCATTTGTTGTGCCATCCGCGAAATCGAACGCACACAGGCCGGTGCTGCCTGAAAAGTCACGTTTCCAGATCTCATAACCGGGATCGGAGGGCAGGGCGGGATAGCTGATGTTCGCGACGGCGGGTTGGTCCTTCAGCCAATTCAGAACGGCATGGGTGTTACGCTGATGCCTTTCCAGACGAACCGACATCGTCCGCAGCCCGCGAAGGCCGAGAAAGACGTCATCAGGGGCAACATGGCCACCTATCGCACCATAATATTCGTCAAGGGCTTCCCAGGCACGTTCGCTCGCTGCAACGGTTCCAAGCATCGCATCTGAATGCCCGACGATGTATTTTGTTCCTGCCTGAATGGCGAGATCCACGCCCAGCGAAATGGGCTGGCAAAACAGCGGAGTTGCCCAGGTGTTGTCCATGAGTACCGTGGCGCCGATATCATGTGCTGCTTCAGCTATCGCGGGAATGTCCTGCATCTCGAAAGTGAGAGACCCGGGCGCTTCGGTGAAGACGGCCGTTGTATTGGGCCTGAAGAGAGACTTGATCCCAACCCCCATCAATGGATCGTAATAGTCAACGCTGACACCGAACTTCGGCAGGACTGTATCGGCAAAATGACGCGTTGGATGATAGGCGGTGTCAGTAATCAGTATGTGATCGCCTGACTTCACGCAGGAAAGAACCGCGAGCGCAACAGCGTTCAGGCCGGAATTGGTGAGCTTTACGCCGGCTGCGCCTTCAAGTTCGCAAAGAGCCTCTTCAAGTGAATCTGTGGTCGGATTTCCACGCCTGGCATAGGAGTATTTCTGCCCGCCTGGCCGCATTGATTCAACATCCGGATAAAGAACGGTCGATGCATGCACGACGGGGGGATTGACGAACCCGTGAAACGACCTTGGCTCGCGTCCTAAATGCGCAAGTTTAGTGTCTGGTTTCAGGGAAGACTTGGGATCGGAATTTGACATGAGGGATCTGTTTCGAGTGGGCATGGAAGGGACACCGGACACAGCCGGGTCGAGAGCGCTCACTCTAGACAATCTCCAGGTCGGCCAACAAGGCCTCCGAAACGCCCACAAGCAGTATGTCTTGTTGGTAATTTGTTATTAGGGTTAACGGGCGCTCTGATTTTCTTGGAGCGAGTGAACTCATTTTGAGCATTGAATGATTTCGTTTTAGCCATGTTCGCTATTTGTGCATCCGACCACGTTGAATTTAAGCGCAGCCTGCGAATTTTGACGAGATAATGACAGCAAGTACTTGACCCGAACAGCTAAATGCCATCGTATGGGCACGTTGGGTGGAACGGGAGAATTCTGGAGGAAGCCGCTTAGAAGGCAGGCGCTCGTCCGCAAACGAGGCGCGAAGAATTTTTCCGGTCGAACCCGACATAATAAAAAGTATGGGTAACAAATAAAGGCTGCATATCCATGTCCAAAAAAATCCTTCCACTCGTACTCGGCGCTGCAATGGGCGTCGCCGCTTCGACGGCCGCGAGTGCGACAACCCTGGAAGATGTCAAGGCAAAAGGCTTCATTCAGTGTGGGGTGAGCCAGGGTCTCCCGGGTTTCTCCAATCCGGATGCACAGGGGAACTGGACCGGTCTCGACGTTGATCTTTGCCGCGCAATGGCTGCTGCGGTGTTCGGAGATGCGTCGGCTGTTAAATTCACTCCGCTGTCCGCTAAAGAGCGCTTCACAGCGCTGCAGTCCGGTGAAGTGGACGTTCTGTCCCGTAACACCACCTGGACGATGTCTCGTGACACACAGCTCGGATTGAACTTTGCCGGCGTCAACTACTATGACGGTCAGGGTTTCATGGTCCGCAAGGACCTGGGCGTTACGTCCGCGCTTGAACTGTCCGGCGCTTCGGTCTGCACCAACACCGGTACAACCACTGAGCTGAACGTTGCCGACTATTTCCGTGCAAACAACATGCCGTACGAAATCGTCGCATTCGAAAAAGCTGACGAGGTTGTTGCTGCTTACGATGCCGGCCGTTGTGACGTTTACACGACAGACGCCTCCGGTCTTTACGCGCAGCGTCTGAAACTGACCAACCCGGGCGATCACATGGTTCTGCCGGAAATCATTTCCAAAGAGCCTCTTGGACCGGTTGTCCGCCAGGGCGACGACGAATGGTTCAACATCGCCAAGTGGACCCTCAACGCCATGATCAACGCTGAAGAACTTGGCGTTACATCTGAAAACGTTGATGAGATGAAGTCTTCCGACAATCCGTCCATCAAGCGTATGCTCGGTGTTGAAGGTGCATTCGGTGAAAGCATCGGCCTGTCGAATGACTGGGCGTACAACGTCCTCAAGAATGTTGGCAACTACGAAGAAACCTTCAATGCCAACGTTGGTCCGGACACTCCGCTCGGGATCTCCCGCGGTGTGAATGCTCTGTGGAGCAACGGTGGATTCCTTTACGCTCCGCCGATCCGTTAATCCTCATTCCTGATGAGGAAAAGGGGTTCCGGCAGAATTGCCGGAACCCTCAATAAAACAAATCCGCGCAAAGAAGACCGGACAACCGGGAAACGCGTGGGGGAACAAACTGCTTCATAAGCCGATTGGGGAGCGCGCGTCAGCGTGTTGCAGAAGCAGATAAGAGGGGAAAGAGGAGAGGCTTCGAGCCGGGCTCTTTCCGTGAACTTGGGCGAGGTTCTATGTCAGTAATGGAGCAGGACTCGGCGGGGGCGCCGGCGCGTGCTTCGCTGATGAACGATCCCAAAGTACGCGGCTATTTCTACCAGGTGCTGCTGGTGGTGTTGCTGCTGACTTTCGGATACATCATCGTGACGAACACTGTCGCCAACCTGGAACGGCAAAACATTGCCTCAGGTTGGGGATTTCTTGGAAATACTGCCGGTTTCGGCATTATTCAGTCGCTTGCGTCTTATTCCGAGACTTCCAGTTACGGTCAGGCGATTTTTGTTGGTTTCCTGAATACGCTTCTGGTTGCGGTTGTCGGCATTTTTTGTGCGACAATTGTCGGCTTTGTCGTCGGCATCGCGAGGCTTTCGAACAACTGGGTCATTAGCCGTCTGGCGTATTGTTACGTCGAGCTGATCCGCAACGTTCCACTTCTTCTCCAGATTTTCTTCTGGTATTTCGCGGTCCTGCGCGCTGTTCCCGGCAAACGTGAAAAATGGTCCTTGTTCGACACGTTCCATTTGAATATCGCCGGGCTGCGCGGTCCCAAGCCGATTTGGGAACCTGGTGCGGAGTTCATAGGCTATGCCCTTATCATAGCGATTATTGCGACAGTCGCAGTGTCCAGGTGGGCGCGCAAACGTCAGGAGGAGACAGGTCAGCAGTTCCCGATGTTCTGGACCGCAGTCGGCCTAATCGTTGGCCTGCCGGTGATAACTTATTTCATTACCGGCATGCCCATGCAGCTGGAGCACCCGAATTTTGTGGAGACGGGCCCCCGGCTGCGGCAGGGCTTTGAGTTGGGTGTCGGGATGAACCTGATACCTGAGTTTCTGGCGCTGACGGCAGCCCTTGCGATTTACACGGCGGCTTTCATAGCGGAAATCGTTCGGGCAGGTATTCAGGCTGTGAGCCATGGCCAGACGGAGGCCGCGCACGCTCTCGGAATTCGCCAGGGCCCGACACTTCGCCTGGTCATCATCCCGCAGGCAATGCGGGTGATCATTCCGCCGCTCACAAGTCAGTACCTGAACTTGACAAAGAACTCATCGCTGGCAGTCGCCATTGCCTTCCCTGATCTCGTCTCCGTTGGCGGGACGGTTCTGAACCAAACTGGTCAGGCAATCGAGATTATTGGCATCTGGATGGCGGTGTATCTGTCGCTCAGCCTGCTCACATCAGCCTTCATGAACTGGTACAACCAGCGCATGGCGCTCGTGGAAAGATAAGGAGCGCACGACATGGCTAGTTCTCAAATGTTCCAGATAAGAACCGAAGAAGCGCCGACATTGCCGGCGCCGGTGTCGACCACCGGCGTTATCGGATGGATGCGTCAAAACCTGTTCTCGTCGATTGGTAACACCATCCTCACCGTTATCGGCATTCTGATCGCGTATTGGATCATTGCGCCGTTTATCCAGTTTGCATTCATTGATGCGGTCTGGACCGGTGATAATCGCGAAGCTTGCTTGCCGCAGGACGGAGGACATAGCGGTGCGTGCTGGGCATATGTTGAAGCATACTTCCCGCAGTTCATCTATGGCCGCTATCCGTCGGTTGAAACCTGGCGGGTGGATATCGTCTATGCACTGTTTGCGCTGCTGTTGGTTCCTCTAGCGATCCCGAGTGTGCCCTATAAACGCATGAATGCGATCCTTTTCCTGATCGTTTTCCCGATTGTTGCCTACTTCCTGCTTACCGGTCTCGTGATCGGCGGCACCGTTATCCTGCCAATCGTCGAGACGGCGGTCTGGGGCGGTCTTCTGGTGACGTTGGTTATCGCGGTCACAGGTATTGTGGCGTCGCTCCCATTGGGTATTGCACTGGCACTAGGCCGGCGATCGCAGATGCCGATCATTAAGCTGGTTTCGATAATCTTCATCGAATTCTGGCGCGGTGTGCCGCTGATCACCGTGCTGTTCATGTCTTCGGTGATGTTGCCGCTGTTCTTGCCGGAAGGCGTAACGTTCGACAAACTCCTGCGCGTCCTGATCGGTGTGACACTGTTCTCCGCGGCTTATATGGCGGAAGTCGTTCGCGGTGGTCTGCAGGCGATCCCGAAAGGGCAGTATGAAGGCGCAATGGCCTTGGGCCTGCGCTTTTGGCCGATGATGTATCTCATCATCTTGCCGCAAGCCCTGAAACTTGTGATCCCGGGCATCGTCAACACCTTCATTGGCCTGTTCAAGGACACGACACTGGTTCTGATCGTCGGAATGTTCGACCTTCTCGGGCAGATTCAGTCGTCGTTCACCGACCCGACCTGGTCGACACCAAGCCAGGGACATACAGGCTATCTGTTTGCTGCGATCGTGTTCTTTGTCTTCTGTTTCGGCATGTCACGATACTCCATATTCATGGAGAACAAGCTGCACACGGGACACAAACGGTAAAGAAAAAATCTCGGGGCGCGCGACTTTTGCGCAGCGCCCCGGTCTAACGACCTTCTGGAGTAAGACCTCATGACCGAGAATGCTGTAAACGCGGAAGAGCTTGCCGCCGATCGCTCGAAGATGACGATTTCCGACACGGATGTGGCGATTGAAATCAACAACATGAACAAATGGTACGGCGACTTTCATGTCCTGCGCGATATCAATCTCAAGGTGATGCGTGGCGAACGCATCGTTATCTGTGGACCCTCAGGTTCGGGTAAGTCCACGATGATCCGTTGCATCAACCGTCTGGAGGAACATCAGGCGGGCCAGATCCTGGTCGACGGCATCGAACTTACCAACGACCTGAAGAAAATTGACGAGATCCGGCGTGAAGTCGGCATGTGTTTTCAGCACTTCAACTTGTTCCCGCACCTGACGATCCTGGAAAATTGCACGCTTGCTCCGATCTGGGTTCGCAAGATGCCCAAGAAGGAAGCTGAAGATGTTGCCATGCAGTATCTGGAGCGCGTCAAGATCCCCGAGCAGGCACTGAAGTATCCCGGGCAGCTTTCCGGTGGTCAGCAACAACGTGTGGCAATCGCCCGTTCGCTTTGCATGAACCCGAAAATTATGCTTTTCGATGAGCCGACGTCAGCGCTTGACCCTGAAATGATCAAGGAAGTTCTGGACGTTATGGTCGGTCTTGCCGAAGAAGGCATGACCATGCTGTGCGTGACCCACGAAATGGGTTTTGCCCGTAAGGTTGCCAACCGTGTGATCTTCATGGACGCCGGACAGATCGTGGAGCAAAACGAACCGGAAGATTTCTTCGTCAATCCGCAACACGAGCGCACGAAGCTGTTCCTCAGCCAGATCCTGCATCACTGATCAGGTTTGATCGTGCTGGTCAGTATCGCCCGAAAGATTTTGTGGGGTGGCGTGCTGATCGCTTTTGGAGCGTGTCTTGCAATGGGCCTCGGGATCCTGATCCCGGGGCCCATTTCCGTTTCAGCTGAGAAGCAGGATCTTTCGGACGTTCAAACGCGGCAGATCCTCATTCTTTCAAATCCTATCCATACAGACATTGCACTTCCGGCAGACCCTGACGTTCTTGAAGCGCTTTCATTCGTAAGTGCCGAGGGGTTGGAGCTGGACTACCCGGGCGTTTTTTGGATCGTCGTGGGTTGGGGAGGGCGCTCGTTTTACCTGGAAACACCGACTTGGGCCGAATTGAAGCCGGGCCCGGTATTTGCAGCGCTGACCTGGGATCACTCGGTCATGCATGTTCGAAGATCCAGCACGATCCCGCCCGAGCATGAGAATGTGCGCACCCTGGCACTGTCTCCAGCAGAGTTTCAGAAACTGCTGAAGGGCGTACAGGACAGTTTTGGAACGGATACAGCGGACCCACCACGCGCCATCGACGGCGCGTCATATGATGCCCACGATATCTTCTTTCCCGCAAAAGGCGGGTTTAATGCCCTGGTGGGATGCAATACCTGGACAGCGCGCATGTTGCGGCTGGCGGGTGTCCGGACCGGTCTATGGACACCGCTTCCTTCAACGCTCGATTGGTCTCTCGACATTCACGGCTCGGGTTGATGACGTATCACCCGGTCGACGTAGTCGCTGCCGGGAAACTAGGCCTTTTCTGTAACTATGTCCGTGTCGTCTCTTCCACCCCATTCGACCCAAGATCCGTCATAAAGAGCAAGGTCACGCGCCCCAAGGATAGTAAGGCCGAGCGTCAGGATCGCGGCCGTAACACCGGACCCGCATGTGGTTGTGACCGGCTTCTGTAAATCGATACCTGCGGCTTTATAGAGCGCTTCGAGATCTTCATGTCCCCGGAACGTGCCGTCTTCATTGAGCAACTGCGTGAAAGGCAAGTTGAAAGCCGTCGGCATGTGACCGGATCGAAGCCCGGCACGCGGCTCAGGGGCTGTCCCTGCAAATCGGTCAGAGGATCTTGCGTCGAGGACCTGGCGGTCGCCTGTCTGAATGCTCTTTTTCATTTGAGAAAGATCGGCAACGGCACCGTGGTTCAGTCTTGCGCTGAAGTGGCTTTGCACGATGCGCGGCTGGTCGTCGGTCACTGGACGGTTCTCAGCGCGCCATTTCGGAAATCCTCCATCAAGCACAAAGACACGTTCTGCGCCCATCGTGCGCAGGGTCCACCAGACGCGGGGCGCGGAATAAAACCCAAAGTCGTCGTAGACGACGATCGTCTGGCCGTCGCCGATCCCGAGCTTGCGCATGGCCGACGAAAAGACGTGTGGTGCGGGCAACATGTGCGGAAGGTCGGAATTCTTGTCGCAAATCTCGTTCACGTCGAAGAATACAGCGCCCGGGACATGGGCGTGCGGATATACGGATGGTGCGTCCGGATGAGTGACTGGCGGCATCCACGCGTTGATGACTGCAAGATCGGGAGACTGAAGATGATCGGCCAGCCATTGCGTGCTGACAAGTGGATGGTCGGTCATGGCAGTTCCTTATGTCTGGTAGAGCCCTTTGGATTTGTGCCAGTCTTTTATGGACATATCCGGATAACGCTGAAAATGGACATGGCCTGGTCCTTCAGGCACCTCGACCCAGTCCGCTTTGAATTCCAGCATGATATGGACGGTTTCCGGGGTGCTTGGCAAGGGCGTGTCGATGGCTCCGGCATGCGGATGAACGAGTTCCGGCCAGCGTGGGTCCCATAACCACAAATGCGCCCCGCAGCGTGAGCAGAAGTGCCTTTCTGCCTGGCTTGGTGATCCATCTATCACAGCGTTGTAGTGTGTCTTGTTTTCTTCGCCAACGACCTCAAGGGTAGTCGCATCAGCCATGAGATTGATGGCGTATCCGCCGCTGCCGCCGATTTTCCTGCATATGGAGCAGTAACAGCGCATGTAGGGGTAGGGGCACTTGCTTACCACCCGGAATTCAACCGAACTGCAGTGACAGCTTCCACTAAGGTTCATGGCGATGCCTCCGAAAATCCATCAGTCCGCAAGACGGATTCGCACCCGTCTGTTCTGTTTGCCCTTCTTTTCGATCTTGCCAAGAACAAGTGTGCCTATTTCAGACGTTCTGGAAACATGAGTGCCTCCGCAGGGCTGCAGATCAACATCGCCGCCTATCCTGACCAACCGAACACGCCCGGACCCACGCGGCGGTTTGACGGACATGGTTTTGACCAGGTCAGGCTTTGCATCGAGCTCCGCGTCGGTTATCCATTCCGTCGTGACTTCGTGATCGCCTGCGGCCAGCGAATTGAGTTCTCCGATGAGAGCTTCCTTGTCGACCGTTTCTTCGCCCATGTCGAAATCGAGACGGCCCTCAGCGTCTCCAATCTGTCCCCCCGTGACAGGGAAAGGGAGCGCGACCGAAAGCAGGTGCAAGGCTGTATGAACTCGCATCATTCGATAGCGTCTGGTCCAGTCTATATGGGCAGTCAATCGTGTGCCTTTCGAGGGGAGGGGTTGGCCGTCGGCCGGTACATGAACGATTGAGGTTTTGTCTTCATCATAAACGGTCGTGCTGATCTCTGTTCGGCTGCCGTCCTCCAGTTCAAGGTATCCGCTGTCACCGGGCTGGCCTCCGCCCGTCGCGTAAAAAACGGTCCGGTCCAGTATGATACCGCCCCGTTCGTTTATGCCGACAACCTCTGCATCGCACGTTCGAAGATAGGCATCGTCGCGAAACAAAGGTGTGCTCATGTCTTACTCCTTTCAGCGGAAACAAAATGAGAGCGCGAGTGCCATCTTGAAGACCCTAAATGGGTTTTCTGAAGGATCGGCTGCGCATTTTGGAAACAAGACAAGGTCCCGAAACAAATGTCCATCACAATCGTTGCGGCCGCCATGTTGCCCATGTGAAATCCAGTGGGCGTATTCTGATGTCCTGGATAAACAAGATCACCGGCAGCATAAAGGCCTGCTTCGGACGTTCGAAAGCCTTCATCCACTTCAACGTACCCGGCATCGGTAAGAGCCAGGTTCAGCCCTGACACCAGACTTGTCTGTGTCTGATGAGGATAAATCAGCAGGCAGTCCAACTCTATCAGGCGTTCGTCAGGCGTCTCGGCATGCGTGATTGCCCCGTTGTCATGATGAACACGTGTCGGAAGATCGGTTTCAATGGAAGCGCAGAGTTGCTGCAGCCTTTTTTGGCGGTCGGCGGCGGGAGACACCTCGGGAGCAAGAAAATATGTGAGCTGATTTGTCCAGTTCCTGTAGATTTCTGCCGCGCCGACGACTTCCGGACGATGAGCGTAAATCCCCCAGCGGGTGTTCTGCCACTCGATGCCGTGGCAAAACGGGCAATTTATGATGCTCCGCCCCCAACATGCGTTTAAGCCCTCGAGCGGTGGCAGCACGTCCTGCATTCCGGTCGCAAGCAGTATGGAGCCCGCCGACAGTTTCCGGTCTTCGCCAATCGACAATTCGAAACCCTTCTGCATCCGTTGTATGCCTTCAACTTCGGCTTCCAGAAACTCTGCATAGGGATAGGCAAGAATGTTTCGCCTAACAGCTTCTCGCATGTCGGCAGGCGGTGTCTTGTCGAAACCCGGAAGCGACGCAACAAAGGGCGAAGATGCATTTCTGGGCGGCCGCCCGGAATCGATGACCACCGAATGCATCATGGAGCGCGACAGAGTCAGCGCTGCAGCCAGACCTGCCGGACCGGCGCCGACAATTGCGACCTGATAGTCCATCGACATACGACCTCAATTCAACTGTTTGCCTTGGCCACGAGCAACTTCAGCGCAAAACTGCCCATGATTCCTGCGAACACCCAGTCAAATACTCGCATGGCAGAGGGAGACGCTTTTACCGTTCTTGCGAACGCACTGGCGCCAAGAACCATCAATGCGCAAATGGGGAATCCCAAAGCTACAAAGTAAGCTCCCAGAAACAATATTTTGCCGGTCGCATCTGGGTCGCTCGCACTGACGAACTGCGGGAGAAACGTTACGAAAAAGAGCACAATCTTCGGATTGAGTATGTTCACGCCAAGGCCCTGCAGCCAAACATCACGAAACGACTGTTTTGAGCCAGGATCTGCTTCAAGGGAAATCGAGGAACCTTTCCGGATGGCCTGAAATGCAAGCCAGATCAGATATCCTGCCCCGGCAAGTTTCAGGATGCTGAAAGCAAGTTCCGACGCTGCCAACAACGCCGACACGCCGACGGCTGCAAGAACCGTGTGAATGACCAGACCGGACGTCGCACCCAACACGGCTGCCAGGCCGGCTTTTCGGCCTTGTGTGAGTGTTTTGCTCATGAAAAGGGTCATGTCCGGGCCAGGTGTAATCGCCAGGATCAGAGACGCGACAGTGAAAGTCAGAAGAACTGTAAGGTCAGGAAGGTAGGACATGGATCAGGATGGCTGTTGATTTCGAACCATAATCTTACATATGCCGCTGACACTTCAACCTGATTTATCGAGACCTGGCGAAACCTACCGGCGTTTTCCGAATGTTGCGCCTCTGTCCACGCGTCCTGGGTGGGGTGTTGGCGCTCGACGTGGCATTGCAGGCGGTGCTGCTTGACGCGGCATTGTAGATGGCACTGCATGTCGCGGTTTCACAGGCTGCCGTAGCTTTCGAGGTGCTGCTTGAGCCCGCCGCTGTAACATACCTTGCGCGATGGCCCAGACAACAATTCCCATGCAGAGAAAGATCGTCAGGATCCTGTTCCAAAAGTAGTCCTGTCCCACAGATGATGTGAGCTCACCTGAAGCATTTCCGCGCAAAAGGACCACCGTTTCCGGCGCCCCCAGCGCAAAGAAGATATAGGATTGTTTATGTTCTTGTTGTTCATGAACATATTTGTAGTTGCAGGACTGGAATACAAGCACGCGTGTGCGACATCTGCGCTCGGACGTTGGGATGTTGGCGTAAGACAATGTCTCAGATCGCAGTTTAAAGTCTTTGATGATCGATCCATCCATAAGGAACAGTCCGGGACCCACCGCAAAAATAAATATCAAACCAAGAAGTAACTTCATGAAAGCCTCACTGAAAAGCACTGTGGTGCGAACATGAAAAATGCACGTTAAAATAGATTTAGGTCAGTTTACTGCTTTTTAGCGTCCTTGCTGAAATTCCGAAGAAGCGCGCCTGTTCAGAGGATTGGCGAGAGCAATCTGGCACCTTGCGCGAATACCCGGAAAATATAGCTGCGGGAGCGAAACGCATCGGGCCAGGTGAGCCTGGCATTTTCAAAGTCGGTTTCCAGCATCGCTTCGACGCTGCTGATAATGCGTTCATGCGTGAACCACAAGGTCAGTTCGAAATTGATCTGGAAGGAGCGGTTGTCGAAGTTGACCGTTCCGATCGACACCAGATCATTGTCCAGCAAGGTCACCTTCTGGTGCAGGAAGCCGTCTGTGTAGCGATAGACCTTGACCCCGCGTTGAACCAGCGTGTCTTCATAGGCGTGGCTGGCAAGCCAGACCGTCCAGTGATCCCGTTTCTCCGGCAGTAAAATGCGCACATCGACCCCGCGCATGGAGGCAGCAGCCAGCGCGGTCTGGACGTCAAGTGAGGGCACAAGATATGGGGTTGTAATCCAAAGCCGTTCCTTCGCGCGGGCAGCAGCTTCAACAAAGGCGATTGCACATTCTTCCAATTTGTCAGCCGGGCCTGTTGGCATGACGAGTACAGACTCGTCGCCTGGCATAGGAATGTCTCTGACCTGAGGCAACTCAATCCGCTCACCGCTCGCCCACAGCCAATCCTCGACAAAGGAAAGGGCGCATGCCACCGCCGCCGGCCCCTCGACCCTTACATGGGTGTCGCGCCATCGTCCGAACCACTTGTCGCGGCCGACATACTGGTCGGCAACATTGTGCCCACCAACGAACGCCTCACGAAAGTCGGTGACGACAAGCTTGCGATGATTTCTGTAGTTCAGGCGCATCGGGCCGAGCAGTTTGAGGAATTTGTGCTTTTCGTTAAATCCGCAAACCTCGACGCCGGCTTCCTTCAACCGGGCGAGAAAGACGTTCGACAGCGAATGACTGCCGACGTCGTCATAAAGAAAACGAACCTTCAAACCGTCTTTGGCCCTCGCAATGAGGGCATCTGCCATCTCGCGGCCGAGCGCGTCGTCGTGGATCGCAAAAAACTGAAAGAAAATCACATGCTCGGCGCGGGCAATCGCCTGTTTGATTGCGGCGAATGTTGCGTCACCATCGATGAGCAGTTCTGACTTGTTTCCTGCCAGGAACGGGACACCGGCGACCCGTGTCAGGACCGGCCAGTCCCGCGTTTCCTCATGATCCGTAAGCCCTAGTTCGTCGGCGCGGCGCGCGCGCTCAGCGCGACCGAGAGAGGCTTGTATCTTGGCGTAGTCCGCAAAAGACCTCCACCCGAACACAAAATAGAGCGGAACCGTGAGGTAGGGGAGGAAAAAGAGCGAAAGCAGCCAGGCAACGGACCCTTGCGATGTCCGCGAGTTCATGACTTCGCGCACGGAGCAAATACCGGCCGTGAAATACATGAAGGCAACGAATGTCGCTACCAGTCCAAGATTGTTGGCCATGATGTCGAGAACGCCGACGTCAGTTACGGCGTCCTGGATCACCTCTTTTGCTGCGGCATCGTCGTGTGCCAGAGTTGGGTCGTCCTGCCCCATTTCAGGTCAAGCCAGGTTTAATCCGGTTATTCAAATGGTGGCTGAATATCAACGGTGCGCTCCAGCCAGTCGGGGACTGGCAGGTTCTTCGACCGCAGAAAGTCAGGATTGTAGAGTTTGGACTGATAACGCGTCCCGTGATCGCACAAGATGGTGACGATTGTTTTTCCCGGACCGACCTCCTTGGCAAGCCGCCGCGCGCCGGCAAGATTGATCGCTGATGACCCGCCAAGGAGCAGGCCTTCTTTTTCTGCGAGATCGAATACAATCGGAAGAGCGTCCTCGTCGGCGATCGTGTAGGCATGATCCACCTTGACATCTTCAACGATCACGGTTTTCCGTCCAAGTCCGATACCCTCTGATATCGATCCGCCTTCGGACGCCACAGCTTCTCCGGTAGTGAACAGGGATTGCATTGCCGCGCCGCGGGGATCTGCACAGCCGATAACAATGCCTGGCTTGTTTTCCTGAAGATATTGGGAGACACCTGCGATCGTACCCCCGGAGCCGACCGCACAGATAAACGCGTCGACCCTTCCTCCGGTTTGAGCCATGATCTCGGGGCCGGTGGTCAGATAGTGCGCCTTACGGTTATCAAGATTGTTCCACTGGTCTGCGAAAATAACGCCATTCGGTTCGCTCTTGGCCATTTCGGCTGCCAGACGGCGCGCTACATGCTGGTAGTTGTTCGGATCCCTGAAGGGCTTAGCCGGCACTTCGACAAGTTCTGCCCCGCAAAGACGCAGCATGTCCTTCTTTTCCTGACTTTGGGTTTCAGGGATGACAATGACCGTCCGATACCCTCTTGCACTTGCAACAAGTGCGATACCGATCCCCGTGTTGCCTGCGGTTCCCTCAACGATGACGCCGCCCGGTTTCAAGTCACCTCTTGCCTCTGCCTCCAGGATCATCTGCCGCGCAGGTCTGTCTTTGACGCTTTGACCGGGATTCATGAATTCGGCCTTACCCAGGATCTCGCAGCCGGTCTCCTCAGAAAGGGCCTTCAGTCGGATCAGGGGTGTGTTGCCAATCGCGTCGACAACGGAAGCGGACACAGTCATTGTTTCAATCCTGGCTGATCTGGCCGTGTGCAGGGTGAGGCCAGAAGGAATGTGATGAGTCCCGGACGCTAATGTCAGCAGCACCCCGGATCAAGTTTGCAATTTAAGCTCTCAAGCGGTGAATGCCAGCGACTGTTTACATTTTCCGATGGATTTTCTGCTAAACGATTGAAAGTGAGCATGGAGTTGTTCTCCAAAACCCCTAGATGAAATTTTAAATTAGAATATTTTTAGGTTAGATGATGATCCGGGATACGCTGCAGTGCGTACCGGCGTTAAAGTAATTTAGGTGCTTGGAGTTTGATGAGAGCGGTAATGGAAAAGAATGTCACCGGAATGGATGAGTTGCTGGCTGGTTATGCAGCCGGGACTTTGTCTTACCCGGCTCAGGCGCTGGTTGGAGCGCATCTGGAACTTAGCGACCAGAACCGGGGATATGTATCATCTCTGGAGAGCCTCGGTGGTGTGAGCTTGAGTGACGCTGATCCGGTTGCGCTGAACGACCGGGATAGTGCGCTGTCTGCGATTTTTTCCAACGATACACCATTTTCAAATGACAACGCGCCGGCCCCTGCGGCTGAATCGAAACTTCCTGAGTCCCTGCATTCGATTGTGGGTGATACGATGGACGGTCTCCCGTGGAAAACTTTGTTGCCCGGCGTAAAAGAGTGCAAGCTTGGTGAGATCGACGGATGTGCCACCAGTCTGCTCTGGGTGCGTGCGGGCAGGGCAATGCCGTCCCACACTCACCATGGAACGGAACTGACGCTTGTGCTTCAGGGCGGGTTCCGCGATGACGACGGTCACTACGTTTCCGGTGATGTCGCATTTGCAGATGGCGACGTTGATCACAAGCCGATCGCTGACGAGGGCGAGGACTGCATTTGTTTCGCAGTAACCGCGGGTCGTCTTGAACTGACCGGCCCTGTCGGTCGGTGGTTCGCACCTTTTATGCGCTGACCACAAATCTACACTCCCTGGCTTTTGCGTAAACACGTCAAAGGCCAAGGAGAACATATTGCCAAAAAATCAATTCGTAGCCCACCCTTCGCACGGCGCTGCCTGGGTCACGGGAGCCAGTTCCGGTATCGGCTATTCTCTTGCACTTGAGCTCGCCAAACAGGGTTGGCGGGTCGCTGTTACCGCGCGGTCTATTGAGGCACTTGAAGAATTAAGCAGCAAGGCACAAAACCTTGCAGGCGAGATCGCACCGTATCCAGGCGACGTCAGCGACACGCAGCTGATGGCGGATCACTGCAAAACGATTTCACGGGATCTTGGCGGCATCTGCCTGCTTGTCGCAAACGCAGGAATCTATCTTCCACAAGACGGACTTGAAGCGGATGTGGAAGCGTTTCGTACAAGTTTCGACGTCAATCTTATGGGCACGGTCAATGTCGTTCTACCGGTTATCGCAGACATGAAACCGAAGGGCAGGGGCCAGATTGCCATCGTGTCTTCCGTTGCCGGATACGGCGGGCTTCCGACGTCAGCTGCGTATGGCGCATCCAAGGCAGGTCTCATCAACATGGCTGAGTCATTGAAGTTTGACCTCGACCGTGCTGGAATTCGCATACAACTGATCAATCCCGGGTTTGTTGACACGCCGGCAACCCAGTCCAATCCATTCCCGATGCCGCATCTTGTCTCGACCGAAGTCGCCGCTGGTGAGATTGTCGAAGGGTTGTCGCATCCCAGCAAGTTCGAAATCGCCTTCCCAAAGCCCTTTGTGAGGCAATTGAAAGCGCTCAGGCTACTGCCGTATCGTGCTTATTTTGCACTACTTGCAAGAACCACTGGATGGAACAAAAAGTAAAAGGCCGGCAAAACCGGCCTTTTCCATCTTGTCGCCCGTGTCGCCGCTATGGTGCCTTCACGTAGACCATCTGGCGTACATCGATGTTGCCGGCGCGAAAACCGGCTTCGCAATAATGAAGGTAGAATTCCCAGAGCCGCTTGAACCGTTCGTCAAATCCGAGGGGCCGGATTTGCGGCCAGGCATGACCAAACCTTTGCCGCCACTCCGCGAGCGTACGGGCGTAGTCCTGTCCGAAAATCTTTTGCTCGGCCAGATCGAGCCCTAGGGACTTTCCGATCTCAACGAGCCGGCCCGGTGGCGGTAGCATCCCGCCCGGAAAGATATAGCGCTGGATGAAGTCAGTTCCGCGTTTGTAGTCGTCGAACATCTGGTCCTGGATCGTAATGATCTGGAGCCCGGCCTTGCCACCTGGTTTCAGGCACTTGGACAATTGCTCGAAATAGGTCGGCCAGTATTTTTCACCAACGGCTTCAAACATTTCGATCGAGGCGATTCTGTCGAAAACGCCTTTTTCGTCCCTGTAGTCTTGGAACACAACGTCAACTTTTTCGTTGAGGCCGGCCTTGAAGATGCGTTCACTCGCATAGTCGAACTGTTCACGGGAAATGGTCAGCGCGCGCACATGCGCGCCGACGGTCTTGGCGACATGCTCCGCAAAACCGCCCCAGCCGCATCCGATTTCCAGGATGGAATGCTCCGGTCTGATGCCGGTCTGCCTTACCAAAGATGCGTATTTTTCGGTCTGCGCCTGCTCCAGGTCGTTGGTTTCATTGCTATAGATCGCAGAGGAATAGGTCATGGACGGATCTAGCCATTCCTTATAGAAGGCGTTGCCGAGATCGTAATGTGCTGAGATGTTCCTTTTTGACCCACGGCGCGTGTTCGAATTCAGCCAGTGGCGAATCGACATGAGAAAGCGCGTCAAGGGGCGCCCCTGGATCGCCTCCATGGTCGATTCCTGGTTGATGCAGAACACTTCCAGGAACGTTGTTACATCCGGGGAAGACCAATACCCAGCCATGAAGGCTTCTCCGACGCCGACATCACCGGCCCTCACGACCATGCGGAAGAACCGCCAATCGTCAATGTCGAGAACGCCGTGCGGGCCGGCTTCGCGTCCGTGGATGCAGAACCGCCGTCCATCCGGAAAACTGATTTCCAGAGACCCGTATCGGATCCTGATCGCCAGGCTTGCGGCCATACGGGCAAGGCGAGGGGTGCCCTTCATTTCCTTGCGCAGATTGTCTTTGGTGAGCACAACAGGTTCACTCATGGCAAAACCTCTTGGTAAATCATTTGTCTGGAGCGAACGTCATGGGCTGGTTTTCCAGCCGGTCCCGCTTTGCAGCCGCGTTCGGTCGTGGGTGAAATGGTACACGCTTGAGCCAAATTTTAAAGGCTTCCCAATGGATCGCCAAAATGACCTTTGCCGTTAGAAACGGCACGCGAACGCATTCCGCAACCAAGGATCGCGAAGAAAGTGGAGTACCATCTCCTGCGAATGTCGCCGACAGAAGAGGACCTTCGGAGTCGTTCTCCAAAATGCGCACCCTTACGGCTTTTCCCGGCGGCAGCATTCTGAAGTGATAATGCTGCTCCATGCTCACAAAGGGCGAAACGTAAAATTCCTTGCTCTGGTCCTGTCGGACACCGGCGTCGCTCAGTTGGCCGGGTTCAATCGGCAGCGTATAGGTATGTATTCCGCCGAACGTGTTACGCACCTCATAAACCATTGCCGTCAGTCGCTCGTCATTGTCATAGGCATAGTAGACGCTGAGCGGATTGAAACCGTATCCAAGCAGTCTCGGATAGGCCAGGAGCAGAATTTTCGAAGGACTTGCAATCGACTTCTTCCGAAGCAGTCCTTCCACGTACTGCCTCAGGTTAGTGCCGTCGCGCGCCCCGTGATCGCGTTCGTGAAAAGACAGAACATTGAAGCGGTTTATCGAAAAGAACCGGCTTTGCCTTTCGGCGGCGTCGAACCGGTCCAAATCAATCAGCAATGAAAATACGGAATAGCTGAACCGGTGTTCCGTTGGCTTCATGCGGTGATGCATGACCTTGCCGGAATAAAGCGACGCCGGAGAATTCGGGGCAGGGCCATTTCCGCTGATCGTGTTTGCGCGTTCTTTTGTCATTCCGCCGCTTCCAGAAAGTCCGCCGAACCGGGCGTTTCTTCCCAGGGAAGGCGTGCTCCGAGACGCTTTGCAACAGACAGCCCTGAGGCGAGACCATCTTCATGGAAGCCGTTAGCGTTCCAAGCGCCGCAGAACCATGTGTTGTTTACGCCCTGGATGTCTGCGAGCCTCTTCTTGGCACTCAAAGCATGTGCATCAAACTGAGGGTGATCGTAGACATATTTGGCAAAGGTCTTGTCGTCTTGCGGTGCCTTGAAAGGATTGAGCGTCACGAAGACAGGCTTGCTGCGGTCAATGTCTTGCAGACGGTTCATCCAGTAGCTGACGGTAACGTCCTGAGTCTCACCGGCTTCCCGGTCGGACATATAGTTCCAGGAGGACCATATCTTCTTGCGCTTCGGCATAAGGCTTTCGTCTCTGTGCAGAAACACTTCGTTGGGTCGGTACCGGATGGATCCGAGAATATCCCGTTCTGCCGGGCTTGGGTCGCCAAGCATTGCAAGGCTCTGATCGGTGTGGCTTGCAAGCACGACCTGATCGAAAACATCTGTGTGGCCGGTCTCGTCCTTCACATGGACCTTGCCGTCCTGGCGGAGAATTTCAACAACGGGCGTTCCAAGTCTGATTTTTCCGGCAAGCGGCGCCAACAACCGGTTTACATAGTTGCGGCTGCCGCCTGAAATGGTACGCCACAGCGTCGGCTCGAATGACAGCAGTCTGTGGTTCTCAAAAAATGCCACGAAGCTTTCTGCCGGATAGTCGCGCATCTCATTGATTGGCGTCGACCAGATTGCGGCTCCCATCGCCAGCAGGTAGTCGTTGATAAAGCCTTGTGAATAGCGGTTCTTTTCAAGGTATCCGCCAAGTGTTTCACCGGTCAGTTTGCCTGCTTGCAAGTCGAGAACCGCATGTTTGTTGAACCGGAACATGTCACGAAGCATGAACAGAAAACGTGGCGATAACAGGTTGGATCGCTGAGCGAAGACAGTGTTGATAGAATCGCCCGACCATTCCAGGCTGCCGTTGTCAGCGGACAAGGCAAAACTCATGTCGCTCGCTTCGGTCGCGACATTCAGGTGACGGAGAAGCGCAGTGAAATTCGGATAGTTTAGTTCGTTGTAGACAATAAACCCGGTATCAACCGCGATCTGGGTCCCGTCATAATCAATATCGGCTGTGGCACTGTGACCACCAGCGCGAGCCCTTTTTTCGTACAAGACCACATCGTGATGTTCGTTGAGGGCCCAAGCTACACTGTTTCCGGAGATACCGGAGCCGATGACGGCAATCCGCATGTTCAATCCTTTTTATGATTCTGTGCAGTCCGCAAGGACATGCGGCCAGTCGGGATTTTCTTCGTGTTCTCAGGCAAATACGGCGGAGAAAACAACGCGGATCACGCAGGTTGATGAATTTAATAAATTATTTTGTCCATGCCGCGTGAACCGCGTTGTCGGCACGGCGGAAAGCTGATCGGCAATATTCCCTAAACTTGCCGGCATGTGCTGAATGGGATGTAGCGCACGTCGCCCGCAAATCGATTGCTGAAAAACAAAACCGGACCCGCTTTTTGAAGCGGATCCGGCGTGATGCTCAAAAATAATATTTGAATCTATATTCTCGATCAGGCTTGCAAGGTATCGACAAGCCAGTTCCAGGCGATTTCGACCCGGCTTCTTGCAGCATCGAAAAAGGCGACCACCTTTTCCCACATGGACTGTCCGAAATCGGCGACTTGCAGCATTGTCCCGCGCTTGACCGGTTCGCTGTCCGTTTCGATAAGCTCGACAGTCGTCGCATCGGCACCGTCGTTGACAACCCGGCGCGTGACCATCAATGCACCTTCGGTAATGAGCCTCGACTCATCCTTGCCGGCAACGACAGTTTCCTGGTCCATTGAGCGCACGACGACGGCCCGGCCATCTGGCAGCAGGTGCGTTTCATTGGTGCTTACTTCTGAATCGTAAATCACCTCTCCGTAGGAATCGATCAGTTCGACCCATACAGCACTGCGGCCATCTAGTTCGATTTCGCCGACCCAAATGGTGAGTTCGCTTTCCAGCGGATCCATCTGGTCCACCGACGCCGACGCAACAGTCACGGCTAGGCGGTCCTCCGGCAACGTAATCGTTTCCTGAGGAAGTTGTTCGGCAATTGCGCCACTCGCCAATGCGAGGATGAGACCCAGCGCAAAAGTTCCTGCTTTGGTATTCCGTTGCATGTTCGCCTCCCAAGGCTAATACAACTAGTTCTACCGCGCTTGGGGCACTTGCGGATCTGGTCTGTTTCGACTCTTTTCCGCAAAAATTATAAGTCTCTTAGGCGTGCGCCCCACGCTGCGCGGTCACGATTTTGCCATTATCGCACCACAATCTGCGTTTTGAGTGTAATGAACATCACATTTTTGGGTGATCTCATTAACTTTTCATAAATAAATGTGGTTTCTGGCCGGTCATTCAAGGTATCTCACCGTGACGTGACCAATATCCTCCTGTCAAAAGTAACTAAGCAATTCGTTTGTTCCTGTGTAGATTTGCAAATTGTTGGCTTTCAAAAACAAAATAATGGTAGCCGTAATTGCTTTCTCGGGCAATCGGGAATCTTGTCGTAACGTAAATTTCGAATTTTAGATTAATTTTCCGTCGGTTCGCAGAATGCGCTTTAAACACGCGCAGGCACTATGAAATCTTTAGAGCGCGTTGCGTCCGATCCTTGATATCAGCAAGCATCGATTGCCGTTCGAAGTGCCCGAACAAGTTCGGCGTCTGTCGTCTTTTGCCCTGTCGCCGGCAAGAAACCGAGTTGCACCTCTTTGGACGCGGGAAGAGGACGTTGCCGCGCGGAACAAGAAGCATGTAACGCGTCGACCCCCGTTTCTTTCCAAATATGGACTGCATTTGCGTGGGTTACCCCAGAGCCTGCCATGAGTGCTATCCGTCCCCCGGAATAGCGAACGGCTTCCCGGATCACATTGCATCCTTCATCGGCCTTGTCTTCGTGTCCGGATGTCAAAATGCGCTCGAAACCAATTGAAACGGCATCATCAATCGCGGTTCTGACGTCGGAGAGTGTATCAAACGCGCGGTGAAGCGTGGCGTTGAGCGGCGTTCCCTGGAGCGCCGGTTTCAGAAAATCAATGTCCAGCCGGTCCTGGTCGGTCACCGAGCCGATGACCAGTCCTTTCATCCCGTTTTGCTCAGCAACTTGAATGTCCCGTAACATGAGCGTTTTTTCAGCGTCAGAATATCTGAAGTCGCCGGACCGGGGTCTGATCATTGCGTATACCGGAACCGGTAGCCTGGACGCGGCCGACATCATGCCACTTGAAGGCGTTAGTCCGCCTTCGGAAAGCGCGGCACAAAGCTCAATCCGGTCGGCACCGTTTTCGGCAGCGATCCAGGCACCTTCGATCGTGTCGACACAAACCTCCAGCTGAACCGGTGCCATCACGCCGTTTCTCCAAACATCCTGCGGGCATGAATTCCCGCTCCCTGCAGCCCGCCGTTCTCGGCGAATGCGCCTTTGACAATGAGGCGATCGGAATAGTTGGCTAGGACAAGAGCGCGCGTTTTGCGGTCAATCAGATCCAGCAGAGCCTCGTCATTTGAAAGGCCACCGCTGACCGGGATCACGTCCGGCCCAAAAGTGTTGACGAGAACGGAGAGCGCCCTTGAAACCAGGGTCGAATAAGCGTCGATCGTCCTGGACGCTTTGGTGTCGTTCCCGTTCCAAGCTTGCGTGATTTCACGGCTGGAACGGGTCTCACCATGCAGAGAGGTATGAATGCGTTCCATTCCCCTTGCCGAACCGGTCGCATCGACACAGCCGGTTTGACCGCAGCCACAAGCATAGTGCTCAATCCCTTCGATCGTTCCGCCTGCTGTCGGGTCGACAATAGGACCGTGGCCCCATTCGCCGGCCATGCCGCCGAATCCCGTAACGAGGTTGCCGGCGACCACCAGGCCACCACCGACACCTGAGCCGAGGATAATTCCGAAAACAACATCTTTGCCGCGTCCTGTTCCACTGACCGCCTCGGCCAGGGCGAATGCATTTGCGTCGTTGATTATCGCGACGGGTCTTTCCAGAGCCTGTTCAAGTTCGTCCTGAACGTGCCGTTGATGAAGGCAAGGGATATTTGCAACGTCCGCTATGCCGCTGCGTGCGTCAAAGGCTCCTGCAAGAGAGATCGAAACCGGTTCGCCAAGAGCACCGGACCGACTACGCACGGCTTCCACGAATGCCGCCCAGTCGTCGGTAGGGGTTTTCAAACGGCCTTCTTCTGCGACGAGGCCGTCTTTTGCGAGCGAACCATGGCGAATGAAGGTTCCACCGATATCGAAACAGGTTGTCATCGCCCGTTCACCCACTCCTGAAAGAGGACATTTTCAGTCAAATTAGATACCAATATGCAACCAATTGAACTGCTAGTAAATGAGAAACTGTCAAACGGTGCGTTTGCATCACTGACACCAGCTTGCCCTCATGACAATCACTATGGTCCCGGCAAATTCGGAATGAAATGGTCCTTGGGTCAATGAAATCGAGCTGCCGCACCTAGAGAAACGGGCGCAGGTTTCCGTCATTCAGGGCAAGCGCGTTTTCAGCTGCACTTACACCAAGACCATCCCGCAACATCAAGACAGCAACCTTTACACGGCCATTGGCTTTTTGCAGAGCATCTGCAGCCGTTTCCGGTGCGCAATCGGTCAAATCCTGCAAAATACGTTGGGCGCGTTGCCTGAGTTTTTCGTTGTCGGCGACCAGATTGACCATGTGCCCGCGCACGGCATGTCCCAGTCTGAGCGCAACCAGCGTTGAGATCATGTTCAGCACAGCTTTTTGTGCGCTGGCCGCCCCGAGCCGCGTCGATCCGGCAATGATTTCAGGTGGGGTTTGCAGAAAAATCGGGTGGTTCGCCTCCGTTAAAAGAGGCGTTTCGGGATTATTGGCGATGCCGATCGTCACTGTGCCTGCCTGTCTGGCCGCCTGGAACGTGCCAAGCGTGTAAGGTGTCGATCCACTCGCCGAGACGCCTATCAGAATGTCGCCTTCGCCAAGGCCCGACTTGTGAAAATCATCGATCCCGGCAAGATTGTCATCCTCATGGACGCCTTCCAGATTCAGAAGATTTTCAGCGCCGCCGGCGTAAAGAATGCACATGCGGTCCGCCCGGAAACCAAACGTTCCCGGCAACTCAAGGCAGTCCGCGATTGCCGTCAATCCAGCGCTGCCGGCCCCCGCATAACCTATCCTGCTTTCGCTTGACGCCGCACGCTGCAGCGCGCTGGCCGCTTGCGCGATCTGCGGAATGGCCTCGCTTGCCGCTGTCAGCGCGGCGACCTGGCGATCGAGCATGATGGACAGTATCTCTTCATCCGCCTTTTGAGAGAGGCCGATTGATAGGGGATGACGGTCTTCTGTCGTCGGCAGTGTCATGGTCCGGAAACTCTGAAACTCTTTTCTTTGCACCACAAACCGGTCGCCGCAGAAGCAGGCGCCGTTTCGAAGCAATGAGATCGGTCCGGAACGCGGCAAGGGCGGGTGGATTCCTTTTATCACTTGATTTTCGGTTCCGATAGAGTTTAAATTGGTATTCGAAAGGTATTATTTTAGCCAAGGCGCCGCGCTCCATGTCAAACTTCATATCCATGTTGGAAAACGGCGACTGGCTGGCTGGCTCGAGCGGTCCGCGTTACCTGCAGTTGCGCCGCCGGATATTGCAGGCGATCGACGAAGGTGTCCTGAAGGAAAACGAACCGCTGCCGTCCGAACGCGAAATTGCCTCACTCACCGAACTCTCCCGCGTAACCGTGCGAAAAGCGGTTGCCGGTCTTGTCGAAGATGAAATCGTCGTTCAAAAACGAGGCAGCGGATCCTTTGTTGCGCCCAAGGTGCAAAAGGTCGAACAGCGCCTCTCCAGCCTGACGTCATTCAGCGAAGACATGGCGCGCCGCGGGTTGGAGGCGAGCAGCGAATGGCTCCGGCGAGGTCTCTATCCGGCTTCTCCTGAAGAAATGTTCACGCTCGGCCTGAGTTCAGGACAACGCGTTGCGCGCGTTGACCGCTTACGCAAGGCCGACGGCACTCCAATGGCGATCGAGCGGGCATCCCTTTCGGAAAATGTGCTCCCGGACCCGGAACAGGTCACGACATCCCTTTATGAGGTTCTCAGGTCCAAGGGAATGCAGCCTGTTCGCGCAATACAGCGAATCTCCGCGCGTAATCTGGAACTGGTGGATGCGGAGATACTTGGTGTTCCGGCAGGCTCTGCCGGTCTCAAGATCGAACGCGTTTCCTATCACGCCTCGGGTCATGTCGTGGAGTTCACACGATCTGTTTATCGGGGCGACGCCTACGACTTCATCGCAGAACTTCAAATCGCGGAAAACTAGATCAATGGCAGACACACCGCTGCAGACGGACTGCACGCATATGCGCCGGGAAATTGAGGAGATCCCGAGCGCGGTACGCCGGGTTTTGTCCGGTGCACATCCCGGAGCGCGCGAGATTGCAGAAAGGGCAGGTGCTCCGGTCTTTCTCGCGAGCGTGGCGCGCGGTTCATCGGATCATGCCGCCATGTTCTTGAAATATGCCTCCGAGATCTATCTCGGACTTGCCATGGCGTCCCTCGGTCCGTCTGTCTCGTCGGTCTATAAATCTAAGATTCAACTGGAAAAGGCGCTTGTGATTGCGATTTCCCAGTCGGGAGCCAGCCCGGATATTCTTTCCGTGGTCGAAAGTGCGAAAGAACAGGGCGCGGTAACGGTCGGCCTGACCAACACCGCAGACAGCCCGCTCGCCCGGTTGTCAGCTTCGACGCTGGACATTTGCGCCGGACCGGAAAAGAGCGTCGCTGCAACGAAGACCTACGTGAATTCGGTTGTTGCCGGCCTTTTGCTTATGGCCGAAATTGGTGGAGACGCCGCGCTTCTGAACGCCCTTGCCAAGTTGCCTGGTGAGATGGAAAGCGCAATTGCCACGGATTGGAGCGCACTGGCGGAGCCGATTGAACGGCGCGGTTCGCTTTATGTCGTTGGGCGCGGTCCCGGTCTCGCGATCGCCAACGAAGCAGCGTTGAAATTCAAGGAAACCTGCCAGATACATGCCGAAGCCTATTCCTCTGCAGAAGTGATGCACGGACCCGTTTCAATCGTTGAAGACGGCTATCCGGTGCTCGTGCTTGGCGTCCGGGACGCAGCGCAGGACGGACTGGCGCTGACGGCCGACAAGATGGCCGACCAGGGCGGCGTTGTGTTTGCAACCACAGATAAGGTGGAACGCGCCCACCGACTCGATTACCAGTCCGCAAGCCATCCCCTGACGGATGCGCTTACGCAGATTGTTTCTTTCTATTCCTTTATCGAGTGGTTCGCTCGACACCGCGGCTTCAATCCCGATGTTCCCAGGCATCTGAAAAAAGTCACGCAAACGGTATGACGGGACCGACCGCATACGCGTGTAGGCGTCTCTTCGACGGGGACATGATGCATGAGGATGCAGCGCTCCTGGTAAAAGACGGCTCGGTTGCAGGCGGTTGCGCTGTGTCTGATGTGCCCGATGACTTTGCAATTGAAGACCTTGGCGACGGCATTCTGGTGCCGGGCCTTGTCGATCTGCAGGTCAATGGCGGTGGCGGTCTGATGCTTGGCGATGCCGAAACACTCGACGACGTTGCACGTATTTGCCAGGCGCACGTGCCGCTTGGAACAACGGCAATGACCCCGACACTGATAACTGACACACGCGAAACAACGCGAAGGATTGTCGAACTCGGGATGCTTGCCACTGAAAATGCCGTCCCAGGTTTTCATGGCCTGCACCTGGAAGGACCGCATCTGTCCGTAAGCCGCAAGGGCGCTCACGATGCCGCGTTGATCAGGCCGATGGAAAACGAAGACGTCGCATTTTACCTCGAGGCCGTGGATCGTCTTCCGAGCCTTATGATGACCGTTGCCCCTGAAACAGTTACACCGGAGCAGACGGCGGTTCTCTCAAAGGCCGGAATTCATGTCAGCCTTGGCCACACCGGTGCCGGATATGAGCGTTGCCGTCAGGCCGCGAACGCGGGAGCAACTTGCGTAACGCATCTGTTCAATGCGATGAGCCCGCTGCAGCACCGCGAACCTGGTCTGGTTGGCGCTGCGCTTGATCTTGGGACACTCAATGCCGGCCTCATCGCCGACGGAATTCACGTGGACCCGGTCGCAATCAGGATCGCATTGAATTCGAAAACCGGCCCAGGCCGCATTTTCCTCGTGACTGACGCCATGTCACAGACCGGGACGGACGTGGCCAGTTTTACGCTCGGTGGACGCAAAATCTTCAGACAGAACGGCATGTTGACACTTGCCGATGGAACACTTGCTGGTGCTGATATCGATCTGCCCGCGTCGATCCGGTTCCTGGTGGACCACATCGGTGTCGACCTGGAAACGGCACTCGCCATGGCAACCAGCATTCCCGCCGATGTTATTCGCAAGCCCATCGGCCGCCTGAATTCCGGATGCGTGGCCGATTTCGTTCTCCTCAGCACACCAGACTTCGGGGTGAAGCGGGTCTGGCTTGGCGGCAGGAGCCAGTAGCAGGCTATTCCGTATCCAAATTGCGCCAATCCACGATGCACTCGTTCAGAAAGAGCCAGGGAATCGGCATAAGCTGAGCGCGACCAGGACAGGCTGGACGCGAGAAGGGTGAGGGCGCTTGCATGATCTACGAGACGGTTTCGGTATTTGCCCCGGTGATCCTGAGCGCAATTTGCATACCGTTTGTCTTTCGCCGAGCCGGTTTCAGCGGAAAACTCATGTGGTTGACATGGCTTCCGGCTGCCGTTGCCGTATTTTCGTTTCTTGCCGTGGTGTTTGATGAGCGCGGTCTCTTGTCCGGCCCAGTCGGAAACTGGGCCATTGCCGCCTGTCTCATCTTACTCGCGACATCCAACTGGCCCGTCAAAGACGACCGGGAATAGTGCGGTTCCGTATGGTGGTGAAGGGCTGAAAGAAGCCGTGCGAAGTGCCGGTCCATATCGATCCACGAAACAACGCGGAACGAGGCTATTCTGATTGGTCTCGGAAAATTGGAGCTATCGAGTCCGGGATCGGATCAATGACCTCGCGACTAACCGTCATTGTCCAGTAGATCTGCGCCGTGCCCGGATGTTCCTTTTGAGTTTAGAACATCGAAAAATCACTGGAGACAAAGGAAGTTGGTTCCATTAGGGCTTTCATTTGGCCGATCACATTTGGAACCCAAAAAGAAACACTGACCGATAGATTCAAATTTCGGAGTCCGCGTGTAGAGTTGGAGAATATCGTTAAAAATACGAATGCTCCGCAAGGCTGGCGCGGTCAAATGCTCATACGTGAAGCAGCCATTCTCCGCGCAGCGTAACGCCAATCAGCCGCACAATTACGGTGCGCTTAGGTCGTTCCTCTCCTTCTGAGCAATGCCAATCCGCCGATTGCAGCAGCAAGAAAAGGTAGTGATGCAGGAAGTGGAACTACAGTAGTTTCATTTAATCGAACGTCGTCCACAAATGTGAAGTAGCCTGGCCGGAAATCGGTCCGGCCAATGACAATCTTCTCAATGGAATCACCAAAGTCAAAACCAACAAAATAGTTGCTGGCGCCGCCAAAAAAGGCACTCTCAACCAAGCTGCCTTTTGCGTCAAAAGCCGAAATTGAAAATTCCAAAATGGCTGAACCGCCACCTATTCCAATGTTCATTCCGAACCGGGTTATCGCGTTATCAAATGAAATAGTGAGATCGCCCGTTGTCTGATTTCCCGCAAAAGTATTCGTATTGTAAGCAGCCCCGGAACCGCCTGCGATAAGTCCGCCCGCGTATGGTATGGTGTATGCTCCTTCATGGGAAATGAAGTTAACTCCATCGATTGAAAAAACTCCGCTTGTTAAGCCCGTTATAGAAGACTCAAAATCGATGACTTTTTCGGAGCCGGAAAAGTCAGAAAGATTAATCGGCGCTGTATGTGCGATATTCGGCGTGATCAATAGTGTGAGTAAAGCGAGAGCTCTCAAATACTTCATCACCACCAAATCCTTTGAGCGCGCAAGCAAGGAAATTTGTCATCCGGCAAGCGCAGATTGTTCGTTGAGGTTGGTGCAAGTTATCGTATGCAAGCTTAACGAGCAAGGTGAGATGCGCGTTGCGGTGCCCTGTTTAGCTCTTGATGGTGTGGAAGCTGGAGGGAGAACTCATAACGCAAAACCGGCGTCATGTTCTTCATTGTCGTTGCAAAACTCGCTGCCGTTTCTGGTGTGAAGGTCAGCAATTTCAACTTCCGCCCCAGCGTTTACGTTGGAATCCAAAAGGCGGTCTAGACTAGAAACCCTGTCAAATATTGGGGTTCTAATTTGGGCGTGACGCTTGAAACTTGATGGAAAAAATGGCTCCCCAGGCCGGACTCGAACCAGCGACCCAGCGATTAACAGTCGCTTGCTCTACCAACTGAGCTACTGGGGATCACCACGTTGGGGCCGGTGCGTAACCGCCCCCGTCGATGGAGATGCGTATATCAAAGGCTTGAACTGTTTGCCAAGCCCCTGACGATGTTTTTTTCATCAAGCCGTCATTTTTTTGCTTGGAATGTGGAAAACTGTAAACAAAACAGAACTCTAGAAGGTGTAAGGTTGTTGAAACCAAATCATGACGCAGACCTCTCTCTGCAATGGTTTCAAGTGCAATCAATCAGAACAGACACGTCAGCCCGACACCCGACAAAATCAAATTGAATTTGTGCGCACCATCAAATCTCGAGCTTGTTTCAGGGCCGATATCCGTTTAGGAAGGAATCTGACGGTTCCGGTGAGGGGTTTGCCCGATCCGGATGAAACGGGAATCCGGTTAAAGCGCCTGGCGCCATTCCGGAGCTGCCCCCGCAACTGTGAGCGGCGAGCGTCTGCACATGATCCACTGGTCGAGAGGGGCCGGGAAGGGGTGCAGGGCGCGTGGAACCGCAAGCCAGGAGACCGGCCGTCGCAAGGACAACCCTTTACGCCGTCGGGTGGACGGCCGGGAGAGTGACGTGAGCAAGCAACCGGGACGAAGGTCCACTTTTGTCTTTGGCGGTGCCCGTTCGGGCAAGAGCCGCTTTGCCGAAAAACTCGCAATGGATTCGGGTCTTGAGAAGGTCTATCTCGCGACTGGTGCGGCCTTTGACACCGAAATGGCTGACCGGATCAAAGCTCACAAGGTTCAAAGAGGCAACAGCTGGATCACGATCGAAGAGCAACTGGACATTGCGAACCTGCTCTCGACCGAATGCCGCAAAGACAGGGTCGTCCTCGTTGATTGCCTGACGCTCTGGCTGTCAAACCTCACATTCGCCGAGAAAGATGTTGCTGCTGAATGCGGCAATCTTTGTTCTGTGATCGGTTCGCTCCAGGGTCCATGTATTTTCGTTTCGAATGAGGTCGGCATGGGCATCGTGCCGGAGAACAGACTTTCAAGGTCGTTCCGCGATGCGCAGGGCCGTCTCAACCAAGATATTGCTCAGGCTTGCAGCCAGGTCGTATTTGTCGGCGCGGGCCTGCCCTTGCTTTTGAAACCCAACCCCCAGATGGAAATCACACTATGACGACAAGCGCTCTTCAACCGGGACGGAAGATTCCCGCAACGATCGTGACCGGGTTTCTTGGTGCGGGCAAAACCACACTGATCCGCAATCTCCTGCAGAACGCAAACGGCAGGAAGATCGCGTTGATCGTGAACGAGTTTGGCGACATGGGCTTTGACGGATCCCTGGTAAACGGCTGTGCGGATCCGGACTGCGCCGCTGACGAAGTGGTGGAACTTACCAATGGCTGCATCTGCTGCACCGTAGCAGATGATTTCCTGCCGACGATGGAAATGCTGCTGTCGCGCGAGACACCGCCGGAGCACATCGTGATTGAAACGTCAGGCCTTGCTTTGCCGCAACCGCTGGTCCGCGCATTTTCATGGCCGAGTGTCAAAACGCGTGTCACCGTGGACGGCGTTGTAACGGTTCTTGATGCTGCTGCCCTGGCAGAGGGGCGCATTGCACTCGACGAGGCCGCGCTTGAGGCACAAAGGGCAGCCGATGAAGCGCTTGATCACGAAAGTCCCGTGGAGGAACTGTTTCACGATCAGCTTCGCTGTGCGGATCTTGTCGTGCTCAACAAGGCGGATCTTGTCACTTCTGAAGCCATGGTGTCGGTTGAGGAACGAATTCAGGGAGAAGTCCGCCCGGCGGTGCACATAGTGTCTTCTGAAAAAGGGACGCTGCCCATCGAGGTTCTGCTTGGCCGTGAATCTGCTGCTGAAGACGATATGGCGGTACGTCACGAACACCACCATCATGACCATGACCATGATGATGATAACGACGACCACGATCATGATCATCACGACCACCACCATCATGACGATTTTGAAAGCCACGTGATCGACGTGCAGACCTTTGGCTCGCTAAAGGATCTTGAAAAAAGGGTTCTCGAGGCGATGGAACAGAAGGGTGTTCTCAGGATCAAGGGCGCTGTCGGCATCAGCGGGAAGCCGGCACCTGCCATGGTTCAGGCTGTCGGGCCGCGCGTCGAGACCTGGTTCGCAGCTGGTGCTGAGGCATCCGGCCGTCTGGTCGTGATCGGGCTGAAAGGGTTTGACATGGACACTGTGTGTGAGCTGTTCGGCAGCGTCAGGCAAGCGGCCTGACGCGTCTCATCCCGCTCAATGAAATAGCACGTGGCCGAGAAGGGTCCCGGCTGCCCTGAAACGAATAGAAGACCATATTTGATGCACATTCTCGCCAGCCAGACCAGACGGATCGATGACGGTGGTGATGCCGTCGATCTTGGGCAGGCACCGGCCGATATCCTGTTCCTGTCGGCCGCCGACACGGAACTGGGTAGCTTTTCGAGCGCTCATGCCAGTCTGGGCGCGGAGCGCGCGAGCCTCCGTCTGGCAAATCTGATGGCCCTGTCGCATCCATACTCTGTCGATCTTTATGCGGAGCAAACCGTACGCGGTTCGAAGCTTGTCATTCTGCGCATTTTGGGAGGCATCGAGTACTGGCGTTACGGCCTGGAGCGCGTGGAGGAAGAGGTCCGCGCGAACGGTATCGATCTCATTGTTATCCCTGGAGATGACAAATGGGACGAGGCGCTGACAAGTCGGTCCACGCGTCTGAAGGAAGACGTCTACCGCTTTTGGCGCTATTGCGTTGAAGGCGGATCCGGCAACTACGCGAACGCTTTGCGCTTCGCGTCTCATCTGATCGGCAAGGAGGACGAGCCGGCTCAACCGGTCCCGCTTCCGCGCGCTGGTATCTATTTGCCGGGTCATTCCGCACCTGACGTCGCTTCATTGAAAGCGAGCTGGCCCGATGCAAATCGTCCGGTTGCTGCCATCACCTTCTATCGCGCGCTTGTGCAGGGAGCTCAAACTGCACCCGTCGACGCACTCATCGAGGCGCTCGACCGGTCCGGCATCAACGCGCTTCCGGTCTTCGTCTCCAGCCTGAAGGAGAGCGAGTCGGTTGCTGTTCTTCAAAGCCTCTTTGACGAGGTTCAGCCCGGGGCGGTGGTAAATGGCACCGCTTTCGCCATCTCCAAGGCCGGCGTGGCCCATCAGCCAACACCTCTCGACAACGGGATCAGACCTGTTTTGCAGGTCGTCTTTTCGTCGTCTTCACGGGAGGGCTGGGAAGAAAGTGACCAAGGCCTTTCCGTGCGCGATCTGGCCATGCATGTGGTGTTACCCGAAATCGATGGACGCATTCTTTCGCGCGCAGTGTCTTTCAAGGAAGAGGGTGTCTTCGACACCGCAACTCAGTCAACACCCGTTCGCTTCACGCCGGTTCCGGATCGGATCGAATTTGTTGCAGAGCTTGCCGTCAGCTGGGCGCGGCTCGGCCAAATCCCGGCTGACAGGAAGAGAGCAGCGCTCATCCTGGCAAATTATCCCAACAAGGATGGCCGTCTGGCAAACGGTGTCGGGCTCGATACACCGGCTTCCTGTGTGAACCTCTTGTGTGCCATGAGAGACGCCGGATACGACACCGGCGAGCTGCCCGCAAATTCTGCGGGGCTGATGAACATACTGACATCTGGCGTCACAAACGCACTTGATGGCAGGGAAGACAGAATTGGCTACGAAACTCTCTCGCTCGTCGACTATCAGCGTGAGTTCGCGAGCCTGCCGGAAGCCGTGAAAACGTCGGTTGTCGGACGCTGGGGTTCCGCTGACTGCGACCCGCATGTCGTTGACGGCAAATTCCGGCTGGCGCTGCACCGTTTCGGCATGCAGGTCGTCGGCATTCAGCCCGCGCGCGGCTATAACATCGATCCGAAGGAAACCTACCACGATCCCGATCTTGTTCCGCCGCACAACTATTTTGCGTTTTATTTTTGGTTGCGGCGGAGTTTTGGCGTTGACGCGATAGTCCATCTCGGCAAGCACGGTAACCTGGAGTGGCTTCCAGGCAAGGCGCTGGCCTTGTCGCAGGCTTGTTTTCCGGAAGCCGTCCTTGGCCCAGTTCCGAATATCTATCCGTTCATTGTCAACGATCCGGGCGAAGGCGCGCAGGCCAAGCGCAGGACCTCTGCTGTCATCGTTGATCATCTGACGCCGCCTCTGACCCGGGCGGAAAGTCATGGCGTTGCCGAAGAACTGGAAACGCTTCTGGACGAATATTACCTTGCAAGCGGTGTCGATCCGCGGCGCCTCAAGGCCCTGACGCGCGACATTCTGGATGCTGCGACCCGTCACGGTCTCGACAAGGACATCGGTCTGGAAGAGGGCATGGACGAAGAAACACGTCTAGCCCGGCTCGATGCCCATTTGTGCGACCTGAAAGAACTGCAGATCCGCGACGGTCTGCATATCCTCGGCGAAAGCCCTGAAGGCGATCAACTGACCGATCTGCTTGCGGCGCTGGCGCGGGTACCCAGGGGCAACGAACCACACCAGCAAAGCTTGCAGCGCGCACTCGCGCACGATCTTTCGCTGCACGACTTTGATCCGCTCGACTGCGACTTTGCGCGTCCATGGGCCGGCTGGAAACCGGAAGAACTGAAGTCAGCTTCTGATGCACCATGGCGTACGAACGGCGACACGGTGGAACGGATCGAGTTGATGTGCCGCGATTTGATCGCGGGCGACATGATCGCGAACAAAGGTTGGTCCGGAACACGTGACGTGCTTGGGGAGATAGCTGACAATCTGAGAACATCAGTTATGGCATCGGGACAGTCTGAAACGAATGCGGTGCTGAAAGCGCTTGCCGGCGGTTTCGTCGAGCCCGGACCTTCCGGTGCTCCCAGCCGGGGACGCCCCGACGTCCTGCCGACCGGAAAAAACTTCTATTCTGTCGATGTTCGCGCAGTGCCAACCGAAACAGCCTGGCGGCTCGGCTGGCAGTCCGCGACCCTCATTGCAGACCGCTATTTCCAGGAAGAGGGCGAGTGGCCAAAATCGCTTGTGCTGACATGCTGGGGAACCGCAAACATGCGCACGGGCGGGGATGATATCGCCCAGGCTCTTGCACTTATCGGTGCCAGGCCGGTCTGGGAGCAGGGATCCGGAAGAGTGACCGGCTTCGAGATCTTGAAGCTTTCGGAACTAGGTCGTCCGCGTATCGACGTCACTTTGCGGGTCTCCGGCTTCTTCCGTGATGCCTTTCCCCATCAGATGGACCTGTTCGACAGCGCAGCACGTGCTGTCGGAGCCTTGGAAGAGCCAGCCGATGCCAATCCGGTCGCTGCGCGCATGGCGGAAGAGAGGCGTGAACTTGAGGCGGCAGGTCTGGAGCGTGACGAGGCCGCTCGACGCGCTGGCTTCCGCGTCTTTGGATCGAAGCCCGGGGCTTATGGGGCGGGCCTTCAGGCGCTGGTCGACGAAGGGATCTGGAACGAACGCGCGGATTTCGCCGACGCCTTCCTGAGCTGGGGCAGCTACGCATATGGCGCAGGTGCTGCCGGGGAAGGTGCCCGAGAGGAGCTGAAAGCACGCCTTACCTCGGTCGACGCCGTGTTGCATAATCAGGACAACCGCGAACATGACCTACTGGACAGCGACGATTACTATCAATTCGAAGGCGGTTTGGCCTCGACAGTCGAGACGCTGAAGGGAAATGCACCCAAGGTCTATCACAATGATCATTCTCGGCCCGAACGTCCAATTGTCAGGTCGTTGTCCGAAGAAATCGGCCGGGTCGTGCGCGGACGGGCTGCCAATCCCAAATGGATCAACGGCGTGATGCGGCACGGCTACAAAGGTGCATTCGAAATGGTGGCGACACTCGACTACCTGTTTGCGTTTTCCGCAACAACGCGCGCTGTTGGCGACCATCACTTTGACCAGCTATTTGACGCCTATATCGACAACCCTGTTGTTCGGGATTTTCTGAAAGACGCAAATCCGGCGGGTTTTGGTGAGATGCTTGACCGGTTCCAGGAGGCGATTGATCGCGGCCTCTGGACGCCGAGGCGCAATTCAACCCATGCTGTCCTCAACGATCTGAAAACACATTGACGGGAGACCCACACCGTGACCGCTGACTCTGAAAAACCGGAATTGAGCGAAGAAGAGCTGAATGCGCGTCACGCTGAAAAAATGCGTAAGAAAAAAGCCGCGCGCGACAAGATCATGGCCACGAAGACGATCGAGAAGGGCCTGTTAATTGTTCACACCGGAAAAGGCAAAGGCAAGTCCACGGCCGGCTTCGGCATGGTGTTCCGCTCGCTTGGACACGGGCACAACGTTGGTGTCGTGCAATTCGTGAAAGGTCGCATCGAGACGGGTGAGCGCATGGCGCTTGAAAGGTTTTCCGATCTTGTGACTATCAAGCGCATGGGTGAAGGCTTTACCTGGGAAACGCAGGATCGCCAGCGTGATATCGATGCGGCGGAACAGGCGTGGGATGCGGCGAAAGAGATGATCACCTCAGGCGATTATCGCCTGGTATTATGCGATGAACTCAACATCGTCCTTCGTTACGACTATATCGATATCGAGAAGGTGGTCGCGTTTTTGAAGAACGAAAAGCCTGACGACGTGCACGTGGTTATAACCGGTCGCAACGCCAAAGACGAGCTGGTTGAGATTGCCGACCTCGTCACCGACATGACCCAGGTGAAACATCCGTTCCGGTCCGGCGTAAAGCCACAGGAAGGAATTGAATTCTAAGGGGATGAAATTGGCCGGCTCCGGCTTTGAGATACGTTCTGCCGAAGGGATGGACGCGGCTGAAATAGCAGCAGTGCTGCGGCGTTCGATTGCAGAACTTTGCGTTGCCGATCACAACAACGATCCTGAGCGCCTTGGTTCATGGCTGAGGAACAAGACCGAAGAAACCGCACTCGGCTGGATTGAAGGTCCCGGTCAGGTTCTGGTGGCTGTAAGCCAGGGGAGCGACCGGCAGCTCCTGGGTGTAGGAATGGCTCTTCCGGCAGGCGAGGTTGTTTTGAACTACGTCGACCCGTCTGCACGGTATCAGGGTGTAAGCAAAGCGCTCATGTGGTCACTTGAAAGCTATTTCACGACGATAGGTGTTACGCACGTTAGCCTGCGCAGCACACTTACCGCGGAGCGTTTTTACCGGTCTATCGGCTATGTCCAGAGTGACATCCCGCTTGATCCTGGAGACCGCGCAGCAGCGATATTTGAGAAAGACCTCCATCCATGAGCAGACTTTTCGATCATGCGCTTCGTTCCGCGACGGCCGATCATGCCGAACTGGTTCGAAAATACGAACTCTACAGGACTGTCGTGGAATTCCTGGCAGCGGCAACCTTCGTAATCGGCAGTATCTTTTTCTTCTATCCCGGTCTTGTTTTCGCCGGGACATGGCTGTTCCTCGTCGGTTCGATCCTGTTTGCCGTCAGGCCGACGATCCGCTTGCTGCTTGAACTTCGCCTGGCAAATCTCCCGGTCCCGGCCGAGTTTCGCCCCTATGGAGCGCCGCCGGTTGAAAAAGACCACACTGCATGAGCGGCTCCGGTACCGGCATGCAGACACCCGCCATAATGGTCCAGGGCACGGGCTCCAATGTCGGCAAGAGCCTGATTGTTGCCGGACTGTGCCGGCTTTTCACGAACCGCGGTCTTTCCGTCCGTCCGTTCAAGCCACAGAACATGTCCAACAATGCTGCGGTGACAGAAGACGGTGGTGAAATTGGCCGCGCGCAGGCGCTTCAGGCGATGGGTTGCCGGGTTCCTTTGTCCGTTCATATGAACCCGGTCCTGTTAAAGCCTGAGACTGACACCGGTGCTCAGGTGATCGTCCAGGGAAAGCGCTTTGGGACGATGAAAGCGCGTGAATATGGGCAGCAAAAAGAAACGCTGCTGCCAAAGGTACTGGAGAGTTTTGCGGCGACGTCTTCAAAGGTGGACCTGGTCGTCGTCGAAGGGGCCGGCAGCCCCGCGGAAATCAACCTGCGCGCCGGAGACATCGCCAATATGGGCTTTGCGGAAGCCGCGGATCTGCCGGTAATCTTGTGCGCCGATATCGATCGTGGCGGTGTGATCGCCTCTGTTGTCGGAACACATGCTGTGTTGGAAGCCGGCGAACAGCAGCGCATCAAGGGCTTTTTCGTCAACCGGTTCCGGGGCGATCCAAGCCTGTTTGACGACGGTATGCGTGAAATCGCGACGCGAACGGGGTGGCAGGATCTCGGCGTAGTGCCCTGGTTCGCCGATGCCGGAAAGCTGCCGGCAGAAGATGCCCTTGGCCTTGAGGATGGATTTGGCAGCGGCGGCCTGAAAATCGCTGTACCGGTGATTTCCCGGATTGCAAATTTCGATGATCTCGATCCGCTGCGGCTGGAGCCCGGTGTAGCCCTGGAACTTGTTCAACCCGGCGAAGCATTGCCCGGGGATGCGGACCTCGTCCTGTTGCCGGGTTCAAAGTCGACGGTCGGGGATCTTGAATTTTTCCGCAAACAGGGCTGGGATCTTGACCTTCGGGCGCATCACCGCCGCGGCGGGCACATACTTGGCGTTTGCGGCGGATATCAGATGCTTGGAAAAACCATTGCGGACCCTGAGGGTATTGAAGGCAATCCCGGGAGTGTTGACGGTCTTGGCTACCTCGACGTTGAAACGGTTTTGACACCCGACAAGTCGACGGTTTTTGCCGAAGGAGTTCATGTTGCCAGCGGCGCTCCGTTTTCCGGATATGAAATTCATATCGGCCGAACAACCGGTTCCGACTGCAGCCGGCCGATGATGCGATTGAAGGACGGGCACGCCGATGGCGCGATCTCCGAGGACGGTCTGGCCTCGGGGACTTATGTGCATGGCCTCTTCACAAGCGATACTTTCCGGTCCGCCTTTCTGAAGTCCTTCGGCGTGGCTTCGGATCTCTCCTATGACCGGGACATCGACCTAATTCTGGACAACCTGGCGGGACACCTTGAAAAAGTGCTGGATATTGACGCGATCCTTGAGATCGCCCAAGCACGATAGCTGCCAGAAAACCCGATCGATGTTTACCTCGTGCTTGAATGCCTTTTGTGTTTGGTCAGGCTCTGAATTTCAGCAGCGGCGGCTTTGCCGCAGGGACGTCTTGCAAAACTGCATATTGCACGTGGTCTTGCTGAACACGATACAAAGGAAGGAAGGAGGTTTATTCTGGATTTTGTGTAAACCGCTTTTCGCGCGGAACATTTGTCGACTAACGCGCAATTGAGTATTGGAGATTGTCGTGATTGTTAAATTGGCACTCGTTCTCGTGCGTTTGTTCGCAATCTATTATTTCATGAGCATAGTTTATTTTGTTCCCAGTATGATCCTGAACATTGTTTCAGACGATCATCTGGATTTACACTCACTGACTGTTTTGTGGCAGTTTCTTATTTGCTTTTTGTTGTTCACATATCCTCGTGTCGTTTTGATTGGTCTTCGTATGCCGACGGGCGATGCGGGTGGAGACGACGCGTTCAAGGTGGGCGTTTTTCAGTCTGCGGGCATCGCGCTGATAGGTTTGGGGTTCGCAATGTACGGGTTGGAGGGACTGACAAATTTTCAGTTTCAACTATGGATGAATTCAAAATTCAGTTCAGGTGGGAGGATCGTGACGCCCGAGCAAATTGCTACGTTCTGGTCTTCAGTATTCGAGGTCGCAGCCGGGTTCATTCTGATTGCAATTTCTGGCCGAATTTCCGGCCTGTTCACCTGGCTTCGTGAGCTGAAACCGGCTGTTTATTCCGGACGTGAAGAAAAGACGGAAAACTAGAGCCCCTCGAAAGGTACGGGGTTATTAGGTGGAAGCAATTCTTCTCCAATCCAAGGCTCTGAGCGGATCTCGCCAGCCATCCGGAAATGTGGGTCAAGGGTCCTTTATCATTCACAACGCCGCTAACCGATCACCATGGCGACCGCCCCGATCATGAGCGCTTGAATTGCGCACGCACCAATCATCACTATTCCCGCTCGGTCAATATCATTGGCTGTCGCTTCCTTGCGTCCGGTCTCGTTGAGGTAAGGATCGTCGACTGTGTATCCCGGATAAGTCCGTGGGCCGGCAAGCGCGATATCAAGCGCACCCGCCATGGCCGCCTCGGGCCATCCGGCATTGGGCGACCTGTGTTTTCCGGCGTCTTTGACAATCGAGGAGAGACTTCGGCGAATGGTGCCATGAGCAAGCGGCGCCGCGAGCGCTATGAAAAGCCCCGACAGCCTCGAAGCGGGCAGGTTGATCAGATCGTCAAACCGTGCTGAGGCCCAGCCGAAATCACGGTATGTGTCGTTCTTGTGCCCGATCATGCTGTCCGCGGTGTTGACGGCCTTATAGGCAAGCAGGCCCGGCAGGCCGAAAAGCGCGAACCAGAAGACGGGAGCGACGACGCCATCCGAGTAGTTCTCTGCGCAGGACTCGATCGCAGCCCGTGAAACCCTAGCTTCATCGAGTTGGTCCGGGTCCCGCCCGACAATCATGGCAACGGCCTTGCGGCCGCCGTTGAGACCATCTTGCTCAAGTCCGTCGCGCACCGCTGCGACATGCCGGTAAAGGCTGTTTTGAGCAATGAAAACGGCTGCGACAATCACGATAAGAATGTCTCCGAAAGGGAGCCGTGCCGAAATCGCCTGCAAGCCTGCACCCACCAGTAGACCTCCGGAAACCAGAACCAGAAGAACGGCAACCCCTGCCTGCTTCCGCCGGAAAGCAGTCGCGGTGGTTTTGTTCATGTGCGTGTCGAACAACGATATCGTCTTGCCGATCCAGACGACCGGGTGCGGCAGGCGTCGCCAGAGCCAGTCAGGATCACCGGCAACAGCATCAAGTAAGATGGCGGCCAGAAGCAGCCAGAGCGCATGTTCGTAAATCAGCATGAAATCTTGCTAGAGCAAAACCGCTCAAAGGGGAACCTAACGCTCCCTGCGTCTCCGCCTGCCGGTCTGCTGAAGTTCGGCCCTGGCTTCTGAAAGGGCGTCCACCAGCCGCTGGAGATTTTCCTGGCTACCGGGCAGTCCTAACCGGATCCAGGTTGGTGCGTAGTCGAATATCCGGGTCCAGATGTGGCGCCGGGCCAACGCTTCATGCAGACCTTTTGCATCGCGCAATCCTGCAAGCGCATAAAGCGGCGTCCCGCCAAAAACGCTCAGCTGCTGTTCGGAAAGGGCGATGGTCAGATCAGCCATTTCATCCGCCAGACGCCGTACGGTCGCGTCTTGCCAGTCTCTGTCACGCAACGCAGTGGCTCCGATCTCCAGGGCCGGGCCGCTTACGCTCCAGCTCTCCAGACGTGCGGACAACTTCTCAACGATTGCGTGCGGGCCGGCAAGAAAGCCGAGCCGAACGCCCGCAAGACCGAAGAATTTGCCAAAGGATCTGAGCACCACGACGTTTTCACCGCCCAGGTGAGGCAGGATGCTCGCGCCCGGAATAACATCGGCAAACGCTTCATCGAGAACCAGATAGCCACCACGCTCGGTCAGGATCCGTGCGATTTCCAGTAGGCTTTTGACGTCAATAAGCTGTCCGTCAGGATTGTTGGGATTGACCAGAACGACGATCTTGGCGTCAGCAGGCAGCGCATATACGCTTGAGAGTTCGATGAGCTCTCTTTCCTCCCGCAGCCAGACCGCTTTGTGGCTCTGGTACGTCGGAGCTGCAATGGCGCAAGCGCCGTCCGGAAGAAGCATGGGCAGCAGAGAGAGCAGAACTTGTGTACCCGGAGCCGCGACAAGTCCGAGATGGTCCGGAACCGCATAGGCACGCCTGGCAGCCGACAGGAGCTGTTCTTCAGCAACGCGGCCGGGCAGGGCGGTCCAGGCTGCCGCCGACAAGTCCTGCCCAATCGGATAGGGATGCGGGTTGATACCGGTCGACAAATCGAGCCAGTCACCTGCAGCACCGCCGAAACGCTCGATCGCCAGGGACAAATCACCACCGTGTTTCACGACTTCACCCTTTACCGTTCCGTCCGGCCTTCAGATGCAAACCGGTACAAGCTCCTAGTCATTGTTTTGGCAAGGTTTATCCGATTACAGCCCGGCGGTCAGCGCGTTAAACGACATCTGCATTGTCAGAAACGCAAATTGACAGGAAAATTCTGGAATCTATAAGAACAAAAGAAGAACATTTTGTGGGGTGACTAATGGCTGCAGAGCGCCGGACGAAAGGTCCGAAGGAATTCAACCGCGAGGATGTGTTGGCATCGCTTGCCGAAGCAAGAAAATCTTTGATTGAAGCCCTGCGTGCCATGCGTCCCAAATCGGGTCTGGCGAGATCTGCCGGAGCGGTCATCGACGAAATCGACGAATTCGCGTTTGTTCTCACCGGTGACCGGGCTCACTTCCATGCAAATGCGCATGGTTCGCCGGCCGCCAACAGGCGAAAACCGGATTGAAAGGGATCAGAGGCCGGACTGCGTCTCTGCCAGGAGGTGATCGACAATCCTGTTGAGCGTTTCCGGTTGTATCAAGCCATCGTCGGGAATGTCGCCGGCAAGTGTTATTTGCTTGTCAGCGGATGTTCCCTGTTCGGCGATCGTCCGGATATGCTCCACTTCGGCCTCGCACCCGAAAAAGGCGGCATCGGGGCTGACGAGTTCGATCAGCTCTTCGGCCAGATCAACGAATGGGGCTGTTTCATTCCGCCCGAAATCGATCAGGCTGGCAGCTGTTCCATATCGTTGTGCTTGCCATCTGTTTTCGGCAAGCAGGAACCTGGAATAGGGACGCCAGCTCTGGTTGGCGCGGCGCAGCCGGTAAAGCATCCTGCACAGGCATCGGTAAAGGGCGGCGATCGCAACAGCATCATCCAGGTGCGTGCACACATCTGTGACGCGAAGCTCCAGCGTGGGAAAACGATCCGACGGCCTGAGGTCCCACCAGATCTTGGTCGCATCCTCCAGAACACCGGCATGGCTCAAGATGTCGACGATCTGCCGGTACTCATGATGGCTTTCGAATCGCGGCGGTAAACCGGTTCTGGGCATTTCGTTGAAAACGGCGAGGCGATAGGACTTGAGCCCCGTGTTGCGGCCGCGCCAGAAAGGGGAAGACGTGCTGAGCGCCAGCAAATGCGGAAGGAAATAGGCAAGTTGATTGAAAAGATCGAGGCGCAGTTCATCGTCTTCGATACCGACATGGACATGCATGCCGCAGATGAGCATTCTTCGGGCGACAACCTGCATCGTCCTGGCAATTTGGTTGTAGCGTTCCTTGTCGGTATGGGGCTGGTCCGTCCATTCTGCGAACGGATGGGTCGAGGCGGCGATCGGGGCGAAGTTATGCGCCGATGCCTCCCTGGCAACCGTCTTTCGAAAATAGGCGAGTTCTGCGCGCACCTCCGATAGCGTCATGCATACCGGTGTGCCGACCTCGATCTGGCATTGCAGAAATTCCGGACTGACTCGCCCTTCAAGCGCCCGTTCACATGCGGAAAACAACTCTTTCGGCGGGGAGCTGGCCAGTTTCCGGCTGGTCTTGTCGACCAGCAGATATTCTTCTTCGACGCCAACACTGAAACTCGGTTCTTTCATCAAGACAGCATCCGAATATTTGAATGCCGGTGTCAAGACAGGAAAATCACCTGCAACAGATAGCCGAATACTCAGTGGTGTCGGGTGTTACCAGATATTGCCGGCCCCAGGTGTATAGCTGGCGCTGATGACGGCGTTTGCCTGAAGAACGTCGCATTCCAGAACGCCGGAAAACTTGGCGATCGGCACGTTGGCCTCGAACATCGCGGCAGCGACCTTTACCTTTGTTCCCGCTGATATCTCGACCGTGTCCATGCCCTGTATCAGGACACTTTTGGATGAATTGATGATGACATCCTGATTTTGGATCGTGATGACATTTTCCAGTTCGGTGATGCGTGTTTCGAGGTCGTTGATCCGCTGGCGCAACGTTTCTACGAGCGCTTCGATATTGCTGCTTTGCGAGACAATTTCCGGAGACTTGCTGGGCCGCGGCGGTTCGACGCGCTTCATTGTGGTCGTCGTCACCGCGCGCGCCATCTTTGCGGGTGCGGGCGTATGTCCTTCGGTAACTTTCATAATGTTCCCCCGATCTGAAATATACCGGGCAACGCTATCATGCCGTCGGGGAATGCGGTAGCTGCCGGTCGTACGTGACAGACCAGCCGTTCAAGTTAGCTATTTTTTTTGAAAATGTTGGAGGCCCCGACCGGAATCGAACCGGTGTACACGGATTTGCAATCCGCTGCGTCACCACTCCGCCACAGGGCCACCGTGTGGTGTGCCGCGCCTTATCAAACAGTTGTGCGCATTGGTCAAGTCCAGAATTTGGACTGGTTCACATTTCCACTGCCATGGCCGCGTGCACGAAGGATCTGTCTCAAGCCTGGTATCATTTTCTGAATTCCGGGCGCTCCACTTTCAGGAAATCCGTTGCAAGGGATACTTGTCAGGCCGCGTTTGCCTCGCTAATGAACGTCTTCAGAGGCGCCGGTTTTCCGGCAAGTCAAAGTGAGGGCCGAAATGACGGACTATAGCCAGTCCCGCCGCAAGATGGTGGACAACCAGTTGCGCACCAACGATGTCACCGATCACCGGATCCTTGACGCGATGGAAGCGGTCCCGAGAGAACGCTTTGTGCCGGCGTCGAAAAAGGCTGTCGCTTATATCGACGAGGACCTTCCGGTTGGACCGGCGGATTGCGAACGGTTTCTCATGAAGCCGCATATCTTCGGAAAACTCGTTCAACTGGCCGAAATCCGGAAAGACGATGTTGTTCTGGTTGTCGGCGCGGGAACCGGATACAGCGCCGCCGTCATTGCAGACCTTGCTGCCTCGGTCGTTGCACTTGAGGAAAACGAAGACCTCGTCAAGACGGCAACCGAGGTGCTGGTTGACCTTGGTATTGAGAATGCTGTGGTCGTGGACGGCCCGCTTGTCAAAGGATACGCGTCGGAAGGCCCATATGACGTGATCTTCGTTGACGGATCCGTCGAAGTCTTGCCGGAAACACTGACAGCACAGCTTAAAGAGGCCGGGCGTCTGGTGGTTGTTGAAGGCCAGGGTGGCGCCGGTGCATCGCGCCTCTTCCGCAAGTCAGGTGAGGCGGTCAGCAGCCGATTCGCGTTCAATGCTTCGGTCAGTATGTTGCCCGGCTTTGCCAGGACGGCAGAATTCGTATTTTAGGCGACCGTTTCAGGTCGCGGATGAAAGCCGACGCGGACTTGCGGGTTTTAACAACAGCGCGAGCGGTTTACCTCGGATTTTGACTTGTTGCTATAAAGACGCACTCCGGGAAAAACCGCATTTCTGGCGCGTAAACGCTTGAAGAATAAAACTCTTCAGTTTACTCAACATGCTCAAGTGTCGTGATCCTGAAGGAGCAATGGGTGTCTCGTCGATCAACATTTAGGGCAGCAACCGTCGGACTTGTGCTGATGGGTGGGGTCGCTGCCGTTTCGTTGACTGGACTTACGGTATCTCCAGCGAGAGCCGAAACGATCTGGCAATCGCTCGCATTGGCTTATACCAACAATCCTTCGTTGAACGCCGCGCGGGCGGCGATGCGCTCCACAGACGAAGGAGTGCCGCAGGCATTGTCCGGTTGGCGGCCGACCGTTTCGGCGGCAGCAAGCCTGTCGCGAAGCTGGAGTGATTCCGCGACCGGCAATTTGTCGAATGTGCAAAACAACGCGTCAATCTCGTTGAGCATCAGCCAGACTGTTTTTGCCGGGTTTCGGACCGTGAATTCGGTGCGTCAGGCGGAAGCGCTCGTCCGGGCGCAGCGGGAAAGCCTGATTGCGACAGAGCAGGATACGCTTCTGTCGGCGGCAACAGCCTATGTGAGTGTTATCCAGGATACTGCGCTCGTGTCGCTGCAGCGGAGCGATCTTGCGTTCCTGCAGGAACAGGTTCGGGCTGCCCGTGACCGGTTTGACGTTGGCGAGGGTACGCGCACCGACGTCAGTCAGGCGGAAGCACGTGCCGCTGAAGCGCAGGCAAGTCTTAACTCCGCCATGGCGAATCTCAATTCCAGCCGGGCGGTGTATCGGCAGGTTATCGGCATTGAGGCCAAAAATCTCTCCGCTGACGCCGGCATCAATCGCTTTGTACCAAAGTCGCTTGATACTGCGCTTCAAAGCAGCGAGACCAATCAGCCGCTGATCAAACAGGCGCAGCACCAGGTGGATGCGGCCATTTTTAACGTCAAGGCAATCGAAGGCCAGCTTCTGCCGACCGTTTCGGTCAGCGGCAGTGTCTCCAGAAGCCTCGATACAGAGACCTTTTTTGCCGAAAATCAGGATTCCGCGTCTGTCAGCGGCAGCGTGAGCATTCCCATCTACCAGGCAGGAAGTGTATCTTCCAGCGTCCGGCAGGCGAAAGAATCTCTGGGACAAACCCGTCTCCAACTGGACGTGACCCGGGATCAGATCAGGGCGAACGTCATTTCAGCATGGGGAAATTATCAGGCGGCTGAAGCATCGATTGTTGCAGCGCGTGCCGCTGTCGAGGCGCAGCAGCTTGCGCTCGAAGGCGTTATTGAAGAACAGCGTGTCGGCCAGCGGACCACGCTCGATGTGCTTGACGCACAGCGTGAACTTGTGACGCAGCAGTCGAACCTCGTGACCGCGCAGAGCAACCGGATTATCAGCGGCTACCAGCTGGTGTCCTCTGTTGGCAATCTGAGTGCAAGCAGACTTGGTCTTCGTGTGCAGATCTATGATCCTACGCAGCACTACAAGGCGGTTCGCGGCAAATGGTTCGGTCTCAGAACACCGGACGGTCGTTGAACGGGCGCTCTGCAAAGATCAATTTTCTAAGGGCTGAAGCCAGATGGTTTCGGCCCTTTTGTTTATTTAGAGCCTGACCCCGTATGCCCATAAGCAACTGTTTTCATGTACAGCGGCAAGGCTTTCAACAGACATATGAGGGGATAAGGCGACCGTTTTTTGCACGGTTGCTTTGCGGCTCTGGTATCGACACGCATAATTTCCGATAACGAATCAATTGGAACTTACCGGATAGTCCGCAGCTTGGCTGAATTGCACGGGGGAAGTCATGGCAGAGGCGAAAAAGGCTGAAGAGCCGTCGATGGAGGAGATCCTCGCATCGATCCGCCGCATTATTTCCGATGAAGACACCCAGGGCAACGAGGCGGAAGCGGCAGAAGAAGCAGAAGAAGCAGAAACTCCAGTAGAAGAAGCGGTAGATGATATGGGCGATGCTGGAGAAATGTCGCAGGACGATCTCGACAAACTGTTTGATATGGAGCCAAGCGGCGGCGGAGACTCGTCTGAAGACGAAGCGGACGACATGGCAGCGGCCATGGAAGCCGATGCCGCTGAAGACGAAGGTGAAGACGACGTTCTGGAGTTGACGGAAGAGCTTGCTGTCGAAGAAGACGACAGCATGGAAATGGTCGAAGGGCTCGCGGATGAGTTCGACAGTCCGGCCGGCGACATATCGTTCGCCGAAGAGCCTGAAGCTGTTCTCACCCCGGCACCGGATCCGTTCCCGCCGTCAACGATTGAAACGGCACCGGTTCCGGACGACCTTCCGCTGGTCGCCGAAAACGCGCCTTTGACGTCGAACAATACCGGGGAAGCTGTTCACGCAGCTTTCGACAATCTGTCGAACATGTTTGTTGGCTCCCAGGCACAGACGGTTGAGGAACTTGTTCAGGAAATGTTGCGCCCGATGCTGAAAGCCTGGCTTGATCAGAACCTCCCAGGCATGGTTGAGCAGATGGTGCAAAAGGAAATCCAGCGCGTTACGAGGCGGCGCTGATCTCGAACAGGCCAAAGTGAAGCTACCGGGTCGACAGATGGCATCCGGCAAAGTTCCTGGCAGAGATTGACGTACAAAGCTCGGACCACTCGCATCCGGCACAGCCTCCCCGAATTTCCCCGGCTGCAAAGGCTTTTCTCAATCCAGCGATACGATCTGGCGTAAGGTGGACCGGCTGGCCTGGTCCAACGTCACGGTCCAGAAAATTGCTGACCTGTGCCAATGCGATCGCGTCCCGCTCGAGCACACTGTCATTGTGACAATGGCAACCGTCTTCGTTGAGCATGGCGCGGCAAATATCGTCCGGTCCGGTTACGATCGTGACAGTTTCACCGGCATTCAACCGCTTGATGACCCCGTTGTAGTTTTGCACGAAGCTTGCCGTGTATCCCTTGCCCAAATAGGTCAGGATGCAAAGCAGATGATGGGGCCGGATCGAAACAGTCATGCCGGGCTTATGGCATTTATTTTCGCCGGGCCCAAGCACCGGGGTTTCGTTCTCAGGCAAATGAGGTCTCATCTTGCCTCGAGCGCGCCTTAAGGCTGTTGACTTGTGCCGACGCTTCCGATTTACACGGGAGCTCACGAAATTCGAAATACATCCTCCCATTGAGTGACCCTGATGCTGGATAAGACCTACGATGCGGCAAGTGTCGAGCCGCGGATTTACGAGACCTGGGAACAGTCGGAGGCCTTCAAGGCCGGTGCTGGCGCCAAAGAGGGTGCGCCTGCCTTTTCCATCGTAATTCCGCCGCCAAACGTGACCGGTTCGCTCCACATGGGTCACGCGCTCAACAACACGTTGCAGGACATTCTGATCCGCTGGAAGCGTATGCAGGGATATGACGTCCTCTGGCAGCCCGGCACCGACCACGCCGGGATAGCAACGCAGATGGTGGTTGAACGGGAACTGATGGAAACGCAGCAGCCCGGACGCCGCGAGATGGGACGGGAAGCATTCGTCGAGCGGGTCTGGGAGCAAAAACGCAAATCCGAGGGAACCATCCTTGGTCAGTTGAAGCGTCTGGGTGCCTCCTGCGACTGGAGCCGGACCGAGTTCACCATGTCTGCGAACCTGTCTGCGGCGGTTCTGAAGGTCTTTGTCGATCTTTATAATGAAGGCCTGATCTATCGCTCAAAGCGGCTGGTCAACTGGGACCCCAAATTCGAGACCGCAATCTCGGATCTGGAAGTTGAGAATGTCGAGACAGACGGCCACATGTGGCATTTCAAATATCCGCTGGCCGGCGGCGAGACATATGAATATGTCGAGAAGGACGAGGAGGGTAACATCACCCTCCGCGAGAACCGCGACTACATTTCGATCGCGACCACGCGCCCTGAGACGATGCTGGGAGATGGCGCGGTCGCGGTTCACCCGGGTGACACCCGCTACGCGCCGATTGTCGGCAAGCTCTGCGAAATCCCGGTCGGTCCGAAGGCGCATCGCCGCCTGATTCCGATCATCACGGATAGCTATCCGGATCCAGATTTCGGTTCCGGAGCGGTCAAGATCACCGGCGCACACGACTTCAATGACTATGGCGTCGCACAGCGCAACAAGATCCCGATGTACCGGCTCATGGACACCAAAGGCGCAATGCGTTCTGACGGCGCGCCATATGTCGAGGAGGCGGCTAAAGCACAGGCGATTATTGACGGAACGGAAATGACCGTCAAAGAGGTCGACCTGATCAACATCGTTCCGGACGACTTGCGTGGCCTTGACCGCTATGAGGCGCGCAAGCGTGTCATCGAGCAGATCACGGCGGAGGGGCTCGCGGTCATGGTTCCCGCTGACCGTCCCGACGTTGCCTGGATGAAGGGCAACGCGCCGGAATGGCACCCGCTGGGGAGGGCGATTATTCGCGCTCTAGGTGAAGACGAAGCCGGACCATCCGAGCTGCCGATGGTCGAGTCGAAAAAAATCATGCAGCCATTCGGCGATCGCTCAAAAGTCGTCATCGAGCCGATGTTGACCGACCAGTGGTTCGTCGATGCCAAGACCCTCGCGGGTCCGGCACTTGAAGCGGTCAGGAACGGCACGACAAAGCTGATCCCTGGCAATGCCGACAAGATCTATTACAACTGGCTTGATGATATCCAGCCCTGGTGTATCTCACGCCAGCTCTGGTGGGGACATCAGATCCCGGTTTGGTACGATGAGGACGGCAAAGAATTTTGCGCCCAGACTGAGGAAGAAGCCATTGAAATGGCGGGCGGCAGGGCATTAACGCGTGATGAGGACGTTCTCGACACCTGGTTCTCCTCCGCGCTCTGGCCATTTTCAACCCTGGGCTGGCCGAACAAGACGCCTGAGTTGGAACGCTATTACAAGACCGATGTGCTGATCACGGGTCTAGACATCATCTTCTTCTGGGTCGCCCGAATGATGATGCAGGGCCTGCACTTCATGAATGAAGTGCCGTTCCACACCGTCTATTTCAACTCCATCGTCGTCGACGGCAAAGGCAAGAAAATGTCCAAGTCGACAGGCAACGTCATTGACCCGCTCGACCTGATCGACCGCTTTGGCGCTGACGCAACCCGTTTCGCGCTGGCCAGTCAGGAAGTTCAGGCGCGCAGGATGCTGCGCATGTCTGACCAGGCCGCTGAAGGCGGTCAGCGCTTTGCGACAAAGCTCTGGAACGCATCCCGGTTCGCCGAAATGAATGGTTGTGCGCGCGTCGAAGAATTTGATCCATCCACCACAAAGCACACGCTCAACCGTTGGATCGCGACGGAAACCGGCCGTTGCATCACCGAGGTTACTGCAGCGTTGGAAGACTATCGGTTCAATGATGCGGCCGGTGCGGTCTATAAGTTCACCTGGAACACTTTCTGCGACTGGTTCCTGGAACTCGCCAAACCGATCTTCAATGGTGACGACGAGGCGGCGAAGGCCGAGACGCGCGCTACAACAGCGTGGGCAATCGACGAGATCCTGAAGGTTCTGCACCCGTTCATGCCGTTCCTCACGGAAGAGCTTTGGGAGCGTCTCGGCGACGAGGGCAACAAGGCAGACGGCTTGCTCATGCTTGCTGCCTGGCCACAAGCACTCGTGTCTGACGAAGATGCAGCTGCTGAAATCAACTGGCTTGTGAACCTGATTTCCGAGATACGCTCTGTTCGTGCAGAGATGAACGTACCGGCGGGAGCAAAGGTTTCGGTTGTGATGGTTGGCACGAACGAGCAAACGCGTTCGCGGCTTTCGACACATGAATCGGCTGTGCTCCGACTTGCTCGTGCAGAGACCGTTACGCTCGCGGACACGGCGCCTTCCGGGTCTGCGCAAATCATCGTGGGCGAGGCGACCGTGTGCCTGCCGCTTGCCGGTGTTATTGATCTAAGTGCGGAAAGAGCGCGGCTTCAGAAAGAGATCGGCAAGCTGGAAGCTGAGATATCCAAAACGGAGAAAAAGCTGTCCAATCCGAAGTTTGTTGAAAAAGCTCCCGAAGACGTCGTCGAAGGAGAGCGCGAAAAAGTGGCTGAATCCAAGGTAAAGCTTGAAAAGGTTCAGGTTGCCATGAACAGACTGGCGGAAATTGGCTGACGCGAATGCGGCTTCGGGCGGGTTGTTGTCTTGTCCGGGCCGTAATTCGGTGCTAGCGCGACGACAAAGAAAGCAATTATCCTAGCACCAGCGACTCATTACCTGATGGCAAAAGTGTTCGAAGCGAAAAAAACAGCGATACGACTATGTGCATCTGTTGCACTTGCGGCAATTTCCGCGGTCATCCCCGGCGGCGCTGTCCAGGCCGAAAAGATCGAGAACCCGGTTGCCGTCTTCTCCGGTCTCGACAAGATCACCGGCCGTATCATTTCATTTGATGTTTATATTGGCGAAACAGTGCAATTCGGAGCGCTTCAGGTCACTCCGAGGGTTTGCCACACAAGACCACAAACCGAGTCGCCTTTGACCACCGGTTTTGTTCAGGTGGACGAAATCACCTTGAACAACGAAGTGCGCCGAATTTTCTCAGGATGGATGTATGCCGCGAGCCCAGGTCTTCATGCGGTTGAACACCCGGTCTACGACATCTGGCTGACCAACTGTAAACTTGCCTCCACAGTGCCACCACCGGAAGATTATGACGGGCCACCGATCAAAGGTGTTGTGGCCGAGGGCGAGGATCCGCTCGCAGGACCGGATGATGGCGTCGAAACGGGGCCGGGGATTCCAAGGAAGAAACCCTTCCAGGGATAATTGGGAGCTTTCAGGTTATCTTGCGCGGGGCGTAGCCTGGTTGCCTGAGGTCAAACCCGGTCTTGCTGCGCTCGAAACCAAGCCGTTCATAAAATGCATGCGCCCGGGCATTGCGTTCACCTGACAAAAGCATGATCTTAAAGCATCCTGCCGCCCAGCAGATGTCGATCGCCGCGTTCATCATCCTTTCACCGATGCCCCGGCCGCGGTGCGTGGACAATGTCACGACATTTTCGATCAGCGCATAAGACGCGCATCCGCGGGTCAGGTTCGGTATTACCGAAACAGTCACCGAACCGACGGGTTCGGTTTCCAGGAGAGCAAGCAAGACCGTCAGTCCAGGGTGCTCAAGCATCTGCTGGAAGGTTTCTTCACTGAGATCAGGATCGGCCGTCAGGTCATCCGGATTGAGGTCGTGATTAAGCGACAGGAGACCGGAAAGGTCTTCCATTGTGGCTGGCCGGACTAGAAGCTCATCGGGCAAGGACAAAAAAGCCCGCCTGATCGGCGGGCTCTCCATTGGATCCGGTCAGTCGATGTTGACATAGTCGTCCGGTGTCAGGCCGAGTCGGCCATCGACATAGGTGCCACATCGCTCCAAAAGTTCATCCATGTCATTTTCGAAAAAGTGGTTGGCACCCGGAATGGTCTCGTGATCGATCACGATGCCTTTTTGGGTTTTCAACTTGTCGACAAGTGTCTGGACATCTTTTTGCGGGACCACCTTGTCGTTGTCGCCATGAACGATCAGTCCTGAAGACGGGCAGGGGGCGAGGAACGAGAAGTCGTGCAGGTTTGCAGGCGGTGCGACTGAGATAAAGCCTTCCACTTCGGGACGGCGCATCAGAAGTTGCATGCCGATCCAGGCGCCGAATGAAAAGCCGCCAATCCAGCACGCGCGCGCGTCCGGGTGCACTGTTTGGACCCAGTCCAGCGCCGCGGCCGCGTCGGACAATTCGCCCTGACCGTGATCAAATGTTCCCTGCGACCGGCCAACGCCACGGAAATTGAAGCGCAAGACCGCAAAACCGCGTTTCGCGAACATGTAGTACATCTGGTAGACGATCTGGTTGTTCATCGTGCCGCCAAACTGCGGATGAAGGTGTAGAACCAGTGCAATGGGAGCGTTGCGTTTTTTGGCGGGATGGAACCGGCCCTCGAGCCGGCCGGCGGGACCGTTGAAGATCACCTCAGGCATGAAGCGCTATGTCCTTGTCATTTTGTCGCGCCGGGGAATCGGAGCGTTGGAAATTGGGTTCTATCTACGTGGTTTCCCGTAAGTCTAAACTTGACTCTTAGCCTCCTAGTTTCTAGAACCTTGTTTAGAATTATTCGAAAGTTCGCGCCACCCCCTTGATTGCGGCAACGCTCAGTTCGACCAGTTGGGGGGTGTTATCGTCATCACAGCGAAAAATTTCAAGTTTTTCGAACATGTGTTTGGCGTTTAAGCGGAATCTCGATGCGCTTGAACCACCTAATAGGGCATTTGCGGCCTCATGCCACGTCGATCCGAACCAATCTATCTCGATTACAATGCCGGTGCGCCTTTGCGCCCGGCAGTGCGCGAGAGCATGATCGAGGTTCTGAACGACACAGGAAACGCCTCTTCCGTGCACTCGGACGGAAGACGTGCACGCGGCCGGATTGAAGCTGCAAGGGAAAAGGTTGCCCGCCTGTGCGGCGTACAGAGCCGCTCCGTCACGTTTGTCTCCGGCGGCACCGAAGGCAACATGATGGCGTTGACGCCGGTCTGGCAGGCACAAGGCGCACCGGTTTATCTCGAAAAGCTCTTCAGAAGCGCTATCGAACACCCTTCCGTTGTGACAGGTGGCCGGTTCGCGGTTTCCAAACAGCTCGTCGTGCCGGTTGATAGCGATGGCGTCGTCCGGATTGATGTTCTAAGGGACAGTGTCTGTGATGAAGAGCCGAGCCTGATATCGGTCATGGCAGCCAACAATGAGACCGGCGTCATTCAACCGCTCGCCGAAATCGGGGCCATCGCCCAGGAGCATGGTCACTTTTTCCATGTCGACGCGGTTCAGGCTGCAGGACGGCTAGAAATCGACATGGACGCCTGGCAAGCAGACGCGCTTACGATTTCCGCACACAAGTTTGGCGGGCCGCAGGGTATCGGGTCCGTGGTTGTTCGCTCTGCGGCAAAGACACCGTCCGCATTGATGGTGGGTGGCGGACAGGAGAGCTGGCGACGCGGCGGAACCGAAAATGTCGCGGCGATTGCCGGTTTTGGAGTTGCTGCCGACGCAGCCCTTGAAGAAACGGCTAACCTGCGCCATGTGCCTGAACTGAAGACCCGGTTGGAGAAAGGTCTGCGGGCAATTTGCCCTACGACTGTCGTTTTTGGTGAAAAGCGGGAGCGATTGGCAAATACATGCTGTTTCGCAGTGCCTGGAATTTCGGCCGAAACCGCATTGATCGCCTTGGATCTGGAACGCGTATCAGTTTCGTCAGGATCTGCATGCTCGTCGGGAAAGGTCTCCGTTTCCCATGTCTTGACCGCAATGGGCGTTGAAGACGATTTCGCCCGCTGTGCACTTCGTATCAGCATGGGTTGGAACACGACGAGAGCAGATATCGAGGGCTTTCTCGATGTATGGCCAGGAATCGTCGATCGGCTTAACCCGGACGCGCGCCACAAGGCTGCATGACCGGATAAAATTCGGCGGATAGCCGCCAGAGTAATGGCGCAGGAGCCAAGTGGCCCTGCACCCGGATGTTCAATGAGCGGGCAGACCACCCGCGTAATGGAGGCAAGTGATGCCAGCTGTACAGGAAACCATCGATCGGGTGAAAGCAATCGATGTAGACCAGTATAAATACGGCTTCGTAACCGACATCGAGTCGGAAAAAGGCGCTAAGGGTCTTTCGGAAGAGACGGTCCGTTTCCTGTCCGCCAAAAAGAACGAACCGGAGTGGATGACGGAGTGGCGTCTTGATGCGCTTCGCCGGTTCAAGCAGATGGAAGAGCCGAACTGGGCTCGTGTTTCCTACCCGAAGATTGATTTCGACGACCTTTACTACTGGGCCGCGCCGAAATCCGTTGAGGGACCGAAAAGCCTCGACGAAGTCGATCCGGAACTGCTGGCAACCTACGCGAAACTGGGTATCCCGCTTGCAGAGCAGGAGATTCTGGCAGGGGTTGAACCCAAAAACCGGGTCGCGGTCGATGCCGTCTTCGATTCCGTTTCCGTCGTGACCACCTTCAAGGAAGAGCTGAAAAAGGCTGGCGTCATTTTCTGCTCGATTTCAGAAGCCTTGCGCGAATACCCCGAACTGGTCCGCAAATACCTCGGTTCCGTGGTGCCGGTGACGGACAACTTTTATGCGACGCTGAACTCCGCAGTCTTTTCGGATGGTTCGTTCGTCTATGTCCCGGAAGGCGTCCGCTGCCCCATGGAACTGTCGACCTATTTCCGCATCAACGAGCAGAACACGGGACAGTTCGAGCGAACGCTGATCATCGCCGAAAAAGGTTCCTACGTGTCCTACCTGGAAGGCTGTACAGCGCCGCAGCGCGATGAAAACCAGTTGCATGCGGCCGTTGTTGAGCTCGTTGCTCTTGATGACGCGGAAATCAAGTATTCGACGGTCCAGAACTGGTTCCCGGGTGACAAGAACGGCAAGGGCGGCATCTACAACTTCGTCACCAAACGTGGTGACTGCCGTGGCAAGAATTCCAAGATTTCCTGGACGCAGGTAGAAACCGGTTCCGCGATCACCTGGAAATACCCGTCCTGTATCCTGCGTGGCGAAAATTCGCGTGGCGAGTTCTATTCCATCGCTGTCTCCAATGGCTACCAGCAGGTCGACAGCGGCACCAAGATGATTCACCTTGGCAAGAATTCATCGAGCCGGATCATCTCAAAAGGTATCTCAGCCGGAAAGTCCCAGAACACCTACCGCGGCCTTGTCTCGGCCCACCGCAAGGCGTCAAACGCGAGAAATTTCACGCAGTGCGACTCGCTTCTGATCGGTCAGGACTGCGGCGCACATACAGTGCCTTATATCGAGAGCAAGAATGCATCGGCACAGTTCGAGCACGAGGCCACCACTTCGAAAATCTCGGACGACCAGATGTTCTACTGCCTGCAGCGCGGTTTGTCGGAAGAAGAAGCGGTCGCGCTGATCGTCAATGGCTTCGTGAAGGACGTCATCCAGCAGCTGCCGATGGAATTTGCGGTTGAAGCCCAGAAGCTGATCTCGATAAGCCTCGAAGGATCCGTAGGGTAACAATGCCGCGTCGCAGGTTGCAGGAAATTCTGATGGAGGTCGCGAATGACAGACGCATCTGATTTTCCCAAGGTCACAGAAGCGTTCATGGCGAGCTACGATCATGCCACGCCGTCCGGACACGGACATCCGGCGTGCAAGCGGAACCGCCTGGCAAACATCGGGATAGACTGTCGTCAAAGTGCCGGCAGTCCGATTGATCTCGATCTGATGACAGACCGCGAATACACCTACATCTGCGAAACCAGTGACGACGGTTGGTTGATTGGTGGCGGCGATACCACAAAGCTTAAGCGACCGGACACGGCGCACGCTGAAATCTGGCGCTTCGGACCTGACAATGCGGATGAAGGCGGTATCTCATTTGAAACGGTGGAGGCCATTCTCGGTGCGATCCGGTTCGCGCCGATAAAGTTGAAACCGAAGAAAATCAACCTGACGCCATCGAGCGAACTGGAACTGTTATGCGTCTATGAGCCCGACAGCGTGATCGGCACCTTGTTCGGTGTCTTGAGCGACGTTCTGGCTTGTCCGTGCGGCGACTATGGCAACCCGTTCCACATCACACTTGTTCGTGGAGTCAAGTTTCGCTCAGCCGAAGCGCAGGCACAATATCTGGCGACAAAACAGAGGATCGTCGAAACATGGCGCGCCGAGTATCCGGATGGCGTCATGTTCAATGATGGCGGCATAGACCTGTTCAGGAACCGGGAAGAAATTCTCTCGCACTTCCCGCCCACATTGAACACAGGTTTCAGTGCCGACCTTGATGCCCTGAAGGCAATGCGTTGAACAGGGTGGCAAAATGGTTGAGCAATCAGGCGAAGAGACAAGGCCGAGATGCGTCAAGGTTTTACCGAATGAGTGTCGGCAGGCGTCAGAACGAGGAGCTCTGGGTGCCCGCAGAGGAATTGGAAGAGTTTAAGAGCAAGATCGTGGGGCTAATCGAAGGCACTCAGAAGTTTGTCGCTGGTTAGTACTAGAATCAGACAGCTTTGACTGTTCGCCGATGTGTTAGGAAGCCACAATTGCGAGGTTGAAAACAGCGATGGGTCGCGGTGCGGAATTTCAGGAACTAGGCATAGCACGGTCACAAATTACGGCGGCAAAAGCCCGCATGAACTGTGCTCAGGGGTTAGAGGCGCAACACAGGTATATGCGCGCATATCTCGCCGAACTGTTCTTCGGGACGCTCTTCGGTATTTTATCGTTTGCGTCGTTGTTATTGCTGATTTTTGACCAGAGCTTGGCACCGTACGCACTGGCACCATTGGCAATTGCAGCTTTTGGATACGTTGGCACTAAGGTTCGGCGCATCGTCGAAATACGCAAGAAAAGAGCTGAAGATCTTCGCCAAATGGCGATTGAAAGAGACAAAACTGAAAACGAGACGGAAGCAAATAATGCTTGAGATCAAAAACCTTCACGCCCGCATTGCGGAAGACGAAACAGAAATCCTGCGTGGCGTCGATCTGACGGTCAATGCAGGTGAAGTCCATGCCATCATGGGTCCGAACGGATCGGGCAAGTCGACCCTGTCCTATGTTCTGGCCGGCAAGGACGACTATGAAATCACCGAGGGTGAAGTGCTCTTCAATGGCGAAAACATGCTGGAGATGGATCCGGACGAGCGCGCCGCAGCGGGCATGTTCCTGGCGTTCCAGTATCCGATCGAGATCCCTGGCGTCGCCACCATGGAATTCCTGAAGACCGCCATGAACGCGCAGCGCAAGGCGCGAGGCGAGGATGCGCTTTCTATCCCTGACTTCATGAGACGCGTGAAAGCCGCGGCAGCACACCTGAATGTCTCCATGGACATGCTGAAGCGCCCCTTGAATGTCGGGTTTTCCGGCGGTGAGAAGAAACGTGCGGAAATTCTGCAGATGTCGCTTCTGGAGCCAAAGCTGTGTGTTTTGGACGAAACGGACTCCGGTCTCGACATTGATGCCCTGCGTGTCGTGTCGGAAGGTGTCAACAAGCTGCGCGCACCCGACCGCGCCATGGTTGTGATCACGCACTATCAGCGTCTGCTCGATCACATCGTACCGGATGTCGTTCACGTTCTCTCCAAGGGAAAAATCGTGAAATCAGGCAACAAGGATCTGGCGCTTGAGCTGGAGAAGAACGGGTACGCCGACTACGTTGACACGGCCGCTTGAGGGAGCAACGCGAAATGAACGCCAGCATGCCGATCAGACACACTCAGGCCGAGAGCGACCTCTTCGACCGTTACGACAAGGCCAAATCGTCCTTTGCCGGGTCGGTCGCGGTTACAGCGCTCCGGGAAGCTGCCGTCGACCAGATCCGTGACCATGGCCTGCCGCACCGCCGCGTAGAGGAATATAAATACACAGACCTGCGTGCCTTCCTGAAGGCTGCCTCACCGTTGTCGGCCGCAGCAGACCTTGTCGCCGCAAAGAACCTCCTTGCCGAGCAAAACAGCTACGGTGATCTGGAACGGCACAGGATTGTCGTCGCCAACGGTGTTTATGTCGCTGAACTTTCTGACAGTGATGCTCTGGCTGCCGAAGGGGTGAAGATCCAGGATCTGAATGACGTTCTCGAAGGTGAGAACGGCTCACAATATTTGACGGCACCGAAGTCTGGGCTGAGCGACGGAGTGCTTGCACTCAATACGGCCTTCGTTCAGGGCGGCGTTGTTCTCGAAGTTGCAGATGGCGCGGATGTATCCAAACCTGTCGAACTCGTGCACATTGCCACCTCGTCCGGGGCGCAGGTCACGCGGAACCAAGTGAGGGTTGGCGCAGGTGCAAGGCTGCGGCTCCTGGAGACGTTCACTGGCGAAACAGGCGGCGGCGAAATCAATTCCGTTTTCGATTACCACGTTGCCGACAAGGCATACCTGGCCGCGACACGTCTGATCGTGGGCAAGGATGAGGCGGCGCGGCTGTTCACGTCGGTTACGACGATTGGCGCGGAAGCTGAATTCAAATCCCTCGGTTTCATGGCGGGCCCGCGATTTGCCAGAAACCAGCAATTCGTCAATTTCACCGGAGAAAACTCCGAGGCGAAGATTTACGGTGTAACCATGGCCGGCGGCGACGACCTTGCGGATCAGACCCTGATCGTTGACCACGCCGTGCCGCATTGTAACAGCCGCGAGTTCTTCAAGACTGTGCTCGATGGCCGCGCCAAGGGCATTTATCAGGGCCGAATCAACGTCGCCCAGCATGCGCAGAAGACCGATGGCGAGATGATGACGCAGGCGCTTCTCCTGTCGGAAGACGCTGAGATGGCGAATAAGCCGGAACTTGAGATCTTTGCTGACGACGTCATCTGTGCGCACGGTGCGACCAGCGGACAGATTGACGAGGATCTCCTGTTCTATTTACGTGCGCGCGGTATCCCTGAGGCGGAAGCAAAGACCCTTCTTGTTCTTGCGTTCCTGTCGGAAGCGATCGAGGAATACGGCGAAGACGATGTAACGGAAGGCCTTGAAGAACGCGTTCGCGACTGGTTGGCAGGGCACTAGTCGGCGTTGGGGCAAATGGAAACAAGGAGCAGTGCCGCATGACCGTCGCGACTGCAGAACGAGCACCTCAGATCTCAGGCTACGATGTCGAGGCCATTCGGCGCGATTTCCCGATCCTGTCGCGGGAAGTCTATGGCAAGCCTCTGGTCTATCTTGACAATGGCGCGTCGGCACAAAAGCCGAACGCAGTGATCGACGCCGTAACGAAGGCCTATTCGGAAGAATATGCCAACGTTCACCGAGGTCTGCATTTCCTGTCGAATACTGCGACGGACAATTACGAGGCGGCGCGCGAAAAGGTCCGCCGGTTCCTGAACGCCAAATCGGTTGATGAGGTGGTGTTCACCAAGTCGACAACGGAGGCGATCAACCTTGTCTCTTACGGGCTGGGACCGGACTATTTCGGTGAAGGCGATGAAATCGTGCTCTCGATCATGGAGCACCACTCCAATATCGTCCCGTGGCATTTTCATCGTGAACGGCATGGCTCGGTCCTGAAGTGGGTCTACGTCCGTGAAGACGGCTCTTTCGACCTCGACGCGTTCGTGCACACGCTGACCGACCGAACGAAGCTTGTCGCGATCACGCATATGTCCAACGTGCTCGGGACAGTAGTGCCGATCAAGGAAATCTGCGAGATCGCACACGAACGGGGCATCCAGGTTCTGGTCGACGGCAGCCAGGCAGCGGTCCACATGCCCGTGGACGTTCAGGATCTCGGCTGCGACTACTACGTCTTCACCGGCCACAAGGTCTACGGGCCATCAGGCATCGGTGTGCTCTGGGGCAAACCGGAAAGGCTCAACGCCTTGCGTCCCTTCAATGGCGGCGGTGAGATGATCCTGGACGTCACGGAAGACGTGATCACCTACAACGACCCGCCGCATCGGTTTGAAGCCGGAACGCCGCCGATCGTTCAGGCTATTGGTCTTGGTGCGGCGCTCGACTATATGGACACCATCGGGCGCGAAAACATCGCAAGGCACGAAGCGGACTTGAAGGACTACGCCCACCAGAAACTGAGGGAAATCAACTCACTCAGGATATTCGGCGATGCGCCGGGCAAGGGGGCGATTGTCTCATTTGAAATTGAAGGTGCACACGCCCACGATGTCGCGACGATCATTGACCGAGCAGGGGTCGCGGTCAGGGCAGGGACACATTGTGCGCAGCCGCTCTTGGCAAGATACGGGGTAACGTCTACATGTCGTGCAAGCTTCGGGCTTTACAACACGCGTGATGAAGTGGACGCTCTTTACGAAGCCCTTTTGAAGGCCCAGAGTTTTTTCGGGTAAGGACGGACCCAGGATGGAAAACGTGACAACAATCGATACGGCTGCTGACGGCGCTGAGCTGCAGGCGGAAGTTTCGGCCAAAACCGGTATTCCCGGCGATGAACTCGATCGCCTGACGACGGATATTGTCGGCGCTCTGAAGTCGGTCTACGACCCTGAAATCCCTTGTGATATCTACGAGTTAGGCTTGATCTACAAGGTCGATATCGAGGACGACCGCTCGATCAATATTGATATGACCCTGACAGCGCCAGGTTGTCCGGTTGCGGGTGAAATGCCGGGATGGGTCGAGAACGCGGTGTCTGCGGTTGCAGGGGTCGGGCCCGTCAATGTCGATATGGTGTTCGATCCGCCCTGGACGCCTGATCGCATGTCGGACGAAGCGAAAGTCGCGCTCAACTGGTATTGAGTTCGAAACCTTTTATCCGATAAGCTGAGCACCTATATCAGGTTTTGGTGATCTGGAGCAGAACGAGGACCGAATGGCCGCTGCCGGAAAATTCAAGGTCATGAGCATGACCGATACCGCTGCAGAGCGGGTGAGGGAACTTGTCGAGAATGCCGACAAGGACGCCATTGGCTTGCGTGTCGGCATCAAGAAGGGCGGCTGCGCGGGCATGGAATACACCATGGATCTGGTTGAAGATGCCAAGCCTGGTGACGATGTGATCGAGGACAAGGGCGCAAAACTCTTTGTCGATCCCTCAGCTATTCTGTTTCTTCTCGGCACAGAAATGGATTTCGAAGTCACGAAATTCCGCTCGGGATTTGTTTTCAAGAACCCGAACGAAGTGTCAGCGTGCGGTTGTGGCGAATCCGTCTCGCTTCAGGCGGTTGATACCGGCGCATTGAACGCCAACTGACGCGATCCATCTTTCTCCCAGAGAGCATTCCATGAGATTATTCGAGAGGCTCAAGACCCATGCGGCAGAGCAATGGGCCGACTACACCCAGCACGACTTTGTCGAACAACTCGGCAAGGGAGAACTCCCTCTAGAATGCTTCAAGCACTACCTGGTGCAGGACTACCTGTTCCTGATCCAGTTTGCGCGAGCTTATGCGCTCGGCATCTACAAGAGCCCGACGGTTGCCGACATGCGCCACTCGCTCGAAGGCGTGAAGGCGATCCTGGACGTGGAACTCGAGCTGCATATTGAGATATGCGAACGCTGGGGGATGCAGCGTCAAGATATCGAACAGGCTCCTGAAGATACACCCACAATGGCCTATACGAGATTCGTTCTCGACGCGGGCATGGCAGGTGATCTGCTGGACCTGCAGGCCGCGCTTGCCCCTTGTATCATCGGCTATGCCGAGATCGGCAAACGCCTGCACACGATGGGCTGCGACAAGCCGGACAATCCCTATCAGCGCTGGATACAGGAATATGCCAGCGAAGGGTATCAGGAATTGGCAGAGGGCTTCGAAGCCTGGTTTGAAGGCACTGCGGCCAATGTACTGACCGACCATCGGTATCCGCGTGTTCTGTCTCTGTTTGAGAAAGCCTGCCGGCTGGAAAGTGATTTCTGGCAGATGGGGCTGAACGTATTACAGAAGCCTGAGATCTAGGAGCGCCGACGTGCGGTTCTAAAAACCGGGTGCAATTGGCCTAAGCGACGTTTTCTTCGTCGTTGGCTGCCGACAGATCACTTTCTGTTTTGACAAGATTGCGCCCGGCATTTTTGGCGGCATAAAGAGCTTCATCGGCACGTGAAACGACGGAATGGGCGGTATCCATATTTTCGAAAATCGCAATGCCGACTGAAATCGTCACGCGCCCAAGATTCTCTCCGGTGGACCTTTTGACGAGTTCTTTCGACATAACTGCCGAGCGAATTTTTTCACCGATCTCGATCGCTTCTTCAAGATTGCATTGAGGCAGAATGATTGAGAATTCTTCACCGCCATACCGGCAGGCGATGTCCTGTGTCTTGATGTTCTGCTTAACGGCAAGCGCGACAAGGCGCAGAACCTGATCGCCGGTCTGATGTCCGTAGGTGTCGTTGAACTTCTTGAAATGATCGATATCGGTCATCAGCAGCGCGAAGCTGCGGCCGCTCTCCTTCGACTGGTCGATGATCTTTTCAATCGAAACCTCGAAGTGTTTGCGATTGTTCAGCGTGGTCAGCTCGTCCGTCAGTGACTCATACCTGATTGCCTCGAGAGAAGATTGAAGGTTTTCAATATGCTTCTTTGATTCCAGAAGCTGGCTCTCAAGCTTCCTGTTCGAGGCGACGGCATTCTGTGTCGACTTCACCAGATGCGTGACGTAGATATGGAGTTTCTGGGGATCCTGGACTTCTTTGATTTTTTCACCGGCCTGCTCGAGTGCATTGCCGTAGTCGGATGTTGCATCCGCGCTCAGTTTCAGCGAATCGATCAGCTCCTCTACTTCCCTCGAAACCCTTGTCCCGACTTCATCAAGCCGATCGCCAAGCCGCGTCGGCGAGAGAAAACGTCCATAAAGGTTCAGCATTTCGTCGGTGCTGATACGGCCATTGTTTTTGATGGTGTCGTTGATTGCGCGATTTAAGCCCTGGTTGTATCCGGCAGAATACGTGTACCAGAGCTCATAGGAGCGTGGATAAGCAGGAAGCGTGTTCTTCCTTATGTAACCGATAGCGGACTCACCATATTTGATGGTCCGGTTATGGTCGTCTTCATCCGACATAAAACTTCTCTCAACTCAGCCCTGCGAATCCGCCCCACACGGCCGCAAGATCAGGTTCCAAATTCGGACGGAAGTTTTAACGAGCGGTTAAGCTTAAGGGATATCCCTCATTAAAAATAACGCTACGACGCTTTTTTCGGACGCGGCTCGCGCAGCAGAAACGCCGGAATGTGGACACCCGGACTGAAGGCCGGTTCAAACTTGTCGCTTTTGGGTTTCTTGTTTGCGGATTTTTGCGGGATCTCTGACACAGATGCCGGGGTGATCACGTCCTGCTGCTCCTGTTTGACATCAGGTTCTGCCTCGCGCTGCTTGGAGTGCGAACGCCGTTGGCGTGGCGCTTTTGCCTGCGATGCGTCGTTGTCGTTGCTTGATTCATTCTTTGCGTTCTTGCCCGATTTACGTCTGGCCTTACGCTCCTTCGCCGCTGCCTCGAAGTCTATCGGATCACCCAGCCAGTCGATCGACTGCTTGATCAGCTCTTCAATCGCGTCGAGATACTTTTTGTCTTCGCTTGTGACAAGCGTGTAGGCCGTGCCGCTGCGACCGGCCCGGCCAGTCCGGCCAATACGGTGCACGTAGTCTTCTGCGTTGATTGGGACGTCGTAGTTGAAAACGTGGCTGACTTCGGGAATGTCCAGCCCGCGTGCTGCTACATCACTTGCGACGAGAAGCTTGATGTTCCCTTTTCGGAAATTGTCCAGCATCATCATGCGGGTCCGCTGGTCCATGTCCCCATGAAGCGTTCCGACATTGTATTCGTGGCGTTCGAGCGAGCGGAACAGCGTTGAGACGTCCCTCTTGCGGTTGCAGAATACGATCGCGTTTTGCAGGTCTTCAGCGCCTTCGAGAAGCTCACGCAGGGCTGCGCGCTTATCGTAATCCTTGGAAGCTGAAGCTTTCAGGCGTTGAGCAACGTTTTCCGCAGTGGAGGAAGTAGGTGCGACCTCTATGCGCGCCGGATTTTGCAGGAAGGTGTCGGTTAGGCGCTGAATTTCCGGCGGCATCGTCGCGGAAAAGAACAGAGTCTGACGCGTGAACGGGATAAGTTTGCAGATCCGTTCGATGTCGGGAATGAAACCCATGTCCAGCATGCGGTCAGCTTCGTCAATGACAAGGATTTCGACGCCCTGGAGCAGGAGTTTGCCCCGTTCGAAATGATCCAGCAGCCGTCCTGGGGTGGCAATCAGCACGTCTGTACCACGATCCAGCTTCTTGTCCTGCTCCGCGAACGATACGCCGCCGATCAATAGAGCAACGTTCAGCTTGTGGTTCGTGCCGTATTTTTCGAAATTTTCCTCAACCTGCGCCGCCAGCTCGCGTGTCGGCTCCAGGATGAGAGTTCTCGGCATGCGCGCGCGGGCGCGCCCTTTTTCGAGAAGCGTCAACATCGGCAAGGTGAAACTGGCGGTCTTCCCGGTTCCGGTCTGCGCGATCCCGAGTATGTCCCGGCGCTCCAGTACTTGCGGGATTGCTCCTGCCTGGATTGCTGTGGGTTCCTTATAACCTGCTGTCTCAACTGCAGAGAGGACCTTCTCGCTAAGACCGAGAGTATCAAATGACATGGAGCGTTTTGCCCGGATGTTGTGGTAATAACAATACGGCACTTGGCCAACTGCCAGCGCCGTTGTGCGCACACTACAGTTACAGGTTCTGGTGTCAATGCGCCGAAGAGGTAAAATTCCAGGAAAATCGAGTATTTCCGGGAAGGAATTGTGATCGCAGTTAATAATGCGGGCCAAAAGCACTAGAACCTCTGCTTTTGATGCACAGTGCGTGCCGCAATATTATGTAAAGTTATCGTTCGCTTCGGAAACAAAAGATCTCATGCGTGCGTTGAAAAGCCATGATCTTGTTCAGACAAGAACTTGGGTGCTCAAGTCATCACGTTGTCAAACAGCAGCGTAAGGCGGGCGAACCTTAGATATCGAGGTCGTCCGCAAATTCGGCATTTTCCTGGATAAACCGGAACCGGGCTTCAGGTTTGTTGCCCATGAGGCGTTCCACGGTGTCGTTGGTTGTTCCGATTTCCGCTTCATCCACATCGACCTTGAGCATCGACCGTTTGGCCGGGTCCATTGTCGTTTCCTTCAATTGGGCCGGCAGCATTTCGCCAAGGCCCTTGAATCGTCCGATTTCGACTTTCGATTTTCCTTTGAAGACCGTCTCGAGCAATTCATCCTTGTGGGGATCGTCGCGCGCATAGAGCGTTTTGCCGCCCTGGCTGAGCCGGTAAAGCGGAGGAACGGCGAGATAAAGATGGCCGCCACGGATAAGTTCCGGCATCTCGCGGTAGAAGAACGTGATGAGAAGAGACGCGATGTGGGCGCCGTCCACATCGGCATCGGTCATGATCACGATCTTTTCGTAGCGCAGATCTGTCTCACGATATTGCGAACGCGTGCCGCAGCCCAGGGCCTGTATGAGGTCTGCAAGTTGCTGATTGGCAACCAGCTTGTCTCTGCCGGCGTTTGCGACGTTCAGAATTTTTCCCCGGAGCGGAAGGACAGCCTGATTTGAACGATTGCGAGCCTGTTTTGCCGAGCCACCCGCGGAATCTCCTTCCACGATGAAGAGTTCGGTTCCATCCGACTGGTTTGCCGAGCAATCCGCTAGTTTACCGGGGAGACGAAGTTTCCGGACGGCCGATTTGCGCGCGACGTCTTTTTCCTGGCGCCTGCGGAGCCGTTCGTCGGCTCTGTCTATCACCCACTCCAGCAGCTTGTTCGCCTGGTTCGGTGACGCTGTCAGCCAATGATCAAAGGCATCGCGTACTGCGGTCTCCGTGATGCGGGTCGCCTCATTTGTCGCCAGCTTGTCTTTGGTCTGGCCGACGAATTCGGGTTCCCGAATGAACACGGACAGCATTCCGCCAGCCGATGTCATAACGTCATCGCCTGTAATGATGCCGGCTTTCTTGTTGTTCGTCAGTTCACCATAGGCTTTCAACCCGCGCAGCAATGCATATCGGAATCCGGCCTCATGCGTGCCGCCCTCAGGCGTAGGAACGGTATTGCAGTAGGAGTTGACAAAACCGTCCCCTGCAAACCAATTGACCGCCCATTCGACAGACCCGTGCTTGCCGGCGTTGTCCGTGCGGCCCGCGAATATCTCGTCCACGACACGCCGTTCAGAAGTGAGGCGTTCGGCAAGAAAGTCCTTCAGCCCGCCAGGAAAGTGAAACACGGCCTCGGTAGGCGTTTCGTCTTTTCCGGTGATCAGGTCGGCGGAACAGTGCCAACGGATCTCGACGCCTCCGAAGAGGTAAGCTTTGGAGCGCGCCATCTTGAGCAGGCGGGCAGGCAGGAACCTGGCACCTTTGCCGAAGATTTCCTCATCGGGTCTGAAACGCACAAGCGTGCCGCGACGATTTTGGGTGTCACCGACCATTTCAAGCGCCCCTTGCGGGTGGCCCCGGCAAAAGGTTTGCCGATAGAGTTTTCGGCTTCTTGCGACCTCGACGACAAGTTCTTCCGACAACGCGTTGACGACCGAAACACCGACACCGTGCAACCCGCCTGACGTCTCATATACCTTGCTGTCGAATTTGCCGCCTGCGTGAAGTGTCGTCATGATCACCTCAAGAGCGGATTTGTCCTTGAACTTGGGGTGAGGGTCAACCGGAATGCCGCGGCCGTTGTCGACTATGGTGAGGTACCCGTCTGTGGAGAGCGACACGTCAATCCAGGTTGCGTGGCCGGCAACAGCTTCGTCCATCGAATTGTCGATGACTTCTGCAAACAGGTGATGGAGCGCTTTCTCGTCGGTTCCACCGATATACATTCCTGGCCGCCGCCGGACAGGTTCAAGACCCTCAAGGACCTCAATATCGGCGGCAGAATAATCTTCCGTGACGGCAACCGGAGTAGGGGGACGCGTTCTGGATCGGGACGCTTTGGGCGCATCGTCGTTCAGCGGCGTCGAAATCGCCGCGTTGCCAGCAAATAGGTCGTCTTTTGCGCTCATTCCGTCTCGCCTGAAGGGTCTAAAGCTCGTTTCGCTGAAATTCAGCGCCACTGTCTACACCGAATCACACCTAAGTTTGAAGGACAAATGAAGAACGGCAAAGGATTTTGCCGCGTTGCCCATGTTTTCAACAGACCGGCAGAATTTCAGGCCCGGAAACCGATCATCAACTTGCTTGTGTTTTGATGTTTTTCAAAGGGGTGATGCACGGGCAACACAAGAATTGTGCCAATTCGGCAACACTCGTCAACAGAGTCATGCCTGGAGGGCTTGAATGGCGAGGCTGCCCATGTTCAGCCATTTTTGAGCAGCAACCGTACGCTAAGCTTTGGTTGTTTGGCGTTCTATGTATGCATTGTTCGGCGAATGGCCAGCAGAGGAAGAAACCCGCAAATGGTCTTAATTGGGCCCAGAATGGCCAAACTTAGGCCGAATTGATTGGCCAACTTGGGCCGCGCAAAAAAGAACCGTCCGGTTGTGGCCCGACGGTATGAAGAGACAGAAAATGCGCGAGGCGCGAACAAATATAAAAGCCGTCAATGACAAACGGCCCGCCGGTGGAATTCGCCCGGTGAGTAATTGTGTGACTGGCAGGCACGAGACGCTTTCAAAGCTTGTTGGCTTTGGAAAACATGCAACTGTGTCCATTGCATTGTTCCTCGGTCTTACAGTCTCTGCCGCTGCATTTGACGGCCAGCCGACCCCGAATGTCCAGATCGGACCTAACGACCTCTCCCCGACGGAGGCGCTGCGCGCTGGCGCGCGCCAGTATTATGCAGGTGACAAGGCCGGCGCGTTGAATTCTCTTCAATATGCGGCCGAAAACGGGCAGCCGATGGCCGCGTGGAAACTTGGCGAAATGTATGCCAAGGGAGACGGCGTTCAGGAAGACGATCTGAAGGCATTCCAGTATTACAGCCAGATCGTGCGCGAACACGGCGACGATAGCCCGAGTGCACCGGACGCGCCCTTCGTTTCGAGCGCTTTTGTTGCGCTTGGCTCTTATTATCTGAACGGCATTGACGGATCGGTTCCGAAAAACGAGCCCCGCGCTCGGCAGATTTTCACGCATGCAGCATCTTATTTCGGGGACGCTGAAGCCCAATACGAGCTGGGTCGCATGTACCAGGACAACAACAGCCGGATGGCGGTTCGCTGGTACAACCTTGCCGCCATCAAGGGGCATGTCGGCGCACAAGCGCGGTTGGGTGAGACGCTTTACACGATCGGAACGTCCGAAAAGAAAAAGGCGCGCGGTCTCATGTGGATGACAGTTGCCAGAGAACAGGCAACCGGGTCGGAAGCAGTCTGGATCAATTCGATGCACGAACAGTATTTTGCGGTATCGCCGGAAACTGTTCGGGAAAAAGCGCGCGTGCTCGCCGACGGATGGATCGAACAAAACCGCTCGGACCTGCTCACCGCACAACAGCTCAAGACCCAATAGGTTCTTGCACGCTGCATCAGCGGCACATGCTCAAAATCACTGGATCAATCAACAGGCCGGCTCTAGCCGTGTTCCACTGGGCTTGACGTTGGATCGTCTTTTTGAAGCTCCGGCGCGCGAGCTGGTGTCTGGTTGGGCACCAGGCCTTCAAGATCAAGAGATGAGTATGGGCAAGGTGCATTGCTGAACGTCCACGATGTGTTGTTCAACACCATCGAACAAGTCGCCATCTGCATGCCGTCCGGGCTTTTCAGGCAAATTGACTCGCCTATCCCGTAATCTTCACCCTTGTATCTGCAGGTGCAGCTTATGTTCTGAGCATGCGCAAGAGTCGTCAGTGCGAAAAATGAAATAGCTGCGGCAATCGAGGAAAGTCGGGAAATCTTGATGAAGCATGACGATCCGAAGCTGCGATGATGCACCGGATTTGGCAAATGCCCGCCGCGAGCCTGAGCGGGCGAAATATGTCTAACCGTTATCCCATTACCGAAAAGAGTAGCATGCAAACATCATTCTGCAAGTGTGACGTCTGGAATGCAGCTGAAGGTCCAGGGAGCTCCCAAGGCTATTTCTGCCTTACTGGCTGCTTGGAATTCGGGCGTCAAGCCGCCAGCTGCACCCAGACGGGAACGTGATCAGAGGGCTTTTCCCAACCGCGGACATGTTTGTCGATCCCGCAACCTGACAAAAGATCCGTTGCTTGCGGTGAGAGCAGAATGTGATCGATACGTATGCCGTTGTTCTTCTGCCAGGCACCTGCCTGATAATCCCAGAACGTATAGGTTTCTTCGGCTTCCGTGCACGATCTGACCGCTTCCGTGAAACCAAGATACTCAAGCGCCCGGAAGCGTTGCCGGCTCTCGGGCTGGAACAGGGCATCATCACCCCAGTTCTGAGGGTTCTTCGCGTCAATGGGCTCCGGAATGACGTTGTAGTCGCCGAGCAGCATGTAGGCGCCTTCTTCGCGCAGCCGGGTTTCTGCATGCACAATCAGGCGTTCCATCCACGCCAGTTTGTAAGGGTACTTTTCGGTGCCGAGCGGATTTCCGTTTGGAAGATAAAGGCAGCCGAATCGGATCGCTCCTCTTTCGGTGGAAACGGCGGCATCGATAAAGCGGGCCTGCTCGTCGGCGTCATCACCTGGAAGGCGCCGTTGAACATCCTCCAGTGGTTGTTTGGACAACAGAGCAACGCCGTTGAAACCCTTCTGGCCGTGTGTTTCGACATTGTAGCCGAGATCTTCAAAGGGCTGGCGCGGGAAGTTTTCGTCGACGGACTTGATTTCCTGCAGGCAGGCAACGTCGGGAGACGTTTCGCGAAGCCACTCCAATACCGTGTCAATACGTGCCTTGACACCATTTATGTTCCACGTAGCGATTTTCATCAGACCGAATGTCCTGTGTGCGGTGTCAGCCGGAACAAGCGGCCGGGAAAGCGTCTTCGTTCAGATTGTAAAACTTGTGCCGCAACCACAACCGGCCACCGCATTCGGATTGTTTATCTGAAAGGACTGCCCGATGAGGTCATCTACGAAATCAATCTCCGACCCACCCATATACTGAAGCGAGATCGAATCGATCAGAACGGTCGCGCCCGTTTTTTCGATGACCAGATCGTCATCTTCAGTGCTGTCGACGACGTCATATTTGTATTGCAATCCCGAACAGCCGCCGCCTTCGACGCTCACACGGAGCATGCTGCCGGAGGGTTCATTGGACAATATTTTTGCGATACGCTTGGCAGCGCGTTCGCTGACTGTTACTCGATTTTCAAGTGTTTCGGTCATTTTCCACCGACTCGCTGTGCTCTTGTTCGTGGCAAAGAGCAGGAAACCTGATTTATTCAGATAAGTAAGTTTTGAAGTCGCCCGCGTCAATCTGCGGAGTTCGGCGAGATGGGGTGAAGATGCTGTGAACGGTGACTGGTCCCAGGTAAAATCAGATCTCGGCTTTGGTGCGCAATCACGCGCTGCATGTGCCGAAAATCCGCTCCAAAGCAGGGGGCGTCTCTTTCCGGAAACGGAAAGTCCGACCCGAACGCCGTTTCAACGGGACCGCGATCGGATCATTCATTCGTCAGCGTTCAGGCGCCTGAAACACAAGACCCAGGTGTTTGTCTATCACGAGGGTGATCATTACCGGACGCGTCTAACCCACACGATCGAGGTGTCGCAGATAGCACGGTCGCTTGCCAGGGCCCTGCGGTTCGACGAGGATCTGGCCGAGTGTCTCGCCCTGGCTCATGACCTTGGGCACACTCCGTTCGGTCATGAAGGAGAGGATGTCATGCACGAATGCATGGCGCCATTCGAAGGCTTCGACCACAACGCACAGTCCTTGCGCGTGGTGACACTTCTTGAACAACGTTATGCCGAATTCGACGGACTGAACCTCTCCTGGGAAACGCTGGAGGGACTGGTCAAGCATAACGGGCCTCTGCTCGATGGTGCCGGGAACCCCCTTGGAAAATTCCGGAACAGCCAGCTTCCGTTCGCGATCCGCGCCTATGCCGAAAAACAGGACCTGCTTTTGGACACATGGCCGGGCGGGGAAGCACAAGCCGCAGCAATTGCCGATGACATCGCGTATGACGCCCATGATCTGGATGACGGCTTGAGAGCGGGTCTTTTTGCGATTGAGGATATGCGCGAAGTACCGTTCCTGGCCGACATTCTAAGCGAGGTCGACGGCAAGTACCCTGGACTGGAAGAGGGGCGGCGAATCCATGAAATCGTGCGTCGCTCGATCACCAGGATGGTGGAAGACGTCATACGGGAGTCGATTGAGAATCTATCTGATCTTGCACCTGAGAGCGTCCAGGATATCCGCAACGCAGGCAAGTGTATGGTCGCGTTCTCAAATGACATGGTGACGGCGGAAAAAGAGGTGAAACGCTTTTTGTTCGCGCGAGTCTATCGTCACGATGACGTCCTGGCCGTCCGAAAGCTTGTCGCGAGAGTCGTCAGAGATCTCTTCGCCCGGTTCCAATCGGAGCCTAACCTGATGCCACATCCTTGGAATGTCGGTCTGGCAACTTTGAATAACAATGAGATTGCGCGGCGCATTTGCGACTACATCGCGGGAATGACAGACCGCTTCGCCATTGAAGAGCACCGCAGATTGTTTGACGACACCCCGGAATTAGGGTAGGCGCTTGATCACTTTTTTCACCCTGTCGCAATTGCGGTGATTGCCGCTTCTGCGCGCAGGGCTGGTATGCAAGAACGACGAAACCCGACCGGTGCTCAATGAACATTTTCGCGGACTTCACGCAACGCGTTAAAAAAGTCGTAGAAGAACTTGAATTAAAAGACGCAAGTGGAGTTTCACCAGATCTTGCGCGTGTGGTTGTCGAAGCGCCCAGAGATCCCGATCACGGTGATTTTGCAACGAATGCGGCCATGGTGCTGGCAAAACCCATGGGCATGAAACCGCGTGATCTGGCAGAACGTCTCGTTGAAGGTTTGAAGGGCGACCCGGACATTACGGAAGCGACCATCGCGGGTCCTGGCTTCATCAATTTGCGGGTTAAGCCGGCCGTTTGGCAGCGCGTTCTGGGAGGCATTCTGGAACAGGGTCAGCAATTTGGTGCAGTGGTCCCGCAATCGCCTGCAAAGGTCAACGTCGAATACGTTTCGGCGAACCCTACCGGACCGATGCATGTCGGACACATACGTGGTGCCGTCGTCGGTGACGCACTTGCCAACCTTCTGACGTTTGCCGGCAGCGACGTCGTGAAGGAATACTACATCAACGATGCGGGCTCGCAGATCGAGACGCTCGCGCGCAGCGCGTTCCTGCGCTATCGCGAGGCACTTGGCGAAGATATCGGCGAAATTCCTGCCGGATATTACCCGGGGGATTATCTGAAGCCGGTCGGCGCAATACTCAAAGACCAGTACGGCGACAAGCTCAAAGACATGCCGGAAGTAGAATGGTTGCCGATCGTCAAGGACGCTGCGATGGCCGCCATGCTGGACCTGATACGGTCCGATTTGTCTGCGCTTGGTGTTGAACACGAGATCTTCTTTTCCGAAAGAACGCTTCACGAAAGAAACGGCGGGAACGGTTCGAAGATCGACCATATGCTCGATGGGCTCAGGGAAAAGGGGCTCATCTATCAGGGAACCTTGCCGCCGCCAAAAGGACAGGTGCCGGAAGACTGGGAAGATCGCGAACAGACGCTCTTTCGGGCAAGCGATTTCGGAGACGATACCGACAGGGCCCTGAAGAAGTCCGACGGATCCTACACCTACTTCGCAGCTGACGTGGCCTATTTTCAGGACAAGTTCGAACGTGGCTTCCAGGAAACGATATACGTTCTCGGCGCCGATCACAGCGGTTATGCAAAACGGTTGCAGGCTGTTGGGAAGGCGGTTTCGGGCGGAAAGACAGATGTCATCGTCCGGTTTTGCCAGCTCGTGAAACTGATGCGTGACGGCGAACCGGTAAAGATGTCGAAGCGGTCTGGCGATTTCATAACGCTTCGTGAGGTTGTCGACGAGGTCGGCCCCGATCCGGTCCGTTTCATGATGCTCTACCGCAAGAACGATGCGCCACTTGATTTTGACTTCAAGAAAGTCACGGAACAATCGAAAGACAATCCGGTTTTTTATGTGCAATATGCGCATGCACGTTGCTGTTCGGTCCTCAGGCAGGCGGTCGAAGAGCTACCCGATCCGGTCGTGAATGATGTTGTCCTTGCACAAACGGACTTCGCGCTGCTCGGGGATGTGGGCGAGCTTGAGTTGATAGCGAAAATGGCGGAGTGGCCTAAAGTGGTGAATGCGGCTGCGGACACACATGAGCCACATAGGATCGCGTTTTATCTACACGAATTGGCAAGTTCCTTTCACGGCCACTGGAATAGAGGCAAGGAAATGCCGCATTTACGTTTTATTGACGCTGGTAACTCGAAATTAACCCTGGCACGTCTTGCATTGGTTCGTGCAATATCTTTGGTGCTTGCTTCAGGGCTTTCGATTCTCGGCGTCAACGCTCCTGAGGAAATGCGCTAGATCAATATCGCAGTCTGGTGTGTCGCGATGGGAGACGCACAGGCAAAACGGAACCGGTTTTCGTAAAGCTCATGGCAAAAGACTACGAAAATGAGAGTACGGATTTGCATGCGTCGGCCGGTGAGGCGGACGCAGAACGGCCTGCTTTGGAAGATCCATTGCTTGAGTTGGCAAGAATTGTCCATAAAAACAAACAATTGGGTGCAAATGTGAGCAGCGGTCGGGTTGGCACAACAGACTATTTTGCTGGACTGGACGATTTTACTGGAGATGGCGACGATGCCCCGGACGCCGATGAGGCACGTGTCGAACCGACATTCGCGCCGGCGCCGCCTAATCCGATTAACAGAGAACCATCCCCGATCCGGCCTGAGGATTCGACAGCGCCCATAATCGGAGAAATCCGAAACCAGTTCTTTGCACGGCGTCAGGACGAATCGACATTCGAGGGTCCGGCTGCTCCTCATGCAGCCCCAACGCCAATTGCTGAACAGGCGTCGGAAAATGTTTCGCCCTTGTGGCCGAGACTGAGCGAGCCGGCTTCCGAGGCAAAACCGCCCTCACTGTCCGAGCCGGAGCCCCTCATTCCCACTGCTCACGTTGCGCAGCCAGATCCGGCCAAAGAACCACCGGCAATAGATGTTCCAGGTCCGGTCGCGCCACCGCCGCGTCAGGATTTCGGGCACGAGAGACCGGTGCTTGCACCGACGGTTGCGCTTGATCTTGAGCAGAACCTGACGGCCGAACTGGAAGACGAACTCATTGGGGCGCTGCGACAGTCAGTCGACGATGATGCCGCGGCCTTGCCGGAAAAAGAGGTCATTGCACCTGTTCATCCGGATCCCTTCGAAGACATTACGGAAACCAAGGTGGCTGCAGACGCGCCTGAGAAAGATCTTCCGGCCCCGCCACAGGAACCTCTCAACTCTTTCGTGCGCACTCCGATGGATATCCTGCGCAGCCGGGAAGAGGCGCCTACTCACGTCCGGACACCCGGTCTCGTCGCGAGAGACCGTGTGGAAGAATCGCGCGAACCATCACCTGTGTATCCGGCAGGACAATCTCACGCATACATTGCTGAGCGCAACCAGGTCCAGGACTCCGATCGTACGTTGACAGAGGTGGGAAAGCGCCCCGCCATCGACGAAAACGACCTGTTCGCTGCCCTTAACCCGGAGCCGGCGGACGCGACCGCAGCGCCCCGTCAACGCAATGGCGAAAAAGAAAGTCCTGCGGGAATCGACGCACTTTTTGCGGACCTGGATTTTCCCGAACGCGAGGCGAGGGCACCTGTCGCAGCTGACGAAGACCTGCTGGAGCCTGACCCACAGGAGGAACCGGAAGCCTCAGCGGACGATATTGACGATTTGGCATGGCCGGCCGCAGCCAGCGCGGTGCCGAAGATCGAGGAAGATGAGACCCCCCCTCCCGTTGAGGGATATGATCTTGATGCTGTCGCGCGCGCGATGCAGGAAAGCGATCCGAGCCTGAATGGTGCAGGAATACTTCCGCCCCATTCAGACGCCGAAGCTCAAGCAGCACCGCTCGCAAAGGAGCGGTCACGCCGTGGTCTTTATGTCACTCTCGGGATCGTTGGTGTTGCAGCCCTGGGAGGGGCCGGTTTCTTCCTGATGGATGGGGATGCAGTTCAGGTGCCGAGCGGTCCGCCGCCGGTTGTTGCCGGGCTGCAGGAGCCGCTGAAGATCTATCCGGAAGAAAGTCAGGCTCAATCGGGCGAAAGTTCGACAAAGCCATTTCAGGATCGATTGGGTCAGGCGACGGAGGCTACCCCGGACAGTTTGCAATTGCCGGTCTCACCGCAGCCGGTCGAATTGCCGCCCGCACCTGAGGGAACTGATGGAGGAACTGTTCTTGCGCCCGGAACGCCGAAGCAAGTCACGACGATCAGGGTCAAGCCTGACGGGACTTTCGAAACGGAAGGCCAGAGCGCACCTGCGAGCACTGTGCAGCCGGAAACACCCGCTGTCGTGACGGCAGAACAGCCCGTTCCGGTCGTGTCGACACCGACCGAAACAAATGAAACGCCGCGTGTAGTTGAAACGACGCCGGTAAACACGGCAACCCAACTTGCCGAGCCCTTGGTATCTGCGCCCGAACCATCAGCAACGCCTGCTCAGCCCCAGGTAGACACCCAGGCAACGACCGCAACGCCTGAACCGGCTGCGCCTGAGGTTCCAGCCGTCGCGGCAGTGCCAGAGCAGACAGAGCCAGCACCGGTTGAAGCGGCAGCGGGTTCAGTGCCCGCGATATCGGTCATTCCCCGGAAAAAACCGGCGGCACCGGTGCAAGTTGCACGCGCACCTGCGCCCGCTGCACAGACAGCGCCGGCAGCGCCACAGCAGGCCGACGGACCGTTGAACCTGAATAATGCCTCGAATTCTCCGGCACCTGCGACAACGACCACATCAGGAAACGCGACCGGTGGCTCCATCCCGTCCGGAACGAACATCGTTCAGGTAACGTCGCAGCGGTCTGCAGCAGCTGCAAGCGACGCTTATGCGGGTCTGCAACGCCGGTATCCCTCCGTATTGGGTAATCGCAATGCAGTGATCGTATCTGCTGATCTTGGAGACCGCGGCGTCTTCTATCGCGCTCGTATTCCGACCGCTTCGCGCCAGGAAGCAATTTCGCTCTGTGAAAGCCTCAAGGGTGCCGGGGGCGACTGCTTCGTACGCCGCCAGCCCTGAAGACTTCACAGGCAAGTGTCGATTGAACAGGAAAGGGCCGTGCTAGTAACGGCCCTTTATTCTGCGGCCTGGATGCTCACCGGTTCATCCGTGCCGGTTAGTCTTGCTGCCATATCCTTGTAAACGCGTGCGATCGCATCAATCGCTTTTCTGACGGCCGGTTCCCGGCGTACGTCTCTGTGAACAATGATGTGTTCCGGATTTGTAAGTTCAGGCAGTGCGCCGGTGAGGGCGACAAGATCCGGGTGAGCATTCCCCATGAAGACCGGAAGCAGGGCCAGGCCCGATCCTGCTGCAGTCATATTCATGAGCGTCGTCATCGTATTCGTCCGCATTTTCGGGCGAACAATGTGCTTATCTTCCATCCAGCGGACCTGGGCGGGGTACCAAAGATCGTCTGGTGCAAAACCGAGCCAGGCGCACTCTTTGTATCGCTGCTCGCGCAATGCCGCGGGATGTCCGGAAACGTAGTTTTTTGACGCGTAAACACCATAGGCAACATCGCCGACTTTACGGAAAACGAGCGTGTCCGTTTCTGGCAGGCAATTTCGGATCTGCAGTTCTATTCCACGTGTCTGGTGATTGGCATGAAGATGACTGGAAATGATCTCCAATTCCACGCCTTCCAACAGGGCATTCAGATCCGCAAATTTGTCCGTCAGGATCCTCGCACGGACTTCATCGACTGCGACACGGACGACTTTCAGCGCCGATCCGGAAAGATCCGGCAGGACGCGGCTGGCCGCATCCGCGTTCTTGCGCATGTCCGCAGCAAGCGGAATCAAGCGCAGACCCGCTTCGGTCGGTTTCAGTCCTGTCGGCGTTCGGTCGAACAGACGTGCTCCAACACGATCTTCGAAACTCTTCAGCCGTCGGCTCAGCTGCGGTTGACTGAGGTTCAGCGCACGGGCGGCGCCTGAAAGCGAACGCATTCGTGCGGCTGCATCGATCAGTTTCAAATCATCCCAGTTCATTTTGGTGATATACAAAATTAAGCGCAAAGTGGCAACGCGATGCAAATATGCATATCCGGCATTGGCAATTGGTATCTGAACGAAACGCTCCTTGATTGTTAGATAGAAGAAGATTGATGTCAGGAGTTTCCATGCCGCCAAACTCGATCTACGTTCGCCGGGAGAACACGGCTTTTGCATTTGTGCTTGCATTTGCCGGAATGGCGGCGTTTACGCCGGTTTTTGCAGCCGGCAAGATTTCCGACGGATTGCTTCCCGTCGCAGTCCTGGTCTGGCTGCGCTTTCTGGGGGGAGCTGTCACAATCGTCAGCGTCGGTGTCGCTAAGCGGGTACCGGTCTTTTCCAGGCTAAGCCCGCTTTGGAAACTTCACCTGTTGCGCGCTTTCTGTGGTGTTGGCGGTCTGGCATGTTCAATTTACGCAGCAACAATTTTGCCGCTTGCGGATGCAACTGCAATCGGCCTGACCAAGGGTATTATCGCGATTGCACTTGCCGGCCTGATTCTGAAGGAAATGGTGACCGGTCGGCACTGGGTTGCCGGGCTTCTTTGTGCCATTGGGGCTTATTGTGTCGTGAGGGCTGCCAGTGAAACAGGAACACAGGGATCACTGGCGTTCGATGGTGTTGCCGCGGCGTTGTTAGCCGCGGTCTTCATGGCATGCGAAGCTTTGATCATGCGCTACATTGCGCAACGTGAAGACACGGTCACGATTCTTGCCTATGTGAACGTGTTCGCAACCCTCCTGCTGGCAGGTCCGGTCATGTGGCTGATAAGCACGCAAGGCATCTCATTGCAGAGCCTCCTGGCTTTTGCCTGGCTAGGCCCTCTTGCTATCGTGGGTCAGTCCTTGAACATTTCAGCATACAGACGTGCTGGAGCGGCGACACTTGCGCCGATATATTATGGCAGCGTGATTTTGGCAGCCGTGTTCGCGTATATCGTTTGGGGCGAGATACCGACACCGCTTGCAGTTGTTGGCGCATGTCTCATCATTCTGGGCGGCGTGATCCTATCAATACCGCTGCAAAAAAGAGAAACGACCAAAGTCAACTAAAAGGCCCGCGCCGCCCGGTTAGCTGCCGAGAAGCTTTTTGGCCAGAAAAGGGAGGCTTTCATCGAGCCGGTAGTCGATGGAGGAGTGGTTGTCGTTGAACTCCTGATAGACATGGTCGACACCGGCAGCCTCAAGTTTGCGATGCAGACGCCTTGCTCCGTAAACCAGGTTATACTGGTCGACATAACCGCAATCGACCCAAAGACCTTTTAAGGATTTCAAGGCGTCAACACTGTCCACGACCATCTCCACCGGATCCCAGGACAGCCATGCGTTCCAACGCTCTTCGATAAGTTCGCAGGTTTCCGGGTCCACGGGCAGTCTGATCCCGCAGAAGACGTCCGGATCCGGATCGGGATCATAGGTGGCCGCCATTGCAAAGGTCATAAGGTCGTGCAGTGAATTGCCGGGGAATTTGGGACCCTTTTCAAAGTCTTTTACAAAGGCTTCTATTGAACCCGCCTTGGCGATCGCCCTTAGCGCACTTGGCATTTCAGGCAGATAACAGAGCTCAAAGGCCATGTCGCCAGAGTGGCAGGCTGCTGCCGACCACACGTCGGAATGCAGCATCGCATGAACGATAGACCCGTAACCGCCCGATGACTTGCCGAATATTGCGCGCATACCCTGACCGCCGCACTTGAACCGTCCTTCGACATCTTCAAGCATCTCGGTCGTCAGCCAGGTTGCCCAGGGACCGATGGCCTGGCTGTCGATATACTGGTTGCCGCCGAGCCGGGTGAAACAGTCGGGAAAGGCGACCGCGACCGGAGGCATGTCGCCGTCATGAATGAGCCGGTCGAGGCGCTCGGGGACATTCTCGCCAAAGTTTTTCCAGTTTGCATGTGCTGGGCCGCCGGCGGTAAAGCCGACAATATCGACCAGGAGAGGCAGGCCGCTGCCGTCGTGTCCGTTGGGGGTATAGACAACAATTTCGCGCGTGGCAGTGTCTCCCAACCTGTTCCGGCCGAGAATCTCGGACCGGTGTGAGATCCGGTGAAGCGTACCTGCCGGAATGTCGAGACGTGCGCGCATGTTTTTCTCCCAGGTACGCGTGGATTGGTACAGTAGGAAGTCCTTAGAGGAAGCCCGGCGGCAAATGTTGCCTTTGAGCCATGCTCTCCAGAATCCCGAGCAAAATGAACACCTCTTTTGATTCCGGTCCCAACCACACAAAAACCAAAAGAAAGACGCAGATCACAACGAAAGTTTGCTTAGCGCATTTCATCGCTGAGCGCTCCACCCTTGCGTGTTCACCACTCCCTAAATTGCAAGTTCAGGGGATGGACGCAAGAGGATGTGCCACGTTTCTTGACGGGTCTCGCGCTGCCGGGTAATCCGGAACCTATGACCAAGGCCTTTGTTTCCGGCTGTGCCGGACCGAACCTTTCTCAGGATGAAACTGCCTTTTTCAAGGAGGCTGATCCGTGGGGATTGATCCTTTTTGCGCGCAACGTCGAAAGTCCGGAGCAACTGAAAAAGCTGACTTCTGATTTCCGGCATGCTGTCGGCAGACAGAATGCGCCAGTCCTGGTGGACCAGGAAGGTGGCCGCGTCCAGCGGCTGAAGCCTCCGCACTGGCCGAAATATCCCGCGCCCAGGCTTTATGGCGACCTGTTCGGAGATAGCCCTGAACGCGGATTGCGTGCAGCAAGGCTTGGCGCACAATTGATTGCCTTGGACCTCTTCGATGTCGGCATAACGATCGATTGTCTTCCTTGTCTTGACGTGCATTTCAAGGAAACCGTGGACGCGATTGGTGATCGAGCCATGTCCGGCGACCCCAAAATCGTAACCGCCCTCGGTCAGGCGATGGTGGAAGGTGCGCTTGCAGGCGGTGTTCTTCCGGTCATCAAGCACATTCCCGGGCATGGCAGGGCGCAAGTTGACAGCCATCTGGAGCTGCCACGTGTCTCCGCTGACCTTTCAGAGCTGAAAAGCGTGGATTTCCAACCCTTCAAGGCACTTTCCCAGGTGTCTTTGGGGATGACAGCCCATATTGTTTATGAGGCGATAGACCCGGAAACGGCGGGGACGCAAAGTGCGCCGGTTATCAGGGAGATTATTCGCTCTGAAATTGGGTTTGACGGCTGCCTGATGAGCGATGACATCTCGATGAACGCGCTCGGCGGGGATTTTGTCGAACGTTCGCGTAAGATTGTGGAGGCAGGCTGTGACATCGTCCTGCATTGCAATGGCGATATGGACGAAATGAAAGCCGTTGCCGAAGCGGTTCCGACCCTAGGTGGAGAGGCTGAACGCAGGTGTGCAGCCGCGCTCGAAGGCTGGAGGGAACCGGAAGCCGGCTTCGACAAAAAGGCCGGTTTGGAAGAGTTTCAGGCATTGACCGGCTGACGGGTGCCTGACCGGAGCTTGAATGGCGGAACTGGAAACTCATAGGCAGGTTGCCGGCGACGGCTCCTTTGATTTGCTCAGCAATGTTGAAACGGTCGAGCAGCGCGCGACGTCCGATCCCCAACTTGTTGTCGATGTGGAAGGATTTGAAGGCCCGCTCGATTTGCTGCTCGGGTTGGCCCGTACGCAGAAAGTGGATCTCGCCCGAATTTCGATTCTCGAACTTGTCGAGCAATATCTGGAGTTCGTTGCGGAAGCCCGGCGGATGCGCCTCGAACTTGCTGCTGATTATCTCGTGATGGCGGCGTGGCTTGCGTTTTTGAAATCGAAACTGCTGCTGCCCGAACAGAAAGACGAAGATGAGCCCACCGGCGAAGAACTTGCCGCTGCTCTTGCCTTCAGACTGAGACGGCTGGAGGCGATGCGGGATGTCGCCGCAAAGCTGATGGACAGGAGCCGGCAAGGGCGCGATGTCTTCCATCGCGGCGACCCTGAAACCATGTCCGTACAGCAAAAGAGCATCTGGGATGCATCGGTCTACGATCTGCTGTCTGCTTACGCGACCCAGCGGCAGCGTCAATCGGTTACATCGGTTCGGGTGCTGAAGCGAAAGGTCTGGTCCTTGCAAGAGGCGAGGGAACTGCTTGTCAAACTGGTTGGCCGCGTGAGCGAATGGGCTCCCTTGAACGCCTATTTGCGGGACTATCTCTATGATAACAAGGATTGGGCTACCGTCGTTGCCAGCACATTTTCTGCCAGCCTTGAAATGGTGCGCGAAGGGCAGGTTGAAATCCGCCAGGGCGAAGCGTTTTCTCCGGTTTACATTCGATCCATCGTGAAGGACGAGGATCATGACATCTGAGGACGTAGAGCCGAACCAGGCCGACGGCGGAGCGGCAGGCGAGAGGCCCAACGGAGGAGATCTGGCGGGCCAGCGCATGGTTGAAGCGCTGCTATTTGCCTCTCCGGAGCCGTTGTCGCTTGAGGAACTGACGCTCCGCGTGCCTGATGGCACAGATGTTCTGCAACTGCTGGAGGACCTCGAGCGGCATTATGCTCCGCGCGGCGTCAATCTGGTCAAGCTGGCAGGAAAGTGGTGTTTCCGTACGGCCGAAGATCTGGCTTACCTGATGCATCGCAATGTCGAGGAACAGCGCAAACTGTCTCGCGCCGCCCTGGAAACACTTGCCATCATTGCCTACCACCAGCCAGTTACACGCGCTGAAATAGAAGAGATACGCGGTGTGTCGACCTCGAAAGGCACCTTGGACGTATTGCTCGAAACAACCTGGATCCGCATGCGCGGTCGCCGGCGGACACCCGGTCGGCCTGTAACATATGGAACCACAGAACAGTTTCTGGTCCACTTTGGTCTCGAAAACGTAAAGGATTTGCCCGGTCTGGAAGAATTGAAAGGGGCCGGTCTGCTTGACAGCGCGGTGCCGGCTACCTTTGTCGTTCCAATCCCCAACGACGAAGTGGCATTGACCGAGGACGAAGATCCTTTAGAAGACGGGTCGTTCTTTGATGACGATGCCGAAGAGACCGCCGGAGCTTGATGCCACAGGAAAACAGGCCGCAATCTGCAAAGGGAAACGGGCACCAGCCAAGCTGGGGCGCGCCGGGAACGGCTGGCGCGACCATTGCGGCAGGGCTCGTCTTTGAGAATGTGTCGCATGACTACGACGGTGTCGCATCGGTCCGAGAACTCAGTCTGTCGATCGCGCCAGGAGAAATCCTCTGCCTGCTTGGACATTCCGGCTGTGGCAAGACCACCCTTATGCGGATTGCAGCCGGTGTCGAGAGACAAAGCCTCGGCAAAGTCCTCATAAATGGCCGCGAGATCGCCGGAGATGAATCCTTCCTTCCGCCCGAGAAGCGCGGCGTCGGTTTGATGTTCCAGGATTATGCGCTTTTTCCGCATATGACCATACTGTCCAACGTGATGTTCGGTCTGACAGGGCTTTCCAAGAAAAACGCACAGGCCGCCGCGTTTGCAGCGCTTGGCCGCGTCGGGCTCGCCGACTATGCGGCTGACTATCCTCATGCCTTGTCCGGCGGTGAGCAACAAAGGGTGGCACTAGCACGTGCGCTGGTGCCGCGGCCCGGGATCCTGCTCATGGACGAGCCGTTTTCCGGGCTCGACAAACGCTTGCGCGATAGCGTCAGAGACCAGACCCTTGCGGTCATTCGGGAAACGCGGGCAACTTGTATCATCGTGACCCACGATCCTGAAGAAGCAATGCGGATGGGTGACAAGATCGCACTCATGCGCAAAGGGCGTGTGGTTCAGCACGGTACTGCAGCGGAGCTTTACAACGATCCCGTCGATCTGTTTGCAGCCAGGTTCTTCTCTGAACTGAACCAGATTGAGGGCCGTGTTACCGCGACAGGTGTCGAAACACCGCTCGGCTTGCTTGGGGTGAAGACCGGTTCGGAAGGCGAGAAGGTCGATGTCTGCATCAGGCCCCAGGGAATATGCCTTGCGAATGCAGGTTTGTGCGGTGTTCCCGGGCGCATCTTGTCAAAACGATTCGTCGGGGAGGTTGATCTTCTGTCCATTGTTGTGGACGGTCTCGACCATCCGTTGCAGGCCAGGGTCCGTGCAGGCAGCTCTTGGGAAGCAGGAATGGATGTCGCAGTGGACACTGATCCGAAAGACGTGCTTGTTTTTTCGCGCCGGGAGTCCCAAGTCTAGGTGAATAATCTGCCCTGAATGTCATCATTCTGTCTAAGAGCGCAAAATGAACTTCAGGTGTATGTTGCAGGGTGAGAGCCGTTTTTGTAAAAGGGCGGCAGGGCTTTAAAGCCGTTTATCAGGAGTTTGGCGTATGGGCATTAGTATTTGGCAGATCTTGATCATCGCAGTGGTGGTGGTTCTGCTGTTCGGACGTGGAAAGATTTCCGAACTTATGGGCGATGTTGCTAAGGGAATTAAGAGCTTCAAAAAAGGCATGGCCGAAGACGACACTGCCGACGCCCCGAAGACCATCGATCATCAGGCCGGCGAGGCAGCTCCGTCAGCGAAAGCTGAAGATCAGACCAAGGCGAGCTGATCTTAATCTGCATCGCGTCTCCTTAAGGGACGATAGTTCTCATGTTCGATATCGGCTGGACCGAACTCATGGTGATTGCCTGCGTGGCAATCATTGTTGTAGGGCCAAAAGACCTGCCGCGCATGCTGCGCACACTTGGACAGACACTGGGAAAAATGCGGCGCATGTCGCGCGAATTCCAGTCGACGTTCAACGATGCTTTGCGTGAAGCCGAGCAACAGGCCGATATTGCCGACATGAAAAAGCAGGTTGAAGACGCAGCGAACTTCAATCCGTTGGGCGACCTCAAGAAATCGATCGAAGAGGATGCCGCCCAGAAGGCGTCGCGCCCAATGACGACGAAGCCGGCATCGGCGAGTGCCGAAAAGGCACCAGAAAAACCAGACCCGGCCGAGACCGACGGAAGCAGCGCCGAGGCGCCACCAGCGGTCGCCCAGGCGGAAACCGCGAGCAGTCCGGCCAAGAAACCGGTGACGGAAGACGTAAAGGCATGAGCCAGGATGATATCGACGCCTCCAAGGCGCCCTTGATCGAACATTTGATTGAATTGCGCCAACGGCTGATGTGGTCGATAGGTGCGATCCTGGTGATGTTCATCATCTGCTTCTATTTTGCGACGGACATTTACAACATTCTGACCGTGCCTTATCTGCGGGCAGTTGGTGGAGACCACCCGGTGGAGATGATCTTCACCGCTCCGCAGGAGTGGTTTTTCACGCAGCTAAAACTCGCGTTGTTCGGAGCCCTGTTTCTGGCCTTTCCGGTCATTGCCAGTCAGATCTACATGTTTGTGGCGCCCGGGCTCTATAAACACGAGCGCGGGGCATTCCTGCCGTTTTTGATCGCAACGCCGATCCTCTTTCTGATCGGTGCCTGCCTGGTTTATTTCCTCGTCATGCCGATGGCGATGGGTTTCTTCCTCTCGCAGGAACAGCTGCCGGGTGAAGGCCAGGTTGCCATTCAGCATCTGGCCAAGGTCAGTGAATATCTCGGCCTGATCATGGTCCTGATCTTCGCGTTCGGGCTTGTGTTCCAGCTGCCGGTTGTTCTCACGCTCATGGGGCGTGCGGGCCTTGTAAGCTCCGAAGATCTTAAGAAAAAGCGCAAATATGCGATCGTTGGGGCGTTTGCTGCTGCGGCGATTCTCACGCCGCCTGATCCGATATCACAGATCGGTCTTGCGCTTCCCACCCTGCTTCTCTACGAAGTCTCCATTCTGTCCGTGAGGCTCATAGAGCGGCAACGCGCGCAGCGGGAAGCTGAACGCGAAGCGGAAGACGCGACGGCCTGATCGGTTGTTCCATGTCTTGACTTCCTCCCGGACGGAATGTGTTGAAAACGACCGTCGTTCGGGAAGTGAAGATGTTTGATATCAAGTGGATTCGGGAAAACGCAGACGCCTTTGATCGTGCTCTGGCCAAACGGGGCTATGAAGCCTCCGCCGCCAAACTGATCGCGTTGGATGATTCCCGTCGTTCCCATATCACCAAGCTTCAGGAAGCCCAGGAGCGGCGGAATTCTGCGTCGAAAGAAATCGGCAAGGCAAAGGGCTCCGGCGACGAAGCGCGTGCGCAGGAGTTGATCAACGAGGTTGCGCAGATCAAGACCTTCATTCAATCGGGTGAAGAAGAAGAACGCAGACTCAATTCGAACCTGGAAGCGGCAATGGCTGTCATTCCGAACCTTCCGCACGAAGATGTGCCGGAGGGCGCGGACGAAGGCGACAATGTCCTGTTGAGAAGCCACGGCGAAAAACCGGTATTCACCTTTAACGAGATGCCGAAAGAGCACTTCGAGCTGGGTGAAGCGTTGGGTGACATGGACTTTTCGACAGCAGCGAAACTCTCCGGGTCGCGCTTTGTTGTGTTGAAAGGTCAGATTGCGCGTCTTGAACGGGCTCTCGGTCAATTCATGATTGATCTGCACACGCAGCAAAACGGATACACGGAAGTCTCGCCACCACTCCTTGTGAATGATACGTCGCTCTACGGGACGGGTCAGTTGCCGAAATTTGAAGAAGATCTCTTCAAGACGACAACGGATCAATTTCTGATTCCAACAGCGGAAGTGCCGCTCACAAATTTGGTCGCGGGCGAGATTGTCTCCGAAGAAGCGTTGCCGCTGCGCGTCACGGCGTTGACTTATTGTTTCCGCTCAGAGGCCGGTTCCGCCGGGCGCGACACGCGCGGGATGCTGAGACAGCATCAGTTCCAGAAGTGTGAACTGGTCTCTGTAACCAAGCCGGAAGATTCGCTTGATGAGCTGGAGCGTATGCTCGGGTGCGCGGAAATGGTTCTGCAGTTGCTCGGGCTGCATTACCGCGTCATGACCCTGTGCACCGGCGATATGGGTTTCGGCGCGCGCAAGACGTATGACATCGAAGTCTGGCTGCCAGGTCAGGATACCTACCGCGAGATATCCTCTTGCTCGGTTTGCGGCGACTTTCAGGCACGGCGCATGAACGCCCGCTACAGACCGTCGGATAGCAAGCAGCCTGTTCATGTTCATACGCTGAACGGTTCGGGGATTGCCGTCGGACGCGCACTGATTGCTGTTTTGGAAAACTACCAGAACGGCGACGGCACAGTGACGGTTCCGGAGGCCCTGCGTCCTTACATGGGCGGTCTTGAAAAGATAGGCGCGTAGCAGCGCGTCCTAAACACAGCGCGACGGGGCACAAGCTCCGTCGCTTTTTCCGATGAGACCGTTGAGCCGCTGAGTAGCGTTGAAAATTTATCCGTCCTGATGGAAGAGAGTTCTGAATGCGCATCCTGATCACCAATGATGACGGTATTCATTCGCCCGGCCTGGATGCTCTGGAACGTATCGCACGTACGCTTTCGGACGATGTCTGGGTGGTCGCGCCGGAAACCGACCAAAGCGGTGTCGCACACTCGCTGACCTTGAGTGATCCACTGCGTTTGAGAGCTCTTGACGATCGCCATTTCGCGGTTAAAGGCACGCCGACCGACTGCGTTATCATGGGGGTCCACAAAATATTGAAAGAGCGCCCTGATCTGGTTCTGTCCGGAATCAATCGGGGACAGAATCTTGCCGAAGACGTTACATATTCCGGGACAGTGGCGGGCGCGATGGAAGGAGCAATCCTCGGAATAAGGTCGATTGCCGTTTCCCAGGCCTATGACTGGGACGTAAAGTCGGAGCCCAATTTTTCGATCGCGGAAACGCACGCACCGGAACTCTTTGCCAAACTGATAAATTTTCAGCTGCCGCCCTACAGTCTTCTGAATGTGAATTTCCCGGCCTGCGCACCCGACGAGGTCAAAGGTATCAAGGTCACTGTGCAGGGACATCATGAGCAAAGCGGATTGTCTATCGACGAACGCGTGGACGGCCGCGGTTACCCATATTACTGGCTAAAGTTCCGCGAACGCGGCAAATCGGTTCTTGATAATTCCGATCTCCAAGCAATTTCAGATGGATATGTGTCCGTTTCACCTTTACGCATAGATCTGACAGCACACGACCTGGTCAGTCATCTGACAGGGGCGTTGAAATAGACCCGAAAAGGGGCGTTACGTATGGCCGGCTTCCTTTCCGGCGACAACGGAACAATGCAATCGACAGCGCTTCCTGATGAAACAGAAGCACGGGCGTCACTTGTGCTTGCGCTCAGGCGGCGTGGCGTCGGCGCGCGAAATGTTCTTGCGGCAATAGAGCGATTGCCCAGGCGTCTGTTTCTCCCGGCAAGACATCATAGTTTGGCATATGAGGACGCGACCCTTCCGATAGAATGCGGTCAAACCGCTACTTCGCCGTCGATTGTTGCGTTTACCGTCCAGGCGCTGGACATCAAAGACGGTCAATCCATACTCGAAATCGGGACGGGTTCCGGATATCAGTCGGCAGTCATGGCGCACCTGGCTGGCCAGGTGGAAACCATAGACCGTTTTGCAACATTGGCTGACCTTGCGAATCGGCGATTTGCGGCTCTGAAGCTTGAAAACGTGAAGGCTCGGCAGGCGGATGGATTTGATGGCCTCAAACAGAAAGGGCCTTTTGATCGGATCATCGTGACGGCTGCGATAACCGCCATTCCGGACAACTGGGTGCAACAGCTCAAACCAGGCGGCGTTCTCGTGGCGCCAGTGGGTCAGCCCAAACAACCGCAGTCCCTGATTCGGTTTGTGAAGTCAGAAAGCGTTATGACGGCTGAAACGCTTATGCCGATCAGAACCGTGATGTTGCAACCCGGACTGGCACTAAAACTCTGAAGCCGAAAATACGCCTCGCACGCGGTATTGTAAGCGAATCCCTGAACGGAAAATACTGCCGTAATTTACTATAATGGGCCCAAGTGAACATTTGCCCGGATAGAAAAGACTGAGAAAACTGCCGTTTTGCGTGTAATCGCGCACCATCTTTAGCCTTTATAAACCTTACTGGCGTCTACTCTTAACCATAGCAGCCATTGTTAGCGGTATGAGTAAGGCGATGAAAAAGCGGATGCGCACCCTCCGCGGGGATCTTCTGAGTAAAGCAGCGACGGTATCCATGGTCGCAGTCTTCCTCGCAGGTTGTTCCAGTGCAGTTGAGCGCTTCGGAGAACCTCCATATTACACGGGAAACACGCTGAACCAGCGTGAGATTTTGAATGGAGCTCCACAGCCATCCTACCAGGATATTGCTAACGGGCCCGGTGGAACAGCCGCTGGCCTGCCGCCGGCCGGATCCGCGCCCGTGACGACCGGTTCAGTATCCAGCCAGCGTGCTGACATACAATCCAGACCGTTGCCCGCACCGACACAGACCGCGAAAGCGCCATCGCCGGTTTCAACATTGCCTGCGCCGGAAACGGTAAGTGCCGCTCCGGGTAAAAGCTGGAAAGGCTGGACATCTGCAGGCGGCACGAAAGTGACCGCGCGGCAGGGTGACAACCTCAATTCGATCGCAAGGCGCTACGGTGTTCCCGTGCAGGCGCTCGCTTCTGTGAACGGTATCAGCGACGCCAACAGCGTTCAGACCGGACAGAGCGTGATTATTCCCACCTATGTCTATGCTGAACGCAATGGCTCTAGCAGCACGACCGCAGGCGAAACCGGCAAGGTGAAACTGCCAACCGTTAGCGCGAACGAGACGATTGTCACGAGTTCTGTGTCGACAACCTCCGGGTCGGCGCCGCGCCCGGCGCGCAAGCCTTTCAAGCAACCGACATTTACGCAGATCAGCACGACTGAGTCGGTTGTTGAAGAGGTGGGTGTCGTTCGCGTCAGTGCGTCGCCGAAGCGCAAACCTGCAGTGGCAGAGACCGAGATCACGACGGCGTCCATCTCGACCGATACGACGAGCGTTCAGGTGACACCCGCTGTCGCAACACAGTCTTCGCCGGTTCAAAAAGCATCGCTGCCAGCGCCTGCATTGACGCAAGAGGCTCGTCCGACCGAACCGATCAAGACGCCGTCCGTTGCAAGTCTTCAGGAAGAGAAGGCGACCACCGCCAAATTCCGTTGGCCAGTTCGCGGCCGGATTATTTCCGACTTCGGGACGAAACCTGGCGGCAGCAAGAATGAAGGCGTAAACCTTGCCGTTCCAGAGGGAACTCCCGTGAAAGCCGCTGATGCCGGTACGGTGATCTACTCAGGTAACGAACTTAAGGGATACGGCAATCTCGTCCTCGTGCGCCATAGCGAAGGCTGGGTTTCCGCCTACGCACACAACAGCGAGCTGAAAGTAAAGCGCGGCGACAAGATACGTCGTGGAGATGTGGTCGGCCTTGCCGGTGCCACAGGTTCTGTCAGCCAACCGCAGGTTCATTTCGAACTTCGCAAGGGCAACAAACCGGTGGATCCGCTCCAGCATCTGCCCCGGCGCTAAACAAAGTGGAATGGGCGGCGAGGGCCGATGCGCCCGGCCGCATTCCGCTGTAGCAGTCGGGTTGAAATTCGGTTCTTGGATCTTGGAGCCGGTTGCACACACGCAAGATCTTCCCTTTTCCGCCAGGTCAGCCCGTTCCGCTCACTGAAGACGATAGCTAAGGTGTGCTTGGATTGTCTGAATGTCTCAGGACGTCCTGGTCACGAAAGCGTCTTGCCTTGGCGACCTGCCAGGTCCTGTATGAATTGAAACGCGACGCGACCGGATCGGCTGCCTCGCGTTGTGGCCCATTCAAGTGCCTGAGCCCGCATCTCGTCTTCCACAATCTCAAGGTCGAAATGGTCTGCATAGCCGCGCACCATCTCCAGATAGTCATCCTGGCTGCATTTGTGAAAACCGAGCCACAGGCCAAAGCGGTCCGATAAAGAGACCTTTTCCTCAACCGCTTCTGCCGGATTGATTGCCGTTGAGCGTTCATTTTCGATCATATCGCGCGGGAGCAGGTGGCGCCGGTTTGAGGTTGCGTAGAAGATGACGTTTTCCGGTCGGCCTTCAATGCCGCCTTCCAGAACGGCTTTCAAGGATTTGTAGGACGTATCGTCGTTGTCGAAACTCAGGTCGTCGCAAAAGATGATGAAGCGATGAGAGACCTGCCGGATCTGAGACATCAGTTTTGGAAGCGTTTCAATGTCCTCGCGGTGAATTTCAACCAGTTTCAGATTGCTTGATCCCGCTTCTTGATTGACAGCCGCATGCGCCGCCTTGACCAGAGATGATTTCCCCATGCCTCGTGCGCCCCACAATAGCGCGTTGTTTGCGGGCAGGCCGTTTGCGAACCGTCTGGTGTTGTCGAGAAGCAGATCGCGTACATGCGAGACAGCACACAGCAACGATATGTCGACGCGATTGACCTTCTCAACCGGTTGGAGTTCGCCGGGTTCGGGTATCCACACGAACGCGTCGGCACTGGACCAATCCGCCGGGCGTGGAGCTGCCGGGACGGCGCGCCCGATCAGCTCCAGCAGAGAATCGAGTTTGGCGTTCAATGAGGCAAGGTCGATTTGCGCGCTCATAATTCTTGCAACCCCAGTCAAAAAGGCCCATCTGTGGCCCTGAAACATGTTGCGCGAGCAGTAGCATGAGGCAGGTAAGGCGAAAACGCCAATTATTCCCATACCGGTACGCCGGAATCGGCTTGCAAAGCTTGAAATGAGGCGCGCCACCGTTATAGTCCGCGCCACCAGAATTCAGAGCGTTTGAAGGTGCTGACAAGGTACAGCACATACAAAAACGCCCCTTAGGAGAGATGAATGTTGATCACCCCAGCGTATGCGCAATCAGCCGGAGCCGTAGGTCCGAGTTTTCTGATCCAGATCCTGCCGTTCGTGGCGATCTTTGCGATCATGTATTTCCTGATCATCCGGCCACAGCGCCAGCGGATGAAAAAGCATCAGGAAATGGTGGCAAATCTGCGCCGTGGTGACACCATTGTGACCACCGGGGGACTTATCGGCAAAGTGTCGAAGGTGGTAGACGATGGCGAATTGCAAGTGGAACTGTCGGAAGGCGTAAAGGTGCGCGTGGTTCGCTCAATGGTACAGGAAGTCAGATCCAAGACCGAGCCAGCCAAGGAAAATTCGTAAGACGCGCCTGCATCGCATCGATCTAATTGCCACGCCGGTTCTTTACCGGCTTGGCTGCTTTTAAGGCTCTATCATGCTCCATTTTGCCCGCTGGAAAATCGTGCTGATCATGATTGTGGTTGCTGCTGGCTTCATCACAACGCTGCCGAATTTCTTTTCCGCCCAACAACTTAAGGCCTGGCCCGATTTCCTGCCGAAAAACCAGATGGTTCTGGGTCTCGACCTGCAAGGCGGCGCATATCTTCTTTATGAAGTAGACCAGGAAGATTACATCAAGAAACGGTTCGAGGCGCTAGAAAGTGACGTTCGCGATACGCTCCGTCAAAACCCGAGAATCGGGTACACGGGCCTGGCTGCGTCGAATGACTCGCTTCAAGTACGAATTCGAGATTTGACGCGGCTTGACGAGGCAAGAGAGCGACTGGCACCACTGGTAAATCCGCTTGTCTCCAATCTCTTCAGTGGCCAGCCCGTTGACGAATTTGATTTGTCCGTCGACGATAACGGATTGGTTCGTTTCGCTTATTCTGAAGAAGGTCTCGACAACAGACTTCAGTCGATTGTTCAACAATCGATTGAGGTTATCCGAAAACGTGTCGATGAACTTGGTACGACAGAGCCGAATATTCAGCGGCAGGGTCAAGATCGCATTCTTGTTGAAGCCCCAGGAGAAGGGGATCCGGAACGCCTTAAGGATCTGATCGGTGAAACCGCGCTGCTGAGCTTTCACCTTGTCGATCGGAACATGACTGGCGAACAGGCTCTGCAAAGCCGACCGCCGGCAGGTACTTCTGTCTTCATGTCCGTGGACGATCCACCGATTCCGTACCTACTGGAAACCAATCCCTTGTTGGGCGGCGAAGACCTTGTCGATGCTCAGGTCGCCTTTGGCCAATATTCAAATGAACCGGTCGTGACATTCCGTTTCAACCAGTCCGGAGCACGAGAATTTGCCAGGGTCACGACGGAAAACGTGAATTTTCCCTTCGCGATTGTTCTTGACGGTGAGGTCATTTCCGCACCGGTGATCCGCGAACCGATTGTTGGCGGCTCCGGACAGATCTCCGGTGACTTCACGATTGAGGCTGCCCAAGACCTTGCGATCCTACTACGCGCGGGTGCACTGCCCGCACAATTGACCGTCATTGAAGAAAGGTCCATTGGACCAGGTCTTGGGGCCGATTCAATCGAAGCCGGTAAACTTGCGTCGATCATCGCCGGTGCAGCTGTCATCGTGTTCATGATCCTTGCCTATGGCCGCTTTGGTGTGATTGCCGATTTGGCGCTGATGACCAATATCTTCCTGATTTTTGGCGCTCTAACGATATTGCAGGCAACGCTGACACTTCCCGGTATCGCCGGTATCGTACTGACGATCGGGATGGCAGTGGATGCCAACGTTCTCATCTTCGAGCGAATACGGGAAGAATCTCGAGCTGGCAGGTCGGTGATATCCGCTATCGACGCGGGTTACAGCAGGGCACTCGGGACGATCCTTGATGCCAACATCACCACATTGATCGCCGCCGTGATCTTGTTCCAGCTCGGATCGGGACCGGTGCGGGGCTTTGCCGTTACGCTCGCGATCGGAATTTTCACAACCGTGTTCTCGGCCTTCACGTTCAGCCGGCTCTTGGTGGCGTTGTGGATACGCCGTCGCCGCCCGTCTGTGCTGCCGATCTGATCCGGGAGAAAAAAGAAAATGTTGCTAAGACTTGTTCCGGACAACACGCATATCAAGTTCATGTGGCTTCGGAAGTTCAGCTTTCCGTTGTCCGTGGTTCTTGTAATCGCTTCGCTTGCTGGTTTTTTCACCGTCGGCATGAACTACGGTATTGACTTCAAGGGCGGGACACTCATCGAGATCAAGACCGATGGTCCTGCAGATATCGGCGCCATTCGCTCTGAGCTTTCCACGCTCAATTTGGGGGATGTCCAGGTTCAGGAATTTGGTGCCTCTGACGACATCCTGATCCGTGTTGAGGAGCAGCCGGGCGGTGAACTCGCCCAGCAGTCGGTCGTCGAACGTGTCCGCACGATTTTCGCTGATGACAATGTCGATTTCCGGCGTGTCGAGGTCGTCGGCCCCCGCGTTTCCGGGGAGCTGGCGCAAGCCGGCGCGATCGCCGTCGCGGCGGCGCTCTTGGCGATCATGATCTATATCTGGTTCCGTTTCGAATGGCACTTTGCCGTCGGTGCGATCCTGACGACAGCCAACGACGTTGTTGTCACGATAGGACTGTTCGTGCTGCTCCAGCTGGACTTCTCGCTGTCCAGTATCGCGGCGGTTCTGACAATAATCGGTTACTCGCTCAACGATACCGTGGTTGTCTATGACCGTATCCGTGAGAATCTGCGCAAGTACAAGAAACGTCCGCTGACGGACATTCTGGATCAGTCTATCAACGAGACGCTGTCGCGGACGACGATGACCTCTGTCACGACCCTTCTTGCGTTGATTGCGCTCTACGTTTTCGGAGGCGAGGTCATTCAGTCCTTCACGCTGGCCATGATTTTCGGCATCGTGATCGGCACCTATTCCTCGATTTTCCTGGCTGCGCCTTTCCTCATTCTGTTGAACCTGCGCCCGGACGCCTTGTCTCGCAATGACGAGGACGGCAAAAAGGAAGCCAAGGAAAAGGCAACCGTCTGAGGACCAAACCTGATGGAAATCCGGAATGCCCATTTTCCGGGCCGGGCGCCGCTTGATGCTTATGGCAATGGCGGCTTCCGGTTCGCGAAAATGTCCCACCATGGGTCCATACTATGTGTCCCGAGCGGCATTTACGGATGGAATATCAGTGATGCTGCGGACTTCAATGAAGACGCATTTCAGCGTGTTTTTGAGGAACGGTCGGATATTGAGGTTCTGCTTGTGGGAACCGGGCGGGATCTTTTGCCGCTTCGACCCGCGATGAAAGACCTGTTCCGGGAAGCCGGAATTCTTACAGACCCGATGTCGACCGGCGCAGCAGTGCGCACGTTCAATGTTCTTCTATCGGAAGACCGGGCCGTTGCGGCGGCTTTGCTGGCGGTGGACTAGTTTCGATCCTGTGCCATATGGGCGACTATGACTACTGATTTCGATCATGCCGCCGATATTGTGCGCCTTTACGACAAGGACCGATATCTAAGTGCCTTGCTGGCGCCTGAACAGCATAGGGCTGACCTGATGGCCGTTTATGCGTTTGGCGCAGAAATTTCGCGTGTGCGTGAGATTGTCTCAGAGCCCTTGCCGGGTGAAATGCGCCTGCAGTGGTGGCGAGACCTTCTGGAAGGAACGGAACACGGCGCGGTGGCGTCAAATCCGGTCGCAAACGCGCTTCTTCAAACGATCGCGAGATACAATCTGCCCAGGAACGGCCTCATCGCCATGACCGAGGCAAGGGTGTTCGATCTCTATGACGACCCGATGCCCAACCTCAACGACCTTGAAGGATATACAGGGGAGACCGTGTCCGGTCTTATGCAGCTGGCTTGTCTGATCCTGAACAATGGCGATGATCCCGGAACGGCGACTGCCGCCGGACATGCCGGTGTTGCCTATGGAATGACAGGGCTGATGCGCGCGCTGCCATGGCACGCCTCACGCCGGCAAATGTTTCTCCCAAAAGATCTGATCGACAGGCACGGCGTTGATGTCGAGACCGTTTTCCGCGGAGAGACGACGCAGCCTCTGAAGGCCGCCCTTGCTGAAATGCGTGAACATGTCCGCCATCACTTGAACCGCGTTCGCGAGGCTGCCGCCACCGTTCCTGAAAAATGCAGCAATGCCCTGCTGCCGCTTGTGCTTGTCGAACCGTTCTTGAAAAAGATGGAACGGAACGACTTTGATCCGTTGCAGGGGTCAGCAGAAATTTCCCAGCTCAAACGGCAATGGTTGCTTTGGCGGGCGTCAGCGGAACCCCTCAAGCGGATCTGATGCCAGTCAGTTCCCTGCAGTGATCAGTTTATTCGGCGGCAAGCCTGTTCAGGCCGATACGGGCGAGCCAGTCCGAAAAGTCGGCTTTCGCCCGATCGGTCATTGCGCGTTTCTTTGCTTTTGCCTTTTCCTTGCCTTTCAAGCGCTTGCCGTCGTCCCCTTTGGTTGGAGCTTCGACGGGCGGAAACAGGCCAAAATTGACATTCATGGGCTGGAAGGACCGCGGCTTGCCACCTCCGTCTTCTCTGGAGATGTGGCCTTCCGTAATGTGGCCCAGCAGAGCACCCATGGCCGTCGTCTCTGGCGGTGCTTCGACCGCGGACCCACGCGCTTCCATGACCGTAAAGAGGCCAGCAAGGCACCCGACGCTTGCAGATTCCACGTATCCCTCGCAGCCAGTGATCTGTCCGGCAAAACGTATGCGGGGATCGGCCTTTAGTTTCAGCGACCCGTCCAGCACCTTCGGCGAGTTCAAGAACGTATTACGGTGCAGACCGCCGAGGCGTGCGAACTGTGCGTTTTCGAGCCCGGGTATCATCCGGAAGACGTCGGCCTGAACGCCGTATTTCAGCTTCGTTTGAAAGCCGACCATGTTGTAGAGCGTGCCAAGTGCATTGTCCTGACGCAGTTGAACCACCGCATAAGCCTTCACGTCCGGATTGTGCGCATTGGTCAAACCCATTGGTTTCATGGGCCCGTGGCGGAGCGTTTCGCGGCCCCTTGACGCCATGACCTCGATTGGAAGACAACCGTCAAAATAGGGCGTGTTCGCTTCCCACTCCTTGAAATCTGCGGATTCACCGGCAAGTAACGCGTCAATGAAGGCTTCGTACTGGTCCCTGTCCATCGGACAGTTCAAATAATCTTTTCCCGTGCCGCCCGGACCGACCTTGTCGTATCTGGACTGGAACCAGGCTTTCGAAAGGTCGACAGAGTCGAAGTGAACGATCGGTGCGATCGCATCAAAGAAGGCGAGGGAGTCCTCGCCCGACTTTTCCAGGACAGCTTTTGACAGCGCCGGAGAGGTCAGCGGGCCTGTCGCAACAATCACGCTATTCCAGTCTGCGGGGGGCAAGCCGGCGATTTCCTCGCGTGCGATCGCGATGCGTGGATGCTCTTCGAGTGCATTGGTAACAGCTTGCGAAAAACCATCACGGTCCACGGCTAGCGCACTTCCGGCGGGGACTTGATGCGCGTCGGCGGACGACATGATCAGGGACCCAAGCTGCCTCAGTTCGTGATGGATCAATCCGACCGCATTCTGCTCTGAATCGTCGGAACGGAAGGAGTTCGAACAAACGAGTTCGGCCAAGCCGTCCGTTTGATGCGCATCGGTCCTGCGAACGGGACGCATTTCATGGATAACGACGTCCAGGCCCGCTTGCGCGATCTGCCAGGCTGCTTCCGAACCGGCCAGGCCGCCACCGATTACGTGGATGGGAGACATCTTTTGTCCTTGGGATCAATACCGGTCGACTGGTTATGTCACTTGTGTCGAACTGTCCGGAAACCAACTTTTCGTTCTGATTACAGCGATTGACCCCTGACCGCAACGTTTTCAAATTCTTTCGCTGCAGCTCGTTGAATGCAACACGGAGCAACGTTGCCGGCTGAACATTTAATTATTCCGAAATGGCCAAGTCTGCCTGGCCGAGCTGAACAGGTTGATTGACACTATTGTGGCTTTTTATGAGAGAAATTTCGAATTTACAGCCAGTCGTCATGGAACACGAAAAACGCAGAAGCGCTCCGACAAATATCAGTGCTTCAATGCATTGCAGCAGCGGTTTCAGGCAAATGACACTAACGAATGAAAAAACGCCCGCCGATGGGAGGAGGATCCGGCGAGCGTTTTTTTGTTTAATCTGCGAATTGACCCGCAGATCGTATGCAGCCTGAAGACTGGGAGGAGGATGTCTCCTGGCAGCAATTCTTGATTATTTTACAGCCTGACGCGCGTAGCGGCTGATGTCGGCACGGGAGATGCCGAGATCGTCGAGTTCGCGGTTGGACAGGTTGGACAGCTCGTCATAGGTCTGACGGAAGCGTTTCCAGGTGTTGAATTTTTTGACGACTGTGTCGATCATGATTTAGGCCTTTCGCTATCTCTTGGCCATGGCACCGCGGATCGGCGTCTGGCCCGTTCGTCTCTTACAAACGCTATATAGAAATATTGTGCACTGCGAGGTAGTGGGTTTAACGCGATGCTGTTATGCAAAAACTGCAACACAACAGATAGTTAACGCGAAGGAATGCGCAACTCGCATATACCGAGCTCGCAAAACAAGGAGGGCATCTTCGCACTTGCGAAGAATTCAATAATTGTGATTGTGCGGAGTGAATTGAGGCTTCAAAAGCTGAACAAACGAACGCCCGCCAGTGGGAGGAGGTACTGGCGGGCGTCGTTTCGACTGGCAGGGCTGGGAGGAGGATGCCCTGCGTGTCACACGTCTTTCGGCTGGGAGGAGGATGCCTACGGACGCGATCTCAAATTATCAGCCGTTTGTTCCACGGCGTGCGACAAAACTGATGTCGCTTCGGCTTATGCCGAGATCCTGTAGCTCTCTAGCCGACAGACGGGACAATTCGTCAACCGCACGACGGTAGCTAACCCAGTTGCTGTACTTCTTGCGCACAGTGTCAAACATCTTCTTTTTCCTTATCCGACAGGGCCTGACGGGCTCTGTCCCGTTGTTGAACTCATATATAATTCACCAACTGAAATAAAAGAAGTGCCACATGTGCATGACAGACATGCAATTTGTGCAATGCAAAAATATCAGGTTTGCGTCCTTGTGCCGGACTTCGAAAAACCAACAAAAGTAGCACGATAGCAAGATATGTGCGATGCACACAATTTCAAGGGTCTTGAAGCTGCGCTATTCCGCCGCGTCATGCGCTCTTTGCGGACGCCGCTGCAGCAGTTCGCGCAAAAACTGACCGGTGTAACTTGCGTCCACCTCAGCGACTTCTTCCGGACGACCGGTTGCCACCACCGTGCCGCCGCCATCGCCGCCTTCCGGGCCAAGATCAATTATCCAGTCCGCAGTCTTGATCACTTCCAGATTGTGCTCAATCACCAGAACCGTGTTTCCCTGATCCACCAGTTCATGAAGGACATCGAGCAACTTGGCGACATCGTGGAAATGAAGTCCCGTGGTCGGCTCGTCGAGAATATAAAGCGTTCTCCCCGTGGACCTTTTCGACAATTCCTTGGCGAGTTTCACGCGTTGTGCTTCACCGCCTGAGAGTGTCGTTGCCTGCTGGCCGACCTTTATGTAGCCCAGTCCGACGCGGGCAAGGGTCTTCATCTTGTCGCGTACAGCCGGCACGGCTGAAAAGAACTCGGCGGCCTCTTCAACGGTCATGTCGAGAACGTCCGCAATCGACTTGCCCTTGAACTCCACTTCCAGGGTTTCCCTGTTGTAGCGCTTTCCCTTGCAAACATCGCAGGTCACGTAAACATCGGGCAGGAAGTGCATCTCGATCTTGATGACACCGTCTCCCTGACAGGCCTCACAGCGTCCCCCTTTCACATTGAAAGAGAACCGTCCTGGCTGATAGCCCCGCGCCTTTGCCTCGGGCATTCCGGCAAACCACTCCCGGATCGGCGTGAAAGCACCGGTATAGGTGGCCGGGTTAGAGCGCGGTGTACGCCCGATAGGTGACTGGTCGATGTCAATCACCTTGTCCAGAACTTCCAGCCCCTCGATGCGGTCATGCGGGGCGGGGTTGTCCCGGGCTCCGTTCAGCCGGCGCGCTGCAGACTTATAAAGTGTGTCTATGAGAAAGGTGGATTTTCCACCGCCAGACACGCCGGTCACGCACGTAAATGTGCTGAGAGGGATGTCGACATCGACGTCCTTCAGATTGTTGCCGCGTGCGCCGCGAACAGAAATTTTCCGTTTCTTGCTGATCTTTCGGCGACCGTCGGGCCGCTCGATCATTCGCTTGCCGGATAGATATTCACCTGTCAGCGACTTGGGATTGGCCATGATCTCAGAGGGGGTTCCTCGGGCCACAACCTGTCCGCCGTGCACGCCCGCGCCAGGACCGACATCCACGACATAGTCGGCCGTCAGGACCGCATCCTCGTCGTGTTCCACGACGATAACCGTGTTTCCAAGGTTTCTGAGATGTTTCAGCGTCTCCAGCAATCGGGCATTGTCGCGTTGATGGAGACCGATCGACGGTTCGTCGAGAACATAAAGAACACCCGTGAGACCGGACCCGATCTGTGATGCAAGCCGGATGCGTTGGCTCTCACCGCCGGAAAGGGTGCCGGAGGATCTGGAAAGCGTCAGGTATTCCAGACCCACATCGTTCAGGAATTTCAGGCGTTCCCTGATTTCCTTCAAGATCCGTCCGGCAATTTCCGATTGTTTGTCATTCAGCTTTTCCGGCAGCGTATCGAACCAGTCACGGGCTTCGCGGATCGAATATTCAGTAATCTCTCCAATGTGCTTGCCTGCGATCTTGACCGCGAGAGCCTCGGGTTTCAGCCGAAATCCGCTACAGGCAGGGCAGGCGTGGTCCGACTGGAACCGTGCAAGCTCTTCCCGGACCCAGGAGGATTCCGTCTCGCGCCAGCGGCGCTCGATATTCCCGATCACGCCTTCAAACGTCTTTTCCGTCCGGTAGCTGCGCACGCCATCGTCATAAACAAATTCAACCGCTGTTTTTCCGGTCCCGTGAAGGATCGCATCCTGAACTTCATCCGGCAGGTCTTTCCAGGGTGTCGACATCGTCACCTTGAAATGACTGCAGAGCGCTTCAAGCGTTTGCGCATAGTAAGGTGACGTTGATCCGGTCTTGGCCCAGGGCAGCACGGCCCCTTCGCGCAACGACAGGGAGTGATCTGGAACAACCAGATCTTCCTCGAAAGCCAGCGTTGTTCCAAGGCCGTCACAGGTTGGACACGCACCGAATGGGTTGTTGAAGGAAAACAACCTCGGTTCGATCTCCGGAATGGTGAACCCGGAAACAGGGCAGGCGAACTTTTCCGAGAAGATCTGCCGCTGTGGATCTCCTTTTTCGTCTGTCTTGTCCGCATATTCGGCGACAGCGATTCCGTCAGCGAGTTTCAGTGCAGTCTCAAGGGAATCCGCAAGCCGGCCCGCGATATCATCGCGCACGACAAGACGGTCCACGACAACATCGATGTCGTGCTTGTATTTCTTGTCGAGAGCAGGGGCTTCTGCAATCTCGTGAAACGTTCCGTCGATCTTGACGCGCTGGAAGCCCTTTTTCATGAGCTCTGCCAGTTCCTTGCGGTATTCGCCCTTGCGGCCGCGCACCATGGGGGCGAGCAGATAGAGCCGCGATCCTTCCTCCAGCTCCATGACACGGTCGACCATCTGACTGACCGTCTGGCTTTCGATGGGCAATCCGGTGGCAGGAGAGTAGGGAATACCGACCCGAGCGAACAAAAGCCGCATATAGTCGTAGATTTCGGTGACAGTTCCCACTGTTGAACGCGGATTGCGCGACGTGGTCTTCTGCTCAATGGAAATAGCCGGAGAAAGACCGTCGATCTGGTCGACGTCCGGCTTTTGCATCATTTCCAGAAACTGGCGCGCATAGGCAGACAGGCTTTCGACATAGCGCCGCTGTCCCTCGGCATAGATGGTGTCAAAGGCGAGCGAAGACTTGCCGGATCCGGACAGTCCCGTCATGACGATCAGCCGGTCGCGTGGCAGGTCTAGATCCACACCTTTAAGGTTATGCTCACGCGCACCACGGACGCTGATGACCCGTGTTGGGTCGTTTTTCCAGCTTTCATCCCTCCGAGTGCTGTCGGACTTCGACATTCTGAAAATTCCCGCCATAAATCGCAACGAGTCCTGACCCGATGCAGGTTGCCCGCAACCAGGTCAGAAGAAACTCAACCTGGTCATCATGTCCCGATATAGCAGCTATGTGCGCAACATCCAGAGAGGCGATTGAACCAATTGAAAAACGCGCGCCGATTTTGCCTGCTCGATTGAATCTTTATTACAGAAGTGATAAGAACAAAACAAGTACATTTACAGGGTAGCGAGACACAGGTCCGCATCTTCAGTGGCACATTTCCGCTCCCTTGGCCGCTTATCTTATGTTTTGCCTTGTGGAAAATGGGTGCGGTGGTCTGAAAACATGGGCGAAGCGGTTGGAGTGTCGCTACGGTTCTGCTTTCTAACTGCATGGCAGGTAGACCGGGTTCGACAGAGAATGTGCCAGAAGGATATATGGATCCGGTAAAGCCAAAAGAAAGAACAGGAGTGCAGGATGGCGGGAAGCGTCAACAAAGTCATTTTGGTCGGTAATCTTGGTGCCGATCCGGAAATCCGCCGGACGCAAGACGGCAGACCGATTGCCAATCTAAGGATTGCCACGTCGGAGTCCTGGCGTGACCGAAACTCTGGTGAGCGCCGGGAAAAGACCGAATGGCACCGGGTGGTGATTTTCAACGAAGGTCTCTGCAAAGTTGCCGAACAGTATCTGCGCAAAGGCTCGAAGATCTATCTGGAAGGCCAACTCCAGACCAGGAAATGGCAGGACCAGTCGGGTCAGGACCGGTATTCAACCGAGGTCGTGTTGCAGGGCTTCAATTCGAACCTGACCATGCTCGATGGCCGGGGCGAAGGCGGGCAATCCGGCGGGTTGCCGGACTATGGCAATGACTCCCAGGGTGGCGGCGGCTTTGGCGGTGGCGGCGGCGGTGGCAGCGGATACGGAGGCGGCTCAGGCGGATCGTCCTCAGGAGGCGGCTTTGGAGGGCCTGGCGGTGGTTCCGGACCGATGGACGACGAGATACCGTTCTAGTCTTTTGTTTTGGTGGAGCCCTCAGCTGAAATGAGGGCTCTGGGAAACAGAGGCAAACCCAGTTGCCGAGTTACCGAAAAAAGGCAAGTTCGGCTCCTCCGCGAGGCCGTCGTAGTTTTCTGAAGTTACAAGACCGCAATAATAAACAGCTTCTTCCGCACACGTGTCGCCGCCGTGGAGCGAAGCGCCATTCAAATATGCAAGTTCGTGTATGAGTGTCGCAAGCACGGTCCAGCGCCCCAAAATGAAGGCGCGTTCTGAGATGCCGATTTCACTGTTTGCAATACAAGTCTTGCCATAGCGTGGCGCTTCGATCGAAGAGCCGAAATTGACCCAGATGCTGTCGTCGTTGATCAGGTCCGTAAGAGACCTGCCTTTCGGCAGCGACCGGAAATAAGAATCGCAGTCCGGATTGTTTCTCACAATTTCAAAGAGTTTTTCCCGGGACCATTTCAATTGGCGGTATTGAGCCAAGTTGAAGTTCGTGAACCCGGCGTGAGGTGACACATGGTCCCCTATGTTTAGTTGAAACGGCATATCTTCGCTCCGAATGATCCAGGTCGTCGTGAGAAGATACCTATTGATTTTGTGAGCATCGCACCGTGATGCGTATCACGCGGATGTCATTTCCAGTGCTCTAAGTCACTTGATCGGTTTACAAAATCGGAAACCAAGGAACAGGTGGAGCGTTCGGAGAGGCAAAATCGTCACACTGATTTGATTTCAAAAGGTGTGTATGAAGCTTGCCCTTAACCATCTGATGAAGCCTGTTATAGTATTAACCAGTTTGCTGCTTGCAATCCGTGAGGGTATTCGGCTGATTGCTGCCGAATAGACCCTGAAGGTTTCGCGAGGAGGCGCTGCGCGGGAGGGGGAACTTTCGGGCAGAAAATTAATGGCGGCGATATAGGCCGTGCGGCCTCGCGTTTCACAACAGGAATGCGGGCCGGTTTATGAATTTATGGATCTAGGCAATGCAGGCGAGCCAAATGATAAACGATATGGAACCAACCCGTCGCAAATATGGACGCACAATCGGAATTCGCGCCGTGTCTGTCGCGTCATTGAAGGCGTGCCTTATGGCAACGGTGCTAGCGTCCGGTTTCAGTATGGCAGCTCCGGCAACAGCTGAGGCGCAAGGCCTCTTCCAGCGCCTGTTCAATCCGGAAAATCATCGCAGGCAACAAGAACGCAAACGCCAGGAACAGCTGCGCAAGAAGGCTGTTTCCGTAAAAGTCGCTGCACCGCGTTACCTGAACTACTCGCCTGATGCTTTGAAAAAAGTTTCGCTGTCGCCGCTCTCGGAAAAGAAGACGGCTGAAATCCAGCCAACGACCACGGACGGAGAGAGCGAGAACACCGCGGCCGTTGAAACCGATTTGGTACCTGCTTCTCCGGCCGTGCTGACCGCATTCGACAAGGGCCGTCCGGCACTGAAGGATCTGGACTTGAGGGTTCTGCCTGAAGTCGGCGAAGCTCTCATCGCCTACTACCGCGAGCATCCGGATTTTGTCTGGGTCGAGGGCAATGGTGTCACGCTCAAAGCGGCGCAGCTTCGCAAATCATTGGCATCAAGTGACAAATTCGGTCTCGTTCCATCGGATTACTTCGTTCCGCTCCCCGCTGTCTCAGGTCTTGATGAAGCCGAACGCATTGCAGCAATGATGCGTTTTGAGATGGAAATGAGTGCTGCCGCCCTGACATATGTTCTCGATGCGACACGCGGGCGAATCGATCCCAACAGGATTTCGCAATATCACGATCTCCCCCGGCACGAGGTTGACCTTGTTGCCGCACTGGAAGTGCTTTCGTCCACATCAAGCGTTTCGGACGAACTTCGGGGTCACCAGCCGCAAAACGAACACTTCCGTAAACTGACTGTGGAGTTGGAACGGCTGAAAGAGGAAGACGATAGCTCCGAGCAGATCGTCATCGCCCCAGGCACCTTCCTGAAAGCGGGAAAGTCGAGCCCGGAGCTGAAACACATCGTTGCCGCCATTACAATGAACGGCTCGGATGAATTGAAACAGACACACAACGAGACGCTCGCAGCATATGAAGGCGCTGAGGTCTATGGACCCGAACTTGTTGCGCTTGTGAAGGCTTTTCAAAAGGAAGCGGGCCTCACGCCTGACGGAATAATCGGCAAGAACACGATCAAGGCGCTCGTCGGCGAGACAAATGCCGCCAAGATTGCCAAGGTTGAACTTGCGATGGAGCGGAGCAGGTGGATCCCGGAAAATCTCGGCACCCGCAAGGTGTTCATCAATCAGGCGGCTTTCACGGCAACATATACGGCGCCGGGCGAAGATCCGCTGTCCATGCGCGTTGTTGTCGGCAAGAAATCCAACCAGACCAATTTCTTCTATGACAAGATTGAAATCGTTGAATACAATCCGTATTGGGGCGTTCCCTATTCGATTATCGTCAACGAAATGGTTCCAAAACTCGCGCGGGACCCGTCTTATCTCGACCGAGCCGGCTATGAGGTCACAACACCTGGCGGGCGCAAGGTTTCGTCTGCATCGGTGAACTGGTATGCGGTCGCGGCAAGACAGCAGTCTATCAACGTCCGGCAATACCCGGGCCGGTCCAATGCACTTGGTGAAGTTAAGATTCTTTTTCCGAACCGGCACCACATCTACATGCACGACACGCCCGCAAAGAACCTGTTCAACAAGGACGTTCGAGCCTATAGCCACGGATGCATCCGGCTGCACGACCCGAAGGGCATGGCGGCAGCAGTGCTCGGAAAGTCCAAGGACTACGTGACGTCTCGAATCGCGGCCGGCCAAAATGAGCAGGAAAAGGTCACCGGCGATATTCCGGTTTATGTGGCATATTTTACGGCATGGCCGGAGCAGGATGGCAACGGCGTTGAGTTCTATTCGGATATCTATGACCGTGACCGCTATCTCTTGAAGGCAATCGAAAAAACCGAGGCCGCTCGGGCGAAAGCCAGAAACGCGGGCTGAGCAAAACAATCAGAGAAACGAAAGCGCCGGGCGGATGTCCGGCGTTTTTGGTTTTTGCGGATGACCTGAATGGCCTTGGTAAGAACGTCAACTCTATGCACATGAAATGCTCCCCGGTTGCCTAGGGCGGATGTGAGAAGCAGCTTTGATTTGCGAACGGAAATCTGATGCGTGACACTGGAGGTCACTCGCGAATAGGATCAAAAGGAAAGTCGCGAACTCGCGTCTCTTAACAAAACTGCGCAGGTCTCAATGTCTGATCAACACATTGCGGAATTGAACATCGCCAGACTGAAGCATGACATCAATGATCCGCGGATCGCCGATTTCGTCAACAACCTCAATCGCGTCAATGCAGCGGCCGAGCGCAGCGAAGGGTATATCTGGCGGCTGAAGGCGGATGTCAGTCAAAATCAGACACCCCTTGTTTTGAACGATCCGATGATTATTCCAAATCTTTCGGTCTGGAGAGACGTTGTGTCACTTGAGCAGTTTGTGTTTCAGACTGTTCATAAGCGAATTTACGCTCGCCGGGCCGAATGGTTTGAGGTCATGGACAAAATGCACTTTGTCATGTGGCCGGTTCCCATCGGGCACGAACCGAGTCTGGATGAAGCTCTGGAGCGGCTAGATCTGCTTAACAGACAGGGAGCAACAAAAGACGCGTTCGGCTGGGATTACGCAAGAACGTCCGGACTTTGGAAAGAACAACGCTGCGCCGAACCGGCTGCCTGAGCGCCGACGACCACGCCTTTTAACCGATTGATTCAGTAGATATTTACTTTAATCACGCACTGTCGGGGACCTATCGTTCCGAGTTGCGTAAAGCTGATATGTTTCGCCGCAAAGCCATCAAAGAAGATTACTCTCTGGACATGCCCCTCGAGCTTGAGGAGGGGCCGCCGCCCGTTGCGTATCGGCGCATCCTTCAGGTGCTGTCTATTGGTGCAGCGGCCTTCCTGGGCTGGTCCGTTATCGGACAGGTGAGGGAAGTCGCCAAAGCCTCCGGCGAGATCGTACCTGCCGGAAAAGTGCAGACAGTCGGGCATCTTGAAGGTGGAATTGTCGCCGAAGTCCTGGTTCAGGAAGGACAACTGGTTGAGCAAGGAACACCGCTCGTCCGACTTCAGGAAACGGCAACCTCCAGCGACCTTGAACGTGTCAGAACCCGTCTTCAGTTTCTGGCCCGCGAAGAGCAGCGGCTGACTGTTTATCCCCTGGACACCTTGGGCGGAGCATTGAGGCTAACGGACAACTTTGAATTCAGCGAAGCACAAAAGGCAGCGCTGGAAGCGCAGCAAAAAGCTCTCGAACAGGAACAGCAGGCGCTTAAGGCACGCATCAACGAGAAGGAAGCCGAGCTATCTACGGTGGTCGAACGGATTGCCTTCCAGAAAACGCAGGTCGAAATCGAACAGGAAAAATTCTCGATCCAGGAATCTCTGTTCGACCAGGGCTACACGTCGAAGCGGCGCTTTCTGGATGCAAAATCCGCACTCCAACTCGCACAAAGCGAGCTAAGCGAGCTGGTCGGCCGGAAGGGGCGCGCACAAGCGCAGCTGGCGGAAGCCAAAGCAGGACTTGCGCGTTCAGCCGCTGCATCGGAAGAAGAACTTGCCGAGGAACGGAGCAGAGTTGTTCAAGAGAGGAACGAGCTCGCATTCGAAGCTGAAAAACAGCGGGACCGTTTTGACCGGCTTTATGTCAGAGCCCCGGCGAGCGGTCATATCAAGGCCCTCAACCTCAAGGGGCCGGGCAGTGTTCTTGCGCCCGGCGACGTCGTTGCAGAGATTGTTCCGAGCAACAGCGATCTGGTCGCGGAAGTGCGCGTATCCCCCCGCGATATCGGACATGTTGAGGTTGGCGACAAAGCCGAAATTGCGGTCACGACATTCGACCCCAACATCCAGGGCACGCTGACAGGTGAGGTGTCAGTTGTTTCGGCGTCCAGCTTCCGGGACGAATACGGACACTATTACTTCAAGGCGACGATACCCTTGTCCTCCAACATGATCGGAGCTGGAGCACAGGCCGAAACAATTTCTCCAGGAATGGTCGTCGATGCCAAGATTGTCACCGGATCCAAATCGGTCATGCAATATCTGCTGAAACCGGTGACGCGGGCGATTGGCGATCCGCTTAGCGAGCGATAGTCCGGCCGAACAGACCTCTCAGTTTTCAATACGACCTTGACCGCTCCTTTGAGGACATCGGTCTCCGCGCCATCTTCCGAGCCGTTTTTTCTTTGTTACAAGGCAATTGTTCTGCTTGCTGCCAAGCGGTCCGGCCATTGGACCTAGAGCGTATCCCGCGAAGATCGAATCGCCTGCACGACAAGGGTACGCGCCAGAACAATGACTTGGGGCATTTCACGTGATCCAGCGATCACGAGAATTGCCCTAGGTCGATAAAGTCTGTGAGGAATTCGTGGTAATCTCTCCAATACTGGAGCGATTACCAGCGGATCTCTTCGATCTGAGCGAAATCCACTTTCGTTCCGTCTGAGAAATCAATCGTTCCCTCAGCGTCTTCCGAAAGTTCAAGGCGGCCGTTTTCGGTATCCGTATTCTGCACACTGCCGTTTGTGATGGTAACGGTCCAATCGGTGCCGTATTCTCCCGCCGCGGTTACCCCCGGACCGCCTCCAAGATCTATCACATCGGTCCAAGCGCTGCCGGTGCCGCCATAGATGGTGTCGTTGCCGTCTCCAAGTCCGTGCATGAACAGGTCTGAACCATCGTCGCCATGAAGTGTATCGTCGCCAGCGCCGCCAACGATGATGTCATCGCCGGAACCGCCGTAGATCGTGTCCTGTCCACCTTCACCGAACAACAGGTCCCGTCCACCATTTCCGGTGATCTGGTCGTTGCCGGCCACAGATCCGCCATCGACGCGGTCGTTGAACTCTCCGGTCTCGATGACATCGTTTCCACCGATACCATCAACCGAGTAGGACTGAGCCGAGGACCCAGTAAAGCTGCCGTCCGCAAGGCCGCCGGTCATGTTGTAGTCGTAGTGGTTGCTGACGGAGACCGAGAAGGTTTCAGTAGCCTGGGAGCCGTCTGACGAGGTGGCTGTAACCGTCAGGTCGATTGAACTTTCAACCTGGCTGTCGAAAAAGGCATGCTCTGCGATTGAAACAATGCCGTCCGCGTCAATGGTGAACCTGTCGTCATCAAGTGCATAAGTAAGCGTGCCGCCACCCGGGTTGATCGCGGAAACGGAAATTCCGACCTCAGTCCCGGAATCCGCTGCCTCGTGGATCGTGTTGCTCGACCCGTTCGCGTCAGAGAGCAGCAGCTCGGTGCTGTAAGTCAGATCGGCCACCTGAACGCTTCCGTCGGCAAAACTGTAGGCCTCGACATTGGAAACCGTGTTCGTGCCGTCGGGCGATCCGGAACGCATGTCGATGACGGTCTGACTGCCATCGCCATTGTCGTAAATGTTGTAGTCAGCCTGATTGCCGGAAAGCACGACCATATCGGTGCCATCACCGCCGTCGATCGTGTCGTTTCCACCAAAACCGAACACAACATCATTAGCCATGGTGCCGGTGATCGTGTCGTCGCCCGTCGTACCGAGTTCGATGCCAACTGTTTCCTGATAGGTCTTGTTGGCTGAATCGGTCACTTCTACCGTGACAGTGTCGCTGAGCGATGCTGTGGCGTCGTGTTGAGCGGCGAGGGATATGTCGCCGCTGTTTGTATCGATTTCCAGCGCGCCGTTGCCTGCATCCGAAAAACTGAAATGGAAGGTGTCGCCCGTATTGGCGTCTGCCACGGTTTCGATACCGGCGACGACGGTCCCGGCTGCGATAGTCGACATAACGGCGCCGTCGGAGATGACCACCCCATTGTTGCCAGGGTCACCCCAATCGCCCCCGCCGACAGGGTTCTGAGCAAGACCTGACACCGAAGCATCACCGGTGATCGTTATCTGGTAAGGGCCGGTGTTTGACCCCGAGCCCGGATAGTCCGATGCCGTGCTCAAGGCTTCACTGCCGCTCAGCGGCCAGCCACCAATGACAACAACGTAGTCACCGGCATCCAGTCCGGTCAGGGAAAGGTAGGAATCATAAGACTGCGTGCTGCCATCGCTTCCGGCTGATCCATCGTCATTGCCCGCCACGAGAGTGAAATCGCCGCCGCCATTGTCCCTGTACAGGTAGATTTGGCTGTCAAGGCTGCCACTTTCGTATCCGCCGGCGAGAACGTCGATAATCAGTTCGCCACCGTCGTGGCTTAGCGACCAGTGGTCGACAGACAGGTTGCCGGATCCGTCTGAAACGATTTCGCCCGTGACAACGGCATCGCCACCGCCCGATTGCGTGACCGAAAGGCTTTCGTTGGCGTCAAAGGAGATATCTGTCGGAGCCAGGTCAACGAGATCTCCCGCCGAATAGGTCCCGTCGGCAAACTCGAAGGTCTCGACATTCGTCAGCGTGTCGGTGCCATCAGGTGAACCGGTGCGCATATCGACAATCGTGATTGTGCCAGCATTTTCGCTCACGGTGTAATCGGCGCGGTTTCCGGAATAACGAACGGTGTCGGTTCCTGAACCGCCATCGATCGTGTCGTCACCTTCGCTACCGGCAAGCGTATCGTCGCCACCGCCACCGAGGATATTATCGTCGCCCGACGAGCCGGTTATTGAGTCGTCCCGGTCACGGCCCTCGATCTGATCGACGCTATTCAGGGTGACTCCCGTGAAATCCCAATCGATTTGCGCATCGCTGCGCTGCGCGCGCAGGGTCTCGCCCGACACCGCGCTACCGTCAATTTCTTCTATGCCCTGCGTTGCGGCATTGAACGTATCTTCCAGTTCGAATTCAGTTCCGGTATTGGCGGACAGGACGATCCGGTCAACGCCGGCTGTTCCGGTGTCCGAAATGATGTCGGCACGCCCATCGCCGCGCAGAAGATAGGTGTCGCTGCCTTCGCCGCCCTGGAGTGTGTCATTGTCAACACCTGCGCCACCGTCGAGTGTGTCGTCTCCAGCCCCGCCCATGACAGTATCGACACCATCTCCGCCATCAATGACGCCGCCATCTTCATGGGCCGTGATCGTATCGTCACCGGTTCCGCCGGAGATTGCCGTCTCTGCAACCCCGGTGTCGGTCATTGTGACACCGTCGTCAGTGAGTTGCATGGTCTCGGCGACATCCGCCACATCGATCGAGAAGGTTTCCTGCGAACTTGTCCCGTCGGACGACGTCGCGGTCACCGTGATCGTGACGGAGGACTCGGTTTCGTAGTTGAATACAGCATTGTCTGCGACCGTAACCGTGCCGTCTGCAGCCACATTGAAACGAGCATCGTCGACAGTGTAGGAAATGGTGTCGGAGACATTGCCATCAAGTGCATTGGCCGCGACACCAACACTGTCACCGGAAACCGCATTTTCAGAAACCTCGTTTGCGCTCGCATCAGCGTCCGAGACCGCGCCGATGGCCTCGGGTATCAGATCCCCGGCCAGAACATCGCCATCGGCAAATTGGAAGGTTTCCACATCGCTGACCGTGTCCGTTCCGTCTGGAGAGCCGGAGCGCGTATCGGTGATCGTGAAGGACCCGTCCAGGTTCTCCACAATCGTGTAGTCGTCTCTGTTTCCGGAGTAGATTGCGGTGTCGTTGCCAGTACCGCCGGACAACTGGTCGTTGCCGCCGCCACCCTGAAGCGTGTCGTCGTCTTCTTCGCCTGAAAGGACGTCGTTCCCGTCACCACCGACAAGCGTGTCGTCTCCGCCGCCGCCATAGATCGTGTCGTTTCCGGCGCCGCCGTCGAGATGATTGTCTTCCGTGCTGATACGCGTTCCGACTTCATCGTCAATGAAATCGTCGCCGTCGCCGCCGGTAACGGTATCGGCACCGGTTCCATAAATGAGATGATCATCTCCGGCGCCGCCGTGAAGGGTGTCGGCTCCGCCGCCGCTATAGATGGCACTTCCGTCGTCGTGCGCCGTAATTGTTTCCGCGTTGTCGGTGCCGATTATCGTCGGCTCGGCAACTCCTTCGTCCACAAAGACAGTTTGCCCGGCAGCCAGTTCGAAGGTTTCAGCGACGTCGGTGACGTCTATGTCAAACGTTTCCTGCGTGACGGATCCATCGGTTGAGGTCGCGGTGACGGTAATCGAAACCGTCGGCTCGCTTTCAAAATCGAATTCAGCACCGGACGCAACGGTGACCGTTCCGTCTGAGGCAACATCAAATCGGGCGTTGTCGACCGTGTAGGATACAGTGTCGGTCAGGTCTCCGTCGGATGCGGAGGCGGTTATGCCGACACTGGTTCCCTCGGCTGCGTCCTCCGCAATTGTGTTCGTTCCAGCGTTTGCGTCCACGACACTGGAAACGGAGTATTCATTGACGTCGGCAACGCCGATCGTAAAGGTTTCCTGAGATGTGGATCCGTCTGAGGAGAGCACCGTCACGGTCACATTGACCGAGCTCTCCGTCTCTGCGTCGAAACTTGCACCGCTGGCAACTGTCAGAACGCCATCGTCTGCGATGTCAAACCGGTTGTCGTCGACGGAATACGAAACCGTGTCTGTCGCGTCTCCATCGCTCGCCGATGCTGTGACCCCGACGGTGTCGCCGGTAGTAGCGGCTTCGGAAACGGTGTTGCTGTTGGCGTCACTGTCTGCGACCGCAGACACTGAGAACTCCGAAACGTCGGCGATGGAAATCGTGACATCCTCAGAATGTGTGAGACCGCCGCTGTCCGTAGTGGTGACCGTAACAGTGACGCTTTGCTCAGTCTCGCGATCAAGGCTTTCGGTATCCTTGAGTTTGAGCACCATGCCGCTGCTGCCATTGTCCACGACTTCAAATCGATTGTCAGAGACCGAATATGCATGCGTGTCGCTTAGGTCAGCGTCGCTGGTGGTCACGGTTCCGACAACCGCGCCCGTCACGCCTTCGGCAATTGTCAGCGGCACTTCAGTCAGGGAAACATTGTCGATCAGAGCGCCATACTGGTCGTCGTCTTCTGCGGTTTCCCGGAATTCAAGCGTATCTGTGCCGCCTGTGCCAACGACCTGGAAGTCAAAACTGGACCAGCTTCCTGCATCCGGGTCGAAACTGGAGACAAGTTCTCCGTTCCAATAGATTTCAACAGTGCTCGTGGCAGAGTTGGTGCGTGCAACGGCATCTAGCGTGAGCTCGTAGACCTGTCCGGCGCTGGTTTCCACGGATTGGGAAATGGAATTTACGCCGCTGTTGGAATCGAGCTCAAGATGCTGGTCGCCATCCGTTGCGGTAACACTATTGTGGTGATCCCAGATTTCCATAGGACCATTGGACATCCAGGCCCCTGAAGGGTCGGACAATTCGTGGGAATAATCTCCGGTCGTAACATCGAAGGACTCGAAGCTTCCGTTCTGGATCAGATTACCGGTCTGACCGGTGACCTGAATGCCGGTTGGCGCATTGTCGTTGACGTTTCCTACCTGCACCGTGAATGTCTGTGCACTTGTGGAGCCGTCTGTCGACTGTGCCGTCACTTCGACGTCGATCGACTGTTCGGTTTCCGTATCAAAAACCGCACCGCTCGCAACAGTGACAATGCCGTCCGCATCTACTTCAAAGCGGTTGTCATCGACGGTGTAGGTGACACTATCGGAAACGTCCGCGTCCGCTGCTGAAGCAGTGATCCCGACCGCAGTTCCGGCCGTTGCGTCTTCGGATATCTGATTTGCCGTAGAATCCGTATCGGATACCGCGCTCACGGCAGTTTCGTTGACGTCCGAAACGTTGATCGTAAAAGTCTGAGTGCTGATGGAGCCATCCGTTGACTGTGCTGTCACCTCGACGTCAATTGACTGCTCGGTTTCCGCATCGAAGGTCGCACCGCTCGCAACAGTGACAATGCCGTCTGCATCAACCTCAAAGCGGTTGTCATCGGCAGAGTAGGTTACGCTGTCCGAAACATCTGCGTCTGCCGCCGAGGCGGTGACCCCGACTGCAGTTCCAGCCGTTGCGTCTTCGGATATCTGATTGGCCGCAGCATCCTCATCAGACACCGCACTCACGGCAGTTTCGTTGACGTCCGAAACGTTTATCGTGAATGTCTGCGTGCTGGTTGAGCCATCCGTAGAGTGGGCCGTCACCTCGACGTCAATTGATTGCTCGGTCTCCGCGTCGAAGGTCGCACCGCTCGCGACACTGACAATGCCGTCTGCATCAACCTCAAAGCGGTTGTCATCGACAGAGTAAGTTACGCTGTCCGAAACATCTGCGTCCGCCGCCGAGGCGGTGACCCCGACTGCAGTTCCGGCCGTTGCATCTTCGGATATTTGATTGGCCGCAGAATCTGCATCAGATACCGCGCTCACAACATATTCGTTTGCATCGGAAACGGTGATTGTGAAGGTTTCCTGCGACGTTGAGCCATCCGTGGATAGAGCTGTAACGATGACATCGATAGAGCTTTCGGTTTCCGCGTCAAAGTCGGCATCGGCAGCAACCTGGATCGTGCCATCGGAAGCCACGTCAAAACGATCGTCATCGATGGAATACGTAACAGTGTCTGTGAGATCCGAATCTTCAGCAAAGGCCGATATTCCGACATTGTCGCCAGCTGCTGCGTTTTCGGCGATCGCGTTTGCCGCCGAATTCGTATCTGAGAGATCCGTAACCGCAAATTCGTCGATGTCCGAAACGGATAGATTGAAGACCTGAGTAGATTGCGACCCGTCACTCGAAGTCGCGATTACCGTCAGGCTCACAGTAGCTTCGGTCTCGGCGTCGAATGTCGCACCTGCTGCAACTGTCACAATCCCGTTGCCGTCGATATCGAACCTGGGATCATCGACCGAATAAGAAACGCTAGCAGTAGCATCCTCGTCGGTGGCCTTTGCCGTTATGCCGACACTTGATCCGGCGGCAGCGTTTTCCGCGATTGCATCTGACGCCGCATTTACATCTGTAATCGCTGCAACGTCGCCTTCGTCAACGTCTCCAATCTCGATTGTGAAGGTTTCCGTTTGCGTTTGCCCGTCGGATGAAGTTGCGAGTACCACGATGTCATGCTGTGTCGCCGTTTCCGCATCCAATTGCCCTGCAACGCTGACGATGCCCGTCGCGGGATCAATTGAAAACAGGCCGTTGGCATCATCAAGCAGGCTGTAGGTAACACTGGACCCTTCAGAGACACCCGCTCTCGCGGAAATACCCGTGGCCGTTCCGACGACTGCATCTTCATCAACGGTATTTTGACCTGCATCTGTATCGACAATGGATGATAATTCAGAGGCTTGCGCTTCAGCAGGCGTTCCTTCTTGGACCGAAACCTGCTCCGCGGACGGCGAGGACGCTGAACTGCTTATTGCAGAACCAGTCCCTGTCTGCTGAGTGCTGTCCTCTTCCGGTTGTTCAAACTCGGTGGCGACACCAGAAGCCTGCTCGGCAAGGATGGGAGATTGCGATGCTGAGCCATTGGAACCGTGTTGCTGTTCAACACCCGGAGTTAAGGCAAATCCAGAAAGGTTAGCGGTGGTCTGCGCGGCATCTTCGCCTAAAGGGGTATCGGGCAATGTCGAAAGTTCAGAAGCTGCGGATGCTTCTTTCTCGAGTTCGAGCAAATGTTTGGCTGACTGCTCTTCGTCGGTCTTGATCGGCTCCGCCTTGTGGCTGCCCAAATGGAGATTGGCATTCACCTGCTCGCTGGAAACACCTTTGTCCTGATGCAGGTGGTAGTCATGGACCTTGTCGAGATGCTGGTCATTTGAATCGAGCAGTCCCGAATGAAGATGGCTATCTGAACTAAGGGTCGATCTTGTCTCGGTGTTTTCTTCAGTCGACCGCGTGTTGGTCTGTTGATCCCGATTTTCCGAGTCGCTTGCCATCCGCTCGCCTGTCCGCACAATTTTTGATCATGCCACTGAACGACGGCGTCCTTAATAAAGCGAAAAATTTTGAACAAAAACTATTGGTATTGCAGCAATAATTTTGAGAAATGCCGCTTAGGGTAAACTGTTTTTAAACCGGAGCGACACACTTTGTTAAAGCATGCACACGACTCTGGCTAACTTATGTTGAAATCAGCATTTTCATCTTTTTTCCTGCCTCGGATGCGAATACGGCATTCGCCGAGCAGCAAGTGGATATCGTCCCCGCGATTACCACGAGATGTCGTGATCGCATCAATCTTTGCAAATATGCTCGGTTTGGCGATGCCGCTTGCCATTTTGCAGGTCTACGACCGGGTCTTGCCGAATGCATCAACCGATACGCTGCTTGTGCTCATGCTCGGAGTGGTCTGCGTTCTTGTCGCAGATGGCGTGATCAAAGTGGCGCGCGCGGCAATTGTGGGGCGGCTTGGAGCGAGTTTCAATCACCAGGCCCACAAGGAACTGTTTCGCCGCATACTGGACACGAAACCGCAGGACTTTGCACGGACACCGGTTTCTGTTCAGGTCCATCGGCTGAGATCTCTTCAGTCGATCGCGGACCATTACGGCGATCAAAGCCGGTTGCTGGCCATCGATCTTCCCGCTGGCGGGATCTTTCTTGCCGTGCTGGTGTTCATCGCTGGCCCGCTGGCTCTCGTCCCGGTCATTTTGCTTGGCGTCTTCGTTCTCTTTGCGCTCAGTCGAAACAGGGCTCTGCAGACGGTCGTGGTCGACCGGGCCACACAGGACGATCGAAAATCCGACTTTATTCTGGAGGTGCTCTCCGGCGCGAAAACGGTGAAGTCTCAGGCGATGGAATCGCTGATCATGCGCCGGTTCGAACGCCTGCAAAAAGAAACAGCTCGGCTGAGCGCCAGATACATGCGGCTTGCCGGGCAGGCGAGGGATGCGTCAGGCCTTTTTGCGACAATGACCACTGCCGCTGTAGTGCTCTGCGGTGCCGTGATGGTGATCAATGACGGCTTCAGCATCGGAGGTGTTGCGGCAAGCACATTGCTCGCGGGTCAATTTGTCCAGCCCTTCCTGCGCGCAATAAACCATCTCACCGACATGCAGCGCTTGAAACACGACTATAGCCAGGTGGAAGTGCTTTTCGATCTTCCCGAAGTGGAGATGAGCGACGCGCCCGACGTGAAAGCCGACGGATCCATTCAATTCCGTGGTGTCGAAATGCATCTCCAAAATGGGCGGCGGCAAGTCTTTACGAACATGAACCTGAATGTAAATGCCGGCGAATTTATCGGGTTTCGTGGTACCGATGGCAGCGGTATGACAACCCTCATGAAGTTGCTGGCCGGCGAAGTGTCGCCGGATGAGGGCAAGATCCTCATTGGCGGTTACGATTTTTCAGGTCCCCACAAACATGCGTTGCGCAAGACGATCGCCTATGTCGACAGCAAGTCCGCAGTTTTCAATGGGACAATTCTGGAAAACATAACCATGTTTGGTGCGGTTTCCGACATTAATCATGCCCGCATGGCGGCAAAACTTATCGGGCTGGAGAAGGAAATTCACCTGCTTCCCAAGGGATACGACACACAGCTTGGTGCCGACCTGGGCGGAAAGGTGCCTGCCTCGACAATTCAACGTATTTGCATCGCCAGGGCGCTTGCCGGTGAGCCGAACATTCTCATCCTTGATGAAGCGAATGCCCAATTGGATCAGCAGGCTGAGAAAGGGCTGGTGGCGGCCCTTGAACGGCTTAAGGGATATCTCACCGTCATAATCGTGAGCCACCGCCCATCGATGCTCGCAGTCGCGGATCGACAATTTCAACTCGGCGACGGAAAGCTTCTCGAACTCGGTAACGCTGACCACACCCCTTCGGCAACAGTAGGCCTGTCAGCGTGACCCGTGCGCTATTTGACCTGGAAGATCTGAATTCGGGAACGAACCCCGTACACCGGCAGTGGAACGCGCTGTCGGAAGAGTTGACCAGTGAGCGCGGGGACGAAACGGCGTTCAGTAAACTGGGCGAAGGCACGACACCGGCGGAAAAATGTCTCGTTCCCCTGTTGCGCGAAATGAACTGGCAAGGCAATGATCGTCTGCTTTTTGAGGCGCTTCCTCACTTCGACAGAATAGAAACAATTCAGGATCTTCGCACGGTCCTCAATCGTATCAACGTGTCCTCTGCTCCTTTTCGCGGCAGTCCGGTCGAGCTGACAGAAGCGCACCTGCCGTGTCTGCGCGTCACCGACGACGACATCCAGGTGCTGGCGAGTAAAACCCCGAGCGGCGGATTTCGCGCCTATTCCGGCAAAACGGCTCAGGCGGAGACCTTGTCTGAAAAAGACATCGCACGGGCCGACGTCTATCTCGTCAAAGAGGAAGCCGAGGAAACCAGCCAGGTCAAGAGCAGTCGAAGCTGGTCCTCCATGGCGTCGAAACAGTTTCGGTCCAGCATCGTATCGATACTGGCAATCGGCTTCATCTTGAATGTCCTCGCGCTCGGCCCGCCGCTCTTTATCATGGCAATCTATGACAAGGCCATGGGCGCGAAATCCATCGATGTTCTGATCACGATGGCCGTTGGAATCGCAATTATTCTTGTCAGCGAAATTGCGCTGCGGAAAACCAAAAACGTTCTTCAGTCCTATCTCGGCGGTCGCGTCGACGCGATCGTGGGAAACAAGACCTTCGAACGGATTCTGCATCTGCCCTATGCGATGCTGTCGGAAGCGCCGATCGGCACGCAGGTCATGCGCTTGCGGTATTTTGACAGCGTCCGGGATATTTTCCAAAGCTCCCTGTTCAACGCCATCGTCGATATTCCATTCACATTGATATTCATTACCGCGATCTTTTTGATCGGCGGGCCCGTCGCCTTTCCGCCGCTCGCTCTGCTTGTGATCTACGCGCTGATCGCCCTTTATGTCCTTCCCAAGGTACAGCGCGAAGTCGCAGCGGTTGGCGAACAGAAATCGAAGCTGAACAGTTTCATGATCGAAACATTCCGCAATCAAAGAACCCTCAGGGATCTGTCGGTTGAAGACACCTGGCTCGAACGGTTTTCAACCTTGTCGACAGAGTTCAACAGGCTCAATGTCCATGCGCGAAACCTGACGCACCTGCTCCAGACTGTTTCTCAGACGCTGATGACAATATGCGGTGTATTTGTTCTCGGCATCGGCGCTTTGCAGGTCATGATTGACGACATGAGCCTGGGCGCTCTGATTGCGACGATGGCGCTGTCCTGGCGTGTTCTCAACCCCATGAACCAAGCGTTCTTGAGCATAACGCAGCTGGCGCAAAGCAGAACGGTTCTCGATCAGATCAACAATCTCATGAAAGTACCGCTGGAACGTGAGCCCGGGTATCTGCCCAAGATCACCCGAGACATTCAAGGAGATCTGAAAATCACGTCTCTTGTTCTGCGATACCCCGGTGCGACGGAAGCGTCTTTGAAAGGGGTTGAGCTGACGGCCAAGCAGGGTGAGATGATTGCATTGACGGGCCCGAGCGGCTCAGGAAAATCAACGCTCTTCCAGGCCATTACCGGACTTTTCCAGCCACAGGTCGGGTCAATACTCTTCGACGGTCTGGACGTCCGGCAGCTTGATGCCGGTGAATGGCGGTCGAAGATAGGGTATGCGCCGGACGATCTCGACTTCTTTTACGGTACCGTCAAGCAGAACCTTCTGCTTTCCGAGCCGGGGGCAAGCGACGATCGACTGTTCGAAACCGCGCATAAACTCGGCTTGCTGCAGTATCTGGAAGATAACTTCGAGGGGTTGGAAACCCGCCTCAACGGAGAAGTCCTGAAGCAGATACCCGATAACATGAAGCAGCGGATTGTTCTGGCGCGTGCACTGGTCAAACGCGTTCCGCTCTATCTGTTCGACAATCCGGGGACACATCTTGATTTTGAAGGTGACCGTCGCTTCATGGACATGGTCAGCGAACTTCACGGTTCAGCGACCGTTATGATCAACACGCAACGACCGAGCCATATGAAGATGGCCGATCGTGTGGTCGTTTTCAAATCGGGTCAGATCGCCATGATGGGACCACCGGAACAGGTGATCCCGGTCCTGATGGGCCAAACTGCCAAGGCAAGTTGATTGATGCTCGCAGAACTTCTGAAGAACAGGTGAGGGCAATAGGTGCCTTGAAAGCATGTTCTGCACCAGTTGTCTCCACATACGCACATCGGGGGCTGTCTCTCCCCTGTACAAAACGCGATGGAATGTCGATCCAAGAGAACGTTGAAATGTCCTGTTTCTACTTTTCCATGGCTTTTCGCAGCCAGGAGATGAAGGCCCTGACGCGAGGCGGGACGGTTCCGAGCGGTGTCACGGCATAGTAGGTTACCGACAGCGGCGACGCGACGGGAACTTGGTAAAGTTGTCCTGACCTGAGCTCGTCTCGTACAAGGATTTCTGGCGCGATAGCCAAGCCAAGGCCTTGCCGAACCAAAGAGAATTGCAGAAATGGAACGCCGACGTCATTGTTCTTGATTGATCGGGTATCGAGACCAAAAGCCCTCATTCCTTCCTCTTCGTGTTTGACGCCGGTAGACCAAATCCAGGGCAATTCGTCGAGAGGCCCCATGTCGTCCTTCACGATCGAAGGTGCGCCAATGACGATGAGTTCGCTCTCAACGAGGGGCTCGGCCTTCAGACCGGGCCAGCTTGGCGTGGTCGGCGCAGTGCGGATCGCCAGATCCAGCCCAAGTGAAACAATGTCTTCGATATCCTGAGACGGCATGACTGACACCTGAACGTCAGGACAGTCTTCCCAGAACTCGTGGAGCTTGGGAAGAATTACCGCTTGCGAGAAATGCACTGTGGCCTCGACCTGAAGAGGTGCTTGGGTTTGCTCTGCCTGCAACTCCCTGATGCCGGCGGCAATCGTTCCGAAGCCGTCGTTCAGGCACTGCGCCAGTTTTTTCCCCGCCTCGGTCAGGACGACTGTCCGCCCCGATCGTCGAGCCAGTTGTGCTCCCAGATGGGTTTCCAGGGACCGGACACGTTGGGCGATGGCTGCATGCGTGACGTTGAGTTCGCGCGCCGCCGACGCGAAGCTCCCGCTGCGCGCTGTCAGTTCGAAGGCACGTAGCGACGTGAGCGAGGGGAGAACCTTCCAGTCAATATCCAAAATGATACTCTGTGTATTGTTTGGTGTTTTTTGTTGGTTCGCAATAACGGAACTTATCATCTAAACTCGGGAAGATCATCAAACACTTGAATGCAAAATACGATGCAAGAGATATCGAAATCCATCATTGGCGTTCGCCATCGGCACCACGTTTTCTGGAAGGACCAACTTTCATGATTGCCTATGTCACTGTCGGCGTGAACGACATGACCCGCGCTGAGTGTTTCTACTCTTCTTTTCTGCTGGACCTCGGCTATGAACTGGAGGTGATAAACGGGGAACTGAGTTACGCGCAACCTGTTCAATCTCCAGCATTGCCAGAGTTCTACGTCAAGTCACCCGTCAATGGTCAGCCGGCAACGGCCGGCAACGGGACAATGATCGCGTTTCAGGCCGGCAGTCAGAAACAGGTTCGTGATCTGCACGCCGCCGCGGTTACCGCTGGAGGTGCAGACGAAGGCGCGCCGGGTTTTCGCGAGTCCTACGGACCGAATTTCTTTGTCGCCTACCTGCGCGACCCTGACGGTAACAAGGTCGCGCTGTTCTCTTCTGACCCAAACGAACCAGGGCGAGACGGATAGGAAAGTCGCCAATATGCCCGCTGGGAACAACGGCTCTCAGTCAGCGTATTCACCAACAGATCAGGTTATCCTTTCGAGACAGAACCATGCTCACAAGAGACGTTCCTCCTATGTCTGCCATACGCGTATTTGATGCGGCCGCACGACACGGAAACTTTTCCTCAGCATCTGGAGAGCTGTCGATGACACAGGCGGCGGTGAGTTACCAAATCAAGGTTCTCGAAGACCGGGTCGGCGCCCCGCTGTTTGAACGGCATGCGCGGGGCGTATCACTTACGAACGTCGGGAAAGACTTTGCGAACCAGATTGTTCCCGCAATGGACACGATATGTGAAGCCTATGCGGATGCGATTGGAACGACACAAACGACCCTTACGATCAACGCAGTCCCGACTTTCGCGACCCACTTTCTATCTGGCGCGCTGTGGTCCTTTCAGGAGCAAAACCCAAAAATAAGCGTGCGGTTGGAGATCAGTGAAAACAGTGTCGAGCCGGATTCCGTCGATTGCGACATGGCCATTCGCCTTGGTGCCGGCAATTTCGGTGACAAGGACTGCTGCAGGCTGTTTCCGGCGGTTTTCGCCCCGATGGTGTCGCCGCGCCTTTTGGTCAGTGTGGGTGGTGTGTCCAGATACGAAGACCTTCTGAAGTTTCCCGCAGTGTCGCCAGGAGACCCGCGGTGGCATTTTTGGCTGGCAGCAGCCGGTATCGAGACGTCTTGCTTCGGTTCTGAGCCTTCCCGGCATTTCGGAACACAAATGGCCGAGGCACGAGCAGCCATCGAAGGGCACGGCGTTGCCTTGCTGACGCCGGCCTTTTTCGAGCGTGAATTGGAAACAGGCGCGCTTTTACAGCCTTTTGACCTTCTGGCGGAGGACGGGAAGAGTTATTGGCTCATCACCCAACACAAGCGGAGGCGTTCAACCAAAGTCCGGGAGTTTCGCAATTGGCTGCTAGCGCAAACTGAAGCTCTCCGGCAAAACCACACATGTCCTGTCAATTCATGAAACGGGTTGTGGCCTGTGTGAAGCGTTTGCCCGCGCTTTAATGGCGAAACCCGCAAAGACAAATGGACGGGTTGCACACCCCGATGCGCGTTGGACAAGCACACCGGCTCGGGTTCATAACACTTCAGGTGAGCGGATATCGGCAATCGACGTCTGGAAAGCGGGTCCTGCAACTATTGCATCGGCATAAGCGTTTCCAAGTTTCTGCCCTTGGGAAACGTCCATGGGATAGTGAACGCCGGCGACAACACGCCCATGACCGATACGGTTCGCAAGATCCATCAAGTCATCTGATTTTTCCGGAAAAACCTCGGACAAAAGCCTGGCGTAGACGATGGCCCGAATGGCATGACCGCTCGGATAGGACGCAACGGGACGCGCGTCACCGACCGGATCAACCGCAGCGCTGATTTCGAAGGGACGGGGGTAGTCGTAAACACCCTTGACCGCATCATAGTCCGAGCGGACTTCATCGATTGCAGTGTCAATCAGGGCTTTCAGGGCAGGGCCATCCACTTCGAAAATGGCCTCGCCGACAACAGGAGCGAACCGCTCCAGATTGAGCGTTGTTTCAACAAACTCGATCTGTTCCGGTGTTCTGGTTTCCTGAAGCCAGAGCACCGTCGACATTTCCTCATGAAAGCGCGGTGTTCCGAGGGCCGGTGGTTCCATGATCATGCTGTGAGCGTCAACCGAGTTTTCCGGGAGTAAGGACACTGGCTTGCCATGTGCGGGCGCGGTCGCAAAGGCGAAAATCAGAACTGCTGCAGAAAGCACGCCTGTTCTTGCTATCATCTTCTCTCACCTCCACTCAAAGCGGTTGTTTGGAACGTGTATTCCGATAAACCAGAGATGAGATCCGCACGCCGAAAAACAAATTAAGAAATGGCAATCATAGAAATACTCCACTGACCGGAGACCCGAAGCGACGGTTTGTTTCTAGAAAAATCTTGGGATTTAGAAAACTGGCTGGGGAACCTGGATTCGAACCAGGACTAACGGAGTCAGAGTCCGTGGGTCTACCGTTAACCTATTCCCCAACTCGGCTCTTTTATCAGAGCGCGCGGAAAGAGTCGTGAATAACAACTTGGCTCGCCGTTTGGTGAGCGGCATATACCCCCAACATAACCGGAATTTCAAGTGCCGTATTTGACTTTTTTGTGAAATTTCACTCCTGAAGCCCGTTTGAAGGCGTTGCAAGTTTCTGAGAGCAAAAGCTTTTCCAGCGGCGGTCAACCTGTTACAGTTTTACCAACGACAGATATGGCCAGAGAGTGCACCGCCAAGTGGGCAGGCGCATCCAGGCCTGAAAGGTAAAAACGTGACTGAGTCAGGTCAGGAACCGCCCGAAGCCGGGCGCCGTGCCGCTGACGCGTCCGAAGAGAGCGGGACTCGAACTGAGTTCAGGGGAAAGAGCCGACGGCGCCGGAAACGGCGTCCCGGACAGGGTTCAAAAGGCGGCACGACGGGGCATGGACCCCGTGGCGTATCTCCGTCAGAACAAACGGGAGAAATCCCGGCCCGAGACGCAAGCGGACACGTCAATTTTTCAGCCAGCACGCAGGCACAACCTGCTGCAGCGACTGGCGATTCCCCGAGCGCAGCAAAAAGGCGCAAAAAAAGGCGGCGTGGCCGTTCGGCTGCGGCGAACCACGCTGCCACCATGTCTGGGGATCAATCCGGCGCTGCATCGAACCCGGAGCCCTTCACAAGCATCAAAGGGAAAAAAGCCGCCAATCGGAGAGGGCGCCGCCGCTGGCAGGCCTCAAAGAACGCTAAGAACGGGACTGCAAACTCAACAGAAAACGATGCCGCACACCGGGACGGGACGCATGTACAACAATCGACCGAACCGGTAGGCCGGCATGACGGCGAGCGTCGGGCGAAGGAAGATGCCGATATTCGGCTGCCGCAAACGGGACCTGGGCTTGAAAAAGATCTCAAAAGACGTGTGCCGAGTGGCAGGCGCTTTAAGAACGGTCACCACAATTCGCCGCTCTATGCGGCTCTGGATCTTGGAACGAACAACTGCCGTCTGTTGATCGCCCGCCCGGAGGACCGAGGCTTTCGGGTCGTCGACGCCTATTCGCGCATCGTCAGGCTGGGTGAGGGCGTTGGCTCCAACAAGAACCTAAGTTCAGCGGCCATGGACCGCGCCATTGACGCGCTGGCCAACTGTCACAAGAAGCTTGCAGATCGCGGCGTATTGAGGTCCCGCCTGATCGCGACCGAGGCCTGCAGGGCAGCAGAGAATGGCTCCGAATTTATAGATAGGGTCAGGGCAGAAACGGGACTGGCGCTGGAGATCGTCGACAGGGAGACAGAAGCGCGCCTTGCCGTAGCTGGGTGTGCGTCGCTGGTTGATCATGAAGCTGACGGCGTGATTCTGTTCGATATTGGCGGAGGGTCTTCCGAAATCGTCTGGCTTGATCTGCGCAATCGCTGCGGGGCTCGCGGTTACGCCCTGACCCGGTTTATAAGGTCCTGGATTTCTTTGCCGGTCGGTGTGGTCAATCTTGCCGAACGTCATGGCGGCGTGCACGTGACACCAGATATCTTCGAGGCGATGGTTGAGGACGCGGCGGAGCATCTTTCGTCCTTCGGCCTTTCGGATACCCTGTCCGAAGCCATCACGTCGGGGCGCGTCCACATGCTTGGAACATCCGGCACGGTCACCACGCTCGCAGGCGTTCATCTCGGTCTGCGGCGTTACGACCGACGGAAGGTAGATGGAACCTGGCTTGACGATCATGACGTGGCGAAGATGATTGATCAGCTGCGGGACATGCCTTATGAGGCGCGCGTGGACAATCCTTGCATTGGGGCCGACCGCGCGGATCTCGTTCTGGCGGGCTGCGCGATTTTGGAGGCAATCCGCCGCCGCTGGACCTGTTCCCGGCTGCGTGTGGCGGACCGTGGATTGCGCGAGGGTATTTTGACCGAATTGATGGCGGCTGACGGTGTCTGGGCAAACAAAAGGCAAGGCAGACGGCAGGACAGAAGACGCCAGAGGAACAGAGCATGAGCCGATCTAAGAAGGGATCCGGTGACCGGGGGCTTCACGTCAAGGTCAAGACGGCTGCCGGAAGACGGGAATCGTCGACCCGGTGGCTCGAGCGCCAGTTGAACGATCCCTATGTCCGGCGCGCTAAGGCGGATGGTTACAGGTCCCGCGCCGCCTACAAACTGATCGAGATTGATGACAAGCACAAGCTGCTCAAGCCGGGGTACCGGGTCGTCGATCTGGGATGTGCCCCGGGCGGATGGTGCCAGGTGGCCGTCGAGCGGGTTCAGTCGAGCATCGAAGCTCCGAAGGTCGTCGGCATTGACTATCTGGAGATGGACCATGTTCGCGGCGCGATTTTCCTGAAGAAGGACTTTCTAGATGACGATGCGCCGGCAGCACTGATGGAAGCTCTCGGAGGGAACAGACCCGATGTCGTTCTGTCGGACATGGCCGCCCCGACAACGGGTCATAAGCAGACCGACCATCTTCGCACAACGCATCTGTTTGAAATCGCCATTGACTTTGCCCGGCGCAATCTTGTTCCTGGCGGGTCCTTTCTGGCCAAGGTTTTCAGGGGCGGAACCGAGAATGAACTCCTTCGGGATCTGAAGCGTGAATTCAAATCCGTGGCACACCTGAAACCGCCCGCAAGCCGCAAGGAAAGTCCGGAGCTTTATGTGATCGCCAAGGGGTTTCGCGGAAGCGACCTTAATCCGGACAGCTGATCGAATTGCTTGAAACGAAATGCTGATGAGGAGAGATGGGTATGACCACAATCTCTGAGTTCGAGACGGCATTGCTCAATTCCTGGAGCCTTGAATCGAGTTCTCTCTGGACAAAGAACACACCGGCGGCCGGACAATGCGGCGTGACGGCACTGGTGGCCAACGACGTTTTGGGCGCGGAAGTGCTCAAAACCAGATACGGAGACCTTTGGCATTTCTATAACCGGCTCGACGGCCTTCGCTACGACTTCACCGACAGCCAGTTCGATGCGCAGATCGTCTATGACGACATTCCGTCTAACCGGGAAGAGGCTTTTGGCGACACAAATGCCAGTCAATACAATTATCTGCGTGATGCGGTCGTCCGGCACCTGAGGCGATGACATCGCAAGAAACAAATTGTTGCTCTAATTTCCCTTTGCATTCTGTCACCTGCGTGTTATTGACCCGCGCCAACTTCTCCGGCAAAGCCGAAGCGACTCGTCACACGCAGACTTCGAATTCGAGCCTGCGTCTTTTGTTATTTTAAAGGGGAATTGGCCATGGCGTCTTTCTTTGTCCCGTCGACCGGGCAGCAAGCTCTGACATTCGACGATGTGCTCCTGATTCCCGGTCATTCGGAAGTGATGCCAGGCGATGTGGACCTGAAGACCAAGGTCACACGGGAACTGGAACTCAATATTCCGATCCTTTCCTCTGCGATGGATACGGTCACCGAAGGGCGGCTGGCGATTGCAATGGCTCAGGCCGGCGGCATCGGCGTCGTCCACCGCAACCTGACACTTGACAGGCAGGCCGAAGAAGTCCGGATGGTCAAGAAATTTGAATCCGGAATGGTCGTCAATCCGCTCGTCATTGGTCCGGATGCGACGCTTCAGGACGCATTGGACCTGATGAAGCAATTCGGTATTTCCGGTGTGCCCGTCGTCGACAATGGCGGCACGGGCGGTCAGATCACCGGCAAGCTTGTCGGCATTCTGACGAACCGGGACGTTCGTTTCGCCTCGGACCCGCAGCAGAAGATCCAGGAACTGATGACCAGCAACAACCTGGTCACTGTCAGCGACAATGTCAGCCAGGAGGATGCCAAGCGCCTTCTTCATCAAAACCGGATCGAAAAGCTTCTCGTTGTCGACAAGGACCAGTACTGCATCGGTCTGATCACCGTCAAGGATATGGAAAAGGCCCAGCTCAATCCGAACGCGTCGAAAGACGCCCAGGGCAGGTTGCGCGTCGCCGCCGCAACCAGCGTCGGCGACGAGGGGTTTGCAAGAGCGGAACGGCTTGTCGATGCAGGCGTGGATATGGTCGTCGTCGATACAGCGCACGGCCATTCGCAAAAGGTCCTGGACATGGTCGCCAGCGTGAAGAAACTGTCTAACTCCGTTCAGGTGCTGGCAGGCAATGTCGCCACTTCAGAAGCCACCAAGGCACTCATCGATGCAGGTGCGGATGCCGTTAAGGTCGGTATCGGGCCGGGGTCAATTTGCACCACCCGGATCGTTGCCGGGGTCGGTGTTCCGCAGCTGACCGCAATCATGGAATCGGTCAATGAGGCCGAAAAGCAGGGTGTTCCGGTCGTCGCAGACGGCGGCATCAAATATTCAGGGGACCTTGCCAAGGCAATTGCCGCTGGCGCGGCATCCGTGATGGTGGGCTCGCTGCTTGCCGGAACCGAAGAAAGCCCGGGCGAAGTTTATCTTCATCAGGGACGGTCCTATAAGTCCTATCGCGGCATGGGCTCCGTTGGTGCAATGGCACGCGGGTCGGCAGACCGTTACTTCCAGGCTGAAGTGCGTGACAGTCTGAAACTCGTCCCGGAAGGCATCGAAGGGCAGGTTCCCTACAAGGGCGCACTGAGCAGCGTGCTGCATCAGCTTGCAGGCGGTTTGCGCGCAGCGATGGGGTATGTCGGCGGCAGAAACATTCAGGACTTTCAGGAAAAGGCCCGGTTTGTCCAGATATCAGGTGCCGGCCTGCGCGAAAGCCATGCGCATGACGTCACGATCACACGTGAAAGCCCGAATTACCCTTCTAACGTTTAACCTGTTTCGTGATCCGGCTGTTTTGCGCTGATCACATCGAAGGATCAATATGAAAGACGGCGGACGCCTGGCGGCTGCAATTGAAGTCCTGACAGAAATGGAAAGCCGTCACCGGCCGGTACAGATTGCTCTGAAAGACTGGGGAAATTCGCACCGATTTGCCGGATCCGGGGACCGCACGGTTATCGGCAATCTGGTTTTCGACGCGCTGCGCAACAAGGCTTCTCTGGCCGCGCATATGGACAGCGAAGCGCCGCGGGCGATTGTCCTGGCAACGTATGTTCTTACCTGGGACAAAGGGGTCGCAGCACTGAATGAGGTGCTGCAACAGGACAGGCATGCGCCGGAGGCCCTTTCTGCAGACGAAACGGAAAAACTGTCCTCTCCAGGATTAGCCGACGTTTCCGCCTCCGCAAAAGGGGATGTGCCGGCCTGGTTGTGGCCGGATTTTCTGGAAGCATTCGGTCAAGAGGCCGAGGCAGAAGGCATCGCACTTGCCAAACGTGCCCCTGTCGATTTGCGTGTAAACACCTTGAAATCCGAGCGGGATAAAATCCTGAAACGACTTGCTCATGCAGGTGCCATCGCAACCGGACTGTCGCCGCAGGGTGTTCGCATTGAAGCCAAGCCCGGACTTGCCCGCATGCCTCACATCCAAGCGGAGGAGGGGTATCGCAAAGGCTGGTTCGAACTTCAGGATGAAGCCAGTCAGCTAGCAGCCTTTCTGGCCCAGGCCAAACCAGGCGAGCAAGTCCTCGATTTTTGCGCAGGCGGAGGAGGAAAAACGCTTGCCCTCGCAGCCGCCATGCAAAACACCGGACAGCTTTACGCTTACGATGCGGACCGGCTCAGGCTGGCACCGATCCATGAGCGCCTGCAACGAGCCGGTGTGCGCAACATCCAGGTGCGCGATCCCGCCAGCTCCACACTGAGCGACCTTGAAGAGCAAATGGACCTCGTGTTCATCGATGCCCCTTGTACGGGAACCGGTGTCTGGCGGCGCAGACCGGATTCGAAATGGCGCCTTGCCGAAAAAGCCCTGGCTGACCGCATTGAGGACCAGCGCAATGTTCTTCGGGCCGCAAGCAAATATGTGAAGCCAGGCGGACGGCTTGTCTATGCGACTTGTTCGGTCCTGCCGCGCGAGAACCAGCAACAGGCTGAATGGTTCCTGGGTGAAAACAAGGGTTTTCAAGCCTTGTCCGTCATCGACATCTGGAAAAGCGCCCTGGAAGGCCGCAAGGAACCAAAATATGTTTCGGAGCGCGGTGAAATCATGCTGACACCGGCTTCTTCCAACACCGACGGTTTTTTTGTCTCAATGTTTGAAAGACGTTCCTAGGCACCCTTTCGGGATCAGTCGATCATATCCGTCACGTGCGATCGCGACGCTGTAATCCGAGAACATTTGTTGCCTGGGTTGCGGAACCTGTCGTGGTCTCAGCGTCGTTGGGAAGGTCTGCAGGTGCGCTTTGACGGGTGGCAGGATTGTCCGTGTCGATCGAATTGTTTGCAGAGCCAGTCCTCGTTCCCGACGAACTTCCGACCGAGGGAGCTCCACTCTGAGCCGGCGTGCGCGCCTCTTGATTGCCTGTGGGCTGATTTAGCTTTTCGGCAGAAGCAATGATCTCTTCAGCGAGCTTTCTGACGTCCGGATCAAGCCCAAGACCAGAAGACAGTCCTGTCAGAACCGAGCGCGCTTGTACGCTGAATTTGAGTGCGGCAAGCGCGGCTCCCAGTGCATTTAGCGGCTCTTGTGCCTGTGTATTGATGTCGTGAGCGCGGAGCGCAAAAGACAGGGCACCGACATGATCGTCAAGCTTTCGGCTGAGGATACTCAGGCGTACCAGGCATGTGAGTGAGGCGGGACGGAGCTTGAGCGCTGCTTCCGCGGCCTCGAACGCATCCCGTAATGCATTCTTTCCAACCAGCGCATCAGAGAGGATCTCCAGGGCATGCGGTTCTGCAGGCGCGATTTCGTTCGCCCTGATGGTCAGTTCAATGACCTCGTCAAATCGGTTGCGCCTCAGAAGAACTTCCGACAGGCCCAGAAGCGCATCAAGTGAGTTCGGTTCAGCCTTCAGCACCTTGCGGTAAGCCGCTATTGCCGGCGCGCTGTTTCCGTTTCTGGCCTGTATTGACGCAAACAGGGAAAGGACCGCTGGCGAGTCCGGCAGAATCGCGACCAGCCGATTGACGACCTCAGCGGCTTCTCTTGCATTGTCCTGTTTCAGGCAAACGCTGGCGTAGCCGTAAAGGGCATTCCGGTTTTCCGGCTTCAGTTCGAGAACTTCTCGAAAATTCTGCGCAGCGTTTTCCAGATCGCCCAACAGAAGCTGGCAATTTCCAAGGCTGGCGCGAGCATTCAGGTTTTCAGGCTCGGAAAAGACGACGCGCCGCAATTGAGATTGTGCTTCTTCCAGGTACCCGGCCTGAAGCAGAGCGGTAGCTGTTCTGTGGGCGATCTCGGTATCTTGTGGCGACATTTCCTGGGCGCGCAGGTATGAGACCAGCGCTTTGTCGAGTTCGCCGGACTGTTCGAGTGCAATCGCTTCTTCAAACGCTTTACGTGCGGTTGCAGTCATATGTTTTCCGACTTTTTGGAGATCCGGCCGCTGCCAGATCCTGGGCTGTGTACGGATATCAATCCACCAACCTTAAAGGACCGCATCGGCGGGGGTCAAAACGGAAATTGGACCGTACACAGCTTGTCTGCCAATTCAGATCGCATTTGCCGGGCAATCTGTCTGACACAAGCACGCAGTCGACGATCAGAAAATCCTGTGAGCCACCTGTTTCAGCGCAGAATCCGGGTTCTATTTACAAAAAAGACCGGGTAGAAGCTGGCCATGACCCATCACGACCGCCTCCTCATCATCGATTTTGGTTCGCAAGTAACGCAGCTGATCGCCCGCCGCCTGCGCGAATTGAATGTGTACTGCGAAATCCATCCCTTCCAGAACGTGTCCGACGCTTTCCTGGAGGAATTCAAGCCTAAAGCGGTCATTTTATCAGGCGGCCCGTCCTCTGTATTCGCCGACGGGGCCCCGATGCCGCCGGCCTCGATATTTGATCTCAAGGTGCCAATTCTTGGGATCTGCTACGGCCAGCAGGTAATGATGCACTGCCTTGGCGGCAAGGTCGAAAGGGGGCATGGCACCGCCGAGTTCGGCCGCGCATTCGTGACACCGAAAGACACAAAGCTATCATTGCTGGATGGATGGTTTGAAAAAGACAAAGAGCAGGTGTGGATGAGCCATGGCGATCACGTCAGCGAAATCGCGCCGGGCTTTGAGGTCTATGGCACATCGCCGAATGCCCCTTTCGCGATCACGGCAGACATCAGCCGGAAGTTCTTTGCAGTCCAATTTCACCCCGAAGTCCACCACACACCGAACGGCAAGAAGCTCTATGAGAACTTTGTCCGTTTGGCCGGGTTTACCGGCGATTGGACAATGGGCGCTTACCGGGACGATGCCATCGCAAAGATCCGGGGACAGGTCGGCGACAAGAAGGTCATTTGCGGGCTGTCCGGCGGCGTTGACAGCTCGGTCGCAGCGGTGCTCATCCACGAGGCGATCGGAGACCAGCTGACCTGCGTTTTTGTCGACCATGGTTTGCTTCGGCAAAACGAGGCCGATGAAGTCGTCTCCATGTTCAGGGATAACTATAACATCCCACTCATTCACGCGGACGAGGCTGACCTCTTTCTGAACGAATTGGAAGGTGTTTCAGATCCGGAAACCAAGCGTAAAACGATCGGGAAACTATTCATCGACGTTTTCCAGAAATATGCGAACACAATCGAGGGCGCGGAATTTCTGGCCCAGGGCACGCTCTATCCGGATGTCATTGAAAGCGTCAGTTTTTCCGGCGGACCATCCGTCACCATCAAATCGCACCACAACGTTGGTGGCTTGCCTGAAAAAATGGGCCTAAAGCTCGTCGAGCCCTTGCGCGAGCTTTTCAAGGACGAGGTGAGGGCACTTGGCAGGGAGCTTGGTCTTCCCGACAGTTTCATCGGGCGCCATCCATTCCCTGGCCCCGGTCTTGCAATCCGCTGCCCAGGGGAAATCACGCGCGACAAGCTGGATATCCTGCGCAAGGCGGATGCGGTCTATATCGATCAGATCCGCAAGCACGGCCTTTATGACGAGATCTGGCAGGCATTCGTTGCAATCCTGCCGGTGCGCACGGTTGGCGTCATGGGCGACTACCGGACCTATGACTATGCCTGCGCCCTGAGAGCTGTGAACTCGGTCGACGGCATGACAGCGGACTATTTTCCTTTCAGCCACGAGTTTCTCGGGGAAACGGCGACGCGGATCATCAACGAAGTGCAAGGCATTAACAGGGTGACCTACGACATCACCTCCAAACCTCCCGGCACGATCGAGTGGGAGTAATAGCTCCAGATGATGATTTTCAAGACCAACCGGCTCTTCAGGAATCAAACTAGATCGTTGATATGGTCAACTGTCACAAACGCTCTTCAATGAAAAAACAGCGCCCAACCTCAGACACACCCCCGACTCTGTTTTCAAAGACGGGCCGTGAACTCACCTTGCGGCGCTGAAGTTAGGCTGATGACAACACAGTTACCGCACATGTCGCATCCGAAGTACCGCGCCGACATCGACGGCCTGAGAGCGCTTGCTGTGGTTCCGGTTGTCGCGTTTCACGCCTTTCCTGCCTGGATGCCGGGTGGGTTTATCGGTGTTGATGTATTCTTCGTGATTTCGGGTTTTCTCATTTCAACGATCATTTTTGAAAATCTCGACAGAGGAACTTTCAGCTTCGTTGAATTTTATTCCCGCCGTATCAAGCGGATTTTCCCCGCCTTGCTGCTTGTTTTGGTGGCTTGCTTCGCCTTTGGCTGGTTCACCCTTCTTGCTGATGAGTACATGCAGTTGGGGAAGCACATTGCCGCCGGCGCTGGATTTGTTTCTAATTTTGTTTTCTGGAGTGAAGCGGGCTACTTCGACAATGCGGCCGAAACCAAACCGCTCCTGCATCTTTGGAGCCTCGGCATCGAAGAGCAGTTTTACATAGTTTGGCCGATGCTTTTGTGGATTGCCTGGAAACGGGGATTCAATCTGCTCACGCTTGCCGTGGTTCTGGCGCTTGTCTCCTTTTTGCTCAATCTCGATGCCATCGGACAAGATCCAGTCGCCGCGTTCTATTCGCCACAAACCAGGTTTTGGGAGTTGATGAGCGGAAGTGTTTTGGCATGGCTGACCCGCTACAAGTGGACCACGTTCTCTGAAATCAAACCCAGGATAGACGGTTGGTTGGCCAAAGCTGTCTACAGGGAAGAAACAGTCCCTGACGGTCGGACGCTTTCGAACACCACTTCATTTCTTGGTAGCGCTCTCTTGGTCTTCGGGTTCTGGAAGATATCAAAGGATCTGAGTTTTCCGGGGTTTTGGGCTGTCGTGCCAGTACTTGGTGCCGTATTCATTATCGTTGCAGGACCCGGAGCCTGGATTAACCGGAAAATCCTCGCAAACAAGGTTGCCATCTGGTTTGGTTTGATCAGCTATCCGCTTTATCTGTGGCACTGGCCATTGCTCTCCTTCGCCAGGGTCATCGAAGGTCAAACACCCGGTCTGATGATCCGCTTAGGCGCGGTTGTTCTTTCTGTCGGGCTGGCCTGGCTCACATACAGGCTGGTTGAACGTCCCATCCGTGTTGGCGGCTACGGCAGGATCAAGGTCACCGTACTCATTCTATTGATGTGTGTTGTCGGCTTCTTCGGCTACAACACATACAGCCGCGACGGATTGCCATTCCGCTCGATCACGGCGAATCTCAGGAACCTTTCGCAACTCACCTATTTCTTTCCGACCACGAGCGCGTGCAGCGCCAACCACCCGTATGCGTTGGAGACATGCTATGAATCTGAGAAAAAGTATCCGGAAACGGTAGCTCTTGTCGGCGACAGTCACATGATGGCTTTGACACATGGCTTTAAGCATCTGTTTGACGAAAACAAACTGGATTCTAATGTCATTGCAATCGGAAAGGTTGGTTGCAATCCGTTCCTGAACACCGACAGCATTACTTTCAAAAAAATCTCGTTCGGCTGCAAAGACGTTATTACTCCTGCTATTAGAAACCTCATTCAAAGGGATGATGTGAAATGGGTGTTGCTTGTAGGCAGACACGCGGGAAGATTTACCGGAAAGCCATTTGGAGAGATTGAGAAAGAGTATCTATTAAAACCTTGGACGTACACCTTTCTCGACGGTTCGCTTCAGTCGAACAGCAATCAGGAAGCATTCGAACTCGGCTTGCAGCACACAGTCGATGAAATCGTCAAGGCAGGCAAAAAAGTGATTTTCGTACACCAATTTCCAGAGATGGGATTTGACATCCGTGGCTGTCTCGACAGGTTTGGCACGACCAAATCTGACAAATGCGCCTTAGATGTCGATATCGTCACAGAACGATTGACGCCTTACAAGGATTCAGTTGAACGAATTGTCGCCGCAAATCCAAATGTTTTTCAATATGACCCGATGAACCTTGTCTGTGACGACAATGTTTGCGACCCGTTTAACGAGGATGGGCTTCTCTACTACAGAGATGATGATCACATGAGCAAGCTCGGCGCAGAAGCGGTTGCTCAAGAAATTTCGCGGGAAATTCTGTCTGGCGCTAAATAGAAAGAAAACTGCAACCGCCGAACGTCTCGAGAGAGCTGAGACTGTTCGACAATTGGACAATGCTCCGCGGAAGTGCCATGCCTCGAAAAGATGTATGGCCTACGGCATCATAACTGAGAGGCGGATGAGCCCGCGCTCTCGGAATGAAGGTTTTCAAATGTACGACGAAATCCTGGAAAGCGTCAGGAACACACTCAACTCCAGTGAAGGCTTGCATTTCAATGCCAAGCACTATCTGACGATGCACTCGCATGCCGTTGGCCTGAAGAACCCGACAATCCTTGAGCTCGGAGTGCAATCGGGAAAGTCAACGAAACTCTTTCTGAATGCATTGCACCAAGGTGACCAGGGTGTCCTTGTTTCAGTTGATATTGATGACTGTTCCAAGGTGGCGGCTTCGCCGAAATGGCAGTTTATCAGGTCCGATTCCACGGACGTGAAAAAGATCATCGGTGACGCGCCGGTACTCGGCAAGGGCATTGATATGCTCTTCATCGATTCACTTCACACCACCGAACATGTGAAAAAGGAACTTTACGGTTTCTTCCCCTATGTCAGGGAAGGCGGCGTTATCTTCTTCGATGACATCGACAGCGCCCCCTATTGCGAGGGCGGCGAATTGGATAGTTTCTACGTGGAGCTGGAAAATCGAAGAATACTTCGTTTCGTGAACGACGTGTTCGAGGCGAACATGAAACAGCTTGACCTGACGATTTATCGCGGATGGACCGGGTTGGCGCGGCTTGAAAAGCGCAGTTCGCTGATGGCTGAACTCTCCGAGCCGCAGGGCTTGAAGGAGCGCAAGAGCAAAAAGCTCTGGAAACTCAAAAGGTCACTGAAGAAAAGAAACCTTATGAACTCGTGACGCGGCGTCGTCGTTTTTCGTTTGGTTTGCGAATTGGCAGGTGTGGCAAAAGGAGTTCCAGTGCCTGACCAGGACTTACTGACACCGGATTGCTCTTCATGCGCAGCACTTTGTTGCGTCGTCTTTGCCTTTGACCGTTCCGAATCTTTTGCGATCGATAAAGGAGCTTGTGAGGTTTGTCCGAACCTTGACGACGATGACAGGTGCCGCATTTTTACAGACCGTGAAGACCTCGGCTTCAAGGGGTGCATCGCTTATGATTGCCGCGGCGCCGGGCAAAGAGTGACCCAGGAAGTTTTTCACGGTGCAAGCTGGCGCGAAAACCCCAGTCTCAAGGAGCCCATGGGCGCTGCCCTGTCGGTCATGCGCCGCATTCATGATCTTCTCCTCCTGCTGGAAACAGCCAGCAAAATGACGCTTTCAAAGAACGAAACCCTTGCCCTTGCGCAGCTGCAAGGAATAGTGGATCCAGCAGGAAACTGGACCGAGGCGCGGCTTCGGAATTTTCCGATCGAAGAGATAACTGCTGAGGTGAACGGCTTTCTGCGCTCACTGAGCCATCATGTGTCATCAACGCGTTAGCGGGCACAGCGAATACAGAACGCCGCAGCGGGATCGACTTCCAGACGCTTTGCTGCAATATCTTCTCCACATTCGACACAGAAACCGTATTCACCCTCGTCAAGCCGTTTGAGCGCCGCGCCGATCTTTTGAATATCCGCACGCCGCTGCCGCTCTGACGCCTGTGCCATGGCCTGACCCTGCAACGCATCCATTCGTGAAAGCCGTCCGACGGATTGCTGGTCAAGCGTGACCGTTGCACGAGCGTCTTCGGAGATTTCGCTATAGGACTCCAACTCCTGCTTGAGCGCTATCAGCTTTTCTCTCACTGCGTCTTCGTTGACCGGCATTTTTTCCTCCAGATACGAGCATGAAGAAATCCGGGAAAGCTTGCAAGCAAGCTGCTTTTGAGACCTGGCTTGAAAGGCTTCTGCGCTAATGACGCACACGTTACTTTGCGCAAACGATTGCCATCTGCGACAAGTGGGTTCGAGTTGATCGGAGTTCAGATTATGAAGTTAATGAAGATGTCCTTCATCGCTTGTGTCGCGCTGGCGACACAGGGATTTGGCACTTATGCAGTCGCTGGTGATGTTGAAATTGTCGAGGCAACCGCGCGCCAATCCGGCGATACCTGGTCGTTTTCTGTAACGCTCAAGCATGGCGACACCGGTTGGGACCACTATGCCGACCTTTGGCAGGTTTATACGCCTGACGGCAAGCTTCTTGGCGAAAGGGTGCTTCTACACCCTCACGTGGAAGAGCAACCCTTCACCCGGTCTCTTTCAGGCGTGTCCGTTCCGGACGGGCTGGATGAAGTGATCATCAGGGCACGAGACAGCGTTCACGGTGTCTCGCAACAAGAGTTCAAGCTCAAACTGCAGCGCTAGCTCTGCACAAAGGAAAGCACACCGTCAGCGACAAACTGCACCGATAGCGCGGCCAGAAGAACGCCGAGCAAGCGGGTGATTACAAGCTGCGCAGTTTCGCCGAGAAGTCTTTCCAGCTTGTCCGCCACAAGAAACGCTCCCAGGCAACTCAGAAGGATAACGGCGATCACACCGCCAAGACCCGCGTAGGCAACCGTGTCCGGAGCCTGGCTCGACAAGAGAATAATGGCTGAAATGGTGGCCGGTCCCGAAATCAGCGGAATAGCCAACGGGAAGATTGCCACTTCGTTCACCGTGCCATGATGCCCCGGGGATTCAACGGCCTTTTCCGCTGTTTCCGCCTTGCGCTCCTGTCGTTTTCCGAAGACCATTTCGATGGCTATCAAAAACAGCAAAATTCCGCCTGCGACGCGGAACGCCGAGACGGAAATTCCCAGAACATTCAGGACAGTCTGTCCCGACGCATAGAAGATAAGAAGAATTCCCGCCGCTGTCAGCGTTGCTCGAACGGCCACCCTTCGCCTGTCAGACTGGCTCATTCCGGCGGTGACCGCCAGGAACATCGGCGCAAGGCCAACAGGGTCAATGGTGACGAAAAGCGTTGCAAACGCATTGATGAAAAAGTCCAGCATTTGGTGTGTCCGCCGCGATCTGTGAGGCTCGGATTCGGCTTTGTTACAGGGGTTTGGAGATGACTTCGAGCCGCTTTCTGGAAATGATTTTTGAACCCTGTGAATACTTTGAATAAGTCACTGTAATTGAACAGGTTTTACTTAGACGGAAAACCCTTCCAAATTTGGCCGCGCCTCTTGAATCGGATATAAAAGAACCAGCAATAACAATGAAATGAGTTCTTCCTTGGCTGACCAGGACAACAGCACCCCTTCGGATGGCTTGCCGTCCGACATCAAACCGGTCTCCATTGTCGATGAAATGAAGCGAAGTTACCTCGATTACGCCATGAGCGTGATCGTTTCACGCGCGCTTCCGGACGTCCGCGATGGCCTCAAACCTGTTCACCGGCGCATTCTATATTCAATGCACGAAAACGGTTATGAGTGGAACAAACCGTACCGCAAGTCAGCGCGTGTCGTCGGCGATGTCATCGGTAAATATCACCCTCACGGTGATAGCGCGATTTATGAAGCCCTCGTGCGCATGGCGCAGAATTTCTCCCTGCGCCTGCCATTGATTGATGGCCAGGGGAATTTCGGTTCCGTTGACGGCGACCCCGCCGCGGCTATGCGTTATACCGAGTGCCGCCTGGAGAAGGTCGCCCACAAGCTGCTCGATGATATCGACAAAGACACGGTCGATTTCCAGGAAAACTACGACAACTCGGAGACCGAACCGGTCGTTCTGCCGGCTAAGTTTCCAAATCTGCTCGTCAATGGCGCCGGCGGCATTGCTGTCGGAATGGCGACCAATATTCCTCCGCACAATCTGGGCGAAGTGATCGACGCAGCGATCGCCGTCATGGAAAACCCTGCCATGACGCTCGCAGAGCTGATGGATATTGTGCCCGGACCCGACTTCCCGACCGGCGGCATCATTCTCGGACGTTCCGGGATTCGCAACGCTTACGAAACCGGCCGCGGCTCGATTGCGATGCGGGCGAAGGTCGACATCGAAGAAGTGCGCAAGGATCGCAACGCGCTGATCGTTACCGAGATCCCGTATCAGGTCAACAAATCGACCATGATCGAGAAGATAGCCGAACTTGTCCGCGACAAGCGGGTGGAAGGCATTTCCGACATCCGGGACGAGAGCGACAGGTCCGGAATGCGGGTTGTCATCGAGTTAAAGCGAGATGCTGTCCCCGATGTCGTCCTGAACCAGTTGTACCGTTTCAGCCAGCTGCAGACTTCGTTCGGTGCGAACATGGTCGCCCTCAACGGTGGCAAGCCGGAGCAACTGAACCTCTCGGATATGTTGCGCGCCTTCGTTGCCTTCCGGGAGGAAGTTGTCCAGCGCAGGACCCGCTATCTTCTGAAAAAGGCGCGCGATCGGGCCCACATTCTCGTCGGGCTAGGGATCGCGGTTGCCAACATCGATGAAGTGATCCATCTGATCCGTACCGCGCCGGACCCGGCAACTGCCAGGGCGCAACTGATGGAACGCGACTGGCCGGCGCATGACGTGGAGCCCCTGATACGTCTGATCGATGATCCGCGTCACCAGGTTCAGGAAGACGGCACCTACAAGCTCTCCGAAGAGCAGGCTCGCGCCATCCTGGATCTGCGTCTGCAGCGCCTGACCGCTCTCGGACGTGACGAGATCGACGACGAACTGAAGAAGATCGGAGCGGAGATTTCCGAGTTTCTCGACATTCTTCGCTCACGGGCCCGGATCCAGGAAATCGTCCGCAACGAGATGCTGGAGATCAAGGAAGAATTTGCAACGCCGCGCCGCACCGAAATCATTGAAGGCGGCGCGGATTTTGACGACGAGGACCTGATCCAGCGCGAAGACATGGTTGTGACCGTCTCCCATAGCGGATACATCAAGCGCGTTCCGCTGGCCACCTACAGGGCACAGCGGCGCGGTGGCAAGGGCCGCGCGGGCATGGCGACGAAGGACGAGGATTTCGTCACGCGCCTGTTTGTCGCCAACACGCATACACCGGTGCTCTTTTTCTCCTCCCGCGGCATTTGCTACAAGATGAAAGTCTGGCGCCTGCCTCTGGGCGGACCGACATCCCGCGGCAAGGCACTTGTCAACATGTTGCCTCTGGAACAGGGCGAACAGATCACATCGATCCTGCCGCTGCCTGAGGATGAAGACAGCTGGGCAAATCTCGACGTCATGTTCGCGACGATTCGCGGCACCGTGCGCCGGAACAAGCTCTCCGATTTCGTCAACATCAACCGGAACGGCAAGATTGCGATGAAGCTGGAGGACGGAGACGGTATTGTCGGCGTCGATACCTGCTCGGAACATAACGACGTGATGCTGACGACCAATTCCGGACAGTGTATCCGCTTCCCGGCAACAGATGTCCGCGTCTTTGCAGGGCGAAACTCTGTCGGGGTGCGCGGTATCCGGCTTTCTGACGATGACCGCGTGATCTCCATGCAGATCCTGCATCATATCGATGTTGAGGCCGAGGAACGCGCGGCCTATCTCAAGCTTTCCCGTGCCATGCGCGGAGAAGCCGACGAAAACGGCGGCGGTGCCGACGAGGACGGCGTCGTTGCAGGCGATCTGCCTCAGGAGCGATACGCCCAGATGAGTGCTGCTGAGCAGATCATTCTGACCGTGTCGGAGAACGGGTATGGAAAACGCACGTCTTCGTTCGAGTACCGCGTCACCGGCCGCGGCGGAAAGGGCATAACGGCAATGGCCGTCAATCAGCGCAATGGCGGTCTGATTGCATCTTTCCCGGTTGAGGACAGTCACCAGATCATGCTTGTCACGGATGGCGGGCAACTGATCCGGTGTCCTGTCGACGGCATCCGCATTGCCGGTCGGGCAACGCAAGGTGTCATTGTTTTCAAGACCGCGGCGGAGGAAAAGGTTGTTGCGGTTGAAGGCATCTCTGAAGTGGATGATGAAGAGTTCACTGAGGAAGGCGAAGACATCACCGGCACTGAAGGCTCCGAAGGCCCAGGTGATTCATCTGGTCAGAGCGAGGACGACACCGGTTCCGGCGAAGCACCGGAAAGCTGACCCGGCCAATTTGACAGAGCTTAAAACGACAACAGCGGCCAGGGTGGAACCTGTGCCGCTGTTTGCCGTTACGGGGGGAGGTAAATTGGAGGTTAGGGTCGATTAGTTGGTCGGGAACCTTGCAAGAATGGTTTCGTTGACGCTCGGTGTCTTCTGTTCAATCGTAACGAAGGAAACGTTGCGAACCTTGTTGGCACCGGTCAGGGATGCTGCACAGTCTTCGCTCCAGGCGCCCCATGCCTGGGAATCGCACTTGTCGGCGACCTTGGACGACGTAGAGACCCGGTCGGATTTCGTGGCGCTCAAACCCTGCGTGGCCAGGCTGGTCAGATCTTCTGCCTGCGAAGCGTTGCTCGGATGCATGCTCATCATGCCGGCAGCAATCATCGTCAGCAATGCAAGGACGAATACCGCGGTCATCTTGATATGGACCATTTTGTCCGAGGCCTTTGCCTGAAACGCAAACGGTTGCGTCGGCGTCTCGCCGGCTGTTGGACTTGAAGTAACGTAGCTCCTCATGATTCTGGCTCCTGCTCACGCCTTGTTTCTGATGAACTCACCTTGGCCTATTGATGAAAAGACTTATGTGATGGCAGTCACACATTGTCGGGTGTTTGCAAAAATGCCGATTTGCTCCGTGTTTTCCTTGTGAGGTGCCTGCAGGCGGAGTATGGAAATGGCCATGACTCGTATTGCGCTATACCCGGGCTCGTTTGATCCCGTTACAAACGGCCATATCGACATTTTGCATCAGGCACTTGCTCTTGCGGACAAAGTCGTGGTCGCCATTGGCATACATCCCGGCAAATCTCCTCTGTTTTCGTTTGAAGAGCGGGTTCAGCTCATACACGCTTCGGCACGGGCGGAATTTAGTGCCGACGAAGCGGAGAGGATCGAAGTGATTTCCTTTTCGAACCTGGTAATCGACACCGCGCGCGGACAAGGGGCCGCGTATCTTTTGCGCGGTTTGAGGGATGGAACCGATCTGGATTACGAGATGCAGATGGCGGGAATGAATTCAACGCTTGAGCCCGACATTCGAACGGTGTTCCTGCCGGCATCCCCAAATGTGCGCCACATCACCGCCACCTTGGTGAGGCAAATCGCGAAGATGGGCGGAGAAATCTCCGCATTTGTTCCGGCCCCCGTTGCAGAGCCGCTACGGAGCCGCGCGCGGCCGGACAGTTGAAAATTTACCTTTTCTGACCTGAACTTTAGGAGTCACCAGTGTCACGACTATTTACAGTGTTCGCCATTATGGCGTCGTTGGTCTTCCTTCCCGCCATCGCTGGCGCTCAGGGCAATGATCCCGACAACACGCTCTATCTCGACCTCAAGGATGGCCGTGTGGTTATTCAGCTGCGTCCCGATCTTGCGCCTAACCACGTTGAACGGATCAAGAAGCTCGCCAGCGAAGGGTTTTACGACGGGATCATATTTCACAGGGTAATCGACGGTTTCATGGCACAAACCGGCGACCCAACTGGAACGGGCCGCGGCGGTTCCAACGAACCCGATTTGGGTGAGGAATTCTCGAAGGAGCCTTTCCGGCGCGGCACACTCGGTATGGCCCGCTCGTCTGACCCGAACAGCGCCAATTCGCAATTTTTCATCATGTTCGCAGATGGCGACTGGCTGAACGGCCAATACACGGTCTTTGGCGAAGTGATTGACGGCATGCAATTTATCGACAATATCACGCCCGGTGAGCCACCTGCCAATCCGGACAAAATCGTCAAGATGCGTGTCGCAAAAGACGCGCAGTAACTTAAGAAACACAAGCCCCGATATAAGGACCCAAGGAGTCTGACATGGCCGAAATCAAAGATGCCGAGAACACTCTTCTCATGGAAACAAGCCAGGGATCGATCGTGATCGAAATGAAGCCGGACCTCGCACCCGGCCACGTCACCCGGATCAAGGAACTGGTACGAGAAGGATTTTATGACGGCATTGTATTCCATCGTGTCATTGACGGTTTCATGGCTCAGACCGGTTGCCCGCAGGGAACCGGCACCGGCGGCTCAGGTCAAAAACTGAAGGCGGAATTCAGCGACCACAAACACATTCGGGGAACCTGTTCAATGGCGCGGGCCATGGACCCGAACTCGGGTGACAGCCAGTTTTTCATCTGCTTCACCGATGCACCCTGGCTGGACGGACAGTACACTGTCTGGGGCGAAGTGGTTGAAGGCATGGACAATGTCGACAAGATCAAGCGCGGCGAGCCTGTTGTGGATCCGGACAATATCGTTTCATTGAAAGTTGCGGCAGACGCTGCATAACCTCCCAAATTGACGAGTTTTTTGCAGCGCGGACACATGTGCCGCGCTGCTTTTGTTTGGCTCGCGCACAACAGCTGTTGACCGCTCTTCAAGCGGTCTTTAAGAGCCGCACAATGCAAAAGGGCGTGATCGCAGTACGGTCTGCGTCCCAACTTCCAGACACCTAACGGATTGATTTAAGCGCCATGCGCGTCGACGAGTTTGATTTCCAACTGCCGAACGAACGCATTGCCTTGCGCCCGGCTCGGCCGCGTGACACGGCTCGAATGCTCGTCGTTCGGCCACATGACACACCGGGTTTCCAGGACAAGGGTGTTCGTGATCTGCCGGAGCTTCTCCAGCCGGGGGATGCTCTGGTTTTCAACGACACCAAAGTCATTCCGGCACAGCTGGAAGGTTACCGGTTGCGGGAAGACGTCCGGGCAGGTTTCAGCGTAACTCTTCACATGCGAACCGGTCATGATCGATGGCGCGCGTTTGCGCGGCCGGCCAAAAAGCTGAAGACTGCCGATCTGGTTGTTTTTGAAGGCAACCAGTTCCATTTGACGGCTCGTGTTGCGGAAAAGACCGAAGGTGGTGAAGTTCTACTGGTCTTTGATAAATCCGGTCCCGAACTCGATACGGCGATCGCGTCGGTCGGCCATGTCCCATTACCGCCCTACATCGCCCAGAAACGGGCGGAAGATGCGCAGGACAGGCTCGATTACCAGACGATATTCGCAGACAGGGATGGTGCCGTTGCCGCCCCGACCGCTGGATTGCATTTCACCCCGCAATTGCTCCAGGCACTCACCGATAGAGGAATAGAAACGCATCGGGTGACGCTGCACGTGGGAGCCGGAACCTTCCTGCCGGTCAAGGCTGACGATACCGACGACCACAAGATGCATGCCGAATGGGGCGAGGTCCCCGAAAAGACTGCGGCGGCACTCCTTTCCGTCAAGGCGCGAGGAAACAAGGTGGTGAGCGTCGGCACGACCTCATTGCGCATCCTGGAGAGCTCCACTCAGTCGAGCGGCGCCATAAGGGCATTTTCCGGTGAAACCTCGATTTTCATTACGCCGGGCTACACATTCAGGGCAGTCGATGCGCTGATGACGAACTTCCATCTTCCAAAGTCGACCCTGTTCATGCTCGTATCCGCATTCTCGGGCCTTGAAACGATGCGCGCAGCATACGAGCACGCCATAAAAAATGAATATCGGTTCTACAGCTACGGGGATTCGTCCTTGCTGTTTCCCACCGGTTCAACACGACAAGAAGCGCCATGACCGAAACGCATCAAAAGTTCAGTTTCCGGCTGACTAAGACCGACGGACAGGCCCGTCGGGGCGAAATCACGACCCCACACGGGGTTGTGCGTACGCCCGCCTTTATGCCGGTTGGCACGCAAGCGACTGTGAAGGCCATGTATCCGGGTCAGGTGCGCGAGACAGGTGCAGATGTTGTGCTCGGCAACACCTATCACCTGATGCTCAGACCGACTGCAGAACGCGTACAGCGGCTCGGCGGTCTGCATAAATTCATGAATTGGCCCCACACTATCCTGACCGACAGCGGCGGCTTTCAGGTCATGTCGCTTGCGCAATTGCGCAAGCTTGATGAGGAAGGCGTTCGATTTCAGAGCCATATCGATGGTCAGAAATACCATCTGACGCCGGAACGGTCCGTCGAAATCCAGGGACTGCTCGGGTCCGATATTCAGATGCAACTGGACGAGTGCATCAAACTGCCAAGCCCGAAGGAAGAGGTACAACGTGCAATGGAGCTGTCGCTGAGATGGGCCACGCGTTCAAGAAAACAATTTGAAGACATGGACGGACCGAAAAAAGGGCAGGGGCTCTACGGGATTGTTCAAGGAGGCGATCAACCGGACCTCAGGATCCGGTCCGCCGAAGAGCTCGCCAAGCTGCCGTTCGAAGGCTTCTCTGTTGGCGGTCTGGCCGTCGGTGAACCTCAGGATGTTATGCTGCAGATGCTTGATATCACCACCCCCGTCATGCCGGTCGACAAACCGCGCTACCTGATGGGCGTGGGGACACCTGACGATCTCCTGGAAAGTGTCAAGCGGGGTATCGATCAGTTCGATTGTGTCATGCCGACGCGCGCCGGACGACACGGTCTGGCGTATACGAAATTCGGGAAAGTAAATCTGAAAAACGCCCGCCACCAGGAAGACCCGCGACCGCTGGATGCCGAGAACCCGTGTCCGGCTGCAAATACCTATTGTCGCGCCTATCTTCATCATCTGGTGCGCACGGGCGAAGGCTTGGCGGGCATGCTGCTGACCTGGAACAACATCGCCTACTACCAGCAGCTCATGCAAGGAATGCGGGACGCCATCGACCAGGGCTGTTTCGAGGACTTTTACGCTGAAACGAAGGAAAACTGGGCGCGCGGGGATATACCCGCACTCTGATCACCCAAGTCAGTTCAGGCCGCAAACCCGTCTGATTTGGTCAGGTAGCAACCCGATATGCGCCAGCTGCCGTCTTCCTGTTGTTCGAAACTGTAAAGCGCAAGCCAGTTGCGCCCTTTCGGCCCGATGACGTAGACCTCTTGCGTGGGGCCGAGTTGGGTCATCTTGGATTGTCCGAAGGTTACGCTCTTTGGATCGTAGACCGGCTGATATCCCTGCCGAACCATTTCCATGAACAGTTCCGGTGACTGGAACCTTTGTTGAAGAGAATTCGTTGCGAACGAATAAGCGGCCTCGGCGTTGCCCGCAGCAAACGCACTCATCTGGTTCTTGATGATGCTTTGAAACGCCTGACCATCGAGTCCTTCCTCAGCAAACGCAGGCCCCAGCGTGAAAGATGATACCAGCGCCGCGCCAACGATAGATTTCCACGAACGAAACTTTGCCATGATCGGTGCCTCTCTCTTCGAAACTCCAAAAGTGTACGGCAAATCCTCTGGACTAGATCGTTAGGTAACCTGAATATCCACGGGTGACTTTGCGCGCGCATATGGCCCTGCTGCCAAAACGTCCGAATTCTGCTTGGATCCGAGAGGTTTCGCAGCACCCGTTGCGCATTGCCAACGCGGTGGTTAAATCCTCGCCATTTCGTTGTTCAGGCATTCAAGCACTTCTACACGAGGCGGATCGTTCAGTATCCTGGCGCATTTGTATTTAAACGCACCGCCTGAAAGGTCGACAATCTGCTCCGACACCCACACCGGGTCGAGCATTTCCTCTTTAGCGACGTTGGAACCTCGCCAGAATTCTGTATCAACATCGTCTGGAGCAACAACCAGCACCTTGCCAAGGCTTTTGTCCCTTACGAGTGAGGCTCCAAGCATTCCAAGCCCTGACTTGGTCGCACAATAGGCCGGCTCAAGCTCCTTCGGTGTGTACTGCGAACTTGAGGTGACCAGCATTACTTTAAGTGGCCAGTCCGAGCGACATTTTAACCTCTGAATCAACATCATAGGCGCTAACAAGCCGACATTGACCATACTTCCGAGATCATCGTCGTCGAGCGTTTCGATGCGGCCTCTTTGCAAAAACCCTGCGGCGTAAATCAAAGTATGGACAGTTTCAAAACAGGATACGATCCGGTCGGCATCTGGCGCGAGCGAGCGACTGTCGCTGGTAACGTCGAAATATTGAAAGTCGGCATCCGGCAAGTCGGGCCGCACTCGACCCGTTACACACACCTTGTGGCCTTCGCTTATGTAATGCTTGGCGAGTTGCAATCCGATCCCTGATGAGCCGCCAACAATAAGAAAATTCTTCTTCAAACTGCCACCCAATCGAAATGCGCTTGTTGTCGTTGAACGAGAAATTCAGCTTACACATTTGAAGCATTGAAAAAAAAGACCGGATCAAAACCTGATCCGGTCCGAAAACGTCTTTTAGCGGGCAAGCAATTAAGCGCTATTCTGCGGCCAAGGGCTGCCGGATCATGTCCTGCATGAACGGCACAAGGTCCTGTGCCAACTTCGGATCATCCATTCCAAAGGCAATGTTTGCGGTGAGGAAGCCCGATTTGCTCCCGCAGTCGTAGCTCCGGCCTTCGAATTTCAGCGAGGCGAAGTTTTGGTTCGACATGAGCGAAATCATGCTGTCGGTCAGCTGGATTTCACCTCCGGCCCCTTTGCTCTGATTTGACAAAAGTTCAAAAATCTCAGGTTGGATAATGTAACGGCCCGTAATCATGAGGTTGGACGGCGCGGTGCCGGGGGCTGGTTTTTCAACCATATTTGAAATCCGGCTCGACTTCGCATTGATTGTTTCGGCCAGTTCCACAATGCCGTATTGGTGTGTCTGATCTTCAGGAACTTCTTCGACAGCAATAATGTTACCGCCGGTTTCTTCATAAAGATCAACCATTTGCCTGAGGCAGCTAACCTTTGACTTGATAATGACGTCCGGCAGCAGAATGGCAAATGGTTCGTCACCGATTATGTCCCGCGAACACCAGATCGCGTGGCCGAGGCCAAGAGGGGCCTGCTGACGCGTAAAGCTGGTCGAACCTGGCTGCGGGCGATGATTTTCAAGTAGCTCGAGAGCCGCGGTCTTGTTGCGCGCCTTCAATGTGTCCTCAAGCTCGTATGCAATGTCGAAGTGGTCTTCGATGACATGCTTGTTCCGGCCCGTGACAAAAACAATATGCTCGATTCCGGCCGCGCGGGCCTCATCGACGACATATTGGATGATCGGACGATCCACGATCGTCAGCATTTCTTTGGGGACCGCTTTCGTTGCCGGTAGAAATCTGGTGCCGAGACCGGCGACAGGTAAAACGGCTTTCCGAATGGGCTTGTTCATTTCAGGCCTTCCAACTCTAATTAACAGACGAGTTCTTATCCATCTGCTCATGATTGGTCAAAACGGACAATAAACTCAGGGTTCTGAGCGGGTATATGCTGGATACTAGCTTCGAGGATTTGCTTCCTGGTTAAAATTCACGAGAGCCCCCCGAGCCGTATAGCGCGGGCAGCAAAACACACAAAGATGTAAATGATGTGCACTGACGCCAAATTGTGTGCATCTCGATCTTTAAATCGATTTAATTTTTCCGGCAATCCGCAGAAACCAGACAGTTGCAGCTTGGCCAAAAGAACGCTATGGAACACGCGAATTTTGCTGCAGAGCGATATCCGTCGAAAAGTAACGTCGGCCGAAGGCGCTCGTTGGGACAAGGTGAAGGATGACCGAAGCGAACCGCGAAGTTGCCGTTGGATCCGTGAAGTTTGGGAACGATGCGGCTATTAGCCTCATCGCCGGCCCCTGTGCGATGGAAAGCCGGAACCACGCCCTTGAATGTGCGGCCGCCATCAAGGAAATCTGCGACCGTGTCGGCATCGCCATCGTCTACAAGTCTTCGTTCGACAAGGCCAACAGGACATCTCTGGCAGGCGGGCGCGGTGTCGGCATGAAGGACGCGTTGCCCATCTTTGCGGAAGTCAAGGAGACCTACGGCCTGCCGGTGGTCACCGACGTACATGCTCCCGATCAGTGCGCTCCTGTGGGCGAAGTTGTCGATATTCTTCAGATCCCGGCCTTTCTGTGCAGGCAAACCGATCTGTTGGTTGCCGCGGCGAAGACAGGCAAGACAGTGAATGTCAAAAAAGGACAGTTTCTGGCGCCCTGGGACATGAAGAACGTGCTTGCAAAGGTGACAGGATCCGGAAACCCGAATGTTCTCCTGACCGAGCGAGGCGCAAGCTTCGGCTACAACACGCTTGTCAGCGACATGCGCGCCCTGCCGATCATGGCTGAGACCGGCGCACCGGTGGTATTCGACGCCACTCATTCGGTTCAGCAGCCGGGCGGGCAGGGAGCTTCAACCGGCGGAGACAGAACGATGGTGCCGGTGCTTGCGCGCGCTGCGGTGGCCGTTGGTATTGCCGGCCTCTTCATCGAAACCCATCCGGATCCGGACAAGGCGCCGTCTGACGGCCCTAATATGGTGCCGATGCACGAACTTGAGGCGCTGCTCAGGCAACTCAAGATGATTGACGACGTCGTCAAGTCGAAGCCCGACTAAGAATTTAAAGGCCGTGTCGACACGCGGCTTTCATCTGGACCTTTCAATCCAGACACATAGCCGTTGCTGCGGCACCACAAATGCCGGTAATCCTATCGGCGAACATGCCAGTTCAGGTCCATGCGACAAGGGAGTTCTTTCCATGACCGCCATTATCGATATCGTCGGACGTCAAATTTTCGACAGCCGCGGAAATCCGACAGTTGAAGTCGATGTATTCCTCGAAGACGGATCCTTCGGGCGCGCGGCGGTTCCATCGGGCGCTTCCACAGGTGCACACGAAGCCGTTGAGCTGCGCGACGGCGGCGACCGCTACATGGGCAAGGGTGTCCTGAAGGCCGTGGAAGCCGTTAATGGCGAGATTTTCGAAACGGTCGGCGGTCTTGACGCGGAAGACCAGCTCCAGATTGACCAGGCGATGATCGACCTGGACGGCACCGCAAACAAGGCTCGCCTCGGCGCCAATGCAATCCTGGGCGTTTCGCTGGCCGTCGCGCGCGCAGCTGCCCAGGCGTCCGGCTTGCCGCTCTACCGGTATGTCGGTGGCACATCTGCCAGAACGCTCCCTGTCCCGATGATGAACATCATCAACGGCGGCGCACACGCCGACAATCCGATCGATTTCCAGGAATTCATGATCATGCCGGTCGGTGCGGACAGCCTCAGCGAAGCAGTCCGGATGGGTACCGAGATCTTTCACACGCTCAAAAAGGCGTTGAATGCAGCCGGCCATAACACAAATGTTGGCGACGAAGGCGGCTTTGCGCCAAATCTGGAATCGACCGATGCAGCCATCGGTTTCGTCATGAAGGCGATCGAAACAGCCGGATACAAGCCCGGTGAAGACGTCTACCTTGCGCTCGATGCCGCCTCGACGGAGTTTTTCAAGGACGGCAAATACGTGCTCGAAGGTGAGGGCAAGTCGCTGGCACCTGAAGAGATGGCGAAATATCTTGGTGATCTGGCATCCCGTTACCCGATCATTTCCATTGAAGACGGGCTTGCGGAAGACGATTGGGATGGCTGGAAAGCGACGACCGACCTTATCGGCAACACGTGTCAGCTTGTCGGCGATGATCTCTTCGTCACCAACTCCGAGCGTCTGCGCAAGGGCATCGATCTTGGCGTTGCAAACTCGATCCTGATCAAGGTCAACCAGATCGGAACGCTGTCGGAAACACTTGACGCCGTCGAGACCGCGCACAAGGCCGCTTATACTGCCGTCATGTCGCACCGTTCCGGTGAGACGGAAGATTCAACGATCTCCGATCTTGCAGTTGCTACCAATTGCGGGCAGATCAAAACCGGTTCGCTGGCGCGCTCAGACCGGCTAGCAAAATACAATCAGCTGATCCGCATTGAAGAGGAACTCGGTCCGCAGGCTGTATATGCGGGACGCTCCATTCTGAAAGGCTGAGCCGTTCGGACTAAACTGACGACAAACAAAACCCCGCTGTCATGGCGGGGTTTTTCGTTTGAGATATGTCGGCCCCAACACCTCATTCGGGATCTGGCGCGTCCGGATTGCTCCGTGTTTCTTCGGCATGGAGAAGAGCAGCGGCAATCGTCTCCGCTCGTTCGGCTCCCGCTAGAACGAATCTCCCATCGATAATGAAACAGGGAACACCCGTAATGCCCGACTCGTGGGCCTTGGCTACCTGCGCTTCCGTCTTGTCGAGATCGGTCTCCGTTTCCAGGAGTTGCTCCACAAGATCGGACTGCATTCCGGCTTCTTCCGAAATTCGAACAAGTGTTTCTGACTTGGTCAGATCTTCCCCATCCAGAAAGTACGCCTTGAACAACCGTTCCACGACGTCGTTCTGGACATTGTCGGACCGCGACCAAAGGACAAGCCGATGGCAATCAAGCGTGTTTGGCGACAGCTTGATATCCTGGAAAGCAAAATCGATACCTTCTTCCATGCCGGCATCCTTGATGCGGCTGTAAAAGGCATCGGCATTCGCTTTGCCACCGAACTTGTCGCTGAGATAAAGCTGCCGGTCCTTGCCTTCCTTCGGCAGGGTGGCGTCCAGCTGAAACGGATGCCATCGCACATCCACGTTCAACTGAGGCACGCTTTCTAAAGCCGCTTCCAGCCTCCTTTTGCCAATGTAACACCAGGGGCACATGACGTCGGAGACGACGTCGACAGTGATCGGAGCAGCTGTGTTCATGATTGACCCGTTTTTTGCGTTATCGTTGAAAAATAGGGATTTGGGCCCGTATACCAACCCTTAGGGTACGGACCCATAAATGAAGTTGATTTGGTTTGAATCGTTTTGGCCAGATGAAAAGAGCGAAAGCGCAGAAAATGTGGTTCATTTTCAAGCCTTTCGCGACGCGGCAGGTGGCCAAAACGGCCAAATCCGAAGGACGGCAAAATGGCTTCACCTCGCAGCGTCAAAGTGCTTGACCGGGCACAAAGCCCGCTCTTCGCACGTTTCCTCGCGAGAATTCGCCATTTCTGCCGCCAAATCAGCTTCATTTATGGGTCCGCACCCTAAACCAATCGCAAAGCTCAGACTAACGCACAGTATGGGTCAGGATCGAGTTGATTCGTTTCTGCAATCGTACTGTTCCGGCCTCGTTTTTCAAAACGGCAACCGGTCCAAGCCCCTTGACCAGGCAGACAAGATCCTCGTCACGACTTGTTGCATCCGCAATGGACAAAAGGGTTGTGTAAATCTCCTCCAGTTCCTCCGGAGTGGATGCGTGAATGCCGAAATGCTCCGGCTGAAGCCGCATCTCCCACAGATCCAGTCCTCGAACCGCAAGCGCGTCGCTGCACGTCTTCAGATAGCTTGAATAATATTCGCTTGCCAGGCCGCCATCGGCAATTTGCTGACGCAACCACATCTGGCTCTCAGCGAGAATACGATCTGCCAGCCGGCGCCTTTTTCCGAAACGGATCGACGACACCATGCGGCGCGTCAGGGTCTCCTTCCTGTTTTCGCCCACAATGACATCGGAAGCACCATTTCGAAAAAGCAGCGCGGTATCTTCTTCATCGTCACAGACGGCGAGAACAGGGAGGCCAGCAAAACGCGCATCGCGTCTTATCTGGCGTATGTAATCGACCGCATCTTCAAACGCGGCGTCGATCACAACAGCATCGAAGGCTCGCATCGACATGAATTCCACGGCCATTTTGCCGTCAAATGCACCGACAACTTCAACTTTCGGGTCACTTGCATCCTGCCATTCAAGAAATCGGCCACTGAGGCCGACAACCATCAGGCTACTGCTTCCCGTATGATGGGGCGCCGTCCCAAACCCGGGAATACGCCCGAAAACCTTTCGGCGAAGTTGCGCTTCTTCCGAGCGCATGAGCGCACGTTGATGGATGCAGATGAGCATGAGAAGAACGTCGTCCGGAACGACCCGGTCGATAATCGCGGTCGCCTGAAGGCCTTCCGGCAATTCGTCATCACCATCTGTCAGAACATAAAAGGGGACGTCGCAAGGCAAGTTTCTGATATGAGGCAGAAGCCAGTCGAAGAAGGGTTGTTTTGTGCCGTCTTCAAGATGCGCGATATCAACGACAATGGAAGCGGGCAGGGCAGTGGGTGGCGTCGCTTCACGCTGAAACATACTTAACAGCGAAACGTCCAGATCCTCAGGGGCGTCGCCGTTGCTGTTCCGTTTGGGCCGACGTCCGGCATACCAGTAAGGTCCACGCCACGAGAGCGACGTTTCATAGTCCATGCCCAGTCCCCACCTTGAGCCACTTAAACTTATCCATCAAGGACATGATGCCCTGATTTTCTGTTACTGATCAACCAGCAGATGCTTGCCGGGTTGCGCCTTTGGACACCACGTGTTGAAGCCATTTGGAAGAGATGGCCACTAAGCGACCGCAGCCGGCAGGCGTTGTGTCCGCAGTGTCAGTTTTTCCCGGAAGATCGTACCGTCCGCATTGCGTGGCAGTGACTGCAGAATGAGGACGCGATGCGGAATTTTTGCAAGGTCGACACCTTCAGCGTCGAGATAGGCAAAGAATGATGCGGCGTCCGGCACGTTCGACGATTTCGGGACAAGGGCCGCGTACATTCTTGCGCCAAGTAGGTGATCTTCGACGACAAACGCTGCGGCTTCCTTTATCCCGGGGTAGCTCGCGTAGATTACGTCGATTGTTTCCAGATTCCCGGTCCCCAGCGCATAGGCACCAGGAATGCCGAACCCGGCTATTCCACCGTCAACCAGATCAACCTTGATATTGGTATTTAAAAATCCCGTGCCTTCCCAACGAACGCGCCGTTGGTCACCATTGATCGTGCGCCAGCCGATCTCGGGTACCATAGGCCCCTTGACCAGCAATGTCGGCACCTGTTCCTCTACCTCTTCCGTTACTGCTATTTCCAGGAGGGCTGGCCCGCTTTCACACCCGTTCGACCCATTATGCTTTCCCAAGGCTGTCGCCTTGATCTTCGCGGACGGCCCTCGCGCCTTTGCAATCAATGCAAACTCGTCCGCGACGTGAACGTCGACGAGACGGCGCCGCGCGACAAAGGTCGTCGGATGCGGAGCGGAAATATTCCAAGCGGCCAGCACAGTGGTCTTTGTGTTCGTCAGCTTTCTGTCGAGCGTCTGAGCCAGGGGGCCGGGCGTCATGACCACGTCGGCTTCCACGTCATTGGCATGTGCCGCAAGATTGGCAAGCGATGTCGGATGGTGCAGGTGCAAGGTGCTGCCTGTTGCAAGGAAGGGCACCAGGCCGCCGCCCAATCCTGTCAGACCGCTGAGAGAATAAGGCACCAGGATTGTGCTGGCCTCTTTGATGTGTGCTTCGTTCACAATCATCTGCGCTGCCGCAAGCCAATGATTGTGACATCTGCTGACCGGAACGTTTTCTTCACCGCTCCGGCTCCAGCAGATCGTCGCTGTATGATCGGCCGGATCGGGGCGATCGGCGGGCGTGAACGTCAAGTCTTCGCCCATTTCTGCGAGCATGGGAGCAAGCTCGATAAGGCCGTCCGGTACTTCCTTGCCCAGACCGAACACAAAACGAAGCGAAAAGAGGTCAGCGGCAACATCGCGGGCTGCCGTGCCGACATCTCTCGTTTCGATCCGGTCCGCAGCGATAAAGCCTTTTGCACCTATGGAATTGAGCGCTTCGACGACATTCTTCTGCCGCCAATGAAGGGGCAGGGGTGAAACAATCAGATCGGCACGCAAGGCTGCGAGAATGGCAATGACGGTATCGACCGTGTTGGGCGCCTGCACCCCGATCACATGATCAGAGGAGAGGCCTACCGTGCAGTAGAACGCCGCCAGCCTGTCGATTTCACGATCGGCTTCCGCATAAGTCAGACTGCGCGGTTCACCGCCGGTCCACGCTGCACGGTCCGGCGCATCCACTAGCGCCAGCCTGTCAGGGTGCTCCGCAGCTGTCTTGCGGAACAGTTCATCCAGCGGCACATCGGACCAGGCTCCGCTTTCGTGATACTCCTTGGCAAGGTTTTCAAGGGTTGCTTTCATATTGTCTTTCGTCCATTGGTCCGATCATTGCGTGGCTGACGACCACCAGGTGTCAAATTCATGCCCGTAAAGAGAATGATGTTCGGGAGGCACCACGTCCTGCCAGTGCGCAACCCAATCGTCTGATACATGATAGAGTGGAACGGCATAGGTTCCGGAAATCAGCACCCTGTCGAAAGCCCTTACCGCGTCGACGAATTCTTCCCTGCTGCGCGCTCCGACGATAGCGTCAATTAGCGCATCGATCGCCGGTTCCCTAGCACCTACAAAATTGAATGAGCCCTCGGAATCCGCAGCTTTTGTGCTCCAGCGCCCATATTGTTCCGCTCCTGGAGAAAGCGATGCGTACCAGGTGTTGAACACCATATCGAACTCTCGCTTGGTGCGGCGGTCTTCAAATTGTGTCGGGTCGACACTGCGCACGTTGACCGCAATACCGAGCAGCTCAACCGTTCGGATATAGGCCAGTGCGAGTTTTTCCTCGTCTTCATTTTTTGCAAGGATCTCGAACGCCAGCTGTTGACCCGTTGCTTCGTTTACCAGCTTGCGCTCGTTCAATGCGTAGCCAGCTTCCTTTAGCTGTGCCAGGGCTGCACGCAGAACTTTGCGATCCCTGCCGGATCCGTCCGCGTCCGCTGGCCGCCATGTACCAGCCATGACCTCCGGATCGACCGCATCGGGGAATGGGGCGAGAAGTTCTTTTTCTCGCTCGCTCGCTGGACGCCCGATAGACGAAAGTTCGGAGTTGTCCCAATACCCTGCCGTCCGAGTGAACAGGTCGTAATAGAGATTGCGGTTCACCCAGTTGAAGTCGAACAGCATCCGCAGAGCTTTACGCACGCGGACATCGGAAAACTGTTCGCGCCTTGTATTGAAAGCAATGCCCTGCATGGGAGCAGGAACACCGCGCGGAATGCTCAACTGGACGACTTTGCCGCTCTCTGCGGCTGGAAAGTCGAAACCCGTCGCCCAACGGGCGGGATCGCGAAACTGCATAGCTTTGACGAGCCCTTTACGGAATGCCTCCTGCAGCGTGGTCTCATCACGGAAATATTCGATCCGGATCTCATCGAAATTGTCGAAGCCCGCTTTGACCGGCAGATCTTTCGCCCAGTAGTCCGGGTTCTTCTCGTAGACAACAAGCCGTCCCGGCTGAACTGTCTTGAAAGTGTAGGGACCCGACCCGACCGGTGGCGTCAGCGATGACTTGTCAAAATTCTCGGCATCGGTGTGTTTCTTGGAAAAGATCGGCGCCAACGCGATCAGGAGAGGCAGTTCCCGGTTGTCGCCATTCTCGAAGGTCAGTTTGAGACGATTGGGCGCGGTAACTTCCTTTTCCTTTATCGCTGCATACCAGTTCCGGTAAGGCGGCCGCCCTTTGTCGCGAATGATGTCCAACGAGAACACGATGTCGTCGACCGTAACCGGAGACCCGTCGGAAAACTTGGCATCCGGATTGAGTTCAAATTCGATCCATTCACGATTTTCCGGCATGCGGACTCGCTGCGCGATCAATCCGTAGAGTGAAAACGGCTCCGCATATGAGCGAACCATCAGACTCTCGAGGATGTTGTTTCCAAACTCGCGTTCCCGCATGCCTCTGGCCGAAGTCCATCCACCCTGCACGATAAAGGAGTTCATGCTGTCGAAAGTGCCTTGAACTCCCAGCGTAATCGTTCCCCCCTTGGGAGCATTTGCATTTGCGTAAGGAAAAGGCTCATCCGGACCGAGTGCGGGCGAGCCATGCATGGAAATGGCATGGGTCCACGGAACGTCTTCATCCGCCGCCCAGACTGGCGCGGCCAGGACCATCACACCCATCAGAGGCACTGCAAGCGCTGCACGCCGACCGTCCGCTTGACCCAAAGCAGACATCACAATCTGTAAGAGACGCATAACAACCATCGGAGATTCCCTTGATTCTCGCCAATAAGGGTAGCACATGGTTCCTTTGCGCGCGCCACGAACAAGACACAAAGACAAAGATATACAGATTTGAATCAAACCGAAGGATTGCGTTGCAAATCGGCCACCCTCTTGCCCTAATTCGGTGTCTTACCATGCATTTCACGGATCTAATGTTCAAACGGGCCTTGCGGATGCTTCCGGAATGCCCCAGAACAACGCGAAGAATTCGCATATCGCACGATTGAGGACGTTTCGATGACGAGTGTTTTGAAAAGAGGATTGTTTGGCTGCGCAACGGCAGCGTTCCTGGCCATGTCTTCTTTCGCAGCTGCTCCCGCATTCGCCCAGGAAGAAAAAAGCCCATGGACGAAAGCGTGCAATACCAATCCGAATACGCAGAAAGAAATCTGCTTCATCTCGATTGAACTGCGCACCAATACCGGCCAGTTTCTGAGTAACATCGCGATACAGGAAACCGAGGGCGAAGCACGCAAGAAGTTGCTCGTGGCCGTCCCGACCGGCGTCCTGATCCAGCCAGGCCTGCGGATCCAGATCGATGACAGCAAGCCGGTTCAGGCGAAATACAGCATCTGCGCGCCAAACGCGTGTTACGCTGAACTGGCTATCGACGATACGTTCATCAATGCGATGAAGCAGGGCGGCGAAATGCGGGTGGCTCCGTATAACCAGCAGGCCAAGGAAATCGTCTTCAAGATGACCCTTATCGGGTTCACGAAGGTCTATGACGGCGAGCCTATGGACATTTCCGAACTGCAGAAGCGCCAGGAAGAGCTGCAGAGCGAACTGCAGAAGAGGGCCGATGAAGCGCGTCAGAAACTGATTGACGCTCAAAAGGCCAGCCAATAACGACAGGTGTTCCGTCCATGACGCGGACAACAAAAAGGCCGGAGTAAACGCTCCGGCCTTTTTGTTTGTTCTTAGCTGCGTTCCTGATACGCCAGGTCAGTGTATTTCCACACTGCGCGGAAGATAGGAGCCGTCCGTCTGTTCCTCGAAAATTTCTTCGACCTGAGGATGACGAACAGGTTCACCAGTCATATCCGGCTCTAGGTTCTGCTCGCTCACGTAGGCAACATATTCCGTTTCCTCGTTTTCGGCGAGGAGGTGATAAAAAGGCTGGTCACGGACAGGCCGCACATCCTCAGGGATGGCGTTCCACCACTCTTCCGTGTTGCTGAATGTCGGGTCGACATCGAAAATCACGCCCCGGAAGGGGTAAATCCGGTGCCGGACGACCTGACCTATTCTAAATTTTGCCGTTCGCATGGTTACTCGTCCGCCTACTGCATGCAATGCCGGGATACCGTGTCGGCAGCCTGCTTGCAAGCGCTGTAATATTAAACACTATACAAGAGGCCTTGCGAATTTCTAAAAACCATAAATTGCGGCCATATCCGCATCTTTGCTTGCGACCAGCTTGGCCAGGTCAAAAATGACCTTGGCCTGTTTCCAGGTAGCGTCATCCTGCATCTTGCCATCGATCATGACTGCACCGGTACCGTCCGGCATGGCTTCAAGGATCTTGCGCGCAAATTCCACTTCGCCGGCGTCGGGCGAAAAGACTTTTTTGGCTATCCCGATCTGAGTTGGGTGCAGCGACCAGGCGCCGAGGCACCCCATCAGGAATGCGTTACGGAACTGGCTCTCACATGCCGCAGGATCGGAGAAGTCTCCGAAGGGGCCATAAAACGGCTTGATGCCATAGGAAAGGCACGCATCAACCATTTTTCCAACCGTATAGTGCCAGAGATCCTGCTGGTAGGCCGCACGCGCTCCGCTGTCATCAGCATCGGACAGAACGGCATAGTCTGGATGACCTCCGCCGACGCGGGTCGTCTTCATCCCTCTTGAAGCCGCCAGATCCGCGGGGCCAAGGCTCATGCCATGCATCCGGGGGCTCGCTGCTGCGATCTGTTCTACGTTCTTGACGCCCTCTGCAGTTTCCAAAATGGCATGGATCAGGATCGGTTTGGACAAACCGTGCTTTGCTTCAAGCTGCGCAAGAAGCTGGTCAAGATAGTGAATATCCCATGCGCCTTCGACCTTGGGCAGCATGACAACATCCAGTTTCTCGCCGACTTCCCCGACAATCTCAACGATATCATCGAGAAACCAGGGGCTGTTGAGGCAATTGACCCGTGTCCAGAGACCGGTGGAACCGAAGTCGTTGTCCTGCGCCATCTGGATAAATCCGTTGCGCGCATCGGATTTGGCATCTGCAGGAATGGCGTCTTCCAGATTGCCGAGAACCACGTCGACCTTCTCAACGAGGTCCGGAACCTTTGCACGCAGCTTTTCTACGTGAGGCGGCACAAAGTGTATCATGCGCTCAAGCGAGACCGGGATGTCCCGGAATGGCTCTGGCGCTCCAATTGCGAGCGGCTTGTAAAATGCGCTTGGGGTTTTCATGAAACCGCGGTCCTCCTCCTGATCGGAAAATAGCTATAGCGCCGGTGCTGCGCTGCAACAATCCCCCGAAAGGGTAAGATAACCGAAGACGCGATCAGTTTTTCAGCGACTTAGCGCCGATCGCGCGCACCTCTTGTCGCTTGATCAGGCTTTTACCGGGAGGCGCCCACTTCTTGTGGATCCACATCCATTGCTCCGGGTGCTCGCTGATCCAGCCTTCAAAGATCTCATGCATCTGCGCAGTTGCGAACCTGATATCCTCTTGCCGGTCATCGGTTTTGGGAACTGTGATCGCACGGCCGTCAACGTGAAAGGTGACACCATTTTTCCGGACAACACGCCCAAGAACGATTGGTACGTTGCACGACCGCGCCAGCGACGCCGGGACAGTGTTTGCGTAGGCCATCTGGCCGAAAAACGGCACCTGAATGCCTCTCGCTTCCCGGAGATCCCCCATCATGGCGATCACGCCGCCGCTCTTGAGAGTTCCAAGTATCTTTCGTGCCGTTTCGGGCCCTTTCGACAAAAGGCCGCCTCGGTAGAGATCTTGTCGAAGTGACCTCAACGCCTGGTCGGCTTCCGGATTTCTCAGAGCCTGGTAGACACCGGTTACGTCTATGCCGCGGCTCACGACGGGCTGAACACATAATTCCCAGTTACCGCTGTGGAAAGACACGAGAATGCAAGCCTGGTCACCGGCAAGCACTTGCGTTGTTGTATCATCCGCGACGGCCTCAAACCGGTGGTCCTGCTTCAGCAACCGGTCGATATGAAATGTCTCCGCCGCAACCCGGCCAAGATTTTCCCACATGCCGCGAACGATCTGTTCCCGTTCGTCATCGCTCATCGAAGGGAACGCCTCTTGAAGATGGCGCAACGCACGCTTGTGGCGCGGATTGAGCGGCGCGAACAGGCGCCAGCCTTTACCCATCAAAAAGGATGCGGCATCAACAGGGATGAGACGAAACAGAAAAATAGCGAGATTGAGAGCGATGCCCTCGATGCGGTTTTGAAACGCGTACCGTTTAGGATGTTTCCTTTGTCTTTTCTTTCGAGACATTTGGCTGCGATTACTCTCGCTTTTGCTTGCCCGATAGACACAACGGGCGACTTCAGGTCATCTCGACCCAATTGTACCCTTGCGGTGCCGGTCCAGACCTGATTGGAATGCGGGATAAACTACGATCCGCTTGTGAGGCGTCCATATCCAAGCTCAAAGCGAGATGCAAGCCTCTTTGAAAGTACGCTTCAATGCCGATTGTCGCATTAAATCCCGGAATCTGAATGCTGGACGTAATCACTCTGGCCCTGCCGTTCTTCGGGCTCATTCTTCTGGGCTACGGTGCCGGGAAAATTAAAAACATCCCCGAAGCGGGCCTTGCCTGGATGAATTTCTTCGTCATCTATCTTGCGCTTCCGGCCCTTTTTTTCCGGCTCCTTTCGGAAACACCGTTCGAGCAACTGGCAAATTTCTCCTATATCGCCGCAACAACGTTCACGACTTACATCGTATTCGCGATCTCTTTTTGCATCGGCGTGGTCGCGACACGTGGCAGCATTGGTGAATCGACGATTTTGGGGATCGCCGGCGCATACTCCAATGTCGGCTATATGGGCCCTGGCCTGACGCTTGCCGTTCTGGGAGAACAGGCGACTGTGCCGACCGCACTGATCCTGACCTTCGACAACGCGCTCATGTTCATTCTCGCGCCACTGCTGATGGCCCTGGCCGGAACGGAAAACGAAACGATCCTGGGAACGCTCAAGCAGATCGTCATCAAGATCTTCACGCACCCTTTCATCCTCGCAACGATCGCCGGTGTCTCGGCGGCCGCGTTCGAGTTCCGGCCACCGCAGGCAATTAACACTCTCCTGCTTTACTTAAGCAACGCCGCAGCGCCTTGCGCTCTCTTTGCGATGGGCGTGTCGATCGCGATCCGTCCAATCGGCCGCATACCAATCGAATTGCCGCTGGTGCTGTCGGTGAAATTGCTGCTGCACCCGATCCTGATCTTTCTGCTTTTGTCTTGGCTCGGAGGCTTTGACCCGAGCTGGGTGGCAACGGCCGTTCTGATGTCCTGCCTGCCGCCTGCGACCAACGTCTTTGTCATTGCGCAGCAATACGGAACCTACGTGCAGCGGGCATCGAGTTTCGTGCTTGTTGGAACAGCGGTTTCGATAATCACGGTGACGGCATTCATCTGGGCAATCACCTCTGGCATATTGCCAACCGGATAGGTTTATGCGCGTGGCCCACGTATCAAAAATGACTGAAAACACACCAACTCTGGAGGCGATCAGCCAGCATCCCGAACCGGTCAAAGACCGGTTGCTGCAGCTACGCCGCCTCATTCTGGAGGTCGCTGAGCACAACGACGCTATCGGCGAGGTGGAAGAGACACTGAAATGGGGTCAGCCGAGCTTCCTGACCGTGAAACCGAAAACCGGAACGACCGTTCGGATTGACCGCGACACGTCGGGCGAGGGGGATGTGGTCCTTTTCGTCCACTGTCAGACATCTCTGGTGTCGCATTGGCGCGCGCTCTTTCCCGACGTCAGTTTCGGCGGTAACAGAAGCGTTCATTTCAAGTCGGAAGATCCGTTGCCGGAAGATGAAATCCGGCAAATGATCACGATGGCGTTCACTTACCACCGTTCCAGATAGCCAGAACGCGGCAATGGAGATTTCCTATGACCGCTAGGGAAGTCGAAGCCCAAGGCGCGGTGCCATGCCTTCGCGCATCAACAGTCTTCTGAGAGGACCGATACGGCCTGCCAGATACATGCCGGCGCTACGTGCAAACTGCGCAGGTAAAAACGAGGTGAGCAGAGACCTGTTAAGCGCGTCAACCGCGTTTGTTCGCGAGGCGATATCGCTTTTCCGCCGATCTTCATAGGACTGCAAAACGGCCGGGCCACCTATATCGCTACCACGAGCACGGGCAGCCCTTAGCGCACTTGCCAGATCATCGATATCACGAAGTGACAGGTTGAGCCCCTGTGCACCGATGGGTGGGAACACGTGCGCGGTCTCACCGATGAGAGCCAGTCTTTGACCGATGAGACTGCGGGCATTCAAACCGGACAGAGGAAAATGCTGCACGTCGGATGCAATCTCGAACGTTCCAAGAATGGAATGAGAGCGCTTTTCAAGCTCTTGCGCAAGCTCATCCGATGCCATGGAAAGAAGCTGCTGCGCACCGTCTTCCGTCTCGACACAGACAATTGAGCTCTTTCTACCGGGCAGGGGCACTATCGTGAAGGGTCCGGTGGGCGTGTGAAACTCCGTCGAAATATCCGAATGAGGAAGCCTGTGCTCAACATTCAGGACGACCGCTACCTGCGGATAGGACCAGGATTTAACCTCGATACCGGCGGCCTGGCGAAGTAGAGACCGGCGCCCGTCAGCCGCAACTGCCAATAGAGCCCTGACGGGAGTGCCGGATGCCGGAACCACTTCCACGTGATCCTCGGAAAAGGACACCGAACTTGCGCTGTCGTTCACGCAGGTTAAACCAGTTTCAGCATCGCACTTTTCTTCGAGCTTTTGATTAAGATAACTGTTTAAGATATTGAATCCAAATTCTTCCAATCCGAGTTCGTTTGAATCAAACACGACTTCCGGCGCTCGGAAGAGCCGGCGAGTGTCGTCGATCATCCGCATCTTTTTCAGTCGGGCACTGTCCTCGGCAATCTCATCCCAGACACCAATTTCCTCCAGGAGTGAAATCGATTTTTGCCAAAGCGCCGTCGTGCGCCCGTCAGACTGGCCGGTAACGGGCGCTACCAGGGTAACGCTGAACCCCAGTTGAGCGAGTTTCAATGCCGCAATGCGCCCCGAAGGACCGCCTCCCACAACAACGATATCCTGGATGTCCGGTTTTTTTGATTTTGACATTGTGTTGACCCGATCTGCTCGCGACCTGACTAAAACATGTCTTTCTGAAGGGATTCTTCAACGAGACGAAACCACGCAGGCACAATTGATTCTGAACCTGTATGATCCTGATTGTGCGTCAGACATGAGCAAGATCAAATCCGTCCGGCTCAATTCCGCTATACAAATACGGTGATCGGACACAGACACGGCAATCATCAATCAATGTCAGCTGCCACAACGCAAAACACTGAAGAAGAGCAAAAATTCGGCAAACCGGCCGGTCAATCAAGCTGGCCTGTTATTCTGACTGTCGTGCTTGCGTTGAGTGTTTCCGGATGGATCTATCTGGGCGCAATGGTTGCAGCCATGGTGCCATCGATGGACATGGCGACAGCCGGGCCCGGAATGCAGATCTTCAATCAGTTCAATCTGTTCAATGGTCTGTCGGACGACGCCCGGGCAGCACTTGCCGTGATTTGCCTCCCGGCAGGAGCAACCTTCGGCATGCCGACGCCAGCCTTGAACAGTCTCGACATTGCAAAGATCTTCGCAATGTGGGCCATGATGTCGACAGCAATGATGTTGCCGGGTGCGCTCCCGATGTTCAGAGCCTATCAGGACAGTCTTGTTCGACTGGGACACGTTCGGCAGAGTGTAGCGCTGGCAGGTGTCGCATCCGTATTCGGGTACCTGACCGTCTGGCTGGGCTACGCCGTTGTCGCCACGTTTGCTCATTGGATGTTGTCCAAAGCCGGAAGCCTGAATGATATGATGGCCCCGGCCAGCATGGCTTTGACGACATCCGTCTTGTTCGCAGCTGGTATTTACCAGTTCACACCGGCCAAGAAAGCGTGTCTTGAGCGATGCTGGTATCCACGCTGGGTGTTTTCTTCCGGTGAACATCAGGGGCTTCTGGCCGGATATCGCGAGGGAATCGTTCAGGGGTGGGCATGTTTGGGCTGTTGCTGGGCCGTGATGACTGTCATGTTCGCGGTCGGGCTGATGAACATTCTATGGATCGCGCTTCTTGGGTGTGTGATGGCGCTGGAAAAAGCGTTCCCAAGCCGGATCGCTCCGCCTGCGATAGGTATCTTTCTCATTGCCTGGGCCGTTTTTCTGACAATTGCCATTTACGTCTGAAACGCAGCGCTGATTTCTGACAGAAATACGCCAAGGACTGTTTTTTCGGTTCACACTGTCATACGATTGCAATATTACTCCCCGGACACGGCAGATGGTGGTCAGTTGGGGAAGGCGTTGGCGCCTGAAACAGGCCGCAAATGCGATGTGCGCCGTGTTGCTCTTTTGTGAGGATACCCCGTGACGGACATTACCCCGGGCAAGGAAGCGCCTGAACCCGCTCTATTTCTGATTCATGTCCTGACGGCGTCCGGTGCACCGATTGCTCTTGTTGCCCTTCTTGCCGGCGCTCAAGGCAAATGGGCTGAAATGTTTGCCTGGCTGGGCCTGGCGTTTTTTATCGACGGCATCGACGGTCCGCTTGCACGCCGCTTCAATATTGCCGAACGCCTGCCGCGCTGGTCTGGTGCCTCGCTCGATTATGTCATCGACTACGCAACATACGTGTTCCTTCCCGCATTTGCCCTGTCCTGGAGCGTGATGCTGTCACAGCCCTGGAATTGGATTTGCGGTGGTCTGGTGGTCTTCACGGGTGCTCTTTATTTTGCCGACAACGGCATGAAAACACCCGACGGCTCCTTCAAGGGATTTCCGGCGGGATGGAACATGGTCGTGTTCGGTCTCATGGTCCTGTCGCCCTCTCAAGCCTTCACCATCGCAATTGTTGTCCTGTGCTGTGCCTTGACGTTTGCGCCTATCCGTTTCGTTCACCCTGTCCGCGTCCGCCGCTGGCGCGTCGTAACCCTCCCGGTTACGCTGCTCTGGATGGGACTGGCCGGCTACGCCATCATCAATGGCATGGAGCTTGAAGGGATCACCGGCCTGCTCTTTACGGCGTCGAGCATTTATCTGTTTTCCGTCTCCGCCATCCAGCAACTCATCGACCGGGTCGACTGACCTCCAAAACAGCTTTTCCGCGCCCGTTGAAATCATTAGTGTTCCTGCAGGCGAATGAAAAAACGAGGCACAAGGCCTCTTGGAGGTTCAGATGGTTCAGGCAATCCGCGTACATGAAACGGGCGGACCCGCCGTCATGCGTTGGGAACATGTCGAGGTCGGCGAACCTGGGCCGGGCGAGGCGCGGATACGGCACACTGCGATCGGTTTGAATTTCATCGATACGTATTTTCGATCGGGCCTTTATCCTGCGCCCGCCGGAACACCGTTTTCACCCGGAAACGAAGGCGCTGGAATTGTTCTGTCCGTCGGTGATGGCGTGACACATGTCGGGCCGGGCGATCGTGTCGCCTATGTCGGTTCGATTGGCGCATACGCACAGGAGCGGATTATTTCGGCCGACAGTCTTGTTGCGTTGCCAGATGGAATCGACGACAAGACCGCCGCCGGCATGATGCTCAAGGGCATGACTGCCCAGTACCTGCTGCGGCAAACCTATTCCGTCGGGCCGGACACGACCCTGCTGTTTCACGCGGCGGCCGGCGGCGTCGGCCTTATCGCAGGTCAGTGGGCTGCCCATCTGGGCGCGACTGTCATCGGCACTGCAGGTTCGCAGGACAAAATCGAGCTGGCAAAGGCTCACGGCTTCCAGCACATGATCAACTACCGGACAGAGAACTTCGTAGATCGCGTCAAGGAGATCACCGACGGCAGGGGATGCGACGTTGTATATGACTCCGTCGGCAAGGACACTTATCCCGGATCGCTTGACTGTCTGAAACCACGCGGCTTGTGGGTCAGCTTCGGCCAGTCTTCTGGGGTGATCAGTGACTTCAATCTGGGACTGCTCGCGCAAAAGGGTTCGCTGTTCGCAACCCGGCCGACACTGTTTACGTATATCGCGACCCGTGACGCTCTTGAACGCACTGCAGCGGAGCTGTTTGACGTCGTCGAAAAAGGGATCGTCAAGGTGAAGGTGAACCAGGAATACCGGCTGGCAGATGCGATCCAGGCGCACGAGGATCTTGAAGGCAGAAAAACCACAGGCACAACCGTTTTGATCCCATAGGCGTTGGAATGGGTATTCTTTCCGGCAGGGCACAAGACCTGTCGCGCAATCTCTACAGTCCTGCGATGCGTTACTTCCTGGCAGCGGCGGAAGCCGGCTCCATCCGCGCCGCTTCGCGGGAACTGAATGTCGCCTCGTCAGCTGTCAACCGCCAGATTCTGTGGCTGGAAGAGTCCCTCGGGCTACAGCTTTTCGACCGTGTCGGGCGCCGTATCAGGCTGTCACAGGCCGGGGAGTTGCTCCTCGCACATGTCCGCCGCACATTTTCAGACTTCGAGGGAACCGTTGCAGAGCTCGATGCCTTGCGGGGATTGCGGCGCGGATCGGTCTCGATCGCAAGCGTTGAAAGCGTGTCTGAAAAACTGCTGCCGGCCGTTATCACAAGTTTCCGCAAACAGTATCCCGGCATTCATGTGAATGTTTCCGTGTCATCGTCGCAGGAAGCCGCAAGAAAGGTTGAAGCCGCAGAAGCCGATGTCGGTTTCACATTTGATCCACCGGAAAACTCTGCTCTCACCGTCGCTTTTCAGCATGAACTGGTTATCGGCGCGCTGATGACACCAGGACACCCGCTTGCAGGCGAAAAGAACCTCAGCCTTCAGGACTGTCTGAAATATCCGGTCGCTTTGCCCGCCGAGGGGCTTTCCCTGCGCACACGTCTGGATCTTGTCCGAAGCAGAATTCCGGGAGCATCAAGAACCTATGTGGAAGCCAATTCGTTGCGGTTGATGCGCGCTCTCGCACGCGAAGAAGATGTGATCGGGTTCCAGACGCTGATCGGGTGCGAGGATGATCTTTCCTCCGGCGGTCTCGTATTCAAACCGCTGACCGATGCGCCGCTTCAAGCGGACCGTTTGTGTGTGATAACGTCATCCTTGCGCGCGCTTGCACTTGCGCCAGGAATGTTTTTTGATCACGCAGTGCTCGCCTTGAAGGACCAACTGCAGACGATTGATGCCAATTCGGCATCATAAAGGTCTCAAATGAGCGCTTTGGTTCCTCGCTTTTTTAAGGCACATTTTGTGACAGTTTTGCGGAGGTTTGCCGCAAGAGGGAGAAAGTCAATGGGGCGTTTGACAACGCACGTTTTGGACACAGCCTTGGGCAAGCCCGCCATGGGATTGAAGATCGATCTCTGGCGAAAGGGTGACACACCAGTGCTTGTCTCGTCTCACGTCACCAATGCCGATGGACGTGTCGATGGTCCGATCCTGGAGGGAGAACGCTTCGAAACCGGGGAGTTCGAACTGCTGTTTCACGCCGGCGACTACTTGAAGAAGACCGGACAGGATCTGCCGAAGCCGTTGTTTCTGGATGTAATTCCAATTCGCTTCGGTATCGCGGAGCCGGACGGACACTATCACGTCCCGCTTTTGCTTTCGCCATTCGGCTACTCGACTTACAGGGGAAGCTGAACGATGCGGGACACCATTCGTTTCCTCAAGGGCGGCGAAATTATTGAACTAGAAAATGTCGGCCCCACCGAAACCCTGCTGGACTATCTGCGCCTTCGCAGGCGTGAAACCGGAACAAAGGAAGGATGCGGTGAAGGCGACTGTGGTGCCTGCACGATAGCGCTGGGGCGCCTTGTTAACGGACAACTGGTTTATCAGCCGGTCAATAGCTGCATCCTGCTTCTTGGCATGATCGACGGAGCGGAGATTGTCACGGTTGAGGATCTTGTGCAGGACGAGCGGCTTCATCCTGTTCAAAAAGCCATGGTGGACCTCCACGGGTCGCAATGCGGATTTTGCACACCGGGTTTCATCATGACGCTCTTTACGCTCTACCATGCAGCCGACGCTGACAAGACGCACAAGAACGTCACGGAGTGGCTTGCCGGAAATCTCTGCCGTTGTACGGGCTATCGGCCGATCGTGGACGCCGCGCTCGAGGTCTGCTTTGAGGCCACGGATGATGCCTTTTCCTGGAGAGCAAACGATACGCGCGAAACGCTTCAGATGTTGGCTGACAGCCGGGACATATTCATCGGAGATGCGACGAGCTTCTTTTCAGCACCATCCACACTGGACGGGTTGGCTGCTCTTTACGGTCAGCATCCCGATGCAACGCTCATCGCCGGTGGCACGGATGTGGGTCTTTGGATAACAAAACACCTGCGCGAACTGCCGAAAATGATCTGGCTCGGACGCATTGAGGGTCTGGACAGGGTAGAGGACAGTCCGTCTGGCGTCCTCATCGGGGCAATCGCAACCTATGCTGCGACTGAAAAAGCGGTCACCGGCATTTCCGAAGATCTCGGCGAACTCTGGAAAAGGATCGGTTCCAAGCAGGTACGCGCCTCAGGTACTGTTGGCGGCAATATTGCAAACGGCTCGCCAATCGGCGATACGCCGCCGGCCTTGATCGCCCTTGGAGCGACGCTCGAGCTGCAATCCCTTGAAGGCTCCCGGGCGCTTGCTCTGGAGGACTTTTTCATCGAATACGGCAGGCAGGACAGGAACGAAGGCGAATTCGTGACAGGCCTCTTTGTGCCCCGGTTGTCGAGTAACCAGGCGTTTCGATGCTACAAGATCTCCAAGCGGTTCGATCAGGACATTTCTTCTGTCATGGGCGCGTTCCGGTTCACGATCGAAGACGGCACCATTGTCGCCTCCCGGATCGCTTTTGGCGGCATGGCAGGAACACCGACCCGCGCACCCAATGCCGAGCGTGCACTCACCGGTGCCCTTCTTGAGGATCCTTCCAGCTGGGGCGCGTCCATGCAGGCGCTTCTCAGTGACTTTGAACCTCTCACGGATATGCGTGCCAGCGCTGACTACAGGATGGAGACGGCACGGGCCTTGCTCGCAAAGGCATTGATGGAAATCAGCGGAACTGCACCGGGCGACATCAGGATTTCGGCAAGGCGGGGGGCGGACAATGACTGAGCCGCTTGACCGGGACAAAGTCACGGCACCACTGAAGCACGTTCGCAAGGCGCTGCCGCATGACAGCGCGGAAAAACACGTTTCCGGGGCAGCAACTTACATAGACGATATTGTGGAACCGATTGGCACGCTCCACATCGCGCCCGGTTGGGCAAGACATGCTGTGCGTGGACGGCTCTCGTCCATTGACCTCACGGATGTTCGGGCAACACCGGGAGTTGTCACCGTCCTTACCGCCACGGATATCAGAGGAATAAACGATTGTTCCTCCGCCTTTGGCGATGACCCGGTACTGGCCGAAGAAGAAATTCTCTTTTTCGGACAGGTCGTGTTTGCGGTTGTTGCCGAAACCCGGGACATTGCCCGCAAGGCCGCGCTCAAGGCGAAATTGGACATTGCGCCGATTACGCCAATCCTGACGCCCGATGACGCGGTGGCCGCCGACACAACGGTGCTGCCCGATTACCAGTTCAGGAGAGGTTCCCCGGAAACGGGTCTCCAGGCCTCCGAGACTGTCTTGTCCGGGTCCATGTTCATTGGCGGGCAGGAGCATTTCTACCTCGAAGGGCAGGTCGCCATGGCCCTGCCGCAGGAAGACGGCGGGATGCTGGTCTATTCCTCAACACAGCACCCGACCGAAGTGCAGCACACGGTCGCAAAAGTGCTCGGTGTCAGCGATGCTTTGATCACCGCGGAAGTTCGCCGGATGGGCGGAGGTTTCGGAGGTAAGGAATCTCAGGCCAACCAGTGGGCGGCTCTTGCAGCGATCGCATCCCAGAAAACGGGCCGGTGCTGCAAGCTGCGCCTCGATCGGGACGACGACATGATCATGACGGGCAAGCGTCATGATTTTAAGGTCAACTGGAAAGTCGGCCATGACGTATCCGGCCGCATTCGCGCCGTCGATATGGAGTTCCTCGCGCGATGCGGTTATTCGGCAGACCTGTCCCTGGGTGTGAACGACCGCACAATGTTTCACGCCGATTCCAGTTATTTTTATCCCGATGCGTCGATCCGCTCACGCCGTTTGCGGACAGACACTTGCTCGAATACTGCCTTTCGGGGGTTCGGCGGACCGCAAGGCATGTTGGCCGCAGAGCGGATGATCGATGCGATCGCCATTCGTCTCGGCAAGGATCCCCTGGATATTCGCAAGCTGAATTTCTACGACGGCGAGCGGAACATGACGCCCTATGGCATGCCCGTCGAAGAATACGAGGTCATGCATGACCTCATCTCAAAACTGGAGCGGGAGAGCGATTACTGGACGCGCCGCGAGGAGATAACGGCTTTCAACGATGCCAATGCGGTCCTGAAGAAGGGCCTTGCACTGACGCCGGTCAAGTTCGGCATTTCCTTTACATTGAAGCATCTGAACCAGGCAGGCGCCTTGGTCCATCTTTATACCGACGGGTCGGTTCATCTGAACCATGGCGGAACGGAAATGGGGCAGGGGCTCTATCAGAAGGTCGCCCAGGTCGTTGCCGAAGAATTCGGCGTCACGATGGACAAGGTCATCATCACCGCGACGAACACGTCGAAGGTCCCAAACACCGGTCCGACGGCTGCGTCTTCCGGAACCGACCTCAACGCCATGGCTGCCAAACGCGCGGCACAGGAAATCAAGTCGCGTATTGTTACCTTCCTGTGCGAGCAGCACCAATGCGGTGCTGACGTCATTCACTTTGGTGACAACAAGGTTCTGATTGGCGAGAAGAACTACCCGTTATCTGAAATCGCCAAGCAGGCCTATGCCGGCCGCATACAGATGTCGCACGCAGGATATTTCGCCACGCCCGGGATCACCTGGGATCGCGAAACCGTGTCGGGGCGGCCGTTCTATTATTTCGCCTTCGGAGGCGCGTGTTCCGAAGTCACGATCGACACCATGACCGGCGAGATGCTGGTCGACCGCGTCGACATTCTCCACGACGTTGGACACTCTCTCAATCCGGCAATCGATCTTGGACAGATCGAAGGCGGTTTCGTCCAGGGTATGGGCTGGTTGACGACCGAGGAGCTGGTCTGGGACGACGAGGGACGGCTGCGCACTCATGCGCCCTCGACCTACAAGATCCCGACCGCGTCCGATATCCCGGCCGATTTCACAGTCCGGCTGTATGAAAGCAAAGGCAATCCTCAAGACACCATCTATCGCTCGAAGGCTGTGGGAGAACCGCCCGTCATGCTGGCAAACTCGGTCTTTTGCGCGATTACCGATGCAGTAGCAAGCATCGCGCCGGGAGAAGTTCCGAACCTTGATGCACCGGCAACGCCCGAGGCGATCATGAAGGCAGTGCAGGACATGCGCCGGAGAAAGGTGCACGCATGAAGGTCTGGGGTCACATCACCAACTGTTTGAAGACAGGCGGCTCCTGTGCCCTCGTCACGGTTACACGCGTCGACGGCTCGACACCGCGCGAAGCCGGTGCGCGTATGGTCGTCCGCCAGGACGGAGCGTTTTACGGCACAATCGGAGGCGGTACGCTCGAGTTTGAAGCAATCCGAATGGCCGTGGAGGCGGTGCGCAAAGAGCGAGAAAGTTTCGTTCTTCATACTGTTTCTCTCGGTCCCGATCTCGGACAGTGTTGTGGCGGTCGCGCATCGGTCTCCATGGAGGTCCTCACCCGGAATTCGCTGGAAACGGCGATGAAGCTTGCTGAGGCCGAGGCGAACCAGTCCTCGTTTGGCACATGTGCGGAAATTTCGGGCGGGTCCTTGGGTCCACGACGTCTCCTGGAAACTGTGCCTGACAGCCCCTTCGCCATTTCGGAAGAGAAAGCTGGGACAGCAACTCTTTGCGAGCGCTTTGGCAACGAAAAGCGGCATCTCATGCTCTTCGGCGCAGGGCATGTGGGAAAAGCCCTCGTGCTCGCACTCGCACCGTTGCCGTTTGAAATCACGTGGGTAGACAGCAGGCCTGATCAGTTCCCCGGACCGGTACCTTTGAATGTCACGAAAGTCTGTGTCGACAAACCAGCTGCGATGCTGGATGAAGCGCCGGATGGGGCATTTGTCGTTGTTATTACGCACTCGCACGCGCTCGATGAAGAAATCATGGCACGCGCCTTGCTGAATCAAAGCTTCGGTTATTGCGGGGTGATTGGCTCGAAAACCAAGAGGGCACGGTTTTTGAGGCGTTTGAAAGCAAGAGGAATAGACAACGCATTGTTGGCGCACATGATCTGCCCGATTGGGGCTTCAGCAGTCAAATCAAAGCATCCGGCGGCCATCGCGGCAGGTATCGCGGTGGAAATGCTGGCGCATGACGAAGCCCTTCTTCAACGGTCGTCTGCAGATGCGGGGCTTGCACAAAAGATAACACATGGTCAATAAGGCGGCATTCGCTTGGGGGACAGCGTGGCAGAGACAACTCTTCCAGAGGTAGACGAAACCGTGCAAAGGCAGGACAGATCCGAAAAGGAGACCTTGCTGAACGCAAAGGGGTTGACCAAACGGTTTGGCGATATCCTGGCCAATGACAATGTCGACCTTGTTATCAACAAGGGTGAAATTCATGCGCTTTTGGGAGAAAACGGCGCTGGAAAGTCCACCCTCGTAAAAATGTTTTACGGCTCCCTGGAGCCGGATGCCGGGGAGATATTCTGGCAGAACCAAAAGGTGACAATCGGAAATCCCGCGTCGGCAAGGGAACTTGGCATTGGAATGGTGTTCCAGCACTTTTCCCTGTTCGAGGCGCTCAATGTGGTTGAGAACATAGCGCTCGCCCTGCCAAATCCCGGCAAGATGTCAGACCTTGCGAAGCGGATCGAAACGGTTTCGCGCGACTACGGCCTGCCCTTGAACCCGGACGATATCGTCGCCGATCTGCCAGTCGGTATCCGTCAACGCATCGAGATCGTGCGGTGCCTGCTCCAGGAACCGCAATTGATCATCATGGACGAACCGACATCGGTTCTCACGCCACAGGAAGCCGATCAGCTGTTTCTGACGCTTCAGCGTCTCGCAGCAGAAGGCTGTGCCGTTCTTTACATCAGCCACCGGCTCGAAGAAGTGAAACGGATCTGTCATCACGCGACCATCCTGCGGCACGGAGAGGTGGTGCGCGAATGCGATCCAACGCTTGAAACGGCGGCGTCTCTAGCCAGCATGATGGTCGGTGCGGATGTCGCATCAGTGAGCGCCGGAGATACAAAGCCTGACATAGGAGAAACCCGGCTCGCGCTCCAGGGACTTTCCGCCGGCGCAGCAACGCCGTTTGCCACGGCGTTGAATGACATTTCGCTGGAATTGAAGGCCGGTGAAGTGGTCGCCATCGCGGGTGTTGCCGGAAACGGGCAGGGAGAGCTTTTCGATGCGATCTCAGGCGAGATGCGTGTGGCACCACAGATGGTACAACTCGACGGAAAACCCTGCGGATCGAAGAACATAACATGGCGGCGCAAGCAAAATGCCGCCTTTGTACCCGAGGAACGGCTTGGGCACGGCGCTGTACCGGGCATGAAACTGTCCGATAATATCGTTCTGACGCGCCATGGCACCGGCGACAGGCTGGTGGGTGGCGGATTTGTTTCGAACGTCGAGGCAGGTGCCCTTGAGAAGCGCATCAAACAGGCCTTCGATGTCCGCATGTCTCACGACGATCCCGAAGCAAGGTCGCTTTCGGGCGGAAATCTCCAGAAGTTCGTTGTAGGCCGTGAGCTCGACCGGAAACCGGGCGTCCTGATCGTCAACCAACCGACCTGGGGTGTCGATGCAGGCGCGGCTGCGCTGATCCGGCAAGCGCTTATAGATCTTGCAAGATCCGGTTCGGCTGTTCTGGTGATCAGCCAGGACCTCGACGAGATCTTTGAAATTGCAGACCGGATTGCCGTGATTTCGCGTGGCTATCTGTCAGACCCGGAACCTGCGGCAGCGATGACACGCGAGCGGGTCGGTCTCCTGATGGCCGGTGGCGCGGAAGCGCAAGGGGAGGTTGCCTGATGCGCATTGAACTCGTCAAAAGAAAAGAACACAGTCAGACAATGGCGCTGCTGTCACCCGTGATCGCCGTTGCCCTGACTGCACTGTCCGCCGCAATCCTTTTCTCAATAACCGGCCACAACCCATTCGTTGGATTATATAAATTTTTTATCGAACCGTTGACTCAACAATGGTCCCTTGAAGCAACGATCGACAAGGCGACGCCGTTGATCCTGATCGGGTGCGGTCTCGCCATTTGCTATTTGTCCAACAACTGGAACATTGGAGCAGAAGGTCAGTTTGTCGTCGGCGCGCTGTTCGGTTGCGCTTTGCCGATCCTTTATCCGGATTTCGAGAACGTCGCCACTTTACCGCTCATGCTCTTGTTCGGTGCCATAGGCGGCGCGCTCTGGGCCCTTATTCCAGCGCTTTTGAAAACACGCTTCAACACCAATGAAATTCTCACCAGCCTCATGCTGGTTTATGTCGCAGGCCTCCTTCTGGACTATCTGGTGCGCGGACCCTGGCGTGACCCTGACGGCTACAATTTTCCTGAATCACGCATTTTCTCCGATGCTGCAACACTGCCGGAAGTCTTTGGCGGGGCGATGAGCCTGTCAGCGCCAATTACCATCGTAGTCGCGGTGATACTGGCAATAGTCCTGGCAAAGACGCTGAAGGGTTTTGAGATCAGGGTGATGGGGGAAAGCCCACGCGCCGGAAGTTTCGCTGGATTTTCCGCCAAGAGGCTGACGCTGTTTTCTTTTGCCCTGGCCGGTGCGCTTGCGGGTCTGGCTGGCACCATGGAGGTCTCGGGCGCATTGAACCAGCTTCTGCCTTCCATTTCACCGGGCTATGGATTTACGGCCATTATCGTTGCCTTTCTGGGACGCCTTAACCCGATCGGCATCATCATTGCCGGTTTCGTTCTGGCACTTTCCTATATTGGCGGCGAAGGTGTGCAATCCGCCATGGGCGTATCAAACGAAATCGCAAGTGTCATTCAGGGTTTGCTTTTGTTCTTCGTGCTTGCTTGCGACACGCTGATCCTTTATCGGATCCGCTTCACGTCCCGGCGCATTGCAGATGGGGAGGCTTCCCATGTTTGAAGCTGTCTTGCTGACCGTCATCACAGCGGCCACCCCTCTGCTTATTGCGGCCGTCGGTGAGCTTGTCGTCGAGCGGTCCGGGGTATTGAACCTTGGCGTCGAGGGCATGATGATCATGGGAGCTGTTATCGGCTTCGCCGTCGCCAATCAGACTGGTTCGGGTTCGCTCGGCGTCATCGCTGCAATTGCCGCAGGCATGGCGATGTCGGCGCTTTTTGGCGTCCTTGTTCTCTTCCTCGTCGCCAATCAGGTCGCAACCGGTCTTGCACTGACAATTCTCGGCATCGGTCTGTCAGGCATGATCGGGGAGGCATTCATCGGCGTTCCTGGCCTTGACCTTCCACAGCTCTATATTCCCGTTCTGTCGGAGATACCGTTTTTCGGGCCCGTTTTCTTCCAGCAGGATGCACTGGTCTACGTGAGTTTTGCGCTTGTTGCTTTTGTCGCTTATGGCCTCTTCAGAACCCGGGTTGGCCTCGTGCTCCGGGCCGTTGGTGACAATCACGGCTCCGCACACGCGCTTGGATACTCGGTTGTGAAAGTCCGTTTCCTGGCCATCCTGTTCGGCGGCGCCTGCGCCGGGCTCGCGGGCGCTTACCTGTCGCTTGCCTACACACCGCAATGGGTGGAAAACATGACGGCGGGCCGTGGCTGGATCGCGCTCGCGCTCGTGGTTTTCGCGTCCTGGCTGCCGCTTCGCGTTGTCATCGGAGCCTACCTGTTCGGCGCCGTGAGCGTTCTGAACCTGCATGCGCAGGCCCTGGAATTCGATATCCCGTCCCAGCTTCTTTCAAGCTTGCCTTATATCGCGACGATCATGGTGCTTGTTCTGATTTCCGCCAACCGAAGACTGACGCTGGTCAATACACCGGCATGTCTTGGAAAACCATTTGTCCCGGACCGGTAGTCGGCGGCAGGGAACCCGGCGCGTGTTTGAATGCGATCAAGACGCGGGCCAAATACGAGATCGCAAAACAGAGAGATTAAATAAGAGGGGAATGACCAAATGAAATCTCTTTTGAAAACCACCGTTGCAGCCGTGGCGTTCGCCGCACTCGGCTCTGCAGCGCAGGCAGCCGACCTCAAGGCCTGCTTTGTCTATGTCGGTCCCGTTGGAGACTTCGGCTGGACCTACCAGCACGATCAGGGCCGTCTGGCCGTCGAAGAAAAATTCGGCGACAAGGTCGAGACAGCTTATCTGGAAAGCGTTGCTGAAGGCCCCGATGCCGAACGCGCCATTGAGCGCTTTGCAAGGGAAGGCTGCAACATCATTTTCACGACGTCCTTCGGCTACATGAACCCGACCATCAAGGTGGCGAAGAAATTTCCGGACGTGAAATTCGAGCATGCAACGGGCTATAAGACCGCCGATAACGTCGCCACCTACAATTCCAAGTTCCACCAGGGCCGCTACATCATCGGCCAGATTGCTGCAAAGCAGTCCAAGACCGGAACTGCAGGCTACATCGCATCCTTCCCGATCCCCGAAGTGGTCTCTGGCATCAATGCGTTCCTGCTCGGTGCCCAGAGCGTGAATCCGGATTTCAAGGTCAAGGTCGTTTGGGTCAACACCTGGTTCGATCCGGGCAAGGAAGCCGATGCCGCCAAGGCCCTGATCGACCAGGGTGCTGACATCATCACGCAGCACACAGATTCGACGGCGCCGCTTCAGGTTGCACAGGAACGCGGTGTTCACGGCTTCGGCCAGGCGTCCGACATGATCAACTTTGCCAAGGATGCTCAGTATACGGCCATCATTGACGACTGGGCGCCATACTACATCCATCGCGTGCAGGAAGCCCTCGACGGCAACTGGAATTCCCACAGTTCCTGGGAGGGGCTGGCCGAGGGCCACGTCGTCATGGCACCGTACACGAACCTGCCGGCGGACGTGGTTGAAATGGCAAAAGCGACCGAGGCCAAGATCAAGGATGGCTGGGAACCCTTTACCGGCCCGATCACCAAACAGGATGGAACCGTTGCAGCTGAAGATGGTGTCCGTCTCGACGACGGCGCAATTCTCGGCATGAACTGGTACGTCCAGGGTATCGACGACAAGCTGCCGGAATAAGTCACAAATTAAGCCGGACCGGGATAAGTCTTCCGGTCCGGACTCCCTGGAACAGTCTGTATATGATTGCCGCGCCGGAGATCGGTGCGGCAATTTTCGCGGTTAGGTCAGCTTGCTGACTTTGTGTATCGCGTCTCCGCGCTTAAAGAGATCCGGCAAGAGATCCATTCCGAGACCAGCCCTATCAGGCACGCTTATCATGCCGTTTTCGATGGGCGGGAGCTGATCGACGAAGTCCTGATACCAGTTGTAGTAAAAGCCACGTGCGATTTCCTGTTCGCGGACATTGCGCAGGCTGAGCGCCAGATGTGTGGAGGCTGCGAGGGTTACGGGCCCCGAACAATCATGAAAAGCAATCGGCCGCGCGCTCGCTTCTGCAAGTGCCGCGATCTTCCGGGCCGCGGTAACACCGCCTGCCCAGGTGACGTCCACGATCGGCGTTGAAATGTTGCCTTCGTCGATCAGCGCTTTGAACTGGCCCAGACTGGCGAGTGTTTCGCCTCCGGCGAGCGGTGCAGACGTCGAGCGCGCAAGTTCAGCGATCTCATGTGTCCTGTCCATCCAGACCGGATCTTCAATCCAGTCCATCTCAAGCGGTTCGAGCGCACTTGCGATCTTCTTTGCCGCGTTCAGGCTCCACAACCCGTGCAATTCAGCTTTAAGGCGCATCTTGTCGCCATGCGCCTTCCGGATCCTTTCGAATGGTTCCAGTCCCTTCTTTAGATCGGCAGGCGATATGTCGACACCGTCGGCGGCTCCGGAGGCCAGGTCGAGCGGCCAGATCTTCATCGAGAAGATACCCATTTCCATCAGGGAAGACGCGAGATCTTCGGGGTGGTTCAAAAAGGCATTGAGATCGTCATACCGGTCGACCGCTCTTTCTGAGCCGTCCGTACCGAAATTGTCCGGACGGACTGCGGACGTTTTCGATACGTAGTTCGGGCCAGCGCAGGTGTTGTAGACCTGAATAGCATTCCGTGTTCTCCCACCGAGCAAATCGCAGAGCGGTATGTCTGCGCTTTTTGCCGCAAGTTCCCAGAGTGCGACGTCGACGGCAGCGAGGGCACGCACCTCTGCGCCAGTTCCCGTGAAACCGACATAGGGCTGCATTTTCATGTTGAGCCACTCGACGCGGCGCGCATCCTGCCCCAGAAGGATTGGCGCTATCCGGTCGTGAATATCTGCTTCGCTCGGCCCGGCCCCGAAATAGGTTTCTCCGAGCCCGGTGATGCCCTCGGACGTGTGAATGCGCACCCAAAGAAGATTGGGATGCTCAAGAAGACGCAATGTCTCAACAGCGACAATTTTCAATTGAAATACCCTGGTTGTCCAAGTTTCCGGATTGTGTGCGAAGCAGACGGCCCCAAATAGGTTTTTAAAGGCTCACTATCTCTGGACGCAAACAGGCCGCTCCCACACCGGGAGAATGAGTATTTCAGGTCATTGACCGGAGACCAAGGCTTCAGCAGCGCTTGCATGTGCGAGGCCAGCCAAACAAGATGTCTAGATCTCCTACCGGAAGACGACTGATGATTGAAAGACGAGACCTGATGCTTGGCGCTATTGCAGCCGGAGGAACGCTTCAGATTATGCAGACGGCTCATGCCTCGACTGACAGTTCTAAGGGAGAACGCCGCACTGTTGCAAAAGATGGTTTTGCGCTCGCGCTTGGCGGCGGCGCCGCCAAGGCGTTTGCCCATATACCGATCCTGGAAGCGCTCGATGAGCTTGGCATTGCTCCTGTCGAGATTGCCGGGACGTCCATGGGTTCGATCCTGGGCGGACTTTATGCCAGCGGAATGAGTGGCAAGGATATCCGGTCTTTCGCTGTGGAATTGTTCACTCGGAAAACGCAGCTCTTTCAGAAACTTTTCTTGAAGGACGGCAAGACATGGTCGTCGCTTCTCAACATTGTTCGTCCTGCTATCATTGATCCGATTGTGCTCTTTGAAACCGTGCTGCCACCAGACCTTTCGGAGAGTTTCCACGATTTGCGCATTCCTTTGAAAGTTGTGGCAACAGATTTCTATTCGCAGTCGCAGGTGGTGCTGGAAGAGGGGCCGCTTTTGCCGGCGATTGCCGCGTCATCCGCGCTCCCGATGCTTCTGACGCCGGTTGAAATCAACGGGCGGGTTTTGATCGACGGCGGCTTCGTCAATCCGACACCATTCGATATTTTTGTTGACCCGCGTGTTCGGACGGTCGGAATAGACGTCACGGGAAGTGATTATTCCCACAAAAGTGGATTACCCAGTGGAATGGACACCTGGGTGGGATCATTCTCCATAACGCTGCATTCGCTTGTTGCAGCAAAGCTGGAATGTTCCCGGCCGGACCTGCTCATCGAACCGCCTATCGGAAAATTCAAGGCGATGGATTTCTTCAAGATAGAAGACATTCTGAATGCCGCTGACCAGGCCAAGGATGTATTCAAGGCAGAAATGGCAACGTTGTTGGAAAGCCCTTGACGTCAGAATGCAGGGCCCCTGCGCGAGAATATGTCCTTCAGTTCGTCTGCACGCTCCTTGGACCAACCTTCCGGCTCCACAACGGCGGCCCAGGCATCTATGTAGTCAGGCGCAACATAGTAGTGTCCGAACCGGGGGACATCGAGCGCGAACATGGAATCGAGCGCCAATTGCAGCATGGTCACTACCGGAAACCACGAAAGCTCTTCAGAGACGTCCGGTGCACGCGGCTGATTGAGCCAGGCCGGCGGACGCACGGAGCTGTCAAAGGTGAAATTGACGATCGGATCGCTGCCGTAGTTGAGAAAGACAGACCGGAGCGGACCCCAGGGCGTGAAATCCCCTTGAAGGCCCCCGTATTGATCCATTACGCGCACCAACGAGCCATTCCCGAATGTCGGCCGCCAGGCAGGACTGCCGGGATTTCGCTGGTCGCGAACCTCCGACCAATATCTTGAGAAGAACGGCGAACCTGCCCACATGGCACCGTTGATCGGATCCCCGAGCAGGTCGAACAGAGGCAGCGTTGCCTGGGAGTTGAAGGCCCCCTGGCTGAGACCGTGGACATAGAATTCAGGTCTGCTGTCCTTGGGCAACTCTGTCCAGTAGTCATAAATCTTTTCAAAGAGCTCGCGGGATTGAGCGACGCCGTAGTCTGGGTGCGCAAGCAGCGCAAGCACGCTGGTCAGGTAGGAGTATTGCACCGACACGGTTGCCACGTCCCCGGAAAGCATGAAGTCGAGCGTGTCGTGGGCACCAGGATCCATCCAACCCGTTCCAACCGGCACCATAACGATCAGAACGGAGCGTTCGAAGCCGCCGACCCGGATTAGTTCTTCAAGCGCAATTTGCGCCCTTTCTTCTGCGGTGTCCGCCGACCGCCTGCCAACATAGACGCGAACCGGTTCCATCACGGCCCCGCTCTGAAACGCGGAAATCTCTTCGACCGTTGGTGCTGAAGCAACAAAATGGCGGCCCCAGCGGCCCATTTCGTACCATTTGACTAACGAGGACGCGCTGCCGGTTTTCATCGGATCCTGCGGCTGAGCGATATTGGGCTCGATCAAAACGTCGGCAGCCTCGAAGGAAGCATCAGCCGCACGGAAGGCAGAACGCACCAGTGTTCCGTCAACAAGAGCCCAGAAGACCCAGCCGACAAGCGCCACGGACAGCACCACGCCAACCTTTTGCGGCACAACCCGGTCCAATAACCTTGCCACAAACCGGCGCACGACGCCCAAAACCCTGAAGACGAACCAAAGGACGAGGAACATGAGCCCGCCAACCGCGAAAATGTAGAAAGGCGCAGCCGTATCGAGCGGGGGCAGCCCCACTGCCGCTCGTGTGGCGTTTTGCCAGGAAGCGGCCTTCGACAAAGAGTAGACGAGAATGCCGGTGCTCACGGCTAGTGCAATGGCCCACCAGATCCAGAGGAGGCGTCCTTTGATGTCCGGGACCTCCATGTAGCGCCAGAGGCCGCGTACAAGCATTGCAATCTCGTAGCCCAGGCTTGCGGCAACGGCAGCAAGCGCAGCCTGGACCAGCGGATCGCGCGGCATGAGCGAAGGTGTCAGCGCGGCTCCGAAGCAGCTTACGGCAACCACAAGACTGGTGGCCGACAAACCGTTCCGGATAACCTGAACCAATGCCATGGCATCACCTGCTTTCAGTATAAATTTCAGGCAGTTGATGCGACAGACCTGGAAAACACTGTCCGTCCGACCAGCAGCCCGCTTTTGGAACGAATTGAGCACGGGCCGAAAACCCTGCGTGCCAGATCAAATCAAATACACAAGTTCAAAGGCAGCGCAAGGAGACAGGACCACCGGCTCGTCGTCAGTCAGAGCGGCTGGAAAAACAAAAAGTCTACGGGCGCTGGTGAGCCCCATACCAAAAAAGTCTGGAGCGCAAAGCAGCGCTCTGCCAATGGCTCAACCGGGAAAGCCGGGCGGACACAATCGCCATCCGCCCGGTCGATACGAGAGAAATCTACTGCGAGTTTTTGTTCCGCGCGCTTTTCACAGCTCTCAAGCACAAAAATCCGACTACGGTCGCACCAAGCAAAAGTGCCAGGTGAAACGGCGTTCCGAGAAAATGACCAACAGTCTCCGTTACGCCGGTGACCTCATGGTGATCGCCAGGATGCGCAAAGGCAGGTGTCGACAGTGCTAATGTGGCTAAAGCGAGGCTAAGGTGCTTCATTTGGCTATATCTCCTGTATCCAATCGGTCAGTTAAAACTGTCATCAGGTCAATGTCTGTGCGCTCGGTAAGCGAGACATAGGTGAAGGTCATTGTTTCACGTCCAGTCACCATCTGGCCGGGAAACGGCATGTAGACAAGTTCGCGCGATGCAAATGCGGGCGATGCTGTTCCGATCTGCCAGTTGGAAACGATCTTCGCATCGACGAGATGCTGGATCAGAGTGTCGGAGCCTGGCCGGTGGAACGGTACTCCGGCAAGCCTGAGATAGCTGGTCTTGTCTTCAGCTGCCCTGAACCCATCGATGAAGCTCGTTGCAAGCGCCTGCAATTCATCCGCTTTTTCCGCCGAAGATGCTCCATGAACGTGCGAATGCAGATGATCGGGGCTTGAATGGTTGTGATCATGCGGATGGGGGTGGTCATGATCATGGTGGTGGTGGTCGTGGTGATGATGATGATGTTTCATGGTTGTCATGCCACCTCCGGACCGGCCGGGATGGTAACCGGTTTGTCGATGATCGACTTGTGGGATCCCATCTTGCCGTGGGACACCAGCGTTCCAAGAACGTCGACGATCACGCGCGTGGCGAGGAGGGCGGTGATGTCGGAACAGTCGTAAGGAGGCGACACTTCGACGACTTCAAGCCCGCAGATGCCTTCCTTCGCGACCAGAGACACGAGTTCCAATGCTTCACGGGGCAGGAAGCCACCCGGTTCCGGCCAACCGGTTCCCGGAACGAAACCGCAATCGACACTGTCGATGTCGAACGAGATATAGACGGCGTCCGCATCTTTCCAGGCCAGCTCCAGAGCCCGCGCGGCGGTTTCTGCAAGACCGAGTTCCTCCACGTCGCGCATCGTGAAGATGTTGGTGTTGCGCTCACGCGCGACCTCGACACCCTCGCGTGGCACCTGCCAACCGCCGATGCCGATCTGGACCAGATTGACGGCAGGAACATTGACCAGGTCTGTTGCGTGGAACCAAGGCGTTGTGTGCATGCGCTCGTCCAGGTCTTTCTCCTGGATGTCGATGTGGCGATCGAAATGGACGATGCCGATACGCTTTGACGTGCACTCCGCGATGCCACGAACGCAAGGAAAGCCGATGGAATGATCGCCACCGATCATGATCGGCAAGGCGCCTGAGGAGGCAACGTGGGACACCGCCCGGGTGATCTGGTCGAACGTCTTTTCGATATTGGCGGGGATGGTAAAGATGTCGCCAACGTCGCAAAGCGTCATCTGTTCGCGCAGATCAACACCCATCTCGTAATTGTATGGGGTATACAGCGCGGAGATCTTGCGCACGCCCTGGGGTCCGAAGCGGGTTCCCGGCCGATAAGTGGTTCCGCCATCGAACGGTATTCCGATGACCGCCGCGTCATAGGCTCCGACCTGGGTAACGTCCTCGATGTAAGGGGCTTTCAGGAACGTATTGATGCCGGCGTAGTGGGGCAATTCCCCGCGTGCAAATGTTGGAATGGACTTGTCCGTCAGACTGTCCGAACCGGTCAGCCCCATGCGCAGGGCCCAGGCCTTTTCCTTTTCCCAGGCCGCTGTCGGCAAGGTGCCTTCCTTTTCCGCAGACTTCCATCCACGCAGCTGCAGTTTGTCGAAATCAGGGTGATGGCGGCGTTCTGCCGGTGAGCGGGAAAGTGTTCCGGCGGCACGGTGCCGGGTGGCTGGACCGGAATGATCAAGAATACGCATGGGCGTTCCTCATGGATGGTTGGTGTCTTTGGGTTTGTCTGTTGTCGAATTGCCCGCGATCCGGATTACACCGGCAATCTCGTCGGGTGCCGGTGTGGCGTCACCCGTATCGGGCGCTTTGAGTGGCAGGTCGTATGTGATTGTTGCCCCATAGGCCTCAGGCGCTTGAGGATCGTGCCGGATCTTGTCGAAGACCAGCAATCGTGTTCCGAGCTTGAAAGCTTCATGAATGTCGTGCGTGACCATGAAGATTGTCATGTGAAAGTCGCGCCAAAGCCCAAGCAGCAATTCGTGCATGTCGAGCCGGATACCTGGGTCGAGCGCTCCGAACGGTTCGTCCAGGAGAAGAATACTGGGCTTCTTGACCAGAGCCTGCGCGATTGCGAGTCGTTGTTGCATTCCGCCTGAAAGCTGCGATGGGTATTTGTCTGCCGCCGCCGCCAATCCGATGCGATCAAGCACCTCGTCGATTTCACCAAGCGCGGTCCGCTTCTCGCCACCGAATAGTTTCCCGGTATAGGGCGCAGCTTCAAATTCCTTGGCCAGAATCAGGTTTTCCGCGACGGTCAGATGGGTGAACACGGAGTATTTCTGAAAGACAATGCCCCGGTCCGGTGTCGGTTCCTCCGGAAGCGCAGCCCCATCGAGGAGTATCTCGCCACGTGTGGGATGTTCCTGCGAGAGCAGCATGCGCAGGAAAGTGGATTTGCCACAGCCGGAAGCACCGACAATCGTGCAGAACGCTCCCTTGTCGACATCGAGATCGACACGTTCAAGCACTGGTACACCGTCGTAGTATTTGGAAACGCCCCGGACGCAGAGCTTGTGATCCGCCTGGCTGCTCATAGCGCATCGCCTCCAGCATGATGCCAGCGAAAGGCTCGGCGCGACAGCAGCAAAAGCAGCCTGTCGAGGAGAAAGGCAAGCAGAGTGATCCAAAGAACGTAGGGAAGGATCACGTCCATGGCGAGATAGCGCCTCACAAGGAAAATGCGGTATCCCAGTCCGGTGGTGGATGCGATAGCCTCGGCGGAAATTAGGAAAATCCACGCAGGAACGAGGCCAAGCCTGAGCGCAGTGATCAATTTTGGCAGAACTTGTGGCAGCACCAGCCGCGTAACCATTTGCCAGACGGTTGCACCTAGCGTTTCCGCCTTGATGATCATCTCCCTTGGAATATCCAGAACCGCCTGCGCCGTGGAGCGGATCATTACAGGCGCCGTTCCGATAACGATAAGTGCTATCTTGGCAAGCTCTCCAAGACCGAATGTAATGAAAAGAATTGGCAGGATCGTAATCGGTGGAATCAGGGAAAACGTTGCCAGATACGGTGCAAGCGCGCTCCTGGCGTGAGGAATGAACCCGACGGCAATGCCAAACGACAGCGCCAGTACTGTCGAGACGGCCATTCCGGTTCCAAGGCGCCACAGACTGTCAAAGGTATCCACCCACAAAAGAAGATCTCCCGACCGCCTGTCCGGGATCGCCGCCATGCGCCAGAATGCTGCCCCCATGCTTTCCAGCGAAGGCAACAGCTTGTCCGCAGGATTTTCCAGCCGTCTGTAGTGGCTCGCAACAGAATAGACGATCACCGTTGCCACGAAGGGCAAGGCGCCAAGGGCTAGAGCGGTTACCCGGGAGGGTTTCCGGTTGATGATACGCATGGCGGGTCCTTGCAGGGTCCGGGGAGGTGATCCGGCCGAAAGCCGGCCGGATCAGCGCGTTCGGGCAATACTCAGAGTGCGCCGTCGGCCGCCATTTGCATGTAGCTTGGATCAAATCGCAGCTTCACATTGTTCGTGTCGCCATAGATCGATCCGTCCGGAAAGGACACGCCCACGAACTCGGGGCTCGGAGCACCTTCGCCCAGAATGCCCTTGTCGTAGAGAAACTCTGCAACGAATTTCATCGTGGCCGGCAACTCGGCAGCCTTGGAAAATTCGACAGCCTCCGCAGGCGTGTAGAACATCTTTGTGGTGGCCAGCTGGGCATCGTAACCGGCAAGATCGGTGCCCGAGGCCTCCGCCATTGCGGTGCGGGCTGCAATGCCGGCATCCGTATCGCTCGACATGACGGACATCAGTTCATACCAGGCGCCGACGAGCGCCTTGCCGAAATTCGGGTTATCCGCCAGCGTCTCGGTGTTGACCATCATGACGTCGATGATTTCACCTGGAATTCCTGCGCTGTCGAACACCTTGGTTGCATTCGGTTGAGATTCGATTTCCGAAAGAAGCGGGTTCCAGGTCACGACCGAAGTGACATCATCGGTCGCATAAGCTGCGATCATGTCGGCATCCGAGGTATTGATGACGGTGAGATCTTTTTCAGCAAGACCAACCGTGTCGAGTGCACGTGCCAAGAGGTAGTGAGAAACGGAGAGTTCGACCAGATTGACGGATTGCCCTTTTATGTCGGCAAGCTCGGTCTTGTCCTTCAGGATAATACCGTCGTTGCCGTTGGAATAATCACCGACAATCAGCGCAGTCGTATCGATACCGCCGCCGGCAGGGATCGACAGGGCATCCATGTTGGTCATGGAGCAGCCGTCATATTCGCCTGCCGTGTATTGGTTGATGGATTCGACATAATCGTTGATCTGGACGATTTCCACGTCGATCTCGTATTTGTCGGCCCATTTTTTCATGATGCCGCTGTCTTGCAGATAACCCCATGGCATCCAGCCTACATAGATCGACCAACAGACCTTGAAGTCTTTCTTTTCCTCCGCCTGGAGCGATGAAACGGAAAGAGGCAGCGTGAGCGCTGCGGCAAGTAGGGAAGCTTTGGCAATCGATTTCAACATCAGTGCGCGTCTCCTGTCTTAAGCCCGGTGGAAGGAACCGGTTGAGCTTGCGTCATGAGTTTCTTGCGCACGGCCGGGAGCAGGTTCGCGCGCGCGAAACCTCGTGCAGTTGTCTCCCGGGTTTTTGTCCCGCCGTGTCACCGGACTATGCTGACCAAGGCCATTTCTCATCCGGCTTGCGCCTCTCGGTCCTGCGTTTAAGAAAACCCGGATCCCTAGGCGCGCTGCACAGAAAAGTATTAAGCAAGTCGAATGCCAAGTGGCAAATCTCGCATAAAAAGTTAATGAAAACATGGCCTTGATAATTTTGCGGAAGCCACCAGAGCTGCAGCGCAACTTGCTGGCGACAAAGTTGCTTGATCAAAAAAGAGGCAGCGCTGAGGAAAAATCGATCACTTCACGCGGCGCGTTCGGCAGCAATTGCTCAAAAACGAATTCGCAAGTGAAGGCTCCACCAGGGTTCGGATGAGGCGAAGGGACTATGCTCGCCTTTCCGAACCTGAACGCCAAAGGTCTGTCAAGAAGCCTGGTAGTCCTTGACCTCGGTAACATCTGATCCGAGGACCTTGTCTATTTCGCACTTGATCTCGGCCCGGCGGTCTTTCTGTTTGCAGATCGAACGTGCTGTCTCGACAAACTCGGCACCAAGGTTGCCGTTTTGTTCAAGCTCCCGGATGCGATTTTCATGGTCCCAAAGTGTGTTGTTGATGCCCTTGAGTTCGGCAATTTGATCTGAAATTTCCGCAAGCCTTGGAACGGATACGAAGGCGATCGCCCGGAACTCGGCCAGTGCTTCGTTCACGATCTCGAGTTTGTCCGGATCCGTGATCCGCTCTCCCTTGATCTCCAGGATCGTCAGCCGATCGAAAAAATCACCGTAAGACACCGGGATGCTGATGGTCATGTCGGTCGTCTCATCCAACTGCAATTGAACCTTGATTCAATTACGTAGCGGAAGAATCGGGCAAAACGTCAAGGCTGTATTTTACCGCATCAAGAACTACCAACAGGCAAGCGCTTACACGGCCGTTGCTGCTAGGCAGGAGCCATTAAACTTTTCTTCGCAAGGGACCACTGGCGTGAGTGTCGTTAGAGACTTTGAACCCGGGCGAAGATGATTTTGCTGTCGATCACCATATTGGCATTTCGAAGTAGTGCAAAACCACGATCTTCAAATACTCGTAGCAATTGTTCCGTATAGGTTGTACTCTTCACTTATTGCTATTTAATTTCAAAGAGTGTTGTCATGATGGATTTTCTCAAGGCCGCAGCACGTGCCGGCACCCGCACCAATAGCGAAACACTCCCAGAGGAGTTTCTGCGCTTTACGCTCGAATACGATAGTCCGGTGGATGTCGAGGCAGAACGCCAGCGCCTCGAACAACTTCTTGGTGGTGATGGCTTCGATCTTTTTGCATTCTCTGCCGAAACCGACCCCGATTTGCTCATTCTGCAATTTTCTGGTGTCGAAAGGAGGCAGTCGCCTAGCTTCCTGTTTAAAGTTGCTGACGAACTGGTTTCTGCGCTCGACTTGAATTCCGCTGCTCCTGAAGTAGGTCCGGCATGGGTTGAGATTGAAACCGTGTCGGATCAGCCTGAGGCGGTCGGAGATATCGTTTCTGCCGCATGCAGGTCAAAGGCAAAGGCTCCGAGCGACCACGATTGGGCGCGTAAACTTATCAATGCTGACAAGGCAAGCGAGACGTTTTCAGTAACTGGTGAAGGTGTCCTTGTCGCTCAGCCCGATACCGGTGTTGCAAAGCACTTCGAGTTGGAAACTGGTATCGACAAATCGCTTGGTTACAACTTTGTCGACGGGAATGAAGACCCGACAGATCCGCTTCTCCCCAGCATGTCGTCACCAGGTCATGGCACCAGCACTTCAAGCCTCGTCATAAGTCGCAAAAGCGGCCAGGTAACGGGCACCGCAACCGGAGCGACACTCGTTCCGATACGTTGCATCAACGGCGTTGTCATCGGGTCCGGCGGGAATGTCGCCAAGGCCATTGACCATGCGCGCAAGAAAGGTTGCCAGATCGTCACGATGAGTCTTGGCGGGCCATACCAGGGTATCGCGCTCAGACGTGCGATAAGGCGCGCTGTGAAAGCGGACATGATTGTCCTCGCGGCGGCTGGCAACTGCGTCGGTTTCGTCGTTTATCCGGCTTGGGACGAAAACGTGATCGCGATTGCAGCAGTCGATGAGCACAAGAAGCGGTGGAGGGGGTCGTGCCACGGCGAAAAGGTGGATGTTGCTGCGCCGGGTGAAAATGTAACGGTCGCAAGGCGAAAACCAGACTTAAACGACACAAATGATATCAATCGCGAAGGACAGGGCACTTCATTTGCAGTGGCCCTGACGGCCGGATGCGCTGCATTGTGGATCGAAAGGTTCGGTGCATCGGAAGTGATAGCGGAGGCACGAAAACGGAGCACGAATGTTCAGGAATTGTTTCGATCCGCGCTAAAAGCCACCGCCTGGTCCGACGGCAATTGGAACAAGGCGGAAATGGGTGAAGGTCTTGTTGATGCTCTGAAGTTGCTATCCACTCCGCTCAATGAGATCCCGGCCGTTAAGCCCGTTCGTTCAAGCCCCCCAAGCAACCGTGTCTTTAGCGGCCTTGCCTTAGGTCGGTTCGAAGCGGAAGCAACATATCTTGCTAGCGATCATCTGATTCGTCAAAACGCATCAACGGCTCTGCTTGAAAATTTGGACGAGCCAAGACCGTCAACTGGCCTGGCGAAATTGCTTGACCAAACTTCAAAACATGCGTCCTTGCAAACACCCACCGTTACCGGCCCAGCCACACCGCCAAGCGAAGCTTCGGATCGCATGGGACAACGCGTGCTGCGCAGCGGGGCGGTATTGGAGTCAGTTGGAAACTCGAACACGATCCTGGATAAGGTGGAAGCTGTCCTCAGCTACAACGAGAATGCGGCTTCACACGCCGTCGACACCTCTTTGAGGAACGAGTTTCTTGTGGGCATCGATCGCTCGGTGAATGAGGCGATGAGAACCGGTGGAGGATTGGAGTCAGCATCCGACCCTCAACACGAGGTCTATTACGAAGCCCTTGTTGAAATGGTTGGCCGGCCGGCATTGCGAATTAGAAACGGCGACGTCCCGTTTGACATTGATAACCCTGCAATAGGTCAATGGGCAGAAGATCTGATCCCATCAATCGATGACATTCGCCGGTTGTCGGACTCGGTCGGCCGGATTGATATCCTGATGTCAAATGGCTGGCAGCACATTGGCACCGGCTTTGTAATCGGCAAAGGACAGGTAATGACGAACCGGCATGTTCTGGATGCGCTGGCAGAACAATATCCGGTTGGGCCGGGAAAATACGAGATGCGGCTTGTCGGCGATGCCTCGATTAACTTTGATCCGGATGCCTCGAGCGAAAATACGAGATACAAGATCAAAAGCGTGATTTCGGCCGGTAGCGAGCGCATCGGCAGGTTTGTTGACCTTTCGAAACTTGACATGGCGATTCTGGAAATCGAGACAGACAACGGCCAAGGCTCGCATCCTGCCTCCTATCACCAAGAGAGGAGATCAACTTCAGATCCGTCGCTCGAAAACATCATCATCGTCGGATATCCGGCAAAACCAGGCCACTCCGCCGCGCCGCAGCAGCAAAATGCGGCCATTAATTACTGGCGGCGGATCAGAGAACTCTACCAGCAGGATTTCAGCACGAAATATCTTAGCCCGGGTGAGATCCTTAGGCGCCCAGGCAATCTTGACGGAGACATCCGGAACTGGGCCTTCAGTCATGATGCAACGTCCATGGGCGGAAGCTCGGGTTCAGTCGTTTGTACTCTTGGTGCAGAGATCGTACCGTGTGGACTGCATTTCGGCGGCAAGACGTTTGCGCGCAACATGGCTCATGACCTCCTAGCCATCGACTTGCAGAGCGATCTGATTTCGCTGTTCTGAAAAAGGCTGCGCACGGGACGCAAAATCCATGCTGGACGAGTTGATTACCAAAGTCACCGAGGCTGCGGAAGCAGACGATCTGAACGAGTTGAATGAAGCCTGTGCCAACTTGATCGCGCACCTTCCGAGTGAAGCGGGAGCCATCGAACCCGAACAGGCTCGTAAAGTGCTGAAATCGCTCAGATCACACAGGCGCTTCGATCAGATGCGGCGTGTCGCGAACGCGTGTCTCGTTGATGGATGTGTTGACGTTGGCGTTCTTCATTTCCTTGCCCAGGGAATGATCGAACTGGGTGAAGTCTTTCCGGCCATACATTTGCTTGAGAAGGCTGTGCTGGAACCAAATCTCGACGAAGGAGATCGAGGCGAGTTGAGAGGAGCATTGGGCCGCGCATGGAAGGACCTTGCCATACAATCGCGTGGAACGCGCCCCGATCTTGCAAAAAACGCCGTGCAGGAGGCCTTTCGGCACTATCGCGAAGCGTGGATTGCAGACAACGAAACGTTCACCTACCAGGGCATCAACATGGTTGCCGTTGCCAACTGGGACAGGTGTGATGGGAGAGCGTTCCAGGCTTTATCGGATCAACAGCACGATGAAGCTGATACCGCCGCCAAAGATATCGTCGAAATTCTTACCAGCCGACCCTGCTATGCACAGGAGAATTGGGACTATGCAACCATTGGCGAGGCTTTGCTCGGTGTCGGGGATCAAGACGAGGCGCTCAATTGGTATGGGGCTTATGCGAAGCGTGAAGAGTCTGCATTTGCACTTGCCGGCTCAGCAAGACAATTGCAGCAGCTTTGGCGTGCCGACAAAGAGGATTGGGGCAAGAACATCCTTGCGCTCATAATCGGAAAACTCGGGTTGGAACCGGGAGCTGGTTTTTCGGTGTCTCCGGGCACACTGCAGAGTTTGGCAGACATTCCCAAGGCGCGACACGAGGCCATCCTGGGTGACATTGGCGCGATGACCCACCGCTGGCTGCAGAAAGGTCTGACCGCCGCAAAATCCGTTGCAATCATTTTCAAAGACGGCCAACCGCATGGGACAGGATTTGCCGTCAGAGGTCGTGACCTGGACGAAGCTTTCGGTGACGAAATCCTTCTGGTTACCAATTCACATGTTGTGAGCGAACCGGTTTATCACAACGCAGCCACAAAGGCTGAAGCGACGGTAGAGTTCGAACTGTATTCAAAAGGGGCAGACGACGACATCGATTTCAGCGTCAAGGAGATCGTTTGGCAATCCTCGCCCAAGGAACATGATGTCGCCGTACTTCGCCTGTCGCCCTCCATACCTGACGACTTAGAGCCGCGAAGCCTCTATGAAGAGTTGCCGGCCTTAACGGACGAAAAAAAGAAACGAGTCTACATTATCGGACACCCGAGCGGCCGTGAAATCAGCTTCTCGTTCCAGGACAATGAACTGCTCGATTATGAACTCGAAGCGGCCAGCGCTGAAAACAGCATAGCGCCCTGTCGTATCCACTACCGTACGCCTACGGAGCCGGGGAGTTCGGGCAGCCCGATCTTCGACCAGAATTGGCGCATCATCGGCATTCATCATGCCGGCGGACGGATAATTCAAAAACTGAATGGCAAGGACGGCGTCTACGCGGCAAACGAAGGACTGTGGATTGAAACCATGCGCCGGGCATTAAGGGAACGAGAGCAAAAATAGTTCGCTAAATCGGAAACAGTGACCTTTGCTCGCGATGTATTCCTGAATGCGTGTCAGAAGGTCAATTCATCACGTACTTATACTGCGCGCACGCCAATTTGCAGACAAATAAGATCGGGGCCTGGCTAATGGTGAAGCACGTTTATTGGAAATCGACATGAAATTTGAACAAGACTCAGTATTCTAAGAGCTTGACCCGCAGGCATGGTTCTGAAATTCCGCGAAATAGCCGTGTTCATCTCTTCGCCGGGCGATTGCTTGGTTGAACGCGATACTGCTCGTCGCGTGATCGAGAGCCTGAACGCGCGGCCCGAACTCGTTTCGCAACGACTGCGCTTCAAGCCATTGCTTTGGGAAGATCTTCCGCCGGGCATGGCTGAAGAGGGAGACTTTCAAAAACGCATTAACACGCTCATCAAAACAGGCGGCTATGGAGGCTACGGCGTCTATGTCGGCATGATGAAAAACCGGCTTGGCACACCGACGCCGCGTTATGGCAGCGGTACTGTTGAGGAATTCGAAGAAAGCCTCAAGCGACGCAACAGGCTCGGAATGCCGGCCGAAATCCTGTTTTATTTCATCACTGATGGGTCTGAGCCAGATCCGCAAGTTCTGAAATTCAAAGACGAGACCGGAAAACGCGGTCTTTTGCATGCAACACTGGCAACCGATGAGTTTGCCGAGCGGCTGGAACAGAACCTGCTAGACCTCGCCGTATCATGGTACAAATGGCGCGCGGTATTTCGAAGGATCTGGCGCCCGGTCAGGAACACTGCGGCCGCTGTTTTCCTGTTCGCGTTACTATCAATCGGCGCGTTCGATCTCGTTGCACGGCATAATGTAAATGCAGCACTCACTGCAGATAACCTGGAACGTGCAAACTCGATTTGGAATCAACGCCAACCGCTGATGGTGTTCAGCGGCACGTCCGTTCAACACAAGATCAGCAAGGAAATTGAAGGCGCGATTGAAAGATCCCCCAACTCTCTCGAGGCCCTTTCGATTTTGGAGCGCTGGCAAACGGAAGCCGTGTTGCTTCCGCATTCTCTTACAACGATGCGCGCCCATATCGCCAAACTGATTAACGAGGAAATTGATCAAAGCCTGCTCGAAAACAAATCCACGCACGCAATAGTTTTGTGGCGCGAAGCGCAAAGGCTCAAGATTTGGGAGCATTATCCGGACCGCGCGGAAAATCTTGTGTCAGACATAGCCGCGCTTCGGATGATCGAAGCCTTGTCCGGAACGGGTACGGCACCGGAAACATGGCAAGACAAACTGATGTCCCCCTTTCAACTCGAACGCGTTCACCAGATCGCAAAGAAGATCGTGTCAAATGACCCCTCGCTCGCCGATTGGCCAAACCGGGCGATACGCACAGCCTTGGCTGTGATGGCGGACCGAATGGACGTCCTAGGCACTATGTCGGAATTTGCAGCACAAAATCTGGATACGTCTGATCAACCCGAAATTAGCGCATTTGTCTCTCTTGCCGGTCTGGATGACCTGAGGGCGTGGCTCGAAAGTACCATAACGCCTGAAATACAATCACACATCGTTTACAAGATCATTGAAGCCGTGCAGGCACGCGAGCAGCCGAGTGCTTTGCTGTTGATGCACGACTTGGCTTCGCGCGGCAGGTTTCCAGATCCAGGCGCAGCATTGTTGTCCGATGTATCCCTGGTCGGGGACAACCTTGAGAGAGATGTGACGGCTTTTTTGGTCGAGCGCATCAACGATCCGCAAATTCATCTGGCATCCTTGGAGTTACTGTTGCCCAATCTGGAAGTTGCGCGTCTTTCTGGATCCGAACGAGAAGGATTGACGGATCTGCTGCTCCGACATTCCGGCCAAGACCTGCCACCCGTGGTGATTGATGCATTATCGCGTTTGGACACAAGGGGTGGATACGATGCGGTCAATGCGGAATTGGAAGAGCATCTTTCCGGACGCACAACTTTCGGCTTTGCACATCGAAAGGCTTTGATGGAGCACATCCGGCGCTACGCTCCCAAAGATCAGCGGTTGGCGATGGCGCGTCGATTGTTCGAGCAGACCGAAGCGGACAGAAATCTGATCGATATGCCACAGTCGCAAAGCATAGGCTTCTCGCTAGCCGATGGGGTGGAAAGTGCTTATCTCGAAATTCTCGCGTTGGATGCAACACTTGCGACCGATGACGACCGTGCGGCGATTGCAAGGATCGTTGACCGGAAAGCCCTGCAGGTACCAACGGGTCCATTAGCAGCTGTGCTCGGCTCAGCGGGCATGTCGACACCCTTAGAAAATCCGGACTTGCAACCGCTTGGCGCCGCATTGCGCGGTCAGCCGGAAGACTGGATCGTCTCAACGCTTGATTTTCCGCCGCCACCGCTCATTGATCCGAATTGGGAGGTGGCGTGGGCGAAGAGGCAAATCGTCCTCGCCGCACTCGCTGCTTCGCCTGGTCTTGCAATGGACGTCGTATCAAACAATGTCTTGAGATCGCTGCCGGAAAACGAAGCCTTAAAGGCGCAGCTGATCTACTGGGCGGCGAATATCGGGCCTGAAACTACGAGATCGTTTGCGCGCAGGAAGCTGGACGAGGGCGATCGTTCAGCGATTGAAGTGCTCGTCCGGCTTCGTGATACCGACAGGCTGCTCGCATATCTTGACGAAGTAGCATCAGGACAGGTGACCGCAGAAAACCTTGACTACCTCTCTGAAAGCGCCTTGGAACTTCCGGCGACAGAACGCCAAAAGCTACTCGCCGGTGTTGTTGAAAAAGTACCCGCCGAAGCTGGCCGGTTTCTGGATCTGGCAGCTGAAGAAACCTACCGGGACGATCTGTTCGAACAAGCGGCGGAGACGCTTATGCAAAACCCTGCGAGCGGCAGGGCAGCGGAGGGACTGAGGTATTTTGCCGGCGTTTCCCCCGAACGCGCGTGGCAGTTGGTCGCGAAACAATCATTTGTTGAGTGGCTTGGCCGTGCCGACCCCTTCACATGGGTTGGTATCGCCCAGGAATTGCCTCCTCTGAACCCAAAAGTGTCCGTGGATGAGGTCAGGGACCTTGTTGTCTCGCGGACGGTGCTAACGGGTTTCGATTATGCGGACCATCAGGGAGAAGACAGGCAAATCGGTCAGATGGCGATAAATGCCAACACAAGTGTTGTAAGCCATCTTCTTGCCGCGTCTGCCGTTTCAGAGAATCCTGAGTTCGCCGTTGAGGTGCTTTCGCAAGTGCGACTGGACGGATTGTCAATTCTTGGAAATGTTTCGACACCTTTGGCAACAGCGCGTGCCTACCTGAGTTGGCTCGCTGCCGGACCAGTCAAGTCGGTTTCACTGGAATGCTTGCCTTCCACCTGGCTTGCCATGGAACAGTTGGACGATACCGACACGCTAACGGCTCGTGCCGCAGCGTCACTGCTTCTCGCGCGTCCGAGCCTCGCGGTTTTACCCACTTGTCCATAGTCACAAAGCGCCGATTTGGTCGATTGAACGGTGCCGCCGTTTAATCTGCGCTTCGTCTCTGGCAAAGATTGGCTCGATCTTCTGTTCCGATTGCACCCTCTCAACATTGTCAGGTTACCCAAAACTTAACAGCTTGTTAACGTCAGCTCTGAGGCACTTTTCGGTCATCCCTGGCCCTAAGTCAGAGTTCAATTCGCGTTCTGAAATATTGCTCAAAAATACAAAAACCAAAGTAATTATTCTTGATTGCGACATTAATTACAGGTTTTTCAATGAATATTATTGGAACGAATTCATCCGAAACACTCAACGGCACTTCCGGCGACGAAACGATTACGGGCCTTGCAGGGGATGATACGCTCAACGGCGGATCCGGCCTCGATGTTTATATGTTCGATCCCGGTTTCGGCAACGACACCATAAACGAGTCATCCGGTGCAAATGGTGGCATCATCCGCTTCGGCGCAGGGATTGGTCCCAATGATGTCCGGCTCTTTCGCGATCCCTCCGACGCCCGAGACCTGATTGTCCAGGTCGGTTCCGACAGCATCAGGATCAATTCTCAATACACATCCGGCACCGCCAGTGGATCGAC
>NZ_CANLVF010000001.1 GCF_947494555.1 uncultured Roseibium sp. | reverse complement strand
TGGCGCGAGTGACGGGGCTCGAACCCGCGACCTCCGGCGTGACAGGCCGGCACTCTAACCAACTGAGCTACACCCGCACATTCACGGTATTTTGCGCCATCCACAAACGACCTGAACGATCATAAGGGAGTGGCGCGAGTGACGGGGCTCGAACCCGCGACCTCCGGCGTGACAGGCCGGCACTCTAACCAACTGAGCTACACCCGCTTCGGACGGCGATTTGGTGTCGCCGTGAAGTGGCGCTGATGTACGGCGGCTAGAGGGCGAAGTCAAGCACCCCATTGCATCCTAATGACGGATTTTAGATCAAGCAGCAGACAACCTGCTTTTTTCGCTTCCAAGTGGCTTGATTTTCAATGTGGAAAACCGGTCACCCGGCAAAGAAATTTCTCGGCGACATCCACGCATTGGAAGCGGGTGGCAGCTCACTCGTCTGACCACTGGTTCGGCATGAGATTTTTCGCATTTCGAAGAAATTCTCAGATCCGGTCTCTATTCCGCAGGAACCAGCCGACTGTCTCTCAGCTGCCCCTCTCTTGCCAGGATAGGCACGCCAACTATTGCGAAAAGGGAATTGATTTCCTTCAGGCTTCTCACGACTTCCATATGCGCATTGCTCGATTCAATGCTTTCCGGCATGCGTGACTTGAGCCGGTCAAGATGCTGTTCGTGGCAAGTCTTTTCAATTTGCCGCATCATGTCCTTTTCAGCGATCAGTTCGCGGGCCGAGGCCACGTCACCTGACACAAGCACGTTGAGAGCAAGTTGCATATTGGCCAGAACACGGTCGTGCATGTTTTCCAGTTCCAGCTGCCCCTCTTTTGAAAAACTGATCCCGCTCTTTTGAAGCCGCAGGGCACGTTCAAGCAGGTTTTTCGAGACAAGATCACCGGCACGTTCCAGGTTGATCGCAAAACTGGCAAGCTCCAGGCTCTGCTCCGCCTCTTCGGAGGTGAGTTTGCCCCGGTTCAATTCAGCAATGTAGAGCTTTATGTCCGAATGGATGACGTTGATGTTCCGGTCCATTTGCTGCAAACGGCGAATTTCCGTAGCGCTGCCGTTTTCCAGCATCATCATGACCGGTCGTGCCATCGCTTCGACCTGTTCCCCCATCCGAAGCAACTCACGTGTTGCACTTGCAAGCGCTAAGCGCGGAACATCAAAAACCCGCTGATCCAAGGCACTCTTGGGAGCGTTGGGCTCGGTTTCACTTGCTGAAGCCTCTTCGGGCAAAATGCGTTCCACGAGCCACGCCATAGGGGATGTCAGCGGCACACACACCAAGACCAACACAAGATTGAAAAGTATATGAACCGCGACGAGTTGCTGCGCAGGCAGGCTGCTGACTTGCTCGAGCGGCAATTGTATCGACGTCACGATCAACAGCGCGGCGATAGCGCCGGCAAATCTGAAAATGAAATTGCCGAGCGGCAAAAGCCTAGCTTTTCGATCCATTCCTCTTGTCAGCCAAAGGGCGACGAAACCAGCTCCGATATTGGCACCAAGAACAAGTGGAATTGCCGCTTCAAGTGGAATAACGGCCTTTTGGGCAAAAGCGGCAACCATCAGTACAGTCGCCACACTTGAGTGCATCAAAAACGCCAGCAGAGCGCCAACTGCAAGTGCGGTGAAGATATCGGAAGCGAGATAGGCAGCAATATGAGGCATGAATTGCGCCTGTTTCAATGGAGTCGTTGATTCTCCAATCATCTGAAGTGAGATCAGAACCAGGGCAATTCCGACCAGAATGCGCCCTGTCTGCTTCACAGTTCGATTTCCAACTTTCAAAAAAAGCCATGCACCGACGGCGAGCAACAATGGGATCAACCAACTGAGGTCGAAAACCAGAAACTGCACGACGAGCGCTGATCCAAGATCCGCACCAAGAAGCACAGCTAGTCCAGCGGTCGTCGTCAAAATTCCGGATAATGCAAACCCGGCCGCCAGCACCGTCACAGCTGTCGCGCTCTGCAGCATGACCGCAACAGTCATTCCAGAAAATACACCAACCACACGACCGGAAGCCGCTCTGCTTATTGAACGTCTCAATGCCGGACCGGTCGAGCGCTCAAATCCGGTCCGAACCATGCGAACCGCATACAGCAACAACATCACGGCACCGGTAATTTGAAGCAGAAACAGAAAGGCCATTTCTCGTAAGTCTATAAATTGTTGATGCTTTTTACTTAGCCGGTAAATTTTATAGACCCAAAAAGCTCCAAACTCAAGAAAAAAGCGCACTCAGTGCAGATTGAGTTATCCCCTTTCGCGCGAAGAAGCCGGTTCTGAATTGACCACGACGATTGAGTGAAGATGCAGTCAACAGTCGGCTCAAGACCGGAACTGGAGCACAGCGTTCAGATTGTGGAAAAATTGCTCGTGAACCGGCTGGAGGAAATTGCCCGCGTTGAACAAGCGCGGTTGGTGCGCAATTAACCTGCGGAGGAAAACGACCGGAATTGACAAGGAGAATGGTGGGCGATGAGAGACTCGAACTCCCGACATCTTCGGTGTAAACGAAGCGCTCTACCAACTGAGCTAATCGCCCTCAACGAGGTGAGACGCCTTTTAGGGGCTCCGCTCTGGCTTGGCAAGACCTAAATTCCACAATCTCACTGTTCGTCGCTGCTTGTGGATGAGCATCGCTTCAACATGCTTGCCGAGCTTCCTTTGGACACATCAAACCGAAGCATTTTGCCAGAAGTTTGCCGTTCAATTGACACTCCTCCACTTTGACAATCAGGTCTTCCGATCATCGAGAGCAAAACAATCCAAACAGCGGAGCTGACGCATTTCAGCCGTCTGTCGTTGTTTCAGCTGTTCGTTCACCTCTGCAGCAGAGACGAGAGGGAATCGTTTCTAGAGAGAACTGGAAAACTCTGCAGTGGCAAAAGAAAAAGCCCCGCTTCTGACAACCAGAAACGGGGCTTTCGAGACGACTGGTCTCGAGCGCATGCAATTATGCGTTCACAGCGTCTTTCAGGCCTTTACCAGCCTTGAACTTCGGCGTCTTAGAAGCCGGGATCTGGATCGTTTCGCCGGTCCGCGGATTGCGGCCTTCAGTTGCTGCACGAGCGGAAACCGTGAAGTTACCAAAACCAATGATGCGGACTTCGTCGCCGCCTTTCAGCGTTTCTGTGACTGCGTCAAAAGTTGCGTCAACTGCTTCGCCCGCCTGCGCCTTGGTGAGGCCGGTCTTTTCTGCAACAGCTGCGATCAGATCGTTCTTATTCATAGCAGATACCTTTCTAAGAAACGGCAGATTGCCGACGATTCCTGTCAGCGCCGTTGCGCGAAATTCGTGCGAATTGAAACGAAACGCAAGTGGTTTTTTCGCAGAAAACCGCCATTTTGACCGATTATTCAAAAGAAAAGCCCCGGAATCACCGGGGCTCGTCCATTTGTGCAGTGCAAATTAGACTTTAGTGGGCCAGTGCGCCCGACTTTTCCTTGTCCGACTCACCTGCCTTGGCCGCCGCTTCAGCAGCGCTTTCGTCCCACTCAATCGGGTCCGGCAAACGCACAAGAGCGTGTTTCAGCACCTCTTCCATACCGGAAACCGGAATGATCTCGAGCGAGTTCTTGACTGAGTCCGGAATGTCCGCAAGGTCTTTGGCGTTGTCCTCAGGGATCATCACAAGCTTGATGCCGCCACGCAGGGCCGCCAGCAGTTTCTCCTTGAGACCACCGATCGGAAGCACCCTGCCCCGCAGCGTGATCTCGCCCGTCATGGCAACATCCCGGCGAGCCGGAATACCTGTCATGGTGGAAATCACAGCGGTCGCCATCGCAATACCTGCGGATGGGCCATCCTTGGGCGTTGCGCCTTCCGGAACATGCACGTGAATGTCCTTCTTGTCGAATTTCGGGGGCTCAATCCCGAAATCGACCGCCCGCGAGCGGACATAAGACGCAGCCGCGGAAATGGACTCCTTCATCACATCCTTCAGGTTGCCGGTGACGGTCATTTTGCCTTTGCCCGGCATCATCACGCCCTCGATCGTCAGCAGCTCGCCGCCAACTTCCGTCCAGGCAAGGCCAGTCACGACACCGACCTGGTCCTCAAGCTCAGCCTCGCCGTAACGATAACGCGGAACGCCGAGGTACTCTTCGACGACTTCAGGAGTGACTGTGATGCTTTCCTTATCGCTCATGAGGATGTCCTTGACCGCCTTACGGGCAAGGGTCGCCATTTCACGCTCAAGGTTACGCACACCTGCTTCACGCGTATATCGCCGGACAACGAACTGAAGCGCGTCGTCCTGGATTGTGAACTCGCCTTCGCGCAGACCATGATCTTTTTCGGCTTTCAGAATAAGGTGACGGCGGCAGATCTCAACCTTCTCCTCTTCTGTGTAGCCTGCGATGCGGATGATCTCCATACGGTCCATCAATGGACTGGGAATGTTCAGTGTGTTTGCCGTGGTCACGAACATTACGTCCGAAAGGTCGTATTCAACCTCCAGGTAGTGATCCATGAACGAGGAGTTCTGTTCAGGATCAAGTACCTCCAGCAACGCAGATGAAGGATCACCGCGGAAATCCATTCCCATCTTGTCGATCTCATCGAGCAGGAAGAGAGGATTGGACTTCTTCGCCTTTTTCATCGACTGGATAACTTTGCCGGGCATAGAGCCGATATAGGTGCGCCGGTGACCGCGTATTTCGGCCTCGTCCCGTACGCCGCCCAAAGACATGCGAACGAACTCACGCCCGGTCGCCTTGGCGATCGACTTTCCAAGCGACGTCTTACCGACACCTGGAGGACCTACCAGACAAAGGATCGGACCACGAAGCTTGTTGGCGCGGCTCTGGACCGCCAGATACTCGACGATACGTTCCTTGACCTTGTCGAGACCATAGTGATCCGTATCAAGTACCTTTTCCGCAAGCGCAAGATCGTGCTTCACCTTGGATTTCTTGTTCCACGGAATACCGATCAGCCAGTCCAGATAGTTGCGAACAACAGTCGCTTCGGCGGACATCGGGCTCATCTGCTTGAGCTTCTTGATCTCGGCTGCGGCGCGCTCGCGTGCTTCCTTGGTCAGCTTCGTCTTTTTGATTTTTTCTTCAAGTTCCGCAACTTCATCGCGTCCATCTTCGCTGTCGCCGAGTTCTTTCTGAATGGCCTTCATCTGCTCATTCAGATAATACTCGCGCTGGGTCTTCTCCATTTGGCGCTTTACGCGCGAGCGGATCCGTTTTTCGACCTGAAGTACGGAGATCTCGCTTTCCATCATGCCGAGCACGCGCTCGAGCCGTTCGGAAACGGAGACGACACCCAGAATTTCCTGCTTTTCCGGAATCTTAATCGCCAGGTGCGACGCAATCGTATCGGCGAGCTTGGAATAATCGTCGATCTGGTTGACCGCGCCAAGAACTTCCGGCGACACTTTTTTGTTCAGCTTCACGTAGTTTTCGAATTCGGAAACAACCGAGCGAGCGAGAGCCTCGACCTCGATATTTTCGCCGTCGCGCTCTGGCAGCACAGTCGCCGACGCTTCAAAATAGTCAGACCTGTCAGAATACTGGCCTATTTGCGCGCGTGCGCCCCCTTCAACCAGCACCTTCACGGTATTGTCGGGTAATTTCAGCAGCTGAAGAACAGTCGCAAGTGTTCCGACGTTGTAGATCTGGTCCGGATTCGGATCGTCGTCCGCAGCATTCATCTGAGTCGCCAGAAGAATGTGCTTGTCGGTGGTCATCACCTCTTCCAGCGCCTTGATCGACTTTTCGCGACCGACAAATAACGGCACGATCATGTGAGGGAAGACGACAATGTCGCGCAGGGGCAGGACTGGATAGACAGCAGTGCTGTCCGGATCTGTGGCGCGGATTTCTGCGTCGCTCATTATATTTCCTTTCTCGGCGTGTCCCGGCCCCATTGAAAAAAGCAACCAGAACACTGGAAAACGGCTTTCGGGCACTCTCCCGACAGGCCGAGCCACTGCACCCCGACTGGGCGCGCATATGGTTCGCACGAGCCGTCCGTTAGCCCTATTAGGTGGACACCTCCACTGCCGGTGTCAAGGCAATCTGGTGTTGCAAACAGGTCTCGTCTGTTGACGACTCGCACCGCCGGTGGAAAACGCGGCGCCATCACACAAGTAGATACAAAAAACAAAATGCCGCTCGTTAAGAGCGGCATTTATTCACTTATTTCGCGAAGTGCAAGATCGTTTGTTAGGCGCTTGTCGCCGAGGTCTCTTCACGGTCCTCGTAAATATAGAGCGGCCGCGCCTCGCCTTTCACGACTTCCGGCGAAATGACGACCTCTTTCACACCCTTGAGACCCGGAAGTTCATACATGGTGTCGAGAAGAATCGATTCCAGAATGGACCTCAAACCGCGGGCACCGGTCTTGCGCTCTATCGCCTTGCGGGCAATCGCTTTCAGCGCTTCGTCGTGGAAGGCAAGCTCGACCTGCTCCATCTCGAACAGACGCTGATACTGCTTCACCAGAGCGTTTTTCGGCTCGGTCAGAATGGTCACAAGCGCATCTTCGTCGAGATCTTCCAGCGTCGCGATTACCGGAAGGCGGCCGACGAACTCCGGAATGAGACCGAATTTAAGCAGATCTTCCGGCTCGAGTTCTGCAAACAGCTCGCCGATGCGCCGGTCTTCAGGGGCATGTACCTGCGCCTGGAAACCGATCGAGGTCTGTGTGCCGCGATCGGAAATGATTTTGTCGAGACCCGCGAAAGCACCGCCGCAGATAAACAGGATGTTTGTCGTGTCGACCTGCAGGAATTCCTGTTGCGGATGTTTGCGGCCGCCTTGCGGTGGAACGGACGCGACAGTTCCCTCCATGATCTTCAGGAGCGCCTGCTGCACGCCTTCACCGGATACATCCCGGGTGATCGAAGGGTTGTCCGCCTTGCGGCTGATCTTGTCGACCTCATCGATATAAACGATGCCGCGCTGTGCGCGTTCGACGTTATAATCGGCCGATTGAAGCAGTTTCAGGATGATGTTCTCGACATCTTCACCAACATAGCCTGCTTCGGTCAGTGTTGTCGCGTCGGCCATTGTGAACGGCACATCGAGGATGCGCGCCAGCGTCTGGGCAAGAAGTGTCTTGCCACAGCCTGTTGGACCGACCAGAAGAATGTTGGACTTCGCCAGCTCCACATCGTTGTTTTTCGACGCGTGGTTGAGGCGTTTGTAGTGGTTGTGAACGGCGACCGACAGAACCTTCTTAGCGCTGCCCTGCCCGATCACATAATCATCGAGAACGTCGCGAATTTCCTGAGGGGTCGGGATCCCGTCCCGTGACTTCACCAGCGAGGATTTGTTTTCCTCACGGATGATATCCATGCACAGCTCGACACATTCATCGCAAATGAAAACAGTCGGGCCGGCGATCAGCTTGCGAACCTCGTGCTGGCTCTTGCCGCAGAAGGAGCAGTAGAGCGTATTCTTGGAATCGCTGCCGCTGGCCTTGGTCATGTAGTCAACCTCGCGTTTATGGGGACTTCCCCCTTATCTTTCCCGTTTCGGTCAAAGTATGACCGATCCGGCAATGAAGACGCCGAACGGCGCTGCTTCGTAATATAAGTCATCATGCTTCACCATTAAAAATCAATATAGGTTTAAGGCGAAGATGAAAACCCGGCATCAATTGGGGAAAATCCGGTCTTTTGGAAGGAAATTTCAACCTTCCTTAAGACCGGGTAACTCCCGTCAACCTTCGCCTTCGGCGCCCAGAGACGTCCGGTCGGTGATCACATTGTCGACGATCCCGAATTCTTTAGCCTTTTCAGCGGTCATGAAGTTGTCACGCTCCAACGCCTCTTCAACCTGATCGAGGCTCTGGCCCGTGTGCTTCACATAGATTTCATTAAGCCGGTGCTTCATCGCCAGAATTTCCTGTGCATGAAGCATGATATCGGCCGCCTGCCCACGGAAACCGCCGGACGGCTGATGCACCATCACCCGCGCATTCGGCAGGATGAAGCGCATGTCCTTCTGTCCGGCCGCCAGCAGAAGCGATCCCATCGAAGCCGCCTGACCGATGCAAAGCGTCGACACGGCCGGCCGGATAAACTGCATCGTGTCGTAGATCGCAAGCCCCGATGTGACGAGCCCGCCGGGCGAGTTGATGTAGATTGCGATTTCCTTGGACGGGTTGTCCGCTTCCAGATAAAGAAGCTGTGCGCTTACCAGGGTTGCCATGTGATCCTCGACCGGTCCGGTCAGGAAAATGATGCGCTCCTTCAGCAGGCGCGAGAAGATATCGAAGGCCCTCTCACCGCGATTCGTCTGTTCGACGACCATCGGCACGAGAGTGTTCATGTAGATATCGACAGGATCCTTCATACCTCATCCATAATCTTGAGATGTTGCCCGCAGACAGCGGGCAGGACACAGACCCATTGAGCGCATCGATCTAGGGCCTGACTCGAAAAAAGCGACAACCCGTATATATGGGATGTCGCCCTCAACGCAAAGTCATGACAGATGCGGCGTGAAGGCAAGGTTAAAGCCTTGGCCGCATCTGGGGATAACAGGGTCTACGCTCAGGCGTCGTCCTCATCATCCGCTACCAGCTTTTCCAACTCTTCCTTGGTGACTGTCTTGTCGTTCACCTTGGCGAGTTCAAGCATGAAGTCGACCACTTTCTCTTCGTAGATCGGAGCGCGCAGGGACGCGAGCGCCTGCTGGTTGTTCTTATAATATTCGAACACTTGCTGCTCCTGTCCCGGGAACTGGCGAACACGGTCGTAAAGCGCGCGCTGCAATTCCTCGTCGGTGACCTGGATGTCGTTCTTCTCGCCGATTTCGGACAGAACCAGACCGAGCCGCACGCGGCGTTCCGCGATCTTGCGGTATTCCGCCTTCGCCTCTTCTTCCGTCGTGTCTTCGTCCTCAAAGGTCTTTTCGTTGCGCTTCATGTCTTCTTCGACCTGGCGCCAGACAACCTCGAATTCCGAATCAAGAAGCTTTTCCGGAAGATCAAACGAGTAGTGCTCGTCGAGCTTGTCTAGAAGCTGACGCTTCACGCGCTGACGGGTCATCTGGCCAAACTGGCTTTCGATCTGGCCGCGGACGATTTCCTTCAGCTTGTCGAGCGACTCAAGACCAAGGCCCTTCGCGAACTCATCGTCGAGCGTCGCTTCACCCGGAGCAGCCACTTCCTTGACTTCAACATCGAAGGTTGCTGCCTTGCCTGCAAGATGCGCAGCCGGATAATCGTCGGGGAAAGTCACTTCAACGACTTTCTCATCACCTGCTTTTAGACCGATGAGCTGGTCCTCGAAGCCCGGAATGAACTGCCCGGAGCCCAGCACCAGCTGACCGTTTTCGTCAGCCCCGCCTTCGAACGGCTCGCCGTCAACCTTGCCGAGATAGGACATGGTCACACGGTCACCATCTTCAGCCGCACCGTCCTTGGTATCGAAGGGTGTGTTGTTCTTGGCAATGTCGGCGACCTGCGTGTCGACCTCTTCGTCGGCGATCTCGACAACCGGACGCTCGATTTCAAATCCGGCGAAATCCACGATCTCGAATTCCGGAAGAACGTCATAGGTCATCTTAAAGGAAAGATCGGCATCGCCTGCCAGGATTTTTTCAGCATCTTCGTCCGGTAGATCGACTTCAGGCGTAAGAGCCGGGCGCTCGGAGCGCTCTTCCACGGCCTTCTGGGAGGTCTCCTGGATCGTGTTCGACAGGATTTCCGCCATCGCCTGACGGCCGTACATTTTCTTCAGATGCGCAACAGGCACCTTGCCCGGGCGAAAGCCCTTGATGTTGGCCTTGGATTTCATGTCGGCCATGTATTCTTCGAGCTTGGTGGCAAGATCACCGGCCGGAATATCGATTTTGAGCTCTCGCTTGAGGCCCTCGGAGAGGGTTTCGGTTACCTGCATGGGTTTTTTGTCCTCGATCCTGAGCGGCAATACGCCCTGGAGGTTTTGTTTTAAATCCCGTGTGCCGCGCCGCTCGCGCTTCCCTTTTTCCGGAAGCCTTCAAAAGCAACGCCTCGACCCAGAGCGGACTCCGGGACGCACGATGGGAGCGCGATAAAGCGTGGGGCTGAAAGTGTCAAGGGTTGAGCGCCCTGGATACGGGGAATCGGAATGGATTGGTGCAAGAAATTCAGGTACGGACGGCGTGATCCCTGCGATGTAACCAATGATATCTCACTCAGCTCTTCGGTGACACAGTTTCGATTTGCCGTTTCTTTGGAATAGCTCACGACTTGGGCAGGTGTATCTCCACAGCTCCCGGTGCACGCACAATGCAGCAGAAATTGCATTTCATTGGCCCATTCACCTGACCACCGGTCAGCTGACAAAATTGATACACTTTAATCCCCTGCCGGAAACGGCCCTGATACATTGCGCCTCGATATTCTCCGCAATCGCCCAACCGACTGCCGGGCGACGTGATTCCTGCAGGAGAATGGATATGAAAAAAATTTTATCGGCTGCCATTGCAGCGCTCATCATTTCAACAAGCACCGCACTCGCGGCTCCAGTCAGTGTGACATTCGCGAGCAACGGTCCGCTCCCCTACTCCGAAAACGGCTTTTTGTTCGAAGGCAAGCCGGGTGACACCGTGACTGACAGCGTTCTCAATCCCATTCCGTTTGATGTCGGAGATACCGTTGAGATTACAAGAAGCGGCGAAAGTTTCAGGTTTGTCTCTTTCGAGATCTATCGCCACAACTCGCTGCATTCCGCTTTCGACCTTCTCGGATTTCTGGGCGGCATGGAAGTCGTCGACTATGGAAACTTCGCGTTGGGCGGCGGAGAGTTTTTCCAGACGATCAACGCTGGCTCGAACGCCCTGATCGACGAGTTGCGGATGGTTGGCACCGACCTGCGCGGTGGCGGACTTGCCATCAACACATTCAGCTTTGACGTTGACAGAGGCCCCGTACCGGTGCCTGTGCCTGCCGCCTTGCCACTCCTTGCCTGTGGCCTGGGCGTCCTTGGTTTCGCCGGCTGGCGCCGCCGCAACGCCTCCTGAGTCAGAGACATTCGAAGAAAAAACCCAAAGCGGCCTACTGGCCGCTTTTTGCTTGTCCTTGAGACAATTTTTTCACGTATTTCAATGGCAAAATTTGCGATTTGAAATTACACGAAATGACCGCATAACCTCCTGACTTATAATGGATTTTTTTACGCGACTTGAAGGCCATGAACTGACCGTCTCATGATTTGGAATGCTCAGTTTCCCCATGCTCGTTGCAACAGAACCGCGACCAGCTCTTCTGACTGGCTGACCCGATATGGTTTGCAAGCCCCTTATCCAGATTAATTAGTCAGAGTTGGCAGCACTGAACCCGGTCGTCGTTTTAAGCGCGTCAATACAATCGATACATTTGAAGAAATCAAACTGAAAAGTTTGGCACCTACATCTCATTCCAATAGCGATTGATGTCTTTTTTCCGGCTGACACCGGCACCTAATTTTATTGGATGTGATTCATGTCGAACGGTAGCGAAAATTCGGTCAGGGCCGCCATCAGAGAGTGCCGCTCGCTGTTCTGGACCGCGTTCTGGTTCGGCCTGTTCATCAATCTCATGATTTTGGCCGTTCCGCTCTTTTCGCTTCAGGTCCTGGATCGGGTTTTGTCGTCCGGTTCATTCGAAACGCTTTCAATGCTCCTGATCGCCGCCGGAATTGCGCTTGTATTCATGGGCATCATGCGTGGTCTGCGCGCAATGATATTCACGCATCTGAGCAGGTGGCTGGATGACCGCCTGTCAGGCGATATCCTGGAGAAAACCGTCAGGCTTTCGCTTCAAAGCTCAAAATTTGGCAGTCAGCCGCTGCGAGATCTCGGCACGGTCAGGAACTTCATTTCGTCTCCCCACCTGACCAATCTGTTCGATGCCCCCTGGTCGATCATCTATTTCATAGCAATCTATTTCATCGACATAAGGCTGGGGCTTACCGTCACGGTGGGGGCGATCGCGCTTTTCTTGCTGGCGATCATTGCTGAAAGGCTGCCTGCCGGGTCCCTGAGCGCGGCGAATGACGAACAGGTCAAGGCAATGCAGTCGCTCGACAGCATCCTGCGCAACGCTGAAGTTGTTAAGGCAATGGGCCTCCTCACCCACGCAAGCGGCAAATGGCGGAACCTCAATCAGAATCATCTGCAACACTCGTTTGTCGCAAGCAACATCGCGACTGTCATTTCTCAACTGACCCGCGTGTTGCGGCTTTCGATGCAGGTCATCGTCGTTTTTTTCGGTGCGATACTCGCGATAAACAACGAGATCTCACCGGGCAGCATAATTGCGGTAGCCATCTTGACAGGCCGCGCCCTGTCCACATTCGACGCCGCCGCGCCGATGTACAAAAGCCTGGTTGGTCTGCGCAAAGCGCTGAAAAGGCTGCTTTCGCTCGACGAAATGACGAAATCGGCCAATCAAACAATCAGGATGCCGGAGCCAAAAGGACGCGTGAGCCTTGAAGGCGTGTCATTTATCTCAAGCGCAAACGAGCGAAAAATTCTGAACACCGTTGATATTGACATCCAACCGGGTGAAGCCGTCGGGGTGATCGGTCCGAGCGGTTCCGGAAAAACCACCATGGCACGTCTGCTGGTCGGTGTTCTGACACCGACAACCGGAGCCGTTCGCCTGGACGGCGCGGTTCTGGACCAATGGGACCCGCACCAGCTCGGCGAAACCATAGGCTATCTGCCGCAGGACGTTGAACTGTTTGAAGGAACAATTGCCGAAAACATTGCGCGCCTCGATCCTGAGGCCGACGATCTGGCCGTCATTGAGGCCGCGCGAAATGCAATGGTCCACGAAACCATCCTGAGTTTCCCGCAAGGCTACCACACGCAAATCGGCACAAACGGCTCTCTTCTTTCCGCAGGGCAGCGCCAGCGTGTCGCGCTTGCGCGATGCTTCTACGGCAATCCCAAACTCATGGTTATGGATGAACCGAATTCCAACCTGGATGGCGAGGGAGAAAGTTCGTTCGTCAAGGCGATAGATCGGGCCAAAGATCTCGGAATCACAAGCATTACCATCGCCCACAGGCAAAGCGTGCTTCAAAGCGTCGACCGCGTTCTCGTTCTTGAAGGTGGAGAAATAAGCCTGTTCGGACCGACACGCGAGGTGATGGAACAGCTTGCGGAAAACGACGACAAGGTCCGGATGATCCACAACCTGAAAATGAAAGCGTGAAGCGATGCGACTGGCCAACCACACCAATTCAAGTTCCCGCCGCGTTTTCCGCTACGACTACCGGACGGCCGGCATCGGCCCATCACGTTGGGGCCTCTTTGTCATGATCCCCTTTCTGCTGCTGCTCGCGGCCTGGGCAAGTTATGCTCCTTTGAGCGCGGCAGCCATCGCGGATGGCTCTGTTGTGCTGGATCACGACCGCAAGACGGTTCAGCATCTTGAAGGTGGCATCATTGAAGAGGTTTTCATTGCCGAAGGTGAAGCGGTAAAGCGCGGCCAGTCGCTCCTGGTCCTGCGCGACATCAAACAGCGAGCAAAGTTGGATGCCATCAAGTTTCAGCTTGTGAGCGCGCGTGCCTTGAGAAGCCGCCTTATTGCGGAACGCAATGAGACCGATGAACTGGATTTTTCTTCGCTTGGCGAGGGCGTCAACCTGCCGGAAGCTGCGTTTTCGTCCGTACAACAATCGCAAACCAGGTTGTTCAAGAGCCGCGCTAAAGCTGTACAAACCAAAATCAGCCTGGTTGAGGCCAATAAGTCGGCAATCGCCAAACAGATTGACGGGCTCAACCACCAGATTATTTCCGCCCGCACTCGACTGGACCTTTTCGCCGCGGAACGCGAAGCCGTTTTGCCGCTTCACAAGAAGAAGCTCACGACCAACAACCGCCTGATGGAACTCAACCGCAACGCCGCCCGGCTGGAGGGCGAAATCGGTATGCTGACAGCAAGCATCGGTAAGCTTGAACGGGAGATCTTGGCCGCTGACATAGAGATCATCGATCTGAGAACCGAAGTTCGAAACAAAATTCTTGAGGAATTGCAAAAAGTTACGCTGCGCATTCAGGATCTCGAACACCGGATGACGGCAACGAAAGACCTGCTGGCCAGGACAATCATTCGCGCGCCATCGAACGGGATCGTCCTAGACCTTCAGGTGCAAAGCAGTGGCGCGGTTGTCGGTCCGGGTCAGCGGCTCCTTGAAATTGTCCCCGAAGAAGACCGGCTTATTGTCGAAGCACGCCTGAAGCCAAACGATATCGATCTGGTGACTACCGGAACACCGGCCAAGGTGCTGTTGTCGGCCTACAAGGCGAAAAAAATTCCGAAGCTGGACGGCACCGTTCTTAGCGTCTCGGCAGATGTCATTGCCGACCCGTCAACTGGCGAGCGTTACTTCAAGGCACGGGTTCTCGTCAGCGACAAGATGCTCGACGAACTCACGGCCGAAATTGCACTGCATCCCGGCATGCAGGCCCAGGTATTTTTCATCGCGGGCGAGCGTACCGTCGCAGATTATTTGCTGTCGCCGATTACGGATGCCACTTACCGCGCGTTCCGTGAGGACTAGTGCCGCGCCCAGTTGGGTGAACAAGCCCATCCATTCGTAAATCAGACAGAAACTCACCCTGGCCGGAGACCTGACCCAACATGTCGAATGCGCTCCCAGTTCTGCGAAAACACCCGGAACTTGATGGAAAAAAGTTCCTTGTTGGCATCGGTGCATCCAAATGCGGCACGAGTTGGCTTTACCGCTATCTGCAGTCCTTGCCGGAAGTGACCGTATCCCCGCTCAAGGAAGTCCACTTCTTCGATCGGAAACATTCAAAATATGCCGTTGAACCGATAGACACGATGTCACTGAGACGGGTTGAACAGTATCTCGGTGCAAATGTTGATCTGGTCAAACAGCTGGAAAGGAACCCTCATTTTCAGGCGAGCATCGATCGCTTGCAGATGATGTACGACGACAATGCGTATTTGAGCCATTTTGCCAGGATCTGTGAAGACACAACAAAAACGCTCGTGGACATTACGCCCGCTTATGCGGTGATCGGCGAGAGCGGCTTCAGGGAAATGCAGCATTATTGCAATTCGCAGAACGCATTACTGAACATCGTGTTCATCATGCGCGATCCGGTTGACCGTCTCTGGTCTCAGTTGCGCCACACGCAGCAAAGAAACCCGGACGTGGACGTCGCGAAAGAATGGTCTGACATGATTTGCGACCAGGCGATCATCAAGCGCGCCGACTACCGCGCAACCATCGAAGCGCTGGATGAGGTTTTTCCTCAATATCAGGTCAGCTATCTGTTTTACGAGAACCTCTTTTCCGAGGAAACGCACCGCGACATCTGCAGGATCGCGGATGCGGAATTCAAAGCAGCCGACACCGATACAAGACACAACGAAACGACTGTGAAACTGCCCGTCTCTGAAGAAATTCTTGAGCGATTCCGCGAACTCCTTGAGCCTCAATACCACTATTGCAAACAGCGATTTGGTGACGCGCTCCCATCGGCCTGGTCAGGCTGATTTCACGTTTCCGAAAAGTCAGTTCAGCATACTTGGCTCACCCTCAGATTGAGAACATATCAAGAACTAAGGGAACTCAGCAGCTGCGGTACGAACACGCAATCCAGCTGAAAAAATTGAGACAATTCAATCCCGTTGCAGACAAGGGATTGATACATTGCCTCCCCATATTCACTTCAGTCGACGGCGACACTGCCGGACGACTTAATTTAAAAATTGGAGTTTTGTAATGATTGAAGATGCATCCTGGTTGTCATTCGAGATTATGACATTCGAAGACGACGCTGATACGGCGACATTTTCCGGTGACAGCTATGAGGTCGCAACGGACAATGACCGTGGCACACAAACGCTTGCAACTGACAAGGTTTCAGAAGCTGACAAGCGTGCTGCAAAGCGTCGCTAAGCCATATTTTTAAGGCATTTGACAGCAGGTGGCAGCACCCAGGTCCTGCCACCGGCCTTTTCAACCCGAAACAGCGGGACTGCAAATAATTGCGGATAAGTTGGATCGGCTCTGCCAAGACCACAAGCAATCCCGGGACAATAAACAGCCTAGATGGCTCGTTCGCAGCGCGAGAACATATCAGGAACAACACTAACCAAGCCGCTAGGGTACAAACACGCAATCCGGTTGAAAAAATTGAGACAATTCAATCACGTTGCAGACAAGGGATTGATACATTGCCTCCCCATATTCACTTCAGTCGACGGCGACACTGCCGAACGACTTAATTTAAAAATTGGAGTTTTGAAATGGTTGAAGACGGATTTTTTATTGATGCTACTTTTGTCGACTACGGCGACAGCAACGCTGATACGACGACATTTTCCGGTGACAGCTATGAGGTCGCTACCGATAACGACCGTGGCACGCAGACAATCGCAACCGACAAAGCTTCGGATGCGGATAAGCGTGGTGCAAAGCGCCGCTAAGCCCTGTTTTTAAGGCATTTGACAGCAGGTGGCAGCACCAAGGTTCTGCCACCGGCCTTTCTCTCCAAAACTGCCTGGTTGCAAGTGATTGCAGTCATGGTTGGTTCGCGTGAGCCAAGGCCAAAAGCAATCCAGGGACAACAAACAACCCTTGAGAGCTTACCCCTTGCAGGTATTTTACAAGCTGAATTCGGACCGCACTGCACACATACATGCAACTCAATTTAAATTATCTATTTTTTTGATATTTAATTCTATTAAGTGCTTTCAAACCGCGTGGGCGTAAATCACCAACCCCCGGTGCAAAAGAACGAGCGCAAGGCGCTCTCAATCTTTTGACTTTACGCCCATGCTGCAGTGCGGTATCGATGTGATGTTTGTGTTACCTGCAAACCCGGGAGGTCCTGTGATCTCACCGCCGCATTGTTCGCAGGACCTCCTATTTTTTAATGTTTGACGACCGATCTAACACTTTGACCAGTCCGCAGCGGCGGTATCACGATCACAAGGCAATAGACGATTTCTTTCAATCACTTCATTACGCGCAAGGCGCTGAAATTATAGGAATTTTTCGCCACTTGAGCCGGAACATCATACCCATTCGCATGGCGAAGATGAGCGCTTGCTAATTAACGAAGTCGCTGCACAGCCGTTTCAATCGCTTCCGCCAATCCAGGACAGACAAGCAGTAAATTCCAGCCAACGTGTTGGAGTGTTTTAGAAGCGTCGACACGCCGAGCCAAATATTCGCTCCGGCAGCGGAAAGCTGGTCAAACTTAATTCTTCTAAAAATTGGTGCGGATGGAGGGACTTGAGTTGGGATTAGTGCTTATATTTTTCAGATACTTAAGCAGATTCATAAAGCAAATTGTACATCATTTTGTACATCATTTTGTACATCAAAACTCAACTAAAGTGCGGACTGAACTTGAACTAAAATCCATTGAAAAAGCGTTCTGATTGTCTTTCGTAGGTCGCACCCTATGAGGCACGCATAACTTAGACACTAGTAGGTCTCTAGACCAAAAGATGTGGCTCTGCTTTACTCAACTTGCACGCACTTGCAAATTATTCTTCTACAATTTGAGGGATTGGAAAATGAAAGTAGACCTTTATACAAAACTGACGCTGACTGTTATCGCTGGAGCGCTTGTCGGTTTGCTCGTTCAAAACACTTCATCGAATGCAATAGCTCAAGGCGGAGTGCAAAAGGTTGCGATCTGCGACCTAGAATATCCCGATTCTTGCGCTGTAGTCCTCCGACGAGACAGCAGTGGTCATGAAACATTAGCTGTGACTTCTTTCGCAGGGAATTGATACCTAATATTTGCGGTTTGCTAAACGCCAAACGGCGTGCCTTCCTTTGCCAACAAAACAAAGCCGCGGCCTAGAGCGCGGCTTTCTCGTTCAATTGCAGGCGATCAAAGTCCTGGATGAATTAGATCAGACGCGGGGAAGCTTGACTTGCCCAAACGGCGCTAAAGACGACAAGAACATTAAGTGAACAAACGTGGGTTCGAGCATGTCACGGCGAAGCGGCCGCGGGACCGTCAAACTGGAACCTTGGCTGCGGCGTGTGACGCACTCAGATCGACTGGAGAAATGAAGTGCCTGATGAAAAACTTGGGTGGGGCGCATTAAAACTCCCAAACCCGCATAAAGCTTACAGATACCGACCAAACAACGAATTTCTGCTAGATTCCATTGAAAAAGCGCTCACAGAGCAGGCTCTTTGGATGTGCCCACTTTCGACCCAAGACGATCTGGTCGAAGCATCGGTGGCACTAAAACCAACAGACTTCTCAGAGAAACACAAGAGAATGGGTGAAGCTTTTGATCGACTTGCAACCTTTTGGATTGATTCCAACTCAAAACTGATGGCGGAACAAAACGGTCACCATTTCTCGGAGGCAGAGTTCGGAAAACTCATGCAGGAAGAAATCACTCATTCGTTTCAAACTGTATTGGGCGAAAAAATCTTGAATGCCGATGAAGAGGAACTACCGAATCTCGTTGAAGAATGCCGCGCGAAACTCCGGTGCGCATGTTTTGTGTCATCACCAACCTCGGGAGTAATGTGGGGTCTTTACGCCAACAACCACGAAGGATGCTGTCTCGAGTACGATGATCACTATAACAGGCACTTTTATATTTTTAATTTGCTAGCACCAAAATTGATTGAATACAGCCAAGAGAAACGCATTTTGGATAGATTTGATATCTGGGAAGTATTGGCCTTCTTGACCTATTCTAACCGTATAGAAGGCGGACCATTTTCGATTTCATCGCAAAACGATCCACGAGTAATGGCAGCCAAGCTACTCTTTTTGACGAAATCAAACGAATTTAGCTGGCAAGAAGAATTTCGAGTTGTCGACCTTGGTGAAACCCAAGGATACGCGTCGTGGGAACACTTGAAATTACGAAAGGTAATCTTTGGCGCCAGATCGTCTAACGAATTTATCCAAGAAGTCAGGGAGCGATTTTCGACGGAACTTACCTATTCACAAATAACAACAGAGCCAGGAAATCCTGAATTGCAAATTGTAGACATTTGAGATCATCCCACAATAGCCACTTTGCCCTTGTCTCCGGACTTGCGTGACTGGAGAACTATTCTGCAGGAACGAACACGGAAGCAAGTATGTCACGACGCAGCGGTCGCGGGACCGTCAAACTGGAACCAGCGCTCGAAAAACTCGGCACCGGCCGCGCCGGCGCTGTTCAGGTGATGCGCGAGGCAAAGATTGGCTCGCCGGAATATCGGGAAGCTAGTAATGTCGCGGAGGCGATCACGATCTGACTGAACGATTGACGGGCGATCGCTCCCACTTTCACGCACAGCCTGCGTCGACAGCGCCGAAAGAATGATTTGTCATGTTTGTGGGTATCGTTCGCCGTGTATTGACGATATGTGTTACAGCAGCCAAGAGCTAAGTTAGCGTCAATGCTGCCGAACACCAGGTGCATTCCAAAAGTTCGCGTTGTTTTTTATCGCGTGACTATGTGCTTCTGCCGCCAACCGACCCAACTGAAAAATAAAAGCCCTCCCGCCAAAAGAGGAAAAGCAGCTGGCAGCGGAACTACCGCCGCTCTGGCAGTAATGTTTTCCAGCTTAAAAAATGACAGCTCGGTTGTGGGTACCCAATAACCGTGATCAGGACCATGGGGGCCTGGCTCGGGCGTTAAAACCTCGAAGAAGTATCTCGTAAACAGCATAAAGAATGCAGCACTGCGTGGTTCTTGGTTCCAGAACTCCGAGAACAGGGTTGCCAATTCCAATGCGTTGGTGGGTTGGTCGCGCGGCCCAGCATATGCAAGCTGATCGTTTGTGGGCCAACCATGCTGAAAATCTTCAATATACGCGTCTCTCGGTGGAAGATTGTCTGGTGTAAGCCCAACGAGGCTCGCTTCAGGCAAAGAAAAATTTTCATGCGAGAATGTGCCTGGGTTTCCACCACCGTAGATTAGCAAAATTCCGCCTGGTTGGGTTAGCGTTGGTATGTCGATACCAACCCACCCAAGAGGACCATTGCCGCTGACACCAGAGATATAAGTGTCCCCAGAGAAAAACTCGATTTTGGAGATTGCCCCTTGATCGTCGATCGTCGCTCTGTGAGTGAAGGCGTCGCCGTCTTGCAGCTCAGGCGGAACCCAACGAGACGATGAGTCGATTTTGATTGTGCCTCTTAGCTCAACCGCAACCGAAGCAGCCCCCACCTCTGAACACAAAAAAATGGAAAGTAAACAAGCAAATACTGATCTCATGTCACACTCGGATTTTCGTAATTTATAGTTGCATTATTACAATCAGCGATAGTGCAATCCGGTTGCATCGTCAACATCTCGTCGCTCGACAAAAAATATTGCAGTGATATCGATCGATAAATCGACAATCTGACCGATCAATTGATGGGAAACCGCAAGGATTATTCAGCTTGGGGGCCCCTTCGACTGGCCGGAGCAGTCCCGCCCCGGCCTGGCCGCCAAACGCTGAGCCCTACCGAACCGCAATCGACACAGACGCAACGTTCCAGGTCGGAACCGTTGTCCACCCGAAGTTGCCAGGCGATTGCGCGCCTGCGTTCGCAAGCGCCCGATGGGCAAAGCCAATCGAACAATGCCCGCCGCTGGTTGAGGATCCCGCATGGCTTTGCGCGTTGATGGGCGTTGCCCCGGTATAGTTCGGCGGCGCTGTCGTCGCAGTGAACACCGTTCGCTGCGTGGAGGCCATCACCAGGAAAACCGTATCGGCCGGCGCACCGCCTGGATCGATGGGCGGCGGTGTCAAAGTGCCAGAGATCGCAACTGTCACATTGCCCGACGCGCCGGAGATCTCCGCAAAGCCGAAGCATGTGGACGAGCCGCCCGCACCTTCCTGGGTGAATTCAACCGTGGTTCCGCCCTCTGTTTCGTCCGCGACCCGCGTGAACACATGCAGGAACGTGGAGGTTGCCGCCAGCGTCCAGCCAGGCTCCAATTCCGGAACAACGTCTGCAACAGCCGTCCTGAACGCCGCGACAAGCAGATTACCGTTCGCAATCCCGCCCGGAAGAACCAGATTGTGCGATCCGTCCGGCGCAAGGTCCGAATATGTCGTAGACTGCACGACCTGGACACTTGAGACAGGCGGAACCACGATGTTCGGATTGCCGACATCGATAAAGCCTGGTGAACCGATACCGTTTGAAGGCGTCAGGCGGCAGCGCAGCGGATCGCCGTCCGTGCTTGCCGTGAAAGTCGATCCCGTCGCGCCGTCAACAAGCACCCCGTTGACATACCATTGGAACGAGAAGCCGACAGCGGGATAACCGGACCAGTCACCGACACCGCAGGCATAGACCTTGCCCGCCTCGGTCAAAACGTCCTGGTCGGCGATCTCAGACCAGTTGCCCGGATCCTGATCCCAACTCACCAAAGTCTTTTCCAGGAGCAAAGGCGCTACTGTGTTTGCTGGCGCAGCGTTTACGGTCGTGCCTGTCGTCTGCACCCGGTTGCGATCATCAACCAGGTCCGTTTCGGAGCTGAGCTGCTTGTAGTTCTGCGACCATGGCCCCCAGCCAGCCGCGTTTCTAAGCCGATAGCCGCAATGGTAATGCTGCTCGTGTATCAAGCCGGTCATTGTGCCGGTGTTGGCAGGCGCGACCTGTTCCACCCATTGACGGCCGTCCAGGCTGCGCCGCACGGCGCGTTCCAGAATGGGAAGCGTGGAATATTCGCCCTTGGTGGAATAGTCCCAGCTGATTGCACCATCCCCAGCCGTAAAGAAGTCGCCGGGATCGCCCCGATATCCGACCTCAGAGCCGAGATGCGCCTGGTCCGGAACACCAGTCCACTTCGCACGCAGGCCGAACGTGTGGAAGATATCGTAAAGCCCATCCCAGAGCGGCCCAGGACTATAGAGCGTCGGACCCGTTCCGATCAGCCGCCACCGGTCCATAAGCCCGAGAATGGCGGCGCGCGGGTTGGTGTTATCGTCAGCCCCGCCCTGCAACAACCAGTCATTGCCGGTCTCGCCGGAAGGACCGTTTTCCAGGTAGCAAGCAAACAACGCTTCCCACAAAACGCCGGTTGCGATCTGCCCGTAACGGCTGTCCAGATTGCTGTCATTGCCAGTTGGCGACATCATCGGCATGCCGAGCATTTCCTGGAACCAGCCCTGCGGCAGGTTCGTGAAGTTGCCGACAGGCACAACGTCATCGATCCGGGTCTGATCGACCCAATAACATTGGCCCCACTGCGTCGTTGCCAGGGCAGCCCGTGCCAGCATGGCGCTGTCGCGCAGTGCAAAGCCGGTTGCGACCCAGAACGGGAACCAGGCCATACCCTGCCCGGCTCCGGACATCAGGAAGATCGCGTTGTTGCCGGAGCGGACGAACAGCTCATCGATCTGCTTGCCAAAGCCGATGATCTTGTACATCAGCGGCTCTTTTTCGGCCTGCGTGTAGCGGTCATCGAGCAGGCTGAAACATGCCTGCATATAGCCCCGGACGATATGGCCGGAATAGTTCGTGTTGGTATTCCGGCCACCCGCCGTGTTGTAATTGTTCGCCCAATGCTTTGCCGCGGCAATCCGGTTGCCGGCCTTCCAGAGTTGCGCCGCCTTCCAGGTCATGAACCGCGCGCCGAGGTTGAAGGTCGCCGAAACGGCGGCATCAAATTCCTGTTGCGTGGCATCTGCCGGCATGCCCGCCTCTACCGGAGGCTCGTATTCCTTCGCCAGCGCTTCTTTCAGGATGCGCTGGTTTTGCTCCCGCGAGATCGTGTCGCCTGGCTTGAGCTTGCGGCCCCACATATTGCGGAAAACGCCGCTGCGGTTTGTGAACCCGGTTCCAATCGTCAAAACGCCGACCGGATCAAGATAGGCGCGCGACACAAATCCCTCATGCGCCTCAACGAAAGCGACGCCCTTTGCACTCGTTTCCATGTGATTTCCCTTCAGGCACGAAAAAGCCGCCCGAAAGGGCGGCGCAAAAACTGCGAATTGTCAGGCGATCAGCCCGCTAGACGTCCCAATTCATGGGCGTCAGTCCGAGCGAAACGGCAAGCGCGTCTGCGTTGTCCTTGGCCGTTTGCAAAACTGCGGTGTAATTGACCGGGTCAGGTTCCGCCTCGAGCGCCACTCGCGTCGCGCGTCTCAATCCAGCGATCGACCCCGCGATCTGCCGGAAGGCCGTCGCGTTCGACATGATCGCGTTAGAAAGCTCTGTCAGGGTTTCGCCGGTCTGATCGGCTTCCGCCTGAAGCAAGGCGCGCTGATCGGCCGGGACAGTGTTCGGGTCCGCGAGATAAGACGTTGCGGCCGCTTCCTTGGCCGACCAGGACAGCTTTTCGCCGATCGACACATTGCCGGACACGTGGTTTTCGAACGCCTCGGCATAGTCAACAATCATCGCCTTGGCGCTTTCCAGCGTGTATTTGGCCACAACCGGAGCCGAAAACGTGTTGTCAGGGTTTTGGGTCGAACCGTTTGTTACATAGTCGCCGTCATGAACCACCGCTTCGCCGGCGCGCGGCCCAAGTCCTGCAACGTCTTCACAGTTGGCGATCACAACGCCATTTTCGATCAGGAGATATTGTCTCATGCTGCCAGCTCCTTCGCTATGACGGCCGAGGACCCGCGCTCAAAGCCGCCAGTGTCTCCGTCCGTGATTGTTCTGTTGAGATAGGCCGAGCGTGATACATCAAATCTGATGTGGACCGTGTAAGTATTGGTGCCGGTGTCGGGCGTTGTATCGATGAACGAGAAGGATATCGGCGCCATTGTTCCGGTATCATTATTGTCGAAATCGACGGCAATCATGCCAACCGTTCGAGACCCCGCAGCCGCATGACTTCCGATTTCGACACCATTGCGCCTGACGTAGATCATTGAACTTGCGACCGCCTCAAGACTGAGACTGATGTTGAGTTCAACAGCGCTGTTTGCAGCTACATTGTCGATCGACGTCGAGAGCGCCAGCAGCTCAAGATCGGCCCCCGGTCCATAGACCGCTGTTGTGGTGACCAGTGTTTGTACCCAATTCGCAGCAACACGCGCATTTTCATCAGCCTTGGAAACAACGTTCGTCAGGTCCTGGATGACATTTGCTGCCGTGATAAGGACCGGATCGTCAACACCGTCGGAAACCTTGACGGCGATGTAACCGATGATCGTCTTCGGACGGGTCTCAGCGCCAGTGCGTGGCGTTCCATTGACACCGTCAGACACCGCCTCTCGCACCGGACAGGCTCCTCGATCGACGGCCCGGAAATCACGTTGCCGGCGTCATTGCGTGGCAAAGGCCGGGTCAAGTCACTGCCGGCAGGATCTTCCAGCACCTGGCGCGGATAGAGCGTCACCGGTTCATCGCCCGGCAGTCCCTCGCGAACCTCCATTTCCACTTCGTCATATTCATCGATATCGGTCGTCCCGATCTTGAACTCTGACAGGTTGACCGGCCCGGGCCCGAAGACGAAGAGCGCGCGGATATACTGAATGTCGCCGACAATCTCGGTATAGGAGCGCGCAGCGAAGGGCGGCGCATAGCGATGTTCGCCGAAGGGCACCGGCAAAGGCGCATCGGGCGCCAAGCGGTTTTTCCAGCCGCTGATTGTGTAGGATTGCTTGACGTCGCTGTCGGACGGCGATGACAGCGCCTCCGGACTTGCCGGCGGCACCAGGGCGTTGATCAGGAGATTTCCAAGTGCAGTTACACCAAGCGTCAAACCTGCCTGTGCCAAACCGAGGGAGATGCCGAGGGCACCAGCAAGCGCGGGCGCGAAGAACGCTCCAACAGCAATCGCGGCGATCGCAACGACGACTTGCAGGATCGACCTGAGTGCATTCTTGCCAGGCAACACCCTGATAACGACACGAACACCCGCCCGGGGACGCACAAACTGCCAATTTTCCCGCTGAATGACTTCCGCGCCCTCCTGCGTGACAAGGGCAACCCGGACCGGCAAATCTTCACCGACAGCCTCCGGCAAGGCGGTTGCAACGATCTCTGCAAGGGTAAGCCCATGCGGTAACGACATGTCTATCCGGTTGGCACCAGGATCGAACAACGGCGCCGCAATGACGGGAACGGTATCAGTCATCAGCCCGCACCCTCATGTCTTCATGTCGGTAATGGCCGATAAGCCGCGGCTGCCAAGTGCCGGTCCGGTAGTTTTCCACCTTGACCTGGTCCTCGCCCTGGACATGCAGCATCCTGCCGTTCTCAACGACGACACCGCAATGAGCGGCAAGATTGCCAATTCGAAAGAGCGCGATATCGAACGCCTGCGCAGGGCCCTCAACCTTCCGCCAGGGTCCGAATTCAATGGCATCGGAAAAGAGCGCGTTGAGATCTTTGCGCTCCTCGCAGCTGACATAGTCTCCCGCATAAGAGGTCAGCTGCATGCCAAGCTCTTGCAGATAGACGAGCACGGCCAGTCCGTAGCAGTCGCAGCCCACGCTTTCGCGGCCGAATTCCTTGAACGGAATGCCGACATATCTGTTGCTCCAACTCATCTGTGAAGTCCCGGAAAGCGTTGTTTGGTCATTCGGACCGACGGAAAGCTTTCTTCCTCGATCGGTTGCCGGCTCAGAAAAAGCGTAATCTCGGCCGCGTCGCCCTCGGCACGCACAAGCCGCAAGCCCTTGTATTCTGCCTCGATCTGATCTGGCGACGAGGCGAGCACAACGGCGATGTCAACGCTCGCCTGCGTCGTGATCATCTGCAGAACGTCGGCAATGCCCTTGGTGACATTTTCAAGAACGACCGACGCTTCGGCTGGCGCCTCCTCCAGGTCGCTCGGCAAATCGGCGGATACGAGCACGAACTGAAACGGCTCACTGACCGGATTGGCACCGTTGAACGTTGACCGTGTTCCATAGGTCAGCGGATCATCGGAAAGCCGATCTGCATTGTCTGTCGATAGCCGGACCGGTTCTGAAAGCTCATCATGCTCGATATGAAAAAGAGCAACCTCGATTTCGTCTGTCGAATGCTCTTCCAGCGATAGACGCTGATTTAACGAGATCCGCCTCACGGCATCACCGTAACGGGAAAGGTGACGACAAATTGCAGCCCGGGCTTGCTGACCGTGGGCATGTTTTCGCCGAAAAGCACAAGCCAGTGCGCTGCGATCAAGATCGGTTCGTCATCCGGCGCCAGGAGCGCACTGCCGTCGGGCGCAAGCAGCGGCCAGCCATCCGTGATGGGATCCGGCATTAGAAACGGCAAAGCCCCCAATTGGATCTCTTCCTCGTGGAAGGTTTCAAAAACGGCGAGCTGCTCACGGTTGATCTTGATGCTCAGCGAGACAAGCTTTCCGACAGAGGAGAACCGGCGCTTGTAACCAGGCGGCCCGGTTTCCGCGCGTTTTTTGATACGCGGGTCCTGGAGCTGTGTTTGAAAGCTGGACCGTTGAGGTTTCGGCAGGTCTGCAGGCCAAACCGGGATCATCGTTTAGCCCTCTGCTTCTTGACGCCATAGGTGCGGCCGAGCGTACGCTGCGCGGCTCCGCCTGGAAGGCTCAGCGAGTCCGCAACCTGCTCCGAGATGACGAACTTCGTGCTCCGGCCGCCACGTTCATCGCGGCTTTCCTCAACATCGACTTGCGCATTTGAATAGTTGTGCACTTCGATTTTCGACTGCCCGTCATTCGCCGCCTGTCCGCGCATCGCAGAAGAGCTGCCAGTCGCGGCATACGGCGTTACATAGCCGCCTGAGCGAAACCCCATCAGAGCGCCGCCGTGGATCTGGTCCAGGACGCCAACTCCGATGCGCCGCGTTGCCGGCGCGCTGAAAACATATTCGTTGGCATGCACAAATCCGGCGACATCGGAATCAGCACCAGGTCCCGTCGAACCGCCGCGGTTGAAGCCGAAAACACCTGCGAGGCCTTTGAAGATACCGGAAAAGAAACCGCTGAAGCCCCCGCCCCCGCTCGCGCCCCCGGCACCGTCGCCGAGACCGCTGAAAACATTCTGCAGGCCTTCGGCCATGGTTCCGGCAAGATCCTGCGACTGGCCGGCAAACGATGTTGCCGTGTTGGCAAGGCTAGTGCTGCCTTCTGCAAGCGATCCGATCGCCTTGCTGACACCGCCATCAAAACGCGTCAGTCCGGACGATGCGGTTGTCAGATCACCACCAAACACATTCAACGCCTCTTCGGCTGCCTGCAGGCGGCCGGTCCAGTTGTGCATGGCCTCCGGGTTGCCGTAGGAAAAGCCGGACGGGCGCTCAAACCCGCCGAAAGCAGCGGTCGCCTCGCGCACGTTGCGGCTTGCGAGCAGATCGCGGAACGACCGGTTTTCGGTCGTCTGTAGTTCGTGCCAGGCAAAGTCCAGCTGACTGCCCACATTGCCGAGGTTCTGCCGCCCGCCGATAAAGTCGAAAAGTCGATGACGCCGGTCATTGTGCTGGAAGAGTCCAAACGCGTTGCCGCCGTCCCCGATCGCAAACGGGTTGAATGCGCTTTCTGCCGAGACGTTGCCGACAATCCCGGCCACCTGGTGCGGCTGCAGGCCCTTCCCGAGGAAATACCGCCAGACCTGCGAGGCCACCGAGCCGCCGGTCGACGGCGCGATCGCCGAGGCCGCCGCCGCCGGCAGGGACGCTGAAGCTGTAACCGGCGGGCTGTAGCTCGAAACGGAAGTCGCACCGCCGCCTCCGCCAAAACCACCGACCCGGCCGCCCGTGATCGAACCGAGAAGCCTGGACAGGAAATCGGTCGGCGCAGGACCGCCCAGCAGGAAATTGAACTGACCGGCAAGGAAGTCTCGCAAGATCTGCTTTGCAAGTTTTTCCAGAACGTCAGAAAGCTCTTCACCATTGACAATGGCATCGGCCAGACTGTCGGAAAGCTCTTCACGCAGCGGCGCAGTTGCTTCCCTCAGATCGTTTGTGCGCCGCTCGGCGACAACCAGCTGCGCTGCATAACGGCTCGGCCCATCTCCGGACGCGATCTGCTCCAGGCGTTCAAGAGCCGCCGCCGCATCATCGGTTGCGCTCGCATAATCCCGCATCGCGGCGACCCGGGCGTCATCGGCATTGCCGCCCGCACGGGCGAACAGGCCTTCGTTTTCCAATTCCGCAATGCGCTGCAGACGCGCCGCGAGCTCTTCGGCAGGTGCGCGGCTGGTTTCGATCAGCCGTTTGACTTCCGACAGACGCTTTTCAAGGTCGCGGTTGCCGGTCGCATTCAGCTTGTCGATGACCTTTTGATAGTCTTCAGCGGCTTTCGTCCGCGCGTCCGCTGCCTGACTGGCCGTCAGAAAGCCTTGCTCTTCAGCGGCAGCGATATCCCGCAAGGTTTCCTGATACTTGTCGGCCGCCGGCGTAATCCGCTCGACCCAGACCTCAGCGAGTTTTTCGAGGCGCTTGCGCTCTTCTTCGAGAAGCAAGTCATCGTTCTGGCTGGAGGTTGAAGGCGTCGCGTCGGCGCCTTCTGGCGGTTTACCACTGCGGACATCGAGCAGCTCGCGAAGTGCGGCCGCTTCTGCCTCAATCAGGGTAAGGCGCTCCCGCTGAACTTTCAATCGCGCAGAGGCAATGGAATCGTCGCGCCTTTCGAGACCTGCAATCGACTCTCGGAGAAGGATGCCTTCATTGACGAGCTTGATGTAACGCTCTTGAACACGCAGCGTCGACTGGTCTTCAACATCACGCGTCAAATCAATCAGCGAGCTAAACCCATCCAATGCCGTTGCGAGAAATTCGGTGAGCGCTTGCATTGCCGGCGCCGCATCTAGCAGCGCCCTGGTCAAACTGCGATTTATTGTCTGCGACGCCTTTGTAAGCTCGCTATCCAGCTCTTCAGCGCGCTTTATGACCTCCGCATCAAAAATCAGTCCGAGATCGCGCGATTCCTGGATCATGCGGCGCAGGTTGTCCGAGCCGCGGTCGATCAGTTCAACAAAGCGTTCGCCGGCGGTTCCGCCGAAAATTTCGTCGGCGATCCGGATCTGAGCGGCCCTGTCGAATTTCTCGAGGCGTTCAATGATCTCAACGAGAAGATCGGACGGGTTTTCGAGTTCCCTTTTCAATTCTGCAGCGCTAAATCCAAGCCGCTGGAACGCTTCGGCCGCAGGACCTGCACCGGTCAGGATGAATTCATCGGCGCGAAGGTTCAGTTCTTTCATGCCGTCGGTCAGGGCGTCGACGGCAATCCGGTTGCGTTCAGCAAAGAGCTGCAGCTCTTGAAACGGTTCGAAATCAAGCCCGGCCCGGCGCGCTGCGTCTCCGATTTCTGCGACCGAGCGCGCGGCATCACGGGACGAGGTTACGACCTTTGCAAAGCCGAGCGACAAGGCACCGATTCCGATCGCAGCCGCGGCACCAGCCGGACCCATGGCCCGGAGGCCGGCGCCAGCCGCACCGAGATTGCTCGACATCCCGGACGCGCTTGTCTTCAGATCGTCGACCGCGGCATCAACGGCCTTCAGGCTGCGGCGAGCCGGTTTGCTGGCACGTTCGATCCGCCTGAGCGCCTGCTCGCCTTCAGTGCCAAAGCGGCGCAGCTCGCGCTGAACGGCCTTGCCGTCGACAGCAGCAAGCCGAATGCCGACTTCAGGCATTCTACCTCTCATGTTGCGCTCCGTATTGGTCCTGGAAGGACTTTAGAAAGGCTGCTTCGTATTGAACGAGAAAGTCCGAGACGATCCCGGCTTGCGAAGCGGTAAGATCACCGGCACGGGCAAGCGCCTCGCCGATCAGGAGACCAGTGCGGCGGCCGTCCTTTTCAGAGATCCGGCAGATCGGGTTTCGGATCTGAATTCTGCGCCGGCGCCTGGTCGAATGTCGGCTCGGCTGGTTGCGCTGGATCGGTCAGCCGGGTTTCCAGCCCGTTGCCGAACATCTGGCCGATGTTGAGAGCCTGGCGCAGCTGCTCCTGCGCGATCGGCCGGTTGATCTTCGAGCCGCGGCCTGTTCCCACCAGAGCATCGCCGTAGATCTTGCCCTCGGCGATGTACTGAGACACCCGCCCAGGGCTTACGTTAATGAATTTGGCGAACTCACCCTTGGTGACAACGGCGTTTTCACCCGCGTGTGCTGTCACAGGCTCGCTCCGGAATGCTGCTCGACTTTAGGAATTTAGGGCTGACTTTAGGACTTTAGCCGACTTTAGGCTTCGAATTTAGGGTCAGACTGGCGACACTAAACGCTCAGTTCCCCCGTTTTGTCTTTTGGTGGGATACGGTCCCTTGAGGGTAACGGAAAAGCTCTGATTTCCAGCTCAAATCGCAAACACATGAAACAAGGGCGAGCATCAATTACCAGAAATCGAAGATTCGGGAATTGGACAACTACAGGCTATAGTTGTATTTATTCTAGTATTAAGACTGTAATCCAACATGAGTGTTAAGGAAATTTCTATGGTGCCCAGTGATGTAGTTATATTATTATATACTTTGGCGATAATATTCATGTTGTCGTACTTTTTCGGCGGCATCGATTTTGGGCCAATAAAAATTCCCAAATTGCAAGGTAAAACTAGATTTGTTGTTCCTGCTATTGGTTTCTTTTTGTTCATCTCGCTGCTTGCGAGCCCAATTTACTCCACCACATTTGGTCACTGGCTTAACTACAGCCAGTCATTTACAGTTGACAAACCACACAACAACACAAGACCAGTTGGCTATACTTTTAGAGTTAAGAGTGGCCGATCGTATGAGATTCGCGTCCTAGAGCTTGGGAGCAGGGATTGCGTAAGGTTCTCCGTGGACGGATCAAATCGCGAAATCCTATGTGTGAACGATGCGATGGCTCTTAATTATGCAAACGACAGCTGTGAATTACACTTCAGAAGCGTAAGCAGTATTGTGTCGAAGCACGAATTCAAGGCCTCATTTCGCGTGATCTGTTTCTGAGCAGCACCTAGCTGATAGTGAACCAAAAGTCCCGCCATAGAACCCCATCGCACCAACTCCGCAGTTCCTGCATCTTTTGTTGGCTGGGTTCACCGCTTCGGTCGCCTATTCGCGTCTGGCCTTGCGCCAGCATCAGGTCCGAAGGATCCGACGAATCGTCCTGACATCAAGAAGTAAGTTCAACGCCCCAGGTCGTCAACAGAGGCTGTCAGCGCTGTCCGCCTGCCGAACACACTCACCTCGCCCCGGAACATTTCGCGCGCCTGCTCGTATCCCGTGATCTCCACATCGAAGCCGGCAAACGGGCCTTTGATCAGCTGCAGCACCTTGCCCACCTGGATGAACGAACCGTCCGGAATGCGCTTTTCCGTGTTCAACCGGTCGATCAGCGACACCATTTCAGACGCTTCCAGAAGATACGGCTTTCCGTTTTCTTCAATCGATAGAATACCTTCTACCCCATCGCACTTGCGCACCAGGGCAAAGTCCTGCCCGGCATTCGCATCGATCCCGGCGAACAGATAGCGGGAGAACATCGGCTTCCTGAGCGCGATTTTCTTCTTCGAGCGCGGCTGTTTCCGTTCGAAACTCTCTTCCGGCAAATGCGCGATCACACCCGCCTCGATCAGTCCCATGAACGCCCGGCGCTCGCATCTGGGGTTCGCATAGACCACACACCAAAGCAGTGGATATCCCCTGACCAGCGCCTTCAGAAGCTCAATCTCCGTGCTCAGCTTTTTCCGTGATGCGCTCATTCAGCTGCCTGCCTTTCGGTGATGCTTGCGTGCTCAGTTTCAAAACGGGTGATTGCCGCCCGAACAGCGTCCAACGCGCTGGAATAGGTGGCGGGCTCCTCCGGTGGCGACGGCAACCAGATCCAGTCCGGGCAATCGCGATCCTCGCCAAACCACGGCCAGCCCCGCTCCGTGTGCAGCGCCTTCCAGGCTTGCCAGGTGGCCGAGCCTTTCGCCACGTTGCAAAACAGCGCGGCAAGCGGTGTCAGCGCCGGATCCGCCTGAACGCCGAGATGTCGGCGGATCGCCCGCTCGTGCATCGTGTTGACGCGTGGCCAGCCGGTCATGGCCCGCTTTTCAAGCAAGAATTCCTCCCGGCTGTAGAGCCCCTGCGCAACCATCTGCTCCTGCGCCATGGTCAGCCTCGGCGGCGGCCCTTTCGGGTCTTCCAGGAGGGAGGCAAACCGCACCGCTCCCCACGCCTTGCCGAAGGGCTTGGCCTCAAGCGGCTGCGCGCACCGGCCTCCTGAAGCGTTGACCGGCACCCGCTCCCACAGCTTGTCGCGCAGGTAGACCGCAAACGCGCAGAATTTCGATCGTCCAAGCTGCTGACGAACATGCAGCACGTAAGCTCCAAGCTGATCGGCCGCTGCCGCGCGGTCGGGTTCTGAAAGGTTGAACCACTCGGCTTCCGCCGTGGTGGCGCTGTCGCTGGCATAGGTTGGCCAGTCGGCATGCGTTTTTCGAAACCGCCGCTTCCAGGTGTCCTTCGAAACGCTCAGCCCTTCCGGCTCTGCGGAATCGCGCGCGCCCTCTCTCTCCTCTGGACTGGTTATTGGAATGTTATCTGGAATGTTCTTATCCTGGTGGACCTCCTCCACCACCTTTTGGGAACCAGCTCCACCACCTTCGGGAACGAGCTCCACCACCTTTTTGCCGCAAGGTGGTGGAGGGGATCCACCACCTTCACCTGTTTCCAGCGGCTCTGAGGGCGCCACGAGATCGCGTTCTGGCCACCTGACCGAATACTCGTTCCGCTTCCATTTCTGACCGCGAAAACCATGCTGCGAAACGGCCACCCAGCCTTTTTCCCGCGCAATGCCCAGGTGCTTGATCACGGTTTTCTTGTCCAGGCTGCTGTATTTCACCAGGTCACTGATGGGCGGAAAACAGCTTTCCCCGAACTCGTTCATGAACATGGAAAGGGTCAGCAACACATGTTTTGTGGTCGCCGGCAGCTCCTTTGCTGCGCACATGGCGTGCCGCCAGCCCCAGGCTTTGCTCCCTTCGTGGCTCACCGAAAGCCCTCCTGCTCCTGCGGCAACGCGGAAACAGGCGCCGGTTCATCGTCAAAATCACAGCCAAGTGTGACGGACATGAGCCCGCCGATCCCTTCGGCGCTGATCAGGCCGCGATTGAGCAGGAACCACAGCGCCGACAAGCAGCTGAAGTGGTCCATCTTCGCGATGCGGCAGAGATCCATGGTGGAAAGGCACAGGCCGCCATCCTCGTAGCGCTGCGCCAGAGAGTGCAGCACGGCACGTGCTGTTCGGCTTGTGAGATCTTGCCCGGATGCCCAGGCGATGGCTCGTTCGCTCATGCCGACGCCCTCCGGTTGCAGCGGCGCGCACGCTCTGGTTTTATGAATTCGTTGTTTTGAACGATTGCGGATCGAACATGAAAATCGATAAGTCGTCTCGCCCGAAAACGCTGGCCGAAAGAAAAAACTCCGCCGAAGAAACAAGGCCTCAACTTCAACTTCTCGAAGCGTCTGTTGCACAGACGCCGTGGCAACGACGAGCCCAAGGGCTGCGCAATCATCCGCTTGTCGTCATAATGGAAACGATTGGCCTCACTGGCCTCATTTTCGCGGCTGGTATCTTCTTTTATGAACTTCGGGAACGTCAAGACGAACGCGTCGCCCGCTCCTGGCAATTGCTTACAGCACCAGCTCCGGGCAACAGCGGCAAGAGAGAGGCCATCGAGTATCTCAACAGCCAATACGGCTGCTTGCCCGAGTGGTTGGCGAACTTGCCGCCAAAGAATGTTGCTTGGTGTTGGAAGCAGAGAACCACGCTTCGAGGAATCGATCTCTCCCAAAAAACCAATCGAGATCGTGTTTACCTTGTCGGCGCAAAACTCGACAACGCAGACATGAAGGCGTCGAATTTTTCTGGTGCTGAGTTGTCCCAGGTCAATCTCAAAGGCGCAAAATTGTCGGAAAGCGACTTTAGGCGAGGCAACATATCCAATGCGGATTTGTCTCAGACGTTTCTCACAAGGGCAGATTTTTCGAGAGCGGCCCTTTATGACACAGACCTGAACGGTGCGCGTTTGAACGGTGCAAGGTTCATAGAAACCAAGATGAGTGGTGCTAATTTGTCTAGAGCGCTCCTCTTTAATGCCAAATTTGCAAATGCCATTCTTACAGAGGTTGATCTTTCTTATGCCAACCTGACGGGCGCTGACTTCAGTAACGCAACGCTCTCTTACGCAAACCTTGTTGGTGTCAATCTTTCGAGTGCAAACCTTGGTGGTATCAGACACTACGAAGCGATTTTTACGGGCGCTTGGGCTTGGGAATATGCACCACCGGTGGCGCTTCCTTATGTGCGACGTCATGAAGTTTTGCGTCGCAAAGTAGACGAAGCCTGGAACGATTTCGTCGATCGCATCATGCGCGAGCGACCGGAACTTGGCTGGACTTCGGATTTGAAAGACAAATCTCCCGACTGACATCACCCCACCTCCCCCTCAGCTCCGAACCGCGCCCGTTCCAGTACCTCCAGTGATTGAAGATGATGCTCCTGCGCGCTCAGCATGGCTGTGCTCAGGGCCTCGGCGGCGGTGACGGCCGGGAGTTGGGAGACATCAGGCGTCTCGCGCAGCTCGTTGACGACGACGGCCAGCGCGCAGAGCAGCCCTTGCAGGTGATAGTGCTCGGCTTGCAGCTTTAAAATGAGATCGAATAAGCGGTCTGGGGTATCGCGGGGCCGTGCGCTCGCACGTCTCCCGTCACCTGTCGTGGACATGGCCGGTCTCCTTTGGTTTCTCGGATCCGGCCAACAGCTTCCACCCTGGTGGCCGGACGCACGGGGTTGGAAGACCGGCCCAAAGGAAACCGGCGCACCCGAAGGTGCCCCTGTACGCCCGACCATAGGAGCGCACACGCTCCTATTTGGGAACGCGCACGAAAAAACGCGCCCCGAAAGGACCGTGGCGCGTCGAGCGCCTTTGGACAAACGGGCTTCCAACCCCGATCCACACCCTTTTCGTGTGGACCTTGTCACCTTGCGCTGATTTGGGAAACTCGTCAAGTTGTAGTGAGAGTTGCCGCAACTTTGCTTCTGATTAAATGGAACACCGCAATGATCGTTGAACACGCTGTATTCTGGCGCGACTTTTTCTTCGAAATTCGCAGACAACTTCCAGTCGGAGACACCTTGGATAGCGAGGGTCAAAATTTGGGCGTTGCGGCTGCCACTGTCATTATTCGAGAACTTTTTCCTGAAATTTCCCAAGAAGATTTCAGCATGCTTTTCAGGCTTAGTCCCATCCCGGGGTTTGAGCCGATTAAATCTTACCCAGACGACTTGGCGAACCACGCACAAATTGAATTCGAAAAAGCTGGACTTACGCCAACAGCGTTCGATGTTGCGGCAATCCTCTTCGAAACAACTGGAATTGAAATTCCGCGAAACGCGGAGATCGACATTGAAAACAGAGATCTCGCCATGGCACTGACGTCCTCTGGCTTGTATTACGCGAATATTCGCCTTTCGATCGACGCACTTTCCTACAAGGACAGTCCGGAATTGAAAGGCAGACTCAAGTTGGCAGTGAACGAAATTTCCAAGTTCGTTGAAGGTGAACGCGAACGATTTAATCAAGACTTGGTTGCAAAGCTTGAGGAGCAAAAAACTGCGGTACTGAAAGAAATTGAGAACACCAAAAATGATATCATAAACGACCTTCAAAGTAATGGCGCGAAACATACCGACAGCGCAAACACTGAGCTTCGGAAAGTCCATGAGATGGGTGAAACGATGCTTGAGCGTATACAGACCGAAGGCTCCAGCATGCTCGATCAGAAAAAAAACGAGCTCGTCGAAAATCTCATACTTCAGGACGTAATGGAGCTTTGGGACGAAAAAGCAGATAACCACAAGAGGTGGTTTCAGATAGGGGCCATTCTGTTTTTCGGGATGATTGCGGTTCCGATCCTCGCCGGCATCGTAAATTTTGACGCGGTTACAGCGGTGGTGAAATCGATGTTGCCAGCGGGGAGTACTTTGCCATGGGGAAGCCTTTTGGTTTTTACACTTCCGGCACTTGGCTACGCTTGGATTTTGCGGCTGGTCAGTCGATTTACGCTTCAAAACCTCACACTTGCAGACGATGCTGCACAGCGCAGTGTTATGGCGAAGACCTTTATTCGCCTCGCAGCAGAAGAGAAAGTTCACGACGAAAAAGACCGGGCAATCATGCTCAACGCGCTCTTCCGGCCCATCCCCGGCGCTAAAGAGCAGGACCTCCAGCCCCCAACCATCGCCGATTTCGTGAGCAAACAAAGCTGACATCACGCCACCCTCCTCTTGCCGAACATGCCGAAACTCGGCAAGTTTGAGTTGAAATAGGGGGTGAGCGGATGACCAGAAAACTTGGACCCGACGATTTTGCTAAAGGAATGATGTTCCTTGCAATTTTGATCGCAGGAATTCTTATTGGCGCCGCGACTGGTGGCTGGGCAAATCTGCAGGCTTGGACTAGCGCACTGAGCGGCCGGTTTGCAGGGGGGGTCGCGTTGTGGATTGGTATAACGCAACTTGGGCCGTTGCTTCTCGACATGAAAGAAAAGTCTACTCAAAGCAAAGCCCAAAAACTTGAAACCATAGTCGAAATTCGAAAAAAGCTTCGAAATCATGTAAAGCGCAGCAACCATTTTCGCGCTGTGATGCATGTCGAAAATCCGCTGGTTTTGCTGGCTGACAGCTGCTCCGGTGATGAATACGCAATCGCAGAGAAGATCTACAAATTCTTCGATGATTGGTGGGAAGCAGCTGAAAATATTGACTATTTGATACGCTCGACCCACTGGACAGCAATTGGATCTGAAAATCTCAGCAGAGCGGCCTCGGAGGTGAAATTCAATGTAATCGACATTCAACGAGAAACTCTTGATTTTTGCGGCAAAATAACAGAGATTCGAGAAGAATTCTTCTTGAATAGAAACATCCCACTGGTTGAGAAAATTGAGGAAGTAATAAAAAAAGAAAACATTGAGACCATCATCGACCTCTCTAAATCTTTTAGTGACTCTCTGATTGCGTTGAATAGACAACTTCTTGAGGAAACAAAAAGTATTGAAGAAGTTGAATCTTCTAATAAACACTAGCGTCACCAACTTCCGGACCACACCGGTTCGCATGCTTCAACAAAACATCTACCTGACACGGCGCACAAGCCTGTCTCGGCCCCTGAGCCGGGAGCGGACACCAGCAGGCTAGGTCCTTGCCTTTCAGCTCATGGACCGGCAGTTCGGGCATCGTGAAAATCTCAAAGCATTGGCACGCGTTTTCGGCGTCGATCAGCTGGTCAGGCACGTCGGGAAGAGGCTCGCCAACCATGAACGGATTGCCCCATTTCGTGGTGCGGTCGACAATCACCGCAACCGGATTGGCCGCACGCCAGGGCTGGTTCCGCGTTATCTGGATCCGCTTCGGCATCACAACACCATCCCCTTGCCGAGCCCGTCAAAACTCCGCAAGATACGGTTGCAACAAAGGGGTAATGCATGAAGAATTCGAACGAACGCTTTGCGCTTTTGTTTGGTGCGTTGTGCGGATTTGTGACGGGTATTATTTTCAGTACTTGGTGGCCGCCTATCGAAGGTGATTTTTGGATAGATCCTGCCTGCAGCGGCGGTAGTTGGTATTGTGTCCTTTACACTTGGCAAACGCTGCTCACTGGCGTCATTGCTATTGGAGTTGCTTGGGTCACAGTTACCAGAATGCAGGCACAACTGAAGATTATGGCCAAATCTCACGAAAGAGACATGGAGGTTTACTACGATGATGTGGCCCAAAGGGTTAAGCACGAACTGGCTGCAACAGGTGACTTGATCGGAATCGCTGTTGGAACGACCAATATGCTTGAATTCATAAGAAAAAACGACTTGAACGAACTTGCGAGTGCAACAAAAACTTTTCGAGACGAGGTAAAAGTATTCCGTAAGATTTGGTCCGAAACGCCCATATCTTTGAGCAAAAGTACTAAACTTCAACAAACAAGAGATAAAATTGACGTTTCTTTGGGTCAGGTTACCCATTACGCCCATATGATAGAATTTCTTACGAGAAAAGCAGTTGAAGGTGCAAATATTGAGGTGACTAAGGAAGGAGAGGATCGCCCCCAAACCTTTACCCAATCTGTCGAAAAGATTCTCAAACCGCTCTTGAAATCCTTGTCTGACTTGGTGATTGCTGCAAATCAACACAACCAAAGTCTTAGGAAAGAAAGAAGCCGAATACTTGGAACAGATGATCAAGACCATCAAACTCGCCCTCCCACTGTATTGATCGACAACGAGCAAGAAGCAAAAGAAAAAACAAATTCTGCCTGATACCGATGTAAAGGTACAAACCAGTGGTCATGTACACTATTCACCAATCTAAACCCCATCACCCCACCCTCCCGTGAAACACCGTTGGCTTGCCGGCAGCCTCCTGGTCGAACCGGTACCAGGCGCAATTGTCTTTGCTATCCTGGTTGGTTGAGGGCATGAAGCGCAGCTTGCCGACTGACAGAACGTCGGTGCAGAAGTCCATGAAGGGAGCCGATTGTTTGGTGTGCAGCCAGTCCGCATCGAACAGGAACCAGGTCGGCACCATCGCGGCACACCGGGCGATCAGCGCATGCAAAATCGGCCGCAGCCAGGGCGGATTGCTGATGATGTTCCCCGCCCCGTTCAGATCCGCCCTGGAAAGCGTCAGCGCATCGCCAAAGGGTATGCCCGGCCGGCGCGGGTTGATGTCATAGCGGGCAAGACACTTGAGCCCGAGACCTTTCAGCTGCCAGATCAGATCCCCCAGCCCGCAGCACGGCTCGGCATAGTCGCTAACGCCATAGTGCTGCAGCAGTGGCCCAAGCGGCGCACAGGCCCGCGGATCGAACGTCCGGTAATACTCGTTCTTCACCCGCAGAAAGTCCGACCGCTTCCCCATCACGCGGCCTCGTCTTCACTGAGAACAAGCTCCGGCGCGGCATAGGCAAGGCGGCTGTGCGCCGGGCAATAGGCAGCATCAGCTGAACAGGCCGCGCCGCAGTAAAACCCGCCCTTTTCCGTTGTCTCGTCAAAGCCCCAGACCGGCCAGCGGCAGGACCGGGGCCCAAGCTCGGCAAAGGCAACCGGCCCCTCCGGCCGCGTGCTGCTCTCGCTGAGCTCTGCCCGCTCCTCCCGGCTCATCCCGGCCGCGGCTGCAAGGCTCACCCGCTGCGGATAGGTTCTTCGGGGTGCTGTTGCCGCCTTGCGCGCACCTTTGGGTGAGCCTTTGGCCTTCGCGGCCGGTTTGGATGCAGGTGCTTTGGCCCGCCTCCCCTGGATCGATTTGCCGAGAAAAATGCCGTTCCGGTTACACGCGCCGATCACCGCGTTGCGCGACACCCGCCCGTACAAAACCGAAATGCGCGCCGCCATCTCCGCCCCGCTCAGGCCCTCGGCCGCAAGCGGCCGGCACACCTCCGCCTTTTCCGCTGAAGACAATTTGCTCCACAGCCGCTTGATCATTGGCCGGCTCCTGTTCGTGTTTTGGAGATCTGGGTGAGAAGACCGGCAACGGCGTCCAGCATGGCCGCGTCCTGGCGATAGCCGCGCGCCACCGCCGGCGCGTTGGAAAACCCGTTTCCGGCGAGCGCCACCTTTTCCGAAATGTCCGCGCAGCTTCTCTTGTTCGCCGCCAGCACCTTCAGCCGCGACGCCATGCCAGTGAGTTCGTGAGGGGAATAGTCATGAAGGCGCCGGGTCATTCCCCTGCCCTCGTTCTGATCCCCGCCGCCGTCCCGGACGCAGATCCGAGATCCCGATCGACGCTCAAGAGTTGCTGTTTCAATTGAGAAAGATCGTTCAGAAGCTGGGTCACCAGCGGCAGCGCTTCCCTGGCGAAATCATCGGACCCGATCTCATCGGCCATGTAGCGGCTGATCAGGCTGGGAAACGACCAGTGCCGGGCCCCAAGCGCGGCGAGCTCAAGCTGCGGCGCTGTTTTGGTCTTGTCCGGTTCCGGAACGCGCACGAAGGTGCCGCCCGCCAGCTCACAAAGAACAATCAGCAAGGGCGGCACTTCGCCCCGCTCCTTCACATCTAGGATCAGGTCTGCCAGCACATCAACCGGCATGAACGTCTCGCGATGCCGATCGTTGCCCGTGTTGGAATAGTCATTTAGCGTCTTGCGGCCAACGCGGGTAATATCGGCAAAGGCATCCAGACCGCCCGCCTGCTTGACACTTCGATGCGTTGACACCTTCAGCATCTGCCGGATGGGATCAGCCCCACCACCAAACCCGGTCATGGATCCACCCCCACATTTTTTGAGGTTTGTGGGGATGACGAGCTTTGTTCTCTAGCTAATGATGGTACCTGATAAAGGTCAGGACGGATTACATGGCGAGGAACACCTGTCACATTGGAAATCTCCGGTACACGCTCCGCAGGTACGCGGTTCCACTGTGAAATGGCTTGCGGTGTCGGGTGCCCTCCGAGTTTTCTCGATAGCGACGAAGGGCCGTTACAAACACTCAGGACAGTCGCAAGACCAAGTTGAGATTCACTTTCCATAATGACAGATTGAAAGCATTACTTTCATGACTATTCAAGCTATAATTTCATCGACCTCTTTCAAAAAGCGCGGCATGATGTCCGGTATGGACACGACCGGTGACAGAATTCGACACATACGCAAGGCTTTAGGCCTCACACAGGCGGAATTCGCTGACAGAATTTCACTGTCGCGCGGCGCTGTGGGTAACTGGGAACAGGACAAGGGAATCACGCAGAAGAACCTGCAGCAGATCGCGAACGTGTTCGGCTGCAGCCTGGACTGGCTATTGTCCGGGAAAGGCGATCCGTTTGACGACGACAGGTTTCAGCCGGCAAACCAAAATGCGAAACCCGGAAAGAAACTGGACCGGACGCTTTTTCAGGTCGCACACGACATGGCGCGGAACTTCGAACAGACCCAGCTTGGCGGGCTTGCGTCGTTTGAGGATTTTAACTATCTGGTTGAAAAATACTACAATGAGTTGTTAACTCGGAAAACACAATTTGAAAAAGGCTCCGAAGAAGAGCACTGATTTCTTGAGGGATCGCCCCAGTGCCAGACGACCGCAGCGACAAGTTAGATGAAGTCCTTGAAATTCTCCGCAAACATGGCGCCATACTAGCCGCAGTTGCTTACTGCCAGGTATTGTTCGGCCATTCCCGAATTGAAAAACTCGCGCGAGACGAACGTGACGAGCTGACAATTCTCATCAGACACAGAATTCTCGAAGCATCTATGGCAACCGGTGAGGATCTGGTGTCAGAAGATCGACCAACCACGCTGCAATGATCGAAAACTATGTCAAAAACCTTCCCGTTGATGACCTGATGCGTGGCAGCGCGGACGGTATTGCGGCATTTTTATACCGTCTCTGGCGCGACACGGACGGCAAGATGCCGGACGAGACGTCGCCGATCGTGGAATACCTGCCTCAACTCGTAATCCTGAAGACCGTCCACGAACCGACAGACAGTCCGGATATCATTCATGTTGGCACCGAGAGCCTGTTTGCGAAACTTCTGCCGCATGCGGCGGATCCCAAAGTGCCGCAGCCAAAGCTCGAGATAGAACCCCAATACCGAAACCTTGTCCGACTGTCATACGTGGAAGCGTCCAAAGGCGAGCCGCGTTACGACGTCATCGGCAGCGTCTACCTTTTACCGGGTGGCCTCCAGTGGTTGAAAACAGAGCGAATCCTGCTCCCCTTCACTGCACCGGGCGGGCTCAGGTGGATTTATTGCTACTCGATCCTCCGAGAAGCTCAGAAGCTAAAAGGTCCACCAGATCCAAAAGGTCCTCGTGAGAATTCGCCATCACTTTCAGATCGGCATCAATTGTTGATGGAGCACGCAACCAGTTGATGCCCGGCCCTGTTTTGGCAAAGCCGCACTTTTCAGCAAAACCTCTTTGCAGAAACTTCGGCCGTCCCCAGGCGTAACACCAGTCAAATTTCCACTCGAGCAATGCCAGAAGCTGAAGTGTTTTTGCGAACGGGTCGGATACTTGAGTTTCCGGATGACCTTTCGAAACCCACATGTCTCCAAAGTAGACAACACTCCCGCTAATGCCTTTTGCAAACCGGTATTGTTTCGGGGCCAACTCCGCCTGCCTGTGATCTGAGTGCGGGTAACAGCGCGACCAATACTCACGCCAATAGCGTTCAAGCGTCCAGGATCCAAGCTCGTCCAACCTGGCAGCGGCCACCGCAACCAGATCGCCAGCTGAATTGTAGCCGCCGAGCCAAAAGGCTTGCGGCGGCGTATAGGTGTTGAGACTGGTTCGGAAATGCTCCGTGAGTTGTTTGTCCGGAATACCCTCAAGCAGAGTTTCAAGCACTTTGAAATCGCGGCGCTGTTCCAGCCAAATACCCTTTTGACGCGCCCGTTCGTATAGCCGCTCAATGACTCGGCTCACCGTAAGCCTATCGATTTCCATCCAAATCACCCCACCTGAGTGGCGGCATATTCACAGGCGACTCAAGCACGCGCAAGACAGGTCAACTTTCGGAATTGCATTTAATTGTAAGTTATGCTTTCATTAATGAAAGTGAATGATATGGAACTGTAAGTGTCCACCAGCATGTATATCCTCGCCGAAAATTTCAGTTTCAATTCCATTTCGGAACCAGCGTCTGGCTTGTTAGCGTCTATTCAAAGACGAAACCGAACAGGCTCACAACAAATGACCGCCAGCATCCGAAACACCGTTTCTTCCTTCAAGATGCTGAAAAAGGGCATTGCCTGGTTCAACGAGAACAAGCACCTGCCGGCCGACGACAGGATCTGGCACGTCGAGATCCTGCTCGACTCCTTCGAAAAATGCATGGAGAGCCTGGCAGCGCAGATCCGGTTCTATCAAAGCGCCAAAAGCCCGACTCGCGCCCTGATCGTCACCCATGACGATGGCAGCGAGGAAGTCGTCAGCGGCCAGAAGGTCCAGAGCCTCTGCCTGCACGTTTCCGGCCAAGAAGAAGACCACGTCATCTACGGCAAGCCCGAAGCCCTGGCAGCGATCGCCGAGGCACTCGCAAAAAGCGGCAAGACAGTCACCGGCCCTGCCCCGGTTGATGAGCACGCAGCACAGCTCGCCGAAACGGCACCTGAGACTCCAAAGGCGAACGTCACATGACCGAGCAGCTCATTGCCTTTGTGACCGGCACAGCCCCGTTTGCCTGCATGACAATCGCCGCGGCCTGCGTCGCAGCCGTTTTCTGGAACGTCGAAAAAAGCGGTAAAGGCTCTGCACACCAAAGCTTCGGCGAATGGCCGGAGACATCAAAACCAACTTCCCCTCAGAAAACCAGGAAATCTCTCGTGCAGGCTGATGCCCTGGCAAAACGTCTGCCCCTTGGCCTCGCCGCCGGCATCGCTGTCGGCGAGGTTCTTTTCTGGGTTGTTCGGGGGTCAGTTCTTTGAGCGCTCACAAACAGCCCTCTAGCTGCCACGCCCGCGCGCGCGCCAATCTCCGGCTCACGGGCTTTTCTACCGCTGCAAGGGATTGAATGGCTCCCATGCGCGCCCAGGTGTTCCAGGACGAACGAGAAAAAAGCCGGGAAGACATCCTGACCATCGAGAATGTCGATCGCGCGCTCGACATCCTGGCCGCCCTCATCGACGGCCCCCGCCCCAACCTGCTACCGGCCTACATCCGTCTGGAACAGATCCGCGACGACCTCCTCGCCAACGACGATGCCATGTCGCGGGTCAGGGCGAGGAATCGGTCCCGCAACAGCCGCTAGGTTCTACCGGTCAGCACTGCGCTGTTGTATTGGCTTGAAATTCTGGCAATATAATTTGAAACTGAATGTAACATCAAAGATTGTTTAAAGCCTAATTTCTCAATTCGCCCAAATGTCACTAGAGATTTTTTTCATAAGGCTTTGGTGGCTTTTGGATCTACTCACGGCGTAGGCAATTTTACAACCAAACGGGGCGTTGGTTTTGACTACGAACAACAATATGCACCCGCCGCGGTTCGGCGATCTGCCGACGGCCAAACAGCGCAAGATCTGGCAGAAAGCCTCGAGCGACGCAGACTGGACAGCCGCCCAAGGACCGTTGGGTCCTCTCATCCTGAAACAGAGAAGCCGCGCATTTCGGGCTGACAAGTTTGCGTCCTGGCTCATGGGCGCGCTCATCGTCACGATCTTCTTTGGTCTCGGCTACTATGTTGGCGTGCCGCTCTGGCAACAGATCCAAGATGGTGAGCGACGTGCTTACTTAGCTGAAGCTAACTTATTGGAAACGCAGCTTCTCGACATGGACCGGGCTAGAAACGCTGAGTGGGACGCACTTTTGAATCAATTGAGTTGGATCGGAACGCAACGCGAAAGCGGTGTCGCCGGAGTGTTAACGCACCTTCAAGTTTCAGAAGATGGTCAAACATTGGTCGCAGTGGGTGGAAACATTGAAGATGGTACAGGAGTGATCACACGCTCAACCGATGGCGGAGACACATGGCAGGTACGTGAAAGTGGAGTAGTAGAATACCTAAATGATCTAAAAGTAATCCCCATTGAAAAGACACTGGTCGGAATAGGAAACGGCGGCGTAATTTCGCGCTCAACCGATGGTGGAGACACATGGCAAGCGCGCGCGAGTGGAGTCGTGGAGAACCTTCTTAAGCTCCAAATTCTCCCTGATAATAAAACATTGATCGCAATAGGAAGTAGCGGTGCAATTACGCGTTCCACCGATGGTGGGGACACATGGCAAGTACGTGAGAGTGGTGTCACTGAGTCCTTACTAGCGCTCGGCGTGCTGCACAACGGACAAACGCTGGTCGCAGTGGGAGGAGACCGCCTAAGTTTTATGGGAGGAGTAATCACGCTCTCTACCGATGGCGGGAACACCTGGCAGGCACGTGAGAGCGGAGTAATGGGAAACCTTAGAGATCTCCGAGTTCTGAAAGACGGGCAGACACTAGTCGCGGTCGGTGGAAACCTACGAGAAGGTCAAGGCGTAATTACGCGCTCAACCGATGGTGGAAAAACGTGGCTCGCGCGCGAGAGTGGGATAATTACGCCACTAGAAGCTCTTGAAGTGCTTCCTGATGGGCAAACGTTGATCGCGATAAGTTCGTTCGGCACAATAGTGCGTTCAATCGATGGAGGCGACACATGGCAGGTGCGTGAGAGCAGTATCGGGGCGGCAGGGGCCCCGGCTGAGTTTCTAGTGCTGAATGATGGACATACATTGATCGCCCCGAGTAGCCCTGGGACGATAACTCGCTCAACCGATAGCGGGAACACATGGCAGACGCAAAAGATCGGTTTTCCTGCCTACCTCTATAGGGTCCGAAAACTCCGTGATGGGCAAACGCTGTTCGCGCTGGGTTTTTTAGAAGCTGAAAACACAGGGATAATCGCGCGCTCCACTGATGGTGGGAACACGTGGCAGACAAGTAAACCCGGATTGACCCTGGAACTATTTGATCTCCGAGTGCTGCCAGGTGAACAAGCACTGATAGCATTCGGACACAAAGGCACGGTCGTTTTGATTGACGACAGGTATAAGCAAAAACTCGCCACCGAGAATATTGATGCCGGTTACTTGGGCGATGCAAAGATGCGCGAATTGATCGACGAATTGCCGGACCATGTTGCTGATTCCTTCAAAGTACCCACACAAATAAACAAAATTGATACCGCAGCCCCGATCGAGGAAAGACTTGCGCAAGAAGCACAGCTCAAACGCGCACAAGCAGCCGCGGACCAGATCGCGTCAGGTGGCTTTTCACTAGAACAGAGACGCGATGATTTTGCGAGCTTTTTGAAAGTCTGCCGGGAAGGCGCCGCCAGCACTGAAAAATCCAACTTTGAGAAGGTGGAAGCAACCGATGGCGCCACAACAAAAGAGACCTCAGAGCGCACCAATGTAGATGTCACTACCGCCTGCTCTGATGCCTACATCGCTCTGCGCCAGGCCGAAACCCAGAACGCCTGGCAGATCCTCAGTCAACGCGCACCGCAAGCGATCCTGCTGCTTTTCCTGCTCGCCACCCTTGGGGGCCTCTATCGCTACAACGTAAGGCTCGCCGGCTTCTATCACGCGCGCGCCGACGCCCTGGAACTTGTCCAGAACGACGATGAATGGACGCCAGAAACCCTCGCCAACCTCGGCCAAACCCTCGGCGCCGACAAAGTCGAATTCGGCAAAAGCAACACCCCAACCGACCAGGCCATCGAAATGGCAAAAGCAATTCTTTCCAGAAAGTGATGCCAAAGGCTTGCCAACCACGGAACCGAGGAAAACAAACCTGCAGCACGTCTCGTTTGTTTGACGAGGCTAAAGGAACCAGGCACGTGTTGCTCGAGGCCTTCATGTTTGCCGCGTTGATGTTTGTTTCTATCCAAGCCAACGCAGCTGATTTTGACTACGTCGATCGTCATGACAACACGGTCACGACGACACACGAGGCTGCTTTCCACATCACGATCGGCGAAACATTTCGCCCCCTCGGAGAGCTGCATCATCGCCAGGAAAGCAATGGCCGCATGTTCCAGGTGTCATTTGCCGCCTTTGCAGACGGATCAGACATAATCCTGATCCACGCTGAACGACTGGAAGCGGAAAATGGTATCCTAACCTATGACCATCTTCCTCAAGGACTGATCGACGGCATACCTTTTGGCTTGCAAGAGCAATGCATCCCGGCAGAGGCAGCCCTGTCTCTGGCGGACAACCCAGAGGCCCAGTTCGTCACAGAACGGGGCTTCGACATCCGGCTTCCTTTCTATCTGACGCAGCATCTCATTGCATCAGAAGACGGCAACGCCGAACTCATCCTTTCCTACGGCCGCCCTGTCGACAACTGCACCGACATACCGGAATCCTTCACATCCGAAACTCGAACTCGCGCGGTAAACACAATCACGCTCGAGCACGTTTCTGACTGATACTTTCCCTGCCACAAAGGTTATCAAAGTCTGTGAACTATCTGACAACCTTCAACCCAGACGACGCCGGCTTGGGCCGCTCTTGAGATAACCGGAAAATCAACGCCTCAAGTTCTTCCAGCGGAATTCCCAGATCGTCAGCAATATCGGCTTTGGTCAGGCGCTTTGACCATAGCGCTGAAAGGACCTTGGCAAGCACAGTCGATGTTTCACGCTCGATCCCATCAGGCTCGCCACTGCGATACCCTCGCTTTCCTAGTTCTATGCAAAGTGACCGATACTGCCATTCTGTAAGATACCCCAAGCCATGAAGGCGATATGCCAGCGCCATCGCGGAGGTCTTCCATCTCTTTTTGGCTGTGATGATCTGACCTGCCGTAAGGATATGAGCGTAATCCATAAGATCGTTTTCGGGCATCAGAAATGCTGATGCGAATTTATCGGCCTGAGTTTCAGCCTCTTTATCCGTTTTTGCTCCTGCATGATGATGCAAAACCAGGTGCCCCAACTCGTGAGCGGTGTCAAAAATGGATCGCTCAGCCGTTTTCTGCTGGTTCAAAAAAATGTAAGGGTGATTACCGCGCCAGAAAGAATAGGCATCAACGTTTTTGGTCGCTTCCGACAGCGACAACACGCGAATGCCTTTCGACTCGATGAGCTTAAGCACATTGCCAATTGGCCTGTCGCCCAAATTCCAATGCTGGCGCAACAGACGCGCTGCAATGCCTGGTCGCCGCCGTTCTTTGCTCAGATCGATCAAGTCGGCTTGGGGAAGATTAAACCGGGTATCAATCCACTCGTACAGTTCAATTCCCAGCGCACCGGCTGCCTCTGCTGCCCGCCGCTCCTTTGCCTTCATCCTCGCAAGACTGCGAAAACTAATAGTGCTTGTATCCAATCGTTCGAGCTGATCACGATAGAAAAAATCAATTGGGTAACCCAATTCCATTGCAAGTCGCGAGGCCATGAACTTGTCCGGTTCATGGCCATTCTCGTATTTCGAAAAAGTAACGACAGAGACGCCGACACGTTCGGCAAGTTCTTTCGAAGACAGCATCCGCCTCTCGCGAGCCGTCTTCAACCGATCCGAATTGAACATCATACCTCCTTGAAGGAGACGCTAATGTCGAAGTCCTCGATTGGGTCTTTGTCGGCGTCAGGCGCTGCTTCCCATTCTCCACCAGGGGAATAGATGAAAATACGCTCATGCCAATCCACATATTTTCCCCTGTCGATAATCGGGCAGGACAATTCAACACTGCCATCAAGTCCGACCATTACATAATAGGTCAATACGCCGTCTTGCCTGACACCAGTGAGCGGGCCGACTTCTATGCCACAATGCACAAAAAGGCTTGGAGCCGAGAGACTTGCAGCGCCGCCTCCCTTCTCGTTCCGCGGTATAGGGGGCATGTCGACGCAGCATTTGTCCACATTCTGAAACGCGAGACGAATGGAACGATCCCGGTGAATGACGCCTTCGATACCGCACGTCCGATCGGGGAAATAGTCCGGCCCAACAAGTTGCTGACGCAGTGCTTCAACCCCGTAGATATAGGAAAGTAAACCAGCAGCGTTGAGCGGCATTGAAGGACTAGCATCATCAGCATAAGCGCGTGCAGTTCGAGCGATTGTAAGCAATTGGTCTCGAACAAGTCCAAAATCCGCTAAACGCGTTTCAATTTCCGCTAAAACGCTGACAGTAACAGTTCTGAAGGTTGGCACGAATCAGCTCCTTTAAGATTTTCGACATCATATGATGTTGCAAATCTTAAAGACAAGCAAAAACTGCGCGCCGTTGGGTCTTCCACAGCTTCCGGATAGCCAAGACCACTACACGACTGGCTGGGATCGGTGGTCCAAGATCATTATACAAATGCAAAAGCCACCAAGTTTGGCTAACATGCTGCTTCCGGGGTACCTAAGGGTAATGGAAAATCTTCGCGCCAAATCCATTCTCGAACTTCTAGCTCTGCATGTTGCGATTATGGAGGAATTGCGAAGTCGTAAGGTGTTGCGTTCAGCGAACAACCCGACCGGTGATCTTGCTGAATACTTGTTTTGCAGGGCATTTGGTTGGGCGCAAGCTGACAACTCGGTAAAGGCACTTGATGCAACCAGCGATGACGGAACACGCTATCAAATCAAGGGACGACGTATTCATCGTCGCAACAAGTCTCGTCAATTGTCCTCTATCCGCGACCTGGATGGGTTCGACATCCTCGCCGGCGTCCTGTTCGATGACGACTACCGTGTCTTCCGCGCTGCGTTGGTTCCGGTAGCCATCGTTCGCGAGCAGTCGGACTACATTGAACACACAAACAGTCATAAATTTCTGCTAAGGGATGCAGTTTGGGACCTTCCCGGCGTTGTTGACGTGACCGAAAGATTGCGAAACGTTGAGGCCAACTGAGATCAGTCCTCATAATAGGTTCTGCAACACTCTGCCTCGCTTGCGCTCTGGTCATCACCACGACGCTCCGGCTTGGATTGATTGCTCCATAAACCAGACAACAATTGTGCAAAAACTCTCTCTTGGGAGGACTAACGACACCAGTTCGCATGGTACCCGGGAAACCATGGCCGGGCGAGCCCTTCCTCAACCAGCACTGACCCTGCTGTACGACCGTCAGGTAGGTTGATCCAAACCAGGCGCCGGTCGTACCGGTCGCGCTTGCCGGAATCTGTCACCGTCACACCGCTTTGCGAAACAAGCTCTTGCAGCCGGGCCTTGGCTGCTTCACCAAGCGCGCGCTCCTGCGGGCATTTCGGGCTGAAAATCTCGGGTGTGTCAAAACCGGATCGATTGGGTGTTCCGTCACCGAGCGCGCGCATGCCTTTGCCACCCAGGCATTTGATGGTGTCGCCATCCACCGCTTGAATGCCAACACACGACATATGCCCCTCGCCGGAACGTGTAAAACGCACCCAGGTCGCCACTAGCTCGTCGCCAAGGTCGTTGATCAGAGATTGGTCCTGCGGGCCATAAATCACCAGTGCGGCAAGAGCCAGCATAAGCGGCAGCCAAAGCCGTCTCGGCAACCGCCAACCAAGCGAACGCCTTCTGCCCCTCCGACTCGATGATCCTCGTCTGGGATGTCGAGAAGGGAACGGAATCACGGAACCAAACTTGCGTCCACGCACCGGCTGGAAATCCTCTTCACGTGTGTTCATCACAGTGATAGTGCGGAGATCATGAGGATTGATTAACGCGCAAAAAACCTCGCACGACGGAACTGTGTCCCGTCTGTCCATCGACGGCAAATGAAAGGAAAAGAGCGCGTATAAGTAGTATCCCTGCGTGTAAGCTTATTGATTTTTCGAAGGAATCTGTGCACTGGTTGTAGTCGACTGGGGGACTTCTTATGCGTTTATCGATTGTATTCTTGTTGTTGCTCGCCGGCTGCCAGACAGGCCCGACGACCATTTTGTACAAGCAGGGCTCCACCTTTGCACAACGCCAGAACGCAGCAGATGCTTGCAATATTGCTGCCTTGAAAGCTGTTCCTCAATCAACGGCCGTGGCGTCGACGCCGGGCTACTACAATCCCGGCTACACGACCTGCACGCCGATCGGCAACTCGGTCAGCTGCAGCACCGTCGGCGGCGGCTACACACCTGGCTCTGTTTACAGCTACGACCCCAATCAGAAACTGCGAAATCGCCAATTCGCCAAATGCATAGTCAACAAGGGGTTCATCGCGATCGAAAAACCGATCTGTCCGGCAGATTCCACGGCAAAATACCCGCACAGACAGCCCTCGGAAGACCAGATCCAATGCGTTCCAAAAGAACGCCTGGTTGATTGGTGACACCCTAAACCTGCATGTAGAGTGACGACTGAAACACGTTGGCCTAGAAGTTTTCAGCCGTGACAGCCGTCACTTCTTAACGGCAGCCTGAAGAACGGACATGAGCTGCTGAGTGGGCGGCTCGGGTGCTCGGCCAAACCCGATCGAACTTGGCGATAGTCCTGCCATCAGATCATTCAATGAAACCTCATGAAGAATAGCTCCTGCAGCGGTGGGCCCTGAATTTGCGAGCATGCGGAACGCCTGGGCACGGCCATCGTAAAAGTCCGCAAGACGCTGCAAATAACGGTAGCGATTTACGCTGATCTGAACCAGAAAGATAATCAGCGCAATGACGCCCAGTCTTGTCGCAATCCAACTCGCTTGACGAACAGGCTCTGTTCGACGCAAGGCATTCTCTAAGTTAATGTTTGCCTTTGTGATCTGTTCAACAGCATCTGTCTGCCTAGTGTATGACTCTTGCGCCTGATCTACAATAGTTTGTTGTTGCTCCACAAGTTCAATAGCGAATTTCAAATCACTGTTACGTTGTCGCACAACTTCAGAAGTCTCGATTGATCTATCTGGAACGGTAAAATCTTCTTCGATTTCACCAGTGAGGATTGCCTCTTGAACCTCCTCTCGCAAGTCTGGGGTTAAGCGCATAATCGAGGTACCGTCTCCGCCTGCTAAAAGGGTACCGTCTGCTGTGGAAAGGAGCCTCCAAAAATTTTTTGGTACACGCGTTTCTGTAATGCTTGAAAAAAGAATTGGAACCCAAGCTTCGCCAGTGGAAGAGCGTAAAATTAGCGGTTGTTCGCCACGAGCCGTGTCTGCGGAACCCGCAGCCAACACTCCAACGTCCGGCACGTTTAGTAGGTGAAACAACAGACCACCTTGACGCCCGCCCATTTCCTCGGGCCTTAGGGCTTGCCATGATTTACCATCTTGAGAGCGAAGAATTAGAACTTCTGTCGAGCTTGGAAAAGGATTGAGATTAAAGGCGGTAGAGATTGTGCTCACACTTCCGACCTGACGAAGGCCAGCAGCGATAAAGCCACCTTGAGGATCGAGCGCGAGCGTAAAAAGTCGACCCCGAATATAACCTCCCGGTTCATCTAGTCGCACAGTTAGCCATTCTATTGCATCCACAGAACTGAGAATGAGAGTCTTTGGGTTCTCACGATCACCGCTGTATCCTACTGCCATGATCCCACCATCGGGAGCGGGTAAGATTGATCTGACAGTGCCCTCGATACGTGTACCTGACCTATCTGGACGCAAGGGAACCCACTCATTGCCGTCCAACAATCGAAAAAAGAGAATGTTTCTCTTTTCTCCAACTTGTTCATATCCCGCAGCGAAAAATCCAAGACTATTCGATCGCGATATCGCAAAAATCGAGCCTGAGATACGAGAGCCTGACTCAGCCGGGCGCTGAATTGTCCACTCTGTTCCTTCTTTCGAGCGAAGAAATATTGGCATTCTGACGTCTCCAATGATCTCATGCCCTGCGGCAATAAAATCACCATCTGGCAGTGACGAGATGGCGTAGATACGACCGTTGATTGTCTCACCCCCATCTTTGGCGCGGACAGCCATCCATTCCTTTCCTTCAGAAGAAACAAGAAACAAAATATTTGAGTTTGACTCTGTACCTTCGCTACCAGCGACGATGATCGGACCTTTATCTCTTTGGTATATTGTTCTTGTTTGTATCGACAGATCGTTTGGTGTTGCGCGTTTCCAAACTGACAACTGATGTTCAAACGGAGTACGAAAGTTTTTAACCGCTTCTTCAAGGTTATTATTTGCGATTGTTTGCTGTGTTTCTCTAAGATTTAAGTCTTTCTGCGCCTGATTTAGTTCCTCGTTCATCTCAGTTTTGTTTGTTTCCATTAAAGCAAGAGCCGCATCGGCTTCTTGCACCGCGTCGGGTGGCAACGTGGCTGCTGTGTAGTCAATTAGGGCAACTAATCGTGGCAAAAGCAGAAGTAAAATAACTCCTCCCGCTAACAGTATCCAGACTGTTCGCATTTGAAGCGCAGCATCGCGTAGTGCGACTTCTTTCCTTACCTCGCACCAGTCTGCAATTTTCGAGGCCGCCTTAAGCGCGAGTTGACTGGCACGCCCCGCTTCACTACGTCTTCGTTCTTCAGCGTCTTCTGCCATGAAATGACCCAACACAAAAATGTTCAAACCAATATAGTGCATGACGCACAATCACTTACGCTACACACAAGCAACTTGAGTGCAGGTCTGCTGCGCGCTCACTTTTTAAGTGTAATTTCATTTTAAAATTCTGTAAATCACAACGCACCGTAAGATATGGCGCCTAAAGACTTTCATCGGGAAGTATATCATTGAGTTTATTTAAAATTTCCCTCGGAAAAGGCAGCGCAATCCGCCGCAGCTCACCTTGCAAAAACAGCAGGCTTGCCCCCTCTCCGTATTCTTCGCGGTCGATCGAGTGCCCGAATATGAATTTCCGGATTTCTGGATCGATCCGCCCCTCTTTCATACGATCCTCGAAAGAGTGGCGCAGGGAATAGATCACATGATCTTCGGTCGGAAATAGGCCCTTCGCCCGAAAGTGTTTCCGCGCGATCTGGGAGAAGTTTTCTTCCTTGTCGTGATAGCGCGGGAACCCTTCAGAAAAGTGCTTCAACGCCTCAAGTGCGACACCCACGAGCGGGATTCGCCGAATGCTAGATTCCGTTTTCAACTCCCGCTTTTCCTGAAACTCGATTTCAATGAAGGGTATCTCGGCGTCCGTGTGAATACGATGCGCCGGCAGATTGCAGATCTCTGACGGCCTGCATCCCGTTTCAATGAGAACAAGCAGGATCCCACTTGCTTGATCGTTCAAACCCTTGAATGTCTCCGGCCTCAGGATCCGATCGCGAATCCAATCAGTCGGAAATGCAGGCCGTTTCTTCTTGTCGATCTTCCGCTCCCGGAAGCGCAGGTTGCGGAAAGGGTTCGGCAGATCCTCCTCGCCGATATGTTTGAAATAGTCGTCGAATAGCTTGCGCATGTTCCCGACGTCGCGGTTGCCGGAATTGGGCGAGCATTTCGGTACAATTTCTCCTGTGACACGCTTTTGCCACCAGGTATGAAACTTGACGGCATCCTCACGAGTGATCTCCGCGATGCCCTTGTCGCCGCAGATCTCAATGAAATTGTTCACCGCCCGTTGCTTGACCTTTTGATAAGTCCGTTTTTGTTGCGGGCTTTTGTTGCGCATGAAATCTGGAGCAATCTCGGCCAGAAACACCTCGAGCGCCTTCGATACAGCAATTGTCGGCCGCCTGGCCGTTCCGAGCAGCGCATCCGCCTTTGCGGTCCTGGAAGTATCCGACCCGTTTCCAACTGTCAGAACACGGGATACCAGCTCTTCAGGGGCCGCTTCGCTGACGAGGTGGTCCAAACTCTTCCAGACAAAGCCGAGCGCCATGCAACGCGCCTTGTCGGCCTTGTAACGCGCCTCTGCCTGTTCCACTGGTGATTGCGCTATGAGCTTCGCCCAATAAGCAGTGTCCGCCTCCTCCATGGCATCCCGGCGCACACGGGCGGTTTCAAGCGAGTCTGTTTTGAGTGTCAGACTGATCCGGGATTGGCCGACAAGGTCCTGCACATGCCCCGGAATCCGGCGCACGTAATACCATTTTCCATTTCGACTTTTCAGGTACCGGTCGGGATCACTCATGCCCGAAGGCTAAGAAATGTACATCATTTTGTACATCAAAATGTACATCACTTTTCGACATTTTTTGAATTTCTACATCAAGCAAATCTAATTTTATAAATTAAAACAATGACTTGCCTGAAAGCAAGTGGTGCGGATGGAGGGACTTGAACCCCCACGCCTTGCGGCACCAGAACCTAAATCTGGCGTGTCTGCCAATTTCACCACATCCGCATCGCTGGAGCTCTTGGGCTCCGCGTTTGAAGCGGGGCTTCTATAGCACCGCTGATTTTCCCGTCAAAGGAAAAAGGTGTCAACGCGCTCACCTGGCCTGCGTCTTGTCCACAAGTCCTGCGATCACTGTTTTCAGTGACAGACCGAGATCTTCGGCAATCAGCCCAGGCCCGGCGACATCGCCCGCCTCCCCGTGCAGCCAGACTGCCTGGCACGCGGCTTCAAAGCCTTGAACGCCTTGTGCCAGCAGACCCGCAGCTATTCCGGCAAGAACGTCACCTGATCCGGCAGTCGCGAGCCATGGCGGTGCATTCTCATTGATGGCCGCGCGCCCGTCGGGGGCGGCAATTACCGTGTCAGGCCCCTTCAGGATGACAACTGCACCGGACTGCTCCGCCGCTTGCCGGGCCTTAACGAGCCTGTCGCCGCCCAAATCCGGGAACAGTCGCGCGAACTCGCCCTCATGCGGCGTCAGGATGACCGGCACGTTCGCCGTCTTGATCAACTTGAACAATTGCCCGGGATTGCCGGCAAAACTCGTGAGCGCATCCGCATCCAGCACGGTTGCGCGCCTGGCCTCGAGAATAGCTGCGACCGTGTCGCACGTCTTTGCGCCAACCCCGAAGCCCGGGCCGATCAAAAGCGCGTTGAGGCGCGGGTCCTGAAGATACTCGGAAATTGACGCGTCATTGGCGAGTTTCTTCAACATCACTGCCGTCAGATGACAGGCGTTGACCATCATTGCGTCCGGCGGGGAGCCGAGTGTCACAAGCCCAGCCCCTGCCCTCAGCGCGGCGATGGCCGACAGACGCGCGGCGCCGGTCGACGACATCGGACCGCCAAAGACGACGGCGTGTCCGCGCACGTATTTGTGTCCACCGACCGAGGGACGGGGCCAGGTATCCAGCCAGAGATCCGGCCCATTCACGAATGTATCGGGTGCGATCTTGTCGAGCGCTTCAGGCAGGATGCCGATGTCGGCAACGCTTGCCGCACCACACAAGTCCCGCCCCGGATAAAGCAGATGTCCCGGCTTTTTGCGGAAAAAGGTTACGGTCGCGCGCGACTTGATCGCCCCGCCCAGGATCTGACCACTTGATCCACTGATACCTGAAGGAAGGTCGATCGCAAGCACGGGAACGTTGGACTGATTGACCAACTCGACAAGTTTGAGGATTGCACCGGACAACGGCCTGTCCAGCCCGGCTCCGAAAAGCCCATCGACAACCAGATCGGCCTCTGCGAGTTCATCAACAAGATCCTGCGCGATTTCGTTGCCTTTTACGGCGTAGGCCACCGCGCCCCGAAGCCCGGGATCAAGGCGCTCAAAAGCCAAGAGCGCATCACCTCTGAGCCCTGCCGGGTCTTTCAGAAGCAGCAGGCGAGTCTCAAAGCCTGCCGCCTTCAGGCAGCGTGCTGCGATGAAGCCGTCCCCACCGTTGTTTCCCGGACCACACAGGCAAAGAATACGGCCGTCTTTCGGGGCAATCTTGCGCGCAACACCTGCGACCGCCTGGCCCGCCCGCTCCATGAGAACGATACCGGGAACTCCACTTTCGATCGTCTGCTTGTCGGCATGACCCATTTCATCAGGGGTCAGCAAAACGGCTCTTGATTTTCCGGCGTTGAAATTCATCCCGACCAATTGCTCCAGGCGTCTGGTAAGTGTGTGCGTCTCGTGTGCTGATTATCCCAATGAAAGCAGCACGACGACATCCCAATCGCTTCATCGCATAATTTTTGGGCAAAACGGTCAAAAATTGTGCATATTGTCCTCGATAGCAAAACCAGAAGTGTGGTTCCACGGCGGGATTTGCCACTTTTCTTGGCGGAAATCTTCGCCTTGAAAATTACTACCAGAAGCACCCTCAGATTGGCATGCATCATGCTAAGGACGACACATCGGTTTACGCCGGTAATCGCGGACGCTTGTCCCGAACGCACCGGCCAACAATGAGCCCGCCGACATATCCGGCCTGTTATGTGGAGAGAGACACAAGGTGATGAAAAAGATCGAAGCGATCATCAAGCCCTTCAAACTGGACGAGGTCAAAGAGGCGCTTCAGGAAGTGGGCCTTCAGGGCATCACCGTGACGGAAGCCAAGGGCTTCGGCCGCCAGAAAGGCCATACCGAACTTTATCGTGGTGCGGAATACGTCGTAGATTTTCTGCCCAAGGTAAAAGTCGAGATTGTGCTAGGCGACGATATGGTCGAAAAAGCGGTTGACGCGATCCGCTCCGCTGCGCAAACAGGTCGCATTGGCGACGGCAAGATCTTTGTTTCAAATATCGAGGAAGCTGTCCGTATCCGTACCGGTGAATCCGGCATCGACGCGATCTGACCCACCTAATTCCGGCATCCGCCGGTGATCTGAACCCCGGCCTTACCACACAGAGAAATACCAACGCCTCTGAAGGCTCGGACCAAAACCCAACCGTTCACAAGATAATCAAAGGGATGGACATAATGACCACTGCCGCTGACGTCCTGAAGGAGATTCAGGAAAAGGACGTGAAATTCGTCGACCTGCGCTTTACCGACCCGCGCGGAAAGATGCAGCACGTGACAATGGACGTTGCGCTTGTTGATGAAGACATGTTTGCTGAAGGCGTTGCTTTTGACGGCTCGTCCATTGCCGGCTGGAAGGCCATCAACGAGTCCGACATGATGCTGATCCTCGATCCTGAATCTGCCCATATGGACCCGTTTTTCGCACAGTCCACCATGGCGATTTTCTGCGACATCATCGATCCGATCACGGGTGAAGGCTACAATCGCGATCCGCGCATGACTGCCAAGAAGGCGGAAGCATACGTCAAATCCGGCGGTTTCGGTGATACGATCTTTATCGGTCCGGAAGCCGAATTCTTTATGTTCGACGACGTTCGCTTCACTGCGGACCCCTATAACACGGGCTTCATCCTGGACAGCTCCGAACTGCCGTCCAACATGGGTTCTGAATACGAGACCGGAAACCTCGGCCACCGTCCGCGCACGAAGGGCGGCTATTTCCCGGTACCTCCGGTGGACAGTGCACAGGACATCCGCTCCGAAATGCTCTCCGTCATGGGCGAAATGGGTGTACCGACTGAAAAGCATCACCATGAAGTGGCGTCAGCTCAGCATGAACTCGGCATGAAATTCGAGAAACTGACCTCTTGTGCCGACAACATGCAGGTCTACAAATACGTCGTTCACCAGGTCGCTCACGCTTACGGCAAAACGTCAACGTTCATGCCTAAGCCGGTCTTTGGCGACAACGGCACGGGCATGCACTGCCACCTTTCCATCTGGAACGGCGGCGAGCCGGTCTTTGCCGGAAATCAGTACGCCGACTTGTCCGAGACCTGCCTTTACTTCATCGGCGGAATTCTGAAACACGCAAAGGCGCTGAACGCGTTCACCAACCCGTCGACCAACTCCTACAAGCGTCTGGTGCCGGGTTACGAGGCTCCGGTTCTTCTGGCCTACTCCTCGCGTAACAGGTCTGCGTCCTGCCGCATTCCGTTCACCGCTTCGCCAAAAGCAAAGCGCGTTGAGGTTCGCTTCCCGGATCCGACTGCCAACCCGTATCTGTGCTTCTCCGCACTGCTGATGGCTGGCCTTGACGGTATCAAGAACAAGATCCATCCGGGCGATGCCATGGACAAGAACCTTTATGATCTGCCTGCTGAAGAGTTGGCCGAAATCCCGACTGTTTGCGGTTCCCTGCGCGAAGCACTTGAATCCGTCGATGCCGACCGCGACTTCCTGAAAGCCGGCGGCGTGTTCGACGACGATCAGATCGATGCATACATCGAACTGAAGATGGAAGAAGTCGAGCGTTTCGAAATGACCCCGCATCCGGTCGAATTCGACATGTACTATTCCGTCTAAGAACAATCGTTCTTGTTGGAAAAGAAACCCCGGCCAATCGGCCGGGGTTTTTTGTTGCTGGGAGCGTGACTCTAGGCGTCAAGCCAGTCTGCCAATGACGGTCGGTGCCTGCCCTTGAAGCCGGTCATCGCCGGCGACGCGATCATCGCATTGAGCACGGCCTCTTGAGTGGTCTCTGCCACTGCCTTGAACAGAACATCAATCTTGTCTTCCTGCAGCACATCGCGCGCGATGAAATCGCCATCGTTGAAATGTGGAAGTTTTTGCGCAGTGGAAAATGCCAGGGCAATGTCGCCGCTGCCGTTGCCGTAAAATGCTCCGAGCCGGCCGAGCCCGGCGGCGGCGCGCCTCGCGACCCGCTTCAACTGACGGCTTTCCAGCGGTACATCGGTTGCAATAATTATGATCACCGAGCCACGTTCTTCGCTCTGTCCGGGATCCTCAGGGCGAGGCTTGCGACCGCCCGGAAGGATAAGGTCACCCGGTTTGCCGAAATTGGCCTGGACAAGGGTTCCGAGCGTAAAGGAGCGACCACCCAGCTCGATAACGCGCGATGCGGAGCCAATACCGCCCTTGAAACCGAACGCGCTCATTCCTGTTCCGGCACCAACGCTGCCCTGCTCAAAATCGTTCGCAGCCGTATCCAACGCGGCGAAAGCGTCCGCTTCGCTCAAGACCATTGCGTTGATGTCGCTAAGATATCCGTCGTTGCACTCCATCACGACCGGATTGACAGTCCCACCGGAGCGGTCAATGTCCGGGTTGATGGAAAGTTCCCGCCTGACCAGAGCATTAATCCCGGTGCCCACAGCGAAGGTATTGGTGAGAAGAATGGGCGTTTCCAGTGTCCCGAGTTCCTCCACCTGGATCAGTCCGGCACTCTTGCCAAATCCGTTGATGACGTCGGCAGCAGCTGGCAGCTTGTCCAGAAAAAGGTTGCCCTGATGCGGCAGAACGGCTGTGAACCCGGTTCTGATGTCGCCTTCCCACACCGTCCGGTGACCAACCGTCACACCTTCAACATCCGTGATCTTGTTTCCCGGTCCAGGTTGCAAATCGCCGCAGGAAAGGCCCTTTGAACGTGCCGGGGAAAAAAGCAGTGAAGACATGAGATACCGCAAGTGAAGGTTAGGAATGCGCGGTATTGAATGCGATAATTGAAAGTTGCTCAATACGAAAAAGCCTCCCGAAGGAGGCTCTTCGTTATGCTCTGAGTTTTCGCAGGCAAACCCTGCACCTCGCTCAGATCAATAACAGACCTGGCGGTATCCAACGACGACGTACTGACGCTGATAAGGGCTCCAGCGGCGGATCGGCTGGTTGTGGCAACGAACCGGCTGGTAGTAACGCGGCTGTGCCTGGGAAGCGATAATCGCACCTGCGGCAAGTCCGATGATTGCGCCTGCAGCGACAGCACCGGCACGGTTTTTAGCATGGGCTTCGGACGGGGCAATGGTTACGGCCGCGGTCGCGACGGTGGCAACGGTTACGGCGGCAATAGCAAATTTACGAAACATAACGGTTCCTCTCAACTGATCTTCAGAAGTCTCTCTCTTGCTGATGAAACAACCTTACGCTCAGCCGCCTCACGCCGCTGTGATAGCCATCACGCAAAGTCACATTCGCGGGAATGAGCCAAAAAAGCCGTTAAAAGAGCCGCAATCACAACAAAACCCGAAAACCAAGATTGGGCGATACTTGCCGTATCCATACAGACACTGACAGGACAGAACGTCCAGCCGGTCCTGGATGAAGGAACCTTTCAGTCAGATGCAGACTGCCAGGCCCTGCTCGATGAATCCGTTCTGCGCACGCTTTCGGAAAACCAGCGCATTTCTTGGGAACAAGGCGAACTCAATTATCAATGCATGAGGTTCCTGGTGCGGGTCCGACACCCGATTGAGGCAGTGCCCGGGGATGGTCTGACTGAAACGATCGCTGCCGTCTCACAACAGGAACCATGTTGCAGCGTTGGCAAAGGGTCGGGTCAGAACAGACCCGATTTTCGTCTGTCTGCAATTTACAACGCGCCAGCCACGCGCTAGAGCACGTCCGAAGAACAGCCAGCCGGCGAACACAACAGACAGGCACGGACACCACAATGCGTGAGTTCAAATCGGACTTCCTGAACGTTCTCTCGGAACGGGGTTTCATTCATCAGATTTCCGATCCCCAGGGGCTCGACGAATTGTGTTCGAAAGAATGTGTTACCGCGTATATCGGCTTTGACTGCACGGCGCCCAGTCTTCACGCGGGCTCCCTCGTGCCGATAATGATGCTTCACTGGTTTCAGCAAACAGGTCATCGCCCGATCGCGCTCATGGGCGGTGGAACGACCCGGGTCGGCGACCCGTCCGGCAAGGACGAAAGCCGAAAGATCCTCACAGAGGAAATTATCGAGGAAAACAAGGCCGGCATTCGCAAGGTTTTTGAAAAACTCCTGCATTTCGGCGACGGGCCGACCGACGCCGTCATGCTGGACAATGCCGACTGGTTGCTGAAACTAAACTACGTGGATTTTCTGCGTGAGATCGGACGTCATTTTTCCGTCAATCAGATGATCCAGAGGGACTCTGTTCGCTTGCGCCTGGAACGCGAGCAGCATTTGTCCTTCCTGGAATTCAACTACATGCTTTTGCAGGGTTACGATTTTCTTGAGCTCTACCGCCGGACCGGCTGCCGGCTGCAAATGGGAGGGTCGGACCAATGGGGTAACATTCTATCAGGCACCGACCTTGTACGCCGGCTCACTGAAACGGAAGCCTTCGCGCTGACCTCTCCGCTTCTGACCACGGCTTCAGGTGCCAAAATGGGCAAGACAGCAGCCGGCGCTGTATGGCTGAACGAAGAACAATTGTCCGCCTATGACTATTGGCAATACTGGCGCAACACTGAGGATGCGGATATCGAACGCTTCCTGAAGCTGTTTACAGTCCTGCCGATGGACGAGATTTCCCGTCTTGCCACTCTTGAAGGATCTGAAATCAACGAAGCCAAAAAGGTACTGGCCACTGAAGCAACCACGCTCATACACGGGCGCCAGAAGGCGGAAGCTGCTGCGGAAACAGCGCGGAAAGCGTTCGAAGAGGGCCAATCGGCAGAAGGCTTGCCAACCATCGAGATACCCAAAGCCGAACTGGAAGAAGGCCTCGGGGTCTTGAGTGCGTTCGTCACTGCAGGCCTTTGCGCCTCGAACGGTGATGTCCGCCGTAACATCAAGGGCGGAGCGGTCAAGATCAACGACAAGAACGAGAGCAACGACCGGCGCCAGCTTTCGTCCGCAGACATCACCGGCGACGGGATAATCAAACTGTCGCTTGGCAAGAAAAAGCACGTGCTTTTAAAGCCGGTCTGATCCCGGTCCGATCTGGGCAAGAATGACCGGTCCCAAGACCGGTCGTTCAGTTCGCCTGGAATTCAAACATCTTCCTGAAAATACCCGGCGCAATCGCGGAAATCGGATTGACGGTCAGGACCGGATCCGACACGGAACCGGTCAGGCGGTAGGTTACTCCGATCAAGCCTTCTCCCGAGTTGCCTCCCAAAGCAAATCCCAGGATCGGTATCTTCGCGAAGAAATTGTTGAGAGCGTAGATAGGAACGAAAGTTCCGCTCAAACTCAACGTCTGTTCCGTCAGGTTGACCGTGCCGCTCACTGTCCCACCCAGCACATTTCCCTGAAGAGCGCCACGGATGATGGTCATTACATCGCCTTCGCGCGTGAAATTGATATCCATCGTTTCGAAATTTGCAGTCCCGTCTGACGTGCGTTTGGTCGAAATAGGATTGTCGGGGTCAAGGTTGTTGCGCTCGCGCTCCCTTATGCTTTTGATGGCGGGATCTTCGGTAATGCGGAGTGATCGAACCTTAAAGTCACCAGCCCAGCTGTCTTCGTCAGCCATCGCAACGCTGAGAATGCCCCGGCCACCTTCCATGCGTTCGTAAAAGTCCAGAAACTTCAAGGTCGCACCGGTATCGGCAAACCGTCCTGTAGCGATCTGGCTGGCACCCTGTTCACTGACCTTGAATTCAAAATCGGACTGCCCGTTGATTTTTCCGTTGATATCGGCGGTGCGCAGACCCTTGCGGCCAGTCTCAATCTTTCCCGTAAAATTCAGCAGTGTCTGCTTGTTGAAGCCCGTGACCCGGTCGATGGAAGCCGCAATTCGCGCGCCTTCAGAAAAATCACCCGCGCCCTGGCTGCCACCTGGGCTTGTCAGGCTTTGGATCAGGCCGCGACCGTCGAATGCCGCCCCTGAAAAAATGATGTCGTAGCGTCCGTCCGCTGTCCGTTTGATGTCGACATCTGCATCATCTCCGGGCCGCAGTCTGAAAGTATCGAACGACGCATCGATCAGCTCGCCAGCATTTGAAAGGCGCATTGAACCCGAAACTGTCGCCCCCTCCAGGGACAAATTGAAATCACGAACCAGCTGAACGTCTTCTGTCTCCGTGAGTTTGAAGGTCGCTTTTGCCGGAACACCCTTTGCCTTCCGCCATCCAAGTGCATGAAGGACGATTTCACTTTTCTGCAGATTGACCGAGAATTTCTGACCGTCGCTTACACCGGTCACACTCAAAACGAGGTCACCGTCCAGAAATGCCGTGAGATCTATACCCTTTTCCTTCAGCTGCTTGGCAGTTACAGAGACAACAACATCCTGCTTGCCAGCAACACCTGACTCGCCAAGTGGCACAATCAGATCAATATCTGCGGCCAAACCATCCAGTCTTCCGTTGCCGGTAATCGCAACCTGGTCAGGGTTTGCGTCTATCTGGACATCCGCATTTTCTATCGTCCGGCCCATGATCGGGTTGGTATCGGTGAAACTTGCGAGCTCACCGGTCGCCCGCCAGTCGATGTCCTCTACGTCGATGCCCTTGGCGAGCGGGAACCGGGCCACCACGTTGATGCTGCCGGTACCGCTTGCACCGCCTTCCTGCAGTCCTGCCCTGTCGACAATGCTCAAGGGATCACTGTTGGCAACCGATGCGAGGTTTTCGACATCGCCCTCTACTTTCGCCGATATGCTGGCCGTTTTGCCTTCGCGTTTCGGAAGATTATAAATTTCAAAAACGCTTTCCGGAACTTGCACCTGACCGCCTGCCAACGTGGCTGCCACCCCGTTGCGCGAGGTGACTGTAAGCACCTCATTGGCCACCTGCACCGTACCCTCAAGTCCACTGACCTCAGGCAATGCGCCGAAGGGCGTAACGGCACCATCCGTGAATGACATTTCCATGACCATATCATTGCCGGACCAGCCCGCATCCGGGTCACGATGATTGAATGCCGGTGGGCGAATTGCAGCAGAATAGGAAAACTGTTGCACTGTTCCGCCCTTGATATTGTCATTTACCCAACTGCGCGCCGGCGGCACGAGCGTGATGGGCCACACCTGCTTGACAGTGGCAATGGGTATGTTCTCTCCAGCCGCTGCAATCGCGACATACGGCCCTTCGCGCGTTATTTCCACCGACGCGACCAACTGTGCGATGGCTTTGCCGGACCTGGCGACGAAGCGATCGATCGAAATCAGTCTCTTTATCGGATTGAAGCGCGCACGTAACTTCACACCGTCCAGCATCTGGGGAGCTTCATTCACATCCGCAGAGCCGAATTGCGGATGATCCGCATCAAGTCCGATCAACCAGTCGCCTGCGTCCTCTTGGCCAGGACTTATCTTTCCGGAGAAATAGATGCGCGTATTCCCGCGGATAACATGGGATTTCGTAACCTCGATGGTATCCTGTCCCGCCTTGAACAGCAGCGACAGCGCGGCATCGTCGAACGCAACAATTGTTTTACCCAGCTGAAACCAGCCGTTCCGAACCCGGGCGACGGCATTGGCCGACAGAAAGTTTCCTTCGTTGTCGAGGCGGGTTTCTACCTTTGCCGATGCGGGAAGCCCGAGACCCTTGCCCTGCTTGTTCAAAGCGTCTGGTCCAAGCAGCTCTGCAAGCGTAATTCCGTTTACAACGACCCCAATGGTCTTTTCCGCTTCATCCTCTTCCGCTTCACGAACAAGTTCGAGCCGCCATGTAGAGACATCTCCCGTTATCTTCGCGTTCGCCCTAATGATCCGATCTTCAGTTCGCATTATATATGCATCGATACCTTCAAACCGGCGCGGAGTTTTTCCTTCCAGGTTTACCGATCCATTCCTGACGCGGACAAGCCTCAATCCGCGCCGCGCGAACTGATCGTCAACAACGTCGCTCGTACGGTCGATCGCTTCCATGAGCGGTCCGATTTCGGGAATTTTGGCTGGACGGGCCGCCATCTTCACCTGAATGCGGGGATTGTCCAAAATGAGTGCCGAAAAGCGCAATTTGCCTGAAAGTAAAGCGTCCCGGTCCATCGGGACCATCAGCTTGGGCAAATTGAGTGTCACCGGAGCCGGTCCGGCAATCTCAACAACTGCGTTCTCCAGCACGACTTCAATACCTTCCGGCGCGGTGAAGTCCAGACTTGCCCGTTCTATCGACAGCGTTACAGGACCTCGTGTGCCCTGAGACGCTAATATGCTGCCAAGTAATGGAACCGGGACCGGGCCAGAAGCAAAGAGTGCAATCGTGCCACCGGCGGCCAGCAGAAGAACGAGTGCGCAAGCAAGCCAAATCCGTCTGCGAAAACGTTTCCGCATCCCAGCATTTTCCACGCTCTTTCCGACGCCAGATCTACGAAACAAACTCAGTCGATTCTCCTGACTGTTGCCAGCCTTTTAGCTCGTGAAGAGCGCAAAGTTTCAATTACTTGTTCTAGCGCGCATTGAACGAGTCGCAACGCGACCTATGATAATTCGAAACCCACCTCAAAATCGACTGCTGTGTGCACGCCAGCACCCGGTAGCCGCAACAACGCACAAAATATGACAGAAGGATGACGCGATGCAGGAACTGGCAGTTGGAGACGCAGCCCCGGACTTCGATCTGGAGAGCGACGGCGGCGGGCGCGTATCTCTGAGCGACCTTAAGGGTGCACCGGTGGTTGTTTACTTCTACCCGAAAGACAACACACCGGGCTGCACCAAAGAGGCGATTGCCTTTACCGAATTGAACAACGAATTCGGCAAGCTGGGAGTTATCATCGTCGGAATTTCACCCGACTCGGCAAAGAAGCACGACAATTTCATAGCCAAACACAATCTCGCGGTACGCCTTGGCGCTGACACCGATACAAAAACCGCAGAGGCCTATGGCGTTTGGGTGGAAAAATCCATGTACGGGAAGAAGTACATGGGTGTGGAGCGGTCGACTTTTTTGGTCGACAAGAACGGTATGATTGCCCAGATCTGGCGAAAAGTGAAAGTTCCCGGACACGCAGACGCTGTTCTTGAGGCCGCAACCGCATTATAGAACCGGCAAACGAACACGATCCGGTCGGGAAAAACATGACAGACGAAGTCGCCAATGCTTCTGCCTCAACACTGGTGGCAGGGGCGAGGGCCATTGTGCGCGCGGCAAACACATCAGAAAAGGTCGAGTTGGCGTATGCCGTCTCTAAAGCCTGGTTCCGACGTGAAATATCTCTTGGTACACCGTCAAGGGACGGGCGCATGCCGGACCGACCGGGACGCCCTCAAAAACCTGAACTGAGAGCGCCACGCGATATGCCGAAGCGCAGCCTTTCGGGAAAATCGGGGCGCCTGGCTCTTATCCACTCTCTTGCACATATAGAATTGAATGCCGTCGATCTTACCTGGGACCTGATCGGTCGTTTCGCAGACGTACGGCTGCCACGCTCTTATTATGACGACTGGGTGCGTGTCGGTCTTGAAGAAGCGAAACATTTCTCGATGCTGCAGGACCGTCTGGCAAAACTGGGAGCCGCTTATGGCGATTTTCCGGCGCATGATGGCCTCTGGGAGGCCGCTCAGGACACCGGGCACGACCTGGCGGCACGCCTTGCCATCATTCCGCTGGTGCTTGAAGCGCGCGGCCTCGACATTACACCGCCCATGATCGAAAAGGCGCGCGCGATTGGCGACGTGGAGACTGCGAAGTGCCTTGAGATCATCTACCGCGACGAAAAAAATCACGTGGCGTTCGGTGCAAAATGGTTCCGATTCCTGTGCGACCGGCAGAGAATCAGACCTGAGTCGGCCTTTCATTTCTTCGTGCGGAAGCATTTTCGTGGCACTTTGAAACCGCCATTTAATGATCGCGCAAGATCGGAAGCGGGCCTAACCCCTGGATTTTACAAGCCCCTCGCCCCTCTGACGGGTTAATTTCGACACGGTTGCAGACGATTTATTAACCTTACCAAATTCTAATCAGCCTCAGTTCTTTTGCAGAATGCAGACAGTGACTGAGTGATCATGCAACAACGCCGAAAACAGATGCGGACTCACAAAACGCCAAGAATGGCGACACACCATTCTTCGTTGGACAGGAGCGCCAAATCCACCACCTACAGTGTACGGCCCATACACTTGATATGTGGCGCCCTCGCCTGCGTTGCGACGACGCTCGGCTTAAGTGGCACAGCAGGCTACTATCTCATGCGAAGCGACATGATGGCTGAAGCAACTGCCGAGCGAACGGAACTCGTTCTCGAATACCAGGATCATATCGACCGGCTGCGGACGGAAATCGAAAAGCTTACGAGCCGGCAGATGGTCGACCGGGAAACGGTCGAGATACAGGTCATGGACGTGCTTCGGCGTCAGCAGGATCTGAACCAGCGCCATGCGATTGTCGCCGACCTGGTGGCACGCGCCGAAAGCGTTGGCATCTATCTCAGCAACGACAAACCGCTTCCTCAGCAAAAACCGTCACTCGACTCACTTGGCCTGGCATCCATCAAAAGCGATGACAAATCGGCTATCGGCGGACAGAGCGAGCTGATTGAGGAGCCTGTGAAGGCCTTGGGTTTACGGGAAAGCGCAACAAGAAGCGTTGATCCGCTCACCATTTTGCAGAAAACCACGCCGGCTCCTGCGGCACCTCGCGGCGACTTAAAAAAAAACTCTGAAAAGCAGTTCGCACTGGACGCGGTAAAAGCAGACATTTCAGAGATGGACGTTGAAAGCACCGCCGCTGTGGATGCTATCACTGTTGCGACCGAAAGCCGGATCGAAGACATACTCGGTATCACTCACAAGATTGCCCCTGCTGTGAACGCGGCGCTCATGAAGGACAGCTCAATTGGTGGTCCGTTCACGCCTGTATCCGGAAAAACATTTCCCGGGCGCCTGAAACGCGCCGACAGCGCACTTAAGACCTTTCGGCGCGTCAAGTTCACGGCACTGCGCCTTCCCGTCAAACGCCCGCTGCGCAATGGGACTGTGTCGAGCCGATATGGCCCGAGGGTCGATCCTTTCCTCAGGCGCTTGGCGATGCATACCGGCATCGATTTCAAGGCTCCGTATGGCGCGCGCGTCTATTCGACAGCCCCTGGCACCGTTTTGAACGCCAAGTGGGCCGGCGGATACGGCAAGATGGTTGAGATCAAGCACGCCAATGGCTTTGTCACGCGCTACGCCCATCTGAGCCGCATGCACGTAGCTGAAGGAGATCACGTGCTTGCGGGAGACTTGATCGGCAATGTCGGCTCGACAGGTCGTTCAACCGGTGCCCATCTGCATTACGAGATCCGCCGGAACGACAAACCGCATGACCCCGGGACCTTTCTGACGGCAGGCGAAAAACTTTCGGCGCTGTCCCTATGAAAACGGGGCCATCTGGCCCCGTTAAACGTTGCTAAGTCTGAATGCGATGATTATTCGATATCATCGACTTCAACCGGATCTCCTCCAAAGACCCTTTGTGCAAGGGCAGCTTCCATGAACTTGTTCAGGTCACCATCCAGAACATCTCCCGGCGAAGTGCTCTCTACGCCGGTCCGCAGGTCTTTGACAAGCTGATATGGCTGCAACACATATGAGCGGATCTGATGACCCCATCCAATATCGGTTTTGGAGGCTGCTTCCGCATTCGCCGCTTCTTCGCGCTTTTTCAGCTCCGCTTCATAGAGACGTGCCTTCAGCATGCCCCATGCTGTTGCGCGGTTCTTGTGCTGCGACCTTTCCGACTGGCACTGGACAACAATTCCGGTCGGTTGGTGCGTGATGCGAACCGCTGAATCGGTCGTGTTGACGTGCTGCCCACCGGCTCCAGAGGCGCGGTAGGTATCAATGCGGCAATCGCTCTCATTGACGTCAATGTCTATGGAATCATCGATAACCGGGTAAACCCAGGCACTGGAGAAGCTCGTGTGACGGCGTGCGTTACTGTCGTATGGCGATATACGCACCAGCCGGTGAACGCCGGACTCCGTTTTAAGCCAGCCATAGGCGTTCTCACCCTTGATCAACAGGGTTGCAGACTTGATACCGGCTTCTTCCCCGTCGCTGTAGGCCGGAACTTCCACCTTGAAACCATGCTTTTCCGCCCATCTCCGGTACATCCGGAGCAGCATAGACGCCCAGTCTTGGCTTTCCGTGCCACCGGCACCGGAGTTGATCTCCAGATAGGCATCGTTTCCGTCCGCTTCACCAGACAAGAGCGAGTTGAGTTGCAGCTGGTTTACCTTGTCCTTCAACCCGCGCAAGGCGTCTTCCGCGTCGTTGATGACGTCCTTGTCGTCTTCCATCTCGCCGAGTTCAATCAGCTCGATATTGTCCGCCAGATCCTGCTCAAGGCCTTTGACGCCTGTAATACCGTCGTCGAGCTGCTGGCGCTCGCGCATCAGCTTCTGCGCCTTGCCGGGATCATTCCAGAGGTTCGGATCTTCCGACAGGGCGTTAAGTTCCTCTAACCTGACCAGTGCCTGGTCCCAGTCAAAGATGCCTCCTCAGCAGGCTTATGGCCTGCTTGATTTCATCGACGATGGCTTCCATTTCGGCGCGCATCGGATACCTCGCTATTTTATGTGAAGCGGCCCGGGCTTCTGTCGAAGACGCCGGGCCGTAACTTGGAGCGGGACATTAGCCGCGCATACTGGCAGTGTAAACCGTCATTGGACGAAGAGCGCCTGTTCCGGAAACCAGTAGCTCGCCCACGCTTTCAGTAGAGCCCCCCGGTGCCCTCGGTTACCGCTCGCTGTGCCTCCGTCGAGACCGCTGTCGGAACGCCCATCGTACTCTGGAAATCAATCACCGCATAACTGTCATTCGGTGCCATTCCGGGCTTAAACGCTTCGAGAATCGCCCCCGGAGCACCTGGGGACGCCCGGCCACCGGTGCTGCGGTTGATCGCGATAAGCTGCAGACCGCGCGGGACGCGGAATTCTACAGGAGGCTTGTCCGAGAGCGCTTTCTTGACGAAATCGGTGAAAATAGGAGCAGCAACCTGCCCACCTGTTGCACCGCGGCCCATCGGCTTCGGATTGTCGTAGCCGACGAAGACACCGACTGCGAGGTCTGGCGTGAAGCCCATGAACCAGGCGTCTTTTTCATCGTTGGTCGTCCCGGTCTTGCCCGCCACCGGCCGCTCCACGGCACGCACCGATGTTGCCGTACCGCGCTGGACCACGCCTTCCATCATCGATGTGATCTGGTAGGCGGTCATCGGATCGAGCACCTGTTCGCGATCGTCGATCAGCGACGGTTCCTGCTGACCTTCCCAAACGTTCTGGGTACACCCGTCGCATATACGGCTATCGTGCTTGTAGATCGTGCGCCCGTATCGGTCCTGGATACGGTCAATCAGCGTTGGGCGCACTTTGCGCCCGCCATTGGCGATCGTCGCATAAGCCGTTGTCATTCTCAGAACAGTGGTTTCACCAGCGCCGAGCGACATTGAAAGAACCGGCAACATGTTGTCGTAAATGCCGAACCGCTTGGAATACTCGGCAACGAGCGGCATGCCCATGTCCTGCGCCAGGCGAACCGTCATCACGTTTCTGGAGCGTTCGATTCCAGTGCGCAGGGTCGAGGGACCATAGAACTTGCCGCCGTAGTTTTGCGGCCGCCACGTGCCAAGGCCGGGACCCTGACTGATCTCCAGCGGAGCATCCATGATCACTGACGAGGGCGTGTAACCGTTGTCCAGTGCCGCGGCATATAGGAACGGCTTGAATGAGGAGCCTGGTTGGCGATACGCCTGTGTGGCGCGATTGAATTCGCTCTGCGCGAAGCTGAAACCTCCAACCAGCGCAAGAACGCGCCCGGTATAGGGATCCATCGCTACGAGCGCGCCAGACACCTTCGGGATCTGACGAAGTTCAAAGGTACCGGGAGCAACCTGGCTTTCCTGGACATAAACAACATCTCCGGGTGCCAGCACATCCGACACGGAACCGGGAGCACGACCGCTAACACGCGCCCATTTCATGGTGTCGATGAACAGCGGTCCGGTCTTGCGCTCCTCGGAGAGTTTTCCGCTCACCAGCACATCCGGCTGGATGCCTACCGTTGCCTGATCGCTGCCGCTGTCCAACACGACGGCCAGCGTCCATTCAGGTATATCGCTCAGGGCCTCGATTTTGGAGAGATCAATGCCCCAATCAGCGCCTAGACCGATACGGTCGATCGGACCGTTCCAGCTGCCGCGCTTCCGATCGAAATCGATCAGGCCGTCCATGAGCGACTTGCGCGCCATTTTCTGAAGGTCAGGGTCGAGTGTCGACCTGACCGAAAGTCCGCCTTCGTAAAGCCGTGTGTCGCCGAAGATCTCCGCTACCTCACGCCGGACTTCCTCGGTGAAATACTCGGCGGCAAACAGCCGGGATCCGCTTTTCCGCGGCGTAACGACAATCGGCTTGTCTTTTGCTTCTTCGCCCTCTTCCACGCTTACATAGCCATCCTCAATCATGCGATCGATGACGTAGTTCCGGCGGGCGATCGCGCGGTCGGTATATCGGAAGGGGTGGTAGTTGTTGGGCGCCTTGGGGAGCGCGGCCATGTAAGCCACTTCCTCAAGATTGAGTTCGTGTACGGATTTGTCGAAATAAATCAGAGCAGCGGCGGCAATCCCATGCGCGCCCAGACCGAAATAGATCTCGTTCACGTATAGCTCGAGTATCTCGTCTTTCGTGTAGGCCTGTTCGATACGCAGCGAAAGTATGGCTTCCTTGATCTTACGGACGATGGACAGATCATTTGTCAGGAGGAAGTTCTTTGCGACCTGCTGCGTGATCGTTGACGCGCCTTCCGGGCGCCGCCCTGATCCATAGTTTTGAACGAAACGGACAGCTGCACGGGCGATCCCTTCAGGATCAACTCCAATGTGCGAATAAAAATTCTTGTCCTCGGCGGAAATGAACGCCTGCTTCACTTTGTCAGGAATAGCCTGAATGGGAAGGAACATACGTCTCTCGGTCGCGTATTCAGCCATCAGGGCACCATCGGCGGCGTGGACACGCGTCATAACCGGCGGCTCGTAATTCTTGAGCGCCGTATAATCAGGCAGGTCCTCATCAAGGTGCTGCAGATACATCCAAACCCCTGCAGCAACCAGCAGGGCAAGAGCTGCTCCGATGCCGAACAGGTAGCCGAAAAATTTTACCAAGAATTTCATATTGCGGGCTCGTCTTTCCCCGTCATTGCTCTAAGCCACGTTTTAGCACGTAAACTTTAACTCGACACGCTGGTGCGCCGGTTATCACAAATACATGACTGTTTCCTCGTGCACCAATATGGCGATGCTGAGGCAATTACCACACAAGGCGCTCAATTTGCGTGACAAATCCAAGCATTCATTGTGAAGGCGTCGTCTGCTGACGTGCAAGTCTCGGTCTGAAAAACCCGTGAATCGCTTCGCTCATCGCGCTGGCCATGCGCTCACGCCATTCTTCGGTGATCAGCAGCTTTTCATCGTGTTCGTTGGACAAATAACCGAGCTCGACGAGGACCGACGGCACGTCGTGGGCCTTCAAAACGCGAAATCCCGCGGAACGGTGCGGATTTTTTATCAAACGGACAGCGCTTTTGAGCTCGGTAACGAGGGTCTTGGCGAAATAGCTCGAAAACGAACGTGTCTCGCGTTTGGCCAGATCGAGCAGGATATCAGTCACTTCCGTCGGCTCTTCGTCCAGTTCGACACCGGCGATGACGTCTGACATGTTTTCCACTTCGGCAAGTTCTTCCGAAAGCTGGTCAGACGCTTTGTCCGACAAAGTGTAGACTGTCGCGCCTCTAGCAAGTTTGCGGCCGCGTCGAACCGAATCCGCGTGGATCGAAATGAAAAGGTCTGCTTCCAGTTCGTGCCCTATCTCAACACGCCGGGACAACGAGACAAATGTATCGTCTTCACGCGTCAGGCGAACATCATAATGACCGGCTTCTTCGAGCTTTTCCCGCAGCAGATTGGCGAAGTCCAGAACGATTGCCTTTTCAAGCGTTCCGCCGACGCCCGTCGCACCATTGTCAATTCCGCCGTGCCCCGGATCCAGGACAATCAGAGGTTTGTCGCCACTTCCCGACGGAGGTAGCTTGTCGGTTTTCGTCTTTGTCTTCTGGGCTTCTCTCTTTGCGATGCCTCTCGATTCTTCAACGAATGAAGCGAATTCCTCCGGGGCGGAACGCACAAGGTCCAGCACCAGACGTGCTGGTTGGTCATCCACTGCCGGCAGAAAGAACGTTTTGTCGACACGAACGGGACCACTCAAATCCAGAACGATTCTCGATTTGCCCTTTGCGAACAGGCCGAACCGCCAGTTCGTGACCATTCCTCGTCCTGACGAACCCGCATCCTCAGGCAACGAAAATTCGACTTCCGGCAGATCGATGATCAACCGATAAGGCTTTGCAAGGCCGGAAATGGCCGGCGTCACCTGCGTGTTCATGTCCAGAACGAATCGAGTCCGGGTCTCATCGCCGGCCACACGCGCGCCAATGACCTTCGGGTCGGGTTTGCCGGCTCCAAACACCGGGCTCGACACGGCCAAGGCAAAAAAAGTGAAAAATAACAATGCAATCGGAAGGAATGCCCAGCCGAATGCCGGCCTAAGCAACGTTTCATCACCCGCCACCTGAGGTTTTGTCCCGATTTTGTTCACAATTTCTCCGGCCATGTTGTGCACGATCTGCTCAGTATCGCACCCCGCCCACTCCCCTCATACGATATAACCCGACGAAGGAAAATGGCTTATGCCTTTTCATCTGCTTGCAAAGCGGATCGGCGGATCGTAAAAGTACCTTACGGATTTCGGTTCGAAACTGATACCTTCCCCGATGACGAACAGGGTTATCTATCCACAACGTCATCGCAATCCAGGGCATACTTGCGACGGAACAGAGGCCGTTCTGCCGCTTTGAAGCGTGTCCGATTGCTGTGGATCAGGTATCGGGACACCCTTGAACCAACTCCTTGCGTATCGGGCCCTGCCGGTTTGGCAGTCATCAGCGCAGGAGAAGGATCAGAAAGTCGAACCTTTCCGCTACCGGCAACAGTTGCAGCGGCACGCCCCTCTCTGTTCTACCGGCAAAGTACAACGACTTAACTTAAAGGGCCTGCGTTGCCCCGAAGGACCCGCGCGATGCACACAGTGATCAATATAGAGCAAGGCTCCGCTCATGCGGCCGCTTTTGTTGATCAGACGACCGCGCCGGGCGCAGACGCCCTTCTCTATCTTAGCAAAACAAGTACGGCAGCCGCTCTCCTTTCGGGCGATGCGCGTTTACGAAACGCGTACAGCACCGCTGCCGTGGAGACGTTCAATAATGGCAAACAAAATGCTGATCGACGCGGGCCACCCGGAAGAGACCCGGGTTGTCGTCGTACGTGGGAATCGTGTTGAAGAATTCGACTTTGAAGCAGCGAACAGAAAGCAGCTTCGCGGTAACATCTATCTGGCAAAAGTAACTCGGGTCGAACCATCGCTGCAGGCAGCGTTCGTTGAATATGGCGGAAACCGGCACGGCTTTCTGGCTTTCAGCGAAATTCACCCGGATTATTACCAAATCCCGGTCGCGGATCGCGAAGCGCTTCTGGCAGCAGAAGCTGCTGAGCGTCAGAACGACGATCAGGACGCAGAAGAAAAGCCGAAGCGCCGCCGCCGTTCACGCGCCGCAAAGAACGAGTCCGCAGAAACGGTAGCCAGTGAGAAAATCGAGTCTTCCGACGCATCTGGTGACGAACAGCAAGCTGAAGCCGGGTCGACAGGCTCAAGCGAAGAAACTGAAACAGATTCTGCCGGCGCTCAGAGCGACACTGAAAGCTCTGCAGATTCAGCGGCGGAAGCTGAAGTGTCGGCAACGGATGCAGAACCTGCCGAAGAAACTGATTCAGCCCCGATGGTTGGGGCCGCAGACGATCAGGTTTCCGAAGATGGTTCAGACGATTCCGAGGCGTCAGCCAAAGTTGCTGCGAGCGCCGATGGCGACGATGCCGACACAGATGACGCCGCTGGAGAAACCGAGACACTGGAAGCTTCAGATGAAGCAGAGGACGAATCTGAAGAAGACTCTTTAGAAGCCGTTGCTGAAGCAGAGGCTGAGGCTCCAACCAGGACCCGCAGTCGGCGCAGGCGCCGGAGCCGGGACGACGAAGATGACGTCGACTCTGATGAGGATGCTGTAGAATCCGTTGGCGCTGAAGATGCCATGGAAGAGGTCCCGGAGCGTTCCGTACCACATCGCAAGCAGTACAAGATCCAGGAAGTTATCAAGCGGCGTCAGATCATCCTTGTTCAGGTTGTCAAGGAAGAGCGCGGCAACAAGGGTGCTGCCCTCACGACATATCTGTCGCTCGCAGGCCGCTACTCCGTGCTGATGCCAAACACCGCGCGCGGCGGCGGCATCTCAAGGAAGATCACACAACCGACAGACCGCAAACGCCTGAAGAAGATTGCCTCCGAACTCGACGTTCCTGAGGGCATGGGTGTCATTCTTCGAACCGCTGGCGCCAGCCGGACGAAAGCGGAAATCAAGCGCGACTTCGAATATCTCATGCGGCTTTGGGAAAATGTCCGGGAGCTGACGTTAAAGTCCAGTGCACCGAGCCTGGTGTATGAGGAAGGCAGTCTCGTCAAGCGTTCGATAAGGGATCTTTACAACAAGGACATCAATGAGGTGCTGGTATCGGGTGACGACGGTTACCGCGAAGCCAAGGACTTCATGCGCATGCTCATGCCGAGTCATGCCAAGAATGTTCAGCCGTACCGGGATCCTTCCCCGTTATTCATCCGTTACGGTGTCGAACCGCAGCTCGATGCAATGTTCTCGCCGCAGGTCACACTGAGATCCGGCGGCTACATTGTCATCAACCAGACCGAGGCCCTGGTCTCGATTGACGTGAACTCCGGCAAGTCGACCCGTGAACACAATATCGAAGATACCGCGCTACAGACAAACCTCGAAGCAGCGGAAGAAGTCACGCGTCAACTGCGTTTGAGGGACCTGGCCGGTCTTGTTGTCATCGACTTCATCGACATGGAAGAGTCGAAGAACAACCGGGCCGTTGAGCGCAAGCTGAAGGATTGCCTTAAAAACGATCGCGCCCGCATTCAGGTCGGACGGATATCGCATTTCGGCCTGCTGGAAATGTCGCGCCAGCGCATCCGGACCGGCGTCCTAGAAAGTTCGACTACTCCCTGCCCGCATTGCCAGGGCACTGGCATGATCCGGTCTGTGGAGTCGGTCGCGCTTCATGTTCTGCGGTCGATCGAAGACAATCTTCTCAAAGGTGCCTCCCACAATCTGATCATTCGCACCACCACCCAGGTTGCTCTCTATATTCTCAATCAGAAACGCTCGAACCTCTCTGATCTTGAAATCAGGTTTGCGGTGGAGATTGCCGTAAACGCGGATGAAATGGTCAATGGTCAGCTCTATGTGCTCGAACGTGGGGCCCCAATCGACAGGGACCGCGTTCCGGCGCCGGCTCCGATCGTGCACCCCGACACTGTTGACATCATCGACGAGGACACCGAACAACCGGTCATCGACGAACAGGCGCAGGATGACGAAGGCGCAGACCGCCGCCGCAAACGCCGCCGGAAGCGTCGCAGAGGCGGATCGGATAATGTCCAGGACGGGGGCGACACGCGTCAGGTGGCCTCGGAATCTGATGATATCGAGAGCGATGAGCAATCCTCGCAAGACGCCCGTGGTGACGAAGACGACTCAAACGAGGACGAACCCCGGCGCAAACGCCGTCGTGGTCGCCGCGGAGGTAGGCGTGGACGTCGCAACGGCGAAGGCACAGAGTTCCAGTCCGCCGAAGAGTCCGACGACGAGACCGTGCAAAGCGATGAGCCAGCTTCAGATGATGAGCCCGTAGAACAATCTGACGAAGCGGATGGCTCAAACGAGGCAACCGAGATCGCTGTCTCAGATGAAAATCCTGCTACAGGCAATGAAACCGAACCGAACGTTGAATCGGAAAGTGCGGAAATTGTCGCCGAAAGCAACGAGGCTGAAGAGTTGACTTCGGTTGCTGAGGCCGAGACGGCAGACCCTGCAAATACAGACGCTGCTGAAATCGGAGATGCTGAGGTGGTTGAAGAGATTGTTTCGGCGGACTCGGTTGAAAAGCCGCAGGAAATCGTCGTCGAGACCCCGACCTCAGAACAGCCCGTTCCGAACGAAACAGCTGAAGACAAGACCGAAGCCGCACCTTCTGCACCCGCAGAACCGGTTGTCACGAGCGAAACCTCAAGTGAAGACGAGGAAGACAAACCGAAGCGCGTGGGTTGGTGGCAACGCGGTCGCTCGTTCTTTTGATCCGATTCTGGTCAAGATATGAAAAAGGCGGCTATAAGCCGCCTTTTTTGTTTGATACCGGCCTGAAACGACCGCCCCTCACCTAACGAAGAAATCCGGACAGGCGGACCAGAGCTTCCTTCATTTGATCGTGTGCTCCTGCAAAAGAAAAGCGCAGGTACTCGTGACCGTGCACCGGGTCGAAATCCACCCCTGGCGTCGCAGCAACGCCAGCTTCATGGAGCATTTTTTTGGCAAAGAGCAGGCTGTCGTCGCTGAACCGGCTAACATCCGCGTAGATGTAAAACGCACCATCGACAGGCAGGATCTTGTCCAGTCCAACTTCCGGCAATCCCTTGAGAAGCAGGTTTCGGTTCGCGACGTATCCTGCCTTTACCTCTTCCAGTTCCTGAACAGCGTCCAGAGCGGCGGTTGCCGCAAGCTGTGAGATTGCCGGCGCGGAAATGTATAGATTCTGTGCCACGCGCTCAGTCGGCCGGACCAATTGGGAGGGTAATATCATCCAGCCAATGCGCCAGCCGGTCATGCAATAGTATTTTGAAAAACTGTTTATGATTATGGCGTTATCGGAAATCTCAAGCGCGGACTTCTGTCCCGGTTCGTAGTCCAGACCGTGATAAATTTCGTCGGAAATGAACCGGATTTTTTCGTCATCGCAATATTGAACAAGGTTTGTGAGCGCATCGGCATCCATCATGGTGCCGGTCGGATTTGCCGGGCTCGCGACAAGAACTCCGCTGACAGGACCGCTTTCGCGCACCTTGTCCAAATGCTCCGGTGTAAGACACCAGCGCGTTTCCGCCCCAACCTCCACTTCAACTGGAACAAGCCCGAGCGCTTTAAGAATGTTGCGATACGCCGGATATCCAGGCGCCGTCAGCACAATCCTGTCGCCCGGGTCGAAAGCAGAAAGAAACGCGAGATTAAAGCCTGCCGAGGACCCGGTCGTAACCATGATCCTGTCCGCAGACAGTTCAACGCCATATTGGCGTTTATAGTGCCCGGACAGAGCCTGGCGAAGCGGCAAAATGCCGAGCGCTTCGGTATATCCGAGACGCCCGTGACTCAGCGCCGTCTTTGCGGCTTCCACCGCGGTTCTCGGCGCCGGAGCCGACGGTTGGCCCACTTCCATGTGGACGATCTTGCGACCCACCGCTTCCAGCCGGGCGGCTTCAGCAAAGACATCCATTGCGATGAAGGGCGAGACGTTGCTGCGCGAAGATGGTTGAAACGCGTCGTCTGTCATGAATTTTCTGCACTTCCGGCTTGTTTGTGTTCCGGACGTATTGCGGATTTTCCACTTCGTGGCAATGGACTGCAGCGCAGACAAGACGACTTTTGCGCCTGGTACCCGTGAAACCTTTCCGAATTGTCATGCACGATTTCTTGACCGAAACAAAACACCTCCATAACTTCGCCACACATTCGCATAGGTGTATCTTGATCAGGGTACCGGACAGGAGTTCAGACTTGCCAGGTTCCAAGCCAGCTTCAGCTATTCCTCATAAGCCGTTCACAACGCGCTTGTTTAGAAGAGTAACTGCGACAGTTTGCTCTGTTGCTGTTGCCCTTCCGGTCATGGTGGCGCCATCCCATGCCCAACGCGGGAAACTTCCACTCGTAAGGGACGCGGAAACGGAGTCACTTTTGCGGGACTACGCAATACCGATCTTCAAGGTTGCCGGAATCGCTCAATCTGAGCCTCAGATCATCCTTGTCAACGACAAGTCTTTCAACGCCTTTGTTCCCGACTCCAGACGCATGTTCATCAATATCGGTGTCATCATGGAGGCCGAGGCCCCCGGGGAAGTTATCGGGGTCATTGCACACGAAACAGGACATATTGCCGGGCGACACCTTGTGAGACTGCGAGCGGCGGCTGCTAATGCACAAATCATTGCAGTTATCGGCACGCTCCTTGGTGCCGGCGCTGCGGCAGCTGGTGCCGCATCCGGCTCCGGTCGTGCAGCCTCCGGCGGCGCCGCTGCCGCGCTAAGTGCGCCGTCCATTGGAAAAAGATCGCTGCTCGCCTATCAGCGCGGCGAAGAGGCTGCCGCCGACCGTGCCGCGCTCAGGTATCTCAATGCAACGGGTCAAAGTGCCCGTGGCATGCTGAAAACATTCCAGCGCATGTCGGAGCAACAGCTGTTTTCTCAGCAATTCGCCGATCCTTACGCCCAAAGCCACCCTATGGCACAGGAACGCTATACCGGTCTCTTGAACGACGCCCAGAAGTCCAAGTATTTCAATCAACCCGAAGACTACGTCCTTCAGTACCGTCACGACCAGGTTCGCGCGAAGCTGTTTGCCTTCACCAGTCATCCGTCGGCAACCTTGCGTGCCTTCCCGCGCAGCGACAAAAGCCCCGCGGCAAATTACGCACGTGCAATCGCTGCCATGAAGAGCCGCGGAAAAGGAGCGGTCAAGGAAATCGACGCCCTTATCAGAACACAGCCGAACAACCCTTATTATTATGAACTGAAGGGCCAGGCTCTGCTGGAAGGCGGCGATCCGAAGAGCGCAATCGCACCGTTTCGCAAGGCGTTGTCCTTCAAGCCGAACGAACCTCAGTTTCTTGTCTGGCTCGGCTATGCGCTCGTGGGAGCCAACAACCCTGCCTACTATGCCGAGGCCGAACGTGTCCTGAAGCGTGCCATACAACGGGATCCAAACTCAGGTGTCGCCTACAGCCAGCTCGCAATCGCACATGGCCGCCAGGGGGAACGCGCAGAGGCCGATCTGGCGACGGCGAAGGGTCTGATGGTTCGCGGAGATTTTGATGCGGCAAAGCGTTATGCGGCCCGTGCTCAAAAAAGTTTGAAGCGTGGATCGCCCGCATGGGTTCAAGCAGACGACATTGTAGCGTACAAACCACCTAATCTGCCGAATCGACGATGACGTCGACAATCATGCACGGTGACGGAGCACGGAAATTCCTGTCGCCCAAGGAGTTTTCAATGATACACCTTTTCTCCGTTTCGAAACGCGTGTGTTTCGCAGCCTTCGTTTTGCTCGTGTCGTCGATGCCAGGCATCGTCGCCGCGCAGGAACTGGATCGCAGCGAGATTGAAAATATCGTGCGCGAGTATCTTCTCGAAAATCCCGAAATTATCGCCGAAGCGTTGAACGAGCTTCAACGCCGCGAACAGGAAGCGGAAGAGGCAGCACGTCTTCAGGCCTTGAATGACAGCGCGGATATTCTCTTCAACTCCACTCGCCAAGTTGTTCTCGGCAACCCTGAAGGCTCTGTAACACTTGTCGAGTTCTTCGATTACAACTGCGGCTTCTGCAAGCGCGCCTATGGCGATATGGTGCGCCTTGTCGAGGAAGATCCTGAGCTCAGAATCGTACTCAAGGAATTTCCTGTCCTCGGTCAAAGCTCGGTTGAAGCGGCCCAGGTCGCGGTCGCCGTGAATTCGGTTGCACCGGAAAAATATGGCGAATTCCACGAAGCACTGCTTTTGAGCCGTGGACAGGCGAACCTTTCAAGCGCCATGGCGGCCGCAACCGGTGTGGGCATTTCCGAAGCCGACCTGCAGGTTGCCATGGCAACGGATGAAGCAGGGCAGACGATCGAAGAGGTCTACACGCTCGCCAATCGGCTTGGCCTGACCGGAACCCCGTCATATGTGGTTGGCAACGAAGTCGTTATGGGTGCTGTTGGATACGAGGAGCTGCGCGTAAAGCTCGATGCCATGAAGGATTGCGGCCAGACAACCTGCTGAGTCAGGGCCTCTCAAGCTTGTTGGAAACCGCAGCTGAGCGAAATCAATAAGTAATCAGGGCTTTTCCTGACACAATTGAATCCCTATAAGAAGCGTGGCTCGCATTCCGTCGAATGCGGGCCTAAAATCTATAGCCGCCTCATTTTGGCGGTAGAAAAAATGCGGACCGAACCGGTATTTGCTTGGATTTGCCAGTGTACATTTCCGAAACACCCGGAACGCCGCATCAAACATGCGGAATATGAGACCGGCCGCCCCGCGTCTCACGCTTTGTGGATCGAGTACGAGAGCCAAACGACATGATGCGTAATGATAACAAGAAATTCGATACGGCCCTGATCCGGGATCTCGCAGTTTTGCTGGACGAAACAAACCTGTCTGAGATCGAACTGGAACAGGGCGACACTCGCATCCGTGTTGCGCGTCAGATTTCGATCAATGCTCCTGTCAGCGTAGCAGCGCCGGCAGTTGCCGCAGCACCTGTTGCCGCCGCACCCGCTGCGCCGCAAGAAGAAACAGTTGCTGAAAGCTCGGCTAAATCCGGCTCCAGCGTCACGTCGCCCATGGTTGGAACTGCGTATCTTTCTCCCGAGCCAGGTGCCGCGTCATTCATCCAGGTCGGTGACAAGGTGGCCGAAGGACAGACGATCCTGATCATCGAGGCGATGAAGACCATGAACAACATCCCCTCGACCAAAACCGGAACCGTCAAGCAGATCCTCGTTGACGACGCCCAACCCGTGGAATTCGGCGAACCGCTGATCGTCGTCGAATAAGGATCCGGCAGGCCATGTTCTCCAAAATTCTCATCGCCAACCGCGGCGAAATCGCCCTGCGCATTCTGCGCGCCTGCAAAGAGCTCGGAATTCCGACGGTTGCCGTCCACTCGACCGCCGACGCCGACGCCATGCATGTGCGCCTTGCAGATGAAAGCGTCTGTATTGGACCGCCCGCAGCACGTGACAGTTACCTCAACATTCCGCAACTGCTGGCAGCTTGTGAGATCACAGGCGCGGATGCCGTTCACCCCGGCTACGGGTTCCTTTCGGAAAATGCCCGTTTTGCCGAGATACTCGAAGCGCACAATATTGAGTTCATAGGACCGACCGCGGAACACATCCGGGTCATGGGCGACAAGATCCAGGCAAAACAGACGGCCAGGGAGCTCGGCATTCCGGTCGTGCCCGGCTCGGACGGAGAAGTAACTGCCAACGACGACGCGCACGCAATCGCGCGCGGCATCGGCTATCCGGTTCTGGTCAAGGCCGCTGCAGGCGGCGGAGGACGCGGCATGAAGGTCGCGCAAACCGAAAACGATCTTGAGACAGCCCTGTCGACAGCGCGCGCCGAATCAAAGGCTGCCTTTGGCGACGACGCGCTCTACATGGAAAAGTACCTCGGCAAGCCCCGTCACATCGAGATTCAGGTGCTCGGCGATGGCAAGGGCAATGCCGTGCACCTTGGCGAACGGGATTGTTCCCTACAGCGCCGGCACCAGAAGGTGCTCGAGGAAGCCCCTTCCCCGAGCCTGAATTCCGAGCAACGCGACAGGATCGGTGAAATCGTGGCAAATGCCATGCGGAAACTGAAATACCGCGGCGTCGGAACCGTGGAATTCCTGTATGAAAACGGTGAGTTCTATTTCATTGAGATGAACACCCGGCTTCAGGTGGAACACCCCGTAACCGAAATGATCACGGGGATTGATCTTGTCAACGAACAGATCCGGATCGCCGCTGGTGGCGATCTTGATATGACACAGGACGATATCAAATTCGATGGCCACGCCATTGAATGCCGTATCAATGCGGAAGATCCGGTCACGTTCGCACCCTCGCCCGGCACGATTACCTACTATCATCCACCTGGCGGTCTCGGTGTGCGTGTCGATTCAGGCGTTTATCAGGGCTACAAGATCCCGCCTTACTACGACAGCTTGATCGGCAAGCTGATTGTTCATGGTCGAAATCGCGTGGAGTGCATGATGCGGTTGCGCCGGTGCCTCGACGAATTTGTCGTTGACGAGATCAAGTCTACTATTCCGCTTTTCCGCGATTTGGTGGACAATCAGGCGATCGCGAACGGTCAGTACGACATTCACTGGCTCGAGAAGTACCTGGCCGACAAGTCGAACTGACCGGACGCTTGCACAGGGACAGCCCCTTGCAACCGGTAAGCGAGGCCATATGGCAGGTTACAAAGATGACATCGTAATGGAAATTACGCCGCAGGTGCTGCTCAAAGCATATGCCTGCGGGCTCTTTCCGATGGCTGAGTCGGCAGATGATCCGGGCCTGTTCTGGCTGGAGCCGGAACATCGCGGCACCCTTCCGCTGGATTCGTTTCACCTGCCGCGGCGCTTGCGTCGTACCATTCGCAACGATGTCTTTGAAATTCGGGTCAGCACTGATTTTCAACGCATTATCGACGGTTGTGCGGAACCGATGCCCGGCCGCCAGAAAACCTGGATCAACCGGGAAATCCGCCGTCTCTATGGTGAACTCTTCGAGATGGGCTACTGCCACACGATCGAGGCATGGCAGGCCGGTGATCTGGTGGGTGGACTGTACGGGGTCAGCCTGAACGGCGCCTTTTTCGGTGAAAGCATGTTCGCCTTCAAGACCGACGCCTCAAAAGTGTGTCTCGCGCATCTTGTGGCGCGGTTGACTGTCGGTGGCTACTCCCTGCTCGATACTCAGTTTGTGACGGATCATCTCAGCCGCTTCGGTACGCTTGAAGTTTCCCAGGCCGACTACAACAAGCAGCTGGCCGAGGCCCTGCAGCTGGAAACGGACTTTTATGCGCTCTCACCCCAGGCAAATGGACAGGAAGTGCTGGCCGTGCTGGACAGCTGGAAAGCCAGCTGACCGGACTTCCGGATCTTTCCGGCAGTAAGGAGCATATCCGTCCCGTTGGTCCCGAAACCAGCCGGCACCTGTTGAAACTACTCCATTCAAAAAACCAAAAAAGCCCCGCATGTGCGGGGCTTTTTGAAATGCAGCAATACCTGTCTCGTTAATTCCCGGGTGTCCAGGCCTCGTAGTCGCCCGTGACTTCGGGGCGTTTTTCCGGTGTCAGGATCGACCCATGCGGGCGATACGCATCAGGCGTTCCGGTCTGGTTCCCGTGATGCTTCTGCTGCCAGTGCTTGGGATGATACGTTTCTTCCGAAGGCGGCGTGTCAACGCGATGGTGCATCCAGCCGTGCCAACCCGGTGGTATGGCGGACGCCTCTGCAAGACCGCTGTAGATCACCCAACGCTTCTTGCCGCCCCGTTCCTTGTAGTATTTGTTGCCTGCCTCGTCCTCACCGACAAATTCACCCTTGCGCCAGGTGAAAAAGCGCGTGCCCATCGTCTGGCTGTTCCACCAGGTGAAGAATTCGAGAAGAAACGTTTTCATGGCCCTCAGAAGGTCCCTAGGTGACAAGTGGCGTCAGACCGGTTCAACAAGCCGGTGCACCGGAGTTCGGCGGACTATGGCGCCAAGAACGACGTCTGTCCAGTACCGCACTGTCGCAGGGCACGCCATATTCAAAGGAATTCGAACCGGCTAACCACTAGCAGTGTTTAGGGCGGTGTCCTTTGGCAAGCCAAGAAGCGCATTGGTTTAAAGACGTTCCAAGTTCCGCTCTACACTGTCCCGGGCACTTTCTGTCCTCCAAAAAAAGTTGAACCCGAAACTTCGTCCTACCGTGCGAAAAATTGAAGCTCGAAGGTCGTCAACCCAATCTAAGTGAAGTTAGTGTCGACACCTGTGAAATACATCCAGAGAATGACCCTAAAATCCATCTTTATGTCGCAAATAATACCTGATGCGGGGGTCGGTTGTAGGGCTTCTTGGATCGATACTATTATAGTGTTTTGCTATTTTTTCTTTAAGTTTCTCAACAGGATTTCTCCAGGCATGTGTTTGATTACGATGGTCGCCAAGCGTCCACTCAAAAAAAGGTATTTGGCGATCGAAGACGTCAATTACTTTTGGCTGACCTTTGGAGTCCTTGAGAAGCTTCGCCAAATCATACTGTTCCTTAAAACGAAATTCACCACGAGCGTACCACATGTCGAATGTCGCCTCAGATCGGCGGTGGTGCCACAGTTCCGCTGCAAGTCGCGCCATCACTTCATTTTCGAGCTCAGAGGTGTTCCGATATCCCTTTAACCAGAAGACAGCGTGGGTCGCTTCGTGAATGAATGTATGTGCATCAAAAATATCGCTGAATTTAAAATCATCTTTTACGAACAACAACCCAGCACCAGCACTCGAGAACCCGTAAAACTGCGCGATATACGGTTTCATGTAAGCTGCTCTCGCGTTTTCGCGTGAAAGAAATTCACTATCACGAACGACGCGAATTTTACCGGAGTGCAAATGCGCCACCAAACTTCGCAAATCACCACTCGACACCGCAATCCCGCGCTCTGTCCAAACCAGCGAGGGATAGTCTTTCGCATAGGCAGCTATGAATTTAGCTGCTTCGACGGACAAGAATCTACCTTTTCGATCATAATTCGGGGGTGGTACGTAAATCTTGCCCGGAAACGCGCCCTCGAAATCGAAGTTCCTCCGGTCTGTCGATTGCCAGCACCCAACATAGTGATGCAGATACCAATTGATCTTTCTATGATCGCTGGTCTCAAAATTAAAATAAATCAGGTCTTCGGCATCGAGATTGTGTTCTCTTGCTATGCTTCCCCACGACTTGCGCCCTGTTGAGACATCATATTCCCGCCCACCCGCTGGTGGCCACGGTGCTTGATCGTGTGCAGGCACTTCGTCCATCGACGGAACGAAGCCGAGCTTTTCTAGCAAACGTTTCCTTGTGGCTGCATCGATCATTTTGGAGCGCTCCAAATAATTCGCGATCTGCCCTGCCAGGGTTACCTCTAAAAAAATGTTACATTGTCAATTATTTGTGCGCGTTTTCGCGCTTTTACGGCTGTCAGGTAAAATTCCCTGAGAACATTTCATAACGAGCGTGACATACCAAACTTGGTTTGCACAAGTTGAAAATGCATCCTGATTTTGCTTAACCAGACACTGGCGGTTGCATTGCGCCTTTCGCTGGCGCTACGTCTCAATGAAGTTTCAGGTCCTTGGATTTAACGTATTCGGCATTGCGGATATGCCGGGCCGCTGCGGAATGTTTGGCCTTCGTTCCACCCTTTTTGACGCCGGCGAAGACCGGTTCTTTCACGGGCGGCGGTTCTTCCTTGGGTTTCTTTACGAACTCTTCTTCGACGACTTCCTCAACCTCGGCGCGTTTCTGGATCGCCAGCTTGTGGTGCAGCCGCGCACCAGCCAAGGACTGCATCTTCTCGGCCTGCTCGTCCATGGTCTTCTGGATGCCGTAGATATTGTAAAAACCCGAATTCTCAAGAACCATCGGCCGATCGTCAGCCAACAGCCACCGCAGTCGCTTGAAGAGCGTTGACGGCGAAACCGGCTTGACGAGCACATGATGTGCCCCGGCGCGCAAGGCCTTGTCGACCAGCGGTCGCGTGCCATGCGCGGTTATGAAGAGAATCGGTACATAGCAAAGCGGCTCCATGTGCCGGTGCCTGACAAGGCGCAAAAACTGGTATCCTGATGTCGGCTCCATTCGCCAGTCCGTCAGAATCACATTGGGAGGTTCGGCAAGGCTCGCTTCCAGCGCTTCATCGACCGAATCAAAAACCCGAACACGCGCTACCTTGAAGCTCAGGAGAATCGATCGGAGAATCGTTTGCATCGGTTTGCTGTCTTCCACGACAACCGCGTCGATATCTTCCATCGCAAGGCCAAAGGCGGCGTGATGCTTCATTAAATGCGGGTCCCTTTCCCAGTAATCCCCGCACTAAAGCAAAGCCGGCTTAAACCGCGCTGAAATCGCTAGTCGTGATTTTCTTCAAATTTTCATAAAACCGGGATGAGTCTCATCCACAAGGAAGTGCGCTCGGTGAGTCAGCTGCGCGTTTCGCGGAATGCAAGCGCAATTTACCAAAGCATCCCGCTGGTCCCGCGCCACTCCCCACAATCCACACCGGCACACAATATTTTGCGTTTGCCCACAGGCTCGCCACAAGCTGTTGTCGTCGACACCTTGACCTTTAGAATTCATTTACATTAGTTTTTCATTATTGCGATGTGCGTAATCGGGAGCCTTGTCAGGCACCTCGGTCATCCAAAACACTAAAGTATCCGCGTGCCAATTCCTCGCTTTGCAGGCAATCCGGGGAACGGGTTTTGTGTGCCGAATTCACAGCGCGTTTCGTGACAAATCTGTTGACGACTACTATATATAGTAGACCCGGAAACACGATACGCTAAATAGAGGTAGGCGCTTCTTTTGAGGAAGCGAAATCCGGCAGAAGAGCAATCGGACTTTTTCGCTGGACATCAGATGCGGGACTGACTGGTTCGGGCAGAACCAGCTGGGGATACAAGGGGACTTTGAGAATGCGGATAGAGCGGCGCTATACCAAGGAAGGCCAATCGCCTTACGCCGGCATTAAATTCCGGACAGCTACGAGCGAGATCCGCAACCCGGACGGATCGATCGTGTTCCGTCTTGCGGATATTCAGGTTCCGGCCCAGTTCTCTCAGGTCGCCTCCGACATCCTGGCTCAGAAATATTTCCGCAAGGCAGGTGTTCCAGCCAGGCTGAAAGCGGTTGAAGAGAACACTGTTCCCTCCTTCCTCTGGCGTCATGAGGCCGACGAAGACGCCATGAGCGATCTGCCGGAAGACGAGCGCTATGGCTCGGAGATCGACGGGCGGCAGGTTTTCGACCGCCTGGCCGGCACGTGGACTTACTGGGGCTGGAAGGGCGGATATTTCGAACAGGAATCGGATGCCCAGGCCTTTTATGACGAGCTGCGCTACATGCTCGCGACTCAGAAAGTCGCCCCGAATTCCCCGCAATGGTTCAACACCGGCCTCCACTGGGCTTATGGCATCGATGGACCGAGCCAGGGCCATTTCTATGTCGATTTCCAGACCGGCAAACTGACCAAATCGAAAACGGCGTACGAGCACCCGCAGCCGCATGCCTGCTTCATCCAGTCCGTTCAGGACGATCTCGTCAACGATGGCGGCATCATGGACCTGTGGGTTCGCGAAGCGCGGCTCTTCAAATACGGCTCCGGCACCGGGTCGAACTTTTCGTTCGTGCGTTCCGAAGGCGAAAGACTGTCCGGCGGCGGCAAGTCATCAGGACTGATGAGCTTCCTGAAAATCGGCGACCGCGCAGCAGGTGCGATCAAGTCCGGCGGCACGACCCGCCGCGCGGCCAAGATGGTCGTGGTTGATGTCGATCACCCCGATATCGAGGAATACGTCAACTGGAAGGTCAAGGAAGAGCAGAAAGTCGCGGCGCTCGTGACCGGTTCCAAGATCTGTCAGAAACACCTCTCCGCAATCATGCGTGCCTGCGTCAACTGCGAGGCCGACAATGGCGATTGTTTCGACCCTGCCAAGAACCCGGCCCTGAAGCGCGAGATCCGTGCGGCCAAGAAAATGATGGTGCCGGAGAACTACATCCAGCGCGTCATGCAGTTCGCACGGCAGGGCTTCACCAAGATCGAATTCCCGATCTACAACACCGATTGGGACTCCGAAGCTTACCTGACGGTCGCCGGACAGAACTCCAACAACTCCGTCCGGGTGACTGACGGCTTCCTGTCGGCAGTCCTTGAAGACAGCGAGTGGGATCTCACGGCGCGCCGCACCGGCGAAACGTTGAAAACCGTCAAGGCGAAGGAGCTTTGGGAACAGATCGGTTATGCCGCATGGGCATCCGCTGATCCGGGTCTTCAGTATCACACGACCATCAACGACTGGCACACATGCCTCGCCGACGGTGAAATCCGCGCATCGAACCCCTGCTCTGAATACATGTTCCTGGATGACACGGCCTGTAACCTTGCGTCCCTGAACCTGATGCAGTTCCGCAATGAAGACCGGTCCTTTGCCATCGACAATTACGAGCACGCTGTCCGCCTGTGGACGATCGTTCTCGAAATCTCTGTGCTGATGGCGCAGTTCCCGTCGAAGGAAATCGCGGAACTCTCCTATAAATTCCGCACGCTCGGTCTTGGCTACGCCAATATCGGCGGCCTCCTGATGACGTCTGGCATTTCCTATGACTCCGATGAAGGACGCGCACTCTGTGGTGCCCTGACAGCGGTCATGACCGGCGTTGCTTATGCCACGTCCGCGGAAATGGCAGGCGAACTCGGGTCCTTCCCGGGTTACAAGAAAAACGCCAAGCACATGCTGAAGGTGATCCGCAATCACCGCCGCGCCGCGCATGGCGAGACGACTGGCTACGAGGGTCTGAACACACCTCCGGTCGCGCTTGATCATGCAAGCTGCCCGGACAAGGGGATCATCGAGCGCGCCAGGAAAGCATGGGACCGCGCCCTGGAGCTCGGCGAAAAGAACGGCTACCGAAATGCCCAGTCGACCGTGATCGCCCCGACCGGCACCATCGGTCTTGTCATGGACTGCGACACGACCGGTATCGAGCCAGACTTTGCGCTGGTGAAGTTCAAGAAGCTTGCCGGCGGTGGTTACTTCAAGATCATCAACCGCGCCGTTCCGGAAGCCCTGCGCGTGCTCGGCTACTCGGAAGCCGAAATCGGGGAAATCGAAGCCTATGCCGTGGGTCACGGATCGATCGACCAGGCACCGGGCATCAACCCGGCAGGCCTCTCTGCGAAAGGCTTCACCGAGGAAAGCCTCGGCAAGCTAAAGGACGGCATGAAGTCGGCCTTCGACATCAAGTTCGTTTTCAACCGCTGGACCCTCGGCGATGACCAGCTGAAAACGCTCGGTGTTTCCGATGAACAGCTGGAGGACGCCGAATTCGATCTCCTGTCGTTCCTTGGCTACTCCAAGGCCGACATCGAAGCGGCGAACACACATGTCTGCGGCGCCATGACCCTGGAAGGCGCTCCATTCCTGAAGGAAGAGCACTACCCGGTCTTTGACTGTGCAAACCCGTGCGGCCGTATCGGCAAGCGATTCCTCTCGGTAGAAAGCCACATTCGCATGATGGCTGCAGCCCAGCCCTTCATCTCCGGTGCGATCTCCAAGACGATCAACATGCCGAACGATGCGACAGTCGAGGACTGCAAGGAAGCGTATATGCTTTCCTGGAAGCTGGCTCTGAAGGCGAATGCGCTCTACCGCGACGGCTCCAAACTGTCTCAGCCGCTCAATGCCCAGCTTCTGGCCGACGAGGACGACGAGCAGGAAGATGCCATCGAGGAGATCGCAGCCAAGCCGCAGGCCGCAAAAGCGGAAGTGGTTGCAGAGCGGATCGTGGAACGGATCGTCGAGCGTGTCGTTCGCGAACAGGAAAAGCTGCCGGCACGCCGCAAGGGATACACCCAGAAGGCCAAGATCGGCGGTCATACCGTGTTCCTGCGCACGGGCGAATATCATGACGGACGTCTCGGCGAAATCTTTCTTGATATGAACAAGGAAGGTTCGGCCTTGCGCGCCTTCATCAACAACTTCGCCATCTCGGTGTCGCTTGGCCTGCAATATGGCGTGCCGCTCGAGGAATATGTCGACGCGTTCACCTTCACCAAGTTCGAGCCGGCCGGCATGGTCCAGGGCAACGATGCGATCAAGAATGCTACGTCGATCCTCGACTATGTCTTCCGCGAACTTGCCGTGTCCTATCTCGGCCGCCACGACCTTGCTCATGTGCCACCGGAAGTCTTCGGCAGCACCGGAGAAGGCCTCTCTTCGGGCGAAGACCGCGGCCAGAGTGGCCAGATCGTCTCGCACGGCCTTGTGCGCGGACAGACCGAAAGGTTCCGTCTGGTCTCAAGCGCTGGCGAACCTGCCGGAGAAACAACGGAAGCCATTTCGGTGCAGACCGCAAACACTCCGGCTGCCCAGGTCTCCGCGGTAGCAACCGCCTTTGCCCGTGGTGCTGAAGGCGCAGCGGCTGTTGAGGTAACAACCGTAACCAGCCCTGCCCCACAGGTGTCGACCGCGGCCCAGCAAATCGCCCAGGCCCGCATGAAAGGCTATGAAGGCGAAAGCTGCTCCGAATGCGGCAACTTCACGATGGTCCGCAACGGCACCTGCCTGAAGTGCGACACTTGCGGCTCGACAAGCGGCTGCTCGTGACGAGCACGATTTAGTCGGGTGCTGTCCGTGACGGCATAGGATGGACTATTTAGGCCAATAAATGGCTCAAACGGCCCTAGGGACACAAAACCCGCCCATCGGAGACGATCGGGCGGGTTTTCACTATTCTGTTGATTTCGGTCGGTTGCGATGTCCGTTCTTAAGAGCGTTTCTGTGTGAAACAGCCAGTTCGACTTTACAGGGCTATGCAACCCTGAGTAATATTCTCCGTGTAAGTCGGTTGAAGGAACGCAGTTATCAACCCAGTCCCGACAATAACCGCCTCTCAATTCGCAACCGCCTTCGAACTTAGGCCAAATCTTGTTGCATGGTTCCTCGGAGCCGGCGCATCGGCAGCTGCCGGCATTCCAACCGGATACGCCATGATCCGGGATTTCAAGGCTCAGATCTTTTGCCGCGAGACGAACCTTTCGAAGCGGGAGATCGATACAGCCGATCCCATCTGGATCGACAGGATTGACGCATTCTTCAAACAAACTTCACACCTGCCCCCCGACGGTGACCCAATGGAGTATGCCGCGGCCTTCGAAGCTGTATACCCGCAGCCTCGGCATCGACGGCAGTACATAAACGATGCGATCTCCAAGGGTACGCCCTGTTTTGGGCACAAGGTGCTGGGAAGCTTGATGGCCGCCGGCAAAGTAGATTGTGTGTTCACGACGAACTTCGATCCGCTGATTGAAGAGGCAGCACTTTCCGCAAACGCAATCCTTCCTGTCGTCGATCAGAAACGTCCGACAGTGGCAGCGCTCGACTCCGCCGATCGAGCCCTGCGCTGCCTCAATGAATCCGACTGGCCGATGATCGCCAAGCTTCATGGCGATTATCAGTCGACCTCGATCAAGAATACGGGTTCGGAGTTAGAGCAGCAGGACATCCGAATGCGTCATGTTTTGGTGGAAGCCGGCAAGCGTTTCGGGATGGTATTTATCGGCTATAGTGGTCGCGACGCCTCGATCATGGAAGCATTGACCGCCGTGCTTGATGCGCCTTCGCCTTTCCCGAATGGACTTTACTGGCTCACCGCGTCGGCCTCCCGCTTGCTGCCCTCTGTGTCTGAGTTCCTGAAACGGGCCCAGCTCGCCGGCGTTGACGTAGCTGTCGTCGAGTGTGCGACCTTTGACGAACTGAGCGCCGACATCACTAAAACGACTGACCTGCCTCAACCGCTCTTTGATCTGGTGATGGCCGGGCGACCTGCACCACGCTTGGTGCCAGTTCAGCTGCCTGCTGCTGAGGCCCGCGCTTTCCCTGTTTTGCGCTATTCCGCTCTACAGATCGAAGGAATGCCAAGTGCTGCCCGGCGGATAAAACTCTCGCAGAGCACAACCTCTCCCGTTGTACGAGAGCTATTGAAGGAGAAAGGGGTCAGGGCGACAGTCGCGGCGCTCGGACGAGAGCTCGCCGTCTTTGGCAAAGATCGGGAGATCCTCGATGCACTTGCTTCGTTCGGTGCGACACCCGGTGGTGAGATTGAACTGAATCCGGCCAAAGACAGTTGGGCAAAGGGTCTTATTTATGACGCGTTAGTCAGAAGCCTAGCGCGGCGAATTCCACTCATTCCGCGCTTTAAACGCGCTGGACATTCCGTAGTCATTGCTTCGCCGCGCGATGGGGATAACCCGGAGAGGACACGCCGCGACGCACGGATGCTATCAAATCTTCGGAGCGCTTATAATTGCAATCTCACCGGCAACGTTCCCGGCCTCGGGCTCCCGTTTCAGGAAGGACTGCTCCTGAAGCTTGACCTGATCGATGGTCGCTGGTGGTGCGGTTTCGAACCCTACACCTTTGTGCATATCCCTCGTCCAGAAGTCACAAAGGATGAATATCTACCGCATTCGGAAGTCGCCAGCAGGGATCCGATGGCTGCTCGTCCTTACGCGGGCGGTGATCCGGCCGGTGACTGGCGCCGGGAACGGTGGGCCCAACGTTATAATCGAAACTGGGCCCAAATAATCGCGGCTTGGGCGAAGCTTCTAACCAACACCGAAGACGGGACCACGCGAGCTTTCGGGCTAAAAGATGGCACAGGGATTGATGCGGTGTTTAGAGTCTTCCCGGTCACGGGCTGGAGTCGCCCAGGACATCATCATGCCTATTTTGACAGGACCAAGTGATGAGCAATCCGGCGCTTTTGACAAAGCTTCCGCCATTCACCTTGCTGGACGAACCGGATCTTTCGTTCTCGCCCTCGGACTCGGCGCAGGTTGATGTCCATCCGCTTCGAGGTCTTGCGAAATTCGGGCCTTATTCAAAAGGATCTTTCGGCGGCTTTACTTCGCGCGTCAGGATCGCAACCGTTGGTCCGGAGAGCGCTTTCAGACGGCGCGGTGAGTTGATGCTTTCACTACGCAATACGCACCGACCTTCTGACAGGTCCGAATATGTCCCTCCGTATCCGGGTTTCGAGAAACTCTACCATGTGGAGCTCGTTTCGGCACCACGTGATGCCCACATCAAATGGCCTGAGAATATCTATGACTTCGCTGGAGATGGCGATCCACAAACCCGGCTCTTCCTTGCCATGGAAGCAGCATTCCGACAGCTAGAGCTTGTGCGAAACGAATTTGACGTCGTACTTGTGCATTTCCCAGACAGTTGGAATCCGGCCACGCGCAGCAAGTTATTCGACGCCCATGACGCGCTCAAAGCGCTTGGTGCCAGATTCAAGATTCCAACTCAGGTCCTGAATGATCGCGCTTTTACGTTCCAACACAAGGCTTCTCTTGCGTGGCGACTTGCGACGGCGCTCTATGTTAAGGCCGCCGGCACACCGTGGAAGCTTGCACCGCTAAGGGGCGTTCCCGCTGACACGGCGTATAACCGGCTTGTGCACTGTCCTTGCTTGCCGGGCCATCAAACAAATTACAGCGATCATTGCATCGGGCTCGTTTCTGTCGTTCGCCGCATATTGCCTCAATATCCGTTGCAGGCCTACTGCGCCTTTGTGGCACGAGGGCTATTTTCATTAAATTTTTCAATAGTGTGACACACCTTCCTAGTATTCTATTCGTGGATGAACAAACGCCTAAGGCGGGTCGACCAACTGCTACAGCGCGTCTTCCCACGCCCGGACAAACGTCCCAACCCCCGGAGACAATCGGGCGGGTTCAATTTCCTTGGCGTCTTTTAGCCGGGAAAGCGCGGGAGACTGGCACTCGTCTTGACCGCAGAAGCGGATATGTCCTCACGTTGCGCCTGCCGGCAGTTGCGTTTCCTGGCTCCATTGTTTGGGAGATTGTCCGTACATGCGTTTGAATTCCCGGCTGAACTGCGAGGAACTGACATAACCTGCGTCCCAGGCTGCTTCGCTCACATTCATTCCCCCGGCGATTTTCATCGCGGCATGGTTCAAGCGCATGGATTTTGCAAACTGGATCGGCGACATCGTGGTTGCCTGTTTGAACTTGCGGTGGAATACGGCCCGGCTCATACCGGCAAGCGCGGCCATGTCGTCGATGGTCAAAGGTTCATTGAGATGCGCGGACAGGAACTGGATCGTCCTGGCAATTTCGTTGCCGACACCGAAGGACCGCCGCGCGGAAGCTCCGGCACCACCTTTCAAGACGGCGTAGTAAAGTTCGCGCAGCCGGCCCGCTCCGAGCACAGCCTCATCGGTCTTGTCTGCTCCCAATTGCACCAGCCGGAGCAGTGCATCGGTGAAGCCAGCATCCCACGGTGCCAGCGCCAGCCCGGAAGGCATCGCGTTACTATCCGGCTGCCGAGTGGGTCCTGCAACGCTTTCCATCTCCAGCGTCAGCTCCGTCATGACGCGCGCATCGAGGGAGATAAGGACACCGAGCAACGGATTGTCCGGTGAAGCGGTCGGTGTCCCCGCCTGGACCGGCATCGACGTTGAACAGCACAGATAGAGGTCACTGTCGTAGACATGCCGTTTTCCGTCCAGGATCGCCTCCTTTGCCCCACTGACAATCGCAACGACCGCCGGTTCATAGACCGCTGGAACGCAGGGTACCGGCTCGCTCACCCGGAAAAGCTGCACGCCCTTCACGCCGGTTTCAACGATACCGGCGCCAGGAAGTTGCTGGTCGATGAGGTGTCTGATCTGCTCTTTGCTCATTCGACAAACGTGACCTGTCAAAGTGCCCAATTCAACACCATTGATACAATCAGGCAAAAAATCGCGATTAATTCATCTGTTTTGCTTTTTTTTCGATAGTTATGTCTCGCTTCAGGACTGCAAGAGCTGCTGCAAGGAGCACGAGATGAAAAACAGATTTGGACCGGCGGGATGGACGCCTGAACGTTTGGGATCCCTCAAGGGCAAGACTTTTGTAATCACCGGCGCCAACGGGGGCGCTGGCTTTGAAGCGGCACGCGTGTTCCTTTCCAAGGGCGCGCGCGTGGTCATGATGAACCGCAACCCCGACAAATCGACTGATGCGATAAAGGCGCTGAAGCTGGAATTCGGGACAAACGCCGAGGTGAGCTACGTGCTGATGGACCTTGCCGCACTGGCAAGCGTGCGTGAGGCAGCAACGGAGCTTCTGGAAACAGTCCCGCGAATTGATGCTCTCATCTGCAACGCCGCCATCGCACAAATCGCCACACAGCAACTCACCGTGGACGGTTTCGAAAGCCAGCTCGGCGTGAACTATTTCGGCCACTTTCTGCTGTGTGGTTCACTTTATGAGCGCATTGAGCAATCGGGCGGACGCATCGTCATAGTCGGCAGCAACGGCTACAAGATGGGCGACAAGCGTATCCTGTTTGAAGACTTGAACTACGAGAAGAATTATTCAGCCTGGAACGCTTATGCCCAGAGCAAGCTGGCACAGATGATGTTTGGCTACGAACTGCAGCGTAAGGTGCAGGCGGCCGGCAAGTCCGTAGAAGTGCATGTTTGTCACCCCGGTGCATCGCGAACGGGCTTGATCCGGAACACGGCGGGCATCACCACCAGGCTTCTGGCCACCCTGCTCTCGCCGCTTGCACAAACTGCTGAGCGCGGCTCCTGGCCTGAGGTCATGTGCGCAACGGAAGACGGTCTGGAACCTGCCAGGTATTACGGTCCGACGAAGTTCGAAATGGTCGGCCCCGTCGGCGAGTGCCCGCTGGAAGAATTTGCCCTCGATCCAGAACAGGCATCCAGGCTCTGGACGGTTTCCGAGCAAAAAACCGGTTTGAGCTGGTCGCCGTAACGGCCTGTTCTTTGATCCAACGAGCAGCTCCGTTCTTCATGGATTGACCTCCGCCACGCTCCCTCTTCTTCTGAGGTTCAGTCATAGCGCAACTCGGTCGCTTTGCCGCGAAAGACCGTGTAGGCGAGGATCGTATAACCAATGATTACCGGCAGAACGAACAGAGCACCGAGCAAGATGATGAACAGGCTTTCAGGCGCGCTGGCACTTTCGTAAAGGGTCAGTTTTTCCGGCACCACGTAAGGGTAGAAGGAATATGCGAGACCGACAAACGCCAGGAAAAACAAGACTGCCGTCGCCGTGAACGGAACCCACGCCCACTTGTCATCCCTGGCGGGCAGATGCCGTAGCGCGGTGTAGATGATGAAGACGAGCATTCCCGACATCAGCGGCAGCGGCGCCAGAAGAATCATTGAGGGAAACGAGAACCATTTGTCGAAGATCCGTTCGCTTACCAGCGGGCTCGCGAGTGAAATCGCGCCAAGACCCAGCATGACGCCCCAAAGACGTGTGCGCGCCCATCGGATCGCCTTCAGCTGCAAGTCGCCTTCCGACTTGATGATCAGCCATGTCGCGCCGATAAAGCCATATCCTGCCGTCAGGCAAAAGGCTGTCAGAACCCCGAACGCTATGGACGCCGGCGTGTGCTCTAGGCCCATGATGTAAAGGCCAAGCATGTATCCTTGCGCAAGGGACGCCGAAACCGAACCTGCGAAAAACGCCTGGTTCCAGCGGCGTTTCTGCGTTCCGCTGGTTTTGGCGCGAAACTCAAAGGCAACGCCCCGTAAGATCAGACCAATCAGCATCACGGCCACAGGCAGGTAAAGCGCGGTCAGGATGACGCCGTGCGCAACGGGAAAGGCAACCAGCAAAAGCCCGACAGCCAGAACGAGCCAGGTTTCATTCGCGTCCCAGAACGGACCGATTGCGGCGATCATGCGGTCTTTTTCATCCTCGTCGCCGAGCGGCAAAAGGATGCCGACACCAAGGTCAAAGCCGTCCAGCACAACGTAGACAAGGATCGAGATGCCCATGAGGGCTGCGAAGGCCAGCGGCAGCCAAACGGAGGGGTCTCCAAAAAGGGTCATGTCGTCTTACTCCGCCGGAACCAGGGCCACTTGCGCCGCACCCGAGTGCGGCCGCGTTCCTTCCGTGTCACTCGCCTTGCGCGCAAGCCGGAAGATGACGGTGATATAGGCTGTCAAAAGCACAGCGTAGACGATCAGGTAGGCCGCAAGTGTCGTTGCCACCATGGGGGCCGGAACATCGGCAACTGCCGACTCAGTGGTCAGGACGCCTTGGACAAGCCAGGGCTGGCGGCCGATTTCCGTCGTGTACCAACCGGCCAGTGTTGCCACCCAACCGGAAAAGGTCATCGCGACGAGGCCACGCAGCAACCAGGGATTCAGAGCATCGACCCCACCCTTCCTGCGCATCATGAAAACGGTTGCCCAACTCATCACCAGCATCAAGACCCCTGTCCCGACCATTGTGCGAAAGGACCAGAAAACAGGAGCTACGGGCGGATGAAAAACCGTGCCGTCATCTGCGTAGAAGTCATTAAGACCTGGAACCACACCTGCAGGGTCATGCTTGAGGATCAAGGACGCACCGTTCGGGACACCGACTTCAAAAGCGTTCCGGCGCTTTTCTTCATCGGGAATGGCAAACAGAAGCAGAGGCACATGCGAAGATGTCTGCCAGTTGCCCTCCATCGCGGCGACTTTTTGCGGCTGATGCTCCAGCGTGTTCAGGCCGTGCATATCGCCTGCCCAGATCTGCAAGGGGATGAGTATCGCTGCAAGCCACGCGCCTGTCTTGAGCGTCAGCCGTACGCCCTTGGTTCGGTCACCGATCAGGCGGCGATAAGCCGAGACGCCGACAATCAGAAAGGCGACGGTCAAGCCGCTTGCAAGCAGCATGTGAGCAAGACGGTACGGCATGGAAGGGTTGAAAACGATCGCCCACCAATCGGTCGCATGCACGACCCCATCACGCATCTCAAAGCCGACGGGCGTGTGCATCCACGAGTTCAGCACCAGGATCCAGAAGGCACTCATGGTCGTGCCGAAGGCAACAAGAAATGTTGCCAGCGTGTGCAGCCAGTTCGGCACCCGCGATGCGCCAAAAAGCATGATCCCCAGAAACGCCGCCTCCAGAAAGAAGGCCGTCAGAACTTCATAAGCCAGGAGCGGACCGGCCACATTGCCCACCGTTTCCATGAAGCCCGGCCAGTTCGTGCCGAACTGGAAACTCATGGTAATGCCGCTGACCACCCCTAGTCCGAAGGACAGGGCGAAGATCTTCACCCAAAACATGTAGGCGGCAAGCCAGCGCTCGTCACCCGTCGCGTTGAACCTCAGCTTGAAAAACAGCAACACCCAACCAAGAGCGATTGTGATCGTCGGAAACAGGATGTGAAACGAGATATTGGCCGCAAACTGAATGCGGCTTAGGAGAAGTTCTTCCATGGCGTCTTCCTGGCTCAAGTGCCGTGTCGGTTGATCACTCACCGGGCATATGGGCCAGGGTTTTTACCTACTCAATATAAAATCGGCAGACTGCGGCCACACGTCCTGCGGCAGGCCGCCACAGGCGAATTGGCAACCAGCCAACAGTCCCCGGCGACGACACGTGCCAAAGATGACTGCGGACTGCCGACAGATCGCGGTCAGAGGCTCGGGTCCATATTGCGCAATATCCGAAATGGTTGAAAGCGCCATGGTTTCATGTTGTTTCGTGACCGTGGCACAATTCACACGTGCAAGCCGAACAGGGTCGATCCGCGCTACTTTCGTCTTGATATGTCGGGAAAACCCGCTAACGTTGCGGGATCGGACCGCTCCGGCACGACTGCCGCGAGCGACTTTCGACATCGAGAGCTATCACAATGCAAGAGGTCACTATGACGAGTTTCGGTCTAATTTAGACCGACACGCAGACCAAGTTCGGTTCACGTGTCGGTATCAACGTTTCATTCGTTCCGCCCGCGATCCGAATTCTTAATAAGACTCTCCGCGCCGGTACGACTTTTTCGCAAATCTCGAACCTAAGACGGAGCACCGGACCGATGAATGCGGTCTTTTCTTATCTTGAAAGCATTGTCTCTCCCTTCAAGCACCATGACGGAACGCCGCCGCCTTCCGATTTGAGCGCGTTTTACTGGCATTTCGTTCGCCAGATCTGGAAGCCGTTGGTATTGCTCATGGCGTTTGGATTCGTCGTGTCGATTATTGAAGTCACGATCTTCAATTATCTCGGCCGGATCATCGACTTTTTGAACACGACCAGTCCCGATCAACTCTTCACGGATCACGGTGGCGAACTGATCTGGATGCTGGTGGTCGTCGTGTTGCTGCGCCCGGTTTTCGGCGCGGGACACGCGATGATCAAATTCCAGATCATCGAGCCAGCCATGACCAACCTCGTACGCTGGCAGACCCACAAACACGTGATGGGGCAGTCGCTGTCCTACTTCAACAACGACTTCGCCGGGCGGATCGCGAACAAGATTATCCAGACAGGCCCGTCCTTGCGCGGTTCTGTTGTGTCGCTGATCGACGCGATCTGGTTCGTTCTGATTTATGTCGCGTCGGCAGTTTATCTGTTCGCCGGTGTCGATGCCTGGCTGATCGCACCGCTTGCCGGTTGGATCGTTATTTACGTGGCGCTTTTGAGTTACTTTGTTCCTCAGATCAAAGAACGCTCTGCAATCATGTCCGAAGCGCGTTCAAGCCTGACCGGACGGATTGTTGACAGCTACACCAATATCCTGACGGTCAAACTGTTTGCGGCGGGCCGCAAAGAGGAAGCCTATTCACGCGAGGCGCTGGAGGACCATACCCGGAAGTTTTACGAAATCCTCCGGCCGATATCGCGAATGGTCATTCTGCTTTGGACCGTCAACGGTGTTTTCATAGCGACTTTGAGCGCTCTTGGTATCAGTTTGTGGCAGAGTGGCCTCGTGTCCGTAGGTTCGCTGACACTCGCTATCACGCTCTCGGTCCGCATCGTGAATATGTCTGCCTGGATCATGTGGATCACGACCGACATATTCGAAAATGTCGGAACGGTGCAGGAAGGCATGGAGACGATTTCGCAGCCTCACAAGCTGGTGGATCGTGCGGACGCCAAACCGTTGGCTGTTACTGATGGCGAGATCGTCTTTGACGGCATTCGCTTCCACTACGGCAAGGACAAAGGCGTCATTGAAGACCTGTCGCTGCGGATTGAACCTGGCGAAAAGGTTGGCCTGGTCGGACGCTCCGGTGCCGGCAAGTCGACACTCGTCAACTTGCTGCTGCGCTTCTATGACCTTGAGGGTGGGCGAATCCTGATTGACGGTCAGGACATTGGCGCCGTCACCCAAGACAGCCTGCGGGCACAGATCGGCATGGTGACGCAGGACACGTCGCTGCTGCATCGTTCGGTGCTTGATAACATCGTCTACGGCCGCTCGGGTGCCACCCGTGAGGATGCTTTGGAGGCAGCTGCAAGAGCGCACGCAATGTCCTTCATTCCCGAGCTTCAGGATCTGAAGGGGCGGTGTGGACTGGATGCGCATGTCGGAGAGCGTGGTGTAAAACTGTCTGGCGGACAGCGTCAGCGGATCGCCATTGCCAGGGTTCTTCTGAAAGACGCACCGATTCTGGTATTGGACGAGGCGACCTCAGCGCTCGATTCCGAAGTCGAGGCTGCAATTCAGGACAGCCTGTTCGACCTGATGAAAGGCAAAACGGTGATTGCCATCGCCCACCGCCTGTCGACCATCGCTGCGATGGACCGGTTGATTATCATGGATCAGGGTCAGATCATCGAAGAAGGCTCCCACAAGTCGCTGCTGGAAAAAGGCGGGGTTTATGCGCAGCTCTGGAACAGACAGTCCGGTGGTTTTCTGGACCCTGCCGCCGCAGCCTAAGACAAATCGCAAGATCATTCGGTCTTGCGGTTTGCCTCGCGCCAACGGGTTGGCGCATTTGCGTCCCGTGAAGGTCAAGCGACCGTCACGGTACGCGCACTGGACGACATTTGCTCCGGCCTCTTTCACACGGAGGTTTGCGGCCGGGCAACAGATGCTCAATAGCCGACGCGTATGAACAGACCAGTCCTGAAGGCGCGACATCCAGGAGTAATGACTCCGGTCGCGGTGTCCGGTAACGCGCGGGTTTCGTTTCGGGCCCTTGTACTTTAACCTGTCGGCAACGACAGAATTCTCCAACGTTTTCAACAGGCAGAAGCAAAGATGGAAAAACGCAAATTGGGTGCCAACGGGCCCGAAATCAGCGCAATTGGATATGGCGCTATGTCTTTCACCGACATGTACGGGCCGACCAACGAAGCAGAAAGCCACGCCGTCCTGAATGCCTGTCGGGATCTGGGTGTCACCCATCTCGATACCGCAAATATCTACGGCATGGGGAAATCGGAGAACGCGATCGGTTCTTATCTGAGGGTCAATCCTGCTGCCCGTGACGAGTTTATCATCGCGACAAAGGCAACCATCACCAAAGACCAGAACGGCAACCGGGTCTTCGACAATTCCGCCGAGCATCTTGAAGCGGAATTGGACAAGTCTCTTCAGCGGCTGGGACTGGACCATGTCGACCTGTTTTACGCACACCGCCGTGACATCCGCTTCACGCCGGAAGAAACGGCGCAAAATCTCGGGCGGCTCGTGGAAAAAGGCAAGACGCGTGCAATTGGTTTATCGGAAATTGCCCCTACCACACTGCGCCGTGCGATGAAGGCCTTCCCAATCGCAGCTGTGCAATCGGAGTATTCCCTCTCCACAAGGGCACCGGACCTCGGACTGGTCCAGACATGTGCGGAACTCGGTGTTGCAATGGTTGCTTTTTCCCCCGTCGGCCGGTCGCTGCTGACGGACAATCCCATCCCGCGTGAGCGTATCCCTGACCTGCCGTTCCTTGCCGGTAATCCTCGCTTCAAGGAGCCGAACCTGAGCGAGAACCTGCGCATGATGGAGGGTTTTCGAAACCTTGCTGCAGAGATGGGAACGTCAGCAGCTGGACTGGCAAATGCCTGGCTGCTCTCCCGTGGATCCCACGTGATCCCAATCCCGGGAACAAGATCGGTGGACCATTTGCGCGAATGCATCTCCGGTGCGGACCTCAAGCTCTCAGAAACCGATCTTGAGCGTATCGATGAGGCACTACCAGTCGGCTGGGCCCACGGAGATCGTTACTCGGTTGCGCAATGGATCGGTCCGGAACGCTATTGCTGAGAAGACCTTTGCAAAAATCAATTGGCCATTTTCAAGGTCGCCGCCTGTACAATGCCGACACTATCAGAGCACGGCCTTGAGCTGGTCCGCGATCCGGCCGGTCTTGGAAAGGTCCTCTCCGCCAACGAAAATGAAGCGAAAGTCGCCATCCTGCCAGGCTGTGGTGGCAAGTCCGTGCAGCATCTCTGAGCTCGCATCGCTCCCTTCATCACCCTCGCCGCCCGTGGTGATGCAGAGCGCGTAGGGCTTGCCGTCGTCATCCGTGTAAACGATCTGGATAAGCGGGGCTTCGTCGAGCCCGAGTACCTGCACCCTGGCAAGCTTCAGCGAAGAAGGAGCCTCCAGTGCCGACAGGTCGAGCGGACGCCCGAGAGAATCGGCGGCCGCTCCGATCTGACGAGTGAGGGCGTCAGACGACGCCGTGGTCAAACGGACGGTATCGGCAACATAGAGTGACTGATATTGAGCAACGCGGCCACGCCAGTCGTCGGCCCTAGGCGTGCCGAGCCACATCGCGCCTGCCCCAAGTGTCGCCCCAAGAACCAAGACCGCGGCAAACCGAGCAAGGTGGCGGCTCTCTCGCTGGCTTTGCCGTGGCGAAAGCGCGGCATCTTCAATACGCCTCAAGACCTGATCCCCCGGCAACGACATCATGGCATCGCGCACCGGACCAGCGACCGGGTCGAGCGCCATGACACGGCTTTCCAGATCCTGATCAACGCGCATTGTCTGCTCTATTTCGCCAGCGCGCCTGTCATCCAGCTCTCCATTCAGAAAGGCCAGAAGTTCTTGATCCGAATAGGTCATTTCTGCTCCTTTCTGCTCTCTCCAAGTGTCACGTCTGCGTATTTTCTCAAGACTTTTCGTGCCGCGTGCAGGCGGCTCATCACGGTGCCGATCGGAACATCCAGGATCACAGCCGCTTCCGAGTAAGTGAATTGCTGGACGAATACCAGCTCTACTGCGCTGCGCTGTGCGTCAGGCAATGCCATCACCTTGGAGATGATCTCCCTGGCAAAAAGGTTCTGCTCTATACCGGGCGCAATATCGGGAAGTTGGTCGACATCGACCGTCGCAAAGGCCTTGTCTTGCCTGCTTGCGCGGCTGCGAAGCTCGTTCAGCCAAATCGACCGGCAGATTTGCAGGCACCACCCTTCAAAGCTTCCCGCGGAGCGAAACTGGTCCGCCTTCTCAACGGCGCGCAGGCACGTCGACTGGGACAGATCGTTGGTCATTTCTATGTCGCCCGTCAAGCTGAGCGCAAAGCGCCAGATCGATGGCAATGCCCTTGGCAACATATCCCTGACGGAGCGTGGCTTCATATCTTTTCCCTGCCTGCCGGCGGCGCGGCGGCCGCCGGCACACGCCGGATCTTATTCCACCGTAATGGTGATGACATCCGAATAGATCGGAGGATCATGCGGAATGTGATTGAGGTCGCCAAGCACCAGTTGCAGCGTGTGGGTTCCAGGTGACAATTCCACGACGGCTTCAGTCTGACCACCACCATAATGGATGTGGTTCTCGTCGGCCGGTATGTTGTAAACGAACTCGTCAGCACCGTCCTCGCCTTCACCAACCGGCGGCCGGTTGACAAACAGATGGTGATGCCCGGTGTTTTCCTTTTCAATTCCCGCAGGAGCAACGCCCATTCCGGACAGGCCGAAGACGACTTTCACCGGACCAGACACCTTGGCCCCGTCCTCAAGGTTGACGAAATAGACTTTGGCATCCGGATTGGCCGGCGTGTCTCCGGCAATAGCCTGCGTTCCGAACATGCCCAAGGCAATCACCATAGGCGCAACAACAAATTTCATAATAACTTTCCTCCCGTTTTCCAGCGATGCCCTGTAGACACGGGGGAAACTGATTTATTCATCTCTTTGGAAAATTTTTTTACCAGCATTTTTTTAGGCCGGGACACAAGCTTTTCCTGCACTAGTAGAATGCACCTCCGCCAGAGCGGATAGACATGAGCAGTGCTCGCTCCGGCCAGGTTTCGCGACCGCCGCGCGCGCGAATCTCAGCGAGCTGCACACGCGCAGCTCCCGGATCTCCCTGATCCACCAGTCCCATTCCCAGGTAGGACCGGGCAAACAGGTTGTCAGGGTTCGCTGCGAGCGCCAAACCGTAGAAAGCTTCAGCCGCGGCCCAGTCGCCAGACTTGCGTGCGATGAAACCGCGATATGTAAGCACAACGGTGTCGGTCTGATCCGTCATCGCGTCGAGCGCGAGGCCCGCGGCGACGTATCTTCCGGCATAGGCAAGCTCCCGTGCGGCCCGATAGCGATCGGCGTCGTTGAATAGATGTGCGTCCAGTTCAACACATTTTTTGGTCTTGTCGTCCCAGGCTTCGCCATCGGGACATTCTTTTGACGTCTGCGTGGGATCGGGCGGTTTGGTTTCCCAATCCCCTGGATCAACCGCGTATGCGGAACCGATCATGGCTGCAAAAAGCAAAGCCGCGACAATGGTTTTCATCAGGAAAATCCTACGATCTATGCACACCAATCGAGATGAATTGGCAGATAACCGCATCGCCATAGTGTATTCAAATCACTCTCCGATTCTCGCTATGAAACCGGGCTTGTCTCTACCGCTCGCTAAGACAGGTTCTCGACAATGACGGCAATGCCCTGCCCGCCACCGATACACATGGTTGCAGCACCAAGTGATTTTCCGGTTCTGTTGAGTTCATAAACAAGCTTCGTCATCAGGATCGCGCCAGTTGCGCCAATCGGATGTCCGAGCGCAACCGCACCCCCATTCGGGTTGACCTTTTCTGCCGGAAGCCCGAGCAAATCGTTGACAGCACAGGCCTGTGCTGCAAACGCCTCGTTGGATTCGACAATATCCAGATCCTGTGCCGTCACGTTTGCTCTTTTCATGGCGATCTGCATGGCCGGAACCGGGCCAATTCCCATGACAGCCGGATCCACCCCTGCAACACCGTATGAGCGGATCCGTGCAAGCGGCTTCACTCCGAGCTCGGCGGCTTTGTCCGCAGACAACAGGATAATGGCCGCCGCACCATCATTGAGGCCGGAGGCATTTCCCGCTGTCACCATTCCGTCTCGTTTGAAAACCGGGCGAAGCCCCGACATGTCCTCAATCTTCGCCTCGTGACGCACATGCTCGTCTGTATCGAAGGTCTTTTCCTTGCCGCGGCGTCCGACGGTGAGCGGAACGATCTGATCCTTGAAACGCCCATCGCGAATGGCCTCACTCGCACGGCGATGGCTTTCAACCGCAAACTCATCCTGCCGCGCCCGGGTGATGTCGTAGCGTTCGGCAACGTTTTCGGCCGTCACACCCATGTGGCCTATTCCGAACGGATCGTGCAGCGCGCCGATCATCATGTCGACGACCTGCGCATCGGCCATGCGCTGCCCCCAGCGTGCGCCGGGCAACTGGTAACCTGCGCGGCTCATGTTTTCCGCGCCGCCCACAAGTGCCACGTCTCCGTCTTCCATGGAAATCGCCTGAACGGCGGACACGATCGCCTGAAGCCCGCTTCCGCATAACCGGTTCATCGTCAGGGCGGGCGCATGATCAGGCACGCCAGCCTGCCGCGATGCGACGCGGGAAAGATACATGTCCCGTGGTTCCGTGTGGATCACGTTGCCAAAGAAGGCCTGATCGACCTGATCCGCCTCAACACCGGCCCGTTCAATCGCAGACTTGGCAACCGTCGTTGCGAGCTCGCAGGGTGGCGTGTCCTTGAGCGCGCCTCCAAAGCTGCCGACGGCCGTGCGCGCTGCGCTTGCTATGACGATCTCTTTCATCGATCCGGTTCCTTTGTTCCGAGCGCTCTGCCGACAACAGAGCCCACCCCGGTCATCCGCTATGTTTGCCACAACAATGTGCCCCGGACTGTGAGCGCGCGCAATCTGGCCAAACAGCCAGTCAATCCTTCGCGAGCAGTGTCATAGAGTGAGAATGACAGATCCGGCTCGTTCCCCGGCTGCGATCATGTCGTGCGCCGAAGCACACTCTTCGAGCGGCAACACTTTGGAAATCCGAATGTCGAGCGTTTCATTTTGCAGAAGCGTCGTGAGATTCTCGACAGCGGCCAAACGCTCTGTCGCCGACAAGAGATAGACCAGAACCAGGTCGATGGTGACCGCCTTGAACATCAGGGGATAAAACGGCAGGACGGGAGTCATCTCCTTGGCCGAGCCAAAAGCCGCAATGGTTCCCCTTTCGGCAATGACCTTGGTATTTGTCTCTACATTCTTGCCGAACTCAACCTCAACGATGCGATCAACAGGCACGCCAGCCGTCGCATCCAGGATCTGATCTGCCAGATCATGATCGGAATAATCGAAAACACGTTCAGCGCCTGCCTCGCGCGCCGCTCTTTGTCCGTCTTCGCCTCGTGCCGTGGCAAGAACCTTTGCTCCGGAAGCAACCGCCACCTGGATCGCAAGCCGGCCGACAGTCCCTGCCCCGCCGCTCACAAGAACGGTCTTGCCCTCAACAGCGCCACCACCCAGAACGGAATGACACGCCGTGAGACCCGGTATGCCAAGGACCGCGCCAGCTTCAAAGCCAACGTTGTCCGGCAATTTCACGGCTTGCTCCGCAGGAAGGGCAATGTACTCTGCAGCGGTCCCGAATGCGCGCTGCCATTGTCCGTTCCAGATCCAAACGCGTTCCCCAATCCGGCTTTCCGGGACACCCGACCCGACCGCCTCGATCACGCCTGCTCCGTCACTGTGCGGCACAATCGTTGGAAATGGCGGCTCGGTGACACCAGGACGACCGCCTGCGCGCGCGCGAATATCTGATGGATTGACGCCCGAGGTCTTGAGCCGCACGAGCACCTCGCCCTCAGCCGCTTGAGGAGCCGCAAGATCCTCCAGTTTCAGAACGTCTTTTGTTGCTCCAAAGCGGCTGTATGTGATGGCACGCATTCTTTATCTCCCGAAGTGAGCGAAATCATTCGGGCAAATATCATCGCCTGCCAAGACCTGATTTGCGGAGCGGTTCGAAAACACCCTGCAATCATCACAAAATCGATGAAAAAGGCCCACCGGAACAACCGGAGGACCTGACTTGATGCTCTTGAGTTTCATGCTCCAGGAACCGGACTTCGCCGGTTCCTTCAAGTCGCCTAGTGGCAGTCGGGACGCTCTCCCGGCAAAAGAACCTTGTCGATCACGTGGATCACGCCGTTGTCGGCCTGGATGTCGGCTATAATGACGTTCGCGGTCGAACCGGTGCCGTCGGCAATGTCAACGCCGCTGCCGGAGCGCGTGATGCAGGTCCGTTCGCTCGTCAAGAGCGGCTTGAAATAGTTGGATCCGACCGGGATCTGGTTAGATGTCAGCTTGCGGTCATCGACATGGTACAGCAGCACATTGGTGAGCTGATCCTTATTTTCCGGTTTCAGCAGAGTTTCAACGGTCCCATCAGGCAATGCGGCAAAAGCGTCATTGACTGGCGCGAAGACTGTAAAAGGACCAGGGCCTTGCAACGCATCCTGCAATCCCGCCGCCTGTACTGCGGCAACCAAAGTACTGAAACGCTCATCACCCGCAGCTATATCAACAATTGTGTTGGCGTTTGCTTGACTGGCAAAAAGACACACTGCTCCTGCAAGGGCCGTAAGGCTCTTTTTCATGACATCTACTCCTAGTGTCGCTTGATTACAGTGTCACTACGCCGCATTGATTAAGGTAGATCTTATCAATTTGGAAAAAATCGATATTTATTATTGCCAGGCAGCTGACAGTCGCGTTTTGGTTCGGCGAAAACAGTTTAATATTCCAGCCACGCCAATAAAGATTGCGCCAGCCGAACTCAAAGGGTCATGCATCTACATGCGAGAACCATAAAAGACGATCTCATCGCGCAGGATATAATCGTGGTGCAGCTAGTCCTTACACTCAATCTTTCGATGCCAACTGTGCATTCTTGTTGTGAACAGCACGATATTCCTTACCACCCGGAAGGGCTTATCAAACACGAATGTACCCGCTATCAATTTCGAATTTCGGATCAACTGGCAACGTAGGTCTGCGACGCTCAGGGCTGAGCGCTGGAAATCAGGGTATCCGGCATCCAATCGACAACGTACTTTCAGTGACTGTCGATGCCGTTTGCCAGGGCAAACAGAGCGGAATATCTTGCACGGCCATATCGCGGACGGAACACAGCGAGGAACCTGCTTCTCGTCCCGTTCATGCTGGAAACAGAGGACTTTTTTACCTACAGCCCGAACCAAAACGCATGATTGGTTCAACATGGGTCTACCTCGAAAGGCCACTAGCAAGATCGGAAAGATTTCTCACTCCGGAAACTTCCGATTTGCACCCTGTACCGAGGCCTGAGAACGGTCTCGGAATCTTTTGGGCAGATCCTATATATTGGCGGGCAAGACATTGTTTTCCCCGATTTGTGCCACCAGGACCCGCGCATGACCGCTACGCCTCCGCTCTTTCAGTTCGACAATACCTACGCCCGGGAGTTGCCGGGGTTTTACGTTGCCTGGGAAGGGGCAAAAGTGCCGTCTCCCTCTCTTGTTGTCTTCAACGAAGACCTGTCGGAAGAGCTCGGCCTGAATGCCAGTGCACTCCGGACGGCTGAGGGAGCCGCCGTTTTTGCCGGACTTCAAAGTCCCGACGGCGCTTCGCCCCTCGCTCAGGTCTATGCGGGTCATCAGTTCGGCGGTTTTTCACCGCAACTGGGTGACGGGCGGGCAATTCTGCTTGGAGAAGTGATCGACCGGCATGGAAGGCGGCGCGACATTCAGCTCAAGGGGTCCGGACCGACACCGTTTTCGCGCGGCGGAGACGGCAAGGCCGTTCTTGGTCCGGTTCTGCGCGAATACATCATGGGCGAAGCAATGTACGCCCTCGGGATTCCGACGACGCGTGCCCTGGCTGCGGTCACTACGGGCGAAACGATTTTCAGGGAGGGTCCCAAGCCGGGTGCCGTGCTCACCCGGGTTGCGAGCAGTCACTTGCGTGTCGGCACCTTTCAGTTTTTCGCAGCCCGTGGCGACACGGAAAAAGTTCGTCAATTGGCTGACTACGCCATCGCACGTCATGATCCGGACTTGTCTGATGCGGAAGACCGCTATCTGAAACTTTTTGTTCGTGTGATGGAACGCCAGGCAAACCTGATTGCAAAATGGGTGCTCGTGGGCTTCGTGCACGGTGTCATGAACACGGACAACACGACGATTTCCGGCGAGACGATCGATTATGGACCTTGCGCGTTTATCGACACCTATGATCCGGCTGCCGTATTCAGCTCAATCGATCACCAGGGGCGCTATGCATTCGGCCGCCAACCTTCCATCGCACAGTGGAACCTTGCCCGCTTGGCCGAGACCATCCTGGCATTGATCGATCCGGACGATCTCGACAAGGCGGTTGAATGTGTGAGCGACGAACTCGCACGCTTTCCGGAGCTCTATAAATCAGCCTGGCTGGATGGTATGCGCGCAAAGATGGGGCTCACCGGACGCGATGACGGCGACGAACAACTCGCAGAAGCGCTGCTCACTCAATTGTTTCAACACAAGATAGACTACACCCTGTTTTTCCGCCGGCTGTCCGGCGCAGCAACAGGTGCACGCGAACCGGTGACGCAGCTTTTCCCGGAACAGGATGGCATCGGTGCCTGGCTCTCGAAATGGACTGAAAGACTGGCAATGGACAGCCGGAATGCCGTGGAAACAGCCGACCTGATGAACGCGGTAAATCCGGTCTACATTCCACGAAATCACAAGGTCGAAGAAGCGCTTGCAGCCGCCGAAGACGGAGATCTTGCGCCGACGGAAAAACTCTTGGAAGTGCTCGGATCGCCATTCGCGGAAAGACCCGGTTTTACCGAGTATACAACTCCAGCCCCCAGCGAATTCGGCCCTTATCAGACTTTTTGCGGAACGTAAGCCAGGAGTGGCCGGTTCACTTGCCGGCCAGTCTCTCGACCAGGAACATCATCTCGCGATCCATCTCGTCGTCCGGCAGACCGACAAAGCGCTCTTCAAGACTGATGGCCACAAGCCCATGAAGCGCCGCAAAGCATGTCCGCGTTCGAACGGAGAGCTTCGTGTCGTCTAAGCCCGGATCTAGCTGTTTCAACGGCCCTGCGATAAAGGCAAGCAGATTGACGGTACCCTGGATATGGCTCTCGGGTGTCTCCCGCCCTTCAGGCAACTGATGCGTAAACAGCGTCTTCCACAAGTTGCGATGGTTCCGGGCGAACGCCAGATAGGTACGCGCGAGCGCCTTCAGTTGTTCTATTGGGTCTTCGATCCCGTCGACAGCCTCTGACATCGAAGCCTTGATCCGGCCCAGCGTTACGGTATCGACTGCCGCAATCAGGGCGTCCTGATCCTCATAGTGTTTGTAGACAGAACCGACCGAATAACCGGCTTGCGCCGCAATCTTGCGGATTTGAACGGCTTCCATGCCTCCGGTCTCGACCGCGCTGATCGCTGCCTCCAGTACCCGTCTTTGGGTCTCTTCGCTTTTCGCCTTCTGTCGTCCCGTCATTAATCATATCCTGCACTCAAAAGTGAACTCAGTTCATTTTTTTCTTGACCTACCGCATTTGATGTGGCTTTGTCAAATAATGAACCGAGTTCACTTTTGGAGGAAAAATGTTCGAGCCGCTTGTTTCGCACCTAAAGGCGCTGCTGGATGCAAGTGCCGACACGAATTCACATCAACCGTCCCTCGCCTCGCTTGGCTGGAACCTGCGCGACGCCGCGGCCTCTGTTCGGGCAGCCCAGGCAGCGCTTGCAAAAGCCAAGGCGGAGCAGCAGCAGGATCGCAACCGTCTCAAACAGATTTCTGCATCGGTTGAAGACCTGGAAAACCGGGCCCGTATCGCCTTGCTGAAGGGTGTCGACACCCTCGCCTTCGAGGCTGCCGAGACGATCGCGGTGCTGGAGGACGAGAAGTCCGAGCTTGAAACCGCAATCAAACGCTTCGACGAAGACCTTGTCGCTTTGACCGATCAGCTTCATCGCGCGCAGGGCAGATTGCGCGCTCTCAAGCGCGGAGAACGTACCGCCGCAGTGCGCCAGCAGATTCACAAAGCGCAGTCGCTTGGTTCGGCTGCCGGTCAGTCAGCACTGACAAGGGCTGAAGATCAATTGGAAGACATTCTTGAACGGCAGGAAAATGGGTTTCTGGCAGATCAGGCTTACGCCGAACTTGCGCCCGTAGATCAGCCACAAGCCGTCATTGAAAAACTGGCGGAAGCCGATTGCGGCGCACCGGTGCGCGTGCGCGCAAATGACGTGCTCGAACGGATCAGGTCTGAACTTCCCCTTCTCATCGAAACAGACAAGTAGAAAGGAAAGACACATGCAGGATTCACTCGTAAAGCACTCACACAACTGGGTTATTTTCACCTGGGTCAGTTTCGGTGTCGCCGCGGTGATGATGGCTCTGGGTATTTACAACCTCGAGGCCAGTTTTTCGGCCAAGGGCTTCTACACAATGTCCGCAATCATGCTCGTGCATACATCGGTAACGCTCACCAAGACGCTCCGCGACAAGGACGAGTCGGAAAAGCTTCACAACCGCCTCGAAGACGCCAAGACCGAAAAGCTGCTGCTGGACATCAACGGCACCGATCAGTCCTGATTTTCAATCTTAGTTCCCGGGTGGCTCTAAAGGGCCGCCTGGAAGGAGGTGAAATTGAGTAAGCCCCTTATTGTCTCGCGCCGGTTCGCGCCGCTGTTCTGGACCCAGTTCTTCTCCGCGTTCAATGACAACTTTCTGAAGAACGCTCTGGTCTTCCTTCTGCTGTTTCAAATTTCATCGACCGGAACACAAAGCGGCGATGCCGGTGTGCTGATTGCAGCTGCCGGAGCCGTGTTCATTTCACCCTACCTCTTTCTGTCGGCACTCGGCGGAGAACTCGCCGACAAATTCGACAAGTCGAAAGTGGCGCGGATCACGAAGGGTGCGGAAATTGGCGGCGCGCTTCTGGCTGCTGTTGGAATGATGCTCTCTTCCCTCCCCGTACTCTTTGCCGCTCTCTTCCTCTTCGGCGCGATGTCGGCTTTGTTCAGCCCGGTCAAATACGGACTGATACCGGAACATGTCGCAGCCTCCGAAGTGCCGCGCGCAAATGCCTGGGTTGAATCCGGAACCTTTCTCGCAATCCTCGGCGGCACCATCTCCGCAGGCTTGGTGTTTGCAACGAGTGCGCCTGTCGGGGTGTTTGTGCCCGTCATGATCGCGCTGGCATTGGCTTGCTACGCGTCCAGCCGCCAGATCCCCCATGCTTGGCCGGCGGCGCCCGATCTGAAAATCGACTACAACATCGTCACCTCCACATGGCGCATCTTGTCCGACCTCGCCAAAGACAGTCGTCTGTTCCGCGTCGCTCTGATGAACGCCTGGTTCTGGCTGATTGGTGCGATGGTCCTTGCGCTATTGCCTCTCATTGTGAAGGACATCCTGAACGGTCACGAACAAGCTGTGACTTACTTTCTGACCGTTTTCGCCGTCTCGATCGGCATCGGATCGGCATTGGCAGCCTGGGTTTCCGCAGGCCGTGTGAACCTTCTTCCGGCCCCCATCGGCACATTGCTGATGGCTCTGTTTTGTCTGGATATCGCTTGGACGCTCTCAACCGTCTCAATCGCGGCTTCGCATGAAAGTCTACTGGCATTCCTGCACGCAGACGGTGTTTTGCGACTGACGATCGATATGTCCGGCCTTGCCATTTCCGGCGCGCTTCTGGTCGTCCCGACATTTACCGCGCTTCAAACCTGGGCAGCTCCTGAAACGCGCGCCCGGCGCATTGCGGGCGCAAATGCATTGGGTGCTGCAATCATGACTGCGGGTGGCGTGCTGCTGGCAGGGGCACAGGCGGCCGGTTTCTCCGTTCCCATGATCATGATTGTCCTCGGCGCTCTCAATCTCGTCGCTGCTCTGCTTATGTTCAGGGGCCTTCCGACCAACCCGCTCAGAGATGCAGTATCCTTCCTTTACCGTGCCTTCTTCCGCGTTGAGATCGAAGGGCTGGAAAACCTGGAAAAAGCGGGCGATGCGCCGATCCTTGCGCTCAATCACGTCTCCCTGCTTGATGCCGGTCTCGCTCTCACTCTGACGGAGAGAGTGCCGACCTTTGCCGTCGATTATGAAATCGCGAAACGCTGGTGGGTGCGCCCGTTCCTGCATCTGGCAAACGCCCTGCCGATCAATCCGGCCAAGCCAATGGCAACGCGCTCGCTGATCAAGGTTGTGAACTCCGGGGAACCGATGGTGATTTTCCCCGAAGGCCGCCTGACCGTCACCGGCTCGCTCATGAAAGTTTATGACGGCGCCGCCATGGTTGCCGACAAGACCGGCGCGATGATCGTACCGATCCGCATCGACGGTCTCGAAAAGACGCCATTTTCCTACCTCAACCCATCGCAGATCCGCAAAAGCCTGTTCCCGAAAGTGAGGGTAACCATCATGGAACCGAGAAAACTGGAATTGCCGGACGACCTCAAAGGCCGCAAACGCCGAGCAGCTGCCGGCAGCGAGCTCTACGAGGTGATGTCGGACCTTATGTTCGAGACAAGCCTTGCCGAAGACCAAACCATTCTGGACCAGGTCATCGCAACGGCGAACGAGCGCGGCCTGTCGGAGGTTGCCCTGGAAGATCCACTTTCCGGGACACTGAGTTACGGAAAGCTCCTGACAGGGGTCTCGGTGCTGGGCCGCAAGATCTTGAAGTTGACCGCGGCCGAGGAAACGGTCGGTATCATGTTACCGAATGCCAACGGCTCGGCGGTAACGGTTCTTGCCGCAATGTCGGCCGGCAAGGTCCCGGCCATGATCAACTTCACTGCTGGTCAGGAAAACGTGCTGTCCGCATGCCGGACGGCGCAGGTCAGGACGATCCTCTCGTCTCGCACATTCATCAAGCAGGCAAAGCTCGAGGCATTGGTCGAAGGTCTCGAGCCGCATGTAGACTTCATCTGGCTGGATGAGCTGCGCAAGGAAATCGGGCTTCTGGACAAGATTAGAGGGCTGGCATTCCGCAAACGCCCGATCATCCGGCGTACCGGAAGCGATACGGCCATCATCTTGTTCACGTCCGGTTCGGAAGGCACACCGAAAGGCGTTGTGTTGACGCACAAGAACATTCTGGCCAATGCCACACAGGCAGCTGCGCGGATCGACTTTTCGCCATCCGACAAGGTCTTCAACGTTCTGCCGATGTTTCACTCGTTCGGCCTTACGACGGGTACGATCCTGCCGCTGATCTCGGGAGTACCAACCTATCTCTATCCTTCTCCGTTGCATTACCGGATCATTCCGGAGCTGATCTACTCGTCCAACGCGACGATCCTGTTCGGCACGGACACGTTCCTGAACGGTTATGCACGTGTTGCCCATGCCTATGACTTCCGTTCGCTGCGTTATTGCTTCGCCGGTGCGGAACCTGTCAAACCTTCCACCCGCCATACCTACATGGAAAAGTTCGGCTTGCGGGTCCTGGAGGGCTATGGGGTCACCGAAACCGCGCCGGTCATCGCGATCAACACACCGATGTTCAACAAGCCGGGTACGGTCGGCAAACTGATGCCGGGCATGACCGCGCGTCTCGAGCCTGTACCGGGTGTCGAAACAGGCGGCCGGCTGTTCGTATCGGGCCCAAATGTGATGGTCGGTTATCTGAAATCCGACAATCCGGGTGTGATCGAGCCGCTTGTCGATGGCTGGCATGACACTGGCGACATCGTTGATGTCGACGAGGAAGGCTACATCACCATCAAGGGGCGCGCGAAACGCTTTGCAAAGATCGGTGGTGAAATGGTGTCCCTGGCCGCCGTCGAGGCCATTGCAGGTCAGGTCTGGCCGGAGCATCTGTCGGCAGTCGCCGCCGTCAAGGATCCGCGCAAAGGTGAAAAACTGATCCTTATCACCGAATGCCCGACCGCCAATCGTGCGGACTTTCTGGAGGTCGCCAAGGCGCGTGGCGCTCAGGATCTGATGATCCCGGCAGAAGTCAGAACAGTCCCCGCTGTTCCTGTGTTGGGATCGGGAAAGATTGACTTTGCAGGAGTTACGAAGCTGGTGAACGATCCTGATATGTTTCGAGATGCAGCCTAAGCCATAAAGGAAATTGCGCCGGCCTGGACCGGCGCACTTCTTTCTTGCCCTTTTCTGCCGTGTGCGACTAGTCTCCGGCAACCGGCCTTCGGGCCACCCTATTCGCGCGCGCACACAGGAACAGCACTGCATGTCTACACCAGCCTATGACGACCAGAACGTCTTTGCCAAAATCCTGCGTGGAGAGCTTCCGAGCCACAAGGTATTCGAAGATGAAAAGACGCTGGTTATCATGGACATTATGCCCCGTGGCGACGGGCACATTCTGGTGATCCCGAAAGCACCTTCCAGAAACATTTTCGACATTGAACCTGTGGATCTGAATGCGGTCATGGCAACCGTCCAGAAAATGGCGCGCACCGTCGTCAAGGCATTCGGCGCGGACGGAACGACCATTCAGCAGTTTTCCGAACCAGCAGGCGGACAGGTGGTCTTTCACACACACGTCCACATCATTCCGCGGTTCGAAGGCGTGTCGCTGAAACCGCATACCGGAGAGATGGCGGACAACGATCTCCTCGCCGAACAGGCGGATCAAATTCGAGCTGCGCTCGACTAAATCAGACGCCCGAACACCCGATGCCCAAGGACACTGCTCGCCTGTTCACATTCCAGAAGGCGTGCATGATGGAACTTTTCGACGAGGACGGATGCTACGTGCCCACATGGGAGGGAACCGGTGTGCGCGGCAATCATCGCGTCGCGTATGAGTTTGTCAGCGAACACCTATGCAATATCGGCCTGTCTCAAAGTCTGACGCCACCAGTCTGGACGTTCGAAGCTGAGCCCGAGGAACTGGATCTGCTCGCAGCAATGCTTTTGTCCGATCACGAGTTGGCCCAATCCGATTACATCACGCTGGAGCTGGAAGTCCCCGAGAAAACCATATTGCGAACGTCTTATGGTGCGTGGTGCGACCTTTATTTCGACTGCCTTGAGAAAGGTCAGGTCGAGGATGACGGCAAGTGGCTTGATTGCGACCTTGCCGACGACTATCAGCCATATACGGTCCAGGCGATAATTTCCTGCGTTCGAAAGCCATGGATCGTGAGTGCCGAACCGCTCAGTGTTGCAGTGGCCTGATGAGCCGAAAGTCTGAGCGTCAGGCAATACCCGCTGCGGTTGCCGCTTCTTCTTGCTCTTTTGCAAGGTTCTGATCTTCCTGAAGAACCTTCACGGCCGCAGGTCGCTCGAAGAAGCGGGCTGTGTATTCTTTGAATTCATCGAATTCGGGCACAATGCCGAACATCATGCCCCATCTCAGACCCATCGCCCAAAGGACATCCAGTGCGGTGATGCTCTCACCAAGAACAAAAGTCTTGCCCGCCAGTTGCGCACGCATGTTCTCCATGACCGTATCAAAACTGCCATAGGGTGACATGGACTGCGGCGGCTCTTCCCGCTTGAGCGCCCTGTCCACCAATGCCGGTTCGAAACACGATGCCACATAGACGAACCAGCGCAGGTAAGGCCCGCGCAACGGGTCGTCCAGACCTGGCGTGAGCCCTCTTTCCGGAAAAAGATCCGCCAAGTAGAGATAGATGGCGACCTGCTCCGTGACGACGGCATCGCCGCACCGGACTGTTGGAACCTTACCCGCAGGATTCAGTTTCAAAAAACCGGGTTGCCGGTTTTCGCCCAGTTTGACGTTCAGGACATTCAAGGTGTACGGCGCGCCGAGTTCTTCCAGGAGAACACGAACACCCGTTGCACGGGTCTGGGGCGCGTAAAAGAGTTCGACCTGTTCTGCCATGTCACTCTCCAGTGCTCGGTGAGACAGTCGATATCTAGCCTACCCTATCAACCAGCCACCAGCCACCGATCAAAAAGGCTTCGGCGGCCAGTACGCCGACAATGACCTTCTGCCGGGACAGGAAAAAGGCCCCAAAACCGGCACACGCAGCAGCGATACGCAGCCACATGGGTGTTTCCCCCAGGATCCCTTGCGGGAACAGGATCAGTTTGGAGATAAGGCCGGCAACCAGCGCCGTCGCCACGCAGCGCACCCAGATCAGCAGCTCGCTGTCTTCGCGCAAGCGCCCGCTGGCAAAGACGCCGATCCAGCGCCACACATCCGTCGCCAGCCAACCTGCGACCAGGATCATCACATAAGGCCACCACCAGGTATCCATCATGACGTCACCACTCATGACAGGCCTCCGCGGAAGATCTTCATTCCGAAGAATGTCACAGTGCCGCCAATCAACCCTGTCCAGAGCAGATCAAGGCCCGGTAGATAGAGGAAGAACAAGGGCCCAAGCACAAGACCGACCACCATCGCCGCCTTGTCGACGTTCAGGCGCGCCGCGCCCCAGAGCGAACAGAGGAAATAGACCGGCGTCAGCAGCACCAGCGCACCGGCAACGACATCGGGCAGCCGTTCAACCGCCAGATAGGCAATCCCGGTCATGCAGAAGACGAACGACGTCACGGCAGAACCGAACCCGGTAAAATAAGGAAGGCGCGCCTCGCGCGGGAGTTCCGGAAGGGTACGCATGGCGAACACCCAGGCGGTGACGGCCACAAAATGCGAGGCAATCAAGAGATGCCAGTTCTTGGTCTTTCCAGGAACCTTCACCATGGGCATCAGGGCCATCGTCATCGGCATGAGACGAACGGAGGCAAGCGCCACGGCAATGGACGCAGGGATCAGCCCCATGCCTGACGAAAGCGCTCCGGTCAAAACGACGATGGAGGGCAGCGCCCAGATGAAACCGGTCATTGCAAGGGTTTCTGCAAGCGACAGGCCGGTCTCCCGTGCCAGTCCTGCAAACCCGACAAAGGCCGCAGTGAGGATCAGGGCCGGGATTGATATGGCTGCACGTGCACCCAGCAGAAACCACTCTCTGCCGGATTTGGGCGGATCTTCAGGCAGATTCGATTGCTCGGTTCCCTCAGGAACAGTCATTTGAAATGGACTCGAATTTCAGAAAGTAAGGTAGCCTTATCTTTTCGCAGAAAACTTGTCCAGTGCACTAAGGGTGGAGGGGTACGCCGGGAGGCAGGAGCCGGGCTCCTGAAGCAGTCACAAGCACAAGACGCATAGCTCATCTCTTCAACTCGCTTTCGCCGCATTTGCTCCATCAAATAGGCCCGATTTTTCAATCAGGAAACGATTTCGCATGCATCTATTCCAGACGGTCGGGGCAACTTTTTTCTTGATCCTTCAATTCCTCGCCTCAGCTTATTCTGCAGAAGATGGCCGCCTTTACCCAAGATGCGGCGGTGAATTCGATCTGTGCGGCTATGTCGAATGGCCGTCGGAAGAACTCGTCATTCCCCGCCGGTTCGAACGGGCGTTCCCTTTCAGCGAAGGATTTGGCGGCGTTCGTGTTGACGGGCGCTACGGCTTTATTGATCGCACCGGCAAGATAGTTATCGAACCAATCTTCGACCTGGTGGGGCCCTTCAACCAGGGACACGCGGAAATTCTCGTCGGCAATCAGACCGGCGTTGTTGACACGGCGGGGAACATCGTCGTGGAGCCCAAGTTTGCTCGCGCCATTCCCTTTACAAGGGATGTCCTGCTTGTCGTGGAAGGGACTTGGCGAAATGGATACTACCAAGGCCATGAAAAACTTGAGGGTTTCGGATTGTTGTCTTACTTTAGGGGCAAACCTGCGAGGCTCTACCATATTCGAAACGGCTTGATCTCGGACGCTGGCTTCACGTTCGCCTATTTCGACGATCCGGGCCGTGGCCTGATCTGGGCAGCAGAACAAAACAACAAGAAATTGTTCGGTCTGTTGCGAGCTGATGGTACCTGGCAGGTCAGGCCGAGATTCTCATACGTTAGAAGCCTCAATTCGGGCAGAGCAATTGTCAGGGGCAAACCAGATCAACCGGATCGTTTGCCTACTGACAGGGTGAACGGGGATGCATGGGGTGCCGTCGATGAAAACGGTGAAATCGCCGTTCCGCTGACCTTCGACTTTCTTTCATTTTGGCGTGCGGGTTACGGGACGACCCGGGAAGGAGATCTCTACGGTCTGATTAAGAAAGACGGCGCTCTGCTTGGCGGACGCCTATTCGACGGCGTTGACCTTCGCGAAGACGGCTTGTTGCCAAGAGTCCTAGAAGACGGGATCTGGCACAGCATCAATCCAGACGGTAGCCTGATACCTGATCAACTCGGCGAGCGGACACTCTTCACCTGTCCCGACGGTCTGAAACTTATTGATAAATCTGGCTATCTTACGATCTCCCATCCGAATCTGGATACTCCCATCCGGACCACGAAAGAAACACTTTTCCATTCGAAATCCGACGAAAATTGCGACAGGCCGTTTTTGATAATGGTCGGCGAAAGAACCTTCCGATTCGTTACAACGGACGGACGCCTCATTCCGTCACTTTCTGTAGAGAACACATATTCCTTCCGGAATGGACTGGCGGCCGTAGCCGTGAACGGCAAATGGGGAGTAATCGACGAGAACGGTCAGTTCGTGATTGCCGCTGCTTTCGATCTCCTCAAGCCGGATCGTGACGGGACCTTTCGGGTCCAGAAGGATGACCAAACCTTCTGGATCGACAGTGACGGGCACGAGGTCGATGCCCCACCCGAGAACACACAGGAACAACGCGCTCAGTGGCTGCAATGCCGCCACGGCATGACGCTGTTTACCGAAAATGGGCTTTGGGGCATGAAGCGTCCGGATGGCAGCGTCTTGATCAAGCCCGAGTACCGAGCGCTTAACTGCTTTTCTCAAGGCGTCGCCTGGGCAGCAAAAGACGGCAGAACAAGCTGGTGCCCAATTGGCACCGATGCGAGTGAACGCTCGAAGCCGGATTGCCAGGAAACCTACTATCCGATGATCGTAACGCACCACTTTCCGGAGAAATTCTCCGAGAACCCGCATGATAGCAGTGTCTTGTGGGTTAGAGCACTGCTGGACTATGCACTCGGCAAGCGAAGCGAAGCACCGCGTTGGATCTCGGATGGCATCATGGGAGACGTAAGCCACTCTGTGATGCGACGATAAGCTTCGCTCCGGTAAAGACTGGCTACCCCCCCACCGACCGCGTCAGACCTACAACAATACGGATATTCTGACTGTGATATAGGCCGCTTCGTCGCTCGCCAGATAGGAAATCAGACTGGAAACCTCGCAGGATCGCCTGTTACGGCCCAACGGAACGCGTTCGCGACGGTTTCCCTTTTCCGGCGAACTGTCGATAAACCGGGAAGAATGTTGTTCATGCGTACGTTTTGTGCCGCGAACTTGTCTGAAAAAAGCTTGGTCAAGCTGGCAAGTCCGGCGCGGAAGACACTGGAAGTCGGAAACATCGGGTCGGGTTCGAAAACTGCAAAGGTCGAATTGTTGAGAATCGTCCGGTCACCCTGCGCCGGCATGGTGGGAGCAACAAGTCGACTCTGGCGAATGACATTCATCAGGTAACAATCAATACCCTTGGGACAGTCCTCATCCAAAATTTCCAGGATGTCACATTTGGGACAGTGCCCAGCCGAATTTATCAGAACATCAATGGGTCTTGTAGCTTCCAGAGACTTTTGAACAAACTCTTTCAAGTCGTCTGTTTCCAGATTGGAACCGGTAAATCCGAAGCCTCCTAACTCCTCAGCAAGTGCTTCTCCCTTTCCCGACGAAGACAGGAACATGGCCTTCATGCCGTCCGCTGCCAGACGCCTTGCGGCATCAGCTCCCATTCAGGAGCCTCCGGCTGTAATCAGGGCGACTTTCGATTCAGACGTGTTCAGCTCCTTCTTTCTTGGCCACAAGTTAGGAAGTCACGAAACAATCGACAAACAAACAAGTCGAATGGAATCGATGCAGGGAATGACTGAAAGCTCTGTCCAAAACAAAACCCCGGACATATTGTCCGGGGTTTTGCTTTTCAGAACCTGCTTGTGCTCAGTCCGCCAGAGGTACTTTGGGCACCAGGCTTTTCTTGGAAGAGCCACCCTTCCCGCCACCTGACGACTTGGATTGCTTCGCTGCCGTTGCTTTCGCGGCAGGTTTGCGGCGCCGTTTCGGTTTTGGCTTGGCTTCCGTCTTGGCCTTGGGCTTGGGCGGAGTGGCCCGCTCCTCGACGCTTTCAAGCAGCAGTCCCTTGCCGTCCTCGGAAACGGACACCTTGACCATGCCGCCCTTTTTGAGCTTCCCGAACAGAACCTCGTCCGCAAGCGGCCGCTTGATATGCTCCTGGATGATGCGCCCGAGCGGCCGCGCGCCCATCTGGTTGTCATAGCCTTTGGTCGCCAGCCACTTCACGGCATCTTCGGTCAGCTCGAAGGTCACGTTGCGGTCAGCAAGCTGAACCTCAAGCTGCATGACGAATTTCTCGACCACCTTGTAGACCACTTCCATCGGAAGGTTGCCGAACGGAATAATGGCGTCGAGGCGGTTTCTGAACTCCGGCGTGAACAGCTTGTTGATTGCTTCCGTATCATCGCCTTCGCGCTTGATGCGGTTGAAGCCGACCGGCATTTTCGCCATGTCCGACGCACCAGCATTCGTTGTCATGATCAGGATGACATTACGGAAATCCACCTGCTTGCCATTGTGATCAGTCAGCTTGCCGTGATCCATAACCTGCAACAGGATATTGAAGAGGTCCGGATGGGCCTTCTCGATCTCGTCAAGCAGCAGCACACAATGTGGATGCTGGTCGACGCCATCGGTCAGGAGACCGCCCTGGTCGAAACCGACATAGCCCGGAGGCGCACCGATCAGGCGCGAGACCGTATGGCGCTCCATATATTCCGACATGTCGAAGCGGATCAGTTCCACCCCGAGCGACGATGCCAGCTGGCGTGCCACTTCTGTCTTGCCGACACCGGTCGGGCCGGAGAACAGATAGCTGCCGATCGGCTTGTCCGGTTCGCGCAGCCCAGCCCGGGCAAGCTTGATCGCGGAAGCAAGCGTCTCGATCGCCGGATCCTGGCCATAGACGACGCGCTTCAGGTCCTTGCCGAGATTCTCCAACACTTCCGCATCGTCCTTGGAAACGGATTTCGGCGGGATGCGCGCCATTGTGGCAATCGTGTTCTCGATTTCCTTGACGCCGATCGTCTTGCGGCGGCGCGCTTCGGGTACCAGCATCTGCGACGCACCCGTTTCATCAAGCACGTCGATTGCCTTGTCCGGAAGCTTCCGGTCGGAAATATATTTCGCCGACAGTTCCACGGCCGTCTTGATGGCGTCGTTGGTGTAGCGCACCTTGTGGAAGTCTTCGAAGTACGGCTTCAAACCCTTCAGGATATCGATTGCATCCGGAATGGTTGGTTCGTTCACATCGATCTTCTGGAACCGACGCACAAGAGCCCGGTCCTTCTCAAAGAACTGGCGGTACTCCTTGTAGGTCGTGGAGCCGATGCAGCGAATGGCCCCCGATGCCAGGGCAGGCTTGAGCAGGTTGGACGCATCCATCGCACCGCCGGATGTCGCACCGGCACCGATGACCGTGTGGATTTCGTCGATGAACATCACCGCGCCCGGGAAATCCTCGATTTCCTTGACGACCTGTTTCAGGCGTTCTTCGAAATCACCCCGGTACCGGGTCCCCGCCAACAGCGCACCCATGTCGAGAGAGAAGATCGTGGCGTCCATCAGAACGTCAGGCACATCCTCATTGACGATCCGATGCGCAAGCCCTTCGGCGATTGCCGTCTTGCCGACACCGGGATCACCCACAAAGAGCGGATTGTTTTTGGAGCGCCGGCACAGGATCTGGATCGTTCGCTGAATTTCGCTGTCACGACCGATCAGCGGATCGATCTTGCCGCTGACGGCCTTGTCGTTGAGATTGACGCAGTAGGCCTCAAGCGCATCGGTCTTCTGATTGGATTTCTTTTCGCCTTCAGAGCCGGGAAGGATGTCTTCCTCGTCCGCACCCTCGACCGGCCTGGCTTCCGACATTCCGGGCCGCTTGGCGATACCGTGCGAGATATAATTGACGGCGTCGTAACGCGTCATGTCCTGATCCTGCAGGAAGTAGGCAGCATGACTTTCACGTTCGGCAAAGATCGCGACCAGCACATTGGCGCCTGTCACCTCTTCTCTACCGGACGACTGAACATGGATCACCGCGCGTTGAATAACGCGCTGGAAACCGGCTGTCGGCTTTGAATCTTCATCGCTGTCCGTAACCAGATTGTCCAGTTCGGTTTCGATATACTCCAGCAGGTTGCGCCGGATGGTGTCCAGATCCACGTTGCAGGCCCGCATGACGGCTGCAGCGTCCTGATCGTCCAGCAGCGCCAGCAGGAGATGTTCCAGCGTGGCGTATTCCTGCTGGCGCTCATTGGCGAACGCCAGTGCCTGATGAAGGGCTTTTTCAAGACTGCGTGAGAAAGAAGGCACGTACGTAGGTCCTCACTTTTTTTCCATGACGCATTGCAAGGGATGCTGATGCTTTCGTGCGAAGTCCATCACCTGTGTCACTTTGGTTTCGGCAACTTCGTAGGAAAATATCCCACATTCGCCGACACCGTGATGATGCACATGCAACATGATACGGGTCGCTTCCTCCCGGTTTTTCTGGAAGAAGCTCTCCACAACATGAATGACGAATTCCATCGGCGTGTAATCGTCGTTCAACAGCAGCACACGATAGAGATTTGGCCGCTTAGTAGCTGTTTTCGTACGGGTAACGACGACAGTACCGGTGTCACCACCGTCATCGTCTGAACCCGCCGACATTGCCGTAACTATCGCCTCTATCATTCCGGCTATTACCAGTGTCCTCAGGCCGGTTCGTGTGACGTATGACACCCGAACCGGTTGTTGGATCCGCAGATTGATGCTCTGCGGAGTTTACGTCTTCATGGGTAATCCTGCCGCGCAAGCCTCGCTGGCGCAATGGTCGATTTCATCAAGATTAAGGTGAACGTCCTGTTTGAGGCAGAAGCGCTACCATCCTTGACGAATGTAGGTGTCTGAAAAACGATTAAAAGGTGGGACCGGAGGCCAAATCCGCGTGATCGGGAATTCAACTCCGGTCAGACCTCAAAATGTGGGCATATCTGTGCAAATACGAAAAAACCCGGCTCGCCTGAACCGGGTTTTTGCAAAGAAGCGTCGTTTGACGGCGTGTGGCGGCTTATTTAGCCATCTTACCGAGAACGCCTTCATACGGCTTGTATGCGTCTTTGGACATGTCGGTGACCATCTCGCCGAGCTTGGTCATTTCACCGACAAATCCTTCGTAGCTGGTTTTGACATAGTCAGCCTGAGCTTCGAAAGCTTTGTCCAGCGACTTGGAAGCAACCAGCTTTTCCACCGCAGCAGTACCTTCTTCAAAGGACTTCTTCTGGTAATCGGCTACTTCAGCTGCAATCGCCTGGAAACCCTTGCTCATGGTGCCAAAGGATTCCATCGCCATGTCCATATTGTCTTTGCTCAACTTCTGGAGGTCTTCAAAGTTGTTCATCATCTAACTGCCCTCATCCGGCGGACCGGGTGCCAGGGCCTGTTTCAACGACCCTACTAGGCTGCCGGCGCGCATCGCGTTACCTACGTTCAATCGTCGTAATGCACTGCACAATAACTGTCAAGATGATTTTGCATTGCAGCAACAACCATTACGAGAAATTAATTTTCACTATCCCATATGGAGAAATCCGATCTCATTGCACGCTTTCAGAGCACGCTGCCTCTCATATTCGAGCAATGTGAGACCGTAGGCGCCTTAAAGCCGCTCATCCTATTCAAACCAGGCACATCATGATACAGCAATGCCGCATTACGAGACTTTAACACCCTGTTTAGAAAAAAATCACGCCAGCCAACACATATATTAAGGAATTACTATGCGCGCACTATCTTTTACTTAAAAACAGACTTTAACCATTAGTTAACTCTAACAAAAAACAGTTTTTTAAAGTGCTTTTTCAGCAATCCATTTACACATTCGTAACCGTGATTCCATCAAATGGGAGCTACGACGAGGGGCGCTGATTTGAATCGCAGGGGGATGATTCAACGGGCAAACCTTCAGACAGAAACGTGTGACCCGGAATGGGATAGTAACTGTGTTTGGTATGCGTTTTCTTCGCAAAACTAGTTTGTTTGCCAGAGTGGGCAAAGTACTGGTCCTCAGCGCTCTGGCGCTTAGCCTCCCCGCAGCGGCCGTAGCCAACCCCAAATATGCCGGCATTGTCGTCGACGCCAAAACCGGCAAGACGCTTTATGCTTCGTCCGCTGATGCTTATCGCTATCCTGCTTCGCTCACCAAGATCATGACGCTATACGTTGTTTTCGAAGAGCTTGAAGCCGGAAGGCTGTCTCTCAGCTCGCGGCTGAAGGTTTCCAAATACGCCGCTGGCAGACCACCGTCGAAACTGGGATTGAAGGCCGGCAAGACCATAAGGGTCAAGGACGCTATTCTCGCTCTTGTCACGAAGTCGGCCAACGATGTTGCGACGGTTATCGCGGAAAACATCAGCGGATCGGAAAAGCAGTTTGCCGAACGTATGACGCGCACGGCCCGCTCGCTTGGCATGAAGAAAACGACATTCCGGAACCCGCACGGCTTGCCGAACTCCGGTCAGCGCACCAGTGCACGGGACATGGCGACCCTTGGCCGCGCGATTCAAGAGCATTTTCCGCAATATTACGGCTATTTCAAAACACGTTCTTATAAATACGGCGGACGTACCTACGGCAACCACAACAAGTTGCTTGGCCGTGTAAAGGGCGTCGACGGGATCAAGACAGGGTACATCAGGGCATCCGGTTTCAACCTTGTCACGTCCGTGAACCGGAACGGCCGGCAGATCGTTGCTGTGGTGATGGGTGGAAGATCAGGTGCTTCGCGTAATGCGCAGATGACCAAGCTGATCAACCGGTATCTGTCGAAGGCGAGCCGCGGCAAGAAAACCGTGCCAGCGATCGCCAAGAATGGTGCGGCTCCGATCTTCGTTGCAACTGCACTGAAAACCCCTCCGCTTCCGCAAGCCAAGCCTGGAAGCCAGCCTGCACCGGCTTCCGGCGCGCCGATGGTTCTTGCGTTCAATTCTACTGAAAAACCGGCTGCGGTGCCTGCGCCGGCCCCAACGCCGCAAACAACTGCATCTGCTGCTGCAACAAAACGGCCAACTGTTCCAGGCTTCGGCGAAGCCGTACCGTTGCCGCCGAAACTGGTCAAACAGCGCTTTGACGAAACATTCGCGGTTGCAACCGCTTTGCCTCCCATCCGGCGTGAAAACCAGGATCTTGACCTGACCACGAATTCGATCCCCGGCAACGCGTTGCTTGTTGCGGCCCGGGAGAGGACTGCGCGCGGTATTGAAGACGCGGGTGCTCAGCAAAATCAGCCGACGCCGCCCAAAACGCTCAAGGTCAAAACCGTTGCAATTGAAACGGTTCCAGCTCCCGAAGTTGGTTCCAAACCAGTCAAGATTGCGACAGCCTCAGCTGCCCAACCCGCATCGTCTGTAACCGAGAGCCGAGGCGACACCGTCACCGTCGCCACCAGCGACCGACCTGACATCGAGCCGGGCTGGCAAGTGCAGATCGCCGCGTCCGAGACGGAAAACCAGGCCGTTGCTCTTCTTAAGAAGGCAAAGGCCAGAACGGGCGCAGCCCTTCGTGGCCGCTCACCATATACCGAACCTGTTGAAGCAAACGGACAGACGCTATACCGCGCGCGTTTCGTCGGCTTTGACACGAAGTCTTCCGCCCGAAGGGCATGCAGAACACTCAAAAAGGCAAAATTTGCCTGCTTCGCCATCTATCAGTAACTGCGTAACGGATGCCGTCAATGTCTTCTGAGAAGCGTGTCTTTAGCCTCGTTGATTTTCGCCGCGAGGAAACCGGATCCTCCCTTGTCGGGATGAACCCGCAGCATAAGCCTGCGATGCGCGGCTCGAATTTCCGCGTCCCCGGCATTGGGCGAAAGCCCCAGGATCTCGTAGGCCTCCTCATCTGTCATGGGGCCAGAGCTCGGCGCGCTTCCCTGCCCCTCTGTTCCATCAGATTGGAAGTGTTCACGCCATCCGGCAAGCCGGCGGTCGAGATAAGCTTCGACTAATTTGCGGCTCTGTTCGTCCTGCGCGCATTCCAGCCAGAATGAATGCAGGTCTTGCTCGGACAAATCGTCCAGCGTACGGCCCTGGAACCCGCCGGCCAGAACGATTCCCGTCATGGCTCCGGTATCGTGGTCCAGTTCCATTTCGACCATCGCCGTACGTACGCGTGAACGCTGACCGGACGCCTTGTTCGGCTTGTAGGTACCTGTGAGCCCCCCAAGCCCCGCGACGCCCAGCAAGGACAAACCAAATCCTATCAACGGGATTGCGAACATGAACCGGCCGGTGAGCATGAAAATACCACCGAGAACCAGCAACAATATTCCACCAGACCTGCGCACCTTGCGCGCAAGATCAGCCGGATTGGCTTGCACGAAACTGCGCGCACCAAAGACAACGGCCAAAAGCAATATCATTCCGATCAGAAAATAAAACATCAGCCAGGCTTGATTTGCTGGAGCAGCAAACGGGCGCCCTGCCCGCCTTTCTTCTCAAGTGCCTTTAGCGCTCCATGACCACCACTTGCAAAGACCGCGACGGCTTTCAAAAGCTCGGCAAGCTGTTGTGCAGATCCCGCATCGAATGGACAGTAAGCGCCATTCGTCAGGCGAGCCATTTCGCGAAAGGCTTGTTCGGCAACCGTATCCCGCCCCTCCTGGAACAGGAACATCGGCACGCCCAGGAGCCCGAGTTGCCCGGCCCGATCGCACAGCACGTCGACGTCTTCTTCCATGCAATCGCCGACATAAACAAGCGCGGCAATTTTGTCGTCCGCAGCAGAGTTCAAAGCGGCAGTGAGCACCTTGCCGATTTGTGTGCGCCCGCCCTGCACTGAAATGCGGCTCATGGCCTTTGCAAGCTCGTCACTGCGCTCGAACCAACGCGAGGCGCGGCATTCGCCAAATCCGCGAAAGTAAACCAGCTTGATTTTAAGACCGCCGATCTGTCCCGCTTCCTGAAACATTTCTGCCTGGATATGGCACGCCCTGTCCCAAGTCGGCTGACGGCTCATGGTTGCGTCCAAGGCAAATATGAGCCGGCCACCGCTTCCGGACTGCGGTTTGATTTCTTTTGCTTTTGCCAGAAACGCCGAGATGTCGTCGGACGCAGATGGAACCTGTGCGTCCCGCCTGACGAGCGTCTCCTTCATGTCGTCCCGGTCTTTTGCCATCCCGCTTGATCCTTGTCGCAGTCTCTGAAACTGAAAGTGGGCATGTGAGCACTTTTTGGCAAGTTTGATACAGGACCCTAAAGGAGGCAAAGCTCAACCAGATCGCGGCGCATACTGTCGGGCATCGCTCGCGATTCACCAGACATGCGCATATCGGCCGGTGCATCGGCTGCTTTCAGGTAGCGCCAGCCCTGAAAAGGCCGCTTCGGCTGATACCGTGTCGTGATGAGCCTGGGTTCAAGCACGAGGTCGCATCTCTTGACCCCGGCATCGTCAGTGAACGGGCGAATGTCTATCAGGTGCTGCCGCACCTGTATCTTGCCTTTGATCACCCAGTAGAGCGACCCGCCGTCCAAAAGTTCTTCACGGCGCGTCGGAACCATGCGTGTCGTGTGCGTCGTCACCTCTTCAAGCCCGGCAAGACGCGCCTGTTCCACTCGGAAATCAATCCATGCCTGAAGCGACTCCGCGCTGTCAGCGCCCACGCAAAGTTTGACAAGATGCAAGGTCATAATACTGACGTAGCAGGCCTGACCACTGCGTCAAGGACGCCAGCGCAAACGACGGTGGATTGTGCACAGGCGCGCACAGCAAAAACTTGCGTGTACCCCGAGAACAGGGTTCTCTCTTTAGATGGACGTGTTCGTAACCGGTGGCACGGGTTTGATCGGCGCCGCCGCTGTGAAAGAGCTGCTTTCAAAAGGGGTCCGTGTCGTTGCGCTGGCGCGGTCTGAGGCTTCCGCTGACAAATTGCGCGCGCTGGGTGCAAGTGCATTTCCAGGTGATCTCAAAAGCGCCGAAAGCTGGGTCGGCCGGGCCGCCTCCTGTGATGCGGTCATTCATGCGGGTGCTACATTTTCGGAAGATATGGGACGGGTCGACCGCCTGTCGATGTTGGCCCTCAAACAGGCTGCCAAACACAGAAAACAGCCTCTGAAACTGATATACACCGGTGGCGTCTGGCTGTTTCCATCATTGGGAGACACAGAAAAAATAACCGAAAAGACGCCATTCGCACCACCAACGGCCTTTCGCTTCATGGCAGAAACGATCCGGACGCTCTCGCACGGAACAGACCTTAATCTGGTCGTGATCCATCCGGCCCTGGTTTGCAGCCGTCTGGCCGGACCAATTGCAGACATGACAACAGCGCTTAAGAACGGAACGCCCTTCAGGACGCGTGCGAAGCCTGAGACGCTCTGGCCGTTGATTGAAGTCAATGATCTGGCAGCTCTTTATGTTCAGGCGCTACAGCAGGCACGCTTCAGAATGACATTGATGGCAGGCAGCATTTCCGGCATTCCGGTTCGCCATCTCGCGTCTCATGTATCCGCAAGACATGGCCTTCCATTGGAGATCGAAACCGTGAAAGCGGACAGTTCAACGCCTCCGGAAACCGATTGGAACGCGGGTTACGCGCTGTCCCAGAAGATCGAAATCAGCCAAGCGCAGCGGGCGACCGGCTGGCAACCCTATTTTTCAACGATAGAAGACATGATCGTATCGTTGTCCAGATAGCGGTTCGAAAAATCAACTTCCGATTATTTCATTTGAACTCATCAGTTTTGAACGCTCATTGACAACACTGAGCGGGATCGAGACGATAAGAACAATCAAACGCGGTCACATCCAGGACAGAAATCCAGGCATCCGCGGCGAGATCCAGTTCACCAGCCAGCTCTTCGAAATAGCATGATCCAATGCGCCGCATCGACAATCGCGCACCCTAAAAAACTAACGCAACAGTCCCGGAGTACAACATGACAAAGCTGACCAAACTGGCCCTAGCTGCCTTATCCTTTGTGGCCATGAGCGGGCCGAGCCTTGCGCAGGATGTCACAATCACCCTGCAATCGGCTTTTCCGACCAGCCTTCCGGTCATCAACACGATCCGGCAGTTCGAAGCAGAGGTCGAGGCAGCCTCCGGCGGGACGATCCAGATCGAGCTGGCGGAACCTGGCGCGATTGTCCCACCGTTCGACATTCAACAGGCGGTCTCTGACGGCGAGATCGAAGCGGGCTATACCGCTGCGGCCTACCTGCATGGGTCCTTGCCCGTTGCGTCGTTTTTCACGTCGATGCCGTTCGGGCCGCAGGCGCTCGATTATATGGCTTGGTTCTACGAAGGCGGCGGGCTCGAGCTCAATCAGCGCATGTATGACGATGCGGGCTTTGACCTCGTGACTATGCCACTAACCTTCACCGGCATGGAATCGGGCGGCTGGTTCAACAAACCCATCGAGGGGACCGACGATTTTGCCGGGCTCAAGCTGCGCTGGACGGGGCTGGCCTCGGAAGTGCTGGCAAGCCTGGGTGCGGATACCGTGCTGATCGCAGGCGGAGAGATCTTTCCATCGCTTGAACGTGGCGCCATCGACGGGACCGAGTTCAGCTTTCCCCAGGTGGATCTTGCGCTGGGTTTTCCGGACGTGGCTTCTTTCTACTATTTCCCCGGCTGGCACCAACCCTCGACGATGATTGAGTTGGTCATCAACCGCGACGTTTGGGACGGCCTGACAGACAGCCAGCGCACGATCATCGACATGGCGGCCAGAACCAACGCGATGCGTTCGGTCCTGCGGATGGAATACTCACAAGCCGCCGCCGTCGCGCAAATGGCAGAACAGGGTGTGGAAGTCCGCCTTTACAGCCCCGAGACCCTGGACAGCCTCCGGGTAGCCTGGGACGCGCTTGTCTCCGAGATGGCCGCGGCTGACCCCTTTGTGGCAGAGGTCTGGGACAGCTTGCAGGCCGCGCGAACGCAAGAAGACGCCTGGGACGCGTTAACCGAAGCACCTATGCAGCGCCCATGATCGGCGGTCCCAGCGCGATCCTTGGGCCTCTGCGCCCTGGGGGGCTGAGATGAGCCTCTTGCACAACATGAGCCGGGCCACAAAGGGCCTGGCCAAAGCCTGCCTGTGGATTGCCGCGCTCTTGATCGGGCTGACCGTTATTGTGGTTCTGGTGCAGGTGACAGCGCGTTACGGCTTTAATGCTTCCCAAGCGGCCCTCGACGAGCTGCAATGGCACTTCGTCGGCGCCGCGACCCTGTTCGCGATCGTCGGCTGCATCGATGAGGATAGCCATGTGCGGATCGACATCGTTTAGGCACCAAGGTTTCCTGCAAGGTTAGCTAGTGTGTCGATCGGCTTGTTCGTCGCCAAGTTCGTCCCACCAAGTGAGTAGCTTTCCAAGTCTGCCGGCAAACGGATAGTCTCGATTTGGATGCGCTGTAACCCATCATTGTGCCATCATCGAAACGGGCAACACGTCATACCGGTTCGCACAAAGCAAACGACGCAGAAAAACATAAACGTCGCGCGCACAAAGCCCCCAGACGGGCTCGCTATTTGAGGGCGGCCCGCCTGAGGGTTTTGCGCCGAAATGGGTGGGTCAAATTTTTACACTGAAACCGGGTCAGTTTTGAACGCTCATTGACAAGTTTTTTAAAAGGTCCCGACCTAGACTGCTTCGAATGACAACCGGGCACCGATTATGAAGAACCTTGTCGCCGCACTCTTAATATTCATAACCGTTGCCTGGCCGGCAGCGGCTGACCAGCGCTTGCCGGGCGGAGAATTTCGTATAGTCAACACGACAGGTTTCATAGAGAAAGACGGACACCGGACACAACTTCCGACCGACACGGATATGGGCCAGGTAAACGTCGATCACCGCTTCGATGGGACTGTGTCCCTGAGCATCAACGATACGGAAGTCCTGTTGTATCCGGTTGAGGCTGGGCTTGCGGGACTGAGCTGGAATGCCGACGAGACAAACGTCCTGCACGGAACCGATTTTCAGGCTTTGAACGGAACACCGGCACCTGAGTCCATACCGGTATGGGGGGCAGATCTGGCCTGGCCTGGGCTCGGTTTGGCACGGCTTGTCTTTCTGCCACAAGACTCGGCAGCCTATGCGGGCTTCCTGATCAGTTATCCTGAAGGAAAAACTGTTGTCCGTCAGATGGAATTCCGGAAGGTTTTCGGACCCCGCAACCGCCCGGAATAACAATATTCCCAAAGACAACGGCCCATGAGCAGGCCCTGAAACGCAAAAGGCGCTGCCAGGGGCTGCGCCTTTTTTCTGAAAGTGTCCCGTTGCCCTTACTTGGCGACGGCGACAGCCTGTTGAGCGTTTTCGACGTCGTTGAATAGAAGGATCATCGTCAATGCGACACCCACCGCAGCGACAGTCCAAAGAGTGACGCTCCAACAAGATTTCTGCACGTTTTCGTCCATTAATGCCCTACACTTTTTCTGGCGCCGGTCCCCTGCATTTTCAAATATGGCGCCTTTGAGGCGTCGAAGTAAACGAACCCTTACCAATTCGCAAGCGCAAAAATGGAGCAGCTGCCACGACATTTTCGCAGAGCAAAAATCTTTTCATTTTTTCAGCTACTTATGCTTTGTAGCAGGAACGGAACACCGCAGAGAGTTTACGATGCATGCCCTTTCACACCTGGATGTCGCCGCAGCCGTTTGGTTTCTTATCGCCTGGTTCGGCTTCAACTTGATCGTCGATGTCAGCCCACTGCGGAACAAAACGCTTTCCAGCGTGATGGACACCTATCGCCGCGAATGGATGATTTCGATGTGCCAGCGTGAAGTCCGTATCATGGACACCGCAATCATGGCCGGACTTCAGCAGGGAACCGCTTTCTTTGCGTCAACGGCACTTCTTGCGATCGGTGGCGGTTTCGCGCTTCTGGAGGCGACCGACAGGATTGTCCAAATAGCGGGCGACCTCTCGATTCCGGTCGAAAGCAGCCGGACCTTATGGGAAATAAAGGTTCTGGGCCTGATGCTGATCTTCGCCTACAGCTTCTTCAAGTTCGGCTGGGCGTACCGTCTGTTCAACTACGCAAGCATTGTGATGGGTGCTGTGCCCGAGCAAGGTGCTGCGGGCGACGACAAGATCCGCGAAATGGCCCTGCAGGCCAGCGCACTCAACGTGCTCGCCGGCCGGCATTTCAACAGAGGTCAGAGGGCGCTCTTTTTCGCCATCGGTTTTCTTGGCTGGTTCGCGGGTCCATTCGTATTCGCGTCGACCACGCTGGCGGTGCTTCTGGTCCTGCTGCGCCGTCAGTTCGCTTCCCGTTCCAGGGCAGCATTGCTTTCGGGGCAGTATCCGAATTTGGCATCCCCTGACAAATCCGGCGAATAAACCGCCACCGGGTCGTCGAAACCTTTGACCTGATATTTTCCATAGAGACCGGACCGGCAGCCCATAATGTCTGACAGCGCGTCGGAGACGAGAACCTCGCGGTGCAGGTCCTTCGCCAATTCTGCAATCCTTGCGGCCAGATTTACGACCGGGCCGACCACTGTAAAATCGAGCCGGGTTTCGCTACCCACGTTGCCGTAGAAGACATCTCCCGCATGCAACGCGATACCCACGCTGAGATCCGGGGTTTGCGCGCAAGTGTTGGAGCTGTTGATACCTTCAATGCGCTTGAGCGTATCACGCGCTGCCAGAAGCGCTCTTTTTGCCGCGTCCCGTGCCTGATCTTCGGTTTCATAAGGAAAGATCGCCATCACTTCATCGCCAATGAACTTGAGCACTTCACCGCCATGCGCCTCGACAGCCGCTGTCATTGCGCCGAAATACTTGTTCAAAAACTGAACAATCATGTCTGCCGGGAGCGTGTTCGAAAGGCGCGTGAAGCCGCGAATGTCAGCAAAGCTTACAACCGCCTTGATCCACTCTCCCTGCCCGCGGCGCGTGGTACCGTCCAATACCTTCGAGCCGGCGCGCGGGCCGACATAGGTATCGAGCACCGTCTCTGCTGTTCTGCGAAGCGTCTTCAGCTCACAAACGAGAGCAAGCGGTCGGATGAGCGATTCAAATACCCCAATATGCGCACTGCTAAAGCCGGACGGAGCGTTTGTGGCGAAGGTCACGACTTTCACGGATCCGTCGGAAAACGGCATCGGAAGCGCGATATAATCCTTATAGCCTTCCTCGCGAAGATCGACTGTAACCGGGTACTCTTCCGCCTCATCGGAATGCGCAAGCTTCACGCGCACCGAGGCCTTGGTCTCATGCACGCGTTTGATAGGACTGATCTGGTAGTCCTCGTCTGAACTGTTGTCAGCCGTATAAAGCCTGACTTCGCGCGTACCGTCGCTTGCCCATACCGACGCTTCCGCGCGCACGTTCGGATGCACGATCCAGATACCCGTCGTTGCCCTGTCGACCGGTACGCCTCCTTCACGCAGGCGCAGAGCCATTTCACTCACAACTTCCAGCGTATCGTTGAGATACGAGGCATCACTATATAACCATTGAACAATGTCTGCCGAAACGAGCGGCGCTTCGAGGACCATCTGCCCACGTCCTTTTCATACCCTTGATACGACCTGATATGGTGCGTCGCAACGGCCTGTAAAAGAGGTGATTTTCAACCAGCCTTAACGCGCCGCCCGGTTCATGGTTTCCGGGCCTGGCAACCAGGCCGTGCTTCGGCCTGTCAGTCTGTAGGCAACCAGCCCCACCCACTCCCGGAAAGCCAGGTCAAACCGCCTCAAGCCCTTTGAAACGCCTGTAAACCCGAGTGACCGGTCCTCTGTTCCCCGCGTCCTGTAGTCAACCGGATAGGCAGTGACGCCCTCCCAGCCCGCCTTTTCAAAGACACCCATGGCCCGTGGCATATGATAGGCCGATGTCACCAAAAGCCATGTCTGGCCGGGCTTGGGATCCACCAGTTCCTTTGTAAAAACGGCATTCTCCCAGGTGTTTCTGGATTTGTCCTCAAGAACAATCCGCTCCGGCGCAATTCCGAAGTCTTCAAACAAACGCGCTGCGCCTTCCGCCTCGGTAGCTTGTGAGGAAATGATGAACCCTTTCCCACCGGAATGGATCACCATTGCATTCGGAACGAGCTCGGCGAGTCGTGCTGAAATAGTGATTCGCTCACCAGAGGTTGTAAGCGCGGTGTCCCCTCGTCCACCGGTAACCACTGTATCGACTGCACCGCCCAAAACAATGATTCCATCGTGCGCGACAATTTGCTCCGGACGGGGAAATCGTTCTTCCAATGGAAGGATGAGCCAGTTGGCAACCGGCGACAAACCGCAAATCGCCAGACCCAGAATTGCCAACCATGCCAAGCGCGTACCGGTACGCCGTCTTTTTGAAAACGTCAAAAGGATCAATCCAACCAGCGCGACAGCAATGAGTAAATTTGAGGGCTTGAGAAAAAAATAGGCAACTTTTGAAAGATAAAAAAGCACGACTCAGTTCCAACAACGGTTCATGAAACGAGAAAATGAGAATTCTTCAAGGCGTCTTTTTTAAGGCCATGGAGAAATTCAAGTTCAAACGAACTATCGACATATTAACACTCAAAGTCTCCATTCGAATCGCAAACAGTCAAATAATTCTTGTGTGCTAATCTTCCCGATTACGTAGAAAATTTCAGAAAAAATCAAATTAACCCAAAGACATAACATCCACATTACCGAAACAAAACTGTAAATCATATGTCACAATTTGCAGCGAAGCTGCGCACGTTCGCGGCGGAATCGGCTGTTTGATACACACGTGAGTGCCTCTTCATGTTTGTGATGAAAGGCTGTCTTTTTTCACAAAGGCAATAACCGTGATCGAGGTCACAGGGTCGTGAGTGGAACTGCGGCATGGTGTGTGTGCATTAACAAAGGCACAGTCGAGGGTAACCAAATGACACTCTATTTGAAGCTTGGTGGACGTGATGCGGTTGTACGCGCAATGCCACGGTTGCAAGCAAGACTGGAACAGGATCCCTGTTTCGATGCGACGCAGTTTCGCATGGAATTCGAACGCTCGGACGATCTGACGGAGTTCCTGATCTTTCTGTCTGGCGGCGCACCATTTTACGACGGAAAGTCAATCTGCAATCTGCTTGCGCCGATCTGCACTTGCCACGACGTCTACGAAAGATTCGTCGATCACCTTGTGATGGTCTTCTTCACCGGCAGAAGAAACAAAACCGACGAGGCCGAACTTCGGCACCTGATGGAAACTCTTCGCCCGCAAGTCCTCGATCCCAAGCCGATCGACCCAATCATGGTCTACTCCGTCGAACCGGAGCTCATCAGCGCGTAATACCTGTCTACTTTCCAAACAAAAACGCCGGCGCATCAACACCGGCGTTTTGTTTTTCAGAAGAAGGCTTTCTCAGCCCAGCTCTTCAACGCTTGTAACGACTTTCCCGACAAGCCCGTACTCAATTCCCTCTTCAGGACTCATCCAGTAGTCACGGTCGGTATCCTTCTCGATACGATCGATCGGCTGGCCTGTAGCGTCGGCGAAGATCTTGTTCAGCCGGTCGCGCATCTTGATGATTTCCTTGGCCTGGATCTCGATGTCGGTTGCCATACCGCCGGCACCGCCGGACGGCTGGTGCAGCAGAAACCGGGTATTGGGCGTGCAGAACCGGTTTTCCTTCGGAACCGAAACGTAGATCAGCGCACCGGCACTTGCGACCCATCCCATCCCAAGAATGCGGACTTCCGGAGCGATGAACTTGATCGTGTCATGGATCATGTCGCCCGATTCAACGTGTCCTCCGGGCGAAGACACGATCACTGTAATCGGATCGTTGGAAACTTGGGCCAGTGCCAGAAGGCGGGCGCATACATCACGTGCCATGTCTTGCGTAACGGGACCGGTAATCAAAACCGTGCGCGCCTCGAACAGGTGTTTGTCGACCTGGATCGAAGGTTGGCTCTTTGGCTTGTCGTCGTCCTCGTCATCAAGGCGTGCAGGCACTGTTGTCGAGTAATTTTTCATGCGCAGGATTAAGCTCCCTTGGCTGTTGGGCCGGACAGGCCGGCATTATTCAATCGGCAGGCAGTTCGTACCCTGCACCGCTTTTGTCCATGTGTAAGCGAACTATTGGTCACTCGCAAATCATGAAGCCTGAATAGCGCGAAAAGTGTTATCAGAATGGGAACAACGCTTTTTTGCAGGTGATTATTTTCCACCGCCAGAGTTGCCGCCGACGGATTCGTTCTTGCGCCCAACGAGGAAATGCCAAACCAGCATCACGACGAATGGCAGCGACGGCCACACGAACCAAAGCGTCGACAAACCGGATGTCAGAAGGTTCAACACGAAGAAAAAGCCGACAAAAAAGACGCACGTTCGCACCCTGCGCGGCTGCACGCGCAGCCATTGGCGCGCCTGTTCAAAACCGTTTGCAACGGCTTGCGTGTCTTTTTCCCAGTTGGGCGGGGCGGAAGACTGTTCACGAGACTCAGCGGCGTCCTCTCGCTCGGCGCCGTCAACTGCTTCCTCCGGTGCGTTGCGGCCACCAAGACGGACGGAATAGGTTTCAACGGGCTCGCTGACATTCTTGACCTGCTGCGGACCAAGCGGATCGAAGCCAAGCGCGACTTTCGCCTTGACCTGATCATAGACCGACTGAGACAGCATGATGCCCCCTTTCGGCGCAAGCTCCTGAAGACGCGCTGCGACATTGACGCCGTCTCCATAGATGTCATCGCCCTCAACCATGATGTCGCCCAGGTTGATGCCAATCCGAAAATCCATCCGGTTGAGTTCGGGCAGATCCGCGTTGCGCACGGAAAGTTCGTTCTGGATATCCACGGCACATTGAACCGCCTCGATCACCGACACGAACTCAATGATCACCGCGTCGCCCCAGGTGTTGACGATTCGCCCGTTATGTCTGTCGGTCAGTGACGACATAACGTCCCTGTACGCTTTGAGCCGGTCCAGAGTCCCGTCCTCGTCACGTTCCATCAGTTTGGAATACTGCGCAACGTCCGCGCACATGATCGCCGACAGACGTCGCTTCACCCGTTGCATGCTAATAACCCCTGACTGCTCATGTTTAGGAATGGGAAGTCAGACCCTAAATTGCAAGGAAAAAGGCCGCTTAAACTTGCACCGGCGGCAACTTATAGCGTGCTGTCAGCAAGCTCTCTCAAGGTCTTTAGCGCCTCATCGGCCTTTTCTTCCGGTACGAAAATATGATCGTGGAAATAGGCTGCGACCACATTGGCCGAAATTCCCCTTTCGGCCAAAGCCGATGAAATTGCGGCGGTCAGGCCCACTGCTTCCAATGAAGAATGAACCGTAAGCGTAATTCTGCGAAACCATTCGGCATCGCCCAGGCCAAGCTCACGCGCCCGTTCAACAGGTAAAATAGCTGTTGTGCCTTCCGTTTCCGCAAACAACCCAACCGGCCCATAGTCCGCCAGGTCCTGAAAGTCCCTGGCGGTAAAGGTGCAAAACACATACGGCTCCGGATCCAGCATGGGTCGCATGTGGGAGATCAGCGTCTTCAGATCTGTTTCGCCAGTCACGGTGAAATCCTTCAATCGGCTTAAGCTCAAGCGCTCTGTGCCTTTTTGGCCTGCGCCATGTTGCACAGAATTTCGAACATGATCGACACGCCCAAAAAGGCGGTTCCGCCACTCTGGTCAAAGGGAGGCGATACTTCGACGAGATCCGCTCCGACAATGTTGACGCCCTCAAGCAACCGTGCCACCTGCAGCGACTGGAACGAATTTGGTCCGCCAACCTCCGGAGTACCGGTCCCGGGCGCAAAAGCCGGATCGACAAAGTCGATATCGTAAGACACATAGGTTTCACCGGCCCCGGCGATCTCACGCGCCTCGCTCATGACATCTTCCGGCCCGCGTGCGTGAAATTCTTCGATCGGAATCACTCTGATCCCGACACTTTTGGCAAAATCCCGGTCCTCGCGGTCATAGGCTGTCCCGCGGATCCCAATTTGCACGACCCGTTTGGGGTCAAGCAGTTCCTCCTCGACCGCGCGTCTGAACGGCGTTCCATGGGTGTATTGCATGCCACCGAAATAGCTCTTGAACAAATCGGTATGGCTGTCGAAATGGATCATCCCGACAGGGTTGTTCCGCGCAAGGGACCGCAGGATCGGCAGTGAACAGAGATGATCCCCACCCGCTGACAATGGAATGATCTTCTGTGCAACGACCTGATCGTAAAAAGCAGTCATGCGGTCGAGGCTGTCTTCAACGCTGGCCGGATTCGGTCCGACATCTCCAAGATCAGCGCAATTGACCAGATCGAAGGGGCGAACACCTGTCGCGCCGTTCTCGGCCCTGATCATGGTCGACATGTCTCTGAGTTGCCTCGGTCCGTGACGCGGACCCGGCCGGTTGGTGGTGCCTCCATCCCAGGGCGTACCGATCAAACCGATGTCTACATCCGAGATCCGCTCGTCACCGAATGCCACATGCGGCAGACGCATAAAGGTCGGCACACCGGCGAAACGGGGCAGATCGAGCCCGGAGACCGGACGGAAAAAGGAATCGGTCATGTGCGTCACCCGTTCTTGCAATTATGGGCATGAGAAAATTCAGATCCCTATTTCTTGCACAAACACCGGCCCGATCAACAAAAACCGACCTACCAGGGAATCTCTTCGCCCCGATAATCGAAAAATCCGCCGGAGTGTGCCTGAGAAAGGCCGTCAATCACCGACAGCAAACGTTTCGCCGCAAGTTCAGGTTCTTGAACATCGAGCCCTGTTTTGGAGAACCCTTCGGTCAAGGGTGTTCGAACTGTACCGGGATGCAACGCAACGCAGACTGCTTCCTTTCGTGTACGCGCAAGTTCAATGGAGGCCGTGCGCACCAACTGATTGAGCGCGGCCTTGGAAGACCGATAGGCGTACCAACCACCCAGCCTGTTGTCGCCAATAGACCCGACCCGCGCGGAAAGGGTTGCGAACACGCTTTTTCCCTGCTTCGGCAACAAAGGCAGAAAGTGTTTGAGAAGCAAGGCAGGACCAATCGTGTTGATTGCATGAGCCCTGGCCATGTGAACCGGATCAAGGTCCTTCAAGCTTTTTTCCGGGCGCGCTCCCTCCAGCACCAGCGCACCTGTCGCGTCGAATACGAGCCTCACATGCCCATGCAGGGTTTTAATCCTGGTCGCGCATTCCTCGATTGACGTCTCCACCAGCAAATCGAGCGTAGGGATCGACGAACGGGAGAACCCGACCACCTCATCATATTGACCGGAGGATTTCAGAGCGTCCTGCAGTGCAGAGCCAATTCCACCGGTCGACCCGATGACGACAGCTATGTGTCTTTCCATACCAAATCCCGTTTTTCATCAGGAATTGATACGTACCGAGACGCTGACAGGATTATCTTCGGCTTCAAGAGATTTGCGCGCTTTCAAATGGTCGCCTGCCAGGTGCCGCCGACATATTCAGCTTCATCATCGCCAGGCCAGGGTGGCATTGAAATGCAAATGAATTTCAGCGGCAGTGGACCGTCACTTCGATACTGGAATGCAGTGCCGACGGGGATATCGATCGAAACACCCGGTTCCAGATCAACGGTGCTTTCCTTAGAACCGTCGGAGCGCCAAATCTGCCCCTTTCCTTCAAGAACATACCAGAATTCACTGACCGTCTTGTGGCGTGTGGCGCGGTTGATCTGGCCGACAGGGACTGTGGAATGGATCATGTTGCCGGTCGGGCCATCCATGATGAACCGGATATCCGCACCGGCTGGCGATTTCGCATCGTAGCTTTCAGGCAAGGTGGTCTGCTTCACATTTGCCCCTTTGCGCGTCTAATGGATTTCAAGGTCCGGAAGATGGCGCTCTATCAGGTCGTTTTGTTGAAGATTTCACGCCCTATCAGCATCCGCCTGATTTCGGAAGTGCCGGCGCCGATCTCATAGAGTTTCGCATCACGCAGCAAGCGCCCGGTCGGATACTCGTTGATATAGCCGTTGCCCCCAAGCAGCTGGATTGCATCAAGAGCAATTTTCGTCGCGTTTTCTGCAGCATAGAGAATAGCGCCCGCTGCATCTTCGCGTGTGGTTTCCCCTCTGTCGCAAGCTTTTGCGACAGCGTAGACATAAGATTTCGTGGCGTTCATCGAAACATACATGTCCGCCACCTTGCCCTGCACAAGTTGGAACGTCCCGATCGGCTGTCCGAACTGCTGGCGCTCGTGAACGTAGGGAATGACGACGTCCATAGCCGCCTGCATGATCCCGACAGCGCCGGACGCAAGTACAGCCCGTTCGTAGTCGAGCCCGGACATCAGCACGTTGACACCCTTGCCAACCTCGCCGAGCACGTTCTCTTCGGGAACCTCACAGTCCTGGAAAACGAGTTCGCCCGTCTCCGAACCGCGCATGCCGAGCTTGTCCAGTTTCTGGGCGACCGAAAATCCAGGAAAATCCTTCTCAACCAAAAACGCAGTAATTCCCTTCGGTCCGGCCTCGGGATCGGTTTTTGCGTAAATGATCATCGTATCCGCAGAAGGACCATTCGTGATCCACATCTTGGAACCGTTCAGGACGTACTGGTCGCCTTTTTTCTCGGCACGAAGCTTCATTGACACAACGTCCGATCCGGCTCCGGGCTCTGACATCGCGAGCGCGCCGAGATGTTCGCCGGTTATCAGCTTCTCAAGATAGCGCTCCTTCTGGCTCTGGGTGCCCCAGCGGCGCAACTGATTGACACACAGGTTGGAATGCGCGCCATAGCTGAGACCGATCGAGGCAGACGCCCGGCTCACTTCTTCCATCGCGATACAATGCTCGAGATAGCCAAGGCCTGAGCCACCCCATTCTTCCTCAACGGTTATGCCATGCAACCCGAGTTCGCCCATTTCAGGCCAGAGTTCGCGCGGAAACCAGTCCTCACGGTCAATCCGTTCCGCGAGAGGTGCGATCCTGTCCTGGCTATAGGAGCGAACCGTATCGCGCAGCATGTCCGCTGTTTCGCCGAGATCAAAGTTGAAGCCTGGAAAGTCGTTTCGAATCATTCTCTTGTCTCCCATAGCGCCCGCTTGCTAGCGGCGCACGTAGCGAATGGAGTCGCTCAGCTCGCCAATACGGTCGTAAAGCAACTGCGCACGCTTGTTGTCTTGATCGGTGTGCCAGTAGACCTTGCCACTTGCTCCAGGCTCATTGTCCGCGGCCTCATAAACCGCTTCAATCAACTTGCGTCCGGCACCGCTCCCCCTTGCAGAAGCGCTCACATAAAGATCCTCCAGGTAGCAGACCTTCTGCAGCGACCAGGTACTGTCGTGAAACAGGTAATGAACGAACCCGATGACCGCGCCGTCCGATACGGCGACGAATGCACTGTGCGACCCGGGAGCACGCAGCCTCTCGAAGATGCCGTCAGTGACCGCTGGTTCAAGATCCTGCTCGTAGAACGCGAGATAGGCGGTCCAGTGGGTTTCCCAGGAAGGCCTGTCCGACCGTGAAAGTGCACGAACTGTTATTTCAGACATCTTTTAGTCCTTCACGCCTGAAACACTCATGAGTGTGAAGAGGCCGGTTGCCACATGAACCTGGGCGCTTTCGTCCAGTCCATAAACATCTGCTTTTGCGATTGTGAGTGTTCTGCCCGGCTTGATCACCCTGCCTCTGGCAAGGAGAACTTTTTGTCTGGCAGGATTAAGTAGATTGATCTTGTACTCGCTCGTCAATACACCGAAATCCGCCGCAAAAAGAGTTAGAGCGGCATATCCGGCCGCACTGTCAGCGATGGACGACGTGGCACCGGCATGAAAAAACCCGTGCTGCTGCGTCAGGTCGGGACGCATTTTGAGTTCGATATCAACTGCACCAAGAGACAGATGCGCCAGCTCGGCACCAAGATGGCTCATGAAAGCCTGGCTTCCAAAACTCGCCTTTACGCGGTTTTCCCAATCCGGATCTCTGGGCGACAGATCCATCAGCTGCTTTCCTCATGAACTTTCTCGCGCAGTTCCGCGATCCGAGCTCTCGCCCCTTCTTCAACTTCGTCGAGCTCAAGCAGGGTCAATTCGATATCCCGTTGTTTTTCAAGCAGTTCTTCCCGGCGCGTATCTATCTTCTCCAGAAGCAGGTTCAGCTGTCCCGCCTCCCCGGGCGAACTCGCATACATTTCGACGAGTTCTTTGATTTCATTCAGGGAAAACCCAAGCCGCTTTCCACGCAAGATGAGCTTGATGCGGGTCCTGTCACCGGGCGTATAGAGCCTTTGCCTGCCTCTGCGCTGGGGTAAGACCAGGCCCTGCGCCTCATAGAAGCGCAGCGTTCGCGTCGTGATGTCAAACTCGTGCGTCAGTTGAGTAATCGTGAAAAAACGCTGCATGCCCGCTCCTTGTCGCGGGCACCATCAGGCGTTTTTACGTTAAAGTCAACACAACTTGTTTTTGTTTTTAGAAACAGGATATTAGATGCTAAGACTGCAGATCCTGAACGGCTGCGCCCGTGCTCAGGACATTCAGGTCGACGTTGCCTGATACCCCCTCAACCACGCCGCTGTCCTGATATTGCCAGAGCGTCCAGTCCTTGGTGTAGGAAGGGGAATGCCAGATCGACCGCGTCCATAAACGCCTGTTCAGCCCCTGGCCTTTGAGGTAAGCGCGGTAGAATTCTTCCGGCGCGTACAGGATCACCTGTTTACCCGCTGACTGTTCGACCATGGCCACAAAACTCGAAATTTCCCGCAAGACTTCTTCCACTGGCGGCCGTTTGGCACAGTTGCCTGTAAACTCAAGATCAAGCGCTGGCGCCAGCATTTGCGGATCATTTGGAAGTACCGCCAGGAAGTTTTGCGCCTGCTCGCGCCCGGGCTTGCACAGACTGAAGAAGTGATAGGCCCCTCTGGCAAGGCCTGCTGCGCCTGCGCCGGCCCAGTTGCGTGAAAAAGCGCTGTCTTTGAAGTCTCCGCCTTCACTGGCCTTCATATAGGCGAACGCGATGTCATCGCCCGCGACCTTTGTCCAGTCGATTTCACCCAGATGGTGAGAAACATCGATGCCACGAATGGGAAATTCGTCCCTGTCCGGTTCCCAGTTCATGAAGAAAAACGCAGCCCCCGCTATCGATATGACGCAACCGACAACAACGTAAAACACTGTGCGAAAAATTGCCTGCAAGAACTTCATCTGGCCACCCATCCCCTCGGCAACGGGAATGTGACGGAAAAGTCTTAAGATTCACGCTAGAAAATTCGGCCAGAGCGGTGGGGCGGCCAATTCCAGAACATTGCCGTCCGGGTCACTGAAGTAGATGCTTGTGCCTCCTGCAGGCCAAACGACTTCGCTCGTGATCTCAACGCCATTCTCTCTCAGATAGTCGCGCCAGGGCTGCAGTTGGCCGACTTCAATTCGAAATGCGAAATGGCTTCGGCCCGTGGTGTCGTGCCCGGGCACTATGCCGCCGGGCGTCTCGACATCATCGCCGGTGTGGCCGCGGTGAAAGACAAGGAGAGCCTGTCCGGGACCGGCATCGTAAGCATAAAGACGCTCTCCGGCCACCATACGCTTGAGACCCAGACAGTCGGCATAAAACGCATGAGCGACAGCCATGTCGTCCACATAAACAGCGGTTTCCAATATGCCTGCGATTCTGGGTCTTTCCATTGCACTCACACTCGTCGGGATCCGCAACCATTGTATATTCCAACCATAACAGGAATGACAAACGACAAGTATATTTCGCAATATCAACTAAAAGATGCAGAACAGAAAACAAACATGAAGATAAACTGAAGAATTACACCAAATTCAATTGAAAAAGTCAGCTCGCTTGTGGAACACTTGCGGGTGCAGAAACAGAATCATCACAGCGGTTCCCATCTTGAACTCGCGAAATCCGGATAAGGTTGCTTTGCAGAACACGAAGAAATTTTCGCTCTTCTACCTTGTATCAGCAGTCTTGGTCTGTTTTTTGATGTGGCACGGATCTGCAGCAGCGACCATGATCGTAACAGTTCAAGGACCTGAATCATCTACTGACAAGAGATATGAATATGACCGCGCAGTCATCGAACTAGCACTCACCAAGACACGCGCGAAATATGGCGAGTTCGTCCTGCAGGAAACATCGATTGGCCAGAATTCGCGGCGCGCCCTGATCGAAGCGGCAAACAACAAGTACTCGAACTACATCATCAAATATTCGATGAACAACGAATTGCCGGAGAGCCTGGCGTCCATCCCCTTTCCCGTGGATCTTGGTATCGTCGGCTACCGTGTGGCCTTTGTTTCAAAGAAGACAAAATCTGCTCTCGCAAAGGTCGAAACGGTGGAGGATCTCAAGAAGTTCGAAGTCATTCAGGGTCTTGGATGGCTGGACACGCGCATACTCGAACATCACGGTTTCAAAGTCAGAACCGGTGCCGAATACCACTCCATGTTTTCAATGGTCGCACTCAACCGCTCCGATCTGTTTTTGAGAGGCGCGAATGAACTTCTTGACGAATGGTCAACCCATCGCTCAAATCCTGAATTGACCTATGATGAGGCCGTAAGCATCTACTATCCCCTCCCTCGGTTTCTGGTGACATCCAGCGAAAATCAAGACTTGATTGAGAGGATCCATGAGGGGCTGCTCGTGGCCTATGAGGACGGATCGCTGTTGGAACTTTGGGACCGGAAATACCGCGCAAGCATCGATTTTGCCAAGTTGAACACACGCAAGGTGTTTCGTCTGAGCAACCCTTACATCGAGGGGCTCGACCCGTCCTGGCAAAAGTATATCTACCAGGTCGGTGCCGAACTCACTCAATGACGATAGCGTTGCAAAACAAAATCAGATCGTAGCCAACCTCTTGCCGGTTACGGCGCGATCGTAAGCTTCACATCGATGTTGTTCCGGGTCGCGTTTGAATACGGACAGACCTGATGCGCCTTTTCCACGAGATCTTCCGCGGCAGATCTTTCCATGCCTGGCAGAGACACTTCAAGCGCGACTTCAAGTCCGAACCCGCCTTCAGAACGTGGCCCGATACCGACCGTGGAGGTGATCGACGTGTCCGCCGGAACCGAAACTTTTTCCTGGCCGCCGACAAATTTCAATGCACCGATAAAACATGCCGCATAACCGGCAGCGAAGAGTTCCTCCGGATTGTTGCCGGCACCCCCGGCGCCACCGAGTTCCTTTGGTGTTGAAAGGTCTACCTTGAACGACCCGCTGAGCGTTGCTGCAGTGCCGTCGCGGCCACCGGTGGCACGTGCCCTCGTTTCGTAAAGAACTTCAACCGTCATCCGATATCTCCATATCTTATTGTTACAATGGGAGTTTTCATTTTCTCTAGCATTAATTATATCGCGCACGATATAATTACACACATAAACCTACATGTGGCGCGCGTCAACAGGTTGCGACCATATCGCGCGCGACTTATAAGGTGATCCATGAACGAGACGACAGATCAGATGTCCCTGCTCGACGCGATTGATTTCGGTGCGTCGGACGGGACCCCAAAACCCAAAAAAACAACCCGCAAGGAAAAGACGGCGTCTTCCGGGGAAACAGAGCTTCCAGCGCCTTCTGGCAAGTCAGAAGACGGTGCTCCTTCCAACAAGAACAGTGACGTGGCGTCTGGCAACAAGCGCAAGAAACGATCGGTGTCCGAGAAAGCTGAAAAAGGCACTGACATCCAGAGCGAACGCGTCGCCTTGGACGAAATGTCTCCGCTGACGCTCGACCGCTTCTTGTGTTTCGCGCTTTACTCCGCCAACCACGCCATGCACGGCGTCTACAAAAACCTTCTGAAAGAAATCGGTCTCACCTATCCGCAATACCTTGCGATGACCGTCCTTTGGGAAACCAACAATATTCCAGTGGGCACCATCACGTCGAAACTGCAGCTCGATACAAACACCCTCACCCCGCTTCTGAAACGTCTTGAGGCAATGGGTCTTGTGACACGAACCCGTAACATCAAGGATGAGCGTCAGGTTATCTTGAAACTGACCCGCAAGGGCCGCGCGCTTCAAAAGAAAACGGAGCACTTCAGCCAATGTGTTCTGTCGGCAACCAATGCGCAGTTGGATGAGATTATGGACCTGCAAAGCAGGATCATGACATTGCGTGACAACTTGCGGAACGACGGAACCACCTCCTGAGCCAGCTCCCTCTGCCGGCGGGATCCTGTGAGGCGTGTCCGGTGACAGTGATGTTACCGGGGCTGACAGCGATGCAGCGCGATAACAGTGACAATTGATCCGGTTTAAAGCGGCAGGCCGAACCAAAGTGCGGCGATGCCCAAAAACGCGAAAAAACCGACCACGTCGGTGACCGTTGTGACGAAGACGCTCGAGGCGATTGCGGGGTCGACGTTCAGTCGGTCCAGGGCAATCGGGATGAGCAGTCCGGACAAGCCGGCAAAAAGCATATTGATGATGATTGCGGCGGCAATCACGATGCCAAGACCCGGGCTCGCGAACCACAGCCACGCTGTTATCCCGATAAGGATCGCAAGCGCTATTCCGTTGACCGCGCTTACCAGAACTTCGCGATTGAGAACACGGAGCATGTTGCGGGCGCTGAGCTCCTGTGTCGCGATCCCGCGGACTGCAACTGTCATGGTTTGCGTTCCCGCGTTCCCGCCCATCGACGCGACAATGGGCATCAAGACCGCCAGCGCCACCATCGCTTCGATCGTGTCTTCGAAGAGCGCTATGACAACCGATGCCAGGATTGCCGTGCCGAGGTTGACAACGAGCCACGCGAGGCGCGAGCGGGCAATCGTCACGACACTGTCCGAAATCTCCTCGTCGCCAACGCCGGCGAGCGCACGCAGGTCTTCTTCCGCCTCTTCCTGGATCACGTCAACGATGTCGTCGACGGTTAGAACGCCAACCAGCCGTTCGTTTTCGTCCACGACTGCCGAAGAAACCAGATTGTAACGCTCGAACCGGCGCGCGACTTCCTCCTGATCTTCGATCGCAAGAACCGCCTGGCGGGTTTCCTCCATGATCGAAGTGACTTTCTCCGCACGCTTTGTGCGCAGGATCTTGTCCAGATGGACCGATCCAAGCAGCTTGAACGCAGGATCGACCACGTAGATCTCATAAAAACTGTCCGGCAGGTCCCGTGCTTCGCGCATGTAATCGATCGTCTGGCCAACTGTCCAAAAGGGAGCAACAGCAATGAATTCGCTTTGCATCCGCCGGCCCGCGCTTTCCTCCGGATAATCCAGCGCCTTTTTCAGCTGAGCCCGGTCGGAATATGGCAGCTCTTCCAAAATAGCCGCCTGGTCGACCTCGTCGAGGTCTTCCAGAATGTAGACCGCATCATCGGAATCCAGGTCGCCCAGCCCTTCGGCGATCACGTCGTTGGGCAGGTCTTCCAGAACCTGCAGTCGAACGGCCTCATCGGTCTCCGTCAGAGCCGTGTAGTCGAACTCCTCCCCAAGAAGGCGGATAAAGGCCGCACGTTCGTCAGCATTGAGCGTTTCAAGAAGGTCGCCGGTATCGGCTTCGTGCAGGTCGCCCGCAAGCCCCCTTAGAGACGTTCGGTCTTCGGCTTCGATTGCATCTTCAACCGCTGCAATAAAATCGGGATTGAGCCGCTCTTCCTCGTCTCGAACCGGTATCTGCGGTTCCGGGGAGGCCGTGATGTCAAGCTCAGCTGCTTCGCTCATGCTCTGCCCCCCTTGCCGGATGTTTCAGGTCCTACATGCTCAGAACTAGCCTTTGCGAACGCAAAGTACCACCGCAAAAGCGGTCATGGTCCACAGGCCCGCATTCTTCTAACTGATGCAGGCTGTCATCGTTTTTTCGGCACAGTCCGCATCTGTTCAAAATCCGGCACATCCCTTTCCCCGGGCAACCTTGCGAAGCTGTTCAAGATAGGAGCGCGTCTTCACCGGCAAAATGGATTCGCTCGATGAAATGCAACGATCGAAACGCCGGAACGCCCGTTTCGCTCGCTCGCTTTTCAGACACACCCTCCCCTCAGCGAGCGTTTTCTGTTCCACAAACCAGAGCTGCTGGCACGTCATGGCGCCGAAACGCGCCGGATCTGTCGAAAGCGGTTGGGCAATCGAAGCGGACACGACAAAAAGCGGTATCAAGCCTGCAACCAAAAAGGTTGCACTGAGTTTGATTTTCCCCATGCCGCGCTTTCGACCTGTGATCCGGAAAAGACGCTCTCTGGTGCAACAGAAACGCTGCTCTGGCAAATGATTTCACCCGCCCCCGGCGCGCGATCCATCGACGATCTGTGGAGGCAGCGACATCTTGTATAGATGGGTCATGTGTGCACGCAAAACCTCCCAGGGGGCCAGTATGTTGAGTGACACGCCAAACTCCCGCGCGGTCCTTATCACCATCCTGCTGAGCGCCCGATTGTGCGTATGTGCAAACCGGGGAAAGAGATGATGGGCGCTGTGGGCATTTGCGCCGCCCGTCAGTGCAATCGCCAGTTTCGAAGTCGGTGACCAGTCGACTGCGGTCCGGATTTGATGATGCGCCCAATCGAGTGGAAGGTCCCCGTCACTGTCGGGATCGAAAAATTCGGCTGCATCGCTAATGTGACTGCCAACATTTATCGCGACAAACAACAAGGACGCGCAAGACACGAACACGATGTAATAGCATGCAAGAAACGCAATACCGTGCTCTGTCAGAACAAGTGGCAAAACCAGGAAGAGACAAATGTGGATGGTCTTTGACGCGGCGAACTCGACAATCGGCCAGACACCCGAAAATTTGTCCGGCCAGGTACGTCTTGCTTTGCGAAGGTGTTCAAAATCTTCCACAAACGCGAGGTGTGGCAGTACAAGCGCATACAGGAAAACGGCATACCAGCATTGAAACCTGTGCCATGTACGCCAGGGCTTGGACGGTGACAGCCTGAGTAAGCTTGACCCGTCAGCATCAATGTCGGTTCCGGCAATGTTCGGATACATATGATGAAGCCGCAGATGACGTTCTGCCCAGAGCTTTCCCGAAACTCCAATGAGCGAAAACCCGGCAAACAGGCAAATCGCATTCACCCATTTTGAAGTGGCAAATGATCCGTGGGCCGCATCATGACAAACCGTCGCGATCAAGGTGTAGATGCCTGCCCCCAGGACGGCGGCAGAAAGCAACAGAAGCCAGGGGGCGATATCCGTATAAGTCAGACTGTAGACTGCGGCACAGAACAGAAACAGCAGGCAGGATCTGAACCATTGGCCTATATCGGCGAACCTGCCCGTTTTGCTGAGGGAAAGATATCTGCCCGCACGGGCATTGAGCCGCGATGAAAACGCACTCTTTGGCTGGTAATTTGGCATTGTCTCACATCACTTGGTGATTTTGATTTATCACAGCGCCATAACTTGCAATCATGGATATTTGTAGGCAGAATTTTCTCGCAAAACGAGCACCACTCAACGCGCTATCGACAGATGGCCAACAAAGTTCGAACGACCATGGATATGTGATCACGGCGCAACCACCGCAATAGTGAGTGCGTTCATTTCAGGAAGCATTGGAAAGATCGACGGCATCCGGATCGACAGGATCGTGCCAGCGTTCTCAGATGGATTGTGTCGAGACGCAACGAAAACTACTTTTTTTGGACAAACCGAACGGTGCTGCAGTTGCTCCAAAAAGTCAGGAAGCAGAACATTCCTGCGGCTGCGTATCCATCGTCCAGTTCTGAACCGGCAAGGCCTTGAGCGAAGTCCGGAAAGGCGTGTCCTTGTGGATGCCTTTGCCGGTAAGAAGATTGACATCGCAGGTCCCCGATAGGGCCTCATCCAGGGTGTCGTAGTAGGAGAGCGTGTAGCCGGCCACCACAAACGTGTTGTTCCGGTACGCGATTGTCAGCACCTGCTCCCAGCGGCTCCGGCCGATCGAGGCGTTTTCGGAATAGACCTTGAGCGAGCCGTTCCCGGTTGCCTCAAGCCAGGGCGATTGGCCGTAAGACCCGCCTCGCCAGGCAATATCGCGCGCATGCGCAGCCTCGACCCAACCGTTCCCCGCATCCGTGAAAATATAGAGATCCGCGCTGCCGTCCGTATCCACCAGAACGGCCTTGTAGCGAAAAATGTCGCCATCGACCGGCACGATCTCAACACCTGAGACGTTGCTTGGCACAATTCCGGCATCTTCCGCCAGAAGACCGCTTGAAGTGGTTGGAATTGAGACCGCAAGCAAGGTTAAGGACGCAAGGCCTGAATAGAGGGTCTTCATATTTACTCCACGGCTCTTTTTGAAAAATCATTGTGTTGGCAGACAGGGAAAATCCGACTATCGCAGAGCCTTGAATTGCGGGCAATCTTCAGGCGGTCCTTTTTCAGGGCCGTATCTTTTCCACTCCCGGTTTCGTCTTTCCATCGAACGTTGACGTTTTGACGTTCAAAGAACGGAAAACCAGGGACAATTCCATGCCAATTCAAACCAATCCGCTTTGTCGCGTTTCTGCAATAGCCGTATGTTCAGTACTACTCATCTCGCCGGCATTGGCCGACAACCAACCTAGTTGGGGCTGGCACCCCGCACCGGCCACCCTTGTGCCGGGCGAAAGAACATCTGCCTGGACCGAGGAGGATGGGGCCAGCGGAAGCTACCTTTCACTGCGGACAGGAGACACTCATCAGCTTTCGCAAAACGGCAACGCTGCCAAGGCAGTCATTTTGGCCGGCGAGATCCGAACCGGCGACATATCCGTGGGATCTGGAGGGTATCTGCAAACTCCTGCCGGCGAAGAGAAATCGCTGAATTGTATGGCTTCGGACGGCTGCCTCCTCTTTCTGGAAGAAGAGACAAGGTTCGGCATTGATGAGGCGAAAGTGGTGCCCGCCGACGATATTCCCTGGCAGGACGTCCCGAATACCAATGGGAACGTAAGTCTTGCCTGGGTTTGGGGCGAGCGTGAGAGCGAGGCTCCGAGCAGCTTCTTCCTGAAATTCAAGCCCGGCTTTCCAGGCTTTCCTCACGAACACACCCACACGTATCGCGGCCTCGTTGTCAAAGGCGATTACCGGCACTGGGCACTCGAAGATGAAGGCCCGACGCGGCTGCCGGTTGGCGCAAATCTCTGGCAGGACGGAGACGCCGATCACGATGATGCTTGTGGTGCTGACGGAGACTGTGTGGCCTATTTCAGGATTGAAGGCCATTTCGACATCTTTCCGGCAGACTGATAGCCAGCGGCATGCGCGGGCGCTTGTTTTGCGCCCGCCTCCGGTCTCGTCCTCAGGTCAGGGCCTGAAATACACTGTTCTGAAGCACATACCGTGCAAAGTGAAAATCCTGGATACTCGCAACGCCATTGCTCTTCCAGGTGAGAATGATCAGATAGTCACCGCCGCTCGCATCCGTCACTTTGATTGCGCTTCTTCCTTCGACACATCCTGCCGTCAGATCAAGATCATGCATGTCGGCGTAATTTGCGAAATAGTGAGAAACCTCGGACTTTCCGCGCTTCTTGACCTTGGCAACCAGATCAAGGCGCACATCCTCAAGCAGAAGGTCCTTCACCGCCACAAAGTCGCGGGACATGAACAGGCTGACATATTTGCGCAGCAACGACGCTTCCTTGTCCGCAAGCGTGCTGGGCATCTCCTCGACGTGGTTTCTGTCGAGGCCTTTCAGGTTTTGACGCGCGCGATGGAGGGCCGACTTAACCGCGCCTGTACTTTGCTCCAGAATGACGGCGCACTCGGCAAGCGAATACCCGAAAACATCTTTCAGCAAGACGACGCTCCGTTGCAAAGGCGTCAAATGCATAAGAACGGAAAGGGCAAGCGATGCGTCTGATACCGCGTCAAGCGGTTCGATGTCTCCGCTGACAATATGATGGTCCTCCAAGGCGTCAAACCCGTGTTTTGCACGGGCGCGCAGGAAATCCAGAGCCCTGTTGTGAGAAATCCGCAAGAGCCAGGCCTCCGGATTGCGAACACCCTCCTCCGGCCAGCTTGCATAGGCTTTCGACAAGGCGTCCTGAACCAGATCCTCCGCCTCAAGCGCCGAGCCGATCATACGCGTACAATAGCGGTGAATTTTCGGGCGAAGCACAGCGAGGCTCCGTTCAAAAGCGTCCCTGTCATACATGACGCCTCCGTACCCGGTATTCGGGTGTGCGCTCTGCAGGCTCATTTTTCGAATACCTTCGCGATCCGCCAGGGCTCATAGGAAGCCATAAACCTGGCATCCTCAAAGTCGGGTCCGGATATGGTCCGGCCCGCAAGGTCGCCTGACCAGGCCTGGAACCCCTCCAGCTCATGCAGCGGCGCAACCCCGTCCGGCCTGTCGACGAGCGACACATGAAGGAAGTCCCCTTCGCCGAGCTGCAATGCCAGAAAGCCGTAATCAACTGGCGTGGTTCGGTGCAGATCATCGACGAGCTTCGTGAGCAGCTGCCGGTTCAAACCAGCCCTCTCGGGCCGCACCTGATAGCGAATGAGCTTACGATAAGGTCCAGTTGTCACGTGCTTCTCCTTGCAAAAGATGTACGAGACAAACGCCCCGCTTCAACAGTGACGTTTCAGGATCGCAAAAAGATACGGGTGTGATCAGAGAACTTCCGCGCGACGTTCGCTCATTGATGCGCGGCATGAACTAAGCGCCCCAAGGAGACACTTCTGACACCGGTTCATACCACTTCGGATGCGGTCGGGAGTTGTATCGCCGAATTTGAAAACAATGACCACGGCCTTACGCCAAATAACCAAAAGTAAGCAACCAGCCAGATTAAGTCTAAAAGGATAGATATGTCATTTTATCATTGCAAATTGAATAAATTTCTCAGCAAATATTTCCATATCCCGATTCCCACCGTCTACTGCTCGCGAAAAATATTAATCACGCTTGACCACATGTCCGTACTGGTGAATTCTAGACTTAATAAAAACGGTCATTCGCTTCGAAGCCACCAATCGGGTGCGCATTCCTAAGTCCGTATTGGAGATAATTGTGGGGTTGCAGACAAACGCAAAAGCCTGTGAAGCCGACGTTGAAACAGACGAGGCTGGTTTTCCAAGAAATATTGTTGCGCCTCTGCCCGAAGTACTGACGCAACGTGCTTCGGGTGAAATCATTTCCCGAAACGGTTTGCAATTCGAAATCCGGTGTTCCGCGCAAATCTTGTCCGCACGCCGTGCGGTATCTTGCCTTCTAAATCCTGAACCAGGCGACGTGGTTGCACTCCTGCAGACCCGCGAAGGTCTGTTTGTCACGGACGTGCTTATGCGGACCGGCACCGCTTCCGGAGAGATCACACTCAATGCGCCCGCAGAAGATGGAACGCCACAGGACCTGAAGCTGGCCGGCGGAAATCTGCGACTGGAGGCAGGCGGAAAGGTCGAAGTCTCCGGCAAGAGTATGGCGCTCCGCTTCGACGCCATCCTGATGACGGCTGACCAGGTCGCGATGGTCGGCAGGAAACTCATGACGTCGATGCAGGACATTGTCACCAGCGCCCGGAAACACCTGGCAAGCTTTGAGACAAGCTCGTTCCGCGCTCGGAACCGGATTGACCGGATTGAAGAGACGGACCAGTTGCGTGCAGGCAATATTCAGACTCAGGCAGAGAAAGTTGTGCTCACCAAAGCCGGATCCGCGCTGACGGTCGCCAAAGAAGACGTACGGTTGGATGGCAAACGCATTTCCATGGGCTAACGCCATCACGTAGTTCCCACCGGCCTGCTTTTGCCGGACTTCGAGGTTTCGAGCATGCGCGTTTTCAAACCCTTGCGTCTTGGATTACTGACCAAAACCGTCCCGCACAATGGCGCCGGGCTGTTTGTCATCTCGACCTTGACTGCGTTCGATCTTCTTGACCCGCGCGACATTCTCGCCGACGCCGCGCTTTGGCCCATCGTGGCCAAGGAGTTGCCCAAGGGCGCAATCTTCGACGCGGCCTATCCCAAGCCATCCGGCGAATTCTTCATTGCGGGCAAGGCGATGTCTGCGGAGCCCGTGCAGGCAATGAACGTGGCTGTATCTGTGGGAAGCCTGCAAAGGAAGCTGTCGGTATTCGGCGACCGGACATGGCAAGCGGGCCCGGACGGCCCGGTGCTTTCCCAGCCGGTCCCTTTCAATGAGATGCCTCTGACACCTGAGCGCGCATTCGGGGGCGAAAGCTACGCTGGCAATCCGGTAGGGCGCGGATCTGTTTCCGCCGATCTCGTCGCTCATACCGGTAGTGCGCCGCTGCCGAATGTCGAGCTGTCAGGTTTGGAGATCAAAACCATTACCGATCGGCCCCAGCCCGCTCTGGTTGGCCCGATCGCGATGGACGATCCTGCCCGCATGAAGCTGACCGGCACATTCGACAAGGCCTGGACATCACTGAAAATGCCAGAGTGGCCGGACGACTTCGACCCGCGCTACTACATGTCTGCTCCTCATCCGCAGCGTTTTGACCATTTCTTTCAAGGAGATGAGCCGGTGCGGGTGGTCGGCATGTCCGCGAACGCACCAGATGTACAAAGCCGGCTACCGGGCGTTCGGGCCCGGGCTTTTGTTGTCAAAGCCGGATCAGGAAGTAGCCTGATCGAAGTGCGGCTGCGCACGGACACGGCATGGATCTTTGGATCGGAACTCAAGGGCGTGGTCGTGAACCGGGGTTTCATCGACGTTTCCGACCGGGACGGAACCGAGATCAGCGACATCATGATCGCCTATGAATGGCTCGCTGACAGTCCCCGTTCGACCGAGCATTATCAGCACGTCTACGATCTCCGAAGCGATCCGGACGAAGGCTATAAGTACCTTCTTGCGGACAGCCAGTTGTCGCCTGAGGAGGACCCTGAGGAAACCGCACGTCGCGAGCAGGCGCGGATTGCCGAGACCAAGGCTCGGCTGGATAAGTGGGCCGAAGGCAGGCAATGGCGGCTGAAGCACCACTTCGCCGAATGCGGCCTGCCAGCATCACTCGTCCCGGCGATCGACGACCCCGATGTCCGACCCTTCATGCTGCCAAGCAAGGAAGACTTGGAACGCGGTGATGTCGATTTTGCGCGTATGATATCGGATGCGGAGGAGTTGCAGCAGGAAGCTGAGCTCAAAGCCAACGTGGCTCTGGCGGAGCTGGACGGGATTTTAAACCAGCTTGAGCTGCCCAAAAGCAACATTCCCAAAGCAAATCCCGAGATATTGGGACAGTCTGTGGAAGCGGTTTCGACGGGCAAAGGCTTCCTTCCGGGCACCAACGAAATTCTGCCACAGGGTGAACTCAACGCGCTCCTCGAGGGATTTAAGCAAGTTGCGCCCGCTGACCAGCAGGTACCCGCGGAACCCGATGCAGAGAGCGCTTTCGAGGCGGCGCGCAACCGTTTCATCGGCTCGCTCTCGTCTGAACTCATGGAGCCCGCCAGAACGCTGGTTGAGAACATGCCCCAGACAGGAAGTGCTGAGGAGCTCCAGCTCGGCGACGTAGCCGCTGCAGAAATAGAAACCGGTGGGGACGATGCACTTGCTGCCTATCTTGCCGAGAGCTTTCCGGCAGCTGGTGGGGTAGACGGCTCTACGCCGCTCGACACAATAACGTCCGCTCTTTCTCAAGCGCCCGCAGACCCGGCTGTCGGGGATACAGGCGCCGAGCAGGCGAAAGCAAAACTCGCTGAGGCCGAAGAGAACCTGGATGACGCCCTGCTTTTCGCACGGCGAAATGCTGCGGAGCAGATCGCGCCCCTGACGCCCTTGGGAGAGCTGGCAGCAGCTCGGTTTGGCGAATACATCCGTGACCACGTGGCCAATGGCGGCACACTGGCAGGACGTGACATGGCAGGTGCATCCTTGGGTGCGCTTGAACACGACGGTGTGGATCTGACCGGAAGTTTTCTGGAGGCCTGTAACCTTTCGGGCGCGCGCCTTCGCCGGGCCAACGCTGTTGACACCGTCTTTGCCGGCGCTACCCTTTCTAAGGCCGATTTCTCCGGTGCCGACATGACACGGGCGAACCTTTCGAAAGTCGGTGCAACGCAATGCGGTTTCCGAGAGGCCCGGTTCAGCGGATCGACCATTGTCGGCGCAAACTTTTCCGGCTGCGACTTTTCCGGTGCCGTGTTCGAGGACTGCACTTTCTTAGAGTGCGCGCTTCCCAACACAACCCTGAGCGGTGCAACCCTGAAAGACTGTTCCTTTGTGAACTGCGATCTGACTGAGCTCAAAGCCGACAGACTACGTCTTGAAAAAACCGTGTTCCTGTCCTGCCCCCTTGACGCATCGGACTGGTCAGACGCGGTACTCCAAAAGGCGAGTTTTGCGGACACGAGCTTTCGTGCCGCTGTCTTTTCCCGGGCCACGTTAGACGAGTGCGGCTGGTTCGGGCCCACCGACATGACATCTGTAAAGTTCACGGACGTTCAAGCCGCCAAATGCGGTCTGCAGGACGCCCGAATGCCGGAGGCCGATTTCCTCCGCGCCATCTTCAACGGCTGCAATCTGGCCTCCGCCAATCTGGAAGCTGCCGACATGCGGCTCGCTTCCTTCAAGGAGAGCCTGTTTGCGTTCGCGCGGATTCGTGGCGCCGACATGTTCGGTGCCAATCTCCTGGGCGCAAGTTTCCACGGCGCCGACTTGCGGCAAAGCAGTTTCCGGTCGGCGAATTTCTTCCGCACCGACTTGTCCGATGCCAAACTCGCCTTTGCCGATTTCACCCGTTCCAACATGGAGCTGACCAACATGGAGGCACGGGTATGATCACGCCTGAAGATCTTGCCGACTTCATACGCTATGATGAGCCTGTGCTTGAAGCCGACTTGTCCGGCTGCGACTTTAGCGGGATGAAGATGGCAAAAGGAAACTTCGTGGAGTGTAATTTCACGGGGGCCAATCTGACAGGCGCTGATCTCAGCGGCAGTATTTTCAGCGAGTGCAACCTGGATTCGGTGATCTTTGACCACACAAATCTGGACGACGCAGTTTTTGTTAAGTCTGCGCTCGGTCGGGCAAACCTTGCGGGAGCACATCTGGAAAGTGTTTCGTTTCTCGATACAGACCTTGCTGGCAGCGATCTGAGCGGCAGCAACCTCGTCGGCTGCCAGTTCCTGAAGACTGATCTCAGTTATCTCGTTTTCAGCAGCGCTGCGTTTCAAAAATGCGCTTTCGTCGACTGCCCCAGCGCGCAGATCAATCTGAACGACGCGCTGCTTGATACCACTTCCTTTGTAGACATCGACCTGTCGAATGCGGCCTTCGAGAAAGTGATCTGCCAATCCGTAATGTTCCTGCGGTGCGATCTGACCGGGATCGACTTCTCGGATACGCCGGTCATGCAGTGCACATTCATGGAAAGCGACATGAATGGATGCCGGTTCGAACGCGCCGACTTGAGCGGCAGCCTGCTGGTCGGGAGCGAACTGGCGGGCAGCTCCTTTGCCGGGGCAATCGCGGAGATGACGTTGTTTTGCAACGCGAACCTGAAAGAAGCAGTCTTTTCTGGCGCACGTCTTGAGATGGCGAACTTCAGCGGCAGCGATTTGCGTATGGCGAACCTCTCGGCCAGTTCCTGCGAAAAGGCGCAATTCGACAAGGCCGATTGCCGGGGCACCGAATTTGCGGGCAGCGATCTTCGACTGGCAAACCTGGCGAATTGCAATCTTGAGGGCGCAAACCTGTCGCGTGCTACCTTGAACCTTGCTGATTTCCACAATGCGAGCTTGACCTCGGCGTTGACCGACGGTGCACACGGCTCAGTCCGTCAAACCGATCAGCAGCGGCTGATCTGCGAAATTTACGATCCACGGGCCATCGGCTAGCGGGAGGAGAAAGAGCGTGTTTTGCAACAACCAGAACGGTACGACCAGCTTGGGAATGCCGGATGTGTGTAACGTCACGACCCCGGCAGGACCGGTTCCGACGCCTTTCGTGAATATAGCGCTATCCTCGACAGCGGTTCCCAACGTGTTCAATGTGTTCTTAAGCGGCGGTCTGGCGCATAACATGCTGACGTCGACGACGATCACAAGTGGCGATGAAGCGGGCGTTGCAATGGGTGTGGCTTCGGGCACGATCATCGGACCGTCCCGGTATCTGATTGGTTCTGTGGCGGTTTTCTACGGCACAGCCCCGGCGACCAGGCTGACTGGAACAACGCTTCAGAACTCAACGAATGCACCCGGTACGACGCTGGTTCCGAGCCAGTTTTCTGTAATGGCCCTGAGCTGAAACAGGAAACTGGACCCGAAAGTCTGACAGGAGAACGGCATGACAGATCCAACAACCGTCGACGACGCCGACTATCGCGCCGGACAGACCAATCCGAACGAACTCCTCAACACCACGCTACTTTTACCGGACACAGGTAGCAAGGACGCAGCGACGAGCGCGCTGACAATCGACAACAGCAGCTTCCTGAGGCTCGGTGAATACGACGCGGCCGAGGAAGGCGCACGCTCGCCAAGCCACCTGGAAAATCCGGCCAGCGGTGTGCTGGTACAAACCACTGGGGGTCTCTTTTTCACGATCAACCAGGATGCGTATCAGCAGTACAAGGCGAACCTCGACCTCCACGTCGGGGGGAATGTCACGGAGACGATTGAAGGCAACAACTCAACCACGATTTCAGGTACCAACGATGTCCACACGGCCGGGTTGAGCCGGCATTCCGGGCAGAGCTTCGTAATCTCAACCGGCAGCTACACCGATGTACAGCCCGCTACGGCGCAGGACATTCGTCTGAAGTCGGACAACCAGATCAACTTGAACAGCGATACAGGTGTCGAGTTGACCGTCGGCACCGAATATCATGCCAAGCTCAATTCTTCCGGGCAGTGGAAAACGCAGTTGAAGGACGAAATCGCGGTCACGACAGGAACGACCCACAGCCGCTTCGGTGGGGCGACGATGTCCGAACACTACGGTGGGACGTTCTCATTCCTGATCGGGGGAACCCTCACAATCACGTTCTCAATCAGCATCACAATAAACCTGCTGCTCGGAATAACCGTGTCGAGCATGTCAGTTTCGGCAACCGGAATGTCCGTATCCGCGACAGGTATGTCCATAGGTGCGACCAATATCGGTGTGAGCATCACAAACCTCGCGGTGCAGAGAACGGTAACCCAGGTGAAAACAAAGGATGCGGAGGTCAAGCAGGCCAGCGCCATCCTGAACAAGTCCGGCATCAAACTCGCTTCGGGAATGAATATTCTGACCTCCTAAAATTCCGATCAGCCGCGGATCATGCCGGAAATGAACCTGACGTCGTCTGAAAAATGCGCTGCGGCCGAAACGCTGATGGGCAAGGGCCAATTCGAGGATGCCGAATACCTGCTGGACCAGGTATTGGACAGCCACCCCCAGGACGTAACTGCTCTGAACGCCAAAAGCGGACTGCTCGCGCGGACCGGCAAGATAGCGGATGCGAAACATCTGCTGCAGGTCGCCCATGAAATCGATCCTGAGAGCCCGGCCGTCCTGACCAACCTGGCCAATCTGGCCCTGCTTGAGAACCGGACGTCCGACGCATTGGAATTTCTGAAGCAGGCCAACAACGCGGACCCTGATTATCTGGCCGCAGTCCTCTTGCGGGGCCAGGTTCACAACTTTGCCGGCGAACGCAGCGCGGCAGCGGAGTGGCTGACAAAAGCCTCGGAACTGGCACCGGGTGATGCCGACGTACTCGCAGCTTGCGGGAAATTCGAACTGGAGCAGCAGAAATTTGCAGAAGCGCTTGCCATGTTCGAAAAGGCGCTCGAACTACGGCCTGACAACGTCGCGGCACTCACGGGAATGTCGCGTCTGCGCTGCATGACAGGTGAATTCAGCCTGGCGGGAGAACTCGCAAAGAAGGCCCACTTGCAGGCCCCCCAGAATGCGGATGTTACCGCCGGCCTGGCGCAGATCTATCTGCTGAGCGGCGCGCTTTCCGAAGCGCAGAAACTGACGGACAGGATCAAAAAGCGATATGCCGACTATGCGCCGGTGGTGGTCCTGGATGCGGAAATCGCTATTGCGCGTGGCGAGACCGCGCGGGCGCTCGCAGATTGCGCCGCCTGGCTGCGCAAAGCGCCTCAGGACCAATCCCGCCTGCTTGCCTTCCTCAAGCTCCTGAAAAGCGCCGGCAACTGGGAGCAATTGCTCGCCATGTGCGAAAAGCTTCCCAGTGATCTTCAATCGTCCGATCCCGTGGCCAGCTTGCGCGAGGAAGCCCTTCTGGCGCGCGGCCGCGTCGAGGAGAGCTGGCGGTCCTGGTCGACGCGGCGGGCGTTACCGGTTGAACGCCCTACCTCACCGGTGAAAGTCGCGCTGCCGCCCTATGCACCGCTTCCGGACGAACTGGTCCTGATGCGGTTCGCCAACACCTGGGCGGGCTCCGGCCCGGTGGAGCTGAGCGGAAAGACGCCACTTAGAAGCGTCTGGGAACGGCTTGAATGCGCTGCAAAGCTTCAGTGGCAGACGGAGGTGCAGGAAGAACAACCGGACCTTCTGGCGGATCTTTGCGCCCGTACCATTCTCCACGCGCCTGAAAAGACGCCTTTCACCCCTTATCTCGCCCCGGACCCGGTCCGGCGGGCCGTATGGGATGCCGCGCTGCCGAAAGACAGAGGACTGCGCATCGGTGTTTTTTGGCAGGCCCGCCCGCCCGGCCTTTTGATCGATCATTTGCAGGACATTCTTTCAGATCTGAATATTGTTCCGGTGAGCCTGCAATTCGATGACAGCCGCCACCAGCTGCGCACCTGGCCGGGTGTTTTGGACGCCGGCAAGGCTCTGGAAAGCCTCGGCGACCTTGTAAATCTGATCGATTGCCTGGATATGGTCGTTGGCCCGGACGGGGTGCCGCTGCATATCGCAGGCGCGCTTGGCCGCCCGGGTATCGCCCTGCTTCAGGAAAATCACGAATGGTACTGGGCAGGAGACGGGACCAGCAGCCTTTGGTACCCGTCCGTGAAACGCATTGTTTCGCCGGTTGGACCTGACTGGGCAGCGGCCAAACCTGCCCTACGGGCGGCACTCGAATTCAAAGACGCCTGACCCCTCAGGCCCGTCCTACAGTCTCAGACGAATGCTGCGACCAGACCGTAATTCAAGGCTATTGCCTCAACTTGAGTTGATCGCCAACTCGCTTCTTAATTCACTCCCACCGGCCCAACAGCTCTGCCTGGGGCACAAAGTGTGAAGCGAATGCATCAGCCCGTGCCTGGAGAAGAACTCTGCGCCCTTCTCTCGACCTGACGGAGACGAGATCGGCATCCGAGACAAGAGCCGTCCAGCGTTCCAGGAACACCTCTGCATCCGCCTTCCTTCGCGCGATCCTGTCGGGAACCGGATGATAGTCGACCATCTTCTTGCCGAAGAGGCCGACGCGACGGACGATCAAATATTTCGGGCTTTCAATCGGCCCCAGCAATTGCTTCATCGCATCGAGAAACAGGGCGCATTCCTTTGCTTCAGCGCCTTCCAGCGTGCAGAAACTGTCACCAGCATAGGTATTGACAGTGAGTGTCAGTTTTCCCAGAGGCGTCCTGATGTCGCCGGTGTGGATCATGGTCTGCAACACCGCCTGCCCCAGTTGCGACATGTTCCCGCGCAGCGTTCTGTTTTGAATGGCAAGACGGATCGTGCGCAGCGGATTTCCGCCCTCCTTGAGTGCAAAGACAAACACCACCACGACGGCCAGACCCATGAACGCGAGAATACCGGGCGGAAGATCCTTCTGAGACAGGATCACGAGAATTGCCGTTACCAGAACAGAGCCCAGACCAAGCGAACTCATCTGGTTCCGATAGACCCAGGTCTGCGACGGTCTGCGGGTGGTCACCATACGCCGCAACAGGGCTTTTTCGCCAAAAGTTTCGAGAGCCCCACGCCAACGCGTGAACAGCAAATCCCTCTTCGCACTTCTGGTAAATGCCTTCGCATTTTGGTGCTCCAGGGTTTCGTGGATCCAGCTGGCCTCCGGAAACCCCATACGGCCAATGCCCGTCTCGATATAGGGCGGGTCGGCAACGCTCAATCCCTCAAATGCCCGGAACCTCCTACTGAGATCGTCCCAGTCATCGCCAAGCAGACCGCTCAGGCGAGCAGGATTAGTCTTCGCCGGAGTAATCGGGTTCAGCGACTGGACTTTGTTGCGAACACTTTCGAGCGAAACCTGCTGTTCCAGGCTGTTAACGCAGGCCAGATGCCAGATATTCGCAGTCTTGTTCGGCTTGTCAGGGTCAATCCGGATTGCCCGTCCGCGCATCTGGTTGGACAGCATGAACGAGCCGACAGTGGAGGCCAATACGAGCGTGTTGATGCAGGGCGCGTCCCATCCCTCACCCAAAAGTGCCTGCGTTCCAACGAGGATCGTGACACCTCCCTGCTCGAACACGGAGGTCACAAGATGAACAGTCTCGTGACGGTAGCGCGATTTCAGTTCAATCTCGGCGTAGTCAGCGTCATGCGGCAGAGGTCGCATGTTGAAATCCTGCTTCCCAATTCCCTTTTGCGCAGCAGCGCTCTCAAACAAGTAAATGGCATCCACCGGCAGGATCACCAGCGAGCCAGTCAGCAATCCGACCTTGTAGAGATACTCGCCCTTGTGCCGAAGAGTTTCGAAAAGCGGAACAGCTCCAATCTTGACTGGCTCATAGTGTTGCTGGCCCGGCGACGGTGTCAGGTCGCGGTAGATGTAGTCCGTCAGCACCACCATCCGCAGGGCTGGTCCGAGGCTGGAGCTTTCTGCCGCGACAATAGTTTTGATGCTCTGGATCTTGCCGAGACTGTTTCTGAGGCGTCGGTCGATTTCATCCACCTCAGCCAGCATGGGCTTGCCGCGCCGCAGCGCACCAAAGGATCTTAAGTTTTTCAGGATTTCCTGCCTTAACCCGTTGTCCTCAAACCACCTTGATGCATCTCCCGAGGTCGCACCGGTGACCAGTGATTCCAGAAAATCGCGATCCAGCGCAGGCAGGTGCTCCAACTCCACGGCGAAGAGCGCGAGCGCATCTTTGGGCACCGGTCTTCCGGCCGCCTTCAAAAACACCAGCGCTGCAACAACGAATGCGGAGTTTGAAAAGATCTCCTCTTCATATTTGAAAGGCGCTGAAAACCAGGGAATGGTCTCAAGGCAGGAAAGAAACGCATTGTCGTTCAATAGACCATGCGCGAAGGCGTTCACGCTTTTCCAGAACGCATCGATGAATTCCGTTTCCGAGGCAGTCGGCGACGCCAGACAGATGAGATCCTGGTGCGGGCAAAGATCACCGGCTCTGACCAGTTCGGGGACCGAAATCTCGCAATCGATCGGCCCGCACAGATCCTCATAATTTGCCCATTCCGACGCGCTGACGTCGTAGGGCGGCGTGGCCGTCAACGCAACCGTCGTTACATCGCGCGGCAACGCGTTCCTCAGTTCCACCAGCGACCTTTGCCAGTCCTTGCGCAGGTGATGCGCCTCATCGAAGATCAGGGTGCCGACGCCGATCTCCTTGAACTGCCTGACCAGATCCAGGTCTGCCGCATCTGCCGCCTCCCCGGTTTCTTCATCGGCCGCCCCGGTAAGCGCCGCGTGAAAGCCCTGATAGGTCGTGATGGTCAGCAGCGCCGGCCGCCGGATATCCATCGAAATCCAACCCTGATCCGCACATTCTGGAAGAAACAGATCAATAAGCCGGTGTTTCCACTGGTTCCGGATCGCAAGAGAAGGCGCAAAGACAATCGCTGGCCTTGCCAGCCTGCCCATTACCTCCAGCCCGAGAACGGTTTTGCCGGACCCGGGTGCTGCAACAACATGAAGCTGCGCATCATCCAGATGCGACGTCAGCTCATCAAGAACGCGTTTCTGATAGGCCCGCCAAGGATACTTGAACTGAAGGTTTTCCAACGCTTACCCGGCAACTTTCAAATTTGAAAAATCTGAAACTATCGATACCCCGCAAGGGACCTATCTGGGAAGCCCGATAAATGCATGGCTAAACGGCGCAGGTGCACACATGTTTCAGGAGTGTGCAACGGCGGGATGATCTGGTGCACTTGTTTGGTGAGAGTTCATCTTGCTGACAATCCCACAAAAACTCAAAAAACCGTTCGCAGTAAAAGGGGAAAGCCGCAGGCCGTGACGACGCGCTCGAAGGTTTCTGAAAAAGATCCAACAGAAATAAGGCTTTGCAGCTCCCCTTGCGGTGTATGACCCGGCCAGCACATGGCAAAGATTGGCTCCGGTATTCCCGTTCTGACTTTAGTTATCATCGCAGTAAGCCTCGGAAATTTGATACCGAGGCTGAGCAAGGGCGCGACATTGCCCGCATTTCATTTGCAGAGTGAAATACTGCAAGGATTACTGTGACCGAAGCCACACAACCAGACAAACAAAGATATTTGAAAATATTGATGATTTTTGCTAATATCGTTTTAAGTTTAGACGATATGATAGATACCAGTTTATTAAACTCGATTAAATAAATATCAATAACTAGCGCAGGGTAATAATATGATTAGATCTCTCTTGGCAGCACTAATTCTTTCCGTATTCGCACCTGTCACCGCTTTGGGCGCGACGGTTATCAGCGATACTGAATTCGTAAACATCAATTGGTCTGCCACGGAAATTGCGGACAACACACCCAATGACAGCTTTGTCTTCTCGGGCACACAAGTCGCAAACGGGGGCAATCCTGGCGCATTTCGTACAATTGTGAGCCAAGTCAGCACAGCAGTGGCTTCGAATGTCGCTGCAGCACATATCTACGAAGCCGCGACCTACGATCCGTCTGGTCAGGGCGCGATAGGGTCGCTCAATTTCAGTTTTGATCTGAATGCAGTAAGCGGTCCCGCCGGAGCAATGGGTGCCGGGGCTGTTGTTCGACAGGACGGAAATTTTTTCACCTTTGGACTGGGCCAGGTTCTCAACGGCTCAGGCTGGGTTGGACTAACAACCGGGCCTCTGAGTTCGCTACAGTTCAACCCGATCAGTGGCGGCACGCTCGATTTCTCAGGGAACGGCGGCGTCATGTCATTCGGCTTTTTTGCCAGTAACGGCACCTTCGGTACGCCTTCGACAAACACTGCGGGATTCGATAACTTCCGAGTCGAGATTGCGAAAGTTTCTGTCGTCCCCCTGCCTGCAGGGCTGCCACTCCTCCTGACGACTTTGGTCGGTTTGGGCGTCGTAGCGCGAAGGAAGCATCGCTACTGATCTTTCAAATCCGACAGCCGATGGCTGGAACAAGATGCTCCTCGTAAGGGTCGCGCTAATCGTTATTTATTGCCAAATGCGGTTCGGGACACTGTTTTACTTTGGCGGTTGCACAGATGCCGCAAAGCGTGTGGCAGCCCTTACAGATTGACACGCGGTCATGGGATACCGGCAACGTAGAGAACGTGCATCAAATGTTGCAAGTCAGCCAATAGTGAAACTGGCCATGTCTCTAAGAGTTATTTGCCCAGAAAACTTCAGATATCCGATCAGGGCCCTCTTTGGGAAGGCCCGGCACGGCAGATTGATAACAATGAGCTGATAAGAGGAGCAGAAATCAAAAAAGCCACTCGAAAGTGGCCCTTTGAAACAAATCTAAACCATCGAATGGTGCGGTCGAGAAGACTCGAACTTCCACGGGTTTTACCCCACAGCGACCTCAACGCTGCGCGTCTACCAATTCCGCCACGACCGCATATTCGATTGTTTTCGGCGCTGTTCAGCGTCGAGGCGCCCCATGTAGCAAAAGGGCTTTGGGGGCGCAAGGGCCGAAAATACAATAATTCACAAGGACACTGTTTTTCTTTTCCGTAGCTTCAGAGCGGCCCGTCGGTGCGCATCGGGCGGACTTCAGGCGGACGCATCAGTATTTCCGTTATCGAGATCCCGATACGTTCACCCAGCAGAACCACCTGCCCGCGCGCGACCAGCGTATTGTTCGCGTAGATCTTGACGTCATCGTCTTCGGCCACATCCAGATCGATCACCGCGCCCCGGCCCATGCGAAGAAGCTGATGAACCGGCATTTCGCTCTCGCCAAGCACAACGGAAATATCGACTTTGATTTCGTCAAAGGTGGTCATCGGACGTCAGGATCCTTAAATAGGGCGATACCCGCCAGCGCCTCACCATATCACGGCCCGGCCAGCCAGCTCAAAAAACAAAGAAGTGTCATCCACATGTCACCTGTCGAAAGAGACACGATTTCCTTCAGTTTTCTGCCGATTTCCGGGACTGAGCCTGTTGAGTGGCGTATTTCTGACGATCTCGTCGACTATGAGACAGCGCTCCTTGAAATGGATGAACGGGTCAAGAGAATCATTTCAGGCGAGGCAAGCGAGCTTGTCTGGCTGCTCGAGCACCCGCCTCTTTACACCGCCGGCACCAGCTCAAGCGACAGCGATCTCGTCGCGCCGGACCGCTTCCCCGTCTACCGGGCCGGCCGCGGCGGACAGCACACCTATCACGGGCCGGGTCAGCGCGTTGCATATGTCATGCTGGACCTGAAGCGGCGTCAGCAGGACGTCAGGGCCTTTGTCTCCGCGCTCGAAGCCTGGCTCATCAATACGCTCTGGCATTATCACATCCGCGGCGAACGCCGCGAGGACCGCGTTGGCGTCTGGGTCCGGCGTCCTGATCGCGGCCATGATATTGAAGACAAGATCGCCGCAATCGGTATCCGGTTGCGCAAATGGGTCTCGTTTCACGGGGTCAGCTTCAACGTGGAACCGGACCTGGAGCACTTCTCCGGCATTGTGCCCTGCGGTGTGACGGAGCATGGTGTCACCAGTCTGGTCGATCTCGGCATTCCCGTGACCATGGCCGAGAACGACAGTGTGCTGCGCGCCGAGTTTGAGAAAATTTTCGGGCCGGTTACGCATACGCAAGACTGACAAGTTTCAGGATTGCGCGCAGCAAGCCTCCAAAAAAGAGTTCAGTTTTGCCATCCCGCCAGGGCGCCAGCCGAGCCGCCGGAGTTTTGCGGTATCCATGACACCCGGCAGCGAGACTGATTTGGCCGGAAGGCTACCGTCCATTCCTCTGGCGACGCTGAACATCTGTAAGAGTTCGGCCCGGTCAAGAACAAGATCAGAGACGTTGAAGGTTTCAAACCTGCGCGCTGTTTCAAGGTGCTTCAGAACCAGCGACAGCGCGGACGCCAGATCCTCGCCGTGCACTTCCGTCGCGCAACGAGGCGCAATTTCCGCGCTGGACACAAAGCTTTCAAAGAGATCAGTCCACTTGTGCCGCGTCATCCCTGGCGGCATGCCGTAGACGCCGGTTGCTCTCAACGCGGCCCCAGAAAAGCCGGTGTCACAGAGCGCTTCAAGGTGCTTTTCTCCGGCAAGCTTCACCTTGCCATAGTGCGTATCCGGCGCCGGTGGGTCGGTTTCCAAAAGGGCTTCACCCTGCCGCTGATCGCCATAGACCGCGCGGCTGGAAAGAAAGACGGCCGACCGGCAGCCGGATCTCTTTGCGGCCTGAAAAAGGGAAGCTGTTCCCTCCACGTTCAAGCGCCAGAATCGCTCCGGATCTTGCCCCTCGCCGCCGCGAAACTTTCCGGGCTCATGGTGAAGTGCACAATGGATGAGCGCATCGGCCACCGGCAGCTGGGGTTCGCTGTCGGTAAGATCAAAAGGCGCAAATCGAGCCGGCCGATTCTCAATCGGCTTGCGGCCAAGGGACGTGACGCGGTGGCCGTCAAGCAGCATCCGCTCCGTCAAAAACCGCCCGACCGTGCCGCCCGCTCCCGTGATCAGAACTTGCATCAGGACGCCTTTTGATCCGCCCATTCCGATGGCCCAGGCAACAAGGTCGTGTCCGCCGGGATCCCCTCACCGGTCGCAAAGGCCTGCCAGAGATCGATCAGGGGCTTGAGACGGTCGGTTTTGTCGTGGCCCGCCTGCCAGGGTTTCTCGTATTGATAATGCAGAATGTGGATCTGCTGCCAGCTCCAAAGGTCCGGCAGATTGAACCAGACATATTGAAGCATGTTGTAAAAAACCGGCAAACCATGCCAGCCGGGAAAATAGTGCTCCAGAAAGGTCTGGTCCGTGCGGCACCAGAAGCTGTCCGGCCGGTCGAGTACTTCCAGCATCTTGCCGTAGGTTGCCTTGTTTGGCCGCGCCGTGAAGACCCCGCTGTTCAACCGGTGGAAGTCTCTGAGGCTCTCATAGACATTCGGAGCTGCACAGAATTCTGGGAATTCGAACAGCTTGTCGCAGTTTTGAAGCACCAGGGCGTCCGCATCGATGAAGACGACGCGCTCATACTCTTCAAGCTGCCAGAGCCTCAGCTTTGCTAAATTGTCGAGCGGCGTATGGAAGGACGGTTTTCCGCCCTTGGTGAACGGCGCCGCCTTGTGGAGCCTGCCCCTTTCGTGCCTCTCATTGAACGCTTGCGATGTCGGCAGGCGCTCACAATGGCCCAGACGCGGCGAAAATGGCGAAAGGGCTGCAAGATCGTCGTCGTAGACACCGGGTGTGCACAATACCACAAGGTCGGCTTCGGTCTCCGTCCGCCGCAGGGACCGCAACAGAGCCGTCGCGCCGAGCACGTAGTCCCTGTTGGTGACCAGGGTCACGTAGGCAGTGCGCGACCCTGGGGCGTGGTCAAAGCTGGGACCGTCAGTCATCGCGGACCTCAGGAGACCGATTTCAGTCTGGGATGCTCCGGATCGTGTTCGATTTCCGTTGCGATCTCTCTGGTCCAGGCCGAAACGGCAGGCACCCGGCTTCGGTCCACCCGATAGGCAAAGGCCTTCGCGACGTCGACGACTTCAGACAACAGCCCGTCCTCCAGCTTGATCGGGTCGAGACCCAGCTCCAGAAACTGCTTGTTTTCAACGACGAGGTCGTTTTCCGGCGCTTCCTTGCGCGGATTGGGAAGATAGGCCACGCGCGCGCCGGTCAGCCCCGAGATCATTTCCGCGAGATCCCTCACCCGGTGGGTTTCCGTCATCTGGTTGAAGACCTTCACACGATCCCCGTTCTGCGGAGGGTTCTTCAGGGCAAGCTCGATACAGCGCACTGAATCCTGGATGTGGATGAAGGCACGTGTCTGTCCGCCTGTTCCATGCACGGTCAACGGGTACCCAATGGCCGCCTGGATCAGAAACCGGTTCAACACGGTTCCATAGTCGCCGTCATAGTCGAACCGGTTGATCAGCTGCTTGTGACGCCGGGTCTGATCCGTATGCGTGCCCCAGACAATTCCCTGGTGCAGGTCCGTGATCCTGAGGCCGTCATTCTTGGCATAGAACTGAAACAGAAGCTGATCGAGACACTTCGTCATGTGATAGATCGAGCCCGGGTTTGCCGGGTAGAGAATTTCCTGCCGCGCCGCGCCGCCTGAAAGCGTTTCAACATCAACGTTCAGATAGCCTTCGGGAATGGCTGCACCGACATTCGAATAGCCATAAACGCCCATCGTACCGAGGTGAATGAGGTGCGCATCGAGCTCCAGCTCTACCATGGCGTTCAGGAGATGATGGGTCGCGTTGACGTTGTTGTTGACCGTGTAGTTCTTGTGCTGGTCGGACTTCATCGAATACGGCGCAGCCCGCTGTTCGGCGAAGTGAATGATCGCGTCCGGGCGGTTGTCCGACAGCCAGCTTTTGAAAACCTCGTAGGTCTCTGCGATATCGATCAGATGAAACTGGATCGTGTTGCCCGTCTCCTGCTTCCAGATGCGCGTGCGTTCCTGAATGGAGTCCATCGGCGTCAGCGACTGAACACCAAGTTCCGCATCTATCCAGCGCCGGCTCAGATTGTCGATAACATGAACTTCGTGCCCAAGAGCGGACAGATGCAACGACGTGGGCCACCCGACAAAACCATCTCCACCGAGTATCGCAATTTTCACGTGATTTCTCCCTGGCTGCGCAGTTCGGAACAAGATTCCGATTGATACATACGAGAAATCAGATGATTGCGATATTTACGTGACAGATCAATATTGAACTTCAGGATTGATATATATTTTCGGCCAAAGGCCAACTCGCTACGCAGTTTCCCTGACCTCAAAACGGCCGCTCGGCGTTTCGACTGGATCAAGGTCATTGACCGCGTTCACCCGGGCAAATCTCGGCCCCTTCGTGACTGCTTGGAGCATATCGGCGACCTGGTTCGGCGCCCCTGAAAAAACCGCTTCGACAGCGCCGGACTTGCGATTGCGAACCCATCCGGCAAGGCCTCTGCGGAGTGCCTCCTCCGCGCACCAGCCCCGAAACCCGACCCCTTGGACGCGGCCTTCGATGAGTACGTGAACGGTCAAGGCATCCGCCTCCATGACATTCCTTCAATCCAACTCGAGGGCGAGACCCGGCACCACCACCACAATCTGTTCATGCGGTGAATAAGTGGAGCACATGCTTCGCTACTTAGACTGAAGTAACGATAATATATCCTGCGGTTTTTCGGCAACGAGGATCGGGCCTTCAGCTTCCAGCTCTTCCCGGCTGCCATATCCCCATAACACACCGATGGCCGCCACGCCGTTTGCGTTCGCGCCGATGAGGTCGTGCTTCCTGTCACCGATCATCACCGTTTCCGAAGCCTTGAGACCTTCTTCTTCCAGGATATGAGCAATGAGCTCGGTTTTTGCCGAGCGTTCACCACTCAGTTCAGACCCGTAAACCTTGCCGAAGTGCGGCGTCAGTTCGAAATGCTCAACGATTTTGCCGGCATAAGCATGAGGCTTCGACGTGCACACATGCAAATCAAGCCCCGCGTCGCGAAGCGACAGCAACGCTTGCGGGATGCCGTCTATCAGTGTGTTCTCGAACAGGCCCTGAACGGTATAGCGCTCCCGGTAGTGCGCCACGGCGCGATCGAGTTCGGGCCTGTGAGACGTGTTTAAGAGCACTTCGAAACTGTCCCAGAGCGGCGGCCCGATGCACCAGTGGAGTTCCTTGGCGTCCGGAACCGGTGCGTCCATTTTGTCGAGCGCATGCTGAATGGAGCGGGTGATGCCTTCGAACGGATCCGTGAGCGTTCCGTCAAGGTCGAACAAAATGGTCGAATAGGTCATAGGGTCCAGGGAATCATTAAAGTGGCCCGAAAGGCATCTTCCGGGCCGCTTCATTAGATTTGGAACGAACGCCAAGTCAATCGGGGATCAGGAAAACTCCATGATGACGGCGTCGACGGCGAGACTGTCTCCCGGCGCTGCTTTGATTGCAGTGACAACACAATCCCGCTCCGCCCGAAGCACATTTTCCATCTTCATGGCTTCCACCACTGCAAGCTGTTCGCCTGCCTTGACTTCCTGTCCTTCGCCAACCGCAATGGAAACCACGAGCCCGGGCATCGGACACAAGAGCATCTTGGACGTATCCGGCGGCACTTTTTCCGGCATGAGCTGGTCGAGCTCGGCAATGCGCGGCGTCATGACGCTTGCGATGACGGAGTAGCCCTGCCAATCGAGGCGGTAGCCGCCCGTTGTCGGCCGGATCTGAACCGTTGCGTCCACGTTGCCGACCTTGCCCGACCACAGCACATCGCCCGGGTTCCAGTCCGATTCCACGTTCAATATCGGTCCGTCACCAATGGCTATGTCGAGTTCAACCGGAGTACCGGGATAACCCGCCGCTATGCGGATCGGCACGTATGTCTTGTCCAGTTTGACGACCCAGTTCTCCCGCATCGCGCCCGAATGCGGCCTCAGCCTCCCCGGCAGATGATCGAGGCGTTCGCGTTGCAGCGCCCCCATCGACAAGGCAACCGCGGCGAGCACGGAATAGGCATTGTCATCGGGCACCGCCGGCGAGAAACCTTCAGGATATTCGTCCTGAATGAAACTTGTCGCCAGTGCGCCCGACCGCCAGCGCGGATGGTTCATCAAAGCCGTGAGAAACGGCACGTTGTGCTGGATGCCGTCGACGTAAAACGCATCGAGCGCAGTGCTCATGGCGTCGATCGCTTGGTCCCGCGTTGGGGCGTGCGTGATTAATTTGGCGATCATCGGGTCGTAGAACATCGAAATCTCGGACCCTTCCACGACCCCGGTGTCGTTGCGGACTGTCACTTCATCGCCGGTAATTTCCTCTGGCGGCTGATAACGGACAAGACGGCCGATTGACGGCAGGAAATTGCGATAAGGATCTTCTGCATAAATCCGGCTTTCGACCGACCAGCCGTTCAGCTTGACATCGTCTTGTCCAATCGAAAGCTCTTCGCCAGCTGCTACGCGGATCATCTGTTCGACAAGATCGACGCCGGTGATCAGTTCTGTCACCGGATGCTCCACCTGCAGGCGCGTATTCATCTCCAGGAAAAAGAAGCTCTTGTCCTGTCCGGCAACAAACTCAACGGTCCCGGCGCTGTCATAGTCAACGGCCTTTGCCAGTGCGACTGCCTGTTCGCCCATCTTGCGCCGTGTTTCCTCGTCGAGAAGCGGCGAAGGCGCTTCTTCGATGACCTTCTGGTTCCGGCGCTGGATCGAGCATTCACGTTCACCCAGGTAGATCGCGTTTCCGTGTTTGTCGCCAAGCACCTGGATCTCGATATGGCGCGGGTTTTCAATGAATTTTTCGACGAATACCCGATCGTCGCCAAAGGATGAGGCAGCTTCGGATTTTGAGCGGTCATAGCCGTCCCTCACCTCCTCGGCATTCCAGGCAATGCGCATGCCCTTTCCGCCGCCGCCGGCCGACGCCTTGATCATGACCGGATAACCGATGTCTCCGGCAATCTCCACGGCCTGGTCCGGTGTCTCTATGACACCGAGATAACCGGGCACGGTGCTGACATTGGCATCATTGGCGAATTTCTTCGATTCGATCTTGTCGCCCATCGCCTCGATCGCCCGAGAGTTTGGCCCGATCCAGACAATGCCCTCTTTCTTCAGGGCCTCGGGAAAACTGGCACGCTCCGACAAAAATCCGTAACCGGGGTGCACCGCTTCCGCGCCGGTCTGTTTACAGGCGTCGATGATTTTCTCTGCAATCAGGTAACTCTCGGCGGCAGCGGCAGGTCCGATATGCACGGCCTCGTCGGCCATTTCCACATGGAGCGCATCCCGATCCGCGTCTGAATAGACCGCTACGGTTTTGATCCCCATGCGGCGCGCGGTTTTCATCACCCTGCACGCAATCTCGCCCCTGTTGGCAACAAGAATTTTTGAGAACATCTAATTCCACCCGGCTGGCTTGTTTCCCCGTTTGTAGGCCGCAGTCCGTGACCGTGCAACTTAGCCAAAGGGCGAGAGGTGTTTTGGCGGTGTTGCGGACCGGTCTCCCGCATCGTGTTCAGGGTTAAAGCATTATCCTCGAAACAAAGCGCAACCATTACGCTAAATTAACGCGTCTCCCTGATAATTTGACGGATATCCGGGAGTTGACATGAAACACCTTTTCGCCGTTGCCGTCTTGTTGTGCTCGTTTTGTGGCACAGCCCTTGGTGAAACCATCGGCAAATGGAACAGCGGTCAAGCAGACGGTTTTACGCGTTATTGGACGACCAACAATGTCGGCTCGAATTTCGTCATCTGGTGTCATCCCAAACGGTCTGTGAACGGCACCATGTTGCATGTCGAGATCCAGGGCAAATTGCCGCCCGCCGGAAGCCGGATAAAGCTCATCCTGGATGCGGATATTCTGGAGTTGCCCGTCAATGAGCATGGGCTTGTCGGCAGCGGTTGCGCGACATGCTCCGACAGTTTCGGCTATGTTTGGCACAAGCTGCGTTCAGCTAATACCATGGCGGTCAAGTACCACGACAACAGCTATGCAGGGTTTTCCCTCAAAGGTGCGGCAAATGTCATACCGGGCGCTGTTTGCCCAACGGATTGGCAGAAACAGAAAGCCCGCTCCTGAGATCTGATCAAGTTCCGGCAGTGCCAAGAGGCGCATGAAGAAAAGTCCCTCCGGCTTTTCCACCGGCTAACGCTGGTGCACCAGTCCTTTAAATGGCATTTTATGTGGTGACGATCACACTGCACACGCAATCCTTGACGCACACTCGAAGGTGTGAAGCGCCCTGCCAGGGCGCATTCAGGTTTATCTCAAGGTCAATTTGAAACCGGTTCAAGGATTGACTTGTTTTTTGTTGCAGTCAGATACCGACGGAGGCAGATATGAAAAATTGCCGGCTCGCATTTGCCGCATTGACGCTTACAGGCGTCTTGGTGACAACCGCTGCGGAGGCCAGACCGGACCTGCGACAGATGTCCTGCAGTCAGGCGCAGAACATGGTCAGGCAGCATGGCGCGGTCGTTTTCACGACGGGTCAGTACACCTATTCGATGTTCGTTTCCAACCGTAGCTATTGTGATTGGAATCAGGAGCTATTCGTTCAGTACGGGCCGACTCGTGACAACCGCAAGTGCCCAGTAGCCTACGAGTGCAAGGAACCGCTGTTTCCGCGTGGCGGATTCAATCGCTGGAACTGATGCAATCGGGCCGGTTTGGCCAGCCCGCACTCGCAAAATGCATCTGCGTCATTGCCTCAAAGCGGAATATTGTCGTGCTTTTTCCACGGCAATTCTGCCTGCTTCGACCGCAACAGCGCCAACGCCTTGGACACGCGCCGCCGAGTAGAATGCGGGCGGATTACGTCATCGATATAGCCGCGCTCCGCAGCGACAAAGGGATTCGCAAAACGATCCTCGTAGTCCTTTGTCCGCTTGGCGATTTTGTCTGGATCGCTCAACTCGGAGCGATAGAGAATTTCGACAGCTCCTTTTGCCCCCATCACTGCGATTTCAGCGCTCGGCCAAGCATAATTGATATCACCGCGAATGTGTTTTGAGCTCATCACATCGTAGGCGCCACCATAGGCTTTCCGTGTGATCACAGTGATTTTGGGAACGGTCGCTTCAGCATAGGCAAACAAGAGTTTCGCACCGTGCTTGATGAGCCCGCCATACTCCTGCGACGTTCCGGGAAGGAAGCCGGGAACATCAACGAAAGTAACGATCGGAATGCTGAAGCAATCGCAGAAGCGGACGAACCGTGCCGCCTTTCGGCTCGCATCGGAATCAAGGACGCCGGCAAGCACCATGGGCTGATTTGCTATAATACCGACGGAACGGCCCTCGATGCGGCCGAAACCGGTGATGATATTGCCTGCGAAGTTCTTTTGAATTTCAAAGAAGTCGCCCTCGTCGACGGTCTTCAGAACCAGCTCTCTCATGTCGTAGGGCTTGTTCGGATTGTCGGGAACAAGCGTATCGAGGCTCGTGTCGATCCTGTCCGGGTCGTCGTAGTTGGTCAACTCTGGCAGTTCCGCCCGATTGTTCATCGGCAGGAAGTCGATCAGCCGTCGCATTTCCAGCAGGGCCTCGACATCATTGTCAAACGCTCCGTCGGCAATCGAAGACTTTGTGGTGTGGATCGAAGCGCCGCCCAATTCTTCAGCAGTTACAGTTTCGTTCGTAACCGTTTTGACGACGTCGGGACCCGTCACGAACATGTAGGACGTGTCGCGCACCATGAAGATGAAATCGGTCATCGCGGGTGAGTAGACGTCGCCCCCGGCGCAAGGCCCCATTATGAGCGAAATCTGAGGAATGACGCCGGAAGCCAGTACGTTTCTCTGAAAGACTTCGCCATAGCCGCCGAGCGCTGCAACGCCTTCCTGAATGCGCGCACCGCCGGCATCGAACAGACCGATGACCGGCGCGCGGTTCTGCAGCGCCATGTCCTGCAATTTCGTGATTTTTTCTGCGTGCGCTTCAGAAAGCGATCCGCCAAAAACCGTAAAATCCTTTGAAAACACATACACCGTACGCCCATTGACCGTGCCCCAGCCGGTCACGACGCCATCGCCGGGAATGTGTTGCTGTTCCATTCCGAAATCGGTGCAGCGGTGCTGTTTGAACATATCGAACTCTTCGAAAGAGCCCTCGTCGAGCAGGATTTCGATACGTTCACGCGCAGTCAGCTTGCCCTTGGCATGCTGCGAATCGATCCGACGTTGGCCACCACCGAGCCGTGCCGTTTCCCGGCGCTGTTCCAATTCGGCCAGAACTTCTTTCATCGGATCCTCCAATTACGCAGTTCATGAGGCCGTAACACGTTCCGGGATCAAGGCAAAGTCAGCACATGGGCTTAAGCGCCACAACAAAGGTGCGCTTTTTTCAATGCCAATTGGCCGTAACCGGCGCAAAAGCGCCTGGCTGAATGTTCCAACCACGACATACGCCACGAAGTGCCGGCCCTGGTCTGAGCAACACGATGCGCACACAACCGGGTTATCGGGTCTGCTCAAATACTAGGCAAGCAAGCCGCGATATTGTTCTTTGACACACTTCAGAATTTTGTCATGATTGCCCAACAAGTAAAATAGCCGAAGGGGAGGCAATGGCGGACGATCGGACTTTCTTCAACGAAATGCTCGACGATGCTGGCGGCGCGAGATCGCCCTACTCGAGGCTCGCAGCCTGGCTCGAAGACAAACCCGCTAATTTCCTGACAAAAAAGAGCCGAGATGCTGAAACGATCTTCCGCCGGCTCGGGATCACCTTCGCTGTGTATGGGGCGGAGGAAGCGACGGAACGGTTGATTCCGTTCGACCCCATTCCCCGCATTATCTCAGCTTCTGAATGGCGCAGGCTTTCAGCCGGCATCGACCAGAGAGTGCGCGCGCTGAATGCGTTCATGCACGATATTTATCATCGCCAGGAAATTCTCCGCGCAGGCATTGTTCCCGCCGACCTTGTTCTTCAGAACGAGGCTTTCCTTCCCGAAATGGCGGGATTTACCCCTGCGCGCAAGGTTTATGCCCATATCATCGGGACCGATCTGGTCCGGGTCTCAGAAAACGAGTTCTACGTTCTGGAAGACAATACCCGCACGCCAAGCGGCGTTTCCTACATGATGGAAAACCGTGAAACCATGATGCGGTTGTTTCCCGAACTCTTTCAGACGCATGCCGTCGCGCCCGTCGAACAATACCCCGAACTCCTGCGCAGAACGCTCGAAAGCGTCGCCCCGGATCCGGCAAAATCCGCCCAGACAATCGTTGTACTGACACCCGGGATCTACAATTCCGCCTATTTCGAACACGCGTTCCTGGCGGATTCAATGGGCGTGGAGCTGGTCGAAGGACGGGACCTGTTCGTTGATGCGGGCAAGGTGTTCATGCGCACAACGCGCCAACCGGAACAGGTGGATGTCATCTACCGGCGCATCGATGATGCATTCCTGGACCCCCTCACCTTCAATCCTGACAGCATGCTCGGCGTTCCGGGGCTCTTCGATGCCTACAGGGCCGGCAACGTCACGATCTGCAACGCGCCTGGAACCGGAATTGCCGACGACAAGGCAATCTACGCCTATGTCCCTGACATCATTGAGTTCTACACGGGTCAAAAACCTATCTTGAACAATGTTCCCACCTGGAATTGCTCGCGCCCAGACGACCTCGCCTATGTGCTCGACAATTTGGCGGACATCGTGGTCAAGGAAGTACACGGATCCGGCGGATACGGCATGCTGATCGGCCCGACGGCTTCCAAGCGCGAGATTGCGGAATTCCGGAAGGTGCTTGAGACGACACCTTCCAACTATATCGCTCAACCGACGCTTGCTCTGTCAGCTTGCCCGACGCATGTCGCGTCCGGTGTTGCGCCCAGGCATGTCGACCTGCGGCCCTTCGTCCTGATTGGCGACCAGGTTAGAATCACTCCCGGCGGTCTGACCCGCGTTGCGCTTAAAAAAGGATCCCTGGTCGTCAATTCGAGCCAGGGCGGTGGCACCAAGGATACCTGGGTACTTGAGGACTGACATTTAATGCTTGGAAGAACCGCTTCTTCGCTGTTTTGGATGTCCCGCTATCATGAGCGGGCCCAAAATGTGGCTCGTCTGCTGGAAGTTGCCTATCGCGGGGCCATCATGTCTCATCGCGGCCAGGAACACGGCACGCATTGGGCATTCGCGCTGGCCTGCTCAGGCTGCGAGCCTGAGTTCAAGGAAAAGTACGACGAGGTGAATATCCGCAACGTCGCCGTTTTCCTGCTGTTTTCGAAGGAAAACCCGGTCAGCGTTCGCAATAGCCTGGAACTGGCGCGCAACAACGCGCGCGCGGTCCGCACTGGAATAACCGCTGAGCTGTGGGAAGCGATCAACACGACCTGGATCGAATTTAACGAGGTCAATCCGCAAACGATCACGCAGGAAAGATTGCCCGATTTTCTGGCCTGGGTGAACCAGCGGGCCCATCTGTTCCGCGGCGCATTGCTCAACACCGTTCTGCGCAATGACGGCTATTTCTTCTCTCAAATGGGTAACTTTGTCGAACGCGCCGACAACACCGCCCGGATCCTGAACACACAGTACTGGTCTCTGTTGCCGGACAGTGACATCGTCGATGACGGGTCCATGGAAAAGTACCAGTGGTCTGCAATTCTCAGAGCTCTCTCTGGACGCAGAAGCTACAGGTTTGCCTATCCGAATGCACGGCTGCGGGCCTTCAACATTGCCGAGTTCCTCATATTACGCAAAGAGATGCCGCGTTCCCTGGCCCATTGCTACAATTGGATTGCGGATACCGCAGAAGACCTCGCGCAGTTCTACAGCGCGCAAGAACCCAGCCTCGATCTGGCCAAGGAAATCGCCCTCAGTTTGTCTGAAAAACAGATGCGGGAAATCTATCAGGACGGCCTGCACGACTATCTCACCGACTTTATCGGCAGGAACAATCAATTCGCGTTCGAGCTTTCCAAAGACTACAATTTTTCCTGACCGACACACTCTTCTTCCAGGTGCCGCATGCAACTGACAGTCCGACACACCACCCGTTATCGCTATGACGCACCGCTGGCAAACGCGATGCAGCAATTGCGCCTGACGCCTGAAAACGGACCGGCTCAGAAGGTTCTGGAATGGTCTATCGACGCACCGGGCATTTCGAGAGCCACGACCTACAAGGATGCATTCGGCAACCGGGTTCATATGGTTTCGCGCGGCGAACCCGTGGAAGATGTTGAAATTGTTGCAACCGGCATCGTTGAGACGCGGGATACGAATGGTATTCTGGGGCACGAGACGGATGTGATCGTGCCGCCGCGAATCTATACGCGCGTGACGCCGCTCACCCAATCCAACCAGGCGATCCGCAGGCTCGCCGCGCATGCAGAAACCGAAGATCGTATCTCGGGATTTCACGCGCTGATGCATGCGATCAGGGATAAGGTCGACTACAAGATCGGCGTCACTGAAACGCACGCCCCCGCCTCGGCCGCACTGGCGGCTGGCGAAGGTGTCTGTCAGGACCACGCGCACATTTTCATAGCAGCTGCCAGATCTCTCGGCGTTCCCGCCCGTTACGTCTCCGGGTATCTGCTTCTGGAAGAAGAGCAGGCATCTGAAGCGCACCATGCGTGGGCCGAAGTTCTCATCGAAGGTCTCGGGTGGACCGGGTTCGACGTTTCAAACGCTGTTTGCCCAACAGATCGATACATTCGACTGACCGCAGGACTGGACTCCCGGTCCGCTGCCCCGATCCGCGGCATCAGGTTCGGGGGTCTGGAAGAAAATCTGCTGGTCGAAGTCGACGTGACCCAGGCAGTTTTTCAACAGCAGCAGTAAAAGTCGATTTTCAGGCATTCATTCCTGCTGCGCTGTGCTAACAGTTCACAGGGAAACGTCTGAGGGGCTCAGGGATGACGTATTGTGTCGGCTTGAAACTGGATCGCGGCCTTGTGTTCGCTGCGGACACGCGCACCAATGCCGGTGTCGACAACATTGCCACATACAAGAAACTTCATGTCTGGGAAGAGCCAGGCGAGCGTGTGATCACACTCCTGTCCGCCGGCAATCTCGCAGTTACCCAGGCCGTGATTTCGCTTCTGAGCGAACACATCACCTCAGCGGACAATGACCGGGCGACACTGATGACCGCAAAGACCATGTTTCAGGTTGCCCGGCTTGTCGGCAGTGCGGTCAGAGAGGTGGAATCCATCGATGGCGAAGCGCTTGCGACAAGCGCAGAGAATTTTTTCGTAACGTTCATTCTCGGTGGTCAGATCGAAGGCGAAGCGCCGAGAATGTTCCAGGTGTATGCTGCCGGAAACTTTATTGAAGTCGGCGAGGACACGCCCTTCCTGCAGATTGGTGAGCACAAATACGGCAAGCCTATTCTCGACCGCGTCACGCGGGCGGATATGCGTCTTGGTGAAGCCGCGAAATTGGTTCTGCTGTCCTTTGATTCCACGATCCGTTCAAACCTTTCGGTCGGTATGCCAATCGACATGTTGCTCTACAACACGGACACGTTTTCAACCGACCGGCAGGTTCGTATCGAGCAGGACGATCCCTATTTCCAGAAGCTTTCCCACGGATGGTCTGAAAAATTGCGCGCAGCCTTCGGCGACATCGACGAATTTGACGTCTGAGCTGCGTTCATGGCCCGTCAGGAAGCCGTCATAAAGCGTCGTTAGAAGCGGACAGGACGATCCGGAGAGTGTCCACATGAGCAGCAGTACCGCGAGCGAACTCGAACCTGTCGCATGGACGCGGGAAACGTCGCAGGAACCGCTGGACGCAAACGACGATACGCTCAAAGCCATCAGAGACATGATCAAGGTGGGCCAGCGCGCTCAGATTGTCGAGTTGCTAAAGCGTTGGGACCCGATCGATGTCATGCAATTGCTAACAAGGTTGCGGCTCAAGCACGCCCGTAAGCTTTTCCAGTGGCTGCCCGCCAATCCATCGATAAAGGTGGTCGCCGAACTGCGGCCGGAGTTCCGCTCGATCCTGATGGAAGAATCAACGCTCGAGCAGTTTCGCGATATTCTCGCCGGCATCGATCCTGAAGACGCGATCGAAATTCTCAACGAGTTTCCGGACGACGTTGCCGACGAGTTGATTGCGCGTCTTCCTGATGTCGAAGATATCGCGACAAGGGGCTTTTATGCGGACGATACGGCCGGGCGGGTCATGGCGAGCAAGTTCGTGGCGCTGCGCGAGGACTGCACCGCAGATGAAGCTGTAGAGCAGATGCGCGAAGAAGCCGGCCGCATCCGGAAAGTTTTCACGGTTTACGTCACCGATGCGAACGGAAAGCTGACCGGCACGGTCGAGGTTGGCAGACTTCTGCTTGCCCAGGGAGATGTTCCGCTCAGGAAACTCATGAACAGGGACGTGATCGCTGTTTCGGCGGACACCGATCAGGAAGAGGTTCTCCGCCTTGCCCGCAAAAGAGACATGCGCACGGTTCCCGTGGTCAGCGGCAACGGGCAACTCGTCGGCCGGATAACGCCAAAACAGCTGACGAGGATTGCCGCCGACGAGGCGAACGAGGACATGCTGCTCATGAGCGGTGTCTCCGGTGAGGCGCGCTCCGACGACACCATTTTCAGAATTGTGCGCGGCCGCCTTCCTTGGTTGCTTGCAGGTCTGGTCGGTGCAAGCGTTGCAGCGACCGTGGTCGGCTCTTACGAAGACCAGCTTGCCGAGGCCGCCATCCTGGCTGCATTTATCCCGGTGACCATGTCCATGGCCGGCAACGCGGGGCTTCAAGCCTCGGCGGTCGCCGTGCAGGGTATTGCCACGGGTGCTCTCTGGTCCGGCGACATTGTTTTTCGGCTCATGAAAGAATTTGTCGCCGCTCTTTTCAATGGCGCGATTGCGGGCGTCATCCTGGGCGCTCTGGTGCTGATCGCGTCCCTGATCGTTCCGCTCGAAGCGCCCGGCAGCCTGGCGCTTGCCACTTCATTGTCTCTGCTATGCGTAACCACGCTTGCTGCGATGGTCGGCGCAACCGTTCCCATCATTCTCGACAAGATAGGCATCGATCCCGCTATGGCGATCGGCGTCTTCATTACATCGTCAAACGACGTACTCGGCGTGCTCATCTTCTTTTTGATGGCAACGACATTCTATATGGCGTGAGCGAAATGGGCCTAAAGCAGCATTTTTTTGCTGGAAGCAGCGCCGTCAGGTATGTTCAAGGACCAGGACTGCTGCATCGAACTCGGTTCGCTTGTACGCACGGATCTGAACGGCTTCCGCGTCCTCTCCCCAGCGCTCGATGTTGAAGTCCTCTTCAACATGTGCCGCTGTCCAGGCTGCGTCCGCGTTCAGGTAACCTTCGAGTACGGCAAGAGCCAGAATGGCCGAACCGGTCAAGCTTGTCGCGGTGTGCAGCGCTGCAAGGCGCAGCGGCGTTTCGCCCGATATGCGCCCTTTGTAGCCTGCAAGCACCTCGTCGGACTGCGCCGCGTGAATAACACCTTCGATCAAGACAAACCGTCCTCCGAGAAGATTTCCGGCCCAGTCAACAACCGGGTCCCAGAGACGGCGCTGTGTATCGACCAGGCTTTCGGGATCATCGGCCCGGTAGCAGAGCGCATCATTGCCGGCAAACAAGACAATGTCGTCTGCCACTTCATCGAAGCGATTTGCCACGGCGTCCTGCGCCGAATTGGCAATCCGGGTCAAAGGCATCGTGGCGGGATTGATGACGGTTTCCTGCGCCGCCCATTCAGCCGCTACCGCAGCTGCAACAACTTCATTGGGCAAGGTTAGCGTTGTTTTGCCCGGCGTTTTCACCGTGCGGCCGTCCAGCGCAATTGCAAAGCCCTCGTCAGCAAAAACATGGGATGCTTCCTTATAGAAGCGCTTCGGCAGTTCACGTCTGGACAGCTCGCGTGCACGCTGTTCAGGATCCTTGGCCACTTCTTCATGCAAGGTTTCAAGAAAGTCGCGCATCACACTGTTACCTCGTCAAATTTCAAGACATCTTTCAGGGCCTTGTCCAGGTGTTCAAACCCATGAATGATCCGGTTTGCTCCTTCCTGAGCGAGCCTTGAATGATCGTGGTACCCCCAGGTGACACCAATGGCGTGAATACCAGCAGCTTTTGCCATCTTCATATCAAAACCCGTGTCACCGATCATGACAGCCATCTCCGGGAGCACACCTGTCTCCGACAAGGCCCGTTCGATCATGTCCGGATGCGGTTTGGAGGGGGACGTGTCAGCTGTCTGGATCGTCACGAACTTGCCGTGCAGATCGTGCGTTTCCTGCATGTGCCTGACACCGCGCAACGCTTTGCCTGTCGCAATGCCGAGCAGAAATTCGTCCCGCTTATGCAATCGCTCGATTGCCTCTCTCGCACCGGGATAGAGTGGATCGATTTCAAGCCCTTCCGCGCGCCTTGCCCACTTCGCCTGCCGGTATGCATCGGCCATCGCCGGCACTTTCTCAAGGTGCCCTTCTCCGACGAGATCCGTAAATGCTTCTTCAAGCGACCTCCCGACGATGGACAAGGCCGTCTTGCGGTCGGGCATGGGAAGACCCACCGCTTCAAACCCGACCTGAAGACCGTGGAAAATCGTGTCCTGACTGTCGACCAGCGTGCCGTCGACGTCAAAAATGATCAAATACATCGGGAGCCTTTTGCCTGTTCAGCTGATGGCTCGCATGTGAAGGGTTTTCCAGTGCGGGTCAAGAGCCCGAGCCCTTTCAAGACCAATTCTTTCCTTTGATCGGAGCAACTTGGACGCGGTTTACTGTGCCATCACGAATTCCACAGGCTGCCCTCGCAACTCCCCCATTCTTTGGATAACCGGTTTTAAGCGCGAACGCCCGAAATTTGCCTCTTTATGATGTTTTTCGGGTCCGCGTGCGCAAGGTTTCGTTAACCATGTTCGTAAACCGGCCGGTTACCATAACGCCGGATACTAGTGCCTGGGTGGGCGCGGACAATTGGGACTGTTTGTCGCCAAACTGAAAGTGATTGAGACCGGAGCGTTACCTGCTGCGGCCAGTAGGGTGGTTGTGCGTTGATGCGATTGAAAACACCGGCAAAAAGCCTGAAGAAACGTGCCAGGACGTTTAAGGAAGAGCGGTCATTCGCTGTTTTGATCGCAGTCCTGGCCATCGGACTTGCCGGCGCCGCGGCATCTTTGACCCTGTTCGGCCAGAAAGAAACACCATCTCATCATTCTCTGTCCGTTGACGATCAGCGGCACCTGAAGCTGGCACACAGCATGAACGAACGGCAAACCCACCCTGTTGCTGTGACTAACGGGATAAGCACTTCGTCAACACCCGGTGGGCCAAAGACTGCTGAACCTGCACCCAGGTCCTCCACCTCATCACCGAGCGCCACGCCGGATGCGCACGATGTGTTCCAAAAGGCCGCTCGCGCGCATTCGCACGCACAAGCAAGAAGCGTTGCCCGCATCAAGCTCACCGCGAAACTCACGCATCTGAGATTTGCGCGATACATCGACACCGCGCGCAAGGAAAACGCTGCCCCCAGGCAACTTGCAGCTGGCAATGCCGCGGCACGTGGCGCTGCCCCATCAGTACCCTCACCTCTCGACGACGCGACTTTGGAAGTTGCTGCACTTGGCGAGGCAACGGCGTTGGAAGCAGATCGGCAATCGGATCCGGACATCGCTGCATCGCTGCCGGGAGACACCCCTCTCGACAACGAAATTACCGGCTCGATTCCCCGGAATGAAACGCTGTCGACGCCAATCCCCGGCACAAAGCCTGACATACCGGTTCGAACAGCCGCGGTCGCGCAAGAGCGGAACAGCGCTCCGGTTCGATCGGCACAGCCCGTCCTCGCCTATGCCACACCCGGGAATCCTGAAGAGGAAAAAAACGGCGCATTCAACGGTATCGGCAAACTCTTTAGCGGCCTGAAAGGCGGACTTCCCGGGCGTGGCAGCGGTATCGCTGTATACGATATCAGTGCCGCAACGGTGCATATGCCCGACGGTACCAAACTTGAGGCGCATTCAGGCATTGGCCACCGGAAGGACAATCCTAAATATTCCCACGTGAGAAACCTCGGACCGACTCCCCCGAATATCTACGATCTGAGGATGCGTGAGCGGCGCTTTCACGGTGTTGAAGCCGTCAGAATGCTACCGCGTGATCTGGCAGCTATGAAGGGCAGAGACGGTATGCTCGCCCACTCGCCCCTCCTGCGCCGTACGAACGGATCGCATGGGTGCGTCGCTTTCAAGGACTACAACAAATTCCTGAAGGCGTTCAAAGCCGGCAAGGTCAAAAAAATCATCGTGGTTCCTTCCATGGACAAGCTTCCGAAATACATGGCAGCGCTCAATCGCAGCACCGGAACCTAGACGGGTTGCGGTCCGGCGGCAGATTGTTTAGAGCGGATACGTTACCGTTCTGTCCGGAGCCCTTCATTGACCAAGATACTGGCTGTGCTGCTGATCCTGATTGCCGCGATCCAGGTGATCAAACCGCTTGGCTGGCCAGGTCTCAAGAAGCGCTCTGATGCCTGGAAGCTTGTTGCCGGCGTAGGTGTGGTCACGTTTCTCACCGTGATACTGAGCGCGCTTTTTCAAGGGTTTTGACATCCCACCATCCGCATGCAGGTAATTGTGTGCTTCACCGGCCTAAGGAGCGGGCAGACACATGAGCAAGGGAGCAATGCTGCATCTCATTTGCGGCAAGGTGGCCTCCGGAAAATCGACGCTGGCCCGTTCACTGGCGGCTGTTCCAGGCACTGTTCTCCTTTCGGAAGATGTCTGGCTGAAGGGTCTTTATTCGGATCATCTCGAAACACTGTCCGACTACGTCAAATACTCCGCGATGCTTAGAACGACACTGGAGCCGCATGTCGTGACGCTCTTGCGCGCCGGTTTATCGGTGGTTCTCGATTTCGCCGCCAACACGGTGGAAACACGGGAATGGACGCGCCGGATATACGAAGCGGCCGACTGCCGTCACGAATTGCATCTGATCGATGTCCCGGACGAAATCTGCAAACAAAGGCTTCGAGCGCGCAATGCTGCGGGAACGCACGAATTTCAGGTGTCAGATGAGCAGTTCGACAGGATCAGCAGACACTTTCAGCCACCGACAGATGCCGAAGGCTTCAACGTCCGCCTATACAAACCGGGACGGGACGAACAATAGCTTGACCGGGTTCAACGCCTGATCAGCGTCTCGTCCGGGTCGTCGGCTTCCGGATCGTAGTCGCGTGCATCGAACCCCAGGAGGTTCCACGTTTGTTGCATGTGCGGCGGCAACGGTGCGGAAACGTCGATCATGCCGTGGCCGGACGGATGCGGAATGACGATCCGGCGCGCGAGCAGATGCAGCCGATTTTGAATGCCGCCGGGCAGCTCCCAGTTCTCGATGTTGAAATACTTGTCATCCCCGATAATCGGATGGCCGATATGGGCGGCATGGGCCCTTAACTGGTGCGTTCGTCCGGTCACTGGCTTCATCGTGACCCAGGAGAGTTTCTGCGCCGATTGCTCAAAGACGGAATAGAGCGAGACCGCGTGCTGGGCATCATCCTCCCCCTGCCGGGTCACGCGCATCCGCTCCTCGCCCTCGCTTCGTGCCAGGAACGTCGAAATGCGGCCTTGCTTCGGTTTCGGAACACCCGCCAGCATGGTCCAGTAGATTTTCCGGGTGTTGCGATGCCGGAACGCCTTTGTCAGCTCCTGAGCGGCTTGCCGCGTGCGGGCGACCAGGATGATGCCCGAAGTTTCACGGTCGAGGCGGTGGACGAGACGCGGCTTGTTGCCCTTCCGGTCTGTAAAGGCCTCCAGCATGCCATCAAGATGCCGCTTGAGCCCTGACCCGCCTTGGACCGCGAGACCTGCAGGTTTGTTCAAAACCATCACCTGATTGTCTTCGAAGAGCAGCATCTCTTCAATCGCCTTGCGGTCATCGGCAATCAGTTTGGTGGATTTGGGCCTGGCGTTTTTCTTGTCATCCGCGGGCAGTTCGACACCGAGCGGCGGGATCCGGATCATCTGGCCCTTGGCGATGCGCGTGTTGGCTTCTGCGCGCTTGCCGTCAACCCGCACTTGCCCGGTACGGAGCAATTTCTGCAGCCGTCCGAATCCGAGACCCGGATAATGCGCCTTGAACCAACGGTCTAGGCGCATGCCCGCTTCATCTGCGGTTACATGTTTTTGTTCAATCGCGGACATGTTTTTCTCAAATCGGGCTGCGGACCGGAATGGATCGCTGTCAACCGGGCATGCGGGACAATGGCGCCGCACAAATATTCTTCCCGGAGCGTATAGGCTCAAACAGTCCGGATTGGAAGGGAAACTTAGGTGACCACCTGCCGGGCAATCATCAATCCGGCAAAGACCGCCCCGATCGACAGAAGAACGGACGCGACTACATATATCAACGCAAGATGCGTATCGCCCCGTTCCCAAAGCACGGAAGTATCCAGCGAGAACGCGGAAAACGTCGTAAACCCGCCAAGTATGCCGGTTGCGATGAAATAGCGGACAGTCTGAACATGTTGAAAATCGGACTTCACCAGCCACCCGATCAGAAGCCCCATCACCAGAGATCCGACCACATTGACGGTCAGCGTCCCAACCGGAAAACCCGTACCGAAGAGCCTCAGTGTCAGGAGCGCCACCAGATGCCGCACCCCGGCGCCGATGCCACCGCCGAGCATGACAAGAAGAAGATGTTTCAAGCTGTCTCCGTTACGTTCAAACAACCGATTCTTCAAGAACTTCGGCTGCATATCACCCATTGTACAGGAGATTTCGCAAATCCTTCCATAGCGCAAGTTTTGTTGCTCAGAAATCGCCGCCGCTCAACTTTTTGCTCCAGTCATACGAGGAGAGTCCGTTAGTACAAGTAACTCGTTGTTTTCTTGTCTTATTTTCATACAGTTTTCTCAGTCTGTGCATTGACTTTCGCGCTCTGAAATCAACTGGTCCGGTTCAATTGATAAGACCCTTAGGATGGCCCGAATCCAAACGGCCCTGGCGGCTCAATGAGCGCTCCAATCCGCATGAACTGGTTGAATTTGGGCCATCGGCACCAACAAGGACATGTTCGAACACTTGCTGTCTCCTATTCTCTTTTTTCGCTTTCCATGCTCCCTGACTGATCCCTCCATAAGACTGTTGAAGCGTTTCCTTCTCATTAGTTGGCCAACAGTCTCGCTAAAACCATCAGTCCCGGATGCGAGGCACCTCAGACACACGCTATGAACACAAAATATGGAGTTTGCTCTTTATGCGTGTTAACGATAATCAGAGGCTTCAAATCGGGGTGGGCATTATGTACTTCTCGAAATTCGTTTTCTGGATGACGTCACTCGTCGGGCTGGCACTCATCAACTCTCAATCTCTTCAAGCCGCAACCGTCTTCACAAAAGGAGCCGGATCGGCGGTTTCAAGTGTTGATCTGATGGCAGATTTTGAGAGCAACCTGGCGCTGACTGAGAACCCGTATTTTGAAGGCGGAATGGCTTTTTCCCGTTCCAATCTCAGCTTCAACAACAATGGATGCGGATTTGCAGGATGTAGCAGTCACCCGGGCATTGCCGCCGGACCAACGCCATTTACCGGGAACTATATGTACGGCACGGGCGTGCAAGGTAAATTCACCATCCGCACATCGTCAGCGGAATTGTTTTACGGCCTCGAAATGATCTTGGGAACCGGCAACGTCGTCGGCGGAGATCCATACACGATTGCCTGGAGCACGCTGCTTGAAGGCTCCCTGGTTTCGAGCGGTTCGGAAAACATTGGTTTGATGCTGCCTGCAATTTATGGGTGGCACGACGCTGATGGATTTGATGAGTTCGTGTTCCGCGTTTTCAGAGAAGCAAGTAACGCACCTGCCTTTGACACTGTGCGCGCGCAGACCACAAAAAGTGTGACGCCTATCCCCTTGCCGACGACACTCTCAGTGCTTTTGGCAGGGATTGGTATTTTGGGCTTGTCCGCATGGCGAAGACAGAGATCTAGCGCCAAAATTAATCGTTAATTTCATACTGTATGTTATTGAAAAGACGGCCAATTATTAAGGTCAAACGATACAAGGTGGCTTGCACGCAAAAACTGCGTCAAAACTCAAAGCCACGATCAGGTCTATTTCTTTTTTGGCCTATTTCGATCGAACCGTTTTTCGTCATGCTTTGTAGGCTTTGGCTCAACAGTAATGTTGTCAGTATTGCGTTGTACGAATGACCCGACTAGGAACTATTAGATAAACACGCATCAAGCCGCCTTTTATGGACGGAACCTCCTTATTAAGCAGGGCTGACGGGTCAGTCGAGAATCTTGACTCGGTAGTTTTAGAAAAGAGTTCTTTGCGGGCAAACTTGCTTCTCGAATTGAGTACTGAAACGCTCAGACATTCCGCAACTTTTTCGCGAGTTAATGCTCTTGACCCATTGCAACCATTACGCTAGTGAGGTGCTGCAAGTTGTAATTCTACTTACGCATTGGGGGCAATTGTGAATCTAATACGACTAATGCTTTGTGCATTTGCTTTTTTAGCTTTAACGAATTTGGCAGTTTCTGCACCGGTCACATACAGTTTTACCGCTGAGATAGTATCGGGCTCATCGAGTTTTGTTGGCTTGAGAACACCCGCTATCGGTGATGAAGTATTTGGCCAGTTTGCTTATGATCCTGAGGAAAAGTTGACATATGACAACGGCTACTATGCGGACTACGACAACCCTGAAGCACGAACCAGCGCATCTTTCCTTGGAACGTCAGTATCGGATCGTTTAACGCACATCCAGGTTTTCGATGACCCAATCTATTGGGGCGACGGGATCATCCTGAATGCACATGTCACCGGCACGGACCTTCTCGGCTCATATGATGTGATTTCCTATCAAATTGTTCTTCTTAGTTCCAATCTAGACCTGCTGGATCGCCTAGCATTGCCGAAGAGCCTTGCTCTTTCAGATTACGAAAAAGATGCTTACTTCTGGTTTTTTGGCGAGAATGACAAGGGCGTCGATTACTTTCAGGCAAACATTGCGTCACTCAGTTTTGTGACACCAGTTCCCGTGCCTGCTGCGCTGCCACTATTAGCAGGCACAATCTGTTTTTTTGGTGCGGCATGCGGCTATCGCAAAAAGTTCAGCCAATAGGGCCGATTGAGATCAATGAAAGCGGCTGACCTGCCGCTTTCAACCCGTGTAGTCTATACCGGCAATATGTGCACATTGAAGCCTTGATTGGCGACACCACGGCCAGCGAAACAGCCCAAACCGACCTCAAACTCCAAATGAAGATCTCGTCAAAGCCGCTGCCTAAAGGCTTTTCTGGGGCTATAAATTGCAGCTTCACGCTTGCGCCCTTACCATCAACATAACATCGCTTTTGACGTTAGTACTGTTTTGTCGTCGCCTACCCCCCTTAGAGGACAATCCCTACTTAGCTAGACGATTCAAGGCGGCTCGCGTGCCATTTGGCCTTCCATAGTGGTGTCGGCAACAGTTGCAAAACACTCCCGTCCAATGTCGTCGGTGACAAATCCATTATCAACTCCGCAAGAGCCTTCAGCAGTTCAGCTTCTGCCCCTATTTACAACCTTCCCTTGAACGCCGCTCGTCACTTGTACCAACGCCGATGCTATCTGTGCAGCTACTAACGACTTACTTGCGATGCAGCGCGCTTTCCGCGGCGCCAGCCCGCTAAACCCAGCAACCCCAGGGCACAGCCGAGAAGTGGCAATGCCGCCGGTACCGGTACAGGCGTGTGAAGTTTCAGTGTCGCATCTATCTCGACTTGATAGTCATAGAAAATAACGCTCGAAAACTTGAAATCGCCGCTGCCGACACCTCTTAAGAACAAATTGAAATCCAACGGAGAACCGAGATTCTGGGCGCTTGCAAGCGCTGCACCGATAGGAAGCTCAAACTTCGCGGGCAGATCTATGGGAATGCCGGAGTTGTAGTAATAACCCGGTGCTGGTGTCAAAAGATCGAACCTCAACTGCTCCTCATCACCGCTCGCAACTGATTGAATACGAACCTGTCCCCAGCCGTCCTTAACAAAGCCGGATTGCCGGATTGCCGAGACCGTTATGAAAGCCGAATTGATTACCGTATCCGGCGCAGCAGAGAAATTGATCGTGTCGTGGTCGATATCGACTTCACCACTGAGATAACGCCACATGCCTGCTGTTCCGCTGATGGTGTTCAAGCCATCGGAAAGCGGCAGGGACAGCGAATAAAACGCATCCAGATCTCCCTGAAGCTTTTCGGAATAAGTAACCGCATTCGCCGCCGCTGACGCCAAAAGGCAACCGAGCGCAGTAAGGGCAACTACCCGAAGTTTTCCAAGTGGAAGATTTCCAGAAATGGTTCGTCTCATCTGCCTGACCTTCGCTAGCCGTCGCACAAAACATGCTTGAACCAGAGTGCTTTGAGACACTCATCCACTGCGGAAAAACGCGAATTTCCCGCTACCTAACATTTGGACTTGAGATCTGATGAAATCGCAGCACGAACTCTTCACAACGCTCAGATATTGAATGCGACGGAAAGTCGAAATCAAAACTGTGAATGTGTGGAATAAGACGATTTCAGGTTACCCAGTTGCCTTACTTTCATACTTGTAAGATCATTCAAATGCAATTAAAAAGTTAAAAGTTACACTTTACAACTATTTTCGATTGAAATTAGGAGCTAGAGCGCTTTTCAACTTGGAAAAAGCCTATGCTTCCGTTCCCGATGCTCGGATGCGCGGCAAATAAGCTGTCCAAGCCCGCGCATCTTTCAGTCTGCACAAGATTCTCAAAAAAACCTCTGAGCGATGGATTTGCTTGATAGAGCGGCGCAACAAGACGGTCTTCTGAATCCAGAACGGCCACATCGTGCATGTGCTTCAAATCGCTATGCGGTGAAACGAAGTCAGGCATTGACCATTTTTGACCGGCAACGTTCGACAGGACCTTGAATAGATCAGGTGAAACAACAAGCTTGAACGCTTCGTCTGACCTGCCCTCCAGCTTGCTGTTCAAGTGCGGAAAGTCCGGGCTCACAAGTTGATATCCGGATCCGAAATAGGGAACTAGAAAATGTTCCGATACAAGAGCAGGTTCTTTATAATAATCCCAAAATTCTTTTGGCACCACGACAAAAACAGCGTTGCTCCAGTAAGAAAACGTGGAGCGGTTGGACAAATATTCGACGTAGAACTGTCTACTCTGGCAATAAAGTGGCAGAAATTCACGTCGTTCAGGTTCACGAAATACACGCCCGTACCCTCTGTCTTTCCAAGTCCACTCCACCTCATCAAGCAGTTGATCACCTAGATAGACCGGGAACATGACGTGGTCGATTGTCAGCAACATTTCATACGTCCCTCAGCTTCGCTGCGCGCTGTTCATGCAGCGCAACCCAATTGCGCCAGTTTCAAGGAAGCAAACCTGACATGTTCGGGCAAGGGCCAAGCCATCTGAAAGGCTCTTATCGAGATCTCCTCAGCCAGCTGCAATTACGCCCTTTGGCACAAAAAAGCCCCCGGGGAAAACATCAAACCTCTTCCGCAACATGGGCAAAATCGGGGTAGATCGACCGGATCAGAGTATCGACGCGTTCAAGCTCTTCGGGAATTGCTGCGAGTTTGTCGCGTTCTTCTTCCAAGATGGCAAGGAAGATGCGCGCGCGGGCTTGATTGATCTGCTGCTGCGGCAACGTTCCCTCCCCGGCTGAAGACAGAACGATGCTGACCAGTCTGTCGGCGGCGTTAAGGCGCCCCCAGAGATAGTCGTGTTCGCGCCAGCTTCGGTTGAAAAACGCTCCGAAGGAATTGAGTGCCTTTCCCTTCAGTTCAAAGCCTTCGGTGTAAAGGCTGGCGGCATCGCGGGGGCTGATCCGGTCGACCAGGATCTCGGTGACTTCCGAAAAGTCGTTTCTCTGAAGAACCGGAAACGTGATCAGGTCATAGAACCCGAAACCGACATAAGACCGCAAAAGAGACAAATGCCGTTCCCGGTCGAGAAGATCGCAGGCTGTCTCGGCGAAGAGCTCGTCATGCAGGCGGTCCAGATCGACCAGGCCCATCATTTTCGAAAGACCCTCCAGGAACGGTTCAACATGTTCTTCGGTGCCGCAGTTGCCTGATGCGGTGACGGCAAGAAGTCCTTCCGAAAGCTCTCGGCTCTTTCCGCCGAAGAACCGTTCTGTCCATCGCCAGCCAAGATGGTCGATCTGCTCGTAGAGCAGTCCTTTCAGGTGATCGAGAGCATTGGCATCCGGGACGGGAAGCGAGGTCGCCTTCCCGTGCTGGTAAAATCCGTTGAGTTTGCGGATCGCAAATCGCAGCCGGCGAATGCGATAGTCGACATCGAGACCGCGTAGCAACGCAATGATATGCGGATCCGTCCGGCCAAGTCCGTCCTTGCTCTCGGCCGAAAGCGTGTTGAAGTGCTTGGAAAAGAGCGACAGAACCGCCTCTTCCCGTATCGGCAAGTCGGCAGTATGGCCAAGTCTGTGTGTCAGTCCTGCAAGTCGCTCTGCAAGTGCATGCAGTTTCAGCGACTGGTAATTCAGGAACGCAAAGCCAGCCTGCTCGAATGCAGTGTTGGTGGCATCGCGCCGGCATTTGGAAAGAACTTCCGCCGTGATCGACCTGCGCTTGGGCAACAGGGGCATGACGGCCTGTTCGACAACCGGACCGGTCGCATCAATCAGTTGCGCAAGCCAGCGGCTGCGCCGGTTGTTCTGCTCAAGCTCCTTCAGATCATCGCCGATCGGTTCGTTTCGGGGAATGTGCGCAAGGGACGCCAGAATGACCCTGAAAAAACCCGGAAGTTCCATTGGGCCGCTTTTGTTTTCGCTCATGTCCACCGGCGCCGGGTCGACATAGATCAGGCGCCTGGCAACTTCGCGTGCGGCCGGTCTTTCCTCGATGACTTCGATCACCGGCGCAAACGGCTTGTTCATGACGACACTGCCATCGACAAAACAATGCTGGGCGGTCGTGTCTGGCGTAAGGCAAAGTTCGCGGCCGAGAAACGCTTCGCGACCGGGCCATGCATGCCCCGACTTTGCAAGGACGCGCTCCATCTCGGCAACCGTGGCCGGTGGGAAGGCACCAGGGAAGGACGATGTCGCCCGGGCGGTAAAGACCAGTTCAGGAATGTTGTCGGCATCGAACTGGCTTTCGACAAACCCGCGCGTGCGATGAACCGCGTGGAACTTCAGGATGCGCCGATGATCCCACTCCTCTACGAAGGCAGGATCGTCCAGAAGTATCCTGCGTTTGACGCCGTTATAATCGGTGATCGTCACAAACAGATCGAGCGTCTGTCCGCGCGGAATGAGCGTTCGGTCGGAGCTGTTGCCGGTCTCCATTTTCAGGCACGCATCCAGCATCCACCCAATAAACCGTTCCCCGGAAAATGGCGGGGAAAACCACCGGGCCTGCATGAACTGGCGAAGCTTTTCCCGCGTTTCCACACTTTTGATCTGCTTGTCCAGACGGCTGGAAATAAGCTGGTCGAGAACGGGTGAAATCGACAGTTTCAGATAGCGCGACAGACCGGATTGAGGTCGTGACAACCGGGTGACGTCGGCGTTTTCGAGCCACATCTCGCTGTGGCTTTCCAGTGGGAGATCGTGCGCGATCGCGCGCGCCAGCATGATGCCGTTGACGCCGCCTGCCGAGGCACCGGCAATCGCATCGACCACGACGCGGATATCGGCGACGCCGGACAAGAGGTCCAGCAAGTCCTGGTAGGCGCGTTGAACAGGTTGAAGTGGCGGCATTTCAGCGCTTTGAGCGCTTCCTGCGTTTCTGTCCAGCCGGTAGCTGGAGGCCCGGACAAGGTTCAGGATCTCGCGGCTTACGCCATGCATGTAGATGGCGAGTGAAACTCCGCCATAAAGCACAAGTGCAAGTCTGAGTTCGATTTCCTTCATAAAACTGCCAGCCGGACTGATGAGAATGGTCTATCAGAAAAGAATTGTCATATTCCTTAAATGGCCATGGATGCGCCGATACAAAGAATTGAACGCATGCCAGCGTAATCATATCTGATCACGCTTTCGAAGGAAAAATGTGTGGCGCAGTAGGCTTTACGAAGCAGCAGCTACACGGGGCGTTACACTTTTTCACGCTACGGCGGGTGTCTTTCCGCTAAGGTGTCTCATGCTGTTCTTTCTGATTCCGTACGGAACCGGCAGCCAGGCAATTGGCAGTGCACATACTCAAGACCAGATAACGCGAGATGAAGAAGACCCAGAAAAAAAACGCAGGGCAAAATACTTCAGAACCATCCAGACCCTCTCCTGCCCGTGTTCTCAGGGAAGAGAACAAGTCTCTTCGCTCTGAACTGGAAGATCTGCGTCTTCTATATGAGGCGACCATCGAACATGGCGAAGCGGTGGAAGACCAACTCGCCGAACAGTCTGCGCGCATGGAAGCACTGTCGAAACAGTTGGCGAAGTATCTTTCGCCTCAGGTCTACAAGTCGATCTTTGAGGGGCGGCAGGAAGTCAAGATTGCCTCGACGCGCAAGAAACTAACTGTCTTCTTTTCCGATATTGCCGACTTTACCGAGATAGCCGACCGGCTTGAGTCGGAAGACCTCACAAACATACTCAATCAATATCTGACGGAAATGTCCGATATCGCGCTGAAGCATGGGGCAACCATCGACAAATATGTCGGCGATGCCATCGTGATTTTCTTCGGAGATCCGGAAACAAGAGGTGTCACCGAGGATGCTCTTGCCTGTGTCCGCATGGCGATCGAAATGCAGAACCGGATGCGCGAGCTCGAACATGTGTGGCGTGAAGCGGGTATCGCAAAGCCCGTGAAGTGCCGAATGGGTATCCACACGGACTACTGCACCGTCGGCAATTTCGGCAGCAATGACAGGCTTGATTATACGATCATCGGCGGCGGCGTGAATACAGCGTCCCGGTTGGAGACCCTGGCCAAACCCGGATCGATCCTGATTTCATTCGAAACATTTTCCCAGGTCAAAGACCAGATCACGTGTGCGTCCAATGGGGAGGTCAACGTCAAGGGGATCGCATACCCCGTGTCGACTTACGAGGTTGTTGGTCTGAAATCGGACGAACCGAAATCGCCGCCGCTCGTGAATGTCACTCTGATGACACGAGATCTCATCGCGATCACCGACGGACTTCACGAAACCATCAGCATAGAAGAAAGAACGCTGTTGGTTTCATCCTTGAAAAGCGCACTGGACCGGCTCCACACCGACGATTGACCGTCTTATAGCCAAGCACTGGCACTGGCCTCAGCCTCTTTCCTTGCGCAGCTTGCTCCAGTACTCAAGCCGTTTTCGCAGGTCACGTTCGTAACCGCGTTCCGGCGGGTCGTAATAGACATTCCTGTCCATGCCGTCGGGAAAGTATTTCTGGCCGGAGAAACCGTCTGGCGCATCATGGTCGTACTGATAGCCGGCACCGTATCCTTCCTGCTTCATCAGTTTGGTCGGTGCATTGAGGATATGTTTGGGCGGCAGCAGCGAGCCGCTGGACTTCGCATCGCGCATAGCCGCCTTGTAGGCAACATATGCGCCGTTGGACTTGGGCGCGGTGGCCAGATAGATCACTGCCTGGGCGAGCGCCAGTTCCCCTTCCGGAGAACCGAGCATCTGGTAGGCGTCTCTTGCCGCATTCGCCTGAACCAGGGCGTTGGGATCAGCAAGGCCGATGTCTTCAACGGCCATCCGAATAAGGCGCCTTGCGAGATACATCGGGTCCTCGCCGCCGTCCAGCATGCGGCAGAACCAATAAAGGGACGCATCCGCATCAGACCCGCGAACGGACTTGTGCAAGGCGGAAATCAGGTTGTAGTGACCGTCCGCGCTCTTGTCATAGATTGGGGCACGCCGTTGCACGATCTCCTGCAACCGGTCCGCATCAAAGACCTCGTCCAGCGCGGAGGCACGCCAGACATCCTCTGCAAGCGTCAGAGCCGAGCGTCCGTCGCCATCAGCCATACGGACCAGGACCTGCCGCGCCTCAGGATCAAGCGGGAGCTGCCTTTCCTCTAACTGTTCCGCCCGGTCGAGCAGCTGGTTGATCGCTTCGATCGAGAGCGAGTGGAACGTCATCACATGTGAGCGGGACAGCAGTGCGGCGTTGAGCTCAAAGGAAGGGTTCTCAGTTGTCGCCCCAACAAGCGTGATCGTGCCGTCTTCCATAACGGGAAGAAAACTGTCCTGCTGTGCGCGATTGAAGCGATGGATTTCGTCCACGAACAGAAGCGTTGCCGTGCCGCCCATGCGTCTGGCCCTTGCGGCCTCGAACACCTTCTTCAGGTCCGCAACGCCGGAAAAGATCGCCGATATTTGCTCAAAGGCAAGATCAGTTTCATTCGCGAGCAATCGCGCGATCGTCGTTTTTCCGGTCCCTGGTGGCCCCCAGAATATCAAGGAGCCGAGCGTGCGGGTTTTCAACATCCGCGACAGCGTGCCTTCAGGACCCAGAAGGTGATCCTGTCCGACGACGTGATCGAGCCTGGCCGGGCGCATACGGTCAGCAAGCGGGCGCGGCCCGCTTTGCGCAAGTCCTGATGCTTCGAAAAGATCGGTCACGGCCGTCTTTATCTCACCTCGAGCTTCGAAAGCTTGCCGTCCCGTTCGATCTCGAGCCGCCAGACCCGAGGTGGTGTCTTTGTGATTGCCTCTAGCATCCGTGTCGATTCCACCTTCTTGCTGTTGACCACGCGAATGATGTCGCCCGGGCGCATACCCACCTGGTTTGCAGCACCACCACGGCTTACCGCCGCAATCACGACGCCCTCAAACACACCTTCCAGGCCGATTTCCTCCGCAACTGCCGGCGACAGGTTCATGACCGTCGTTCCTTCAAAAGGCGAATACTCGCGCAATTGGCGCGTGTCGCGGGGGACGGTCTCCGGTGCGGGCACCAAAGGAACCGAAAGCGAGACCTCCTGGCCTTCCCTTACAATCCGAAACTCGGATGTTTCACCGATCATTTTCGTGGCAAAGCGGTATCCGAAGGAATTGGGATCGACGACTTCCTTGCCTTCGATCGCAATGACAAGATCGCTGACCTCCAGCCCTGCTTTGTGCGCAGGCGAGCCGTCGAACACCGCGGTCACCAGGACACCCTGCGGCCGGTCCAGAGACAGAGCTTCGGCAATTTCGGCGTTGACCATCTGCACCGTTGCACCCAACCAGGGGCGGCGAACCTTGCCACCCTGATCGGCTGCCTGTGCCACAAATCGCGCCATATGGGCCGGTATCGCAAAGCCAATGCCGTTTGATCCACCTGAGCGTGAAAAAATTGCCGTGTTGATGCCGACCAGATTGCCGGTCATATCGACGAGAGCTCCGCCGGAATTGCCCGGATTGATTGCGGCGTCAGTCTGGATGAAGAACTGGAAATCAGTGACGCCGACCTGCGTTCTGGCAAGTGCCGACACGATCCCTTGCGTGACCGTTTGCCCGACGCCGAACGGGTTGCCGATCGCAAGCACGATATCGCCGACTTCGAGACTGTCGGAGTCGGCAAAACTCACGTGCTCAAATGGTCCTTCTTCGCGGATCTTCAGCACGGCCAGATCGGTACGTTCATCCATGAGCACGATGTCGGCGTCGAATTCTCTGCGGTCGCTGAGCGCCACTCTGACCTCGTCAGCGCCCTTGATGACGTGGTGGTTGGTAATGACGGTGCCGTCTGAGGTAATGATCACGCCTGAGCCGAGAGAGGATTCCACGCGTTCGCGCGGCTGGCTTGGGCGGCCACCTGGTTGCCCAAAAAATCTGCGAAAGAAGGGATCCTCCATAAACGGTGACACGCGTTGCCGGCGGACGACTTTCCGGCTTGCGTAGACATTCACCACTGCAGGCGCGACTTGTTTCACCACCGGGGCAAAGGACAGCTTTATTTGCGCTTCATTCTGCGGAACCAGTCGCAGATCCGCGGGCGACGGCTCAACCGATTGGGCGAAGGCCGACGTTGCCAGGAGCCCGGTCAGAGCGGCAAGCAGGATGCGGCACAAAGGGCGAAATCTGTTTGAATTGGTAAGGCGCATTGCCGGGCCCCTCTCTCGAATCTTATTCCGTAACGGCGATACATGGCAGATAGGGTGTCAGAGAGGCAAACACAAAAACAAAAGAGCCGCCGGAATACCGGCGGCTCTTCAATTTATCGTTCAAAATGCCGTCAGGCGGAGCGGACTTGATCGAGGAAACTGCGGACTTCCTGGTCCAGTTGCTCCGCATCCGACGCCATGTCCGCCGCTTCCTGGGAAAAGCTTTGAGCGGCGACATTGGTGTCGTTCGACAATGTGGAGACGTTGCGGATGTCTTCCGTCACTTTGGAAGTCCCGCCTGCGGCCCTTTGCGTGTTTTCCGCGATGCCCTGGGTCGCATAACTCTGCTCGGTCACGGCAGCCGCAACTTCGCTCACCGACTGCGTAATGTCGTCGATGGTCTTCTGAATGTCACCGATCGCGCCCACGGCGGCATCGGTCGCGTTCCGGATGGCATCGATCTGCTGCTGGATCTCACCCGTCGCCTTACCGGTTTGCGACGCAAGGTCCTTGACCTCCGAAGCCACGACCGCAAAGCCTTTGCCCGCCTCGCCGGCACGTGCCGCCTCGATCGTGGCATTCAGGGCCAGTAGATTGGTCTGGTCCGCGATATCGCTGATCAAGGTGACAACTTCGCCGATCCGGTTGGCAGCTTCCGCGAGCGACTTGACGGTATCATTCGTCGTCTCCGCCCGTTTGGTCGCCGCGGCAGCGACGTTGGACGATCTTTCGATCAGGCTGGAAATTTCCTGAATGGAACCGGAGAGCTGATCCGATGCAGCAGCAATCGACTCAACCTCACTCAGAGCTTCTTCAGACATTGTCGCGGCATTGGCCGAGGTTTCGCCCGCCGTATCCGTCATATCGCGCATCTTGTCAGCAGATTGCCGCAGCGATGCCGCAGAACGCGCGACCTTGTCGACAACGGTACCGACAGTCGACTCGAACTCGCCTGCGAGGTTTGCGAGCATCTCTTGTCTTTGCTCGGCCTGCGACCTGGCGGCATCGGCCTCTTCGGCGGCCCGCCGTTCGTTCTCGTCCGCCGCGTTTTGGCGGATCTGCAGAACGGCACGGCCGATATCCCCAATTTCGTCCTTCCGGCTTGCCGCCTTGATCTCCGCGCCAAGATCACCGGATGCGATGGCGTTCAGCGCACCAACCAGGTTCGACAAGGGCCCTGTAATCGAACGGGAAAAGAACAGCGCAATAACCGCTGCAATCGCAATGGTTGCCAGCGACCAGATGAACATCTGGTTTTTCATGTTGGTGACGGCCGCGAGCGTTTCATCCACGCTCTTTTCAGCCGCTATCGCCCAGGTCTGGTCCTGGAAGGCCAACGCACGCGCAACGACAAGGTCTGCAACACCGTCCTCGCCCGTAACGATCTCGGCAGAATCAATACCTCCCGTCGCAGCCAGAACAGGCGCTGCTGTCGAAGCGGTTTTGAGTGAGGTCGGTTCACTTGCCAGCGGCATGTCGCTCAGGATCGTCCCGTCCTGACCGACAACGTAGACCTGACCGGTTTCGCCCAGGTCCTCCCGATCGGCAACAATGTTGTTCAGGAAAGAAGTATCAAGCCGCAAGATCGCAACACCATTGAGACTGACCGCGCCAAAGGTATTGAGGTAAACCGGTGACGCAAGAAACAGGGACCCTTCTCCGTCGGCTGGCTGATATTGCGCGAAGGACGTGACAGCGACTTCCCCTTCCTGCAATTCGATTGCGGATTTGAACACCTGCTCAAGGCCGGTCCCATCAACAGCACCGCCATCACCCAACTTCAGCAGAAACTCATCGCCCTTGGTGACGGAATAAAGAACGACACCGGCTGGATCGATCAGATAGATGTCGGCGTAGCCGCCGTTCTTCCAGACATTGTAGATTGCCGGGTGTGCCTCGGAGTGGCGCCACGCATACATTGTCTTCTGCTCGGCACCGATCAGGGCAGCGCGCTCTTCAGGCGTAGCGGGTGCCTGAAAGAGACCGACAATCTCCTCACGCTCCTTTTCCAGGTTCATGGATGCCTGACCGAGGGTGTTCAGGGCATCTCCCACACTGGAGGCCAGCGTGACAACCTCCCCTTCAGCCGATTTCAGCTTGCTCTCAAGCAGCGCCGAACGGGCCTTGATGACCATGGCGAGTTCAGCTTCAGCAGCCTTTTGCAATCCATCCTTACCGGTGACGTATCCGATAACCCCGACCGCGGCGCAGGCGGCGACAGTTATCACGATCATCAGCGTGGGGATCACAAAGGAAAGACGAACAGAAGACGACTTCTTCCCGTGAGAAGACGATTTGGTGAACACAATTTTTCTCCCAACCCAACCTTGAACACATAAGGGTGCTGTGCCGAATCTAGGAGTTGTTCCTTAATTCATCGATAATCAAAGTTTCATTATTCGGAATAGAGTGCTTCGTAAAAACAAGCAAAACACCTGAAATGCAAAAAGGCGGACTAATGCCCGCCTTTAAGAATGCTTGGACTGAACAGAATTTTACGCTGCGTTTTCTGTAGCTTCTTCTGCCTCTGCACGCGCCCGGTCATCTGCTCCCCGTGCATCGGGGTCACGATCGACGAGCTCGATAACAGCCATCGGAGCGTTGTCGCCATAGCGGAAGCCGGCTTTCAGAACACGTGAATAACCACCGTTCCGGTCCTTGTAGCGTTCTCCGAGCGTGTCGAAGAGCTTGGCAACCATCGCAGTGTCGCGAATCTGCGAAATAGCCTGGCGGCGTGCGTGAAGATCGCCGCGCTTGCCCAATGTGATGAGCTTGTCGATGATCGGTTTCATTTCCTTGGCCTTCGGCAACGTCGTCACGATCTGCTCGTGCTTGATCAGCGAAGCTGCCATGTTTGCAAACATAGCCTTGCGGTGGCTAGAGGTCCGGTTGAGCTTGCGGCCGGATTTACCGTGGCGCATGGCCCTCTCCTTTTTCTGTCAGGCAGTCCGCTCTTTTCCTTCAAGCACTTGCCCGGTTGAACCCTTAGGGACGCGTACGCCCCTTAATACTGATGATCTTCGTAGCGCTTGGCGAGATCGTCGATGTTCTCTGGCGGCCAGTTGGCGACTTCCATGCCAAGATGGAGACCCATCTGAGCAAGAACTTCCTTGATCTCGTTGAGCGATTTGCGGCCGAAATTCGGTGTCCGCAGCATTTCCGCTTCGGTCTTTTGAATGAGATCGCCAATATACACGATATTGTCGTTCTTCAGACAGTTTGCAGACCGGACAGACAGTTCCAGCTCGTCGACTTTCTTGAGCAGAGCAGGATTAAACGCGAGTTCCGGAACGGTGTCCTCGGCGACTTCGCGCTGCGGCTCTTCGAAATTGACGAAAATGGAAAGCTGATCCTGCAGAATGCGTGCGGCGAATGCCACGGCATCATCTGGCTTGACGGAACCATCGGTTTCGACAGTCAGGGTCAGCTTGTCATAGTCAAGAACCTGGCCTTCACGGGTGTTTTCCACCTTGTAGGAGACCTTCTTGACCGGAGAGTAAAGGCTGTCGACCGGGATCAGGCCGATCGGAGCATCTTCCGGACGGTTACGGTCCGAAGAATGATAGCCCTTGCCCGTATTGACGGTGAATTCCATGCGGATTTCAGCGCCTTCATCGAGCGTACACAGAACAAGTTCAGGGTTGAGAACTTCTACATCACCGACGGTCTGGATGTCGCCGGCAGTCACAACGCCCGGCCCCTGCTTGCGCACGACCATGCGCTTGGGACCCTCGCCTTCCATGCGGATGGCAATTTCCTTGATGTTCAGGACAATGTCGGTAACGTCTTCGCGGACGCCCGGAATTGACGAGAACTCGTGCAGAACACCATCGATCTGAACGGCCGTAACGGCTGCACCCTGCAGAGAGGACAGCAGGATACGGCGCAGTGCATTGCCCAATGTGAGGCCATAACCGCGCTCAAGAGGCTCGGCAACCACCGTTGCCAGAAAACGCGGATCGTGACCCGGTTTAATCTCGAGCTTCGTAGGCTTGATCAGTTCTTGCCAGTTTTTCTGAATGGTCACGTTTTCGTCCCTTCGGCTATCCCGCCCGGTTCTTCATGACCGGGCCATTCTTTGCCATTTGGAGAAACAGGTACCTAAAGCCTCAAAGCCTTAGACGCGGCGGCGCTTGCGCGGACGGCAGCCATTGTGCGGTATCGGCGTCACGTCACGGATGGACGTGATAAGGAAACCGGCAGCCTGCAGAGCACGCAATGCGGACTCACGGCCTGAACCCGGACCACGGACTTCGACTTCCAGCGTGCGCATGCCGTGCTCTGCCGCCTTTTTGGCAGCGTCCTCAGCAGCAACCTGTGCAGCATAAGGCGTGGACTTACGAGAGCCCTTGAAACCAAGCGCACCGGCAGACGACCAGGAAATCGCATTTCCCTGCGCATCTGTAATCGTGATCATTGTGTTGTTGAACGTAGAGTTCACATGCGCAACGCCAGAAGAGATGTTCTTGCGCTCGCGGCGACGCACGCGCGTCGTGTCTTTAGCCATTCTGTAATCCTTGTTTCGATCTCGTCACTGCCGTAATTCCGGCAGCTCCACCACCGATCGCTGCGTGTTGATTATTTCTTCTTACCTGCGATCGGTTTTGCCGGACCCTTGCGGGTGCGTGCATTCGTGTGCGTCCGCTGACCGCGAACCGGAAGGCCGCGACGGTGACGCAGGCCGCGGTAGCAGCCAAGGTCCATAAGGCGCTTGATGTTCATCGCAGTGTCACGGCGCAGATCGCCTTCAACCATGTAGTCACGGTCGATGGTCTCGCGGATGGACAGAACTTCAGCGTCTGAGAGTTCATTCACACGGCGTGAGGAATCGATATTGTTCTTCGCTACGATTTCCTGAGCGAACTTCGCACCGATACCGTGAATGTACTGAAGCGCGATGACGACGCGCTTGTTCGTTGGAATGTTAACGCCAGCAATACGTGCCACGTTGATCTCCATGTTAGCGCGGCAACCATGAAGGATAGCCGCAGTGGGTAAAGCCCGCGTCCGGTGGAGTCCGGCCCTTGCGGGGTACGAAAATGCCGGGGTGGCCCCGGCACAGAGAAGGCCGATCTCACTAAAGTGAAACCGGCTAAACTGTTTGGTAGAGCGCGCTCTTTACCGCCCTTAAACCTTCTCGTCAAGACCTTGCAGAATGGATTCAACAGAAGCGGTCACTTCGTCGATTGACTGCATGCCATCCACAACGGAAAGAAGCCCTGTCTTCTCGTAATATGGCACTACAATCGCAGTGTCCCGATTGTAGGCTTCGAGCCTCTGCTTGAAGACTTCAGGGTCGTCATCCTTGCGAACCGGCTCCCCTGCGGCCTTTGCATCCTCGGCACGTTTTATGATCCGGTCGACGAGTTTCGTCTGGTCAACACGAAGCTCCAAAACGGCATTCAGCTTCAAGCCGCTGTCTTGCAGCATTTGATCAAGCGCCTCGGCCTGCGCAAGAGTGCGCGGAAAGCCGTCCAGAATAAATCCGTTCTTGGCGTCGTCTTCACCGATGCGGTCGCGAATGATCCCGACAACGATCTCGTCGGACACAAGCCCGCCGGCATCCATTACTTCCTTGGCCTTCACGCCGACCGGTGTCTGCGCTGCAACAGCGGCGCGAAGCATATCTCCGGTGGACAGCTGCGGGATGCTGTATTTCTCGACGAGACGTGTAGCCTGCGTCCCCTTACCCGCCCCTGGCGGTCCAACCAGAATCAACCTCATCGACGTTTCCCCCTGAGTTTCGCTTTTTTCACTAGACCTTCATACTGATGCGCAAGCAAGTGGCCCTGGATCTGGGATACTGTATCCATTGTCACGCTCACGACAATCAGCAAAGAGGTTCCTCCGAAATAAAACGGAACGCCAGTCGCCGAAATGAGGAATTCGGGTAATAGACAAACGATGGTGATATATATCGCACCCACGACAGTGATACGCGTAAGGACGAAGTCGATGTATTGCGCGGTCCGTTCCCCGGGACGAATACCCGGGATGAAACCGCCGTGTTTCTTGAGGTTGTCGGCCGTATCGCTCGGATTGAAGACGATCGCCGTGTAGAAGAAACAGAAGAAGATGATCATGGCGGCATAGAAGATCATGAACAAGGGCTGTCCGTGACCAAGCGCCGCAGTGATGTAGGTTAGCCACTCGTTGCCGCCGCCCTGGTTGAAGCCGGCAAACGTTGCCGGAACAAGCAGCAGAGAGGATGCAAAGATCGGCGGAATAACACCGGCCGTATTGAGCTTCAGCGGCAGGAATGAGGTATTGCCCTCAAACATCCGATTGCCCATCTGGCGCTTCGGATACTGAATCAGAAGACGGCGCTGCGCACGCTCCATGAACACGATGAAGCCGATGACGGCAACGGCCAGAATAATTACCGCCAGGATGATCCAGGTGGCAAGAGAACCCTGTCTTCCAAGCTCAAGTGTCTGAACGACCGCGGACGGCAATCCGGCGACAATACCGGCAAAGATGATCAGCGAGATACCGTTACCGATGCCGCGGGAGGTGATCTGTTCACCCAGCCACATCAGGAACATCGTGCCGCCGACAAGCGTGATCACCGTGGAAGCACGGAAGAACCAGCCCGGATCCGTAACCACGTTCTGAGCTTCAAGGCCGACCGAGATACCGTAAGCCTGGAAAGCAGCCAGAACGACCGTTCCGTAGCGGGTGTACTGGTTGATGACCTTTCGGCCCTGTTCGCCTTCCTTCTTCAGCTGCTCAAGTGACGGCACGACCGTCGTCATCAGCTGCATGATAATGGAGGCGGAAATGTAAGGCATGATGCCGAGCGCAAAGATCGCCATACGCTCGATCGCACCACCGGTGAACATGTTGACCATGCCGATGATGCCGGTTTGAGCCTGGCTGAAGATCTGCGCAAAAGCGATCGGATCAATGCCGGGCATTGGAATATAAGTGCCCAGTCGATAAACCAAAAGCGCTCCCAGCGTGAACCAGATGCGCTTTTTGAGTTCTTCAGCTTTGGCAAATGCTGAGAAATTTAGATTTGAAGCCAGTTGCTCGGCGGCCGATGCCATGCCCTACTCCGGTCGTATGCTTGCCCACAAACGGGAAAAGCCCAGGCCGTTAAGCCTGAGCTCCCAGAACGGCAACCTTGCCGCCCGCTTTTTCGATTGCTGCGACAGCGCCCTTGGAGGCACCGGCAACTTCAAAGGTCACTGCAACGGTGAGTTCACCGTTGGCAACAATGCGAACACCGTCGCGGACCCTTTTGACAACGCCAGCAGCCTTGAGCGCTTCGACGGTGACAGTCTCGGAAGCGTTCAGCTTGCCTGCGTCAATCGCCTTTTGAACACGGCCAACAGACACGGTATTGAAGTCCTTGGCAAAAATGTTCGTAAAGCCGCGCTTCGGCAAACGGCGATGCAGCGGCATCTGGCCGCCCTCAAAGCCTTTGATCGCAACGCCGGAACGGGACTTTTGCCCCTTTACGCCGCGCCCGCCGGTCTTGCCCTTGCCGGACCCGATCCCGCGGCCAACGCGCATGCGCTCCTTGACGGCTCCTTCGTTGTCACGAAGTTCGTTGAGCTTCATTGTTTTTCTCCTCACCCCGATCTTATGCGTTGTCGTCGACAACGCGAACGAGATGCTGAACCTTGTTGATCATTCCGCGGACTTCAGGAGTATCCTTCAGCGTGGAACGGCGGTGCATCTTATTCAGGCCGAGACCGACAAGCGTCGCGCGCTGGTCCTTAGGACGGCGCAGCGGGCTGCCGATCTGCTCGACCGTAACAGTCTTTTCGGTGTTCGCCATGGAACCTACCCTCTCACAGCTGGGGTCCGGAGCCGCTAAGGTCAAGCCTCAGCGGCAGCCGGAGCCGCCTCTTCGTTGTTGTCACGACGCCGAGACTGCAGCACTGAGACCTTCAGGCCACGGCGGGCAGCGACGGAACGCGGGCTGTCTTCCTTTTTCAAGGCAGCAAACGTTGCGCGAACCATGTTGTAAGGGTTCGAGGTCCCCAGCGACTTGGCAACAACGTCCTGAACGCCGAGCGTTTCGAACACAGCGCGCATCGGACCGCCTGCAATGATACCGGTACCGGCCGGTGCTGCACGCAGCAAAACCTTACCTGCACCGTGACGGCCCTCCACATCGTGGTGAAGCGTGCGGCCTTCGCGCAACGGCACGCGGATCATCGTGCGCTTTGCGGCTTCTGTTGCTTTCCGGATGGCTTCCGGCACTTCACGCGCCTTGCCATGACCGAAGCCGACGCGGCCCTTCTGGTCACCAACCACAACAAGTGCTGCAAATCCGAAACGGCGGCCACCCTTGACCACTTTTGCAACGCGGTTGATGTGAACGAGCTTGTCGACGAATTCGCTGTCTCGCTCGTCGCGATCGCGATTTTCATGTCTCGCCATATTATACGTCTTCCGTTCTTAAGAGCGCCAACGGGCGCTGGTCAGAATTCAAGTCCACCTTCACGAGCTGCATCGGCAAGCGCTTTGACGCGCCCGTGATACATGTACCCGCCACGGTCGAACACGACCTGCTTGACGCCCGCGGCTACTGCGCGCTCTGCGACAAGCTTGCCAACGGCAGCTGCGGCTGCAACGTCGGCGCCCGTTTTCAGGCTGCCCTTGAGATCATTTTCGATCGTAGAAGCAGAGGCAATCGTATGCCCCTTCGCATCGTCAATGATCTGGGCGTAGATCTGCTTAGACGAGCGGAAGATGGAAAGACGCGGACGCTCGCCGGCGGCCTTCCTGATCGAACGACGCACGCGATCGCGGCGGCGCTCGAAAGCTTGTTTGCTGTTCGCCATGATCCAGGTCCGTTACTTCTTCTTGCCTTCTTTGCGGACGATGAACTCGCCTGCATAACGTACGCCTTTGCCTTTGTAGGGCTCCGGCGGGCGGAATTCGCGGATTTCAGCCGCTACCTGGCCGACACGTTGTTTGTCGGTACCGGTGATGCTGATTTCCGTGGGTTTCGGGCACTTGATGTCGATGCCATCCGGTATCGGATAGACAACGTCGTGCGAGAAACCGAGCGCCAGTTGAAGGTTTTGACCCTGAACCTGGGCGCGATAACCGACACCAGTGATCGCGAGGTCTTTCTTGAAACCATCGGTAACACCGGTAATCAGATTCGACACCATCGTCCGGCTCATTCCCCACATGGAACGGGCCGGTTTAGAACTGTTGAGAGGATCGATTTTGATCCCGTCATCCGTCATTTCGGCCAGAACGAGATCGTTGAGCACAAAAGACTTTTCGCCTTTTGGGCCTTTGATCGTAACCGTCTGACCGTCGATCGATGCCGTTACCCCGCTTGGCACGGGGACTGGCTTTTTGCCAATACGAGACATATGACCAACCTTGTCGTTGCTTAAAGGCGAGGAAGCCGCATCAGAAGACGCGGCAGAGAACCTCACCACCTACATTTTCATCACGCGCCTGATGGTCGCTCATGACACCGCGCGGAGTCGAGATGATCGACACGCCCAGGCCATTCGAGACATGCGGGATGTTTTTCACCGAAGAGTACACCCGGCGTCCCGGCTTAGAAACCCGCTCGATTGTGCGGATAACCGGCTCGCCATCGAAGTACTTCAGTTCGATTTCCAACTCGGACTTACCGCCCTCGTAGTCAACCGTGGTGTAGCCACGGATGTAGCCTTCTTTTGCAAGCACATCAAGTACGTGTGCACGCAATTTGGAATTTGGTGAACTGACCTTGTTTTTGCGACGCATCTGGGCGTTGCGAATCCGGGTCAGCATATCCCCCAACGGATCAGAAATTGCCATCGGAGTTTCTCCTTACCAGCTCGACTTGACCAGGCCCGGGATCTTGCCCAGGGAGCCCAGTTCACGAAGCGCGATACGTGACATCTTCAGTTTGCGGTAGAAGCCGCGCGGACGGCCGGACACTTCGCAACGGTTGCGAACGCGGTTCGGCGCGGAGTTCCGCGGCAGTTTCGCCAACTTCAGACGCGCGTTGTAGCGCTCTTCCAGCGACAGGCTTTCGTCTTTCGCCATCGCCTTGAGAGCGGTGCGCTTCTCAGCGTATTTCTTGACAAGCTTCTCGCGGCGCTTGTTTTTCTCGATTGCGCTTTTCTTCGCCATCGTCGTTCCCTTCCTTGCCCGTTACTTCGTGAACGGGAAGTTGAACGCGCGCAGAAGCTCGCGCGCCTCATCATCCGTTGGCGCCGTGGTGCAAACGATCACGTCCATGCCCCAGATCTGGTCGACCTTGTCGTACTCGATTTCCGGGAACACGATGTGCTCTTTGATACCCATGGCGTAATTGCCACGACCGTCGAAGCTCTTCGGGTTCAGGCCACGGAAGTCACGAACACGCGGCAACGCGATTGTGATCAGACGGTCCATGAATTCGTACATCTGCTGGCGGCGCAGGGTCACTTTCACACCCAGCGGCATACCTTCGCGGACCTTGAAGGTCGCGATGGATTTTTTCGCCTTGGTGATCACCGGCTTCTGGCCTGCAATCGCAGCAAGGTCTTCAGCAGCGGTGCGGGCCTTCTTGGAATCGCCCACAGCTTCGCCGACGCCGATGTTCAGCACGATTTTTTCGACCTGCGGAACCTGCATGACGTTCTTGTACTGGAACTTCTCAAGCAGCTGGTCGCGCACGACTTCATTATAATGCGTCTTCAGACGCGGCACATAAGCTGTCTCAGCCATCGATCAGGTCTCCCGAACGCTTGGCCACGCGGACTTTGGTGCCATCGTCCTGTATCTTGAAACCGACGCGTGTCGGCTTGCCGTCTTTCGGATCGGCCAGCGCGACGTTGGACAGATGAACAGGTGCCTCTTTGGACACGATGCCAGCTTCCTGCGTCTGGGTCTGCTTCTGGTGGCGGCGAACCATGTTGATCCCGCGTACCAGCGCTTTGTTGTCAGTCGGCAGAACCTGAATCACTTCGCCAGACTTGCCCTTGTCACGGCCCGTCAATACGACAACCGTGTCGCCTTTTTTGATTTTCGCAGCCATCAGAGCACCTCCGGCGCGAGCGAAATAATCTTCATGTGGTTCTTTGCCCGGAGTTCACGCGGCACCGGACCAAAGATACGGGTGCCGACCGGCTCCTTGTTATTGTTGACCAGCACGGCCGCATTGCGGTCGAACCGGATCACGCTGCCATCGGGACGGCGGATATCCTTAGCCGTGCGCACGACGACAGCCTTCATCACGTCGCCCTTCTTAACGCGGCCCCGCGGAATAGCCTCTTTTACGGAGACGACGATAATGTCTCCGACCTGGGCGTATTTGCGCTTGGAGCCGCCGAGCACTTTGATGCACATGACACGACGGGCACCGGAATTGTCGGCGACGTCGAGGTTTGTTTGCATCTGAATCATGACTGGCTGCCTTGTTCTTCTATTGGCGCTCGGGTCACGGGCGCCTGATGCTCACTGAATGGAGCGTGGTTACTGGGTAACCACGGTCCAACGTTTGTTTTTCGAGACTGGCGCGCACTCTTCGATCTGAACAGCGTCGCCAACCTTGTACTGATTGGTCTCGTCATGCGCGCGGTACTTCTTCGTCCGGCGCACAGTCTTTTTCAGCAGCGGGTGCGTGAAGCGGCGCTCCACGTTTACCGTCACCGTCTTGTCATTTGCGTCGCTGACAACGGTGCCCTGCAGGATTCGCTTTGGCATTGCCGTCTCCTTACGCGTTTACCGACACGCGCTTTTCGCGCATGATCGTCTGGATACGCGCGATATCACGGCGGATCTGCCGGACACGCGCAGTGTTTTCAAGCTGACCCGTGGCTTTCTGGAAGCGCAGGTTGAACTGCTCTTTCTTCAGGCCTTCGAGCTCACCGCGGAGCTCATCGGGGGTCTTGGCCCGTACATCGGTCGCCTTCATGGCTTAACTCCTCGCCTGCCTTAGTCGCCGATACGCTGAACGAAACGACACTTGATCGGCAGCTTGGCGGCAGCAAGACGCATGGCTTCACGCGCAATGTCTTCCGGCACACCATCGATTTCAAACATGATCCGGCCCGGCTTGACACGGCAAGCCCAGTAATCCGGAGAACCCTTACCCTTACCCATGCGGACTTCAGCAGGCTTCGAAGAAACCGGAACGTCCGGGAAGATGCGGATCCATACACGACCCGCACGCTTCATGTGACGGGTCATAGCACGACGGGCCGCTTCGATCTGACGTGCGGTAACACGCTCCGGCTCCAAAGCCTTCAGACCGAATGCGCCGAAGTTGAGGTCGGTGCCCCCCTTCGACAAGCCGTGGATGCGGCCCTTGTGCTGCTTGCGGAACTTTGTGCGCTTCGGTTGCAGCATCGTTCTTCTCTCGTCTTTCTTGTCTTACGAGCGGCAGGCAGCTTGACTTAAGCTGCGCGCTCGCGGCCCCGATCCCGGCGTCCGCCGCGATCACCCTGGTTACCTTCGGAAGCAGCCGTTGCGCGACGCTCGGACGCCATCGGGTCATGTTCCAGAATTTCACCCTTGAAGATCCAGACCTTCACACCGCACACGCCATAAGCCGTATGCGCGCTTGCAACACCGTAGTCGATGTCGGCACGAAGCGTGTGAAGCGGAACGCGGCCTTCACGGTACCATTCGATACGTGCGATTTCCGCACCACCGAGACGGCCGCCGCAGTTGATCCGGATGCCCTGTGCGCCGAGACGCATGGCGGACTGAACGGCCCGTTTCATGGCACGGCGGAAAGCAACACGGCGCTCCAGCTGCTGTGCGATCGACGCGGCGACCAGGGTCGCATCGATTTCCGGCTTGCGCACTTCAACAATGTTGAGATGCACTTCCGAATTCGTGATATCGGCGATCTTCTTGCGAAGACGCTCGATGTCCGCACCCTTCTTGCCGATGACCACACCCGGACGGCCGGAGTGGATGGACACGCGGCATTTCTTGTGCGGGCGCTCGATCACAACCTTGGAAACAGCAGCCTGCTTCAATTCCTTCAGGAGGAATTCACGGATGCGGAAATCTTCATGGAGAAGATCGCCGTATTCGTTCTTGTTCGCGTACCAGCGGGAATCCCAGGTGCGGTTGATCCCGAGGCGCATGCCGATCGGGTTTACTTTATGTCCCATCAGGCAGTCTCCTCAAGTTCGCGCACGACGATGGTCAGGTTCGAGAAAGGCTTCTCGATCCGTCCGACCCGGCCGCGTGCACGGGCCTGGAACCGCTTGATGACAAAAGCTTTGCCAACATGGGCTTCGGCAACCACCAGGTTGTCGATGTCCAGGTCATGATTGTTTTCCGCATTTGCAACGGCGGACATCAGCGTTTTCTTGACATCCTGTGCAATACGCTTGCGGGAGAATGTCAGGTCCGCGATAGCGGAACCGACTTTTTTGCCGCGGATTGAAGCCGCAACGAGGTTCAGCTTACGCGGGGAAACGCGTATCATACGGGTCATTGCCCGCGCCTCATTGTCAGCGAGCGTCCGCTCACGCTTCGGCTTGCCCATCGTTACTTCCTCTTCGCCTTCTTGTCGGCGCCGTGTCCGTAATAGGTCCGGCTCGGCGAAAACTCACCGAACTTGTGACCGATCATTTCTTCAGACACCAGCACCGGAACGTGCTTTTGACCGTTATAGACGCCGAAGGTCAAACCGACGAACTGCGGCAGGATCGTTGAGCGGCGGCTCCAGGTCTTGATGACCTCGTTCCGGCCGGACTCACGGACCTTGTCCGCCTTCTTCAGCAGATACCCGTCGACAAACGGACCTTTCCAGATCGAACGTGCCACGATCCTTGTCCTTTACTTCTTACGCGCGTGGCGGCTGCGGACGATATACTTATCGGTCTGCTTGTTGCGCCGCGTGCGCTTACCTTTGGTCGGTTTACCCCAAGGAGTAACCGGATGACGACCGCCGGAGGTCCGGCCTTCACCACCACCATGCGGGTGGTCGATCGGGTTCATGGCAACACCGCGTGTATGCGGACGAATGCCAAGCCAGCGGGAACGGCCTGCTTTGCCGAGATTGATGTTGGCGTGGTCCGGATTGGAGACAGCACCAATGGAAGCCATGCAGGTTCCAAGCACACGGCGCTGCTCGCCTGACATCAGGCGAAGCGTCGTGTAGCCCTGGTCGCGGCCGACGATCTGAACAAATGCACCGGCAGAGCGAGCGATCTGGGCGCCTTTGCCCGGCTTCAGCTCGATATTGTGCACAATCGTTCCGACCGGGATGCTTGCCAGCGGCGCCGCATTCCCCGGCTTCACGTCAACGTTGTTACCAGCGACGACAGTGTCGCCAACAGCCAGGCGCTGCGGCGCCAGGATGTAGCTGAGTTCACCGTCTTCGTAGCGGATCAAGGCGATGAATGCGGTCCGGTTCGGATCGTATTCAAGACGCTCGACAGTAGCCGGAACGTCCCACTTGCGACGCTTGAAGTCGACAAGACGGTACGACCGCTTGTGACCGCCACCGCGGTTCGGAGACGTCAGACGGCCTGTGTTGTTGCGGCCACCCTTCTTGGACAGGCCTTCGGTCAGTGTCTTGACCGGCTTGCCCTTGTAAAGGCCGGAGCGATCAACCTGAACGAGTTGACGGCGACCTGGGGACGTCGGATTGAATGTCTTAAGTGCCATTTTCTAAGTCCCCGTCTCAGAGCCCGGTGGTCACGTCGATTGCGTGACCTTCCTGCAGCGTAACGACGGCCTTCTTGAAGTCGGATTGGCGGCCAAGACGTCCACGGAAGCGTTTCACCTTGCCCTTGCGGACCAGGGTGTTCACTGCCGTGACCTTGACGCCGAACAGTGCTTCGACCGCGGCCTTGATTTCCGGCTTCGTTGCATCGTTGGCAACCTTGAAGACAACCTTGTTCTCTTCAGAAGCCATCGTCGACTTTTCGGTGATCACCGGGCCGACGATTTTGTCGTAGTGAGGAAGTTTGCTCATTTGAAGCGCTCCTCAAGTGCGGACACCGCAGCTTTGGTCAACACAAGAGTGTTGGCGCGCAGGATGTCGTAAACATTGATGCCCTGGATCGGCAGCACATCCACATGCGGGATGTTGCGCGAGGCCAGCGCGAAGTTGTTGTCGACGTCTGCGCCGTCGATTACCAGGGCGCTGGTCAACCCAAGTTTGCCGAGTTGTGCCTTGAGAGCCTTGGTCTTCGCTTCCGCTGCCTTGGCGTCTTCAACAACAACTATGCTGTCGGACTTAGCCTTGGCAGACAGAGCGTGCTTCAGGCCGAGGACACGAACCTTTTTCGGCAGATCATGGCTATGATCACGAACGCTCGGACCGAACGCCTTGCCACCACCGCGGAACTGCGGGGCTTTCTTGTTGCCGTGACGTGCGCCGCCAGAACCCTTCTGGCGGACGAATTTCTTCGTCGAACCTGAAATATCCGCGCGTTGCAGCGTATTGTGGGTACCCGCCTGGCGCTTGGCCAACTGCCAGCGCACCACTCGGTGGATCAAATCGGTGCGCGGCTCGAGACCAAAGATCTCGTCAGACACCGTGATCGAACCGGCCGCCCCACCTTCGAGGGTCTTGACCTGGAGTTCCATCACTCACTCTCCTTCCCGGCAGCCTCAGCCGCTTCGGATGCCTTGAATGCACCCGGAACCGGAACGTTTTCCGGCAGCGCCTTTTTGATCGCGTCGCGAACCAGGATCCAGCCGCCCTTGGCGCCCGGAACAGAGCCCTCGACCATGATCAGGCCACGCTCAACATCAGTGCGCACAACCTTCAGGTTCTGCGTGGTCACGCGGGCGTCGCCCATATGACCGGCCATTTTCTTGCCCTTGAACACGCGGCCCGGATCCTGACACTGACCCGTGGAACCATGTGAACGGTGCGAGATCGAGTTACCGTGAGATGCGCGGCCACCACCGAAGTTGTGACGCTTCATCGCACCGGCAAAACCCTTACCGATAGAGTTACCGGTCACGTCAACGAACTGTCCTTCGACGTAGTGATCGGCGGTCATTTCCGCGCCAACGTCGATCATGTTGTCCGCAGTTACACGGAACTCGGCGACAGTCCGCTTCGGCTCAACCTTTGCAACAGCAAAGTGACCGCGCAGCGCCTTCGGCGTATTCTTAACTTTGCGGGTACCCGCGCCGAGCTGCAGCGCAGTGTAACCATTTTTTTCGTCAGTCCGGTGGGCAACCACCTGGCAATTTTCCAGCCGCAAAACAGTGACTGGAACATGCTCGCCTGCATCGTTGTAGATGCGGGTCATGCCCACTTTCTGAGCGATCACTCCAGAACGCATGATGTGTCCCCTTGACCCCGCCTTAGAGCTTGATCTCGACGTCGACACCAGCGGCCAGGTCGAGCTTCATGAGCGCGTCCACCGTCTGGGGCGTCGGATCAACGATGTCGAGAAGACGCTTGTGCGTACGCATCTCGAACTGATCGCGGCTTTTCTTATCAATATGCGGTCCGCGAAGCACAGTGTACTTCTCAATCCGCGTCGGCAGCGGCACGGGACCCCGTACCTGAGCACCGGTCCGCTTGGCCGTATTGACGATCTCCTTGGTGGAGGCGTCGAGAATACGGTGGTCAAACGCCTTGAGGCGGATCCGGATATTCTGACCGTTCATTGTTATTGTTCCCAATAAGACTGCGGGCCTGCCCGCGTTACCTTGAGTTCCACCGGCAGGCCCGGCTGTCGATTATTCGATGATGGACGCGACGACGCCGGCGCCGACGGTACGGCCGCCTTCGCGGATCGCGAAGCGCAGGCCTTCTTCCATGGCGATCGGCACGATCAGCTCAACGTCAACCGACACGTTGTCGCCCGGCATCACCATTTCCGTGCCTTCCGGCAGAGAAACAACGCCCGTAACGTCTGTCGTACGGAAGTAGAACTGCGGACGGTAGTTGGTGAAGAACGGCGTATGACGGCCACCTTCTTCCTTCGTCAGGATGTAGGCTTCTGCCTTGAACTTCGTGTGCGGGGTCACAGAACCCGGCTTGCAAAGAACCTGGCCACGCTCAACTTCCTCACGGCCAACACCGCGGATCAGAGCACCGATGTTGTCGCCCGCTTCGCCGCTGTCCAGCAGCTTGCGGAACATTTCAACGCCGGTAACCGTCGTCTTCGTGGTGTCCTTGATGCCGACGATCTCGACTTCTTCACCCACCTTGACAATACCGCGCTCAACACGGCCGGTCACAACAGTACCGCGGCCGGAGATCGAGAACACGTCCTCGATCGGCATCAGGAACGGCTGATCCTTCGGACGCTCTGGCGTCGGGATGTAGTCGTCAACCTGAGCCATCAGCTCACGGATCGCATCACGGCCGATTTCCGCATCGCGGTTCTCAACAGCTGCAAGAGCCGAACCCTTGACGATCGGAATGTCGTCGCCCGGGAACTCGTAGGAAGACAGAAGCTCGCGGATTTCCATTTCGACGAGCTCAAGAAGCTCTTCGTCGTCGACCTGGTCAACCTTGTTCATGAAAACAACAAGAGCCGGAACGCCAACCTGGCGCGCAAGCAGGATGTGCTCGCGGGTCTGCGGCATCGGGCCGTCTGCTGAAGACACAACCAGGATCGCGCCGTCCATCTGCGCTGCACCCGTGATCATGTTCTTCACGTAGTCAGCGTGACCAGGGCAGTCAACGTGAGCGTAGTGACGGTTCTCCGTCTCATACTCAACGTGCGCCGTGGAGATGGTGATGCCGCGGGCCTTTTCTTCAGGCGCGCCGTCGATCTCGTCGTAGGCTTTCGCTTCTGCGCCGCCAGCCTCAGCCAGCGTCATCGTGATTGCAGCGGTCAGCGTCGTCTTGCCGTGGTCAACATGGCCAATCGTGCCAATGTTAACGTGCGGCTTGTTGCGCTCAAATTTTTCCTTCGCCATCGGATTACTCCGTTTCTCTATTTCTTTTTGACGTTAAGAGGCTGGGATCAGGCGTATTTCGCCTGAACCTCTTCGGCGACAGCCTGCGGCACCTGCTCGTAGTGATCGAACACCATCGAGTACTGGGCGCGGCCTTGAGACATGGAACGCAGATTGTTCACGTAGCCAAACATGTTGGCGAGTGGAACCATCGCGGTGATAACTGTCACAATGCCCCGGTTCTCCGTGCCGGCGATCTGGCCGCGGCGGGAGTTCAGGTCACCGATAACGTCACCCATGTAGTCTTCAGGTGTGACAACCTCGACCTTCATGATCGGCTCGAGCAGTTTCGGGCCGGCCTTCTGGATTGCTTCGCGGAAACCGGCACGGCCGGCTATTTCGAAGGCCAGAACGGAAGAGTCAACGTCGTGGTATGCACCGTCGGTCAGCGTTGCCTTGATGTCGAGCATCGGGAAGCCTGCCAGCGGACCGGAGGACATGACGCTCTCGATACCCTTGGTAACGCCCGGAATGTATTCTTTCGGAACGTTACCGCCGACAACCTTGCTCTCAAAGACATAACCTTCGTTCGGCTCGGACGGCTCGATTGTGAGCTTGATGCGAGCGAACTGACCGGAACCACCCGACTGCTTCTTGTGGGTGTAATCCACATCGGCAACTTTGGTGATGGTTTCACGGTAGGCAACCTGAGGTGCACCGATGTTCGCCTCGACCTTGAACTCGCGCTTCATGCGGTCAACGATGATGTCCAGGTGCAGCTCGCCCATGCCGGCGATGATAGTCTGACCGGATTCTTCGTCCGTTTTCACACGGAAGGACGGGTCTTCTGCTGCCAGTCGGTTCAGGGCAAGGCCCATCTTCTCCTGGTCGCCTTTGGTCTTCGGCTCAACGGCAATCTCGATCACCGGCTCAGGGAATTCCATGCGCTCCAGGATCACCGGCTTCAGCGGGTCACACAGGGTGTCGCCGGTCGTGGTGTCCTTCAGGCCTGCGATCGCCACGATATCGCCTGCATAGGCCACATCGATGTCGTCGCGGGAGTTGGAGTGCATCTGCATCATGCGGCCGACACGCTCACGCTTGTCTTTTACAGTGTTGAGAAGGGACGAACCCTTGTTCAGAACACCGGAATAGATACGGCAGAACGTCAGGGAGCCGACGAACGGGTCGTTGGCAATCTTGAACGCCAGCAGACCAAGCGGCTCTTCGTCAGACGATTTGCGCTCGACTTCAGCTTCCGTCTTCGGATCGATACCCTTGATGGCCGGAACTTCAACCGGGTTCGGCAGGAAGTCGACAACAGCGTCAAGCAGTGGCTGAACGCCTTTGTTCTTGAACGCCGAACCACAGAAGATCGGTACGAACTCGCCGCTGATGGTGCCCTTACGGATCAGCTCTTTCAGCTTTTCCGTGGTCGGCTCTTCACCTTCCAGGTAGGCTTCCATGGCTTCTTCGTCGACTTCGACAGCGGTCTCAATCAGAGCGTCGTGCATTTCCTGTGCGCGATCAGCGAGATCGGCCGGAATGTCAACTTCGTCCCAGGCAGCGCCTAGGTTCTCCGCCTGCCAGATCAGAGCCTTCATTTTCAGAAGGTCGACACAGCCGGCGAATTCGCTCTCAGCGCCAACAGGCAGCTGCATGACCAGAGGCGTTGCGCCGAGGCGCTCCTTGATCATGGTGACGCAGCGATCGAAATCGGCGCCCAGCTTGTCCATCTTGTTGACGAAGATCATCCGCGGAACGTTGTATTTGTCAGCCTGACGCCAGACTGTTTCGGTCTGCGGCTCAACACCTGCGTTTGCGTCGAGAAGTGCAACCGCGCCATCGAGAACACGCAGCGAACGCTCAACTTCAATGGTGAAGTCAACGTGGCCCGGTGTGTCGATGATGTTCAGGCGCTTGTCGTTCCAGAACGCAGTCGTAGCAGCAGAGGTGATCGTGATGCCACGCTCCTGCTCCTGCTCCATCCAGTCCATGGTGGCGGCACCATCATGAACTTCGCCGATTTTGTGGCTCTTGCCAGTGTAGTAGAGGATCCGCTCGGTCGTAGTGGTCTTACCGGCATCGATGTGTGCCATGATGCCGAAGTTACGGTAGTCCTCGATTTTATGCGTGCGCGACATAGCGTCAGCCCTTCGAAGTAACTTTTACCAGCGGTAGTGCGAGAACGCGCGGTTGGCGTCTGCCATCCGGTGCGTATCTTCACGTTTCTTAACTGCGGTCCCACGGTTGTTGGCTGCATCGAGCAGCTCGCCGGACAGGCGGTCAACCATTGTGGTTTCGTTGCGGTTGCGCGCAGCGGTAATCAACCAGCGGATCGCAAGAGCCTGACGGCGCTCGTTACGGACCTCGACCGGGACCTGGTAGGTCGCACCACCAACACGGCGGGAGCGGACTTCCACTTGCGGCATAACGTTTTCAAGAGCCGCATGGAAAACCTCGATCGGGTTCTCGCGGGTCTTGTTCTCGACCACGTCGAAAGCACCGTAAACGATGCGCTCGGCTGTGGACTTCTTGCCGTCGTACATGATGGAGTTCATGAATTTGGTGACGACCATATCCCCGAATTTTGGATCCGGGTTGATTTCGCGTTTTTCAGCGCGGTGACGACGGGACATCTAATGTGCTCCTTACTTCGGCCGCTTGGCGCCGTATTTCGAACGGCGCTGCTTACGATCCTTGACGCCCTGGGTATCGAGCACACCACGGATGATGTGGTAGCGAACACCCGGCAAATCCTTCACGCGGCCGCCACGGATCATCACCACCGAGTGTTCCTGAAGGTTGTGACCTTCACCCGGGATGTAGCCGATGACTTCGAAGCCGTTGGTCAGGCGGATCTTGGCCACCTTACGCAGAGCCGAGTTCGGCTTCTTCGGCGTCGTCGTGTATACGCGGGTGCAAACACCACGCTTCTGAGGGCAGGCCTCCATGGCCGGCACTTTGTTCCGCTTCGGCGGATCTTTCCGCGGCTTGCGGATCAACTGGTTGATGGTCGGCATTCTTTGCCCTTTACCTTGTCCATCCAAAAATTCGTATGCAACTGCAGTTCTCCACGGATCTTGCAAGCCAATAAACATGCAAAATCGCGCCCGCACGCTCCTAGGAGCGGCCGGCGCTGCGAAAAACCAGAGGACCACGAGTTGCCCCACGGTCATGCAATCGACGCGTATTCGCCTATATATACCCGGCAGCGTTTAAGAGGATTGGGTCCTGCGCCTTTGATCAGCGCTGGACGGTTCACTCTTACCGCCTGCCCTTGGGATGCGCGGAACCTACTCATATGCACCCTTTGCGTCAAGTGCTTTGTAGAAAAAACCGCAAGTACCCGCACGACATCGTATGGATGCGAATTTTCGACATGAAATCAGTTAGCTGGCATAATTTAGTGCACGTATGATGCGCCGTTTGTGTAATTTTGTTTCGCGCCTGTTTCCGCCGGAGATTCAATCGCAGGAATCAGTGTCCAAACTCGCCGGGATCTTGACGAACTTATCGTACCTTGCGGCACACGCCGATCTCACCGACTCGTTGATTTTACGCGGTATTCCTTGAGAGCCGGTGCGGCTCTCAGAGCCTGGCAGGCGCTCTGCAATTCAGGGCACCCAGTCATGCAAGATCGGAGGGACAACCTGAGGGAGCCGAGGATGAGCGATACCCCCTCCAAAGGTGTCAGTCGGTGAATGTCACAATCGCAACGTTTCCGGCAAGCGCATCCTGATATGCTCCTTCATGGAGCGGATCGTCAGGTTCACCATCCATGACGCCGATCTGATCGAGTTCCGCCTCCGCAAAACCTTGTCCCTGCAGAGCTTCCAGTGTTCTGCGCACCGCGTCGTCTTCGTCTGGTGCGGTCAGCAGCGCATGGATCTTGATGGCGTCTTCAGGAAGCGCGTCTTCGTTCTCCCAGACGCGGCCGATGACGATATAGACAACAGGATCTAGTTCAGCGTCGTTGTCGTTCATTGTTCAACCCTCAAATGGAGCACATACAGAAAGGCCGCCCGGAGGCGGCCTTTCGATCGTTTTGATGAGGCCGGTTATTCGGCCGCGCCGGTCATGTCTTCCAGCAGCCCTTCGGCTGCGCTTTCCGAAGACTGCTGCCGCTGCGCTTCCTGGATCAGGTCGTCGCGATGCGAGGCAATCTTGCGGATACGTTTCATGACACCGCCGGTACCAGCGGGGATCAAACGGCCGACAATGACGTTTTCCTTCAGGCCGACAAGCGGATCGGTCTTGCCGTTGACCGCTGCATCGGTAAGGACACGGGTCGTTTCCTGGAAGGAAGCTGCCGAGAAGAAGGACCGCGTCTGCAGCGACGCCTTGGTGATACCAAGGAGAACAGGAACGCCTTTTGCGGGATCCCGTGCATTGTCGATCGCTTTTTCGTTCGCTTCCTCGAAGTCGATCTTGTCGATCTGTTCGCCCGAAAAGAACTCGGTATCGCCCGGATCGGTGATTTCGACTTTCTGCAGCATCTGACGGACAATCACTTCAATGTGCTTGTCGTTGATGGTCACACCCTGCAGACGGTAAACTTCCTGGATCTCGTTGACGAGATAGGCAGCCAGTGCCTCCACGCCCTTGACGGCCAGAATGTCATGCGGCGCCGGGTTGCCGTCGAGAATGTACTCACCCTTTTCAATTGCATCGCCTTCCTGAAGGTGGAAGTGCTTGCCTTTCGGGATGAGGTATTCGACGGGCTCCGCGCCATCCTCTGCCGGATCGATGATGATGCGGCGCTTGTTCTTGTAGTCGCGGCCGAAACGGATCGTACCATCGATTTCCGCGATGATTGCATGATCCTTCGGACGGCGGGCTTCGAACAGTTCCGCAACACGCGGCAGACCACCGGTGATGTCCTTGGTCTTGGCGCTTTCCAGCGGAATACGTGCCAGAACGTCACCAGCCTTGACCGTGGAGCCAGGCTGAACGGACAGGATCGCGTCAACCGAAAGTATCAAGCGGGCATCGGATCCGCGCGAGTTTTTCGAGATCGTACCCTTGTCGTCCTTGATGACGATCGCCGGCTTGAGATCAGCGCCACGCTGCGAGGACCGCCAGTCGATGACGATACGCTTCGTGATGCCGGTTGCCTCGTCGGCGGTTTCCTGAACGGACGCACCATCAACCAGGTCCTCGAAGTCCACGACACCGTCAACTTCAGCAAGCATCGGCCGTGTGTAAGGATCCCATTCAGCAATCCTTTGACCACGCTTGACGGAGTCGCCTTCGTCGACATGCAGCTTCGAGCCGTAAGCAACACGATGGACGGCGCGCTCATTACCGTCGCTGTCGATGACAACGATGGACATGTTGCGCACCATCGCGATGAGATTGCCATCTGAATCGCGCTGGACGGACCGGTTCCGGATCTTGATCGTGCCATCGACATTCGATTCGATGAACGAGCTGTCGACAACCTGCGCCGTACCACCGATGTGGAACGTCCGCATGGTCAGCTGCGTACCGGGCTCACCGATGGACTGTGCGGCAATGACACCGACAGCCTCACCAAGGTTCACCGGGGTACCGCGTGCAAGGTCACGGCCATAACATGTCGCGCAGACACCGGTCTCGGTTTCACATGTCAGAACCGAACGGATCTTGATCTGCTGCACCTTTGCAGCCTCGATCGCCTCCACGTCCTTCTCGTCGATAAGCTTGCCTTTGGGAACAAGCATTTCGCCGGTCTGGTTGTTGACGACGTCTTCTGCGGTCGTGCGACCAAGAACGCGCATACCGAGCGAAGCAATGACGTTACCGGCATCGACGATCGGAGCGACGGTAATACCGCGTTCAGAACCACAATCATTCTCCAGAATGATCGAGTCCTGGGCAACATCCACCAGGCGGCGTGTCAGGTAACCGGAGTTCGCAGTCTTCAAGGCCGTGTCGGCCAGACCCTTACGGGCACCGTGCGTGGAGTTGAAGTACTCCAGAACGGACAGGCCTTCCTTGAAGTTCGAAATGATCGGGTTCTCGATGATGGAACCGTCTGGCTTGGCCATCAGGCCGCGCATGCCGGCAAGCTGCTTCATCTGCTGGGGCGAACCACGGGCACCGGAGTGCGACATCATGTAGACCGAGTTCATCGGCTTCTGACGCCCGGTTTCCTCATCGACCTGGACCGCCTTGATGCGGGCCATCATCTCGTCAGCAATCTTGTCGGTGCACTTCGCCCAGGCGTCGACAACCTTGTTGTACTTCTCGCCCTGGGTGATCAGACCGTCATTGTACTGCTGCTCGTATTCGGTCGCGAGCGATGCGGTTTCGGCGACCAGGTTCTGCTTGGTATCCGGAATGACCATGTCGTCCATGCCGAAGGAGATGCCGGCGTTACAAGCGTTCTTGAAGCCAAGTTCCATGATCCGGTCACAGAAGATAACCGTCTCCTTCTGACCGCAGGCACGGTAGACCGTGTCGATCATCTTGGAGATGTCCTTCTTGGTCATCAGCCTGTTGCAGACCTCGTAAGGAACTTCATGGTGCTTCGGCAGAAGCTCAGCGATCAGCATGCGGCCCGGGGTCGTCTCGATGATTTCGGACGTCGGATTGCCGTCCGCATCAATGGACTTGTAACGGCCCTTGATCTTGGTGTGCAGCGTGATGACGTTGTTGGCCAGCGCGTGATGGATCTCACCGATGTCGCCAAAGGCCATGCCTTCGCCGGGCTCACCTTCCGCAATGATCGACAGGTAGTAGAGCCCGAGAACGATATCCTGCGAGGGAACGATGATCGGGCCACCGTTTGCCGGGTGCAGAATGTTGTTCGTGGACATCATCAGTGTCCGCGCTTCAAGCTGAGCTTCCAGCGACAGCGGCACGTGAACAGCCATTTGGTCACCGTCGAAGTCGGCGTTGAACGCCGAACAGACGAGCGGGTGCAGCTGGATGGCCTTGCCTTCAATCAGCGTCGGTTCGAACGCCTGGATACCGAGACGGTGAAGTGTTGGGGCGCGGTTCAGAAGAACCGGGTGCTCGCGGATCACCTCATCAAGGATATCCCAGACCTCCGGGCGCTCCTTTTCCACCAGCTTCTTCGCCTGTTTGACAGTCGAAGAGAAGCCCTTGGCGTCGAGGCGCGAATAGATGAAGGGCTTGAACAGTTCAAGCGCCATCTTCTTCGGTAGTCCGCACTGATGCAGTTTCAGTTCCGGTCCAACGGTGATCACCGAACGGCCTGAATAGTCAACGCGCTTACCAAGAAGGTTCTGACGGAAACGGCCCTGCTTGCCTTTCAGCATGTCGGAAAGCGATTTCAGCGGACGCTTGTTGGCACCCGTGATGACGCGGCCGCGGCGACCGTTGTCGAACAGCGCGTCGACGGACTCCTGCAGCATGCGCTTTTCGTTCCGGATGATGATGTCCGGTGCGCGCAGTTCCATCAGACGGCGCAGACGGTTGTTCCGGTTGATCACGCGACGATAAAGGTCGTTCAGATCCGACGTCGCGAACCGACCGCCATCAAGCGGAACCAGCGGACGCAGGTCCGGCGGGATGACCGGAACAACCGTCATGATCATCCATTCCGGACGGTTGCCAGATTCCATGAATGCTTCGATGACTTTCAGACGCTTGGCCAGCTTCTTCGGCTTCAGCTCTGTCGTCGCTTCGGCAATCTCCTGGCGCAGCTTTTCGCTTTCGCGCTCAAGATCCATGCTCATCAGGATCTCGCGGATCGCTTCCGCGCCGATCATCGCGGTAAATGCGTCTTCGCCATATTCGTCCTGAGCGGCAACGAAGTCTTCTTCAGAGAGAAGCTGGTGCTGCTTGAGCGGGGTCAGGCCCGGCTCCAGAACAACGTAGTTCTCGAAATAAAGAACGCGTTCCAGGTCCTTCAGCGTCATGTCGAGCAGGAGGCCGATCCGGCTCGGGAGCGACTTCAGGAACCAGATATGGGCAACCGGAGCGGCGAGCTCGATGTGACCCATACGCTCACGGCGAACGCGCGAAAGGGTGACTTCAACGCCACATTTTTCGCAGATGACGCCCTTGTACTTCATGCGCTTGTATTTGCCGCAAAGACATTCGTAGTCCTTGATCGGACCAAAAATACGCGCGCAGAACAAACCGTCACGCTCGGGCTTGAACGTACGGTAGTTGATGGTCTCCGGCTTTTTGATTTCGCCGAAAGACCAGGACAGGATCTTTTCCGGGCTCGCAAGCGAAATCCGGATATTGTCGAAGGTCTGTGTGGGAGCCTGCTGGTTAAACAGGTTCATGACCTCATGATTCATGGTCCGTCTCCTTCGATGCTCGGCCGGGGAACGGGTCTTATCACCCTTCCCCGTAACCGGCACGCCAAGTCATTTGGGTCCGTTGCCGGGGTTATTCTGCAGCGTCTGCAGTTTCTTCTTCGGCAATCGCGGGTACGTCAGTACGTTGCAGTTCAACGTTGAGACCCAGTGACCGCATTTCCTTCACAAGCACGTTGAAGCTTTCCGGTATGCCTGCCTCGAACGTGTCGTCGCCGCGAACAATGGCCTCGTAGACCTTCGTACGGCCGGCAACGTCGTCCGACTTGACAGTAAGCATTTCCTGCAGCGTGTAAGCTGCACCGTAGGCCTCAAGCGCCCAGACCTCCATTTCCCCGAAGCGCTGGCCACCGAACTGCGCCTTACCACCCAGCGGCTGCTGCGTGACAAGCGAGTACGGACCGATCGAACGGGCATGGATCTTGTCGTCGACGAGGTGGTGCAGCTTCAACATATAGATGTAGCCAACAGTCACCTTCCGATCGAACTCTTCACCGGTACGACCGTCATAGAGAACGGACTGGCCGCTCGGGTCATAGCCTGCAATGTTCAGCGCCTCGACAACATCGGGCTCACGGGCCCCATCGAAGACCGGCGTCGCGATGGAGACACCCTTCTTCAGCTGATCCGCCAGGCGCACGACACTTTCGTCGTCGTATTGCTGGACGTTGTCGCCCTTCATGTTGTCGCCGTAGATCTCGACGATCTTGCCACGAAGCTCGTCCAGCTGGCCGGAGCGCTTGTACTCTTCGTACATTTCGCCGATCCGGTTGCCCATGCCGCGGCAGGCCCATCCGAGGTGCGTTTCCAGGATCTGGCCGACGTTCATGCGGGACGGCACGCCAAGCGGGTTCAACACGATGTCGACATGGGTCCCGTCTTCCAGGAACGGCATGTCTTCGCACGGGTTGATCTTGGAGACCACGCCCTTGTTACCGTGACGGCCGGCCATCTTGTCGCCCGGCTGCAGCTTGCGCTTCACGGCAACGAAGACCTTGACCATCTTCATGACGCCAGGAGGCAGCTCGTCGCCACGCTGCAGTTTCTCGACCTTGTCGATGAACCGCTGCTCAAGGCGCTTGCGGCTGTCGTCATACTGACCGCGCAAGGCTTCGATCTCGGACATGAACTTCTCGTCGTCGGTGGCAAACTGCCACCATTGCGACCGTGGGAAGTCATTGAGAACATCGCCAGTCAGAACGCCGCTGCGGAAGCCCTTCGGACCGGCAACAGCATTCTTGTCCATCAGCATCTCGGCCAGACGGCCGTAGACGTTGCGGTCCAGGATCGCCTGCTCGTCGTCACGGTCTTTCGCAAGACGCTCGATCTCTTCACGCTCGATCGCCATTGCGCGTTCGTCTTTTTCAACGCCGTGGCGGTTGAAGACGCGCACTTCGACAACCGTACCCGAAACACCTGGCGGCAGGCGCAGGGATGTGTCGCGAACGTCAGAAGCCTTTTCACCGAAGATGGCACGCAGGAGTTTTTCTTCCGGTGTCATCGGGCTCTCACCCTTCGGCGTGATCTTGCCGACGAGAATGTCACCCGGGTTCAGTTCGGCACCGATGTAGACGATGCCGGCCTCATCGAGATTCTTGAGCGCTTCTTCCGAAACGTTTGGAATATCGCGGGTGATTTCTTCCGGGCCGAGCTTGGTGTCACGCGCCATGACTTCGAATTCCTCCAGGTGAATGGAGGTGAAGACGTCGTCAGACACGATCCGCTCGGACAAGAGGATGGAATCTTCGAAGTTGTAACCGTTCCACGGCATGAACGCGACAAGCACGTTCCGGCCGAGTGCCAGATCACCGAGGTCGGTGGACGGGCCGTCAGCGATGATATCGCTCTTGTGGACCCGGTCCCCTACCCGCACTAGCGGACGCTGGTTGATGCAGGTGTTCTGGTTGGAACGCTGGAACTTCTGCAGCCGGTAGATGTCGACGCCGGACTTGCCCGGATCGAGATCTTCAGTCGCCCGGATAACGATACGGGTCGCATCCACCTGGTCGACCACACCGGCACGGCGGGCACCGATGGCGGCACCGGAATCGCGCGCAACGATCGGCTCCATGCCGGTTCCGACAAACGGCGCCTCGGCGCGCACCAGCGGAACGGCCTGACGCTGCATGTTCGAGCCCATCAGAGCACGGTTGGCGTCGTCGTTTTCCAGGAACGGAATGAGCGCGGCCGCAACAGACACAAGCTGTTTCGGCGAGACGTCCATCAGATCGACCTTGTCGGACGGAACCATCATGTTCTCACCGGCGTGGCGGCAGGTGATCAGCTCGGTGGTAAACCGGCCGTCGGCATCATATTCGGCGTTGGACTGAGCCACGTAGTGCTTGGCTTCTTCCATCGCGGACAGATAAACGACCTCGTTCGTGACAACACCGTCGGTCACCTTGCGGTACGGGCTCTCGATAAAGCCGTATTTGTTCACGCGGGCAAAGGTTGCGAGCGAGTTGATCAGACCGATGTTCGGACCTTCAGGGGTCTCGATCGGGCAGATACGGCCATAGTGGGTCGGATGCACGTCACGCACTTCGAAACCGGCACGTTCGCGTGTCAGACCACCCGGACCAAGCGCCGAAAGACGACGTTTATGAGTGACTTCCGACAGCGGGTTCGTCTGATCCATGAACTGTGACAGCTGCGAGGAACCAAAGAACTCGCGAACGGCAGCAGCCGCCGGCTTCGCGTTGATCAGGTCCTGCGGCATGACAGTGTCGATCTCAACAGAGCTCATACGCTCCTTGATCGCACGCTCCATGCGCAGCAATCCGACGCGATACTGATTTTCCATCAGCTCGCCCACGGACCGGACGCGGCGGTTACCGAGATTGTCGATATCGTCGATATCGCCTTTGCCGTCGCGCAGTTCCAGAAGAACCCGGATGACCTCGAGAATATCTTCCTTGCGCAGCGTACGGACGGTATCCTCGCACTGCAGATCAAGGCGCATGTTCATCTTGACGCGCCCGACAGCAGAAAGGTCGTAGCGCTCGTCGTCGAAGAACAGCGACTGGAACATGGCTTCCGCGGTATCGATCGTGGGCGGCTCACCCGGACGCATGACGCGATAGATGTCGAAGAGCGCATCTTCGCGGGATTCGTTCTTGTCGACCGACAGCGTGTTGCGGATGTAGGGACCGGTGTTCACGTGGTCGATATCGAGCATCGTCAGCTCGTCATAGCCGCGTTCAATCAGTTCTTCCAGGAGCTTGCCGGTGATTTCACCGCCGGCCTCAGCAAAGATCTCGCCGCTCTGCATGTCGACGATATCCTCGGCAAGATACTGTCCGTGCAGGTCCTCGTCCGTCACCTTCAGTGCGGTGATGCCCTTCTCGCTGAGTTGGCGGATCGTACGGGCGGTAATCTTGCGTCCGCCTTCAACGACAACATCGCCGCTGTCTGCGTCAATTAGATCGTAGGATGCCTTGGTACCTTTCAACCGTGCGCCGTCGAACGGCATGCGCCAGGACCCGTCGGCCTGACGGGTGTAGTCGATGCGATTGTAGAAGGTGTTGAGGATTTCCTCACCATCGAGACCAAGTGCCATCAGCAGGGACGTCACCGGGATCTTGCGCCGGCGGTCGATACGCGCATGGACAATGTCTTTGGCATCAAATTCGATGTCGAGCCAGGACCCACGGTAAGGGATGACGCGCGCAGCGAACAACAGTTTGCCCGAGGAATGGGTCTTGCCCTTGTCATGGTCGAAGAACACGCCGGGGGAACGGTGCATCTGTGAGACGATCACACGCTCGGTGCCGTTGACGATGAACGTACCGTTGTCCGTCATGAACGGCATATCGCCCATGTAGACGTCTTGTTCCTTGATGTCTTTGACCGACTTGGCGCCGGTGTCTTCATCAACATCAAAAACGATGAGGCGCAGTGTGACCTTCAGCGGCGCTGCGAATGTCATGTCGCGCTGGCGGCACTCGTCCACATCGTATTTGGGAGCTTCAAATTCGTACGAAACAAATTCCAGCAGGGACGTGCCTGCAAAATCGGAAATCGGAAAAACGGATTGGAAGACCGCTTCCAGGCCTTCAATCTTGCGGCCACCGCCCGGAATCTCGTCGACCTGCAGGAACTGGTCGTAGGATGCTTTTTGTACCTCGATGAGATTAGGCATTGCCGCGACATCGCGGATCGATCCGAAGTATTTACGGACCTTTTTGCGACCGTTGAACGTTTGGGTCATTGTCGCTCCTTTTATCGGCCGGGTAACGGCTTCCCGAAACGCCCCTTGTCCAATCGGGCTGCCCTGCCCGGGCGCTTCGGAAAACCGTCCCCCAAGATCAACCTACTGCGCAAAGGCTGACCGGGTTATGGGGCACAGGACATCTGATTTGCATCGCTGCGAGTCAGCTTGCCCTAGTGGTGCGTTTGCCCCGGAAACGGGTCGGACCCGCCGGGGCAACAAACGGTCCCGGAAACCGGGACCGTCCAAAAGGCAAAGGCCTTTATTACTTCAGCTCGACAGAAGCGCCTGCTTCTTCCAGCTTCTTTTTCAGCTCTTCAGCTTCGTCCTTAGCGACGCCTTCCTTGACAGCCTTCGGAGCGGACTCAACGAGTTCCTTGGCTTCCTTCAGGCCGAGACCGGTGATCGCACGGACTTCCTTGATGACGTTGATTTTCTTGTCGCCGGCAGAAGCCAGAACAACGTCAAATTCAGTTTTCTCTTCAGCAGCAGCAGCATCGCCGCCAGCAGCACCACCGGCAGCAGCAACTGCGACCGGAGCAGCAGCAGAAACGCCCCACTTTTCTTCCAGAAGCTTGCTCAGTTCAGCAGCTTCCATAACGGTCAGTGCGGACAGTTCTTCTACGAGCTTTTCAAGATCAGCCATTTTTTTAGTACCTTAAGTTCGAACCAGTGTTGGTTTCTCTAGACAGTGTTTTGGACGCCTTACGCGGCCTCGTCCTTCGTGGCATACGCATTGAAGACGCGGGCGAGCTGCCCGGCCGGTGCGTTGACAACCTGAGCGATCCGGGATGCCGGGGTCTGAATCATGCCAACCAGTTTCGCACGCAGCTCATCGAGCGACGGCATGGTTGCCAGAGACTTGACGCCTTCCGGGTTCAGGTTGGTCGTTCCAAGAGCACCACCAAGGATTTCCAACTTGTCGTTGGCCTTGGCGAAGTCGACGGCTGCTTTCGGTGCGGCTACCGGGTCCTCGGAATAAACGAGAACGGTAGGGCCCTGAAACAGGTCGGAGATATGCTCAAGGTCAGTGCCTTTAAGGGCGAGTTTCACGAGGCGGTTTTTTGCGACTTTCACAGATCCGCCGGCTTCGCGTACAGATGCCCGCAATGCGGTCATCTGCGCAACCGAAAGACCTGCATAGTGCGCGACGACAACGACGCCGGTACCTGCCAGCTCATCGTTGAGAGACGTCACGAACTCGTGCTTTTCCGCTCTTTCCACTTGCCTTCTCCATTTGGTGGCGTTGCCGCCACCGGTTTACCTTTGCCGCCCCGCGGTGGTTCCGAACCCGGAACCACCTTGAAAGCGGCGCTCAGGGTCCTGTCCCCTCACCTTCGCGGCGTGCGCGCGGCAAGGTCTGGTTCGAACGTCGGTCATCCGCAAGCGCGGAGAATTCGGTTCTCACCCATCTATGCAGGCCTCAATCGCTTAAGCCGGTCTCCCGGCACCTGCAGTCTCGGACAGGGCAACCCGGCAGCGAACCGCCGGGTCTATTCGGTCGAAAGACCGAAATCTTGCTTCAATCCGGCGAACCGGATTACTCGCCGGAAACGCTGGCGAGATCGATCTTTACACCCGGGCCCATCGTGGAAGACACCGCGATGCGCTTCAGGTAGGAGCCTTTGGCGCCGGACGGTTTTGCCTTCTGAACCGCGTCCACCAGAGCTTTAACGTTCTGTGTGATCGCTTCTTCCGAGAAGGACACCTTGCCAACGCCTGCATGAACGATGCCGGCTTTCTCAACACGGAACTGAACCGCGCCGCCCTTGGCGTCGTTGACAGCTGCCGTGACATCGGGCGTGACCGTTCCAACCTTCGGGTTCGGCATCAGGCCGCGCGGGCCGAGCACCTTGCCGAGACGGCCGACCAGCGGCATCATGTCCGGAGTGGCAATGCAGCGGTCAAAGTCGATCTTGCCGCCCTGCACTTCCTGGACCAATTCTTCCGCACCGACGATGTCGGCGCCGGCAGCCTTGGCTTCATCAGCCTTATCGCCACGGGCAAACACAGCCACACGGACGTTTTTACCGGTGCCGTTCGGCAATACGCAGACGCCGCGGACCATCTGGTCAGCGTGACGCGGATCAACGCCGAGATTGATCGCAACTTCGACAGTCTCGTCGAACTTTGTCTTGGACCGCCCCTTCACGAGGCCGACTGCCTCGTCAAGCGAATAAAGCTTGTTGCGGTCGATGCCTTCACGCGCAGAACTGATACGCTTTCCAACCTTCGCCATGATCTTACCCCTTAACCTCAAGGCCCATGGAGCGGGCGGAACCTTCGACCATCAGCATTGCTGCCTCGACGTCGTTGGCGTTCAGGTCCTTCATTTTCGCCTCGGCGATTTCCTTCACCTGATCCTTGGTGACGGAACCGACAGTGCCGCGACCCGGGGTCTGGGACCCTTTCTGCAGCTTGGCGGCCTTCTTGAGGAAGAAGCTGACCGGCGCCGTCTTCACTTCGAACGTGAACGACTTGTCGGAGTAATATGTAATCACGGTCGGGCACGGAGCACCCTTTTCAACATCCTGGGTCTGCGCGTTGAACGCTTTACAGAATTCCATGATGTTCAGACCGCGCTGACCGAGCGCCGGCCCGATGGGCGGCGACGGAGTAGCAGAGCCTGCCGGCACCTGAAGCTTCAGGAGGCCTTCAACTTTTTTCGCCATGAATCTCTCCAATCATTCGCAGCTGGACGGCGATCCAGCCGGCTGGGAGTTGGTGGTCCGGCCCCTTCTTTGGCATCCGGCGAAGAATGCCTGAACCTTCCACCCAAAATCCCGGATGTCGACCACATGGGCCGTCTACCGGGCACTCAATGCCGTCCTTCGGGACGGCAGCCAGTCAGAGCTTGTCCACCTGACCGAATTCCAGTTCCACCGGTGTAGCGCGTCCGAAAATGGACACTGCAACCTTGAGACGCGCACGCTCGTCGTCGACTTCTTCGACAAGTCCGGAGAAGGACGCGAACGGACCGTCGGAGACGCGTACCTGCTCGCCGACTTCGAAGCTGACCGAAGGTTTCGGCCTGTCGACGCCTTCCTGCACCTGGTTAATGATTCGCAGGGCTTCTTTTTCCGGGATCGGCATCGGCTTTTGGTCCGCGCCCAGGAACCCGGTCACTTTCGGTGTATCCTTGATCAGGTGGAAGGCCTCGTTGGTCATATCCATCTTAACCAGGACATAGCCTGGGAAAAACTTGCGTTCAGCGTCCACTTTGCGGCCGCGACGAACCTCAACGACCTTTTCCATCGGAACGAGGATTTCCTCAAACAGATCGGTCAAGCCCTTCTGCTCGGCCTTCTCGCGGATGGAATCGGCGACCTTCTTCTCAAAATTGGAATAGGCATGCACAATATACCAGCGCTTGGCCATGGTTCTCAGTTCCGTTTCTTGTTCTTGTCTACAAACCGGACGGTCGGTCTTACTCAGCCGCCGACACCCAGAAGATACCCGATCCCAAGGCTCATCAACTGATCCGCCACGAGGAAGAAAATTGAGGCGATCAAGACCATGACGAACACCATAGCGGTGGTCACAGCCGTTTCCTTGCGCGTTGGCCAAGTCACCTTGGACGTTTCAGCGCGCACTTCCTGGATGAATTTAAAGGGATTGGTCTTTGCCATTCCGATTCCGGTCTGTTAAATACGAGTGGGCGCGCGAAAAACTCCGCGCGCCTCACTCGAGGAAACTCTTTAAGCCCTCGAGGCGATTTAATCAAGAGCAATTTGGCAGGGGCAGCAGGGTTCGAACCCGCGACCTACGGTTTTGGAGACCGTCGCTCTACCAACTGAGCTATACCCCTTCAGAGAGCCGCCGAGACGACTTTGCTCCTGATACCCTCTGAAGCCACGCATCGCAAGACTTAAGAGGGGCAGTTGCCGGGTACAAGACCCGGCAACCTGAATTCATCTTATTCGATGATGGACGCGACGACGCCGGCGCCGACGGTACGGCCGCCTTCGCGGATCGCGAAGCGCAGGCCTTCTTCCATGGCGATCGGCACGATCAGCTCAACGTCAACCGACACGTTGTCGCCCGGCATCACCATTTCCGTGCCTTCCGGCAGAGAAACAACGCCCGTAACGTCTGTCGTACGGAAGTAGAACTGCGGACGGTAGTTGGTGAAGAACGGCGTATGACGGCCACCTTCTTCCTTCGTCAGGATGTAGGCTTCTGCCTTGAACTTCGTGTGCGGGGTCACAGAACCCGGCTTGCAAAGAACCTGGCCACGCTCAACTTCCTCACGGCCAACACCGCGGATCAGAGCACCGATGTTGTCGCCCGCTTCGCCGCTGTCCAGCAGCTTGCGGAACATTTCAACGCCGGTAACCGTCGTCTTCGTGGTGTCCTTGATGCCGACGATCTCGACTTCTTCACCCACCTTGACAATACCGCGCTCAACACGGCCGGTCACAACAGTACCGCGGCCGGAGATCGAGAACACGTCCTCGATCGGCATCAGGAACGGCTGATCCTTCGGACGCTCTGGCGTCGGGATGTAGTCGTCAACCTGAGCCATCAGCTCACGGATCGCATCACGGCCGATTTCCGCATCGCGGTTCTCAACAGCTGCAAGAGCCGAACCCTTGACGATCGGAATGTCGTCGCCCGGGAACTCGTAGGAAGACAGAAGCTCGCGGATTTCCATTTCGACGAGCTCAAGAAGCTCTTCGTCGTCGACCTGGTCAACCTTGTTCATGAAAACAACAAGAGCCGGAACGCCAACCTGGCGCGCAAGCAGGATGTGCTCGCGGGTCTGCGGCATCGGGCCGTCTGCTGAAGACACAACCAGGATCGCGCCGTCCATCTGCGCTGCACCCGTGATCATGTTCTTCACGTAGTCAGCGTGACCAGGGCAGTCAACGTGAGCGTAGTGACGGTTCTCCGTCTCATACTCAACGTGCGCCGTGGAGATGGTGATGCCGCGGGCCTTTTCTTCAGGCGCGCCGTCGATCTCGTCGTAGGCTTTCGCTTCTGCGCCGCCAGCCTCAGCCAGCGTCATCGTGATTGCAGCGGTCAGCGTCGTCTTGCCGTGGTCAACATGGCCAATCGTGCCAATGTTAACGTGCGGCTTGTTGCGCTCAAATTTTTCCTTCGCCATCGGCGTCGCTCTCTGTCCAATACTCGGTTCAGTCTCTATAGGCTCGAAGCGGGATTCGCTCCGACGCCTTGGACAGATCCGCGAGCGACGAATTGCTTCCCGTAGAACTTCTGTCAGGATTTCCGGGCGAAAGAGCCTTCCGTTCCGGACACTCCGGTCAGCCCCTTGATGGAGCGGGTGAAGGGAATCGAACCCTCGTCGTCAGCTTGGAAGGCTGCTGCTCTACCATTGAGCTACACCCGCACAACGAGCAAACCAGGAACGATGGTGGAGGAGGTTGGATTCGAACCAACGTAGGCATAGCCAACGGATTTACAGTCCGTCCCCTTTAGCCACTCGGGCACTCCTCCATCTCGTCCTGCTTCACGCCGAAGCGATCAGGATGGCTTACCGGAGAACCCGCCCGAAAGGGGCGAGCAATCCTGTGGCGCGTGTTATGCAGATGCGGACCAGCCGTGTCAACGCCGATTTTGCAAAGAATTGAACAAAATCAACATGACGCTCGAAACGGTAGCTTCGAACGCTGGGGATCACTCCGGTCACCTCTTGAGCCAGAGTGCATGTGCTTGTGCCAAATGTCACCCGTTCTCGCCGTTTTTCCAGCGTTCCAGGCAACTTCTATGCGTGCCTGTGGACAAATTTCGCACCAATGATTTGCCGCTGATCAACCCGTTTTCGCAAGCCGAAAAACAGTTGCAGCAGTGAACAGGACAGATAGTGGTTGAAGAGGAAAGTTGCATGTTGTATCTACAACAAATGAGCTCTTCACTTGACGACATTGATTTCACCGCAATGGGCCGGACGTGCTTTGGTCACACTGCCCGCCGCACGGCGAATCTCCTGACGCGGCACTACAATCGGCACATGTCCTCCGTCGGGCTGGAACTGACGCAGGCGCAGCTTCTTGCCGTCATAGCCGATGGCTCGGCTCCCTCAGCCTCTGCGATTGCCCGTTATCTCGGCATTGACCGCTCGACCCTTGCCCGCAATCTCAAGCCTCTGGAGGCCGCCGGCCTGATCCGACGCCGCGAAACCGGCGGACGCACCGTGCTGCCGGTTCTGACACCGGCGGGCGAATCCAAGGTGATCGAGATCCATGAGGCCTGGACGGGAGCGCAGACAGAGCTGAGCACGCTGCTGGGTCCAGAGGGTTCGGATGCCGTTCGCGGCCACATGTCCGCCCTTCGCAAGGCCGTCCACATTCTGGAAGACAAGGACAAGGAAGCCGCGTCCGGCGGCGATTGAAACGCAGGTTCACAAGGACAGGTTATGAGTAACACGGACACGATCACCGAAAACGGCAAAACCCACGAACTCGGCGCTCTCCCCATGTCGGCATTTGCGACAATGACAGGGCTCGACATTTTCAAGCACATGATGGCAGGTGAGCTGCCCGCCCCGCCGATCATGATTCATTCCAATATAAGAATGAAGGAATTCGACGAGGGCCGAGCGGTCTTCTCCGGCCTTCCAGCCAAGGAATTCCTCAACCCGCTCGGTACCGTTCACGGCGGCTGGATTTCTACTCTGATCGACACGGCGCTCAGCTGCGCCGTCCACACCACGTTGAAGCCCGGTGAGTTCTATACGACCACATCGCTCAACGTGAATATGGTCCGCCCGCTTCATCCCGGCAGCGGCGAAGTTGTCTGTGAGGGCCGAATCGTCCACCGCGGCTCAAGACTGGCCACGTCGGAAGGCGAGTTGCGGGACGCCAAGGGGAAACTGATCGCCCATGGCACGGTGAGCTGCATGATCCTCAAGCCGTCTTGAGCCTCAAGTTGAAACTTTGAACTCTATAGCAGGCTCAAAACCCCGACAGCGCTCGGGTTGCCTTTCAAGCACCTTTCCTCTTCGCCGCCCCGGACCCGATCCGAGGCCAAATGCAGCAATCACCAAGGGTCCTGGCGCAAGGCCGGGACGGCACCCTACAGGTCTGCGTGATCCGGCCTGAGAACGGACAAGCCCCTTCCCCTCCGCTGCATTTGCCGCTACAGCAATCGCCATGACGGAAAACCCAAAATCAGGCCGTCCCGGACCGCGTTCGGGTCAGAAGCCGTTCTACAAAAAGAAGACTGGTGGAAAGCCCGCGCCCCGCAGGCCCGGTCTGCCGCCGGAAGGTCCGGTCCTTTTGTACGGCCTCCACACGGTCGAGGCTGCCTTTGCCAACAAAGACCGGAAGCGGCTGAAACTCTTCGCAACCGAAAACGCGCAGAACCGTCTGGTTGAGCGCGGCGTTACGATCGACGTGCCGGTGGAAACGATGATGCCGCGCGCGCTCGACAGGATGGTCACCAAGGACGCTGTGCACCAGGGCATGATCCTGGAGGCCGATCCCCTGCCCGCCTATGGCGCGGGACACCTGGAAGGTGCCCGTCTTGTGCTGGCGCTGGACCAAGTCACAGATCCGCACAATGTCGGCGCAATCCTCCGATCGGCGGTTGCCCTTGACGCCGATGCCGTCGTCACCACCGAACGCCACGCCCCGGAAGAAGGCCCTGTTCTTGCCAAATCGGCATCCGGGGCCCTCGACATGATCAAGCATGTACGTGTGAAGAACATGGCAAGGTTCGTGAGCGAAATGAAAGAAAAGGGCTTCGGCTGCATCGCGCTGGACAGTGACGGTCCCGCGAGCCTCGAGGACACCACCTTCACGGACAAAACCGTCCTCGTTCTCGGCTCTGAAGGCAAAGGCGTTCGTCAGGGCGTGCGTGAGGCCTGCGGACTTCTTGCCCGCCTCGACATGCCAGGTGAAATCCGCTCCCTGAATGTCTCCAACGCGGCGGTTCTCTCGCTTTATGTGGCGCGAATGAAAATGCAGCTTTGATCGGCGGCCAAGCGGCTCGTCACAAGCAAAATTCGTTCGAAATTTTCCCGTAATAGTTTTAAATTTTCTTCTCGCAATTTACGTGAACTCTGTCCTATCCTGTTCCCCGGCGCATCGCTCGATGCTCGTATCCGCTGAGAGCCTTGGGGGAAGAGGCAACCTTCTCCTCTTGATACAAGCGGATGCTGGTTTTGGCATGAGCAATGCGGTGAGGTACACTTCGCAAACTGCCTGGCGAAACGGCAGATGGCCGGGCGGTCGCGCAAACAACTGGAATGGGCGTGATGAATATCACCGGTTCAAAGGCAGCTTTCGCGGCTCTGTTCTGCATGACCGCGGCGATGCCCGCGCATGCCGATCCGTTTTCCGAGATCGACTTCAGCCAGATCAGGAATGTCATCTTCGAAGGTGAAAGTAGCAAGATCAACGTCACCACCTCCAAGGACGGGCCGGCCATGCTGCATGTGGTCAAGTCGGGCCTGCGCGCACAAAGCTGCCGGCCTATCGTGGAAACGCGTGCCATTCAGGCGAGCCTTTATGTAAATCTCCAGTTCAAACAAAGCGACACGGGCGTCACCCGACGTTGCAGCGTCCTGCTGGAAACCCAGTTGCCTACGGATGTTTCCGTTTCCATTCACCAGCAGGCGACGATCGCGAGTTTCAAGGGACACTTTCAGGGCATATCGGTCGCAGGAACGAACTCCCAGGTCTCGCTGGTCGGTCAAACCGAGACCTTCAACCTGGAAAGCAGCAACTCGGTCGTCACGATCGACGGCAAGGTGAATGCCCTGGAGATCGACGCAAACAGGACCATTGCCGCGCTGCGCCTGACGGATTTGAGCGAAACCCGAACACTACGCATCCATGCCGACAATCTCGTCGCCGAAATCGGACTTCCCGAAAGCGCACAGATCAAACACAACATCAGGGCAACCATCTCCGCGTTTGCCAGCTCGATACCGCTCCAGCAGGAAGCCGATCTCGCCCTTGATATCCGCAGCGAGCTGATGTCCGGCAAACTGTTTGCGTTCTAAATTCCAGCCCCCTCAAAAGAATCTCTCTATGTGGCAACCGCTGTCCCGGCCTTGAGCCGGGGCCAAACGCACCCCTCCACTACAAAGTCCTGCCACGCGCCTCTGCTTCCCCGGCCCTGAGCCGGGGCCATTCCAAGGTGCTGATGAAGTATTCCACCTTGTAACTTTTCACTGAAGCAAGCACCTGTTGTGTGCTGCTGAGAGATCCCGGCTCATGGCCGGGACGGCGCAGAGAATGCCAAAACGTGTATTTTCAAAACGGTCAGCTCAGCGCGAACGACACAACGAATACAAACTTCCCCTAGCATCAGGGGATCAAACCCGTTGCGGCCACCCTGTCCCCGAGTCGGAGCCAAACGCCCCTTCCGTCACAAAGTCCTGCCCGGCAACTCAGCTGCCCCGGCCTTGAGCCGGGGTCAAACCCAGTTGTTCACGAAGTACGTCGCCTTGGATATTGTCTCCGAAGCGAGAAACTGTTCTGCGCTGCTGAGAGGTCTCAACGCAAAGCAAAGGCCGCGAGTTGCGGATAGGGTTTCGACCTGACATCAACCACCGTTGCCGGACGCTTGTGCCTGCCCGCCATTGACCTTCTATTAGCGCTGCCAGCCAACCTATTATCCACAGCCGCCATCCAATTTCCCGCGTGTTTCAAGACACTTGGCAGATTTTCTTTTGCCTTGCGCGAAAAATTTCGTTTCAAGCATGGACAAGCGCGCCCAATCTGGTAGAAGCCATCCCCGGCGCCGGTATAGCTCAGCTGGTAGAGCACGTGATTTGTAATCTCGGGGTCGCGGGTTCGAATCCTGCTGCCGGCACCAGTTTCCCAACAATTCAGATTGCGAAATAAGCACCTGCATTTTCGCCGGCGTTCAGGCAACATTCTGCCGTTCCCAACGCGGTGTCACCGCGTTGGACGACAAACCCCGGCACAAACGCTCACCGACCTGGCATGAAAGTTCTGAGGCCCCTAGTTTTCCAGGATCGGGTTGGAACTGTAGCGATGAATGTATTCGTCGTGCGTGATCCTGGGAATGCGGTGGATGTGCTGCCGGGCCCCTGGAATCAGTTCACTGAATATGGCGCGTTGCCAGCAGCTGCGCGTTTGTCCCGGATATGTCGAATAGTAGCCGGTGAAATCTGTTTGCCAGACGAGCTGCTTGTCGAGAACGGTTATAAGCCTGCCAATCTGGTTTCTATGCGCTGCCTGCGCTTCGCGCGTTATCAGCATGAGTTCAATGCCGTGTTCTTTGCAGGTGCTTACGTTTGCACGCGTCATGATCGACACAAAATCCCGGATACCATAGGCATAGCCGGAAGAGTTTCGGCCCGATTGCTCCCACCTGCTGGACCGGAAGTTTTTGTCGATCCAGCTTCGGTTGCCCACCCTGCCGACTTCATGAGGCCAGTGCGAGGGCCGGAAGAGGCTTGAAAAACCGCAGATGCGGTCCTCTTCGCAATCCATGATCACGTAGAGCGCGATCTGGTCATCGACCGCAAATTTTTCAGCCGTGTAATTTCCGACCAATGCATCGTCCTGAGACGTCAGCACAGTGTCGTGACGATAGGCCTCGAAACGATCACGCGTCCGGCTGTTTGCCGGGTCGACGATGTCAACGACCTTGTAGCGCGACTTCGGTTGAATGGAGCTGCTCACGGTGCCCTGACCTCGTTGGTCGGAAAGTGGCGCGCCTGCCATGCTTCATGATCAGGCGTGCGGTGAAGAAAATGCAGAAGACCATCGTCAGACGCAGCAAGATCGCGATCCGGATCATAGCCAATGCGCAGGAGATCGAAGTTCCGTCGCAGGTAGCTGTGCCCGCCGCCGGTCGGATGTGGCAAGTGCCTTATTGTCCCCTCGATCGCCGAAATCCTCGCCCCGGTAAGATCGGCAACCGCGTGACACCACCTTCGATACGCCATTTCGTAGCCGGGAGCTCCGACAAGAAGGCGCGAGACACAGTGGGACGTCATATCCCCCACAAATCCGTGCGCCATGAGGTGATCCCCCGTACCGGACAGACATATGTCCAGCAATCCCGGCCCCTCGAAAAGCGATCGCCGGGCCGCCCAGGCAAATCCTGTATGTCCATGCGCGGACATGCCGCCGTTCAGATCCGTACGGCCACTTACGAAACTTGCGGCGAAAGACATTTCCGGATCCGTTTGGGCCTGCCCTTCTTCTGCGACCCTCAGAGCCATGTCGAAAGGCTGCATCACCGCAACGTCGTCAAGCAGTCTCGAAGTCTCGACCAGCCAGTCATGCCGTTCAAAGATGATATCGCAATCGGCCCAGACGATCTTTTCATAGACCTGGTCGAGCGACTGCACAGCCAGATTGAGAAGCCGCTCCTTGTGCCAGGAGTGATGCCGCGTGCGAATCTGAAGGACGCAGGCGCTTTCGGGCAGGAGGAAAGGCATGTCGTCATAGGCAAGCTCTGCAACGAAAACGGGCACGTCCTGCCGGTTAAGGGCATCGAGAAAAGCGCCAAGGTTTTTTGCCCGTGCACTGCCCGGAGTCGCTGAAAAGACGCACGTGACGACGGCGGTGTCATGGCTGTTCAAGCTTTCACCTCTGCAATCATCTGCCCCAGAAAGGCTTCAAAGACCCGGTCGAAGCACCTGTTGTTGCGGAGCGCGACCTCCTGCGCGCGGCGGATTGCAGCTTCCCGATAAGCAGGCAGATCGTCCGCAATTTGAAGGATGGCCCCAGACATGCCAACAATATCAACAGGGTTCGCCGTTATTGTGCCAGGCACTTCGATATCGTTGGACGTCAGGGTCGGAACACCAGCCGCCATCATTTCCCAATTCAGGTAACCGAACGATTCGTCGAAAGACCCTTGGAGGAAGATATCGATTTCGGCGCGCGCATGACTTGAAAGCAGATGTGGCGGAACAAAGTCGTAGATCCGCACCGGTTGATGAAGCGCGTCAAAGACGCCGTGGGCATAACGGCGCAGGCTCTCGCGGATACCGGGGGCGCATTCGTGCCCCAGGAAGAGAACAAGTTCGACCGGACGCGTGCGCGCCACCAGGGCAACAGCGTCCAACTGGTTCTTGAGGTTCTTCTGGTGGTTGCTGCGCCCGCCCAATCCGATGGACAGCCGCGTTCTGTCCTCACGATCGCCAATTGGCTGCTGGATTAGCTTCGTATCGCAAGGGTTGGCGATCCAGAGTATCTTTCCAGGCCCCGCCAGATGAGAGGTTCCCGCAACATCTCTTTCACCGACGCTGGAAAGATAGACCGACGGGGATCTTCTGGCAGCCTCCACCGCCTCCAGCCACCCTTCGGGGGACGCGGAGCCCGGCTCCAGCAAAAAGCTGTTCGGCGTGTGGTTTGATTGAAGAAACAAGACGTCGGGCTGCTCCAGCGCCAATCGTTCCAGGTCCCTGCCACGCAATGCGAATGCTCTCGAAACCACCATTCTGGGCCGCAGGCGAAGAATGATCTCGATAAGATCGTCACGGCTGCATCCCGGCAAGACGGCTTGCGGCACCAAGGCGCGTGCGTTGTAACCCAGCGAGGAGAGCCGTGCGCACCAGCGGGAGGATTTTTCCGCAAACCAACCCGGCAAGGGCCACGGCCAATCCAGCGCGGCTGTCACATGAAGCACGTCAAGCCGATTGCCTGGCCTCGTACAGATGTCGAGGTCACGCGGCAAAAGAAAGAAGTCATCCCATGCGTCGGAGAAACTGTTCTGCGGCTCCATTTATCAGCTCCTCCTCAGTGCTTTCCGCTCAACTCTGAGGCAAAACGATGCTGATCCATCCGTATGGCGAGCGCGGCCTCCAGCTGTTCTTCGATGAATGTCCTGCTTGGAATTGTGCCGTCGCGGCTTCGGCTGGCCCTTAGGCCAAGCCACCAGACCTTTCGCATGATCATGAGCGCGGTCAGTTTGCTTGCCACTTCCGGTGATTGAAATCCGGCATCGCGCATGAGACGGCAAAAGAAAAGTGCGTCGTCTTTCCCGCGCCGCATGTAGATGTCCCAGATAAGGGTCGCAATATCGTATCCGGCGGGCGCAAGGCACGCGAATTCAGTATCGACGAAGAAAGCCTCGCCCGCCGAGGCAACAAGCGCATTGTCTTCGTGGGCGTCACCGTGGTTGATCTCCCACTGAAGCGTCGAACACTCCGTTTCCACATGATCGAGAAGAGATGCAATCGTCGGCTCAACCCATCCGGGATAAGCGCTCACCGCAATGATTTTCGGGCAGGCGACGGTTCGAAGGAATTGCGGATCGAGCCGCGGCGCTGCCTCATCGTCATATTCGATCTGGGGCTTGAACTTTGAAAAACGCGCCATGTGTTCGGCGAGCGCCTTGAAGTCATCCAGGCTTTTGACGCGGTGAGACTGATGCAGATACTGCTCGCCGCTGAGGAGCAGGTCCCGCCCCTCGACGACGACGGTGCTCGACCATTCATCCAGATTGGTCCGCAGGCATGCGGGCCAGCCAAGCGACCGGCTGCACTGCGCGGCAAAGGATCGTTCGAACGCCACTCGGCGCCGGTCGGTCTCCCCCGCCGGATCCAGACGCATCAGGTAAGGTTTGTCGTGGCTGACGGCGACAAACCCATCGCGCAAGGCCGGGTTCGTCACGATCGTGGCATCCCGCAGTCCGAAGGATTTGCCAAGGATTGAGACCATTTGAGGTGTCTCGAGCGCGGCGGGTACGACCGACTGCTTCTGCAGATATGTGTGCACCCGTCAACTCCCGGCTTTACAAGTCCTGGCTATTATCTGACGACGGTGCGCATAGCAGTCGATCGGAACACCATCGGGCAGTTTTTCCTCGAGCACTTCGGGAAGATCCGGTCCGCGCTCGATCAGCGTGCCAAGGTCGAACGCCTGGTGCTCGCGTTCGTCGACGAGTTCCGCCAGATCATCGTCGATGGTGCCCAGGGCACATGATGGAATGTGTACAAGGCCCATGCACGGGTAAATCAAACCGCGTGCATCCAGCACGAAATGCAGCCGCGTCTTGCAAGGCCTTGTCCGCCCGATACGCGGCAGCTCCTCGACATCACCCCCCAGCCGCCGCTGGATCAGGGTGACGGAAGCCTTGCTCATGGGGTCTCCGCCAAATACGCCGATCTCCTGAAGCGCATCGGTCCGACCGATTATGGACAATCCGATACCGGCGTCGCAAAGGTCTTCGATGCACTTGGCGCACTGGGCATTCACAAGACCGCGCTCCTCCTCTGCGATCGACAGGCAGATTGAGCCAAGGCCCAGGTCCTTGATGGTTTCTTCAGCCGGCTGCGTCAATTGCATCAGTTCGGTTAAGGAGACAAGCCATGTCATGACCATGGACAGGTCAGTTATGCGCTGGTTGAGGCGCTTGAGTTCATCCGGCAGGCGATAAAGATCTTCACCCTTCACCGTAACTTCCCGATGATACAGCCAATGAAGATTATGCCCTTCGCTGATACCCGCCGACGTGAGAAAATAAAGGTTGTAGTGGTTCAACCAGTCTCCCAGCCGATCGGCGGGCGTCACCCAGCCTTTGCCGTCTGGCCGTATTTCGGCGAAGACAGAAACCGACCCCATCCGTTCGGTGACCAGCGAGGGTTTTCCCCCCGCCAGTGACCTGAGATTATCCGGCGCGCTCATGCCGCGCGCGGGCGACGCAGTGCCCTCTCGACGATTTCGCGCCCAATCTTGCGCCCGTGCGCCTTGACGATTTCCGTTGCCCCCTGGTCACGAAAGACAGACCAGCACCGCGTGCACATGCCCGTATTCTCTTCAGGCTCAAAAGCATAGCCGCTTTCTTTGACAACCTCTTCGATTGCAACGACCCCTTCGAAGACAAGCTTGCGGAGCCAAAGGTTATTGGACATGCGTTCTGCAATCCTTGAGATCGGCTCCTCATGGACCTGCCCGAGGCCGACATGGTCAGTCTGGTCCAGACCCGCACAACAGGGAAAGACTTCCCCTTTTGCGTTCACGGTCAGGTTCAGGAAATTGTGGCATGTCTCGCCGGGCGCCAATGTTTCCGGATGAAGTTCGGCAGGACCAAGCTTGGTCGCGGCCCGTCCGGTGCCGAACACTTTGCCCCACATAACCGAGTCTGCTTCTTTCCAGCCTTCACCTAACAGGGAAAGCGCTTCGCCAGCGCTGTGCGACTTGCTCGTCAACACGCGGAGGGTCGTCTTGACACTGTGTTTGCGCGCAGCACGCAAAACATTCACGACGCGCTCAGCCTTGATGTAGTCGGTGTGCCAATAGTCCCAACTGATTTCCATGTCGGTCACACCGCAGTCCAGGAGCTGTCGGCAGATCTTGTCGGCAGCTTCAGGCGACTTACCCCAAAAGGCATTCGTCGTGAGGGTAATTTCGTCGTATCCGACGTCCCGACCTCTGCTCAGCAGAGCAATCACGAGCTTTGTGTCGAGGAAAGCTTCTCCCCCTGAAATGTGCAGCCGTTTGTGAAGGTTGGGAATATGGATAGCATCATCGATGACCCGCATCAGCGTATCGCGTTTCAACTCATGAATTCCCCAGTTGTCGGATCCCTTCGGACCAACCGACTGATAACACATGGCACATTTCGCATTGCACCTGGTTGTTGTCTCAATAACGAGCGAGTTGAACCGCATCGGAAAGACTTTGCTTGGCGACGTCATTATCTCTCCACCTAACATAGCTACAGTCGATCTTTCGAACTCAAAGAATTCGGTATACTCTGTCCTTTATCTTTGTATAAAAAAAAATCTTTTTCAACTTTAAATAGATAATTTTATTAATTTCTATTTTTACTATCTCATTCAATGAAACTTCGTACACACCTCACAAGGCCGTCTGAAAAATATATATTTTTCAGATAATTATAACACTCACAAAATGCGCAAGACTTTCGCCGGCGCAAAATCCAGCGTTAAGCGTGTCGGAGAAATGTGTTCAAACTTTGAGTAAGAAAATCAATTTTCTTCTTTAGTAAAATCAATAATCAAGCAAATTTTTCGATAAATCATCATAAGCTACAGCAAAATTAGATTGAAATTCATTTTTTCCTAATTTTTACTGATTTCCTGAAATAATTATTGGAAATTATTATTATGAAGCGATAGGATACACTCATTGGTAGTAACCAATGTATCTCTTACCGAGCAAATGAAAGGAGCAGGTTATGCAACTGGAAATTCCTACGGTGGAGGAGGCCGTGATGGCCGCAGCCATGAAATCCGATCGTGACCTTTATGATTTCCTGGCAGATCCCCTGAGGTTCGTGGAAGAACACGGCCTGGAACTGGACCCGGACGTCGCCGAGAAGGTCACTGCTTCGTGCCCCACACATGACGGAAACCTGGAACATCCAGGAACTGTAGCAGCGTGGCCAGCGGCCGTTTCCGCGGTCTCTTCGGCTGTATCGGCTGTCGCCGCAAGCGTCGCCGCCGCGGTTGCTGTCTCCGCAGCAATGTCGGTGGATGCCGATCACATGTCGATGAGCCAGATGGCTCAGACACGTTGACAAGTTGAAGGTTGCTGCCGAGTGACCGGGGGGCAACCTTCATGAGGGGATGAGTGGGAATGCGTGTTGCGATCGTAAGCGCCTACTTCAATCCGCTGCGAAGTGTCGTGATGCTGCAGAACCATCGCGCCTTTGTAGCTGCGATTGAAAAGCACTCGGATTGCCTGACGATCGTCGAAGGCGTTTTTGACGGTGTCACACAGGCAAAGGCCTCGATCAGCGTTCCGTGCCGTTTTGTCATGTGGCAAAAGGAGCGGCTTCTGAACCTCGCGATCTCGCGTCTGATCGAGAAATTCGATGCCATCGCCTGGATCGACGGTGACGTAATTTTTGAAAATCCGGAATGGCTCGAAGCAACGGCTGAAACACTTCAACGCTGTGATGTCGCCCAGATTTTTCAGCAAGTGCGCCAGAGCGCACTTCCGGAGCAATCTCCCGTAACCAGTTACGCGTCGAATGTGACGCGCGCACGCGAACTGGCCGGTGCCGATTTCAACAGCCATGGTCATACAGGATACGCCTGGGCGGCGCGGCGCGAGGTGCTTGCAAACGGCTTGTTCGACGAGTGCATTATCGGTGGCGCAGATCATGTCATGGCGCATGCTTTCACAGGCACTGGCGCGTGCCGGTGTGTGTCGCGTTTGCTGGGCAAAGGTGCGCTGCGACGGCGGTTCAGCGACTGGTGCAATAACCTGCCTGGCGCAGGACAGATGCTGCGTTTGGGCGTCGTTCCCGGCACGATTACCCATCTGAGCCACGGCTCGTTTCAACGACGCCAATATGTGACCCGCAATGTCCTGCTCGATCGGATGGGGTTCGATCCCGGACACCATTTAAAGCGCGTCAATGGCGGTGCCTGGGAGTGGACCGAGAACGCAGACAAGCAGCGGCGTCTTCTGGAATCCTATTTTGAGCAACGTTGCGAGGACGAGATCGAACATGCCTCACGATGATCTGTGCGTTATAGCCTGTTACTATGATCCGCTCGGCAATGACTGGCAGTTAAAGAACTTCTCGATTTTTCAGGAAGAGCTGCGGCGAAGCCAGATCCCCCTCTTCGTTGCCGAATTGATCTTCGGTGACGGTTCAAGCCGACTGGATGGAAAAGTCGAGAACCTTTACGCGGTCCACACAGCCTCCTTGCTCTGGCAAAAAGAGAGACTGCTGAACCGCATCGTTTCGCTTCTCCCTGAAAAATATACGAAAGTCGCCTGGTGCGACGTCGATTTGCTGTTCGGAGAGTCCGCCAGAACATGGGCCGAAGCGACGTCCGGAGCTTTGGATGATACACCCGTCGTGCAGTGTTTTTCGCACTGTCGTCGTCTCGCCAAACCTGGCTCAGAGCCGGCTATCGAAGACATTGTTTCAGGATTTGCCGCGCGGCTTGGCATCACGGGCGGGCCGAGTCCGGCCGTCTACGCCGAGCACGGCCACACCGGATATGCCTGGGCAGCGCGTAGGGACCTGCTGCGCGAATGCGGTCTGTATGACGCCTGTCTTTCCGGCAGCGGAGATCACCTGATGGCTCACGCATTCACAGGCGAACTCGACTCAGGCTGTTTCGACAAGGTCTTCCGGGACAACATGGACTACAGGGATCACTTTCTGTTTTGGGCAGAGCGTGCAGCGCTTGCAACGGCTGGCCGGATTGGTTGGGTGGATTGTGAAATCACCCATTTGTGGCATGGCGATCCGGAAAAACGCCAATATCGGCGCAGGGATATTCAGCTGACGGAACAAGCCTTCAATCCCGGCAGAGACCTTCGCCTTGGCTCGATGGGCACCTGGGAATGGACCGCCAGAGGTGCTCGCCTGGCCGGATGGGCCTACAAGTCGTTTGAGGCACGGCGAGAAGCATAGGTGCTGAAATGAGGCGGTTTAGCAATGGTTTGATAGCCGCGTTTTTCGAAGCACACGGATTTAACGCAGGTGCGTTGGAGAATGTGCTGGATGATTTTGGCGAAACGGCCGATGCAGATGTCCTGAAAGAACTGGCGCCGGCACACGTTCACGTATGGCCATATGACCCGGCAAGACTTCGTGCGGCGCCGCTGCCAGCACTTGTTATTGGCAAAAACGGCCCTGCGATCATAAGGCAGACTTCGCGAAACAAAGTGATCTTTTCAAGGTCCGATGAAGCTGTCGTCGACAAGACTGCACTTGAACACTTTGAGGCACAGGTTGCTCCGACGTATCTCGTCGTCATCTCTCCTTCCGACAGTCAGCGGGACCAGTCACCGTCAATATTCAAGCTGATACAAGGATTTGCAATGCAGAACCGCGCCCGTCTCGGCACGGTTATGTTCACCGGACTGCTTGCTCAGCTTGGAACTCTGTTGTTGCCAGTCGGCGCACTACTCATCTTCGACAAGGTGCTGGTCCAGAATGGTGTAGGCACCTTGGACACGATTGTCCTGGGGCTGATTTTCGCCGAAATATTCCGCCTGGTTCTGGTCACCGCACGCGATTCACTCACGGATGAGGCGTCGGCCGATCTCGACCGCGAAATCTCTTCCCACATATTTGACCATCTCTTGGGAGCCCGGCCGGGCGAGTTGCAGAAGCGGATCAATCCCCGCAGCCTGCCGCGCCTCTTCAGGAGTATCGACCGCCTTCGGTCCGCTTTGGAACTGGTCGGGATCAGGCTGGTCATCGACCTGCTCTTTGCAATCATCCTGCTTCTGATCCTCTTCGCGCTTCATGCGACACTCGCATCACTCGCTCTTGCCGGTCTTCTCATCGGCGCTCCTCTTTCGATCCTTGTCGCCCGGCGCGCCGTTTCAAGAGATGAGGAACGTCACAAGGCACGCGTCCTTAATGAACGCATTCTGACCGAAACGTTCGACAATCTCTCAACGATCAAGTCGATGGGCTTGGAAAACCGTCTTTGGCGCGCCTGGCAAGCCCAACTTGCAACAGCAAATGCAACGGCAATTGCCGGGGCCGGCGACAACCGGGCGATTGTGGAGCGCACGTTCGAAACCGTTCGCAACGGGACACGCATCTGTATCCTTTGGTTCGGAGCGCAAGCCGTTCTGGCAGGCACACTCACCTTGGGCCAGTTCATCGCCTTCAATCTCTTTGTCGTCTTGTTGCTCAGCCCCTTGAGGACCTTGGGGCGCAGCTTGAGCGCCGTTGGAACGATCCGGCAAGCGGCTGCCGAACTCAACCAGGCGCTTGCACTGCCGCTTGAGGCACAGGAGAGACGCCTTAGCAAATTGCCGTGCAAGGGGCCCGGCCACTTCGTTCTTCAATCTGTCTCCTACGCGGCAGAGCCCGGACAGCCGCCCATCCTGGAAGACATCGATCTGGAGATCCTGCCCGGAGAACATGTGGCTTTCATGGGGCCGTCCGGTGCAGGCAAGACAACTTTGCTAAAACTCATCCTTGGACTGATCGCAACGAGCGAAGGAGAGATCCGGTACGGCGGCACTGCCCTCACCCAGCTCAGCCCGACGGCATACAGACGTTGCTTCGGTGTCGTCTGGCAACAGCCGTCCATGTTCCTTGGCACAATTTATGACAATGTCGCGGTTGGCAATGCAGCGATTTCCGAGCAACAAGTCGAGTCCGCGCTGCAGCAGGTTTGCCTTGAAGAACTCGTCGAGGATCTGCCTGAAGGCGTTGCGTCGGTTGTGCCCGCGAAAGCCGAAACACTTTCATTGGGCGAACGTCAGCGTCTCAATCTGGCGCGTGCGATCGTTACCGGCCCGGCCAACCTTGTCTTCGACGAACCGACAAGCGCACTGGATCCTCAAACACAGGCAAGGGTAGTCGACAGACTGCTCTCCCTTGGGCGCAGTACCACGATTATTGCGACGACCCACGATCCTGCAGTCGCCCGGAAATTCGACAGGGTGTTTGTGGTGTCTGAAAAAAGTGTGGCGGAAGCGGACCCTCTCTCCCTGGTTCCGCGTCAACTCCAAGACGGCAGACACGGCAATCCGCTAACCGAGGTCGAAAGGCAATGACACTCCAATCAGCATATCGCGTTGCGCCGCGCCCTGGATCGCTCAACAGGCTAGCGCTGATAATGATAGCGTTTTTTGCCGTATTGGCGGCAGGCACCGTTTTCGGCCGCGTCGATATCGTTGCAACGGCGCCCGGACGTGTGGTCTCCGCCTATGCAACACGCCCGATCGCAGCACAAACCGACGCAATTCTGCTGGAACTTCTGGTGAAGGACGGGGATCAGGTTTCAGAAGGTGCCCCGTTGCTGCGGCTCGATGACACCCAGTTGCGGTTGGAACGGGACTGGAAGGAACAGTGGTTATCGGAACTGCAGTTGCAGCGTCTTGCGGTTCAGGCACTTTTAACCGGCGCGGAAGACGACCCGTTTGAAGAGTCGCTCGGCGACGACGTATTGCGCCGCAAATGGCGAAGTTACATCGAGACGATGCGCCTTGAAACCAAGGCCAAACTCTCAATTTTTGACCGTGAGGCAGCGGAAGTGTCCGCTGAGCTGCGGCGCGTCGAGACTGAAGCGCGCCGTGCAGAAGAACGGGTTGATCTGCTTGGCGATCGTCGCTCGGCAATTGCGGCATTGGTAAAGCGCGGTGTCACACCACGTTTTGAAGAGATCGAAATGGAACTTGAGTTCGTTCAGGCTCTGTCGGAAGCCGAACGGCTGGATGCCCGAAAGAGCGAGCTGGACGCGAGCTCCGAGCACATTGCCGCGGAGCGCAAGGGCTACCTCACCGGAAGGCAGGCAGCCTTTTACCAGGAGCTACACAGCGCCGATGAAGCGATTGCAAGAACGAGGGGTGAGATAGGTGTCCTTGAGGCACGCATAAAGCGCCATCTCGTGCGTGCTCCGATTTCGGGGATCGTTCAGGAAACGCGCCGCAGTGCACTTTCTCAATGGGTTGAAACTGACGAGCCACTGATGAAAATCGTACCGAATGGCGCCGTAGTCGAGATCGTTGCCCGGATCCGCAACCGCGACATTAGCTTCGTGGAGCCTGGCCAGTCTGCTGTCGTTCGTCTGGAAGCGTTTTCGGTCTCCCGCTACAGTGGCCTCGAAGCCATCGTTGAACGTATCAGTCTGGACACCGCAGCCGATCGCGAGCAGAGGATCTCAACGTCGTCGCTCCTGACGGACGCCAGAAGACTGAGCCGCGATCAGACCGAAAGCTCCGCGGACACAAGCTACATTGCCCATCTGCGGATCATTGATCCGGAAAAGAGCAGCGTGCGTCTTCATCCCGGCCTCTCCGCCCTCGTCAACATCAGTACCGGCGAGCGCCGTATCGTGGACTTTCTGCTCGAACCAATCTTGCGCGGTTGGAACACTGCGCTCCGGGAACGTTGAATATGGGTCTTATCGTGACACTCTATTTAGTTGTTCCGGCTGTGTTTGTTGGACTGCTTCTTCTTTTGAGAAAAGGCAACCTTGTCGCTTTCCTGACCGTATTGTCGCTCGGCATATTCGTACTTGGCTTCTTTCATCAGATCCTCCCGGGATCGATCCTTGGCATGAGCTACAGACCCGCTGCCTTGGTCATCCTACTGGTCACCGCCGCCGTGATACTGGCAACGACCCAACGTGTCCCGTTTTTGGCGCGCGTACGAAAGCCGTCATTGTTAGATTTACGCGTGGCAGTGCTCGTGATCGGCGCCCTGCCTGCGGCGATCTTAACCACTTCCGACAAAAGCGCCGGCTCTCAGCAGCAAGTCAAACTCGCCAATCCTGTTCCGAACGGGAAGATATTCGTCACGCAAGGCGGAAACAGTGCGCTCCTGAATGCCCACCACCACGTCAGGGCTCAGCGCTATGCATTGGACCTAACGGCCCTAAATCCCAAGGGTCGCAGGGCAGTCGGGCTTATGCCGACAAGGCTCGATGACTACACCATTTATGGAATGCAGGTTGTCGCACCATGCGCCGGTGAAGTTGTCATCGTCGGCACAGGCGCGCCGGAGCAAGCGATTGGAACGACGAATACCAACGCACCTGCCGGAAACTTTGTGGCTCTCGCCTGCGACGAAGCAACAATCGTCCTGGCACATCTCAAGGGCGCACCGCTCGTACGCCAGGGACAGTCCGTCTCAACTGGAGATGCTTTGGGTTATGTCGGGAATTCAGGGAACACGTCCGAACCTCATCTGCATATTCACGCGGTAAGAGGTTCGGTGCGCGACCTTGAAGTCCTGCTTTTCGAAGGTGATCCAGTCCCCATCGAATTTGAAGGCCACCAGTTGAAGCGGAATGATTTGGTCCCAACGGAGGCAAGCTCATGAATGTAGCTGAGCTTGGTCCCGTGATGAAATCGCTCGTCAGGGCAATTGAAACACATCCTGACGCCGGTTGGATTGATGCAACCAGTGACGGACAACTGAACAGCAAGCGTTGGCTGATCGAAAGACTGGGCGAGAACGGCCGTTTCCTTGGCAGTATCCTGGTTGTCGGTGGCTGGGTGGGTGTCCTGCCTCTTTTCCTTCTGACGCAATTGCCGAACTTGTGCCGGCGCGTGGCAACAATTGATATTGACGTGGACAGCGCCAGAGCGGCCGACGTCTTGCTGCGAAAGTTCGTCATGGATGACTTGCGCGCGTTCTCCGGCTTGGCGGATGCATTTGAACTTAACTACACAGAAGCTCGTTTCGACCGCATTCGTGAAGATGGTACGCGGCGCCCGGTGCGGTTTCGCCCTGATACGATCATCACGACGTCCTGGGAGCATTTGTCGGACCCCTCGGCCTGGTTCGCGCTGATCCCAGAAGGCAAACTCGTGTGCATTCAGGCAAATACCGCCCCCGAACTCAACGGGCACATCTCGTGTCCGAGCGATCTGACGGATCTTGAAAACGCAACGCCGTTTTCGGAACGTTTGTGTCTTGAGGAGCAAACGTTCGGCTTTTACCGCCGACTTATGACGATAGGGGTAAAATAAGATCGTTTAGGTTTCCATATGAAGTCAGTGTGTGGTCCGAACGCGAAAAGTTTTCGCACAAGCGATGGAGTCGGATCGTGTCAGATGACGTCCTTGTAAAATTCCAGATACAGAATTGTCCGGTCACCGTTCGACGCGTTGAGAGCGAAATGCTCCTTCGATCCGTCAAAAACAAACAAGTCACCCGGTACGTGTTGCCGGAACTGCCCGCAGACATTCAGATAGGAATAGTTTCCTTCCTCGCACGCGCTTAGCGTCAGGTGCATTTGAAGTGCGCCGCATTCCTTGAGTTCAGGATGTTGATGCGCCGGTAAAAACGTTGACGGCCGCATAGTGACGAATGCACCCACCCTGATGCCGGGAATCGCTTTCAAAAGACTGCAGGTTCGCGACAATCGGTCGGGAACGAATGGAACCACGGCGTCTTCGAAAATCAATCCGTACTGAATCCAGGATTCGTTGGCGCCATCTGGGCCCCATCCTTTCAGCCACCCGTACTCCCCGCCCGACGCAATCCACGTTTTGACTTCGGCATAAACCTGCGCATGCGTCTTGTCGACCCGATCGATCGGGGTTAAAGGCGCATTCAAATGACGCAACTCATTCGCAATATCTTTCCAATTATCCTGAAGCGCTTTAAATCTCGGATAGCTTTTAGTTGAATAAAAAAAAGCATTATCTCCGAAATCTCTTTCAACCAAGCTTAACTCATCGACTGACATTATTGAGCCTCCGCGATTCTTGTTGGAAAATGACTTCAAACCGCTCAATATTTTTTGTCAGACTGAAAACTGTTGGAACGAATGAAAAGTGCTTTGATTTTAGATTTATTTATTAGTTTATTTCTTGGAATTACAACTTTAAGGATAGCACGCCTGCTGACGTTTTGACAGCAGCATATGCTGCACTAACAAGACCGACGTGTTGCTTGGCAGTAGGCAACCGTTTCGGACTTAAAAATTCATACCCTGTGACAACGGCGCTCCGGCAGCCCGGATCTGACGATCGACTGCGCATCAGATGATGAAAGACACCCGCCGCATGGTGACAAACAGGCGTTCGGTGCAGAAACAGGCGTTAGGCTGGGAAAGCTCCCCTATTTCTTCTCCCGCCACGTGATCATCGCCGCGTCCGCTGACGCGCATGGTGCCAGGATGAGATCCCGGGACATGAACGGCCCCGCACTGCGGCTTGCCTCACCAGCTGCGACACAATTGTCCGGCTGGTCTTTCGGCGTAATGCGCCCACTGGCTGTGTCGAACGCGAATTGCTGGGTCTCATTTCCGTCGGAGCAATCCCTGAGGCCGAAGGCAATTTTGGGGTCATCGGGGGCGATCAGTTCCATGCATTTGCCGCTGAATTCGACCGAGCGGATCTGGCCCGAGGAAGCGTCGAACGAAAACTGCACGTCGCCGCCCTGCGGCTTGCAGGAGTGGGTCTGCAGGTTTTCCGAATATCCGCGGCCCAACGTATCGATGCACCAGCCGAGATTGTCCTTCTCATCCAGATTATCGGCAAGATAGATTACCGGTGCCGGGGTCTTGAGATCCGGAGCCTCCGCCAAAGCCGGCGCAGCGGTGGCTGGAGCCAGGCAGGCAGCGATCACAAAAGTCAAACGCATGTGAATGTCCTTCTTCGGTCAGCCCCCCGGCTGCGCAATGATCACGGGCGTTTCGGGATGCCTTTCAGGTTTTCTTCGCTGGCACTGCGCTGTGTCACGCCGTCGACAAGCACGAAAGCGATGGAACAGGGTTCGGTGCCCCGGTTGGACCAGGCATGATTTGTACCCCGCTGGATGACGACATCGCCGGCCTTCAGGAGCACATCCTCTTCATCCATCAGCATATAGATCTCGCCTGTCAGGACCACCGCGTAATCGAGACTGTCGGTCCTGTGCATCCACGGGTGGCGGGCGTTTTCAACGATGTTGTCCCCTGCCCCCATCTCGGCAAAGGCTGCCTTGCCGTCGAGCGACTTCATCACTTCCGGATCTTCGGGCATGAATTCAACTACGCGGAAGACACTGCCGTTTTTTGGCGGGTGCAACGTGAGCGGCCCGTCGCAGGTCTCCGTTGCGCCGTCATATTCGGCAGGCGTTCCATCGGTGCGCCAGAAATTGGTGAGCGTTACGCCCGGCCGGTTCTCCCGCTGCAGGCGATTTGTTGCGATGCCGTCGCTTTCGACTATCGCCACGCCGTTTTCATCGTGCCCGGTGACAACCCGTCTGAATTCTCTCGCCATGTCAGTTCCATTTGCTTCAGGATTTCAAGGAGACTTGCCGCGCTGCTCTCTGTTGGACCAGGAGGATCGAAAGCAACACGGCACCGACCAGTGCCGTTGGCCAGGTCTGAATGAGCAGGCAAAGGCCTGCGCCGAGGGCGACCAGGCGGTTCGGCCAGGAAAGCGGTGAAATGATGCATCCAACCACACCGGCCGCCACCGCGCCGACGCCTGCAAAGCCGGTGATCACTGCCAGAAGATTGCCGAGGTTGTCGCCCTGCATCAAGATCCCAGGACCAAAGACAAAGGCAAACGGCAGAACGAAGCTCGTCAGGGCGTAGGATGCGGCCGTCCAGCCAACCTTGTTGACATCGGCCCCGGCGATCCCCCCGGCAACATAGGACGCAAGCGCCACCGGCGGCGTAATGGTGGAGATGCAGCCGTAATAGAAAACGAAGAAATGTGCGGTCAGCATCGGTACGCCGAATTTGACCAGCGCCGGCGCCACCACCGTTGCCAGGATCAGGTAAGCAGCGGTGGTCGGAAGGCCCATTCCCAGAACGATCGATGCGATCATCGTGAAGAGCAGTGCCAGGATCAGTTGACCGTTGGATGCGACGTCGATCAGCAGCGCTATCTTCGAACCAAGCCCGGTAATCCCAAGCGTCCCTGAAATAACGCCGGCGGCCGCGCAGGCGGCCGATATGGTGATGACGTTGCGCGACCCCTCGGCAATACTAAGAGCAATCTTCCTGATCAATTCCAGATCGATCCGGCGCGATTTCACGACGTCGAGCCCGACGAGAACGGCCATTGCCCACAGGGACGCCTTGAAAGGTGAAAATCCGCTGAGCATCAGGCCGACGAGCACTGCAAATGCGCCTATGAAGGGCGCGCCATGAAGGAGAACTTCACCGAGCGGACGCCCGTCACTCTGATCCTCCGCCCTTGGTTCGATCCCGGATCTGACCGCCTGCAGGTGCACCACGAAAAAGGCTGAACCGAAAAAGAGCAGCGCCGGCAGAATGGCAACGGCCATGACCGAGGTATAGGGAACGCCGACGATCTCCGCCATGATGAAGGCAGCTGCCCCCATGACGGGTGGCATCAGCTGCCCGCCTGTTGACGCAACCGCCTCAATCGCACCGGCCTGGGCTGGCTGATAGCCCTCCCGTTTCATGATGGGAATTGTGACCGTGCCGGTTACCGCAACATTGCCGGCCGCAGAGCCGGAGACCATTCCGATAAGGGTGGAAAAGAGCACTGCGGATTTTGCGCTCGCAGCTCGAAGTCCCCGGGTCAGCCGGATGGAGATTTCAAAGAAAAAGTCGCTGGCCCCAAACCGGGACAGCATGGCACCGAAGATCGTGAAGACGATGATATAGGTCGCGGCCACCCCGATCGGAATACCGTAGACACCCTGCGTGTCCGTCGTCAGGAACAGAACCATCCGCTCAAGACTGTAGCCGCGCCCGTTCAATATTCCCGGCAGATGGGGGCTGATGAAGGGATAGCAGAAGAACGCAAACGTGATGACCGCGAGGATCAGGCCCACGCCGCGGCGCGCCGCCTCGAAAACAAGGACCAGAATGACAAGACCGGCATAAAAGTCACCATCCGTTGTCAGGCCTCCACTGAAGGCAATTGCCTTCCAGCGCGTGATCAGCCAGAGGCTCGCGCCAAGCACGGCGAGAACGAGAACACATGACAAAACGAGATTTGCCCTCGTTCCTGCCCATTTTTGGGTAGCGGGCCGGAGCACAAATAGAAGCGAAAACGCCAATGCGACGTGCACCAGGCGCAGCGGCATCGTGGAAATCGCAACGACACCGGAGACGACGGCAAGGTGGAACAGCCCGAGGCAGAAGGCTACCGCAAGCACGACTTTCTCTTTGCTCAAAAGGGATGTCCCAGTGTCCTCGGTTCGCACGCGGTGTCCATTTCTTCAAAGTTGCAAACGGGCCCGCCTGAAGCGGGCCCGGGCGCTGCTGGTCCGTCTTCTGTTTTTTATTTCTTGAAGTAACGGGCCGCACCTTCGTGGAGAGGTATCGCCAGGTTCAGAGAGTTCGCCGGGTCTATTTGTTTGGCGTTGGCATTTTCTGCCTGGAACTCCTCCAGATTGTCGAAAACCGAAGCGACGATCTTCTCGACTGTGTCCGCCGGAAGAGAATTCGGCGCGACCAGCATGTTGTTGACGCCAATCACTGTTCCGGGCTCTGCCGTGTCATAGACTTCTGCCGGAATGTCGACTGCCTTGAAGGCACCGTTTTTCTCCAATGCCTTGTCGAGCATACCGTCGGAAAAGCTGATGAAACGCAGTTTGTTGCCGGCCGCGGCCTGCATGACCGCGCCTGCCGGATAACCTGACAACGCAAATGCCGCATCGACGTTGCCATCGTTCAGTTGGCTGAAACCGTCGGAGTACGACAGGAAACTCGGCGTGATGTCATCCATTGACATGCCGTGCAAAGGCAGCAGGAAATTCATGAAACCGAGCGTTCCGCCACCTGCCGGACCGACAGCGACACGCTTGCCCTTGATGTCCTCGATCGTCTTGATGTCGGAGCCGTCCAGAACAATCATGTGCAGGACGCTCGGATGAAGGGCTGCAACCGCGCTCATGTCGATTGCACCGCTTTTGTAGGGGCCTTTTCCGTTGATTGCCAGCACCGCGAGATTGTTGTTGGTGATCGCGATTTCGACCTCGCCGCTGTCGACGAGCCTGGGGTTCTGGACCGATCCGCCGGTCACGACCGGAACCATTGAGATATCCCCGCCCGCATATTTGTTGACGAGATTGGAGATGCTTTGCCCCATCGGATAGAAGGCGCCGCCAAGGCTCGCCGTACCGATCCGCAGTTCTTCTGCATGCGCGAACGTCGCTGAAACAAGCAGCCCGAGAGCAAGGCTTGTCGATTTAACAAAGTCAAACATCGTTTCCTCCCGATTTCGCGCTCAGGATAGACGATATTTGTTCGTAATCAATATTTTTATCGATATTTTAGCTGCTATCGATTATCTGATTTGCTTATTCGCCGGCGAGATCTGCATGACGCCAAGTCACTCCACATTGCCCATGTTTTTGGCCTCGTTGATGAGCTCCTGACATTTCTGCTCATTGCCTGCCTTGCGTTCCTTGTTGGCATCCTGAAGCAGGGCCCGCATTCTTTCCGCCGTGGTAACTTCGATTCCGCCCCGCTTTGCGTGGTCAATCGCATATTCCACCTTGCTTATATCCGCCTTGCAGTCCGCACGCGCGTCGGCAGGCCAGAAGACCATCATGATCGAGGAACACATAAGCATGCTCTGAAGGATGGGGCGTATTTGCACAGCACTTTCTCCATCTGGTTGGCAGGGCCCGATGCCGGCGAACGATTGTAAAAGTCCGGTGGCCAGGTTCGCACCTTGCCACCACGCCGGGCGCTTTTGGCCTTACGGCTGACCGAACACTACCGTCCGGCCTCCCCGAGACTTGAACTCTATTGGTTTAAGCGTATTGCGCAACACCGTTGCCAAGCGACCAGTTCTCCTTTTCGACCTCAACAAGACTGACAAAGACATCTTCGGGTCTGATTTCCGGCTCCTCGCCGAGCAGTTCCGCAACACGCCGAAAGAGCGCTTTCTTCTGCTCTAGCGTCCTCGTGTTGTTCGCGGTGATCTGGATAAAGACAAGATCGTCGCTGCGGTGGATATCAAGATAAGAAGCGCCATATCGGAAATTCGCGGCTGTGTGTTCGGTGACCGTCATGAACTGGTCGTCTTCGGGCACGTTGAATTCCTCATGCATTGCCCGGTAAACGCCATCGAAGATGGCCTGTCTGTAGCTATCTGACTTTCCGGTCCTGAGGGAAACATGAACGAGTGGCATTCTGGGCTCCTTTGCGGTTTGTCCGATTTCACCCTAGTACCGGCCCTGCTATTTAGTTAAACAATGAATAGAGATATCAAAAATTGAGAATCTAAATGAATGATCGAGTGCTTGATCTCGACGCTGTCAGAACTTTCGTGCGAATTGCAGAGTTAGGCAGCTTCACGCGGGCGGCAGAAGCAACAAACGCGACCCAATCAACCGTCAGCCTGAAACTGAAACGGCTTGAGGAGCGTCTGGGTTGCCGCCTGGTGGAACGAACACCAAGATATGTCCAGCTATCCGCACAGGGAGCGACATTCCTGGAACATGCCCGCGAACTGCTGAAAAAACACGACAGCGCATTGGCAGCCCTGACCGGGACACGGCAACGACTGAGGATCGGGATCAGTGATCACGTTGCAGGTCCTGAACTTCCGCTGCTGATCTCGCGCATGAACGAGCAGGATCGTCATCTTCTGATCGAGATTCGGATCGGATCTTCTGGTGAATTGTTGAAGTGTTATGACCGGCATGAACTCGACACGGTCATCGTCCGGCTTCACGATGGTCGCACCGACGGGATGTTTCTTGTTGATGAGAGATTTGGTTGGTTTGCCGCACATGGGTGGCAGCATCGCGCGAACGAACCCCTGCCGGTGGCCACAATGCCTGAACCCTGCGGTGTGCGTATCATGTCGGGCAAGCTCCTCGACGACGCAGGAATTGCGTGGACAGAAGTGTTCACTGGTGGCGGTGTGACTGCTGTCTCCGCGGCAGTGATGGCCGGTATGGGGGTCGCAGCCCTTGCCCGCCGCATGCTGCCATTCGGGGCCATAGAAGTTGGCCCTAAGCTCGGCCTCCCGGCCCTCCCTTCCCTACCGATTGTCCTTCACACGCGCGTTAACGCCGGCAGGCCGAATGATGCCGTCAATGCCTTGTCGGCGGCGCTCAAGGGCGCGGTTCAGACATAGCTCCGGCACGCAGTTTCGTTTGACGTCCCTGTCAGGCGCATTCCGGACGGTTACGGCTCCAATGACGTTGGGTTGGTGAAGAAATTTCGCCCTTGCTTATCGAAATTGGAAAATGACACGGGTCAGTATTTTTTTGTAGGGTCTACTTTCGCAGGTTGGATGGGTACCTGCAGAGTGGCTTAAAGTCTGGGAGGGAATTGTGATTAATGAATTCAAGGATTTCATTGCCAAAGGCAATGTTATGGATATGGCCGTTGGTATCATCATCGGTGCGGCCTTCACAGCTATCGTGACATCTCTCGTCGGCGACCTGATCAATCCGATCATCGGCCTTGTGTCGGGAGGGGTCGACTTCACGAACAACTATGCCGTTCTTGCAGGCGACGTCCCTGCAGGCGCTTCGCTTGAGGCCGCACGGGAGGCGGGTGCGTCCGTCTTTGCCTATGGTGCGTTCATCATGGCTGTCATCAACTTCCTGATCATCGCCTGGGTGGTGTTCATGCTGGTCAAGGCGGTCAACAGGATCAAGGATGCCGCCGTGCCCGCCGAGGAACCCGCGCCGGAGGAACCCAAAGGGCCTACAACGGAAGAGCTGCTTGCTGAAATACGCGATGTCTTGAAAGCAAAAGCCTGACCGAAGCGTTTCAAGAATCTGGCGCCGGCAGCAATACAAGGGCTGTCGGCGCCAGAGAAGGTTTGCATTCAGATCGCCATGACGATCCTGCCGTCTATCGTACCTTTTTTCATCCGGTCGAAGATGCTGTTGATGTCCGACAGCGTTTCCTCCGAATAGTGGGAAGCAACCTTTCCCTCGGCGGCAAATTGGAGCGACTCTGCAAGATCCAAACGCGTCCCGACAATTGACCCCCTAATGGTTTTGCGATTGAGCACCGTGTCGAAGATCGACAGCGGGAAATCCTCGGGTGGCAGACCGACGAGGCTCATTGTTCCGCCGCGCGCCAGCATGCCGACGCCCTGCTCGAAGGACTTGCCGGCAACCGCAGTCACCAGAACACCTTCGGCACCTCCTCCGGCCTGAACTTCGGCCACAGGATCGGTCTTGAAGGCGTTGATGGTCAGGTCTGCGCCAAGTGTTTTGGCGAGATCCAGCTTGTCGTCCGAAATGTCGACCGCGATGACGTGAAGCCCCATTGCCTTGGCATATTGGACCGCCATGTGCCCGAGCCCACCAATACCAGAAATGACAACGGTTTGGCCTGGGCGTGTGTCGGTTTCCTTGAGGCCTTTGTAGACAGTCACACCTGCGCAGAGCACAGGGGCGGCAGGCGCGAAGTCTAGTCCGTCGGGAAGATGCCCAAGATAGTCTGGATCGGCGAGCACGTAGTCCGCAAAGCCGCCGTTGACACTGTAGCCGGTATTCTGCTGGTCAAAGCAGAGCGTCTCCCATCCTCCCGTGCAATGTTTGCAGTGACCGCAGGCGGAATGCAGCCAGGGGATTCCGACCCGGTCGCCTTCCTTCACCGAGGTAACGCCCTCCCCGATTTCCGCGACAACACCGACACCCTCATGCCCTGGAATGAAGGGCGGGCTCGGCTTTACCGGCCAATCGCCATTGGCAGCGTGGAGATCTGTGTGACAAACGCCTGACGCCATCACTTTGACGACGACCTTGCCAGGCTTAACTTCGGGCTTTTCTACCTCGCAAAGATCAAGCGGTGCGCCGAACTCGCGAACGACGGCGGCCTTCATCGTGGACATGAACTGCTCCTATGCCTGTTTCAAGACAAGAGAACTGCTCGCACGAAATATCGATTGTCGTCATTGACCGAGCGCAATCTACCCGGGAAAAAGTACGTGCGATGTATCCGGCAGGTCACATCATCCGGTGATGGAGATCCATCATGATCCAGAGGCTGCCACCGACCATGATGAAAATGAGGACGGCTGCAAAGACGAGGAAGAAAAGGTTCTCAGCCGGTGTCGATTTAAGGTTCAGGTGCAAAAAGAAAACCAGATGAACCAGCACCTGTATGACGGCCGCCACGGCGATCACGACATAAACGGCAGGCCCGGTCAAAAGTCCGCCCCAGACAAGAGCAAATGGAATGGCGGTCAGAATGACGGCAAGCGCAAATCCGGTGAGGTAGGTTGAAAGATTGCGTTCTGTCGAATGATCCACGATCCGCCTCCTACATGACACCGGGCAAATAAACGACCGAGAAGATCCCGATCCAGACAATGTCGAGAAAATGCCAGAAGAGACCGAGCCTCAGCAGCCTTGAGCGCACGGGCAACGTCAAGCCCTTGATCAGAACCTGACCGATCATCACACAGATCCCGAGAGATCCGAATGCCACGTGAAGACCATGGGTCCCGACAAGCGTAAAGAAGGCTGACAGGAAACCGCTTGTGCCGGGACCGGCGCCTTTCGCAATCATGCCGTAGAACTCGACCATTTCCATGGCCAGAAACCCAAGCCCGAGCAGCAACGTGACGAATAACCATTGAACGACCCGGCCGGATTGGCCCGCAGCCATTGCAATCGTCGCCAAACCGAATGTCAGGCTGGAAACAAGCAGCAAGACCGTTTCACCGGCCGTGTGCCCAAGGTCAAACAGATCGTTTGACGTCGGGCCCGCTGCCGAATTTTTCGACAACACGACGTAGGACGCGAAGAGAAGCGCAAAAATGATCGCGTCGGTCATCAAATAGACCCAGAAGCCGAACTCGCGCGACTCCAGCGACTTTTTCTCTTCGTGTTCCAGAAGTTCGGCAACCTGCGCGCTGTCAGCCATCATACTCTCCCCGCCAAAGGGGCACCGGATGCCGGACCAATCGGCTGAAAATCCCGCATGTCATGCATGTCAGCTTCGGTGACTTGACCCAGTCGCTCCGCCTCGATCTTCGCGACTTCGGCGGCCGGCAGCACAAAGTCCGTATTGTCGTCGCTGGCCCGTATGCCGACACAGACCAGCGCGAGCACAAATGCAACAGCTGCAAGCCACCAGATGTACCAGACCATGGCGAAGCCGAGCACGAAGGACAGCGCTCCCAGGATGGGCCCGAGCCCGCTGCTCTTGGGCATGACGATGTCCTCGTATCGGCCCGGAGGCAGATAGGCGACGCCGCCGAGCTTCATTTCGTGAAAGGCATCAATGTCGCGCACTTCCGGCAGGACGGCAAAATTGTAGGGTGCCGGCGGAGACGCGGTCGCCCATTCCAGGGTGCGTCCATTCCAGGGGTCACCGGTAACATCGCGGGCTGATCCCCAGTTTTTCGCCGATACATAAAGCTGGATCGCGATACAGACGATCCCGCATAGAACACAGACAGCACCCAGCGCCGCAACGATCAGATAGGGCTGCCAGTTCGGATCCGCATAATGCTCCATGCGCCGGCTCATCCCCATGAACCCGAGCACATAAAGCGGCATGAAGGCGAGATAGAAACCGATGATCCAGAACCAGAACGATCGGATGCCCCATTTGGCATCGAGCTTGAAACCGAAGGCTTTCGGGAACCAGTAATTCAGTCCTGCAAAGTAGCCGAACAATGCGCCGGGGATCAGCATGTTGTGAAAATGCGCCACCAGAAATGTCGAGTTATGCATCAGATAGTCGGCAGGCGGCAGTGCAAGCAGCACACCGGTAACGCCGCCAATCACGAAGGTCACCATGAACCCGATTGTAAACACCATCGAGGGATGAAACTCGATCCGTCCCCGGTACATGGTGAACATCCAGTCAAAGATCTTCACACCGGTCGGAACAGCGATGATCATTGTTGCAATCCCGAACACCGCATTCACGTTTGCCGAGGACCCCATCGTGAAAAAATGGTGCAGCCAGACGGTGAACGAAAGAATGGCGATGCAGGCCGTTGCGTAGACCAGCGAAGTGTAGCCGAAGAGACGTTTTCGCGAGAACGTTGCCACGACCTCAGAGAAGATACCGAAGGCCGGCAGGATGAGGATGTAAACCTCCGGATGCCCCCAGATCCACAAGAGGTTCGCAAACAACATCATGTTGCCTCCGTCACCGTTTGTGAAGAAATGAAAGCCGAGCGTCCTGTCCAGGGCAAGCTGCGCGGCAACAACCGTCAGCGCCGGAAACGCAAATGCGATCAGGATCGAGATACACAGCGTCGTCCAGGTGAACATCGGCATGCGCATGTAGGTCATGCCCGGGCAGCGGTTCTTGACGATCGTAACGATGAAATTGATCCCCGACGCGGTACTTCCGACCCCGGAGACGATCAGGGCCCAGAGCCAATAGTCGACGCCGACCCCCGGATTGTAATCTATGCCTGAATAAGGCGGGTAGCCCGTCCAGCCGGCGGTCGAAAACTTGCCGACCGCGAGCGAGATCAGAACCAGGCCTGCACCCGCCGCCGTCATCCAGAGACTGACGGAGTTCAGGAAAGGAAACGCAACGTCGCGTGCCCCGATTTGCTGGGGCACGATAATATTGATCAGTCCTGTCAGAAACGGCATTGCCACGAAGAAGATCATGATCGTGCCGTGCGAGGAAAAGATCTGCTCGAAATGCTCCGGCGGTAGATATCCCTCACTGTTGAGCGCAATCGCCTGTTGCGCACGCATCATCAGAGCGTCGACAAAACCGCGAACCAGCATCACGAGTGCCAGGACCACGTACATGATGCCTATTTTCTTGTGATCGACGCTTGTCAGCCAGTCGGTCCAGAGCACTTTCCACGCGCGGAGATAGGTGATCAGCAGGAATACGGCGAGACCGCCGCCGACCGTGACAGCGGCGCCTCCCATCGCAACCCAGGAGTACAGCGGTATTGCGTCTATCGTCAGCCGCCCCAGCATCACGCAGCCCCCCTGCAGATGAGTTCAGCCGCTTTGCTCTCGTAAGGGCCGACAATCGGCGCATATTTGCGCAGGATCAGTTTGAAGAGATCATTCTCGAAGGATGAATAGTAGGTGACGGGATTGGCGACGCTTTGTTTGTGCAATTCCAGATACGTCTCCGCATCGAGCTTTGCCGTTTCAGCCAATACCTTGTCTTTCCAACTGGTGAAATCTTCTTCGCTCAATGCCCTGGCCTTGAAGTGCTGGTCGGCAAATCCGTCGCCCGAAAACATCGTGTTGCGCCCCATGAAGACCCCCGGTTCGTCCGCGAGTAGGTTGAGTTCGGAACGCATGCCCGCCATGGCGTAGATCTGGCCGCCCAGCGCAGGGATCATCAGCGAGTTCATGACCGTATCAGAGGTGATTTCAATGGAAAGCGGGCGGTCCGCAGGAAAGGCAAGTTCGTTGACACTTGCCACGCCCAGTTCGGGATATAGGAACAGCCACTTCCAGTCGAGCGCAATGGCCTGAACGTTGAAAACCGGCTTGTCCGAGGCAAGCTCTTTGTAGGGGTCCAACTTGTGGGTGGCCTGCCAGACGAGCGTTCCAAGCACAATGATGATTGCAGCCGGCACGAACCAAACGACCGTTTCTATTTTCCAGGACCCTTCCCAGTCGGGAGTATATGCAGCCTTGTCGGAGCCGCTCCGGTACCTCCAGACGAAAAAAAGCGTAAGGACAATCGCGGGAATCGCCACGATCATCATCAAAAGGAAGGCAGTAAACAGAAGATCTCTTTCCGCCAGCGCAATCGGCCCCTTCGGAAAAAGCACCGGCGCGTCTGAAAGACCGCACCCCTGGAGCAAAAGGGTCAAAGCCAGTACGAATATAATCGGGAGTCGTTTAACAACCAGGGGGAACGAATGCGCGGTATTCACTTTGGTATATGCTCCCCCTGCCGGGGCAAATCCGCCCCGTATCGCCGTAAATACAAGAGGTTAGTCAATATCGACGTCCCCCAAGTCAACAGGTTGCAACAGCAACGAAAAACAATAAACCTGACTGATTTGGAGCGTAGCCGAGCGTGTCGCTCTTTAAAAGAGCACTGATGTGAAATTCGTCAAAGCATACCCAGACAACGCACTTTGAACTGAAATTCACGACATCGCCCGAGCTCCAAATGGCGACAGTCGAAAGAACAAACCGAAGAACAAGGGATCCGGATTGTTCGGAACAGCGGTGACCGCCACTTCTTCAAACCTTCGATCTCCGCTGTGTCGACAAGCGGCGGACTGGATCGCTGATCGCACTTACGGCACTGCAGCGCAGACTGCACGCCGCAGTGTCTTGACTGCCTTTGCAATTGGCGGGAAAACAATCGCCAACATCTCCTCACAAGGACAACAAAGTGAGCAAATTCAAAGCCGTCGTCTTTGACTGGGCGGGAACAATGATCGACTTCGGGTCATTTGCGCCAATGGGCGTCTTCGTCAAAGCATACGAGACCTTCGGGATCACCGCGACGATCGATCAGGCACGCGGTCCAATGGGCAAACCGAAGTGGGATCACATCCGCGACATGATGGACGACCCCGACATTTCAGCGCAATGGCAGGCGAAATACGGCAGTGTTCCGACCGATGCGGATGTCGACAGCGTCTATGAAGTGTTCGTGCCCATGAACGAAAAGGTTGTTGCGGATTACGCCGAACTTGTGCCGGGCGCTGCAGACATGATCAGGTCCCTGAGGGAAAGAGGTTTGAAAATCGGCTCTACGACAGGCTATACCCGTTCGATCATGGAGCATGTCCTGCCGAAAGCAGCCGAACAAGGCTATGAGCCGGACAATCTGGTCTGTTCCGATGACCTGCCAGAAGGACGCCCCGGCCCGCTTGGAATGTACAAGTGCTTTGTAGACCTCGTCGCCTATCCGCCGGCGGCCGTGATCAAGGTCGACGACACAGTCCCCGGTATCGCCGAAGGTGTGTCGGCAGGATGCCTGACCGTCGGCCTCGCCTTGTCGGGGAACTACGCAGGTAAGACGCCAGCTGAACTCGCCGCTCTCTCAGAATCGGAAATCGACGCTCTGCGCCGGCACGCCACGGTGAAGCTTAAGAACGCGGGTGCAGACCACGTCATCGATACGGTTGCCGACCTGCCGTCATTGATCGACAAGCTGGACGCCGCATAACGAACGCCTGGATAGTCCACTGATGAAAGCTCTTGTTGGCGTCACCAGTTATCTTGTGTGCGTTCGGTCGCCGGCACCACAACGAAAGGTCGTTGGCAAGAATGAAAGTCTGGGACTACTATGGCCACTAGAAAGCTTCGCGTTGGAAAAGGGAACTGTTGATACGCGTGGGCGCCAACGTGTTGAATGAGGCAGGGCCGGACACTATGCATCAATCCCAGAGAAGCGAACTGTCTGCCCTGACCCTTTTGAAGAACATGGTCAGGCTGACAGCAATTCTCGTTGTTGTGGCATTGATGGGGCCAGTCCCCCCAGCCGCCGCTACTGCAGAACTGAAGGTCATCGACAGCACAGACTACCCCTGGCATTCCATTGGGCGCGTGAACCGTGGCGGGTATCGTTCGGTTTCCAGCTGCACCGGGACCCTGGTTACGCCAAATGTGGTCCTGACAGCCGCGCATTGCATCGTTTCACCAAAAACGCAAAAGGTCATCCCCGCCGACGAAGTGTTCTTTATTGCAGGTGTCCGGCGCGATGAATACGCAGCGCGACTGGAGGCCGAATGTCTGCTGACGGTTGAAGGCTATGTCTCGCGTTCACGCCCCAGGATCAGCGAGATTCACAAGGACGTTGGTCTTATCGTTTTGAAGGAACCCAGCGACCTCTTTCCATTGCCGCCCCTGACGCAGGAAGAATCCAAGCGTCTTCAAGCGTCAACCCGTTTTCTGTCCGTCGGATACAGACGCAGCCGGCCATTCCTGCCGACGGTCGTGTCTTCGTGCTCTGTGATCGGCGCAAATTCGAATGTCTGGATAACCGACTGCAATACGGAGACGGGCGCGTCAGGTGGACCGCTCATGGTCAACACCCTGTTCGGCCCACGTGTTGCAGCGGTGATGTCGGCCAAGATAAATGACGAGCGCTCTATCGTGGTCCCCTTTTTGGAATGGCAGGATCTCGTGGAGACGGCAACATGCGAAAAGCCCGTCGAAGATCCGATTCCCGCGACAAATCAAGAGCTTCAGTCGCAGCCGAATTGAAGTGAAAGTAAAAAGTCACTACCGGTCAGGACAATTGCGGGCTAAGGTACTCGTTGTCAGCTTGGTGGCTGCAAGCTCAAACCGGGCACCTGACCAGCCGCCGGGATCGCCGTCTGCAAAGAAGATCGCTGGACTATGAACCAAGCATCGCCCCCTCCGGCATCGACCGATTTCACGCCTGTCTCGCCAGAAAAACTCGCATTCGTCGCGAGCGAAACTGACGACGCAAAACGTGCCATAGAGGCATTGTCAAACCTCTACGGCAATGTGGCTGTAAAGGACGCCGATGTCATCGTCGCACTCGGTGGCGACGGGCTGATGCTCCAGACACTTCACGCCCATATGAGCAGTGGAAAGCCGATCTACGGAATGAACAGAGGTTCGGTCGGTTTTCTCATGAATGAGTATCGTGAAGATGAACTTGTCGAGAGGCTGTCGAAAGCCGACATCACGACGATCCGACCGTTGGAGTTGACAGCGCTCGATGAAAACGGAAACGTCCATGAAGCGCTTGCAATCAACGAAGTCTCCCTTCTGCGACAGACATCACAGGCCGCGCGACTGAAGGTTTCCGTCGATGACAGGATGAGGCTGGAGGAGCTTGTCTGCGACGGCATCATCGTTGCAACACCTGCTGGAAGCACAGCCTATAACCTGTCGGCTCACGGCCCCATATTGCCGATCTCGGCACAGCTGCTCGCCTTGACCCCGATCAGTGCGTTTCGTCCGCGTCGTTGGCGTGGTGCTCTGCTACCAAACAGGGCTCAGGTAGAGATCGAAATCCTCGAAGCGAAGAAGCGCCCGGTAAGCGCGTCAGCTGATCACACCGAGATCCGGCGTGTGACACACGTGACAGTCCGCGAGTCTGCAACGGTCCAGGGCTTGATCATGTTCGATTCAGATCACGGTTGGGACGAGCGGATCCTCACCGAAATGTTCCGGTATTAATGATAAATTCTTGAAACACTGCACTGGCAACACCCTGTTAAGCCTGTGCTCGGATAATAGGCCCGGAACGCCGCACAAAGGCGCTTTTGGAGAATTATTCAGCCATGGCCGATACCGCACTGGACCAGGACTACGAGATCTTGACGCCACCGGACAATTTGCGCAGCAAGGTGCGCGAGTTAACGCCGCGGGAAGCCAAGAAATTCGATCCGGTCAAGGCCGCAGAGGCTGCGATCGCCCGGCTTTCAACCCATTTCGGAAGCTGGATGGTCAACGAGACGGCGTCTCTGATGCAGGCGTGGGAAGGCGTTCAGTCTGACGGAATGTCGGACGAGACTGTCGCGCCCCTCTTTCAGGCAGCACATAACATCAAGGGCCAGGCGCTTACGCTTGGTTTCCCGCTGGTGGGACAGGTTGCCGCAAGCTTCTGCCATCTGATTGAAACCGTTCCCTCGGTGGAAAAGCTTCCGGCCGAGTTGGCCGAACGCTATGTCGCGGCCATCCGCGCAATGGTCATGGAAGGCGCCAAGGACGACGGAAACAGTATGGGTGTCAAGCTGCTGGAGACACTTACAATCGTGACCGATGACTTTCTGAAGCAGTTTCCCAAGAAGGACGAAGCCGACGCTGTATAGGGTCAGTCCGTCTTTTTGGTGCTGATCTGCTGTTCGCCGATCACAATGTAACACCCGCTCAGGATGATTACACCTGCACCGACATACGTCAGCATGTCCGGTATTTCATTCCAGAAAAACCACCCAAGAAACGTTGCCCAGATAAGCGCGCTATATTCAAACGGCGCAACGGTTGCAGCCGGCGCAAACCGGAAGGCCTGCGTGATCAGAGTGATTCCGGCCGTGCCGAATATCGCAATGCCCAAAAACATCCAGATATCCGCTGCCTGGATGCCAACCCACACAAACGGCGTAAAGATTGCGCTGAGCAGAGCACCGGCTCCGACAAGGTAAAGCATAAGCGTCCAGACACTTTCACGAGGGTCCACCCAGCGGGCGCTGATCATCAGAACCGCGTAAAAAACTGCGGTGATTACGGGAAGAACCGAGGCTGACTGGAATGTCCCGGCACCAGGCCTTACGACGATCAGAACACCCACAAAACCTGCCAAAACCGCAAGCCAGCGCCGCCAACCGACAATTTCTTTCAGAAAGAGCGCGGAGATCGCGGTGATGAAAACAGGCGCTACAAAAACAAGTGCCGTTGCCTCCGCGATATCCAGGTGCTTCAGACTGGTGAAAAATATCATGGCTGCAAGCAGCCACAGAATGCCGCGCAGCAGATGGGCGGTCGGTCTGTAGGAACGCAACGCACCTACCCCACCCATTTTCAACGCAATTAACACCGCGAACGGGAGTGCAATGAGGTTGCGAATGAAAAGGATCTGAATGACCGGATAGCCAGCCGTTAGTGCTTTTGCGATTGCGTCACTTATGCTGAGGCTGGCGATCCCAACGCACATGAGCAGGATGCCGACCGTTGCTTGTGAGCGCACGCTAGCCGCCGAAGAGAGCATGGTGCCACCTTGTAGAAAACAGGACGACACCTAATCACCGGCCGAATAACCCGGCAAGCCGCATATCCACGTTTGCAGACCGGTTTTGAAGATTTGATTGCAGAGACTGTGCTGGTGCGAGCTTAACACAGAGACAAATCAGGCGGCTGCCGTTATCTGAAGCGAGCCGTTCTTGACAAGCAGCCTCGCCTCAAGCCGCGCAACTTCAATCGCAAACCGGCGAAGGAAAGCGGCAACATCTTCGTCGGCACCGAGGGCCCCGTCCTGCATTTCCTCAAGCAGCGTCTCTGTCAGCATCCGCGCTTCGTCAAGAGCAAGGTCATAGGTGAAGTCCGCATCCGCCTGGCGTGCAATGTCTATCGCCAGAAGAAAAGCCTGATGCGCGCGAAGCGGCAGTCCGGCTTTTCTGAGGACAGCCTGAAGCGCAGAACGCCGGACAGTCACAAGCAGCCTGGCAAGTCTTGGAAGCGGCACTTGTCCGAGATTGGCAAGGGCCGCCGCAAAGAAACGCAAGCGCCCGCAGCAAACAGAGCGCAGAAGCAGACGCGTATTGAGCTTTCCGCGAAGCCGCAAGTGTTCGACAAAATCCGGAAGCTCCTCTTCCGTCGCCTCGAGCGCCAGTCTCAGAACAACCTTGTCTTCCGCATCGCTGAGGAATGTATGCCTCTGGTTTTCAGGAACACGCTCCAGAACGATCGGATGGTCGTCGAGGCTTTCGGCAAGGCGCATGAGTAACTCATAGCGGTTTGCCAGCGGAAGGTCTGCAGTTTTCAGGAGTTGATCGCAGATGTCCGGGCGATCTTCAAACCTCTGAGCAAGCCGTAGCATTGAGGATTGCAGCACCTGAGCGCTCGAGTTGCTCAAGAGCGCCTGGCAGGCCCTCTCACTTCCAACTTCGCAGACAGCAGCACTAATCGCCGCAGGCAGCCCTTCTCTCTCGGCGATTGCGCACTGGACAGCATCGCTGCCTTCGGCGAGCAGATCGACCAGCTCCGCATTCGAAAGAATCGGGGAGGATTTCAGAATGGGAACGGCAACCTCATCGACGTCGCCTGCAAGGCATCGCACCACATGAGCGGGGGCATAGGTACTTGATGCCAAAACACTGGCGATTGCCTTTCGAATACCCCTGCTCGGGTCATCGAGGAGCACGGTCAGCGCGGCAGCCATGCTTGCCTGCTCCTGGCTGCCTTGCTCGGCAGCCAAATATCGTTGTGCAAATTCGCTTGCAGCAACAATGTCGTTGTCGAGATTTTCATCTTCATTCAATTGCAAAAGGTTTTGTGCGGTCATGGCGGCAATCAGTCTTTGTGCGAGTCAGTCGGTATTCTGGCACTAAAGACGTTAACGATCGGTTCACCATAATTTTGCCAATATCTGCGAGCCGAAACTTCGTCAGGCAGGTGGCAGCAGGTCCTTTTGCTCCTCTTCTGCTTTCAATCTCAAGAATCGTGTCAAATCGAGCGGACCGCCCTGATCCGCCAGTGCAAGTTCCTGCGCGGCGACTTGATTCGACGCCCCCGTCAAAGCGCTGAACATCGCAGCTTCTTCCACGGCAGCAAAAGCTGCTGCGAATCTCGGGTTCACACCCGCTTCAGAGGATTCCTCGTCATTTCGGAACAATGCCTCAAAAGGGCTTGAGGTTTCTGTAGCCGCGAAGGCGGAAACAACCCGGCTGGTTGCGATGCTCTCCGATGATCCATTGATCGCGGCTTCCTTTGGATCCTGAGGTGCAGCTGGCCTTGCGGCCGTGGCAACCGCCCGCTCAGCTCCAGTTTCCTGAGACGAACCGGCTTCGGCCGATGTTGCGTTTTCCCTTTGATGGAGCGGAACCGACGTTTGCGCAAAGGCAAGCGTATTTGAAGTAGGCAGTTCTGCGGCCACGGCAGCCTGCTGTGCCGGAGACAGCGGCTTGGAACGCATCGCGAACGCCGTTGCTTTTTCAAGTGAAAGCGGGTCGAACTGTTCCTGGCCTGGGGCCGGTGCCCCACTTACCGGTTTCGACGCAGGCAACGCCGCAACGCTCGTCAACACGCCTGGCGCTCTCAGATTGGTTTTGGTGTTCGCCTCGGCAATCATCGTCACCGCGTCGTGCTTGGACACGATAACTTCGTAAACCTCCTGCATCGAACGGGCCTTGCCGTTGCTGTGGAAGAAGATCGGTTTGTTGGCGCGCGCCTGCGACGAGAACATTTTGTCGGCGCGCATCTCGGGATTGGCATTTGTGGCATCAATCAGCCTGCTCGCGCCGTGTGCACCGAGAAAATGCGCCATGTAAAGTTCGCCGTCGGTCGGCGTACGCCCGATCTTTCGCTCAAGGTAGGTGGAATTCTTCTGCGTGAGTGCACCGGCCATCATTGAAGAGATTTCCGGATCTTTTCTGAGATCGAGAATCTCCTGCCGCACTTCAGCGTCCTTTACATAGAATTTTCCGCTTTTCGATCGTTCGATCTGATCGGAAAACTTCTCCAGACCATGCTTGGGGCCGGCCTCTTTCATCGTCTCAAGCCACGTCGACTCAATGAACTGGAACAAACCCGTTGCACTGGAAGTCTTGGCCTTCGCCGATGGATTGAATGAGGATTCGCGCGCAGCCGTTTTCACAAGGTAGTCGAAAGACGTACCCGTTGAGCTACTCGCAGACTGAAACGCAAGCTCGATCCGAGACGCGACCGAGGGTGTGTCAGCGACATGCATGACCCTGTCTCCTCGACGGAACTGATTATTACTTCGTTAACTTTCGCGCCTGAATGGTTAACAAATCCTTAACGAGGCATAACGCAGTTGATATCCAAGCAATTGTCTCTGCGTTTTCTTTCAGCCTTAGGCACATCTCACCATGTTGAATGCAGGAAAAGTGGAAATCGACCGGAAATAGCTCTTTTTCTTGGGAAAAGAGCAAATCGTTGATCGCACCTTTTTGACCGGAATCGGTCGGACTTCCGAGTCGCATGTCCCTGGTACATGTTTTTCGCAACGATTGACGTGTTAAGAAAGATCAGACCTTCGGCCGAGCCATATCGAAGACTTCCGTGATTGCCGCATATTCCATGTAACCAAGCCGCGAGAGCGGTTTGAAACGGGTCACGTCCACTTTGCCGTCAACGATGATGCTGTCATCTATATGGATGCCGACAACTTGACCGAATACGATCCAGTTATCCGTTTCGGCGCCGCTGAGATCTTCCAACCGCAACGTCTTAAGATGCTTGCACTCAAGTGCCGTCACTGCTCTGGCGACCCTGGGCGCTTTCACCAAGCGCGAAGACGCCATCTCTAGTCCGGACAGTTCGAATTCGCACGTTTCGCTGCCGACAGCAGCTGATGAGATATTCATTTCGTCCTTCAGATCCCAACTCGCCATGTTGCAGACGAACTCTCCCGTTTCTGCGACATTCGCGGCGCTGTCCTTGTAACCCGATGACGAAAACATCACGATCGGCGGGCGATCACCCACTGCATTGAAAAAACTGTATGGCGCAAGGTTGGCGCGACCGTTGCCATCGAGCGTGGAGATCCAACCTATTGGACGCGGGGATACGATGGCCTTGAAAGGATTGTGCGGCAGACCATGATCGTTAAGCTCAGTATCGTAAAACATCTTCAAAGGGTATTGCTCCATTCACGTACCAGAGTGGAAAGTTCGGGACGCGGTCTTTCAACGGGTGTCTGCGTGGGCGTACCGATTTGAATGAACCCGGCAAACTGTTCGGTTTCGGCAGCACCAAGCCATGACGCCGCCTCCTTGTCAAAGCTGTACCATTCAGTAAGCCACTGAGACACAAAACCACCTGCGGCAGCAGCGCTGACAAGGTTCATGCAAACTGCGCCCGCGGAAAGCTGCTGTTCCCAAACCGGAATTTTCGGATGCTCGCTCGCGGTACTCACAACGCCAACAACAAGCGGTGCACGCAGAAAACGGGTCAATTCCTTTTGGCGTTGGTCCTCGTCCAGGGGGCCGTTTTTCCGCTCGCAGATCTCAGCAAGCTTTCTGCCGATTGCCTCGCCATGTTCACGCCTGAAGACGATGAAACGCCAGGGCGCCAGTTTGCCGTGGTCGGGAACACGGGCAGCGATCGTCAGGAAGTCGCGCAACTGTTCTTCACTTGGCCCGGGCTCCGTCATCGTCACCGAGGGATGCGACCGCCGTTTTCGAAGGAAGTCCAGGACCGCGGGTGAGCCGGCGTTGGAGGAAGGCATGTGACAACACTCATTGAACAGTTGCGATTGTGACAATCCACCTAATTCATTGACTGAAATTGTCAACTTTCGAATCCAGGTCTTGAATTTGCCTGATTTTCAGGCCCATTAGCTGCTGCGCTCAGATCTGTCATTCAGGGGCAAACGCGGATCGTTGGCGCAGTATCCAGTATTTGTGCAGGTGCGTGGTGTGCATTGACCTGTTTCATTGTGCTGGCGCACGATTGAATTTAAACCGGTGTACCGCGCCAACCTGAATTGGTATAAACGACGGATGGCCGTAACTGTGGTCGGTCGAAAAAGATAACGAAGTGGGCATGTTGGAAGCAGGATCTGTCTTTAAGAGCACGACGGTTGAGCGTTGCGTGACCAATATGTTGCGTGCTTTTTTGATAGCTGTTCCGGTAATCATGTTCCAGGGCGTTGCATCGGTGGCACAGACTGTGGAAGCGCCCATGCCTCCAGCCGCCAAGCCGGATCCCAACGCGCCGTCTGTTCCGCGTGAAGACCAGATCATCAATCTGCTCGACAGAGAGCCCGAACCGCTGTTCTCGGACGTCGAGACATCATACGCTCCAACATTACGCTCTCTTGCCGCACCCGGTGGCGAAGGATTGGACCAGGGCGCCCTCTATCTGATGGCCAAGCTGACACAGGACAGTCAGCCGTTGGATGACGGACTGGTCTGGCGCATCTATTCCGACACGACAAATGCGAACGGCCGGTTGGAACTGGTTGCGACTTCGATGGGAGGTGACGCCGAATTCCGGCTCGACCCAGGCTCTTATCTAGTGCACACGGCGTTTGGATATGCTCAATCGACCAACCGCGTCGTACTCGGCAAGGAAGTTCAGTCGAAAATGCTCACGCTGAATGCCGGCGGTATTAAGTTCGGTGCGGCAATGAAGGACGGCGAAACCATAGATCAGGAGCAAGTGACGTTCGACGTCTATGGCATGTCGTTCGACGAGCGCGGCGAACGCTACAAGGTCGTTGAGAACATCAAACCGGGTTCGATCATTCGTCTCGGCGCTGACACTTACCACGTCGTCAGTCGCTACGGTAACGTCAACGCCGTGATCCGGGCAGATATCCAGGTTCTGCCGGGCAAACTGACCGAAGCAACTATTCTTCACAAAGCCGCAGACATAACCTTGAAGCTCGTCAACGAGCGTGGTGGCGAAGCAATCGCCAACACCACGTGGTCCGTTTTGAGCGCCGGTGGACACGTCGTTGTGGAAGCAACGGGCGCGTTTCCCGATTTTGTCCTGGCGGAAGGCGAATACGAAGCCCTCGCCAGAAACAACGGCCGGACTTATCTGCACACCTTCGAAGTCGCGCCGGGACAGGATCGAGAGGTGGAGGTCGTTACGTCGATAAGTGAACTTGCAACACAGGGCACCTCGAGCGCCAACTGAAACCGCCTCACGCCGGAAGCGGTTTTTCTATCGTCTCAAAAAATCGAGTAGTCGTCAGCCGCGTCGGCCTAGCAGACGTTTGGCGGGCTCCGCGGGTGCCATTTCCAAAACCTTTGTCTGCAGGAAATCCATGACTTCCTTTTGATCCTTGAAGCCACTCAAGGTGTCGAACGGAATTGGACGCCCGGCGCGCGCCGTCATCACTGATCCGACAATCCGCCGGAACTCCCGGACGAGCAGAGCCAGACGCAAGGTCAGGGAATATTTGCTGACGAGATGGAAAAGCCAGGAATTCTGGCCGTCGAAGTAAAGCGGCAGAACCGTCGCCTTGGATGATCTGATCATCTTTGCCGTGAAGGTTTTCCAAGGAAGCTCTTCGGCGCGCCCGAAAGGTTTTGCAGCTGTCGCGACACCGCCACCCGGAAAGACGATTATTGTCGTACCTTCCTGCAAAAGGCGCAGGGCCTCTTTCCGGGTCTGCATGTTGGTCTTGAGTGCCTCTTTGGTCTCCTCAAAATCGACCGGCAGGGAAAACGGGCGAACTTCGGGAACTTTCAAGAGTTCATTGTTGATGAGGATCTTGAAGGGGCGGTTCAGTTGTTCTGCGAGCGAAAGGATCGCAAGCCCATCACCAATGCCATAGGGATGATTTGCTATCAGAACCAGCGGACCTTCCGGCAAATCCTTCGGGGGCCACTCCCCGTCCTCTACGGAAACGTTCAGATTGATCAGACCCAGAAGGTCGCTCCAGATATTATCTGAAGTGTCGACCATGGTGTGTTTCCACACTTCGTAAACGTCGATGAGCTTCCGGCGCCCTGAAAGACCCTCAATGGTCCTTATCGTCCACCTTTTCAGCGGTGGATGTTCCGGGTTGGCATAGCTGAATTCTGTGTAATCCACGGCAGCCATCATCTTCAGGTTAGGGTCGCTCTGGTAACTATGGAGCCCAATACCAGACGCTATGTATCACCAATTTGACAGCACATTGCCCTAACGGAAGGGCAATGTGCAAGATGTAACATTTCCCCGTATTTCGGGTCGCTCACAATTATTTCAAGTCCGGAGGTGTCGCCTCGTTAACAAAAGCCGACACCGCTTCTTCCAGTCCCATCGATCTTTGGTCTTTCGAACCAAGTCTGCGGACATTGACGGTTCTTTCGTCCGCTTCGCGCATTCCGCACACAATGATGACCGGTACCTTGGCGAGCGAGTGCTCGCGGACCTTGTAGTTGATCTTCTCGTTGCGGAAATCCGTCTCGACTTTTAGACCGTTTGCTTTCAGAAGATCGGCCACTTCCTGCCCATATCCGTCAGCTTCGGAAGTGATCGTGGCAACGACGATCTGCAGCGGTGCGAACCACAGGGGAAAATGACCGGCAAAGTTTTCGATCAGGATCCCGAGGAACCGCTCCATGGAACCACAGATTGCCCGATGGACCATGACAGGTGTTTTCTTCTCGCCGTTGTTGTCGACGTAGAACGCGCCAAAGCGTTCCGGAAGAGCGAAATCGACCTGGGTCGTCCCGCACTGCCACTCCCGCCCGATGGCATCACGAAGCGTGTATTCGAATTTCGGTCCGTAGAACGCCCCCTCACCCGGCAGAATATCGGTTTTGACACGTCCTCCCGACTGGGCTTCGATCTGTTTCAGAACGTCATCCATCACCGCTTCCGCGTGGTCCCACATCTCGTCGGTACCGACACGTTTTTCAGGCCTGGTCGAAAGCTTTACCACCACCTCGTCAAAGCCGAAGTCCTTATAGACCGACAGAATAAGGTCATTGATCTTCAGGCACTCTTCGGCGAGCTGCTCTTCCGTACAGAAGACGTGCGCATCGTCCTGTGTGAAGCCGCGAACGCGCATCAGACCGTGCAAGGCACCTGAGGGCTCGTAGCGATGGACGACGCCGAATTCCGCAAGGCGCATCGGCAGGTCGCGATAGCTTTTCAATCCATGCTTGAAGATCTGCACGTGACCCGGACAGTTCATCGGCTTCAAGGCATAAACGCGATCGTCCTCCGCTTCCGGATCGGCACATTGCACGGAGAACATGTTTTCCTTGTACCAGGTCCAGTGACCGGAGGTCTCCCAGAGCGACGTATGCAGCACCTGGGGTGCATTCACTTCCTTGTAGTCGTCCTTCAGAACACGGCGCTTGTAGGCAATCAGGTTCTGGAACATGTCCCAGCCCTTCGGATGCCAGAACACAACGCCCGGACCTTCTTCCTGAAAGTGGAAAAGATCCATTTCGCGTCCGAGTTTGCGGTGATCGCGCTTTTCTGCTTCCTCCAGCATATGAAGGTAGCCCTTGAGCTCCTTTTCATTGTGCCAGGCGGTCGCATAAATGCGGCTCAGCATTTCGTTGTTGGCGTCACCGCGCCAATAAGCGCCCGCCACTTTCATCAGCTTGAAGGCATCGCCAATCTGACGCGTGGAGACCATGTGAGGACCGCGGCACAGATCCAGCCACTGGCCCTGCTTGTAAATCCTGAGCTCCTGATCTTCCGGGATCGCGTCGACGAGTTCGACCTTGTAGTCCTCGCCTTTCGCCGCGAAGTAGGTCTTGGCCTCGTCTCGAGACCAGATTTCCTTGGTGAATTGAGCACCACGGGCGATGATCTCACGCATCTTTTTCTCGATGACCTGAAGGTCGTCGGGATGAAAGGGCCAATCCGCACCACTGTCCGGATGTACGCGCTTGAAATCGTAGTAAAATCCGTTCTCGATAACCGGGCCGATCGTCACCTGCGTACCGGGCCAAAGCTCCTGCACGGCTTCGGCCATCACGTGAGCCGCGTCGTGGCGGATCAATTCAAGCGCCCGCGGATCGTCACGCGTCACGATCTCAATCGCATGGTTGGTGGAAATGGCGTCGGAAAGATCCCGCAGTTCACCGTCGAGCGTCATTGCGACCGCCTTTTTGGCGAGCGACTTCGAAATGCCTTCGGCAACGGCAAGACCGGTGGTGCCTGCCTCGTATTCGCGCACGGAATTGTCGGGAAAAGTCAGTTGGATCATCTTTTTTCTCCTGCTCACTCCTGCAGACAAGGCAGGTAAGCTGTTCGATGGAAAATGGACCGCCTGCTGATAGGGTATTCGGCGCAAAACGGCAACCCTTTGCTGCGGGTGGCAGCCCTTCCAGATCTGCAGGCCAAATTGTTCAATGGGGTTATGGCAACTGCGAAACAAGCGGTGGCGGACGCCGCCGGATGGGCTGTGATTTGACAATCGATGTGCTTGTTTCCGCCTTGTCGGCAATCTTGTCGAGAATACCGTCCAGCTGCTCAATCGACGGCACGGCGAGGCGCGCGATAAAGCAGTCGTCGCCGGTCACCTTGTCGCATTCGCAGAATTCCGGAATCTCCTGGATCAGCTGTTGCACGATATGCAGTTTGCCAGGCAACGGACGTATCCGGACGATAGCCTGAAGACTGTAGCCCAGCGCCTTTGGGTCAACCTCGGCAGAAAACCCCAAGATCACGCCGCGCTCCTGCAAGCGGCGGATCCGTTCCGAGACCCCCGGCGATGATAATCCGACCTGGGCGGCAAGATCCTTCAGGGACATGCGGCCGTCCATGATCAGCGCTTCGACAATTTTCGCATCCGCGTCATCCAGTTTCATTTCATGAATCCAACTGGTGCTTTGACTTAAGATAATAAGGAAAATTTACGATATCATCTAACTTACCACATAGAAAGCGCTCGCCCGGTTTGCCAAGATTGCCATGCCAACAAACAGGGCGAGGCAGATATGGACAAGACACTTCGCGGTGCTGTGGAAATGAGCGCCGCCATGACCATTCTCGGCACTAACGGATTTTTCGTCGTACTGTCGGGAGAAGCGGCAATAGATGTCGTATTCTGGCGCTGCGCCTTCGGTGCGTTTGCGCTTTTGGTAATTTGCGCGGCTCAGGGTGTTTTGGGCCGGCGGATAACTTTGCGCCAGCTTCTACTGGCCGCACTCGGCGGTGTCGCCATCGTCTTGAACTGGGCAATGCTATTCAGCGCTTATGGTCAAGCTTCGATAGGCGTCGCGACCGCAGTTTATAATACTCAGCCCTTTATTCTGGTCGGCTTTGGCGCCCTCTTTCTCGGGGAACGCATTACCGCAACCAAACTTTCGTGGCTTGCGATCGCGTTTTTGGGTGTCATGCTGATCGTTCAGGCAAAACCGGGTGGTCCTGAGGCGAGCGGATTGAATTACGCCTTCGGAATTCTGCTGGCCTTCTGCGCCGCCTTTTTCTGGGCGGTTGCCGCGCTCCTCACGAAAAAACTCACGGGAACGCCGCCGCAACTGATCGCACTCATTCAGGTCTGTGTCGGCATATTGATGCTTGCGCCCTTCGTCAGCTGGTCGGCACTTCCGGAAGGCGGTATCGCCTGGGGCGCGTTGATCACTCTAGGCGCGGTTCATACAGGACTGATGTACATTCTGATGTATGGCGCCGTTCAGAAACTTCCGACCTACCTTCAAGGAGCATTTTCGTTCATCTATCCGGTCGTCGCCATTGTCGTGGACTACATAGCGTTCGGCCACGCGTTGCAGGCGGTGCAGCTTGTGGGCGCCGCGGCCATTGTTACGGCCGCCATGGGGATGACATTCGGCTGGCGGATCCCGGGAAGAAAAAAAACGTCCGGTGCCGCCCTATGAGGCAACCGCTCTCTTCTTGGCTGCCTTTACGATGGATGCATCTCGAGCTGTCTTTGCGACCGCTTCGACGCCTCCACGGGTTTCCTGGATCATGGCCAGGGCTTCCTCGCTATCCTTTTCGATCTCCTTGATGGCAATGTCCGAATAGCTGTGACGGTTGGGCGACGCTTTGACCTTGCGGTATATCCGGTAAACACGCCAGGTCGACGACACATAAGCCCAGTGCTTTGCGACGACCTCCCAGATGTAACGCGGATAGAAGGAGAGCGCGCTCTCAATCGGCAATCCGCTGCGGCGGTCCTTGCGGAATTTCAGCCGGAAATAGCCACCCTCCAGCGGGTGCACTCCCTCACACTGGACCATGAGCTTGAACCACATCATCAGGAACAGCTTGTTTCCCGGGCGCCCCTTCTTGTGGGCGGCGGCACGCCTTAGAACGGTTTCGATATGCGCGTCGGAATAATAGCTTTCCCAGGCTTCCCGATAGGCTTCTTCCCATTCGCTATCGGTCATTTTGGGATGGTGCGATACCCGGTGATTAAGATCGTATTTGTTGAGATCCGGATCCATCCAGATACCTTTGGAAAGAAGGACCTTGTGGTCCTCAGATCCCGGCAGTGGTGTCAGATAGAAAAACTCCAGAAGATCTAGCGGCAATTCGTTCTTGATGATCTCCACATCGCGCAACACCGCTTCCTTGGTGTCACCCGGAAATCCGATGATGTAGCCGGCGTAGGTCGTAGCGCCGTGGGCCCGCCATTTCTGCAGCATTTCCCGGTACTCGGTGATCTTGTTCTGTCGCTTCTTGGCCGCAAGCAGATTGTCCGGATTGATGTTCTCAAGACCGATAAAGACCCGGTTCACCCCGGCCCTGGTCGCCTTTTCGATGAAGTTCTCTATGCGGTGACAGAGCGTGTCCACCTGGATGATGAACTTGATGTCGAACTTCTCTTCTTCGCGCAGCACAATCAGCCGATCGAACAGCGGTTCCCATTCCCTGTTACGTGCGAAGTTGTCGTCCGTAATGAAAAACCTGTTGATGCCCTGCTCGTAGTTGTCGCGGATGATCTGTTCGAGATCGTCGGCGGAGCGGAACCGGCTCTTGCGGCCCTGGACATTGATGATCGTGCAGAACGAACACTGGAACGGGCAGCCGCGTCCCAGGTCGAAACTGGAATGCGAACCGGCAGTGAATTGGATGTGTTTGGGCGGTAGGATCGGTGTCGGCTCGCCTTCCAGAGATGGCAGATCGGCCATGAAATCATAAAGCGGTTTCAGATCTTCCGCCCATGCATCACGGAACACCTGGTCCAGCCGCCGCTCTTCTGCTTCACCGGCGAAATAGCTGACGCCTTCTTTCTGCAGCTCGACCAATTCAGCCGGCATCTCGTCCAGCATGGAGATGCAGCCTGACACATGGAACCCGCCGATCGCGGTCTGCAATCCTTCTGCCATAAACTTGCGGGCAAGGTCTGTTGCGCGCGGGAACTGGTTGGACTGAACGCCCACCAGGGCAATCATCGCCTTGCCACCCCGCCTGCGGATATCCCTGGCTAATTTTTCCGGGTGCACACGTTTGTTGGTTTCGTCAAATGTGTGCAGGTGGATCCGAACGTCTTCTCCAAGCGCCTTTCGCTCCCGTGCGGCCTCCGCAAGACCGTTGAGACTGGCCAGGGTGTTGGAAGGTATCGCGGAGCGCAGCCACTGGATCGGATAGCCATCATCGTCATAGTGAGTCGGCTTGATCATTACGAAGTGAAAGTCACGCGCGTCCATATCCGTCCCCTGCCCTAAAGCCAGGAAAAGAGCGTTGCATCCAGGTTACTTTAGGTCAACGTCTTATTGATTGGGACCGCTCATAGCGGACGGGCGCTCTCATTCATCCAGCCTGTGTTCTCTGGGAATATGGCGCCCGGTCCAGCGACCATAGCGCCAGGGCATGAACCACACTGATCGTTCGGGCAATACGTCGGGCACCGGATCAAAGCCGGATGCCCCCCAGGGATTGCATCTCAAGATGCGTGCCAGACCGATCCAGCCACCAGCCCAGAAACCGTACCTTCTGATCGCCTGCTCGGTATAATCGGAACAGGTTGGCGCGTAACGGCAGCCGCGCCCCATGAAAAGCGACAGTGAATGCCGGTAGAGCCAGATGAGACCGATTGCCGCATGTCCTGCGAGAGACAGGTGGCCTTTTTGGTGAGAAGCGCTATCCGGACACTTGCACATGAAAATGTTCGTGTTGCTCTATGCGGCTCAGGCCGCAGCCCCGTCTTCCTTTGCCTTGGCGTCGACTTGATCCAGAGCGTCGACGACGGCATCGAAGGTCAGCATCGTGGAGGCGTGACGTGCTTTATACTCGCGTACAGGTTCCAGAAACTTGAGGTCGTCGAACCGTCCGGATGGCGGATCTCCTCCCTCTTTCAGCATTGCCCGCATGGATTTCTGTACGTCGCGCAGCTCTTCAGCGCTTGCGCCAACCACATTCTGGGCCATGATCGAGGCCGAGGCTTGTCCCAGAGCACAGGCTTTTACGTCGTGGGCAAAGTCAGTCACCACACCGTCCTTCACGCGGATGTCAACGAGCACCGTCGAACCGCAAAGCTTGGAATGCGCCTTCGCCGTTGCGTCAGGCTGCTCTAGACGGCCTATTCTCGGAATGTTTCCTGCAAATTCAAGGATCTTTGCATTGTAGATGTCGTCAAGCATTCTCGCCTCTTCGTGAAAGCCTGTGATGCGCGACACATTGATGGCGCTTTGCTTTCATATATATAGATCAGACGCCACGGCAATTTCGCAAGGGGCAGAGTGGTCGCAGTCGGTAATTGTAGGTGACGCAAGTGCGCTTGCAGCCGGCTCAACCCGCTCAGAAACTGTGCGTTCGCATTTTGTGTGGAGTATGATAAAGGTCCCCGGCCTTCAAGCGAGGACTTCTTGATCTGTGCAAGAACGAGCGCCGTATGACGAGTGACAAGGGTAAATTTGCGAGGATCCCGATGGACGCAGTCCTGAAGCCGGTAGAGAAGAGATTTGAAAGAAAATCTCCTGAACAGTTGCTCCGGCCAAGTCGTGAAGAAGTCGAAGCCGCCGTTCGAACGATACTTGCGTGGACGGGCGACGACCCGGATCGCGAAGGCCTGGTGGATACGCCGAAGCGGGTCGTTAAGGCGCTCAGCCAACTCTACGGCGGTTATTTTGAAGATCCTGCAGAGCACCTTGAGCGGACATTCGAAGATGTCGGCGGGTACCAGGATATCGTGCTTGTACGTGGCATTCCGTTTCATTCGCATTGTGAACACCACATGCTTCCCTTTATCGGCGAAGCTCATATCGCCTATTACCCTGCTGAAGGCGTTGTCGGTTTGTCGAAGCTCGCCCGTGTTGTAGATATTTATGCAAAGCGGCTGCAGACGCAGGAGAACTTGACGGCGCAAGTCGCATCGGTCATTGACGATGCGCTCGCTCCGCGAGGCCTGGCAGTGATGATCGAAGCAGAACATCAGTGCATGACCATGCGCGGCGTTCAAAAACAGGGTGTCTCGACGATCACCACACAATTCACGGGCGTTTTCCAGGACGATCCGGCCGAACAGGCCAAGTTCATGTCCATGGTGCGCGGCAAGGGCCTATAACCCGTCTGGTCCTTGCTTGCTAACAGTAAGGCTAGGACCACCCTTCATGTGCAACTCTCCGTTCAAGGAACGCGGTGACAAGGATGCCGTTGAAAACGGTTCGTTCCTTATGCCGAAATTCGATCGCGACGGCCTGATCGTCGCCGTCGTCACCGATGTCAAATCGGGTGAAGTTCTGATGGTCGGTTACATGAATGAAGAAGCTCTGACACGAACCATTCAATCGGGAGAGGCCTGGTACTGGAGCCGCTCCCGACAGGGCTTCTGGAAGAAGGGTGAAACCTCCGGCCAAATTCAGACGGTGCACGAGATCCTCACTGACTGTGATCAGGACGCGCTCGTGCTAAAAGTCAGCGTCGCGGGCAATGGCGCGACCTGTCACGTCGGCTACCGCTCATGTTTTTTCCGGAAAGTTGTCAGTCCCGCCGACGGTTCCACGGCCCTTGAACGCGTTGAAGCCGAAAGAGTTTACGACCCCGCCGAGGTTTACGGTAAAGGCTGAAGACCAGCTTCCTTTACGCGAATCGTTGTGCATCTCAAGCATGATCAAGGGTCAACTATCTCTGTTTTACAGTATCTTATATTTGTTTCGAATCTTATGAAATAACGTCTTACGTAGTAACCCTTATACCCTCTATGGTGTCCGACGGCCTAAGCTCGCGTTGAGGGCAAAGAACCATAACAGCTCTCTGTTTCTGTCCATACTGAGGGAGAGGTTATGGCAGAATACAGCAATCACACCCGGCAAGCCGGGTGGACGGCGTTCACGGCACAAGGTGTTCCATCGGTTTTTGAAGACCAGTTGACCCGTTTGGCAAACCAGACAGTCGCAGCCGGGTTACCACGGCGTTCACGCGGTCTCCGGTCGGACTGATGTGATGTCGGAAAAAACCGCAGTCTCGGTTAGCCGGCGCGCATTCCTAAAACTGTCCACTGAAGCAAAGGTGGATGGGATGCGTCCGCCTTGGGCAGCCGAGAATAGTTTTTCAGAACTTTGTACCGGTTGTAACGATTGCGCTAAGGCGTGTCCGGAAAAGATCATCGTCCTCGCTGGCGACCGCCGGCCGGTAGTGGATTTTTCTCTCGGCGCTTGCACGTTTTGCAGCGCTTGTGCCGATGCGTGCGCGACAGGCGCGCTCGACCCCTCCACCGACCTTGCATGGCCCTGGAAAGCGGAAATTTCAAACGCTTGCTTCTCCCTTCAGGGAATAACTTGCCGGGCGTGTGAGGACGTTTGCGAACCAAGAGCCATCCGATTCCGGCTGACGCTCGGCGGCAAGTCAGAACCGGTTCTTGACTTTGGTCAATGTACCGGTTGCGGCGCATGTTCATATGCCTGTCCAGCAAAAGCGGTGAGTTTCAAAATGATTCAACTGGATCAGGAAGGAGGCCCGACATGAATATTTGCGGCTGCCTCGTTCACGCATCCAGCCGCTCGGTCGACAGCGTCCGGGATCAGATCAATGCGCTGAACGGGGTGGAAATTCACGCAGACGGTGAGGATGGCCGTCTCGTCGTGGTGGTTGAAGATACACCTGAAAAACTAGCGTCGGAGCTGATTATGGAGCTGCACCAGATCCCCGGTGTCATCTCGGTCACCCTCACCTACCACCACTTTGAAGATATTGCGGCGGAAGATGCCGTTTCAACAAATGCCCAATCGAGCCAAGTCGGAGACTAAGCCATGACAATCTCTGAATCCCGCAGGACATTCCTGAAGGCCACAGCCGCTGCCGCAACAGCTTCTGCAGCAGGTCTTTCGATCGGCAGCGGGCCTGCCCAAGGGCAGGTGCAGGCAACCGGCATCAGATGGGACAAGGCAGCCTGCCGTTTCTGCGGAACGGGCTGCTCGGTGCTCGTTGGCACCAAGGAAGGACGCGTTGTTGCCACACAGGGCGATCCGGATGCTCCCGTCAATCGCGGCCTGAACTGTATCAAGGGCTACTTCCTTTCGAAGATCATGTATGGCGCAGACCGGCTGACAACACCAATGCTGCGCAAATCAAACGGCGCCTACGACAAGAACGGCGAGTTTGAACCGGTCAGCTGGGACGAGGCCTTCGACGTGATGGCCGAGAAATGGAAGGCGGCGCTCAAGGCCAAGGGCCCGACAAGCGTTGGCATGTTCGGCTCGGGCCAGTGGACGATCTGGGAAGGTTATGCGGCTGCAAAACTGATGAAGGCCGGTTTCCGCTCCAACAATATCGACCCGAATGCGCGCCACTGCATGGCCTCGGCGGTCGTCGGTTTCATGCGCACCTTCGGTATCGACGAACCGATGGGGTGTTATGACGACTTTGAACACGCCGACACATTCGTGCTTTGGGGCTCGAACATGGCGGAGATGCATCCTATCCTCTGGTCACGGCTTACCGATACACGTCTGACCAAGCCCGGTGCACAGGTACATGTCCTGTCCACGTTCGAGCACCGCTCCTTCGAACTTGCCGACAATGCCATCGTCTTCAAACCGCAGTCAGATCTGGCAATCCTGAACTACATCGCCAACCACATCATCACGACTGGCCGCGTGAACGAAGACTTCATGGCCAAGCACGTGAACATCACGAAAACCGCCACCGATATTGGCTACGGGTTGCGCCCGGAGAACCCGCTCCAGGAAGCGGCTGCCAATCCGGACTCCGGCAAACTGGAGCCGATCAGTTTCGACGAATACGCGGCCTCGGTTGCCGAATACAGCGTCGACAAGACGTCGGAGCTCTCTGGAGTTCCCGCTGAGCAGCTGGAACGGCTGGCAGAGCAGTATGCAGATCCAGAGCGCAAGGTCATGAGCCTCTGGACGATGGGCTTCAACCAGCACACCCGTGGCTCCTGGGTCAATTCGCTTTGCTACAATGTGCATCTTTTGACCGGCAAGATTTCCGAGCCCGGAAATTCACCCTTCTCACTGACGGGTCAGCCTTCAGCTTGCGGCACCGCTCGCGAGGTCGGCACCTTTGCCCACCGGCTCCCGGCTGACATGGTTGTTGCAAATGATGAACACCGCAGGATCTGCGAGGAAGCCTGGAAGATCCCCGCGGGCACAATCCCGCCGAAACCCGGTTTTCACGCTGTGCTGCAACACCGGAAACTGAAAGACGGAGAGCTGAACGCCTATTGGGTGCAGTGTAACAACAACATGCAGGCTGCCCCCAACATGAACGAAGAAGGCTATCCCGGGTATCGCAATCCTGAGAATTTCATCACCGTCTCGGATCCATACCCCACCGTGACGGCGGTTTCAGCAGACTTGATCCTGCCAACCGCGATGTGGGTTGAGAAGGAAGGCGCGTACGGGAATGCGGAACGCCGCACCCAGTTCTGGCGCCAGCAGGTTCAAGCGCCGGGCGAAGCCAAGTCAGATCTGTGGCAACTGATGGAATTCGCCAAACGCTTTACGGTGGAAGAAGTCTGGGGGGAAGAACTGCTCGCCAAGATGCCGGAGCATCGCGGCAAGACGATGTACGACGTGCTGTTTGCCAACGGGCAGGTCGACAAGTTCCCGCTGAGCGAGACGGCCGAAGGCTTCCATAACGACGATGCGGAGCATTTCGGCTACTACGTGCAAAAAGGCCTCTTTGAGGAATATGCGGAGTTCGGCCGCGGTCACGCGCACGACCTTGCGCCGTTCGACATTTATCACCAGGCCCGTGGCCTTCGCTGGCCGGTTGTCGATGGCAAGGAAACGCTCTACCGGTTCCGCGAGGGCTACGATCCTTACGTCCCTGACGGAGAAGAAGTCCGCTTCTACGGCCACAAGGATGGCAAGGCCAAGATAATCTTCGCACCCTATGAGGCTGCGGCGGAATCGCCGGACGAGGAATATGATCTCTGGTTCTGCACGGGTCGTGTTCTTGAGCACTGGCACTCCGGATCCATGACGCGACGCGTTCCCGAATTGCATCGCTCCTTCCCACTTGCGGTCGTTTACATGCATCCGGCTGACGCCGAAGCACGCGGCCTGCGAAACGGACAGGAAATCATGGTGTCCACGCGCCGGGGCCAGGTGCGCAGCAAGCTGGCAACCCGGGGCCGCAACAAAGTCCCGGAAGGACTGGTGTTCATGCCCTGGTTCGACGAGGGCCAGCTGACGAACAAGCTGACACTGGACGCAACATGTCCGCTGTCCAAGGAAACCGACTTCAAGAAATGCGCCTGCAAGGTGGAGCGCGCTTAAGCGCTTCTGCCCAGGGGAAACGTGCCATGGCAATGCCACAGCTCACACAATCAAGACGCCGGTTCCTGACCGACACGGCCCGCATGGCGGGCGGGTGTGCGGTCGCGGGGCTCGGGCTTGCTTATGTGGCGCGCGATGCGCGGGCCCTGCCGGCGGACGCTTTGCGCCCGCCCGGCGCCCTCGCAGAGGACGATTTCCTGAGCGCCTGCATCCGCTGCGGATTGTGCGTCCGCGATTGCCCGTTCGACACGCTGATGCTTGCTGATCTTGGAGCCGACGGACCGGCAACCGGAACACCCTATTTCACGGCACGCGATGTTCCGTGTGAAATGTGCGATGACATCCCCTGTGTTGCAGCTTGCCCGACTGGGGCGCTCGATCCTTCATTGGAAGACATTGACGATGCCCGTATGGGCACCGCAGTCCTGGTGGACCAGGAAAACTGCTTGAACTTCGATGGATTGCGCTGCGATGTCTGCTACCGCGTCTGCCCGTCGATCGACAAAGCAATCACGCTGGAGGCCTCGCACGACAAGAGGTCCGGCCATCACGCCATATTCGCACCAACGGTCCATGCTGATCATTGCACCGGGTGCGGCCTGTGCGAAAAGAGCTGTGTCCTGCCGGAATCCGCCATCAAGGTATTGCCTGTCCGTCTTGCCCGTGGAGCGTCCGCCGATCATTACCGCCGCGGCTGGGAAGAAAAGGAAAAGCACGGTGCGCCCCTTGTTGATGGATTGATTGACCTGCCCGATCGGCTGCCCGGCCCGGGTACAGACAATCTTGCAGCGCCGGGCGGCTTCGAACCGTCCTTCAAAATACCGGGGAGCGGGCAATGAGTGCCAACACCCATGCCTCGGTCGGATTTGAAGCCCTGGAAGCAAAGGGTTGGCTCGGATCAAGACGCTATCTGTTGCTCAGAAGATCAAGCCAGCTGTTCTTCCTGATGCTGTTTCTGACAGGCCCCCTGTTTGGCTTGTGGATCGCGAAGGGCACGCTTGCCGGTTCCCTGACACTCGATGTTCTGCCCTTGAACGATCCCTTCGTGGCGCTTCAAAGCGTTTTTGCAGGTCATTGGCCGTCCGCCGTTGCGCTGATCGGAGCCCTGATCGTGCTCGCCGCGTACCTGTTTGTCGGTGGCCGGGTCTACTGTTCTTGGGTCTGCCCCATAAATCCGGTTACGGATGCTGCCCACTGGCTTCATCGCCGCCTCGACCTTCCCAAAGGCTGGCAACCCAAACGTTCCGCAAGGTTATGGGTGCTCGCAACCGTTCTGGCGGTCTCGTTTGGCACAGGGACGATCGCCTGGGAAACCGTCAATCCCATAACCATCGTGCATCGCGCCCTTGTTTTCGGGCTGGGAACCGCATGGATCATCGTGGCCGCGGTCTTTCTCTTTGACCTTTTCGTTTCCCGGCGGGGATGGTGCGGCCACGTCTGTCCTGTCGGTGCATTCTATGGATTGATTGGGAAGACCGCCCTCCTGCGGGTGAGCGCGGCGAAGCGCTCGGCGTGCGACAATTGCATGGACTGTTATGCGGTCTGCCCGGAAATGCAGGTAATTTCGCTTGCGCTGAAAGGCGCACCGGGCAGCTCACCGATCATTCTTGCGGGCGACTGTACCAACTGCGGCGCCTGCATCGATGTTTGCGCCCAGAACGTTTTCGCCTTCACGCACCGGTTCGACGAAAGCGTCGTTGAACCGCCTCTGAAATCCGCGCCCGAACAGAGCGCTGCAAATATGATGCACAAGGAGTGACCTCGATGAAGAAGCCGGTTCTCGCGGGTATCGCCGCTCTCGCCATAATTATGGGCATCGGAGGGCTCGGCATAGCCCAGCAGCAGGAAGTCAACGCCATGCGCTCCGATCCGGTCGATGAGCTGAACAGGCTTGGCCCGGATTTCAAATGGGAAGAAAAAGTGGGACGGGTACAACGGAACTATCGTCAGCAGCCGCCTCTCATCCCCCATTCAATCACGCAGTACCAGATCGATATCCGCACAAATCAGTGCCTGTCCTGCCATGACTGGACCAAGGCAGGCGAGCGCGGCGCACCGACGCTGTCGATGACCCACTACCTGGATCGCGAAGGAAACGAACTCGATCGAATTGCCGGAACACGATATTTCTGTACCCAGTGCCACGTCCCGCAAGCTGATGTCCCCGCTTTGGTCGACAACCAGTTCAAACCCTCCTCCCCCATCAATTCCCGCTGACGCTGAATACCGCTAGAAGGAGCCTTCAAACATGTCTGAAAACTCCGAAAACGGGAAGCGGGGCAATCCGATTCGCCGTGCCTGGAACTGGTTCTGGACTCCAACCGCCGTACTGAGCGCCGGCTTTGTGCTGCTTGCCGGGTTTCTTGGAGGCATTCTGTTTTGGGGTGGTTTCCACTGGACATTGGAACTCACCAACACGGAAGAGTTTTGCACCAGCTGCCACACCATGGAAACCAACCTCGCGGAGTACCGCACGACCATTCACTATTCCAACCACTCGGGCGTGCGCGCAATCTGCTCCGACTGCCATGTACCGCACGAATGGCAACACAAACTCAAAGCCAAGATCATGGCGGTAAAGGACGTCTACCACGAGATCGCCGGTACCATCAGCACACCTGAAAAGTATGAGGCTCACCGGTCTGAAATGGCGGCTGTTGTCTGGCGCAAGATGAAGCTGTCCGACAGCCGTGAATGCCGCAACTGCCACAATTTCAAGTATATGGACTTCACAATCCAGGAATCGCGCGCAGCTTCGGAACATCAGCGCGCAATCGACAACAACATGACGTGTATCGACTGCCATCAGGGTATCGCTCATGACCTGGCCCCAGGTTACCAGGAGCGTTATCAACAGGTCATCGAAGAACTACAGGCAAGCAATTCGATACCGGCCGATCCGCCAAACGATGTCGCCGCAATCCGCTCTTTCGTCTCCGACCTTTCCGGAAACTGATCAACCGGGCGCTGGGGATAAGGACGCCGGCGCCCACATGCCATCGCACAATAGAAAAGGCTGAAACATGCTCGGTATCCTAGACCTACTTGGAACTATTGGCGGCAACATATTCAGCCTTCCGGGGATCCTGGGGCTGGCGCTTGGTATGATGACCCGGAACTGGATACTTGCCGCAGCCATGGGAGGTATCGTCGGCGTCGCCGAAACCTTCGTATTCGCCGGTTTCAACATGGCGGAAGTTCACATGTTCGACCTTTCGATCGCCGTGTTGGTCGGGATCCTCGCCGGAAGCCTCGGATGTGTCATCCGGCATAAGGGTGCGACGGTCTAAGCCATGCCGATCACATGTGCCGTCTGTATTCTTATGAATAAGCCCGTCTTTTGACCTGAATGTCATCCGTCAGCGGGCCAGTTGCTGCGACTGACTATTAAAAAATGGCCGACCGAGTGGCCGGCCTGGTGTATTCGAAGGAAATAACTCAGGACATTGAAATATAGTTGCGCATCTGCTCCGCCTCGAGTTCGACCTGCGCGATCTTGTGTTTCACAACATCCCCGATCGAAATCACTCCAGTCAGCTTGCCGTCCTTGACAACGGGCATGTGACGGAACCGGCCTTGCGTCATCCGCGCCATGACCTCGTTGACACTGTTCGCTTCGCTGCAAGTCACGACTTCTTTGGTCATGACACTCGAGACTGGCAACTGCAGGGACGAGGTGCCCTGGGTTCCGATAGCGCGAACGATGTCACGTTCCGACACAATGCCTTCTATGGCCTTGTCCTTGGAGCATACAACCACTGCACCGATCTTTTTCTTTGCCAGGGTTTCGCAAATATCGCTTAGCGGCGTATCGCTGCTTGCAGTAATGGTTTCGTGGCCCTTCCCACTCAGGATTGCGGCAACGGTCATCTATTAGTACCTCCCTCAGCGCCAGAAAAACCCGCAGGTATTGGACTTAGGTATCATGGCAAAAAAATGCAGTCCCGAAAACCACTAAGGATGCGTCCGATCGACCGCTTTTTTCAAAATCGGCGTTGAGGAACCGGGTCGAGAAACGGAAACAGCGCCAATCCTGCAACGAAACCGCCAATATGCGCCTGCCAAGCAACGCTTGCCGGCTGTCCGGCCGCAGGACCGCTCATGATGCCGAAAAACAGATTGAGCCCGAACCAGACGGCAACGAAAACGAGCACCTGCTGATTCCGGAAACAGTCGGCGAGCGGCTGCGCCGGCACGAAATACGCTGCACGATCTGTGCGGCGGAACGCGCCAAGCGGGCCCCCCAGTTCAAATACAAAGCGGATCGCGGCGGCCATCTGCCCGGAAATCGCGGCCGATGCCCCCACCATTGGAACAGTCTCGCCCCAGTGCGTCGCCAAATGCGCAAGCGCGCCGCCAACCGAACACAGTGCCGAAAAGAGCAGAAAACGCCCAGCCCCGAACCGGCGCGCAACGGCACTACCGAAGATCGCCATCCAGAGAAGATTGAAAATGATATGCGTCGCGCCGCCATGCAGCAGCGAATAAGTGACAAACGCCCAAAGGCTCGAGGCCAGATCAAGCGCAGACATGTTGGCCAAAACTGAATACTTGACCGGCCAGAACGCAAAAAGCACGACGACCAGATTGTCCCATGCAACGGGAAGAATGAACATGCGCACGAGATGGATCGCAATCAGTATCCCGGCGAGCCACACGATGATGTCAGGCAGGTTCAGTGCCGGCGGACCGCTGGGTCGTCGTGGCTGCTGTTCCCTTTCGGCCTGCTCGCGCCGGCTTCGCTCTTCGTCGAATTTATAAACGTTCATGGAATCTCGGCCTTTCTCTTCCTTCTTCTAAGCAAGATCACCGACAAAACAAGAGCGGCCGTGAACGCAAAGTGCCGTTTCTGTCAATTAAGTGAATGAAAGGAGGATTGGGGATCGCCGGTCCCTGCCTACGAAAAGAGCGCTGACACCTTTAGCACCAGCGCTCCTTTCTTCCCTTACCGGTCGCGTCCCCACACGTCCGCCCAGAATGTTTTTCCTGTCGTTCAGGCAGGCTCAGGAATTGTTGCTTCTGTGCCTTCCCGTTTCAGCCCGAGGCGTATCATTCCCGGTTTCCGGGGACAGCCGTCTTTGCCTGAACAGAACGTTAATCTGCCAGCACCTGCGCAACCAGACAAGCATCAGCCACCATTAACCCTAACGCGCCCGGGCAAATCATTGTTCCAGGACCTTCAGTCACTTGGCACGCCATCTGCTTAGTAGTCCTCAAACAAAAACGGAATCGGATGAACGCCCCATTTTGAAACAACACCTGTCTTGAGACGGAACAAGGGGCGCATATTGGCGATGAGGCGAAGCAAGATGAAACATGGCGTGACGCAAACTTTGTATTCTTATTGGGACAACCTGCGCGGCGCCCGCCCTGCCCCCAACCGCAGCGAAGTCGATCCCGGCGAGATCCGCGGATTGCTGGGGGACACATTCATATTGGAAACGAAAGGTCCCCAGGACGTTCGATACCGGCTTGCCGGGACGCGTCTGTGCTCAGCCCATTGCAGAGAACTGAAGGGCAGGAACTTTCTTCGCGGTTGGAGCACCAAGGACCGGGAAGCGCTGGAGAGCCTTGTCGCAGCCATCACGGAAGACGCGGCCGCAGCGGTCATCGGCGTGAGTGGCCACACCGAGCGCGATCAGATTTTGCATATGGAAATGCTGCTTGTTCCGCTGAATGTGCCCGGCGAAGGACGTATTCGAATTCTCGGCAGCTGCACACCGATGGAAAAACCGTACTGGATCGGTCTGCATCCGATTCTGAATCAGTCCATCAGCAGTCTGCGTCTCGTCTGGCCGGATGAGCGCCCTTTCTTTACCGAAACGCGGAACACCGTTAATCCTATTTTGCCGAGATTTACAGCAGAGGGCATGAACATGCCGGCGCCACCGCTCCCCCAAGGTGCGGAGCGCAAGGTCGGCCACCTGACGGTCTATAGCGGCGGCAAATCCTGATCCTGCTGCGTGATTGTCCAAACTGCGTGAGATCTTGCGAAACCAATGAAAATCCGGAATTTTTCGGATTTTCGCGCTTGGCGAGATTTTTCCCCGACAGTGTCCTGATGACACTTTGAAATCGCCTCCTGCCCAGCCCTCCTAAGTAGCAGAGAAGACACGAACAATTATAGCGCGCCATGTCCGCTGCTTCGCGTTGCCGGTATCCAAATAAACTTTTTAAGCTCGAAACGACTGCTTCTGTTCATATTCTTACACATCGTTAACCCCAGCTGCCTAAAGTGTGTTTGAGACGTTTGGGGATTCGGTTTCGGCCAGAATGGTGCGAGACACACTGTTTGGAAGAGCAGGCATGGACGCCGGATTGGCAACAGCACCAGAAGGAAGCAAAACGCTTCAAGTTACGGACCGCAGGCGGCATCAGCGTGTTCAGGTTGATATACTTGGCCGTTTCATGCTGGAAGACCGACGGGAATACCCCTGCCAGATCATAGACATGTCACCTGGCGGAATGGCGATGATTACGCCTGTGGAAGGACGTGTCGGCGAACGTGTCATTGCTTATCTGGATCATCTCAGCCGTGTTGAAGGCCGGATCTCGCGTGTCATCGACGGTGGCTTCGCGGTTGAGCTTCGAAATACGGCCCGCAAACGCGACAAGATTGCAAACGTCCTGACCTGGCTTGCCAACAGGGATGAGCTCAATCTGCCTGAAGACAGGCGTCATGACCGGTTTGTTCCGAAAAATCCGATGACCAAGATGATCCTGCCGGACGGCTCTGAACATGTCTGCCGGATAATCGACGTGTCACTTTCCGGCGCGGCGCTTGCAACCGACAGCATGCCTGAAATGGGTGATCCGATTACACTCGGAAAAATGCAGGCACGGGTCATTCGCCGCATCGAAGGCGGCATCGCGGTGGAATTTGCGGCCGTTCAGAACCGCGAACTGCTGGAACACCATATTTCAGCGCCTGACTAAGCCTTTCTCAAACAGAGATTTTCACACGACCGCGCTGATTGCAGGGTGTGCTTTCGGCTGCTCGAATCAAAAATCCTTGCGGGCAAAACATGTGGGCGGCGTTTCCTAAGACATCGGCGTCAGGTCGCTGTTCGTCTGACCAAGTCTTTGGTCCAGAGACGATCGTAAGCAACAGCTCAGTGCCACTGCTTAAGCCGAAGTCGGCCACCGTCGAGCGTACCGCGCTATCCCTTTGACACTGGAATCAAACGGTCTGACAAAACCGAGTTTCCTGATTTGCGTGAGCGCACCGCTACTGAAGTGCCGGTCAAGAAACCCGGAATTTGGATTACTGCGCCGGTCGCCCTGATCGAAATCGAAAAAAGCTCAAATCCGAATATGAGCTTGAAGCTTTGCCGCGCGGCTTTTCGGTTACCTCTGTGTCGCGGAAACCGTGCCATTATGAAACCATGCACTGCCGCGAATGAATGTGATCACAAACGACGAATTGCGAGTGACACGCGACACGGGTGCGTTCTGGTAATTTGACTACTTTCTGCTTCCCAACAAGACACAAACAAGGCTCGGATAAGAGGTAGTCATCTGATGCGCGTACAAATCAAAAGGCCTGAGAACCCCATCCCCAAAGAATTCTTTCCACAAAACCGTGAGCATCAGACGCGCAACGGTGTCTGGGTAAAGTGCGGAACCGTCATCAAAGTCGATACGGGTGACAGCTGGGAGACGATCGGCAAACTCTGCGACGGTATCCCCGCGGAGGAAGTGGCCTATGCCAACTTCGAGACATACGACCCTGCAGAAATAAACTGGTATCTGAAAGAATATGTCGGCTGCCACAAGCCTGGTCCCCACGGCTTCAACTTCATGTTTGACGGCGCTACGCCAGGGCTCATTCTGGCCCCGTTTAGAGACGCCTTGATCAATCACGTGGTGGAACGCGCCCACAAGAACGAGGAGCGCCGTCGTAGGCGTACGATCCTCGATAAGCGGTGGGACAAGCGCAACATCGACATTCCCGAAGGAGAGAAACTCGTCGTGGAAACACGAGAGTCCATTTACCGCCGCGTTCAGGATCACGTCCCGAACTCACAGGACTTCAATTTCCAGAAGGAATTGACCGACTTTCTCGTGGGCGAAGCCTTCAGTGGCGGCAAAGATCTCCTATCGCCGCACCAAGCTCTGGCAAAGGGTTTGCTCAAGCCACTCAAGGAGCTGCATCCGGAAAACGATCGGGTTCGTCAACTGCGCATGAAATACTATGAAGCGTTCGCGAACGGCGTGGCGACGGAGCTCTTCAACGGGCACAACTACCCCCTTCACGACAAGCTGCCGGGTGAAAAGGAGTTTTTTGATGCAGGCGTTGTGCACGCTCGCCAGATGAGCGGGCTGCAGCGATATCAGTTCGTGATGGGCCTGATGGAGCGTGCACGGCGCTATGGCCTCCAGGGCGTAAACCCGATCTATCAACAGAAGGCCAATTTCTCGAAGGGATTCGGCGGACAGGCGGTTGCGTATTATCTTTCGCGGGAGCTGTCCTCGTCCCGTTTGCTGGAGCGCAATATCCACGACACGCCGCTCAAAGATGACCTTAAGGACGCGATCATGGACAACCTTGAAGAAAAAGCAAAGGAAGTGATCGGTTTCTGAGGCCACTGAGAAAAGCGACTGAGCGGGCGCCAGACGCCCGCTCGGTGTTCATCGAACGTGTTTCGAACGCAGCATTTTCCTAAGGTTCACTGCTAAAACGGGCCAAGAGCTGCCCGCACGTCCTGCTCAGCAAAGACTGAACTTGAACCCCTTTTTTAAAACAAGCCCGGGTTTTGTTGGAGAAAACCCTTTTGTGTGGGTACTCACAGCAACTGGAAAACATGAGACTGATTTCGAACGGAACGGTGCCGTGGACCAAATTTACATCCCTGCCGTCGATTTGCGGCTCAACTTAGCTAGCTGCATCCTTCCAACCAAACATCAGAATTGTCGATCGGTGCACATTTTCCCGACACAAGCCGGCCAATTCTAACCGTCCGATCGACCAAGGCATCGTCATCAGAGCCGATTTGGTAGCGTCCTGGTGCAATTATTACCGCCAGAAGAGACAGATATTCGTGATCATCCAGTTCATGCGGGTGCGCGCCGAATACAGCCTCACTCATACGATGAAAACCCGTTACCCAACCGCCTGGTCCACGCCCCATCTCTAACGTGTCCAGCCAAAGCGCCATTATTTGATCTTTACTCAGCTCTCTCTCCAAACCTAGCGCGTAACCGGTTTGCCTGACTTTTCCGATACCCGGCGTAAAGTTTTCAAAACCAACGCGCTTGGCCAGTGATTGAGAGATGGTTGTTAGCCCTGCGCCTGGAGTTGTTAAATCCACGCCGCCATGTTGCTCGAATTGCGGGTCCTGTACAGCCAGCAGCTGTCGCAAGCGCTCAGGTCCCAAAGAAGCCCCTCCGAGCTGACTTGCAAGAAGAATATTTGCCCGCGCGCTCAAATCGTCCGCGTCGGTAGTCGCGTCATAGTAGCCTTTTGCTCCAAAGCCAAGCAGTCCGACTATCAGGAGCGCAAACGCGGAGATGACGATCTTCAGGAATTTCTTCAATTGTCGGGATCCAAGTCTCAACCTCTCTAGCAAGAGGTATCTTCCTGAATTGGGGCATCAAAAAGTTCAACTTATGAAGTGCATAATGAATTGGCTCGGATGGTCAGGTGCATTCTCCGGCATGATTGCCTGACCGCAAATCTGAGACCGCGCTTCGGTATGTCGACGTGAAAAAACTCCAAAAAAGTGCCCCGAACTTGGGACCCGCGCCTTTTGAAGCATCATTCCGGTTGACTGAGCCGATCCTCACCTTCAATCCGCGGCACTTATAGCGTGTAGATGGGAGGCAACAGGATAGCGGAAGCTGCTTGTCCAACACTGAGTGTCAATCTGATCGCACCCAAATCGGGTAGCGAACGTGAGAAGAAGATGATTGAAACCGGTTGATTTACGTACAGGTTGCCTTGGACACCCCTCGACACGAATTTTGTTTCACAAATTGACGAAATTTTTCTAGGCGCAAAGTCGGCGTCTGCATGCCCAATTTCATCAGAACAGGCGTTACGGATGCTCCACCGAGGGCACAACTCCCAGGCAATCGGAAACGCTATTTCTCTTGCAATCTCAACGCTTTCCAGAAGATCGGTACAATTTTAATAAATATCGATTCAAACACGCTTAAAAAGCATATTTCATTTTATTCAAATTAAAATCAAAGTTGATTAAAGTATAAATTAGCTTTTACTTCGATTTTTTTCGCGAAATAAAAAGCAATAAGTCATCGTACGTCTGCCTTGGGGAGGGCGTTACGATGAATTTACTTGGAAACACACTGTTCGCATTCACAATAGCTTTCACCGGGATGTTCGCTGGAACAGCGGCGCAAGCCGACCCGGGAAGGTTCATGGACATGAAAGCCGCTGTGAAAGCGCCAATCGGTCACAAACAGTTCTGCCGGGACAACCGGTGGGCCTGCCCGCAAGAGCAGTATCAGCCTGTCGTCGTCAAACTGGACGAAGCACGATGGAACCAACTGATCGCAATTAACGCAGAGGTCAATCGCCGCATCCGGCCAATGACCGACGACGATCTCTTCGGCACGGTCGAGCACTGGTCCTATCCGGTAAACGGATATGGAGATTGCGAAGAATACGTCCTTGAAAAGCAACGTGTGCTGATCGAGGCCGGCTGGCCGAAAAGCGCACTTCTGATAACTGTTGCGAAGGATGTGTCCAATTCCGGTCACGCCGTCCTGACGGTCCGGACGGATCACGGCGACATGATCCTGGACAACCAGGTCGAAGCCGTTCTGCCGTGGTATTCGACGCCATATCGCTACATCAAGCGCCAGTCAGCAAGTTCGCCCGTCAAGTGGACAGGCATATCCGATACACGCGTGACCACGGTCAGCAGCGTATCCCAATAAGGATAGGGATCGGCCCCTCATAAGGCCGTCAGGACGATCCGGTCGCGTCCCCACCCTCCCCATCCCTACCACGACCGGATCCAGGGAACCGGCCCGCCCCCGCAGGCCGGTTCCCGTCTTTTCCAGTCGCGAGGATTGGTGCCGCGAGCTATATCTCCGACAATCCCGCCTTGTAGCGTTTCCAGTTTTGAACATATCCGGCAGCGGACAAACGAATGTTCTCGGCGGCATCCTCAGGCAAAGTTCTCACCACCTTGCCTGGAACGCCGACGACAAGCGAATTGTCCGGAATGACCTTGCCTTCGCTGACAAGTGCGTTCGCGCCGATGATGCAGTTCGAGCCGATCACGGCACCATTGAGAACTGTCGCTCCCATTCCAATCAGCGTGTTGTCGCCAATCGTGCAGCCGTGAAGGATCGCCTTGTGTCCAATGGTACAGTCTGCGCCAATGGTGAGCGGGAACCCCATGTCGGTATGGAACACGCAGCCGTCCTGTACATTTGACCGTTCGCCAATCGTCACCGGTTCATTGTCACCCCGCAGCACGGCGCCGAACCAGACGCTGGCCTCTTCATTCAACCGAATATCGCCAATGAGCGTCGCTGTCGGTGCGACCCAGAAAGCATCACTTGTCGGAAAGGCAGGCGAGCGGTCGCCCAGTGCATAGATCGGCATGGGACCTCAGGTATATCCAGCCACAATGAGAGCGACGTTCATGACCATAATGCCGGAGCACATGCTCCACATGCCGGCGATCGTGGAAGACGCAACCAGCCAGCCAAGCGGCCGCTTCTCGAGCCTCCGCCCACGAATAGCGTTGCGCATGATGATGAAGGGCCCTGCAAACACGCACAGGAACACCTCAACCAGAAACGCGAACACGTTCTCGCCGGAAAAAGAAAACTTCGCAGGTTGCTTGGTCACGAGCTGATAAAGACTCCCGAGAACCCCTGCCGCGACGAAGCCCGCGCTCGCAATATATCCAACGAGAAGTAGATCGAAGAACATGCCCGTTAACCTCTTATTAACTCAGCACTTGGAAAGTGATTAACAATCTCTAAACGGTCAACAGCAAAGACTGTGCCGGACGGGCAAATGGGCAAAAATCCGCAATTTGGACTACATAAGACAACTGCCGGGACATCCTCATTCGGGACAGGTGTTTCGTTTCGGCACAATGTGTGCCATCGAAGGGCACCAGGTCATCAGGGGATCCTCCCGTGATCCCGATGTCGCTCCCGGTAGCCAGTGGCGTCAAGCCGCGCCGGTTCACAGCGCTGGTGCTTGCCATTGTCCTCCTGAGTGCCGCCTACATCGCTGAACGGGCTGCTTACTGGACCCGGAACTGGAATTCGTTTGAAGCCTTCGCATCGGTTACCGGTCCCGTGTCTATCAAGGTCGGTCAGGCGGGTTTCAACCTTCCAGCCGAGTATATTGCAATGCGCAGTCAGCGCATGGAGGCGCAAACCGGCGAAGGCAACCTGAAGGCCCTGAAACTCTCGATGACATGGCCGGACCTTCAACCGGTACAGTCCGGAAGCACTTTGGCGCGATACGGTTTGAATGATCAGGTGCTGGTCGTTGAACTTGAATTCAATCCTGGCCGTGAAAGCATGCGGGCGCGTTTGGACCCGTTCTATCGCAGACTTGCGCGAGGGGGCGAGTTGAGCGGGCCCGGTGGCCTGAAGATTTTGCGGCTGTCGGCACGCGGCGCCGCTGGAAGAGACCTCATTGCATATGATCCGGAAAAACCAGGCGGATTTATCGCGCGCTGCCGCAGGGCCGGATCAGGCAGAGACGCCATCTGCCATCGCGCGATCGTCATGTCTTCCGGTCTGGAATTGAGATACCGCTTCAATCAGGACCTTTTGCAGGATTGGCGGCAGATCGACAGCGCCATCATCGAGAAGATCATGACATTCCGTTCCGGTTGAGCCGAACAAACAAAAACGGCGGCTTTCCAGCAGAAAGGCCGCCGTTTTGAATTGGTGCTCGAAAAATCAGACTTCGTCCAGATCGATTTCCAGAATTGCCATCTGGAAGTTCCAGCTCAGATCCTCGTCTTCGTCGTCGCGGAAGATGACGCCGATGAACTCTTCACCGATATAGACTTCTGCAGAATCATCCTTGCGCGGACGAGCCCGCACCTGAATGCTCGACAACTCGAACTTCATACGCAGGTAAGCTTCGATCTTGCGGATTTCATCGGGTTTCACGGCGTTCTCCTTGTCAATGCCGTCTGCTATTTAGTCGCGCGGACCCTATAAGACCAGCCCTAAATGCCAAACCCTTTCCGCAATTTTTCCCCCGCTTCCTTTTTGTGCAACCGCAACTTAGCTGTCGCCGAGCAGTTGGTTCATGCTTCGCGCCGGTTCAGAGCATCCCGCCTTGCCGACAATCCTGGCTGGCACTCCAGCGACAGTTGTATTTTCGGGAACATCGGCCAGAACGACCGATCCGGCCGCGATCCTGGAGCAATGGCCAATTTCGAGGTTTCCCAACACCTTGGCCCCGGCACCGATCAAAACACCGTGACGGATCTTCGGATGGCGATCGCCACCTTCCTTGCCGGTCCCGCCAAGCGTCACGCCCTGCAGAATTGAAACGTCGTCACCGATCGCAGCGGTACCGCCGACGACAATCCCCGTTCCGTGGTCGATGAAGATACCGCGCCCGACAGGAACCGCCGGATGGATATCGATCTGAAACACTTCAGAGGCCCGGCTCTGAAGATAGAGAGCGAAGTCTTTGCGGCCCTTACGCCAGAGCCAATTTGCCAGGCGGTGTGTCTGAAGCCCGTGAAAGCCCTTGAAATAGAGAACCGGCTCCAGATAGCGGGAGCATGCGGGGTCCCGGTCGAATACGGCAACGATGTCGACACGGAAGATCTTGGCTAGCTCAGGTTCGTCGGCCAGCGCCTCCAGATAGGTCTGACGAATAAGCGATGCCGATACGACATCCCGCCCGAGACGATCTCCGAGCCTGTGCAGCACAGCCTCTTCCAGGCTGTCATGATTCAGAACGGTCTCATAAACGAATGAGGAAAGGGCGGGCTCAGAGGCAACCATTTGCTGCGCTTCTTCGCGCAATTGCTGCCAGACCGGATCATGTGTCGGAACGCGCTTCACGTCGGACTTAGGTCTAGGTGCCGACATTGGCAGTCTCCTTTTCAAGCCGTCACAACGGTCCCTTAAGATAGGACTGTCGACTGATATTCCAAAATGAAACTTGGTGATATCAGATATGAAGCCTTTTTATGAAACCCGAAACGTTCCGTTTCCCGATATCGTCGGCTTCGGTGAAGGGAATAGAGAAAAAGAATGGCCGAAAGTGAACAAAGTCAGGCAAATGGCACAAATCCTTTCGTAAAAATCAACGGCCGGATCGCCGAAATCGTTCTGAACGCACCAGAGCGCAGAAACGCGCTGTCACTTGCAGCCTGGGCGCGTATTCCTGACCTTACAGACCAGATAGCGGCTGCCGGAGACATCCGGGTCTGTGTTTTGAAAGGCGCGGGCAACAAATGCTTCTGCGCGGGTGCGGATATCTCTGAATTTGAAGCGACCCGCGCAACGCCTTCGGCGGCGATGCACTATGACGAAATCAATGTAGCCGCCTTCAAGGCGCTGAAGTCACTACCCATTCCGACCGTCGCCGCAATTGAAGGGCCTTGCCTGGGAGGCGGTCTCGGACTTGCGCTGTCCTGCGATCTTAGAATTGCTTCAAAATCCGCTTTTTTCGGCATACCCGCTGCAAAACTCGGTTTGGCCTACCCTCCCGATGCGTTGACCGATCTCCTCAGTGCCGTTTCCACATCCAATGCAAAACGGATCATTTATACGGGAGACCGTTTTACCTCCGAAGAAGCGTTGACCATGTGCTTGGTCGACGAAATCACCGAGCCTGAAGACCTGAGTGGTCGCGTCGAGACGCTCTGCGCCACCATTTGTTCAAATGCGCCGTTGTCGATTGCAGCGGCAAAACGCGCTATCGACGAGATTTCCGAACAATCAGGTCATATCGAACTCGAGCAGCACCGGCTGGTCGCACAGCTCTGTATCGAAAGCTCGGATTACCGCGAAGGGTGCCGCGCCTTTCTGGAAAAACGAAAGCCAGATTTCAAAGGCTCCTGACAGCCGGGCCTCGAAAGCACGGCGAGTGGTCACTCAGAGCGTGATTGGACTAAATTGAAACATGAGAAAGTTTCAATAAATTACTGATAAAAATAAAAGATCACGCCACACGCGAACTTGCCTTGAGATCAATCAGAAAGTCTTCGACGGCAGCTGCGAAAACGTCGTTCTTATCACCGGCAACCATGTGCCCGGCATCCTGGATATCCGTGAATTTTGCGTGCGGAACATGGTCCAGAAACTCCCGGACATGTTCCATGGAAACAAGCTCAGAGTTTCGCCCGCGGATAAGCAGAACCGGTAGGTCCAGATTGCCAGTCGCCGACACCATGTTGGCCTGGATCTTCTCCGCCAGTTCCGGGTCGCGGTGTTGCCGCGACTTCAGGAACGCCGGATCCCAGTGCCAGCGGTACCGGCCATCTTCATGAAGGCGCAGGTTCTTGGAAAGCCCGGACAGATCCTTCGGTTTCGCACGGTCCGGCAGATAGCGGGCAATCGCATCGGCCGCTTCTGCGACATCGGCAAAACCTTCCTCGACACGGTCCCCCATGAACCCGATGATCTTGCTGACCCCACCCATGTCGATGCGGGGCGTGATGTCAACCAGGACAAGCGCCGATAGACCCCCGGGATTTTCCTGCCCTTCAGCAAGCATACCGGCAAACCCTCCGAGTGAAGCGCCAACAACAACGGGTTTTGCCCGATGCATCGCGAAAACCTGGCGGGTAACTGCGACAAGATCCCTGGCGAATTCGACAAAGCCATATTCTTCGGATGCAACCCAGTCACTTTCCCCATGACCGCGCTGATCCAGCGAATACACCGGATGGCCAAGCGTCGCGATCCGCGCCGCCGCAGCATCCCAGGAGTGGCGCGTTTGCCCACCGCCGTGCAATAGAATCACGGGCTGGTTGCCTTCGCCGTAACGGTCTGCAATCAGGCTGTTTTTTTCCGCTCCCTGAAACTCTACGCGTTTCGGTCCCATAGATCCTCCAAGAAAAACCGTCGCAGTTGCCGCCCTCCGCGCGCGACGTAACCCGTCAGGCTTCCACGTTATTCAGGAATGCAAGAACACCTTGCTTGTGTACCTTGTCACCCACCGCGACCATATGATCGCGCCCGGGAATTTCCAGCACTTCGGCATGCGGCATCAGATTTGCGAGTTTGTGCGGCGATCCGGCGATTTCGTCTTTTGTCCCGACAGCGACCAGAACCGGCCTGTCGATGTTTGCAACATCTTCTTCGCTAATTTTCTGCCGCGATGAACGCATGCAGGCCGCAAGCGCCAGCCGGTCGGACCCGGTTTGATCGGCAAATGCCCGAAAGGCCCGGCCGGTGCGATCGTTGATGTCCTGGATCCGGTCCGTTTCAAGAGCAGATGCAATCGGTTCAGGATCTCCGACCCCGGCGACCATTCCATAGCCCAATCCGCTGAAAATCGCCCTGCGAACGCGGTCTGGATGATTGAGCGTCAAAAAAGCCGAAATCCGGGCGCCCATGGAATAGCCCATGACATCGGTTGTCTCGATTTCCAGGTGATCCAGGACACCTTTTGCGTCTTCCGCCATCAGCGGGGCACCGTAGTCCGCCGGGTCGTAGAGTTTCTCACTCTCCCCATGCCCGCGATTGTCTATGGCAATCACGCGGCGACCGTCCTTGACCAGAAGGTCGACCCACCCAGGATACTGCCAGTTTACCTGTTTGTTGGACGCAAATCCGTGAATGAGCAGGATGGGATCCCCCTCACCTTCGTCAAGATATGCGATCTTGACACCCCCAACCTCAACACGCGCCATTAATTGATGACCTTTACGTAAACGGAAAACGTATGTGACCTTATCGTAAGTGGATATTCTCTGTTTGCAAAGAAGAAATCCGGTCTGCTTCACAAATGTCGGAATGCGGCAGTTAGGCCTCTACCCTTTCCAATTTCGAATAGGTATGGTCACCGAAATTCCGTGTCGGGGAGCATCCCCGCAAGTCAAAGAGGTTTGTGGCAATGGCGGATCAGGTTGTCCCGCACTTTCAGAACACCAGCGGACACGATTCAGTTGCAATCGGAGCACGCCAATTCATGTGCATCGGCGCAAGACCACCGTTTGATCATCCCCATATCTTCCTGGATATGGGCACCGAAAGCGAAATCGTCTGCCCGTATTGTTCCACGCTCTACAAATTTGATCCGACGCTCAACGCAGATGAATCGTCCCCGAACGACTGCAATTGGACGCCGGAGGCCGCCTGAAAAGAGAGCGGCCGATGACCGACACAGACGGCACGCACCCGATCGTCATTGCAGGTGGCGGCATAGGCGGCTTGACGGCTGCCTTGGCTCTGCGCCGCCAGGGACATGAAATTGTGCTCCTGGAACGTGCCACGGAAATATCCGAAGTGGGAGCCGGCCTTCAGCTCTCTCCGAACGCGTGTTCGGTACTTGCCGAACTCGGCCTGCTTGAAGACCTTGAACCATTTGCCTATGCGCCTGACGGGCTTCGGATCTGGTCGGCGAATTCAGGACGTCAGCTCGCCCGTGTTGAGCTCGGAAAATTCATTCACGAGCGCCATGGCAACCCGTTCTGGGTGATCCACCGGGCAGATCTGCAGCGGGTTCTGCTCGAAAAGGCAAAAGAAACGCCCGGGATCACATTGCGGCTATCCAGCGAGGTCAAGGACCTCACCGCGTCGCCATACGATCATCTGGTTTGCATTTTCCGCGAGAATGGCGAGACCCGCAATCTGAACTGCAAGGCGCTGATTGGTGCCGATGGTGTCTGGTCCAAGACCAGGGCGCATGTTCCAGGGCATATGAACGCCCGTTTCAGCGGCCAGGTCGCCTATCGGGCGACGGTTCCGATCGAGCAGGTCGACCCGAAATTCGCCCGGGACACAGGCCTGTGGCTGCACAGGGATTCGCATCTCGTGCATTATCCGATCCGCGGAGGGCGTAAACTCAATGTCGTCGCGCTGGCCAAAGAAGACTGGAGCGATGAAACCTGGTCTGCCGAAGCGGACAAGGACGCCGTTCTGCGTGTATTCAAGGATTGGCCCGCGGAAACAAGAAACCTGCTCAACACCCCGGACCAATGGCTGAAGTGGGCATTGTGCAGCGTGGATGCATCGGGCCCTTGGACACATGGTCATATTGCACTGATGGGGGACGCCGCACACGCCATGTTGCCGTTCATGGCGCAAGGAGCGGCAATGGCCATTGAAGATGCCGCGATTCTCGCCAGGCATCTGCCACATGATGTTGCGAATATCCCCTCTGCGCTCAGATCGTTCGAGCGGGACCGCAAGCCGCGTGCAGCACATATTCAGGGCATCTCCCACGGCAACGCCAAAACGTTCCACTTCTCCGGACCGATGGCGTTTGCCCGCGATACGGTGTTGCGCCTCACGAAACCGAAACGTCTGGCTGAGCGTTTCGACCGGATTTATGGCTGGACGCCGGATCAATAGATCTTGTTTCGCTTGAGCCTTGTTCAAAGCTGAGATAAAGCCAAACCCCATCCAGGCTTCAGGGAGAGCGACAATGACCGGACAGAAGGCAGATGATGTTGTAACGGCTGCATTTCTGGTCATCGGGGATGAGATCCTGTCCGGCCGCACCAAGGACAAGAATATCGGTTTTGTTGCAGATTACATGACTTCGCTCGGGATCGACCTGAAAGAAGTCCGGGTTGTTCCGGACGAGCGCGATGAAATCGTGTTGGCCGTCAATGCGTTGCGATCCAAATACGATTATGTCTTTACGTCCGGCGGCATTGGCCCCACCCATGACGACATCACCGCCGAAAGCGTCGCAGCCGCATTTGATGTCCCTCTCAACCTCGACCCGCGCGCCGTGGCGCTCCTTGAAACGCATTATGCGCCCGGCCAGTTTACGCCTGCGCGCCAGCGTATGGCGCGTATCCCGGAAGGTGCGGACCTGATCGAGAACAAAGTCTCCAAGGCGCCCGGTTTCAGGATTGAAAACGTGCATGTCATGGCGGGTGTTCCCTCAATCATGCAGGCGATGATGGACGCAATTTCGCCCACCTTGAAAACCGGCAAGAAAATGCTCTCGGAAACGGTAGCCGCCGATATGCCGGAAAGCCGGATCGCGGACCGGCTGGCCGCAATCCAGGAAGCGCATCCCGAGACCCTGATCGGCTCCTATCCGAACGCTTCCGACGGCAAGTTCACGACCCAGATTGTCATCCGGTCTCGCGACGAAGATGTTTTGCACGCCGCAAAAAGGGATGTCGCTCAAGCAGTTGCGGAAATCCTGGGATCATAACAAGCGAGTTGAAAATGGAAAATTCCACCCAAAACAAGGCCTTCCCCGTATCCTGGGACATGTTCCACCGCGATTCCCGCGCTCTCGCATGGCGGCTGTCGAGCGAAGGCGAATGGAAAGCGATCGTGTGCATTACCCGCGGTGGCCTGGTTCCCGCCGGCATCGTGGCACGCGAACTGGGCATCAGGACGATTGAGACCGTGTGCATCGCCTCCTATCACGACTACGACAATCAGGGACAATTGAAGGTTATCAAGCCAATTGACCCGAAAGTCATAGATCTTGAGGATGGCGAAGGCAGCGGTGTGCTCGTGATCGATGATCTCGTGGACACCGGAAAAACCCTCAAGGTGGTGCGCGGAATGTTACCGAAGGCCCACTATGCGACGGTCTACGCCAAGCCGGTTGGCGTTCCCATGGTCGACACGTTCATTACCGAGGTCTCACAGGACACCTGGATCTATTTCCCCTGGGACATGGGCTGGCAGTTCCAGCCGCCGCTGTCAAAGGACACGGCAGGTTGAGCCGAACGCACGAAAAAGACCGGCAGCAGTGACTGCCCACAGGTAACACCGCCCGTGGAGTTGACTGTCACGCGCCAGGCTGAACAATCCTGCTATTGAGTGATTTGCTTGCCGCCCATGCGGATCGGTGAAACTGAAGTTCTTTTGCAGGATCGTGAATGCTGAACAGACGTCTGTTCCTTGCATGTTCTGTGGTAGCCCTTGCCGCCGGATGCCAGTCCGGAAATATTTCGGGCCGCCTGCCACCACGGCCGGGCTCACGCGCTGTCGCCAGAGCGCCTGAAGCCAAGGACTCGATATCTCCCGATTTCGTTCAGATGTACCGGGCAATGCCTGAAGAACCCTATCCGGTCCCGGCCGTTGATATCAGCAAGATCGACCCGGTCTACTATCGCCGCCAGGTCGACTATTCATCTTCGGAACCTGCAGGCACAATCGTCGTCGATACGCCGAACCGGTTTCTCTATCTGACCATGGAGAACGGCAAAGCAATGCGCTACGGCGTCGGCATCGGCCGTGCCGGCTTCGCCTGGGGTGGTCGTGCAAGGATTGCGGCCAAACGGCCCTGGCCGAAATGGTTTCCCCCTGCAGAAATGATCGAACGGGAACCGAAGCTGGAAAAGTATCGGGGCGGCATGGAGCCTGGTCTGGAGAACCCCCTTGGTGCGCGCGCCCTTTACATCTACGAGGGCAACAAGGATACGCTCTACCGGTTGCACGGAACGTCGGCGACCTGGTCGATCGGCAAGGCCGTCTCCTCGGGCTGCGTACGCATGCTGCACCAGGACGTCATAGACCTTTACAATCGGGTCCCGAATGGGACGCCGATCGTCGTGCGTCAGGCGTGACCGGGCGATTTGGGCCCGGAAAACTAAAACGAAAACGGGCTTGCGGCCCTGACCGCAACGGGTCAAGGCGCAAGTTTTTCAGAGAGAAGATCCGTAAGCCGGTATCAGCGCGTGCTGGTACGCTTCACGTTGAGGCCTTTGGAACCGGAGCTGTTCGGCTTGATCTTGGATGCCTTGAAAGGTGTCTGCTTGATGCCACCGTGGTTGGCGCAGGCAACTTCGGCGCTGATCGCGTCATCCGGGCCAAAATCGTACACCGTACCATCCGCACAGTGGACAACGTGGTTTGCAGCATTTGCTGCGGTCGGCAGGCTCGAGAAAGCGAGCGTAGTAACGGCAAAAGCGGACAGAATTTTGACAGTCAGTTTCATTTCAATCTCCTTGGTTTGGATCAGCTTCGTTGCTGACAACCGGAAGATGGAAATCCGAGGTTTCAATCGTGCTTCGCGACCGGATTCAATTGTATCGGCTTCGGGACTGTCTGATACTTTGAATACAACGGTCGGGCATCGGCACGCGAACTGGCAGATCGTGCCCGGAAGACAAAGTTCATTGATCTAGACCTTGATGGCGACCGGCTTCACAGCGTCGATTCCATCCTGCCGGACATCGCATCCAATGGCATAGGCTGCAACACCGGCTTCTTTTGCCTGCTGAAACGCGGATGCATAGGCCGGGTCGATATCAGCCGCCAGGCTGAGCGTGGAACAATCCGGCCGCTGCACGAGAAAAACCATCGCAGCACTATGTCCTTCCGCAACCATGTCGGCGAGTTCGTGCAGGTGTTTTGCGCCTCGCGCCGTCACACTGTCCGGGAACTCCGCAAGTCCGGCTTGCCGCATGAGATGCACATTCTTGACCTCGACATAGGTTTTGTGTTCATCCGCACCTTCAAGCAGGATATCTATGCGGGAGTTCTTGCCGTACTTGACCTCCCGCCGCAGCGACGCGTAACCGGTCAGGTCGTCGATGCGTCCATCTTCGATTGCCTCTTCCACAAGCTTGTTGGGATGCGCTGTATTGATGCCGACCAGAGCACCATCTGCCTCGATGATCTCCCACGAGTATTTTAGTTTTCGCTTCGGGTTATCCGAGAGCGACAGCCAGACGCGTGAACCGGGCTCCTTCAAACCCAACATCGAACCAGGGTTGGCACAGTGGGCTGTGACTTCTTCGCCGTTCGCGTCCAGGATGACGTCGGCAAGGAAACGCTTGTAGCGCTTGACAAGACGGCCGCCGACCAGCGGTGCTGCAAATTTCATGTCGTTCCCCTAAGCGTCAAAAGATGGAAGCACCGGGCTTACTTGGACCAGAAATCCGGATCCAGTAGGACAAATACGGTAAAAAGTTCCAGACGCCCTACCAGCATCGCAAAAGACAGCAGCCACTTGGCACCATCTGGAAGCGGCGCAAAATGACCGGCGGGGCCGATAACCGGTCCAAGCCCAGGGCCGACATTGCCGACCGATGTCGCGGCAGCAGATATGGCGGTGACCAGATCCAGGTCGAAAAAGGAAAGGGCCACGGTAATGATGCCCACAGTGCCCATGTAAACGACAAGAAAGGCCAGGACCGAGAATGACAATTCGGGCGTCAGCCGCGTTCCGGCATATTCTTCCGACATGATCCTGTGAGGGCGCACCATCCTGCGTAGATGAGCGCGCACGGTTCCAAAAAAGACCAGAAAACGGAAAATCTTGATCCCGCCTGTCGTCGACCCCGTGCATCCACCAACGAACATCAGCAACAGCGTGATCCCGACAACGGGTGCGCCCCATTGCGAAAAATCGCCAAGGGCGTATCCAGTGCCCGTCACGATGGACACCACATTGAACGTGGCGCGCAACAGGGCTTCTTCGAAGGGAAACCGCATGTTTATGCCGAGATAAACCGTAAGCGTGAGGGAGACCAGCGCAAGAAACCCCAAAAGGGCCCGGACCTGTGGGTCTCGCCAAAGCTGCAGCGGATGGCCGCGAAGAGCCTGAATGAGCAGGACAAACGGCAGGGCTCCGATGATCATGAAGACAACCGCGACCCAGCCGGACGCGGGGTTCTTGAAGTAACCGAAGGATTCGTCGTGTGTTGAATAGCCCCCGGTCGCGATTGTCGTCAGTGCGTGGTTGAACGCGTCGAAGAGTTCCATGCCAGTGGCCAGATAGGCCGCGATGCACAGCACGGTCAGGAACAGATAGGCCAGTCCGATCAGACGGATCAGCTCCACGGAACGGCTCACGATTTTTTCGGAGCGGTCGGAACTTTCACTCTGGAAGAGCTGCATCCCGCCGATCCGCAAAAACGGCAACAGGACGATGGCCATGACGATAATCCCGACACCGCCCATCCATTGCAGCATGGACCGCCAGACAAGAAGACCGGGAGGCAATCCGTCGAGCCCCGTCAGAACCGTCGAGCCGGTGGTTGTAAAGCCCGAAACGGCCTCGAAAACAGCATCGGCATACCCGATCCCGAGCCACAGGAACGGCAAAGCACCGAAGGCAGGCAGCGTCGCCCAGGAAAGAGTCGTCAGGATGAATGTCTGTCGGGTATCCAGACCTTCCCGCAGGGAGCCGCCCACCGCGATTGACAGCAGCATTCCGATCATGCCGGTCAAAAGGGCGGAAAAGACGAAGGCCTGCCAGTCGGCGTTTTTCTGGGCAACATCAACGATTGCCGGAATGAGCATGGCGGTCGCAAGGCCGACATACAGGAACCCGAGAACGTTCAAAACTGGTCTGAGTGAAATCAAGCAGAACTCATCCCGAATACCGTTGTATTACCTCGCACGGATCCCCTTTTCAGGGACCAGTTCACCGTCCTAACGCTTTTCTGCAAGAATTCCAATGCTATCCATAAGCCTTCCCCCGGAAGATCGACGTCGATGAACCAGCAGCGCCGACACGGCACCGCTTTCCCGCGCACAATCTCCGGGGGAGAAAAAGCAGTATGGATGCTGGTGGGGTTTTAATTCAGGAGCCGGTCCGCTCTGCAATCATGTGCCAATGCCACGAACCCGGCTTGCTGTGTTTCTTGTCGTCAAGGCTCATGAGTTCGAACGCGTCGAAAAGCTGAACCAATTCGCCGGCGTTGCAATAAAAGTGCGGGTGGTCCTTGTCGTCGTCACCCTCCCTCACCCAGGTGTCCGGAGCAATCTCCGTACCCACGCCGAAATTGACATTTCGTTTGGACAGCATCGTGCCCTGGTAGTACCCACCCGGTTTCAAAACACGCGCAATTTCGGAAATCGCCTTTTGAACAATCGCCGGGTCGCCGTGATAGATTACATTGAAGGAGAGTACGTAATCGAAGCACTGATCCGCAAAGGGCAACTCCGTCATCGGAGCATGGTGCGTTGAGACCTCCAGACCATGCGCCTCGGCACTGTTTTTGAGCTGGTCGAGGCCTGACTGAGACAAATCCATGGCGTGGGTCTCGAAACCGGCACGGGCAAAGGCCAGAGCATGCCGGCCGACACCGCATCCCAAATCGAGTGCCTTTAAGGGCCTTTTTTGTTCCAGTTCGGCTATCAGCGTCGAAACATCTTCGTTCGGCCGCAGCCAGTCCGCGCGCCCTTCTTCGGTCCGCCAGCGCTTTTCCCACGCAAGGTGCGCCGTATCGGTCCTCTCGGCAGAGTAGCTTGTGCTCATCGTGGCGATCCTTCCAATATCCTGTTGCGGGCAAAATTGCCCAATCTCTCCACACACAGCACCAGGACAAAGATCATCAAGATGATTGTCATGGCGAGCTGGTAGTCAAAAAAGTCCATGGCGACTTTCAATTCGATCCCGATCCCGCCTGCTCCGACCAGGCCGAGCACGACTGATGAGCGTGTCGCCTTTTCAAGTGCAAACAGGGAGGTGGTGATGAAAGACGGCATTGCGGCCGGAACGACCGCGCAGAAGACCGTATCAAGCTTGCTTGCACCTGCCGCCGTGAGTGCCTCGCTCGGACCCTTTTCGGCATCTTCCATGGATTCAGCAAAGAACCTGCCGCAAAAGCCGATCGTATCGACGTCGATCGCGAGCGTTCCGGCGAAGGGGCCCAAACCGACCGTGATCACGAAAACCAGGGCCCACACCAGATCGGGAACAGTCCAGAAGAGCGCAATCAGCAGACGCGAACCGGAGTAGAGGCTCCGGCTGATGATCCCCGGACCCGTCATGCCCTTGGCCGCGACAATGGCAAGCGGCAGACTGACGATTATTCCGATGACAGTGCCCGCGAGCGCCATCTGAAACGTCTCCAGCAGGGCTTCCGCGAGCTGAGGAAGCCTTTCCGCCGAAGGCGGCCATGCCCTTGAAAGAAAATCGACAAGTGCCGGCCCGCCGGAAACAAGCGCAGAGAACGACCAGCCCGCCCCCTGAAACGACCAAAGCACGAAAGCAGCCAGGGCGACGTAAAAGGTAAACCGCAAGGCACCGGGTCGCTCGAAACGCTGGGGCAGGCCGCGCTCCGGCCTGTAGCCGATGTCAGCCATAGTGTTTCCCCAGATCTGCGGAAGACAACGTGTTGCTTGCCCCGTCCAGAACGATTTCACCCTGCTTGATGGCCAATACACGATCGGAATAGCTGAGGGCTTGCTCAATATTATGAGACGTGAACAGCAGCGTTATGCCTTCATCCCGTGTCAGCTTGTGGAACAGTTCCATCACCTCGTGCCCGGCGACCGGATCGAGACTAGCAACAGGTTCGTCGGCGACAATCAACTTGGGGTCCTGCATCAGCGCTCTGGCAATGGCCACGCGCTGCGACTGGCCGCCGGACAGTTGGTCGGCGCGCTGGAGCGCCTTGTCCGCAAGTCCAACGCGCTCAAGGCAGTGCATGGCGCGCTCGCGGAGCGATACCGGCGCGAACAGTTGCGACCACCCTCTGATCCCGCCTGACCGTCCGAGATTTCCATGAATGACGTTGGTGAGTGCCGAGACGCGCGGAACGAGATTGTGTTTCTGGAAGACGAATCCGACGTTCGCGCGCAATTTGCGCAGCCGGTGCTGGCGAGCGCTCGTGACATCTTCGTTAAAAAGCTGAATGTCACCCTCGTCCGGTTCGACAAGGCGCAGGGCGCACCTAAGGGCGGTCGACTTCCCCGCCCCGTTGGAACCGATCAGCGCAACGGCTTCTTGCGCCCGCACCGAAAAGGAGACCCCGCGCAGAACGGTTCGGTCGGCGCCGAACGATTTAGACAAACCTTGAACGGCGAGATCGCGAAAACCTGCTGAGTTCACCGGCGTCGGAAACTTCGCCGGCGCTGACGCACCGGCGAAATCTATTTGGGCCTGAGCCATTATTCGCCGATGAACTTGTCATACTGCGGAAAACCCGCAGTCGTGTACATCGAGCGAACCAGATCGTAGGCGCCATCCTCGATCGCGACCAGATCCATGCCGTTATACTTGTCGTTTTCCTCGTGCTGCAGGATCGCGGTGACAATGGCATCCTTGTTGCCGAGGATCGCCTTGCGAACGCCCTCGGCAGCTGTTGCATCGATATGCGACCCAACCATGAGCATGTCATTCGGCAAGTCGCCTGAACGCGCGATGACACGGAAGAAACCGTTCGGGACGCTGTCGTCCTTGTTGCGCACGCGGGTCCAGGAATTGTGATTGGTTCCCATGCCTGCGATTTCGCCCTTCTTCAGAGCTTCGTGGGCAATGTTGCGGGACGTATGAAGCTTGTCGACATCCTTGACTGGATCGATACCGTAATCGGCCATGAGCTGCATCGGGCAAAGCATGTTGGAGGTGGATCCGATATCGCCGAAGGCGACCTTTTTACCTTTCAGATCCGCCGGACGGGTAATCCCGCTGTCGGCGCGCACGACGATGGCGCAGTAATAGTCCGGGCGTCCGAGGCCAATCAGAGGCGTCGCGTCTGTCAGCTTGTTGATGACGATATACTCGGCCGGACCGGTGACCACGAAGTCGACCCGCTTCGCGCGCAGCGCTTCGGCAGCGGCGGTGCGGCTGGTGACCGGAAAGAACTCGAATGTGTGGTCGGTCGCATTTTCCAGGGCTTCTTTGAACGGCCCCCACTCGAGCTGCAAACGCTCAAGACCTTCGACATCCGTAACGGCCAATTTGTAGGTGTCTGCAAGGGAGGATGTGACGGAAAGCGCGAGCGCTGCAACCGCATAAGCGGCGGATTTCAGAAATCTCATGATAGGAACTCCAAACGAGCCAAGAGCAAGCCAGTAAAGCGGAGCGACCCTAGCGACTAAGCGACCGTCAAATGTGAAACAAATATGTAGTTTTTACGAAATTCTCTTCTGTTATTATTTTGATAATTCGCTAGAAAAACACAAAAATCACAAATTATTCTTTGATTTTCTTCTACTTAATTTTTATTCGGCAAATAAAAATCTCCGACGTGTCATAAAAAATCATAAAAGTATAATCGTATAGACATCTCCCCAACGCAGATTTTTGGTAGTTGCCTCTCCGGCTTCACGGAGGGTGCGATGCTGGTCGTCGAACAATTGTCGAAAGTATTTGGAGATTTGACCGCGGTGGAAAGCGTTTCGCTGGCCATTCCGGAAGGACAGATGGTGGGTATTATCGGCCGCTCGGGAGCCGGCAAATCCACGTTGCTCAGGATGATCAACCGGCTCTCCGATCCAACGCATGGTTCGATCGTCAATGAGGGCCGGGACATAACCGCGTTGAAGGGGCGGGATCTGCGCCTGTGGCGTGCCTCCTGCGCCATGATCTTCCAGCAGTTCAACCTTGTCGAGCGCATGGACGTTCTCACCAACGTCATGGTCGGACGCATTGCACACACGGGATTTGCGCGATCAATGCTCAAATCCTTCACCGACGAAGACAGAGCGCTTGCGATTCAGGCGCTCGACCGTCTCGATCTGGTCCCGCAGGCGCTGCAGCGGGCCGGAACGCTGTCCGGCGGACAGCAGCAAAGGGTCGCCATTGCCAAAGCGCTTGTCCAGAACCCGCGCATCATGCTTGCAGACGAACCGATCGCATCTCTCGATCCGGCCAATGCGACACGGGTCATGGAAGCCCTTCGGCAGATCAACAAGGCCGACGGTCTGACCGTCCTCGTCAATTTGCACACGCTTGATACGGCACGAGCATATTGCGACCGGATTGTCGCAATGCGCGCCGGGAAGGTTCATTTCGACGGTACGCCGGAGGCTCTGACGACGGACAGGGTCAGGGCGATTTACGGAACCGACACCCTGGGCGACGACATCGATGAGGCCGTCACCTCCACTTCCCTTTCACCAGTCTCGTCACGACAGCCAAAGCAGGCCGTCGGGGCATAACGCGCAGCTGTGCAAAGCAACAATTGCGTTTTTAGCGGCCGCGGCCGCGTGGACCAGCCGTTCAACACGGCGAATATGGAGCACTACTGATGAAGGCTATTTTCGCAGCAGCAGTCTCGGCTGTCGTTCTCACAGCCTCTACAGCCATGGCGGAAGGCTGGAAGGACAACTACAAGACCCTCAAGTTCGGCATTCTGTCCGGCGAAAACGAGAAAGACCGGGTCGCACGCTACACGCCATTCGAGGAATATCTCGAAAAGGAACTCGGCGTCGAAGTTGAGATCTTTACTGCCGGGTCTTATGACGGCGTGATCCAGGCCATCGCAGCCGATCAGATCGAATTTGCCTTCTTCGGCTCTTCTTCTTACGCCGCTGCCTATACAGAGACGAACGGCGGTGTCGTACCGCTTCTGACCCGTCTCAACAAGGATGGCTCGAGCGGCTACTACTCGGTCGTGATGGTCCGCTGTGACAGCGGCTACAAGTCTCTGGACGACCTGAAGGGCAAGGTGCACGCCTTCGCCGATCCCGATTCCACATCCGGCTTCGCGGTGCCCTATTTCAACATGGTGCAGCAGGGCTACAATCCGAAGGAACACTTTTCGGCAATCCCGTTTTCCGGCGGACATGAGACCGGCGTTCTTGGCGTCGTCAACAAGCAGTATGACGCTGCTGCGACTTGGCAGAACAACGAAACCGACGGTCGTTGGCAACGCATGATCACCAAGGGGATGATCGAAGAAGGTGTCGTCTGCCCGATCTGGGAAAGCCCGGAAATCACCAGCGGACCGTTCTCGGCCCGTGTTAATCTGCCGGCCGATCTGATTGCCGACATGACGACCGCCGTTGAGGCCATCCCGGAAAAAGACTTTGACGCCTTCAACGCAATGCGCGGCGGCGATGACAGCCCGCAGGCCGGATGGAAACGCGTCGATCATGAGCGTTATCAGTGGATTGTCGACATGCGCGACTGGCTGAAAAAAGAGCGCCGCGGCTGACATTTGACCTGAAAGGGAGGTGCCCTGGCACCTCCCTTTTTCATTCGGATCGACGGTGCCTAAAATGACGGCTATTTCCCCTGCAGTCGACCAGTTCGAACTGGACTACGCAGCAGCACGCAGATCTGCGCTGCGCATCAACACGATTTCGACATTCCTCTTTGTGGTCTGCTTCTTATCGGCGGCGTGGATCGGCGGCTTCTTCGACATGACCGACGTGACGCTTGCCAATGGCGAGCGGGTGTCGATGTGGAAGATCTGGGCAGGCCTGCCGAGACTGGGTGAATATCTCTACAAGACGCTGCCCGTATTGCATTGGGACACGCTCGGCGCGGATATCGCGAACTGGTTCTGGCGCTGGCAAGTCTGGCTCGAACTTCTGATCGAGACGATCCTGATTGCCTATCTGGCGACGTTGCTTGGGGTGGTCGGAGCCTTTCTGCTAAGCTTTCCCGCATCGCGCAATCTGGCTCCCAGTGCCTTTGTGCTGAATCTGACGCGCCGCTATCTGGAAATCGTGCGCACTGTTCCCGAACTGGTCTGGGCGCTGATTTTCGTAATCTGTTTCGGCGTCGGTCCTCTCGCCGGTGTGCTCGCGATCGGTCTTCACGCGACCGGAGCGCTCGGCAAGCTCTATTCGGAGGCCAACGAAAATGCCGACATGCGTCCGGTGCAGGGCATCAAGGCCTCCGGCGGCTCCTGGTTCGACCAGATCCGCTATGGGATCGTTCCGCAGGTTGTCCCTAACATCATCAGCTACACTCTGCTGCGCTTTGAAATCAACGTGCGCGCTTCCTCGATCATCGGCTTTGTCGGAGCTGGTGGCCTCGGCCAGGAAATTCGCGTTGCCATGTCGCTGCAGGAATATACCGATCTGTCCGCATTGTTCGTAATCATTTTCGTTACCGTCATCCTAATCGACATGATCAGTGAAAAAGTCCGGCACCAGATCATTGGTCTGACTGGCAAAGGAGTGTGACCATGGACAACGCCTCAGAGCTCAACGCGGCAAGACAACTGGTCCCTGGCGCTTTCCAAACTCCCTTGAGGACCAAACTGCGGCGCATTGCCGTTTGGTCTGCCTTTGTCCTTTTGACCGGTTGGTGTTTATGGGATTTCGGCTTTTCGCCGAGCCGCATCATGGAAGGACTGACACGTTTCGGCAGCGTGCTTTCCTTCATGTTTCCGCCTTACATCTGGCAGACCTGGGAAGAATGGAGCGAAATCCTGAAAGGACTTGGCGAAACGGTAGCCATGGCTTTCATGGGCACACTCCTGGGCGCGGTCGTTGCCTTCCCCCTTGCTTTTCTTGGCGCCAAGAACATCATGCCGTTCAGTTGGTTGCGTCTGAGTGCCAGGCGCGGTTTTGATGCGCTGCGCGCCGTCGAACAGATCATCCTTGCACTGATCTTTATTCGTGCCTTTGGCCTCGGCCCGCTCGCCGGGATCCTGGCCATTGCTGTCTCGGAAGTTGGAACCCTGTCAAAACTCTTTTCCGAGGCTATCGAGAACACGTCGAAAAAACCGGTTGACGGTCTGAAAGCGTCCGGCAGCGGAAACCTGCAGACCATTCGCTTCGCAATCCTGCCGCAGGCCCTGCCCGTTATCCTGTCTGTCATTCTCTACAATTTCGAATCCAACACCCGCTCCGGCACGATCCTGGGCATTGTCGGCGCTGGTGGCATCGGTTTTCTGCTGGCCGACCGGATCAGCGCCTACAAGTGGCCGGAAGCCTGGTCGATCATCTTTCTGATCATCCTGACGGTCTACCTGATTGACGGGCTTTCAGGCTTTCTGCGCAAGCGGATCATCGGTCAGGACGACAGAAAACAGAATTAACTGAAGGGATTTTAGAGCCTATCCGCCGTTTCCGGCCGAGAAGACTTCCCGGCCAGCCTGAAAACTTTGCTCAAGAAGTTGCGCCCGGCGCTCAGGCGAGCCCTCGGATCCACAGAGCAGTTTGAGCCTGCGCGGTGAAAGACCAAAATAGCCGAATGTGCCTTGTATCCACGCGGTTCCAAGCGCCGCGAGATACCCTTTTTCTTCCATTTCATCAGAACGGGCTCCCGCCGGCACAAGAAGGATGCCCGGCCGGCTGCGCTGCAGGGATAGCTCAGGATCGTCGAGTTGGTCATAAGCCCAGCCCCAGCTCCAGACACGGTCCACCCAGCCTTTGGTCATCGCGGGCATCCCCCACCAAAACAGCGGAAAGACAAGGCAAATCGCATCCGACCGGCTAATCCTGGCCTGCTCGCGCCCGACATCAGCCAGCGCGCTCGCGTTTCCATCTGCTTCGACATCCGCCATCGTCCAGCGCGGGTCGAACGCCTCCGCATGCAGGTCAATGAGTTCAGCAGAATGACCCGCTGTTTCAACGCCATCCATGAATCTCCGGGCAACAGCTGCGGAAAAAGAAGCCGGATCGGGATGGTCCAGAACGGTTAAAACATGCATGCAAATGCTCCAGTCTAAGTCACACCCAATGCGTGTCAGGATCGCGAAACGGCGAGAATGGGATCCTGCTCAGGACTGAAGTTTCTAGTGCCTCAAGTTAACTGGAGATCAAGGGAAAAATACGCACACGGGAAAGCGGGCCGCAGGATCATTCATGCGGCATCGCTCGCATTTGCTCTATCAGATCCCAGACTACAGAACGCGCGTTCCGGCGACCCAGGCCCGCTTCACAAACGGATGTCCGCCATGCATGCCGACATGGAGAAGATCTGCCCGGCGCCCAGTGGCAATCTCGCCGCGGTCGCTGAGGCCCGCGACTTCCGCCGGCGTTTTGGTCACCAGACGTATCGCTGCGGCAAGGTCCTCCTGGAAGGATCCTTCGCTCGCAATCATGAACGCACTGTCGAGCATGGAACGCGGCACGTAGTCCGACGCCAGGATGTCGACGAGCTGCTCCAGCATCAGGTCGCTTACGGCCACATTTCCGGACTGCGAGCCGCCCCTCAAAACGTTTGGTGCACCGCCGACCACATGCATCCCGTGCTGCTTCGCCTTGCGCGCTGCTTCAAGCGTACAGGGAAACTCGGAGATCGTAATGTTTTCTGCAACTGCCTCGTCAATGTGATGAAGTTCCGTGTCGTCATGGCTGAGCAGCGGCAGAGCATGCGTGTGGGCCAGAGCAACAACTGCGGGGCGGACTTCTTCGCTAATCGCGTCGGAATGGTTCAGGAGTTCCTGAACGTCCCTTTCAACGGCCGCACGGGTTTCGCCGCTGTCGGCCATACGCCGCTGGATATAACCTTCGATATCCTTGCTCTGGCGGCGCCCTGGAAGATGCTCCATGACCGACACCATCCGCACGATTTCCTTGCCGATATTTTCTTCCGTCAACCGCGCCGTTTCAGCGTCGGTTATCTCGCAGCGAAGGTGCACCAGATGCTCGGCGCGAAGCATTCCGGCAGACTGCGCGGTTTCCAGGGCGTCGACCATGGGTGACAGGATTTCGCGGCGCTCCGGGTTCTTGATCGTCGCGCCGACGCACAGACTGTCGAAGACTGTTGTAATTCCACTGCCGATGATCTGTGCGTCATGCGCCAGCGCCGCCCTCAGCGGGTCCCACCTGACATGCGCACGCGGGAAAACATGCTTTTCGAAGTGGTCGGTATGAATGTCAACAAGGCCGGGGACCAGGTAGTCTTCCTCCAGGTCCTCGCCGGAGTGCGGCGCAACACCGGCATCGACGGACACAATGCGCCCTTTTGAGAAAGCCAGGTGACCAAGGACGACTTCGTTGGCCATCACAAGTTTGGCATTTTTGAGAACAGTCACTTCACTTCCCGTCGGCAATATCTTGTCGGCAAAAGTCATATCACGCTCCAGCTTTGCAACGCTCCGGAGCGAATCGGAACGGCGGCGGTGTTTATCAGAAAAACGGCCTTCTACCCCTAAACGCCGAGCAATTTGTGACAGTTTCAGGAAGAGACTGTGACAAAGCGGCCTTGGCGGCCGCCGGATCCCTTACCGCCAAGGAACTTGAGACGATCTTCACCTGACCATGGTCAACCGATTCCAGTCAGCATAGTCAGGGGATCCTTCGCGCCGTATTTCACCCTGATAGCCAAATTCGACCATATGGACCATGACGGACGTTTCGTCGGCAAGGATGACCGCGTAGCTTTCACAGAGGTCCGACGCGCTCAGGTTTCCCCCATTTCCGAAATCCGGCCAGCCGGCGTGATTGGTTCCGCGCGGTGCACTGAAGGGCACGCCGTGGAGCGACCCGCACAGCGGCAGATGACAATGGCCGTGGAAGATGTGCCGGATCCTGGACTTATGTTTCCTCACCACAGCTCCGAATGCCTCGGCATCCTGCAGCATGATCTTGTCCATCGGCGCAATGCCAATCGGGACAGGGTTATGATGCATGAAAAGGAAGACAAGATCCGGCGCTGCGCTCAACTCCGCGTCAAGCCAGCGCAGGCGCTTGTCGCAGTAAAATCCTGCATGCGAATTCGGGCCCCACGTGTCGAGAAGGAGTGCGCGGCCTCCCGGAAGATCCAGGGCCGATTGGACAAAGCCGTTTTCGTCGACAAGTTCTGGAAAGACGGAGGCGAACACGTCGCGTTCGTCGTGATTGCCGATGCATAGGGAGACCGGGACCGGCGTGGCGGCGATCAGGTCCTTGAGCCGTAGGTAGTCGGCACGGTCGCCCCAGTCGGATAGATCGCCTGTGATGACCAGCGCATCCGCGTCCAGATGATGCGTGATGGCATGATCGAGTGCTTTTTTGAAATTGTCGTTAGGCTCGCGGCCCCCGATGGTTTCACCGGGCGTCGTCAGGTGAATATCGGTCAGCTGAAGAAGTTTCACGTCTTCCTCCGGTTATTGTTCGGATTGAACTGCTGCCCGTTTGCACGGGCAGCAGCATGTCGTGGAATGAAGTGTGGATTAATTGGACGGCAGCAGGTCCTGAACTTCTTCGGTCAGTTCTTCCTGCAGTTCTCCCATGTCCTCGAATTCACCTGTGACGATGCCCTCGATGCCGTCATAAATCACCTGTGTGATCGCAAGGCCGTTGTCGCCCGGGTAGGCCTGCCAATCGCGCAGCAGCGGCAGCTGACGCACGGCCGTTTCCTTGTTCGGGTTCTGCTTGTAGAAATCGGCAAGGATGACTTCGTTGGCGGCCTTGTTCGGCGGCATGTAGCCGGTCGTGCGGGCCACATCGGCAGCGCCTTCACCGGAGGTGATGAACTTCAGCCATTTCCAGGACGCGTCCAGAACCTTCGGATCGTCGCTGGTGGAGACCAGCATGGCGGCGTTGCCACCAGCCGGCAGGCCCATCGGACCGCTTGAAACCAGACCCGGATATTCGTTTGTCTTCAGCTCAAAATCGCCCTTGGCACGTTCGACCGCGCCCAGCGCAGAAGTCGACCAGAACATCATGCCGATCTCACCGGCGGAGAAGGATGCAAGCGCTGCCTTCCACTCGATGTTCTGCATGTCGCAGCCCCGGAAAATGCCTTTCATGGTCTCAAGGGCTTTCAGGCCCTCCGGCGATGCAATCTGAATTTCGTTGCCTTCCATGGTCGCCTTGTCCTGCGACCACATCAGTGCCTGCAGGAACCAGTTGCCGGTGATGTTCCAGCCCCAGAACATCGGGTTCCTCACGCCCGCTTCCCGCAGCGTTCCACACACCTCGACAACCTCGTCCCAGGTTTTGGGAAGCTGATCGGCGGACGTGATTCCGGCCTTCGCCATGACGTCCATGTTGTAGTAACCTACCGGAAGCGAGACCGAAAACGGCAGGCCGTAGATGTCGTCGTTGAACGTGCCGAGTGCCAGCATGGCATCGTGATACCCGTCCTTGGCGAAGTCTTCCTCTCTGAGGATGAAGGGCTCAAGCGACTTGGCGATTCCCTTCTCGACAAGGATCGCCTGGCGGTTGAGGCCTTGCATGGTGACGTCGGGCAACGTGCCGGCGACTGCCTCACGCAGGATGGTGTTGGTGCCGTCTTCGTAGGATTCGTAGGTCGCCCGGATCTTCACGTCGATGTTGGGATGCTGCTCGTTGAACTTGGGCAGGATCTTTTCATAGGTCACATCGAACAAGTGGCTGTAAGGATAAGCGAACTCGATTGTAATCTTGTCTTCAGCCTGTGCGGCCGAAGCCGCGAACAGCATTGCTATTGCGGTGAGGGTCTTTTTCATGGAACTCTCCGTCTGTTGCCGGGGGAACGGCAGGTCGCCAAACTCGCCCGTTCCCTGGTGATCCCTTCAGTGGGATTTCGGTGATGGGACCGCCTCCTGGCGGTCCCGCAAATCGGCCGGGTCATTTCATCCCCGACAGGGTGATGCCTTCGATGAAGCGCCTCTGCGCGATCATGAAGGCTACGATCAAGGGCGCGACGATGATGGTCGCAGTGGCCATCATCGGTCCGAAATTGTCGCCATCCGCATCGCCCTTGAATTCGCGAAGGCCGAGAGGCGGCGTGAACAGGGACCGGTCTCCGGTGACCACGATGCGTGGCCAGAAATAGTCGTTCCAGTGCGCGACGACCGAAAAGATCGCAAAGGCCAGAAGCGCGGGGATTGCGGTCGGCAGCATCACATTCCAGATGATTGAAAACTCGCTCATGCCATCCATGCGCGCCGCATCGATCAGATCGTCGGGAACGGTCATGAAGAACTGCCGCATCAGGAAGATGCCGAAGACCGAGATCGTCCACGGAATGACAAGCGCGGCGTAGGTGTTGGTCAGGCCGAGCTTCGCCAGCATGATGTAGAGCGGCAGCGCAATGGCGTGGACGGGGATGAGCAGGCAGAAGAGAACGAGGCCGAAGACGGCTTCCCGTCCCCAGAAGCGCAGCTTGGCAAGCGCGTAGGCGCAAGGCAGAGCGACAAGCACCTGAATGAAGAAGATCGATGCGGTCACCACGACGCCGTTGAAGAGGTAGCGGATCAGCGGTGCCTTTTCGAATGCCGTGGTATAGTTGTAGATGAACGGCGTCACCATGCAGTCGGCGGCATCCCTGCCGAGCTTGATGCAATAGTCGTCCCGGAACAGCTCCTGCGTTCCGAAGAACCCGCCCGTGTTCTGCATGATCTCTGCCGGGCTTTTGAAGCTGTAGCTCAGCATCACGTAGAACGGCAGCAGAACGATCAGGCTTCCGAGGATCAGGACGACATGCTTGATCGTCTCAGCCGCCGAAAACCGGAAGGCAGGAAGGGAAACCGGGCTTGTCGCCGGCAGGCTTGCCTCGCTCATGTGTAGTGCACCCTTCTTTCAACGAGCCAGCGCTGCATCAGCGTGAGGAACATGACGAAGGCCAGGAAGACCACGGTAATCGCGGCCCCAATGCCCATCAGGTTTTGCTGGATCGCCTTTTCGTAGATTGCGAACATCATCACATAGACCGACTTCGACGGCCCTCCCCCCTGCGGGTAGAACGCCTCGACCGTGTCGAAAACCTGGAAGGAGCGGATGAAGGAGATCGTGACGACGAAGACGGTTGTCGGGCCAAGCATGGGCCAGGTGACCAGCCGGAACCGGTCCCAGGCGGTCTCGGCTCCATCCATCTCGGCGGCGTGATAAAGCTCGCGCGGCACGGACGTCAGCCCGGCAAGGTAGAGCACCATGTTGAAGCCGAAGCCCTGCCACACACCAATGAAGGCCACGGTCCATATCGCGTAGTCGCGGTCGGTCAGCCAGAGCGGGAAGCTGCGTTCGCAGCCCGTCGCATACCAGGACCAGGCCTCCAGAAACGATCCGCAGCCCCTTTCGAGCGTCGAATTGACGATGCCGATTGTCGGATGGAAGGCGAACTCCCAGACGATGGCCATTGCAATCAGTGCCGCCATGACGGGGAGAAAATAGATCGTCTTGTAGAGATCGCCGAAGCGCCTTGTGGAATTGATCAGGAGCGCTGCTCCAATGCCAAGCCCCACGGACAGCGGCACGACGACGAAGACATACCGGAAGGTTGCCCCAAACATTTTCTCGTAAGTGGAGCGCGTGAAGATCTTCTCGTAATTCTCCAGGCCGACAAATTCGGCACCCGGGTTTCCGAGACTGTAGCTGGTAAAGCTCAAGGCACCTGCAATGGCAATCGGCATCAGCAGGATGACAACCATCAAAAACAGGGCGGGGCCGACAAACCACCAGTGCGCCTTCGCGGTCTGCATCACGCCACCTCGGCAACGGTGCCGGTGTCGGTATTCTTCAGATCCAGCCTTTTGCCGTCCTTGCCAAAGACGAGCGCCTGGCCGTGTTCGCGAATGATGTGGACCGTCTGGCCGAAGGAAGTTCCCTGCCCTTCATGCGGCGATACCCGCACAACAAGCCTTTGAGAGCCGTTCAGAACCGATACGTGCAGGAAGATGTCGGCCCCCAGATTTTCCTTGTGCACGACCTGTCCCGAAAGCGCCTCCGGCGCGCCCTTGTCGCTCAGAGACAGGTGTTCGGGACGCAGCCCGATGCTGACCGACCCGACAACACCCTTCGTTGCTGCACGCGACAGCACGATTTCGCCGCAGCGGGCGTATCCGTTGTTGTCGAGCGAACCTGGCAGGAGATTGATTTTGGGAGCGCCGACAAACTCAGCAACCCGTATGTCCTGAGGATCGTTGTAGACGGCCTGCGGCGCGCCGAGTTGAAGGATCTCGCCGTCCATCATAACTGCCATCCGGTCGGACATCGTCAATGCCTCGGCCTGATCGTGTGTCACATAGACGAATGTCGTCTTCAATGAGCGGTGCAACTCGGCGAGCTCTGAACGCATGTGAATGCGCAGCGCGGCATCGAGGTTGGAAAGTGGCTCGTCCATGAGGAAAGCAACGGGTTTGCGGACCATGGCACGGCCTAGTGCCGCTCTTTGCCGTTGCCCGCCCGATAATTGACCGGGTTTGCGATCCAGCAGATGATCGATCTTCAGGATCTGCGCGGTTTCGCGAACCTGTTCCACAATTGCCTTGTATTGACCGCGGGCGAGGACAGGCCCCAACAGCGGCAAACGACCGGCAATCGAAAGATCGCGAAGTTTGAGCGGTGTCGCCATGTTTTGCGCAACCGTCAAATGCGGATAGAGCGCATAGGACTGAAACACCATCGCAAGGTTTCGCCTGGCCGGTCGCACGTCGTTCACAGTCCGGCCACCGATCACAACAGCACCCGCACTTGGTGCTTCCAATCCCGCGAGTATCCGCAAGAGGGTCGATTTCCCGCATCCTGACGGTCCGACAAGCGTCAGGAACTCGCCATCTGCAATGTCGAGGTCGATTCCGTTCAGAACCGAGGTCGTCCCAAAACTCTTTTCTATCGCCGATAATGAAATCGCAGTCATCTAAGGCTCCCGTTTCCCGGGCAACCTAGACAGACAGAATAAAACGGATGTGACGTAATATTAGTGTTTCTAATGCGAGCTAAGGTTTGGCAGCGCTGTTAACACGGAACTGTCATGAACACCCCTCCAAGTCCCTATCAGATCAAGGCTTTCACCTATGTTGCGCGTGAAGGCAGCTTCTCGCTGGCCGCAAATGTCCTTGGCGTCACCCAATCATCGATCACACAGCACGTTGGCAAACTGGAAACGTTGATGGGTACGCAATTGTTCGTCCGGCGCCGCAGTGGACTGGAATTGACTCGCGCAGGTACAGAATTGTTTGCCATATCCGACCGCCTTGCGACGATGGAACAGCTCGTCAATGAAAAAGTGAGCGACTTCAGCGCCCTCACCGACGGCCATATCAGGCTGATCGCAAATGCCCCCCGCCCCGCAATGCCGATCGTTGCGCAATACGGAAAACTTTATCCTCAGGTGCAGATCGACTTCACTCTCTTCAATTGGACAACGGCGATGACCCTGCTCGCCGAGCGCAGGATCGATATCGCAATCGCAACCGAACCTGAGGAAAGCGCCGCCCTTTATACCCACGAACTTCGCAGATCACGATACAAGGCGCATATGCGCAAAGATCATCCCCTCGCCTCACGCAACAGCATTTCGCTGCGAGACCTGCAGGCTGAAACACTTGTCTTGCCGGAAGACGGATCCCTCACGCAGAAGATCGTGCGCGCCAAGATGCACGAATACAATCTCGACTTTTTCAGGATCCTGCGAACCACGACTTTTCCAATGGTCAAAGAAGCTGTGCTTCACAATCTCGGGATAGGCTTGTTGCTTGAACGGAGCCTCTTTCCATCAGACAATCTCGTCGCCGTCGATGTGGAAGAGATGCCTGAAGAATACCGCGATTGCATCGCAATACCGGCGGACAAGCGCGAACTTCGCCTTATACGGAGCTTTCTCGACGTCGCCGTCGAAGTTCGGGCAGGTGGAGGCTTTTAGGCCGCGCGCCTATTTCTGAAATTTGATCCACAAATAAATATGGGCAAGTTATTCCACGCGTTGGATCAAAAGCGCTCTTGAATAACGGTTTTTTACCCGATTTTTGCAGCTTCAACTTGGGATGCACTTTTTAGTTGTTTAAAAAACTTCAAACTATAGTAAACAAAAGATTAAAAAACTCGCTAAAATGCGGTCTTTACATTGAATTCGTTGCGCGATAGCAACACCAGGAATGATTACACGCCATGCAGAACAATCTAGGCATGGGCATGCGGGCGAAGGTATAATAGTGTGCACCCGAACAAAAACAAAAAAGTGGCACTGTGGTCTATGCGTACAATAGCGGCCCTCCTTTTGAGCGTGTGTCTGGTGGAAGGATCCTATGCGGCGGATCTCCGGCAGATCGTTCAGGAAGCTGTCTCGACAAATCCGGACGTCTTGGAGTCTGCGGCCAACAGGCGTGCGCGTGACTATGAGTATCGTCGCTCGCAGGGCGCGTTCCTTCCCACTCTGGACCTTTCTGCTGAACTCGGCCCCGAACGTTTGGACCGGCCCAATTCATTCAGCGCCGACGAAAACGACAAATGGCGGTTTTCAAAAGAATTCACCCTGACTGTTCAGCAGCTGCTTTTCGACGGCTTCACGTCGGTGAACGAGATCTATCGGCAGAGCGCACGGGTTGACGGTGCCGCTTTGCGCGTCATGGAGCGGTCCGAGGCAATCGCGCTCGATGCGGTTGAATCCTATATTGACGTGCTCAGAAGCACCGCCATTCTCGCAAAAGCAAGAATGAACGTCCAAAAACACCGGCGCATCTTCTCCGATGTTCGAACCCGATTCGAAGGTGGCGAAACCGGTGCTGCGGACCTTGCACAAGCCCGGGAACGGGTCGCTGCCGCCGAGGTGATTGTTTCTGAAGTACAACAGTCCCTCCTCGACACGATCGCGAAATTTGAACGGGTCGTCGGCAAGAAGCCCGCCTCGCTTGCACCTGCAAAGCCGGCAAGTCTCCCCGGCGGATCTGTCAATCAGCTGGTTGATTCCGCGGTCCAAACGCACCCGACAGTTCGGGCTGCATTGGCTGACGCGGATGCAGCCAAGTTTGAGTTCGAAGCCAGCAAAGGCAATTTTTTGCCGGAAGTCGCTTTGCAAGGACAGGCGACCGTTGGCGACGATGTCGGTGGCATCGAAGGCCGGAACAACGAATATTCCGGCAAGCTCGTGTTCTCCTGGAACCTTTACAATGGCGGTCGTGACACGGCGCTGAGCCAGGAATACAGCGAGCGCTTGACTGAGGCACAGATTCGCGTTGACCGGGTTCGGCGGGAACTGAAGGAAGGCATCCAGCGCTCCTTCGCCGCAGTCAGCACGACAACCAACCGGATCCAGTCGCTGCGCGAACAACTCTCCGCAAACAGACAGGTGGTCGAGGGTTACCGGCAGGAATACGACATCGGACAGCGTACGCTGCTTGACGTCCTGAACGCCGAGAACGCGCTTTTCAACAGCGAAATCGAACTGATTTCCGTCCGCGCTGTTTATGCGTTCTCCACGTACCAGCTCAGGGCGACATCCGGAGACCTGCTGGCCTATCTGAGCGTATCTCCTCCACCTGAAGCGGCAGACGGCCAGCGCGAGGCGGCGACAATCCTGCCCAGAAATCCGCTCAACCTCGAGCCGTTACGTAAATTCTAACGTTTCAAACGCATATTTGGTTTGCCGGAACACCGGCAAACCAATAATTTACGTAGAAGACCGCAGGAAGGAACTTTCCAGAACGCTTCTGCCTTATTCGGGCACCACGTTGTGTTGCATAGACCGGATGTCTCAGGCCGACCCGCTTCTGGAAAAGACCTGGACGGTGACAAAGCCCGTGGCCCGCACCCAATATGCTGCAAAAAAGCACCGAAGAAACTTCAGACAAGAACACCGCACCGCAGGGGTCAGATGACAACGATCCGCTTGCAAGCGCGTTGAAATACATTGCGCGCGTGCATGGGTTCCACGTAACCGATTCCGTGATCTGGAACGGATTGCCGAAGGCCGGAAGCCGGCTAACAGTGGGTATACTCGGCCGCGCAGCTGCCAATTGCGGCTTGAATGTCCTGCCGGACAAGAAGGAACTGGACACGATCCCGCTCCCGGCGCTTCCCTGTATCATCGCGATGAAAAATTCCGACATGCTCGTGCTCACCGGCATGAACAAGGAGGCAGGAACCGTCGAGCTTGTTGACCCGTCGCGGTCATCGGACAAGCGTCAACACTCGTTAGATGAAATCCGCGGCAGCTACAGCGGCTACGCCATCTTTTTCCAGCCAGAGAACGACTCTTCCGGCTTGAGCGAACGTGCGCTCGGGCCACGGGGACACTGGTTCTGGAGCACGATCTCGACCTTCTGGCGCGACTACATCCATGTTGCGGTCGCGGCTCTCCTGATCAATCTTTTGGCCCTCGCCTCTCCGTTGTTCACAATGAATGTCTATGATCGCGTGGTACCGAATTTCGCGATACCGACGCTATGGGCATTGGCAATCGGTGTCATACTCACGCTGGTATTCGACTTTGTCCTAAAAATCGCACGTGGACAGATCATCAACGTTGCCGGCAAGCAGGCAGACAATGCGCTTGCAAGCAAGATTTTTGCGCATGCGCTTGCGATCGACTTCGAAAAGCGCCCTGTCAGCTCTGGTCAGTTCGCCAACCACATCCGTGAGTTTGAAAACGTTCGCGAGTTCATCACGTCGTCTTCTCTGGTTTCGATCATCGATGTCTTTTTCATCGGTATTTTCGTCGCGGTCCTGTTTCTTCTGGTCGGACCGATCGCAATCGTGCCATTGATCGCGGTGCCGGTGGTGCTCGCTATCAGCCTGTTTGTGCAGGCTCCACTTTCAGGTGCCATCGAGCAGTCACACACGGAAAGCGCAATCCGCCATTCCATTCTGGTCGAGAGCATTGCCAACCTTGATACGGTCCGCGCCTTGAACGCCGAAGGCCGCATGCAAACCAAGTGGGAACGCTCTGTCGCAGCAAGCAGCGCGGCCATCATGAAGGGGCGGTTCTGGGCGCTGATCGCACAAACAGGCACGGGGCTGGTTCAGGCGTCCGTTTCCATTGCCATCATTGTCTGGGGCGTCTACCTCATCCAGAGCGGCGACATCACCATGGGCGCGCTGATTGCCGCGATGATGCTTTCCGGGCGGGTGCTCGCACCGCTTGCCAACGTTGCCAATACCCTCACACGCCTGCGCCAGACGCTCCACTCCTACAAGATCCTTGACGAAGTCATGTCGACGGACACCGAGCGCAAGCCCGGGCGAACCTATGTCAACAAGCGCATCGCGTCCGGTTCGGTAGAGTTCAAGGGCGTGAATTTCCGGTATCCGGGCGCTGAAGACGACAGTCTCAAGAACATTTCCTTCAAGATCACGCCAGGCGAGACGGTCGGATTGATCGGGCGCGTTGGCTCCGGCAAAAGCACGATCGGCCGCCTGGTATCCGGACTTTACTACCCATCAAACGGTACGGTGTTGATTGATGGGACCGACACCCGTCAATTCGACCCGGCGGACCTGCGGTCAAATGTCGGATTTCTTTCACAGGACAATGTGCTCTTCAGCGGCACAGTCCGCGAAAACATTAGCGCTGGAGACCCGTTTGCAGACGACGATGCACTCGTTGAAGCAGCCCGGATTGCCGGTGTTGAGGAATTTGTGGCGCAAAGCCCGCTTGGATACGACCTGCAGGTCGGTGAAGGTGGCCGTTTCCTGTCCGGTGGTCAAAAGCAGGCAGTTGCGCTGGCCCGCATTCTCTTGAGAAAACCACGCGTTCTTTTCCTTGATGAACCCTCTAGTCATCTCGACCTAGCCTCAGAGCGCCGTTTGATCACACGACTGATGGACTTCAACTCGCCTGATACGACCGTCATTATCAGCACGCACCGCATGAGCCTCGTTGAACTGACGGATCGCCTCATCACGCTCGATTTCGGCAAGCTTGCTCTCGATGGTCCACGCCAGGAGGTCCTGAAAAAGCTCCAGGAGCTCGGCGCGGTCAATGCTGCGAACCAGCAAGGCACACAAGGTGGCGCGTCATGAGGTCGGACGACTGGAACTACGCCCACGACATTCGCGACATCATCCAGACGAAACCGCCGCGATACACCACAAATGTAATCCGGATTGGATTGGTGTTGTTTGTCGTGATGCTGGCGTGGGCCTATTTCGCGACCCTTGAGGAAGTCACTCGAGGAGACGGACGCGTTGTCCCCTCACGCCAGATCCAGGTTGTCCAGGCGCCGGAACGGGGAATTGTCGAGAAGATCTTCGTCGAAGAAGGCGACATTGTCGACGAAGGTCAGCCGTTGATCGAAATCGACGACACGACATTTTCCTCTCAACTCGGCGAAATCCGGCAGCGCCGTTGGGCGCTGATGGCACGTGTCGCGCGGCTGGATTCTGAGGCCGACCAGCAGCCATTGGCGTTTCCCGAAGAATTGTTGCATGAAGCGCCTGGCCTAATTCGGGAAGAGGAAAACGTCTATCAGGACAAAAAAGCCAGCCTGGACAATGAATTGCGCGTTCTTCAGAACCAGTTCTCGCAGCGCGAGCAGGAATACCAGGAACTGCTTGCGAAACAGGCAAAGCTCGAAACCGTTACCGAAATCATGGAACGGGAAGTCGAAATCAAACAGAGCCTTTATGAGCGGAAGGTGTTGCCTGAGATCGAGTTCCTGCAATTGCAACGCCAATTGAAGGAAAGCGAAGGCGAGCTGGCCATCACAAAGGCGTCGGTAAATAGAGCCTTGGCAGCGCGCGAGGAAGCGAATGAACGCTCCAGCAGCGCCGTTGCAACGTTTGTCTCCGAAGCGAGCCAGGAGCTCGCCGAAGCCCGCGGCGAACTCGCCGTCATCAACGAGACGTTGAGGGGGGCCGCGGACAGGGTGCGAAGAACCGAACTCGTTTCTCCGGTCAAGGGCATCATTAACAAACTGAACATCACGACAATCGGTGCGGTGGTCCAGCCCGCGGCGGATCTGGTAGAAATCGTGCCCCTCGAAGACACGCTTCTGATCGAGGCGCAAATCCGGCCCAAAGACGTCGCGTTTCTTCATCCGGGCCAGAAAGCACAAGTAAAAATAACGGCTTACGACTCTTCAATATATGGCGGGCTCGAGGGCAATCTGGAGAGGATCAGTGCGGACACCACTGAAGACGAGGAAGGCAATCGTTTCTTCCGCGTCATGATAAGAACAGATAAAAACTACCTCGGCTCGGACACTGAACCTTTACCAATAATACCAGGAATGGTTGCTTCGATAGATATATTAACCGGGGAGAAAACGGTCCTGGACTACATCTTGAAGCCGATCAAGAAAGTTCGGGACGAAGCACTCAGGGAGCGCTGACGTCTCGGCAATAAACGAGGCGATCGGCAGATGGATCACGGAGCAACCGCACCGGCACAACCGGCTGTGAGCGGGACAGTATTGCGTTCGTTTTGGCAGGCATGCATTTTGGGCCTGTCGTTGAACCTGTTGTCTGCCGCTTCATCTGCTGAGGATACCCCAGCCCTTTCGTCTGGCAGAACAGACGCCGGGGTCTTCAGTGACGTTTCCATCGAGACAGCCTCCTCCGCAACGCCTCACAGTGTGCCGAGTCAGGTCAAATCGGCGACCCGGATAGCATTGTCGGAAACGCGCGTTGATCCCATTGGCAAACCGCGATCCAAGCCGGCACGAGCAAACCGACAATTCGCATTAAACGCGCCCGCTGCGCAATCCGCTGCCCCCACTCCGACAAGACTGTTTGGCTTGCGCGGCAAACCTGTTTCGATTTCGCCTGTTTCGCAACGCTGGCAACGTGCAGTCTCGGAACTGGAAGGAACGGCGCAAGACGCTGGTCGAACCAGGCACGGATTTCGCGCCTATTCGGCAATCCTGGACCAGGTTAGCCCGTTGCGGCGCGGTCTGCAGATCCCGAAAGTCAACTACATGGTCAACCGCTTGCTGGCCTATCGGGAAGACAGCTTTCTCTATAAGAAGGCCGAATATTGGGCGAGCCCGGTAGAGACACTCACCCGGCGTGCAGGCGACTGTGAAGATTATGCCATCTTGAAATACGCATTGTTCCGCGACCTTGGCGTCAAGGATGAGGACATGCGCATCGTTGTATTGCGCGACACGGCAGCCCGCCAATATCATGCCGTCCTGTCCGTTCGGCACAATGGCAAGTGGCTTATTCTGGACAACCGTTTCTCACGCGTCCGGTTCGAGCGTGATCTTCCGCACTATCAGGCGCTCTATTCCGTGAATGCTGCCGGCGAATGGAGCCACATGCCAAACGCGGGCAAACCGGTCAATCTGGCCGCACGGCTTAAGTCCGCAACACGCTGAGCGGAAAGCCGTCACATTCTGGCACGCCTGCGGCACATCAGGGCGAAATAGTCTTCGACACCTGCCCTGCGCAGGCAGGCGTGTTATACGCTGCCTATGAAAAAGCAAAAACAATCCGGATTGATTCGCGGCTCCCTTGTGCTCACACCAGCGCTTTGCCTGGCTGTGGTCAGTTGTGTGTTGTCGGCCTGTGTCATTTCCGGCGGATATTTTTTGGCGGATCGGCAAAGGTCCACCTTGGTGGCGGAGGAAAAGTTCGCGTCAGAGCAGCGAGCGAAACTCGTCAGTGCTCTTGAGGACGCAAACCTGATCCGCCCACGTCTGAGATTGGAAGAATTGGCGACATTGCCGCTCGTTCCGGAATTTGTCGAGCTCGCAACCGAACAGCCGGAAAGCGTGGAGACGCGCGAGCTGGAAACATATCTGCGGACCGTTCTTGAAGCCGCGAGCCGAGAAACCGGCCTTGCGCGCATCGCCCTTCAGGATGCCCAGGGAGCTGAGATCCTGAGCGCAGGAGGGTCTGCTTCTAAACCTGACGCAGAGCAACGAAAAATGGTTGAAGCGGTGGTCGAGGATATTAAAAATCCGGGAACGCCAGCGGGAACAATCAAAGGCTACATTTCACTCGAAACTGAAACCATATTGCTGACCCAGGATGGAAACGCACCATCAACGACATCGAGCATCCAGGGTGGAACATCGCTGCTTTCGCCGAGCAGGGCTATGGCTGATATTCCGAACGCGACCCGCTCGCTCGCGATCATTGCCGGATTGTCAGTCTTGGGAACCGGCCTTGCAGGTGCATTTCTCCTGCGTCGCCGAAGACATCGCGAAGCTTGAATTCAACTCGTCTCTGACTTTCGAACTGCAGGGGTCAACGCCTGAACCATGACGTCAGACCCAAAAAGGCGGGCAAAAGCCCGCTTTTTTTATTCCTAAAGCTCAATATCTTAGGCGACATTTACCGGGATTTGCGCTTCGCTTCCTTCCACGTCGAGCACAACGCGGATCGTTTCGCCCATAGAACCATGCTCTTGAAGGGTCGCCGCGCTTTGCCAGTCGTGCGCCGTGCCTTGACCGTCCAGATCAACTTCCAGCCTGACTTCGCCATCCGCCTGTTTTTCAGCGCGGACAAAGTCACCGGCATTCGCAGCTGTTGCGAACGCACCTTCGAGAAGCTCCCCGAGATCGATCTTGTCGCCGTCTGCGAATGAGTAGTCCGTAATGATATCGGCTTCGGCAAGCGAATTGAGAACAAATGTGTCAGCGCCACCGCCACCGGTCAAAGTGTCGATGCCAAGACCGCCAATCAGAACGTCATCTCCATCAGTGCCGACCAGGATGTTGTCACCGTCGTCGCCCCTGATCACCGATCCTGTAACGAGAGCACCCAGCTCGGCAACATCGGCTGAAGCCGAAGCAACAAGGCTTTCTGTCTGTGTCTCGTTGTCTAGGCTGGCGCCTGGTAACTCTGCAGCCGTAGCCTGTTCGGAGGTCGAGGTGGTTTCGTCAGCGCGTACTTCTATCTCGACTTCCCGGGTCACAACAGAACCATCGGCATAGACAAGTGCAAGCTCAACTGAATCGGCACCCTCATACCCTGCAGCGGGATTGAACGTCACAGTGAAGTCTTCTGAGACGGAAACTTCACCGTGCTCAGGAGCACCGGTGACTGCAATCTGGGACAGTCCCGCCTCGACTTCTTGCGCCGTTGCGGAATAAAGCACCAGCGCAATGCCGGCTGCCATTGCCGTTGATTGTCTTGTCGTCTCGTCCGCGTCATGCTCACCACCGCCGAGAGTGTTGAACGCAGTGCCGGCATAGCTGCCGGTGCTTCCGTCGACAGTCTGGTAAGTGCCCTCGGCATAGACGGTGTTTCCGCTGACAGTCTTGTAGACTTGGCCTGCGTTGAGGTTGATCGACTCGATGCCGAGATCACTCAGCGTCGACAACTCACCGTCCTGCGAAACGCCATCGGTGTTGACGTCTTGCCAGACCCTGAGATCCGTGAAGGCTTCATCGCTCGCATCGATCAAACCGTCACCGTTGCTGTCGAGCAAAGCCAGGGCTTCCAGCGAATCCGCAAAACCGCCTTCGTTGAAAACTTCCGAAAAAACTTCCTTTCCGCTTTCGATCTTGCCGGACCCGTCGAGATCCATGACGAGGATCCCGTCATCGGCTCCGACCCAGCCAGACACCTCGGCCTGCCCGTCGCCATTCAGATCGAACGCAACACCATCTTCTGCAGACACAAGTTCCACGCCGTCGCCGTCAAGATCGAGGACGATCGGGTCGGAAGAGAAACTGAAGTCCGAAGAAGTGAGAACAGCGGATGAGATTCCGGTCAGCACGGCAACAAACTGGTTGTTGACAGTTTCGAAGATCGCCGCGTTGCCGGCCCCATCATCACCAATCACCAGGTCGGCAAAGGTCAGGCCTCCGGTAATTACGATCGTATCGAGTCCGTCCTTGTAGAACTGAATGCGGTCTGCTCCGGCTGCCGTTGCGCTGCCTTCGCCTGCGGCGAACACAAACTCATCGGATCCAGCGCCACTTACGAGCAGATCCTGACCTGCCCCACCAATCAGCTTGTTATTGCCGAGGATGGCGTAGAGCTCGTCATTCCCCTCGCCCCCAATAAGCGTATCCGAACCGCCCAGTCCGAATATGTCATCGTCACCGTCACCGCCCGAAAGCGTGTTCGACTCGTTGTTACCGAAGAGAAAGTCGTCGAATTGGCTACCGTTGATGTTTTCGACGCTGACCAGATCATCATGCGCGATCGTGTTGTTGTTGATGCCCTGAATCAGATTCGCCAGACCCGAATCGAGGTTGGATGCGTCAGTCGCCCAACCCAGATCCTGCCTTACGACAATACCCTCCTCGTTGTCGGAATAGTCAGCCGTGTCTGAACCCGAGCCGCCGTCCAGGAGGTTGAAACCTCCCCGGCCGACGAGAACGTCATCACCATCGTTGCCTGACAAGGTATTGTCGTTGTCGTTGCCGACAAGAACGTCGTTACCCGTTCCTCCTGCTGCATCATCAAGGCCGGAAACACTGTCGATACCGATAACGGCCGGGTCGACGCCGTCGCGATCGGTCGCCGTTTCTGCAGCGACCGTCTGACCAAGATAGGTGCGTGCGGTGTCGTCAAGATTGACGAAAACGCCCGTACTCAGGTTTGAATAATCGATTGGTGTCACGGTTCCGGCCGCGTCGACACGCACCGTAAACGTGGCGGTTTCGCTGACATCGCCATCCGCGTCCGTCGCAGCGTACGCAAAGCTCAGATCAAGATAATGATCCGTTCCAACCGGCGCTGTGTGATCGAGCGGTTGTACAAGCAAAAAGTCGTAGCTGCCTGTTCCAACGTCAGAAAGAGCCGCAATCAAGACGACGTTGCTGTCCGTTGTGCCTCCAGGAACCGCGCCTGTATATCCAACGAGAACGCCATTGATGAAGGTGAAATTGACCAGTTCGCCGCCTGAATACAACTCGTCGAGCGTTCCGTTGGCGTCCGAGAAGGATATCGTGTCTTCGGCAACCGGCTCCGCGAAAGCGACTGAGCGGTCTCCAGGGATGCCGCCGTCGTCATTGGCATCGTCCGCACCCCAGTCGATCGCAAGATCGATACCTGCCAGTGCCGGCACACCGTCTTCTTCCACCAGGGCATCGGCCACCACGCCGATCTCCGGTCCGCCGTCCCGTACCCTGAACACAGCAGTTGCCGTATCCGGGTCTCCGTCACCGTCGGTGACAGTAAAGCGCATGCGGAACGTGAGTTGATCGTCCCGGCCGGTCTCATTTTCGTCTGGATGGTCGAAACCGACAAATTGCTGGTACGTGTAGCTACCGTCCGGATTAATGATGATCTCGAATGCGGTGGTCGCCGTGCCTTCCAGGACCGCAGTGACCGTAATAACACCGTTGGCATCAGTTGCACTCGACCAGACAATAGGCTGACCGTCGGCACTCAGCGAGCCACGGCGGTCCCCGCCACTCGCGTCCGGGTCAATCGTGCGGATGTAGTCTCCATTGGAAATGAAGTCTATTCCGGTCACTGTCGCGCCGTCGGCACCGCCATCGAATTGGAGCTGACCGGAAACAATGGTTCCAGCAGCAGTCTCGTTTTGGGTAACGCCGGATCCACGTCTGAACGCCGAAGGCCCATCATCGTCAAATGTGACGTCAGCACCGATCGAAACATCCTCGGATACGACGTCGCCATCCCCGTCCGTGACAGTAAGCACTGCCGAGATCTTGCCATCGAGCGTGATGTGCTCATCCGAAGTCGATGTGTCCGGATGGCTCAATGACTGGAACTGAACGATGCTGACCTCGCCGTTCTCGTCAATATGAACCGCAAAAACAGCGTCACCGTTTGCAATCCGTCCAACGACAAGGCCGTCTTCCAGAGAAAGGGTTATGGCGTCCCCTTCCGTCGTCGTGAGGCCCGAAGCTGCATCGTCGATGCGCAGCGACAGGTCGATGTCTGCATCGTCATCGGCACCAACGTTGACATCGAATCCGACGACACCATAACTCGCGTAAATCGGGCCAATCAGGTCGTCGTCCGAACCCGGCTGACTGACATCTTCAAAAAGCGCAACAACATCGGGATCATACTCTCCGGTGAACGGATCGAATACGTTGTCGCTGTGCAGTCCGTAGGTTTCGTCGATGCGCACATAATCTTCCACCCGAAGATCAATCTCCGGAGCATCATCCCCTACCGTGACGCGAAATTCGGCTGACACCGTGTCGCCATCGCTGTCGCTCGCGACATAGGCAAAGTCCAGGCTCCAGGCATCGGTCTGCCCGTTGACGTGGTCGATATTGCCAAGAAGTTCGAACGTATAGGCACCAGTTCCGTCATCGGAGAGCGAGACCTCGAACACCTTGTCCGCGTCCAGACGGCCTGCGCCCTGATAAGCTGTCAGGACCGTATCGTTTTCAGACAAGACATATTCAAGCGCAACGCCGTCGGATGTGGTTGCCTGCGTCGGCTGATCAGCAATAGCGGCAAAGACGACAGACCGGTTACCCGTTCCACCAGGCGTATCCTGAGTGGTTCCGTCCGTCCCGGCATCCGTATCGTCGGCGCCCCAGGTGATGTTCAGGTTGCCCGACTGCGTGAGAGCGGTCGCGTCCGGATCCGTTCCATTGGCAAGATCGGATTCTTCAAACGTGGCATCGTCCGCCGCTCCGGCAAGCGGTTCGTCGTCCGTGACGATCACACGCAGGTCGCCGTCCACCGAATCGCCGTCACTGTCAGTGGCGACATAGGCAAAGTCGAGGTTCCAGGTGTCGGTCTGTCCATTGACGTTGTCGATATTGCCGAAAAGCTCGAACGTGTAGGCACCAGTTCCGTCATCGGAAAGCGAGACCTCGAACACCTTGTCCGCGTCCAGACGGCCGGCGCCCTGATAGGCCGTCAGGACCGTGTCGTTCTCAGACAAGACATATTCAAGCGCAACACCGTCGGATGTGGTTGCCTGCGTCGGCTGATCAGCAATAGCGGCAAAGACGACAGACCGGTTACCCGTTCCACCAGGCGTGTCCTGAGTGGTTCCGTCCGTCCCGGCATCCGTATCGTCGGCGCCCCAGGTGATGTTCAGGTTGCCCGACTGCGTGAGAGCGGTCGCGTCCGGATCCGTGCCATTGGCAAGATCGGATTCTTCAACCGTGACATCATCCGCTGCTCCGGCAATCGGCGCACCGTCGGAGACCGTCACCTGGAATTCGGCCGCGATTGTATCGCCATCACTGTCGGTAGCTACATAAGCAAAGTCGAGGTCCCAGGTATCCGTCTGTCCATTTACGTGGTCGATATTGCCGAGAAGCTCGAACGTGAAGGCACCTGTTCCGTCATCGGAAAGCGAAACCTCGAACACCTTGTCAGCGTCGAGGCGACCCACGCCCTGATAGGCCGTCAGGACCGTATCGTTTTCAGACAAGACATATTCAAGCGCTACGCCGTCGGATGTGGTTGCCTGTGTCGGCTGGTCGGCAATGGCCGCAAACACGACCGAGCGATTGCCTGTACCGCTTGGTGTGTCCTGAGTAGTTCCGTCGGTACCGGCATCTCCGGCATCCGCACCCCATGAGATGTCCAGATTTCCGGTGATCGGGCTGTTAGCGCCCTCACTGATTTCACCAACATCAGCGTCGTCGCCGATAATCGGCAGATCGTCATCAACTGCGACAGAAAACGTTGATGTGCCTGTATCACCGTCACTGTCCGTGGCGACAAAACTGATATTGAGGATGATGTCGTTTTCGGCTTCGCCGGAGGGATGATCCAAAGCATCTTGAAGATCGAACTTGAAGGAACCAGTGTCCGTGTCAAAAAGTTCGACGGTGAACACAACGCGTCCGCCAGCTGTGGCGGTCAGCAGGTCGGTCGCCGCATTCAGGCTGTAGCTGAGAGCATCCCCATTTGAGGTCAAACCAAGTGCCTCAAGGCTCTCAATCGTTCCGCCCGCACCTTCGATAAAGGTTACAGCGCGGTCTCCTATTCCTGCGCTTGCGCCACCGTTTTCAACGCTGTTCTCGTTGTCGGCGCCCCAAAGAACGCCGAGATTGCCGAATACGGTCGTCGGGTCGCTGTCACCGTCCAAAAGGGCATTTGTAATGGTAGAATTGTCGCCGGTTGCCTGATCGTTGTTGCCATCGACATTGTCGTCTATACCGCCCCCGCGCTGGGTCGACAGATCGTCCTCGTCAACCACTGCGGAGACCCCGGTTTGAATGTCGAGTGTCCACGACACAAGCTGACCGACGTCGCCGCCGTTTGCGTCTGTTACCTGCAGCGTCCAAACACCAAGTTGATCACGGCCCTCGTAAAAGTCGAGGTTAAGGCTACTGTCGGGAAGCCATGTGCCGACGATATTCGTATTCCCTGTTCCAATGCTGGTCGCAGCATCATCATCGAACGACACAACCCCGTCCACCGGCTGTGTTCGCTCAAAGGAATCCTGTATGAGCCTGATTTCCGTACCGTCCGGGTGCACCAGAAAGACAAGCAAATCGCCGCTGAAACTGTGCTGCACTTCCAACGAAACGTTGACGTCGAGAATTGTTCCCGGCGTTGTCACCTCGATATTGGAAAAGATCGTGCCGCTTGTTCCGTCCGCCGGAATACGCAGATCAGCTGTCTCGGTGAAGGCAACCGGTACCAGACTATCGATCGTGTGAATATCGTCGGTCCGGAACAGCGGACCATCGTCGATCGCGAGCACCTCAAAACTGCCGGCTGCGCGATCGCCGTCGCTGTCCTCAGCAAGATAATTGAAGCTCAGCGACAGCGCATCCTCATCGAACGGCGTCGTATCCTGAATTGGATGATCCAGAACGTCGTCGAGAATGAACGTATAAGATCCACTATCGTCATCAGATAGAGCAACGCGAAATACGCTGCGTTCCCCTGCTTGGCCATACTCGGCATAGGCGGTCAATTGCGTGCCATCGCCGGACAGAACAAAGCTCAGCGCATCCCCGCGAGATGTCAGCGAAGTTAGATCGACAGTGTCCCCGCTTCCGTCGAGGACAGACACTATGCTGGCCGGGTCTGCGATGAGACCGTCTGCTACGTCGGAGAATATGACAGATCGCTGATCCGCACCGGTCGCATCATCCTGCACTGGCAACCCGTTGAGATCGCTATCGGCGGTGTCATTGTCGTCGGCACCCCAAACAATGTTCAGCGAGCCGGAAAATCTGTTGGTGAGCGGTGTCCCCGCCTGACTGGCAGCACCGTCCAGATCAAACGGAAAAGGATCGTCTAGCCCGCCCTCCAGCTCTTCTTCTTCCACAACTCCGAGGTCAGCTTCACCGGTTATCGGCGCATCGTCTGCGACTGTCACACGAAAATCGCCTTGCACGGTATCGCCGTCGCTGTCGCTTGCAACGAAGGTAAAGTCCAGATCCCAGGACTCTGTCTGTCCGCTCGTGTGATCGATATTGCCAAGAAGTTCGAAGGAGTAGGAGCCTGTTCCATCATCGGACAGCGAGACTTCGAAAACCTTGTCTGCGTCCAGACGGCCCGCACCCTTGTAGGCGGTCAGAACTGTGTCGTTTGCAGAAAGAACGTATTCAAGCGTAACGCCGTCCGACGTTGTTTCCTGTGTCGGCTGGTCCGCTATCGGCGCAAAGGTGATGGACCGGTTGCCGGTTACGCCGGGCGTGTCCTGAACACCGCCTGCATCATCGGTATCAACATCATCGGTATCGGCATCATCGGCGCCCCAAATGACATTGAGCTCGCCCGATTGCACGAGGGCAACGGCGTCCGGATCCGTTCCGGTTGGCAAATCATGTTCCGCAACTGTGCTTTGCTCTGCTGTACCGGCAAGAGGTTCGTCGTCGACCACTGTCACACGGAATTCGCCTGTGGCCGTATCGCCGTCGCCGTCGGCGGCAACAAATGCAAAATCCAGGTTCCAGGCCACCATCTGGCCGTTTGATCCCGGCGGATTGTGATCGATATTACCTAGAAGCTCGAAGGTGTAGAACCCGGTTCCATCGTCGGAAAGCGAGACCTCGAAGACCTTGTCCGCATCCATGCGGCCTGCGCCGCGATAAGCGGTCAAAACAGTACCGTTCTGGGAAAGAACATAATTCAGCGCCTCACCACCGGAGGTCGTCGTCTGGGTCGGTTGATCGGCGATCGCGGCGAACACGACCGAGCGATTGCCGGGACCGCCGGGCGTGTCCTGGAATTCGCCATCGTTGGCGGCATCCGCGTCGTCCGCTCCCCAGACGATATTCAGATCGCCCGTTTTGGTAAGTGCGCTCGGGTCCGGATCCGTTCCGTTTTTTAGATCATGTTCCTGCACCGTACGTTGTACGGCATCGCCTGCTTCCGGCTCGTCGTCGACTATTTCGACGCTGAAATCAGTGCGCACAATGTCGCCGTCGCCATCGCTGGCCAGCGCGGCGAAATCAAGGATCCAGGGATCGGTCTGCCCGTTTTCGTGGTCAATATTGCCGAAAAGCTCGAACGTGTAGGATCCGGTGTCATCGTCGAAAAGCGACACTTCGAAGATCTTGTCCGCGTCCAGTCGGCCATCGCCTTTATAGGCTGTTAGCACCGTGTCGTTTTCGGACAACTCAAAATCGAGCGTCACACCGTCGGACGTTGTTGCCTTGGTCGAAGTGGGTTGAACTGCAGCAAAGACCACAGATCGGTTACCGGTGCCACCCGGTGTATCTTGCGCGGCGCCATCGCTCGCGCTGTCTGCGTTGTCGGCACCCCAAAGGATGTTCAAGGCACCGCTCGCCACCAGCGCCGACGATCCCGGGTCGGTCCCATTGCTCAAGGCCTGTTCGTCAAACGATGCCTGCTCGGATTCGCCCCCTTCAGGCTGGTCGTCGATGATATTGACTGTGAAGACGTCGCTGTCGGTGTCGCCGTTGGCGTCGATCGCATTGAAACCAAAAACCAGCGGAATGATGTCACCCTGTCCGTCGGCGACGTGATCCAGGTTGCCGAAAAGGTCAAACGTATACTGACCACCCAAGGATGCGCCGACACCGGTGACGTTCAACGTAACCGTGAAAACGAGTTCGCCTGATCCCGACTTGGTCGCCGTGAGGGTCTGTCCGCCGTCAGCATTGCTCGTCACGCCGAAGACCAGAGCGTCGCCATCAGACGTCAGACCGCTTGGCAATCCGTCGAATTCAAGCCTGACGTCGCCGCCGGCATTGTCTCCGAAAAACACATCCAGGCTCGCGGTTGCGGAGACTGGGTTGTTCGGATCGGTGCCTTCAGGAAGGTTTTGTTCGTCAAGCGTGCTGTCGACCGGCGTACCGATGTCAGGAGATGTGTTTTCTTCAGCGTCTGAAAAATCATCGACAATGAAACCGCGCTCCGTGGGGCCTTCCCCGACCAGCAGATCAGCCACGCCCAGGCCGTCACCGAGGGAACCGATATCGGTTGGCTCGAATGTCTGCCCGGAACTTTGCGGGCTGCCAAGAGCCGTCGCCAGATTGCTAGTGTCACCCGCCGCCGTCTGGATTTCGTCCGCCACCTGGAGATTGGCAAGTGAGATGAAATCGTCGAGAGACAAGAACTCTTCATCGCCGACAATGAGGAGGTCGGCGACACTTTCGCCCGAAAAGAAGTCCTGGATGATGATCATGCCACCGTCGGCGAAGATCATCTGCAAATCACCGTCGATACGGAAAAATGAGATCGTCTCATCGAGGATTTGCCGGAAGTCGACAAGCTGGTCAGCCCCCTTGAGCATGACTATGCTCTGTTGGGCAAGAGGACGTTCGATCAGCAATGGCCCATTGCCTTCAGCAATCGCTGAAGCGCTGTCTGTTGCTGCTGAAGGGGTCGCTTGCGCTATGCGGACAAACTCGTTCATCGCCAAACACTCTGCACTTTGTGATCATTTTTTTAAAATCAGGCTTCCAACATTTACAATTTTTTCACCAAGCAGGGAAGTCACGTGCACATTAACTTTAGAAAAGGTAAACACTGATGATGCGATTTGATCAAAATTGCGGCTTAACGCTCATCGCAATCAGGATCGGAGCGCAAAACTTCAGTAATTCACGAATACTAGTCAAGTTTTTTTGTTAACTAATACAACTTCACGAACACCATTCCAGAAATAATATTTCAGAAAGCGACAAAACCCAAAAATTTACGCACGAAATCCTCAAATTACATCAGGCCAGCCGATTTCAACATTACACACCTGAAATAAGGTCGCCGCACTTAGTATTCAATTGGTGGCCTGACGATTTCACAAGACCGCAATTCAGAGTATGGGCGCGGAAATACCATACAAATAATGCACTAAGCCCCCTATAATCATAATAAGATGACACACTCCACGCTTTTACTTTAATTCCGGAAAAGGCTTTCCATTTCCATATATCAATATTCACAGAGAGACTTAAGAACTGCAATTATATTTTAGATTTCCATCATATAATCAAGGCACTCACTCAATGCGTGAATTCAAAACTTGATTTTACTTACGGCAATACACCTCAGTGTGTGCGTGTGCCTCGCATAGCACTGTGTTTAGCCCTACTGCGGCGCATTCATTAACGGTCCGCCTGTGGAAATCAGTGGCTGTGTAATCTGGTTGCGCACATGGTTTGCGGCTGAAATGCGGCAAACTGGCGGAAGTCAGCAAGCTATGCCCGAGCACGAGCGCTCAAATTTATCGGGAGCATTTGTCTTATTCGGGCTCACACCCGTTCAATTATGTCCTCTTCCCCGCTCATGGCGTCATGAAGAGCAGCCGACACCCGCCCGCAAAGACCTGCGTACTCCGGTGAGGTTCTGAACGCATCATTGCGTTCAAGATGTGTATCAATCACCAGTTCGTCGGCGACACGCCCAGGGCGGGATCGCATGATTGCGATCCGCTCGGACAGGTAAACGGACTCAAATACAGAGTGCGTAACAAAAACGATCGTTAGATCAAATCGTTGCCAGAGATGCAGCAGATCATTGTTCAGCTTGAAACGCGTGATTTCGTCCAAAGCAGCAAAGGGCTCGTCCATGAGCAGGACCCTTGGCCGGGTCACCAGGGCACGCGCTATCGAAACTCTCATTTTCATGCCGCCGGACAATTCTCGCGGATAGCTCTCGGCGAACTGGCTGAGCCCGACCATCTCGAGGGCTTCTGAAATGTCCGCACGTGCTGTCTTCTCCGCTACGCGTTTCAGTCGCAAAGGCAAGCGGATATTTTCATAAACCGTCGCCCAGGGCATCAGCGTCGGTTCCTGAAACACGAAACTCAGATCATGCTCAAGCCTGTTTGCCGGTTCCTGTGGCCAGGTCACTTTACCGGCGCTCGGTTCTGCAAGGCCGGCGATGATGCGCAGCACCGTCGACTTACCGCAGCCGGAAGGTCCAAGAAGCGACAGAATTTCTCCCGGCCTGACGCTAAGACAGACATCATCCAGCGCAACGGTTCCATTCGAAAACGTTTTCGAAACGCCCTTCAGGGAGACAATGGCGGGATCTTCGGCAAGCTGACGCTTCATTTTCCGGTCACAAGTCACATTCAGACCGGGAATGCTTAAAGTGCGCGAAGCGCCTCTTCAACACCGAATATGCTCGCTCGCGCCGAAACTGCTCATAGCTGATGTGCATCCTGGTAAACGAAACCCAGATATGCCTGATATAAGGGAATGGCGCGCTCGTATTGGGTTACAGTGGTGTGTCGAAAATAGCGGACGTTTCTGGCCAACGCTTTGGCTCATGCCAGAAAAAAGACGGCCCCGAAAGGCCGCCTCGTTTGCTTGCAATATCAAGCCGCGGAACGATTCCGGCGCCAACCCATCAAGCCCAGAGCGCCGAGGCCGGCCATCAGGAAAGGAAGGGCTGCAGGAACGGGCACAGCCTGTATTTCGGCCACCAAAAACTCAGCAGTGTTGCCGCCCTTGAGCCGTGATTGCACGGAAAAGTCCAGCTGCGCAAAAAACGAATTGGCAGGTAGCACGCCGAGCGCTATCGAAATTGACTGAATGTCATTGTCGCCTGAAACACCCGGGTCGTTGACATCGGTGAAGGCTCCAAGCAGATCACCACCGCCATTGAAGACGGAGACTTGCTCCAGAAGCCGCGAGGGGTCGTTCACTCCTGCAAGGTCCAGATCCTGGAATGTCAGGTTCAAGACCGAAGCAGACGTCGTGCTCACGGAATCAAACCCCAGGAAGAGCGATTTCGTATCTCCATTCAGGGGAATGAGAAAACCGATACAGTCTGGTCCAAGTGTACAGGCACCAGTATCAACGACTGTTCCTGAAAACGGCGTACCGAGAATATCATTCACCTGGAAACCGACCGAGCCGGCATTTGCCGATGTTACGAGACCGAGACTCAGCAGTCCGGCCGCAAGTATTTTTTTGCACATGATCGCACCTTCTGAAATAGGCGTTAGCTTAAGTATGCCGCTATTCAGAAGATGCGCACGACAGCGATTATTCTCAATTGAACACTGATAGATTTATTTTCAAAAACATGTGAAATTGTTCGATTTTCAGATGACTTACAAAAGTATCACGTAATATTTACTCATTAACTGCTTCGTTGATAGTCGAAGTTATTCAATTTCCCGTGTGTAGCAAAACATCTGTTACCCTGCTCAAAAGAGCGATCTTACTGACTGGTACATCAGCGTGCTTTGACGCGGTTCAAATTGTCGTAAGATGTCGAGGCGAAAAAATGCATGAAAAGACGCGGGCCTGCGGGGCGGCAATTTCGAAGATGGTGCGGGCGACGGGACTCGAACCCGTACAGCCTAGGGCCGAGGGATTTTAAGTCCCTTGTGTCTACCAGTTCCACCACGCCCGCTTGTTCCCTCACCTATCCGGCCTTGCAGAAATTCGCAAGCGGCGGGCAATGCTTTTGGTAAATTCGGCAGGAAGTATCCACGGCAGCCTCATTTTGGCGAAACGGCATTTGAAAATAACGGCGCCGGGCGGTATGTGAACAGGGAGGACAAAGAAAAAATGTGCCCGCTGCAATACCCATCCTATATTGCGCAGACAGCGCCAATACCGAGACGTGATAACCCATGGTCAGCTACATCGATGCTGCGGAAGCTCCGCTGAAAAATACCGGTCAGGTGAGATTGTACGGACCGGAAGATTTTAAAGGCATGATGCGCGCCGGTCAGCTGACGGCCGCCTGCCTTGATGAACTCGCAGCGATCGTAAAACCGGGTACGACCACACAGGAAATAGACGATTTCGTCTACCAGTACGGGGCTGATCACGACGCGCTGCCTGCAACACTCAACTACCGGGGCTATACAAAGTCCTGCTGCACATCCATCAATCACGTCGTCTGTCACGGCATCCCGAACACCAAGGCATTACGCGAAGGCGACATCGTCAATATCGACGTTACGTTCATTCTCGACGGGTGGCATGGAGATTCAAGCCGGATGTATCCGGTTGGACAGCTCAAGCGTGCCTCCGAACGGCTGATCGACGTAACTTATGAATCCCTGATGCGCGGGATCGCGGCTGCCAAACCGGGCAATACCACCGGCGACATCGGTGCGGCGATCCAGACCTATGTCGAGGCGCAGCGCTGCTCGGTCGTTCGCGATTTCTGTGGTCACGGCCTTGGCCTTTTGTTTCATGACACGCCCAACATCCTGCATTACGGCCGTCCGGGCGAAGGTGTGGAACTGAAGCCCGGCATGATTTTCACGATCGAGCCGATGGTCAATCTCGGCCGTCCGCACGTGAAGGTTTTGAGCGACGGGTGGACAGCCGTCACCAGGGACAGGTCGCTCTCCGCACAGTTCGAACATTCCATCGGCATCACGCCCGATGGTTGTGAAATCTTCACCACGTCGCCAGGGGGCATACACAGGCCCGGACGCCCCAACGACTAGACGCAGCGAGAGATCAACAGGTGGCGGAAAATCCGGACGCTTCCACGGCGGCGCAGGACAATAAGGGGCATCGCCAAAGACTTCGGGAGCGGTTCCGGAAGTCGGGAGAGAACAGTCTCGCAGACTACGAGCTTCTGGAGTTCCTGTTGTTTTCCGCGTTACCGCGCCGGGATACCAAGCCGATTGCAAAAGCGATGCTTCAGCGGTTTGGATCGTTCTCGGCCGTCCTGGCGGCACCGCGCGAACGGCTGCGGGAAATATCAGGCCTTTCAGATGTAAGCATCGACACCATAAAAGCCGTTCACGCAGCGATTGCCAGGTACCATCGCGCTGAACTGAGTGAGCGACGACTGCTCGATTCCTGGTCGAAAGTCATCGAATACCTCCAGGCTTCGATGGAACTGAGCCCGGTTGAACAGTTCCGCATATTGTTCCTCGACAGGAAAAACGGATTGATCGCGGACGAGGTGCAGCAAACCGGAACCGTAGACCATACACCTGTCTACCCGCGTGAAGTTATCCGCCGCGCGCTCGAACACTCCGCGACAGCCCTTATACTTGTCCACAATCATCCATCCGGAGATCCGACCCCGTCCCGCGCGGATATTCAAATGACTAAGAAGATCGTCGAAATTGCAAAGCCGCTCGGAATTGAAGTGCACGACCACATCATTATCGGCTTGAGAAACAATGTAAGTCTTCGTGGTCTTCAACTGATTTGAAACCAAAAATACAAATTTCTTGTTGGCAGTTTTCAAAGGAAAGTCTGCACTTTATGCCTCAATATTGAAACATATCGAGGTTTGTTACAATTTTACCGTTATTTTACTAATATCTTGGGAGCATTCTTTAACCTGCCTGTCTGATACTCGGCCCACATCAACTGGGCCTTTGCATGAACAGATCAATCAAAAACTCCGGTGGGCACATCGCAAGCGCGATCATTTTCCCAATGCTGATCGTAGTGATGACGTCCGTAGCAACAATCTTCGGGCTGATGAACTGGTCGGCGCGACTGTCTGACGAAGCAGCCGAGGAATCGCAGCAAAAGCTTCTCGCCGGCGCCGTGCAACTCTCGCAAAACTACATATCCAAAAAGCAAACCGGTGTGGTCATCTGGGATGAAGCTTTCCACGCCGTGAACGATCCTGTTCCCAATGAAAACTGGATCCGCAACAACATGATGAACTGGCTCTCCAGAAATCATGGCTTTACGAGATCGGTCCTGGTTGATTCAGAATTTGATGTCGCGTCGGTGTATGCACATGACGAAAAAAGCGACTGGATGACTTCGAAGGTGCTGGATGAATTGCGGCCTGCCATCGCCAAAGTCCGTGCGCGTTACATCACATCCTTCAAGAAGACCCCTTCGGGCCTCTTCCGTTTCATGCCGCAAAACGGCGACACACACCTGTCGATCGCTGAAACCGGCGTGGTGCCGCTGACCGGCGAACCCTTCATGTTCACGGCAGCAGCGGTCGTTCCTCAAATCCAGTCGGTCTTTGCCGACAGGCAGCCGCCGGCGGTGCTGGTGAGCATGATCCCACTGCGCGGCCAGAAGCTCGCCAGGATCTCCGACATGTCCCGCCTCGACGGGTTTGTGTTGGCAAACGAGCAGACGGACAGAAGCGGCGTCGGCACCTATCAGCTGAAATCTCCCAGAGGTGAGAACATTGGCGTCATCGCCTGGCAGGCCAGCCGCCCGGGAACACAGATGCTGGAGCGCATCAATCCGTTTCTTGCGGTTGCGGCGTTCCTGATTGCCGCCGTGGTCATTGCAGTGACCATGTTCACCCGTCAAATGACCAAGCGACTTGCGCGAAGTGAAGCCAAGGCTGTTCACGCCGCCAGCCACGATGCGCTTTCTGGCCTTCCCAACAGGTCCAGCTTCCAGGCTCTCCTGACAAATGCGCTTGAAGATGGCGACCGGAATGGCACAAACACGGCAGTCGTCTATATCGACCTGGACCACTTCAAGGATATCAACGACACCCTCGGTCACTCCGCAGGTGACCGGGTGATCGTCGCCGTAGCAAACCGCCTCAAACAGGTTCTGCCTAGAAATGGCGTCGTCTCGCGCATCAGCGGCGATGAGTTCGCCATGGTCATCAGCAAATGCGAAAACGACGAGTGGCTGGAATACATTCTGGATCAGGTCCAGGACGAAATAGCCCGGCCGGTCAAGGTCGGCAGCCGCGAGATTTTTGCCAGTCTCTCAATGGGAGCGGCCGTTGCGCCCAAGGATGGGAAGAACCCGGACGAATTGTTGCGAAAGGCGGACATCGCGCTCTACGACGCGAAGGAGAACGGAAGGAACCGCAGGTCCTTCTTTGAGCCCACAATGGAACATCATGTTCAATCGAAGGACGAGATGTCCCGCGAACTCAGGCTCGCACTTCGAAATGACCAACTGGATCTGGCCTATCAGCCGCAATCCGACACGGATGCAAAGAAAATAGTCTCGGTGGAGGCGCTTGCCCGCTGGACCAAACAAGACGGAACCGTCGTGCCGCCGTCCCAATTCATTCCGGTCGCAGAGGAAACGGGGCTCATCAACGATCTCGGCATCTGGGTTCTGAACAAGGCCTGCGCACGCGCGCATGACTGGCCGGGTGTCGTTGTCTCGGTCAATGTGTCTCCGAACCAGTTCAAGCATCCCCGATTTGTTGAAAAGGTCATGGCCATACTGGCGGCAAACGACCTGCCGCCGCAAAGGCTTGAAATCGAAGTCACCGAAAGCGTGTTTGCCGGGCGCGACGATTCCGTTCTGAATGCGCTGAGAAGACTGAAGGGCCTGGGGGTCAAGGTGGCCCTGGACGACTTTGGCTCGGGTTACTCCAGTTTGAGCTATCTTCGCCGGTTCCCATTCGACACACTGAAGATTGATCGTGACTTTGTATCCGACATGAACGGGAATCCGGAAGCGGAGGCAATCCTCGTCTCGATCATTCAGCTCGGCAAGGCACTTGGAATGACGATCGTTGCCGAAGGCATTGAGACGATCGATCAGATCCGCTTTCTCCAGGTTCACGATTGTCATCGTATGCAGGGCTATTTCATTTCCAGACCGCTCACCAGCGTCGCCCTGAGCAAGTTCCTGAAAGACTTCCATAACGAGAATTCGGAAGAACTTGCAGGAAGTTTCGAAGCAAAGCCCCGGGCTGCGGAAGGCTGAGAGAGCCGTCTGTCAAATGACGGGCCGCCTGAACTCGGCTGTAAAGTTCGAAAAACTCTGAAAGGGCTTGTTTCGCGCCCGGACAAGCCAGCCCGAAGGGTCGGCAGATGCCGACCTTAACCCTTCACGGCCGTATTCGGTGCGCACCATGTCCTTGAACCACGCAACATGCTGAAGCTGGCGCCGTTCAGACAAATCGCCATTTTGCAGATACGCATGATGGGAGGCGGCATGCGCGATCAGCTCCGCAATTCCGGATCCCGTCTGTGCGGAAACCTGAACCACCGGCACATTCCACGTGGCGCTGGATTGCCGACTGAGCGATAGTGCGCCCGAGACATCTGATGCCGCCCTCCTCGCCATCGCTCCAAGATCGGATTTCGTGACGGCGACGAGATCGGGCAGCTCCATGATACCCGCCTTCATGAATTGAAGACTGTCCCCGGAGCCTGGCTGAATACACAACAAGACGGTGTCCGCGACCTGTTTAAGATCTCCTTCAGATTGACCGATACCGACGGTCTCAACGATCACAAGGTCGCAGACCGCTCTCAGAACCGAAATTGCGGCAACGGAATGATCGGAAAGCCCACCCAGGCGACTGCGCGCAGCCATCGAACGGACAAAAACGTCGTCGTCGGAAGGGTCCGTCTTGAGCCGGGTGCGATCGCCCAATAACGCACCGCCCGTGATCGCAGATGACGGGTCTACCGCGAGCACAGCAACCCGCTTTCCCTCAGATCTATAGGCCTTGATCAGGGCATCGGTCAGGCTTGATTTGCCGACACCTGGCGGTCCGGTCAGCCCGAAGACGTGGCCCACGGCACCCTTGCAGGCGCTGTCAAGGAACAGTGCCGTTTCGGTCTCTTGCGCGTGGGTTTCCAGGCGGGTCAGAACCCGCGCCAGCAGACGCTTGCTTCCCGCACGCAACTCCGCCAGTGATGGAAACCCGCTCAAGATAGAACCTCGCAAGGTGCCGGGAACTGCAACTGGTCAGGCCGGTTTGCCATGTCTCAGAGCTGATTGTGCCGCAGCCAACTTGGCGATCGGAACCCGGAACGGCGAACAAGACACATAATGGAGCCCGACACTTTCACAGAACGAAATGGAGGCTGGATCTCCGCCGTGCTCTCCGCAGATGCCAAGTTTTATGTCTTTGCGGGTCGACCGCCCCCGTTCCACACCCATCTTGATCAGCTCACCGACACCATCCGGATCGAGCGAGACGAACGGATCCTGTTCCAGGATCCCACGGCTTTGATATGTGCCGAGGAAAGATGCCGCGTCATCACGGGAAATTCCGAAGGTCGTTTGGGTAAGATCGTTCGTCCCGAATGAAAAGAACTCTGCAGATTCAGCGATTTCAGCAGCCTTCAGGGCTGCACGGGGAAGCTCAACCATCGTGCCGATCTGATAGGTCAGTTCCGTGCCGGTTTCTTCGGTGACCGCCCTGGCCATGGCCTCGATACTCTTCCGGACGTGGTCCAGCTCGCCCTTGAGACCGACCAGAGGAACCATGATTTCCGGCACCACTGGAGCACCCGTCGTCTTTGCAGCCTCGACGGCCGCTTCAAAAATCGCCCGTGCCTGCATTTCAGCGATTTCGGGATAGGAAACCAGCAGCCGGCATCCGCGATGGCCGAGCATCGGGTTGAATTCCTCAAGCGCAAGCGCCCGGTCTCTGAGACGTTCCGGATCGGCTCCCATAGCCCTGGCGACTTCACTGAGTTCCTCTTCAGATTTCGGCAGAAACTCATGCAAGGGCGGATCGAGCAATCGGATGGTGACCGGCAAACCGTGCATGATTTCAAACAGATCCTTGAAATCCTGACGCTGCATCGGCAACAGTTTTGCAAGCGCAGCACGACGGCCATCTTCCGTTTCGGCCAGGATCATTTCGCGCACGGAAACGATCCGCTCGCCCTCGAAGAACATGTGTTCCGTCCGGCAAAGCCCGATACCTTCCGCGCCGAATTCCCGGGCGACCTTCGCGTCCTGGGGTGTCTCCGCGTTTGTGCGCACATTCATGCGGCGGAAAGTATCGGCCCAGCCCATCAGCGTACCGAAGTCGCCCGAAAGCGTGGGTTGCAGCATTTTGACTTCGCCGGAAAGCACCTGTCCTGTAGCGCCATCGATTGTAATGACATCGCCTTCTTTCAGCTGGCGCCCGCCAGCGTTTATCACGCCGTTGCGATAGTCGATCCGCAACATTCCGGCACCCGAAACGCAAGGTTTGCCCATACCGCGGGCAACAACGGCGGCATGGCTGGTCATGCCTCCGCGGCTGGTCAGAATACCTTCAGCAGCATGCATGCCGTGAATATCCTCCGGGCTTGTCTCGACGCGAACCAGTATCGTCTTCCGTCCTTCAGCCTTTGCCTTTTCCGCTTCGTCGGAGGTGAACACAATCGCCCCGGACGCAGCGCCCGGCGACGCCGGCAATCCGGTCGATACGATATCGCGTTCAGCCGACGGATCGATGGTGGGATGGAGCAGCTGATCAAGAGCGCCGGGCTCGACGCGGCCGACGGCTTCGGCTTCGCTCAACACGCCTTCGCCGACCAGGTCGACGGCAATCTTCAGTGCTGCCTTGGCCGTCCGCTTGCCGGCACGCGTTTGCAGCATCCACAACTTGCCCTTTTCAATCGTGAACTCAAGGTCCTGCATGTCCTTGTAATGGGCTTCCAGCTTAGAACAGATCGTCTGGAATTCCCCGAAGGCCTCGGGCATCAGAGCTTCCAGGGACGGACTGGAAGAGCCCGCCTCGATCCGGGCTTTTTCCGTTATGTCTTGTGGTGTGCGAATGCCGGCAACGACGTCTTCGCCCTGCGCATTGACCAGAAACTCGCCATAAAGCGCATTCTCGCCGGTAGAAGGGTTCCGCGTGAATGCAACGCCTGTTGCCGAACTCTCGCCCATGTTGCCGAACACCATCGCCTGGACATTCACTGCCGTGCCCCAGCTGCTTGGAATGTCATGGAGACGCCGATAAGTGACTGCGCGTGGCACCATCCAGGAACTGAAGACAGCGCCGATAGCGCCCCAAAGCTGTTCCTGCGGATCCTGCGGAAATGCTCTTCCTAGCTCTTCTTCCACCAGTGCCTTAAATTTCTCGATAATGCCAAGCCACGCGTCGGCGTCGATTTCCGTGTCGAGCGAAAGTTCATTCCGCTCCTTGTAGTCCTCCAGGATTTCCTCGAACTCGTGATGATCGAGACCGAGAACGACATCCGAGTACATCTGAATAAAACGGCGGTAGCTGTCATAGGCGAACCTGCGATCGCCTGCTTCCTTTGCAATCGCCTCGACTGTCTCGTCGTTCAGTCCGAGGTTAAGCACGGTGTCCATCATGCCGGGCATCGAAACCCTTGCTCCCGAGCGAACCGAAACAAGGAGCGGGCGTTCGAGGTCCCCAAACTTGCGTCCGGTGGCGGAGCCGACCTGATCGAGCGCCGCCGTTACCTGCGCCGCGAGCTCATCCGGATAGCTTTTTTCGTGCTCGTAATACCAGGTGCAGACCTCCGTCGTGATGGTAAATCCGGGCGGAACCGGTAGGCCGAGGCTGCTCATTTCAGCAAGATTGGCGCCTTTTCCTCCAAGCAGATTGCGCATCTCCGCTGCACCGTCTGCCGCACCATTGCCGAAACTGTAGACCCACTTGGCCATTTGATATTCTCCTCGCGTGGCTCCGGAGACGATACGTCCCCGTCATTTTTTGCGCCGCACATTCCTGCTACGGCAAAGAATAGTCTTCAAGTCCTTTTTGGTCGAAAGCCGCATTGTTTCCGCCCGTTACGAAAGATTTCCAACGGCGGGCAAAATCAAAAGGATTTAAACCCTCAGAAAGTTTCGTGGACGCCTTGCCGCACAGCCTTAAAGACGCCATTCTCAAGGGCAATAAGCGAGATGCTTCTGCCCATCGATCGAATTGTGCGAGGAATAATGACAAACTTGGCCGGTGCCGTTTCCCGGATGGACTTCAAGAATTCCAGGTTGAAGGCTCTAGCCCTGGTAAGCGCCATAGCGCTGACACCCGTTTCCGCGATCGCTGAGACAGATTCAACATCTCAGGTCTTCGGCACCCCGTCCAATTTGCCGTTGACACTCTCCGGCAGCTACCTGTCGGGCCGATTGGCAGGGTTCCAGAAAGACTACGGTCACGCGGCTGCTTTCTACGAAGAGAGCCTCGCCGCCGATCCGACCAACACGATGCTTCTTGAAAGGACATTTCTTCTGAAACTCGCCAATGGCGAAGTTGACGACGCGGTCCACTACGCAAGCGAATTGGAAAAAGCCGGTCTGAAGAACTTCCTGGCCCAGTTGACGCTTGGCGGGCAACGTATTGTGGAAGGCAGTTACCCGGAAGCAGATGAAACGCTTGCAGCCGGTCGGAATGGGCCACTTGCGCAACTGTCCGTAGGCATCTCCCGCGCCTGGTCTCTCTATGGCAGCGGCAAGATCGACGAAGCCCTGACCATCATCGACAATCTTCAGGGCCCCGACTGGTTCGGGGTCTTCAAGGCAACGCACAAAGCGCATCTGCAATTTGCGGCAGGACGTAACGAAGACGCGCTGAGAACGATCGAAGGTGCCTACGCGCTCGATCAGGCGGCAATCCGTGTCGTGGATGCCTATGCACGAATTCTTGCGGCAAATGACCGGAAGCAGGACGCCATTGCTGTCCTTGACCAATATGACGAGCAGTTCCGCGGCCATCCCAAGATCGAACAAACAAGGGCGTTTTTGGAGAGCGGAGAGGTCATTCCGCCGATGGTGAGCGATCCGGCTCAGGGCATGGCGGAAATCCTTTACGGTCTGGGTGCCGTCATTGGACGTGATGGCGGCGAGGAACTATCGACATCCTACCTGCAACTTGCGCTTCATATGGATCCGAATGCCGAGTTTGCTGCGATCGCGCTGGGAAGTGTTTTTGAACGCATGGAACAGCCAGAGCGGGCCATAGACGCATTCATGCGCGTGCCCGACGACAGTGTCCTGAAACGCGAAGCCGAAATTCAGGTCGGGCTGAACTATAATGCCCTGGAAAAGATCGAAGAGGCGCGCGAGCACCTCGAGGTCTTGATCACTGCTGACCCGTCGGACCTTGAAGCGGTCATTGCCCTCGGCAACATCCTGCGGTCCCATGAAATATATGACGAGGCGGAAGTCGTTTACTCGCAAGGCATCGACACGATAGCCGAGCTCGAGCCGCAACATTGGCTCCTGATGTATTTCCGCGGTATCAGCCGGGAACGTCTTGGAAAGTGGGACATTGCGGAAGCCGATTTTCGCAAGGCGCTTGAACTAAACAACAACCAGCCGCTTGTGCTCAACTACCTGGGATATTCGCTCGTCGACCAGGGCCTGAAGCTCGATGAAGCCCTTGAGATGATCAAGACAGCCGTCGAGCTGCGCCCGACCGATGGATACATCGTCGACAGCCTCGGATGGGTCTATTACAGGCTCGGCCGCTTCGAAGAAGCGGTGAAAGAGCTTGAGCGTGCCATCGAACTGCGCCCCGCCGACCCCGTCATCAACGATCATCTTGGCGATGCATACTGGAAGGTTGGCCGTCGCAACGAAGCGCGGTTCCAGTGGAACCACGCACGTGATCTCGGCCCAACGGAGAAAGATCTTCCGAAAATTCTCGAAAAGATCGCCAACGGCCTCCAGGATACGCCGGCGACAGACGCTGCAAAAGCGGACAGCGACAAGAACGGCGGGTGACGCCGGACACCATGACCACTCCAGAGAGAGCGCATCCCCGGGCAGAGCTTGCCCGGGCGAAGGTCAATCTGGCGCTTCATGTCACCGGCCGGCGTCTGGACGGGTACCACCTTCTGGATTCGCTGGTGGTCTTTCCTCAGATCGGCGACAGGCTTGCAATAGAGGCCTCTGATACGCTGCAATGCACAGTCGAAGGCCCGTTTGCACACGATCTTGACGGCCCGCCTGAAAGCAACCTCGTGCTCAAGGCGGCAGAACTTTTTGCTGAAAGCGCCGGACTTTCCGACTTCAAGATCAAACTGACGCTCAGCAAACGCCTGCCGGTTGCTTCCGGCATTGGCGGCGGCTCAAGTGATGCCGCGACTGCCTTGCGTTTGCTGCAGGAATTTACGGGCGTCTGTCTCCCGGACAACCAACTCCATCAGCTCGCCCTAAGGCTCGGCGCTGATGTGCCGGTCTGCCTCAACGCGCAACCCCGGATCATGCGCGGCATCGGGGACAAGTTGCTGCCCGCGCCGCGATTGCCAAAAGGCGGGATCGTTCTCGTCAATCCCAAGGTCGATGTTTCTACTCCTGAAATCTTCAACGCATTGACGCAAAAAGACAATCCACCCATGACCGGACTGCCGGACAGTTTTGAAGCTCTTGAGACGATGGTTGCGTTTCTGAAAGAGTGCAGGAACGATCTTCAAATACCGGCGATCGATCTTTGTCCCGTTATCGGCGAGACGATTACCGCCCTGCAATCCGACGAACGCGTGCTTTTGACGAGGATGTCAGGATCTGGCGCCACCGTGTTTGGCCTGTGCGACGAGACTGTATCCATGGACGTCGAGCGGTCCTTGCGCGTTGCACACCCTGAATGGTGGATCGCGTCGGGCGCGGTCTCCTGAAAAGGCGCCCGGAAACGCGCAACTGTGCCACACGAAAGTGTCGTGCCGCCGCTCACACAGTCGGTTTTGCCAAAGAAGCGCGCAGCTATTAGCTCACACGCGCAATACAAAATGCCACAGCGTCCGCCAAGGCATCGTTGTGATGACCCGGCGGGAGCGCGTCCAGCGCCCTGAGCGCCTTGTCGCCATACTCGCGCGCGCGGAGAACAGTGTCGCTGAGCGCATCGTATTTCTTCAGAAGCTCGATCGCCTGTTCGAGATCTCCGTCCTCGACCGCTTCGCCTTCTATGCAGCGTTTCCAGAAAGCCCGGTCTTCATCGGAACCGCGTGCGACGGCAAAGACCACCGGCAGCGTTATTTTGCCTTCGCGGAAATCGTCGCCAACGTCCTTGCCAAGCTCTGCGGAAGACCCGCCATAGTCCAACGCATCGTCAACCAGCTGGAATGCATAACCAAGCTCGAGCCCATAGGTACGGGCAGCCTGTTTCATTCCCGCGTTTTGCGACGCAATGACCGGACCCACCTCAGCAGCAGCTGCAAAAAGTGCCGCTGTCTTGGCTTCAATCACCCGTAGGTAGTCGGCTTCGGACGTCGCGATGTTCTTCGCAGCTCCCAGTTGGAGCACTTCGCCTTCGGCGATCACGGCGGATGCGGATGAAAGAATATGTAGAGCCTCAAGCGAGCCCACATCGACCATCATCTTGAACGCCTGTCCGAGAAGGTAGTCACCGACGAGAACACTTGCCTGGTTACCCCAGAGCTTACGCGCGGCAAGCTTACCGCGGCGCATATCGCTTTCATCGACGACATCGTCGTGCAGCAAGGTCGCCGTATGCATGAACTCGACGCTTGCGGCCAGGGTGACGTGCCCGTTGCCCTGATATCCGAAAATATCCGCGAATGCGAGCGTCAGCATGGGCCGCAGCCGCTTGCCACCGGATGAGATGAGGTGCTTGGCGATCTCCGGAATCAATTCCACATTGGAGCCCGCTTTGGAAAGAATCAGCTCATTCACTTCGGTCATGCCCGGGGACACTAGGTCCACAAGCGCCTGGATACTTGGACGGCGCGACTGACTGTCAGAATATGTTGCGACAACGGCCACTTATGGCACTCCCTGAATATTTGTGCGGACAATATGGTGCGAACGCGTCCGGGGCAAGACGCCAGTCAGTTGACAAACTGTTGAAATGCCACAATCAGCTGATTTTGCTGTAAACCAGCTTGAAGGGGTGTTTATGCCAAGCGCCCGCCTTCAAGCCGCTAAGCCCGGAAAACAAATGGAAGAACTAGTCCGAACCAACGATCCCGTCCTCATTTCCTTTCTGGAATCCATCCTTGAGGAGGCTGGAATCAAGCATTTTGTCGCAGATGGCAATATGAGCATCATGGAGGGCTCCCTTGCGATGATCCCGAGGCGCATATTGGTGGATGCGGACCAGATCCAGAAAGCGCGCAGCCTCGTGCGGGACGCCGGACTGGAGCATGAACTGCGTCCTGAGAAAGACAACTTCTAAGATGAGCGGGTCCCAACCCGGTGGACAGGACGGTGTGACGCGTGATGCGTTTCTGGGCGGGCAGGTTTACGTCTACCAACCGAAGAAGGGAAGACACCGCGCTGGTCTTGATGCAGTCTATCTGGCTGCTGCGCTACCCGAAGGCACAACCGGCCGCATCGTTGATCTCGGTTCCGGTGTCGGAACAGCGGGATTTTGCGCCGCCACCCGCCTGCCCGGCGTGACCGTGACCCTGGTTGAAATTGATGAAGCGGTGCTGGCCCTGGCGAAAAAAGCACTCGACGATCCTGAGAATATGCACTTCAGAGACCGGGTCAGTCTGTTGCATGCCGATGTCACTGCTAAGGGTCGCGTTCGTCATGCAAGCGGCCTGATGCCGTCGATGGCGGATCACGCGATCATGAACCCGCCCTACTATGAGGCTGACAGATTTCGCGCGTCGCCAAACTCGGCACGGGCCGATGCTCACATGCTCGATGAACGCGGTCTTGAACCCTGGGCGAAAACCGCCGCGGACATCGTGAAGGAAGGCGGCAGCCTCACAATTATCTTCCGCGCCGATGGCCTGCAGGAACTTTTGGGCGTTCTTCAGGGCCGTTTCGGATCGATCGATGTTATTCCTTTGCGCCCGCGCCCCGACGCCGCGGCGACGCGCGTGCTTGTCCGCTCCATTCGGGCAAGCAAGGCACCCATGCGACTGATGCCCGGGTTCGTCCTACACGAAGGTGCCGGGTCGGACTTTACCGAACAGTCGAGAAGCATCATGCGCGATGGCAGGGGCCTGGAGCTTTTGACGCGCTGATACCAGCTCTCGTCAGTGAACCAGAATCTCTCCGTCGGCATATCTGAAATCGACGGGGTCGATCAGATTCTGGTGTGCCACCCGAACCGAGTGTATCCGCCCCTCGATTTCTCGTTCCCAGAATTCAAGAAACCTTGTCAGCTCGGGAAACTGCGGTGCCAGGTCTTCCGTCTGCCAGAGAAAGCTTTGCAGAAACTTTGGATGGTCGGGCAGTCTGTAGAGAATCTCTGCCGTCAACAGGCCGTATCCAAAGAAGCGTTTTTCAAAGTCTGAGCTGGTGTTCATGCCAATCCTTTCTTTGTCGCAAGAAAAGAGTGTCACGGATCACCGGTTAACCAAATCCGACTTTCTGATAATTCTTGTTTACAAACAGAACTTTAGCAGCGCTCTTGAGTGGCTGCTAACACCACACCATAGCCCTGCAAAGAAACCTTATTGCGTCTGAATGGTGGTCAGGTACCCCAAAAACGCATCGATGTCATCAGGTTCGAATGCAAATTCCGGCATGTTTTCATGCGCGGTTACGATCCCTTCCGCCAAGGGTTCCTCGAGACTTTCCAGCGGATACAGTTTCGACAACTCTCTAAATGCGGGCGCACCGTCCTGTGCGCTCGAATCCTCAGCTCCCACCGCGTGACACATCGCACAGTGAATCTCGGCCAGCTCAAGACCGGTTGCCACGCTCGCCGGATCGGTCGGATACGCACCGTCAGAAGCATTGGCCGAACCTGTCAATGCCGCGAGCATTGCGAAAACGAGACCTTTATTCAGAATCGCCAAGGCGTTATGTCTCCCTTGAATAATGATCCCGTTTTATAGATGGTTGGCGCACTCAATCCCATTAGGGCTATCACGTGGGTCCTGCTCACCGGTCTACTTTGGTCCGGGCTGACCTGACCGCTCTGCTGCCTATATTATGTGCGAATTGTTGAACGCCTGGAGGATCTATGACATCGACACCCCTTCCCGCATCCATCGACGATACGCTTAATCTCATGGATCAGGCGGGATATGTCGCGGACAGATCGCTGGCAACTGTGCTCCACCTTGCGCTTAAGATGAAACGGCCACTGTTTCTGGAGGGCGAGGCCGGCGTGGGAAAAACAGAAATCGCCAAGGTGCTGTCCGAGACACTTGGCCGCGACCTGATCCGCCTGCAGTGCTACGAAGGTCTGGATATCGCATCAGCAGTCTACGAGTGGAATTATCAGGCACAAATGGTTGAAATCCGTGTCGCGGAAGCGGCGGGCGAAACAGAACATGCGGATTTGTCCAAATCGATTTTCGACGAGCGTTTCCTCATCAAGCGCCCTGTCCTCCAGGCGCTGGAACCATCCCTGAACGGAGCGCCGGTCTTCCTCATCGATGAACTCGACCGGGCCGACGAAGCATTTGAAGCCTTCCTCCTTGAGGTCCTGGCGGACAGTCAGGTGTCCATTCCCGAGCTCGGGACAGTCAAGGCCGATGAGCCCCCGATCGTCATCATCACCACGAACCGCACCCGCGAGATACATGACGCGCTGAAGCGGCGTTGCCTGTATCATTGGGTCGATTATCCGAACGCTGAGCGCGAGTTGGAGATCGTCAGACGCAAGGTCCCGGGGGCCTCGGAACGTCTGGCACACGAAGTGGTCGCCTTCGTGCAGAGACTGCGCGCTGATGAAGATTTGTTCAAGCAACCGGGGGTCGCTGAAACACTTGATTGGGCGACTGCGCTCTCCGAGTTGAACGAAATGGCGCTCGACCCCGATCTGGCATCCGACACGCTAGGCGTCCTGTTAAAATATCAGGATGATATTGAACGCGTACGCGGCTCGAAAGTGCGGCACATGATCGACGAAATTCGCAAAGATATCCCTCAGGCCCAGTCTATGCCGGCGGTCTGACGCTGTGGTTGTTTCCATGCGGACCTTTTTCGCTCGAACGCGCAGCTGTACCGGTGCAGCACGTCCCCTGAGGACTACACGAATTAGCGCGCTCCTGAGGTCATTGGGCCTGTGCTTCGGTTACGAACCGTCCTCAGAACCGCAATTGGGAGGCAGCGTTGCAGGCTCCTGCTGAAGTCCGCTCCAGGATTACCGACAATATCGTCTATTTTGCTCGGACGCTTCGCAAGGCCGGTATGCCCGTCGGTCCGGCGTCCGTAGTCGACGCGGTCAATGCGGTCGAGGTTTCGGGCATAGAGAACCGCGAAGATCTTTATTGGACGCTGCACGCTGTCTTTATCCGCAAGCGTGAGCACAAGGTCCTGTTCGACGAAGCATTTCGGATTTACTGGCAGAGCCGGGGCCTGATCGAAAAGATGCTCTCCATACTCTCACCGGTCGCCCCACCCAGGGGTGCTCCGGAAAAACCGAAAGCCGGGCAGACCCGCGTGTCACAGGCATTCCAGGCAGCCAAGGAACGGGTTGCGGAAGAGACGGTCCCGGAAATCGAAATCGACGCCAAGTTCACGGTCTCCGGGAAGGAACTCCTGCAAAGCAAAGACTTCGCGCAGATGACGGCCGAGGAAATCATCGAGGCGAAACGGGCTTTGCGGGCGATGGCCCTGCCCATGGACAAGATCCGGCTCAGGCGACTGACACACGCGCCAAGAGGCCGGATTGATCCACGCAAAACCTTGCGGGCATCCATGCGCGCCGGAGGTGAAATCATCGACCTCAAATTCCGCAAGCCTGCCGAAAAACGCCCTCCCCTGGTCGCGCTTTGCGACATTTCGGGTTCCATGAGCCAATACTCCCGTTTGCTTTTGCATTTCCTTCACGGCGTCATTGCCGAACGCCGCGACGTACACACCTTCCTGTTCGGGACGCGGCTCACAAATGTCACCCGTCAATTGCGCATGAAGGATCCCGATGAGGCGCTAGAGGCCTGCTCCTCAGGCGTGGAAGACTGGTCCGGAGGGACACGTATTGCCACGGCGCTTCACGAGTTCAACATGCGCTGGTCGCGGCGCGTTCTTTCGGGAAAACCAACGGTTCTCCTGATCACCGACGGGCTGGAACGCGATACCGACGAGGATCTGGAGCGGGAAATCGACCGCCTCCACAGATCCTGCCGGCACCTGATCTGGCTCAATCCGCTATTGCGGTTCGAAGGGTTCGAGGCAAAGGCAAAGGGCATTCGGGCAATGCTGCCGCATGTCGACGAGTTTCGCGCCGCCCATTCGCTGGACGCGGTCGCTGACCTCGCGGCCGCGCTTGCCGGCAATCGCTCGAAATCGCCGGCCAACGATCCAAGAAAGTGGGTATGAAGGCGCCTCAGCTGTCTTTCCGGAAAAGAATTGTGCCGCGCTGGTTGATCAGCAGCACTTCTCCAGACACCGGATCAAGATAGACTTCAACGCGCTGGCCCTGCGGAGTTGTACCGTAGACTTCCCAGCAGCCGCCGTCTTCCTTCATTCTGCGCACCTGCCAACCTTCTCCGATCAGCTTTTCAGTCACCTCGTCCTGAGTGAGCCAGGATGACCTTTCCGTTGGCGCACACTCGTAAAGCCCTGTGGCGCAGGCCGGGAATGTGAAGACGCACATCAGCAAAGATATTGCGGTATGAAGTGTGAGGTTCATGACGTCGTCCTTTCGTTTTGAAGGCGTGTCTTTCAGGCAGGTGCCGATGTTGACCCGGTCAGATAGGTCCGCTGGATCCGATAGGCCTCCAGGAGCAATAACGGCACGAAATGCACCAGGGCCGGGCCGAATTCGTTATGCACGAACATCCAGTGAAGCAGTGTCGCAACAGCTGCCAGGTAGACAAAGCGCTGCAACGGCTTCCAGCGACGGCCCAGCAGACGCATGGACGCATCGTTCGACGTCAGAGCCATCGGCAAAAAGATGAAAAACGCAAGCCAGCCGGTCCAGATACCCAGCGCCCAGAATTCTCCGAGCACCGCCTGCAACGAGCCCATGTCGATGAGATAAAGAATGGTGTGCGCCGCGGCGTAGGCAAAAGCTGCAACGCCGAAGTACCGGCGGCGGCGAAGCATCCAGAACCAGAACTTGTTCTTCGGAAACATCAGCCGGAACGGTGAAATGATCATGGAGATGATCATGAACCTTGCGGCGAATTCACCGGTCGGATGGAGCAGGAATTCGGTTGCCGGGCGTCCGTCTTCCGCAGCTGTTCCGCTTGTCAGCGCCAACACCATCGGTATCGACGGCAAAGCCAGAAGCCCCCAGATGAAAGCCCTGGAATTCGCTACATTCAAGACACCCATTGCCCTATCCCGCCGTCCGTTGACCCGACCTTAAGTCAACTGAACGATACCGGGCATGTGTCGCAATCCTATCCCTGGAAAGGTCCTGATTTGTCGCAAGATGTAACAGGTGAGCACATCCATGACTCAATATCCCACCGGCACCGCGTTGGGGCACGCGGAACCGGTGGGGTCTTTCGCTGGGCCGGAGAAGACCCGGCAATCACTATAGTTTCAAACTTTCGAAACTAAATGCGGCATGCTGTCCCTGGATATGCTTGGCAGCATTTATGGCAATGCCACCACTTGCGTCCTCACACCCACCCGTTGATACAGGTCTTGGATGTCGTTGTTCGCCATGCGGATGCAGCCGTAGGAAACGGCGCGCCCGATTGAACCCGGTCTGTTCGTGCCGTGGATGGCATAATTGCCATTGGAGAGCGTCATCGCGGCCGCTCCCATCGGATTGTTCGGCGCGCCCCCTTCGATCACATTTGGCAGATGCGGAAAGTCGCGGCGGACTTCAGATGATGGCGACCAGGCGGGCCTGATGAACTTCGCGGTAATCTGCGCGTGTCCTGTCCATGCCTTGCGTGACTTGCCCACAGCGACCTTGTAGCGAATGGCGCGGTTTCCACGAAGAACCAGATAGAGCCGTTTTTCCGAATTTCTGATGACAATTGTGCCAGGGCGAAACCTGTGGTCGGAGAAGCCGACAAGTTCAGCTGCCGAAGCGGTGGCTTGCAAGCTGAGGACGATACCCAGCGCAAGCATCAACGACGTTATCTTCAAACGGGACCCTGAACGCATGAAATTTCCCTGGTTTTGAAGGGAAAATACCGCGTGACCGCCCTTGAAAGAAGGCTGGCGCCGCTACTTTCTTACAGAAAGGTTAATGCACATGTTGGCACATCACGCCGGATCACCTTCGTTGCAGCAGAAGACCCGAACGCCCTTTTGCTCCGTAAAGCGATTGTGTCTGGCGCTTTCACTGTGACGGCCGTCACTGGGGTTCAGTGCCCAATACACCGATACTTCGGAAGGTCCACGGCCATCGGAAAAACGTCAACCAGACAAATGGATCGTTTCCACCAGCCGGGTGTCCCTGAGATCTTTAAGAGGAATTTTGAAATGCTATCTATTCGATCCAAACTTTCCGGCGTGCTGGCAGCGTGTGCGGGCCTTGGCATGTTGTTTTCGCTGGCAGTTCCTGCCGCAGCCGGTTCCATTTCCGGCACCTATACGCTTTCGCCGTCCAACATTGACACCGGTTTCTCCGTACGTGTCCTCGGTGGCCGCCCGGTAACCGGCGCGTTCAACAAGGTCTCGGGTAAGATGATCCTCGACCAGAAGCGGCCTGACAAAAGCCGTGTCAACGTTACGATCGATCTGTCCAGCGTCAGCACGAATAACGACAAGGTAACAGGCTTCCTGAAGAGTTCCGCCATGTTCAATGTCGCCAAATATCCGACTGCAATATTCCAGAGCACCCGGATACGCATCACAGGCAAATACTCCGCAGAGGTTGAAGGCGTTTTGTCCCTGCGCGGCAAACGGCAACGCACCAAACTGGCTGTAACCATCACAGGCAATCAGGGTAACGGCCGTGTCGGGTTCGAAGTTTCGGGCGGCTTCTTCCGCTCTCTTTACGGCATGGATGCCGGACTGCCGATCTATGCCGACAAGGTGAACATCAAGATCAGCGGGAGTGGCCGCCGCGGCTGATAAACTTCTTTCCGAAATCAAAGAGTGCACGTACGCCTCGCGGCGGCGTGCTCTTTGTTTTTGACCCATAAGAAACACGCATGGTGCAACTCACTTCAGTCTTGGGGTCCCGTCGCGCCACTCGTAAATCACGAAACCCGGCAGATTGCTGTCGCCGTTTTCGTCAAATTCCAGAGCTCCGAGAACCGTTTCGAAGGTCCCTGTCGAAAGGGCATCGGCGACCGCCTCGTAGCCGGTATCTCCAGCGGCATTTGCTGCCTGAGCCCATGCCTGAACGGCAGCATAGGTTGCAAGCGCGTAGCGGTCCGCGGATTTCCCCGCGTCTTCAAGCTCCTTGATCACGCCGGCACTCTCGGCAATGTCACGAGGGTCGAGCGGATAGGTTAGTAGCGTCCCGTTACCGGCGGGACCAGCAACGGCAACAAACTCTTCTGTCATCAACGCATCGCCCGAAACGAGCACCGCATCCAGACCTTGCCGATCCATCTCAAGCTTGATCAGGCCCGCTTCGGGATGATACCCGCCAAGATAGACGACCCCGACATTCTCCAGACCAAGCTGCGAGACCAGGTAACGGTAATCGTCTTCGCCCGCGTCGAAGCCGAGCGAAAGGCTCTCGGACTTACCAAGATCGTACATCACCGATTTGACTGCGTCGGTCAGCCCTTTTCCATAGGCCGTCTTGTCGTGAAGGATTGCGATCCTGTCTCCCGCATGATTTTCAGCCAGAAACCGTCCGGCCACCCGCGCTTGCTGGTCGTCCCGCGGCGCAAGCCTGAAAACGCCTGCCCCCGGTCGCTCGTCGGTGAATTTCGGCAATGTGGTTGCCGGCGATATCTGGACTATCTCTGCTTCTGCGTAGACCTCGCTCGCCGGAATAGACGCGTTGAAGCAGAAATGCCCGGCAACGAAAGCGACATTCTTGCCGATAAGCTGGTTGGCAACCGCAACAGCTTTGTCGGCGTCGCAACCGTCGTCGGCAATTTCCAATGTCAGCATTTCGCCGTTGACGCCTCCGGCGGCATTGACATCGGCCACCGCCAATTCGGCACCAGCAAGCATTTGCGCGCCAAGATCCCGAAACTGGCCATCCATCGGCCCCGCGATGGCAATCGGAATGTCCGCCTGCGCCGAGCAGGTCAAAAGACCGCTGGCGCATAGCGCAACGCCGACTGTGATTTGGCGAAAGGTCATCCGGCACTCCACGGCATCCATAAACACGCGTCCATCCCTATCGTTCAACGGCGGAAATCTCAATCCGGGCAAACAAATTGAACGACGGCAGACGCGTGTCCCTCGGGTATTCAAGGCCTATTTGCTATAGGCAAGGCAAAGGCAGGTGTCTAAACTCAGGCCACATGCAGGATGTCAGTGATTCCGCCGCCCGCGCAAGGAGCAGAAGCCATGTCACAACCCGTTTCTGAGCAGGGCCGGCTGCCGCTCGAACCGCAGAGTTTCCGCGAGGCGATGAGCCGCATCGCGGCGGCGGTGCATGTGGTCACGACCGACGGCAAGGCAGGCAAGCTCGGGGCGACGGTGTCCGCTGCATGTTCCGTGAGTGACGACCCGGCGAGCATCCTGATCTGTCTCAACCGGCAAACGCGCATGCATGACGCGGTTCTGCAAAACAGGTGCTTTTGTCTGAACACGCTGAGCGATGATCACCAGGAGATCTCGGACACCTTCGCCGGGCGGGACAAACTCGAAATGGCGGAACGCTTTGCGAAAAGCGCGTGGACAAATCTGGCGACCGGCTGTCCGGCTCTCGACAGCGCCCGGCTCAGTGTCGATTGTGAAATATTCTCGGTAACGGAAATGGGTACGCACTCGATCATCGTTGGGACGGTGGTCGATCTGCGCATGACCGATCCCGGCAAGTCGCTTCTTTATGTCAGGCGCGGCTACAAAAGTCTCGACACCTGAGAAGCGAAAGCCCAAAGTAGTAACGCTCGTCATTGTCGGGATCCCACCTCATGTCCAGTGCCCGTAATCTCATCACAGATGTTCCAGGTCTCAAAGTCGGCAACGCGTCTGACAAAGACCTGAAATCGGGGGCCACGGTTCTTCTTCCCGAAGAGCCCGCGGTCGCATCGGTCGCCATACATGGCGGCGCGCCGGGCACCCGGGAAATCGCGCTTCTTGAACCCGAACAGACCGTTGAAAAGATTGACGCCATCGTACTGGCGGGCGGTTCGGCGTTCGGCCTGGATGCAGGCGCAGGTGTCCAAGGCCGTCTGGCGGATCTGGGATACGGATTCGCGGTCGGCCCCGTTCGCGTCCCGATCGTTCCGACCGCGATCCTCTTCGATCTCCTGAACGGCGGCGACAAGAGCTGGGGCCAGGCGGCCCCTTATCGAGATCTCGGTCGTTCGGCACTGGACGCAGTCGCCTATGAATTCTCTCTCGGATCTGTTGGCGCCGGAACGGGTGCAACGACGGCAAATATCAAAGGCGGCCTTGGCTCCGCTTCACAACAACTCGACAATGGCATTACCGTTGGCGCTGTCGTTGCGGTAAATGCGCTTGGCCGCGCCACAATTGGTGACAGTGCCCATTTTTGGGCAGCACCCTTTGAAATCGGGGATGAATTCGGTGGCCTCGGTATGGCCGTCCCCTTCCCCAAAGATGCCGTCCAGGTGCGCACAAAACTCGACGCGTTGAAGGCCGGGGCGAACACAACGATTGCGGCCGTTGCAACCGATGCGGTTTTGACGAAGGGCGAAGCCAAACGGCTGGCCGTCATGGCGCATGACGGTTTGGCACGGGCCCTCTGGCCTGCCCACACGCCGCTGGATGGCGATCTGGTTTTTGCACTCTCCACCGGTCAGCGCAACTTGGAAAACGGCCTGGAGGACATGGTCCGTCTGGGCGCCGCTGCTGCGTCCTGTCTGGCCCGCGCAATCGCTCGGGGGATCTACAATGCCACGCCCGCCGAGGGGGATCCCGTTCCAACCTGGCAACAGAAATTCGGGGCATAGGCAGATCTGAAGCCGACGTGAAATCGTATTCGGGTCAGATCAACCGCCTGAAGGTTTCTCGCAAATGCAGCGCTTCCGAATAGCTTTCATCGTAACTCTCCTCGTGCTTGGATTGTCCCCTGCAACCGCAACTGCCAAGCAGTTGGTGCTTGAGGAATTCTTCCGTGGCAAAACGGTCGGCAAGGGCGTCTTTGAAAGCAAGATCGCAGGTGTCTATCGCCCATTCACGGTCTATCTGACAGGCACCTGGAACGCACGCACCTTCACGCTGCGCCTGCGCGAAGACTTCGTCTATGAGGACGGCGAAAAGGACACGAAAACCTGGTTCTTCCAAAAGGTTGCTGATGGCCGCTATATCGGCCAGAGAGCCGACGTAATTGCGCCGACCAACGTGAGAACAGACGATAGTGGCGCTCTCAGATTTTCCTACGTCGCGGAGCTGGAAACGGAAAACGGTCCTCTGTTGCTCAAATTCGACGACACATTAACTCAGGTCGATCGAAGAACGGTTCGCAACACTGCCAGGGTCATGAAGGCAGGTTTCACCATCGGAACGGTTGACCTGACTTTCACCAAATAACTCTGCGGAACAAATCAAATATCGCCGCCTGCTTGAACAAGGAAGAGACTTACGCCTAAATTGAATGAAGATCTCTTCTTCCGAGGCACGCATGAAAAAAGATATTTCACAATACATAGGCGTATTTTTTTGTTTTTTGTTCACCTTTTGCTTCGCGGTTCAATCGAACAGTGGCAGCACTCACGCGAGTGAAGCAACTGGTCCACTTGCAACTACGCTCGAAGACACGTTGACCCGCACCTTTGAAGGGGACTTCGATACGATCCTGGAACGCGGTTATTTGCGGGTTCTGATCCCTTTTTCCAAAACCGGCTACTTTATCGACAAAGGCGTTCAAAGAGGTGTTTCGGTAGACCTGGCAATGGAACTCGAGAAGTATCTCGTCAAGAAACAGGGAAAGAAGACCATCGACTTCGAAGTCGTTCTGATCCCGACCCCGCGCGACAAACTCTTCACCTATCTTGCCCGCTCGCGAGGCGACATAGCACTCGGAAACCTTACAATTACAGACGAGCGCAAAAAGCTCGTCAGCTTTTCCGTGCCGCTCCTCCAGGACGTGCACGAGGTTCCCGTTACCCTGAACGACATGCCGCAGATAACCGCGCCGGCGGACCTTTCCGGCCGCAAGGTCTACGTCCGCAAATCGGCCTCCTACTATCAGAGCCTGGAAAACCTGAACCGCAAATTTGCGCGAGAGGGCAGAAAGACCATTGAGATAGAATTTGCCGAAGAGTGGATGGAAGACGAAGACATCCTGGAACTGGTCGCCGCAGGCACCGTCCCGATGACAATCGTGGATCAACACAAGGGAGAACTCTGGCAGGAAGTCCTGGACGGTCTGGAATTACATCCAGACGCGGCTGTGCGCACGAACGGGGAAATTGCGATCGCCGTGCGCCCCAACGCACCTGACCTTCTCAAAGCGATCAATGATTTTGCCGCGACCGTGAAAAAAGGCACTCTCATCGGCAATCTGGTATTCAAGAAGTATCTCCAGGAAGCCGAATATCTCAGGAACATGCGTGACGAAGACTATGAGGCGGAACTTGAAAAATTCACCGGTCTCTTTCGCAAATATGCCGATGAATATGATTTTGACTGGTTGTTGATCGCGGCGCAAAGCTTCCAGGAATCTAGATTTGATCCAAAGGCGCGCAGCGGGGCTGGCGCGGTCGGCCTCATGCAGATCAAGCCTTCGACTGCGGAGGGAAATCCGATCAACATCACGGGGATAGCTGCGAACCCGGACAACAACGTGCACGCTGGGGTCAAGTATCTTCGCTACATCGCCAATCAGTATTTTTCTGACCTCGACAAGGATCAGGCCGACCAGACCTTCTTTGCATTGGCCGCTTACAACGCAGGACCCAGTCGTTTTGAAAAATTTCGCGAGCAGGCGAAGAAACAGGGTTACGATCCGGACAAGTGGTTCGGAAATGTAGAGTGGATTGTCGCGGCGCAAGTCGGTCGCCAGCCGATCGAATATGTCGGAAACATCTACCAGTATTACGTGGTGTTTCATAACGACCGGAAACACCAGAAGGCCGGCGCCGCCGCCAAAAAAGCGGCGGGAACCGATTGATCTGTAACGTCATGCGGCCTTGAGGGCGAGCTGTCCTGCCCTCGTCAACATTTTCTCGCGATCAGCGCCGTCCGATCCGTGTATCGGCGAGAAGACGTGGTACCCCTTCGGCTTGAAGCCGCAAAAGGCAAGGATCTGTTTTTCCGTCTGCTTTCTGATGCCTGATCCATAGATCCAACGGAATATCCAGCCAGGTGTATCTGCGGTTACGAGCACCTGAGCACTGCGCCCCGTTAGGAGCTTTTCGGGAATGGATTTGCCGGCCACATACTTGAAAGCCTTGCCGGAGAGAAGCACCCGATCAAACAGACCTTTCAGTTTGGCCGGGTGACCACCCCACCAGAGAGGATGAACGAGCACGATATGCTCGCACCAGACAATATCGTGCCAGATACTTTCAAGATCGGGCTCAAGCTGCGGACCGCCGTCGAAGTCTGATGTGCCGTAGTCAGGATTGAAGTCCATGTCGGAGAGATGCCAGCTGCGCACCTCGTGCCCCGCCTGCCCTGCCTGCCGCGCATACTGCGCCGCGAGCGCGCTACAGAAGGAGCCCTTCGCAGGATGTCCATCAAGTATGAGTATTCGTGTCATGGGTTTGTTCGCCTGTGAACCTGGAAATTGTCAAAAATTGACCACGGTCACTTTTAGGCTCCATTATGCTCGGAAGTCAAGAATTTTTGACCGCGGTCAATTTACAATGGGGTTACATGACGCGAAAACCGCAGCAGCGCAGCATCGAGACACGCGCAAGGGTCCTCAAAGCAGCACGAGATTTAAGTAGGAAACATGGCTTGGAACTGGTCACGGCAGAAGCGGTGGCGGCGGAAGCCGGGGTCGCGAAGGGAACAGTTTTCTCTCACTATGGAGACATGGACGGCTTGCTGTCCCATGTACTTCTGGATCGCTTGAACGCGCTTCGCACAATCTCGGCGGAAGATGTCACACCGGCGGCAGGTCTCGAAGATCCGGTCGGGCAACTGCTCCGGAACATGATGGCGATGATTGACGTGATTACGGACAGTCCGACAATCTTGCGGCTGTTTCTCGACAATATCGGCGTCACCAAGCCAAATTGTGCAACTGAATTCGTTGAAACGCTGGACGCGCTCGATGCGGATCTCGCAGGCTTTCTTGAACTCTGGCAAAGTTCAGACGCAATATCACCGGCGCTGCGTCGCGACCGCACCCCGATAGAGATGGTTGACGGATTGATCGCCTTCATGATCCACGGCGCAATTCTCCTGAAAAGCCACCAGTTGACCGACCGCAGTGTGCTTGAGACAAGGCTCCGCCGCCATGTTGAGGCTTTTGTACTGGCGCCCGTGACATCTACTGCCTAGCCGTCTTCCGGCGCTTCGCCCGGCCACATCACCACGTGCTGTTCATAGTCTTCCAACGGCATGCCATCTTCGGGAACCGTCCGTCCCCGAACGGAAATCCCGGCCTGATGCACGGTTTCACTGTCACCTGACACCAACGGATGCCACCAGTAAAGATCCTGCCCTTCCCGCACCAGGCGATAGGCGCAGGTTGGCGGAAGCCAGGTGAGTGTCCGGACCTCTGCGGGTGTGAGCTGAATACAGTCGGGCACAGTCACCGCCCTGTTGTCGTAGTCCTTGCAGCGGCAACTTTCATCGTCCAGCAATGTGCAGGCGACCCTGGTCCAGACGATTTCGCCCGTATCCCAGTCTTCCAGTTTGTTCAAACAACAGCGTGCACAGCCGTCGCAGAGCGATTCCCACTCCGACGGTGACATCTCTTCAAGCGACTTTGTCTTCCAGAACGGACGCTCGTCCATTTTCATACCTGTTGCCGGTTTTGTGCCTCTTGGCACCCGTTTCTATCCGGAATGAGCGCGTAGCACGTAGGCGTCTGCGCGGCAACCAGCGTATTGGGATCGCTCGGTTTCAGCTTTCCCGCGGCATATCAATAAATTGGGAGGAAACAGTAAAGCCTGCAGCAGCCTGTTTGCAGTCGATGCAAATCGGGTTAATTTGAATGAAATAGACCTCATCCGGAGACGCTGTCGCGTGACAAAAGGGCCAAAATCGAACCGGCACGCTGGTGACGAAGCACCACGCAAAAGCAATCGTATCCGGCGCTTCTTTCTGTCGGCTGACGCCTTTGTCGACACGGCTCTTTGGAAGACCGGATCGGCACTGCGCCGGACGATCGAAGGCTACGATGCGTTTTTGCGCCGGTTTCGGGCAAAAGGCATTTGGCGCGGACTGAGCGAATTGTCCTCGGACGGCCTGACATTCGGTCTTTTGGGCTTCATCGTTGTCCTTGCCTTTGCGCAGCCTGCGTTTGAGGCAACCCGGTATGCGGACTGGAAAACGACCGACGATTTCGCCGTAACGTTCCAGGACAGGTTCGGCAAGGAAATCGGCCGAAGAGGGATCGTGCTGAATGACAGCGTTCCCTTGGAGGAAATTCCGGACTCTCTCGTAAAGGCAACGCTCGCCACGGAGGACCGCCGTTTCTTCTTTCACTTCGGCATCGATGCTGTCGGGACGTTCCGTGCGATGGTTGAAAATGCGCGCGCCGGAGGCGTCGTCCAGGGCGGGTCTTCGATCACACAGCAGCTTGCAAAGAACCTGTTTCTCACCAATGAACGCAGCCTCAGCCGCAAGATCAAAGAGGCCTACCTCGCGCTCTGGCTCGAAGCCAATCTCACCAAGCAGGAAATCCTGAAACTTTATCTCGACCGGGCCTACATGGGCGGCGGCGTATTCGGGGTGACGGCAGCGTCGGAATTCTATTTCAACAAGAACGTGCGCGAGCTGACGCTTGCAGAAAGCGCAATGCTCGCCGGCCTCTACAAGGCGCCGGGAAAATATGCACCGCACATCAACCTGCCTGCGGCCCGTGCAAGAGCCAACGAAGTGCTGACGAACATGGTTCAGGCGGAACTCCTGACCGAAGGCCAGGTAATCGGAGCACGGCGCAATCCGGCGCTTGCCGTCGACAGGTCCCAGGAGCAGTTGCCCGAGTATTTTCTTGATTGGGCCCTTGATGAGGTCAAGAAGCTTGCAAGACGCAATCCCGCCCTCGCCCGTGACCGTATCGTAACGGTTCGCACGACGCTCGACCCTGCCCTGCAGCGTCAGGCCGACCTCGCTGTTGAAACCATCTTGCGTGACAACGGTAAACTGCGCGATGCCGGCGAGGCTGCGCTGGTCTCGATGATCCCGGACGGTGGCGTCGTGGCCATGGTGGGCGGGCGCTCTTACGGCGAAAGTCAGTTCAACAGAGCCGTCAACGCGCTCCGCCAACCCGGTTCATCGTTCAAGCCGTTCGTCTATATGACGGCCTTTCTAAACGGGTACACGCCGGAGAGCATCGTTCCGGATCGACCGGTCTGGATCGGCGACTGGTCCCCGAAAAACTATACCCGCAGCTACCGCGGACCGGTGACACTCAGGACGGCGCTCACCAAATCCATCAACACTATCCCTGTCCGTCTCTCGCTCGATTTCGGGCGCCAGAAAATCATCGATACCGCTTATGCGATGGGCCTGACCCACGAACTTGAAAACTCGATCTCGCTCCCGATCGGATCGTCGGAAGTCACTGCGATCGACATGGCGTCTTCCTATGCAACTTTCGCCAACGGCGGTTTCTCTGCGCCCGCCTATGCGATACTGGAAGTGCGGAACAGCGATGGCAAATTGCTCTACAGGCGAGAGCGCGACGAGGCCTCTACGCCCAAACGGGTACTGCCCGAAGAGCAGGTCCACATGATGAACGGTATCCTCGTCAATGTGGTTGAGGCCGGAACGGCGAGACGGGCAAGAATTGACGGTGTCGTCGCTGCCGGAAAAACCGGAACGACCAACGCCTATCGTGACGCCTGGTTCGTTGGCTACACCGGGAACTTTTCGACGGCCGTCTGGGTTGGAAATGACGATTTCACCTCAACGCGCCGCGTCACCGGCGGAAGTCTGCCTGCGATGACATGGCAGCTCTACATGAATTATGCCCATAACGGCATTGAACTTGCCAGCATGCCAGGCGTCGATCCCGAGACATTGCCGCGGCTGTCAAAACCGTCGACAACAAAGGTTGCCGAAAAAACGACCGTTTTCTCCCAGCCGCGCGTTTTGAAGCGCCGGACCCAGGGGCTGCTGCTTCGGATCGGCAGAGACATGCGGCAGTTGATCGAAAAAGAAAACGCAAAGCTGGACACCTCTGACGATCCTGCCCAGACCGACTTCGCGGCGGCTCAATGACTGGATCTGGATCGCCGGGACAGCCTGCCGAGATACGATATGGCGAGGCGGATTGGCACGTTCAGGACTTGCCCCTGGCCATTCGTCCGCACAAAACCCGGCCCTTTAGAACCCTTGTTTTCCTGTCGATCATCGTCGGATTTGCATCACTCCTTGGCATAAGTTCCGCGTATGTGATGATTGAGCGCGAACAACCGCTCAACGCAGTTACAATAGGTCCCTGGCAAGCCTACCCGAAAGCGGGAACCGCCGAAGCAGATCCCTACTCCGTTGCGATTTACACCCGCGGAGCTGTTGTGCCGCTTGCTTCCGGAGAAGGGTTGGCGCTCGTCGCGCGGCAGGACAGTGCCGGACACCTGCTTGATCCGACATGCGTCTACAGGATTTCTGGACAGACCCCCGCAGCGCGGTTGTGGACGCTGACCGTGACGGACGGTGATGGCCACCTGGTCCAAACGCTTCCAGGCCGCGTTTATCTTGACAGTCAAAGCCTGCTTCGAAATCAGGATGGAAGCTTTGAAATCAGCGTGGCAAATAATCCGCATTCGGGAAACTGGCTGCCCCTCGCAGCAGCTGCAAATGCCAGCGACGGGTTGCGTATTGTGTTGCGGCTCTATGATGCGCCCGTGACAACAGGAGCAGCGCTCGATGGCATCCAGCTGCCCACCATCGAAAGACAGGCCTGCCCATGACCCTGTCGCCACGATTTTCAATGACGCTTGGAGCCTTCGCCACCGTTTTCCTTGCGGTCATTATTCATGTGCTCGTGGTCTTCGGCATCCCGCTGAACGTGCAGCACAGCGCATACGACAATATCGCTGAATACGGACCGGACCGACAGTTTAACCTGCTACCGGACGTCAGACCGCAGCAGGAAGCTCTGCCGGACCTTGATCCCTCGATGAAACACGCGGCCTGCAGGTTTCAGCTTGTCGATGGCCCCGTTCTGTTTGATGCGGGCATCCCGACGTCCTTCTGGTCCATCGGCCTGTTCAATTCGGCCGGCGAAACCCTTTACAGCCTGAACAATCGAACGGCGGGTGCCGATCGCTTGTCCATGCTGGTCCTGACGCCTTCGCAACTGTCGATACTCAGAGAAAACCCGCCTGAAAACCTGGAAAACCTCATTGTCATCGAAACCGACGAGATCAGCGGATTCGCTCTGTTGAGAGCGCATGTTCCACACCCCTCCAAGGCGAATGCCGTCGATGTCGCGCTGAAGTCGGCGACCTGCGGAACAATCGGCTGACTTGCGGCGGCACTGCCCTTCAATGATTTGGATCAGGCCTGGGGCGCGAAAGGACCAAGTGCGGCAAACAGATCCTGATAGTGAGTTTCCTTGCCCTGCCACCGCCCGAGCGAAGAACGGAATATCGGGCGACGGACCTGGGTGTTGGAGAACGTCGTGACCGGGCTCTCGCTCTTGTAAAACTCAAGACAGGCGTCTTCCCACGACAATCCCGCATGTGACAGCAGCGTCTCGCTTTCGGCTCGCTGATCGTCAACCAGCGCCTCATAGGCAAGCGTATGAATATCGACCGGAACCACCTTTTGCCAGTGGTCCATCAACGACGCATATGTCCGGTAGTACCTGCCGACCGTATCCTGTGTCAGGGCGTAATTGTGCGCTGGGGAAAGAGGATGCGACAGCAATGAGATGCACGTGTCGGCAGCCGATCTGGAACAGTGAATGAATGTCGCCTTCGGAAACAGCAGGCTCATCAGCCAGACCATCTCATAGTTGTGTGGCATCTTGTCAGTCACGCGGTCTGCGCGGCGGTCAATGCCATCGAGGATCGCCAGGTATTTACGGGCGATCCGCCTGAACTCTTTGGGGTCAATGTTCTTGAGCCGGTTTTCAAGGGCGGCGCTCGGCTGTCCCTTGAGACCCATTTCTTCCTGCAGATGCCTGAAAAATTGTATCTCACCGCCGCTTGCCGCCTGCGAATGGCAGCTCACAATCTGTTCGATCAGGGTTGTGCCTGATCTCGGCAGACCGAAGATGAAGACAGGTTTTTCGGACGTGTCCGCAACGTCCGTGTGGTTTGCGAAAAAATCCTCGTTGAAGACTTCCTTCGTGAAGGCAATTCGGTCCTCATAGGCGCCCGGATCAAAGGGCGGATAATGCAGCTTGCGTGCTTCCTGATAGTGTTCTAGCCCGCGCGACGTATCGCCGATGTCGTGATAGATCTTGCCGGCTGCCCAATGCAGATTTGCCTGGTCCGGCCCCGGACGCGGTGAACCGTCGCCGATGAGAGCTTCGATCTGGTCAAGTTCTGCCGGTTTTTCCTTGAACGAGCGGGCAAGGCTCAGGCACTGAAATGCCGTCGGCATCTCTTTCTTGCAATCAATGGCCTTTTCGAACCATTCGATCGCCTCATCGATATTGCCGACCGTAATTTCGAGCTGGCCCATGCCAACCAGTCCGTACCCGTTTTCGGGGTCGAGTTTCAGCGCCCTAAGGTAGCTTTGACGTGACATCACGGCTTGTCTCTTGATGCGATACAAATCGCCGAGCTGCGCGTGAAAATCAGCCTCTTTCGGTGCAAGCGACACCGCCTTTTTCAAGGAGGCCTGCGCACCGTCAACGTCACCGGCATTCATGAGCGCTATGCCGAGAAGCTGATGGACCTGCGGATGCTTGCCGGCCTTGCGTGCAGCAATCTGGAGCCGTTCGATGGCCAATCCAATGTTGCCTTCCTGATAAGCCGCGATGCCGAGCGAGAAGTTGGCCTGCGGGTTACGCGGGTCCAGCCGCAGCACCTGTTCAAACAAATCCAGTGCGATTGGAATACGCCCTGCGTGCTGATGACTGAGCGCTTCCTGTACAAGCTGCGTCACACCCGGGTTCATGTAGGCTCCTGACAAATTGGCATTGGCGCGGACGGGATTGCTGTTCTCAAGCTGACGACGGTCTTTGCAACCGGACGCGTCCGTTTCCCCTGCAATAATGCCGTGCCGGCAAAAGTGCAACGGAATTGCTGGGCAGGCGAAAAACCTGGGAGACCGCTTTTCCTGTGATCGCTATTTCTTCACTGGTGGCCGTTCGATGCTCCAGCCTGTGTAGATCCTGGACCTTTTGGCGGGCTTTTCCTGGCCATAACGATCGTTGGCTTCGCAACTGGCTTCCGCGAGCCGTACCTGGCCTTCAAGTTCGCGGATGGCGTTGTTGACCTTCCATACTCTGTCCTGGCTCGGAGTTTCAATCTCCAGGCCTTTTAGTGCCTTCTTGTAGGCGATAATCCGGTATCGAAGTGCTTGCCCGACCCATTTGATCATGACACGGTTTTCCCACACACGTGCTTTCGCACCGTCATAGGTTTCCTGCGTCGTCACGGGTTGATTTCGCAGAACTCTCAGCCTTTCATCGTCGGCCTTCTGCACGCGCAGGGCAACCTCACAGAAGGGCATGACCAGTTCTGCATCGCCTGTCGCGTCTGCAGCAATCTTGTCATAGCGCGCATCGGAGGAGCGAAATTTGTCCGACCGCAGGTAGATGAGATAAAGATCGGGCGGGACCCGTCCCTCCGTCTCCGGCAAGACGCGCGTGCGCGAGAGCTCGACCATCGTCCCGCCGATCCAGTCCTTGGTCCAGGGAGGACGGATAAGTGTCCAGCCCCGATCCCGCAGCAACTCTTCATCGTTGGTGTAGTTGAATTTGGAGACTGGATCACCGCGCAGGCGGGCCGCATTCTCTCCAACCGCAGGCATAAGGTCATCGTGAATGACGGAAGGTCTGGCCCGGTCGAAATCACCAGTCGGACGCACGCAGGCTGAAAGAGCGAGACAAGCGGCCATCACCATGGCAAGCGCAAGGCTTTGCCTAATCTGTGTGCTGCGCCCCCCGCGCAGGGGTGCGCACCCATGTACCGCATTGTCTTTGCCCATCGGGCGTGTCTCCAGACCGCAAATTCTGGTTGATGACCGGACTTACCCCGTCCGACGCGGCTGGAGGGCTTGGACCGTCAGTCCTTGTCGGAACCAGTGGGTCCAGCAGCTCTTCCGATGGTGTTGATTCGCGCGGCAAGATCAAGGTCATGCCGCTCATAGCGTACACCTGGGAAGAGGATAACCTCCCCAAAACTCTCTGTGCTTGCCTGTTCGTGCGATTTTGAGCGTTGGCTCACACGTGCACTGGGCCGTGGTGCGGACGAAAAATCCAACAAAGTGCCCATCGTCTCCTCCTTCGGTTCCAGTCTCCTGAACGGCGTATTACCGCGCGGAAACGGTCAAACGGGCGACGCATTACTTGCTGCAGGTTCATTAAGAAGCCGTCAGGGTTAACAGCATGCTAACGCTTTTCCTGCAATTTGATGGAAACAACTTTCGACGGTCGATCTGTGTTTCGTGTTTTGTAGTCGGGTGTCATGCAACAGAGCCAAAAATTTAAACAAAAAAAGCCTCAAACGACCAACGTTTCGCGAACGCGCTCAAGCTCTGCTTCGGCGCGGCATGTGTTGCTGTCTGCCTCAGAGATTTTCGTGGGGCGTCAGAAGCATGACATTGAAGAAACTGATATTTTTTTGGAACTCGCGCGAAATCTGCTTCAAGGCACCCCTCCAGAGGATCGCCGCCAGATATCCAGGTTGCTCGCCGGACATCCAAAAATACCGGACGATCTGCAGGAACAGCTGGCGCGCGACGAAGATCCTTTGACAGCGGCACCTGCCCTTCGTAACAGTCCCCGCCTTTCTGTGGATCTCCAGCTTGAGGTCGCAGAGAACGGCCCCGAGATTTCCCGAAAAGCCGTCGCAAGCCGGCCTTCCCTTCGCGAATCGGTCATCAGCGCCCTGTGCGACCATGCTGAAGCAAGTGCAGTCAAAATACTGCTCGAGCGCGACGACATCAGTCTCAATAAGACCCATCAGGCCAAACTCAGCCGAAGAAGCGACATCATCGCGTCTCTCGGTCTGGAACTTGCCGGCCGGGATGCCCTCAATCCCGACGGCCTGATGGGACAGTTTCTGCATTTGCCGGCGCCCTTGAAAAAGCAGGCAATCGCCGCCGCAGAAATGACCAGCCTCGTTAAACAGGCACAGACACCAGGTGGAAACATGTCCCAAAGATCCGAAGCAAATCGACCCCGAATCCAGGAAGCCCTGGTTGAGGAAGCAATGAGCCAAAACACATACCGCTTCGCAACTTTGCTCAGCCAGGGTCTCGGCCTGTCGAGATCCACCAGTAACCTGTTGCTGCGAAAGGATCAGGGCGAAGGCCTCACGATTGCCTTGAAGGCATTGGGGATGCCGGAGTTTCAGACCACGACGATTCTGATCCGCCTGCTCGGGGAAGACATGCCTTTGACCGATCTGCGCGGTCTTTTGAGAATGCACCGCACGCTCAGCAACGGTGCAGCCGAAGCACTTGTCGGGCAATGGCTCCTGCACGATCAGGGCGCACAGAAATCCGCGCCGCGGTATTCCTCGCAATATCAGGAAGCCGCCGGTAGAAAGACGCAGGCCAAAAAGACCTTCGCAAAACGCGGTGTGGATCAGAGACAAAAAGCCCGCTCATAGAGCGGGTAACCGAGACGCGTTAAGTTCGAAAAAAATCTTTTCCGGGCACTTCCACGGGGTCGTCTTGCGCGAGCGGCAAACCCGCGTCCCCTTCCCTTGCCTCGATCTCGACCAGCCAATAGTCGGGATCCATCCTGGCTTCGTTCTGCAGTCGCTGGCTGATGTCGGCTGTTTCCACGGAGGCCAGTATTTTCTCGAACAAGCGTCCAAGAGGCTGATCGCTGAACATCGCCTGAGGGGCTGGGCCATAGAGGTCGAACGATCCGTCCAAGCGGTCGATCGACACAAAAACCGCGCCAGCTTCCTCAGCACCACGTCTTGAAATGGCTGCGAAGCCTCCTTCTGCGAAAATCCGGCGCACAAGTGCCGAGACAAAGAATTCGGAAGTGACTCTCATTTTAGCTTTCCAATAGTGCTTCTTCCGGCCCAAACGCCGGATTGCTATTGTCCGCCGGTTCAAGGCAGATCGAAAGCCTCATCAATCAACCGGACAAACGTCTTCCGCTGATCATTTCAAGACGCTCAACAGTTTGAGGCCCCAGCTCGCCTGTCAGTGGCAGTCCCCTGTCGAACTCGAAGCGCTTGATTGCCGCCGTTGTGTTGGCCCCCATCACGCCGTCGGCCTTCAAAGGGCCGTAGCCGAGTTCAGAAAGGGCTTTCTGGATTTTCATGAGCCGTGGGTCGGCATCAATCTCATCAACCAGCTGCGATGGCGGTTTCACCGGGAGCGAACTGCTTGTTCCCGGTTTTGCCCGCGGCACCGGGACAAGAGAACTCTGAGGTTCATCGCCATGCAGGAGGATCAATGCCAACAGAGCTTCATTCGCTTTTCCGGTCTCCGCCTGTCCGGCACGACGCTCGAAAGCACGTATGGCACGCTCGGTCGCCGGTCCATTGAGGCCATCAAGCGGACCCTCATAAAAACCGATTTTTCGAAGGGATATCTGAAGGTCCAGCACCAGTGTCGAGATCTCCTGAACCTGCAATCCGCTTCGCCGACCGTCCGGTTCGGGTAACTGAAAGGCTTCCGGACGATCGCGTGTCGCAAAAAGCGGCGCCGGATGCCGAGCCGGCTGCAGGCCGATTGCGTTGGCGATAATCAGGCAGGCCGTCAGGCCCATGACAACGGCCCCCCCGGCCGCGACTGGGTTATCAAGCGCCAGATGACCAGCCCTTGCCATCAAGGTCTCCTGGATTTTGGGCTGACTGTTTTTTTCTTTTGTTCGTGCCATGCCGTTGCCTACGCCGTCTTTGCAAAAGACCGGGGTGAAGTCTCGGAATTGGACGGCGTTTCCGCTGAGCTTCTTTCAAAACGCGCCGGAACGAGCACGACGATCGTTTCACCGTGCCCAAGCGCCGACAAGTACTTCAATCTGGATCCGGTTTCTTCCAACAACCTGGCGGCATGATCGAAAACGGCCCTGGAGCCCTCAGAACTCCAGGTCACGCTGGCTTGGCGATTTACGGCGGTCAGTTCCAGGTTCACACCCGATGGCGCTGGCCGAATTGTCACGCGAACGTCTGCACCTGCTCCCACGGTTTCAACCATCTCCGACAGGATGATATGGAGCGATTGACGAAACTTCTTCTTGTTGACCATCACGTCCACAAGATCCGCAGCAACATCCACTTCAAGCGAAACGTTTACCCGGTCGGCAAGCGGGCGAATGAGATTGCAGCTGTGCTTCAGGCAATCCGCAACATCAAAACGGCAGTAGTTTTCGTCAGCGCCATCCGGCTTTTCCGGAACCAGATCCAGTAGTGCACTTAAGGACTGCGCACTTTGATCACCTGCGGACCTTATGCGTTTCGCGGTCCGGTTGAGGCTTCCTGCCGAAAGAGATTTTCCCTGACTTTCAACCAGTCTGGCCAGATCGACAATCTCGGAAACTTGCGCCTGAACTGATGCACCGGCTTCCTCGATTACATTCCAATGAACGTTGCCGCTGCGCAATTGTTCAGCCCTGCGCGACGCGAGATCTCCATGTTCGCTGTCATCTGGTGACGTTCGTATCGCGAGAATCACCGGTTTTGCCGTGTCTGTGGACTGCAGGGTCTGCCCTGGTTTCAAATAGAGCTCGAAAACCTGATAAGCTGCTTCTCCCTGTTCACCCGGCTGGTTGGACCCTGTCCTGAGGCGCACTTTGACGCTGGCCGGATTTTCGCTTTCTCGAACGTCTGCAAGACGTGTCAGATACTGCGGGCGATCCGCCACATGCAGGCGTTGAAACAACCAGTCATCATCGGATGCAGAAGGTGCAAAACCCAGCACTTCGCGCAAGGGCCCGGCCAAGATGCTCAAACGCCCGGTCGCACCGATCTCCAGAAGCACTTCAGAAACATTGCTGCGAATACGTTCCCGGCTGTCCAGCGCCGCTGTTACCGCGTCGCGCGCCCGGCTCCGATCCAGCGCGATCCTTGCGGCCAGCATGCCAGTGTAGATCAACGCTGCAACAGAAGCTGCAATGCGCGCAGCCGGAGGCAGGTTGACTATCTGCGAAACATGGCCTGCGAAGAGTTGGACGAACGCAAACAGAGCGCAGCAGTAAAGCGTAATGCTGACGGTGATTTTCCTGTTTGTCGCAAATGCAGCCTCAACCGGAGGGATGAGCAGCCAAAGCAAAGCAAAGGACGCGTCTCCTCCGGTCATCATGCAAATGACGGCAACGAAGCTAGCGAAAAGTCCGGACGAAAACGCAATCGCGGTGTCCAATTCACCCGTGCGCGACAGAAAGCTGGCAATGGGCCACTGGCTTAGCATCCATGCCAGCACCACGATCGTTGCCGCATGTGGCGCGCCGGCCAAAGCAAGATGCAACGGCAGGATAATCAGGGCTACCGAACCGCTCAGGAAACAGCTTGTCAGGAGAGACCGGTGCAATGGTGCGAGAAAATTATCTTCAGCGGCCGTCGGATGAATCATCTCGTCGACGCGAGCCGTTAGGAGATCTCTCAATATTTTCAATTTTTTCAGAGGGTTACGCAAACTACATTACCACACGAATACCACGGACACATGCACTCACTGCTTCTTGCACGTCATTGTCGGCGGCAGCGCTTAATGAACGATAAAGGATAATCCAAACCGGGAAAAAATCTGCGATTTCAGTCCGATTTCAAGCGCTTGAGCGGAGAAAGATAAAATTTGAATCAAATTCTCAGAAAACTTTCTTTAAATACCTGATTTATTTTATGAAAATTGCGCTCACCCATGCAACCGGACATTTTCAAGTCTTTGCTATCGTTCGACCATAACCAGTGAGCCGGCACGTCATCGGCCCGCGACTTCGAACAGACTATGGGTAGCATCATGTTGTTTCTTCTGAGGACGGCCTTCTGGCTCACCTTGGTGCTCGCACTGATTCCGCTTGGATCCGGCGAAAAAAGCACCCCTGAACAAACTGTGGCCGTTGATCCTGTTTCGGCGTTCTTGGCCGCCCAGGCGACGGTGTCCGACATCGGCAGCTTTTGCAGCCGCAATCCTCAAGCCTGCGAAACCGGTGGCAACGCTTTGACGGCGATTGGCAGCCGCGCGCGCGACGGTGCCCTTATTGTATACGACTATTTCGGCACCCGGGTCGAGGACAACGCCGCCGATGACGGCCTGGTCACCGGTTCGACCGACCCCGTTCGCACCGAGCTGAGCGACGGTGAAAATGTCAGGCCCGTCGCAATTGTACCGATTCGAAATCCAGGCTCCAGGTTGGAGACTGCCGGCGGGCCGGTTCCACGGCCCAAGCCACGCTCAGGTCGCAGCACCTGAGCACACAAGCCGTTGGACGGGACTGTTGCCGCCCGCTCGACGGTAAATTGCGCCCCGCTAGAGCGCTGCTGCGCAAACGCAGCAACGACGGCTAAACTTCAGCGGCACGTTCCGCTGCGCCGCAGATGGAAAGCTGCCCATTTCATCTGCGGCGTATTTTTCTTTTGAAGCTGTTTGGCATTTTTCAGCCGCACCCTCCCTTTCTCTGTCACCGGATTTGCACTTTGCACCATGCGGGCTATATGAAGGCAGATTAGACCTTCAAAGACAGGCGCCATGACCACAGATATCAGCGAAATTCTTGAGACATTCGAGTTTCTGGATGACTGGGAAGACCGTTACAAATACCTGATCGACCTGGGCAAAGAACTGCCGGAACTGAGTGCTTCAGAGCGATCAGACGAGCACAAGGTACGTGGCTGCGTCTCACAAGTATGGCTGATCACTACGATCCGTCCCGGTCCGGACGGGCAAGCGGTTTTGAGCTTCAAGGGCGACAGCGACGCATTGATTGTTCAAGGCCTGGTCGCCATCGTGACGTCTTTGTTCAGCGGCAAATCCGCCCAGCAAATTCTCGACACCGACGTTGAAAGCGTGTTCTCGCAGCTCGGGCTGCAGGATCACCTCACCCCGCAGCGTTCCAATGGTCTCAGGTCGATGGTGGGGCGTATTCGCTCCGACGCACAAGGCGCCCTCGCAGCGGCCTGACTGCCATTTGACAAAAAAAGAGCTGCCATTTGGCAGCTCTTGTAACCCGGATAAGAATTGCTTCTTACTTGGACCGCTTGCGCTGCTGGCCGAGTCCCATCTTCTTGGCGAGCTCGGACCGCGCTGCGGCGTAGTTCGGAGCGACCATCGGATAGTCGGCACCGAGATCCCACTTCTCGCGGTATTCTTCAGGCGTCATGTTGTAATGCGTGCGCAGGTGCCGCTTGAGCGACTTGAATTTCTTGCCGTCCTCGAGGCAGATGATGTAGTCGGGCATGACCGACTTCTTGACCGGCACTGCGGGCTTCAGCGGCTCCGGCTCCGGCTCGCTCGAAGCAGATGCCGTCTTGTGCAGCGCTGTGTGGACTTCGTTGATCAGGCTCGGCAGATCCGTGGAAGCAACTGTATTGTTGCTCACATACGCAGAGACGATGTCCGCCGTAAGATCAATCAGATTAGCATCCACCGGATTGTCAGTCATATTTCACCCGTTCTCTTCCAAATTCGAATTAAGCTTCTTTGTAAACCTGCAAGTAATTTGTTCCGAAAACGCCTAAAAAATCACGTTACTTGCGGAATTGGAAATCGAATGCGATTCTACTTTGCAGGTGATTGTCACAGCCTTATATCGCTGCGATCCTTCTTATACAACCCCGAAAATCAAATAAAAAATAAAATTCGGCAATAAAAATCAAATTCTATAAATACCTACTATTTCGAAAAGATCGAAATAGACAATGGACCAATAGTATTCCCTTACGCCAGTCTTCGAGTTTCGCATAGCTGCTATGCTCACAGGCTCACTCCTTTGGTCGAATGGTTTCGGCCAAAGCATCGATCTTCGTATCAGCACAGGGACGATATCCCGCCGCATATGCAGCTTTTGCCAATAAATGGGCCGAAATTGGGGCCGTCAGCAAGAAGAAGACAACTCCGGCGATCGCTCGCGTGACGACGGAGAGGTCACCGGCTTCCACCGCCAGCGCCAAAAGCATAAGTCCGGAGCCAAGAGTCCCGGCCTTGGACGCTGCGTGCGTGCGCATGTAGACATCCTTCAGCCTGACGAGCCCAAGCGAGGCGACAAATGCGAAAGACGCTCCGATGATCAGCATACACCCGGTTACAATATCGACGACAGCACTCATTGCCCCGCCTCCCTGCGTTTGATGCTTTCCTCGACTTCTTCCATGATTGTGTCGTCGCCCGCCTTGCCGCGATTGAGAATAAATCGCGCAAACGCGACCGTCGCAAGGAATCCGACCAGACCCAGCGTGATCGCAATATCAATGTAGAGATAAATTCCCGTAGACACGCCGATCGCGGCAATAAAGCCAATGCCCACCGCAACGAGCATGTCCAACGCGACGACCCGGTCGGGAAGGCTCGGGCCCTTGACCGTCCTGTAGACTATGACGACAAATGCGACTGACAGAATGCCGAGCGAAATGTTCACGGCAACGTCGAGAAACTGGGACGCAAACAACTCAAAGGATGTCATCTGAACGCCTCCATGATTTTGCGCTCAAATCCGTTTTTGATGTCGTCGATCGTCGCTTGCGGATCGGGTACGTCGATACAGTGGATGTAAAGCGTCTTGCGATCGTCGGACACATCCACCGACAAGGTGCCGGGTGTCAGCGTGATCAGGTTCGCAAGTATTGTGATTTCGAAATCCGTATCGACAGTCAAGGGAAGCGCAATAATGCCGGGCTGCAGTTCGATCTTCGGCCTGAGCACGATCATCGCGACCCGCCAGGCCGAAAGCACCAGCTCACGGACGAAGGTCAGCGCCAGACCGACGGCTTTGCCAAAACGGCTAAAATACTCCGCCGTGCCGACCTGCTCGCGGATCAGATAGAGAGCGCCCGATCCGAGCACGAAGCCGAATGCGAGATTGACCTCGGAAAAACTGCCTGTGACAGCTCCCCATGCGAGAGCCATGAGTATGTTGATGAGAAAGAGGCTCGTCATCCCTGCTCTCCAAGCACCGACCGGATATAGCCAAGCGGATCGACAACGCCGCTGGCACCCTGTGTCGAAAGTTCAATCATCCACTCCGGCTGCAGACCGAAATAGACGACAAGTGCGGTAAGAATTCCTAGGGGCAGCCAGACTGCGCCACCAGACAGCTGTGCCTGTGACGAACCGGTCACCTCAACGCTTTGCCCGTCCGGCGTACCTTCCGGCCCACCACGCCAGAACGCATAAATCCAGACACGTCCCATCGCCAGTGTCGTCAGAAAGCCGCTCACCAGGATCGCTGCCCCCAACCAGAACCTGTCATCGCCGAAAGCCGCGTCAACAAGCATAACCTTCGGCCAGAAGCCTGAAAACGGCGGTAAGCCTGACACGGCAAACGCCAAAATCAGAAACACCCCGGCAAATGCGCCGCTCTTTTGATATAGCCCGCCGAGCTGTCTCAGGTTGAAAGAGCCACCCATCATGCTGATGATGCCAGCGGACATGTAGAGTGCGGTCATGACGATGATCGAATGAACCGCGTAAAAAATTGCACCCGATATCGCCAGTGTCGCTTTCTCGTCGTTGGCCGCAACCGCCAGACCGGCCAGCATGGACCCGATACCGGCGATGACCAGATATCCGAGCAGCCGCCTGATTTCGGTCTGCGCCAAAGCACCCAGAGCACCCGTCATCAAGGTCACAATCGCAACCAGACCGATGACGTCAGCCATGTAACCGAGTGAAGCCGGCAGAATGAGCACGAAGATCCGGATCAGTGCATAGACACCAACCTTGGTGAGGAGCCCTGCAAACACCGCGGACACCACAATATTCGGGGTATGGTAGGATGCAGGAAGCCAGAAGTTGACTGGAAAGGCTGCCGCTTTCATCGCAAATGCAAGGAAATAAAGCGCGGCGACCGTGGCCAGCGTCCCGGACGCCGGGTTTTCCATCGCGTCAACCTTGACGGCAATATCCGCCATGTTCAGCGTTCCGAAAATTCCGTAGATGAGACCCGTGGCAATCAGGAAAAGGTTCGTTCCGACGAGGTTGAGAACCCCGTATTTCACGGCGCCGTCCAGTTGAATCCGGTCGTTGCCCAGAATGAGAAGCCCGTAGGACGAAATCAGCAGAACTTCAAACCAGACATAGAGATTGAAGATATCGGCGGTCAGAAACGACCCGCAGACACCGGTCATGAGCAAAAGCAGGAAGGGATAAAACCCGTAGCGCCGTCCTGAACTGTCGACGGTTTTCATCCCGAACAGGCCAGCGCAAAAGGCGACCACGGAACCGATGAATGTAAGCGTCGCGCCCAGTGCATCCGCCGTCACGGCAATGCCAAACGGGGGCAACCAGTTGCCCATCACCATTGTGATTACGCCATGATCCAGAACGCGGATCAGCAAGGCGAGGCTCGCAACGACCAGCGCTCCGAGCAGCACCATCCCGACTTTGGGCTGCAAGTCCGTGTTCTTGCGCAGCATCAGGCACAGGGCGCCGCCGACCATGGTGATCAGCGATGGCGCTACAATCAGCCAGTCGCCCGCCGGGATCGGCGTCATGATCATTGCGTCGGCGTAGTCGACGGAAACAGAAGAACCGGCCATTCAGTTTAATACCCTTGCGGCGGAGTTTGATCGTTTTCAGGCTCTGCGACACGCATCTTGTTGACCTCGTCCGTTTCGAGTTCCTGATAGGCCCGAAAGGCCAGAACGAGCAGAAAGGCAAAGAACGAGAACGAGATCACAATGGCCGTCAGAACCAGCGCCTGCGGCAACGGATTGGCTGTTAACGTCTCAGGTGTGTAAAGGTGGGGCGGGATAAGCGGCGGAATTTCCCGTGTCAGCCGCCCGTTGGTGAAAATGAGCATGTTCACCGAGTTCCCCAGGATCGCAATCCCAAGCAATATTCGCACGAGATGCTTAGATAGCATCAGGTAGACCGCCACACTGAAAAACAGACCGATCAGGATCGCTACGCCGGTTTCCATCAGTCCGCCTCCCTTTCTTCGAGCGCAAGGGCAATGGACCCGATCGCACCGACCACCACGAGATAAACGCCGATATCGAAGACCAACGGCGTCGACAAGGCGACCTCGACACCGGAAAAGTCGAAGATAAGCCATTGGCTGGTCATGAAGGCCTGCCCCTTGAAGAAGGAAAGCACCCCGGCCAGCGCTCCGATGAACAGGCCAAAACCGGATATTCCCATGGGATGGAAAACAATGGCCCGCCGGACTGACGCCACGCCACAGGCGATCCCGTAGATCGCCAGCGCGGAAGCCGCAATCAGACCGCCGATGAAACCGCCGCCCGGTTCATTGTGTCCGCGCAGCAGCACGAAAATCGAGAACAGAACCATGAGAGCGGCCAGATACGGTGCAATCGTTCGAAAAATGACCGTACGCATCAGCGAACCTCCGCTGTTTGTTTCGCGGCAGTCTGCGCGCTCTGTGGTTCAGGCTCCGTCTCCGGATCGGGTCTGGTCCGGATCCTGATCAGCGCCAGGACGCAAAGACCTGCGAGCACGACGACCGCAATCTCGCCGAGCGTATCGAAGCCGCGGAAGTCGACGAGAATGACGTTGACGATATTGCGCCCGTGCGCGATTGACCGGCTGAACTCTGTAAAGAAGTCGGAAAGTGTCCGGTCGAAAGGCTGCTGGGTAATTGCCAGTAGAGTGAGTGTCAGACCAAGCCCCACCGCGACTGCAACCACACCGGTAACCAGCCTGGCAGGCAGCGAGCGGTGATCCCGCGGAGAAAGGTTCAGGCGGGTCATCACCAGGGCAAGAATGACAACAGACAGCGTTTCAACCATGAACTGTGTGAAGGAGAGATCCGGTGCACCGAACATCATGAAGATCAGTGCGACCGCAAAGCCTTGAATACCAAGCGACACGATCGCCGTCAGTCGCGTCCTGGCAACCAGGACAGCGATAAGACCGAGCACGGCAATCAAGAGGATGCCCCACTCATAGAATCGGTAATCCGGCAGTTTCGGCATCGCCGGATAACTGCCTGTCAGGAATCCCGGTAGCAGAACGGCGATGGCTGTAAACACGAATGTAAGCAGCATGTAGGTCTGCATCTTTCCTGTCTGCACGAGACGTGTCAGCCAGGCGGCAAACGATACGATTCCGCTGATAGACTGATCGAAACCCTTGTCCGGGCCCCACCCGATTGCCTTAAGCGCGGCGGCGATCAATTCGCGCAGCTTGTCGATCTGGGTAAAGAGCGCAATGCCGAGACCAACGGTAATGAAAGACAGGATTACCGGGGCATTGAACTTTGTGGGTATCAGATGAAGATCGATCTGTTTGAACTCACCCAACAGCGACGACAGCGTCGGACCGACGAAGAGCACGCCGGTCGTGTGGGCAATCAATCCCAGAATGATGCCGGTCACTGAGAGCAACACCGGCCCTGCAATGAGTAGAATCGGCCCTTCATGCGCATGTTTGGGGGTGTCGACCGGGGGACCAAAAAACGGTTTGATGGCTACAGCGGCGGCAATGACCAGCATCAGGGCGTTTCCGATGACCGCGACAACAGTGATCATAACGCCAAGCTGACCCAAGTCCCCAATATTCGATGTGCCGTAGTAGAGGATTTCCTTGGCAATGAAACCGATAAAGGGCGGTAAGCCGGCCATGGACAATCCGGCCAGACACCCGGCGGCAAAGGTGAACGGCATCGCTCTCCTCAGCCCGCCGAGTTTGGTGATATCCCGGGTTCCCGCTTCGTGGTCGATCGTTCCAGCGACCATGAAAAGCGCCCCCTTGAAGAGAGAATGCGCAAGCAGATAGAGGACGGCACCCTCTAGTGCTTTTTCATGGCTCGTTCCGGTCAGCATGACGAGCAGCCCGAGCGAGGCCACGGTTGTGTAGGCGAGCATCAGCTTCAGGTCGGTCTGACGGACAGCCAGGATCGTGCCGACCAGAAGCGTTACACCGCCGAACAGCGGCAGAACGGTCGTCCAGAGCTCCGTGTCTCCAAGGAGCGGATGCATGCGCATGAGCATATAAACACCCGCTTTGACCATGGTTGCCGAATGCAGATAGGCCGAAACGGGCGTCGGCGCTTCCATGGCGTTCGGAAGCCAGAAGTGAAACGGAAACTGTGCCGATTTTGTAAAAGCGCCGCCCAGCACAAGCAGGAAGATCGGCAGATAGAGCCCGCTGTTCTTGATGATGTCCGGCGAAGACAGAAGAACCGACATCTCGATTTCGCCCGTCGAGGCGATGATCAGGATAAATCCGGCCAGCAGCGCCAGCCCGCCGCCGCCGGTGACGACCAGCGCCTGAATGGCGGCGCGTCTTGATGCAGCGCGCAGGTGATCAAACCCGATCAGCAGGAAGGACGTGATCGACGTCAATTCCCAAAAAATGAACAGCGAAATCAGATTGTTGCCGAGCACCAGCCCCAGCATAGCGCCCATGAACAGAAACAGAAACGAAAAGAAACGTCCCTGTTGCGGATGCCCCTTGAGGTACCCACCCGCATACAGAATGATGAAGGTGCCGATCCCGGATATCAAAAGCCCGAAGAGCGTCGACAATCCATCGACATAGACCGAGAAATTCACAACGTAGCTGGGCGCCCAGGCTTTTGCCGCCACGAATGTCTGTCCCTCGGAGACGGGGCCGATGAAGCCGGCGAAATGCGCAAAAATCAGGGCCGGCACAAGGGCAAGCGGCCATGCGGCATTGTGCTTGAGCCAACGCGTTAGAAACGGCGCGACCACTGCTGCGGCGAAGGGTGCCAGTACGGCGTATAAAGTAGTGTCGTCGATCACTGCGGGCGTCATACTGATCTTTCGTCACGTTTTGCGTAAAACGACCGGTGCCAAGTCGCTCGAATCAACACCTTTTCGCAGAATAATAGCGGGCCGGAAGATTTATGACATGTCTTAGGGACATGATTGGCCGTCTTCAAGGATTTCCGGTACGATTTTTCGCAAGTTATACCGTCTGCTTATGCACAAACGCGCTTTCACGGGAGACTTGTCGAATACAGCTGCAAAAAAGTCTCGAATTCAATGACAGCTGAATGGGCTGAAGCTGTGCCTTTAGGCGTCAAACTTGTGTAAATTAACCAGGATCGGTGCTTCAATCCGTTTTTGCGGGGCCCCCTTCCACCGGAAGCCACTTGATTTCAATGTCCAAATACCGTTCAGTTTTGTGATGGCGAAGCTCTGGACGTGGCGTTGTGACCGGAATGCCGAGCGAGGCAATTATGGTGTTGGAAAGCAAAAATATAAATTTATCTGAAACTTCCCTGCAGAAAACGCCAGAAATAGACTTTGAAACTATCGTAAAACTAAGCAGGGACGCCGTAATACAACTGTCCCTCGACGGAAGGCCGCAGTTCATTTCCCCTGCCGCGGAAAAACTTTTTGGCTGGTCTGAAGAAGATCTCAAGGATCACCTGAGTGATCTGGTCTATGTCGAGACGCCAGACAAAGATGCAGATAGCCTCCATCGCATACTCTCCGGCAATGGCAATCCTGGAGAAACCCTTTCGAACGCAGAACTGCAATTGAGATCTGCCTATGGGCCCTTGATCTGGCTCGAGGTCACTGTGCATGTGCAGGAAGACAGCAGCGGCGCTCCTCTCAACTTCACAATATTCTTGCGCAGCATTGCAAAACAGCGCGAACTGGAAAGCCTGCTTGAGGCAGCCTCGCAGAGTGATCCGTTGACCGGGCTCTACAATCGTCGCGCCTTCGAAGACAACCTGAAACGTGAATGGGCCATCGCACTTCGCGAAAAGACGCACACAAGCCTTATCAAGGTCACACTGGACCGCTTCGATGCGCTGACGGAAAACTTCGGGCCGGGCGCAGCAGAAGATTGCCTCACCAAGGTCGCCGTCATGCTGAAGGAAACGGCTCGCCGGCCGGCCGATATCGCCGCAAGAACCGCCACGTCAGAGTTTTCGCTCCTGTTGCCAAGGACCCACGAGATGGGCGCCGAAACCATCAGCGCTTATATCCATATCGCTATCCAGGATCTTGGCATCCCAAACCCCGACAATACGGCTAGCAGTGGTGTGGTGACCGCTTCAGTTGGCGCAGTCTGTGCGGTAGCCGAACAAACCGGTGTTTCGGAAAGTCCGGAGTTTTTGTTGTCTGCCGCGGAAACATGCGTTTTCCAGGCCCGGCAGGAAGGCGGCAACAGGGTCAAGACAGCCATGAAGACCCTGACGCGCTGACACACTGACACACTGGTGATCAACCCTAGCTTGAGCTTGTGGCGAAGCACCCTATCTTTTCGCGGGAAACGAAATCAGGAAGTTCACGATGAGCGATGAAATCACCCAAATGGACGACGAAACGCCCAAGGTGAAAAAAACAACAGCTGAGTGGATGAGCCAGCTGACGGCTGAGCAGTTCTATGTGACACGTCAATCCGGTACAGAACGCCCCTTTACCGGACCACATTGGGACAACAAGCTTGTCGGAAGGTATGACTGCATCTGCTGTGACGCGCCTCTTTTCATGTCAGACACCAAGTTCGATGCCGGCTGTGGCTGGCCGAGCTTCTTTGAATCGGTCCATCCGAACGCAGTGCGAGAGTTGGAAGACAAGTCGCACGGCATGACCCGCACGGAAATCCGCTGCAATCAGTGCGATGCACATCTTGGTCATGTTTTTCCGGACGGACCGGCACCCACGGGCCTGCGATACTGCCTGAACGGTCATGCGATGAATTTCATCCATGGAGGGCGTCCACCGGCAAAGCAGAATGAAAACGGCTGACCAGGTGCTCCCGGAAATCTCGGTCCGGCCGGATGCCTTACGGCCGGAATACCAAGCTTAGTACGAAAGCAATAGCGGCCGCTCACCCGGTAAAAAGGGCTGCGACAATCATCAGGTTACCTGCAAGGGCAACGCCATAAGCGATGGAACGTGGTCCGGGAATGCCGGATATGTAGAACGGGACATAGGCAAGGCGTGCCCAGAAAAAGACCTGTGCACCGAGAATGGCCAGATCCGCATTCGCATTGGGCACGACATAGACCAGAACAGCCGGCACCAGAAAGAGCGGCAGGTTTTCCTTCAGGTTTAAAAGTGCCCTGTCCGCCCGGCCCGCAAGCCTTCCTTTCTCCGGCAGACCGTCTCTGCCCCCGGCCAGGCGCAAAAGCCCTGTGCTTGGAACGTACATAATTGCAGTGAAGTAGATCTGGCAAAGATAAAGAACCAGAACAGCGAGGATCCATGTAGTCATCGGTCGCTCCAGCGTTCGTGTGTTGAATGAACGTTGCCGGAAGCCTAAGTTTTTCCGAAACAGCAGCAATTCCCTTGCAGGGAATAGACAACCAGCGCGGATCGCCTATGAACGTAAACGGCTCGGCATTCGGAAAGTCCCTGAAAACACTTCGGGCCGAGCGCGGCCTCAGCCAGGCAGACCTTGCAGCTCGTATCGGCTCGACCCAACGGTATGTCTCCTTCCTTGAAACGGGCAGGTCACGCCCCAGCCGTTTCATGTTGCAGAGGATTGAGCGTGAGCTGGCGCTGCCTGTCAGCAGAAGCCAGGTGCTTTATGAAACCGCCGGTTTTGCGAGCCCATACAAGCACAGAGCTGAAGAGTCGCGCGACGTTCAGGATGCATTGAACCTTATCGAAACACGGCTGTTGGCCAATTGGCCGTTCCCGGCCTTTGTGCTCGACAAACGCTGGACGATCCTGCGCAGCAACGTTCCGGGAAAGCTGTTCGTGGCCGGCTTCGTCGGCCCGCAAAATGAACCTCCAAACCTGTTCCGGATTTTTCTGTCACAGACATTCCGCGAACGGGTATTGAACTGGAAAGAAGCCGCACCGATCTTCGCCGCCAGGCTCTACCGCGAGGCTGCAGACGATCCGGATCTTGCCGACCTGCTGGAACAGGCGCACGCCAGTGGATTTCTCGACGGACTGGACGAAACATTCCGCGAGGACGTCCCTGTCTTTGTCCCCGTCGAGGTGCTTGGGCCGGACGGACAGCGGCTGAGGATCACCTCGCTTCTTGGGCAACTCGCATCCGTTCAAGATGCGGTTGTTGAGGGAATGACCATTGAGCTCATGGTCCCGATGGATTCAGAGACAGAAGATTGCCTGTATGGAGCTTCCGGACCGTCTCCAGATATGAACGCTGCAGAATAGGAAACAGCCTTGCAAACACGATCAGTCATTTCCGTTTTCCTTGTCTCTGTTTTTGCGCTGGTTGCACTGCCTGCAGCGGCAGAAGAGCTGCCCGAGGCCGTGTGGGCAGGTAGTTCCGCGCGGCCCGAAGGCGGATTGCCGGACGGAAAATTTGCAGTTTACAGGCCGGGCCGGCCGGACGCGGTAGCCGCCTGGTACGGGTCTCCGACGCGGAGATATGGGCACGGCATTCTGGGCGATGCGATCGAAGCGGGATCTCTTCATGTCGCGATGCGGAACCTACTCGCTCACCCTGCCGGTCAGTGAAGTCTTTGAAGACAGGACACCGCGAATTGTCGACCTCGACAATGATGGCCGCATCGAGGTGATCACGATCCGCGCCTATCTGAATGCAGGCGCAAGCGTCGCGCTTTTCGGAATTCGCGACGGAAAACTGGTCGAACTCGCTTCCACGCCTGCGATCGGAACCCCAAACCGATGGCTCAACATTGCCGGTATTGCCGACTACGCCGGCCGCAGTATACCGCAAATAGCCTATGTGGAAACGCCCCATATCGGCGGAACGCTGCATTTCGTCGAATGGCGGGGCAACAGTCTTGCTCCGCTCGCCTCAATGCGTGGCTTTTCAAATCACAGGATCGGTGCGCGTGAGCAGGAATTGACCGCTGATATCGATTTTGACGGAAACGGACAACGCGACATTGCCGTACCCGCCAATGATCGCGCGACGCTTCGGATCATCGGTATTCAAGATGGTCGTCCTGTTGAGCTGCACAGCCAGACATTCCCTGCAGCGATCAAGACAAGCAAGCCGCCCTCACCCGGGTCGGATGCGAAGTGTATTCAAATGATCCTGGAGACCGGCAAGACGGTAGAAATCTGCGCAGGAGCCTGAGCCTGCCTCGCGGGCAAGGCTCAATTCGCCTCGGCAACCTCGGCGTCTTTTTTTGACGCGAGAATGCGCCCGATATTCACTTCGATCCAATCGGCTATCTGCCGGACCTGAAAGGCAACCTCTCGTCCGATCGGCGTCAGGCTGTAGTCCACATGCGGCGGCACGACGGGATGCGAAAACCGGCTGACAAAGCCGTCTGCTTCCAGTGTCTGCAGGGTTTGCGACAGCATCTTTTCGCTGACGCCTCCGACCGTTCGCCGAAGTTCGGAAAACCGGTGATCGCGATCCAGCAGTGCTATGAGAACCAGCACGCCCCAGCGGCTCGTCAAATGCTTCAGGATTTCGCGTGAAGGGCAATTCTGATTGAAGAGCTCACCACGCCGTATCATTTCCGACAGCGCCACTCCCTCCTGCCCGACTGCGGCATCTCGTGTTTGCGAGCAGCTGCTCTTCCGGCCGGACCCACTTTTTTCGCTCATGACCATCAAATCCCAAAACTAACCTTTTTGTATGTACTAACAAAAAGAAAGTTTGAGGTCTACATGGGCTGCATTCGAACACGATATCCCGAGACGAAATGAGGAGAATTGTCATGATTGCAGTTACGGGCGCCAACGGTCAGCTGGGTAGGCTGGTTTTGAAACACCTGTCGAACATCACCGACACGCCGGTCAGGGCGCTTGTTCGCTCACCGGACCAGGCACAGGATCTTGCGTCCGGTAAGGTCACGCTCGCCAAGTTCGACTACGATGACCCGGAGAGCCTTCCTGCCGCCCTGGAAGGCGTGTCACGGCTGTTGCTGATATCTGGTTCTGAGGTCGGCAAACGCGTCGCGCAGCACAAAGCGGTCATTGACGCTGCAAAGAGCGCAGGCGTCGGTTTCATAACTTACACAAGCCTCCTCAATGTGCCGCGTTCGAGCCTCGTCCTTGGTGCAGAACACATCGAAACGGAAAGGTTGCTCACCGAGAGCGGCATCCCGCACGCTGTTCTGCGAAATGGCTGGTACGTGGAAAACTATGCTGGCACCATTGCGGCCGCGCTTGAACATGGTGCCGTGGCCGGGGCAAGCGGTGACGGCAAAACGTCCATAGCCGGTCGTGACGATTACGCAGAAGCGGCCGCCCGTATCGTTTCCGGTGACGACCTTTCAACCCGCGCACTGGAACTTGCAGGCGACCAGGCGGTCAGCCTTGCCGATATTGCCGCCGAGATCTCACGGCAGTCCGGTCGACAAATACCTTCTCAGAACCTGGCAGAGGAAGACTACGCGGGCGTCCTGATCGGGGCCGGATTGCCCGAAGGGATTGCAAAGGCGATTGCGGACGCCGGTCGCGGCGCCGCGCAAGGCGAACTCTTCAACGGCTCAACGGCACTGAATGGCATCCTTGGTCGCCCGACAAGAACGCTCGCGAACCTCGTCAGCGAAGTCTTGGGGACCTCTTAAGGCACCGCTTGAGATAGATTCAGAATTGGGTTTCGGAGGCATTGCTTCCGGGACCCATTCAAGAAACTGCTCAATCACTTCAAGGATATTTGTTGGCCCGGATTTGCTGAACCTGATAGGCAGAATTCAGCACTCCGACCGAAAGCCGACAATGTCCCGACCGGATACTCCCGATCTTTACGCTCAGGATGGCCCCTACGCCTGGTTCCGTCTGGCAATATCCATCTTGCTCAGCACCATCGGCGGTGCAGGCATGTGGGTGGTCGTTATCGTGCTGCCTGATGTGCAGACGGATTTTGGCGTCGACAGAGCCGGTGCTTCCCTACCCTACACGGCAACGATGGCGGGCTTCGCGATCGGCAATTTCATTCTGGGCCGCTTTGTCGACAGATACGGCATTGCGCCTCCTGTCATTGCCTCCGCGCTTTTCCTGGCGGCAGGTTTCTCGCTCGCCGCACTCAGCCAGAACATCGTGTTGTTCACGGTCGCGCAGGGACTTCTGATCGGTCTCGGCACGTCCGCAACATTTGGGCCGCTTGTTGCCGATATTTCGCATTGGTTCCTGAAACGCCGCGGTCTCGCGGTCGCGTGTGCCGCCTCCGGCAACTATCTTGCGGGCGTCCTTTGGCCCTCCTTCATCCAGTGGAACCTTCAGAGCGCGGACTGGCGGGAAACCTATTTTGTCATTGCCGCTATTTGCCTGGTCACGATGGTTCCGCTTGCCTTGCTGCTCCGGCGGCGTCCGCCTGAAGCGGCTTTGGCAATGGATCCGGCATCGCAAAGGTTCGGGCAACATACAACCGGGTTGTCACCCACAGCGCTTCAGGCTCTGCTGATCATTGCCGGACTGAGTTGTTGTGTGGCGATGTCGATGCCTCAGGTTCATATCGTGGCGTATTGTGTCGACCTTGGATACGGCGTCGCACCAGGAGCGGACATGATCGCTCTTATGACCGGAATGGGCGTGATCAGCCGCCTCATCTCCGGCGTTCTTGCCGACAAGATCGGTGGGGTGAGAACACTTCTGATCGGATCCGTGCTGCAATGCGCGGCGCTTTTTCTCTACATTCCGTTCAACGGCCTTGCATCGCTTTATCTGGTCTCCCTGATTTTCGGCCTGTCGCAGGGCGGCATCGTTCCGAGCTATGCGGTGATCGTGCGGGAATATCTCCCTGCGCGCGAAGCCGGTCAGCGCGTTGGTCTCGTGATGATGTCGACAATCCTCGGAATGGCACTCGGCGGCTGGATGTCCGGCCTGATCTACGATCTGACAGGGTCCTACCAGGCCGCCTTCTTGAACGGAATTGCCTGGAACTTCCTCAATATGGCAATCATGATTTTCATTCTGTTCAGAGGCCGCGCGCGGCTCGCCATGTCCTGACAGGACAATGCGGTGCCTGAGACGCTCGGGCCGAAAATGCGCACTATCTGCGCATGTCCTTCACCGGAATTGTGCAGGCATCCAGGATCTTCTGCAAGTGTTGATCAGGCACAGGAGATATTCATGGACTTTCCAGTCGCAATCGCGATTGCAGCACTTATCGTAATGCTTCTCCCGATGAAATGGTCTTGCGTGTTGTGTGCTTTTTTGGTGGTGGACTATTTCTACGTCTTGGCGACAATCCCCGAAGGAAGTCTGGAGACGGATCTGCAAAGAGCTATGACGATTTCGCTGACGGTCTTTTCTGTTATTGCCCTGCTTGTTCGGCTGTGCGTGTTTTGGAGCGTGTTTGTCTACAGAAACACGCCGCGATCCTCGAACTAGCGGTTTTGAGCCCGCGATCTCAGCAGGAAAATAAAAAATACGCCGCCTATCAGCCCTGTCACGATGCCAATCGGCATGTCTTCAGGTGCCATGAGCGTCCGTGCCAATATATCCGCCCAGATAAGGAAAATTGCCCCCAGAAGCAGGCTTGCCGGCAGAACGCGGCTGTAGCTGCCGCCGACCAGAAAACGCGCAATGTGCGGTATCATGAGGCCAACAAACCCGATTATGCCGGAAAAAGCGACCATCACGCTGGTGATCAGAGCTCCGACAACGAAAATGATCAGACGAAAACGGCCAACGGGTATTCCGAGCGTCGAGGCTGTCTCGTCTCCAATCGTCATCGCGTTGAGGTCCGCAGCCTTTGCAAGCAGGTAAGGCACTGTCAGCAGCAGGATACCCAGGGGAAACAGAAGATGGTTCCACTGCGCGAGGCCAAGACCGCCCAGCATCCAAAACACAACCGTGTGCGTTGCCCGCGGGTCGCCCATGAAAATCATGATGTTTGCAAATGACATGATGATAAACGACACGGCGACGCCGGCCAGAACCAGTCTGTCGGCGCTCGTCGCAGACGCAAAATGAGTTACACCCAAAACAACCAGTGTCGCCACCAATGCCCCGGCAAACGCCATGAGGGGGACAGTAAGCAAACCCAGAAAGAGGCCGGTGTGCAAAAGAGCAAGGATGGCTCCGGCAGCGCCACCGGAGGAGATGCCGAGAAGATGTGGATCCGCGAGTGGATTGCGCGTCACCGACTGAAGAGCCGCGCCGACAATCGCCAGGCCTGCCCCCACGAAGCCTGCGAGCAAGGTGCGCGGAAGGCGAATGTTCCAGACAATCGCCTCCCGGCCCTTGGACCAGTCAGCCTCCACTAGCCCGGGTACGAGCTTGTTTGCAACGACACCGAACACTGTCCCGGCAGGCACGGAAACGGCGCCGACAGCAACAGCGACGACCATGGAAACAACAAGCAGCAACCCGCCGACTGCGAGCTTCAGACCGAACCCCCAGTTTGAAGTCTGCGTCGTCATCTTGAGATCCGTATCAACGGCATCCCTGGCTGGTCGCTGCAACATGTCTCATTCTCCCCAGAATGCTTCCGCGAGCTTCTTGACAGCCTTGATGTTGCGCGGCCCTGGGGTTGCTTCGACATATTCGAGCGTCACGAACCGGTCGTTCTTGACCGCATCGATATTCGCAAGCGCCGGGTTCTGTTTCATGAACTCACGCTTTTGCTCCGCTGTGACATTACCGTAATTCACGATAACGACGAATTCCGGATCTTTCTCGACGACGGTCTCCCAATCGATTTTGGCCCAGCTTTTTTCAAAGTCATCCAACACATTGACACCTCCAGCAGCCTCGATCAGCGCCGTTGGCATGGCATATCGACCAGCTGTGAATGGCCTGTCTTCACCACTGTCGTAGACAAATACTCTCAGCGGCTTATCACCAGTTTTTAAAGTGGATTTGTAGATCTCCAGATCGGCCTTGTAGCCGGCAACCAAATCCAGAGCAGTGTCTTCTACCCCGAAAATTTTTCCAAGATTGATCAGGTCATTATACATGTCAGCCATTGAAACCTTGGGCTTGTCGCCGATATGGACGCACGATTCTGTCAGCTCGTAGACTTTGATACCGAAGGGTTCCAGGGTTTCCGGTGTGACTTCGCCACCCACCTTCATGCCATAGTTCCAACCGGCGAAATAGAAATCGGCGTCGGCTCCGATCAGAACTTCCTTGGTCGGATATTTTGCGGAAAGCTCGGGAAGTTCCGCGACACCTTTGCGCATTTCCTCATCAAGTGTTTTCCAGCCGGAGATACCTGTATAGCCGACCATGTGATCCCGCAGCCCAAGCACGAGCATCATCTCAGTGAGATTGACGTCATTTGAAATCGCGGCCTTCGGAGGAGCGTCGAAGGTCACTTCCCGATCGCAGCTTTGAACGGTTGTTTCCGCCATTGCACCGGTGGAAAGGAAAATGGTGGCCAGACTGAGTGCCAGGCGTTTCATGAGGATCTCCAAAATTTTACAGGTGAAAGGTGAGATGGGGCTGGTCGCTCGATGCGAATTGTTCCAGCCGCGCTTTAACGGAATAGGCCCGTTCGATATGGTCAGGTGTCAATACGTCCTCGGGCGCCCCAAATGCCACGACCCTTCCACTGTGGAGCAGAAGGGCGCGGTCGCAGACCCGCCCGGCAAGATTGAGATCGTGAAGGCTTGTCACGATTGTGATGTTCAGGCTGCTGATAAGCGCAACGATTTCGAGCTGATGACGGATGTCCAGATGGTTCGTCGGCTCGTCAAGGATCAACAGCTCGGGCTCCTGAGCAAGCGCCCGGGCAACCATGACGCGCTGTCTTTCACCGCCCGACAGGGTGCCGAAGGAACGCGTTGCCAATGGAAGAAGTCCCATCCTGTCCAAAGAGCGATCCACGACCTCCGCGTCTCTGTCACCGTTTCCGGAAAACCCGGTACCGTGAGGCCGTCGTCCAAGGGTGACGATTTCCCCGACGGTCAACGCGAAGTCGGTTGGCTGCTCCTGCAGAACGGCGGCAACCTTCCTTGCCGCAGACCTTGCGGACATCTTCCAGATATCAACGCCATCCAGGAATACTGCGCCTGTGCTCGGTCGGTGAAAGCGGTAAAGCAGACGCAGCAATGTGGATTTTCCTGCACCGTTCGCACCTGCAAGCCCCAGAACCTGCCCGGCGGCAAGGTCGAAGCTGATCGGATGCAGGATTGTGTCGCCCTGCCCTGCGCGCCAGCTGGCGTCTTTGACGGAAAGCACCGCGCCGCTCATGAGACCGCAGCCTTGTCCAGTTCGGTCACAATCATCGCCGCCGGAATGCGGGCAAGCGCCGTACGTGCGAGCTTGCCAGGACGTTGCCCGGAATTGCACCACCCGTCATCAAGATCCCGGTATTGCTTTGCAAAGGCAACGAGATCGTCAATGTCCGTGTCCGGATCTATGTCACCGAAGAGATAGGTTGCCTTTTCGCTGGCACGATACGCCACCGTACAGGGACGTGAACAACCTGCCATGCAGGCAATTCCGGAGACTTCGAAATCGGGCCCGGTCAACGGCAGCGCCTTTGACAAAGCGTCCCGCAGGTTTGCGATCAGTTCAAACCCCGGACGGCAGTCCGTACCCTTGTGGCGGCAGGACGTGCAAACGAAGATCTTGTGGGTCTCACCACTCATTTACTGCCTCCTGAAGCCAAGGCTTGTCCTTTTGCGGTTGCCGCATCCGGGCTTCCGGTTTCACTCGGAAAGACGTCCGTCCTCGCGTCGGAGACAGACTGAAATTCCAATTCATGTAATGTTATTACATTACGTTGATTTCGCATTGCAATAGACAACTTGCCCCCGTTCGGGCACATCGCCCTGGCGGCACGATCACTCAAGCTCGTTCTGGCAAGGAAAGTGGGACGGAAGTCAGCAGATTCGTCTTGTGTCCGGTTCATATCGCCCTCCGCGAATGCACGGGGCTTTCAAGAACCGAATGTCAAACTTTGTCAGCTGTCGCTGTTTCGCCATGTCACCCGCTCCTCCGGAACACCCCGTCCGGGTTGAAGTTAAAGATGAAATGGCAGGTCTCCTGACTTGCGGGTCAAAGTTGGCCTGATCCTTCCCGGGAGATCCCAGTGGTGTTTTCAGGTTTACTCGCCGCTCACAGTTGCGGGGGCAGTCACGGATTTGGTGCCTAATGGCTACGCCGCACCGTGTTCCCTTTTAATCCCGATCCGGCTTCGGATACGAGAGCCATGTGATCTGTGTGACGAAAATCGCCGGGTCTGTCAACGAGGAAAGTCGCATTCGACAGCCGGTCCGCCTTTTTGAGTTGCCAGGGACAAGGCCTCTTAAATTCATTTAAAATTTATGCAGCCAAAGAAAAAGCAAATGGTCATTGATGACAAGAAAAAGGCCAATATGATTGCTAGAAGGAACTCGCGAATGAAGACGAGCCTGACCCAAAAACAATAACAGCGAGATGCCCGATTGATCTTTCGATTGATACTACTTGCGATACTCATCGTGATGCCGGGAGTCACGCGATCGGAAGAATCTGCAAAATCCATCGTGATGATCACATGGCGTGGTCTCACACCGGCCGAATACAGTTTCGCCGAAAAGCTGGACGAACTCGGTATCAACGCGAAATTTGAGTATTTCGATGCAGAGCGTGACCAGACCAAACTGGCCGGTTTCCTGCGCGAAAGACGGGAAGATCTTCAATCGAAGGATTTGATATACACGTTCGGCACAACGGCCACCCTGACCGTTCAGAACTTCGACCTTGAGACAGTGCCCCGCGTCTTCAACATTGTCACCGATCCTGTGGGCGTCGGTCTGGTAACATCGCTGGACGCTCCGCCCCCGGGTCTGACCGGCGCGAAAATGTCTCTGTCGCCGGAAGTCATTCTCGACTTGCTGGGAAACATCCACGACCTCAAAACGCTGGCGATCCTGTTTGACCCAAGGGAGAGCAATGCGGTGGCGGAAGCCGACCGCCTCATGCTGGCGGCAGAAAAACGCGGGATAGTGCCAAAGCTGTTGAGGTTCGCTCCAGATGCGGACGAGAAAGACCTTCTGATTGCCTCTTTCAAACCCGAACTTGCTTCTTCAGACGCGGTCTATGTGACCTCTTCGTCGTCCTTCGTGGCCCATAACAGCGTCTTGAAGGAGATCATCCCGGACGATCTGGTCAGTGTCTCCTCCTCCACCGCCTATGGCGAGGAAGACGTCACGCTGGTCTTCGGAACAGAGTACCGTGAGCGCGGAGAAGCTGCGGCCACGCTGGCGGCCAAGATCCTGTTGGAACAGGTTCCCGCACATTCCCTGCCGATCAACGAGATTGCCGCATCCGATGCGACACTTTTCGTCAACAAGAACAGCAAGGCGGCCTCCGCCCTCCAATTGGAAAATGCGACGAATCCTGTCGTCTACAGGTAGAGACAGGTCTGGCTCGGTCTGGAACAAGGGCAATACCAAAACAGAGCGCCCATCACACCAAACAGGCAAGCCTATTCCTCATGGTGGCGCGGCGTTATTCTTCGGGCCAGCCTGAATGCGCCTTACCAAGACTGAATATCAAGCCCGGAGACGCTCTCCCGCTGACGGTTTATCGAAGACAGATGACAGGACTTCAACCTGGCTCTGCCCAAGCCTGCCATAAGCCGCCCCGGCCTCTCCGAAAAGCCAGATCAGCCGTTCGCAAAGGTTCATCGCATTCAGCACGTGGATCTTCCCCTGGCCCGTCAGAAGCTGTTCATCTTGCAGGTAGGCAACCTTGATCGCATTGATGCCGTTTCCTTTTTTTGACGTCAGTCTGGCCAGCACGTCCAGGGCATCGCTGTTTCTGTCACGGGCAACTGAAATCAGCACATTCAGGATGGCATCAAGTCCTTCAACGGCTGAGTCCGCAAACCACAGATCCGGGCTCTTCTTGCGCAGATGATAGACTTCCGCACCAAAGTCGTTCAGCGCACCGCGCATCTCTTGCGTGAGATACAAAATGCGTACCAGCATATCGACATGCTTGTGTTGGTCCGGTGACAGCGAACGATTTGATGCCAGGTCCTGGAGCGCCTCGGCGATGATCTTGTGCAGGGCTCCGGCAGCTTCCAGATTTGCATGAAGCTTTTTGGCGCCGCGATCACATCGCATGCTGTCAAATGCTTCAGAACTCAGCTGCAGAAGCCGAACAGTTTCCAGTTCAATAAGTCTTTGGACAATCGGCGGAGGCTCCTGACACGGCAATGCGAGGTGCTTCGGCTTGGCGCCATGCTCTGCGCGCGTCTCGGGACTGAGCTTTTGAAGCAACTCCGCAGTTGGACCACACAGCAACAGGAGAAACGGTGCTGGCAACACGTTGAACAAGACATAAGCAAGCGCAACCTGGGTGCCTGGATCATTGCTCAGGTGCGACACCAGATAGACCACAAGCGGAATTCCGGTCACGGCCTCGATATACATCAGCGGCAAGAGGATCGAAGCCGAAATCGCGTTGAATCCCAGTTTGTAAAGCGCGACCTGCCTTTGCACGCCAGTCAGATTGGCCGAAAGCAGCACCATGAGGATCGAACTGCCTATGTTGGCACCAAAAACAAACATGATGCCGTCCTGCAGCTGAAAAAGTCCGGACTGCAGGAACACGATCATGATCGCTGAAACGGCAATCGATGACTGCGCGAAAACGGTCAGGACCATCCCGGCAAGAAAGGCCAGCACAGGCGCTCCTGCCGTTGCTTCTACGAACTGTACGAACCAGGCTTGCGTTTCAAGCTGCGATGCCGCGTCGCGCATGATCTGAAAACCCAGAAACAGGAGACCGACGCCAATTGCAGCGCCCGATACCTGTTCCTTGTGCCGCGAGCCAAATGCGTAGAAAATTCCGGACACGCCGATGAGCAGCAACACGGCCACCCGAATGTCCAGCGTCAAAAAGAGCACAATGAGCCCGGCACCAAGATTAAGACCGAGAACGACCGGCTGAACCTGCCGGAGTGTCATCATGCCCGCGCGCACCAGCCCGACCAGCAGAAACACGGCGGCAGTGCCGCTTTGGGTCAGTACGATCATCACCATTCCGACCGACACTCCCGCAGGTGCCGTCGACGTCAGTCTTGCAATTCGGCGTTTCAGTTTCTGATCGGCAAGCCGTTTGAGGTTGACGCAAAGAAAATGCATCGCGAAGAAAAACAGACCCAGCCCCGCAAACATGGTTGCGGCGATCTCAACATGGTTCGAAATCAGCTGACCTCTCCCCGCGCGCTCATCTCATCGGCATGGACATTGAGAACCGATGCGAAACCGGAAACCTCGAACACTTCGCGCACGCGTCCGGAGACACCGAAAACGCCCATCTGACTGGCATGGCCACGCAAGTAAGTGGCAGTCGCCAGAAGAACGCCAAGGCCGGCGCCCGCCAGATAGGTGACCTTTCCCATGTCGATAAGCAGCTTCGGCGGAGCGGTTTCGAGCAACTCGCGTAAGGAACTCTCGAACTCGGCCAGTGTTGCCAGATCTATGCGCCCCGACGGGCGAACGATGCAAAGAGCATTTTCTCGATAAATTTCTATTTTCACGGCAATATTTCTCCGGATTATTCTTGTCATTAACCAGGAGGGTCATTCAGTATTTTTTGGATTGCACTCAACGAAGACCTTCAAATTGCCTTCGCATGCGAACCGGTTTTTTAATTAAAGTCTTAGTCCAGCAAAAAAATCATCAAATCGTGCGCCCATCAATAAATTCAGACGCGCAACTTATCCTAAGGTAAGATCAGTTCCTTCAATTGTCACCCCCTCAATTTTATCAGGTGTTTGTGTGCCTTGAAAAAGGCGTCAGGAAACAAGGCAACTAAGTTCACTTAAGGACGGTCTGTCGCCGGAAATTCCTTTGGTTTCTTGCACGTTTCAAGGCTGCTAATGAGTCGCTGCCTCTATTTCGGAAATGGTCAGCTGAACCTCGGAGATCCTGACTATCCAGAAGCAAGCACGCTTCGTTCAAAACCTGAGTCGCGACGTATGCTCGCCCTGATAGTTACGGCACCATGACAGCACTCATCACGACATCCACCTGGGCATTTTTGTATGTCTCAGTATCGTCAAGCATCAGTTTTTGACTGCCGGAGATTGTGTGGCACTTGTCGAACACAAAGATCTTGTGTTGCATATTTAACTGACTTTGATCCAAAAATATCGGCTCAGCAGCCTATGATTAGAAAGATCTTAGTTTTGCCATCCCATATATTACCGTTATATATAAAATCGTCATACCTAATACAATTACTATTGTATCAAGTAAATAAAATACTGCCAAAACCACCAGGGAAAGAAAGAAAAGTTCTATTAATTTAAGTATTTTTCGTCCATATTGAGTTCGATTCCTCTACCTTGCTCGCATGAACGTAAATATTGATGCAATGACCATCACCAAGAACGAAACAATCGAATCCAAGGGAGACACCAAAAAATAGTTCACTATTATTATCACAATAAAGGCGACACCGATGTATACGATCGATCTCAGAATCGACAAGTATTCTTTCCCAATATTCATCGAATGCTTCCCTTCTCCTTATGAATCTTGGCTCAATTTTCGGAGAATTGCGTCCGATAGCTGCCAACGCCTACGCTTCCAGTGCGGCAACTTCAACAAGTCTTGCGCCATTTCTCGGACTTGCTCTCGCAACCAATCCGGCATCTCGACTCCTTCTCTACAGCTTCAATTTCCGCATGAATTCCTGCTTGTCGCCTTTCGCGGCAGACCCTGCTGCAAACACCCGGAAGAGTACATACAGAAGCGTAAGAACCAGTGCGCAGAGCAGACCGATCCCGGCCCCGACCAGAGACCAGATCGACAGTGAATCAGGCGAATAGAAAGCCGCACCAAGAAACGCGAAAACGATCCACATGCTCCAGATATAGTGTTTCTTCTTCATGCGTTGGCTCCTTATGAGTCACGAATGCTTTTTAGCTCACTGAGCAGCTTGTTCCAGAGTTTCATGTTGCCGTACTCGAATCCAACTAGATTTGCGGTGTCTGGATCAACCTTCGTCAGCATCACTTAGATACTCCGACCGCATAAGCACGGCGAGACAGATTGATCAGATATCTTTCTTCCTCAAAATCAGGAAGTTTTTACCTACAGCATCTTTCTTGGCATTGTTGTAGAGATGGTTTAGTGGTCCAAACGTGAGCGAGAGAGTTACCAGTAACGGAACGACAGATCTCATGAAAATCAGAAAAAAGACAACGAAATATACTTGCTCATAGTCATAATATTCAAACGTTGTGTAAAAATATAACAGCACTAAAAGGTAAATTGTGAATTCAAAAACCCATCGAAGCAATGTCATTTCGCACCTGAAAGCATTAATTCTCTGATATACAAGCTACGATTTTATCGATTTTTTTGAAGTAAAAAACAACTCCCCCAAAAAAAATTCGAACTATTTCAATCCCTAATCGTGCGTATCGTTTGACCGTTAGAACAGCACTAACGCGCGTTCAGTTTAAGAATTCTAGGGCTTTTCAACCCGCTCCGAACGAGTCGCTCTGAATAACTTCAGCCAAAGCATCTTCACTCGGCCCGCTGGAGTTAAAACTGATTGTAGCTCACACAGTTGCAGTCAAAACCGGGGCTTGAGCATTCTTGCATACTATATTTGAACGATTTACCGCGTTCGAAATGCTCAACAAAAAAGTAGTCCGTCCGAGCCGCTCGGCTAAATGCCTTGCAGTGCAGTACATTTTCATTCCGAGCGCCAACTTCCCTTTCGCAAATCTGCTTTCCGTTTATGAACCATTCGTTCACTCGCCGGTCCGGGTTGTCACCCTCAAAAACAAAAGAACCCAAATCGAAACGCGGGTGTTTGGTGTAAAGCACGCGATGATCTTGCGTAAATTCAACTCTCGCAATGCCGTCAGCAGAACAATTCAGGAATTTTTTGCCAAGTATTTGTCTTAGATCTTCTTCTGCACCCAGGTCTAATTCGACCCGAGAAATGACGGTTGCTCGCGCCTGGACGATAGAAAGTGTCATCAAAAACATTATCGTTGTCAGTGTCTTGAGCATTCAGACGCTCCTATTGAGTAGAATTGAAAATTCATGATCCGACACAACAACACCGAGCATTAATCCGGCTTCTGCGTTGCCCTGCTGAGAACGTCAACACACACTTGCAGCTGTTGTAAAATAATCGGAATTTTGACGGCATCGACGGCAAGACTGACCGATGAGTTCTCTGGTTTGACGATCAAAAGGTTTTGCTTCACGAGAAGATCGATTTCCGCCTGTGAAAGCGGCCTTTCCGTCCTTAGTGCAAAATCAAGTCCAGCCGAGGCTGGAACCGTAATCTGCTCCTCGCCATAAGATACAAGCAGGTCTACATTGAATTTCGTACCCTCAACAAAGACCCCGGGCCAAAAGTATGTGTCTATCGCAACGCCGGGATTAGCCAGATCATAGACAAACCAGAAAGACATATAAGGTGCGTGACTGGTCTCGATGACAGGCCGATTGACTGCCTTGCATTTTGCCTTTTCGTTCCAGACCGTCCAGTTTCCATCCTGATACCAGAAACTGACATCCGACTTTGCAGTTGTTGTCATTAGAGACAACAGGCATAGGGCAGCGAAAAATCTGTTCATGGCTGGCTCCTTGTGTGTCACGGCAGTTCAGATGAAACACAGGCCTGACATTAGGAGGGAACTGAGCCCGGTTCACAATCCCACATTGTCAATTTTCAGGTCTGGCTGGCTCAAATCCCCGACCTCGACAGGTCCCCTTTCCATGCCGGAAATCGCGATGATGAAAAATGCCAAGAGCGCAACTGGGAATTTTCATGTGAATGTCGAGGTAAGGTCCGTATCCCAGTTTGGCTTTCGGATTTCTGACATCTTACACCGGCGCACTCGAAGGGCTTCCGAAATTCGCCCAAAAGTGACAAGGCGTTTAATTCATCAACCAGCTTTTGTTCAAATACCTTCCCTAAGCATTCTCGCGGCCAATTGATGAAATGGAAAAAGACAAATGGCGTTGATGCGACAATGAATCCTATCCAGAGCACGGCATTGACCGGGTAATCGAACGACATTGAAAGCACAGATGCGGCAAACGAGAGCCCTCACCAATTCGCAAGAGATCGAGCATGCTTGTCACTGAGTATCCGATGATCCCTCATCCCGGCTCCGCATGAGCCACTGTCGGGATTTCCTTTTTGACCGTCCGACCCCTCAATCCTCGATAAGGGTAGAGCTGCCTTGTGGGAAGGTCACAGCTTCGAATTCCGGGTAGGCCAGGCGCAGTGTCTGCAAAGTCGGCCCTTCGGCTACGCGCGACAGATACCATGTGCCGTTTTCCTGAAACGCCAGCGTGAAAGATTTCAGTTGGTAGGTCTTGTCCTGAAACGTCACCACCGTTTCCGTGGGGATCAATAGGTACGCCAGACCCGTTTTTGTCTCGGCGAATTGCGCGGCGGACAGATCCAGTTCATTGCTCCGGAAGTCTTGCTGGGCATATGCCTGCCTGATCGCTTTCTCGACCATCGCACGGACGTCCGGAGCCGTGGAGCCGGTCTGACGCACGATGGCAGGGATAACTTTGGGTGGCATTTCGGACATCAGGACGCGAATATCGCCTTCCACTCTGGCGACCTCGTGCGCATCGATGCGGGCCTGCAACGCAGCTTTTTCTGCGGGGTCCAGGGTGTCGGCATGTGCTGCTGTCAGCGGCAACAGTAGGACCAGTAAGGCGGTAAGAAGCGGGTGCATCAACATGTCTTCCGTCCCTCTATGTCTGAATCGACGGATGCCTTCCAAGTTATTTTGAAAGGAGGCCAGTTTGGCGGCCTCGGCGCCCGTTTTCAAGTTTGCCTGCAGTAACAGCGGATGAAGTACTGAGTTTGACGGCCATATCCGGCGCACCTACCAGCCAGGAAGATCCGGTTCGCGGCAGGTGTTTTGTCGCCCGATTGCGAGCATTGAGCGCTCGCGGCGGAAGGTCCGTTTGGCGGCACGTGAATACTAGGGCGCGGACTCATAATCAGTAGCTGACGAAAAAGATTCGACGCTGGCCAATTAATAGTTATTGTATAAGTCTCGGAACTTTATCAATTTAAATTCACAATTACTATGGGTAAATTTACAGTGAAACCACCTTTTGCAAAATATTATATTTTAGGTCTGCTGGCTCTGGGGGGATGCGTAACAAGCACGACTGGGGATCGTGTGGCTTATGATCATCCAAATGCAAGTCAACAACAATTTTTTTCTGATCGGGCTGAATGTGCCGCCCAGGCAAAGGGAATTCGGCAAACGGAATATGGCAGTGAAACAGGTATCAACGATGCCATTTGGGACAACTGTATCGCCGGCAAAGGCTACAGCCGTAACGATGCGACCGGCAGGATAGAAGTGCCGAAGGATCTTAGGGTGACAACTTACTAAAGGTACTGCGTACACATTTGACGACCGGTTGTCTTTGGAAGGTGGCGACCTGTCACACATTGTGTGCCGTTGCATCGATGCGGGACTTTTAGACGGGAATATCGTCGCTCGCCAAGCCGACGCAAAACGCGAGAGGTTGAACCGCTTCTTGCAATCAGAAAATTGTGACTCATGAGGCCCCTCTCCCCTCAATCAAACAAATCGCTCGGTCTCTACAAAGAACAATTGCCCCCGGCGCCATCATATGTCCGAAAACAGGCCCGCCCTGACATTTCTGAAAACAATGTCACTTGCCAACAAAACGCAAAAATCCTACCTCCTTGACCATGAAACAAGATGCCTTCCCCCCACGCGCCGAGGCGCGCCCGCAAAGCTATGAAACCCACGGCATTTCGCGTCAGGACGACTATGGTTGGCTGCGCGCGGACAACTGGCAGGAGGTCATGCGCGATCCGTCTGTCCTGGATGCCGATATCAGAGCCTATCTGGAAGCTGAAAACGCTTACCAGGATGCTCTTATGGAACCGACGAAAGAGCTTCAGGAAAAGCTCTTTTCGGAGATGCGCGGCCGCATCAAGGAAGACGACAGCTCCGTTCCCTCCCCCGATGGTCCCTATGCCTATGGCATGAAGTTCGAAACCGGCGGCCAGCAGCCGATCTTCTTCCGCACCCCGCGCGATGGCGGTGAGGAAACAGTTCTCTTGCACGGCGACACCGAGGCCGAAGGCAAAGCCTATTTCCGGATTGGCGGTGCAAGCCAGTCACCGGACCACAAGCTGCTTGCCTGGGCCTATGACGACAAGGGTTCGGAATACTATTCGCTGCAACTGCGCGATATGGCGTCCGGCAAGGACATGGACTACAGCATCGCCGACACCGGTGGAGGCGGCGTCTTCTCCGCCGACAGCAAATTCGTGTTCTATGTTCGCCTGGACGACAATCACCGCCCTTCAAAACTGTTTCGCCACAAGATTGGCACCGATCCTGCGGAAGACGTGCTTGTCCACGAGGAGGAAGACGCCGGATTTTTCATGGGCGTCGGCAAAACCCAGTCCGGCGATACGATCCTGATCGACATTCACGATCACGAGACGTCTGAAGTCTGGATGATCCCGGCCGACCAGCCGGAGGCGCCGCCCGTCCTAATCGCTCCGCGCGACACCGGCGTGGAATATTCAGTCGACGATCATGGCGACACGCTCTACATCCTGACCAACCTGGGCGACGCGGAAGACTTCAAGATCGTCACCGCTCCGAAGGCAACGCCGGGCCGCGAATTCTGGACGGATTTCGTTGATCACAAACCCGGCTGCCTGATCCTGGCGCACAGTGTGTTCAAGACCTTCATGACCCGGCTGGAGCGTGAAAACGGCTTGCCCCGCATCGTTATTCGCCGGCTGGGTGACAATGTTGAACACTCGGTGGAGTTTGATGAGGAAGCGTATTCGCTGGGTCTTGGCGGCGGCTATGAATTCGACACGACCTCGATCCGCTTCAGCTATTCCTCCATGACCACGCCGTCGCAGACCTTCGACTACGATGTCGAGACCCGCGAACGGGTTCTGCGCAAGGAACAGGAAGTGCCATCCGGCCACAAGGCCTCGGATTACGTAACGCGACGTCTCATGGCACCTGCGGCAGACGGCGAAACCGTCCCCGTATCCATCCTTTATCACAAGGACACCAGGCTCGACGGATCAGCGCCGCTCCTGCTCTACGGCTACGGATCCTACGGCATCACGGTATCGGCCAGCTTCAACACCAATTCCCTGTCCCTCGTCGATCGGGGTTTCGTCTATGCCATCGCCCATATCCGCGGCGGCAAGGACAAGGGGTTCCGGTGGTACAAGGACGGCCGACGCGAAAACAAGAAGAACACCTTCACCGATTTCATCGCAGCTGCCGACCATCTGGTCGCCGAAAAGCTGACCTCCCATGACCGGATCGTCGCACAGGGCGGATCGGCCGGAGGCATGCTGATGGGCGCGATCGCCAACATGGCGCCGGAAAAATTCGGTGGCATCATCGCGGAAGTTCCCTTTGTCGACGTTCTGGCGACGATGCTGGACGATACGCTGCCGCTCACGCCGCCCGAGTGGCCGGAGTGGGGCAACCCGATCACCGACAAGACGGCCTATGAATACATCGCGTCCTATTCGCCATACGACAATGTCGAAGCCAGGGACTACCCGGCCCTGCTCGCAGTTGCCGGATTGACGGACCCGCGCGTGACCTATTGGGAACCTGCCAAATGGGTCGCCAAACTCCGGGCAACAAAAACGGACGACAGCCTGCTCATGCTCAAAACCAACATGGATGCTGGTCACGGCGGCGCATCCGGACGTTTCGACCGTCTGAAAGAAGTCGCGCTGGTACAGGCCTTTGCGCTCATGGTGACCGGCAAAGTCTAGACCGGCCATAAAGAATCACATTTTTTTGAGACTTGGACCGGCCCCGCACGCGGGTCCGGTATTCCCTTTGTGCAGAAATAGCTTAGGTTGTTTTCAAAACACCGTTACAACAACGCACAAAGGGGATGTCATGACAAAGTCATTGCGCCGGGGCTGTTTCACCGCAACCGGTTTTACTCTTGCCGCCGCCCTGCTTTCCTCTGTTTCGCTTGCAAGCGCTGCAGAGCTTCGCTGGTCCTCGCCGACGGATCCGCAAACCATGGACCCCCACGCGGTGAACTCCGCACCGGTTCTCGGCTTCCTGAACAATGTTTATGAAGGCCTTGTAAGGCGCGACAAGAACATGCAGATCGAAGGATCCCTTGCGGAAAGCTGGGAGCCTCTCGGCGGCGACGGCTGGCGCTTCAAGCTGCGCGAAGGTGTAAAGTTCCACGATGGCGCCGACCTCACGGCGGAAGACGTCCTGTTCTCCTATGAACGCGCCTCTTCGGAAGAAGCCGACACAAGCTCCTGGTTCGCACCCGTGAAAGAGGTCAAGATTGTCGATGACTATACGGTCGACTTTCTGACCCATGCGCCCAATCCGATCTTTCCCGATTCAATCGCCAACTTCATGATCATGGACAAAGGTTGGGCGGAGGCCAACGGGGCGGTGCGGCCCGCCAAGGAAGAAGAGACCTACGCGACACTCAATGCAAACGGTACGGGCCCGTTTGTGCTCGCCTCCCGCGAGCCCGGCGTTCAGACCGTTCTGGAGCCATTCGACGGCTGGTGGGACGAAAAACAGCACAATCTGACCAAGGCAACCTTCCTTCCAATCGCCAATCCGGCAACCGCCGTTTCCGGGTTATTGAGCGGACAGGTCGACCTGATCAATCCGGTTCCGGTTCAGGACGTGTCCCGGATCGAGAACCAGGACGGGCTGACATTGCACCAGGGCATTGAGGCGCGTGTGATCATGCTGGGTTTTGCCCATGGACATGACGCCCTGAAATACTCGGACGAAACGAGTGACAAGAACCCCTTCAAGGACGTGAAGGTGCGCGAGGCTGTCCAGAAGGCCATCAACGCAGAAGCTCTTGTCGACAAGATCATGCGCGGCAACGCGGAAGTGGCGACACAGCTTGTCAGCGCGCAGATGAAGGGGCACAGCAACGCGGCGACGGACCGGATCGGCTACGACCTGGATGGTGCAAAGGCTCTGCTGGCAGAGGCAGGCTATCCGGACGGCTTTTCTTTCGGCCTTATGTGCCCGAATGACCGCTACATCAACGACGAGGCACTCTGCAAGGCGATGTCCGCAATGCTGACACAGGCCGGCATGAAAGCCGAACTCAATGCCATGCCGGTGCGAAACTACTGGCCGGAACTGCGCGCGGGCAATTTCGACATGTATCTTCTCGGCTGGTCGCCCGGCACATTCGACGCCGAGCATCCCGTCCGTTTCCTGGTCACGACCAAGAATGACGAAAAGAAACTCGGCAGCTGGAACTTCGGCGGCTATTCGAACGCGCGCGTGGATGAACTGCTGTCTCTGATCCAGAAGGAAATCGACGCCGAAAAGCGTCAGGCAATGCTCGATGAAGTCGCCAAGATCATTCGCGACGACGTTGTCTATGTACCGCTTCACATTCAGCCGCTTCTGTGGGGCTCGAAAGCGAACGTGGATTTGACGCAGCGGGCCGACAACTTCCTGATGCTGCGCTGGATCAACGTGAACTGACGCCGCTCCTCGTCGAGCATGAAGAGACAAACGGCGCTTTCGGGCGCCGTTTTTTTGAGAGAGCTTCACATACTCGCGTCTTGATTTTGCCCTGCTCTTCCGCTCAAGTGATTCATATTGGAATTCAGTCTGTTGAATTGGAATTCATGTGATAGTGCGATCTCAAATGGAGCATGCAATGCAAAGCCAAACTCGAAAGAACGCAAAGCGGAAAACCACCGTCCGGTCTCTGCTGCGTGCGTCATTCGTTGCAGTCTCGGCTTTTGCGTTGGTTGCCTGTCAGCAGCAGTTTCAGACACCATCGGATCTCTTGTTCGCACCAACATTCAACAAGACCCGGCAGAGCCTGCCCTACACGCAGAACACACAATATGACTGCCGCAACTTTTCTGGATCGGGCTGGAAAGGCATTGCTAGCGGTGTGGTTTATGATTTCAGCAACAGGTACCAGATTTCACAGGCCGGTTGCTTCCGAACGCAACAGGAGTGCCTTGCCTGGCTCTCCGCCATGCGCTCTTACATCGACGTTCCCCGCTTCATAAGGTGCAACCCGCACACCGCGTGACATGGGATCACAGCGGCAGCCCGCCCTGAAGTATCTTTCTGGCGGCCATGAAGTCTTCAATGAAGTCGCAAAGCGATATTGCACGCGCACTCAAAAGGCGGCCTGTCGGCCAGACCAGATAGGCGTTTCGAACCTGTCCAGTCCAGGCCGGCAGCACAGGCTCCAGCTTTCCGGCTTCAAGATCCGCGGCCGCCTCCGTCACCGGCAGAAGGGCGATACCATGACCGTCCGATACGATCTGGCGCGCCAGCGTGATGTCATCGACTGCAATATCCGCACTCAGGTAAATGGTTTCCTCAGCCCCCGAGTGCCGGTTCCTAAGGTGCCAACTCGGCAGCGATGAGACCCAGATAAGCTTGTGCTGATGCAGATCCTCGAGACTTTGCGGAGCGCCCTTGTGCGCAACGTATTCCGGTGATGCCACCATCATGGTTGCCACGCTGCCAATACGTTTCTGGTAGAGCGAGACATCCGTCTGTGCACCGAACCTGAGCGCAAGATCAAAGCGGTTGTCCTGAAGGTCCTTGTTGTCGTTGCTCAGACTCAATGTGAGGCGGATTTCCGGATAAGCCTTCAGGAAACCGGACCACATGGGTGACAGGACACCGATGGAAGCATTGGTCGGCGCAGCGACCCGCAAGGGCCCGCGTATCTGATGCAGGTCCGTTTTCAGGTTTTGCAGCGTCGCCTCGGCCTGGACCATCAGATCGGCAAGGGAAGCGTAATAAGCTTCCCCCTCGCTTGTCAGCGAAAACTTCCGTGCGGATCGATGAATGAGCCTGGCGCCAAGTGTTTCTTCCAGCCGTCTCAACCGGCGGGTTACCGTCGCAGCCGGCAGGTCCAGTTTGCTCGCCGCCGCAGCAAGACTTCGGCATTGGGTGATGTGAATGAAGAGAGAGATATCGTCGAGCATGATTTCATTTTCGGAATTTAAAATCTCGATTTCAAATATAGATTGACCGAAAAGAAATCAATAAATCTTCCTTGCCAAATGAAGACAAGGAAATGCACATGTCCAAATATTTCATAAGCGCTGGAATTGAACTCAAACCGGGCGCCAGCTTGAAAGAGGCGCAGGACGAATTGCGGCGTCTTGCCGAGCAGACCCAGAGCGAACCCGGGTGCCTGCTGTTCGAAATCCGCCAAAATCTCAAGGAACCCGGCAAGTTTACGCTGTGGGAGCGCTGGACGGACAAGCAGGCGCTCGCGGATCATTTCGAAGCCGAACACACGAAGGCTTACCTTGCCCGCGACCTGACCGAGGTGAATTACATCGAGGAGCTATCCGAAATCGGACAGGCGCTTGAAGCGGACACCAGGTGAGATCGCCATGAAACGCAGGCTGATTGCCACCTTCTTCATGTCATTCGGCCTGTCATTTTTAATGTCGTGTTGGGTGACCTTTATCAACTTGGGCTGGAGCGACGCCTTTGTCGGCCAATGGATGGAAGCGTTTCGTCTGGCTTGGCCCGCCGCTGCGGTCATCGCCTTTTGCCTCGGTCCCGTCGTTGAACGGGTCGCTGGAATTGTTGCGCAGCGCCTGCCCTGACACCAGGATAACCAACATGCCGATATCGCGACAGAATTTTGAAGAACTGGGACTTCCGGTCGGACCCTATACCCACGCCGTTTCGCAGGGCACGATGCTGTTCACATCCGGTTTCACGGCTTTTGGCACAAATGCACAGTCAGGATCTGCAGCTGAGCAGACAAGTGCAATCCTGAAGCAGCTCGATTTCATCGCCCGCGAAAACGGAAAGAGCCTTGAGGATCTTGTGAAAGTCACGGTGTTCTTCACCGATCCGGATGATATTCCGGGTATCCGGGAAGCACTCAAAAATGGCTATGGCAACGCCGTTCCGGCGAGTTCTCTGGTCCTGGTCGCCGGACTGTTTTCGCCGGACCTGCGTGTCGAGATCGAGGGGATTTTCGCACTGTGAGGTGTTGGTGTTCCGCAAGTTTCATGCAGATGTCGTTCTGCTAGCCGGCCTGAAGCAGTTTTCGGAAGAAAACCGTTTCTTCAATCGGCGTTTCGTAATAGGCGGATATCTGCTCGAATCCGGCGGCCGTGTAAAGCTTCACGGCCCCGGTCATCGTCGGCAGCGTATCGAGCAGCATTTGTCGATAGCCTGCCGCCACCGCCGCCTCCAAAACACGCGTCACGAGCGCCGCACCGACACCTTTTCCACGCCCTTCTGGCAAAACGTAGAGCCGCTTCATCTCGCAGCTGCCGTCATCGTCGAACGGACGCAATCCGACGCATCCAAGGATGGAGCCATCCGTATCCTTTGCGACAAACAAAGCACCTTTGGGTGGGGCGTACTTCCCCGGCATTCCGGCGAGTTCTTCCTCAAACCCCTGATAAGTGAGGTCAATGCCGAGCCAGTCGACATAGGCCCTAAACAGGGATTTGACCGCGGAGAGTTCGGTGTCTGATTCAACCGGGGTGACTGAAATGCTGTTTTCTCGGATCATTTGGCTTCGATAGTCAGATGCCGCTGAGGAGTCAATTTGTAGCTTCGATGACAGGTGGAATTGCCTTTAGATAGGCGGCAATCGCTTCTCGGTCACCTGCAGGCAATCTCGCCATGTTCTCCTGAACCTTCACCATTTCACCGCCGACGGAATCGTATTCAGGCGTAAAACCGCTCTCCAGATAATAGGCAATGTCAGTCGCGCTCCAGCTGCCGAATTTCCCGTCCACCGGCGTGATATCGGGAATACGTCCCTCTCCTGTCGGTGCCGGAGCTCCTCCCAGCCATTCGGCCAGTTTCAACCCGCCCGCAAGGTCCCGCGGCGTATGGCATTCACCGCAATGACCCGGTCCTTCCACGAGATACCGCCCGCGATCCCAAAGGGCCTGATCCACGGATCCGTCGCCAACCGGCGTCGCAATCACGGGTTCAGGATCCAGAAAAAGGCGCTTCCAAAGACCGAGGCCGCGGCGAATGTTGAACGGGAACCCGAGTTCGTGCGGACCAGCATTGCCTTGCACTTCAGGAAGCGTTTTCATGAAGGCGTAGAGATCGCCTAGATCCTCACCGGTCATGCGTGTATAGGATGTGTATGGAAAAGCCGGGTAATAGTTCAAGCCGTCCGGCGATGTCCCGTGCGTCATGGCATTGGCAAAATCTGTCAGCGACCAGCCTCCGATGCCGTCGGTTTCACTGGAGGAAATGTTCGGCGCGACAAAAACCCCGAATGGTGTCTCCAACCGCAATCCACCGCCGAGTTTGAGCAGCTCGTCGCCCTTGGCATCGGGCGCTGCGTGACAGGATGCACACCCGCCCGCCCAGAACACCAGTTCACCCTGGACCGGGTCTCCGGATTGAAGGTTTGCGGCCTGCTGCTCGCTCATTCGCGTCGGTGCGGACAGCACCCATCCGATGCCTGCTGCGACAACAGCAAGCGCGACAAGGACAATCAATGCCTTTTTCATGGGTCTCTCCGCGGCCGACTATTCCGGCAACAGGGAAAATAGCCGGTCAGTTCTTCTTACGGTAAGTTTCGTGACACGATTTGCAAGTGCCGAACACCGGTCCCATGGCCGCCTTGAAAGCATCAAGATCCGCAGGTCCTGCTTTACCCGCTGCCTCCATGGCTTTTCCGGTCGCCGCTGAAAACTTCGCCAGTTCAGCGCCAAACCCATCCGCATTTTCCCAGATGGCCGGTAAAGCGCCGGTATCGCCCTGGTCCGATCCTGCGGGGAAGAAGCTGCCAAAGGAATCAGCGGCGGCGTTCATCGCTGCGATGGCCGCTTTTCCGGCAACAGGAGTATAGGCGACTTCGCCCTTCATCATCCCTCCGCCGAGACCGGCGGCAGCGCCGACCGACGCCATGATCGCCTGGCGTGTCGCAATCGGATCATCCGCTGCCTGCACAGATCCGGCGAATCCAAAACCGGCCACCATGAAAATGGCGGCAACTTTCCTTGCGTTGCGCATGATCCTCTCCCTCTCGATCAATACACCGGTGATGCGGTGCGAACATGGGTAAGTACAGCCCAAGTATGCCATCGGAATGAAATCACGCTCGCGTGATCACGCCTTTCTTTTGTAACCAGATGTATTCGCTTTTGCCGAACAACAAAAAAACCCCGGTCCTTGCGGACCGGGGTTTCGAAATGCGCTTGAAGCCGGAGGTTACTTCGCTGCAGCTTCATAGAGTTCCAGGACATAATCCCAGTTCACCATGTTGTCGACAAATGCTTCCAGGTACTTCGGCCGCGCATTGCGGTAATCGATATAGTAGGAATGTTCCCAAACATCACAGCCGAGCACCGGCACTGCGCCGTGAACCAGCGGGTTTTCGCCGTTCGGTGTTTTCATGATTTCCAGTTTGCCGTCCTTGACTGCCAGCCACGCCCAACCGGAACCAAACTGACCGATACCCGCGGCAATGAAATCCGCACGGAACTTGTCATAACCGCCGAGGTCGCTGTCGATCGCGGACGCCAGAGCGCCTGGCAAAGAAGTGCCGCCGCCGTCTTTCTTCATCCATTTCCAGAAATGAATGTGATTGTAGTGCTGACCTGCATTGTTGAACAAAGGTGCATTGCTGCCGAAGCTGCCCTTGACGATCTCTTCCAGAGACTTGCCTTCAAGGCCACTGCCGGCGAGCAGCTCGTTGCCTTTGGTCACATAGGCCTGATGGTGTTTGTCGTGGTGGAACTCAAGCGTTTCGGCGGACATGTAGGGGGCCAGCGCGTCATAAGCATATGGCAGGTCAGGCAATTCGAAAGACATGACAAACTCCTCAGAAGGGTCGGGGACTGGCGAGCCCGTGCATCACGATACACGTGTCGCTTCGAGCGGCAAAATAGGATTCCATGGCGCGCACGGCAAGTTCGGAAGCGGAAAATAAAATAATTTTTTTCTTTTTTTTTGTAGCAGCGCCTGCCGGACGAATTGAACCTCAAACAAGGCACTTCGAAACTTAACCAATGAGTTGACTATTTGATTGACGGCTGTTAATTCAACAAAAAGGTTGAATGAACTGGTGGAGAACGGCTGACGTGTTCGGCCGGAAGACTTCGAAATGGAGGCGAGCATGGAATTTGATGCCGTAAACTGGATTGCCGTGGCTGTCGGAACAATCGCAGCGTTTTTATTCGGTTGGCTTGTCTACTCCCCGCTGCTCTTCGCCAAAACCTGGGCCGCTGGGTCGGGTGTCGAGTTGACGCCGGAAAGTCGTCCACCTCTTGTCGCCATGCTCCTGCAGATACTCGCGCTGTTCTGCCTTGCCAGTGTGATCGGCGTTACTGCCACCATCGATGCCCTTCTGACCGCGGTTCTCGCCATATTGGCCGCAGCGCTTTTGACTGTCTCAAACGGTGCGTTTTGTAAGAAGTCGGGCGCAGCACTCATGATCGACGGTGGCTACATTGTTGGCTCAGGTGTCTTGATGATCGCTGCCCAGGGGATCCTCTGAGTTTTCCGCGCATTGCAGTTTCGCGCTTGAATGGCGCGTTGGCATCTCTGCCTGCCGCATGGTTTGTCACTAGGTGTGTGCCGCCAATCGTTGTGTCTCAAATCTCAATCGGCCGTGGCCCCCACCTATTCGGTTCGGGTACGTTGCAAATGCTGCCCACTCCGGTGTTTGTAACCCTTGTGCATTGGCTGTAACATCGCGAGTCAGCCGCCACGTCTTTTTGAGTTCCTTATCACCTGCAACTGCGCTTTTCCCGATCGTTCCTGAGGACCGGATGTCGAGACAAGAACGCTCTCACATGATGCTTGCCTTTGGTGGATTGCTCTCACTTGCAGCGGCAATGGGCATTGGCAGGTTTGTCTACACGCCAATCCTGCCATTCATGTCCGATGGCCTGGGTCTTCCGGCAAATGACGCCGGTCTGATCGCATCCGCCAACTTCCTTGGCTACCTGACGGGAGCTCTTGCCGGCGCTGCCAGATCACTTCCGGGAAATCCACGGCACTGGTTCCTTGGCGGACTATTGGGCAGCGCGGTCACCAGCATTGTCATGGCCCTGACGACCGACCTGACAGTGTTTTTGCTCATCCGCTTCCTGAGCGGTATGGCAAGCGCGTTCGTTCTCGTTTTTTCGACGACTTTGGTCCTTGAACGGCTGAATGCGGGCGGCCACGCAGGTTTGTCAGCCCTCCATTTTGCAGGTGTCGGCATCGGCATAGCGTTTTCCGCATTAATGATCGCCGTTCTGTCGCTTTATTCTTCCGACTGGCGCTATCTCTGGGTTGCCAGCGGCCTCGTGACCCTGGCCTTGTTTGCAATGGCGGTACGACTTGTGCCTCCCCCACCCGATCAAACTGCCTCAAAACCCGCCGAAAATCAGCGATCTGAAACCCACGACGCCAAACTGAGCGGAAGTCTTGTCAGGCTGGTCGCCGCCTATGGTCTCTTCGGTTTCGGCTATGTCATCACGGCAACCTTTGTCTCTGCAATTGCACGCTCTGATCCCTCGCTTCAGTCGAGCGAGCAGTTCGTTTGGCTGATCGTCGGCCTGGCTGCGGCGCCATCGGTATACGCGTGGAACAAGGTGGCCACCCGGACAGGCGCACGCAAAGCATTCGCGCTTGCCTGCGTTTTGGAATCCACAGGCGTCGCCATGACGGTGGTCAGCTCCATGCCCGCGCTCTTTTTGCTGGGCGCCGGTCTGCTTGGCGGTACGTTCATGGGGATCACGGCGCTCGGGCTTATGGAAGGCCGCCGGCAGGCGCAGGCGGGCGGCCCGGCGGCCGTCAGACAGATGCTTGCGATCCTGACCGCCAGTTTTGGCCTTGGTCAGGTTGCCGGTCCCTGGTTCGCGGGGTTACTTCATACGGCAACCGGGTCATTCGAAGCGCCTTCCCTCGCCGCGGCTGCAGCTTTGCTGATTGCCGCCGCGCTGATCGTACGCGAGTGACGTTGAGACCCTTATTTGTGCGAGAAATCCCAGTAGAGATCGCGCGCGCGCGCCGCGACGGGACCAGGTTGCAGGTCCCGTTTTTCAATGCGCTTGACGGGCGTCACCTTACTGTAGTTTCCCGTTGAGAAAATTTCGTCGGCGTCGAGAAACTCATCGTAGTGCATGGTGCGCTCGAACACCTCGTATCCGTCAGAACGGAGCAACTGGATGATGCGCTGCCGGGTGATACCGTTCAAAAAGGTTCCGTTGGGCGTTGGCGTGTGTATCTGGCCGTCCTTCGCCATGAAGATATTAGCTGAAGTCAATTCGGCGACATTGCCGACCATGTCCCGCACAACCGCGTTGTCGAAACCCCGCTCCTTGGCCTCAAGCATGGCGCGCGCATTATTGGGATAGAGGCAGCCTGCCTTGGCATTGACCGGCATGCATTCCATTGTCGGGCGTCTGTAAGGTGACAAGGTTATGCTCATGGCCGCGTCCTTCGGCGCCATCGGCGCATCGAACAAGCACATGCAAAAACGGGTGCTGTCGGGATCGCCCGTGATGACACCAGGTCCATCGGACTCCGCCCAGTACATCGGCTTGACGTAAATATGCTGATCCCTGTTGAACTTCGCGCACCCTTCTCGCGTCAGTTCAACCATTTCTCCGACCTGCATCGTCGGCTTCATACCAAGAGCGAGTGCGGAATCGTTTACGCGTTTGCAGTGAAGGTCGATGTCGGGCATGACGCCTTCGAAGAACCGGCCGCCGTCGAATACGCTTGAACCGAGCCAGGAAGCGTGTGTGCGCGGTCCCATGATCGGCGGGTTTCCCTCGTGCCAGGTCCCGTCAATCCAGGTCCACGTATCGCTCCATCCGCTCATCGCCATTCCCTTTTTCATTCGACCGGTGCGCACTCCCGTGAGCGAACACCTGCAAACTCCTCAGGTCAATAGACTACCCGATGGAACGGGAAATTTGCCGCTTTTCTTTCTCGCTTTGACGTGTGACGGGACAAAACTCTTCGACAAGCACGCAATTTCCGGAAATTATTTGCGAGCCCGCCGGGTTATGAAACAGGAATTCTGCCCCGTCTGTGCCGACACCGCGTGAAAAGATGGAGTGCACGATCCAAGATTCGATCATTGACAGCACTCCAAATTTGTTCACTATATGTTCCCTCTCATTCGGAAGGAAGACCAATGGAACAACGTATATCGATGACGACGTTGGCAGTGCCCGACGTTGCTGAAGCACGCCGGTTTTTCGAAGACGGGCTCGGCTGGCAGGTAAATGCCGCACCTTCGCCTGACGTCGTGTTTTTTCAGATTATCGGAGCCGTATTCGCACTCTATAGCCGCGACGCTCTGGAACGGGAGATCGGTCAGGAGGTGACGAAGCAGACGAGCGGTGCAATCACACTTGCCTGGAATGCACGCTCGGAAGAGGACGTGGACGCCGCGTTCAAACTTGCGGTCAACGCCGGGGGTAAGATCGTGAAGCGTCCGGAAAAGGCTTTCTGGGGCGGATATTCGTCCTATGTTGAAGTTCCAGGCGGTCATTTGCTCGAGATCGCCTACAATCCCTTCTGGCAGATTGAAGAAGACGGCGCGATCAAGTTGCCCCCTGCGCAATAGGAATTTCAACTTTAATCTTTTGTCGCACGAGCGCACGCTTGACGCATCGGCTGCCGCGAGGTTTTCTTCCGGCGATTTGTAAACCTGACAAGGAATCCGGCCCATGGCGCACGCGGCTTTTGTATTCGATGCTTATGGCACTTTGTTCGATGTCCATGCTGCCGTGCGCAAGCACGCGGAAAAACTGGGACCGGATGCACAGAGGCTGTCCTCCATTTGGCGTGAAAAGCAGTTGGAGTATTCTTGGGTTCGCGCGCTGATGGGCCAATACAAGGATTTTTGGGAACTTACCCAGGAGGGTCTCGATACCGCTTTTGCACTGGTGCCGAGCGCCGACAGATCCTTGCGGAGCGACCTGCTCAACGCCTATTGGGAACTGGATTGCTACGCGGAAGTTCCACAAGTGCTAACGGATTTGAGGGCCACGGGCGCCAAAATCGCAATTCTGTCGAACGGATCGCCGGCAATGCTGGATGCGGCAGCCAAGGCGGCCGGTTTGACGGAGCTTCTTGACGAGATTTTTTCAGTCGACGATCTCAGAACCTTCAAGACCGACCCGCAGGTCTATGAAATGGTCACGACACATTTTCGTATCTATCCCGAAGAGGTGTCGTTCCAGTCCTCCAACAGATGGGACATAGCAGGCGCCACAGCCTTCGGGTTCAGAACCGTCTGGATGAACAGAATGGGTATGCCGGACGAATATACCGATCTGGCGCCCAAAGCCGTACTAGCAGACCTGACGGGCCTTGCCGCTCTCGGTTGAGGGACCATGTGCGGCGCGCTGGCCCAGGCTTACAATGGGCGTAAACGGTCTTAGCCGAGACGAGCACACGTCGAATGATGTGACACTGAGGGCAGACTTTTCAGGTCTGCGCTACCCTGCCCGGCAGCACAGCATATTGGGCTGAAACACTGCTTGATGTTCCAAGGCCTGTGACGCCTAGATCTGTATCTAGCAGTCAAAGCAAAGCGCAGTGTCTCCTTTCGAAGGAAACACTGCTTGGTGCGCATGCTCTGAAATAAGTCAGAAGGATCGGGAAATCCCGAGCATCAACCTTTGATTTCCTGACATCCGCTCTACGTCTGCTCCGCCGAAACGTGAGGTGTCGTCGATGATCCCCGTCAGGGAATAGTCAGCACGCACGCGCCACCTGTCCTTCAAGGCGACTTCCAGTCCAGCGCCGACCACCGGGCCGATGGAAACCGAGGTCTCCTCTTTTCCGTTTGCGGTAAGACTGTGCTCAGTCGCCGCAATGCCGGCGCTCAGGTAGGGCATGAAGTTTCCGATCGGCAGCCCGGCCCTGGCCTTGGCCGCCGCAGTCCAGCTGGCCCGCGCCTCGACTGGGCCCAGCGTAGGGTGGTCGCCTTTTTCAGTTCCTCCAAGGTAGGACGCGGCAGCTTCCACGCCCAGGACAACGCGCGATACCTCCCAGTTATACCCACCATAAAGGCCAAAGGCGGCATTTACGTGCGACAGCTCCTCGGTTCTGTTGTTGGCCTTTACGTCCGTGACGGTCTGGGCAATACCGCCTTCAAAACCCAGGTAAGGACCTGCCCAAAGAGCATGTCCTGACGCAAAGATTCCCATTGTGGGCTGTTCGGAGCTGTTGAGATCGGCACCGTAAGCACCGCTCATCAGGACACCAAGGACAGTACAGAGAATCGCCGGCCTCCAAAGCCAGTAGCAAAAACTGCGCTGCATGGACCTGCCCACCCGGACGCGTTGATGATCCGTAGGCAGGGGAATTCCATAATCGACAAAGGAACTTACCATTCATAGTCTCGCTTAGCTCTGCTGAATCTCTCGGATTCAATCGATGATTTATTATCGCAAAACGATAATTTTAAAATTCATGACAATAATTTTTTTGTCAATAGCAATATTTTAAATTGCAATCTCGGCCATCGTGGCTTAGACACCCTATCGGGCTGGCAATCGGAGTGTGCAATGAGCGAGCTTGAACAGGTTGAGCGCGAATTACGCTTGTCGCGAATCCGCCGCTTGTCCACGGCCATGAAATGGTTCGTGACAGTCGTCTTGATAATGGTCGCGGTGGTCGGCGCGTTGCTCGTGATCACCGTCCTGTTGCCGGTCGTTCTTGATGCAGTGACGGAGACCGTGGACCTATCCGATATCGAGCGGGACCTTGGTGACATACCGTTTGTCCAAAGGATCGGAGTGGGTATCGTTCTGGCATGCGCCTTCGCTCTGTTGCTCGGCATTTGCTGGAACACGAGGCAATTGTTCGATCAGTTCCGAAAAGCCGCCTTTTTCGCGCCGGAAACTCTGGCTCGCATTATCAAGATCGGGATCTGGTTGCTCGCCTACGGCATTTTCGACATCTTGAGCGACCCGATCCTGTCCGTCCTTGTGACGTGGGACTTTCCCAACGGAGAAGGAAAAATCGAGGTGGCGCTTGACGGAGGCGAGGCATTTTTCCTCATATTTGGCGCTCTGATGCTCGTATTCGGCTGGATCATGCGCGAGGCAGCCACTATTGCTGAGGAAAACCGCCAGTTTGTCTAAAAGGCCTGATCACTTGTCCGAATGGCACCGCTATGCCCATCATCATTGAACTTGATGTGATGCTTGCGCGACGCAAGATGCGGTCGAAGGAACTGGCAGAGCGCATTGGCATCACGGAGCAGAACGTCTCCTTGCTGAAATCCGGCAAGGTCAAGGGTGTCCGGTTCGACACTCTGGAGAAAATCTGCGAAGCCCTCGACTGTCAGCCGGGAGATATCCTGATCTATGAGACAGACTCAGATGCGTAAACCCGCCTGAAAACGTATTAGCGCAAATGTCGCCCTTCTTGCCGAAACAGATTGCCTCGCGCGGTGTTCGCTTACTCCGCCGCCTCTGCGGGTCCGTAGCCAAGCTGCTCATTCAACTTGCTGATCAATCCGACGGCAGCTTCGGCAATCACTGTTCCAGGTGGAAATATCGCTGACGCTCCGGACTGATAGAGTGCTTCGTAGTCCTGAGGCGGCACAACCCCGCCGACAACGATCATGATGTCTTCCCGTCCCTCGCCGGCAAGCGCTTCTTTCAACGCAGGAACAAGGGTGAGATGCCCGGCGGCAAGCGACGAAACGCCGACAACATGCACATCGTTCTCGACGGCTTGCCGAGCCGCTTCTTCCGGTGTTTGAAACAATGGGCCAATATCAACGTCGAAGCCAAGATCAGCGAATGCGGATGCGATGACCTTCTGTCCGCGGTCATGGCCGTCCTGACCCATTTTGGCGACCAGAATTCGCGGGCGGCGTCCGTCATTTTCCTCAAACGTTTCAACCAGCTTCAGAACCTTGTCCATGGTTCCAGACATAGAGCCCGCCTCCCGCTTGTAGACCCCGGCGATCGACTTGATTTCCGCCTTGTGCCGGTCGAATACCTTCTCCATTGCCAGCGAGATCTCGCCGACTGTCGCCATCGCCCGCGCGGCCTTCACGGAAAGATCCAGAAGGTTCCCCTCTCCGCTTTCACAGCATCTGGTCAAAGCGTCAAGCGCGGCCTGCGTTTCGGTCTCGTCGCGCTCCTGCCTCAACCGCTTCAGTTTGTCGATCTGCGCGGACCGGACCTGCGCGTTGTCAACTTTAAGAACGTCAATCGCGGCTTCGCTCTCCGGCTTGAACTTGTTGACGCCGACCACGGTTTGAGAACCGCTGTCGATACGGGCCTGTGTCTTGGCAGCCGCCTCTTCGATCCGTAGTTTCGGAATACCCTTTTCAATCGCCTTGGCCATACCGCCGAGTTCTTCGACTTCACGAATATGCGTCATCGCTTTTTCGGCAAGGTCGCTCGTCAGCTTTTCGACATAGTAGGACCCGCCCCAGGGGTCGATCACTTCGGTCGTGCCGCTCTCCTGCTGCAGGAAAAGCTGTGTGTTGCGCGCGATCCGCGCCGAAAAATCCGTCGGTAAGGCCAGCGCTTCATCAAGGGCATTGGTGTGCAACGACTGGGTATGCCCCTGTGTCGCCGCCATTGCTTCGACGCACGTGCGGATCACGTTGTTGAAGACGTCTTGCGCGGTCAATGACCAGCCGGAGGTCTGGGAATGCGTGCGCAACGAAAGCGACTTGGCATTTTTCGGCTGGAAATTCTCCTGCATGAGCGTGGCCCAGATCAGGCGCGCGGCGCGCAACTTGGCCACTTCCATGAAGAAATTCATGCCGATCGCCCAGAAGAATGAGAGCCGCGGCGCAAATCGGTCGATATCCATGCCTGCCCCGACACCGGCACGCGCATACTCAATGCCGTCGGCGATCGTGTAGGCAAGTTCCAGGTCCGCGGTCGCTCCAGCTTCCTGCATGTGGTAGCCGGAGATCGAGATCGAGTTGAACCGCGGCATATTCTGAGACGTGTATTTGAAAATATCGGAAATAATCCGCATCGAATGCTGCGGAGGATAAATATAGGTGTTCCGGACCATGAACTCCTTCAGAATGTCATTCTGAATGGTTCCCGACAGATCCTTCTGCGCAACACCCTGCTCCTCGGCAGCCACGATGTACAGCGCCAGAACCGGCAGCACCGCTCCGTTCATGGTCATCGACACACTCATTTTGTCGAGCGGGATGCCAGAGAAAAGCGTTCGCATGTCGTAAATGGAATCAATAGCAACGCCCGCCATACCGACGTCGCCTGCGACCCTTGGATGATCGCTGTCATAACCACGGTGCGTTGCCAGGTCGAACGCAACGGAAAGGCCCTTTTGCCCGGCGGCGAGGTTGCGACGGTAAAACGCGTTGGAATCTTCCGCGGTCGAGAAACCGGCATATTGGCGCACCGTCCAGGGCTGCTGGACGTACATGGTCGGATATGGGCCGCGCAGGAAAGGCGGCAGCCCAGGCCATGTGTCGAGGTGACGAAGCCCGTCCAGATCCCCGGCTCCGTAAACCGGCTTCACCTCGATATCCTCCGGTGTCAACCAGCTCTTCTCAGATCCAGGAACCGCATTCTTGAGACCGTTCTGGAAGGACTTGTTCGAATAATTCGGGATCCTTCTCATGACGGGACCTCCAATGCCTGATTATCGAAGTTCTCCGACCCCGCAAGGCGCGTGTGAGCATCTTTCAGAATTTCCAGAAGGTCACATCCCGCATAAACAAAAGCATCCACGCCATTGTCCTTCAGGTCGGCCTCACGCTCGCCCGGTCTTCCCGCCAGATAAAGATACTGTACACCCGCCGCTTTCAGCCTCGCCGCGGCATCTGTCGCATCGGACTCATAAACGCTGTCCGATGAAACGAGACAAGCGATCGTTGCAGCGCTTTCTTTGAATGCCTCCAGCAATGCATCGAATGTTGGATAAACGGCAGGTGCAACTGCATCGATGCCGCCGGCTGCAAATGCATTTGCTATCCAGGTCGCACGGGCGGTGTATTGAGCAAGACTGCCGAGCGTCGCCAGGAATACCAGAGGCGGCTTCGACGTCTTTTCCGCTACGTGTTCAGCGGCAGCCCTGAGTTGCTCGAAAGGTTCGGCAAGGCGCGCCGTGTCGAGTTCGCTCGAATCGGAATCAGGCAGTTTGACGATCGCCGAAAGCGCAAATCCCTTGAGGGCAACGTCTTTTACCGCAGCCGTCCATTCACCGGTGCCAGGCTCCGGAAGGCTGCTGCGGGGGGCGTCGGTCTTGGCCTTGGATGGCGTTTGTGATGTTGACATCACTGAGACAGGCTTTTCCGACAGGTTTGGAAATTCACTTACCCCGGTAATAGGCCGTTTTCGACGCGCAACATTTTTGTCGAGTTCATCCCGCGACGTCGCGATCTGCTTTTGAACCAGCCCTTGGTCGAGGGCGTCCGCCAATCCGCCCGCAGCCTCTATCGTCTGGAAGAATGACCAGGCAGCGCCGCACAGTTTTTCGGTTCTGTCTTCGATGGCACCGGAGCCCGCCGCGGGATCTTTCACACGTGCCAGATTGCTCTCTTCAAGCAAAATGGCCTGTGTATTGCGCGCCAAACGGCGCGCTAGTTGGTCAGGCAATCCCACCGCAAACGTATGTGGCAGCGCGCAAATGCTGTCTGCACCACCGATACCGGCAGCAAAAACGGCAACAGTGTTGCGCAGAAGATTGACCCAGGGATCACGACCGGTCAGCATTCTGAAGGAACTGCTCATGTGCAGTTTCGTCTGCGACTGCGGTAGGCCGGCGCCGTCCAGAACACAGGCCCAAAGCGCCCGCATTGCCCGCGCCTTTGCAATCGTGCCGAATTGATCCGCATCCGCCACCAGGGCAAGGCTCATCAGCCCCGACCACGTTTCAGGCTTCAACCCTGTGTCTTCCAGCATTCTAAGCTGGGCTGTCGCAGACGCAAGAACAAGTCCGAGTTCCTGCGCTGGCGTCGCGCCCGCATTATGCCAGGCTTGTCCGTCAGCGTTCAGTGTTCTCAGCGATACGCCCGATTTTTCAGTTGCGTGTAAGAGGTCCGCTGCCTGGCGGAGCGCCGATTGAAGTTCGAATGAACCTGGGGCGCGGCTTGCCAGCCAGGCAAAGGGATCGAATCCGGACGCGATTTCGACATCGGCGAGTGCAATTCCCCGTTGGTCCAGAAAGGCAAGGAGCAATGCAACTGCTTCAGGAGTTCCCGCCCCCGCATTCACGCGGATTTTGACAAGATCTAGCAGGACACCATCAAAAAGGGCTTCAAAATCCGCAAGATCCGACGCATGGATGCCGTGTCCATCTGATGTTCCTGCCCCGGCAAAGACCAGTTCGAAACCATCGGCCCCGCCTTGAAGATCCTCTATGATCTGGGCGTTCGCAGCCACCGGATCGGGAATTTCCACGCGCTGCATTAGTGTCCAGTTTTGCGCGCCTGTCCTTAATTCGCGAGCCGGTACGTCACTGCGGCGGGAATAGATCGGCGTAATTTCGAGGCCATCCTCCGTCGATCCGAAGAGCGTCTGTCTGGACCGCCCTTTCAGGGCCAGGTCGACAGATTCCCACCAGGCGTTTTCATCGACAGAATAAAAGCTATCAGGTCCGGTAAAACTGAGCGGCATTGCAATCGTCTCCCTTGGCCCCGTTTTAGTCCGGCCTTCTGGAGCTTGGCAACTCAGCATTAAGGGTAAGGTTCACGCGGATTTCAGGCCAACTTGAGGGAATCTATCACATTTTTTGAACAGGTGCGTCACACTCGTCGTCTTGTTGCCGGAATGCGAATAAATGCGCAAATTGTGCGCTTTATTTTCAACAACCCATAACGAGATACAGGCCGGATTGTAGATCTGGAGATGCAATTTGATGATATTTTGCCAAATTTTTGGCGCAATAAGCAAACTCTCCCTATTTTCCCTATTGGTACGATCATCAATTGTATTGTAGCGTAAAAGCGCTGACGCATGGGAATAAATACCTTAGATAACGTGCGCGGCGCTCGGCTGGGGCTTGTGCCATGATCGGTTCAGTCTAAGCCATTAACGAACCCATCATCAGCCGTAGGTGGTTGAAACCACCAGGCTGGCAAGCATGCGGTAATTTAGACCGCTAAGGATGTGCACAATGCTTGATCAGACAGAATTGAAAAGCAAACTGAGAGCAATTTCTGAAGCAAACGCGGCTCACCATGTCCTCGACATTTTGGAGTCGAACCTGCGGCGCATGGGGGCGACGCACATACTCATCACCGGCTTGCCGATGCCGAACCGTCCGATTGACAATCTGGTGCAGCGGTTCCGTTGGCCGGACCAGCGCAACGACGGCATTGAAAGCACTTCGCTGTCCGCAAACGACAGCGCTTTGATGCTCGGTCTTGGATCCAACCGTGCGCGGGTTTGGACGATTACAGCTGGCGATATGGAACACTCCGATCTCCTCGCTTCTGCCGGTGAAGGCAGCCAGATCGTTGTCGTACCCGTGACAGAGCTTTATCCGTTCCAGGCGTTCGTTTTCGCAAGCGGTCCATCACTTCAGGTGAACAAATACGATCTTGCGAACCTGGAAGTCCTTTCCGCAGCAGCCTTTTCTCGTCTTCGCGATCTTGGTGTCATCTCCGGTCAGCGTCCTGGCGCTCTTTCCAGCCGCGAGCGCAGGGTTCTTGAGCTGACGGCATACGGCAAAACGGCCGGTGAAATTGCCGACGTCCTCGACATTTCGCAACGCACGGTTCACGCCCATCTGCAAAACGCAAGCGTCAAGCTCAATGCATCCAACAAGACCCACACGGTCGTGGAAGCACTGCGCTACGGTCAGATCAGCGTTTAGTTTGAGCCGATCGCAGGCGCCACACCGCCGATATCGATCAGGAAACTAAAAAAGGCGCGCTGCAAGCGCGCCTTCTTCGTTTTTCCAGCCGGCTTCGAACCGTTCAATAGGTCATCATAGGCGTCAGTTCTTTTGCCTGATCGACCCACTTGGTCACCTGACTTTCGCTTGGCACCTGACGAACGAGGCTTTTTTCGTCATTCACTTCCTTCATCTTCGCGGCAAGGTTTGTCGCGTTGCGGTTTTTCAGCTCTTTGACGGTGTCGACACCGGCTGCTTCCAGAAGCTCCGAATACTCCTCACCGACACCGCTGATCCGCATAAGATCGGCCATATTGGCCCATTTCAAAATGCGTTTGGCTTCGATACCGGTTTCCTTTTCAAGCGCCTTGCGCCCCTTCGGATCCTTTGCCCGCTCCAGATAAGCTTCCGTTGTCGTAATGCCCGCTTCACCCAGTTTCGCAGCATAAGTCGGGCCAATGCCCTCGATTTCTTTGATCGAATATGACATGCGCAATGAACTCCCTCTGAGACCGATGGCAGAACCCTGGGGCAGCTAGACGACTTGGTTCAACCCCGGAATTTGTGAAATCACTTCCTCCACTACGTCGTCCCCTGCTTTTTCCTTAGCATAGGAAACCAGCTCTTTGACAACACTTTGCACGCCGCCCATGTCGAGCCCTGCACTGTTCAGTTCGCTGAGGGCACCCATCGCTCCCATACTGCCGCCCATCATGCTTCCCAAACCGCCGAGCAAACCACCGCCGGACCCGGCGCCCTCGCGCGCGGCGACAAGATCAGCGGCCCCCGGAAGGGCATCGAAAATCTGCTGCATCTTGTCTTCCGGTCCTTCGCGGTTCAGAAAGTCCAAAATGATGCCGACCGCATTGGTCGCAAGATCCTTGTCGATCCCGGCTGCCGCCATGATCCGATTAATGAGTTCTTCCATACCGTTCTCCAGGTAAGTCTGTTTGTGCTGCTTGTGTTCTCGGCTGCACCGCCGGTCATTCCTATACATGCTTTTCCGGAAATCCGTCGACACGACTTCACACCTCAAGCGCGCTTTTTTGCAGCAGCTTTGTTAGGTTCAGGGAAAGCCAGTGAGATTCGGGGGTATCCGTGACGGGAAAAGAAAGCATTTTTGTCGGCGCCAGCACCAAGAACGAAACGCTGGCGCTGAAACTTGCCAACCGGCACGGATTGATCGCAGGAGCGACCGGAACCGGCAAGACTGTTTCGTTGCAGATCCTCGCGGAGGGGTTTTCAAAGGCGGGTGTTCCTGTTTTCTGCGCCGACATCAAGGGCGACTTGTCCGGACTGGCCGCCGAAGGCGTGTCCAAGGACTTTCTTGAAAAACGGGCCCGGGAAGTCGGCATTGAACCGAGCTACGAATACAAGGAATTTCCAACCGTTTTCTGGGACCTTCTGGGAAAGCAGGGCCATCCGATCCGCACAACGGTTTCCGAGATCGGCCCGCTTCTTCTCTCGCGCCTGCTTGAGTTGAACGACACTCAGGAAGGTGTTCTGAACGTCCTGTTTGAGCTGGCCGACGATGAAGGGCTCTTGCTACTGGATCTCAAGGACCTGCGCGCAATGCTGGCCCACGTGGCCGAACGCGCATCTGAACTCTCAACGCTTTACGGAAATGTTTCCAAGGCGTCGATTGGCGCGATACAGCGCAGGCTGCTCGTATTGGAGCGCCAGGGCGGAGAGAATTTCTTCGGCGAACCTGCGCTCGACATCAGGGACTTCATCCGCACTGCGCAGGACGGCCGCGGGATCGTGAACATTCTGGCCGCCGACAAACTCATGTCCTCGCCCAGGCTATACGCCGTTTTTCTGCTTTGGCTTCTGTCGGAGCTGTTTGAGGAACTGCCCGAGGTCGGCGATCCGCAGAAGCCGAAACTGGTCTTCTTCTTCGACGAAGCGCATCTTCTCTTCAGCGGCGCGCCCAAAGCACTCATAGAGAAGGTGGAACAGGTTGTCAGGCTGATCCGGTCAAAAGGCGTCGGCGTCTATTTCGTAACCCAGAACCCACTAGACATTCCGGAGACGATCCTGGCGCAGCTCGGCAACCGCATCCAGCATGCATTGCGGGCCTTCACACCGCGAGACCAGAAGGCGGTCAGGGCTGCTGCGGAAACCTTTCGCCCAAATCCCGACCTGAACACGGAACGCGTCATAACCGAGCTCGGCGTCGGCGAGGCACTTGTTTCGACGCTGGAGGGCAAGGGGATCCCATCGGTCGTGCAACGAACCCTGATCCGGCCCCCCTGCTCCCGTCTCGGACCAATCACGCAGGCTGAGCGGCGCGCGCTCATCCAATCGAGCGCCATTTTCGGCCTCTACGAACGCGCCAAGGACAGAAAATCCGCTTACGAAATCCTTATGAACCGCGCAGAAGAGGAACAGCGCCAGGAACAGCGCAGCCGGGACCGGGAAGAAAAGCATGCCCGCAAACACGGTGAGCCACGGCGGTCCCGTTCGGGGTTTCAGCTTCCTGATTTCGGCCGCGACGACCGTCCGCGCAAAGAGAGCATGAAAAGACGCTCCAGTCGCAGAAGCCAGCGCGACAGCGTGCTGGAAGCTGGACTGAAGTCTGCAGCGAGAAGCCTGGGGACATCCCTCGGGCGCGCGTTGGTTCGCGGTTTGATGGGATCGTTGAAACGTGGAAACTGACGCTTATGGCCGACAATCGGGAGATCGAACGTAAGGCCCTGACTGCTGGTAAATGGGCTAATCTGTTCATGGCTTTCGCCGGCATCCTGACTGCATGGCTTTCGCGCTCCGATGCCATGCTGGTAGACGGGCTCTATTCGGCCGTCAACTTCGTATCCGCCATTGCAGCTTCACGCATCGGCGCCCGCGTTGGTTTGCCGCCTACGCGAAAACGGCCTTGGGGGCATGATTTCGATGAGGTGCTCTACGTCACCTTCCGCAGTCTGATCCTGATCGGTATCCTTATTTTTGCGGCAATAGTATCCGGAATCAAGATCTGGACCTTCTTCACTGGCGGTACGGTTCCTGAACTGGTGTTCGGGCCGATCGTTTTTTACTCGGTCACGATCGTTCTGATTTGTCTGGCCCTCGCTTTCAACTATTACCGCGCCTACAGAAATAGCGGGAAGCGGTCGCCTTTGTTGAAGACCGAAGCCAGAGCGGCAATGATGGATGGTGTGCTGAGTGTCGGTGCGGGCGCCGCCCTTTTGTCGCTTCCCTTTCTTGAGGGAACGCCCCTTGCACCCTATGTGCCGATCGGCGATGCGGTCATCGTGATCGTTCTAATCCTCGCCATTATCTGGCAACCGCTGGCGACGTTCAGAAAAACGCTTGCAGACCTTGCCGGGGTGAGCGCTCCAAAAGGCACGCATTCAAAGGCGGCGCGCGCAGCGCGGGATCTTGCCCTGGAAATGGGCTACCGTTTCCACAGGGCGGCGGTCCTTCAGGCAGGACGGATGCACTACGTGGCGATCTATGTCGATCCCGGCAAAGCTGTGCTGGCCGAGGAGATCGATGAGTTTCAATCGAAGCTCCTGGAGAAACTGGAGGCAACTATTGGGCCGACAAGAGTTGAGGTTATCGTCACCGCGCGCGGCGCGCTGCCTGCACCGCAGCCGCTCCTTCCGAAAAACAGCTAAATCCATTTGCGCTTCGCGCACGCTTGTGGCCTGTTAGGGCCTTCTGAAAGGCCGTGCATTCTTCGGCCAGCCATTCTGTTCCAAATTCAAGGATCCGTTATGAGTTCCATCGATAAGGTCTTGGCGCGCATCGAGACCAATTTCGAATCCAGCCTCGATCGACTGTTCGACCTTCTCAAAATCAAGAGTATCTCTACCGACCCTGAATACGCAGCACCGTGCCGCGAAGCTGCAGAATGGCTCGCGCGTGAACTGACATCAATCGGTATTGAGGCATCCGTGCGCGATACAGCCGGTCATCCAATGGTGGTCGGACACCGCACATCCGGCAAGTCGGGCCCGCACGTACTCTTTTACGGACACTACGATGTTCAGCCCGTCGACCCATTGAACCTTTGGGATCAGGATCCGTTTGAACCCAGCATCAAGACACGCGAGGACGGCAGCAAGATCATCGTTGCCCGCGGCGCATCGGACGACAAAGGTCAGCTGATGACATTCGTCGAGGCAGCACGTGCGTTTATTGAGGAGACCGGCGATCTGCCAATCGACGTGAGCATCCTGTTCGAAGGAGAAGAAGAATCCGGTTCACCGTCGCTTGGCCCGTTTCTGGATGCGCACAAGGACGAACTGTCCTGCGATCTTGCTCTCGTCTGCGACACGGGCATGTGGGACGCAGAGACGCCCGCAATCGCCGTCATGCTGCGTGGCATGGTCGGTGACGAAATCATCGTCAAGGCCGCAAGCCGCGATCTTCATTCCGGCATGTATGGCGGATCGGCGCAAAATCCCAACCACATCGTTGCCAGCATCATTGCGGGTCTGCATGACGAAAACGGCAAGGTGACCCTGCCTGGATTTTATGACGGCGTGATCGAATTGCCGGAAGACGTCAGCAGGATGTGGGATGGCCTCAATTTCTCCATCGAGGATTTTCTCGGCGAGGTTGGATTGAAGTATCCGCGCGGGGAAAACGACCGCAAGCCGCTGGAACACATCTGGTCGCGTCCAACTGTTGAAGTGAACGGTATGTGGGGCGGATATCAGGGTGCCGGATCGAAAACCGTCATACCATCCGAAGCTCATGCCAAATTCACGTTCCGGCTGGTCGGAGACCAGGATCCGGACAAGATCCAGCAATCCTTCCGTGACTATGTGCGCTCAAAGATACCGGCCGACTGCTCCGTCGACTTCATCGCAAAGGATGGCAGTCCGGCCCTCCGGCTAGACTTCCAGATGCCGGCCCTTGAAAAGGGCGAAACGGCTCTCAAAGACGAATGGGGCAAAGAAGCCGCTCTCGTCGGGATGGGTGGTTCCATTCCCATTGTCGGCAATTTCAAGCGTACATTGGGCATGGATACCCTGATGATCGGCTTCGGACTGGAAGACGACCAGATCCATTCCCCCAACGAGAAATACAATCTGACAAGCTTTCACAAAGGCATTCGTTCCTGGGCGCGTGTCCTCGACGAACTGGCAAAGAACTGACAGCAAGACCGCCGGCGACCGGCGATTGTGCCAATTGAAAACGAACGGGACAAAAAGATGAAATCCATTTGCGTCTTTTGCGGCTCCAGCTATGGATCTCGTGAAATCTACACGGAAGCGGCCCGCTCGACCGGCCGCGTCATTGCCGAAAACGGCTACCGTCTCGTCTATGGCGGTGCCAAGGTCGGCCTGATGGGCACAGTTGCCGACGCGGCTCTTGAAGCCGGCGGCGAAGTCGTCGGTGTATTGCCAAGATCACTTCAGGAAAAGGAAATCGGTCACGAAGGGCTCAACGAACTTCATCTCGTTGGCTCGATGCATGAACGAAAAGCGATGATGGCGGATCTGTCCGACGGTTTCATTGCCCTGCCGGGAGGCGTTGGAACTTTGGAGGAAATCTTCGAAGTCTGGACGTGGGGCCAGCTTGGTTATCACGAAAAACCGTGCGGATTCCTCAATGTCGCCGGCTACTACGATCAACTCATCGCCTTTTTGGATCATCAGACCGAAGAAGCCTTCACCAAGCCTGCAATGCGAAACATGATTCAGATCAGCGCGACCGCGCAGGACATGATCGATCAGTTTAAGACCTACACACCGCCAAGCACGCCGAAGTGGATAAAGAAAGACGAAACCTGAGGAGGTTCTAGGGCGTGCAGTGAAGCATGTCCCAACTTTCCACAGCACCGCCCCTCTGCAATTGCAAAATAATCCTGAGTTGCTAAACCCTTGTGAGAACTGCGTGCAAAGCGCAGCCCGCAATAACGATGTGTTTGGTCCATGCGCTGCCGATTCTTGAACGTTTTTTCAGTTTTATTTGCCCTTGCTGTTGCGTCCTGTTCGCCTACGGCTGACTTTGACGGCACCTCGGGCCGGCTTGTTCAGACGTCGAATGTCACGCTCGTCCAGATTACCGAAGACAATGTCGGTGGCATCACACCCGAGACACGGTACGGCTCCAAGTCAATCGAATCGGCCCTGCCCGGCTTTACCACCGAAGGCATTCAGACGGCGGTTGAAAACAAGACCGAGTGGGCGCTTGCAGCCTTCAATACCGATGGCTTTCAGGTTCTGCAGGTCTTCAAGGGGCAAAATGGCAAGGTGCGCTCGGTGCACGGCGTGACTCATCATCTGCAAGGGCCGAACGGCGAGCGGATCGGTATGACATTGGGCGACATCGGCACTGCCAAAGCCGATTGCCGTGCCGGCAAGAATCTCTGGCGCGGGATGGCCATCTGCAAATCGCGCGGACACCCGAACGTTGAACTGGTCTATGCGATCCCGGGTTACCAGGGACCATTCGACCGGCTGCCGCCGTCAAAGGAGCTGTTCGACGCCGAGTTGCAGCGCATTTTGTGGACGCCAAAAAGCTGACAAAACCGTCTGCCTGCAGGCCCCTCCCGGACGAATTGTAATCCACATCACAATCCGGAAGCGCGTTCCCCGCTAAGCTTTTCCACGCTAAGGCGAGGAAACGGTCATGATGAGGTATGGAGACAAACGTAAGCAACATATCCAGATGGTGTGTCCACCAGTGCGCACGCCGCTGCAAAAGACCGAAGAGCAGCAAGAAAAGGTCGGTGTAAAGCAAAGTTGACCTGACCGGAGTTGTTTGGCTTCCGTTCGGGATGGACAAATTACAACAGCACCCGATACTCGTTTTGCATTTCATCGAATCGGACAGGGCTGGGGTCCATCATTGAAAAAGGCATTCTTTTGCACGCTAGTAGGCCTCGCATCCCTTTTAGGCCCGGCAATTGATGTCTTTGCATCGCCACCTTCCCCGGAAACATCCAAAATCCTTTTCGTCGGGAACAGCCTGACGCTTGGCAATGATCTGCCTGGACTGGTGAAAAGCATTGCTGCCTCCAAAGGCGTGAGCATCGTCACGCGGACAACCGCCAAAGGAAGCGCACGCCTGGAACACCATGCCGAAAACCCGCAGGTAAAAACGCTCCTTGACGAAACCGCCTGGGATTTTGTGGTTCTGCAGGAGCACAGCCAGCTGCCGGCGCTTCGCGACGAAGACGTGGCCCAAAAGACGCTCCCATACGCACGCTGGCTTGCAGAACGCGCGCGCCTCATGTCGCCCGAAACCGAAGTCGTTTTTTACATGGCGATGGCGCACAGGGATGGTGACCAGTTCAACAAGAAGAATTTTTCGAAAGTCGGCACATATGCGGGAATGCAGCAAAGAAGCAACGACACCTATAACAAAATGGCACGGCAGAACGGGGCTTCGGTGGTCCCGGTCGGTGTCGTCTGGTCTCAGATGCGAACCAGCCATCCGGACGTAAACCTCTACATTGATGAGCGCCACCCGACCGTCGCAGGCAGCTATTTGGCCGCGTGCGTCTTTTTCACCACCTTGTTTTCGCAAGGCTGCGAGGGTGCCTATCAGCCCATGGCGCTCGCTGACGGCACGGGCCTCAAGATCCAAAACCTGTCGGATGACGTGTTGCTCCGCAATGCCGGCATCCAGTGACCTGACCACTCCCATTCCCCCAAATGGCACCGTGACCTTTGCCGAATCCTGGTTTAAGCCTGGGACATGACAGCAAAGGCAAAAACAATCGATCCGCAAACGCTCGCAGCGGATCTGAAGGCAGGCAAACGCGCGGCTCTCGCGCGCGCGATTACACTCGTTGAATCGAAAAAAGCCGACCACCGCCATGTCGCGCATCAATTGATCCAGGACGTGTTGCCGCTGACCGGCAAAGCCTTGCGGATAGGCATTACCGGCGTGCCCGGTGTCGGCAAATCAACGACCATCGACACGCTCGGTTCCAATCTGACTGCGGCAGGCCACAAGGTTGCGGTTCTAGCGGTCGACCCCTCATCGACCCGCACCGGTGGGTCGATCCTGGGCGACAAGACACGCATGGCAAGGCTTGCGACCGACCCGAATGCCTATATCCGCCCTTCCCCATCCGCGGGAACGCTCGGCGGCGTTGCGGCCAAGACCCGCGAGACCATGCTGCTGTGTGAAGCCGCCGGTTTCGATGTGATCTTGGTGGAGACTGTCGGCATCGGCCAGTCCGAAACGACCGTTGCCGACATGGTCGATTTCTTTCTTGTTCTCATGCTGCCGGGTGCCGGAGACGAACTCCAGGGCATCAAGAAGGGCGTTCTGGAAATCGCCGACATGATTGCGGTCAACAAGGCGGACGGCGATGGCGCAACCCGCGCCCGTTCGGCTGCCGCCGACTACCGTGCCGCCCTCCACATACTCGCGCCGAAATCCCCCAACTGGACACCGCCGGTGATCACCATATCGGGTCTCGTCAATCAGGACCTCGACACGCTATGGCAGCAGATTGAACAATACAGTCACCGAATGCAGGTCAGCGGCGAGTGGCAGGAAAAACGCTCCAGGCAACAGGTTGCCTGGATGTGGGACATGTTGCAGCAGCGCATGAGCGAAGCACTCAGAACCAACAAGAAGACGGCTGAACGCTTGAAGTCTCTCGAGAGCAGCGTTCACGACGGCACGACTGCCGTATCGCTTGCCGTTGATGAACTTGCCGATCTGATGGGTCTGTCGGAATGACAAGAACCGCCAAAACAATTCTGGTGACGGGTTTCACGCCGTTTCCAGGGGCACCGGTCAACCCGACGGAACAGCTGATGAGGCGTCTGAGCAAACGTCTGGGTAAGCATCAGACAGGTGTTGAGTTCGTTTTTGAGGTGCTGCCGACGACCTGGGCCGGACGGCAGGAGGTTACTTCGAAACTGCGCGAAGAACTCCGGCCGGATGCAATTGTGCATTTCGGTGTCGATGGCACGCGGCGGACGCTCAATGTCGAAACGCGGGCTGTCAATCGCGCGACCCGGATCCGCACGGACGCTGACGGTAAAGCACCCACGCGCCCCGAACTTGCCCCAGGCAATGAAAGGGCAAGATCCGCGACACTGCCCGCACGCGCCCTCCTCCAGGCCGCGAAAACAGCCGGCGTACCGTCAACTCTTTCAAGCAACGCCGGAACATATCTGTGCAATGCCACCCTGTGGGATACCATCGGGTCCAGCGTGCCCTGCATCTTCATCCACGTCCCGTCCCTGCCAAAAGGCAGGCATGACACCCGCCCGTCCTACCCGGCCATCGAGGAAGCCGCTGTCAGATTGCTGAAGGAAACCGCAAGACGGCTGCGGTAAACCACTCCCGGCAAGTCTTGCGCCGTCCCGGACTTGATCCGGGACCATTCTCAACACTTGCATGGGCCCCGGCTCAAGGACGGGGTGGCATCGTGAGTACAGATGAGGGAAAAGGAACGAATTCCGATCTAGATTATCGAAGATAAATCCAGTCACCCAAGGCCCCGAAAGCGACGACAATGCCGCCTTATGAATTGAGCTTTCCGCTGAAAGTCATTTGCACCCTGATCGTAGTCCTGCCGCTAGCCTGGCTCATTTCGGCATTTACAGAAAGCCATTTCCTGACGACAACTGTTTCACTCATTTGCTTTGTAATTCTTATGGAACTTGTGAAAGCGTTTGCACGGTCGTTGCGTTGAAACAGGCTGGTCAGTTTTCGAAAAGTCTTGTTTTGACATCAGTGCGACGTATTGGACCTCAGCGCTCAAGAAGCCTCTCCACCTGACGGATGCAGTCCGCGGCCATTTGCGTTGACAGACCTGCACGTCCCAGAACCCTCAGCCCGAAATAGGCGGAAAGAACCCCGCGCGCAGTTTCCCTGTTCCCGGCGTCATCTCGTGGCCGATCGTCTGACAGAGCCTTGAAGAAGGCGTTTTCGAGCCTGTGCACCATCGCCTGAAGCTTGTTTTCCGCTTCACCACCTTCCGCCGCCTTGTCGATCAGTGCATTGCATAAAAAGCAGCCGAGCCGGTCCCCGTCCGCCTTCACCGCCTGCGCCACCTTTTCGAACAATCCCAATATACGGTCGCGGCCTGTGCCCTGGGCGGCGTCGGACAGATAGGCAACGGTCCCGCTGATAACATTGTCATTGTAACGGTCAAGCGATGCCAGATAGATGGACTGTTTGTCCTGGAAAGCTTTGTAGAAGGACCCTTTAGTTATCTCCATCGCCGCCAGAAGCTCCGATAGCGAGGCTTCCTCATAGCCCACGTCCCAGAACAGGGTCATGGCCTTGTCCATTGCCTCTTCGGGGTCAAACTCACGTGGTCTTGCCATCTTCCTTCCTCGCCCTCGTATTCACAAAGACATCAACCAGCGCTCACGCTCTTGTGTTTTGTACCGATCGGTTCCTAATCGTATGTTTCTCTCACCGGCACAAGCGGTCGACTCTGATCAATTAGGAACCGAATGGTACCGAAATATGGCAATCAGGGCAATCTCTTCCGAGCCGGCTCAAATCGAACGCCTTACAAAGGCTGACCCCTGGGAGTCTTTCAAATGCTCAAGAACCTTATCCGCGGCTCCGTTGCTGCTCTCGTTGTTGTTTCCGGTCTCGTATCCAGCGCCTTTGCTGCCGGTTTTGACGTGAACGCAACCGTCACCGGTCTCGCCCTGCGTGGTGTCGACCCGGTCTCATACTTCACGAACGGCGCGCCGCAGGATGGCGACTTTTCGATCACCGAAGTTCATAACGGAGCGACCTACCGCTTCGTTTCTGAAGAAAACCGTGACCTGTTCAAGCAGAACCCGGAAAAGTACCTGCCGGCATATGGCGGCTTCTGCGCCTTCGGAACGGCCATGGGCGTCAAGGTGGACGGTGATCCTGACCTCTGGAAGATCGTCGACGGCAAGCTCTACCTGAACCTGTCCGAAAGCATCCAGGAACGCTGGAACAAGGACATTCCGGGCTTCGTCAGTTCCGCAGACGACAACTGGACGCAGATCGAAAAAACCGATCCGAGTGAACTCTAATCGATCTTTCTGCCCCCTGAAGATCGATTACCACCGGCCGGGTTCGCCCCGGCCGGTTTTTTGTTTCTCCCATGCGATGCGGTGATCCCATCTCATATCCGGGCGAGAAAAAGCGCACGCCGCTCAAGCGGATCTGAGGCAATTCCTGCCACTCCGGCACGCCCCTTGCTGAGTTCTAAGTCAAAACCTGACTTGCCTCCCAACTTGGGACGCTTCCAGCTAATGGTCTTGCCGATGACACGCGATATTTCAAAACTGAGCCGACGGGCGTTTCTTGCCGGGACAGCAGTGTGCCTTTCCGGGACAACCGCAGTGGCACAAATGAAAGTCGCCGATCTCCGAGGTTCGATCGATTCCGCCGATCTGGGTCTTCTGCCGAATGCGGCCAACGATCAGACCGCCCAGTTTCAGAACGCGGTCAACCGGGCTGTGGAACGTGGACGGGCGCTCTTTCTTCCGGCAGGAACCTACCCTGTCGCAAATCTACGCCTGCCTTCGGGCACGCTGATTGTCGGTGTGCCGGGCAGAACACGGCTTGTCTATCAGGGCGGCGGTGGTCAGTTGATCCGGGCCGAAGGCGTCAGCAACATTGGAATCCAGGGCGTCACTTTCGACGGCGCCAACCGGTCGATCGGCGATTTCACCGAAGGGCTTCTTCATTTTGTCGGCGTTCGCAATCTGTCGCTGGACAATTGCGACATCGCCGGTTCCTCGAAAATGGGTGTCGTGCTCGACAGGTGCTCGGGCCGGGTTGAAAACTGCCGGATCTATGGCGCGGCTGAAGCAGGTCTCAGATCAAACGAGGCAGACGGCTTGTCGATCACGGGAAACACCGTGACGGATTGCGCCAATGGCGGCATCTGGATCCATCGCTGGCGCGACGGAGAAGATGGCACGATCGTCTCGGGCAACCGGATCGAGCGCATCGACGCGCGTTACGGCGGAACCGGTCAGTTCGGCAACGGGATCAATGTTTTCCGGGCACATGGCGTGCTCATTTCGAACAATCGCATCACCGATTGCGCATTTTCGGCAATCCGGTCCAACACCGGCTCGAATGTCCAGATTATCGGAAACTCCTGTCTGCGATCCGGCGAATGCGCGATCTATTCGGAGTTCAATTTCCAGGGCGCGGTCATTTCCAACAACATTGTCGATGGCGGCACCACCGGCATATCAATCGCCAATTTCATGGATGGTGGCCGCATGTCGGTCTGCTCGGGCAACCTCATCCGGAACATCACCGAGGACGGCCCCTACCCGCCGGAAGTCTCCGGATTTGGAATCGGGATCGCTGCAGAAGCGGACACGACGTTGACCGGCAATGTCATCGAGGGTGCACCAAGGTTCGGCATGCTTCTTGGCTGGGGCCCATACATGCGCAACATCGCGGCCTCGCAGAACATTCTGCGCGACTGCGGCACGGGCATTGCGGTGACCGTCGTTGACGGCGCTGGCCCGGCAGCCATCACCAACAACATTGTCCAGGGCTCGAAACTCGGCGCGATCAAGGGGTATCGCTGGCTGGAAGCGGCGACGGATGAACTGAACAATACAACACGTTTTGCCAACCTGACCGTGACAGGCAATCAGGTAAGCGCCTGAGCGTCACCCATTGGAAAGGGCGAAGCGTAACGAAAGGCACGAAAGACCTCCGTCGACCTTGCGGGCTTCATGCGTCGGCAAAACAACCGACTTGAAACCGGCGGCTTCAATTGCTGCCCGGGTCTTAGGATACCCTTCCGGAACAAGGACGACATCGTTGACCCGGATCACGTTGGCGGCATACTCCTCGCCCTCCGGAACAACGACAAGCTCGCGATTTCCGAAAAAACCGCTTTCCGCCATAACGCCCGTCGCGAGAATAACGCCGTCACCGAGCGTCGAGCAGGCCGTCTTGAAATGAAGAACGCCTTCCGGCGTCTCACAGATTTCTGCTGAATATCCCCAATTCGACAGGATATTGGAGAAATCGTCAGCGCCCCTTCGGTCCGTGCGCGCCGACAGACCGATCAGGATAACGTCGTCCAGCATAAGAACATCTCCGCCGTCGACATGACCGCCTTCCGGTAATTTAACGACGTCATCAAACCGGGCAGCAAGAGCGGGACGGATCTGCGCGCCCTCGCCTGCACGGCTCGCGGCCCCCGGCCGCAACTGGATTGCGCCTTCCGGCAGGCAGAAGGCGGGGTCTTCGACAAAGCAGCTATCCGGATAGTCCTCAAGCGAGGGCAAGACATCGACCGTCAAACCCGCCTCTTGCAGGGCCTTGACATAAAGCGCATGCTCTTCCCGGAACCTGGTACCGCTCGGGTCACCGGTATCAGTCGCCCTTAGCCCATTCGCAACGCTATCAGACGGCAGGCGCGTGATGGCATGCGTGAAACGAAACGACTGTCCTGGCCGGTGCGGCATACGGAAACTCCAATGAAAAAATTAGGCTTACGAGCAAACATCCGCGAGGCGGTTTTGCAAGACCTTCTGCACCTCAAACAGTGTATCGATCGGGCCTATGCAGCGGACAAAGCCCGGATAAAGAATTTGCCCGACGTTTCTGGCGGTCTTGAAGACGATATATGCTCAAATACCGTCCTTGTCGCTGAAGCCGATGGCAGGCTCGCCGGCTGTGCCATTTTCAGCGTGACAGGCCCTGACGCGCATCTGATCAATCTGGCCGTCGACCCCGATTTCATGGGCCAGGGCCTCGGCAGGCAGCTTGTTGAAGCGACAGAAAAAGAAGCCTTCGCGCGCGGTGCGACCGAAATACACCTCGCGACGCATCCGGAGATGCTTCGCAACGTTTCGCTCTATTCGCATCTTGGTTGGAGTGAAACTTCAAGAAACGAAAACAAGATATTGATGCAGAAGAAACTAATGTAACGCTTGCTTCAAAGCGGAAAGGAACTCCTCGTTGGGCTTGATGTGTCCTGCCTGAATGCCGCGGCGGGTGAGGATCGGTGGATTGACGAGACTGTCAAGAAGCACCGCTTCGTCTTCGTTCAGGTCAAGCAACGCTTCCAGAATTGCACCCATCATGACTTCCGACGCCCTCGTCGCGCCGTCGTCACACTTCAAGGCAACGCCGAAGCCGAGTTCGGGGATGGCAGCGCAGAAGACACCCTCGGCACCCGTCTTGACGAAAACGCGGCCCCGGAAGACCTCCATGACCTTCGTGCAAAAACGATCAGCACCGGCAACCATATAGGGTTCATTGATGCAGGCATCATAAATTTGCCGGGCCGCATCCGCGCGCAAGGGTTCCAACCCTTCGCCTGTCCCGAAGGCGGCAAAAGCACTGGCAAAATTTTTCAGCGGTGACGCGTAGGTCGGAATCGAACACCCGTCCGTTCCACAGACATCTTTAGAGAGCGTGTCGCCCGTGAGTTGCTCCATGACGTGGCGAATTTCACGTTGCACGGGATGATCGGGGTTTATGTATCCCCGTGTCTCCACACCCATGCATTTCGCAAGACCGAGAAACCCGGCATGTTTGCCTGAACAGTTGTTGTGGAGCCCGCAGGGAACTTCATCGGCAAGGATCAGCTTGGCGGCATCTTCCATGCGTTTCGGCCATTGCGGGCCGCATTCCAGATCGTCCTCGTTCAGTCCCGCTTTCATCAGCATAACGCGAGCGGCATTTGCATGGACTTCTTCGCCGTTGTGAGATGCACAAGCGAGTGACAATTCGGCGTCTGTCAGATCAAGTGCGTCCGATGCGCCCGACTCCACCAGCGGCAAAGCCTGGAGCGCCTTGATCGCGGACCTGGGAAAGACCCTCGCCTCGACATCTCCGATACCGCAAACCAGCGCGCCTTTTGTGTCGACAATCGCAACACTGCCGCGATGCTGGCTTTCCGTGAGATTGCCACGCGTGACATTCACCAGAGCCGGATTGTCCATGAAATTTTTCATCCTGTTGAAACGGTCATTTGAGGCTAAGCAGATTCGCGGCCGTCTGCAGTCAAAAATGACGCGAGGCGGGCGATTGCTTCATCTATGACCCAGTCCTTCTTGCAAAAGCAGAATCGAAGATAGCCGGTGGGCGCATCCGACCCGTAGAATGCCGATACCGGGACGGTCGCCACCCCTGCCTCCTTGACGAACTTTTCGCAGACATCGACATCACTGTCGCCAAGTCCGAGCCCCTCAATGCCGCAGGTGAGAAAATAGGTAGCGGCGCACGGCAGAACCGAAAATCCGAGCGCGCTGAGGCCTTTCGCCATGCGGTCCCGCTTCGCCGTGAGGTCCTGTGCAAGGCCGGAATAATATTCATCGTCTTTTTGCAGACCATAGGCAACGGCGCGCTGAAGGTTCGGCGGCGTTGTGAATGTCACCCACTGATGCGCTTTACCTATCGGGTCGATCAGATGCGCCGGACCTGTGACATATCCGACCTTCCAGCCTGTCAGCGAAAATGTCTTGCCGGCAGACCCGATGCGAACCGTCCGCTCGCGCATGCCCTCGAATGTCATGAGCGGCCGATGTGCCGCGTCGTCGAACACCAGATGCTCATACACTTCATCGCAGATCGCAAAAGCATCATGTTCCTGGCAAAGATGCGAAATCAGCGTGAGTTCTGCTTCGGAAAACACCTTTGCCGTAGGGTTCATCGGGTTGTTGATCAAAATGGCTTTGGTTCGTTCAGAAAAGGCCGCCCGCAGCGCATCCTCATCGAGCCCCCAGTTCGGCGGACTTACCCTGACCCGAACGGGTATCCCTCCTGCGCGGCGAACAAGGGGCAAATAGCAGTCATAAAGCGGTTCGATCAGAACCACCTCGTCTCCTGGCGACACAAGCGCCATGATGCAATCCGCGAGTGCCTCGGTAGCCCCCGATGTCACCAGCACCTCGCTTTTGGCATCGACTTCAAGACCGTAAAACCGTTTGTTCGTCTCTGCCACGGCCTCGCGCAACTCGGGAAGACCCAGCATGGGCGGATATTGGTTCGGACCCTCAATCAACGCCGAAGCGGCTGCCTCGCGGATATCTTCCGGTCCGTCCACGTCTGGAAAGCCTTGGCCAAGATTGACGGCGTTATGCGCCATTGCAAGCCGGGACATCGTTTCAAAGACGGTTGTTTCTATTCCGGTGAAAACCGGATTGCTCGGCTTCATGACGTCTCCCAGACCTGTTTCCCCGGTTCTAGTCTCAAGGACAAAGTCAGTCGAGTATTTTCCTTGCCTGCACGGTCGGCAAAAAGGACACCTAAGCGCTCACAGCGCGCTTCATGGACGTGTCTGGCAATAAATCGGAGGAAAATCGTGCGCGGCTGACTGCGGTGGAAACGTTACGCAGAGGCAGAGTGTTCAAAGAATGCGCATCATCTTTAAAACGCTATTTGTTCCCTTGAATGACGATTTCCAGGACAGCCCGATTGGCGATCTGCTCCATTTCGCCGCTGCTTTTCATTTGTTGCAGCACGTCTGAAATTCTTGGCACCAGTTGCGCATGTTTTTCGTGCAGAAAGTGATAGAGGGTTTCCGGTGCGATCACCTTGTCCAAGGTGACGACGCTTTCCAGTCCGAGGGCATGTATTTCGATCTTTCCCGCGGTCTTCTCGCTGATCACGGCGTCCAGTTTTCCAAGGGAGAGCATTTCGAACAGTTCCCGGAACGACTCCGCCCTCCAGATGTGATGGAAGCCTTGTGTATAGGCATCCAGCTGTTCCACCCCGTTCAGGAAACCAACACGCGTGTTTTTCAGATCCATGAAAACTTCACCGGAACTGCGGTGCCGGTTGACGAAAACAACATTCATCAGCGTCAGAAGCGGAACATCCACCTTGATCAATGAAGGGTACTTCTGCGCCACATCGGATGTTCGAAGCACCTCACCATCAACGACCCCGGAAGACGACAGAACCAGGGCCCGCTTGCCGGACGTATAGTATGTCTCGAAATTTAGACCAAGCTTGGCATAGGCAATCTTGAGAATCTCCGAACCAATCCTACCGTTTGGCGCATGTTCAAGTGTCGAAAAGACAAGTTTTTGCTGTGCGGTGGCACCTGACGCAGAGCTCACTATAAATAGAAAAACGCTTATCTTGACCAACCACTGCACGTGCAGAGCCCCTTTGCTTTGATACACTGTATTGGTTTGGCAAAAAATGCTTGCTCACTTCCAATCTCCAGAATATTTCACAATGTGAAAATTAAAAAATAATTCCAATCAGATCACTTTAAGTAATTTGAACACGACTAACGCTTGGGTTCCCTAGCGATTTTGGCGATACCGCGTTACATCCCGGTGCAAATCAGGGTTACCGCCTTGGATAAAAGTGGTACGACACGCAGCGGCGCATGGCAGCTATTCACGCATCATCTTGCTGCATTGCAATAAATCGATTAGAAAGCTGTTAATTGATTTAGGTCAGTATCCGTGTCCCAGTTGGACTGGGCGACCGTCTCAACTCAATCGACCAGACTGGAGCCCGTCTTGACAGCACGTGCCGAGGCCGTTGCGCCTGTACAATCGACAAAGCTGGATGCTGCGCGCATCAAAACCGAATTGCTGGCGGGGCTAACCGTCGCGCTCGCCCTCGTTCCCGAAGCCGTCGCCTTCGCATTTGTGGCTGGCGTCAATCCCCTCGTGGGCCTTTACGCTGCCTTTTTCGTCGGGCTGATCACGGCTTGCATCGGTGGACGTCCTGGAATGATTTCAGGCGCGACCGGCGCTCTGGCGGTTGTCATGGTATCGCTTGTGGCACAGCACGGTGTCGAATACCTGTTTGCGACTGTTGTTCTGATGGGCATTCTGCAAATCGGTGTCGGCGTCCTGAAATGGGGCAAGTTCATCCGCATGGTCCCTCATCCGGTCATGCTGGGTTTCGTGAACGGTCTCGCCATCGTCATTTTCCTGGCGCAGCTCGGCCAGTTCAAGGTCCCGGACGGTGCCGGCGGCTTGACCTGGATGGACGGCCCTCAGCTGTTCTTGATGCTCGGACTTATCGCGCTCACCATGGCGGTCATCTGGATCCTGCCGAGGTTCACCAACGCCTTTCCGGCCCCACTTGCCGGGATTCTCGTGGTGTCCGGCCTTGTGCTGGGTTTCAACCTCGACACAAGATCCGTGGGCGATCTCGCGTCAATCGCAGGAGGCCTGCCGGAGTTTCACATCCCGATGGTTCCCCTGACCCTGGAAACGCTTCAGATTATCCTGCCCTACGCCGTCATCCTGGCGGCAATCGGCCTGATTGAGTCCCTCCTGACGCTCAACCTCGTCGCCGACCTGACCAACACCAAGGGCGGCGCTTCCAAGGAGTGCGTTGCACAAGGTTCTGCGAATATCGTGACCGGTTTCTTCGGTGGCATGGGCGGCTGCGCGATGATCGGCCAGTCGATGATCAACGTGAAATCCGGAGCGCGCACACGGATATCCGGCATCGCAGCCGCGTTGTTCCTTTTGTCCTTCATCGTGATTGCCTCGCAGTTGATCGAACAGATCCCGGTCGCAGCGCTCGTTGGTGTGATGTTTATGGTCGTGATCGGAACGTTTGCCTGGACGAGCCTGAAGATCGTGCACAAGATCCCGCTGACCGACGCTCTGGTCATGGTCATTGTTACCGGCGTCACGGTCTACGCGGATCTGGCGGTCGCCGTCGTGGTCGGCGTCATCATCTCCGCCCTCGCCTATGCCTGGAACGCGGCAAGCCGGATCAACGCGCGCATCGGCACCAGCAAGGAAGGCTGGAAGGTTTACCGTCTTGCAGGTCCGCTGTTTTTCGGATCGACCACCGGCTTCGCCGACCTGTTCGATCCGCAGAAAGATCCGGAAGACGTCGTCGTCGACTTCATCGACAGCCGCGTCGTCGACCACTCGGGGCTTGAAGCGATCGATGCGCTGGCTTCCAAGTACGAAGCTGCTGGAAAACGTCTCCATCTGCGGCACCTATCTCCTGACTGCAAGAGGCTTCTTGCCAAGGCCGGGAACCTTGTCGAGGTGTCCGTGCTCGAGGACCCGGACTACGAAATTGCGGTGGACTACGGGCAGACATTCGAAGCGCCTGAAAAAGCGTCCTGACGATCATCAAACAATTGCGGCTAAAAGGCTCCGGCGACCCAGTCTCCGGAGCCTGATTTTTTTCAGTTTCTTTGAATTTCATCGTGAATGTTCACGCCAGCGTGAAACCACGTCCAAAAGTGCGCTATGAATTCAGCGACACCGGACCCGTTCACTTCGAAAGTGCTCTCTTGCTGCGCAACAAACTCTTCATAACGCCGACCCTGGCAACCGTTATCGGTACATTTGTCGTTATCACGGCGGCCGCCATCCTGATGATCCAGGCCGTTATTTCGGAAAGGCTCATCCGCCAGCTAGGCGGCGGACTCGTCGACCTCGGCATGGATACGTCCGAGGCAGCCTTCGTCGAGCAGCTGCACGCCGTCACCGAAACTGCCGACTATACGCATGCCGGGTGGGAGACGGACGAATTGTCCTTTGACGACCCGGATCATCTCGTCGCCTATATTTACGGAGCTCTGGCCCCTCAGGACCGCGTTTCGTTCATGGTCATGGTCGATGCGACAGGCAAAGGTGTAGACGTCGATCGCGGCGATGCCGACGGCGACATGTATGGCGGCGACGTGGATGTCGCATCGGAAATCCCGAGTCTCATGCCGCTCCTGAAAAGAGCATCGGAAAACGCCGGTCCGTTCTGGAGCAAACCGCTCTATATGCCCAGCAGGAAACACACTTATTTTGTCTACACCTATCCGTTTTACAAAGGGGACACTTATCGCGGCAGTTTCCTGATCGGAATGTCTTTGGAACGCATCTCCGACATTACCTGGTCCATCTCCACCGATGACATCACGGTTTTCCTCATGAGGGAGAAGACGGAAGAGATCGTCGCCCACCCGCTGCTGGAAGCGCATTTCGAAGAGTTGGACGCTGAGGATCCCCTACTGCATGTCAGTCAGATTTCCGATCTTTTCCTGTCTGATTTCTCCACAATGGAGGTCATCGACAACGAGGACTACAATATTGCCGACGGTCTCGAACTGCGGACAGGCTTTGACACGAATGGCAACAAGCGCTTCATCATCATTGAGCAGGAAAACGCCAACCTGAAGGGCCTGCCGGCGCGCATTGGTGTCCATTTTCCGGCCGAATATCTGGATCAACCGCTTCAGCAGCTCCTCATCGCAATTGTCGTCGGCCTCGGTCTTTTGCTGCTCTCTCTGATTGGTGCTGTTCTTCTGGCACGCCGCATCGCCAAACCCGTCCGGCGGGCGGCAAGCGCTGCCAAGGACGTCGCCGGACTGAAAATCAGCGACGTGGATCCGCTGCCGCCATCCATCATCAGGGAGCTCGACGATCTTGCAAACGGGTTCAATGCCATGGTCGGCGGTTTGACGGCGTTTAACCGCTATGTGCCGCGCACGCTCGTTCAAAAGCTTCTGAGTGAAGGTCGCGCCGAAGCCGTTCCCGAAGAACGCGAGGTTGCCGTCCTTTTTACCGATATTGCGGGTTTCACATCCGCATCGGAGGGAATGTCGGCGAGCGAAACGGCCGCGTTCGTCAACCATCATCTGTCCTTGCTGGGTGCGGAGATCGCGAAACAGGACGGAACGATCGACAAGTATGTCGGCGACAGCGTGATGGCCTTTTGGGGCGCGCCGGAAAATCTGGACAACCCTGCGGAACCCGCCGCACGCGCAGCGATTGGCATGGCGTCGGCGCTGCGCACAGACAACATGGCGCGTGCGAACCGCGACGAAGCGCCCGTGCGCATCCGGATCGGAATTCACATGGGCCCTCTTGTCGTCGGAGATATCGGTGCGCCGGAAAGGGTCAACTACACGGTGATCGGAGATACGGTGAACGCAGCCGCGCGCCTGGAGAGCCTTGGCAAGGAGATCGACGACACCGCCGAGGTCATCATCCTAGTCTCTGGCGAGATTGCAGCCAGGCTCAGCCCCGACATTCGCCAGGAACCGATCGGCCCGCAAAAGGTCAAGGGCAAGGCGGAGCCGATCGAAGTGGTTCGGCTTCTGCCGGCCTAAACGCAACTATCGGAATTTGGGTCGGCTCTAGGCGACCGCTCTTGGCCGCGGCGTGTTGGATTGCGTCGGAAAGGTTTCACGGCGAAAAGGCTGTACACCGTTTATTGCACTTTCCACAGCGCTCAAAAACGCTCCGAAGGTCCACTCGCCTTCATGCCGGTTGGTCACGCGGAACGAGTCATGCGGAATGCGGCAGCCCAGTTCTCTCTCGACAGCCATGATGAGACCAATCGCATCCAGGCTGTCGGCGCCCAGTTTGGTCAATGTGACATCGGATGTAAGCATCCAGGTGGCCACGTCGAGATCCCTCGCCACAATGGCTTTAACTTTCTCTGCAATTTCAGACATTTGAACCTAATGAATAATATGGTGCGTACATTAAATGATCTAACACGCACAAATAGCATCAGGGTTGTATCAGGGCAATCTTCCGATTGGTAAATTTCACGAGACCAGACGTATTAAGTGCTGGCATGGTAAACTTTCCAGTGGAAAGTTTTCTCACTTAACCAGCGGCGCTGTCCCATGAACAGCAGCAGATCTGGTCTTGTCGCTCTTGCAAAGGTCTCTACTGACGCGCCTTCAGACGCATCCGATTCTGTTCGAATCTGTTTGCCAGCAAATAGGCGCTTGCGGCAGCAATGGTGACCGCGAGAAGTCCGATACCGAGGTCCACCGGGACCGAATAGGGCAGCCGGAAGGCGAACTCGAAGATCTCTATGTAACCGGCCGTAAAGGCGACAAACAGGCCGCCGGCGACGAGGAACATCACACCGTCCTTGGAAAGAACGCCGCGCCGCCTTCTGGCCTGAAACGTCTGAGAAACGAGAAAATAACCCAGAACCGCAAGGAAAAAGGCCAAAAAGGCGACCAGCAGCAAACCCAGATTTACCAGAAGTGTCATGACGCAAGACCCGCATCGTTTTGTTGGAAACTTGGTGGACTGTGAGCGTGGCAGGAACGCACCACACCGCTATGAGAGAACGCAGCAATCCGCTGCGCCTTCCAAGAGTGGTGTTTGAGGGCCCGCATATCCAGCTTTGTGACCAACTTTTAATATGTCCTATGACGACCGGATCCAGGAAAAGGCGAACAAGCGTCCCTGCTGCGGGCTTCCATCCGGTAAAGCGTTTCTCGCCATCTTGTGACGTTTGCGGAGCTGAATGTGCGTTTCAATGGTGCATCACATTCCCAATCTAAGAGCGAAGGCCAGACTGCCCGACCGCAGAATTCGCCGAATATCTCTTGGAAACGACAGGACCCGAAAAATGCAGAACCGCAGACAGTTCCTCGCCCTCACCACCGGATTGGCAGCCACAGCGATAACCTCCAGCACTTTGCCTTCCTTCGCAGCGGGAAAGTCCAGGAAAGGCAATTTTTCAGGCCGAAGCAATCATGTGACGACCGGCCAGACCGTGCTCAGTTCCAACAATGTCGTCCTGCAAAGCAACTTCAGTCTCGACGGCGCACCGGACGCCAGGGTTGGGCTCGGCAAGAACGGCAAGTACGACCCCAAGACCGATCTTGGCGCTCTGAAGAAGCTGAACGGCAAGCAAACCTACCGCATCGGCAACGGTATTGATGCCTCCGGCTACAACGAGGTCTACATCTGGTGCCGCAAGTTCAACGTCCCGCTTGGCGTGGCAAAGCTCGGCAACTGAGGCCATCCAGACCACCCCGCCGCCCCGGCCACGAGCCGGGGCCAAATCTTTGAAAAGGTCCCGGATCAGTTCCGGGACTGCGCAGAATTATGCGACACGATCACCGCACCAGGATGTTCCTGAACTGCCAGGGATCCTTCTTGTCGAGATCTTCCTTGAAAAAGCCCGGGCGTCCGTCGAGCGGGGTCCAGTCGGTGAAGTACCCTTTGACAGGACCCAGATAAGGCATCTGGATTTCAAGGCAGCGCTTGTAGTCCATCTCGTCGGTTTCAACTATGCCGGCTTCCGGGTTTTCCAGCGCCCAGACCATTCCGGCTATGACAGCGGAAGTCACCTGAAGGCCGGTGGCGTTCTGATATGGCGCCAATTTGCGTGTCTCCTCAACGGAGAGCTGCGAGCCGTACCAGTAGGCATTCTTCTTGTGGCCATAAAGCAAGATACCGAGCTCGTCGATGCCGTCCCGGATTTCATCTTCTTCCAGAACGTGGAGTTTCTCCTGCACCTTGCCGGCCGCCCCAAAGAGCTCGTGCAATGACAGCACCGCGTCATTCGCCGGGTGATAGGCATAGTGACACGTTGGCCGGTAGGTAACCTTCTTGCCGTCTTCGAGGGTGAAGTAATCGGCAATCGAGATGGACTCATTGTGCGTCACCAGAAAGCCGAACTGTGCGCCGGGCGTCGGGCACCAGGTGCGCACACGCGTGTTGGCGCCCGGCTGTTCCAGATAGATCGCTGCGTTGCAGCCTTTCTTGTGGCTTTTGGCGTTCGCGGGTTTCCACTTTTCGTGCGTCCCCCAGCCGAGTTCTGCCGGCTGGAAGCCTTCGGAGAGAAACCCTTCGACCGACCAGGTGTTCCAGAAAACGTTCGGGGGTTTCGGCTCCTTGGCGCGCTGCGTGTCGCGCTCCGCGATATGGATGCCCTTGACGCCGACCTTTTTCATCAGCTTCGCCCAGCCCTTGCGGTCGGTCGGCTCCTTGAACTTGACGCCGGTTTCGGCCGCAACATCGACAAGCGCTTTCTTGACGAACCAGGACACCATGCCCGGATTGGCACCGCAGCAGGAAACCGCCGTCGTGCCGCCGGGCTTCTTCTTCTTTTCGCGGCGGACCGTTTCGCGCAGAGCGTAATTCGTGCGATCGGCGGCAGGTGCATTTTCATCGAAATAGAAGCCAAGCCAAGGCTCCACGACGGTGTCGATGTAGAGAACGCCGAGTTTGCGGCACAGTTTCATGAGATCGAGAGAAGATGTGTCAACCGACAGGTTCACGACAAAGCCCTGCCCTTCGCCTTCGGTGATCAGAGGCGTCAGGATGTCCTTGTAGTTGTCCGGCGTCAACGCGACTTTGTGGAACTTATAGCCTCGATCCGTCACCAGCTTGGCGTCCGTATCAACCGGATCGATGACGGTGAAGCGTGACTTGTCGAACTTGAAGTGGCGCTCGATCAGCGGCAACGTTCCCTTGCCGATGGACCCAAGCCCGATCATAACCACAGGCCCGGTGATGGTTCCGTGAACCGGATACGCAGCTGAGCTTGCCGGGGCCTTGGGAGCTGCCTTTCTTGCGGTCGTCTTGCGAGCCGTGGCCGGTTTGGTCGCGGCAGGCTTGGCAGCAGCCGGTTTTGCCGCAGCGCTTTTGGAAGCGGCCTTGCTTGCTGCCGGTTTGGCCACAGCGCTTTTCGGCGCCGCTTTCGCCGCTGCACTTTTCGGAGCCGCCTTGGCTGCGGCAGGTTTTGCTGCCGCGCTCTTGGGAGTTGCCTTTGCGGTCGCGGGCTTCGCCGCTCTGGTGCTAGGGGCAGCCTTGGCTGCAGTTGGTTTCGACGTTGCGCTCTTTGGAGCGGTCTTTGTTGCGGCTTGCTTCGCCGCTGCACTCTTCGACGCTTCCTTGGTTGCTGCTGGTTTCGCAGCTGCGCTCTTCGGCGCCGCCTTCGTTGCGGCAGGCTTTGTTGCTCCTGCCTTCGGAGCGGCCTTGGCTGCAGCTGGTTTCGCCACTGCGCTCTTCGGAGCCGCCTTGGATGCGGCAGGTTTTGCTGCTCCTGCCTTCGAAGCAGTCTTTGTTGCTGCTGGTTTCGCCGCTGCACTTTTGGGCGCGGCCTTGCTTGCTGCTGGTTTTGCTGCAGTGCTTTTCGGAGCAACTTTGGCCGCTGCGGGTTTCGCTGCCGCGCTCTTTGAAGCTGCCTTCGTCGCTGAAGGCTTCGCTCCTCTGGTCTTCGAAGTGGATTTGGTGTTGGCAGGTTTCGCCGCTGCACTCTTCGATGACGCGGGCTTTGCTGCTGCCTTACCCGAAGCGGATGTTCCGGCCGCGCTCTTAGCGGCGGCTGGCTTCGCTGCTCTTGTTTTCGGGGCGATCTTGGTTGTTGCAGGCTTGGCGGCAGCAGCTTTAGCAGTCGCAGGCTTTGCCGCCGGGCTCTTGGGGGCTGCTTTTGTTGCTGCGGGTTTTGATGCCGTCGTTTTCGATGTGTTTGTTCGGGAAGAAGAGGCTCTGGATCCTGAGGATTTCGTCGCTCCGCGTTTTGCCGCAGGTTTGCGCGTCGCCGGTGCTTTTGTGGCGGCCTTCTTCGGCGTGCCGCCGTTGGATTCATCAGTCAAGTTCCGAACTCCAATCTTTCCCGCCGGCCTCGTCTCTGGACAAGGTGCGGCTTAAGGTGTTTCCCCTCAAAGCGAAGAAGCGCACTTATTGCGCCTTGCGTTACCTCTGACGGTTTTCGAGCCGGATTTCAAGTCTTGAATTGGTCTTTTTCTTGGCGGGCGAACACCAGCTACACTGATTTCCTGAGGTCCGGTGTCTTTTTTCTTCCACCAAACACCAACGTAGTGTTGCTCTCTCCGGCAGGTTTCAAGAGACCGTCCAGTCTTGCAAGATGCCCCACCGACAAGTCGATACCCAGAAACCGTTGCTGATCAAAAGGCCCGGGCAAATCGACACGATCCAGCTTGCCCGGCTGAAAGCCGAAGCGATCATAGTAAGCCTGGTCACCGACAAGGATCACAGACCCATGGCCATGTACGGCGGCCTGGGTCAACGCATGGCGCATCAGCAGGTCGCCGATTTTCTGGCCGCGCATGTCCGGAGAAACGGTGAGCGGTCCAAGCAACAGACTTTGATTGCCGACATGGTCTACGACGGACCAGAGCCGGACAGACCCGGCAAGCCCACCTGTCGCGTCCATTGCAACGAAAGCGAACACAGGCAGTTGGCCTTCGCGCAACCGCTCGCAGGTTTTCAAGTGACGGTCTTCGCCGAAACTGAGGTCGAGCAAAGCCTCGCGGGCGCTGAAATGCTCCAGCGCCTCGTCAACGATGGTGATCATGTCCGCTCGTCCTAGATGACGTGGGACGCCAAAGGCGCAAAGCCATTAAAACCCACCGACGAATAGGTCGTCGTGTAGGCACCGCAAGCCTCGATCAGAACCTTGTCGCCGATGGAAAGGCTGACTGGCAGTTCGTACGGCGTCTTTTCGTAAAGAACATCGACGCTGTCGCAGGTCGGCCCGGCCAGAACGCAAGGCGCGGTTCTGTCGCCATCGCGCGGGGTCCGGATCGGGTAGCGGATCGCTTCGTCCATTGTTTCGGCGAGACCGTGGAACTTTCCGATATCCAGATAGACCCAGCGCACCTGTTCCTGCGCGGACTTCTTGGAAATCAGAACGACTTCGGCTTCGATCATGCCCGCATTGCCGACCATGCCCCGGCCCGGTTCGATGATGGTCGAGGGAAGCCGGTTGCCGAAATGCTTGGACAGCGCCTGGAAGATAGCCTCGCCGTAGCGCGGCACACCTGGCACGTCTTTCAGGTAACGGGTCGGGAATCCGCCACCCATGTTGACCATCTTCAGTTCGATGCCGCGCAACGCCATTTCCCGGAAGACCCCTGCCGCCATGGCGAGAGCGAAATCCCAGGCTTCGAGATTTGCCTGCTGGGAGCCGACGTGGAAGGAGACGCCATAGGCCTCGAGGCCAAGCCGGTGGGCGTGTTCCAGGACGTCGGGTGCCATTTCAGGATCGCATCCGAATTTGCGGGAGAGCGGCCATTCGGCACCGACACCGTCGCACAGGACCCGGCAGAAGACATTTGAGCCTTGAGCGACACGGCCGATTTTTTCCACTTCTTCGAAGCAGTCGACCGCAAAGAGCCGGACGCCAAGGTCAAAGGCACGCGCAATGTCCCTCTCCTTCTTGATGGTGTTGCCGTAGGAAATGCGGTCTGCCGAAGCGCCGGTGGCCAGCACCATTTCAATTTCGCCGACCGACGCGCAGTCGAAGGAAGAGCCGAGGTTTTCGAGAAGCGAGAGGATCTCCGGTGCGGGATTGGCCTTGACCGCATAGTAGACCGATGTGTCCGGAAGGGACCGTGCAAAAGCTTCGAAATTATCACGCACGATGTCGAGGTCGACAACAACGCAAGGTCCGTCGTCGTCGCGTCGTCGCAGGAAGTCGCGGATACGCTCGCTCATGGGGATCTCCCCCTTTCCAAATCTGGCCGCAGGCACGCAATGTCCGGTTGGCGCGCTGCAGTTCACGTCGCAGGGTGCCGCAATACGCACCGGGCCTCCCCCGGGATGGAACCGGAGGCCGGGTTGACTGCGGCGACGGTTGGGCGATCGCGACATTGAACATGTACGCAAACGCTTTCCCGCGTCGGGAATGCCGTTGATTGGATCGGAGATACCGAGCCGCACGTCGGGCAAGGATGTAACAAGTGCCTCTTCAGTGACGCCGGAGGTTGGATACCCCGGCAGAGACCAAAAAAGCCCTCTTACGTCGTTGCTTTAAGTCGTCCGGATCTGCTGCCCGCCCCTTGGCGGTTTTTGTGGCAGCGGCCCCTTAAGAGATGTCTTTTCAAAACACCCCATGAACGACCTCGGGCACGTGCGAATTTGGGCAGGCGCTATATGCGCTTGTTTGGATTTCCGTGCAAGCAGAAAATGACCGGGCTGCGGGATTTTTTCATCAACTTCTTCTGACCGGGGTTACCCCCTGCCATCAAAGATCGCCCGTTCGACCGTTCACATGCGCTCAGAACGTCTCGTCATGAATCTTGTCTTCACGAACGCCGCGTGCCTCAAGGCCGGATTTGAGCTCGGCGAGAAATCCTGCAGGACCGCAGAGGTAATAGTCGGCATCGGTGTTTGACACCAGACCGGCCAGCAAATCTGCCGACACCCTTCCCTTTTCCTGATAGTCCCGGCCATGCAGATCCTCGGCATGCGGACGGCTGTAGACGGTGCAGGTCCTGATGTTTGTCCTGCCTTTCACGAGTTCGGAGACTTCGCCGCGAAAGGGATGATGACCGCCATCACGCGCACCATGCACGAACCAGATCTCCCGCGCATCATTCTCTTCGACAAGTTGATGCAGCATGCTCAGCACTGGCGTTACGCCGACGCCTGCGCTGACAAGCACCACGGGTCCGCGGTCTTCCTGCAGGACGAAATCGCCTGCGGGCTTACGCGCCTCCAGCATGGCGCCAACCTCAAGCTTGTCATGAAGAAACCTGGAAACCAGACCATCGGCTTCCCGCTTTACCGAGATCCGGTATCGGCTTTCATTCGGCGGTCCAGACAGGGAATAGGTCCGCTGCACCTTGGCGTCGATCTGTGGGATCATGATTTCGATCGGCAGGTGTTGCCCTGCCGTGTGCACCGGAAGCGGGCCACCGTCGCGCGACTCAAACACGAAGGACGTCACATTGGTGCTTTCCCAGGTCTTTTCGACAAGCCTAAGCGAACGCGCAGTGCTGCCGTCCTCCTGCCAGCGTAACCTGAGCGCACCGGAAATCTCCACGATCTCCTCGATTTCCAGCGATACAAGCTGACGCGCACCGGCAAAGCGTGCGACATCCTCAGAATCGAAGTCGATCGATGCCTTGCCGGTCAGCTGCAACAGGCTTCCGGTTGAAAAATCGAGAAAGAGAAAGCCCGCGCGTCCGTCAAGCAGGATGTTACCGAGCGTGTTGTAGAACTTGTTGCCGGCATAATCGGGAAAGCGGATTTTGCTCGCGCTGACAACTTCGACAAAGCCGCGCTCGCCGCCGCGATGGGAGGCATCCATGCCAAAGGACCGGTTTTGCCCCTGCCCTTCATACCCGGACCCGATGAAAAACGTGTCTGCGCTTCTGATCCAGTTCTGTTGCGCATCGCTCAGCGCCGTGCTGCGCGTTGCCACTCCAGCTGGTTCTTCATCGCTCCACCAATAGTCGCGCGAGCGGATATATTGCGGGCAGTTTCCGAAGGACTGGCCAACTGTAAAGCGGAGCCCATCGTCGTCAGCGCCAACGAGCCTGCCGTTCACGCGGTTACGACGGCGGGTCGCGAGTTCGATACCAACGAGACCGATATCTGCTCCTTTCGAAAGGGAACCTTCCAGAGCATCGCCCGCCACCGGTCCGGACAAAATTTCCAGCGAGGTCGGGTCCGGCGACCGCACAAACCCGACAGGTCCTTCAAGCACAGTCGCCCAGGGTCTGCCCTTTTCATCACGTGCGGACACGATCATGAAAGGTTGATCCTGAAAGAAGTTACGGTGCTGGTCAGGCATGAAATCGCGAATGGCACCGCGCGCCCAGCGCTCGACACCAAAGTCACCCAGCCGCTCCTGCACTCTGCGCTCACCATCGTGAAACGGTGAAACAGTCTCGGACATCTGATCAATCGGTTTCACGCTGCCATCCTCGTTCTTTAACAGGTGGCCGGACACGGCCAGTGCGTGTCCGGTCAAAACGCTGCCTTACGCAGCCAGTCCGGCTTTCGTTGCCGGCATGGCTTCAAAGCCAGGCAATCCTTCAACACGCTTCAGGTAGCTGCGAATGTTCGGATAAGGCTCAAGGGAGACATTCCCTTCCGGTGCGTGCGCCGTGTAGGTGTAAATCGCAACATCGGCGACGGTCGGCTTCTGGCCAACCAGCCAGTCGCGGTCTGCCAAATGGCCTTCCAGGATCCCGAATACATAACCAGAGATCGCCTTCGCCTTATCCGTATCGAGTTCTGCACCGAAGACGGTCACAAGCCGGGCAGCGGCAGGTCCGTTTGCGATTTCATTGGCTGCGAGCGAGAGAAAGCGCTGGATTTCCGCCTCTTCAACCGGATCGCCCGACATCCAATCCGGTGCATATTTGCGAGCCAGGTAGACCAGGATCGCATTTGAATCGGCAACGACCACATCACCATCTTCAATGACGGGAACCTTGCCGGCCGGATTGAGCGACAGGAACGGTTCCTTCTTGTGCTCGCCTGCGGCGAGATCGACGAAGACGAGCTCGTGATTGATACCGGCAAGGCCGGCAAACAGTTCAACCCGGTGACAGTGTCCGGAAAGCGGAAAATTGTGAATGCGGATTGCGTTGGACATGACGGTTTCCCCTTAAGGTCCTGGTCTCTCGGTGGCACCGGAAACTCCGGCCCGGTGCGCTGAACGCAATATGTCACCTCACAAGCACGGGGATAATCTTCTTTTTTATTCAATTATTATGTACAATTCATACATAGTTTGGACGCTCTGTTCGCGCTGAAAGGCAGGCACCTTGGACAAGATCGAAATGATGCGGGCGTTTGTTGCCGTCGCACAGGACAACTCCTTCACCGCCGCAGGGCGCCGGCTTGGGCTGTCAACGAAACTCGTCAGCAAATATGTGCAGCAGCTGGAAAGCCAGCTTCGAACGCAACTTTTCAATCGCACGACGCGCAGTGTTTCGCTGACGGATGTCGGCGCGGCCTATCTGGAGCATTGCCGTCCGATTCTGGAACAGCTCGATGACCTCGATTCCCTGGTGCAGGAACGTCAGGGCGCGCTTGCCGGTCTTATCCGGCTAACCGCGCCGACAGGCTTCGGCAGCACGCGGCTCTGCGAGGCTCTCGCGCCGTTCCTGCGCGATCATCCGGATGTTGAACTCGACATGCGGCTGACCGACAACAGACTGGCGCTTGTGGAGGAAGGACTGGATCTTGCGATCCGCATTGGTGCCTTGAAAGACTCGTCCCTTCGGGCGCGCAAACTTGCCGACATGCCGCTTGTCCTGTGCGCATCTCCAGATTATCTCGACCGCCACGGCAGGCCGAAAGATCCAAGGGCATTGAGCACCCATGTATGCCTCGTCGACAACAACCAGTCGGAAATGAATGTCTGGCGGTTTCACTCAGGCGGGAAGGAACAGGTGCTGCGCCTGACCGGAAACGTCCGGTCCAATTCTCCCGGCGCCCTGGCGCGCATGGCGATGGGCGGCCTCGGCATCACAATCGCACCCCTTTATGCAATCGAGGACGCTCTCGTGGACGGGCGGCTCGAACATGTGCTTCCCGAACATGCAACAGACGCCTTCGGGGTTTATGCACTCTATCCGCCGAACCGCCATCTCACACGGCGGGTGCGCGCACTGATCGATTATCTGGCAGCTGAGTTCGGCTCACGGTGGAAAGCGGATACGATCTCACCAGGCAAGCAGGTGTGATGCTACTCGACACTCCGCAGGACTTTGATCAGATGGTCGGCAAAGGCACGCACCCGGCGGGGCTGAGCGCGGCTTGGCGGGAACAGGATCTGCAGTGGTGAACCAGGCGGCTCGTAGTCGCGGAGCAACTGGATCAGACGCCCGGCGCGGATATCCGCCGCGCAATCGAATTCGGACTTCAAGGCAATGCCTCTGCCCTGCAGCGCCCATTCGCGCACCAGCGCACCGTCATTGGCAATCAGGGTGCCGGTGACAGTGACAACGTGCTTTACGTCCCCTTTCCTGAATTCCCAGCTGTTGTCGATATTCTGACCGAACCGCATCATCAGGCAGACGTGGTCCCTGAGGTCCGCGGGTGTTTCCGGAGGGCTGTGATTTTCAAGGTAGGCTGGTGAGGCGCACAGGATCCGCCTGCGGGTAGCAACGTGTTTGACCCTGAGAGAACTGTCGCTGATCGCCCCGAACCGTACCGCCAGATCGATCCCGAGCCCGACGATATCGACATAGCCGTCCGACAGATGCAGATCGATCGATATCGAGGGATGGTTGGCCTGAAAGTCTGCAATCGCACCTGATATGATGTTGCGCCCGATGTCTTCGGGAGCGCTGATCCGGATCAGGCCGGACAGTGTTTGCGCGCCTGAGCGAATACGGCTGTCCAAGTCCTCGACCTCGCCGAGAACGGCGCGTGCTCCTTCGACGAGCGTGCGACCCTCTTCCGTCAGACTGATCGACCGGGTTGTCCGGTTGAGCAGCACAACATCGTAGTGGGCTTCAAGCGCAGCCAGCCGCTCGGAAACTGTGGTCGGCGACAGCCCGGCCTCGCGCGCCGCGGCGGCCAGACTGCCCTTTTCAACGATCAGCAAAAAGAGAGAAATGTTATCGAGAAGCATTATACGGATTTTCCGGATTGTTTCTTTGAATTCTGCCTGTTTATCCGAAACCGTCAAGCAGCTAGATAGTTCCCATCGCAAATCAAACAGGAACCCACCCCATGGCCAAGCTCACAATCGTCGCAAATATCAAAGCCAATCCGGACAAGGTCGAACTCGTCAAGTCCGAACTCTTGAAACTGATCGACATCACACGCGCCGAAACTGGCTGCATCAATTACGACCTGCACCAGGACAACGAAAACCCGGCTCATTTCATGTTCTACGAAAACTGGGACAGCCGTGAACTCTGGCAGACTCATATGAGCGCACCACACCTGGCCGCCTATATGGAGGCCACAGAAGGTGCCGTTGCAGATTTCACACTGAACGAAATGACCGTGATCGGCTGAAGAACTTCCTTTCCGGCGGCCCGCCTGGCGAAAAAACACGGGCCGCCTACCTGAATCAAGCTGGAAACAAATCCATGAAAGCCGTTGCGCTGACTCACTATTTGCCGATCGACGATCCGAACTCCTTCCTGGATGTCGATCTCCCGAAGCCCGTTCCGGAAGGCCGTGATCTTGTCGTCGCCGTGAAGGCGGTTTCCGTCAACCCGGTTGATACAAAAGTTCGGGCCCCGAAGGACACCGTTGAAGAAACACCCCGTGTGCTCGGTTGGGACGCAGCCGGCGTCGTTGAAGCCGTCGGTCCAAATGTCACGCTCTTCAAACCCGGAGACGAAGTTTTTTATGCCGGCGACATCACGCGGTCCGGCTCGAATTCAGAGTTCCAGCTGATCGATGAACGCATCGTCGGTTTGAAGCCGAAAACACTCGGTTTTGCCGAGGCCGCCGCGCTTCCTCTAACCACCCTGACCGCTTACGAATCCTTCTTTGATCGGCTCGGCATCGACCGGGACGGCGGCAACAAGGGCGAGAGCATTCTTATCATCGGTGCAGGTGGCGGTGTCGGCTCGATCGGTATTCAGCTGGCAAAAGCAGCCGGTCTGAAGATCATCGCAACGGCCTCGCGCCCGGAAACCTCCGCCTGGGTGCGGGAACTCGGGGCCGATGAAGTGATCAATCACAGGGAAGACATGGTCGCGCAGGTGCATGCTCTCGGTCATGAACATGTTGACCATATCGCCATCTTCAATGACATGCGCCATTGGGAAACGGCGGCCGAATTGATCCGGCCCGAAGGTGGTATCGTCACGATCGACGACACCAGTCTGCCGATGCCCATGGAAAAAATGAAAATGAAGGCAGCCAGCCTCCATTGGGAATTCATGTTCGCAAGAGCCATGTTCCAGACCCCGGACATGATCGAACAGCACAAGCTCTTGACCTATGTCGCCGGTGAGATCGATGCCGGACGCATCCGCACAACGCTCGACACCGTGCTCGCCCCCATCAACGCCGCAAACATGCGCAAGGCACATGCGCTTATCGAAACCGGCACCGCGAAGGGCAAGATCGTGGTAGAAGGCTTCTGATCTCCTGCGCAGCCGGGGAACCGGCTGCGCCTTGCCAAACCGCCATCGTCCACATCCCCGGAGATTTTTCCATGGCCGCACTTCAACCACCCGTCTGCGACTTCGGCTGGCAGGCCCCTCACTTCAGCCTGCCTGGAACGGACGGCAGCAGCTACAGTCTGACTGACGTTGCCGGCGACCAGAGCACTCTGGTGATGTTCATCTGCAACCACTGCCCGTTCGTGCTGGCCATTATGGACAAGATCATCCGCGACGCCCACGACATGAAGGAACACGGGATCGGCGTTGTTGCCATCTGCTCCAACGACCATGTTTCCTATCCCGCCGACAGTTTCGAAAACATGCAGTTGATGGCGCAAAAGCATGCTTTCCCTTTCCCCTACCTGCATGACGCGGACCAGACCGTCGCGACGGACTACGACGCCGTCTGCACGCCGGATTTCTTTGGTTTTAACAAGGATCTGCAACTGCAATACCGCGGCCGCCTGGATGCGACGCGCATGGGATCGTCCCCTGCCGACTTGCGCCGGGACCTTTTCGAAGCCATGAAACAGATCGCGGAAACCGGAAAGGGTCCTGAAGATCAGATCCCTTCGATCGGTTGCTCTATCAAGTGGAAATAGGAGATCAGGCCAATATGCAGATAACTCAACTCAATCATGTCAACCTGCGCACCACGCAGCTCGACGCCATGATCTCCTGGTATCAGGACGTGCTCGGTCTTGTTCTCGGCCCAAGGCCAGACTTTCCCTTTCCCGGCGCCTGGCTCTATGCGGGCGACACGGCATTTGTGCATCTTGTCGGCATTGAGGGCGAGGCGGGCACGGGATCCGAGGTCGAATTGAAGCTTGAGCATTTTGCCTTTTCTGCAAACGGGGCGAAAGAGTTCGAAAACCGGCTTCAGGAACAGGGTGTAGAGTTTCGCAAGTCCGAAATTGCGGCCGTAAACCTTGTTGCATTTAACGTCTGGGACCCGGACGGCAATCACATTCACGTTGATTTCCGCATTGACGAATAACTGTCCGGCGATCGCTGTTGCCTGGCCTGACGCCCGCGCTAGCTTTCACTTTGGTTCCGACACGTTATGACCCAGAGCATGAGGCCAGACATGATCCGCTTCCTCACAGGCGCAGCCGCATTGACCCTTGCCGCGACACAGGTGGCAGCCGAACCCCATCGCTACGAGATTGACCCGACACACACCACGATTGCCTTCATGGTCGATCATATTGGATACGCCGACACCCTTGGCGTCTTCCTCGATTTCGAAGGCGGCTTTACCTACGACATGGAGACCAGGGAGCTGTCCGACCTTGAAATCACGGTCAAGACCGCAAGCGTGGAATCCTTCAATGAAGCCAGGGACACTCACGTCCGCAACAAGGACTTCCTGGATGTTGAGAATTACCCGGTCATGACATTTACGGCACAGGTCGGCACAGCCACGAGCGACACCACCGGCACGGTTGAAGGCAATCTGACACTTCTCGATCAGACACAACCGCTCGTTCTGGATGTCATTCTCAACAAGGCGGCCAAATATCCGTTTGGCCACGGGCGCTTCACCTTGGGGATCAGCGCAAGCGGCACGGTGCAGCGCAGTGCTTTCGGCATGAACTATGCCGTTGAAAACGGCTTTGTCGGTGACGACGTCCAGGTGATCATCGAAACCGAAGCCATGCGCGTTGAAAATTGACCGGCTCCAAGGTCCGGGTTAAACCGCCTTGTCCAACAGCGGACGCAGCGCCGGATGAATGTTGGGGCTTTCGTCGCGGATAAACCGCAGGAGAGCCTTTTCGTTCTCATGCAGAACACCGTCGCGGCCAATCCGGTCCACCAGCCAGCCGGCCTCGTCTTCAGTCACGACTTCGTTCAGGGTGATCTCGGTTTCCATGACAGCTCCCCTTGCTGCGAATGGATCGGTCTTGTCCGCATAAGCGTCCCGGATACCGCTGACGCCGCCGCTGATCATCTTTCTGAAGAAGCCGCCAAGACCGCCTTCGTAACCGCCGGGCTGGCTGAGCCAATCCTCGCGCGCGAGCGCAATCTCGCGCGGCGGCGGTGTGAAACCGGACATGGCCATCAGATGGTTTGCAATGGCCTTCGAAAAGAGTTCGGACCAGGAAGCTGCATTCTCAGCTTCAACAGTCGCGTCGTTCAGATCGAAAAGGATCTCGGCTTCGGCCCTTGAAATGGCAATCCCGCCACAGCCGGCACCGGCATAAAGGACGCGGCGCAGAATTTCGACTTCGCCGTCTGATACCACGCCCGGTTTCAGCTCATTGCCGGCTCTTGTCGCCCCTTTTCCGGAAATCACGGCATCGGCAACGCACTTGAGGGCAAAATGTTCCAGACGCTCCGGCGCTTCGCGCGCCTTTTCAAGAACAAAGAGAACAGCGTCGAGTTCCGTCCGACTGCAGACATGGCCGTCGGCAGTGATCTGACCGATCAACCAGTCCGCATTCTCTTCAGAAACATACCCTTCCGGGCGTACCTGATTGACCAGGATATCGGCGATCGCTTCCGGAAACAGTTCGTACCAGGTTGCCGCGTAAGACAGACCGGCATTGTTCAGTCGGAACAATGCAGCACCTTCCTCAAGCGACACTGCCATGTCCGCGTAGACAAAGCGGCGCAGGTTTATGACATCGTCTACGCCGACATGTCCGTCAGCGATTTTTGCGGCGACAAATTCACTTAAATCCGGCTTGGCCATGTGATCCCCCTGGAAATCTCTGAACGGAGTATTGCCGAAAATTCTTGAGATTCCCGTAACAGAAAAAGGGAGCCACTTGCGTGGCTCCCTCAGTGGCTCCCCGCACTTGGGGGCATTTAAACGCGGGGAGATTCGTCAGAGGACTTCAAGATGTCAGCCGCGGTGCTTCTTGCCCTTGCCGCCTTTCTTTCCGCCCTTGAAATCCGCCTTGGTGATAACGCCGTCCTTGTTTCGGTCTGCCCGTTTCATCAGGTTGTCCAGGCGTTTTCCGGCTTCTTCCTGGGTAATCCCGAGGCTGCCGTCGGCATCGGCGCGCTGGAACATGTTGACGATCCTGTTTTCATTGACTGCCATCCAGAGCGGGCCGAATTCTTCAAGCGTGAAGGAACCGCTGCCATTCGTGTCGGCCAAGGCAAACAGCTCAGCCCGTTTGGCATCGAAGTCTTCTCTTGTGACTGATCCGCTGCCGTCCGTATCGAACATTGTCATGAACATGCGGGCCGGACCGCCGCGTCCGCGGCGCTCACCGCGTTCGGCGCGCTGTTGACGTTCGCCGCCGTTTTCCGCCGCTTGTCCACGCTGGCCGCGTACACGTTCGATCGTGCCGTTGCCGTCGCGATCAAGCCGGTTGAACATCCTGTTCGCAACGACGTCCACTTCTTCCTGTGTCACGGTGCCGTCGCCATCGGAATCAAGAAACTGGAAGGCACGCACCATGCGGTCGTTGGAACGCTCCATGAACTGGGCCTTGAACTCTTCCAGGCTGATTTCGCCACTGCCGTCAGCATCCGAAGCTGCGAATTCCTGGGCACGGACTTCCGAAATCTCGGCTTCGGTGATCACACCGTCTTTGTCGGCATCGAAGCGTTCGAACAGACGCTCCGCGCGCTCCCGGCCACCACGGCCATGCCCTCGGCCCCATTTGCCGCGTTCGCCCTTATGCGCGATCTGCTTGCCCTCAGCCTGCTGTATCTGTTGCCCCCCGTCCCCTGCCGCAACACCGCTTTGGGCGAAGGCGGGCAGACCGGCTGTCAGCGCGGTTCCCGCGACACTCGCAGCCAAGGCGGCAATTGCAATTTTCTTGAACGGTTTCATTCCAACAACTCCTTGTTCGTTGATGGGCTCAAGGTAGGAGGCAATTGTCGCAGGAATACCCATGCAATTGCCCTTAAGTGTCGCCAACTGTCCCCGCACGCCCCGGCGATACACTTTGTTACAAGTTCGGCTCGCAAGAAGACGGGCCTGTTATTATTTTTGCCATAGAAACAAACACCTTGCCTGCTGCACAGACTTTAAATGCACACTCGCGCCCGGTAAGAGAACGGATACGCACGACAGGAGAGCCATGTGAGCGACCCGAGCCCGCATATTCTGGTGGTGGACGACCACCGCGACATTCGCGAGACGCTGGCCCGTTATCTCATCAAAAACGGGCTCAGAGCCACGACGGCTGAAAACGCTGCCCACGCCCGCAAGGCCTTGAAAGCCGCGTCTATCGATCTCGTTGTGCTCGACGTCATGATGCCCGGCGAAGACGGTCTGTCATTGTGCCGTCACCTCGTGGAGACTGGCTCGATGCCGGTGATATTGCTCACTGCCATGGCGGACGATACCGACAGGGTCATCGGGCTTGAGATCGGGGCAGACGACTATGTGACCAAGCCTTTCAACCCACGGGAGCTTCTTGCAAGAATTCGTGCTGTTTTGCGGCGGACGTCGCTGGCGCCGCGGGAGCGTGACCCGATCGAGCAGGAACGCCTGCATTTCGACGGTTGGCAGCTGAACGTCTCACGACGAGAACTGACTGATCCCGACGATGTGACCGTTCCTCTTTCAAGTGGTGAGTTTCAGCTGCTTTGCGCGTTCTTAAAGCGCCCAAAGATGGTGCTGAACCGCGATCAGCTCTTGGATCTGACCACGGGACGGACGCCCGGCGTCTTTGACAGGTCGATCGACAATCAGGTCTCGCGGCTCCGCCGGAAAATCGAAGTTGATCCCAAGGATCCGAAGATGATCAAGACGGTCTGGGGCGGCGGCTACATGTTCACTGCTGAAGTGAAAGAACACGCGGAATGAATTTCAGTATCGTGAAAAGAGGCCTTGGGTTTTTGTGGCCACGTTCACTGGCCTCTCAGTTGATCGTGCTGCTTCTGGCGGCGATATTCGCCGCGCAAGCCCTGAGCATCTGGATCTTCCATGACGAACGGCGCATTGCCCTTGTTGCCGCAGCGCGCGACAATCTGCTCGCACGCGCGGTCTCGATTGCCGAACTGCTCGAAGACACGCCTATCGCCCTGCAAAGCCGTATCCTTGAAGCCAGCAGCAGTCGCTTCGCCGTGTTCTGGCTAGGCGACACGCCGCTTGCGCGGACGCCCGGAACATCGCGCTTCGAGCAGCGGCTGCAGGGCATCATTTCAGAGCGGCTCAATCACGGCCAGACGGTTCATCTCAATATCCTTGCAGACGAAAAACGCGGTCCCAAGGTTCGCAGAGACGCGAACGGCGACACGGTCGATCCGAGCTGGCGGTCCGTTCCGAAGAAAGAGCGTCCCTACAATCTGCGCAAGATCATGAACAAACCGGAGGACCTGTCGCTTTCCATCCAGATGACCGATGGGCGCTGGCTGAATGTAGCGACCAGCTACCGCCCGCCCGATGGTGCCTTCCGGTCTCTGATCGTGCAGCTTCTGCTTACCTCGATCGCAACCGTTGTCATAATCGGGTTCGCCGTACGCCGTGTCACCCGCCCCTTGAAGGAGCTGGCCGTTTCAGCGGAAAAACTTGGCCGCGGCGAGGAACGCAAACCGATCGAGCCGAGCGGACCGAAGGAAGTCCGGGCACTGACCTCTTCCTTCAACGACATGCAGGACAGGCTCACCCGGTTCGTGAAGGACAGAACCCGCATGCTGGCCGCGATCAGCCACGACCTGCGCACCCCGATCACGTCTTTGAGGATCCGCGCGGAATTCATCGACGACGACGAAAACCGCGAAAAAATGATCGAAACTCTGGACGAAATGGCTGCGATGACCGAAGCAACACTTCGTTTCGCAAAGGACGAGGCGCATTCCGAAGGTGCGGAGGAAACCGACCTGGGCGCAATGCTGGAAAGTCTTGCTGGAGATCAGATTGATCTCGGACATGAGTGCAGCGTGTCGCTTGAAAAGGATGTAATGCTGACCTGCCGTCCGGTTGCGCTCAAGCGTGCCTTGCGCAACCTGGTCGAAAACGGCGTCCGATACGGAGGCCGTGTTTCGATCCATGCCGTTACGACGAATGGCGAGGTGGTTATTCGCGTATCGGACGAAGGCCCAGGCATCCCCGAAGACCGCCTCAAGGATGTTTTTGAACCCTTCGTGCGTCTTGAAGAATCCCGCAGCGAGGAAACGGGCGGCATCGGCCTTGGTCTCGCGATCGCGCGGTCGATCATCCATGCTCATGGTGGAACCATTAAGCTGACGAACGGAGATGAAGCCGGGCTGATGGCAGAAGTCAGATTGCCAACGCGATAGGACGCTATGCCGAGGAATCTTCCCTCTCCAGAAAATCCAACTGTGCATCAACGATCTGCCGCCAGGCCGGATCAGATGGAAGATAGACGTGGTTGTTGCTTTCAACCTGAAGAAACTCGGCGCCTGTGATCCCGGAGGCAAGCAGGCGGCCCTGCGCAACCGGATGAACTGCATCTGCATTTGCATGGATGATCAGGGTTGGCACCCGCACCCTTGGAAGGAAACTGGAAACGTCGAACTGGTCGAAGGCGGTTCTGATTGCAGCCGCATTTTCTGCCGAGGTCGAAGCAAGCTGTATCTCGACCATGTTGTTCATCTCGTCTTTTGAGGCTCCCGGACAAAAGACCGATGTGAATGCCACCATGAAAGGACTGTCGGGTTTCCCCCACCCGGAGCGGATCAGGGCCATCAGCGCGTTAGCTTCTTCGCTCGCATATTGATGATCGCGTCGTGCGCGGCCCTGAACAAACCCACCGTAGAGAACGAGCCGGCTGACACGCTCAGGGTAGGTCGCTGCAAACGCGATTGAAATGGGAACACCCTGTGATGCAGCGATAAGCGGGAACGTTTCCAGGCCTGCTGCGTCGACGACCGCCCTGAGATCGGCGACATAGTTCTCAATCCCCGTTCCCTTCAACGTCGCATCGGAAAGCCCGGTTCCCCGTTGATCGTAGCGCACGAGGCTGTAGCGCGAGCTGAGTTCCTGCAGGTAGGGGCCCCACACCGGGCTAGACCAGTCCTTTTCAAGATGAGTCAGAAAGTGCCCGGCCCGCACGACGGCAGGTCCTGCGCCCGATCGGGCATAGGCAATCGATGTACCATCCTCTGACTGCGCGAAATGAATAGTCTGCATGCGTTTCGCCGTCGTGTTGGCGAAAGGCATCTGGATTGCGGCATTTGTGCTGACTGGCGCGACCAGTTCCAGCCCCCTGCGCTGCACGGTCCGGATGACTGCCTGTGTCTTGCCGTTATCCCCGACGGCGGTTCTCGCCGCATTGATCCTGGCGCTGATTGTGGCGTCCGAAACGATCCGGCCATTCCACACTCGCTCAAGGAGCGCGTCTTTCGTAACAAGCTTCCCGGCGTTTTCGGCAAGCAGGCACAGCAGTTCGAACACCTGCGGTTGGACCGGAACATCCGTTCCGAGGCGCTGAAGCTGATAGCTTTCCGTATCAAGGACGCAATCTGCAAATTCGTAGCGCACGCAGTCCCCCAGCGGCGATGTTCATGTCGTGGAACGGTACTGGAAGTACATATCCGGCGCAATTATCAGAAGGAAAATGAAGGAAATCACAAGGCGTTCTTAAGGTTCTCTTCAAGCAGCCACCGGCTTGTTCGCGCATGCTCCTTTCATCAGATCAAGGAGCGGAATAATGACCGAACAGACAAGCCCATACCGCACATTGAAAAACGGCTCGATCGACCTTGCCTATTACGACAAGCGCGCCCGAGCCCTTCGCAGCGAGGATACATTCAGAGCCTGCCGCCGTTGCAAGGCTGCTCTGTGGACTGCAAGCGGTCACATGAAGGCTGCTTTCACAAGAGCTTTCAAAGGTCCTGTAAAGGTCGTTAAGCGCATAGGTAAACCGGCTGCATTTCACGCCTTGGCATACGTTGCCTCGTCCACCGCCTCAAGCCAGTCGGCGACGGAACCGTCCATCTCCTCGTGAATCGCGAGATGCACCATGGATGTCTGGGGACCGGCGCCGTGCCAGTGCTTTGCACCTGGCGGAATCCAGACCACGTCGCCGGGCAGTATGGCGAGCTTGTCCTGACCCCAGAGCTGGACGAACCCGGCCCCGTCCAGCACATGCAGCGTTTGGCCGAGTGGATGGGTGTGCCAATGCGTGCGCGCACCCGGTTCGAACGAGACCTTGACCGCCCGCACCCGCGCCGGAGTCGGAGCTTCGATGACCAGTTCCTGCCAGACAGTCCCGGTGAAATAGTCTGGATTGGCACGTTTGCTCGGCCTCGAACCGGCCTTGTAAACGGTCAGAAAACTCATGGGTACACCTCGCCGGTTACTTTCTGGCACTCGATGGCACTGTTGTTCTGGAGCCCTTCGGCCAGTTGATCAGAACAACACCTGAAATGGCAAGGCAAATCCCGGCGAAGGTTTCAGCATCCAGGCTTTCACCGAGGAACACCACACCGAGGACAACACCTACGCCCGCGCGTAGATAGGCCTGGCTGGCGGTTCCCATAGCGCCGAGCGTAATCAGCAGACGAAAGTAGATCAGAAACGCGAGCGCCGTGCACACCACGCCAAGGATGATGGCGGCCGTCCATCCCGCCGGGCCCGGCGCAAGTGTCCAGGGCGCCTCCGTCAATAGGCTCAACGGGACGAGCACGACTGAGGAGCAGAGCAGCATTCCGGTTGCGGGTACGATTGGCGGAAGGCCGCGAAAGAGCTGACCACGCAACGCCGCAATACCGTAGAGCGCTGCACTGAAGAAGACGGCGAGTTGGGGCAGGATGTCTTCGCCGAGATTGTCGAGCCCGCCAACGCCGATGATCAGCACAACGCCGGCAAGGCCCAGCAAGGCTCCGGCCAGCTGGCGTCCACCTGGAAGCTGGCCACGCTTGAGCACGAGAAACGAGATCGCAAACACCCAGAGCGGCGATGTTGAATTCAAAACGCTGGAGACCGCCGTGCCCGCATATTGCTGCCCCCAAGCCAGAAGCAGCCAGGGTCCGGTCCCGTTGAGAAGAGACTGGATGAAAAACAGCCGCCAGTTGTGCCGGTCCAGAGGCATGCGAATGCCGCGCAGGGCCATGACAAGCAACAAAATGAGGGAAGCAAGCGACACACGCACGGCCATCAGCGTCGCAGGGGGAACAGTGTCCAGCGCAAGGCCGATCCACATGTAAGACGAGCCCCAAAGCAACGCCAGGACGCCGAGCAGCAGGTATTCAAAAGACCGGTTTTGCATGAATGGTAATGTCAGCCGTGCAAGGCACGGCTGTCTTCCGGCGCCTCGTCACGGGCTTCCATACCGTAGTCTCGCAGAACGTGGGCAACCCGGAGACGGTAATCCTTGAAATAGTCTTCCCGGCCCACCTTCTGGGCCTGCCGATGCCCCGTGAGCCTGCGCCATTCGTTGAGCGCGGCCTCGTCACGGAAAAAGGAGATGGACAGGAGCTTTTCCGGATTTGTCAGGCTTTGAAAACGCTCGACGGACAAAAATCCGTCAATCTGCTCCACGAGCGGACGCATCTTGGCAGCCATGTCGAGGTAGTTCTGCTTTTTGTCCACATGCGGGATGACTTCGAAAATAACGGCGATCATAGGCTTTTGTCCCCTTCCCCATGCGGTGCGGACGCCAGTTTCAGGAAGGTACGGTCTTCCCGCAAGATGAATTTTTCGCGTTGTGCGAACTCATAGTTCTTTTGCCCGAGCGGATCGGCGGCAAGCCGGGCGCGATAGGCTTCATAAGCGGCAAGGTTTTCGATGGAATAGACACCGTAAGCAAGCGTCGTCGATCCTTCATGCGGCGCAAAATAGCCAATGAGATTCGCTCCGCAGCGGGGAATCGCCTGTCCCCAATTCAGGGCATATTCTTCAAATGCTGTCTTTTTGGTCGGGTCGATGTGATAGCGAATGAAACAGGTGATCATGCTCCGGTCCTTTTCGGTTGGCCTTTAAGCTTGTTTGTGACATGGTTTCGAACGTGAATGCTTCGACGAGGATCGAACCATGAAAGAAGGCCCGGACATTGCCCGCATTGGCGCGCTGATCGGAGATCCGGCGCGCGCCAACATCCTGGGCGCGCTTTTGGGCGGCAAAGCGCTCACGGCAACCGAACTTGCAACTGAAGCCGGGATCACCGGCCAGACTGCGAGCTCGCACCTGAAAAAGCTGGTTGACGGCAGCCTTCTTGTTCAAACGAAGCAGGGCCGGCATCGGTACTTTACGCTGGCGGGACCGGAAGTCGCCGCCGTGCTTGAAGCCGTCATGGGACTGGCAGCGCACAAGGGACACCTGCGTGTTCGAACAGGGCCACGGGATCCGGCCATGCGCGCCGCGCGCGTGTGCTACGACCATCTTGCCGGAGACATGGCCGTCAGGATATTCGACAGTATGCAGTCGCGCGGTTTTCTGAGGGTCACGCAGGAAAAGAGCGGTCTCGGCCTTACGGAGCGCGGCGAAGCCTTTGTCTGCGAGGCTGGGATCGATCTGAAAGGCCTTAAGTCTGCGCGCCGCCCTCTTTGCCGCGCTTGTCTTGACTGGAGCGAAAGGCGAAGCCATCTGGCCGGATCGTTGGGGGCAGCATTCCTTGCAAAGTTTCAGAATGAGGGCTGGATGAGGCGTGAGAGAGATAGCCGCGTGGTCCAAATCACGCCGATCGGAAATGAACGTCTCGTAAAGCTATTCCCCGCCCCCTAAATAGGGATCGACAGCTTTAGAATTTTGCAAGCCCCGACAATTTTTATCGGCTTCGCGAACCATTCAGGACCCCTTGATACGTGTCTCAACTGAACGCAAGCAAGAAATCGACGGCCCTCATCATCAAGGTCTACCCCGTTGCCCTCATTCTGATAAGCCTTGCGCTGAACCTCACGGTTTTCAGTGTTGAGGGCACCGCAATCGCCCTGCCGTCGCACCACGTTCTCGCGGCACTCGCCATCGCCAGCCTCTTGCTGGTCCTTAACCACACATGGCTGATGACGAGCACCGAATTGACAAGACTGAAGTACGAAATACGTGCAACGCCTGAAGAATGGAAAACAAGCGGTCTTTCGAAAGGCGCTGTCACAGAAACCGGGTTTAGCGAGCTGGAACGGCGCCACAACGCACACAGAAACGCAACAGAAAATACGACACTGTTCGTTTTGCTCGCCATTCCGTTTTCATTTGTTTCACCGTCTGCCTTGGCGGCCAGCGTCTGGCTGATCGGTTTCGCGATCGGACGGCTTGGTCACACCTACAGTTTCCTGACCGGAAAGAGCGGTGCACGCGGCTTGTTCATGACCGTCAGCCTGCTGTGTCTCTACGGTTTAGCCGGGTACACGGCGATTGCGCTGTTGCTTTGACGCAAGCAAACTCACGGGTCACTTACTGCTCAAGCGATGTTGCGTGACGAATTCGCAGCACCGATCGCGGTGCCTACAATACATCCATAGTTCGACCTTAGCCGAAGCATCAACCCGGCAGAGCACCGTATGCTTGCGACATTCGCAAGCATAGGAGATCGGAATGGATCAACTCTCTTTGTATTTGCCGGGAATTTTGCTCGCTTACTCGGCTTTTCTTCTGGCAATCATCAGTCCGGGGCCGAATGTCCTTGCCGTCATGGGAGCATCCATGAGTGTAAGCCGAAAAGCGGGACTGGCACTTGCGTTCGGGGTGGCAGCGGGGTCGCTCGCATGGGCGACATTGACGGTTCTTGGGCTTTCGGCAATCGTGGCTGCCTATTCAACCGCCCTCACTGTCATCAAGGTAGCAGGCGGGATTTATCTGCTCTGGCTCGCGTTCAAGGCCTTTCGAGCCGCGCGGTCCAAACAGGATTTTAAGGTCATGGAGCTTGAAGGTGGCCAACGCTCCCAATTCGGCTACGCCGCGCAGGGCTTCATCATTCAGATGACCAATCCCAAAGCCGCCCTCGCCTGGATCGCCATTGTCTCGCTCGGCATGCAAAAGGGCGCACCGTTCTGGGTTGGCGGCATCATTGTTGCCGGTACATTCGCCTTGTCCATGCTTATTCACGCGCTTTACGCCCTTGTCTTCTCCAGCCCTGGCATGGTCGCCCTTTACCGGAAAGCACGGCGTACTATTCAAACACTGTTCGGCTGTTTTTTTGCGGCCGCAGGTGCACGGCTTCTGCTCAGCCGCGACTGACGGTTCGCCTTGAACACAAAAAACCCGGCACTCGCCGGGTTTTTTAGGAGGTCGGCAGATGCCGGGGGCAATTCAGCATCTGACTATGCGATTTTGTTCTGATTATTGAGGCCTTCGGGAGAGGCCCGTTTCAGAAGCCTTATGCAGGCTCCTGCTTCCTGGGGATTGCCTCCCGCCAGGAACGGTATAGCCGCTGCGGCAGCCATGCGAGGCGATCCCGATTGTAGTCCCGTCTTTGTCTGACCAGAAAGATTCTGGCTACGTGCACAGTCATTTTTTTCTCCTTCAGGACGACGGATCGTTGCCGTGTCCTTTCTTTAGATTAAATGATAGCGCACTCCGTGCACTTTACAAGGGTGCACTTGGTGCATTTTTTCAGAAATTTGCGAGGAAACACCTAGGTCACTCAGTTTATTCACAAAAATAGAGTGTCCCCCTGTGGAGATTCCACAGGAGGTTGGTAAACACTTGGTAAATTTCGGTAGATTTCGGCTATTCAGCCGCCACCAGACGAGCCGGATCGTAGTTGAGAATCGGTGCCAGCCAGCGCTCGGCCAGAGCAACATCCCAGCCTTTTCGCGCAGCATAGTCTTCAATCTGATCCTTCTCGATCTTGCCGACACCGAAATAGTGGCTGTCCGGATGAGCAAAATAGAGACCGGAAACAGAAGATCCCGGCAGCATCGCCTTGCTTTCGGTCAGCTGGATGCCCGTGTGACGCTCTGCATCAAGCAAACGGAAAAGCGTATCCTTTTCCGTGTGGTCCGGTTGCGCCGGATAGCCGGGCGCAGGCCGGATACCCTGGTAGCGTTCGCTGATAATGTCCTCATTCGATAAGGTTTCATCAGCCGCGTAAGCCCAGATGTCCTTCCGAACGATTTCGTGCAGCTTTTCCGCAAACGCTTCGGCGAGCCTGTCCGCCAACGCCTGGGAAAGGATTTTGTTGTAGTCATCCCCTTCCCTGGCATACCGGGCAGCAAGCTCATCTTCGCCATGGCCCGACGTGACCGCAAATCCTCCGACCCAGTCCTGGATCCCGCTTTCAACTGGCGCAACAAAGTCGCTCATCGCAACATTTGCACGCCCACCGGCTGATCGGGACATCTGCTGGCGAAGCGTGTGGAACGTTGCCAGCTCCGCAGAACGGCTTTCGTCGGTAAACAGATGAATATCGTCTCCGACTGCATTGGCCGGCCAGATGCTGGCAACACCGCGCGCCGTCAGAAGTTTTTTCTCCACGATCTCGTCCAGCATGCGGCGCGCATCATCATAAAGCGCCTTTGCTGCCGGCCCGTATCTGTTGTCCGTCAGAACGGCCGGATAACGCCCCTTGATTTCCCAGGTGGCAAAGAACGGCGTCCAGTCGATCAACGGAACAAGATCTTCCAGCGGGAAATCGTCGAAAACCGTCGCGCCCGTTTTCACAGGGGCCACTGGCGGTTTGCCGTCAAAGTCGCATTTGAAGGCATTCTCGCGGGCCCTTGCGATCGAAGTCCGCTGCTGATTGCCGCGGCTCGCCGCATGCTTTTCGGCGACGTCGGCATACTCGGCCCGCACATTTGCGAAATAAGGCTCCCGTCCGCCTTCGCTCATCAGTTTCGTTGCAACGCCCACCGCACGACCGGCATCAGTTACGTAAATTGCCTGCCCGCGATCGTAATTCGGGTGGATCTTTACCGCCGTATGGATCTTCGACGTCGTCGCACCGCCGATCAGCAGCGGAAGTTCCATATTCTCGCGCTCAAGTTCGGCAGCCACATGGCACATCTCGTCCAGGGACGGCGTGATCAGGCCGCTGAGGCCGATCATGTCGACCTTTTCGACGCGCGCCGTTTCCAGGATCTTCGCGGCCGGAACCATCACGCCAAGATCGATGACTTCAAAATTATTGCACTGGAGAACGACACCGACGATATTCTTGCCGATATCGTGAACATCGCCCTTGACGGTCGCCATCAGGATCTTGCCCGCTGAAGATTGACCGGTAAGACCAAGCTCTCGCTTTTCCTTCTCCATGAAAGGCATCAGATAGGCGACGGCCTTTTTCATGACACGGGCCGACTTCACGACCTGCGGCAGGAACATCTGACCTGAGCCGAAGAGATCGCCGACGACGTTCATGCCGTCCATCAAAGGCCCTTCAATCACATGAAGCGGCCTGTCGAACGCCTGACGGGCTTCTTCGGTGTCCTCTACGACAAAATCGTCGATCCCGTGAACAAGGGCATGTTCCAGTCGCTTGGCAACACCCCACGTGCGCCAGGTGAGATCAGCTTCTTTCTTCTTGCCGCCCTCTCCCTTCCAGCGCTCCGCGGCATCCAGCATCCGATCGGTCGCGTCATCGCGCCGGTTCAGAACCACATCTTCACAGTGGTCGCGCAGGTCCGCGTCGAGATCGTTGTAGACCGCGAGCTGACCGGCATTGACGATCGCCATGTCCATGCCCTGCTGAATGGCATGATAGAGGAACACGGAGTGCATCGCTTCACGCACGGCTTCGTTTCCGCGGAAGGAGAAGGACAGGTTCGAGACACCGCCCGAGACATGCGCATGCGGCAGGTTTTCACGGATCCAGCCTGTCGCCTCGATGAAGTCGACACCGTAATTGTTGTGCTCCTCGATGCCCGTCGCAACCGCGAAGATGTTCGGATCGAAGATGATGTCCTCAGGCGGGAACCCGACTGTTTCAGTCAAGACCTTGTAGGACCGCGCGCAGATTTCTGTCTTTCGCTGGAGCGTGTCGGCCTGACCCGTTTCGTCAAAGGCCATCACCACGACGGCCGCGCCGTAGCGGCGGATCAGTTTTGCCTGTTCAATAAAGGCGTCTTCACCCTCCTTGAGAGAGATCGAATTGACGACGCCCTTGCCCTGAATGCACTTGAGGCCGGCCTCGATAACTGACCACTTGGAACTGTCGATCATCACAGGAACGCGCGCAATGTCGGGTTCTGCGGCAACCAGATTGAGGAACGTCACCATGGCGTCTTCTGAATCCAGAAGCCCCTCGTCCATGTTCACATCAATAATCTGGGCGCCGTTTTCGACCTGCTGCCGGGCGACATCGAGCGCGGTTGCGTAATCGTCTTCCTTGATCAGGCGACGAAAGCGGGCAGAACCGGTCACGTTTGTGCGTTCGCCGATATTGACGAAATTGGTCTCCTTGGTCAGCACGAACGGCTCAAGCCCAGACAAACGCATGTGCCTGTCGACCTCGGGTATCGGGCGCGGCGTCTTGTCGGCCACTGCATCCGCGATCGCCCGGATATGCGCCGGTGTCGTGCCGCAACAGCCACCGACGACATTTACAAGTCCGGCGGAGGCAAATTCCTCGATCAGCCCGGCCATATGCTCGGGGCTCTCATCGTATTCGCCGAATTCGTTCGGCAATCCGGCATTCGGATAGGCGCAAACAAGCGTATCGGCCACGCGACTGAGTTCATCGACATGGGCGCGCATTTCCTTCGCCCCAAGGGCGCAATTCAATCCGACAGTGAGCGGGTCCGCATGGCGAACCGAGTTCCAGAACGCTTCGGGTGTCTGGCCGGAGAGCGTGCGTCCGGACAGATCTGTAATCGTGCCGGAAATCATCACTGGCCGGATCTTGCCCGTTTCCTCAAAAACTTCATCGATGGCAAACAGCGCCGCCTTTGCGTTGAGCGTATCGAATATCGTCTCGACCAGGAGAATGTCTGCGCCTCCGGCGATCAGACCACGCACAGCCTCCGCGTAGGCGACGCGCAGATCATCGAAGGAAACGGCACGGTATCCAGGATTGTTCACGTCAGGCGAAATCGATGCGGTCCGGTTTGTCGGACCGAGCGCGCCTGCAACAAAACGGGGCCGGGACGGATCTTGCGCGGTAACCTGGTCACAGGCTTCGCGCGCAAGTTTCGCACTCTCATAATTAAGCTCATAAGCGAGCTCTTCCATGCCGTAGTCGGCCTGCGCAATGGTCGTGGATGAAAACGTATTTGTCTCAAGGATGTCGGCCCCTGCATTCAGGTAGTCGACATGGATCTTTCTGATTGCGTCCGGCTGGGTGAGGCTCAGGAGATCATTGTTCCCCTTCACATCGCTCGGCCAGTCGGCAAAGCGATCGCCGCGATAACCGGCCTCATCCAGCTTCAGGTCCTGGATCTCGGTGCCCATGGCTCCGTCAAGAATGAGGATGCGGGACTTGGCGAGGTCACGAAGGCGCTCGAAGGCGTCGGACTTGATCACGGGTACTTCCTTCCAGAGGATCCTGAGTACATTTGAGGCACGTCATGAAAGTGCCTGAGAAGTCTTGTTATCTGCGGCCTGGGTCGTTGCTGACGCGCTGCGTTTGGCTTCGACCCAGTATTGCCCTGCCTACCTTTCGCCTCGCGCCATACCCTCGCCCAATCGGACAAGAATTCGGCTGCAGGCAAATGCTTCGTCGGCTCAGGCTGCGAGGTTTTCCGGTGCCTGCTGACCCATGCCGAGCATGTGACAGATGGCATAGGTCAGATCCGCGCGGTTCATGGTGTAGAAATGGAAGTCATTGATGCCGCGATCGACAAGGTCCATGACCTGTTCGCAGGCAATTGATACACCAACAAGTTTCCGCGTTTCCGGATCGTTGTTGAGGCCGGCAAACCGGCGCGCGAGCCATTGCGGGATGCTGGTTCCGCATTTGGCCGAAAACACCATCGTCTGTTCAAAGTTGTGGATCGGCAGAATACCCGGCACGACAGGGATATTGATGCCGGCGGCAGCGATACGGTCCAGATATTCGTCGAAAATGTCATTGTCGAAGAAGTACTGGGTGATGATCCGGTCGGCACCGGCATCTACCTTGCGCTTCAGATTGTCGATCTCACTCTGCCAGCTGCCGCTTTCCGGGTGTTTTTCAGGATAGCCGGAAACCGAGATGTCGAAATCGGCGATCTTCTTGATCCCGGCGACAAGGTCGGAGGCGTAGGGATATCCGTTGTTGTGCGGCGAATACCGGGAACCGATCCCCTCAAGCGGGTCACCGCGCAAAGCCACCAGATGACGAACACCCAGGTTCCAGTAATCCTTGACGATCTCATCGACTTCGGTTTGCGAAGCGCCCACACAGGTCAGATGCGCGGCTGGCAGCAAATCAGTCTCGTTCAAAATTCGCTCAACGGTTTTATGGGTCCGCTCACGGGTCGATCCGCCTGCACCGTAGGTTACAGACACGAAGGACGGACCCAGCGCTTCCAGACGCTTGACTGTGGTCCAGAGCGTCTCCGCCATCTTGTCCGATTTCGGCGGAAAGAACTCGAACGACGCCGTAATTGGCGAAGGAGCAGCCTGGTGGGAGCGGCGGGAGGAAAATTCAGTCATGTCAGGCGACCTCTCGGGACGTGTCGCGCGCGGGCCAATCGGTGACGATGCGGCGATCACGGGCAAGCCAAAGTGTAACGGTTAGGTTGTTTTCGGTGTCGTCTCCCGGAACCAGATCAGTGACCTGTTCCAGATCAAGTTCAAGTGTGTCCAACCAGCGCTCCATCTGGTCGTGCGCGAAGCCAAGCCGGCGGTGAGCGTGGCTCTCGCGGAGAAACTCCAGTTCGTGGGGAGCAAAATCAACGATCATCAGACGGCCACCTGGACGCAGCGCACGTGTCGCTTCGGCAAGTGCGCGCGAGGGATCATCGAGGAAATGCAGAACCTGGTGGATGGCAACAACGTCAAACGATCTCGGCGGCACGTTCAGCGCGTAGACATCGCCATGACGGACTTGTGCATTGGTCAGGTTGGCCCGGGCGAGGTTCGCCCGCGCTACAGCCAGCATGTCATGCGAGGCATCGACACCAAGTGCGGATGTGTACTGGCCGGAAAAGACCTCCAGCAGGCGACCGGTTCCCGTTCCCAGGTCCAGGAACGATTGGAAAGGCTTGTCACCAAGCGTCGCGCGCATCGCCGTTTCCACGTCTTCTTCAGCAACATGGAGCGACCGTTCCCGGTCCCAGGTGAGCGCGCGCGCCGCAAAGTAAGCGGCTGCTTCCTCCGCCTTGGCCTTGCGGATCGCGCGAAACCGTTCCTGATCCGCCGCCAGAACCGGATCTTCCATTGAAATGCGTTCAACCAACCCTCTGGCCAATTGCCCCTCAGGACCATCGGCAAGGCGGTAATAAACCCAAGAGCCCTCCGGAAACCTCCGAATGAGGTCTGCTTCGGCCAGAAGTTTCAAATGGCGGGATATGCGCGGTTGGCTCTGACCTAGGATCGCGGTCGCGTCCTTTACAGTCAGTTCGCTTTCGGCCAGCAAGGCGATCAACCTGAGACGTGTTGCCTCGCCGACAGCGCGAAGGGCGGCAAGCGTGTCTTCCACGGAAAGGGTTTGGTCTTCAGTCATACAGCGTCGCTTCTGCCTGCAGGGCATCAATGTCAATATAAAGATATCTTTATATCATTGTTATTCAAGATGCAAGCAACAGAAACATTTGCGACATGGATTTGTGAAAATACGGTATGCAGTCGGTAAAGACGCGACCTCAGGTGTCAGGCTCTCATTTGACACGCGGAGGAGATGCAACGACAATCACAAATATTACGCAACGTTAATTTAAGACCTCAAAGGTTTGGCTACGCCTGAAACGGTGAATTGAAAGGCCGGGAACCCTCGAGCGATCCGGCACCTGAAACGACGAATGCTAGTGGGGCGTTCCAATGACTCTCAGCGACTGGCAAATCATCCTCGATCAACCGGCAGAAGCACCGGAGCTCGGATTTGACCGTTACGCACAGGCGTTCACGGATATCGTGCTCAACAGTCCGCCCCGGTTCGCAATCGGCATTTTCGGCGGATGGGGTTCGGGCAAGACCACCCTGATGGAAGGCATACAGAGGAACCTCAAAGACAATAAGAATATTGTGCAGGTGGAGTTCAGCGCATGGCGTTATGAAAAGGAAGATCATCTGATTATTCCGCTGCTCGATTCCATTCAGTCAGCCCTCACGACATGGTTTGAGGAGCAGGGCGGCAATGACGGCAAGATAGAGTCTCTGATCAACACGATCGGCCAGGTAGCATATTCGATCACGGCCGGGCTTTCCTTCAAAGCAGGTCTCGGCGACGCACTGTCGGTTTCCGTCGATGCCAACAAGGCGCTTGCAGCAGCCAAGAATATCAAGAAGGAAGAGGAAAAAGCGAAGATCCCCAAATCGTCTTACTTTGTGAGTTTCCAGGCGCTCAGTCAGGCATTCGAGACCTTCTCTAAGGACAACAAGGACCGCCGCATTGTCGTCTTCATAGACGATCTTGACCGATGCCTTCCCAAAGGCGCTCTGTCCGTTCTGGAATCCATGAAGCTCTTTTTCGATCTGGACGGTTTCGTATTTGTCGTTGGGCTCGACAAGGACGTTATCGTCTGGAGCATCGACAACATCTACAAGACAGCATCCAAGGAAGGCGAAACGGACACTGCGCTTACCCGTCCGATCGAGGGTGCCGACTACATCAAGAAGATTTTTCAGGTACCTTTCGAATTGCGGCCGGTCAGCAGCGACAATGTCGAGGATCTTGTCCTGTCCATGACAACAGAGGCAAGGCTGCCGCCAGCTCAGAGCCAGGTCATTCTCGACGAAATTCTCCCACACCTTCGGTTTCTGGTCTCTGAAGGTGGCGGCGTCAACCCGAGGGACGTGAAGCGTTACATCAATAATTTCATCATGGCTTCGAAAACGCGTGATCCGGGCAAACCATTCGACAACGGTGTCTTTTTGACCCTGCAAACGCTTGCGGCGAACCCGGACTGGCAGTTTGTCTACGATGCCCTTCGCGGCAGCCGGGACATGTTCCGCCTCGCGCTCGACACATACCTGTCCGATTCACCTGATGCACGCGACGCTCTGCGCGGCTACGATCCGTCGTTTCCCGCCCTGCCACTCTTGTTGGAAGACTACCTGCGCGCTCCGGACCTGGGCCAACCGCTGGTCAAGACGGACAACTTGTCCGACTATCTGGAAATTGGTGCAGCCAATCTGGACAGTACCGAAGACGTGATCCCTGAAGGCCTTGCCACCGCAATCGCGGATCTGCGTTCCCTACGCACCGAGGTGAGCGACCTAGCCCTCGACCCACAACCCGAGAACTCGGATCTTTCCGATCTGTCCGACAGATTCTCGCGCATCCGCAGCTCAATTGCGAGCAATCTGCCGACCACGGAATTTCTGAAGTTGGAAAGCTACTTTCAAATCGTCGAAGAAAAGTTGGGGTTCCGTTTTCCCGACGACCCGGCTGTTGACACAACGGGCATCCGTCTCCCTGATGCTTGGAAAACCGAATTGGCCGCGCTGTTCTATGACAGTCTGTCCGCACTGAGTTATTACGTGAACGTGGTCAGGCGCAGACCGCCTCAACTGCAAAACACGCTTTCCTGAAAAACCGCAACGCAAACGATGAGAGGGTGAATTCGTCCGAGGAATGCTGTTTCGCGGCACATGCCGCAGCATCCCGGCAATCCGGTGGAAAAGCCAGTCTGAGCACCCCCTGCCTCTTCCGACCTGCTACGCAATGATCTTTTCGATGGCGCTTTCGTCCCAAAGTATGCCAGCGCCCGGGGTCTGCGAAGGTATCGCGAAACCGTCGGCTATTTCAGGCGTGCAGGTGATGATAGTGCCTGCAATATCGAACCACTCCAGGATCATGGCAGTCGGAGTTGCGTTAAGCAGATGAGCGGAAATCTCCACGAAAAGGTGGCTGGCAACCGGCAGGGAAACTTCATTGGCCAAGCTGGCGGCCTCACGCCATCCTGACACGCCACCGATTTTCATGACGTCCGGCATCGCAAGGTCGGATGCCTTGGCTGCCACGGCGTTTCTCATGTCCGGCATGCCCCACCAGTTTTCGCCCGTCTGGACAGGTGTTCGGATCGCGGAGCGGACCGTGGCATGTCCTTGATAGTCGGAAGCCTGAACAGGCTCTTCAATCCATGCAAGGCCCTCTTCATCCAGCATACTCATGCGGCGAACAGCTTCATCTACACCGAAAGCCTGGTTGAAATCCGCAGCGACCCAAACGTCCTTTCCTGCGACATCACGAATGGATCTGACAACGGCCACGTCTGTTTTCGGATCAGGATGCCCTGCCTTGATCTTGAACGCCCGAAAACCGCGTTCAAGCGAAGCCTCGACAACGCGCGCCGTCTCATCCGGTCCCATTTGACCGAGGCTGTCGTAAACCCGGACCGGATCTGATTTACCGCCCAGCAGCTCATAAAGAGGCTTTTCTTTACGTTTAGCCGCCGCATCCCACAAGGCCATATCGATCCCGCTGATCGCCATTGCAACAAGACCCTGATTGCCAAGAAGTCGGAACCGGGCATCCAGCAGCGCTGAGACAGCTCCGGGTTCAGCCGTTTCACCAACTAGACTGCTTGCAATGTTTTTCGACAGCGCGGCGAGAGGCTCAAGTGCCGCGGGCGTATAGGCGAAGATATAGGTGGACCCCACGATGCCATCATCTGCGATGACGTCGATCAGGACCAGCGGCGCGGCTTCAAGTGTGCCTGACGCCGTTTTGTGCGGCATCTCGAGCGGCGCCATGACCGGACGTATACGGCAGTCCGTGATCCGATTGCTCATTTCATTCATGTTCGAAAGATAGGACCGCTTTCGTCGACGTGTCCATAGCGGCCTCTGGGCACGCACAGGGTGAATGGTGTCACAACAGAAAAAGCTGATTGCACGTGTCAAAAAGCACCGATAACGCAAATAGTCGGGAACAATTCAATCTAATTTGATCCCATTATAAGAAAAAAATAGAATCATAAGTGAAATAATCTGTAAAATTTGTTTATTAATTTCACAATTTAAACTTTAAAACATCAACATCTTGACGAATTTTATTTATAAGTTTCTCAGCATAACAATAAAAATACGGGCTGGAACTCTTAAAGAGCGCTTTCGCAAGAACAAATACTTGCATGCGCAGTCATTAGGAAGGAGATTCCAAATGAAGATCGTATTCGTGATTGGTGTTGTTTTTGGCCTGCTGGGGCTGGCTGCCTGCAATGGAGAAAATCCCAATCAGACCGATGGGGCCGCTGATCCCAATCAAAATGTAACGCCTCAGAGCTCGGTTCCGAATACCACAGCGCCTGCGATTGGTTCTGCTGAAAGCACCCAGGCTCCTGCCCCGGTGACCACGCAGTAATCAGACCAGGAAGCGTTGAGGCAACATTTTGCCGACCGCTTTCATTTGAAGAAATGATCAGTTCATAGCTTGAAATTGTCTCAGGTGGGGTCCTATTAAATTCGTTGCGGCGGCTGATTGCGTGGAACGCGCAAACAGCCGCCGCAGTACGTTTGGTTCTGGTGATCCGGGAGCATGGATTGCAATCTTGCGATATATCGGCCTGATCAGCCCTCCTCTCGCAACCACTCCAGAAAACTGTCCGCGAGCCGTTGCTCACGATATCGGCCCGTAACGATCGCGCCGAAGCCATTTTCAATTGTGTGAAAACCCAATGGTGCAATCAGCCGCCCGTCTTGCAGCTCTTCTTCGATCAAGCGCCGTTCCACGAGTGCGAGCCCGAACCCTGCAAGGGCGGCCTCAATCACGAGAAACGTATGCGCGTAGGCAACTGTGTTTTCCGATACGGCTTCGATCCCGGTTCGATGCCTGTAGTCTCCCCAAACATCGCCAGGCAGCTCCTGAACACAGCGCGTCCTGGCGATCAACATCGTGCCTTGTCTCTTCACATCAAGGCCGGGGGCGTGAACGATGCCGAAAGAAACGTCTCCAAGTCTCTCAATGTCCTTCCGATCGCCGAAATCCCACCGCAAGCGATCCCAGGTAAGAATGAGATCGACGTCGCTGTCTGCGATCCTGGCTTTTCCCGTCATGCGGAAATTCACCTGCGCATCCGGATGGCGCTGATAGAACCTTGACAGGCGCGGCATGAGCCATCGCATGGCGAACGTGGAACTGATCCCGATATCAAGAACAGGATTTTCTGAGCGGCTGGTCAGGTCTTGCCATGCCTTTTCGAGACCGTTCATAGCGGGATGAACGGCAGCGCTGAGCAATGCTCCTTGCTCCGTCAATCGAACACCGGCGCCATTGCGCTCAAAAAGGGGCGTTCCGGCCAGATCGGAAAGATGAGCAATCTGTTTGCTGACTGCTCCATGCGTTCGGCCCAGCTCTTCTGCCGCGGCACTCATCGACCCTAGTCGTGCAGTCGCTTCGAATGCCGGCAGGGCATTCATCGGAGGCAATTTTCTCATCTCGTCTCCAAACCGGAAAACAGCCATTTCAGTAGACGAACCACCAAATAAGGTATTGTGAATATTTTTCACACCGAGAAGAAATCTTCTCCCTAATTTTTTTGTGTCGCCTGAGTCATGATTTAGACAGCTGGAACGACGTCGAAATGGCCCAAATCATGCCAAAACCGCTAATGCAAAAGGAATATACACACAATCGCCCGGGAGAACTCTATTGTCTCGACACCACCGACGCGGCGACACCACAAACAGATCGCTCGATTCCATCCGTTCTCTTTTCTCACATAAGATCTGGCCTTCGCTATATCAGGTCATTAACGCTGGAATGGAAGAACCGAAGACACTTTGAAAAAGAACGCGCGAAACTGATTGAGCACGAGCCGGACAGCGTTCTTCAGGATCTTGGCATAACCCGCGAGCAGCTCAAGAACCACACTTATCGGCGGGTCCTGAAGCACCGTTTGCGTTCAGCGGAAATTATACCATTCCAAACCAAGGGTTGGACTGAGAAGGCAGTTCCGGCGGTGCTGCTACCTGCAGCAAGTAATCGTAAAAAGAGTGAAAGCAAACCTTAACACCTTATGCGCACTGTCGCTCATGTCCGGACGACGATCGTCCGAACGCGAACAGAGTGGGATACTCTAAGGTGGACAGGACTTTCGAAGCGGCGCGTCTCGACATTTCCGATCTCGCCGGAAGGATGCCAGGCGGGTCTTCTCTCGCAATTGAAACAATTCGCAAGGCCGATATGAAACGCCTGACAGGGCTTGATGTCTTGCCACTGGCGACGCTGAGCTTGCGCTGGTTGTCCGCGCCAAATCTCGAAGCCGTACCCCTTCCTGCAACACTGACCGAACTCAGGATCTGGCATTCGTCGAAACTCAAAGGTCTCAAAGGCATCGAGGCGGCACCTGACCTGGAAACTCTTGAATTGAGAGAAACAGGCCTGTTGGAGGACGCGGCAGACCTAAAATCGCTACCGAAACTGCGGAGCCTGTCGATTGTTGGCGGCCCTCCCTCGCTTCAAAAAATCGCCAGTCTCGACTTTCTCAATGGCCTGCCGCTTACGGAATTGACGCTGACGGCCATTGACGGTGCGAAACTTGATCTGACACCTATTACACAATTGCCGAACCTGGAGCAGCTCTATCTTCATGGCCCGAATTTTCAGCCTTCCGAGCTTGCAAAGGTTGCTGCGGCCTATCCCTGGTTTTTCGACCAATTGATGGACCTGCCGGACTACCCGATTGACGGCATGCCGTGCAAGAAATGTCGCAAGCGCCAGAAAGAACTGTTTCTGAAAGGCAAGAAAGGGCTTTGGTGCCCGGAGTGCGACAGCAAAGGGCTGACAAAGATCCTTGACGATTTTTCTGAGCTCGTCGCCTCGTTCCGATAAGTTTCACCGGCTGCGGCTTCATTTCGCGAGACTCAGAATATCTCGTTTGACAATGAGATCACCAGGACACCCAGTTAGCAGAGCCAGCAACTGCTGAAATGAAATGGCTTTTCCCAAGCTATCGACATGGTTCTTGCCTACAACTGGATCACCAGCGCATGCTTCACCTCGACCACATCACCGTCATTGCCCCAACACTTGAAGAGGGTACCGAGCATATCCGCGATTGCCTGGACATCGATATCCCCTTTGGAACACGCCACCCTTACATGGGCACTCACAATCACCGGCTCCAGCTCGGCGATCACGTTTACCTCGAGATCGTCGCATTGGACCCCAAAGGAACGGCACCCGGCCGCGCCCGTTGGTTTGGGCTGGACGATCAAAGGAAGGTCAGAGAAGACTGGGAAAGCGGCAGGCGCTTGCGGGGATGGGTCGCAAACATAAGTTCCTTCAAGAACTTGTCACCCGCGCACCGAAGCATCTTCGGCGAAGAGACCGCCCTTCCCTTCGACACACCGGAATTTTCATTCTCCATTCCACAAGACGGTTCCTTGCCACTGGATGGAGCCGCACCGTCTCTGATCGATCATTGGGGCAATCCGACGGCCATGGCCGACATTCCGGACTTGGGCGCCCAGCTTCGCTCGTTCTCGCTGGAGCACCCCGACCCGGAGGCCATAAGGTCGCTATACCGGGATCTTGAAATCGGCCGGCAGCCCTCAATCGTCAAGGGCGCGCAAATGCGTTACGAGGCAAAGATAGAAACGCCGGCGGGTATGAAGACACTGACTTGACCTGCTTCACTGCTTTGCCGTGCAGCGCCCGCTCAGGAGCCTGGTCTGGCGAGCATATGATCAAAATTGCCCGCCTGAATGCATTCAGGCAGCGTATTTGTGCTGATGAGCTCGGTTCCCAAGAGCTCCAATTCATACAGCTTCTGAATGTCGCTGGTGTCGACGGTTTGTCCGTGAACGACAGAGTCCAGCTTGGTCTTGAACGCTTCCAGCCCACCCATCGACGAAAAGTGCCAGCCCGCGTTCGGCAGGATCTTCACCGGTCGGCTGATACCCGACAAACTGTTGTTTCGTATTCTGAGAAACGGTTGGGCGGCAAAATCGGGCACATAGGATTTTTTGGTCATCCGCGCCTTCGTGCGCCGAAGCTGTTGCGGCGTTGTCAGGTATCGGTGTTCAAGCATCCGGGTTCCAAGCAGCCAGGTCTTCTCAGGGACGACCCGGTTGAGATGATGCTTGTGAAGGCTTTGTTCAAAAACTAGGAGGCGTCCCTTGTGAAGGCGCTTTTCGAGCACTCTTGCAAGCACATGGCCGCGCACGATCTCATCGACATCGGACAGCATGATGAGGTCGTCCGGAGCACATTCTTCTAGTCCTTGCGCGATACAATTGCGCTGATAATTCTCGCGTTCCCAGTCCTTCTTGCGCCTGTTTTTGTAGACGCCGAGCGCAGGCGGCAGCTCGTCCGGAAACCTGATCTGCAGATCGATAATCTTGTCGGCCCAAGGAGCGAACCGTTCGCGGTTTTCGTCGAAGTAAAAGGGTTTGGGTGCACCTCGCTGGGTCTGATCCGCCTCGACCAGTACGAAACGGTCGACAAGTTCGCCCATTTCCCGCAATCGGATTTCGAGCAAATCAAACTCGTTATGGAAAACAAAACAGTCGTAAAGCATTTTTATCTCTATCGCCGGGCCGCCCTTCAGAGGCTTTTCCAAAGCCGGAATTTCGTTCTCATCGCCTTTTCCTCCAGGAAGCGCCTGGCCTTGAAACCGGCAGGAAGGTGCAGGCTCTGCGCAGAGCAGTCTCCCGACAGGAAGGCGCTTTCAAACCGGCGCATGACGGCAGAGGGTCTGTAGGGCTCGACGGACGTTCTGGCAAGATCCATGTCGCACTCGTCCGGTTCGTATTCGATCAGCAGGCGCTCAAGGTCCTTGCGGGTGCGATAGAGCCACTCCTGTTTCGGACTCATCACGACATGGTTTTGATCCATGCCTCCGGCCCAGCTGAAAACCGGTTTGCCGAAGTATAAGAACTCAGCGATGGCGAGACCAAAACTTTCACCAATTTTCTTGGCATTGATACCCGCATCGCAGCTGGCCAGGAAACGTGCCTTTTCGGCGGTTCCCACAACGGGTGGCAAAAAAAGCGCGCGCGGGTGGTCTATGAACTTTTCCGTATTTACGAAGAGAAAGAAGAGGTTCGACCGTCTTTCCAGCGCGGTTTCAACCGCCTTGTGCGCAAATGGCAGGTTGAACTGGTCGTACCCGCCGTACCGGCCAACAACAAACGCTTCATCCGGTATGCCCAGATCCGGGCGGAGACTGCCGTCATTCTCCGGGAGGTCGACGATATGGGGCACAGCCGGGGCACGCCCTCCCGTCATCCAGTCGGACAGCCAGTCTGAAACATAGGCATAGACATCGCCATGCGGTTCGAAGTGCCGGAAGACGGCATGAACGCCCGTGCGCTCAGCACTGATTTCAAGGGGCCGCTTGCGCCCGTCCCTGATGAAATAGCAAAAATCCAGATTTTCCCGTTCACTGAGGCGCCGCAAGTCCTGACCGGTCGAAACCGGCACCAGGCGAAGAGATTTGCGAAATTTTTCGACGACCGAAGCATCACTGCCGACCTCGGCGTAGTAGACAACGGCTTCATGACCCAGAACGGTCTGCACGCCGAGCGCATAGTCATAGAGCGCGACGCTCATTCCGCGCTCATTAATGGCCCCAGCCTGAAATCCGATCAGCATTCCGGTCCCGTTTGCTCTTGGTTGCGGGACCGATACAGGGTTTCGACCTCAAGGTCCATGAATTTGAGCGCGCTGCAACGCGACCGTTGGACGCCTGCCTCAGCAAAGTACAAATCGGGCCTCAGAGTTGATCGGTCGTTCCCTCGCTGCCCACTTCGTCGGGATCGAAAACACCAGCAGCACCACCTCCGGCAGCGGCGGCCTGGATGGCGGCCTGGACGGCAGCACGCGCTGACTCGGGAGCCACTTGACCTTCCCCGCCCTCGCCGGCAACGCGCACGGTGACCTGTCGATGGGCAAACTTGATCCCATTTTGTTCAAACATATCCCGCAAGCCCGCATAAACGATCTTGCGGAGTTCGAATTGCTTTCCGGGCTTGGTCGTGAACTTCACTCGCGCGATCATGGCAGAATCTTCCATCGACATGATGCCTTGCGACTTCAGCGGCGCCAGGAACATCGGCCCGTAATATTCGTCCTGCAGGAGCTCCTTGCCGAAGTTCTTGATCAGCTTGCGCATCTTTTCCACGTCCGTGTCATAGGTAACGCGGAAGGCAAGCTTCATCACGGCCCAGTCACGCGAGAAGTTTTCGACCTGCTGGATTTCCCCGAACGGAATGGTCGTCAGAGCGCCGCGGTGATGCCTTAGCTGCATTGAGCGAATGGAAATTTTCTCAACAACTCCCTTGGCGCTGCCGATGTCGATGTACTCGCCTTTGCGGAAGGCGTCATCGACCAGATAAAACGCACCTGAAAAGATATCCCGAATGAGTGTCTGCGCACCAAAGCCGATGGCCAGGCCAACCACACCGGCACCTGCAAAGAGCGGGGCGATGTTCACGCCGAGCTCAGACAGCACGACCATGGCGGCAATGACGACAATCGTGATCAGGAGGAAGTTCCGGAAGATCGGAAGCAGCGTTGCTATGCGGCTCTCACCAGCGCCGCCGACCTCGACTTCCTCATCCTCCTCCGCTGGCGCTTCCTTGGCGATCTGCCGGTCGATGACGATCTTCACCGCCTCATAGGACATGTAGCCAAGGAATGTGACGAGCAGAACCTCAACGAAGGAACCGATCAGAGAAGTGCTGCCGGCAAGCGGTACACCCCACCAGGAAGCCAAAAAATCAAATGAAGCGAAGAGGACCAGGATTCCAGCCCCTCGATCGAACAAATCCCGGAAAGGTGAACGCTGTGCCTCCCGTTCGGCTGCTTCCGCGCGCGCCTGGGCCATCGCGCTTTCAGCGTCGTCCTGCACTCCTTCGCTCTCGTCGGTCCTTTTGATATCTTCAGCGATTTTTGCCTGAACATCCGCCGTATCGAGTCTTGGGAGCAGAACCTTGTCGATGATCAGCACAAGGATGCCGTAGGCGATCGATGCCAGCAACATGACCTGCAATGGCGCACCGACAAGCCCCGTCGCATCGGGCAAATCCAGAAGGATGCGGACAGCGGAAATGCCCCAGGCGACAACAAAGTAGAAGACCGCCACGAAGTGCCAGACATTCGCCAGAAACTTGCGCCAGATCGGCGCGCCAGCCCCGGCCTCGCCCCGGATCAGACGCGCAATCACTTTCCTGTAGGCGATCGAGATCCCGATCAGAATGATCATGGACAGGGCCGAAGCACCAATGAGTGCGATCTTGTGCGCGTCCCGAGACAGCCCGAGCCGTTCCATCCAGAGGCAGAAGCCGACGGTAAACAATGATACCGCGCTTCCGATCAGCAGTGCCCTGTAGAGGCTCCCTGCCTCCTGGCTGGACATGTTCAGGAGGCGATGGCTGTCTGCATCCGGCGCAAGAAGATTGAGAAAAATGATGCGAAGAACGAGAAAGGACGCAAAGACGCCAAAGACCACCAGCGCTGTCTGGTTCGCAGCCTCCAGGCCTGAGCCGACCATGAGATAGATCAGAACGGCAACAATGAAGAACAGCGCAACGCCGACAATCATCAAGAGTGCACGCAAGAACAGATAAATGATCTTGTCGGAGCGGCTATAGACGTCTTCGTGGTACATCCCTGCGAACTGCCTGCGTCCCCATCTTGCAAGCAGCGTCATTGCCAGAACACCAAATATAATACCGGCCGCTATGTCGATAAGAGCCGTTGGTATCCAGCTCAGGCCACGCCCTTCTCCCTCGGCCCGCAATGTCCACAGCATCGTCTGGTGGATGATGGGGATTTCCTTCAGGATCGACTTGAGGACGTCTCGCGCCGATACCGCCTGATCCACAAACTGATCAACATCCTGAAGGACACCGGCGCCTTCACCAGCCTCCGACGCAGCCTGCGTTCCGCTCTCATTCTTTTCCGCAGCTTCGGTTTCGTCAGCTTCCTTTTTGTCGGCAGTTTCGCCAGACGTCATTCCCGTCACGACACCGGTCAAACCCTGCGCATTTGCCGAGAATGTCCCGAAACTGCCCGACGACGCGAGCGACAAAAATGCGATCAAAGCAAGGGTGAACACCCGTGCTGCTGTCGACCGGAAAACAGATTTTGGGAAACGGATATCTGTCGCAAACATTTCAGCCCCGCGCGAGTCGCTGTTTTTTCTTTGCCCCTGTTAAGCACGGTTCCGCAAAATTTAAAAGAAACCAGACCGGCCCGGCCCCAATCGCTCCAACACAAGGCAGCCCCCAATGCACAAGGCCCAGCTAAGAGCCGGGCCTTCGATAGCAGTGTTCCGATATCGCGAGCGTGTCAGCTGACCACGTTGGTGTTCCAGTGTGACATCTTGCGTTTTGCCTCAGCAACTGTCAGCCGGCCGAAATACGCCACGGCGAGATTGCGAACCTCCGGGGTAAGACGGTGACGCCAGGGTCCGATCGACAGGAGCGCACTTACGGATATGGAGGAAAAACCGTAGGCCTTTGCCAGAACGATAAACGGTTCGGGATTGGGACTCACCATGCAATGGCTGAGTTCCTCAACGTCGCCCCGGATCATCAGGGCAAACGTTGCGACAGCTTCGGCAAAACGGTCTTCAGACGCAAACCGGCGCAAAGCGGCCTCGTTGACCATGCCACGCTTTGCAAGCAGCATGACGCGTGCCTTCGCGGTGTCGAAATCATATCGCCCAAGCCAATACTGGTTGGACATGTGCTGAGCGGCGATGTCGGCCGCTTCCCCGACACGTTCTGCCGCTTCGCTTTGCCCGGAATCATGAAGTTTCTTGCGCACTTCATCGCTTGCGATCGCAACGAGACTGGAGATATGCGCCTCGGCGAGGTCTGCGCGGTCACTCAGGAAATTCTGCAGGGTTGCGTCGGAGGCCGCATCGCTGATGAGCGACTGAACAGAGGCGTCTGAAAGACTTGCCCCGTCATTGCTTGCGACCTTGCGTTTGACCTTGAGGTCGCCCCGCTGCACGAGAATATCCGTGACATTCTCGGAAAGCACTTCCCGTTGCGCAATCGCATAACAATGCGAATTGCCGCGCTTTTCTGCGATCGAAATCAGATCTTCGTCACTGAGAATGGAAGACCGAAGGAGGATCGGCTCGGCGACTTCAATATCGTCATCCGCAAGACGGCGAATGGTATCCTGGGGACCGCGGCTCAAACCGGACATCTGCTCGGCGACATAGCGGCGGACTTCAGCCTCCACCATGTCGACAAGCCGAAGCAGCACCGAGTCGTATACGCCGACCTGCTCGTCCGAACACCTTTCCGATGTCAACGCAAACAGGGCTGCAACGTGCCGGGCAAGCTCTGCTTTCCTGGCGCTTCCAGCTTCCCCGGTCAGCTCCGAAAAGTTCACCAGTTCGGTTTTCAACGCTTCACTCATGCTTCGATACCAATTTTCAAAATGTCCGATTGCGGCGTCTTATCGAAAATGGCTGCGAGAATTAAAGAAGAGCCCAACAGGAATGTCGGGAATGTAATTGTCTTTGTGCCAAATTTACCGAAAATTCTAGGCTTATTGACTGAAATGAAGTTAAGTTATTGAATTTAAAAAACAAAAAGACTTCAAGCAATCTTCCCGGCGCAATGCATACACAGGAAAAAAATTGTAAATTCAATCGAAAAAAGTTCGCTTTATTGGCGCGGGAACGGACGAACCACCGGCTGACATGTGAAATGTTCCAGGGCATGAAAACGTCCTTTTAAAACGCAGGCCCTTGCCTGGAGCCTCATGCGCAGTCGCCAGCCGTCTCAATGGCATAGCGGCATCGACCGGTCTCGCTGGAAAGACGGTGAACATAATAAAATAATATTTTCCTTTTTATATTGAATTTAGCGTCATTGCATCCAAAATAAAAAAATACATTTCTTTCTTTATGGAGCGAGCGATGCCAGATCCAATCCCCTTTGAAAGACCTGCACCGACACGATCTGCAAGCAAGGCAGCGTCAGCCTCCAGGCTCCACTCCTTCTTCAACTGGTGTATTTTCAGTCTCCGGCGCCAGCAGTCCTTGCGCGCTATTCCGGACGAACTGCTGGACGATGTCATTTCAGATGAGGACACGAGAACCGGTGAAAGAATGCGCAGGACATCCTTTCAGCCGATCACCTGGATGGAAGACTGAGCGCGCCCTTGTGCCATCAATGGCCGCTGCAAAGGCGGGCAATGACAGTGATGGGCTGCTCTGAAGCTTTGCCCTTGTGTTCCGGTCTAAACAGGATGTGCAACCGGTCAGCGCCGGCTACCGTCTCCCGTTCATCACCATGCGCCTACTCGGCGGCTTCCAGATACTGCGATGCCGCGGTCTCGCGATCACCGCCGCCGCTGTCTGTCTTGTTGAGCTGCTCCAGCAATAAGCGGCGTTTGTCGGATGCCTTCTTCAGATTGGCTTCCTTGACCGGACCGAACCCCCGTACCAGATCCGGAACGCGCGCCAGTTCAACCAGGAGACCATAGTTTCCGTCTGGCAGCCGGTTCAGGATCTCGGCGATATCGGATCTATACTGGCGGACCAGTGCCCGTTCCGCCTTTCGCTCGGCTGTTCTGCCAAACGGATCATACCATTTGCCGCGAACCCGCTTGAACTTCGCCAAAACGCCGAAAGCTTGGAAAATCCAGGGACCAAAGGCGATTTTTTCAGGACGTCCGGTCTTGGGATCCTTCCGGTGTGCCAGAAGTGGCGGCGCCAGATGGACCTTGATCTTCTTGGGATCCTGAAACCGCTGCGATACCTTCTTCTTGAAGTCGGGTGAAGAATAAAGACGCGCGACCTCAAATTCATCCTTGTAGGCCATCACTTTGAACAGCATATCGGCAACGGTCTGCGTAAGCCTCAATGTTCCGGGACCGTTCAATTCGTCAGCCGACTTCACCTTGTCCACGAGATCGCGGTAGCCGGCGGCGTATTCTGCATCCTGATATCTGGTGAGCTCTTCTTCGTTAAAGGCGATTTTTTCGTCGAGCGTGAATATCGGCTGCGTCTCGGCGGCGGGCAACGCGCTCAGAAGTTTCTCAGGATGCGCCACAAGAACACGGCCAGCCCGAAACGCCTTGATGTTGTTTGCAACTGCCGCACCGTTGAGCTGAAGCGCGGTTTCAAGCGCGTGATCCGACACAGGCAGCGCGCCGCTCTGGTAGGCCATCCCGACAAGCAGCATGTTCGCAAAAATGGCATCTCCAAGCAGCTTTTCCGCGATATCCGCGGCGTTCATGGAAACGTAGGTTCCCGACGCCTCGCGCAATGCCGTATCCATGCGCTTTTCGTCAAATGACAGCGTTTGCTTGAGAACAAATTCCGCGGTCGGCGCAACTTTGGTGTTTGCCACAGTGACTGTGTGTCCACACCGTGCCAAGGCAAGCTGATCTGCATTGGTGGCCACCACCATGTCGCTGGCGATCAGCAGATCAAGGCTTGCTGTCGGAACCCGTGGTCCTTCGATGGATCTGTCACTGGCGGCAAAACGTACATGAGACGTAACCGGCCCGCCCTTTTGGGCAAGCCCGGTCATATCGAGCGTCGATGCTTGCTTGCCATCGATATGCGCTGCCATGGCAAGAACAGCGCTAATTGTCGTGACACCCATGCCGCCAATGCCGGCAACGAGCGTATTCTGCGTCTGCTCCAGCGATGGAAGGACAGGATCAGGCAACGCATCTGCAAGAACATCGATGTCGATCTCGGCCTTTTTCGGCTTGCGAAGCGCCGCGCCATCGATTTCAACGAAGGACGGACAAAAGCCCTTGATGCAGGAAAAGTCCTTGTTGCAGCTCGACTGATTGATGACACGTTTTTCACCGAACGGCGTCGCAAGGGGCTCGACGGACAGGCAATTTGATTGAACCGAACAGTCTCCGCACCCCTCGCAAACGCGGTCATTGATGAACAGTCTCTTGTCCGGATCCGGAAATTGTCCCCGCTTGCGCCGGCGGCGCTTTTCAGCAGCACAGGTCTGGTCATAGACAATGACCGAAACGCCCTTGAACGTCTGAAGCTCTTTCTGGACATCCATCAGTTCATCGCGGTGGTAAATTTTCGTGCCTTTTGCAACAGGCGTCCAGGAGCCGTAGTTTTCAGGGTTCTCCGACACGACGGCAATGCGTTCCACGCCTTCGGCTTCCAGCTGGCGCGTGATCTGCGGCACGGACAAAAGGCCATCGACCTTCTGTCCACCGGTCATCGCGACCGCGTCGTTATAGAGGATCTTGTATGTGATCGGCACATTCGAAGCGAGCGCCTGACGGATGGCCAAAATCCCGGAGTGGAAATAGGTGCCATCGCCGACGTTGGCGAAAACGTGACTGTCGCCGGAAAACGGTTCCTGACCGACCCAGAGTACGCCCTCGCCGCCCATCGCAATCTGACCCTCGGTCGTACGGCCAGCCATTTCGGTCATCGCGTGGCACCCGATCCCCGGCATGGAGCGTGAGCCCTCCGGCGTCCTGGTCGAGGTCGAATGCGGACATCCTGAACAGAAATAGGGAATACGGGCCGCGCGCTCGGCATGTCCCTGAGCCCACATGACCTGTTTGGTCATCCGGTCGGCAACCGCACCCATGTCCTGCGACACGATCTCTTGCGGCAGCCACGCCATCAGTCCCTTGATCAGTTCGGCAACGGACAGTTCCAGCACGTCCGAAAGGAACGGCTTTCCATCCGGACGGCGCTTGCCCCAGATTTCTGGCCGGCTCATTTCCGGCCAGTGATAGGAAATCTCCTTGATCTGGCTCTCCATGAAGGCACGCTTGTGCTCAACGACGAGCAACCGCTCGGTGCCGCGGGCAAATTCGCGAAGCCCCAACGGCTCCAGCGGCCACGTCATTGCGACCTTGTAGACAGCAAGGCCGATGGATTTGGCCAGATCCTCGCTGACACCCATAAGATTGAGTGCCTGCAAGAGATCCCGATAGGCCTTGCCGGACGCGACAATGCCGAGTTTTGCCTGCCCGCGCGTTCCAAAAGTCACCCGGTCAAGACCGTTTGTTCTGACATAGTTTTGAGCCGCCGGAATGCGAAGGTCCCGAACGAGCCGTTCCGTTTCCAGCCTGTTGCCCAGCATCAGGTCACGATTTTGCCGGTAGTCCTTGCGCGGATCGCCTTCCAGAGGGCGCATCAGCTGGAGCCTGTCGGCGGAGATATCGATTGTCGCCGATGCGTCCATTGTATCGGCAACGCAGATCAGCGCCGTCCAAAGGCTCGTAAACCTGGACATTTCAAGTCCGTGAAGGCCGAAGTCCAGCACGTCCTGGATGTCCGAAGGGTTCAGAACGGGAATTTCGGCATGTTCAAAGAAGAACTCGCTCTGCGCAGGAAGGATGGAGGACTTTGCAAGATGGTCATCGCCCGCAAGCGCGAGTACGCCACCATTGCGGTCAGTGCCCGATGCGTTGGCCTGACGTAACACGTCTCCGGCGCGATCAACGCCTGGAGCCTTGCCGTACCATATGCCGAAAACACCGTCATAGTCCGTCGGTCTGCCGACGCCGCCCTCACCTCTCAGTTTCTGGCTGCCCCAGACTGCCGTTGCACCCAGCTCCTCATTGACCCCCGGCTTGAACACGACGTCACATGTGTCGAGATGGCGCTGCGCGCGCATGAGCTCAGTGTCGTAACCGGCAAGTGGCGATCCGCGGTAGCCTGAAATGAACCCTCCGGCCTTCAGGCCTGCGTCGCGGTCCAGCCTCGCCCGATCCAGTGCCAGCCGCACGAGTGCCTGTATGCCTGTCAGATAGACCCGTCCCTCGGTCGCTACATATTTGTCTTCCAGCGAAACGGTTGGCATATGAACATTCATCCGGCGTCCTCCTGAAACGTCGATCTTGGCGGCAGCGCCTCCCCGCCACTCTCTTCCAGATAAATATCATCCTTTTCTTGGGCAATTTCTGTGCTATCGTCACGGCCAATAACGTCAAGACCGCATAAAAATTCCCCAAATAGACGATGACCGATAAATATCTTCTCGACCCATCCGACATACGTGTTCTCCGAGTCTTGCAGCGGGATGCATCGCTGTCCATCGCCGAAGTGGCCAAAGAAGCGGGAATGAGTCAGACACCTTGCTGGCGCCGGATCAAACGACTCAAGGAACAGGGCATTATCCGCCAGATCACCGCGATTATCGACCGGGAATCCGTCGGCTTGGGTTTCGTCGCCTATTCATTTGTCAAACTGGCTGTCCCGAGTCGCGACAATATGGAGACTTTCGACAAGCTGGTGCATCACTGGCCTGAAGTCGTGACCTGCGAACGCATTACCGGCGCAGTGGACTATCTGATCAAAGTCGTCACCGACGACATAAAGACCTACGACAATTTTCTCCGGCTGAAGCTGCTGGACAACACGCTGGTTTCCGATGTCCAGTCGAGGATCGTCGTCAATACGGTCAAGGACACCGTCGCTTTGCCTCTTAGGGAGAACTGATAGGCACCAGGCCGCAGCTCACCTGGGCGCCCACGGAAGAACCAGGTTTTCGACCGGTTTGCGGGTGTCAGTCGCGCTCCACAGCAATCACTTCGCCTGATTGCGGATCAATCTTGATCTCGAACTTGTTCCCCTCAAGGATCGCCTCAACCTCGATGCGGGACCTTTTGACTTCGATCTCGCGAATATCATAGCCGCTTGTTTCCAGGGCCAGGGCTATCCCGGACACCGAAGTTCCAACGGTGTCCCCGGATTGGACCTGGGCAAACGCGGCTGTGCCGGTGGCAACGAACACCGCCGCAGCCAGTGCTCCGGGCCTTGCGGCAGTTTTTGGATTGGACGGAAACATTTTTCTCCAGACTTCGCTCACGTGTTTTGGCTGTTGACTGCCAGATGGGGGCGATCCGGAGAGCTTCAAGTTAAAGATCTTACACAATCAGGCCAAGCCTGACATGAAATCGGCTTATACCTGAACCTGTTCGAGGCGGGTCCGTCTTTTACCCTGCCCGGGGTCTGAATCACCTTCCTCAAGCACTGCCCCATAAAGGAGTTCGTCGAGAAAGAGCGACAACAATTGCGGCCGGCCACTTACGCCGGCCTTGCGGTAGATGGCGTTGCACTGAGCTTTCACCGTGCCTTCGGCGGTCTTGCGGATCCTGGCGATTTCGGCAATTGAAAAGCCCTTGAGACACAGCATCGCCACGTCACATTCGGACGGCGTGAGCGCCCATTCCTCGAAATGCTCTTCCAACATTGAGGCAAAAGCGCCGGAAGCTGCTTTGACCTGATTTTCCAATCGCTTTTGGCGGCTCATGACTTTGCGCACCTCCAAGCCGGATCCGATCAGACTGACCAGAAGCACCGAAATGACAAGGTTTTCGAGCAGGTCATTGTCGACAATGCCCCCCGTCATTTCTCCCCACAAAAACTCAGACACTTCTCCACTCAAGAGGAACAGTACACACACAGCCTGCAGACCGACGATTATCCAGGGCCACGCCGTACGCCAACGTTCAAGCGAGTTCATTCAATGTCCTTTTCTGTGCCGGTGGCGACCATCCAGATTTGCTTCCTGTGTCTGATTTTCCGACTTTGCTCAAATGAAATCCAGATAAAACCCCAGCCGGCGGGAACGGGGCGGATCCCGGTGCGGTCCGGCCAGGGCTGGCTCAGGACAAATCTCAGTCGTCGTCTTCACTGTCTTCGTCTTTCTCCAGTTCAAGTTCAAGAACCATCCCGGAGGCAGCGTCCACGACGACTTCCATTTCCTGGCCATCCAGCGTGACCTCGGCTTCAAGTTTTCCGTCTTCAGCTTCGATTTCCTCAACGGTATAACCCTGCTGGGTAAGCGCGGAGCGGATTTCATCTTCGCTCGTGCCCAACTTGTCACCCAATGAGACAGCGGCCGCTGCAACGCCCATGCTGGCAACCAGACCGGAAATCGAAAAAAGTGTGAGCGCTGAGGATGTGAATGGTTTCTTCATTGACTGCATTCCTTTGACAGGTGGGGTGAAGCACCGGCGAACCAATCACCGGCTCGCCCGGATTTGGTTTGAGGAATGCGACTGGCGCCATACGCCTAAGGCTTATCAACCCGGGAATGAACCAAAGTTTATGCGCCTTCCTGGAAGGTTTATGCGGGGTTTATGCGGACAGCACATGCTCAAATCGCAAATCGTGAAGGCGCAAAGGCTGTCAGGTCCAAACCAGTATCCTTGCCTGCAATCTGCTCGGCCAATAGACGCCCGGTGACAGGGCCGAGCGTAAAACCGTCGTGTGCATGTCCGAAATTTAGCCAGAGGCCAGGCGTCTTGTAAGAAGCGCCGAAGACCGGTAACGAATCGGGAAGACACGGACGTGACCCCAACCAGGGCGCTTCCTGAAGTGCATTGCCCAACGGGAACAGCTCCGAAGCGCGGCGTTTCGCCAGCTTGATGATATTCAGATTTGCTGGCGCATCCCTATCCGTCAGTTCGACGCCGGTGGTCAGACGGATACCGTTGTCCGTCGGCGTCAGCGCGAAGCCGTTGTCGACATCGACGACCGGCCGGGAAAGCGAAGCGCCGGGTTCTGGCTGGTAATGCATGTGATAGCCGCGTTTTGCGACCAGCGGGAAATCTTCCCCGAACTCCTTCAAGAGATCCATGGACCACGCACCGAGCGCCACCACCACATTCCGAGCGCTGATCGGACCGCGTTCACACTCGATCCGCCAGGTTCCCCGCTGCCGCTGCAACTTGCGGGCATCCCCCCTGAAGGATCGGCCACCCGCTTGTATGTATCCTCTCCAAAAGGCGTCAACCACGGCTCCCGGGTTGGAAACGGAGCAACTCTCGCTCCAATGCACTGCTTTGACATGCACGGGTTTCAGACCCGGTTCGAGGGTGGACGTTTCGTCCTTGGACAACTCGTCATAGGAAACCCCGTGAACGCGCGCGTAATGACGCTCAACTTCGTCCTCCCGAAACGAGCTGTCCGATCGATAAAGATGCAGCCATCCACCCTTGCGGTAAAATCGCTCTGCGATCGACAGACGGGCGAGTTCAAGATGGTCTTGCGCAGCCAGTGCCCTGAGAGGCGCGATGGCTCTGGAATAGTGCTCTATCCCGCGTCCGCTGCTGGCCGCGTGGTATTTGCGAAGCCAGGGCGCAAGGCTGACAACTTTTTTCAGATCGCAGGACACAGCACTGGATTGCCCGAACAAGATGCTCAGGATCTGCACCGGATTTAAGGGAATTGCGTGGGGAACAAACCCATTGCACTGAATGATGCCCGCATTTCCGAATGACGCTTCCTCGCCGGGATGAGACCGGTCCACAAGGGCAACATCAAGCCCCAGCAGCTTCAGGTGAAAAGCTGTCGAGACCCCGACGATACCGGCCCCCAGGACCACGACGTCGAATGAAGTGTGTTGACCGTTTTCTATTGCCATACCAATGCTAAAGACATTTCCTGCACACCATTGCGTCTGGTGTGGGCGCCGCGGTTCGGTTAAGTAGCGCAAGGTTTCTGCCTCACCTTGCGGTTTCTGGAGACAACACTAGATGATTCGACTACTCGGGGCAGGATTGGCGTTTATCGGCAGACACGGCACCGCTGCACTCGCCGCGAGCATCTTTATCGGAATGGCCCTGCCGGTCCTGTCAGCCCATCTTCGCCCTTATCTCGCGCTCGCAGTCTTCAGTCTCCTGACACTGGCGTTTCTCCGGGTCGACAAAAGTGCGATCAAGATCCGATTGAAACGGCCTGCACTTCTGATCGCTGCGCTGGTATGGATGATGCTCGGCGCACCCTTGCTGACCTATCTCCTCATCCGGCTTTCAGGTGTTGCCGCGCTGGGAACAGACGTCGTGCTGGCGCTTTACATCGCGACGGCAGCACCTCCTGTCATGGCCGCGCCGGCCTTCATCTATCTGCTAGGCCTCGACGGAACGCTCAGCCTTGCACTTTCTGTTGCGGCCTTGATTGTAACCCCGCTAACGGCACCCTTTATCGGCAGCCTCATGCTCGGCCCGGCTCTTCCGCTGAGCGTCACCGGGCTTGCCACACAATTGTCGATCCTGCTTGCAGGCGCATTTTTGCTCGCGATGCTACTCAGGAAAATTGCAGGAAAAGAACGGCTGAAGCGAAGCGCGAACCATATCGGCGGATTGAATGTTCTCCTCCTGCTGTTTTTTGCAATTGCCGCAATGGACGGTGTTGCCGCCAGCTTCGCGGACCGGCCGCTTCATACGCTCATGATAACCGCGCTCACATTTTGTCTGGCCCTTGTTCAGATCGGTCTGTCGCTTTTGCTGTTCGCCCCGGCGACCCGGGAGGACGCCTATGCGATCGCTCACACTTGCGGCACGCGAAACATGGGGCTGATGGTCGCCGCCTTCGGAGGAACTCTTCCCGAATTCACCTGGCTCTGGTTTGCGGTCGGACAATTCCCGATTTATTTGCTTCCCATGTTCCTCAAACCATTCGTTCGTGTTTTTTGCCGCCAAAACGCAAAAACTGTGACGCCGGGGAACTAAAACCGGGACTTGCCATGCTTAACTACCGACACGAACGTTTGAAGTCGGAGGTAAACGCATGCCCGTCCAGTCCTGCCTGAAGAGAAAGCTCCAGCAAGCCGTGTTTTGCTTGCTGACTTCCTTCGTGATGATCTCGGCTTCAGCCGGTTCTGCCTTTGCGGGAGACGACGCAAAGCTGGAGATTTTCGGCTTCTCCAAACACGGTGATTTCTTTGCCTTCGAACAATACGGGTTCCAGGATGGCTCGGGCTATCCTTATACGGACATTTTCGTGATCGATGTGCTTGGCGACAGCTGGGTGAAACCCTCGCCATTTCGCCGAATTGACGAGATGGAGTACCTCGAGGGAACAGACGAGTATGCGTACTTGACCGAATCCCGTGCGCGTAATTTCGGCGCGGCCGAAAAACTCCTCGAATTGAAGGGGATTGCCGGCATGGGCCAGACCGTTGCGTTTAATCCCAGAACAGAACTGGGGTCAAATCCACACAAGATGGTCGCCGCTCCCAGACTGCCACTCCTGTCCGGCGAGACGTCGGTCGACCTGACCTTGTCCGAGTTCCCGTTACAGAACGCCCAGTGCACCGCTTACGACGTCAAGAGCAAGGGCTTTCGGTTGACCATGGTCAACAACGGCGTGACGCGGACACTGAACCACGACACAACCCTTCCAAACAGTCGTGTTTGCCCCACGGCGTACCGAATTGAGCGGTTTTTTACTTACTACCCCGAAAAGGCCCCGCCGGTGTTCGCCGTGCTGATCCAAATGGAAAGCCTCGGATTTGAAGGGCCCGACCGCAGGTATCTGGCGATAGCAGGCCGGCTCTAGGAACCCGAAACGGCGGCAAAAAGAGTTTGAAAGTCGCGAGCGTGCATGATAGCCGCGCAGGCAATACCGTCTGTCCGGTTGGTGAAGCACTCCGGACGCCGACTTTTCCGGGAGCCTGTCATGCCGCACGAAACAATAATCGCCCCGTCAATCCTTGCCTCAGACTTTTCCAAGCTTGGACAGGAAGTCCGCGACGTTGTGGAGGCCGGTGCCGATTGGATCCACCTGGATGTCATGGACGGTCACTTCGTTCCGAATATCACTTTTGGTCCGGACATCATCGCAAAACTGCGTCCGCTTTCAGACAAGGTGTTTGACACACACCTGATGATTGAACCGGTTGATCCTTATCTCGAGGCATTCGCGAAAGCCGGATCGGACATCATCACAGTGCATGCTGAAGCAACGCCTCATCTTGATCGTACACTTCAGGCGATCCGCGATCTCGGCAAAAAGGCAGGTGTTTCGCTCAATCCGTCGACGCCGGAAAACGTGCTGGAATACGTATTGGACAGGGTCGACCTTATTCTGGTGATGACTGTGAACCCCGGATTTGGCGGCCAGAAATTCATCCACTCGCAAGTCGAAAAGACCCGCCGGATTAAGGATATGATCGCAGACCGCCCGATTGATCTTGAAATCGATGGCGGTGTGACACCGGAGACCGCTCCATTGGTGACTTCTGCGGGCGCGAACGTGCTGGTTGCCGGGTCTGCAGTCTTCAAGGGAGGCACAAAAGAGGCCTATTCGGCGAACATATCCGCGATCAGGGATGCTGTTAAAGTGTAAGTACTTTCGAAGCACTCTCCGGTTGTCTCAATGTAAAAACAACGCTGCAAAGCGCCAAACGCCAGAAATTTGTGCAATCACTTTAATTGTTTCGAAAGCCCCGTCACCCACCCTCTCGCACTCAGACGCACAGTCACTCCAGGCGAACAGCGGGCGCATATGTTACGTGAGAGAAAACTATCCGATTTAATACTTGATCGCGCCCTTTATGCCCTAGCGGAAATGATGCGAAAGCGCGCGTCGAAAAAAGACCGCTTCACGCACATTTGCGTACCGATGAACGATGTCATCGGAATGCGATTGTTCAGCACCGGCAGTTTCGAACAAACCCAGCTGGACGGAGTTCTCGATTTGCTCGATGAGAACCCTCCGGAAGAAGATGCGATTTTCTTGGATGTCGGCGGCAACATCGGTGTTTATTCGATATTGCTTCGCGACCGTTTCAAGACAGTTTTTGCCTTCGAACCGAACCCGGTCACCTACGAAATTCTGAAGGCCAATCTCGGCCTGTCGGGTGCCGGAAATGTCGAGGCCGTCAATATGGCCCTTTCCGACCGGCAGGGTCAGGTCCCGATATTCATTCCAAGAAACGGCAATCTTGGCTGGGCGACGCTTGATGCTTCTCATCATGAAATCGCGGTCGACAGGGCCGACATCGTATGCACCACGCTTGATGCGTTCGTGGACGAAAATCAACTCGATGCAGCCAAGATCAAAATGATCAAAATCGATGTCGAAGGGCATGAAACCAGCGTCATCAGCGGCGGCGTCGAAACGCTTTCAAAAAATACGATACCGCTTCTTTGCGAGGTTCTTTCCGACAAGAGCGGAGCCGACCTGATTTCAACACTGGAATCGCTTGGATACACGCGCTTTGAAGTATTCAGGCGGGACGTCAGGAACATGTTCTCAACACGCGTCAGGCGTGAGCCATTCGATCTGAAGAATGGCGGCAAGGCGGCTCTCGTGCTGGCGCGATAACAAATTCGAGCGCCTGGCAACCGGTTGGCCGCATAAAACTCATCAAAAAGCGCATTTCTTCAACAGGTTGCCCAAACACAATTCTCACTCCTGTCTTCCCGACCGGGCTTCCCCTCGGCTAAGGTCGTCCGAGATGCTTTATTGATTGTCGGGGGGACATCTTGGCACACATGCGTCGCAGCATTGGCCTGTTGGGGCTCACATTCGTCGCTATCAGCGGCATTTTGGGATCCGGCTGGCTGTTCGCGCCACTCCTTGCTGCCCAGGCTGCCGGGCCTTCAGCGCTTATTGCGTGGGTCATCGGCGGGTTCGCGATGCTTCTGCTTGCCGCAACCTTTGCAGAAATCGCAACGATTCTCCCTGTTGCCGGCGGCATCGGCCGTGTCCCGCATTTTTCGCACGGCTCGGTCGTTTCAATGACAATGGGATGGACGGCCTGGATCGGGTATAACACCGCCGCGACCATCGAGGTCGAGGCGGTGCTGAGATATTCCAGAAGTATTGCGCCCTGGCTTTATGACACAGACGGGCAGCTGACGGTCAGCGGGCTCGGGGTTGCCTGCGTACTGCTCCTGGTTTTCACTGTGCTGAACGCCTTTGGAGTCAAATTCTTCGCGCGTATCAACACGGCACTAACCTGGGTGAAGGTCATCGTACCGGCGCTCCTTGCTGCGGTAATTCTCACATCCGAATTTCGGATCGCCAACTTCAGTGACTACGGAGGCTTTGCACCAGAAGGCGTAAAGGGCATTCTCTCGGCGATTTCAACCGGTGGTGTCATCTTTGCCCTGATCGGGTTCCGCCATGTCATCGATATGGCAGGCGAAGCAAAAAACCCGAAGGTAAACGTGCCGCTTGCACTTGTTCTGAGCCTCGTCGTCTGCCTTCTGATCCTCGGCGGACTGCAACTTGCATTTCTCGGAGCGTTGGATCACGCAAACCTCGAAGGCGGTTGGCATCAGCTGCATTTTTCGGGACAGCTCGGGCCGATGGCGTCGCTTGCCACCGCGGTCGGAGCTCTCTGGATCGTGAGTATTCTCGACACAAGCGCACGCGTCTCCAGTTTTGCATCCGGTCTGGTGTCGGTCGGCTCCAACGCGCGGCTCGGCCTTGCAATGGCTCAAAACGGGCTGTTCCCGAAATTCATGGAAATACTTTCCAGCCGCGGCGTTCCCCTGTTTTCCCTTCTGGTGAACTTTCTGGTCGCGGCGGTCTTCTTTGTGGTGTTGCCTTTTCAGCAGGTCATCGCGCTCAACACGTCTTCCATTGTTTTGTCATTTGTCGTCGGCCCGATAGCCGTGCTTGCCTTCAGGCGCCTGCTTCCCAACACACCGAGGGCATTTGTTCTGCCTGTCGCGCCCGTTACGGGATGCCTCGCCTTCGTCGTTGCAAGCCTGATCATCTACTGGAGCGGCTGGGACACAATGGTCCATCTGGTCATATGCCTGCTGATCGGTCTTATGCTTCTGCTTGTCCGAAATGCACAAGGCGGTTTTGACAGTCTGGACTGGCGTGAAGCGCTTTGGCTTCTGCCCTATCTGCCGGGCCTCGTAATCCTGTCTTATCTTGGGTCTTTCGGCGGTGGGTTGGACATCATCCCTGTCGGCCCGGACATACTCGCCGTCAGTGCGCTTGCCACAGGCGTATATTTCATGGCCAACCGTCTCAGTCTGCCCAAGGACAAGTTCGATCTCTATATGGCCGAAGAAGAACTCGACGAAATCGGCGAATACGATGTTGTGGAGGATGCACCCGTCGAAGAGCCCGGTTTCAAGCGGGATTGACAGCAATCAGCTAAGGCGCGGTTTCGCCGTCAAAGGCCGGCCAGGCTCAGTAAGCTTTTCCCTGAGCCCTGTCGGGTAAAATTCCAACCCCTTGGCGTCCAGTTCAGCGAGTGAGGCCCATTTGGCTATGCCGGATGTTTCATCGCTGTCTTCAAACGCAATACTGTCTTTCTGGTAAAACCGGCTTTCAGCAAAATGGGCATGGCAGGCAAAAATGATCTCGTGGCCGGCAACACCATGATGTTCGAAAAGATTCTCAACGACAAAGTAGCTGTCGAGAAGTGTGATACGAGCCCCCAGCTCTTCCAGAAATTCTCGCTGCAGCGTATCTCGCCAGGGCTCACCGAATTCGACGGTTCCACCCAGGGGCCGCATACCCTTGACCCGGCCGGTATCGTCGAAAATATCGGAAAGGAGCAACGCGTCGTCCTGCCAGATGAGTGCGAGTGCCTTGACGGTGATTGTATTTGCCGGACGCCAGATTGGCATGTGTGTCTCCATCACCTGAGAGGATCGTCTGTTCTTCCCCAGCCCGTAAAATTCACAAGGAGGGGGATGCCTGCAAGCAAAATCGGCTTCGCTGCATTGAAGGGTGCGCCCTGCTCTGCTATTTCGCAGCCACACACTCCTTCCACATGAGGTCCTGCCCGCGATGATCCCGCGCTATTCCCGCTCCGACATGGTGTCCATCTGGTCTCCTGAATCCAAATTCCGCATCTGGTTCGAGATTGAGGCCCATGCCTGCGACGCGCTGGCCAACCTCGGTGTCATTCCCAAGGAAGCCGCGGCGACCATCTGGGAAAAAGGAGGCAACGCCACCTTCGACATCGACCGCATCGACGAGATCGAGCGCGAGACGAAGCACGATGTCATAGCCTTTCTGACGCATCTGGCGGAAATCGTTGGTCCAGACGCCCGCTTCGTGCACCAGGGCATGACATCGTCCGACGTCCTGGACACATGTTTCAACGTACAGCTGGTCAAGGCGACCGACCTTCTCCTTGACGACCTTGAGGCTCTGCTGGCCGCATTGAAACGCCGTGCCATGGAACACAAGGACACCGTGTGCATCGGTCGCTCCCACGGTATCCACGCCGAGCCGGTCACCTTCGGTCTCAAGATGGCCGAAGCTTACGCAGAATTTGACCGCTGCAAGACCCGCCTTCTGGCGGCTCGCGAGGAGATCGCGACCTGCGCCATTTCCGGCGCCGTGGGCACGTTCGCGAATATCGACCCGAGCGTTGAAGAACATGTGGCAAAGGCCATGGGCCTGAAGCCGGAACCCGTTTCCACGCAGGTTATTCCTCGTGATCGCCATGCCATGTATTTTGCAACGCTCGGCGTGATCGCATCCTCCATTGAGCGGGTTGCCACCGAAATCCGGCATCTGCAACGCACCGAAGTACTCGAGGCGGAAGAATTCTTCTCAAAGGGGCAGAAGGGCTCGTCCGCCATGCCCCACAAACGCAATCCGGTGCTGACCGAAAACCTGACCGGGCTTGCGCGCCTCGTACGCGGCTATTCCATCCCGGCCATGGAAAATGTCGCGCTGTGGCATGAGCGCGATATCTCGCATTCCTCCGTTGAACGCATGATCGGTCCGGACGCGACCGTCACGCTCGACTTTGCACTTGTCCGCCTCACGGGCGTTATCGACAAGCTGATGGTCTATCCTGAGCGCATGATCGGCAACATGGACCGGCTCGGCGGGTTGGTTCATTCCCAGCGTATTCTGCTGGCTTTGACCCAGGCGGGCTCGTCGCGGGAAGATGCCTACAGGCTGGTTCAGAGAAATGCGATGAAGGTCTGGGACAGCTACCAGGTCGCCGGCGCTGCCTCTGTCGACTTCCTGGCCGAATTGCTCGCAGATGCCGATGTGCGCAATTATCTGTCCGAACAGGAAATTCGAGACCGGTTCGATCTTGGCTATCACACGAAGAATGTCGACGTGATCTTCGACCGGGTGTTCTCAGATAGCTGACGCGTCGACACCACGACGGCGTTTGTCAGATTTGGCAGCAAAGACGGAATATGGAATCCCGGATCGTCGCTTCATCCGGGATGACAATCGGATCGAAATTTGCCACGTTTGTCACGACTGAGATTGGTCAGCTCGCAACCAAACCTGGCAAATTGTCGAACCCAAGCTTGCAGATACGCTGCAGGATGGTTCGAGCGGGATTGATCCAACCGAAAATCCTAGCTCATTGTGCCTGTCAGGCGGAGACCTTCATGAAAATCGGCGTTGTTTCAGACATTCACGGCAACCTGCTCGCTCTCGAAGCGGTTCTTGCAGACCTGAAGCATGAGAGCCCGGATGTGATCGTCAATCTCGGCGACTGTGTTTCAGGACCGCTGTGGCCGGATGAAACCGCAACTATTCTGCGCGAAAAAAACTGGCCGACCGTCCGTGGCAATCATGACCGGTTTCTGATCGAGGATCCTCTTGAAGCCCTCGGACCAACCGACATCTTTGCTGCAGAGCGGCTGTCGCAGGAGAACCTGGACTGGCTGCGTACCACCGGCGCGACGATCCGTCTGAGCGACGACATATTTCTGTGTCACGGGACGCCGGACAACGACAACTGCTATCTGACAGAAAAAATTGAGGGACCAAAGGGGCATCTGCCGGATGAGGACACCCTGCTTGCCGACATCAAGGGCGAGAAATCGCCCATCATTTGCTGCGGACACACACACATTCCCAGGATCATTCGCCTCAAAGTGACAGGACAGACAATCCTCAATCCCGGCAGCGTTGGCCTGCCCTCCTACCAGGACGATCATCCGGCACTTCACAAGATGGAAGTCGGCAGCCCGCACGCGCGTTATGCCCTTATGACCAAGTCCGGAAAGGACTGGAATTTTCAGGAAAAGGTCCTCAGCTACGACTGGGATGCAGCAAGCCGCGAAGCGGAAAAAAACGGCCGGAGAGGCTGGGCGCGCGCCCTGGCCCATGGATTTTACGGCCCGCTTTCCTGACGTTGCGAACACGTACAAGGCACAAGAATGAAAATTTCCGAAACGGACATATTGCTCATTCCAGGTTATGGCAAGCCGCTCCCGGGTCATTGGATATTGCGTTGGCGCGACAAGATGCCAACGGCCCGCGTCGTCAAGCAGACGGAGCTCCTGGCACCGGTCAAGAAGGAATGGCTTGGAAAACTGGTCGAAGAGGTTGAGGCCGCCGGGCGACCGGTCGTCCTGGTCGCGCATTCACTTGGCTGCATCCTGGTGGCGCATGGAGCACATGTGCTCAGGGACAAGGTAAGAGGTGCCTATCTCGTGGCACCGTCGGATTGGGACCGGGAAGGACTTGTCGAAGACTTCGATGGCGGTGATTTCAAGCCGGTTCCTCAAGACCCGCTCCCGTTTCCAGCCCATCTCGTGGCAAGCAGAAATGACTCGTATTGTACCTTTGAGCGCGCGCAGGAATTCGCCAACGCGTGGGGAACGACATTTCAGGATGCGGGCGAGGCCGGACACATCAATCTGGAAAGCGGACACGGCCCCTGGCCGGAGGGCATGATGTCCTTTGCGCATTTCATGAAACGCCTGGGTTAGTCTGTCGACAACAACGGACACGCCGATCGCTTACGCTCAGCGTATCAATCCCGGTGCTCGCCGCTTGTCAGTAGCCGGTTCCGCCTGCTTTAGAGACCTTGTCCTTGAGCCAACTGACTTCGCCGAGCGCGTTGCGCGCTGCACCGTCGATAAAGAGCGTGTCGATCCCGTGAGAGATCAGGCGGTATCCCATTGAAACGGCTTCTTCCACCTTTTCGCCGCTGAGGCAGAAGATCCCGGCGAGCTTGCCGGCCGCAAGTGCCTTTTGCGCGATCTCGGCACAGGCGCGGGCGGTTGCCTCCCCATTCGGGTCGAGTGCAGAACCATTGGAAAGTGACAGTGACAGGTCGCTCGGTCCGACAAAAATGCCGTCGAGCTCCGGCACCGACAGGATATCGTCCAGAGCATCGATCGCTTCACGCGTCTCGATCATCGCAAGCCCAAGCGTTTGGGAATTGGACGCCTTCAGATACTCCTCATTGGTCTGGCCTGTCAGCATTACCGCGCGGCGCGGTGACCAGCTGCGATCTCCGACCGGCGGATATTTTAAGGCCCGCGCGAACGCCTCAGCATCAGCCTTTGAATTGATCATGGGTGCGATAATGCACTCAGCGCCCATGTCGATCAGCCGTCCGGCAAGCGCATTGTCGCCAACCGGGATGCGGACGATGGGATGCGCGCCACCAAGGGCAATATGCGTTACTGCATCAACAGTCCCATCGAAATCGTACATGCCGTGCTGCATGTCGATCGTGACAGCACCATATCCCGCTCGAGCAAGGATCTCCGGGATCATCGCCGACCGGAGAAAACACCAGCTTGTCACAACCGGCTGTCCAGACCGCATCTTGTCTGCGAGAAATTGTTTTTCCGTCACGCTCGATCTCCCATTTGTTTTGCCGCGATCAAACCGCGCGACGGCAATGGCTGCAAGCCCTGTCGGAGACAAATTCGTTCAATGATCACGCGATGAATGAATCAATTCACGGCATCTTGGCTTGGTAAACAACTGAGAACGTATGAACCGCGCCCTTCCGGTGGAGTTTTTTTAAAACTTCGCTGCGTTTGCAAGCCTGAGAATCCCTTTTTCCTTGACCGGAGAATCTGCATTCCTTACGCTAGGTAATCTTTAATTATTTTATTTAGAAAAATGTTCAATTCTGTAGCAATACTCGCGCTAATTTCGGCGTTTTTTTACAGTGTAGCAATGGTCGCGATGAAGTCCTTGGCGGAATTTCCAAGCATCGGTCTGGCACTGATCATTGGAGCCGCCCTGCTCACGGCCGGCGCCTTCGAGGTGTTTGCCCTCAGGCAGGAAAGACTTGGCCTGATCTATATCGGAATACTGGGTGCAGAAGTGATTTTTATCGGTGCAATCACGCAATTGCATTTGGGTGAAAGTTACTCCGTTCGAGAACTCGCCGGCATGGCGCTTGTCCTGATAGGAACAGCGATCGCCTGGACCTGATTTTCGGGTTCGTGACCAGTGATGACCGCGCTTGTATCACGAGCGGTGCGCCCGAGCAGGACGCGACCGCATGGACCTCGTGCGCCGGCAATTCCGGCGTTTAAGCCACAGCTGGCGGCAACTGTGTCGCTGGAGGCTGCATGAGCAATTAAACACTCAACCGGCCTGAAAACACTCAAGGCAGCCGAGGAACACAATCAAGCGCACTCGCACGAAAGCTCACGCGGCGCATTTTCAATCGCCGTATGAACAAACGCCCGCCGTTTCCGACGGGCGTTGGACACGTGTCGCTCCACTTGAAAGTGGTGTCAGCCGTCGTTTTGCAGCTGCTCGACAGCGGTCGCCATCAGTTCGTCCATGTTGCGGCGAATCTGGTGGTCGGACTGATCGATATTGTTTGTGTCGAAGTCTTCCCGGATCTTGCGGAAAACGTCCTCGTCACCCGGCTCTTCGAAGTCTGCGCGGACAACTTCCTTGGCATATTCCTCGGCCTTTTCGCCTTCATAGCCCAGCAGTCCGGCAGCCCATTGGCCCAAAAGCTTGTTGCGGCGTGCGGTCGCCTTGAACCGCAACTCCTCGTCATGCGCGAATTTGCTTTCAAACCCCTGTTCGCGCTTGTCGAATGTGCTCATACTCTTCGTCTCCTGAACTGCGCTCATGCACTGCACCCCATATGGGGATTCGTTGGCCTCTTGCATATCCCTGCAAGCGCGCCAAATCAACGCGATACATACACACTTGCGTCAAAAGCATGACAAACCCGCCAATTCGGGTGCGCACGGGAGGCGCGGAAAAACATACGATTGTACTTTTGCCCCGCTTCGGGTAAGTTCCGCGCCGCAAATCGGGGATTGCAGCCTTATTGGCACCTGCCGGTTGACCAGGAAATGTCCCGCAGGATTTTTGACAAGGTAAGCAGAGCCCGTCCAAAGGTTTCACGAAAAAACGGTATAGCACATGAATCGCCGTCGGCGCATTTACGAAGGTAAAGGTAAGATTCTCTATGAAGGCCCGGAACCGGGAACTCTGGTTCAGCACTTCAAAGACGATGCGACTGCCTTCAACAACAAGAAGCACGAGATTGTTGACGGCAAAGGCGTTCTCAACAACCGGATATCCGAGTTCATCTTCAATCACCTGAATGCAATCGGCATCCCGACCCATTTCATCCGGCGCATGAACATGCGCGAACAGTTGATCCGGGAAGTCGAGATCATTCCGCTTGAAGTGGTCGTTCGCAATGTCGCCGCCGGTTCCATCGCCAAGCGCCTCGGGCTGGAGGAAGGCACACAGCTGCCCCGCTCCATCATCGAGTTCTATTACAAGAACGATGAGCTCGACGATCCGATGGTCGCTGAAGAACACATAACTGCCTTCGGCTGGGCGACCCCGCAGGAGCTGGACGACATGATGGCCCTTGCCATCCGCGTAAACGATTTCCTGTCCGGCCTGTTCCTGGGTGTCGGCATTCGCCTCGTCGATTTCAAGATCGAATGCGGCCGCCTGTTCGAGGGCGACATGATGCGCATTGTTGTCGCTGATGAGATCTCTCCCGACAGCTGCCGTCTCTGGGACATTGAGACCAACGACAAGATGGACAAGGACCGCTTCCGCCGGGACCTCGGCGGTATGCTGGAAGCTTATCAGGAAGTCGCCAAGCGGCTCGGCATCATGATGGCGACGGAACGTCCGCCCAATTCCGGACCGACGCTGGTGCAATAAGAAAAGACCCCCGCAATCGGAAAGATTGGCGGGGGTTTTTCTGTTCTTCTCCCTTCTTCCCTTTCAGAACCGGACAAGCTGGTGTAAGGAGCCACGAAGGCAGCTTGACCGGCTTCGCAGGAGACAAAGACATATGAAAGCACGCGTGATCGTCACCCTGAAAAACGGTGTTCTCGATCCCCAGGGGAAAGCAATCGAGGGTGCACTTGATGGCCTCGGCTTTGGTGATGTCGGGTCGGTCCGTCAGGGCAAGGTGTTCGATGTCGAGCTCGCGGGAGCCGACGAGGATGCCGCAAGAAGCGAGCTTGAGCAGATGTGCGAAAAACTGCTCGCGAACACGGTCATAGAAAACTACGCGATCGAAATCGTGTGAATTCGGGATCCGGAGAATGGATGACGATGCCCGCAACGCCATTCGTTTCATGGCGATCAAGGCAGCAGTGTTCATCCTGATACCGGCCTTGGCGGCACTCATCGCCGTTCTTGTGATGCTCTAAATAAAATCGGGGTCGACCCATGAAAACCGCCGTTATCGTTTTCCCAGGTTCCAACCGTGACCGTGACATGTTCCATGCGTTGGAGCTGATCACGGGCTCAAAGCCCCAAAGTGTCTGGCACACCGAAAACACTCTGCCCGACGCGGATCTTGTGGTCGTCCCGGGCGGGTTTTCCTATGGAGACTATCTGCGCTCCGGAGCCATCGCCGCCCGTTCGCCGATCCTGAAGGATCTGGTCGCGAAGGCTGAGAGCGGTGTTTCGGTCCTCGGAGTGTGCAATGGTTTCCAGATCCTGACAGAAGCAGGCCTCCTGCCGGGCGCACTGATGCGCAATGCGGGTCTGACCTTCGTCTGCAAGGAAGTGAAAATGACGACGGTGAACAACGTCACGCGTTTCTCGTCGAAGTTCACTCAAGGTCAGGTCTGGCGCTGTCCGGTGGCACATCACGACGGCAACTATTTTGCCGACGAGACCACGCTCGCCAGGATCGAGGACAATGGCCAGGTCGTGTTCAGATACGCCGAGGGAACCAATCCCAACGGCTCGATCAATGACATCGCGGGCATCACGAACGCGAAAGGCAACGTTCTTGGAATGATGCCGCACCCGGAGAATCTGGTCGAACCGCTCAATGGCGGCCTTGACGGCCGCCTTCTGTTCGAGAGCCTCGTTGACAAGGCAGCCTGAATCGCAGCCCGCGGGAGGACGCCATGAAGGAACTCAAGCTCGACAAAGAGGTCAGGACGCGCCTGACCGCCCAGATCCAGAGATATCTCGATGATGAGCTGGACCTTGAGGTCGGCAACATGGACGCGGAGTTCCTGATCGATTTTCTGAGCGGCTCCCTCGGCGCGCATTTCTACAATCTCGGTCTGAAGGACGCGCAGGCGCTGTTTGCGCGCAAGGCCGATGATGTCACTGACGAGATCTACGCCATGGAGCGCAAGGTCGAGGATCGAAAGTAGTCCACTCAGGCAGCCTGATTGCGCTTTTGTTTCGGCGGATATCCGAAACGGCGGGAAAATGCGCGCGAAAATGCAGCCGGGCTTGAGAAGCCGCAAAGCGTTGCAACCGACTTCACTTGCCGTCCGGCCTCAAGCTCCGCCCGGGCGATGTCGAGCCGCCAGTTGGAAAGGTATCCCATCGGCGTTGCGCCGACCAGATCCTTGAAGGTAACCGCGAACTGCGTCCGCGACATGCCCGCCGTTTCGGCAAGCTTCTCCAATGTCCAGGTTTCCCCAGGCGCTTCGTGAATCGCAACAAGGGCTGCAGCAATACGCGGATGCGCCAATCCGTTCAGGAGACCCGTATCGGCCCTGCCCTCTTCCATGGCATGACGTAACAGACGGATCACGACGACCTCGCACAGACGCTGGAAGGCAGCCTGTCCGCCGCATCTTGGCATCGTCGCCTCTTCTATCAGCGGTGTCACGACCGCGGTCAGGTAAGGTTCTTCTGAAAGCGGCACCGAGATGCAGGCAGGCAGGGCGTTTATCAACTGCTTGCCGATGCCTGAAATGGTAATGTGCGCCGCGACCAATGGCGCTTCTCCCGCCAGGGGCGCGGTCTCGGGAAAAACCCGGGTTTCCTCGTCCTTCAATGGACAGAAAACCAGCCTGTGCGCACCGGCAGCGTCTGTAAAGATGACCAGATTTGCGACGCCGTTATTCGGTTCATCAATCAGCGCATTGGAGACCTGAACGCGCAGGCGATCGATGAGAGACGACAGCCGGTCGAGTTTTCCGCTGAATGATGTTCGATAGGCTATCGGCAATTTCGTACTCCTGATCATCTTTTCGGGATGTTTCATCGTCAAACGTTCGCTAATTTAAGCGCATCAAAAGGCAAATGTGAAGCCTTGCCCAATCAGTATGAGGAAAAAGATGCTTATCCCACGTCAGCAGGTTCCCGGCCTGACCGTAGAAACCCTAAACTCGGGCACATTTGATCTTGCACAGGACGCAGCGGACTTCGCCACGCTTGTCGTCTTTTATCGCGGCCTTCATTGCCCGATTTGTGCCACCTACCTGAAAGAACTCGGGCGCCTCACCCCCGATTTCGCAGCCAAGGGCGTCAAAACGGTCGCTATTTCATCCGACGAAAGGGATCGCGCCCAGCAGATGGCCGACAAGGTCGGCTTCGAGGGCCTTCGTTTCGGCTACGGGCTGCCTCTCACCGTTGCAAAGGAATGGGGTCTTTACGTCTCCACAAGCCGTGGCACGACATCCATCGGCATCGAGGAACCGGCTCTCTTCTCCGAGCCGGGCGTTTTCCTCGTAAAGGGTGACGGTTCACTCTACTTCGCTTCCGTTCAGACGATGCCGTTCGTGCGCCCGCATTTCCAGGAAATGATCGGCGCACTCGACTTCGTTCAAAAGAACGACTACCCGGCCCGCGGCGAATATACCGGCGCGGTCTGAGGGTCGTATCCCCGGGCCGGGATCCCACTTCCGACCCGGGGAACAGAAATGCCAGGTAAGGAAAAAATACTGGCTCAAGTATGAGCGCGCCGGATAACGCGTTGCGCGCCAATGCTCTCGCCATCAAAGTGTCCGTCACTGTCCCAGAACGGTCTCTCCGCTTCCCGGCGCGCAGCTTCCCATGTCAGATTGACGTCGTCCAATTCTCCGTCCGTCAATTCAAGCAATTGACGGCGTGTCCGGTACAATTGCGACCAGGACAGCAGTTTTCTGACCAAAACTCTGCCGAAATGGGTCTTCGTGCTTCGTTCTTGAAGAACTCCAGCCCTCATTGTTACCATTGAACTCATGATCTCACCTAATTTTGGGGCACAATCCGTGCATATTTTCAAAATTGTATCGGACCAATTATATGAATTGACTCCTCAGTGGGTGCAATATACTAAATTGTCACCATGACAAATTGGCACCCCAGCATCCCTGATGGTCAGGCCCCCATATACATTCGGCTTGCCGACTGCATTGGTGAGGACATCGCGACAGGAAAACTTGCAGCCGGCACCAAATTGCCGCCCCAACGCGATCTTGCTTATGATCTTGGCGTGACAGTCGGTACAATCGGCCGTGCCTACGCGGTTGTTAGGCAGCGCGGACTGGTCAGTGGCGAAGTTGGACGCGGCACATACGTTCTCGGCACAAACGAGGGTGAAATGCGCGACGCGCGCTTCGGTTCTCAAGACGACAGTCCTCAACCTCCTGGCACGGGCGCAGGCCAGGCGTCTTCATCCGAAATATCCTGGGTCCAAGGCGCAATGAAGACCCCCAAGGATGTTGCGTTTTCCGGAACGCGCATCACGGTCCCTGCGCCTGAAGCCATTCGTTTTGACAGCACATCTGCGCCGGACGTCGGACAGGCGCGGGCTATTCGCGACCTGACGGCCGAAATCGCCGATGACAGCCCGTATGACATCGCGAGCTATACACGATCCGTCCCTGACAGCTGGCGGCAGGCAGGACGCATCTGGCTGTCGCGCGGCAACTGGCAACCGCAATTGGGATCGATCGTCCCGACGACCGGTGCGCAGGCCGGGATCATGTCAATCATCGCGGCGACAACGGCCCCGGGAGACCAGGTCGCGTTCGAGGACCTCACCTACAGTTCGATTGCCCGTGGCTCGGCGCTTTCAGGACGCCGCCCCGTGCAGATCCAAAGCGACGACGAAGGGCCTTTGCCGGACGATCTAGCGCGCGTATGTGCACAGCGGCATCCGAAAATATTGTTCGTCATGCCGACAATGCACAATCCAACGACCAGGTTGATGGGGGCACAAAGACGCTCAGACCTGGTGGATGTCGCGCGCCGGCACAATCTCTGGATCATCGAAGATGAAGTTTACGGATCGCTGCGCACCACAGACATCGCACCATTTGCAGAAATTGCCCCCGAGCGCACGTTTCATGTAGGGTCGCTCTCCAAAGCAGTGACGGCGGGCGTGCGCGGTGGCTGGGTCTCGAGCCCGAATTCCCACGCACAGCGCATCTACACGGCGCATAAAATGATGACCGGTGGAGTATCCTTCCTGTTGTCAGAGCTGTCTTCCCGCCTCGTTTTGAGTGGGATTGCCGCGACATTGCGTGAACGCGTCCTCGACGAGATCGCGGCCCGCCATCAACTGGTCCAACAATTCATCAGCCCGTTCGAGCACGTTTCCTCGAAGGATGCCCCATTCTTCTGGCTAAAGGTTCCAGAGCCTTGGTTATCCGGAACATTCAAGGCCGCAGCTGCCGCCTTTCATACCCTTATCGACGATGAGGACGAGTTCAAATCCGGCCGCTCCGGCAAAGTCTATCACCATGTTCGCGTCGGCGTTACCAATCCGCTGACCCGCGAGGAAACGATCAAAGGGCTGGAAGTCCTCAGGAACCTGCTCGAAGACAGCGGCGCCGGCTACGACAGCTTCGAATAGGGAATGCTTTGTCCTCAACAGGCTCAAAGTGGCGCGCTACGGCAGTAAGCATCGCCAGCCCGAGCAGGAGAAGCTCTCGAGCGTCAGCCGCGGCCCGGTCCTCGATTTCCCTCGACAACCTCCCCGCCCAACGGGCGCATTGCACGTCCACGGACTGTACGTTAAGGATCACTTAAACTTTTAGTTATTTTGTCACTGTTTTTCTTTACAATCCCATCACAACCCATTACTCTACGCGAAGTTGTCTAGAAGACTTTATTTCCCAACTTACCTAAAGTAAAAATGTGTATAGCCATGGAATTGAATGATGACGTAATAGTCGTGTTTAAAAAAATACTTAATTCCCAAGGTACAAATTCGAATAGGCGCAGTTTCGCCATGCAAGCAGAAAATCATACTGATACGACAAAGGAGCTGACGGCCGAACGGTTACTGCTCCGGATCATGAAACTTGAACACACGGTCCAGGAACTTCGACAGGAAAGTTCTTTCAAGGACAAGGAAATCAGACGCCTCGAAGGTCAGATGCGTGATTGGCAGCAGGTAACACTGAAACTGCAGTCACGGGTAACCAAGCGGATCTGAAGCGCGCGCCTTCGGGTCGCGGCCGTTCAAAACGGGTTTTGTCGCCGACAGAACCCGCCTTGACCCGGCCGGAAACAAAGTTTGTTCGTTCCCCTCCCTTTTCCGGACGCAATCTGCTACACGGCGGCATCATTGCGCGACCGCGGCTACCCGAGCCACAGACGGCGGCCACAAAACACTGGAACGACATGATCCCGAACGACATCAAGATCACGCCCGACCTTATTGCGTCCCACGGTCTTAAGCCGGACGAATACGAACGCATCCTGGACCTGATCGGCCGTGAGCCGACCTTCACAGAACTCGGCATCTTTTCAGCGATGTGGAACGAGCACTGCTCGTACAAATCTTCAAAAAAATGGCTGAAAACCTTGCCGACAGAGGGCCCGCGCGTGCTGCAGGGCCCGGGTGAAAATGCAGGTGTCGTCGATATCGGCGACGGCCAGGCGGTTGTCTTCAAGATGGAAAGTCACAACCACCCCTCTTACATCGAACCTTACCAGGGTGCGGCGACGGGTGTCGGAGGCATCCTGCGCGACGTATTCACCATGGGTGCGCGCCCTGTCGCCGCCATGAACGCGCTGCGATTCGGTGACCCCGCGCATCCACGCACGCGTCACCTGGTCTCGGGCGTCGTGTCCGGGGTTGGTGGGTACGGTAACTCCTTCGGGGTCCCGACGGTCGGCGGCGAAGTCGAGTTCCACGCACGCTACAACGGCAACTGTCTTGTAAATGCGTTTGCGGCGGGTCTTGCAAACTCGGACGCAATTTTCCTGTCCGAGGCGAAAGGCATCGGCCTGCCGGTGGTCTATCTTGGTGCCAAGACCGGCCGGGACGGCGTCGGCGGAGCAACCATGGCCTCAGCCGAGTTTGACGACACGATCGAGGAGAAACGTCCGACGGTGCAGGTCGGCGACCCCTTCACCGAAAAGTGTCTCCTGGAAGCCTGCCTGGAACTGATGGAAACCGGCGCGGTCATAGCGATCCAGGACATGGGTGCGGCCGGCCTCACCTGTTCCGCTGTTGAAATGGGTGCAAAAGGCGACCTTGGTATCGACCTCGATCTCGACAAGGTGCCGGTGCGCGAAGAGCGTATGAGCGCCTACGAGATGATGCTGTCCGAAAGCCAGGAGCGCATGCTGATGGTCCTGCGCCCGGAAATGGAGCAGGAAGCCGAAGCGATCTTCCGCAAATGGGGCCTCGACTTTGCGATCGTCGGCGTCACCACCGACACGCTCCGTTTCGTCGTCAGACATCAGGGCGATGTGGTCGCGGATCTTCCAATCAAGGAGCTCGGAGACGAAGCGCCTGAATATGATCGCCCCTGGAATGAACCAGCAAAGCGCGCCGTTCTCGCCGCCTCCGATGTAGAAGAGCCGGCCGACTACGCAGAGGCGCTTAGGAAACTGGTCGGCAGCGCCAACGGGTCGTCCCGCCGGTGGGTTTATGAGCAGTATGACACGCTGATCCAGGGCAACAGTGCCGCAACGCCTGGCGGAGACGCCGGCGTTATCCGCGTCGCGGGAACACGCAAGGGGCTGTCGTTTTCTGTCGATGTCACGCCCCGGTATTGTGAAGCCGATCCTTATGAAGGCGGCAAACAGGCCGTGGCTGAGGTCTGGCGCAATCTGACCGCTGTAGGCTCCGAACCGCTCGCAGCAACCGACAATCTCAACTTCGGCAACCCGGAGAAGCCTGAAATCATGGGGCAGTTTGTCGGATGCATCAAAGGAATTGGCGAAGCCTGCAGCGCGCTCGATTTCCCGATCGTTTCCGGCAATGTGTCGCTTTACAACGAGACCCACGGTGAAGCGATCCTGCCAACCCCCGCCATTGGCGGTGTCGGTCTTCTGCCGGATGTCACGGTTCGCGCAGGCGCTGCGTTTGCTCGCGAAGGAGACACCATCCTTTTGATAGGCGGGCAGGGCAAGCATCTCGGAGCCACGCAATATCTTGCGGATGTACTCGGCCGTGAGGAAGGTGCACCTCCCCCCGTCGATCTTGCAGTAGAAAAGCGCCGAGGCACCATCGTGCGCCAGTTGATAGGGGCGGCACGGCTCAGCGGTGTTCACGACATTTCGTCCGGTGGCCTCGGTGTCGCCCTTGCCGAAATGGCCATTGCAAGCGGGATCGGCGCGACGGTCGAAGTTGACGGCCCCGCGCATGCGGCACTTTTCGGCGAAGACCAGGGCCGGTATGTCCTGACCGTTGCCGAGGACAAGCTTGACGCTGTCCTGGAAGACGTACTGGACGCCGGGATCGAGGTTCAACAAATCGGCAAAACCGGCGGTACGGATTTGACTGTTGAGGGCATACTCACCATATCCGTTGCAAACTTGCAAAAAGCGCACGAAGATTGGTTCCCGAACTACATGGCGGGCAGCTAACCTGCATGCCTTTCAGGAACTTAATATGAGGACTGACGTACGATGCCGATGAACGCAAACGAGATCGAGACCCTGATCAAAGAGGCGCTGCCCGATGCTCAGGTTGAGATCCGGGATTTGGCTGGCGACGGCGATCACTACGCGGCGAACGTGGTCTCGGAATCCTTCCGGGGCAAAAGCCGCGTACAGCAGCACCAGATGGTCTATGAAGCACTGAAGGGAAATATGGGCGGTGCGTTGCACGCTCTTGCACTTCAGACTAAGGCGCCGGATTGAGAGTGACGGACGAAACAAATCGCTCCACACTTTGTCCGGCCCCTTGAACTTCCACCGTGCTGAAACACATATGCTGACGAAGCAATAGGAAATTCGATGGTTTTGCTCCTCCTTACTGTTTTGACGATCATGCTGATCATGGAACTGCGTATCTGGAGAGCGTTTGCACTACTGATTTATCGCACGGGCCGCAGACTAAGCGCACCCGTGAAACACAAGGACACACATCCATGAGCATCCAGGACTGGATCAAGAACGAAGTCGACAGCAACGATGTGGTTTTGTTCATGAAGGGCACGCCGAACTTTCCGCAATGCGGTTTTTCGGGCCAGGTCATACAGATCCTCGACTATGTCGGCGCGCCTTACAAGGGCATCAATGTCCTGGAAGACGATGAATTGCGCCATGGAATCAAGGAATTCACCAACTGGCCGACAATCCCGCAACTCTATGTAAAAGGCGAGTTTGTCGGCGGCTGCGACATCATCCGCGAGATGTTCCAGAACCAGGAACTTCAGGGCCTTCTCACCGACAAAGGTATCGAGACAGCGCAGCAGCCTGCATAAGCTGATTCAGATTGTGAAGCGATCAATGCAAAGGGCGGATCTTCCGCCCTTTTTCGTGTTGTCACCTGCGCTGGCCCTGACGATTGACCGCACGTCCGCCCGACGCCTTCGAGAAAAGTACTGAGGCGCGCCGATTGCGTGGCTGACATTGAAAGAAACCTTCCGATGGCATGAAACCACCCTGGATTGCGCTTTATCCAACGTTAACTCGAATCAAATCAGGCCGAATTTGGGCAAGCGCTCGGAAAAACCAGACGAATCACCTAATATGAATGCTAGGTGAATGCGGATGTCAGAGTAAGTACAGGTGCGTTCCGCCATTCTCCGACCATATCACGGGGCCCAACACAATGACGGGCCGGGAAATGGGACCGGGGACAATGAACAAGTTTGCTGTTGCAACCACCTCCACTTTTGCACTGGCTTTGGCGGGCCTTGGATTCGCCGTATCGGGAAGTCCATCATCTGATAGCGAATTGCGGCGGGTCGACTGTCAGGCCATTACGATGTTCACACCAGCGCAAAGCAAAAGTGCCGAAGATCTTTGCGCCAATTACGGCGGCGTCGCGGAAAACGGATCCGAGCCAAGCAAATCCGGCCTCGTCATCCTTGTGCGCAATCAGCCTATGGGCGGCTTCCTGGGTGAAAACACGGTGCGCTGAACGCGTTCAAACCGTTTCGGCGCTATCGGTGTTTCTGGCGGTAATCGCGAATGCCTCGACAGATTCCGACACGTTGTGCAGGGTCAGGCTGCCCAGGCCTTCCACGGCATACCTTTCTTGATCTGCGACATCGCCCGAGGCGACAATTTCTTTTCCATGGGCTTTGCCATACTCCCCGAGCCGGGCGGCGATGTTCGCCGCGCTGCCGATCACGGTGAAATCAAGCCGCTCTTTTGATCCAACGTTGCCATAGGTCACATCGCCATAGGCGATACCTATGGCGCAGGAGAGCGTCAGATCATTCAGGTTTTCGTCGGGTATTGCCAGCGTTCGTACGATTTCTTTCGCGCTCTCAACCGCCTGCCGGCAGGCATGATCATGCCCCGATCCTGCCGGAAAAATCGCAAGAACGGCATCGCCGATAAACTTCAGCACCTCGCCTTCATGCGCGTTGACGATATCTGTTGCAGTTTCGAAAAACCTGTTCAAGACGGCAACATAGTCATCGCGTCCGAGTTCGGCTTCAAGACGCGTGGAGTGGCGCAGGTCGCAGAACAGGATCGCCGCGTCGATAATGTCTCCGTCGCCGCGCCGGATTTCTCCCCCCAGCACCCGCGCGCCGGTACGTTTTCCGAGATAGGTCTCAAGAAGCGACGTCGCGTTGGATGTCAGCGCGAAAACTTCGAACAATCTGCTGATAAGAGCAGAACATTCGAAAATCAAACCGAGATTGGCCGTCGTGAAGCCGGTTGGATGATCCGACGCCAGAGTCAGAACGTTGATCCGTCCATCGGAAAACGGCAGCGGCATCGCCACATAGTCGGTAACCCCCTGCTCCTTCAGGTCCTCCATGATCGGAAAGTTGAATTCGTTCGGATTGGTATCGAGTTTCTGGCGTACGCCGCCGAGCCCCTCGGCAACATGCTGAAAGGGGCTCTCCTTGAAAACCGGACTGTCCAGTATTTCATAGGAAGGATAGCGGCTCGTCACCTCGTCACTGTCACGGACCCAGATGCAGTTATGGCCCGCAATCATCGGATGAAGCGACCAGATGAGGATGCTCATCCGGCTGACCGCGACGCCGTCTTCAACGAGTTTTTTTCCCATTGCTGCAAGCAAATCCTGCGGCGTCTTCGCCAGCCAGGCTTCCCGCAGCAGCCAGTCAACGACCGGACCGGAGATATTGCCGGTCGGCATTTCCGCGATTTCGGCACCCTGGTGCTCGATCCGGGTCGCAACGCTCGGCATGAACGCATAGCATCCGTCGACGGCCTGGCCCTCCGGCAGCGCGTTGGGATAGTGCCACGCGCCATAGTCGATCACCTCCCCGTCCGCTTGAACATGCCTGTAGGAAGCCGTGCCCTTGAAGGGACAAAAGGTCTTGTGATCCGGCGCGGGAAGCAGGTTGGCAAGAATATCTTCGGAAGGAAAATAGACGACCGGTGGCAAGCGGGTTTCATACATCACCCGTGCCCTGGTCGAACGCGCGAGCAATTTCCCGTTCCGCCAGGCAGTCACCTCTCCTGACAACGGCTCTACAAGTATTCCGTAGTCATTTGATGTCTGTTGCACACGAATGGTCATGGCGAAGAGATAGGTGAGAGCAAAGACTCTGTCCAGACTTGAGGCTTTTGTGAAATCCGAATTTACCGCCGATTCCAGCCATTGCTAGTCTGAAAACCAGGCGTCCCACGCGTCCCAGTTGTCGACCAGATTGGCGATCATGGCATATCCGGTGCCATCACAATGCATCTTGTCACCCCGGGAGAGGCTGCTCATGTAATCGCGATTGGCAAGCAGCGGTGTTTGCAGATCGAAATAGGGCACCGAAAGTTGCTCTGCAACGGCCTTGAAGCGCTCGTTGAGTTCCTGGGCCCTTTTTTGCGTAAACGAAACCTCCAGTCCCTCACTCGGCTGCATGGGTGAACAGACTTCATTTGCCGGAGGCAACCCGACCCACAAGGTCGGATATAACGCAGAGACTTCACTCACAAGCGCTTCGGCCTCGGAAACGGAAACATCTTCCTCCACCTGCCGCCCCTTGCCGGTAACTTCGGCAATGTCGTTCATACCGAACTGGAGAACGACCCGGTTATCGGCTCCTTCCAGGAAACGGGCATCGCTTTCCTGTTTCCAACGCGTCCTGATTTCCGGTGTGGTTTCTCCGCGTATTCCAAGGTCATAAAACGACAACCGATAGTCCCAAGCGAAACGCCTCTCGCATAAACGCCCGATCCAGCCAAGGCAGCGCTCGTCGCCGGTCCCGTTAATATAACTGTCACCGACGAAGCAGATACGCAGGTCCCGCATGCAGTTCCTCCCGAACAATTTGCGATACCGTCGCGCTATTTTCGCGACAGGTCCAGTGCCTTGTTGCGGAACAGACCATGCAGGTTATTTTTGCTTTGACGGCGTCTGATCCAACGATTCTGTCCAAACACCGATATCCTTGTCTCAGAAAACGTCTTTCAAATGGCGGGGCTCAAGCGCTCCTGGCTCTCTTGTGTGACCGCCGAGATCACCAGAATTCCGTACCCGGAGCGCCTTTTGGCATCCCGCGAAGGTTTGGGGTAATCCAGCCGCCGTAAAACGTGCCGGCTTGGGGATCAACGCGTGTTTCGCCAACAAAACACGAATCCATTTTGGTCGCGTAAAATGCGAAACAGTCTCTGATACTGGAGAAAGAAGACACCGGTTTTTCGTAACACCAGGCAGCGCGTGACGCAGAGACTGATCCGGCCCTCAGGTCGAAATACCGCGCCACCCCTTTCCATTCGCAAAAACTGGTCCCGGGCACGGGAATAATGTCACATTCAACGTCTGCAAGCGGAATGTAGTAGGTCGGCGGGTGATGTGTTTCGAGAACGCGCACCGCATTGACTGTGTCAACGATCGTGAGCTGCGAAAGCTCTATTCTTATCCTTTGCGGAACAGCTTCCACGATCGGAGGCCGGGGATAGTCCTGGACGTTTTCGATTTCAAGCTCGGGAAACTCGAACGTCATTTGAACCTCGTCAGGACATAAGCGGCAGCGGCAATGAATGCAAAGGTTACGGTCATTGAAAGGCTACGAAGTGCCTTGAAACATGGCTTGTTCCGCGCTTCGCGTGCGCAGTCGTTCACCGGCATGAGCATTTGCCGGGTGGTCAAGATCGAAAACGCAAACGGGCCAAGATGCCGAAGGTTTCGTTGGCATTCGGCTAGGTTAGCGGTCTTCACCCGGCAGTAACGTGGCTCAGCCCGCGGCGGGCCAAGCCCCAGCATTACGATTGGTTTGGGGTCTGGCATATTCACAAAGACCGTCCTGCGTTCCCCATGAACCGCCTACGTAAATCCGGCGAGATTGGATGGCGGCATTGCGCCGCATACCTGTGCCTTCAGCGCAGACTTGGCCGAGCCCCGGGTTGTCACACGACCTGACGCACCTGCTCCAGGAATGCGCCCACCTCGTTGCGCAGAACGTTTCCTTTTTGTTGCAACTCGTCTGCGGCACCCAGCACCTGAGCCGTCCCGTCAAGCGTCTCGTTTGCCATTGCACTGATGGAACCAATGTTTGAACTGACTTCCATCGCCCCGCTGGACGCTTGATTGATGTTTCGGGCGATCTCTGATGTGGCAGCTCCCTGCTCCTCGACAGCTGCCGAAATCGCCGCCGCAATTTCGTTCACCTTGGAAATTGTTCCGCCAATCGAACGGATAAAGTCGACCGCCTGGCCGCTCGAGGACTGGATTTCCTTGATCTGCAGACCGATCTCTTCGGTCGCCTTTGCTGTCTGGCTGGCAAGTTCCTTGACTTCTGCTGCAACGACGGCAAAGCCCTTGCCCATCTCGCCGGCACGAGCCGCTTCGATCGTCGCATTCAGCGCCAGCAGGTTGGTCTGATTGGCAATGTCAGTGATCAGCGAGACAACCTGGCCGATTTTTTCCGAGGCGTCGGACAACCCGGTAATCCCCCTGTTCGCCTGCTCGACTTCATCCACTGCTTCACTGGCGATCCTGGCGGACTGGCTGACCTGTTGATTGATCTCGTTCACGGACTGGGTCATCTCTTCCGTTGCCGCGGCTACCGAACCGACGTTGGAAGACGCTTCCTCGGCATGGCCGGCCACCACTGATGCCTGATCGCTCATGGACGTTGACGTCTGGTTCATCGACTTGGCATTGACCTGCATCTGTTCGGCGGCTGCGCTGACGGATTCAACGACACTTGTCATCTGTGCTTCGAAATCACCAACCACGGCCCGGAACGAGGTCACACGGCCTTCCATCGCTTCCATCGCATGATTGATAGATTCGCTCGCCTCACCGAAGGAGCCCGTCATCCCGCGGACGGAAATGCGCCGGAAATACTTGTTTTGAGACACGTAATCGAGTGAAGCCTTTGTTTCGCGCACATAGGCGTCGGTACGGTCGATCATCCGGTTGATCGCATGAAGGAGCCGTCCGGCGTCTCCGGTTTCGGTGATATTCAGCACACGGGCTTCAAAATCACCTTCTGCAAAACGTTCGACAATCTCAAGGGCTTTCGTGACAGCCGATTTGTTGTTTCCAAGCATGATGTCCTCAACGGGTATGGAATAATTGAAAGGGATACGGACCGGTGTGGATCAAAGGCGGGCTATGAACTCGTCATAGGCAATGCCATTTTTGCTGAGGAAATCATCGATCAGCTGCTTGGAGGCTTGCAGGCCTTCCTTTCGATTTCCATGACGCTGTTCTTCCTTGAGCAGGTCGTCATAGAGCGGAAAAATAGCGTTTTCCAGAATGTCGCGATCAGGTACACGCCGGTTGGAATGATAGCCAAGTATCGATCCGGACCGGTCCCGGCTTGGAGTTACATGCGCCTGAACCCAATAATGGTCGCCGTTCTTGCACCGGTTTTTGACGTAAGCAAAAATTTCACGCCCACCCTGGATGAATTCCCAGAGCAGATCAAAAATACAACGCGGCATTTCGGGATGACGAATGATGCTGTGCGGATGGCCGACACATTCCTTTTCGGTGTAGCCCGCAATTCTCAAAAAGACGTCGTTGCAGTAAGTGATACGCCCCTTGAGGTCTGTTTTACTGACAATAAGCTCGTCTTCGCCAAAGAATTGCTCAACACCTGTTACAAGTACATCTCTAGACATATTTGCCCCCACAACGAAATAAACAGTCCAGACACCGAAGGCTCTCAGCAAATCAAAGAATAGAAGCTGCGAAACGAGAATAAAATTCGAAATGATTGATTAAAAAATGGAATACAATCAATAATTGTATCGCAAATTTCCCTCAATACACTTATTCCCCTTCGGAAATCTTGACTTCGTTATTAGACGCAGAAATATTTCTGAGATATTAATCCGTTAGAGAAAGTTATCAATCGGGACATGTTTTTGCGCGACATGTCAAACAAAACTACTTTTGATATAAAAACTGTCTAGCAAGCAACGAATGCTTGTATACGTATTACTACATACGCGGTTGGTGCTTACGTATCAATGCGCCGAAAAAGTCAGGTCTCACTTCCTAAAAGTAGCCGGGCTTGCTTGCTCAACCCTGTGGCGCAATCACCCTGTAATTGCCTTGAGTTCCAGGAAATCCTCCAGACCGAATTCGCCATATTCACGGCCGTTACCGGATTGTTTGTAGCCGCCGAATGGCACATCCCAGTCAGGACTTGCCCCGTTGATGTAAACGCTGCCCGCGCGCAGTTTTCTGGAAACGCGTTTAGCGCGTTCCGGATCGCCTGTCTGGATGTAAGCCGCGAGGCCATAAGGCGTGTCATTGGCCATGGAAACGGCTTCGTCCTCGGTTTCGAACGGGATCATGACGAGCACCGGCCCGAAAATCTCATTCCGCGCAATGGACATCTGGTTCGTGACATCTGCAAAAACGGTTGGTTTGACGAAATAACCCGTTTCAAATCCTTCCGGCTTGCCCGGACCGCCGGCTACGACCTGCGCACCATCGGCAACGCCCCTTTCGATATGACCCTGGATGCGCTCAAACTGCAGTTCGGAGATCACCGGCCCGATGTGATCCCCTGCGTCCTGCGGGTTGCCGACCTTTGTGTCGGGCGCAATCTTCTCCGCCAGTGCAACGACTTGCTCGTAGACACTGTTTTCAACGAGCAACCGCGTCGGGGCATCGCAGGACTGGCCGGTATTGGAAAAACAGCTTTCAAGCGAAAACCGCACAGCTGTCTCGAGATCGGCATCGGCAAAGAGCAGATTCGCGGATTTGCCACCAAGCTCCAACGCGACACGCTTCACAGTCGGCGCAGCGCTTTGCGAGACAGCGACCCCGGCACGGGTGGATCCGGTGAACGACATCATGTCGATATCCGGATGTGCGGACATGGCCGCTCCGACACCCGGACCATCGCCGTTGACCAGATTGAATACACCCGCAGGACATCCGGCCTCGTGCAGGATCTCCGCAAACAGCAAACCGGAAAGCGGGGCGATCTCGCTCGGCTTCAAGACCATGGTGCACCCCGCCGCCAGGGCCGGCGCAACCTTGGCGGTGATCTGGTTGATCGGCCAGTTCCAGGGCGTGATCAGACCGCAAACGCCGATTGGTTCATGGCGCAGCAAACTCCCACCACGTGGGCTTGGACGTTCAAATTCGTGCGCCTTCAGCGCCTCGAGCGTTGCCTGAAGGTGCCCGACGCCGGATGGCGTTTGTTGTGTCCGCGCAAAGTCGGCAGGCGCTCCCATCTCGAGACGGATCGCCTCGTCCATGTCGTCGGAGCGGCGCTCGTATATGTCGATGATGCGTTTCAGCAATCCGGCGCGGTCATCGACGCTCACTTCCGACCAGGAAACGAAGGCATTTTTTGCAGCCTCAACGGCCAGATCAACATCAGCAGCGCTTCCAATCGATATCACCGCAACAGCATTTTCCGTCGCAGGATCAATCACTGCCAGATCCCGTGTGGCAACCGGGTCTACCCATGCGCCACCGATATAGAACTGCCGCTTTTCAATCATCAACCCACTGCTTTCCGAATGCTCTGCCCAAACTGTGCGCCTCGACTCGGCACAACCTCATATCCGGCTTCTTCAGGCTCGTCGTCAAGCATTTCCGGAGGGAATCCCGGCGCTTGTATATTCAGGCCAGTCGCTTCCTCAAGGCGGCGAATGATGTTCGGGGAGAGCTCTCTTGGCCCAAACCGTTCAATCGCATCCGCAAAGAGGCTGTTCAGAAGCGGTGACACTTCGAGCGGCACATTATGCGCGTCTGCGATCGCCTGAAACAAACCGATGTCCTTGGCAACAAGATCCATCGTGAACGAGATATCCCGCGACCCGTTCAAGATCACCTGGCTTTCCGTTTCGTGGACGAAGGAATTGCCTGACGAAATGCGGATTGCCTCATAAGAGGTATTGAGATCGATGCCTGCGGCCTTGCACGTAACCAGGGCTTCTGCAAGCGACACGAGATTTGCCGTGGCGAGATAGTTGGTGACCACCTTGAGGATCGATGCCGACCCAATATCGCCGGTATGGAGAACGCGCCGCCCGAGCACCGTGAGCAATGGCAACGCCTTTTCAAAGGTTTCGCGGGTGCATCCGGCAAATATGGAGATGTTGCCTGTCGCAGCCCGGTGACATCCGCCCGATACTGGACATTCAATCGCTTCCGCACCACGGGCAATGACCTGATCTGCCAGACGCCGCGTTTCGCTTGCGTCGGTGGTGGACATTTCCGCCCAGATCGTGCCCGGACCTATGCCTTCCAGGATACCCTCGGGGCCTTCAACGACTGCCGAACACGCCGCTGGGCTTGGAAGGCAGGTAATGACAATGTCGCAGCTTGAAGCCAGCCGGCCCGGGTTTTCGCCACGATGAGCTCCCTGCGAAATGAAGTTTTGCATGAGATTCCGGTCGAGATCCAGAACACTCAGATCGTGTCCGTTCCGCAGGATGCTTCCGGCCAGTTTCCCGCCAACATTCCCGAGCCCGATAAAGCCGATATGCATTCCAAGCTCCTCCCCGAAGCACAATTGATCAAGTGGGTCAGTCTGCGCCGCTGGGAAAAAGAAGAGAAACGATATAATCTATGGACATTCCTTTGTTTTTTTTATCAATTAAAGCCATGCAGACGCTCCCTAACCTGATCTGGATCCGAAGCTTCGAGGCTGCCAGTCGTCTCGGAAGCTTTACCGCTGCCGGACAGGAGCTTGGCCTGACACAGGCAGCCGTCAGCAATCACATCAGCTCGCTGGAAAGCCAGCTTGGTCACCAGTTGATGGAGCGAACAACACGCAAGGTGGATCTCACCGCCAGCGGGAAAGCCTATTTACCAGCTGTCCGCAAAGCGTTGCAGGATCTGGCCGGTTCAACGGAGGGTCTCTTCGGGAATAGAACGCCAGGCTCGGTCACGATCCGCGCACCGATCTCTGAAAGCGTTCTGATCATCGCGCCCGCTCTCCCCGGGTTGCAGCTGGATCATCCCGGTCTCGACATCCGCCTGCTCTCCGCCATCTGGGCCGACACTGTTTTGGAGACCGGAATTGACCTCGAAATCCGTCTTGGAACCGGATACTGGCCTAATATGCGCTCTGAGGCACTCGGAACGGAATTCGTCGTGCCCGTGTGCCATCCAGAATTCACAAAGAAATTGAAGAAACCATCAGATCTTATTGAAAAAAAACGGATACATACGCTTGGATTTGATGACCATTGGGAGCGATACTTTGAGGAGCTCGGGCTTGACCCGCCATCCAGGTCTGCCGGTGTCACAGTCGACACGTCACTGGCCGCCGTTGAACTCGCAGCTGCGCAAGGGGGCGTCGCCCTCGTCCTCGAACGCATCGCCCTCAGGCTTGCAGCAACGGGACGTCTCGTAATTCCGTTTGAAACGAAAATACCGTCGAGCCAGAGCCACTACCTGCTGCACAGAGAAAATGCCGGGCCTCAAAAACCGGTCGCTCGCGTTGTCGAGGCATGGCTGCGACAGTTGTTTGCCGGAGACGGCTAAAGCGATCGCGCCGACCCGTCGTAAGACCGACGTTTGCTTGAATTCTCAGCTCATTCTGCCGCAAACAGTTTCGCCGTCATGGCGAGACTTGCGCCGCAGGGCTCTTCCGCTTCCCCGCCTGGAGTTTCTGCCTGGCTTTCTGAGGGCCGAAGATTGGCGAAATCGTAGAGCGAACGGTCGAGAAGATGAGACGGCCGGGTGTGTGCGAGCGCCCTGGCCATAACGCCAAGCCGGCCCGGCGTTTCTTTCTCCCAGCCCTGAAGCATGCGTTTGACTTCCTCGCGCTGCAGTCCGTCCTGCGAGCCGCAAAGGTTGCAGGGAATGATCGGAAACCGCATACCGTTTGAAAAACGCGCAATATCGCTTTCAGCCGCATAGGCAAGCGGACGCAACACAAGCAGATCGCCTTCGTCATTGATCAGCTTCGGCGGCATGGACGCCAAACGTCCGCCGTGAAACAGGTTCATGAAGAAGGTTTCCAGAATGTCGTCCCGGTGGTGACCGAGCACGATGGCTTCGCACCCCTGCTCGCGGGCGATCCGGTAGAGAATTCCGCGCCGCAGCCGCGAACACAGCGAACAATAGGTCCGGTGCTCCGGGATCTTGTCGGTTACAATGGAATAGGTGTCCTCGCGCACGATTAGGTGCTCGATCCCGTTTTCCTCAAAGAACTTCGGCAAAGTGTCGGTTGGGAATCCGGGCTGCGCCTGGTCGAGATTGCAGGCGATCAGGTCGACTGGCAGCAAACCCCGCCATTTCAATTCGATCAGCACCGCCAAGAGCGTGTAGCTGTCCTTGCCACCGGATAGGCAGACCAGCCATTTCGGTCTCTTCTCGTTCGAGACATCCGCCGGCAGCATGCCGAAATCGCCGATCGCCTCTCGTGCCTGGCGCAGCAGACGCTTCCGCAGTTTCTTGAACTCCACGCTGGATGGCGCGCCCCGAAGAAGTGCCGGAACGTCGGTGTCGGTGCTGTTGGCAATGTCGTTCATTCGAGCGCTCGGGTTCGAGAATTTTCTGCTGAAGCGTGTAACGGAACCATAGCGAAATGAAAAGACCTGCCAGACGGCAGGTCCCTTCGTTCTTGCAGGCAAAATGCCGTTTCACGACCTTTAACCGTGCGGTCGACACCGCACACAGGCTCCTCAAACCGGCCGGTATTGCTGCGCGGTTACATCGAAAGCAAATCGCGTATCAACACCCCGGATCTCGGCAATGAGGTCGAAATTGTCACTGCCGGTGGAGGAATAGCCTTCATCGACGTAAAGCCGGCCGAGGCCGTCAGCCGCGATGCTGCCCCACCAACGGTAGCGCGAGCCACCCACCGGTCCCGCGATCTCAATCGCCTGCCCTGCAAGCGCGGACACGCGGAACATGATGGCCATCTTCGACAGGATACCGTCCGCATTCGCCTGAACAGGCTGGGCGGATACGAGCGCCTGCTGCAAGGCAAGTGTTGAATGAGCGGAAACCAACTGCGGGCTGATGTCGATGAACGCGCGAACTTCCAGCGGCCGCCAACGTTCAACCTCGCGTCGGAAGGCTGTCGAGCGCCGGTTGCCACCCACACCGAAGAGCACGCCCGCAAGTGCGGGGATATCGGGGCGGTTGCCGATACGCTGCGTGGCCGGGCGTCCAGGCGCATCCTGTTGTGGCGAACCGGTGGTCCTGAGTGCGTTGCGCAGTTCGTCCGGCGTGAAAACAGGCCTGTTGCGCGCACGTGCCATTCCCTGAACGCTGGCCAGGGCTCCCGTTACTATCGGTGAAGCACTGGACGTTCCTGAGAACGTATCGGTGTACCAGAGGTCTTCGTCTCCACCACCCTGCAAATCGCCGTAGCCGCATGTTGTGACCTCTCGGCCCCACCCCTGCGCGTCGACCAAGGCTCCGTAATTCGAAAAGCCCAGCCGGGACCTGTCAGGTCCATGGGTCCGTCCATGCGTCCCAGGAGGTGGCGCGCCTGCCCCGACGACGATTGCGCCCGAATCCCGGTTTACCCGTCTGAACGGGTTGGTCCAGCCAGCAGGGAAGCCAAATCCGGGTGTTTCGTAGAGAGCATCATCAAGATCCTCTGCTCCGTTTCCGGCCGCCTCCACGACGATTATGCCGCGCCTGGAAGCGTTAAGTATGGCGGCAAAATCGTCGGGCCACCATTCAACGGCAATGTACCCACGTTGATCCGGCCTTAAGCGAAAGTTGTGCCTGGGGCCGGGACGGTGCATTTCCAGAAGCAGAATATCCCCAGCACTCAACCTGGCTGCGGCATGATTGATTGCGCCCGCGGAGCCGAGTGTCCGGTGCGAAACCGCCGTGCAGATCGCGTCCGGAGAAATTCCGGTGACGCCAAAGGGATTAACATCGCCGCCATATTCACCGAGAACTGCGGTGCCGTGATTGCGCCAGCTGACATCGTTGAATTCGACACCTCCGACAACGCCGCCTTGCCGCTCGGTCAGATCTTCATGGCTGAACCGCCACGCCCCTTCGATGTCGGTGATGTGAATTCCGGTCCCTCGCCCTCCAGCCTGATTCCAGGCCCAGCGCGCATCGACGCCGGCAGGTGCCGGGTCCAGATAAATCTGTCGCGCTACAAAGTTCGGCGTTGCTGGTGGCGGAACGTTCGCAAGCGCCACCATTTCATTCATCGCAGCTTCAACACCCTTCGCTTCTTCGGGCAATTCCACTGGCGGCTTTATGTAGACACCTTCGAACAGATCGTTGTCGAGCAGTTCTTTCTGCAGGTCTTCAAGGTCCGCGTCCGGTGCAGTCAGTTTGTAAAAGCCTGAGAGGTTTTCAAGTGGCGCCATGGCGTGAGGCGCTTGAGCGGCAACAGCAGCCTCCACCCGCTCCTCAGAAGGCCCAAACAGTGGCGAGGCCACGCAATTGTGTTTTTTCAGCGCTTTCTCCGCCTTTGTCGTTTTCGTCCCACCCAGGGAACGAAGCGAAGCGCCGGTCATGCGCAAACCCACATCGGGTTTGGCGACAGCAATGAGTTCCGGCTGACGTGACGGCGCTGCAGTAACTTTTCTGGTCTTCCTGGCCATTGGACTTCCTCCTGTCTGGAGGACGGACTGACCGGCAGTATTAAGGAAGCCCCAATTCAGGCTTCACAATGACGGATAAAACTCCGTCGATTTCCCTTATTTTTTCGGCAAATTCACCGGCCCGTTCGTCCACAAAAAACGATACAAAATAACTGTTGCCCGTATCAGAGTTGGGCGTTGCAAGACTGAAATTCGAATGCGCGTTATAGGTTTTGCTTTGTGTTGCCAGCTCTCTCGCCTGTTCACCCGCCGGCTCACCCTTTTGCAAGTCGAACAGCAGGAAATCAGCCATAAGAACAGCAATCTCAGCCAATGAAGCAACCTTCAAAACAAACAAATAACAAAATAAGTCTATGATCAAATTTTATGCATGACAACAACATGTCACGACACTCAAAGATTCAACTTAGGAAACAACCAGAAGATGCCGTAGCGGCAAAACAAAATACGGGTTAATAAACAACGTACAATTGGAAAAAACCAAACCAACTAATTAACACCGCTGCGATTACGACTTCAAAAATTCAAAAGAAATGACACTATTAAAGGACGCATACTTCAGATTGCATCATAAGTTGTATCTATGAATCTCCCGCGATAGCGTTGTAGTCTTTGCCATGCCTGCCGGGTCGTTCGGATTGAAAAGCCGGTGGTGCAAAGTGGGAGGATTTGAAAATGACGGTTACTCTCGATATTCAGCAGCCGCAACCTTTTGATCTTGTCGGCTCGACTATTTTGATTGCAGGCAACGCGACCGCGTTCGAAGGCACCTTGAGCATTCGCGTTTCGGAAGGTCACGATGAATACACGTCCTTCACCAATGTCGGTTCACTCGGGCTCCGGCAGTTTCAGGCATCGATTGCAATTCCTGACAACAACAGCTTTCAGCTTAACCGGCTGTTCCTGACCCTCGCCGACGATACGGGCAACGAAAACGGGCCTTCGGTTGTCATCCCGGTGCTTTTCGGCCCGAAGATCCTGCCGGGATATGGCGGCTGGCAGCCATACACCGTTCAATCGGGTGATACGCTGAGCCAGATCGCGCAGCAGCAATACGGCAATTCGAACTTTCAGCCGATTTTTGAAGCCAACCGGCATATTCTGAGCGATCCGAACCTGATCTTCCCGGGCCAGCTGCTTCGCATACCGCGCAACGATATCTGAGCGCTTACGGCTGCCGTTGCAGGGCGCAGCAATTCACAAAGATTCCCGCGAACGTCCGCCCGCATAACGCAGGTGGTCGATGGAAAAGCCGTGTCAGCGGCGCAATATCAAGCAATCATTGGCGCTTCTTTAAAATCGTCACTGCTCAAGCATATGAAAAACAACCGTTTTTGATAATTTTACAGATCTTTTCGCGATTTCTCGAACCGCGGGGCATGTCCACTCGTATCTCATTGCGAGACGCCGATCCGAGCTTCTGCACCATCGGCAGTCAAAATTGAAGGCCGGACGTTTCAAACCGGCAAGATCAAAGTGTCGAACCGAACCCGATGAGAAGGATGCGTCATCACATGAAACGACAAAACACCCGATTTGCCACCCTATGCGCAAGCCTGTGTATCGGAACCCTGACAGCAAGTGTTGCCTTCGCAGACATTGCCGTGCGCTTTGACGAGGGCGCTCCCAAAGACAGATTCAGTTTCGAGAACGTCGGAAGTTGCACAATAGGGTCTTCTGAGTTGACGCTGGACATCTCAGGTTCGGCGTCCGGCCTCATATTCGATACCACCGGCAAGGGTGCGGGCGTCGAAGTTTACCAGCCACTTGAAATCGTTGCAGGATCGGCATCGCTTACCGCCGTGACACCGGTTGCGGATGGTGACAAGACCATCACACTCAGCATTCGCGAACTGCAGCCAGGTGACACGATTGCCTTCACAATCGATGTCGATGACACTGCGGGCCAGCGCGAGATAACGGTTTCCGGTTCTGAAATTGAAGGAACAGCCCTGGTTCACAAAGCCGATGGCAGGACATCATCGGCGCTCATCTCGTCCAACGCCAGGGCACTGATCGAGACAGGGTCCTGCTGAGAACATGATGCCCGGCTGCTCTTTTGCGGCCGGGCTGTTTCTGCCTTTGCTTGGCAGAAGCAGTGCTTGACCTCACCCGCTGGCCCACCCTGCATGTCCTCGGCGCCCGTAGCCGCACATCCAAGCTGAGCCGTTCGGAAAGACCTTCATCGGCAAACCTCTCGACGAAGCCGTAAGAAACAGACCTTTCTGAATGACCATTCTGCAGGAGCGCAGTCTGCGGGGCTTTGAAAGTTAAGACTCTCTTGTCGAAAATGTCAGGTTCTTGACCATTTGCAGAGGCGGTTTCTTAACGCCCTAAAACTAAAGTGCCCGGAAAAGTGTTCAAGATCACAGTCTGTCAAACGCGATTGGCATACTGTCCACGCATAGACGGCAAAGTCACATTGGAGAGATCGCCATGAGCAATCTGAATTCCAGCACAGGTGCAACACACGCCAGCGACAAGCTGAGCAAGGTTCAACCGGCTACTGTGACTGTCTGGACCGACTGGTCGCGCGACACCCAGAAAGACTCAACCCCCGTCAAGGCTTACCAATTGCACTCCGTTGCCATTGCAGGCTCAGTTCGCGGGAACTCGTTTCAACAATCGGCCATCTTCCAGAACTTCTCCAGGTAAGGCCTGCTTCCCCGGATCTACGCGTTTGGAGTGGCTGGTGTAGACGCCCGCAAGTCCACATTTTCTGCATAAGGCCCCTACATAAACCCAGCGCACATCTCCCGTGCTATCGCCCTAAAGCGCGATCCCAACGCCAAGCAGAAGGGTTTCGTTCTCGCGGCTGCAAACATTGTGATCCGGATCTTCCGCATATTCACAAATGTTCATGATATCGATCTGCGGTCTGCAGGTCGGGCACTCCGCAAACGCGCCGCTCTGATTGTCATTGCTACCCAATCAGCTCAGCAATATACCAGGCTAATATTCACTTCCATCTCAAATTTCTTTTCTAAACAATGGCTTAGGTTGGTCGACTTTGCTGAAAGGCCTTGATCGTTTCTGCATGCGGCGCAACAAGGTCGGCGACCGTCATTTTTGCCAATTCTGCCTGAAAAACCGACCGTGCCGCTTCCAGCGCATGGGCTGTCGCCTCGTTGGCCGCCTTCTCAAGAAGACATGTTAGATTGTCCGATGATGGCCCCACCGCGAACAGCTGCGGGGCGCCCAAGGCAGTATAAACATCCGCCAGCGAAATCTCGGTCAGCGGTTTGAGCAAATACCAGCCTCCGCCATGCCCCTTTGTCGAAGCGACAAATCCAGCATCCCGAAGCCCGGCCATGACCCTGCGCACAAGTGCGGGATTCGTCGCCAGCATCTGGCCGATCTGCTGAGACGTGACCGGGCCGTCGATCTGGTCCAGATGCAGCAGGACATGAAGCACTCGTGGCAGGCGGCTGTCTGTCGGCAAATCACTCTCCGTTTTTGCGGATCATAGATGACACGGCGTTTTGTAATAAACAAAGTTACAAGATATTGACACGTTCAATCATGAAACTTATTAAGTTACATAATTCGTTCCTATCTTTCCCGACCGGAGTATTCGCATGTCACTTGTCGCTGCAGACCCGGCCATCGGCACACGACATCGACCGCTGGCTGTCGCGGCTCTGTTTCTGGCCGCTTTCATGAACATTCTCGATGTAACCATCGTGAATCTCGCCCTGCCCGCGATCCGAACAGAACTGACCGCCACGACAACCCAGCTGGAATGGGTTCTTGTTGTCTACGTACTGACCTTCGCTGCGGGTCTGCTGCCCTTTGGAAGGTTCGGCGACGCCTTCGGCCGGAAGCGCGTCTTTTGTGCAGGTGTCGCCGGATTTCTGGGAAGTTCGGTGGTCTGCGGTTTCGCCCCGGACATCCAAACCCTGATTGCGGCCCGTGCCGTCCAGGGTCTCGCAGCATCCATGATGATCCCTCAGGTCCTGGCGATCGTGCATGTGATCTTCTCTGCCAAAGAGAAAGGGAAGGTCATCGGGCTTTTTGGAACCGTCAATGCACTCGGCGCTGTCGCGGGCCCGTTGCTCGGTGGTCTTCTGATCACAGCCAACATTGCCGGCCTCGGGTGGCGGCCGATTTTTCTGATGAATGTGCCGCTCTGTGTGCTGTCGTTGTTCGTCGCGATGCGTTTCCTACCGAGGATCGAGGTGTCAGCACGCACAAGACCCGATTGGGCAGGCGCGCTGCTGTTTGCTGCTGCAATCGTCTGCCTCATCTACCCGCTGACCGAGGGAAGACATCTTGGTTGGCCCTGGTGGTGCTTTGGACTGTTCGGCCTTGCTGCTGCTTTCGCGCTGTTTTTCGTTCAAACGCAGATGCAACAAGCGCGGCAAGGCTTGCCACAAATCCTTCCCGCCAAACTGATCACGGACAGTGCATTTATGCGAGGCCTTGCCGTAGTGACCGCGTTTTTCTCGGGAATTGCCGGGATCCACTTCATGCTGGCGATCGTGCTGCAGTCCGGCTTCGGCATGACACCGCTACAGGCAGGTCTGGCAACCGCACCACACCCGGTTGGCGTCATGATCGCATCCACGCTGACAGGTCGGCTGGGCAATCGGTGGCTGGAAATACGCACTGTCTTCGGCGGCGGCCTCCTTCTTGCCGGCATGGTCTGGGTCAGGAGCATTCTTGGCCAAAATTCAGCGGATATGACCTCTGCTGATCTGTTCCTTCCCATGCTCGGGGTTGGCTTGGGCATGGGCACGGCCATTGCCGCCATGTTCCAGGCCGTGCTGATCCGCGTTTCTCCGGCCGATGCCGGCGCTGAGTCAGGCGTTTTGCAGGCAGCGCAGCAGGTTGGCATTGCAGTCGGTATCGGCATTGTCGGGCAGATCTTCTTCGCAACACTCGACCCGTCGGAAAGTCGCACCGACTACGTGCGCGCTGCCCAAACGGCTCTGCTCTTCCCGGTCGGGATCTATTTGCTGCTTGTAATCACAGGCATTTGGAATGTTTACGAAAACAAAAGGTCACGTCATGAAGCCGAAAGAAAACCAGTCACCCGTTGAATTTTGGGAAGAGGTTTATGCAAACGCATCTCCGCGCACCAAAGGGCAGCCATCAGCCGCATTGGCAAGATTTGCTTCAGATCGCCTGCCCGGTCACGCTCTGGAACTCGGCTGCGCAAAGGGAGACGATGCCGTGTGGCTGGCCAACATGGGCTGGATGGTTGTTGCCGTCGATATCTCGTCGACCGCCCTTTCCTATGCCGGGGCCAATGCACAGGCGCATGGAGTTTTCGGCAAGATCAATTTCCAGCAGCACGACCTCACACATTCGTTTCCTGAAGGAGAGTTCGATCTAGTTTCGGCAATGTTCCTGCAAACCCCATTTGAGTTCGCGCGCGAAACGGTCCTGAGACAGGCGGCCTCAAGCCTGAAAAAGGGCGGACTGTTTTTGGCAGTAACCCATGGATCCCGGCCATCCTGGTCCTGGGACAAGGCCAACACGTCCTTCCCCCCGCCGCAAAAGCGTTTTCAGGACCTGGGTCTGATCCCGACGCATTGGCGGGAAGTCTTTGTCGGAAACGAGGAGCGCGTTGCGAGCGGTCCAGACGGCCAGCAAGGCGCGATCACAGATACCATTGTCTGCCTCGAACGGTGTTGACAGGGGTGCATCCTCAGAGACAAAAAAGCCCGCCAAAAGGCGGGCTTTCCTTGAACCGTATTCGGCGCTGATCAGCGCGAATAGAACTCAACAACCAGGTTCGGTTCCATCTGCACCGGGTACGGCACATCGGCGAAACCGGGGATACGGTTGTATGTCGCGGTCATTTTGGAGTGGTCGGCATCGACGTAATCCGGCACGTCACGCTCTGCAGACTGGTTAGCTTCCAGAACCAGCGCGAGCTGCTTGGATTTTTCGCGAACTTCAACGACATCGCCCGGACGCAGCTGGTAGCTCGGGATGTTGACGCGCTTGCCGTTGACCTTGATGTGGCCGTGGTTGATGAACTGACGGGCCGCAAAAACGGTCGGAACGAACTTGGCGCGGTAGATGATCGCGTCGAGACGGCGCTCCAGCAGACCGATCAGGTTTTCAGAAGTATCGCCTTTCAGACGCGATGCTTCCGCATAGACCTTGCGGAACTGCTTTTCGGAAATGTTGCCGTAATAGCCTTTCAGCTTCTGCTTGGCGCGGAGCTGAACACCGAAGTCGGACAGTTTGCCCTTACGACGCTGACCGTGCTGGCCTGGGCCGTATTCACGCTTGTTTGCCGGGCTCTTCGGACGACCCCAGATGTTTTCGCCCATCCGGCGGTCGAGTTTGTATTTAACGCTGTGGCGCTTTGACATCGCGGTTTCCTTTGAATTCGCGTTGTTGTTCTAAAAGGAAACGCGCCCTCCTTTATCATCCCGGTATCCTGCGGAAACCGGTCGGATCGACAGGGGCTCAGCTAGACGGCGCCGGCTGAACACCCACGGGTGCGTAAATCCGGAAGATATTTATCTGCCGGACCGCGCGGGAGATACAGCCTGAGCGGCGAAATGTCAACGCCGCACCCCAGCGCCGGCGGCAAAGCCTCCCGCCAGCCTTTTTTGCAACCTTCCCTCTGAAACGACTGGTTTGGCCGCTTTGCGGGGGATTCGCATTGGAATGGAGCACATCCGGCAACCCAAAGATGAAGTCACTTAGGGACACTTACCCGTATGGCGTGGTACCGAAGGCCTCGTGAAAATACTTACAAATGGCATAATTCTGCCGATTTCAGGCAGAATCGGGTATTTCTGTGCACGCTCGCCTGTCAGTTTCCGCCCCCTCAGAAAAACAATGCATACATTTAGGGAATTTTAATTGCGGTTTTTCACTATGCAATCCGGCCCACAACCATGGATAATAATATCACTGGCGAATGAGCCTACCTGTAGCGTCATGCAACAAAAACTCTGAAACCGGACTTGGCAGCAGGACCAGAAATGACATCGGATCGGAATTCAAACCAGAAGACAGACGTGCAGATTTCGGGTGCACTCCCGCAATCGACAGATGCTGTTTTCGATGTTTTGGATTTCACGTTCCAACCTATCGTCGATATCGGAACGGGCGTCGTCTATGGCTATGAAACGCGGCCTCAATCGCTGAACGAGCATGGTCCGCGCTCCGCCATGGCCACAACAGGAAGCACACAAGCTTGCGACGGCTTAACCGGATCGGAAATTCAACAATTCGAAAAAGCCCTCAATCGCTTCGGGAAACTTCGGATTGCACAGGGTACGAAGCTCTTTTTCAAACCGGATGGCAACGAGCTTAGTCGAAATGGCGACGTGCACACGCAAATGGCCACACTGGTCCGCGATGCCGGATTGCAGAACAATCAGATCTGCATAGAGTTTTCGGAACGCCATCACATGACCGTTCCGGATGCCACACACCAGGCAATCAACAATCTGAGGCAAATGGGCTTTCTCGTTGCCTTGGATAATTTCGGCCGCGGCGCCTGCGAACTCGGTCTGCTTCACGACCTTTCGCCGGACTATGTCAAGATCGACGACTTTTTTCTGGAAGGCGTGGACAGTGACCCGCGCCGGAAACTCTTCGTGACGACAGTTGCCAATCTCGCGCACGTCCTTGGCGCCAGGGTGATCGCACAAGGCGTCGCAACGGAACGGGCGTTCAAGGTGTGCCGCGACGTTGGCTGCGATCTTGTCCAGGGACAATACATTGCCCCGTCCTTTCGAAAGCCGGCCGCTGCAAAGCTGTTCTACGATCATATTCGCGATTCCGCCGCCGGACCGCAAAGACGGCGCGAGCAGGACCGGATCAGAAACGAGCTTGTTCAGCTTCCAACCATTTCGTTCAACGCTTCCATGAACGATCTTCTGGACATGGTCGTTCACAATCAGAATGGAAGCGTCATTCCGGTTGTCGACGCCAACATGGAACCGCGCGGACTGATCCACGAACGCAACCTTAAGGCCTATCTCTATTCCGGTGGTCAGGACGAGGCTGACATGCGCCCCTCGCTTGAGACACCGCTGCGCTCCTTTGTCCGGGCCTGTCCGATTGCGGACATCGATTCCAACGCGGACATGCTGCTGGTGACTTTTGCTTCGTCGATCAACTCCGACGGTATCATCATCACGGAGAATTTTCGCTATGCCGGTTTTTTGTCCGCAACTTCCCTGTTGAAGATCATTCACGAAAAGCGGCTACAGGAAGCTCAGGACCAGAACCCACTCACCCGTCTGCCCGGCAACAGCGCCATCTCCCGCTATATTGCCGATGTCGCCAAGAAAAGCGCACAGGACCGGCATCTTTGCTATCTCGATTTCGATAACTTCAAGCCGTTCAACGACACCTACGGTTACCGGCAGGGAGACCGGGCAATCATCCTTTTCAGCGAACTGCTGCAGCGCCACATCTCCGGTTCGGGTACCTTTCACGGGCATATCGGCGGCGATGATTTTTTTGCCGGTTTTCAAAACGCGGACCAGACGGATGTCGCAGCGCGCATGCTTGCGCTAAAGCGTGCCTTCCGCGATGACGTCGAGAGCTTTTATGAAGCAGAGCACCGCGAGCTCGGCTATATGGAAGCGCAGGATCGGTTCGGCACAACGCGGCAGTTTCCTCTGCTCCAGTGCTCGATTTCCATCTTGAGCCTGGCGCAGGGTGTCACCCTTCATCCCGACACGCTCAATCATGAAATCAGCGAGCTGAAACTTGAGGCGAAACGGTCGGATGACGGTATCGTCGTCAAAAGCCTTGCAGCTTAACGCATCTTGATATCTTCAAGCACCAGACCAAAACCGGACAACAGCCGAGAAAGACCCGCTTCGCGCGGATTGGACGTGAAGAGTGCGCGATCGGGGACAAGCGAAGGAGCAATCGCCGCGTCGTCGCCCAGGACCCGCACGAGCTGGCGTGCAATTGCTTCTGCCGGATCGAGCCAATCGACCGGCCATGGGGCGATCTTGCGAAAGCGGTTGGCCAGAAACGGATAATGGGTACAGGCAAGGACCACAATGTCTGTTCGCCGCGCCTCCTGCTCCAGAAAACAATCCGCAATTTCGCTCAGGAGCTCCTCGTCGGACACTTCTGAACCGCGCAGGTGCTTTTCGGCAAGGACAGCGAGAGTGTCGGACCCGACAAGCCGAACATGGCACTGGCTGGCAAAACTGTCGATCAGGCTTCTTGTGTAGGTTCTGCGCACGGTTCCAGGGGTCGCCAGGACAGAAATCAACCCGGACGAAGTCTGTTCTGCGGCCGGTTTTATGGCCGGAACGGTTCCAACGAAAGGCACACCCGGATGCGCTCTTCTGAGTGCCTCGCCGGCAAGGGTAAAGGCAGTATTGCAGGCAATCACGACGGCTTTCGGGTCATGAACAGCAACCAGATCTGCAAACAGGGTCAGGATCCGCGATTTCAATTCCGCCTCAGGCCAGCGCCCGATCGGAAATGCGGCATCGTCGGCCACATAAACCAAGGTTTCATAAGGCAGCAGATACCGCGCTTCGCGTAGAACAGTCAGTCCTCCAAGACCTGAATCGAAGATAAGCACCGGGCGCTGCGAACTCACCGATCCCTCCTAGCCTTCGTTGCCTTCGTTGCCTTCGTTGCCTTCGTTGCCTTCGTTGCCTTCGCCGCGATCCTTGCGCGGACGCGTTGAGCGCTTTTCGAGGGAGGCAACAACACCGCGCAGGGCGCGAACTTCCTGCTCCGTGAGTTCTGCTTTCTGGAAGATGTTGCGCAATGTGCGCACCATATGCGGTCGTCGTTCCGGTGGCCTGAAGAAGGTTACGGAATCGAGCGCTCCCTCAAGATGTTCGAAGAAACGCAGAACGTCTTCCTTTTTCGCCGTCGGGTGTTCCTCTTCCGACAAAACGAAGGGCAAAGCACCGGAAGTCGCGGTCTTGCGCCACTCATAGGCGCACACAAGCACCGCCTGCGCTATGTTGAGCGACGCGAAATCCGGGTCGACCGGCAGCGTCACGATTTCATCGGCGAGCGCCACTTCCTCATTGTTGAGACCCCAGCGCTCACGGCCGAACAGATAGCCGGTCGCGTGTCCGTTCTCACCATATTCGACCGCCTTTTGCGCGGCTTCGTCCGGTCCGCGCACGGGTTTGGGCACCTCCCGCGAGCGTGCTGTCGTTGCGTAGACAAATTGCAAATCGGCAATCGCGGCTTCGACGCTGTCGAACACCTGAACCTTGTCGATGACATGATCCGCCCGGCTGGCGGCTGCTCGGGCCTTTTCGCTCGGCCAGCCATCCCGTGGATTGACGATCCTGAGGTCCACCAGGCCGAAATTTGCCATTGCCCGCGCTGCGGTTCCGATGTTCTCACCCAGTTGCGGCTCGCACAGGATTACCGCCGGCGGCTTTGCGGAAACCGCCCGCGCTTCATCTCTGATTTTCGCATTCTTGCTCATGGGCCGGGGATGTACCGGTTTATTGAAAAAATGAAAAGCGCAACACGCCGGAATTACCGGCCAAAAGCGCTCTTTGCCACTTCGTGGAAGGCCTTTGTTTTCCGACCGGTCCGACTTTCGGCGGCAAACACGAACCAGATCGGCGCTTCGGGTGCGTGCAGGCAGCCGGGCAGCACTTCCGCCAAAGTGCCTGCTTCCAGCTCCTCCCTGACCGCCATTCGGGACTTGATTACGAGTCCGAGTCCCTCGACGGCTCCAACCGTCAGCATGTCCGAGTTTGATACGGCAATGCTTCTTGCGACAGAATACTGGCGCTTGCGCCCTTTTGCATCATTCACGTCGAACCGTGTTTGCCAGGGCAGACAGACCCAGGGAAAGTCTCGCAGATCCTCTACCGTATCCGGTTCTCCGAAGGCCCCGAACAGCGAGGGAGACGCGCAGATGATCCGGTCGTTGTCACATAGCTTTTGGGCGACAAGTGAACTGTCGGCCAGCCGGCCGACGCGAATGGCGCAATCCTGCCTCTCTTCAACCAGTGGGACAAATCTGTCGACGGCGAGAAACTCGATCGTGAGATCCGGGTTCTCGGTGCGGAATTCTCCAAGGACAGGCATGATGAAACGCGAGAGGATCCAGGGCGACATGGTCACGCGCAAATGGCCCCGAAGTTTCGCCGTTCCACTGCCGACATCGAATTCCGCCTGCTGCAGATCCTCGAGGATGACATCGACCCGTTCCAGAAACAGCTGCCCCTCATCTGTTAGCCGGAAGGTGCGGCTGTTCCGATGAAACAGTGTCACCGTGAGCGCCTGTTCCAGTTTGGTTATCCGGTGGCTCGTGGTCGCTGCCGATATCCCGAGCTGACCGGCGGCCGACGTGATGCCGCCATATCTGGCAACGGCAACAAAGGTCTGAAGGTCGGGGATGCTGTACATTTGAAATTTTCTAACGCTGCTTTCGAAAATGAGGGAATTCATTTCGAATTCTAGAACAATTAAACCCTCCACATCAATATCTGGAGGACGCCCATGAAACGCTTTTTCGCCGCCCTTGGCATCAGCACCGCCCTGATCTTTCCCGCAGCCGCGGAAGGTCTCGAAACCTATCTGAGCTTCGACAAGTCGATGCCGCCGGGCAACCTTGCGATTGGCCCTGATGGCCGCATGTTTATGTCCGTACACGAATTTTACGGTCCGGAACTGCGTGTCGTTGAGGTGATGAAGGACGGGTCGACCAAACCCTACCCGACCGAAAACTGGGCCCGTGCACCGCAGGAGGACGGTGACGGTCTGAACGGTGTCCTTGGACTGCGCGCGGACCGGGACGGTATCTTGTGGATGCTCGACGGTCAGGGCGAAAACCAGACCGGACGAATTGTTGCCTGGAACACCAGGACCGAACAGCTGCACGGTGTCTACTATATCGGCGCGCCGGTCTCACGTCCCACATCTTTCCTGAACGATCTTGCCGTCGACCGGGACCATGAAGCCATCTACATTTCAGACACAGGTGACGGCGCGAACTCCGCCCTGATCGTCGTCGATCTTGAAACCGGCCGCGCACGCCGGGTCCTGGAAGGATCGAAATTCACGACGCCGGAAGACACACCGATGGTCATCGATGGTCGCGAGATCCTTTTGGGTGGCAACCCCGCCAAGATCGGCGTGAACCCGATCACCGTAGACCCGACCAACACATGGGTCTATTTCGCTCCGATGACCGCAAGTGCGATGTACCGGGTGAAGACCGCGGACCTTCTCAATGAAGAGCTGAGCGAAGAGGACCTTGTCGAGCGTGTCGAGCGCTATGGAGACAAGCCGATCTCCGATGGGTCCACGGTTGATACCGGCGGCAATGTCTATATCACCGCGATGACGGACAATGCCATCGGCGTCACGAAACCGGATGGCAGCTATGAGATCCTGTTTCAGTCCGATGAAGACCTGCCCTGGCCGGACGGCTTCTCGATCGGCGCGGACGGCTATGTCTATGCAACCATCAACGAACTCCATCGCTCGCCGGTTTTGAACGGTGGGGAAGACGCCTCGCTCGGGACATACCGGATCGTCCGTTTTCCCGCTCTGAGCGATGCAGTGAGTGGCCGCTGACGCCTTCAGGCCAATCAAGCCAAACAGGAACGCCCGGCAGGAGTAGCCTCATCCTGCCGGAATTTGTCTTTCACGCCTGCGGCATTTCCCGGATGGGCACGATCACCTGGGTCTTGTCGAAGCCCTTCAGCTCAAATGCGGGAGCATTTTCTTTCGATATCCCGGCAAGATCCGCAACGCGTTCGGACACCACGGTCTGTCCGTTGACCAGAACTGCCGACGCGAGCAGCCGCGCGGCGAGGTTGACGGTCGGGCCGATCGCCGTGAAATCCAGCCTGTCGGAGGCTCCGATATTTCCATATTGCAGCGGCCCGACGTGAACGGCGGCCCTAAAGGGTGGAACAGTCTCGGAAAATCGCGGTTTGTCCGCGCCACCGGACGCCTCATCGAGAGCGTCGAGAGCGCGTCGGCAGGCGTCACGACTGTCGGCGTCGTCCAAAATCGGGAAGATCGCCAGCAAGCCGTCGCCCATGAATTTCAGTACCTCACCACCGCGATCTACGATCGGCGGCACAAGGCAGTCGTAAAACCGGTTGAGGCGGGCCAATACGTCTTCTGCTGTCGCTGCGTTTGAAAACTGCGTGAAGGCGACAAGATCAGCGAAAACCACACAGGCGGATATTTTTTCAATGTCTCCCCGGTGCACCCGCCCTGACAGGATCCGGTTGCCACTGTCGCGCCCGACATAGGCGGACAGGAGATTGGCCGCATTGAGCCGGAGCATATAGGTCTCGGTGAGACGGGCCAGCGGCAAACGAACTTTTTCAAGAGCCGCCATCATGGCCTCGTCAAAGCCACCCTTCGCTTTCGTCGCAAAGCTCACAAGATGGGTCTCGCCAGTCGTGAAAAGGAGCGGCTGAACGACATAGTCTGTGACGCCCTCCTCCCGGAATTGCTTCAGGATGAGAAAATCCTCCGGGCAATCAGGATCACAGAGCTTGCGCCGCAGGGTCTTGCCCGTCCTGAGCACAGTCGGTAACGGGTTGTCGTGATATTCAGCCCCGTCAAAGGCTCTGAGATCCGCATCGGACTGGTCGACGCCCTCACCTTTCAGCCAGCGGAACCGGCGTCCCTGAAGGTTGGGATGGAGCGTATAAATAAAGAGCGCGAACCGCTCTATCGGAACGCCGGCCCCCAGAAGCCCCTCGCAGATCTTTAGAACGATCTCGCGAGCATCCGCACTCGGCCGCGCACCGTCCAGCATCCACCAGAAGAGGTCATCGAGTTTTTGTTCGTTGAGCATCAACGGCTCCGCGCAGTTCTCCTCGTTCCATTTTCCATGCGTGGAAGCTTTTTGTCATCCCCAGTGCGTTTGAGATGAACCGCTCCAGGTTTGTAAACTTCATCACCGAGACTGCGGGGTACTGGTTCCCGGATCTGCGCTTCGCTGCGTCCGGGATGACAACCCTGACGAATATCGATGATCCGGTTTTGTGGCCGATGGTCTGATGCCCCGTCTCGGACTTCCGAAATCGCACGCTCTCGTTGTCATCCCTGCGAAGGCAGGGATCCAGTAAACACTGGCCCATCGGCAAAACCAGAAACGCTGCGGCGTACTGGTTCCCGGCTCGCGCTCCGCTTGGCCGGGACGACAATCGGAACAAACAAATGCCCTCTGCGCCGTAAAGCCTGATGCCGGTTGTGCGCTGTTTTTGACGAGGCATCGGCAAAAGCCCAAGGAAGTCTCATTTGAACACCTTGTCATCCCTGCGCAGGCAGGGATCCAGTAAACACTGGCCCATCGGCAAAACCAGAAACGCTGAGGCGAACCCGACCCCGGCTCGCGCTACGCTTGGTCGGTACGACAATTGGAACGAACACCGCCCCCCCCCTGCCGCCCCGGACTTGATCCGGGACCGGTGTACGGCTTCCAAAAGACCTCCAAGATCACGTCCCCTGCACCCGCCGCACTTAGCCTGGATGACAACAGACGAAAACTGGGGTCAATTCGAGCGAAGCAAACCGAGCAAAGAGGCCGCCCTCATGCCCATGCCCCAGACTTATTTTCAAGCCTCCCGGGACTTCGATGCCTTCATTCAGGACGTGCGCGACACCTGCATGCTCCAGACCCATCATCAGGCCTATCACACGCTGCGCGCGGTTCTTCACACGTTCCGCTCCCACCTCACGACAAGTGACGCACTTCGCTTTGCGAACGTCCTTCCTGCCGTAACAAGAGCGATCTTTGTCGAAGACTGGACACCGGACGAAACACCAGCTCCCTTTCCGGAGCGTGTTGCGTTGATAAGCGAAGTCAAGTCCGTGCGACGGGATCACAACCTCGCCCCGGAGAGTGCAATCGAAGATGTCGCCACGGCACTCAGACGCTCATCCGTCGATGAACGAGAGCTGGACAGGGTGCTTGCGGAATTGCCGGAAGGCGCGTCGGAATATTGGTCGGTCCGCGGGTGAAGTTCGGGCGTGTGCGACAACATTGTTTCTGCCGTCGCACATTGTTCGAAACGATGGCAATTGAAGACGGCATTCTATCTATGTACCGTTCGAGCCATTCTCGAAACGTGCCCATACCGAGGTTTACGTGGCTTTCGACCCTCAAGAAACCATCGAATTCAAACGGTCTCGCGGCAAGACGCTGTTGATACTCTCCTTGAGTATTCCGTTCGTGGTGATCGGCATCTTCCTGGCGGCCGGCAGCTTCGACGGTCCCGACAGCGAGTATGCCGGACTGGTGCTGGGTCTGCTCAGCGTCGGATTTTTTGGCTTCCTGGGGATCTACGGTCTCGTTCAGCTTTATCGCAATCCGGACCAGAAAATCGAAATCGGCCCCGACGGAATCCTCGATCACAGGATTTCGAAGGTGCACCTTCCCTGGTCTGAGATCGAATACATCAGCGTCTGGAGCAGCCGGGGGTCTTCCGTGTTGATGCTGGAGCTGAGCGAGGACTTCGAGGCGACGCTCGATCAATCATGGCGGTACCGCTTGTACAGAACGGCGAACAGTCTGGTCGGCGCACACGGCCACTGCCTGAACCCCATGGGTTTCGCGGTCCGCTTCCAGGACCTCCACGAAACCATACTGGCCTACGCCGACGCTTTCGACTCTCCGGCGTCCTATGCCTGGGACTGACAGGTTGCTTACCAAAGAGAAAGCAGGGAACTCTTGCCCCATAGCGGGTAAGAACCACCATGGCGTACTGGTTCCCGGCTCGCGCCGCGCTTGGCCGGGACGACAACTGAAACGAAAACCGCCCGCTATTGCCGTCCCGGACTTGATCCGGGACCTGCTCTCAGCACTAACTTGACCCCGGCTCAATGCCGCGGAGGCTCCCCTGAGCACTTTGTCATCCCTGCGAAAGGCAGGGATCCAGTAAACTCACGCCTGTCGGCCAAACCAAAAACGCTGCGGCGTACTGGTTCCCGGTTCGCGCTGCGCTTGGCCGGGACGACAATTGGAACGAACGCGGGCACACCCTTTGTCGTCCCGGACCTGATCCGGGACCTGCACACGGAACCAATTTGACCCCGGCTCAAGGCCGGGGCGGCTCCACTTGAGCAATTCGTCATCCCTGCGAAAGGCAGGGATCCAGTAAACTCACGCCTGTCGGCCAAACCAAAAACGCTGCGGCGTACTGGTTCCCGGCTCGCGCTGCGCTTGGCCGGGACGACAACTGAAACGAAAACCGCCCGCTATTGCCGTCCCGGACTTGATCCGGGACCTGCTCTCAGCACTATCTTGACCCCGGCTCAAGGCCGGGCCGGCTCCTCTTGAGGAATTTGTCATCCCTGCGAACGCAGGGATCCAGTAACCACAAATCTTTGCGTTTCGACCCAAGAGGCCAGAAGTTGCCGCCTCCCGCCGCGCGTGGATGGATAAGCCCCTGAGTGAATACACCCTCAGTCACTTTTTCATGCCATTCCATTTGCCGCTTTCACGGACGGGCACCAGGACAGGTGCCAAACGAGCGTTGATTGTCTATCAAACCACGCTCTGCTAAAACAGAACGAGTAGAGTTTTTTTGTTTTGCAACTTAGGCAGAGCTAGTTGAATAATCAGTTTTAAGAGCGCGATGAATACAAACGAAACCACATTGATCAGCCAAAAGAGTCGCCTACTGCGCTTGAAGGTCGCCTGTTACGGAGCTTTGTTTTTCACTGCGATCGCCGCGTTTTTTGCAAACATGGCTGATGGTTCATTCAGCCTTTGGCATTTGGTTTATGGTTTTGTCACCTGTGCAATAGGCATGGAATTCGCGCGCTGCGTTCTGGAAATGCTTCACCCGGCAAGAAGTTGCCTTCAGATCTCGCCGGCAGGTCTTCTGCTCAAACAGCCTTCGGAGCGATCTCTTGCCTGGTCTGATATCGATAGTATCTCGAGTTTCGACCACCGCGGGAAAGGACTGGTCAGGATTTCGGCACCGGCAAAGGCAGTTCAACCCGTGGCCGACCCGAGGCAACCCACCATGGCGCGCCCGGACGAGTTCATCATCGACACATCGCGCCTCGATATCACCCGTGACAAGCTGCTGGAAACACTCAATGCCTACATGAAGGCTTGGTCAATGCCTGGGTCATCGAATGCGGATTGACGCTCATCAAGCAATCGAGATTGGCTATTCAGCGCAGAAAACCTTTGCAACGCTCGTATTTTCGTTGCTGGGTGCAACTTTCGCCGGTTTTACCGTCTTCACCGTATTGAGCACAAGCCAATCGATTGGAACATCATTCATTCCATTCTCGTTCCTGGTCATATTCACCATTCTGTTTCTCGTTCACTTGGCCAGGTTTTTTCACCTCAACGAACCGGTCATCCAGATCAGTCCTTCAGGTATCTTCGACAGGCGTGTCCAGAATGAACCCATGGCATGGTCAGAACTTGTGCGGCTCGCCATAAGAAGAGGAAGAAGCAGGCGCGTTTGCTGTGTGGAATTGGGTGTTTCTCCAGAGCAATTCCAAAAATTTCGCCAGCGACGGAGTTGGATCGACAAATTGGGATCGTCTTGGAGACGCGCGGGCATTTCGATTGCTGCTTCGGGTCTGTCGATCTCACAAGACTCACTTAAGGAAATCATCGAAACCTACGCAAAGGCACACGGTTCTTCTGCTGCATCTGAATGGCATTGAATTGCAATTCTCTTTGGTCCGAAAAATTCACATCCTCCCTCCACGCAAAGAACGCTAGAAGCATCGCTTAATCTTGGTTTGATCAATGGATTTTGACACATCAAAAACAATGAAATTCGAAATACCAAGAAGCCAAAGAATCGCGAATTTCTTAGTTTATCTGTCTCTGATGTTTTTAAGCGTCTTCATTTTGACAGCAGAGTATTACGGCTGGAACAAGGGTTCATCCAAAGCAGTATTCGCAATTGGCGTTTTGATATTGAGCATCAGCAGCAGCATCGCCGCAGTCAATCGATTGTTGAATATTCCCAAGCTGACGATAGAAGTCGGCCCTGCAGGAATATTGGACAAACGGATCTGCAAGTATCCAATTCCCTGGTCCGAAATCGTCAACATATCCAGGGGGAAACAGAATGATCAGTACATGATGATGCTTGATGTCACGAAGAACTTCGAAGAAACGCAAATCAATTCAGTGCATCATCTGATTATGAAATTTTATAACAGGCGAATGGGTGGAAAAGGAAGGTGTATCAATCCGATGGAGTTTCACGTCGGCCATTATACATTCAACAAAATTGTGCAGACCTACGCGAAGGCATACAACTGCCCCGCCGTTCGATAGCAAATCGATATTGGACAAACAACGCAGCCTCCGGAAACGTTGAGGAAGACAAAATAGCCCATGGAACTCGAATACGCGCAAAACCGCCTTTCACTCTTAAAATGGTTCTTCCGCGTGTTTTTGATTATCTCGATTCTTGCGACGCCTGTTCTCACCATGGAAGCGATAAACGGAGAGCGCGCTGCTTGGGACCTGGCGGCCGGTCCGATTGGTATTCTTGTTTTCATCTATTTTTCCATGCGCGTACGCAAAATGAGCAAGCAAGTCGGACCGGTCGTATCCGTAACCGGGGAAGGGATAATGCTGAGGGAGCTTGGGAAAAATCCAATCCCCTGGACTTCCATCGCAAGTATTTCCTCACTCCGGATGTGGATAGTCATCTCGCTGAAGAAAGGGGAAATCGAAAAACTCAACTTCGGAAAACTTGGGCTGCGTTTTCGACGGTTTGGCCCATTTACAGACAATTCAGTTTTCCTGAGACCCGCGCTGTACAGCGTTTCAGAAACTGTTCTCCGAGAGGAGATTAAAAAACAGGCGCGCGCCGCATGCGGTGAGGCAATACGCCTGGATCTCTAACCCCTCCCCGATTGCCTTTTCCCCCCCGTTTGCTAGAACGTGCCCGATCAACAGCGTTTGTCTTTAGAAGGGCTGGCTTTTGATTGCGTACAATTGTATACGCTGGTCGAAATTCCGTCCGGGGACGCCGAAAAGTCCTCGCCGACCCCACTTCGAACACTGGGAAATGTGAGCATCATGGCCGATATCATCTACACCAAGGTCGACGAAGCGCCCGAACTGGCAAGCGCCTCGTTCCTGCCCATCATCCGCACCTTCACCAAGGCGGCCGGGCTCACCATCGGCACCCGGGACATTTCTCTCGCAGGCCGCATCCTGGCGAACTTCCCAGAGTATCTGACTGACACTCAGAAACAGTCCGATGCGCTTGCCGAACTTGGCCAGATGGTGAAGCAGCCGGACGCCAACGTCATCAAGCTGCCGAACATCTCCGCGTCCCAGCCTCAGCTGAATGCGGCGATCGCCGAACTGCAGTCGCAAGGCTACAAGCTGCCCGACTATCCGGCTGAACCTTCAAGTGAAGAAGAAAAGACGGTCAAGGCCAAATACGACGCCATCAAGGGCTCCGCAGTGAACCCGGTTCTGCGCGAAGGCAATTCCGACCGCCGCGCACCCAAGGCAGTCAAGGAATACGCCAAGAAGAACCCCCACCGCATGGGGGCATGGGCGACATCTTCAAAAACGCATGTCGCCACGATGGGTGAAAATGACTTCCGCTCGAACGAAAAGTCGGTCACGGTCCCGGCCGTTTCCACCGGTGCCGCCAAGATCGAGTTCGACGCAAAAGGTGGCGACCTGACGGTACTGAAAACAGACTGGCCGCTGGAAGAAGGCGACGTCATCGACGCTACCTACATGAGCGTCAAGGCGCTGAAAGCGTTTCTTGAAAAGGAAATCCAGGACGCAAAGGCCCAGGGAATTCTGTTTTCGCTTCACCTGAAAGCCACCATGATGAAGGTCTCCGACCCGATCCTCTTCGGCCACTGCGTGAAGGCGTTCCTGAAGGATGTCTTTGAAAAGCACGCCGCGACTTTTACCGAGCTTGGCGTCAACCCGGATCTGGGCATGGGTGACCTGGAAGCCAAGGTCGCGACACTACCGGCGGACAAGCGCGCCGAGGTTGAGACCGACATCAAGGCAGCGCTCGACAACGGCCCGGACCTCTACATGGTGAACTCCGACAAGGGCATCACGAACCTGCATGTGTCTTCTGACGTCATCATTGACGCTTCCATGCCGGCGCTGATCCGCGCCGGTGGCAAGGGCTGGGGCCCGGACGGCAAGGAACAAGACGCCAAATGCGTCATTCCAGATTCCTCCTACGCCGGCGTCTATTCCGCCGTCATCGATTTCTGCCGTGAAAACGGTGCGCTGGATCCATCCAAGATGGGGACTGTGCCGAATGTCGGCCTGATGGCCCAGAAGGCCGAGGAATACGGTTCCCACCCGCAGACCTTCAAGGCGCCTGCCGACGGCACCATCCGTATTGTCGATGAAGCCGGAAACACGCTGATCTCGCATGAGGTCGAGGAAGGTGATGTCTGGCGCGCTTGCCGCACAAAGGACGCGCCGATCCGCGACTGGGTTAAACTCGGCGTCTCCCGCTCGCGTCTTTCCGGCATGCCGGGCATCTTCTGGCTCAACGAGAACCGTGCCCATGACGCAGAGCTGATCAAGAAGGTCAACGCTTACCTGCCCGAGCACGACACGTCCGGTCTGGACCTGAAAATCATGGCTCCGACGGAAGCGGCAAAATACACCACCGAACGCATTGCCCGCGGCGAGGACACGATCGCAATTACCGGCAACGTCCTGCGCGACTACCTGACCGATCTTTATCCGATCCTGGAAGTCGGCACCTCTGCCAAGATGCTCTCCATCGTTCCGCTGATGAACGGCGGCGGCCTGTTTGAGACCGGCGCCGGTGGTTCTGCTCCCAAGCACGTCCAGCAGCTTCAGGAGGAAAACTACCTCCGTTGGGACTCGCTCGGTGAATTCTGCGCCCTCGGCGCGTCGCTCGAGCATCTCGCCAATGCCAAGGACAACGCCAAGGCACAGGTCCTGGCTGATGCCCTCGATACGGCGATCGAAGGTCTGCTCGACAACGGCAAGTCGCCCGCGCGCCGCGTCGGCGGCCTGGACAACCGGGGCAGCCATTTCTACATCGCGCTCTATTGGGCAAAGGCGCTTGCCGCCCAGGACAAGGACGCGGAGCTGAAGGCTCACTTCACACCGATTGCCGAGGCGCTTTCCTCCAACGAAGACAAGATCGTCGGCGAACTCAACAGCGTCCAGGGCTCTTCGGCAGATACTGGCGGCTACTACCACGCGCCGCAGGCGAAGGTCGACGCTGTGATGCGCCCGAGCGCAACACTGAACGGCATCATCGGCTAGTCGACCGGTCACGACAAGGATCTTGAGGGGCGGATTTTTCCGCCCCTTTTTTAAATGAAAGTCATGCGCCCCCAAGATTTGGGCAGTTACCGCTTGTGACATCCCGAGCTTGATTCGGGATCCAATCGACGGTGGCCCACGGTGGACTGATGAGTGACGGAAGACAGAGACAGTTTCGGGCGTGCCCAAGACGGGCTCTGAAAACGATTGGGGCCCTGACCTTCACTCCGCTGCGTGCTTGTTGACGCCTGAAGGACAAGGTGAAGCAAAGAATTTTCAGCACATCCTTCGAGACGGATCTAACGATCCTCCTCAGGATGAGGCCAGAGAATTGACGAGTGCTTGCTGTGAGTTTCGGCATCCGTTTCAGTGCAATCAAACGTCAACACACCCTCACCCCTCATCCTGAGGAGCCGCGCCAGCGGCGTCTCGAAGGGTGGGAAACCAACTTTGAGCATGCCGTGCACCCTTCGCGACGGATCTAACGATCCTCCTCAGGATAAGGCCGAAGGATTGGCTAGTGCCTACTCGGGATTTCAGCGTCCGTTGTGGTCCGCAATCAAACGTCAACACACCCTCACACCTCATCCTGCGGAGCCGCGCCAGCGGCGTCTCGAAGGATGGGCCGACAACCTCAGAAATCACTGGTGCCGGTCACTTACCGGTCTTCCAATCGAAGGCCATCCACCGAAGGACATTGCCCGGTCCGGCATCACCCTTCCCCCATGCGCCGCATCTGGCCCGGCGTCTGGTTGAACTGGCGCTTGAAGGCGCGGTTGAAGGCGGCTTCCGAGGCATAGCCGATCGTCTCCGCGATATCGATCAGCGGCAGGTCGGTTTCGCGGATGTCCTTGCGGGCTTTTTCCATGCGCCAGTGCGTGACATAGGCAAGTGGCGTCATGCCGACGAGGTCTGTGAAGCGTTCGGCAAAAACCGTCCGTGACATGCCGGCCTCGCGTGCCAGCGTCTCAACGGTCCAGGGCTGCTCGGGCGCCAGATGGATCTGCGACATGGAGCGTCCCAGCTTCGGATTGAGGACAGCAGCGAGACACCCTGCCCGGTCGCCCTGCTGATCGACAAACGTGCGCACGACCTGGATAAAGATGATCTCTGTCAGCCGATGCACGATTGCGTCCGACCCCGGCAGGGTCGCCCGGACTTCGCTGGCGACAAAACGCATCACCGTTTCGAGCCAGAATGCGTTCATCGTTTCCGTATTCGGCACATGAATGACCTCAGGCAGCGCGTCGAGGATCGGATGTACCGAGCCGTCTTCAAACTCGAAATGCCCGCAAAACAATTTGCAGCTCTGTTCCTCGTCCGGTCCGCCGAAATAAAGCGCGCCCTCACCCGTATAGCCCGTCTCCTGAAGCACCCGGTCGACGGACGTCGCCTCCCGCCCGAGTTCGTCGCACAGGACGTGCGCCGCACCATGCGGGATCACCACCAGGTCGCCGGTCGAAAGGTAGATCGGCGCAGCATGTCCTTCGACCTTCAGCCAGCAGGCGCCGCGCATTGCCATATGGAACCGCGCGACGTTTCCGAACGAAGGTACTTCCACTGCCCAGGGCGGCGAAAAGCTGGTGTGAAAGTAGATCGATCCGCGCAGCTTCAGCGCGTCAAGGATCTGGCTGAGGGCATCATGTCTCATGTTTTTCCATCGTCCGGTTCGTAACGGCACTGTTTTGCGATGTATGGACATGCGCCGCAAGCCTCCCGGACGATCGGTCAATTTTCGGGGACTTTCGTGCATGGATCAGTCGCCTGGCACGGATCATCTTAAGGCACGAGAGGCACTCGCCTCCCAACAGTCTTTATCCAGGAGTTCGACATGAATATTCGCTTTGTCACAAAAACCATCCACGCCTATCTCGATTACCCTGTCGCCATTGCCCTCATCGCCCTGCCGATGGTGCTCGGTCTCGGTCAGTCCAGCCCGGTCGCCTTCTGGCTGTCGGTTGTCACCGGCATTGCGGCGCTGGCCCTGACCATTCTGACAGACCACGAGACCGGCCTGATCCGGGTCGTGCCCTATTCGTTTCACCTGATCGTCGATTTTGCGGTCGGTGTCGTCTTCCTCGCAGCCCCGTTCGTCCTCGGCTTCAAAGGCATCGACTTCGCCTACTACATCGTCAACGCGCTTGCCGTCCTGACCGTCGTGTCTCTTCACAAGCCGGAGGTCAGCGAACCGCGGCTGGCGTGAAACAGTAACATTCCCTGTACCCAGACCTGAAAACGCCGGCTCTCAGCCGGTGTTTTTCTTTTTTCGACGCTCCCGGACGATCTGCAAACTCAGGCGGCGTTTCGCGCATGGATCAATCAGCAAGATGAACGCAAAGTATATGTGGCTGGCGCTCAGGCCGGCCGAACATCATTCAGATCCAGATCAGGAGTAATCTAAATGTCCTTCTCAAAAACACTCGTAGCCGTCACGCTTCTTGGCATTGCAAACCTGTCGGGGCCAGCCCTTGCCGCCGACGAATACAACACCTCCAGCGGTCTGACCGCTGCAGGCGCTCCGCTCGGCATGCACGGCGTCGATCCTGTTGCCTTCGTCAATCTCGGCAACCGGATCGATGGCGCCGCCCGTCATACGGCTCTGCACGACGGCGTTGCCTACTACTTCTCCTCCAAGGAAACCATGGACAAGTTCACAGCAGATCCAGCCGCGTACCTGCCGCAAAATGGTGGCTTTTGCACATTCGGTGTTTCGGTTGGAAAGAAATTTGACGGCGACCCGCAATTTGCTGCCATCGTCGACGACAAGCTCTATCTCTTCCTGAACGAGGAGATCTTCCGCGCGTTCCTGAAGGATGAGGCAGGCACCATCGCCAAGGCCGAGGAGAACTGGGTAAAGATCCGCTCAACCGCTGCCAAGGACCTCTGACAAGGTCTGCTTCCCTTCAGGTGCAAACCTTGGCCAAGGATCAGGCGCGCCCGATTGGGCGCGCCTATTTGATTGAACAAAGGCATGTTGTTTGGCCACGTTGCACAGCCACAACACTCTGGAGCGAACAGCCCGTTTCAACGGCAGACAGGTTGCGCAAAGCCATCACAGCGCCTATGTGATTGCCACCGCGCGACGCGGCACGATGATGACTTTTGAAAACGGGACTACAACATGACCACCATGTTCTGCGCGCCCAAGACGGCGGCAAACCTGAGCTGATCTGCGGCAGCAGTGCGGCAAAGGCTATCGGGGCAAGACCGACTTGCTCCTGACGCTTTCCTGTTTTCAAAAGGGTTCCCAACATGGGCACTTCTCAAAAGGAAGGGCACGCGTCTTCACAAGAAGCCGCGCCCATCCATCGATTTTTTTCTGAAACCGCCTGGATCGAAGGCGCAGCCGAAGAGCAGCTGGACGTTGTGTCGAAAATGTCCGGCGTCTCGCAGGTCGCAGCGTTTCCGGACCTGCACCCAGGCAAATACGGTCCGGTCGGCAGCGCAGTCCTCGCCGATCGTATCTATCCGCAGCTGATCGGCAACGATATCGGCTGTGGCATGAGCCTCTTCGTGCTCGACCTGCCGGCCCGCAAGCTGCGGCTTGACAAGGCGGGGCAGAAATTTCGATCCCTCGAAGGGGTGTGGGATGGAGACGCGGCCGCTCGTCTCCTGAATGAGGGTCTGCCAGCCGATCTGGACCCACAGTCACTCGGCACCATCGGCGGCGGCAATCATTTCTGCGAGCTGCAGGAAGTCGAAGCCGCCGCCGACGAGCATCTGCTCGCTGATCATGAAATCAAAAAAGGCGATCTGATGCTGCTGGTGCATTCCGGCTCCCGCTCACTGGGAATGACGGTGTTCAGCGCGGTGCTGGAACAGTTCTCGGGGATGGATCCGGATAGCAATTCGGGCAAGGCCTATCTATTGGCACACAGGGACGCCGTCCGATGGGCCAGCCTCAACAGGCGGCTGATCGCAGAAAGAGCCGCGCGGGCCCTCAGGTCCGATCTTCGTCTGGTATCGGACGCGCCTCACAATCTGATTGAGGAACACGACGGTCAGTTTTTACACAGAAAGGGAGCGGCTAAGGCCGATCTTCCGCTGGTGCCCCTCGCCGGGTCGCGCGATGCGCTCAGCTTCGTCCTCGCGCCGGAAGGTAGCAATCCTGACGCCCTTGCCTCGCTCGCGCACGGTTCGGGCCGCAAATACGATCGCCGGTCGATGCTTGGCCGCGCAGGTGCAACGCGTTCCGATCGGGAAAGTCTTGCCAGAACATCCTTCGGCGGACAGGTGATCTGCGAGGATCGACAGCTGCTGATCGAGGAAGCTCCGAATGCCTACAAGGATCCAAAGCAGGTCCTGAACGATCTTCAGGCTGCTGGTCTGGCACGGGCAGTCGCAACCCTCAAGCCCTTGCTGACGTTCAAGAAAGCAGTCAGTGAGGCACTTGCAAACGCACGCCAGGACAAACGCGACCGCCTCAAAAACCGGAGGGGCATGCGATGACGCCGCCCAAGAAATTCCATCTCCTGGTAACAAGCGGGGATGGTCCACGCGAATGCCAACGGGCGGTTGCCCATGTCGTTCGTCAGATGACGCGGGAGGCCGCGCAGTCCGATGTCCGGTTCACGGCTGACTTGCCGCAGGAGAACGAAGGCAACGACCCTAACTCCGCACTGATCACATTGTCCGGCAGCAAGTCAGCTGAGCTTTCGCGACGCTGGTGCGGCACAATCCAATGGGTCTGCAAGAGCCCCTTCCGCCCGCATCACAAGCGCCGGAACTGGTTCGTTGGCGTTTTCGCGGTCGAGCATGGCGATCTTCCGGAGGTTGATCTGTCGCCGGGTGCTCTCAAGATCGAAACCTTCCGCTCCGGCGGTCCTGGCGGTCAGCATCAGAACACCACAGACAGTGGTGTCCGGATCACGCACCTTAAAACCGGGCTTGTTGCTATTTCGACCGATGAACGATCCCAGCACCGGAACCGTGAAGTCGCCCTCGACCGGCTGAAAGCGCGCTTTCTTCTGAAGCGCGAAGAGAGCCTTGCAACGGACCGGTCGGCGCAGAACCAGTTGCACAGACAACTGGAACGCGGCAATCCTGTGCGTGTCTTCAAGGGGGAGCGTTTTGCCGAGGCAAGCAACACCGGAGGTCGTAAATGACGTTATCTGACAATAAACGCCAGGCCGTCGACAAGCTTCTGATCGAGATCGCATCGGTTTTCGACGCGGAAGGCAGGCCCGGTGGCAACGTGGCGGCAGCCAGGCTTCGGGACGCAGCGAACCGCCCCTTTTCCACCGCTGAAGCGCAAGAGTATCCACGCGGCCTGCTGCAACGGGCCTGTGCACTCGACACCGCCGTCGACTGGGCCGGACTGGTCCTTGAAACCGCGCCTTGCCTGCACTGGGAGAACTGGCAAGGCTCTGGACTGTCCGACAATGTTTCCAGCAGCCTTTACACAACTGAACTTCTCGGACCGGACGGGCATATCCGGGACGACGAGGTTCGTGTCGGATTGCTTGTCTCAGAGGCGCACACTGACTACCCGCTCTCCAGGCACTCCGGTGAGGAGACCTATTTCGCGATCGCCGGAGAAGCCGAGTGGGTCCTCGGCAAAGCACCCTACAGACGGGTTCCACCCGGTTCCATGATCCATCATCCGGCTTGGGAAATGCATGGCCGGCGAACCCTTGATGAACCGTTTCTCGGTGCTTGGCGATGGAGTGGAGATCTCGACCTGAAGAGTTTTGAGATTGCACCGGCTTAGAGTGCCAGCAGCATGAAGGCAAATAGCCGCCTTCCAATCGAATATGCCGAAATTGCCATCACGCTTTGTGAGATTTCGAATAGAGTGCCGAAAGCGATGAGACAGTGACAGTTCGCATCAGAGACCACGGATGACGTCTGAAATACCAAGAATCAACACAACCGGCATAGAAGCCATTCTGTTCGACAAGGATGGCACCCTTCTGGACTTTGACGCCACCTGGACGCCGGCTTACGAGGAAGCCGCAAGATTTGCATCGAAAGGCATTTTGTCTGAGGCAGAGCGCTTTCTTGAGAAGACCGGGCTGGACCTGGAAACGCGAAATTCAGCAGCCGGGTCTTTGCTTGCCGCCGGCAATTCAGAGGAAATTGCGGAGGCCTGGATTGCGGGTGGCGCCGACTTCAGTCTGGACGATTTGACCAGTGAACTCGATCGGATTTTCGTTTCGAAGATGCATGACGCAAAACCGCTGACCGGTATCCGCGAGACAGTTGACTGGCTCCTTGATCGCGGCTTTCGACTTGGGGTCGCCTCCAGTGACAGCGAAGCTGCGATCAGGGCTTTCCTCGAGGGTTCCGGACTGGCCCCGAAATTCGAATTCGTGACAGGCTATGACACCGGGCATGGCCCGAAACCGGAGCCAGGCATGGTTCTCGGCTTCGCCAGTGCAATCGGTCTTCCACCCGCCAAGATAGCCGTCGTCGGAGACAACATGCACGATATCGACATGGCAAAAGCTGCCGGAGCCGGGCTGACGATTGGCGTTTTGACAGGAACCAGCGCACAGGAAGATCTTGAGACACATGCGGATATCATTTTGCCAAGTGCGTCTGACTTACCGCGATGTCTCTCCTAGCCAGGACAGCAGCGCTTTTTCCACTCGCCCTGGTGGCGATGACCGCTCAGACAAAAGCACATAGTGGCTTCCATCTTTTATGAATCCCGTTGGCGCCGCAAGAAGACCGCTTTCAATATCGTCCTGAACCTGCCGCTTCGGCCCTATCGCCACGCCAAGGCCCGCAACGGCGGCCTGCAAACTGAAATAAAAATGCTCAAAGTGCTGTCCTGCGAAATCAGCTCTGCGGGCGCTGGTCATTTCGGACCATTGCGTCCAGGCTTGCGACCGCGTGCGCGTGTGCAGACACGGAGCCTCCCGCTTCAATTGACCGCTTTCGAAAAACAACGCCACAAGGTCGGCACGGCAAACAGGCCCGATTTCCTCATCGAACAATTCAGTGGTCCGATACCGGTTCGGAATGCTGAAATCGTTTCGCCTGATCGCAAACTGAATGTTGGTATCGAGACGGACCGGGCCACCACCGGCAACCAATTGCAGCGTGATATCGGGAAAACGCGACCGGAAATCCGGAAGTCTCGGGATCAGATACCGCATCAGCAATGTCGGTTCACAAGACAGCGTCACCGGTACGCCGGCTTCGCTTTGTCTGATATCCGCGATGGCCTGTTCGATCCGGATAAAGCCCTCGTCCACTGCGCGGGCCAACCGTCGACCGTTCTCTGTCAGAAAAACTCTCCGGTTGCGCCTTTCAAACAAAGCAGCACCAAGGTCGTCTTCCAGCAGTCTCACAGCCCGGCTCACCGCACCATGCGTCAGATTCAAACGATCAGCTGCTGCGCTGAAGCTTTCAAACTCAGCAGCGGCACGAAAGCAATTCAAAGAAGGCAACGACGTGATTGGCTGACGCATCTGTCAGTTTTAATCACAAATCAAGTGAGAAGTCATCGTTAGTGAAAACCATATTTTGACGCTACTGACAGTTCGGATCGAAACCGGAGGCGCATCCATGACCGAGCTGCTCGCTGTCGTCACGATTACGATTTTTGCCGTCATCAGCCCGGGGCCGGATTTCGCAATTGTCAGCCGAAACAGCCTTTTGACGAAACGGCAGACCGGAGTGCTGACGGCCATCGGCATCGCACTCGGCGTGTTCGTCCACGTTGGATACACGCTTTTGGGGGTTGGAATACTCATCCGGCAGTCGCCGGTGCTTTTGGAGGTCCTCAGATTTGCAGGAGCGCTTTATCTCGTCTGGCTGGGACTGACGCTGATCCTGTCTCGTGGCAAACGCGCGGACAGCGGACAATCGGAGCGCGGCATGTCTGCCATGGAAGCCCTGCGAATGGGTTTCCTGACCAACGCCTTGAACCCCAAGACATCCGTATTCATCATCAGTCTCTTTCTGCAAGTGGTCAGTCCGGCAACGCCACTCGCAATTCAGATTGCATATGGGCTGTTCATATCGCTGACACACGGGATCTGGTTTTCACTTGTCGCAGTCTTCTTTTCGGCGAAGACAATGCAACGCATCTTTGAAGCGGCTCGCCATCTGATCGATCGCGTATTCGGGACCATACTGGTCGGTTTCGGTGCTGCTTTGGTGGTCACCGGTCTTGGTGCTTAATGCTGCAGTCGGAGCGAGACTGATTGCTTTGAGCGGCCTGCGTTTTCTCGCCAACCGCTCACAAAAACGACCTCTTCCGGACCAATCTCCAAAACAGCCAGGCTCTGCCACTCCAATCACAATGGTATCGACGCCATCGCTGGCAACATCCGCCGGAAGCGCTTATCTTCGGAGAAGCCAACCGACAAGAGGCCGCAATGAATTCACCCAAAGCTCTATTCAGTCACTTTGCATTCGCTTTTCTTTTTCTGCTCCTGACAAGTCAGGCCAACGCGACACACAACATGTTCTGCAGCGGCATTGATTCCGATACGGACGTTACGATCCTGTTTGGAGCCGGTCCGGTCCTGGCGCCTCTGGAAGCCGACATCTATTTTGACGGGAAAGCCATTTCCACCCGGGACCGCGAAAATGCCGAAGATGCTACGATCGTTCAGTTTTCCGCAGATGATGAACACCTTCGCATGCAACTCATAAACGATCAGGCCGACACGCTTCTTGCGACGGTGAGAGTGTTGCGGCACTTCAACGATGATGAAGAGCCCGTCCAAATCGGCCTGCTGCAGTTCGGCGCTTCAACACCTGTCGGCATCACCTGCGAGGGGCCGTAACGGCCCCGTGTCGGAAGGAGGCTATCGGGCGCAGCTTTATGAATGCGCCCCGGCGTTGATCTGACCATGTGAATGACGCCTAGACGAGCAGGGTCATGTCATCCAGAATTACCCCGTAGTTGGATCGGACGACGACTTCATCGACCTCGTCGAATTTCGAATCCGACAGAGCCAGCTTTTTCTCCCGGTTTGCACGAACACTGAAGTCTTCGCTGCCGACAAGCTCGCCATCCAGATATCCTTCGACCGTCAGCGTGACCTTGCCCCGGCCCATTGCGGTAAAGACGGCCTCTTCAAAGTCGAAACTTTCACCATCGGCGCGGGAAAACGAGAGGCTGTCGCCGTAGCTCCGGCCGGCAAGTTCACCTTCCGAAACACCACGATTGCGGCCGGTTACGTATGTGTCGGCAAAGACAAATTCATCTTCCTCATCGAACCAGCCGCAAAGCGATCCATCTTCGAAGCCGATATGCGTTTCAACCGGCGCAGTGCCTTCGCCAACAATCGTGACGGTGACCTCTGCCGTATCGGCGCCGCCATTGCCATCCGAGACCTCATAGACAAAGGCCTCTGTCGCGGTGTCGCCGTCAAAAAGACCGTTGAATGCCCCGTTCGGATCATAGGTGAACGTACCGTCGCTCGCGAACGTGACGATCGCGCCGGATGCCAGGACGGCTACGCCTCCGCTCTGCCCCGCAAGTGAAAGCAGCGAGACGCCCTCACCTTCCGGATCCCGGTCATTGGTCAGAAGATTACCGCCAACAGTCGCGTCTTCGGTGGTCGCATAGGCATCGTCAGCCGCATTCGGATCTTCGTTTCCGCCTGCCGACCCTGACTGGTATGTCACAAGGGCGAGGTCATCCACGTAGAACGGCTTGTCCCGCCGGCTGCTGACAACAATTTCATCGACGCCGTCGAAACGATCGTCAAGTTCAAGTTCAAAAGCGCCTTTGGAATTGATGCGTACCTTCATCGAACCGACCAGAACGCCGTCGTCAAAAGCTTCAAGCTTGATACGCGCACGGCGCGTTTCTGACTGAAGCAGCAGGCTGTCCAGATCGAAGTCCTCGCCACCTGCGCTGATCGTAAAGCCGGACGTTGCCCCGGAAAGGCTTCCGGCCAATTGACCGCTCGTCGTGACATCAACACCCGCAAGCGATATACCCGTCTTACCGGCGTAAGCGCCCGGCGCAAGGCCTTCGAAATCGATCACAACCGGCTTCTCTACAACCGGTTCGGGGCCGGGCAGCGGATCGTCAACCGGATCGCTTACGCCATCGATTGTCAGAGTGACGGTCGCGGTGTCAAAACCACCTTTGCCGTCTGAAACCTGATAGGTGAAACTGTCATTTCCTGTCTCACCGGACTCAAGCGCTTCAAACGCACCGTTCTGGTCGTAGGAGAACGTGCCGTCCGCATTGACTGTCAGAAGTGCGCCCGACTCCAGCATAATCTGGGACCCGACGGAGGCGACGGAGTCATTGACGGAGGCTACTGTCAGGCCATCACCATCAGCGTCCGTATCATTGGCCAGAAGGTTCAGGCCTGTCAGCAACCCGTCTTCGTCGACAGTGTAACTGTCGTCTGCAGAGACCGGCGCCGTGTTGTCGTGTGAGCCTTCAATGCTGATCGTGACAGTTGCCGGTTCCGAGTTCCCCTCGCCGTCGGTGGCAACATAGGTGAAGGTCTCTTCCGCGCTTTCTTCGTCGCCGAGATAGTCGAAGGCACCGTTCTGGTCGTAGGAGAACGTGCCGTTCGCATTGACCGTCAGCAATGCACCCGACTCCAGCACAATCTGCGACCCGACCGAGGCGGCGGAGCCGTTCACCGAGGCGACCGTTAGTGCGTCGCCATCGGCATCCGTGTCATTCGCAAGGAGGTTCCGGCCTGTCAGCATGCCATCTTCATCGACTGTGTAACTGTCATCGGCAGAGACCGGTGCGGTATTGTCGTGCGAGCCTTCAATGCTGATCGTGACAGTTGCCGGTTCCGAGTTCCCCTCTCCGTCGGTGGCAACATAGGTGAAGGTTTCTTCCGCGCTCTCTTCGTCGCCGAGATAGTCGTAGGCACCGTTCTGGTCATAAGAGAACGTGCCATCCGCATTGACTGTCAGCAGAGCACCCGACTCCAGCACGATCTGCGATCCAACCGAGGCCGCAGAGCCGTTCACCGAGGCGACCGTTAGTGCGTCGCCATCGGCATCCGTGTCATTTGCGAGGAGGTTCTGGCCTGACAGCAACCCGTCTTCGTCGACGGTGTAACTGTCGTCGGCGGACACCGGCGCCGTGTTGTCATGCGAACCTTCGATGGTGATCGTGACCGTTGCCGGTTCGGAACTCCCCTCGCCGTCCGTCGCAACATAGGTGAAGGTTTCTTCCGCACTCTCTTCGTCGCCGAGATAGTCGTACGCACCGTTCTGGTCGTAGGAGAACGTGCCGTCCGCGTTGACGGTCAGCAATGCACCGGACTCCAGCATGATCTGGGAACCGACCGAGGCGGCGGAACCATTGACGGAGGCAACCGTCAGACCGTCGCCATCAGCATCCGTGTCATTGGCGAGGAGGTTCTGGCCTGACAGCAACCCGTCTTCGTCGACGGTGTAACTGTCGTCTGCAGAGACCGGGGCGGTGTTGTCGTGCGAGCCTTCAATGGTGATCGTGACCGTTGCCGGTTCGGAGTTCCCCTCGCTGTCCGTCGCAACATAGGTGAAGGTTTCTTCCGCACTCTCTTCATCGCCGAGATAGTCGTAGGCACCGTTCTGGTCGTAGGAGAACGTACCGTTCGCATTGACCGTCAGCAATGCACCCGACTCCAATACGATTTCGGATCCAACCGAAGCAGCAGAGCCGTTCACCGAGGCGACCGTCAGACTGTCACCATCGGTATCTGTATCGTTCGCCAGAATATTCTGACCGGTTAGCAAACCGTCTTCATCGACGAAATAACTATCGTTTTCCGCTTCAGGATCAGCGTTCGGCATCGCCGTGAGTGAATCGACGATCTCCTGATAGCTGACTGTCTGATCAGAGAATCCGAGCGCTTCAACTGTGAACTCGACGAGGTCTACAGCGACATTTATGACCTGCAGAAACGAACCGCTAATGGCAAAGCTGTAGTCGGCAAAATTGCCCTCAAAGAGGACCGAATCCGTCCCGGCTCCGCCCAGATAGGTATCGGACCCTTCACTGTCGTGGAATGTATCGTTGCCGCCATTGCCGGTCAGGATGTTGTTTGCACTATTGCCATAGAACGTTTCAGAACCCGATCCCCCTATGGCGTTTTCGATGATCGTTCCCTCGGCAATCGTCAGATTGCCGGTTCTGCCGCCGATGCTGGACGCAGAAGGTCCTGAGGACTGGCTATCGCTCGGTGCCAGATTGATCACCGAATTGTTGCCGTAGCCGGACAGGTCCAGCGTGTCGTTACCGCCGCTATCCACGATTGTAGACGCCGTCTTGTTGGCATAGCTCGACCATTGTGCCCAGATATCGCTGACATCTGATGTGACCGTCGTGTTGAAGCCCCAGGTCGTATTCTCGGTGAATGCGTTCGCAACACCGTAGCCCTGCGAGCCGTAAATCGCGTCCAGCGCCATCCAGTCGACGGACATGGGTGTTTGCAACAAAGCCCCAGACGCGTCGACATTCGTGTTCTCGCTCTGGCTGAAGTAGGACATCATCGATGCCTGCCAGCTGTCATTCGCAAAATCGTTGCTGACGCCGAACGTTGCCGAGCCGTTGTAGTTGCCCTGGTGACCCAGGCCGAGGGCGTGACCGATTTCGTGGAAGATCGTCTGCAGCGTATAGTCGTTGTAGGTCGATGTACCGCCTGACCAGGAACTGGCAACATTCACATAGCTGGCTGCAATCGTGCCGTTGCTGTAGTAGCTGTAATTGGCCCAGGCACCCGAAGAGTTGTCGCTGAAAAAGAAGTCGACTTCCGACGTGTTCGTTGACGTCGTTTCTTCAAAATCGATCCCCAGCGTCGCCTCAAACAGCTTGAACGCTTCGCGGACAAGCACCTTGCGCTCCTCGGAGATTCCGTTGCTGTCGGACGAAAAGCCGGAAACGTTATAATAGAGAACACCGTTGTTTGCGTCTGTTCCGGAACTGCCGAGGTTATGGGAAAGCGTTCCTTCCGAATTGGAGACATTGAGGCCCTTGTCCGCCCAGTATCCACTGGTGAGATATTCGGCCATGTCACCAAGCGTAGCGGCAGCCCCACTTGTTCCTGACGAACTGGTTCCGGCCTCGGACTCCATATTCAGGGTGACGCTGTCTTCCTCCCGAGCCCCACATCCAGGACACGGACAGGCCTGATCGTGCAGAACGACACCGTCTTCGCCGATAACCGGGGCAAAGGCTTCGAAAGTCGGGAAGGCACTGCCTTCCGAGCTTTCCGCCGTTGCCGTTTCCTCGTCCTGAGGTACGGGCTCTCGCAGATTAGCCGGTTCTAATGAAACTGCAGCCAGCGCTTCGGCAACGGTCACTCCGGCATCGGCGTTGTCACCGCCGCTGCTTTCAAAAAGCGAATCCAGAAGTGCCTTTATCGGACTGACGCCATCCGCCTCACTTTGCAGTTCAACGGCTTCGGTTTCTTCGATACCATTTTCGCGAGCGCCGGTACCGGCTTCGAAGCTAATGTCTTCATCGGACATAAGAGGTTTCCAGGACGGCGTTGCTCCCAAAAACTGCATCCAACGCGCACCGAAGGAACCACCACCAGAGACATCGTCCGCATCTGGTTCACTGACCGACAAGCCTTGTGAGAGCTCGGATTGCCACTGGCCTGATTTGAATTTGGCTGCAAACGGAGATGCGAATGCCGCTTTTTTGATGGTCGGACCGTTTTTCAATCCAAAGGAAAATGCCGGATGCATGGAGGCTCTCAAAACAGGTTTCTCCCGAAGCGCTCAACACGGAAACGTGGCGGACTCCGGCTACTCTGAGTCACCTAATCAAAATATTCCACCAATCAAAGGTATATAAAAATCAGAATTGCAAAGTATAATTTTTTAAAATTTGAATCTTGTCTATCCATTTTGCCAAATTACTATAGTTAACTAAAAGTAAATATCAGATATTAATCTAATCACTACACATCAAAGCATTTGAAACAAATGCCTTTTCGAACCAAAACACCAGTAAATTTACCGATGAATAAGGCTAGATATCCAAGTTCGCAGACGCGGCCTAGTTGATACGTCTGCCGGAACCGCACGGAAAAAAGTGAGAAAATCGTTCGATTTTCGTCTCTTGGATGCGTGATCTGTACAGGATTACAGCTTCCGCACAGCGGCATAAGCAAAAAGCAAACCCGAAAAGCTTCGTATTGCCTCGATGGATTTTATTGCATACAAGCGCACACAATAGTTTTCCGGTACAACTCGTCCCGTGAGATGACCTTCACCTGTTCCCGCAGCTAACTTCGTGAGGTAAACCCGTCCATGGTAAAGATCAAAGTCGATAATCCGGTCGTCGAACTAGATGGCGATGAGATGACGCGCATCATCTGGGCCTTCATCAAGGACAAGCTGATCCATCCATACCTCGACGTCGACCTTCTTTATTACGATCTGTCTATCGAAAAGCGGGACGAGACGGATGACCAGATCACGGTCGACGCAGCCAATGCGATCAAAGAGCACGGCGTCGGCATCAAATGCGCCACCATTACGCCAGATGAAGCCCGCGTTGAGGAATTCGGCCTCAAGCGCATGTACCGGTCACCCAACGGAACAATCCGCAATATTTTGGGTGGTGTTATCTTTCGCGAACCGATCATCATGCAGAATGTCCCGCGCCTGGTACCGGGCTGGACACAGCCGATTATCGTGGGCCGGCATGCCTTCGGTGATCAGTACCGGGCAACCGATTTCACATTCCCCGGCAAGGGCAAGCTGACGATCAAATTTGTCGGCGAAGACGGAACCGAAATTGAACGGGACGTTTTTGACGCGCCCTCCTCCGGCGTTGCGATGGCGATGTACAATCTGGACGATTCCATTCGCGACTTCGCGCACGCCTCCTTGAACTACGCGCTCCAAAGAAAAGTCCCCTGTTACCTTTCCACGAAGAATACGATCCTCAAGGCCTATGACGGACGCTTCAAGGACATCTTCCAGGAGGTCTACGATGCCGAATTCAAGGAAAAATTCGCTGATGCAGGCATATGGTATGAGCACCGTCTGATCGACGATATGGTCGCCTCCGCGCTCAAATGGTCCGGCGGCTACGTCTGGGCCTGCAAGAACTATGACGGCGACGTGCAATCCGATACCGTCGCGCAGGGGTTCGGATCGCTCGGCCTGATGACGTCCGTGCTGATGACACCGGACGGCAAGACGGTGGAAGCCGAAGCCGCCCACGGAACGGTCACACGGCACTACCGGCAGCACCAGAACGGCGAAAGCACATCCACCAACTCCATTGCTTCCATATACGCCTGGACCCGCGGGCTGGCGCACCGGGCGAAACTGGATGGCAACGACAAGCTCGCACGGTTCGCAAAGACCCTGGAGAGCGTCTGCGTCAATACGGTGGAGTCCGGCTACATGACGAAGGATCTCGCGCTTCTGGTCGGTCCCGATCAGGGTTGGCTAACGACGACCGGTTTTCTCGACAAGATCGACGAAAACCTGGCGAAGGCGATGGCGGATCTGTAACAAAATGTGCGTCCCGTCGTTGCAGACGGGGCGCCCGGAGGCTGTGCCTTTCTAGAAAAAGGTCGGCCCGGGCGGAACGATCACATCGGCAACATATGGCTTGATCTCATCGGGCACCTGTGTTGCGTGCGCGGCAACGCCAGCGGCTTGCGCCCCCACTTCCAGGCCGAAAACATCGATAAATGCCTGGCGGGAGCCTTCAATCGAAAGCGTCGTCCCATCGTTTCCGGAGATACGAAATCCAAGCGCTTCAAGTGCCCTGGCAGCAGCGGCAACCGTGTCTTCCGGCACCCTGTATTTGTCGAGCACGCTGGCGGTGACGGATTCCTGTACGTCCAGTATGGAAGTTCCGTCCGCCCGTTTCAGTACGACCTGGGCACCATAGGTCACGTTGTCGTCCGTCATTGGTCTCTGCCTTCAAGACGATCTCCAGGGAGCGGGCATGCGCGCGGGCGCACATGCCCTCATTCATTCGAACTTCTCCAAGTTTTACCGCGAACGCAAGGTATCAATCATGTCATCGATGAATTCCTTGGAAAATTCCGGCATGGACCCGGAGGACACCATTGCCAGCTGCTTTTCCCTGGTCGCGTTGAAGAAAGTCGCAGCAACATCGCCCATCGTGTTGATGTAGGCCCACTTCGCATCAGCGAGCCCGGCACCTGTGGCAAGGTCAGGTCCGCTTGTAGCTGTGTGCCCCATCTGCGTCGTACCTTTCTTGATGTCACGGGCGCTCTTTACCAGCTTGTCCTTGACCTGCGCCGGTGTCAGTGACCCGTCCTTTTCCAGGATCAGTGCGCAAATGCCGGCGATCTGCGGGCAGGCTGCAGATGTTCCGGAAAACAGCCCCCACCCGTCTGTGTTCGAGCCGGTTGAGGGAGCGATTGCATCCAGCGAAGCGCCTGACTGAACCGGCAACATGATACTGGGCGCTTTGGTGCCGCTGATGTTCACACCCTTGCCGGTCAAACCGCAAAGATCAGGAACCTGCCGCCCTGGATACCAGGTCGAATTGAAACTTGAAGCGTAGCTGGAGGCTTCAAGGTCATTTTCATCCGGCAGATTGACGTGAACGCCACCGACCGAAATCACATCCGGATGGCTGCCCGGAAAACCAAAGTGACCGTTCCCGGCAGAAAAGCAGACAACAACACCCTGCAAAACCGCATTGGCAACGGCCGCTTCCAGCGGTTTCAGCCAGTTGGGGATCGTTGTGCCCGGTTGGTCGACACTGTAGCCCCAACTGTTGGTCAGTATGTGCGGTTTGGGATTGGCATTCAGCGAAGCGTTGATCGCCCCAACCGTATCGTTGCCCATCTTCGTCATGCGCAATTTGCAATCGGGCGCACAGGCAAAAACATTCGCGCTTTCTCCTGTTCCGTGCCCATTGGCATCATCGGCGGGGTCGGATGCACCCGGTGCCAGGATCGTGGACAGGAGCCTGTAGCCGCGTGAACTGAAGAATGGATGCCGATAGTGCCCGGTGTCGAGCATCCCGACCACGATGTTTTTGCCCGTAACACCGAGACGGTGCACCCTGGCCGCGCGCAAAACCACTGCAACGCCGTCAGGAACCATCATGTAGGGATAGGCATCCTTGTGCACCGGAGCGAGCGGCGGGATCGGATGGGTTGCGAAATAGGTCGGCGGCCTTGCAACCACGGCGCCCTCGATCAGCGAACTGAACTCATCGGGCGCATTCATCAAAGCCGCTTCCGGCTCTTCGCTCGTTGCCATGAATTCAACAGTTGTCGCAGGACGAATTTCCGCTTTCTGCTTGGTCAGTTTCGCACCGAAAAAGTCCTTGAAAAGCTTCGCGGTTCCGCCGATCGAAATGGTGGTTTCATTCGAGGCATCCTCGAAGACGTGAAAACCGGCCCGGGCGAGCGCCCGTTTCGCGTCCCGCGTGTCGGAGGGGTCTGAATTGAACTGCTTTACATTATCACTTGTGATCGCTTCCTCTGCGTCAAATAAAGAAGTCGGGCCGAGCGAGCGAGGCGAGACCGTAGCGATTACCTCATATTCTCCACTACTCATTTTAACTCTCCCTAGAAAAGTCATTTTTCCATGAAATATACACGCAGCCTAAAATATGGCCGGGGGTACAATTATTAACGGTATCAGAGAGCTCAAGTCGCAATAACGAATAAAAGTATTAATCGGAAATATTTTTTTCCGAGTACATATTTCTTGTGTAGTTTTTATGAAGAAAAACACACTCTGACTACACGGAAAAATTTAAATTTTACATCGAGTTTATTTACAGAGAAAAAAACAGCTGCAATTCCGGATCAGTAACGCGTCAAAACCCTACAACCTTTGAAATTGCGCCGCTTCGTGCCTCACGAGACCGTATTGTTGACTTGCCGCAGCGCAGAAAAGATTGCCGGAAAACCCATAGTAAAAATTATCAATAACCCTTCAACCCTCATGCCGGCACGCAATGTTCATTCAAGTTTTGGTTTGCACGGCAAGGGACAAAGCAGCGAAGGGTGAAAGGACAGGGCGCCGGAATTGCGATTGCCGTGGTCAGGGTCACACCAAACGGCACAAATCTCATTTACGATGGATATGGAAAGCAGCAGCAGCACCGATGCTGCTGCGGGATCACGATCGAGTAAGTGAGAAAGGATCACGATGATCGAAGTTCACGGCGCGGACTATTCGGTTTACGTCCGATCTGTCCGGATTGCTCTTGCGGAAAAAGGGCTATCATACAGTCTGGTGCCAATCGATATCTTCGCCCCCGGTGGTCCTGCAGACAATTATCTGGAGATGCAGCCCTTCGGCAAGATACCGGTTCTGAAGACAGATGATTTCACTCTCTATGAGACCGATGCCATCTTGCGCTTTCTGGACGAAACCCACCCTGCGCCTGCCCTGCAACCGGTGGATCCGCGCGAACGGGCGAGAATGAACCAGATCCTGTCCATCTTGAACGCCTACGCCTATCAGACGCTTGTCTGGGAGGTTTTTGTCGAACGTGTGGTCAAACCGAGTGATGGAAGCGCCGCTGACGAAGTGAGGATCCTGTCCGCTCTTGGCCCTGCACGCAGGATCGTGACCGAATTGGAACGCCTGTCGGAAGCAACCCCTTTTCTGTTGGGGTCACGGCCAAGCCTTGCGGACTGTCACGCGGCCCCGATGTTTCATCTGTTTCAAAAGGCCGAAGAAGGTCAGATGATCCTGAAAGGAGCGCCGAAGCTCTCCGCCTGGCTGGAGCAGTTCACACTACGCGAAAGCTTCCGAACCACCGAACCAAAGACGCCAACTTGAAGATCAACCGTCAAAAGCGAAGTCGAGCGCGGCTTTTGCGTGAAGCGCCGTGGTATCGAAGGCCGGAATGGAGAAGTCTTTCTGTGAGACCAGAAGACCGATTTCCGTGCAGCCGAAAATCACACCATCCGCGCCAGCTCCGAGTTCGTGTTCGACAACCTCAAGAAATGTCTGCTTTGAATCGGCCCAGATTTCGCCCTTGCAAAGCTCCTCGTAAATGATGCGATGAACTTCCTGCCGTGCGTCAGATGCTGGCACACGCACCGTGACACCATGTTTTTCTTGCAGATGGCCTTTATAGAAATCCTGCTCCATGGTGTATGCGGTCGCCAGCAGGAGAGGTTCTTGGCACCCTGCTTCCTTGATCGCAGGGGCCGTAGCATCAGCGATGTGCAGAAGCGGGATATCGACTTCAGCGCCAACATCAGCAGCCATCTTGTGCATGGTATTGGTGCAGATAACGAGACAGTCCGCACCGCCACGCTCGAGATTCCTTGCAGCAACCACCATCAATTCGGTTGCCTTTTCCCAATTTCCGGAAGATTGTGCCGCCGCGATTTCGGCAAAGTCAAAGGACCAGAGTAGGCACTGTGCAGAGTGAAGACCGCCACACCGTTCACGAACCATGCGGTTCAGATACTGGTAGTATATGACAGTGCTTTCCCAGCTCATCCCGCCAAGCAGACCAATGGTTTTCATGTTAGCCCTTCACCGTTTTTGCCCACATGCCGTCATGACATCTAAATGGGGTATTCATGCCTGATACATTTCCTGAAGAAGCACCTTTCTTCACAATCTTTCGCAGACTTGCTCGCCTTCTATTTGGTGCGTTCCTGATGTCGGTCTTGACCGTAACCGCTTCGGCGCAGGCGGTCCATGAACCCGCGCGGGGGACAGCTGAACGAAGCGAGATCCTCAACGCCGTCCGCCCGATGCTGGAAGCCAGAGTGGGGCCACCGGTGGAATTTGTTGTGAACTGGATGCGCTCGGGGTCGGGTTGGGCCTTTGTCGTGTTAAGTCCCCAGCGGCCTGGAGGCGCACCGATCGACCTCTTCCAGACAACTTATTCTGAACAGGCGGAGTATATGGATGGCGCAACAACTTTCGCCTTGCTGCGTTTTCAGTATGACCGCTGGAACCTGATTGATTTTGCCGTTGGACCAACAGATGCCTTCTGGCACGGCGACCCGCTTTACGCACGGCTTCCACCGGGCTTGGTGCGGTAGCGTCCAGGTCGTTACCGTATAAGAGCGCTTTGGTCGCCCGCCCCCGAAAGAGCAAATCTTTTGAGCTTCACTTCGCGGGTGTGCGATCCGTTTCCGGGCCGTCGTTGAAGGAAAGCTCCGGCTCCTCGTCGGAGCTATCGACCGAAGCGTAGACACCGGCCTGTTGCAACTCTTCCTCGGCCAGCTCACCGAGCACCTTCTTGCCTGCACGGACACGCTCCCTGGCTTCGTCCATGATTTTTTTGGCGAGCGTTTCGTCCTTGTCCATCAGGTGCTGCAGGGCATCTGATTCCAGGACGAGCAGCTGGCAGTCCCGATAGGCCATGACGGTGGCTGTTCGCCTGCTCTGGTTGATCAAGGCCAGTTCCCCGAAAAAACTCCCCTCACCCAGATAGACTGTGTCATGGGCCAGCTTGATCGCAACTTCGCCCTCCGAAATGAAGTACATCCTGTCTGCCACATCGCCCTGTTCTGCAATCACGCCCCCCTTGCGCACTTTCTGTGCCTGCAGCAGCTTTGACACCTCGGCTATCTCGGTGGCCTTAAGATCTTCAAACAACGGCACTCTTGCGACCATCGACCAGGTGACAACGAAATCGCGGGAATGAATTTCACGCGCAAAAGCCGACGCAATGATACCGACAGGCAGGGCAATCAAGCCGTATCCCATCAGCATGACGAAGCCGCCGATCATTTTTCCCAGATTGCTGACGGGAACGACGTCACCATAGCCCACCGTGGTGATTGTCGTAATCGCCCAGTATGTGCCGTGCAAAATGCTGCGAAACTTTTCGGGCTGCTCGTTATGCTCGACCAGATACATCAGGGTCGCGGACAACAGGATCACGCCGAAGATGATCATGCTTGATCCCAGAAGCGCTTTCCTTTCTCCGACGACAGCCGAGATCAGCGAGCGTAGCGCCGGGGAATACCGCGCAAGTTTCAGGAAGCGGAGCAGTCGTAAAATGACGACGACGGTGACCGCCTGATTGGGCAAAAACAGAACGAAGAGCAGCGGAAGAGCGCCGATCAGGTCGATAATCGCGTCGGGATGCGCCGCATAACGCAGGCGCGACCAGACAGGACCGTAACGGCGCAGCGGCGGGTGCATGTCCGCCACGTAAAGACGCAGCACATATTCGACCAGAAAAACAAATCCGCTCCCCAGCTGGATGAATCTAAGGTGCGGACCGAATGTGGCGCGGATTTCCGGCACGGTTTCAAGTACGGCAAGCACGATATTGAACAGGATGAGGAAAACAAGAAAGTGGCGCAGCGAACGGGCCGCAAGCTTTCGCTTTCCCGTATCTTCAAGCACTTCATAGAGCGCGCGTTTGAAGCTTTCGTCCTGCACCATCTGCTCCGTCGTGAAAAACTCTGATTCATGAATAGCCGAAGATCGGTTCAGGACAAAGTTGCCCGTTCCGCTGAATTCACGACATCCACGCGAAGCTGTGAACAGAGCCTGCGCCAATGTGATTGGGTTAAATTGTCGCGCACCCCACATCATTGAGCGTGGGTGAACCCCTGAAAGGAGGGAATTATGACGATAGAAACGAACAAGGTCCGCGCCGCCGAAACGTCGCCGCATCACGTTGTCCTTAAGATGCTGATTGTTTCGACTTTTCTGACGGCCGCAGCGCTCGCGGTGACCGCAGCCCTTCACTAGGAAATACCAGGTCTCTCAAATGAAAAAGGCGTGCCACTGGGCACGCCTTTTCATTTTACATGGACGATTGTTCGAACAGCTGGCAGATCACAGCGCGCTCAGATGGGTTTCGATCGCAGCGATCGCCTTTTCGGCGCTGGCACCGTCCGGCCCGCCGGCCTGGGCCATGTCCGGTCGCCCGCCACCGCCGCGTCCGCCAAGCGCTTCTGAGCCAATGCGCACAAGATCCACAGCGCTGACTTTATCCGTCAGGTCGTTGGTGACTGCCGTCACGATTGCAGCTTTGCCATCCTCAGCAACATTGATCAGGATAATAACGCCGGATCCGAGTTGTGCTTTGGCGTCGTCAGCCATGCCCTTGAGATCCTTCGGATTGATGCCTTCCACGGTCCGTGCCATCAGCTTGAAGGTACCGGCATCCTTCACAGGCGCCGCGCCGTTGCCTCCGCCACCCATGGCCAGTTTCTTCTTGGCATCCGCAAGTTCCTTTTCCAGCTTGCGGCGCTCATCCACCAGTTGCGAAACCTTTGCCGGCACATCATCTGCCGTAATTTTCAAAAGTGCCGCAATTTCGCGCATGCGCTTGTCCTGTGCGTCCAGATAGGTGCGTGCTTCTGCGCCTGTCAGGGCCTCGATCCGCCGGACACCAGCAGCAACCGCACCTTCGGACACGAGCGTCACGAGACCAATATCCCCGGTTCGTTTGACATGCGTTCCGCCGCAAAGTTCAAGGGAGTAGGGTTTACCTTCCTTGGGGCCGTGCAAAGCCGTTCCCATGGAGACAACACGGACTTCTTCGCCGTATTTTTCTCCGAAAAGCGCCATTGCGCCTGCTTCGATGGCATCATCGACCGCCATCAGGCGCGTCTCTACGGGTGCGTTTTGCAGGATGATTTCATTGGCGTAGGTCTCAACCGTTGCCAGTTCCTGTTCGTCCATCGGCTTTGGATGGGAGAAATCGAAGCGCAGGCGATCCGGAGAGACGAGCGAGCCTTTCTGCGCCACATGAGAACCCAGAACCTCGCGAAGGGCTTCGTGCACCAGATGGGTGGCGGAATGGTTGGAGCGCACAGCACTGCGGCGTGCGTGGTCAACCTTCAGTTCCAGCGCGAGGCCCGGAACAAGTTCGCCCTCTTTCACTGTCACGCTGTGCACGAACAGCCCATCGGCCTTTTTCTGCGTATTGGTGACGGTCGCACGAACTCCCGGGGCGAGCATCTTGCCGGTGTCGCCGACCTGACCGCCGCTCTCGCCGTAGAACGGTGTCTGGTTCAAGACCACATAGCCGCTTTCGCCCGCAGACAGTTTGGCGATTTCCGCATCGTCCGAGGCGATTGCGTCGACAACGCCCTCCGCGCTTTCGGTCTCATATCCCAAAAAGTCCGTCGCGCCGTGCTTTTCCTTCAGCGCGAACCAGACGGCCTCGGTTGCCGCGCCGCCGGAACCCGACCATGCCGCACGGGCTTCAGCCTTCTGGCGTTCCATGGCGGCGTCAAATCCGCCGGTGTCGACGGAAATGTCGCGCGCTCTCAAGGCATCTTGCGTGAGGTCAAGAGGAAAGCCGTAGGTGTCGTAGAGCTTGAAGGCCGTTTCGCCGTCAAGCTGGCCACCGGCCGACAGGTCCGCCGTTGCATTGTCGAGCAGGCCAAGCCCGCGCTCCAGCGTCTTGCGGAATCTCGTTTCCTCAAGTTTCAGCGTTTCCGTAATGAGATCCTCGGCGCGGGACAGTTCCGGATAGGCCCTGCCCATTTCCCTGACGAGCGAGGGAACAAGTTTGTGCATCAGCGGCTCGCTGGCCCCCAAGAGGTGCGCATGGCGCATGCCGCGCCGCATAATGCGGCGCAGGACATATCCACGGCCTTCGTTGGAGGGCAAAACACCATCCGCGATCAGGAAACTGGTCGATCTCAAGTGGTCTGCAATCACCCTGTGGCTACCGAGCGCGTCGCCTTCGGCCGCAACATTGGTTTCATGTTCGGACGCGGCGATCAGAGCCTTGAAGAGATCGATCTTATAATTGTTGTGCACGCCTTGCAAGATCGTCGCAAGACGCTCGATACCCATACCGGTGTCGATTGACGGGCTTGGCAGGTCGAGGCGCTCTTCGCTTGTCTGCTCGTACTGCATGAAGACGAGGTTCCAGATCTCGATGAACCGGTCACCGTCCTCTTCAGCCGATCCGGGAGGGCCGCCCCAGATGTGATCGCCATGGTCATAGAAAATTTCGGAACATGGGCCGCAGGGACCGGTATCGCCCATTGACCAGAAATTGTCGGACGTGGGAATGCGAATGATCTTGTCGTCGCTCAGACCCGCGATTGTCTTCCACAGTCCGGCCGCGGCATTGTCTTCGGCATAAACCGTCACAAGAAGCCGGTCCGCCGGAAGTCCGTATTCCTTCGTGATCAGGTTCCAGGCGAGCTCAATCGCACGTTCCTTGAAATAGTCGCCAAAGGAAAAGTTGCCGAGCATTTCAAAAAACGTGTGGTGCCGGGCCGTGTAGCCGACATTATCGAGATCGTTGTGCTTTCCGCCTGCCCGCACCACTTTCTGGGCCGTCACGGCGCGTTTATAGGGACGCGTTTCAAGTCCCGTGAACACGTTCTTGAACTGGTTCATGCCCGCATTCGCGAACATCAGCGTAGGATCGTTACGCGGCACCAGCGGTCCGGACGCGACCACTTCGTGATCGTTCTTGTCGAAATAGTCCAGAAATGTAGAACGGATTTCATTTACGCCGGTCATTCGGATCTCGCATCAGTCCAGGCCAGAAAATCAGGCCGATTGAAAGTCTGCCGGCATCACTGTCCCTCCAAGGGACCCACGCCGGAACAGCCTTTTAACTTTGACCTCAAACCCTGTCCAGCAGTTGAACTTCATCCGGACAATTTCAGGGGCACTCTAAACGCGCTTTAGTGACTTCGCAGAAATGAAAAAGGCCCGCTCCAGCCTGGAGCGAGCCTTTGAAAATCATGCGCTGTTCCGCACTTGACGAAATCAGGGCACAGCCTGGCTTAGTCTTCCAGAGCCTCTTCCGTGCCTTCCGCGCCTTCCGCGCCTTCCGGATCAATGATCGCTTCTGCAATTAGTCCAGCGTTTTGGCGGATCGCCAACTCGATCTCCTCGGCAATTTCCTGATTTTCCTTCAGGAACTGCTTGGCGTTTTCGCGTCCCTGACCAAGCCTCTGGCTGTTGTAGGAGAACCAGGATCCGGACTTTTCGACGACATTGCCCTTGACGCCAAGATCGATCAGTTCGCCCATCTTGGAGACGCCTTCACCATAGACAATATCGAACTCGACCTGCCGGAAGGGAGGTGCCAGCTTGTTCTTGACCACCTTGACCCGGGTCTGGTTGCCAACAACCTCGTCACGATCCTTGATCGCCCCGATCCGGCGGATATCCAGGCGGACGGAAGCGTAAAACTTCAGCGCGTTACCACCGGTCGTGGTTTCCGGGGATCCGAACATCACACCAATCTTCATCCGGATCTGGTTGATGAAGATCACCATCGTGTTTGATTTCGAAATCGAGGCGGTAAGCTTGCGCAGCGCCTGGCTCATCAGGCGGGCCTGCATTCCCGGAAGGCTGTCGCCCATCTCGCCTTCCAGCTCGGCTTTCGGCGTCAACGCGGCAACGGAATCGATCACCAGCACATCAATGGCCCCGGACCGAACCAGCGTGTCGGCAATTTCGAGAGCCTGCTCTCCCGCATCCGGCTGTGAAATCAGAAGATTGTCGATATCAACGCCGAGTTTGCGGGCGTAAAGCGGATCAAGCGCATGCTCTGCATCGACAAACGCGCAGATACCGCCCTCCTTTTGAGCCTCAGCAACGGCATGAAGGGCAAGAGTTGTTTTACCGGACGATTCAGGACCGTAAATCTCTACGATACGGCCGCGTGGCAGTCCGCCGATGCCCAGGGCGATATCGAGCCCAAGGGAACCGGTAGAGACAGATTGCACTTCAACGGCCTGCCCCTGGCCCATCCGCATAATGGAACCCTTGCCAAAGGAGCGTTCAATCTGGCTGAGCGCTGCATCCAACGCTTTTGTCTTATCCATCTGGCTGCTTTCTACGAGACGAAGTGTACTTTGCGACATGGCTTACGCTCCTTATTCCACGATGGACGCGTTGTTTCAATGGATGGGTTTGTACACTATTTGTTCCAATTGCACAAGCCTCGCGAAGCAATTGGTTTTTCAGTAGAAATGGACCTTTGTTTCCAATATGTTCTGAAATGGTTCCAGTCTTGGTCACCGGGTATCAGAACAAGCAGCAAACATGGCGTGATTCTTCCTTGCTGCAGAATCACTCGGCCGGATTGGAGTTGCCGAGGGCAAAACGATCTGCTAGCCCGCACCCCGTTCAGCAACCGCAGCGGCCCGCGGGGCGCGCGCAAACCGGAAGCGCCAGACAAGTGTCGACACAACCAGACTGCCGATTAATCTCGATTGGCGCGGTTCATCAAGATACGATCGCGCATGCACGCATAAACGTTCACCGCGAGACGTCCACCCCTGCCCGCTTCAACACCAGGCCCGGCGGCGTTGCAACAAATATTGCCCGAACGGTTTCGCGCCTGGGTGTCGACACCACACTGATCGGTCTTACGGGAACGGATGCGGCGGCGCGCGAACTTGCCGATCAGTTGACGGACGAAAGCCTCAAGCTCGAGCTCGTACAAAGAAATGGTTTTGCGACTGGCCGGTATCTAGCGCTTCACGATCCGGATGGATCGCTTGCAGCCGCCTGCGTCGACGACACGATCCTGACCGAAGCGCCCGAGACAGTGTTTGACGGTGTGATCGAAGCCGCGATGCAAAACACGGCGATGCAAACGATTTGGTTTCTCGACGCGAATTTACCGGAAGAGATGCTGGTTCATGTCGTCGGCAAATTGGGGAAAGGTTTCCTGTTCGCCAACGCCGTTTCAGATGCAAAAGCCCCTCGTCTGCGTAAGCTTCTTCCAAAGATCGATTGCCTGACGCTCAATCACGGTGAAGCCGCAGCTCTCTTGCAAAAGGCACCATCATCAGCACCGCAGGATCTCGCGAATGCTCTGATCGAGACCGGATTGAGAAAATTCGTCCTCACGGGCGGGCGAGACGCGCTTCTTGTGCAGACGGGCACAGGGATTGAAAAAATGGTGCCGCCATCAACCGAAATCATCGACGTGACGGGTGCGGGCGATGCACTGACTGCCGGGACGATTGCAGCACTTGCGAGGGGGTTTACGTTGAACCAAGCAGTTCCTTACGGCATGCGGGCCGCACAACTGACACTGCAAAGCACGGGCGCCTTTGCGCAGCACCTCTCATGGGACGCACTCTAGATTTTGACCAGACGGACAAGCAATAGCCTTGCGCCCGGAAGCGCGCACCTTTAAGGGCGTCACTTTGACCCTTTTGGATTTGTTCGGTGACAGCCTCAACGGAAAGGCCCTGAAACGTGACCCATTCTGCCGACAATGCCGCTCTGGCCCAGCTGCTGGTATATAGCGACGAAGTTCAAAGCGCCCTGAAAGAGGGATTGCCGGTCGTTGCGCTTGAATCGACAATCATCACACACGGCATGCCCTTCCCGAGAAATGTTGAGACAGCTCGTTTCGTGGAGGCCGACATCCGCTCGCAAGGCGCTGTTCCTGCAACAATCGCAATCATGGACGGCAAGATCCATGTCGGCCTCAGCGACGCGGAACTCGACCGGCTCGCACAGGCTGAAAACGTGATGAAATGCTCGCGTGCGGACCTCACATTCGCGCTTTCGACTGGCCGGTACGGCGCGACAACGGTTGCCGCGACGATGATGGCCGCGCATCTGGCGGGGCTGAAAGTGTTTGCCACCGGCGGCATCGGCGGTGTCCACAAGGGAGCGGAGGACACGTTCGACATCTCGGCAGACCTTGACGAGTTGGGACGAACGCCCGTTTGCGTCGTCAGCGCGGGAGCAAAGGCACTTCTCGACATCCCCAAAACGCTTGAAGTCCTGGAAACGAAGGGGGTTCCCGTGATCGCCTTCGGCACGGATGATCTACCGGCCTTCTGGTCCCGAAGCAGCGGACTACCGGCACCTTATCGCCTCGATACGGCCACCGAAATTGGCGCTCTTTTGAAGATGCGTGCAAAATTCCCTGACCATGGCGGCGTTTTGATCGCAAATCCGGTACCCGAGGCAGACGAAATTGCACGCTCGGAGATGAGCGGATTTATCGATGCTGCACTAGCCAAGGCTGCTGCGGAAAACATCAGGGGAAAGGACGTCACCCCTTACGTGCTCGGGGCCATTTTTGAACTCACCGAAGGCCGCAGTCTCGAAACGAACATCGCACTCGTGCGCAACAATGCGCGCCTTGCAGCCAGAATCGCGGCGGAACTTGTCTGAAGAGGCCGGAAATGTAGTTGGTATTCGGGTACTGGGCATTCAGGTACCGGGTCTTCGACGAGCAAGATCATTCCGGGGGTGACACATGTCGCGGTCAAACAAGTTGGTCAGACATTTCCGAGATCCGGAAACGTGATGCGGCCAGGCGATAGAGAGCTGTTGCAAAGCGGGCTTAAGGCTATTTTCGCGCAAGCACGTTTTTCCAGCATTGATGATGCACGGCTTCCGGCAGACCGTAAGCCGTTGACAGAGCGGCGTAAGCCTGCCCTTACTTGCGGCACAATAGTGTAAAGGGGACGGCCCGGCAGCCCAGCTAGAATACAGGAGCTGTTGAAGAATGTTTGGAAGAGGAGGTCGAAAATGACAGACGCGTCTACACCAGCAAGCACGGAAACAGCGGCGGCCCCCGCCGGTAGCTTTTCACCTCTTCAATATCTGGATCGTGCATTATCGACATTGCGAGACATAGGGATATCTCCGGAATCGGAAGCAGACGCCCCGATCAACGCTCTTCTCGAACAGATTTCGGACCTTTCGCCAGACAAGGTTCTGGTAATCTCGCGCACGCTCAGCCAGGCGTCGAACTTCAATGAAGTTGTACGCACCCAGGTCCAGCAAATGGATATCGGCGAGCGCTATGAGGAAATCACCGAGGCGTTCAACTCCATTCGCGACGACGCAAAGAGCCTTGTCGACCAGCTCGCCGACGGCAAGATCTCCTTTACTGAGAACATGGCCAACAAGTGGCGTGACATGCGTCGGGGAACCATTTCCGACCGCTTCCAGGACATCCGCGGAACATACAAAGAAGTTGCACACGCGACCAAAGATCAGATCGAACGCGAGCAGACGATTCTGGAGGCCTACCGCGATTTCCGCGGAGCATTGAAGCAGGCCGAAGTCACGGCGCTCGAATTGCTGAACATGGCAACGGAACAGCTCAACGGCAAAAAGCTCGCTCTGGAATCGGCCTCCAATGAGGTCGAAGCCTATACGGGTGAAGATCCGGCCCAGAAGGCGCGCCTGGAGCTTACGCGCGACGAGCGCCTGCGCGAAATGCAGGACGAGGAAAAGCGCTACCAGATCGCCAAGGATCTCTCCGACAACCTGACGGTCGGCTACAACACGTCCGAGGTCATCATGGCGCGGCTTGTTCAAACGACCAACGCCAAAGAGCGGGTCTATGCCCAATCGGTCAGCTTCTTTTCGACAAACGAATCCGTTTTGACAGCTCTGAACGCTTCTTTCACAGGATTGCAGGGACTTCATGAATCCACCGAAACGCTGAACGCCATGAAAGACGGGATCAACAAAAGCCTGGAAACGCTCGCTGAGATCGGCGACGCAGTGCAGAAGGAAGCCTTGAAGGCGGGCTATGGTCCGACGGTCGCAGCGGCTTCGGTCAAGAAGCTGGTCGATTCCGTGGTGAATTTCCAGGTCCAGTCGCGCGAGATCATTTCCGAGATGCGCGACATGTCGACCAAGAATTCAGAGGAAATTCGCAATGCGGTCGAAGAAGGCAAACGCCGCTTGGCCAAGCTGACCGCTCAGGGACAAGGCCTCTGATAACATTAGATCGCTTGCGGCCGGCGTTCGCCGGCCCAAGGTCGTGATTGAAGACAGGTATCGATGGCAAGCACGGCGAACAAATCCGACGCCCCTCTCGACGACCTCATGATGGTGATGGACGTGGTCGACACGCTCCGTCACGAGGAAGGCCAGGTCACCCGGGAATTGAAAGCCGGCAACCACGATGCGGCAATGCTTGAGAGGTTGCGGCAGGTTTATGCCTCGCAGGGCATCGAGGTTCCCGATCACATCCTGAAAGCCGGTGTTGAAAACCTCAAGCGGGATCGCTTTGTCTACTCGCCGCCCAACACCGGGTTTCAGCGTTCCCTGGCGATGATCTACATCTCCCGCGGCACGTGGTCCAAATGGCTTGCGGCCGCCGGTGCCGTCGTCATTGTTGCCGCCGCAGCATGGTATTTTTTCGTCGTCATGCCGCAGCAACGTGCCGAAGCGGAGCTACTCGCACGGCTTGAAGCTCTGTCCTCGAATTACACAGAGCTTGTTCAGCGCATTGACGGATTGACGGAAGACGGCACCGTCGAAGCAAAGGCTGCTTCGCTCGCCGAAGATGGCCGCCTTGCTTTACAGGACGGCAACAACGAAGCCGCGTTCAAGGCGGAAGCCGACCTTCGGTCGTTGGCGGGCCGGCTGCAGGAAGTCTTCGAAGTCCAGATCGTGTCGCGCCAGGGCGAACCGACCGGACTGACACGCATTCCGGAGGCAAATCCGAATTCGGAAAATTTCTACATTGTCGTCGAGGCGATCGATCCTGATGGAAACACCATCAGCCAAACGATCCTGTCTGAGGAATCGGGTACTTCCGAGACCGTCGATAAATGGGGCCAGCGCGTCTCGGAAGCGATCTATGACGCCGTACGGCGGGACAAGATGGAAGATGGCATCGTCCAGAAGGGAGTTCTCGGCCAGAAACGGCGCGGCGAGATCGACATCAATTGGCGCGGCGGCGTTCAGGATGGAGCGATAACGACATGGTAGCAAGGCTTGGCCCTGCGGCAACACCGGTGACCCGCACATGCTGACCGGGCGGCAGACCCTTGGCACGATCGAACAGTCGCTCGCAGATCTCAGGCGTGAAGAAGCAGAGCTGAGCAAACGCATCGAGCGTTCGACGCGGGCCGTGACGGACCTGCAGGAACGGCAAAGTGAGGCCTACCGCGATCTGGCGCGGTTCCGGCTGGACACGGACGCTGCCGGAACGCTCAACACCCGGTTGGACAGCGCAGCGCGCGAGGCCAGGCGCCTTCTCGACAAGCGCAGCGACGACTACAAGGTTTTGAGCGAGCAACTGCGCCAAAGCGAGACGGAGCGCAGCCAGAACCAGAAAAAGCGTCAGGAACTCGATGACGCACGCGATGCGGCCGAGAACCAGATGGACGACCTGATGGAAGCGGTCGACGGGCGCCTGGAAAGCGACAAATCGTATCTGGCGCAGCGCGATGCCACCGAGCGCGCCATCGCGACAGCGGAAGCGGCGGAAGAGAAGGCCAGGACGTCAGACCAGGATCGTGACGTCAAGGGCAAGGCCTATGATGCCGATCCGCTCTTCGTTTATCTCTGGCAACGCGGCTATGGCACGCCGGACTACCAGTACCGGGGCCTTACCCGGTCCCTTGACCGCTGGGTCGCCGGCCTGATCCGCTTCGATGATGCCAGGGCAAATTATGCCATGTTGACGGGAATTCCCGGACGCATGGCGCGGCACGCGGAACGCTGCGCAGAAATTGCAGCTGCGGAAGAGGAAAAGCTCGCGGAATTCAGCCGCAATGCGATGACGGATGCTGCCGGAACGGATCTCGTCGGCTCGATCGAAACCTATAGTGACGAAATCGAACAGATTGATACCGATCTAGAAAAGCTGGACCGGCAGATCGAAACGCTTTCAGGCGCTCTTGCCGAATTTTCCAGCGGCGAGGATGCTGATTTCCAGAAAGCCGAGCGGCATCTGTCGGAATCGCTCAAGGCAGATGATCTGCATGATCTTTGGCAGGCGGCCATCGACACCCCCTCTCCCGAAGATGAAAAGATCGTTCAGCGCATAGAAGATTTCAGGGACCGAGTTGAACAGGTCGCGCGGGAAATACGCCAGGACCGCGAATTACAGCGCGATATCGGCCGCCGGCGAGCTGAACTTGCAGATGTGATCAAGCGTTTCCGATCCAAAGGCTATGGCAGTTGGGAATCCACGTTCTCCGACGACAAACTCACCACGGTTCTGCTCGGCGAGCTGGTCAAGGGTGCTATCACGGGTGCCGACTACTGGGCACGCGCAGAGCGGTCGCACCGGCGCCGCAAGCCGCGCGGTCGCAAGGTGGCTTTTCCAAACGGCACGGGACTACCGAAATCGATGGGCGGTTTCGGACGATCCGGCCGCAGATCCAGCGGCAGGGGCGGCAAGTTCGGAGGCGGTGGTTTCAAGAGCGGGGGAAGTTTCGGCGGTGGTGGATTCAAGACCGGCGATCAGTTCTGAATTCATCATTTGCCCGCTATTTGCCACAAGCTTTCGGTAGCATTGACTGGCCAGACCTGAAACAACGTATCGTGAGATGCGTGAAGTGTAGTTGTGTCAATGACTGGACCTGGACTAGAACATGGTTTGACCGGACTGAAAAACACATCTTTTGAACTTTGGACCACCTTATGCGACACATCGTAATCTTCGGCTTTTGCGCCCTCGCCCTCGCTGCCTGCCAGTCCACCAACCAGACGGCTTCGCTCGGCAACCAGCCGCGACTTGATGTTCCCGCGGGAGCCCAAAGCGTCAACATCGCTGCCGACCCCGTCGCGGTACGCACGGCACTGGTGTCGAGTGCACAGGAACGGGGAACCACGATCCTCCAGAACCAGCCCAACATGGTGATCCTGGAACGCCCGATGGCCGGTGAGAACCCGACACTCGACAGCGAGTTCGGTCCATCCGACAATGGCGATCGCGTCATTCGCATTAGAGTACGGTTCACCGGTTCGCAGTGCCAGACACTTGCGGTCCAGGATCTTGCCGTGATCAACAATGTCCGCACCGCCCTGGAACAGAGTTTCGTGCTTCCGGGCAACCCCAACACACTGCAGAGCCTGCAGGGTCTCAAGTCCAGGGCAGAGCAAGGCAGCCCCTGCCCGCGGATCGCGTCCTGATCCAACAGGATCCTGAGCGGCGACTCGTTCAATCGGGATTCATGGAATCTTTAGATCCAACTGGGCATCTGAGAGGTGTCTGACAAGAGATAGTCCGCGTACCGGGAACCGGCGCCTTGCTTTAAAGGCACAGTTCCCCAAGACACACATGAGCAGGTTCTGATGAGGCTGATCGCCAAAGCAATCAGTAGGGAATACCTCAATGTGTCGTTCAAGAGCGGCGCCAACACCGTTGAGATCGTCGAGCGCCCGGGCCGTTGGATGGACACTGATCGCCTTAAGGGCTTCCAATCGGATCTGCTAACCGTCGCGACCGCCTCTCTTGAGAGCGGCGCGCTCGACTATGGAGTTTTGTCCGGCAAGCGCGAACGGCTCGAAAACGCGATCATCACCCTTGTCCGTCGCTCGAAAGATCAAAAACCGATCGCGTTCAATGCGTTGTCGCTCATGGATGTTCAGCAGTCCGGGACCTTGAGGCGCGTTATCCATCTCGGTCTGGTCATGGTGGATCCGTCAGAGCGCCAAAAGGGACTGTCATGGATCCTGTACGGCCTGACATGCCTTTTGCTGTTCATTCGCGGCGGCTTGCGGCCCCTTTATGTTTCCAACGTTACGCAAGTGCCCGCCGTTGTCGGCATGGTCACGGACACTTTTTCGGAAGTAAGCCCGACACCGGAAGAGCCGGAACCCAGAGATTTTCGCAAAGTCTTGATTGCCCGTGAGATCATGCGATCCCATCGCAGCGTGTTCGGCGTTGGTACTGACGCTGAATTTGATGAGAAACGCTTTCTCATCAAAAACGCCTATACCGGCGGTTCGGATGATCTGAAAAAAACCATCGAAGAAGCATCAAAACATCGCGACGAGAAATACAATGTCTGGTGCGCGCGGGAGCTCAACTACGACCGTGGTGACGACCTGTTGCAGATCGGCCTGATCGATCTCGCAGCGGCACAAAGATATGTTTCCCGGTCCGTTCCGCGGGGGTCTCTGATACAACTCGCCGCATTGGGTGTCCTTGTTATCACGCGGCGGGTTTTCCTACCGGTGGCCCACTGGTTCAATTCGAAAAAAGACTACGGACTTTTGCGGGCGCGATGACCTTTACCTACTCCGAATTTACCACTCGCAACATCGGTTTCGTCACCGAACAGCAGCAGCAAAAGCTGAACGACGCCTGCGTCTTTGTTTGCGGAACCGGGGGCATGGGGGGCGCAGCGATCCAGTCGCTCATACGCTCCGGCGTCGGAAACCTGATACTGGCCGATCTCGATTGCTTTGAGACGTCCAATCTCAACCGGCAGGTCTTTGCCAACCTCCGCTCTCTTGATCATCCAAAGGCAGAAGCGACAAGAGACCAGTGCCTGGAGATCAACCCAGAGGCCAAGATCGATGTTTTCGATGCCTCCTGGACGAATGCGGCTTCAGAACTCATCTCGAAAGCCGCGGTTGTTGTGAACGGCACCGACAATCTTGCTGCGACCCTGCTTCTGTATCGCACCGCGCGTAAACTCGGCCGACCGGTGATCGACGCCTACGCATCGCCATTACCGTCGGTTTATGTCACCAGGCCCGGGCGGCCGACACCCGAGGAACGCCTGCGGTATCCGACAACACAGACGCAATGGGACGCCATCACGGACACGCAGCGCAGCGAAGCGTTTTTCGCTGAAGCCGTGTTCGTGATGCTGAATTCGTCATCCCGGCACTACATCGATCTGGACCTTGCAGCAGAGGTTGCGGCCGGACGGCGCAGCCGGATGTCGTTTGCCCCGATGGTGATCAACACCGGAGCGCTGATGGCCTACGAAGCGCTTGGACTGCTGCTCGATTTGCCGAACAGCACCGACGAACGCGGATGGTTTTTCAATCCTTATAAAGCAAAGATCGAGCGACCGTTGCCACGCCCGCTTGCCGCGATCCTGGAACCGTTCGTGCGCCGGCAACTGGCTGGCATGATCGGGTCGTCCGATGACTGAATCGCAACTCGTAACCGATCTGACGGTGACCCTGTCGGCGGTGGCAGGTCTTCTGATTGTCCGCTACCAGATCGATCCGGCAGGCGGCGGTGTCGCGGGCCGTTTCCGCTTTACCCTGATGGTCGTTGCAGCGTTCTATTTTCTGCGGGCTGCCAGCTGGCTGGTCACAATCGACTTTATCCGCAGCGCCATGTTTTTGGCGGCAGCACTCATACCCGTTGCGGCACTGCTGCTTGCCGAAGGCTTTTTGCGGCGGCACGCACCCGGGTTTGTCAAACTGATGGTAGTTGCAGGTATGGGAGCGATCGGGTTTACGGCCCTGTTTCTGCCCAGCGCGATCACTTTCTCACCAACCTTTTTGTATCTGGTGTTGATCTATCAGTTTGTGTCTTTTGCACTCGTCTTTTATCTGCTCGTGACGCGTGACCGGCAAAGCCTGTCACAGACGGAAAACATCGCGATCAACCGCTTTGCAATCGCAATTCCGATCGTCATGATCCTTCTCCTGTCGGACTACGACCTTCTGCCGCCTGAACACCTGCCGTACCTTTCCGGCCTTGGTGCGTTGACCGTCGCCTGGGTTGCGGTAACGCTGGAAGCGCGAATAGCGAGTGCGGCGCGCGTATTTTTTGCAGTCGCCGCAATCGCCCTGACCGCTGGACTTGCCGCGTGGCTGATCGATCTCCAAACCGGGCTTTCCGCAAAGGAAACGCTGGAAACGCTGGCAATCGTCGTGTCGCTGATGCTCGTGCTTGTTCTCGGTCTGTCGTCTGCTGCCATCCGCCGAGACCGCCGGCAAACCTCTTTGCTTGGAGCCATGCGAAAAACGGAGAGCCTTGAAGACTTTCTTGCAGCACTTGATCGCTACGGTCTGACGGCAGGATACACCATGATCCGGGGAGACGAACTTCAGGACTACGACAGGGAGACGCTTTTCAATCATTTGAAACCGAGTGGTGCGATTGCCTTGTCAGACCTTCCCAAAAACAAGTCTCACGATACGGCAGCGCAAAGCCAGCTGAGGGAATTGCTTTCACGCGTCGGCGGTAATGAAGTCATTCTCGTTGCCGAAACGCCGTTGACCGTAGCGGTGGGGTCGCCCGCAGGTTTCGCCGCAACATCAAGCAGCAGTCTGCGGTCTGCTTTCGCAATCGCCCGCGTCATTGCCCAGCGCGATTCAATCTTGAAGGATACGGTATGAACCTGCGGATTGAGACTGGTAACTTCGACGATTTTTTCGAAGCACCCTTCAATGCTTACGGTTCGCAGAGTCCCTTCGTCTCGCCCCTGCGCTCCGATTTGCAGAGGTTCGTGTCGCATGACAAGAACCCGTTGTTTTCAGATCAGGGCGAGATTTCGATATTCACTGCGCTCAGAGACGACCGCCCTATTGGCCGCATTACTGCTCATGTCCACACTGCCTCAAATGAATTGCACGGATTGCGGCGCGCCTATTTCGGATACTTTGACTGCGCGGAAGACAAGGAGGCGGCTGGCGCTCTCCTGAACGCGGCAGAAAACTGGGCGCGAGAGCGCAAGCTTGAGGAAATCGCCGGAAATTTCAATCTGACGGCCATGCAGCAGATCGGTGTCGTCACCGACGGGTTTGAGAACACGCCCTATACCGATCAGGTCTGGAATCCTCCACACATTACGCAATTTCTGGAGGAGTTCGGCTATTCGGCTGAATTCCCGATGGCAACTTTCGAGATCGATCTGAAGAAAAAAGAAGCTCCGGCGATCGGGCCGAAGCAGCAGGCAGTCCTGGACGATCCGGACTTCCAGTTTGCAAAGATCTCGCGCTGGAACATCAAGGAGCGAATGGAACAGGCGCGCTTCCTGTTGAATTCCGCTTTTGCCAAAAATCCCATGTTCGTTCCGGTGAGCGCCGAGGAATACAATTTCCAGGCCAAAGACATGGTCTGGATCATCGATCCCAGGATCTCTGCCCTGCTGACCTATCGCGGCGAGCCTGTGGCGACAATACTTTGCGTTCCGGATCTGAACCCGTTTCTTCAACGCATTCGCTCACGCCCGGGCCTGTCGATGCCGTGGCACTTTCTGCGCCACAGGTTCACCAACCGCCGCGCCATTCTGATTTATGCCGCCGTGCGCGCCGACATGCACGGGAAAGGCATCAATCCGGTCGTGCTGAGGCAAGTCATTCTGTCCATGAAGGCAACCGGTTACGAGACACTCGGCAACACCTGGATCGCCGACGTCAATCCGGCGAGCCTTGCTCAAACGGAAAAGGCCGGAGGGCATCAGCTTCACCGCACGCACCTTTTCAGAAAGGTGCTCAAGTGACCCCGGACTTTCTTGAAAGGATCGCCGAAGAAGCCAATCTGGCACCGTCGGCACACAACACACAACCGACGCGCTGGCAGGCTGACGGCGACAACGCCATTCTTCTTAGTCTGGAGCCTTCTCGGCTGCTCCCGATCGGCGACCCTGAAAACAAGGATGCGCGCTTGAGTGGGGGCGCCGCCCTTTACGGGACAATCCTGGCTCTGGCCCGCAATGGCATGGGAACGTCAGGATGGGAAGCCGACGGGGATCGCGCCCGCATTCAGCTATCTTCCGACGCGGGTCCCGTGCTACCGGCTGAATTGCTCAATAAGAGAACCACCTTCAGAGCTGGATTTGAAGCACCTTCAATCGACGCCCGCAAAGCGCTTGAGGAGATTTGCGCCTCCAGAGACGATACGGCCCTGACCCAGGCGAAGGACCAGATCGAGGCGCTGTCCGAATGGAATGATCAGGCGAGTCTGGCAATCATGCGCGCGCCCGACTTCCGGCGCGAACTTTTGGATTGGATGCGGTTGAGCCGGTCTAACCCGCACTGGGACACCGACGGACTATCTGCAGACGCGCTTGCAATGTCAGGGCTGGAGGCCCGGGCCGCTGGGCTGGTGTTGCGCCGCCCCATGTTTGAACTGATCGATCGCATCGGTTTTGCCAAGGCCGTGGTTTCCGAACACAGCAAGACCGTAACCGCAACGGGCCTGGTCGCCTTTCACAGGCCACAGGGGGAAGACCGCTGGACGAGCGGTGGCAGGTTCTATGATTTCTGGATCGCCCTCACCCAGGCAGGTTTTGCCGCCTGGCCGATGGCCGTTCTTGCGGACAATGCAGCCGCGCGGCAAGAGGTTGTTCGCCTTTACCGCTTGCCCGATAACCGCGACCTGACCACGGTACTGCGCGTTGGACCACATCCGGGAAACAGGCAACCGCCAAAAGCCCGATTGGCTGCGCGCCAGCTCCTCATAGAAGCTTGAGGTATTCCAGAAGCGCGTCTTTCTGGTCTTCCGTAAGGTTTTTGAACTCGCTTTCGTGCCCCTGAGCCCCAAGGCCGTATGTACTGACATCGATCTCCGCTGCAAGCGACCAGGGGATGTGCTCGTTGCCTGGCATCCATCCTCCATTTCCATCTTTTTGCCCGCGTATGCCGACCTTTTTCATATCGAGAGAGTGCCCACCGACAACAAATTTGTGCGGACGCTGGTCCGGACGCATCAGGTGCCACAGCGTTGGAACACTGCCATTGTGGAGATAAGGCGCGCTAGCCCAAATGCCGGTTAGCGGCGGGGCAGCATAGGCACCTGTGCTTTTGGCGCTGATGTAACGACCGAACAGGCCGGCATTGACCGCCTCCGCGACACTTTCGTCTGTCAGTTCCATAAGCCGTCTGTCGGTTCCGACATCGCCTAACCAATTGGGGAACGAGATGAGTTCAGGTGTTTCGAGACTGCTGTTGTAAACGCCATGACAGCGACTGCACTTTGCAGCATAGACCGACTGCCCGAGTTGCAGCTGTGTTCTGTCTATCTGCCCCGGAAACGGTTGAGGCCGATAAGTTGTCAGCCATTGGAGGACGGCTTCCGCATCTTCGATATGCGCCTCGGCAACCTCCCCGCTAACACCCATGCTCGGAACAGTGAAATAGGCGATAACAGACGCCATTTCCTGGAGATGCTTGTTGTCGAGATCCTCCGGTCGCGTCTCCGATTGGAGATCACTTCCAGGCGGCGCATAAACGGCCGAATTCAGGAAGCTTCGCCTCCAGTGCCGTTCACCCAGATCCGGGATGGAGTTGAAGGCGCTCTTCTCGACGGTTGCGCCGTCCGGAATGAGGTCCAACTGGTTTTTAAGGGCATCCAGACCATTCGTCGCTCCGGGCAGCCCGGCCGAGAATGGCAGCAACCGGCCAAAGGTTTTTTGCCGCTCAACGATCTCCTTTTGAAGAAGGGGCAGGATCGCAATACGCAAGGTCTGCCGCTCCTGCCAGGTCGTCTCGGGAAAAAGCTGCTGAACGGTTTCCAGCAAAAGGCCGCTGTCGTCACCATAGGTTTTGAAAGCGGAAAAAAGCGCAGACGCATAAGCTTCCAGATTGATCGAACTGTTTGGCATGCCAAGCCAGATCCGCTCGGTGTCCGGCGTTCCGTCTGCCGTGTAGGTCACGCTCGCATGGCAGGCGGCACATCCGGTATTGGCGATGGTGACAGCTGTCGGCAGAAAATCGTGGCTTGCAAGGCCTGTGTTGAGGCCTACCGGCTTGGACAGATCCGGCTCCGACAGCCCGCTTGGCCAGTTCGCAATCTTTCCGGGACTGTGAAACCCGAAAGTGCGGAAAAGTGCACTGATATCCACCTCGCCAACGGCATTCAAATCCCCATGCGTCTGTTGCAGAGCCAAAGCCGAGACGGCGAGTTTCCAAGGAACCGCCGAGGTTTTGAGTGTGTCTGTGCTCAGCGCACCGAAATCGCCGAAACCGAAGGTAGCTATGCCGCGATCCCGCTCAGACTGAAACGCTGGTTCAAGTGATGCCAGCGCCGTCGACGACGTCCGAAGGTCAAAAGGTTTGCCGACCAGGAGTAGCGCCGCAATACCGCAGAGAAGCAGAAGAACGGCAAACGCAATGCGTTTCATGGTGCCCTTTCAATCCAACGCGTGACAGCCGTTTCATAAAACGGGCTTGAGCCGTCATATGGCTATTCAAAGGGATACTACAAATGGGAATGCCTTTTTGTGAACACATCCGATTTCCGGTCATTTGGTAAAAACCCAAGGCATTCCCTCCTTGCACAATCTGCACAGTCGGTTTGAAGCGCGGCCGTCCTGTCCGCGCTCCAAATCCATGACCTTGCGCTGTTCAGGCGGGCACTGCGTCCGGCGAATATTGGGCCAGAAACTCAGCACTTGGCGGGATCGGCTTGATCACATCGATCATCACGCCATTCGGATCTTTCGTGATGAAATGACGCTGACCGAAGGGCTCATCTTTAAGAGCCAGCAGGATCGGCAGGCCTTTCTTTGAAAGCTGCTCGTAGAGATCGTCCACATTGTCCACTTCGAAATTCAAAAGAAGCCCCGCAGCTTCACGTCCCCGCCCCTCTTCAGGAACGGTCTCATGGTTTTTATCGAGAATGGCAAGGTTGACCTTTTCGTCTTCCTCGGACTGCAGGTGGACATACCAGTCGGCTTCGAACGCAGCCCTGAAGCCAAAGTTATCTAGGTAGAAACGGGCCGTCTCGCCGACGTTTTCCGTCATGAGAACGGGATAGTATTGAGTGCATTTCATGGCATTTCTCCTTCGTTTTCCCGAACTATCCACGCTCTTGAGACATTCAGGCTTTTCCTTCGGCATAAAAAGACATACAGTCTGTATGTAAAAATAAATTAACATACAGGCTGCATGTATGCAAGTTGAAAAACCTCGCCGATCTCAAGCCGAGCGCCGGGCTGAAACACGGCGCGCCCTCCTGCGTGCCGCGCGCAAGCTGATTGTGGAAAAGGGGTATGCGGAAACGGGAACACCCGACATTGTGAAGGCGGCCGAAGTCACCAGAGGCGCGCTCTATCATCACTTTGCCGACAAGGCGGACCTGATGCGTGCGCTTGTGCGCCAGGAAGCCGCAGCCATCGCGACCGAGATAAACGCCGATACCAGCACGGATCAGACACCTCTCGATGCGTTCATGGCGGGGGCACGTGCCTACTTCACGGCCATGTCGGCACCGGGCCGCGCCAGAATCCTGTTGCTGGAAGGACCCGCAGTCCTCGGTGTCGAGGAGATGGCTGTTATCGACAGGGAAACAGGCGGCGCGACACTCCTGGAAGGTCTTCAACATGCTGCCGCGCACGGCGCACTTGAGGGCATCCCGCTCGAGCCGCTTGCAGACCTCCTGTCCTCGTCCTTCGACCGCGCAGCACTGGCCATCGCCAACGGTGAAGATCGGGAAGCCTACGAACGCGCAACATTGTCACTGCTGTCAGGGATCCTGAAAGGCTAGGAACGAAGTCGGCTCGCACGTTGGTCCAAAAGACCGCCACGATCCCAAATCCTGTACGCAGACTTTGTCAGTCGCAGGCGCAGGAAATCAGCGAAGCCGTGTCGTAAAACTCGAAAAAGAAGACGATCTTGCCGTTCTCGAACTTAATGTAGTCGAGTTTCGGCGTATCCATATACTTTCCGGTCTTCTTGTTGGTCCAGGCCGTCGAGCCGAAGGCGCAGATCGTATTGCCGTCAACGACATAATCGGCAATCGTGTAGTGGTCCATCGACCAGTCGGATTTCAGACCTTCAAGATACTGGATAACCTCTGCTTTGCCCTGGCTCGGTTTTGTGAAATCAATAGCCGGATCCTGCGCCATCGCGAGCGACTTGAAATCGATGTTGTCGGCAAATAGATCCAGCCAGGCATCGACGCTGCCGCCCTTCGTGTCGTTCCACAATTCATAGCAGCGCTTCAAAGCGCTCAAATTTTCGCTCGCAGTCATTTTTGCCTCCCCGGACCGTGTATTAGGTACAATTGAATTGTACACGCCTTTGCAACCAGAAATAACCCTGCCGATCTTGACCGTACGAGTTCCGGTTGATCGGCGTGATCGAAATGACATCTCTCGCCGCAGACCCTTCCAAAACGGCATCAAGCGTTCGGTGTCTCAAATCCCAGGTCCATTCGCAGCCTTTTTTAAGCCCGCAACAGGATCTTGATTGAAATTTGAAAGAAAATCCGCCGCATCGCCCCATTCCTGACTCAGAATCCGCTTATTTCGGGTTCCGGGCGAGAACGTATGGATGTTGTATGAAGCGCAGAGACTTTCTGATCGGAGCCGGCGTTGTTGCGGGAGGCGGCCTGACGACGGCGGCCATGATACCCGGTCAACTGGAAGCGGGATTGCAGCTGGCGCAAAGCGCCATTGACACCCGCAAGGATCCGCTGGTCCGGATCAATTTTCAGCGGGACCTTCTCCAACCGGAGCCCTGGGCTGAAAAACTGATTTCGGCAGCCGAGGACCAGATTGGTGTCACGCTGATCTATGATCCCGCCTATGTCGGCCTCAGCTTTCCGAACGGTGACCTGCCCCGGGAACGCGGTGTCTGTACCGACGTGGTCGTGCGCGCCTATCGAGACGCGTTCGGATTTGACCTTCAAAAAGAGGTCAATGCGGACATGAAACGCCATTTCGCTTCCTACCCGAAGATCTGGGGCCTCAAGCGGCCGGACCGCAACATTGATCACCGGCGCGTTCCGAACCTTCGGACATTCTTCGAGCGCAAAGGCGCATCACTCCCGGTCAGTGACCGGTCCGGAGACTACTTTCCCGGTGATGTTGTCTCACAGATGTTACCCGGCAATCTGCCGCACATGGCGATCGTCACGCAGCACCGGTCTCAGGATGGCAAGCGGCCGCTGATCATTCACAACATTGGCGCCGGCACGCGTCTGGAAGACACGCTCTTCGAATTTGAGATTACCGGGCGGTACCGGTTCAAACCAGGCATCAGCAGTTAACGAGCCTGATGATTTTTGCTTCAGTGTCGACACTGAATCGGCTTTTAGCGTTCACAAGTTTCGCATCTGCCAACCGGCGGTAAGAGCGCCGATCCTTACAAAACCGGGAACCAAAACCTCACAACATCAATAAGACCTGTGCGACACGGGTCACAAAGGTCTTTAGTCAGTATTGGCCTTATTGCTCGCCGAGGCTCCCGCGACCACCTCAGTTGGATGGATCGTAAGGCAGAGAGGAGTGATGAAGGATGATTTTCAGGTCACCTGATTCGTCTTGCACGTATCCAAAAGTGTACTCTACCTTGACTTCCTTCCCGTCAGGCCCGGTAAAGAAGTAGTTGCCCATCGCCATTGCGGTATCATCCGCTGTGTGGATCCCGATGTTTTCCCAGCGAACCTTAGTCCACCCCTTGGTTGCAAAACCGCTGTCTTCCGACCCTTCAGTTCCAATGAAGTAGCTCAGCGCTTCGTCAAACGTTCCTCGGAATTGATCTTCTGCGGCCAACGTTGGTTTAAACATAACGTCTGCGTCGCCATAGGCATAAAGTGTGTTGATATGTTCTTCTGCTCGCGCTTTGAAGTCGGCTCCTTTTTCATGCAGTTTCGCTATCTCAACGATGCCCTCGCCCCAGTCTTTCTGGGCATCGATGACGGCTTGCGTTGAAATGCCCTGACCAAAGGCTGCACCTGCAAACAAGAAGGAAAGCGCTGTGCTTGCCGCAAAAATAGACTTGATGGCCATCATAATTCCTTCACCATTGGTTGAGTCACGCTCTTGAAGCTCGCTAAAATTGAATAGAAGTTTGCTTATGTGACGCGATTATGTCGGCCAGCCTAGAGCCTGAAATTTAAAAAAATTTATCTTCGTCAACGCTGTACCAGGTAAGCGTAGCTCCCCTTCGATCTGCGTGTGGAACTGACCCCGTCAGGATAGCCAAGGCTGATCGCACGGTACGCAGTCCTTAGCAGGCTTTAGGAACCGCATTTTGCTTAAGTTCTCAGAGATGTTTTCGCATTATCGGCCGCGTTGGTGAGCGACGTGCGGCTTCGGAAAAACCTGCTCGTTTGAACGTTTCGAGAAAACCGGTCCAAGCGTATACAGGCGGGTACTTCTCTTTAGGTGTGTCGATAGGATAGCCTTCAACGACAGAGGCACCCTGGGCGCGCGCCCAGTCTGTCGCAGCATTCAACAAGGCTAGAGACAGCCCCTGGCGTCGAAAGCCCTTGTCGATAAAGAAGCAGGAAACGCTCCAGACATCCTGATCGTCGACCGGTTTCAGTATTCGTGAAGCGGCAAGGCGGGGAAAGGCTGATCTCCGGTCAATCTGGATCCAGCCGACGGCTCGTTCACCGCTCATCGCAACCAACCCGGGGACCTCGCCACTGGTGAAGAGGGCCTTCATCGCGACTCGATTGCCCTCGCCCTTCCCTGCCTCCATTTCCTGGGCCGTCTGCCGCCACAACATGCACCAACAGCCGCCGCAGCCACCTTTTTCGCCCATCACGGCCTCAAAGTGGGCCCACGTTGCCAGCCGGATGTCAAAGCTCATCGAAGATACCAGTCGGCTTCCCGTCGATTGTGAGCATGTTCTTGCGCCTCCAGTAGTCGCGTACACCGTCTTCTCCCATGTTCTCATAAAATGGAACAAGTTCGGCGTCAGCACGATTGGCCTTGAAGTCCATCAAAGGAACCCCGGTTCCACAAGACGTCTGGACGAGATCTATCGAAAGATCAAACACCTGGCGGCTTCCGGCAATCTCCGGAAAATCCTCAAGCAACACTGGCCAGCTTTCATCGCGGGGATGCCGAACCTTTGCCTGGCCATAAAGGCGCAGGATCATCGCCGCCCCTTCGAACGCGCAGAACATCAGGGTCATGCGGCCTGTCGCCTGAACATGCGCGGCGGTTTCATTCCCGCTTCCGCTGAGGTTCAGCCATCGCACGCGGGTGTCTTCAAGAATCTGGAGTGTGTCCATGCCCTTCGGTGAGACATTGACGCGTCCGGCCACGTCTGCCGTTGCGACAAAGAACATGTGCTGGCGATCGATAAACGAACGCAGGGTTGAATTGAGAGAATGTGCAGTTGCCATGAAAGGAGCCTGTTCCGTCCCGGGTTGATCTGTTTGCGGGATTTGTAAACGAGACATACTGACAACAGGCTGTCAGTATGCTGATGCCGATGCGCGAAAAAGGCAAAGCGCGATGCAAAGAACAGACAGGCTATTTGAGCTTATTCAACTGTTGAGACGGCAGGGCGAACCGGTGCCGTCCACCTACCTCGCTGCGCAGCTGGAAGTCTCTCAACGGACCATCTACCGTGATATCGTCACGCTACAGTCCATGCGCATCCCCATCGAGGGAGAGGTCGGTGTCGGGTATGTCATGGCCGACGGCTACGACCTGCCGCCCTTGAATTTTGGCCGCGAAGAGATCGAGGCGATTGTTGTCGGTTTGAGCCTGTTGTCCCGCACCGGTGACAAGACGCTTCAAAAGGCGGCACAGCGGGTGCTTTCAAAAATCGGCACCACAAAAGCATCATCCGAGACGCTGAGCGTTTCCGACTGGGGCATCGAGGAAATCGACCCGGCTATCATCGGCGCACTTCGAACAGCTGTCAGGGAAGAAAGAAAGGTCGAAATTTCTTATAAGGACCTCGCCGAAATAGAAACAAGCCGCAAAGTTCTGCCCCTTTCGATTACGTACTACGTCCGAGTTGCGGTACTTGCGGCATGGTGTGAATTGCGGTCCGATTTCAGACACTTCCGCATCGATCGCATCGAGCGCTGCAATCTGTCGGATGATGGGTTTGTGGGCGCGGGTACAAAGCTACGGGAAAAACTGCAGGACATGGAGACAGCGAAGGCTGGGTTCGAACACTAGCGTAATGGCCACTGCGCAGCGTCCCTTTCCGCACGCTCGCTGATCCAGCGCCTAGTCGCGAAAACCGGCATTGATTTCACCTGAAGCTAAAGGGCGCCGCACTCGTGCAATATCGTGTTTGCCCTTTCGAACACCGGTGCCTGCGGCAACTCTCTAATTGTGTATCCCAGATCATCCAGGGTCCGGTTGATACGGTCATATTCCTGAACCGCCGTTTTGAAATCATGCTTGCGCTCGGCGTCTTTCGCAAAGAGCTCCTTCCAGGGCGGGACAACGAAGACTTTTTTCGCGTAAGGCCGGCACCCATCAAGTGTTTCTTTCACCGTTTGGCCGCCTGATTGTTCCAAAGCGACAGCCGCATCGATTAGGCCCCTATCAAAGAAAACAAGGCCTTTAGCATCCCGGACTGATGTCAGGTCGGACTTCGCCATTTCGACCGCACGCAGCGCAAACGCCCTCAAATTCACCCAAGGCAAAGCTTGGCCGTTGCCAGCGTTTTCTTCCGAGACGATGCGCCGCCCGGGCTCTGGAACGGTTGCAAACCCGCGTTTGCGCAATGCCTCCAGCAGTGTTGATTTTCCGCCACATGAGCAGCCGGTCAAAAGGATGAAAGTGCTGTTCAACTTGTCCACCTTTCAATGACTTCGGCCACATCATGTTAGCTCAGGCATTGGCGCCGGAGGGTGCAACGAGCAATCGTTGGCGTCTTTCTGTGCTGCTGATGTTTTGAACCGGCGACAAAACGCTTGAAAAGGCTGCGCAGCAGTTTCTTGAAAATATCGGGATCAGTTCAGTTAAGAAACAGTGGCGAGTGCTTTCACAAAAAATAGCACTGGTCATTCCGCTCATTTTTCTAGATTGCCGGTACTACCTGTCCAATTAAACCCAGAACTGGATGATCGAGGCACTGAGCAGGACGGCCATGGTTCCGTTAAACAGATGCCAGTGCTGATCGGTGCTCAAGCACCGTGCAATAAGACCACCGGCCAGAGCCCAGACCGTCAGCGACACCAGTGCCGAAAGACCGAACACCAGCGCAAGGATGCCGCCGAGTAGCAGGGGCTCATTCGCCAATTCTGCAAAGGACGACGCCACGCCCAAAGCCATTGCCCAGGCTTTCGGATTTACGGTCAACAACATGGCTCCCCTGAAGAGACTGATGGGTTGCTCGTCATCGACCTGAGCAGGTGCGGGCGGACCAGCCAAGCCAACCTTCGCGGCAAGCCAGAGGAGGTAAATTGAGCCGACCGCCTTCACGCCCAGCTCCAAAAGCGGCATCGCTTGGAGTGATGTGGCGAGACCGGCTCCGGACACAGCCACGAGGCCGGCAAGCGCAAACGCGATGCCCAGGATCAGGGGAATGCTGCGCCGGTAGCCGAACCGCGCGCCGGATGCCGTGGCAAGCGTGGTTGCGCCACCGGGTGAACCTGTGGCTATCAACGCAAACACGACAAGCGCCCAGAGCTGATCCAACATGGTTCACCTACGAGGCGGCAGCGCGTTCATTTGATGTCACGCGCACCGCCCGAAACCCGCACGGACGCGCCTTTCGTGTCGTCCAGCGAAACCTTGATCAGGGACGGACTGCCCATGTCTTCACCCTGCCGGATCGTAAAGGCGCCATTGTGTGGCCAGCGACTGTCTCGAAGGTAGCCTGCGAAAGCAGCAGCGGCGGCACCCGTTGCCGGGTCTTCAAGAACGCCCCCTGAGGCGAAAGCATTGCGAGCGACAAAAGTTTGGTTCTCCTCAATAAAGACCAGCATCACCGTTACCAGGTCATGTTTGCGCATCACGGCGCGTCCTTTGTCGAGGTCGTAGTCCATTGCTGCGAGCCGCGCGCGGTCGTTAACGGGCAACACGACGTGGTTGGCGCCACCATGGATATGTGCTGCGGGCAGCCGTGGGTCGAGATCGTCCGAAGTCAATCCGAACAGCGACATGACGTCCTGCGCTTCCGCCTCGGTCATCGCACGGCTTTTCGTTTGAGGGGATGACAGGGTCGCCATCATTCCTTCCGGCGTCGATACAGCGTCCACGGTGATCGTGGCGTCGTTCAAAACGAGGGTATAGGTGCCTGCGCCGTTTTGTTTTCCCAATGCTGCGCCAAGGGCGATAGTCGCATGTCCGCAAAACGGTACTTCGGATTCGGGCGAGAAGTAACGGACCCGCCACGTTCTGCCTTCATCTCCTTGCTCGGTGGCGAAAGCCGTTTCGGAATACCCCACTTCGGCAGCGACGCGCGCCATCTCATCTTCGCTGACAGCGCTCTGCAACAGCACAACACCTGCCGGATTACCACCCTCAGATCCTTGGCTGAACGCCGCAATTCGTTGAACATCCATTGGAAACTCCTGTCTTTTCGTTGCTGGATCTTAGTTGACATGCAGCGTGATTGTCCCCGCAACATCGATTGCTTTTCGGCGTTTTCTCTTTCGTATCAATTCCATCTGATTTAAATTGTTTTCATGTCAAAAGATCTTGATCAAACAGACCGTCGAATTGTCGAGATTCTCGATGTCCATGGCCGCACCAGTCTCGCCGATATCGGCAAAGAGGTGGGTCTTTCAGGTCCGGCGGTCGGTGAAAGGCTGCGTGGTCTGCAGGAGCGCGGTTTCGTCATTGGGTTCGGCGCGAGGATCGACCTGCGCCGTTTCGGCTACACAATCCAGGCGCTCGTCAGGATCAAACCGCGCAGCGGGCAGCTTCACACCGTCGAAAAAATGATCCAGGAAGAGCCGCGGTTCACATCTTGCGACCGGGTCACCGGCGACGATTGTTATGTTGCCAGGCTGCTTCTCAGGGACGTGGCGGAACTGGATGACATTCTGCTGCCGTTCCATGACCGCGCAGAAACAAACACCTCCATAGTGAAGTCCTTCGTTTTCGAAAACAGACTGCCGCCCCTGGACTAGGCGGGTATTGAGATCACTAAGGTTGGCTGTTTGCTTCTCTTTCCGGACTTGTTCGAAGCGATTTGATCTTCGGCGAAAGACAATTGTGTCCGAATAAAATTGATAAAAGTCCTGCCCATCTGCAAGTACCGGCTGGAGGCGCTGAGGCGGTCACAAAAAACAGACATGTCTCAAACAATAATACAGTGAGAAGCAAGTCGAGCCTCATTTCAAAAGTGTTTTCTGAAACCCGAACTTGAACGCATTCTGGCGGTTTTAGAATAGCATCATTGGCTGCTGACGTTTTGTGGGGTTCATCGTCTCGATTTCAACTCTGTACAGCCGGTAGCCGCCATTTGTGTAGCTGAACATCAGTGCATCCCTGTATGGGTTGTGCACCTCGGCCTGATTGATGGCGCTACCATGCGTATAGATATCGCCGATCAGCATGTGACCAACCTCATGCGCAAGTATGCGGGCGAGCGCTTTTACGTCCGTCGAATGGCGGGTGGAATGGTCATCAATCACGCAGATACCTGAGGGAAGACCTTGGTCCTTCATAAAACCTCTGATGTCCGCACTTTTCTGTGCAAGGTCTCTGATTTCCCGGACGAAAAACAGGTTGACTGTTTTCACCTCCTCCGCACCATGAGGCTGCGGAAGGGTTCTGTTGACGGCAAACGGCGTAAGATACTGCAATTCGTCCCTGCTAAATGAGCTGACGGTTAGGGACCGACCGATGCGGCGCCCGATTTCCTCGGTCGACAACTCTCTGTCGTCCTTGAGGTCGAACTCGATGTTGCACTGATGCCGCAAAATGTCCGCGTTGGCCATTTGCACGATTGATCGCAGTTCCGACGAGGAAACACGGGTCTTCATTCGCCGCCCGTGATCGACCCGAAAGGCAAAGAGAGGCAGGATCCGAAGTGGTTTGACCGAAACATAAAGCCTCAGGTGTCTGCCGTTTTGGACGATGTCGAGCCTGCAATCCTTGCACGGTGTCAGGCCCTTGATTTTCAGGTTTCTTCCGTTGACCGTCGCCCTCAGCAACCGATCGCGCATGATCGAGTTGACGACACCGTTTTCATCCATACCGAGAGTGTGGAACTGAACCGGTTTGTCCGGATCGAGATCGAGCGAAATCTCCCGCTCACCACCGACAGGAACCATGATCCACGCACCGTCACGATCTACCATTGTGTTGACCTGTGACGGCCCAAGCACTTGTGCCGGCGGCGGATAGGTATCAAACCCGCCATTCTGATCCACCGGACCGATGACGCCAATCTTCGGCATCTTGTCGAACGACACCGGTGACTCCGGATCCGGTTTTCCCGGGTTAACTGGTTTTGGTTCGACCGGCTGCCCTCTCCAAATTGCCTTCGAGGCAATGTCATTCAGCGCGGAGATCGTTTTTCCAACAGGGTCGACGCGTTTGTCTGGGACATTGAAGCCGACAACCTTCGTCTGAAAGTCTCCGATGAGATCCTTTGTCTGCGGCCCATTGATACCGTCCGGCACCAATCGGGACCGGCTCGGCTCGAGCAACTCATTCAGCCGCTCCTGCACCTTTCGAACGTCGGCCATGTTGTTACGCGCCATATGACCAACGGATCTTTCAATCTGAATTCTTTCCAACATCTTTGCGGTCCATAAATAATAAAAATTCCGACATGCCAGGCACGACGGAATCATTGACTTGAAGGCAGGAAGCTCCGCCGCCGGCAGACTGATTTTCGACCTGATTGCCTCAAAGTGTCTTCGTTCAAACGCTCGAGCTTCGCAGAATCGATGCGTTCAACACATGTCGTGCCGAACCTAGTTCACGACCGCGCCTTCTTGAATTGGAATAACTGCACGATCATGTTGCAATGATATGCATACGGCTACCGACTTGGCTGTGGACCGCGACGCTGACGGTTCAGCAGCTTGTCCAAATCCTGCACTTGTCCCGAAAGCTGGCTCAGCGTGCCCGGATGCACGCAAAAAACGTCCGTCCGTCTTCGGAAATTCTCTTGAGGTTTATCGCGCCCAACAGGTTTTGACGCAGCCTTGCAGGCGCGCTCACTCAAGTGGGTCACCTTTTCAAACCGCCTCCCCGAACGCCCACGCCACCTTCTGTGCGACCCGCGCTGCACGCGCGATCAGTTCGTTTCTGGGTTCGCCGATATAGGTTGCCGTGAAGTGCAAGGGGGTTGCCTGCCAGCCAGGGTCGAAGGTTGTGATCCGGTTTTCCTCAACAAGGCGCCGGCCCAGAACATGCGGCAGGATACCAACGCCGATCCCGGATGCGACCATCTCAAATCCGGTTGAGAGGGAGTTGGTCGGAAAGACCTGTGCGGTGCTGCCGTACCGGTCACGCAGTTCCTGTGTCAGCTCCCGGTGCGGTCGCGAGTTGCGGTTATACGTGATGACCGGCGTCGTGCTGAGATCGGGGTCTACAAGATCGACGGGCCGATACCAGGACAGCTCGAACGGCGGCAGGTCCAGATTGTCGACGCTGTATTCGGAAATCGGGCCCATCAGGATTGTAAGGTCAAGTGATCTGTCCAGAAGCATTTCCCTCAAGTTGACCGAAATATCCACTGACACCTCGATCTTGAGTTTGGGAAAACTGTGGTGCAGTTCTCGGAGGAAATCGGGCAGCCATGTCTGCGCCACAGTCTCAGCGACACCGAGGCGCAGGAGGCTGCTGATGCTGTCCTCCGCCATCACGTCTCCCTTGATCCGTTCCATGATCGCCATGATCTGTTCGGCATGGTTCTGCAGCAGCACGCCATTTCGGGTCAGCACCACACCGGTCGAAACACGGCTGAACAACTCGGTGCCCAGATAGGACTCCAAGCTTGAAATCCTTGTGGAAACAGCCGGTTGAGAGACGTTCATCTGCTCCGCCGCCCGGCGCACACCGCCCATGCGTGCGACGGTCAGGAAGGTCTTGAGTTGCTCAAAGGTCATGGTTGCCACCCCCCGAAAAGCGATAAAAAAATTTGATCACTTTGGACAGAAAATCACGATTTGACTTGATAATAGATCCGCCGCAGCATTTTGCCACCGAATTTCGAGGTGGACATGACGCACCAGAACGCCCTGCTTCCAGACCTGTTTGACTTGGACACTGCCACGCAGCGCAGTCTGATCCGCGAAGGGCGTTACACGGGCCACACAGCAGGTCTCGCCAAGGGACGTCTTCAGTGCAATCTGGCGATTTTGCCCGGTGATCTGGCGGAGGATTTTCACACCTTTTGCCGGCTCAATCCGAAGGCATGTCCGCTTGCCGGTGTTTCGAAGCCCGGCGACGTGACGCTCCCACGGCTCGGAGCTGATATCGACCTTCGCACCGATGCCGCCCGCTACAACATTTACCGCAATGGCGTTTTGGAGGCACAGGTCCCTGATCTTTACGATCACTGGCGCGATGACCTTGTCGCCTTTGCAATCGGATGCTCGTTCACTTTCGAGGACGCCCTGCGCAACGCCGGGATCGCAATGCGCCACATCGACAGCAACGTCACCGTGCCGATGTTCCGCTCTTCAATTGAAACAACGAAAAGCGGCCCCTTCCAAGGCGAAATGGTCGTCTCGATGCGGCCGATCCCGGAAGCGCGTCTTAGCGAAGTCAAAGAGATCTGCAGACGCTATCCACTTGCTCACGGTGCGCCGGTCCATGTCGGCGATCCGCAGGCGATCGGCATTGCCGATCTCGATAACCCGGACTGGGGCGAGCCCGTCAGTTTCGCGGACGACGAAGTCCCGATGTTCTGGGCCTGCGGGGTCACGCCACAGGCCGCGATCATGCGGTCCAGACCGCCACTTTCAATGACCCATTCCCCGGGCGCCATGCTCATCGCCGATGTCGGAGAGCACACGGACCCGCTCTACCCCTATAACGATAACTAGCTGAAAGATTGAGAAAAACAGAGGATGAACGCAATGAACAGACTGGTATTGTTGTCCGCGAGCTCACTGATCGCGTTCGCTGCAGGAACCGCTGCACAGGCTGAAGAGCTGGCCGTTGTCGGCAGCTGGAGCGGATTGCCGCTCCACAAGCAGTATGAAGCCCCTTTCTGGACCGAAAAACTGCCCGAACTCTCCGGCGGCGATCTGACCGCTTCTCTTACGACCCACGACCAGATGGGCATCGGTGGCGGTGACGTCTTCCGTCTTCTCTCGCAGGGTGTCTTCGATGTTGGTATGACCGTTGCCGACTACGCCGTTTCGGACAGTGTTGCGCTCGAGGGGTTGGACGTTCCGCTCATTGCCACCGATGCATCCACGGCGCAGAAGGCCGTCGAGGCGGCACGTCCGATGGTCGATGACATCTACCGCGACGTCTTCAATGCCAAGGTTCTGGGCATTGCGCCCTACCCGCCACAAGTCGTTTTCTGCAACGCCGAGATCGGGTCTCTCGACGACCTCAAGGGCAAGAAAGTGCGCGCCTCCGGCCGGATGACAGCCAAGTTTCTGGAAGCCCTGGGCGCAGAAGGCGTCAATGTCGGCTTCGGTGAAGTTCCGGGCGCCCTGCAGCGTGGTGTCGTCGATTGCGCCATCACAGGAGCCGGATCCGGTTACAATGCCGGCTGGTGGGAAGTTTCAACACACCTGATGCCGCTGCCGCTCGGCGGATGGGACCCGGTCGTGACCGCCATCAATCTGGACAAGTGGAACACTCTTTCGGACGCTCAAAAAGCGACGCTGGAAACAGGCGTGAAGGAAAACCTGGAGGCGAAGGCCTGGGAAACGGCTCAAAATGCGCTTGAAAATGATGTCGCCTGCCTCACCGGCAACGGCGAGTGCCCCTACGGCGAAGCGCGTGGTCTGATCCTTGTCGAGGCAAGCGAAGCCGACCAGGCCAAGGCCAAGGATGTGCTCATCAGCGAAGTGTTGCCGGACTGGGCCGAGCGCGCCGGTGGTGACTGGGCCAGCCGCTGGAGCGACAGTGTCGGCAAGGTTACCGGCGTCAAACTCGAAACCAACTAAGGCAGGATTTCAATGACTTCCCTGGCATCGCAGCTCAGGCGGATAAATGACCGTCTCGCAATCGTGGTCGGCCTGGTTCTGCTTGCCTGCGTCGTGTTCACACTCGTGGAGATCATCGCCCGGCGCCTGGGTGGTTCGCTCGGGGGAGTTGATGAAATCTCTGGCTATGTCATGGCGGTGACCACAAGCTGGGGCATCAGTTACGCCTTGACGGAGCAGGCGCATGTGCGCATCGACCTGCTCCGCCAGCGCCTGGTTCCGCTCGGCAGGGCCATTTTTGACATTCTGTCCCTCCTCTGCCTCTCCGGAACGGCCATCGTGGTTGCCTGGAGAGGCTGGGGTGTTCTGGAAAAAACACTGTCGACCGGTGCGCGAGCGAACACGCCGCTCGAAACGCCGCTTTGGATACCGCAGCTGCTCTGGTGGGCCGGTTGGGTCTGGTTTGCCGTGTCAGCCTGCATACTGCTCTTGACCGTCCTCGTGAAATTCGCCTCGTCCGATTACAAGTCCGTCGACTCGATTGCCGGTGCAAGGGGGGAAGCATGATCGCGTTCACATCCGTCGGCCTTCTCGGCCTGCTGACACTTTCCATCCCCGTCGGCATTGTGCTCTTTCTTCTTGCCTTCGGCATCGACGAATTCTTCAGCCCCTTTCCGCTGATGCGCGGCCTCGGCCAGGTTGTCTGGTCCTCGTCCAACAGCGCGACGCTGATCGCCATTCCCATGTTTGTGCTGCTGGGTGAAATCCTGGTGCGCAGCGGCGTTGCAAAGCGGACCTACGCCGCCCTTGAAAAATGGGTAGCCTGGATGCCTGGTGGGCTGATCCACGCCAATATCGCGACTTCGACGATGTTTTCGGCAACATCCGGCTCGTCAGTCGCAACAGCGGCGACCGTTGCCACCGTTGCCATGCCGCAGGCCAAGACCCTTGGCTACAACCAGAAGCTCTTTTCCGGGGCAATCGCTGCCGGCGGAACGCTCGGGATCATGATCCCGCCTTCCATCAACCTGATCGTTTACGGCTTCCTGACCGAAAGCTCGATCCCGCAACTGTTTCTCGCCGGTCTGGTGCCCGGCCTCTTCCTGGCGGGTCTCTTCATGCTGATCACGGTGATCATGTGCGTTGTCAGGCCCGGTCTTGGTGGGCCGCGCCGCTCCAGTTCGCTTGCGGAAAAGCTCGGTGGTTTGACCGATCTCCTTCCTATTTTCGGGCTGTTCGGTGCCATCGTCGGCTCGATCTATGCCGGCTGGGCCACTCCGACAGAAGCCGCCACAGTTGGCGTTGCCATTGCGCTTCTGATCGCCGCACATCAACGGGCACTGACCTGGGAGATGCTGCAGGACGCCCTGCGCGGTTCGGTCAAGACATCCGCGATGATCATGCTTGTCGTGATCGGCGCTTATGTGCTGAACTTTGCACTCACCGCGGCAGGCGTGAGCCGCGCTCTGCAGGACCTCCTGACCGGATTGGGCCTTGGCGCGCTTGAAACGCTGCTCGTCATCATCCTGATCTACATCGTGCTCGGCTTTTTCATCGAGACCCTCTCTCTCATGGTCGCGACCATACCCATCGTGGTGCCGATCATCGTCCAGCTCGGTTACGACAAGATCTGGTTCGGCATCCTGATGATCATTCTGGTCGAAATGGCGCTGATCACACCGCCGGTCGGCCTCAACCTCTATGTCGTCCAGGCAGCGCGGAAATCGGGCAGTTTCAGCGATGTCATGCTGGGATGCATTCCCTATGCGCTCGCCATGCTTGCAATGGTCGGCCTGCTCATCCTGATGCCGCAACTGGCCCTGTTCCTGCCATCAACCCTCTAAGAGACGAACTCATGAAATTTCAGACCAGCAACGGAGTGCTTTCATGCACTCCCGACCGGCTCATCGTGGCCGGATGGACCGGCCGAGACCTTTCCTCCGTCGATCATCACATCGCTGAATTGGCAGAGCTCGGGGTTCCGGCGCCATCGAGTGTGCCGCTCTACTACGAGTGCGCACCTGCCCTCTTGACCCAAGAAAGCGAAATCCATGCGCTCGGCACCAAGACGTCCGGAGAAGCCGAACCGTTTCTTCTTCGGCTCAACGGCCAGATCTGGTTGGGTCTTGCCTCGGACCATACGGACCGCGCCCTGGAAGCCCACTCTGTCGCGGCGTCCAAGCAGATTTGCGCCAAGCCGGTGGCCGAAACACTCTGGCGGTTCGACGAGGTTGAACCCAACCTCGACGATTATGTCTTGAGGTCCTGGATTGAAGAAGACGGCAGCTGGACGCTCTATCAGGAGGGAACGCTCGCTTCGATCCTGCCGCTCAGACACCTGATCGAAGGTGCTGGACTTACCGACGGAAGCGCCATGTTGTGCGGCACGCTGCCGGCAATCGGCGGTGTCAGGCCATCGGCAGGTTTCAGGATGTCACTGAGTGATCCGACAAACGGCCAGTCGATTGACTGGCGCTACCGAACCACTAATCTCCGGATCATCTCGTAACCTCCCCGCTGACGTTTCAAACACAGGACCCACCAGATGAGCGCACCCTTTCCCTGGACGCCCGAAAGTGCCGAACGCCGGCTGGAACAAACGCTTGAAAGAATATCCGGTGATGCTTCCGCACAATCTGTGTTCTTGAAACTTCTGCCCTCGAGAGCAAAAGCGCAGGCTGGAAACGCTGCTCAGGCGGCTAGCCCGCTCGCTGGTGCACTGATCAGCGTGAAAGCACTGTTTGACGTAAAGGGTGAGACGACAACGGCCGCGACGAAAGTGCTGGCAAACGATCCTCCCGCGAGCACCGATGCGACGGCCATTGCCCGCCTCAACACGGCCGGAGCCGTTTTCGTCGGTCTGACCAACATGTCCGAATTCGCTTATTCCGGCCTGGGACTGAATCCGCACTACGGCACCCCTCAAAACCCCGCCTATCCCGGATGCGCACCGGGAGGCTCCACGAGTGGCGGGGCTGTTTCGGTGGCACTCGGTTTCTGCGACATCGCGATTGGCAGCGACACCGGCGGCTCGTTGCGCATACCGGCGGCCTTCACGGGCATTACAGGCTTCAAACCGACGCAATCCACCGTGACGATGGCGGGCGGCAAGCCGCTCTCGGACAGCCTGGACAGTTTCGGTCCAATGGCGAAAACGGTGGCGGAATGCGAGGTTGCCTGGCAGATCATGGCAGGACATGACACCGATCCATCATCCCCGGCAGCAGCAAAACTGGTCATACCGGCTAATTTCGGCTTCGACGAGATCGATGCAGATGTGGCAAACGGGTTCAATACCGTGGTCCGGACCCTTCGCGATGCCGGACTGGAGATCGTGGAACAGGAAATTGCGGCGCTGTCCCACTATGAGCATCTTCCGCCCTGGCATATGACGTCCGTGGAGTCCCGCGCCCACTACGAACACTATTTCCAAAACTCTGCCGGAGACTTCGACCCGCGTGTCCATGCCCGGATGGCACGCGCAGAGGAAGTAACAGCGGTCGAGTATCGGCAGACACTGAACAGGCGCGAGAAATTCATTTCAGAATTCCGCGAAGAGCTCGGATCGGCCATGCTTTTGCTGCCGACTACTCCCAAGTTGCCGCCGCGCGTTGAAGACCTTGCCGATGACGCGGACTTCAACCGGTTCAATCTTCTGGCCCTTCGCAATCCGTCGCTTGCCAATATCGCCGACGCCTGCGCAATTGCCCTTCCCTACCGGCATGGTGGCAAAACCTTGAGCGCAATGCTGGTCGCGGGCGGAGGCCGCGACAATCAGCTTCTGGCCTGCGCGAAAGTGGTCGAGGCAGCGCTTTGAGTTCGGATGCAGGCATCCAAAAAATGAAATGGAAGCCTGCCGCTCACGACGCTCTTTCAGACAAACACAAAGTCGTCCGGTTGCAGCACTGATCCATCCGAAAACTCGAAATTGTCCACATGGGCTCCCAAATCGTTGATGCGGACCTGACCGGCTCCACTTGCCCAGGATAAAAGCATGTTGCTGGTGCTGTCCGTTGAAGCTTCGACATCGGAAACCTGAAGATCTTTAAAGAACAGCGTGTCGATGCCGTTTCCAATCAGTTCGACAATATCGATCCAGCCTCCGTCCGATGAAACGACATAAGTGTCGTCGCCGCCACCGCCTTCCAGTTTCTGCCAACCGCCCGCAGAGCCGCCGGCATCCAGAGTGTCATTGCCAGCAGCGCCTATCAGCGTGTCGGTGCCGCCGCTTCCCTTCAGGATATCGTTGCCGCCACCGCCATTCATCCAATAGTCGATGCTGGCATCGTTGCCGACAACACGATCGTCCTTCTCCGCACCCTGAAACTGCTCGAACCCGTACCAGGAAAGCCCGGACGTGTTGAATTTCGACCCCGCTTCGATAATGAGCTTGTCCGTGCCGATGCCGCCGATATCCAGCGGTGTGCCGTTGTCCCAGAACTTATCCCCGCTGCCATAATAGATCGTGTCGTTGCCTGCACCACCAGAATACGTGTCGCTGCCCCAGCCGCCCCGAAGAAAGTCGTTACCGGCACCACCCAGCAGCTCATCATCTCCGGCATTGCCGATGAGCGTGTCGTTGCCGCCGCCGCCTTCAAGTACATAATTCACCGAGCCATCGTTGCCGACGACGCGGTCATCGCGCCCCGCACCAACGAACTTTTCGAATCCGTACCAGGAAAGCCCGCTGGTGTTGAAGACCGATCCGTTCTCCATGATGAGCGTATCTGTCCCGCTCCCACCGACATCCTTCGGTGTCCCGTTGACCCAGAAAGTATCGCCATTTGTATAGTAGACGATATCATTGCCGGAGCCGCCGGACATGTTGTCCTTGCCGTAGCCACCGCGCAGGATGTCGTTTCCACCGCCGCCGATGAGGTCGTCATCGCCATCATTGCCCAGGAGCGTGTTGTTGGCACCGTTGCCGATCAGCTCATCGTTGCCGCTGCCGCCGTTCGCGTTTTCAATGATGGTACCGCGCCCAACGATCAGGTTCCCGGTCAAACCGCCGACATTCGAGATGGCTTCTTGGTTCAGGTCGATACGCTGATTGGAACCGACATGCGAAAAGTCGAACAGATCCGTTCCACCATTATCGTAGATAGTCATCGCAGCGGTTTGATTTGAATCGAAAAACGTCTCCAGATAGCCGCCGGCATTGGAGTTGTTGCCGTAGACCGTTGCCCCGGTGCGGATACTGGCCGGAGTGCCGTAAAGATCGTGGATCGCGACGATATCTGCGACCATCGGCGTGATCACATAAGCGTAGCTCGCGTTGATGTATGTGTTTTCTGTCTGGCTGAAATAGGACATCACGGTCGCTTGCCAGGAATCGTTCAGATAGTGATTGTCGACGCCATATGTCGCCGATCCGTTGTAGTTTCCGCCGTGCCGCAGCCCGAGCGCGTGCCCGATCTCGTGGATATACGTCTGGAAAGAATAGCTGTTGATGCTGGTTCCGTAGGAATTCAGCCATGCCTTCGAAACGTTGACATCGGCGGTGATCATGTCACCGTTGCTCCACCAGGAATAACTGGCATAGGCTCCGGAATCTTCATCATCAAATGTGATCTGCGCACCGCTTGTGACGAAGGAAAAATTCAGGCCCGTCACGTTCTCCCAGGCTTCCAACGCGTTTGTCGCCAGGAATTTCCCGTCGTTGGTCAGACCGGTAATGTCCACTGTGATCGTGTCACCCGGACCGGCGTTGAAGGAGATCGGAGAACCGTTGGATGTTTCCTGCGTCAGCTGATCCGCAATCTGGTCGTTTGTAAAAACAGGTAGCGGTGCCAAAGAAACGGCGGACCCGTCCGCCAACGCATTGGCCCCCGAGCCAACACCGTCATCGCAGCTGAAGCCGGCGACAACAGGAAGTTCGGAGGTGCGGCCGGTCGCAACACAGAGATCACACATGTCGTACTTACCTCATTTATTCTTGTCAGACCTCATGAAACGCGATAGCGGCGAAGCGCCGGCCACAAAAAAGGCAGCGCACTGCAAACGCAGCACCACTGCACAAAAGCTCCACCTCATCGCAGACGTCAGGTGTCGATAGATGCCCGATTACCCGAAGACGTTTCATGGATTCCAACCTATGAAGAATGCGATTCGCTCACAAGTAAAATTAAAATACATTTCCACAACGCAAACTTAACGCATCAAATAACGGAAGCTATAATTCGAAATTGTTTTGAATTTTTAAGTATAATTACGATACATATTACAAAAGATGCAATCAACCTTCACAGGAAGACTTTGCTGCGCACTGCTTTGCAAATTGACCTGCACGCCGGTCGCATACACCTTGCGAATGGCGGCAACACTGTGATCTTTTGACTTCGACAAACTATTCCTGAGAGCCCTTGGAGGAACATGGATGAACCGGCTGACGGGTTGGATACTGGCGCTGGTTTGCGCCTTTGCTCTTGGGGTATGGGTTTCCTCAAGCGGCCTGTTTTTCTCAAGCGAAGGCCCACCGCGGGAAAACTCGGCGGATGGAGCATCAAATGACGCTTCATCGCAATCGGCGTTTCCGACCAACGCCATTGTCGTGACGGCAACACCCGTTGCCTTTACCCCTCCCCGTTCCCGGATCCAGTCGATCGGAACCGGAAAGGCGATCCGGTTGATTCATGTCACCGCGGACGTAGCCGGCACGGTTGAGGAAATTCACGTTCAGCCGAACACCGATGTCGAAGCAGGCGACCCGATCGTGACGCTGGAACGCAAGACCCAGCAAATTCTGCTGGAAAGCGCGAAGGCGGAGTTGGACCAGCAGTCAGCGTCCTTCAATCGCTATCAAACCCTCCTGGATCAGAGCAGCAATGCCGTTTCCCAGGCGCAAGTTGACGAAGCAAGAGCCTCCCTGGCCGTCGCCGAAGCAAAGGTTGCCGAGGCTCAGTACGAATACGACCGCAGGATCATCAGAGCGCCGTTTTCCGGCCGCATCAACCTCAATGACCTGACCGTCGGCAGCTATCTGCCTCAGGGTGCGGAAATCGTGACGCTCGTGGACGCCAGCAGCCTTCTTGTGGAGTTCACGGTTCCCGAGACAGCGATCAGCCAGATCAGGACGGGCGTACCCGTTCGCCTGACGACACCCGCGCTCGTCGGACGGGTCTTCAATGGTGAGGTCACCTCTTTCGACAGTTCCATTGACGAGGAATTCCGAACAATCCGCGTCCGTGCGGAAGTCCAGAACCCGCAGAACCTTCTGTTGCCCGGGATGACCTTCAGCGTCAGTCTTGCGAGCAAAGACGAGCCCATGCCGATGGTTCCGGCGGTCTCGATCCTGTGGAGCCCGAATGGAGCCTATGTCTGGAAGCTCGGCTCGGAAAACCAGCCGGAGCGAATTGACGTCGTCCTGCGACACCGGCTCGGCGACAATGTCTGGCTTGAGGCCGATCTGAAGGAAGGCGACGAGGTGATCAGGGACGGTGCCTTCAAGGTCAGCCAGGGTGTGACTGTCGCCGTCGACGTCGCGGAGACGACCGATGGATGATACCGGGCCCGGCAGCTTTTCGCGCAGCCAGCTCGGATTTGCCGCAACATTTGTCGGCCGGCCTATCCTGGCGCTCGTTCTCAATCTGCTTGTCATCATTGCGGGCGTTACAGCGTTCAGCGGTGTTGAAGTCCGGGAACTTCCGAATGTCTCCAATCCGGTCATATCGGTTCGCGCGACATATCCGGGAGCTGCGGCCAGTACCGTGGATGCAGAAGTTACCAGCGTGCTTGAAGATGCCCTTGCGCGATTGGAAGGTCTTGAGAACATTTCCGCGACATCGTCTTACGGAAGCTCCAGCCTGACGCTGGAGCTCAACACCTCGACCGATGTCACCGAGGCGGCGAATGACGCGCGCGATCTCGTGTCCAGGGCGCAGCGGAACCTGCCGGACGATGTCGAAGACCCGACGGTGCAAAAGAGCGATGCCGATGCGGACCCGATTGTCCGTCTTGCCCTCAGTGGAAGCCTGCCACTGACAGATCTCGCTTCATTGGCGGAGGGCATCGTCTCGGATCGGCTTCTGGCCATCGACGGCGTTTCGGAGGTGCAGGTCGCGGGCGACTATGCCCGCATCATGCGCGTCACGTTCTTTCCGGTAGCGCTCGCGAGCCGGGGCATTTCCCTTGCAGATATGCGCGCAGCCCTGGCCAGCGCTAACCTGGATATTCCGCTCGGCGCGCTGGAAACGCCAACTCAGGAGCTCGTGGTACGCTCTGTCGCTTCAACGACGACCGAAGAAACCATATCGGCGATCCGCCTCAACCGGGAGACCGTGATCGGCGATGTTGCCTTCGTGCAGTTCTCCTCCGACGACCCGTCCGTGATCACCCGCATCAACGGTCAACCGTCCGTCGGACTGAACATCATCCGCCAGTCCCATGCAAACACGCTTTCGATCTCAAATGCTGCGCGAATTGCAGTTGCCGATCTCCAGGAAGAACTGCCCGAGGGCGCCAATCTGATCATAGTTGCCGACGACGGTGTCTTTGTCGAACGCTCGATTTCCGGCGTCGTCACGAGCATCGCGCTGGCGGTTGTCATCGTGGTGGCCGTGATTTTTTTGTTCCTGCGCTCGCTGCGCGCGGTGGTCATTCCGGCGGTCGCCGTTCCAATTGCCCTGATCGGAACGCTTGCAGCGATCTGGGCCGCGGGATTTTCGCTCAACACAATCACATTGCTTGCACTGGTTCTGGCCACAGGCATGGTCGTCGATGACGCCATCGTTGTGCTTGAGAATATTGTGCGGCGGCGGAAACAGGGTTTCGGCGCATTCGCGGCTGCCGCAGTCGGCACGCGGGAAGTCTTTTTCGCCGTGATTTCAACGACCGCAACGCTTGCCGCCGTGTTCATTCCGATCTCTTTCCTTCCGGGACAGGCCGGTGGAATTTTCGGCGAATTCGGTTTTGTGCTCGCATTTTCCGTCGCGCTTTCGTCTTTTGTTGCGCTGACGCTCAGCCCGGCGCTTTGCGCCTTCGTCGATCCGGGCAAGCCCGAAACAGAAACCACTGATCTGAAACCGCAGCAAGGCAGCGGCGCCGTCGTGACCGCATTCGAGCGACTGATCGCGGTTATCCTGAAAGCAAGGTATCTGGTTCTTCTCTCAGCTCTCGTTTTTGCCGGAGGCTCCCTGGCGCTTTACGATTACCTGCCCCAGGAGATCACACCCTCCGAAGATCGGGGCACGATCATGATTGCCCTGCGCACGCCCTCCTCGGCCAGTCTGGAATATACAAGCCAGCAGGTGGCCAGCGTTGAAAAGATCCTCGAACCCTATGTCGCGTCCGGAGAAGTGATCGCCGTTCAGTCACTCATTGGGTTGAGATCGACGAGTTTTGCCCTCGTATTTGTCCGCCTGGATCAGTGGGAGAACCGGGCGCGCAGCCAACAGGAGATCGCGGCGGAAATTCAAGGCCCCGTCAGCCGGATCCCGGGGGCCTTCATCTCCTTGCGGGCATCCAACAGTCTGGGCATACGTGGCGCCGGGCGCGGCGTCCAGTTCGCCGTTGTCGGCAAGGAATACGACGAACTGGGCGATCTGACCAATGCCCTGATCGCGAAGATGGAGGACGATCCGGCCTTTGCCAACGTCCAGCTTGTCAACGAGATCAACCAGCCGCAGCTACTGCTCGAGGTTGACCGGGATCAGGCGGCAAACCTCGATATCGAGCCGCGTGACGTGGTGGAAACGCTCAACACGGTCATTGAGGGCAACAAGGTTTCCGAGATTTTCCTGAACAACGAGACAGTGGAAGTCCGCCTCGAGCTTGGAGGCCGCCCGATCAACGACCAGGGTGACCTGGAAAACACGTTCATACGGGCCGGCAACGGCCAGTTCGTCCCGATTTCGACCGTTGCGAGACTGTCAGTTGCTGCCGCGGCATCCACATTGAGCCGCGAAGCAAGAGAGCGGGCTGTCACGGCACAGGCCAATCTCGGCAGTGGTGTCGACCTGGGCACGGCCGTGGATAGACTGAAGGACATCGCCCCCGACGTTCTGGGGAACGAAGGCCGGCTGGTGTTTCTTGGCGAGGCGGCGACCCTTGAAACCGGAGAGACAACGACGCTGATCGTTTTCGCGGCCGCACTCCTGATTGTCTTTCTGGTGCTGTCAGCGCAGTTCGAGAGTTTTTCAAGCGCGCTCATCATCCTGATCACCGTACCATGCGGGCTTGGTACGGCACTGCTGGCAATCCTCGTTTCCGGTGGCAGCCTGAACTACTACAGCCAGATCGGGCTCGTTATCCTCGTCGGCATCATGGCGAAGAACGGCATTCTGATAGTCGAGTTCGCCAACCAGCTCCGCCAGCAGGGACAGGACGTGGATACGGCGATCCGCAATGCAATGCGGATCCGGCTGAAGCCAGTGATGATGACCATGGCGTCAACGGTCGCCGGAAGCATACCTTTGGTGCTTGCGACTGGCGCCGGGGCAGAAGCCAGAACGGCGGTAGGCTGGGTAGTCGTTGGCGGCCTCGGCCTTGCAACGATCTTCACGCTGTTTCTGACACCGGCTGTCTACCGCATCATCGCCAGTTGGGCAAAACCGCCGGGCGCGTCTGAAAAACGGCTCGAAGCCGAGCTTTCAACGGTTGAGCAAAACTAGTTCTTACCTTGCGAAGGAAATATGCAACGACGCATGTCTTCTCTCGACCCAAAGCGCATTCGTCTAGCTCCATTGCCAAGCTGTTTCGAACCATAGGCTGTGTTTGCAAAATCTCTCACACCGAACGCTGATCGCGATCATTTCAGATCGGTGACTTTCTGGCGAGGAATGACCTGTTTTGGCGGAAATTGTCCGGCATTTGGCAGGTATTGTCCTGTGATTTCGAGGGGTGAACCGTCATTCTGATCTCAACAACGAAGTTCCAGAAGGTTGAGATGACACACTTTTTTCAAGTGCAGAAGGGATACCAGGCGCCATCTTTTGATGTGAGCAGGTATCCGCTGCGTCGCTCATTGCCCTGGACAAGATCTGCGGAGGCTCAATCATGACGACCGTGAGCAATGGAACCGTAATGACCGTGGTTGCATCAGCGCTCTCACGCGGGCTGACAATATCTGAGGTGCAGGATGCCGCCGGATTACCGTGCAACATACTGATGAATCCGGAGTCTCGTCCGCCCGAAGATGTAACACCGAGAATTATGGCACTGCTTGGCGAGCGGTTTCCCAATGAGCCGATTACCCTGGATATCGCGCGCGCCGCTCCCTTTTCGTTTTTTGGAGGCTTGGCTGAGGGTGCCCGATTTGCCGATGAACTTCGCACGGAAATTAATCTCCTGACAAAGAACTGCTCAATCATTTCGGACCAGTTGGAACTGACATTCCAGGAAGGCCCTATGGAAGCTAAGATCGTGTCTAGCCATCCTATGAACCATATGGATGGTGGCCGTTCGGCAGAAATCGGGTCCGCGTCGATACCGCGCCTGTTTTCTGAGTTTCTGGGAATATCGAACTGCTTTGAGCGCATCACTTTCTCGCACCAGCCGCACTGCGATGTGGCGCACTATGTCGATTACTTCGGGGTGCCGGTCGAATTCAACGCCAGTGAAATCAGTCTTATCTTGAAGCCGGAGAAGCTCAACGAGCCGATAAAACAGGCGAACATTGACCTCTTCAATTATGTCCTGACCCATCTTTCGGGCGTTAAGAAGCAAATTGAAGCTGCTAAGGAGCCAAAGGAACTCAAAACGCTCAGACAGGCAGCCGCCGAAAACGCACGAGCGGGTGTGTTCAACGCCGCCAGCGTTGCTGCCGCTGCCAACATGAGTGTGCGCACCGCCCAGCGGATCGCGGCAGAAAACGGCACGACGGTTCAGGGTTTGATTGACAAGATACGCGAACACCGCGCAACGGAGCTTCTGCGCGATAATCGCAACGACATAGGTTCAATCGCGTTTCTGCTTGGCTATTCGGATGAAAGAGCCTTTCGAAGGGCCTTTCAACGGTGGACCGGACAAACGCCTTCGGACTTTCGAAAGCAGTTCAACAAAATCATCGAATAAACCGCAGCGAACGTGACGATCTGTACTCATCGGACGATCTGAGTTCCGGCAATCACAAACATCCAGGCGAAACCCAACCGATGCGCAGCAACGGGTGAGCCATTGCGTCCTGAATTCAAATCTGCAGGCAACGGAAGGAGAAGCAAGTTGACGTTACTTTCACAATTCGCAACCATCCTGCTCGGCCTGTTGGCCGGTGGCTCTTTGCTGATTGCAACTGGCCTTGTGCCGTATTGGCAATCTCTGAAACCAGCTGAATTCACGAGGGTCTTCGAGGCGAACCTGGCGCCGGTCGGTGGCACTATGGCTGTGCTGACCGTTCTGGGTACGGGTTCCGTTATGATTGTGGCCGGGCTTGCTCTCTGGATGAAGCTGCCGAACAGGCTTTGGCTCGCTGCGGCGGCCACAGCCGCGCTCGCTATGGTCGCCACTCTCCCTCTCTATTTCGGTGACGCCAATCCACTGCTTGCAGGTGGAGCCCTGAGCGCCAGCGCCACCATCGCCGAGCTCGCGACTTGGCAAAAAATGCACTGGTTCCGGACCGTCATGGGGTTTCTCGGCCTCTGCTGTGCAGTGCGCGCCGGTTACGTCACCGAAAAATCCAACTGAGTTCATCACGCCAAGTGGTCCGCGACCACGTCAAACCTGGAGGAATTCAAAATGAAAATGTCAATTCTAAGCATCGCAATGTTGTCTTCACTGACATTCGCAATGCCAGCTGCAGCAGACGAGAATGACTGGAAAGAGTTGTCCGGTTTGGCCTTTCAATCCATCGACAAGGACGAGGACGGACACCTGACTGCCAGCGAATATTCAAGCTTTGGAGATGCTGTCTTTTCTTCCATGGATAACGACAACTCCAAGGCTCTGGCCCTCAACGAATTCTACAACTGGGGCTTTGGCATGCACAACGCCGCCGAAGACGCTGGCCAAAGTGAAGCCTTCAAAACGGCTATGCGCGTCGTTTTCGCGCTCTGGGATCGCAATGCGGACGGTCAAGTTACGGCAGCCGAATACCGGGAGTCGATTGATCTCGATTTCCTGCGCGCCGATCTGGATCGGGACAGGACGCTGACCGAGCCTGAATATCTATCGGGTTTCTCGGTTGTCGTTGCAGCCAAAGCCGCCATTCACCCCCAATCCACGAACAACTAAGTCCGGAAAGGAGGCGAGGTCATGCTGCGCCTGCAAGGTATCAACGCCATCATCGCCGTAATTGCGGTCTTCACCCTGCTTCATCTCGCCTTCGTGCCTGACCAGCATACTCTCAGAACCACCTTTTCAACGCTTCTGGGCGGCATCAGCTTTTTGCTGATGACATGCTCAGTGATATTGGCAACGCGGCTGGAAGTCTTTGAGGAGATGTTTGGCGGACTGGACAGAATGTATCAGGTTCACCGTGTGGCAGGAACGTTCACAGCGGTTTTTGCGCTGGTGCACTTCTTCAGCATTCCCAAAGAACTTCCAGCGGGTGTGGATCCGGTTCTCAACTCGACCTTTCCATCAGCCCAGATCGGCATGGCCTCCATGGTCCTTTTGGTTATCGGACTGTTTGTCGCGCTCAATAGGAAGATCAGTTATTCCCGTTGGCGCAATCCACATAAGGTCATGGCGCTGGTGTACATCCTGGTAATCGGCCATTTCATGAACGCGCCCGGTATCTTCTTTGAACGCCTCAGTGCGTCGGGCCTCGTTCTGATCCTGGCAGCTTTAGTCGGCACGGTTGCATTAATCTATACGATGTTTGGAATGAACAAACGTACCGCGACACGTTTCACAATCGAAACCGTAAACTCGCTGGAACGCGCCACTGAAGTTGTCTTGAAACCCGTTGGCGACATGCTGAAGTTCAAACCCGGTCAATTTGCCTTTGTGGAAGTTCAGGGCAAAGGCTGGTCAGAACCGCACCCATTTACAATCTCCAGCGCTCCAAATGAAGACCGGCTGCGTTTCACCATGAAAGTGCTTGGAGATTGGACACGCAAAGTTCGAGAAGAGCTCAAGCCCGGCGGTGAAGTCATTGTCCGGGGTCCGTATGGACGTTTTGATGCCTCGAAGACTGCGTCCAAACAACAGGTCTGGATCGCTGGAGGCATTGGTCTGACGCCGTTCCTCTCAAAACTCCGGGCCATGGAGGAAAACGACGACCGGGAAATTCACTTCGCGTATGCGGCCCGTAGCAAGGAGGAAGCGATATTCCTGGACGAACTTCAAGAAATAGCAGCGCAGCGGGACAACGTAACGCTTTATCCGCTTTTTTCAGATGAGGGTGATTTTGCACGTGTTGATGCTGCGAAGGAGAGGCTACCTGGCCAACTCACCGACTACGAGTACTTTGTCTGCGGGCCAAAGCCCATGGTGGATGGATTGATGAAGGACCTCAAAAGAGAAGGCGTCAAGCGAAAGACTATTCACGTCGAGGCATTCGAATTTCGATAGAACGCGAAAAGGACCATTGGGGCTGAATGTTCCAATGGCCGTTTTGCTCCGAACCTCGACATTGTCCGGCCGCAAGCAGAGCGCTCACCCCGTGACTCAAAGCCAACGACAGCGAAACGAGTTCACGGCTTCGTCCCGGTCGATACGTTGGCTATCAATGGGTCCTTGCCAAGGCCAGGAAGAGAGCTCCGCTTGCAGAAGCAGAGCTCCCTAGGGAAGGGTTAAACGAAGGAAAAATCGTCCGGTTGATAGGTGGCGCCGTGCATGAAGACGAACTGATCGAGATGTGCGCCCTCGTCGTTGATCGTCACTTGCCCGGCACCGTCATTCCATGACAGGACCATCTTGTCCTGGGCATTCAGCGACACCTCGACGTCCGATCTTTTCAGGTCCTTGAAAATCAGCGTGTCGTTGCCGTTTCCGGCCAGTTCGATGATGTCGACCCGGCCCGAATTCGACGAGATCATATAGGTGTCGTTGCCGGATTGCCCGGAAAGCTTCTGAAGCCCCCCTGAGGACGCACCGGGGTCAAGCCTGTCATTGCCGGAACCACCCAACAGCGTGTCGTTGCCTGCGCTTCCTTTCAGGAAGTCGTTGCCGCCTCCGCCATTCAGGACGTAGCCGACCTTGGCATCGTCTCCGACGACCCGGTCATCCTTGTCCGCGCCCTTGAAGCGTTCAAATCCGTATTTCGACAATGCAGACGTTGCAAATCTGGATCCTGCCTCCACGACAAGCGTGTCGACCCCGGAACCGCCAATATCTCTCGGCTTCCCGTTGTCCCAGAAAATATCGCCACTGCCGTAGTGGATCGTGTCGTTTCCGGCACCACCGAACATGACATCACGCCCGGCGCCCCCTTTGATGATGTCGTTGCCGGCCTTGCCGTAGAGACGATCGTTTCCAGGACCGCCGAGAAGGGTATCGTCGCCGGCGTTTCCCTGGAGGATGTCGTTGCCGCCGCCACCGCTCAGACGGTAATCGACACCTGCTTCGTTGCCGACGACGCGGTCATTCTTGTCAGCCCCCAGAAAACGCTCAAACCCGTACCAGGAGAGACCGGAGGTATTGAAGACCGAGCCCTTTGCGATGACGAGCGTATCGACCCCGGCACCGCCGATGTCTCTGGGAACACCGTTGTCCCAGAAATCATCACCGTTGGTATAAGTGACCGTATCATCGCCGTTACCGCCAACAGGCGGCGGCGTTCCGCCTCCTTCGGACCCGTCCTTGACGTCAATCTTGACGTTCTTGCCGGAAATCGAAAAGCTCTTCTCGATGGTTCCGTCGATCCCGCTCCCGGTGAACTTTGCGGTATAGGACCCGTTTGCAAGCGCAATGCTGTATCCGCCTCCCGGATCCGTCGACTTCGTTGCAACGGTCGTTCCGGAAGAATTGACGATCGTGACCGTTGCCGACCCCAGTTCTTCGCCAATGTCATAAAACTTGTCGCCGTCTGCATCGTCAAAGATGACACCCGTGACATAGTTCTTGGTCGTACCGGCAAAGTTCTGTGTGCCGTAACTTGTCGAATGCCCCGCATCGCTCGGATGGCCGCCGACGGCATCGCCGATCCCGATCACGGTGTAATCCGAATTGAGAATATTGGCCCTGTGCCCGGTAGAGTTCATCCAGCCGGTATGCATGCCTTCAACAATTGCCTGCGGAACATAGGCCCCGGATATCGGCTTGTGCTGGTTAAAGGGATTGTAGGCGATATTCTCGCCCATCGGATATTCGTTCCACCCTTCTGCCTTCATGCGATCCCAGGGGCTCGATCCACCCGCCCCCGTATGATCGAGCACGCGCCCGGATGCCATCCATTCAGAGTGTTTCTGCGCGGCAGCGTTGATCGGCGCGGCGGAGGCAAGCGGCTCCAACCCGGCCGCCAGCCTCTCCTTGTTGACAAGCTCCAGGATCAACTGTTCGCTGGAACTGAGCTTGTTCACCGGATTGTTGACCATTGCGTTTCCTTTCCTGCTGCAAATTTCACGCGAGAGGCTCGGCGCGAATTCTGGCGAAAGAAACGCCGCATTGCGGAAGCAATTGGCAAAAGATGTGTCAGAAAAATTGTCCCGCTGTACGGGCAACCTGGGTTGTTGGTGAAAATGAAAATGTGACAATCATAAGCTATTGAATAAAAAGATTTTTCTTAACAATAGCTGCTAAGACGCGCATCATCCAACGCGAGCGCACAACAGCGCACTTTCGTTTGAGTTCACATCAGTTGTGCACAAATACTATTCAAAAATCTCCAAAGTGGTGCAAATAAATCGGATTTGCTTCAAATTTATAGATAGATATCAGATTAATTAACTGTCAATTACAGTATTATTTCGTCATTTGAACCATATTATTTCGAAAATAACTTCAAGAACAGCACCACGAGCGCGCGCAAGCTTTCCCAGCTGGCGGGCGGTTTTCACCGGCACGCTGAAGGCAATGATGAAGGCTTCATACGCGGGCAAAACGACAGCCGCCCGGCGGATCCCGGTTAGTGCCACGCCGCCTCGCTCAGGATTTGACCGGATAGCGGTCTGCTTCCTCGAAGACATCAATCACCTTGGTCCCGGCCTTGATGACCGCGCCGTGTTCTGCCCCGCTCGGAATGTTGTAAATCGCGCCCGGCCCGAGCGTCTTGGTTTCTCCAGCGATCGTGAATTCGATTTCGCCGTCGAGCACAGTGCCCCATTGGGCAAGATGGGAATGCGGCGGCAGTTCCATGTCCTTTTGAAAGTCAAAAAACACGACCAAACCGGCATCCGAGCGGATTGCGTGCGAGGTCACGACATCTTCCGGAAACGGAATGTCCAATGCGGGAAATTTCTTTATGAATTCCGGAAGCTGCATACTGTCTCCTCCAAGTGCGCATTCGTTCGCGACATGGCCACAGTGCATGGTCGGCGATTTGCGTTCAAGCGATCTTTTCCAATTGAGCAAAAGGGTTCATCAATGGCGCGGCTCCCTTTGGAAACCGACACACAGCGCTGTCGCAAGCTGCTTTTTCTCTTGAAATGCATAGACTTGAAACCAATTCCGGACTCTAAATCTGATAAAGTACGGGGCAACGGTTTTCCCGGCCCCGCTTGCTCTTTTACGCGACGAGCGACAGAAGCAACCCGCCGACGGCAGCCAGCAGCAGTGTCCAGATCAGGTTCACGTGGAGGCGCAGCAGCAGCAACGCGCACAACGCCGCGAGCACCGGAACCCGCCAGTCCAGGCTTGAAACATCCGGAACCCAAAGTGTCAGCCAACCCAGATGCCTATGCGTGACGGTTTCGAATAAGACATGAAGGGCAAACCAGAGCGACAGATTGAGGACGACGCCGACCACAGCGGCGATGATCGCCGACAATGCGGACTTCAGTCGAGGTTGAGACGAAATCCAGTCGATATAGGGCGCACCTGCAAAGATCCAGAGGAAACACGGCACGAAGGTTGCCCAAAGAGCAACCGCCCCACCGGCAAAACCGAGCGCAATTCCGCCCTCATGATACGCGGCGACATACCCGACAAATTGCGTCACAAGGATCAGCGGTCCGGGCGTCGTTTCGGCAAGACCAAGCCCGTCCATCATTTCACCCGCTTCGAGCCAACCGTGAAGAGCGACAACGTCTTGCGCCATATATGCCAGAACCGCATAAGCGCCACCGAACGTGACAACCGCGAGTTTGGAAAAGAACCAGCCAAGATCGCCAAGGATCGGTGCACCGCTCGCCCAGGCAACAGCCGCGAGCGGTCCGAGCCAGAGGCCAAGCCCAACGGTAACAACACCCAATGTTCGGGTGAAAGAGGTTCTGATCGGAACCTGTTTCTCCGGCGCTGCCTGTACCGTCGCATCCATGAAGGCGGCACCGTAAAGGGCAGCGGCCAAGACGATCATCGGAAATGGCGGCGACAGGAAAAAGATGGCCGAGAAGGCAAGGACTGCGACAACCCACTGCCGCCGCTCCGTCAGTGCACGTTTGGAGAGCCTGAGAAGCGCCTCGACAACAACAATCAGCACGGCTGCCTTAATACCCAGAAACAACTGGCTGATGGTCGGCTGATGGCCATATGCGGTGTAAACGAAAGCAAGCCCGAAAATCGCCAACGCACCTGGAATGACGAACAGGAGACCCGCCAGCAAACCTCCCGCAATTCCGCGCAGCTTCCAGCCGCAATATGTTGCCAGCTGCATGGCCTCCGGCCCTGGCAACAACATGCAGAAGCCGAGTGCGTTGACATAGGTTTTTTCTGACAGCCAACCGGTCTCGTCTACCAGCTTGCGATGCATCAGGGCGATCTGGGCCGCCGGTCCACCAAAGGACAGAAGGCCGATACCGCCGAAGACGGAAAAAAGCCGCTGCCAGGAGGCGTCGCCGCTCTGCGGCAGACGCGCGCCATCGACCGGCTTTCCGGTGAAAGTTGGTTGCGACGACATGATATCAGCCTTTCCTGCCCGGAGCCGGCCAATCATGTCCTTCGTCTGTCGCATCGCGCGACCAGCGGTAGAAGGCGTCGTAGAGACTCATGCCTGCCTCCAGTTGCTGCAGGTCGTCCTTGTACATCCGTGACAGTCCAAGCGAGGCAGCAAGCAGGCCGGCAGCCTCGGGTGCGAGATCATGCCGATTGGTGTCCGCACCGCGCACGATCATGGCGAGTTTCGAAAGTGGTTCGGTTTGTAGAGCGAACTCCTCCAGCATCGTGTCGAAGCTGCACATTTCTCCGCGATGGCTCCAAAAGACATTTTCAACGTCGAACGGCGTTGCATTGAATTTTTCCGCAACCGCTTCAACCTGCGCCGGAGACACAAACAGAAACTGCGCTGCCGGATCCACAAACCGGCGTATCAGCCAGGGGCAGGCGATCCGGTCAATCTTGGGCCTGTGGCGGGTTACCCAGACGGTTTGCCCCTCCCCGTTGCGTCTTGGCAGGCAGGCTGCAGGCACCATCGGCTGGCCAGCTTCGCGCCATGCGATACAGCCGCCTTCAAGGATTTCGGCCGCGACACCGTTGGACCGCAAAAGGGCAGCAGCGCCCTCGGAGAGCTTTAACCCTTTCCAGCATGCGATGACGACCTTTCGTCCACGCAGACGAGTTGCAATCTCGTCGATTTTTGTATGCGGGTGCCGGAAGGATCCGGGGATAAGGCAGGGATCATCGTTGAAATCCTCGTCGATGCGCGCATCGACAATCACCGGCGCATCCGGTGTTCCGATCAACCTTGCAAGCTGGGAAACGGTAATTGTGTTCAGAGACGGCATGGCGCGTCCTCCCGTTCAATAAGGGTTCAAGGACGCGAAACTTCAGCTTACGCCTCACGGGGTGTTCGCTCGCCCCATGGGACCTAAGTGCCAAAAGGGAGTAGACCTGTCAAGAACACCGACGAGGCCAGAGCCAAACTCACCCGTTCAGGACATCCTTCACAGTTGTCGCAAGTTGCTTCAGTGTGAACGGTTTAGGCAGGAAGAAGAACTGTTCGCCCTCGGGAAGGTTTTCCTCAAAAGCGTCCTCGGCATACCCTGAAACGAAAATAATCTTCAGATCGGGCTGGGTCTTGCGCAGCTCGACAAGGAGCGTCGGCCCATCCATTTCCGGCATCACCACATCGGAGACGACGAGGTCGATCTCACCATCGGTCTCTTCCATGACTTCGAGCGCCTCATTGCCCGACCCTGCCTCGTGAACCGTATATCCCCGGGAAGCCAGGGCACGGGCCGCGAATGCCCGGACCGCCTCTTCATCCTCGACCAGCAGAATGCAGGCAGATCCCGTGAGATCCGCAACCTTTTCCGGTTCGCTTTCCCTGGGCTCAGGCTTCGGCTCTTCAGTAACTTCGGGAATGTGCCGCGGCAGGAAGAGGCGGAACGTCGTGCCGGTATCGACTTCGGAAGTGCAGAAAATGAAGCCGCCGGTCTGCTTCACGATACCGTAGACGGTCGACAGGCCAAGCCCCGTTCCCTTGCCGACTTCCTTGGTAGAGAAGAATGGATCGAAGATCTTTTCCATGATCTCCGGCGGCATGCCGTGACCCGTGTCTTCCACTTCGACCAGCGTGTATTCGCCCGGCGGCATCCCGCGCGTATTTTCGAACTGGGTGGATTCGCTTTCCAACACATTGCGCGTGCGGATGATGAGACGGCCGCCCTCGGCCATCGCGTCACCCGCATTTACCGCCAGGTTGACGATCACCTGCTCAAGCTGATTGAGATCGGCCATGACCGGCCACAGGTCACGCCCGTGGATCACTTTCAGCTCGACTTTCTCGCCAAGCAGCCTGTCGAGAAGGATCGACAGATCTCCGAGAACGTCATTCAGCTCAAGTTGCTGCGGGCGCAGGGTCTGCCGCCGCGAGAAGGCCAGAAGCTGACGCACGAGGCCAGCTGCGCGGTTGGCATTCTGCTTGATATTCATGATGTCCTGGAAGGACGGATCCGTCGGCCTGTGGCTTGCCAAAAGCAGATCTGAAAATCCGATGATCGCTGTCAGAACATTGTTGAAGTCGTGCGCGACACCGCCGGCGAGCTGGCCGATGGCCTGCATCTTCTGGCTTTGCGCGAATTGTGCTTCCAACGCCCGTTGCTGAGTTGTTTCCAGCGCATAGACGATTGCGGTTTCACCGTCCCCTTCCCCGTCCTGCACGGCGGAAACGTAGAAGGTTGCCGAGCGGGGATCATTGCCTTCCACAAGCGGAATGTCGATCGGGGCGATTTCACCGATGCCGTTCGCGGCGGCCGACAAGGCCTTGGACAGTTCCTCGCGGCCGCTGTCGGCGACATAGGCTTCCAGCTTCGGGGATTCGTCGACGGAATCCACCGCCCCGAACAGTTTGAGGAACGGCGCGTTTGTTCTGAGAACCCTGCCATCATTGTCAAGCGAGGCAATCGAAATCGGCGTGTTGTTGAAGAAACGCGCAAAGCGGACCTCGGAGGCCCGCAATGCTTCCGAGGCTTCCTCGCCTCGTGACCGGTTGAGCACCAGCGTGCGGCTGTCGCCCGGTTGCCCGTTCTCGCCGAAAGGAACGCGATGCAAGAGGCGCACGGCGAGCCCGCGACCGTTGCGGGTCACAAAATCGAGGTCGAAGGTCTCGCTCTTGACCTCACCTGCCTGTCCTTTGACCGACCGGATAAGCTCCGTTCCGTCTCCGCGGACAATTTCAGACAAGTCGAGATCGCCGGCATCGAACTGGGCAAGATCATAGCCGAGCCAGTCGGCAAGCGTGGCGTTCAGATAGACGATGCGACCCTGCGCATCGCAGGAGAAGAAACCTGCTGGTGCATGGTCGAGGAAGTTGATGACCCGCTGCAGTTCCTGGAAGGAGTTTTCCTGTTCGGCACGGTCCCGTGTAATGTCGGCAAGTTGCCAGATCGCCATTTTCTTGCCGCCGCTTTCGCTGGACGGCACCAGGGGACGAACCGACACACGATACCAGCGTGCCGTTCCCTCGACGCGGCCCAGCGGAAATGGCATGCGGATTTCTTCTTGCGCCTTGCGCCCGTCACGCATCGCCTGCGACAAGCGGAAAATCGCATCGGCAGCATCGGGATCAGAGGAAAACACCCGCTCAACGACACGAATGTCGGCAGCCGAGTCAACACCGGTCAGATCTGCATACGCCTTGTTGGCATAGACAAGCCGGCCGTCCATGTCCGTGATCAGAGCACCGTCGTCCATGCTGTCGACGAAGGCAGACGCAAGTGGATTGGCTTCTCCAGGACGAGCAGAAAGGCGCAGAAACCCGATGGCACCGGCAAACAGGCAAAACACGCCGACGACGGCCAGAATGCCGAGCAGCGCAAGGATAAACGGCTGCGCGACTTCCCGGTCCATGACCGCAAAGGCCGCAGCTGCCCCTAGAAGCAACAGCGCAAGGCCTATTAGCAGGCCTATATTTCCGGACCGCTCCGGCCGGCTGATCATAGGCCCGCCCGGCGCTCCGTCCATGTCACTCATACATCCTGTCTCCCGGCCCGATTCGCTTTACCTTGGGCCGTTTATAAGCATTCTGTGCTTACACCCTAATTTCAACTGATATGAAGCTTACTTCTGTTGAAATTCACGCGTTTGGCGCGGACATACAGAGTAATTTCAGCCATGGGAACGATTACGCGCACTCAGTCGGCTCTCCATGATGCGCGTTTGCGCATGCGGAAGACGAAGCCGATGACCTCCGCAACCGCCTTGTAGTGCTCTTCAGGAACCTCCTGATCGATCTCCACGGTTGCGTGAAGTGCTCTGGCAAGAGGTGGATTTTCAACGATCGGGATCTCGTGTTCCTTGGCGACCTCCCGCATTTTCAGCGCGATCGCGTCAGTGCCCTTGGCCAGGCACAAAGGCGCCCCCATGCCTTCCTCGTATTGCAGAGCGACGGCATAGTGGGTCGGGTTGGTGACGACAACCGTTGCCTGGGGAACCGCAGCCATCATGCGTTTGCGTGAGCGTTCCATCCTCAACTGGCGGATTTTCCCCTTCACCTGGGGATCACCTTCCGTCTGCTTGAATTCCTCCTTCACCTCGCGCAGCGACATCTTCTGCTTATTGAACCACTTGTTCTTCTGGTAGATGAAGTCGGCGCCGGCCACGACGGTCATAATCACGAGAATTGCCGCCAGCAGCTGCAGCACCAGCACCCAGACTTCTTCCAGGATGACGCCCGTCTCGGCGAAGATGATAATTTCCGCCTCATCCCGGTGCGGCCACATCACGGCAACCATCGCCGCACCGACAATGGTTATCTTGAACATTCCCTTGGCGAAGTTGACCAGGCTGTCCGCCGAAAACAGACGCTTGAAGCCGGACAGGGGGGAAATTTTCGAGAGCTTCGGCTTGATGGTCTCACCGGTAAACAGGGGCTGGTGCTGGATAAGATTACCGGCGATCGCCATCACGAGCAGGGCAACCATCGGCAGCCCGACGATCAGAGCGACAGATTGACCGGTGTCGCGCCAAAGCGCCTTCAACGCATAGCCGTCGACCGGGATCTGGTGGGCATGCTCCAGGTAGCCTTTCATCAGCTCGCCCAGCGACGAGGCTGCACCCGGTGCGAAAATGGCAATCATCAAGGTCGCGCCGGCGAGCGTGAACCAGGTGCTGACTTCCTGCGATTTGGGAACGTCCCCCTTGTCATGCGCTTCTTTCAAGCGCTTTTGCGTGGGGTCCTCTGTCTTTTCTGAGTCGTCGGTATCGTCTGCCACGGCGATGCCTTACCCTACTATGAACTTCCCGAGCGATTCCTGGAAATGATCAAGATAGAACATCATCAGGGTCGCAATCAGGACCATAAGAAGCAACAACCCGACGGCGATGTTCACGGGCATTGCGATGAAGAAGATCTGCATTTGCGGCATCAGCTTGTTGAGCAGGCCGAGACCGAAATAGAACACCAGTCCGACAACCAGAAAGGGTGCGCTCATACGAACGGCGATCGTGAACACATGCGCAACGGTTTCCGTAGCGTTCTGTGCGAAATCACTGACCGGAGGCACATTCCCGGGCGGAAAAACGGTGAAGCTGTCATAAAGGGCGGCAATGATCAGGTAGTGCGAGTCCGTCACAAACACCAGTGTGATGCCCAGAACCGCGAGAAAGTTACCGTAGAGCGCGCCCTGTTGCCCTTCATTGGCAATGTCGGTGCCAAGCGCGAAGGCAAGGCCTGACTGGTTTGCCATGATCATCCCGGCAATCTGCAGGACGGACGTGATCAGCCGGGCACACAGACCGATACCAAAGCCGATCGCCATTTCGCCGCCCAGCAGCACGATCAGCTGCGGAAGATTTGCCGTCAGGTTCGGCGGATAGAGCGACGCTGCGACAGGATACATCACAAGGGTCAGGGCGAGCGCGATCGTCAGCCGGAAGCGCATCGGAATGGAGCTTTCCCCCAATGCCGGCAGCAGCATCAGCATCGTGCCGAGACGCGCGAACATCAGCAGGAAAGCGGCAGCAACCTCTGGCAGGAAATCAAGCTGTATGGTCATTGCTCACCCAGCGCCGGACGCCTCAACCGGTCGTCAGGATCATTTCCGTCACGCGCCCCATGAATGCTTCGAGCAGCTGACTCATAAACGGGAGCGTGACAAGGATCGTGACAAAAATGGCAAGGATTTTGGGAACGAACACCAGCGTCATTTCCTGGATCTGCGTGAGCGCCTGGAACAGGGCGATGACAACACCGACGACCAGACCGATCACCATTGCTGGCGCCGCCACGAGTATCATTGTCCAGACGGCTTCACGCGCAAGATCAAGGACTTCACCTCCGGTCATGAATGCACTCCCCCGCTAATCCGGATCAGATCGGCATCCGCATGATTTCCTCATAGGCGGAAATCACACGGTCGCGCACCGCAACCATGGTCTCAAGAGCCATCTCGGTCTCCGCCACGGCTGTCACGACATCAACGACGCCTGTTTTGCCCTCGATCATGCCGATGGCCTGTGCATCTGCCTGCTGGCCTTTGTCGACGACGGTATCAACCGCCTCTTTCACCATTTGCCCGAAATCGACCGACGTCCGGTCGGGAGCACTTTCTTCAACAGTTCGCGCCTGCTGTTGCAGCTTGGCTGCCAGCTGGTAGGCATTGTTTGCAATAGACGGAGTGGTCACGGCTCCTGCCCCCTTGTTTGTTCAATCCTGCGATCAGGCTCGCAGGATATCGATGGTCCGCTGCAGCATGCGCCGCGTGGATTCAATAACGTTCAAATTCGCCTCGTAAGAACGCTGCGCCTCGCGCATGTCAGTGGTCTCGATCAAAGTGTTCACATTCGGCTGCAACACATACCCGTTCTCGTCCGCCGCCGGGTGTCCGGGCATGTATGTTGATTTGAAATCCGACGTGTCTTCCGCGACTTTGCCGAGCTCCACTTTTTCGGCTCCGAGCTCCTTGTCGAAGTGGCTCTTGAAGGTTGGAATTTTCCGCCGGTAAGGGTCCTCCTCAGGCGTACGCGCCGTGGAGTTCGCGTTGGCGATGTTCTCCGCGATAATGCGCATCCGGCCGTTTTGTGCCTTCAATCCACTCGCGGAGACAAACAGTGATTTAATCAGATCCATTCAAGCGATCCTCCTAAGGTGTTCCGGGTGTTACGCGCTTCTTGCAAGCGCCGTCCGGATTAGCCCCAGCCCTTTTGTGTAAAGGCTCGTTGCAGCCTGGAAATCCATCTGGTTCTGCGTGATTTTCATCATCTGCTCTTCCAGATTGACGTTGTTGCCGTCAGGCGTGATTTCAAAGGTATCCAGCTTCTCAACCTTGGCCGGGAGATTTCCGGAAATCGCTCCTGAAATGTGGCCAACCTTTGTCACTTTTGTCGATATGGAGGCATTTTGAAGACCAACATGGTCCGCAAAAGAATACGATTCCAGGTCCCTGGACTCGTATCCGGGCGTGTCAGCATGCGCGATATTTTCCGCCAGAACGCCCTGACGTGTCTGATGCCATTGCATTTTCGACTTCAGTGCCTGGAAGATCGGCAAATCCGTAACGGCCATTTCATTCACCTTCCATTAACCAACTAGGCAATCATTGCCGCCCAAATGGTTAATGAATAGTTAACGAATTCCCGGACATATTTGGTAAGGCATTCAAAAATCAGTGGAAGAGACAGACTTTCTTTTGCATTTCGCGAAATCGACCCTCTCTACAACAGGCAATATTTGCCTGCTTCTGTTAACTTTAACCCCTAGAGAGATTCGATGCGTATCCGCAAGTAATACGGGAAAGCCCTTGAAGGACTCAGGACAGCTTCCCGCTAGAGGCACAGATTGTGTGCCTGCAGACAGAGGCCAGCGGCAAGAGTGCCGGCAGAAGCCGGAATTACTGGGGATAAGCGCAAAATTCCTCAATTGCGGCAGGAGCCTGCGGTAACGGGAACACACGATCAGTTCGCTGGCGGGGCGGCATGAGGTAAAAATGTACGACTGGATTGAATCGACTTTCAGCGTGAGCGGCGGTGCAACTCAGGCAATTGCAGTGGTTTTGGCGCTCGTCGTCGTGTTGCTGCTCTTCAGTCTCTTTGTTTTCGTCCTCAAACGGCTGATGGGTTCGAATGCTCCCCTAAACAGAAGCCGGCAACCCCGTGTCGCCGTGATGGACAGCACGACTGTCGACACACGCCGGCGCCTGGTATTGATCCGCAGGGACAATATTGAACATCTTTTGCTGATTGGCGGGCCAAGCGATGTTGTCGTCGAGCAGAACATTGTTCGCAATGCCCCGATCGCGGGGGGCCGGCACATGCCCAACGCATCTGCCCCGCAAACGGCGCAGCCTCAGTTGAAGGTTCCAACGGCACCCGGCCCGGATATCCCGCTCAGGCCTGACGAAATCACCCCGCAGCCGGAAACTGCCCCCCGCAAAAGCCCGTCTGTATCCACACCCGTTCGACAGGCCTCAGCAGGTTCGTCCGCGCTCACAGCGGTGAAGTCTGTAATGCAGGAAACGACTGCACGCCCCACGCCCCCGCAAGGTGGCGGCGAACCCGTGCCTTTTGAGGCAGCACCTCGCAAAGATCAGCCGGAACAGGCGTCTGCAGAACCTGTTCGAAGCTCGAATACGGCCGCCAGTCTGCTGCGTGCGGCAACACAGAACGGTTTCAACCGCTCAACGAGCACCTCTCAGACACCGAAAATGGAACCGGTCGCCGCAACTCCCGCGGAAACCAGCCCCGTCGAAGCACCCGCGGTAAAACCGGAGCCTCAAGCGATTTCGGAATCCGCGCCCGATAGAACGGCAGAGACCGGGTCTTCATTTCGCAAGCTCGCCCGCTCGATTGCCGGACGGGAGCGCCCGCCCCAGCCGGGACATACCATCACGCCGCCTGCATCAGGACCTGCGGCGCGGGCAAAGACTGCCCTACTGAAACCTGTTGAGACACCGCAGATCACAGAGGATACCGAAACCCTGGTGGCTGAACCCGGCGCTCAGCGCCATGACGAGATCGTGGAAAAGTCAGAGATCAACAATACAATGGCTGAAGATCTGAGCACCGCCACCACAGAGGCGACCCCGGAGATCGACGCCGATTTGTCTCACAGCATCTCGGAGGCAACGGCCGAGCCAATCGCGGAAACCGTCGTTGACCACGATCAGGAAGAAATCGGCGCCATGCCGGTTGAGCCTGAACCGGCTGAAAAGCTGACCGCATCGGCCGAAGAAGTCGAGACACAAGAGGCGCCGCCTCAAAAGGAAATCAAGCTGGAGCTGGATTTGGCCGACCTCATGGAAGAGGACGTCCCGCCCAGCAAACCGGACGAATACGCACCCGACAAGAAAGCCGAGACGGATCGGCGGCCTGCGCAAACGCAGGTGCAGGCCACAAAGACGCCCGCACAGGCTTCCACCACTTCAGCGTTGCTTGACATCGTACCGGGCGCGCCGCAAGGACAAGCTGCTCCGAGGGTTGTTCAAGGACTTGGCGACAAGAACCCGATCGAGGACGAAATGGCCAAAATCCTCTACGAATTGGGCGGACAGCCAAATCAATGATCCAAGACCGTCGCGTTGAGTGGCAGGACCGGTTCGTAAGGGTTTTCCTTGCATTTCTGGTCGCGATGGTCGCATTTGCCGCGCCCGCGTCTGCCCAGGAGATCTCTGTCGGTTTTGGAGACGATGCCAGCCTGACCGAACGTGCGGTTCAGCTGGTCATCCTGCTGACCGTCCTTTCGCTCGCACCGTCCATTCTTGTCATGATGACAAGCTTCGTGCGTATCGTCGTTGTCCTGTCACTCTTGCGCTCGGCTATCGGACTTCAGACCGCCCCGCCGAATATGGTGATGGTGAGCCTCGCACTCTTCCTCTCCGCTTTCATCATGATGCCAACGCTGCAATCAGCCTACGACGCTGGCGTTCAGCCGCTGGTTGACGGCGACATAGAGTTCGAACAGGCCTACGAGCGCGCATCGGACCCATTCAGAACCTTCATGTTGTCGCAGGTTCGTGAAAAGGATCTGGAGCTGTTTCAGGAATTGTCCGGACAGGACGAGCCTCAGGGACCGGAAGATCTCTCGATGGCAATCCTCATTCCGGCATTCATGATTTCCGAACTGCGACGCGCATTCGAGATCGGATTTCTGCTCTACCTGCCATTTCTGATCATCGACCTGGTCATTGCGTCGGTACTCATGTCGATGGGTATGATGATGTTGCCGCCGGTGGTCATTTCCCTGCCCTTCAAGCTCATTTTCTTCGTTCTGGTTGACGGCTGGAATCTCGTAGCCGGTTCGCTCGTAAAGAGTTTCGGTGGCGGCTGACGTCCGCCAAACATCCCTAAAAGTAGAAGAAAATTAATCTAAACATGTAAATATTCGCAGTGCCGAGCGCCTTCGGCTGCCTCCAGAGTTTTACGGAAGATCTGTGATACGCGAACAACTAGAACAACTTGCAAGAATCAAGGAACCGGAAGCCAGGTCAAAGCTGATCCGCACGCTTGTGGGCGAGTATGCACGTTCTGAAGAACACGAGCCAACCCCCGTTGAGCGTGAGCTGTTCTCGCGGATCGTTCTTTCTGTATTCGATCAACTCGATCGTGATGCGCGTTATGAACTGGTTGTCAGGCTCGCCAAAACTGATCGGATCATTGCCGACCTTGCGGATCGGCTGGCACAGGAGGACTATGCGCTTTCAGAGCCTGTCATTGAATGTTCGCCGATGATCAGCCAGTCGGCCCTGATGCACTTGTCCAAGGCGGGAAGCAACGACAAACGGCTGTCAGTTGGCCGGCGTGAAGATCTGACCGAGGAGATGAGCGACACCCTCATCGCGCGCAGTAGCCGGAGGGTGGTTCACATTCTCCTGAACAATCCCAAGGTCCCCTTCTCCGTCAAGGGCATGCTGGCCCTGCTCATATTCGCCAACACCGAAGTGGAAGTTCTTGCCGGCATGGCGAACCGGGCATTGAAGGACGAAGAGTTTCTGGAGACCCTGAAACTCATCCTCGAAACCGAATGTCCGCTCCTTCCCCCACCTTTGAAGACAGCGCTCGAGAACGACGATCTTGAGCGGCTTGCGGCCGCAATTGGTGACCTTGAACGCGACGGTGACATCGAAATTGATGGCGTCCGCTATTCCCGCCACGAGGCGAGCATCCAGATCGCCAACGGTGAATTGTCCTTTGACGCGATTTTGAGAACACTCTTCGAAGACGAACGCATCGATGCGGCGATCTGGTTGGTCGCACGCAAACTCAACCTGTCCGATGAAGTCGTTTCCGAAACACTGAAATCGGATGCAGACGGCGCAATCCTGCGTCTAATGCTGCAGACGGGCATCGACGACAAAACCTATCGTGATTTCCTCAAAGCCCGTTGCAAGTGGCTCGATCGCAATACGCGAACCATTCCGGAACTCGTCATGCGATACAAGGCAGAGCTCAAAAAACCTCAATACAACTCGGACACTTCATTCGCCTTGAGCGCCGTCGGCTGACTATTCACGCGCGTGAGGTCTGAAGATTACCGGTCGTCCTTCAAAGGTCAGCCCGCGGGATCGCCTGCGGCTGTTTGAGCCGCCGCCTGATCATCCGGCGAGCGGTTCGGCGACATGTACTGCCTGCGGTATTCCTGCAGGAATGTCTCCAGGGAATCGGTATCGGCCAACCGGTTGGCAACTTCCAGGAATTCGACACCCTGTGTTTCGATGGGTCGTGTCACGACCTCGAAAGCAAGCGCCTCGGGGCTTTGCGCCATCTTCCCGGTGTACTTGGTCTGCAACCGCTCCAGACTGAGTTGATCTCCCGCCAGCGAATAGGCAATCCCGGCGCGCAGGACATCCCGGCGCTCCAATGCGTCGAGCGGGATATTGTCTGACCATCTCGACCCGTGCATCGCTTCCAGCTGTTCACCTGCGTCGCGCCAGCTTTCAGCGGCCCAAAAGGTGTCCGCACGAAGCCTGTCAACGTCGGTTCCACGCATGTTCCGGACCAGTTCAAGTGCCAGATCCGGACGCCCGCTCTCAGTAAGCGCCCGCGCTTCCACGATGTTTCGCTGCCGCTCAAGCGTGGATGGCAGGCTGGCTTGACGGGATCTGTTAAGAACCCGAAGCGCTTCATCCGCCTTGCGGTCCATCAGATAGATGGCTGCCAGGTCGGCCGCGATCTGCGCGCGCGCGGCGCCCTTCAGGCGATTGTCGACCTGATGCCGCAACAGTTCGGTTGCCTGATCCAGGAGGTCAACTTCCACGAGACGCTTGGCAAGCTGACGCACCATTTCGTCACCCTGACGTCCTATCGGTGTCAACTCCCGGAAATCGTAGTAGAGCGCAAGCGCTTTGACAGGCGGCATCTCATCCGCCTTGCCGTCAAGGAAAAGCGCGTTGAACAACCCGTTCATTTCTTCCTGTAACAAGCGGGTTGTATCGGAATCCGGATCAGCCTGGACAGCCGATTTCATGGCTTCGAAGGCTTCGCGATACTGGCCACGCTCGGCAAAGAGCTGGGCAAGGAAGCGAAGTGTTTTCAGCTCGACTTCGTCACCGCGCCAGGACGTGGCCAGTCCAGCGAGACGGTCGATCGTTTCGTCGACACTCGCTTCTCCATCCCGGTATCGGATCCGCAAGGCACGATATTCTGCTTCTGCGGCACGCGGACGGTCGTCGGAGCGCGTCACAAGGTCAAACACTGTGAGGGCTTCCTGTGAGCGGCCTGAAGCGTCGGCGACACGACCGCGCAGGATATCGTAGCGCGCGGCCTGTGCGGAGGTGACTTCACTCGGCTCGATCTCGGCCAGTACTCCGTTGGCCAGCCCGAAATCGTTCACTTCGACCAGCGCCTGCGCGGCCGCGAGTTTGAATTCCGTCTGTATCGCAGCCGGATAGTTGCCGACAACGGCCCGTCCCCGTGGCATTGCAATACGAGCCGGTGTCCAGTTTCCAAGACGGACGTCAACGATTGTCTGCCAGATAGCCGCATCGGGACTGTTTTTGAGATCAGGGCGGTTCAGATGCGTATAGGCTTCCTCAGGCCGGTCGGCCATTGTCTGCGCCGCCCCCATCATGAGGTTGAATGACGTGTCTTCGGCAAGAGCTGGCTCTTCTTCCAATGCAAGCGTCATCAAACCAAGAGCCTCTTGGGCAAACTGGTGCGCTAAGTAGAACCTGGACAGCTCAATCAAAGGCTTGCGACGCTTCCCGGCTGGTGAACGAGACAGTTTCCGCTGCAGCTCGATCAGTCTCGAGCGGTACGCGCCCGGCCCTTCCGTGGTGAGCGAAACGAACTCCACATTGGTACTTTCGGGATCGATAATGTTATTCAGCGCACCGGTGCCGCCACGAAGATGCCGGTTTGAAAGCGCGAGCCCGCCCTCGCGCTCAATGATCACATCGTCTCCGAGCACCTGCATGTTGATGCCATCCGACCTGGACACGATTGCGATGCCCTGGGCTGAACTAAGTGCCTCCAGATCGACGAATTTTTGCGGCTTGAGCAATCCACGAGGAGGACCGAAGCCCGTTACCAGAGAAATTGTATCACCTACAAACGGATCCACGACTTCCCGAATGTGCTGCGGGTCTCTGTAAAGAACACGAAGAACAGAACCGCCATCGCCACGAACATTTCGCTCCAGTTGGAGCGGGATGGATGGCTCAAGGATCATGTCCCCGATGACTAGCGACCAGGCGTTGCCATCGACGCCAACAGTCGCAAGCACGGGATCATTCATGTCCAGCCGCAATATCTGGTAATCTTCAAAATGCTTTACTTCGATTGTCTCGGCCGTTTCGGCAAGGGCCGACGCCATACCGCGCGTGTCGATCGTTGCATCAGTGTCGAAGACCAGCCAGATGCTGTCATTCCGACGAAAGACCGCGCTTGAAACAGGCTCTGAAAACGGGAAGACAACGCGTACCGTATTGCCTATCCGCCGTGCCTCGGCCGAGACGAAATTCCGCACTTCCTGGGCAACACTTTCCGGTGGGCGCTCCGGAGACGGCCTTTGGGCCTCAAACTCGCTGCCCCCGTTTGCGCGCCAAACTTCAGGTGACGCATTTTGCCGGGTCGGCAGTTCGATTGCCGCCGGTACACCACTACCGCCGAAAGAAGTGCTGCCCTGCATCTGCACCGGTTCGGCGACATCGGGCTTTTCAGACATCTGTGCGGCAGTATTTTCGTTTGCCGGCTTCAAGGTGGGTATTCCATTCCCACTGGAAGCTGCAGCTTCATTTTGACTTGAACCGATCGGTTGCTTTGAAAGATCAAGCATCGGCGCTTGCCGCGCAGGTTCTTCTTCCTGGGTGATAGCCGGTACCGGTTCGGTCTCCGTCAGCGGTAAAGCACCTGGTGACGCCTGCGCCAGCAACGCCGGCCTCTGAACGATACGCTCGTCTGCATTCTTTTCAGCCTGCCCAGGCAAAATAGATGACGTGATCAAGACATCCAGATCGCCGCCGGGAAGGACGACGGTCTCTGGTAAGGTCACGCCCGCTTCCGGCGCAGGAACGGTTTCGACCGCCGAGGCGGTCGCTATCGAAAAAGTGTCTTCGGGCGCCCCGTCCCCAGGTGCTTGAAATAGAGCCCCGTTTGTCTGTTGCGGCGGGTCCAGCGCCTGCACAACCGGTTTTGCCCGTGGCGCCTGTGCATCAGCATCGCTGCCGACAGCCCCCGTGAGCAGACTATCGTCTGGTCCTAAGCGCGCAACCTCCAGGAGACCCGGAGAAGACTGAGTTGTTTGGACAATAGAAGACTGTGATGGAGCCCTGGCTTCTTCGTCGCGCGCTTCATTCCCGATCGGAACAGCCGTGTATGCGGGGGATTCGTCGGCACGGGACTCCTTGAGAGCGCCGCCAGAACTTCTCCCGGACATCACCGGCGGCAATCCTCTGGGGTCGCTGACCTCACGCGTGTCCCGAAGCCCCGGTGCCGTAATCATGTTCTTCCGGTTTTCATTGTCGGCAACAGAGAGTTCTTTGTTGATCAGCGCGTTGGCCGGGTCGTTGACTTCCATATTCTCCGGCGTCACGTCGATGACGTAAGTCTGCTCTTCACGGAAGGCGCGAATGTCGACCGAAGGTTCGACGCGCATCAGGAACTTCAATTTCCCCTTATCGAGAAAGGAAGTTGCGTCGACGACACCTTGCGGGAGATGCGCCCGCAAATGTGAGATATCGAGCTGCGCCGGATGATTGAAGGTCAGTTTGATAATATCGTTTTCACGAACAAAGGCCGTGTCGAACTTGATCGACCAATCGAAGACAAGCCGTGTAAATGTCGGGTGTTCACCGACATGCAAGGTGACTTCCGGTCCTTGCTGAGATTTCAGCCGGGCCTGTTCAAGCGCGCGCACCTTCCGCATTGCAGCTTCTGCACGCTTGGCCAGTTCCCGCACGACGTCGTCAGGCAGCCCCGGCGGCAATCCCTGCCAGCTCATCGGGAGGATGTCGACGAAGAGTTTTTCACCGGCTTCCAGCGTGTTGATCTGATACTGGCTTTTCAGTGCAAACCGGATCGCGCTCCCGTCCGGATCGCGCCGTGCAATAGTCACATACTCTCCAAGATCAAGCGGAACGTCATCGACCTTGATATCGACGGGATCTTCAAATGAAATTCTAAGAACACCGCCCGTGATGACCGCGTCGTAGATCGGCAAGAGTGTCCGGTCCTTGAAGGTCAGGACGAGCCGTCCGTACCCTTCTTCAGGGATCACTTGAAGATCTACCGGTTCAAGTGTTTCCGCTCTGGCAGAATTGGAGAAAATGAAAAGCGCTACAAAGACACAGGCAAAAACCGAGACAGCCAGACGAAACGGACCGCGCACGCGTTCCGCGCGGATAAATTCACCGCCTGTGTTCGATTTGAGGGTGGATGCCTGCAAGTTGTTCAGTCCTCGGATGCCGCCAACACGCTATTGTTAGTTAAGTGTTCTTAACGTGCCCTTACGCGAGCCCCTCAAATCCGAATAGTTCGGTCGGATTCGCTTGGGATAAGTGCAAAGTTTTCGGGCAGGAATTTCGATCGGTGCCGCGCCGGGCATGCACCTGCTTCAAGCTGTTGTCTGGAACGTGATCTGGACCCATCGGCTGCCTCCGCGCTCTAAGGAAAGTCGCTAATTCGATGGTATTTTCGGCAACATCTCCTGCGCCGGTGCCTTTGCCTGCATCGGCTGCGCAACCGGCGCCGGGGCCGAACTGTTGCTGGCGATCGCAACTGTCAGTCGTTCAGCTGCCTCCGGAGACATTTTTGCAAGGACGTCGGCCATCTTGCGCGGCTTCATTTGCCGCACGACTTTCAACAAGATAGGCAGGCTCAACCGGTCGAAAATACGCGCCGCGTCTTTCGGCTTCATTGTCTCATACATGGTGACAAGCCCGGCCACCTCGTTCTCTTCCTGTTGTTTCTTCTTTTCGACGACAGCTTCAATGCGCTGTTCAAGTTTCTTCAGTTCATCGACACGCTTTTGAATGCGCTCTTCCGTCGCCTGAAGCAGCTTCTCGCGCAGATCGAGCTGTCCTTCCTGCTCCTGCAGCGTCTCGCGGCGGCGTCCGAGACTTTCCAGGACGGCACGTTCGGCGGCGGACCCACCAATTTCCAGGGTGTCCGGCAAGACAGGCTGAGCCGGCAAAGCTGGAGCCGGTGTCTCGGCATCGACCGTACCCTCGGCTATCTCAGTTGTCATTTCATCACCACCGCCAACATCGGAGGCAGCGGTTTCCTGTGCGACCGCGCCGTTAATGGGCAAATTGCCGCTGTCCGTCCCGAAGGTCAGACCAAGCAGCTTCAAGGCAAGCAATGCGCTCGCTGAAACACCCAATAACGGCAGCAATCTCAAATTCATGCGGCAGCACCATTTCGTCTGCGGAACTGTTCAAGTCGTGCGGTTGCTTCCGCCGCCGCACTTCTGATGTCTGCCGTTCGACTTGCCCTTTTCCGTTCCGGCTCGTGAGTCACAGGCTCTGGAACGGGCTGGGCCGGTTGCGCCGGATACGCAGCTGTATGCTGTGTATATGCGGCGGGTTCGGCGGGCGAACGCACGGCATAACCGTCGCCTTGAGGCGCAGCTTGCTGATGAGTCGAAGCTGCCCTCGCGGCCTCTGCAATCTGAGTAATTCGGGTAAATATTTTCTCACCCTCGCCGACCTGTTCGGCGAGATTGCCTGACATGGTTTCCGCTTGTTTAAGCCGGGTCCCGAGCACCTTGTCCGCTTCCGATGCCGTTGTCTTCAGACCGAGAATGGCGCGTTCCGCGATCTCGGTTGCGGTCATGAGTTCCGAGATCGTCGCACGCAGGACTTCCTCGTCGGCTCTGAGGCGCTGAAGCCGCCGGTTCAGCATCCAGCAATACCCAATGGTGATAAGCAACAGAACTGCGACCAGACCCTCGATGATCATTCCGATTGGCAGTGTGCTCATGGTTGCTCCATTTCGTTTTGCATCGCGCGCTCGAAGGCCGCTAGCGTCATCTTGGGTTTGCGCAAATTCTTTGCGACCCGAATAGCAATGGAATCCTCGACCTTGCCGAGCGTGCCTTCAGTCAGAGGAACGTTGCCGCACTTGACCGTCACTGGATCGGCTGGGTCGAGATCGAAGACAAGCGTTTGACCGATATCGAGACTGAGCACGCGGCTCAGCGGCAGATAGGTCTCATGCAAGACGGCATCGACTTCGACCTCCGCGGCGTAGATTTCGCTCGCCAGGTGACCCTCCCAGATCGGATCTCGGCCGAATTTCTCGCCCATGAACATCTGCAGGAGAAGATCGCGGATCGGCTCCAGTGTTGCATAGGGCATCATGATCTCGACGGAGCCGCCGCGATCTTCCATGTCGATGCGCAGTTCGACGAGAATCGCGGCGTTCGCCGGACGGGAAATGGCGGCAAAACGCGGATTGGTCTCCAACCGTTCCAGATTGAAGTGCACCGGAGACAAAGGCGCAAACGCCTGCTCGGCATCCTGCAGAATAAGCGCGACCATCTGCTGCACGAGGCCGGTTTCGATGGTCGTATAAGGACGGCCCTCGACGCGGACGGCGGACGTACCGCGCCCGCCTCCAAGGAGAACATCGATGATGGAATAGATCAGGCTCGATTCAACGGTGATCAGGCCGAACCCGTCCCATTCCTCGGCTTTGAAAACGCCCAGAATTGCCGGCAAGGGAATGGAATTAAGGTAGTCGCCAAAACGTACGGAGCTGATGGAATCGAGAGAAACCTCGACGTTGTCCGATGTGAAGTTCCGAAGCGAAGTCGTCGTCAGCCGCACCAACCGGTCGAAGACGATTTCGAGCATTGGCAAACGCTCGTAAGAGACCATTGCCGAGTTGATCAGCGCGCGGATCCCGCTTTGGTCGCCGGCGATCGTGTCTTCAATATTAAACCCGAGGAGGTTGTCGATTTCCTCCTGGTTCAGAACACGGTCTGCGCCCCGGGTCGCATTTTCCAGATCAGGCTCGCTGTCGTCGATCATCGCCGCCCATTGAGCGGCCATATCGTCCGAACTGCCGGCGCCCTGCTCTTCGAGCGCAGCGCCCCAGGCCGCGGCTAGATCGTCATCGTCGTCGCCACCAGCACCCTGCTCCGCAAGGGCCGCACCCCAGGCATCCGCCATGTCCTCTTCGGACAGATCGTCGTCGTCGCTATCAGCCATTCGTCATGTCACTGAACAAGGATTTCCTTGAACAGAACCCCTTCCACTTTGGCCGGATAAACCGACAAGTTGATCCGCCTGAGCAATTCTTCCTTCAAGCGGAACAAACCGGCTGACCCTTCCAGGTCGGCTGGGCGTAGTTCACGTAGATAGATTTGGAAAGCATCGAGAATGCGCGGCAGGAATGGTGAAATCTGATCGATCATTCCCCGGTTTTCGACTTCAAGCGCAATGCGCACCTTCAGGTAAGTTGTCCGCCCTTCCGTCGCCAGGTTCACGGTCATTTCCGGCAGGTCGTAGAACACCACCGGCTTTTGCACCTCGACCGGCGCCGCGCCTTCGCCCTGCATTTGCATTGGAGCGCTGCTTCCCATCAGGAAGTAATAACCAGCCCCACCGGCAGCAAGCAGGACGACGAGACCGATACCACCAAAAAGAAAGAGCTTTTTCTTTCCGCCACCGGACGTACTTTCGACCCCTTCTTCCCCCACATCTTCAGCAGCTGCAGTTTCGTCAGCCATTGCGAACTCCGCTCATATCAAGCGCTCGCGCGCGATATTTATTACTAAAGAGTTAATGGTTAACGAATGGTTACCAGGCCATTAACGCGAGTCACTGGGCAAAAATTGCCAAGTGGTTAACTTCTGCCGGAATCTATTGCCGTGCGCACCCATGCCTTTCGGCTTTTACCCAGATTTCCCAACGATTTAAAAACTGGCACGCCGCGTGCATTAACCTTAACGAGCCCACCGGTCTGGGGAGACAGGCAGGCTCTTCGGGGAGCAAAAGGGACCGTTCGAATGGAGAACGCACTACTTATTGGCCTGTCGCGGCAAACCGCTTTGCGGAATCAGCTCGACGTCGTCGCCAACAACATGGCGAATATCAACACCTCGGGCTTCAAGGCTCAAAATCTTCTGTTTGAAGAGTACATGATGCCGATCGCGGAAGCGACCGAGTTCGAGGCGCAGGACGAGACACTTTCCTACGTTCTCGACTATACGTCTCACACCGATTTCTCAAACGGCAGTTTCAGGACAACGGGCAACGAACTGGACCTTGCGCTCGAAGGCGAAGGTTTCTTTGTCATGCAAATGGCGGATGGCACAGAAGCCTATACACGGAACGGCGCATTTCATCTGGACGCGGACGGGCAGCTGGTCACGTCCGAGGGAAGGCCCGTTCTGACGTCGGCCGGTCCTGTCACTTTCACGCGCGAAGACGGCATCATCGAGATTTCAGCGGACGGGACGATCGCGACTGAACTCGGCGTTCGGGGACAGGTCCGGATTGCGACCTTCGAAGATCCGCAAGCGCTGCAGAAACTCGGCGAAACCGCCTTCGTCGGCGAAGAAGCTCAGGTCCCCGCGGGAACCAGAATAGTACAGGGGGCGTTGGAACAGTCGAATGTGGACGGCGTGTTCGAAGTCACCAGACTGATCGAAATCACAAGATCTTACGAGGCCGTGTCGAAGATGCTGAAGGACGCTGACGAGTTGCGTCAGCAAGCCATCTCGACGCTCGGCAGAATCCAGGCCTGACCGGCACTAGGGAGCTAGGACAATGAAAGCACTCCAGATCGCCGCTACCGGCATGAAGGCGCAGGAACAAAACGTCGAGGTCATCTCGAACAACGTAGCCAACATGCGCACCACGGGCTTCAAGAAACAACGGGCGGACTTTCAGGACCTGCTCTACCAGAACCTGCGCAGAATGGGGACGGAGACCTCCGACGCTGGTACGATCGTACCAACTGGCGTGCAGGTCGGCTCGGGTGTCAAACTCGCCTCCACTGCACGGATCATGTCGCAAGGCTCTCTCGAACAGACAGACGACTCGCTAGACATTGCAATTCGGGGAGAAGGCTTCTTTCAGATCGACCTGCCGGACGGAACGACCGGATACACCCGCGACGGATCCTTCGAACGCGACGCTGACGGTCAACTCGTTACGGTCGACGGTTACACAGTCAATCCGGGCATCACGATCCCTGAAAACATTCAGGATCTGACCATCTCGAACGATGGGTCCGTTCAAGGCGTCGACAACACGGGCACGACCCAGCAGCTCGGGCAGATCCAGTTGGCGCGTTTCGTCAACAAGGCTGGCCTGGAAGCGATCGGTGACAACCTCTTTCTGGAAACCGATGCAAGTGGCGCAGCGGAATCAGGCAATCCAAGTGACAACGGTTTCGGTAGCCTTCAGCAGTATTTCCTTGAAATGTCGAATGTCGACGCCGTTACGGAAATCTCTGATCTGATTGCCGCCCAGCGCGCCTATGAGATGAATTCGCAGATCATCCAGGCTGCCGACGAGATGTACTCGACCACCACCAACCTTCGCTGACACAGGATCGTTGAGATGATGAAACACCTTTACAAAGCCGCAATTGGCTTGCTGCTAACGGGTTTCGCCAGCGGAACCGCGTTGGCTGAAGAACCACCGGTCCTGCGCTCGCAGGTCATGACCCTGTCGGAAATCGTCACCGTCGGAGACTTTTATTCAAACGCCGGTCTGCATGCGTCGAAGCCGCTCTTTCGCTCTCCTGACATGGGGACATCCGGCAACGTTGCCGCCGGCATCGTGGCCGAACGCGCCAGGGCGGCAGGACTTGAAACAGCAGGAACTGACGGTCTCAGAAGCGTTGTCGTACACCGCGGTGCGACCAAAATAGATCGCGATCAGCTCGAAAGTCTTGTTCGCAATGCGCTCGCAGGGCGCAACGCCGCGCTCGGCCCAGACGTTCTGGACGTCAAACTGCTGCAGGCACCAGACCGCATCCTGGCGGATCCGAAGGTTGCCGACCCGATACGGTTCGATCGTGTCGACTGGTCCGAAACAAACGGACATTTTGTCATCCAGGTTTCGGTCGCGGTCGAACACGGTACCGAGCGTCTGACGTTGTCGGGCGTTGCACACGAGATGGTTGACGTTACCGTTCTTGCCCAGCCTTTGCGCCGCGGCGATCTCCTGAAGGAGGAGGACCTTACGAGCATGCGCCTCATGCGGTCCAAGGTACCCGCCGGAGCGCTGCTTGCACCCGAAGAGATCGTGGGCAAGGAAGCAAAAACAAACATTCGCGCCAACACCCCGCTGTCGCACAGAAGCTTCCAGAGACCGGTTCTCGTCAATCGGGGCGACAAGGTCACCATCACTTTCAACATGCCTGGCGTGAAACTCACATCGCGCGCCAAGGCGCTTGATCCCGGTGCCAAGGGAGACGTCATCGACGTGATGAACCTCCAGTCGCGTCGCATCGTTCCAGCGACCGTCACCTCACGCGGCCAGGTGCGCGTTCACGCCACCAATCCTGTTGTTGCCAGCTTGAACAGCGAGACCAACTGATGTTGAAAACCCATTATCGCCAGCTGCTTGCAAGTATCGCTATGGCAGCGCTTGCCGCCGGCTGCAGCACCGCCGACCAGCTCGCACAAGTCGGCCAGCAGCCTGCCTTGAATGCAATCCAGGACCCGACCACGACGCCCGGCTACCGGCCGGTGCAAATGCCGATGCCGGAGCCGCAGCAGGTGCATTACAATCCGAATTCGCTCTGGCAGTCCGGAAGCCGCGCATTCTTCAAAGACCAGCGCGCCAGTCAGGTGGGTGATATCCTGACCGTTGTCGTGACGATCGACGACGAAGCCGAGATCGAGAACACCACGGAACGGAACCGGACAGAATCGAACGGCGCCGGTGTAGGTGGCGCGCTCGGCACGGCTATCGACACCATCTTCCTGCCCGCAGGTACCGCCGCCAGCGACCTTGCAAATGTCGGAAGCAACTCAAGCTTCCAGGGCGCGGGAAGCGTTGACAGGGAAGAGACACTCCAGACCCAGATCGCAGCGGTTGTTACCCAGGTGCTGCCGAATGGCAATCTTGTGATCGAAGGCAGGCAGGAAGTCCGCGTGAACTTTGAAGTACGCGAGTTGATCGTCGCCGGTATCGTCCGGCCTGAAGATATAACCGCCAATAACCGCGTAGCCAGCGAACAGATTGCCGAGGCACGGATCGGCTACGGCGGAAGAGGTCAGATCACGACAGTTCAGCAGCCGCGCGTCGGTAATCAGGTCCTGGATATACTGCTGCCATTCTGATCCGGTTTATTCGAATTTCAGTCCCCCGGCCAGCTTCGGACAGGGTGTTCTAGAAACCTTGTCCGTAGCGGCTGAAAACGGGCACGGCATCTCGCTCCCCGAGTGCCGTGCCCGTTCTCTTGTCTGGGATGACGCATTTCTTGCAAACGACAATTTGCGAACTGTTCCCCAGATCCAGAAAAATTAAGGTGTTCCCGTACCTGCAATTCCCCGCCCAAAGGCCGCTTGAAAATTTCCGGATTTGTATGTCTCATTGTCACAGGACTGTAATTCAGTCGACATACCTGACATCCATCCGAGCGTGCGAGTCATGGAAGGCCCTTCGGGTGCTTCCCTCGCCCGCGTCTTGCAAGCCATTCAGCTGAACTGGAGAAAAATCATGTCTAAAGTAAACGACTTTTCCCTCTCGCGGCGCAATCTCCTCCTGGGCACGGCTGCAGCAGGAATGATGACAGCGCTCCACCCCTACTCCGTGCTTGCGGCAGAAAATTCGGCGCATATTCGCTTGATGGAAACCACCGACCTTCACGTCCACGTTTTTCCGTACGACTATTACGGCGACCGCCCAATCGACACCGCCGGTCTCGCCAGAACCGCGACTTTGATCAGACAGATCCGTGAGGAAGCCACAAACTCCGTGCTTGTGGACAATGGCGACTTTCTGCAAGGCAACCCCATGGGCGACTTCATCGCATATGAACGCGGTATGCGGGAAGGAGACATTCACCCGGTCATCAAAGGTATGAATGTGCTCGACTTTGATGCCGCAGCGCTCGGCAATCACGAATTCAACTACGGTCTGGACTTCATGATGAAGGTCATGGCAGGCGCCAACTTCCCGGTCGTTTGCGCCAATCTCGTCAAGGGCACGACCCTTGCTGCAAATGCCCGCGAGGATTCGCTCTTCATGAAGCCGTATGTGATCCTCGAAAAGGAGATCAAGGATGGCGCCGGCAATATGCATCCGATCAAGATCGGTTTCATTGGCTTCGTTCCACCGCAGATCATGAACTGGGACCGCCGGCATCTCGAAGGCAAAGCCAACGCGCGGGATATTGTTGAATCCGCAAAGGCATTCGTCCCTGAAATGCGTGAACAGGGTTGCGACCTCGTGATCGCCCTGTCTCATTCGGGCATCGATTCCAGCGATTATGCCGAGGGCATGGAAAACGCCTCCCTTCATTTGGCGGCAGTCGGCGGCATTGACGCGGTTTTCACCGGTCACCATCACCTGACATTTCCGGGCCCTGACTATGAAGGATTGCCAGGTATCGACAGCACAAAGGGAACGCTGTTCGGAAAACCCGCCGCGATGGGCGGTTTCTGGGGTTCCCACCTCGGTGTCATCGATCTGATGCTGGAACGCGACGGCAATGGCTGGCGTATCGCAAATTTCCTCACCGAGGCGCGCCCGATTTTCAAGAAAGAAGGGCGAGATGTGACGCCGCTGGTCGAGAGCCAGCAGGATGTGCTCGACGCCGTGACCGAGGATCACGAGGCAACGCTTGCCTATGTCCGCCGCCCGGTTGGCAAGACATCCGCACCGCTTCATTCCTATTTCGCGCTCGTTGCAGATGATCCGAGTGTCCAGATCGTTTCAAATGCGCAGACCTGGTACATAGAGCAAATGCTCAAAGGAACCGAATGGGAAGAACTCCCGATCCTGTCCGCCGCTGCCCCCTTCAAGGCAGGTGGCCGTGGCGGCGCGGAATACTATACGGACGTGCCGGTCGGCGACGTCGCCATCAAGAACGTTGCAGACCTTTATCTCTACCCGAACACCGTAAGGGCCGTCGCCATCAAAGGAAGCGCGGTAAAGGAATGGCTGGAGCGGTCCGCAGGCATTTTCCAGCAAGTGGAACCGGGCAAATCGGATCAGCCCCTGATCAATTCGGAGTTTCCGAGCTACAACTTCGACGTCATGGACGGCGTCACATACGAAATCGACCTGACACAACCGTCCAAGTACGATCCGCAAGGTGAATTGATCAATCCGGATGCGAACCGGATCGTGAATTTGCAATTCGACGGAAAGCCCTTGGATTTGGACCAGACCTTTGTCGTGGCAACCAACAACTACCGGGCAGGCGGTGGTGGCAATTTTCCCGGCATCAATGACGATGTCGTGGTGTTTGTGGGCCCCGATACCAACCGTGACGTTCTGGTGCGCTTCATTGTCGACAAGGGAACGATCGACCCTGCAGCGGACACGAATTGGAAGTTCAGCCCGGTCCCCGACACCACGGTCCTGTTTGAAACCGGCCCTGGAGGGACGAAACACGCCAAGTCGGTGCAAGGCGTTCGTATTGAACCGGCTGGCGACGGCGCAGACGGCTTCGCCAGATACAGGATCACGCTCTAACGGGCAGGTTCCGCAAAAAGAAAAGGCCTTCCTGGATCAGGAAGGCCTCAAAGTCCCTGGAACCTGCCACAAAGCCGGCAGGTCAGCCGTTTTGGAAATCAGTCGTCGCGATATACTTTCTCGCGACGCTCATGCGCCTCCTGAGCCTCGATCGAAAGCGTTGCGATCGGTCTGGCTTCCAGGCGCCGCAGGGAGATCGGTTCACCGGTCTCCTCGCAATATCCATAACTCCCGTCCGCAATTCGTTCCAAAGCATCGTCTATCTTTGAAATGAGTTTGCGTTGTCTGTCCCGTGCGCGCAGCTCAATGGAGCGGTCTGTTTCAGACGATGCGCGGTCGGCAAAGTCGGGGTGGTTCTGGCTCTCTTCCTGAAGGTTCGTCAAAGTCTCTTTGCTTTCCTTCAGAATCTCGTCTTTCCATGCAAGCAGCTTGTCTCGAAAATACTCGCGCTGCCTGTCGTTCATAAACGGCTCGTCTTCCGAGGGTCGATAGTCAGACTCAATTTCAACCGTCATCGATAGCTCCGGATTACCGTTAGGCCGCGCGCAATATATAGCCGGTTCTGTCAGCCGACAACGGTTCATTTCCGAAAAATATCATTAAAAAAAAGTTATATCTTTCAATTTGTTGAGGTCCAATTGTACCATTTTACCGCAAATTAATCACGATTTTCGCCATCAGCTGTCCGTGAAACGTCCGAGCTTGGCGAGCTCAACTTTCACTCGCAACTCGATCTCCTCGAGAACCGAATCGATCCTTTCGTCTCCGCTGGTTTGACGGTTTGTAAGCTGGCTTGAAAGGACCTCCAGCCGGTCCTCTGATACGACACCTGCCAACAGGTCCGCCCGCACTGTTTCGAGCGTATCGAGCAATGCATGCCCATACCTCGCCGCCTTGGAACGGCGCTCTTCGCGCCCGTCGACTTCCTGCAGCGCCAGCAGAGCATCCATGCCCTGAATTGCAGTACCGCCGGCGACCTGGGTGGATTGCGTGACCTCGCCTCCCAGGTCCGGCGTAAACTGTTCGGTGCCGGAAGGGGCCTGCTTTTTCGCTCCCCTGCCCTGCACACCCGTGACGGGTTTGCTTCCTGTAATGCGCATGATCATGTTCCAGTCCGACAGATCTCGAGATCGGCCAGCGTTCTCCGGATCTTTCATAGAGCCTGTCAGAATCTGCCGGGAAGAGTACGTGAGTCCGTGCAAAGGAGGCAATATTTGCCTGCCGACAATAAGGATTGATTAACTCAATTTGACACTAAGGACCTGTTCTGGATCGAAAAGTGCCGGGAAATGCACAGTATTTCAGATGCTTAGTCTAAAGTAATCGACACTGTCCTGTGATGGCACGGCTTTCGCATAACGCAAAAGCAAAGTGTGTGAGCCGGCAATCTGGCCGAAGCAACAGAACTGGACCGGGCAATATGCGAGATTTGGGCAGGAATTTCATCGAACGGCTGGAACGCTTTCTCGGCGTTGTCGTGCTCGCATTAATCGGTACGAGCGTCGCTTTCACATCCGTTCAAGCAGCCTCCCGCATCAAGGATATCGCGGACTTTGAAGGCATCCGGGAAAACCAGCTTATCGGTTACGGTCTTGTTGTCGGCTTGAACGGCACCGGTGATTCACTCAACAACACGCCATTTACCCAGCAAAGCCTGCAAGCGATGCTGGAGCGTCTTGGTGTCAATACACGCAACATTGCGCTGAACACCAACACAGTCGCCGCCGTAATGGTCACCGCCAATCTTCCTCCCTTCGCAACACAGGGTACGCGGATCGACGTGAACGTCAGCGCACTGGGTGACGCGGATTCACTTCAGGGCGGTACATTGCTGGTCACACCGCTGGTCGGCGCGGATGGCGAAGTTTACTCCATTGCGCAAGGATCAGTGGCAATCGGTGGTTTCTCAGCGCAGGCCGATGCGGCTTCGGTTGTCCGAGGTGTGCCGACGGCCGGCCGGATTGCCAATGGCGGTCTTGTGGAGCGGGAACTGGAATTCAGGTTGGCCTCGCTGACATCGCTCCGTCTGGCTTTGAGAAACCCTGATCTGACAACAGCGCGGCGCGTTGCCCTTTCGATAAATGAACTGATCGGAATGCCGACCGCGGAACCGCTCGACCCTGGGACTGTGCGCCTCGATCTGCCGCAAAGCTACGACGGAAACATTGTCGACCTGCTGACCGATATTGAACAGCTGATCGTTGAACCCGATCTCGCTGCACGGATCGTCATCGACGAGAATTCGGGCATAATTGTCATGGGCCAGGACGTGAAAGTGTCCATGGTGGCTGTCGCCCAGGGAAATCTGACGGTGACAATCGCGGAATCGCCGCAGGTTTCACAGCCCCTTCCCTTCAGCGACAATGGTCAGACTGTTGTGGTCCCAAGATCAGAGGTTGGTGTGGATGAGGAAGGCACGAAACTGGCAATCGTTCCGGAGACCATAACGCTGAAGCAGCTTGTTGACGGGTTGAACGCTCTGGGCATCGGTCCCCGTGACATGATTTCGATACTTCAGGCGATCAAGGCGGCAGGCGCCCTGCAAGCAGAAATCGAGGTGCTGTGATGCTGCAGTCCGTTGCACCGCTCACCAGCCAGGCCGATCCTCTGAATGCGATCCGCGGCGTCGATACGACGAACAAGAGTTCCGTCCGTGAAGCAGCCGAAGAATTCGAGGCGGTGTTTCTCAACACCATGCTTCAGAACATGTTCACGGGGCTGAACGAGGGCGGGACATGGGGCGGCGGAACCGGCTCGGACGCCTGGCAGGACCTTTTGATCGACGAATATGCGCGTTCCATTTCCAAAGCAGGTGGGATCGGCCTTGCCGACAGCGTCGAACGTGAACTGATTGCATTGCAGGAGGGGGCTCTATGACCGCACAGCCAAACACCAACACGCTTCCATTTTCGCTGGACCGACCGACGAGCAAACAGGATGCCGATAACTTCTGTTCTGCGCTGTCTGGCACCATGGAAGCACTGCTTTCCGTAATCGAGATGGAAACCGATCTGGTAAGAGCCGGCAAACTGAAGGAAGCCGGAGAACTTCAGCCTGACAAGGCACGCCTCATACACGAGTACACAAGGGGCATGATGGCCGCGAAGGAACATGCGGTTGCGCTCGGCAATCTGTCCTCCTCTGCCACCCAGGCGCTGCGGCGCCAGCACGGAGAATTTCAACCGGTTCTCAGGATCAATCTGGCAGTTCTTTCCACGGCGCGCGATGTTGCGAATAACCTGGTCTCGACGGTTGCAAAGGCAGCGGGTGCCAAGAATGCTTCGGCGCCGACCACATATGGCCGTGATGGCGCGGCTCCCTCCGGTCCGCAGTCGGCGCGCGGCATCGCCGTAAACCAGGCGCTGTAGTCGACGTCGCTTCAGTCTGACAAGTCACACGAAAACGCCTGCGGACACACCTGTCCGCAGGCGTCATGCATTATTAAAGTGAGTCCGGCTTCTCGAACCTTTTCCAGTCCCCTGCCTTTTTTCCGGCGTATAGGGCCATTTTGTTCTGCATGGACGCCTTGCACCTTCGCGGCCGAACAGAGGCCCGAGAACGAATCAAAAACGAATCAAAGCAAAAATCGTACGCCAACAAAATTCTAATCATTTCGTTAACAGAAGATTCATTCCCTTGCGCTATCTAGGGAGTGTACGGGTGTTTGTATCGAGTACCCCGGAGGTAAAGATGTTGGATACGGGAGCAGCCCGGCCGCCATCGCCGACGTATACGGCGATCACGCCGGTCACGCGGGCACCGGAAAAGAACGAACCCGCAGCAAAATCTGAGTTGCCCGAAAGGGAGACCGTCAGACCTTCTGGCGAAACACAGAACAGTCGCAGAGCTGCGGACAATGAGCAGGCTCAACAATCTGCCCAGCGGAATTCGCCGCAGATTGAACGCCGCAACGTGGTGGATCCGAAAAGCAACAATCTCGTCTACGTCGCGACGAACACCGACACGGGACAGGTTGTTCGGCAGATTCCCAGCGAAACGCTGCTTCGGCTTCGCGCCTATTCCGATACTGTCGAAAGTCAGAAAGCGGAAGAATCGTCGAAACCTGTTCAGCTCGTTGTCTGACCGGCACCTATGGCTTGATCGCATCCGGTAGTTACCGGCTCGCATTTCCCATAAAGACACTCCCCACGAGTGATTGCCTCGCCGTCCGTGCAAGACGCGGATCGGATCGCAATCGCCTGCCGCACATTTTTTGCCCACCCATTCCGCCCGGGATGGTGTCTTGAATAAATGCTATTTCAGATCATAAACACCCAAGCTGCCCCTCCCCGGAACCTCATCAGTTTCATAAAGCGCTCTCGGCGTTAATTTCAAAACCTGGATCACGTGCGCCAACTGCTTGAGCTGCCGGAAACAAACCTCCTGTGTTTCTCAGAACTCACCAAAGCTTGAGGTTTTGCGGTTCGGTGCTCTGCCGCGCCGGCAAGAGACACTCCGCGGACAAAAGACCGGCCTTGGTCACTTGGCAGGCAATCATTGCTCAAACGTCTAAACGTCCACTTTGGATTACCTAATAACTTCAATTATTTACAATTCATTAGGGTTAAAAACCGCTAACCAACTTTCTTCAGGTTTTGTTACATCAGTCGGCTGCTTGATGTCAGCTGGACCCAGGAAGGGTCTGTACATCACGTTCCTAGAAAGGATCACAAAATGGCTGACATCACACTGTCCAGCGCAGTGCGCGCTAACCTGAACTCTCTCCAGTCCACAGCTGATCTCCTGTCCGATGTCCAGAACAAACTGGCCACTGGTAAGAAGGTCAATTCTGCACTGGACAATCCCAGCAACTTCTTTACCGCTTCCGGCCTGAACTCAAGGGCGAGCGACCTTGGTACACTGCTTGACGATATGGGCCAGTCGGTCCAGACGCTGAAGGCAGCTGACGAAGGTATTGCCTCGATCACGACGCTGGCCGAATCGGCAAAGGCGATTGCTAACCAGGCTCTGCAGACGCAAAGCCAGTATGAGCGGAAGGAATTTGCCGCTCAGTACAACGAACTGCTCACGCAGATCGAGGACATCGCCAAGGATTCTTCCTATAAAGGCAAGAACCTCCTCGCCGGTGACGGCAACGACCTGACGACGATCTTCAATGAGGACTCCACGTCCAAACTGAACATTTCCGCTGTCGATTACACCGACGCCGGCCTGTCCACGGGTCTGAACCTGTCGGACCTGGCAGAAGGTGAAGGTTCGTCCACGTCGCTGCAGCTTCAGGGCGGCAAGACAACCATCAACCTGACCGATGGCACGTCTACGCTCAAAACCAACTCCGTCCTGTCTGACTCCAACGCGATCTCAACGACGACGACCCTTTCGTTTGTCAACGACACGGCAACGGCACCCGCTGCCCTTTCCGGTGCCAGCGACATCACGGCAGGTGCGACCGTCCAGGATCTCGTCGACGGCCTGAACGCCATTGCCGGTGTTCGCGCCGAGTTCGACAACAATACGGGCGATCTGACCGTCTATTCCGATGAGGACTTCCACATCACCGACGGTTCGGTCACGGCAACGCTTGGCTCCTTCGCATTTGATGCAAGTGCCTTGACAGCAACAACCCAGTTGCTGTCGGAAACCGGCTCCTTTGCAGTTGGCGATACGCTGACCCTGACGGACGGCAACGGCTACGAACTCGGCTCGCTCGAGATCGAAGACGACACCACGGTTGGAGATCTGGAATCCTTCGCTGACGATTTCCAGGGCGTTTCGGCAGACTTCGACACCACCTCCGGCAAACTGTCACTTACATCGGAAACCGACCTGTCACTGACCAGCGACAACGCTGACTTTGCCGCGGCCAACTTCGTTGCAGATACGGACGGGATTAACATCTCGGCTGTTTCCGACAGCGGATTTGCAACCGACAGCGACATCAACCGGGTCGTCGACAAGCTGAACACTGCGCTGAGTTCTCTCAGGACCCAGGCCTCCTCGTTCGGTACCAACCTGTCGATCGTGGAAAACCGTCAGGACTTCACCAAGAACCTCATCGACACGCTCGAGGAAGGTGCAGGCAAACTGACCCTTGCAGACACCAACGAGGAAGGTGCGAACCTTCTGGCGCTGCAGACCCGTCAGAGCCTGGCCTCCACGTCCCTGTCCTTCGCGGCTCAGGCAGACCAGAACGTTCTGCGGCTCTTCTAAGACCGCCGCAACTGACGACGAAACGAAAAGGCGGGCCCGGGCCCGCCTTTTTTTGTCTGCGTCCCATTTTTTCAAAACGAACCGGATTGGATTTAACAAAATTGAGTTCTCGAAATTTTCAGTCACACCTTAAACAACACCACAAGTAAAAATTGAATCTTTGAAAAACCCAATCCAAGATACCTTCAAAAAATGAACGTGGCTGAGTATACAGGCAGAAGAATAACAATAGTAAGAATTCAAAAAAACTAATATAGTTAATAGACGAACGATATGACTACCAACCGTTAAACAGTTTGATTCATTTCGAGTTAGGGTTAAAGGCGGATAACCCTATTTATTTAATCAATATTACGAACATCAGACGCTTTCTAGACACGCGTTCCCAGGAGGGTTCCGTATCTCGTGTTCCTAGAAAGGATCAAAAATGGCTGACATCACACTGTCCAGCGCGGTTCGCAAGAACCTTAATTCTCTCCAGTCCACAGCTGATCTCCTGTCCGATGTCCAGAACAAACTGGCCACTGGTAAGAAGGTCAATTCTGCACTGGACAATCCCAGCAACTTCTTTACCGCTTCCGGCCTGAACTCAAGGGCGAATGACCTTGGTACACTGCTTGATGACATGGGCCAGTCGGTCCAGACGCTGAAGGCAGCTGACGAAGGTATTGCCTCGATCACGACGCTGGCCGAATCGGCAAAGGCGATTGCTAACCAGGCTCTGCAGACGCAAAGCCAGTATGAGCGGAAGGAATTTGCCGCTCAGTACAACGAACTGCTCACGCAGATCGAGGACATCGCCAAGGATGCTTCCTATAAAGGCAAGAACCTCCTCGCCGGTGACGGCAACGACCTGACAACGATCTTCAATGAGGACTCCACGTCCAAACTGAACATTTCCGCTGTCGATTACACCGATAGCGGCCTGTCCACGGGTCTGAACCTGTCGGACCTGGCAGAAGGTGAAGGGTCTTCCACATCGCTGCAGCTTCAGGGCGGCAAGACAACCATCAACCTGACCGATGGCACGTCTACGCTCAAAACCAACTCCGTCCTGTCTGACTCCAACGCGATCTCAACGACGACGACCCTTTCGTTTGTCAACGACACGGCAACGGCACCCGCCGCCCTTTCCGGTGCCAGCGACATCACGGCAGGTGCGACCGTCCAGGATCTCGTCGACGGCCTGAACGCCATTGCCGGTGTTCGCGCCGAGTTCGACAACAATACGGGCGATCTGACCGTCTATTCCGATGAGGACTTCCACATCACCGACGGTTCGGTCACGGCAACGCTTGGCTCCTTCGCATTTGATGCAAGTGCCTTGACAGCAACAACCCAGTTGCTGTCGGACACCGGCTCCTTTGCAGTTGGCGATACGCTGACCCTGACGGACGGCAACGGCTACGAACTCGGCTCGCTCGAGATCGAAGACGACACCACGGTTGCAGATCTGGAATCCTTCGCCGACGATTTCCAGGGCGTTTCGGCCGACTTCGATACGTCTTCCGGCAAGCTGAGCATCACGTCGGATACCGACCTGTCACTGACCAGTGACAACGCTGACTTTGCCGCGTCCAACTTCGTTGCAGATACGGACGGGATTAACATCTCGGCTGTTTCCGACAGCGGATTTGCGACCGACAGCGACATCAACCGGGTGGTCGACAAGCTGAACACGGCTCTGAGCTCACTCAGAACCCAGGCCTCCTCGTTCGGTACCAACCTGTCGATCGTGGAAAACCGTCAGGACTTCACCAAGTCCCTAATCGACACGCTCGAGGAAGGTGCAGGCAAACTGACCCTTGCAGACACCAACGAGGAAGGTGCGAACCTTCTGGCGCTGCAGACCCGTCAGAGCCTGGCCTCCACGTCCCTGTCCTTCGCGGCTCAGGCAGACCAGAACGTCCTGCGGCTCTTCTAAGACCGCCGCAACTGACTACGAAACGAAAAGGCGGGCCCAGGCCCGCCTTTTCTGATTCCCGGGACGGTTGACGCGAAGCTCGCTCCCTCCCCTGACGGCCTAAATGGCAATTTCCCGGATTCCCGCCGATTTTCCCTGCAGTCTCAACGCGTTAACGCCTCATTAACCGTATAATGCCATCCAATTAACCAATGATTAGGGTTAACAGGAGATGATCCTAATCAACCTGCTCAGGAAGAGCAGCAGTACAGTTTGACCCAGGAAAGGGATATCTAAGATGAAGGACATCACCCTGTCAGCTGCCGTGCGGCAGAACCTTCTTACACTTCAATCCACCGCAGACCTGATGTCCGGCGTCCAGAACAAACTGGCGACTGGCCTCAAGGTCAATTCGGCTCTCGACAATCCAAACTCGTTCTTCACCGCATCGGGCTTGAACTCCCGCGCTGGTGATCTGAGCAACCTGCTCGACGACATGGGTCAGTCCTTGCAGACGATCAAGGCAGCCGACAAAGGTATTCAGACCATCACGGACCTGGTCGAGACCGCAAAGGCGAAAGCCAACCAGGCATTGCAGACGCAAAGCCAGTATGAGCGCAAAACCTTCGCCGCCCAATACAACGACCTACTCGAACAGATTGAAGACGTTGCGAAAGACAGCTCCTATAAGGGGAAAAACCTGCTCGGCGGCATCGGCAACGACCTGACAACGATCTTCAATGAAGATGCGACGTCAAAACTGACGATTGAATCCGTTGATTACACCGACACCGCCCTTTCTACCGGATTGAACCTGTCCGATCTTGCTGAAGGGCAAGGCAACACAACGACGCTGCAGCTTCAGGGCGGCAAGACAACCATCAACCTGACCGATGGTACGTCTACCCTGAAATCCAGCTCGGTGCTGTCTGACTCAAACGCGATCTCAACGACAACGACCCTTTCGTTTGTCAACGACACGGCAACGGCACCCGCTGCCCTTTCCGGTGCCAGCGACATCACGGCAGGTGCGACCGTCCAGGATCTCGTCGACGGCCTGAATGCCATTGCCGGTGTTCGCGCCGAGTTCGACAACAACACGGGCGATCTGACCGTCTATTCCGATGAGGACTTCCACATCACCGGCGGTTCGGTCACGGCAACGCTTGGCTCGTTTGCCTTCGGCGCGACCGCGTTCTCAACGACGTCTCAGCTACTTACCGAATCCGGTTCGTTTGCTGTCGGTGACACGCTGACCTTGACTGACGGCAATGATTTCGAACTCGGTTCTTATGAAATCGACGATGAAACAACGGTCGCTGACCTTGAAAACTTCATCAGTGATTTCAACGGCGTGTCAGCTGATTTTGACACCGGATCAGGTCTGCTGACGATCGAATCCGACACGGATCTGACGTTGACCAGTGACAATACCGACTTTACCAGCTCGAATTTCGTAGCGGATACTGACGGGATTACCCTGGATGCGCTCTCGGACTCCGGTTTTGCGACCGATAGCGACATCAACAGAGTTGTCGACCGTTTGAACACGGCACTCTCGAACCTTCGCTCACAGGCTTCCGAATTCGGTACAAACCTCTCGATTGTTGAAATTCGTCAAGATTACACAAAGACGATGATCAATACTCTTCAGGAAGGTGCAGGTCTTTTGACACTGGCCGATACCAACGAAGAAGGTGCGAACCTGCTGGCACTTCAGACCAGGCAGCAGCTGGCTTCAACCTCACTGTCCTTCGCATCGCAGGCGGACCAGACAGTGCTATCCCTCTTCTAAGTATAGAAGAATCAGTCGTACGCACGACTCACGCATCGACAATCAGAAACGGCGGGCCAAAAGCCCGCCGTTTTCATTTCCGACACTGAATACAGTCCAAAGCTCCAAGATTTCTGTCATATTTTTCAATTGGTTAAAAGAAAGCTTTTGGTAACTTTTATTTATATCGCGTTAATCAGTGCATGACCGATTAACTTTCCATTCAGAATTACGTCAATTGTGCGCGCTCAACTTCAGCAGCCTCTGAGAAGCACTTTCGGCGGACACTGAACTTAGGAAAGCGGTGAAGTCTGATGTCTGATATTGTTCTATCAAGCGCGGTTCGGGACAATCTTCTGTCACTCAAGCAAACGGCAGATCTTCAATCGATTACCCAGACACGTCTTGCCACAGGCCTCAAGGTCAACACGGCGCTCGACAACCCGAATTCTTTCTTTACGGCGCAGTCTCTGAACGACAGGGCAAGTGACCTTGCGAACCTGCTGGACAACATGGGTCAGGCGGTTCAGACCATCAAGGCGGCCGATAAGGGCATCACCTCGATCACGAAACTTGTCGAATCCGCCAAGGCGATCGCCAACCAGGCACTCCAGACATCCAGCGAGTTCGAACGCAAGCAATTTGCCAGTCAGTACAATGACATTCTCGAGCAGATCGAGGATATGGCACGAGATTCCAGCTACAAGGGCAAGAACCTGCTCGCAGGTGCCGGCAATGAGCTGGAAGTTATCTTCAACGAGGACAGCACGTCCAATTTGACGGTTAACCCCGTTGATTTTACCGACACCTCGCTTGATGACGGCCTTAACCTCGACGACCTGGACACCGGTGGAACAGGGACGGCATCGTTCAACCTCTACGGCGGGACGGGATCCCTCTCGCTGACCGGCCTGCAGGCGTCCTCCAATTTGACGGATCTTGCCGATTGGTCGAATGGCGATCAGGTAACGATCACCGACAGTTCCGGCACGACCACACTTACGGTGGGAACCGATATCACGACCGTTCAGGATTATGTCGACGCTCTCAATGACCTGAGCGGTCTACACACGGATTTCGATGAAGCGACCGACTCTATCTCGCTCACGACCGGTAACGCGAACCCGATCTATATTTCCAAAGACAATGCCGGTGGCGGTACGGCCACCGACGGTGGTGCAACTGGCGGAACAACCTCCTCCCTGACAGTCTCTTCACTAAGTTCAACCGCGACTCTGATTTCATCAGGGGGCTTCCAGGCCGGAGACACCATCACGATCACCGATGGGAACGGTTTTGAGCCCGCCTCTATCGAAATCGATTCCGAAACAACTGTCAGTGATCTGGTTTCCTTCATCAACAATGTCAAAGGGCTCGACGCTACGTTCTCGGGCGGCAGCATCAGTCTGATTGGCGAGGTTTCCTTTGACATCACGAGCAACAACTCGGACTTTAACAGAGCAACTCTGGGCAGTGCCAGCGGAACTGTTGGGCTGACGGCGGCGGCATCGGAGTTTAAGTCAGATACTGATATTGATCGAACGCTTCAGGCGATCAATGCTGCCCTCGATGAATTGCGAACGGCAGCCCGGTCGATGGGTACGTCGCTGTCAACCGTCGAAATCAGAACGGACTTCACGCAGAACCTGATCAATACTCTTGAGGTAGGTGCAGGCGAGCTCACGATTGCCGACATGAATGAAGAAGGTGCCAACATGCTTGCACTTCAAACGCGCCAGCAGTTGTCATCGACAGCACTTTCCCTTGCAAACCAGGCAGATCAGAGCGTCTTGAGCCTGTTCGGTTAACACCCGGGATGAAAAGCATTAAGGTATCGGAGGCCGTCGTTAACCAATTCGTTAACGTTTGGAAGCGATACTCAAGCGTGGAGGGCACGGAATGGCGCTCAAGGTCGAGCTAAAACCGGGCGAGAGGATTATAATTGGCGACAGTGTCATCACGAATGACAATCAGCGGACCCGCCTCTTTATCGAAGGCCAGGCTCCCATTCTGCGAGAAAAAGACATTCTCACGCCTGCGACAGCGGATACACCGGCAAAACGCGTCTATCTGGCCGTTCAGCTCATGTACCTGTCTACGGATATCGAGAGAATTCAGGAGAACTACTTCACTCTCGTCAACGATATAGTGAAAGCTGCGCCGAGTACGATCCCCTATGTTACCAGGATCAGTAACTCCATCCTAACCGGCGCCTTCTATAAAGCACTGAAAGAAGCACGCAAGCTTATTGAGTATGAAGGGACGCTGATCGGTCATGTACAAGCAGGCAGCGCAAGCTTACCAGAAAACGAGTCAGGTGGCGATGTCACCGAGAGAGCTGGAAGCGAATCTGCTGATGAAAGCCGCAGCCCGGCTGCAGCTGATCAAGGATGAATGGGGTGATTCAACGCTTGCTGAAAAAGACGATGCACTAGTCTACAATCGCAAGCTTTGGAGCATTCTGGTAACGTCAGCGACAAGCGAAGAAAGCCAGCTCCCGCAGGACATCAAAAACAACATTGCCTCGTTGGCAGTATTTGTTTTCAAGCAAACAATTACCGTCATCACGACGGATGATCCTGAAAAGCTCAATTCACTGATCAACATCAATCGCGCGATCGCTGAAGGTTTGCGGGACCGTGCGGAAGCCGAATAGGCCCTGCACGTCTCAAAATGAAAAAGGCCGGTGCTGATCGCAACCGGCTTTTTTGTTGATCAATGGCCCCCAGCGGTGTGACGGCGATCAGGCACTAGAGATAGTCGGACAGGCTCAGATTGAAGATGATTGAAGAGGCGCGATAGGAAACCTCGATATTGTTCTGTAGTTGTAGAATTTCCGCCGCCACTTGATTTTGATCGATGGCCTCGATGTCGGCAATCGTCCCCTCAAACGTACTTTTCATCTGAACGTGACGTTCCCCCGTGAGGGAAACGGTTCTGTGTGTGATGGCTATGTCCGTGGCAATGTCGACAATTCCAGACTGGTCAACACCAACCGGCTGCAGGATGCTGCGCAGATTTGCCGAAAGCTCGTTGTAGTATTCTTCATCGGTGGATGTGCCACCGGAAAAGTCTGCCGCAACAAAGGTCGCCAGGGCTTGAACAAGCTCCTTGAGCGGGGTTTCGTTTGCCCGGACGCCGTATTGCGCCGTCAGATCGGAGTCGATCACAGCATTTTTGTCGGCACGCGCGTCCGTTGTGGAAGTGTTCCTTCCCTCATACCACTCGAGTGTGGTTGATGCACCGGAGGTTTGGGTTGTTGCCGTCGAATAGGGGGGACCACTCACACGAAGCGGGACCTCGCCGGAAAATGTCGTAAAAAACTCGTCGCCGGCCCATTCATCGGAAACAGCACGCAGTGTGGTTTGCGCCTCATTCTCGATTTCCGCAGTGAGCGCGGTCAAAAGGTTCTGTGCCGTTTCCTCCAGATCTGCGCCAATCGCGAACGTTCCCTCTGCTTCGTTGGTGGATGCAGCGGTCAGCTCAATCGACACTGTCTCCGTATGGGTCGGCGGCATAGTCAGGTCGAGCTTGATGGTTTCACCAAGGTTCGGCTGCCCTGTAAATTGAACGTCGAAGCTGTCCGGATCTGCCGCCAGAGGACCTGTGATAGCTGCATTGGTGAGCGTGGACGTCACAGCGGAAATGTCGAACCCGAAATCGTGCGCCCCGTCTTCCGCAATCGTGAAGGTCGAATCCGTCGGCACAGCGCCTGCATAGTTGGTCGTCAACGCGGAGATGGTCAGCCTGCCGTTGTTGGCTGCACCGAGATTGGCTTCCGAATACTCACTGATGTAGCTGCGCAATCCATCAGCGCCTGTGGTGCCGTCAAGGATTGCGTCCAGTGCGGCAACCGGGTCGGAAATTGCATCCGTTCCGCCGAATATGTAGTAGCCGGCGATTTCCGTGTTCAGAATATTCAGCGTTTCCGTCAGCAACAGTTCGGCGCGCGATTGTGTCTGGGTCTGCCCATCGTTCTGAAGGATAAAGTCATTGGTGTCCATCGCGGACTTGGAATCCTGGCGTATGGATTCAAGTCGCTCCAGTGAAAGAGAGAGTGTTTCCAGATGCAGGTTCGAGATGGTGATCGTTTCCTGATAACTCTCAATCAGGCTGACCTTCTGGGTCAACTGGATATCAAGCAACCGGCTGTCCCCGATCTCTCCATAGGTCGTGCCGACTTTTCCAGTGGCAAGCTGTGTTGTCTTGTCGGACAACTGGTTGTTGAGCGCGCTAAGCTGCTGGGTGAGATAAGACCGGGACGTTGTGATCGTCGAAAAAGTCATTGCGCACCTTAAACGATGTTCAGGAGCTCATCGAAAAGCTCTTTGATGGTCTGCATTACACGGGCATTGGCGGCATAGGCATTCTCGAGCTGCACCATGAAGGCAAGCTCTGTGTCCAGATCCACTGAGAAGCTTTCTTCGTATCGGATCGCGAGATTGGTCGTCAGGGTTTCCTTTGCCGTGGCATAGGTCTTGGCATCTTCCGCCTGGTTCCCCTGAAACGCGATCGTGTGATTGATATAGTCGATCACTGTGCCTTCGAACGGCGAGGACGTGCTGCCAATCCCGGCGCCAGGGTCGAAATAGACCGCGCCCGAATTCAACGCATTGTGCAGAAATTCAGGGCGCGCCGGATCGTTCGAAGTGTTCGCTGTCGGCGTCGTCTGGTAGTCGACCAGAAGAGAGCTGTCGGCCAAAAGGGCTGGGTTCACACTGATCCCGCTTGCATAACCGACCCGCTGTCCGCCGGATTCCAGGGCGTCCGTGAATGTTTCCGTCCCTGCCCGCTGATCGACGAAGATTGCCAGACCGAGACCCTGGTCAGAATTCGCAGTGACGGTAACATTTCCTGTGAGGCTCTCAACGCTTGTCGGTCCGGTTACGTCTCCCAGAACGCGAAGTTCATCCGACCCGTTGTTGCTCACCTGCAGCCCTGTGCCGGCCAGGGCTGCGGTGATGTTCGTGATATAAGTGGCCGGCAATCCACTTGAAATATCAATTCCAAAAACCGTGTCATTCGCGTCTGCAGTGGCTGTATTGTCCAACGGCAGAAGACTGGGATCTGAGACTGCGACCAGTGTGACGGATTGCGCGGCTCCGACGTTGTCAGTGTATTCAAGTGTGATCGTATTCCCCGCCTGCAGTGCGGAGACATCAAGATCAAATCCGTTGTCAAGACCCACTGTCACGGCGCTGCTTTCAACGTTCACGTTTGAAAACGCGAGCGATATCTCGGCCGCTATCGTATCAAGCTGCTTCTGTGCTTCGATCAGAATTTCATCCCTGAGCTCAGCCGTTGCAATCATTGCGCCCGAATTGGATGCGGCGATAACGTCAAAGGTCGAACCTCCGGGCGTTGTCGCGGTCACGGTCTGCCCGGAGACACCGGGCTGCAGCAGGTGGGTCGTCGTGAAACTGAGTGTCGACGCCTGACCGTCCGAGTATAATTGTTGCCCGTCCGCGGTCTGGATGAACAGCGTGTTGTTTGTTCCGTCTGAAACTTCAATGTCGAGATAACCTGAGAGCTGCTCGACAAGGCGGTCTCGCTCGTCTTCCATGTCCGCCGTTGAAATGTTGGACTGTGTCGCGTCCCTGATGGCGTTGTCGATGTCCTCGATGCTTGTCAGCAGGTTGTTGACTGTCTGCGTCTGGAGCGCCAGAGAATCGTCGGCTTCCTGTCTGAGATCGGTGATACGCCCATAAGCGCTGTTGAGCTCGCGCGCAAAGGCTTCCGATGCCGCAATGACTTCCTGTTGGGCGGTATAGTTGCCCGGATCGTTCATCAACGTCGACAAAGCGGAAGAAAGGTTGCCGACAAGGTTGGACAGCCCGCTGTTGTCGCCAATGGTACCGAAGATACTGTCCAGACGATCGGTGTAGTTTGAAATCTGCCTGGCGTAATTCGTATCTGCGAGCGAATTGAAATAGTCCGCCTGGATCTGTTCGTCGATGACCCTGGTAAGTTCCGTCGCCGTTAGGCCGGCAACGTTTCCCTGGCCGTCAAAATATGCGGTCGCCGCAATTGTCTTTTTGGAATAGCCGACCGTGTCGGCGTTGGCGATGTTGTTCGCCGTAACGTCGAGTTGACGCTGGTTGTAGGTAATTCCAAAGACCGCAGTGTTCAGGGCACTTGAAAGACCCATGGCCGGTCCTCCTTTGACGGACGCTAATGCACCAGGCTTGCCGACGGATCATGACCCGTCGGCAAGGGTGTCATTACCGGACCATGTTGAGGGCATCGTCGAGCATTTCATCCGCGGAGGTAACGATCCGCGAATTGGCCGAATAGGCCTGCTGCGTAATGATCAGCTTGGAAAACTCATCGGCAATGTCTGCATTGGAGAGTTCCAGGTTGTTGGCCAGTATCTGACCTCCTCCGGTCAAGTCCGCCTCGCCCGACGACGTGGTCGCGGCGAACGCCGCACCATCAACACGCTTCAGGTTCTGCTCCGCCTCAAAGGTCGCGAGCGGAATTTCAAAAACGGCACGCTGCTGGCTGTTTGAATAGCTGGCGATCACACGGCCGGATTCATCAACCGCAACGCCTGTCAATTCCCCGGCAGGATACCCGTCCTGGTCCAGAGCAACCGAGCTTGCAGTTCCGTCAGGGTCGGAATACTGGGTCAATGAGTTGTTGGAGAAAGAAACACCGACACCCGCTGCTGTGGTTCCGTTGATCGTCAGCGACGCAATATCAAATCCATCGGTCGTGGCATTGACGGTACCGATCGCGCCGGCTGTCATGCTGGTCAATGCACCGGTTGTGTCGAACTCAACGTCGCCAACATCGTAGTAGGCGGTCGTCGCGTCGCCTCCAGAGCTAAGGTACATGGTCCAGGTATCATTGACCACGGGCGGGCCGACATCGGCGTTCGCCGTCTTGGCATAACGCACCTCGACGTTCATCGCCGTACCGTTTTGGTTATAAATCGTCACTGAGCCGCCGGAGATGGAACTGTTCAGAAAGTCCGTCTCGTTTGCTACAGCCACGTTGCCAGTACCGACCGCCGCTGCCAGGAGTGCTGTCGACGCCGTTGATCCGTCGTAATCATTTGTGCTGGGGATACGCGGCAGGTTTGCCTGATAATCGACAGTCGTTGTCGCCGAAGCCGCAAGCGGCTGGTTTTCAATCCGAATAACCGTCGGATCATCGCCAACCGCGTTGCCGGTGACCGCATCCAGCGCAAAGCCCTGCAGGTAGTAGCCGGCACTGTTGACGAGATATCCGTCCTGATCGCGCTCAAAGTCGCCCGCACGGGTATAGAAGGTTTCGTCGGCGAAGGTCGTCGATCCGTCAACCACATCGGCCGCCTGGGTCACGACAAAATACCCTTCGCCGTTGATTGCCATATAGGTGTCAACATCGACCTGGGTGATATCACCCTGGATGGTGTTGGTAGCTCGCGATGTCGCGTAGGTGGTTCCGGAAACCTGTGATCCCTGGGTCGCCCCACCACCGGACACTAGGTCGGAAAATGTCGTGTCGAGACGCTTGAATCCGGTTGTCTGCGAATTGGCAACGTTACCGGAGATATTCTCCAAGGCAATCGCCTGTGCAGTCAGCCCCGAAACAGCCGAGTTGATAGCCCCATAAATACCCATGTGTCGTCCTCTTGATAATTGGGCATTGCGCGTACGGGCTTCTGCCCATAATCGGCAAGACACCCGCAAAGGATGTGCCAATTTACTAGAAGACGAACAAAGTTGTTATTTTTCAGTAGCTTAAATCTAAATTCGGAATCAATTCTTGAGGGCATCAAATCAGCAAATTCTGTCGCGACAGGCAAAATCTACCTGTCAGCTGGGCAAGAGTGTCCCCTTGGGGCGAAGAAGAAGGCCTAGCGCATTTTGCGGGCTTGCGTCCTGTCGCAGGGCCTGCCAGTTTTCGGCCAGTGAATGAAGAATGGACGGCCAAATGCGTTTTGAAGGTACTGACGACTATATTGCAACGGAAGATCTGCGTGTCGCGGTCAATGCCGCAGTTGCACTTGAACGCCCGCTGCTCGTGAAGGGTGAGCCGGGAACCGGGAAAACTGTCCTGGCGCAGCAGGTAGCGGCAGCGTTGGATGCAAACCTGATCGAGTGGCATGTGAAGTCCACCACCAAAGCGCAGCAGGGTCTTTACGAATACGACGCGGTATCCAGGCTGCGCGATAGTCAGCTTGGTGATGAGCGGGTCAAGGACATCAACAACTACATCCGCAAGGGCAAGCTCTGGGAGGCCTTCGAAGCTTCAGATAAACCCGTTCTGCTGATCGACGAGATCGACAAGGCGGATATTGAGTTTCCGAACGATCTCCTGCTCGAGCTCGACCGTATGGAGTTTCATGTCTATGAAACCGGCGAAACGGTAAAGGCAAAACAGCGTCCGGTCTTAATCATCACGTCGAACAACGAAAAAGATCTGCCAGACGCATTTCTGCGCCGCTGCTTTTTCCACTTCATCAAGTTTCCCGACGCGGACACAATGACCGAAATCGTCGAAGTCCATTTCCCCGGCATAAAGAAGCGGCTTTTGTCAGAAGCACTTCGGCTCTTTTTCGACGTGAGGGACGTTCCAGGCTTGAAAAAGAAACCTTCGACGTCGGAGCTGATCGACTGGATCAAGCTGCTGCTGAATGAAGACATCGATCCGGAAACGCTTCGTCAACAAGATGGAAGCAAACTGATACCACCGTTGCACGGGGCACTTTTGAAAAACGAGCAGGACGTGCATCTGTTTGAACGCCTTGCCTTCATGTCCCGGCGTGAGCGTACATGACAGCCAGGAGCGCATATTGACGAAGTGGACTACCGGATTGCGAAGTTGGGCGCACGTGATCATACCGGCCGCGTGTTTACTTGCCGCCCTGCCCGCTTCGGCGCAAGTCCCGCCGGAAAAAGAAGCCGGCTGGCAAAGCGACGTCGAGGGACTGCGTCACTTCACTGGCCTTAGATGCCCTGATGTCATCGGGCCGTTCTACAGGATCAAGGTCATGGAGGGCGACGCCTCCAGCCTGGCCGGCTGCATTTATACCGGCCGTGACGGAATGACCGCGGTTGTCCGCCAGCACGTTCAGGCAACCGGACGCAGGGAAGCCCTCAAGTTCGCAAGGAGCTACAAGGCCGCCGGGTTTGAGCCCGTCAATCTAAGCGGTGCTGCTGCTTCGGGCGTGTCGTTTCGAACGCGCAACTGGACACCGACAAGCTTGTGCGAGACGCTCTGGCACTTTTCCGGAGAAAAGGCGGACTTCACCTTGTGGCTTTCTTATGCGCTGCCAACGCAGCAAGACGACATCGGCCCAGCATTCGCGCTGTTTCAACAGTCGCTGGCACAGCAAAACTGAAAATGACAATTGCGTAGAAGCACTCCGGTCATTTATTGAGACGGTGTAGAAACCGGAACCTCGACATGCGGCTACTTTTGCTTAGACATGCCAAATCGGACTGGGGCGACCAGGAACTCGCCGATATTGACAGGCCCCTCAATTCGCGCGGCAAGAGCGCTGCCGTCACCATGGCACGTTACCTTCGCGAGCAGAAACTCCTGCCGAACGTCATTTTGTGCTCGACCGCGCTGCGCACACGGGAAACGCTCGCACGTCTGATGCCCCATCTACCGCAGGAAGCCCATATCGAACTGATGACGGATCTCTATTGGCAGAGCGAAGACAGCTACGCCACACTTATCAGCAAACACGGCGGCAGAGCTCAGAATGTCATGGTGATAGGGCACAATCCCGCGACAGAAGATACGGCTCTCGATCTTGTCGGAACCAGCGCACCTGAAGCACTGAGCGACCTCCAGGAAAAATATCCGACAGCCGCCCTCGCCGTCATTGATTTCGATTTCACGGATTGGTCGGAACTTGCACCGGGAACCGGTCATTTGGAGCGCTTTATCAAGCCGCGCGACCTGCAGAGCGAAAAATAAGTCTGGCATACCTGCCACGCAATACTACTCAAAACACGAGGGCAGCCATTCGGCCGCCCTCTTGCTATCCGGATCCTGAGCTATTTTCCGAAGCCCCGGTCTTTAGGCGGCGCCTTCGCTCGATCAGATGAAATCCGTTTCGGGGGTTGCCAGACCGGTCGCATCATTTCCGTGACCGAGGGCAACAGCAAGATCAGCACTGACGGCATCTCCTTCTGACGATCCAAAGGCCCCGAGCGTTTCGGCGGCACCCGCAAGCAAGTCGAGGATGCTTGCGGACGCCAGCCCGTCCGGTCCTGCGGAAACGTCTTCGACGGCGAAGCTGAAATCATCCATGGCGTTCGGCTCATCGTAGATTGCCTTCAGATCGAACATGAAACTGTCGGCACCCTGAACGACCTTTAGCCATTCGACCGCCGTGGTCTCGTTGTCCATGCCATGCACAGTCGCGACGGTCTTCTCGTCGAGCTGAATCTGCAGCTTGTCGTCAGCCTTGACGAAGTGGAAGGCATCCTCATCCATTGCCTGAAGCGAGAAGCTGCGCAACTCGATGACGTCATTGCCATCCGGCGTTTGGGAGATGTCGTCCAGAACGGGAAGGTCAACGCCGAAGCTTTCCAGGAACGATTTCACACCGTCGGTTGCGCGTTCGGCGATGGTCGCCTCGCCATCGGCCCAGATCGTGTAAATGTCATCTCCGGCCTCACCTGACAGGAAACCTTCGCCGGACAGAACATCGGCTCCGATACCACCCATAACGACATTCGCCTTGACCTCATAAGCCCCCAGTCCCATGGAAACGTCGAAATCCGGGCTGAACGAACTGACCGCATCAATCAACTCGCCGATCGGCTGCGTAATCCCCTCAATCGCGTTGATGGTTGCCGTCAGCGCAGACCGGAAGTCCTGAACCCAGGGAACGTCAGTAAGCGCATCGTGGATCACGATCTTGGTGAAATCCATGACATCCATGATGACGTCGGAACCGGACCCGCCGGCAAAGAAATTGCCGAAGCTGAAGGACAGGACGCCCACATCTTCGTTGTTTTCGATCTGGTTCTTCATATCAAGCGCACTGGCCATTTCACCCAGACCGTTTGCGGTGAGGACAAGGTCGTCGCCGGCACCACCCATGACAAGCGAGTTGGCATCGGCAAGGCTGAGCGCAACGTCGTTGTCGGCACCGCCGTGGACGATAGCGCCTGGCCCCTCTGCGATCATCAGGTCGGCACCTTCGCCGCCAAGCTGCGCGGTCACGACGAGTTCGGAGGGCAATGCGCCTTTGACAATTCCGGTCTTGCCGTCACTGTTCCCGTCGCCATTGAGCGAGACGGTTGCGGCACCGTCCTCTCCCTTGGAAAAGCCAAGCATTACATCGGTGCCTGCGCCGCCATACTGGAAGGACGCGGCTGCCTTGTACTGAGGCGCGACAACCTTGGCCGCCGCGACCATGACATCCGAGCCGTCACCGCCGAATTGCGCAACGCCCTGGCCGCCGCCGACCAGAATGTCGTTACCTGCGTCGGCATATTGAACGACACCGATGCCGCCGCCGACCATGACGTCGTTGCCCTGACCCATGATCTGGGTGGTCATGCCACCGGCACCGAAGGCGTAGTCCTTGCCGGACCCACCGAACTGGAGGTTGTTGGTGCCGCCACCGATGAGAACGTTGGTGCCGGCGCCGTCCGTTTCGAAATACTCGTCGAAGTTTTCGATCACTTCAGCGAACTTGCCGTCGTCGAAGCCAAGGTCGGACGGAATGGCGCTCCACAGGTGGTCGCCGAACTGGACGTTGTTGGCGCCGCCCGCCACCAGAAGATCGTCATCGGATCCACCGATCTGGATGTTCGCGCCGCCAACAGCAAAGAGCTTGTCCTTGCCTTCTCCGCCGTGCTGCAGATTGATGCCTGCAACGCCGACAAGTATGTCTTCGCCGTCGCCGCCGAACTGGCCGACATTCACGCCCAGCCCGTACAGCTGGTCGTTGCCGGCATCGCCGAACTGCAGGTTGCCGTTGCCGGCCGCCGCCAGAAGATCTTCACCTTCACCGCCGAACTGGATATTGGCGACACCGAGCGCCTTCATCTTGTCGTCGCCGGTTCCGCCGAACATCGTGTTGACGCCGCCGAGTGCGAGCATTTCATCGTCGCCCGCATCGCCGTGCACGACGTTGACGCCACCGATCGCTTCGATCTTGTCGTCGCCGTCGTTGCCGTTCAGGACATTTACACCGCCGGCGGCCTTGATCACATCATTGCCGTCACCACCAAAAGCGGTCGTGACACCGGCCTTGGCTTCAATGTAGTCGTCTCCGTTTTCGCCGTGAATGACATTGTTGACGCCATATCCATAGATGGCATCGTTGTCGTCTCCGCCGCGCATGACATTGGAAGCGCCGTGACCTTCCATGCGGTCGGCTCCGTCATTGCCATACATGACATTGGACGCACCGTACCCGGTCATGTCGTCGTCACCGGTTCCGCCATGCATGACGTTGGACGCACCACGGCCTTCCATCGTGTCATTGCCGCTGTCGCCATACATCACGTTGGAGAGCCCATGACCTTCCATGTGGTCGTTGCCGGTCCCACCGCGCATGACATTGGATGCGCCGTAGCCGTACAATTTGTCATTGCCGCTGTCGCCGTTCATGACGTTGGACGCGCCATACCCCTTAAGGGTGTCATGGTCGTCTCCGCCATACATGACGTTCGAGGCGCCCCGGCCCTCCAGTGTGTCGTTGCCGTCTTCGCCGCGCATGACGTTCGATGCGCCGTACCCCTTGAGGGTGTCGTGACCGGTGCCGCCATACATGGTGTTGGACGCGCCGTAGCCATATAGACTGTCGTTGCCGGAACCGCCCTTCATTTTGTTGGTGACGCCATAGCCGTAGAGCTTATCGTTGTAGCTGCCGCCATCCATGTCGTTGTAGGCGCCGTAACCTTTCAGCGTGTCGTAACCGCTGTCACCTCGCATGACGTTCTTTGCGCCGTAGCCATAAATCGTGTCATTGCCGGTGCCACCGCGCATCTCGTTATAGGCGCCGTAGCCGTAGAGTTTGTCGTGACCGCTGTCACCCCAGAGGTAGTTTTTGGCGCCGTATGCCTTGACGGTGTCATTTCCCGATCCGCCGCGCAGATAGTTGAGCGGCGCCCAGCCACCAACGAAATCGTTGCCCGACCCGCCACGCAGATCGTTCTTGATCGCGGAATAACCGTACAGCTTGTCGTTGCCGGAACCCGCGTCCTTGGTGCCATAAAGGCCATAAAGCTTGTAGGTCTGATGAATACTTTTGGATGAAGAGCCCATAATGAAAGTTCCTTATAAATCGAGAAAAAACAGGTTTTACGCGGCGTAGGCGCGCGCTTTTACAGGGTGGCCGTGCTGGTCTCGGCCGGGGTGCTGGACAATGCGCAATACATGTCCGTTTCCATCGCGGCGGACCGACCGCAGGGCGCGGTCTGGGAAGACGGTTCGCTTGAGATCCCGCGCGGTCTGAAAGCCGTCGCCGAACGGTGCGATGAAATCTATGACGACCGGATTCGATCCATTGTTCCACTGGTCGGGGGTCGGCAGGTGATCCTGGTGAAGGACCGCTTCTTCTGTCGCCTCATCAAGCCAGGCCCAAGTCGCAAGGGCGACCGGCAATCCGCCGCGGCGCCAGATACGCAACTGGCCGAGCATCAGAGGCGGCAGGATCAGAGCGCCGACTTCAGATATGCTCCGGTCTTTGTGAAGCGGGCTTTCCGCCATAAGCACGTGCGCTTCGCCAAGCAAAGCGAACGTGGTCTTCTTATCGAATTGACTGCTGGTCATCTTGCAGCTCCTGACAGCGTTTCCGTTGTCAGAGAACTAATGTCGGCGCTTGTTTTTCGTTATGGGGTCAACACCCTAATCGGCGTTCACCCGTTAACGTCACACTGAGCGAGAAGGCCTCTCGCACGCTTTTCAACAATTGCTGATGCATCGTGATTGGCCAGGCAACCGGTCGAGGCCTCTTTATTAGTGCGACGGTGCAGTCCGGTCCTGACGGGGCGATCTGTGCCAATGAAGTTGAAACAGGCACGCGAAAGGTGCGCTCATGGCTTCGGCAATTGCTTCTCAGTCCCGCAACGTCCTCATGGCGTCGATGGTTGCGGTATCCTTGTTCTGGTCCGGCGCTTCACAAGCCCAGGACAAGGCCCCCCTGCCCGACTACGTAACCGAACAATACGGCAAGCCGCCTGCGATCCCGGATGGCCCGCTCTCGCCCCAATTGCAGGCCGCCGTTCAAGCCGCGTTTGTCGACAGCCTGACCCAGTCGGCATGGGGTAGAGACCAGACAATCGCCCTCGACGAAGTTGCCGACTCCAAGGATCCAAGGCTCGTCTGGATCATCAGCGATCTGATGCGCTTTACGGCAGGGTCTCAGCTGAGTGCGGTTTTGACCGACGCAGCTTCAAAGCTCCTGGGAAAAGATATTCCGAACGAAAACAACTGGGGCGAAATAACCGACCACCTGATTGCCTGGGATATCCCCGCCCCGCCGGATTATCTGAAGGTCAAGCGCGGTATCTTCACCACTGTCGTACCGGGCTGGGACAAGATCTTCGTGGAAGGTGACATCGACTGGAGGCACGTATCTTGGGGCGGTGTCCTGATCGACAATCGCGCCTTCGACAAGACCGATGAGGTTTGCAACTGCATCCCCGCCGCCGATAATCCAGAAGTCAGCAGCGCCGAGGAAGCCAACTGGCTGAAAGATGACGCCATCGTCTTCGGCGTTGAGGTCAACGGTGAGTACAGGGCCTATCCCCGGCGCATCATGGAAGTGCGCGAGATGGTCAACGACACGCTCGGCGGGCGGGATCTCGGCATTCCTTATTGCACCTTATGCGGTGCGGCGCAGGCATACTTCACCGATCAACTCCCGGCTGGGGTTGAGCGCCCTGTTCTGCGCACTTCGGGCCTGCTCATCCGGTCCAACAAGGTCATGTATGACGTGAACACCTATTCCGTCTTCGACACCTTTCTTGGAAAGGCCGTGACCGGTCCGCTTGCGGACAAGAACATCCAACTGGAACAGGCCAGTGTTGTCACGACCGACTGGGGCACCTGGAAAAAGGAACACCCCGAGACAACGGTGCTTGTTGAACGCCTGGCACTCGGCAGAGACTTTGACTTCCGCAATGGGCGCGACGCCAACGGCCCCATCTTTCCGGTCGGCGACGTCGATCCACGGCTGCCGGTCCACGAAGACGTCATCGGTGTGGTCACCGCGTCCGGCAAGCCGGTGGCGTTCCAGCGCAGCAAGGCTGTCGCGGCTTTGGCCAAGGGCGAAGAGATCGCCTTTGAGAACATTCGTCTTCAGATGGATGCCGGCGGCGTCAAGGCCGTAAGTGCCGACGGGGCCGACCTCGGCAGCCATCAGGCCTTCTGGTTCGCCTGGTCCCAGTTTCACCCCGGCACTGAACTCTGGCCGGGCTGACGCCTGATCAAAAGATAACCAGGCCCGTGCGTGCCCCGTCATCACGCACATATCGGATGCGGTCGGCTAGGGCGACCGCACCCGAACAGTCTGAGACGTTTGGGTAACTGGCTTGAAGCCGACGCGCGTCAGTTGCGGCGGCGGTACTCTCTCGGTGTCATCCCAAATTGTGTCTTGAAGAGCCTTGCAAGGCTTTGCTGGCTTGCAATTCCGGCACGAAATGCAATCTCGCCGATCGACTGACGGGCAAAGCGCTCATCCTTCAGCTCGGCGGCAATCCTGTTCAGGCGCATATTGCGGATTGTAGCGGAAATCGATCTTCCGTCGGATTGATAGATTTCCGAAAGCCGGCGCAGCGACAAGCCGATGGTATCTGCAAGCGCCTGCCGGTCGAACTCCGGTTTGTGCAGACTGGCCCGGATAGCAGCATCTGCACGCAGCAGGATCTGTTGCTCGGGCTTTGACAATTCGTATTTTGCGTCCTGCAACGATGCCAAACCGGTTACGAAGAGATCGACAACAGTGTCCTGCAACGCGTATTGCGCTGTTTCCGGGGATTGATCTATGGCACTCACGAGCCTGACGGCGCTGTCGCGAATGATCCGGCCGATCACGCTGCTGCCGGACACGCCTATCCCCGTGAGAAGATCTGCGTTCGGAAGCCGGCTGAGCAACATGTCTCGCGGAATTTGCACGACGAGCTGCTGAAAACCGTCCGGAAGCTCCAGATTGTAACGGTCAACGCTGCTGTAGAGCGCAAAATCACCCGGGCGAAGGCGTGTTTCGCGCTCGTGCTGGCGCACGCCGCCCTCTTTGACCATTTGAAGACTTATCAGGAAACTTTCTTCGTCCGCACGCGCGATATCTCTGCGCCGGCGCCAGACCGACTGCTGGCTGCCGGAAACAAAAGAGGCTGAAAGGCGGGACATCCGGTTGAGGACAATTTCTCCGTCGAAACCTTCGGACTGCTCGCACTGACAATCGAGCAGAACATACGCGTCGCAGACCGCTTCGCGCCAGAAAGCGAAACTCTCATCTTGCCGGACGCTTTTCGTGCTCAGCAAAATCGCCATCTGCGCACACCTCCTCCGGAAATACGACTAGCACAGGCCGCTCATTTTGCGAAGTTTTGCGGCTGAAGCGCTCAAATCGCCGGGTTTTTCCGCGCGTACCGCGAAGTCTCGACACGCCGGATATGACAAGCTGGCACAGGACATCAAGCTGTGGAGGATGTGACGTGACAGCACCATTCAAGGCGGCGGCCGTTCAAGCCGCCCCCGTTTTTCTCGATCTCGACGCGACGGTCGACAAAGCCATCGGACTGATCGAGGAAGCGGCCGCAAAGGGCGTCAAGCTGATCGCCTTTCCCGAAACCTATCTGCCGGGATATCCCTGGTATATCTGGCTCGATGCGACAGCCATGTATATGCCTCTGGTCCCGCGCTACGCCGCTAACTCCATCAAGGAGGGTAGCGAGCAGGACAAACGCCTGGCGCAAGCGGCCAAGGACAACGACATGCACGTCGTCATGGGCGTTTCCTGGAATGTCAATGGAACGCTTTATATGGGCCAGTGGCACTACGGCCCCGACGGAAATGTGATTTCACGGCGGCGCAAGCTGAAGCCCACCCATGTGGAACGCACGGTTTTCGGCGAAGGTGATGGCAGCGACATGTCTGTTCATGACACGGAACTGGGCCGGGTCGGAGCCCTCTGCTGCTGGGAGCATATCCAGCCGCTCAACAAATACGCGATGTTCTCGCAAAATGAACAGATCCACGTCGCAGCCTGGCCGAGCTTTTCGCTTTATGAAGGCGGTGCCTATGCCCTCGGGCCGGAAGTCAACGAGGCCGCCAGCCGGATCTATGCCGTTGAAGGCCAGTGTTTTGTGATAGCCGCCTGCGCCACCGTCTCGGAGGAAATGTCCGAGTTTCTCTGTGACACGCCGGTGAAGCAGCAATTGCTCAAAACCGGTGGCGGCCATGCCCGCATCTTCGGACCTGACGGCGCACCGCTCGGCGAAATCCTGCCGCCGGACCAGGAAGGCCTCGTCATTGCCGATATCGATCTGAACATGATCGCGATCGGCAAGGCAGCTGCCGACCCTTGTGGCCACTACTCAAGGCCGGATGTCTTCAGGCTGATGTTCAACCGCAAACCGAGCCCGCCGGTGATGGCATTCGACAACGAAGCAGCCCGGACGATTGTCGAGCCTGAAGCGGAAGACGACGCGCGCGTTGTCGCGAACGCGGCAGAGTAACGGGCTGATCTGGCCCTGTGGGTGTGTGATCGCCGCACACCCTCATCTCCTTTTGCGGAGGCAAGGATGCTGACATCTGACGAATTCTATACCAGTCAACAACGCGAATTGCAGGAACGCTTCGGCACCAGCAAACTGGCCGACACGGTCGTCGCGGCAATCGTGCGGGACGAGATCGAAGAGCCTCACATCCCCTTTATCGAAAGCAGGGATTTCTTCTTTTTATCGACGGTCAGCGCGGACGGCGAGCCGACGGTCAGCTACAAGGGCGGGCCAGTCGGGATCGTAAAGGTGATTGACCCGAAAACGCTTGTGTTCCCGAGTTACGATGGCAACGGCATGTTCAAATCCATGGGCAACATCAAGGCTGCTGCGAAAGTCGGCTTGTTGTTCATCGACATGGAAACGCCGAACCGCATAAGGGTCCAGGGCAACGCGACCTTAAGCGAGGACGACCCTGAGCTTGCCCGGTATCCGGGAGCGAACATGCTCGTTCGCGTCGACGTGACCGCATGTTTTCTGAATTGCGCGCGTTACATTCACAAGCACAAGCGGGTTGCCGACAGCCCTTACGTTCCAGATGAAAAAGGCAAGCAGCCGCATCCGTCCTGGAAGCGCATCGACATGGTACAGGACTCCCTCCCTGCCGAGGCAAGAGCAAAAACGCAGGCAGAAGGCGGGACGATCACAATGGACGATTACGCGGAAAAGCTCATGGCCGGGGAATCATGAGGATGTAATCACCAGCCTCGTTGACCTCTAACGCTCCTTCAATCCAGGCTGCAAGTCATCGCTGACCTTATGAAATGGCAAGACATGATCTTGCCATTTCCCTTTGGCAATTGACGATGCGGTACGGTTTTTCAAGCATTTGCGGGACTGAGGGCGTTCAATGGAAACTTCACAGCACTTGCTTGTGTTGATTTCGACAATGGCAATGACGGTGCCACTCTTCGCAGCCTTGTGCTGCCTGGTGCAAGACAGCAACCAAACCCTGTTTCGCGTTCTTGCCGCCTTTTTTGTCGCCGCCGCGATCACCGAACTGCCAACCGCACTGCACTTTATTAGTTTTTCCCCCGCCACGGTGCCCTTGATGGATGGGCTTTGGGCGCTGGCCATGGCAAGCGTCATGCCCCTGATCTGGCTGTATGTCTGGATACTCACAGCAGAAGATGATGCGCTGCCGAGGCGCTTTCTTCCGCATCTTCTGGTGCCGGGCGGCGCCATCCTGACCCTTCTTGCAATCGCGATTTACCAGGTGATCTCCGAATTCCGCATCTTCGGGCTCGCCGAAGACCGATTGACCGGGGCGGCGCAGGCAATCAACCTGTCATACTGGTTCCTGGAATACATTGCGATCAGGCTCCAGTGGGGCATTTACATTCTGCTGATCTACATCCGTCTCGTTGCCTATCGGTCACGACTGAAGGACCTGTTTGCGAGCACCGAGAAAAAAGAGCTGCGATGGATCACTGTCGTCATCGGCATCGGTGCCTCGTATTGGATCCTGAGCCTGATTTCGTCACTTCTTTCATATGCCATGCCGGGCTATGGCGGATTGCCGACTATCGTCCATTACGTTCTCAATCTGATTGTCCAGACAATTGTCGCCGTTTGGGGACTGAGGCAAAGGCCGGGATTGCAGCCTGAAAGCGATGTGCAGCCAGTTTCCCGGCAAAGATACGCCAATTCAGCCCTTACGAATGAAGACGCCGATCGCATTGCCGCAAAGCTGCGCAAGGCGATGGCCAGCGACACGCTTTATCTCGATCCAAACCTCTCGCTTTGGGCACTCGCCCGCCATACAGGCGTCAGCGAGAATTACATTTCACAGGTGCTCAACGAGGAAGTTGGCCAGAATTTCTTTGATTTCGTGAACGGATATCGAATTGAAGCGGCGAAGACCCGATTGAGCGAGAGCGACGAGACGATACTGGCTATCGCACTGGAGGCCGGTTTCAATTCCCGGTCGTCGTTTTACACGGCATTCAAGAAGGTTACGGGCCAGACGCCGACCGCCTATCGAAAAGCCGAAACAGGATCGGAACGACTGTCGTCAAACTTGTCCGTTTGAGCTGAAACGGACGACCAGAGGGTCAAAGATCGTTTACCCGGCGGTTCTTCAACCGGAGTAAACCAGATGAAACGTTCAATTATTTTCTTGTCGGCAATACTGTTTTCGACGCCGTCATTCTCGGACCTGGCACCCGAGTTCGACGGCGTCTGGAAAACGGACGGCTATGGGACACTGGCCGAGATTAAAAACGGCCAGGTGAAATTCTACCAGGTCGCTGGCGAAATCTGCATTGCCGAGACGACAACCGCGGATGCACTTGCCGCGTTGGTTGACAACAGCCAGCTTGTTTTGGCGCAGGACGGTCAGCTTGCCAAAGTGCGGTTGCCGTTCGCCCAACACGAAATCCGCGCTCAACGGCTCGATACACTCCCGGATGCCTGTCAAACTCCGGTCGAAAACACACCTGAGAGCAACTTCGAGGCGTTTTCCGCGTTTCTTGAAAACAATTACCCATTCTTTGCTGTTCAAGGTGTCGACTGGCAGACGACACTGACAAATGCACGTGAAAAATTGAGGCCGGACACGTCGGATCGTGAGCTGTTCGAGTTCTTCAAGGGCATGATCGCGCCATTGCGGGACGGACACATTGGTCTGGGAGCGCGCATCGAAAACGATTACCTTAGATTTGAACCTCATCCGGGAGCAAAACCCGAACGGCTGCTCCTGGAAGCCGGCAAGCAGGGCATTCGCGGACAGGAAGCGCTCGACGCTTTCCTTCAGCCTCTTTGGTTCGAGACAATCCGAGAAACAATCTTGGGCGGTCAAGGACAAATCGCCGGAAACCAACGGATCCAGTACGGCATCCTAAATGGCGATACCGGATATCTGGCGCTCGCAACAGTCGGATTTTATGACCAAAGGGACGCTTCACCTCAGGAGGAAATGGCCGCAACGGATGCCATCATGGAAGAGATCATGCAGACCTTCCAGGAAGCGGGCGTTCACTCTGTGATCATCGATCTCAGCATGAATTACGGCGGTTACAGCAACCTTGACGGATATGCGTTCATTGCCCGCGCGATTGCCGAACGCTTCGCGTCGAAGCCAGTTGTCGCCTATACGAAATATGCGGCTGATGCCGAAAATCCTGTCCGCACGGACGTCACCCTGACGCCAAGCAACGGAACCAGGTTCGAAGGGCCCGTCTTCGTGCTGACCAGCAACATAACGGTCCATGCCGGCGAGATCCTCACGCTCTCTCTGCGCGCCCTCCCCAACGTGACACATGTGGGCGAGCCGACACGGGGCGCACTCTCGGACTCTCTTGATCGCACGCTGCCGAATGGCTGGCATCTGTCATTGGCGAACGAAGTTCATGTCGACAGGGAAGGCCGATTTTGGGAAGGCCGCGGCATAAGCCCTCACATAGCGATGGATGTCTTCAAGAACGCCTCACCTGACGAACATCACGTCGATCTTGTCATGAAACTCGCAGCGCAAAACTGATGTTGTAAAGACCGTTGATAGAGTTTGCCCGGCGCTTCTTCTGGCGCCGGGCATGATTTTCGCTCATAGCCGATTGTCTGACAGTTCAGAATCAACGCTCTGCCGGCAACACCCGCAGTTTCCTCACCGTAGTTCTGCTTTATTCAACCGGATCAATAATATTTCTTCCCAATCCACATCCGGATTTTACGTATATACAAGCTTAAAACACAGCAATTGGGTGACAATTGTCACAGATTGACGTTGAAAAGAGAAATAGTGTGACTGAATTGAAACGCGAACATTCAAGGACTGAAAAACTTCGAAAGTGGAAATTTTAACAAATCTGACTTTTGCAAGGAGACTGTTGAATGGTTAAGCAAGCAATATTGGACGCACTGGACGATGATCGTTTGAGAATTATCGATTTCAGCATGGATGGCAGCGGCATAAACCGCTCGAATTTTTCCAGAATTCGCGATGCGATCGACAACGGTGACATCGATGTGACCGAGGACAACGCACTGCCGGCAGGAGCGGCGGCCTCCTACAACGATAATGCCAACGTCATTGGCTATGAACCGGGCCTGACGGCCAACGACGTGTCTTCGTCCATCTCAACCCGTGCCGTCATCATGCATGAATGTGCGCACGCGATTGTGGACATGAACCAGCACAGCTTGCGTGTTCTCGCCGACGAAGCAGCGGGCTACATTGTTCAGATCATGTATCGCCTGATTGCCGGACAGAGCTTTATCCGCACATGGGCGGAAGAAAACAAGACCACGCCGGATGGCCGCATCTACTATGAAGCCATTCGTGTCGTGGATGCCAGATCGATGCTTGGCCACTGCGTCATTCTCCGCAGCGGAGATCACTGCGAAAAACTGATGAAAGCGGTGCAGGAACATCCCGTTTATGCCGGAACCCGCATGGATGCCTACAGTCGGTGCAACGGGATCTGACACTGAAAAACCCCAAAACTGCAATTGCGACAGGACGGCGCTTGGCAACTTGCTGCCAGGCGCTGATCGAACAGGCTCAGCGGCGGTTCATCGCAGCTGCGACACGAGGCAAAACATCTTCAAAATCCGCTTCTTGCGGGTCTTTTTCACTCAGATCGGGTAATCGGAAGGTCTTGCGTTTCATCGGTTTTCCCTGGCGCATCTCGTGCGCAAGCAAGGGCGCGTTCCAGATCGAGAGTGCGCTGCCGCCTCCGCCGGGGACAAGCGAAACGTCAAACCCGTCGGGATCTGCCAGGGTCTCCTCGAAAAACTCCCGGCCCTGCAGGATGAGCCAGCTCCTGAAACCGGCAAATTCGTCGTCTGAACAGCCATCGTTCAAAAGATAGGCCAGCGCCCAGATTTCGCTCCGGTACGCGCGGGCATCCATCTCGTGAAGCAGAACGTCAAAAGATTTGATGGCCGTTGCCTTGAACCTTGCCAGCCTGTCCGGCAGGGCATCGATCTGGTCACCGAGACCACCGCTCTCACCAGGCAGTCCTATGATTTCCCAAAATACATCTTCGTCGATTTTGCGCGCATCAGGTTTGCCCTCTGGCCGCCTGCGCTCCTCACTCTCAATCTCGGCGCGTTCCCGCGACAGGCGAACAAATTGAGACGGAGTTGCACCGGACCGATCAAAGCACTCCTGTGCCGCGTCCATCATGGCCAGGATTTCCCGTTTGTATTGCGGAACGCGGCCCGTCCACGCCTCCCACTCATCCCGTTGCGAGGCTTCGCTTTCCTGAAGGTGCGGTGCTTTCTTGAACCCGCGTTTGCGCACATCGATAAGCTGCCAATAGTGCTGCTTCATCAGCGCCAGATAGTGCCGCCAGATCCGGACGGTCCGTTGTCCCTGCCCCGCAATCGTCAGTCGGTCGATATCCTGGAGCATTTCCGGGTGCGGCCAGCTGAAGGCGACTTCGAAATCGTAACTGTAGTGACGCTCGATTTCTGCGTAGAGCTCCCGCTCGAAATAAGCCTCCATCAGACGCCTGTTCGTGGCCTTGATGTATTGATCGAACGCCGAAACACCCTTCTTCTTCTCCAATCGCCCGGCATGGATCAGTTCAACCACATGCTCCATCAGCCGATCGCCATCTTTGGAGATATCGTCGAAACGGGGACGAAACGCTTCCGTCTTGGTGATTTCGATCTCGTTGATCATCATTGTTCCGCTTTCTGCACTACGAGGTTTGCACAGCCACTTCGTGCTGATGGCAATCTCACACGAGAAACTGGTCCGAAGATCCTTAAGTCCGGGTTGCAAACCCGGAAGGTACCAGTTTTGGCAATTGAGAGATTGCCGAAAGGGTTGGCAAAACGTGAAAGCGGAGAGCGAAAATCCGGCCAATCCCTCTTTTCCTCCTACCCAATCGCGACGTGTCGTCCTGCGGTGCCTGCCCAGATCTCGCGCAATGCAGGTGGACATATGCAAACGGACTGACCAACATAATGCGCACCGAGTTCGGTACAGTCGCAATTAATGCAGGTTCCAGGACGTGGACAACAATGACGCAGGGCAACTGAAGCTGACCGCTTCCGCGGGATTTTCCGATTGGCTCGAAAGCCAGCGGATCTCGCTGGCCATTTCCACCTATCAGGCGGCCAAGATCTTCCTCGTCGGCAACAACAGCGAAACCGGCCGGATTTCTGTTTTTGAACGGACATTTGCAAGAGCCATGGGCCTTGCCGCGTCTCCGGACGCGCGCCAATTGTGGCTCGCGTCGCAGTTTCAGCTGTGGCGGTTCGAAGACTTTCTCTCGCAGGAAGAGCACAAGGAACCTTATGACGCGGTCTATGTTCCCATAGAGGGCCGCACGGTAGGTGAAGTTGATATTCACGACATCCATCCGAGACCCGATCAGCCGCCTCTTTTCGTCGTGTCGCGCTTCAACTGCATTGCGACACTGGATGCGGAAAACAGCTTCAAACCCCTCTGGATGCCGAAATTCATCGATGTTGTTGTCGCCGAGGACCGCTGCCACTTGAACGGGATGGCAACGCGAAACGATGTACCGAAGCTGGTGACCTGTGTCGCCGCGACCAATTCAGGCGGCGAGTGGCGATCTCATAGGCGCGACGGTGGCATCGTCATTGACGTGGAGAGCAATGAGATCGTCGCCAGCGGATTCTCAATGCCCCACTCCCCCCGCCTCGTTGGCGATCATTGTTACATGATCCAGTCAGGGACCGGTGAATTCGGAACGCTTGATCTTGCGAGCGGCCAATTCACATCAATCTGCAGTCTGCAGGGCTTTGCCAGGGGACTGAGTATCCTTGGCGATTTTGCGATCATTGGGGTTTCAAAACCAAGAGACGAACGCCATTTCGGTGGGCTGGCTCTGTCGGATACCTTGGCACAGTCCGGTCTTGAACCAATGTGTCACGTCGCGATCGTGAACTTGAAAACCGGGGCAATCGAACACAGCCTGCTGTTCGAAGGCGTCGTGAGTGAACTTTACGACGTTGCGATCTTGCATGATATCAAAAGGCCTATGATCCACGGCTTTGTGCAGCCGGATCTACGCTTTGTCATTCGCCCCGCTCCTTTCGACCTTGACGCACATGATGGGAAATCCGGATGACTGCTGGCAGGCGGATCCTGATTTGCTGGGAGGTCGGGGCGAACTACGGACACGCGGCACAAATCTCGCAGCTTCTTCCGTGGTTTCCGGAAGATTGGCAGATTATTGCTGCCGTCCGCGATCCCGTTTCCTTTCGCACGCTCATTCCCGATCCGCGCATTCAGGTGATGGCAGCGCCTTTTGCGCCGGAAATCAAAGTCACCAGAAAAGAGGCTGTCGGGCTAAGTTACCCTGACGTATTGCGCTTCATTGGTTGGCACGATGCAGACGTCCTGACGGCATATCTCGAATGCTGGCAGGTTCTGATCCGGGAGATCGGGGCCGATGTCGTGCTGACGCAGGCGGCGCCGACCGCACTGCTTGCCGCGCGGGCGTTCGGGACGCCACGCGTTGCTATGGGCGGAGGCTATGACCTTCCGCCGCGCGCAACACCAATGCCGCGATTCTTGCACTGGGATCCGGGCGATCAAGAGGAGCTGGAAAAGCGCGAGGCAGCGGTTGTCGACAGGGCAAACGTCGCGCTTCAACGAAGAGGAATTCCGCGTATCGAGACCTTCCGCGAAATCTTGGATGTAGAACGCTATCTGATGGTGACCGTGCCGGAATTGGATCACTATGGCGACCGGTCCGCAATCGAGCCGACCCACACGCCTTACCTTGGGCCCATCACCGGCATTCGCTTTGGCCAAGATGTCACCTGGCGCCCGGACGCCGATTACCGCATCTTCGCCTATCTGCGGCCCGGAAATACAAGATTGGAAACAGCCATCAAGGCGCTTGCGTCACTTCCCGCCGAAACAGACGCGATACTGGCCGCACCAGGTGCACCGGCAAGCTTGCCTGATCGCCTCCGGGATACTTCCGTGCGCCTCTTTACGAGCCCAGTCAATGTGGACCCTTTGCTCGCGGACTGCGATCTCGGCGTCAGCCACGCTTCATCAAACATCGCAACCAACTTTGCAATGAACGGCGTCCCGCAGATCGGTCTGCCAAACCATACCGAACAGACCATGATGGCCCACGCCTTCTCGAAAGGTCACCTCGGATTGGGGCTGGTTGGAAATGCATCTCCTGAGCAGCTGCTTCATGCAATCGAGTTGGTCCGTTCTTCAGCGCAAGTCACAGATTCGACAGTAGAATTCTCAAGAAGATGGGCGCCTGATGATGCCGGCAAAACAGGGCGACGCGCCGCAGAACAAATAATGTCGCTGTTTTAACAATCTTCGGAACACAGCACGTCTTAAAAGACACTATTGGTGATTTTGACAAAGAGTGTTAACCTTACGGCATTGTTTGACTTATTTTTCTTTTCCACTTGAATTTCAGGGGGATTTGTTATGGGACGCGGCTTTCGAAAAGCGTTTTACAATCATGACTTAGATGGATGCGGGTTCTTCTGGAAATGGTTCTACCGACGCCTGGAGCGGGATCTGACTGAAGCGGATGTCGAGCTGATTTCGCTTGGTGATATCAACGGCGACGGCCAGACCGATTATTCCTTGTCGCTTACCAAAAACATTGAATACACCTTCAAAGGCTTCTTCGGCCGGTCCTACAGCTGGAACAGGGAAATCGAGCGCGATCTCGTGATATTGAGCGGAGACGATGGTCCCAAGGTCAGGGATCTGGGACGCTACACGGGCATCAAGGGACCGGTCATCGAAACGCGCTCGCTCGGCGATATCAACGGTGATGGTTTCGACGACTTTGCCACATTCACCGGTGGTGGCGGATATTACGGACGGGGTGGTCCCGACGCGGGACCTGTCGGCTACTACGGTAAGCTCGTCGATGATGTCTACATCACCTTTGGCGGCGCCCGCCAAAATGCGACCAACGTCAGCAGTCTTGATGGCATCGACGGCAATGTGCTCGCTCTGAAGTCGCTTGGGGACATCAACGGCGACGGCATCGATGACATGGCCGCCAGCGTCGGCTTCTATTATGGACGTGGCATCGATGCGAGCTACTACGGCAAGGCGATCGATGACACTTACATTATTTTTGGCGGCAAGTCGCTTTCACCGGTAAGTGTCGGCGCACTCGGCTTCGCCGCCAACGTGCTTGATGTGAGCGCTCTGGGCGATGTGAACGGCGACGGTTTTGTCGATCTTGCTGCAACAGTCGGCAACTACTATGGCTATTATGGACAGGATCCGGACGAAGTTTCCTACTACGGCAACGTCACCGATGACGTGTTCATTCTGTTCGGCGGCGAAGACGGCTTTCAGGAGAAACAAAGCCTCAACAGGCTGGTCGATATGCAGTCCAGCTTCGTTGGAGCGGAAGCGGTTGGTGATATCAACGGTGACGGTATTTCTGATTTTGTTGCCGAAGTCGGTCACTACTACGGTTATTACGGCTACTACGGCTCTGATATCTCAGACGTTTTTCTGTTCATCGGCGGCGACGAAAAGCAACCGGTCAGTCTCGGTGACCTGACGGGACCTGAACGGACCGCGATCGACGTTTTTGAGCTCGGCGATATCAATGGCGACGGCTTTGCCGATATCGGCATCGGTGCCGCAAATTACTATGGCAGCTACTACGGAAGTTATTACGGCAGCTATTACGGCCAGGAAGTCGAGGATGTCCTGGTGCTCTTCGGCAACCCAGACGGAACGCAGAAAGTATCTAACCTCAATGCATTCATAGGTACGGATGAAGCACTCCATGGGGCAACTGCCCTGGGCGACATCAATGGTGACGGCTTCATGGACTTCACCGTAGCCTGCGGCGGGTACTACGGCCCCAACTTACCCGGCGACGCAATTCTGGTGTTTGGCGGGCGGGACGTTGCGCTGCAAAGTCTGAACCTGAAGGAATTCGGCCTTTCCGAAGATGCATTCGGCGACATCAAGGCGCTCGGCGATACCAATGGTGATGGCTTCGCCGACTTCTCGGTTGCCGGCTACTACGGCTACTATGGAAGCGATGCCCTGAAAGGCGGTAGCTATGTGGTCTATGGTGGCAAGGCAGCTCTGGGCGTTGCCGACTTTGCCCAGAACGCACGTGTCGGAAGCCTTGAGGTTTCTCAGCGGGTTGTGCTCGACCTGCCGCAACTGGGTGACAACGCGTTTGCCTTCGCCGACGACCTGCTGTTCTGACGCTCAAACACGACCGGTCCGCAACAGCAGCAGCAGGTGAATATTCGCAATAAGATGACCTGATTGGAATGGGCACGTCCGATCAGGTCGTGCATTATCCATGTCTCCTGCGAATTGGCCTTCATTCGGTTCTTCCAATTGTACTCTGCGTGAAGCTCGCCTACATGAACGCCCTGGAGGCGCTCTTGAATTCATTGACTTCACTGACTGAGGAAACCCGGCTGACGCTGGCGAATCTCGCCGATGCGGCGACCGGACTGACAGTGCCAAGCCTACGGCTGGGTGTGACCGGACTTGCCCGCTCCGGCAAAACCGTCTTCCTGACGGCACTGGTGCACAATCTCGTGCATGGCGGTCGTCTACCGCTGTTCAGCGCGTCCGCCGGACGGCGCATGACGTCCGCCTGCCTTCAGCCCCAACCGGACGATGCGGTCCCCCGGTTTGATTACGAGGCACATGTCAGCGCCTTGGTCAGCCAGAGGATCTGGCCGGACTCGACCCGTCAGGTTTCCGAACTCAGGCTCACGATCGACTACGAAAGCGCATCGTTTTTTTACCGCAAGCTCGGGCCGGGCCGCCTGCATGTCGATCTGATAGACTATCCGGGTGAATGGCTCCTGGATCTTCCCCTGCTCGGCAAGGACTTCGCTGCCTTTTCGGCAGAAGCCCTGACCCGGGCCCGTGCGGAAAACCGCACTGAGATTGCGAAGCCGTTCCTGAGCACATTGAAGGACACAGATCCACAGGCGGAAGAAAACGAACTTGCGGCACAGACACTGTCGGGCCACTTCAAAACGTATCTTGCCGCCTGCCGTGACGATGCCCATGCCTTGTCCATGCTGCCGCCAGGCCGTTTTCTGATGCCGGGTGACCTTGACGGCTCGCCGGCACTGACTTTCGCACCGCTCGACATTCCGGCCGATGCGGCACCAGCACGCAAGGGCACGTTAAGGGCGATGATGGAGCGCCGCTACGAGGCCTACAAGACCCACGTTGTACGCCCGTTTTTCCGAAATCACTTTGCACGACTGGACCGGCAGATCGTGCTGGTCGACGTTCTGAACGCCCTCAATGCAGGACCGCATGCGATCGCGGATCTCGAGATCGCGCTGAGCGAGGTCCTGAGCGCCTTTCGGCCCGGCAGGCGCAGTTGGCTTTCGTCCATCCTGACGCGCAGGATCGACCGGATCCTGTTCGCCGCGACCAAGGCGGATCATCTGCACAGCGCGGATCACGATCGTCTGGAGGCGATCTTGAAACGGCTTGTCGCACGGGCAGAAGAGCGCGCGCGCTTCAAGGGTGCCGAGGTAGACGTTCTGGCCATGGCGGCCGTTCGTGCAACCCGAGAGGCGACTGTGAAACACAAGGGAGAAGAGCTCCCTGCAATCCTTGGAACACCGTTGCCAGGAGAGATACTCCACGGTGAACGCTATGACGGCAACACCGAAATCGCCATGTTTCCCGGTGACTTGCCGAAAGATCCTGAATCATTGTTTCGAGATTCTGAATCAAATTCTGAAGTAACCGGACCGAAGATCCGGCTCGGAAAATCAAACCTGCAATTCCTGCGCTTCCGGCCGCCCGAGCTCGACACCACAGCAGAAGGACTGACCCTGTCCCTCCCCCATATCCGCCTCGACAGAGCGCTCGAATTCCTGATTGGAGACCGTTTGGCATGACCGGAACCGATCCCCGTGAACACCGAAAACCGGCTGCCTTCCGGCTTGACGACCGCAAGGTTCACATGTCCGAGGACGAAGTCAGGATGCCTGTCGCGGACGAAGCCATCATTACCCGGGCAACGCTCGACGAAGACGAACCCAGACTGCCGCGCGATGCCAGCACACCGAAAACCGGTTTCCGCTTTGGCAAGTGGCTGATGATCGGACTGACAGGTCTTGTCTCGCTGTCGATCGGCCTGGCGGTCGACAGCCTGATCCGCGATCTGTTTGCGCGCACTGACTGGCTCGGCTGGCTTGGTATCGGACTGGCCGCCATCGCCGCACTTGGACTTCTGGGGCTTGTGATCAGGGAGATGACCGGTCTCATGCGCCTTGGCAAGATCGATCACCTCAGAGAGAAAATACAGGCAGCAGCAGACGAGGATGATGCCCGGCAGGCGACCACCGGCTTGAAAGCGCTGCTGGATCTTTATCGCGACAGACCGGAAACCGCTCAGGGACGAAAGGCCCTGGCGGGGCACATGCGGGAAGTCATCGATGGCCGCGACCTGGTGAAGCTCGCCGAGCGCGATCTTCTGGCGCCGCTTGACAGTGAAGCGCGCAAGATCGTCATGAACAGCGCCAAACGCGTCTCGGTTGTCACCGCAGTCAGCCCGCGCGCGCTCGTCGATCTTCTTATGGTTCTCTTTGAAAATTTAAGGACGATCCGGCGGCTGTCGACGCTTTATGGCGGACGGCCTGGTACGCTTGGCTTCCTCAGGCTTTCCAAGCACGTTCTTGCCCATCTCGCCGTCACCGGCGGCATGGCAGCAGGCGACAGTCTTGCCTCTGAACTCCTGGGACACGGTCTTGCCGCACGCCTGTCTGCCCGTTTGGGCGAAGGTGTGATCAACGGCTTGCTGACCGCCCGTATCGGCATTGCTGCAATTTCCGTTTGCCGCCCGTCTCCTTTCATCGACACGAGTGGCCCGAATGTGAAAGACTTCATGGGAGAGCTGATTGCGTCTTCCGAACGCGCCGAAAAGGGAGACAAGGAAGCAACGTAACAAAGGCCTGCCGGCACTCGGGCTGAAGGATTGCCGCGTCGAATCCGCGCTCGACACGTTCACGCCCTGTCGCTACTTTCACCCCATGTTCATTAGCTTTTTCACCGAGTTGAAATCCGCCGGCATTCCCGTCTCACTTCGGGAATACCTGACCCTGATGGACGCGCTGGAGAAAGATCTGGCGGAGCGAAGCGTTGAGGATTTCTACTATCTGGCACGCCTGTCTCTCGTGAAGGACGAAAGCAATCTCGACAAGTTCGACAGGGTATTCGGTCATGTCTTCAAGGGCCTGGACCTCATGAGCGAGGTTCCGGCGACGGACATACCGGACGAATGGCTGCGCAAACTTGCTGAAAAACACCTGAGCGAAGAGGAAAAGGCCGAGATCGAAGCGCTTGGCGGTTTCGAAAAGCTCATGGAGACCCTGCGCGAGCGGCTCAAGGAGCAGGAAAAGCGGCACCAGGGCGGCAATAAGTGGATCGGCACGGCCGGCACCTCACCCTTTGGCGCTTATGGCTACAATCCCGAGGGCGTGCGCATCGGCCAGAAGGAAAGCCGGCACCGGCGGGCAGTCAAGGTCTGGGACAAGCGGGATTTCAAGGATCTCGACGACACCCAGTTGCTGGGAACACGAAACATACAGGTCGCCCTCAAACGGCTGCGCAACTTTGCCCGCACGGGAGCTGCCGAAGAACTCGATCTTGACGACACGATCCGCTCGACCGCGCACAAGGGCCTTCTCGATATCAGGATGCGGCCGGAAAGGCACAATGCGGTCAAGGTGCTCTTGTTTTTCGATATCGGCGGGTCGATGGACGATCATATCCGCGTTTGCGAGGAACTGTTTTCGGCGGCCAGATCCGAATTCAAGGTGATGGAGCACTTCTACTTCCACAATTGCCTTTATGAATATGTCTGGAAAGAAAACCGCCGGCGCCATACCGAGCGCATCGACACGATGGATGTGCTGCACAAATACCCGTCCGACTACAAGATCATCTTTGTCGGCGATGCATCCATGAGCCCTTACGAAATTGCCTATGCAGGCGGGTCGGTGGAACACTGGAACGAAGAACCCGGAGCAGCCTGGATGCAGAGAGTGACCGGCCTTTACAGAAGCGCTGTCTGGCTGAACCCGGTGCGCGAAGAGCATTGGCACTACACGCATTCCATCAAGATGCTCAACGAACTTATGGAAGGCCGCATGTTCCCGATGACCGTGGAAGGCCTGAGCGAGGCCATGAAGGAACTGGCAAGATGACAGACGGCGCATCCGAACACCCTTCGCCGCACAATCCGGCAATCGACCCTGACAGCCACGCGACCACGTCGGGAATGACCGGTCATGGCTTCTACGACGCCAATTCAACGACCCAGTGGAATGCGATCGAAGCAGTGCTGCCGACACTCGACCTGGCAGCGAAGACTGTGCCGCTCGAGAATGCGCAGGTCATCACGCTTGCCGACTATGGCTGCTCGGAAGGGCGAAATTCCGTTGCGGTGACGGAAAGGGCACTAACTACGCTGCTTCCGCGCACTTCCTTGCCGATACAGACCGTCCATTCGGATCTGCCGACAAACGATTTTTCAACGCTTTTCCTGAACCTGCGCCCCCACGGTCAGTCTGTGTTTGGCAACGAGCGGGTCTTCTCCTCTGCCGTCGGCGGCTCCATGTACGATCAGCTCCGTCCCGACAGAAGTGTCCATCTCGCCATGACATTTAATGCCATCGGCTTCCTTTCAACCCGGCCGGTGGAGTCTTTACCGGGCTACATACAGCCCAACGGCCCCAGCAAAATCCGCAACAACGGTTACGTTTCCGGCGAAAGCGGACACGCTTTTGCGTTGCAGGCCAAACAGGACGTTGAAGCCTTTTTGAAGGTCAGGGCGAAGGAGCTCGTTCCGGGCGGCAAGCTTCTCGTGCTGGTTTTTGGTGCAACGGAGGACGTTTGTACCAGCGACGGCATTTACGACGTCCTCAACGACGCAGTGCTCAGCTTTGTCGAAACGGGCGAATTTCCGAAAGAGGCCTACGATCACTACTATCAGCCGGTCTACATGCGCCGCCTTTCGGAATTGACGGAACCCGTTGTCGCTCCGCAATTTGAAACCGCCGGTCTTTTCGATATCGAAGACACAAACGAATATGAAGTTGCCGTCCCCTTTGTCGAACAATTCAAGAAAGACGGCAACTTGAGTGCCTATGCCAGCGCCTACACGGATTTTTTCAGGGCGTTTACGGAGACCGTTCTCGCAAACGCGTTGCCGGCGATCCCGGACAAAGACAAGTTGCTCGACCGGATCTATGCACGTGCGGAAGAGCTCTTGCGGGCAAACCCCGACTTGTATCCCTTCCGCTACGCCGCCATTGAAATGCTGTTGACCAGAAAAGACTGATCAGCGTGTTTGTCAGCCGCGCAGGACCATCACGGAGCACGGAGCATGCCGCACGATATGGGCAGCATTCGAACCGATGAAATAGGTACTGAGTCCGGGTTTGTGTGATGTCATCAGCACAAGATCACACCCGGATGCTTCGGCTTCCTCGATCACTTCATGATAAACGCTGCCCATTTTCACCACCGAGTCGACCGCATCGTCCGGCAAATTGAGATCCGCCTTGATCTTGTCGAGCATGACGTTCGTCTGATCGATCGCACGCTTCTGCCAACCATCCGGCAATTGGCTGGCGACAAAGCTTTGAACTTCCGGGGAGACAGCCATCAGATGGACCTTGGCGCCGTAATCGCGTGCCATCTGTGAGGCTTTGGAAAGCGCTTCTTGCGCAAAACCGGGTTCTGCCGGATCGACGGGTACGAGGATTTTCCTGAACATGGCATTTCTCCAAAACTGTTTGGCCTAGGGTACGGACCCATAAATGAAGCTGATTTGGCGGCAGAAATGGCGAATTCTCGCGAGGAAACGTGCGAAGAGCGGGCTTTGTGCCCGGTCAAGCACGTTGACGCTGCGAGGTGAAGCCATTTTGCCGTCCTTCGGATTTGGCCGTTTTGGCCACCTGCAGCGTCGCGAAAGGCTTGAAAATGAACCACATTTCCTGCGCTTTCGCTCCTTTCATCTGGCCAAAACGATCCAAACCAAATCAACTTCATTTATGGGTCCATACCCTAGTCTTGGTCCCTGCAGAGTGGGCACGCCATGAGACAGATCAATCGAAGTTACTGACCCCGGGGAGCACGGAGGGCACCGACACGAGACGCGCGAAGATACGGCGATCGTACGGCAGCTACCGTGTGCAAACGAACAAGGCGCCGGCGAAATGCCGACGCCTCGTTAAACGGCGCATTGGTGCGCCGTTTATTGAAAAAGTGCAGTCAAGATTTGACCGTCAAGCTGCCTCCACCGCCTGCAGGAAAGTGTCGACTTCTTCGCTGATCTCGTTGGACCTCTCCGCAAGGTTTTCCGATGAGCTGAGAACACTGTCCGCAGAACTCTTCGTTTCCGCCACGGCGGAACTGACCTGCTCCATGCCGCTACTAACAGCTTTGTTGCCTTCAGCCGCTTGCTGCACGTTCCGGGCAATGTCCTGCGTTGCAGCGGATTGCTCTTCGATTGCTGTCGCGATCGACGTCATGAAGCTGTCGATCTCGGATACGGACGTCGCGATACCGCCAATGTCGACAACCGCTTCTTCCGTGGAGCCCTGAATGGTCGTGATCTGCTGAGAAATCTGTTCCGTAGCTTTCCCGGTCTGTTCGGCAAGCGACTTGACCTCAGAGGCAACCACCGCAAAACCTTTGCCGGCCTCGCCTGCCCGCGCAGCTTCGATCGTCGCGTTGAGCGCAAGAAGATTGGTCTGCTCCGCAATATCGGAGATCATACCGATAACCTGGCCAATCTGCTGCGCGGCTTCCGCCAGAGATTTCACCTTAACATTGACGCTGTCCGCGTCCTTGCTTGCGCTGTTCGCCAGGCTGAGTCCGCGGGCGACCTGTCCACTGATCTCCTGCACGGACGCAGTCAGTTCTTCCGTGGTACCGGCAACGGTTTCGACATTGGCCGTGGCTTCGCTTGAAGACGCGGAGGCGTCCTGTGTCGTGGTCTCCGTCGTTTCCGCGATCTGGTTGAGCGTCAATGCGGCACTCTTCATATCGCCACTGTCATGCGTGATCATAGCAAGCAGTGAACTCATTTTCTCGCGGAACTGCTTGATCAGCTGATCGACCCGCGCCTGGCGGTCGCTTTGCACCTGATTGGCTTCTGAAGCTTCTTGCTCAAGCCGCACACGCTCCACACCGCTCTGGCGGAAGACTTCAACGGTATCGGCGATACGCCCGACCTCATCAGGGCGTCCCTGCGAGGGAACCGAGAGGTCCAGTTCCCCTTGAGCGAGCTTCGACATGATTTCCGTCAGGTCTTTCAGGGGACGGATCGCCGTGCGCATGACAATTACCGTGAGAATACCGGCCGTTGCCAGCGAAATAACGCCAAGTCCCAGCAGGATCATGGTCGCTGTATTGACCAGCACCGCCGCCTTTTCGTCGGCTCCGTCAGCCAAAGCATCGGCAACGTCGATGATCTGGTTGATCTGAGTAACGAGTTCGTCACCGAACTGGTCAACCTCCTCGGCCTTAAGATCGGCAATGCCTTCGTTCGTCAGCATCTTGAAGTGAATGTCGAACACCCCGTCCTTTGCCGTGGCCATGGCAACCCAGTCGGCGAAGTCACCTGTCAGGTCCGCGATATCGGCACGATCGGCATCGGTCTCGGAATATTCTGCAAGCGCGGCAAGCCACTGATCCGCCTCGCTTGCGACGGCAGCGAAAGCAGCGCGCTGTTCGTCGATCTTGTCAGGGTCTTCCTCTGCCATCACTTCGCCGACGGAGGCTTCGATCGCGTTGACGAGAGAGCGCAGTTTCAAAGCAGCTTCGACCATCGGATATTCGCGCTCAAACAGATCTCCCAGGATCTTGTTCAAGCCCTCAGCCGTCGCCTCGCCGGAAGCCACAAGCGTATCGCCCTGCTCTTCAGCGGCGGCCATTTCCTGCTCGTTGCTTTCTGACAGCTTCAGAAGCCGGTCTGCAATTCGGTCGCCGAGTTCGTCCATTTCGGCCTGCTGGGACTCCGCGAGAGTTTCGAATTTCAATTCGTCGACATGTGACACATACATTGCGTCGGCGGCTGCGAAGAGAGCGAGCTTTTCGTCTATCAGCGAATCGATCGTATTTTGCAGGTCTTCGTCGACGATGATCCCGTCCAGTTCTTCGACCGCAAGTTCAAAGTTGCCAACGGCCTGCTGATATTCTTTGTGCAGCTCGGCAACATCCTCCGGCTCTTCGTCCGCCAGGATTTCCAGGATCAGTTTTTGCATTTCCGTCGCATAGTAGACAACGTCATCGGCCGTTTCGATCGTAGGCGTCACAACATCCGAGATTTCGTTGATCTGCCCCTCGATCTTCTTGACTTGCCACAACCCGACACCACCAGAAACAATTGCCAGGACCGCCATCAAGACAACACCGGACAGGATCTTGTTTTGAATCGTCATTTAGTTTTCTCTCATCAGGACCACACAGTGATGCCGATGCTTAAATGTACTTATTAAAAAAAACTAAGTACAAAAACACGCCAAATATTCTCTGAAAACCTTGAACAACCATAGCGAGATTTGCATTCAAGAGACTGAAAAACCCAAAATCAAAATCAACAGAAACTTTTCTTACTCAAGGTAAATTCGCGACAATGCGTAAATACACGTAGATTGCAATTTTTCGAATTAATATTCGCAGAATTTTAGATTTAAAACGTCTGACCAGATTTAAGTTTTAGAGCGGCGCAAGCTTTACCTTACGTTCACTTAGATTTTTCACACGCGCCTTGTTTCAAATAAATCACAGTAAAAGACATCCGGCCTCTCAAAATTAAAAAGGGTGAAAGCACGGAAAATCAGGTGGATTTCTAGGGACCAGACGGTTTCATTTTGTTCACGATCATGAATTCGAATCACCATCCGAGAAATAGCGGCCAGGGGTCAAGCCGAACGCTTTCTTGAATGTCGCAACAAAGGCGCTCGGGCCTTCATAGCCGAGTTTGTGCGAGACATCCGATACAGACCGGCCCGACGCCAGAAGCTCCAGTGCCCTGAAAAGCTTTACCTGACGGCACCAGGTTCTGAAGCTGAGTCCTGTTTCAGCTTTCATGCGCCTTTCGAATGACCGGACTGATAGAGTACTGCGGCGCGCGGCTTCATCAAGCGAGGGGATATTGGCTGGACAGCGAATGATTGCTTCGCACAAGGTTCTCAGCCGCGTGTCCTGCGGCATGGGCAATTGCAGCGGCGCGGCAGGCAGCATCTTGAGCTGGTCCAGGATGACGGCTGCAATGCGAGCCGCAGGTCCCTCCTCCGTCTGAGACCGCGGATAAGACATGAATTCCAGGATAAGCGCACGAAGAAGTGTCGTTACCTGGATCACCTGTGGCGTCTGCGGCAAGTCGTGAGTGTGGTCCATCTGCACATAGACATATCTGAGGTCGGTGTCAGTCAGATAACGCGTCTGGTGTGCAACACGCGGTGGCAGCCAGACGGCGCGCTCCGGCGGCGCGAAGAATGTCCCGTGCTCGGTGTCGATCGCCAGAGAGCCTTTCACAACATGAAAAAGCTGCGCCGCATCATGCGCATGCCAGTCATTGAGTGCCCCTCGTGGCTGTGACTTCGCGTAGCCGATAAGCGGCGCTGCAATCTCGGTTGTCGGAAACTCGGCCAGTTCGGGGTGGATATTCATGAGACTTTGCTCTGGTTCGCTTCATTATCCGGGGTCGCATGTCAGATTTTGGCGACTGGGAGACATATCATGACAAAACAGCGCTAACACGCAAGCTGCAATCGCGTCTAGAAGCAAACAACAGCGCTGCCAGGATGTGTTTCAAGAATGGCTACGGAATGACCTACTTCACGCAAAACGCTCTCCCGAATGAAGTGACAGGCTGGCGGTCGCCAGCGGTTCTTCTCATGATCATGGCTGGCGCCATGCAGCTGTCTTTTGCTGCCTGGTGGAACCTGTTGAACAATTTCGCGGTTCAGGAACTCGATTTTACCGGGCGCGAGATCGGCATTCAGCAATCGATCCGCGAGATCCCAGGCTTCCTAAGCTTTCTCGCAGTCTATCTGTTGCTGGCCATGCGCGAACAAACGCTCGCCTATGCATCTCTTCTCTTGTTGGGGATTGGCGTTGCCATTACCGGTTACTTTCCAACCACAATCGGATTTTACGTCACCACTTTGATCATGTCGATCGGGTTTCACTACTACGAAACCATGGCTCAGTCGCTGTCGCTTCAATGGCTTCCCAAAGCAACAGCTGCCGCCACGATGGGAAAGATCATTTCAGTCGGTTCTTTCGCTGCCCTGATCGCTTATGGGCTCGTTTACTTTGCATGGGAGGCCTTTCATCTCTCCTTCACGGTGGTCTTTGCGATTGCGGGCGGCCTGACGCTCGTTGTCCTTGCGTTCCTTATGATGGCCTACCCTCACTTCAGAGAGGGCGTGCCGCAGCACAAGAAGCTGATCTTGCGAAGAAGATACTGGCTCTACTACGCGCTAACATTCATGGGCGGTGCCCGGCGCCAGATCTTCATGGTGTTCGCCGGTTTCCTCATGGTCGAGCGCTTCGGATATGACGTTCATGAAATCGCAGGCCTTTTCCTGATCAACGGCGTATTAAGCATGATCCTTGCGCCGAAAATCGGCCAGCTGATCGTGCGCTTTGGGGAACGAAAGGCGCTGATCGTTGAATATATTGGTCTGATCGGTGTCTTTGTTGCCTATGCCTTCGTCTCAAGCCCCTGGGTTGCTGCCGGCCTCTACGTGATCGACCACGCGTTTTTCGCCGTTGCGATCGCCATGAAAACCTATTTCCAGAAAATCGCGGATCCGCGCGACATTGCGCCAACAGCAGGCGTTGCCTTCACGATCAACCATATCGCGGCGGTGTTCATTCCTGTCCTGTTCGGTTTTGTCTGGCTTGTGTCTCCTGCCGCCGTCTTCCTGGCCGGCGCGGCAATGGCAGCGGTCAGCCTCGTGCTGGCCTCGCTGATCCCAAGCGATCCGGAAGACGGGCGCGAGGTCGATTTCTGGTTCCGCAAACGGGTTACTCAGCCTGCGGAGTAAAGTATTAAAAAACCCGCCGGAACCGGCGGGTTTTGGATTTCAAAACGAAGTGGCAGCTTAAGCCTGGCGCTCTGGCACATGAACGACCAGTCCATCGAGTTCCGGCGTTACCTTGATCTGGCATGACAGACGCGAAGTCGGTTTCACGTCATAAGCGAAATCGAGCATGTCTTCTTCCATCGGCTCTGCCGTGCCGGTCTTGTCCTTCCAGGCATCGTCAACATAGACATGGCACGTGGCACAGGCGCAGGCGCCGCCGCACTCTGCTTCGATGCCCTGAACCATGTTCTTAATGGCGTTTTCCATCACCGTCGTGCCCTCAGCGGCATCGACCTCGGTCTGGTTTCCATCGAAGCTTACATATGTGATTTTCGGCATAAGTCGCGTCCAAGCCTAGAATTGCGGGTTTCAGCTGATCCGACATAAAGCTTCCACCGCAAAGGTCAAGGACTGCGACGTATTCGAGGGAAATTCCGGCTCGAATGTGACAATAAGTCAGCCGGTCAGCAGATCTCTTATATATGTGTTCGCTTCGTCAACGGCAGCCTCAAGACCTTCGGTCGCCGCGTCGGAAGTCTGCTTCATGCGCCCTTCCAGATTTTCACAGACTTCAGCAACACGCCCTGCCCCGATGGCACGGGCCGATCCTTTGAGCGTATGAACGAGGTCAAGCCTGACCCCACTGTCTGTTTCGTTCGAAAGCCGCTCGAGTGTCGAACAGGATTGCGATTTGAAAAGATGCAGGACCTGGACTTCGAGATCCCGGTTTCCGAGGGTGTTTGTTGCCAGCTGCACAAGATCGATCGGTGCATCCGGACCGTCGCGGCCGCTGACGCGGGCCATGGATGAAGGGGCCATGACGGCACTCCATACTGATTACAATTCACCGGCCGGCACCTCGCCGTCGGCTTCTACTGTCAAAAACTGTGAGCTGAAGACCCAAACGCCCGGTTAAACCGGCCTCCAAATCGGGCGATTCAGGCCAATGTCCCCAAAAAACTGAATTTTTGGTTAACGCACGCAATTCGCGCGCTCCAGTCGCGTGAGAAAAAAACGTTGTCTTTCCGCCATTTCCACTTCACGAAACGGTTGCTGCAATGCGAAGTCGCGTTAACTTTTTTTGCGAATTCGCCTTGCGGCAAACGCGTCGAATGCGGCAGGGGTCAATTTGCAAACCAGCCAATCAGGCTTGATTGGGTTGGAAAACCAAGGCTCTGCCCACCCCGCGTCGATGCAGGCCCGGATTGTGCGCGCGGGAATCTCGCGTCCGTTTTCATCGAACAAAGGAAGTTTGCCGCCAGGTTGCTCCAACCCTTTTCTCAACCATCGCTTTTGTGCGGCGGTCAGATTTCCGACTTTCAGGGTTGGCTGATCGCCACGGCCCGAAATAACTTCCGCTGCGTTATTTTTCTTTGATTCCGGCATCGAAACCGCCCCCTAAGTGATTCATGCCATTGCCGTTTCTTGTTCGTTAGGAGAGATTGTGCCATTACAGTTGCTGATGCGGCAAGGTTGGGAAGAGCACCGTCTGAAAAAACAGGACGGTCGGTCAGCGGCGGCCCTCCCAGAGAACGATTTTTTGCGGTTGAGTTAAGTCCAGCGGTAACCGCGAGGTGACGCATTCGGTGAGTTTGGAATACAATAGCCTGTGTTAGCAGGCGAGTTTACCGGCGTGTAATGAGTACGGACGTGAGGCGATCCTAAATGGCAAATCCGACAAAGGCTAAAGATCCGGCGGAAGCAGCACTTTCAGCAGTTGAAGAAGCGCTTAAGCTGGACTTTGGCGGTCCAGACGCAACTTTCAACTTCGATGAGACCACTTCCGCGGCGACCGCAAACAAGGAAGCGGAAGCGGAAGCGGAGCCGGAGCAAAAGCCACAGTCATCACCCCAGAACGCAAGCCCGAAAGAAGAGCAGCGTTCCTCCCGCCGACGTGGCCGCAGCAACCGTCCGCCGGCTGCCAATGACGACCGCCGGAATATCGGAAATCTGATTTACGGCCTGCAGCGCCGTCCGTCCTCCGCCCCGTTTTGGGGAGCACTTTCGCTGAGCATCGTTTGGGCTGCGCTTGGCGGCAGCCTGTTCATGTCCGCTTTCTCCGACAAGGTCGTCTCCTTCAGCGATCCGCAGGCCCTGCTCTCGTCTCCTGAAATTCTTCTGGCTGCAGTCGCCATTCTGGTGCCGATCATCTTCTTCTTCGTTATGGCCATGATGATATGGCGCGCGCAGGAAATGCGCATTGTCGCCCGCGGCATGACAGAAGTCGCCCTGCGTCTTGCCGAACCTGAAGACATGGCAAAGGAATCCATCCTCAGTGTCGGCCAGGCCATTCGGCGCGAAGTCGCCGCCATGGGTGACGGCATTGAGCGCGCGATCGCCCGAGCGAGTGAACTTGAAGTTCTCGTCCATAACGAAGTGTCCTCTCTTGAACGGTCTTACAACGACAACGAATTGAAGATCCGCGCCTTGATCGAAGAACTGGTCAGCCAGCGGGAATCCATCGTGATCAACGCAGAGCGGGTCCGCGAGACGATCGCCGGTGCTCACGAAAACTTTTCTTCTCAGCTTTCAAGCACTTCCGGCGAACTTGGCGAAACGGTTGATCAGGCCTCTCAGCGCATGATCGAAGCCGTCAACAACCGCGTCGCGGAACTGAATTCCACCGTTGATTCCCGTATTGAATCCCTTGGGGCAACCCTCAACGCATCCGGCAACGAGCTTGTCGACAATCTGACCGTGCGCGCGGAAGACTATGTGTCCCGCCTGTCACTGACAGGACACGAACTGGTCGACAATCTCGCCGAGACCGGCGCGACCATGTGGGAAACTCTTTCTGCCCGCGGCAACCAGGTCAACGAGCGGTTCGCCGAAACAGCGAACGCCTTTGTGGAAACCCTTTCCGACAGAGGCACAGAGATCAACGAGACGCTGGCTTCTTCCAGTACGTCCGTTATTTCCACCTTGAACAGCAAGGCCGAGGAGTTCCGGTCAACGCTTGAGAACACCGGCGTTACCGTGGGTGATGTCATCACCAAGCGCGGTGAGGAAATCAACGCTAACCTGTCTCTTACCTCCGGACGGCTTATCGACACGATCACGACACGGACCGAGGAACTTGTCACCACGGTTGATACCCGGGTCACCAATCTGGACGAATCCCTCGCGGCCACCGGTTCGCGTGTCGTTGAAAGCATTTCGGAGCGCGGCCAGACCGTCACGGACACGATCTCCATTCGCGGCGCGGAAATCGTCGAAACACTGTCGGGCCGGTCAACAGAAGTTGCCGAAATCCTGCGCGGAACCGGCGAAAGCATCGTGGTCGACCTGTCGCTGCGCGGCGGAGAGATCGCTGCCAAACTCGACGAAACCGCCGGGTCGCTCACCCAGACCATTTCCGTTCGAGGCGGCGAACTCGCAGAAAAGCTGGACAGCATCTCCGAGCGTATCTACACCGCGATTTCGATCAACGGCACCGAGCTGGACGAGCGCCTAACGGCCCGCAGCAACGAAATGGCGACCATGCTCGAGCAGCAAACGGTCGGCTTCCGCGACACGCTGGAAAGCGTCTCCAGCCAGTTTGCCTACGGTCTCGGCCAGCAAACAGATGCCCTCACCTACAAGCTTGCCGAAACCGGCACACAGCTTGCCGAACTTATCGGCAGCCGCGGCGACCGTGTCGCCAACGACATCAATCAGGTCAGCGGCCAGATCGCCGAGACCCTCGAAATCCGCGGCGGTGCACTGCACGAAGGCCTTTCAACTCGGCTTTCCGAGCTGGAGACATTGGTTTCCGATCGCGGTGGCCAGCTGATAGAGGACTTCGGCACGAAGACCTTGCTGTTGTCTGAAGCAATGGACACCCGTCTTTCCACTCTCGACACGACATTCGCGACGCGCATCGACACGATGGATGTATCACTGGGGAACCGGATCGCGGAAGCGGATTCGGCAATCGGCGGCCATGCGGCGCGCCTTGACGCGGCAATCGGCGGTCATGCTGCGACACTGGACGCGACCCTCACCAATCACGCAGCTGCAATCGAGGCCTCTCTCAGCGATCGGCTTGGTGCGGTCGATGCGACGCTTGGCAGCCACGCAGCTGAACTGGACAATTCACTCGGCGGCCACGCAGCCAAGATCGAAGCTTCTCTCGGAGACCGGCTTGCGGCAATCGACGCCACACTCGCAGAGCGTGCTGCTGCAATCGACGCCTCGATCGGCGATCGCGGCACCGCCCTGGACGCCTCGCTTGGCGATCGCATCGCCTCGCTCGACACCGCTCTCGGCGAGCGCATTTCAGCCATGGACGCATCACTCGATCAGCGCTACGGCGCAATCGATGCAACCTTGAGCGACCGTATCAGCACCATGGACACTTCGCTGGAGCACCGGTTCACGTCCATGGACGCCACGCTTACCGACCGCATCAGCACGCTGGATGCGTCACTGGAACAGCGCTTTGCATCCATGGATATGTCTCTGGGAGAGAAGATCTCCTTCATGGACACCACTCTGGAAAGCCGCTTCAATTCCATGGACACGTCGCTCGGCGCGCGGGTCACGACGATGGACGCAACCCTTGAAAACAGGGTGTCCTCGATGGACCGCTCCATGAGCGAACGTATTACGACCATGGATCAGGCGCTTGGCAGCCATATCAACACTCTTGATCTGACGCTTGACCAGCGTACAGCCTCTTTCGAGGCAACGTTGGAAACACGCACCCAGATCCTTGCAGATGCCATCGACAACCGGACCACCGGCATCAGTGATGCGCTGGAAGAAAAGACGCGCAACATCACCGATGTCCTGGCGGACCGCTCCGATGCCATCACCCTGCAGCTGGGTCAGCGCATTGAGAACGCCGGCAACAACCTCGCCGAACGGGCGACGGAAATCGGCCAGACGCTCTCTGATCGCGTCGATGGTGCGGCCGCATCCATGGCGGAAAAAGCCGAACTCCTGTCCGCTTCAATGACAAGCGGCACGGATCGCATCGACGAGACGCTTGATGCGCGTGCACGCCAGATTTCGGAGACCCTGATCTCCAGAACGAAGGAAATCGCAAAGGCGTTCGTCGAGGGTCAGGACGAAATGACGAGCGCGCTCGACAACCGGCTGTCGGAAGCCGGCGACGTGCTCGGCAAACAAAGCGAACAACTCACTGATTCCCTTTCAGAGCGCATTGCCGAAATCAATGTCTCGCTCGGCGCGAAGGTGTTCGAGGTTGCCGAAACGCTCGACAGCCGCGCGACGCAACTCGAAACACTCCTGAACGAGCGGCTTGAGAGCATTTCCGGTACGCTCACGGGAGAAAGTGAGCGCGCACGCGACATTCTGACGACCGTGATTTCGGAGGCCGGAGCGACCTTGTCGACGGAAAGCACCCGTCTTCGCGACGTTGTGCAGGAAGCCGTCGCAGCCGCGGTGCAATCTCTTTCCGATGAACGGACCAAAACCGTTGATATCGTGGACACGGCCCTCAACCAGGCCACCGAGAAGCTGGCAGGCGAAGGCGACCGGATGCGGCAGATCGTTCTCGGTTCTGTTGGCGAGGCGCGCGGCGTTCTTGTCGGCGAAAGCCAGAAAGCCGCCGACACGGTCAGCAGTGCCATGCACCAGGCGACAGGTGCCATGTCCGGAGAAAGCGGCAAAATCCGCGAACTCGTCTTGTCTGCGGTCAGCGACGCTGCGCGCGCCATGGCGGCGGAAAGCGAGAAGGCCCGCACGCTTTATGCCGGCACGCTTGCAGAATTCACCGGCTCGCTCACCGGCGAAAGCGAAAAGATCCGCGGCGATCTCTCCGGGCTCATCGCCGAGATTTCCGGGAACCTGTCTGCTGAAAGCGAACAGGCACGCCTGACCCTTTCGAACACACTGGAAGAAATGCGCGGCCAGATGTCGAACGAAGCCGGTATGGTCCGTGCGCGGGTCAACAGTGCTGTGTCGGAAGCGGCGGAACTTCTGGTTGGCCGGGGTAACGAAGTTGCCAACGACCTGCTTGAGAAGGCGACGGCGCTCAACGCAGCCTTCGGCGAGCAGTCCGGCGAACTTGCCCGCATTGTCGGGACGGATGGTAACGACCTCATCAATGCCATCGAAACGCGGGCCAACGACCTCACAGGTCGGCTGTCCGAGGTCCACGGAGCTATCCTTGACGCCATTACGGTGAAAGGACGCGATGTGACGGAGACCTTCGCTCACACAGGCCTCGACGCCACGCGGACGCTTGTTGAAGCAGGCGAGCGGATTATCGCCAGCATCAGTGAGCGCAGCGATCAGGCAGCAAACCTGCTCACTGATACCAAGCGGCGTCTTGAAGCCGATGTCACGGACATTCTCAACAAGGTTGAGGAATCCAACGCCAATCTTCAGGGTATCGTTACGACCGCCGGGGAAAACCTCAATGAGGTCGAGGGCAACCTCGCCCGCCGCGCCGGCGAGTTCCGGTCAGCGGTCGATCGCGCGGTCCAGGAAACCAACCAGACGACCACGCTCATCGATGAGCAGGTTTCCAACCTGCGCGACGTCACCCAGACCACGCTTGCGGATATTCAGAACCTCACCAATCGCTTCGGCGACCAGTCCGAGGAGCTGACACGTGCCGCTCGCCATCTGGAAGACACCAATGCCTCCGTCGCAGCACGTGTTACCGACCGCCGCACGGCGATCGAGGAAGTCGCGGACACACTCCTGGCGAAGACGGAAGCTGTCGATACCCTGATGCGGTCCTTCACTCAGACCCTGTCAGACACGCTGGAATCTGCGGACGACCGGGCGCGCGAAGCCGCCAACATGCTTGGTGCTGCCGCAGAAGCGGCGTCCAATCAGGTTGCAGAACAGTTCGAATCCATGCGCATGACAGCTGGAATGGAAGGACAGAAGGCCCGTGATGCCATTCGCTCGGCCCAGGATGACATCATCTCTGAGATGACCCGTACCGTCAGTGATGCTTCGGATCGCTTCAATGATGCGGCTTCGCGGATGCGCGACGTAGCCCGGGACGTGCATCGTGAACTTGAGGCTACCCGAAACGAACTGAAACAGGGTGTCTTGAACCTGCCGGACGAGGCGGAAGAATCTTCCGCGGCGCTGCGCAAGGTGGTCAACGAGCAGATCCGAGCGCTTACGGAACTTTCAGAAATCGTTGCGAAGCAATCCAATTCGCTCGATATCTCGCGTCCGCAGGCTCAGGCTGCAACCGCTGCAGCGCCCGCGCCGCAGCCCGTCGCACCGGCACCGGCAAGCTATGCCCCGTCAACGCCGGCACCGCAGCAAGCTGCGCCCGCGGCCGAACCGCGCCCGGCGCAACAACGGCCGGTCGAAACCCGGCGCCAGCAGCCGGCTCAGCCTCAAGGCGGCAATCCTGCTGGCAAAGGTTGGGTCGCCGATCTCCTGCGCAGAGCTTCCCGCGACGATGACGCAAGTGTCGACACGAGCATGGCAAGAACACCGTTGCAGACAGTTGAAAGCCTGAACTCGCTGTCTGTCGATATTGCCCGTGCGATCGATCACGAGACGTTCATTGATCTTTGGAACCGGTATCGGGACGGGGAGCGGAATGTTTTCACCCGCCGTCTCTACACACTCCAGGGACAACAGACCTTTGACGAAATCCGTCAGAAATACTCTCGCGATCCGGAGTTCCGCACAGCCGTGGAACGCTACGTTTCGGACTTCGAACAGCTGCTGGCACAGGTGTCCAGAAATGATCGCGACAATATGCTGGGCCAGACCTATCTGACCTCCGATACCGGCAAGGTTTACACCATGCTGGCCCACGCCAGTGGTCGTCTGGACTAACAGACGGGGCAAACGAACAGAAAGGCGGCCTTGAGCCGCCTTTTTTGTGTGCTGCATAACCAAAAGGCAGGTGCGGCGCCTTTCCAATACCGTCTGTGGGTCATGCCGGACCAATCACGCGTGACCGGAGACGAAAAGAGCGATAGTGTTCAGCACGAGTTGTTTGCGACTGGGCGCCCTATGTCAGCTCCTGGGCCCCTGCCCCTCGGCCAGGTTGTCACGGATGCGCTGAGCGATTGCCAGAAATCCGTAGATGTCGTCTTCCGTGAGGCCCTTCAGCATTTTGCGTTCGACCGCCAGCAGTTTGGGCGCCAGATCCGCGTAAACAGCGCGCCCGTCTTCTGAAAGCTGCAACAGATAACTCCGGCCGTCTTCCGAGTTTGTCTCGCGTGTGAGATGACCGCGTTCCTCCATCCGTTTTACAGCACGGCTGACAACCACCTTGTCCATACTGGATCGTGCCACGATTTCGCTCGCCTGAAGACCGGCGGAGGCCGCACCCAGGATCGCCATGGTCCGCCATTCCGCCGGCATCATTCCATAGTCGCGCTGGTAAACGGCCGAGAGTGCACTGGTGACGTCGGAGTAAAAAACACGAACGAGGTAGGGAAAAAATCTTTCGAGCACAAAACCGGAACCGGGGTCGTCCTGCGTTGGAGCCTGCCCTGACATATGCTCGGCAACTTCGGTTTTCGGGTGCTCAGGCTTGGTCATGGGCGCTCAATTGTTTTCAAAGGACTGCAAATCGATTTTAGGATTGACTTAGTTTCATATGCAACTATTTTCGATTACCGCATGCTGAAAATTATTCAAATTGGTGAAAAGCACCGGTCAGTCTGCAAACGGGAGGAGGAATCCGTGAAACAAATCAAGTGTCTTTCGATATTGGCTGGCCTGACGGCGACGGCCTTGTCCGGATTTGTCGCAACATCGAATGCAGACGAATTGGTCCTGTCGTCCTGGTTGCCGCCCAAGCACCCAATTGTAACCGGCGTCATGCAGCCCTGGGCCGAACAGGTCGCCGAGGCAACGGATGGCCGCGTCACCGTGCGGATCCTGCCCAAACCGCTCGGACCGCCCCCGGCGCATTACGATCTTGCTGCCGACGGGGTTGCCGATATTACATATGGCCTGCACTCCTTTACACGCGACGACCGCTTCCTGCGCTCTCGCATAGGCCAGTTTTCCTTCATTGCCGACACAGCGACCGACGGATCAAAGGCTTATTGGGACGTCTATGCCGGAAAGCTGAATGCGCATGATGAGCATGAGGGCACCAAACTGCTTGGCCTCTGGATCCATGGTCCCGGCATGTTCCACAACAATCAGCGCAAGATTGAGACGCCGGAGGATTTCTCGGGCCTCAAGATCCGCACACCGGGCGGCTACATAGCCGATCTGTCGCAGGATCTCGGGATCACCACGCAGTTCATGGGTCCCGGCGAAGTCTACGAGAAGCTCTCCCGCGGCGTTATTGACGGTGTCACCTTCCCGATGGAAGCGCTTCAAGCGTTCAAGCTGACAGACTACGTCAAGTCTTCAATGAGAGTGCCCGGTGGCATCTACAACACGTCCTGGTTCATGGTGATGAATGAAGATGTCTGGGACGGACTTTCCGACGAGGACAAAGCAGCCATCGAAAACGTCTCCGGGGCTGCGCTTGCAGAGCTTGCCGGCAGCGTCTGGGACGGTGCCGACACGCGCGGTGCGACATATGTCTCCGACAAGGATCTCGAAGTTTATGACGCACCCGCACCGGTTCTCGAAAAGATCAGGGAACTGGCGGCAAAGCACGAAGCCACTTGGGCCGACGCTGTGTCGGAAACCGGCTTTGATGGAGCCGCCGCGCTTGCCGAAATGCGTTCCCAGACCGGCATCAGCAACTAATGATGCCGTCAGGAACCGACACTTCAGCTTCGCGCCGGTTACAGGGAATCCGGCGCGGGGCAGCATTTTTACTCGGTCTTGCGTGCCTGCTTGTCCTGGTGGCCATGATCGCCCTCACCTGCCTGGACGTTGTCGCGCGTTATCTCTTCAACAGTCCCGTCAACGGGGCCTACGAACTGACGCAGTTACTGCTGGCATCGCTTATTTTCCTAGCCTTGCCGCTCACAACGGCTGCAGGCGAACACATCGAAGTGGAGTTGCTCGACGGGCTGAAGAGCAAGATCCTGAAAGTCTTCGGCGCTGTCTGCGCCGGGTTTGCAACCGTCGCCGTCTTCGCAATTGTTTCGCTGGAACTGTCCGAACATGCAGAAAAGCTGCAGAGACGTGAGCAGGTAACCGATTCCCTCGAAATTCCGCTCTATCTGATCGGCTGGCTCGGGACGGCGTCGTTCGCTATATCAGCTATTGCAGCCATCTTCTGGACGCTGCGGCGCTGGCGTGAAAAGGCCTGACACGTGCTTGAAGCCCTGATTGGTTTTGTTGCCCTCTTCGGCCTCGTTCTGCTGCGCGTCCCGATCGCCGTCGCGATGATCATTGTCGGGACAGCTGGTTTTGCCGCTCTGCGCAACTGGAATGCGGCGCTGAACCTGCTCGGCAACGCCGCCTTTGACACGGGACTGTCCTATACGCTCTCCGTGATCCCGCTTTTCATACTGATGGGCAATCTGCTGACCATATCCGGTGTCAGCCAATCGCTTTTCAGCACCGCCCACAGCCTGCTGCACCGCATGCGCGGCGGCCTTGCCATGGCCTCCATCGTTGCCTGCGGCGGATTTTCGGCGGTCTGCGGGTCCTCGCTTGCAACGGCGGCAACCATGTCCAAGGTCGCGATGCCCTCGATGCGCAAGGCCGGTTACGCGGACAGCCTTGCAACCGGCTCGATCGCTGCCGGCGGCACGCTCGGCATCCTGATCCCACCAAGCGTGATCCTGATCATCTACGGCCTCTTGACGGAAGCCGATATCGGCAAACTCTTCATTGCCGGGATCATTCCGGGCCTGCTCGGCGTCCTTTTCTATCTTGCGGCCGTCTATGTGACCGTGCGTTTGAAACCCGCGCTCGCCCCGTCCGAGCACGTCGACGTCGCGCTGGACCGCAAGGATGTCTGGGGTGTTCTTGCGGTCCTAGGGCTCTTCGCCGTGATCATGATCGGCATCTACGGCGGGTTCTTCACGCCGACGGAAGCCGCCGCAATCGGGGCAGCAACTGCGCTGATCATCGCCCTCCTGTCCGGTGGCCTCACCTTCGAGAAGTTCTTCACTGCCGGTCTCAATTGCGCCAAGACGACCGCGATGATCTTCGCCATCATCATCGGTGCGGAGGTATTCTCCAACTTCATCAGCTATGCCGGCGTTCCCGATGCACTGCTCTCCTTCGTGCAATCGCTCGACGTCAACGCCTATGTCGTGATGCTCGTGCTGGTTTTGATCTACATCCTGCTCGGAGCCGTTCTGGAAAGCCTGTCGATGATCCTCTTGACCGTCCCGGTCTTCTTTCCGCTGGTCACGTCACTCGACTTCGGTACCGGTCTCCTGAGCGATCCGGACATGGTGTTGATCTGGTTTGGCATTGTCGTTGTCGTCGTCACCGAAATCAGCCTGATCTCCCCGCCGATCGGTCTCAATGTGTTCGTTCTGCGCTCTGTTCTGACCGACATACCGCTTCGAACCATTTTCGCGGGCGTCCTGCCCTTCTGGGCAGCCGACATCTTGCGCCTGGCCCTGTTGATCGCGGTGCCGGGGCTGTCCTTGATGTTGCTTTGAGGTTGCGTTCTAAACGTTGCGAAGCGTCCACGCGGCCATTTCGGCGAAAACGCGGTCCGCGGAGCTGTTCATGGCCTCAACAGCCTTGTCGACGGAGGAGCTGCCGGCCGGCGTTTCGGCGCGGAAGACTTTTGTCGCAACGGTCCGGCCATTACGGTCGTTGACGACACGGGCGGAAATTTCCACGACACCCCGGTTCCCGGAGACTTGAAGCTCGAACGCGCGGATTTCTGTCTGAAGCTGATAATCGATCAGAAGGCCATCACCGGGGAGCCCGACGCCGCGCAACCGCCCGGTATTCTGCAGCGTTTCCTGGAGTTTTATCTGCACGACATTCGGCAACGTGTCCGCCCAGGCGGATTTCGGATAGTAGCTGTAGATCGGTCCGTCATCGACGACCGCGATATAGCTGGTATCGAGCGCTTTTAGTGCCCGTGGGGGCGCTACAAGCACCTGGACGCGGCTGGATCTGCCCCGAAGGCCGTCAACATCTGCAGAGGTCAGACTGTAGAAGGCTGAAGGCGCTGTGCTCGAACATCCGGCAACCGCTGCCCCAAGGCCGAGAACGCCTAAAACGCCCCGGCGGGTCATGTTGGTCGTTGCCTTCGTCATGCGCCACTGCCCTTACTGCTTTTCTTTTTCATCGCCGCCGTCCACCAGTATAGGTGGGGACGTCTTCGCCTCCGAATATCACGCGGTTGGGACTGCGTTCAAAACTCTCCGCCGCACGCTGGATCGAGACCAGTGTGCGGTTGAGCTGTGACAGTGCCGCTGTGAAATCGGAAGAGCCCTGCGTTGCGAATTTCGACAAACCGCCTGCAATCGAGTCTGCACGGCTTTCAAAGGCGACCGCAACCTTGCGGATGGCCTCCGCCGCCAGCGTTGCCTCTTTGATCAGGCCCTCGCCGTCGCCATCGACCATGGTCGATACTTTCTCAACCAGACTTTCAACGCGCACCGAAGTTGCATTCAAGGTCGCGGTCATCTGTTTGGCGTCGGTGATGATCTGGTCGACGTCCGGCGTACGCTTGGAGAGATCCGCCGTCATTTGCTGCACGTTGTCAGCTGCCTGTTGCGCACTCTGCAGGATTGACGGGATACCGTTTTCCTGGCTGGCAAGCTCCGATGCAGTGGTTTCGACTGACCCGACAATATTGGCCACCTTCTCCGGATCCACGGCTTTCAGCAGCGTGTCGGCGGTCTGCAATGTCTCAGCAAAACGTTCGGCGGCGGCCTGAACATCCGTGATCAGTGCCGCGATCCGGTCGTCCTGACCGCGAACCGTTGCCGACACCGCTTCAAAATTCTGGACCGTCGACTTTGTGGAAGCGATGATCTCGTTGATCTGGCTTTGCTGGTTGTTGAAGTTGTCAATGACGCTGGCAACGCCGTTGACGGCATTTTCAACCGTTTGGGGATCGACGCTCGCCAGCACTTCGTCCACACGCAAAAGCGATGCATTCATGCCAGTTGTGAACGTGTTGACGGATTGGACCACTTCCTCGATCTGAAGCGGGTCAATCGCGGCGGCAATTTCAACGCCGCGCGTCATGATCGCATCCACCTTCACAACAACGTCCCTGCCGCCTTCCAGAATCTCGGAGATGGCACCTTCCCGCTCCTGAACCACTGCAACGATCTTGTCGATGTTCTGCATGGTCGTGGTGGTCGAGGAGATTAGCTTGCTGATGTCATCGCTGCGGGTTTCAAGCACGCCACCGAGTGCCGCGGCACCGGTCATGACTTTTTCCACGTCCTCGGGTTTGACCGCCTGAACGATATTCTGAACGCTGTCGAGGCCATCGTTGAGTTTTTTCGTGAAGGTTTCCAGTTCCTTGGCGGCACTCTGGGCATCGCTCATCAACAGATCGATATCGTCGCTGGCTTTACCCAGGCTGCCGGAGAACTTCGTCAGGTCATCGACAATCGCCGTCACCTTGTCAGAAGGAACAGCCGCCAGCAGGCGCTCGCCCTGATCAACGAGCTTTTCAAGCCGACCTGAAAGGCTGGAGAAGGCCTGCGACGCTTCTCCGATATTTGCCATGAAGTCCTTGACGCCATCCGAGTTGGCGGCAAGCGCGGCTGAAAAAGTCTCTACGTTCTTGATGGTGTCGTTGATGAGCGGTTTGTTTTCAACAAGAACATCTTCGATCGTCTTCATCGTGGTGTCCGCCCGCTTGAGGACGTCACGCGCGCCATCGACGATGTCGTCGAAAAAGGACCGGTCCGCGTAAAGAACTGGCTCCTTGTCGCTGTTTTCCTTGAGCAAGAGCGGGGATGAAGACGTGCCACCCAACAAATCCACGTAAGCGACACCGGTCAGGCCGGTGAAGTTCAACGTCGCCTTGGTGTCTTCGCGAAGTGGTGTGCTGGGCTTGATACCGACAGTTGCGACGACCTTGGTCGGGTCATCAGGCAGAAAGTCGAGGGATTTCACGTCCCCGACCTTGATCCCGTTGAATAAGACACTGCCACCGACAGGGAGTCCCGTGACGGGTCCGGGATATATGATTTTGAGCGAGACGTTCTGGCGCGATTCAGCCGTTGCGGCCAGCCAGAAAACGAAGCCGAATGCACCTATCAGGACGGCCACCATGAAGGAGCCAATCAGGATATAACTCGCGCGCGTTTCCATTCAGTCCAACCTATACCCGGCGCAATGCCCGCTGACCCCTGAAATACTCCTTAATCCAGGGATCATCATTTTTCATCATATCGTCCAGCGTCCCGATAGCCAGAACACGTTTATTCCCAAGAACTGCAATACGATCGCAAATAGAATGCAGGCTATCGAGATCATGCGTGACCATGTAAACGGTCAATCCGAGGGTTGAACTCAAGTTTCCGATCAGCGTGTCAAACGCAGCCGCGCCGATCGGATCCAGTCCTGAGGTCGGCTCGTCCAGAAACACCAAATCGGGATCAAGTGCAAGCGCGCGCGCAAGGCTTGCACGCTTGATCATGCCGCCAGAAAGCTCCGATGGAAGTTTGTCGGCAGAATCCTGCGGCAAACCCACGAGTTCGAGCTTGAGGGTCGCAAGTTCATCCATGAGTTGGGGCGACAGCTTGAGATGCTCGCGCATCGGCACCTGGATATTCTGTTTCACGGTCAAGGAAGAAAACAGAGCGCCCTGCTGGAATAAGACGCCCCAGCGGCGTTCAATGGTTTTCCGTTCTTTTTCGGTAGCTGTGGAAAGATCATGCCCAAAGACCGAAATGGTACCTGCCCGCTTCGGTGTCAGTCCAAGTATGGCCCGCATCAACACCGATTTACCCATGCCGGAGCCACCGACAAATCCAAGTACCTCTCCGCTGTGAACGTCGAGATCAAGGTTCTGCAAAACGATCTTGTCGCCAAATCCGACGGTAACCCCGCGCACGGACAGGACAATATCAGATCCTTCCGCCGTCGCTTCGGTCGCGATGGGATACTCTTCTGATGCGATCGCCGACATGGCCCGGTTACACTCCTATGGCGGCGAAGAAAATCGCGAAGAATCCGTCCACGACGATAACGAGAAAAATGGCCTTCACAACCGACATCGTTGTGTGGCGGCCAAGTGATTCCGACGAACCACCCACCTTCAAGCCCTCGACGCAAGCAATCAGGCCAACGATCAGGGCCATGAACGGCGCCTTGATAACACCGACAAGCACCGTCTCAGGAGTGATCGCGACCTGCAACTGCGAAAGAAAAGCCGCCGGCGGAATATCGAGATAGGCCCAGGTCACCAGTCCAGCGCCAAACAGCGCAGCCATATCGGCAATGAAGGTCAGGATCGGCAGCGCGATCATAAGCGCCAGAATTCTGGGAAGAACCAGCACTTCCGTGACACTCAGTCCAATCACGTGAAGAGCGTCGACTTCTTCCTGCATTCGCATTGCGCCCAATTCAGCCGTGAATGCCGATCCGGATCGCCCCGCGACCATGATTGCGGTGAGAATAACGCCGATCTCACGCAGCACGAGAACCCCCGCGAGGTCCACCACGAAGATCTCGGCGCCGAACTGCTTGAGATAAAAGCCACCCTGCTGGGAGATGATACCCCCAATCAGAAAGCTCATGAGAGCCACGATCGGAACCGCGCCGATGCAGCTGCGGTCGAACTGGACGGCTATCGAAATGCTGCGAAGCCGTCCGGGTTTCAACAGGACGGTCGAAAGGACAAGACCAAGCGAACCCAGAATGTGGAGCATCGCTTTGCCGTCTTCGTAGGCATCAACCATCTGCCGGCCGGTCGCTTCCAGGAAACCGACAATGGTAAAGCCGCCGCGGTCCGGTTTGTAATTTGGCGGATGATGCCGGTCGATTTCGTCGAACAGTTTCTGCCGAATGGGTGTGACACCCGTAAGCCCGACTTTCCGCCCTTCAAACTCCAGTCTTCCGCGCGTCCTGTGGATAAGCCAGGCACCGCTCGTGTCCAGATGCTCGATTTTGGAGACATCGATGCACGTCAACCGGTCCTTGGCCACTTGGAGCTTGCTGATGCCTGTCTCAGCGTCGCCGATGGTACTGACCGTCCAGTCACCTGAAAGCGCGAGATACTGATGATCCGGGCCATCCGCCTCCAGCTTCATCTCAGGTTCAATGTTTTTTTCCAAGAATGCCATTCCGGATGGCTGCCCTCTTGCCGCTGGTTCGATATCCCTCGTATACCTGATGGAGAAGATTAACGTCCAGCAGCCACTTGAAAGCTTTGTCCATGGAAATTGCCCGTCCTTATCTCTTGTTCCTCGGAGATGTCCCTGATGCACTCGCAGCGAAAACGGCAGTCGGTATCGTCGACTGGCGCAAAGACTGGTGTATCGGTCAGGTCAGACTGCAAGGGTGCGCTGCCGATACCGGCCTCTCCGACATGACAATTGGCGAGGGTGCGGGCGCTGGTGCGAAAACGCTGATCATCGGCGCGGTCAATGCCGGTGGACGATTGCCGGATCACTGGATTGCATCGGTCGTTGAGGCGCTTGATGCCGGCCTTGACGTTGCCTCGGGCCTTCATGTGCGCCTCGGTGACGTTCCTCAGATCCGCGAGGCGGCGGAACGCAACGGACGCCGGTTGCACGATGTCCGCCACAACTCCATGACATTCGCCACCGGCAAGGGTACCAAACGCCGGGGCAAGAGGATTTTGGCTGTCGGAACCGACTGCTCCGTCGGGAAAAAATATACGGCGCTTGCGATGGATCGCGCCATGAACGAACGCGGATACCAAAGCACCTTCTGTGCAACCGGGCAGACCGGCGTCTTCATTTCAGGCCGCGGGGTCTCACTGGATGCGGTCGTTGCCGACTTTATCTCTGGTGCCGCCGAGTGGATTTCGCCGGAGACCGAGGACGATCACTGGCAGATTGTCGAAGGTCAGGGTTCGCTGTTTCATCCCTCGTTTGCCGGCGTCACGCTCGGCCTCCTGCATGGCTCACAGCCGGACGGTTTCATCGTCTGCCACGAACCGACACGCACGAAGATGCGCGGGGTCGAGACGCCCCTGCCAACCATTCAGCAGGTCATCGACATGACCGTACAATGCGGCAGTCTGACCAACCCGGACATTCGCTGCGTCGGTATTGCCGTCAACACGTCAGCTCTCGACAACGATGAAGCCCTGGCGTTTCTCGCAAAGGTCGGTGAAAAACACGGCCTTCCGGCAACCGACCCGGTCCGCTTCGGCATGGACGTGATCGTGGACAAGGTTTCCGCCGAGTTCGGTGCGCCATGAATCGGACTGTCAGCATCGAGGCCCAACGTTTTGAAATTGCCGGAAGTTTCAAGATCTCGCGCGAAACGAGAACGCATGCGCAAGTGGTGACCGTCTCGATTGGGGAAGAGGGCGTTTCCGGACACGGTGAATGCGTCCCCTATCCACGCTATGGCGAATCGCTCGAGACGGTACAGACCCAGATCGAGGAAATTTCACCGCTTCTGAAGTCGGGCCTTTCCCGCGTTGAGCTGTTGAGCGCAATGCCGGCCGGCGCAGCCCGCAACGCCGTCGACTGCGCGCTCTGGGACCTGGAGGCGAAACTTTCAGGCCAATCCGCTGCCCAGCTTGCAGGCCTCGAAGCGCTCCGCCCGGTCACCACCGCCTTTACGATCAGTGTCGACACGCCCGAGACAATGGCCGAAAAGGCCGCTCAGGCCGCACATCGTCCGTTGCTAAAGGTCAAACTCTCCGGACCGGGAGACGATGCCCGCATCCTCGCGGTCCGCGAGGCAGCCCCGCAGAGCATGCTGATCGTTGATGCCAACGAAGCGTGGGATGCGAGCTGCTTTGACACGAATTTGGCTGCCTGCACGTCCGCCGGTGTTGAGCTGATCGAACAACCTCTTCCTGCGAAAGAGGACAACTTACTGTCCTCTATCAAAAGTCCGATCACCCTGTGCGCCGACGAGAGCCTCGCACCGGGGAAGTCGCTGGATAGCCTCAGGGACAAATACGACGCGGTCAACATCAAGCTCGACAAGGCAGGCGGCCTGACGGAAGCGTTCAATCTGCTTCACGCCGCGCAGGCCGCAGAATTCAAGATCATGATCGGCTGCATGCTGGGCACTTCTCTCGCGATGGCGCCGGCTGTCCTGCTCGCACAACAGGCAGACTTCGTCGATCTTGACGGGCCCCTGCTGCTGAAGGAAGACCGTTCGCCAGGGCTCAGGTTTGAAGGCAGTACGCTGCATCCGCCTGAACCAGCGCTCTGGGGTTAGCCATTCCCGTCAAGATCCAGCCGGTGTAACTGCCGGCGGATCAGCGGTGCCAGCAAAACAATCGCCACCAGACCGGCGGCAGCAACGCCTGACATGAGATAGAATGGCGCATGCGGGTCCGCTTCGAACAGGCTGCCGGCAATCGCAAGCCCGGCGGCCATCTGAATGCCGATAGACGCTGTGAACAGGCCCTGCCCGGTACCGGACCAGCGCGCGGGTACGACCTTGGCGAGGATCGCAACAGCACCGAGATGCGCTGCACCGAACGTAAAACCGTGCAGTAATTGCAATGCGCCCATGAAAATCAGCGAATCGGCAAACGGAAACAGACCCCACCGAACGACTGAGGCAATGCCGGCTGCGATTAGGAACATAGGCGGGTCGAACCGCATTGACAGCTTTCCGGCAACGGCAAACAAGGCTATTTCAGCGACGACACCAATCGCCCAAAGCACACCGATGGCAAAATCCGGCACATCGATCGATTGCCAATAGATGGTACCAAACCCGTAGAACGCGGCGTGGGTCGCCTGAAACAGCCCGAGGACCGCAAGAACCGGCCAAAACCAGACTTGCGCGAAAGGCGTCACGTTGGTCTGTTCGCCTTTGCCGGCGGAAGCATTGTCGCGCGGTTGCCTTGGCAGCGACAGAACAACGATGCCTGTTGCCAGCGACGCCGCAATTGTCAGTGACACGATCATCCAGGATCCTTGCTCGCCCGCAAGACTGCCACCGGCAAGATTCGCCAGGACGAAACCGACAGACCCCCAAAGCCGCATGCGCGCATAATCGGCACCGGTGTTTCGCGCCGCGTCGAGGGCGTAGGCATCGCTCAGTGGCAAAACCGGTGCCTTGATCACCATGTAACCGATCACCGCGCCACCGAGCAGGAAGACACCACCGGGCAGGAAAAACAGTGAGATAAAGCCGGCACCGATCGTAGAGTAAACCAATATCGACAGACGTCTTTGACTGGTCCAATCCGCAATGTTTGACAATATTGGACTGGCTACAGTGCGGGCAATCGTGCCGATTCCGAGTATTAGCCCGATTTCCGCGGCACTCAGCCCCCTGAATTCCATTACCAATGGAAAGAAGGGTAGAAAAAGCCCGAACGCGAAAAAGTGGCATGCAAATAGTGCTGCAACCCGTGCGCTAATATTGTTGGAAAGTTTTGTCATTAGTTCATCAGCCGGCCTTCAAACCGTGCCGGCATAAAGGGATGTTAACGATTTTCACCCTACGATCAGAGCGAAGTTGTCCGTGTTAAGGCAACACACGATCCTTAGGCAAGTTGAGAATCGCGTCCATATGAAAGCGGAAGCATTACAGGAAGAGCAAGGGGTGATCGGCGACGCCGAATATCACACTCTCGAACAGACCCTGCTGGAATCCGATCGCGGGCGACGGTTCCTGAAAGAATTTCTCAGTCGCAACAAGACGCCGGAGACATCCGAAATCTTGGGTGCGATCAAGCGCCTTGAAAAGGTGGTTACACATCAACGCACGGTACCGGATCTCGACAAGATCCGTCTCGATATTGCCGACATGCACGAGGCAATCGAACGGACCAAATCCGAGATAGCCAATATCAAGGCGGAAGGCGACGAAAGCAACCGCTTCGTTGACGCGTCCCACGAACTGGACGCCATCGTCACCCAGACCGAAGGCGCGACTCAGTCGATCCTGGAAGCGGCCGAGCAGATCCAGGAGCAGGCATGGGTCCTGCGCGAAAACGGCGCGGACGATGCTGCCTGTGATGAAATTGACGCCAAGGCCACCGAAATCTTCATGGCGTGCTCGTTCCAGGATCTGACGGGCCAACGCACGAACAAGGTTGTTCAGGTGCTGCGCTATCTGGAGAGCCGGATCAATCTGATGATCGGAATTTGGGGCATTGAAGGCCTTGAAGCCGACGATACCGCAGGCCCGGTTGACGCTCGGCCTGATGCCCATTTGCTCAACGGCCCGCAGATGTCCGGCCGCGGTGTATGCCAGAACAGCGTTGATGAGCTGATGTCGGTCAGCGATGACGTGTTCAATGCGGCCCTGGAAGACACCGGCACGGAAGTCGTTTCGGAAACTGATGCCGCACCTGCCGCATCAGCAACCGCGAGCGAAGAAGATGTCGACGCAATCATGGCTGCTGGCGGCGATGAGCCGATGGATGCTGCAGCGATCGATGACATGTTTGCCGCAGCTCCTGTCGAAACCGCCGAACCGGAGCCTGTCGAAGACGACGCCGACCTGATGAGCGAGGATCCGGACGCAACACTTGATGAAGCTGCGATCGAAATGCTCTTCGACAACGAGGTCAGCGCCGCCGAAGAGGAAGCTGCCACGGACCATGACGCAGTCCTTGAGGCTGACGCAGAAACCGAGGCGGACACGGACATAGAAGTGGACGCATCAGAGGACGAAGCGGATATTGCCTGGCAGCTCACCGAGGAATCCGCTGAAGAGCAAGAGATCACCGACGATCCCCTCGAGCAACTCTCCGAAGCGGAGCGGCAAGCTCTCTTCAACTAAGCATTTTTTTGCGATTATGTACAAAGGCGCAGCCTAAGGCTGCGCCTTTTTTCAGATCAAAATCCACTCATTCTTGTTGGTCTTGAGCTTTGCGTATGTGCAAGCCACCGGATTTGGCCGGATATGGACGCAGCCTCCTGCTGCTGCCTTAGGCCAGAGCCCGCATCAGCATGTCGGGATCTATATTGCCGCCGGTGAGAACGAGACCCACGGTTTTGCCTTTAAGGGACAGTTTCCCGGTCAAGACAGCTGCCAGCGCTGCCGCGCCGCCCGGTTCCACCACCAGCTTCAATTCGCGAAAGGCGAAGGCGACCGCATCGAGGGCTTCCTCGTCGGTGATGGTTGCGCCTTCGGCGGCAAGTTGGCGCAGGATTGAAAACCCTATTTCACCAGGTGTTTCGGAAAGCAGTGCATCGCAGATCGATCCGGACTTGAGTTCATTCGACAGCAAGGCGCCGGCTTCCAGTGATCGCTTGTAATCGTCGAAGTGCTCCGGCTCCACAGTGTGGAAGCGAGTGGACGGTGTCTTGAAGGCGAGAGCAAGTGCGATGCCGCTGGAGAGCCCTCCTCCGCCGGTGCAGGCCAGAACGTCATCGAGCTGCAATCCCAGCTCGGCTGCTTGCAGGGCCAACTCCAGACCGACTGTCCCCTGTCCCGCGATCACGGCGGGATCGTTGAAAGGATGAACGAACGTTGCACCGGTTTCCGCGCAAAGGTTCGCAGCGATCCGGTCGCGGTCCTCTTTCTCGCGGTCGTAAGTCACCACCGTTGCGCCGAATGCACGCGTGCGCTCAAGCTTGATCCTGGGCGCGTCCGCCGGCATGACGATGGTCGCATCGACACCAAGAATTCGCGCGCTCGCGGCAACGCCCTGTGCATGATTTCCGGAAGAACAGGCCACAACACCTTTGGACCGGGCTTCTTCGGGAATGAGGTTCAGGCAATTGAAAGCACCCCGGAATTTGAACGATCCGCTGCGTTGAAGGTTTTCTGGCTTGATGAGAACTGTGGCTCCTGCCCGCTCGTCAAGCGCCGGATGCCGCAACAACGGTGTGCGGACAGCGTACCCGTCGATGCGGTCGGCCGCATTCGCCACATCGGAATAGGTTACGGCCTTCCCCGAATAGTCCGGCTTGGCGTTTTCACTCGGTTGAACAACGGTTTCGGTCATCAGCTTGCACCCTGAAACAAGAAATTCAGCTTTGGTGATGACTTATCAGGAATCGCGGTCAACTCAACATACAGAACACGTTTTTGAGTCATCAAGGCCTGGTGGCTGGTTCACATCAATGCACAAGGGATGCGTACTTACTCGGCAGCCTTTGTCTCATTCACAAGCCCGTTGTGAATGTCCCGCGCTGCGATGCAGTTCTCCAGGAATTGCTGCGCGCTGGCTGCCCATGTGTAATTCATCGCGATTTTCCGGCAATGGTCCCGGGGAATATCAAGGGCCGCCACCGCAGCTTCCTGCAGGTTTTCAGAAAGAACGCCCGCACCGGTATCCCCGATCACGTCGACTGGTCCCATAACCGGAAAGGCAGCCACAGGCACACCGCAAGCCAAGGCCTCCAGCATCACGTTACCAAACGTATCTGTCAGCGACGGGAAGACGAAAACGTCACCATCGGAATAATGCCGCGCCAGGTCCTCACCGACCTTTGCTCCGGTAAAGAGCGTATCAGGATACTCCCGCCGCAGCGCCTCCAGCTGCGGACCGCCGCCGACGACAACTTTCGAGCCGGGCAGTTTTAGATCCAGAAAAGCCTTGATGTTTTTTTCAACGGCGACACGACCGACATACATGAAAACCGGTCTTGGCAGGTCGCCCGGCAATACAGTCCCTTCATAGGGTTTGAACAGGTCTTCATCGACGCCGCGAGACCAGCGCATCAGGTTCTTGAACCCGCGTGCGCGCAGGTCGTTTTCAAGCGACCGCGTTGCCACCATGCAACCGCAGCCGGCATTGTGGAAACTGCGAAGCCAGCTGTAGGACCAGGAAAGCGGCACCGGCAGACGCGCCGACAGATATTCGGGAAACCGCGTGTGATAGCTCGTCGTAAAAGGCTGCCCGGTTTTCTTTGCGACGCTTGCCGCAAGAAATCCCAAAGGGCCTTCCGTGGCAATGTGAAGGTGTTCGCAATCGAATTCCTTCATCATGCGGCGCACGATACCGCGATGCGTCAAGGACAGGCGGATCTCCGGATAAGTCGGGCAAGGCAGCGTCAGGAATGCCAGGGGCGTCAGAAACTCCACCCGGGCACCGATCGCAACGAGCTCTTCAGCCGTTCGTTCAATCGACCTGACAACACCATTGATTTGCGGACGCCAGGCATCCGTCACAATCAGGATGGAACTCATGCGGCAACCTGATCTTCCTTGGATTTCGCCGGCACGGCTTCGGATTGAGTTTGATCCACCCATCGGATCACCTCAAACGTGCCGTCGTGATGCTCAGCGACGGCTGTGCAGCTTTCCACCCAGTCACCCGTATTGATGTAGTGGATACCGTTCATGTCCCGATTGGCGGCGTGATGGATGTGACCGCAGATCACGCCGTCCGCACTCTGCCTGCGCGCTTCGTCCGACAGTGCTTCTTCGAACCTGCCTATGAAACTCACGGCATTCTTGACCCTGAGCTTGGCCCATGCCGACAGTGACCAGTATGTCAGACCAAGGCTACGGCGAAAGAAATTGACCCAGGTGTTTATTCCAAGGGCTGTCACATAGGCTTTATCTCCGAAGAATGCGAGCCATTTGGCGTGACGCATCACGACGTCGAACTGATCGCCGTGTATGACAAGATAGCGTTTTCCGTTCGCTGCTTCGTGCACGATGCTGTCGGCCACTTCCACACCGCCGAAATGCGTGCCCAGGAAGTTCCGCAGGAATTCGTCGTGGTTTCCCGGAATATAAAAGATGCGCGCGCCCTTGCGGCCTTTGCGAAGGACTTTCTGTACCACGTCATTATGAAGCTGCGGCCAGTACCAGGACCGTTTTAAGCGCCAGCCATCGACAATATCACCGACCAGATAGATGGTTTCAGCATCATTTTCCTTTAAAAAATCCAACAGAAGCTCGGCCTGGCACCCGCGTGTGCCCAGGTGAACATCTGAGATAAACAAGGTCCGGTAATGACGCGATGCCTCTCCGGTAGACATGGCATTTCTCCATATTCCCAATAGCTGCGCTATAGACGCGATTCAAGTTTCATTATTATGACAACTGTGGTGACTTCATAGGGAGCTTACGATTTCCACTTCTATCCTTAACAACAACCCGCCAGCGCGCTTTCACCTTTCCTGCGCGGCATACGAGGAGACACTCCATGGATTTGGGTCTTAAAGGGAAAAAAGCAATTGTTTGCGCCTCCAGTCGAGGATTGGGGCGGGGCTGTGCAGAGGCTTTGGCTGAAGCAGGCTGCGATATTGTGCTAAACGGCCGGAATGAAACAGCGCTTGCGGAAACCCGTTCCGCTCTTCAGGAACGCTATGGCGTTTCGGTGTTGAGCGTTGCCGCGGACGTGTCGTCGCAGGAGGGACAGAGTGCTTTGCTCGACGCCTGCCCCGACCCGGATATTCTCATCAACAACAACGGCGGTCCACCGAGGCGGGATTATACGGAACTTGACCGCAACGCACTTCTGGAAGGCGCAATTCAGAATTTCGTCACACCGATCGAACTGATCAAGGCGGTTGCCCCTGCCATGCAGCAGCGCGGCTTCGGCCGGATCGTCAACATCACGTCGATCTCAGTGAAAATGCCGATCGAAGGCCTCGACCTGTCGAGCGGCGCCCGGGCCGGTCTGACCGCATTTCTTGCCGGTGTCTGCAGGCAGCTTGCGCCTTCCGGCGTCACCATCAACAACCTCCTGCCCGGCAAGATGGATACGGACCGGCTGAAAGGTGGCTTTGAACGGGCCGCGCAGCAGTCGGGGACAAGCCTGGAGGAGATCAGGGCGCAGCAGGCAGCGGAGATCCCGGCAAGACGCTTCGGAAACGCCGAAGAGTTCGGCCAGGCCTGCGCATTCCTGTGCTCCCGGCACGCCGGTTACATCACAGGCCAGAACCTGCTTATGGATGGCGGTCTGTATCCGGCGGCGTTCTAGGCCTGAAACGAACAAGGCCGGGACATTGTCCCGGCCTTTTTTATTTGCATTGTCAAGAAGTTAGAACTTGTAGCGCAGCGACGCGGAGATGATGTTCACCTGGCTTTCAACGTCAGCTGTGTATGTCCCGATGTTGGCATTGTAGTCCTGATGACCCGGACCAATGTTTATCTGCGTGTCTGCCGGGATCAGGTGTGAATAGCCGACGTCGAACGCAAGATGTTCGCTGGGTTTCCAGGTCGCACCGGCTGAGAGCCACAAGCGGTCATTGTCGGGGAGCCGCGTTGAGCGGATATCTTCATCGATCGGTGACAGTTCGTAAGCGACACCGGCACGGAGTGTCACCTGGTCGTTGAAGTCGTACTCGCCGCCGACAGCAAAGAACCATCCATCATCATAGTTGAAGGCGAGGTCCGGCAAACCGGTCGGATTTGTTGTTGTTCCGTCTGTTGCCGACAGATGCACCGTGCCCAGCCTGCTCCAGTTTGTCCATTCAACGGTACCAAGCACCGTGAATTTGTCGGTGATCCTCTGTTTGGCAGAGAGCGTCACCATTTCTGGCAAGATCACATTCGCTTCAATCCCCGTGCGGCTGGAACTTACACCGACCGCGGGCACAGATGCCGGATTGATGAAGTGACCTTCGAGGTTGTGAAAAACAGCGGACCGGAAACCGACACCAATTTCCGTGCCTTCCATTGGCTTGATTGTAATGCCGGCCGTTGCACCGAAGCCGAGGCTTCCCCCTTTGACTTCAGTTGAGGGCACTGAAGAGGTAAGTGACGCTGCAAGGGGATATGCCGATTTCAGCCGGATTTGCAGGTATTCTACCTGCAGCCCCGCCGCAACCGAGACCATGTCGTTGACTTTGTAGGCAACGGTCGGATTGACGTTGACGGAAAACACTTCGGAAGAACGCGAGTAATACTGCCCTGCCCAGCTTTGCTCCGGCTTTGTTGCCAAACCGAAGGGTGTGTTGATTGCAAGACCGAAATACCATTTGTCGGTCAATCCATAGCTCGTATAGGTAGAAGGTATCCAGGCGTTAGACGCGATATCGCCACTGGGCGCTGTGCTCGCGCCGAACCCGCCCGTAAGCGTGTTTACAGTGCCCTGCGGGGTAAATGCTCCATTAAGGTCTGACTGAGGTGCGATGAAGGAACTGTGCGACTCAAAGGTCAGTCCCTTTCCAGCAGCCGTGATTGTTGCCGGGTTCCAGAACATCGACGAGATTGTATTCCCGCTGGTGCCGTTTCCGGCGAATGATGTTCCCTGGTAATAGGCACTTTGCTCTCTCAGCGCAAAGCCGCCGGCATGTGCGGCTCCGGCAACCATCGAAAGTGCCAGCGCAGTGGAAGTGAACAGAATCGTCTTTTTATTTGCCCACATCATGGTGTTTTCTCCCATCCCCCTCCCGACGGAGGAAATCTGATTTCGATTGATAGGATTTTCCAACACCGGGATCTGTTGCAAGCAAAGAAATCACGGACCCCTGCAGCGAATACTTCATGCTGCAACGCAATATATCGCACTATTCAGACATCAGCGCTGGATGAAAGCCTCGAAACACGAGAAAAAGGTCTTGTTCTCAGGAGCTTTGTCACGGTACCGACACATCGCCGCAAAAATGCATAAAAAATAGGCATAATCTCATCAGGTTTCCTTTAACGTAATATTGTCGGTGATCGTTGCTGCATTGCCACACTTTCCGAAGCGGCATGTGCATGGAATGGGCGCCCGCACGCTCGGACCGCCCTTGTCAATTCCGTCAATGTGTTGTGAAACTCGTCGAAGACCTGGCCGATTCAGAAGCGTTTTTGAACAGATTCGAAGCCGTGATGCGGATTGGTGCACCGGGCTCCACAAGCCCGGTGCAGCAAAGTTTGATCTAGGCGTTGGTGTCGCGCGCACTCAGAAATCGGCGCATGGCAACATCGCTCCAGGGGGCCAGACGGGCACGGGCGGCGCGATGGCTGTCATAGATGCGTTGGCCGATTTCGTCTTTGTCCGCGAACTCGGAAAGCACGGTTGCGGCCGTCGTCCGCAGGACTTCAAGCACATCGTCCGGATACGCTTTGACTGTCACGCCGTCTTCTTCCTGAAGCAGCTTCAGACTACCGGCATTCTCCCAATCGCTCTCCGCAAGTGCTCGCCCGTTTTCAGCGCGGCAGGCTTCCAGGACAATGGCACGCAGCTCGTCCGGAAGACCTTCTAGTGCGACCTGGTTGAAGAGGGCTTCTCCGGTGCCATTGGGTTCATGAAAACCTGGCGAATAATAGTTCTTGGCAACCTTGTGAAAGCCCATTGCACGGTCGGACCAGGGTCCGAGGAACTCGGTGGCATCGAGCACGCCGGACTGCAGCGCCTGAAACAGCTCTGCCGGCGGCAGTCCGACGGGCGTTGCGCCGAGCCTGCGCATCACTTCGCCGCCAAGCCCCGGCATCCGGATTTTCAACCCGCTGAGATCATCCACGCTGTTGATGTCTTTCTTGAACCATCCGCCCATCTGGACACCGGTGTTTCCAGCCATGACCGGTTTCACGCCGAAGGGTGCGTAAAGCTCGTCCCAGAGCGCCTGCCCGCCGCCCCGTTCGATCCAGGTGATGTGTTCATGCGGCAAGAGCCCGAACGGAATAGCGGTGAAGAAGACCGATGCGGGTATCTTGCCCTGCCAGAAGAACGACGCCGTGTGGGCCATCTGCGCGGTACCCGCGGAAACAGCGTCGAAAACGCCGAGTGCCGGTACCAGTTCACCGGCCGCATAGAGGCGAATACGGAAGAGGCCGCCGGACATCCTGGCAACCTGATCGACAATTCTTTGGGCGGTCACACCGGGTCCGGGCAGGTTCTTCGGCCAGGACGTCACCATCTTCCATTCAATCGTGGCTTTGTCCTGGGCGAGCGCGGGTGCGGCAAGTGCCGCTCCGCCAGCGACAGCCGAACCACCCAGTAACGCCCTCCGGCTCATGTCGCTGTCACGCTTTGCGCGGGTTTCAGACATATCAACAGCTCCAGATTTTGTAGAAATGATGGACGGGACCGTGGCCAGACCCGATCTCTATTTCATCGGCGGCAGCAATCGCCCCATGGACATATTGCTTGGCCCGCGAAATCGCGGCCTCAAGGCCCTCTCCCTTGGCAAGACCTGCCGCGATGGCTGAGGACAGCGTGCAGCCGGTTCCGTGTGTGTTTTCCGTTGCAATGCGCCGCTCTCGAAGCCACGTCGCACTGCCCGCGGCGTCGAGGAAGAGATCCGAACTGTCCGCGCCCTCGCCGTGCCCGCCTTTCAGCAAAACCGAACGTGCGCCGAGGCGCAGAAGCTGTTCGGCCTGCGACTGCATCGCGCTTTCGCTAGCCGCGACTTCTGTTTCAAGAATGCGGGCGGCTTCATGAAGATTGGGCGTGATCACATCCGACAGGGGCAGGAGCTCGCCGATAAGGCTCGCCACCGCACTTTCAGCAAGCAAGGGATCGCCCGAAGCGGCGACCATCACCGGATCAAGCACGACGGGGCCGGTCGAGTGGGCCCTCAGCCCCTCTGCCACGGCTTCGATGATCGGCGAACTTGCGAGCATGCCAATCTTCGTCGCGTTGACCTTGAGGTCGGAATAGACGGCGTCGATCTGCGCGCGCACAAAGTCCGGCGGCACATCGTGAATGGCGGTCACACCGCGCGTGTTCTGAGCTGTCAATGCCGCCAGTACGCTGGCGCCAAAGACCCCGTTGGCCGAAAATGTCTTGAGATCGGCTTGTATTCCGGCACCTCCTCCGGAATCCGATCCTGCTATGGTCACCGCAATCGCGGTCATGGGGTTCTCCTCGTCTTGCAAGAAGGTTCGATCAAAGGCGTTCAGACGGTCTTCAATCGGATTTGGATGTCGCGGTCTGTCATTGTGTAGAGCGCGTCCAGCAACTCCGGAACGAGACTCCCAGGGCCTGCCGCACGCTCGCCGGCAATTTCACCAGCAATGTTGAAGACGGAAAGGCCGGAAGCCGCCGCCAAGGCAATATCGCGCTCCACGCTCGCGAAAGCAGCGAGCACGGCACCACCGGCGCAGCCTGTCGCAGTCACACGCGCCATCAGTGGGTGACCGTTCAACAGCCGGAAATCCTCGCCCGCACTTTCGATCTTGTCTTCTGCACCTGTAACGGCCAGCACCGTACCAGACGCAATCATCGCCTCGGCTTCCGATCGCTCCGGGAACAGAGCTTCATGTTCGCGCTCGTTCAATCGCACCAGATCCGGTTTGGACGCCATAAGGTCCTTTGCGTAGGCACATCGCACAGTCGATCGATCGGCAAACACCGGGTCGATGCTGACAGGACGCCCCGCACTCCTGGCTGCTTCGATTGCGATTGGAATGGCATCACGCCGCGCTGTGTCCAGCGTACCCAGATTGATGAGCAGCGCGTCGGCGCTGGACGCAAATCCGGCAACTTCTACCTTGGAAATCGTCATCGAAGGAACCGCACCGACCGCAAGAAGCACGTTGGCGGTAAAAGTCTGCGCAACTGCATTGGTGATTGCATGCACGCGCGGAGAGCGTTCTCGCACGCGTTGAAGCAACTCGAACACGGTTTCGGCGGTAAGCGGCTGCGTGGACGCGGCAACAGACAGGCTCATGCATCTCCTCCGGCAACGGAATTATTGTTTTCGGAGGGATGAAAGGAAGACGCGTAGCCGAACGCCTTGAAGTTTTCATCTCAAATCCCTCCGCCGGTATCAACCGGATCAGGTTCAAGGAGTTGGCCTTGTGCCTCTCAGCCCGATCAATCGTCGTCGGGCACCCCCATGAGATGCCAGACTGCTAACAAGCCCGCGTGTTGAATGCAAGTCCCTAGCATACCAGTGCCGTTTTTCAGCAATTGACTGTGGCGATGAGATAGGCGATGTCCTTGTCTGTTCTTATGCAAGAAAACTCCGGAGTGACGCATGGTTCCGTTTTTCGTGATGATCAAGTGCCAGCTCGGCAAGACCTATCAGGTTGCCAATGCCATCGCCGATGCGGAAATCGCCTCCGAAGTCTATTCCACCAGCGGAGACTACGACCTCCTCGTGAAGTTCTACGTCGACGACGGCGCAGATATCGGTCATTTCGTGAATGAAAAGGTCCACCCGATCGGCGGTATACAGGACACCAAGACAATTATTACCTTCAAGGCATTTTAAAGCCCGCTGACATTTTACAGTACTGGAGACGACTGATGCGCTCTCTGATTTTAGCCACATTGGCTGCAAGCCTGAGCATATTGCCCCTGCAGAACGATTACCGCGCGCACGCGCAAGCAATGCCACCCGAGCAGATCAAGCAGATCCTCGATCTGACCAAAGCCAACTGGGTGTCGTTTCGCGACTGGGAGGGACAGCAGCTCATCTATTTCACGCATTTGGAAGCCTGGAAATGCGGGATCGACTACGTATTTTACGGGTTGAATGGCGGGCCCCTGGATCAGATGTGGGAATTGGCCGAATGCGATCCCGATAATCCCAATGCGGTTCTGAAGGACAAGCCCTATATTGAACTCCCGACCGGTTCGACCCAATCCATAAGCGTACAGCTGGTCTATCCGGACGGCTCGAAAAGCCCGGTCGAAACATTCGCGTATAAACCCCAGTAATCCGGTTCCTCAGACCGGCGTCATCCCGGTTCACACTCGCTGAAACCGGGAAGACACATGATCGTTAGCTGCGCCGGGGAAACGCCCATTTCCCGTCGATCCAGGCTGCGTGAAAAGCAGCCTGGATCGTCTCACGACTGTGACGGGGTCGAAGCCCGTCGCGCCTTGGTCCGATCGAGCCCGAGCTTATGCTCGCGGTAGATGACCATTACACCGGCCGCTATGACAATAAGAGCACCGATAATGACTTCAGGGACGGGCGTTTCGGAGAAGACCAGCCAGCCGATAATAATCGCCCACATCATGTTGACGTAGTCGAAAGGGGCGATCGTGGACGCGTCGGCATAACGATAGCTTTGCGTCAGCAGGATTTGCCCCACGCCGCCTGCGAGCCCGATCAGGACCAGCAAGCCCATGGTTGGCAAGTCCGGAACGATCCAGCCTTGCTCCGGCAGAAGATATCCAAGCGGCAACGTCAGCAGCGAGAGAACTGTTGCCGAAGCTGCGAACCATGTGACGATGGTCGAGGTGCGTTCAGTCTCACACAGTTTGCGCACAGTGATCATGGCAAGCGCCGCAAACAACGCGGCGGTCAAGCCCAGGAACACTCCGAGCGTGGATGCGCGGTCGAATTCGTCTTCGCCGAGATGCGGGGAAAGGACGATCAGGATCCCCAGAAAACCCACCGCGACGGCGCTCCAGCGATAGAGCCGGACAATTTCGCCGAGCAGAAAATAGGCCAGAACGACCACGAACAGAGGTGTCGCAAAGCCGATCGCGGTCGCATCGGGTAGCGGCAACAGATAAAGCGCTGTGAAAGAGCAGACCATTGCGGTCAAGCCGACCGCTGCCCTGGTCAGATGGCCTTTGGGGTTTCTGGTCTGGAAAGCAAGACCCAGCTCTCGTCTCAGGGTGACCATAAGAAGGACGGGAAACAGACCGAAGAAGTTCCGCGCAAATACCAGCTGACCGATGGGGACGTCTTCGGCGGCAATTTTCAGACAGGTGGCCATAACAAAGAACGCCAGAGCGGAACTGACTTTCAGCGAAATTCCAAGCAGAGGCGCGTGCCGCGTCATGCCGGTCGGGGCCGGCGGGCCCGCGATTCGGGCAGTCAGGCTCTTTAAGGCCATGTCGTGATCCGGGACCGGTGCAAAACATGTCGCTCTCCCATGACGCGCCGGGCCGAAAGATCGAGAAGAGCCGCAATGCCAGCCCGCAGCCGGGCTTGTCGGTTGCACTGTGAGGTTTCCCGGACGAGCGGAAAAAATGGGCGGATTGATATTGCGATTGGAGCACACAGTATTCCGCGAAGCCGAAACTATTGCAATCCTGATCCGCGAATGCCTACTCGCCGGCCGCCGGTTCCGGCTCCAATTCGCCGCGCAGTAACATGGCTTCCCGCTCGGCAATCGCCTGTTCGAACCCTTTCAGACGCTTGTAGATGGAAAGCAGTTCAACGATTGTCGGCCAAGAGTTGACCAGGAACTGGAACGAATTCGATACCTGAGAGAACGCCGTCAGGATCTGCTGAACGATACCCCATGTCACCTTTTTCGCGACATAGGTCGGGATCAGGATGAAATAAGCGAACACGTTGTCCGCCTGCAGATAGAAGCCCCTGAACAGGTTGAAATACATGTAGTTGAAATACAGCCTGAAATAGTTCTTTCTGACAAACCCGAACAGCTCGGTCACCTTGGCGGGTTCTGCACGGTGTTCGTGATCCTCGCCATAGACGAGCTCTTTACGATAAGCCGCCTCGACGCGCTGGTTGTGGAACTCAAGCCCGGGCAATTTGATCCCGACTGCGGCCAGCACCACGGTTCCCATGATCGACCAGAAAATTGCCGCCGTGACCAGTGGAGCCGGTATCGCGCCCACGACCGGCAACTCCGAGACATGTACCGAGAGGGCCAGCAGTATCGGCAGGAAGGCGATCAGTGTCATCAGGGAGTCGATCAGGGCAACGCCCAGGCCTTCCATGATGGCGGCAAACCGCATTGTATCTTCCTGGATACGCTGCGAGGCGCCCTCGATATGGCGGACGTTGTTCCATTTGGCGATATAGTAGTCGTTCATTGCGGTGCGCCAGCGGAAAATGTAGTGGCTGACAAAAAAGCGTTTCAGAATATAGAGGATCACCCAGACCGACGTGATCTTGAAGAAAATGAACAACAGCGCGTAGAACTCGTCGGCGGTAACAACGCGGGCGCTCTCATCCAAGGCGGTTTGAACGGTATCGAAGAAGGGCCTGCGCCAATTGTTGATCGCAACGGCCACCTGAACGTCGTAATACGTCATGAAAATGATCAGTGACGACCCCCAGATCGACCAGACCTGCCAGGTATGCGCCTTCGAATACCACCACCAGAAAACGCCGAATGCCGCTGTAAAAATGGCGTAATAGACGTAGAACCACATGAATTCCGGTGTCGTGAAGTGGCCGAGCCCGATGACCGGCGGTTCTCCTGCCGGGGTCGCCCCAAATCCCAATGGACCGCTCAGGTCGGCTGCAAAACCGTACCAGACGATGACAGCAACAGTGGTCCACGCGATGGCTGAGAGAAAGAAAAGCTTCGGATTGGGAAAAAAGGACTGGAACAAGGATCGGAACCTGCTGTCTGGTTTGCGTCAATCGAACGAACAGTTCGTCATACGCCAATTTGCGGCAAGAAGATGCCGATTAAAACGATAATTTCAAACAAACCACAGACACGAAATTGCGAGCCCCACATTCATCTGAAGTCGCGGGTGCCCAAGTTCGGAGTAATTTGTGCTTTTACAACAAGAGCTTTGAATAAACCTGAGCCATTGTTTTTGGGAGCTTTCGAAAAGGCGCAGTTTCAAGCGCCTTTCCGATTATTCAGAAACAGGATTATTTCGCGGCCTCGATCGCTTCCCAGACCCTGAGTGGTGTTGCCGGCATATCGATCAGCTCCGTCACGCCGGCGCCATCCTTCAGCGCTTTCTGTACGGCATTCATAACAGCGGCGCAGCCGCCGATGGTTCCTGCCTCGCCAGCGCCCTTGATACCCATGGCATTGGTGGTGGAGGGAACATTGCGCGTCTCGAAGTGAATATCGGGCAGGTCGGCCGCCCTGAGCAGACGGTAATCGAGCAGCGACGCAGTCAGAAGCTGTCCGTCCTCGTCATAAACCGTGTGTTCGCAGAGCGCCTGGCTGACGGCATTCGCCGCCCCGCCAATCACCTGCCCCTCCAGGAGGATCGGGTTCACCGTGACGCCGAAATCGTCGACAATCACATAGTTCAGCAGCGCAACATCGCCCGTGTCCGGATCGATCTCCACCTCGCAGATGTGCGTGCCGTTGGGATAGGTTGCTTCGTGTTGTCTGACTTCCTCGCGCGCTGACAGGGTCTCGCCACCAGCGGCAACGATTTCGGCAAGCGTGACTTGCTGATCTGTTCCGACCACGCGCACGACGCCACTGTCGAGTTCAAGATCGTCCATGCCAGCCTCGAGCCTGTCTGCAGCCAGCTCCTTGATCTTCTTGACCAAGGCGTCGCTGGCATCACGCACGGAAGGCAGTCCGAGCGGTATCGATCTGGAGCCCCCTGTTCCGCCCCCGTTTGCAACGCGATCGGTGTCGCCCTGGATCACTTCAACTTCATCGATCGTCACACCGAACTTTTCCGCAACGACCTGACTGTATGCCGTCGCGTGGCCCTGGCCATTGGTCTGGGTTCCGATCAACAGCGTGAGGGTTCCGTCCTGTCCCAGTTCGACGGTTGCCTCTTCGCCGCCCGCAAAGGCGCAGGCCTCAATGTAGGAACACAATCCGATGCCGCGATACTTTCCGGCCTTGGCGCTCACGGCCTGCCTTGCCTCAAAGCCCGCCCAATCAGCGACCTGCATCGCCTTGTCCAGGTGCCCGCCGTAGTCGCCGGTGTCATAGAGACGGCCGGTTTGCGTTGTGTAGGGCAATTGTTCCTGTTTGATGAAATTGCGTTTGCGGATTTCGATCGGCCCGAGGCCGGTTTCCTCACCGGCTTTGTCCATCAACCGTTCGATAAGGTAAGCGGCTTCCGGCCGCCCTGCCCCCCGGAAGGCATCCGTCGGCACGTTGTGCATATAAACACCCTCGGTTTTCGCAAAAACCGCCGGTATGTCGTAAAGGCCGGAGGACATGGCAGTCCCCACCCAGGGAATAAACGGGGCGAACTGGCTGAGATATGCTCCCATCGCCGCCTTCACGTGCACTCTCAAGCCCAGTATCCTGCTGTCCTTGTCGAGTGCCAGCTCCGCAGTGCTGAGATTGTCACGACCATGGGCGTCGGTAACGAAATGATCCATGCGCTCGCCGGTCCAGCGCACGGGTTTGCCGAGCCGTTCGGAAGCAATCATCAGCAGCGGATATTCGCGGTAGCAGAACGCCTTGGTGCCAAAGCCACCGCCAACTTCCGGGGTAACAACCTGGATCCGATCCTTTTCCAGGCCGAGCACCTTGCAGATGACGTCACGCATCCCGTGCCCGCCCTGCGTCCCAAGGGTCAGCTTGTAGCGTTCCGTGTCCGAATTGTACTCGGCGACGCAGCCGCGCAGCTCCATGTAATTTGCGACAATCCGATTGTTCACGATTTCGATCGAGACGGTCTTCTCGGCTTCCGCAAACGCAGCCTCCGTTTTGGCTTCACTGCCGTGACCGAAAACAAAGGCAACATTGGTTCCGTGCTCGGGCCAGACCTTCACCGCATCAGGTGCCAATGCATCTTCGATATCGATCACGACGTCGAGCGGCTCGTAGTCCACTTCCAGCATTTCAGCGGCATTGCGTGCGGAGTTAATGTCGTCGGCGACAATGAAGGCAATCGCGTCGCCGACATGGCGCACTTCTTCCGGACACAGGAGCGGTTGCGGCGGCAGCCAATGATCGGTTCCATCGATCTGCTTCAACCTGGCCATGGTCGGCAGCGTGTAACCTTCGACGTCCGCACCCGTCAGGACCAGTTGGACACCGTCCATTGCAAGTACGTCTGGCGCGTTTTCGACACGTATCTTCGCATGGGCCATCGCCGAGCGCACGACAACACCATGCAGGCATCCTTCCGGCTGGTAGTCGCCTGTGTAAATGCCCTGACCCGTAATGAGGGGCTCATCTTCCTTACGGCGCAAAGGCGCGCCGACACCGAATTTCGGAGTGACCATCTGGTTCATAAATCTGGACCTGTGTTTTGGGAGGACTTTCCCTGAAAATCGAAAACCGTAGGCAGCGGTATTGAACTCAATCTATGGCCCGACGACCACTGTGGCCAGTGGGTCTGTTGTCTTTCATGCTTCGGGACCAGAGAGCTTCAGAACAAGATATACCCGTTTCGGCAACGAAGGCAAACATTGCGGCAATGGCTTTTCTTCTGCCCAGAAACCGCTTAGCCTGTCCCGATCATCACCAGCCGAACGACCGAGCGCACAGGCCCAGTGTTGACTGGGTAACGTCTGCGTTCCAGCCTCCGTTCGTACCAGGAAACAACATGAACCGCCGTCTCAAAGAGCAGGCCCGACCAAGGTGCCTGATACAAGAGGTCTTCACGTGCTGAAACGCGTTGAAAACAAGATCTCTGCAATGACGGCCGATCTGCCTTCCAACACGGTTGGTGCGCTGTGGATTTTGCTGGCCGCGTTCGGTTTCACGATCATGGTGACACTGATCAAGTTCGTCGGCAAGGACATCGGCGTCTTTCAGATCCTCGTGGTGCGGCAGGTCGTCATGCTGGTGATCGTTGCACCGACGATCCTCCGCGGTCTGCCAAGCTCCCTCTCGACGCAACGGCCCGGCCTGCAGCTTGCCCGCGTCCTGCTGGCGGCGACCGCCATGCTGTGCGGTTTCACGGCGTTCATCGAGCTGCCGCTCGCCGATGTCACCGCGATCAGTTTTTCGCGTACATTCTTCATCACAATTTTCGCCATCTGGTTCCTGAGCGAAACGGTGGGTGTGCACCGCTGGGGAGCAACCATTGTCGGCTTCCTGGGCGTCCTCCTCATGCTGCAACCCGGTGCTGAGGGGGTCGTGGACCCGTATGCCCTTCTCGCGATAGCCGGTGCGGCATGCGCCGGTATGGTCATGATCGTCGTACGCATTCTGACGCGCACCGACAGCCCGGTGACCATCCTCACTTATCAGGCGCTCGGGGTTGGCCTGATTATGCTGGTTCCCGCGATCATGACCTGGCAGGCCGCCACGCTGCACCAGTGGGGGGTAATGATCCTGATCGGCATCGTCTCCTGGGCAGCCCAGCTCGCCAACATCAAGGGCTTCAAGGCAGGTGAAGCAACGGCGATTGCGTCCCTCGACTATACGAGACTTCTTTACGCGACCATTTTCGGCGCACTTGTCTTCGAGGAGTGGCCGAGTGTCGAAACGCTGGTCGGGGCGGCAATCATCATCGCGGCCTCGATCTACACTGTTCAACGCGAGGCCAAGCGCGGACGGGAGTTGGCGCGCGCGGCAGAAGGACGTGGAGAGTCGCATTAATGGATTGGTACAGTCCTCACACCAGAGTTCGCTTCAATACCGAGCCCTCAGGACTGGTGCAAACCTGATCTGAGGTTCACGACTGCAGCTTCGAAGTCCCGGACCTAGCCCGGGACGCGGCCGCACTCAAGCGCTCTAGGCCTCGACCTGGGCGCGCTTTTGGGCTTCTTCTTCCACCAGTTCCTTCTTGGACAGTTTGCCGACCATCGTTTTTGGCAGTTCGTTTCTGAATTCGAATTCCCGCGGCATTTCGATGGAAGACAGGTGATCCTTCAAAAACGCCTTCATCTCGTCACCGGTCATGGAGTGACCTTCTTTAAGCTTGATGAAGGCCTTGGGTGACTGGCCGCGATACTCATCCGGAATCGCGATAACGATCGTCTCGTCAACGCCCTCGTTCTGATAAATCGCCTCTTCAATGACGCGCGGATAGACATTGTAGCCGGAGCACAGGATCAGGTCCTTGATCCGGTCGACAAGGTAGATGAACCCCTCCTCGTCCCTGTAGCCGACGTCACCGGTGTGCAGGTACCCCTCCGGCGTAATCGCATCGGCGGTGGCGTCGTCGCGCTTCCAGTAGCCTTTCATGATCTGCGGGCCGTGCAGCAGAAGCTCGCCCTTTTCACCCTCGGCGACTTCCGTTTTCCGGTCCTCAATGCTGACAAAACGCGCCTTGGTCCCCGGCACGAGGCGTCCGATCGAACCCGCGCGGCGGTTTTCATCCAGCGGGTTGACCGCGGCAACCGGCGATGATTCCGTCAGACCGTAGCCTTCGACCAGCAAGCATCCGGTCAGTTTCTCGAAACTCTCTTTTACCTCGACCGGTAGCGGTGCCCCTCCGGAAATGCACAGCGAGATACTGGAAAGGTCGTAGTCTGCAGTCAGCGGCGAATTGTTGATCGCGGTGTAGAGTGTCGGGACACCCGGAAACAGAGTGACCTGTTTTCGTTTGACCGCTTCGAGCAAGGCCTTCAACTCAAAGCGAGGCTGCAAAACCATTTCCGCGCCCAAGATGACCGAAAGATTTTGCCCAACGGTCATCGCGAAGACATGAAAGAAGGGCAGCACGCAGAGCATCTTCTCTTCACCGAGACGCGCTTTTTCAAAGACGCAGCGCATCTGCTCGATATTTGCCGAAAGGTTCCTGTGGGTCAGCATTGCGCCCTTGGGAACGCCGGTCGTCCCGCCTGTATACTGCAACACTGCTATATCGTTGACCGGATCGATGTCGGCGGGCTCCGGCGCCGACCCCTTGGTCTGCAACTCGTCGAACCAGACATGCGCCTCATCGCGCGGAATGACCGCCAGCTCCTTGCGCTTGAACAGACTGAACAGGACTTTTTTGATGGTGGGCAGGCAGAATGTCATCGGACACACGATGATCTTGTCGAGAACCTTTTCCTTCCGGACCTCCTCCACCTTGTCGTAGATCATCTTGAGATCCATCGTCACCATGATGCGCACGTCTGCATCCCGTGCCTGGAAGGCAATTTCCCGTTCGACATAAAGCGGATTGAAGTTCGCAACGGTGGCGCCGATCTTCAAAATCGCGAAATAGAAGATCGTGTAAAACGGCGTGTTCGGAAGGCAAAGCCCCACATGAACGCCGGGTCCGACACCCATGGCCTGCAACCCGGCTGCGGTCGAATTCACAAGGGAGCCGAGTTCGCCATAGGTCCACATCTTGCCCATGAAGTCGGCTGCCGGACGGTCGCCGAACTGCGCAATGGTCTTTTCGAGATATTCGTGAACCGGACGGGGCTCGAACGCCGCGTTCCACTCCTCCACTGTCGTCATAACGTTCTCCAACGCGTTATTTTCGCTGCAATGCATGAGCACACGGCCTGCCGTTCCGACCAGATGCCGAACAGCACCAGATCCAACACCTCCTCACCGGTCCCGGGCGCATTGAATGCGTCACCTCTTTGGGTTCCCCTGACATGACGCAACCTTCCGTTCACGTCAACTCGCGACGTAACGACACCTGTTCATTTTTTTGAGCGCGCTTTTTTCAAACAGGTCATTTCAACGCAGAAATTTCATTTTATATTATTTAAAAACAACCTGCTAAAAAGTCTTTTTAAAGTAAATTTTTAATTACCGCTTCGGCCAGGTCCAGCGAGGTAGTTCCTCTGCGTCAACGACGGTCTCGCCGAGTTCCTTGCGCAATTCATAGCGCACACATCCTGAAAGCGTGGCCAGGGTTTCAACCAGTTGCCGCGCATGGGAGACAACGACGACCTGCGTCTTCTCCGCAGCTTTGGCAACAAGACGGCCGAGCGGTTCGAGCAGGTCCGGGTGCAGGCTCGTCTCCGGTTCGTTGAGCACGATCAGGGGCGCAGGACGCGGAGACAGAAGGGCTGCGGTGAGCAGCAGATACCGCAGCGTGCCGTCGGAAAGTTCGCTTGCACGCAAGGGCCTGAGCAGGCCTTTTTGCTGCATGAAAAGCTCGAAGTAACCGTCGTTGACCGCAATGTCGATCGAAGCTCCCGGAAACGCATCATCGATCGCCTCGCCGAGCACGACCTCGTCGCCAATCTCCAAAATGGTCTGAAGAGCAGCGGCCAGATCACCGCCGTCCGCACTCAGAACCGGTGTCCTTGTTCCGATTTTAGGAGCACGCGCCGGTGCATCCCGGTCGGTGCGCAGGTGATCGTAGAACCGCCAGGCGCGCATCCGCTCACGCATGACAAGCAGCTCCAATCCGTCCTTGGGATCCGCGGCATGGGTCATCATGCTGTCGAAGCGCGCAAGATTCTGATAGACGGGGATGCGCTGTCCCTGGCTGTTGAGGACGCGCGCGGTTGGTCCGTTTCGTCCCGCGATCTCGTTTGAGCGCGACAGCGCTTCGCCGGCCCACAAGGCCTCCGCCTTGATCTCCGGATCCATTGAGAACAGTGAACGGCCAGCATCGGCAGGCAGACCAAGATCGATGGCATAGCCGTAGTCTTCATCAGCAAAGCCCAGTTTCAGGCTGACGACAGACTTGCGCACGGTGCCCTGGACGGGCACGTCCCCTTTTTTCATGGCTCGCGAAAAAGCCTCCGGTCCGGCCCACAAGGTGGACTGAAGGCCACCTTCTGCTGCCAGAGAGGCAATCGCCTGCCCTTGCGCAACCTCGGCCAGCAAGCGGATGGAACGGTAGAGGCTGGATTTGCCACTGCCGTTTGGGCCGGTCACCAGCGTGACCCGGTCGAGCGGCAGAACAATATCGCGAAGTGACCGGTAGCCGGAAACGGCAAGAGTGAGGATCATGTGCTTCTGGTGCGCTCTGTGTGGACTTCCATTAATTTAGGCGCATATTCTGAAAAATCTTCTGTTTGGTGACGGACACATGTTTAACCCGAAAGAAGCCGCTGAAGACAGCCATGCGCTCAATCTGGCGATATTGATTTTTGTCGGGTTGGCTTGCCTGCTTTCCATCTACATCCACTATGACAGCGGATTGAAGTACTGGTTGTTAAAAAAACTCGGCGAAGAGACACCCGCGGTTGTCCTGGGCTTTCGAGATTCCGGCGGTGATCGCCTGACCCTACAGGAAGCACTTCACGATTCCCCTCGCGACACGTTCAAGAACAGCACGCACTACCTCACTCATGGCGTGCTCGTGGCGGAGATCAATCCAACCGGCAATTACCCGCAAGTCCTGACCTTTCGCGTTCCGGACGCGTGGATGGCAGACCTACAGTCTGACTGGATTGATGTGACCTACCTCGGTGCCAATCCGAAAATCGCACATCCCACCGATCTGCTCGAAACCTTCCACTTTGACGGAAGAGTTCTTGTATGGTCGCTGCTGATTGGCGCGGTCGTTCTTTGGTTTGCAATCAGGTCGGCGCGCAAATGGTCCAGCTTCAGAAATCGGATGCGGCACTACTAGTGGGATCATTGATCACGATCCCTGATCGATAAGCTCGAACTTGTCGACATCGAAAACGCCGAAATCGGTGATCTTCAGATGCGGAATGACGGGCAACGGCAAAAAAGCGACCTGCAGGAACGGTTCTTCCAGCGTGCAGCCCAACGATTTGGCGGCTGCACGCAAAGCTTCCAGCTCCGATTTCACGGTCTCAAACGGCTCCAGACTCATCAATCCCGCAAGCGGCAGGGCGAGTTCCGCCTTGATACCGTCACCGTCAGCAACCGCAAAACCGCCATTCATTGCGATCACGCGGTTGACCGCAATCGCCATAGCCATATCATCGGCGCCGACGACACAGATGTTGTGGCTGTCGTGGCTGACCGAACTTGCAATCGCGCCGCGCGTCATGCCAAATCCATGCACGAAGCCGCGACCGACATGGCCAATCCCCTTGTGCCGCTCAACGACGGCCACCTTCAAAACGTCTTGATCTAGGTCGACGAGCGACTTTCCCTCAGCGACTGGAAGCCTCTTGACCAGATGCTCGGTGATGATTTTTCCAGGCAGCACCCCGATCACGGATGTGTCGTTGTTGCGGGCCGGAACGTTGAAATCCGCAGCCGAAACCGCCTCAAGCTTGACACTTTGCAGTCCGACCGGCGCAACGGTTCCGCGTGTGGCAAAAAGTTCGTCATTCACCAGCCGACCAGCACTTATTACCTGTTCGACCCGGCAATCTTCGAAGTCGTTGAGCAGGACGATATCGGCCCGCTTTCCAGGTGCGATCATGCCACGGTCAGCGAGCCCAAAGGCGTTGGCTGCCGACCAGCTGGCAGACCGGTAGGCGTCAAGGGGGCGAACACCTTTGCCGATCAACCGCCGGATCATGCTGTCCAGATGCCCCTCTTCGGCAATGTCGAGCGGGTTCCGATCGTCCGTGCACAGCGCGACAAAGGCCGAAACATCGGGTTTCAGGATCGGCGCCAGCGCTTCGAGGTCTTTTGAGACAGACCCTTCGCGCATCAGGATCGTCATGCCCTTGGATAGTTTCTCAAGAGCTTCCTCTGCGCTCGTTGCCTCGTGATCCGTCCTGATACCAGCCGCAAGATAGCCATTGAGACCGAGACCGGACAGCAACGGTGCATGTCCATCGATGTGTCCGTCCTGGAAGGCGGCCAGTTTTGCAAGGACTTTCGGATCGCGCGCGAGCACACCCGGAAAGTTCATGAATTCCGCGAGGCCAATGACCTTGGGGTGGTCTGCGAATGGCAGAAGGTCATCGATTTCCAGGCATGCACCTGCGGTTTCAAAAGATGTGGCCGGCACACAGGAGGACAGATTGATCCTCAGGTCCATGACTGTTTCCAGCGACGCATCTAGAAAATACCGGATGCCTTCGGAACCAAGGACGTTTGCAATCTCGTGAGGATCGCAAATAGCCGTCGTAACCCCGTGTGGTAGGACGCAACGATCGAACTCAAACGGCGTAACGAGCGAAGATTCGACGTGGAGATGCGTATCAATGAACCCTGGGACGGCCGTCAGACCTTTGCCCTGGATCGTGACCGTGCCCTCGTAAGCACCGTAGGTACCAACGATGCGATCCCGGCAAATGGCGACGTCGGTCTCAATGTTGCTGCCATCCATCACATTGAAAAGACGAACATTCTTGATCACAAGATCCGCAGGCTCCTCCCCCGAACCTATCGCAATTGCTCGCTCGAGAAAGACTTCGTCATACTTGACCGTCATTGACATTCACTCCGATTCCAAATTGGGACGCGACGCTCCGAATCCCGGGACCACCGCTGACGGGGCCTGAAAACATATTCTGATTTCAGTCTTTTGTGTCAAAGAGCGGGCGGCAAATTCATATCCCCAGTACTTCAAAAATTCTCACAAACTGCGTGCCGCAACGTAAATTTCTCTGCTAAACTGGGGTTGCAATTCCTGCTTTGCGATCAGGGCGCTGCTGCACCACAAGATCGAAACGCTGCAATGCAAAACAATTTGCAATTGACAGATCGTTCCAAGGCGCGAATAATTTCATCAAAATTAATTATTATGAAACTGTCCCGAAGCGTGGCGGTTACTCTTGGGAGGAGCCAGGAAGGTTATGGAGACCAGGACGTCAGGTCGTGGCTCGAATTCCGCACAATTGCGCCGTTACAACGAGCGCATTGTCCTGCAGATTTTGCGGCGCGCGGGTGAGGCCTCCAAAGCGGAACTTGCACGCGCAGTGCAGCTGACCAACGCAGCAATTGGTGCGATCATCCAGGATCTCATCGAAGAGGGACTCATTTTCGAAGCCGGCAAACGTCACGACGGTAGCAGGGGACAACCCGCGACGATCCTGAAACTTGCACCAGACGGTGCCTATTCATTCGGCGTCCGTCTTGACCGCACGAACCTTGAAACCGTGCTGATGGACTTTTCCGGCCAGATCATCGACCGGCGCATTCACGACATGATATTGCCCGCCCCCGAGCAGGCCGTTGAAACGCTCGTTCGGGACCTGACCGAGTTGCGCACGCATTTGAGCGAGGACAAGCGGTCCCGCATTACCGGCATCGGTCTGGCACAGCCGTTCAATCTTGGCGCATGGCTTCACGAACTCGGCCTTCCGGAAGCAGATTTCAAGAAGTGGGACGATTTCGACCTTGCGGCGGCGCTCGAAGACGCGATGCAGTTGCCCGTTTTCAGCGAAAACGACGGCACAGCGGCTGCCGTCGCTGAACTTTTCTACGGCCAGGGCAGACAAAACGACAACTTCCTGTACCTGTTCCTCGGCCCGGCTATCGGTGGCGGTCTTGTCCTGAAGGGTGACGTTGTCCGGGGCATGTCCGGCAATGCGGCTGATGTCGCCTTTATGCCGGTACCGCCAAGCGGTCTTTCGACTGCCCCAAAACCGAAGCAAACATGGGACCTGTTGTTGACCCGCGCCTCTCTGGTTGCGCTGGCAAGACACATGGCGCCTGACAATTTTGAATCGCTCAGCCGCTCCGACCTGCAGGCTGCTGTGGAAGCAAACGACATAAAATATCAGGAATGGTTGGCGGACTGTGCAATGGCGTTGGCCCTCGCGCTACGTTCTGCTTATGCGCTCCTGGACATTTCCCTGGTCGTTATCGATGGCGACCTGAGAGGCTCTTTTCCAAAAACATTCCAGCAGGCGCTCAAAACAGCTGTGGAAGACGCGGCGCCTGAAAAGCGTAAGTCGCCGGAAATCGAAATCGGCAGCTTCGCACATGACGCCGGTGCGATCGGAGCTGCGAGCTTGCCGCAATTTTTCAACTTCTCGCCAAGAGCAACCATTCTCACAGGCGGGAAGGAAAAAGGACCCGCCGGAGCTGGCGGTTCGGGAGACCGAACAAGCTTTCCGGCAAGGGCAGCGAGATTGGGGTCACATCTGGCCGAACCCGACCGCTCAAACTGAAATAGGCCAGGGAGGAAAACGCAAATGATCCGCAAACTACTAGCGACTGGTTCAGTCCTAGCCGCCATGGCGGCAGCACCGGCGGCAGCCGCCGACATTTCAGCCTGCCTGATCACCAAAACCGACACGAATCCGTTCTTCGTGAAGATGAAGGAAGGCGCGACCGCCAAGGCAAATGAACTCGGCATCGAGCTGAAATCCTTTGCCGGAAAGGTCGATGGCGACCACGAAACCCAGGTTGCCGCGATCGAGACCTGCATCGCTGATGGTGCCAAAGGCATCTTGCTGACGGCATCCGATACGTCCTCGATTGTTCCTGCTGTCGAGCAGGCACGCGAAAACGGGCTGCTCGTCATCGCGCTTGACACGCCGTTGAGCCCGATCGACGCAGCAGACGCAACGTTCGCAACGGACAACTTCCTTGCCGGAGAGCTGATCGGCAAATGGGCGGCTGGCGCCCTCGGCGACAAGGCGGCAGACGCCAAGATCGGCATGCTCGACCTTGCAATCAGCCAGCCGACGGTTGGCGTCTTGCGCGACCAGGGCTTTCTCCAGGGCTTCGGCATCGACCTTGGCGATCCCAACAAGTGGGGCGATGAGACGGACGCGCGCATCGTCGGCAACGACGTAACGCAGGGCAACGAGGAAGGTGGCCGCCGCGCCATGGAGAACCTTCTCGCAAAAGACCCGACGATCAATGTCGTATACACGATCAACGAACCTGCGGCTGCCGGTGCATATGAAGCGCTGAAAGCCATCGGTCGTGAGAACGACGTGTTGATCGTTTCGGTCGACGGTGGGTGCCCAGGTGTTCAGAACGTCAAGGACGGCGTGATCGGCGCAACATCCCAGCAATATCCGCTCTTGATGGCTTCGCTTGGTATCGAAGCGATCAAGACATGGGCTGACAGCGGTGCGAAACCTGAGCCGACCCCTGGCAAGGATTTCTTCGATACCGGCGTTGCCCTTGTCACTGACAAGCCGGTCGATGGTGTGGACTCCATCGATACCGCGAAGGGCACGGAGCTCTGCTGGGGCTAACGTGGCTACGGGTCCGGGAGGCATCAACCACGCCTCCCGGGTTCCTCGAAAGCCGGATCACGACCGACAAGCTGTAGGCGGTCACGTGACCAACTGATCCGCTGCGGAAGGGAAAGTAATGTCTCAAACAAAGGATGGGACCGAGAACTACGAATCTGCCGCCAGCAGATCGGACTCGGTCGCCGAATTCGATGACCATCGACGCGGCTTTCTCGGACAGGTGCAGCACACGCTACACGCCAATCCGTCCCTGGTGCCGCTAATCGTGCTCATCGCTGCAATTATTGTCTTCGGTTTGTTGTTGGGATCCAAGTTCTTTTCGCCCTTTGCGATGACTTTGATACTCCAGCAGGTTCAGATCGTGGGCATTGTGGCAGCTGCACAAAGCCTGATTATCCTGACGGCCGGAATTGACCTGAGCGTTGGTGCAATCATGGTCTTTTCCTCGGTAATCATGGGACAATTCACATTCCGCTATGGAATTCCTGCTCCAATTGCCGTCGCGTGCGGCCTTGCAGTTGGAACGATGATTGGCGCGTTGAACGGCTGGCTGGTAAGCCGGGTCAAGCTCCCACCGTTCATCGTCACACTCGGGATGTGGCAGATTGTACTTGCGACGAACTTCCTTTACTCGGCCAATGAAACCATCAGGTCGCAGGAAATCGAAGCCAACGCCCCCTTCCTTCAGTTCTTCGGAACAAAGTTCAATATCGGTGGCGCTGTGTTCACGGTGGGCGTGATCTTTATGTTGATCCTTGTTCTTGTGCTTGCCTACGCGCTGCGTCACACGGCCTGGGGGCGGCACGTCTATGCCGTTGGCGACGATCCCGAAGCTGCCGGACTGTCGGGTGTCAACGTTCACAGAACGCTTATGTCGGTCTACATGCTTTCAGGACTGATATGCGCCTTTGCCGGGTGGGCCCTGATCGGCCGGATCGGATCAGTGTCACCAACGTCCGGACAGCTCGCGAATATCGAAAGTATCACCGCCGTGGTGATCGGCGGCATCTCTCTCTTCGGCGGACGCGGATCAATCCTTGGATCTTTGTTCGGAGCACTGATCGTCGGCGTCTTCACACTCGGACTAAGACTGCTTGGCGCAGATGCGCAGTGGACCTTTCTTCTCATCGGGCTTCTCATCATCGCTGCCGTGGCAGCCGATCAGTGGATCAGAAAGGTATCGGCGTAATGTCTGACAGTGTTCCCATTGTAGAGGGCCGCGGTATCGTCAAGCGCTACGGTCATGTCACCGCGATCGATCACTCCGATTTTGAGTTGCGCAACGATGAAATCCTGGCTGTCATTGGAGACAACGGCGCTGGCAAGTCGTCAATCGTAAAGGCGATCTGTGGCGCCACCATCCCGGATGAGGGCGAAATCCTGATCGACGGCAAGCCCGTCAATTTTACGTCGCCAACAGAGGCGCGGGACATGGGCATCGAAATCGTCTACCAGACCCTTGCCATGTCGCCGGCAATGTCGATCGCAGACAACATGTTCATGGGGCGCGAAATCCGCAAACCGGGTTTCATGGGAAAATTCCTGCGGCAACTCGACCGGTCTGCGATGGAAAAGTTCGCGCGCGAAAAGCTCACGGAACTTGGTCTTATGACGGTGCAATCGATCAACCAGACCATTGAGACATTGTCAGGCGGACAGAGACAAGGTGTGGCTGTGGCCAGGGCTGCCGCCTTTGCGACCAAGTTTATTATCATGGACGAGCCGACCGCCGCGCTGGGTGTAAAGGAAAGCCGGCGGGTGCTGGAGCTGATCCAGGACGTGAAGTCGCGAGGGATACCAATCGTACTCATCAGCCACAATATGCCGCACGTCTTCGAGGTCGCGGACCGGATCCACATCCATCGATTGGGCAAACGGCTTTGTACCGTCAGACCCGAGGATTGCTCAATGTCCGATGCGGTTGCTCTGATGACAGGCGCCATGGATCCGCCCGGTAATCTTGCCGCGTGAGTGTTGGTTGGAAAATGAAGCCAAAATGGTCCGGCCAGGCCGGACCGTTTTCTAAGATGAATAAAACAGTTTGGACTCTCCATGTTCTTGATTTGCGGTGAAGCCCTGTTCGACCTCTTCGGCGAGCCTGGCGAAGACAGTGTGTCATTTGACGCCAGGATCGGCGGTTCGCCGTTCAACGTCGCGATGGGCCTTGCAAGATTGGGCGAAAACGCTGCCTTCTTCGGAGGCATTTCAAAAGACGCACTAGGCGAAAAGCTGGTTGAAAAATTCCGAAAGGAAGGCGTTTCCGATCGTTATATTCTGCGAACTGACTATCTGACCACGCTCAGCCTGGTTCAAAAGGATGCGCACGGGCATCCCGCCTACACGTTCTACGGCGCAAACGCGGCCGACCGCATGGTCTCCGAAAGCGATCTTCCAGAACTCACCGAAATGCCCGCTTTCTTGCATGTCGGCTCCTATACAGCGCTTGTGGAACCCGTCTCGGGAAGCTTGAAATCGCTCATCGAACGCACGCGAGCGCACACGCTCATCTCGTTTGATCCCAATATCCGTCCAACGGTCGAACCCGACATGGCGCTCTGGCGCCGGAACACCGACACCCTTTCCAAACTGTCCGACATTATCAAGGTGAGCGACGAGGATCTCGCGTTGATCTCGCCGGAAGAAACGGTTGCCGATGTCGCCCGCCGCTGGCTGTCAAATGGACCGGGGCTTGTTATTGTCACCCGCGGCGGCGACGGTGCGTCCGCCTATACGAGCGGCTTTGAAACACATTGCCCCGGAATAAAGGTCAATGTGGAGGACACTGTCGGCGCCGGAGACACGTTTCAGGCGGCATTGCTGTCCGGCCTCAACAAACTTGGCGCAAAGGACAGGAAATCACTGTCGGCACTTGACGAGAGCACCGTCAATCGCCTTCTTACATTCGCGGTGAAAGCAGCCGGCATCACCTGCTCGCGCCGCGGAGCGGACCTCCCTAGGCTGGCGGAACTGCAAAAAGAATGGTCAGAGCTCATTTGAGGGGCTGACAAGCGAATTAAATCGATTTAAAAGCCCCACTGAAACCTCCTGTTGACGCAAAAGTCCGGGAGCAGACAGTCTTTTGGAAGGATAGTCTCATGGCGGTACGCGTCATTGAAGTTCAAGAGTTTGATCTTGTCGTCTTCGGTGCTTCGGGCGACCTGGCTCACCGCAAACTTCTGCCCGCCCTTTATCATCGCGACGCGGATGGCCAGATGCCGGAAAAGGCACGGATCATCTGCAGTGCGCGCCGGGACTACACGGATGACGACTATCGGGCCTGGGCTAAAAAGGCGCTCGAGGAACACGTCCACGACCTCGATAAGGAACATCTCGACCAGTTCCTCAAGAGATTGCACTACGTAAAAATCGATGTGGCGGCTGCCGTCGGGTTCGAAGACCTGAAAACGATCCTTGATGAACGTGAAGACGTGATCAGGGCGTTTTATCTTGCCGTTGGCCCCGATCTTTTCGGGACGATCTGCGAGAACCTGGGGCGTGTCGATGTCGTCAACAGCCATGCCCGGGTTGTGATTGAAAAACCGATCGGCAAGGACGGTGCATCGGCCAAGGCTCTCAACGACACCGTTGGTGCCGTCTTCAAGGAACACCAGATATTCCGTATCGATCACTATCTGGGCAAGGAAACCGTGCAGAACCTGATGGCACTCAGGTTTGCCAACGCACTGTTCGAACCGCTCTGGAACGCGGCTCATATCGACCATGTCCAGATCACCGTGGCAGAATCCCTGGGTGTCGGCGGCCGCGCAGGTTACTACGACACGGCCGGCGCCCTGCGGGACATGGTTCAGAACCATATTCTTCAGCTCCTCTGCCTTGTTGCCATGGAGCCGCCTGAATCCATGAATGCCGACAGTGTCCGGGACGAAAAGCTTAAAGTCCTGAAGGCTCTCTCGCCGATCGATGCTCAAAGCGCAGACAAACTGACCGTGCGTGGACAGTACCGGGCCGGAGCGTCGGCCGGTGGCGCTGTTCCCGGCTATCTTGAAGAGCTGGGCGACGACGACAGCCGCACGGAAACCTTCGTCGCGCTCAAGGCGGAAATTGCGAACTGGCGGTGGGCAGGTGTGCCGTTTTATTTGCGGACCGGCAAGCGGCTCGCCCAGCGCGTCTCGGAAATCGTCGTTCAATTCCGCCCGATCCCGCACTCGATCTTCGACACTGAAACCGGGAAAGTCACCGCCAACCGTCTCATAATCCGCCTGCAGCCGGATGAAGGCGTGAAAATGCAGATCATGATCAAGGACCCGGGCCCGGGCGGCATGAGACTGAGGCAGGTTCCCCTCGACATGAGTTTTGCGGATGCCTTCAAGGTGCGAAATCCGGACGCATACGAGCGCCTGATCATGGACGTGATCCGCGGCAACCAGACCCTCTTCATGCGGCGCGACGAAGTCGACGCGGCCTGGGCCTGGGTCGACCCCATATTGGCGGCTTGGAGCTCCTCGAAGGAAACACCAAAAGGATATACCGCAGGCACGTGGGGCCCCTCGGCTTCCATCGCACTCGTCGAACGCGACGGACGCACCTGGTCCGAAGAGGACTCGGTTTAGCAGGGCAAGACAGGGGCAGCCCCTGTCTGCCTTTTGACATTTAAATCGATTAAAATGAGCAAAAGCGGCGAAACCGCCCTATTTGCCCTGATGAACATGACCCAGCCACACGTGGCGAGGAAAGGACTTCAAATATGGCTCTCCAGGACCGAATTGGTGAAGTTACGGAACGGATTGTCAAACGCAGCCACGACAGCCGGTCCATCTATCTGGACCGGATCGGACAGGCGGCCGACAAGGGACCACAAAGATCCCGGCTCTCTTGTGGCAACCTGGCGCACGGTTTCGCCGCGTGCGGGGTCTCCGACAAGCAGGCTCTTTCAGGCGACGTCGTCCCAAATCTTGGCATCATCACGTCCTATAACGACATGCTGTCGGCGCACCAGCCCTACGAGACCTACCCTTCCCTTATCCGGGAGGCCGCCCACGAGGTCGGCGCTGTTGCTCAGGTGGCAGGTGGGGTGCCGGCCATGTGCGACGGTGTCACCCAGGGCCAGGACGGCATGGAACTGTCTCTGTTTTCCAGGGACGTGATCGCAATGGCTGCAGCAGTCGGGTTGTCCCATCAGATGTTCGATGCCGCGGTCTTTCTCGGAATTTGCGACAAGATCGTGCCCGGGCTTGCAATCGCCGCCCTCTCCTTCGGTCACCTGCCCGCAGTCTTCATACCCGCAGGACCGATGACGACCGGCATCTCGAACGACGACAAGGCCAAGGTGCGTCAGCTCTATGCTGAAGGAAAGGTCGGGCGAGACGCCCTCCTGGAAAGTGAATCCAAAGCCTATCACTCTCCTGGCACATGCACGTTCTACGGCACAGCGAATTCCAACCAGATGCTGATGGAAATCATGGGGCTTCATATGCCGGGCGCCTCCTTCATCAATCCGGGCACGCCGCTCCGTGACGCGCTCACCAGGGAAGCGACCAAGCGTGCGCTTGCGATTTCAGCACTCGGAAACGAGTTCACGCCTGCGGGTGAAATCATCGACGAAAAAGCCATCGTCAACGGCGTCGTCGGATTGCACGCAACCGGTGGATCGACGAACCACACGATGCATCTGGTCGCGATTGCAGCAACCGCAGGCATCAAGCTGACATGGGACGACATATCAGACCTGTCCGATGTCGTGCCGCTGTTGGCGCGCGTCTACCCGAACGGCAAGGCGGACGTGAACCACTTCCAGGCAGCCGGCGGTCTTGCTTTCCTGATCCGCGAGCTCCTGTCGGATGGCTATCTCCACCAGGATGTGAAAACCGTCTACGGCACTGATCTGTCGGGCTATACGGTCGAAGCCGGGCTAGATGAGGACGGCAACGTGGTGCGCCAGGACGCACCGCAGGTTTCGGGCGATGAGACGGTGCTGGCACCGCTTGCCAAAGCCTTCCAACCGACAGGCGGCCTGAAAATGCTGACCGGAAACATGGGCAAGGCGGTGATCAAGGTCTCAGCCGTTGCAAAGGACCGCCACATCATCGAGGCCCCTGCCCGCGTCTTTCATTCCCAGGACGGCTTTCTGGCCGCCTTCAACAACAAAGAGCTGAAAGGCGACGTTGCCGCCGTCGTTCGTTTCCAGGGCCCGAAGGCGATCGGCATGCCTGAACTGCACAAGCTGACACCATGCCTCGGGATCCTGCAGGACAAGGGCTACAAGGTCGCCCTGATCACCGATGGCCGTATGTCTGGCGCGTCGGGCAAGGTCCCGGCGGCGATCCACGTCACGCCCGAAGCGGCAAGCGGTGGTCCGATTGCCAGGATCCAGGATGGCGACATGATCCGCATCAATGCAGAAACCGGCGAATTGCAGGTTCTTGTTGATGATGCCGAATTCAATGCACGCCCCTTGGCGGCCAGTGACCTGAGTGAACACCAATTTGGCGTCGGCAGGGATTTGTTCGCAGCTTTCCGCGCAAATGTCGGTGCCGCCGACGATGGCGCGCACGTGTTCAGCGCTTGAAACTGACAAACGGGAGACCTCAATGGCACAGGATATAAAGAAGATTGAAGCCGTTATGTGTGCTGCGCCGGTGATCCCGGTACTCGTCGTCGAAGACCCGCGCAAAGCCGTACCGATGGCCGAAGCGCTTGTCCGCGGCGGATTGCCGGCGATCGAAATCACCCTTCGGACCGCACACGCGCTGGAAGCCATTGATGCCGTTAACGAGCATGTCGAAGGAGCGATGGTCGGAGCCGGCACGGTCTTGAACGGCGAGCAGTATGATGCGGCTGTTTCCGCCGGAGCACGTTTCATTGTGTCCCCCGGCGCAACGGAAACCCTGCTGGATGCGGCTGATGAACACAGCGTCCCGCTCCTTCCGGGCGCAGCCACGGCTTCCGAGGTCATGTATCTACTGGAACGCGGCTATGAACGGTTGAAATTCTTCCCGGCGGAACAAGCCGGAGGCGCGTCCTACCTCAAGTCACTTTCCTCGCCGCTTGCAGCCGCGAAGTTCTGTCCAACTGGCGGCGTAAGCCTCGACAAAGCGCCCGATTATCTGGCCTTGCCGAATGTTCTGTGTGTCGGCGGGTCCTGGATTGCCGACGCAAAGGCGATTGCAGCGGAAGACTGGGCAGGTATCGAAGAACGTGCGCGCGCTGCGGCCGGACTGAACGACTAACACTGGACAAAGCTACTGCCGGAGACCGTTGACCGACCTACTCCTAGGCGTCTTCCGTCTCCGGTAACGGTTCTTCGCTGGCAACGGCACTCTCACAGCTGCCGGTTTCTTCAAGCGTGCGGTTCCATAGGAGCCTGAGACCGGCGGATCTGTCGTTGCGCCAGGCAAACTCCGCGACCACAGGTTTGTCGAATTTGTTCATTGTCAGAAGAACCTCTTCCGGCATCGCGGTGAGACCCTCCGCCTTGACCCGGCACCCGTTCTTGGCCGCGTCGACGATAACACCGGTAATCTCGGTAATGCCCTCCAGGTCCGCGATCGTAACGGGAATCTTGACGTCGTTTCGCTTTTCACGGCGTTTGTCGGAGACGGAACTCTCGCTACTGGAAAAAACAACTGCCGCGTCGTTTCCCTTGACCGACGTGACATGTGCCTTTGAAAGTTTCCGCGAACCGGAAAGCCGAATTCCGATGTTCTTGTAGAGTTCCTGGACATGTTCGGAAGTAACGCAACAACCCCACTCGTTCACATTCGTCACAACGGCGTCGATGATTGCGAGCGTATCAAAATCGACGACCTGCACCTTTTCGCGGACTTCGGGATTTCCCTGAAGGTGGGCCAGATCATGCGGAGTTTTGGCAGAACACATGTGTTTTCAGTCTGAACCGGTTCCTGATGCTTTGTCCGTGGCACGGGGACACGTCGATCGAAAGATAGGCGAAAACTCCTAATTTCTCGTCAATTTTGGACTTGCTTTTGCGCTGACAGCCAAGTCAGAACTTAAGAAATTGACGGGTATTTTGCCCCAATGGATCCCGCAAAGATCCCGAGAAAAATCTCCACTCTGTCAAATTGCTGTGCTATGGGATGCGCACACTCGCTGAACAATGAAAATTCAACCGTTTAAATCGATTTAAGGGGATGTCTCATGGCTCTCGAAGACGCGTTTGTTGCACTCGGCCGGCAGGCTGAAAGGCTGAACAAGACCACGCTCCGGGACCTGTTCTCAAGTGATCCTCAGCGGTTCGAAAATCTCTCAGCGCGTACCGATGACCTGCTTCTGGATTTTTCAAAGACGAAACTCGACACCGACACCTTGAAGCTCCTTGTCGAGCTGGCCGAGGCTGCCGACGTCGCCGGCCGGAGGGACGCAATGTTCTCCGGCGAAAAGATCAATACGACCGAAAACCGCGCAGTGCTCCACACGGCCCTCAGAAACCGCTCGGACAAGCCGGTTTTTGTCGATGGCCAGGATGTCATGCCGGATGTTCGAGACGTGCTTGACGCCATGGCTGATTTTTCCGAAGCGGTCCGCTCGGGCGAACTGACATCGTCAACCGGTGCACCGTTCACCGACGTGGTGAATATCGGCATTGGAGGCTCTGACCTTGGCCCGGTAATGGCGACCCTGGCGCTGTCGCCCTATCACGACGGCCCCGAGCTGCATTACGTGTCCAATGTTGACGGCGCTCACGTTGCCGACACCCTGGCAACTCTCGACCCCGCGACGACCCTGGTCATCGTCGCATCGAAGACCTTCACGACCATCGAGACGATGACGAACGCCGCGACGGCACGCAAATGGATTGCAGGGGCCCTCGGTGAAGAGGCCGTCGGACAGCACTTTGCCGCCGTTTCAACCGCACTCGAAAAGGTTTCAGCGTTCGGGATCGACGAAAGCCGTGTGTTCGGGTTCTGGGACTGGGTCGGTGGCCGCTACTCCATCTGGTCGGCCATTGGCCTGCCTTTGATGATTGCAATCGGGCCGGACGCTTTCAGTGACTTTCTGGAAGGCGCACACGCGCTCGATGTCCACTTCAAAGAAGCGCCCCTGGATCAGAACCTGCCGGTTCTGATGGCGCTCGTGGGCGTTTGGAACCGGGATGTGCTGGGACACTCTGCCCGCGCAGTGCTTCCATACGATCAGCGCCTTGCCCGGCTCCCGGCTTACCTGCAACAGCTCGACATGGAATCGAACGGCAAGGGTGTCAGACTGGACGGCAGCCCGGTCAGCCAGGCCACAGGGCCGCTCGTATGGGGAGAGCCCGGCACCAACGGCCAGCATGCTTTCTACCAGCTCCTGCATCAGGGCACGACGGTCATCCCATGCGAATTCTTGATTGCCAAGAACGGACACGAAGAGGATCTTCAGCAGCATCACGACCTGCTGATGGCAAACTGCCTTGCTCAATCCGAAGCCTTGATGCTCGGCCGCACGCTTGAGGAGGCAACTGCCATCCTCACCAAATCAGGTTTGCCCAAGGAAGCGGTGGAAAAGCTCGCGCCGCACAAGGTATTTCCTGGCGACCGCCCTTCCCTGACGCTCGTTCACGACAAGCTGACACCTTTTTCACTGGGCCGGCTGATTGCTCTTTATGAGCACCGTGTCTTTGTCGAAGGTGTCATCTGGGGGATCAACTCGTTTGATCAGTGGGGCGTTGAGCTTGGCAAGGAACTGGCCACCGCACTCCTGCCCATGATCAAGGGCGAGGTTGCCGCCGACCAGAAGGATGCGTCGACAAAAGGGTTGCTTACGGCGCTGAAAAACTGAGTTACATAAGGTGAACAAAAATTTATCGGAAGCCGCGACATGCATTCGCCGCCGCCATACTTTCGCCCTACGTGCGCTATCTGTTCCACATCACTGAAAGACTCTGGCCAGAAAGGCGGTTGCCTTTTGTGCGCTGTGGGAATTGATAGATTGCCCCGCCGTGCAAAGCAGCTTAACCTTGCCAAGACTTTAAACTATTGAATGCGCCGCGCCGGCGGCCCTGAAGGGAGTTACCGTTAATGAAGAAGTTTGTTTTGCTCGCTGCAATTGGTGTTGCGTTGGCAGGTTGCCAGTCTGACAGTCAGACCGACCGTGCCCTGGTCGGCGGTGGCCTTGGTGCCGCAACCGGTGCGGCCATCGGTGCTGCAGCAACGGGCGACGTCGGTGGCGCACTTGTCGGTGGCGCAATCGGTGCTGCGGGCGGTGCTATCGTCGGTGCGGCAACGACGCCGAAAAACTGTGTCGCTTATGACCGTTACGGCAACCCGTATCGCGTGGCTTGCCCGTAAGGCACGCCGTGGTCCTTTGAGGATCGCGCGGGTTTTCGCCTGACCCACAGGAAGAAAACGATGAAGAAAATACTGCTTGTCGCCGCAACCGCGGCCCTTCTGGCCGGTTGTCAGTCAGACAGCCAGACGGATCGTGCGCTTGTCGGCGGCGGCCTTGGTGCAGCAACAGGCGCGATCATCGGCGCCGCAGCCGGAAACGGCGCGGGCCCCGCGCTTGCCGGTGCTGCTATCGGTGCAGCCGGCGGTGCAATCGTCGGAGCGGCGACAACGCCGAGAAACTGCGTCGCCTATGATCGCTACGGCAATCCCTACCGGGTCGCTTGCCGCTGATCAAAATAAGACCTGGCGGCGCCGGATCTTAACGGGCCGTTTAGGTTACGGATTCAATAATGACTTGAATTGGATTTGAACGTTTTGGCCGTGTGCGAAAGCGAAGGCTTGGAACTGTTGATTGATTTCAATGCCTTCGATCAGATGCACGCAACTGGAACCGGACAGTCCGATGAGCGCCGCAGAGGCGGCATGCCGCTGGATTGACACACCGGAGGACACGTTTCTCCGACATTGCGCTTTCCAACGCATGCTGCTGATGCCGACGCCTATGCAAGCTCATTTGAGGTCGTATCCGAAATGAAAAAAATTCTGGTTGTGGCCGCGGTGGCCACTTTACTTGCCGGCTGCACATCGAGCAGACAGACGGACAGGGCTATCATCGGCGGCGGCCTCGGCGCCGCAACAGGTGTTATTGTTGGAGCTGCCGTCGGCGCTGGTGCGGCGCCGGTGATTGCAGGTGCCGCCCTCGGAGCAGCCGGCGGAGCAGCAATCGGCGCTGCCACGACGCCGAACTAGCCGGTACCGGAGCGACAGGCTCGGTATCAGTCTTGGATAACTCTTTCCGGTAAGGTTCTGTTAACCATACATCTCCACGCTAAGAAGGCTATTTCCTTCGCTGGGGAGCGTGGATGAAACCGTTACTTGCCGTTGCAGCCGTCTCCGTCCTACTGGCAGGCTGTGTCAATACCGAGAGCCAGCGTGACAGGATGCTGATCGGTGCAGGACTCGGTGCAGCTACAGGCGCAACAATCGGAGCTGTCGCGGGCTCAACTGTGAACGCGACGATCGCCGGCGCTGCGCTTGGAGCCATCGGCGGCGGCCTCGTCGGCGTTGTGACAACCCCGCGCAACTGCATTGCCCAGGACCAGAACGGCACACCTTACAAGGTCAGGTGTCCATAGCTCCAGTTGTCAAGCGTCAGGGCGTGCTGACAAACCTCCACCTGCCCTCCCCCGGCTTCGCTTGAAAGATATCTTGCGGCTGCAGCTTCAAGCCAGAGACGCTCAAAGGTGACACCCATTCATGGATCTCCTATCGCAGCGCCTGCTTAGAAAGTATCAGGCGACTTTTTCGCCAGTCTTGTCCACCGGTGTTCAACATCAACCAGGCTGACACCGTCATCGAAGTGCTCTGTTTCTCTGGAAATTTCCACCAAGCCCTCGCGGCGATAGAACTTCCGTGCTTGCGTGTTCAACTCAAATGCCCAGACGGTTATCCAGTCACGATTTTCCTTTGCGAGATCCAAGAGCCGCTTTCCTACTCCGCAATTTCGCGCCGGTCCGGCGACATAAAGCGCACCGATATTGTCTTCTTTGCGTACGCAGAAACCCAGTATCTGTTCCTGTTTTTCCGCGACCCAGACCAGGTCTGTCCTGAAGCGCGTCTGCCAGTAATCCGCCATTGGCTCAATATCATCGAGCTTTGTCATCCAAGGTGTTTCCGCACCCCATGCATGAATGATTACCGCGCAAGCAAATGCGTCTGTTGGGTCGCCGATCCGAAAATTGAAGCACATGGTTTATGTCTTTGAAAAATCGAGCTTTCGGCCGGGAACAGTTGCCTTGGCCTGCGCTCTTTACGGGCAACAGACATTAATCATGTCCAGTCCGTAGCAGCAAGCGAACAGTCTGTTTCTGCAATCTGCCAGCCGAGCCTGAAGACTGCTTAGGCTGGCCTGTTGCGACCACCTGACTGCTGCAGGCCCGAAAACAGAAAAGGCCGGTCGAAACGACCGGCCCCTTGATCACAGAAATTCAAATGTGCCGTAATCAGGCAGCCTGGCTGGCGTCGCTCCGCTCCAGAGCGGTTGCCGGATCGACATAGTCATAGCCAAGGGCCTCAGCGACCGCTTCGCAGGTTACCTGTCCGCCAATGACGTTCAGGCCCGGCAGGAAGTTCGGATCGTTGAGCAGCGCCTGCTTCGCGCCTTTGTCGGCGAGAGCCAAGGCAAACGGAAGCGTGGCGTTGTTGAGCGCGTAGGTCGAGGTTTTCGGCACCGCGCCCGGCATGTTGGCAACGCAATAGTGAACCACTTCGTCAACGATATAGGTCGGGTCGGAATGTGTGGTTGCTTTCGATGTTTCGAAACAGCCGCCCTGATCGATGGCGACATCGACAAGAACCGATCCCGGCTTCATGCGGGAGACAAGATCCTTCGTGACCAGCTTGGGCGCTGCAGCACCGGCGACAAGAACTGCGCCAACAACCATATCCGCTTCGAGAACATGCTTCTCAAGCGCCGATTTGGTTGAATAGACCGTTTTGAGAGCAGGTCCGAAAGTCTGCGAAAGCTGGCCGAGAACCGTAGTGTTGCGGTCCAGCACCGTGACGTCGGCACCAAGTCCGATGGCCATGGTGATGGCATGGGAGCCAACGACCCCCCCACCGATCACGACGACTTTAGCCGGTTCAACACCCGGGACGCCGCCAACCAAAGTACCGGAGCCGCCATGAGCCTTTTCCAGGGCCTTGGCTCCTGCGATGACCGAAAGACGCCCGGCCACCTGGGACATGGGCACGAGCAGCGGCAAGCCGCCTCTGGCATCGACCACAGTTTCATAAGCGATGCAGGTCGCACCCGATTTGACGAGATCAGCGGTCTGGTCCGCGTCCGGCGCAAGGTGCAGATACGTGAAGAGGATGTGGTCCGGGCGCAGCATCGCGCGCTCAACGGCCTGCGGTTCCTTCACCTTGACGATCATCTGGGCTGCGTCGAAAACTTCTTTCGCCGTCGAGAGGATCTTCGCACCGGCGGCCTCGTAGTCGGCGTCGCTTGCGCCAATGCCAATGCCGGCATTCGTTTCGACCACCACGTCGTGACCGTGCGCGATCATCTCGTAGACGCTGTCGGGCGTCAAACCAACCCGGTACTCGTGGTTCTTGATTTCCTTGGGCACACCAATGCGCATAACAGCTACTCCTCTGGGCGTGTTATCGATTGGAAATTAGTGTACGCCTGATCGCCTCGAATGTGCTTGCGTTCCATATGAGAGAACGGCAGATTGAAACAATTTTATTGCAATGATCTGGCATTTCTTCGAATATTATGCCGCCTACGTTAGAATTAGCTGCAATATGTGCGGTGCAAAATTATGAAACTCGATCGACTAGACCGCAAGATACTCGACGTTCTGCAAAAGGATGGCCGCATTGCAAACGCGGATCTCGCAGATGTCGTCGGACTGTCCGCCTCCGCCTGCCTGCGCAGGGTTCGCGCCCTCGAAGAGGCTGGCGTGATAGAGAATTATGTCGCCCTGCTTGACCAGCGCAAACTCGGACGCCGCATGGACGTTTTTGTCGAGATTTCGCTGACGGGTCAGTCTAAGGAAACGCTTGAAAGCTTTGAACGCGCCGTTTCCCGGTCAGAGGAAATCATGGAGTGTTTTTTGATGGCCGGTGACGCGGACTACATTCTCAGGCTGACAGCGGCGGATCCGATCGACTTCGAACGCATTCACAGGGATCACCTGTCGCAGCTTCCAGGAGTGCTTCGGATGAAATCGTCATTCGCCATTCGCCCGATCGTGAAACGCACGGCGCTGCCGCTTCAGGACGACACTTGAGCCTGGCCCGAGAAATAGCTCTCGGTCCACTGCCGGTGAGACGGTGGATTTTGCGGTCTCGACGCAGCATGCCGTCGGATATATAGTCCGCTTCCGTTCAACAGCTTGGCGCTTCAAGGAACCTGCCACGGTGTCCCACACGATTACCCGTTTTCTCGACACAACCTATCAACTTGGCGAATGCCCGACCTGGGATGACAGGAACAACCGCCTGCTTTGGGTCGACATTCAAGGCCGTACCATCCAGTCCATGGACTGGGACAGCCGTGACATCACCACCTGGCATTTCGACAACGAAGTCGGTTCTTTCGGCCTGACCGAAGACGAGCGGCTGATTGTCGGTGTTTGGGACAAGATCCTTCTGTTCGATCCGAAGACGGAAAAGAGCGAAGTGCTTGCCGAAGTCCAGACGGACCGGCCGGGAACACGTCTCAATGATGGCAAGATCGGCCCCGACGGCGCTTTCTGGATCGGCACCATGGACACCGCCTCCCCGCGCGAGCCGATTGCCGGACTTTTCCGGATCGACGGCAAAGGCCAGGTCGAGGAAATCCGGGATGAACTGCAGTGCTCCAACGGTCTCGCCTGGAGCCCGGACGGCGCCTATATGTATCACGCCGATTCCACCCCCGGCTGGATCGAGTGCTACGCCTTCGACAAGGCAACCGGCGCTCTCGGCTCAAAGATGCTGTTCGCGCAGCAGACCAATGAAACCGGGCGTCCGGACGGCGCAGCCGTCGATGCGGATGGCAACTACTGGAGCGCAGGCGTTTCTGCCGGCGTGCTCAACTGTTTTGCACATGACGGCAATCTTCTGGAGGCAATCCGGATGCCGGTCCCGAAACCGACCATGCCTTGCTTTTGCGGCCCGGATCTTGACCAGTTAATCGTCACAACGATCAAACAGCCCTCAGACTCGACTGCTATCGAGCCCGACACGCTATCGGGTGGACTTTTCCTGGTTGAAGGCCACGGCAAGAAGGGCCTGAAGGCAGACCGGTTCAGGACCGCGTAAACAGAAGTCTTGGCTGCAATTACCTCAGTATTTGCAGCCCTTGACTCTCACCGGCTGCCAGACAGTCTTCGCCGACTGAACCATGACCTGACGGCTGACTGTCTTGTAGACGGCAGGCGTTGACACAACGTGGCTTGAGGCCGGTTGCAGCATCACCTTTTCCTTGACGGTGCTGTAGACAGCGGGATGGCGCACGGCGACCTTTGAAGCAGGCTGTACCTGAACGCGTTCGCTGACCGTCTGATAAACAGCCGGATGCTTGACCTTGCAGAGCGTCTTGCGGCCCTTGATCATCCGGTACTCCCAGCCGATGCTGGCCTGCCGGACCATGACCTTGCGATGACGCGTCTGATAAACGGCTGGTGTCGTGCGGTAGGAGACCCGCTCCGCCTGCACCAGAACCTGGCGGTTCTGATATCCGTATACGGCAGGCGTTTTGACGACCCTGTTGCTGGCCGCCTTGACCAGCACGCGCTCGTGCACGGTCTTATAGACCGCAGGCATTGTTGCTTGCTGATAGCATGCAAGTGCCTTGCCACCGGCGAGCACGGGAGTTGCAAGAAAAGGACTGATTGCCAGCGCGAAAAGAGCGCTCCAGGAACTGCGACGCATAAACTCATCCCCCAGTCTGGTGCAGGAAAATGACCTGCAACCTGACTTTAGGGAAATTTACCAAGGCATTAAAGCGAAAAAGTTAATTTTCGTTAAGAAGTGTTGCGCCGGGCGTCCATGAGGTCCGGCTGATCCACTGAACCTTTTTCGTAGTCGGTGTCTTCGTTGATGATGTGGCGCGCTTCCTCCGGCACCCATTCGCCCCAACGCGGCTGCAGCTGGTGATCGACAGATACGCGGTCGTCAAACACGAAACACTCCCCTTTCCAGAGACTGTCCGCCTCCGGCACCTTTTCCAGGTAATTCAGTATGCCGCCTTCCAGGTGATAAACGTCCTCAAAGCCGTTCTTGAGCATCCAAGCGGTCGCTTTCTCGCAGCGGATACCACCTGTGCAGAACATGGCGACCTTCGGTTTTTTCTGAAGTTCATCCTGACCGTGAACCCAGTCGGGAAATTCGCGGAAGGACTGTGTTTCCGGGTTAAGGGCGCGCTCGAAGGTTCCAAATGCAAATTCGTAGTCATTGCGCGTGTCGATGACGACAACGTCCGGATCGGAGATGAGCGCGTTCCAGTCTTCCGGCTTGACATATTCACCGACGATTTCATTCGGATCGATCCCGTCCACGGCGAGCCGAACAATCTCCTGTTTCAAGCGCACCTTCATGCGTTTGAAGACATGACGGTGCGTCCACGCCTCCTTGTGCGAGAGATCCTTCAGACGCGGATCGCTGCGAAGATGCGCCAGTACAGCCCGCACGCCCGCTTCCGGACCGCAAACAGTTCCGTTGATACCCTCCGCTGCAAGCAGCAAACTGCCGCGAACGTCGTGCTCAACGCAGAAACGCTTGAGCGGGTCACGCATATCCTCGTAGTCTTCGAGCGGCGTGAACAGGTAAAGGGCAGCGACCAGAAATTCGTTCATTGGTTTTCTTTTGATTGGCGGATACACCCTGCTCTCAAGCAGTCAGGGGCATGCAATATCGGTTGGCGCTCTCTATACAGCGAGAGGCCCCGGTCTGAAAAGTCCGCAGTTTATCTGACCTGCCGAAGGCGCAGCTTTCTCCAGCCCAACAGCGTTTCTCAAATCACACATCCAAAGCGCGGCAAGTATGCGAAAGCGGGCTGCGATTAAATGGTAACGACCGCCTTGATCAGCGTGTCCCGGTTGTTGGCAAGCTCTTCAAACCTTTCAGCAACAGTACCGAAAGGGATTTCCAACGAACACAGCGCGTCCGTGTCGATCAGTCCCTCCCGGATCGCATGCATCACGGTTTCAAAGTCCCGGGCAGTCGCATTCCGGCTGCCGATGATCTGCGCTTCACGCTTGTGGAATTCCGGATCGTCGAAGCGGATCTCGTCCTTGACGACGCTGACGAGGACATATCGGCTGCCATGTGCAAGCAACGGGAATCCGGCCTCGATTGCGCGGGCGCTTCCTGTTGCGTCGAAAATGACATCGAAGCCATCCGACAATGAGCCGGACAAGACCGGGTCTCCGGCCTTGTGGCATTTGTCGAAGGCGAACTTTTTGCGGGCCTGTTCCAGCCGCGCTTCGCTCAGATCGAGAAGATGCACCTCCGCACCCTGGAGCCTTGCAAACAGCGCAGTGCCGAGACCAATCGGACCTGCTCCCGTAACCAGAACACGCTCGCCTTGAAGGTCGCCGGCCCTGCTGACCGCATGCGCCCCGATTGCGAGAAACTCGACCATCGCTGCCTGCAGTTCTGTAAGTCCGGTCGCGCGGTAGAGGTTGGTAACAGGAACCGCGACCCTCGCACACATGCCCCCTTCCCTATGCACACCGAGCACTTCGATCCGCTCGCAGCAATTGGGCTTGCCTTTTCGGCAGGCCCGGCATTTTCCGCAGGAAACATAAGGGTTGATGACGACAAGTTCACCCTGCTGCCATCCGTCCACCGCTTTGGCAATGCGACCGCTGAGTTCGTGACCGATCGTGCGCGGATAATTCAGGAAAGGGTGCTTGCCTGCAAAGATGTGATAATCCGTGCCGCATATTCCAACCGCGCAGATGTCGATCAGCGCCCAGCCTTCGGGTGCTTCGGTTGGCAGGTCACGCGACTCCAGTTGAAAAACGCCCGGTTTTACAACGACTCCACTTCGCATCTTGGTCGTCTGAGCCTGTGTCGGCATCGTGCTTAGCGTCATTGCAGCATTTCCCGTCCGCGCGGCACCCAGTCATCAGGCAACTCACCTTTGATGATCAGGCTGAGGACATCGTCCTTGGTCACATCCTCGATCCGGTGCGATCCGACATTCCGTCCTTTGTTCATCACGACCACGCGGTCGCACAGTTCGAAGACATCGTGCATATCATGGCTGACCAGTAAGATGCCAATTCCTTCGGTGCGCAGCTGTTTGATCAGATTTCCCACCATTGCCGTTTCAGAAGGTCCAAGAGCTGCGGTCGGCTCGTCCATGATCAGGATTTTCACGTTGAAATAGATTGCGCGGGCAATGGCGATGACCTGCCTCTGTCCGCCGGAGAGCTTGGAGACCGGGTCATCCAGGTTCTTGAAATTCGGATTGAGCTTGCGCAGGACCCGCTCCGTCTCGCGCATCATCTTCCTGTCGTCCAGATCGCCGTACCATGTCTTCAACTCTCGCCCGAGAAAGAGGTTGGCGGGCGCATTGAGATGGTCCGCAAGGGCCAGGGTCTGGTAAATGGTCTCTATGCCAAAATCTCGGGCGTCGTGAGGATTTTGGATCTCTGCAACTTCGCCATTGACCTTGATAGTGCCCTCGTTCGCCAGCATCGCGCCCGACAGTATGCGCATGAGGCAAGACTTTCCGGCACCGTTATGTCCGAGGACACCCACGACTTCACCGGCAAAAAGATCCAGCGAGACGCCATTAACCGCCCGGATGCCGCCAAAATGCTTTTCAATATCAGTCATCTGCACCAGCGGCAGCATTTCGCTCTGCAGGCTCATCAAGCTACACCCTTTGAAAAAAAGATGCCGGGAACCCCAGGAAGGAGTGGGCCCCCGGCAAGTTGGGACTGATCAGTAAAGGACGTTTTGAACTTCCGGCTTATCGATGTTGTCCTTGGTGGCCAGAACGACACCCGTGTCGATGAACTCAGGCACACTCTCGCCGTTCATGAGTTTCAATACGGTCTGCACGCCGAGTTCGCCCATCTGGAATGAGCCCTGGACAGCCGTTCCGGCAAGGGTTCCGTCCTTGACGAAGTCCTGAAGGTCGGTGTTGCCGTCAAAGCCGAGAGCCGTGATGCTTCCTGCCTTGCCCGCCTGCACGATCGCGCGTCCCATGCCGATGGCCGTCGGCTCGTTGGCGCCGAAGATGCCGACGAGGTCGTCATTCGCCGCAAGAACATCAGTGGTCTGGTTCAGCGCGGTCGCCATCTGCGACTGCGAGTAGAACGGGCCGACGATTTCGATGTCGGACTTCTCGTTGATCCGCTCCACGAAACATCCCACGCGCCCGATTTCCGAGCCGACGCCGGCTACATAAGACATGACGGCGACTTTGCCCTTGGAGCCAACTTCCGACAGCATTTTGTCGGCGACGAGCTGACCTGCCGCACAATTGTCCGTGGAAAGGAAGGCCTGGAAAAATTCCTTGCCGTTCTCGGCAAGACCTGAGTCGATAATGACGACCGGAATTTGCGCTTCGAATGCCTTTTTCACAGCCGGAACGAGCGCTTCCGGATCGGAAGGTGCGAGCACGATGCCGGAAACACCCCGGTTCACCGCGTTTTCAACCAGGTTCACCTGATCGGCAATGGCCGATTCCGAGGCCGGGCCGTTGAAGCTCATCGTATGTGCTTCCTGTCCGCCAATGGCGGCGCTCGCGCCTTTGTTCACGTTCTGCCAGAAGTTTGAATTGGTGGTCTTGACGATGACCGCGATTTCGCCGGCATGCGACGCCGCGGCGGTAAGCGCAAGCGCGCTTGCCATCACCATGGTTGAAATCAGCTTCTTCATAATGTTCTCCTCCGTTCGAAGTCTCGCTGGTATCAAGGGTCCGGCTTGTCAGCGCCGGTTTCGGATCTGATCGACGTAGACCGCCAGAATGACGATCACTCCGATCACGATTTGCTGGATGAATGCGGATACGCCCGCCATGTTGAGGCCATTGCGTAAGACGCCGATGATGAATGCGCCGATCATGGTGCCGGATATGTTGCCAACGCCGCCCATGAGCGATGCGCCCCCGATGACCGCCGCCGCGATCGCATCGAGCTCGTACATCACCCCTTCGTTGGGCTGCACGGTCACCAATCTCGACATCAGGACATTCCCGGCGAGCCCCGCCAGGGCGCCTGACAGCGTATAGGCAAAGATCTTGGTCCGATCGACGAGGACGCCCGAAAGGCGCGCTGCCTCCTCGTTCGATCCTGTCGCATAAATATGCCGTCCGACTTGACGCCTGTTGAGTAGATAGGCGGCGGCGATTGCCACGACGGCAAGCAGGATTGCGGGATAGGGAATTCCCGGGAAAACGACCTTCGGAAAAATGCCGCCGGTCTTCTCGACGATCCTGAACAGCGAACCGTTGCCTAAAGTGCCGAAGGCCTCTCCCAGCCTGGAAATCGGCGCGGCTCCGGTCAACTGCAAGGCGACGCCGCGCGCGATCAGCATCATGCCGAGAGTGGCGACGAAGGGCGTTATCCGCATTTTGGTGACGACGAAACCGTTGACGAGACCACAGGTGGCGCCTGCGACGATTCCAAGAGCCATGGCCGGAGCAGTCGGGACACCCGCCTTGATGGAAAGACCTGTCACAACACCGGAAAGCGCAAGAACGGAGCCGACGCTGAGATCAATCCCGCCGGTGATGATCACCATGGTCATGCCGATGCCGAGAAGCCCTATCACCGACGTCTGAAGCAGGACCGTAAGCCCGTTATTGACCGTGAGAAAGGCATCGTTGCCGAACGAAAACGCAATCGCCAGCGCCACGAGGGTCAGGATTGCGGACAGCTTGTGAAACGAACCGGTCGATAGTCTGAAAGCCGACGGCACCGGATACGTCCCCCTGTCAAGATTCGCCATAAATCCTCCCGGGCGAACATTGAATTTAATTATTAAAAACAAACTGACATTTGATGTTCAGCTCGTCAATTGTTTTTTATTAAATTATACCAAACAAGAGAATTGTTCTTCGAACCGAATGTGCTAACCTCTTTTCCATGGCCCGGACTGACGACCGATTTCGAAGCGCTTACAATAAGTTGCTGGATATTTGCACCCAAATGGAAGTTGGTGGGCAACTTCCGGCTGAGGCCGTTTTGGCTGATCGTATGGAGGTCAGCCGAACGATTATACGCTCCGCCCTGCAAAGATTGGATACGGAAAACCTGATCCAGTGGGAAGGACGCCGGAAGACACTGATAAAACAGCCCGAAGCTCGGCACCGGCTGTCACAATCGGAAAGCACACCGACGGGAGAAGAGCTCGAAAAACGGTTCCTGGAGTGGATCCTTCGGTTCGATGTCCCGGCCGGGACCGCGCTCAATATCGCGCAACTTTCGCGTCAGTTCGGTGTTCCGGCCCACAGCCTCCAGGAATTTCTGTCCGGATTGAGCCGGTTCGGACTCGTTGAGCGTGGCTCCAAAGGCGGATGGATTCTCTCCGGATTTACCGCGGAATTTGCGATCGAGCTTTCGGATTTCCGGCTTGTGCTGGAAATGAACGCCATTCGTCATCTGCTCTCTCTTCCGCAAGACCACGAAATCTGGGGAAAGCTGAAAGAGGTCAGAGCCGAACATATCGCGCTTCGAAAGGATCTGAAGAAGCGGTACCACGATTTTTCGACGCTGGACGGAAAGTTTCACGCAACGGTCAACAGCGTTGTCAAAAACCGCTTCGTGCTCGAGGCGCAGAAACTGATATCCCTGATTTTTCATTATCACTACATGTGGGACAAGCGCGACGAACTTGAGCGCAACGCGGCCGCGATCGAAGAACACCTGGAGTGGATCGATGCGATGCTGGCCCGTGATATGGGCGGATCGGAAGAAGCCGCTCTCAAGCACTTGAGACGGTCAAAGGAAACGCTTCTGGCATCCCTGAAGAACCACAAGCTGGCCTGAGATCCCGAGTTCTGGACCTTGCGTCCCGGACAGCACGCCGGAGCATGTCACCGCATTTCAATGCGGCTGTTCAGGGCAGCATATGGACGGTTGCCGGCGCTGCTGCGATCTCTTCCAGACGCGGCGCGTCGAAATCCGGATCGGCTTCGCGCACCCAGGACAGGAAGGACGCGATCCTGCGCTTGACCTTTTCCGTATGGTTCTGAGCGATGTCGGCCAGCTTGTGATCCAGAAAGGGGTTCTTGAAACGATCGAGCGTGGTCGCGACATAGTCTTCTGCTTCGCGCCCTCGCCCGTGCGCACCAAACCCGGGAACGACCTCGCTTGCATAAAGCTCTTCCAGATCCGCACAGACTGCCGGATCGTTCAACATATCCCGAACATACCTGTGCTGACTTCCGCCCGCGCCGAGCCATCGCGACACGAGAAAAGTGTGGCCGAGATTGAGCACAAAGAGCTTGAGTGTCTCGGCCTCTTCGAGACTGGCAACGACCTTGATGCGGCGATGCTCGCAGGGCAGCACCAGCCCCGGCTGATCTTCGACTGCCCATAAGGAGTAGGGTTCGGCGACGGCGCCCGCGGGCTCCAGAGGCTCCGATACAATCCTGTCGACAAGCGAGTTCACCCACACGACATCGCGTTCAAGCCAGTCGCGGAACGCCGCAGGATAAAGGTCGGAGATGGTGAAGACGAGATCGCGCAGCACTGCACCGTTGTGCGGAACCAGTTCGGTCGGCATGACCTGTATCGGCGCCCCGTGTGCCTCGAAACGCCGGAATAACAGCCATGTCAGCTTTGCCGGATAAGACATGTCCTGCGAATATTTGGCGGCCTTGTCGGCCTCTCGCGGTCTGAACCCAGCATCGGCCGTGTTTGAGAGGATTACGCGGGCCTGATCGCTGACGATCTCGCTCACCTGTTCCAGGTCGTCAGGCAAAGACAGGGTCCTGACGATACTTGTGACACGCGCGGTGGTGTCCACAAGCTGCCCGTGCTCGATACCCCTGACGCGCACATCATAGCCTTCGTCAGCTGCGAGCGCCTTTAGTCGGCGGGACCGGCTCGGATCGCCGCTGCTTTGAACCACCGTAATCGGTCCGAGCGCCCTGCCCTTTTTCAACGCCTCGGACACATACAGGTCTGCATGCGCCTGCAGGAAGCGGCTTGTGCCGAACTGTACAATTGGGGTGTGGGGCATATCGACTCCGAGCTGAACTATTTTGTTCATTATTATTTTGTACAAAAATGGTCAATCGAAATGCGGCAATCTGTTCTTTTTGCCTCGCCGCAGGGTGCGAATGCCCTGTTTGCGCAAGGTCAATCCGGATGTGCAGCGCCTTGACGAGAAGTGTCGTGCATAACTGTTGATTTTTTCCCCGAACAAATTGACTTGATCTAAAGACGTATCATCCTAGTTAAAACTGGAAAAGGTCATAGAATATCGATATTATTTGGCATGGCGATAAAAATGCACATTGATCCCGCGCAAGAACCATCGGCGACCCAACGCGCCTATCTTGCTATCCGCAGAATGATCCTGATCGGTGAGCTGGCACCGGGCGAAAAACTCAAGATCGAAAAACTGCGCACCATCCTGGAGATGGGAGGCTCGCCGATCCGCGAAGCGCTGACGCTGCTCGTGTCGGACCTGCTGGTCGAACGCCTTGATCAGCGCGGCTTTCGTACAGCAGAAATCAGTCCCTCGAACTTTGCCGAAATCCTCAATCTGCGCTGTCACCTTGAAGAAATGGCGCTGCGGGAAAGTTTATCCGCGGCGGATCATGCCTGGGAAGACAGGCTCGTCATCTCTCACCACCGCATGATGCGTGAACCGCGCGCCAATGTTGAACGCTTCGAGGAGCTTCACAAGGCCTTTCACATGAACCTTTTGAGCGCCTGTCACTCGCCGGTGCTCCTCAAGTTCTGCAACCAGCTTTACGACCTCAACATTCGCTATCGGTATCTGGCCGGCCGCGCCCTCAACTATTCTTCCCGCGATATCGGCAAGGAACACACCGACATCATGAACGCAGCCGTCGACCGGGACGCCGACACAGCGTGCCGTCTCCTGCTTGATCACTACCGCAACACTGGCGCGTTTCTGGAAAAGCACTTTACGACCGAAGCCGCCGAGTAGGCCAATTCGTCAGACAGGAAAAGCGGGGGGCACTCGTGGTTGGCGGCACGATGCTACGCCAGCGCGAACCCGGACGTTGACTGCCACAGCGGATAAGATCGGCTCCGAGCCCAAAATGGACCCACGCCTAGGCTAGATATTGACTTTAAAGTTTACGCGCGACAAATTATGTCATCGAGACGAGAAGCCAAAAGGGATGCGCCATAATGAAGTACGTGCTTGTAGGCGCCCTGTTGGTAACTGCGACAGTTGGAGCATCAGCCCAGGCAGCCACTTTCACAACTGGGCTTGCCACAGAAACAAATCCGGGTCTGTTTGATTGCGGGCCTAAATCGCGCGCCAGTGCGGTTGGGGAAATCGCATCCGACGATGGCACGGTCTGGACAGTGCCCGCCTCCACAAACTACGGAAAGGTTCCGTTTGCATCCGACCTCTTCAATGAATGCGGAGGCGACCAATTGGGTTCCCTGGCCGAGCTCGATCTGGAAAGCGTGCCAATTATGGATGCGGGAGGTGAAGAGGTATTCACAGCTTACGTCTTCGCCGACAATTACTTCGAGTTATACGTAAATTGTACACTAATTGCCGTTGATGAAGTCCCGTTCACTAAATTCAACTCGAACGTTGTTCGCTTCAAAGCGGAGCGCCCGGTGACGCTGGCCGTCATGATGGTGGATTGGGAAGAGAACCTTGGCCTTGGCTCGGAAGATAACCGTGGCAAAGCCTTCCATCCGGGCGATGGCGGACTGGTTGCCCATGTTCAGGATGCTAACGGCGTGACGGCTGCAATCACGGACAAAAGTTGGCGCGCGCAAACATTTTACACGTCCCCTTTGAACGATCGTGGTTGCCTCATTGTCGATGGTCAATCCCGTGACAGTTCTGCGTGCAGTGTGGAGGGTGTAGATGATGCAAAGGGTTATTCAGCGGCACATTGGGCCGTTCCACCGGACTGGATGATGCCGTCTTTCGATGATAGCAACTGGCCGAATGCTGCGACATTCACCAATGACACGGTTGGCGTCAAAAACAAAAAAGCTTTCACGAACTTCGAGGACATATTTGACACGCCTGGCGCGGATGCAGACTTTATCTGGTCATCAAACCTCGTCCTCGACAATCTTGTTCTGTTACGCAAGTCGATAGAGTAATCCCGTCCTTTGCGCTCGCGTTTTATTGCGTCACGCAACTTTTTCTTGCGTCTGTAGCTATGCTCTTTCATTGCACCATCCCATGGGTGCAGCGAATCCAATGCCGGAGAGCAGTCATATATTCTAGTAGCGAGAAAAGCCGGATTCGTCCGCATTGCAGACCTTGAATAACTTTTGAGCAAGCGGCAGGTGCGCGAAAATGGCTCTTCATGCTGGAAAGCCATCGCAGCAGACATGTAAAACCTGTCAGGTGCCAAAATCTTGGATAGTGCCGTTGCAATGGCAGGCGATCCCCAGCGCACAGCGCTTGCAAGTCCAAACGTGCAACTCCGCTGCCGGTCGCAAGCGACCCGGCTGGATTGATCCGTTCGCAAGAGGCTCCGTCGCAGTCTTATTCCCGAACGAGAACCAGGTCGAAATCCGCGAGCAGATAAGGGTCTTCGACTTTTCCGGAAAGCGCGTACCCTTCGGCAGGGAATGAGTCCGCCGGTTGTTCGACATAAGTCATGACAAGATCCTCGCGCACGCCGAAAACCGTATCCTCATCCAGATAAGGATCATCGTCGGGGAAAATCTCCGTCACAAGCGTTTTAAAGCCTGGCGCCTTGACGATGTAGTGCAGATGAGACGGGCGCCACGGGTGCCGGCCGCTTGCGTTCAGGATGTCGCCGACCGGGCCGTCGCTCGGAACCGTATAGCTGACCGGTTTGACCGTCGTGAAGCCGTAAGTCCCGTCCTTGCCCGTTGTCTGAATTCCGTGGAACGAATAGGTGTCCTGCTCCGGATCCTGGCTGGAGTACATCCCATTGGGAGCCGTTTGCCATATATCCAGTTCCGCGCCTTCGATCGGGTTTCCGTCCCCGTCCCGGATTGTGCCCTTTGCCAGCAACACCTGGCCCTGAAAATCGCGGCGCATGTCGCCGCCAATGGCAAGCGGTGGAGCTCCTGTAATGTGGAACGGGCCAAGCACGCTTGAAGAGGTGCCCTTGGGGCTTGAATGCAGCATGTCGACCAGCGACGACAGCCCCAGCACGTCGGACAGCAGCACAAACTCATGACGCTCCGCGTCCGAAATATTGCCGGCCGATTCCAGGAACTCGATGCCCTTGCGCCATTCATCGTGTGTCAGGTTGGTCTCACGCGCAAAGTCATGCAAATGCGTGACGAGACTTTGAAGGATTTCCTTCAGTCGGGGGTCCGTGTCCGGACCGAAATAGCCCATGAAGACATCGGTGATGTTGTCTTTGGTGACGTGACGCATGGATGCACCTTTTAGTTCAGAATTGCCAGGCTGAGTGACGGCCAGCGGATCAGCGCGACCAGGACGATCAACATTACCAGCGCAAAGGGAAACGCGCCGACAAATACGTCCTTCAGCGAAATGCGCGGATCGTTCAGCGTGGCCTTGATAACAAAGCAGGATATGCCGAGCGGTGGGGTCAGGAGACCGATTTCGGCACCGACAACGGTTACGATACCGAACCAGACAAGCGACAGCCCCATCGGCTCCACCAGCGGCAGAAACAGCGGAACCACAATCAGAATGATCGACGCCGTATCGAGGATCGTTCCAAGGAAGATCATCAGGAGCACATAGATGAACATGATCCAGAAGAAGGTCAGCTGCGTGTCGGTCAGAAGATCACCAAGTTCGTTCGGCAGACCGGCAAGCCCGAGCATGCGGCTATAGATCGAAGCTGCCGTGATCAGGAACAGGATCGATGCGGTGATGTGACCGGTTTCAAGGAGCGCCTGCCAGAGCGTCTTCAGTGTGAGCTTCTTGCGGAATGCCGCAATCAACAGACCAAGCAGCGATCCGGCCGCCCCCGCCTCGACCGGTGTCAGCCAGCCGGTGTAGATGCCGCCGAGAACGGCAACGATCAGGACTAAGGTCGGAAGCGTCTTGTCGGCGATTTCGGCAAGTGACATCCATTCCGTCTCGTCTGCCGGGCGTCCGCCTACATATTTCGGCGTCAGCCGTCCCATCAGGAAAATCGCGACGACATAGGCGGCGGCAAGCAGAATGCCTGGAATTACTCCGGCCAGGAACATGTCCCCGACGCTCTGCTCCGCGACGAACGAGTAGATGATCAGCATCGCTGACGGCGGAATGATCATGCCGAGAACGGACGATCCCGCGACAACACCCACCGCAAAGCGCGGATTGTAGTCGAAGGCCAGCATCTGCGGGACGGAGACCTTGGAAAACACGGAGGCAGAGGCAATCGAGGATCCGGTCACCGCCGCAAACACCGCATTGGCGCCGACGGTTGCCATGCCGATGCCGCCCTTGACCTTGCGAAAGCCGGAATTCATTACCGTATAGATGTCCGCACCGAGACCTGCCTTGGAGACAATCAGCCCCATGAATGTGAAGAGCGGCACCGTCGCAAACGTGTATTCCATCACGCTGTCGCCGATGGCAATTTTCAGCAGGTTGATGGCCAGGTCGAAATTGTCGCGCATCAGCAGGATGGAGACGAAGGACACCAGGCCAAGCGCGATCGGAATGTAGACGCCGAGATAAACCAGAACGACAATCGCGACGACCGACAGAATACCAATTTCAAATGGTGTCACGTGGTTTCCTCTGGATGTTCGTTGAGACGGACAGGATCAACCCTTTCGTCCGGCATGAGGACCTTGATGAAGAACAAGATCATGCAGAGAAGCGAACTTAAGAAGATCGTCAGCTTGATCGGCCACCACGGTGCGGTGAAAATGCCCGGAACTCCGAAAAAGTCCTTTGTTTCATACATTTCAACGAATTCAGGCCAGATCGCGTAAGCGACCAGCAGCATGAAGACGCCCGACACGAAGTTGATCGTGCGCCGGATCGAATCCGCAGCATGCGGCCGTGTTGTTGACAGGATGGTCAGGAAGCCGTCGGACCGTGTCAGCCGGTTCATGCGCACGACGTCAGGCAGCTGGAAAAAAACGATCAGAACCATGGAGAACTGAACCACCTCGTACGCCCCGCGGAACGGGGCGTTGAAGAGGCCGCGCGCCACAACGTCGTAATTCACGATCAGAACCAGGGCGAGCACGATGAGGGTGCCAACTGCGTTTGCGCCGATGGCAACCCAGTTGGCAAGTTTGATAAGGGCGCGAACGCCAGAGTGAAGTGGACGCAGCATTCCGGCGCTCCCGCTCATTCATTCGGCGGTTACTGAGAGAGTTCCGCTGACCAGTCGCGGGTCGGCGTATAGCCCGCATCCTGAAGTTTGGTCATGTAGGCCTTGAGCATGTCGCTGCCCGGTTCGCCCTTAGCGTCCAGATCGGCGGCCCACTCAACGGCAAGGTTGGGAATTGCTGCTGCCCAGGCTTCACGCTCCGAAGGATCCATTTCCACGATCGTGCCTCCGGATTCGACAAACTTGTCACGGCTGGCCTGCGCCCGGTCCATGGCGATCCCGGCAACATGATCACGATACTCCACCGCGACTTCCAGGAGGACGTTTTTCACTTCATCGGGCAGACCGTCCCAGTAGTCCTTGTTGACGGTGATTGTCTTCGAATTCACCGCACCCAGGTCGGCCTTGAGCATGTAGGGGGCCACTTCGGCAATCTTGAACGTGCTGGCAGCTTCCGGCCACAGCATGGCTTTGTCGACCAGTCCGGTCTGCAGCATGTTGTAGAAATCGGTCAGGCCGCCACGCACGCCTGCGGCCCCGTCGATGCCCTCAAGATAGCGCAGGTTCATGCCGGCACCCGCAACCTTCTTGCCTTCCAGATCGGAAATGTTGCTGATCGGTTCCTTGGAGAACACCTGGTAGGTGTCGAGCACCACACCGGTCGCCAGGTAGACCTGGTTCTGTTTTTCGAATTCCTTTTGCATTGTCGGGAATTCCTTGGCGATCTCGTCGACCGCCTTGGCGACAGCGCGCGAATCCGGTGCGACGAATGGAGTGACCGCGGAAATCGCCTGACTTGGCAGCTTCGACGAATGGAAGATCGTTGTCACGATGCCGATGTCACCAAGACCCAGCTTGATACCTTCAAGCACGCCTTTGGGCTTGACGATGGAACCGCCGTAGCTTTCCTGCCAGTCCATCTTGTAATTGCCGGTTTCGGCAAGACGCTTATCGACTTCGGGAATGAAAAAGTTTGTGAACTCCTTCACCCAAAGCGCACGCGCCGGATAGCCGTCAATCACGACAGCCTTGATGGTCTCAGTCGCGAATGCAGGCATCGACGACGCGCTCAGGAGCGCCAGTGCCAGAGCACTCCGTCTTGTCATTTTTCCAATCATGGCATTCTCCTCCCAAAGAAACGGAACGATCAGGCTTTCTCCCAGATCGTTTCAAGTGTGGTCCCCGACTGTTCAAAAAGCTTGGACAAGGGACAGTATTTGGCGACTTCGGAGCCGACACGTGCAAGGTCTTGCTCCGTCGCGGTCCCGTCGCTCTTGACCACCTGGCGCAACGCAACGAAGGGAACGTCTATTTCCTCTTCCAGCGTGACACCGCGACGGTCGAATTCGCAGGTGATTTCAATATTCAGATGTCCGATATCGACACCCAGTTTGCTTGCGCATTTGTTGCCGATGACATTTGTGCACCCGGCGAGCGCAGCAAGCGCCGTTTCCGTCGGTGCCGGACCCAGATTGGTACCGCCGCGCGCTTCCGGCTCGTCGATCGATATTGTGAGGTCGCGAATGTCAACATCGGTTCGAGAGTGGCTTACTCCGGTGCCTCTGGAACGCAATTTGACTATTGTCTTTTCTCTCAAGGCCATGGTTGCAACCTCACAGAAACTTGCAGGCTTTTTCGAACGGAAGACGCGGCAGCTTTTGAAACAGAGCTGTTTCGTCCGCATAGCCGAAATTGCACAGAAAGTTTGATTTGAGCGTTGTTCCGGAAAAGAACTCCGCATCGACGATCTGATTGGAAAAGCCGGACATTGCACCGACATCAAGCCCGAGCGCGCGCGCCGCGATCATGAAGTAGGCCCCCTGGAGCGTACCGTTCCGAAATGCGGTCGCTTCGGAATGTTCCGGTTTGCCCTCAAAATGCGGGCGCCTGTCTTCGTGCGGGAAGAGGTAGGGCAGCTCTTTCCAGAACTCGAGGTCGTGGGCGATGATGACCGTCGCCGGCGCGGACATCATCTTGTCGATGTTCTTGTCTTTCAGGGCCTTGGCAAGACGCGTCTTGGCCTCGTCACTCTCGACGAAATAAAACCGCGCCGGACATGTGTTCATGCTGGTCGGCCCGGCAGCCGTGATCTCGTAAATCGTCTCCAGAACCTCTCTCGGCACAGGCCTGTCCTGCCACGCGTAATGGGATCTGGCAGTGCGCAGGATCAGGTCGATGCCATCATCGTCAAGCCTGCCGATCCTCTCGCGGAGATCGCGTATATGGGCATGCGCTTCAGCGCGAAGTTTCTCCAGCGCCGCACCGGTGGGTGCTTGGGACGCGGCCATCGTCATTCCGCAGCCTCCGTCGCAGCCACATCCTCTTCGGCGACAACGGGATTGGCGCAGATGCCAATGCCTTCGATCTCCACTTCCACAATTTCACCAGGCTTCAACCAGCGCTGTGGTGTCTTGGCATGCCCCACACCGGGAGGGGTGCCCATCGCAAGCATGTCGCCGGCTTCAAGCGTCGCGAATTCGGAAATGGTCGAAATCGTCCGGGCGACACTCCAGAGCATGTCGGACGTTGTTGCACTTTGAAGAATTTCGGAACCGACCCGGGACTCGATCTTCAACCCGTCGGCACCTTCCGGCAATTCGTCCGGCGTCACGATAACGGGACCAACGGGCCCTGTTGCATCGAAATTCTTTCCTGGTGTCCATTGATGGGTCTTGCGCTGGTACTCACGCACCGAGCCATCGTTGAATATCGTGTAGCCGAAGACGTGATCAAGGGCATCCTGCTCGCTGATATGCTTGCCGCCCTTCCCGATGATGGTCATCAGTTCAGCTTCATAGTCCAGCTGGTCCGAGCAGCTCGGCCGGATCATCTGCGCACCGGCAGGTATCATCGACGTTGTACAGCGCATGAACAAGGCAGGATAGGACGGGACGGCATAACCGCCTTCCTTGATATGATCGACATAATTCAGCCCGAGGCAAATGATCTTGCCGGGACGCTCAACCGGAAGCCCCGGTGTCAATGACGCGACCGGCTCCGCGTCGGTGCTGTCCTTGCGTGCCAGGACATCCTTCAGTTCAACGCGCCCCTCGATCAGCGCCATCAGATCCGTTCCGACATTTCCGTCAATCGCGGTGAGGTTCCAGGCCCATTCTCCCTCGACGAGAAAGACGCCCTGCCCCGACACACCAGTCCCTACCAAAAATCGCATACCAGCCTCGGTGTTTCCATATTTTTTATTACTTTGACGACTATTTTTAAGATTGTCAAATAATATCGATTTTTTTATTCTAATGGAAACTGGAGGTGAAATATGCCGAAATGGATCGACTACAAACGCATGGCAAAGGAGCGAGGCGCTCTCGCCCTGGAGCTCTACATCGTGAACACAGTGCCCGCAGGACCGGACGCGGATGTGCCCGGAACTCTGCCGGATCACCTGGCCTATCAGGCGAAAATGGAGCAGCAAGGCAAACTTGCCTTCGCAGGTCCTGTTTCCGACTTTTCAGGTGAGGATCTGAATGGCGAAGGCATGATCATTTACCGCGCTGCATCGCTCGAAGAGGCACGCAGCTTTGCCGAAGAGGACCCGATGCACAAATCGGGGGTGAGAACATTCACGATCCGGCGCTGGCTGATCAATGAGGGCAGCTTCACACTGTCTGTCGGCCTGTCGGGACAAAGGGTCGAACTGGCCTGAGTGTTTCAAGTGGCAGTGCCAGCATTCACCATAAGGGCAATTGGGCGAAGCGCTCTGCTGTCGTATGATTTCAAGCCGACGCGTGGGGCGCATGACAGGCACAACGCGTCGGATACGCGCGCCAAAGCTTCTGCCGATTCATCCGGAACGCTTTGACGGCAAACCAGCGCCCTGGAGAGACTTATGACGATTCTCGGTGACCTGCTGTCGACTATTTTCGAGCGCCGGTACCTTATGGCCGCGTTCGATAAATCTGACTCGCGCACAATGGAGGAATTGATCGGTGCGCTCGTCGGTGCAACCGGCGAAGTAACGGGCCTGTCGGCCGCCAATCAGATCCTGAAGCGCTACATGGACATGAGCGACGAGGAAAAGCTGAGCTTCTTTCATCACCTTGCCAGTGACATGAATATCGACCCGGAAGAGGTTCGCACCGCACTGGAAGCTTATGAAGCCGAGCCGAGCAAACAGACCTATCGCACATTCATGGCCGCCGTTGAACCGCAGCGGCAGGAACTGATCCGCAGGCTGAACCAGATTCCGGGCGCAACGGAGACCCTGGTGCAGATGCGTGCCGATCTGTTGCGGCTCGGCAAAACCGATCCGAAACTTCAGGCACTGGACCAGGATTTCCGGCACCTGCTCATGTCGTGGTTCAATCGCGGATTTCTTGTTTTGCGCCCTATCAGCTGGGAAAGCCCGGCGCACATCCTCGAAAAGATCATCGCCTATGAATCCGTCCATGAAATCGCCAGCTGGGAAGATCTGCGCAGCAGGCTCGTCCCAGGTGACCGAAGGTGCTTTGCATTCTTTCACCCGACAATGCCGGACGAACCGCTCATCTTTGTCGAAGTTGCGCTAACAAGCGATGTACCGGGATCGATCCAGGGCCTTCTGACAGAGGACCGTGAAGCGATTGCAGCAGAGACTGCAAAAACCGCCGTGTTTTATTCGATTTCAAACTGCCAGGCGGGACTTGCCGGCATATCCTTCGGCAATTCGTTGATCAAACAGGTCGCAGCAGACCTTGCTGCGGAACTGCCGGGGTTGAAGACGTTCGTAACCCTGTCTCCCATTCCAGGCCTGATGAACTGGCTCAAACTGGAAGACATTCCGTTTCTGCGCGCCGATGCAAAACAGATCAGGTTGCTTGCCGCTCATTATCTGGTGTCCGCCAAAAGGCAGGATGGATTGCCGCTGGACCCAGTCGCGCGGTTTCATCTCGGCAATGGGGCAATGATCCACGCAGTGCATGCCGAGGCGGACACTTCCCCGAAGGGGTATGCCCAGTCGGCCGGGGCGATGGTGAACTACCTTTATGATCTCAACAAGGTGGCCCAGAACCACGAACGGTTCGCAACCACCCAGGAAATCGCTTCTTCAGGCGAAATCCGAAACCTGGATGCTGCCGCCAGGAAACTGGATCTCAGGAAACAGGAAAACGAACAGGCCACCGCCTGATCGTCCACCCCTCTCAAACAAGCAGACGCCCGCGATCCATCGATGAAAATTTGCATGATTTCCTAAAATCGATATTATTGTAATATAACAATATAAATCGATGGGAGGAAATCATGTCACGGATGCTGTTGGGAGTTGTTCTGGCCGGCGCGGCACTGTTTGCACCTGTTGGCGCTATGGCAGACACATGTCTGAAGGTTACCTTGACGGGTACACAGGGCGGACCGCCGGTCTTCAAGGGTCAGGCCGGGGCCGGCACGCTTGTGCAGTACGGTACGGTCGAAAACAAATGCAATGACGTGAGACTGCAATTCGACACCGGCCGCGGCACAACCCAACGTCTGAGCGAAGCCGGCGTGCCCGTGGGCCGAATCGACGCTGTTTTTCTGACACATCTGCATTCGGATCACACCGAAGGGTTTGCAGACATGATGCAACTGCGCTGGCACTTCAACTCGCAAGGTCCCAAGGTCGATCTGGTCTGTAGCGAAGAGACCAAGTCACCGCTCGGCTTTGCCCTGAGCTGCGCCCGCTTCGCCAGACATATCGGCGATCCGTTGATCCAATCAGGCGAAATCGCGCAGCGGCTTGCCGAAAACAAGAAACGGCTCCCCGGCGGCCCGGCGGAACTGATTGCCGTAAAGGATTTTGCGCCCGAGGAAGAACCGAAAGAAGTCTGGTCAAAGGGAGACGTGAAGGTCAGCGCAATCCGCTCTACCCATATTGCAGGACACGCGTCTTACCGGGTCGATACGCCTGCCGGAAGCGTCGTTGTCGGCGGCGATGCAGGCAACGATATTCGCAAGCCACCGCGTGAAACGTCCACGTCAAACCAGGTCGAGAAGCTGGCGAATGGCGCGGACATTGTCGTTCACTCGACAATTCATCCTGTCATGGGACCGGATGGTGGCACAGGCTTTCCGCCACCGATCTACTTCCGGCAAAGCAATGCGACGGACCTTGGGCATCTCGCCAAGCGGGCTGGTGTAAAGCACCTGATGCTGACGCATCTGATCCCGCCCGTCGGAGCCCCACGACAGGGCCCTTACAAGCTGCCGAATGGCGCACTGACGGAGGCTGATTACCGCTCGGCCGTAACTGAGAGCGGCTTTGAAGGCGAGACGGTTGTCGGAAGCGACCTTGCCTCTGTGACTTTGACCCAGGCGAACTGAATCTCCCGAAATCGCCTGCGTTCAATGGACCGGTTCTGCACTGTCGGAACCGGTCTTTTGTTTTGCACGACAGTCTCAAGCTGCCCGGAACCACTCGCCTCGCCATTATTTTGACGCAACAGGCGCGCAGGAGGTGTCTCGATTTTCAACCCTCCGTTTTCGACGGTTTCGTGATAAGGCCAAATCTCGGGCGGTCTGCCCGGGGCAAAACAAGACACCGTGCATGACCATCGATTTCTCGCAGATCTTTCACCAGGATTCCGTGCTCGTGATCTTCACGATCATCGCGATCGGCTACCTTATCGGAAACATCCGGGTCGCCAGGTTTGAAATCGGGGTCACTGGCGGTGTCCTGCTTTGCGCGCTCCTGTTCGGACACTACGGTTACAAGATCGATCCGATTGTGCAGTCGATCGGTTTTACGCTGTTCATCTATTCGGTCGGCTGGCAGGCAGGACCGCAAATCCTGAATGTGCTGCGTCAGGACGGTCCGAAATACCTGGTCCTGACAATATTTATGGCCGGAGGCTCGTTTCTGCTCGTGCTCGGTATTGCCTGGGTCACCCGCCTTTCCAATGCCTTCTCGGCGGGTTTGATGGCCGGCAGCCTGACCAGCACGCCAACGCTGGTCGGTGCGCAAAATGCGGTCTCATCCGGTCTGGTGTCTTCACCAGGGGGTGAAACCGCGAGCACGCTTATCGAGAATATCAGTGTCGCTTACGCGATAACTTACATTTTCGGAACAGTTGGTCTTCTCCTCATCGTCAAACTGTTGCCGAGTTTCCTGCGCGTAGATCTCGCCGCGGCAGCGGAAACGTTTGCCAGCGAGCGCGGTTTCAAGGCGGAAAATGTGGACGAGAAGGTCGAACGGCCGATCCTGCGTGCCTATGAAATCACCGATCCGGACCTTCATGGGCTTACAATTGCTCAGGCATTGGTTGCCAGAACCGCAAAAGATATCAGTGTCAGGTCACTTTATCGTCTGAAACGTGGCGTCGAACTCATTGATCCGGACCCGAACACCGTGATCGAAGTGGGTGACAAGGTTGCCGTTTTCGCAACGCCGGAAGAACATGCCAAGGCACGCGATCTTTACAACCTCGGCGCCGAAGTTCTGGATCGGGACCTGATCGACGCGGTTGTCGATGTCGCGGAAGTCGTTGTGACCAACCCAAGTGCCGTGGGCCACTCGCTCGAGCAGCTTGGCATCTACGAGCGGCACGGCTGTTATCTGATCCGCATCACGCGATCGCAAATCCAGTTGCCGCTTGCCCAGGGAACGGTGGTGCAACGTGGCGACGTGATGATCCTGACCGGCGAAAGACGCGCTCTTGATCGCGCTATCGCAGAGATCGGAGCTGAAGACCGAAAAGCGGTTGAAACGGACCTTCTAACCTTCGCCGCCGGCATCGTCTTCGGCCTGATACTCGGTCAGATAACGGTGAAGGTCGGGGACATAAACGTCGGTATCGGAACCGCCGGAGGCCTGCTCGTTGCGGGTATCTGCGTCGGCTTCCTGCGCGCGAACCGCCCAACGTTCGGCCGCATGCCGGCGGCGGCCCGCTTCATTTTGATGGAACTCGGACTGCTGCTCTTCATGGTCGGCGTTGGTCTGAATGCGGGAGGCGGCATCGCCTCGGCGCTTGGATCTGTCGGACCTGTTCTCTTCCTTTCAGGCGTGGTCGTAACCTGTCTGCCGCTTTTGTGCGGTTATGTGTTCGGGCGTTTGGCCCTCGGCATGAATCCCGCGCTTCTGCTCGGAGCACTTACCGGCGCCATGACGAGCACGCCTGCCCTCGGCATTGTACAGCAAGCAGCCAAGAGCACGGTTCCCGCGCTCGGATATGCAGGTACTTATGCGCTGGCGAATGTCCTTTTGACCCTCGCCGGCACGATGATCATGCTGCTTTAGAGAATTCTCCTCTGCCCTGTCCCGAGCCCCCAAAAGGCAATTGCGGGATGTAGCCCGGTTCAAGCACGGGGCAGCAGAAAGTTGCAGCGAAGCTGGGGAATGCCAACTAAGGTTTCGGACGCCCGGACAGTGCTGCCGTCAGGCGCGCATCCTCCAGATAAGGGTCGTTGCCGAAACGGATCAGGCCTTGCCTCTGCACCCATACCGACTGGTGCGACACAACGGCCATGAGACCGCCACGCGCAGGAAAGGTCACCGTGTCCTGCCTGGAAATCCGGTCCGCTATTCCATCGACAGGCAGAACGCGCGGCTCGATGATCTGGTCGAGAATTTCTATGCCGTTGACGATCCCGAACGCGGTTTTCGGCAGATAGGGATTGCAGAAAAGACCCTCGTCCGGCGCGGCGGCGAGATCGAAAAGCTGCAGTCTTTGTTCCTGTCGAAGCCGGTAGGCATATTGCCCGAGAGGATTTTCGATGGAAGCCGGCAGATAGAGGGCATACTGCTCCCGGTTGCTGGCACGCTCAATGTCACGCAGGCTGGCTTCCTTCCAGGGAAGCGCATCAAGAGGGACGTCGGCACCGCTTCGTTTCAGGTAGTAGCCGGCTGCCTCCACCTGTTCCGGATCCTTTCTGAGACGCGGCAACAGTTCCTTGCCGAAAAACTCCCAGGGCACCTGCCATGTCGGATGAAAGGTAACGGCTTCGATGGTCGTTGCCAGTGTCGTATGGTTCCGGTCCGGGCAATTCGGAAAGGCCTCGCCTTCCCGCACAACGCGTCCGTTTTCCAGAAAGACGTAGCTGTTCTCACCCTTGTTGATGAAGAGTTGCAAACGCGCATATTCGTTTGGCAGCCAGCGTATCCGCTCCATGGCGTTGGTCAGTTGCTCGATCCGCCGATCGATCGGGATATTGAGTGCCCTGATCAGTTCTGGCGAAATTTCACCCGATATTTCCAAACCGTACTGCAAGCGGGCTTGGCCGACGGCAAATGCCAGACGCTTGTCGAACACAGGATCGTCGGATGCTTTGCTGAGAAGACCATCTTCAAAAAGGCGCTGACGAAGGATCGGCACGCGCGGATCACTGGTCCCGGCTTCGAGGGGCTCTCCCGGTTCCACGTAGCTAAAGCCACCATTTTGCCGAACGGATTGAAGATGTTGCAAATGCCCTTTCAAACGCCTGTAGGTGTCGTCCTGCGGTTGCCACACGTCAATGAAGGCTTCAAGCCCCCCGGAAGACACCAGCCGCGACAGAGCATCAACGGCGTCGATTGAATTCGACGGCATATAGGCATCCGGATAGAGGACCCTTGGAGACACGCGCCCCGCCCTGAGATCGTGGGCAAAATCGAGAAAATGTCCCGTGTACAAAAGCTCGACCCAGGCGATGTCCGACGGCGACGAAGTGCTGTTGAGCGCGGCAACCGCGTCTTGCAGAACTGCGGGTGGATAATCCTCGGGCCGCAGTCCTTCGCGCTGCGCCGCCTCCATACTCTGCACCAGTTCCAGACTGCGCGGTTCGTCCAACCAGAGCACCTGCCCCTGTTCTGAACTGTAAAACTGAGAGATTTCCTGACGTCGTTTTTCAACGATCAGCGGCAGTCTTTCAGGTTTCGACAACAGCCAGCGCACATTTTCAAGAACATCGTTCGCCCGCGCAGGCACCGCAGTGGCCAAAAGAGCTGCGAAGGCCACGATCCAAAGCCTTGGAAGACAACGCAATACCCTGTCCACATTCATGATCTGATCGCCTTCCTCATTAGGTTTTCTCGCTGGAGGCCGTCTATCTGGGTTTTTACGTCAGGAATTGCCTTGTGGATGTAAGCTCAGGCTTCGCCTCGTGCGCCCGCGCCCGGCGTCACGTGCTCATAGGTTGCGTCGAGCCTGGCACGCAAATAGTCGGCGCCCGAGATTGCGGGATATTTCGCAGGCCTTGTCTCCGACATGCACCCGGGCAGACAGGAAACGTCTGCCTCCGGGTTCGGATCGAGGAAAAAGGCGATCGAATACCGTTCCGATCCGCCCTTGTTGACGACACGGTGAGGTGTCGACACATAGATGTCGTTCGACCAGCGCATCAGGCAGTCGCCAATATTGCAAATGAATGTGCCGTCGATTGTCGGTGCTTTCAACCAGACGCCGTCGCGCCTGCGCACTTCAAGACCACCAACGGCATCCGGGAGCAAAAGCGTGATGTTTCCATAGTCGGTGTGCTCGCCGGCGCCGATCTGCCCCTCACCCGCTGTCTCCGGGTGCGGTGGATAGTGCAGGAGCCTGAGGGTCGCCATCGGTGCGTCCAGCTTGTCTTCAAAGAAGGTGGCGTCGGCTCCAAGATCCACAGCGATCGCGCGGTGCATTTCGCGCCCGAGCGCCCAAACCGCATCAAAATAGGAAAGAAGCGTTTCTTTCCAGTGCGGAATATCCGGCCATTGATTGAGAGCCCGAAACGGATCGTTCGCGATGATGCTCGGATCGTCTGCCGCCAGATCCAAACCAATGTTGAACGCCTCCTTCAGATCCGGTGGCGTGTTCGGGTCGAGATTCTCTCCCTCATGCGGAACATACCCGCGGTTGGTTTTGAAAAAGTCTTTCGTCAGCTGCATTTTTTGATCAAGTGGCAGCGCAAAGAGCGCATGCGACGCCGAAAATGCAGCCTCAATCAGTGAGGCTTCAACTCCGTGGTTCTTCACGTAGAAAAAGCCAATATCGCGAGCGGCTCTGCCGATCTCGTCTGCGACCGTTTGCAGTCCGCCGGAAGCATCGTCAAGAAGCGGTTTCAGATCGATGACGGGAATATCGCTTGGCATAGCTTCCTGTTGCGATAGTTGAACAAAGCAGGCCGGCGGTTCGAATAACAGGCTGTGACGCATCTGTGCTTATCGACCCGCACGCGGTTACCTTCGCACAGCAACACGCCGCGTCAAGAAGAATTGGGCTTCACTGAAAAGGGCGTTTGTGAGCCGCCACCAGTTCTGTTTCGACCGCTGCCGCACCGAAGTCTTCGCTCTGAAGGCATGTTGTCCTGGCAGGAAGAAGGTGATTTCCGGCGTTAAGGAACTTCACAGAAAGGTGCGGCAGCGAGGCTTGAGGCGTCGACTCTCAGGTTGCAAAAATATGCCGCATCGCGTAATTGTCATTCATAATTTAGTAACCTTTGTTACAGGACGCGTAACATGGAATCACCTGTGGGTGAAATTGACTTCGACGTCACAACCTGGGCGAACAAAGCCATCGAAGCGAGCGGTAAAAAGAATACAGAGGTCGCAGATCTCTTGTGTCTGACCCCTGCGTCCGTTTCCCGTATTCGTAAGGGAAAACAGGCGCTGAGCGCGGAACACATGCTGCTTCTATCGCGGGAACTGAAAGCCCCGCTGCCTGGCGAAATTCCCCAGGAACCGAGCCGGGACCGGCAGTGTCTGGACAAGGAGCTTTACCTGAAAGCTCTCGAGAGTGTCGTCGAACAGAACGACAGGAAACCGGCACACCAACGCATGAACCAGTTTGAAATTCTGGAAAGCGTTTTTTTCGTATACGAGGCCCTCGTCAAACTGAAAAAGTAAACTGTAAACGGTAAAAAATCATGAGTGTGCAGGACTTTACAAAAGAACAACTTGAGTTTCTGGAGCTATTTGAAATTGCCGCCAGATACGACTGTCTCTATCTGTTGGACTTTCACTGTTTCAACATGTTTAACCACGATCAAACCAGTCTTTTGACGGACGCGGAACGCGCAGAACTTGCCGTTGAGGCAAGAAGCGACATTTTCGCAGAAGCAATCCAACGTGGTTTTCAGCCGAACCCGGGACCCTTCGGACAGATCGATGAGCAACAATACCTTTGTTGAACCGCTTCCGCTCTCGCACGTCGAAAATGGACTTGCCGGTGAGCGGGCGCAGTTTCTACTGAATACCTGGATGGAAAATCGCGGCGTCATGATCCGGGACAGCCGGATGACCAAGTTGAGCCCCTGGCTGCTTTTGACCCTTCCATCCGCCAAACAGGGTGATGTTCCCAAAATCACCTTCGCCGGAAACCAGACGACGTTTCGGCGCTTCTTCCCGCACGCGCTCGACCCTGATGCGCCCAAGCCAGCGACGAGCTTTCTTCCGCAGGTCTATCGTAAAGGTGTTGCCGACGCCTACCAGACTGCCTTTAGAGGCGAGCCCTGGCTGGACATCCAACGGACCGGAAACCGCCTTGGCGCTGGTGTCCCCGATATGACCTTGCAGCGGCTGCTCGTCAGGTTTGAGACCCGTTCGGGGATTGTTCGAATATTCTGTCTGATGGAACTGCTGGAAATCCACGAGCGACGCGATCTATCAGATCACACACGTCATCCGCTGTATTCCCGGCAAAAATCAGATTGGCATCCAGCGTACCAGGCAGCGGCTCTTCCCAATTCAGGGCATGGTGCGAACATCTGGTAAAACCGCATTCGCGCCAGAACCCGTCCAGGAACGTGTGCCCCTGGATCCAGCCGTAATAGAAACCAGCGCCCCAATCGTGCAGCGCCTCGATTTGGGCGAGCTGGTTCAAAAGCCCGCCAAGCTTGTGCCGGCGCCACTCGCGCGCGACATAAGTTCCGCCCAGATACACCACATCCCCGGTGATCCTGCGTCCAACGCGCGGCTGATTCTGTGACAACACCACCTGACCACCCAGCGCGTTCGGATAGCACCTGTGAAAGTATTTTCGCCAGAAGTCCGTAAGTGTCATCGGATATTCCATGCGGTCAAACCGGGCACAGACCCGCCCGACCATCTTTCCGGCCGGGTCAGTGAGGGCCAGCCAGAACGCTTGCGACGGCGTATAGGTATTGAGTGTCGGCGTGAAATGTCCTTCCAGCGGTGGAAATCTGCTTTCTGCGGCCATTGCTTCCACGACGTCGAAGTCGGAACCGCGGCGCAAAACAAGACCGAGACTTTGAAAGTCCCGATCTATCACGCCCCAGGCACGCTTTACCTGCGCCTTGTCCAACTCAAAATCCAGTCTTTGCATGAAATGCCCAGCCTGATCGACGTCCGATTACACCAAACGCAATTTTGTATTGCGTCATACTTAACAACCAGTGCAATCGCATAGGTTGCAGCATCCCCGTTAAATGGTATCAGAGTCGTCACTTTGTTTGGCGTGCGCCGCACGACGTTAAACAGGATTTTTTTGCGCAAAGCATGTTCTGAGCCGTCGCCTCCCGAACCGGATACAAACGACTGGCATTCAGGATCGCATGACGCGAACTTGGCATTGCGCCTGAATTAATCACGAGACAAGCGGACGTTAGTCCAGAACACTCTTTGGAAAATAGAAGGAAACAGTCCAATTGGGCATGTCGACGATTTCCGAAATGCGAAGATCGCCGCAGACCGAGCACAGCATGTAGGCATCGAGCGCGCTCATCCCGGTTGATGCTGCAACCCAGTCAACCATTCCCGATACCGCGTCCCGGGCAGCCTGCATCAGATCCTCGCCGATCCCGGTTGTTGCCTTATAGCCCTTGGCATCGAAATGCCGCGTCACCGGTCCGTCGGTTTCAAAGCGGGGAAACGCATAGTTCGCCTGCTTGACCAAATCCACCTTGATCGCGACATCCATCGGGCTTTCAATCGCCGTTCCGCAGATTTCGCCATCCCCCTGGGCCGCATGAGTGTCTCCAAGCGACAGCATGCCACCGGCAACCTCGACCGGCAGGTAAAGCGTTGTTCCGACGGCATTGTCCCGGATATCCAGGTTGCCCCCGACACGGCGCGGCGGTACCACAGAGTGTAGTCCGGGTTCTGCGAGTGCGAGCCCGATCGTGCCGACGAAGGGCTTTAAGGGGACAGTCCCGCCTGGCCCGTAAAGTGCGGGATTCATCGAGACGGAATCGTATTTCCAGATATGCAGCGCCGGGTCCGGAAACTGGTCCGTCAGTAGCCCGAAGCCTGGAATGTTGGCCGTCCAGCCCCAGCCGGATGGTTTGAAATCCAGAAAGGTGATCGCAACGGCATCGCCCGGTTCGGCCCCCTCTATGAAGATCGGACCCGTGACCGGGTTAACCTTGTCGAAGCTCAGATTGCCGAGGTCGGCAACCGTCGAATTCGCATTGAACTGGCCGCCCGAGCTGTCGATCGTCTCCACTTCGATGGTTTCGCCGGGTGCGACGCTCAGGATCGGATCGATCGAATTGTCCCAGCCGAAATGGTGCGCGTGCTTGTGGATCGTGTGATTGCAGGCCACGTCTTCCTCCTAGAAAGTCTTGCGAGCGAACAGCGTCTCGATTTCCCGGTTCCCCATAATACCCGTCGGTCTGAACGCCATTGTCAAGACAATGACGGCACCGAGCGCGATTCCGGAAAGCCCGAGCGCTTCGGGCAGCTCTATGCCAAGCAGCACGGGTCCCGTTTCCAGATATCTGACGCCTTCCAGGCCGAACGAAATCAGAAACGTTCCGAGGACCGCGCCGGTAACGGTCCGCATGCCCCCGAGGATCAGCATCGCAAGGGTCAGGAACACATGGTTGAAGTAGAAGGGCCGCGCGGAAATCGTGCCAAGGAAATAGGCATAGCAGATACCGGCGACAGCCAGGATAACCGCACCCAGAACCCAGGCGATCAGGCGCAGCTTGTAGATCTCGACACCCATCGCGGCTGCGCCGACCTCATCGTCTGCGCTGGCCCTGAGCTGGATACCCCAGCGGCTCTCCCGGAACAGCCGGCACACGATTACCGCCAGGATGGCGATGCCCACCACCCAGGCGAGGTCGAACACCTGCGGAATGCCGAAAAACGCCTGATTCCCCTTGAAGATATCTGTCCGGTAGAGGAACACCGCATGCACGATCACCAGAACGGCGAGCGTCACGATGGTCGCACCGATACTGGTCAGACGGACAATGAAAAGGCCGAGCAGAAAGGCCAGTACCGCGGTGATCGCGATGGCGATGGCGGCGGAAAGCACCGGGTCGAGCGAAAAGTCGGCAAGGCCCCACGGGGCGGCCGGCAATGAAATCTTCTTGATGTTTTCCGGCGTCACGCACAGGGCCGCGGCATAGGCCCCGATCCCCATGAAAGCGCTGTGCGAGAGATTGGTGATCCGAGCATTTCCCATGAACACCTGCAGGCCGAGAACGACAATCAGATTGACATAGGCCGAGTACACGAGACGGATCTGGTAACGCGAACCGAAGTAGAGCGTTGCCACTCCAACCGCTACGAGAACGGCCGCAAGCAATGCCGCCCCGACAAGGCCGGATCGCTGGCTCGCACTCAACCGGATCACAGCTTGTCTCCCTTCTCGACCGCTGGAGACAGAATACCGTCCGGCCGCCAGATCAGGATCAGCGCCACGATCATGAACACGAAGGCATCGGTCATCCCGCCGAGGCTCTGCGGCAGCATGACCAGCATCGCAACCTCGACGGCCCCGAGCAGAAACCCGCCAAGCACGGCACCTGGCAGACTTCCGAAGCCCCCGACCACACAGGCAACAAACGCTTTCAGAACAGGATCGAATCCCAGATGCGGATCGACGCTGCCGCGCCGGGCCATGATGAAGATGCAGGCAAGTCCGGCCAGAAGGCCCGAGATCAGGAAGGCCATCGCAAACACGCGGTTTGCCTTGATGCCGGTGAGCCGCACCATCTCGAAATCGAGGGACGCTGCCCGCACGGCCAGCCCGAGAACGGTGCGGCGCAGAAACAGCATCAGGGCGACAATGACGACAATCGTCGTGAGCGTTTCGAAGACCTGAAGCGAGGCGAGCCGTATTCCCGCAATCTCGATCGGCCAGTCGAGAAAATAGAGCGAAGTGACAGCAATCGGACGCGGTGACACGAACATCAGGAAAATGTTCTGCAGCACGATGGAAACACCGAAGGCGGTCAGAAGCCCGGTCGTCGGATCGGCCTTGCGCACGGGCCGGAAGGCGACCCGCTCCAGCGTGAGCGAGGCCAGCATCGCGGCAATGATCGCACCGGCCATCACGATCACCGGATTTCCGATGGCCAGCGAGGCAAAGGCAACCATCGTGTAGCCTCCGACCGCGATAATCTCGCCATGGGCGAAGTTGACCAGCCCCATGATCGAGAAGACGATCGCAAGGCCGAGCGCCAGCAGCGCGTATTCGGCACCGAAACTGAGTGCGTTCAGCGTCTGCTGAATGACATATTCCATATCAGGCGACCCCCGTCAGCTCTGCCATCAGCTTGTCGCTTTTTCCAAGTTCATCCGCGGTTCCATGCGCCACGATCCGGCCTGAACTCATCAGATAGGCATAATCCGCCAGCCTGAGCGCCTGGGTCGCATTCTGTTCAACCAGCAGGATCGTCATGCCCTGGTCTTTCAATGTGCCGATCAGATCGAAGATCTGGCGGACAATCTTTGGCGCAAGCCCGAGGCTCGGCTCGTCCAGCAGCAGGATCTTGGGTCTCGCCATCAGTGCCCGGGCAATCGCAAGCATCTGCTGTTCACCGCCGGACAGCGTGCCGGCTGCCTGGTCCCGGCGCTCGGCAAGGATGGGAAAGAGCGAAAACCAGTGATCGATGTCCCTGCCCTTTTCCTTCTGATCTTTTTGTATGGCCGCGCCCAGCGTGAGATTTTCCAGGATTGTCAGGTTGGAAAAAATGCGCCGTCCTTCCGGGGAAACCGCGATGCCCGAGGCTATGCGTGCTTCCACACTATCGCCTGAAATCTCGCGTTCCTCGAATCGGACGGAACCGGTTGCGCGCGCAATTCCCGTGATCGCGGAAATGGTCGATGTTTTTCCGGCACCATTCGGTCCCAGAAGCGAAATGCACTTGCCCCTTTCCACGTTGAGGGAAATGCCGTGAACCGCTTCGATCGGTCCGTGAAAGACATGGAGATCCTGAATGGTGAGCATGCGTTTCGCCTGGCTGGCGCGGCCTTCGTCAACCAAAGGCCGCGCCTGTGTCGTCAGTTCCAGTCCGTTGGAACGTTGGCCGGAATGTCGTTCGTGATCAGAACGCGCTTGCCGTCCTTGTAACCGATGACCGGGATCGTTCGTTGTGCGTAGGTCTTGGTATCCTTGAACGAAATGGAATCCACCGTCAGAACCGGGACACTTTCGGCGGACCGGATCGCGTCCGAGACCGCAGCCGGGTCGAGACTGCCGGCGGTTTCAACACCGAATTTCACCGCCATGATCGTGTCCGCCCCCGTTGCCGGGAACAAGCCGCCGACCTCAAAGCCCATGTCTTCGCATTCCTTCATGAATTTCACGACCGCACTGTCCTCATGGCTGGGCGCGAGCGTTGCGAAGAAGACCTTGTCCAGAAGGCTCGGATCGTCCGACCCGATGGCATCGAGCGAAGGATCGTCGAACCCGTCGGAGCCGATGACCCAGGCATCGATCCCTGCACTGCGCATCTGGCGCACGAGAACGCCCACATCCGGCATGATGGACGAGATGTAGACCGCGTCGGGCGGTGTATCCAGCGCCTTGATCTCGGCGATCTGCGGTGACCAGTCGGACGTTCCGAAGCTGAAGTTGAGTTTGGCCTGCACCTTGCCGCCATTTGCCTCGATCACGTCTCCGAACCAGAGCGGCGTGCGCGCCGACCAGGACCCGCCCTCATCCGATGTGAACAGGACAACGTTTTTCACGCCCTGCTTGAGAGCATGGTTGGCCGCCGCGGTCGCGGTGAACGGGTCGGGAGATACGCCGGTAAAGAAGTTGTCGACGATCCCGGCATGCATTTCCACCTGCGTCGACTGCGGCTGGAAGATCGAGACGCCATAACCTGCGGCAACCTGGGCGACCGGGATCATCGTGTCGGAGAACGGGATCGTGCCGAGCATGACGACGCCATCGTCCAGGAACTTCTGGGCAAGCGACACGGCTGTTTGCGTGTCGGAACCCGTATCCTGGATGAACAATTCGACCGGCATGCCGTTGATGCCGCCATCCGCGTTGATTTTTTCCGCCATGCATTTTGCACCCTGGAATTCAGAGTAAGGTGCATAGTCGCCGGTCATTGGAACCGCGAGACCGATCTTGACGGTGTCTGCGGCGAATGCCGGTCCGGCAGCAACTGCGAGCCCGGCGAGTGTAAGTCCGATTTTCTTCACTGTCCCTCTCCTGTTTTGTGCCGCGTCACGCGGCATTGGAATGGTCCTCGCCCAGATAGGCATCTATGACGTCTTGATTTGTTGTTATCTCTCGGGGCGTACCTTCAGCGATCACGGCTCCCATATTCAGGACCGTGATCCTGTCGCAGAGCGTCATGATGAATTTGAGATCGTGATCGATGACCAGTGTGGCGCAGCCGAAGCGGGTCTTGACCCAGTCAAGCGCTTCGGCCAGCTCTTCCGTTTCCTGCTCGTTCATTCCGGCTGCCGGCTCGTCGAGCATCAGCACCTTCGGGTTGAGCGCAAGTGCGCGCACGATCTCCAGGCGCCTGAGATGGCCATAGGAGAGCGCGTTTGCCGGCATGCGCAGCTTGCCTGCAAGATCGAACCGCTCGACAGCCTCGCCGATCGCGATGCTGTCCTCATGCCCTTCGGACCGCGCAGTGATCTGGGCAACCTCGATGTTCTGCCCGACTGACAGGTTTTCGAAGATGCGAAGGTTCTGGAACGTGCGGGCAATCCCCTTGCGGGTTCTGGCAGCTGCACCCGTTCCGTCAAGTATATCGCCCTCGAGGGACATCGTGCCGCTGGACGGTGTCAGAAGACCGGAGATCAGATTGATCAACGTGGTCTTTCCGGCACCGTTGGGCCCGATCAGACCGCGCACTTGACCCGCAGGCACCTCGAAACTCACATTGCTGACGGCCCTGACACCGCCAAACTGTTTCGAAATGTCATTGAGCACAAGCATCAATAGACATCCTCATAGGCGGCGCATTTCTGCGCTGTGTCCCTTCCCTCGAGAAAGGCCGCCTCGGCCTTCTTGTGCGCCAGGTAGACGGAGGCGAATTCAGGGTCGAACCAGCCGGTCACGATGTCGTTGCGCGCAAATCTTTCAAGCGCATCTTCAAGCGTCGCCGGCAGACGCACAAAGCCTTTCCGGCCAAGTTCTTCCGCATTCAGGAGCGACAGGTCTTCCTCTGTAACCTGGGGCGCAGCCAGTTCTTCCTCAATGCCCTGGCACCCCGCGTGAACGATTGCTGCAAGCGACAGGTACGGCGACGCCGCAGCGTCTGCGGCCCGGTATTCGATGTTGAACTGACGCGCAATCGCGTCCGGCTCCGTTGCCGTCACCGGACAGATGCGCAGGCTCGCCTCACGGTCCTGAAGGCCGAGATTGTTGTAGGCCGCACTCCATCGATGGGGTGTCAAACGCTCATAGGAAATGACGGACGGCGCTGTAAGCGCGAGAATGCTGTCCATGTATTTCAACACGCCAGCGGCAAACGACGCCGTCAGCGGAGAAAGCCCATGGGAACCTGCTGCGTCGTATGTCAGGGGTCCATTGTCACCCATGAAACTCATATGGATGTGGACGCCGTTGCCGACGCTCGACACATCACGAATGGGCGTGAACGTCGCCGTTTGCTCGAACCTGCGCGCGGTCATACGGGCCAACTCGCGCGTGATCACCGCTGCATCGGCCGCCTTCACACCCTCTTCCGGTGCTACGGTCACCTCGAACTGATCCGGTCCGTATTCGCAGATGAAACTGTCCGGTGTCAGGCTGGCCTGCTCCAGAGCGGCCAAAAGTGTTTCTGCAAAACCGGAATACTCGGCATGCCCTTGCAATCCGAACCCCTGATGCAGGAGGGTCGAACCAGCGGCAAATTGGAATTCGTGCTCGAAGGCTGCCAGCAGCCGTGCACCGGTGAGGTCCTTCAGCCGGGACAAAGCGGCACGCAGAATGGAGCGCGTGCAAAACCCCCAGGGCTTGCCGTCCAGCGTATGGATATCCGACAGCATGAAACGCTCAGGTGGTGTGCCATCTTCAAAATCGACGCTGACATCGGCTGACTGATCGGGGACGAGGGCAAGATCGCCGAACGATCCGAAGGGACTGTCGGCGATGGTGTCGAAACAGGTGATCTGCACGTTTGTCGGAACCCAGCCCATGCCGCGTTCGCACCGCTTGTTCAACTGGTCCGCCGGAAAGGCCTTGCCGCGGGTTTTCCCGGAAAGATCAGACGTTGCGGCGAATATCATCGGCTTACGTATCATGTCCGAGCTCCTGCCTCCCCTCCGTCAGGGCGTCCCACGCCGATACGCGCTTGCTGTGTTTGGTCCAATCAGCCTCCGCAACCCGCGTCATGATTGCCTCCATCAGCGTGAAGCCGGCTGCATAGCTGTCCCACACGGTACCGCTCTCTACCGGAACAGCGAGCGTTTCGCGCGCATGGGTCACGGCGGGCGACAGCCATTTGTCCGTCAGCACGACAACATTCGCCTTCCTCTCGTTGGCCGCAAGCTTCGCCAGGTCAGTGACCGTTCGCTGGTATCGGCGGAAATCAACGACGAAGAGCACGTCCTTGCCGCGCATTTTCAATAGGCTGTCGGGCCAGGTTTCAGGGTCGGGGTCGATATGAAAGACATCGTCGCGCAGCCGCTTCAGATGACGGCTGAGATGCTGTGCCACCAGATCACTCACACGTCCGCCCATCACGAAGATCCGCCGGCCCGGATCACTGAGCAGATCGCAGACACGTTCGAACTGAGCGTCGGTGATGCTCTGTGCCATTTCATCTATGAGCGCGTTGGCACGTCGCGTGAAATCACCAAGAAACGATCCGTCGACTTCGCGTTCGACCACCATCAGTTCGATAGGGGAACGCTGGCTTGCTTTCAGCTCCTGGATCAGCTTGCGCTGAAAGTCCTGATAGCCCTGAAACCCCAGTTTCGACACAAACCGCGAAATCGAGGGAGACGATATACCCGTGCGTTCGGCGAGAACCTGAATGGGTTCCAGACCGGCAAAGGGATAGTCCGACAAGAGCGTTGTCGAGAGCTTGCGCTCTGCCCCGGTCAACGCTTCCGAAGTCCCGGTTATCAGATCGCGGATTGTGCTGTGAGCCACCATGTCACGCACAGTGAGCTGATAAAAAAATCTTGTCAAGCTTTCCAATTTGTGACGAAATGAAAAAAGATTATCAAAACCCCTCTGGAGCTCCACATGCTCAAGGAAGCGGCATATTCCGCGGAAAATATGGGCAAAACCTTCCTCTCCGACTCCGATCCGGAGCCGGTTGAGTGCATCAGGGGGCGCGCGGACGCGGACGTGGTGCTTGTGTGTGAACATGCCGGGCGCGCGATACCCAAAGGGCTCGGCAGCCTCGGGCTGACGCCGGCAGATCTGGACCGGCACATTGCCTGGGATATCGGAGCGCTTGCCGTTTCGGAGCGGATTGCGGCAAATCTCGGCGCAGATCTGATTAAACAGCGCTATTCACGGCTCGTCTATGACTGCAACCGCCCTTTCGACGCGCCCGACGCGACGCCTGACGTCAGCGAGGATATTGCGATCCCCGGAAACAAGAACCTTTCGCCTGAGGAACGGTTGATCCGCAAGCGAACGATCTTCGACCCCTATGATGCCGCGTTAACGGCGATACTGGATGATCGCCCGAAACGGGCGGCCTTTGCCATCCACTCCTTCACGCCGGTCTATCTCGGCAAACATCGCCCCTGGCATCTGGGTCTTCTTTCAAGGATGGACCCAGAGACCGCCGATATCATCGCGGCAACCATGCAAAGACGCGACAACCGGATGCTTGTCGGCAAGAATGTCCCCTACATGATCGAAGAAGACAGCGACTGGTTCATCCCGCGCCATGCGGAACCGCGCGGCCTTGCACACTGCCTGATTGAAATACGCAACGATCTTATCGACACCGAGGAAGGCCAGGATCTTTGGGCCGGTCATCTGACCGCCGCCTTCAAGGACGTCCTGGAGAAAAGGAAATGATGCTCACACGCGAAGTGCCGCTTTTGCCGGAGCAGTCCGGCCTGCTCTTCATAGACGTCCAGAACTTTGCCGCGCATCGCAGGGGTGCGGAATTCGACGGACTGTCCGACGAGGAGTTCGACCGGAAATACGGCTGGTTCTTCTCGGAAATGAAGACCCGCGTGGTGCCGAACATGCAGCGGCTGCAGAAGGCCTGCCGCGAGCGCAACGTCGAAGTGATGTACACAACGATCGAAAGCCTCACGAAAGACGGGCGCGACCGCAGTCTCGATTACAAGATCACGGGTTTCAATGTCCCCAAGGGTTCCTGGGACGGGAAGGTCATCGACGAGCTGGAACCGGGAGACGATGAGATCCTCTTTCCCAAGTCCTCCTCCTCCGTCTTCGTCTCCACGCATATCCACTACGTGCTCGGCAATCTTGGCATTCGGCAGCTTGTGATCAGCGGCATCGTCACCGATCAGTGCGTTGAAAGTGCGATCCGCGACGCCTGCGATCTCGGCTATCTGGTCACGCAGGTGACAGATGCCTGCCTGACCTACACCCGTGAAAGACATGACAACTCCCTGAAAACCATCAAGGGGTATTGCCGCCAGGTCACGACCGACGAGTTGATCGCGGAACTGGAAAACACGTAACCGGCGTGTCGTTTGAAAGGCCCGGCGCTGACTTCAGCGCCGGGCAGATGATCGGCAGAACCCGTCACCTTATCCGAAGAGTTTCCTGAACCGGTCGATACACAGGCGGAACCCGGCCTCGAAGTCGCCGTTGCCAGGATGGTAGACGCTCTCGAAGGAGATGACACCGTCATAGGCATCGGCCTTCAGAGCAGCGGCCATCGGTTCAAACATATCCGCAAGCTGCCCCTCGCCCATGCGCTTCACCTCAAGCGTGGCACGAGGCGTGTCGACAAGAACGTCCTTGATGTGGACATGGCCGAGATAGCCGCCTTTCAACTCATTGTAGCCATCCGGATAGGCCTGCTCGTGGCACCAGCAGTTGTTCGCCGGATCCCACAGGACCTTGAGCGCGTCCTTGGCATTGAGGTCGTCGATCAGCTTGCGTGCGGTGTAGTTGGAGTTGACCATCGTACCGTTGCCGGTTTCCACGACAAGCGTCAGCCCCTCCGATCTTGCTAGTTCGACAGCTGGAGCGATCAGGGGCAGGCTTGCATCCCATGCGCCCTTGGCGACATTCCACTTTTCAGCGCCACCTTTCCCCCAGAGGATCTGTTCCTTTTTGTTGGTCATGATCCGGACCAGCGGCGAACCAAGCTCATGCGCCATTTCCATGACACGCTTCAACGCATCCATATGTGTGGTATGGAGCGCATCTCCCGGCTTGTTCGCCGTTGTCATGCCGGCAAAGACATGCCGGGACAGACAGCTGACCGGTTTGCCGTGTTTTTCCAACAAGGCCTTGATCCCGGCAATCTCCTGGGCCGAGTGATCACCGACTTCCTTTTCGCCGACGAACTGCAGCTCCGCATAGTCGAGACCGAACTCATCCATCACGGTCAGCGCGTGCGCGAGATCACGGCTGATTCCGTCGCAAATGACACCGAGTTTCATGCTTTCTTTGCCTCCTCGCGATGGAGTTCAGCCCCGATGATTTCTTCAATGACCCGTGTGCAGATCCAGTTGTCGCCATTCGGGTATTTCGTCTTGCCCGCGTGGAAGATCTGCATGGCGGCAGCGGCCGTGTGAAGCGGCACGCCAAGTTCTTCCCCCAGGTTCATCGAAATGGTGAGATCCTTGTGCATCGTGTTGATATGACTGCCGGTGCCCTCGAACTGCCTGTCGATGATTTTCTGCAAGGCATTGTTGACGACGCCGCATCCGGCCGAAGAGGTCGAGAAGACGTCGAGTATGACCTGTCCGGGAACGCCGGCCTTTGCTGCAAGCGCAGCCGCTTCGAAAGTGGCGGAGAACTGAGCCCCTATGAGGGACTGAAGGCACGCCTTGACCGTCTGACCGTCGCCTGCAGAGCGTCCTACCCGGTGAATGTTTGCCGAAACCGCCTCCATCACGGGTGCAAATTCGTCCAGAACCGCATCTGGTGCGGCCGCCATCATCGTCAGGGTTCCGCCCTGCGCCCCGGGGAACCCGCCCGAAACGGGTGTGTCGATCAGGTGGATCCCGCTGCCGTCAAGCATTTCGCCGACTTCGCGCCCTTCCCGGGGTTTGATGGTTGCCGAAAGTATGATCGCGCTGCCGGGCGCCATTGTCTCTCGCAGGCCGCCTTTTCCGAAGATCACATCTTTGACCTGATCGCCGTTCATGACCATGACAAAAACCGCATCGGATCCATTACCGACAGCGCCGGCGCTCTCCGCGGTCTTCCCGCCCATGGCGGCAAATGCATTCAATCTGTCAGGAGAAAGGTCGAAGCCCTTGGTTTCAAACCCATTTGCGATCAGGTTCTTAGCGAGCCCAGAGCCCATGTCACCCAATCCGATAACACCAGTTTTCTGCATCCAAAATCCTCCGGTTGCACAACGTACACAGCCGGCAAAACGCGTCTGCCGGCATCGATATGCGGGATTTCAAACAACGGCATCGAATAGTTGGCCGCGCCGGGCGGGTCCGGAAGACACCCGCTGCCCATAGCTGTTTCGCCGCATCTGCTCAGTTGCCGGGGCAAAGGAGAGACTGGAACCGCTCTTCAAAACGGGTTGGGAGCGATCAATCCAGGCGCGGCGCGTTTGATTTAGAACGTCTCCTCCACATAACTCCAGGCAGCACTCAGATGCGCGATTAGAGCTTCTTCAGCACGCGCAGGATCCCTCTCCAGGATGGCATCGTAAATGGCCTTGTGATCCAGATAGACGGACCTGTTGTGGTCATCGGATCGCGTCATCCGCGCCCAGTTCGGCGACAACCAGGACGTGAAGCCCTCATGCATTGCCGGAAAAATCGGATTGTTGCCGATGCGATAAAGGACGCCATGGAAGGCGATATCCGTTCGGAAAAACTCTTCAGAGTGGTCCAGCGCCTTTTCGTTGGCAAGAAGCGCGGCCTTGAGATCCGAAATGTTCTCCTTGGTGGCGTTGAGCGCCGCATCCCTGACCAGGCCGCGCTCGATAAACACTCTGCTTTGATAAAGGTTCTGAACCCCTCCAGGCTCGTTCAAGAGGTAGCGGACAATTGTTCCGGTCGCGCTCAACAGCGTTCCGTAATCCGGCTTTCTGACGATGGGCCTGAAGCGTGGGCGCAATTCAATCAGTCCACGGTTGGCAAGCGACGAGATGGCTTCGCGGACCACTGTGCGAGACGTTCCGAATTCTTCCATGAGGTCACGTTCGGGCGGAAGCGGCTTGTCATTCTCCAGCTCGCCTGACGTTATGCGTGCTTCCAGGGCGGTCACAATAACGTCCGCAGCACGCTTTCCCCCCTGGTTGTCCGGTATCGCCACGGTTTCCAATTTGATTGTACCAAACTCGTGTTTGCTTTGACCACAATGCTATGCGCCCGCCCTAACCGAAGCAACCCCCTCCCGGCAACACCCAAAAATCAACAAAAGAACCTATAAAAAATAGACACTTAGCATTTTTTTTAAATCGATTTAACTCGAGTGCCGCCAAACGCCCTTGACTCGTCTTTCAATTCGCGCTCTCCTCACCGAACTTGGTCAAACCAAATAATAAATTACGAAGTGTTCTTGGCGTCTTGGGAGGGATACCTTGACAACCATCGTCAGTGTATCCGTCAGGTTGTTTCACATTCCGCTCGCCGAAATTTTGGTGGATGCCAAACACGGCGACCATACCCATTTTGAACTCGTAACCGCGACCGTCATCCTCGCCGATGGCCGGGAAGGAACCGGCTACACATACACCGGCGGCAAGGGTGGCCACGCGATCGCAGCGATGATCGAACACGACCTGGCACCGTTCCTGGCCGGCAAGGACGCCGGCAATGTGGAAGCGCTCTATGAAGCGATGCAATGGCACGTCCATTATGTCGCGCGCGGAGGAATAGCTTCCTTTGCAATCTCGGCCCTCGACATTGCGCTTTGGGATTTGCGCGGCAAAGCCGCCGGCCTGCCGTTGTGGAAAATGGCAGGAGGCAAGGGACGTAGCTGCAAAGCCTATTGCGGCGGCATCGACCTGGCATTCCCCCTGCCCAAGCTGCTTGAAAGCGTTCAGGGCTATCTCGACCGCGGCGTCAACGGCGTGAAAATCAAGATCGGGCAGCCCGGGCTGGAACAGGATGTCGAGCGTGTCGCCGCCGTTCGAAACCTGATTGGACCGGACACGGCGCTTATGGTCGATGCCAACTATTCCATGAGCGTCCGTGAGGCCATCGAAGCAGCTCACGCCTTCGAGCCGTTTAACATTCTTTGGTTCGAGGAACCCATTATTCCGGACAATTACAAGGGTTATGCGGAGATCGCAGAAACCACCGGCGCGCCCCTGGCAATGGGTGAGAACCTGCACACAATTCACGAGTTCGAATACGCTCTTGAGCAATCCGCGCTCAGTTTCATTCAGCCGGATGCCTCCAATTGCGGCGGCATTACAGGCTTCCTGCAGGCGGCCAGGCTCGCGGGCATTCACGGCACACCCGTGTGCAGCCACGGCATCCAGGAATTGCATGTAAGCCTGCTTTCAGGCCTGGGAAGCGAAGGGTGGCTGGAAGTGCATTCATTTCCAATCGAACACTACACCGAGCGCCCGCTTCAACTGGATCAGTCACGAGCGGTTGCGCCGGACGAGCCAGGCGTAGGTGTCACTTTCGATTGGACAAAACTTGAAGCAGAGGATTTGCTGTCCGTGGGACAGCGGGGAGCGGCATAATGCGGAACGGTGTATCCACCCGCACGCACAACGACTGTCGGAGCCGTCCTGGGAGTGACGGCGAAGGGGGTAAGCAGCTCCGTCGCGGCATTCATGCCCGGCGGAGGAAACGGCTGGAAAACCAGCAAACAGGGCCTACGGCAACATAAAAGCCGCAGGCCTTTTTGGAGCAACTTGGGAGGAATAAGGTATGCTCAAGAAACTAACGAGAACTATGCTTGCAGGCGTGGCAACAGCCGGTCTCGCGCTCTCCATGGGCGCTGTGACGGATGCCAGCGCGCAAGACAGCACGAAGCTGCGCATCCAGACGCACTTCTCCACGGAAACGCTCTCCGGCCAGATGGCTCAGGAGTTCATCGACGACGTCACCGCCATGTCAAATGGTGAGATCGAAATCGAGATGTTCTTCGCGTCTTCCGTCGTGAAGTCCGCCGAGACCTTTGACGCCGCAGCAACGGGTATTCTCGACTGCGACATGACGGGTGGCGCGTACCAGACCGGTAAAAACCCGGCGTTCCAGTTCGCAGGCGACCTTACCGGTGGCTATCAGAACCCTTATCAGCAATATGCGTGGCTGCTGCACGGCGGCGGTTATGACAAGCTGAACGAGCTTTACAACGCCAACAATATGGAATTCATCGGCTGGTGGATCCCGGGCCCTGAGTCCCTGTCCTCGACCAAGTCCTTCAAAGGCGTCGATGACCTGAAAAACTGGAAATTCCGCTCGCCTCCCGGCGTGATCACGCTGATCTTCGAAAAGCTCGGCGCATCGCCGATTGTGATGGACTTCAACGAGATCTTCACGGCACTTGAGACAGGTATCATTGACGGTGCGGACGCTGCCAACATCACCAACAATGTCGGTCTTGGCCTCTATGACATTGCAACGGAAACCAACTACCCTGGTTTCCACTCCATGCCGGCTGACCACCTTGCCTGCCGCAAGGACGTCTGGGACGCGATGCCGGATCACCACAAGGCGATCCTGAAGGTCGGAATGCAGGCACTTGGCCTGAAGAATTCCACCATCAACGAAGTGAAGAACGCCCAGACGGCGAAGGAACTCCGTGAAAAAGGTATCGCACTGAACACCTGGTCCGACGAGGATCTGGCGATCTACCGTCAGGCCGTGCAGGAATCCTGGAAGGAATTCGCGACCACTCCGGAATCTCAGGAGCTTCTGGAAAGCCACCTGCAATTCCTGCGTGACCTGGGCGCAATGCAATAAGCCACAGGGCTAGTTGAATGAATGTGGCGGCAGGAAACGCTTCCTGCCGCCACTTTCGACCCCTCACCCCTTGAGCTGCAACACTTACAGGGACAAGCTGCCCGCCGAGGTACACCCTGCTGGTGATCAAAGGGACGGCATGGCGAACTGCGCAGCGTGTTTTGAAGGGGTTGAAACGAGCCGTCGTAAACTGCGACGTGAATAGAATTTAAAAGGATAATACACGTGCGGACCGGCATGTTTCGATGGGGGAAAAGATGACGGAGCAAAAGTCTGGCGGACTGCGAGAGTGGACACTTCCAGTCGCGTTTGCAGTTTGCGCGGGTTGGATCATCTGGCATGGTCCCGCCTATATTCTCGACTTTTTCCCTCATGCCAATGAGAGCATGACCGCGCAGATCACCGAATTGCACCAGCGCAAAGACGTTTCGGGCGGATTGCCCGGCCTGTTTGGCGGGACGATGGACTTCATCGATTGGGCGGCCTTGCTGCTTCTACCCGTTCTTCTGATAGTCGGCATGCGCAGCGTTGTTCATGCCCAGATGGAATATCCGGACTACACGCGGCTAGATTATTTTGCCCTGTTCATCGGCCGCGTTGTCATGTTGCTGATCATCATCATGACCCTGGTGATGCTTTACGAGGTCTTTCTGCGCTACGTGATTGAAGCTCCGACCTTGTGGGCCAACGAACTGACACTTTGGATCGCCGGCTTCGTATTCCTGTTGTCAGGGCTGTATGCGATGCAGCAACGCTGTCACATCCGCATTTTCATTCTTTACGACATCCTGCCGAGACCGCTTCGGCACGCCTGCGATGTCATATCGGTGGCCATGATCTGCCTGTTCGCCTTTTTCCTGGTCTACGGAAGTTACAAGCAGGTCTTCGCTATCAAGTTTCACCGTTGGGAAATGTTCGGGACCGCGTTCGATCCGCCGATCCCTGCGACGATCCAGCCGATGATCCTCGTCGTCGTCGTCCTCGTCGCCCTACAAGCCGTCGCAAATCTGATTGCCGACTGGAACAAGCAGCCCACCGAAATGGAAGAGCCCGACATCATCGATGAAGAAGAGCTCGAAGCAATCAAGAAAAGCGTGGGTGCAAAGTAATGGACGTCGGCACGATTTCAATTGTCCTTGTATTCGGACTTCTTTTTCTGCTCGGCATAGGCATGCCGCTCGGCTTCGCGTCGGCCATTCTGGCCGCGCTGGTCATGATCATGAAGTTCGAGCCCACGCTGCTGACCGACCCGACCAGTTTCGGCACGGGTCTCCTGACCAGCAACCCGGGAACAGGTCCGCTTTATCTGCTGACGCAGAAAATCTTCGACCTGATGACGGAGTACGTACTCATATCCGTGCCCTTGTTCATCTTCATGGCAGCGCTTCTTGAACGATCCGGCATTGCCAAGCAGATGTATGACAGTCTCGACTTCTGGCTGAGCCGGGCGCGCGGAGGTGTTGCAATTGTTACCTCGATCATGGCGGTCCTGATGGCGGCCATGTCGGGTATCATCGGTGGCGAAGTGGTGCTGCTTGGCCTGATCGCGCTGCCGCAGATGCTTCGCCTCGGTTACAATCAGAACCTTGCGATCGGAACAATCTGTGCTTCCGGCTCACTCGGTACCATGATCCCGCCATCTATCGTTCTGATCATTTACGGTCTCATCACCGAGACATCGATCAAAGCGCTGTTCACCGGCGCCTTCATTCCCGGCTTTATGCTGGCCAGCTTCATCATGATCTACATTGTTGTGCGCACGCAGCTGGACCCGTCTCAGGCCCCCCTTCCCGAGCCGCGCGAAGGCGATCCGGAGGGTGGTGAAAAGCTGCTGATGTTCGGCGGATTTGTCAGCGTGGTCGTTTCCGGCGTGATGGCGATCCTGATCGCCCGGATCGCCTTTTTGACGGCGATGGGACGGAACGATCCCTCGGTTGAGGCCTTCGAGCCGCCTCCCCTTGGGATGGTCTCCGACCTCCCCTGGCTGATCGGTATCGGCGCTCTGGCACTTCTGTTTATCTTCATGGTAGCCGGACGCCAGCGAACCGCCTCCGGCTGGGAACACGGCAAGGGCCTCGTGCCGCCACTCGCTGTTATCGGCATCGTGCTTGGGTCCATCTACGGCGGTGTCACAGGTATCACCGAGGCAGCCGGAATGGGCGCGGTCGCGGTCTTCTGCATTGCCCTTTTCCGCGGCGAAGCGTCTGTCGACCTTCTGTGGGTCTCCATGATGCGGACCCTGCGCTCCACCGGGACCATCATCTGGGTGACCATTGGTGCAGCGACACTTGCCGGCGCCTACACGCTGGCTGGTGGACCCACCTATATCGCCCAGCTCATCATTGGCGCGGAAATGCCGACGATGCTTGTGATCCTCACGATGATGGTGATCCTGCTCTTCATGGGCGCCTTCATGGACTGGGTCGGTATCGTCCTACTCATCATTCCGGTCTTCCTGCCGATCGTGAAGCGGTTGCCAATCGATGAAATCGGCTTTCTCGGCACATTGTCACCGCAGCATGTCGCCATCTGGTTCGGCGTCCTGTTCTGCATGAACATGCAGGTAAGCTTCCTTTCGCCGCCATTCGGGCCTGCCGCCTTCTATCTGAAGTCGGTTGCACCGGCGCATATATCGCTTACAGACATTTTCCGAGGATTTCTGCCATTCATCGGAGTACAATTGGTCGCGCTCGCGGTTCTGCTGATCTGGCCGACAATCGTCACTCTGCTGCTTTGAGGACTGACACCATGCTGACGCAAAGCGATATCGAACTGTTTCAGAAGCAAGGTTATCTCGTCGTGGAGGATTTGCTCGACGACACGGCTCTGAACAGGGTCCGTGACGAATACAGCGTCCTGATGAACGATCTATACGATCGGTGGCTGAAGGAGGGAAAGGTCCCCGCACCGACAGCGGACATGGGCTTCTGGGAGAAACTGGACCACTGTTTTCGAGGTGGGTTCGACTGGTACCAGCCTTTCGATATCAGCCTGCCTCATGACGGCATCACCGACGAAACGCCCATGCATTTCGGGCCGGCAGTTTTTCAAATGGCAACCAACAGGAACATTCTGGACTGCGTGGAAGCACTCATCGGTCCCGAGATATCGTCGAACCCTATCCAGCACGTCCGGATAAAGCCACCGCAGAGCGCTGTGAATGCCTCTGAAAGCCGGGCACATGTCATCGCAACCGACTGGCACCAGGACCAGGGTGTCACCTTGCAGGAAGCGGATGACACGACTTTCGTGACCGTATGGCTGGCAATCACCGACGCAACCGTCGAAAACGGCTGTCTTCAGGTTGCCTCGGGCAACTATGGCGAGATGCTCCCGCACTGCTCCAGGTCTCAGGTTGGCATCGCCGAAAAGTTCCTGCCCAGGGAAAACGCGGTTCCAGCCCCGGTGAAGGCAGGCGGCGCGATCATATTTCACCCGTTGACGCCACATGGATCGCTCTCCAACAAGAGCGACGGCTACCGGTGGTCATTCGACCTTCGCTACCACGTGACAGGCCAACCTTCCGGGCGCAGCCATTTTCCAGAGTTTGTCGCACGCTCCCGCAAGCATCCAGAGACGGAGCTGAAGGACTGGCGCGTGTGGCAGAAAATGTGGGAAGACACGCGTCACCGTCTCGCGCATAGTGACCACATTCCGCAACATCGCTGGGGCAACGACGCACCTTATTGCGCTTGAGCCGATCTCACCAGAAACGACGCACCCTGGAGTCGGGAATTGCACAACAGGACTGATCCCATTCGCCTTTCCGTTATCGGGGCCGGTCTCGTTGGACAACGCCACGCGCGCAATGCCGCCGCTCACCCTGACTTCGAGCTTGCCTGGATCGTCGATCCTGACCCGTCGCGTCAGCACCTCGCCGATGAGCTTGGATGCCGGATCGTGAAATCGCTTGAAGATGTGCCGGCAAACGACTGCGCAGCAGCCATCGTTGCAACACCCAATGCTGATCATCTGCCGACAGGATTGAAGTGTCTCGACCGGAATTGGTCCACGCTGATCGAAAAGCCCGTAGCAGATACCGTCGACAACGGCGAGAAACTGGTCGCGGCATTCGAAGAGCGCAAGCTGCCTCTGCTGGTCGGCCATCATCGCCGATATCACCCGTCCGTTGACAAGGCAATGGACCTGATAAACTCGCAGACCCTCGGCGCCCCCGTCTCCGCATCGCTTATCTGGGCCGTGCGCAAACCGGACAGTTACTTCGAGGCCGGGGCCTGGCGCCGTGACAAGGACGGCGGACCGCTTCTCATAAATTTTATACATGAGGCGGACCTCCTGGTCGGACTGTTCGGTCCTGTCCGGGAAGTTCAGGCCATGGTATCCAGCCATGCACGCGGCAGCCTGATCGAAGACAGCGCAGCCATTCTCATTCGCTTTGCAAGCGGCGTGATGGCCAGTGTGATGCTCACCGACGCGGCATTGACGCCTTGGAGTTTTGAGGGCGCGAGTGGCGAGAACCCTACAATCGCGGAAACCGGAGTTTCGTCCTGGCGCATCGGATGTACTGCAGGCAGCTTTGAATTCCCCGGTCTGCGCGTCTGGACGGATGCAAAGGATGCCGAGGGAGACTGGTCGCGGCCTCTCAAAGATCATACGCTTCAGGTCGCAAGGGTTGACCCGCTGCACGAGCAACTGACGCATTTCGCACAACTCATCAACGGACATGAGTCGGAACCCAAAATTTCGGGCCGTGACGGACTGGAGGCCTTGCGCCTTGTGGAAGCAGTTCGAGCGGCCGCCCAAAGCGGCAGGCCAATACCGGTTACCGCACCCGCATCAAACGCAAAAATTGTCTGATCACTTTATCAGTTGAGGAACAGAGACATGACGAAACCGACGATCGGATTTATCGGCATTGGCCTTATGGGCGCAGCGATGTGCAACCGCCTTCTGGACAAGGGATACCCGCTGACCATCGTAGCAAACCGATCCAGGGAACGGGTGGAGGCATTGGTCTCCCGCGGTGCCGGCGAAGTGAAAAGTGCCAAAGACGTTGCGCTTGCGAGCGACATCGTCATGTTGTGCGTCGATACTTCTGCCTCCGTGGAGAGCCGCATGTATGGTGATGATGGCGTGATCGCCGGTCTCAGCCCGGACAAGATCGTCATCGACTTCGGTACGTCCCTGCCCGCGTCAACGAAAAAAATCGGAGAGGCGGTTGCGGCAGCAAATGCCGTTTATCTCGATTGCCCGATCGGGCGCACCCCCTCTCACGCGCTGGAAGGACTGCTCAACCTGATGTGCTCCGGTGATGCAGGTGCGTATGCACGCGTTGAGCCTGTCCTGAAGGACCTTGGCGAGAACGTCTTCCATCTCGGCGCACTTGGAACCGGACACACGGTCAAGCTGATCAACAATTTCTTCGCTCAGACCGTTGCAAACGGAATGGCTGAGGCGTTCGCGATGGCCGACAAGTCAGGCGTTGACCGCCAGAAAGTCTATGACGTGATGGCCGCCGGTCCGCTCCATTCCGGCATGATGGATTTCGTCAAGGCTTACGCGATTGACGGTGACCCGAACAAACTCGCCTTCTCGATCCGCAATGCGCGAAAGGACGTTGGATATTATACCGACATGGCGGAAAGCCTCGGCGTGGAATCGATCATGGCGAACGGGGCCAAGACAGCGCTCGACATGTCGATCGAATCCGGCCGGGGTGACGAATTCGTGCCGTTGCAGGTCGACTTCTTCGCCGAGCAATTCAAAACCGGTGAAAAGGGCTAAGCCCGAACGCAATGGCGCGCTTTGCATCCAAGGCCCTGGAGGACAAGCCGTTCGTCGGCATCCTCCTGATACTTATCGCAAATCTGATGTTTGCCTGTATTGACACGAGCTCGAAATGGCTGGGCGTCCTGGGACTGGGCGCCCTGCAATTGTCGTTCATGCGCTATTTCGGACACTTCGTGATTTCGCTGGGTCTGTTTGCCGCCAGTGATTTCGATTTCAGGCAACTGCGCTGCGAGAGGATCTGGCTCGTGGTGTTGCGCGGCGCGCTTCTGACGGCGTCCACCGTCTTTAACTTCGCGTCGCTGCGCTATCTGCCCCTGACACTGACATCGACCATCCTGTTTTCTGCTCCGATCATGATCTGCGTGCTGTCCTGGCCGCTTTTGCGTGAACCCGTCGGGCTGATACGCTGGTCTGCCGTGGCGGTCGGATTTGCCGGCGTCGCAATTGCGATCCGTCCGTTCGACGATGACTTTCATGTTGCCGTCTTGTTGTCTTTGTCGGCCGCCTTCTGTTTCGCGCTCTATTCCATCCTGACCCGAAAGCTTGCAGGAACCGTTCCTCCGGATACCATGCAATTCTATACGGGTCTCGTTGGGACCTTCGCCCTTGTTCCATTCGCCATCGCTGAATGGCAGAACCCCGCCACCGGCTTTCAGTGGGGTGTCCTGATCGGATTGGGCATTCTGGGATGGGTGGGACACCAGTTTCTGACCAACGCGATGAGCCTGGCGCCGGCCAATCTGCTGATGCCTTTCGGCTATGTGTTCATTCTTTACCTGACCATCTCCAGCTATCTGGTTTTCGATCAGCTGCCGGATGAATGGACTGTCCTCGGCGCATCAATCATCATCGCATCCGGCTTGATCATCTTTTACCGGGAAAGAATGCTCTATACCCGCCGGAAAACGGCAGAGGCCGAACGCTAGCTGGCCGAAAAACCGGAATAAACTCCTATTTGACCCCGTTCACATTCAGATAGATTGAATAGAGCGAACTTGTGCCGGCAATGAACAGCCGGTTCAGTTTTGGGCCGCCGAAACAGACGTTGCCGACCAATTCCGGAATGCGCACCTTGCCGATCAGGACGCCATCGCCATCGATGCAATGAACGCCATCTGCGGCTGAGCTCCAGATCCTTCCCTCACGATCAAAACGGAAACCGTCGAAAATTCCGGCAGTGCATCTTGCGAAAACACTACGATCTCCGAGGGACTTTCCGTCTGCACCGACCTTGAACTTCTCGATATGGGCCGGACCGTCCTCATCGTGCGTTATGCCGGTGTCCGACACGTAGAGCCAGTTTTCATCCGCGGAAAATGCAAGGCCGTTCGGCTTGAAAAAGTCGGACGCGACCAGATCAACGCTGCCGGTTTCCGGATCGGCTCGGTAGACGTTGCAGGCCCCGATTTCGCTCTCTGCGCGATCACCTTCATAGTCCATCAAAATGCCGTAGGAGGGGTCGGTGAACCAGACGGATCCGTCGGACTTCACAACGACGTCGTTTGGCGAATTCAGCCTTTTGCCGTTCCAATGGGAGGCAATCACCGAGACAGAACCGTCGTGTTCCGTCCGTGTCACGCGGCGGGTCAGGTGTTCACAGGTGACAAGGCGTCCCTGGGTGTCAACGGTATTGCCGTTGGCATTGTTCGATCCGCTGCGAAATTCCGAAACGGAGCCGTCGGTTTCGTCCCAGCGCATGATGCGGTTGTTGGGAATGTCCGACCAGACAACGTAGCGCCCGGCGGGAAACCACGCTGGCCCTTCGGACCAGCGCGCACCTGTCCAAAGGCGCTCAACCCGCGCATGTCCCACAAAACAAGCTTCAAATTCCGGCTCGATGACTTCAAAGCCGGTTCCTTCCAAAACGCCAAACATCACGTTTCCCGCTGCTTATCAAACGACTGTTGAGGGAAGTCGGGCCGTCTTGTACCCCACCCCTGCTTTTTCATCCGGTTACCCGGGTGTTCAGATCCGGGCCCCCAAATGGCCTGATAGGTGTCCATCGCCCGCCCTTGCCGCTGCAGGTGAACAGAAACAACTGCAAGAGCTGTCCACCAGATCGACAGACCGAGCCACATCCAGTTTGGCGCATTTGCCACCCACATGCCACTCGCGATCGCTCCGATCATGAGGATGAGCGCAAGGTATCCGCAACTTTTGTGGACGGCCTCGAAGACCAGCCGGTGCTGTGTCATCTCGTAGTGATCGCCGCGCAAAGATCCGTTCGATTTCTGGTCTGTCGGCCCGCCCTTGCTGCCCCGGAAAATGCCGGAAAGAGCCTGAACCGCGGCTAGGAAAAGCACGGAGTACCCAAACAGCCGGTGCAGGGTCGCCGTGCCGCTGTTTTGCGATGACATCCAGATAAGAACCAGGCCGATCACGGACAGGATGACGACCATGGTCTGCGACATCCAGTGGGCACGCCACCAGGTCTTGCTGTCCAGCTCCCGGGGCCAGTCCTGTCCCGGCAGAACCTTGAAAAACCGCGCCATCATGATTGCAAGAGGAGCAAGTATCCCCCAGCCGAGAACCATGAAGCGGGCATGCCAGGAAAGGGCAAGGCCGATATCATGTGATCTGGCCGGATCAATCGGGGATATCAGCCACTCCAGGATCATCCCTTGACGGCTCCTGCCGTCATGCCGGTGATGATCTGCTTGGACGCCACGAAGGTGAACAGGATCGGGGGAATGGCAAGCAGCATACCCGTCGCCATGATGACACCCCAGTTGATGTCGTATTCCGTGATCGAATTGACGATGGTGACCGGCACCGTTCTCGTCGACCGGCCTGACAGCGCATTAGCCAGAAGGAACTCGTTCCAGGCGATGCGGAAGGTGAAGATCGCGGCGGCGGCGAGCCCGGGCTGAATGATCGGCAGGACGACCAGAAAGAAGACCTGGAACGGGTTGGCACCGTCCATGCGCGCGGCTTCTTCAAGCTGGATCGGCACCTGTACAATGAAGCTCTGCAGGATCCAGATCACGAAAGGCAGGTTCATAGCCGTATAGATCAGGATGATGCCGGCATAGGTCTGATCCAGACCGTATTGAAACGTCCAGATCCCGAAAACAGGAACCAGCAGAACAGCCGGCGGAACCATGCGCATCAGGAGTGTCGTCATGGAGACCGCGCCGCGTCCCATGAACTTGAACCGTACAAGCGCATAGGCGGCCATGCATCCGATCGTCAGGGTCAGGCCGGTTGAGATGAGGCCGACAATAAGCGAGTTGACGAGCGCGCGCCCGAAGGTCGGGTCGCAATAGTCGACATGCGCCGGTTCGTACCAGAGAAAGTTACACAATACCGTCTCGTAGTTCTTGATCGTCGGTGAGAAGAAGAATGCCGACACAGAAGCGTCATAGACATCGACATTGGTCTTGAACGACGTTGCCAGCATTAGCGCAATCGGACCGACGCTCATTACCACAAGCGCAGCGATAAGAGCGTAGAAGGCCGGGTTCTGTTTTTCCGTTTGAGCGGACATCAGTCGTCGTCCTTTTCGGCGGCTGCGCGTTGGCGTGCGACACGGGCTTCCTGAACGCGGTTATAGGCAAACATCCCGATGGTCAGCGCCATCAACAGCATCAGAAGGAGATTGGACATGGCAGCCGCCTCCCCCAGTTCCTGGAATTCCTGAGCCGTGCGGAAAATCCGTAGGGCGAGAATTTCGGTCGACAGGCCGGGACCGCCATTGGTGAGTACGAGGATCACCTCCAGCACCTTGAAGGCGTCAATCAGGCGCAACAAAAGCGTGACGATCAAAACGGGCATCATGAGCGGCAGCTTGATCAGCAGAATTTTCTGCCATTCGCTCGCGCCGTCGATTTCCGCCGCTTCCAGCGCCGAACGCGGCAGTGACTGCATGGCCGCGAGGGCAAGAATGAAAATAAAGGGCGTCCATTGCCAGACATCGGCAATCACGATGGCGATGAATGACCATGTGCTGTCGGACAGCCAGGGTACGCCCTCAAAGCCCATGCTCTTGAGTGTGCGGTTAAAGATGCCAACGGTCGGATGATACATGTAGCGCCACATCAGACCGACCACGATCGGCGCGATCATCATTGGCAGGATAAAGACGGTCCGGAGCACTGCCATGCCTTTGAGGTTCCGGTCCAGAAGCAGAGCCAGACCGACCCCCAGGAACATCTCGAGCGTCACGACGATCGCGGCAAACCGAATGGTAACCCAGAAGCTCTCGCGAAAGGCTTCATCACCCCAAAGATTTACGTAATTGCGGAAGCCGATGAACTCGGCCTGCCCGATCCGCTGGCTCGGGCTCCAGTCGAGGAAACTGGCATAAACCATGTAGCCGATCGGATAGAGCAGCGCGAAAACCAGGATCACACCTGCAGGCGCCAGAAACATGTAAGGGGTCAGCCGATTGGCTTTGATCGCAACGCTCATTGCAGATCACTTTCAGTGAGGATTTTTTTGAGAGCCCCGCGGCAGCGCCGCGGGGCAGCGTTGGATTTACTGTGTCCAGGTGTAGTACCCGGCGTCATCCATCAGCGCCTGCGTGCGCTCTGCGACACCGTCAAGAGATTCCTGAACCGGTGCGTCCTCGGTGATGATCTTCGAAAGGGTCGTACCGAGATCAGCATTGATCTTGCCCCAGACAGGGATGATCGGACGCCAGTCGGGATCGGCATTCTTGAGCGCTTCACCGAAAGTGGACATATGCGGGAACTTTTCGTTCACCTCAGCGTCGGCATGGGTTGAGTAGCGGGACGGATTTCCGCCAGCCATGGCAATCAGCTTGTCCGCCTTTTTGCTCGTCAGCCACTGCATCAGGAGGAAAGCGGCGTCTTTGTTCTGGGCGTTCTTCGGAATGCCGATGCCGAAGCCACCCGTCTGGGAGCCGGCTCTCACGCCAACCGGATGCGGGGCCCATTCAACGAGACCGACAACCTTGGATTTGTCAGGATTGTTGACCTGTCCCGCAAAGACCGTTGAGTCCAGGAACATTGCCGAATTACCCTGCAGGAACGATGCACCCGCTTCCGCAAAGCCGAAGGTTTTGGAGCCTTCCGCACCGCAGTTGACGATTTTCTTCAGGGCCTCTGCAGCCTGCACACCTTCCGCGTTGTTGACGATCGGCTTCCACTCATCGTCAAAGATGCGTCCACCGAGCGGCGCCAGGTGCAGAAGGAACGCATGGCTAGCATGGTGACCGGAGGCGGCACGTGATGCCAGTCCACCCATGCCCGGCTCCAGCTCAGGGATCAGGCACGCAAGTTCAAGAAGCTCATCGTAGCTTTCCGGAACCTTGAGGTCGTGTTTGTCGAAAATGTCTTTCCGATAACCCAGGACAGAGGTTTCCGAGCCGAAAGGCAGACCGAACAGCGATCCGGTCGGTCCGGGCAGATAGCCCTTTTTGCCGCCCGCAACGCCAATATTGGCAACATAGCCGTCGATCAGGTCATCGGCATCGTAATTCGGATCAGCCAGCTTCGGGTTCATGAAAAACCGCGCAAGGTTTTCAAGCTGATCGGCATAAACGTAATCGGCTTTTGAAAAGACCACATAGGCAATCAGGTCGTAGTCGCCGCGGTTCTTGGTCAGTTCAAGGGTCTGGCGCTCGCGCATCTTCAGATACTGAAGCTGGTCGACCTCGACACGAATTCCAGTTTCCTTGGTGAATTCCGGCAGGACCTTCATAACTGCATCGAAATGCGGATGGGCCGGGAAATTGACGACCAGTGTCTCGCCAGCATGCTCCTCATATGGATTTGCAAGCGCAGCCGTTGCCCCGAGCGCGAGCCCGGCAATGGCTGAGACTGTCGAATTAAGATATTTCAGCATTCATTCCTCCCTTAACAGCAAGGTTCAGATCACCTGATGGCAACCTCTGTTTCGCGGTCGAACATGTGAATGCCCTCCCTGTTGACCGCAAATCTCAATGTTTCGCCCAACGCGATGGGCGTTTCGGACTTCAGCTCGACCTCAACTTTCTGGCCGCCGCAATCACACAAGAGCACCGACTGTGCGCCGATGTATTCGGAGACGATCACTTGCAGATCGACGGATTCGTGATCTTCGGCATCCGGGCTGTAGTGCAGATCAGACGGCCGGATTCCGAGGGTCACGGCCTTGGACGACGATGACGCGACCGCTGCCGCCTTATCCTCCGGCAGCACCAGCTCGAACCCTTTTCCGCTCACGAACGAGCGGTCGGACAGATCCTGCACTTCGGCTTCCAGAAAATTCATCGGAGGAGACCCGAGAAAGCCCGCCACGAACTTGTTGGCCGGCCGTTTGAACAGCTCTTCAGGCGTTCCTTGCTGCTGGATATAGCCGCCATGCATGACGACGATCCGGTCGCCAAGCGTCATCGCTTCGATCTGGTCGTGGGTGACGTAGATCATGTTCTTTTGAACTTGCTGACGCATCAGCGCGAGTTCGGCGCGCATCTGCCCTCTCAGCTTGGCGTCGAGGTTCGAAAGGGGCTCATCGAACAGGAAGGTTCCGGCATCGCGCGTGAGCGCGCGCCCCATGGCGACCCTTTGCCTTTGGCCGCCCGAAAGTTCGCCCGGCTTCCTGTGCAGAAATTTGGTAAGGCCGAGCATCTCAGCAACCACGCCGACCTTCTCATCGATTTCTTTCTTCGGGCGGCGTTGCAGCCGAAGCGCAAAGGACATGTTTTTCGCAACATTCATATGCGGATAGAGCGCGTAGTCCTGGAACACCATGGCCAGGTCCCGTGCCTTCGGTTCCAGATTGCTGACGGGTTTTTCGTTGATGAAGATCTCTCCGTCACTCACTGATTCCAGACCCGCTATCATGCGCAACGTGGTGGACTTGCCGCAGCCGGACGGACCAACGAGCACCGTAAACTCGTTCTCTTCCATCTCCAGATTGATCCCGTGCAACACCTCGAAATTCCCATATCGCTTCACGAGGTTTTCAAGTCGGATTTGCGGCATCTTTCCTCCAGGGGCGTCGCGATGCGACGCAAACTGTCTTTGTGACCGGTCACAATTCTTGTTTGTTACCGGTCACATTAGCACATATGTTATCGGTAACAAGAAAAAAATCAAGAACAGGCTTTCCGCGTTGCCCTTAAGGCAGCTCAATCAGGTGCTTTGCCGGAATTCAACCTCTGCGGCAACGTGGATATGTTGCGGCTGACCAGCGCTGGCTTCATCCAAAAGAAAAAGTCTTTTCAGAAGTTTACCAGCTTCGCTGCCGATCCGGATCGGATCGACGACAACGGTCGAAATTTTTGGGACAGAAAATCTGGACACTTCGAAATTTCCAAATCCGGCAACAGCAATATCGCCCGGAACACGGCGCCCTTCGGATATCAACCGGCTCTGGACACCGAAGGCGGCAACGTCAGACACGCAGAAAACGCAATCTGTGTCTGGAAAGTCGGCGAGAATCTGACCGGCAGCATCTGACCCGTTGTCGATAGTGAGTGGTGGTATTCCGTACCGGATCATTCGGTGCGCGGACAAACCCTTGTCCTGCATTGCCTTGAGAAACCCGTTTCGCCTGGCTGCTCCGCGCGTCCAGTCGTCCTGGCCTTCCCCAAGAAACGCAATCCGGCTGTAACCTTGCGCGACCAGTTGTTCGGTCATCCGGTAGGCTGCATCAAAATTGGAAAAGCCGACCGTGTGCTCGATCGGATTTTCGGGTTTTTCCCAGATCTCGATAACGGGAACGTTGGCATTCCTCATGAGCTCGACGGTACGCTCAGTATGCCCATCGTAGGAAAGGATAATTGCCTCGGGCCTGCGTCGCAGCATCGTCTCAAGGATTTCCTCCTCCCGTGCTGCAGAATAGTCCGTATGGCCAAGAAGAATCTGCAAACCAATATCTTCAACTTCTTCCGTAAGGGATTGAACAGTCAAAGCAAAGTGCAGATTGTTTAGCGAGGGAAGCAGGGTCGCGACAAAGCCGGACTTTCGGGTCGTCAAGCTGCCGGCCATCTGGTCCGGGACATAATTCATGTCCCGTACGACCTTCAAGATGTGCTCGCGGGTCTTCAGCGAGACAGGGCTGTCCTTACGCAGCGCACGCGAAACGGTCATTCGGGAAACACCGGCGGCCCTGGCGACATCCCGCATCGTGACCGGTCCCTGTTTTGCGCCGTCTCTCGCCAATTATGTGTCCTCTTTTGCAATTTGATGCTGTAAAAAAGCGCGCTACCGGCGAGGAGTATACCGGTAGCGCTTCTTTTTGCACTTATGGCCTGTCAATCCGCCCGCATATCGAACGGCGGACAATCGGCCTGTGCACCAAGGTCTTACCGCTCCAGAGCACCAACTCCGGAGAAGCGGAACGCCTCTGTCTGCAATGCGTCGAGTTCTTCGGCGCTCATTTGATCATGGGCAACAGTAATGCGGCCCAGGAAAACAAGCGGCAGTTCGTCTGCCCTGCTTTCCAGATCAGCCTTGATGGCCTCTGCCGTGGCAGCGCCAACGTCGTCGCCCATGCGCATCGGGGTCGCATCCAGTTCGCCGCGGCGGATAGCGTCAAGTTCCAGGCCAGTACCGCCCCAACCGGTGGAGAAGACTTCCTTTTCCTTGCCAACCGAGATCTGTGCTTCCACGCTGCCCATCGCCATGGCGGTGTTGGCATTGTGAATGATCGTTGCTTCAGGATAGGCCTGAAGGATCAGGCTGGTGCCTTCAAAGCCGCCTTCGCGCTGGTATTCGCCATAGTGCTCGTAGGCAACCTTCCAGTCGCCTTTTTCCATGACGCAGTCCTTGAAGTCGCCGGAGCGCTGATTGTCCGTGATCCCCGGGATGCCGCGGTTCATGGCCATCGTGACGCCATTGCCGAGCCGCTCAAGCATATAGTCGCACATGGTGAGCGCACCGGCAGCCGATGAAAAGTCGAACCAGACATCAGGCTGGTTTTTCAGGTCCTTCAGCGGGGTATGAAATGCCCAGACATAGGTCGTGAATTCGTCGTTTCCAGCGAGCTTGTCGATGTTGTCGGCCTGGATGGCGAGTTCCGACGGTCCGAAGATCACGTAGTCGTAGATGTCGCCGTCCTGCAGCACCTGGTTCGCATAGGTGGACTGCAAAGAATGCTCGATCTGACGGCTGGCAAACTCGGTCGTGTTGTACTTGATCCCGAGTTCGTCCAGGCGCTTGGTCATGGCCAGGAAGTTGCGCGCCCAGAAGTCAGACGTATCGGCTGACGGGTAAATCAACGCGATTTCGACTGGTTTGTCCTGGGTACCTGAGAACGGGACACCTTCCGCTCCGACAACTGCCTGAAGGGCTTCAAGCTTGCCTTCGGCATTCACTTCGCCAGGAACCCAGTAGTCCCTGTCGGCATGACCGGGAAGCTCCTTTAGCGGCAGGTTTCCCTGTGCCAGGGCACTGGTCCCGGTCAGGAGCAGTACGCATAGTGTCGATTTCAGCAGTTTCATCACAAATTCCTCCCTTTCGATGAAGTCCGCGTATGGGAACTCAGCCGCTGGCAACGGTGTTGCCAGCAAACAGAGATCCAATGAGAAGCAGGAGTGCGAGCGCGGCGATCAGGCCGCCCGTAAGACGCAGAAGGCGAATGCTTTCCGGTGTCTGCAATCCGGCCAGCAAGCCCTTCGCGCCGTCGCGATCTTTCTTCTGCAGCCATGTGTAAAGTGCAACCGAGGAGACGATCACCACGCCCGAGGCAACAGACTGCCAGAAGAATTCAATCCGCAGTGTCACCAGCGCATTGATCATCATGGACAGCAGCAACACACCGGCAAGAGACCCGAGCATCGAGGCGCGCCCACCGAAGAGCGATGTGCCGCCAACGACAACCGCGGCAATGACGTGAAGGTTGAAATACGGTGCCGATGTCGCCTGAATTGCGTTCAGCTTGCCGGTCAGCATCAGCCCGGCCAGTGCAGCAGAGGCGCCCATGAGGACATAGGCATAGATCTTGTAGCGGTCGACCGCGATACCGGTCATTTCGGCTGCTTCGGGATTGGAGCCAATCGCAACCGTGTAACGCCCGAAATAGGTCTTCTTCAACAGCCAGTAACCCACTGCCATTGTCAGCAGACCGATTACCACCGGAACCGGAATGAAGCCCGGAATCTGCCCGCGGCCGATATCGGTCATGATCTCCGGAAACCGCGCCAGCACCAGTCCCTTGGCGATGACAAGCGCGAAACCGCGGTAGACGAGGTCCATCGCCAGAGTGCCGATGAGATCGGGTACCTTGAACTTGGTAATCACCAGACCGTTGATCAGGCCGAACAGGGCGCCGAGAATAATGGCGATCGCAATCGCCACCGGCGCTGAAAAGCCGTACTGCTTGATCAAAAAGGCCATGATGATGGATGTCAGCGCTGCGACCGACCCGATCGACAGATCAATCCCGCGCTGGGTGATGACGAAGGTCATCGCCATCGCCATTGGCATGTAGAGCGCCGCATCCAGCAGAATGAGGTTGAGGTTCGAGAGGCGGAAGTACCGCGCCGGTTCTGCTATTCCCATGAACAGCAAAATGGCCAGGATCATCACCATAGGCCCGATGATTGCCAGGAAAGGCTCGATTCGCTCAGAGAATTTCGTCGGCCCGTTTGATTGTGTTGCCGTTGCCATTTTTGCCTCCCTACGCCGCTTCTTCCGCGCCCACGATCAGGGCGAGAACGTCCTGCTGCGAGCTTTGCGAAACGTGCACGACACCGGCACATCTGCCGCGCCGCTGCACATGAACCCGGTCGGCGACTTCGAAAACATCATCGAGCGAGTGAGATATGAGAATCACCGCAAGGCCTTGCGCCTTGAGCGCCTTGATAAGTTTGAGCGTCCGCGCCGTTTCCTGCGGGCCGAGTGCCGCGGTCGGCTCGTCCATCACGAGGACCCGAAGGCCCTCGTGATAGACCGCTCGCGCAATGGCCACAGCCTGCCGCTGGCCCCCCGACAGACTTGATGTCGGCACATCGAGCGAGCGAAGACGAACGCCCAGACGCTCGAACAGAACGTGTTCCGTTTCCGACCGCATCCGTTTGTTGTCCAGCATGGTGATCCCGAGGAAGGATCGCGTCAGTTCGTTTCCGAGAAACATGTTCGATGCCGGGTCAAGATGATCGGCCAGCGCGAGCGTCTGGTAGACCGCATCGATGCCTTCCTCGATGGCATCGGAGTGGCTGTTCATGATCAGCTTTTTGCCGCCGACGAAGATTTCCCCTTCCGTCGGCTGATAGACGCCCGTGAGAATCTTGATCAGCGTCGACTTGCCTGCACCGTTGTCACCGACGATCGCAAGCACCTCACCTTCATAGGCGTCGAGGTTGACACCCTGGAGAGCTGTCACCCCTCCAAAGCGCTTGGTTATGTTTCGCATCTGGACAAATGATCCGTCGGACATCTCCAGTTTCCTCTCGATTTGCGCCGGCCAGGTCTCATTGGCGGCCGGTATCGCTTAGTTGTCTTTGATCCGGTAGAGCTTGTGACAGGCCGCGCAGTCCTGAAGGAGCGGCTGATAGACCGCTTTGAGCTGGTCCAGCGAGCCGGGCAGATTTTCGACCGCGTGATGAGCATCGGCCTTGAAATCAGCAACCTTGGCGTCGAAGTCCGGCTTGTCCTGCCAGATGGCCGGATTGGCTCCCTTTGAATTCGAACCTTCGGGAAATTTGCCTTGGAATGCGATGGATCCTGCGTAGGTCATCCGTAGCGCCAGGGCGGCAACGTCCGCATTGAATTCCTTGTCGCCCTTGAGCATTGGAACAAGCGTTGCAGCACCGACCCTGATCTGATCCATTGCCGCCTGACGGTCCTGGATGTCATCCGCCAGCACTGACGAAACGGTTATCAAGAAAACAGCGGCTGTCGCGGTCCAGATTCTCATGTTGTTCCTCCGGGTACCCTGACGCGGGTACACCTCCCCCGTTCGCGGCAATGCCGCGCAAAAATAATTCTTTGGCACACGTCGTTTCAGTCAGCAGGTCGCCTGCGGCTGCGTCAGGCGACCCGCTTGGCGAAGCCTTATTTGTTCCAGATGGCGGAATAGGCTTCACGATACGGAATGTCTGGATCGAAGGCGGTGCTGTCGCCCATTCTTTCAACGCCGTCCTGCGTCACCAGAGCGGGCGAAGTCACGTAACCTGAGCAGGCCTCACCCTGGATCGCCCGATTAAGCTCGTCCACCAACTGCCAACCCTGCAGGTTGAGCGGTTCGGCGACGGTGATCGTTTGATAGGCACCGGTCTTGATGCGGAAGAAAGCCGCTTCCGACCCGTCACCGGCGGAACCGGCCTGAGGACCGGCTTCGCTGGAAATCCCGGCGGATGCCAAAGCAGGACCCATGAAGTCGAAATAGAGGTCGTTGATCGCCAGAGCGTGTGTCCAGCTGTCACCGTATTTCTGCAGAAGGCTTGTTGTCAGCGGCCCCATGCGGCTGGATGTGTCGGCAATCGGCGTGTCGACATATTCCAGTACCGTACCGCCGGCAGCTTCGATCGTCTCCTTGATGCGATCAGCTTTATCGATCGCAATCTGATAGGTGGAATCGGTGAAGATGATGGCCCCGATATCCTTGCCGCCGTCCTCGATCGCCCAGTTCGCGGCAACTTCCGAAACGGTCATCGCATCAGTGGACACATTGGCAAAGATACCGCCCGGCGCATCGCAACCGATTTTCGGCCCGGAATGCCAGGCAACGATCGGAATGCCTGCTGCCACAACTCCCTCAAGGGCCGCCTGCTGCTCAATCGCGTCGAAACCGTTGATGACGATCCCGTCCGGCTGCAACGCGAGTGCCTGGCCGATGGCTGCTGTGCGGCCCTGAATGGATCCTGCGCCATCTAGAAGGCGCATGCTCCAGCCAATCTGGGAGGCGGCCTCCTCGACGCCGTTGGACACGCCCAAAATACCGCCGTTTTTCATGTCCGCTGCCACGACGACGATTGACTTGCCGGGCGCTCCGGCTGGACCGCTGGTCGGGCCGTCCCATTCACCGGCGGCCATCGCCGGGATCCAGGAACCGGCCAACATGGTCGTGGCCAGGATGATTTTCAGAAATGAACGTTTTTGCATAGTATCCTCCCTTTGCAAAAATCCTACTTTTTCGCTGCGCCTTTGCGGCGCTGCGCATAACCTGCGATACCGATCGCGATCAGCAGCGTTACGCCGTTGAAGAGTGGTTCGACCCAGAATGAGCCGCCGAATTGCTGAATGCCGGAGATGCCGACGGCCAGGATGGCGACGCCGACAATGGTGCCCCACACATTGACCCGCCCGGGCTTGATCGTTGTTGATCCAAGGAATGCGCCAACCAGTGCCGGAAGCAGAAACTCCAGACCCACACTTGCCTGTCCGATCCTCAACTTGGAGGCCAACAGAACACCGGCGAGCGCCGTCATGGTCCCTGACGCCATGAAAGCTCCGATGACGTATTTGCGCGTCGGAATACCGTTGAGCTGCGCGGCGCGCTGGTTCGCGCCAATCGCATAGAGATAACGGCCAACAGGCGTATATTCGAGAATGAGCCACATACAGACGGTGATCGCAATCAGGTAGTAACCGGTGATCGGAAGACCGAAAACAAATGTCGTGCTCAATGAGTAAAATCCGTCTGGCAGAACACCGACCACCTGGCGGCCGCCGGAATGCCACAGAGCGATTGCGTAAAGCACCGTGCCCGTTCCAAGCGTTGCGATGAAGCTGTCGATCTTGGCGACTTCAACGAGCAGCCCGTTGAAGAACCCGGTCATCGCTCCAAGCATCAGCACAATCATCACGGCAATAGGCCAGGGAATGCCGAAAATCGTCTGAAGACTGATTGCCAGAATGTGCCAGAGCACGATGCCGTAGCCGACCGTCAGGTCGATCCGCCCTGCGGCCATGGGGATCATCGCGCCAAGGGAAAGCAATGCGATAATGGCCTTGTCGGAAACGATGGCGCGCAGGTTCAATAGCGTCGGAAAGGTCTTCGGCAACAGAACCGAGAAAAGAAGGATCAACAATACTGTCAGGATCACCAGACCGTAGACCGGCAGAAACCGTAACAGCTTGCCGCGTATCGACAGGCCTTCGATTTCCGATTTGGTGGGTTCCAGAGCATTGGATTCAAGTGACTGCATCAGATTTACCTCAAGCGGCAGCGACGTTGCTGGCCGACGCGGCCTGGATCAGGTTTTCGGTCGACAATTTGGTCCCAGCCAATTCGCCGACGATTTTTCCCTGGCTGAAGACGATCGCCCGATGGCAGATCGTCGCGACCTCCTCGAAGTCGGTCGACACGAGCAAGATGCCGACGCCTTCCATGAGTGCCTTGTTCAAAAGTGCATAGATTTCCGCCTTGGCGCCGACATCGACGCCCGCGGTAGGATCTTCACAGATCAGCAGTTTGCGCTTGGTCGCAAGCCAGCGGGCAATGACAACCTTCTGCTGGTTGCCACCCGACAGCGCCTCGATTGCCATGGTCTGGTCATTGGGGCTGAGCGCGACTTCCCGGCCGATCTCTTCCGCCATCTTTGTTTCTTTACGTGGCGAAAGGATCGAAAACAGGCCCCTGCCCGTTGCTTCCGGATTGAGAAAGGTGTTTTCACGGATCGTCAGCGGCATTGCGACAGATTCTTCCGTGCGGTCGCGCGCGACGAGCCCGACACCGGAATCAAGCGCGGTCTTGGGTGAGCGCAGGTCCGGCGCACCAACGCCGGCAAGTTCAATTTTGCCGCTGTGTTCCGACAGACCGTAGAGCGCGCGCGCGATTTCTTCATGCCCTGCTCCGCGAAGCCCGACCAGCCCAACCAGCTCGTTCCTGTGCAACGTGAAATCGACAGGGCCTGCGGAACGCGCTTCAAGCTTCTTGACTGTGAGAACAGGATCTCCGGGCGCTTCACTTAACTTGCTGACCTGACGGGTCTTGCGTCCGACGATCATGTGAACAAGCTCTTCGGTGGTTGTGTGCTGGATCGACCGGACGCCGACCAGCTCCCCGTCGCGCAGCACGGCCACCCGATCAGCGATCTGGAAAATCTCGTCGAGACGGTGAGAGACATAAATCATGCCGACACCCCGGTCGCGCAACGGCCGTAGCGCCTCGAACAAGCGCGCGACTTCGTCGTTCGGCAGTGACGCGGTTGGCTCGTCGAGCACGAGAAAGTCGCAGTCAACAGCCAGGGCGCGCGCGATCGCGACCAGCGATTTTTCGGTTCTGGACAAGTCCTGGACACGTGTCGTCGGGCTGAAATCGCAACCGACCTTGGCCAGCGCTTCCGCGGCGAGTGTATCCCCATCCTGCCACTTGATCAGTCCGAACTTTTTCGAAAAGCCAAGAGCAAGTGCCATGTTCTCCGCAACGGTCATCCACTCGATCATGCCAAGGTCCTGGTGGATGAACGCAACAGCCTGGCGTTGCCCGAAACCACCTGGACGATGCTCGTAGGGCTCGCCATTGATCAGGACGCGCCCCTCATCCGGTTTATGAATGCCGCCCAGAATTTTGATGAGAGTGGATTTGCCGGCACCGTTCTCACCCAGAAGCGCAACGATCTCGCCTCTGTCGATCGACAAAGACACGTCACGGACAGCATAAGTTCCGCCAAAATGCTTCTGTATGCCGTCGAAGAAGAGACGGTTTTTCAAACTGCCTGGCACTATTTTCCTCCCGGTCGTCACCTGCCCCAACTTTCCGCTTTCGTGTGTCGACGGAGTTGAGTTACCGGTAACGTAGGACTATCATCCCCGTGTCACATATCGAAGTCAACTAAAAAAGTTATCGATAACGTTAAATTTCAAGAGGCTCAAAATATCCAGTAAAAACAATAAGATAAGCCTCTTGGAGGTCGCAAAGGCAGCCGGCGTCTCAAAAATGACCGCCAGCAGGGTGTTGCGTGAGGAAGGCGGATACTCGGAAAAGACGCGCGTCAAGGTCATGGCCGAAGTCGAGCGTCTGGGATACCTGCCGAACCGGATCGCGACGGTGTTTGCCAGCGACAAGCGAACGACGTTTGTCGGTGTCAGCATTCCGGACCTTGGCAACGAGGTCTTCACGCACGTTCTGGAAGGCATTGACCGCAAGCTGGTGAGCTTCAATCACCAGACCGTTCTCGGTATGACACAGCATGCGCTTGCCGAAGAAGAGACCTGGATTGAAACCGTTCTGTCCTGGAAGCCAGCCGGGCTGATCCTGACGGGTCGCGCCCACACACCGCGAGCGGTTCAACTGCTCCAAAGCTCGAATATTCCGCTCGTTGAAATCTGGGACCTGAATTCCAGCCCGATCGATATGTGCGTCGGTCTGAACCACTTTGACAGCGGTTACGACATGGGCAGATTCTTGCTGTCGAAGGGCTACAAGCGCTTCGGTTATGTCGGAACGTCTCACGATGCCGCCAACGCGGCGACTTCGCGGCTCAACGGTTATGCAAAGGCTGTTGAAGATGGTGGAGGAAAACTCAGCAAGCAGCTCTGCCTGAACGATATTCCTGGGTTTTATCCCGGTTTTTATGGAACAGAGCAGCTGCTGTCCTCGGATCCGAACGTCGAAGTCATATTCTTTCAGAATGACAATATGGCGGTGGGAGCCGTGCAGTTTTGCGAAGCCCAGAAAATCAGTATCCCCGGTGACATCGGCATTGCGGGCTGGGGAGAACTTCCGATTGCGTCGGTTCTGCCCTACCGGCTGACAACCGTACAGGCCAATCACCTGCGCATTGGCCAGCTTGCTGCGGAAAACCTCCTGCTCAAGATATCCGGCGATGATGCGCAAGATGTCTGCGATGTCGGGTTCAGGCTGGTTCCGGGCGAAACAGTGTGAGCTCGTTATGCAAGGACGGTCAGCTGCTCGATCCACCGACACTCAGCTGCGGTGTGATCCCGATCCTGGCCTGGCTGACAGTTTCGCCGCCGCGCAGCAGTGAAACGATTAACTGTCCGGTTTTTTCGCCGATTTCGAGTGGCTGCGGATCGATTGTTGTCAACGTAGGGACGCAAATCGAGGAGATATCGTAGGCGCCAAATCCAGCAACAGCGATATCTTCCGGAACCTTCACGCCTTTGCGCGCACACTCGGTCAGCGCACCGAACGCCGACAGGTCAGAGACACAGATGACGGCCTGCGTGTCCGGATGATTTTCAAGAAGGCGCGCCATGGCATCCGCCCCTTCCCGCATCGATATTGGCGGAGCGCCCGCACCGATCAGCCGTTCTGCAGACAGTCCCTGGTCTTCCATCGCACGAATGAACCCGCGCCGCCGGTCCGCACCGCGCGTGTCGCCATCGGTATCCCCCCCGATGAACGCAATGCGCGTTCTCCCGCTCGAAACCAGATGGCGCACCAGATCGTGCATGGTTGCCGCATTCGAAAACCCGACAACATGATCGATCGGATTTTCCGGCAGGTCCCAGGTTTCGATCACAGGAATATTGGCACGATCCAGAAGCCGGCGCGTACGCTCCGTATGCCGCCCGCCCGTGAGCACAATGGCCTCGGGCCTGCGCTTCAGGAACTGTTCGACGATGCCTTCTTCTTCGTGAATGTCATAGTTGCTGTAACCGAGCAGCACCTGCAGGTCGGCGTCCTTGAGAACTTCCGACAGGGCACCGACGGTATCGGCGAAATTGGCATTGTTGATCGATGGAATTGCGACGGCGACGAAACCGGTTCGTTGAGAGCGAAACGTCGCGGCATTGCTGTCGAAGACATATCCCAGATCTTCGGCGATCTTGAGGATACGCTTTCTCGTCTCCTCGCCGACGGAAGCATGCTGTTTGAACGCGCGGCTGACGGTCATGACCGATACGCCCGCCTTTTGCGCAACATCTTTCATGGTAACAGCGCGTTGCATTCATCCTCCGCCCGAATCTTGTCGCCTAAAACTATGCAAAATGGGCCCGCCGCCGCAATCGCAGCCGCAGGCCCAATGGAAAAGAGACACAGGTTTCAACCCGCAGGACATGGGCGCTGCCTCACGATCCCCCGGTGTACTCGTTCGCTTCGGTCACATGATGGTGGATACGTCCATCAAAGAACTCCGAGACGATCTCTCCCGTCACGACCCGCGACTGGTTCCGCGCATCGCTTTCCAGCGCTCCCGCCATCGTTTCCTTGTCGGGATAGGTGATTGCCAGGATCAGCGGAAACTCCGGAGCACCCTCATCCCGCTCTTCTCCGAACATGACGCGGACATCGCTGTTACCGGGAAACTGTTTCCACAAGGGGACAAGGCGGTCTGTTACAGCTGCGCGAAAGTCCGATGTCCTGCCGGATTTGACGCTGCCTTCGAACAAAGCGAAACGGGTGATCATTTAAACTGCTCCTTGTCGGGACCTTTGAAAAATTCCATCAGTGCGGCCTCGTCTTCGCCGCCAAGGCCGGCGGCCGTCAGCATTCTGTGGACTTCGGTGCAAAGCGACGTCAGCGGCATGGCTGTGTTGCTGATCCGTGCCAGATCCAGCGCGCCATTCAGGTCCTTGACCATGTTGTCAATGCGCCCGGTTCTCCGGTAATCGCGCTCCACGTATCGCGGCATGTATTCCTGAAGCAACGCGCTGTCTGCACGCCCGCCCTTGAGCGCTGTCGGGATCTTTGCAGCGTCAACGCCGGCATCGAGCGCGAGCTGGGTTGCTTCGGCGACGGCCAGAAACCCAAGGCCGCACAGGACCTGATTGATCAGTTTGGTCGTTTGGCCTGCGCCTGAGGGTCCCATATGCGTGTAGTTCGAACTGACGTGTTTGAGAACGTTATGCGCATCTGCAACATCCTCAGCCGTTCCGCCCGCCATCAGGGTCAATTCACCGATCAATGCCTTGGGAGCGCCGCCGGACAGCGGGCTGTCGACCCAGCGCAGCCCGGCGTCGGAGGCCTTGCGCGCAAGGTCCTTCGTCGCCTCGGGGTCGATAGACGACATATCGATCACAAGCGTGCCGTTCTTGGCACCGGCGGCAACGCCATCGGTACCAAACACCGCAATTTCGACGATTTTGGGCGAATTGAGACTGGTGATGACGTAGTCAGACTGGCTGGCCGCTTCTGCGGCCGACGAAGCCGCAACGGCCCCTTTGGCAACCAGCTCTCCAACTTTCTCCTGGTCAAGATCGAAGACGCAAAGACGATTGCCTGTCTCAACGAGACGGGTACCGATCGCACCGCCCATGGCCCCTGCCCCGATCAGGGCAACATTTTCACTCATTGCTGTTTCCTTTGAAGTCCCCTGAGAAGTTCGGCAACGACTTCGTCGGGTGTCTGATCGATCGATGCCTTGACGGTCAGTTCGTCGGGCCCGGGTGGCTCCAGCGTTGCAAGCTGACTGTCGAGAAGTGCGACCGGCATGAAATGGCCATCGCGATGCTTCATGCGCTCGCTGAGCACTTCACGTGTGCCTTCCAGATAAAGGAAGGTCACAGGCTTTCCTGCGGTCTCTACAATCAGCTCGCGATAGAACCGTTTGAGGGCGGAACAGGCGATCACAACGGGTTCGTCCGAGCCGGCAAGCTGTGCGCCGACTTTTCCGAGCCAAGGCTTGCGATCTTCGTCGTTCAAGGGCTCACCACGGCTCATTTTGGCAATGTTTTCAGCCGGATGAAGATCGTCACCATCGAAAAAGCGAGCACCGACAGCCTTGGAGAAGGCCTGGCCGATCTGGCTCTTGCCGCACCCCGATACACCCATGATCACAAAAGCCGAGGTCACAGCGACACCGAGATGCCACCGTCAACAAAGACCGTGGTTCCATTTACGAACGACGACGCATCGGAGGAGAGGAAAATGCAGGTTCCGACAAGTTCCTCGACCTTGCCCCAGCGCCCCGCCGGCGTGCGTTTCTCCAGCCACGCGCTGAACTCCGGGTCATTGACAAGAGCGGCATTGAGCGGCGTATCAAAATACCCCGGCGCCAGTCCGTTGCACTGGAGGCCATATTTCGCCCAGTCGGTCGCCATGCCCTTCGTGAGGTTGGCAACCGCGCCCTTGGTCATCGTATAGGGCGCGATACCGGGTCTCGCGAGCGCTGTTTGGACCGAACAGATGTTCACGATCTTGCCGCGTCCACGTTCGATCATATGCCGTGCTGCGGCCTGCCCGACATGAAACACCGACGCGATATTGGTCTGTAAAAGGCGTTCGAACGCGTCTGCAGGAAAATCCTCAAGCGGCGTCCGGTGCTGCATTCCGGCGTTGTTCACCAGAATATCGATAGCCCCTGTTTCAGCTTCAAACCCGTCAATTGCTGCACGAGCCGCCGCATGATCTGTGACATCGAAGGCGAGTTCATAAACAGTAAACCCCTCCGATTTGAGTGTTTGCGCGGCAGAGCCGAGTTTTGCACCGTCACGTCCGTTCAAAACGACTTCCGCACCGGCCTGCGCAAGGCCTCGCGCAAGTGCAAATCCGATTCCCTGGGACGAACCGGTAATCAATGCCCGTTTTCCGGACAGGTCGAACAAGGCGAGGCTCATATGAATTCCTTCTACAGAAACGATTGACACTTGCCTCTGTTATGTTATCGATAACATAACTTGTCAACCCGAGAGAGCCCAAAATGACCAAGCCAGACATTTTGCAAGTCGGCCCCTATCCTGACTGGGACCAGATTCCCCTGGAAGAAGCGTTTTCCATGCACAAATACTTCGAAGCCTCCGACCCGTCCGGCTTTCTGAATTCGGTCGGCGACAAGATCAAGGGCATTGCTACACGTGGCGAACTCGGCGCGAACCGGGCGATGATCGAAGCATGCCCTAACCTGGAGATCATCTCGGTTTACGGCGTTGGATTCGACGCCGTTGACCTGGCGGCCTGCCGTGAACGCGGTATTCGCGTGACCAACACTCCGGACGTTCTGACAAACGATGTCGCGGATCTTGGTGTGGCAATGATGTTAGTCCAATCGCGCGGAATGATCGGCGCTGAAGCCTGGGTTCGGGACGGCAGCTGGCAGGAAAAGGGCCTCTATCCGCTCAAGAGCAGGGTCTGGGGCAAGACCGCAGGTGTACTGGGTCTTGGCCGGATCGGCTTCGAAGTTGCCAAGCGCCTTGCAGGTTTCGACCTGAAAATCGCTTATTCGGATGTATCAGCCAAAGACTATGCGCCTGACTGGACATTCGTCGCCAACCCCGTTGAACTTGCTCGGCAATCCGACTTCCTTTTTGTCACACTCGCTGCTTCCGCGGAAACGCGGCACATCGTCAATCAGGAGGTCATTGACGCAGTCGGCCCGGAAGGCATGATCATCAACATCAGCCGTGCATCGAATATTGATGAAGCAGCCCTTCTGGATGCCCTTGAAAGCAAACGCCTCGGCTCGGCCGCACTGGACGTTTTTGAAGGGGAACCTGCGCTCAATCCACGCTTTCTTGAACTCGACAATGTGCTCGTGCAACCGCACCATGCATCGGGCACATTCGAGACGCGGAAAGCCATGGGGAAACTCGTTCGCGACAATCTGACGGCACATTTTGCAGGTCAGGACCTGCCGACCCCGGTTCTGTGAGGCGATCATGAAATCCATCGTTATCCATGCAGCCAAAGACCTGCGGATTGAAGAACAGGACGCGGACAATCCCGGACCGGGCGAAGTTCAGATCAAGCTTGCAACGGGTGGCATTTGCGGCTCGGACCTTCATTATTTCAATCATGGCGGCTTCGGGCCGGTGCGTCTGAAAGAACCGATGATCCTCGGCCACGAGGTCTCCGGTCACATCACCGCTCTCGGCAACGGCGTTTCGGGGCTCTCTGTCGGTCAGCTCGTTGCCGTCTCCCCGTCCCGGCCTTGTGGAAACTGCCGCTTCTGCAACGAAGGAAGGCATAATCAGTGCCTCAACATGCGGTTCTATGGCAGCGCCATGCCGTTTCCGCATATCCAGGGGGCGTTCCGCCAGGTCCTTGTGGCCGACGCTGCCCAATGCGGTCCCGCCGACGGTTTGAGCACCGGGGAAGCGGCCATGGCGGAGCCTCTGTCGGTCTGTCTGCATGCCGCGCGCCAGGCCGGTGAAATGATCGGCAAGTCGGTGCTCGTCACCGGCTGCGGGCCTATCGGAATCCTGTGCATTCTGGCTGCCAGGCGTGCCGGCGCAGATTTTATCGTTGCCACCGATTTGAGCCCCTTCACGCTGCAGATGGCAAAGACAGCGGGTGCGGATCTGACTTTGAACATGGCCGAAGACCCTCAGGGCCTCGACCGGTTCACGCCCGAAAAGGGCACGTTCGACATTCTTTTTGAATGTTCAGGGGCAGCTCCTGCGCTCACAGCCGGTATCTCCGCCATGCGCCCTGGAGGCACGATCGTCCAGCTGGGCCTTGGTGGCGACATGAGCCTGCCGATGATGGCCATCACCGCCAAGGAGCTGGAGCTCAAGGGGTCCTTCCGCTTTCACGAAGAGTTCTTTAGTGCCGTCAGTTTGATGCAAAAGGGCCTGATTGATGTGAAGCCCTTTATTACCCAGACACTGCCGCTGGATGATGCCGTCTCAGCATTTGAAATTGCGGGTGACCGCAGTCAGGCCGTGAAGGCGCAGATTGCATTCGCTTGACCTGAACAACAACAAGGCGGACGGACCTTGCGCCGTCCGCCGGTCAGCAGTGTGAAAGGCTGCTCAGCTCATTGAGCCTATGACGCGAGCGCCTTCTTCAGGCACCAATCGCTGCCAGCCCTGCCCTTGCCACCTCAATATCCTGATCACCAGACCCGGATCCAACGCCAATTCCACCCAAAAGCGTGCCTTCCAGACGAATGGGAAGACCGCCCGGCAACCCGGTCACTTTTCCTTCCGTTGCAAGTCCGATTGCCGTGCGCACGCTTTCCGGTACCACAGTGGTTTCATTGCCGATTGAAGCAGCCGTCAAAGCTTTGGCGAGGGCACTCTTGCGACTGAGAAACTTGGCGCCGGTCATTCGTACCTCGGCGAGAACTTCTCCGTTAGCATCGACAACGACAATGCACTGGGGCTGACCCATTTGCTCTGCCCGCTCGACCGCAGCGGTCAAGATGGCCAGCGCACCTTGATGGGTCAGTGTTCGTGTTTCCTGGACAAAGGTCATAAGAGCTCCTGCAAGCGTTGTTTTGTTATCGATAACATAACAACGCTTCATGCAGATTTCAATTGTGTGTTTTTGCCTGCAGCGCCAATCGAGCTGGCCGTGCCTGACGTTCAAGGGGAGAAATGAAAAAAGCGGCGAAAACGCCGCTTTTATCGTGTCAAAGAGGTTTTGAAGTTCCGGCTTGGGGCATGGCAGCTGTTAGGCCGCCGCGACCTTCGCCAGGAATTCATCCACGACAAGTTTCAGATGACGCGCCTGCTCGGCAACTTCATCGGATGCCGTTTCGACTTGCCCCGCGGATTGTGCCGCTTCGGCCACAGCATTCATCACGCCGGAGATGTTGTCGGCAGCACCTTGAGTACCTTCTGCAGCGTCACGGATGTTCTGGGAAATCATCGCGGTCGATGCATCCTGTTCCTCCACAGCTGCTGCAATCGCCGACGTTGTTTCGTCGGCCTGCTCCATCGTGTCCCGGATCTCCTGGATCGCGACGACGGACTCGCTGGTGGACGCCTGGATGGCTTCGATTTGCGTAGCGATTTCCTCGGTTGCTTTCGAAGTCTGAGTTGCCAGTTCTTTTACTTCAGCAGCAACGACTGCAAAGCCTTTCCCGGCCTCACCGGCACGTGCCGCCTCAATGGTGGCATTCAGCGCAAGCAAGTTCGTTTGTTCAGCAATTGCGCGGATCAGCGTCACGACTTCACCGATCTTGTTGGCCGAATCTGCAAGTTCGGAAACCTTTTCGGTCGTCATGCGTGCGCTTCCGGAAGCATTTGCAACAATCTCAGTCGCGCGTGCGACCTGCTGACCGATTTCCGCGATCGATCCGGCAAGCTGCTCTGTCGCAGCCGCGACGGATCCAACGTTTTCGGAAGCGGTCGTGGAGCTGCCTTCAGCTTCTGAAGCCTGTGCCGCGGTCTCACCGGAAAGCTGGCTCAAAACCTGCGCTGTGGACTGCATCTGATCCATGTTCGCACCGACACTCCCAAGCACGGATTCGATTTCGTCGCGGAAGTCGCTGATCATGCTGTCGACGCGGTCCTGGCGCTCCAGCTGGGCGTTCTGTTCTTCCTGACTGACAGCTTCGAGATTTTTGCGTTCGACCGCATTTTCCTTGAAGACTTCCATTGCCTTGGCAAGATCACCAATTTCGTCGTTGCGTTCAACTCCATCGACCCGTACGTCGAGTTGGCCGTCTGCGAGATCACGTGTGATGTTGACGAGACCAAGCAACGGCTTGACCAAACCGCGGTCGACGACGAAGAAGCCGATTGCACCAGCAATGACAAGGCTTGCAATACCGATCACGATCAGAGCCATGGATCCGTTGTCGAACAGCCTGTTGATCTGGGTCGTTGCCTGATCGACTGCAGCCAGCTCCAGCTCGATTAAAGAGGCAACCGACTGACCGATGCGTTCAACGGCGCTGAACATTTCAGTCACTTGCTCATTGGACTTTTGCGTGCTCTTCAGCTCTTCCAGATGGTCGTTCAGAAGACCGTTCTTCGGGTCCCCATAGACTAGCAACTGCTCAAGCTGCGCCTTGATGTCATCGGAACCGAGCCCGTCCAAACCATCGCGCATATGCTTTGCGTCGGCTGTGATCTTCTCCTGAAGCGGAACCAGAAGCGCCGGGTCCTGGGTCAAACCGCCCTGTACAAGCGTTGCAACGAATTTGTTCGCAAAAGCCTGTGCTTCAAGCGTGCTCTTCAGCTGTCCGACCTGATTGTTCAACAGATCTGAAATGATTTCCGAGTTTTCGGTAACCGCTTCTTCCGTATCGATTGTCAGCGTGAAAAGCTGATCGTCGATTTGCATGACGAGCGCATCGTCAATCGCCTTTTGCAGACCGATCGCTTCCTGAAGCGTCTCCTTCTGCTGACGCGGTGTGATGCTGTTTGAGCTGCTTTTCGCCAGCGTCCTTTGGACCAGTTCATTCAGTTGGTCGAACTCAGCCTCGGCACCGCTGTCCAGTTCAAGCGCGTTCAATTCCTGGCGGTAGTCAGCGATCTTCTTGTCTGTTGCAATGATCTTGTCTTCGAACAGGGTCAGAAGCGCCTTGTCATCAACAAAAGCGACTGTTTCAGCCAGTCCAACCAGAAGGTTCGTTTCAGCCCGCAGCTCGAGATAAAGTCTGAGCTTGGCCATTTCCGTGTTGGCGAGGTTGTCGACGAGTTCCTTGCTCTGGGCTGCAGCGTCTTCACCGCCGAGAACAACCGTAAAGTAGGCGTCGTCGACGATTGGTGTTATTGCGCTGTTTACCCCGTCATAGGCCTTGAACAAGGCTGCCATGCGAGCATCTTTCGCCTCGCTGGCGGCGATTTTTTCCTTTGTTGCCTGATCGAGTACACCGAGGCGCTCCTGGAACGTTTCGCTTTGTGAAAAGAGATCCTCGACGATTTCACGATTTGAATCGGAGGTTACGAATTTGGATTCGATTTCCTCAATGACTGAAACCGACTTTTGCAGTGCGAGGAAGGACACTTCCTGAGACTGAAGCGTTACGCTGTTGGCAACTGCGGCCGCCGCCGTTGCAACCTCGGTGCTTGTAAGCGCCAGTTGCGCCGCGTTTTCGATGGATGGAAGTCGTTTTTCCGAAAGCTCAGCAAAACCGCTTTCGACCCTTTGGAAAGAAAAAAGCCCAATACCGATCGCTGTCGCGGTCAGCAGGACCAAACCCGCAAATGCGGTAAATAGTTTTCCTCGGGTTCTCAGATGAAAGAATGATTTCGCCTGAAATAAACCTGATAAGAATTTTCCGTACCCAGCCATGTCCCCGACAGTCCCCTAAATACCAACGTCTGCCCAGTCATCTGACCCCAGATGGCAAAATGAGATTCGCTGGCCCGGTCTGCCGGGCCAGCGAAAGAGTTCAAATCAGCTTGCAGGCTTGTCGATCGGCGAGAAGCCACCGTCTTTCTGAATGGTCGTCAGGAACACATCGTTCATGCCCTGGTTGTCATCCTGACCAAAGTCAAGGGAAACACCGCCCATGTCGAACGTACCGGTGCTCCAGAACGCATTCAGGAAGTTCTCACGGGTAACGTCCTTGCCGGCCTTTTCCAGGCCCATGACTGCAAGGCGGCCAACAACATAACCTTCAAGGGTCACGAAACCCGGCTCTGCAGAAGGATCTTTTGCCTTCAGAGCAGCCTGGTATTCTTTGACGAGCGGAACGGTCGTATCCCACGGGAACGGAACAACCTGGGAGATGATCACGCCTTCGCCAGCCTCGCCAAGTTCAGCAGAAAGTGCCTTGGAGCCGACAAAGGAAATGTTAACGAACTCGGCGTCCATCTTGACCTTCTTGGCCAGTTTGATGAATTCCGCAATTGGCTTGTACGCACCGACCATCACCACTGCTTGCGGCTTTGCCTTGCGGATTTCAAGAAGAGCGGACTTAACGGCAGTCGTGTTGCGCTGGTAGGTACCTTCGGCAACAAGATCCAGGCCGCGTTTTTCCATTGCTGCCTGTACACCGGCAAGACCAACACGTCCAAAACCGTCGTCCTGATAAAGGATGGCGATCTTGTCGAGGCCGAGCGCGCCATGCAGATGTTCGATCCAGGCTTCTGTTTCAGCAGCATAGGTCGCACGAACGTTGACGATGTTGCCATGCGCCGGATCGCGCAGGAAGCCGGCACCTGTGAACGGCCCGACAAACGGAACCTTTGCGGCAGTTGCAATCGGCTGGGTCGCTTTCGAGGTCGGCGTGCCGACCGGACCGATCAGACCGAATACCTTGTTATCGTTGATGAGCGTGTTGACCGCAGCGATGGAGCGATCCGGCTCGTAGCCGTCATCCATGCTGACCAGTTCGATCATGCGGCCATGAACGCCGCCGGCAGCATTTGCTTCCGCGAAAGCCGCCTCAATACCGAGCTTCATTCCAGTGCCCAGGGCCGCAGCCGGGCCCTCAAGAGCCGCTGCCTGACCGAACAGGACTTTGGAATCCGTAACACCATCTTCCGCAAACGCCGGGCCGAACGACATCATAAGAGACGCAGCCAGCGTAGAAACAAGAGCATTCCGCAAAGTAGACATCGTTTGAAGTCCCCCTAAGAGTGTGCAGCGCACAACAAGCGCTATGCCCTTAAGGTAGTACAAAAGTATTAATAAGCTGTTCTATAGATATTTACACTTCAATTGCGAATTATTACGATAACACAACGGTAGAAAATCTTAACAGCGAATTGCAAAATTGAGACGACCAGTCTCATTCAACTGATGCAAGCCATCCAATACACGTCAAATCAAGTGAAGTAACCTCAGATTGATTTCATCAAATTCCCTAACGTAATCAATCGCTAGGCTTCGAAACATTTTGTAAAAAAAGAATATTTCAGACCACATCTATTTCATGACAACATTGGAGATTGTGCTTCCTGTTACGAAAAAACACAACCACGAAGCCATTTGAAATACAATACGAGCATTGCAGCTGAAGAACGCCTGCTCCCGTAAACATCCCCCAAGTTCGAAATCAACACTCGAATGCTTGCGATGTTAACAAACCACGGATTGCAAGTAACTGTGCCCGCCATGAGCATTCAGACTTGCCCGTTTCTCACTAGCCATGATGCACGGATAGATCTTTGACACAGGACAGGAAAGCCGCTCCCGTGAATTTGGTATCGTGGATCATGTCACGGCAAGGTTTCATGGAAATGTTTAGCGTATTGGCAGTCCTTTCAATGTTCGACATGGACAAGGCGACTGCAAGTCCGACCGATGTGGAATCGAACTGAGAGCAGGAAAAGCATTGCCATGTCCTCCCTGTCTGATCGGTGAGACGTTTTCAAGATAGGCTCAAATGCAAACAGGAACAGCAAGATACACGGATGTCCGAAGCGCATGAAGTCTTGGACACCTTCCGATGCGATATCGACCGGCTCTTGAAAACTCCTCCGATGACGGCAGCCAGAGTGCATCCAATTGCCAGCCCTTGTACGAGGCACGTTCAGGCTCCCATGTTGCGACATGGTGACTGTACCGAAACATTGCTTTCTTGAATGAGGTCAGGGACAACTCACGGGACCTAACACATCTCGGAGCGGGTCGCGGTGATGCCCGTTGAAGAGCGGCTTTCCGGCCATTCGGGCTGTTATTGCAACAAGAACGAATTGCGCATTGGCGGCGTTGACGTGCTGCAGTCGATCAACCAGAAAGCCCTTGCCGGTCTGCAGCCACACCGCGCCAGACAAGTGTGAAAATCCGTTCCACTTCATCGTCATCAATCACTTGGCGCCCCATCGCAACCCGCCTAGCCAGCGTGATTGCGGGAGAGGCCAGGACGGTTTCGATGGTGCGAACATTGGTGTTCACCAGAGTTCCGTCGTCGACACCCTTTTGTATCTCTCCGAGAACTTCACTCTGGAGCTGCTTGAGTTCTTCATTGCCGCTGAATTGAACACGCGTCTCCGAGCTCATCAGCTCAACCAGCTGGAAATCTCCCGGCGCCTGGAAACCATAGTCGACAAGAGCAAACCACATGGCCCTGATCCGCGCAGCAGGTCCCTGTCGATCTGCGGCTGCCGTCATCATCGCTGCGTGGATGTCCCTTTTCACCTCCATGAACACCGAAAAGAGAAGCTCGTCCTTGCTCCGGTGGTATCGGTAGATCGTTCCGACGCTGAGCCCCGCCCGCGCGGCAATCTTGTTGACGGATACAGAGGTCGAACCGACAGCCGAGACTTCATCGACTGTCGCCCTGCGGATATCCTGCGGTTTGTCGCCTGTCGTGGGCCGGGCCAAATTCCGTCTCCTGAACCGAGATTTCAAAGTCTTATCAAGCTATCGGGCTTTGCACCATTCCCGAATTCTTGTGGTTGTCATTGACAATGAGCAATTGCTCATTAATTAACTATGCGGTTGACCGGGCCGTCGCCGGGCGCGGCCTCAGGCAGGCGATACTTCAAACGGAACACTTCAGGAAATTAGGGAATGTCAAAAGTCATCCTCATCACCGGAACCTCTACGGGTCTCGGCATTGAAATCGCCGTTCAGGCGGCAAAGGCAGGTCACAAGGTGTATGCGACCATGCGCAACCTCGCCAAGCGCGATACTCTGGATGCGGCACTGTCTGAGGCCGGTCAATCTGCTCAGGTCCTCCAGCTCGACGTTCAGGACAGCGCCAGCGTCAACGCGGCAATCGACCATGTGATTGCTGTCGAAGGACGGATAGATGCGTTGATCAACAATGCGGGCGCCGGTTACGTTCGTACAACGGAACAGGCGAGCGAAGACGACATCAATTGGGTCATGGACGTAAATTTCATGGGCGTCGTTCGCTGCACCAAAGCCGTCATGCCTCATATGCGCAAAGCGCGCTCCGGCCACGTGATAACCGTTTCATCCGTCGGTGGTCTTGTCGGTCAGCCGTTCAACGAGATCTACTGTGCGGCAAAGTTCGCGGTCGAAGGCTATACGGAAGCCCTTGCCTGCTATGTGACGCCGAATTTCGGTATCAATTTCACGGCCATTGAACCGGGCGGCATTCATTCCGAGTTTGCCGCCAATGTGATGAAGCAGGTCGAAGCGACAGGCGGCATGCTCGAAGACGAGTATCTGCCTATCCTACAGAAATATGTTGGCGGCGCGCAGGCGCGGGCCGCCAGCGGCGGCCTTTACCAGACCGCTTCGGAAGTCGCCGGCATTGTCATGGAATGCCTGGAAGCTCCGGAACCGCCTATCCGCAGGCGTACATCGGACTGGGCCGAACACTTCACACGCTTTAAGACAGCAGCTGATCCCGACGGCAGGAAGCAACAGGCAGCCGTCATCAGTCAGTTCCTGAGCTGACGTTCCGCACCCTGCATCTTCGCGCATTCGGACACGGGTTCAAAAAAACCGCCCTTTGCAAGACTACGAAGGGCGGTTTCGTTCATACAGATGCAGACGTCAGAGCCGTGGTTGTTCGCTGAGCACCTTGCGGTTGACCTTGCCCGACACGGTCAGGGGCATATCGGCAAGAAAGCGAATTTCCTGCGGCACGTAGAAAACCGGGCACTGGGCCGCAACCGCATCCTTGACTGCGTCCGCCTTGGCCTCGTCCGCCGCGTCGGCAACCACATAGGCAATCAGGATCTTGTTGCCCTGGTTTTCTTCGGCAACGACAACCACGTCCTTGACACCTTCATCGGTGCGGATGGCGGCTTCGATTTCACCGAGCTCCATGCGTACGCCATTGATCTTGACCTGAAAATCGTTCCGTCCGAGATACATGATCTCGCCATCGGGGCGGAAATACGCCAAGTCACCGGTGCGGTAGAGTCTCCGATGCAGGGCATCGTCGACCGGACAAGGAACAAAACGCTCTGACGTCAGATCCTCGCGGTTCCAGTATCCGCGCGCCAGCTGAACACCGCCGATATGCAACTCGCCCGGAACGCCGACCGGCACCGGCTGGTCATATTCGTCGAGCACATAGAGGCCGGTATTGGTTACGGGCTTGCCGATCGGGATGCTCTTGTCTTCAGGATCCCGCGGACAGGCGAAATAGCTGACATCGACTGCCGCTTCGGTCGGTCCATAAAGGTTATGGACTTCGGCATAGTCGCTTGCCTTGTCGTAAAACGCCTGGACGAGGTCGAAGCCGAGCGCTTCTCCGGAACAGAACAACTTCTTGATAGGAAGCTGATCGAGCGCCGGGGCAAGCAGGAAGAGGCGCATGACCGACGGCACAAAGTGAAGGTGCGTGACCCCTGCCCGCCGGATAAGGCCGTAAAGGTAGCTGATGGCGACATGACCGCCTGGCTCGGCGACCACAAGCGTCGAGCCGACCGAGAACGACCAGAGGAATTCCCACACCGACACATCGAAAGTGTACGGCGTTTTTTGCAGGACCCGGTCCTCTGGCTCAAGCCCGTATTCCTCATGCATCCAGACGACACGATTGTGGATCGCCTCGTGTTCGACGACAACACCCTTCGGCTTGCCCGTCGAACCGGACGTATAGATCATGTACGCCAGATCGTTCGGGCCAATCACGACCTCCGGATTGCCGGGGTCGATGTCTCCTTCGACTTCGCCGCCAGCCGGAAGCACGATAACTTCGCTGACATCTGTCTCGATCCGTTCGCGGATATGATCCTGCGTGAGGATTGCCACCGGTGCGCAGTCTTCGATGATCTCCGAGATTCGCGCAGAAGGATCATCCGTGTTGAGTGGCACATAGGCACCGCCGGCCTTGAGCGTCGCCCAGAGACCGATCACCATTTCAAGGCTGCGCTCCATGACGAGCGCGACAAACTTGTCCTTGCCGACGCCCTTGTCCATCAGAACGCGTGCGAGACGGTTCACGCGCGCATTGAATTCGGCAAAGCTCAGCGTTTCATCCATATAGATCAATGCAGGATGGTCCGGCGTCGCCTCGGCGCACGTCTGCATCATCGCGACAAGCCCACCGTCATAGCCATAGTTGCGGTCAGTCGCGTTCCAGTCCTCAACAACCAGCTTGCGCTCACGCGCGGACATGAGCGGCTGGTGCACAAGGGCACCTTCAGGAGCTGCGGCAATTCCCTGCGCGAGCGCTGTCATGCGTTCGCCGATCAGATCGATTGCCTCTGAGCTGACATAGCCGGGATGAGTCCAGACGATGTCGCCGTCCGCATCACAATGAAGCTGGATTTCCGCACCGGATTCTGCTTGTGGCCGCGGACCAGTCATCACCGCAAGCGGAACGTCGCATTGTGTCGGACTAAAGACGCCGGCCGCATTGCCGCTCACAAATGCAAGTCCGGCACGCGCGACTTTTTCAACGACGTTTGTGAAGATTTCGTCCTTCGCCAGACCATGTTCGAAAACGACGAAATCACGCGCCACACTGGAAAGCGTCGCATCATGAAACGCGAAAACGGCATGACTGTTCTCGCTCACGCGTGCGACATAGGCCGCAAAAACGGCAAGGGCAATATGTGAGGGTTGCCGATCGGGATAGTGCGACGCGAGGACATCCACCGCTTTGCGCCAGGCAGCATCCGTGCGTGTCTCAACGCGGGCGGTGTCAGCCATATCGCTTTCATAAAGAGTAACGTCCGGCAGACGCGAGAACTCGACAACCGGTACGTTTTTAGCCCCATGCTTGTCGGCAAACTGGATTTGATTCATAACCGCTTTCCCTGCATTTCATTGCCCACGGTCAAAAAATTACTTCATCCCGCAACGCCGCCACGGAATAAAACATTGTTTTTATAATGACCTGCCGAGATATTATGCAGTAAAAAATAAATTCTAATTAATTTAGAAAATAATAATCATAGAAGATATCTCAAAATGAAAGCATTATTACTTTAGAAGATAAAATTTTATCGAAATAAGTCGAGTATAAATCAGTTCAAAGCTCAATTCAGAAGTTGTTATACGCGCACTTTAGCAAAGAGCCTCCCCGCCTGCGGCAGCCCCATTGTCCAAAGGACACGCAAAGGCATACCGACGCTCATGTAGATATCAGCCGCGTGGACTCAGGTAAAAATCGTCTCGGGTGACGCAGACAACCAAATGGTTTGCAGGTCTGCTACCTGTTCATCTGGTTGGGCAGGAACATAACGATGTCGGGGAACAGGGTGATAAGCGCCACGCCGACAATCAGAAGCAGGAAGAACGGTAGGGCGTTTCGCGCAATGTCGATGATGTTCTTGCCCGTGATGCCCTGAAGCACAAACAGGTTGAACCCGACGGGCGGTGTGATTTGCGACATCTCGACCACAAGAACCAGGAAGATGCCGAACCAGATCAGGTCGATGCCGACAATCTGCACCATCGGCACAACGACGGCCGTTGTCAGAACGACGACCGAAATACCGTCCAGAAAGCAGCCGAGCACGATGAAGAGCAGCATCAGCGCGAAGATCAGACCGTATTGCGAGAGCTGCATCTCGCCGATCCACTGCGCAAGCGCACGTGGGATGCCGGTGTAGCCCATCGTGATGGTCAAGAACGCCGCGCCGGAAAGAATGAACGCAATCATGCAGGACGTTCGCGTGGCCCCCATCAGGCTGTCGACGAACAGGCTCCAGGTGAGGTCGCCATTGCGCCAGACGAGCACGAGCGAAAGCAGGACACCTACCGCTGCTGCATCCGTCGGCGACGCAATCCCGGTGTAGATCGACCCCATCACGCCAACGATCAGCAGGATAAAGGGAAGCAGAACGACCGAGCGTTTGATTTTCTCATAAAACGCAAGCCCGGAGGCCTCGCCTTTCGGCATGGATTTCCGGTTCACGAGGGCCCAGATCGCAACATAAGCCATGAACAAGGTCAGGATCATCAGGCCGGGAATAACCCCCGCCAGGAAAAGCCTGGTGATGGATTCTTCAACGGCGACACCATAGACGATCAGAATGATTGATGGCGGGATCAGCAATCCCAGTGTGCCGGACCCGGCAAGCGTTCCCACAATCAGACGGTCATCGTATTTGCGCCGTCTCAGTTCGGGGATGGAGATTTTCCCGACCGTCGCACAGGTCGCGGCGGAAGAGCCCGAGACAGCAGCAAACAGGCCGCTGCCGACGATGTTGACATGCAGCAGCGATCCCGGGACCCGTTCCAGCCAGGGTGCCAGACCGGAAAACAAATCTTCCGAAAGACGCGAGCGGAACAGGATTTCACCAATCCAGATGAACAACGGCAAAGCCGCAAGCGCCCAGGAGTTGTTGCTCCCCCAAACGCTGGTTGCCAGCACCTGTCCGATGGGTGCATCGGCGAACAAAAGCATGCCGGCAAAGCCAACCACCATCAGCGAGATGGCAACCCAGACACCGCTTGCAAGCATTGCCAGCAGGACGACGATCAGAACGGCACTTGCGAGAATCTGTTCCATGCTAGTGCTCTTCCTGCTCTTGCGACAACGGTGCTGTCACCGGTGGCTGCCACGTTCCGCGGATGACCTGAAAGAAGAGATCGGCAAAGCAGATAGTGAGGCTTGTCAGGCCGATTGCCATCGGCAATTGCGGCAGCCAGATCGGGATCGGCAGCATACCGGGAGACAGATCGTTGTAGATCCAGGATTCATAGACGAGCACGTAACTCCAGACCGCGAAATAGCCGGACATCAAAGCACCGACCAGACAGGCCCAGCCCTCGGCAACGCGCGCCCAAGCCGGCTTCAGGCGCTGCGTGATCATGGTCACCCGGATATGAACGCCGTGCTGCAGGGTATTTGTCAGTGCGAAGAACGTCGCTGCGACGAGAAAGTAGCCGGCCAGTTCCGCGTAGGACGGAAGCACGAGCCCGACCGCTTTTCCAAACAGGACATCGGAGATCTTGTCGAACAGATTGAACGCCACCTGGATCAGGACGACCAGGCAGATCGCGACGATCAGCAGTGCGCCGATCCCGCCACATACCCTGTATAGTCCATCAAGCATGCCACGCATGTTCGCGCTCCAGTGTGTCAAGTCCGTGCGAAAGCCGCGTTAAAGAGGAAGTGGTGTCAGTCTTGAACCCAGGGACGCTACGAGACCAATCGGGCGGAGCACCGCAATGCACCGCCCCTGCGTCCAGCCAGGATCTGGCCCGGTTCCAAAATTGAACGGCGGCGGCAAAGTATGCCACCGCAGATCAATGTGTCATTGATTGTAGGCGTCGATCAGTTTCTTGCCATCGTCGCCGGCCTGTTCAAGCCACTCCTGGGTCATCGTCTGGCCGATTTCGACCAGCTCGCCCTTGAGCGCGTCAGACGGTGCGGCAACCTTGATGCCGTTGTCGGCAAGGCCTTTTGTCTTGGCTTCGGTTTCGCCCATGGATGCGGCCCAGCCACGTGTTTCCGCTTCCTTGGCGGCTTCCAGGACGGCTGCCTTGGTGTCATCATCAAGTGCATCGAAAATGCGCTTGTTCATGACGACGATATTCTTGGGCAACCAGGCCTGAACGTCATAGTAATTCGACAGGTAATCCCAAGCCTTGCTGTTATAGCCGGTTGACGGAGACGTCACCATGGCATCGACCCGGCCGGTAGAAAACGCCTGGCCGAGATCGGCAACTTCCACCTGTGTCGGCACGGCGCTGGCGAGCTGTGCAAGACGTTCGGTTGCGGCATTGTAGGCACGGAACTTCAGGCCGGACAGATCATTGATCGCATTGACGTCACGATTGGCATAAAGCCCCTGCGGCGGCCACGGCACGGCATAAAGGACCATCAGACCCTGCTCGCCCAACAGGTCTTCAACAGCGGGCCGTGTCGTGTCCCAAAGCTTGCGCGAGTCGTCATAACTCGTTGCCAGGAACGGAACTGAATCGATCCCGAAAATCGGGTTTTCGTTCGACAGCCGTGACAGAAGAAACTCACCGAGCGGCGCCTGCCGGCTGCGGACCGCATTCTTGATCTCGGGATGCTTGAAGAGAGACCCGGACGGATGCACCACAATCTTCACATCACCGTTTGTCCGTTCCTCGACATCCTTGGCGAAGGCAACATGGTTCAGTGTGTGAAAGTTGTTGTCACCATAAGGAACCGGCATGTTCCAGGTATCGGCCGCAGCAGCGGACATCGAGACAGCAAGGGTGGTGAACGCAACGGCAGAAAGTGCGCGCCTAATGCGAAATCTCAGGTTCATGATCAGGTCTCCATAAAGTCGGCGCACCCCGGAAGATCGACCGGATGGCGTTGTCATTTTGGTCCAGGCGACGCAACGCGGCTTGGAAAGTGTGATTCGTCGGATCGTTTACGTTACGCAGACAACCTTATTGGTTCTGAGTCGTCAAATTTGACGCCCTTTACCTCCAGCAATTTACGCATATCGCCGAGATCCTGCATGCTGACCATCTCCGCCATCGAAAAATTCGCACCGAAGGTCGTTTCCACTGCGAGCATCAGTTCGATATGGCGAAGAGAGTCCCAGTTCGGCGTATTCAGCGCGTTCGACTGTTCACACAGATCACTGGGATCGATTTTCAGCACACCTGCAACGACATCATAGAGCTGCATTTTGGTTCTCCAGGTCTTTTCTAGACTGTTTCCGGCTATGTCAGTCGATTGAACGACTTTTCTTCAGACAGTGTTATTCCGGGTTCAATCACCCGCGATGGCGATCCGCCCTTTCCTAGAACTGGTAGTAAAGGAACGAGGAATCCGCGCTTATACTCGTGAACGCGAGCAGGAAAGTACCTGCAGCGGCAAACGACCACCCGACCGCCGGGCGCCAGGCAATGTACCCGGCGATCCGGCTCATGGTTTTCGGCACCGGATCACTGCTGACCCACTCCTTGGCGAGAATTTCCTGCGTGTTCGGAGCAAGCAGGGTGATCGCACCCAGGAGGAAGATCAGTCCAAGCGCCTCGCGCAGGCCCAATGCCACGGCAAGATGTCCATTGGCCGGCACTTCAGCGGAAATGCCCCACATTGCGGTCAACATCGTCATGGCAGACGCCACATCCGGTGCGCGGAAGATCACAAGACCGCAAATAACGACGGAAATCGTCATCAGCCAGCCGAGAACCGCGGGCGGCTTCGGCAGATTGAATTGTTTCCAGCCGTTGTTGACGGCGATCGCAAAGCCATGCAGGAGACCGAAGAGGACAAATGTCCACCCGGAGCCGTGCCAGACGCCGGCAACCACCATGGTTACGACGATCGGCCATGCTCCAGCGACGAGATACCGGCGAAGCGGCGAATGACCTTTGGTGACCGCAGACCGCATCCCGCCCATCGCCATCGGAGAATAGACGAATTTCGTGAAGAACCGTGTCATCGTCATGTGCCAGCGCTGCCAGAATTCGGAGATGCTGGTGGCTTTGAACGGCGAATTGAAGTTGAGCGGAAGGCGAATGCCGAAGATTACACCGATGCCGATCGCCATGTCGGAATAGCCGGAGAAATCGAAGTAGAGCTGCAGCGAATAGGCCAGCGCACCGACCCAGGCCGAGACCATGTCGACGCCTCCGCCGGCTGCAACCCCCGTGAACACATCATTTGCGAACGGTGCGATTGAATCGGCAAGCACCACTTTCTTGAACAGTCCCATGGCGAAGAGCGTGACGCCGACGGCGAGCCTCCGCGCTTCCAGGGCTGAGTCCTTGCGATCTTTCATTTGATCGAAGAACTCCCGCTGCAGGACCAGCGGACCTGCGGTGACGCATGGGAAAAAGGTTGCAAAGGTCAGATACTTGATAAACGGCTGTTGCTCAGCCTGGCCGCTATGCGCTTCCACCAGAAATCCGATCTGGATGAAGGTGTAGAACGAAATGCCGACCGGCAGCACGATATCCAGATGCGAGAACCCGGAGCCGGAAACCTGGTTCGTAATATCGATGAAGAAGTTGGTATATTTGAAGTAGCCGAGCGCCACCAGGTTGGCGATTACAGCGGATGCCAGCAGCCAGCCGGCCGGGCGCCCTTCTCTGGTCGCCTTGATCAAAAAGGTGCCGACAATGTAGTTGGCTACAGCCGATGTGAGCAGCACGGCGAGAAGCGCAATGCTCCACTGCGCATAGAACACCAGGGATGCGGCCCCCAGCACCGAAAACGATGCCTGCCAGCCGCCAAACCGGTTCGCAATGGCAAAGGCCAGGAAAACCAGCGGAAGGAAGATGAGAACAAACTCGTGAGAACTGAATACCATGACTATGAACTCATCACTTTAGCGGGCCGCGAAGCCGGGGAACTTTTGCAAGCGCGTTGAATTGGCCGAGCAGCATTCCAAGACATTTCGGGTTGGAATGTTCAGCATCGATATACATGTCGGCGGTGCAGCCGACGGATTTGGGATCGAACCCACCAATCATCGGGAGATTGTATTTTTCCGCCCAACTTTGGGTCAGCGCTTTCACCTTGTTGAGGCCATCCATGTACGGGGTGCCCTGAACGGCGTCCCAGTAAATCGGGTTGAACGGCGGATGCGCCAGCGTGATTTCAACACCTTCCTTCTGCAGGAACTCGAGCAACGCCTCGATATGGGCAACCCCTTTGGGATCGATGATCGGCGGGTTGTTCTTGCGTGCCGCAGCAAATGCAAGGGCTTCTTTGCGCGACCGCTCTTGTGTGAACAGGTCCTTGTGTTCCTGCGACCATAGGATCGAGCCGCCCGGCAGCAGGGTGTCGAGACCCGCGAAATTCCGCTGATCGGACGCGTGCGGCTGCTGCGCTGCCATGATCTGGCGTGATCCGTGTGTCCAAAGAAGCGGAAGAGAAACAAGCTCGCGCCAGGTTTGCACCGGTAGTGTTTCAATGTGGCCCTGCGCTTCCAGACCAAGCCGCTCGGCCATCGGACGATAATACTTGATACCCGGAAGCCAGAGGAAATCCGTGCGATCCTTGATCGGCGTCAGCAGGTTGTCGCGGATCGTGATGATCATTTCCTTTGGCATCTTGTCGTGCCGGATATACATCTCCGTGACCGCCAGCATGTCTTCGTAATAGTCACGATGAACGTGACTGTTGTAGAAGTCCTTGCCGGTCACCAGCTCGACATGCGCTTCCTGCCAATGGCTGGCGCCAAGAACAACCGCTTCCGGTGCTTTGTCCATCCGGGCAATCGTCGCGTTGCGCAGATCACGAATATTGATGTTCAGATCGAACACGCCGAAGTTCCGCCCTTCGATATGGGTCTCGGCGACCTTCTCGATGAGCGCCTGGTCGAACAGCATCGGGGCGAAGTATTTGTTGGCATGCCAGACGCCGGCAACGCCCAGGACACTGAGAAGGAGAAGCGCAACCAGATAGCGGCGCGCCCGCAAGGTTTCCGCAGCCTTCGACGTCAGTTCATCGAATGTCCGTTGCGCTTCTTCGCGCAGGGATCCAAGTTTGGAAACGCCCGATTCAAGACGTGCCGTCTCTCCCAGGGGCGTTTCGGCGGCGTCCGGGTCTTCTCCGGGCGCATACTCAATTGCGACAGCTGCATTTGACACGAACATACCACTTCTTGGCTGCATTGTTTCGGCGACAGGATTGGTCTTCGTTGACAAGGAAGCGTAAACTTCCTGGTTCGAAGATCCACTTTTAGTAAAGTTAGCGCCTTGTTGGTTAAATTTACCTGAAAACATTTTGCCTTCACCAAGTACATTTCCACGAACAACTCCACCGGCAACAGGATAACCGTCACTCAAATCTTCCGGGTCGGGTACGTCCTTTACGGCACCACCCGTTTTCGCGGATGCAAAGAGGTCGAATATGAAGGGGACGAAGAAGATTGGGATTTGGCAAACCCCGACAAAGATGGCCAGGTTGTCGTCAGCGGCTCCAGCTACAAGGCCGTAGGTCAGCCCGACATTGCGAAAGCTGGAAATGGTGCCGGCCGTCAGCGCGACATGATCGCCGAACCGCCACATCAAGACCATGGTCAGGGCCATTGTCGTGACCGACACGACGACGGCCAAGAGAAGATACCTGAGAACGATTTCGGGATTTTCCGCCAGGACCTCGCCGACCCGCCCCTCAAGCGCGAAACAAAAAACCAGAAGCGCAAAGACCGATCCCCAACGCCCCAGCCGGTCGAGCTTGTCGAAGCGGGCGCCGGAACTTCTCGTCAGAAATTTCCTGACGAGAAACAGAAGTGCAACGGGGACAAGCAGGTAGACAAAGACCCTGAAGAAGTAGCCGCCAAAGTTGATGTCCGAGCCGCCGAGATTGAGAAACCAGAAGGGGACCAGGATCGAAACCGGAGCCGCGAGCGTTGACAGAAATACTGTCTGCACGGCGATCTTCCGGTCGAGCCCCATCATCTGAACGAGAGTCGGAGACGCAAACAGCGAACCACTGGTCAAGATGACCAGCGTGAAGAACAAGAGATTTCTGTCCACATCCGCAAGCAGGCCGATGCCGACAATCAGGGCCGGAAACACGATCTGTTGCCAGAACACCAGCGGCAGGACGATTGGATGAAGGTTTGTCAGTTCCGATACTTCAAAGCGCACAAACGGCAGAAGTGAGAACAGTACGATAAAGAACAAGGCGACGTGAAGCGCAGGCGCGAAGAGATTAGACACGTTGGGATAGTACAACGCCACTAGAATTCCAATGATCAGTATTAAACCGCTTACTGATCTTTCTTCTTGATCGCTCATTAATATCAGCCCAGCACAAAAAAATTAGCCCGAATTTGGTCTAGATTAGAAGTACTTACAAAACATGAATTCAAATTCTGTGAAAAGTTTATAGTAAAAAAACAATAAATTCAGATATTGAACCAATTTAATAAATTTTAATACTTTTCTTTAGACATTAGGTGAGAAAATTGACAAGCAATCGGATGCGTTTCATGCATGAAGAAAGTGCATTGGCCGAGCAGAACGGCATGTTGAACATCGATTCCACCGACACACTCCTGGAGACGGTGCTCAGCCATGTCGATTTCGGCCTGGCGGTCTTCGACATCAACTTCAAGCTGATCACGGCAAACGAGTGTTACTTCTCCCTTTGTGAGTACGACAAGGACACCATTGAGCCGGGCGTCGCCTTGCAAGACCTGATGACGCGGTCATTGTCGCGAAAAGGCGAGGATCCCCACCAGATCGAAGCCACCATCGCCACGACACTGCTTCGTTTGAAGGTTGGCGGCACGCACAAATTCGTGTTTCGCACCGTCAGCGGTAAAAACATCCTCATCACACGCACGTTGAACGCAAAGCAGCAGCTCATCGAAACCGTGCGGGAAGTCACAGGTCTGGACGGCGAAACGTCAAAGTCAGACCAACTGCGTCACGTCGCCGAAACGGCGCACGCGCGCATGATGCACGCACTCAACGCGATGACCGATGGCTTCGCGCTTTACGATGCCGACGACCATCTGGTCTTTTATAATCAGAGGTTTATCGATCTGAATCGTCATTTGTCGGGCTTCATCCGTCCTGGAATGTCATTTGAGGAAATGCTGCGCAGCGGTGTCGTCACCGGAGCCTACAATCTGCACGGAATGGATGACGAGGCTTACATTCACTGGCGTTTGCAACAGCACTTCAATCCCGGCGAACCGCACGAACACGAAACGGCCGACGGGCGCTGGATAAGAACAATTGACACGTCCGCTGATGACGGTGGAACGGTCTGTGTTCAGTCCGACATCACGAAGGCAAAAGAGCACGAGAACGAGATCGCCAGGATCAGCGGAGCGCTGGACAAGACAAGCGACCGTTTCAACGAAGCGCTCAATAACATGATCCAGGGATTGTGCATGTTCGACAACGAACAGAAGCTGATCCTGTGCAATCGCCGCTATCTGGAAATGTACGGCTTCTCCGCGGAAGTGGTGAAACCTGGCATTTTGATCGCAGATATCATGCGATACAGCATTTCGCTTGGAAACTATCGTGAGGAAGATGCCCAGGCTGCCCTGAAGGCACGCCACGACCCGTCGAGACTGAAAAAACGGACTACGATCAAACAGCATCTTCGCGACGGGCGCGTCATCGCTGTCATGAACGAGCCGATGGTAAACGGCGGATCGATTGCCACCTACCAGGACATCACCGCCATGGAACGGCACGAGGCCCGTCTTGTGGCCTATACCAAGAAACTGGAGACCTCGAACAGGGAACTCCAGGACTTCGCCTATGTCGCCTCGCACGATCTGCAGGAGCCACTGCGCAAGATCGAGGCATTCGGCGACAGGCTCATTCGAAAATACGGTGATCTGCTGCCAGATGACGGCAAGATGTTCGTCGATCGCATGCAGAATGCCGGCAGCCGGATGCGTCAACTTATCAATGACCTGTTGGGCTATTCGCGCATTACGACCAAGGCCAGACCATTCGTTGCCGTCAACATGAAGGAAACGGTGGACGGCGTCTTGTCCGATCTGCAAATCCAGATCCAGGAGCACGATGCGACGGTCGAAGTCGGCGATTTGCCGACGATAGACGCAGACCCGATCCAGATGCGCCAGCTGTTTCAGAACGTTCTGAGCAATGCGCTCAAATACAAGAAACCGGACGTCAATCCCGTTGTAAAAATCAGTGCCGAGATGGTCGAAGGTATCGATGAAACGGGAGCGCCGCAAAGCTACGCGAAATTCGCGATTGCGGACAACGGCATCGGTTTCGACAACCAGTACAAAGACCAGATTTTCAAGATTTTTCAGAGGCTTCACGGACGTCTCGAATACGAAGGGACGGGCATCGGTCTGGCGACCTGCCGCAAGATCGTGGACCGGCACAGCGGCTCTATCGATGCCGACGGAGAACCCGATGTCGGATCGACCTTTTTCATTGAACTTCCATTGAGACAAAGCAATGCAGAGGACCAGGACTAATGCAGAATTCCAGGCCTATTAGAATTCTTATCGCCGACGACGATGCTGACGATCGTATCCTGATTGCCGATGCCTTCGAGGAGGCACGCCTGAGCAATCCGGTCGATTTCGTGGAAGACGGTATCGAGTTGTTGGAATATCTGAGGCATGAGGGCAAATATTCCGACCTGCCCGCAGGAACGCATCCCGGTCTCATTCTGCTCGACCTGAATATGCCGCGCATGGACGGTCGCACTGCCTTGGAGCAAATTCGCGCTGACAAAGAGCTCCGTCGGATCCCGATTGTTGTTCTGACAACTTCGAAGTCCGAAGAAGACATCCTGAAAACTTATAATCTCGGCGTCAATTCTTTCATAACCAAACCTGTCACGTTCGAAGGCCTTTGCGAAATCGTGCAGATCCTGAGCCGATATTGGATCGAGATCGTCGTTCTGCCGAACGAAGCAGAAGAATAGCCGACTGTAATTGTTTAGTTTTTTGCTTTCTGCAATCGGTTCTCGTGTTCCAGCAGTCATCCGGCACAAGCGATAGGGCGTGTGCCGGATGTTTTCGTCGCAGAACAACTGAACCTGCAGCGAACGCAAGGCGAACTAATCTTTAAGTAGTAAATTTCATTCCCACGCGTCATCTCCGGAGTATTATTTATGGCTTCCGGCAAGCGTCGCTAATAAAACCAAATTTTAACTATATAGATAAGTAAGACATGTCATTAACGCCAAATAAGTTAGCCGGGTTTTATTCTACACATCGATGTCGTAGGAGGTAATATTGAGCGGTAAGGCAATAAACGTGCTCATCGTCGATGATGACGAGGACGATATCTACCTTATCGTCGACACGATCGGCGAAATCGCCGAATCTGAGTACACATTGCATGTCTCGCACTCCCCGACAAAAGCAATAGACATAATCAAAAACAACACGATCGACATCGTTCTGTGCGACTACCTCATGGGTGCGACCAGCGGGCTTGATCTGATCAACTCAATGCGCGCTGAGAACATTGAAACGCCCGTGATCCTGCTGACCGGGATGGGTGGGCGCCATCTGGACGATGCGGCACTTGCGGCCGGTGCGGCCGATTTCATCTCGAAGAATTCGCTCGCGCCGGAGGTCATCGACCGCGCGGTTCGCTATGCGATTGCCAACGCAGAGCGTCAGTGCGTTCTTCAAACCGTTCTGACGAATGTCAACGCCGCGGTCGTCCTGATCGACAAAGACGGGGCTTTGAAGCTTTGGAACCCGATGTACACAGATCTGGTGGAATCTGAAATCGGGTGTACGGAAGAGGCCTCGCTGAAAGCGTTTTCGTCGAGAATCCTCTCCGAAAACCGCATTTTTCCGATTGGCGACCGAATTTTGGAACGCAAGATCACCAACCTCTTGAACAACGAGATGGTGGTCATGCTGCAGGACGTGACCGAGCACGTGGAAGCTTTGCGCGAACGCGAGTTGGCCAACAATCGCGCCGAACATCTGGCGATGCATTGTTCCTTGACCAATCTGCCGAACCGGAACGCGTTCAACGACCGCCTCAATCAGGAGATCGCGCGCGCCAAGGACCAGAATTCCGGCTTTTACCTGTTTCTGCTCGATCTGAATAAGTTCAAGGAAGTCAACGACTTCTACGGGCACCAGGTCGGAGACGCGCTTTTGTCTGAAGTCGGGCGCCGGATGAGTGCCTGCCTGAAAGAAGGTGACTATCTTGCACGTCTCGGAGGCGATGAATTCGTCGCCATCCAACGCTGGGACGAAAAGCGGCATGCTTCTCCTGAACTTGCACACCGGATCGTGGAAGTCGTCAACGGCTCCTATCCCCTGCTCGGGACCATTGTGAACGCAAGCATCAGTATCGGGATCGCGACCTACCCCGAGCACGGCAAGACCGCAGAAGAACTGATGTCGAACGCGGATCTGGCGATGTACAGGGCAAAGGAAAACCCGGTAAACCCGGTATCCTCGTTCGACGCGGACATGGACAAGGTGATCCGGGAGACGCGCAAGCTTGCGCGCGACCTGAAAATGGCCGTCGAGCTGGCTGATCTTGACGTTCACTTTCAGCCGCAAGCCAACGTGAGTGACTCGTCCATTGTCGGTTTCGAGGCGCTTGCGCGCTGGAACCACGCAAAGCTCGGTGCAATATCTCCCTCACGTTTCATTCCGATCGCCGAAGACACGGGGCTGATCCATAAGGTCGGTGAACTGGTCTTGTTGAAGGCCTGCGAAATCGCCTCGACCTGGACGCGGCCGCTCAAGGTCGCGGTGAATATTTCGCCCCTTCAGATCAGATACACCGATATCGATCAGATCGTGCATTCCGTACTCCTGAAAACCCAGCTTCCGGCCTCGCGACTGGAACTGGAAGTGACGGAGAGCGTGCTGATCGACGATTTCGATCGGGCACATCACATCTTGCGGAAACTCAAGAACCTTGGGGTTTCTATCGCCCTTGACGATTTCGGAACCGGTTTTGCGTCCTTGTCGACACTGGTGTCCTTTCCGTTCGACAAGATCAAGATCGACCGCTCCTTCACCAGCAGCATCGACAAGAGCGCCAAGGCGGCGGAGGCCATGCGGGCCATGATCGGTCTCGGTCAGAACCTCAATCACCGCGTGATTGTCGAGGGCGTCGAAAAACCGCTACATGTCGACTTCCTTGCGAAGCTCAACTGCGACCTCATGCAAGGATTCCTCATCGGCGCCCCCACGCCTCACCATGCATTTGACGATCTGACGCGACCGGTCGGCACCATTGGTGCGACCGAAAGAAGAGCTTCACCGCGCAGGGCCAAGTTTTCGAACTGCGCATAAGACTTCCCGCCTCACCCCGCGGCGGACCAAGAAAACCCTCCCGAACATCGGCATATTCATACCGCGCCAGGCTCTAAAGGCTTTCCGCAGCCCCCTGCCCGCTGCTCGCAGTCTGTTCGGTCAATGACGCCGCACCTTTCGGGGTCAGTTTGTAGATCCCGCGTTCGACGCGCTCGAACCAACCATAGTGATCGTCCGCCATAATTCGGGTTGCGCGCTCGACATTGGTCGCCTTTGCAATGTCGGCACCACGGCTGGGTCCGTTCGTTTCAAGATAAGCGGCACACCTAAGCGCGTCCTGGCGATAAGCCGTCACCAGGCGCACCCGGGTGGAGCCACCAGTGTTCGGGTCACCCACCCGGCGTGAAAACTCTCTCAGCAGCCGGTCCTTGCGCGGTTTGGATTTGCGAGGGGTGTAAGGCCCCGGATCGACATGCACCTCAACCAGCCCATCAGAAAGCCGGACCGTGATAAGGCCAAGGCCCAGACGCCGTGCCAGATTGATGTTGTTTCGAAGAGTGTGTTGAAACCGCCGTCCCGTCCCCCTGGCAACGGCAATGTAAACCGAATCCGTCACGGACTGCCGCGTGATGGCCTGATGAAAGAGGCCGAGCGTGAAGCCGGTTTTCAGCTCGACAATCACCGGTTCCTCGTCTCCGCGGCAGGCAACGATATCGGCAGCACCAACCTCCGCCTTTACGTCGTACCCTTGCCCGATGAGGTAGGTTTTTACCGGCAGATAGAGATCGGTTTCCAGGATTCGGCTCATCGACAAAGCCTATGACTGGAACCGGCACCGGGCAATTCCGCAAACGCATGCGTCTCACTCACTCCCCAGTTCTTGGCCCAGAACGCAGTGTATTCCACGGCGTGCAAACTTGGTCGTGTTCATCCGCAACACCACTTCAGAAAAAGCATCAAGCAGAACAGCAAAAACAATCATTGCAATCTTGTAGTCTTCGTTATGATAGTATTTCAAGCTGACCTCCCTTACGGAAAGTCATGTAGTAAAAAACGCTGAAAGGTGATCAAGATCACGAACTGCCACCCGTTCATGAACTAATCGGGTCCGGTTTGTGTTCAAAGGACGTAAAGATGCCACTCACCAATCCATTGTTTCGCGACAATGCGCGAATAAGAGATGCCGCTGAAAATGCGCCACCCATGCGCCGCGGAGAACGGGACGCAGAGGCCGTCCGTATCCTTCAAAATGCGCTGATAGCTGTAAATGCCGCGACACTGCGCCGGTCCATTCGGCCAGACGGAACACTCGACGGAGATTATGGCGGCGAGACCGTCGCAGGCGTTGCAAGGTTTCAGGCAATGGCGGGTCAGGCCGAAGACGGCGGCCGCGGCGACGGAATTGCAGGCCGCTTGACCTGGCAGGCGCTCGACGAGCGCGCGCCACATGAACCGGCAACGGTCAGCATCACGCCCGCTCCGGTCGTGACACCTCACGCGGAGACAAGCCAGACGCTTGGACCCGACGGTGTCAGGTTGCCGAGCGCTGCCGTTCTCCTGCGTGAATACCGGCAGTTCAGAGAAGTCAACGGACTTCCCTGCGGCCAGGGCATCACCAACCAGTGCGCGATCCGCATGAGCGTCGCCCTGATGCGCTGTGACATCGGATTTCATTTCGACCGCACGCGCATCCGTTATACCCACACAGCTTCAAATCGCAGGTGCGGCACCGGCGTTGCCCACAATGCCAGCGCCTCGCGGCTGATCGACTACCTGCAGGAGTTCTGGCGCTTCCAGCGGTATTCCAAGCGGGGCAGCAATTCCATGACCGCGGAGCAGATCGAGCGTGCGCTGACAGACCGTCCGGGGATCATCTATTTTGAGGATTGTTTCGAGCGGGCCGACGGCTCCGCAGGCGATCATATCGATTTCTGGGACGGCTCCAGGGTCATGAACGACCGGCTTGACTACAACGGACCTGGTGAGCGCGACGCCGGTGAAGGTCCGTCGAGCAGCCGTTGGTTCAGAAACATCCCGAGGGAATTGCTGTTTCTCGAGATCCCGAGTTAGGTGCAATACCTGCTTTGGCAAATTGTGCCGGGAACGCCAATGGTCCCCGGCACAAATCGGTGTTCAGAGCGTTCCCGCGCTCATCTCCCTGGCAATATGGTCCGCCTGCCGGATTGCGAGCGCCACGATCGTAAGCGTCGGATTTTCGGCCGCACCCGTCGTGAATTGCGATCCGTCGGAAATGAAGAGGTTCGCAATATCGTGGGTCTGGCCCCACTTGTTGACCACGCCGTCCCTTGCGTTTTCCGACATCCGATTGGTGCCCAGATTGTGCGTCGATGGATAAGGCGGTGTCGGGAAGGTGCGTGTCGCCCCGACGGCCTCATAGACGGCAGCGCCCTGCTTGTAGGCATGATTGCGCATCGCGATGTCATTGGGATGATCGCTGAAATGCACATTGGCAACGGGAAGGCCCCACTGGTCCTTTACGTCATTGTTGAGAGTCACGCGGTTGGTTTCCTGGGGCATGTCCTCGCCAACCAGCCACATGCCTGCCATGTTCTCATACTGGTCGAGTGCGGAGGTAAATTCACGTCCCCAGGCTCCCGGATCAAGGAAGGCCGCCATGAACGGGATACCGAGTGCGAGGGTTTCCATCTCGTATCCGCCGACGAAACCGCGTGACGGGTCGTGACGCGATTCATCCTGGATGATTCCTGCCATCGTGGTTCCGCGCCACATCTTGACCGGTTTGTCAAAAACGGCATACACGGATCCGGTCATGTGGCGCATATAATTCCGTCCGACCTGCCCGGATGAGTTCGCCAGTCCGTCGGGAAACATGGCTGACGCCGAATTAAGCAGCATTCGCGGCGACTCGAACGAGTTGCCCGCCACGCAGACGATGCGGGCTTTCTGCATTTGCAGGTTGCCGTCCTTGTCGAAATATTCGACGCCCGTCACCTTGCCGTCCTGGTTGTGCAAAATGCGGGCGACATGGGCGTTTTCACGCACCTCTAGATTGCCGGTCGCTTCGCCGCGCGGGATGTCGGTATAGGCGGCCGACCACTTTGCCCCCCATTTGCATCCCTGGAAACAGAAACCGGTTTGCTGGCACGGCAAACGCTCGTCAAAGTCCTCCGCATTGATTGCCATGCGTCCGGTATGAACGTCCTTGTAGCCGAGCGCCCGCGCTCCCTTTTCGAATACGAGGTAGTTGTTGTTGCCCGGCAGTCCGGGACGTCCGTTCGTACGTGTGACGCCCAACTTGTCCTCAGCCTTGGCGTACCAAGGTTCCATTTCTTCTGCTTCGATCGGCCAGTCCAGCAGGTTGGCGCCCTGAACGCCGCCGTAGGTCGTCGCAGCTTTCCACTCGTGCGGCTGAAACCGCAAGGACGCCCCTGCCCAGTGCGTCGTCGTACCGCCAACGGCCTTGACGATCCAGGCCGGCAGGCCGGAAAAGTCTTTGGCAACGCGCCAGTCACCACTGGTCGTGCGCGGGTCCACCCAGGCAAGCTGGCCAAAGCTCTCCCATTCGTCATTGACGTAGTCATCGGGCAGATACCGTCCGCCCGCTTCCAGCGCCACAACGCTGACGCCCTTCTGGGCCAGTTCGTTTGCCAGTACGCCGCCACCGGCGCCTGTGCCGATGACGACGACGACGGTGTCGTCGTTCTGATCAAAAGGTGCAGCCATAGTTCTGTCCTCCCCTATGGCTCAAAGCCAGTTAATGTCGTTGAAGCCGCGATCCACGTAACCGCCTTTGGAATAGCTCTCGCCTTCATATCCAAAGATCGGCCAGACAGCTTTCTGATTGTAGAGACCTGTTACCAGCCCCCCGCGGACCTTCTGGAAAAACGGGCTTTCTTCCATGTTGCGCAGGATGTCCACCCGGTCGCGTTCCCAACCGGTATCCAGGTAACCGGCGTTGCCCTTGCCGCGAGCAGCGGCATTAAGAGCCGCTATTCCGGCCTCGACCTCCTCGGCCAGATCAGCGTTGTCATAGCCCTGGACCGCTATCACATAGAATTCGTCCGCGATACGGTCGTGGGGGTAGATGTCACGTGCCATCTGCACGAGCGTTGCGAAGGTTTCCGGCTTCAAAGTGCTGACTTCCGTCGCCCAGGCCGCGTCCCTGGCTGCAATGAAGCCCGATCCTATCGCGAATGATGCACCAACAGCGCTGGCGCTTAACAGCAGTTGCCTGCGGCTGAGCCCCTTTGGCCCGTCTGCCTTGGTCATTTCCTCTCCTCCCTCTTCTGGTTATTTGAAGCGGCCTCCCCGCTCGAGCACTTCGATCTGGTAGCCGTCGGGATCCGCGACAAAGAAAAACCGGGCCACCAGCTCACCGGCCGGCGCAAATTCGACAAGTTTCCTGGGATTCAGCCCTTCGGCTTCAAAGCGCGCGTGCTCAGCTGCAAGGTCGGTGACGGAGACGGCAAAATGGCCATACCCGTCGCCGAGCTCGTAAGGCTCGCTCTGCGACTTGTTTACGGTGAGTTCTAGCTCAAATTCGCTTTCCGGATTGCTCAGGTAAATGAGAGCGAATTCGGGAAAATCCAGGCGATCCTTGACGGTCAGACCGAATGCCTTTTCGTAGAAGGCAAGTGACCGCTCCTCGTCAAGGACGCGGATCATAGAGTGTATTGCTTTGGCCAAAAGACCGCCCTCCCGCTGCTATGACTTGGCGGAAGGCTAGAGGGTGCAATGCCGATCGGGTGGTATACTTATACCACGGAGAGCTTTTTCTCCGGCGCGCCGCTTTCGAATTCGGCAACCATTTCCTGCACCTGGACACCCGGGTTAATTTCGATGAATTTCAGGCACGCACAACGCAAAAGCGATGTGAAATTTGTCGGCTCGCCGCGCAATTGCAGGACTTCTGAATGGAGCGTGGATATGAAAGTCGGGGTGGAAACGTTATCGCGCCTTGCAATCTCGTCGATAATCTCCCAGAAGGCATTCTCCAGCCGAATGCTCGTACTCTGCCCGTTCAGGCGCATGCTTCGGGTCTGTGTGGCGTAACGCTCAGGATCCTGTCCTGCAAAGATCTGACACATATTGTTCCTCCCGGTGTCAGTTTGTCGGCTCGCAAAGCAAAAAATGCTCCACTGGCTTACGTGTTTTCACGCTAAGGCGATCATTATGATCCAGAGACCGGCTGAGCACCAGTCACTGCAACGCGAGGCATCGGACTACGCGCTGATGCAAAACGCAGAAGAGCATATTCAGCAGATAAGGAATGGCACGCCCCCGATCAAAAAGGGCTGACATTGCTGCCTCCGGCCATCTCCGTCGTCATCAACTCATTGATTTGACCCGATTGAGCCTCAGAGTTTCTTGCAATTCCTCCTCATCCTGAAGTGCGTAGCAAAGCGAAGCCTCGAAGGATGGGCCGCGCACTCGGAGTATTCACCCCATCCTTCGAGACAGGCCTGCGGCCTCCTCAGGACGAGGCTGAAGGTGGATGTTTCGGCGACACATTCAACGCCGCCCCGGCCTTGAGCCGGGGCCGGATTCGAATGATTGTCTCGAGCCCAAGTGGGCCAAGGTCCCGGATCAAAGTCCGGGACAGCAAAGTGGAAAATAATGCTGTTCTTCTCACCCCGGACGACCCGTAGAGGAGATCCGGGGCTGGGGAGCCCGGATCTGACGCGGCGAGACGGGAAACCCGCCGGGCCTCAGCCTCCCCGATACCGGCTCGCGTTGCGCTTGGCCGGGATGACAACAATGAACCAAAGACCTCATCCTGAGGAAGCACGCAGCGCTGTCTCGAAGGATGGCTTCTTGCGCCGACGCGTGTTGTCTAAAGCGCAAGCTTGAGCTTACCGCCACGCAGCGAGCGGGAGCAGCAGGACATCATCCGACGGTTTTCACTGCGTTCAGCGCGCGTCAGAACCATGTCGCGATGGTCGATTTCGCCTTCCAGAACCTCCACTTCGCAGCTACCACACAAACCTTCCCTGCAGTCGCAGGCCAGATCGATACCGGCCGACAAAAGCGTGTCGAGCAGTGTCTGGTTGGCTTCAACGGTCAAGGTCAGTCCGGAGTCCTTCAATTCAATCTCGAAGGCGTTTTCCTTGTCCGGGTCGAGACCGGTGGCATTGGACGTGAAATGCTCGAAATGAAATGTGCCCTCAGGCATATCTGCCGTCCACTTTTCGACCGCGGAGATCAACCGCTCCGGGCCGCAAACGTAGATCTGCCCGCCATCCGGGAGGCCCTCGACGATCGCCTGGACATTGGCGCGCCTCCCCTCGTCACCTGCATGAACAGTCAGGCAATGACCATGATCCTGTTGCAGGCGGTCAACGAATGCCATGCTCCGGCGCGATCTTCCGCAGTAATGAACCTGATAGGTCTTGCCCAAAAGTTTCAATCTATCCGCCATTGCGACAATCGGCGTAATTCCGATGCCACCAGCCAACAGGACGAAGTGGGAAGCCGATTCATCGAGACGGAACAGGTTGCTGGGACCGCGCAGGCGCAGCTCCGTCCCCTTCACAAGCGTATCGTGGAAGTGACGCGAACCGCCGCGTCCGTTTTCCTCACGCAGGATCGCGAGGTCGTACCCGTTTGCGTCAGCCGGCCCGCACAATGAATATTTGCGGTCGTATCCGTCAGTGCAGAGCTCGATATGAGCGCCAGCGCTCCAGCCTGGAAGGACCCGGCCCGCGGCATCTTCGACAGTTACCCCGATCACGCCGTCCGCCTCGGAGCGGATATCCGCCACTCTAACTTTGCGTGCAATGTCCCGGCGAGATGGCGGACCGACTTGAAAGTGTTTCTGGTTGTCTGCGATCTGCGGATCATGCCGCTCCGGGTTGCCGGAGGGATCCCACTCGACCCAGACCTGCTCCGGTCCCCTGAACGACGTGGTAGGCAAATATGCGAATTCCTGCTCTGCGAGCTGAAGATGAGGCAGCCGCCGGGTGAATTCCTCCAGGAAGATCCGCATTTCCATGCGGCCGATATTCTTGCCCATGCACTGATGGCTGCCATAGCCGAATGTCAGGTGATCGACGGCATTGTCCCGGTAGATATCGAACCGGTCACCGTCTTCAAAGTGGCGCTCGTCCCGATTGCCGGAGGCCTGCACGATCAGCAGCTTGGCCCCTAACGGCAGGTCGACGTCGCCGAGCCTTGTTGCAGCCGTCGTCTGCCTTCGCCAGGCAACGATCGATCCGGAATATCGCAGGCACTCCTCCACGGCATTGGGTATGAGGCTCGGATCTGCGCAGATGTCCTCCCAGGCCTGCCGATGGGTCAAAAGCGTCTTGAACATGTTCGCCGATGCGAGCGACGTCGTCTCATGTGCAGCCACGATGATCGCCATCATCATGGAATGCACATAGCTGTCCGTGACGACGTCCGGCATCTCTGCGTTCTTGCGGATCGTCTCGTGCATCCACCCGGTGCCATCCGGTTCCAGCTTCATACGCTCGATAATCTTGCCCGCATATTGCCAGAACTGGCCGACGGAATGGGCGACCGCGATCTGCTGTTCGTCGGTCGGCTTGCCCCAGGTGTTGACAGAGTGCGCAACCGAGAATTTTCGGAAAGTTGCGATTTCATCTTCCGGAACGCCCAGAAAATGCAGCGCGACATTCAGCGGGACCTCATAAAGGATGGCATCCACGAGCTCGACCCGGCCGCTATCGATGAGCGCATCGATTTTCGCACGCGTCAGCCGCCGCACCATCTCCTGCTTGGCTTCCAGATTTTCGGGCAGAAAGTGGTCCATCAGAACGCGCCGGCGCTCCATATGCGCCGGTTCGTCTTCGTTCACCATCGTCCGGTTCAGCTGATAGCCATAGCCCTTCAGCACCTCCATCGCCTCCGGTGGCGCCGGCGTCATTTTCTCAAGGGCAATGCAAGGTGAGTAGAGGATGTTGTCCCGAAAAACCGCCTTGATGTCTTCATACCGGCTGACGACCCAGTAGCCGAGCCTGGGACTGAAGAACACCGGCAACTGGTCCCGGGACCAGCGCAAGGCGTCGGCAGGATCAGCCTGGTAAGGCCCTGAAAAGGCATCAAACTCGGCCGCCATGCGCGACAGCGGGCATTGTCCGCCATTCGCCGTGGCACTGTCCGCGTTCTCGGAACCCGTCATGATCTCCCCTCATCAAACGCGCGCAGTTTGCAACACGGCGTCAAAATAGGAAAGAACGCTGATCGAGGCGACCGGTAAGCTGTCCTCGCCGCTTGTTCGAGTTGGCACAATCGTGTGAGCACCTGTCCAAGCCGCAATCCCTGAAGAGTTGCGGGTATCTGGAGACCCGTGTTCGCAACACCCGGCCTCCACTTTTCTGCATCAGATAAATCCGATCGTCATGGACGACCCAGGTTTCATCTTGGCTTCCTTTGCCAGCGCTCGTGTGATGTCTTGCCGCGTCGCCTTCTTGTTGAAGCGGAGTTGCTTTCTCACGACCGAAAAGTCGCCCGGGGTCAAATTTCGCATCTCTGCGATCTCTGCCGGCGCATTCATGTTGAAATAGACACGAAAAGCCTTTGCCAAGCCGGCCCGGTCGAGCGGTTTCAGCTCCAACTTGAAGTCAAACCGCCGCAAGGTCGCCGCGTCCAGCTTCGACGCATAGTTGGTCGCCGCCAGAACCGGTTGGTCGTGACGATCAAGCCATGACAACAGCTCGTTGACCTGCCCGGCTTCCCAGCTCGTACGCGCGGAACCGCGATCGAACATCAGGCTTTCGGCTTCATCGAAAAACAGAACACCCTGTTCCTTGCGCGCATCTGCAAATGCTTCGGCAATGTTACGCTCGGTTCCCCCAACCCATTTTGAAAGCAAATCCGACGCACGCTTGGTAAGCAGCGGTTTGTCCAGGCGTGCCGCAAAGTGGTGGGCAAACGCCGTCTTGCCTGTGCCCGGCGGACCGCTCAGCAAGAGTGAAACGTCGCTGTGGCCACATTCGGCAATGCCTTCCAAAACAACCTTGAGGGAAGGTTCGGTGTTATAGAGCGCCAAGTCTATTTCCGTCGAAACCCGGTTCGGCATGTCGCCGCCACGAAGCGTTTTCACAAGCGCGGAAACGGCCTCTTCGACTGTCCCGCCATTTCCGGCGAGTTTGGACGCCCTGGCAGCGTTACGCAGAACTGTTGTCGTTTCGGGAGCACTTTCGACAAGGGTTGCAAGCGAACTGGAAAAGGCCACGCCTTCATCTTTGCAGATACGCTCGGCAACGCGTTGCCTGGTGCTGCGCGAGGGATAATCCAGTTTCAGCACATAACTCATTCGGCGGATGATCGCGTCGTCCATGTTGCCGACGGCATTCGTTGTCCAGATAATCGGCACAGGATTGTTTTCCAGCACGCGATTGACGAACACTTTGCTGCCTTCCCGGCGTGTCATCCAGTCGCCTGAACTGCGCTGGCTGTTTCCGATGAAGTCTTCCATTTCGTCAAACAGGACAACAGCGTCTTTCTTGTCCTTCAAAATGCGTTGCGCAAGCATGAGGGCGCTGACACGATCGTACCGTGTCGGCTCTTCCCCGTCTTCGTCGATTTCGCCCACGGCATGCAGACGCAAGGCCGCCTCACGGCAAATGACACGCGAAAACTCGGTCTTGCCCGTTCCAGGTGGACCGTAGATCAAAATGTTGACCCCCTTTGACCGTTTCGCAACCGCTCCGGAAATAAGGCGCACGATGAAAGCCCCATCCGGCACTTCGGCAAAATCCTTCATCGACAAAGCGGTCTCGTGGCGCGGACCAACCAGCGCATCGACAAATTCCTCGCCCTGGCTCGGAGCACGGTCGAGCAGTGTTTCAAGCGTCCACTTGACGTCGACAGAAACGGACCCTCTGCGATTCATCTGAAATCCGATCAGACCCAGGCGGAACACCGGACTGCGCCGGACAAAGCGCAAGGCATCATGCGCAGAAACACCGCAGAGTTCTGCGAGCAAGACCGGAAGATCGACCCCTTTTCCGGTGATGACGTCGGTCAGGCTGCTTAGTTTCGGCAAGCGATCGCAGCCGATGAGCAAAGCCAGCAAAACCCTGTTTTCGGTATCGAGTTCCAGGAGTTCCGACAGCATGTCCGAAATCTCCATCACGTAGGGTACCGGCGCTTCAGACAAGCGCCAGCGCCGGAACGCTTCCTGAAAGCTTTTCCAGTTGCTTGTTTCATTCTTGACAAGGCCCAGGTCGAGCCAGGCCAGATTGTCCAGTGTCCAGTCTCTGAGCGCTTGCGCCAGAGGAGCATCGTCGGAAAGCCCGCGGCTCACGTGGAGCAGCATGGCCTTCACCAGCTGATATTCGTTCATGAGTGTCCCATGTCCCCATACGGGTTCACACGGCGCACGTGATGGTGCTTTCGAACCCGAAGTAAATTTTGTTTGTTTGGGGTTTGCGCAGTCGGCGAAATTCCGATCCCGACCGCAGCACTTGGGATGTGCTTACAGCAGAGACTGGAAAGCGCCTGGGCGCGGACCCGATAAGGTGATTTGATCCAGCAATGCACTTCTCCTATGCGCTGTCTCGCAGCGCCAACGGGACGCTACGTAACGGCACACAGATTTCAATTCAACCGTTAAGTTCAATATGGATACGTTCCTGTGCGTGAGTTGCGCAAAAGTCACAGGCGCGATCCGGAGGCCTGTCTGCTATGTCATGCCTCGCCAACCCGCTTGCATCACGACCTCACCTGACCGCGATCGTGCAACCAGCAACGGCCCAGGGCACCGCGCCGGACCAACCGAACGCGCCTGGCTTTTCCGGACCTGCTTTAGCAAGCGATCTGTGTGCAAACCCGATCTGACAGTGGGCCCCGCTGGTAGAAGCTTTTGGCGTGCTTTGAGCTTCGATCGGCTCAGCAGGCTCGTAATTCGGAGGCGGATCGGTAACATCGAAGATCGTTCTTTGAGAAGACGACAGGACCAGAAAGACCGTATCGGCCGCCTCGCCTGCCGGACTGATCGGCGGCGGATCCAGCGTCTCGGAGAAAGCCACTTCAACGCGCCCGGATGCTCCGGAAATTTCAGCAAGGCCGAAACAGGACGAACTGCCTCCCGCTGCCTGCATCCAGCTGACGTTTGTCCCGGCCTCCGTTCCGTCCAAGGCCTTTGCAAAGACATGAATGTAAGGCGAGCTGCCGACGCTCTCCCAGCCCTTTGGCGCAACGGGCAGAATGCCCGGTGCCGCTGTCCTGAATGCGGCGACCAGCAGATTCCCCGGTTGGATGCCGGCGGGTATCGTCAGGCCATGCACACCATCGGGAGCCTGATCCGAACTGGTCACGGCCTGAACCACCTGAACGCTTGAGGCCTGGCGCGTCACCTTGCTGGAATTGCCCACATTGATGACGGCTGGCGTGCCGACAGCATTCGACGCGGTCAAACGGCAAAGCAGAGGGTCGCCATCCGTGGTCCCTGTGTAGGTCGGGTCGGTGGCGCCTCTGACCGGTTCGCCATTGAGGACCCATTGGAACGAGAAAGCCGGTGCGGGAAACCCGGTCCAGTCGCCCAGGCCGCAGGCATAGACCTTGCCCGCTTCGGTCAGAACCTCCTGATCGGCCATCTCCGCCCAGTTCCCGGGGTCTTCGTCCCAGTTGGGCAGCAGTTTTTCCAGAAGTTTCGGGGCAACCGTGTTGACGGGTTCGCTGTTCCTGTCCGTTCCCTTTGTTGCAACGACATTGCGATCCGCCTTGTCCTTGGTCATTTTCCGGTAGTTCTGCGACCACGGACCCCAGCCCGCCTGGTTGCGCAGGCGATAACCGCAATAATAGGCCTGCCCCTTGATCAGGCCGTTGATTGTGCCTGTGTTGCCGTCAACAGTCTGCGCGACCCATTGCCGGCCATCAAGGCTGTAGCGCACGGCGCGTTCGAGGATCGGAAGCGATGAATATTCGCCCCTCCGCGAATAGTCCCAGCTGATCTGCCCGTCACCGCCTTTGAAGAAATCGCCCGGATTGCCCTGGAAGCCGGGATTGTAGCCAAGATGGGGCTGATCGGGAACGCCGGTCCATTTTGCGCGAAGGCCGAGCGAGTGGAACTTGTCGTAGAGCACGTTCCAGAGCGGTCCCGGTGTATAGAGCTGCGGCGTAGGATCGATCAGGCGCATCCGGTCCATGAAGCCGAATACGGATGCCCGCGGATTGGACTTGTCATCGGCCCCGCCCTGCAAGCGCCAGGAATACCCAGTCTCGCCGGAGGGCCCGTCCTGAAGGAACATCAAGAACAGGGCTTCCCAGGCGACACCGCGCCCCGCAATCTCGCCGTAACGGCTGTCGAGATTGCTGTCATTTCCGGTTGGCGCGATCATCGGCATGCCCAGCATTTCCTGGAACCAGCCCTGGGGAATATTGGTGAAGTTGCCGACAGGAACGGCACTATCGATGCGGTCCTGGTCAACCCAGTAGGTCTGGTCCCACTGCGTGCGCGCAAACGCCGCCCGGGCCAGCATGCCGCCATCTTGTAGCGCAAACCCGGCAATCACCCAGAAGGGGTACCACGCAAGGCCCTGGCCCGCACCGGAAAACAGGAACATGTCATTGAAGCCGGAGCGGATGAAGATCTCGTCGATCTGCTTGCCGAAACCGATAATCTTGTAAAGCAACGGGGCTTTCTGGTCCTCGGTATACCGGTCATCGAGCAGACTGAAACAGGCTTGCATGTAGCCTTCGATAATATGCCCCGAATAGTTCGACTTGGTGTTGCCAATCGCGACATCGAGACGGAACCGCCGCAGGTTTTCGCCTTTTCTGGGAAACTGCCCATAGATCCCGAGCGAACTGGGCAGATTGGTGGACGTTGCCACAAGCGTCGGATATCCGGCGGGCATTTTGATCTGGCGAAAGACATTCCAGTTGATCTCGCTTGCCCGGGGCATCGACTTCGCGGTGGCCGAAGGTGCCGGCGGCAAGGCATCCTCAAAGGGCGGCTCGGCCAATACGGTCAGTGTTGGATAGGCCCTGATCGTCTGCCAGGAGGTCTCGTCAACGAACCTGGCAATGCGCGGCGCGGCAACAATACTGGTTTCATCGCCTGCATTGATTTCTATGCTGCGCAGATTGAGCTTGTCATTATAGGGCGTCGCGGAAGCTTTTGTGCCTGTTCCGCCCTCACCTATATAGGCCTCAAAGCCCTGCTCACCGTCGCCGCTCCAGTCGATGAACGGATCCTGCATCACGCCATTCCCGATGCGCCCGTCGCCCTGTAGGTCGCCCGAAGAAGGCGTCATGGTAATCGTGAAGCTGCGATCCGAAATCGCCACCGGCCAGCCATTGACGAATGCCCCGAACCGAACCGGCACACTGGTGGTGAATGTAATACCCTCGTGAGTGATCGAGGACTGTTCCGCTGTCGCAAGACGCGCTCCCGCCGCCGTCGACAACGACGTACTGCTGAGCAATGCCCCGGCACCTAGCGTCGCACCAAGAAAGGTCCGCCGGCCCATGAGCGGCCCGTTTTCAGGTCCCTTCTTCATGCGCCGACGACTTCGCCGCGCCTGGCTCCGGGGAACCAGCGAGGAACGTTTTTCAAAACGGGAACTCGGGCATATGTCTGCGTCATGTCGCAATTCATAGTGGGAGCAGTGCCAGAATATTCAAGATCAGGCAACAGAGTTAAATTTGACGCAACGTCTGGAAGGACAGGCTCAGATAGCTTTTCCTTGCGCTTAGAGGCGTGCAAGAGCCGTTCGAAAACTGGCACACAGCAAGGTTGATCGACGATCCGGATGGCAAAGAGTCTAATGAAACACGGACTAGAAAGGGGTGAACTCAAGTCGGGCAGGTACAGACTATCAACATGGACCACGCACGGACAATTGATCGGCGGAAGGTTCGTCCATAACGTCACTGCACACTGAGACGTTTCTTACACCTATCGCTTCACGCAGATTCGTGATTTGATCTACAGATCGGACATGTCCCGACAGATTTCTTCTTGGCCTCTTGGTCGACGAAATGTTGCAAAAGTCAGGTGCAGAGTAATGCGTATGCGACTTGGATGCCGGCTTACTTTCCAACTACCCGCACCAACACCAATGATCCTGATGCTCAACGTGCACTATTCGCGAGCAAGCGATCTCGAAAAGCCTGATCTTCTGGTGACGGATCCATCGGTTGCAATCGAGGCATACCGTGATGATTTTGGGAATTGGTGCAACCGTGTCAATGCGCCTGTGGGGCGTTTTGTCGTTTCCACAGAAGGCTTGATTCGAGACACCGGTCTCTCAGATCCCGTCGATGGAGCCGCTGAACAGCACCCAGTCGAGCAGTTGCCAGGCGACGTGCTCACTTACCTCCTTCCAAGCCGCTATTGCGAGAGCGATGTGCTCTCCGACTTCGCGTGGGAACACTTTAGCGAGTTCCCTCTAGGCTGGCAGCGGGCACAGGCCGTCTGCGACTTCGTTCATAAGCATGTGCGTTTCGGATACGAACATTCGCGGGCAACCCGAACTGCGGTTGAAACGTTAAACGAAGGCATAGGAGTTTGCCGAGACTACACTCATCTGGCGATTGCTTTGTGCCGTTGTCTCAACATACCAGCGAGGTACAGCACCGGATATGTCAGCGATATTGGGCAGCAGCCACCTTACGCTCCGATGGATTTCGCTGCCTGGATGGAAGTTTACCTTGGAGGCAAATGGTGGGTTTTTGACCCGCGCAACAACGACACCCGTTTCGGACGGGTGCTCATTGCCCGCGGCCGTGACGCCGCAGACGTTCCTTTGACACATAGCTTTGGGCGCCATGAGCTGAGTGGATTTGAAGTTTGGATAGACAAGGTCGAGGAAAAAGCCGAATTGTCGCGTGGACAAAATTAGTAGACGGCGAATGTCTATGTACGCAGAACCTGAAGGGATTGGACATCAAGCTCTTAGCTGACGCCTGCAGTCCTACTTCGCTATTTGCTCTGCGCCTAGTGAAACTAGGTAGGCTCACGACTGGAAGCAACTCAGCAGCTTGCACCGAGAAAGAAAAGCATACGAATTATCGAAACTCCCTCCTGCATAACTCACGCAATACATGGTTCATTAAATAAACTTGAAATAAAAATTTTAATTCTTTAATTAAAGAGAGATTTTTTGTTTTTTTGCGCTAAGAAAAATATGGGATTTTTATTTTATTTTCCTCATTTTTGAGTATCTTTTTTCCTGAGAAAGTGTAATGTGGTCCGTGGAAGAAAACGGGGATGCGAAAGAAAATACCCCCGTAAGCTGAACGCTTCCGAGTTTGAAGAATTTCCAAAAACGAAACGGTCCCAAAACTAAGGTTTTGCCTTTGGCATAAACTTAGTTTTTTGCCCAGCCGACGGGCCTTGTGTGTCTTTTGTTGGATTTCGCCATCAGATCATGGCGCTCCAGCAACGGAAGTTCATCGTTTTTTCGGCCTTCGGAGGAAGGTCGAATTCGCAAGTCGGATGAAAGAAAACGGCAGACAAAACCCTCCGGTGAAAAAAGCAGACCGCATATGCATCAGTTTAAAGTTGGACAGACAGTCAAGATTAGGCCAGGGCCAAAAGGATCTCCTATTCCAGACCAGAATTATCGAATTGTCGCCCAGCTACCTGCACGAAATGGGTTCCCCCAGTACCGTGTCCGAAACTCCGGAGAAGCCTATGAGCGCGTTGTTACGGAAGACCAATTGGCTTCGCTAAAGGAGGCCGACAATCGTCAGAACCGCACATTGCGGGAAAAGACATTCGGCGAGGACGGCTAGCAGAGAATTACTCCACCGCGAAAAGAAAAATCTTGAAAATAATCGCAGGAAAAATTAGGCGCCAAACAAGATTAAATCAAAGAATAAGAAATATTTCCGAAGCAAAACCGGTTTAATCAGCGGACTCGATCAACTTTCTACCAATATTCGAATGATCGACAATATCTGACAACCTCAACCACCTGGGACACAAAATGCTAGCTGGAATTAATCTTCGATTTTGTTGGGTTATCTGCACGATCTTCTTCCTCGGAACGAGCTTGCAAGCGCAAACGCCGATCCCTCAAAATGCGATAAAAGACAATTTTGGCGATGGTTGGAAGTGTTCGGTCGGATTTTATCAGAAAGGAGAAGAGTGTCTCGCAGTCCAAGTTCCCAACAATGCCTTCCTTACAGGCAAGTCATACGGGAAAGGATGGGAGTGCAAAAGAGGATTTGTAAGCGATGGTAGTAGCTGTGACCCCGTACACGTTCCTGAAAACGCGTTCCTAAATTCATCCGGAACGGGGTGGCACTGTGAAAGAGGCTTTTCCAAGACCTTCGGCAATAATTGTCTCGCTATCACCGTACCTCTCAACGGCTTCCTGAATTCGCGCGGTGACAACTGGGAGTGCGAGTTTCCCTATCGTGCTGTGGATGACGAGTGTTTGCGACCAGTTGCGCCGAGGAATGCGCACTTGACCCACGCAACCTACGGAAAAGGATGGGAGTGCAATAGGGGGTACATGGAAACGGGCGAATCCTGTTCTCCAATTACACTTCCTGAAAATGCGTACCTATCGGGAAATACTTTCGACGATGGTTGGAAATGCAAACGCAACTACAAAAAACTGGCGAACAATTGCATTCCTGTAGTTGTGCCAGAAAACGCTCACATCGACTATTCCGGGAACGCATGGGCGTGCAACAGGTCATTTCGGAGAGTAGATGCGACTTGTACTCTAAAGTAGCAACCTATGATTTCTTCATCGTGAACAGTCTTACTTGGCGATAGGCAATGGTTCTATGGCCTAAGACTGATTTATTGAGATTCAACGTCGTGAGCAGTAGGCTGAAAAGAGTATTACATGAATATTATGAGCAAAACTGAAGAAAAAAAAGAAAAAAAATCAAAGCGAATTTCAATAATTACATCAGTGAGCGAAAATCATAATGAAACCGGATTTGGTTCAGTTGAAACATGCGAAGTTCTGTTTCAAGCAATTAGCGAAGTATACCAGAACGTATCCTTCCACAATGTGACCAACATCGAATCGCTTCACAAAGTTGCACAGGAAGCACCCGATCTAGTTGTATTATGCAGCAAGTATATCATCGTTGAAGGTACCGATGAAAGAATATGGTTGTCAGATTTCTTCTCAAGCAAAACTATTAGCTTTACCGGGTCTACGAGGAGCGCTTTAGAACTCGATTCAAACAAAAGCAAGGCGAAAACGCTTTTGCAGAATTTTAACATTGCAACGGCCAGCTTTTTTGTTGCGCGTCCGGACCAGTATAAGAAAGAGGTAGATCTTCCGCTCGGTTTTCCGTTGTTTATAAAGCCGATCAGTGCTGCAAATGGAAATGGCGTCGACGAATTCTCGATAGTTCGGGACCTTGAGGGCTATCAGTCCAAAGTCGGCAGTATTTTCGCCTCGTTCGGAACTGCCGCGCTGGTTGAAAAAGAACTCTCAGGAAAAGAATATACAATTGCGATATTGGACGACCCTAAATCCAACGCGCGATATGTCATGCCGTTGGAAATCACAACTCCAAAAAACTGCAATGGCGATCGGCTGCTGGGTTATCAGGCAAAACAAGACAATGAAGAGTTACTCAGGCGCGTTCCGGAACCGCTTCATAGCGAACTTTGCCTGACTGCATCGAAGATCTTCGACTTGCTCAATGCACGCGATTTTGGACGAATTGATATCAAACTTGATGAGTATGGAACGCCTCATTTTTTGGAAGCCAACCTCGTACCTGGTATGACGCCCGGAAGCAGCTACTTTCCACGAGCTTTGTCATATCTCAATTCATCCGGCGACGCACTAAAAGCGCCCATAGGCCTAACTTATTCAGAAGTCGCTCTAAAAATCGTAGAGATCGGTCTGAAACGTGCTTCTGCGACGGTAGTTCAATAGGGCTATCGGGTCAGGAGGCGTAAAGACCTTCGGCTTCGGGTTTCAATTGTATCCCGTGCCGAAAGTTTCGCCTGTATGCCGTGAAAATTTCAATGAATTAGTCTCGATGTAATCTTACACCGGAGACAAAAACTCCCTTGGCCACAACCGGTGCTGTCGGGGCAATCGTTTCAATTCTCGTTTTCAATTTATTCGGCTTTTTACGTTCGCGATTGCCAGCCTTTTGCCCTTTGGCCTTTGCTTTTTCCTATTGGGAGTTCAGAATTATTTGGTTTCATTCGACTGGGTTGCCTCCCGTCAACCGAAACATGCGTGTTTATCGCGCCTCCGACTGCCCAGGTCATGCACCATGAACAACGCGAATGTCTGCTGCGTGCGGTCTGGAACCTATTTTGCATTGGCCGCTGTGAGCACAACGGTGGCTCTTGGCTTGCGGGAGTAAGTCTTGCGGGTGGATTGTTCAATTTCGGTTCGCATTTGATCGAACACGGCGAGATACTGAGCTTCGTCCGACAACCACTCTTTCGTCGCTGCCTTGAGAATTGCGACATCAACAAATACGGAAACTTCAAAAACCCCGTCGTATCCTGTGAAACGAATTGATTGTCTCCCCGGGTCGTAGCTTCGGCTTTGATTTGGAAAGCTCAATGCCATTATTTATGCTCCATCAACGATCGGGATTTATTCATTTTTCTGGACACAGAAGCCCCCGGCTTTTGGGAGATAGTGTGGGTCTTGGTTATCAATGGCGAAGGTATGGCATTTAGATCTGAGCTGCAGTCAGATGTGCATGTCATCTCAGTTCCTTGGTTCCAATTATGTTTCCAGTCGTCACCTGTCGGGTGACTGCCGCCTGCCTCCCGTACATGCTTTCCCGACGCAACGGCGTTCAATTAAGTGGCTTTCCAAAACCCAAAGCCATGGTCGCCTGAATTTACCGGTCGTGCTTTTCTTCTTCTTGTTGCAGCTCAAATTGATGCTTCGCTATCAGTGCTCTAAAGCAAAATTGAGTTGGAATTCGACTCCAACTTTTGTGCAACCAGACAAATCGCACCGGTATTGCGGTTTTCAATTTTTCGTCGAATGAACCGACACTGTCTTAGTCGGCTCGGTCACTCCAACCGGGCACGTAAGTGAAGGAGATAAGAATACAGGCTTCTTTTCGCTGTATACGATCCTTTTTCGCCAGTTCCGAGCGACACATGAAGATCGATTGTTTGGATACTCTAATAGGAAAGAGTTCAATGACAACCAAACCCGGCCTGGGATCTTTGAATTGTCAACTTGATTCTGAAACCTAGTCGGCTTTTCCACTACGCATCGTGCGCCATGTGGTTTGGAATGTCCAATACTAAAACCTGGCATTGGATGTTTTGTTGGTTCGATTTGGCGAATAGATGTCGCATGAATACAAACTTCGCCACTGTGGAAGATCAAGAAACGACTGCTGTAGGGATCAGATCGAATGCCAACGCATGAACGGAATGGGGCGCAAAGGAGACGTTTGTCGCCGATGGGATCAACGATCGCGTTAAGTCGCGAATGATCCCGTTGATCACACGGCGGCCTTTCAGGTCGAGAAAGAGCAGCATTGGCCACAAGGTCAGTTGTCAAAACCGGTCTTTGAGGAGGCCAGCGCTCAACATTGCGTAAGCCGATTTCTCGCAAACGTCCCAGGTCCACAAAGCATTCTATCAGCTTCGTAACGCGAGATAGCTGTCAACCTCATCCTCGACCAGCAGGGGCTTCCCGTTTCTTCATCGGTAACAGACCTTCCCTCTGGGCGAGCTTACGGGCCGCCTTGCGGTTTCGCCGGATGGCTTCACCCTTTTCGCGAGCGCGTTTTTCAGATGGCTTTTCATAGGCCCGTTTGGCCTTCATTTCCCGAAAAACGCCTTCCCGTTGGAGCTTCTTTTTAAGGACCCGAAGCGCTTTGTCCACGTCATTGTTTCGTACAATAACTTGCAATTGATTTCCAATCCTTGCTGGCGGATTCGTTTGGTTCTTGAGACTGTCATCTCATGTTTTTCAGATACTTGATAAAGGCTAGCTATTCGCCCTTAGCGGGGCTTTCGACTTCGCCCTCATCCTCAGGCCCAGCCTTGCGAGCCTCCGCTTTTTCAGTTTTGGCTTTCAGGCGTTCTGCCTTCTTAGCGGCTTTCGACTTGACCCGCTCGGACCGCTCAAAGCTGTAGTTGGGCTTTCGTGGCATTATTAACCTATCCTCTTGCCCTCTTATCCGAGGGGTTCATGGTTTTGTTCTCGCGTGAACTTACGAAGCATACTTGTGCGATCTCCGGCGGCACCCATAAATGACTGCCTCACGGAGCTTGATATGCCGGCCATAGGTTTTGACACTCTCAGAGATCTGGATCACCAATTCGCGCGTCAGCGCCAAGACCTGTGCCCACGACCGATCGCCGTCCTTCCAGATTTTCCGAGAAAGGCAGGGGGAATGCCGGGATCTTGCCGGTTACCGTAAGGCCGATGCCCGGTGGGTTTGCACCGTCGAGCGACGCGGGAATGGCTATGGCCCGGATTGTCGTTAGTCTGGTGTAGTTTGCCTCACTCAAAGTTCGCCGCTGCCGCTCGGCCAGGCCGAGGTCGGCGATAGTGCTTACAGCCAAATTCAGTTTTCCTTATTCACCGGCCGCTCGGAACTGGACTACGACCGGCTTTTTTGCCGCCGCATCTTCCACGAGCTTTCGGAACTCACGGATTGTCTTCCGATTTCCTTTTACGATCTCGCTATATGATTGGGAACGAAACGAGACCCCTTTTAAGCCACGCCTATTGTGGACCTTCCCCCTGAATATGCAAGGAAATTGTGGGAGTACAGAAAACAGATTAGTCGATAGAACAGTCAGCTTTTTTGAGTTCAACAGATTCACAAAACTAAATAACGCCAAGTTTAGTCGACACTCTATAAAACAATGTTTCTACAAACAACTTAAGAATTGCTTTGAGAAAAAAGACCCTTGGGACAGAGAACAGCAAGGAACGTATGAATCACACCCACCGGCGCGGGAAAACATCGGCCAGATGGGACACAGCACATTGGTCCTCACCCTTTGCGGTGGTCCGAATTGAGTGCGAATTCTTGGTACATTTCTGATGAAGGGAGAGTGTCCTGATGCCGAAGAAACGGTTTTCAGATGAGCAGATCGCATTGAGGCAAGCTGAAACCGGCACGGCGGTAAGACAGATTTGTCGGAAGATGGGTATTGCCGAGGCAACTTTCTATCGCTGGAAGAAAGTCTATGCAGGAATGGGCGTTGCGGTGATCTGGCGACGTAAGCAGCTCGAATACCAGAATCATGATCTCACTACTTGACCTTCGGGTTGTTATCCGCCCTCTTTTTCAAAGTGTTCCCTGTTTTGGCAAGCGGCGAATTTTCTTCCAACGCAAGTCGGGCAGCCTTGAGCTTCTCGGTCTTGAGACGTCGCTGCTCGGCCTCAGTTTGTGCGATCTCTGATGAAATTTGTCTGGTCACCTCGGCCTTGGACTCAGCATTCATCCGCTGCGTCTTCCCAAGTCTGCTTGGTTTGTTCGCGGAGGTCATTGCTCTCGCTTCCTCAAGAGTTCGGCACGCAAAAAAGGCCGGGATTTTCCCGACCTTTCTACCCGTCCTACACAGTCCGTGCCAGTACATCCGTGGTCAGGGACCGGGGACAAGAATCAGGCTTCGCTCAAATTGTCTGCGGAAGACTTGCCGGAGCGACTGTCTTCAACCACGTCAAAGTTGACTTTCTGGCCTTCGACAAGCGATTGCATTCCGGCGCGCTCGACGGCTGAAATGTGGACAAAAATGTCCTTGGCACCATCTTCTGGCTGGATAAAGCCATAGCCTTTAGATGCGTTGAAGAATTTTACTGTTCCGATGGTCATAACGACTTCCTTTCAATCGGTCATTAGAACTTGCGCGGTGCGCCTTGAAGCACACCGCAGCGAATAGGTCGACGTTGAGAGGGAAGATCGTTCAAAGCGCCGTTTGCGCAGAAACAAAGTTCGTCAGGCAAAATCGATGTCGGCTATATAGGTGCGAAACACGGTCGAAACAAGGCCTGTCGAAAGGCTTCATTTAACAGATGGCGCAGGACAGAAGTGGATAGACCGTGCCCACGTTCGCATCTCAGCGTATGTCCACAAGCCGCCACATGTGGACGTTGATTTTATTCAGGGCTGCATGTTGATCTGTTGCTTGGCTTTCATCTTCACGCCAGCAGAGCCTTATCCACTTTGCGCGAGCGAAAAGAAAACACCATAGTTTCAGACAAATAGTAAGAAACGTTGATGGGCCGATAAGATCGTCAGCGTTTCGCCCCCCACGCCAAAGTTATTGCCGCGATACGCAAGCGTTCAGGTCTCGACAGGCAACCCTAGATCGAAAGACGGATTGTTACCTCAGAAGTCACCTGGAGGCACTCAAGATTCCATAGAAGAAATCTAACTCATTGAAAAAAATGGTGGGTGAGTGGGGGCTCGAACCCCAGACCCGCTGATTAAGAGTCAGCTGCTCTGCCAACTGAGCTACACACCCATCAACGCAGTACCGCCGTTTGGCGGCGGAGCGGAGTGCGCCGTATATAATGTGCGCCTGCTCCCTGCAACAGCCATTGTGACATTTTTCTATCAGCCCGGCCATGCCGTTTTTGCAGGTCCCGTCGAAACCGCAGTAAAGAAGCACAAATCGGACTTCATTTGGTGAGCGAAGGAAATATTTAAAAACATCACGCATCTTTTGCGCAATAATCGAAATTTGGGGTTGACCGGTTCAGACCGTCTCACTAGTGTGCGCCGCGTCGAGACAGGGTGGTCTCGGCGGGCTTTGACCGGTGGCACCTGAGGGTCTTGCCTTAAAAGCCAAACCAAGCAAAGGTCTCAGCGACCTGCAGTATCGAAGGACCGGGACGGCATGATGATGTCGCTCATTCTAGTAGTGGTAGGAAAGCGCGCCTCCGCGGCGGGATAACCCCGTACGGACAGGATGGCGCGCGACCAAGGCTCCCCAAGGGGCCTTTTTTTGTATCCGCCTCTTGAACTCGCAACGTTTCCACCCGCTTCTTCGATGCTACAGGGCTGAAACCGACATAAACGAAGATACGAGCCAGGCCTCAAAAACAGGCCGTGAACTGCAAGGACACTAAGATGACACGGGAAATGACCGGCGCCGAAATGGTCATACAGGCGTTGAAAGACCAGGGAGTTGACACGATCTTCGGCTACCCGGGCGGTGCAGTGCTTCCCATTTACGACGAGATCATTCAGCAGGAAGGTCTGGAGCATATTCTCGTGCGCCACGAGCAGGGCGCCGGCCACGCGGCCGAAGGTTATGCACGCTCCACCGGCAAGCCGGGGGTTGCCCTCGTCACCTCCGGTCCCGGTGCGACCAACATGGTGACCGCGCTGACCGATGCGATGCTCGACTCCATCCCGCTCGTGTGCATTTCAGGCCAGGTACCGACCCACCTCATCGGCAACGACGCCTTCCAGGAGTGCGACACAGTCGGCATTACCCGCCCGTGCACCAAGCACAACTGGCTCGTGCGCAACGTGGACGACCTGCCCCGCGTCCTGCACGAGGCGTTTTATGTCGCGACCTCAGGCCGTCCCGGCCCCGTCGTCGTCGACATTCCGAAGGACGTTCAATTCGCCACCGGCACCTATCAGGGTCCGACACCGAACCCGGCGGCGGCTCACAAGAGCTACCGGCCACAGCTGAAAGGCGATGCGGCTTCCATCCGGCAGGCCGCCGAAATGATGGCCGCAGCCAAGAAGCCGGTGCTCTATACCGGTGGCGGTGTCATCAATTCAGGAACGCAGGCCTGTCAGCTGCTGCGCGAACTCGTGTCGCTGACCGGTTTCCCGATCACGTCCACCTTGATGGGCCTCGGCGCCTACCCGGCTTCCGGTGACAACTGGTTGGGCATGCTGGGCATGCACGGCACGTTCGAAGCCAACATGGCGATGCACGACTGTGACCTGATGGTGTGCATCGGTGCGCGCTTCGATGACCGTATCACCGGACGCACGGACGCGTTCTCGCCGAATTCCCGCAAGATCCACATCGACATCGATCCGTCCTCGATCAACAAGACGATCAATGTCGATCTGCCGATCATCGGCGATGTCGGTCATGTCCTGGAAGATCTGGTGCGCATCTGGCGGTCCTCGTCAATGAAGGCGGACGAAAAGGCAATGAAGGCATGGTGGCAGCAGGTCGATGCCTGGCGGGCCCGCAACTCGCTGGCCTACAAGCCCAACAATGACGTCATCATGCCGCAATATGCGATCCAGCGGCTTTACGAACTCACAAAGCACCGCAAGACCTTCATTTCCACGGAAGTCGGCCAGCACCAGATGTGGGCGGCGCAGTTCTACGGCTTCGAGGAGCCCAATCACTGGCTGACCTCCGGTGGTCTCGGCACGATGGGCTACGGTTTGCCGGCGGCGATCGGGGCGCAGGTCGCGCACCGTGATGCGCTCTGCGTCGATATCGCCGGCGATGCCTCGATCCTGATGAACATCCAGGAGATGTCGACCGCGGTCCAGTTCGGGCTGCCGGTCAAGGTCTTCATCCTCAACAACCAGTATATGGGCATGGTCCGCCAGTGGCAGCAGCTTCTGCACGGCAACCGTCTCTCTCATTCCTACACCGACAGTCTGCCTGATTTCGTCAAGCTGGCGGAGGCCTATGGCGGCGTCGGCATTCGCGTGGAAAAACCGGGAGACCTGGACGGTGCGATCGAGGAAATGGTTTCCGTCGACAAGCCGGTGTTGTTCGACTGCCGTGTGGCCAATCTTGCCAACTGTTTCCCGATGATCCCGTCGGGCAAGGCACACAACGAAATGCTGCTGCCGGACGAAGCCAATGACGAAGCGGTCGCCAACGCCATCAGCGCCGAAGGCAAATCGCTCGTTTAAGGTCAGGCAAGAAGGACAATTTGAAAATGAACGCACAGAATGTGGATGCGCCTTCCGCCTATTTCCTGGCCGAAGTCAGCAACGAAATCGAAACCCACACCCTATCGCTCCTCGTCGACAACGAACCGGGCGTGCTTGCCCGCGTGATCGGGCTTTTCTCCGGGCGCGGCTACAACATCGACAGCCTGACCGTGTCGGAAACCGAGCATGAACGGCACCTGTCACGGATCACCATCGTGACCACCGGCACGCCGATGATCATCGAACAGATCCGCCACCAGCTTGACCGGCTGGTCCCGGTGCATCGTGTGACCGACCTCACCGTGCGCGCCAAGCGGGCGAACCAGGACAAGCCGCTGGAGCGGGAACTTGCGCTCATCAAGGTGGCTGGTGACGGCGACAAGCGGCTGGAAGCGCTGCGCCTGGGAGATGCATTCCGGGCAACGGTGATCGATGCGACCACGGAGCATTTCGTCTTTGAAATCACGGGACGCACGTCCAAGATCGAACAGTTCATCGCGATCATGAAGCCGCTCGGCCTTGTCGAGGTGTCCCGTACCGGCGTCGCCGCCGTCCAGCGCGGACCTGAAGGGCTGTAAAGCCGTCAGCGCCGGAACCAACCGAACCCGCCGCACTTGTGCGGCGGGTCTTTTTTAATTCAGCCCCTCCACCAAGATGACCTAATCCTGAGGAGGACTGGCAGGTTCGTCTCGAAGGATGCCCGGTACGACCAGAACAAGCAGCCCATCCTTCGAGACGCGCTGGTGCGCTCTTCAGGATGAGGTCCTCTGTCCATTGTCGTCATCCCGGCCAAGCGCAGCGCGAGCAGGGATCGGGAAGGCTGTGGCCTGGCGAATTCTCCGCTCTCAGCGGGTAAACCTTGGCTCTCCGGCCCCGGATCTCCGCTACGCATCGTCCGGGGTGACGATTGCGAGAAAACGACGTACCGCGCCGTCCCGGACTTGATCCGGGACCCTGCCCTCTTGGGCTCGGGACAATCATTAGAGTTTGGCCCCGGCTCAAGGCAGGGGTGGCACTGAGTGTGAGGCGAAACATATAAGCTGTGGTCTCATCCCAGGAAGACTGCTAGGTCCGTTAAGAAGGAAGGGGGGCAACCACCCAACCGTAAGCCCCGTTGGTGGACTTTATGGGCAAATCCTTCGAGACACGCTTGCCCCCTCAGAATGAGGTCTTCCGTCCGTTGTCGTCATCCCGGCCAAGCGCAGCGAGAGCCGGAATCGGGAAGGCTGTGGCCTGGCGAATTCTCCGCTCTCAGCGGGTAAACCTTGGCTCTCCGGCCCCGGATCTCCGCTACGCATCGTCCGGGGTGACGATTGCGAGAAAACGACGTACCGCGCCGTCCCGGACTTGATCCGGGACCCGGGAAAAGCCCTCCGCGAAACCATTGCAACGCACTGCCCCTTTACCTTCGCTGACCGGTTCCCTACATCCGGCGAGCGTTTATTGAATCTACCGGACGACTTCATGCCCTTTGATCTTGCCACCTATCTCAACCGCATCGGCCTTGAAACCCGCACGGCAGATCTCAACGGGCTGAAGCGACTGCAGACGGCGCAGATCGGAGCGATACCGTTTGAAAATGTGTTGCCTTTTCTTGGAAAGGTGCCCGACCTTGATCCTGAAAGCCTCTGGCAAAAGCTCGTGCTTGAGAATTGCGGCGGCTATTGTTTTGAGGTGAATACTCTCCTTGGTGAGGCACTCGATGCGCTTGGCTTCCCCAACCGCCAGGTACTGGCACGTGTGCGCATGGGCGAAGAAGAAGGCGGCGCCAGAACGCACCTTGCTTTCGTGGTTCCACTTGAGGGAGATGAATGGCTGGTCGACGCCGGCTTCGGCGGTCAGGCTCCGGCCGAGCCTGTGAAACTATCGGCAAATGAAGAACAGCAGATCCGCGACCAGGTCTACCGGATCCGGTTTGAAGGTTCTTCAGGCGAGCATGTCCTTGAGCGCAAGACCGAAGAGGGCTGGTTCCCGCTTTATGGTTTCGACCGCGTCGCCGTGCGTCAGGCCGACATCGACGCCTCCAACTTCGTGTGCGCCGCCTCGCCGCAACAGTCCTTTGCCGGCAGCATGAAATTCTACCGCCTGACCGATGACGGCTTCATCAGCTTCCTCGATGGCCGCGCGCGCAAGATTTCGGGAGACCAGAAACGGGACTGGCAGATCGGGACTGTGGAAGACCTGACGACGTTCATGAAAAAGGACTTGGGGCTGGGGTACGACGACGCGACCATAACCGCGATCGCTGACCGGCTGGCCAGCATTCACTAACCACCTCCAACCTCCCCTCATCCTGAGGAGGACCGCGAGGTCCGTCTCGAAGGACGGGCGGCATGCTCCTGAACTCGTGGCTTATCCTTCGAGACGGTTCTACGAACCTCCTCAGGATGAGGTTGTTTAGCCATTGTCGTCATCCCGGCCAAGCGCAGCGCGAGCCGGGATCGGTGAGGCTGAGGCCTCACGGGATTTCTGTCTCCCTGCGATTAGACCCGGGCTCGCCGGCCCCGGATCTCGCTCCGCTCGTCCGGGGTGACGAAGTCAGCTGAATTTTCCACAACGCTGTCCCGGGCTTGATCCGGGACCTTGCCCAAGGAGCTCATGACAATCATTCGAATTTGGCCCCGGCTCAAGGCCGGGGCAGCACTCAGTGTGAGGCGGAATTTGCAAGCTGTGCCCTCATCCTGAGGAGGACCGCAAGGTCCGTCTTGAAGGATGGGCGGCATGCTCCTGAACTCGTGGCTTATCCTTCGAGACGGTGCTACGCACCTCCTCAGGATGAGGTCGAGGAGTTCAAATTGGCTGAGAACAGCCAGTTTCGAGAAACATGGCTGCAGGTTCCACGCGCTCAAAACATGTCATTTATAAAACCCCTCCCGCAGATTGATGCCGTGTTCCACGAAACCTTTCAGGGAGCACAGCATCTGCGTCCAGCCTTCGCAATTGCCGTAGGAGGCCTCAAGGCCGCCCTTGGTGTCGCGCCAGCCTTCTTCGCTGATGGTCACCAGCGTCCGGCCGCCGTCAAGCGGTTCGAATGCCATGGTGACGGTGGTGTCATAACCGGCAGGCTCCGGGGTTTCGCCTGTGGAACTGACCTCACCGCTCTCCTGCGCTGCCCATCTCAAAACAATCAGACTGTCTTTTTCGACCCGGTCGATCTTGACCGGGAAGCGGCCCGGAAATTCGGCAAAGGCCCAAGTGACTGTCACGCCGGGCTCAAGGCGCCCATCCGCACCTCCGGTCGTGAAGTAACCTGACAAACGATCCGGATTGACGACGGCCTCGAACACCTCGGATACAGGTTTGTTTATCCTGCCGGCGATCTTGAACGACAATGCCATGTCTTCCTCCACATTCTTCGGTCATTGCGCCTCGGCGCGAGCGGAAAGGTTCTTGAGGTGATGCTGCCAGCCGCCACGATGTGCGCTGACAAGCTCAGCCCGTAAAGTTTCCGGCGCTCCGCTCCAGCCGCGATGGGCAAGGACGATCAGACTTCCCTCGCCTCTTTCGACCAGTTGGAGGGAAACCTCGGTTTCAAACGGCCAGTCATCGTCACGCCAGCTGAGCCTCAACAGTCGCGGCACCTCGATCTCCTGAACCCGGCCCCGCGTGTGGTGCTGGCCGTGCTTGTCCCGCCACGGTTCGTGAAAGGCCCCACCCGCATGTGGTTCCAGAAGAACATCGTCTCCCCACCACAGGTTCGGCCGAACCAGGATGTCCCAGACACGCGCAGCGGGAGCGGTACAGCTCTGCTCAAGCGTCAGTTCATGGTCGCGCATTGGAACCCTTCGTTACTTGCCTTGCGTCCTCCAATTTAATGTTATAATTTTATAACATGTCAAGCGAAGATGATTCGGAGAGAATTTTCAAAGCGTTGGCGGACAGGCGCCGCCGCAGGATCCTGGACCTGTTAAAAGACAGCCCAAAAACGACGGGAAAACTCTGCGAAGAATTTCCGGAAATCGACCGCTGCACGGTGATGCAGCATATGCGGGTTCTGGAAGCGGCGGATCTGATCATCGTACAGCGCAAGGGCCGCGAGCGCTGGAACCATCTCAACGCGTTGCCCATCAAAGAGATCTACGACCGCTGGATAGGCGACTATGCCGAAAACGCCGTCAATATTCTGTCGCGGCTCAAATCAGACCTCGAAGTCCCGGGCGGCACCTGACGCCTGCTGAAGAGGCAAGACAAAAGCTGATTTTCAACATCCATTGCTGTCTTTGCAACGTGCGGCGGGAGACAATACCAGACTGCCTCTCCTGCCCACGGCAATCCTCTGCGCCGCTGGCGGAAACTCAACAATTCGTTGCCACGACGGCCTAGACGCGACACGGAACAGCGCGTATACGACACCGGCGTTCCGCGCCTTTCCGGCGCATGAAACATCTCAATCAGAAAAAGGCTCCAAGCCCATGAACCACGGTCTGTCCCGGCCGAAAAACCAAATCCGTTGGCTCCTTCTGGAAGGTATCTCGCCGACCGCACGTACAGTGCTTGAAAAGGCGGGTTACACCAACGTGGAAGTCCTGCCGGGTGCGCTTGAAAAGGACGCGCTTATCGAGCGCATGCAGGATGTGCAGATCCTGGGCATCCGCTCGCGCACGCAGGTCACGGAAGAGGTTCTGGATGCGGCCAAGAGCCTCGTCGCGGTTGGCTGTTTTTCCGTTGGAACGAACCAGGTCGATCTCGAAGGCACGCTCATGCGCGGCATACCTGTGTTCAATGCACCGTTTTCAAACACGCGCTCCGTCGCCGAACTGACAATTGCTGAAATCGTCATGCTGATGCGCGGCGTTTTTTCCAAATCGGCTGCTGCTCACGAGGGGCGCTGGCTGAAAAGTGCTGCAGGGTCCCACGAAATCCGCGGAAAGACGCTCGGCATTGTCGGCTACGGCAATATCGGTACGCAATTGTCCAATCTCGCTGAAGCGATGGGCATGCGGGTGATCTACTTCGACATGGTCGACAAGCTTCAGCACGGCAATGTGGCGTCTACCGAAAGCCTCGATGCCTTGCTTGGCGAAGCGGACGTCGTTTCCCTGCATGTTCCAGATACGCGAGAGACCCAGAACATGTTCCGCGCCGAGCAGATCGGGAAGATGAAAAAAGGCGCATTCCTTATCAACAATGCACGCGGCAAGGTGATCGATATCGATGCACTGGCCGAAGCCCTTAAGTCGGGCCATCTGGCAGGTGCGGCCATCGACGTCTTTCCTGTCGAGCCGAAATCCAACAAGGATGAATTTACCTCTCCCTTGCGCGGTCTCGACAATGTCATCCTGACACCCCATGTCGGCGGCTCGACGGAAGAGGCCCAGGCACGGATCGGCGAAGAAGTCTCCAAGCGGCTTGTTGAATATTCCGATGTCGGTTCAACGATCGGGGCTGTCGAGTTCCCCCAGGTCCTGCTTCCCAGGGGAACGGACGCAACGCGCTTTATCCAGGTTCATCACAATGCCCCTGGTGCCATGCGCACGCTCAACGACCTGTTCACGCGGCACGACCTCAACATCCACGCCCAGTTCATGCAATCGCATCAGGACATCGGCTATGTGGTTCTGGACGTTGACAGCCCGGTTGCAGACCCGGTCAGCATCCTGGAAGAGATCCGCAACCTGCCCAACACTATTCGGGCAAGGCTCCTGAACCGCGTGTGACGGAGGTCTGCTCCATTCTCAAAAGCCCCGGCAAAGACCGGGGCTTTTTTATGCCTGGCATTGGATTTATTCAGCCTGCGCATCGGTTTCATGCGCGCGCGAGGCAAAGGTGCGGGCTCACGACTTTCAGCGCTGCCTGATCTCGACGTTCCACCAGTTTGGCCGGCCGCTTCGGAAGGAATGCCCCGTTGGCACAAGTTCCACATCCGCGGGCTCATCGAAACACCCAAGCAGAAGAGCAACGGTCGGCGCATCATCGATCGCTCCAAGAGTGCTGCCGCACATGGCGCAAAACGCCCTGCTGGATGTTTTTGAGGATCGATAGACGGAAGGTTCGCGGCCTGGCCCCGTCCATGTCACCGTCTTTTTGGGAAATTCCACCCATGCTGCCGTCAGAGCTCCGGTATGCCGCCGGCACATCTCACAGGAACAGGTGTGCGGATTTAATGCGGGTCCCTTGACCTCAAAGCGGATATGACGACACAGACAGCCTCCTGAGAATGTTTTCGCTTCAGCCATCGGCAAGTGTCCCGTCATCAAACTGGTTTGGAAACTGATCTCCAAACAGGAGATAGTCGGGTTTGAACGGAACGCAAGGCCGGCACAACTCAGGATGAGCGGACAGCAATCAAGACTGCTAAGCGAGCGCGCAATCCTGTGCAAAAAAAAGATCTCGTTGCCGTCAGGCATGCGCACAAACTCTTGTCAGCATGAACAACCTGAAAAATCGTCCTGGCTGTTCTGGCAAACCAGTTCCTGCCTGGGAAACCCCATTCGGTTCTGATCGAACTCGGCAAAAAACCCGCCATTGGCCCAGCACCATTTGCCCTCGCCGAGCACCGTGCTGGACGCATCGCAGGAGCGGCCCAGATAAAGCGTTTCCTTTTGACGGGTGACGGAAGACGCGGCGCCTGCTTCATGGAAACGGGTTACCGGATATTGCGAGCGCAAGACATAACCGGACTGATTGCAGCTTAACGACCAGCTGTGGTTGTCGCTGACGTAGTCATAGTCCTGCGCCCACGCGCCGGAAGACAACAAGACTATCGAAACCAACGTAAGTGCAAATACTTTCTCAAAGGGCATGACGAACGCTTTCACTATGTCCGGATCCCGCATTGATGGTCATACTGCAATCTGCCCGAAGGCAGACGCAAGCGCCAGCGCCTCGCCTACCTTCGGCAACGAAGAAGATGTCGATGCCGTCTCCAGACTCAAGTCAGAAACCGTTTCGCGCAAAGATCTGCGGGACCAGAAAATTGTTTTCCTCAGGCTTCGTCTGAGAGGCTGGTTTCAACCTTGTAGCCTGCCGCAAGCACGGCGACTGACGGCGCCGGTGTCAACACCGTAACAGGCGCGCTGCCAAAGTCTTCAAGAGGGACTCCCGCACCATAGCAACCTTTTTCATAAGGAAAGAGAGAGCCATTCAGCATCCGGTGCGACCGTCCCTCAACCAGCACAAAGACATGATTTGGCAGGTCGTTCAACAGCGCATGATGACGAACCTGAACGCGGTTTCGTGTTGTGCGCGCCGAATGCAGGACCGCATCCATCTCCTTGTGCCCTGGCCTTTGACCATACGCTCTGGCCCAGGCATCAAGCCAGGCCTGGTAAGCCTTTGGCCGGCAATAGGCACAGGGCCGGTGTCCGGCGGCAAGGGCGATCGCCTCGTCCAGGAAAAATAGCGGCGTCCATGCCCTTGCCGGTTGCGGTCCGTGGTATCGGCCACGCGGGTGGATCAGCTCGCAGATAATCCAGTGCTGGTGCTTCCACCTGGACGTGCCCAGCCGGCCGTGTTCGTCAAATGTCAGAATGCCCCGGTTGCCGGTAAACGCGCCTCGAAAGGGTGCGGAAACGATTTCTCCCGTTGGCAAAACCCGGTTCTGCAGGTGTGCTCGCGCCACGCTCTTCCGTCCTTGATTGTAACTCTGACCGGAAGCAACGCTATACGTCTGATCGGCCTGCCGCCAAACTTTGCATTGGCGGCGTGGCAACTCACGGCTAAATTTTCACTCGACGGGATCGATCACCAAAAGCAACCGATGTCCACGCCCCGGTTCCGGATTAGGTGAGCGGTGAAAAAGACCGGTACGTTCTTCGCCATGCCATGCACCACCGCGGAACAGCGCAACCGCGCCGCGCGTCACCTGCCGAACAGATTGCTGGTCGTTCTCCTGTCCCATCGGAACATATTCTGTGCCTTTGCCGCGATAGGTGCACAGAAGGCGCGCCGGAACATTGTCGACATCGAATTTCGGACACATGACCTCGTTCGAAACGTCGAGTCTTACCCGCACCTGACGTATGTTCAATGACTTTGCGAGCATCATGGCGAGCGCGCCGACATCACCTGTGAGCATGTCCATTTCAGGACCTTTTGGCATATTTGCCTGGTCGCACGCGGCAATCGCAGCAGCTTCGGCAAGGTGCACCGGAACAATGGTACGGAGCTCGGGCAGCTGCTCGAAAGGCAGGGCATCGATCCAGCTTTGAAAATCCTGATCGCACGTGCGCGTCCAGATGGTCGCGGCCACGCCGGGCGCGTCGATTTCGGCCAGAATATCCGGCTCGCGGCCCATGAGGACATTCCGGGCTTTTGCCCGGAGCGGCCGGTGTACTTCCGCTTCGGCGAGACTCATGCCGCCCGCTCCGCCATTCGGAATGAAGGAAAGGGATCGGGCAGATTGGCGAAAGCCGCAAGATCGTTTCCGCTCTCTTCGGTGATCAGGCACGCATCCAGCCGGCTGCGGAGTTCGGGCCAATCAATCCCGGTACCGATAAAGACGATCTCCTGCCGGCGGTCTCCAAAGGGTTCGGCCCAGTGTGATCTCGCATAGGCGTGCGCACGCTCATCATCAGGCCAGCGTTCAATTGGAACCGATGCCCACCAGGTTCCAAGCGGCGACACGCTGGAAAGAGCACCGGCCAGCGAAAACTCGATGACCCACTCCGGACGGCTGCCGATCCAGAAATGACCCTTTGCCCGAATGACGCCCGGCATTGGGCCGTTCAAAAGCGCGTGGACCTTTTCAGGATCGAATGGCCGCCTTGCCCGGTAGACATAGGATGCCACGCCATACTCTTCCGTTTCCGGAACGTGATCCGCAAAGCCATAGAGTTCTTTCGCCCACATCGGATGCTCATGCGCTTTTTCAAAGTCGAAAAGACACGTGTTCAGAATATCTGCGGGCGGAATCTCGCTGTAGTCAGTTTCCAGGATCCTGGCATCTGCGTTGAGACTGCGAATGATCTTGCGGGCGGCATCAACTTGAGCCTGTGTCGCTGCGCTCACCTTGTTCAGAATAACAACATCCGAAAATTCGATCTGGTCAGTCAGAAGGTGCACCAGCGTGCGCTCGTCTTCTTCCCCGAGTGTTTCGCCCCGGTCGCTCAGAAAATCGTGGCTGGAGAAGTCCTTCAGCAAATTGACGGCGTCGACCACGGTGACCATCGTGTCGAGCCTGGACACATCAGAGAGGCTCTGTCCGTTTTCATCCCGAAATTCGAAAGTCGCGGCCACTGGCAGTGGTTCGGAGATCCCCGTCGATTCAATCAGCAGGTAGTCGAACTTTCCTTCTTCGGAAAGACGCCGGACCTCGTTCAGCAGGTCGTCACGCAAAGTGCAGCATATGCACCCGTTGGACATTTCAACGAGTGTCTCGTCGGTCTTGCTCAGTTCCGCACCCCCGGCTCGCACCAGATCCGCATCAATATTGACCTCCGACATGTCATTGACGATGACAGCGACCTTCAGGTTTTCGCGGTTGTTCAGGACACGGTTGAGCAATGTGGTTTTCCCGGCCCCGAGGAATCCGGACAGGACCGTTACCGGCAAACGAGTATCAGTCATCACCTCTCCATAAGCTGATTTGTAATGTTATTACATTACAATAGAACATACTCGATTTTGAGCACATGACAAGAAGGCGGTTTGCTTCCAACAAGGATCCCCACCGTTTATGGCAACTGTGGAGCCGCGACGATAAGCACGTGGACCATGATGGGGCAGTTGCGTCATGCTTGTGCCGCACCTTCAGCTCGGCCCAGAACATGAAAAGGATCGCGGTCACGTGTCACAGCTTTCAGGAAAGGAAAACCTGATCGTCTTTGACGATATCTGCATCATTTGTTCGGGATTTGCGCGTTTCATGGCCCATCGCGACAGATCGGCAGGTTTTCGTTTCGTCCGTGCCCGATCCGAAACCGGGCGCGCACTATATCAGAAATTTGACATGGACCCGGACCTCCTCGAAACCAACATCGTCATTCTGGACGGCAGGGCCTATACGAAGATGGCCTCGTTCGCTGCAGCCATGCGAAGCGTCGGAGGACCTTGGGCGCTGCTTGCAGTCATCGACTTTTTGCCCAAGTTCTTTACCGATTGGCTGTACGACCGCATTGCCCGAAACCGGTTTGCATTCGGCAAAAGATCATGCCCCCTTCCCTCAAACGAATTGAAGAACCGGATCGTTGACTAACCGCATCCGCCGCGAATGTGTGAGCTTGGATCTGGATCGTGCAGCCGGTTTCGGTAGCAGAAGGAAGCCGATTTGAATGCGAAACCGGAAATGAATGCCCAAGAGGCACCGTGCCTGTTTCGGCAGGCGCTCGGTCGCGAGTTCGACCGGCTCCCTGCGACGGTAAGCGATCTTCACAGCGTCGTAGGCAAACATGTCTGGACCGGAGAGGCCAGGGTAACACGCGGATCTTCAGCGCTTGGCAAGTTTGTCTGCCGAATGATCGGTTTCCCTCCAGAATCCGAACAAACACCTGTGTCCGTCACCATCGAGAGACGGCAAGACGCAGAAATCTGGCATCGTGACTTCGGCGGCAAGTCCTTCTCTTCGGCTCTTACACTCCGGGACGATCAGAGTCGCGGTCACGTTTGCGAACGTTTCGGACTATTGAAATTCAATATCGACCTGACATTCGACGGCGAAAGACTGCATTTCCCGGTCACCCGCGCCAGCCTTCTCGGCATCCCTTTGCCAAGCTGGCTGCTGCCGAGAAGCGAAGCGACTGAGTTTCAGGATGACGGACGTTTCAACTTCGATGTGATGGTCTCGCTCCCAGGCATTGGCAAACTGGTCCGTTACCAGGGCTTTCTGATCGCTACGTCTCAGCCGGGACGCTAGCGTCGCAATCCATTGGGTGCGAAGCGCGCCTTGCCCTCCTGGCCATCCGAAAGGGTGCAAACTGCACAAAAAACACAGAAACCCTCCGAACGCTCTCCTGGAATGCGGACTATCAAGTTTGCGGTTCAATCGTATCGGGAGGCCTCATGTTGCACGAATTCTCTCAGGCGCGGCACTGGCTGGTGCAAGACAAGTTTCGCTTCATCGTTTTTCTGGAAGTTGCGGCTGCCGGGTTTCTGGTCGCCCTCGCGTTGTCCGAGGCACTCGGGTTTGGAAAGTCAGCCGATGATTTTGACCCGCCACCGATGTTGACGGCGTCGCTGGCAGCGGCCGGCGGGGCTGTTTCCGGTTTGCTGTTGTCTGGATGGTTCGGTCGGGCAGGAATGGCCGGATGGAGCTTCGCGGTATTGGCGTCAATCCTTTCACCGATATTGGCCGGTTCGATTGGCGGATCACTCGTGGCACCAGGCCTCGGGACGGTTTGGGGGGCAATAATGCCGATGCTGCTTTTTGTCCATCTGAAACCCCTCGCGGTCTGGCTAGGGTGCCTTTTCATCATCCATCTGCATGTCCGGCATCTGCGCCGACGGGACCTTGATCGGAATAAAATTGGCCCAAGTGTTTTTGAATGATCGTACACACCTCACAAGCAGATTTGACGGACGGGCGGTCAGGATCGGCCCTTAATAACGGGCGAACGATCAATTGAAACTCTCTTTCAATGGGCTTCAGATCGGAGACAAACAGGCGGAAACGGCGCTGAAAACATTGTCCCTAGAGACAATATCCCGTTTGACTTCAATGGCTTTTGAAACAATGTTGCAATCCCGACCCAATTTCTTGAATCGGATTGTGAACCGCCTCAACCGGACTCTGAGCCATGTCTGCCGTCTCGCGCCTTTCAGTCAACGTCAATGCCATCGCCATGTTGCGGAACCGTCGCGATTTGCCCTGGCCGAGCGTGACCGGTCTTGCTGCAATTGCAATGGAAGCCGGCGCAAAGGGCATCACCGTGCATCCGCGCCCGGACGAACGGCATATCCGCAAGACAGACGTCTTCGAACTTGCTGACCTGATCGAGGACAGGTTCCCCAACAAGGAGCTTTGCCTGGAAGGGTATCCGTCCGAGGACTTCATGCGTCTGGTCGAAGAAGCCCGGCCGGAACAGGTCCTGTTCGTTCCGGACGATCCGGAGCAGACAACCTCCGATCACGGGTGGGATTTTACCGGCGACATCGGCCTCCTTGAGACGGCGATCGCCGCCTCCAAGGAATGGGCCGTCAGTGTGTCACTGTTCTGCGACCCGGATCCGGCTGCCCCCGAGCACGCCGCCCGCGTTGGCGCGGAACGGATCGAGATTTACACCGGCCCCTATGGAGCCTGCTATGACGACAGGGTCACGGCCGAAAGCGAACTGGAGCGCATCGTCCATACGGCAACTGCCGCCCGCGAATGCGGCCTTGGTGTCAATGCCGGACACGACCTTACCGTTGAGAACATCCCGGCCCTCGTTGCCAGGGCGCCGTTTATCCGGGAGATGTCCATCGGACACGGCTTTACCGCAGATGCCCTGATTTACGGATTTGCCGAGAGCGTCAAAAGGTTCCGCAAAGCGATGGGTGAAGTCTGAATGCCTGGTGCGCTTGAACGTCAGGTCGCCTTCCTGCTTGAAGCCGACAAGCTCAAGGAAGTCGTCCGTCTCAACCAGCTTGCCAGCGGCACGCGCAGGGAAGGCACCGCGGAGCACTGCTGGCATGTTATCCTTCAGACTTTGACATTCGCAGATCATGCGCCTGAAGGCACCGACATTCATCACGTGATCAAGCTCCTGACTGTTCACGACCTTGTCGAGATCGATGCGGGGGATCACTGGGTGGACGACACCAATTACGCAGCGGTCAAGGCCCGGGAAAACGCGGCGGCCGAGCGTCTGTTTGCGCTGCTCCCGGAGACACAAGGGGCGGAATTCAAGGATCTCTGGCTTGAATTTGAAGCCAATGAAACAGCCGAAGCGCGATTTGCAAATGCCATGGACGCCCTGCATCCGATGGTTCTGGTGTTCGCGTCTGGCCTGGAAGACCCGACCCATGCCCCGATTTCCGTGGCTGACTTGCGCGAAACCAAGGAAGCCCGCCTTAGCCCCTTTCCACAGCTTTGGGAGTATGCCCAGAGCCTTCTGGATCAAGCCGTGAAGGCAGGCCGCCTGCTGCCTTGATCCGCTCCTCGACTGCCGCTTCAAGCGGTCCCGCCTGATAGAGGAATTAGACTATGTCGTTTGAGCTCTGGCTTGTGTTCATTGCCGTCTCCCTATTGCCTGCCATCAGCCCCGGCCCGGGTGTCATGCTCGCCATCAGCAACACGCTGCGCTTCGGAAGAAACGCGACACTTGCATCGGCAACGGGCAATGCCGCAGGTCTTGTCATCATCGGGTATGCGGTTGCCTTCGGCTTCGGCGCGCTGATGGCTACGTCTGCTCAGGCTTTCACCGTGCTGAAGTTCATCGGTGCGGCCTACCTGATCTATCTCGGCCTGAAGATCTGGCGCGACAAATCGGGGTTTCACGTTACCGACACCAGCCAGGCAGCTGGCAAGAGCGGTTGGAAACTTTTCCTGGAGGCTCTGCTTGTCTCCGTCACCAACCCGAAAGCGATCCTTGTGATCACCGCCCTCTTCCCGCAATTCATGCGCTCCGGCAGGATCGATATGCTGGAAATCAGTATCCTGTCCTTCACCTATGCGATCCTGTGCTTCGCCAACCATGCGTTTATCGCCTTCGCTGGCGGTCACCTGCGCCGGTTCCTGACGTCGGCAAAGCGTGCAAGATGGGTCCGGCGCATCACCGGCGGCCTGTTTGTCGGGTTCGGGTCTGCACTCGCCACGGCCAGCCGGTAACCAAGCGTATTGAGGAGGCAATGCAGCCTCAGGCCTGTTCCAAAAGAAACGCTTCAAAAGTCTCTGCAGCGTTGGACGGTATCCGGTCATGCAGCAGGCAACGAAGCGAGGCTTTTCGCCCCAAGATCTTAAGAAGTTTCGAGCTGAAAAGTTACGCGGCACCAGGTTGTCTATCGCCGAGATACGTTTCGAGAGTACTTCATAATGCCGCTCCTCAATCCACCTCTGCCTAAGGTTAGGCTCTCGCGCCTCAGGGACATTGGCTGGTCTAAATGGGACCGGACAGGGCTTCTCGGTGAGGGCCAGAACTGGACCGACGAAAACTGCTCAATGTTCGCCGACGATTACGACAGCTACTTGATGCAAGCTGCGAGCCAGCTTCGCAGAGGTGTGTCGGAGGAAACTGTTGTTGGCTACCTCGTCAAAACCGAGGCGGATCACATGGGTCTGGGAACGAACCAAGGTACGTTTACTCGCGCGAAAGCGGTTGTCGCGGCTATTCAAGCAGATGATCAGCTCTGGGCATACAAGGGCTAACACTTGCGGAAGACTATGCCCCCAGGCACCCGCGCGTTCTGCCGCGGGTTCGATGATCACGACTAGCGCATCGGATGCACAAAGTTTGACCAGATCGCGCAAAGATTGCACTCTTGCCCAGGCATCACCTTGCTGCAGGAGCCATACATGAACCGTATCACGTCCCGCGAATACAAGCTGATCCTGAATGCGACCCGCTTTCTGGATCGAGAGACCGCAAGCAACGCATTTCAGGATGTGATCGGTTTTCTGGCGGAAAGGCTCGGCGGAGACATAGACCGTCAGGACAAGGAAGAAGCACGCGAAACAAGTTACGTCGACACTGAAGATTTCCGCCTTCGCGCAGCCGGCTACGCACTGAGATGCCGTTATGAAGAGGATGAGGACGACTACAAGCTCACCCTGAAGTTCCGCTCCGCGGATCTCATCCTTGCCGAGGATGCGTCCGTTGAAACAGCTGACGCCAGACGGTCTCGAATGAAATTCGAGGAGGACCTGATGCCTCCCTTTCGCAGCGTGTTCTCCCGGTCCAGCGCAATCCGGTTCAAGAAAAAGCCCAAACTCGCAACGATCGAGGACGCGGTCGAAATTTTTCCGGCCCTGGAGAAACTCGAGCTACACAAGAAAACCCGATTGAGCACCGTGAACGCCTTCACGGCCACGGAGATCTTCCGCAAGCTCTGCAAGGTCGACTTCAAAAAGGCAGAACCGATCAAGCTCGGTCTCAGTTTCTGGTATCCAAACGGACCGACCGGCTGGCCCCTGATTGCTGAATGTGCATTCGATTTCGAATGGGATGGAAGGAAAAAAGGCTTCGACCTGGATCAGGTCAGAGGCGCAAATGAACTCTTCCGGCTGCTTCAAAAACAACCTGGATGGTTCGACCCATCGGCGACAACGAAAACCCGATATGCGTATGAGGGGATGAGATAGGCAAGTCTGGCCAGCGCAGTCGGCCGCCTAGGCCGTGTTCTCTAATTGGCGGCTGCTCGGGCCCTCAGCAAGCGGGACGTTTGAAGGATGCTGTGTTCTCTTCGTGCTCGCGCTGCGGCACTTGATCGGATCAGCTGAGAGGAGGCGTTGCATTGTACATCAGCGGACTGCGCCAAGCTTGGTTTGACCGTCCGACACGTTTCCTTCGCAAATCACCGGATCCTCTCGCTCCTTCACTCGACCCTGCCGTTTGGGGCTTGTGGGTCAACCCTACGGGATCATGACATGGCAAACTCCGTTCCGTCCATCATCATTGCGTGCATGATGACAGCTAACCGGCGCGCGAGGGCCACACGAGCCTTTTTCAGTCCCGATCTTTCTGCGATGCGCAAGGCCCAGGACTTGAGCTTCATACTCCCTTTGAACCGGGTCAGGATTGAGTTCGCAGCCTCATAGAGGAGAGCACGCGCCGTGCCGTCGCCCCGTTTTGTGATCCGACCGGAATAATCAATCTCCCCCGACTGATGCCGGCGAGGCACAAGACCCAAATAGGGGCCAACGTCCCGGGAGCGTTTGAACCGATCGGGACAGTCCAGAGCGGCTGTGACTGCCAGTGCCGTCTGCACACCGACCCCGGGGATCGCCATTATCCGAGCGCAAACTTCTCGCTCTCGCGCCGACCGGCGCATCTCCCGGTCAAGACTTACGATAGCGCTTACCAAGCTGGCGTGAACCTCCAGCAAGGCATCGACTGCCTGCGTCAGTCCAGGACGGGCACGGGTCGCCTCGTATGTTCGTCGGGCAAAATCCCGACCTGCTCCCTTGCCGAGCTGCAAACCGAAACAGGCAGCCAACCCGCGCAATTGGTTTTCAACCTTCGCCCGGGTACGGATCAAGTGTGCGCGCGCTGCAATCATGGATTTCACGCCGTGGGCAGAAAGCGATTTGACATGCACCTCCTTGTAGAACCCGGTGCGGGCGAGTTGAGCCAGGCCATGCGCATCGCCCCGATCAGTTTTGTTCGCTTTCAATGCCTGCAATGATTGATGCGCTTGACGGCTTTCAATGCACACAACCGGCACGTCCAAACCTCGAAGTCCATGCACAAGCCCGGGTGCCATGCGACCCGTCTCCAAAACAACGCGCTTCGGTGCGAAGCGCTTCAGCGCCTTTTGAATCTCAAACGGTTTGCTCGCGCAATGACCTTCGAAAACGATCTTTCCCGTTTCATCCACAACACAGAAACGGCTGTCCTCCATCGACAGGTCTAGTCCTACATAATGCGCCATGCTCGCTCTCCATTGCTGCCAATCAACAAAACATGCGGAGAATAAGTCACTCCGCGGAGAGCAGCCGCCAATTAACCGATGTTGACAAACTAGATTCTAAAATCAGCTGCGATCTGATTCAAGGTGGCTTTAACGGAGGCTGTTTTGGCGCGATTGCTGATGGAGGACGCCGAATGGGTGTTTTTTGAACCCATTCTGGTTGCTGTTCGCGGTCGCGCTCGCAGCCCTGCTTCCGATCATCGGATTGTATTGGATGCGTTCTTCTGGATTGCGCGCGCCGGTTCACCCTGGCGGGATATGCCTAAAGAGTCTGGTAAATGGGCGTACGACTACTACGAGTTCCGGCGCTGGACGCTGCCACGCTTGTGGGAACCGATCCTGGACACGCTCAATGATAGCGGGGCCAATGCCGGTCAGGTTCAGATTATCGACAGCACCTTCATCCACGCCCACCATCTGACAGCTTGCGCAAAAGGGGGACTCAGAAGGAAGGTTTCGGCCGCTCAAAGGTTGGCTTCACGACCAAGATCTACCCCATTGCCAACGCTCACGGGTTGCCTGTCCGGGCGGAGATAAGCAATGGCCAAGTCTAGGCTTCGATGCGCTCGTTGATGACGATCTTCCAGCACCCAACGTGTTCATTGCCGACCAGGGCTAAGTCAGCGATAACATCCGCGGTGTCATCGAAAAGCGCGGTGGCGCGCCTGTCATCCCCGGCAAGATAGATCGCAAAGAACCAGTCCTCGTCGCTGCCATCACATACGCTCTGAGGAACCAGGTCGAGGCTGCTTCAACAAGTTCAAATGCTCTCGCCGTTTGGCGACCCGCTATGACAAAACCGCCGCCAGTTATCTCAGCTCCGCTCAAATCGCCGCCGCACGTCTATGGCTGCGCAGTTTGTCAACATGACCTAGGAGTTGCAGTTCAGCTATCACTCACACGCGATTTTGTAACGCGACGACTAATCTCCTGAGTACTACTTCGTCCAGTGATTGAGAAACGAACCGAATTTAAGTTGATCTATCACTTTCGTCGAAAATTTATGATCAAGTGCGGGGCAGCCTTCGCTTCTGCCGATACGTCCATGTTTTTTGATGTACTTCTTTGACACGTAATGCGCACCGTGCATCACAATAAATCGTTCTCGGGCGTTGGAATTGGTATGTTCCAAACCATCAAGGCGCATAGAGTATCCATTGCTGCCCATATACGTCTCCGCACATCGGTAAATGCCGAGGGACGTGCAATGCGAGCCACTCTTGTTGCTGAATTTCTCGGCGATACCGTCGTCTTTACTGCCATCTGAGCCGATCCCATGTGAGCAGAGGTAGGATTTCACATTTTCTTCTGAGACATTGAGAACGTAAAGCCGTTTTTTGCTGGAGTGCCTTGAGAAATTCACAACGCCCCAGTAACGAGGCCGGCTATGGGGAAAACTCGAATTGCGCATCGCGATCATTTGTTCAACAGCTGGCAGAATACCGTGCGCTCGAGCAAGAGACCGTAGGACTTCTTCATCGTTTTGGTTATCGCGAGATTCAGCCAATGGCGCATAGTCGGCGCTGGATGGCAAAATGGCCTCTTCGGCAGAATAAGCTTGACGCGCGATCATGCTAAACGGTGGTTCTGCTTTGTGCTGTTTCGCTAACGCACTGATGGCAGCTTCGAGCGACCTTTTTGCGTCGAGCATTGCATTCAATTGCTCAGGTGCTTCAGCTGCAAAACTGCCCCTACTCAATGCACTTTCAGAGACATAACTGGAATACACACGCGGAACCGACGTCTCTAGAGTGCTTTCTGTAATCGCATTTTCATTCGCTTCGCGCCCCGTGAACGCTTCAAAAAGGGCCTTTGCACCTATTTCGGCGAGAAACATCAGGTGAGCGTTGCTGTTTGAGCCTTGCATGAAGCCAAGCTCTAACAGATGAGCCAACTGGTTGGTTTGTCTAATCCAAGCAAGGCTGTTAAAATTCGAGGCGGTGTCCGGACGAGCCCATGTATTGCTGTGTGCGCCGTGACCTTTCATGGAATCGCGAACGAACTCGCCAATAAGTCTGCTTCCAAGAGAGGTGCCATAGTAACATCCGCATCGGCGAGACGCATCGTCATTACTCAGCCCAGATGCTGAATCGCGATGGACTTCAATTACCCAAGCATCTCCAAAGCCATACAGACTATTGATGTGTGGGATGGTTTGGTGAGTGTCGTGAGAGTGCGGAGCGACCTCTACTCTGACCCCCCAGGAGCGGAGAAGCTTCGCCATACGCTCAACAATCTGAATCACTTGATCTCGTTCGTTGTGTTGACCGTATACTGCGCCTGGGTCAGTGCCCCCATGTCCTGCAGCAAGAACAATTATCGGAACGTTTTCCAGCAGACTAAAATGTGAACCTTCCATAGTATTCAACTCCAAAAAAATACTCTATTTACTTGAACCTACAGTCAACTAAGAGTTTGAAGCAAGGCTGCAGCCCTGAGCAGATTGGCGACCAGCTAAGACAAAACCGCCTCCAGCTATCTCGGCTTCGTTCACATCGCCGCTGCACGCCCACGGCTGTGCAGTCTGTTAACACGACCTAGCTTCGTACCTTGCAGTCGAACGATGTCCCTTGCGGCCATTCGACCATGGCATCGTTTCCTTTGATCCAAAAGACAATGCCAAAGGAACCAAGGTATCTGGCCCCCGAACCTGTTGGCCCTTCAACGGCAATTTCGGTCGTGTCACCCCGTTCCAGCCGCGCCGATGGCGGCGTCGTCGGGTAAAAAGTCGCAACGATCTCATCTGCCGGATTGTCATTGCAGGTATAAAAAACGGGCGCTTGCCCCTTGATCAGACTGTATCGCGCCGTGATTTCGGCAATGCGGTACTCGTATTCCGCTCTGATGCAGGCCAACTCGTCGTCCGCTTTCCAGCATTCGTCCCTTCCCTTTACCCAGCCGCGCTGAAAGGCCCTGAGTTCCGAAAGCGCGTCACTTTTGTTTGCATAGGTTTCAACTGCGTCGACTGCCTGCTCGTAAACCGACGCAAGCTTTTGATCGAGTTCAGCCAGTTCGTCATGGGAACATATCAGCTTTTCGGCAGAACTTTCCGCCTTCGCGCAATCAAACGCCGGCTCGGCGGCAACGGCAAAGGTGCCTGAAAACACGACGGTAACGAGTGCTGCTCCGAAGAAATCAATGAGGCGCATGGGCTATCTTTTCGACTGGGTTTGTCAGTTGCTCCTCCTGGAGTTTAGTGGAAACAACTTGAACGGCCAATGTTGTTTGATTGCCTTAGCAGCTGTGTGAAGTCAGGCAACAAACGCTGGCATTCATCACGCCTCTGCGCCGGACTTGGAATAGAAACGCCCATGTTTCGCGAGATATTCCAACGCCTCGTCCCAGGAGGGAATGACGTCCGACGGAAAACTGCAGGTCGTTCCGCTGGCAATAGCAGGAAAGGCTTTTATCGCCATGCGATGAGCGCCTCGATAAAGGAACCTTTTCATCGCGGTTTCGCTTTCCCAGACCGTCAGCGTGTGATGGACGCCCCCGCGCTTCAGGACTTTCGCCATCACAATGCCTTCGGCGTCTTTGACTTGCCGGAAGCTGGGGGCAGCATGGCGCCAGAACCTGATTACATGGAACCAGCCTTTCAGTCGAAGCCCTGTGACGGACACATGGTAACGAGCCATCCTATCCTCCATTTCCATTGCACTACGCAATCGCTGAACGGCCGGATTAGCGGGCTTGAAGACGGTTTCCAATCGGCATCTTGCGGCAATGAATGAAAGCCCTGAATTTTCGGTTTTAAAAGGCACAAGAATGCAGACAAAACCAAGACGGCGCTTAAACGCATTTTTACAATTTATGGTTTAGACGAGACACTCTTCGGAGTATCTTATGCTGGCCCTAATCAATCCCTGTCATGGCAAAATCGGTCGTGCACACTGGTGGCTGTCTCAGATCGCAATCTTCTGTTTGGCAATTGGTGGTCTCGCCGGAACAATTTTCTTGTTCGCGGATCTGGACGGCAGCTCGAGTGCCCGTAATCCGATGGAAAACGTCGGTATCGCCGTAACGATTATTGCCATGCTATACATGAATCTGTGCACATGCCTCAACAGACTTCGCGACTCCGGCCGAAGTAGCTTTTGGTATCTGAGCTTCCTGTTGCCGACAGTTGGCAGTGGGCTGATGTGTTACTTTTGCGGGATCGAAAAGACGCCTGGCCGGTTCACCTCGGACAAGCCTGATCCACCGGCGCACAATATTGTGCCACAGCCGCCGGTTCAGCCGGCCTCGCGCCGCAGTACCCCGCTGCCGCCGAAAGAATTCGGGCGAAGACATCGCAACGCCGTTTGAACGTTCGCTCTGGATCCACAAGGCCTGCGCATTGTATCAGGCCGCTTCCGCGCGCTTCATCTTCTGGTGCTCGTCCTCGACAAGACCGATTTTCCAGTAGCCTGAAATATAGGTGTCCTTCCTCGGTACGGCCCGCTCATTGTGGAGATGGTCCCTAAGCGAGCGGATGACCGAACTCTCACCGGCAATACAAGTTTGCAATACGCCCTGGCGCCAGTTGAGAGATTTGACGAAATCCAATTGGGCGCTGGAAGCTACGTGCGGATCATCTTGCACAAGCCAGGTGATCTCGATGCCCTGCGGGGCCGTAACCTCGCGAATGTCCTCTTTCGAAGGGACTTCGAAAACTGCAACGCCTTGCGCATCCCGTGGCATAGCCTCCAGTGTTGCCTCGGCGAAGGGCATCGCTGAAAGATCAGCTGCAATCAAATACCAGTCAGCGTAATACTCCGTGATCTTAGGCTGGCTTGGACCAAAGAAACCCAAAAACGATCCTGTCACCGCGCGCTGCGCCCAGCGTGTGGCCGGACCTTCGTCACCATGGACGACAAAGTCGATATCAAGTTCCAACTCGGCCGGACGGAAGGCGCGCACAGTGTAAGTTCGTACAGGGTGGATTTTTTCACTCGGCGCATCAGGGGCGAAATAGGCGTCGAACTCCTCTTTCGTTTCGCCCTCTCCTGGCAAAACCAGCTTGCAATTGGCGCCTTCGTGATTGGCCGGAAAACCTTCCAGTTCAGGACCGGAGAATGTCACACGCACCATATTCGGGCTGAGTGACCGGGTTTTCATAACAGTCAGTATGCGTGGTCGCCGCTTCGGTTTGGTGGTCACCTGAGAGCCTCATAAAGATGAATAACATACTCAAGATTTAGCATGTGCATTGCGTCTTTTGAAGAGCTGCATTGTTCGATGAGCCGAAACACAGCGTCACGCAGGAGAAGATTTCAAAAAAAAAGCCCGCCAGTTGGCGGGCTGAAAGGAAGTTTTGAGGTAGTAATGGCAAATTGATTCAGAGGACGATTAGTTTCGGATGATCGGTTCTTTCAGGTCTTCCGGCTTCTTGTCCTTGATGATTTCCCAGTTCAGGGTCGCGTTATTGATATGACCCGGGACATCCTGTTCGAAACGCTCCTGTACCTTCAGTGAGTTGTTGAGGTACAGCTTGCCGTCAACGATCGACCACGCTTCCGGTACGACCGGAACCTTGAAGCCCATGGCAGCGCCGAAGGCGCAGAAGCCGCCGTATTGCGGTGCAAATTTCGCCGGTTCGGCAGCAAACTTGTCGCGGTTTTCGGCAGAGGAGAATTTCCAGGTCACGTCATCATATTCGAACGTGTATTCGTCGGATCCGGCAACAGGCTTTCCTTCAGTGAAGTAAGCAACAGGATCAGTGCCGCCAATGGCAGCGCCACCCTTCGTAAAGGTAGTGATCTCGTCAGCAGTCGCGGAAAAAGCGACGGCCGAAAACAGGGCTGTCAGTCCCAACAGGACGGATTTTGAGGTGTAAAGCGGCATGGACGTCTCCACAAGGGGTAAGAGAAGGCGTTACGCGCGGCGTCTTTTTGCACCGTGCTGGTGCAAACATGTCCCTTGACGCGGTAAATGGCCAATAACCTTTGATCACAGAGATGAAAGGAGCTTGCTAGAAAATGTGATTTCCACCACCTTCACGTGCCGGGAAGCCCGGAAAAAGGCCGGGGATCTCGTGGAGCAACAAGGCCCAGAACAAGGTGAATTGCCCTTTCGAACTCATACGCGGTGGGAACATATCCGCGAACCAGCATGCCGAAAGACACCAACCCAAGCAAAAGATCGATCCTTGTCTCCATGTCGGCTTCAAACGGGGTTGCGATCAAGACTTGCCGTAACGCCAGACGCTGGCCGTTTTCCGCTTCCTCAAAAACAGCGGCAATTTCCGGAATGTGCCGGTAAGAGGAAAGGGATCTGATCGCGCCACCAAGCGGTGTTTCGGTCAGCGTTTTTGCAAGACCAATGAGATACCGCCGCAGGTCTTCCGCAACGCTGCCTCGCAGCGGTGGATCCGGCCTGAAAGCCAGAAAGCCGTTCGCCAGCGCTGCGGCGGCGAGTGCCGTCTTGTCCGGAAAGCGCCTGTAGATCGCCTGTTTGCTTGTCCCCGCCCGCCGAGCGATCCCGGCGATGGTTGTACCAGCATATCCGCCCTCCGCGAGTTCAACGAGTGTTGCGTTAAGAAGCGCATCACTCACCCGGTTTTCCTTGGGCCGCCCCCTCAACTCACCCTCCTGTTTATTCGCCCGAAGTACGAAGGTTATGATCCAGCAACTAGAATTACGGTTCCAATGGGTACCGTATAATTCTGATCTGGGCTGAATCCAATGCGAATTCACACCCGGATGCTCCGATTTTAGCTATAAGCGGCCACGAACGCAGGTCCCGAACCTGCACATAACACATTCCGATTCATCCCAGCGGACGCGAATATTTAGCAAGACGAGGATCCCATGTCTGTCGATACCGACACTGTGAAACGCGTTGCCAGACTGGCACGCATCAAGGTCAGCGAAGAGGACGCCACCCGGATGACGGGTGAGCTCAACGCCATTCTCGGGTTTGTCGAACAGCTCGACGAAGTCAATATCGACGGCGTCGAGCCGATGACGTCTGTGGTCGAACAGACCATGAAGAAACGTGTTGACGGCATAACCGACGGCAACAAGGCCGACGATATTACGCTCAACGCGCCGGTTTCCGAAGATCATTTCTTCATGGTCCCGAAAGTCGTCGAATAAGGTCTGTTTGGCAATGTCGCCCCAAGCCACTGTCATCTCGATCGAGACACCCTTGTCTGAGGACATGGGCGCGATGATTGCGGAGCTGAACGAGGTGCTTTTGACCTTGTCGCCACCCGAAGCGTGTTATCACTTGTCGGTCCAGGAAATGGCCGGTGATGCGACCACCGTTTTTGTGGCCAGGGTTGACGGCGATGCGGCGGCCTGTGGCGCACTTCACCGGCACGCAAACGGGATTGCTGAGGTCAAGCGCATGTATACGCGCCCCGCCTATCAGGGGCAGGGCCTGGGCGGCAAGATCCTCGAGCGGATTGTTCTGCTTGCGCAAAGTGAAGGATTTAACTCACTCGTTCTGGAAACCGGCGACAAGCACCAGGCGGCCTGGCGCATCTATGAGCGCGCCGGCTTCAACCGCTGTGGACCGGTGCTCGACTATCCCGACAGTCCCTATTCCGTATTTTATTCAAGGCCCCTTGCGGCCAGCTGAAAGAACCAAGTCATGACCGACCTGACCAAACTGACCATTGCCGACGCCCGCGAGGGGCTGAAAAACAAGGACTACACTTCACTCGAACTGACCGACGCGTTCCTTTCGAACATTGAGGCCGCCAACGGGCAACTCAACGCTTTTGTCAGCATCACCGCCGACCGGGCGCGTGACATGGCCAGGGCGTCCGACACCAAGCTCGCCGGAGGCAATGGCGGCGCGCTTGAGGGCATTCCACTCGGTATCAAGGACCTGTTCGCGACAAAGGGCGCACATACGCAGGCCTGCAGCCATATCCTCGACAGCTTCAAGCCCGCCTATGAATCCACCGTCACCAGCAACCTCTGGTCGGACGGCGCGGTCATGCTTGGCAAACTCAACATGGACGAGTTTGCGATGGGGTCTTCCAACGAGACTTCCTACTACGGCGATGTGATCAACCCATGGCGCAAAAAGGACTCCAACCAGGACCTTGTTCCGGGAGGATCTTCCGGCGGTTCGGCAACAGCTGTTGCCGCGCGTCTTTGCATGGGGGCGACCGCGACCGACACCGGCGGCTCGATACGTCAACCGGCAGCCTTCACGGGCACCGTCGGCATCAAACCGACCTATGGCCGCTGCTCGCGCTGGGGCATCGTTGCCTTTGCCTCCTCGCTCGATCAGGCCGGCCCGATCGCCCACACGGTGCGCGACAGCGCAATCCTTTTGAAATCGATGGCATCAATCGATCCTAAGGACACGACGTCTGTCGACATTGAAGTCCCCGACTACGAGGCGGCCATCGGCAAGTCGGTCAAGGGACTGAAGATCGGCATTCCGGCGGAATACCGCATGGACGGCATGCCGGGCGAAATTGAAGAGCTGTGGCAGAAGGGCATCGCATGGCTGAAGGACGCCGGCGCCGAGATTGTCGATATCTCGATGCCGCACACCAAATACGCGCTGCCAGCCTATTACATCGTTGCGCCCGCGGAAGCATCCTCCAACCTTGCCCGTTACGACGGCGTTCGCTACGGCTTGCGTGTTCCCGGCAAAGATATTGTCGAAATGTACGAAAACACACGTGCGGAAGGCTTTGGCGACGAGGTCAAGCGCCGTGTCCTCATTGGCACTTACGTGCTCTCCGCCGGCTACTATGACGCCTATTATCTGAAGGCTCAGAAGGTCCGCACGCTGATCAAACGCGACTTTGATCTTGCCTGGGCAAACGGCGTCGACGCAATCCTGACACCGGCAACCCCGTCTGCCGCTTTCGGGGTGGCAGATCAGGAACTTCACGCAGATCCGGTGAAAATGTATCTGAACGACATTTTCACGGTCACGGTGAACATGGCCGGTTTGCCGGGCATCGCCGTTCCCGCCGGTCTCGACAAGGACGGGCTTCCGCTCGGGCTTCAGCTGATCGGCAAGCCGTTCGATGAAGCAACCCTCTTCCAGGTCGGCCAGGTCATTGAAGATGCCGCAGGCTCGTTCGAACCGGAAAAGTGGTGGGGCTGAGCCATTCAACAGAGTTGTCGCGCCCGTGCAGTCCCGGACACGATCCGGGACCACAAACCCGCAGTTTGCGAACAAGGCCCCGGCTCCAAGCCGGGGTGGCGCAGGGTATGAAGACACCCCTACTGCCCCTCCAATTGCTCTGATTATTGGTGACCTGAATGCATGACATCGAAACCCTCGTTATCGGCGCCGGTGTCATTGGACTTGCGATTGGCCGCGCGCTGGCAATGCGCGGCCGCGATGTCATGGTTCTGGAGCGTCATGGCCTGATCGGATCGGAAACGAGCGCCCGCAATTCCGAAGTTATTCACGCCGGGATCTACTACCGACCCGGCAGCCTGAAAGCGAAGCTATGTCTGCCCGGCAAGAACCAGCTCTACGCGTTCTGCGCCGAAAACGGCATCGCCCACAAACGGCTTGGAAAACTGATCGTCGCCTCAAACGACACCCAGATACCGGAACTGGAACGATTGCATCGCCAGGCGCAAGACACCGGTCTCGACGATCTGGTTATTTTAGACCGCAGAAAGCTTGCGGACCTCGAACCAAAACTCGATTGCGTCGGCGCGCTCTGGTCGCCCTCCACGGGCATCATCGACAGCCACGGATATATGCTCGCGCTTCAGGGCAGCCTTGAGGCTCACGGCGGGCAGGTGGTTCTGAATGCGGACGTTTTTCGCATTGAACGCGTCCATCATGGCTATGCTGTCCAGGTCAGAACGCCCGACAGTGATGAAACGCCCCTCACCTGCCGGGAACTCATCGTTTCTGCCGGCCATTCAGCGCCGAGCCTGATGGCAGAGATCGAGGGTGCGAACGCCCCGAAGACCTATCTGGCCAAGGGCAACTACTTCAAACTTCAGGGCAAAGCACCCTTTTCCCATCTCATTTATCCGGCCCCCGAGCCAGGTGGTCTTGGCGTCCATCTGACACTCGATCTTCAACGTCAGGCGCGCTTTGGACCCGATGTCGAATGGGTCGATGACATAGACTACGACGTCGACGCTGGTCGCGGCGACAGGTTCTACAATGCGATCCGCAGCTATTGGCCGGGTCTTCCGGATGAAAGCCTCATCCCGGACTATTGCGGCATCCGCCCCAAGATCGCCGGACCGGGTGAACCGGCCGCCGACTTCAGGATCGAAGGCCCCGAAGCTCATGGCCTGGAGGGTCTTGTCGCGCTCTACGGGATTGAGTCCCCGGGTCTGACGTCGTCTTTGGCAATTGGGGATGAGGTGGTGGAAAGGTTGGATGCAGGCGCATAAAAACGCGCCCCTTGTTCACTGCGACCTCCTCGACATGATAGGGTCCCAGCTCCGCCTTGATGCAGTTGCCCAATCACAAACGACGCGACTGAGTTCGTCTCTAAACCCGCAAACTTTTGAGATGATAATCAGGCTTGATTTCGCTCCCCATGCCGGGAACGTATCTCGACCGTCGAGACGTATTCCAATCAGTGCACCCGAGCGCTCTCCGCCTCCAGAATTTCATCGGCGTCCAGCCCTGCGATGGGAAGGCGCGTGTCGGTCGGGACATCACCTGAAAGCTGCAGCGCGAGATAACGGCCGCAGCAAACCCTCAGGAAACTTGTGAAATTGCCGAGATCGTGCCCGGCATCGATGCTTTCGTTGTGAAGCCGGGTGATCAGCTGGACGACATTCATGCCGTCGCGGCCGGCGATCTCGTCCAGCACGTTCCAGAAGAAGGTCTCCAGGCGAACGGAGGTCACCATCCCGTCGATGCGCAGTGACTTTGTGCTGCTCTCCCAAAGTGAGGGATCGGCTTCGATAAACAGTTTGCACATGACGTCCTCCCGTCCAAATTCTCGGCTCCGGCGGCCCTGCTCCAATATAAGGTCTCTCCACGGAAGGCCAACCGGCCCGGCAAAGGCCTGCCGCTCTTCTGCTTCAAACACGGCAAGGCTCTGGATCCGAGGCCTATCCTTCGAGACGCGCTGACGCGCTCCTCAGGATGAGGTCGTAGGGCAATCCACGCCCCGGTTGTCATCCCGGATCAAGTCGGGATGACAAGGCTGCGCGCAGCGAGACGGAAAGGCGGCCAGGTTCACCAAACCTCATCCTGAGGAGGACCGTCAGGTCCGTCTCGAAGGATCGACCTGAATGCCGTGCCTGAACCCAACCCGATCAGGCTGCAAGTGACCCGGCCGCCGAGCCACCAAGCACCGCAATGAACTGCGCCAACCAGGCCGGATGGGCGGGCCAGGCCGGGGCGGTCACGAGATTGCCATCAGTCACCGCTGCATCGACGGCGATATCGGCATAGGTCGCACCGGCAAGTTCCACTTCCGGACGGCACGCCGGATATGCGGACACCGTTCTGCCGTTGATAACGTCCGCCGCGGTCAGGATTTGCGCACCGTGGCAGATCGCAGCGACCGGTTTGCCGGCGTCCATGAAATGCCTCACCGCAGCGATAACAGCACCGTCGAGGCGCAGATATTCCGGTGCCCGGCCACCCGGAATGACCAACGCGTCGTAACCGGCAACATCCACCTCGGCAAATGTTGCGTTCAGCTTGAAATTGTGGCCGCGCTTTTCGGTGTAGGTCTGGTCGCCTTCAAAATCATGGATGCAGGTCGCTACCGCTTCACCTGCTTTCTTGCCCGGACACACCGCATCGACCTGATAGCCCATGGCTAGCAGCGTCTGGAACGGCACCATGGTCTCGTAGTCTTCGGTAAAATCTCCGGTAATCATCAGGACCTTCGCACTCATGTCCAATCCTCCCTGAGTGTTCAACAACGATGGAGAAAGGCTAACAGGCAAAGGGATTGAACGGGTATTAGGCGACTACTACAGGAGATTTTTTCGAATTCACAGGATTAGGCGGAGATGACCGAGGCGCTTGGAGAATCACCGGTGATAGACGGCACCAAACCTTCCGGCTTACGCATACGATGGCAACTGCGCTATCCCGGCCGTGAGCCGTGACCTAAATCTCGCTGATCGAACAAGGTCCCGGATCAAGTCCGGGACGGCAAAGGGCAGAAAACCGCCCTGAGATATACCGTCAAATAGTCATCATTGTTACCTAGCTGCTCTGGCTCTGAGGAAGACTCGAAACTTCTGACGATTACCGCGATCAGTCATCCCCGACTTGACCGGGGATCCAATCCAGGCCCGTGCATGCGCAGGTTCAATTGAAAGGGCCGCTGAGCAACGCAAAACGACGTAAGCCCGATATTGCTGCACCAGGCATTGGATCCTCGCTCGGAGGCGGGCACAACCGAGGTTTTTAAAAGAACCGCGTCCTGAAACGGCACGAAACCTTTCAGCTTAGGCTTACGATAGCAACTGCGTTGTCCCGGCATTGAGCCGGGGCCTCCTTCTTGCTCAAACTGTACAAGGTCCCGGATCAAGTCCGGGACGGCACTGGGAGGAACGAGATACTTGGAAAAACACGCTCTCGAAACAACATCAAATTCTGCAGCCTAGGCTTGCCATAACACCTTCGCTATCCCGGCCGTGAGCCGTGACCTCCTACTTGCTCAAACCTTACAGGTCCCAAATCAAGTCCGGGACGGCGCTGAGGCGACGACACCGTCGAGACTTCACCCGAAAGCAGTTGTCAATGTCATATGGGTCATCGGCGTTGAGCCGGGACCCGCATCCGGTTGAACAGACAAAGCCCCCCGATCGAATGTGCGATGACAAAGTGCAAGCGCTAGTCATGAAATTTCATGAGACCGAGTCCGACCTTTTCCTTGTCATCCCTGCGCAGGCAGGGATCCAGTAAGCACTTGTCCAACCAAATTTTTCAGCTGGTGCCCACGACCGGTTCACGGTCCGCCACTCATACCGCAGTCCGGGGCAACAATCTCTGAAGGATCCTTTTTGTCCCGCCGCGTCGCCACGGGAAGACAGTTGAATAGATGGCCTCATCCTGAGGAAGGACCCAAGCGCTGGCACGAAAGACTGGGTACCACGCCTTATGCGCCATTCGGATTTACAACCGTCTTTCTGAAGTCGGATCTGGAGGCTTTGATCTGGACCTCGTCTCCAACGACTACATCTCTGCTGTCAAGGATACCGGACCCGACATGCACTTGATTGTCAGAAGGAGACCTATACCGGAAACTCACCTTACTTGCCTCGACGACTCTGTAGTCATTCGCCTTGAGACCCTGGGCAACTAACGCTTGAAATCGGACACAATCAAATGCGAACTCGCCTTGCAGCAAGAGGTCGTTCGGAGGACTAGCCGAGTCCCTTTTTTCTGCTCGGCAGACTTCACTCACCTTAGTAACTGTCGCAGCGACATCGACAAGACCTGAACGATCAAAAATATGGTGTGCCAACAAATACAACCCCACGAGGCCAGGCAGAACAACGACCTCCAACACCGCTCTGGCAGTTATCCAGCCCGCGACCTTCGCATTATGATCGTACAACCATTGCCTCCTTTAAAAGCCCGCTACAAATATCGCGAGCAGTTTGTAGTCTTTCAAGACGTGTGTGTTTCAACACGCCCCCGCCACTTCGAAAAAACGAAAACCTCTCTTGACCTCCCCTCGCCCAAATGCCATAACGCACACCGAACCGTACCGTACGGTTCTGCGCACAGATCACCTGTATTCCAGTCAAGACAATACTCATGCCTGCTGCCGCCTATGACATCGCCACTTCCCGTCCGGATGCTGCGCCGGAGTTTTCGCCGCGTCAGCAGGTGGTGCTGCAACATGCCTTGATGCTTTTGGTGGAAGGTGGCGAAAAGGCTCTGACAACGGCCGGGCTTGCGCGCACGGCAAGCTGTTCCAAGGAAAGTCTCTACAAGTGGTTTGGAGACCGGGACGGACTGCTGGCTGCCGTTGTCGCCTATCAGGCAAGTCAGGTGCAGTTTCCCTCAGAATCCGGGGCGACAGCTGACGCAGATACGTTTCGCGCCCATGTCACCGCATTTGTTGAAGCGCTTCTCGGGGTTCTGTTCTCCGAAACATCGCTGGCGCTCAACAGGCTCTCCATCGGCCAGTCCAACACCAATTCCAATCGGCTTGGTCATCTGCTGCTTGTACGCGGCAAACACATGATCTCGGCGCGTGCCCGGACCATGCTGGAAAGCGGACGCCGCCACGGGCTTTTGAAATTTGACGACGCGGAGGACGCCTACCAGGTGCTTTACGGACTGGCGATCCGCGACGTTCACATCCGTTTCCTGCTCGGTGAAAGCGCCAGCACAGCCGAGCGGGATCACAAGTCACAGGCCGAGACCGCCGTTGACCGCTTTTACCGGCTGTTTGGAGCCTGAGGCTCCGGAGCCACTCCGCAAGGGAACAGTTCAATAAACAAACAAGACCGGCGGAAAAGTCCGGCCTTACGCCAAAAACGAGAATGCAAACGGGAGAAAGGAACCCATGCGCGTTTATTACGATCGTGACGCAGATATCAATCTGATCAAGTCCAAAAAAGTCGCCATCATCGGTTACGGCTCGCAGGGCCGCGCCCATGCCATGAACCTGAAGGACAGCGGCGTGCCGAACATTGCCGTCGCGCTGCGCGAAGGCTCCACAACCGCCCTCAAGGCCGAAGCCGATGGCTTCAAGGTCATGACCGTCGCAGAGGCAGCTGCCTGGGCCGACCTGATGATGATGGCGACGCCGGACGAACTGCAGGCGGACATCTACAAGGACCACATCGCCGCCAACATCCGCGACGGCGCTGCGATTGCCTTCGCACACGGCCTCAATGTCCATTTCGGCCTGATCGAGCCGAAATCCTCCGTCGACGTTCTGATGGTTGCACCGAAGGGCCCAGGCCACACGGTGCGCGGCGAATATGAAAAAGGCGGCGGCGTGCCGTGCCTGGTCGCCGTTCACCAGGACGCGTCCGGCAACGCACTCGACCTCGGCCTTTCCTACGCCAGCGGCGTCGGCGGCGGCCGGTCCGGCATCATCGAAACCACGTTCCAGGAAGAGTGCGAGACCGACCTCTTCGGCGAACAGGCTGTTCTTTGCGGCGGTCTCGTCGAGCTGATCCGCGCCGGTTTCGAAACCCTGGTCGAAGCCGGCTATGCGCCGGAAATGGCCTATTTCGAGTGCCTGCACGAAGTGAAGCTGATCGTCGACCTGATCTACGAAGGCGGCATCGCAAACATGAATTACTCCATCTCCAACACGGCTGAATGGGGTGAGTATGTCACCGGCCCGCGCATCGTCACCGACGAAACCAAGGCGGAAATGAAGCGCGTTCTGAAAGACATCCAGACCGGCAAATTCACGTCAGAATGGATGCAGGAGTACCGTGCGGGTGCAGCCAAGTTCAAGGCGACCCGCCGTCTCAACGACGGTCACCAGATCGAAGAAGTCGGAGAAAAGCTGCGTGGCATGATGCCGTGGATCAAGTCCAACGCTCTGGTCGACAAGACCAAGAACTAAGCCGGACCTGCTTTACTGATACGAAAAGGCCGGGCAGCGACGCTCGGCTTTTTCTTTGGCAGAGGGCGCGCATTGTTATTTGTGTTCTAGACGCTCTAGAGCCTGCATCGCGCCGGCAATCCCGTGCCTGGCCGCAATTTTGTAGAGGTTGATTGCACTAACTTGCTTAGGCTTCAGATCCTGACCTTTTTCTAAAAGTTGGGCCAGGTAGTAAGCACCATACGAATCTTCCCTTGAAGCTGCCTGCTCAATCAATGCAAAGCCCTCTTTGACATTCTTTGGCACGCCAAACCCATTCACCATCAACCAGCCTAGGTTAGCGCGGCCGCTCTCCATTCCGCGCTCACTTGTTTCTTGAAAATATTCAGCTGCCATTCTTTCGTCCTTTCTTACGCCATGCCCTTCGAAGTAAAGAACGCCTAGAGCAACCTTGGCGCGGTGTTCGCCATGTTCGATAGCGATTCGATACAGTCGCGCAGCTTCTTCCGGGTTGCGTTCAGTTCCAAGACCATTTTGGTACATCCAACCCAACCAATACTGGGCGTCGGGGTTTGAAAGCTTGGCAGATTTCGAAAACCCATCAAACGCCAGTTCGTAGTTGACAACCCCGCCAGCCCCCCAAAAATGGTACTCTGCGATCTGAATACGGGCCAAACCGGGCACAAGATTGTTTGCATCTTGAAACAGCCGTAAGCCTGTTCCAGGATTTTTTTCAACACCCGCACCTGTGATATAGGCTCTGCCGAGCGCAAGCATTGCCCGTGGATCACCCCGATCAACATAGCTTTGGAGCGTATTTACGGCCTGTCGTCTCTTTTCGATAGAAAACTCATCCCCGGCCACATGAAGAGACGCGAGCTCGAGGTCTGCACCGTACATATCCAAATCGACCGACTTCTGAAGCCAGGTTTCAGCAAGGATCAGGTTCTTACCAACGCCTTTCCCTTGTTGGTATCGCTCCCCGACAATTCTCGTTGCTTCTGGGTGCCCGGCCTCGGCAGCTGCAAGATAGTGCTTGAACGCAATCGCTTGGGAGTGTCCTTCTACTTCACCTTTGTCATTCAATTTGCCGAGCTCAAACATGGATGTGCTGTCACCGAAACGCGCCGCCTTTCGATACCAATGGGCGGCGAGATCAGGCCGATAATCGACCCCATTGGATTTGTCCGCGTAAAATTTTCCAAGCTGCAGGGCAGACAAGGAGTGTCCCGTTATCGCGAGATCTTCCAGCATTCCGTAACCGCTTGAAGTGTCGACATTCTCGTCCCAGCCTGCAGCAATTCCCAGGGCCAGGGCATAGCGCGCGTGATTATTATGTTCCGCTGCTAGTCGCAGCCAATTCAAGGCAATGGAATTGTTTTTCTCGACCAAGTTGCTCCAGTCTCCCAGGTCCTTTCCGTAAAACTGGCCGAGGATTAATTGCGCATTGGCATGCCCACGATTGGCGGCTCTCTTCAGTAGTTCAACGATTTCTCGGTCAAATTCGCTGTCGCGATCAACAGATTGAAACAGGAGAACTGCCAGCGCGAACTGGCCTGAAGAGGAACTGAAGTCCCAGCTCAACAAGCTCCGCCGCAAATGTGTTTCTGCCTTTTCCGCATCCTGCGGGAAAATGATTCCATTGGCATAAGCTATTCCAAGAAACAGCTCCCGCTCTGCGTCCGCTCGCGGAGTGGCGGGTTCCTCGTCTGTGTTCCTGATCAATTGCGACAAGGGTCCGATAGCCGACAGCGGCGCCGCTTCTGCGACTGACTTCAGTTCCTTGATCGCTGCAAAATAGTCAGCTCCTTCGACTTCACCCAATATCTGCAGGCGCGCCCATTTGACCGATGCCTCAAGATTACCGTCATCGGCCGCGACCCGGTAAAGATTTGAGGCTTTTTCCAAATTCTTCTGTGACGGATCGCCGTAGAGTGCTTCCGCCGCTTCAAAGGCCGCCTCCGGATCGCCCAGTTCTCCGGCGCGGATCGTCCAGCGTAGCGCTTTCTTCGGGTTCGGCGTCATCCAGCCATCGTCACCAAAGGCAGTCACAAGGCGCTGTGCTGCAAAGAGTTCGTCGCCTTCGGCGGCGAGTTCATAGTGACGGACCGCTTCATATTTCTCGGTCAGACCGCCCAACCCCTCTTCTTCCATGTACCCGAGATATTTTGCGGCAAGGTAGAAACCGTTTTCTGCCGCACGCTTGAAATAGGCACGTGCGAGTTGGTCGTTTTCCGGAGCCCACTCTCCATGAAAGTGTGCGATCCCCAAAAATGTTGCCGCATTCTCCACACCGGCTTCATCAGCTCTGCGGAAATGCTCCATTGCCTTCTGGAAGTCGTGTCCGTCCCAGTCGGTTTCCGTATGCAAATATCCCAGATCAAGCAGGGCATTCTTGTTTCCGGCGTCTAGAGACTGATTGTAGAGCTCAAGCGCTTTGTCAAAATCTCGCTCGACCTGATCACCGTCCAGGTAGTGATCTCCGAGTGACACCAATGCCTCCGGATCACCAAGGTCAGCGGCTTGTTTGTAGAAGTGAAATGCGGCCGCGCTGTCCCGGGCGACCCCTGTGCCGTTTTCGTACATGTCTGCCAGAACAAGGATAGAGGCCAGATAGTCTTCGGCAGCAGCTTGCTCCAATAGTCGCCGCCCGCGATGAACATCCTGCGTTATGCCACCCGATCCGAAGACGAGAGAATATCCGAGCTCCGTCAACGCAAAGGGCTGCCCCTCGGCCGCGGCATCTTCAAACAGCGCTTGAGATTTCTTCACGTCCCGGTCGACCCCGAGACCTTCCTGATAAAGCCAGCCAAGGTAGGCTTTTGCGCGGGCGTACCCTTCCGCGTCTATCGCTTTTTGGTACTCGGCAGCGGCCTTGGCGTAATCCTGCGCAATGCCGGAACCTTGCTCATAGGCAAGACCAAGAGAAACGTGTGCGTAGGGATACCCAAGTTCGACGGCGCTTCTAAACAGTGAAACAGCGTGTTCCTGGTCCTGCGCTACACCTTGTCCCCAATAGTACATTATCCCGAGATTGTGTTTCCCCCGGCTGAAACCAGCATCAGAGGCTTTTCGATAAAGCGCCGTTGCCTGCTCGTAGTCAGGGGTTCCGAAAACACCGGTTTCATGCATCAGCCCGAGATTGACCCAGGCGTTCATGTTGCCTGCTTCACCGGCGCGGCGGTAAAGACGCGCTGCCTCAGTGAGATCTTTCGCCGTGCCACGTCCGTTTTCATGAAGCCATCCAAGTGCGGATGTTGCTTCAGGGACACCGCCGCGGCTTGCCCACTGGATCCAGAAAAAGGCCTGCCCGTCGTGCTGGCGGATGCCTTCGCCTTCCAGATAAAGATACCCGAGGCGCAGCCCGCTCCAGCTGTCACCGAAATCTGCACCTTCCTGATAAAGTCTAACTGCCTTTTTGTAATCCTGAGGGCCTGCGAGACCTGTTTCGTAATAATAACCCACCTGCGACTTCGCCCAGGGAAAGCCCAGCGCTTCAGACTTTTGAAAATAGGAAAAGGCCTTCTTGTAGTCCGCCTCCCAAAGCTCGCTGTTTTCATAGGCGAGCCCCAAGCGGAAAAGGTCTTCCGGATCTTGCGCCGCTTCCCTTGCAAGAAGTTGCTCCAGTTCCTGGGCATCTGGCAAACCGCCAAAATGGGCGGATCCTGTTCCCTGATAGCCCGAAACGCCCTGCCCTTCGCGCTCCTCCCGCCAGGAATGATCCCGCCCGGTTTCACCCGATTTGCCGGCCGCATCGCTTTGAGTGGTGAAAAGGAAAAGACTTAAAAAAAGACACCAGACTAACTTCATTGCCCCACCAAGAAACCTGAACGGGGCAATCGGCCGATCGTCCCTCCCCACGATTTCGCAACCCCGCGCATTCGCACAGGCAAACAGCCATAGCGCGAAAAATCAAGCCCAACTCGTTTAAAGCAAATTGGCTTCAGTCGGGCAATATGCCTCGAATATCAAAGTAAATTCAGCCAAAATAGAACTTGAGAAGCGGCCAAGGCGTTTTTCTTCATTCGCAACGGGCCAGGTTCAGGTTGGCCTGTCAGCGCCCGTATTCTCGTCGGTAATTCCGGCCGGTGTTGCGGCAGAGGCGCTGAAAGTCGTGTATCGTCATGCCCGTTCTACGTGTTTGCCGAGTTTTTTCACTACCTCTCCGGCAAAATTCGAAGCAACTCTGATAAGACGCCAAAGATTCATAAATTACTGAATTTATTCGGATAATTTAATCTCCAGACTAAGATAACTAATCCTCTTTTTCGCCTTTAGACAGTTTTTCGACCAAATTAGATAAAAGTCGCGTAGATTCTTCGCCGAGTTTTAGAAAATGTTAATCCGCACATGTGCCTATGGGGGTCAGTGCTATTTTCAGTGGACATTTCTATTTGATTTTCCACTCCCGTACAATTTGATGAAAATCTATTAACCAGCACTAACAACATCTAAAACAGTTTCACCATAGGCTCTCCTGTACCGCCGGTTTCGGCTATCAGTTTGTGGAGTGCGTCTACATGGATCTTTTGACGCTTTTTTCGGCAAACCTGCTTTTGCTGCTGATTTTTGCCATTTCTTTTCAGTCGATGTCACTTCGTGTGACACCGAACGCCCATTGGCGCAGTTGGGCAGCAGCAAATGCTCTACTGGCGATCGCTCTGATCTGCTTTGCTTTCGAACGTGTGCTTCCGACTTTTGTTGCCTACGTTCTGCCGAACACGCTGCTGTTGCTCGGATTTGGGTTTCATCTTTATGCAGCCCGCGTTCTCGCGCGCTTGCCGAACAAACTGAGCGACGTATTCGCTCCGGCCGCTTCTTATGTGCTGGTGGGCGTCCTTGCCTACGTGCTTTCCGATCCAATGCTTGCCTATGTCGGCGGCAACGTCATATTCACGCTCCTCTGCGTCGCGACCATCGTCGCCTACACGTCCAAGAACTTCCATGGACTAATCTCGGTCATCGGGCTCGTCCTTGCCTTCTTTTTCCTTGCAGCCGTTGGCGGACTTCGCATCTTTCACGGGCTCGCAGGCGACGAATTCGCCGGCCCGGGTATGATCAACGACATGATGCAGGACCTGCATCTGATGAGCGCCATGCTGTTTGTCAGCCTGACCGGAGCCTTCTCAACGGCGCTCTCGTTCGAGCAAGTAGCGCAGCGTCACAAGGAAGCTGCAATGCGGGATCCCTTGACTGGGGCGTACAACCGCAGGGAATTCCAGGCACGCCTTGAGGACATGCTGCACGCTTCCTCCAAGAAAACGTTTGGCCTGCTCAATTTCGATCTGGATCACTTCAAGCAGGTCAACGATCAGTTCGGTCATCTGGCCGGCGACCAGGCTCTTGTGAAAGTCGTCGCCGCCACAAAGGCGCAATTGCGCAAGGACGACTGTTTCGCACGGCTTGGCGGCGAAGAGTTCGCAGTTTTGCTGCCGGACATCTCCAGGGAAAACGCAGCCAAGGTCGCGGATCGCCTCAGACAGCGGATCTCTGAAATCCAGTTCGACTTTGCTCCGGCAAATTTCAGGATCACCGCCTCGGCTGGCATCTATCACGGCGACGGAACCGAGTTGGTGATGGAGGACTTGCTACAGGCTGTTGACGAGAGCCTTTACCGGTCAAAGAACAATGGTCGCAACTGCGTCACGTTTGCACCGTCGCTCAAGCCGGTTGCCGTGTAACGGGGAAAATCCGGCTCAGGAGTAGGCTTCGATGAGCCGCGTTACCTCCCGGTCCCGCGCGGCTTCGCTCTTTCCCCCCATGACGACGACAATCAGCTGCTTGCCACCGCGCCGCGCCGTGGCCACCAGATTATATCCCGACATGCGGATGTAACCTGTTTTCAGGCCGTCGACACCCGGAACCTTGCCCAGGAGATTGTTGGTTGCCTTGAAGGTGCGGCCGCCGTAGTTAAACGACTTCGCACGGTAATAGCCGGCATATTGCGGAAAACGCCGTTTGAGTGCGAGTCCGAGTTTTGCCATGTCCCTCGCAGTTGTCACCTGGCTCGGATCAGGCAGACCTGTTGCGTTGACAAAGCGCGTTCTGGAAAGGCCCAGCGCACGCGCCTGACGGGTCATCTGGCGCGCAAACGCAGCCTCGCTTCCCGCAAGGTTTTCCGCGACCGCCATGCCGACGTCATTGGCTGATCTGATCGCAAGTGCCTTGGCTGCCTGCTCGACCGTGATCGTCGTCCCGGCTTTGAGTCCGATCTTTGCCGGCGGCTGCGAAGCCGCATTGTCGGAAACGGTCAAGGGAGACGACAGGGAATAACGCCCGTCGGCAACGGCTTCGAACAGAAGGTAAAGCGTCATCATTTTTGTAAGCGAAGCGGGAAAGCGCGCCGCATCCGCATCGACTTCGTAAAGCTGTTCACCGCTGGATGCATTGATCACAAGGGCTGAGAACCCGCGTTCCTCGGCGGTTGCCGGTGCATAGGCAATGACCGGCAGCGACGCGCTTTGTACGGGTGCAGCCGCGGCTGAAGATGCAGCTGGTGTCGCCGGGGCTTGGGTTTGCGCGGTTTGACAGGCAGCCAGGACGAGCGCGAGGCAAAGCGCGGAAACCGTCTTGAGAAATGACCTTGGTGACATAAACACTCTCACGCTTTCACATAGACGGCCTTACGCCTTCAAACGGTATCCGGTCTTGAAGATCCAATGCACGATCGCCAGCGAGCCGATCAGGAACAAGCTCGTTGCGGCAAGCGACAGCCCCAGGCTTACATCCGCCTGACCGTAAAAACTCCATCGGAAGCCGGAAATCAAATAAACGACCGGGTTCACCAGTGTCACCGTCTGCCAGAATTCAGGTAGCATCTTGATGGAGTAAAAGCTGCCGCCGAGAAAGGCGAGCGGCGTAACGATCAGAAGCGGCACGAATTGCAGCTTCTCGAAATTGTCCGCCCAGATGCCGATGATGAACCCAAGCAACGCGAAGGTCACCGCTGTCAGGACAAAAAAGGTCACCATCCAGACGGGGTGCCGGATTTCGAGGTCAACAAAGAAATTGGCCGTAAGCAGAATGATCAACCCGACGATGATCGATTTGCTTGCGGCAGCCCCTACATAGGCAACGGTAATTTCAAGGTAGGAGACCGGTGCCGACAGCACCTCGAAAATGGTTCCGGTAAAACGCGGAAAATAAATCCCGAAGGCCGCGTTCGACAGGCTCTGTGTCATAAGCGAGAGCATAATCAGGCCCGGAACGAGAAATGCGCCGTAGCTAACGCCGTCCACCTCTGAGATTCGGGAGCCGATCGCGGCACCGAACACCACAAAATAGAGCACCGTCGAAATCACAGGCGACACAACACTCTGCATCAGCGTGCGTTTCGTTCGTGCCATTTCTGCCAGATAAATGGATCTAACAGCTCCAAAATTCATTCAGTCACCCGTTTGCCAAAGTTTCTGCCGAGCGTGTCTTGCGCTCACGTTAGATTCAATTCCATACGCGGCAAAGTCCTGCCGGGTATCGAGCCTGAGGGCGAGCGGCCGATCGTGCGAAACCCCATACGTGCGTAAAAGGGTTCGGCGAACGGATCGGCGTCCAGGCCGATAAGCTCCAGACCAATCGACTTGGCCTTCTCGCGGAGTGCTTCGAACAGGCGCTTGCCGACGCCTTTGCCTTTCCAGTCCGGGTCAACGAAACACGTTTCAAGTTCGCCGATACAGCTGTCACTCGACAGTCTGATACATCCGACAACCCGACCGTCCGGTGCCTCGGCGATCCAGAAGTCATCTTCGGAAATCCATAGGTCCTGAACACGCAGCTCTTCGGTACATAGCGCCATAAACGCTTCATCATAACCGTTGGACCGTTTTGACCGCATGCAGAGTTCCGTAAGCGTTTCCCTGTCGTTCAGTCTGGCTGCACGGATGCTAATGTCGGAAGTCATGGAAACTCACCCCTCCTTCACAAGACCGACGAAAATGTCTTCAAGCGAAGACTGGTCGGTCTGAAGATCCTGGAACCGCACCCCCGCATCCGCAAGGTCGGTCAGCAATGCGGTGATGCCGGTGCGTTCGGCGTGCGTGTCGTAGGTATAAATGAGACGCATCCCTTCTTCGGCGAGTTCCAGATCATAACGAGAGAGGCTGTCTGGGACCGCGCCGAGAGGCTCTGTCAAATTGAGGGTCAGGAGCTTGCGGCCGAGCTTTCGCATCAGCTCTTCCTTTTCCTCAACCAGGATAATTTCACCCTTGTTGATGACCCCGACCCTGTCGGCCATCTCCTCGGCTTCTTCGATGTAGTGCGTTGTCAGAATGATCGTGACACCGCGTTCCTTCAATTCACTCACGATGCGCCACATATCATGCCGCAATTCGACGTCGACCCCTGCAGTCGGCTCATCCAGGAACAGGATCTTGGGTTCATGGGAAAGCGCCTTGGCAACCAGCAGCCTGCGTTTCATGCCGCCCGAAAGCGCCATGATCGGGTTATTGCGCTTTTCCCAAAGCGTGAGATCTTTCAAGATGCCATCGATCAACGGCCGGTCCGGCGGCAGGCCGAAGAGGCCCCGGCTGAATGTGACGGTATCGCCAACAATCTCGAATGGCGCGGTAGGCATTTCCTGCGGCACCAGCCCTATAAGACGGCGGGCGGAACGGAACTCTTTCATTGCGTCGTGGCCGCCGACATGGATTGAACCGGATGTGGGGCGCACAAGGCCGCAGATTGTGCTGATCAATGTCGTCTTGCCGGCACCGTTTGGACCAAGAAGTGCAAAGACTTCTCCTTCCTCTATATCGAGGGAAACAGATTTCAGTGCCTGAAAACCACCGTCGTAGGTTTTTTCCAGGTCACGAACGGACAATATCGGAGCCATGAAGTTCCAACCGGTTCATTGATACGCATTTGACCAGACGGCCAAATTGGCAAGGCAGCCTCGCATGTGGGCCAGACCGCTGCAAGATGCAAGATCCATCGTCTGCTGCCGGTACGATGTCACCAATGAATTCGCTGCGCGCATCGCCAAACCGAGCGCAATGCATGGCACGTTGGTCAAGTTGACCGCCTCAGAACCGGCTCTTTTCTTCAGCTGCCACGCGCTCACATTTGATTTCAATGCGAAGGCTGTCCAGATCCCGCTCAAGGTTCAGGAGTGAACCCGAACGCGTGCTAATAAAGCGTCTTTTTGTATTCTTCCTCGAGCTTTTGCTCCAGCGCGCTCATCTGCGTATCGTCCTGCGGAGCGCCTTCAGTCTGATCCAGGATAATTTTCATCAGCGACGGCATTTCGCCGCGATCCACAAACCTGTCCGGATCCCAAAGATGCGAACGGCGGAAGGCTTTGGCGCAATGCATGAAGACAGACGTCACTTTCACCAGAATGGCGACTTTCGGAGCGCGCCCGTTGATGCTCAACATCTCGAGCAAGTCGGGGTCGATCATGAGACACGCCCTGCCGTTGACGCGCAACGTGTCGTCGAACCCCGGGATCAAGAACAACAGTCCGACGCTAGGATTGGAGAGAATGTTCACCAGACTGTCGAGGCGATTGTTTCCGGGGCGGTCGGGAATAACAAGCGTTTCCCGGTCAACGACTTTCACGAACCCGGCAGGATCACCGCGCGGGCTGACATCCGCCTTTCCATCGGCGTCTTGCGTCCCAAGACACAGAAATGGCGAGCGGGCAATAAAGTCTCGCGCATGCTTGTCGAGCGTCTCCTGACACTTCTTTTTCGCCAACTCGTGGGTTGCCGGAAACAGTTCGCGCAGAGATGTTTCATCGCTGATTGTAAATTCCGGCTTGGGTCTGAATTCCTGCATAACCCGGTTCCTCCCACACGGTTCAAACATCATACCTCGCGTGTGTGTAACACGTCGGACAGTCGCTGATTTTCCGGTTCGGTTTTGAGCACAAACAATCGCACTGAACGTTGCCTGGCCGCACTCACGTTCATCGATAACTTACCTGAGGTACGTACCTCAAAAACATCGATACTGTCAATGTTGCAGCCCTTGGACAGCGTTCAGAATTGTTTCCCCGCGATGAACAGAGCGTTCGTCTGAGTGCGGCTAGGTTTTCTGCCAATCAACGCTATTTTCTGCACAACGAGCAGCCAGAAAAGGACAAACCTCCATGTCTATCCGTCCGGTGACGCATATCGGTTCAACGCAGCCCACGCTTGAGGGTGCTGGCGTAAAGCTAGAGAGAGCCTTTGGTTTTCAGGACCCCGAAATGCTCGATCCTTTTCTGCTGCTCGACGATTTCCGCAACGATCGGCCGGAAGACTATCTGGCCGGATTTCCCTGGCATCCCCATCGCGGTATCGAGACCATAACCTATGTATTGGCCGGCACGGTCGAACACGGTGACAGTCTGGGCAACAAGGGAGACCTTGGCGCCGGAGATGTTCAGTGGATGACCGCAGGACGCGGCATCATGCACCAGGAAATGCCGAAAGGTGATGAAAACGGGCGCATGCACGGCTTCCAGCTTTGGGCAAATCTGCCCTCGTCCCTCAAAATGACCGAACCGCGCTATCAGGACGTAACGGCAAAAGACATTCCCGTTGTGACGGAAGATGACGGGAGTTCGGCCCGGATCATCTGTGGGAGTTTCTGGGGCAAGCGCGGTCCGGTCGACGGGATCGCCGCAGATCCTCAATATCTTGACATCCATGTGCCTGCCGGAAAGAAAAAGCGTTTGAAGGTAGACACTTACAAGCAGACTTTCGCATATGTTTTCGAAGGATCCGGGACATTTGAAGGCGCATCCGACCCTTTCGGTGTCCTGACAGAGAAAGAATTCGGCGGCGAAGAGCTGAAGATCCGCGACCAGACGGGCGACCGGACACTCGTGATTTTCGGAGCCGGCGATGAAATCGTGGTGCAGGCAGGCGAGGAAGGCATACGCTTTCTGTTGGTCTCCGGTGCCCCGATCAAGGAACCGGTCGCCTGGCATGGTCCGATTGTCATGAATACGCGCGACGAACTTGTCCAGGCGGTCGCCGAGCTACAGAACGGAACGTTTATCCGGTGATATCCGGGCCATCCGCTGGCTTCAAAACGGAATACCTATTTGTTACGCATGTTTGTCCTCCTGGTTTGCCGCACGCGCGGCAAGATCGGGATCCAGCAACATCCGAGGCTGGTGATGAAATACGATCGGACAAGGGAATACTGGTTTCTGGTCTTCCGCACCGCTCCAGCCGGAATGACAAGCTGAAAACAAAGAGACATCCCGCACGACCTGTTCGCGCTTTCTTGTTGTTACGAATTCAAATGCCGTTTCAAGTCATACCAGTCAGGGTTCATTTTTTCGATTAACTCGATTTTCCAGTTCCGCCGCCAAGACTTGATCGCCTTTTCACAAGCGATTGCTTGCTGGGCAACCGGATGCTCTTCATACCAGACCAGGCGAACAGCTCCGTATCGGGCAGCAAATTTTGAACCGGTCCCGCGCTCATGCTCGTAAAGTCGTCTTGCGAGATCATTCGTGACGCCGGTGTAAAGCGTTCCGTTCCTTCGGCTTGCCAATATGTAGACCCTAAAGCGCTTCATCAATCGATAGGACGCGGCATGGATTGCAGGGTCAAGCCCTGCAATGACCGAAAAACAAGAGTTTCAAAAAGTGGATTTAAGCTCTGCACATCGCGTCATGCCATGGCTTGACCATGGCATCCATGCCGTTAAGGCCGTGCATGCAAGGCTTATGTCAGCGCTCGCGCAAATGGCATAGACATGGGACGCTGTAGACGTTGCTCCCGATTGCCTTCTTACCTTCACAAACTGCGGCTACGGCTGTCTGGCGCATAACAATACGGACTGCCATGCCCCTCAAACTACGTCCCGCCACGCTCGCCGATGCCCCGGCACTGACCCGCATTCTCCACCGCGCAAAGGCCTCCTGGGGATATCCACAGGATAAGATGGACGCGTTTTGCGAAGCCTGGGGCGTTGAAGAGGCAACAATCCGGTCGCTTGAGATAACGGTCGCAGATCGGGATGGAAAGCCGCTCGCCTTTTCCGGAGTGACGGCACAAGACGGAGATACGCTTCTGGTCGACTTTCTATTTGTCGACCCTGTGGCGCAAGGGTCCGGCCTCGGCAGTCTATTATTGAAGCGCGCGGAGGATGTGGCGCGGCAAAAGGGCCTTCGGCGTCTCTATCTTGAATCCGATTTTCATGCGGAGCAGTTTTATCTGAAGCACGGGTACAGGACCCTCGATACACGCTCGAGCGAGATGTCACCGGGAAAAGACATTCCGCTCATGGAAAAATGGCTGCCTGCGAGCGTTCACAAAGTCACGAATATCAGCCTGCGCTTGACCGAAAAACCATGGTGGTTCGAAACCGAAAACGAACTTGAAATTTCCGCCCATTTCGAAGAGGCAAAGAAACGCATCGCTCTCTTGTGGAATGGCCGAACACTTAAACTGACAGCGTTTGAATTTAAGAACGGCACTTTCACCGGACGCTGCTCCGAGAGCTCTTACGCAGCGCACCTGGCCTGGCGCGACTGGGGTGCACCGGACGCGACGGCTTTCAATCTCTTCGGATCTGCCATCGTCAGATCTCTGGATGGTGCATTGCTTTATGGCGTCATGGCCGATCACACGGCAACGGCCGGAATGATCTATCCCCCCGGTGGCAATCTTGATCTGAACGATGTCACACCGGAGAACGAGGTCGACATTCACGCGGCCATTCGCCGGGAGCTTCAGGAAGAAACCGGGCTGATCTGCGATCGCCAATCCGGCGAAGAGTTGCTTGTGGCATTCGACGGACCGCGTATCTCAATCGCACAAATTTTCGATATCGACGAAACCGCGGAAAGTCTGCGGATGCGCATGATCGAACACTCGTTGAAGTCGGAGGAGCAGGAGCTCGCAGACATATTTGTGATCCGCACTCGCTCAGACCTCGACAACCCGGCCATTGTTCCATTTGCCCGGGAAATTGCGGAGTATTTGCTACCTTCCGAACGCCTCGGCAATACCAGGGCCGGTCAATAGTTTGTTCACCAAGAACAACCACTAAGGACTGGCGGGACTCGCCGAGAAATGTAAAAGTCCGCACACCTCGGAAACAGATTTCAAGTGCATCTCCAGGGAGAACAGAATATGGGCCGCCGCTACGCGATCTTGGACGTCTTCACCAACACACTCCTGGCCGGAAACCCTTTGGCGGTCGTGTTGGACTCCGAGGGCCTGAGCGACGAGCAGATGCAGAAGATCGCCGGAGAATTCAACCTTTCGGAGACCGTTTTTGTGTTTCCGCCTGAAAACCCTGGACAATCTGCAAGCATTCGAATCTTCACGCCGAAAATGGAACTCCCCTTTGCCGGCCACCCGACCATCGGCACCGCCATTCTGCTGGCGACGGAACGTTTTGGAGAAGTTGATGGCGAACAGGATGCGGTCGTAGTTCTGAAACAGAAGATAGGGGCTGTGCGCTGCGCGGTCATCCTGAAGCAGAATGCGGCCGGTTTCGCCGAATTCGATGTACCCAGCTTGCCGGAGCCGGCCGGACCGACCCACAATATCGAACTCATCGCAGCGGCGCTGGATCTCGAGCCGACAGACATTGGGTTTGAAAACCACGCGCCATCCAGGTTTCAGGTCGGCCCCCCGTTCAGCTTCGTGCCTGTGCGTGACCTTGATGCGCTTTCCCGGGCAAAGCCGGTTTCTGCTATGTGGAAGGCCGGGTTCGGCAAGGACGACCATAACCACGCCTATATCTACTGCCGTGAAACCAGGTCGCATGACAGCGCTTTTCATGCGCGGCTGTTTGCGCCCGACATGGGCATTCCCGAAGACCCGGCAACCGGATCGGCTGCCGCCGCCTTTGCGGGCGTCGTGAATTTTTATGACGGCCTCACGGAAGGGACCCATCACATCCGCATTGAGCAGGGCTTCGAGATGGGTCGCCCGTCGCTGATTGATCTTGAAATCGACATCGAAAACGGCGGCATGCACGCAGTGCGTATCGGCGGACAGGCGACGCTGGTCGCACAGGGCGAACTGTTTGTCTGATTTTTGAATTCAGGTTTTGTCGTGCTCGCCGAGATGTCCGGTCTCCGCGGATTTCTTCGAACTGGCGCTGATTATTCCCGGCAGTACGACACCTGTGATTATGAGTGCGCCCCCAATCAGTATGTCGGCTGTCATCTCTTCGCCGAGTACGAGATAGGCAATCACGAATGTGAAGACAACCGACAAAACGGCAAGAAGCGCCGCCGTAACGGTCGACACGATCGCCATCGCTTCATACCAGAGGTAATATCCCACCGCCGTCGACAGAACACCAAGCAGCACAAGCAGCAGCATGTCGTTCATCGTCGCTTCCAATGGGTAGAGCAATAGGCTCGGTGTCAAAACCACAGCGCTTGGCAGGAGAATTTTCAAAAGAACTTCCATGCGGTCCATGGTCGTCCGGGTCTTCTTTACTGCGCGGGCACTTCCAAAGATGAATATTGCCCAGGAGAAACCTGCACCGAGTTCCCAAAAGTCTCCAACAAGACTGTCTCCTGCGCCTGCATCGAAATCATGGCGAACAGTCAGGTAAACGCCGGCCAGAGCCATGAACGTCGCCAGTGCATCGTACCATCGGACCTTTTCGAAACCTGCAATGACCAGAAACAGAAGCACAAAAAACGGCGCTGTGTTTTCCAGGACCATCGCATTCGTCGCACTGGTCTGCTCAAGTCCGATGTGGAAGGTGATGTAATTCAGCGTGAATCCGAGACTTGCCAGCAATGAGAACTTGTCGAACCCACGCAGTCTGACCGACCGTCCTGACACTTTCAGCATTATTAAGATGACTGAACACGCGATCCAAAGTCGAAACACTGCGATCTGAAGTCCGTGCAGATCGGTTGTGAGGTACCGGACAATCACTGAATTTGCCCCCATCAGGAAGGCAGCGGCGAAGCCGAAGATCAGGGCAATCGCGTAAGTTCTTGTCATCATTGGTCATCGTAGCGTCTGATCTGGCGACAAGCAACGAAATCGGTCGAAACATCCGGTTTCACCCAGGGACGTTTCGGCCGACGACAAAGAGGCTCGGTCGCCAGCCAAAATGAGCCGAAGGCATTCGCCCGCTATTCTGCAGCCTGCGCGGGAGCCTCCGGCGCTGTTTTTGCCCAGGCAGGAAGTGCTTCAAGGCTTTGCAGCCAGGCAAGAACCTTTGGAAACTCAAGCAGAGGCACTTGCGACTGTGGATGCAATGCGAGCGCCGAGTGGCTGCCGACGGCAAAGTCAGCTGCAGTCGGCTTGTCTCCAAGGACATAGTCACGGTCGGCTAGGTGGTCTTCAAGAACGGCTGCAAAACGCCGGAAGTTCTCCTGACCCGAGCTGATTTTTTCTTCGTCAGCCGGTCCCATCCCAAAGACCTGTTTTGCAACCGTTTCCCAAACAATGTCGCCAAGCGCACGGTTGAAGTGCTGCACTTCCCAGGATTGCCAACGCAGGACTTCAATGCGTCCCATGCGATCCGAAGGACAGAATTCTTCAGCTCCCTGGCGATCCGCGAGATAGATCATGATCGGATTGGCTTCCCACAGCCTGAAGTCGCCATCCACCAGAACAGGCACTTTCACGTTGGGATTGATCACTCGGAATTCATCGCTCTGGTGCTCGCCCGCCAAAAGATTGAACTTCTGAACTTCGGTCTCGTGCCCAAGTCCCAAATGATGAATGGTTGCCAGGACGCGCCGGCTGTTGGGGGACAAGTCAGTTACATAGAGTTTCATGTCTTTCTCTCCTGTTCCTGCCGGCTGCACGAAACACCCGTGACCGGCCAGTGTCGAGCGTTTCAGCGGAACTCCGACTTTACTCAACCAATTAGTTGACTATAATGATTTCCCGTGATAGTCAACCAAAAGGTTAACTTTATGACTGTGCAGCAAATGGCCCAATTGGACTCAACATTCTCAGCTCTTAGCGACGGTACCCGGCGCGCCATCGTGGCCCGGTTAGCTGACGGTGAAACGACGCTCTCCGACCTTGCAGCCCCATTCGACATGTCGCTGACGGCGGTTTCCAAGCACCTCCGCGTTCTGTCGGATGCAGGTCTTGTCGATATCGAAAAGCGGGGACGCACCCGCCACTGCCGTTTGAAAGGTGCGCCGATCAAGGAAGCCGTCGACTGGCTCAGCAAATACGAATCCTTCTGGATCGACCGCTTCGACGCCCTCGCCCGCCATCTTGCAAAAGAGGATAACGACTGATGACCGTTCAAGAGATCGAAAAAGACTTTCTGGAATCGGGCCCCGGGCAGGAGCCCGTCATCGTGGAAGGGCTGTTCCGCGCTGCCCCTGCAAGGGTTTTCCGCGCTTTTACCGAACCGGCTGAAGTTCAGTCATGGTTCGTTCCGAAAGCCGGCGGCCTCGTATCGGTCGATATTGACCTGAAGGTTGGCGGGAAATGGTGCTTCGTCATCGAAAAGACCCAGGATAAGCAAATCCATTTCGAAGGCGAGTATCTCACCATCGACGCCCCGAACCGTCTGGAATTCAGCTGGCGCCACGTCCAGGAATTCGCGGACGGCACACGCGAGGCCACGGACACCTCCCAGGTCGCAATCACGTTCACGGAGGCCGGAAAGGCCACGGAAGTGAAGCTTTGCCACGAGGCGATCAAAACCGAGGACGCCCGCAGAGGTGTTGGCGGCGGCTGGAACGGCTGCTTCAGGCGTCTTGATGAAATCATTTCGGCATGAGTTTCAAGAGTACAGGAGAACACCATGACATCCCTACAGTTTGTCAGCCGGGAAGACTGGCTGAAAGCGCGGAAGACGCTGCTCGCACGCGAAAAAGCCTTCACGAAGGAACGCGATGAACTTTCTGCTGCGCGCCGCGAATTGCCGCTGGTTCTGGTCGAAAAGGACTATGTGTTTGACACCGATGAAGGCCGAAAATCACTCGGCGATCTCTTCGGCCCTCTTCCCCAGCTGGCGGTCTATCACTTCATGTTCGGCGAAACCTGGGAAGAAGGCTGTCCGAGCTGTTCCTTCTGGGCGGACAATTACGAGCGCCTCGACAAGCATCTGGCGGCGCGGGACACGAAACTGATCGCAATTTCGAATGCACCGTTCACGACCTTGCAGGCCTACAAGAAACGCATGGGCTGGACCTTCGAGTGGGTCTCAACTGCCGGGAATGGGTTTGGTGTCGACTTCGGCGTCACGTTTCCCGGCAAAACAGACCCGACCGGCAGAGGCTACAACTACAGTGGCCGGGACACCGTTCACTCTGAAGAGTTGCCGGGCGTCAGCACTTTCCTGAAACTCGACGACGGCCGCATCGGTCACAGTTACTCCACTTATGGCCGGGGGCTCGACATCTTGAATATGGCCTACAATATCCTGGACCTGACCCCGATGGGCCGGCACGAAGAAGACCTTCCCTATGCCCAGGCCTGGGTTCGCAGGCGCGACATGTACGGGACAAATCGCTAGCTTCAAAGACGTTTTTGTATTCAGCCGGTCCGCATTCCACGAACTGTGCGGACCGGCGTTTAACAACAGGCCACAGTTAAGACCTTAACGGAATCATTGCGTTGCTAATTGACCGGCACTCAAAACCTTCAGACGACACCTTGATCGCGTCATCGCGTTGCCAATCGCAAATGCTAGAGTTGAAAAAATAGAACCAATTTAAAAAAATTTTGATTGTAATTTCAAATTCCCTCGTTAGTTGTACTTATCACCTTTGGAATGGGGCACATTCATGTCAAGATTGAAGAAACTAGCATTTTCACTGACTTTCCTCTTGTTTGGTGCAACTAGCGCCAACGCCGTCACGACGTCAGTGGGCAATCCGACAAGTACGTCCTGCATCTATCGATGCATGGAAACAACGCAGCAGATTTACAGCTCTACATACTTTGGCGGCGGCGTAGTCGACATCACCTCTATCGGAAACTTCGCATGGCGCGGAGATATGAGTGGAACATTCGATGTTTATGTATCAACATCGAAAACAAGATATACAGATATACCTTCTGACGTCTTTACAGACTTTACTGCAAATCATGGTTCCGACTACTCTTATTTTGGTTCAGTTGATCTGTCGGATGCAAAAGCCGATTTTGACGTTGTTACCGCGAACGGAAACTTCACCTACGATTCATCGGCGGGGGATCTGCTCGTTGAGTGGGTCCTGAAGAGCGATGACTCATATTCGGGCGGCTTCCTAGGAGGAGGCCTCAGAGCCGGAACGGGCTTGTATAGCGTTGCCCACCAATGGAGACAGGGTTTCGGTGGAAACGCCCGTCGCTCGGTCAATGGTTATGGTCTTGCAACGGAATTTACTTATGAAGCCACAGTTTCCGAAGTTCCCTTGCCAGCATCCGGGCTTATGCTTGCCGGTGGACTGTTTCTACTAGTGGCAAGATCCAGACAAAAGGCCCCAAAAATCTAGCCACCAACAACAAACCGTCTTTGAAGCAGCCCGCTAGGGCTGCTTTTTGTCTCACTCTTCGGTGAATGCCCCATATCGTTTAATTCTGACAACGCTGCATTTCGGCAAGACGCATTTTCGTTAAGGCTCGGCTCTTGCCAGGAAGAAAGTCGGAAAGGCCATCGCTTCCGGCAACCAAATCGCCGAAAAAATCAGATACAGAACATCTACGGGCAGTTTAGCTCGGAAAAATCAGGTTTTCGACAGGACAGATTATCTAGAAAAATCATCTACTTGGTGAAGGCTGTGGATACGTTCGTCTAACATCATGGAAACAACAGGAGGCTCCATGATGAATTATGCGAAACTGGGTGCAATCGGATTTGGCTTGTGGGGTCTGCTTCACATGGCCGGGGCAATCGTCATTTTGTCGGCCACATTGGGAACCGGTCCGGCAGCCGGATATGCCATCTATGGCTACGATGGCGGTCCCCTCCCTGGTGCAACCGGCGCAGTCCTGGCTTACTTTGCCTACTTCCTGGTCCTTTCCGGGGCAGTTGCGTTAGGCATCGCGGTCAAACTGAATTGGTCGAACTCGCAAGCGGGTCTTGCCGTTAATAGCGGACTGATACTTGCCGTTGAAATCGGACTGATCATCTTTCTGATCGTACCGGGTTATCTCTCCGTATTCGAAGCACTGCCCGGTTTTGTGTTCTTCGCCATGGGGGCGATACTGGGTGGCGTTGCGTGCATGCGGGATCCCAGCCATGTCTGAAGAGTTGATAGCAAGGGCCAAACAAGGCGACAGCAACGCGTTTTCGAACCTCGTTGAACACGACCTGCCGAAACTGCGCCGGATCACGCAGCGTATGGTCGGGCATCCGGAAGACAGCGAAGACGTCCTGCAGGACGGTCTTGCCAAGGCGTGGCGAAGTATCGCGTCATTCGAAGAGCGCTCCAGTTTCTCGACCTGGGTGACATCGATTGTTACACGGACAGCCGTCGATCACTTGCGCAAACAGAAACGCTGGCGCACCGAAGCGCAAGTGGCCTATGCCAATTTATGCGCACAGTCGGAGGAATTGTCGGGCGAAGTGGTCGGTGCGATCTCAGATCCGGAATTTGCCTATGAGGTTCATGAACACATCGCCTACTGTTTCGCGTGTGTCGGCAGATTTCTGCCGGTGGATGAACAGGCGGCACTCATTCTGCGGGACGTCTTGGACCTGTCCGCCCGTGAGGCTTCCAGTGTCCTTGGAATATCAGACGCTGTGCTGCGCCATCGTCTTTCCGCTGCCAGACGCGCCATGCAGGACAAATTCGAGGGTCTTTGTGCACTTGTCAGCAAACAGGGCATCTGCCACCAGTGTGCGGGCCTGAAGATGGCAGCAGGTGGTGCCGAGACCGCTGTGTTTCCAGACATCACGGACCTCGCTGACCGGATGGCCATTGTCCGAAAGGCGGAACCCGGGTCGATGGCGGGACTTCACGCCAACTTCTGGCGCAGGACGAAACAGATAGAAGAGACCGGCGAAGGCTCGACAGAACCGCTCTCCGGTTGCGGAGAAACTGAAGATGTCAACAAAACCTAAGCGCTTGCCGCTTCCAAAGAGGTTCAGCGCCGCGCTTACCGAGGATGCATATGCGAAGCTTCGAGAGCTCAACGCTCAATGGCATTTCGGAAACAACTACCTGCTGACCATACTGTTGGAGAACTTCGACGAAATCGTCGATCAAGAAAAACTCGACAAGGTCATGCGGGCGTTTAGCGCGAAATACGGGCAGCCGGATGCCGGTGGCATGAAATAGCAATGACAGCAACGCGTAGATTCAAAAGCGATCACCAGAACTGAACTTGCGTTCACGTCTTGTAATGACGCGCTGTTGCTTTAGCGCCCGTTAAGCTTCCACGGCCAACTTCGGTCCATCCAATGGGATGGAACATATCGAAGGAGATGGACATGGACGTAGGATCTGCAGGCGCGGCTGCAAGCAGCGCTCAGGCACTTAAATCGGATGCGTATTCTTCAAAGCCGACTGCTCCGGGGCAATCCGGTGCGTCGAGCGTTGACACGGCGGCCAGTGCGTCAAGCACTCCGGCATCACCCCCGCCCGGATTAGGCGAAGCTGTTGATGTGCAGGCATAACTGATCGGTACAAAGCGTACCGGACAAAAAGTTGAACCTTTCAAATGGTTTGACGCTGTTCTGCACAAATGAAAAAGCCCGGCCTAAAGTGCCGGGCTTGTTTCTGCCGAATGTCACCGCGCGTTAGCGCGCCGATGCATCCGTGTTCGACTTGTCCGCCTTGGCCCAATTCAGGCGGCGAATGGATTTATTCGCATCACCGAAAGAGCGGTACAGCTTGCGCGGAAGCCAGCTGAGACGGGGACGGTTGTAAGTCAGACCGTCACGAACAAGTAAACAATGTGCAGCATGTAAATTCATCTTAAATCTCCTTGAACCCAACATAGTGCACATAGTGCGCATTCACAAGCCGGTCAAGTTACGACGGTTAATTAAATTTCTGTAACAGAGTCAGAGACTACTTAAAAATTTTGCCACGCTCATGACGAACACCATGCCTCGCGCGACGCCAGCATGAGATTTCGCCGGCCCGGCAAATGCGTTCCGACAAATAAGTAGATTGAAAAAAATGTTGTCGGCGTTACCATCGCTCGTCAATGCTTTAACTTGTAGGCCCGTGAGACATGGGCACCCTCTTGGACGGGAACGCATGGTGAAACTTTCACAATCCGAGAAGAAGTTCTTGCGGTTGCTGAACGCAGGCCGCCACCGGTTTGTGGACGTGCAAGACCTGCGTCTTCACGCTCTTGAGGAGGCAGGCCTGTTGCGCAGGATTGGTGCAATGCCACTCGACGTCGTCCTGACGGGCGAAGGACGCAAGTTTCTCGAAGACTTGTAAACGCTTCTTTGGGCTGTGAAGGCAACCGGGCCCTGGCCTCTCACTCACCAAAACCCGATTGACGTTGCGTTTGGGGTGCCAGGTCTTTCGGGACAGCATGGACATTCGCGAAAACCGCGAATTCAGACGCCCATCCAGACCAGCTCCAGCCTTATGCCGCCCGGTTCAGCAAACATCATATGCTTTCGCGGCCCTGCCCCCATGAACTCCGGCATGAACTCGATAACCACCCCGGGCCAAGCGGCCACTTCGTCCGCGAGACGCAGCAGTTCCGCTTCCGTATCGACCTCCAGGGCGAGGTGATGCAGCCCGATATTGTGTCTCCGATCGAAAGCTTTGGGTGGAAATGAGTGATCGACCTGCCAGAGCGTAAGGCGCAATTTTCCGTCCGTGATCGAATTTCTTGGGTAGGACTCATCCCGGGCGGTTTCCTGCCAACCCAAAACGGACTCAAAAAAGCGCGTTGTCTGATCGAGATCGGCGACTGCCAATCCGAGATGGTTCAAACCCGATGTATTCGACACGAAATTCTCCGACAACATTTACGTCTTCAGTCCGGTACCACACGCGATAGCCTGCCGGCACCAAAGACACAACGCCGAGGCTGTGCCCCAAAAAACCTTCGTTTAGGAACGGTAGCCTTGAGAACCCGCTTTATTTGTAAATCAACTTTGCGGTTACGATCGCGCCAACCAGGATGACCGATATCACGTTCGCCACGATGAGTGGCCACGCGTCAATGGCAATCCCGTAGATGAGCCATAGCGCAACGGTCGCAAGAACGAGGAGGTTCGCAGAAAGTGACAGGTCCTTCGTTTCCCGCGTACGCCAGGTTTTTATCGTTTGCGGCAACCAGCATATGGTCCCGAGAATTGCTGCAATAAAGCCAATTGTCTCTGCCAAAATCACCTCTCTTTTATTGGTATGCCTCGTCTTGTGCCGAAACCATCAGGACGACACTCTTTGAAGCGCTAGCTGGAGCCGCCGTTGGTACTATCGGCTCGTATGCTCGCGTAAAGCGCGCGGGAACCTCTGCCTCTTGGAATTCTGGCAGGCTGGTACCTGGCCGACGGCGCTGCCTTGCGCCGAAGGCACACCGGCCTTTGCATCTGCCCTATCCTGAAGTCTTCGGAGAGTTGAGAAGTTTAGATCTTTGCAACCGCATCGAAGCATTTGCAAGCCGAATCTTCAAATCCCGATTTCTGGAAAGACACCCTTGCCACGCAAGGGTGTTGAGACGCACCACTAAACCGGTGGCGGGCAATTTATTAAAGGGGATTGGATTGCCCGATGCTGGCGGTCACTTAATACGGTAGCCCAATAACCTCACTTGCATCAGTCCGCATCCTGCCTTAAGAACGAATCTCGTTAACCACCTGCTTACGCTTTTGTCTCAAGCTTGGTGGCTATTACGGCAAGACGACTAAAGGCCAGAGTTGAAACCCATGATCGCGGCACGCGACATTTCCGGTTCTACGATCCACGCGCTGAATGAGCGCGGCGGCCTCCTCCTACTTGGCGATCTCCTCCTTCTTAGATGCCCCTGAGCGTCGGCTGCTCCGCGTTTTGATCTGGCGGAACGGACACTTAGGGGAGATACTTCGACACAACGCATTACGAATTCCGGATCGCGTGACGGTTCCGCCTGACAGAATGGGCCGGAACTGCCGATCCAAGCCAGGGACGAAACGACATGACTGCCACCTCTGAAACGGATCATATCCGCATCTTCGACACGACCTTGCGCGACGGCGAACAATCGCCCGGCGCTTCCATGACGCTGGAAGAAAAACTGCAGATTGCCGAAATCCTCGACGACATGGGCGTCGACATTATCGAGGCAGGTTTTCCAATTGCCTCCAACGGTGACTTCGAAGCCGTCAGTGAGATCGCCAAGCGCTCGAAGAACTCCGTGATCGCGGGCCTCGCCCGCGCGATCCATGCCGATATCGACCGCTGCGGTGAAGCGGTAAAGCATGCCGCCAAGGGCCGGATTCACACTTTTGTCTCCACCTCGCCAATTCATCTGAAGTTTCAGATGAACAAATCCCAGGACGAGGTGATGGACATCATTACCGATACCGTGACCCGCTCGCGTAACCTGATCGACGATGTCGAGTGGTCCGCCATGGACGCAACCCGCACGCCGATCGATTACCTGTGCCGCTGTGTGGAGGCTGCCATCAAGTGCGGTGCAACCACCATCAATTTGCCCGACACGGTCGGATACGCGACGCCGGATGAATACAAAGCCATGTTCGAGGACATCCGCGAGCGCGTGCCGAACAGCGACCAGGCCATCTTTTCGGTCCATTGCCACGACGATCTGGGACTGGCCGTTGCCAATTCTCTGGCTGGTGTCGCAGGTGGTGCCCGCCAGATCGAATGCACGATCAACGGCCTCGGCGAACGTGCAGGCAACGCCGCGCTGGAAGAGATCGTCATGGCGATCCGCACGCGCGGAGACGTTCTGCAATACACCACACAGATCGATCCGCAATTCATGGTCCGTGCATCCAAAATGGTTGCTGGCGCATCGGGCTTTGCTGTTCAGTACAACAAGGCGATCGTCGGCAAGAATGCCTTTGCGCATGAGAGCGGCATTCACCAGGACGGCATGCTGAAGAATGCGGAAACCTACGAGATCATGCGTCCGGAAGACGTCGGCGTGAAAGCAACGTCGCTGGTGATGGGCAAGCATTCCGGCCGTCATGCCTTCCGCGACAAGCTGCGCGAATTGGGCTTTGAACTGGGCGACAACGCCTTGCAGGATGCCTTCCGCCGCTTCAAGGACCTGGCCGACCGCAAGAAACATGTCTACGACGAAGACATCGAGGCGCTGGTAGAGGATGAAATCAACATCCTGGGCGAAAGCACCAAGGTTATTGCCTTGACCGTGATCGCCGGCACCGGAGGTCCGCAAAAGGCGATCCTGACGATGGACGTCAACGGCCAGCACATCACCAAGGAGGCAACCGGCGACGGTCCGGTCGACGCGACTTTCAACGCGATCAAGGCCATCGTGCCCCACGAGGCCACCTTGTCGCTCTACCAGGTTCATGCCGTCACCGAAGGCACTGACGCACAGGCCGAAGTCTCCGTGCGCCTGGAAGCCGAGGGCCGCATTGCAACCGGAAAAGGCGCCGATACCGACACGCTGGTCGCCTCCGCGCGTGCCTATGTGTCGGCCATGAACAAACTCGCCCTGCGCCAGCAGACCGGCAACCCGGGCGCCTTGCAGGCCGTCTGATAGGAACAGATCCCTGAAACGGCCACTTGCCGTTTCAGGGATCAATGTTCACGGTTTTCAGTCAGATGAACCGTTCCAGATACTCGTTCGAATAATCGATCTCCATTTCCACCCAGATGGGCAGGTGATCGGACATCTCGAAACTTGCGAAGAACTTTTCGTAGTCCTTGTCCCAGTTCTTGTAAGGCTTGCCGTCGCGCGCCTCGAGTGCGATGGGCTCATAGTGATCTTTCTCATCCGGACGGTATACGGCGGTGCGCCAATCGAAACTGCCGGACTGAAGGCACCGGGTTCGGCTCTTTTCGCCGGTGAAGGCGATCTGGTCGTAATGTTTGGTGCCCTTGAGATTGGTCGCCCCAAAGAGTGGCGCGAAGAGCCCATGTTTCTTAAGCCCGGCCATGATTTCATCGTCGCGGGATTCAATATTCATATCACCGATCAGGACATAGACCTGCCCCTCCTTCTTCGCGCGCTTTGCCGCCAGTTTCGCGAGGATTTCCACTTCGGCAGCGCGCATCTTCTTCTTATTCTTGGTGCTTCCACCGAAGATGATGTGAACGCTCATAAGCGTGAACTTGAACCAACCGGCCTGGAACGACGCAAAGAACGGCGTGCGTGCAATCTGGCCATGATCAAGCAGCGATTCCGGTGGCAGCACGACCTCGCCAACTAGGTTGCGGAAAAAGACCTTGTTGGTGTTGAAAAAGAACGCTTGGCGTTCCGTGTTTCCCTTGCTGCCCGCGGTCACGTCCGTGACGATATACGACCAGTTCGGCCCGAGCAGCGTGTTCAGCTTGTTGAGCGGATCCAGGTCTTCCTTGACCTCCTGGATCGCGCAAACATCGAAATGTCCGATGATCTCGGCGATGTAGTGAAAGCTCTCGTCGCGGCGCGGTTTGCCGTCATCAAATGCGCGGATGTTCCAGGACCCGATCACGAGGCTGTTCGGGTCACGGTCTCCAAGTTTGCTTTCCGCGAGATCCGCACGAAGCTTCAGCAGGTGTTCCGCGATCCATTTCGCCTTCTCCGGGTTCTTTTCCCGGTCCTTGTACCGATTGAGCCAATGATAAAATGCCATGTCCAAATACCTTGTGTTTGAAATGAAAAATGGGCGCGAAGCGCCGACACCCGCCCCGCGCCCCTGCTACCGTGACGGGTTCACCTGAACAAAACAATCAAAAGAATGAAGCTTGAAAAAGTACAAGCGGCGCTAAACGCGAGTTCGGACTGGATCTGATTCCGGCCGCCCGCCCCGTGTCGGACTGTCCCTGAATATGCGGCGCAAGGGAGCTGATCAGACCACCTCATGCCGCTCAATCCGGTAAAACGTGCAGGGAACCCCATCCCTTTCCATATCGAACCAATAGGTGAACCCCGCCTTTTTCATCACATTGAGTGACGCCAGATGCCGCGTATGGGCAAAGGCAATCAGGAACCTGTTGTCTGTATTCTCGAAAAACCAGTTGGCAAGTCCCTTGGCGATCTCGGTCGCATAACCCCGCCCCCACGCATCCTGCTTCAGGCTGTAGCCAACCTCAAATCCGTCGGGCGCGTTCATCCAGCTCAACCCGGCACGTCCGATGAAGTTCCCGTCCCGGGTCAGCAGCTTCCATTTGGAAAGACCCTTTTCGCGGTGCAATTGAATGTAAGTGTCCAGCCGCCGCTCGACCTCTTCCGCGCCCATCGGTGCAAGACCCGGCGACAGATACCGGTTGACCTCGGGGTCGGAGTGAAGCTCAAGGAGAAGCGGAAGATCTGTGTCCTGAAAGGGCTCAACCCGAAGGCGCTCGGTCGTCAGAATAATTTCGGTCAAATCTCAGTCTTCCAAAAGAAAAGCCGCGTTCAACACGGCCAAGGTTACGGTTTCTTTTGGGGAATATCCAGCCTGCAACCGGAAGTCGGTATCAGGCACTCATCAGGTAAGACTGCATGGAGGGGCTGAAAAGCTGAAAGACGTCAGCCTGCATGCCCTCGATCACCTTGCTTTCCCGGTGAGAAAACCCGACATCACGGACCACGTTGCGCACATCCCTGTTGTCCGTCCGAACGACGGCCACAAGGTGCGAGAAATAGGTGTTTTCGAAGAACCAGCCAGACAGCGCTTCGCACAGTCTTGTTGCCAGCGTTTCGTCCTGCGAAAGCACGTCGTTGAGCAGACAGTAGTTCAGGCTGATTTCCGATGTTTCGCTGACAGGCGTGAACCCGGCCCAGCCGAGAAATCGGCCGTTGTCGGAAACAGCCTTCCATTTGGCAAAACCCAGATCCGCCTGGTTCTGCAAGGCAGAGCGCACAAGATCAGCCGCATCCGCGATCGTGCAGTCGGTCGAATATTCAATACATCGGTTGCCAAATGGGTCGGAGTGAAGGTTTTTGACGAGATTTATGTCGGACGGGGAAAAGGGAACAAGCCGCACTGAGCCACATTCGAGAAATATCGTCTGCACCGTGGTCCTCCTATGCAATCAGGTCATGCGCCAGTGTTCTGAAGGAAGTTTGAAAACTCCCGGGACTCGATTGCCGGACGCGTAACCCTGAATTGTGCCAACCCGAAGGCAGACCAAAGTATAATGTCAAAAAAGGCAAAAATATATGCGTATTACCAACAGGTTATCGTAAAACCGCTTGCTGCATTGCACCACCTTTAAGTTGACTTGGTGACATTAGCCTGCCTTCCATAAACAGTCGTTGTCGATTCCCTTTGACGGATCAACCCGTTGCCAATCCGGCATCTGGTTTCGAAACCACGTTTCCTGCCGCTTAGCGTATTGCCGCGTTGCAACAGTGAGCCTGTGGACTGTTTCTTCCAAATCTGTGGTTCCCGACAGATAGTCCCGTGTTTCGCTGACGCCGATCGCCCGCATTGCCGGGAGTTTTTCGGAAAGATTCAACGCAAGCAGTCTTTTGACCTCAGCGACACCGGCTTCTTCCAGCATAAGGCGTGCGCGCTGCTCGATACGGGAATGCAGCCAGGACCGGGGCGGGCCCAGCACGATCCGGGTGCAGCTGTCCGGCGTCAGGAAAGGCGCGGACTGCGCTTTCTGCTGCCAAAGGCTGAGCGGCTTGCCCGTTGCCTGTAGCACTTCCAGCGCGCGTGTAAGCCGCTGGGGATCGGCAAGCGACTGTGCGGCTGCCTCATCGCCAAGCAAAGAGAGCTGCTTCTTCAGCCCCTCCACACCTTCCCGGTCCGCGAGTTCCCGCGCAGCATCTCGTATCTCCTCGGGGATCTCCGGCAGTTCGGCAAATCCTTCCGTTAGTGCCTTGAAATAAAGACCCGTTCCTCCAACCAGGATCGGGGTCCTGCCTTCGGCTTCGACAGTTTCAATTTCCTGTGTCGCCAAACGCAGCCAAGCGCCGGTGGAAAACGCGGTCGATGCGGGCAAGAAACCGTAGAGCCTGTGCGGAACCCGGCCTTCCTCGGCAATTGACGGACGGGCGCTGACAATGCGCAAATCTTCATAGAGCTGCATGGAATCGGCATTAATGATCACGCCATCACAAGCTTCGGCAAGATCCAGCGCCAAAGCGGACTTGCCGCTTGCAGTCGGGCCCGCTATCAGAATGGCGCGGCCTTCAACAAGCTGTTTCCTTTCGCCTTCCAGGGATGCATCCATGTCTTTTGTTGCCACTTTGGTGTCTACTCCAACAGCCCCGGCTGTCGATCAGGAACTTGTCAGGCGCGCTGAAGACGCCCTCGGTGTACGCGACGCGGCGACAATCCTGAGCGCAGGGGTCGCTGCCGATATCCGTTTCGAAGCACCTGACGCAGCTTCCGCCGATACCATGCTGCGCGAACTCATAGCTTCCGCACCCGTTGACGTCTTTGTGCAGCCCGAACGCGGCCGCCGCAAGCACCTTCTCATTGCCGATATGGATTCCACCATGATCCGGCAGGAGTGCATTGACGAACTGGCTGCCGAACTCGGGCTCAAGGACAGAATATCGGGGATCACCGAACGCGCCATGCGCGGCGAAATCGAATTTGAACCGGCACTGCGTGAACGGGTCGGTCTTTTGACAGGATTGCCCGTTTCGGCAATCGACACGGTCCTGAGCAACCGGATCGTCCTGATGCCGGGTGGACGTACGCTGGTCCAGACAATGAAGGCAAATGGCGCCTATTGCGCACTGGTATCCGGTGGTTTCACGCACTTTACAAAAGCCGTTTCCGCAATGATCGGGTTCGACGAAAACCAGGCCAACACACTTCTGGAAGAAGACGGCAAGCTTACGGGCCGGGTCAGTGAACCGATTCTTGGCAAGGATGCAAAACGTTCGCGCCTGGAAGAGCTGGTAGCTGAAAAGAGCCTTGCCTTTGAAGACTCGCTGGCTGTCGGTGACGGGGCCAATGACCTGGCCATGATTGAAAAAGCGGGGTCAGGCGTTGCGTACCGGGCGAAGCCGGCCGTTGCAAAAGCGGCTGATTTCCGCATCGACCACGGTGATCTGACGGCCTTGCTGTATTTGCAGGGATATTCGGAGACGGAATTTGTCCTGAGCTGAACCGCTTCGCTCATGCATTCCGCAAATCTAGGGACAATTCCAGGTCCAAATGAAATCCGCCCGGTGTGAGAAAACCGGGCGGTTGCAGTTGGCAGGCGGGGGGTAGGTCCGCCAGCTGGGAGCCGGTTCAATGCCGGCCTCCGCGTTATTGCCTTGGATCAGGTGACCGGAGCGCGGTAATCGTCGGATGCGCTTGTACCGGCAACTTCGTGGGTCCACTCGCACTTGCGGTAGGTGAAGGAGAATTGGTCGATGTCGCCGCGCGAGGCGTTGGCTTCGTCGTTGACGTCCGGAAGGATCGTCTTGCCTTCCACCAGAACCGCGTCGATGAACTTGATCGTGTAGTAGTGCTCCTGAACGCCGGCTGTGGACGTACGCCAGAACTCGACTTCGATTTCGAGCGCTTCACCGGTGGCAAGCGCCTGCCAGAAGAGAGGGGTTGCCTTGTCGATCGGCTTGACGAAAGTCGTCGGCAGGTGGCGGCGTGTTGCGATGATCGAACCGGACTGCGGGTCACGCGGCACGACTGCATTCTGTTCCAGGGCATAGACCAGGGACTGGCCTTCATGGCCTTCCTGCCACAGGTTGCCGATGCTGTCGCCTGTGGTTGCGTCTGCGGTTATGTCGCCTTGGGTTGCGCCTGTGGCTTTCAGGTATGCGATATTGGACATTTTGATCTCCTGGCTCTGTGCTGCTCGGCAGCTTTGATTTGAATTCCGGGGCGCTTGATTTGTGTTTGGCGCCGATGCCAGGAGAATTGCAACGGGTGTGCCAGTTTCCCAATTTTTCGACAAATCATTGAAAAATATGAAGATATTTTATTATCGCGGTTCATTAACGACCATGTCACTGTGCAGATTTCTGCACAGCTGCGGCTAAGCTGCGAGAAAACACGCGCAGGTCCGGTGTGACGAACATCACAAAACGCGTTCTAAAGGCCTGCCGGGAGGCAAGTTGGAACGCTGAACGTGCGAAAATCCCACAACTGGAAACATTCATTTGCCAAGCACGCGGGAAATTTTCACGCGCAAAAGACCGTCCACGCTGAATGGGAGCTGCCCCGAACAGATGGCGGTGGCTGGAGGTCAAACGCGAGAACCCGCCGGATGCTGCGCGACCATGCGCATGCGGTGTTCGACTTGATTGCGTCTTCTTGCCCCCTTAGGCTTTCAGGCAACCAATGCTGGAACCTGCTTTGAAAGGAAACGCCCAGATGGCGGCAAGCGACAAGGGGAAGGCCATTCTTGAGAATGCCTACAGGCTCTCGACCCCGGACGACAACAAAACGTATTATCGGGAATTCGCGCGGTCCTACGACGAAGACTTTGCCGATGCGCTTGGGTTTGTCTATCCGCAGACCATTGCAAAGATTTATTCTGCAAACGCCCTGCCGAAGGACATTCCGGTCGCCGATATCGGTTGTGGCACGGGTCTGGTTGCCGAGGCGCTCGCCCTCCCCGCGCGGGATATCGACGGCATGGACATTTCCTCGGAAATGCTGTCCCACGCTGCCAGGAAATCGCTTTACCGCCACACGTACGAAATCGATCTCACAACGGATCTGTCGCCAATCTGCAACGACTACGGCGCGGTGGTGTCTTCCGGAACTTTCACCCATGGGCACCTTGGACCGGATGTACTGACCAGTCTCCTCGCAATTGCAAGCGCAGGTGCCCTCTTCGTCATCGGCGTGAACCGTTCACATTTTTCAAGTCTTGGCTTTCAGGAGACACTTGCCGGTTTGGCAAGTGTCCGGCGGATATCAGAGCCCAGCCTTGAGGAGGTCCGGATATACGCGAAAGATGATCACGAACATTCGGGCGATATGGCAATGGCAGTATCCTTCCGGAAACTGTGACCCGCCGAATATCACCCGCCCCTATCCCGACCGTCCGGCCGGAACGTGCCACCCGGAACTCAGGTCGATATGCTGTACTGAATGGTCTTCGATGAGATCCTCGTAGCCCTCTGGAAGAAAGGACTGCTCCCACGCGTCTCCGAAGCGCTGCTTGATGGCGTCGATATCTTTCCAGAGAGATGCGAAAACGAGCGTGTTCTCGTCGCTTTCGGTCCCGCGGCCGAAAAAATAACCTTCATTTCCCGGCTCGTTTTTGACGACATCAGCCGAGGTCGTCGCAAACTTTTCAAGAAGTATTTCCGCGAAGCCGCGTTTGACCGTCACCTGAAAAAGACGCAGCAGAGGACCGCCTTCATTAAACTGAGCAATCATGTTTTTCCTTCGAGTTAGTTTTGGATCCGGTCAGCTTTCGAGCCTGGACCAATCCTGTTCAACATATGAAACCGACAATCGAGAGTTCAAAAAAGAGCCTTTGATACGCACCCGCGTTGAACGACCACAGGAAGACGAGAGCCAGGCTTGCCAAGGCACAAAACAGACTCGCCTGAAACCATGGCCGATCAGGCATTTCCCGCAAGCCCCTGAAGCCTGGGCACTTTAGACACCAATGGCCTTTCATCGATCGGAAGATGAAGCAAAGCGGCGATCAAGCCGAACAGGACAACACTCCACCACATAAGATCGTAGCTTCCGGTTCGTTCAAACACGAGACCGCCTAGCCAGGCGCCCAGGAAACTGCCGATTTGATGCATGAAAAAGACGATCCCGATCAGCGTCGCAAGAAAACGCGGCCCGAAAACCTGAGCGACGATACCCGTCGTAAGCGGAACAGTGCCCAGCCAGGTAAACCCCATAACCGCAGCGAAGACCAGCGTCGACACATCGGACACCGGGAGCATGACGAACATTGCGATCGCACTCGACCTTGCCAGGTAGAGACCGATCAGTACTTTCTTTTTGCTCAAGTAGTCGCCGACCGCACCACACGCGAGCGTGCCCGCGATGTTCGTCGCCCCGATGGTCGCAAGTGCGGTCCCGCCGAGCCAGGCTCCCAGCTGCCGGTCCTGGAGGTAGGCCGGCAGATGCGTTCCGATAAAAGCGAGCTGAAATCCGCAGACGAAAAAACCAAGGACGAGCAGCACGAACCCCCGGTGCCCGAGCGCCTGCGACAATGCCTCGGCAAGAGATTGATCCGCACTTTGCACATCCGTTCGACCGGACAGGAAAGGCGCAAGAACACATATCGTGAGAGCCACGACCGCCAGGCTCACAAATGCCATCGACCAACTCAGAGCATCGATCAGGCCCAAAGTGACCGGAACGGACAGAAAGATCCCCAGTGATCCGCCAAGCGACGCAACTCCAAGCGCGGTGGAGCGGCGCTCCGGAGGATACCGGCGTCCGACAGCTCCCAGAACCACGGCATAGGTCGTGGCACTCAAGCCAATGCCAACCAGAACGCCAAGACCGAGCACCAAACCGAGAGCGGAAGAGGCAAGCGACGCGCAAATCAGCCCGCCGGCATAAAGGGCACCACCTGCGAAGATGACCCGCGCGCTTCCATACCGGTCGGCGATCATTCCTGCGAATGGTTGTGCGAGACCCCAAATCAGGTTCTGCAATGCGACCGCGAATCCGAATGTTTCCCGGTCGACACTTTGAATACCTTCGGTAACCGGGTTCAGAAACAGCCCGAAGGAATGCCGCATTCCGATCGCAACAAGCGCGACAACCGAACCGGCAAGCAAGACAATTCGCGGGTCGCTGAGGTACCTGCCTGCCGCGACATTCTTAACATGCATTCAAGATCTCCCGATGCTGAAACCGATGCGACGGACGTGCCGCATCAGTCGCCTCTGTTGCGTCTGCGCTCGCCCTCGCCTGAGGTCACTATTGAGGTGATTTCACTGCGATCGATGGCCAGATCCCGAAGCGTCGAGCTGCTAAGATTTTCCAGTTCATTGCGGTCGCGTCGTTTCTGTCGCCAGGCGTGAAAATCTGCGCGCCAGGCGGCAAGACGCGAACCACTTGGTTTTGCTTCAGGCACTGCTCCGATGGTTAGTTCCCTGGTCAAAGATCTCACCCGCTAGAGCTTCAAGACAGGTTGAATGTGATGTACCGCTTGTTATTGATCAAAACGTATTGTTCAATGAATGATATGTATGAGGCCAATATCAGAAGTATCGATCTGAACCTGCTTGTTGCCTTTGATGCGCTTCACAAAGAGCGCAGCGTGACACGGGCGGCAGCACGTCTTGCGTTAACGCAACCAACGGTTTCGGGCATGTTGAAGCGGCTTCGACAGGTGTTTGATGATGACTTGTTCATCCGCACGTCCCACGGCATCACACCGACTCCGAGAGCGGACGCGATCGCACCCCAAATCGATGAGGTTCTGGGCGGCGTACGCACGTTACTTGAGCCAGACGATTTCGATCCTGCAACGTCTCACTTCACAGCAAGGATTTGCGGAAGCGACTATCTGCAACACACGATCCTGAACACATTTTCCAAAACGGTTTTCAGTGCTGCTCCCAATGCACGTGTTTCCGTATTGCCACGGCCCGCAAGCGGCATCGTCGATCAAATGGAGCGGGGCGAAGTTGATCTGATATTGAGCGATCGGGATCTGGCCGTGCCTGACCTCCCGGCGCGTTTACTCTATAGCGACGGGTTTGTTTGCCTTTCCAGTTACCCGGACATGCAGGACGGAGAGGAAATGTCCCTGGATCGGCTCTGCATGCTGCGGCACGCATTCGTCGATCCGACAGGCGGCAGTTTCCGCGGACCGATCGACGAAGCTTTGGCGGTTACCGGCAGGAACCGGCAAGTCGTGCTGGCCGTCCCCACATTCGCAATGCTGATCCACCTCATGAAATCGCAAAGCCTCGTGGCATTCATACCTGAACGAATTGCCGGTTCCTTCGACCACAATTTCGCTCGAGTGGTTACACCACTGAAGCTTCCTGGCCTCGAAATCGTTGCAAACTGGCACCCTCGCATGCAGCGCGACGCCAGGCATATGTGGCTCAGAGACGTGCTTTTGTCTGTGGCAAGAACGTAGTTGCAATTGAAAGGCGGGCACTCTTTCAAACAATAAAACCGCCCGGCATTGGAGCCGGGCGGTGGCAGCTTTCAGGAGGGGCGGCCTTCCAGCTGCTGACCGGATTAAGTCCGGTCCGGGGGATTTGGATCAGGTGACCGGCGCACGGTAATCGTCGGATGCGCTTGTGCCGGCAACTTCGTGGGTCCACTCGCACTTGCGGTAGGTGAAGGAGAACTGATCGATGTCGCCACGCGAGGCGTTGGCTTCGTCGTTGACGTCCGGAAGGATCGTCTTGCCTTCCACCAGAACCGCGTCAATGAACTTGATCGTGTAGTAGTGCTCCTGAACGCCGGCTGTGGACGTGCGCCAGAACTCGACTTCGATTTCGAGCGCTTCACCGGTGGCAAGCGCCTGCCAGAAGAGCGGGGTTGCCTTGTCGACCGGCTTGACAAAAGTCGTCGGCAGGTGGCGGCGTGTTGCGATGATGGAACCGGACTGCGGGTCGCGGGGCACGACTGCGTTCTGTTCCAGGGCGTAGACCAGGGACTGGCCTTCATGGCCTTCCTGCCACAGGTTACCGATGCTGTCGCCTGTGGTTGCGTCTGCTGTCATGTCGCCTTGGGTTGCGCCTGTGGCTTTCAGGTATGCGATATTGGACATTTTGATCTCCTGGCTCTGTGCTGCTCGGCAGCTTTGATTTGAATTCCGGGGCGCTTGATTTGTGTTTGGCGCCGATGCCAGGAGAATTGCAACGGGTGTGCCAGTTTGCCAACTTTTCGACAAGCTATTGAAAAATATGATGATATTTTATTTTCGCGGCGCATTAACGACTGTGTCACTGTGCAGATTTCTGCACAGCTGCGGCTAAGCTGCGAGAAAACACGCGCAGGTCCGGTGTGACGAACATCACAAAACGCATTCTAAAGGCCTGCCGGGAGGCAAGTTGGACCGCTGATCGTGCGAAAATCCCACGCCATGCACCAGCCGCAGCCGCAGAACTGCACCCGTTGATCGCACCGATCCGGAAATTTCTCTTACAGCCATCGCAGAGCAGCAGCGGCTAAAAAAGGAAAAGGGGCACTGTTTCCAGCGCCCCTTGAGCGTTGATATCTGTTTGGAGACCTATTCGTCTTCGATCCTCACGGGAACAAAGCGGACATCACCGGTCGGATTGGCGAGCAGCAGCAGCGCGGAACGGCGGCCGTCGTCCTTCAACTTGGCAATCTCCGTCTCCACGTCCTCGGGTGTCTCGACGGGCTCCTGAGCCACTTCCCGGATCACGTCGCCGGCGGTGATCCGTTTCTCCGCTGCGGACGAGTCGGGTTTGACTTCGGTCACGACAACACCGGTGACATCGGATTCAATGGAGAATTGTTCGCGCAATTCATCATCGAGCTCCGCCAGCATCATGCCCAGCACCTCGCTCTTGGCTACCGGTTCTTCTTCCGGCTGTTGATCTGTTTCGACACTGGCTTCTGTCGGAGTGTTTTCCTCAAGACGCTCCAGGATCACGCTGATGGTGACTTCGTCACCCTTGCGCAGGACCACCACTTCGACTTCCTTGCCGATCGCAGTCTCCGCGACCATGCGTGGCAGCTCGCGCATTTCCTCAACGTCATTGCCGTCGAATTTCAAGATGACGTCACCGGCTTCGATCTTGGCTTTCGCCGCCGGACCGTTTTCGGTCACGCCAGCCACCAAAGCGCCCATGGCCTCGTTCATTGCAAGGCTCTCAGCAATCTCGTCCGTGACTTCCTGAATACGCACCCCAAGCCACCCGCGGCGGGTCTCGCCGAACTCACGCAGCTGGTCGATGACACGCATTGCAGTTTTGGCCGGAATGGCAAAGCCGATACCGATGGAGCCGCCTGATGGGGAAATGATGGCGGTATTGATTCCGATCACATTGCCTTGCATGTCAAACAGCGGACCGCCGGAATTGCCCCGGTTAATGGACGCATCCGTCTGGATGAAATTGTCATAAGGGCCGGAGTTGATATCGCGGTTCCGTGCCGAAACGATGCCCACGGTAACCGTCCCGCCAAGACCGAAGGGATTGCCGATCGCCATCACCCAGTCGCCAACGCGGATCGATTCCGAATTGCCGAAATCAACGGCCTTGAGCGGTGTTTCCGGCTCGACCTTGAGCACGGCCAGGTCGGTTTTCTCATCGGTACCGATGATTTCCGCCCGCAGCTTGGTGCCGTCATTGAAGTTGGCAGTGATTTCGTCTGCCCCTTCAATCACGTGGTTGTTAGTAATGATGATGCCTTCGGTGCCATCGATCACAAAACCGGAACCCAGGGACTGGACACGTCGCGGTGCCTGCTCCCCGTTGTCCCTGTTCTGCCGGTTGAAGAATTCCTCAAAGAACTCCTGGAACGGCGACCCGTCCGGGACTTGCGGCATTGGCACCGATCTGCGGCCCTGAACGGTTTGCGCCGTTGAAATATTCACAACGGCATCGGCCAGGTTTTCGGCAAGATCAGCTACCGAAACCGGCCCCTGGGCCTGTGCGGTCTGTACAGGCTGGAATGCCACCATTCCGCCAAGCACAAGTCCCGCCGCAGCATAGGCGATCCGGGACATGCGACGGCGAACAAAAAATGGAGCCATAGGGCTTTCTCCTCATCCGTTCCGGTGCGGCTGTCTTTCAGACAAAACAGCGCATAGCTTCTAAAGACTTCTAGTCAAAATATAGAACGGGCGGGAGATTTTTGCTTCTCCCGCCCGGAAACTTTTCGTTATCCGCGTATGATCCACACAATAATCAGACCCAATGCGGCGACAACAAGACCCGTCACCCGCAATGTCTGGTCCGGCGTTTCCAGTGCGCCCCGCATGATGGTTTTCATGCCACCAGGCAGGAGCGCATAAAGTACGCCTTCAATGACCAGGACCAGCCCGAGAGCGGTCACAAAGTCGATCATTGCGAGGCGAGCGAAGGCGAACGTGTCGAAATACCCGTGCCGCCATCATCTTCCCCGGCCGGCGCGTTGACACCGGTCGGATCCTTGAAGAACCGGAAGAAGCTGGAATCCGGCGACAGCACCAGGCTGGTATCGCCCGACTGAAGTCCGGCTTCGTAAGCCTGCATGGACCGGTAGAAGGCGAAGAACTCCGGATCGGCGCCGAATGCTTCAGCGAAGATCTTGTTTCGCTCCGCATCACCGTCACCGCGGATGATTTCCGCATCCCGGTTCGCTTCCGCCTCGATAACGGTTGCATCACGATCCGCACGGGAGCGGATGCGGCGGGATTGCTCTTCACCCTGCGCGCGGATCTCGGTTGCTTCCCGCTGACGTTCTGTCTGCATACGAGCGTAAATCGCCTGGGAGTTCGCATCAGGAAGGTCGGCACGGCGGATTTTCACATCGATCACTTCAATGCCGAGTTCTTCCGCGTTGGCGCTGACGTCCCTGCGGATGTTCTCCATCACGCCCGACCGGTCGTCACGCACGAGCGCCACAAAGCTGGTCCGGCCGACTTCGGATCGAAGTGTCGATTGCAGAAGTGTCGAAAGGCGCCGGTTTGCCGTCAGCACGTTCTGGACACGCTGATAGAACAGCACCGGGTCGGAAATCCTGTAGCGCGCAAACGCATCCACGATCAGGCGCTTCTTGTCCGAGGAAATCGGCTCAAGCGGCGGCATGTTGAGGTTCAGGATGCGCTTGTCGAGATAAACCACATTCTGGACAAACGGGATCTTGAAGTAGAGACCAGGTTCCGTCTTCGGTTCCTCGGTAATCTGACCGAACCTCAATACGAGCGCCTGCTGCGTCGGGTTGACGACATAAACGGACAAATATCCAACGACCGCAACGATTATGAGGACAATTGCAAGAATACCACTGCGCATGATTAGTTACCTCCCGTCCGCGTGGACGGCGCGCTGCCGCGTCCGTTCAGGTCGTTCAGCGGCAGGAACGGCAAGACGCCTGAGCCGGACGATTCACTGTCGATGATGATTTTGTTGTTCGCGCCGAGAACTTTCTCCAGCGTCTCAAGATAGAGACGTTCCCGGGTGACATGGGGCGCTTTCTCGTACTGCTCGTAGATTTTCGTGAAACGTTGAGACTGACCGGTTGCCTCTGCAATGGTCTGGTCCTTGTATCCGTTTGCCTGTTCGAGAACACGGGCCGCCTGACCGCGCGCTTCAGGCACGATCCTGTTGGCGTAGGCTTCGGCTTCGTTTCGGATACGTTCCTGGTCGGCGCGGGCCGCCTGAACGTCACGGAACGCCTCGATGACCTGTGCCGGCGGGTCAACGCGCTGCATCTGCACTTCCGAAATCTCAACGCCCGCCCGATAGGAATCGAGTGTCGACTGCATGAGTGTTGCCACGTCGTTCTGAATGGAGACGCGGTTTTCAGTCAGGATGGCGTCGATATTCGAGCCGCCAACGACTTCGCGCATGGCGCTTTCGGCGACTGCTTTCACTGTGGCCGCCGGTTCCTGAATGTTGAACAGGTAATCCGTAATGCCATCGGTGGTGTTCTTGACGCGCCACAGAACCTTGAACCCGACGTCGACGATGTTTTCGTCACCTGTCAGCATCAGGCTTTCTTCCGGAATGTCGCGCGCGCGGACCGCACCAGACGTGGAATAGGTCTCGTCCACGCCTACGGTGGTTTCCCGCTGCAGCTCGACGGCCGGCTTGTAAACTTCGCCGATCGGATAAGGCAGATTGTAATTCAGGCCCGGTGATGTCAGCCCGCGCACGTCGCCAAGCACCAGCTCAACGCCGCGCTCACCTTCGTCGACTGTGTAGAGACCGGTTAGGAGCCAACCAACGACACCAATTCCAATAACAATAAGGACCCCGGCAAAGCCGATGCCGCCGCCGCCACCGCCAGGCAAAACGGTCTTCATGCGGTCCTGGGTCTTTTTCAGGAGTTCCTCAAGATCAGGCGGGTTGCCACCGCCGCCACCGCCACCGCGGCTCGGGCCACCGCCCCAGGGACCGTTGTTGTTTCCTCCGCCGCCCCATGGGCCGCCATTGTTTCCGCCACCCTTCCAGGGGCCACCGCCACCTGACTGATTGCTCCAAGGCATCAAGACTTCCTTCTTTGAACTCCGGCATCGGGTGCCGGACATGGGCATTTACCCGTTCTGACTCAAGGTTGGTTATAGGGAGGTTACCGACTGCTTTCAATGAAAAGCCCGGCATACGTCCTCAGTAAAACCTTTGCGTTTTCCCGTGCCGCAGGTGGGTGTGGATTGCGGCTGTGTCAAGGCTGGCACGTCTAATCTTTCGGGCAAAGGGTTAACCGGGCGCTCTGCCTCTGCGGATCATGTCCACATGCGGTATCCCGTCTTCAAGATAGATAGCCGAAATGGTTTCAAAGCCAAGGGATTTGTAGAACTTTTCCAGATGGGCCTGGGCCGACAGGTCGATCGAGCAGCCCTCCACAAGCGCCTCGGCTTTCTCGATGCCCGCTTCCATGAGTTTGCGGCCGAGCCCGGTTCCCCTCCCCTCAGGCGCGATCGCGACGCGGCCAATGCGCGCGCTGACCGTTTCCGGCTCTGTCATAAGGCGTATCGTTCCCACAAGAACACCACTGGTTTTGTCGTGCACAATGAGATGCAGCGCCTCGGGATCCCTGCCGTCGATATCCTGATAAAGCGATGTCTGTTCGAGAATGAAGACATTCTGGCGCAGTTTGAAAAGGTCATGCGCCTCAATGGGATCCATATCCCGCAGCATGCACCATTTTCCCTCAAAGGCATTGCCGAATTTCTTCCGGGTGTCACTCATTTGGGATCAGGCTCTCCGCCGATAGGTGACCATCGCAAAATCCGCACTGTCCCTTTCGGTCCGCTGTCCGTCCTTACGATCGGTTTCTTCCCAAAGGGCCGGGTCGATTTTGGGAAATCGTGTATCGCCGTCCGGTTTCGCGTCGACTTCGGTGATTTCCAGCCGGCTCGCCTGATCGATGGCCTGTTTGTATATCTGTCCGCCACCGATGCAGAAAACCTCGTCGACCTCCAGCTCATCCGCCAGTTCCCGGGCTTGCGCAATCGCTGCGTCCAGCGATGTCGCCGTATCGACGCCATCTGCCCGGTAGTCAGGGTCGCGGGAAACCACAATATGAGGACGGCCCGGCAACGGCCGTCCCCCAAAGGAAAGAAATGTTTTCCGGCCCATGATCACCGGTCTTCCAAGCGTTAGACGCTTGAAGTGCTTGAGATCGGAAGACAACTTCCAGGGCATGTCATTGTCCGAACCAATAATCCCGTTGCGTGCGACGGCGGCGATCAGAACAAGTTCCGGCAAGTTTGTCTCCGAATCCGGTTTTCATTTCCAAGCCAGCCTCCTAGCATGTTTTGCGGCCAGCGGAGAATTTTTGGAACAATTTCGCCACGCGGCTGTCGGAAACGTCCATGGTCGTGCGTCCTTGTATGCAGAACCGTAACCGCCTAGGGATTTCAGCGCATGTCGGATTTGATGGATACCGTATTGATCGAACGCACGAGGGCTCTGATCCCGGAAGAGAATGTCGAACAGAAAAGGATGTTCGGCTCGACCTGCTTCATGGTGAACGGAAACATGCTTGTGTGCGCGTCAAAACGCGGCCTGATGGCCAGGGTCGGCAAGGACCAGGAGGCGGAGGCTCTTGCGAGACCTCATGCGTCGCCTTGCGAACCGGCCGGGCGGCCGATGCCCGGTTTTATCCGCGTCGAACCGGAAGGCATTGAAAGCGACACGGATTTGAAAGGCTGGGTCGACCTGGCTCGGAATTATGTCTGCGCCCTGCCGCCAAAGGAAACAAAGCCGAAAAAGGCGCGGACCGGGAGAACAGCCAGATGACAGCGCAAGGCTTTTCCTCCGAGACCTTTCAGTTTCTTCAGAACCTGAAGGCGAACAGTTCCAAAGACTGGTTCGACGCTAACAAGGGCGACTACCAGCGTCTGGTCAAGAAACCGTCGGATGCGTTCAGGGCTTCGCTCGCCGAGGAACTCGCCAAGTTGACGGGTCACGGGATGGCTTCGAAACAATTCCGGATCAACCGGGACTTGAGGTTCTCCAAGGACAAGACACCTTATAACACCCATATCCGCATGGCCTTCTGGCCGAAAGGCGCGGCATTCGAGGGCAAGGATGCACAGCCTCCGAGCTTTTTCCTGTCGATTGAACCTGAACAAATCCGCTACGGAACCGGTTGCATGGCGTTTTCGAAACCCGATCTGGGATCGTATCTCCAGGCGTTGGAGGCAGGTGCCGGCGACGAGATTGAAACTCTTCTGACCACGCTTGAAAACGACGGCTTCGGGCGCTCTGAACCGGACCTTGCAAATGTGCCCCGCGGTTTCCCCAAAGATCACCCGCATGCAAGTCTCGCCCGCCACAAGGGTTTGGCCGTCTGGAAGTCGAGAGAAGACACCGGAATTGCGACTGGACCTTCGGCAGCCGGATCTCTAGCGGCTGCCTTTGAACCGACCTTGCCGCTTTGGAATTGGCTCTTGGGCCTTTCGAAGCCCGACTGAGGCGTAGTTTGCCAAAAGTGAACTGGTCGCGCGTACCCGCTGCCCATCCTTCGAGACGGACCTGACGGTCCTCCTCAGGATGAGGGTGTAGGTATTCCTGGTTTGCGCTGGCTTTTTGTAACTGGGACTGGTGCGCAGCAACTTCCCGTCATCCTGAGGAGCGCGCTAGCGCGCGTCTCGAAGGATGGGCCAAGACCTTAGAACCCCGCCCTGCGGCCCCTCGCGGACAATTCCGGCAAAAGGTTGAAGTCGCCTCGAATGAGCGCTTCTTTCTTTTCGCGCCGCCAACCCTTTATCTGGCGCTCGCAGGCGATCGCGTCTGTTATTCGGTCAAACGCGCAATTGAATACCAGAGTGACCGGACGATATCTTGCGGTGTAGCTGTCGTAAGTTCCCTGCTGATGTTCACTGACCCGGCTTTCCAGATCTTTGCGGGTAATACCTGTGTAGTAGCTACCGTTTGAGCACTTGAGGATGTAAACGGTCGCCGCCATTCAGATCTCTATCTAAAATTGCATAGTGACTTTTTTCTAGCAAAAGAGAGAGATCTCAGCAAGTAGCCCATCCTTCGAGACGGACCTCGCGGTCCTCCTCAGGATGAGGTGGTGGGTATGGTTGGTTTGCGCTGACTATTTGTAACTGGGACTGGTGCGCAGCAACTTCCCCTCATCCTGAGGAGCGTGCCTGCACGCGTCTCGAAGGATGGGCTACAGACTCAGGAGCAACGCCTCCCTTTGAGACCTTTCGCGCCCCGGCGCTCAAGCCGCCTTGAGATTGGCCAGGATAATCTCGATCCAGATCCGGGTTGGCGGGATCCAGGCATTCCAGTTGTTGTAGTTGCCCGAATAAATCACTGTTGCGACATCCGCTTTTGGGCAAATCCAGAGCCTCTGCCCACCATTGCCGAAACCGGCGATCCAGTCCGTCGGTCCGCCGAGCGCTGCGACCGGTGCCTTGCCCAGGAACCAGAAATAGCCGTAGTCCAGCATGTCGGCGGTCCGGATGTGGGGCATGTGCGACGCGCGGATCCAGGCTTCGGGCACCACGCGGCGCCCTTCCCAGGTACCGTTGTTGAGCACCAGTCGCCCGATTTTCAGAAGGTCCGGTGCAGTTAGCCGGAGTCCTGAGGCGGGTGAATGGGTCCCATCCCTGCCCGCTGCCCATTCGAACCGTTCAATTCCGAGCGGATCAAACAGAACCTCGGTAGCAAATTCCGGCAGCGACCTGCCCGTGCCGCGCTGAATGATTTCGCCTATCAAAGCCGTTGCGCCGCCGCTATAGGTCCACTTGGTGCCAGGCGCGTCGACGATCGGGCGTTCCAGAATAAACCTGTACCTGTCCTCGGCCAGCTCCATCGCTATTTCGCTGTTCCTGGGATCGGTATAAGGCTTGGATTCATCCCATTCCAGACCGAGGGTCATGGTGAGTGCATGTTCAATCGTGCGTTTCACCCGCTCCGGATCGGACGCAAGATCGGAATAATCTTCAAAGGCATTGAGGATTGGTGCGTCGACCGTGGGCACCAGTCCCCTTTCCAGGGCAATCCCGTAAAGCAGACTGACGACGCTCTTGGTCACGGAACGCAGATCGTGGAGGGTTCCGGCATCGAATTCGACTTCCCCGAGCGACTTCCCCCAACTCTCGTCGGGTCCGCGGCCATAGCTTTCCAAAATGGTTTCACCGCCGCGTTCCGCCAGAACCACATGCAGATGCGGCAGAAGACCCGATTCCACGCCGGCAACCAGCTTGCGTCCGATCAAAGGATCAAAACCGCGATTTTCCGCGGCCATCGCGTGAGGTGACAGGGAAATGGCGGCATCAAGGGAAGTCATGACGGTCTTCCTGTTCAGTGATGTTTCGTTCTTTGTCGTCGAACCCTATACGCAAATCCGAACGGTTTTGCGTCGGAAACTTTCTGCGCGCCGGCCCGGCATTGACCTTCCAGCTACTGGAGGCACCATACTCCAGATAAGCTGTCTCGACCACGAATGCACCGGAGTTGAAATTGGATCGCAGGACGTTTTTGAAATCCGCACTCGCCGGGAGCGTAACAACAGCGTTTCCGCAGCTTGCCCTGGCAGAGGCCTCCGCAGGTTTTCTGGAACTTACGGCAGTCCAAGGCCAGGCTAATCTTTACGGAGACAATAGTGCTGCCTCCGACTTATGGCTTTACAATCACCAGCTCCCCGGACCGGAAATTCGCGTGAAACAGGGTGACCGCGTCAAGGTGCGCTTCACCAATAAGCTCAGCGAACCCACGTCTGTTCACTGGCACGGCATCCGCATCGAAAACGCAATGGATGGCGTCGCCGGATTGACACAACCGGCCGTGCAGCCGGGTGAAAGCTTCGATTACGACTTCGTTGCTCCAGATGCCGGAACCTATTGGTACCACGCACATAACATGAGCTGGAACCAGGTTCCGCGCGGGCTGGCCGGTCCGCTCATCGTCGAAGACCATGGGCAATATTTTTCAGCTGAGACAGACATCATCCTGATGCTCAGCGACTGGCGTTTGAATGACGAGGGCGTTCTGGATACCGGCAGCTTTGGGGCGATGCATGATTTTTCGCATGCGGGCCGGCTGGGGAATTGGCTGACGGTCAATGGGGCCTCTTTGCCGGACATTCCGCTCAAAATGGGGCATTGGCACCGGCTTCGGCTGATCAACACCTCTTCAGCCCGCATCCTTGAAATCGCGCCGGATCGGTTCGGTGCGAAGGTGATAGCCCTCGACGGACAAAGCTTTAACGAGGCAAGAGAAGTTGCGGGCGTTGTGCAGCTTGCTCCCGCCCAGCGCATTGATCTGGCTCTGCGGCCACCCGAAGCGGGAACGCTTCCCTTTGAAATGATGACCGGACAACCTTTCACCTTCGCAAATTTCCAGGTAGCCGAAGCCCCGGCAAACGATCGTCCCCTAAGCCTGCCACCTGTCAACAGGTTGCCGGAACCCGATTTGGAGGACGCCTTGGAGATACCGCTTGTCATGGAAGGCGGCGCCATGGGCGGAATGCGTTCGCTGCTCAAGGAACGCTCGGAGGACGAAGTCCGTGAAATGATGCAGAACGGTCTGTTCTGGACGTTCAACGGTGTGCCCGGTGTACAGGATGAACCGATGTTCAATGCCAGGCGCGGTGAAACAATCGTCCTTGAAAGCCGCAACGACACCAGCTTCGCGCATGCAATGCATGTTCATGGCCATCATTTCCGCGTCCTGGAACGCAACGGCGAACCGCTCGAACATCAGGATTGGCGGGACACGTTCACGACCGCTCCGCGCGAAATTGTCAAAATAGCCTTTGTTGCAGACAATCCCGGCAAATGGCTCATCCACTGCCACATGCTTGGCCACGCAGCCTCAGGCATGAGGACATGGTTTGAGGTGGTTTGAGTCCTCTTCTGGGGCCATCAGGTCAAATGATTCATATTGCATGCTACAGGCGCCGAGATTTTGTCATCCCGGTTTGACGCGCAGCGGCAAGACCGGGATCTAGTACACCGCAGTGCTCGCTAGGCGCTGTCAAGTCGGTGACTACTAGATCCCTGCCTTCGCAGGGATGACAACCACAAAAGCATTTCAAACCGCAATCGGTGCCGCGATATGCGGGTGCGGATCGTAGCCGCTCAGCTCGAAGTCCCCGTACTTGAATGCAAAAAGATCGGTCACGTCCGGATTGATTTTCATTTCCGGCAAGGGGCGCGGATCGCGGGTGAGTTGTTCGCGGGCCTGCTCGAAATGGTTGGAATAAAGGTGCGCATCGCCGAGCGTGTGCACAAAGTCGCCGGGCTTCAGGCCTGTCACCTGGGCAATCATCATCGTGAGCAGCGCATAAGATGCAATATTGAACGGCACACCGAGGAAGACGTCGGCCGAGCGCTGGTAAAGCTGGCAAGACAGCTTGCCGTCGGCCACATAGAACTGGAACAAGGCGTGGCACGGAGGCAGCGCCATTTCATCGACCAGAGCCGGGTTCCAGGCAGACACGATCAGGCGCCTGCTTTCCGGGCTTGTGCGGATCATTTCCAGCAGCTTCTCGATCTGGTCGATAGACCTGCCGTCAGGTGCCGGCCAGGACCGCCACTGGTAGCCGTAAACGGGGCCGAGCTCGCCGCCTTCGTCTGCCCAGTCGTCCCAGATCTTCACGCCATTTTCGTTGAGATAACGAATATTCGTGTCACCGGCCAGAAACCAGAGCAGCTCGTGAATGATCGACCTCAGGTGCAGTTTCTTGGTCGTGACCACCGGAAACCCGTCCGCAAGGTCAAAGCGCATCTGATGCCCGAAGATCGAGCGCGTGCCCGTGCCTGTGCGGTCGCCCCGGTCGATGCCTTCGTCCAGAATTTTCGTCAGGAGGTCGAGATATTGCTGCACGGCAACGCCTTTCAGACAGGACATGGAGCGGATGGCGATAACTTCGCAGATTTTCGGCAAAACACAGCCCCTTGGGCGCACTTTCCCCAGATCCTGTAATGGTGAAGGATCTTTAGGGCGAGCCGGCCAAACACATGCTCTGCCGGAAAGCCTCTTTCATTTCAGGGCCGAAGCGCTTATATCAGGCAGGCTGGTTCGCCAGCTACGGCAATAAACTGTCAGTGTAATAAACCTATCGGACCCGGGGGCGGTACCCGGCGCCTCCACCCAAGCCCGTGAAGCTGTCTGCAGGAGTTTTCGCGGGTTTCGGCGGGGGCGAAATAGGATCGACGAGGGCGTAAAGACTGTGCTTTTGCTCGGCATTGTACCACCGTTATCGGGCTGTTTTAATAGTTGCAAACGACAACTATGCTATGGACAACGCTGTCGCCGCGTAATGCAGCGCCGGTAGTCCACTAAGTCCCGTTGGTTAGCACCTTCAGGCGGGGTTCGAAGGCACCTGGCAACAGAAGCCTTCACCTTCTTCCAATCCCTTCCATTGACCGATTTACCGAGCACTTTTCGGCGTGAATGCATGCATTGGCATAGCCTTCTCATCAAAGACGCATTAATCTGGTATCACTTGGAAAATTGGCTTTTCTTTTTGCCCCCGGCCCTTCAATGTGGACCGAGTGGCCCAACAGAAAAGCAAGATTCGACGAGAACTGATGTCTGAAGACCTTCTGCGATACGATATCCTGATACAGGACGCGCTCAGGGGCGCGGTCAAGAAGATCCTTGCCGAGGTCGGACGAACGGGCCTTCCCGGCGATCATCATTTCTACATTGCTTTCGACACGAACGCGCCCGGCGTGCGCATTTCCCAAAGACTGAAAGAGCGCTATCCGCAGGAGATGACCATCGTCCTGCAGCACCAGTTCTGGGATCTTGCAATCGGCGAACATGCCTTTGAGGTTGGCCTCTCCTTCGGCGGCGTGCCGGAAAAACTCCTCGTACCTTTTTCCGCGATCAAGGGCTTTTTCGACCCCTCCGTGCAGTTCGCACTCGAGTTCGACCCCGGGAAGACGGCAGAAGAACTGCCCGAAGAGCTTCTGGAAGCAGTTGAAGAACTCGCCAAGGCGGAGCAGGAACACGCTGACAACGAATCTGAAAAGCCAGGCGATGGCGACGATGCAGAAGCGGCTACTGCCGACAAAACAGATACGGAACAGGTGGTCGCAAAAGCGGTGGAAAGCGATGGCGGCGGCGAAGTCGTCTCTCTCGACGCCTTCCGCAAGAAAACCTGAAACCCGGAGACCTGAATGAGCGCGGAGATCGTCAATCTGCGCCAGGTGCGCAAGCAGAAACAACGCGCAGAAAAAGAAAAACGCGCTGAAGACAACCGGCGTAGTTTCGGACGTTCCAAAGCCGAACGCGATGCCGCCCGCCAGCGGCGCGAGGAACTCGAGAAGCAGGTCGATGCGCATCGTCTGACATCCGACCCCTCCCCCGGCGACGACAACTTCTCCTGACACCGATGGCTCTCGTCAAACGCTCGCTGTCTCTCCATGGCCACCGCACAAGTCTCGCCCTTGAACCGGATTTCTGGGAGATCGTGGATGCGCACGCGCAGCAAGAAAAGCGGTCCTTGGCCAGTCTGATTGCTGAAATCGACGACAACCGGGACACTGAAGATCCGCTGTCTTCGGCGGTTCGCGTATGGGCGCTCCGAAAAGTCAGGTCATTTGCGGCTGATTTCTGATTACTGCGCGCCCGGTAGGACCAATGGCGCACCCACATCCTGTGTGATCAGGTCTTCGATCGAAATCGGCGGATCAAGCGGCGGCAGGTTATTACCCGGTTTGGCCGCCGGTGTTGAACTGGGCACGGACTGAGTCGTCTGCGGGCCATCGTCTCCGAGGAGCGCCCGGATACGTTCCGCGAAGGGCGCATCCTCACCACCTCGTTGCAAATTGCTCTGTTGCCTTGGCACTGGAACAGGGTCGCTTGGCGGGGCAGCTTCTTCTTCGATCCGCCGCTCCGATTGCTCTTCAAGCGCCCGTGCCTCTTCTTCAATGCGAAGGCGTTCCAGTTCTTCCGCAGCAAGGGCAGCCGCTTCCGCTTCGCGCACGCGCCGATCCCTGGCCTGCCGCTGGCGCTTCAACTCCCGGACGATACGATCCCGTTCAAGGATTTCCGCCTGCAGCTTCTCGACCCTTTCAACTTCCTGTTCGAATGCACGCAATGTGAGATAGGCCGTAAAAGGGGCAATGTCGACACGCCGCGCCGGAGCATCGACGGGTCCTTCAAACAGCAGGCCGACCTGAGGTTCCGCGCCTGTGACCGCGTCTTCGCCCGGATCGACCTTCAACGAAAAATCGGCGTCGAGATCGTAGGATCTGAGATCCAGTTCACCCGATCCGAAGATTTCTGCACGTGCTGAATCCACGACCACATTTCGCGCGCTCAAACGCCCACCAACCAGTGTGAGCGTACCGTCGACCCTTTCGAACGGCAAGCTGCCCGCCCCCATGTGGCTGACGAAAACATCGCGGATCCTGTCATCCTGCAATTCAAGACCGGCATCGGCGGCCCGTGTCACAAGCGGAAAGGCTTGCGGGTTCAGTCCGCGAAAGTCCCCTTCCGCCATGGTGAAGGTTCCGCCTCCGTTCAAACCGGCAACGATCGCCGATATCGACCGCCCTGCCCCTTCAAATTCCAGGAAGAGGTCCAGCGTTCCTGAGGCCACGGCACGGCTGTCCGGCCGCCAGACGAGTTGGCGGATATCGGTGCGATCCAATTTTACCCGCCCAGAAAACGCTGCCTCCGCATCTGAGCGCTGCACGGACAGACTGCCGTTCAGCGCGCCCCCGGCGAATGCTCCGGACAGTCCGTCAAGACGCATAAGGGTTGGAGACAGCCGGAGTTCTGCCTTGGGGTTCGAGATCTCCGTTTCCTCGTCGATCAACAACCGGCCGGCTTCAAACTGAAGTGTCAGATCAAGCCGGTCCAACAAGGGGGCACCGAATGTTTCGGTCGGCCAGATACTCGTCCCGTCACCAGCTGAAAACCACTGATCGGGCCCAAGGACCAGTTCCGTCAGGCTCCGCAAATCCGCTTCGCTCGCTGCAAGAGCGCCTGAAAATCGCCGGTTCCGTTCACCTGGTGCCGGCTCCAGATTGCCCTTGAGCTGCCCTTCAAACGAGGTGTCGCCAAGACTTCCCGATGCATTGCTGACGTCCAGCACACCCGCGGAAAGCGAGACATCGAACGCGAGTTCGGCGGGAATTGACCCGGACATCACCGGCATGACCCGTCCTGCCATCAACGCAAGCGGCGCCAGATCGTCCGTTTTCGCGGCAACGCTGGCATTCAGGCCGGGCGCTTTGTCCGGTTGCAAAACGAGGTTTCCGCCTGCTTTGAGTTCCGACGATCCGATGGAGGCATCAAGTTCAACGGCAAGACCGTTTGAGGGCACGCCGGAAGCGATCGCATAAAGCCGCCCTTCGCTGATCTCGGAAATCGGAATGATGTCGAACCCGAGTTGCTGCAGGAGTTTGCCACCGTCCGGGCCCTTCAGACCCAAAGCAAGATTGATCTCCCCGTCCTGCCAATCGTCAACACGCCCTTTCAGCTCAGCGTTCACCGAAGCCTCGGCCCCGCCTGCCACACCGTCCAGTGTGAGCGTCATGTCAGTACCGTCACCGAGCGCGGCCGCCTTGAGCTCACCCTGGAAAGCAGCCGGTACAAGGCTTCCCGCTGCTTTTTCAAGCCGTTTTGAAAACTCGGTATCGGGAAAGACACTTGCCGCCAACGCCACAAGTCCGGACAGGTCGCGAGCGTTCAGGTCGCCAGCGACAGCCCCTTCAGGCGCGGAGAAAAGGTTGCTGATTTCCCCCGTGACATCCAGGCGCGTTCCGGCGAAGTCCTCCGCAAAGAGCCGGTCGATCCGGACACCGCCATCAGCGTATTCAGCTTCCAGGGCCAGTCCTTTGCCATCGACACCGCGAGCCGTGACTTCCTTGGCACGAAGGCGCAAGGAGACGTCAAGACCAGTTGGATCCTTGCTCTCGCCGCTGGCTGCCTGTTCAGGCCGCACAAGCGCTGCGATGCTCTCGACTGCGTCGAGATCAAGCCGGTCAGCCTCCAGATTGAGTGAAAATTCGGCATTACCGTTGCGCGGCTTGCGATAGGCCAACGCACCGCGCGCTTCCGATCCTACCGTTGTGAGCCGAAGATTGTTAACCGCAGCACCTTCCGGCAGCAGGTTCAAACGGCCTTCCAAGGTAACCGGCTCCATCGCCGACACCTTGGCTTCCCTTTGTTGCCACCATCCCAGAAATGACCCTGGCTGGTCGGAACTGATTGAAACGGCACCGCGGTAACTCATTGTCGGTTCCAGGCCGAGGTCGCCCTGTGTCGCAACCGTTGTGCGTCCCGGGAAACGGCCTGCCAGACGTGCAACGCGCCAGCCACCCAGCATGGTCTCAAGATCCAGGCGTACGTTTTGAACAATTCCGCCACCGGCAACCAAGGCCGGCAGATCCAGCGAAATGGAACCGTCGATGGGTGGCAGCGGAACGGCGCGCAGCGCTGAAATCAGCTGGCCGCTGGCTGCATTGAGTTCGACCGGCGCCTGGGGTCCGCCGCCCAGCAAGCGATCCAGGTCGACTTGCTTGGACTTCGCCCGTATCTCGAAACGCTTGTTGCCGGCATAGACCAGATCCGCACTGCCGGAAACGCTGAGACGCTTGTCTTCCGGACCGTAACGGAACTCGAACTCGGGAACCGCGACTTCCGCAATGTCAGCCGTGAACCGACCTTCGGAGGACCAGTCGTTTCCGTCGCTTTCATCCAGAACGATCGATGCGATGTTGAAATTTCCGTCAAAGGCGGGTGCGGCATCTGATTGCTGCAACATGCCGTCGAAGGCGAAGTTCACCGCCCAGTCGATGGGCGTCAGTTCCCCTTTGACGCGAATGCCCAGATCCCTTTGAGAACGGCCGGTCGCGATAGACAGATTGTAGGGCGCGCCGTCCAGCGTCAGGCTGCCTGTCGCCTTGAATGGCCCGGCCAGCGACCTGGCGCTTACCGACAGGTTGCCATCGTCGATCCGGTGTGTTTCGCCCGATCGCGCATCAACAATGGAGAGCGCCCCGTCACGGATCGTAATCTTTTCGAATGCGACATCATCAGGCGGAAGATTGGCCAGCGCACCATCCGATGTGCGCGCTGTCAGCCAGTCGAGCCTGCCGTCTTCGTCAAGCGATAGCGACAGATGCGGCCGGTCGAGTTCCATGTCTATAACCCGGATCTCGCCCTTCAGAAGCGGCGGCAGCTCTATCCTGACATTGAACTGTGAAACCACAAGCAGCGGGTCTTCCGCTTCTCCGACGCGCACATCCGAAAAACTGATGGACGGGGCCGGTAAAAGCCTAAGGTCCGCTTCGCCAAGCACGGTAACCTTGTGTCCGAGGGCACGTTCCGCATAGGTCTCGAATGTTGAGCGATAGACCGTCCAATCGACAAAGAAAGGTCCGACCAGTGCCGCGACCAGCACCAGAATGACAGATATTCCCAATGTGATGTAAACGGAGTTCAGGCTTTGTCTCCTTGTTCTCCAAAATCACCGGCGCCTATACCGGGCACATGTAGCGCATCTTTGCTGCACTGCAAACACATACTCGGAAAGATGCATATACTGCTAATTTCATACGCTGCTGCGGTTAAAACGAGCTTATCCAACTGATTCGATACAATATCACGACTGCGGCAGGATCTTGCCCGGATTCATTAAATTGTGCGGATCGAGAGCCTGTTTGATCGACTGCATCAATTCAAGGGCATCGCCATGCTCACGCCGCATGTATTTCTGTTTTCCCTGGCCGACACCATGTTCACCCGTGCAGGTCCCTTCCATGTCGAGCGCACGGATGGCGAGCCGTTCAATGAAGGCCTCGCATTTGCGCATTTCATCCGGGTTGTTCAGGTCCACAAGAACCTGGACATGGAAGTTTCCGTCTCCGACATGGCCGACGATCGGCGCAAGCAGACTTTCTGCTTCGATGTCCGCAGCGGTCTGTGTGACACATTCGGCAAGCCTTGAAATCGGCACGCAGACATCTGTCGCAACAACCTGAGCGTCCGGCCTGAGGCTGCGTCCGGACCAATAGGCATCGTGCCTTGCTGCCCACAGTTTCGATCGGTCCTCCGCAACGGTTGCCCATTTGAATGGTCCGCCGCCGAACTCTTCCGCGATGCCGGAAAATGTCTCGGACTGCTCCTTTACGCTTGCTTCCGAGCCGTGAAATTCCAGAAACAGCGTCGGAGTCTCTGCCAGGTCCAGGTTGGAATAGGTGTTGCAGGCCTTCACCTGAAGACTGTCGAGCAATTCAATCCGCGCGACGGGAAGGCCCATCTGGATGGTCATGATCACCGCCTGACAAGCAGCTTCCACGTCCGGGAACGGACAAACGCCACCGGAGATCGCTTCCGGTTGGCCGTGGAGCCGGATCGTCAATTCCGTAATTACTCCGAGCGTTCCTTCGGAGCCGATGAACAAGCGGGTGAGATCATAACCGGCGGACGACTTGCGCGCGCGTCCGCCGGTCTTGATGATACGCCCGTCCGCAGTAACCACGGTTAGCCCGAGAACGGCGTCTTTCATCGTGCCGTAACGAACCGCGTTCGTGCCCGATGCGCGCGTGGCCGCCATGCCGCCAAGGCTTGCATCGGCGCCAGGATCGATCGGGAAGAAAAGACCCGTATCCCTTATGTAACTGTTGAGCTGCTTACGGGTCACACCAGCCTCAACACGACAGTCCAGATCCTCTGAATTCACTTCAAGGACCCTGTTCATCCTGCTGAGATCAATCGATATGCCGCCGCGTGGCGCATTCACGTGACCTTCCAGCGACGTTCCGGTTCCAAATGCGATTACAGGGACATGTTCGGCTGCGCAGACTTTCACGACTTCGGCCACTTCTTCGGTCGATTCGGCAAACACCACTGCATCCGGTGGCTGGTTCGCTAGCCATGTCGTTGTATGTCCGTGCTGCTCTCTCAAGGCTTGTGATGTTGCGCAACGCTCGCCGAACCGTGCCCGCAATGCCGCGATGACAGCTTCAACGCCTTCACGTGCGTCTTCGGCAGATGGTGCTTTTGCTTCGAGTGCCATTTCTGACCCGTTTCCTTCCTTGGGCGCCTGAACTTGGCCCCGCTTTGTAATTGTGAATATGTTAGCGGAAGGCAAAAAGGTCAAAGCCAAAACCGCTATTGACGGCAAAGCTTTGCCGGAAAGTTCTTAAGGAGATCAAGATGTCGGCTTTGTGGGGCTCCGGACCGGTCAAGAGCAGTGTCATGTCCGTCAAGGACGAGTGGATCGACTATAACGGCCACTTGAACATGGCCTATTACAACGTCCTGTTCGACACGGCTGTTGATCAGGTCTTTGAAGACCTGGGAATGGGATCTGAATACGCGAAGACCCGCAATGCTTCGTTTTTCACCGCCGAAGTTCATGTCTGTTATGTGCGCGAACTGAGCGCAGGTATGCCCGTCATCGTCACGCTTCAGCTGATCGGCTTCGATTCCAAGCGTGCTCACTTCTTTCAGGAATTGCGCCACGCGGACGAAGACTGGCTGTCGGCAACGTCTGAACAAATGTGCCTCCATGTCGATATGGGCGCGCGCAAGGTCGCGCCATGGCCGCACGATATTGCTGCGAACCTTGAGGCTCTTGCCACGGCACAGGCCAATCTTCCCCTACCTGACAGATCCGGACGGCGCATTGAGATCCCCAAAAGAGCACGTTCATGACAATTTGGAGTGATATTGCGCCTTAATGCGCTGGAAGACCTGTTCTTTCCCGCCGACTCGGGCAAAATGAAACCTGTTCAGACAATGGTTCCACTTTCCGGCCCGACCGATGCGTAAAATAATAGAAACTGCCGGCCAGCTTCCAGACATCCTTATCAGCTGGATCACGCCCAACGTGCGTCAGTTCCGGGCCAACAAGCTGCCTCTTGTATGGCTCCTTGCCATCATCGTTGGTGCCCTGGTTGCCCTGGCCGCAATCGCCTTTCGAACGGCGATAGGCCTCATTCAGTGGCCCTGGTTGCGCACGACGACGGAACTCACCATCCAGGCCGCCGTTCAGCAGCCGTGGTGGATCATCATGCTTGCGCCCGCAGTGGCCGGTCTTCTGGTGGGATGGATCCTGCACAAATACCACCCTTATCAGCGCGCTGGCGGTGTGGCCGACGTGATCGAGGCACGCGCATATGGCGGTCGCGGCCTACCGCTCAAGGCTGGTTTGTGGTCCGCGCTGGTGACCGTGATTTCGCTCGGAGGTGGTGCGAGTGCAGGACGCGAAGGCCCGGTCGTTCACCTTGGCGCAACCCTTGGCACCGCGGTTTGCCAGTTTTTTCAACTGCCCGACTCGGCCCGGCGCACGCTTCTCGCCTGCGCGGTCGCCAGCGGTGTATCGGCCTCCTTCAACGCGCCCATCGCGGGTGTCCTGTTCGCGCATGAAGTCGTTCTCGCGCATTACGCCGTTTCCGCATTCGTGCCGATTGTCCTTGCCTCGGTCATGGGCACTCTGTTGTCGCGTCTCTGGTTCGGCAATGTCGCGGCATTCGAGATCCCTCAGTATGAAATTACGTCCTATCTCGAGATCCCGGCTTTCGCTCTGCTGGGGCTTACCTGTGCCGCGGTCGCAATCATCTTCCAGTTCGCGCTGATCGGCAGCGACTGGACCGCACGCAACATCACGATGCCCTTGTGGCTCCGGCCGGTGATCGGTGGACTTGTGGTCGGTGCAATTGGCGTGTTCTATCCTGAAATTCTCGGCGTCGGCTACGAGGCGACAGACCTCGCGCTGAAACACGAACTGACCATCAACACCATGCTGACGCTGCTGGTCGTCAAGACGGCGGCGACGGCAATCACGCTGGCCTCAAGATTCGGGGGCGGAATCTTTTCGCCATCGCTCTATCTTGGCGCCATGACGGGTGGCGCATTCGGACTGATCGCGGCATCGGTTTTCCCGGAAATGGCGTCCAGCCACGGGCTATATGCAATTCTGGGCATGGGCGCTGTCGCCGCAGCCGTCCTCGGCGCGCCGTTTTCGACAACGGTGATCGTGTTCGAACTGACCGGCGGCTACGCACTGTCCATTGCGCTTCTTCTTGCGGTTTCAATCGCCACGGGACTGACGCAGGCTGTGCACGGGAAATCCTATTTCCACTGGCAGCTTGGCATGCGCGGCTGTTTTGTGAATGAAGGCGCGCACCAGTTCCTGAGCGAAACAGTCAAAGTACGGGACTTCATGGATCCACCTCCCGAAGACGAGGAAGAGCGTGTCTTCAATCCCGGCGAGGACGGACCCTATCTGCATGACACGGATACGCTCGAAAGCGCGCTCAAAAGCTTCGATTCATGCGGAAAGGCGACGCTTCCGGTCGTGCGGAAGGGAGATGCCACAAAGGTCATCGGTCTGGCGCGCCACGTCAGAGGCCTTCGCTACTTCAACGCAGCGCTGATCAAGGCCACCAAGGAAGAACATCACTAAGCCTGCGGTGTTCGCAAAGCAGTTGCGTAAACGCTCGAGTGCCGTCCCGGCCTCTAGCCGGGACCTTTCGCCTAAGCAGTCTGGTCCTGGCCAAGAGACAAGGCGGTTTTAAACCGCCTCTGTCGCCTTCTCGAGCCAGATCCGCTCCTTTGCGCGAACCAGCGGCCCCACTTCAGCGCGCACACGCGCGTGATAGCGATTAAGCCAATCGCGTTCGGCGGTCGTGAGAAGACTCACATCAACCAGACGCAGATCCATAGGCACGAGCGTGATCGTTTCGAACCCGAGCATCGCTCGCTCTCCACCGGCAACATCACGCGCTTCAGTGACAATTTCCAGGTTTTCAAGCCTGATACCGTATTCGCCGGCGGGATAATATCCGGGCTCGTTCGACAGGATCATGCCTGGCTTGAGCGGCACAGTGCCCGTCTTGGCAATACGCTGCGGGCCTTCATGAACGCTCAGATAGGCACCGACACCGTGGCCGGTACCGTGATCGAAGTCGAGGCCGGCCTTCCAAAGATCGATGCGGGCAAGCGGATCGAGCTGCGCTCCCGTCGTTCCTTGCGGGAACCGCGCCGTGGAGACAGCAATGTGGCCTTTCAAGACGAGCGTGTAGTGCTTTTTCATCTCAGCACTCATTTCGCCGACGGCCAGCGTGCGTGTGATATCGGTGGTGCCGTCTTCGTACTGTCCGCCTGAATCGATCAGATACGGTTTTCCGAGGGGAATCTTCAGGTTGCTGGAACGGCTCACACGATAGTGGCAGATCGCGCCGTTTGGACCGGCGCCGGATATTGTATCGAAGGAAATGTCCTTCAGAACACCGGTCTCGCGGCGAAATTCCTCCAGCTTCTCGGCAGCGCCGATCTCGTCAAGCTCTCCCTTGGGAGCCTCTTCGTCAAACCAGCACAGGAAATTCACATAGGCGGCAGCATCCCGCAGATGCGCCTCGCGCGCTCCCTTAAGCTCAGTCGTGTTTTTGACGGCTTTGGGCAGGAGAACCGGGTCCTGAGCTTCAATCAATGTGCCGCCTGCATCGGTGATCGCGTCGGCAATGCCGATGCCCGCAAGCGCCGGATCAATCATGACCTTGGAGCCAGCCTCACCAAGCGCTTTCAATCCGGTGGTGAAATCAGCCGGTTCTGCCAGCTCCGAAAGGTCCAAAAGGGTGTCTCGGACGGAGTTGGAGAGTTTTCTGCTGTCGATATAAAGCGAAGGCTTTCCTTTCGCGGGCAAGGTCGCGAAAGAGAGCGGCAACGGCGTATGCTCGACGTCGGAGCCGCGAATATTCAACAGCCACGCGATGGAATCGGGTTGTGTCAAAACGCAGGCATCGACGCCCTTGTCTTCAAGCGCGCTCTGAATTTCGGCAATTTTCTCCTTCGACGGTTTTCCAGCAAGTTCAACGGGATAGAGAGAAACTGCGCCAACAGGTGGCTCGGGCCGGTCTTCCCAAACGCTGTCGACCGGGTTGTCGTTCAGCGTCACCAGCTCAGCCCCCGCCTTTTTGCAGACCTCACGCAAGCGGCGGACTTCGCGCACGGTGTGGAGCATTGCGTCGATGCCGAGTTTCTGGCCGGGCTTCAATGCGTCCGCCAACCATGCCGAAACGGGATCGTTGACAAGATGCCGCGCTTCAAAGACCTCAAGATCGACCTGTTCGCGTACCTGGATCGTATAGCGGCCATCAACGAAAATTGCGCCCGTGTCGCCCAGCACCGCAGCAACACCGGCAGATCCTGTAAATCCGGTCAGCCACTGCAGACGGCAATCATGCGGCGGCACGTATTCTCCCTGATGCGCATCGGCGCGCGGCACCAGAAAGCCGTCAAGACCGCGGCGGGCGAGTTCGGATCTGAGAAGCGCTGCACGCGGCGCCCCGCAGGAGGGATCAGTGAGATCGTCGAAGGATTGGAACATGAGCGGCACGGTAATTTGACCGCTCGCTTGGATCAACCCGGATAATTTTTCCGCAAAACCGGGAGATTCGGAAACCTGAATATTGATATTGCAATGCAATATTTCATTTCGCATATGCGAAAGATGCAGAGCTGTCATGCATTTGAAGGCCTACCTTAACGCGCTTCAAAGGCGCATATAGGGTTCAACAACGAATAAAGACGTTTCTCCCTAGGGAAGCTCTTGATCTTCAAATGGGAATAACCACGATGACTATCGCAACAACGACTTCGACACGTACTGGCTCCAGCTTCGTTCGCCGCGCATTCGACCGCATGGTAGAAGCACGGTCCCAGCAGGCTCGCCGCTACGTAAATGGCTACTTGCTGTCTCTGGACGATGCCACGCTCGCAGCTCACGGCTATGACCGCAAGCAGCTGGAACGCGAAGGGTCAATGACCAACCCGTTCTAAGGGGCTCAGGCGCTCAGCAGCACTGTGCATATGAAAAAGGGCCTGCCGGTCAACCGGCGGGCCCTTTTCAGTTTCAAGGGTGTCTTTTCCCTACCCGCCGTCAGGCGACTTTGCGGCCACGCACCAAAGTGAGCGTCAGCCAACCGTTTTTCTCGCGCCTCCGGTCCAATACGAAGCCCTGGCAGCGATAGGCGAACAGGATCCGCGGGCCGTCCTCCACCCTCAATCCGGAGAGGACAAGTGTCGCGGTCTGCGCCGTCTGGTGACCGATCGATTTGGCCATCCGCATAAGGGGACGCGCCAGAATATTCGCAATGACAAGGTCGAAGGGGCCAAATTCGTTGAACCGCCGATCTTCGACGCCGTTCGCCGTAAAGCCGCTGACCAAGTGTCCCGCCCCATTAAGCCGCGCATTTTCAAGCGCTGTCTTGGTGGCTACAGGATCGATATCCGTTGCAAGCACTGACTGACGGTTCATGAGCGCGGCTGCAATCGCCAGCACACCCGTCCCGGTCCCCAGATCGAGGATATTGCTGTATTCGCGAAGGGAGAGAAGCCGGTCTATCTCCTCAAGACACCCGGCCGTCGTGCCGTGGTGTCCCGTCCCAAAGGCCTGGGCCGCTTCGATTTCGAGACCGATCGCGCCCCCCGGAACCTTCGTCCGGTCATGGCCGCCATGCACGACAAACCGGCCGGCACGCACCGGTTTCAATCCTTCCAGGCTCTTTTCCACCCAGTTGATATCGGGAAGTTCTTCCGCCTCGATCGGCGCGGCAAATGCATCGGACCCGACACGGTCGCGAACAAGATCCGCTGCCTCTTGCGGTTCCATCTCAAATAGCAGGATCTCGGCCGACCATACGCGGCCGTCATCAGAAGATTCATAGATGGACACCGGGTTCCCGTCTTCCTCAAAGGCTTGCTCGAGGATATCCGCAATCCGTTTGGCTTCCAGTTCCTCCGCCACGATCCGCACCCGGATGGTTCTCATTCCCGTATCCACTTCGATAGACTGATCAAGGCGTGCGGTATAGCCGCACTAACGAGAACACACCAGCGTCAATAACAATTGACTGGCCAATTCCGGCGTTTGCGCCATGTTTTCCGAAGGGAGGCGCGTGACGACAATGAATTTGATGCAAAACTCGGGATTTCATCCAAACCGGCTGCTTGCGGTTCTTCTGGTCTGTCTGTGCATGATCGCGGGAACGTCCTATGCTGAAACAACGCGCGACGATCTGTTTGAAGCCTTGAAAAATGCAACAACCGAAGCGGAAGCCAAAAGCATCGAAAGAGAAATCTGGCAGTCGTGGATCGAAGCAGCACCGACCCCTCAACTGAAATCGAAAGTGGAAGCTGCAATGCGCAAGCGCGAGCAGTACGATTTTCAAGGCGGCAAGGACATTCTTGACGAAGTCGTCAAAGAGGCTCCGGACTACGCCGAGGGCTGGAACCAGCGCGCTTTCATTCTGTTCCTTCAGGGCAACTACGAAACCAGCCTGAATGACATAGAGCGGGTTCTTGAGCTGGAACCCCGCCATTTTGGAGCACTCTCCGGCAAGGCAATGATCTACATGACGCTCGGGCGCATCAAGCTTGGTCAGGAAACGCTCCGGGAGGCTGTCGAGATCCATCCATATCTGCAGGAACGCTCGATGCTCATCAAACCAAAGGGCGTCGATCTCTGACAGATTGCCTATTGCAATGCTTTGTTAAGTGGGAAAGTAAGGCGAACGGTCAGGCCGCCACCCCTGGTATCGCGCAGTTCCAATGTACCGCCGCCTGCCTCCACAATGGTCTTGCTGGTCGGCAATCCTAATCCGAAGCCTGTGTCCTTTTGGATTTGACGCGCGTGGTCACCGCGTTCGAACGGTTCCAGGAGCCTGTGTTTTTCCGGTTCGGAAATACCGGGGCCGTGATCAATAATGTCGATCCTCACCTTGTCGCCGCTCGCGCTGGCATCGATCTCGACCGCATTTGCGTACTTGTTCGCGTTATCAAGCAAATTGGACAATGCGCGCTCAAGTTCGCCGCGCCTGGCCATGATCGAAAATTGTCCGCTGCAGCGAAGATCTATCGAAAAGCCAAGATCGCAATATTGGTCGACGAGTGCGTGAAGAAGGCTTGGGACATCGATGCGCATCGGTTCTTCCGAACTGGCTCCGTCCCTCAAGAATGTCAGCGCCGCGTTGATCTGGCGGTCCATGATATTGAGGTCTTCAAGGCTCCTGTCCCGGATATCACCTTCTTCAAGAAGATCGAGCCGCAGACGCAAACGCGTCAACGGCGTGCGCAAGTCATGGCTGATTGCGGCAAGCATACGCGTCCGTCTTTCAAGAAAATCGTTTATTCTCAACTGCATGCGGTTGAACGCCTGCGCCGCAGACCGCACTTCTTTCGGGCCTGCCTCCTTTACAGGAACCGGCACTGTCGATCTTTCGCCGAACGTTTCCGCCGATTGCGCCAGGTGCTCCATCGGTCTTACGAGCGAGCGGGCAGCCCACAACATAAGCGCAAAGAAGGTCAGCACCAGAAAGCCGAAAAACAGATAAAACGGAAGACCCAGTATAGGCGGCGGTGGGCCCCGAAATCCCCATTCGGCAAGGATAAGACTGCCATCGGACAAGCGAATGAAGAGTTGCGGGGGCTTACCGATCCCCAATTCACGCGGCCCGAGCACATGCTCGACCTTCATGCCAAGCAGTGTCTCGCCCAGGCGAAACGGGCCGAACCGTTTTCCGCCTTCAGGACCGGTTGCGGCTTTGAGGTCTTCTTCGCTGACAAACCAGATATTCACGTTCGGGGCCGAGCGACGCATGTCCCCAAGCACAGCCAACCTATCATCGGCGGGGGTCTCGTTGAGCTTGCCGATTGCAAGACTGACCTTGTGGCTGTTCATGAGCGCTAGATTGTTTTCCAGCGCCGCCTTCAGAAAGAGCACAACGACGACCGTGGCAATGATCATCACAAGTCCGGCGACCGACATCAGGACGAGGACCTGATACAGCATAGAGTCCGGCCACAAGCGCCTGATCATGTCATCCGTCGCGCTTTACAGGTGCGACAAACTCATAACCTCCCGCGCGCACTGTTCGAATGTATTGATAGGGCGCGCCCCCCGCTTCAAGCTTGGACCTGAGACGGCTCACCAGAATGTCGATGTTGCGTCCATTGGAAGCGCCAATCTGGCCCATAGTGAGCTCGATGAGCTGATCACGGCTCAGGACCCGGCCACTTCGCTCCGCCAAGACCTGGAGCAGATTGAACTCAGCCGGTGTCAGCGACACGAGAGCCTTGTCGGCGTTAAACAGATGTCTTGCGCGGCACTCCATCTCCCAGCCTTCAAAACAGAGTTTGCCGCTTTCGATGGGGGCTGAAACACCGCCAAGGTCTACCCTGCGAAAGAGAGCCCTGACACGTGCGATCAATTCGCGCGGATTGAACGGCTTGGGAAGATAGTCGTCGGCGCCAACCTCAAGGCCGATCACCCTGTCGATGTCTTCGTTCTTGGCGGAGACGATGATGATTGGCATTGCACCTGTTGCTCTGAGACGCCGGCAGATGCTGATGCCGTCTTCGCCGGGCAGCATGATGTCGAGAACGATCAGATCAACGCGGTTGCTGGCCAGAAGCCTGTCCATCTCCGGAGCGTCACGCGCAAGGGTCACCTTGAAATCGTTGGCGATCAGGTGGCGCTTGATGAGCATCCCGATTTCCGGATCATCCTCAACAACCAGTATGTGCGACGTCTTCTGCATATGCGGACCTTAGGCTTATTGCCGGGAAAAATTCATCAAGAAAGTTCGGAAAGTTGTTTCCGCATGTTTCCGGAAATCGGTCAGGAAACAGGGTGAAAACGAGCCGGGCAACCGGTTAACAGGTCGTTAACCTCCTCAACTCCAACGTGATTTCAGTACCAGCGTTCATCCCATTTCAGGAGCAAATCGATGATATCAATTGGCACAGCACCAGTGATGCCTCCGCCCGGCACTTCTCCCAGGGATCAGGTGGCAAGCACACTGGAAGCAAAGGTTGAGACCGGCGAAATCAGTGCTGAAGATTCCGAAGCCATGCTTTCGGCCCTGGATGCCATGCACGAAGAACGCAAGGCTTCCGGCCCGCCGGATTTCGCGTCGGGCCCTCCATCCAGGGAAGAGCTCACGGCAAAATTCGACTCGCTGCTTTCCGGCCAGGTGGATGCCGGTACCTTGTCTCAAGACCAGGCGGACCAGTTGAGCACGCTTTTCGAAGACGGCGAGATCGGCCCGCAAGCCCACCACGGCGGTTTTTCCAATGCAGGCGGGCAGGATCTGAACGCTTTGGTCCAGGAGTTCATGGCGTCTGTTCTGGAACTGGTTCAAACCGGAACGTCTTACGACCAGAGCGGCGAAGCGTCTTCTTCAAACAGCGCGGCGATTTTGGCGGATTTCAAGGTCTGATGGCTGTTCGCCTGGCCACACGGCGCTGCGACGCGGCAACCCCTGTCAGGTTTTCTCCAGTGTGCGGTTCGAAACCATAACAACCCGTTGAAGCGCACACTACGAAGCGGCCGGTCGTCGTCAGGCGGCCGGCCCGTTCGGTTTCAAAGCGTCAATGCCGCTCGACAAAACTGTCGATCACTTTTTTGACGCCAGCCTTTTCGAAATCGACCGTGAGCTTGTTGCCCTCGATTGACGTGATTGCCCCATAACCGAACTTGATGTGGAACACCCGTTCGCCGACGGAGTAGGCCGATGGCGTTTCGCTGACCGATTTGGCGACAAGTTCTCCTTCGATTGTCAAAGGACCCTGACGCTTCGTGCGCGCGGACTGATATCCTTTACCGCCTTCGGAAAATCCGTCATCGGATTGACGTGCTCGCTGCGCCCTTTGCCAACCAGGTGTCGAATAGCTGCCGCGCTCGAACGGATCGTTGTTATCGAAACGCGACGGACCGTAGCCGCCGCCCGCATAACCGCCATAGCTGGACGAGGGCTCCGCAATCTCGACATGATCGACGGGAAGTTCGTCCAGAAACCGAGAGGGAACCGTGGATTGCCACAGCCCGTGTATGCGCCGGTTCGAAGCGAAATACAGTTTGGCCCGTTTCTTTGCTCTGGTGATGCCGACATAAGCGAGCCGCCGCTCTTCTTCCAAACCCGCGCGTCCACTTTCGTCAAGTGACCGCTGATGCGGAAAGAGCCCCTCTTCCCACCCGGGCAGGAAAACGGTATCGAACTCAAGCCCCTTGGCCTGGTGCAGCGTCATGACCGAAACCGCGTCACTGGCGTCAGCGCTGTCCCGGTCCATCACGAGCGAGATGTGCTCCAGAAAACCGGCCAGCGATTCAAACTCTTCCATTGAACGAACGAGTTCTTTCAGGTTGTCGAGCCGCCCTGGCGCGTCGGCGGACCGGTCCAGCCGCCACATCTCGGTATAGCCGCTCTCATCCAGAATGATCTCCGCCAATTCGATATGGCTGAGCTGATCAGTCTGGCGCCGCCAGCGCTCAAAATTGTCGAGCACGTTCTTCAGGGCATTGCGTGGCTTGGGTTTCAGTTCTTCCGTGTCAATCAGCTGCTGCGCCGCCTGCATCAAGGGGATGCGCTCCGCCCTGGCAAGGCCATGCACCAGCTTCAGCGTCGCGTTGCCAAGCCCGCGTTTCGGTGTGTTGACGATCCGCTCAAAGGCAAGATCGTCGGCCGGTTGCACCACGCAGCGGAAATAGGCGAGCGCATCGCGTATTTCCATGCGCTCGTAAAAACGGGGGCCTCCAATGACGCGGTAATTCAGTCCAAGCGTGACAAAGCGCTCTTCAAACTCGCGCAGCTGGAACGACGCACGCACAAGCACAGCCATATCGTTCAGCGCGTGTCCCTTGCTTTGCAGTGCTTCGATCTCGTCGCCAATCGTCCGGGCCTCCTCTTCGGAATCCCAGACGGACGCAACAGAGACCAGATCGTGATCTGGTTCCTCGAAGTCAGTGAAAAGGGTCTTTCCAAGCCTGTCCTGGTTGAAGGAAATCAGATGGGAAGCCGCCGCCAGAATATGGCTCGTCGAGCGGTAATTGCGCTCAAGACGTATGACCACGGCGCCCTTGAAATCATGTTCGAAGCGCAGGATGTTATCGACTTCAGCGCCGCGCCAACCATAGATCGACTGGTCGTCATCGCCAACGCAACACACGTTCGGATTGGCCTGTGCCAGAAGGCGCAGCCAGAGATACTGGGCAATGTTGGTGTCCTGATATTCATCCACCAGCATGTAACGGAACCGGCGCTGATACTCCTTCAGAACATCCGGCTGCGTTTTGAAAAGCGTGATGACATGCAAAAGCAAATCACCGAAATCCGCCGCATTAAGGATGGAAAGCCGTTCCTGGTATTCCTCGTAGAGCCTGCGTCCCTTGCCATTGGCAAAGGCGCGCGCTTCCCCTTCCGGCACCTGCTCAGGGGTCAGCGCCCGGTTCTTCCATCCGTCGAGCATTCCGGCAAAGGTTCTGGCCGTCCAGCGCTTGTCGTCCAGCCCTTCGGCCTGGATGATCTGTTTTATCAGCCGGATCTGATCATCCGTGTCCAGGATCGTGAAGCTCGATTTCAGACCGACGAGTTCGGCATGCTTTCTCAGGATTTTCACGCAGATGGAGTGGAACGTCCCGAGCCAGGCCATCCCTTCCACGTTCCCGCCGACAAATTTCGCGATGCGTTCCTTCATCTCGCGCGCCGCTTTGTTCGTGAAGGTCACGGCGAGAATTTCATTCTGCCGGGCGCGGCCCGTCGCCAGAATGTGGGCGATGCGGGTTGTCAGAACGCGGGTCTTGCCTGTCCCGGCACCGGCGAGAACGAGAACCGGACCCTCTGTCGTTTCAACGGCAAGTTTCTGTTCCGGGTTCAGGCCTGTCAGATAGTCCGGTGCCTGGCGCGCAGCCATGGCCCGCGCTGCAATCCCGCCCTGTGGTCGCGGCGGTACGGGCGCCGGCTCACCGCGCGCTGCCGCTGGCTGAAATGGATCGTCGTAGGAATCGTCATACCCGCCCGGGTCTGCCATGATTTGCTGGTCCAGTTGCGTAAGATCTTTCAAGAACACTTTGTCTCGATTGTGAAGAACAATATAGCAACAAAGTGTTTCTGGCGAGGCGAGAAATCACCAATAGATGGGGACAAGAAAAGGCGCAGGCACGCGATGGTGTGCTGGCTTTAGCCGCTATAATGTAGGAGTTGATACAGCCTGCTTCAGCGCGCACCTGTAATAGCAAGGGCACCGCAATCGCCGAAGCCTGCGGGCCCTATCACCGCAGGGAGGACCGGATCCCGGTCTTGCCGCTGCGCGTCAAACCGGGATGACAAACACTTTGCACCCCCGGAACACCTCAGACTTGTCATCCCTGCGCAGGCAGGAAACCAGCAATCGCCGACGCCGGCGGACCCGATCACCGCAGGGGCTACTAGATCCCGGTCTTGACGCTACGCGCCAAACCGCGATGACAAGCAAACCCGCACACGCACGGGAACATCTCACTGTTGTCATCCCTGCGAAGGCAGGGAACCAGTAACCGCCGACGATTGCGGACCCTATCACCGCAGGGAGGACTGGATCCCGGTCTTGTCGCTGCGCGTCAAACCGGGATGACAAACACTTTGCACCCCCGGAACACCTCAGACTTGTCATCCCTGCGAAGGCAGGGATCCAGTAATCGCCAACGCCTGCGGACCTTATCGCCGCAAGGAGGACTGGGTCCCGGTCTTGGCGCTACGCGCTAAACCGGGATGACAAAGTTCAAAAGCAGGGGTTTTCGTCCGTGGTGTCAATCAATCCCCAAAAACTAAAAATCCCGGTCTGCCAATACCTGGCAAACCGGGATTTTCAAAGAGCGTTTCAGATGAATCTGGAACCGGCTTATGCAGCCTCCTCGTCGCGAACTTCCTCCAGGAAAGTGTTCACGGCGTCAGAGAGGTTGGACGCGACCTGACCGAGTTGTTCGGCGGACACGCTCAAGGTTTCGGATTTCTGACGCGTCTGGTCGATGGAACCGGAGACGCCCGACACATTGGTTGCCGCAGCCTTTGCACCATCCGAGGCAAAGGTGATGCTCTGGGTGATCTCGCTGGTGGCCGCGTTCTGCTCGTCCACCGAAACAGCGATCGTTTCACTGACGGAGCGGACCTCTTCAATCTTTTCAACGATTGAGCGGATCGCCGCGACCGACTTCTGGGTCGAGGACTGCACACCGGAAATCTGGCTGGCAATCTCGTCGGTCGCCTTTGCGGTTTGCGTGGAGAGTTCCTTCACCTCCGCAGCAACAACCGCAAAGCCCTTACCGGCTTCGCCAGCACGTGCGGCCTCGATCGTGGCGTTCAATGCGAGCAGATTTGTCTGTTCGGCAATTGCACGGATGATCTCGACCACTTCACCAATTTTGTCGGCAGTTTCTGCCAGAAGCGAAATGTCCTTGTCGGCTGAAACGGCCGTTTCCGCGGCAGTGGAGGAAATCTCCGTTGCAGTTGCCGCCTGGCGCGAAATCTCGCCAATCGAAGCTGACAACTCCGCAGCAGCGGAAGCAACCGTCTGAACGTTGGTCGTTGCTTCTTCCGTCGCCGAATTGGCTGCCCGTGCGCTCTCATCAGCATGCAGCGCAATCGTCACCATTTCGTTGGCGTTGCTGCTGACACCCTCGGTTTCGGCTGCCAGCTGGGTCTGGATCTCGGTCACCGATGTCTCGAAATGCCCGATGGCGTTTTCCAGCTGTGCGCGGCGCTGCCGGCGCAGGACACGGCCTGCTTCCGCTTCGTCCTCAAGCTCTTTCTGCCGGATCAGTTTGTTGCGGAAGACTTCAGATGCGCGGGCGATATCGCCGATCTCGTCAGGGCGGTCCGTATCAGAGACATTAACGTCAAGATTGCCTTCCGCAAGCTGTGAGATCGTATCGCGCTGACGGCTCAGCGTCTTGCTGATGGCAAACACCTGATGAACGGCCAGTGCGAGTGCGAGACCGGTCAGTGCAACGGCAATCACGGTCAGCCACAGGATCTCCGAATTGAGCTGGGCGGAATCAGCGTCAGCGGCCGCTTCTGCCCGGTGAATCAACTCATCCGACAGGCCTTTCATGAGATTAAGCCGCTTGGTGGCCATTGCGAACCAGACAGCGCCTTCGAGCCCCTGGGAATCATTGGTTTCCGGCAATGCGTGAATCAGCTCCCTCCACGCGAGTGCCTGGTCCACGTCGGCTCCCTTGACCATCTCCTTCATCATGGTCTTGTGTTCGGGGAGCGCGACCGAGGCAAACTCCTTCATAAAGGCCACTTCGCCGCCGTAGTGAGTCATCACCGATTTGAAGGTTTTGAGATTCACGTTACCGGTGAGATTGAATTCGTTGAGCAATGCTGCCCCGGTCGCTCGCTCCAGACCGCCGGATTCCATGGCCTCGACGATTGTCAGATAGGGCAGCAACTCAGAAGTGATCGCCTGCGAGGGACTGGACTCGGTCGTGACGCCGATCACGTGGATCAGCTCATGGACTTCCTTCGTATATCCCTTGATGACGTCTCCGACGGTGAATTGCTTGGCGTCAATCGCTTCTCGGAAACTGTCCGTCTTGTGAACTTCTTCGGCCACGTGCTGGAGATCGGCCAGCATTTCATCGTCATTCAGATCAAGACCGGCAAGATGCTCGTCGAATATCTTGAGAGCAGCATCCGATTTCGGGCGCTGAGCATCGAGCTTGGCCCTGACCGCCGGATCGTAGTCCGACTTGATCAGGCTGACACTCATGCCACGTTCCTTTTGCAGCTCGTGAATGAGATTGCCGCTGTCTTCGGCAATGCGTGTCATCGGCCGCATGTAATCGTGATGCCACAGTTGAACCGACTTTTCATAGACGTTGAATGTTGCGAAACCGATCACCGCAAGCAACGGGACACCCGCGAGGGCAGCGATCTGCAGCTTAATGCGCTTCATTTTTCTCGTCCCCTCCAGAACAAAAATCATTCCTTAGAGAGTGCCGGGGACGCATTACTTGTTACTTAACGTCAGATACGCATTTGGCAAAATACGACGTCAAAATCACAAAATGTCAAATGAATCAATTTCAGGTGGTAAAACTAAAAAGCGACCACGTGACATTTTTCACAATGATGTTTTGCGTTAGGATGAAAACCAGGTTTGAAGTTGGTGCGCAGACCCTCAATCGCACCCTGAACGTACAGGAACGGTGCCGCGCCAATGTAAGCGCTTTCAGATGCGCGCCTCACGCTCCTACCAGGTCGAACCAGCCGTCTTCGGAAATTACCTCGATCTCAAGATCCTGCGCCTTCTTGAGCTTCGACCCGGCACCGGGACCTGCGACGACGAGATCTGTCTTTTTCGACACCGAACCGGACACCTTGGCACCAAGACGTTCAGCCATCGCCTTAGCCTCATCGCGAGTCATGCGCTCCAGCGATCCGGTGAAGACAACGGTCTTTCCGGCAACCGGTGATCCCGACGCATCCACTTTTTCAGCATCCTGCGGCGTAACTTCCATCAATAGCGCGTCGAGCTGATCGCGATTGTGAGCCTCGGCAAAAAATGCGGCCAGCGCCTCAGCAACAATCTGCCCAATCCCGTCGATATCGTTCAGATCCGCCCAGGCTTCACCAGCATCGTCATGCGCCACCTTCATCGCCTCGTAAAAGGCAGCCCAGGAGCCGTAGGCCCGCGCCAGCAGCTTGGCATTGCCCTCTCCGACATGTCGAATGCCGAGTGCGAAGATAAACCTGTGGAGATCAACCGACCGGCGCTGATTGATCGCCTCGAACAGGTTCGCAGCGGACTGATCGCCCCACCCTTCTCGATTGCGCAGCTTGGTGAGTGAGCGTTTGTCGCGCTCCTCCAGCGTGAATATGTCCGCTGGTGCCATTACAAGACCATCCTTGTAGAAGGCATCCACCTGCTTGTCGCCGAAGCCCTCGATATCGAAGGCATTGCGCGACACAAAATGCTTGAGCTTCTCCGTTGCCTGTGCGGGGCAAATGAGACCGCCGGTGCAGCGCCTGACGGCATCTATACGGCCGGTCTTTTCGTTTTTCTCCCGAACCGCATGGCTGCCGCAGGCCGGACAGATCGTCGGAAAATCGAACGGTTTGGCATCGGCAGGGCGCTTGTCCAGATCGATATCGACGATCTGCGGAATGACGTCCCCGGCGCGCTGGATCTTGACCGTGTCCCCGATCCTGAGGTCCTTGCCGTCGCGGATGGGCTCACCGTCCTGACCGATACCCTTTATGTAATCTTCGTTGTGCAGCGTCGCGTTGGAAACCACCACGCCGCCGACTGTAATCGGTTCCAGCTTTGCGACCGGTGTCAGGGCGCCGGTGCGCCCGACCTGAATTTCAATGTCGTTCAGAACCGTATAGGCCTGTTCCGCGGGAAACTTGTGCGCAATTGCCCATCGGGGCGAGCGGGAGACAAAGCTGAGACGCTCCTGCAGATCCAGCCGGTCAACCTTGTAGACGACACCATCGATATCGTAGTCGAGCCGGGCCCGGTCCTCTTCAATACCGTGATAGACACCGAGAAGCTCCTCGACGGTCTCGCATCGCTTCATCAGCGGATTGATCTTGAACCCCCAGGCTTCAAACAGCTCGACCATACCGGTCTGCGTGTCGGTCGGCATCGCGCTCAGCTCACCCCAGGCATATGCAAAGAACCTGAGCGGACGCGACGCGGTGATTTCGGACTTGAGCTGTCTTAGAGAGCCTGCGGCGGCATTTCGCGGATTGGCAAAGACCTTGCCACCATTTGCCTCCATTCGATTGTTCAGGTCCTGAAAATCCCTGTGTGCCATGTAGACTTCGCCGCGCACTTCAACGACGTCCGGGACACTTCCTGCCAGTTTTTTCGGGATGTCCCCGATCGTGCGCGCATTCGCAGTCACGTTCTCGCCAGTGGTGCCGTCGCCGCGCGTTGCCGCGTAGACAAGTTCGCCCTGTTCATAACGCAGGGACAGCGACAGACCGTCGATCTTCGGCTCCGCTGTAACGGCAAGCGCACCCATCAGCGGATCGAATTTCAGGAAACGGCGGACGCGCCCGACAAAATCCTGCACGTCTTCGTCGCTAAAGGCGTTGTCGAGCGACAGCATCGGCACGGTATGCGCGATCTTGCCGAAACCGCTTGCCGGCGCGGCACCCACCTGGGCAGATGGACCGTCGGCAAGGGTCAGCTCCGGGAACCGTTCCTCAATCGCCGTATTTCGGCGGCGCAAGGCGTCATAATCGGCGTCGGATATCGTGGGCGCGTCTTCCTGATGGTAGCGACGGTCGTTTTCGGCAATCTCGGTAGCAAGGCGCGCCAGTTCCAACTTTGCCTGATCGGCAGTCAGGTTCTCGACGCTTGTGGCCTTGGTATCCGGTGTACCGATCGTTTCCTCGCTCATAGCCGCCCCTATTCTGCTGCCGTCAGAAGCTTGCGAGCGGCGGCCCGCGCCTCTTCGGTAATCACACTACCCGCCAGCATGCGGGCAATTTCCTCGCTTCGATGATCATCGTTTATCCGCTGCACGCGCGTCGCGACTCGGTCCGGTTTGGCCGCTTCCTTGGCAATCAGAAAATGGCCTTCCGCGCGCGCTGCCACTTGCGGCGCGTGCGTTACAGTGAGTACCTGGACACTCTCTGCAAGCCGGGCCAGGCGGACACCGATCGCCTCGGCGACGGCACCACCTACACCGGTATCGATTTCATCGAACACCAGCGTCGGCGCCGATCCCCTGTCCGCGAGCGACACTTTCAACGCCAACAAGAAACGTGAAAGCTCGCCTCCCGAGGCAACCTTCATCATCGGCCCGGGACGCGTGCCGGGATTGGTCTGAACATGAAATTCAAGCTGATCGGTACCGGTGCGGCTGCGCTGGTCCGGATCGCTCGCCAGCTCCACAAGAAACCGCGCGCGTTCCAGTTTCAGATCCGGCAGTTCGACTTCGACCGCTTTTTCAAGAGCACGCGCAGCTTTCGTTCGTTTGCCTGAAAGGGACGCAGCTTTCCGGTCGTAGTCGGCGCGGGCCTTCGCCGCCGCGTCCGCAAGCGCTGCAAGTTTGTCTTCCCCCGCATCGAGATCCGCAAGATCGGACGCCATGCGCGAACAAAGCGCATTCAGCTCATCAACCGGAACCGAATATTTGCGGGATGCCGCTCTAAGGGCAAATAGCCGCTCTTCAACGCTTTCCAGCTCGCGCGGGTCGAATTCCGTTTCACGCAGGGCACTTTCAAGACCGCTGCGGGTTTCTTCCAACTGATCGAGTGCCTCCGCGAGCGTTTTCACGGGCTGCGCAAGGAGCTGAGGCACCTGATCCGCTTTTCGCTCAAGCCGGCGCAACAGGCTCGCGAGTTCCGGGATGGGCGATGCCGAACCGTTGAGCGTCTCGAATGCCTCGTTGAGATCACCGGCGATTTTCTCAACCTGCATCATGTCCGTTCGCCTGGCAGCCAGCTGTTCTTCTTCTGCCGGTTCAGGCTTGAGCTGGGAAAGTTCTTCGACAGATGACCTTAGATAGTCCGCTTCCTGACGGGCCGTCTCGATCCGCCTTTCGTGTTCAATCACGGCTTTTTCAGCTGATCTGAATGCATTGAACGCTGCCGCGACTTTCTCCGCATCGCCCGTCAGTCCACCAAAAACATCAATGAGTGCCCGGTGGCTATCCGGATCGACAAGCGCCCGGTCGTCATGCTGACCGTGGATTTCAACCAGCAAACCGCCCGCCTGGCGCATCAGGCCGGCACTGACGGGCTGGTCGTTTACAAAGGCTCTCGTGCGGCCATCGGCAGTCTGGATCCGCCGCAGGATAATGTCGCCTTCATCGTCGACGTCGTTGTCCTTTAGGAAGGTTCGTACCGGGTGGCTGGGGGCTACGTCGAATACTGCCGTCACCTGTCCCTGGGCTTCGCCGTGCCGGACGAGATCTGCATCGCCGCGCGCTCCCAAAGCAAGTGAAAGGGAATCGAGAAGGATCGACTTGCCCGCACCGGTCTCACCGGTCAGTACCGACATACCAGCGGAAAAATCCAGATCGAGACGGTCAATGAGTACGATGTCACGGATTGACAGCGTGACCAGCATGAAGGCGAGCTCCTCGGACTTAGTTGCGGCCCATCATTCGGAGGAGCCGAGTCGTCTTTCCAGAACCCGTTAAATACTCCTGAATGCGCGGCTAATCCAGCTGCCAGAATCTTCTGAAGGCTCGAATCCGCCCTTGTTCAGAAGCGAATAAGCATCCTTGTACCATTGCGTGTCAGGATAATTGTGCCCAAGGACAGCGGCGGCGGTCTGAGACTCGTTGACCACTCCAAGTGCGTAGTAAGCTTCTGTCAGCCGGAAAAGCGCCTCTTCGACATGACGTGTGGTCTGAAACTCGGTGACCACGGCTCTGAAGCGGTTAATGGCAGCAACGTAATTCCGGCGCTTGAGATAGTAGCGGCCAACCTGCATTTCCTTGCCCGCGAGCTGGTCTTCGACAATGCGAAGTTTCTCTTCAGCATCCGGCGCGTAATCGGATTCAGGAAACCGCTGGATAAGCTCGGTGAACGCTCCGGCAGCTTTTCGCGTTACCGCCTGATCGCGGGTAATGTCCGGCATCTGACGGTAATAACTTTGACCGGCGAGATAGAGCATATATGCCGAGTCCTCGTCGCCTGGATAAAGCGTTACGAACCGGCGCGCCGCAGTCACGGTCTCGGGATACTTGCCGCGCGAATAGTTCAGATATGCCAGGTTGACAAGGGATTTCTTGGAGTATTCCGAATAGGGATACAGCTTGTCGATTTCTTCGAACTTGGTCGTGGAATCGCGCAGCTTGCCTTGGGCGCGCAATGCCAGTCCCTCGTTGAACAAAACTTCAGCGGGCGTATCGTTCAGCGCCAGCTCGTCAAGATCTTCCTTACCGCTGCAAGCAGCCAGAAAAATCGGGGCCGCGACGACCGCCATTTTCAAAATGAATTTCATGCGAAAGGTCCCGCTCACATCAGAACCAGATAAAATTCCGTTCACACCTTTACTCCCGGACCGCTTCCGGTCCATGCGGCCGTACAGGTTTTCCCGGCCTAACTTCTAAATGACAGGAGTGTTTAGCGGAATTCCCCTGTCCCCGTCACGTCCACACCGGCGATCTGACGGTTTTTTTGAGCATTTTTATGGCAACATGCACAAATTACAGTGAAATCCGAAGAAAACACTGTTTGGCCAAAGGAAACGTCTGGCAATTGGCTCAGGAGACGTCGGGGCCGAATGCAGCTGCGGCGGCAAGTCCGCCCTTGCTGACCTGACCAACCTGCCGGAAGGCCGGAGCCTCGACAACCTCGAACGCGTCCGGATCTTCAAACAGTTTGACCAGCACTGCGTGGTTCATTTTGTGTCCGCCCTTATAGGACCGGTACATTCCCATGATCTGCAGACCTGCAAGCGCAAGGTCGCCTACCGCATCAAGCGCTTTGTGCCGTGCAAACTCGTCCGGCCAACGGGTGCCTTCAGGGTTCAGAACCTTGTCTTCGGAGATGGCGACCGAATTGTCCAGGGAAGACCCGAGGGCAAACCCCATCTTCCAGAGCTGCTCAACATCCTTGACGTTGCCGAACGTGCGGGCCCGCGACAAATCATTGCGGAAAATATCCGGTGTCATTTCCGACACGAATTGCTGCCGGCCGATCACCGGCGTGTCAAAATCGATGGTGATGTCGAACTTCGTACCGTCATGCGGGTGCAACTCGCACCACGCGCTGCCATTGTCTACACGAACCTTTTTATTGATCTTGAGATAGCGGCGACCGCGGTCGAGCTTCTTCAGGCCGACCTGTTCAATCGCCTCAACAAAAACCGCACTGCTGCCATCCATGATTGGCATTTCCGGGCCGTCAATTTCAACGATCACGTTATCGACGCCCATTCCGAACAGGGCTGCCATGAGATGTTCGACAGTCGAGATACCGTCTTTGCTCGGATCGCCGAGCACCGTACAAAGCGCAGTCGCGGAAACCTTGTCCCACAGTGCCGGCACCTCGGCGGCGCTGTCCTGGTCGGTTCGCGTGAACACGACACCGACACCGGCATCGGCAGGGACCAGTGTGATCGACGCGGGTTTTCCCGAATGAACGCCGATTCCGGTCAGCGTTACCTGCTCGGCAAGCGTCGTCTGTCGGTCAACATGTGTGGTCATAAAACCCAGCCCTTCCGGTTTGCGACCGAAAAGCCCTCAATTTGCCCCAATGCACATACGGACTTTTAACGATCACCAGTTGGTCGCGAAGATAGTCGCGTTCCTCAGTAGAGCGAAATAAAGCTTTATTACGGTTTGTAACGATTCACAGGCGAACAAATCATTGAATTAAAAAGGGAAATTATTACGTTAGGGAAGCAGCCCGAAACTTGCGCTCCGGGCTGCCGCGATCCGGGAAGAAGATCGCAAAACGAATCAGTTGGCCTGGCGGCGCAGGAACGCCGGGATCTCCAACTGCTCGTCATCTGCGGCACTGACCGGCTTGGGCGCAGCTCGGCCGGTATCGTCCAGATTGCCTGTCGCGCCTGGCGAAGATGCCCTCGTTTGCGGCGCGCGCGGTGCTGGAGCCGGCTGCAGCTGCGGTGCCCTGCGGGCAACCGGAGCTTCGACTTCCTGCTCCTCTTCGTCTTCGCGCCTGCCAAGACCGTTGGCAAGCCTGCGCAGCAAGCCCATCGGACGTCGATCTTCGTCACTGTAGTTTTCTTCGGCTTCGAATGAAGCCGCAGGCACGGCAGCAGGAGCCGGCTTTTGAGCAGCAGGCTGCGGCTGCGCCGGGCTCTGCTGCGAAAGGATTTCACGCTGAGCGATCGGCGGGAAGTCCTCTACACGCGGCATCCGCGGTGCCGGGCTGTGCTCTTCAGCTACCGGTGGGATGTAAGGCTGACTGACCGGAGCATCTTCCACAACAGGTGCCGGTGCATCCTCTTCCAGATCCATCATGGGTCTTTTTTCGGCCAGCGGTGTGCTGGCCGGTTTGACCCGCTTGATCTCGACGTCCGGATCGCTTGCCACTGCAACAGGCGCCGGCTCAGGGATGGCAAGCTCCTTTTCCAGGTTGGCGACGGCCTGCGCTGCCGCACTCGCAGCCCCTGCCTTAGAAGCGGCCGGAGCCATCTTCTGAGTGGAGATTTCCGCTGGCCGGGACATCGCCGGTGCTTCGGAAATCAAGGACTGTTCAGCCGATGAGGGAAACATATCCGCTTCAAAGCCCGCCTCCTTGTCGATGCCGGTTGCCACCACAGACACCCGGATGATGCCATCAAGCGTCTCGTCAAAGGTGGCACCCAGAATGATGTTGGCGTCGGAATCAACTTCTTCGCGGATCCGGGTTGCTGCCTCGTCCACTTCAAACAACGTGAGATCGTTGCCGCCGGTGATCGAAATCAGCAGACCCTTGGCACCCTTCATGGAGGACTCGTCAAGCAGCGGATTGGCAATCGCTGCTTCGGCTGCCTGCTGCGCGCGTTTTTCACCGCTCGCTTCGCCCGTTCCCATCATTGCCTTGCCCATACTACGCATGACGGAGCGGACATCGGCAAAGTCGAGATTGATGAGGCCTTCCTTGACCATCAGGTCGGTGATGCAGGCAACACCGGAATAAAGTACCTGGTCGGCCATTGCGAAGGCATCTGCAAACGTCGTCTGCGCATTCGCGATCCGGAACAGGTTCTGGTTCGGTATGACGATGAGCGTGTCAACATTCCGCTGCAGCTCGTCAATCCCGGAATCGGCAATGCGCATCCGGCGCGCACCTTCGAACTGGAACGGCTTGGTGACAACACCAACCGTCAGGATGCCCTGCTCACGCGCTGCACGGGCGATCACGGGAGCCGCACCGGTGCCGGTTCCGCCGCCCATACCGGCGGTGATGAACACCATATGCGATCCGGACAGGTGATCGTTGATTTCGTCGATCACTTCCTCAGCGGCGGCAGAACCGACTTCCGGCTGGGAGCCTGCACCAAGCCCCTCCGTAACAGCTACGCCCATCTGGACGAGCCGCTCGGAATGGTTCATGGCCAGTGCCTGGGCATCCGTATTGGCGCAAACAAAGTCGCACCCCTGGAGGCCTGCTGTGATCATGTTATTGACGGCATTTCCGCCCGCACCGCCGACGCCGAAGACCGTAATGCGCGGTTTCAGCTCCTGAATGTCGGGCATCTTCAGGTTAATGGTCATATTATCCTCGCGACCCATTGGATCCCCCGATACGGGAGATCCGTCTTCTTCCCAAACTTCAACTGCCGCTCCCGGCAGCTCCAATTCCTGGTTGTCGTCTTCTTGGCTCATGTCGTCAGAAGCTTTCCCTGATCCACTGACCCACGCGGGCCAGGTAACCAGATTGTCCGCCCCACCCCACTCGACGGTTCTTGTGTTCGAACTGTTCGATTTGAGCGACTTGCGGATAAATCAAGAGGCCAACAGCAGCGGCAAAAGCCGGTCCTTTGGCAGCCTCGGGAAGACCGGCGACGCCTAGAGGCCGGCCAAGACGGACGTTGCGGCCCAGAATGTGACGCGCAACCTCTCCAAGACCCGTAAGCTGACTGGCGCCCCCTGTCAGAACGATCTGCTTGCCGACCCGGCCGGCAAAGCCGGATTCGGTTAGGCGATCTCTCACGAGTTCAAGGATTTCTTCCACGCGCGGACGGATGACGCGTGTCAGCGCCGAGCGAGGGATTTGATTCGGCAGATCGCTGTCGCTTTCAAGCGGCGGAACCGTCAACAGGTCGCGATCGTCGGAACTGGACGCCAGCGGCGAGCCATAAAGTGTTTTCAAACGCTCTGCATCCTGCAGGCGCGTTGCAAATGCACGGGCGATGTCGGTGGTCACGTGATTGCCACCGACGGCAATCGCATCGAGATGAACCATATGGCCATCAACAAACACGGAAAGCGTAGTGGTTCCACCGCCCATATCGATGCAGGCGACACCGAGTTCGGCTTCATCGTCAACGATGGTGGACAGGCCGCTTGCAAAGGGCGTCGCGACCATCGTCTCCACATGCAGATGGCCGCGGTTGATGCAGAGTTCCAGATTGCGCACCGGCGGAACTTCCGCTGTCACAACCTGCATATCGACACCCAGCTTGTGTCCCATCATGCCGCGCGGATCACGAATACCGCGGCTGCCATCAAGCGAATAGGAGATCGGCAGCGCGTGGGTCACAGCCCGCCCGTCGGTTACCGAATGACTCGAACCGGCGGACAAAACTCTTTGAATGTCCGCTTCCGAGACACTGTCTCCGGCAAGCGGCACACCGGCGCTGTAAACCTCGCTCCGCAAACGGCCGCAGCTGATGTTTGCAATCAGGGATTCGACGGTAACGCCTGCCATGCGTTCCGCGCTGTCAACCGCAAGCCGGATCGCCTGCTCGGCCGCGTCCATATCGACGACGACACCGGACTTGATCCCGCGTGAACGCTGATATCCGTAACCGAGAACCTCAACCTTGTGAGACCGGCTCGACAGAACAGCGTTGTCCTCATGCGGCACAAGTTTCGCGATCAGGCAGCAGATCTTCGTCGACCCGACATCAAGAACAGACATGATGACAGACCGGCGGGTTGGCAGGGGCCGCATTCTCGGCAGATAGAGATTTTTATCGGAGCGACTCAAGTGTCCTGCTCCTTGTTGCCCGACCGATTGCGTCCTCCGGTCATGATCTTGCGCTGCTCGGCGGCTTCGTCAGACAGGCGCACCGTGACGCGATCCGCAAGACGCATGTCGATGGCAACGATATCGCGCGACAGCAATCCGCTGTCTTCGTCCATCCCGACGAGATCCGCGAGTGCGGCTTCGAAATTCTGTTCCGGCAAGCTGATGGATATCCCGTTTTCCAGCTGCAGGTCCCAGCGCCGGTCACTGATCAGGAACGCGGCCCGCACCCGTGGGCGCAATTCCGGGACGCTTTCGAGCGCGGTGTTGATTTCCACTGCCCTGCGCTGCGCACCGTGATTGACCACAAGCAGCAGATTGGCATAACGCCCGTCAACATCATCCGTGATCACGTCGCCGGCTTCGTTCACGATCGAAACCAGGTCCCCGCGCTGCCAGAGCGCATAGGGAATTCTCTCTTCGATCTTGATCTGCAACGTGCTGGGGTAAAGCTTCATGACGGAAGCGTTTTTAACCCAGGCCATCGTGTTGAGCCGCTCGCGCGCACCAGCAGCATCAAAGAGGGCAAGTGATGTTCCCTCGTGAATTTCCAAGGCTTCGAGGATCTGAAATTCGTTGATTTCACGTTGCCCGGAGAGCTTCACAGCTTCGATGCCAAACCCTGCCGCAGACAGCAAGGCATCGGAAACGAGCCGACCGTGGCCGCCTATGACTATTCCATAACCAATTGTTAAGGTTAAGAAACCAAGTGCAGCAGCGGAGCCCGTCCAGCGCGGGAGGTCGGCAAGCCGTCCAGCCGAACGCCAAACAGGCTGCCGGTGCAAACGCGACACACCGCGCCCACGCGGAGCCAATTCGGCCTCCAGCGACGTCATCACGTCCCGTTTCCATTTGCGACCTAGCGACAGCAACTCGCGTCCTCAACCATCCAACTGACCAGATCCTTGAAACTCATCCCCTTATGGGCCGCCATTTCCGGCACAAGAGAGGTTGGCGTCATGCCTGGCTGCGTGTTCACTTCAAGGCAAATCAGTTCTCCGGTTCCGTCTTCGCGTTCGTCGAATCGGAAATCGGCCCGGGAAACACCACGGCATCCCAAAGCCTGATGCGCCTTAACCGCTAGTGTCTCTATGGTTTGGTAAACAATCGGTGAAATTTTTGCAGGAAGAATGTGTTTTGAACCACCTTCTACATATTTTGCATCATAATCGTAGAAGCTGTGGCCCATCGGCACGATGTCGATGACCCCAAGCGCCCTGTCATCCATGACAGCGCAGGTCAGCTCACGGCCGTCGATAAACTTTTCGCACATCAAAACGTCAGGATATGGCCAGTCCGCCCTGCTGAGCTCTTGAGGCGGAAACTCTTGATCTTCCTTGACAATCAGGACACCGAAGCTCGACCCTTCATTGATCGGCTTGAGAACATACGGCGGCTCCATCGGGTGTTCGCGCTGGATGTCATAGCGGTTCACAATGATGTCATGGGTGACCGGGATTCCGGCTGCCTGCATCACTGCCTTGGCCTTGATTTTATGCATCGCAAGGCTGGAGGCCATCACTCCGGAGTGAGTGTAGGGAATGTTAAGAAATTCTAAAATTCCCTGAATGCAACCGTCTTCCCCGAAGGGCCCGTGTAAAGCATTAAAGGCGACATCCGGCTTCAGTTTCTGAAGAACGGCGGAAATATTCCGGTCCACATCCACCCGGGTGACCTTGTAGCCGGCCTCTTCGAGTGCATCCGCGCAATCGCGGCCGCTTGACAGGCTGACTGGACGCTCGTTGACCCAACCGCCCATGAGGACGGCAACGTGTTTCTTGGCCATTTACGCGGCCTCCCCTTCCTGTCCCAGAAACGGTTCGACGCTCCCGGATTCACCGAAACGCCCAAGGCGCTTGATTTCCCATTCCAGACGGATACCGCTGTGCCGCAGGACGCGCGCACGCACCGTTTCCCCGAGTAACTCCAGATCGTGCCCCGTTGCCGATCCGGTATTGATCATGAAGTTGCAGTGCATTTCCGACATCTGGGCGCCTCCTACCGTCAGCCCCCTGCATCCGGCTGCGTCGACTTCCTTCCAGGCAGAGCTGCCCGGCGGGTTCTTGAAGGTCGAGCCACCGGTCTTTTCCCGGATTGGCTGTGCCTTTTCCCTATGATCGACGACATCCGCCATGTCCTGCCGGATTGATGCCTCGTCCTGCCGGGTGCCTTCAAAAACGCCGCCGGTAAAGATCAGATCATGCGACGCCGAGGAATGACGGTACGCATATCCCATGTCGCGATTGCTCAGCACATGCCTCGCGCCTTTCCGGTCCACCGCCACCAACTCGACCATACGGTCGCGGGTTTCGGTTCCGTGAGCTCCGGCGTTCATGCGCAAGGCACCGCCCAAACCTCCGGGAATGCCCGTGTAGAATGCAAACCCACCAATTCCAGCCTTCGCCGCTGCTTCGGCAAGCCGCTTGTCCGGGACTGCGGCGCCTGCCCTGAGACGGTTTTCACCGATTTGATCGACAGCACCAAAACCTTTCGCACTGAGTCGGATGACAACGCCCTCGAGGCCGCCATCGCGAATCAGGAGATTGGAACCGAGCCCGACAGGCAGGACGGGAATGTGAGCTGGCAGTTTCCTGAGAAAGGCCGCAAGATCGTCCTCGTCGGCCGGTTGGAACAGAAGCTGCGCCGGCCCGCCGGTCCGAAACCACGTCACCGCCGACAGCGGTTGATTGGGCGTCAGCTTGCCGCGAATTCCTTCCAAAAGATCCGGATATTCAGCGAGGAGGTCGGGATAGCTCATGATTTCCCGTCCTCAAAGCTCTTCAAGCTGTTTTGGCAGGGCATAAGCCCACTGCGTGATGTTGCCCGCACCGAGGCATATGACGAAGTCACCCGGCCGGGCGATGTCCTTGATCAGGCATGGCAGCTCCTCCGGACTGTCAATGGACTGAACCTGGCGATGCCCACGGGTTTTCATGCCCGAGACCAGATCCTTGTGGCTTGCACCCTCGATGGGCTGTTCACCGGCAGCGTAAACCGGAGCGATAATGACCGTGTCAGCGTCGTTGAAACAGTTGGAAAAATCATCGAACAGGCTTTGAAGACGCGTATACCGGTGTGGCTGCATGACTGCGATCACATTGCCTTGCGTCGACTCGCGCGCGGCGTGAAGCACCGCCTTGATTTCCACCGGGTGATGGCCGTAGTCGTCGAATATCTGCACGCCGTCAACCGTCCCGGTATGCGTGAAACGGCGCTTTACGCCTCCGAACGCAGATATGCCCTTTTCCAGATCCTCCGGACCGACACCCAATTGGGAGGCGACGGCAATTGCGGCGGTTGCGTTGGACACATTGTGCAGCCCAGGCATTGGCAACACCAGGTCCTTCAATTCCACGACTTCTTCTGTACGGCGGTCGCGAATGGCGACTGAAAAAGTGGACCTGCCGCCGTCCATGGAAACATCTGTAAAACGAACATCGGCCTGCGGATTGGTACCATAGGTCACAACCCGCCTGTCCTCGATCGTTCCGATCATGGTCTGCACTTCCGGGTGATCGAGACACATGACTGCGAACCCATAGAAGGGAACGTTTTCGACGAATTGCCGGAACGCCGCCTTGACGCCCTCAAAGTCACCGTAGTGATCGAGATGCTCCGGATCGATATTGGTGACGATTGCAATATCCGCCGGAAGCTTGACGAAGGTCCCGTCGCTTTCGTCCGCCTCAACGACCATCCAGTCACCTGCCCCCATGCGGGCATTGGTGCCGTAGGCGTTGATGATACCGCCGTTGATCACCGTCGGATCAAGTGAACCGGCATCCAAAAGCGCAGCGACCATGGAGGTCGTGGTCGTCTTGCCGTGCGTGCCGCCAACAGCGATGGCCTGCTTGAACCGCATAAGCTCTGCGAGCATTTCCGCCCGCCGAACGACCGGGATCAGTTTTTCACGCGCGGCGACCAGTTCCGGATTGTCTTTCTTGATCGCCGACGACACGACAAGAACTTCAGCTTCGCCGAGATTTTCCGGCGCATGCCCGACCGCGACCGGAATGCCGTGCGACCGGAGGCGTTGAACGTTGGCATTTTCCGCCATGTCCGAACCCTGGACCTGATAGCCGAGGGTTTTCAGCACTTCGGCTATACCGCTCATGCCGATACCGCCAATTCCGACAAAATGAACCGGTCCAATATCCTGCGGCATTTTCATGGCCGTTCTCCTTGTTGTGCAGCAACCTTTTCAACCAGGTCGGCAAGACGTTTGACCGCGTCCGGCTTGGCGACGCCGCGTGCGTTTTCTGCAGCGACCGCGAGCTGATCCGGCGCATTCATGAAACGGGCGAGTTCCTCTGCAAGCCTGCCCGGATTGAGCTCGGATTGCCGGATCGGCCAGGCTCCGCCCGCCGTCTCCAGGACCTTTGCGTTGGCTGCCTGGTCCTGATCGATTGCACCCGGCAGCGGTACGAGAATGGACGGCCGGCCGAGAATGCTGAGTTCACTGACCGAAGACGCGCCTGAACGGCACAGGACAAGATGGGACGCGGCGATGCGCTGCGGCATGTCCTTAAAGAACGGAGCGCATTCGGCGTCGACACCGAGGCCTTCATAGATTTTCTGGACGCGGTCCATGTCTTCCGGCCTGCACTGTTGAACGACCTTCAGCCGGTTTCTCATTTCACCTGGCAAACGTTCCACGGCGGGCGGCACAAGATCGGAGAAAAATCGCGCACCTTGCGACCCCCCGAACACAAGCAACGCAAATGCGCCACCTTCAAGCGGCGCGGAATAAGGCTGCCCTGCAGCTTCGACAACGGCGTCGCGGACCGGGTTGCCGGTTTCCACCACCTTGGCTGAAAGCTCTGCCGGAAGATTGTTCACCGGAATGCTGGTCGCAATTGCATTGACGCCCTTGGCGAGCATCTTGTTCGCGCGGCCCATGATACCGTTTGCTTCGTGCAATATCGAGGGGGTACCGGTAAGGCGTGCCGCATACATGGGCGGAAAAGTCGGATATCCTCCGAAACCGACAACGACAGCCGGTTTCAAGCTTTTGATCACCGACCGTGCCTGAAGTGTACCGCGCAACAGGCTGTATAGCGTTTTGGCAATGGAAACCGGATTGCGGCCGCGAATGGTTTCTGAAGAAATGATGTGGACATTCCTGGCCGGAAAGGCAGTCCCATATTTGTCGGCGCGCTCGTCGGTCGCCAGCTCAACGATCCATCCACGCCTGCCGAGTTCGCCCGCAAGCGCTTGCGCCGGGAACAGGTGACCGCCGGTTCCACCGGCCGTAAGGAGTACAGTTTTGCTCATGGTTTCGCGCTATGCGCCTTACATCAATGAGGAGGGAGACAACCGGCTCACGGTCACAACCTCCGACCTGGAGGGCTGCGGCCTTCTGCGCGTCAGCGCCAGAATGGCGCCGGCCGTCATCGCAGAAGACAACAAGGAAGATCCACCATAAGAAATGAAGGGAAGGGTCATGCCCTTTGAAGGTATCAGATGCAGGTTCACGGCAAGATTGATGGTGGCCTGCAGCCCGAACAGAACCACCAGACCCGCTGTCGCCAGACGGCAGAATGCATCCTGGTCCCGGCCAGCGTGGCTAAGGCCGCGCAGAACGACGAACGCGAACACGGAGACCACGATCAGGCAGACGACGACGCCGAATTCCTCGCCAACGACTGCAAAGATAAAGTCGGCATGACTGTCCGGCAAAACCTGTTTCACGGTCCCCTCGCCCGGCCCGCGCCCGAACCAGCCACCGGCAAGAAACGAATCCATTGCCGTGTCGACCTGGAATGTGTCCCCCGAATTCGGATCAAGGAATCTGTCAACGCGATTGGTCACGTGGGGCAGGAATGCATAGGCTGCGAAAAGGCCGATGACACCCACAAGCCCAAGCGCCACAATAATCAGCCAGGAAATTCCGTTCAGGAAGAACAGCCCGGCCCAGACAAGACCGAGCAGCATCGTCTGGCCAAAGTCGGGCTGAGCAATCAACAACGCAGCACATACGGCAAAGAGTACGAAGGCGAATAAAACGCCGGGAACCTCACGGCGGCGGCCGCTTTCAGACAACAGAAAGGCAACCAGTATGACGAATGCGGGTTTCAGGAACTCCGATGCCTGCAGCGAAACACCCGCGATATAGATCCATCGGCGGGCCCCCTTCGTCTCAAATCCCATAAAGAGAGTTGCGACCAGCAGAACAACCGAGACACTGAACACAACGAGCGCCGCTCTTCGAACCATTCGCGGCGTCATCAATGACCCGGCCAGCATGATCACCAGCGCGGGTACGAGGAACATGGCCTGCCGCTTGACGAAGTAGAGCGTATCAACACCAATGCGCTCAGCGACCGGCGGGCTTGCAGCGAAGGCAAAAACAACCCCCGAAAGCAGCAGCAACCCGAACGCTGCCAGCAGATAGTGGTCGACTGTCCAGAGCCATTCGGCGAAACGGCTTCGATCAGCGCGTGATACCATTACGCCACCTCCTGGTTGTTTCCGGTTTCCGGCAAGGCACGCACTGCGTCCACGAAGGCCGCACCTCTCAATTCAAAATTCGGATACTGGTCGAAACTTGCGCAGGCGGGAGACAGAAGTATCGCGATTTCCTGAGCTCCATCCTCCGCTGCCTCTGCAGCGGCATCATTCACGGCCTGGGGCAATGTCCCGCTAATCTTGAAGGGAACCCGCCCTTCAAGGGTTTTCGCGAACTCTTCTGCTGCCTCACCGATCAGGAATGTCTTTGCGATTTTCGGGAAATATTCGTCCAGCGAGGAGATACCACCCGCCTTCGCTCTGCCACCCGCAATCCAGTAGATACGGTCGAAACTGGATAGTCCCCGCGCGGCTGCGTCCGCATTGGTCGCCTTGGAATCGTTGACGAAGAGCACCCTGCCCCGCTTGGCAACCACTTCCATACGGTGATGCAGGCCCGGGAAGGTTTTCAATGCTTCCGCAATTCGCTCGGTTGGAATTTCCAGCGCCCGAAGTGCAGCAAAGGCGGCCGCAGCGTTCTGACCGTTGTGGTCACCACGCAAACTGTCAGTGCCGCCGAGAAGCGCAACCACGGACTGACTGCCGTTATGGGCTTCTATGAGATAGCCCAGATGCGCATAGATACCTTCAGTGAGTTCCCGCTCCCCGGCGATGCGGCACACAGGTTTATGCGCCAGTTCAAGCCGGTCGGCGATCAGGGATGAAAGGCGGTCGTCCACACCGATCACTGCCAATTTCGACCCGGCAACGAGCCGTTCCTTGATCGCCGAATAGTTTTCCATTGTGCCGTGACGATCGAGATGATCGGGTGACAGGTTCATGTGAATGCCGATGCTCGGATCCAATGTCGGGGCAAGGTCAATCTGGTAGGAAGAACACTCAATGACGTAGTGCCTGCCTGGTTGTGGCGGCTCCAGGTCAAGGATCGGTGTGCCGATGTTTCCGCCCATCTTCACGTCGAGACCGGCTTCCTTCAACAAGTGCGCAACAAGAGCGGTTGTTGTCGACTTTCCGTTCGTGCCGGTAATCGCAATGAACGGTGCTGCAAGACACTGCTTGCGCCGCTCCCGGCAGAAGAGTTCGACATCGCCGATAACTTCGACGGATGCCTCCCGTGCAAGATCGACGGTCCAGTGCGGCACCGGGTGTGTCAACGGCACCCCCGGCGACAGAACCAGTGCGGCAATCTCGCTCCAGTCGAGCGAATGCAGGTCTTGTGTCGGCAAGCCTTCCGCGGCGGCTTCCTGGACCCGTTCCTCATTGTCGTCATGGCAAACGACATCTGCGCCACCTGCTTTCAAGGCACGGGCAGTCGCCAGGCCGGATCCCCCGAGCCCGAACAGTGCGACTTTCTTGCCTAGAAATGTGGTGACAGGGATCATGCGTCTTACCTTAGCTTCAGCGTCGCAAGCCCGAGCAGGGCAAGAACGACAGCGATAATCCAGAAGCGGATCACGACTTGGCTTTCGGTCCAGCCCATGATCTCGAAATGGTGGTGAATAGGTGCCATCCGGAACACCCTTTTGCCCGTCAGCTTGAACGAAATTACCTGCACGATGACGGACACCGCCTCCAGAACGAACAGTCCGCCGATGATTGCCAGAACGATCTCGTGTTTGGTGGCGACCGCAATCGCGCCGATCATGCCGCCAAGCGCCAGCGAACCGGTATCGCCCATGAAAATGGCCGCCGGTGGGGCATTGAACCAGAGAAAGCCGAGACCGGCGCCAATCACTGCACCGCAAATGACAGCCAGCTCACCGGTACCGGACACGTGATGGATCTGTAGGTAGTTCGCAAAGACCGCGTTGCCCGAGAGATAGGCTATGAGACCGAACGAGGCGCAGGCAATCATCACCGGCACAATGGCAAGGCCGTCGAGCCCGTCGGTCAGGTTCACGGCATTGCCGGCCCCGACCATCACAAAGGCCGCAAAGGGAATGAAGATAAGTCCGAGGTTGAGGGTAAAGTCCTTGAGGAAGGGGAATGTGATGGCTTCCGAAAACTCGGAGGTATCCAAAACCGTAACGGCAAACGCCGCCGCCGCCGCGATCAAAAACTCCAGACCGAGCCGCGCCTTGCCGCCAAAGCCCTTGTGCGAGGATTTCGTCACCTTCAGGTAATCGTCATAAAAACCGATGACACCGAACCCAAGCGTCACGCCGATGACCACCCACACATACGGGTTGGACAGATCCGACCATAGAAGCGCAGCAACCAGCGCACCCGACAGGATCATGAGACCGCCCATCGTGGGCGTGCCCTTCTTGGTCAGGAGGTGGCTTTCAGGACCATCGGCGCGGATCGGCTGACCGTGCCCCTGGCGAATTCTCAGGCTTGAAATGATCTTGGGTCCGAACAAAAAGACAAAAAACAGCGCTGTCATGATGGCGCCGCCTGTTCGGAAGGTAATGTACCTGAACACGTTCAGTGCCGAAATCTGATCAGCGAATTGCCCCAAAAAATAAAACATCAGCTATCCCTTATGCCGCCGCGGTGTCATCCGCGGGCGGGTATTCCTTTTTCAAGGCCGTTACCAGCGGGCCCATGCGGGTTCCGAGCGATCCCTTGATCATAACGACATCGCCGGGGCGGACGTCCTTCAAAATGACGTCTTCCAGATCTTTTGCATCTTCGCAGTAGTGCGCGCGGAGCTCATGCGGCAACTGTTCCCAGAGCGCATGCATGTGTGGCCCGGCGCAATAGACAGCATCGATTTGAGCTTCGACAATCGGCGCGAGCAAATCCGCGTGCAGGCGATCGGCATCCGTGCCGAGTTCCCGCATGTCGCCAATCACGGCAATGCGCCGCGCCGGCCGTGCTACCGGGACAGAGCCAAGAACGGCAATGGCCGCACGCATCGATGCCGGGTTTGCGTTGTAACTCTCGTCTATCAGACTGAGTTCGCCGCCCTGAAGCATCAGCTGGCTGACTTCACCGCGTCCCTTTGGAGCCCGCATTCCATCCAGTACGAGCCCGGCTTTCGCAAGATCCGCCCCAACGTCTGCGACAGCCGTCAGGACAGCAAGGCTGTTCTTGACCTGGTGTTTTCCCGGCGCTCCGATTTTATAGGTGATTTCAGTCCCGAGAATGGTGGCGTCGACGCTGGAGCCACCGGCAAAGCTGATAACATTTTCAGTATGGCTGTCGGCACTCTGGTCCTCACCGAAGGTCTGCACCACAGACACACCGGCGGTGGCGGCAAGGAAGCGCAGCAGATCGAACTGGCGGTTGTCCTTGTTTAGGATGGCAATGCCGCCCGGTTCAAGGCCATCAAAGATCTCCGCCTTCGCCTGAGCGATTTTCTCCACGGAGTCGAAAAACTCCAGGTGAACGGCCTGAACGGTCGTAATGATCGCGACATGCGGCCTGACCATCTTGACCAGCGGCGTGATCTCTCCGGCATGATTCATCCCGATCTCGAACACACCAAAATCGATGTCAGCCGGCATGCGGGCAAGTGTCAGGGGCACGCCCCAATGGTTGTTGAACGAGGCGACCGATGCATGCACCTTGCCGGACTGCTCCAACGTCAGCCGCAGCGCCTCCTTGGTTCCTGTTTTTCCAACGGATCCCGTGACTGCAACAATCCTGGCGCGCGTTCGAGCGCGTGCCGCAATGCCGAGACGCCGCATTGCTTCCAGAGGGTCCGAAACAACAACGTATCTGCCGTCCTCGGGCAAATCGGCCAGCCTGCTTTCTGCAACGAGGGCCAACGAGGCACCTGCTTCCAGAGCCGCCGCGACATAGTCGTGACCGTCGAGCCGGTCTCCCTTGATCGCAATAAACGCATCACCAGGCTCAAGCGGCCGGCTGTCGATCGAAATGCCCGTGATGTTCGCGCCAGCATCACCCTTGATGCTGCCACCAGTAGCTTCCACAAAGGCATCCAGTTTCCAGAGAGGGTCGCTCATGTGTCTCCTACAAGGCTGATGGCGCTTTGCACGGCGTCATGATCGGAAAAGGGAATCACTGTCTCGCCAACAATCTGGCCGGTTTCGTGACCTTTTCCGGCTACACACAGGATATCGCCGGCATCGAGGTGCTTCACTCCCTCGGTAATTGCATCGTACCGATCCGCAATCTCGAGCGCGTCAGGCGCACCGGAAATGACGGCCTTGCGGATAGCGGCCGGATCCTCCGATCGCGGATTGTCGTCAGTAACGATCACCAGATCGGCATGGCGCGCAGCAGCTTCACCCATCAGGGCTCTTTTTCCGGGATCCCGGTCGCCGCCTGCTCCAACGACGACCGAAAGCTTGCCAGTCGTATAGGGCTTGAGCGCCGCCAGTGCGTTGTCGAGTGCATCCGGTTTGTGCGCGTAGTCGACAAAGACCAAGCCACCCGATGCGGTTTTCCCGGCGAGTTCGAGCCGTCCGGGCGCTCCCTTGAGATTTTCCAGCGACCTGAGCACCAGCCCCATATCAGTCCCGGCTGCAATTGCCAGGCCGGCCGAAATGAGCGCGTTGGAGACCTGAAAACGCCCGATCAGGGGCAATGTGATCTTGTATTCGCCGCGCATGGTTTGCAGCGTCAGCTCCTGCCCGGACCCGTGCGGCTGCATGCCTGTCAGTTTCAGGCTTTCTCCTGTTTCACCAACGGTAATGACCGGCAATCCTCGACGCTGCGCGACCTCCAGAACCCGGTCGGCATATTTCTCCGCCGGATCGACGACGACAGTGCCTCCATCGGGGAGCAGGTCCTCAAACAGGCGCAGCTTCGCACGCAAGTAGTCTTCGATCGTCGCGTGATAGTCCATATGGTCGCGGCCGAGATTGGTGAAGGCCGCAGCAGTCAGCCGCACACCGTCGAGCCGAAACTGGTCCAGGCCGTGCGAAGACGCCTCCATCGCCGCATGGTTTATGCCTTCGCGTTCCAGTTCGGCGAGTTCCCTGTGAAGGGCAACAGGATCGGGCGTCGTCAGGCCGCCGTAGCTTACCCCGTCGGGCTTCACCGTTCCGAGAGTGCCCAGGCTTGCCGCGGGATGCCCTGCCGCCTGAAAAATCTGCCGGACGAAATGGGCAACGGAGGTTTTTCCTGCTGTTCCTGTGACGGCTACAATGACGTCAGGCTGCGCACCGAAGAATCTGGCAGCCATTTTAGCAAACACCAGACGTGGTTCGCTTGCCGCTAGCACGACCGTGCTTGCAGGAACACTTGCGCGCACTTTCTCTTGCGCTTCATCCGCACACAAGACACAGGCCGCTCCGGCTGCAACTGCATCCGGCGCGAAACGCATACCGTCTACGGCCGCTCCCTTGAAGGCAGCAAAAAGAAATCCGGACTCCACCTTCCGGCTGTCAGCCGTCAGGCCGGATATTTTCAGTTCCTTTGCCGCATCGGGCACCGGAATGCCACTGGCCAAGTATGCAAGATCCATCTCACCTGATCGTTCAATGTGTGCGTCGTCGTTTTGAAAACCTGGGACCGGTTAACGGCTGCGACCCCGCCGGTGCCCTTTGTTTCTTCAGTGTCTCCTTAATAGGAAATTTCGATCGGTTCATCCCCTTTGCCGAACCGCGGCATCACTCCAAGCATCGGCGCAGAGCGCCTGACAATCGCGCCAACCGTCGGCGCGGCATTCAAGCCTGCCGTCGCCCCGATACCCTGTCGCTCCGATTTTGGTTCATCGATGACCACCAGAACCACATATCTCGGATCATCCATCGGAAAGGCCGACAGGAAGGAATTGCGGCGTTTGTTATTGACGTAACGCCCGTTTTCAATCTTTTCGGCAGTGCCGGTCTTGCCGCCGACCGTGTAGCCCGGCACGTCCGCACGACGCCCGGATCCGGACAGCACATTCAGCCGGAACAAGTACCGCATCATACGGCTTACATCCGGAGATATGACTTGTTTTCCAACGGCTTGCGCATCTTCCTCCGAGCGTGGCATGAAGGTGGGCGGCAGAAGTGTGCCACCGTTGACGACTGCAGCGGCCGCGACAGCCGTCTGCATTGGCGTCACCGACAATCCGTGCCCGAAGGAGATGGTCATGGCGGCAAGTTCATTCCACTTGGGCGGGAGCAGCGGCGCTGCGTTTTCCGGCAACTCGGTCTTCAACCGATTGGTCAGGTGCAGCCTTTCCAGAAACTCCTTCTGACGGGCAACCCCTGTTGCCAGCATCATTTTCGCGGTGCCGATATTGGAGGAATAGATAAAGATTTCCGGTACGGACAGAATGCGGTTTTTCCCGTGGAAATCCGTAATCGTCCGCCCTGCCGCGCGAATCGGCCGTGTCGCATCAAAGCTGTCATTTATTGAGACTGAACCGGAATCCAGCGCCATCGCCGTGGTAAAAGCCTTGAACACCGACCCCATCTCAAAGACGCCGCCGGTCGCCCGGTTCAGGCGGTCACGCTCCAGAGCCTGAGATCTGTCGTTGGGATCGTAGTCCGGCAAAGACGACATCGCGACGACTTCGCCCGTCTTTGCATCCAGAACGATACCCGCAGCCGCAATTGCCCTGTATCGCTCCATCGCCTTGACCAGCTCGTCGCGTACAACGTGTTGAACCCGAAGGTCTACGGACAGCCGGACCGGCTCCATCGACCTTCCGGAGGCAAAGCCGAGCGATTGCAGATCGCCAAGCCATTCGTCGTCGATGTATTTTTCGATCCCGGCAAGACCTTGGTTGTCGACATTCACCGAGCCGACGATGTGACCGGCCGTCGGGCCACCGGGATAGAAACGCTGGTTTTCAGAAAGAAAGCCAATACCTGGAAGTCCGAGATTGTGGATCTGATCCGCTTTTTGCGGCGTCATTTCACGCTTCAGCCAGACAAATCCCGCGCCGCTCTCCAGACGGCGCCGAACCAGTTTCTCGTCCAGTTCCGGCAAAACCCGGATCAATCCTTCGACCGCCTCGTCCACGTCCAGGATACGGCGCGGCTCAGCATAAAGCGAAGCGGTTTTGATATCAGTCGCCAGAATTTCACCATTCCGGTCGATCAAATCGGGACGGGAGGCGGAAACGGAGTCCTGGGCAGAGATCCATGCACGGGACGGCGCCTCCTCCATCTGCGCAAGCAGTACCAGTCGCCCCGCGATCGCCGCATAGACGCATGCAAAAGCCAGCATGGCCACATAGACACGTGACTTCACAGCACTTGAAGATATCGACCCACGCACTGCTCGAGGATTGGTGCGCTTCACCTGGAGAAAGCTTGCCGGCTCGCTTACGATCGTCATTAATCAGCCCCTCACCGGATTGAAGTCGATGAGCCGGCATAGCCGCCCATCTGGTTGGAGCCGCCAATCGGCTCGAGCATGACAGGACGCGCTGGTAGATCCTTAGGGGCCACAATCTGTTTCACGTCCAGCGCTTCGAGCTGCAGATAGTCGTTGTAGCGCTCGACGAGACCCTGCAGGCGGTCAGGCTTGTTCAAGAGGCTCCATTCCGCCTTGAGATGCCGGATCGCATTTCTTTCTTCGTCAATCTGGCGCTGCAAATCGGCGACCTTTTCAGCCGATTTGGTTGCAGCCAGCTTCATGTCGTAAACTGTCGCAGCACCGATCACGACTGCGAGAATGAACAAGATGTTCAGCGTTCGCACCATCTTCAGCCCCCTAACCCATGAAACTCTGCCAGGCGCGGTACGCCGGCGGCATGGATATCCAATTCGCGAACCGGCGCTTGAGTTCGCAGCCCGGCTCTGAGCTTGGCCGACCGCGCACGCGGATTGGTATCCGTTTCGCGCGCGCTTGCTTCAACCGCCTTGCGTGTCAGCAGCTCAAATGTCGCCGGCGGAACCTCTTCTTCGGGCATATGCCGGGATCCGCCGCCTCGAATCCGCGTTCTGTCTTGAAAGAACCTCTTCACGATCCGGTCTTCCAGAGAGTGAAAACTGACGAGAACGAGACGGCCACCCGGCTTCAGGATTCGCTCCGCCGCACCCAGCGCCTTTGCCGCCTGGTGCAGTTCACCATTCACATAGATCCGCAGCGCCTGAAATGTACGTGTCGCAGGATGGATCTGCGCTTTTTTGGGTGAACGCCCGAGCACTTTTTCAATCAGCTCGGCAAGTTCCAGCGTACGTGAAAACGGTTTTTCCTTGCGCGCTTTGTCGATTGCATGCGCAACAGACGTTGCACGCTTCTCCTCGCCAAGGAGCCCGATAATTCTGATCAAATCGCGGACCGGAAGGTCGTTTACGACATCTGCCGCTGACGGCCCGGCCTGCTCCATGCGCATGTCGAGCGGCCCGTCACGGAGAAAGGAAAAGCCGCGCTCGGCTTCGTCGAGCTGCATGGAGGAAACACCGAGATCGAGGACAACACCATCGACCTCGTCAAAGCCCAGCGCACGCGCATGCTCTTCCAGATCGGCAAATTGCCCCGAAACCAGCATCAGGTTCCCGCCGGCCTCGTCGGCCACCACCTGCCCTGCAGCTATGGCGTCCGGATCGCGGTCGATGCCGATGACGCGGGCGCCGAGCGCAAGAATGGCGCGGGAATAGCCACCGGCACCAAAAGTGCCGTCAATGATGACGTTTTCAGCTTTTGGATCCAGCCACTCAACGACCTCACTGAGGAGAACCGGCACGTGACGCTCGGGTCCGCCTGCGGCAGAAGCTGCATCCCTGTCGCCAAGCGCCATCATGTCGGCTCTCCTTGTGAAGGTGCGGGGGCATTCCCCGACAGCATCGCAAGCGCGCGCCTTTGGGCCTCAGCACGGTACTCACGAAACTTTTCCGGCTCCCAGATCTGAAACTTGTAATTCATGCCGACAAAGGTCACCTGGTCGCTGATGCCGGTGTGATCGCGGATCATGTCGGAAATGGTCATGCGGCCATCCCCGTCGATTTTCGGGCTCTCGCTCGCACCGAACAGGGCGACGGCAAGCGCATCATGATCCGGCGAAAGTTTTGCAAATGCTTCTGAGCGCTTATTGATCTCGGCCAGCAGCTCATTGCCACCAGCGTCAACAGCGTCGCAATGCGCAGAGGTGATGCAGTAAAGACCTTCAAAGCCGTCTCTCGCCAAGACCGACCGGAAGGGTGCCGGGATCGACACGCGACCCTTGGCATCGAGCCGGTTGGTAAAATGCGAAACAAAGCCGGACATCAATCCCCTTCAGACGGGCGCCCTCCCGTCGAAATCCCCAAAACACCCTTAAGAAGAAACGGCCAATGCGCGGCCAAGGACATGCAATTTGCAATTTTTGGCTCAAACTGAGCCGCGAATTCGATGTCCCAGACCCGGCAAAAATGGGTCCGCACTCCCCTTTCTGGGTATTTATGGGATACCATGGGAAGACATGGGCAGTCAATGGAATCTCATGGATTCTGGCTCGATTTGATCGCTCACGACCCCGTCGGTCGAGGTTAGTCGGAACATGCTTAATGAAGCCTTGACAGAATGAGAGAATCGGATTCGCAGGAATACGGAGGTTTTGGGTTCGGAGCATCCGCGACCCGGCAAATACTGCCTAACCATTTGGTCTTTCAAATGACCTGTGGAGAACAAAAAACGCCGCGCTGAGGCGCGGCGGTCTTCGTTTGAATTCAGTTTGTATCGCTCAGATGAGCTGATCGGCAGCGCCCAGGCTTTCCAGTTGCTCAGTGACGCCACCGGCTTCGGAAATGACCGAATTCCAGTTTGCAGCGGTCAGATTGGCGATCGAAAGATCTTCTGCCTGGATGCCTTCAAGCACATATGCGTGCCCGCCGTTGTTGTTCACCGAGATCTTCAGATCGCTGCCCGTTTCCTCGATCACAACATCGGATGCCGACAGGCTGCTGAAATTGATGACATCCTCCGCCGGATTGAAGGCCTTTACGGCAAACTGCCGACCCCAGTCCCAGGTCACCAGCAACGTATCCTGTCCATCTCCGAAAACAATATCATCGCCCGGGGCCGGAACACTTGGCGCATCCGGCTCGTCGGGTATCACAGGCTGATCCGGATCAGATACTGCGCCAACCCCTTCCCTCGTCTGATGCCCGTCCGTCGTTTCACCTGTTGGCGCATCCGGCGTCAGCAAGGCGGACCGCGAAACCAGCGTTACATCGCTCTGATCGAACCCAAACGGTGCCTCGAGATTGTCTTCCATGACCTGATCGTGGTGGAACTCAACATTGCCCGGGACAAGATCTGCTTTCGAAACACCGGTGAACACAAAACTCTGCCCGCTCGGAAGAGAACTGATCACCATGCCTTCGGGCGTATCTTCGACGCTCAACCGTTCCCGCGTTCCGAAATAGAGAAAACTGATTTTCTGCGTCGCCGGATCAAACCCGTCGATCACTTCTGAAACACCGTATTCGTGCGACCTGAGGTAGACCGTATCAGCTTCTCTAGGACCGACATTGGTCACCCAGGACAGGAGACCGCCGATATCCTGCCGCAAATGTTCGTTGCCGACGACGCCGAAGTTCTCCATGGACATTTCAGCAAGCAGAACGCCTTGCAGGATTTGCATGTCGGGACCCCACGGATTGTCGATCACCGGTTCACCATTCGGCGTCATCGTCAGGATGAGCCCATGAACCGATGCATTGCCGAAGTCGATCTCGTCTGCAGCCGGGTTGAAACCGACAATGTCGTCCGCCCCGAAATCCGCCGCCCATTTGACCCCGCCCTGGTCGCTCACACCGGTCGGCACCGGCGGATTGGACCCGTCCGTGTCATAGACAACATCGAAACCGCCTGTGTCCGGAGTGACCACTGATTGCCCCAGCAGGCTGGCGACCTCGTTAAGCGCAGACTCCTCGGCAACCATGAAATTGTTCATCGTTAGATCTGACGCATCAACACCCACAAGCAGTGTCTCGCTGGCAATTTCCCCGGTCGACGTGAGCACACGGATGGTCAACCCGTCCGCGGTATCTGCAATCGTCGCCGGATAATCGGCAAATTCCAGCCGCTCGGCAATCACGCCGGCTTCAAGGTGGATCATGTCAGATGCCGGATCAAAGTCGTCAATCACACGTGATGGACTGTTCGGCATGATCATGATCATTTGAGGCTGATCCGGTGTTCCCGGAACGTCAGGGTCTACAGGGTCGACAGGATCGACCGGATCGGTTCCAACCTGGCTTAAGATCTCCTGGCCGGTCACTTCGCTCATGATGGTGAAGTTCGACGGCGCCAGGTCGCTCAACGACAAGCCGGCAAGTGTGAGCGTCTGATTGTTGGCGGTCATTGTGAAGACGACGTTGCCGCCATCTTCCGAAACATCGATCGCATCCGGGCCAAACCAGTCGATGAAGATCGTGTCGCTCGCGGGATCAAAATCGGAGACAGTCCGGTCTGTCCCCCATGCCCATGTGACAACAAGGGTTGCCGTAGCTGCTGCGACCCCGGCAGTGCCATTCCAGCTGCCCGGTGTTGCCGGAGATACCGGTGTATCCGACTCATCGGGCACATCGGGCCCGTCTGGCGTATCCGGCTCATCGGGCGTGCCGGGTTCGTCGGGGGTGTCGGGCGTTCCGGCTCCATCGCCGACAAGCGCCAAGACCTCTTCTGCCGCCGAGGCGTCGAGGATCGTAAAGTTCGCGGCACTCAGGTCGCTCAGTCGAATATTGCCCAGCGTTGTCGTCTGGTTGTTCGACGGAACCGAGAACACGACGCCTGTGGCCGTTTCGGATATGTCGAGATCCGCGGCGCCAATCCAGTCAATGAAGATCGTGTCTGTGGCGGGATTAAACCCGTTGACCACTTCATCCTGCCCCCATGCCCACGTGATCACGACATCGGCATCAGTTTCAGTGACACCGGCGCCACCATTGCCGCCATCCAAACCCGGATCGCCTGTCACCGGTGTTTCTCCCGGAGTGCCAAGACCCTCGTCGCCGTTCAGCCGGTCCTCGTAAAATGCGATCATCTGCTCAATCGAAGGCGCATCGTACCCGCCGAATTGATCGATGTATTGCAGGATCGACGTGCCATATTCGTCCGTGCTGACAGCACCGCTTTGCAGCAGGGACGCCGTGCCCCAGGCGCCACGCAAATGTGCAGCAGCAAGTACTCCGGTCAGTGTCAGTTCAACCGTGACGGTTTCGCCGTTTTGGGTGTAGCTTGCTGTCTGGCCGATGAAATCGCTCAGTGACTGCCCACTATTGCCGAGCTGGTTTTCCAGCACCTGCAAATTGTAGCCAAACGCTTCCTGGATCGCGACATTCTGAGCGTCTTTGGTCGTGAAATCTTCCAGCGAATTCACATCGTTTTTGCCTGTCCAATTTCCGTCCCAGCTGTTGGTCGATGCGCCGTTGCCGTAAAAGACGTCATCATCGTAATAACCAAGATCAATCAACAGCGCCTCGCCGAACTGAAAACCGACAAACCCGAGCGAGTTCATCGAGCGGTAAGCCATTGCCTCCCACTCAGGATCGGTCAGCTGCGACCAGCTGCTGTATTGCGGAAAGTGTGTCTCGACCGCGCCACCTGCCCATTGATCGAGTTGCCAATCCTGAATGACACCAGCGTCGTAGCGGTCCCTGTCCCATCCGGACTCAAATGCCAGCAGTGCTGCCAAAAAGTCTTCGAAAGTCCCTTCCATATCTTTCCCACCTGTATTGATAATCCCGAATCAAGGTTAGGAAGGAACAAGGATAGCAACATGGACAAAACATTAAATGTTAATGACGATAAAAAGGCCCATTAGACACAATTTAATCATAATTAAACTCAAGAAGAATTTACGAATACATAAAACACTTGAAAAGAAAATTTCTTCCATAATTTATCGCAAAATTCGAACCGAGTTGTATTTTGCAGAAAGCACGCCTGTCAAAACAACCTAGTCAAACAGACCGGACCGTGACGTTGTTCGTGGCGGCTCTCCAAAACGTGCCTTGTAGGCAAGAGAGAACCGCCCGGCGTGCCGGTGTCCGGATCTTTCGGCGATTTCTGCAATGGAGAGATTGCCGCCTTCGGACAACAACAGGTGCCTTGCGAAATCCAAACGAACATCCTGCAGCTTTTCCATTGGGCTGCACCCAAGCTCCCGCTTGAACAGGATCTGCAGATTGCGGGGGGTCGTCCCGGCGTACACACAGATATCGAGAAGGCTAAGACCCAGATCAAACCGTTCGTTGATCAGGTTCAGCGCTCTTTTCAGGATCGCGGGCGCAGCCCCCGTTGGCTCGTCAGCTAAAAAATGTGAAACCGTGCTTTGCTGCACTTCAAGCAATGACGAGACCAGAGCTTCTTCCAAGTGCCGCTGCCGCAAATGGTTTGGCTCCACGAAAGCTTCCCCGGTTTCAGCAGCACCAAACAAGCCGCGTAGGCAGTTTGCCCACGTGGCGATTGGCGCATCTTTCAAATTGAGGCCAGGGAGAAACCGAACGGTGTTGATCTCGACACCCGTCATCCGGGCAGCAATCTCGAACATGTAGGACTTCTCTATCTGCAGCAACACCTGCTCGCATCCGGCATACCAACGCATCGTGGTGTTCCGGTCCGGGTTCAAAACCACACCCGTTGATGTCGTCGACCAGACCGAGCGCGTGCCGTTTTGGACGTTGGCCGCACCCGCGATCGGTATCTGGATCAGAAAGAAGTCCGACAATTCTCCTGGGTCGATGGTCACATCGGCTCCATAGCGAATGTAATTCAGGGAAAGCCGGTTGCCGTCGACCCTGTTCTGGCAGGCGTCGAAGCGATCCCCTGAAGACATACGGTCCAGCCGGTGACTGCAAAAGTTGCGTGCAACGATTTCCCGCGCTTCGTCAACGTCAGACGTTTCAAAACACCGGAAATCACGCAAAGGATGTCTGGGCGCGGCATGGAGCATGTCAAAATCATGCCGCCAGCAGGCAAATCATTCAAGCAAATGCGGGCGTCTTCGCGGCATATCGCTGCTCCAGGTCAGATTTTTTCGCAATCTGGATAAAACGATCCGGGGCGCGCGGTTTAGCATTTTCCTGCCAACACATTGCAAAATGGAGGGGAACAAAATGCAAAGCGGACCTGGCATCACACCCACGGACTCGGGCTTGGACGGCGTCAGCTGGAACGTTGTTGGGCATACCTATACGCCCAAGGTCCATAGCGCCAATGCCTTTATCTGGCACGCAGTTGTTCCGGCCGAAACGTTCGTGCCGCCGCATATCCACCCGACGCAGGACGAATGGATCATTATGCTGGATGGAGAATTGCAGATTGAAATGGGCGGCGAGACACATGTCGCGAAGGCCGGTGACACGGTGCGCATGCCCATGGGCGAGGCCCATGGCATCTTCAACCGATCCGGCAAGACGGCAACCTGTGTCTTTGGTGTCGCGCCGGCACGCAAGCTTTTCGACCTTTTTGGTGCCCTCAACGGCGTTACCGATCCACAGGAGCTGGTCAGATTGTCCGCCCTGCACGAGGTCGATTTCCTCCCGCCGCCGGATCAGGCTTGAGCAGGTCCCCGAGCCACAGGAGGAAACCGAGATGACGAAACGCAAAAACGTCGCAATTATTGGCGGCGGCGTGAGCGGCCTTGCCGCGGCAAAGGCCTTCGATGAACGCGGCCACCGGGTGTTCGGCTTTGAGCGAAGCCACGATTTCGGCGGTGTTTGGGAGCTTTCCCGGTCTTATCCCGGTGTTCAGACCCAATCCCCTAAGGATCTCTATCGGTACACCGATCTTGCCATGCCGGACGACTATCCCGAATGGCCGAAAGGACCACAGGTTCATGCCTATCTGCATGCCTATGCCAACAAGCACAAACTGGCGAGACTGTTTCAGCTGAATACGAATGTCCTTGCCATGGATCGCAGGAGGGACGGGCAACCCGGATGGACGCTCACACTCAAGGCCGGCGGTGCTCCACGGACTCAGGACTTTGATTTCGTGACCGTTTGTACCGGACAGTTTTCTGACAAGAACATCCTTACTCATCCCGGCCAGGAGGCTTTCGAAAGCGGAGGCGGAAAGGTCATCCACAGTTCGGAATACACAGACCCGGAAGCGGTGAATGGCAAGAATGTCGTCGTGTTGGGCGGATCGAAATCCGCGACCGACATAGCCGTCAATGCCGCTGCCAACGGGGCAAAGTCGGTGACGCTGGTGTACCGCGAACCCGTCTGGCGTGTGCCGTATTTTGTCGGTGGCATCAATTTCAAACGGCTGCTTTACATGCGCGCCCAGGAAGATCAGTTCAACGGCTGGGGACGATCGCCCCTCGGCAAAGCTCTCTTTACCGCCTTCAAGCCGCTGATCTGGGCAAACTTCCGCGGCCTTGAAACCTTGCTCAAGCTGCAGCTCGGCCTGAAAAAATGGGACATGGTGCCGGATGGACCAATCGAAAAGGATGCCTCCTGTTCGCTTCCCATAGTCACTCCCGGCCTTTTCGAGGGCTTCAAGGACGGGTCGATCAAACCTGTCAGAGGGACATACGAGCGATACGAAGAGGACCATATTGTCCTGACAACGGGTGAAAGAGTGCCCTGCGACCTGTCGATCCTCGCCGTTGGCTGGAAACTCGGCGTTCCCTATCTCGCAAAGGAGTACCAGGAAAAGCTGATAGAGCCTGACGGTCAGTACCGCGTCTACAGGCTGGCGGTGAACCCGGATCTGCCCGACATGGGTTTCGTCGGTTTCAATTCCAGCTTCTGCACGATCCTTTCGGCGGAAATGATTGCGAACTGGCTCGTTCGATATGCCGATGGCAAGCTGGCAAACCAGCCAACGGAAACTGACATGAAAAGGAACATTGAGGAAATGCTTGAGTGGCGCCGAAAGGAACGTCCGGCTGCCAAGGTTTACGGAGGCCTTTGTTCAGCACCCTTTCATTTCCGGCATTTCGATGAGTTGCTGTCGGACATGGGAGCCGCCAAGACCAAACGGTCGAACCCGCTCGCCGAACAGTTTTCCTATCCAAACGCTGACGCCTATGGCGCGTTTCTGGCCAGCACACCGCAATACGCAGCGGAATAAGAAGGTAATGCCAGCCGGCCTGTAAGCCGGGTTCTGTATGGCCCGCTTGCGCGGACGCGACAGCCATTCATCTGGGACACCTGTTGCCAGGGGCCTCTCGCAACCAACCCGGACAACTGGCCTGGAAACCGGCCTGGCCCGGAATAGCTTCCGGGCCGCGTTGTCCCTATTCGGTCTTGCTCCCGGTGGGGTTTACCGTGCCGCCGCTGTTACCAGAGGCGCGGTGGGCTCTTACCTCACCCTTTCACCCTTACCCCGGCACGCCGGGGCGGTTTGCTTTCTGTGGCACTTTCCCTAAGGTCACCCTCGCCGGGTGTTACCCGGCACCGTGTTTCCATGGAGCCCGGACTTTCCTCCCCCGCGGCCTTTCGGCACGTGCGGCAGCGGCTGTCCGGCCGACTGGCGCTAGCGGACTTAAGTGGCTTTCCACTGGAGGTCAAGCAAATGCAATGGCAAAACAAGAACTTCTTGTTTGTGTGCCAACTTGCACGGAGAACCAGATCGAAGTGCGGCTTTTTCGTTGCTTCATTTTCAAACGGATCTGAATTCGAAGAGGACCAAGCGTCATCTCATCGCGCGCTTTTTGGTTGTTCCTGGCGCAACGGCCCGTGAGCTTCTCATTCACGTTTGATTGAACACTACCAAAAACCGCAGAATTCCGGGAATGCTACGCTCGATTTAATTTTTGACTATATAGTACAGAATACCCACATGGCTGTTGCCGGTGTTCGGCGTAGTTGGCGCCCGGCGCCCAAACAGGAGATTCAAATGACTGAATTCACGCTTCACAATCAGGAAACCGCACCTGAAGATAGCCGCCCGCTTCTGGACAATTCTCTGAAAGCCTTCGGCATGATCCCGAACCTTCACGCCGTGATGGCAGAATCCCCGCAGCACCTGGAGGCCTATCAGAAACTTCATGAACTCTTTCAGCAGACAAGCCTTTCCGTTGCCGAGCAAACCGTTGTCTGGATGACGATCAACGTTGAGCACGATTGCCACTATTGTGTCCCGGCGCATACTGCGATCGCCCACATGCAAAAGGTCAATGATGGCGTCATCGAGAGCTTGAGAAACGCCGCTCCGCTTGAAGACGACAAACTCGAGGCGCTGCGACAGTTCACTTTGAAAGTTGTCCGCCAACGCGGTGTTGTTTCCGACGCAGACGTGGACGCGTTTCTGGCAGCCGGATACACCAGACGCCAGGTTCTCGACATCCTGCTTGGCGTTGCCCAGAAAGTCATGTCAAATTACGTAAACCATCTGGCGGACACGCCGATTGACGCACCGTTCCAGAAATTCGACTGGAAACCGGCTGCCGCGGCAGCAGAGTAAGCACGCAAGGCTCTGGCGACCAGGTCGCCAGAGCCCGTCGTGAATGAGGAAAAATGGCAGGACGCCCAAAATCATTCGACATGGACAAGGCCCTTGATGCGTTCGTCGATGTCTTTTGGACGAAGGGCTATCAGGGAACTTCGGTGGACGACCTGCAGGATGCGGCCGGGATCAAGCGCGGCAGTTTTTATGCCGCGTTCGGATGCAAGGACGATGTCTTCGAAGCTGTTCTGGCAAAATACTGGCGGGAAGCCACGGAACTCGGGCTCCGTTCGTTAGAGACGGAAAAGGACCCACTGAAAGCTGTCGCGCAACTGATCCGTCATGTCGGCACATTCATGACCGAAAACACACCACGCGGATGCCTTTTGCTCACGTCTTCGTCGTCTTTGAAATTCAGTGAGGCGGGCAACGACGCCGCTGCGGTGCGAGAGCGCATGAAAACGCTTGAAACCCGCATTATCAACACGCTTACGCGGCAAGATTGTAACGTACAGACCGACAGGGCCCACGAGATTGCGGCGTTCACTCTGTCCAGCCTGCTCGGGCTCAATGCGCTGGCACGCAACGGACAGAACCGGGAAAAAATTCTTGCGGCAGCAGATTACTCCGCGAAATGCGTTGAAGCAGATCCGGGCTGACCGCCTGGTGCCGCCGAGCTTTCGCGGTATGCAGCTGCGTAAAAATACTGCTTTGCACAATCTTCATTTTTCATGTCGCCAATCAGCGGTTAATACCAAGCTCAAGAAATAAGAACCGATCTGACCGTGTTTGAAGGCTGTTCGGCAAGGAGCAGGTTGCAGGGCGATATGGTTTATCGTCCAAAACCTGCGACGCGGCAGAACAGCCTTCAAACCCGACCTTCGGTGGCCTGTTCCGGCTCTCCGGACAGCGTTGCCTTGTTTGAACGGCCAACCAGGCCGTCCTGCACAAAGCGCCTTGCCGGCAAACCGGAACAGCGCCATCAGATAGGTCCTTATTTCTTGAGATTGGTATAACGTCATACCGACACATCGAATTGCGGGGACGCACTGATGAAACAATCAATGACGGCAGGAGACGCTGCCGAGCTTATTCCGGATGGCGCAACACTCCTCATTGGCGGCTTCATGGGTGTTGGATCACCGCACCGGCTGATTGATGCCATTGTGGAGCGAGGGGCGAAAAATCTGACCCTTGTCGCGAACGACACCGCAATGCCCGGCAAGGGCATCGGCAAGCTTGTTACTGCTGGATGCCTTTCCAGGGTGATCGCTTCCCACATTGGCCTCAACCCTGAAACCCAGCAGAAAATGATCTCCGGCGAAATCGACGTTGATCTGGTTCCACAAGGGACACTCGTTGAAAGAATACGGGCCGCCGGGGTTGGCCTTGGCGGCATCCTGACACCAACAGGATTGGGTACCCTGGTTGAGAACGGCAAGCAGATTGTCACTGTCAACGACCAACGTTTTCTCCTTGAAGAACCGATCCATGGCGACTTTGCGCTGATTGCAGCCCATCAGGCAGATTATGTCGGCAACCTGGAGTACTCGCTCACGGCGCATAATTTCAATCCGATCATGGCCCTTGCCGGAAAGACAGTAATTGCCGAGCCGCAGTCGATTGTGCCCGTTGGCGTTATCTCGCCGGACAGTGTCAAAACACCCGGTATTCTCGTCGACCATCTTCTGGAGAGACAGCCTGATGGAAGCTAAAGAAATCATTGCTCGCCGCGTTGCTCAGGAAATAAAGCCCGACACGCTGGTGAACCTCGGCATTGGGCTGCCATCCATGGTTGCCAACTACCTGCCGAAGGAAGTTCACGTCTTTTTCCAGGCCGAAAACGGCGTGATCGGCCTTGGTGCCCGCCCTCCGGAAGGAATGGAAGATCCGGATCTGACGGACGCGGGCGGCGGTTTCGTCACTGCAGTTCCAGGTGCTGCATCGATCGATAGCGCCATGAGCTTCGGTCTGATCCGCGGTGGGCACCTCGACATGACAGTCCTGGGCGGTCTGCAGGTCGACGAGCGCGGATATCTCGCAAACTGGATGGTGCCGGGCAAGATGGTACCCGGGATGGGTGGTGCAATGGACCTCGTCGCCGGCGCAAAGCAGGTGATCGTTGCCATGGTGCATACCGCGAAGGGAAAACCGAAGATCCTGCATGAATGCAGTTTGCCTCTGACTGCCCAGCGCAGGGTGAGTCTTGTTGTGACGGAGATGGCCGTCATTGAGCCGACCGCCGACGGGCTCGTCCTGAAGGAAGCCGGACCGGATACCACGGTCGACGAAATCCTGTCTGCGACGGAGGCAAACCTGATTGTGCGCGGCGACGTGCCTAAAATGCGCATCTAGTCAGACGTCTCTTGTGAAGGTTCCGTCTCCGAGCAATGTCCCCAATCGATCGACTCCTTTGCTGATCTGCTCGGCATTTGCATCGGCAAATCCGATTATCAGCCCGGACCGGCGGTTCTCCCCCTGATAACAATTGCTCAACGGGGAAACGGCAAACCCGTGTATTTGCATGGCAACTGCGAGCGCAATATCGTCAACCGGCTCGCGAAACAGTGCCGCGATCTGAACATTTCCGCTTGGAAGCTCCACCTCAATGCGGTTGCCGAGCCGCTCCATGAGTGTGCGGACGAGGAGCATTCCACGCTCCTCGTAGACTTTCCGGATGTGTTTCATGTGTTTCTGGTAAGCGCCACTGTCCATGAATGTGGCCAGAGCGACCTGAACCTGTACGCTGGCTGCACACCCCATATTGCGCATGAGTTGTTCCAACGGCTCAACCAATTTCGACGGAACGACGCAGTATGCCAGGCGAAGGCCCGGCATCAGGCTTTTCGAAAACGTGCCGAGATAAATCACCTGCCCTTCATCGGCGAGACCATAAAGCGCTGCGACGGGCCGTCCGGAAAACAGAAATTCACTGTCGTAGTCATCTTCAAGAATAACCGCACCGCTCGAACTTGTGACTTCCAGAAGCGACAGCCGTCGCCGGAGCGGCATTCTGTTTCCCAGCGGATACTGATGTGACGGTGTCACGTAAATCAGTTTTGGAAGCTTAGAGGAAGTAGGCATGCGTTCCGCGTCTGCACCAAGTTGGTCTACCGGAAGCGGCCGGATGTTCAGACCTGCGACCTCAAATGCGGTGCGGGCACCCAGATAGCCCGGCTCCTCCAACCACGCATCGTCCCCGGGTTCCGAAAGGGCCAGCGACAAGAGCGACAGACCTGCCTGCATCGAACTGGTGACAAGGATTTGCTCCGGCTGACAACGTACACCGCGTTCCGCGGCAAGATGCCGGGCAAGCTCTGACCTGAGCGCGGGAACGCCTGAGTAGTTCTGATATTGAAGATCGGCACTTCTTTCCATTCGCGCGGCGCGGCGCAGACACCTTCCCCATTCTTCATACGGAAAGCTGTCCAATGCCGGCGCACCTGGTTGCAGCGCGCCCTGCCTGTACGCCCATCCCTCACCGCGCACGTTTCGCGACATTTGCCGGCCGCGTCTCGACAGGCTCAAGGAATTTGAAGGCGACCCAAGTCGGGCAAGACTGCCTTCCGGCGGCAGATCTTCTGTGACCCGGGGCGCAGCTCCGGCCCTGACTGAAATGATGCCTTCGGCCTGCAGAAGATCATAGGCCGCATTCACTGTGTTTCGCGCCACGCTGAGGGACACCGCGAGCCGCCGCGTGGACGGCAGTCTGGTCCCGGACGTCAAAAGCCCAGCACGCACGGCTGCACGGAAGCCGCGATAAATCTGCTCGGCAAGCGGGATTTGACCTGAACGGTCCAGGGTAAGGACACCGTCAGGAATAACTGGTTCTTTCATTTTTTCGAAACCGGACCTTTTGCAAGTCCAGTTTATCGGAGAAACCGGTCAGGACAAGTCTTGCCGTTTCAGGAGAAAACAATGTCCACAATGGAAAAGCGTCAGACCGCGGACAAGCCGGGTTACGCCAAGATCCGCCAAATGAACCGGGGAAGCTACGATCGCACGCTTGCCTATGAGATCCTGGATTCAGGAATGGTCGCCCATTGCGGTTTCATCCATGAAGACCGACCGATGGTGATACCGATGGCCTATGCCAGGATCGACAACCGTCTATATATCCACGGCGCTAGCACGACACGGATCGTCAAGGACAATGCGAAAGGCGTTCCAGCCAGCCTGACCGTAACTCTTCTCGACGGCCTGGTTGTCGCCCGCTCGGCCTTCCATCACTCAATGAACTATCGCTGTGTCATTGTTCACGGCACCGCGCGTTTGGTCGAAGACCGCGATGAACAGATCGAAGCGCTCGCAGCGATAACAGACCACCTGCTGCCGGGCCGCTGGGACGAATGCCGGGACATGATACCGAAGGAACACAAAGCAACGGGCGTCCTCGCGCTGGACATTGAGCACGCGAGCACAAAAGTCAGGACCGGCGGACCGGTCGATGACAAAATGGACCTGGGAACAGACATTTGGGCCGGCGTGGTGCCGATCACGATCGCGCTTGGCCAGCCTTTCAACGCCTATGATGTCTCTGATGAGACCCCGATACCGCAGTCCATTCCGGCGGCCAGACGGAAGTTTGCCTGAGGTAGCAGAAGCTCAAACAAGAAACCCCGCTGTCAATCCAGCGGGGTTTAGCCTTGTAAGTCGGGTCCGGATTACCTGCATACCGGATCAGAGGTGACCGACCTGTCACGCAATCAGCTGGACGCCATGATCCGCTTGACCTTGCTGCAATACCGGCGGCTCACCGGGTTCATGCGCTTGGCATAGTGACCCGCGTTGTAGCGCAGTATCGTGCCGCACAGGTCGCCGTTCGCTTTCTGGTGGGCACCCGCCAGGTATTTCATGCCCCATTCGATGTTGGTTTCAGGATCGTAGAGTGCCTTCGTAGAACCGCGGTAACCGATCCCGCGTGCCGTAGCAGGCTTGATCTGCATCAGACCGACTTCACCCGCGCGCCCGCGCGCCCTCGGGTTGAAGTTGCTTTCAATTTCGACAACGGCTTTGGCGATCTGTACCGGAACCCCGTGCTTTGTTGCCGCCTTGCGGATCAATCTGGCAAATTCGGCTTGTTTCGCCGGTGACTTCCGGGCCTGAACAGTTTTCGATGACGACTGCGCCTTCGATTTTGCGGCTTTTTTAGATTTCGCGTTGACGTTGGCCTTGGTCGCCGTCTTTTTCTTTTTGGAGGCGGTTGATTTGGCTGTCTTGCCCGGCGTTGTTTCCGTCTTTGGCTCTATGACGTGTAAAATGGGGTCAGAGCCTGAACCGACCTGTTCTCGCGACGCGAGAACCTCAGAGTCTTTTTTCATCTTCGCAGGATCGATTACGTGCGGAATTGGATCTGCACCGGAGCTTGCCGCCAAAGCGACGGGTGCGACAGTTGACGTGGCGAAGGCGAAAAGACAAAGCGCCCCAGTAAGTTTCTTGAATGACCGTAACATTCGTCCAGCCCTTTTGGTTTTCGTTGCGGTTGAAATCGGGGCGGAGGAATGCAGGACCGGTGAGACGAAATTTAGCGCAGTCCAATCACGTTTTGTTTCAAATTATGACAGCATTTTACCAGTAATTCAGGCCCAAATTTGTCGAGTTCTTTGCTTTGTGACAAAAACACGCCGGGTTTCCGGCAAATTCCCGACAATGGCGAGAACATATGTGACGCAGTGCAATAGCGCCGGCGCAAAAATGCTGCGCCGCAACAGAACAAAACTGGTCTTCGTTCTAACTTTGGCAGGTCCTAAACAGAAAACGACGGCAATTTCCGCAAGAGCGAATTGAGAGTTTCAATCGTTGAATGGTCTGCAACACCGTCGACCTTGTCTTGCCTGAAATGTCGCTGGAATGCCGTAACAACTTGCTTCGTTTTGGAATCGAACACACCGTTGATGTCGATATCATAGCCGTAAAGCCCGAGCATGGATTGCAGCGCCTCCACGGGCTGTCCACTATCACCTTCCTGCATGAGCAGACCAGCGACAATCGGATGGGGTTCGACGAAAAGTCCGACCCCCGCTTGGGCGAGGTGGTTCCATGGAAACAGTTCGCCCGGATCTTCTTTGCGCTCCGGCGCAATGTCGGAATGCGCAAGTACCATCCAGGGCAGTATGTCGTGGCGCTGGCAGATATCGCGCAGCAACGGCACCAACGCTTCGATCTGTGCGTCCGGAAAGGCCGCATATCCAAACTCGTGTCCAGGGTTGACGATTTCAACGCCTATGGAGCGGGAATTGATGTCCTTTTCCCCTTTCCAGAAGCTGCGGCCGGCATGCCAAGCACGTCGGGCTTCAGGCACACACTGCAAAATGGAACCATCTTCGTAAACCAGATAGTGGGCTGAGACTTCCGAACGAGGGTCGCACAACCGCTGCACGGCCTCTTCAGCAGACCGCATTCCCGTATAATGAATGACAAGCATGTCAATGGGCGCGCCTTGGGCTCTTTCGCCGTGGTTCGGCGAAGGATGGACAGTTGCCTTCACGCCCGTATCAGTTGCAACGCTCATATGCCTCTTTCCGCGCAGATCTTGGCCCAGGCATCATTGAGTGTCGCCAACCGGTCGTTCGCGATTCGCACGAACTCTTCCGGTACTCCTCTGGCAATCAGCCGGTCAGGATGTGTTTCCTGGACTTCACGCCTGTATTGAGCCTTCAGGTCTGAATCACTCGCCTCCGGACCCATCCCGAGAACTTCATAAGGATTTCCATCGCTTCGCACATGCCTTGCCAGAACTTTTGAAAACTCCCGGTCATCCAGCCCGAATACCGCAGCCACTCTCGAAAGATAGCCAATTTCGCTCTCGTGAACGACCCCGTCAGCTTTGGCAATGTGAAACAGACCGTCGAGGATATCGAGAAGCGTTTTCCGGTCATATGGGAAGAGGTCTGCCAGTTTCTTGGCATAAACCTCAAATCCGGCAACGTCTTCCTGTGCCAGATTGAAAAGCCTGGCGACGTTCCGTTCTTCATTGGGAGGAACTTCAAAAAGGTCGCGAAATGCCAGAATTTCATCGGTCGTGACAACGCCGTCCGCTTTCGCCATCTTTGCCGACAGGGCAATCATCGCCACGGTGAAACCGACGGTGCGCGTCCCTTCCGGTCGTGCCAGAACGAGTTGGACAAGCCTGTCGACCATCTGCGCGCCGCCCGATCCGATCGCGCTGACAATACTGCCGATGCTACTCCAGACGCTCAATAAAAGCTCCCGCCGTGACCAAAACCCGTTTCGGTTCGCTTCAAGGGTTCAAGGCGAATCGAAGTCTCCAAAGACTCTTATCGGCAGTCACTACTTTTGACTAGAACCGGGCCCTCATGAAACACACTTTCCTGAAACTACGTCCGATTTTTACTTAGCGGAACGTCGATCACAAAGGCATTGCAGAATTTCCCGATATTCATGATGGTTAAAGGATTTCTGCTTAGGATCGTAAGACACGTGTTTGATGAACGGTACCGAGCCGGATGGCGCTCCCACTCGTAAGAAGCAACATTGTCATATTCTTCATTTCGATGACGCTGGTTCTGATACTGGCGCTTGGCGTTTATGTGAGCAATCGCCTGCTGACACACTGGTTGCTGGTCGGTGCGCTTGAACAGGATTACGTGCATCAGCAAGCCGGCATCCAGGATATTCTGAATTCCTACGCCATTCCGAAGGTCAACGGGCCTGAAAGCACGCTCCAGGGATTGCGCCTGACGCTGCCCCTCACGTCCAATGCCGCTCCGGCCGTCTCGCCCGAAATGATGGTCAAGCTTCATGCTGTCCTGAAGCACAAGTACGCGGACTCCATGATCCTCGATACAGAAGTCGTGTTTCCTGTAACTGCTGTCGAGCAAGATTCGAGTCTGCCAGCCTTCGCGGAAATCGATTGGCTTTCGACAAACAAGATTTCTTCGGTTCGAGCATTGAATCATGCCTGGGCCGCGTTCAATTCGAAAAAACCGCTGTCGGTCATTCCCGACATGACATGGTTCGGTGCCTTTGGAACGACTGCCGTTGTTGTCTACAATCCGGGTCCGTCGGAAGCATTTGCGCCCAGCGCGGTATTGCTTGTCACGCAATCAGAAATTCTCGAAAGCCTGTCCGGATTGATCTGGTCAATCAGCGCCTCGATCAGCGTGCTGTGCCTTATTTCATTTGCGTTCGCCGCAATCCTGCTTTGGATGAGGTTCTACGATCAAGTTCGAACCAACAGCAACATTCAATACCTTGCCCATCATGACACGTTGACGGGCTTGCCTAATCGCGCCGTTTTCAATGCTCGTCTGGCGGGGGCACTCCGCCACGCGCAGGCAAAAGCATCAAATGTTGGCGTAATGCTGATTGACGTCGACAAATTCAAGGAAATCAACGATACGCATGGCCACGGAATAGGCGATGTCTTTCTGCAGATCGTCGGCGAGCGGCTGCAAACCGTGTTCCATAAACACCTGGTGGCACGCCTTTCGGGGGACGAATTTGCTGTGCTGCTCACATCCGTCTCCGATCCGGCGCGCATGACAAGACTTGCAGCAGACATGATTGCCGCGACGACTTCCCCCTGTATCATCGACGGAAGAGAAATTAAGCTGTCCCTTTCCATCGGGCTTGCGCGCGCGACGGACGGATCATGGCGCGTTTCCAGGCTTCTGCATTGCGCCGACCTTGCACTTTACAACGCCAAGCACAGCGGACGTTCAACTTTCTCCTGGTACACGCCGGGTCTGGACGCGGAAGCACAGAAACGCAAGGAAGTCGAAAACGGGTTGGTCAAAGCGCTCAAGCTTGACCAGTTCAAGCTGGTGTACCAGCCCCAGTATACCTTGCGTGACGGCGCTTTGCGCGGCTACGAGGCCCTCGTGCGCTGGGAACATCCTGCCAAGGGTGAAATCAGACCGGATCTCTTCATACCGATAGCGGAGGACTGCGGCCTGATCGACGACATTGGTACGTGGGTTCTGAACAACGCATGCCGCGAGGCAATGCTCTGGGAAGATCAAAGCCGCTGCGTTGCCGTCAACGTTTCAGCAGCTCAGTTCGTTGCCGGCGAGACGCAAAAACGTGTCGCCCAGGCCCTGCAGAACTCCGGACTGGATCCAAGCCGTCTTGAGATCGAGATTACCGAGAGCCTCCTGATCTCAAACACCGACGCCGTGATTGAAACGCTCCGGCAAATACACGACATGGGCGTTTCGATCGCGATGGACGATTTCGGCACGGGATACTCTTCACTCAGTTATCTGAGCCTATTCCCTTTCGACAAAATCAAGATCGACCAGACCTTTGTTCAAAATCTCGGCAAGGATTCCGGTACCGACGCGATCGTGACATCTATCGTCGGACTGGGCCGGTCGTTGAACGTCACGATTACGGCTGAAGGCGTAGAGACGGAAGAACAGGCCATCCTTCTGAGTGCTGCCGGTTGCGACCTCGTACAAGGGTACATGTTCGGTAAACCGGACAAAGTTGAACGGCATGAGGCCGCTTACCCAGTGTTTCCGCAGAACACGTCGGGCGGTTTCTGGTTCCCGCAAAAACGCGGGCAAGGAACACAGAAACCCAAGATCAAGCTTTCACCAAAGCTTGCGCAATTCGCCACGCTTGCTTCAGCTCAACCGTCGTCCGACGAAAAAGCCGGTAGCGTTACAAGCTGACCGACAGCACGAAATTACGCCGTGGGATGCGGCGCTTTTCAGTTCGCTATGTTCAGGCAACCGCATCCCGAGCTGCTAACGACGCGGCGCTATTCTTTTCCCGGGTAGCCTTGCGCTCCGAATACCGGTCGACCAGATAGTCCGAACGGCCACGCACCATGAGCGTGAACTTCACCAATTCCTCGACGACATCCACGACCCGGTCATAGAGCGGTGACGGCTTCATTCTGCCCTCATCGTCAAACTCCAGGTAGGCTTTGGGAACCGAAGACTGGTTTGGGATCGTCACCATACGCATCCATCTGCCAAGAACACGCATCTGGTTGACCGCATTGAAGGATTGCGAGCCGCCTGAAACCTGCAGCAAAGCAAGTGTCTTGCCTTGTGTCGGCCGGATTGCACCGGTGCTCAAAGGTATCCAGTCAATTTGCGACTTCATCACACCTGTCATCGCTCCATGGCGCTCCGGAGAACACCAGACATGGGCTTCCGACCAGGCACACAGATCACGCAACTCCGTGACTTTGGGATGACTTGCGTCCGCGTCGTCTGGCAACGGCAACCCGGATGGATTGAAAACCCTCGTTTCTGCACCGTACGCCTTGAGGAGCCGTTCGGCCTCGAATGCCAGAAAACGGCTATATGAGCGTTCCCGTAAGGATCCGTAAAGCAGCAGCACGCGGGGCGCGTGGGTGATTGGTTCGGCATTGGCTAATTGGGTTTCTGAAACGTTCGAAATGTCCTCGCGGGAAACGTTCGGAAGGTCAGAAAACTGCATTCCAGGATCAGTCATTAGAAACCCCGGACACCACCACCTGCCCGTCTTCTTTTGTGAATGAGCCGATGTCTCCCGGCAGCAGATCCATCACCTTTTCAGAAGGCCGGCAAAGACGGACACCCTTGTCGCTGACAACGATCGGCCGATTGATCAGGATCGGATGTTCCATCATGAAATCGATGAGCTCGTTGTCCGTCCATTTGTCCTCGGCAAGCTGAAGTTCATCATATGGTGTTCCCTTCTGGCGCAACAGATCGCGGACAGAAATGTCCATGAGCGAAATCAGTTCAACAAGCCGTTCCCGACTGGGTGGCGTTTTCAGATATTCGACAACATCGGGTTCAACACCAGCCTCGCGGATCATTGCGAGCGTGTTTCGGGACGTGCCGCATTTCGGATTGTGATAGATCGTGATTGTCATGATTTTCTCGAATTTTCAGGACTTGGTAAGTTGGTCGTATCTTTTTCAGAAAAGCCGCAAATAACGGGATTGCCGCCGCAACAGTCCTCCATCAGGAAGGTCAGCAGATTTTTCATTTGCCCGTAATCAACCGCGTACCGGATATGCCTGCCTTCCCTTTGGGCGGTCAGCAGTCCCGCACGCTCCAATGTTGTCAGATGAAAGGACATCCGCGTCGGCTGGACACTTAGCTTGTCCGCGATGACACCGGAGGGCAGGCCCAGCGGGCCGTAGCTTACAAGTAGCCGGAATGCCGCCAGCCGGTCATCCTGCGCAAGCGCTCCCAACGCGGATACTGCAGTTTCTTGTTCCATATTTCGATACTACAAGAAATTTTGTAGTTTGCAATGCACAAGAAACGCACCATGGCATCAAAGCACCTACATTGCCGCCGCCGCCCGTGCAGCCTGATCGTAATTTCCGGAGACCAGCCTCAATGTTGCGGCCAGACGCGAAAGTTCCTTTTCATCGAGGCCCAAAGCCTTCATCGGCTCAACCAACAAGGCTTCGCGCAGATGTTTGTATTCAAGGCAGGCCTTTTCACCCGACGGCGTAATCTCCGCGGTTTTTTCCTTGCCCCGGCGACCGGACCTTATGAGTCCGGCCTTCTCCAGCTTTTTCAATGCGTAAGTCACCGTGTGGGTATCTTCGATGTTCAGGACCAGGCAGATGTCGGAGAGCGTTTTTGCCCGATCCCTGTGGTTGACCGAATGCAAGACAAGTACATCCAACGGCCCGAGCCCCTCGGATCCACTCGCCGCCATACAGCGCACCATCCAGCGATGATAGGCGTTGACCATCATTGTGACGGCAAACTCTATTTCCGAAAGGGCCGGCATTGCACCGGATGCAAGGTGCGCAGCCGATACGACAGGACCGATTCCAGCATTGGCATCCGCGGTGGGTTTGGGGGTTGATTTCTCACTCAAGCGTTTCACCTCGGATTGGGTAACATCGAAAAGCATCAATCACTTAGCGATGAACAGATAAACTCCGGCTCCATAAAAGATGTACTTCCATCAAGCGTCCGGATTGTCTAGCGTTCACTGCCTCGTAAACTTGAAGGACAAGCTGGCGTGCAGCGCGCAGAAAAACATTTTCCGAAAAACATTGCCACTGCCATCCTGCTCACAGCTATTTTGTTGATAGCGGCCGTTCTGCGTTTTCACAATCTTGATCGCACGAGCCTGTGGTACGACGAAGCCGTGTCCTGGAGCCAGTCGAATGGATCCATCACCGAGCTTCTGACGCTGGTTGCCTCGGATAACTATCCACCTCTGCACAACATTGTCTTGTGGTTGACGATGCCCGTCCTTGGAGACAGTGAAACAGCGCTGAGACTGCCTTCTGCTTCGCTTGGTCTGCTCTCTGTCTGGCTGGTTTATCTCATTGGCAAGCAACTTCAAGGACGAGAAGCCGGCTTGCTTGCGGCGGCCCTGCTTGCCATTTCGCCACTTCACATTTGGTATTCGACCGAAGCGCGCATGTACGCACTGCTGGCGGCATGCGGCCTTGCGTTCTTGTTGGCTGTCTTGAAAGTGTTGCAAAGGCCGTCCGTTTTCTGGTTTACCACGCTCGTTTTCACAGGGGCCTGTTTTCTCTACAGTCACATTTATGCGCTGTTTGGATTTGCAAGCGCCGGTGCTGTTTGCGGGACGGTGGCGCTTTTTGAGATCCACAGAACTCGAAAGCCGCTCAAGTCCAATGCATTTGTCGCATCGCTCGCCATGGGCATCAGCACTGCGCTCTTTCTGCCCTGGCTCTATCTTCTATTTGAGCGCGCCCGATCGGTCGCAGACGAAGGTTTCTGGATCGCTTACCCGAACCTGCAGTTTCTTGAGACACTGGTTTTTGGTCTTTCCAGCTCACTCATGCTGTTCTGGCTGCTTGTCGGCCTTGCCCTGACAGGTGCCGCGCTTGCATTTTTCAAACCGATTTCAAAGCAGTCCACCCCGCCAACGAGCAAACAAGCGGTCCTGGTATGCCTCGCCTATTCCATAGGGCCGCTGCTGCTCGCCTATCTTTATTCCGTCCTGCTTCAACCGATACTGTTTGACCGATATCTTATTGCCGCCTGGCCTGGACTTATCGTGCTTGCGGCGATGGGTGCAACTCGCCAGGCCCCGCGAATAGCGTCTGTCGCGCTCGTCGGTGCTGCGCTTTATCTCACGTTTCCGCAGCTGAACTTTACGCTGACCAACAAGATCCGGCCTGAATGGCGCACAATCGCAGCATTCCTTGAGGAAAACCGCGCGCCCGAGGACAAATTGCTTCTCTACAAAGGCTTTTCGGCTCCCGTTCTGTCTTACTACCTGCGCGGCGAAAACCAATTCGAGGCGGTGGAAAACGTCGAGGACCTGAGCGCTCTCACAAAATCAGAACATGCTGGAAAGACGTGGCTGTTGCTTGTTCACAGCAACGAAGAAGAAACTGCAGCGGCAAAAAAGCTATTCTTCGATGGCAAAAACGAAACCGCCGCAAAGGCGTTTGGATGGGGAGCAAGCGGCCTGACGCTCCTGAGATCCGACGCTGCACAACAGAACTGACACCTCAAATCATTCGCTTTGTCCTCCAGAGAGACAGCGTTTTCTGGACGGCACGGGCGTTACGAAACTTTTTCATCGACATTTTATCGATAAAATGTCAATGTTGGATTGAGGAAGGCGTTAAACAAGATTGGCGCCCTGGAAAATTGCGTTCATTTTTGTGGCTGAAGAGGGGAAACACATGACGTCGAAGTGGGATTTTTGGATCGACCGTGGCGGCACCTTCACGGATATTGTCGGGCGCGCACCCGACGGTACGCTCCACCCGCACAAGGTCCTGTCGGAAAATCCGGAAGCCTATCGGGATGCTGCCATTCAGGGGATACGCGAAATTCTTGATGTCGAGCGCGGCCAATCCATTCCGTCGGAAAAAATCGCAACCGTGAAGATGGGAACGACCGTTGCGACCAACGCACTGCTTGAACGCAAGGGCGAACGCACGGCACTTTTCATCACCAAGGGTTTTCGGGATGCGCTGGAAATCGGCTACCAGGCGCGTCCGAAAATTTTCGCCAAGGAAATCATCAAACCGGAGCTTCTCTACGAAAGCGTTCATGAAATTCCCGAGCGCGTCCGGGCTGACGGCACCGTAGAGATTGCCCTTCAGGAAACTGATGCGCGTGGCATGATGCAAGCCGCGTGGGATGACGGAATTCGCTCCATCGCAATTGTCCTGATGCATTCCTATGCCTATCCGGCACACGAGCAGGCACTGAAGACGATCGCTGAGGATATCGGGTTCCCGCAGATTTCGGTCTCACACGAAGTTTCGCCTCTTATGAAGCTCGTCGGCCGCGGCGACACCACAATCGTCGATGCTTACCTTTCGCCGATACTGCGCCGCTACGTCGACCAGGTTCAGGAAGAGTTGGGTGCGGGTCCAAGGCTGATGTTCATGCAGTCCTCGGGAGGTTTGACGGCTGCCGATCTGTTTCAAGGCAAAGATGCTATCCTCTCCGGTCCGGCCGGTGGTGTCGTTGGAGCCGTGGAAACGTCCCGCATGGCCGGATTCGAAAAGATCATCGGCTTCGACATGGGCGGAACGTCGACCGATGTGTGCCACTTCGATGGTGAGTATGAGCGCGCGTTCGAAACAGAAGTTGCCGGTGTCCGCATGCGCGCGCCCATGATGATGATCCATACGGTTGCGGCAGGCGGCGGATCGGTCCTTCACTACACGGACGGCCGTTTCCAGGCCGGCCCTGACTCTGCCGGCGCGAACCCCGGGCCGGCCTGTTACCGGCGCGGAGGCCCGCTCACCGTGACCGACGCCAATCTGATGACCGGCAAACTCGCTCCGGAATTCTTTCCGAAAATCTTCGGCCCGGACCAGGACCAGCCGCTCGATGGCGACGTTGTCCGCCAGAAGTTTGCTGACCTTGCCCATGAAATCGGCGATGGACGCTCCCCTGAAGAAGTTGCCGACGGTTTCTTGAAGATCGCCGTCGAAAACATGGCAAACGCGATCAAGAAAATTTCTGTGCAGCGTGGCTATGATGTGACCGAATACGCCTTAACCTGTTTTGGCGGTGCGGGGGGGCAGACCGGATGCCGCGTCGCCGACAGCCTCGGCATGAAAACTGTCATTCTGCACCCGTTCTCAGGCATTCTCTCGGCCTATGGCATGGGGCTTGCCGACATTCGGGCAGACAGGCAACAGGCAGTCGTCAAGGTTCTGGACGAAGCTCTGATGCCGGAACTCCTTGCCCTCAAGGATCAATTGGCGGCGGTCACTGAGGCAGAGCTCGAACAGCAGAAAATTGAGGCTGATGCGCGCAGGACGGTCGCCATTGCGCATTTGCGCTATGACGGAACCGACACACCGTTGCCGATCCATCTCGAGAGCGTTGAAACAATGCGGGCGGCTTTCGAAGACGCTCACAAGAAGCAGTTCGGCTTTGCATACGAAAACAAACCGATTGTCGTTGAGGCGCTTGAAGTGGAAACCGCAGGCGGGGGTGCCGGCCTCGTGGAGCCGGATCTCGCTCTCTTTACGGACAAGGCATCCGCTGTCACCTCAACCCGAATCTATTCGGAAGGAACGTGGCACGACGCCAGCATCTACAAGCGAGAAGCGCTAAGGCCCGGGATGAAGGTTGCCGGCCCCGCGGTGATCATCGAATCGCATGCGACCATCGCGGTGGAAGATGGATGGCAGGCCGAGATCAATGCAAAGGACCACGTCATCCTGAACCGGATCGTACCGCTCAAACGCGCTGGTGCGATCGGCACCCACGCCGACCCGGTCATGCTGGAAGTGTTCAACAATCTGTTCATGTCCATCGCGGAACAGATGGGTGTCACGCTGCAGAACACCGCCTACTCGGTCAACATCAAAGAACGCCTCGACTTTTCCTGTGCTGTGTTCGACGCAAATGGAGCCCTGGTTGCCAACGCCCCCCATATGCCGGTCCACCTTGGATCGATGGACAGGTCAGTGGAGACGATCATCAAGCTCAACAAGGGAAAGATCAAACCGGGCGACGTCTTTGCACTGAACGCACCCTATAACGGGGGCACGCATTTGCCTGATATCACCGTCGTGTCGCCGGTCTTTGATGACGAGGGCAAAGACATTCTCTTCTGGTCAGCCTCGCGTGGTCACCACGCCGATGTCGGCGGATCGGCTCCTGGTTCCATGACGCCCCGCGCCACCAATGTGGATGAGGAAGGGGTGCTTTTCGACAACTTCAAAATCGTTGACGAAGGCCGGTTCTGCGAAGAAGAACTGATAGAGCTTTTGACCGACCATCCGTACCCTGCCCGCAATCCACATCAAAATGTCGCCGATCTGTCCGCACAGATTGCCGCCAATGAAAAAGGCATTCAGGAACTAAGAAAAATGGTGGCCCATTTCGGGCTCGACGTGGTGCAGGCATATATGCGTCACGTTCAGGACAATGCGGAAGAAAGCGTTCGCCGTGTCATCGAGGCGCTCAAGGATTCCGAATACGCTTACCCGACGGATCAAGGCTCGACAATCCACGTTAAAATCACTGTCGACAAGACAAAGCGTGAAGCTACGGTGGACTTTACGGGCACCTCGCCTGTCCAGCCGAACAACTTCAATGCGCCGGAACCGGTCACACGGGCGGCGATCCTCTATTGTTTCCGGGTCATGGTCGAAGGCGACATTCCCATGAACGCGGGTTGCCTCAAGCCAATCCACATTGTGATACCGGACGATTGCATGCTCAGGCCGTCTTACCCGGCCGCCGTTGTTGCAGGTAACGTGGAAACCTCGCAGCATGTTACCAACGCGGTGTTTGCAGCGCTCGGGGCGATGGCGAACGCCCAGGGCACAATGAATAACCTGACCTTCGGGAACGACACCTATCAATACTACGAAACAATCTGCTCGGGCTCACCGGCAGGACCCGGCTTCAGGGGCACAGACGGTGTACACACGCACATGACAAACTCCCGCCTTACGGATCCGGAAGTCCTGGAATTCCGCTTTCCGGTGCTGCTGGAAGACTTCCACATCAGAAAAAACTCTGGCGGTAAGGGCAAGTGGTCTGCCGGCGATGGCACGAGACGTACCGTCAGGTTCCTGGAGAAAATGGATTGCGCGATCCTCTCTTCTCACCGGACGCTCAATCCAAAAGGTCTTTCAGGCGGCAGTGATGGCGAACTCGGTCGCACCGAAGTGCGCCGCCTCGATGGATCCGTGGAGGTCCTAAGCGGATGCGACCAGACCGTCCTTGAACCAGGCGAAGCTGTCACGGTCGTGACACCAACGGCTGGAGGCTGGGGCGCCCCATAAATCAGTCCGCGTATCGGAAAGTTTGCTGCGGCCGCTCATTGGGCGGCCGTTTTGTTTTGTGTAACTTGATTTTTTTACCACCAGATTTTCTACCAATAAGGGAAAAATACAACCAAATTCAATCAAATTTAACCGTTTCTTTATCGGTCGTTTGACCAAAATGGGAAAATATCGCAGCGCTGACAAGGCCTTTATCCGAATTGTGAGACTGAAGATGACGCCGAAATACAATCCGATTGCGAATTCGGTTGCAGCAAAAATTCTCTCCCTGGTTGCGTTCCTTTGTATTGGATTGGTCGTTGTCGCCGCGGTCGCTATTTTTCAGATGAATCTCATTGGAAAAGAACTTGCGAACATAGCGGAAAAGGACATTCCTCTCACAGAAGCCATCAGCCATGTAACAAATCATCAACTCGAACAGGCGGTGCTGGTGGAACGCATAATGCGTATCGCCGGCGTCAGCGATGAAGCTGAAAAATCGCACTTCGGCGCCCTGAGGGCTCATCTGGAAAAACTTGAAGTCCAGGTAGCGGACGAAATTAGGCGTGCTGAGGAACTTGCAGAATACGCGTTGAACAATTCAAGCTCGGAGGCGGAGCGCGCGGAATTTGAGTTGGCGGTCAATCAGCTCAAGCACATTGAAGAGGAATACGCGACCTACAAAATGCATGTAGACGAGATTATGCAATTCGTCGAACAAAACGACCTCGTCTCGGCAAATAAGCTTCTGAAAGTGCTAGAAGAAGAACAGGAACGGCTTGACCAGGAGCTCATTGCGCTTTTGGAGGAAATCGAGCGGTTTACACACGCGGCAACCCTGTCCGCGGAAGAACATGAAAAGCAGGCCCTTCGGCAGATCACGCTTGTTTCTATCTGTACGTTCGTCCTTTGCGCAGCAGGATCTGTTCTCTTTGCCCGCTACATGATCTCGAAGCCGCTGAACGAGGTATCCGGAGGCCTTATTGAGCTTGCGAACGGCAATACGGATGTGAGCGTCAAAGTGCGCTCCCGCGATGAAATCGGGCGCGTCGCACGCGCTTTCGAAACTTTCCGAGACAATATGATTGAGATGAAGAGGCTTCAGGAGCAGGCCCGCGAAGAGGAAGCCCAGGCTGAGGCTGACCAGCGCGAAACGCGACTGCGGTTGGCCGACGAGCTCGAAGGAAAACTGATGGCAAGTTGCGAAGTTGTCGTTGAGGCGTTGCACGATCTGTCGGATGGGGCCCAGTTGCTTGCAAGGAACAGCGACGAAACCGTGGAGCGCTCCAAAACCGTGGCCGCGGCTGCGGAAGAAGCAACTGCTTGCGTCCAGTCTGTCGCGTCTGCTTCTGAAGAACTGTCAAGCTCAATCCAGGAAATAAGTCGTCAGATCAGTTTCGCGAACACATCGACGACACAGACGTCAGAGCACGCAGTTACCTCCGACGAAACAGTCAGACAACTGTCAAGTTCGGCAGAGGAGATAACCCAAGTTCTGAATTTGATCAGCGAAATTGCCGACCAGACCAATTTGCTCGCTCTGAACGCGACCATTGAAGCTGCCAGGGCAGGAGAATCTGGAAAGGGATTTGCGGTCGTAGCATCTGAAGTGAAGGCACTTGCCAGTCAGACGGGCAATGCGACGGATCAGATAGGCGTACAATTGGCCGGTCTGCAAACCAGCGCATCTTCCTGCTCCGACGCGATTGCCAATGTAGTCACGTCAATGAGTGGCATTCGTGATCAGGTTTCAGGGATTGCATCTGCGATCGAGGAACAAAACGCTGTGACGGCTGAGATCGCCCAAAATGCCTCAGAAGTTGCACAGGGCAGTGCTGAAATTTCGCTGAACATCACAGAAGTCAACCAGGCTGCACGGGTCTCCGGAGACTACGTGCAGCAAGTGGTTGGAAAAGTCGACGACGTGTCATCGCAGATCAACGCCATCAAAGGCGGTCTGGCCGACTTTCTCGGCCATTTGAGAGCCGCCTAAATTGGCGGCTGATCCTCGATCGACACAGGTGTCCGGTCAAGGATCCGCATTGTCGCGGTTCGAACGGGTGTTACCTGTCAATCTGCGATCGAGGTCTGGGACGCATTCCGGAGCTAACAACAGGAATCCGATCTCAACTTTTTGTCCTACCTTTCGTTTCAACCCTTTGCAGGAACCGCAAGCAAGCGTTAGGGCACCCTTCGCAGCCAGGGAATGAACCATCGACCTTGGGAGCGTTAAGCCCGCCGCAAGGAGTCTGTCCAGACGGACGGAATTGCGAGATGGATTCAAGATCGTAAGGCGCGAAGAATGGCATTCGCTGCCATTAGGAGTGAGCAGCCGTTTCTCGAGTGTGAATTCGCGGTTGCGACCTATGATCTCTCCATCCGATTTGTCCGGAGGCGCCATGGCCATTTTACGGGCAAGAGCGATGTCGTTTTCTTGGAGGGACAAAAGAAGCGTTCGTGAAACGCTGTTGATCGGCCGTCTGTGCAAAATCGCTCGGTTCCAGCGCCGACCGCAAGCCAGACACGTGTAGATTAGCCAGGCATCCAAACGATTCCCATTCGCGTTCAAGCGAAATTTGCCGGTTGAAGCAAACGACTGGATTGAGCCGCACCGACCGCAGGGACGAATCAGGTGAGGAGTTTCGGCGGTCAGAACAGTCCATTCGAAATGTAGGTGAGATGACATTCCGTCGGTCTTCCTGTGAAAGGAAGTCCGTCAACGGGCAGTCGGGACGCATAGGCAGCAAAAACCTGCAGCGCTCGGTCTGGCTTTGTTGGATACCAATAATGTCGGGCGTATCGGAGATGCAATACGGCTGGACCAAGCCACACCGGTCCCGATCCGCCACATGACGAACAAGTCAAAAACGCGCTAACGCGCGAAGCGGATGCGAAGACCGGTCAAAGCGTAGGCAAAGCAAAAGTCCTGTTGAAAACGGGATCGATTTGTAACCGATAGCCTTCTTCAAAACAAGGCGGTTCTGAAGGCTGTACTCGCGGAAATCTGGCCGAAATCAGCCAGCGCGGGCGGTCTGAGCCAACTCAACAAGAATGGGGCGAAGTTGCTGAGGATCGTCCAAGGCTTGCGAGAACCATAGCCGCTCGGTCCTGTCTCCGGCGACCAGATCTAGGCCCTCGGGGTCAAGCCCCGCAAGGCGCCAGTTCGCGGTGTCCGCCTTGCACAGGACCTCGGCGTAGAGTTTCACGGCATCGCCATGATCTTCATTCATGTGGGCGACGGCGCCACCTTCCATTTCCAGCCACCCGTCCCTGTCGCCCAACTCCGTCAGAAGATCCGAACGCTGCAACGCGAAAGCCTTGCCAAAGCCTCCATTGAGGCTCGCTCGCTCAAGTTCGAGCCTGAAAAAGGCGAAATCGCCGAAATCGACATAAAGCTCGGCCTTTGGATGGCGCGCGAGATAGCGTTGCCTCAAGCGGCGATGCGTGTCGCTTTCCCTTGAGATTTGTTTGGCGTTGCAAACAAGGGATGTTCTTGGATGTGCCAGCGGATCCCCCTTCCCGGGTTCGCCGACAAGAAGAGAACAGGCAGGTGTCTCTAAGATAGCGGATGTGTGTCCCGACAGTGTGCTCGTCAGAATGACTGGTGTCCCATCAAGATCCGTGGCAAGGGCGACACGGCTGGCAAGCGGATGACCTGTGCCGGCCTCAATCGCCGCGAGCGCGCCGAAGCGTGCCTTACGGATCAGGGTTTTCACCGTCCGTCGCGCTTCGTCATCTGTTGGCCGAATGACGGACTTCGGCTCATGGCCATTTTCGTCCTGGGTGCTCACGCTGATCTCCTGCGTTGGAAGCGAATATCGGTGCCCCACTAAGGTAAGAAACACCACAGCACAAACCTGAACGCAAGATGAACGGCCACATCAGAACCGGTTCAGGGCCGCCATGCGATTGTCTGTCTATCAGCTAAGGCGCCCGACAAAAAAGGCGCAGGCACTTGGAGAAAGACAGATGAAAAACGTGAGCAAACGCCTGATTGCCGTCGCCCTGTCCGGCGCATTGTTGGTTCCGACAATCGCAACTGCCGAGGCCGGCCCGAAACGCGGCTGGCAAGGCCATCACGGCGTCCACCACCACCACTACCACAAGCGCCACAGAAAGAACGACAATGTCGGCGCAGCTGTCGCAGCCGGTGTCATCGGCCTTGCAGCCGGCGCTATCCTGCTGGGAGCGGCAAACCGGCCGTCTTATGCCGGACCGCCGCCGCCACCGGCGACCTACTATCCGCCTGCACCTTACCCGGGACAGGTACATGGAGCGGCTGGTTATCAGCCCTGGAGCCCGGCCTGGTATCAGTACTGCTCCTCGAAATACCGGTCCTTCAACCCCTCAACCGGCACCTACACCACCTATCGGGGCGAGCAGCGTTTCTGCCAGTAACTTTCCGAGTTCGCCCCGCACCTTCCGGCAGCAGGCAACCCGTCAGCCGAACTGACTTTCCGCCTGCTGCCGTTTTTTCCGGCTCAAGCTCCCATTCTTGTCGGTGCATTGACAGCCGTGATCCGAGTTGCGTTCTAATACGCAATGCTTCGCATCCCGCTACACTTTCTCGCTTTTCTAGTTCTGACCATTCTCACGCAGATCGGCGGCTTGGCCTGGCTCCTATCGCTGCTAGCAAAACGACGGCTGCTGACTTTCCTTTTTGTCTACGGGGTTCTGACCGTGGGAACAGTTTTCATAGCACCGCTGTTCGGAAGGGTGCCGTTGAATTGTTGGTCTAGCGACGCTTTCAGACTGCAATCGAGCCTCTATTGCGTTCTCAACCGAAATTACGTTTCACGCAAGATGCGCGATGTTACGAAAGATCTTTCCGCTCACCTAGCGACACGCTTTCCAGGCACTGTCACCCTTGGACTGGATGGTAGCTTTCCGTTTTTCGATGGATTTCCGCTGTTGCCACATCTGTCACACGATGATGGGAACAAACTGGATCTGGCCTTCTACTACCGCGACAAAAGTGGTTACTTACCGGGCAAAACCACATCGCCAATCGGCTATTTCGATTTTGAGAAAGGCTTCGACACTTGCCCACAGAACCGATGGTCCATGCGATGGAATTTTTCCTGGCTTCAATCGCTTTGGCCGGACTATCAACTGGAACGGCAACGAACAACAGCCGCGATTACCTGGCTGGCGCATGACCCGCGCGTTGAAAAGATTTTCCTTGAACCACACCTCAGAGACTCACTTGATATCGATTTTGGAAAAGTTCGATTTCAAGGATGTTTTGCTGCACGTCACGATGACCACATCCACTTTCAGGTTCACTGACAGATCAGATATGTGCAGGTTTTACCATGGCAGCCAATGTCCAGGTGCAGATGTGATTTGTGAAATTCATCGCCTTCCGGGCTTAGAACTGTCGTGAACCGTTTACAGGCGCTCTTGTGGAGCGCTTCCAGGAAGCGGCCCGGCTTCGTTTTCCGTCCCCAATCCTCTTCAATCGAAACAGTTGTTCCGTTGCGCATCTGTAGATGCGAAATGTCGACCGCCTTGCCCAGCGCATGCTCAGACAGCTTACCACCTGGCTGATTGTTGCGGCGGCGGCACTGGTAGCCTGGTCCGGATCTTACGGTCTCCAGTCCACCTTCGAAGTGCTTTTCGGCCAACGGCATCACGTCTTGCCGCAGCCACGTGGTGTAAACTTCTGCAAACTCACAGGAAACGGTGACCGCGCCTTTGAACTGAACAGACTTTTCGTTCCAGGTGACGTTTGAAAGTCTTACAGGCGACTCGATCCCGCAGCCGGCATCCCCAGAATGTTCACCGCGAATTGCCGGAATACTCGTGAACTCCGTTTCGTCCAGGACGCACACAGCTGGGTCCGTGGCGGCAGTTGCTTCGGGTTTCGGATTTTTCTTCAACTTGGGCTTGGGAGACGGGAGTGAGGTTTTTTCTTCGTTTAGCTTATCGGAACTGGCCAGAGGCTTTGGTGCTGGTAAAGGTTCCGCTGAGCCGGATAAGACGACGAATACCGGTTGGACCATGAGTGCGATCAGGCTAACCGATACAATTTTGATCATCTATCCCTCACCGCTTGCAGCTTCGCCTGATTTGTGGATCACTGGTGCCACGCATCCCAACCACCTTAGAGCTTCAGGCCCTTGGAATGACAATTGAATTATATACCGCCTACATTGTGGCAACCCTTGTCGTGCTGGCAATTCCCGGGCCTACGATCATGCTTGTTGTGAGTTATGCTTTGACGCAGGGGCGCAAATCCGCGCTCGCAAGTGTTCTGGGTGTCGGCCTCGGAGACGCAACGGCCGCAACAGCATCCCTTCTTGGCCTCGGAGCTATCCTTGCCGCCTCTGCAACTGCCTTTACTGCATTGAAGTGGGTAGGCGCGGTCTATCTCATATGGCTGGGCATCAAAATGTGGCGAAGCCGCCCCGGACCTTTGGGAGTGCAGGAAGTGGAAGATATTCCACCGCGTAAAATATTCTGGCACGCATTTGTGGTCACATCGCTCAATCCGAAGGGCATAATATTCTTCATGGCATTTTTGCCGCACTTCATAGCGCCTCAGGCCGCTGTTGCGCCTCAGCTTTTCCTTCTAGGATCGACCTTTGTGTTGCTCGGCATCCTGAATGCCGCGGTATATGCCTACGCGGCGGCTGCGGTGGGACAGAAGCTCAAAAGTCCGTCTGTTCTGCGTCTGGTAAACAAAGTTGGAGGTGGTTTTCTGATATCCGCCGCCGCAATAACAGCAACGCTGCAGCGGTCAACGAACTGAAGCGCTTCGTCCTTATCTGCGGACTACATGGAGGGGAGCAAATCTGAGCGTTGGGCAACAGATCGATGGCAGTTGAAATTAGCCTGTTTTTAGGCCGAAATTGGCACCTGACTTCTTCAACGTCTCCAGCGAACGCTTTGCACCTTCTTCACTTAGGGCCGCATAACGTTGAATGGCGGCGTTCAGTTCAAGCCCTCCGATGCGCAACCGTCGTGCGCGCATGGTCAACACATCTTTGTAGGCTTCCGCTGTAACGCCGTTTGCCTTGCACAGAATAATCAGCGGTTTGTCGCTGGAACTGAACAGCAATTGAGAAACTGCCGAAGAAGGCAACTCGCTCACTTTCGCCAAAAGCATGCCAAGTTCAGCCGTCCGGTCGGATCTCGCGAAGGTTTTGACTGCGTCGTCGATGTCGGTTTTACGGCTGACGACATCTTTTATCAGCGCATTTGTTTCTTCGCGTGCATCCTCCAACTTGTGAGCTCTGGCGGCCACCTCCGTTGCAGCTCTTTGCGCGAGCAGGTGAACGAGCGTGTTGTCAGCGCCGAGCGAAGTGATGCGCTCTTTCAAAGCGCTCGTAAGGAACGGCACCAGGGCGTGTGCGGCCTCTTCCGGCAGATCTGGGCGACTAACGAGTGCGGCCTGGATCGATTCGTCCGAACGGGCTTTTTCAACAAGCTTAAGGAAGGAGGACTCGGCAAATTCCGCGCCTTCGTTCTCGGCGACCCTTGTCAAAACCCTGCTGTCTCCGCGGTCGACCAACACAGACGTGACGGCTTTGTCGACCGTCTTTCTGACCGCGATCGCACCCAGATGGTCCATGGAAGCCGAGGATGCAATTTCCACGAGATCGTCAGTTGTCAGGGATGGCGAGTTTTCAAGGACAGGCTCGGCAACAGAGATCTTGTCTTTTGCCAAACTGACCATGAGGTCCCGCGGCGCATCCTCTTCATGACAAACGCGCTTGGCGAGGATCATGCGCGTTTCTTCTTCGAGCTGTCCCAGTACCTTCAAAACTATGTCGCCAAAGAGCAGGCTAATCTGTTCGTCCCGTTCATCGCCAGCGCCGACGAAAAGATCCGTGAGTGCACCGACCAGGCTTTTCCGGCCGATGGCACTGGTATCTCTTGCCAGTTCTGCCAATTTCGAAAGGTTGATCATCCGCACTCCGCTGCGCCAGGCGCCCGGTGAACATAACAGGAGCATCTTAACAATCGGCTACCGCGAGCTCTCTGTCGACGGGGTGAATTGATACAGATTCAACATCCGTTGTTCGCAGAATTTGCCATGACAGGAGATGTAGTACCGAATTTTTTTGGGGCTTGAAAGGACACATGCCGTCTCATTTTCTCAAACGTAATGTGTTCGCAATCAAGATGTTAATAAAGCGCGACAAAGGCAATGCAACCAATGCGGGCATTACCTCCATTGCAATGCAGCATCTTTTTTGCTTCGCTTCATCAATTCACTGTCATAGTATTGGGGAGTCAACTGAGGTAATCGGGAGCGGACAGATGACTCTAGCGCGGAACCTGAACAGGATTGCCTTCATTGCAGCTTTTGCTTTTCTGGCTGCAATTGTCGTCGGGATCATTTGATCTGACGTAGAAATGCGAGTAAAAACAAAGCCGTAGAGCAATACTCGATTTGGTGTTGATAGACAAATAAAATAGCCATTCACATTCGAGCCCGCCGCACCAGAAGGTGTCGGCCGGCACCGAATGGGCTTTGGATTTCACAGCTGAAAGCAAAATGTGACGAACATGTTTCGGCCCAGCGGTTTCGTGTTTGGCCGACGGTAAACATTTGCGCGCAATGCTATGCAATTATTGGGTGTAAACCGTCTCACTCAGTGAGACGGTTTACACCCCGCCCGGAAAGGAACTTTTACGGGCGAGATGCATAGTGGTGGCCATGGTTATGCAGCCAGTTCAAGCGCCTTTTCCAGCGCCGTTTGTTTCTTCGACGGATCGGCCATGAGCTGATCAGCCGCGATAATTGAAACATCGTTGATACCTACAAATCCAAGAACGTGCTTCAGGTAGGTCGCAGCAAAATCGATCTCCGAACCAACCTTCGTGCCGCCGGAGGCAACAACAACAAAGGCCTTCTTTCCTTCAAGCAACCCGACAGGCCCGTTTTCCGTGTATTTGAACGTCTCGCGGGCGCGTGCGATCTGATCGATCCAGGCCTTTAGCGCGGCAGGGACAGAGAAGTTGTAAATTGGCGTCCCAATGACAATTGTGTCTGCCGACTTCAACTCGTTTACGAGCGTATCGGAAAGCGACAATTTCAGGCGCTGCTCGGCGCTACGATCTGCCGGATCGGTGAAATTGGCACCTACCCAGTCTTCGTCAAGAAACGGGATCCCCTGCGACACATCTCTATTCAGAACCTTCGTTTCCTGGTCTTTTTCGACCAGGTTCTTGACCAGTGTGTCGGTCAACTCACGGGTCACAGAGTTGTTCTTGCGCGCCGAAGCATTGATATGAAGAATGATTTTCGCTGCGTTGCTCATGCTGCTCTCCAATTTTGAAGCGAAGGTTCGCTTGTTCATTAATTGAAGATAGTTTCACCGTTTTTCGCTAACTAGGCCAAATTTGGTGAACAGTCTGTTGAGCAATGCATACCGATATCGCTGTACTCGCGATCTTGGGCTGGATCGCACTTGCGTGCCTTGCCATGGTGAACAACAAGGGCAGATACCTGAAAGTCGACAACTAACCCTTTTGCCCAACGTATCGCTTTGCACCTTCTGGAAGTGGCATGGGACCATGCGTTTGCGCGAATTCGCCGAGTTTCCTGGCGACAAGCTCTCCTGGAAGAGAACTGGCACGGGTTGCCAAATCAACATGCAACAAAAACGTCTCCACGGTTGCTGCAAGCCTGCCATCTGTGCCTTTCAGATAATGGAAAAGATGTAGCTTCTTGCCATCACCTTTCATGACCTGCGTCGTAATCACGAGACGCTCACCTGCATGCATTTCGTCGAGGTGACGGATATGGGTTTCGACAGTAAAATAGCTTTTACCGGAAGCGATATAATCCGCGTCTGCACCGATAAGCTCCATGAAACGGTCCGTCGCCGCTGCGCCTGCTTCAAGATAGTGCGCCTCGTTCATGTGTCCGTTGTAATCGACCCAGCTTTGAGGGATTTGCCGGCTGCCCGTAACCGGTAAATCCGGGTCCTCAAGAGCAGATAGCGAAGACTCATGCCGATTAATGACGCCACCCGCGCCGCTGCCGGTTTTCTTCAGCGCCCGCATCATGCCAACCAGATTGTCATCTCGTTGGCGTTCAAGTTCACGAATTGTCATGTGACCTGACTGTTCATCGGATTGTCCGGCAATCAGATCCACAAGCTCGTCAGTGAACTCAGGTACATCCATAAGTTTCGTCCACGGCCACTCAAGCGCAGGCCCAAACTGCGCCATGAAATGCTTCATTCCCGCTTCGCCGCCTGCGATCCTGTAAGTTTCGAACATTCCCATTTGAGCCCAGCGGATTCCGAACGCCATGCGGATCGCTTCGTCGATTTCTTCTGTTGTCGCAACGCCGTCTTTCACAAGCCAAAGGCTTTCCCGCCAAACAGCCTCCAGCAGACGGTCTGCAATATGTGCGTCGATTTCTTTTCTCAAGGTGAGCGGAAACATGCCGATCTCACGCAAGATCTTTGCGGCTTGCGCCGCCACATCATCCGCGCCTACCAGTTCGACAAGAGGCAACAGATAAACTGGATTGAAGGGATGCGCGACGATCGCTCTTGCGCCCTTGTTGTTCAATTCGGACGGTTTGAAGCCTGAAGTCGATGACCCGATGATTGCGTTTGCAGGTGCCAGCTCGCTCACCGCGCCGAGAACCTTGTGCTTCAGCTCCAGTCTCTCAGGTATGCTTTCCTGGATCCAATCGGCATCAAGAACTGCATCTTCAAGTCTTTGATGAAAGACGAGCTTTCCCTCGGGCGGCAGCAGCCAGTCATAAAGAGAAGGCAGGCTTCTTCTCGCGTTGGCGAGAACTTCATTTATCTTTCGCTCCGCTTCAGGATCGGGGTCGTAGACCGCAACGTCCCACCCGTTGAGCAGAAAACGCGCCGCCCAGCCACCACCGATCACGCCACCACCAATGATGCAGGCCTTCATTTTGGCGCCCTCTTCGAAAGGCCAAGCAACGACCGAACGTCTTGCGGGCCAATGACCTTCGCCCCCATGCCCTCGATAACCATCCTCGCCTTTTCAACCAGCTGGGCGTTGGTCGCCAACACACCTTTTTCCAGAAAGAGATTGTCTTCCAATCCGACGCGCACATTTCCCCCTGCCAGCACAGCGGCTGCGGCGTAAGGCATTTGGTCACGGCCGAGACTGAATGCGGACCACGCCCAATCGTTCGGGATCGCGTTCACCATCGCCAGAAGTGTATTCAGATCGTTTGGGGCGCCCCAAGGGACACCCATACACAATTGAACGAGTGCGGGAGATGCCAGCGTCCCTTCACTTACCAACTGTTTGGCGAACCACAAATGACCTGTGTCGAAAGCTTCGATCTCCGGCTTCACCCCAAGTTCGGTCATCATGGCACCCATTGCACGCAGCATGCCGGGTGTATTCGTCATGACGTAGTCGGCTTCCGCGAAATTCATGGTTCCACAGTCAAGAGTACAAATTTCCGGAAGACACTCCGCGATATGAGCCATGCGCTCCGCGGCACCGATCATATCAGTTCCCTTCTCATTGACCGGCAAAGGTGCCTCGGTCGATCCGAAGACAATGTCGCCACCCATGCCCGCTGTCAGATTGAGAACAACGTCGACGTCAGCCGCCCGGATAAGATCCGTTACTTCCCGGTAGAGATCGAGTCGGCGTGAGGGAGCTCCAGTCTCGGGGTCCCTAACGTGACAATGCACAACGGCAGCACCTGCTTTCGCCACGTCAATGGCGCTTTCGGCAATTTGTTTCGGGCTTCGCGGAACATGTGGTGATTTGTCCTGGGTCGACCCTGAACCGGTCACAGCGCACGTTATGAAAACATTCCTGTTCATTTGCAGCGGCATTGCTCTACTCCTAGCGGCCTTTCCAGACCGGGTCTCGTTTCTCGGCAAAGGCCTTGGAACCCTCGAGCTGATCTTCGGATCGATAAAGCGTTTCCACAGTTCCGAACTGGCTCTTGGTAATGCGGTTCATCGCATCCTGGAACTTCAGATCTTCCGCTTCCCTGACCACTTCCTTGATCGCGGCATAAACAAGCGGTGGTCCTGACGCCAACAGGTCGGCCAGTTTCCAGGCTTCTTCCATCAGTCTTTCAGCCGGATAGATGTGGTTGATCATGCCCCATCGTGCGGCTTCATCCGCTTCGATCCAACGACCCGTCAAAAGCAGTTCCATGGCAATATGGTAGGGAATGCGCTTCGGCAGTTTGATGCTTGCAGCGTCTGCGACTGTTCCAGAGCGAATTTCAGGCAGTGCGAAAGTCGCATGCTCTGCCGCAAGGATAAGATCGGCAGAAAGCGCCAATTCAAGTCCGCCGCCACAACAAATGCCGTTGACGGCGGCTATCACCGGTTTGTTCAGCCCTCTCAGCTCCTGCAACCCACCGAAACCGCCCTTGCCGTAATCTCCGTCGACCGCGTCTCCATCGGCTGCCGCCTTCAGGTCCCAGCCTGGGCAGAAGAATTTTTCGCCTGCGCCTGTAACGATTGCGACCCGCAGCTCGGGATCGTCGCGAAATTCGGTGAAGACCTCTCCCATAATCCTGCTTGTTGCCAGATCAATGGCATTCGCCTTCGGCCGGTCCAGCGTGACTTCAAGTATCTTGTTTTCCTTGCGGACTTTCAAAGGACTGCTCATCTTATGAGACCTCGCATCTGATCAACGCGTCGGCGGCAACAGCAAACGTTTCACCGCACAGGAGGGGGTTAATTTCGACTTCGGCGACCGCTGTTGACAACACATAATCCTGTACCGCCATGATCGCGTCGATGATCAAGGATCGATTGCAGGCAGGCTTGCCTCTATAGCCGTTCAGAACTCGGGCGATCTTGAGCCCCTCCAACGCGTTATCCACTTCGTCACGCGTGACAGGGAGGATCAAAGAGACATTGTCATCAAACAACTCGGTCAGGACACCGCCGGCCGCCAGCGTTAAAACATATCCGTGGGCTGGATCGAGCATCACGCCAACAAGAAGCTCAGCGAGCGCTCCCGCGACCATCTCTTCAACAAGAAAGGCGTCTGTCGCCATCCCGGACGCGGCAACAAGAACATCTTCGATAGAGTTCAGATCAAGTTTCACAGCGCCAGCTTCGCTCTTATGTGCAAAGCCGATACCCTTCAGAACCACAGGAAAGCCTATTTCCTCCGCGGCTTCCGCGGCGCATTCTCCACTATGCGCAACCGCCTTGTCTGGTATGGCAACTCCGTGTTTTTTTAGGATTTTCTTCGCTTGCACCTCGTCGAGATGCACCGACTTGTTGGGTGCCGTTGGAACAAAAATCGCGTCAGGCAACTGCCTCTTTCCAAGAAAAGCCGCAGCTTCGATCGCAGCTAGCGATTCTTCCATACCGCAAAAAGGATTAATGCCCTTATCGAGAAGTTCCAGAGCAACATCTTCAGGCATGTTTTCCGGAAGCGAACTCAAGATGCCTATTGGTTTGCCGGTATTTTCCCCGGCGATATCGACTGCATCGATCACCTTGAGCCATTCGTCCAGAGAACACCGGTCTGAGCGTGGAAAGTCAAGAACGACAAGACCCATAGCTGCATCGCTATCCATCATTGCGGAAAACACACGTCCCATGGCGTCAACGTCGCCCCAGATGTAAGTGTGATAGTCGAGTGGATTTGCCAGCGCGACCTTGGCGCCCAGCGCTTCTTGCAGCGTTCTTGATTGCGCGTCGCTCAACGCTGGAAACTCGAGCCGCCTTTCCATGGCCGCGTCAGCGATCAAGCTCGCTTCGCCTCCTGAACATGACATTGAGGCGATCTTGTAGTTACTGAGCGGTCCAACAGTGTGCAGGAGTTTCAGCGTCTCCAAAAATGCTGCAAGACTGGTGACTTCCGCAAACCACAGCCTCTTGAACAGTGCGCTCGCCCCCGCCGCGCTACCAGCAAGCGATGCCGTATGAGAAACGGCTGCTGTTTGAGCTTGCTGCGACCGGCCAACCTTCAAAACAACAACCGGTTTGCCCAGCGCATGTGCGCGCTGCGCAAAGCCTGCAAATTCCGCCAGATCGTCCAAACCTTCGATATGAAGCCCTATCGCGGTCACGCGTTCATCGGACAAAAGTGCTTCGGCGATCGCAGACAAACCCGTCTGTGCCTGATTTCCCACCGTTACCAGGTAGGCAATCGGCAGACCGCGCGTCTGCATGGTCAGATTAAGGGCGATGTTCGACGACTGGGTGAGGATAGCAACACCTTTGTTCGCACCTGCAAGTCCATGCTGGTCGGGCCAAAGCGCAACGCCGTCAAGTGCGTTGATGAACCCGTAACAATTGGGGCCCAGAAACGGCATGCCACCAGCAGCTTCCACGAGGGCGTTTTGCAGAGAGACGCCGTCATCCAATTCAGCGGAGGCTTCCCGAAATCCCGATGCAAAGCACACCGCGCCACCGGCCCCGGACTTTGAAAAAGCGCGGACAGTTTCGATTGTCGCGTGTCGATTGACGCCAATGAAAGCCGCATCCGGAACAAAGGAAAGCTCCGAAACCGATCGGACAACCGGACTGCCGCAGATTTCGTTTCTCGTCGGATGAACCGCAGAAATCCTGCCGTCAAAACCGGACTTGCGGCACTCCCGTATCACGTTCTCGCACCAGAACCCTCCCCCGACGACGACAATGGATTCGGGGCGAAACAAACGTTCCAGACTCCGCATACCTCACGCCCCAAGCGGTCTGAATATGTCGCGGCTTATAATGTGCCGCTGGATTTCGCTCGTTCCGTCCCAGATGCGCTCCACGCGAGCATCCCGCCAGAACCGTTCAATCGGAAAATCCTCCATCAACCCCATTCCACCATGAATTTGCAAGGTGGTATCAGTGACTCTGGCGAGCATCTCCGTCGCATATAGTTTTGCGCTGGCAATTTCTCTGTTTGCCGGCAGGCCCTGATCAAGCCGCCACGCACCAGCAAGCGTGAGCCAGTCTGCTGCGTCGATTTCTGTAATCATATCAGCGACCTGAAACCCAACGCCCTGAAACTTCGCGATGGGTTGACCGAATTGATTACGCTCTGCCGCATAGGAAACGGCGTGGTCGAAACAGCGTCGCGCACGCCCGACGCTCATCGCAGCAACCGTAAGGCGTGTTGCGTATAGCCATTCATTCATGACAGCAAATCCACCGTCGACCTCACCGAGGACCTGAGAGTCCGGGAGCCGACAACCGTCAAAATACAAGATGTAGTTTTTGTATCCACGATGGCTGACGGAGTTGTATCCGTTGCGGACTTCAAACCCTGGCGTTCCCCCGTCAACAAGAAAACATGTGATCCGTTTCTTGGGACCTTTCGGTGTGTCGTCGACACCGGTCGCAACAAAAACAATAAAGAAGTCAGCGTGTTCTGCGCCTGAAATAAAATGTTTCGAGCCCGAGATAACCCAGTCGCCCCCCTCACGCACCGCCTGACATTTCATGCCGCGGACGTCCGAGCCTGCGTCTGGTTCTGTCATGGCCAGCGCGTCCATTTTCTCGCCTCGCACGGCCGGAAGCAAATACCGTTCGCGTTGATCGCCCTTGCATGCCATCAGAATATTTTGCGGCCGACCGAAAAAATGTGTCAGCGCCATCGAACCGCGCCCGAGTTCCCGCTCCACCAACGTAAAATCGAGATGGCTCAGGCCTGCGCCGCCTACCTCCTCCGGGAAATTGCACGCGTAAAACCCGAGGTCGATGCATTTCCGCTTAATCTCTTCACCTAGCTCCGAGGGCACCTGTCCGGTCTTTTCAACCAGAGCTTCATGCGGATAGATCTCATTTTCGACGAACGAGCGTACCGTCGAGACGATCATTTCCCGCTCTTCGCCCAGACCAAAATGCATCTGATAACTCCTCTTGTCTCCGCTTCGGAAGAGTGAGACAAGATAGCATTTAGCGATATGCAGTTTTGGTAGAAAGATATGCGGTTTTCGGAAAATTCAGCTAAAGTTCGCTCCGTTTGCGTGCTTCTTTTTGAAAACTTTTCAAATCATTGCCTTGCAAATGCAATCGAACCCTTTCGAGCCGCAAACACGATTGCGCGGCAAACATTCTATACGTGGGAGCACTTCAGTCTGGATGGAGGAACCGTGAGGTCTTCCAGCGGCTTGCCCGTTGAGACGTTGTCCATGTCCAAACTCGCTCCGAAAGGCGACTATCTTTTCGCAATGCCGAGCTACGGCTATACCAAAATGGCAAATCCCAGGATGGGCGAAACACTGCGTGCGGCACGCAATCGTTTCGCCAACCTTGTCGGGATGGATACCGGTGCTTGGCTGCTGGCGAAAGCGGGGCTGTTGGATGGTCTAAGGGCGACAATTCACTGGGACGAAATCACAAGTTTCATGGAAACTTTTCCTGAAGTGCATGTGGTTGAAGATCGTTACGTTGTTGAAAAGGGCACTGCGACCTGTGGCGGGGCATCGACCGCCTTCGAATTGACGCTGGAACTGATCAGACAGGAACACAGTCCGATGTTTGCACTCGAAATCGCAGCGCTCTTCATGCATGGCGACAAGCTGGAAATGCAGAACCCCCTCGAGCGTTGGTCGACCGATACGCTTGTGCGAAGTGCGACGACACTCATGCGCCGAACGATCGAGGTGCCTTTGTCGATCCCCGGCCTCGCCAGCAAACTTAGGACAAACCAGCGCACACTTGAGAAACGCTTCCAAAACGAGATGAATATGACGCCGCTGTCTGTCTACAAAGGCATAAGACTTCGCGAAGCGCGCCGCCTGGTGGAATTGTCGACACTGAGCATTGCGGAAATTGCAGCACGGTGCGGCTACCAGAACACCAGTGCGATGATCCGCGCCTTCCGGCAGGAATTTGGAGTGCCGCCGGGGCACTGCAGGCACCATGACTGACCGGAGGAGAGCTCTCAAACTTGCATGATATGACGAACTCACGTTGCCGGCTGAAGCGCCCCGACAACAGCCGTGCCGTCAGTCGGGATCGACCGGCCCCACATATCGACCAAGAATTCTGTTTGTCCTGCCGGGATGGTTGGCAGGTTGTTCAAAGGCCCTGGCGTATAGTCTCCATCGCCCGTTCCAACCACATCGCTTGATTGATCGTTGACCCAATCCGGGGTGAGCGTAGACGTTCCACCAAAGACATGACCGTTCGGCCCTTCTGTGTTGGCCTTGGCGTCACCGAGCGCTTCACCAAGCCAATTCGAATAGCCATAGCTCGTGCCGTCAGCAACCGCTCGAATGGCCATAGGACCCGTATCAACACCATGACGAATTGCCCAGTTGCCGGTCCTGGCCGAAGCGCCGCCGTCGAAGTAGTCCGATTTACAATTCCACTGCCAGTGATAGGAAAAACGGCTGACCACGTCTTTGAGGACGAAGGCTATCGCATCATCCTGATACGCGATGTTCGTGCGTTGCCCGACGACGGTGTTACCGCTCTCGGTAATATTCGTGATGGAAGTCACGTCGCTGTCGCCGGAGATGTAGACGGCAGCTTGGACACCTACGGAGCCGTGGATCTCGACCACATTCCCCACCGCAGCCCAACCCATCGAGCCAACAGCTGTGTCTTCAAGTGAAAGCGCGGGGCCGCTGTTCCCCGGTTTGGAGAAATAGTTCCACATACAAAGGCTGCCATTGGGGAAGCCGAGAACCGTGGTCGGGAGTATCCGCCAACCTTCTGCCTTACAAGCGACAATGTTGTAAGGTGTACCCGGAGAGAATGTGCAACCTGCAACGAGGGTTGTATTGCCAACGTTGGAGGTGAACTGAGTTCCAAATCCGGTATTACCCCCGCTACAGTTTATTATCTGGCACCGCCCGAATTGAAGCGTCCAAGCTGTGTAAGCGCCCTGACCGGCGCTGAGCTCGAATGTGCAGTTCTTGGCAACGAGCAAGCTCGATGACTGGTTGTTCCCGTTCATCCAGATGAGTTGCGAGTTTTTGCGAAGGCGCAGATCGTGAATGACCATCTTCCGGGGGATGTTATCGGAAGTGTGATGGATACCCGGATCCCCCCAACGTGATGCGGCATCGTCACCAGAAACGAAAATGGGGAGTTTGTCCATCGCGCCGATCATGTTGCCTGACATTGCTCCCTCATAGGTGACGCCCGCGCTGAACTTCATACGCACGCCAGACAGGTTGTTCCACCCATTCTGGACGAGGTTTTCCGCCTTTGCGGCAACGGCGGCACTGGAAATGTCTGCAAACGGGTTTACACGGGCGGTCGCCTCGTTCGTGTTCGCGTCGGGAGACCCAGCACCGATCCCGTCGATGAAGACGTAGACGGGTGTGTAGTAGGTTCCGCCAATGTTGCAGATTGCGCGAAGCGTGGAGATGTTTCCGGATAGGTACGCTTCACCATTAAGTGATACTTGGAAGGAATCGCCAACCCAAGGAAAAATTATCGCATCTACCGTGATGTATTCGCCGTCTGTAAGAGACGAAAGGTCCCAACTCGGTTGGAAATAGTTAGCGTAGAGACCCGATGCACTGAATTGACTCGTGGATAGAGTAGAAACGGTGCTGGTGACCGAATTCGTTCCGTCTGAAGCAATGAATTGGACCGCACGAACAGGCCGTCCCTGTTGTGCGTGGCGATGGTATACGCAGAGCTTCGGTGCCCACGAAGCGGAGGTGACTTCCTGATCTTCCTCTTCCAACCACGCAAGCTGCGGAGTGTAGTAAGGAAGCGCCGAATTGTTCGTGACAGCCACGGTGCCGCCAGAATTGACTTCACCGCCTCCACCTGTTCCGTTGTTGGTAAAGAGCGATGCAGCGGCTATCGCGGTGACCGTATCGTTGGAATAGATCCTGTCGGACAGGGACATAACGACATTGAGGCCGCCTGCGACTTCCATCTCCTGCAAAAGCGCACCATTCGGAAACGGTAGACGAATGACCGATGTCGCGATCACCTTGCGTTGGAGCCTGGTCTCGACGCCTGCCTCATCCCAGGACTTTGACAAGACAGTAAGTTCGAGCCCAGGCGAAACGACGTTATTGAGATCACTATAGGTCCCGCCGTCGACCGCTTGATCGATCGTCATGGTTGCTTGCCAGCCGTCCGTCGAGATCACGAGAGACGAAATCATATTGTCTGTCGCCAAGGATGGCGCACTCGCGGCGGCTGATGGGATCGATAACCCGAATTCAAAACCAAGTTCCATTTGAAAACATCCTATTGAGACCGAGCGGCCAACCTTACTTCGCGACAAACGCCACTTTTTCACCTTCACCACAGCTCAAGATCAGAGATTGGCCAACGCCCAGGAACCAGCGAGGGGTTGCTGCAGCGTTCGGACTATTGCCCAGGGCAACGTAAAGCGCCGCGTCACCGGAGTTCACCAGGCGGACGAAATCCTGCATTCCTGCCGTTATGTTGGACGGTGTTGCAGGTGAAACCATTGTTTCAGAGGCGCTTGCACTGCCGTCAAAAGCAGGCATCGCGGAGCCATTTGACGATCGGCCTGAAACAGGGGCAATCGTCACTTCCAGTTCAGCGGGCATATTATTTATCCTTCCTATTGAATGGTTTGAACCAGGTACTGTGAATTTTCGCGAGGATCTGGACGATCAACCAGATTGCGCCCAGAACCGGCAGAACAAGCTGCGCTTCACCGGCGATCCACTCCACAACCTTATGTACTTGCGACCAGCTGAGCGCTGTCAGCGCAACAGGCGCCGTAATCATATCTTGCTTGTTCAACGATGCCCCCGGATCGCGCTTGAAATTGCTTGTGCCGTTGCGACGAGACCGCCCGATCCGAAGATTGAGGCAACAATGGTGTCGACATACGGCTTCACCGATGGCGGGTAGTCCGCCACCGACCACGAGAAATCAAAAATCGTGTCGATGGTGATTGCGGTAAACCAAAGCCCGACCGACCCGGAGAACAGGCACCAGATCACCCAGAATGCCCGATATCTGCGAGCGTCCGCCCGCTCTTCAGCTGCGGTCTCCGCATAGCGATTAACCGCGTTGGCCCGGATGTCCTGGCGCTTAGTGTCGTTGCTCACATAGTGGTCAACACTGTCAAAGATCCGAGAGAATGGACCGCCCAGGAACATGGATGTAATCTTGCCCCACATCAGGCCACCTCGCGGCGAAACAGCTTGTTGAAACGACGCTGGATGACATCCCGATAGCGCCAGGCAAAGTAGATGGCCGCCAGAACAGCGACAAACGCGGTAGCCTCGAGCCAAGGAAAACCAGCAACAGCTGCGCCGATACCAGACACCAAAGAGAGCCCGCCGCCCTTCTGTGCAGCGTCGCGGACCGCAATCCCGTCTCTGCGAAGTTGCGCCATGGTCGCAGGTCCAATGATCCCATCATTGGTCAGATGCGGGTGCGTATTCTGATAGGCCATCACAGCGGCCTTGGTGTTCCTGCCCATCCAGCCATCAATTTCGCCGGGATCGAAGCCGAACCGCTTCAATGCCACTTGAGCCTCCTTGACGACCGGATCCGGCTTCGCAGGCCGGGAAGCAATCTCCTTACGCTGCGTTCCCTCACCGACACCGGCATACTCACCGGTCAGGAAGAGATGCGCCTCTTCCTTCCTCCGGCGGACAAGGCCGGGCAGTTTCCGACCGCCCGCCTTGTTGTAATTGTTCGCCCAATGCTCCGCTGAAGCGGATCGGTTTCCTGCCTTCCATAGCTGTGCCGCCTTCCAGCTCATGAACCGTGCGCCGAGGTTGAAGGTTGCCGAAACGGCTGCGTCAAATTCATGCTGTTTGGCATCTGCCGGCGTACCCGACTCGACTGGTGGTTCGTATTCATTCGCCAGCGCTTCTTTCAAGATCCGCTGGTTTTGTGTCCGCGTGATCGTGTCGCCAGGCTTGAGCTTCCGGCCCCACATTTTGCGGAAAACCCCGCTTCGATTGGTGAAGCCGGTTCCAATTGTCAAAACGCCGACTGGATCAAGATAAGCGCGCGACACAAACCCTTCATGCGCCTCGATGAAGTCTATGCCAGAGTGACTGGTCTTCATGAAGATCCTTTCAGATACAAAAAAACCGCCTCACGGGCGGTGTGTCTGGACCATTTTTCGAGTTATTAGAACTGTTTGGTTGTGCACCTAAGCGCACCCAAACCGCGACCTGTCATCCTGAAGTTTCTTGTGAATGAAGCGACCAATGAATGCGGTCCGAAGCCTAGATTGTTCGGGTTTGCCAATGGCTGTCATCAGCATAATCCGATGGAATTGCATCCATTGCCTGCAACGCGAAACTTGCCTGCCAAATGACCTGCCGGAGTGTAGTCATCGCAACAAGGATCTGCTGCCATTCATTGGCAGTCACTGTCGCGGCACCGGTTTCCGTAACGATGTTGAACGGATCGCCGTGACGACCGAGGTTTATGGCCACTTGGGCACCTTTGGTGACCTCGTCCCAACCGATCATATCGCTTTCGGTCATCGCAAAGGTGTGAGTGCCCCGCGCATCAGCGAAGTCGTAGTCGAAACCGAGCGCAAGACGCCGGTCGCGCTCAACACGGACGTCCTCTTGTGTCGGTGCCGCCGGACTATGCTGCCAGACCTTGTTCACCGGATCATAGATATGATCGGCACTTGGTTGGAGAGGCACTTGGACCCAACCGGCAGGATATCGATCTAAGTACTCCTGAGATGGATAACCTGTTGTTTGCCAATAGCCTCTAGACGGCTCATAGAACCCATACCTTGTCATAATGTTGCCTTCCTGAGTTCGTTCCAGGCGACAAGTGTCGCGCCGTTAACTCGATTGACTCGATAGAACCACCCATCAGGGATTATCCCCGCAACACCATCACCAGAGTTGTTATTGTTTGAAGATCTGCTGATTTCCGTTAGTGAGGAGATGTCAGGCCCGGCATAGAGTATTAGGCCATGCGAGAGAGAAGTGCTTCCGCTTCCAGTATACATCCTGCTCGACACGGCGACCGACACCTATTGAGCTGCGTGATCCAGTGGGATCAACCGCCTGCCCGCACAAGCCCCAACCGCTTCAGCGTTTGACGGCATTGCCGGCAGAGCGGTTCATTTTTCCCGCCACGATAGTAACTGAGCGCGATCACCGCGCCATATAGCGCCCATCCCTTCGCACGCCGCCACTGTGCATCGTCTGCGCCTGCCGCCTCGCGAAAAGCGTCCCGCGCTTCCGGCGCGACGAAGGACCATGCTGCGGCAAAGTCAGCCGCCGGATCACCGACGGCGCACAGTCCCCAATCAAGCACGGCACAAAGCCTGCCATTCCGCGTGAGCATATTGTCCGCTTTCAGATCCCCGTGCAGCCAGGACCCGGGGCCTTGGAAGGGGTTATGGCACGCGTCCAGCCAGAGCGCATTTGCCGCCGCTGCATCGATTTCATCTTCAAGGATCTCGATCGACCGGTAGGTCTTTTCATTGAGCTCTCCAAGCGCAACACCGCGATTGTGGTTGCCGCTGCCGGCGGCAGGGGCGCCTGCTGTAATTACCCGATGCAGGTCCTTCAAGAACCCGCCCAGATCCCGCGCGGCTTGCTCCACGTTCCCGACCGCTTCAATTGCCGCCGGTTCCCCGTTGATCCATTTGAAGACTGCAAAATCATGCGCAAAGACCCTGCTCGCCCGGCAGGTGTAGCACACCACCGGCACCTCCAGAGGCAGACCGCCAAAATGCGGCAGCCACGCGATTTCCTTAGCAAGAAGCGGAACGGCCTCCGGCCGCCTGGGCAATCGCATCACGTGTTCGGCACCCACGCGGTAGAGCGCATTGTCGGTACCGGAAGTCTCCAGCTTTTTCACCGGCAAACCGGCGAGATCCGGCACTTGCTCGTCAATGAGGCGCTTTGTCGTGGTTTCGTCTGAAAAGATCTCGTTCGCGTGCATCATGGCGCCGACATTCAATGCGTCCGGCGACAGCAGAATGACAGCTTCACCGCTCCTGCAGGGCCAGCCGCGCACCGAGTGCGCAATAGATGGTTCCGACGACCTTTCCCTGCCATCTCACCACCGCCGGGTGACGGCGCAGAAATCCGCCAAGGCTGCCGGCGCCGACCGCAAACACCACCGTACTCAAGAGCCCCAGCAGCACGAAAATCGCACCCAGAACCGTCAGCTGCAGCATTACCGAGCCGTTTTCCGGCTTGACGAATTGCGGCAGGAAGGCAAGGAAAAAGAGCGCTGTCTTCGGATTGAGAACTTCTGCGATAATGGCCTGGCTGAAGGCTTTCTTCGCTGTTATCGGCGCGCTGCCGCGGGCAAGATCCAGCGGCGTCTTGTCGAGGATGGCGACGATCCCGAGATAGATCAGATAGGCTGCACCTGCATATTTGATGAGGCTGAACAGCACGGCCGATGTCGCGATAATCGCCGAAACGCCGACAATCGCCATGAACGTGTGCACCACGTCCCCGGCGGCAATCCCCGCGCCGGTCGCAATACCCACCCTGGTTCCCGAACTCGTCGCCCGCGCCACGGTCAAAAGCGTCGCCGGTCCGGGAATGAACACAAACCTCAGAACAATGGTGACATAGGCAATCAGGGTGGCTGTATCGATCATGATCACATTCCGTACGGTTTGATGTCATTGCGTCTCTGGCGATTGCCGAGCGGGGAATAGCCCGCACGGCAAAAGAGCGAGAGAGCCTGGACACAGGGCCACGTGCCTCATCCTCGCACCCGCGCAGTCAGGAGCAACCCAACCTGCCCGCCGTCTGGCAAGAAATCAACAATCGACTGCGTCCGGTCGACGCTTTCAAAACAGCAACGCCGCTACGCCGTGTTTAGTGCGAGACCTTGATCTTCTCGAAATCCAACTCGTTTTCCGGTGGTGACGTTGTGATCGTCATGACGCCATCGCGGTGTTTGAACAGAATGTAGATGACGCAGGCGAGATAGATCGCGACCACAACAGCGCCGATCCACTGGATCTGCAGCCATTGGCTCTTGAACAGCAGCGTAAGCCCGAACAACACGGCAACATTGCCGACAATGTACCAAAGCTTGCCGAACCGCTGTGTCGTGATGTTCAGATTGTCGGAATAGAGCCGGATCAGACTGTCCAGGGAGTTGATCACGAAGGTCACGCCAACGACCACCATCGCGACATTGAGCAGCCCCGCTGTGCTGATCTCGTTCGTGTAGTAGTGGTAAAGGACCGAGAACCAGATGGCCAACGGGATCGACGGTATGACCAGGAGCGCCAGCAGAAGATGCTGCGTTTTTAGTCCACCGACAAAACGCGAGGTGAATTGTCCGATCATGATCGACCATGCGAACCACCAGAACAGGTAGAACTCGTGATAGGCATTCAGCGGAATTACGAACTTGTGGAGGTTCGTGAAGTAGCCGCCGATATTCGCCAGCGTTCCGGCAAGCCCGAACAGACCCAGGTCTCCGATTGCCCACATCAGGGCGATCAGCCCGATGAACAGGAACGTTGAGCCAACGCTCAGGATCCGGACGAATTTGATGTCCGTACTTGAGTAGGCAGCTGCCAGGATCACGCAGAACACAATCACATAGAAGGTTAAAACCACTGTCTCGCCATCGCCGATTTCAGGGATATAAAACGGCAGATAGACAAGAAACAGGCTCGCGGTGAACGCGCAGGTTCCAATAATGACGACATTGTTGAGGACCCGAACGAACGGTATTTCGAAAAACTTCACGCGCGGTTCAATCGCACAGAAATAGAAGCTTGTCAGGAAGTAGAACCCCCAGATCAGGAACCCCCAGAACCCGAACTCGATTGCCAGCGGATTGGTGAACCCGTACTCGGGGTTCTCCGCCGTGTTGGCATAGGTCGGGAACTCTCCCAGCGGGAACATGATCAAGCCGACATCCAGTCCGGATGTGAACAGGATGGCAATGAAGGTGAAGAGCGGAACCGGCGTGACGCCAATGACCGGCATGTCCCACCATTTGAAAACGCAAAACACCACCAGCCCAAGCGCTAACAGAATACCGAATGAAATGATGATTGTGAGAATTGCGTCCATCATGCCCCCCCAACGAGCTCGCCAAGTGCGTTGATGCGCTTGCGTTTTTTTGAATTCAACTCGCGCAACTGTGCAAAAATTAGACATGATGTACAAGGCATCATCTTCAATGTCTGTTCTGATCGCGCACACGATTGTGTGCAAACAGACATGTAAGCGCTACCAAGCCGGCAAAGCGGAAATGGGGCTTTCGGCAATCGATGGCGGCGTGCTTCCGGATATGAAAATCACGCCTTCGCTACGGCTTGGTGCGCCCCAGGACCGCAGGCACCTGCCGCACGATCGCGAACAGACAAAGCCCACTCCCCTCGCGGGTTGGTGAGAGTTACACGACATGGAAGCATCGGTTCGGGAGCGGGTGAATTCCTCTGGTTTCACGCCTGCTGCAGAAACCGCTGCAGCTTTTCCCGTTCAGGATAGTCAGTCAGAAAGTCGCCGGAGTTGATCCGGTATACCTGATCTTTCGTCTTGACGGTTCCGTCGCTCCTGAATTCGGCCGCGCAAAGAAACGGAAGGCCCGGCTTCTTGAGGTCCCATTGCAAAAAACCGCCTCCCATAGGGTACTGCGCCGCTGCGCTCATCCCGCCGTCGTGACGCGTTGTGGGCAATATTTTCACCAGCCGGTCCGGGCCGTTTAACGCAACATGTCTCAGCCCGCCTTCTTGCATGTTCCGGTATCCATGCGCGCCACGTTCTTGCAGGATGGAGCCATGCACAGAGCCCCGAAGATCCTCCTGGGCCTGCGTTTCACCCGGCAAGCCGAACCTGCCGCCGGAACGCAAGGTCGTCCCGTGCAGTTCGAAATCGTCCGGCTGCGGCATACTTTTCAGGAGCAAGAGCGTGTAGCCTTGCGACAGTCTTCCTGCGTGATAGCCAATATTAATTTCCGTCTGGCGAAAATCAGCCAGGATCACGGCCTTAAGTTGGGTCACATTGCCCGAAATGGTCGGTAGGATATCGCCAATTGTTAATGACACTTTGGAACTCCAGGATGCAAAAATTGAAAACGCGCGTAAAAATAATAATGAGAGCACACTCTAGTCTCGACATTGTCGCTTCTCAAGCACTGTGATCAAGGTCACTTGAAATGCCGAAAGCGGCGTTTTTGCGCACCCATCCATAGACAAAAAAATCCTCGCCATTCCTGCCGTAGGCGCGCAGCAGCCCCTCCCGTTCACCGCCAAGTGCCTCTATCCAGCCATGCGCAATGTCGTGTTCGCGGTAGCTGATCACTTGCAGCCGCCGGCAGTCCCGTTCGACAACCGGCCGTATGCTCGACATATGCCGGGTGATGAGCGGCACGCAGCGCTTGAACCGGTCGGTTCCGAAAGCCCAGGCCTGCCAATGGTCCGGGTCGAAAGCCGATGCGTGGCTGAAACCGTAGGCCGCGGCCGGCTGCCCGTCATACCAGACCGACCAGACCATGCCTGCAACAGCCGTCTCAAGCGCGCAAACGCCAAGCGCGCGCGTATCCCAGTCTTTCCAGAGGCACGCAATTTCGCGGCGGTCTTCATCGCGCATATTGGCGGCAATAAAGCTTGCATCGCGAATGGTTAGGTCCTTGATCAGAAGCCGTCGAGCGGGTCGGACAGAGGTGCACTTTCCGTGCGCTGTTCTTTCCGTAAAACCTTTTTGAGGTCCGCTTTGTCTTTCCATCCAAGTGCCTCGACGATTGCGTCCGCCTCGTCCGGAGACGACCCGAGACGGTTCTTGATCTCTTCCTTGCTTTCAATGAGGATCCGGCCGCCCTTCAGTTTCCAGCGATGGGCCGTCAGCTGCGCTTTCACGGTCGAAGAGCGCCTGATCGCAAGGCCCAGCCCGCTCTTGGGGTGCAGCGCTTCTCGCAAGCGCCAGTAAAGCTGGGCGCGCAGGTTATAGAATGGGATCCGGCTGTCTTTTGCGTACTCACCTGATTGCGCTGAAAACACGCATTTTTCGACCGGCAGGCTGTTTTCCCGGGTCAGAAATCCAACCGTATCGCCGCCCCAACCGCCGGTACAGTCGACCACGATCAGAGCATTGTCGCGCCGTTCACGAACGATCAGAGCGCCGACATCAGCGCCATCCCGCGTGTCTGTGCCTTTCCGGATAATGCTCTCTTCAAAGCGCCGTCCATGAAGCGGCTGCAGCACGGTCTTGTCCTTGCCGCCCTGGGCGACATCGACGGCCAGAACGTCCATGGGTGTGTCCGCATCAACACCCGCATCATATCGCAGGAAGGCAAGTTCCAGCCATTCCGAGGGGATCACCTGCCAGTCATGATCCTGACGCGCGGACTGAAAATCTCCCGTCCTGAGCGCCGTGCGCATCGGTTCCGGCATCTGGTCGAGCTGCGCGTCGTAGGCCGCGCCGAGATAGCGGTTGTCCTGCCGCTTGGCCGGAATAAAGGTCCGGCTCTTCGGAGTTCTGAGTTCGCCGTCCACCTCCACCGGCTCCGGGCCATCCACCCAGACCGTGCGCACCGTATCGCCGTCATCGATGAAAACAGCCCACAGCAGTTCGCCAGGCTGAACGGTGCCATATTTCGGATGGAGCGGATCAAGCCAGGGCGCGAACCACTCGATCAGGAAGTCACCTTGCCCGCCGAGCGGCGGGTTGGTCGCGATCAACCCGCGGCAGCGCTGGCCTGTCCGGGTCGTCCTCAGCCAGCCGAGCACAAACAGGATCTTGCGCGGATCCATCTGAGCGCCCTCGTCAAACGCCTTCAGATCATGGTCCCGTCCCTGCCAGTCTTCTTCCGAACCCGGCAGTCCCAGGTGCCCGAACTCGATCATGCGCTCGTCCGGTCCGACCCATCGTGGCGGTGTCCCGCTCACCTTGCCGAGACTCGCTTCGCGCATCAGGCTGTTCATGTGCTCGATCAGGCCCTTGAGCGACTTCAGCGACTGCCGGAAGATCGCTGTCTTATGGTGGGCAAACAGCGCAAGCCCGGCAATCAGATCCGTCTTGCCACCGCCTGCCGCCCCGCCATAAAGCGTCAGGTCGGCTTCGGAAAAATACCCTTCGGTTTGCGGGCCCGGTTGAGGTTGCCACACCTCGAACTGCCTCAAAACACCAGCTTCATCCAATTGCCTTTGCAGTAACACCCTGTCGGGCGGCTCAAGATCGTCGATATGGTCGATGAGCTTATGAAGAGCTGTCGTCATTTCCCTTGCCGTCCTCACGCGTCAGGAGTGCCAATACGCCAAGTGCGATTTCCGCCGTGCTGCGCGGCTTCAACTGTTCAAGCCGAGCGGCTTCTTCCGGACTTGCCAGCACGTTCCAGGTGTCGACCTCGGTCCGGTCGCGCCAGCCCGCCCGGTTTTTCATATTGAAAGCCCAGGCACTGGCGTTGAACTTGGCAAGGTCTCCGCGCACGCCTTCCTTGCCGATCTTTTCCCACTCCAGCAAACCCCGCCGTGTCGCCTCTTCCAGTTTTTCGCGCGGAAAATCTTCAGGAAACTGTTCGGCGTAGTAGCGGATCGTCTTGCGGTCCGCGTCGGGAAAACTCTCGACCGAAAAGCCCGCGCCAATGTGTGCGCAAAAGGCGTCGCATGCCAGACGCCGCAAAGCTGACGTCTGCCATTTCAATGGGGGAGCTGCCTCGCTCGACGCTTCTGTCTCGGGCTTCTCTGATTTTTCTTTCTCGGTGCGCATGGCATCCTCCTGTTATGATCGGATTTTGAAGAACTTGTCGCCTGTGGGAGCCCCAAGAATGCGGCTCGCATTCCGCCGCGGCTGTCATGAGGATCACCGACCATGAACATGCTCACACGTCTCAGCGCGTCCGGCCTCGGCTTACTAATGATGACATGCGCAATCCTGCCGGCCGGGGCGTTTTCCCTCACCGGCACCTACAAGGGCGTCGTTGCCTGCGACAGCACGACCGCCGGCAAGGCCTCAAGCTGGGGCTGGAACATCGAATTGCTGATTGTTCAGGATGGTGAGAACCTGCGCGTCGACTACAAATATGTCGACACGGCTGAACTCGGCAACGAATACACGCTTTACAGCGGCAAGGCGACGACAAGCGCAGACGGCTCGGTTGTCAGTGCCTATTTCAAATCATGCGGCGCCAGTTTTCCGTCTGATGAGCTCGCCCGGATGGCTCCGACATCAACGGCGGAAACACCGTTTAATTTCGCCGCCGACAGCATCTGGGTCTCTGATCAGGTCCCGAACCTGCCCGGTCTGACAGTTCAAAGCTGTCGCTGGACACTCACCAGAAGCTCCACCGAAACGCCGAGCGTTCGGGCCTGCCCGCAGAACTGACAGTGCCTGCAAACGTCGCCGGACATCCTGTATTTACCGGTTGTGATAAACGGTGGTTGGCGAGTTCACCGCCTGACTATCGAGCACCGGTAATGGGTCCTGGTTTTCGAGAGGGCACGGGCAGATCCTGCTGTTTAAATAGCGTTTCCGGCGATGATGGTCGCCCTTGATGCCCCGTGGCAGGGATAAGGTTGTCTTTTGTCTGATCCGGTTTCGGTTCAGGCCGCGGACCCGGGATCTTGCTCGTGGTAACTCATGCGGAACGGCTTGATCTTTTTTGAGTTCTCGGGTTGCCAGGGTAAGAAGCAATGCAACCGTAAAATCAAACAAAACTTGATAAGCCAATCTGTACTATCAGTCTTTTCGTTTCACAATTAATCAAAGATCAGCAAAGACAATGGCAACACCGTACATAAATACTAAAGCAAGCATCGCCGTTGACGCGCATCTGTATATTCGGATCCGAACGCCGAACTTAACAACAAAAACCCTTATCGATTGAAAAATACTTGTCACCGCATCCAATACAAAAATTGTAAGTAAAAAAAGAAAATGAGTTTCTGTTCTTTCGGGTAAATATTCAGGAAAAGTAAAAGAAGCAAACGGCGCACCAAAAAAATAAATTGAAGAAGAACAAATCGCCAAGAACGAAATAAGATTTAAGACTGTTTTTTTGTCTTTCCAATAGATGAAAATATTGAGATACAACCGAACTGCCAAAGGGATTGCTGACACCAAGAATTCCAAAAACAATCACTTATCTCCTTGAGACGAAAATATGGTAGGCAAAACCAGTTTCCACAACCATCATGTTCACTATATGTTCCGATTGTCAAGCGCCCGTTCAATCAGGCGTAGCAATGTCACACGCGCCACTTAAACAGGATTGTGCCAGAGAACGAATTGAAAGCCCACTGCTGGCCGGCTTTGTCCAAACAACCTGTTCTGGTGAATTTCAGTCCGAAATAGTTCCAGTCCCCAAACATCCAAGTGGGTGTGCTTACACCAGAACAGGAACACATTTCGCGACCCATCGACCAATGACACACACATCGATGTTAAACATGCACACAGTCTTTAGTGTCTGAGATTTGCCTGTCAGAAAGCCTCGCGGTGAACCTGGTTTCAAATGAACCCGCATATTGGCACATGATGCGCGGTTCATAAGAGGTGCAGACAGATCGTCCGAACAAGAGCGCACTTTTCCAAAGTACCGTTATGACACTTGTTTTAGTCCCGTTTTGACGAAGCGTCCATCTGAAGGCGTTGTCTGAATTGCGCTTTCAGACCAAGCGGCCGGAAAAGCAATTTCGAAACAAGGTTTTAGCCCTTCAATTGCGTTAAGCGCGCAGAAGGTGTTTTTTCAAACTCTCCAGCCAAGCAGCCGTTTTTCCAGGAGGCCGATCAGGGCGCTGACGAGAACACCCAACAAAGACAGGATCACCACACCGGCGAATAAACGCTCCAGATCGTATAGCGACCCGGCTTCGAGAATATAGGCGCCGATGCCGTACTCCGCACCCAGCATTTCCGCGGCAACGAGAAGAATAATCGCAATCGCGAGGCTGATGCGCAGACCCGAAAGGATGCCCGGCATTGCGCCGGGCAACACGATCTTGCGCACGATCGAGAACCAGGAAAGCCCGAAGCTTTGTCCCATGCGGATCAGCGAACGGTCGACATTGTCCACCGCGCCATAGGTTGCAACGACGGTCGGAGTGAACGTACCGAAGGCGATCAGCGCATATTTGGAGCCCTCGTCGATCCCGAACCAGATCACGAATAGCGGGAGAAGCGCGATCTTGGGGATCGGAAAAATAGCTGCGACCAGTGGCACAAGTCCTGCCCTTACGTAAGAAAACAAACCTATCAGCACACCTATTCCGATCCCGGCACTTGCACCAAGCGCCGCTCCGATCACCAGACGGGTCAAGGAAGGTTGCAGATGCTTGAAGAGGAGGCCGCTTTCCCAAAGCTGAACGAATGTCGCCAGCACATCACTCGGTTTGGGCAGCGTCAGGGCAGAAATCCAACCGCTCTCCGTCCCCCATTGAACCAGAGCGATCAGGACGACGAACACCACCACACCGACCCAGCGCAAGGACTTCGGCGCAAAGCCACCGCCTCGAAACCGGACTTCGATCGGCCCTTCGCCATTGCGTTTGTTTTCAGCGCCCGTGTCAGCCATCGATCAGCTCCTCGTCAGCGGCACGCGCTTCCTCACGCAGGAGCTCCCAAAGAAGGTCGTGCTTGCGCTGGCAGACCGGATCGCCAGCCCGGCGCTCACCGATCGGTGTATCGATGCTGACGATCTCCCGGATCCGTCCCGGGCGGCGCGACAGCACCACGATCGTGTGGCCAAGCCGTACGGCTTCGGCCAGGTTGTGCGTCACATAGACGGCGGTAAAGGGCTGCCGCGTCCAGAGGGCGACCAGATCATCCATCAGCAATTCGCGGGTCTGGGCATCCAGCGCGGAAAGCGGTTCATCCATCAGCATGACGGCCGGATTGACGGCAAGCGCGCGCGCTATCGCCACCCGCTGTTTCATGCCACCGGAGAGCTGCTTCGGAAGTGCGTCGGCAAAGTCGGCCAGTTTCGTGCGGGTCAGCACATCATCGATGATCGCCTTGGAGCGCTTGCCGCGAATGCCGTGATCTTCAAGCACAAGCGAGATGTTGCCCTTTACCGTTCGCCACGGCAATAGTGCAAAATCCTGGAAGACAAATGTCAGCGGATTGAGACTGTTGCTCGGCGGTGCGCCGAGCTGCAGGACACGCCCGCTGCCCGGCCGTTCAAGGCCGCCAATCAGACGCAAGAGCGTCGACTTCCCGCACCCCGAAGGACCGACGAGGCACACGATTTGACCTGTCGGGATCTCCAGAGAGATGTCGCGCAGCACTTCGGTATCGCCGTAAAAATGGCAGATGCCATCCAGCCTGATGTCCATGCCCATATGTAACCGCCTGATGGAGCCGGATAAAAACGCTGCGGCGGCCACTGCTTCGGACCGCCGCTCCGTCTCGGAATTTAGCCCTCGTAGGTCTCCACGTAGCTACCGTCGACAAGCGTATCGAGTGTGATGTCCTTGCCGACAAGATCTTCGGACTGAAACCACTCCAGCTGGTCGCGCAAGGACGCGATGTTGAGCTTCGAGCCTTCGTTGATCCGCATCGTTCCGTTGATGATCGAAGGGGCTGCCTTTTCGCGCGGGCGGTCGGTGTAGACGTATTTGTGGATCAGATCGACCATCTCGTTGACGCCGTCCTCGCCACCAGCCTTGTCGATCATGGTTGAATTGTAGTCGCTGACACCCTTGCCGAACCCGGTCAGGAAGTCCTTGGTCTGGTCGCGTTCGTCGGCCGCATTCTTGGCCGAAGTGAACACCGTGGTTACCTGATATCCCGGAAGGTAATCGGAAATGTCACCGATGATGTGAACAGCTCCGGAGCCAGCCAGTGGCTTGGCAATGTGCGGGACGATCGACCAGGCATCGATCTGTCCTGACTTGAGCGCGCCGATGATCGCGCCAACCTTCTGCAGCGGCTTGAAGGACATCTCAACGCCCTCTGCCTGAGCAACTTTTGAACCCATGTAGTGGAAGGATGAACCCGCGGTCGACATACCAAAAGTCTTTCCGCCGAGTTGCGACGGGGATGTCAAACCGGCCTTGAAGGCTGCGTCCGATGCAAGGATCTTCTGGCCGTCAATGCCCTTTTCTTCACTGAGCGCCCCGCCGATGACCTTGATCGCCCCCTTGTCGGCGAGCGAAATCAGGCCGCCGGAAACGGCCGTCACGGCATAGTCGACATCGCCTGAGGCGATTGCCACCGCCATCGGCTGCGCCGCCTGAAAAAACTTAAGCTCGACATCAAGGCCCGCGTCGTTGAAATAGCCGCGCTCGAGCGCAATGAAGCTGCCGGAATGCGAGGTGAAGCGAAGTGCGCCCACCACAATCTTCTTGTTTTGCGCAATGGCGGGGGCTGCCAGAGTTGTCGCGGCAGCTGCTCCCATCAGACCAAGGGTCTGGCGTCTGTTGAATTTCATCTGTTTGTCCTCCCGTTTTATTTCAATCATGTTGTCTGTCTCCAACGCCAAGATCGGCGCGAATGTCGTCATCCAGCAGCGCAAGCGCTTCTTTTTCGTCACGGCCAAGCACCGCTTTTTGAAGCTTCCCAAGCCGGTCCGCTCGGGCGCAAAAATCAATTCGGCCCTCGCGCAAGAGCGCAAGGCGAAACCGTCGCGACTGATTGTAGAATTTTCCGGCCATCTGAATAAGCCGTATCGAGCCGCAAGCCGACAGCAACGTCTCCGACGCCACCCGGCAGGCTTCGTCCCATTCCAGTGCGGTGACGTCGTCCGGCCCGGCAACAACCGCAGCTTCCGCACGGCAGAGCGCATGAAAGGCTGCAACGACCCTGGATTCCCAGGCGACATCGCCGCGTGCCATCGCCCGCTTAAGGCCCAGTTTCTCTGTCTGAAGCCGCATCAGCAGGATGTCTTCCAGGTCTTCCTGGGTCGCAGACATGACCCGGAAGCCACGCTGGCTGGTCGCCTCAACCAGACCTTCGGCAGCCAGCATTCGCAAGGTCTCGCGCATGGAGTGGTTGGACCCGCCATAGGCCCGGCGGAGCGCTTCGATCTTCAGTTTTTCATCGGGCGGCAGCACGCCAAACGAGATGTCGCGGCGGATCGCCGAGGCGAGCATGGCCACCACCGTCTCGTCATCACTGCTGCGTCCACCAAAAAGCATTCCGTGCCTTAAAACCGAAAAAGTTGGATATTTTTCCGATAATCGACAAAGCCATGTCAAGTGCAACAGCACATGACACCGGCACTATCTGGATTGCAAATTAAGCTTTCGACAGGATGGAACGCGTCCCACGGCTGTCTGAACGACAATGCACTCATGAGGCGATCCCCTGCTGAATCGAGACTTGTCATTCCGGCTGAAGCGCAGCGAAAGGCCGGAACCCAGTAAACTCTTGTTTGGCTGTTACATACTGGCTGCCAGTTTTACCGAAAACCGGCAATTCGGGATGACAAGTTGGGCAAGCAGTTCTATGTCGTGGCTTGATGCTGGGCGAAATAACATTTTTTACTCAATGATATAGACACGATCACACACTCCAAACCGAAGAGCAGCTAACCTGTGTCAGCGCATGACGAACGGGTTGCTCATGGGTGCTTCAGACATGTTGATCCAGGTCGTTTTCGTGCGTGTGTAATCGAGGATTGCCTCAAGCCCTGCCTCCCGGCCATATCCGGACTGGTTGAACCCACCGAAGGGAGCGATCGGAGACACTGCTCTGTAGGTGTTCACCCAGCAAATCCCGGCCCGCAGCCGCGACGATACGCGGTGAGCCCGCGCAACATTTTGCGTGAAGACACCGGACGCAAGACCGTAAGGGGTGTCGTTGGCGAGCGCGATGGCCTCCTCTTCGGTATCGAATGGCAAAAGAGACATCACCGGGCCGAACATCTCGACATGCAGCGTTGCGGTCTCCGGTGTCGCGCATTCCACAAGCGTCGGCGCCATATAGTTGCCCGGGCGATCAAGCGGCGCGCCGCCGAACCTCATTCTTGCACCTTGCGACCTGGCGCTCTCCAGTGTCGTCCTGATCTTGTCGATCTGCGCCGAGGTGCAAAGCGGGCCTACATGGGTCGATGCCTCAAGCGGGTCTCCAACCACGATACCTTCTGATTTCTCGGTAATGCGAGCGGCCAGTTCCTCAAAAACCGGGCGCTGAACCAATCCACGCGTTCCCGCAACGCAGCTCTGACCTGACGCTCCGAAATTGCCGGCGATCAGACCGTTGGCAGCCCCCTCCAGATCCGCGTCTTCAAACACGATGATCGGAGACTTGCCGCCGAGTTCGAGCGTCGTCACCGCAAAGTTTTCCGCAGAGTTGCGCACCACGTGCCGCGCGGTCTCCGGCCCGCCTGTAAACGCGACCCTGTCGACATCCTTGTGCCGGGTCAGTGGAATGGCACAGTTCTCGGCATCTCCCGTGATCACCGAAACGACACCTGCCGGAAACCCCGCTTCCTCGATCAGTCGCGCAAATTCCAGCATCGGCGCCGGCGCGATCTCCGATGCCTTCAGCACCACACTGCACCCGGCGGCGAGCGCAGGACCGAGCTTGGTTGCCGTCAGAAACATCTGCGCATTCCAGGGCACAATGGCGGCAACGACCCCGATCGGAGCTCGCTGTGTAAAGACATGCATATCCGGCTTGTCGATGGGAAGAACCTGGCCCTCAATCTTGTCCGCAAGACCCGCGTAGTAACGGTAGTAGTCGCCGACATATTTCGTCTGGCTGGCCGTCTCGGCGAGCAGCTTCCCGCTGTCGGTCGTCTCAACCTCGCCAATCTCTGCCGCATTCGCCTCGATCAGCTCCGCCAATCTGTAGAGCAGTTTGCCGCGCGCCGTTTGGGTCATGTCCCGCCAGTCAGGCTCCGACAGCGCACGCCGCGCTGCGGCAACCGCCCGGTCCACGTCTTCCGGCGACGCACAGGCGAATGTCGCCCAGTCCTCGCCCGTAGCGGGGTTTTGCGAGGACATGACCTGGCCCGCATGTCCGTCGGTCCACGCACCGTCGATGAAGAGCTGATAGTGCTGCATCCTGTTCCCTCAGCTGAAAGCCGGCATCACATCGTCGATGAAACGGCTGAGCGACGCACGCTTGCGCTCCGCGCTCATGCCGCTGTCGATCCAGAACGAAAATTCATCATAACCGAGATCTTCGTAACGCTTGATTCGGTCGATCACCTCACCCGCCGTTCCGATCGTCAGGTCCATGGCAAGGTTCTCTGGCGCCATCATCTTGTTGGCCGCAATCTCCTCTTCCGAGAGCTCGGCAATCAGCCCCTGGGAGACCGGACGCTTGTTCTGGAACCAGGCACCGAAATAGCAATAGAACCGGGAAAGCTCCTGCGTTGCACGGCAAACATCGTCGCTATCGGACCCGACGTAGGTATGGTGCAGAAGCATGATCTTGGGTCTCGGTCCATCAAAGGTCGCACAGGCATCGTTGAACCGTCCCATCAATGTTTCCACCTCATCGTGTCCCTGCCAGAGAGGGGTCACTTGGATATTGAAGCCGTTGTGAACGCCAAATTCGTGGCTGTTCGGGTCACGCGCCGCAATCCAGATCGGCGGACCGTTCTCCTGGAGAGGTTTCGGCGACGAGGTACTTGCGGGAAAATTGAAGAACTCGCCGTCATGCGCATGATCACCGTCCCAGAGTTTTCGCAGGAGCGGCGTCGTTTCGCGCATCCTTTGCCCTGCCTCCCAGGCATCCATGCCGGGCATCATGCGTTCGTATTCATAAGAATAAGCACCCCGGGCAATCCCGAGTTCGATCCGCCCGCCTGTCATCAGGTCAGCGGCTGCCGCCTCGCCCGCCAGTTTGATCGGGTGCCAGAACGGCGCGACGATCGTGCCGGTTCCCAGCCTGACATTCTTGGTGTGGTGCGCAAGATCGACCAGAGACAGAAAAGGGTTGGGCGCAATGGTAAACTCCATACCGTGATGCTCACCGGTCCAGATCGCCCGCATCCCGCCCTCATCGGCCAGTTTGCAAATGGACAGAAAGTCCTCGTACAGCTTGGCGTGAGGCTCGTCAGGCGACAGCCGCTCCATATGCGCAAAAAGGGAAAACTCCATGATCAGGCCCTTTCCTGGATCTGGTGCGTCCCGCCTGAGACAGCATCACCGAGATAGAGATTGAAATTGCGTGTTCGCGCTTCTTCGGCAAATCGTTCCAGCATTCGCGCAGTTGTCGCCGAGCTAAATGTGAGCCCCGCAATCTCGGAAAACGCAATGCTCTCAAAGCCACAGGCCGCATCAACGCTTTGGGCTTTGGCGAGCAGGTAGGCAAAGTGGGTTTCCTGTGCCTGATCATCGAAAACAGAAAAAACAGGACCGAGCTCCGCCCCAATTCCCAGGCCGAAAAGCTCTTGCCTTAAACGATCTCTCAAAGATGCGCGGTCAGGTGCGACGCACTCGGGCAATCTGTACCCATCAGGCGTCGCCTTGAGCAAAACGCCGTTTTCGCTCTCGACAATCGCTCCGCAGATATTCTTTCTGGCGCTCGGATCGCGCGCCTGGTGCTCCAGGCCAAGGCTGAAGAACTGCCCGCCCGCGTATCCAAGACCTCGCCCCTCGCCCTGCGCAAACTCGGTAACTTCGCCCAAGAGCACAACATGATCGCCAGCCGGTACGACCTGATGCGTTTTGCAGGAAAACGTTGCTATCGCGCCGTCGACAATCGGAATCCCATGCTCGTTGATCGTATGTGCCACCCGCGCAAACCGGTCACCTTTGTAGCCCGCGAAAACATTCGCAACCTCCTCCTGGCCCTCGCTCAAGACACTCACGGCAAAGTGCTCGCAGGAAGAAAACACTTCGAAGCTCGACAGGAACTTGCCGGGACACACCAGCAAGATCGGCGGGTGCAGGGAAACGGACGAAAACGAGTTCGCGGTAAATCCGACCAGACGCCCTTCACGATCAAGGCTTGTCACAACGGTGACCCCGGTCATGAACCGCCCAAAGGCATCCCGCAATTCGCGCGGATCAAGTGCGTTCATGGTTGACATCCTTCTGCAAAATCCAGCAAGGCACGGTTCACCGCTGCGGGGTGTGTCATCGGCATCATGTGCGCCGCGTCCTCGACAACGTTCACCACGCCGTGCGGTGCAAGATCGGTCATCGCGCGGCTCATGGCTGGTGTGGAGTTCGGCTCAAGGCCACCGGTCATGAAGAGCGCAGGACAGGAAATAGCCATCAAATCCGCTTCGTCCGGTCCGTCTTCTTTTGCAAAGACGGAATAGGCCGTTCGATAACCGGCCGGATCCACGCTGCTAAGCCAATCATGACAGGCCTGACGCTCCGGGCCTGGCTCAATTCCAAACCAACGGTCAAGCGCTGCCGACGGATCCACCGTCGCGATACCGTCAAGTTCCGTAGCGCGTTTTCGGACAGCGGTTCGAGCCGCAAGGCTCCGCCTGAAAATGGCGTTCAGAGCGCCAACACCCCGAACCTGATCTTGATACCGCGACGCCAGATCCAGCGCGATCATGGCTCCCATCGAGTGCCCGACAACAATGGACGGGCGGTCGAGCAGTCGCGCGATCCGGTCGCTATAGTCCTTCAAGTCCGGCGCACCTGAAAGTGCCGCACTGCCTCCATGCCCCGGCAGATCCGGAGCAAGAATTTCGAAGCGGTCCGACAAGGCCGCAATTTGCGCATTCCAGGCCTCCGCCCGAAGCCCCACCCCGTGGATCATCAAAAGACGCGGTCCCTTTCCCGCCGTGATAAAGGCAAGCGAGCCCGCTTCAGACCGCAGCCGGGTTGTCCACGTCATGGCCCATCTCTTTAAGGTCCTGATACCTGTCGCCTATCCGATGAAATGGACGGCCGGAGGTTGCTCCGCCAAGAACGACGACAATCTCGTCGGCGCGGGGTGCGTCGGGAATTGCAAACTGGATCGTCAGATAATGCGACCGCCGCCCGGCATCGTTCTTGTCCATCAGCGGCACCATGATCGGGGCATTGGCAGGACCGCGCGTGTTCGTGAATGCCAGATAGGATTTCGCTTCGACCGCTTGCCGGTAGTAATTCCCAAAACGCAGTGTGTGGATCAGGCCCGATGCGTGTTCCACCTCGCCATCCAGACCGACCACCGCCGCCTTGCCATAGGCTTCGATGGCGGCCCCGCTCCCGGCCAATTTGATCATCCGGTCTGTCATCAGACTGCCGAGCTTTGGCCCGTAGGACCTGATTTCCGGGCTGAGATCGTCGACAAAGCGCCCTGCCCACGGATTTCGGACAACGGCGGCAACTGCAAACATGCGCCAGGGCGTCTCTGCCTTGCGGAAGCCTTCAATCAGCACCTCCTCGTCATAGGTCACGATTTTCCTGATGTCAGGCTCCACGACCGTCCTCCCTTGCATCGCCTTGATCGCCGCAATCACTATCGAACGCCTTGACTTTCCGGACAAACGAATGATTTTCAGTCTTAGATATTAGTCAAACTAATAGGTGACTTGACCATGGCGCCGGCACTGCCGCCTTTGAACTGGTTTCGCGCTTTTGAATCAGCGGCAAGGACCTTGAGTTTCACAGCAGCGGCCGATGAAATCGGCATGACCCAATCAGCCGTCAGTCAGCAGATCAAATCGCTCGAAGTGAGGCTCGGCGTACCCTTGTTCGAGCGCAAGGCACGCGGGCTTGCACTGACGGATCATGGCCGCAGGCTGCTGCCTCAGGTCGATGCCGCACTGACCACCTTGACCGGAGCCACCGCCGCTTTCGACACCGGCCAGTCTTCTGATCTTTTGACGGTATCCGCCTCTATAAGCGTCATTCATTGGGTCATCGCTCCAAGACTTCCAGAGTTCACCGAAAGGCATCCCGATGTCGTGCTCCGGTTGATCGGGGCTGTCTGGCCGGACGAATTCACCCGGATCGCAGCTGATGTTGAAATCCGCTTCGGGTCCCAAAAACAAGCCGCAACCGACGCCGAACTCCTTGGTTCAGACCGATTGATCGCGCTGAAATCACCCGGCTTGAAAGGCAATTTTGAAAACCTTCCTCTTATCGAGGCCGTCGGAACGTCCGACGGATGGAAGTCTTGGTCAAAGGTCGCAGGCAAAGCACTTTCCGCACCGGCCCTGTTTGTGGATTCTTACGGATCCGCACTTCAGCTCGCCGTAAACGGCAATGGCATCTGTCTGGTGCATGAGCTTCTTGCCGCACACCCAAGACAGCAGGGACTGATCGAACAGGCGAGCGATGTTTCGATCGCAGCCAACGAAAGTTACTTCCTGTCCGTCAAATCAAGGACTGAGGCTGCAGCCGCGTTCAGGGACTGGATCGTCACATCACCAAGCGGTGGCAGAAAGCCTGAATAGCTTTTTCTTGCGGCATGGAGCCATCAACCGGGAGGAGGCTGCCCCACCCGATTGGGGCTTAAGTCACGATTATCAACCCAAGGCGCGAAGCTTGGTGGCTAGACACGACAGCAGAATTTTATTCCGGCTGGTAACCGTTGTCCGTTTCCAGCCGTATTTTTCGCAAATCCTGCTGAACTTGCCACCGCCGGCCTTGCACATGATCTCAAATTGCAACGCCCGGCGGGCGTCTGTGTCGTCAATCAGCGAAAACCAGGTCAGCGCTTCTTCCGCCCTTGAAATCTGCGGAGGCGGATAGGTTTTTTTTCTCCTGGCGATTTTTCGCCGATAGTCCGGCCAAGCGGAAAAGATCGCTCTCGGACCATCGCCTTTTGCAACGGCAGCATTCACTTCCACGGCCTCGATCAGGCGCTCCAGAACATCTTCAGGAGACTGCGGGCGATTTACATGAGACATCCAGTTTTACTCGCATTGGCTTGCTTTTCGATTGTGTTCCAGGTCCTGTCCCGGATCATTTGACGAACACAGCCTCATTCCAGTGACCATGTGCGCGCGCTAGCAGGTCAGCGCCTCGACTTGCGACTTGGTGTACTAGCCGTAGCCTTGCTCCCAACAATCGAAACAGTCGGCATCCTTCGGATAGGGATTTTCTGATGATCGCCAGCCATTCCGGTAGGCCGCCGCGCTTCGCTTGAAGGAGTGCGTTTGCGCTTTTGTCTGATACGAATTCAATCTCCCCGCCGGTAAACCTGCCCACGTGTTCCTCAGGCTCGGCCTTCAAATCACTCGCCCCCCATCGACAACACACTGTTTGAGCGTTTTCCTGATTTTCAACACACACTCCTTGACTGACAAAAGAGATGAAACAGCCTCCATAAGGTCAACCAAACGCATCAGGCAGCTTCCTCCGAGAGACCAGACTGCACCGATTGATCGAGTTCATAAGAAAGCAGCACCGCCAACGTTATCGTCAGTGCCTCTGGATTTATGTTCTTGGCGCGGGCATGGAGCGCGCCAAGGTCGAGACGGTCGAAACTCGTGACGAAATCTTTGCGTGCAACGATGCCCAACTGGTTCACAACCACCCAGGAGACTGCGCTCAGGACGGGTGCTGACCAGTTACCGCGATTGACCGGTGTGTTGATCAGGCCAAAAACCAGGCGCAGATGTTCTGCGCCATGTTTTTTCAGCAAAGCGAGACAGGTTTTGCGTGCTTTGGATTGGTGGCGGCCTTCAACGCGCTTTGCTGATGATACAAAGTGAACGCCGAATTCTGACGCGATCCTGTCTACGACTGCACCTGACGCCATTAACGTCCCTCCCCGGGCTTTGGAGGTCCTTTCTGCAAGGCTGCGAACGAGGCTTCCGCCTGCGCGCGTGAACTCAAACCCAAATGTTCATGTTTTGTTCTTATTCGCCTTCCTGCTTCGGCACTGATGTGACCTGTTCCGCTCCGCTTGGCACCTGATTCATGATCGAAGCTCACACTCTTGCCCGCGTCCTTGGACTTTAACGCCGCCTTCAATCCTCTCAATTCCAGCGTCAGAAGCCGCGTGCGCGCTTTTTCCAGTGCGTACTCATCTTCAAGGCGCGCACTTGGTCTTTCTGCGCGCAGACGATAGTGCGCCACACGCTCCCTTGCCGCCTCTATTTCGTCCTTAAGCCCGCTCACCGGCCACTCCTTTGTCTCTGCGCCTGACCCAAAACTCTCTGTCGTCCTTCCAGATTCAAACTTCACGAAAAATCGTACGCAAATAACGTACACTTGTCAACGCAGAATTCATACGATACAACTCTTCTTCCATTGCGAAGAAACTGCGGCACCACCAATCATGACCGAACCTGCTCGGACACTGCACAGCAAGCTTCAAAAGCTGAAAGAAAGATCAGGGCTCTCCTTGCGGGCGATCGCAAGAGAGATGGGTTATTCCCAGGCCTCTTCCATTCAGCGCTATTTCTCCGCGGATTACGGGGAGAATGGATTGCCGGCGAACTTCATCAGCAAGTTACTGTCCGCTCTTCCGGGAAAAGGAGACCCGGCCATAACACGGGATGAGATCCTCGCGCTCGCCGACGGGTCCGTGGCCGAAATTCAGCGCAAAACAACATCTTTGCCCAAAACCGGCGTTCCGGTCGTTGGCGAGGTTGCCGCCGGTCTTTGGATGGAAGCAGCCTTGTTTGAGACAGAAAATGCAGAAGAATCAACAATTTCATATGACGTTCGCTTCCCTGCACAGGCTCAATACGTGGTCAAGGTGCGTGGCGAGTCTCTCAACAGGATTGCCGCCAATGGCGACCTGCTTCTGTGCGTCGACTATTTGGCCGCCGGAATCGAATTGAAGGAAAACGACCTGGTCCTTGTGGAGCGCTCGCGCGACAACGGCATGACCATTGAACGCACGGCCAAACGCCTCGTCAGCCTCAACGGGAAGTCGGAGCTGATGCCGGAGTCCGATGACCCGAGATTTCAGGAAACTATCGTTTACCAGGAAGGCGACTTCGACCACACTGAGGTCAAGATCAAAGCCAAGGTCGTCATGGTTTTCAAACCGCTCTAGGCTCGTGCTCGTCTAGCGCCTAATCAGCCGACTTACAACAATCAGAAACCCTCAAGCGTACGCATTCGCGTAAAACGGGATGTTTTCAACTTGATTTGTACGCATTTTGCGTATACTCTGGATTGAGTTTGAAGGAGGCTGTGAATGCAACCAAATCTCGATACATCGTTTTTCTCAATCATTTGCGAACTTGGAAGTTCCTTATACACGCCAGAGATCGAATTGACCGATATGCGAAGGCTCCAGCTCGTTGAGGATATTCGCAACGGTCAGATCGAAAATGTCAGGGCGGTGCTGGAATTCAATCCCGAAGAAGGCTGGTGCAACAACATTACCGAGGAAGTGCTGGCTGAAGCGACAGATGACGACCGGAGCGCAAACGCTGGATCGGTCGAGAATTGGTCGAATTATGAAACTGAACGCATCGAAGCCCAGCGCGCGGGCGTCAGACGGCGGGTCGCTGCGTAAACCGACCCGTTAAGGGCGTGCAAAGGACAGACCGCCAGGGAAATCTGTGACTGAACCGTCAGACAAGTTTCATGACAGCGTCTCTTGTCTCCAGAAGCTGACCAGAAAGGTCGCCCTTGAGACCGGCAAATCGGTGTGAGGGTACCGGCACGGAAATGGCATAGATCAGGCCTACCGGATCACGAAACGCAAATCCCGCTGCCGAGATACCCTGCGTGTGCTCGTTCAGGTCCCACGCTATGCCAGTCGCCCGTATATCTTCGATCTCCTTGAGAAAATCCGAAAGTGGTCGCTGCGTCTGGCCATCGGCCTTCAGCTCTCGGGCAGCGATGGAAACGACTTTGTCATCTTCGAGCATTGATAACGCGGCCTTGCCATTTGCGGTGTCGGTCATTGGGAAGACCTCACCAACCGCCGAAACGGTTCTAAGACGGTGCGTACCGATCACCTGATCGAGAAACACCATGTGATCATCGCGGAAAACAGCAAGATCCACGGTCTCTTTTGTGCGTTTCGCAAGCTCGGTCAGAACCGGGTGCACCAACTCGGTCATGTTGACCCGGCCTGCCGCGGCCAAGGACTGGATTTCTGAACCCAGACGCAGTCCGCCTTCAGACGAAGACGACATCACCAGCCGTTCGGCCAGCAGAGCATTGACAATCCGCTGTACCGTAGAGCGGGGCAAATGTACGCGCTCCGCAATTTGCCCCAGGCTAAGCCCGGCATTGTCGTTCTTGAGAACCCGCAATATCTCGGCCGCGCGCGCGATAACTTGAACACCTTGATTCGATTGAGTTTTTTTCTCAGCTTCCATCGACAACACCAATTCTGCCCTCTTTGATCTGATGCTGGAATCGCTTTTTGCACAGCGCCAAACGCAGCATATAGGTCAATTTTCAAAATCTGTCGAGATTCACTATTGACCATATTACGATGCAGCTGTACCGTTTAGCAATACAGTGATACACTGACTGACGGGAGGAACACATATGTCAGTGACAATTCGCGGCATCGAGTTTCAGGACAACCTGAACAACGATATGGGTGTTGAGTTTTACAACCTCTCCCACCGCTACGGTTTTCAGTGCCCCAACTGGCCCTACTTCCAGGACGTCCAGATCGACCGCAAGCACTACATGGCGAAATCCGGGGTGCTGTCGCAGACAATCACCACGACCATGCACGTGACGACGCATATCGATGCTCCGGCCCACGTGGTGCAGGGCACGCCCTTCATCGACGAGGTGCCGCTGCCGCATTTCTTCGGTTCTGGCCTCGTCGTCTCGATACCGAAGCAGAAATGGGAACAGATCACCGCTGACGATCTGGAAAAGGCCTGCGGACATGCGATTCGCAAGAACGATGTCCTGATCATCAACACCGGTTGGCACAAGCAATACGAAGACGGCGATTATTTCGCCTATTGCCCCGGCCTTGTTCCTTCAGCTGCCGACTGGATGGTTGAAAAAGGCGTCAAGGTCGTCGGGCATGACACACAGGCCAATGACCACCCGCTCGCAACGGCAATCGGACCGCAGCGCAATGGCCCCATCCTGCCACACCTGGAAGCGGAATATCTTGAATGGTCCGGTGGACGCGACTGGAAAGACGATTTTCCCGAGTGGGAACCGGTGCACACCACACTCTTTTCCAATGGCATTTTGGGCATTGAGAATGTCGGCGGTGATCTCGACGCAGTCACGGGCAAACGCTGTACCTTCGCCTTTTTCCCGTGGAACTGGGACCGCGGTGACGGTTGCATCATCCGCCTCGTTGCAATGATCGACCGTGGTCAGGCTTACCGCATCGAACCCGGTGAAGAATTCTAGGACATCATGACCTGGACCGCCGCTCTAGACGGCGGTCCCCTTGTCGCGTCTGGGAGGAAGCGATGCATGTAAAACGTTTCGACGACGCAGAACCTTATGAGGCCCCCAATCATCGCGGGGTTGTCGGTCTGCGCCTGCAGGGATTTGAAAGCAACGGCCCGCAAAATCAATGGATCGGTCTCAGCCAGTTTCTGCCTGGCGGTGGCGCAGGCCCGGATTCCACGCCCTTTGAAAAGGTCTATGTCGTTCTGGAAGGCGAAATGACCGTCATAGCCGACGGCACCGAGACGGTCTTAAAGAAATACGACAGCTGCACCATCGCACCCGATGAAGTTCGGACGATCGAGAACCGCTCCAATCACACCAGCACGATGCTTGTCGTGATTCCCTATCCGCCGGAGGTAAACTGATGGCTGATATCTGGACCCACCCGCTCGAATTGTTCGACATCAAGGGCAAGGTTGCCCTTGTGACCGGTGCAACAGGCGCTTTTGGCGCCGTCGCTGCAAATGCTTTGGCCGGAGCCGGATGCGACCTCATACTTGCCGCCGGAAACAGCGAAGCGCTCGAAAAGATCGCCGAAGAATGCCGCGCCAAGGGCGCTGCCGTCGAAACTGTCAACAAGCGGCCAACCAACGCGGACGTCTGCGACGAGATGGTCGAGAACTGCGTTAGGCACCATGGATCTCTGGATATCCTTGTTGTCGCCTCCGGTATGAACAAGGTCGCGAAAATAAACGATCTTGCGCCGGAAGATTTCACCAGCGTTATGGAAGCCAATGTCACCCAATCCTGGCTGCTTGCCCGGTCTGCTACGGCGCAGATGATGCAGCAGCCGAATGGCGGCAAGATTGTACTGGTATCCTCGGCGCGCGGCCTTCTCGGGCATCCTGCCGGCTACACCGCCTACTGCGCCTCAAAGGCTGCGGTCGACGGCATCACCAAGGCGCTCGGCTGCGAACTTGGCGCCGACAACATTACCGTCAATGCAATCGCACCGACCGTTTTCCGCTCGCCGCTGACTTCCTGGATGTTCGAGGATGACGAATTGGCAAAGGGCTTTCGAGACGGATTTCTCGCCCGCGTGCCCAAGGGCCGCCTTGGTGAGCCTGAGGATCTGATCGGCCCCCTGCTTTTCCTGTCATCCAAAGCATCCGATTTCTACACAGGGCACATCCTTTATGCCGATGGCGGATACACGGCGGGATAGAAAATGAGCGAGAGCAAGAACATCGCTGTTCTCGGTGCCGGTCTCATGGGCCATGGCATCGCATTGACCTTTGCGCGCAACGGCCATTCCGTTCGGGTCTTTGATGCCTATGAGGCAAGCCTGGAAACGCTTCACGAACGGGTGCGCACAAGCCTGACCGCGCTCGGTTCGATTGCGGAAAAAACCAAAGAAGCGATCACGCGCATCACTCCGTTTGCAGACCTTGACGCGAGTGTCGCCAATGCAGACGTCATATTCGAGGCAGCTCCGGAAAAGCTCGATCTTAAACGATCACTTTTTGCCGAAGCAGAGCGCCATGCGCCTTCGCACGCGCTGTTTGCATCAAACACTTCGGTGATCCCGATCACCCGTATCATGTCTGATCTCAAGGATCGTGCACGCGCACTGGGAACCCATTGGTGGAACCCGCCTCACATGATCCCGCTGGTCGAAGTTATCCGCACCGAATGGACATCGGACGAGGCGATGATTACGGCGACCGACCTGCTCGCCTCGGTCGGCAAGACACCGGTCCGTGTCGAAAAGGATGTTGCCGGTTTCATCGGCAATCGTCTGCAGCACGCGATGTGGCGCGAGGCGATCAGTCTTGTCGAAACAGGCGTTTGCACGGCGGCCGATGTCGACACCGTCGTTAATACCAGTTTCGGCCGGCGCCTTTCTGTGCTCGGACCGCTTGCCAATGCCGATCTGGTCGGAACGGATCTGACGCTCGACATCCATGAAAACGTATTGGCCGATCTGGACAATCGGCCCTCCCCTTCTCCGTATCTGCGCGCTCTTGTTGCGGCAGGAAAGCTCGGGATGAAAACGGGTGAAGGATTTCAAAGCTGGACGCCGGAGGAAGCGGACGAAGTTCGCCAGCGCGTCGCAGCTCACTTGCGGGAGCTTGAAACCATCTTGAGCTGATGTGGCTTGCAAACGCGACCAGCGCATCCGGGAGGAAAGACGATGACGCTCACAGGAAAGAAATTCGGCATTACCCGCCGTGGATTTATCGCGGGTGCCAGCGCTGGACTTGCAGCGCCGGCAATCCTGACACGAACACGTGCCTATGCGGCAGATCCGGTCATTAAGATCGGTCATGTCAGCCCGCGGACAGGTCCGCTAGCCGGTTTTGCAGAGGCAGACGACTTTGTCCTTGCCGGCATCCAAAAAGCCCTTTCCGGTGGAATTGAAAACAACAACAGATCCTACAAGATCGAAATCATTTCCAAGGACAGCCAGTCCAACCCGAACCGTGCGGCCGAAGTGGCCTCCGAACTGATCCTCAGTGATGAAGTCGATATTCTGGTGGGCGCTTCGACACCCGACACGACAAACCCCATCTCGGACCAGGCCGAACTCAACGAGGTGCCCTGTATCACCACCGACTGCCCCTGGCAGCCTTACTTCTTTGGCCGGAACGGCGATCCGGCTCAGGGCTTCGACTACACCTATCATTTCTTCTGGGGCCTGGAAGACGTGATCAAAGCCTTCCTGGCGCTTTGGGAAGAAGCCGGTGTCGACAGAACGGTCGGCGGCCTGTTCCCGAACGATGCGGACGGCAACGCCTGGGGCGACGACAAGGTCGGGTTCCCGCCTGCGCTAATCGGAAGCGGTTTCGAACTGACCGATCCGGGCCGGTATCAACCGCTGACAGACGATTTCTCGACCCAGATCTCAGCGTTCAAGGAAGCTGGCTGCCAGATCGTCACCGGCAACATGATCCCGCCGGACTTCGCCACCTTCTGGTCCCAGTCGGCACAGCAGGGATTTCAACCAAAGGTGGTCACCATCGGCAAGGCTCTTTTGTTCCCGTCGGTCATTGAATCTCTTGGCGATCGCGGTGACGGGCTCACGTCCGAAATCTGGTGGACACCGGACCACCCGTTCTCATCTTCCCTGACAGGGGAAACCGCCAGGCAGCTCGCCGACGGCTACGTCAACGCGTCAGGCCGTCCCTGGACGCAGCCGATCGGGTTCAAGCACGCGCTCTTTGAGGTAACCGCCGATGTCATCAAGCGCAGCGCAGACCTGGACGACCCCAACGCAACGCTGGAAGCCATACAGGCAACCGATCTTCCAACTGTTGTCGGGCACGTCAACTGGGGCTTCGGCCCGGTCAAAAACGTCTCCAAGACACCGCTTGTCGCCGGGCAGTGGCAGAAGGGGGCAAACGGCATGGAACTGGTCATTACGTCCAATCACAGCGCACCTGAGATCCCCACAACGGGTGAACTGAAACTGCTGTCGTAATGAACTTCTGGTGCACGGCGACCCCCGCCGTGCACCAGCTCCGGACCATTCAGTCAAGGGATATCCATGGCGCCCGTTCTTGAACTCAAGGACCTTTCGAAAGCTTACGGCGCGATTACCGTCGCCGACGAGCTCTCCTATCGGCTGGACCAAGGCGAAGCGCTCGGTGTGATCGGACCGAACGGCGCCGGCAAAACCTCCATGTTCAATCTGATCACCGGTACGGTGCGGGCAGACCACGGACAGATACTGTTCAATGGCACCGACGTTACGCGTATGTCCGCGGCAAGAAGATGCCGTATCGGTATTGCGCGGTCCTTTCAGATACCCCAGCCGTTCGGCAACATGACCGTTTTCGAAAATGTTCTGGTCGCCGCAACTCATGGCGCGAAATTGCAGTCGGCAATGGCGGACAAACACTGCCTTGATATGTTGCAGCTAACGGGTCTGATCGACAAGGCGAATGATGTCTCTGGTTCGCTTACGCTGTTGGGCCGGAAACGCTTGGAATTGGCAAGAGCACTTTGCGCGCAGCCCAAGTTGCTCCTGCTGGACGAAATTGCAGGCGGTTTGACCGAAGGCGAGTGCCACGCGCTGGTTCAGACCATCAACACGATCCGGTCGACCGGCATATCCATCATCTGGATCGAGCACATCGTGCACGCCCTGCTGTCGGTGGCCGACCGGCTCATTGTCATCGATTTTGGCCGCAAGATCGCGGACGGAGCGCCGAAGGAAACGATGGCCAGCCGCGAAGTTCAGGAAATCTATATGGGGGTCGATGCCGATGTCTGACCCGCTTTTATCAACACGCGCTCTTGATGCGCACTACGGGGACTTTCAGGCCCTTTTCGCTGTCGATGTGTCCATTGAAGCAGGCGAAGTGATTGCGATCATCGGCGCTAACGGCGCTGGCAAGACAACACTGATGCGCTCGATTACCGGGCTGCTGCCCAATGGGAACGACATGGTGCGCTTTCGCAGCAAGCCGATTGGCGCTTCCCGTGCCGACCAGATTGCGAAACTGGGCGTCGCGATGGTGCCCGAAGGGCGCCAGCTTTTTCAGTCTCTCTCAGTCGAGGAAAACCTCGTTATCGGCGGCCAGATGAACCGAAAGGGTCCATGGGACCTTCACAAGGTCTTTCAGCTGTTTCCCGTTCTGAAGGAAAGACGTGCCGTACCGGCAACGGCCCTTTCCGGTGGCCAGCAACAGATGGTCGCCATCGGGCGCGCACTGATGTCGAACCCGGAGCTCATACTCTTTGACGAGATCAGCCTGGGCCTTGCGCCAATCATCATCAAGTCGATCTACGAGGCGCTGCCGGACATCATCGGCGAGGGCATGAGCGCCATTATCGTCGAACAGGACATTGCCAAGGCTCTCAGCGTCGCCGGCAGGGTCTATTGCATGCAGGAAGGCAGGATCTCGCTTGAGGGCCGTTCGAATGAACTGTCCCGGGAACAGATCAGCGCTGCCTATTTCGGAGTCTGACGCATGGATCGGAAGATGACCACTACGACACCGCCGCACGGGCAATTTCCAACCGGCAACCCCGCGTCTTCGCCCTACCCGAAAGGCAACTAGAATGGACTGGATCAATGCCATTGTTCAAGGCGTGCTTCTGGGAGGCCTCTATGCCCTGTTCGCGGCCGGCTTGTCGCTGATTTTCGGCGTGATGCGGCTGGTCAATATCGCGCATGGCGACTTCATCGTTCTGGCCGCCTTTCTCGCGCTTTCAACAACGACCGCGCTCGGCATAAATCCGCTGCTGACGCTCGTTGTCGTCGTTCCTGTTATGGCCGGGATCGGCTATGTGCTTCAGCGCGGCATTCTCAATCAGACCCTTGGCGATGATATCCTGCCACCGCTCCTGGTCACGTTTGGGCTTTCGGTCATCATTCAGAACGGCCTGCTCGAGATCTACTCCGCCGACCCGCAAAAGATGAATGCGGGTTCGATCGAAATAGCAAGTGTTGCCCTTCCAGGTGGACTGAATGTCGGCGTCCTTCCCCTGGTCATGTTTGCCGTTTCGGTCGCCGTCATCGCCGGCCTTCAATGGATTTTCTACCAGTCGGCTCTTGGGCGTGCTTTCCGCGCCGTTTCGGACAAGCAGGACATTGCCCAGCTGATGGGTCTGAACAAGGCCCATGTTTTCGGTCTGGCCATGGCGCTTTCATTGGCGGTCGTCGCCGTTGCCGGCGTCTTTCTTGGTATCCGGACGAGTTTCGACCCTTCTATAGGCCCCGGGCGGCTGATCTTCGGTTTCGAAGCGGTCATCATCGGCGGACTAGGCAATCTGTGGGGCACGCTGATCGGCGGGATCATTCTCGGTGTCAGCCAGAATATCGGCGCGCAGATCAACCCGGGCTGGCAGCTTCTGGCTGGCCACATCGCCTTCCTGATCGTGCTCGCGGTAAAGCCACGCGGCCTGTTTCCACGGATTGACTGATGAACGCACAAACCTACACCATATCAAGGTCTTCCCGGGCAAGCCGAACCGCAGCTCTTTTCGGCGTGGTGTGCCTTGTCGCACTGATCGCAGCCCCTTGGTGGGCCGGCAGGGCCGATATGCGGCTGATGAGCGAGATCTTCCTCTATCTGTCGCTGGCCTGCCTGTGGAACCTGCTTGCCGGATATGCAGGCCTCGTCAGCGTTGGACAGCAGGCCTTTGTCGGCTTCGGCGGCTATATGCTGTTCGCGCTCGCGATTTTTGCCGGACTGTCTCCTCTTGCTGCAATCCCGCTAGCGGGCCTGCTCGGAGCTTTGGTGGCTATCCCCGTCGCCTTCCTCATTTTCCGCCTGCGCGGCGCATACTTCGCTATCGGCACCTGGGTGATTGCTGAAGTGTTCAGGCTGAGTTTTGCGCAGGTGTCCGCGCTTGGTGGCGGATCCGGCACTAGCCTTCCGGTCGCGATTGTCCGCTCCATGGCCTCCAGCCGTTCCATGCGCGAGGCAACCACCTATTGGCTGGCGCTGGGCATGGCGGTCATCGTGCTGGCTGTCATCTACCTGCTTCTGCGCTCGCGTAACGGATTGGCACTGACCGCGATCCGCGACAGTGAAACCGCGTCCAACAGTTTCGGCATTGATATCTGGCGCCATAAATTCGTCGTCTACGTAATTACTGCCGGACTGACCGCATCGACCGGCGCCCTGATTTTTCTGCAGAAGCTGAGGATATCGCCGGACGCCGCATTCAGCGTGAACGACTGGACGGCATTCGTCATCTTCATTGTCGTAATCGGCGGCATTGGCACGCTTGAAGGGCCCATCATCGGCGTGATCGTTTTCTTTCTACTGCGCGAAACGCTCGCCGATCTTGGCACGACCTATCTCCTGATCCTCGGGCTCGTCGCCATTGTCGTTATGCTCAAGGCACCTCAAGGCATCTGGGGTTTTGTTAGGGCCAGAACCGGGGTCGAACTGTTCCCCCTCTCCAGGCGGGTCGAAAAACAAAAATCGGATGATTAGGAGGCGGCATTGGCTCGCAAAAGGAAAAAAACGATCATAACCTGCGCGGTAACCGGGGCGATCCACACGCCCACAATGTCGGACGCGCTTCCCTTTACGGCTGAAGATATTGCCGACCAGGCCATCGAAGCCGCCAAGGCAGGCGCATCCATTCTGCACCTTCACGCCCGCAATCCGGAAAATGGCTCGGTTTCCATTGCGCCGGACCATTTCAAGGCCTTCCTGCCGGTGATCAAGCAGGCCACGGACGCGGTCGTGAACGTTTCCACCGGCGGCAGTCTTGTCAACACAATGGAAGAACGCATCGCGCCGGCCAAATGGGCGTCGCCTGAAATGTGTTCTCTGAACATGGGATCGATGAACTTCTCCTTCCATCCGATTGCTGACCGGATCAAGGAGTACAAATACGACTGGGAAGAAGCCTATATCCGCAATTCGGAGGGTTATATTTTCCGCAACACATTTGCAGATATCCGCTATGTAGCAACCGAGCTCGGAGGCGCGCACGGCGTAAAGTTCGAACACGAATGCTACGATGTCGGGCATCTTTACAATCTGAAATTCTGTATGGATGCCGGATTGTTCAAAGCGCCCGTTTTCATCCAGTTTATTTTCGGCATCCTTGGTGGCATCGGCCCCGACATCGACAACCTTATTTTCATGAAGCGGACGGCCGACAGGTTGTTCGGCGATGACTATCAGTGGTCGGTCCTCGGCGCCGGCGGCGCACAGATGCCGTTTGCGACGACCGCGAGCCAGATGGGCGGCAACTTGAGGGTCGGTCTGGAAGACAGTCTCATGATCGCGCGCGGTCAGTTGGCGAAATCGAATGCCGAACAGGTCACCAAGATCCGGCGGATTGTCGAAGATCTTGGCTGTGAGGTCGCCACTCCCGAAGAGGCACGGGAAATGCTCGACCTCAAAGGCGGCGACCGGGTCGCATTCTGAGCGTATCAAGGAGAAAGGACACCATGCCTGAGATTGAACCGGGAGACCGAAGTCTTAAAGATCTTCAGGGCCTGCACCTGTGGCACGCGCCGATGTCGAGCTGCTCACAGAGGGTGCGCATCGTGCTTGCCGAAACCGGCAAGGATTACACCAGCCATCTGATCGATCTGGCAAAGGACGAGCACGCGACGCCCGAATACCAGGCAATCCATCCGAATGGCCTGGTCCCGGCGTTTGTCGACAATGGACGCCTTTTCATAGAGAGCGTCGACATCATTCAGCAGATTGCAGATCCCGGCTCGGAGCTTTCCGCCTCCGGATCCACTGAGCTTCTGGCGATGGCCGACGATGCTCAGGCAGATCTGAAACTGGCGACATTCGAGTTTCTGTTTCGCGGTGTTGAAAGAAGCGACAAAGAAAGTTTTGACACCTTTCAGCAGCAGCACAGGAACGAGTGGCTCAAACAGTTTCGCCGGGACTTCGCGTCGGGATTTGAAAAATCAAGAATAGACGCGGTGGTAACCCGCACGGACAAGGCTTTCAAACGGCTCGATGATCTGCTGACGGATGGGCGCAGGTTCTTGTCCGGAAATACATTTGGTTTGGCTGACATCGCCTGGATGCCGAATGTCCACCGGTTCAGTCTTATGGGTTGGCCGTTTGAACGAACACCTCATCTGAAAAACTGGTTTGAAAGAGTTTCTGAACGTCAAAGCTACAAGGAAGCGCTTCTTGACTGGCAGAACGAGGCGTTGACGGGTGCGTTTGCCGACTACACGTCGCAGCGCCGGTCCGAAGGTACCGATATCCGCACCTTCGGAAGTCTGGACGGCTGAACGCAGCCGCCCCACCTCGTTGTCTCGGACTTTCCGCTCCCGTCAGGCTGCCAAAGCCTGGCGCGCGCGTGAAAGCCGGCTCTTCACGGTTCCCACAGCGACACCCATCTGAGTGGCGATCTGGTCGTGGGACATGTCGGAAAACACGCAAAGCTCAAGAACGTCCCGTTCTTCAGGCCGCAGACCTTCAATTCCTTTGGCGACATCGCCAAGTTCGACGTGCTTTTCTTGAGCAGGTGCGAACTGAGCGTCCTGGTACCACTCCTCGATCGGAACGTGATGCCCCCTGCGCTCGACTTTGCGGAACTCATCCAGCTGGGCGTTGCGTACAATGGCGAAGAGCCAACTCCTCAGCTTTGTTCCAGAAACATACTGATGCTTGTTCCTTAGGGCGCGCTCGAGCGCGGTCTGCATCAAATCGTCAGCGGCTTCCGAGGAATTGGAAATGGATCTGGCAAAACGCCACAGATGCGGGATCTCGGATTGCAGGTCTTTTGCAAAGCGATCTTCATGACGGGTCATCTAGCTCTCCCTGGTGACTGTTTCGATGACCCGCATCTAATGATTATCATCAGCGTGTTTTAGATATTTCAAAGGAAGTTCATGACGAGTTGATAGTTCGCGATGAACGACACCGATCACGCGTCACTCTACGCAAATGTTACTTGTAGTGATCTTCAAAAATCCAACATCCCTAACATCAGGATTTGAAAGCAATATTTTTAGTTTTCTAAGACGGCGACACTCAACTCCGATGTCAATGGCGACTGCAAGATATAAAATAACAAAATAAAGTAAAATTTGAAGAGTGATAAATATCACAAAATATATTTTTCAAAAAAATCGCAATCTCAGTCAAAAATTGCGCTTGTTTTTTTGTTTATATTATAAAGCATAAACTTTTTTCTAAAAACTTCGGAACCATCCCCTCTTACAGACGTTCTTATGCTGTAATCGAGATGCAGAGACGAAATATCAGATCGGCATCTCTTCCATTTAGCAATACTCAACAAGGAGAATAATCATGCGTTCGAACAAGAAAGTCATCACTTCCGTAATCGCAGCTGTCTTTGTTTCCGGTGCGTTCGTCGGCACGGCCAATGCGATCGATTTCGGTGGTCTTTATGGCGACTCCAACGGTTCCGAGCCGGTGTTCTTCACCAGCAGCCAGCAGAACGTCAACACTAGCCAGCTTCGCTCTGCCAACCGTGGTGTGAAAACTGACGCCGGCGTCTTCGCCGACTATGCAGACCAGGCATATGGCGATCTGAACGGCAACACTCCGGTCTCTGTTCGCCGCCAGCAGGCTGACAACACGCGCGCACTTCGTTGAACCAACTAAGTCACAGCGGGCGCGCGCGGCATCTGCCGCGACTGCCGAATGGCCTCAAGGCCGCCAAAACGACCGCGTCTCACCTTTGAGAAACTGTCGATCAAAGAAAGGGCCACGCACATCGCGTGGCCTTTCTTTTTTCTGACCTCAGGCTCCGTCGCTCCAACGGCAGATATGCGCTGGTTAGAGATAGACGCAGTTCCAGCTGCTGTCCTTCGGCGCAAAAATCAGACTCACCCGGCCAAACACATCTTGAATCCAACCAATCTGTTCATCTCTTCGTTGCGTCTTCGAACAATGGGCTAGTTACGTTGACCAGTCATCCGGGATCGACCCGGCAGCCGCTTGGCTCGCACCAACGCCAATGGCCCGCTAACTCACGCGCAAGCCTCAGAGAATAAATACAAAAGTATTATTCCACCTAACAAATTTTTCTAATCTATTTTTTTATTCAATTAATCATTCATTATCTTGTTAAAATACGCTGATAACAGCATCAAACTATAGAAAATCGGCGTTTCTTGAGCATTTTAGATGCAAATTCAAAATAAATACATAATTTCGGGCATGCAAGCATCAGGATTACTTGAGAATCGCTCTCGGAAGGGTACTGCACCTTAATAAAAGAATGAGGGTCGATTATGGGTTTTCACTTCAGGTCCAAATTTTCACGTGACTTTTTCTCAAGGTCTCAAGAGATCAGCGAACGTCAGAACAAGGCGATGGAAGAGGCGCAACAAAGCCTGTCCGCAAATCTTGACGGCTATCACGCTGCCAAATTCGGGCTTGGTGGAAACCAGAATCCCTCCATTTTTGATGGCATCTTCGACGACTTCGGCTTTGGCAATGGTTTCAAGTTCGGCCGGTTTATTTTCGGAACGCAAGGCGACGACACCCTGAAGGGTGACAAAAAAGGCAATTTCATTTTCGGCCTCAACGGCGATGACGACATTTTTGGACGCCGCGGCAATGACAAGATTTTCGGCAACCGGGGCGATGACCGCATCAAGGGCGGCAAGGGCAATGATTTTGCCGACGGAGGGCAAGGTATCGATACGCTTGTGTTCTCCGGAAAGCTGAAACACTACGAAATCGATCTGGACACCGGCATCGTCAAAGACCTGCGCAAAGGCAACAAGGACGGCACGGACACGTTCGTGAATATCGAATTCCTGGAATTCAAGGACCAGACCATCAGTCTGATTGAACCAGAAGTATTCACGCTTGAGCTTCTGCATTTTGCCGATCAGGAGGCCAATGCGGCAACGATCGACAACATCGACAACCTGTCCGGCGTGCTGAACGCTCTTCGCGCCGAAGACATCGGCGACGATGGCGTTGACGACAACACCCTTACGCTCAGCTCCGGCGATGCAATCATTCCGGGCCTGTTCTTCGATGCTTCCGAAGCGGTCTTCGGTTCGCAAGGCATCGCGGACATCCAGATCCAGAATGAGCTGGGCGTTCAGGCCATCGCCCTTGGCAACCACGAATTCGACCTAGGCACCGGACTTCTCGCAGGCCTGATCAGCGGCGATGCGACCGGTGGCTTCACAGGCAGCGAATTTGTCGGCACGGATCTGGAAGGCGCAGACTTTGCGGGCGCTCTCTTCCCTTACCTGTCCACCAACCTGGACTTCTCCACCGATCCCAACCTTGCACCGCTTGAGACTGCCGGTGGTCAAGATACGGCCTCGCTCCAGAATGTGGTCACCTCTTCTTCCATCTCCGACGTCAACGGCGAGAAAATTGCCATTATCGGCGCGACGGTTCCGACGATCCGCTCCATCTCCAGCCCCGGTGATGACCTGGGCATTTCCCCGGCCTGGGCCAGCGGCTCGCCGACGGATGCGGAACTGGACGCGCTTGCAGCCATTATCCAGGCCGAGGTCGACCAGCTCCTGAGCGACAATCCGGATCTCAACAAGGTGATCCTGCTGAGCCACATGCAGCAGATCAGCATCGAGCAATCTCTTACCGCACGGCTGGAGAATATCGACATCATCGTTGCCGGCGGCTCCAACACCCGCCTTTTCGACGACAACGACCGTATCCGCGACGGCGATAGCGATCAGGGTGAATACCCGCAGTTCATCACCAATGCCGGCGGCACCACGACAGCGGTCGTGAACACCGATGGCAACTACAAGTATGTCGGCCGTTTGGTCATCGACTTCGACGCGGACGGCAACATCATTGCCGACAGCTACGACGAAGACGTCTCAGGAGCCTACGCCACCGACGACCAGGGCGTGGCTGACCTCAATGCCGAGGGGCTGATCGATCCGGAAATCGACGCGATCACCGACGCCATACAGGCACAGATCGTGGCAACCGAATCGAACGTGTTTGGCGTGTCGGACGTGTTCCTGAACGGCAACCGCTCGGGCACATTCACCCCGGACGACCCGGACGGCGTGCGCACCCAGGAGACCAATCTCGGCAACCTGACCGCGGACGCGAATCTCGCCTATGCCAACGAGATCATCGCTGCAGAAGGCCTCGGCGACGAAGTCGTCATCTCCATCAAGAACGGTGGCGGCATCCGCGCAAATATTGGCCAGATTGTCGTTCCGGCAGGCGGCACCGAAGCGGTGCGTGTTCCGAATGAGGAGATCGTCGACGGCGACGGCAATGTGGTCAAACCGGAAGGTGGTATAAGCCAGAACGATATCGCCACAACGCTCGCCTTCAACAACGGGCTGACACTGCTCGACATCAGCAAGGAAGAGATCAAGGCGTTCCTGGAAGGCGCTGTCAGCGCCCTGCCGGACGGCGTGTCCGGCGGCTTCCCGCAGATCTCCGGCCTGAAATTCTCATTCGACGAGACACAGACCGCGCAGACCTATGACCAGGACGGCAACATCGCGACCCCTGGCGAGCGTGTCATCAATGCAGGCATCTTCGATGAAGACGGCAACCTGATCTCTGCAATTGTCCGGGACGGCCAGATCGTCGGTGACTCGGCAGAAAGCTTCCGGATCGTGACGCTGAACTTCCTCGCCAATGCCGGTGACGAGATCCTGTCGACCCTGTCCAATCCGAACCGTGTGGATCTGATCGACCTTGATTCCGATGGTGTCGATGACGACGCCTTCACAGGAGACGCGACCTTTGCCGCTGACGGATCGGAACAGGATGCTCTGGCCGAATACCTGGATGACAATTTCAACCCGGAAAACGGCGGCACAGCCTATGACGAAGCCGACACGGGACCTGTTGACGACGAGCGCATCCAGAACCTTACATTCCGTGAAGACACAGTCTTCGAAGGGATCGTGTTCGACGACGATGACGAGCTGGAAGCCACCATTGTTGCGGATTTTGAAGGCGATAGCGGTGATCCGGATGACCCGGAAGGCGCTTCGGAGGTGGTCGCGCATGAAGATGGGCTGCTTTATGTCACCAATGGTGCCAATGACCGCATCGACATTTTCGACATCGCCGGCAACACATTGGCGAACACGATCCCGCTGGGTGGTCTTGACGGATACGACGGCGTTCAGTCCGTTGCGGTCAAGAACGGTCTTGTGGCAGCGGCCATCTCCCGCGCACCGGTGGAGGAAACGAACTTTGGTGTGACCAAGCTGGTCGAACAACCGGGTTTTGTGGCTGTGTTCGACGCGTCAACACTCGCGTTGATCACCACTGTTGACGTCGGCAACCTGCCCGACATGCTCACGTTCAACAATGACGGCACCATGCTGCTCGTTGCCGGCGAAGGCCAGTTCAACGAAGACAGCATTGATGACGGTGTTGCGGCCAACCCGCTGGGCACCGTCGCACTCATCGACGTAAGCGATTTCTCTGCTCACATACTCGATTTCACCCAGTTCAACGGGTTCGAGGATGCGGCACGGGCTGCGGGCATCCGCATCCAGGAAGGTGTCGACTTCGCCGACGACGTCGAGCCCGAATACATCGCAGTCAGCCCGGATGGAACGACTGCCTTCGTCTCCCTGCAGGAAAACAACGCGTTCGCCAAGATCGATCTTGCAACCAAAACGATCGTCGATGTCTTTGACCTTGGTGTAACGGATTACAGCCAAATCGCTCTTGATCCGCTGGACGACGGTAACATCAACATCCAGACCTTCGACAATCTTGTCGGCTTCCGCATGCCAGATGCCATCGCTACGGCAGAAATTGGCGGCCAGACCTATGTCCTGACCGCGAATGAAGGTGACAACCGTGACTTCGATGAGGACCGTGTTTTCGATCTGGCACAGGATGGCCTGATCGACCCGACCGTCCAGCAACAGCTGATCGACGCTGGTCAGTTGGACCTGTCCAACGAGGACTTTGGCCTCGGACGGCTTGAGGTCTCGACGCTGGATGGCGACACGGACGGTGACGGTGACATTGATGTGCTCCACACCTTCTCGTCGCGCTCTTTCTCGATCTTCGATGACGAAGGCAACCTGGTTTTCGACAGCGGCTCGGAGTTCGAAGAGAAAATTGCCGAGATTGCCCCTGAGCGTTTCAATTCCGACGACGGCGACGACAGTGAAAACCGATCGGACGCCAAGGGGCCGGAACCGGAAGCCATCATCACAGGCGTGGTTGATGGCAGCGTCTACGCCTTTATCGGGCTGGAGCGCGACAGCGGTATCATGATCTACAACATCGATGATCCGGCCAATGCCTCCTTCGTGGACTACATCCCGCCATTGCATGTCGACAATGCGGCGCCGAGCGACGTGGCACGTCATGGTCCTGAAACGATTGCGTTCATCCCGGCCGAGGAAAGCACGACGGGCAATGCGCAGATCGCTGTCGCCTACGAAATCTCCGGTACCACCATCGTCTATGACATCACGTCATCGGGTGAAACAGAGCAGCCCCTTGTCATCAATGAGGTCCTGGGCAGCACAACAGGTCCGGACAGCGAGTATATCGAGCTCTTCGGAACACCGGGTGAATCGCTTGCCGGTCTCAGCCTGATCGTTGTCGAGAGCGACGACCAGTCTTCCAACGGCACCATTGATCGCCAGTTCGACTTTGGTGACGATGCGGTGATCGGTGAAAACGGTTTTTACCTTGTCGCCAACGAACTCACGGAATCGACCTACAGCGTCACCGCCGATGACACCATTCCGGATAACTTCATCGAAAACAGCTCCTACACCATCGCTCTGGTCGAGACGGCGAGCATTACCGGATCAACCGTGACCGGTTTGGAAGTCGTCATCGACACTGTCGGCGTGACCGATGGCGAAGATGACAGCTTCTTCGCCTTCGACGCGCCGGTGATTGGACCGGACGGATCGTTCCTGCCGGCAGGTGTTGGCCGCATCACGGATGGTGTTGACACCGACACGGCTGCGGACTGGTCCATCCTGGACTTCAACAACAGCCCGGATGTGAATACACCAACGCCGGGTCACGACGACGGCAACGGCGGCGGTGGCAGCGATGAAGTTGCGATCTACGAGATCCAGGGGGCTGGCCACACGTCTGCCTTTGAAGGCCAGACAGTGCTTACCTCAGGCGTCGTGACGGCCGTCGACACAAACGGCTTCTATCTGCAGGATCCCGATGGTGACGATGACATTGCAACCTCTAACGGCATTTTCGTCTTCACCGGAAACGCCCCTGCAGTGTCGGTCGGCGATGCCGTCGATGTTGAAGCCTCTGTGTCTGAATTCACGCCCGGCGGCGTGAGTTCACGCAATCTCTCCATCACCCAACTTGTAAGCCCCGTGGTCACGGTCACGGGAACGGGTGCTGCAGTCGCGGCAACTGTCATCGGTCAGGGTGGCCGCCTACCGCCGAGCGAAGTCATAGACGACGACGCCTTCGGTACGATCGCCGGAAATGGCGGTTTTGATCCTGAAACCGACGGCATCGACTTCTTCGAGAGCCTCGAAGGGATGCTGGTAACGGCGCAGGACGTTGTGGCGGTTGCCGGAACAAACCGGTTCGGCGAAATCTTCGGTGTCGTGGATCAGGGAGCCGATGCAACCGGGATCAGCGATCGTGGAACGCTCAACATTTCCCCGGACGACTTCAATCCGGAGAAAGTGCAGATCGATTTCGACAGCGGTATCCTCGACTTCGACTTCCCGGATGTGAATGTCGGCGACCAGCTTGGCGATGTAACCGGCGTTGTGAGCTACAGCTTCGGTAACTTCGAGATCGCGCCGACAGTCGATTTCACCAGCCAGATCGTTTCCGCCGGCCTTGAGGAAGAGACGACAGAGGTGACCGGTGCTGAAGATCTCCTGACGATCGCCAGCTACAACGTGCTGAACCTCGACACCAACGACGCGGACGGTGACGCTGACGTCGCCAATGGCCGGTTCACAAAGATCGCGGAGCACATTGTCAACAACCTTGGAACCCCGGACATCATCGGGCTCCAGGAGGTCCAGGACAACAGCGGATCCACCGACGATGGTGTTGTCTCGGCGAGCGAAACCCTGCAGCTTCTCGTGGACGAGATCGACAGGGTCGACGATGGCCTCGTCAACGGCAGCCTGAACTTCGCGTTCGTCGACAACACCTTCATCACCGACAATGCATCCGGAGGACAGCCTGGCGGCAACATCCGCACGGCCTTCCTCTATAATGTGGATCGTGTCGACCTCGTCGAAGGATCTGTCGAAGCTGTTGGCGATCAGAGCGAGGGCAGCCCCTTCGAAGGTGCGAGGCTTCCTCTGGCAGCGACCTTCGATTTCAGCGGCGACCAGGTAACCATCGTCAACAACCACCTGTCCTCGAAAGGCGGTTCGGCGCCGATCCTCGGCGTCGAGCAACCGTTCGATCAGAGGCAGGAAGACGTCACCGTGAATGGCAGCCTGGACGAACGTCAGGCTCAGGCAGCGGCTGTCTCGCAATATGTCGACGATATCTACGCTGTTGGAGGAGACTTTGCGAACGTGGTTGTTCTGGGTGACATGAACGAATTCGAATTCATATCACCGCTTGAAACGCTCGCAGACAGCGGAGCCGGCCTTGTCAACCTGTCGAACACGGTTGACGAAGATGAAATCTACAGCTTCATCTTCCAGGGCAATTCACAGGCGCTCGACCACATCCTTGTGAGCGAACATCTGGCGGACAACGCCTCCTTCGACTTTGTCCACGTAAACTCCGAGTTCGCGGAGACCGATGAGCGGGCAAGCGATCACGATCCGCTGGTTGCTCAACTGGATCTGTCGGGTGCCGGCGACGCCGTAGTCTGATTGCTTGGCAATGGGCTGAGGCAGGCCAGCAAACGAAGCAGGGGGAGCGGATGTCCGCTCCCCTTTTTTATGCCGCCTTGCGTTCAGGACACAATCAAACCGCGCAAGCGATTACGTTGTTGCAACTGATTGACGCCTAGCGTCTTCTTCGGCCTAATGAATTTGGCCTGTTTGAATGTCTCCGTTGATTTGAAGGACACCTCTGCCATGGACGCGATCCCGTTTGACTATGCCCGATACGAGCCCAAGGGGGACAAGAAGAATTCGGAATTTTTCGGCGAGTATCTCCCAAGGATCTACGCCCGCAGGCAGGAAACGGGCGTCAACGATCTCGTCGGTGAGATGAAGGCCATTGTTATCCAGGTCGAACCCGGCGACGGTGTTGCAACCATGGCCGAATTGCACTGTATGACGCCCAATCGATATCACTCGAGCTATGTTTCCAAAACGCACAAGTTCCATGTATTGCACAACAAGCCGGAGTTTCCGGCACTCATTTTGATGGAACCGCTGTCTGACGGATTTGAGGACTATATCCGGCGTCTCAACGTTCTCTATCCCCTGTCCCGGCCCAAGCCGAATACACGTTATGTAGGGGAGATCTTCCAGTGTCCCGACACCTCCACGCTTCGCGACACATTGGAGGCTCAGAGCATTCGATTTGAATATGCGGGCGACACCGAGAATGAATTCTACACCTCAAACGGCGTTCTGTTTTCGAGCCCTTCCGACTTTACGGGCAACAGGATCGGGTACAGCGGGGCCGATTTCAACGATCCGGAAAGTCTGGCCCTGGGCGAACGTCTTGAGCTGACAGACAGCGAAGAAGCGCTGCTCAAGCAGGGAATTGCCTTTTCCGAGCAACACGGCCTCGATGAATTGATGCTCGGCTATGACCACATGGCAACGCGCATTCTAGCAGGGGAGCGCGAAGACGCCCTCTTGGAGTTCCAGACGATGGTGCCGTACTACTTCTGGGGTGCCTACAACATCTCGGACATGAACTCCTCGACGAACGTCAACAGGTGTCCGATCGTCAGTGATGACAAGAAGTCACCGGCAAAGGTCTTCACTGCGAACAACACGCCCTCTTTCGTCAATTCCTTCGAGAACCTGCCGATGCCGACGGAAAACTTCGTTCGCAACTATGGGCGCCGGATGCATCATATGGCTGTTGAGATTCTGGACGGTGACCATGCATCCGGTCAGAAAAATGTCGACTATGTGGTTGGAATCCTGGGCGATCAGGGCATCCCGTTCCTGGCGCATGTCGTCGGGGAGTGCAAAGATTCACCGGATCTGAAACAGATCTTTTCCAAGCATTCGCAGCACACGCTGCTGATCACTGAATACATCGAACGTTGTAAGGCCTTTGACGGCTTCTTCACCAAGTCCAATGTTGCAGCGCTGACCGAGGCGGCGGGCAAGGATGAGCGATACCAGCATGGCCATGTGTTCGACTAGGTAGCTTCTGCTCGCATCCGCCGGTCAGTTGAGATCCTTGAGCAACCTGCCATGCTTGCGGGTCTGTCTTATGACGTCGCCGAAGGTTGTGTAACCGCGGGAGGACAGGATCGGGAGCATCTTGCAAAGAGCTTCTGCCGTAGCCTGCGCGTCCCCCAACGCCGTGTGCCGTTGCTCCGGGTCAATCTTGATGTCGAGACGTTTGCACAGGGCATCAAGAGAATGCTCTTCCGTATCGCCGAACAAAACGGCTGACAGGAGGACCGTATCCAACATTGGATGATCCCATTCCAGCCCGCATATCCGGCCATGACGGTTCAGGAAAGCCATATCGAACGGCGCATTGTGAGCAACCATGACGCAATCGCGCGCAAACCCGTGAAACCGTGTAACGGCTGCCCCTGCATCCGGCGCCTCGGCAACCATCTCGTCCGTAATCTTATGTACCTTCGTTGAGGCAGGCGGTATGGGACGTCCTGGATTAACCAGCTGGTCGACCCGCTCACCCGCTAAGATCCTGCCCTTAACGACACGTACGGCGCCGATCTGGACAATCTCATCCTTGTTCGGCATCAATCCAGTCGTCTCGGTATCGAAAACAACGAAACTCAGATCTTCAAGCGGCCTGTCCTCAAGTGCATATTCCGCGTCCTGTTCGGTGAGATCGAAGTCGTAAATCAGCGGCCGTTCGGCGTCGGGCGCGATACGCGCCTTGGTGCCGTCTACGAGAATCATGTAGCCGGGCACCTGCTTCAGTTTCTTGACACGCAATTCAAAGCGCAGGTTTCCCTGGCTGCATTGCACTTTTGCCAGCACTTCGGATCTCGTCGCAGAAAGCTGCTCTTGCGCCGCACGAAGTTCAGCCTCGTTGAAATACTCAAACACAGACGCGCTCAGGCGGGGGACATGGACCTGGCCAAGAACGTCCGCGGCCTGACCGTCATAGAGCATGATCCTGTGATTGGGACTGACAAGGATGATGGCAACAGGGATCTCGGTCAGGAGCATTGCCAGATGCGCTTTTTCCGCCATAAGCCGGGCCGTTTCGGTGGCGACGACGTCATCCGTCTGTGTCGAAACCTGCGTGAGTTTCCCGGTCACAGCCTCAACGGCAGGGCCCAGGTCACCGAGGAAGCGTGCGTCATGCAGATCGACCAGCGCATCGACACCGGCATGGGCGCGTGTCCTTATGGTCGCAGCAAGGCGTTCGATCGGTTTAGCGACATTCTCGTCAAAGAGAAACCAGACCTGAGTGGTAACAGCAAGGATCGCAAATCCGGACAAGACCGCGGATATCAGAAACGCCGATCCTTCATTGCCGTCCTCCAGCCGGCTCATTGCAAAATAGTGTGAGACGGCCACCAGTCCTGCACAAAGTGCAGCTGACCCGAAGAACATCAAAAACGTGCGCAGACGCAGACTGAGCGACATCAACATCATTCCACTCCGCAGATGGTCGAAACGATCGGGTCACCGGACGGTACGTCGATCCACTCTGCACCGGCCACCGCGCCGTCGCTTTCAAAGGAAATCCCGTCCGTGAGCGCGGCTCGCCGGTTACCGGCACAATCGGCAATGACATTTATCTTGCTCACCGGAGACCAGCGGCCAAAGAAATAGGTTTCTCCAAGTTTTTCATCCGGTCGGTCCGGATGCGAGCGAATGGATCTGACATCGACAGCTACAAATCGTTCGACAAACGGCTCCACGTAGGTCCATGGCCTGTAGATCGCTTTGTTTTCAATCGTCTGAGCGACGACAATCCCGTCAGGCAAGGCATCCTTCGTCCGCGAGAACCACCCATACTCGTTGGCGATTGTCGTGGCGATCATCGCAGCGCCGGCAGCAACAGGTGCGAACCAGCGCGGCAGGCGTCCTCCGAGAAATCTGTTGACCAACATGACGACACCTGCAGCCGCAATGCCGGCGACAAAAGCCGCGATCAACTCGACAAACATGTCTTCCTCCCACCAAAGCTCCGGTCTTCATTGAACGGTTTGCTCTTGAAGTTTCCAGCTACCCCAGCATGCCCCGTCCGTGTCCGATTGATGATTGCATTGTCTTGACCACAACAAACGCATCCCGCAAATGACTTCGCTCAAAATCCGAAAGGGTTGACGGCTGCAGGAAATTGTCCGGTTTCTGCCCCAGCTTGATCAGACCGGCCTGATGCAACAGCCTGGTTTCGGCAATGAGGTCATAGGCGTCGAGCAGATCGCTGCCGCCGGATTGGCTGAGCTGGCCATTCGCGCGCGCTTCAAGAAGGCGCATTTTTGTGTTCACGCCTGTAATCTGGCCCTGCAACGCATAAATTCGGGCAAGATCGACAATCGGCACGACCCCGTTGAGCTTCATATCAACCGAATTCTTGTGCTCTCCGGACCGGATCGTCGCCAGCCCCCTGAGCAGGTTCAACGGCGGATTGTGTTTCAGAGAATTGCTCACCATGTGGGCAACGAATATCGAATTTGCAGCCGCCGCCTTCAGCGTTCCCTCCTGCGTTGAGGCATACAGTTGAGCATGCCCCCCGATCGGACGGAGATCGAACATCACGGAGCTCAGCATCTGGGCTTCCGGGTCCGGCTTTTCTATCCAGCCGCGAAAATATTCCTGCCAGACATGCACCGGTTGGCGCCAGCGCGGGTTCGTCGCCATCATGTCACCCGGGCAAAAGACGTAACCACACGTATTGAGACCCGTGCAGACGAAGGCAGCCAGGTCCGCAAAGTACCCGTCCCTGTCCTGCTCGCTCACGGCATCGTCAAGAAACAGGCAATTGTCCTGGTCGCTCACTCCGGTCTGTTCCTGGCGCCCCTGTGACCCGCAGGCGAGCCACAGATAAGGCACAGGTGACGGCCCGAGCTTTTCCTCTGCCAGGCTCAAAAGGCGCCGCGTCGCAGTGTCGGCAATATCGGTGATGAGGCGCGTCACCACTTCGTGTGGGCTGCCCGCCGCGACCAGTTGCAGGAGGAGTTGTGGAATATGAGCGGTTACTGCTGCCATCTCTTCAGCAGTTTTTGCCCGCGTGATCTGTCCAACCATATCGGCGGAGCTGACGGCCTGGAAACGCGTCAGGTCCGTCTGGGTCACTATCCCGACAAGGCGTTGCCCTTCAACAATTGGAACATGACCGATCCGCTTTTCCATCATCAAATGAAGAACATCCGTTCCGATGGCCGATCGTGGCAACGTCAACAGTTTGCTGGTCATGATTTCCGAAACGGGAGTTGCCACTGACCGTCCTTCGGCCAGCACTTTCCCGGCAAGATCCCGGGTGGTCGCAATCCCAAGCAGTGTTTCGTCCGGATCCGTGACGCACAGCGATGAGATGTGCCTGTCCCGCATGACCCGGGCTGCTTCTTGTACGGTCGTGTCGGGGAGGCAGGTAATCGGATTTCTCGCCATAAGGGTTTCAGCGCTGCTGGTCGCGAGATCCCGGCCGCGCGTCGCTGATTTGCGGGCGCGTTCAAAGAACCTCGAAAACGCCTGGTGTTCGTCCATGAGCCTCCGAAATTCAGTCGGCGGCAGTACAAGAAGGATAGAAGCTTCATCCGCCTGGGCCGAGGTGGCGGCGGTCCCGTCTTTCAACAGGCCCCGTTCGCCGAACGTGTTTCGATGAACGAGGTGGCTGACGATAACGCTGTTTTCGTCCCGGATCTTCACCGATCCCTCGTAAACAACAAACAGGCCGGGCAGTTGGTCACCGAACTTGTAGATGTGGGTCCCGGCTTCGGCCTTTTGGATTTCAAATCGGGCCGCAAGCCTTTCCTGTACCTCATGAGACAACGCGTCATAAGGGTGCAGAGACTTAAGAAATCTCAATATCTGGTCGATGCTCAGTGACATTTCGACAGCCTCGAATTGAACGGACAATCCTGTCCGGCGTTGAAACAACCGGACAGGATCGGATCATAGGCTTGGCGGACGGCTGGAGACCAGCCGCCCGCACACGTATCAGTGGTCCTGCGCGACGCTGGCGCCGCGGGGAATGCGCACGCTTTCCACCAGCTCCTTGATCGCCTCGGGCGTTTCCTTGGTCATGCCGGAAACAACATAGGCGATGGCGAAGTTGACAGCTGCACCGATGGCGCCGAACGATGTCGACTTGATCGGGCCAAGCAGAGGATCTGCATCGGTGAACGTGTTGGTTCCCGGAATGAAGAACCAGCCCTTGTGCAGGAAGATGTAGACGAGCGTCACGATCAGACCCGCCAGCATGCCGGCCACGGCACCGGTGTTGTTGATGCGTGTGGAGAAGATCCCCATCATCAGCGCCGGGAAGATCGAGGCCGCCGCAAGCCCGAACGCGAGTGCCACCGTTTGTGCTGCAAACCCGGGCGGATTGAGCCCCAGATAGGTTGCCACAACAATCGCAACCGCCATCGCGACACGCGCCGACAGGAGTTCGCCTTTCTCCGATATTTGCGGATTGAACGCTCCCTTGATCAGGTCGTGACTGACCGCCGATGAAATCGCGAGCAGAAGACCTGCCGCCGTCGAGAGCGCTGCGGCAAGACCGCCGGCTGCGACCAGGCCGATGACCCAGCTTGGCAGGTTTGCGATCTCCGGGTTCGCCAGGACAAGAATATCGCGGTTGAACTTTGTCAGCTCGTTGCCGACCCAGCCCTTTTCTTCCGCAACGGCCTGCAGCTCCGCATTCTGATCGTTGTAGTACTGGATCTTGCCGTCGCCGTTCTTGTCTTCCCAATCAAGAAGACCGGTTTTCTGCCAGGTATCCATCCAATCGTATTTTGGATCTTCGGCAATGGTCTTAACTGCGACAGCACCGCCATTGATCCCGCCGTTCGGCCACATCATTTCCGTGATGTTGAGCCGCGCCATCGCACCGACTGCAGGAGCCGTGAGATAAAGCAGGGCGATGAAAACCAGGGTCCAACCAGCTGACCAGCGGGCGTCGGAAACCTTGGGAACCGTGAAGAACCGCATGATCACGTGCGGCAGGCCCGCCGTGCCGATCATCAGCGAGAGCGTGAACAGAACCATGTTCAGCGTGTTGGAATGGTGGGCCGTATAGGAGTTGAAGCCGAGTTCCGTCACCACCTGGTCCAGTTTGGTCAGAAGCGGCACACTGCTGGCGACATCGTTGCCGAAGAGACCCAGTCCGGGAATCGGGTTGCCCGTCAACTGAAGAGAGATGAAGATTGCCGGGATCGTGTAGGCGGTGATGAGAACCACGTACTGTGCAACTTGCGTATAGGTCACGCCTTTCATGCCGCCGAAAACGGCATAGGCGAAGACGACACAGGCACCGATCAGGAGGCCGGTCGTATTGTCCACTTCCAGGAAGCGGCCGAAGGCGACGCCGACCCCGGTCATCTGACCGATCACATAGGTCGTCGAGGCCACGATCAGGCAGACCACGGCGACGATCCGGGCCGTCTGGCTGTAGAACCGGTCACCGATGAATTCGGAGACAGTAAACTTGCCGAATTTGCGCAAGTAAGGCGCAAGCAACAGCGCCAGCAACACGTAGCCACCAGTCCAGCCCATCAGAAATGAGCTGTTGTCATAGCCGGTGAAGGCGATCAGGCCTGCCATGGAAATGAAGGACGCTGCCGACATCCAGTCGGCGGCCGTTGCCATGCCGTTGGTGACCGGATGCACCCCGCGTCCGGCGGCGTAAAACTCGGATGTCGAACCTGCCCGGGCCCAGACTGCGATGCCGATGTAGAGCGCGAACGAGCCACCCACAAACAGCAGATTGATTGTAAACTGATCCATCTTGCCAGGGGCCCCTATTCTTCGTCGACGCCGTGTTCACGGTCGACCCTGTTCATCCAGAACGCGTAGAAGAAGATGATTGCGAGAAAGACCAGGATCGAGCCTTGCTGCGCGAACCAGAATCCGAGATCGGTACCTCCGACCGAAATCCCGCTCAAAAGCGGGCGCAGCAGGATGCCGAACCCGAACGACACCAGCGCCCAGATCACGAGGCTGATCGATATGATCCGCATGTTTGCGGACCAGTATCCATTGTTGGATGGTTTTTCGGACATGTCGTCTCCTCCACATAGTCCTGTTGCTTCTGGAAATTCGCGACGCCTTGCGGCTCCGGTATTTCCTGGCCATTGACCAGCCCTTTGTAGAAAGGCCTGTTCCCGCGACGCACAAACGGAGCACACGGGAAGTGACTGCGAGGCTGAGTGTTGAAGTTACAGTTCAGACCGGTGCCGCACGCGATGAACACCACGCCATTGCGCGCATTGTTTTTCCAAAGACAAAACGGCACGACTTTCCCCGGTTGACGCAATCCACCGCGATGCCTGCCTCACCAAGGCACACGATGACTTGAGAACAACTATTTCAGATCGAGACTGAAAATGATCAGAACTGCAGCCGGGACCCTAGCAGCACTTAGCAGAGGCTCAACACTACTTACGAATTACGCTACTTAGGTATAAGGATACGTATCTACACTATTATTCCGAGGGATTAATACTTAGGTATACGATCAAAAAAACGCAGAATTCTGCGATTTTTTCGCGGTCTTCTTCAATTTCCCAGATCCCCCGGATGCTCTTGGACAGTTTGGCGCGGAGATTGCGAACCTCGTCGGATACTGCTTATTCGACCATTTGATAATGCAGTGCAGCATGAAATCCTCCCCCGCTGCGAAGATCCGAAGCGAAATGACCGTGGCGATGTCACGCAACTGAAAGCTCAGCGACACTTTCCCACAACAATCAGTCGTTAGAAAAGGCGATATCGTTTTCCGGAGAACAGTGAAATGCGCTTGCTTTTGACGACACTGATTTTGACCGCGGCAACATCTGCTTTCGCGCAACAGACCCAGTTCGACGCAACACTCGCGGGTCATGCAGTACTCCCCGCCGAAACGCTGTTTCCGGCACCCTCCGACGCGCCGGACGCGCTGAAGGTTTCAGGCAAATTCACGGAACCGGGAAATCGCCGCTCGCACGCGGCACCTACCCAAGGCAGCGCGCTCCCCTTTGACGGCCAACCGCTTCAGGGATTTTCCGGTATCAAGACGGTCGGTGACGGCACGTACTATGTCCTGACCGATAATGGATTTGGCAGCAAGGCCAACTCTGCGGACGCAATGCTCTTTTTCTCAAGGGTGAGACCAGACTTCGACACAGGCACCGTCGAAATCGAAGATCAGGTATTTTTGAACGACCCGGACAAGGTCGTTCCATTTCCTTTGACGATGGAAGGAACCGAAAAGCGATACCTCACGGGCGCTGACTTCGACATTGAAGGCTTCCAGTTCGTGGGCGACCAGATCGTCATAGGCGACGAATTCGGGCCCTTTATCATCGTTGCCGACCTTGAAAGCGGAAAGATCACCGAATTCCACGAAACGGTCGTCGATGATGTCATCGTCCAGTCTCCCGACAATCCTTTCATTGGCTTGTCAAATCCGGACGCGCCGGAGGTTAAACAAAACATCAAGCGTTCACGTGGTTACGAAGGGCTCGCTGCGTCGGTCGACGGCGATATGCTTTTCCCTTTGCTCGAGGGCCCTCTTTGGGACACTGAAAAAGGCGCGTACGAAACAATAGCGGATGGCAGGACGGCGCTTCGGCTCCTTGAAATGAACGCTCAGACACGCGAGTGGACCGGTCGGTCCTGGTTCTACCCGGTCGAAGCACCTGATCATGCCATTGGCGACTTCAACATGATTGACGAAACGCGTGGCCTGGTCATCGAACGTGACGGCGGTCAGGGCGACTCAGAATTTGCCTGTAAAGAAGGGGTGACCGAAAACTGTTTCAAAAAGCCCGCCGCTTTCAAGCGTATCTACCTCATCGATATGGAAGGTGTCGCGCCCGGCGAACCGGTTCACAAGGTCGCCTATATCGATCTCCTGCGCATTCAGGACCCGAATGACCTTGTCAGGCAAGGAAAACGGGAAGACGGATTGTTTACATTTCCGTTTGTCACAATCGAGAACGTCGACCGCATCGACGACACCCATATCATTGTCGGCAACGACAATAATTTTCCATTCTCCGCCGGACGCAGCCTCGGTGCACCGGATGACAACGAACTCATCCTGCTCGAGGTGGGTGAATTCCTGAAGGCTCGTGCGAAGTAGGGTTTTGAAGCTACTCGCAGATCGATGAGGGAAAACCGGACTGTTACCGTCAATCGTCTGGTCGAGCGGGCATACCTGACCGGCTGTCTGCACCAAGCGTCACGTACCAGACCGCCACGGAACCCGTTGAGACACGTTCTTTTGATGGATTGGCTGTCGACGAACCGACTGCATCTGAACTATTGATCGCAGATTGAGTTTGTTTTTTTTGAGTGTCCGGCGTGGTCTGCACTCGAAACCGGGTCTAGCCGTCACAATGCGTTCGTCACTCGTTACTTTCCTCATCATCATCGGTAGTTTCGTGACCGTTGCGAACGTTTACCCCATTCTGTTTCCAACAGAACTGCCGATGGGCCGGATTGCCATGTTGGAAACACCGCGCGAGCTTCCAGACGCGAAATTCACGGACGAAGCCGGCGCTCAGGTGGATCTCAAGGCTTTTGAAGGAAGCTATGTGTTTGTGAACGTGTGGGCGACCTGGTGCGAACCTTGCCGCGAAGAGATGCCCGCGCTTGATCAGTTGGCGCGCGACCTGCGTGGAAGCAATATCGAGTTGCTGCCGATATCAATTGATGTGAACGGTGCGGGTGCGGTCGAGCGCTTTTATAAACGCCACGATCTAAAGGACCTGCCTGTCTATATGGATCCCGCGCAGAACATCATGAGGGCGCTCAATGTCGTCGGCATTCCAACGACGGTTCTGATCGGGCCCGACGGCCGCGAGTTGGGTCGGATGATTGGCCCCGCTCAGTGGGATCGCCCTGAAACGGTCCGGCAACTGCAAGAGATCGCGGGATCCTGACCGATTGACGAGCGGCATGCGGACACAAATACCGCCTTCATAGCGACGCACATGCCTTGCTGATGTGGTTTGGAAAGGTGTCGATCCGGCGTCGTGAAAGACAGAAAAACGACCATGGATTGTATCAAGATTGTAGGCGCTTGCGACCAAGGCACCGATGCATCAGATTGGTTGACTAACGCAGGGAAACGTTGTAAAAATTTCGTTAATATAAAGACAAATTTGCGTGTTTAGATATAGCAACCAGAGGTAAAACCCATGTTTCGTAAGAGCTTAATAGCAATTTTGCTATTGCCATTCAGCATATCGGTTGCATCCGCAGCTGCGATTGTCGAGCAGTATGACGTGATGAGCTACAATTCCGGCCAACACAGCCTTTACATGAATGGCAACCGGTATCACTTCGCTTCAGGCGCACTGTTCACACGTTACGACGACGGAACCGGCACGTTGGTCGGCACGGCGACCACGGACGGAACCCTAGCAACAGCTGGATTCGACGTGAACCTGAACTTCGGCAATTTCCGGAACTGGGCTCAGCAGGTGGCTATCACGTCGGCGCCGCACGCCAAGGGAACGGGTAACGGTGATGAAACGCAGTGGTCCTTCATGGATCTGCTGCCGACTTCCACGCTGACCGGATTTAACGGCATCAGCGCGGTTTACAATCTGCTTATGAAGCCGCAGCCGTACGGTAAATACACCTATCAGTATGGTATTGGCGCAAACGACAAGAACGGCGACTTGGGGCTGTCTGGATGGTTCTACACAGCGAACCAGAACGGTGACCCTGGAAGCCCTTGCGGTAGCAATTCCACTTGTGACTTCAACCTGAAGCTTACACCAGTGCCGTTGCCTGCAGGTCTGGCTTTGCTTCCGGTCGGACTTGCGGTTCTTGCCGGAATGCGCATGCGCCGCCGTTCGGAAGCCTGATCGGGACGCGATACCCCGCAGTCACGACAAATCGAAATCGCACCGGGCCCTATCGGCCCGGTGTTTTTTTGCCTTGAGATCCTCGTACGGCCGTCGCGGTGAAGCGCCAGTGAAGCTTTGCGGACAGCCATTCAGTGAACAGATTGGGTTCGGGAAATAGTACCAAGCTCAAGAAAAAAGAACCGATCTGACCGGGTTTGAAGGCTGTTCGGCAAGAAGCAGGTTGCCAGGCGATATGGTTTATCGTCCAAAACCTGCGACGCGGCGGAACAGCCTTCAAACGTGGCCTTCGGTGGCCTGTTCCGGCTCTCCGGACGGCGTTGCCTTGTTTGAACGGCCAACCAGGCCGTCCTGCACAAAGCGCCTTGCCGGCAAACCGGAACAGCGCCATCAGATAGGTCCTTACTTCTTGAGCTTGGTATAAGCAGCATTGCGGAAGCTTCAGTCCGGCAGAGCGTCTTCATTCAAGGAAGAACCTGAAACGTCTCGTTCTTTTGCCCTTCTCGAACAATGACCGTCTCACACAAGCTTGCAATGGCTTGCGCCGTGGCAACCGCGCCGTTGGTCGAATACTCTTGTCTTAACGGCTCGTGAGCAGCGCGCATCTCATCACCTGCATCGCTTTGAAGCATGCGATCAAGGCTGCCGGTGAGATCAAACGGAGCAGCGTGCCTGACAAGCAAGCCCAGGTTCTGCGCCACCGCGAAGCGTGCTCTCAGGATCTGCTGGTCCTGCTCTGCGTGCTCGTTCGGGACCCAGATTGTCGGTAAAGCTGCCTTCACATGCTCTGCGAACGTGTTGTAACCCGCTGCTGCGACCGCAAAATCGAACGCCCGTAGGAATTTGGAAAAGGGGTATTCGGTGAGCCGTGCAACACCGGGCGGGAGCTCAAGCGCCTCTTCGGCAATACGCCATTGTGCAACGGCGACACCTACTCGACTGCGCCCATGGAGATGGGCGAGCGCCCGCGCGATCATGTTGCTTGTATCGATGTTGTTCCCGGCACCCAGTGCAATCAGGATGTTTGTCTGGTCCGGATCAAGCCCAATCCGTTCGCAAGCATCCGACCTTTCAAGGAGCTCGTGGCCATCCAACAGCGTGACGGGAGGAACCTCACGCGTGTGCGGCCGCAAAGCGACCGTAGGACCATCATCACGAGCCCAGGCAAGTTCCCCAGGCTCGACTATCAGGTCAAATGCCTCTCCTCGCTCCAACGCGTCAAGATCCCGGTTGGATCCCCAAAACGCCCGCCGGATCCAAACACGCCCCGCATCCGGCGACGCTTCCATTGCCTTCATAAGTCCGACAAAAGGAACATTCCCGTCAAAGACGACTGCCCGAGGGCGATAGAAGGCAATCGCTGTCTCAAGCGCGTCGGCAAGGGCCGCGTTCCAGTGTTCCTTTCGTTCTCCATAAGCGGCATGGTACGGCAAGTGCTCGGCAACAAAGCCATGCGCACCGATGATATCGATGGCTTTCGAGTGACTGAGAAATACCGGCGTTATCCGGGACGGCAACCGGCGCGCAATGGCAAGCTGCCGTGTCAGGTGACCAAGGCCAACACCATTCGTCGAAAAGAAAAGCGCTGTGGAATTTGGTGTCGCGTGAACGGCAGGTGCAAAGGAGTTCACACGGGGCTTGCCGATCACAAGTCTCAACCACTTGACCGCAGCATTCGCTGAGAAGGTCGTGGCGATCAGGTCTTCGGCACCGTCTCGAAGATCAGAAGCAAGATCCGGGTTGTCGTAAAACTCAAGTGCACGCTGGGTCAGTTCAGAGCAACGGCCATAAATTGCCGTGCCGGAGAAGACAGTCCTGTATTCAGGTTCCAGAAAGGGAACAACGCCACTTCGGAGCGAATAGAGCACTTCAATCGGGCACGGTTCTTCGGCGGCTGTATCGGCATTTGCGAGGATGTCAATCTTTGCAAAAAAATCCGCCAATGAGATTTCGGTGTCGGGCCAGACCTGCATGGGTGCGGCTTGAGGCCAGCTTGGACGATGTGCGTCCGGAGCCAATCGCAGACGCCACATTACATTTGCCGAACTAAAGTCATAGTCTTCGTTCTCGCCCCAGTCCGCCGGAAGCACCGGCCGCGCACGCGCAACACGCGCCATGCCAACGCTCGGCCTGGCACCCTCAGTCGCCTCGCGCAGCCGTGGTGTATGCGTTGGCACTACAGGCACCCAATCTTTTTCGGTCGTCGGCCAATGGGGGGCGGCAAAAAAAAGTGCGTCCCGGGAGATCCTTGTGTTCGGCGCCCAGACGATCGAACCGCCTAACACCTCCTCGGCATAACTGCGCATGAGCTCTCGCTGTCGTGGTGTTAGCGAGGTGAACGACGCCGGCCGCTCGAGTGTAACGACGCGATGCTCCGCCTTGATGTTGCATGCAGCGTTCATTGGTGCCGCAAAAAGCCGGGCATCTAAGCCGAGAGCAAGGGAGCACTCGACAGCTGCTCCCGGCGCCAATCGCGTAATCCGCGCGTCCTCGAAGAGGCGTCGGTAGCAAGGATCTAGAGTATAGGGGTCCGACGCGATGGCCGGAGACGCAACCGGCAACACTCCAACGCTATAGGCTTCCGCAACAAAGGCCTCGAGCGAAGCCGCATGCGATGGGGATGCGACATCCCCTTTCCGGATGTCCGCAAGGACGCAGATATCAAGCCTTATGGCGGATGAACGAGCCAACAAGGTCAGCCCGGTCAGGCTGCCCGGCAAGTCAGACCCGATGGCAACGAACCTTGTCCACGCGGTCCGAACTTGGTGCCCGTAAGCGTTGATCGGCGGCCGTCACGCGTTTTCACGGTCAGAATGTAGATGCCATCGCGGCCGGAGTTTCTCAAAACGCCATCGGCGCCGGGCGATAGCTGCAGGTACGCATCAAGGCTGACAGTCTGGCTCTGTCCTTCTGCGTTTCGTCCCCTTGCCGGAATGGGCGCAAACTCCCCACCCGCACTCCGGCGGCACTCGACGGCACGCGTTACACGACCGCTGTAACGTAAGATCCGGGTTCCGTCGGATGTCTGTGTAACTTGCCTGAAGCCGAGTTGCTGAAGACGCGCGACCTCTTCATTGATCGAAACGTCAGGAAGATTGGTACTCACACAACCGGTCAGGAAAACCATGAGGACGATTAGAACCGCAGTGCTTTTGGTCATGGGATTCCCGCCTGTGTCTCAATTCATTTGTGTAAGTGTCGACAGGACGTCGAGCGTGATGTCGTCGCCGGGCGCGGAAAGACCGCGACTGGAAAAGGCATCGTTCAAGGCCCTGCGTGTTGCAGGGCCATACTGTCCGTCAGCTGTGCCTGACAAGACGCCCAGCCTCAAAAGAATCGTCTGCGCAGCGGCAACCCGCTCCTTTTGGCTGTAGGACGACGTGCTTTTACCGACGGTTTCGGCCAGTTTTGCATCGTCGCTCAGCCCGAGCGCCGTTGCGTACCACACAAGAGCTGCCAGGCGGTCCTTTGGAACGCCACGACCCGCTTCGCTCATCCTGGCCAGATCCAGCGCAGCCCAGGGCACACCGCCTTCGGCGGCAACCCGGAACCAGCGCGCAGCCTCTTCAAAATTTGGTTCAGCGCCTTCTGAAGACGCCCAGGCGCGTCCGGCGTCCCGCGCCGCCCACGGATTCTTTTCAGCTTCCAACGCAAAAAGATCACGCGCTCTGGAAACGTCTTTGGGGACACCTCGCCCCTCGAACAAGAGCTTTCCAAGGCCACGGCCGGCGCCATAGACTTCTTCTGAGACAGCCCGCTCGAAAAGTGTCGCGGCACGGCCCGGATCGTCGAAAAGCGGGTGACGTGATGCGTAAACGCGCCCAAGGCGATAAAACGCTTCGGAATCGCTTTCGCGCGCTGCCCGCGTGAAAAGACGGACGGCGGCTTCTATGTCCTGATCAACCCCCTGCCCGGCTTCATACATGATCCCGAGTCTCGTAAGCGCATTCGGCACGCCTCGACCAGCCGCTGTCTCGAACCAGAACCGGGCTTCGCCAAAATCTTGGGGAATTTCGTCGCCTCTCTGATACATGCGCGCGAGACGAGTTTGCGCGGTCAGTTCCCCGCTTTTCGCGGCTGCGGTATACCAGTTGACCGCCTCATTCGGATCCTTCTCGACACCAAAGCCTTTCTGGTAGAACTCGGCGATATTCGTCATCGCCCAATCGTTTCCAAGATCCGCGCCTTCGCGATAAAATTCAAGCGCTTGCGCATAGTCCTGAGGGACACCGACACCTGCACGGTAGATCCACGCCAGTGCCGTATATGCTGCCGTTTCACCGCGGTCCGCGGCTTCTTCAAACAGTTCCTTTGCGCGGGCAAAGTCACGCGGCACCGCTTGTGCGTCAAGATGCATTTGTCCGAGGTATACCATTGCGGAGGCGTAGCCTGCATCAACGGCCTTCTGCTGCCATTCAATCGCTTTGTCGTATTCACCGGCAGAACGATAGGCGCGGGCGAGCTGCGCCCAGAACCGTTCCACATCCGGGTAGTTGGCAACGGCGATTTCACACACTTCAATCGCGGCGTCGAAGTTCCGGTCAATGATGAATTGCCGTGTTCCCGCCGTTACGCGTTGGCTGTCATAGGGATTGCCTGCAAGGATATCGCAGGCGTCGACATACACATCCAGTTGCGCCTCGATCGGGGACGTATTCCCTTCATCGCGCAAGGCAACGCTTCGGAATTTGTCGCGCCCGCCATTGGAGCCGATCTGCGGCGTGTAGGACAACTCATTGTCATTTGCGAGCCAGTGCACCGTGCCGCCATGAATAGGCTTACCGGAACTTTCAGTGACTACGCCAAGACGCGAAGCGCTCTCCACGTAGATCCAGCCTGTTTCATCCTGCTCGCTCTCAAACGGTTTCGTGCCGACGCCGATAGGTATCGTGATCTGTGCTGCGTTGAGCGTGGCCTCGAACTCCTCACGTACGCCGTCCTCAAGCGCTCCGGTCTCCCGGCGCTCCGGTTCCGGAAGCGTGGTATCTGAGACCAGAATAGCATCGGGATCGCCACCCAGTTGCCGCAACTGTTCCTTGGCATCTTCGACAAACGCGCCGCCCGGCATTGTCCGGATATAGGACGCAAACGCTTCTGTCCTGTCACTTTCGCGAATGGAGCGCCAGAAAGTCCGATCAATTACGCGGCGCGGCGGAAGGCCGCCGAGCGTGTCGGAGGCAATGGACATGCCGGTCGTCGCGGCCCGCAGGTCGTCGATCTCCGGCATGAAATAGAACCGGCTTTCAAGCGTGCTTGTCGTCCAGGTAATCTGTTCACCGGCCGTGGTTTCTCTTACGTGGCCCCGGATCCGGCGGAAGAGGTCGACAATTTCAAGACCCGGCTCGCTGATGTTGTCGGCGATCGCCTGTGTATAGGGACTGTGCCGACCTTCACCATCATATGCCACGGACCCCGGCGCGGTCGCAAAACTGATGATCGTTTCGGTATCACCCGCCGTCATCTCGGCCAGACCGCCACGGCTTGACTCGGACAATTGTTCCAGGCCGCGGGAAACTTCTTCGCGCGAAGCCCCCAGGCTGATCGCTCTTGACGCAATGGTATCGGTTTCTTCTGCGGTTATTTCGCCGAACGGATTGTTGCGGCAGGCATCAAGCAGAACAATGTTCAGCTTTGCGCCCGAATTGGACATGATGTCCACGAAGAGCTGCGCGTCGATTGACTGCTCTATCAGTTCTTCAACCGACTTGGGCGCGACAGATACCGGCAGCAGATAATTGCGTCCGCCAATCTGCACGCCATGCCCGGCGTAGTAGAACAAAGCTTCGCTGCCTTCGCGCAACCGGCTGCGGAAAGTGGCAAGGTCGGCGAGCATCTTTTCGCGATCGCCGTCGATCGTCTCGATGACCTCAAATCCGGCTTCCCACAATCTCTCGGCCACGAGTTCCGCGTCATTAACAGGATTAGGCAAAGGCGCGACCGAACGATAGGCGGAGTTCCCGATCACAAGTGCGACCCGCGATGTCGAGTTGGCCAGCGCATCGCTCGTCTGCGCCTCGGCAGGCCCCAATAGGACCATTACTGCAACGGCAACGACGCTTGTAGACTTGAGCAAAAACCGTATCGGTTGCTGCATAGATCTTCTCAATAAAGGCCGGGTAGTTGGGCTTGACGCCCGGTTGTGGACGCTGAAGCACCCTGGTTAAAAGTCCTGATAATATCGTCTCTCGACAGTCCTGGATTTTCCCGCATCAACCGGAACTCGACTAGCGCGAGAAAGGCGGCATTGGCCTCCGGGCCATCCGGGTTTGCGCGCAAATAGGCGCGGGCGGAAGCCGCCGTGTCGAACTGCTTGGAGTTTTGTGCAGCCGCACTGCTAAGCGGGATGCCGAGCACGCTCAACATTGCCAGTATTTTTCCAAGGACCCAACGTGCCATGGCCGCACTCACCCGAATTGATTGTCGAAAAAAATATCAGAAATCTTCCCGTCGATTAGAGGCGAGCCCGGATATCGTGTCAACCCTCACCCGCACTGTGTGATCATGCATGATAGTTGCTGGTCGCGAGTGCACAGACGTGCCAATGTGACCTATGAGCAATTTCGCCTTTCTAACCCCAATTCCAATAACGTTTTTTCCCGACTACAGGGCATCGAACCCATATCAAAAGCTGCTGTACGAAGCCCTGGAGCCTATGTTTGAGGCAGAACCCGGAACCATCGACGAAGCAGTCGATTTGCAGGCAGCCTCACCGGAAAAGCAACGTCTGTTCCACCTGCACTGGGAGCATGCAGTTTACGAAGGGCAAACCGAACCGAGGCTTATTGAGCGCTTCCTCAACCAATTGGACTGCTTTCGTGCGGCAGGCGGCAAGATCATCTGGACGATTCACAATCTGAGTCCGCATGATGAAAGCAAACGCGGCACAAATGCCGATCTTCAGAAAGGTCTCTTGGAGCTCGCCGATATCCTGCACCTGCATTCGCTCCCTGCTGTTGCCGCTGCCAAGGCGGAACTCAATCTTCCCGGTAGAAAAGTTCGCGTAATACCTCATCAGAATTACACGGGCGCCTACCCTTTTTTTGTGCGCGAGGCCGCTCGGGCGAGTTTGGGTTTAACGGACGCCGGCATGATCGCCTTGTGTCCGGGCCGGATTGCTCCTTACAAGCAACCGAACGAGCTTATCGAGGCATTTCTCGCCATAGCCAAAGCCGATGACAGGCTGATAATCGCAGGTCACACTGAAAAAGACCTCTCAATCGAACTTCCTGAAGACAATCGCTTGATCTATCGGAACGGCTTTGAAACGCCGGAAGAGGTCGGCAAATTGCACGCGGCTGCAGATTTTGTCGTTCTGCCGTATCGCGCTTCACTCACGTCTGGATCGGCCATTCTGGCCGCGACGCTCGCACGCGCCGTCCTGGGCCCCGACACCCCGGGTCTGCGCGACGTAGTCGTGCAGGAAAGCACCGGTTTGCTTTATCAGCCCGATAACCTGCGCGAAGCCCTCCGGGTCGCGCTCGGCACTGATGCAACGACCTGGGCTGAACGAGGACGTGCAGCGGCACACGCGACCGCAGCACGTGATACAGTGATCGTTGCCGCCGCGTGGCGTGACGTTATGACGACGCTCGTGGGTCCTGCATGCAGGCCGCAAGGTACATGACATGAAAAGCTTGTTTTCAAACGCGCGTTGGACCGAGGGCCCCAAGACTGAAAAACTGGACCCCGACGAAGCGGCGTGGCCATTCAAGTCGGACAGCCACGTGATCGAAGGTATCGTTAGCGAGGAGCGCCCTCTATCAATCATGCTCGTAAATCTGTGCGGCCTCGAATGGAGCGAGATCCAGCCGCTATTACCGGTTGCACGGGACGGGGCAAGCGAACAGAACATGCTGGCAGTGCTTGTCGTCGATCTGATGGACCTTGTTCCACTTCACAATTCTGAGTTCGCTTATGACACATTGCCAAACGTGGTGGCCAATATGGCTCGTTTGCCCGACCTGGATTGGAGCGTCTACTTCGAGCGGCGCAAGGAGCTACTGATCGAGAAATGGTGTCCGGAGGCCATCGTTCACCTCGGCAGCAACCGGAACTGGTGAGGCTATGCTGGAACTGTCAAAGTGCGATGCGGTTTTCCTGAGCTTCGACGAGCCGAATGCGGACGCTCATTTTTCGCGCGTTCAGGAACTTTTGCCAAATGCAATGCGTGTGCATGGCGTCAAGGGCTTTGATGCGGCTCACCGAAAGGCAGGTCAGATCAGCAACAGCGAACATGTCATTACGATCGATGCCGACAATCTACTAACCGACGAGAATTTCTTCTCAGGCCGCTTCGACATTGCCCCGCGCGACCGGGGTGCGGTGTTTTCTTTTAGTGCTCGCAACGTGCTCAATGCGCTTGAATATGGCAATGGCGGCGTCAAGATTTGGCCCCGCGAAACGCTCCTGACCCTTCGTTCGCACGAGAATGCACGCCGGCCGGAGGCGGCCGTCGATTTCTGCTGGACGACGCCATACTATCAGGTGAAGCATGTGCTATCGGAAGTGCACATGACAGCGACCCCGTTTCAGGCGTTTCGCGGCGGTTTTCGCGAAGGCGTTAAGTTGAACCTTGCTGACGGGACACTTGCCGCCAAGGCCTATCCAAACTTACCCACGGGCAAGGCCATTCTGAAACATACCGGTGCCGCCAGTTACGAACGCCTTCGGATCTGGTGCAGCGTTGGCATGGACGCTCCAAACGGTGACTGGGCAATTCTCGGAGCGCGGCTCGGCTGCGTCATGACCGCTCTCGAAGCTTTTGAACATAGGCTTGTCTCCGACTACGAATGGATCGACAGCTTCTGGAGAGACAAAATTCTTGCGGATTGGCAAGAGGATCGTTCAAGGCATCAGGCAATCGTTGATCTCGGAAAACGCCTCAACGAGGAATTGGAGCTCGGTATAGCGGACTTGAATCCGGACGCGTCGCGTTTCCTTAAATCAGTCTATCACGTCAAGCGGGATTTCGGACTACGCGTCACTGTATAGGAGCCTTGCCCGGGCTTTTGACCAACGCTCTAGTCGACACCATCGCGAACGACAAAAACAGAACAACCAGCCCTGCGAACGACCCTTGAGGCCGTCGACCCAAGGAAATAGTCCTGTGCCGAAGGATGGTGGGAGCCGACAAGAATGAGATCTGTTTCATTCGCCTCGGCGAATGCCGCGATCTGGACGCCGGGTTTACCGGTGACGACCTTGCAGCTGATTTGCGGATCCCCTTCTACCGCTGCCTGCAATTTGTCGGTCACTTTCTGCGTCAGGTGATTGTCGATTTTCAAATCGACAAATTCGGAAACGAACCCCGGAATATTCTCCAGAACCGTCAGAAGTGTAATCTCGCCACCCGGTGCCAGGAGATGCCGCGCGAGCTGGAGTTTGCGCGCAACAAGCGTTTCATGGTCAAGCGCGACCGGAATAAGAATGTGCTTGTACATCTTGTCGGAACTCCCCGTTTCCATGAATTATTCAGACGCAGCGTCTTAGGTTTCAGCGGCCGCAATCCTTTCGAGCGCATCAAGGAAACGAACCGGTACATCAATGCCGTTCGTCTGCGCGTTTCGAATGGCCGCAGCGCGGCGTTCGCCCAGAAGCCTTGCACCTTCCTGCGATGTGATCAGCGAAAGAAGGCCTTCAAGTCGTGATCCGAAATGCTCATCCATCGGTTTCATGGCAATAAGAAATTGCCCGACACCCGGTGGCGGACCGTCGCTTTTGAAAAACGAAGAGGCTTCCTGGCTGTAGCTAGCGCCTGTCATGACCGACGCAAGGATCTCGACCAGTAGCGCCAGGGCCGTTCCCTTTGCCTCGCCGATGGGAAGCATGGTGCCTTGAAGCGCTCTTTCAGGATCGGTTGTCGGGTCGCCATCGCCGTCAAGTGCCCACCCTTCCGGTATAGGCTTGCCCGCCTTGCGCGCGCTCATCACCTTGCCGCGTGCAACTTTAGACAATGACAGATCGACGACGAGCGGGTCCATGCCGGCACGAGGTGCGGCAAATGCGATTGGATTGGTTCCGAAGACGGCTTTTTTTGCGCCGTAAGGCGCTATTGCCGCCGGCGTATTTGCCACCATCAGCGCGACGCACCCCTTCCGCGCCAGTTTTTCCACCTGCACGGACAGGGCACCACAGTGGTGGGATCGCATGACACCCATTGTTGCGCATCCGTGGCGTTGGGCAAGCTCCGCGCCTCGTTCAATGATCTGTTCAAGGGCGGGATACGCGAAGCCGTTTCCGGCATCCGCGAGAAGACTCGCCGTGCCGGTCGCGCGGATCTCGACAATGGCCTCTGCCTGAATTTTTCCACTGCGCACCTGAGCGGCGTAGTCTTCGACCCGGGAGAAGCCGTGTCCCACCTGCCCTTCCGCTTCAGCCCAAACAAGAGCCTCGGCGACCGACTGTGCACTTGCCCCAGGTACGCCAACGGCGAGAAAGGCAGAGCGGATCAGGCTCGTGGCCTCTTCCAGGCTCAGGCACTTGGTCGAATCCATGGAGTTATCCTTGGTTTCCGGATGGCTGACGCGTCAGCCATCCGTAGAAGGCATCAGGCGCTTCGATAGAGCTTGGTCATGGAGAACTCGCGGTGCCCCAGAGCCTCGGCTGCTGTGTTGCGGCCATTCGCCGTTCTGCGGATCATGTCGATCAGCTCATCACCAGCCTCGTCAATGGTCATTTCCCGCCTGAGGATGCCGGAGACGTCTACATCGACATGCTCGCTCATCGTGCGAACCGTACGCGGATTTGCCGTGATCTTGATGACCGGCACAATCGGGTTGCCGACGACATTGCCTTGCCCGGTCGGAAACGTATGGATGACCGCACCACCGGCCGCCATCAGCGTTACGCACTCGGCCGCGGCTGAAGAGGAGTCCATGAAGTAGAGACCCTTACCGGACTTGGGCGCTTCTGCCGGCTCGAGAATGTCGATGTATTGCGACGTGCGTCCGATCTTTTCCAGATTGCCGAGCGCTTTTTCCTCGATGGTCGTAAGGCCGCCTTCGATATTGCCCTTGGTCGGCTGACTGTCGGACAGATCGTCGGTCTGGTGCGCGAAAATGACGTCGTCCTGATAGGCCTTCCACATCTTGTACCAGCGCTCGCCAACTTCTTCGTTGATAGCGCGTTTCTGGCAGATGTGCTCGGCTCCGGTAATTTCGGAGGTTTCTCCGAAAAAGCCTGTTATGCCTTCAGGCAACAGCTTGTCGTACATGTTGCCGACGGTCGGGCAGGACCCGAGACCGGTTGTGGTGTCGCTCTCCCCGCATTTGGTCGAAACCCAGATATCGGAGATGGAACACTCCTCACGCTGCAGCTCGGTTGACCAGTGCACGAATTCCTTCGCTTTCCAGGACGCAGCGCGAATGGTCTCGAAGTCTCCGTTCTGTTCGATCGAAAATTCCGCAACCGGTTTACCGGTTTCGCGGATCCCGTCTGCAATACGCTTCGTCCAGCCGGGTTCAATGCCGATCACGACCACAGCGGCGACATTGGGGTTCGCGCCGGTCCCGATCATGGTGCGGAAATGCAGTTCCAGGTCCTCTCCGAATTGAAGGCGGCCATAAGCATGCGGGATCGCCATCGTTCCCTTGACGTTGTTGGCAACCGCTTCACAGGCAGCGTTCGAAATGTCGTCGACAGGAAGGATGACCACGTGGTTGCGCACGCCGACCCGGCCATTCTCCCGCCGGAAAGCCTTGACCGTGATGTTGGAATATTTGGAAGACATTGGCACGGCTCCTTACCAGCGTTTTGTTTTGCAGTTGTGGGTATGGACATGGCCGCCCTTCGCAATGTCGGCAATGATCTTGCCGATATCCTCGCCGTATTTGATGGCTGTGTCGCCATTGTTCAGATCCTTGAGCGCGATCTTGTGCCCGATCGGCACATCCGCGCCCGCTGTAAGCCTGAAGGTGGAGTTGTCATGCGTTACACAGCACAACATATCCGTGCCCGCAGTCAGGCCCTCCACGACAACCACCCCGACATTGTCGGCATGTTCGTGGACAAGCAGGTGGGGAATTTCAGACATGAATGTCTCCTTAGGTGTCTGGCGTAAGTAGAATTTTGGGGACCGCGACCCGACCGGCCCGCAGATCGTTGAAGGCTTTCAGCCCCTCCGACAGAGGTCTTGCCTCGACCCAGTCGAGCGATCCGAGCCGGCCATCGAACATGGCTTTGGCTGTTTCGCGGAAGTCTTCAGCCGTATAGGTGTACGTGCCGATGAAAGTGATTTCCTGAAGCGTGAACCGGCGGACATCCAGCCCGCCTTCCGCGGAGCCCAATCCGATGTGCGCGATGACGCCCCCAGGCTTGACACGCGCAGACGCGGCAGCGCGCGTCGCGGCAAAGCCGACACCGTCGACAACGATGTCGTAATGCCCGCTTCCTTCCGCCTCGTCCGGTGTCAGAACCTCGATCCCGCAGGACGTTTGCAGGAAAGTTGACCGCTCGGCATTCGGTTCCACGAGCCTCACATGCCGGATGCCCTGCGCCTTGAGACAAAGCGCAGCTCCGAGGCCGATCGCACCACCCCCGATGACCAGAGACTTTGCTTCCGCCGGCTCACCGAAATGCACTTCTCTGGCTAGCCGCACCGCATGCCAGCCACAGGCAATAGGTTCGGCTAAAGCGGCCTGGGCATCAGTGACATGCTCCGGAACCGTGACCAGGTTTTTTTCCGTCATGGCAAGATAATCGGCAAACCCGCCTTCACGCGGCGGCATCGAAATGATTTGCCGGTTGGAGCAAAGATTGTCTCTGCCCGTCCTGCACATTTCGCAAAGTCCGCAGCTGACAAGCGGATTGACGGTCACCCGCCGTCCCACCGATGGGCCTGAAACGACAGTGCCTGCAACTTCGTGCCCGAGAATGAGCGGCGCTGGGCGGCGCGCGTCATGCCCGAGAAAGGCATGCATGTCCGAACCGCATATGCCTGTGTGGGCCACCTTGATGAGGACTTCATCACCAGCCGGAACGGGGTCGGTAACATCCCTGAAAGACTGCGTTTCAGGTCCTGTGTAAACCAGCGCTTTCATTTTGCTGTAAAGCCTCCGTCGACCATCAGGACCTGCCCGGTCACAAAGGCAGAGGCATTGGAACAAAGGAACAGTAGCGGTCCGTCCATGTCTTCCAGTTCTCCGTTCCGTCCGATGCAGGTTTGACCGGCATTCCGCTGCGCACGCTCGTCATCTTCAAATACGGCCGCAGTCAGTTCCGTTGGAAAGAAACCCGGACCGATCGCATTCACGTTTATTCCGTCTTTCGACCACGCCTCGGCCATTGCCCGCGTGAGCTGGCCAATACCACCCTTGGACGCGCCATACGCAATTCCGCCCGGAAACGCGCGCGTGGTCTGGAGGGAAGCGAAATTCACGATCCGGCCCCACCCTTTTTCGCGCATGGCCGGAACGAAGGCCTGGCTCAGAAAAAACGGAACTGTCAAATTGAGACTGAGCGTTATGTCCCAGCCTTCAGGTGTCACATCGTCCGCGACTTGCCGCGTATTGATGCCCGCAGCATGAACCAGTATCTGTGGTGGCCCGAATGGCCCTGCGATATTGCCCGCGATCGCCCCCAGGGACGCTCGATCGGAGAGATCCGCCGTTACGGAAGCCGTTTGACCTCCTGCATCCCGGCGCCAGGCTTCAAGATCTGCGGACCGCCGCGCAACGCCGACAACGGACGCACCGGCTTGCGCCAGCGCCATTGCCGCACGCCTTCCAAGCCCCGAACTTGCACCGGTCACACACGCAACCTTGCCAGTGACGTCGAATAAGGCAGACATTTCATCAAGCCTCTGTATCCGCGGTCAGATCGAAGTTTTCGCCCGGGAAATACTTCTTGAGCCGGATATCGGCCGTTCTGGCATGACCTTCCATCCCTTCAAGCCTTGAAATCCGAGCTGTTGCTTCGGCAACCGGTTTCGCGCCATCGCGTGTCGCCCGCTGCCATGTGACGATTTTCATGTATTTGTGGACCGACAGGCCGCCGGTGTAACTGGCCGCACCCGAGGTCGGCAGCACATGGTTTGTCCCCGACGCCTTGTCCCCGAAAGCCACCGTTGTTTCCTCGCCAAGAAAAAGGGACCCGTAGCAGGAAAGCCGGTTCAGCCACCAGTCGAGATCCTGTGCCTGAACGGTCAGGTGCTCTGGTGCATAGCTGTCTGATGTTGCGGCCATCTCTTCGCGAGTGCCGCACAAGATGACCTCCGCATAGTCCCGCCATGCAGCCGTCGCGTTGTCGCGGTTGACCTCTGGTAGATCTGCAATCAGCTCGGGAACCAGGCCCATGACCTTTTCGGCCAAGGGCTTCGAATCCGTAACAAGCCAGACCGGTGAATTGTAACCGTGCTCTGCCTGACCGACGAGATCAGCCGCAACGACGGCCGCGTCGGCAGTACCGTCAGCCAGGATCAGGCTGTCCGTCGGGCCGGCGATCATGTCGATACCAACACGGCCGAACAGGATGCGTTTGGCTTCTGCAACAAACTGATTGCCCGGTCCGACGAGGATATTGGCGCGCGGCAGTCCGAACAGGCCGAAAGTCATTGCGGCCACACCCTGAACACCGCCCATGGCCAGGATTTTGTCCGCGCCGCAAACCTTTGCAGCGTGAATGATGGCAGGATTGATACCGACGCCCGGGCGCGGCGGAGAACACGCAATGATGTTCTTGCACCCGGCAACCTTTGCGGTCGTGACGGTCATGATCGCGCTGGCAATGTGGGAATACCGTCCTCCGGGGATATAACATCCCGCAGTTTCGACCGGGATGCTCTTTTGCCCCGCGATCAACCCCGGAATGACCTCAACTTCAATGTCCTGACAGGTCTGCTTTTGAGCCTCCGCGAAACGTTTGACATTGGCGTGTGCAAACGCGATGTCCCGCTTGAGCTTTTCGGGCACAGCCGCAGAAGCAGCCTCAATCGCAGCCTCGTCCAGAAGGGTGTCCCCGTCATACTTGTCGAATTTGGCTGCGTATTCGAGAGCAGCCGCGTCCCCACCGGCTTCGATCGTATCCAGGATATCCTGCACGATTTTCGTCGTCTCGGACGCGTCGGTCTTCGAGGTTCGAACCGCTTTTTTCAGATACTCAACAGTCATGTCGGGCCTACTTGTAAATGTCTGGAAGCAGCGTGGTGGAGATTGCCGGAACGTAGGCAATCAACAGTGTCACGAGCAGCATGAAGAACACAAAGGGTACGGCACGCGCGGCAATCTTCAATATTGACTCCCCGGTCAGACCGGACACGACGAAAAGGTTCAGGCCGAGCGGTGGAGTAATAAATCCGACACCAAGTGCAGTGATCATCATGATACAGAACTGGATTTCGTTCATGCCGATATTATCGGCAAGCGGCTTTAGGATCGGAGCCAGGATCACGATGTTCGGTGTTGTCTCCATGACGCAACCCGCTGCGATGAGGATCAGGATCATCATCAGGATCAGGATCGCCGGTTCGTTGGTCAGCGAAGTCAGCGCATAGACGAAGCCTTGTGGCACGCCGAGAATTGCAAGCGCCTGGGCAAGCGGCAGCGAAAAGGCGATGATCGGTACAATCACGCCATTCACCTTTGCTGAACTCACGAGCATTGCCGGGAAATCCGAGAGCTTCAGGGTTCCGAGCAGAAAGCCCATGCCAATCGTGATCATCACCGCCACGGCTCCGGCCTCGGTGGGTGTCAGGCGTCCGGAGAAGATCCCGTAGAAAATGACGCCCGGCACGATGAAGGCGTACCAACCGGACTTGAGCGCCTTGCCGAGGTTTGCCGCCCATTCGCCGAAGGTCATGAGCCCGCCACCCTCGTAGGTGTAGATCCGGTTCATGACGATATTGGTCACGAGAATCGAAACAAGGATCGCAATGCCGGGGATGAGCGCGGCAAGAAACAGCGTCGATGCCGAAATCCCCAGCACGAGCCCGATAATGATGTAGGCGATCGAAGGCGGGATCAGGATGCCGGTACAGGCGCCTGCGGCAACAAGGGCGCAGGCGTACGGACGCGGATAACCGCTTTCGACAAGCCTTTCGATCGTCATACGCCCGACAGCTGCCGCACCGGCAGCATCGGAGCCGGAAATCGCGGAAAACATGCCGCAGACAAGAACGGTGGCGGAACCGAAGCCGCCTTTCGCCCAGCATGTCAGGGCTTCTGCAACATCAAGAAACTTGCGGCTAAGACCTGTGCGAACGAGAACGTCGCCGGTCAGGATGAAGAGCGGGACCGCTGTCAGCGCAAAGTGATCGATGCCGTGAAAGAGGCTTTCACCGACAAGCGACAACGGCAGGGCGCCGGAGATCATCAACATTGCAATTGCAGCGGCACCGATGGCGGCCCAGACCGGGACCGCGAGCGCCACGAGAAGGACGAAAATCAGAACCGGACCGTAAAAATCCCAGCCAAGTTCGACGGTCTGCTGCTGAAGTTGGTTCCAAAGCATTGTCGCCTCCCTCAGTCGAACAGTTTGTCGCCTTCGTAGACGGGACGTCCGTCACGAAAGTCGCGCAGATCGCGTACGAAGGACTGGGCCAGGCGGAAGAGGACCAGGGCGAAACCGAATGGAACGGCAGACAGGAACCAGACTTGCGAGATTCTGAGACCGTGCGTGACGGATCCGAACTTGGCCGAGACCAACACTGTTTCCAACGACCAGTAAAAGGCGATGACCGCAACGAAGGCCATGACGAGGTCGCCGAAAATGTAGAGCACGGCTTTCACCCGCGGTCCGACATACTGCATGATCACATCGATGCGGATGTGACCGCGTTCCTTCACCGCTGCGGCGGCGCCGATCCAGGCGAGATAGATGAAGGAATAGCGAACGATTTCCTCGCCCCAGATGGAGGAATACGCGAAGACCTCGCGCCGGACCACTTCAACAAACATGGTCAGGACAAGCATGACGTAGAAGACCAGGAGAAGCCAGCGTTCGCCGTTTCGGTCCAAGACTTTGATGACATTCGACATGGGCACTCCTCTGCCGTTCCCGTCAGACAGGTGTCTGACGCGGCGGTCGCGCGTATGGATGCAAGGATGGTATCCGGCCGGCACCATTCAGCGCCGGCCGGCCGGAACGGTTCTTACGCGTCGTGGACGTAGTAGCGGCCCATTGTATTGGCAGCGTCTTCGAGACGTCCGAAGGCGTCCATTGAGCCGGCCAGTTCAACCTTGAACTTGTCCCATTCCTCACGCTGGTATCCGCCGGCATCTTTCCATTCAGCCAGCTGATCGTCGGTCAGAGAGTGGAACTCGACACCGGACTTCACCAGCTCCGACATGGCATAGGCCCGGGCAGCCGGAACCTTGGCAAGGTTTTGCTGCGCCGTGATTTCACCGGCAAATTCAATGCCTTCCTGTACGTCTGCAGGCAGCGAGTTAAACCATTCCAGGTTCATCGAATAGACCTGGCTGTCGGGAACGGCCTGAGTAAACGTGACATTGCTCAGGATATCCTTGAAGCCGAAGACGTAAAGAGCGCCAACGGACGGATCGAGTGCATCCGCCACACCCTGCTTGATTGCTGAAGGCGTCTCGCCCCAGGCGACTGGCGTCGGATTTGCGCCCACCATGCGGTAGTACTGCTGCAGCATGGCGGACCCGGGAACGCGGAACTTGACACCGGACAGATCTCCCGGCGTGATCACCTTGTTGCCGCCTTTGCGCACCGCAACCACACGCGGATCGATCACGACGTAAAAGAGAGCCTTGAAGCCGGACGCTTCCACTTTCGGATGCACTTCCTTCTTCCATGCTTCCGACGTCACAAGGTTGGTGAAGCGCTGGTTGGAACCGCAGAAATACGGCATGTTGATCAGGTCGACAGCGGATGCAAACGGAGCAAAATTCGAAAGCGAATGCTGGGCTGCCTGAATGGTACCGCCCTGAACTGCCTGCGCCAGTGCGCCGCCTGCACCAAGCTGTCCGCCCGGTGCAAGTTTGACATACACCTTGCCGTTCGTGGCATTTTGAATGTTTTCTTTCAGGTCAAGCTGCATGATCGGATAGCTGCGCGATGCGCCGAGCACATACGCGGTCGCAAGCGTCATGATGTGGTCGGCAGCCTGTTCGCGGGAACGCTCTTCCTGTGCGGTTTGCGCGACGGCTTCGTCCGACCACAAAACACCGGCAGCGCCTGCGACAACTGCAGCGGTAAAGCCGCCGGCACTGGCAAGCTTCAAAAAATTACGGCGCTCGCGCGAAGCGAGGTCTTCGGTCTTCTTCATGATTTCCTCCCAAAATCCCAAAAGGTCCAGTTAGTCGCCGGTTCGCTTTTTTGCTTCTCTCTTCAGGACTGATGCGGTGAACGCAATGGATACGGCAAGCAGCAAAAGCATCTCGCCGACGTTGCCCAGCAACGGCGTTCCACCCATTGAACCGATCGAAACATTGATCACAAAAGCGGCAAACAAAACGGCCGCAAGAGCCAAAAGCATGATCACCTCCCAACGATCGATTATCCCGGCCAGTAAAAATGTAAGCGCTTACATTTTTCATTGCAAGCAGAAAAACTGTTCTCCGGAAAGGAAAATGGCTTTAATGCATTTCCATGCCTTGACTCGAGCCTCGGAAAATTACCCGATTGGATTAATGGAAGAATTCACAAGTTCAACGCTGGGAGAAATTCCGACGCTTGCCGACGTGGCGGCTGCAGCGGGCGTGTCGACCGCAACGGTTTCCAGGTGTCTCAATACCCCCGACAGGGTCACGAAGAAGACGCTGAATATCGTGATGGAGACTGTCGATCGCCTCGGATATTCACCCAATTACAGCGCACGCGCCCTTGCTGCCGGACGCACGAACACAATCGGCGCGATCATTCCGACAATGGAAAACGCCATTTTCGCGCGCGGCATACAGGCCTTTCAGGAAGAACTTCAGGAAAACGGCTGCACCTTGCTGGTCGCCAGCTCATCTTACCGCCAGGATCTGGAAGAAGAGCAGATCAAGACACTAACGGTGCGCGGTGCGGATGCATTGCTGCTGATTGGGTATCAGCGTGACCCAAAGATTTATGAATATCTTGAAAAACGCAAGATTCCGGCGGTCCTGACATGGGCCTCCGATCCCGCTGAGAAACATCTTTCAGTCGGCTTCAACAACAGACGCGCAATGCGCTCACTGGCCGAACTGGTACTCAAAAACGGACACACCAAAATCGGATGCATTACCGCGGACACCATTGCGAATGACCGCGCCCGGGATCGTGTACATGGCATTCGCGACGCAATGGAAGCAGCAGGGCTGGACCCTTCTGATCTGATCGTTCAGGAAACACAATATTCGATCAACAAGGGCGACGTAGCCTTTCGCAGCCTGATGTCCCGTGAGGACCGGCCGACCGCCGTCATGTGCGGCAACGACGTTCTTGCGGTCGGTGCAGTTAGGGCAGCATCGGCACTGAACATGAGCATCCCGGACGATGTATCCATCACCGGTTTTGACGATATTGAACTGGCGAGCGTTGCAAACGTCCCGCTCACCACGGTTCACGTTCCGCATCGGCGAATGGGCCAATTTGCGGCGCAGGCCCTGATGAGCGCAATCAACGGCAAAACGCCACAAAGCGTAGAGTTGCCGACAACGATATGCCGCAGAAACACGCTTGGTCCGGCCCCGAAAGCGAGCAAACGCAATAGAAGTTGAGCTACCGCGACGGGCAAACAGCGGATCGCACCTAGCTCACGCAATCGCATTTTGAAATATGCCGCTATCGCTTGTCTTCTATTGGATTGGGCCCGGTGTAAGTCCAACGATAAGACGGCGGTGTTGGCCCCTTGTTGCGCCCGCCCTGCTGCATCTGTTCCCAGGCATGCGCGATCACGCCGACTGATCTGGAAAGGCAGAACAGACCCCGCGCCAATGGACCGGCAAACCCGAGTTCGGCGTAAATGACAGCCGTTGCGCCGTCGATGTTCATCGGGACCGGCTTCCCCTTGCGGGTATTGAGGACATGCTGGACGGCACGGCCTATCTTTGCAAACCGTCCGCTCACCGTGCCTGCCAGGGCCGCCTCATCGACAAGTCCCAGCAGCCGGGGAGCGCGCGGATCCTCCGGCTTGTGAAACCGATGGCCAAATCCCGGCACAAAGGCAGTGCGGGTCTTCTGCCAGCGGTCGATCATCTGTGCAGCGGCTTCTTCATTTTCGACGCCATTGCTGACGGCCTCGCCGATCCATCCATAAAGTTCGACAGCCTGTTCTCCCGCGCCTCCGTGGACATCATCCAGCATATTGACGGCAGACGCCATGGCGCCGTTGAGGCCGAGCCCGCAGGTCACCGCCATGCGCGCGGCTGCAATGGAGGGGGCCTGGGGGCCATGGTCAACCGCCGCAACAAGGGCACATTCCAAAAGCGTTGCCTGCTCCTGTGACGGCAATTCACCGCGCGTCATCAGCCAGATCATCTGAGGAAATGAAACAGAACCGATCAAGTCCTCAATGGCCTGCCCACGGAAGCGGATCTGACCGGGCGCCATGTCGATAATCTCGGTCGACCACCAATCCGATACATCAGTCTTTTCGCCGCTCATAACGCACCGCCGTTCCGCAATTCGTTCAGCTCCTGCTCGCTAACGCCGAGATCGGTCCAGATCTCGTCATTGTGCTCGCCAAGAAGGGGTGGCGGACTGTCGACGCTAGGCGCATTCCCGTCCAGTTTGATCCCGGTCGTTGTGACGGAAATGTCCCGGCCGACGCCTGGAACCTCCTGGTAGGTTTTCAAAAAGCCACGATCGGCAACCTGCGGCATATCCAGCACTTCCGGCACCGTCAACACGGCGCCGGAAGGCACGCCGAGGCGGTTGAGTTCCTTGGCCCAATCCCGGGCCGGACGGGTCTTCAACACGGTTTCGAGCTCCGCTTTAAGCGCCAAACGATTCTGTTTCCGGTCTTCGCGCGTTGCGTATTCCGGACGCTCGCGCAAGGCGCTCAAGCCCAGATGATCCGTCAGCAGGACCCACTGCTCATCCTTGTTGGCCGCGATATTGAGCAGGCCTTTGGCCGCTTCAAAAGCGCCAGAGGGTGCCGAAGTGACATTTTCGTTGCCGTTGGCGGCTGGTTCAACACCGGCGTTGAGGTAGTTCGATACCACCCAACCCATCGTGGCAAGAACCGATTCCAGCATGGAGACATCGATGAAGCTGCCTCTTGGCGAGGCATTGAGCGCGGATGCGACGGCGAACGCCGCCGTTATGCCTCCAACGGTATCGGCCACCGGATAGCCGACCCTCAAGGGAGCGCTGTCACTGTCGCCGGTGATCGACATGACCCCCGATGCTCCCTGGATAATCTGGTCGTAGGCAGGCCTGTGCACCCAGGGGCCGTCCTGTCCGAAGCCCGAGATCGCGCAATAGATCAACTCCGGGTGCTCGTTCTTGAGCGCATCATAGCCAACACCAAGCCGGTCCATGACACCGGGCCGGAAGTTCTCCACCAGCACGTCTGCCGTCTTCACGAGCTTGAAAAAAAGCTCTTTGCCCTTGGGATGCTTGAGATTGACCGTGACGGATTTCTTGCCGGCATTTTGCGCAAGAAAAGAAACGCCCATACCTTTCTCGTTGAGCTCCGCGTCAGCGCCGAGCTTACGGGCAAGATCGCCGCGGCCTGCCGCCTCGACCTTGATCACTTCCGCGCCAAGATGCGCGAGGTGATGACAGCAAAAGGGGCCAGCGAGAACATTCGTCAGGTCGAGGACCCGGATACCTGCAAGCGGTTTTGACACCTCACTCGCCCCTTTTGATTTCCGTCTTAGTCGCCGTCAGCGACACCTTCAGCGCGAAGCCGTGCGCGGCGCGCCCGATAGCCCGGCAACACCACCAGAACAACCGCAAGGATCAACAATCCGAGCGTCATCGGACGCTCCCAAACGAAACCGACGCCGTCGTAAAGCTGCATAGCCCGGGAAAAGTTGTTCTCAAGCAGCGGTCCGAGAATGAACCCGATGAGGAGCGGTGCAAGCGGGTAGTCTGCAAACCGGAACAGTGTTGCGCACACTCCGAAACCGACAAGGAGCAGAAGCTCTGTCGCATTGTTCTGCCCGATATAGGCACCCATCAGCGTGAAGAACAAAATGAAGGGAATCAGGTAGTTACGCGGAACAGCCAATACTTTTGCGATATAGGGGATGAGTGGCAGGTTCAGGACCAGCAGCACCAGGTTTCCAAGATACATGGAAATGATCACTGCCCAGAAGATCTGCGGCTCATCGACCATGAGGCGCGGCCCCGGGCTGACATTGAGAGCAATCAGCGCCCCGAGCAGAATGGCGGTGGTCCCTGATCCCGGGATGCCGAGCGTCAGGAGCGGCACAAACGATCCTGTGCAAGCAGCATTATTTGCACTTTCCGGCGCAGCGATCCCTTTAACGGAACCTTTGCCGAATTCATCCTGCTCTTCTTTCGAGGCAATGTTGCGCTCCACAGCATAGCCGAGAAACGAAGCGATGGTCGCGCCCGCTCCGGGCAGGACGCCGATGAAGAAGCCCTGGAGCGACTGACGGCCGATTACGGGCGTAATACTGCGCGCCTCCTCCTTGGTGATGCGCAAATTCTTGATCTTGCCGCTGTCGCTTCCGTCCCCGGTCTTGGATCGGTTCGGGTCGAGGACGAGGAAAATCGCTTCGGGAAGTGCGAACATCGCCATGGCGAGCGTGATGAAGCCAAAGCCGGATTGAAGATCCATTATCCCCATCGTGAAGCGGGGTGCGTTGAAGAGCACGCCCTCCCCGACGGTTGCCATCATCAGCCCGAGGAATGTCATCAGTAGCGCCTTGCCGACCTGCCCTGTTCCGGCAAATGCGGCGATGGCGGACAGTCCGACGACCATCAGTGCAAAATACTCCGAGGAGTGAAACAGGAGGGCGACCGATGCCAGCGCAGGCGCGAACACCATTAGAAGGATCGCGCCGATTGTCCCGCCTGCGAAGGACGAGATGGCAGCGACTGTCAGAGCCTTTCCGGCCTGGCCTTTGCGCGCCAGCGGATACCCGTCGAACGAGGTGGCCACCGTCGAGGCAACGCCTGGCGCATTGATCAGGATGGACGACGTCGAGCCACCGAATACGGCACCGTAGTAGACCCCCGCCAGCAGGATAAGCGCAGCTGACGGATCGCCGATCGTGATCGCAACCGGGATCATGATCGCAATGATAGACATTGGGCCGAGACCAGGCAGCATGCCGATAAAGGTACCGATCAGGCAGCCACCGACCACCATCATGATATTGGTAAAGGTGAAGGCCGTTGCGAGGCCGGTCAAAAGTCCTTCAAGCATCTCAGCCTCCCGTCAAGAACAATGGGAACGGACTTAGGAAGATCCCAAGCACCACATCCACCAGATACCAGACCGTGCCTGCAGCAATTGCCGCGACAATGATCATTATGCCGTAGCGGCGCTCGCCGAGGATATAGCTACCAACGGTCAGAAACAGAAAGGTCGAGGCAAGGAAACCGAGCGGCCGCAGTAGAAGCGCGTAAGCAACCATCAAACCGAGGAGCAGGATCGCCTGGCCGACCTTGTATTCGCGCAGCCGAGACAGATTGATGTCCGCGGCGTCTTTTTTCTCTGGAGACTTCTCAAGACCGAGCACGATGCTCAAGGACAACAAGATACTTCCGATCACCAGAACCTTCGGAAAGCTCGATGGCCAGATTGGACTGCGTTTCATGATCGGCGGCAGAAGCGCGTCCATGGTGAAATAGGCTGCATAGCCATAGGCCAGACAGATCAGCAGGATGACTAGGGCCAGCCAGCGGTCGAGCGCCATCGTTCCCCCCCAAGGATATTATGATTGTTTGATGCGTCCGGGACATCCCGGACGCATCTGTGCTCTTAACTTCAGAGCAGAGTTGGCTTAAAGGAAGCCGAGTTGCTTCATCAGATCGCCGATAGTCTGCTCCTGCTCCTCCAGGAAGGAGCGGAAATCGTCGCCCGGATTGTGAATGTTCACCCAGCCGTTGCGCGCACGGACTTCTTCCCACTCGGAAGTGTCGTACATCTGAGCGATTGCGGCCTGATAGGCAGTAAGCTTGTCCGCCGGAAGGCCCGGTGCGGCAAAGAAACCACGCCAGTTGACGAACGTCGTGTCGTTGCCCTGCTCCACCATCGTCGGTGCATCTGCATAAGCGTCCACGCGCTCCGGAGCGGTCACACCGATGATGCGGACTTCACCGGCCTTCGCCAGCTCAACGGCTTCGGAGAAGCCGGTGGAAACTGCCTGGACTTCGCCGGACAGCAGACCGGCCATGGTCTTGCCGCCACCGTCATACGGCACGTATTTCATGGCAACAGGATCAGCACCAGCCGCCTGGAAGACCATTGCTGCAACAAGGTGATCCATGCCGCCCGGCACGGAGCCGCCGCCGATAGCCGTACCGGCCGGATCAGCGTTAAAGGCATCGATCAGGTCCTTGAGGTCCTTGATGTCGCCGTTGGCCGGAACAACGAGTGCGGCATAGTCGCCGATCGTTCCGGCAACGAGGGTCAGGTCACGGAAATTCTGCGGAAACACACCGGTCAGTGAACGGATGACGATCGGGGTCGAGTTGACCATGAGCGTACCGTGGTTGCTGTCCGCGTTTTCGATCAGGTAACCGATGGCCTTACCGCCACCGCCGCCGGACATGTTCTCATAGGAAGCCGAACCGACAAGACCGGATTTGGTCAGGGCTTCGCCTGTTCCACGGGCCGTTCCGTCCCAGCCACCGCCTGCGCCGCCCGGGATCAGAAAGTGGATGCTGTCTACAACTTCATCTGCGAAGGATGGCGTTGCGAATGAAAGAGAAGCGGCAGCCGCCGCCAGCACGACCCGGCGGGTCATCTTCATAAGTGTCATATTGTCCTCCCTGACACGCCGGGGCTTCACGAGCCCCTTGCAAACGACAAAAGTATTGGGAAAGCTGACAGGAACCTGTCATGACACCAAAAACATTGGCTAACGGCTGTAAAACATGCGCTTCCTGCTGATAGAGGACAATGAGAAACTGGCAAAGGCCATTGTAGAGCGGATGGGGCTGGATGGGCACGTGGTCGATCACGCACCTGATCTCGAAACGGCAGGGGATTGTCTGGCAAGCACGGGATACGAGCTCATTCTTCTTGATATCATGCTGCCGGACGGTGATGGGCGCACCTTTCTGGAACGGCACAGGACCGGCGACAATGATACGCCGGTAATTGTCCTGACAGCACGCTCCGAGGTCTCTGACCGGGTGCGCATGCTTGACCTCGGCGCCGACGACTACATCACCAAACCGTTCGATTTCTCGGAACTTGAAGCCCGGTGCCGAGCCGTACTCAGGCGCCGTCAGGGTGCAGCACGCAACCAGAAGACATTCGAGGATGTTGTTTTCGATCCGCTTGCTGGAACGGTCGCAGTCGCCGGAAACGTATCTGACCTCAGAAACCGGGAACTACGGCTTCTGGAAGTCTTCTTTTCAGCGCCAGACATGATCTTTTCCAAGTCTCACCTGGTCGATCGCCTTTTTTCCTATGACGAGGACGTCTCGGAAAACGCGATCGAAGTCTATGTCGGCCGCGTGCGGAAAAAACTGCAGGGTGGACGCGTCAAGATTGAGACCGTGCGCGGCGTCGGCTACCGGATGACCGCCCTATGACCGCAGTCCGCGCACGTGGGTCACTGCGAAGAAGGCTTTTGCTCCAGCTCCTTCTGGTGGCGGCCATTTTGTCGGTTGCACTCTATTTCACCGTGAGGGCGCTGGCACAACAGGCAGCGGAAACGACCCAGGACAACATTTTGATCGCCTCCGCGACCGCTATCTCGGAAGCGGCCCGCGCCGAACGCGGCCAGATCCTTGTCGATGTCCCCTATTCGGCGCTCTCGATGCTTGGCTCCATCGCGGAAGAGCGCGTCTTTTACCGTGTAACGGCCGATGACCTGACGGTTACCGGCTACGATGATTTGCCCGCACCGGACGCCGCGATCGAGACCGGCAACCCGGTGTTCACGACCACGATCTACAGAGCTGACGAAGTGCGCATTGCAGCCCTGCCGAGGCGGCTGACTGTTGGCGACGAGACCGTGATCCTCACCGTGCTGGTCGCCCAGACGCGCCTTGGGCTTGCGGCGGTGTCTCTGCAGATCTCCATTGCGGCCGCGGCGGCCGGTGTTGGGTTCTTCCTGTTGTCCGGTGCACTGAGCTGGTTTGCCACCAACAATGCCATGCGTCCGCTCAATCGGCTTGCAAAATCCGTGGAAAGACGGGGACCTCAGGATCTCAGTCCGGTAGAGACCTCGGCGCCGACGGAGCTCGTTCCGTTGCTGCAATCGCTCAACACATTCATGGGACGGCTCAGTGCATCGCTCGCACGAACCGAAGACTTCATCGCCGAAGCCGCACATCACGTGCGTACGCCGCTCGCAACGGTCAGAACCCAGTCGGAAATCGCCATGCGCAGTGTGCGCAAGCCGGAAAACAAGCAGATCCTGCGCGAAGTGATCCGGGCCGCGGACGAAAGTTCGCGCTCTGCGGGACAGCTGCTTGATCATGCCATGGTCGCGCTCCGTTCGGACAACCTGGAAAAGGAACGGCTCAACATGAAGGATCTCGCACAGGATGTGATCCGGTCCATCAGTCCGACCGCTGATCTGAAGGACATCAGGATCAGCTGTTCAGGATCGGACACGACGAGCGCTGTCGAGGGAGACCCGATCCTGCTGCAGAATGCACTGCGCAACCTGTTGGACAACGCCGTCAAGTACTCGCCGGAAGACAGCCGGATCAAAGTGGAGATCTCGGAGGCCGCCTCCACCGTGCGAGTGGATGTGCTTGACGAAGGCAGAGGGCTTGGCGACGGTGACCGCAGTCACCTGACCGAGCGTTTCGGACGCGGTGACAATGTTCGCGATGTCATCGGGTCGGGCCTTGGGTTGACCATCGTGGACGAGGTCGTGCGTGCCCATGGCGGGTCGCTGGCCCTCACAGACAATCCGGAGAGTAAAGGCACATGCGCGTCCATTACACTGCCCTCGGCCTGATTTTCTGCGTTCTATTGCTCCTGGCTCCGGCCAATGGTTTCGAAGCAGAAGAAGAGCGCCAGTTCGAGGTGGACAACCCGACGGCAACGTTGAACATCCTGTCGACGGCGGACCTCAATATATTTGCACCGCTTGTCGAAGCTTATCAGCAGAAATATCCAGGCGTTGAAGTTCGTTACATCACCGCATCCAGTAGCGAGCTGATGAAAGCGCTCTATGAAGAAAATGCGCAATTCGACATCGCGATCTCCTCGGCCATGGATCTGCAGACAAAACTCGTCAACGACGGCTATGCGCGCCGACATGATTCAGCAGAAACAGGGACGCTGCCGGATTGGGCGAAATGGCGCGACCGTCTGTTCGCCTTCACCCAGGAACCGGCAGTTCTGGTCTATTCGAAAGCAGCCTTTGAAGGCCTTCCCCAACCAACCAATCGAGACGAACTCATCGCGCTACTGCGCGAAAACCCCGATCGCTTCGCCGGGCGCGTCGGGACGTATGACATCCGCGAAAGTGGCGCCGGGTATCTTTTTGCGACGCAGGACTCACGCCAATCGGAATCTCTTTGGCGCATGGCCGAAGTCATGGGCAGGCTCGACGCGCAACTATATTGCTGCTCCAGCCATATGATCCGCGACGTGACAGACGGCAAGCTGGCGCTGGCCTATAATGTGCTAGGAAGCTACGCGGCAGCGCATCTGGACGACAATCCGGATCTCGATGTCCTGCAGTTCAACGACTTCACCACAGTGATGCTGCGCACAGTGCTGATCCCGAATACAGCCCGTGACCCGGACCTTGCCGGACAATTTGTTGATTTCCTGGTGTCTGAGGAAAACCGCGAGCGTATCGAAGACCTGACCGGGCTGCCTTCGATCGATCCGGGTGTCCTGCAAAGAGAAGCTGCCTTTCGTCCGATCCGTTTGGGTCCGGGACTGCTGGTCTATCTCGACCAGCTCAAGCGACGGACATTCATCCGCGCGTGGCTGAACGCAATGGTGCAGCCGTAAGCCTTAGGTCATACCCTCATAAAATAGGCTGCGATGGCGCGGCAAACGGCGATGAGCTGCAAGGAAAGGCGCGAAAAGCGGGCTTTTTGCCCGGTTGAGCGCTTTGACGCAGCAGATCGAAGCCGTTTTTGCGTCCCTTCGGGATAAGGTGATTTTGCACGGCTACTTCGTTGCGAAACTTTGGAAACCGGGCGGTTACCCGCAGTTTCGCGCATCGTATCCGACCAAAATCATCCATACCATCGCAGTCTATTTTATGAGGGCATGACCTAAAGCGAGAGCGCTTCGTCAGAGACCAAAACCCCGTCCTCATCGCAGTAGATGTATTTACCGGGTTCGAAGAAAACGCCTCCGAACGCAAGTGGGACATCGATTGCCCCCGTTCCGGCTTTTGCCGATCGTACCGGGCTGGTGCCGAGCGCCTTGACGCCAATGTCGAGCCCGGCAAGGAGCCGGCTGTCCCTGACAGCGCCATTGACAACGATCCCAGCCCATCCATTTGCAATCAGCCGTTCGGCCATGCGGTCGCCAAGAAGGGCTGTCCTCAAAGACCCACCGCCGTCCAGGACAACGACGGAGCCATTTCCTTGCTCGGAAAACAGCGTCTCCTGAACGAGCTTTGTGTCTTCAACCATCACCGCCGTCCGGATTGTTCCGGAAAACGCACGTTTGGCGCCGTAGTCGCGGAAAGGAAGCTTTACGAGACGTACGCTGCCGGGATGAGCATCGTTCAGGTCGCAGGTCGAAAAAGCCGCTGTGACATCGCTCAAGACACATCCTCCAGGAATTCCGAAGGATAGAGGACCGCCCCTTCCATGATCCGCCGCTGCGTGCGGAAAGTGCCGGCGGTCACCGCTTCGGGACCATCTGCGCCCTGTTCGACGTTTGCCGTAACCTTGAGGACGCCGGACGGTGTCCCGATGCGAAGGTCGCGCCCGTCGATCTGCGCCTTTTGCTGAACCAGTGAACCGGAAACCTGCGCTGCAACAGCCGTGCACATTCCACCGGTCAGCGTAATGGCGCGATGAAAATTCCCCATGGAGACGAGACGCACATTGAGATCATGCGTTTCCGCTTGATGCGTTTCCCCATCCAGCGACGTGAATGCATGAGCAGAGCCGAGAATCGCAACCTTGGGATTGGAGCGCTTCACCGCATCGTGCGACGCCGCCATGCCCATGGCGACTGCACCGGCAGAGCGCACCGCCTCGATCTGCCTCAACAACTCATTGTCGGCGTCCAGATCTCCAGGCGACTCTGTCGCCGACTTCCCGAAATCCGCTGCACGGACATAGACAACCGGATTGGCTGCGTCGATCAGAGAAGCCGGAACCGTCCCGATACCTTCAACCGTCAGCTCGTCCACCGCCCGGCCGGTCGGCAGAAGCTTTCCGGTGGCCGCACCGCCCGGCGTGAGGAATTCCAGAACAACTGGAGCGCCCGTTCCCGAAACGCCTGGGATCGAGACGTCCCCCGTCTCAACCGCCCGTCCGTTTTCCACCGGAAATCGCGCGAGGTAGATCCGGTCCGTGTTCGTGTCATAAATCCGAACCAGAGCTTCGTTCTGTCCGGTTTCCAACTCGACCATCCCCTCATCAACCGCAAAAGGGCCGACGCAACTCGCCATGTTTCCGCAAGCTGATCCATAGTCGGCCAAGGGTTCATCGACGGCGATCTGGACGAATGTGTAGTCGACATCGGCGTCCGATCTTTGTGACGGCTTTACGATCACGACTTTTGAAAGCGATGAAAGACCACCTCCCATCCCGTTCAATTGCCGACCATATGCGTCCGGACTGCCCAGAACATGCAGGAAGATCCGGTCACGCAAGTCCTGCCCGTCCGGCAGGTCATCGCCGTTAAACACCACCGCCTTGGAAGTTCCGCCCCGGTAAAAGGCTGCACGTAACCGGTTTTGCATCAGGCAGCTCCTGCGAGAAATTTCCGGAATGCGCGCGGCAACAAGCCGCCCGCAGCGAATGTCGCGCGTTCACCATCGTTATAGAGGCGAAGATCCAGCTGCGTCATGTCGTAGCTGCCACCCTTTCGATGCACAGTCAGCATCGCGCCCGTTAGGTCCTCGTCAAGATCGATGTCGAATGTCTCGCTGCCGTCAAGACGCAGCGTATTGCGCGTGACCCCCTTGGGAAAACACAAAGGCGCTATTCCCATATTCACGAGATTGGAGCGGTGAATGCGTTCAAAGCTCTCGGCAATAACGGCACGCACTCCGGCAAGCCACGGTGCCTTCGCGGCTGTGTCCCTTGAGGACCCGCAGCCATATTCCTTGCCACCGATCACAACGAGTTTCTGGTCCCTGTCGAGATAGGTCTCGATCGCCTTGTAGACGCTGGTGACCTCTCCTTCCGGCTCTATGCGCGTCCAGGAACCTTCCTTGCCCGGTGTCATTTCATTGCGCAGCCGGTAATTGGCGTAGGTGGAACGCACGACAATATCCGAACACCCGCGCCGCGTTCCAAAGGAGTTGAAGTCCCTGGGTTCAACGCCCAGCTTTTGAAGATACTGACCGGCTTCGGATTCAGGCGTGATGATACCGGATGGTGAAATATGATCCGTCGTGACGCTGTCTCCCAGAATGACCAGCGGCCGGAGGCCCTTGAGCGGCGCGGCCTTTGCTGCCTCCTTGCGAATTGTGCGCACGAAGGGCGGGAACGACACGTAACTGGACGGCACCCATTCATACGTTCCCGCGTCGGCCTCCATGTCGTTCCAATGCGTATTCACATCATTGATAGCCGCATAGTTTTTGCTGAATTCATCCGGCGTCACGAATGTCTTGACGATCTCCGTTACTTCCTCGGCGTTTGGCCAGAGATCCGTCAGCATCACCGGGCGGCCTTCCTGGTCCGTCCCCAGCGGTTCGCTCGTTATGTCCTTCAGGATTGTGCCCATCAGCGCATAGGCGACCACCAGTGGCGGCGAGGCAATCATGTTACGCGAGGCAAGCGGATGGATCCGGCCGGCAAAATTGCGGTTTCCGGACAGGACTGCGATGCCTTTGACATCGTTTTCCTTGATCGCGGCTTCGTGTGCCGGATCAAGCGGACCGGACATGCCGTTGCAGGTCGAGCAGGAAAACGCCGCGACTTCAAAGCCGAGCGCATCCAGGGATGTTTGCAGTCCACTTTGTTCCAGATAAGCGGCAACCACTCTCGAACCCGGAGCAAGAGACGTTTTGACATGCGCCGGCACCTGCAACCCCTTCGCCACCGCATTTCGCGCCATCAGACCGGCCGTCACCATGTTGCGCGGGTTTGCCGTGTTCGTGCAGCTCGTAATCGCTGCGATAATCACATCGCCATCGCCGATATCATGGGCAGCACCTTCGACAGGAACCCTGCGCGTGGTTTCTCCTTTGAGTTTCAGTTTCTCGGTTGCGTCCGACAGATCGATGCGCTGCTCGGGGCGCGCAGGCCCGGAAACCGACCGGCCGATCTGACTGAGATTGAGCTCGACGACCTCGTCATAAACGATGCCCTTATCGACACCATCCACCCATAGGTCCTGGGACTTGCAGAACGCTTCGCTCCGCTCTGCCGCCTCATTCCGGCCCGTGTCCTTGAGATACCCGATCGTGCGTTCGTCAACCGGGCAAAACACCATCGTTGATCCGTATTCCGGCGCCATGTTCGCAATCGTTGCGCGATCGGCAACACTCAAGTTGCAGTAGCCGGACCCGAACAGCTCGACAAACGTATCGACAACGCCCAAGGCCCTCAGCCTTTCGGCGATGACGAGCGCAATATCCGTCGCCATGATCTCGTCGGACGGCGCACCGGTGACTTCCAGGCCGATGACACGCGGCACGTTGACTGGCGTCGTTTCACCGAACAGCACCGCTTCAGCTTCCAGTCCGCCCACGCCCCAGCCCATGATGCCGAGCGCATTGATCATCGGGGTATGACTGTCCGTTCCAAGACACGAATCCGGAATGAGAAGCGTGGGATCTTCAAGGGATGGCAAGACCGTTTGCCCGAGATATTCCAGATTGACCTGATGGCAAATGCCGCCGCCCGGGGGAATCACGCGCAGCCGTGGGAACCGGGTCTCACAGGCTTTCAGGAATGCAAAGCGCTCGCGATTGACCTCAAATTCGCGGTCCATGTTCTTCTGCAGCGCGAATTTGTCCGCCCAGTGATTGATCGACATGGAATGGTCGATCACAAGATCCACCGGCAGACTCATATCGACCGTCAGCGGGTCACCGCCCTGCTCTTCGAGAAGATTGCGCATCGCCATGATGTCAATCAGTGCCGGGATACCCAGCATGTCGTGCAAGAGCAGCCGGGCCGGACGGAATGGAACGGCATCGCCGTTTCGCGACAGAACGTCCCGAGCCGCTGCTACATTTTCAGAATGACGGGCCGCGTTTTCAGCCAACAGCCGCAGGGAATAAGGGAGACTGCGGTACCCGTCTCCCAGGATCGCGCGGTAATCCGCAGCGCGAAAGGATGTGTTAGCGATGGTTTGATAGCGCACTTTGCCTCTCCTCGGTTAAGCAAAGGCTAGACAGTCCAGGTGCTTTTCAGCAAGTTACATTCAGCGCGTTTCATCAGGTAGAACGACAATGGCAACCAACCGAACTGAATCCGTCGAGCGGGCGATGTCGATCCTGAATGCATTTTCAACCCAGAAGCCGACAATGTCGCTTGCAGAAATCGCCGAAGAAACCGGGCTTCACAAGAGCACCATCCTGCGGCTCACCAATTCCATGGCGATTTACGGCTTCATTCAGCGGGACGAAGACGGCAGGTTCAGCGTCGGTCCAAGCGTCTGGCGGTTGGGACTGATTTTCCGGCGGGATTTCACGAGGCGCGAGCATGTCGCCCCGTCCTTGAAAATCCTTGCAGAAGCAACAGGCGAAACAGCCTCGTTTTATGTGCGTGTCGGCAATGAACGTGTTTGTCTCTACAGGGAAAACTCCCCCAATTTGCTCCGCTTTCATGTCGAGGAAGGCATGCGCCTTCGTCTGTCGACCGGAGCATCCGGCCTGGTGCTGCGGCATTTTTCCGGCGAAGAAATCGATGACCTCAGCCAGTTCAACAAAAATGGCACGGTGAGCGCGGCTGGCCAGACCAACCCCAATATCTCCTCGATTTCGACACCTGTTTTTGATCAGAGCGGCGAGCTGGCGGGAGCGCTCACAGTCTCCGGCTTGGCGACACGATTCGACGAGGAGGCGCGTACCAACGCGATCCCTCTTTTGGAAAGCCTCGCGAAGAGCCTGACGGCGCATGAATGAGTTGATGTTTCGCCTGACAGAACGCTGATGCGTGATGCTTGCCAAAGAGGTGCCCGCGCTTTAGCCAAGGAGACAGATCTGGGTAACAGGAGAGCGCTGCCATGATGAATTATGAGATCAACAAAGCCTTTCGCGAGCGCCTAAATAAAGGCGGCGCTGTTCTTATGCCGGGCGCGGCGAATGCATTGGCTGCCCGGGTGATCGACGGCCTCGGATTTGAAGCCGTCTACATCTCGGGAGCCGGTCTCACCAACACTTATCTTGGCATGCCGGATCTCGGATTTGTTTCGCTGCCCGAAATAGCCCAACACACATCGACGATCCGGAACACGACCGAACTGCCCATATTGGTCGACGCGGATACAGGCTTCGGCAACGCTCTTAACGTTCACCACACCGTTCGCACGCTCGAACGCGCCGGCGCAAGCGCCATCCAGCTTGAAGATCAGGTCAATCCGAAGCGCTGCGGTCACTTTTCAGGAAAAGACGTTGTCGACCTCGCCGAGGCACGCAGCCGGATCAAGGCCGCTGCGGACGCCCGTCTCGATCAGAATTTCCTTATCGTAGCTCGAACCGATGCCTGTGCGACCCATGGATTTGATGCCGCAATCGAAAGGGCCGAGGCCTTCATCGAAGACGGTGCCGACATCACGTTCATCGAAGCACCGAAGAGCCTCGACGACATTCGCGATATTCCCAAACGGCTCTCCGGCACACCGCAGCTGATCAATCTGGTTGTCGGCGGCAAAACCCCGATCCTCGATTTTTCAGAGCTGGACGAGATGGGCTTCGGGCTGGTGCTTTACGCCAATGTGGCGCTGCAAGGCGCGCTCAAGGGAATGCACGATGCCTTGGCGGCTCTGAAGTCGGATGGCCGCATGGACGAAGGCGAACTTGTCGCGAGCTTTGAGGTGCGGCAGAACGCGGTTCACAAGGACTTTTACGACGCTCTTGAGAAGCGGTACACGGCGGACTAGCAACGTTTCTGCAGTTAGACCGGGCGCAGGGCTCCACACGTGGAATAGCACTCGAAATGCGCGAATTGGGCGGTCAGTCGAGGACGATCTGCTCCAGGCGGGCCGCTGCATCCTGCAACTTCGGCAGCTTGGCGATCAAGCTGTCAATGTCGTGACGCTGCTTTGGGGCGTGAATGGAGAGCGTTGTCATCAACCGTCCCCGGTCATCGCAGATAGCAACCGCCACCGCGGTCATGCCATCCATGAATTCCTCATTGTCGACCGAAAACCCCCGCGTTCTCGTTTCCGTAAGCTCCCGCTTGATTTCGGCCGGTTTGACGAGGGTCTGGTCGGTCCTGCGTTCCAGCTCGACCGATGTGAGCAATCTGTCGAGCATGGTGTTCGGCAGTGTCGAGAGGTACATCTTGCCGCTGGCGGTGCTGTGGAACGGCACCTGGGTTCCGATGGGAAGCTGAATGCGCAAGGGCCAGTGGGTTTCGACGCGATCCAGATAGACCATGCCATCACGGCTGGGCGCTGCAAGGTTGCAGGTTTCGCCGACATCCGACGCAAGATCCCGCATCACCCTCAGCCTTTCCGTTCGGATCCGCTGCGACGACAAGGTGTTGGTCGACAGCTTCCGCATGCGGCGCCCGGGACCAAAGGATCGGCCATCGAGACTGCGCTGCAGGAAGCCTTCGCTCTCAGCAGTATGCAGCAAACGGTGAACGGTCGGCTTCGGCAGTCCAAGCAGGTCGCAAAGGGCGGACGGCGCCACAGGCACCCCCGCCCTTGCAACTTCTTCCAGAATGACCAGCAAACGCAGGTTTGTCGGAATTTTCCCTGCTTCTTCTGTTTCGTGGTCTTCTGACATCTTCGGCTATCATCTGTTTGGCAGTAGCATCAACGCCAGTTCAGGTGTGAGCGATACGACGAGCCACACACTGATCAAGGCGAATAGGTATGGAACCGTATAGCGAAGTAGCCTGAAATAGGGAACTCCCGTTACACCTGACGCCACATAAAGATTGAGCCCGTATGGCGGCGTGATGAAGCCGATCGATGCTCCGACGAGGAAAATCACCGAAAAGTGGATCGGATCGACGCCGACAGATGCCGCAATCGGCGCAAGGATCGGAGCCAGGATTATCGTCACCGGAAGGCTTTCCAGAACCATCCCCGAGACGAAAACGATCACCATGGATGTGAACAGAACCGCATGGTACCCGCCCATTGACGTCACGAAGTCTCCAATGGTCTGCTGCGCGCCCAGCAGCGACAGGATCTGTTGCATCACCACCGAGATGGCGATGAGCGGAGCAAGAATGCCGGTAATCTGTGCTGACCGGATGACGATGGACGGAACTTCGGTGACCGTGAAACCCTGCACGACAAACATCTCGGCAAAGCTCTTTTCGGTTACCGGTCGATCACCATGTTTGCCCATGATCTTGTTCAACGGGTAACTCACGAACCCCGCGATCATGCAGAAGCCAACGGTAACACCAGCGGCTTCTGTCGGCGAAAACTTGCCGGTGTAGATGCCCCAGAGGACGAGACCGATAGCAAAGAACCCGAGCCAGGCACCGAATGCCGTTTTGAGTATCCGGTTGAGATTGAGTGGAATGAGATAGCCCCATCCGTTCATGCGGCAGATGATCCAGCAGGCAACCTGCATGCCGATCACCATCAGGGATCCTGGAATGATTCCGGCCACGAACAGGTCGGAGATCGGCAGGTTCATGAGGAAGCCGTACACGATGAAGATGATCGACGGCGGAATGATAATCCCGACCGTTCCCCCCGCTGCTGCCGTCGCAGCCGAGAACCGTTCATCGTATCCGCCCTTGACCATCTCCGGATGCAGCATGGAACCGATGGTGGCAGTCGTTGCCGAGTTGGATCCGGAGATCGCAGCAAAGAGGCCGCAGGCACCGAGCGATGCCATTGCAAGGCCGCCACGCAGCCACCCCAGAACCGCATAGGCAAAGTCTGATAATCGTCGGGCGATGCCGGACCGGTTGATCAAGTCACCAGTCAGAATGAAGAGCGGCATGGCCAAAAGCGCAAATCCCTTGTTGAACACGTTCAACAGTTCCGCGCCGAGATTGTCGAGCGTCAGTCCGAGCACGAAGGAGCAGCCAATCACCCAATAGGCGATCACCAGAAGCACTGGCACTCCAATCATGAAAAGGACCGTGACGCTGATGGAAATCAGGGTAACCCAGGTTGCATCGGTCATCAGGTGTCCTCCCCGATAACGGCCGGCTTGATCAGCGGCTGATTGGTGCGCCAGTTGCGAATGTCGTCTCCGAGGTTTTCAAAAACACGGGCCGTCAACATCACGAACGACAGGGGGGCGGTGATCAGGAACCACCACTGCATGACGTCATCCGTTCCAAGAACGATCTGGAAGTTGGACGCCGACAACGCTGTCAGCCTTGTCGTGGTCACCATGACGATCACGGCGAACGTGAACCAGAGGAACGCGTCGAGGAACAGGCACGCCATTTGCGCCCATCTCGGCATCACCATTCTGAATTCGGAAAAACTGAGATGCGTTCTGAGGCGAACGTTAAAGGCAGCGCCGAACCACGTCATGATCATGAACAGCAGCGGCGGGATCGTTGTGGACCAGGGTTGCTGGTTCGCAAACACGAAACGGTCGATAACGCCCCAGAAGATAATGAACGCGATGGCCAGATAGCTCCAGACCATGATGGTGCGTTCAAGATGCCGGTCGAGCAACGGAACCAACCGATATATAAGGAGAACCAGGAGCCCGCCTGCAGCAGTAACAAAAGCTCCGAGTACCCAGGCGGCCTCGGATTTCAAGGCGTTCCGGATTTCCCAACTGTCCTGTGATGCAAAAGCGCTCAGGATCGCACCAAGATCCGACCAGACTGCCATATGGCCCTCCCTTTTCCGCCGGTTTTCCCGATCTGAATACAACTAGGGCTGGCGCGATCTCGGCGCGCCAGCCCATTGAGCTTATAGTGCGATCAGCCTTTCCACCAACGGCGAGGCTCAACGTTTTCCGGCTTCATGTCCGCAGGAACCCGGCGAGCGATGTCGTAGATTTCCTGGTAGGTGTCGATGCCACCGGCCCAGCCGTTCAAGCGGTCACGCCATTCCTGCCACAGCTGCGGCTGGAATTCGGGCGAGCACATTTCCTCGGCCAACTTGATTTCGCTCTCAGGCAGGAAGGCCGGGCGAACGTTGTTTTCAACAAAGATCGTGTCCGGAAGCTGCGGGTCGGAGAAACCAACGGTCTTGACCAGAGCCGCTTCGTTGGCAGCCTGCACGTGCGCCTGCGCCCAGTACGCGGACTCCATAACCGCATCCTGGAGAGCGCCATCAAGGCTGTCGAAAACGCTTGCCGACATGGAAGTATGCTCCGTGCCGCAGAAGAACTTCAGGTCAACCGACTGGCTGACAACCGGAGACATGTTTGCGTACGCAACCGCACTCGCCCAGGTTTCCGCGCCATCGATAAGACCCTGTTTCAGGCCATCGAGTGTCTCTTCCCAGGCAACTGGAACCGGATTGAGGTTCAGGGCCTTCATGGCAATCCGGCCAAGCTGCGTGCCCGTGACACGGTTCTTGGTGCCAAAGAGCTGCTCGAGTTTGGTTACTGTCGGGCGATCTTCCCAGCCGAGGCCCAGCTGAATGCCGCGCAGTTCACAGTGACTGAAGAGGAACTTCAGGCCGTGCCGCTTTTCGAGCGGATCACGCAGGATGCGTTGGGATTCAGGGCTGTACAGGAAATAGTACTGCGACGCGCGGCCCGGGAACATGAACGCATAGTCGAGAACGTTCAGGTAGGGTGCACCACCGGCAGAGTTCTGCGTGGATGCCGCATAGATATCGATGATTCCCTGCTGAGTCTTTTCAACGCAGGACAGCTGACCGCAGATCTGGTTGTCACCGATAAACTCGATCCGGATTTCACCGTCGGTGCGTGCTTCCAGATCACGCGCGAATTCCAGAGCGCCCGCCCGTTCGATCAGAAGGTTTCTGGCATTGAAACCGGATGCACCGAACTTGAGTGTGTGCTTGGCTTCTTTCGAAAACCGCCGGTCGTAGGTTGATTCTGCTGCCGAGGCCAGGTTGGCCAGGCTCATCGCACCACCGAACGTACCTGCCGCCAGAAGTGTCGAACTCATTCCGTAAGTCCCTGCAACGCGGAACAAATCGCGCCGAGAAATCTTACTCAGTTTATTCACCAGACTCATTGCTTCCTCCCTTTTCGCAATTTTTGAGACGTTTTGTTTCAAAAAATGCTAGTTTATTTTATGCTTTTTGCATAGGGTTTTTTCAAAGAAATAAAACGGAGAACAAAAATGGAGGCAGATTTCGTTGTGATCGGAGCCGGTTCGGCAGGTTGCGTCATCGCCAATCGCCTGAGTGAAAACCCCTCCAACAAGGTCATCCTGTTAGAAGCCGGTGGGCGGGATCTGAACCCCTGGATCCACATTCCGGTCGGCTATTTTAAAACCATGCATAACCCTTCTGTCGACTGGTGTTACAAGACGGAACCCGATCCGGGCCTTAACGGAAGGTCCATCGACTGGCCGCGCGGCAAGGTCCTGGGGGGATCATCCTCCCTGAACGGGCTGCTTTATGTCAGGGGCCAGAAGGAAGACTATGACCGTTGGCGCCAAATGGGAAACGAAGGCTGGGGCTGGGACGATGTCCTGCCGCTCTTCAAACGCTCTGAAGACCAGGAGCGTGGTGAGGACGACTTCCATGGAACAGGCGGGCCGCTTGCCGTATCGAACATGCGCATCCAGCGGCCCATTTGCGATGCATGGGTGGCCGCTGCTCAAACGGCGGGGTATCCGTTTAACCCCGATTACAACGGTGCGACGCAGGAAGGCGTCGGCTATTTCCAGCTGACCACAAGAAACGGCCGCAGATGCAGCTCTGCCGTTGCCTTTCTGAAGCCAGCGAAAAGCCGGGAAAACCTTCAGATCATCACTCATGCCCTGGTGAGCCGGATAAATCTCGACGGTAAAAAAGTCACCGGGATCACCTACCGTGACAGGTCCGGCGCCGAGAAGACGCTCACTGTCAGGCGCGAAGTGATTCTGTCCGGCGGCGCAATCAACTCGCCGCAGGTGCTGATGCTCTCAGGGATCGGAGATCCGGCTCAGCTGAAGGAAAACGGCATAGAGCCCGTGCACGCCCTTTCGGGCGTCGGTCAGGGGTTGCAGGATCACCTGCAAGCCAGACTTGTCTATAAGTGCAATGAACCGACCCTGAACGACGAAGTTCGCAGCCTCTTCAATCAGGCGCGCATCGCTTTGAAATACGCTCTTTTCAGAGCAGGCCCCATGACGATGGCTGCGAGCCTTGCGACCGGCTTTCTCAAGACGCGTCCCGAGCTGGAAACGCCCGACATTCAATTTCACGTGCAGCCCTGGTCGGCCGATTCTCCAGGTGAAGGTGTGCACCCGTTTTCGGCTTTCACAATGTCGGTCTGCCAGTTGCGGCCCGAAAGCCGCGGCGAGATTCGTCTCGCCGGGCCCGATCCGAAGCAGTATCCGAAAATCATTCCGCGCTACCTGTCGACCGAGACTGACTGCAAAACTGTGGTGGACGGCGTCAGGATCGCGCGGCAGATCGCCCGGCACGCACCATTGACGTCCAAGATCGCCGAGGAATTCCGCCCGGCCGCCAACCTGGACATGGACGATGACGCGGGAACGCTGGATTGGGCGCGATCCAACAGCGTCTCAATCTATCATCCGACAGGAACCTGCAAGATGGGCTCGAGCGACAACTCGGTGGTCGATTCGCGTCTCAAGGTTCACGGCATCGAAGGACTGCGGGTCGCGGACTGCTCGATCATGCCCGAAATCGTTTCGGGCAATACGAACGCGCCCGCGATCATGATCGGCGAAAAGGCTTCCGACCTGATCCGCGCGAACGCGGCGTAACGGCTCTAGACCGTTGCACCGCGCGTGCGCGTCTCGTGGATTTCGATCAGGCTCGGCCCAGTCTCGGCAGCAAACGCCTGCAGGGCGCCGGCCAGTTCAGCGGTATCGGACAGAAACACGGATGGCAGTCCATATGCCTCCGCGACCTTGCTGAAATCAGGAGCGGAAGGCGTCACGCCTTCCGGTTCGATGCCGCATTCGATCATGTATGTCCCGATCTCGCCGTAACCGTCATTATTCCAAACGAGAAAAATCACATTCGCCCCGCAATCCCTTGCCGATCCGATTTCGGCGAGGGAAAACTGAAGTCCACCATCCCCGACAAGGCAGACAACGGGCGTATCCGGTTCTCCGAGGCTGGCTCCAATGGCCGCAGGCGGACCGTAGCCTAGGGCACCAAACCCTGTCGCTGCGTTGAACCAGCCTTTTGGCCTGCCTGCTTCGAAATAGAGGTTCCCCGAATAGATCGCCTGGGTGGAATCGCCAACGATAATGCACCCGGGCAAGGCGTCCCGAACTGTTTCCAAAAGGCCGATTTCCAACCTCATCTTTGGGCTCAGACCATTGAATGCAGTCTTCCGGCACCTTTCTGCCCGCGTCGCACCCATCCGGTCTGCCTTTAGGCCATCAAGCTTCGGCACAAGGTCGAGCAGCAGCTGGTCCACGCTTGAAAGGATCGTGAGGGTTGCAGACGGCCCTCGCGCCAGTTGATCCGGATCGATATCGACCCGCACCAGATTCTTGATTTCGGGAAATCCGCCGTCTGAATACATATCGTAGTCGGTCGGCCCCATCTGTGTTCCAAGTGCCAGGACAAAGTCCGACTGAGCCAGCAGGCCCCTCACGGCTGCAAGGCTTGGGCTCGCCGGGACGGAAAGCGGGTGGCCGGCAAACATGCCACGGGCGTTGACAGTGGTAACAACAGGCGCATCCAGGCGATCCGCGAGAACCCTGATATCGTCCGCAGAAGCGATCGCCCCGCCACCGCACAAAATCGCGGGCCGATTTGCCTGGCGACATTTGTCGGCAAGCTCAGCAATGTCGTGCGCAGAAGCCCGCGGCTTGCTGAATTGCGCGGTCTTGAGGGGTGGCACGGGAATTTCTTTCGCCATCACATCGGTCGGGATCTCGATGTGGACCGGGCCCGGACGGCGTGATTGCAGTATCGCAAACGCACGATCCATGACGGCTGGAAGATCCGTAGGTTCATGCAAGGTGTGGGTCATCAGCGTCACGGGTGCCATGACCGCCCGCTGATCCGGCAATTCGTGCAGCCATCCCCTGCCATGTCCGAGGCTGGCGCGTGCATTGACGCCGGAGATGACCAGCATCGGAACGGAGTCCTGGTAAGCCTGGGCCATGGCGGTAATGGCATTGGTGAGGCCTGGTCCGGTGATCAGCAGCGCGACGCCCGGCTTTCCCGTGATACGCGCATAACCGTCCGCCATGAACCCCGCCCCTTGTTCATGGCGCGGTGTGATGTGCTGTATCTCTGATGAGGCAAGCCCGCGATAGAGTTCGACGGTATGAACACCCGGAATTCCAAAGACAGTGTCGACTTCATTGGCCTCCAGAATATCGATCAGGACCTCTCCGACCGTTTTGGTTACGACGCCCATTTCCGGTCCCCCGCAAACTTGCCCAGACCATCTGAAAATGCCGCGATCCGGTCCACAGCGTCTGCAAGCACATCATCCGCGACCGTGAGCGACAGTCGGACGAACTCCGTCGCCTGTTCCCCAAAAGACGACCCGGGCATCACCGCGACCTTCTTTTCCTCAAGCAACCGGGTGGCGAAAGTTTCACCGTCCAGTCCCGTGGCGCTGACATCAATCAGCAAAAACATCCCTGCTTCCGGCATCATGGGCCGTAGGGCGTCGTGTACGGCCAGGCGGTCGATGATAAGATCTGCGCGTCGCTTGTAGTTCTCGCGCATTCGATCGGCCGTATCGAATTCCTCCGACAGGGCCTTTGCGGTCATATCGGCAATAAAGGGCTGTCCCCCGAACAACATCGTTTCGGAGACGGCGAGAAGGCGCGAGCAGAATTCTTCCGGCCCGACAGCCCATCCGGAGCGAAACCCCGGAGCTGCATGGGATTTGGAGATCGAGGAGACGACAATCGTCCGCTCGGCAAGCTCAGGCAGATCGAAGGGCGAGGCGAAGTCATGCTCGAAAATCAGCTGTTCGTAAACTTCGTCGCAGACGATCCATAGGTCATGACGAACGCACACGTCGCCGATTGCTGCAACTTCGTCGCGGGTCAGTGTCGCACCGGTCGGATTGTGCGGCGTATTCAAGAGAAGAACACGGCACTCCGGTGAAACCATGGCTTCCAGATCCTCGGCCTTGAGGTGAAATCCGTGCTCGGGACGCAATGGCACGGGCACCATGGACGCGCCTGTCGCGGCTATGACCCCTTCATAGGTGGCATAGAGCGGATCGCAGACGAGAACGGCATCATCGTCTTCCACAAGACCGAGCATGACAGCAAAGAGCGCTGTCTGTGTGCCGGGAAAACAAAGGATGTTCTCTTCGGTGATGCCAGGCTGCCTTTCACGGTATTTGTGAGCAAGAGCAGCAAGAACACGCGGCTCGCCACGACCGTTGGAGTAGCGGGTGCGTCCGTCGCGCATGGCGCGATTGGCTTCGTCGAGCAACGCCCCATCAGGCTGTATGTCCGGTTCGCCGATGGTAAGTTCGATAACAGGAATGCCTTTTGCCGTCATCTCGCGCGCCTTCAAATGAAGGGCCCATTTTCCCGAACCCAGGTGGGCCAGACGGTTGGTTATCGACGCATATCGCATAGTCGGTTCTCTCAACTAGGTTCTTCATTGCCGGTCAGCCTGATCCCGCCCAAAAGAGCTTCGACCGACCGGATCGCAATTCCGGAAAGAGGTGTTTTTGAAAAAAGGTCTCCGACGAGCGTGCCTTCAAGCCATAGGCCGTCGATCATGCCGTTGATCGCGATTGCAAATTCCCGGCACTCGGATGGGTCCGGATCTTGCCCGGCTTCGGCAAGCACGTCAGCAACAAGCCTCTCCAGAGCCGTTCTGAACGCAAGATACCCGTCCCGGTGGATCTCAGCGAAAACAGGATCGACACGCACATGGCTGATGAACGCCGCCCACAGCGACAGGGTTCTCCCGTCGACGACAGGAGGCGTCAGGTTGGCAATTATGAATGCGCGTAACCGCGTACGGGCATCCTTCAGGCTTTCATCGACCACTGCCGCATCGCGCGTCATGCCGGCCATGACTTCTTTGTAGGCAGCCTGCAGCATCTGGTCCTTGCTTGAAAAATAGTGGCGTATCAGTCCCTGCGTCACACCGGCTCTGGCTGCTATCTCGCGCACGGTCGCGCCCTGAAGACCACGCTCGAAGATACAGTCGAGTGTTGCCGCGATGAGATCGTGGCGGCGCTCGGCTTCTCCGGCCCGATGAAACGGCCTGCGGCTCATTGAGAGTCGCCCCTTCTTGCGTGATCAGTATTCCTGGAAGGCAAACACGTGCGTGACGTCGCCCACCCTGCCTCTATCGACTTGCCATTGGCATTAAATTCGCCTGTTACGCCCGCTTGGAAGTCCGCGAGGACGCACGCCAGATCATCGTTATTATACGCTTGAATAATTACGGAGCAAGTGCAAAACTCAATCGAGTCGGCAGACCTTGCCCCCGGCGAGGCCAGCCCGGCGGCACTGGTGCGCTTGCCAAGGGCAGCGTCAAAACCAAACTGGGCAAACATGACTGTTGTGACCACCAACTTGCTTCCCGACCTCGTTGCACTCAGGCATCACCTGCATTCGATCCCCGAAATCGGACTGTCGGAAATCAAGACCTCGGATGTCATTGCGAACGAATTGACATCGCTTGGCTACGAAGTCACCCGTGGCCTGGCAAAGACCGGTATCGTGGCCAGCTTGACCAGCGGCAACGGCACAAAAAGCATTGGGATCAGAGCCGATTTCGATGCATTGCCGATTTCAGAGCAGACCGGCGCGGACTACGCGAGCACACATCCCGGCGTGATGCATGCCTGCGGACATGACGGCCACACCACGATCCTTCTGGGGGCCGCCCGCATGCTGGCCGAACGGCGAAATTTCGACGGCACCGTTCATCTGATCTTCCAACCGGCTGAAGAGAATTTCGGCGGCGCAAAACTCATGATGGAGGACGGGCTCTTCACCCGGTTCCCCTGTGATGCTGTCTTCGGACTGCACAACGAACCTTCCCTGCCCTTCGGCAGCTTTGTTTTCAGGGAGGGGCAGATGATGGCGGCTGCGGACGAGTGCAAGATAACCGTTGTCGGCCGGGGCGGACATGGCGCTGAACCGCATTTGGCCGCGGACCCGATCGTCTGCGGCGCAAGCATTATCATGGCACTGCAGACCATCGTTTCCCGCAACACACATGCATCGCAGCCCGCGGTGATAACCGTTGGCACGTTCAATGGCGGCGATGCCAGCAACGTTATTCCCGAGCGCGCCGAGATGTGCCTGACCGTGCGCGCGCTCGACCCGCAAACCCGCGACGATCTGGAAGAACGCGTCAGAACTATCGCCGAGGGCCAGGCCGCAAGTTATGGCATGCGTGTCGAGATAGACTACGAACGCTTCTATCCGCCATTGGTCAATCCGAAAGCCGAAACCACCTATGTCCGCGCCTTTGCACAACGGTTTGCCGGCACCGACAAAGTCCACGACATGCTTCACCCGATCATGGGGAGCGAGGACTTTTCGTATTTCCTGGAAGAGAGGCCTGGCTGCTACTTCCTGATGGGAACGGCCAGGACCGAAAACGATCCGCCGTTGCATCACCCGAAATATGATTTCAACGATGACGCGCTGCCAATCGGTGCAACTTTCTGGACGGAGCTTGTCGAGGACTTTCTCGCGCGTCCTTAAGCGACATTGGGGTTTTCTTGCAGTCCGCTGTTGCGCGGAAGGATTTCCCACTTCAAAGGGATTCAGTCACCTTATGCGCAACGCTATCGGCCAGCGCCCCTGCCTCAAGCAAAAGAACATAATATTTCATCAAAAACTATTTTGATTTAGTTCACTTTCATAAATATAATTGAATTAGTGATGAATATCACGAAGTAAATTTGATAAATTTTCGTGATTTGTGATGACAATCACATAATAACTTCGAAAATAATTCTTTTGTGATTTCAATCACGCTCTAATTTAACCAGAATAAATCTTTAGTGACGCGCGTCACTACAATTGATACAAAAATGCCCCAAGGTCAACTTGTCGCGAGGGAATGGTGCCAGGACGCATCATCAAGCGACGGGGGCTTAAAATACACTTACCGGATGCGATCATTCGGCACCTCCCCCTCATAAAACCAGACCAGCCGCACAGACGGCATTGTGAGTGACGTGGCGGCGTTCATGCCGCAGCAGTTTTGCGTGTGACTTGAGAGTGATGCGGGCTTCACCGCACTGCATCGCGAACATCGGCCGGCAGATCGTAATGATCCGCCGGAAGGGAGACGTGCGGCCTTTTGGTTAAAGGTTCGCGGCCAAGAGAGGGACATTGAAAATGAATCAGACAACGCATACCGGAACAGAATCCCTGCCGGACTTTACGGTGCTTGGCGAAAGTCTTGCACTCATGGCTCAGTGCGACCTTTACAGATCGCGGAGCATTGACGAGTTCGGCGAACTGGTTCTTCCCCCAATGCGCATCGGTCAGTTCCGAATCTGGCGCCGGCAAGGCGTCGCGGTCGCCCTGGCGACTTGGGCCTATCTCGATGCGGACACGGAAAAGGCAGTTCTGGAAGAAGACGCGCCTCTGCCACCCGATTGCTGGGCAACCGGAAACCGGCCCGTGGTCATGGATATGGTCGCACCCTTCGGAGACGGCTTTGCCGCATCAAGAGATCTGGTGCGCACGGTTTTTCCCGGCATCGCCTTCAAAGCCGTGCGCCGTGCGGCCGATGGCCGTCCCCGCCGGATCGTCCAGTTCGCCGGCTTGACCGCTGACGGACAGAAGGTTGCTCCCTCCTCCCGGATCGCCGCGTGATTATCAAAAAATAATTCGTTTTAACAATAGCTTGGACAAGGAATTAGACCCATGGGTAGTTCAAAAAAATCAATCCACCAGACCTATAAGCTTTATGGCATCAGCGTTTACAAAAACGCTGGCAGCGGCAACGACAAGATGTATGGCTATGCCGCGAAAAACCACCTTCTCGGCGGCTCCGGCAATGACACGGTCTATGGCTACGGCGGCTGGAACAAACTCGACGGCGGCTCGGGCAACGACCTCATCAAGGCATGGGGCGCTTCCAACTATCTCTATGGCGGCTCGGGCCACGACAGGATGTACGGCTACGGAGCTTACAATTCCATGTCCGGCGGCTCGGGCAACGATTCCATGTACGGTTACGGTGCGAAGAACAAGATGTGGGGCGGCAGCGGCCACGACTACATGAAGGGTACCGGCGCTTACAACTACATGAGCGGCGGCGACCACAACGACCGCATTTACGGCCATGGCGCTCGCAACGAAATGTATGGCGGCAACCACGACGACAAGCTTTACGGCTACGGCGCATCCAACAAGATGGACGGCGGTGCGCACAACGACAAGCTTTACGGCTACGGCGCGCATAACGACATGTATGGCGGCAGCGGCAACGACTACCTGGAAGGCTGGGGTGCGGTCAACAACATGCGCGGCGGCAGCGGCAACGACGTCATCAAGGGGCGCGGCGCACTCAACAACATCTACGGCGAAAGCGGCAATGACACGATCGAGGCCATCGGCGGCGTCAACAATGTGCATGGCGGCACCGGCGACGACAACATCAAGGGCATCGGCGGCACCAACGTCCTCAGGGGCAATGAAGGCAACGACACGATCACCGCCGTTGGCGGCGTCAACACGGTCTTCGGCGATGCGGGTGACGACACGATGATCAGCGCCGGCGGTGTCAATGTCATGTTCGGCGGGACCGGCAACGACAAGATGATTGCCAGCGCGCTTCTGGCGACCAGCCAGAGCGGCGAAGCGGGTGATGACACGATGGTCGCTGTCAGCAATGCCAACCTTCAGTGGGGCGGCGACGGCAATGACACCATGGTCGGCATCGGCAACCTCAACATCCAGTCTGGCGGTAATGGCGACGACCTTCTGCTGGCCGCCGGTCAGACCAACGTCCAGCTCGGCCAGGACGGCAAGGACAAGATGTTCGCCGTCGGCAGCCTGAACGTTCAGGTCGGCGGTGACGGTGAAGATCTGGCTGTCGCTGTCGGCAGCACCAACGTGCAGTATGGTGGCAACGATGCCGACATCCTCGTTGCCGGTGGCGGCGCCAACATCCAGATCGGTGGAACAGGCAACGACTGGCTGATCGGCGCCGGTAAGGGCAACGTCCAGTTCGGTGCGGAGCTCTGGTCAACCATCCCGGATGGTGTCGACCTCGCCGGGTTCGATCTCGACGCGGCCAAGGACAAGCTGGCCGACTACGCCAATTCGACGGGCTCAGACGGCACCAATGTCATGCTGGCAGGCGGTGAGCTCAACATCCAGCTCGGCGGCGCAGAGACAGACATTGCCATCGGTGCCGGCAAGGGCAATATCCAGGCTGGCGGTGGCGGCACCGACGTTCTTCTGGGCGGCGGCAAGGGCAACCTGCAGTCCGGCGGCGACGGCACCGACCTGATGATCGGTCTCGGCCGGGTCAACGTCCAGGAAGGCGGCGGTGACACCGATGTCATGATCGCGATGGAACGCGGCAAGGATGCCGGTGTCCAGCTTCAGTTCGGCGGCGATGCGACCGACTTCATGATCACCCGTGGCGGTGACGGCGAAGCCGACCCCTTCAAGGCCTTTATAGATCACTTCAAGGAAAAGGCTGCCGAAAAGGCGGACGAAAACAAGGACGAGCAAAACAGCGACACGGAAGCGACCTCGACCACGACCGAAAACACCGGTTCCGATGACACCAAAAAGCAGAGCCTCACGGAGAAAATGAAGGAAAACGCACCTTCGCTGAATCTGCAGTTCGGCGGAGACGGCGGCGACCTCTTCAACACCGGCGGCGATCTCGGCTTCCAGATGGGCGAGCAAGGCAACGATATCTTCCTTGGAGGCGGATCCTTCAACTTCTCCTTCGGCGGCACCGGCGACGACCTGATGATGATGACCGGTGAAAAGACCAACTTCGTCTTCGGTCAGGACGGCGGCGACTGGCTGATCGACACCGGCGCGTTCTCCGACCTGTTCTGGTCGGCCGTGTTCCCGCAGTTGCCGGACTTCGGATCGGGCGACGGTTCCGATGCGTCCTCCCTGCTGCCCTTCGATTTGTCGATCGGCGACACACTGTCAGACATCAACGGCAAGGTGGACAGCGTCAAGGCGTTCCTGGATGACGTCAACCCGCTGGACGACATTGCCGAGGCAGTTGGCGAGGTCGTCGACGAGGCCAAGGAAGCTGTCGAAGGCATTCACGACACGATCGCCTCGCTCTTCGATTATTCCAGCACGCAGTATTTCGGCGGTGACGGCAATGACTTCATCACCGGCGGTGAAGCAGGCGGCGACGCTGTCGGCGGCCTGGGCGACGACACCTACCTCTTCACCTTCGGTTCGACCGGTGAGATGGATGTCGACGAGGCTGGCCTCGACGCGGCGCGCGAACTCGGCGACTTCGTTGGACTTGCCAGCGACAAGCTGGACGCCATCTCCGGCGGCGGCGGCGGCACGGATGTTCTGGAACTGCGCAATGCGGGTGAAATGGATGCCAGTGATCTTCGCTTCTTCGTCGAAGGCGGCAAGGACCTGGTAATCGAGGGCGACGGCGGCAGCGTTCGGATCAAGAACATGCACGAGGAAGCCACCAAGGTGGAAACCCTTCGCATCGTCGGCGAAAACGGCACACAGGACATCGACATCGGTGCTGCCTTCGACGACGGGCTCTTCGTCTTCACTTGGGCCGACCGTTCAGGTCAGACCGGCATCGAGGCTCTCGATAACTTTGAAGAGACCTTCGACGACGCAAATTCAGGTCTGATCGACTTTGACGGATATTTCGGTGCAATGAGCGCTCAAAGCGCAACGGAGCTTGCATTCGCCAACGCCTTTGACGGCTGGATGGATACCATCGTTGATGCCGGCTCCAGCCTGCCTCTGGTCGGCGGTGCCATCGGCACGGCAGGTGATCTGGCCGAAAGCGTCTTCGCCTTCCAGACCCCGGAAGTCCCGGACGAGTTCAGCTTCCTTTGATCTGCGTCCCAACTTAACGAGCATTGCAAGCCACGCTGCCCGCGCAGCGTGGCCTTGTTTTTCCCTCTTTTCAAAGCAAGCTGTCGGCCATCTTCTGTTCCGCGGCTGTGTTTGCACGCCGGAAGATCAGCGTCACCAGTGTCGATGTGATCACGATGAAGAGGGAGTAAAGCGCAGCGACTGCCATGATCGACTGCTGCTGTTCGCCGGGAAATGTGAGCACGATGATGGCAACGCCCAGTGGTGCGTTCTGGATCCCGGTTTCCAGAGCCACGGTCCGCGCATTGCGCGGATGCAGCTTGAGAGCGCGCGCAAACAGATACCCGATCGCAATTCCGAAAACGCCAAGCATGATCGCGACGAAATAGGTCGATGGCGCAGTCGTCATCAGGAACTGCCAGTTGCGCGGGATCCAGGAAATCGCGATGAACGCAATAAAGACCAGCGCCAGAATCGACCCGAAGAACTCCGTTACTGCACCCGCATTCGCATTGACCCGCCTGAGGGTCATTCCGATGGCGACGGGCACAAGCAGAATGACCAGTGTCGCAATAATGTTCTCGCGTGGGATCTCCAGATCGAGCGCTGAGGCATAAATAAGCAGCACCAACGGGATCAGCACGACGCCGAAAATGGTCGATGTCACTGTCATCAGAACAGAAAGCGCCAGGTTGCCCTTTGAGAAATAGGTGAAGATGTTCGAGGTCGTCCCCCCCGGCATGCAGGAAACGATCAGCAAACCGACAGCGATCGGCGCCGGCAGCGCAAGGGCAATGGTCATCAGAAAACCGATCAGCGGCATGAAGCCGAATTGCGACACCACGCCGATACCGAGCCCGTAGGGCCGGCGCAACGCGAGCAGGAAGTCCCGGGGCGTCAGCGACGCCCCCATGCCCAGCATGATGACAAAGATCATCGCCGCCAGGAGTGCCTGTTCAAGCGGTCCGACCATGGCTCACTCCACCCCGCTGGTGCGCACATCTTCGGCGCGCAGGTCTTTTCGAAGGATCTTTCCGACTATGGATTTGGGCAGTCGGTCCCGGATATCCACCTCCTTGGGTACCTTGTAGGCCGTCAGATGTTTTTTGCAGAACGTGCGGATATCGGATTGCGAGAGGCTCTTGTCGGTGAGAACGACGAATGCCTTGACCGCCTCTCCTGTCGCTTCGTTCGGGACACCGATCACGGCTGCTTCGAAGATGCCCGGATGGGAGGTGAGACACTCTTCGATCTCGTTCGGATAGACATTGAAACCAGACACCACAACCATGTCCTTCTTCCGGTCGACAATGGTGAAGTAGCCGTCTTCATCCATAACGCCGATATCGCCGGTCAGGAACCAGCCGTCGCGGAAGACAGCTTCCGTTTCCTCCGGGTTCTCCCAGTACCCGGACATGACCTGGGGGCCCCTGACGGTGATCTCGCCACGCTCTCCTATTGGCATGACATTACCGTCATCGTCTTCGCAGCGCATGAACGTGGAGGGAAGCGGAATTCCGATCGCCCCTTCCCTCGCCTTGCCGACGGGGTTGAAGGACAGCACCGGCGAGGTCTCTGTCAGTCCGTAGCCTTGGACGACAGGCTTGCGGGTCACCTCTTCCCAGCGCCTTGCCACCTCGATCTGAAGCGCCATCCCTCCAGCGGAGGCGAGTTTCAGATATTTCGGGGGGCTGTCGCGGAACCAGAGTTCGTTGCTCAGCCCATTGAAAAGCGTGTTTACCCCGCTCATCCATGTGATCCGGTAATTCTCGAACGCCCGTTTCAGGTTGGTGAGCGGCCTCGGATTGGGAATGAGGATATTGCGCCCGCCGATCCAGTAAAATGCCAGCAGGTTCAGGGTGAAAGCAAATATGTGATACATAGGCAGCGCGGTCAGTGCGACTTCCTTTCCCCGTTCGAAGACAGGGATCATCTCCAGCGTCTGCTCCATGTTGATGAGAAGATTTTCATGGCTCAGCATCGCGCCCTTGGCAACACCGGTCGTCCCGCCCGTATATTGCAGGCATGCCAGATCATTCGGCTCAACGTGCTGGTGATATGCATCAACCTCAATGCGTTTGCCCGCGAGTTGCGCCCGCCCCGAATCGAGTGCCTCGGGAAATCGCGTGTGCGGCACATCGATGGGTCTGACCGAGCGGTCCCAGTATTTCTGCACCAGACCGATAACACCGCGTGGAAGAACGGGCAGAAACTCCGCCACCCTTGTGACAATGATGTTGGGGATCGGATGACCGCGCGTTGCCGCCGGAATCTTGTCGGCGAACATGTCCACGATCACGAGAGCCTTGGGTTCAGCGTCCTGGAACTGGCGCGCCATTTCCTCGGCCGTATAGAGCGGATTGACGTTGACCAGAACACAGCCCGCCTTGAGGATGCCGAAGGCGGCGACTGGAAAGGTCAGGCTGTTGGGCAGTTGAACCGCGACCCGGTCCCCCTTCACCAGACCGGCAACCTCGCGCAGATAAACCGCAAAGGCATCGGACATCTCGTCCACCTGTTCAAAGGTGAGCGTGCCGTTCATTCCGTTGTGCATGACTGTCGTGAAGGCAGGAGCTTTGCCGTAGGTGCCGGAAGCGGATCGGATCAGATCGGGGATGGTCCTGTATGAGGCCTTCTCGATATCAGCGCGCATCTCAGGCCCGTAAAACGCAGTCCATGGCCGGTCATTTGTCGTCACTCTTTCCTCCAGGACGCCGCTCATTCGCAGCCTGCGGGAACACCCTTTCCTGGCTGCCTCCACAGCGATAGTCGATTCCAGCTATCATGGGACAGCCATTTTGCAACAGTTTCCGCGCAAATCGCACCGACACCGGGAACTGGAAGGTTGGCCCGAAGACCGTACCTAGGTCAATCGCAATCGAAGGCCAGTGATTGCATGTCCAGCTCCGTGATTTCATAGCTGCCCTCTTGTCCCGCACCATTAGCGGACCATCAGGAAGGAACGCGACGTTACCTAAAATTACGCGAGGGAAGAAAGTTTGTGACAGGCATCACTTCGTCACGCGCGAAATACGAAGACAATACAATCAATGCAGCTCGCAGCCCTTTCGGCCCGAGTTGATCGAAGGTTGGAGAGCGCCCGGCCGCGACAAAGGTCTCTGCTCATTTCAGCAGGCTGGCCAGCGCGCTCCACACGGACTTGTCCCTGGAGATTAGCCGAGAAAGGACGAGCATATGTTTTCGAGCCACCACTTCCAGAACGATCCGCATTTCAAGGTAATCGCCCAAAATGCCGCGGCCATGCGCTTCGGCGCAAAAGGCTACCCTGTCCGTCTTCTGCAGCAGGGATTGCTCGATTCAGGTTATCAACTGCCGATGTCCACCTCGAAATTCGGCGCACCTGACGGCATTTTCGGCGATGAAACAAGCGCCGCAGTGGCAAAACTGCAATCGAAACTCGACCTGGTCGATGACAGCGTGGTCGGTTTCAAGTCGGTCGAAAAATTCGATACTGCCTTTTCTGTTGTACCTGCCGGCTTTTCACCACCCCCTGCAATTCCACCCACCTCGCCAGGCGCTACGGGTGACCCGGCTCAAAGACTGAAGGAAATAGCGCTCGACGTAATCGGCCCAGGCAGTCCGATTTTCAACAGGGACTGGGAGGTCAAATGGCGCCCGACGCCGAAATCCAGGGAACTCAGTTTCAAGATGCTGTCGTTCTTTTACTACGGCTTTGAGCTCAATCAGAAGATTTCAGACGGCAAGATAAAGTTCACTTATCTCAAGCGGGAAAAACATCCGGCGACCGCAGTATATATCGCAAACACCAGGAAGTTCTCAGGCGTAACGATCAAAGCGAACACGGTCGTTCTGCTGAAAAAAGATGAGCTGGCCAATGTTGAGGCCGTTCGGCAGGTCATGCTGCATGAGCTGACCCATGCCGTTCTCGACATGACAAAGGCGGCCCGTAATCACCTCTTCAACGAGATCATTGCCTATATTGCAGCAGCGCTCTACTCCGAACTTGCCGGAAGACTCTTAAGTGGCGAGCTTGTCCTGAAATCTGGAATCTTCAAGGAAGCCACGACATGCGCGCTCTACGTCCTGGCCAGGATGGCAATTCCGCAAAGCAATCTTGAGAAACTGGCCAAGGCGATCGAGTCCCACAAGGCGTATCACGGTGCTCGCCACGACCGCCTGGTCAACAACGGTATCAATTGAGTTTGGAGGTCAGCGCCGCGAGGGGCCTGCATTTTTTCGCGTTTACGAGCGAATGACCGTTTCCGCGATTATCCAACTCCTCCGCATTTTACCTTTACAGAATTGTAAAGTTCACCGCAGGGGACCGTAAACTGCATGACCCATCTTTGCTTCACCGAAAGGCACGGTGCCTTTCAGTAACGCAGAGATGGAGACACATGATGGATAAGAAACTGATCTTGGGCAGTGCAGTGGCCGGCGTACTTCTGGTCCTGGGTGCAAGCGGCACCATTGCCGCACAGTCCACGCCCATGTCGCCGGGGCTGGACGAAGCCGGCGCCGTCGAGAGAGCGCTGACCGAAGTTCCAGGCACGGTTCAGGAAACTGAACTGGATCGTGAGGATGGCAAGCTGATCTACGAGATTGAAATCCTGACCGCCGATGGACTAGAGATGGAAGTCGAGATCGACGCTGAAACCGGCGCCGTGCTGAAGGTCGAGGAGGACGGCGCTGACCGTGACGACAAAAAATCAGCCGGGCGAGGCTAAATCCGGATAGATCAGAATGGGCTGCCGGCAACGGTGGCCTTTTTCCTCAACCGAATCCAGCCTATGGGGTGACATGCGCATACTGCTTCTTGAAGATGATCGCGACCTTGGACCATGGGTCGCCGGAGGCCTGCGCGAGGAAGGTCATGTCGTCGATCATTTCACGGACGGCAAGGAAGCGCTGCTGGCATCCATGGGCCAGGAGTATGACCTTCTGATCCTCGACCGCATGGTGCCGGGCCTCGACGGGCTGGCGGTCCTGAAATCTCTCCGCGCCTCGAAGAACACCACGCCCGCACTTTTCCTGACTGCACTTGGCGAAGTGGATTCCCGTGTTGAGGGGTTTGAAGCGGGAGGCGACGATTATCTCACCAAACCTTTCGCCTTTGTGGAGCTGTCTGCACGCGTGAATGCGCTCGGACGCAGGCGGGAAGGAACGGCGGAAGGCAGCAACGAGCCGACTGTCCTGCGCTATGCGGACCTCAGCCTGGACCTTCTTGCGCGTCAATGCGAACGCCAGGGACAGGCAATCGACCTTATGGCCAAGGAATTCAAGCTGCTGGAATACTTCATGCGCCGCCCCGGCCGCCTGGTGACCCGTACAATGCTGCTGGAACAGGTTTGGGACATGAGCTTCGATCCCACCACCAGCGTGGTTGAAACTCACATCAGCCGACTGCGCGCCAAGATCGACAAGCCGTTTGGCGAAGAGTTGATCAGGACCAGGCGAGGAGAAGGTTATGTCTTTGGTCGGTAAGCTGGCGGCGCGAGTCCACTGGCTCATCCGGTCCTCGACCTTGCGGCTGACGCTCCTGTTGTCCTTTCTCTTTGCAATCGGCATGGCCGTTGCGATTGTCGTGGCACTGATCCTGGGCCGCGAAGCCGTGTTGAGCCGCGTTGACACATCGCTTGCGGGACTGGCCGCCGCCGTCGCGGCGAACGACGTCCCCAGAGACACTTTCTCCGTCATCATCCGGCCGGTATCGGCGCTCGATGGACTGCCCAAGGCCTTTGCCCGCGCTGCAGAGCGTGGCGGCGGTACCGTGGGCCTTAAAAAGGATTTCAGGCGCTCGGAAGAATGGCGTGTGCTGATTTCCGAAGACAACCGCGGCACGCCTGTTCTGATCGCCGTCCCGCTCGATGACAGCCTGGACGCACTGGACCTGCTTGGTAACATTTTATGGACCACGGCCGGATTGGTCCTGGCTGTTGCACTCATCATCGGGCTCGGTGCGGGCTGGTTGGCGCAGCGGCGCCTCAGCCGGATAAGCGGCACGCTTGGCCGTTTGGCGGAAGGTGACCTGAAGGCACGCACCGGCAACAAGCGGTCTGCGGACGATCTGGATGATCTTGCACGCCAGCTCGACAGGACCGCCGACGAACTGGAACGATTGGTGAGCCAGACCCGGTATCTCAGTGCAAGTCTCGCACACGATCTGCGCACCCCGCTTGCGCGCCTCAGAGCCCGGTTGGAAATGATGCCTGAAGGGGAGGAACGCGGGGCTGCCCTGGAGGAAGCCGGACGGCTGTCCGACATTTTCGACACCATTATGCGGATTGCCAGGATTGAAGCCGGGGTCGGAAGTGACGGCTTCGAAAAAGTTAGCCTGGGCGATCTGGTGACTGACGTTGCAGGTATCTATGAAGCGGTGATCGAAGACAGCGGCAAGCGTCTCGATCTGTCGGTGAATACGGCTGCGACGGTCTTGGCAGATCGGCAGATGCTGGTGCAAGCCATGGCGAACCTCATTCAGAATGCGTTGGTTCACGGGGGCGAGGTGATCACGCTTTTTGCGCAGGGACGCGAGGTTGGCGTTGCAGACAATGGAGACGGCGTGGACCCGACCCAGTTCCTGGAGATCGTCAAACCGATGGTTCGCCTGGACACCGCACGCGAACGCGATGGGACCGGGCTCGGACTGGCCCTGGTGCGTGCGGTCGCGGACAGACACAGTGCTCACCTGATCCTGTCTGAAAACGCCCCGACGGGTCTGCGCGTCGCGCTGAAGTTTACAGAATTGTAAAGTCCGGGTCAGGCGGGCGAAAACTTCGGGCTCCATATCAGGTTCATCAAGACGATTATGAATATGGAGACCACATAGATGAAAGACATTCTTGCAAAAGTCACGGCGATCGCAGCAGCTGCCCTTGCCCTTTTTGTTGGCTTCGCCCTCGCCGGGTTTGGCCTGATGGTGATGGCCGGTTTGGCCATGCTTGCCCTCGTGGCGACCGGGCTTGCTCTTCTGGCCACTCCGTTTATGCCAAAGGCCGAAAATGAGCATGAAAATGCGGAATTTGAGACTGTCCGGGAAAATCCGTCGGCGGCCTGATCCCGGCTCCGAAGACTGAGCTAGGAAAAGTAAGAGTTCCCAATGGATTGCGCCGCTTGTTTCACAACAAAGGCACGCAACCTTGGGACGTCTTGCTTTGTTTGTGAATCACGATCGGAAAAGAACCGCCCGGCATAGTGGCTTAAATTTTGGACCGAACAGCCTCGCCTCACTTCGGTACTTGGCAATCTGCCCAATCTTACTACGCAGTCACAACCAGTTTACGCGCATCAGCCTGTAATCTTTTCACGAATGCGCACCGCCGCATCCGGCCTGTCCGTCGTAAATACGTCCACACCGGCACCAAATGCCCATTCGATTGCCTCGTCATCAAGCACGGCAAAAGCTCCAACAGCGAGCCCAGATGCCCGCAAGCGGGGAAGCGCCTCACCGCGCAACAAGACGTGACGGACGGAAACGTTGAAAACGTCCGCCCCTTTCGCAAGGTCGGCCACATGCTGCGGAGACGTCAGGCGCAAGATTGGGTCGGCAACAAGCCAGATTAGGCCTTTCAAGGCCTGTTCCTTAAGACGCACTTCAGTGAGAGTTGGAAGATGAAAGGATGTCACAACGGTGCGTTCGCTCAACCCAGCATCCGAGAGCGCGGCAAGCGTTTTCTCGACGATGCCAGGGTAAGGAACCATGTCCAAACCAGGTTTGATTTCGCATCTCAAGGTGAGATGGCTCGGGGCGAGTATGTCTAGCCCCTCTTCGAGCGTCATGATCTTGCCGCCGCCATTGAAGATCTCCAGAGCCTTCAATTCGGAAAGCGTATGTTCACCGACTGGACCGGCACCGTCGGTGACGCGATCGAGCGTTGCGTCGTGAAAGATGACCGGCACGTCCTCAGCCGTAAGCTGGACGTCGAATTCAATCTGCTCGACTGGTAGTTTGGCCGTTTCCCGGAACGCGGTTTCGGAGTTTTCGGGCCATAGCGCAGCGCCACCCCGGTGCGAGGCGATTTCCGTCATTTCAGTGATCCCATGGTAATGCCCCGGATGAGATGGCGTTCGGCGATGACATACGCAAGCAAAAGAGGGGTCAGCGTGATCATGGTTCCCGCCATGACCAGGGGCCAGTCCGGACTGTCTCCCTCGCCCTCTTCACGCAGGAGAAAGCGCAGACCGATCTGAACCGTACGCATGTCGTCGGAAGTGGTTGCCAGCAGCGGCCAGATGAATTCGTTCCAGTTGCTCATGAACGTAAAAAGTGCAACGACAGAAATCGCCGGCAAGGACAGCGGCACGACGATATCCCAAAGGATCTTCCAGCTCGACGCACCATCGATCCGAGCTGCCTCGTCGAGGCTTTTCGGGATTGTCATCATGTGCTGACGCAGGAAAAACACGGCAAAGCCTGACGCCAGAAACGGCAGGATCAGACAGACGTACGTGTCAAGCATGTCGAAACTTGCGAAAGTCAGGTAGTTCGGGATCAGCGTAATGTGATTGGGGATCATCAATGTTCCGATCACGATCAGAAAAAGCACGTCGCGGCCTCTGAAACTCGCTCTGGAAAAGGCGTAGGCCGCCAGGATGGCCGTCATTGTGTTCCCGGCGGTGACGGTTGTGGTCACGATCAGTGAATTGAGAAAATACCGTGGGAACGACAAGCCATCGACAATACGTTGGTAAGCGCTGAGATCGAGTGGCCAAATACTGGCATCCGGCAGGATCACCTCGCTCCGGTGAAGCAGGGAAATACGGACGATTTCCCAAAGCGGGTAAAGCACGACCAGTGCAAGGAGCATCAGAAACGTCAAGCTCCATATCACACGCAGCCGGAACGCGGCGGTCTGGCTGACTGTCCTCCGCCCCGTCTTGACGGTTTCGGTTCCAATCTCAATCGTAGCCATAGTGCACCTTGCGGCCGAGCGTCGATAGTTTCAGCAGCGTGATCGCCATCAGGATTGCAAAGAGGATGATTGCAACAGCCGAGCCAAGTCCGACATTGGCAGACTCGAAACCAACGCGAACGAGATAATAGAGAATGACCTCGGTCGCGCGGGCTGGACCGCCTTCGGTCATGACATCCACGAATGTAAACACCTGAAAACCGTTTATGACCGAGAGGATCAAGAGGAAGAAGGTCGTTGGCATCACCAGTGGGAAGGTGATGTCGAAGAACTGACGCCGCGGTCCGGAGCCGTCGAGCCGGGCGGCCTCGTAAAGTTCTGAAGGGATTGACTGGATCCCTGCAGCATAAATGACCACTGCGTAGCCGAACTGTTTCCAGACCTCGACCATGGCGATAGAGTAGAGTGCGATATCGGGATCCGTCAGCCAGCGAACGGCGGGCAGCCCGAGCCATTTAAGTGCCCGGTTGAACGTGCCGATCTCGGTCGACATCATGAAGTCGAACATGACGCCGATCGCGACCGCCGACATGACCGTAGGCATGAAATAAATCGAACGGAACAGACGGTTTGTCCTTGTTGGCGGCGCGATCTGGACGGCCACGACCAGCGCAATCGCCAGGGTTGGTGGCACAGAAACCAGCGTGAACAAGGTTGTGCGCCAGAGAGCCGCCTGGAACTGAGCGGAGCTCAGAAGCACTGAATAATTCTTCACACCGACGAATTCCGGCGCCGGCATCAGCCAGTCCCAGCGGTAAAGACTGAGCCAAAGCGAATAGAGAACCGGCCAGTACACAAAGACGACAAGCACTGCCAGAGCGGGCGCAACGTAAAGGTAGGGGCGGATTGGACGCATACCCGCTAGCAAACACAGTCATGTGACAAGTTCTTTGCAGTTTTACGAAGCTCTTTTCATATAATTGTTTCATCACCGTTACAGCGGCTCCCTAGGCTGTTTGCGTTGCAATCATTCCTTCAAGGAGATTTCCATGCGCATTCTCACCTTCGCGCTGGCAGCCGGACTGATGTCTACTGCCGCCGCTGCACAGACAAAAATCGAGTTCTGGCACGCATTTTCCGGCAACAACGGCAGTGCCGTTGAGGAGTTGGCTACAAAGTTCAATGAAAGCCAGTCCAACTATGAATTGGTTCCGGTCTATACCGGCAAATACGCCGAAGGCACCCAGAAGCTGACCGCAGCGATCGCCGGTAAAACCGCACCGGGCTTGGTCATGCTGGAGATCACCCGATACGGCCTCTTCGCCGACCGCGGCGCGTTGGAGCCTCTGCAGCCTTACATCGACGCCGCAGGCACCGACTGGACAAACCAGATCCGCCCTTTTGCCCTCGAAGCCTCCAAGTATCTGGGCGAGAGCTACGTGGTTCCATTTAACGTTTCAACGCCGGTGATGTACTACAACAAGGACCTCTTCAAGGTTGCTGGTCTCGATCCGGAGCAGCCGCCGAAGACGTGGGCCGAATTGCTTGATATGGGCCAGAAACTGACCAAATCCGAGGGTGGTGAAACCAAGCAGTGGGGCATTTCCCCTCCACCGCAATGGGTCCGTTGGGCCATGACCAACCAGGCAGCGGGCGGCTGGGTCGATCCGGCGGACAATGCCGTCCAGATCGATTTGCCGGGTTCCGTCAAGGCCTACCAGACGGCGGCGGACTGGGTGAATGTCCACAAGGTGTCGTCGCAGGAAGCTGCACTCGACGACAAGCTCGCCGATGAGTATTTCATTACCGGACGTGCCGCGATCGAATTCGACTCTACCGGCAGCCTGACCCGCCAGCTTGCAGACGCATCGTTCGAACTCGGCGTTGCCGCGCTGCCTTGCGAAGAGGTCTGCGCCGCACCTATCGGCGGTGCGACACTCGGCATCGTCGCCTCGGCCGACAAGGAAGTGAAGGATGGTGCCTGGGAATTCATCCGCTTTGTCACCACACCGGAAAACTCGGCTTTCGTCTTTGTGCGCACTGGCTATCTGCCGATCATCAAAGGCGCCATCGAGACGCCACTTGCACAGGAGCGTATTGCCGAGCATCCGGAATATCTGGTGGCCAACAACCAACTCGAAATCGCCTTTGCCCGCGCCCGTCCACCGGCAATGCCTGCAATCCGCTCCGAAGAACCCGCGATTTGGGACAGCATCGTATTGGAGCAACAGACTGCTGAAGAAGCCCTCGGTGCATTCGCCGAGAACATGCGTGAGATGATTGCGCAGGACTGAGGCGCCTTCTCCCATGATCGACCGGGGCCGCTGGCCCCGGTTTGATCAAAACGGATTGAAGAATCCCACGTCCTGAGATTTCGACAAAAATGCTTCGGAAAATTCACGCTTTTCTCGGCAAAAATGCATTCATACCAATTCCGGCAAGCTTTCATCTGCATGTCTGCCAGCTTGACGAAGCTACCCGTCACTGCGCAGAAACCGCAAGCCGTTCTCGAACTGCGTCAGAAACTCCATGGTCAGCAAAGAAGGCGGTTGATTGAGAGGGCGCACGAGGGACAATTTGTGTGGAATATCCGGCAGGAATGGCCGATAGCTCAAGCCCCGGTTTTGATATGTCCGGGCGTCCAGTTCGCTGACGATCGAAACACCAGTGCCAAGACTGACCAGCTCGCAAGCTGTCGTGAACTGTCTGGTCTCAATAAGGGTCTCAAGCTTTACGTGGGCTCGTTCAAAGGCTTCTTCGATCGCACGGAAATAAATGCTGCCGAAGGTGTCGTGGATAAGTTTTTCGCCCGCAAGATCCGCCGGCGTGATCTCGTCGAGAGTTTCAAGTCGGTGCCCTTTGGGAAAGATGCAAGCCGACTTGATGGCAACATTGCGTTCTTCAATTGCCGGGTGCCCGTTGAAGCCATCGGTAATGCCGCAATCATACTGTTCGTCGATGATCCATTCCAGGATGCGTTCGGGGCGATCCGGTTCGATCGTCACCGTGACATCGGGCCGGCCCTCCAGAAAACTGGCGACGACTTCGGGCAAATGGCTGACCGCAAAACCCGGAAGGCAGGCGATCCTCAAATGGCCGGCCCTTCCCTGCGGGATGTTTCGGGCGGCCTGGGCGATATTGTCCATTGATTCCAGAATGCGCCTGATTTCCGGCATCAGGTGACGCACCTCGGACGTCAGCACAAGTTGTCCGTCTTTTCGATGATAAAGCGGAAACCCCAGGTGTTTCGAAAGATCCGCCAGCAGCCTGCTGGTGGCTGGCTGGGAGATGAAAAGGAGTTCTGCAGCCCGGGAAATACTGCCCGTTTTTGCGACCGCACTCAGCGCCTCAAGTTGTCTGAGCTGTAATTGCCCCTTCATCCGATTTTCCCGCTCCTGAGCCCACTTAGGATCGAGATATAATATTATGTTATATTCACGTCAAAAATATTTCGTTTGAATTATGTTTTTATTTGCGCCAACCTAGATTTCTCAGAAGGTGGAGGCGCGCAAAGCGTTGCCTGTGTCGGAGTTGGCGACCCGTTCAGAACGAGTGTTCAATGTCATTTGGTTTGGAACGACACATAAGGCGAACCGGTAAGTTGCCGCTGATTTACGGCCATCGGGGAGCGCGTGGCGAGATCCCGGAAAACAGCATGGACGGATTTCGGCTGCTTGACGACATCGGCGTTACCGCTGTTGAGTTCGATGTGCAAAATGCACGGGATCATCAACCGGTTATCTGGCACGACGCAACCCTGCAGGTCGGCAAGGTGCGCAACCGCTCCGGCATCTGGCTCGATACCGACGGACCGAAGATTTGTGAAACCAGCGTTCTGGATCTGAAATCCTATGACATCGGATCCCTGCAGCCAGGCAGCAAGGCGAGATCCACATTCCCCGAACAGAGCGCGCTCTCCAACATCGAGATACCGACACTTGAAGAGCTTTTTGAGTGGGCGAAGGCCAGTCCGCGAATGGTTCTCAATCTGGAAGTCAAATCCTTCGCGAACCGGACTGACCTCGGCGACAGTCCGGAGGAATTGCTCGGCTCCATCTTGCCGTTGGTTGAAAAGTCCCATTTGGCCGAGCGCATTATTGTCTCGTCTTTTGACTGGCGGGTGCTTCACGCCTTCCGCCAGGCCGCCCCGGAGATCCCGCTGGGATACCTCACCTACCAGAATTTGGAAGATCCCGAGGATGATGCGAATATCTATGACAACTCGCCCTGGATGGATGGGCTTGAGTGGTCAAGCAGCAAGCGACTGCCTGATTTGGTGAAAGAAGCGGGCGGCACTGTCTGGTCGCCTTACTTCTCCGAATTGACACAGGACGATCTGGATCTCGCACACAGGCTTGGTCTTGTGGTCAATGTCTGGACCGTCAATTCGGTTGAGGACATGAAACGCATGAAAGATATGGGTGTTGATGGTGTCATTACCGACTACCCCACCCGTGCAAAGGCTCTTTGGGACGACATAATGACCGCGGAGGAACAGGGCAACCTGTCAGTAAACGACCGGTCGAATTCCCAAGGGAAAGGCTCGGTTAGCCAACACATATCGACCGAGTGAAAATCGACCGAAATTGGACCTGGACAATTTGGTTAAACAAGGAGTTGTCATGATTTCCCTGTCAATGCTCAAGACTACCACCGCCGCTGCGGTTCTTTCACTGGCCGCCACGCAAATCGCAAGTGCGGAAACACTCCGCCTGCTGACCTGGGGCGGATACGCTCCGGAAGAAGTCATCGAATTGTTTGAAAAGGAAACCGGCCACACGGTCGAGGTGACCAAATCGAACAACGAGGAAATGATCGCCAAACTGCGCGCGACCGGCGGCGGTGGCTTCGACCTCGCTCAACCGAGCCAGGATCGTATTTCCGGCCCGCAGGCTGAATTCGGCATCTACAAGCCGATCGACCTTTCCAAGATCGACGACAGCCTGTTCATCGCCTCCATGCTGGAAGCCACGAAAGGCAACACCACCGTTGACGGTGAAGTCTACGGCGTACCGCACGTCTGGGGCACCTCCGGTCTTGTTCTCGACACCGAAGCTGCTGCTTCGGTCAAGGACTACACCGATCTTTGCAACGACGATGTAAAGGGCAAGGTTTCCTACCGCCTGAAACGCCCGACGCTGATCGGCTTTGCCTACTCCATGGGGCTGGACCCGTTCGCCGCTTATGGCGACGAAGCCGCTTACAAGGAGATCATGGACAAGGTCGAGGCCAAGCTCGTTGAGTGCAAGGGCAACGTCAAGGCCTATTGGGGTGGCGGCGATGAACTGATGAACCTGATCAGGTCCGGCGAAGTCGTTGCTTCCATGGCCTGGGATACCGGTGGCTGGAAACTGAACGGCGAAATGCCGAACGTGACCTTTGTCGCGCCCTCGTCGGGTTCACTCGGCTGGATCGATACATTCGTCCTTCCGGCTAAGGGCAAGGCCGATGACGCCGCCTACGCCTGGATCAACTTCGTGATGCGGCCAGACATTGCAGCCAAGATCACCAATGTGGCCGGCAACTTCACAGCGTCCAAGGGCGGCGATGCCGGCGTTTCTGAAGAGCTCAAGGCAAAATACCAGAAGAGCTATCCGGCAGCCGATGTCGACAACATCAAGTGGTACCCGCCGGTTCCTGCCGGTCTTGAAGTGATCGAAGGTGGCGTCCTTGACCGCGTGAAAGCGGCAAACTGATAGCAACACCCCTGAGCCTCCCGCCACCCGGCGGGAGGTTTTCTCCCGGAAGGAATTGGAATGGCGACCCCGGATCTCAGCTGCATTGATCTGACAAGACGCTTCGGTGACGCGTTGGCGGTGGACAACGTCAGCTTTGAAGTCCCGGCGGGCTCGTTCTTCTCGATCCTCGGACCGTCCGGCTGCGGCAAGACAACGATCATGCGCATGATCGCGGGCTTTCTTGAGCCGACATCCGGAGACATTCTGATCAAGGGCCGGTCGGTTCTGGACGTGCCGCCGAACAAGCGCCCGGTGAACATGGTGTTCCAGCACCTCGCCTTGTTTCCGATGATGAACATTGCCGACAACATCGGCTACGGCCTGCGCCGCAAGGGCCTTGGAAAAGCCGAAATCGAAAAGAAGGTCGAGGAAGCCCTGGAGCGGATCGGGCTCCCTGGCATCGGCAAGCGTCAGGTCAATGAACTCTCCGGCGGCCAGAAACAGCGTGTCGCCATTGCCCGGTGCATGGTGCTGGAGCCGGACGTGTTGCTGCTCGATGAACCACTCGGTGCCCTTGATCTCAAACTGCGCGAGCAGATGAAGATTGAGCTCAAGAGCCTTCAGCACGCTTTTGACACCACCTTCGTCTACATCACCCACGACCAGAGCGAAGCGCTCGTCATGTCGGACACGATTGCGGTGATGAATGCGGGCCGGTTTGAACAGATGGCCGGACCTGAAGAGCTTTACCACCGGCCTGAAACGGCCTTCGTTGCCGGGTTTGTTGGAGATGCCAACATTTTCAAGGGCGAGGTTGTCCGATCCAGCGGCCACGACGTTGAACTGCGCACGGAACACGGCACCCACATCAAAGGCGTATCGCTGCTCCGTGATATTCCCGAAGGCCGGTCTGCGGAAGCCTATGTGCGCCCGGAAGCCATCCACCTGTCCAGGACGGCAGACGACGTTGCCGAACTCGACAATGCCCTCTCCGGCAAGGTGGAACAGATGCTTTTCAATGGCGCGGCAAGCCGGATACGGATCAAGGCCGAGGAAAGCAGTGAAACAATCGAAGTCGGTCTGCCGCAATCCGGTCGCTTTGACGGGATCCGGCCCGGCCAGACTGTCAATTTCGGCTGGTCGGACAAGCAAGGCAACATCTTCGAAACCGGAGGGAAGGAATGACCTCGGGACGGTCCCTCGGCTTTTATCTTCTGCTCGCGCCGGTGCTCCTGTGGCTTCTCCTGCTCGTCATCATTCCCCATATCGACCTGGCTCTGGTTTCGCTCCGCGAACGGGTGGGCGTCGGTCAATATGCCTTCAGTTTCGCCAATTTCCTGACCTTCCTGAACGAACCGCTTTATCTGGTGACTTTTGCCCGCACGGCAGTCATGTCGATCCTGGCAACCTTCATCACGCTGATTGTCGGCTTCCCGGTTGCTTATTTCATTGCAAAGATGGCGCGCGGAAAACTGCAGCCGATCCTGTTTGTTCTGTGTCTCGTGCCGTTCTGGGTCTCCGAACTGGTGCGCACCTTCGGCTGGATGATCCTGCTGCGCGAAACCGGCATCATTTCGTCGCTCCTTCAATGGCTCGGCCTGGTCAACGGGCCCGTGGAACTTCTCTATAATGATGCCGCCATCATGATCGGCCTCGTCTATACGTCCATGCTGTTCATGGTGGTTCCTCTGGTAACCACGCTCAGTACCCTGGACGACAGCCTGATTGAAGCGGGATACGATCTCGGCGGCTCCAGCGCTTCGGTCTTCCGAGAAATCATCGTTCCGCATGCGATGCCCGGGATCGTGTCCGGCTGCATCGTCGTCTTCATGCTGTCGCTCGGCAATTACCTGACCCCGATCATGCTCGGCGGAAAAGACAGTCTGTGGTTCACCGAGCTGATCTATTCCCAGTTCATCGTGCGCTTTAACTGGGAACTGGGCGCTGCGTTCGGCTTCATGCTGCTGTTCCTGTCGACGGCCATTGTATGGGTGGCCCTGAAGCTCACCGGCCAGTCACTTGAAAAGACGATGGGATAGGGGCGCGCCATGATACCAACGATCCCGCAGAACCGGACGATGGACATAGCCTTCAAGGTCTATGTCACGTTGTTCTTCGTCTATTTGGCGTTGCCGTTGGCCGTCAACGCGGTCTTTGCCTTCAACGACAGCCAGTTCCCCTCCCTGCCCTGGAAAGGCTTTACCTGGAACTGGTTCTTCGGCGATGCGCACCCGATGATCGGCGTCTTCCACGAACGCCCGATCCTCAGGGCAATCGGCACGTCGATCTTCATCGGTGTCTGTGTCTCGACCCTGGCTGTTATCGTTGGAACCACCAATGCGTTCCTCTTCAACCGCTACAGGTTCAAGGGCAAGGAATTCCTCTATTTCCTGATGCTTCTGCCGCTGGTCATTCCCGGCATCCTGCTCGGGGTGTCCATCCTGGTGTTTTCCTCTTCCATCGCCAACGCCATGTGGGATGGTTTCAAGTGGGATATCGAAGCCTTGAGGCCAGGTGTCCTGCTCGTCGTGCTTGGACAATTTTCCTTCATCGCGACCATGGCGACCCTCGTCATATCGGCCCGGCTCAAGACCTTCGACAAGACGCTTGAAGAAGCCGCGATGAACCTCGGTGCAGACGCCCTCACGGCGATCCGCACGATCACCCTGCCCTATCTCTTTCCGGCCATGATCGGCGCGTTCATCGTGGCGTTTTTGATGAGTTTTGAGAACTTCAACACCACCTTCATGCTGGTCGGCTCCGACGCGCCGCTGACCATCGCCATGTTCGACCGCCTGAAAGAAGGCTCGACCCCCCTTCTCAACGCCGTCTCCCTCCTCCTCATGGTCGGCTCCAGCGCCCTCGCCCTCATCATGATCGCCGTCCAGCGGAAGAAGTGAGGTCTGGAAGCCTTGCGGGTGAGAGCTTGGGTTTGTGGGAAGGGAGATGTAAGTGGTGGGCTCGGAGAGACACCGGCTAGCGCATTAGCACCGTGAAACCACTGGGCACAACGGCAAGACGTGGAACACGATATTCCACTTAAATGCCACATTGAAAATAGAACTGGTCAGGCACGTGAAAAACTCGAGAAAAACTGAGAGTGCATTTGTCCGGTCAGGTTTGTCCGGTCCTGCCGCACCAATTCTCCAGGTCCCCAGTTATTCATCCTTTGCATGATCGAATACCAGATTTCAGCCAAGCCGAAACACCAAGATCAGGAGCCTCGGTTATTGCGGTGGATTTGCGCCGCCTAGGCAACAAGGCCAATCATCGCGAACACCGACTTGAATTCCATCGTACATCCTCTCGCCGGGGCTTGTTGGAATGCGAATGCAAGTATGAAAACATGAACAACAACACAAACACTGGGGGCAAGGAACAGTCTTGAATTTTGGCTGTTGTCAGGAAAAATCCCTGGACATTTTCAGGCTCTCGAGGTCGCTTCGAAAGCCAACTAAAAAGTACTGCACAACAGCTGCGTAAGGGAATGGTACTGCGTTGTGTCTCCAGAATGGCCCACGCGTGAACTCACTCAATCCAGGTAGGTTTCCGCCTTTGGGTAGAGCTAAGTTAGGAGCCCGGTAGGAAGTAGCCATCCAGAGTGTCAAATTCTGTCCATAAACGCTCAAGTGGCACGTGCTATTGCAATTGCCCACAGACTTGTGAAAACTGTAGGTCGTGGCTTTGTTACCTAGCGGCATAGCTGTCATTCCAGGCGTTAAATATGATATTTTTTGATATCTCTGAATGGCTTAAAAGTATTGGACTCGAGCGATACGCCCCACTGTTTCGCGAGCAGGAGATTGATTTTGAAGTACTGCTTCATCTAAGCGAAGAAGACCTTAAAGAGATTGGACTTCCACTCGGACCACGCCGCCTGATACTATCAAAAATCGCTCAAGGTGTCGGGAGTTTTACAGCTTCAACTGGTTACCAGGAGGCGGGCAGCAACTTCACTGTGGAGACTGCGACTGACATCAAACCTCAGCATGGATCGGCAGAGCGACGGCGCATAGCAATTGCATTCTTCGACATGGTGGATTCCACGCCACTTGCGGTCCGCCTTGACCCCGAAGAGCTGCGTGATGTGACGCAAAGTTTTCTTGAACGCGTTCGCACAGCAATCTTGCGCTACGACGGCTATGTCGCTCGGTACCTGGGCGATGGCATTCTGGCTTTCTTTGGCTGGCCTGAAGCGTTCGAGGATCAGGCGGAACGCGCGGCGCGGGCCGCTCTTGACAGCGTTGCGGCCGTGCGTGAACTGCAGTTTGATAGCGGCCTGCAGCTCGATGTCCGGGTCGGCATCGCGACCGGTCTGGTCGTCGTGGGGGACCATGGTCATCGCGGCGCGGACGTGTCTGGAGACACACCGAACCGTGCCCAGCGATTGCAGAGCATTGCATCGCCCGGACAGATCGTGATCGACCGGGCAACTCAGGTTGCGTGTGCCTCCACTATCGCAACGGAGTCGCTCGGCAGCATGAGCGCAAAGGGGTTCCCGGAACCCCTTCCCGTCTGGAGGGTCACCGGAGTTGAACGCACTGAAGAAACGATCGAAGCATCCCCCGATGCACTGACCCCTTTTGTCGGACGTGAGCATGAGTACGGGATGCTCCTGGACCGGTGGGAGACCGTGAGGTCCGGCGAAGGTCAACTGATGTTGCTGACTGGTGAAGCGGGCATCGGCAAGTCCCGGCTTGTGAGAATGCTTCAGTCACACCTTGCGGGCGAGGCGCATACGCTCGTCCGACTTCAGTGCATCGACTATCAGGTCGGCAGCGCATTTTACCCGATCGCACAGTTCTTCCGGGATTTGGCCCGAATTACTACCGGGGACGATGACGTCGAGCAACGCCGAAAACTTGAGGCGTCAACGAGCGAGAAATTCGCCGCGACCCCAAAAGATATCGATCTGATTTCCCAGCTCGTCTTGCGGGTTGATCCGAGCGTCAGCCTGTCCTTCACCAGCGCAGATGACGCCTATGATCAGATCGTCGATGCCATAATCAGCCTGGTCCAAAGAGCGGCTGCAGCGGGTCCGCTCCTCATCGTTGTGGAGGATGCGCACTGGATCGACCCGAGCACAGAAGACGTCTTGCGAGAGCTGGCGTCGCGGCTGGAAAATTTGCCGATCATGCTGCTCGTCGCGAAGCGCCCAGGCTGGCAGTTTCCAGGGTCTGCCCACACCCCGCGAACAGAACTCACGCTTAATCGCGTTACCCGGGATCAGGCTTTGGAGATCGCCGCAGCGAACGGTGGCGACGGCCTGGGCCGCGTGCTCGTCCGGGCGATCGTGGAGCGGGCCGGCGGTGTTCCCCTATACGTGGAAGAATTGACCAAGGCGATGATCCAGTCGCCGGACAAACAGGAGCTGCCTGACTCGGTGCAAGCCCTGTTCGTTGCGCGGCTCGATTCGCTCGGCCAGGACAAGGAACTCGCGCAGATTTTGTCCGTCCTCGGTCGATCCTTCGACCGGCAGTTCATCGAGGCTGTCAACGCCGATGCCGATCTTGACGAAAGCCTGCAGCGCGTTGAAGCGTCGGGGCTTGTGGTGCGCCAAGGCAGCGGCGCCAAAGCCGTCTACGGATTCAAACATGCACTGATCCAGGAAGTCGCGTACGAAACCCTGCTCCACAGTGTGCGCCGTAAGGTCCACAGCAGAGTCGCCGACGTCCTGATGATGGACTTCTCCGAAGTTGCCAAACGCCAGCCGGAGATTACTGCGCTGCACCTGTCGCGATCCGAGCGTCACGAAGAGGCAGCGGCCTGCTATCTGGACGCAGGACAGAGGTTCGCCTCGCATTCGGCTCACATTGAAGCGGTGGAGCAGTACAAGGGCGGTCTCCGGTCACTGGGAATGACACCGCAAACACAAACACGCGATGGTGCCGAGCTTGACCTTCGCATTGGGCTCGGCGCGTCGCTTCTCATGAAAGAGGGATGGTCGGCACCGGAGGTGGAAGAGAACTACGACGTTGCGCTCACTCTGAGCCGCCACTCCTCGGACAACCGCAAGCTTTTCGTGGCGCTCCGCGGCCAGGCCAACGTGCATTTCCTCAAGGGTGAGCTGCGAAAAACCCGCAGTATTGTCGAACAGCTTATTGCGATGGCGGAGGACGACCGGAGCGAGGACCTTCTCATCGAGGCGTACCGGTCCAACGGCATGTGCTCCGTCCATGAGGCGGAGTTTGAACGCGCGGTTGAGTATCTCACCCGGGCGAACGACCTCTACGACCGTGTGCGCCACGCAGACCTGAAATTCACTTACGGCACGGATCCCGGCGTTGTTGGCATGTCCGGTCTCTCATGGGCGCACTGGCTCCTGGGGAACCTTGAGACAGCCGAGGCCTATCGGGACCGCGCCATTGCACTCGGAAAGAAGCTCGATCACCCCTTTAGCCTGATCTACGCCGAGGGGTTTGCGGCGTGCCTTGCCCAATTCAAGCAGGATGCAGCGCTGGCCATGACGCATGCAGACAGCGTCATCAGCATGTCCGAGGAGCAAGACTACCCCTATTGGACCGGTTGGGGTCGTATCGTGAGAGGCTGGGCCATTGCCGTTGAAGGAGATATCTCAGCTGGTCTCGTCGAACTCGCACAGGGCATAGCGACATACAGAGGTACCGGTGCAACGCAAATTCTGCCCTACGCAGAGTTTCTTGTTGAACAGATAAAACTTATTGCCGGGCTACAAGCTCATAGCCAGGCGCCCAAAAGCTTCGAATCGACCTTGACTTCACACAAGTCTGAAAGTTGTTTTTTTTCTGAGCTGTCGTCACAGAATGTGTAAGGGACTCCGACTACAGGCGGGCTTTTATTGCTCAAGATCTGTATTGAAATGTCGTTTGCGATTCTGCTTCAAATATTCATCGCAGCAAACGCAACGCATCGGATCCCGACTGCAGCTTCCCAAGAGTTAGAAGCTCCCCATCAGAACAACCTTACGGCACCTAAAAGCACAATTTAGATGTTTATAGTTCAATCACGATACAACCCATGATACGTTAGACAAAACTTGGATGGTGTTCGACGTTTGGTAAAATCGCCTAATGGACTCAAACAAGGGGGTCGCTTTCATGATTCAACAGCTAAAGTTTCGCAGTTCTAATTGCACTCGAATTTTTTCGCCTTTGCTTGTTACAATCATTTTTATCATTGCAGTAACAGTCTCAGATAAGGCGAAGTCAGACTCAAATAATTCAGTGACAGAAGGTTATTGCAAGAAATTAGCCGAGCGAAGTCGTGGTAAACTAATTCCACAGGATAGGAAAGAAGACGATAAATACAATTATGGCCCAATGCAGGCAATTTTTAAGGACAACATCATCGTAGAGAAGAAAGACGGCAAGCTAACACCTAAAAATGTCAGGGATATATTACGGCAGATTGATCGGCGTGATCCAGGAGAAAGTGAGATACAGTGGGTAAAGCGTCTTTTACGCAATCAAACACATTATGATGAATTTAAGGGAACTGAAGGAGTCTTATACAATATCTGGCTAAATGCTGCACTTCAATACATGCCAACCGACAGTAAAGGTAATTTCCAATCGCCAATCTTCATTGATCCGAATGGTAAAATAAATGATAAATTTGTGAACAGAAAAGGCAAGGAAGTAAAAGGTTATGTTTATCGTCGAAGTAACGGATCCGGGAGAATCGTTACGACTATGTGCATTAATATACGCACGAGTTTAGCCGCAAACTCCCCGGCTGGCTATATGCGCTTTGAAGTGGCTATTCGCGTGAAAAAGTATGGATTTGAAGTTTATGAACGTGACGACTCAAATCCTAAGAATTTGTTTCCAGGGTCAGAAATTCCAATTAAGGCACCACTTGCGGATGAATGGAAATACAAGCTGGAAGCCATAATCTCTCGCAGAGACCCGTCGCATGAGTATCTAAAAATCATAAGTATTTGGGCTGATGAGCAGCGTTTTGAAACCGATTTCCCAACCGAAGACGAATTAAGAGAAGGTATTGATTGGGTCGATTGGACAAATGACACAGACTACGAGCACTATTTTACGCTGGGAAAAGATGCATGTATCGACATACTTTTCAAACAAAAACCCAAGAAGACAATCGACGAACTTAAATACCGGCCAGACTACTGCATGGGACGCTGTACTGACCCGACAATAATTAACAGCGGCCTGTAGAAAGCTAACTCTATGCGGACTTAAGAGCTTCAACCTATATCGGGAAGTGTCGGTACAGATGCGCTGAGCCCACACTTCCGCATTGAGCGTAGATGCGCGACGCCCTAGACGGTTGACGATCTGAAAAATTACCGCGAAACGCACCCGCCTGGAACACGCGCGCACCTGTGCCTGACGCTGTTCATGTTCACTGCCTGCCGCATCAGCGATGCCATCAGGCTCGAACGGGCGAACGAGTGTGAGCGCGCCGGAGTGCGCGGGCTTGGCTGACAACCAGTCAATAAGGGCTTGGCCTTCGTTAAAATCCCTATGCTGCCCCCGCTTTTAAAGGTCACCCGCGCGATGAATATCGAGGGCCGGACCTATCTGCTGACGGAATACGGACAGCCGTTTAAATCACCCGAGGGACTGCGCAACAGCTTCCGCAAATGGTGTGATGAGGCCGGGTTGAACCACCTATCCAGCCACGGGATCAGGAAGGCGACGGGTAATTTATTGGCCGAGGATGGTGCGAGCCAATATCAAATTATGTCGATCCACGGACATACCCAGGCAAAGACATCGGAAGTATACACCAAAGATGTTGAGCGCTGGCGACTTGCCGCTGATGCGATGCAAAATTTAGCGAATATGGACTGGTAGGTGTCCCACGCTTCAAAATGGGCCTCAAACGTGGGACACCCCACCCTCACAAGCCCTTGATAAAAAAGCTTTTTCAACCAAGAAAAGAAAATGGTGGGCCCGGAGGGACTCGAACCCCCAACCAATCCGTTATGAGCGGACGGCTCTAACCAGTTGAGCTACAGGCCCACGGCAGGGTTCGTGCGAAAAGCTGAACGCTGCGCTGTGTCCCCTATACCATGGCAAATGCACGGAGCAAGTGGTTTGCGACGGCAAGCTTAAAAAGGTCTTGGAAAGTCGTCCTGCTGACGCTGCCCTCCGCACTGCCTCATCTGGCCGGCGCTTTGGGTTTTCGCCTTCGCAATGGCAGCCCAGCGACTGGCCGGAACACGCATGTCCTGTTCACAGGAGCATCAAAAAGGTTCCGTTCGCGAAGAGCTTGAGGTCTAAATGGGACTGAAACCCAGCGCGACTCGCTGCAGTTAGGAATGCCGGAGCAACCATGCGAAGTCCACTTCTGTCCGCCACGCTCACCGTCCTGCTCGTCTGCATGATCGGCTGGCTGCTTGTGGTCGGGCGCTCGCTGCTGCTGCCCTTCGTGATTGCGCTGATCGTCTGGTACATGATCAACTCGCTCGCGCATGCCTTCCAGAAAGTTCCGATCGGCCGCTGGCGGCTGCCCGGCTTCATTGCCTTCACCTTCGCGCTTCTGGCGATCTTTGCCGCCAGCACGGTCGTGCTCGACATCGTCACGGTGAACCTTGCCCAGCTTGCCCAGGACGCTCCCACCTACCAGCGCCGCCTTGAGGAGATCTTCGATCAGTTCTCCTCCCATTTCGACTTGAATGATCCGATCGAATTGAAAGACCTTCTGCCGGACAGCGTCGTCCCGCGCATGGTGACCGCCGGCGCCAGCCTCGTCACCACGCTGGCCGGTTCCGCAAGCCTAGTCTTTATTTACGTGCTCTTTCTGGTGCTGGAACAATCCACGTTCGACCGGAAATTCGAGCGGCTGTTCTCATCGCCCGAGCGCGCGCAATCCGCCTTTGCGATCCGCGCTGAAATCAACCGCTCGATCATGCATTATTTTTCGATCAAGACCGCGGTTTCCGTGGCGACCGGAGCGCTCACCAGCCTCGTTCTCATTCTGATTGGCCTGCCCTACGCGGCCCTTTTCGGCTTCATCGCCTTTCTGCTCAACTACATCCCGACCATCGGATCCCTGATCGGTGTCATTTTTCCAAGCCTGCTCGCGATCGTCTATTACGACACGCTCGGCCCGTTTTTCGCGATCGCAACCGGTCTCGGCCTCATCCAGTTTGCCATCGGCAATCTGATCGAACCGAGACTGATGGGATCCAACCTCAACCTCTCCGGTCTCGTCATCATGCTGTCCCTCGCCTTTTGGGGTGCCATCTGGGGCATCGTCGGCATGGTTCTCTGTGTTCCGTTGACGGTGATGATCGTCATTGTCTGTGCCCGCTTCGAAAGCTCCAGGCCCATTGCGGTTCTGTTGTCAGAAACGGGCGATGTCGGACTGAAAGAATCCGGCACCGGCGAAAAGGCGAGCTAAGGTGTTTTTGGAGCCTGTCTGCTCTTCAAACGGAAGGGCCCGGAAATGAACGGAAGCTGAACCGGCGAGCCTTATCGACGCCTCATTGACCGACAATCTTCCCGGTCAAGTCACATTCTGTTGAAAGGAATTTTCAATGACACGATTCATCACCGCGCCGCATGGTGCCTTTTACGCGTTCATTCGAAACACGTCACTGGCTGCCTGCCTTGGAGCTGCACTCCTGATGGCGACACCCGGTCTTGCACAGGATACCCAATCGACCATGGGCACGATCACTATGGAAGGCATCGGCTCCGTGGCCGTCGCTCCGGATATGGCCGTCATCTCCACCAATGTTGCCACGACTGCGAAGACGGCATCAGACGCACTCGCGGAAAATTCGGCGTCGATCGCAATGGTAATCGACGCGGTCAAGGCAGCCGGCGTCGAGGCCAAGGACATCCAGACGCAGGGCTTTGGTATCTATCCGCGATATGAAAGTTCCACGAGCTCCGGCCGCCAGCCCAAAATTGCGGGCTACGAAGTGCGCAACGGCATCGAGGTCAACGTTCGCGACCTCGACAAGCTGGGTGGTTTGCTGACGATTGCCGTTGAAAGCGGCGCGAATTCCGTCGGCAGCATCCGCTTTGAAGTCAGCGACCCGGAAGACAAGCTTGACGAGGCAAGGAAGGCCGCCGTGGCCGCAGCGCGGCAAAAAGCGGAAACCTTTGCGAGCGCTGCCGGTGTCGAGCTTGGAAACATTCTTTCGATCACCGAAAGCAACGTGCAGGGCCCGGTTCCTGGCATGACACGGGCCCTGAGCCTGGCGTCGGCAGCACCTGGCGCTGCCCCTATTGAAGCCGGTGAAGAAACCATCAGCGCCAACGTTACGATCCGTTGGGCGCTGCAATAAGACTTTGCTGCGGTAGGCCGGAGGCCGGTAGGTGTCTCCGCGCCGCCGTTGTAAATCTTCCTTTCCTGCGATTATCGGCCCTGGTTAGCGCCGCGCCGATGCTCCGCTTCAAAACATCCGGTGCCAGACCTGCATCGGTTTTTCGGTTTCATCCGCCTCACCGATATCCTGCCAGGGGAAGGTGACGATAACCCCGTCCAGTTTCTCATACCCGCGCTTGCGCCAGAACGGATCGAGCGGGCGGTAGTCAGCTGGCCGTTTGGGATGATCGTCAGGACGTATGACCGCGCAAAACGTCGCCTGATCCAAGCCGAGACGGCGCGCATGTGCCTCGCGTTCGTCGAAGAACCGGTGCCCCACGCCTTGACCGCGGTAAGCAGGATCGAGCACGGATTCGGCCAGGTAGAAAATCTTGGCGGGATCGTAGCCGCGCTCCTTCAATGGTGTTTGAAACGCTTCGAATTCGTCTCCGAGCGGTTCCCCCGTCGCAGCGCCAACCAGCGTTTTTCCGTCATAGGCTCCCACGATCACCGCTCCGTCCGTGTCGGCATAGCGCTGAAGGTATTTGGCTTCGTAGTCCATCGAGCCTTCGTAGAGATAAGGCCAGTCGCGAAACACGGAAATTCTGAGCCGGGCGAGATCGTCCAGCGCATCTCTAAGCCCCCGGCCTGTCAGGATCCTGATATCAACTGGCACGGCTAACCCTCTCAAATAGCGGAATGAATTGCTGAGCCATCTGAGCAGCCCGGCGTCTTTCATATCAGCATTGCAATTTCTGCAGCAAAATTTTGCAGATTTCCCATTGAGATTAAACACTCTTTTCTGTAAGGAGTGCGCTCCGGAAATAATGCCGGGGACATCTGCTGGTTTGGGAGAGCGATATGGATAGCAACGCCCTCTTCGAACTGGGGATGGACTTGGAGGCTCGTGTAGCAGAAGACGCAGTTTGCGTTGCCGAGCCAAGAAGCACCACCCAGAAGGAAGAAAACGTTTCGACCGCGGCCGTTGGCGTCTACGCAGACGACCGCCTGGATCACTTCATTCAGAAGGAAGGGGTCCACTGCGCTGGTGCGCATTTGATAATTGATCTGTACGATGCCGAAAGGCTCGACGACCTGGCTCATGTCGAACAGGCTCTGAGAACCTGCGTTGAGGAGGCAGGTGCAACACTGTTGCACATTCACCTGCATCCGTTTGAACCAACCGGCGTGTCGGGCGTTGCCGTGCTCGCGGAAAGTCATATTTCCGTTCACACCTGGCCGGAGGCCGGATACGCGGCTTTCGATGTCTTCATGTGCGGCGATGCCAAGCCCGAAAAATGCGTCGACGTGCTGCGTCACGCCTTCAATCCGGGCAAGACTGCCGTGTCGGAACTGCTGCGTGGACGTGAAGTTGCAAATCAGCTCTCCAAGCCGCACACGCTGGAAGCGGCGGAATGAGCGACGGTCTGGTTTTCAACGAAACCCTCTATCCGGGGGTTCAGGTCAGCTACAGCTGCAGTGAAATCCTCTATCAGGAAAAAACGGAGCACCAGGATCTGGTGCTCTTTTCCAATCCGGTCTTCGGCAGGATCCTGATGCTGGACGGAGTGACCCAGGTCACGACCGCGGATGAATTCATCTATCACGAGATGATGTCGCACGTTCCGATCATAGCCCATGGCGCTGCGCGCAACGTTCTGATTGTCGGCGGCGGTGATTGCGGCCTTGCCGAGGAAGTGCTGAAGCACGCATCCGTGGAAAATCTGGTCCAGGTGGAAATCGACGCCTCCGTGGTGGAGTTTTCCAAGGAGCATTTCGAAGACTTCAACAAGGGCGTCCTGGACGACCCGCGCTTCGAACTTGTCATTGCCGACGGAATGAAATTCGCTGCCGAAACAGACCGGCGCTTCGATGTGGTGATTGTCGACAGCACCGATCCGCACGGACCTGGGGCAGTCCTCTTTTCCGAAGAGTTCTACCGCAATGTGCATCGGATGCTGACACCGGGCGGCGTTCTTGTGACCCAGAATGGCGTCCCGTTTCTGCAGCGCGACGAACTGGTTACAAGCGTTGCGCGGTTCTCGCGCATCTTCAAGGACGCGGCCGCTTATATCGCGGCCATTCCGACCTATTTTGGCGGTCACATGACCCTCGGCTGGGCATCGGACAATCCAGATCTGCGCAAACAGGCGGCCTCGGTTCTTCAGGAACGCTTTGACGCGCAGGGTTTTGAGACCCGCTACTACACACCGGATGTTCACGCGGCTGCATTTGCGCTTCCGAGGTTCATTCTGGACGCGGTCGAGGAAGGTCGCGCGCAGGCTTAGGTCTGCGCCCTTTTCCTGAAAGAGATTTCATATCACCCGCCAGGTTGGCCCTGCACCTGCTGTTCGATGGCATCCATGGCTGCCGCAGTGGCTTTTTCCTTGTCGCTTTCGCTCAGGTCTTCACCGCCGATGACTTCGACTTTGACGTTACGCTGCGCGAAGTTGATGCCCGCCTTTTCGAATTCGTCCCGGATCCGCTGATAGGCATCACGCCTGATGGTCCATTGACCACCGGGCTTGGTCATGAACTTGACGCCGACAACCATGTTGAATTCTTCCATCCGCCGGACGCCCTGGAATTTCAGAGGTTGAAGGAAATTGTCGCCATAATCCTCATTCGCCTGCAGCTCTTCATTGATGTTCTTGACGATTTTCTTGGCAAGCTTGAGATCGGTGTCGAAGGGGACCCTGAACTCCAGCTTCATCATCACCCAGTCGCGGCTGTAGTTGGTGAGAGACTTCAGCTCGCCGAAGGGAATGGTGTGAACGGCGCCGCGGTGGTGCCGCAGTTGCAGCGAGCGGATGGACATGGATTCCACCGTGCCCCTGATGTCGCCCATCTCGATATATTCGCCCACGCGAAACGCGTCGTCGATCAGGAAGAAGACACCGGACACGATATCGCGCACCAGGGCCTGTGCGCCGAAACCGACGGCGAGACCCACAACGCCTGCCCCTGCAAGCAGTGGGGTGATGTTGATGCCCATCGATGAAAGCCCGATAAGGGCCACCATCACCAGAATGGTGACCAGCACGACTTTCTTGATCAACGGCAGCAGCGTTGCCATTCGGGCTTCGGGCCCGGGTGCAATACCCGGCTGAAGCTTCGGCATCGCCGCCATGCGCCGGTCGATTGCGGTTTTTGTCGCGGTCCAGATCAGATCGCCGATGAGGAACGCGACCATGATGTCGATCAGGATCCGCACCATCTGCGCAGGCGTTGAGTTGACAGCGGACATGTTCCAGGGCTGCACACCCCAGAAGAGGCCAATGCAAATCACCGCCGATACAACAACGACGAACCGGCCAAGACGCACGGCGACAGGCAGATAGATCCCGTGCGCAGCTTCACTGGCCTCTTCGGCCTCGCCTGTTTCGGCGGCCTCATCCGTCTCCACGGTTTCCACCGTGTCTCCGGTTTCGTCTGCCTCGCTGGCTTCACCGGCGAGGTCTTCCGGCTCTTCGTCAGGCCGGTTTTCGCGAAAGGCTTGCTCTATGGTCTTGCGGACAATTCGCTCTGTCGGCACGAGAAGCGCGACAACGGCAAGCGTTCCCGCCGCGCTTTCCGCACCAATCAGCCAGAGTACAAAAAGCATCAGCAATACGAACGTGCCGATCACGGGCATCAGGATGGACCGGCCTTGCAGCTCGCTGCGGGAATACATGAGCCAGAGCAATGCAATGGCGAGCAAAGTCGCGGCGGCCGCTGCAGAGATATCGATTGCAAGACCGACGGGTTCGTTGCGTCCAAGGTGGACGATGGTCTCCGAGAGATTGCTACCGAAGAGCAAGATCGCCGAGGTCACCATAACGCCGAGATAGAGTATCTGCGCGTTTGTGCGCGACAGAGGCATCAGCCGCAGGGTTTCGACGCGTGGCGCCAGAGCAAAAAGAGCAATGGCCGCAATCGCCCTTAAGATGACGAGCGACACGAGGAGTTCAAGAACAAACTCCCGTGCATTGGGTGGCCACTCGAAAATGACGAATGTTCCAATCGTTCCGATAGAAAAAAACAACGCCCCGCCGGAGACAAGCGCAAGCCTTGTGACTGCAGAGCGCGCCTTGTCGAGGTAACTGTCGGATCGGCCGAGTTCAATACGCCGCCGAAAGTATCCGGCGTATCTCCAGTAGAGCCACTCCAGCCCGGCGCCGACGAAGATGAAAATGATCAGAAGGACAACGAAGTTCAGCTGCTGTCTGGGCGCTAAACCTTCCTGCCAGGTCTGCGAAATGATCGCCGGAGCATCCGGCAACAGGGCGAGCGATGCCCCAACCAGCTGCACGCGGTTCTCAATTTCGTTGAGCCCCTGCTGCACGGCCTCGCGGAAAGTCTGGTTTTGTGTTGCACCGTCATTAAGGCCGTCTGCCCTTTGTTGCAGCCAGTTGACAATGGCGGGGTCGGCCAAAAGGCGCGCAAGTTCCTTTATGTCGTTCGGCGATGGTTCTGCCGCCGGCGCCTCGGTTTCTGAAGCGCCCGCGCCCGGCAGGAGCATTTGCGCCGAAGCGGGAGCAATCGATTGAACACAAAGGAAAAGGAAGAGCGCCGTCAAAAACCTGATCATGCCGCGCCCTCGCTCTGCGATGCCGCATCTGAAGGAGGGCTTGAAGGCGTCTTTTCACGCAGCAAGGATTGATATTCGACGGGTGAGATCGTTGGCGGGAACACCCGTTCCACCGTGACGTTGCCACCTGTCGGCATCGCCTGGCATGCAAGACGAACCCCTTCAGGCAACGACCGGCGGGCAAGAGTGTCCTGTTCGATACGGCTGGGTGCTGAGAGATTTTCAGCCCCCTCCAGAACACGGACTGCGCACGAGCCGCAGCGGCCCCGCGCACCGCAAAGCGCAGCGTGGGACGTGTCCATGGACTGAGCGGTTTCAAGAATACTGATACCGGCGGACCGCTTGATGGTCGGACCGTCTTTATAGGTCAGGGAGACATCCGGCCCTCTGCCCCAAACCCGAACCGCTCTTGCTGCCAGCACGACAAAAACAATGCCAGCGTACCACCACAAGACATCGGCCTGAATTTGCATCAGCCTTTCGCCTACGGACCCGTATGCTTCGGCGGATTCGCGAACCGGCGCCATGTATTCAGGATCGCCGCTGTTCGCAATCAGGATTTTCCCGGACTCAACAAAACCCAGGAGGGCAGCAACCGGAATGATGACTGCGAATGGGTAGGACAGCGTGGCGTAGCGCCCCCACCAGTTCTGCACCTGCATCCATAAAAACAGTCCATAGCAGGCATGAACCCAAATCACGATCAGGGCAAGGACTTGCTGAATTCCCAGCTGCGGGACGAAAATCCAGTAGACAGCGAGCACCCATTTAAAGCCGACATGCGTGTCCGTCATCATCGGGCCGACGACGGTTCCCATGATATGAGGCAACAACAGCGGCACGATCGCGAGGCCAAGAAGGGCCTGAATGCTGTCTCCCCAATTGAAAAACAATCTGTTTCGCCAAAACAGGGTCCAGAGTCCCAGACCGGCGTGAGCGAAAAAACTCAAGATCAGGAGAGGCCCGCCGACGGGATTTGCGAACAGTCCCATCAGGTAGACACTTGCCTCTTCCATCGCTTCAATCGATCGAAGGCCAAACGCCAGAGTAAGCAAATGCCCCGTAACAAATACAAACAGGACCAAACCGCTCGCAATGCGTAGTTTACTTATCATGCTTCTCTTTCACTCTCCCTCGGTTCCGATCAAGTGCGGCCAATGCTTCAGACGAGAAGGCGCGCACGACAGGAACAAGAGCCTGAACCGTAACACGATGATTTCTTTGATCGTAAGTTTGTTGTGTCCTTCAGCACTGCTGATTTGAAGTATTTGAACCCGGCACCTACGAGAGCCCGCAATCCTGAATACCGCCTCTGCACCAACATCCGGAAAGGTTGCAGAAAGTGGCTTAATCGCCAGGTCCAGACTGCCTGAACTTGCGACTATTGACTGAAGTGATTCCGTGCCAAAACCATTGCCGGCATCTATGTCCCGGCGTTCTGAATGTGCGTCCTGAGGGATAGAACGCCGCAACCAAAAATCGCTTTTGCTCCAATGACTGACACTCACGAAAACAGCGTCCGGCGCACGCTCGTTCTTCAATCTGAGCGCTTGCTTGTATGCGCAGCGGCTGTGCACTCGTCACCCGGACGCGCGTGGAACGCTGCCAGAACGCTACGCGCGCGCGGTAAATCAGGTGTCCTAGGTCCCTTCGGCGATCCTGATTGCTCTCTGACCTTCTTCGATGCCGGCTTGCACCTCGCCGGCCCGAATTTGTGTCTCTGCCATCAGTCCATACCGGTTGGCGAATTGACCCCCAGCTCCAATGCGCCGTGGATCAGCTCAAGATTGCTTCGCTGCGGCTAAGCCGCAGCGACATCGTCAAGAAACGCGTCGATAACCTGGCTGAGCTGATCGGTGTTGTCTGAAACACCTTTTGCTGCAGAAAGCACACGCTCTGCTGTGCTCTGACTTTCGTCAGCTGCTTGCCGGACGCTGACAATGTTTCCTGAAACTTCGTTGGAGCCGGCTGCCGCAGACCGCACGTTTTCTGAAATCTCGGTGGTAGAGGTGCCCTGCTCTTCAACGGCTGCGGAAATCGCCTCGGTTGCTGAAGAAACTTCGCGCATCGTTTCGGCAATCCCACGGATGGCCTCAACAGAGCTTTCGGTTTCTTTTTGAATGTCCGTGATCTGGGTCGAGATTGCCTCGGTTGCCTTGGCGGTCTGCGTTGCAAGTTCTTTCACTTCCGACGCGACGACCGCAAAGCCTTTTCCAGCCTCGCCGGCACGGGCTGCCTCGATCGTTGCATTGAGTGCAAGCAGGTTCGTTTGCTCGGCGATACCCTGGATAAGCAGAATGACCTCACCGATCTTGTCTGCGGAAGCCGCAAGTCCGGCAATCTTGGTATCCGTTTCTATGGTCGCGTCGGTCGCCTGTTCAACAATGGTTTTCGTCTGGGCAACCTGATGGGAAATCTCGCTGATTGAGGTAGACAGCGCTTCTGCGGCAACTGCGACCGCTTCAACATTCTTGGAAGCATCCTGGGAAGCACTGGAAACGCTGTCAGCCTGCGAAGTTGTTTGCGAGGCAATTGTCGAGAGACTGCCGGCAGAGGATTCCATTTCGCGGTTTTCCGAGTTGACCGCTTCAAGCACCCCTTGAACGGTTTCACGGAAGTCGCGGACGAGGTCATCGACCTTCGACTGGCGGTGCTCGCGCGCTTCCTGATCACGTCTGCTTTCATTCATCAGGTCCATGCGCTCTGCAGAAGCGTTCTTGAAGAACTGAACCGTCTCCACCATCTCCCCGATTTCAGTTTTGGTGTCGAGCCTCGGCAGTTCTGCGCTCGCATCGCCGGCCGCGAGCGATTTCATTGCGTTGTTCAGCTGATTGATCGGGGTTGAGATGCTTCTCCCGATCAGCAGGCCAAGGAAAATTCCGCCCGCCAGAATGCCGATGCTTGCGACAAGGAAGGTCTGATCCGTCGTTTTCATCGTGGATGTGAAATCCGCATTGGCGACGTTCTGACCCTCTTCGGAGAGCTCACGGATTTTCGCAAAATCCGGCTGCATCTCGGCAAAAATCTGACTCAGCTGCTTTGTTTCGGGTGCAAGTATCATTGCGGTTTCAGCGAAGGCTTTGAAACCGGCCTGATATTGATCCATGAGGGTTGTCAGGTCAGCAATGAGTTCCGGAGGAAGTGAAGAATTCTTGAGAAGTCCATCAAACTCTTCCCGCCGCTTGTCGATACGGGCAACGTATTTTTCCGCGCCGCGCATTATGAAATCTTTCTCGTGACGGCGCATCATCAGCATTTTCACTGTCAGACTGTCTAGCTCGGCGGTCTTCAGGAGTTCCTCCACATTGTGGACGGCCGTGCGCAGCTCTCCTTCAAGACCCTCTTTTTCGGATAGCCCGACTTTCACCCGCAGATCGGAAACCTTGTGAAACTGCGTCTGGTGGCGTTTGACGCCTTCTTTCAGTCTCTGAACATTTTCTGAAACCGCAGCCGATGCTGTGAGCTGCGACATCTGTTCCAGAGCGGCGTCCACGGTTTTGACCGACTTGTCGTATCTGTCGACATATTTCATATCGCGTCGCAGCAGGAAATCCTTTTCGCTGCGTCGCATTTGGAGCGCTCCGATTTCGACCGCCTGCACAAGCTCATAGAGCGCCGCAAACTGGTTCTTGCTCTCCAGAGATGCCTGGGTGCCCGCTCTGCCTGTCAGGTAGGTGATGCCGAGTGCTGAAATCGCAAAGAGCGTCAAAGCCACAAGTAAATTGATGCGGGTTCGGATACGCAAGCGATCAAAGATCCCGATACGCTTACGCTTTTTTTCAACACTGATTTGTTCGTCAGACATGATACGAGCTCCCCCCAAGAGCCAGGTAACACTTCTGCCTAAGAAGCATTCGCGAATTAAAGTCGGAAATAAATGCGTGCTTAGTGATGCCAGCATATAGTTAAGATTGAATAAAATTACGCCCTGCCCCTCAGGAATGAGCCAAATGAACGCAGGAACAACTTAAAATTTATGCGCGTTATTTGAATTGCACTGAATTATCTATACAACCAAAAGTACAAGCCACCAAATATCTCTTGGGAGGCTCGTCTGGGACGGTATCATACAAATATGGCTCAAACCCTTTGTTCACAGCGTTTCCTTTCGATCTGAATTAACGCAAGCAGTCTGGCTGAGAGCCTGCAGACTGGTCGGCTCATTATCAGCAACGTGCGTACGAACGAACATGTCCGCGAAGCAAGAGGCGGATTTCTCAAGCCAATTGCCTGGTCATAATCCGCAGGCACGTGAGCCTGTGAACCTGCAGTGCGCCACTCCTTTCGAATTTCCGTTTGAGCAACGCTTTACGCAGCGGTACCATAAGATTGATGAAACTCGCGTTCGAGGACTGGGAAATTGACGTCGTGATGGCGGAGCTTCACCGCTCCGGCAAGCCGGTGAATATTGAGCCTCGTGCCTTCGATCTTTTGTGTCTTCTGATTTCCAATCGCGACCGCCTGGTGACGAAAGATGAAATCGTCACGGAAATCTGGGACGGCAGGTATATCTCGGACGCGGCCATTTCGACCTGCATGAAATCCGTGCGCAAGGCCATTGGCGACGATGGAGACCAGCAGCGCCTGATCAGAACGGTTCGCGGCCGCGGGTTTCGGTTCGTCGGCGTTGTGAGGGAAATCACGCCGGGTACGACGGTGCACGCCGCACCTCAGATCGACGTTCCTCGACTGGAAGCAGCCGAAGATCAGGGCAAACCGTCGATCGTGGTTCTGCCATTCGAGGATTACGGGTCGGACCACGGTCAGCAGCTTCTGGCCGAAGCGATTCCGCACGAGCTTATCCAGGGTCTTGCAAAACTGCGCTGGCTGCGTGTCATTGCCAGGGGCACGGCCTTTCAATTCCGGGGCCCGAACCTTGACCTCAATGCGATCGGAGAACGCCTCGCGGTACGCTATGCGCTCACCGGAACCGTGTTGCATTTTCAGGACATGATGAGCGTCTCAGTAGAACTGGCTCACTGTGAAAGCGGCCTGGTGATCTGGGCAGAACGGTTTGAAGACCGGAGTGATCGCTTTCTGGAGATCAGACGCGAGATGCTGGAACAGATCGCCTCGTCGCTCGAGATCTATATCACCCAGCGCGAAGCATCCATCGCCTCACGCTCGTCTACGGAAAAGCTTGACGCCTGGGCGGAGTATCATCTGGGATTGCGCCATCTCTTTCTATTCACGGAAGCGAACAATGCCGCGGCAAAGTCCTGTTTCGAACGGGCGATTGCGAAGGACCCGGACTTTGCAAGAGCCCACGCCGGGCTTTCGTTTGGAAGGTTTCAGGACGCGTTCGTTGGATATACCTCCGACAAGGCCACCGCGATCGACGAAGCACGCCGCTTTGCCGAACGGGGCGTGGAACTTGACCCGCTCGATCCCTTCGCCAATCTCAACCTGGGCCGTTCCTTCTGGCTGAGCAATGATCCCGCATCGGGCCTTGGATGGCTGGAGCGTTCCATCTCGCTCAGCCCCAATTTCGCGCAAGGTCACTATTCGCGCGCCTTTGCCGAAGCGCTTCAGGGACATTCCGGCGCCGCTTTGAAACACGCCTCTGCCGCACTGGACCTCAGTCCGCTGGATCCGCTGCTTTATGCAATGCACGGTGTTCGCGCACTCGCAAATTTGCAGGCAGGTGAACTTGCAGCCGCAGCTGGCGAAGCCGCTGCGGCGGTTCACGCCCCAAGAGCCCATCACCTGATCTATATGATTGCAGCCGCAACACATGCGCTTGCGGACGATCTGCCAGCCGCCCGGCACTACGCCTCCAAGGCCCGCGAAAGCGGTGCGGACACCAGAACCGAGCATTTCTTCAGGGCGTTCCCGTTTGTTGAACCCGGTTTCCGCGAAGAGTTCATGCGGGGGCTTACGCTGGCCGGTTTCGACTGAGCCAACCGGCCTGACAGCGTGCTGCTTTCACCTGACGAAACTTGAATGGTCACCGACCAGTTTCATAACGTTCAGACGCTTCATCCAGACAGATTTCAGTCTTTCCTCAGACAATCCCCACACAGCCCTCAGGCAATCTTCAAGCACAAACTTGGAAGCGATGCGATCAATGCTCCATCAACTGAAACCCGAAAGGAGCACATAGATGAACGCACTCAACCAACCTGCTTTTTCCGGACCGGATCTTGCCGCCGTCAAACAGCGACAGCAGGGTGTCTGGTCAACAGGCGACTACCCGGCAGTCGGAACGACCTTGCAGATCGTTGGCGAGACACTTGCCGAAACGCTCGACCTTGCCCCCGGTGAGCGTGTCCTGGATGTTGCCGCCGGTAACGGCAACGCCACGCTGGCAGCTGCGCGCCGCTTCTGTGATGTCGTTTCGACAGACTATGTCGATGCGTGGCTGCGCGCCGGGATGGAGCGAGCTAAGGCTGAAGGCCTGCCGGTCGCGTTCCGCGAAGCCGATGCAGAAGACCTTCCTTTCGAGGACGCATCGTTCGATGTGGTCACATCAACTTTCGGAGTGATGTTCACTGCGGATCAGGATGCCGCCGCGAAGTCGATGCTGAGGGTCTGCCGTTCAGGCGGACGGATCGGCATGGCAAACTGGACGCCGGCCGGTTTCATCGGACAGGTGTTCAAGACGATCGGACGCCACGTTCCGCCTCCGGCAGGTGTGCGCTCTCCATTGGAATGGTCATCGGAAGAGCGCCTTCAGGAGCTTTTCGGCTCAGATGCCACAAACGTATCCGTCACCCCGAAAACCTTTGTCTTCCGCTACCGGTCGGCCCGCGCCTGGGTCGAAAGCTGGCGCGAGATCTACGGTCCCATGAACAAGGCCTTCCAGGCCGTTGGCGAAACCGGTGCGGCGGAACTTGAAGACGATCTGGTCAAGCTGGCTGAAGCAGCATCGATTGGCGGCGAACGCGCGATGATTGTCCCCGCGGAATACGCGGAAATCGTGATCCGCAAACGTTGATGATGAGGATGCGCAGGCCCTTTCAAGCTTGCGCGTCTCATCGACGTTTCAACGGCAATCCAAATGAAGGAAACAAACGATGTCCGGAAAAACGCAGACGCTTTACGAAAAATACGGCGGCTTTCCCGGTGTCCGTCAGGTTGTGACGGATTTTTACGAACGCGCGCTCGACAGCGATATCGTCGGACATTTCTTTGAAGACGTGAACATGGCACGCCTGGTTGATCATCAAACCAAGATGATCGCCGGATTGCTCGGCGGTCCAGTCGAGATCTCTGACGCGCGGCTGGCAACGGCGCATGCGCATCTCAATGTCGACCATTACCATTTTGATGAAATTGCCGTGCTGTTGAACGAAACTCTGGTCGATGCGGGCTTTGACAAACAGGACCGCCTCGCGGCGATCGCAGCTGTTGAAGCCAGAAGGTCTGTTATTGTCAGAAGGAGCCGGGCAGCATGAATATCGAAGCGATCAGCATGCGGATGCTGTCGAATATCGGGGTTGGTGTCGCACTCGCCGACCCGGAGGATCTTACAATCGGCTACCGCAATCCAGCGTTCGCCGCGTGGTTCGGCGTAGAAGACGGCACACCGCTCGAGGAAATCTTTGGCAGCGTGACACGCGCCGAACTTGTCGAACGGCTGGCTGTTGAGGACGCCATCAAGCTTGATGTTGCAGTCAAACGCAAACGGCGGCTTCTGACGATCGAAACGGTTATCAGGCATGCAGAGAGCGACGGGCGCAGAATACTCCTCGTCGAGTGCCAGAACATCTCGCGGCTGCGCGAGACGGAGGCCATGATCGACAGTTATGCCCGCATTGCGGAGAAGAAGGCGCGCGAACTGGAACTTGAGAAAAACCGCGTCGAAAAGCTGCTTCTCAACGTCATGCCGCGTTCGGTCTATGAGGAATACACCGCCTTTGGAACCGTCACGCCAAAGCTCTATGAGCCGGTTTCAGTCCTGATGCTCGATTTCGTCGGCTTTACGCAGATGGCTGCAGCCGCCGACCCGACCGTCACCGTCACTGAATTGAACGACATATTCACGGCATTCGACCGGATTGCCGAAATGCATGGCTGCGAGCGGATAAAGACGATCGGCGATGCGTATCTTGCCGTCGCAGGCCTGCCGACACCCAACCCGGACCACGCGAGTGCGGTGGCGCAATGCGCGTCGAAGATGATCCGCTATCTGGAGCGGCGCAACCAGAGCCATCCGCACCAGTGGCAGGCAAGGATCGGTATCGCATCCGGATCGGTTGTCGGATCGGTCGTTGGTGTCCAGAAATATGTCTATGACGTCTTCGGTCCTGCAGTGAACCTTGCGTCCAGGCTGCAGTCACTGTCCAATCCGATGGAAGTTACGGCAACGTCCGACTTCGGTGAAGACAGCCTGGAAGGCCTGGTGCCCGTTGACGCCGGAACCATCGATATCCGTGGTTTCGGATTGACGTCCATCGTCAAGCTGCAGGCACATGGCGCCGTCGATCTCGCGGCATGAAGAGGGACATGCATGCGCTTCAGTGATCTGGTCCGAGGATTCGGAGGCAGACTTATTGCGATGGCCAACTGCTGAATTCAATTGGCAAGGAGAAGCATTTTGAAGGCACTGTGCCGAGACCTGACGACCGCTCACGAGCTGTGTCGGCATCCTGCCGCGTGAGCGATCACCATTTTCAGGTCGACCCAAATCCACTGTCAGGCAGACAGCATCGCCTCTATTGTTTCAAACAGCTCTTCAGGCCTGTCATATTGCGGCAAATGGCTGCGCTGCAGCCGATCGACGTCTGACTTCGCGCTCGCATCGCGATAAGCCTCGAGCATGGTTTCCTGAAGTTTTGCAGGGATGACATCATCATCCTCACAAAGGACATACCCGCGCGGAATGGCATCAAATGCGGGCGAACGGCTGAACGTTTCCCCCAAGGGCTCCTCGGGCTGATAGACAAATCGCAACTTCAGCAGATGAGGCAGATAGTCACCCAGGGTTTTTGTCACCGGAACGTCCATATCCTTGATCGCGGCTATGATCTTAGCAGGTGAGTCATCTGTATCGGGAAGCATTGCCGCGACATAGATGAGTTGCTTGATGCGATCCGGATGTTGGTGTGCAACCTGGGAAATCACCGCACCACCCATCGAATGCCCGACCAGAACAACATTGCGTTCGTCTTCGACGGGAAACCTGGCAACAATTGCCTCGACATAATCGTTCATCGTCAGTCCGGAGGCGTACGTGCCCTTGCTCCCCAGAAACAGAACGGCGAGAGGCAGGTCCTTGTCATGTCCCGGCAGATCGACCGAAACGGTATCGTAGCCGGCATGGCTGAATTTCTCCGGAACCGTGTTCCAGCTGGCAGACGTCGCGTTCATGCCATGTACAAAGATGATCCTGGTCATGTTTGATGCTCCTCAATACGTAAAGGAAACTCTTTGAAAAACCGGTTCAGGTGATGTCCAGAAGGCTCTCGTGAACCCACAGATCATCTTCAATCTTCTTCCACTCACCGTCACTTTCGAAAACGAAGACGCGGTCACCGTCCTGAAAAACCCGCTCGACATCGAACGTCATGCCGGGTCCGAGACGGGCGTTGGTGTCAGCCGTATTAACGGTCGCTTGAACAACCGGAGCGGTGTAGCGGCCATAGACCCAGAACTGCCTGGATTGTGAAATACGCAGCCAGCCGTTCGCCGATTGCTCGTAGACCCGAACGACTGCACCGTAATCGAGTGGCCCTTGCTCACTGATCAGGCCAAAATTACTGCCTGGACCCTTTCGGATATTGAGACTGTCCGCCGTGACACCGACCCATTCGAGCAAACCCACGGGCTGGGCACCGCCCACCGCGCCCATTGCCGCCCGAAGCCGTGGCAGGAAATTGGCTTCAAAATCCGAAAGCTGGTTTCCGCCAAAGAACGCTGTGCCGGGACAGCTTTTCTGTCCACTGTTCGTGTAGACCAGTCCGCCGCTGCCGTCATACCAATGATGGTAGACCACGTTGGTTTTGCTTGGCGCGGAAATGCCGATTTTCTTGAGCAGAGCTGCGGTTGCGCTGAAAATTGAGTCGGCTTGCGCCGAACGCATGGTGTCTCCGCCAGCATCGAAATTGCCGATGGACTCGATACAGATCGCCCGGCTGTTCGCGTTGAGGATGCAGGCAGGCGATCGGTTCAATGGACGTCCCGTGACGATTGCACCGTCTGGAAAGATCGAGAAGTGCTGGCCGATATCGGCCCACCCGTTAACATTGATATGGTACCGTTTGATACCCTGTTGCATCTCAAAGTGGTTGCTGCCGGAAAACCCGGAATAGCGAGGTCTCCAGGTATGATGTTGCTGGACGCGAGCGCAGGCGCGGCTGATGGACTGCCTTGCGATCCAGGTTGAAAATTCGATAGGCGTAAATTTTGTAAATCCATACTTCGTTTGCATCGGTTTTCCCCTCTGCACGTTAAAACTGAAATACTACTTTAAATTGCGCCGCCGAAGCTGCGACAGCATCCGATAGAAATTCAAGCAAGTAAGTCACAATTTCAAACCGGTATTGATGTCAACTAAAAGCCATTGGAAAAGTACATGGATTGTTGCAACCTCGACGGCACATGTATTTTGCCGCGCAATCAGCGATCTTCATCGTCCAAATGGTCTAAAGCGAAGAACTTTTCCTGTTCGCCGCGAGAAAATCGGTACCGAAGCTCATCATCAGACGCACAAATTGCGTACGCGTGGCGCATTGTGTCTTGGACAGGATGGATTTGACCTGCGCATTTATGGTTGGCACCGCACGACCCTTTTGCTCTGCAATCTGGGTGTTGGTAAGCCCCTCGGCAATTGCATCGACCAGCGACATCTCGGCATCGGTCAACTTATAGGCAGTCTTGATCGGCAACGTCTGGCAACTGAAGGGCAGGCTCGTGTCGGAACTGTAGACGATGCACCCGTCAAAAGCCTTGGAGCCGATTTCCTGCGACTTGTGAAGAGGCGCCACTTCCATACAAAGAAAGACATCCTCTTCCGCCGACAGGGCTTCCTTGCGGGGCCTGGCACCAAACTTTCCGTGGTTCAATGCGTCTGCCCTGAGCGTTTCAAATCGCTTCTGGTCAGCAGGCTTGGACAAGATGAGCTTACCCGACGCATCGACGCGGAAGACGCGGTATTCGGCAAGTTGCCTTCGGAACTCCTCGTTCTTGATCACGACGCTTGCATTGGAATCGAGAATGCAAACACCAATAGACAGACGATCCATGGCAGCGAGCATTCCGTAATGTTCGTCGGCAAGCTGTTTGGCGGGCCCTCCAAGATCATATGCCTTGGCGACATGCGGCAGGATGAGGCCCAGGTGATTTTGCTCAGCTTCCGTCAGACGGCCGCGATCCGCTCCCAGCTGAATGGAGAAGCGTGACCGCGCCGAATTGTCCTTGTTGAGAAGGCCGGCAGCGCGATGAAGGATGCCTAGCTTTTGAAGCGTCTGCACATTGGGGCGTTCCTTCAGCGCGCCAAGCGAGGGGGCGAGCACGTCGTCCTGGACAAGATCGATCCGGTCAAGCAGCAGGGAATGCGCTTCGAAGATATCCTGGTCCCGAGCTTCTTCTTCAAAAAAACGATCGATATAGACATCGATCTGCGCGGGATCGTAGTAGCTGGATGCCACTGAAACAGCCAGCTTGCGCGCAGCTGGTCCCGTTTGCCACTCGAACATGATGCATCCGACGGCGTCGACCTGTTCTGCAACACGCTGCAGCACATCCGGCCAGAGCGAGGGATCTGCAACCGCGTCGTAGATTTGCAGAACCGCTTCCCTGGCGTCCTCGGACATGTTGCACCAACCCGTAGTTTTATTTTTGTACTTTAGAGTCAATGATCGCAGACTGCCAAGCCGTGTCTAGACACTCACGCCAATGGGATACCGCTTTTCAGCGATTTGTGATGGTGTGAGCGAGCAGACACGATCAGGGGTGAAAGCCGACATTTGCAACAAATTGGGCCGACGCTACCGAACATCCGGGCGGCGTAACAATTGATACCCTCAGATCCGGCAAATTCAGTCCCTGGCCTCCAGCCAGGTCCGTGCTCTCGCCATGTCCTTTGACAAAATCCCTTCAGCGAGCTTTTGACCGACCACCGCCCCGAACTTGTAACCATGCCCGGAGCATGCGGAGACGATGGTTGCCTTGTCCTCGGTGACCGCAAAGAAATGCTCGTCGGATGTGAACGTATAGGCGCAGGTTACTACGTCATCGACGCGGTATTGCTCGATCCTCGAAAACGGCGGCGAGAAGTGATTGCGCAGGGTCACGCCCTCGCCATTTTTCGGCGTCCTGTCCTGGTTCGGACCAGCCCGGTATTTGTGAATTCCGGCCCCGAATTTCAGTCCGGTTCCTGCAACCGGCGGAAGAACATAGCCGTCGATCGGCCCGCCCGGATCAAGAATGGCAGGTGCCCGTTCCCATGCTTCGCGCAGGTCTTCGGGGGGCGTGAGATAGACAACAGCAGTGCGATAGGGTGTGAGACTGACGTCAAGTTTGGGAAAGAGCCCAAGCGTCCAGGCACCCGCTATGACGATCACATGATCGGCGCTATGCGAGGAACCGTCGGCAAGCGTGACTGTACCGGAAGATGAATTGACCGACGCGACTTCTGTGTTTTCACGCACGTCCGCACCGTTGTCGCGCAACCAGCCCCGCAGATCCGCCGCTATCTTCTGGCACAGCAGCACACCGCCCTCCTCGCTCACCAGCCCATAGCGAATGGTTGCCGGATCGACGAAAGGAAAGCGGTCGGCGGTTTCCTGCGGCGTCATCTCGTCAAACGGATAACTTCCCTCGACCAGGCCACGCCGGTACGCTTCGCCGCCATCGTCCTCCGTCTGGGAAAATATCATGAAGCCGGTGTCGACAAGGTGCTTTTCGCCGATGTCGGCCCACATTTCGTCCCAGGCCGCATAGGCATCGCCGATCCGGCGCTGATAGCCCCCTTTCCCACCATAGGCGCGGCGGATAATGCGGTGCTGGTCGCCCGAGGCAGACAAGGGATTGGGGATCGGTCCTTGTTCGAACAGGGTGACGGGAACGCCCTTTTTCGTGAGCCACCATGCTGTGGAAAGTCCGGAGATGCCCGCCCCGACGATGAGTATTGTCATGAGTAACGTCCTGCGATTTGTCCTGAACATTAACCGGGACTGTCCTGGACGCAAGGGAGGATTTGCGACCCGGTTTGCATGCCGGACATGCGCCTTTGAACATGTTGAATCTCTTGTTTAAGAAACTCACAAAACACTTGAAGCGGACGATCGGGTTCGCACCATACCTTAAGCTGCCGCTACCGAAATTCGCCATCAAATTCAATCGACTATTCGAGAAACCGGAATCACTTCCACAACAGATATTAGTCTCCGAGCGGCTGCGGCCCCGTCCGTCCGTGATAGGCTGTCAAAGAGGCGCGGATGCGGCGCAGGTTCTCCGTCGTGTGGTCGGACCTCAGCTGGGCAACCGCCATGGCCAGCGCGTCGATAATGACCAGGTACGCGTAGCGGGATGCCGTTGGTTTGTAGATGTCCGGGTCTTCCGGCAGATCGATCTGAAGCGCGCAATCGACAGAGCGTGCAAGCGTGCTGCCCGACTTCGTGATTGCCAGCGTGGCGGCTCCGTATCCCGCTGCAATTTCCGCAGCACTCACGATTTCATCCGCCTCGCCGCTGGAGGAAATAAGCAAAATGACGTCGGACTTCGAGAGGGTGGCTGCCCGCATCTGCAGCAGGTAGCTATCGGAAACGGCAACGGTCGGCACACCAAGACGGAAAAGCCGGTTGGAAGCCTCCTGCGCAAGCATGGAAGAGCCGCCGCCGACACCACCGACAAGCACGGTATGTGCGTTGGCGATATGATTTTTAGCCGCCTCGAACACTTCTCCGTCGAGCTGTTTGCGCATAACATTCAAGGACGCCGAAAGGGCTCCGATCACCTGGTCGAGAAATCCGGAACTTGTCTCTGATTCCGGCCGGTCGCCAACATCGAGATATTGCAGGCTGACAGCAAGGTTCTGAGCCAGCCGGATCTTGAATTCTCGGAACCCGTCGCAGCCCATCGTTCGGCAGAACCGCACAACGGTCGGTGTGCTGACCTCGCAAGCCTTTGCCACCTCGGCAATGGTCATCGCGCTGATCCGCTCCAGGTTCGCCAACACGAAATCGGCGACCTTCTGTTCCCTGGCCGAGAGCTGACCATCGGATTTCCTCAAATTGGAAATCACATCGACAGCCGCATGTCCCAGTGCCTCGTCTACTTTCAATCGTGCCTGCATGATACCTCGCCATCATTCTGTAACTCAGTTACAAAAATCGGTCAATAAATACGCCGAGCTAGCCTGCTAGATGGGTATTTTTGTAATTAAATGACAAAAATTCCTTGACTCATTACCTATTCCCGCGAAATTATCTAACGGAGTTTCATGCGGGAGGGGCAAACGTGAAAATCCTGGCAGAAAGAATCGGAGGGTCGCTGAATCGGCTGATCGAGGCAGTCGTCGCTGTCCTGATGCTGGCGCTTGTCATCGATGTCTGGATCGGCGTCATCGACCGCTACTGGTTTCACTGGCAGCTGCCCTGGCCGGAAACGCTCGCCCGCTACCTGATGATCTGGGCAGCCCTTTTGGCGGTTTCGTCCGGCATCGCCCGCCGTGAGCATATCGGCCTGACTTCCTTCCTGATGAAGCTGCCTTTTCCTGTCCGGCGCGGCGTGCTCATCGTAATCGACCTGCTGGCGATCTCTCTTTTTGCCTATGTGCTCTGGTTCGGCGTCGGGTTTGCCCAGAGCGGCGCATCCCGGCAGGCGATGATCTTCGGCGCAACGCTGGAACCCTTCTTCTGGGCCGTTCCCGCCTCCGCTTTCCTGGCAATCTTCCAACTTGTTCTTGTCCTCCTTCGCGATCAGGGCCTTCAGCTCGACACAGCCGTGGAGGCGAGCGCATGATTGTCGCCGTTACCTTCGTCCTCCTGATCCTGTTCGGAATGCCGATCGGATTTGCCATAGGGCTCGCAGGCGTCGTCGGACTGATCGACATGGGCGGCGGGCCCAATTTCCTGGCCATAGGCCCGAGCAAGATCTTCAACGGCCTGAACATCTTTCCGTTTCTTGCCATGCCATTCTTCATTCTGGCCGGCGAGATCATGAACGGTATCGGCATCACCGACCGGCTCGTAAAGTTGGCCCAGGTTCTGGTCGGGCGATTTCGCGGCGGCCTCGCCCACGCCAACATGCTCGCCTCTGTCTTCTTTGCAGGCCTGACCGGATCGGCTACGGCCGACGCCGCCGCCTTTGGCCGCACACTGGTTCCGGCAATGGAAAAGGAAGGCTATTCGCGGGACTACGCCTGCGCCGTTACCGCCGCCGGATCAATCATCGGGCCGACCATTCCCCCGTCAGGTCTCATGGTCGTCTACGGCTCGCTTATGGGAGTTTCCATCGGCGGCCTGTTCGCTGCCGGCATCCTGCCCGGCCTTGTCATCTGCCTTGTCTGCATGGGCGTGATCGTCATTGGCGGGAAACGCGAAAACCTCCCCAAGGCGGCCCGGGGAGCCACCTTGCGCGAGGTCTGGGCCACGTTCGTGTCGTCGCTCACCGCGCTTCTGATGCCGATCATCATTCTGGGCGGCATTCTCGGCGGCATCGTCACGCCGACGGAAGCGGCATCGATCGCCGTTGCCTATGCGCTCTTCATCGGGATCTTCGTCTACCGGACACTCAACGTGCGCGATTTCTATTCCATGCTCGTGCGCACGGCGCGCATCACCGGCGTCATCTTCGTGATCATTGCCTTTGCCGGCATTCTCGGCTGGTGGATGAGCTTCGAGCGCATTCCGCAGATGCTGGCCGGAACGGTCCTCGGCATCTCCGAAAATCCCTATGCGGTCATCGCCATCATCATAGCGATCCTGCTGATCGTCGGCATGGTGATGGATATAACCGCCATCCTGATCATTCTGGCACCTGTCCTCGTGCCGCTCACCGAGCAGATCGGCCTGGAGCCCATCCATGCGGGCATCATCTTCGTGCTGGCGCTGAACATCTCGCTGATGACGCCGCCGGTCGGTGCCTGCCTGTTCGTCCTGTCCTCTGTCACCGGGGAAAAACTGGAACGGATCGCAGTCAAGCTGACGCCGTTTCTAATCGCCGAAATCACCATCCTGTTCCTGTTCGCATTCTGGGAGGACGCGGCGCTGTTTCTGCCGCGCGCCTTCGGATTTGCCCAATAGACCACGTCTTCAACTGAGGAGGTAATCATGAAGACTTTGAAGAAGGGGTTCGTTGCAGGCGCTGTGCTCGCACTGACCGCAACCACCGCACTGGCCGAAGGCGGTGTCATCCGCTTCGGACATGACAACAAGACCGACCCGTTCGAAAACCCGGCCCACGCCTGCACGGCGGTGTTCTCCAACATCGTCGCCGCCGACACCAATGGCAGCGTGACCGTCGAAGTGTTCGGCTCCAACCAGCTTGGATCGGCAGCTGAGCATGTTGACCAGGTCCGGAACGGCGTCATCCAGGCAACCCTTACGTCGACCGGTGCGCTCGCCAGCTACTATCCGCGCATCGACGTTCTGAACCTTCCCTTCGCCTTCGCCAACAATGCGTCCACCTATTCCGTCTTCGACGGCCTCTTCGGTGAAGCGCTGGCGGCGGACATTGAGGAAACCCTCGGCGACGTTGTTGTTCTCGGCTTTCCGGACACGGGTGGTTTCTTTGCCGTCACGAACTCGCAACGGCCCATCGCCGATCTCGACGATTTCGACGGCATCCGGATCCGGACAATGACGCTGCCGTCACACCAGAAAATCGTCCAGGCACTAGGTGCTGAAGCCTATCCGCTCAGCTGGGGCGAGGTGTATTCCGGTCTGCAAACCGGCGTGATCGACGGACAGATGAACCCGGTCCCGATCATTTCCTTCGCCAATTTCGCCGAAGTCCAGAAATACATGACCCTCACCAATCATTTGTTTTCGCCGTATACCTTCATGGTCAACCGTGCCTTCTTCGAAGGCCTGAGCGAGGCGGAACAGGACACCCTGCGCGTTGCGGCGGAAAACTGCGTCGCCGCCAGCCGGGGCCTCTCGCGTATCATAGAGGCCTCCGACCGGGGCCTGGCGGGCCTGATGGACAAGATCGAGGTGACTGCCCTGACGGATGATCAGCGCAAGGCCATGGCAGGCGCGACGCAGCCGGCCTTTGAGACCCATGTCGCCGAGAACCTTGATGCCAAGGCGACCGAGTTGCTCACCCTCTTCAAGAGCGAAGTCGAAGCTGCCAACGGCAGCAGCTACCTGAACTGACCAAGGTCATACCCTCATAAATCAGGCCGCAATGGTGTGGATGAATTTGTTCGGATACGCGGCGCGAAGCTGCAGGAAACCGTCCGGTTTTCAAAGCTTCGCAACAAAGTATCAGGGCAAATTCTCCTTATCCCGGAGGGCCGCAGAAACGGCTTCGATCTGCTGCCTCAAAGCGCTCAACCGGGCAGGAAGCCCGCTTCTCGCACTTTTCCTGGCATCTCATCGCCGTTTGCTGCGCCATTGCGGTCTCATTTATGAGGGTATGACTAAGGTTCCTCCCCGGCTTGGGGGGCTCCGGCTCCCCTCGCCGCCTTTTCATTCTGACCGGGGTTTTCATGCGCGTTTTTTGTGCTTCCGTCGCGACCGAGACCAACACTTTTTCTCCCTTGAGGACGGACTTTTCAGACTTTGAACAAAGCTTCTACGCACCGCCCGGTGAACACCCAGAAACACCGACGCTGTGCAGCGCCGTGTTCCCAGCCTTGCGCAAGCGCGCCGTACGCGGCGAGATCGAGTTGATTGAGGGGACCGCGACGTGGGCCGAACCTGGCGGTCTCGTGAGCGGCCCGACCTGGCAGCGCCTTCGCGCCGAGGTTCTCGACCAGCTAAAGGCGGCACTGCCACTCGATGCCGTCATCTTCGGTCTGCACGGTGCAATGATCGCCGACGGCTGCGACGATTGCGAGGGTGATCTTCTGGAGGCCGCAAGGGAGATCGCAGGCCCGGACTGCCGGATCGGCGCGACCTTCGATCCGCACAGCCACATGAGCGAAAAATGCACGAAAAACGCCGACATCATCACCGTCTTCAAGGAGTTTCCGCACACCGATTTCGTCGAAACCGGTGAGGCTTGCGCAGATCTGACCCTCAGGGCGGCACGCGGCAAAATCTCTCCCGTTATATGCGTCTTCGATGTGCGCATGATCGACATTCTGCCAACGAGCCTTCAGCCGATGCGCGGTTTCATCGACAGGCTAATGGCGCTCGAACGCGCAGGCGACGTCCTGACAGCGTCCGTCATCCACGGCTTCATGGCCGGCGACTCGCCGGACCTCGGCGCAAAAATAATCGTGACGACGGATGGAGACGCGGTTCGAGGCGGCCGGCTTGCACGAGACCTCGGCATGGAACTTTTCGGGTTCCGAGGACGGGCAGCCCCGGAGTTTCTTGCACCGGTCGAAGCCCTGATGCGTGCGGACAGGGGCTCCCATGCGCCGGTGGTCATTGCGGATGTCTGGGACAATCCCGGCGGCGGCGTTGCCGGGGATTCAACTATCCTTCTTCAGCATGTTCTTGACCTGAATTTGAAAGGCGTCGCTCTCGGTACGATCTGGGATCCGATGGCGGTGCGGCTCTGCTTTGCGGCCGGTGAAGGCGCCGAGTTCGATCTAAGGTTCGGCGGCAAGACATCGGCCCATGCCGGGCAGCCTATTGATGCACGGGTCCGCGTGACCCGGCTGGTTGAAAATGCCGTCCAGAGTTTCGGCGCGTCCGTTGTTCCGCTTGGAAACAGCGCGGCGATCCGGATCGGGGACCTGGATATCGTGCTCAATTCCAACCGGTCCCAGGCTTTCTCGCCGGACCTCTTCACAAATCTCGGAATAGATCCGGACGCCAAGCGAATCCTCATCGTCAAGTCGACCAATCATTTCCACGGCGCTTTTGCACCTATCGCGGGAGAAATTCTTTATGCTGCCGTCGATGGGCCCTATCCTAGCGACCCGCGCCGGACAGCCTACACCCGTTTGAAACGCGAGATATGGCCGATGGTAGACAATCCCCATCACGAGGAACTCGTATGATATTCCCGACCCTCGACACACCTTGCGTTCTAGTGGATCTGGACGTTGCCGAGGCCAACATCCGCAAATACCAGGCCTATTGCGACAGCAACGCGCTGAAGCTGCGCCCGCACATCAAGACACACAAATTGCCCAGCCTGGCGAAATACCAGGTCGCACAGGGCGCTGTCGGCATCACCTGCCAGAAGGTCAGCGAAGCAGAGGCTATGGTCGCGGAGGGAGGCATCGAGGATGTCCTGATCACCTACAACATCCTTGGCGGCACCAAGACCGCGCGCCTGCGTGCCCTTTCAGAAAAAGTGCGGCTTTCCGTCGTTGCGGACAATGAAGTCGTGGCCGAGGGACTGAGCCGGACATTTGCCGATGCGGAGGCGCCGCTGACCGTGCTTGTCGAGTGCAATACGGGCGCGGACCGGTGCGGCGTTCCATCGCCTGCCGCGGCCGCAGGTCTTGCCGGCCTTATCGACAGGCTGCCAGGGCTCAGATTTGGTGGCCTGATGACCTTTCCTCCAGTCGGAAGGATGGATGAGGCAGAGACCTGGTTAAACGAGGCGAAAGCTCTGATTGAGTCTGAAGGACTTGAGGTGCAGGTTGTTTCCTCCGGCGGCTCACCCGACATGTGGCGCGCGCACGGCAATGGGCCCGTGACGGAACACCGGATCGGCACCTATGTCTACAACGACCGCTCGCTTGTGGCGCACGGTGCCTGCGGTTGGCACGATTGTGCGCTCACGGTTCTGGCAACCGTTGTCTCGGTTCCCTCTCCTCACCACGCGATCGTTGATGCCGGGTCGAAAGTCCTGACGACGGATCTCTTCGGTCAGGTCGGACACGGACATGTGCTTGGCCGCGACGATCTTGCAATTGATCAGCTCAGCGAAGAACACGGGCGCATCGTCGCAGATGGCCCGATCAATCTGAACGTCGGTGAAAGATTGCGGATCGTGCCCAACCATGCCTGCGTGGTTGCCAACATGCTGGACAGGGTCGAAGGCGTGCGCGGTGCTGACCTCACCGGACCGATGCCTGTCGCGGCGCGCGGCCAGGTCTGGTAACGCCGACGTACCGTTTTACCCCTTGGATCAATCGTCGTTTCGAATATCACGATAATGGAGACTTAAATGCCTATCGAACGCATTGGCGTGGAACGTACTGGAGCCGGCGGACAGAACCTGCCCTTCTCACCCGCAGTCAGGGCCGGCGACTTCGTGTTCATCTCGGGCCAGGTTGCCATGAAGGAAAACGGCGAGATCGAGCCTGGCGGGATCGAGGCCCAGACACGGCGCACAATGGACAATGTGGTGGCCGTTCTTGAAAAGGCAGGCTGCACGCTCGAGGATGTCGCCAAGGTCAATGTCTGGCTCGATGACACGCGGGATTTTTGGACCTTCAACAAGATCTACGCCAGCTATTTTCCAAATGGTGCTCCGGCACGTTCAACGGTGAAATCGCAATTGATGGTAGATGCCAAGATCGAGATTGACGTAGTCGCCTACAAACCCGTGTGAGCCTTGTCGCGGGTTGCCGGTGGACCGGCATTTGCCCAAAGGACCAACTGTAAAACTGGCGCAAAAACTGCTTCTTGAATCCCGGGCCATGAATGATATCGAAAGACCGGCCCGGATATCTAGAGAGAGGCAACCACGTGCTGGACGACAACGAAAAGGGCGATGAGACCGTTTCTTCGCGGCAATTCCTGTCCGATTATCCGGACTGGGGCTATTTGCTGCGGGAATTGTACGAGGCATACCGTTTCCTGTCTTCGGGAGGCAGCGACAAGATACGCGCGCACCAGCGCGCGGTCAGGGAAGCGATCGGCCGCGTCAACAAATCCAAAGCGGTTATCGATTTTGGCGAACCCGCCCAAAAACCGGTCACGGCGCATCTGAAAAGGGCATTGGACGAAGGCCGACTGGAGAGAACGGCACCGCTCATCCGCGCGATTGAGAGCGTACAAACTCAGCTCACCTGGCAATATGGATATGAGAAAGTTCCAAGGGGCCTCGGCAAAAGCTATGCCTATGCAGAGTTCTGCGGTCCGAATGGACCGGTTCTGACAACGGAAGTCATACTTGGGCTGGTCCTGTTCGCCCCGGGATGCATTTATCCGTCCCACGCCCATAGCGGCATTTCGGAAAGCTACATCTGTCTGTCAGGTGCGGTCTCAGAAAATCACCAAGGCGTCTATGCACCAGGGTCGATGATCTTCAACCCACCTGAGCACACACACAGAATTACGGTGTCCAAGCTTGAGCCAGCGCTTCTCGCCTACGCCTGGACCGGACCACAGGACAAACTTGCTAGCCAGAAAATGGTGTTCAGCCGAAAGCGCGGCTGAACACGTGGGTCAGGCAGCAGCGACAGATTTTCGAATATGACGCCGGATCGTGACCTCCGATTTCTCTAACCGCCCACCGTCGGAGATCCATGCGGGTTCGCTGATCAGTTTTTCGCAGCAAATGCCGAGCTCCGGAAATGTCAGACCCATGGAATGGGCGACGGCAACCCTGTCACCGGGCTTGGGATTGAGCCCGCAGCATACGTCTCTCGTCCCCAATTTCAGGTGATGAGCAATATCCCATTCCAGAACGACGCCGTTGTGACGCGTGACCACCCAGCAATGGGCGTCTTCACAGCACCCGTTCTTTTCTTCAGGGAAGAAGTATCCGGTGATATATCCGGCTTCGTACCCGGCCGCACGTAGTGATGCGATCAGATAAGTGTTGATGTCGATGCACGAGCCCTCCGTCAGCCCGCATGCAAGGTAAGGGACTTCGTCGCAACCATCGTTGAACCGTATTTCGGGGTGTCCGTACCTGAATTTTTCGGCGGCCGCATTGACCAGCGCCTGGATTGCCGCATGTCCGTCCGGCTGTGTTTCAGCAATGTTGATTGCGTCGAAAACGAGCTGTTCAGCCGCTTGTGTGAACTTGTTCCTGTGCGGTTCGAATAGTGCGTCCGGGTAACCTGGACCGCCTTCAAGAAAGGAATAAGATACCTCAACAGGCTGCTCTGCTTCCGGCATCACCACGGCCACGAGCTGACCGGTTGCACTTTCACCGGTGAGGGTGAAAGCGCCGCCGGTGATGTTGAAATGAACCGGCAATTCATGCGGCGTTGGCAACCCGACAGGAACAAGAAGTTTTTTCGTCGCATCCTGATGTGGTTCAACCCTCACCGAGACATCTGTGTGCATTTCACGTTCCTCAAATGAAGAGCTGGAAGATCAGGCCGGACAGAACAGCGCCCGCGAAACCCAGTCCGAGATAGGTGGCAAAGACCTGAGGCTTTACCAAAGACCAGACTGCTGCCATGGCCGGTATGGAACTCACCGCACCCGCGATCATGAAAGCCATTGCGGCACCGGCGCTCATGCCCTGCTCCATAAGACCCGCCAGAAGCGGAGGCGCGACGTAGCTGTTGAGATAGGCCGGCATCCCGACAAGGGCGGAGATCGCGATCGATCCGATCCCCTCACCGCCGACAACACCGGCGATCAGGCTGGCCGGCACATAGGTGACCAGCGCCGCCTCCAGCACGTATGCCAGTGCAAGCCATTTCACCAGGAAGAAGGCATTTGCCTTAAGCTCAGTGCGAAACTTTTCGCTCCGCTCGGCCTCACCCCAGAACTTCCAGACAGGGCGGCCGGTTTGCGGAGATGCGCCGCAGCCGCAACCGCTTGCCGAGGACCCGATCTTGACCGGATTGGAAAACGTGCCCGTTTTGAGGAGCATGGAAACAAGAAAGCCGCCGAACAGACCCAACGCGACCGCAAACACGGCTTTGCCGATTGCGAAGGACCACCCGAGGGCACCGGCCGTAATAAGCAGGGTTGGCGGATCAATCAGAGGCGATGACAGCCAGAATGCCATGATTGCCGAGAGCGGTGCACCAACGGCCAGCAATCCGGCAATGAACGGGATAACCTCACAGGAACAAAATGGTGCCAGGCCGCCGAAAAGTGCCGCCAGGAAGATCGCCTGCGTCTCGCGTCCTGCAAATGCGCGTCCGACATAGGCTTCCGCGCCTGCAGCCTTAAGCCAGGCAATCAGGGCAACCGCAAAGGCGATGTAAGGCAACGTTCCCAGAAACGCACTGATCGCGAAGCTCACGAACGGAACGAACTGGATCTGATCGAAAAGCAGCACAATCAAGGGACCGCCGAGCACGATGGTCCAGGTTGAAAAGATATAGTCCTTGCCCGGGAAGGACTTCCAGGTCCATCTGGGCTCCGGCGTCGTGCAGCATGCGGTTTTTGGCGCGCAGCAGCTCGCGGCCCCGCCGCCCTGGTCAAGTTCAACGCGTTCAATCGTCTCTGACATGTCTATCAATCCCTGATGGGAGAGGCTTAACAGCCGCCCTCGTCCACGCAGCATTCCTTGAGAATGTATCCGGCCAGACCTTCCAGGTGATCGAATGCGGCCCGGTTTATCACCGAGCGCCCGTCCTTTTCCTGGATGACAAGACCGGCGGAAGACAGAAACTTCAGGTGATGTGCGAGTGTCGACGCGGCCATGCCAGTGCGGGATTGGATGTCCCCCACCGTCAGGCCCGTGTGTCCGGCCTTTACCAAGGTGAGCACGACCTGCAGGCGGGCCTCCGAGCCCAACGCCGCAAATCCCTGAGCAGCTTCTTCCAGAACCATTCTCGATCCATTCAATATAACTATATTTCTAGTTATATAGTTTCTTTTCGGAGAGTCAAGGGCGGTTCGTGCTGTCTCACGCTAGCTGCTGGTTACTCAGAAACTGAAGGCCAGACCGACCAGAGGTCCATGGGTGATCGTGTCGTACTGGAAGTTCCGGATACCGGACTTGTCATTGTCGAAGTTGACGGCGGTTGCCTTGTAATGCAGCTGCAGAGCCACACGGTCGTTGAAATGATAGCCGACACCGCCCTGGACGCCCCAAGTGAAATCGGAGGCGAAGCCGAAGTCGAACCCGCCGATGTTACCTGTTCCGTAAAGGGACCACTTGTCGTTCAGGAACACCTGACCCCGCAATCCGATGACCGGGTCGGCCCAGGCTTCATCCAGTGTCGTGGAAAAACTGTTGCCCGGCACGGATGCCGAAACGTTGATCTGGTTGTACCACACGCGGGCGCCTGCATAGGCCTCTGCCCATGCGCGCTCCGAGCGGTAGAACCGGTACCCGAAGAACAGTTCGCTGATCAGCTGTTTGAAGCCGGCGTTTACCGATCCACCCACGGCCGGGAAGGTCCTGTCATCGCCCAGATCCATATAGGCGATGTCGAAAACGGCACCGAAGCGGTCGTCGAAAAGCACTTCGAAGTGCCCCATTCCGCCGAACTTCAGGTTCTTGAAAATATTGCTGGGCGACACGTCAAGCTCGGTCGCGGGCAAACGGCCTATTTCGGTGTGCCCCTGGATGGTCGGTGCAATAAGATAGGGAGCAACGACAAATTTCCAGCGTTTCTCGACAATCTGAGACGGCACCGGCTCGATCGGCGGAGCAGAATAGAGGTCGGCCGACAAAGCACCGGAGGCGAAAAGGAAGGAACTCAATGCTCCGACCAGAAACGATTTCATGCCCTTCTCCAGTACCGCCAGTTGACTATAACACCTTATCCTTACGGCACTATTTGCCCATAAAACAGTTACAATCAGCAAAACGCAGCATTGCAAAGGTGGTCTGATACACTTTTGCAACACCCGTCTTGCAAGTTCTTCCGATGCGTCGGCGCGTATGATTTGCGAAGCGTCCTGTCACACAACCCTGGACGTCAGTGCCTCGACCGTTTGCATCAGTTTTGCGGTCTTGGTTTCATTCAATCCGTCCGGATGCGGGTCTGAAAACCTTCCGCCGTCATTGTCGAAGTATTTGCCGGAGGCACCCGTGAACGCGTCCGAAAGGGCAGCGCGCAGGAGAATGTCGACACCAATGCCGAGATCGTTGCCAGCAACGCCAAAGCCTTCCTTCACCATTTTGCTGGCCAGCAAGGACCCCGGATTGACCGCGACGATCACAGGTCCGTTCGCACCCAGTTCTCCGGCAAGGAACCGTGTCCACATGGTCAGCGCCAGCTTGCTCTGCGCATAGGCGTCCATCGGCGAAAGACGCACTTGTCCCTCAAGCGCATTCAGGTTGACTGGGGCCTGCGCGGCAGACGACAGATTGACCACGCGGCTGCTGACATCCATGAGCGGCAGCAATTCCCGCGTCAGCAAATAGGGCGCAAGAAGATTGACTACGAAGCGAATGTCCAGTCCGTCATCCGTAAGGTCGACCGGCGCTCGAAAGATGCCGGCATTGTTGATCAGGACGTCGATCTTGCTGTGACTGTTCCTGATCTCGTCCGCCACTTGCGCGACCTCAGTGAGTTTCGAAAAGTCGGCCTGAAAGGTCTCGACGCCAGCATTTGCCGGGATCGCCAGAAGGGCGGCTTCTGCCTTGTCGAGCTTTTGCCGGTTACGCCCATGCAGCAGAACGGTGTGCCCTTTTTCCCTCAGGGCTTTCGCCGTTTCCAAGCCAATCCCGTCCGTCGACCCTGTCACCAGTATGGTCTTGCTCATTCTAGTAAATCCCGTGCCATGTAACACACGACCGCCCCGCCTATCTGCAGGACGGTCAATTGTTGGTTTCAGGTCGCTCAGGCAAGGTCATCCTTGCCTTCGATCAGGAAATGAAAGCTGTTCGACCCTGCGGTGCGCGCCTTCAGATGTGGCGCGTATTCCGCATCGTTCATGAAGTTCATGGCAGCTTCCCTTGAAGGCCATTCAATCACAATGCGAAGGGCTGCGTCGTCCTTGGTGCCTTCGATCTGTTCATGAGTAGCGGTCCGTGCCAGATATTTGCCGCCGTATTGTGCCACCAGTTTGTTCGCCGGGGCGATGTAGTCCGGAATCCAGTCTTCTGAGGTCGGTGTTACCGCGAGTACGGAATAGTAGGTCATTTTCTGTGTCCAGTCGGTTGCGAAGAAGTGAATGCTGCCAAACCGTCAGCGGGCAAAGCCGCCGAACGCGTCATGCACGCAATTCTTGAGAGTTGTTTCGACGATCCAGCCGATATTCTCGAACATTGAACGTACCTCGTTTGCCCGTTGCGACACCTTTTCAGCGCCGGTGCGAGGTAAAATACCTATGCATTTTGCAACATAAACTGGAGAAATCAGATTTTATAATTCGGGAATTAAATATAATGGAAATGGCATTTTCGGGTGGAACGGCGTTCCTTGTGTCGAACAGGCCCGCCACACAGGTACGGGAAATGATTGTGCTACCATGTTCCACCCGTTCAGTTGTTAGCCTTCGCCTTTGTGGCATCTTCTAACGGATTGGATCAGCGCCCCCCCGCTGAACGCAGTTGTTGCCACCTGTCTCAGGCGCAACACGATGAAGACGCTGACGACCCGCAGCAACCGGCCGTTCCGGATTTTGCAATGTGTTCTTGTGCCGGTTTGCAATAGGCGCGAATTTCGCTCAATCCGACGCCGACCACATCGTCGCGCAAGACCGGCTCCGACACATCATAGATCCTCATACCCTTGTTCTCGTGTGCGAATTCCACATGCAGAAGACTGTCGCCAAGACCCTGCACCTTCGCAACGCTTTGCCTTAGGATTGAAGTGAATTTCCCGACTTTCATATGTCCCCCGCCCTGCCCGTCAAGCAGTTGCAACGTCGCTTCCGTCCAGGCGGACTGACGGGCGCCGCAGTCAATACCTTTTATGTTCGCAAGCTTGAATTCCGTCACATGATAGCCATCGCCGATGTCGCCTCCCTCCGTTTGAAACACGAGCGGCAGATCTCCCGGCATGGCCTGCAATGTTTGAAGAAGTTCACTTGGTGTCATGGTCTTTTCCTTTCATTTCAACTTTCCTTGAAATAAAATCAAACACAGATTCGATTTCATTTCAAGAAAGTTTGAAATATGGATGAAGCCATGGCACTCGCAGCTTTTGCGTCGATCTCCAGCAAAACGCGATTGCGTATTTTCAAATGTCTCGTGGAGGCAGGCAGCGGCGGGCTCGCCGCAGGACAAATCGCTGCTGCCGTTGGTGCAACACCTTCGCGGACCTCATTTCACCTGTCGAACATGTCCGAAGCCGGGCTGGTCTCGTCCAGCCGGCAAGCCCGCCAGATCACATACAGGCTTGACTTTAAGTCGGTCGGCGCACTGATGCGCTACATGCTTGAAGATTGCTGCAACAATAACGAAACAGTGAGGGCGTGCTGTGTTGCCAAAGACAAGTGTTAAGTCCACGTGCGCACTTCAGCCGGGCGCTACGCGGCGGCTTTGAAACTAGAACCGCTCTACGTAGGGCCGAAGCTCGATTTCGTTGGTCCAGACGCTGCGGTGCTGACGGGTCATTTCCAGATAGGTTCGGGCGATTTCGTCCGGGTGAAGCGTCTTTTCAGGATCGTCATAAGGCGCACCGCGGTCGGCGCGGTGAATGGCGCCGTCTATCACGAAGTGCACGACGTGGATGTTTTTCGGGTGCAGCTCACGCGCCAGCGACTGGCAAAGGCCTCTCAAGGCAAATTTCCCCATGGCAAAAGGAGCCGACTGGGGGAAACCTTTGACACCGGCAGATGCGCCCGTGAAAAGCATTGTTCCCGCAGCCTTCGGGACCATCCGCTTGGCCGCTTCATGCGCAACGAGGAACGCACCGAAGGCAGTGACATCGAGAGCCGCACGAACGTCATCCGGGTCAAGTTCCGCGATCGGGCCACGCGTTCGTCCGCTGGCATTGTAGATCACGACATCCGGGGTAATTCCGTTTGCATCCAGCTCGGCAAAAAGCATCTCGACACTCTCTGCTTTTGTCGCGTCACAAGCGAACGCACGGGCTCCGGTTTCCTCACAAATATCGGCAAGCTTTCCGGCACTGCGAGCGGCCAGCAAAACCGTATACCCGGCGCCTGAGAAGACACGCGCAAGCGATGCGCTCAAACCCGAACCGGCTCCGACAATCAATGCGTTTCCTGTCATGAGGATGCTCCCGATGGCTGACTGTCTTTGGGTATAGCGCACAGCAGGGCAGCAACCAGTAACGTGTTGGTGTCCTGCTCGGCCCTCAAGCTGGTCGAAGCTCCCAAAGATTACTCAGTTCGTCGGGTGGCGACCCCAGGTCGGGAGCCTTCAGTTGAATTCAGGACGTTTCGGCGTCTTCACCGGTGTCTGGTTTGACCTGATCGATCCAGTTCTGAAGGTTGTAATAGGTCGTAATCCGGGCGATCTGGCCATCCCGGATTTCAAAGAAACTGCCGGCAGGCAGATCGTAGGTCTGTCCCTCTGCCGCAGGAAGTCCTTCGTCCGTGTTGATATAGGTCCCATGGACGATGAACTCGGCCGCAGCGCGCGTTCCCGCTTCATTGACGAAAAGGACGATATCCGAAAGGCGCTCCTTGTAGCATCTGCTCATATGGACGTTAAAGGACCAGAACTTGTCCTTGCCGACCCGCCGTTCGCCCTGGTTGACGTCGTGGATCAGATCCTCCGTCACCAGACTTTCCATTTTCTTGGTGTCACCGGCGTTGAAGGCGGCGAAATAGGTATCGATCAGGAAGCGGGACTGCTTGTTCGGCATGACGACTCGCACAGCTTGCGTTTCAACTCAGCGGCGAGTGTGCCTGCCGTCAGGGTGTCGCGCAAGGGGGATGACTTCCGCTGGTCTACAAAGCCTTACCGGTCGAAATCCCGCGCGCTTTGCCCCGCTGCCGAGGTCAATGCCCAAATCCAGTATAGTTGCAAAATAGCAACATATAGTGATGTAAATGCACCATTTTCATCATGGCACGGAATTACCACTTGCAGCCACTCAAGAAAACGAAGTATCACCACGGCACCGATCAAGAGGTTGGCACAGACATCAACGGTTAGGCTGTTTTTCTGCCGCCCGCGTGATCCGGCCCTGCCGTGTTTACGTGCGGATGCTGTTCTGACAGATCGGAGATCCGCGCATGAAGTTCAACGGTTGAACGCCGGGGTGTAACCCGGAGGCAACAGGTTCGACTCCTGTCATGTGTACCATGGATAGCTCAGTAGGTAGAGCATCGGACTGCTAACCCGACGGTCGCGGGTTCAACTCCCGCTCCACAACCCGGCCTTGAAAACCGGACTGGCTTCTTAAGCCGGCAGCTTTGGGTGCTGTTCAAATCATAGGGGATCTGAAGGGATCTTGCGGACGCAGGACGTGTAGCCCTGTCTTTAGACAAGGCGAGCGGATTGCCGACGCCAGGCGCCCTCGCCCGGTTGCCGTCGAAGGCTGCGCTGCGATTTTGCCGGACGCACCCCTTTTCGAAGGGGCGCAACCCGCCTCATCGCCGCAAGGCCCTCTGGCCGGGAACCCGTCGGGAGCCCTCGTGCACTCTTCAGGTCTCCACATTATCGCTTAGTGTTTTTCGCCCCGGATCGCCCGACAGGCGTACCGGAAACCACCAACCACAAACCCAACATCAACGTGAAGAAAGGACAGCCAAGTGCCTTAGAGCCATGGAAGGAGTATTGAAATGATGACTATTCTCGACAAAATCCGCGGGCGGACCCGCGTTGTGATTTCCGAAAACGAACGGGCGCTGCACCTTGTCAGGGGTGAGCTTCAGGGTATCCTCGAACCGGGTGAACACAGCCTCAAAAACGGCCGTGGAACGCTCGTAATCGAGCGCCAGGCATTGGCGAACCCCGAGTTCCGTTCCGGTTACGAGAAGGCGCTCTTCGATAAACTCCCTGATGTGGCTGAAAAGCACTTGACCGTCGTGCGGACCCGGTCTGCCGAAGTGGCGGTTGTCGAGCGGGACGGCCGGGTTCACAAGGTTCTGGGTCCTGACGAAAGGCTCGTTCTGTGGAAGGATGCGGGACCGTGGACCTGGGAACTGATCGACACGCAGGACCAGCCGGAGCTGACGCAGAAACTGATGCGCCGGCTGGGCGATGCGAAGCAGACGCAGCAGTTTGAAATCGTTCGGGTGAACGAGGGAGGTGTTGCGCTGCTGTTTGTCGACGGTGTCCTCACCCGGACGCTTGAGGCCGGTGTGCATGCGTTCTGGAAAGCCGGTCGGTCTCTGACGCAAAAGCTCATCGATTTGAAACGGCAGAGCCTCGATGTCACCGGCCAGGAAGTGTTGACGCTCGACCGTGTCACGATCCGGATCAACCTGTCTGCGGAATTCCGCGTGGTTGACCCGGTCAAGGCAGCCCAGGAGGTCAAGGACTTCACGGACACGCTGCACCGGGCGCTGCAGATGGTTTTCCGGAAGCAGCTCGGCGCGCTGAAGCTGGACCAGATCCTCGAACGCAAGGGCGAGGTCAATGCGGAAGCAACCGCGCGGATCAAGTCGGACATGGCTGCGATCGGTGTCGAGATCCACGATATCGTCCTGAAGGATGTCATCCTGCCGGGTGAAATGCGTGAGATCCTCAACAAGGTCGTGACGGCTGAAAAAGAGGCCGAAGCCAACGTGATCCGGCGCCGGGAAGAAACGAACGCAACCCGTTCGCTTCTGAACACCGCCAAGGTCATGGCCGAAAACCCGGTCATGCTGCGGCTGAAGGAACTGGAAGCGCTGGAATCGATCGTCGGAAAGGTGGACCGGCTGACGGTCCACAACGGAACCGGAGGCTTGATGAACGATCTCGTCAAGCTGCGAGACGACAGCGCGGCATAACAACGGACGGCGCGGGGCAACCCGCGCCGTTTTCTTTTTTTACACTGCCTCGGTCTTGAGCTGGGGCCAATTTGCAATGCTTGTCGAGGCCCGGCTCAAGGCCGGGGTGGCACGAAACAAATACCGAAAATGCAAAACATAACAAAAATCTCCAAACAGCTTTCCTACTGGCTTCGGCACTGTCCGCAGGATGCCGGCCTGGCGCTTTCCGAAACAGGTTGGGCGAATGTCGACGCGGTTTTGAAAGCACTTTCCGACAAAGGTGTCTCTTGCGACGCTGCAAAGCTCGGCAATGTCGTTGCCTTGAATGACAAACAGCGCTTTGAGTTTTCTGAAGACGGCACAATGATACGCGCGCGGCAGGGCCACTCCCTCAAGATTGACCTGGAGCTGACCCCTGTTCCACCGCCGGACCTCCTCTTTCATGGCACCGCCGAAAGATTTCTGTCGTCTATCCTGCACGTGGGGTTGAAACCGATGAAACGTCATCATGTGCATCTGTCGGACAATGTCGATACGGCAATCAAAGTCGGTAAAAGACACGGAAAGCCGGTCGTGCTTGCGGTTGATGCCGGGAAAATGGCGGGTGACGGAGACCTTTTTTACCGGACTGAAAACGGTGTCTGGCTAACTTCGTCGGTACCCACAGCCTGTCTTTCACGACATTCCGGCAAAGTGTGACGCGGCGGCATTGACGAAAACCGGCAATCGGCTGACACTTTCGGCGTGATTTTTAAAGAACCGGTTTGACCATGAAATTTCCTGCGTCCCGCATCATTGTCGATTTGCATTCCTGTCCGAGTTGCCTGGGCACGCCCTTGCCGATTGCCTGGAAAGGGGCCTGGACCGTAATCACCGGCATGTTCCCGCAAGCGCGGGTGACCGACCTTTGCCTGTGTGTCGGTCCGCCGCCGCCCATCGGTGGCGACCCGATCATCACAGGCGCTTTCAACGTTCTGGTAGAAGGGTTGCCTGCCGCGCGTATGACTGATCTGACGCTCAAGGCGGGTGCCCTCACCACCGGATATCCAAGGGTGCTTATTGGTATGACGCCCGGCCCGGGTGGTGGCGGCGGCGCAGGTGGTGCCGGAGGCGCGGGCGGCGCAGGTGCTGGCGGTGCAGGCGCAGGAGCCGGCGGCGCTGCAGGCGCGGCTGCAGGTGGCGGAGCGGCATCCAACCTGTCGCCCAAACAGATTGCCGATCTCAGACGCAATGCCCTGATGGAGAAGATCAAGAACGGTCAGTCGTCGATCAAGGTGGACGGTACCGACGAGTTCAAGAAAAAAACCATGGATGCGCTGGACACGCTGGCTCAGTCTCCGACCGGGATGGGCCTGCTTATGGCGCTCGATTCGAGCGACAAGACGACCAAGATCCGGGTCAACAAGCCAGGCAAGGGCAATCAGGAAGCGCCGGCGGATTGGAACGACTGCAATTACGACACCGTCAACGACAAGCCTGGGCCAGGCACCGACAGTACGGTCTATTTCAATCCTGACAGGGACAAACTCAACGGTGAAGACTGGATGACGCGCGACCCGGCAATCGGCCTCGGGCACGAGCTCATTCACTCCTATCATGACACGCACGGCACGAACGATCCGCGCAAGGACGTCGAATACACCGGATCGGACGGCAAGAAACACAAGGCACCGGGCTATGAATTGCAGGCAGTTGGTTTCGGTGAATATGAAGACAACGAGTTTACCGAAAACAAGATCCGCAAGGATTTCGACGATCTGGAAATCGGCAAGAATGACGAAGAACACCAGAGACCGCGTTACTAGTTTTCACAAACTCAGTTTGAACAAGCCATTCCCGCCAGGAGCACAAGCATGCTGACCGTCACCGTAAAGGCAATTACGGCCGCCTCGATTTCAATCGCTTATCAGGTGACCAACACGGAAAACACGGATCTCTACGTGGCTGATCTTCTGTACCGGCCCGCGGCCAACGGAAGTCTGTCCGTGGATCCCCAGTTCGCCTACACCATGCCCGCCGAAAATGGATTGCTTTACACCGGAAAGCTGATGCTGCAGATCCCCGATGGCATGAGGGTTGAGACCACGGACGCACCCTATTACCGGCGTGTTGTGCCCGGAGAAACAATCTCGGGCGAAATCGTCCTGACGAACCCGGCGATGCCTTATCACCCTTATGACAGCTACATTCTGGGGGAAAATCCCTTTGCCATATCCCGCATCATTGTGCAGATAGGCGTGATAAGCGCAGCAAAGATCAAACCGGACGAGGGCGTGATGATCCCGGCGCCAGCAATCGGCCTCGCACACTTCAAGGCGGACTATGGTTACGGGCTGGACTATCAGGAAGTCCTTCAGGCCGAACTCGATGTTGCCAACACAGGCGCTACTTTTCTGCCGATCACAGCCGTCGACCGATAAAAGGTTTCAGTGCCGTGCCGGAAGTCAGAAGCCTGACAGCCCGCGGGCGAGCCATTGCGAACGGGGGATCTCTTCCCCGATCTTGAAGCTGAACCTTTCGACCCGCGTCACACCTGCATTCGTCTCGCACCGGAAAGCGATGTCAAACCAGCGCCCGAGGCTGCGAAACGCAACGCGTTGGTATTCGAGCACAGTTCCCCCTCTTGCGCGCGCGCGCGGCAATGCTTCCGGCGGCACAGGACTCACCGCCGTTAGCTGCGCATCAAGCTCTGTCATGCAGAGAAGGCTCAACCGCTCTCCCTCTGTAAGACCGCGCATTCTGGATGTGAGGCGCGGATTGTTGGCGGAATAGATCTGCCTTGCCTGAATGTGGCCTGGGCGGCGTACCGTTCCGGCAGACGATGAAGCGGCCGGCTCGGAACGTGCGGCACGTGCGACCGGGCGCGCCGGTTTTGGCGCAGGCGCAACTGCGGAGATGATGGGCCCGACAGTGCCGAAATCATCAGGCGCGATCTCGTCCGCTTCACCGACATCGGCCGCAGCCTCCGTTCCGGCCTCAGCCAATTCCTCCGGTTTCGGCAACGGCTCGGGGGTTACTTCCGTGTCGGTGTCCGTCACCGGTCCGGCCAGCGGGTCAAAGTCTTCCGCCGCCTCCGCTTCAACTGGCGTTTCGGCAGCTGTTTCATCCAGCTCGGCAAGCTCTTCTTCTACCGGCACCTCCTCTTCTGGTGCCTCGACTTCGCTCACCTCCTCCTCCTCGGCCGCATCTTCTTCGGCTAAATCGGACGCCACGTCTTCTTCGGTCAGGTCTTCGGTTACCTCATCAGCGACATCGCTTTCCTCAGTACCAGGGTCGGCAATTTCCTGCGCTTCTTCCAACGGTTCCGTTTCGTCGGGCTCAGTCGCGTTCTCTTCTGCAGCCACCTCTTCTTCAACCGGCTCCTGCAGAGGTTGAAGCTCGCTTTCCTGCGGCTCGCTGTCTTCTTCGGTAAATTCCTGAACCGCCTCCTCAATGAAGGGCGGCGGCTGGTCTTCTGCCGTTTCTTGCTCTTCCTCGATAGGCGCCGGTTCGGGCGGCGGTTCCTCGGCTTCCGCTTCTTCCGTTTCCTGTTCCTGAGGCGCTGGCTCTGGCGGCAGGTCGCCTTCCTGTTCTTCTTCGTTCTGAGGCTGCTCTTCGGCCTGCTCTTCTGCAGCCGCGTCCTCTTCAGGCGGGACCGGCACCGTGATGATCTCCACTTCAACCGGTTCCTGGCCAGGTTCCGTCACATAGCCGGAAATGCCACCCAAAAGCACGAGAGCCAAGGCGCCATGAAGCGCGAGCGAAAACGCCAGCCCCCAGGCAAATCCTTTATCGTCGTCTTTGGCCGCCTCGATCATCGGACGGTTGATATCTTCGATTATGGCCAAAAAAGAGCCCTCGGCCGCAATTCCACGATCACCATTTCTTCATTAGCACGGATGCAAAAAACCCGGCAGAAGCGCCGGGTCCTTCACAGTCTTTGATTTGCCTTTACAGCCAGTTAGCTGTCCAGGAACGACCGCAGCTTGCGCGACCGGCTCGGATGCTTGAGCTTGCGGAGCGCTTTGGCCTCGATCTGGCGAATACGTTCGCGCGTCACGGAGAACTGCTGCCCGACTTCTTCCAGCGTGTGGTCGGTGTTCATGCCGATGCCGAAGCGCATCCGAAGGACGCGTTCTTCGCGCGGTGTCAGCGATGCCAGCACGCGCGTGGTGGTTTCTCTAAGGTTCGACTGGATCGCCGCATCGATCGGCAGAACAGCATTCTTGTCCTCGATGAAGTCACCGAGATGCGAATCCTCTTCATCGCCAATCGGCGTTTCAAGAGAGATCGGCTCCTTGGCGATCTTCAGGACCTTGCGGACCTTTTCCAGCGGCATCTGAAGCTTTTCAGCCAGCTCTTCCGGTGTCGGCTCACGCCCGATCTCATGCAGCATCTGGCGCGATGTGCGAACGATCTTGTTGATCGTTTCGATCATATGCACCGGGATACGGATCGTGCGGGCCTGATCGGCAATCGACCGCGTGATTGCCTGACGGATCCACCACGTTGCGTAGGTCGAGAACTTGTAGCCGCGTCGGTATTCGAACTTGTCCACCGCCTTCATCAGACCGATATTGCCTTCCTGGATAAGATCCAGGAATTGCAGGCCGCGGTTGGTGTATTTTTTCGCAATCGAGATCACGAGGCGCAGGTTCGCCTCGACCATTTCCTTCTTGGCGATACGCGCCTCGCGCTCACCCTTTTGCACCATTGCGACGATGCGGCGGAATTCGGTGATCTCCAGACCCGTTTCGGTCGCTAGCGTCTGGATCTCCTGACGCAGCTCGCGAACGGTCTCTTTTTCTTTGGCGATAAAGTTTTTCCAGCCGCGCGTGGAAAGGTTTGCAACCTTGCGCAGCCAGTTCGGGTCGAGCTCAGCGCCCTGGTACTGTTTCAGGAAGTCGGTACGGTCCACATTGTAGCTGTCCGCAAGACGCAGCAGCCGGCCTTCGTACCCCATCAGGCGCTTGTTGATGTCGTAGAGCTGTGCAACCAGAGCATCGATACGGTTCTGGTTGAGCGACAGGCTTTTGACATCGACGATGATGTCTTCCTTGAGTTTCTTGTAGCGGCGTTCCTGGCTCGGAGACAGCGTCTTGTTGGCCAGCTTGTTTTCGACCAGCTGGTCCTGCAGGCGGCGCAGTTTCTTGTAGTTGTCGGCGATATTGTCGAAGGTTTCCAGAACGCCCGGCTTCAGCTCGGCTTCCATGGCGGACAAAGAAACGTTCGACTCGAATTCGTCGTCGTCCTCTTCGCTCTCGCCTTCACCATCTTCATTCTCGGTCTCTTCAGAGACACCGTCCTTCGGCTTTTCTTCCGTCGCTTCGCTCGGTGCGACATCGTCATTGGCCACGGCAGGACCCGCTTTTGCGTCCGGTCCTGCATAGGTCGCTTCAAGGTCGATGATGTCACGCAGAAGCACCTGGGCTTCGTTGAGTTCGTCGCGCCAGATAATGATCGCCTGGAAGGTCAATGGACTTTCGCAAAGACCTGCGATCATTGCCTCGCGACCAGCCTCGATCCGCTTTGCAATCGCAATCTCGCCTTCGCGGGAAAGCAGTTCGACAGAGCCCATTTCACGCAAATACATACGGACCGGATCATCGGTACGGTCGGCCGGCTCTTTTGTGTTGGTCGTCTTGGCAACAGCGGTCGTGGTGGTTGTCGCCAGCTCGCCGCCGTCGACTTCTTCCGGACCGTCTTCAGCTTCGTCGGAGTCGATGACGTTGATGCCCATGTCGGAAAGCATGGACATCGTGTCCTCTATTTTCTCTGAAGACACCTGCTCCGACGGCAGGACTTCGTTCAGCTCGTCATAGGTCACATACCCGCGTTTCTTGGCGGCTTTGATCATTTTTTTGACGGCAGCATCCGACAGGTCGAGCAGCGGTCCGTCCGGTGCGTCCGAGCTTGCTTCCTGTGTCTCGTCTGCTTGTGTCGCTTTGGCTACCATATCGTGCTCCAGTTCGTGACCGTTGCGATCACGCAGCGCCCTATTAACGGCTTCAAACCAATTTCCCTTCAGCGCGCCGGCATATAATGCGGCCGCGACTGAATGATTCGATGTGGTTAAGTTTGTAAGCCGTGTCCCTTAAGTCCCAATTAACTGTGCCCTTGCCGTTAGTGACAGATTTCAGCATCAAGGAAGCACACAGCCTTCTAATTTGGCGCCCACATTGCGAGCGCCTGAGCGGTATTCAAACGGGTTTGCAGCGTTTTTTCTGACTATCTGCCGCGAGCAGGCTTTTGAGCTGCGGCTCTTGAGGGCTGCAAAACTCCTATTTAGCTCGGTGCGCGCGATTCGCAAGTGTGATTCGTCATCGGTCAATCGGAAAATGCATTTTTTGTGCTTAAACACGCACTTGCCGCGAGATATTGCAGTTGAAACGTCTTTCTTCGCAGCGCCGCATCAACTCGATCACGCGAATGTCTTCCGCAAGGTTCGCCGCAATTGCTATTGCGCTGCCACGACAGGTGGCGCAGATCTAATTTTTCTTGCACGCTCTGCAAGATCCGCTTCATCACGCGCGCATTCCTCACGCCGGCGGCTCAAATCCTGCGTGAGCGCCTGAATGCGCGCCCATGCGTGTTCGTCCAGGTGCTCATCGGCGGTCGTCAATTCGCCGGTGAGTTCCTCTTCCAACGCATTGAGTTCGAGCAGATCCAGAAAATGCAGATAGGCTGCCTCGACGAAGTCTTCCGGCGGGTTCGATTTCAAAAGCGGGAACCGATGATTGAGGGCGGAAAACTCCGCCTTGCGCTGCTCCTGCAATCCGATCGTTTCCAACATCATTTCATGCATGATGTCACGCAGCGGCTCGTCGAACGAACTGGTCAGGTCCGCAATCGGCGCTGCTTCCAGATCGTCGACAATCCTGCACAGAATGTCCCGCAGCTGGCGGTGCAGCGTGTTTGTGAACGGCAAGCCCGCAAATCGTTCGAAATTTCGGTCAAGCAGATGCGGAAACCGCATGCAAATCCCAAGAACAAGTCGCTCCGTCCCGAAGTCGTCACTTGCTGCCACGCGTTCACGCGCAATTCCGAGGCCCGCGGCGGTATCAGATGTCTTCTTTCCATCGCGGCGGGTCTGCCGCGACTGCTCGAAGAAAAGGTTCGACAGCTTGAATTTCAGATCGAGCTGGTAGCGCCGTTTAACACGGTCATCACGGATCGTTCCGATAAGGTCGTCGAAGCGTTTTTCAAGCGCGGCCTTGCGTTCGGGCGTATCAATGCGTGAAACGGAAATCTCACGTTCCCAGACAGCATCGAAAAGCGCCTGCGCCTTGACCACTTCCTGGCGGAACCCTTCAACCCCGCGTTCTTTGATCAGATCATCCGGATCCATGCCATCGGGCAGGAAACTGAATTGAAACGAGTACCCGCTTCTGAGCACCGGAAAGATCCGGTCTATGGCCCGGTGCGCGGCCGAAACGCCCGCGACATCGCCGTCGAAACAGATCACCGGTTCGGGCGCGAATTTCCAGAGCCTGACCACCTGGTCTTCCGTAAAGGCCGTGCCAAGGGACGCCAGGACGTGATGGATACCCGCCTGCCAGAGCGCAATGGCATCCATGTAGCCTTCCACGACCACCGCCTCGCCGGCCTTGAACGCGGGTTCTCGGGCACGGTGCGCGTTAAAGAGCATGACACCTTTGTGAAATAGCGGCGTTTCCGGCGAATTCAGATATTTCGGCTGACCTTCTGGTGAGAGTGTCCGGCCACCGAATGCGACGACGCGTCCCCTTTCATCATGGATCGGGATCATAAGACGTCCGCGGAACCGGTCATAACCCGGCCGGCCGTCATCCGGCCTGATCACCAGACCTGCCTCGGCCATGTCTGCTTCGGGCACACCCTTTGCTGCCAGAAAGGATTTCAGCGCGTCCCGGCTATCAGGGGCAAAGCCAAAGCGGAACTCCGAAAGCGTTTCGGCTTTGAGCCCGCGTTTGGCGGTGTACTCCCGCGCCGCACCCCCCCTCGAACCGGCAAATTCGGCTTCAAAGAACCACGCGGCCATCTCACAGATCTCCGCAAGTCCTGCACGTTTCTTTTCGCGTTTCGCCGCTTGTGGATCAGGTGCCGGCAGAGCGACACCTGCCTGCTCCGCAAGCCGCTCGACGGATTCCGGAAAGCTCAAGCCTTCGGTCTCGCACACAAAGGTAAAGTGATCTCCCGACGCTCCGCACCCGAAGCACTTGTACCGGTTGCGCCGGTCGTCGACATGAAAGCTCGGGCTTTTTTCCTGATGAAACGGGCAGCACGCCCAAAAGTCGCCCTTCCCGGGCTGTGTCTTGCGCCGGTCCCACGTGACACGCCGACCGACAAGATCCGACAGGGTCAGGCGGGCGCGGATTTCATCAAGGAGACGCGGTTCAAAACGCATTTGGGAAACAAACGATCATCGGTAGCTAGGGTGTGGCCGTCCTGCACACCCGCATGAGGTCTGCAAGAACAGGCACCCAAAATAGAATGAACTGCACGCCGGCGCCAGTGTCGGATCTTGAGCAACTGTGGCCGTGGATGAATTGTGTATGACGCGCATTTGCACCGAGCACATCGACGCGTATCCGAGATTGGCAGTAAAGGTGACTCTCAACCTTCCGCTGCTTCGTCGGCACCGCTTGAGGCCTGGTAACCATTGTTTTCAGCCCGAAGCATTTCCTTCACGAAACACGAAGCCTGCACAAAGTCCATTTTCCCTGGATATCTCGATTTTAGCTCCGACATACAGCGTCCGATGTCACGAAGGCCATGTGCATCGATATCCTTCACGGTCGCTTCGCAAAGGGAACGGATTTCGTCGTCGCTCAGCTGAACGGGCAGGAATTCGCGGATAATCTCCTGCTCAACGCGTTCCTGTTCGACAAGATCGAGCTGTCCGCCCGATTCAAATTCTTCTGCTGAAATTTCTCTCTGGCGGATCATTTTCTGAAGGATTTCGATGACTTCGGTGTCGCCGACACCGTCCTTGCCATTTTCCCTCGCGGCGGTTTCCCTGTCTTTCACGGCGGTCTGGATCAGACGCAAGGTTGCACACCTGCGCTTGTCACCATCTTCCTGCGCCATTTTAAGCGCAGTATTGATTCTTTCGCGCAAATCGTCGCGCATGGTTCACCCTACCCCTGCCGCACTGAGCCTGTGAGCGCCCGGGCACTCTTCAGCGTTTCTCAGTCAAGCTATTGAATTTTAATGATCTTTTTTCGAAGGATCAATATTGACGATCCCAGCCGCTTCCCATAGAGTCCCGCGCTTAATGCAGACGGCTATTTGCAGGCACTTAGCCAGCCACAGACGCCTATCCTGCAGCGCATGATGTCACCAACAGACTCTGGATACAAGACATGACGACTGCAGACGCATGGTCTGAGACCCCGGCGACAGCCCTTCTTGTGCTCTCCGACGGCAGCATAATCGAGGGTCTGGGACTAGGTGCCACCGGCCAAGCCGTTGGTGAGATTTGCTTTAACACTGCGATGACGGGATATCAGGAAATCCTCACCGACCCTTCTTATTCGGGCCAGATCATCACGTTCACATTTCCGCATATAGGGAATGTCGGTACCAATGACGAGGATATTGAAACGGTCAACATGGCCGCAGAGAGCGGCATACGGGGTGTTGTTCTGGCTGCCCCCATCACCGATCCGGCGAACTACCGGGCTGCAAAACACCTCGACGCCTGGTTGAAAAGCCGAAACATGATTGGCATTTGCGGCGTGGATACCCGTGCTTTGACGGCCCTGATACGCGAACAGGGCGTGCCAAACGGCGTAATTGCCCACGCGCCGGATGGTCAATTTGACATTGAAAGCCTGAAAGCAATGGCAGCTGACTGGCCGGGTCTCGTGGGAATGGATCTTGCAAAAGGCGCTTCAACTCTTCAGTCGCATCCCTGGTCGCAGACCGTGTGGAAATGGGACGAAGGATATGGTGAAGCCGAGGGTGGCAAATACAAGGTCGTTGCCATCGATTTTGGGATCAAACGGAACATCCTCCGTTTGCTCGCCGATGCAGGCTGCGACGTCACCGTGCTCCCGGCAACTGCAACGGCAGGCGAAGTGCTTGCACACGAGCCTGACGGTGTCTTCCTGTCAAATGGTCCCGGAGACCCGGAGGCCACTGGAAGTTACTCCGTTGAGATGATCAATGGCGTCGTTGAAAAAGGCATTCCGACGTTTGGCATATGCCTGGGACACCAGATGCTCGCGCTGGCACTCGGCGGCAGCACGGTAAAGATGCATCAGGGACATCACGGGGCAAACCATCCCGTATTCGACCACACGACCGGCAAAGTGGAAATCACATCCATGAACCACGGTTTCGCGGTCGATGCAGACAGTTTGCCGGAAAATGTTGAACAAACTCACGTCTCGCTGTTCGACGGCTCCAATTGCGGTCTGGCCGTCAAAGACAAGCCCGTCTTCTCGGTGCAATACCATCCTGAAGCGTCGCCCGGCCCGCGTGACAGCCATTACTTGTTCAAACGTTTTACCGATCTTATGCAGAGCGCCAGATCCGCCTGATTGCCACGCGGCCGCGTTTGAATTCAACGGGTTCAGGGGTGCATGCATGGGCCGCGCCGCCTTGCATCGGACAAAACGCAGACACCCCGGCGCAATCTCTTGCCCGGGGTGTTTGCGGTCTGTCAGCTGATTTTAGGCGATCAGTTCGTCAAAGGCCGACAGGATCTGTTCGACTTCGGCAACCTGCTCGTCAAGCATCTGCTTTTGCTCCACAAGGATGTCCTGCTGGCCTTTGCAGATCTCTTGCAGCTCCTTGAACTGCTCCTGCTTGTCGGCGTTGCTTTCGACCAATTTGATCACGCGACGGATTTCGGCAAGCGTCAGCCCGATCTTCTTGGCCTGGAGAATGACGCGCATGCGCGACACATCCCGGGTTCCGTAAAACCGGCGAGCACCCTTGCGAACAGGGTTGAGCAGCCCTTTTTCTTCGTAGAAACGCAACGTTCTGAGCGTCACGTTAAAGCGTTCAGACATTTCAGAGATCGCAAGCGCGCGATCGTCAAGCACCAGGTCCTGCGCCGGACCCGCGATGTCCGGAACAACGACCATATTGGTAGCGACTTTGTTCATAATGTTAAGCCCGATCTTTTTCTTTTGTTCCGAGTTCGGTCAGCTTTTGCAACGCTCCAGAAGTGCCGGTCCCACATCCGACCCTTCCGGTCCCACTAGCATTGCGAAAACAACCACTCGGTTTTCATCATCTTGCACACGGCGAAAGCCGAGCGCTACGTATGCTGCGACTTTACAAACAGACTAATACACTGGTTCGATAGTTAAAATCTACGATAAAATCGGAAATATTGATCATTTTCCGCACAAGTTTCAGAAAATGAAAAATCTAATCTCCATGGACCACAGAAAGACCATAGGAGCGCCGAACTTTAAACACTTCCAAGAACGTCACGGAAGGCATAAATATTAATTATCGATAATCTACATCCAATAAATCGGGCTTTCTGTCGGTGCGAATTCGATAGATGATATTCTTAACTTCACGGCATCCGTTGATCGAAAAACTACTTAGTTTTCTTTATCTTATCGGTGAAATATATTTCATTCACTCAAAAAAATTTAGGTGATATGTAGCGGGAAATGTACGAAATCAGAAAAGTCGGCATCCGCAATCAGTAATAGGATAATATACATTCTACTTCTTTAGCGCGCTTTCCCGCCACATTTAGTACAAGACGGTATTTATTTCTCGAGTGACGTGGATGCAACATGAGCCTGTGGAGAACTCATATCGCGGAAGACTGTCTGACGTCCGAAGATCGTGAATATCACTCGTCGTGAGGACGAATAGTTTACTGTTCCGGCAAATGGCGCCACTGAATTCCGAACCCTTTCCGACAAGGAAAGTTGCGGTGGATATCGCACATTGTCCTTGAACGCGCGCATTAATCCGAAAAAAAGAGCACATTGTGCACTTCTTCATTGACAAAGGGCAGTCCAGGTTATTTTTGTCATTTTGATCGGCGTGAACCCAGCCAACTGCGGCCACGCGGAAACAGGATGTTTTGGAATATTTGAAATATGGCCGAATCAAAAGCAAAAGCCTCCGTGCCAGGCATGACGCCACACCAATTCCGCCATTGGCGAAGAACGCTTGGACTGAAGCAGAAAGACGCGGCTGAACGGCTCGGCCTGAAAAAACGGATGATCCAGTATTATGAAAAGGGGAATCGCGATGGCCGGCCGGTCGAGATACCAAAATCGATACGTCTTGCCTGTTATGCGCTCTCCGAAGGAATTGGCGATTATGACGGTCAATCGACGACACCATTGAGCGTCGAATCCGTCGAAAAGGACTAAACGTTCGAAACTGGTCCGGAAAACAACAGCCAGTGGCCTTGCCGGGGTTTCCTCCCGCCGCGCTTTTCCCTATAAGACGCGCTCAGCCAACATAGACATTCACACCTAGTCCGCGCCCGACCGAGTAGCGATAGCGCTAATCCGGAGTGGCCGCTGCGAGCTGCGAGCCGAGATGCCAAAACGCACAGATATCTCTTCCATCCTGATCATTGGTGCCGGTCCGATTGTTATCGGACAGGCCTGCGAATTCGACTACTCCGGGACACAGGCTTGCAAGGCACTGCGCGAAGAGGGCTATCGCATCATCTTGGTCAACTCCAATCCGGCGACCATCATGACCGATCCGGATCTGGCCGACGCGACCTACATCGAGCCGATCACGCCGGAGCTCGTCGCCAAGATCATCGAGAAAGAACGGCCAGATGCGTTGCTGCCGACGATGGGTGGGCAGACAGCTCTTAACTGTGCGCTCGACCTCGAACAGATGGGGGTTCTTGAAGAGTTCGGCGTCGAGATGATCGGTGCGCGCGGCGATGTCATCGAAAAAGCGGAAGATCGCGAAAAATTCCGGGCTGCAATGGACACTATCGGCCTGGAGAACCCCCGTGCCGCCATTGCCTCTTCACCGGCCTACCGCGACGAAAACGGCAGGATTACGGGATACGACCGCAATGCCGGATATCTCGAGGCGATGCGTGCTCTCGATGAAATTGGCCTTCCTGCAATCATTCGGCCCGCTTTCACGCTCGGCGGCACAGGCGGCGGTGTTGCGTATAACCGTGAAGAATTCGAAACAATCGTTAGATCGGGCATCGACGCTTCACCGGTCGGCCAGGTCCTCATCGACGAGAGCCTTCTGGGCTGGAAGGAATATGAAATGGAAGTGGTCCGCGACAAGGCGGACAATTGCATCATCATCTGCTCGATCGAAAACGTCGACCCGATGGGTGTCCACACCGGCGATTCCATCACCGTTGCCCCGGCACTCACGCTTACCGACAAGGAATACCAGATCATGCGTGACGCATCGATCGCGGTGCTGCGTGAAATCGGGGTCGAAACGGGCGGCTCAAACGTTCAATTCGCGGTCGACCCGGAAACCGGACGCCTCGTTGTCATCGAAATGAACCCGCGTGTCTCGCGTTCGTCTGCGCTTGCCTCCAAAGCCACGGGTTTCCCGATTGCAAAGATCGCGGCTAAGCTTGCGGTTGGATATACGCTCGACGAACTGGAGAACGACATCACCGGCGGCGCGACACCGGCGTCTTTCGAACCGTCCATAGATTATGTCGTCACAAAAATTCCGCGCTTTGCCTTTGAAAAATTCCCCGGTTCGGAACCAACACTGACCACCGCTATGAAGTCGGTTGGTGAGGTTATGGCGATCGGACGGACGTTCAACGAGAGCCTGCAAAAGGCACTCCGCGGTCTGGAAACCGGCCTGAACGGACTTGACGAAACCGACATATCCGGCCTCGACCAGGGGGATGACAGGAATGCCCTGCGTGCTGCGGTTTCAACACCGACACCGACCCGTCTTCTGAATGTCGCGCAGGCGATGCGCCTCGGCATGAGCATCGAAGACGCCTATCAGGCAAGCGGTATCAATCCCTGGTTCCTGGAACAGATGGCTGACATCCTGGCAATGGAAGCCAAGGTCCGCAATATCGGCCTGCCGCAGGATGCCTCGAACCTGCGCAAGCTCAAATCCATGGGCTTCTCCGATGCCCGGCTGGCAAGCCTTTCAGGCCTAGATGCCGAAGACGTCGTTAAACTGCGCGAAGAACTGGATGTTCATCCGGTTTACAAGCGCATCGACACATGTGCGGCAGAGTTCGCATCCCCAACCGCCTATATGTATTCAACCTATGAAGCGCCGTTCATGGGCAATCCTGCTTGTGAAGCCGCGCCCTCGGATCGGAAAAAGGTCGTCATTCTGGGTGGCGGTCCGAACAGGATCGGCCAGGGTATCGAATTCGACTATTGCTGCTGCCACGCAGCCTTTGCGCTCGACGATGCGGGATACGAGACCATCATGGTCAACTGCAATCCGGAAACGGTTTCAACGGACTACGATACATCCGACCGGCTCTATTTCGAACCGCTGACGCCCGAAGACGTTCTGGAGATCATCCGCAAGGAAAGGGAGAATGGAACGCTCCATGGCGTCATCGTGCAGTTTGGTGGTCAGACACCGCTGAAACTCGCCCAGGCGCTCGTGAAGGAAGATGTGCCCATCCTTGGCACCTCGCCGGACATGATCGACCTCGCAGAAGACAGGGATCGCTTCCAGAAACTCCTGGTAAAACTCAAGCTGAAGCAGCCCGAAAATGGAATAGCATACTCCGTCGAGCAGGGCCGGCTGATCGCCAACCGCCTTGGCCTGCCGCTTGTTGTGCGCCCTTCTTACGTTTTGGGCGGTCGCGCCATGCAGATCATTCGCGACGAAGAGGCGCTGAATTCCTATCTTCTCGGGACCCTGCCCGAGCTGGTGCCAGCTGAAGTCCGGGCGAAGTACCCCAATGACAAGACAGGCCAGATCAACACGGTCCTGGGCACAAACCCGCTGCTCTTCGACCGCTATCTCGACGGCGCCATCGAAGTCGATGTCGACGCACTGTGTGACGGCAAGGATGTTTTCGTGTGCGGCATCATGGAACATATCGAGGAAGCAGGCATTCACTCCGGTGATAGTGCATGCTCTCTGCCGCCGTTCTCCTTGTCTGAGGACATCATTGCGGAACTTAAACGCCAGACGACAGCCCTTGCTCTCGCTCTGGAGGTCGGCGGTCTGATGAACGTTCAGTACGCCATCAAGGACGGCGAGATCTACGTGCTTGAAGTCAATCCGCGTGCATCCAGGACAGTTCCATTTGTTGCCAAGACCATCGGAGTCCCGGTGGCAAAAATCGCTAGCCGTGTCATGGCGGGCGAAAGCCTTGCCTCCTTCGGACTGACTGAGAAGACGCTTGACCACATTGCGGTTAAGGAAGCCGTTTTCCCGTTTGCGCGCTTCCCTGGCGTCGACACCATCCTGGGCCCCGAAATGCGGTCCACAGGTGAAGTGATGGGCCTGGACCAGGCCTTTGGCACAGCGTTTGCCAAGTCTCAGATCGGAGCCAGTATTGGCGTACCCGAGAACGGTACCGTTTTTGTGTCCATGCGGGACCCGGACAAGGAAGGCGTCGTGGAAGCCGTTCGAAACCTTGAAGCTGCCGGGTTTGCGATAATTGCCACCGGCGGCACCCAGAAATACCTGGAGGACAAGGGCATTACAGTGAAGAAAATCAACAAGGTGCTTGAAGGACGTCCCCATATCGTCGATGCTGTCAAGAACGGTGATGTCCAGCTTGTCTTCAACACGACCGAGGGCGCGCAAGCCATTGCCGATAGCCGGTCGATGCGCCGGGCGGCGCTCCTGAACAAGGTTCCGTATTACACGACCCTTGCAGGGTCTGTCGCAGCAGCCAAAGGTATTGCCGCCCACAAGGCGGGGAGCCTTGAAGTAAGACCTTTACAATCCTACTTCGGCTAGGGCTATTATACTCGTTGACCGGCCGGGAAAGCGTGCCTTTCCCGGCTTGGTTTGTTTTTGCAAATACGCGGTCCTTATAGTGAGCGGAATAAGCTTGAAGAGGATCCAATAAGCTGAAGGTCTGAGACCCATGGAAAAAGTTCCGATGACCTCCGCCGGTTACAATATGCTTCAGGTCGAACTGAAGGAGCGTACCACGGTCGAGCGTCCGCGCATCGTCGATGCTATCGCGGAAGCGCGTGCACATGGCGATCTGTCGGAAAACGCCGAATACCATGCGGCTAAGGAAGCCCAGAGCCTGAATGAAGGCCGTATTTCGGAACTCGAGGATAAGCTGTCACGTGCCGAGATCATTGATGTCACCAAACTCTCCGGCGATGTCGTCAAATTCGGTGCGACCGTGTCTCTCATCGACGAGGACACCGAGGAAGAAAAGCGATACATGATCGTCGGGGACGTGGAATCCGACGTGAAGCAGAACAAGGTATCGATCTCGTCTCCGATTGCGCGTGCGCTCATCGGCAAGTCGATCGGCGACAGTGTTGAAGTGGCTGCTCCCGGCGGGGCGCGGTCCTACGAGATCGTCAACGTCAAATTCATCTGAAGCTTTTACATTCCAAATGGATAGCGCCTGTCGGCTCGATTGGCAGCGCTTGCCGTTTTCCCTTTGACGCGTGCCGGTCAGCCGCTAAGGTAACTTCCGGTATGTGTCGGAGGACGGATTATGGTCTTTCATGCAATCGGCATGTGGCTTTTGGCGGCGGCCGTCCCGCTTTGGGTTTATCGCTGGTATGCCTATTCCAGGCTGGAGCCGCCTGAACGCCGGATCTTTACGCGCATTGTAAAAAGACGGCATGAAAACGCCTATGCGTTCGCGCTGCAGATGTTCGGCTACCTGATCGCGCTCGCAGCTGCCGTGATCCTGCTCGTGATGGGGCTTCGGTATTTCAAGCAAGGCTCATTGCAATTGGGTGCGTATCGCGAAACCATCCGCAATCGGCTGTATTCCGGTGTCGACCCGATAGACCGCGCCCTGGATGCCTATCACTATGATCAGCTTCTGCCGGTCGCCATCATCACGACCTGTGCCCTCTTAAGCGTTGCATTCACATTGGTCGCAACGGCGCTCAGGGACATATCCCTGATGTCCCGCCTTCACAAGAAACTGAATGGAATGAAGGATCGCCAGGCAGCTGCACAGACTTGATTCCCTGAAGACTAGGCCGTGGACTCATCAACGCACAGCCAAAGCCGGATGGCGGCGAGCTTGACGAGCGTAAGACAGTTGGCTGCGTGTTTCTCATATCGCGTAGCGATGCGCCGACAGTGTTTCATCCGGTTGAGGAACCGCTCAACGAGATTTAGATGACAGTAGAGATAACGGACTAAAGCGGATCTAAGCATGCCAGTTCCGACGGGGTGGGATGTTCGACCAGCCTCCACGTAAACTCACGAAAGATATTTCTCGGTCGCGCCGTGGTGCGAAGGATTAGTGCGACAACAGCCTCTAAACGCCAGTTAGGGCATGTCTCATGTTCAAGGCTCCTTTCCGGAGCTTGAATTACGCCGGGATGCCAAACTTCAATGTCTACCTTGCCCTCAAACATTGCGGAATGGTTTGCTAGGTCAAACGACAGCTAAGAGCCCAAATTGACGGACGCTGCGGCCTGCATGAAGGTCTGCAAAGCGGATGCGAGACTACGTCGTTTCCAGTCGGAATTTCTTGAAGACCTCTCCGTTGTATTGCGTGTTTTCGACAAATTCAGCGCCTCCACGAAGAAGCGCCCCGATGTTTTTGCGCGAGGGCGGAAGGAGAAAGGTTACAAAATCGATGCGCGGGTCTGTTGTCGCGAAGGCAATGGCTTTTCGAGTGATGCGCAACCCTAGACCGAAGCTATCCGGCTTGAGAACAAGGCCAAAATCCCAATCGCGGCCTTCCTTTTGGAACCCTCCCCATCCAACATAAACTCCATCGCTCAAAATAGCCCAATGTCCCAGCCCGTCGCGCCGCCACATATCTTCCTTCGCGGCGACAAAACTCCTGGCATCGTCTGGCGTCCATTTCGACACGAGCAACGGCATGTGTTCAGAAACGCGAGGATCGTTCATATGCGCAACAATGTCTTGCAGAGAGATACTGGGTAATCGGGCAAACTCGATTTTTGGCGCGTGTTTCAAGACTTCCTCAATCGCTTTGCTATCTCACATACGTGACCGTATATTTTGGGCTATTCCATTTGTAAATACGCCACCGTATATTTCGCACATGAACAAAACGAAATTTAGCAAAGAAGCATGGTTGGCAGCGGGCTTTCGTGCCCTGACAACAGATGGGCCGAACGCGATCAAAGCCGAGGCGCTTGCGCGAAGCCTTGGCGCCACCAAGGGATCATTCTACTGGAACTTTGACGATATCGCGTCTTTCGTAGAGGCAATGTTGGGCCTATGGCGTAACAGCGTTGTCCAAGAAATTGAGGATGTGTTTCTGGCTGAACCTGAAAAGTCGGCGCGACTACGTCTGTTGGTGGATCGTGCAGCTAAGCCAGCACCAGTTGAGTTTGGAGGACGTCGGGTAGAACCCGCAATGCGTTCTTGGGCATTGGCAAACCCAGCTGTCTTGGCAGTGGTAAAGGAAGTTGATGAGATCAGATTGTCATTCGTGACAAAGTTGCTGCGCGATGTCGGACAGAATGATCCTGCTCTTCCTCAGTTGGTCTATGGTGCATTTATCGGACTGGACGATCTGGCATCCAAGGGAAGTGCAGATATTCAATCGGGGCTTAAGGTACTGCTACGACTCGTCGCGGGGCCCGAAATCGAAACGAATTGCGCTCCAGATTGATTGCGAACAGTCCAATTTGCCAAGAGCGGACTTTTGGAGAAACGCATCGCGCAGCGACTTGGTCCGCAATTCTGACCGACGTGGTCGGTTGATCTCTTTCGGAGGCTCAGCCGAAAGCGGTCAGAGGCGCTCGCTTGTCTATGCTTACACACCCTACCCTTCGATCGGAACGACCGGCTCGTCTTTTGTTCTGCGGATCGTGAGAGCCGTTCTCACGCTGTCGACATTTGGAGCCGCCGTCAGGTCGCGGATGACAAAATTCTGAAATGTCTGTAGATCCGGCGAGACGCATTTCAGCAGGAAATCGACCTCGCCGGAAAGCATGTAGCTTTCGCGGACCAGTGGCCAGTTCTGAACGGTCTGTTCGAATGCGATGAGATCGGCTTCGGTTTGACTGTGAAGCCCAACCATTGCGAAGGCCGTTACATCGTAGCCAAGCTGCTTTTCGTCCAGGAGCGTCCTGTAACCCTGAATGAGCCCGGCCTCTTCGAGTGCGCGCACACGGCGCAGGCAGGGCGGTGCGGAAATGCCGACGCGGCGCGCCAGCTCCACATTGGTCATCCGGCCATTATCTTGCAGTTCTTTCAGGATATGCCAATCAATGGCATCAAGCCGCGCTTTCAATCCTGTCTCCTTTGAGCCGTGACGAATGACCTGCCTGTGAATAGGCTTCGCTTAACTGGATCTGGCATCTTGCAGGGCATCGGGGCCTTGCGCTAACTTTTCTTCAGGTGCCGAATTATTGTTTTTTGCGCGTTTGTGCAAGACTATAACAAAAATGCGCACGATTCCGAAAGAAAACAATAGGGGAAGTTCTCCATAAATGCATCTTGAGCCGGAGATCTTTCCGCGATCCGCCTGGGTTCTGACAGACGGCAAGGCCGGTGACGTCGCGCAATGCGTTGGTGTCGTTGAAGCGCTCGGCATACCTTATGAAGCCCGAAAGATCGCTCCCAGACCACCCTTTTCCTGGTGGCTGCCGTTCGGTCCGACCGATCCGCGTGAATGGGAAACACGGACGCAAAGTCCGATCGCACCGCCCTATCCGGACATTGCTGTCGCTTCGGGACGCCGCGCGGCCGCCTATCTGCGAAGAGTGAAATGGCTGTCGAAAGGCAACACCTTCACGGTATTTCTAAAGGATCCTAGGACCGGTCCGGGAGCGGCGGATCTGATCTGGGTGCCGGAGCACGACAGGCTGCGGGGCCGGAATGTTCTGGTCACACCAACCTCACCGCATCGGTTTTCCCAGGCGAAACTTGCAGCTCTGCGCTCAGAAAAAGCACCCACCATCGACAAGCTCTCCCATCCTCGTGTTGCAGTGCTTGTTGGCGGCGACAGCCGTCATCACACATTCACGGACGGCGATCAGTCTCTCTTTCTGAATGGCCTCAGGCAGCTGGCCAGTGACGAAAGTGCCCGTTTTATGATAACCGCATCACGCCGAACGCCGCCCGCACTCGCCTATGGACTGTCGAGCCTGGCAAAGTCCGGCGGCCACCTTTACTGGACAGGTGAGGCGCCGAACCCTCTCGGTCACTACTTGGCCAAGGCTGATGCGATTGTTGCAACAGCCGATTCGACCAACATGATCGGCGAGGCCACAACGACCGGAAAACCCGTTCATGTTTTTCAACCGAGTGGCGGTCACAGCAAAATCACCGGTTTTTTGGAGAGTTTGGCACGCTTGGGGGTTATTCACCCCTTTCCAGGTCCGTTAAAAACAACTACCTACGAGCCGATAGATGCAACACCCGTCATCGCGGATCGCATAAAGTTGGATTTCTCTGCATCAAGAAAGCCCGAAGGGGCGACTTGATCGGGCCCCCGACAGGGACAGGCAAAACACAAGAAACACAGGAAAAGATGTCTTCATGAGCACGGAACACAGCAAGCTTTTGATCGTCGGATCGGGCCCTGCAGGGTATACGGCCGCGATCTATGCCGCGCGCGCCATGATCGAACCGACGATGGTCGCCGGCATTCAGCCGGGCGGACAGCTCACGATTACCACCGACGTGGAAAACTATCCGGGTTTTGCCGATCCCGTGATGGGACCCTGGCTCATGGAGCAGATGCAGAAGCAGGCCGAAAACGTCGGCACGAAAATCATCTATGACACCATTGTCAAAGCCGATCTCTCCCAGCGCCCGTTCCGGCTCGAGGCCGATAGCGGAACGGTGTTCACCGCTGACACGCTCGTCATTGCAACCGGAGCCCAGGCCCGTTGGCTCGGCCTGTCGTCCGAACAGGATTACATGGGTGCCGGTGTTTCGGCCTGCGCCACCTGTGACGGCTTTTTCTACCGCAACCGGGAAGTCGTCGTTGTCGGCGGCGGCAATACCGCCGTCGAAGAAGCGCTTTATCTCGCCAATCTGGCCTCCAAGGTCACGCTGGTGCACCGCCGCGACAGCCTGAGGGCGGAAAAAATCCTTCAGGACCGGCTCTTCCAGAACCCGAAGATCGAAGTCATCTGGGATCACCAGGTCGATGAAATTCTGGGCGGCGGCGTTCCCAAAGCCGTGACTGGTGTGCGGCTGAAAAGCACGAAGACCGGCGAATTCAAGGAAATCTCGACCGATGGCGTATTCATCGCGATCGGCCACGCGCCTTCGGTGGAACTTTTCAAGGACCAGCTGACACTCAAGCCGAACGGCTATCTTGAGACGGCACCGGATTCCACGCGGACGTCCATACCTGGCGTCTTTGCGGCAGGAGACGTCACGGACGACATTTATCGCCAGGCGGTGACCGCCGCCGGGATGGGGTGCATGGCCGCTCTTGAAGCTGAAAAGTTTCTGGCCGAACATGAGACGGCATCCACACAACAGGCGGCCGAGTAAAGCCGCCTGAGCGTCCTGCGGAGGGGCACGGATGGATTGGGACAAACTGCGCATATTTCATGCGGCCGCGCAGGCCGGCAGTTTCACGCATGCTGGCGACACGCTGCACATGAGCCAATCGGCAGTAAGCCGTCAGGTGAGCGCCCTGGAACATGATTTGGGCGTTCCCCTCTTTCACCGCCACGCGCGCGGATTGCTGCTGACTGAGCAGGGTGAACTGCTCTACCGCACGGCAAGTGACGTGCTCATGAAACTGGAGTCGGTTCAGTCCAGCCTGACCGACAGCAAGGAAAAGCCCTCCGGCATTCTGCGCGTCACGACCACAGTGGGCCTCGGCTCGACCTGGCTGACATCCCGCATTCGGAGCTTCATCGAGCTTTATCCGGAAGTCGACCTGCATCTGATTTTCGACGACGACGAGTTGGATCTCGGCATGCGCGAGGCCGACGTTGCCATCAGGCTCCGCCAGCCAACACAGCCCGATCTGATCCAGCGCAAACTTTTCACGGTTCATTTCCATGTTTATGCGGCACCGGAATACATTCAGCGTTTTGGAGCGCCATCGACGATAGAAGAAATTGACGAGCACCGGGTCATCACATTCGGAGAACAGGCCCCGGCCTATCTGCGGTCCATGAACTGGCTGGACTCAGCAGGCAGGTCCGCAGGGGAACCGAGGCGGTCCGTGCTGAAAGTCAACAACCTTGTTGCGATCAAACGTGCTGTTCAATCGGGCGTCGGCATCGCGATATTGCCTGACTACATCATTGATCACGCATCGAATCTTGTGCCGGTCCTTACAGAGCAGGAAGACAAGGTTCCCTCGTTCGACACCTATTTCGTGTATCCCTCCGAACTCAAGAATACGGCCCGCGTGAAAGCGTTCCGGGAGTTTTTGCTAACCAGTGCCGAAAAATGGGTGTACTAGCGCGAAACATAATCAACGCCTAGTTTTTAGGCAGAGATTTTCTTGCTGTTTTTTTTGGCAAATTTGCTTCATCCAGATTTAACCTAAGGTATTTTTTGAAAAAAAACCGAATAACTTCAGCCGGTCGCGGATCAGCACAGACGCTAATCAGCTGTAAACAAACAGCATTTTGAAACTGTCTTCGCGCAATGACAAAGCTCTGCAGAAATTGCATACCTGACTTGCACACCTGCCACTTGTTTGTGCAGCTTGTGCACCGCATATAAGCAGCACTGTTGGTCACACGGGGATCACATCCTCCTCCCAGTGATGCCCAGACCAGCTGTTCCCCTCTGGAAGGTGATTCCACTGTATTCAGTGAATCAAAATAAACTGCCGGGTCTTTTAGGACCCGGCTCTTTTTTTGTCCAAAGCAATTTGCAGCGCAATCATACTGCGCGTCGCTTGCTCACATGAATAGCTTCTCACCACTCAGGTTCTGGTAAAGACCGGCAACCTGCTCTTCATAGCCGTTATATAGAAGCGTATCCCGGCGTTCGTCCGTACCGAGAAGTTTTTCACTTGCCTGCGACCAGCGCTGATGCGGCACTTCCGGGTTCACGTTGGCCCAGAAACCATATTCCTTAGGCTGGATTTCTTCCCAGAAACTGACGGGGCGCTTATCGGTAAAGGAAATTCTCACCACCGACTTGATACACTTGAAGCCGTATTTCCAGGGTGTCACCAGGCGAATGGGTGCTCCGAATTGCTTGGCAAGCGGTTTTCCGTAAATGCCGGTTGCCATGAAGGCCAATTCGTTGTTCGCCTCTTCAAGCGTGAGACCTTCCACATAGGGCCAGGGATACCAGCTCTGTTTCTGGCCATTGGCGATGGACGGATCCAGGAATGTTTCGAAGCGGAGATACTTGGCACCCGATTGCGGTCCGGCCAATTTCACCAGTTCGGACAGCGGAAAGCCAGACCACGGCACCGCCATCGACCAGGCTTCGACGCAACGGTGACGATAGAGCCGCTCTTCCAAAGGCATTTTCGACAACAGCGTATCGATGTCGACGATTTGCGGATTGTCGATCATCCCGTCCAGCGTCACCGTCCAGGGCCTGATCTGAAGCTGCTGCGCGGCCGGCCAGATCTGCTTGTGCGACCCGAACTCGTAAAAATTGTTATATTTGGATGCAATGTCCTCGTCCGTCAGATCCCGGTCGAGCGCAAAGGCGGCATTGCGGGAAACCGGATAAAGCCCTGCGCTCGGGTCGTCTTCCGCAAAAGCCGGCTTGATGCCAAGACCAGTACCCAGTAGGACGCCGCCGCCAGCCATTCCGGCAAGGATCTGCCGCCGATTCAAAAAAACGCTTTCAGGTGTGGCCTCGCGCTCGGGTAACTCCCAACTGCGCTTTTTCAAGATGTTCATAGTCAAACTCCTGTTTGCCGAAGACAGAACCGGAATCGGCATTCAAAGGCAAATAACGCAATGGTGACTGTAGGCAAGAAACACGTGTTCCACGGAGAGTTTCCGCGCAAAAAACCGCTTTCTTGTCTTTCGACGGCCGGAAACCAGGTACATGTGAGCAAATGCGCGCCGGGACGAACGCATCCAGGTGGATGTATTAATACGGGACGTGAGATTGACGAGGCTTTGTCTTGTAGAACTTATGAAGAGGGGCTCGGAAGCCCCACTTTGAACCTTTGAAAGCTATGTGTCGCTTTACGCGGCCTGCTTGCCGGAGCGTTGAAGCGCCTGTTCCGCAGCCTTGCCTGAAAGTTCCGCCATATGGTCGAACTCTGAGGTATAGCTCGCGACGCCGGCTGTCGCCGAGCGCAATTCGACAATCAGGTCGCCGATTTCCGCTTCCGGCATCAAGGCCTGGACCTCGTCCCAGCCGGGCCAGTCCGGTCGTGCGTCAAAGCCGAGTAGCTGCCCTCTCCTTGCAGACACGATCGCATTGACTTTCGCTGTGGCATCGTTGGGACAGGCGATGACAACCTTGTGGATCGGTTCGAGCAGGACGGGCTTACAATCCGGCAAACCCTCGCGGATCGCCAATATTCCGGCCATCTTGAACGCCTGGTCGGAACTGTCGACCGAGTGGTACGAACCATCAGTCAGGCAGATTGCTATGTCGGCGACCGGAAAGCCGAAGCTCCCACGCCCAAGCGCGTCCAGAACGCCATCCCGCACAGAAGCGATATACTGTTTGGGAACCACGCCGCCCGTGATCGTGTCCGAAAACTGAATGCCCTCTCCCCTCGGAAGCGGCGAGATTTCCAGCACCACGTCACCGAATTGACCATGGCCTCCGGACTGTTTCTTATGGCGTCCTCTGACCTTGGTCTTGCCACGGATGGTCTCCGCATAGGGCACGTGCGGGGTATGTATCGACACCTCCAGTCCGTATTTCCCCGACAACCTTTCCTGTGCGACGCGCAGATGCATCTCGCCCTGACCTTCCAGCAGGGTCTCCGCCGTTGTCTGGTTCTGGCTTATGGATAGCGAGGGATCTTCCTCGGCAAGTTTCGCAAGTGCTGCCGACAGTCGGACTTCGTCTTTTCTTTGAGCGGCCGCTACGGCCGTGGCCAGCGCAGGGCTACGCCGTTCGACTTTAAAGACACTGCTCAAGTCGCCTTCGTCATGGCTGAGCAGATCCCCGGTTTCCACACCGTCCATTCGTCCGAGCGCGACAAGATCGCCCTTTCCGGCGGTCGCAATCTTGCTGGCCTGTTGGCCAAAGATCGAGAACAGGCCCGATACCTTCACTTCTTCCCGTCCGTTGCGGAACAAGCTGTCTCCGTCGGAAATCTGGCCTTCGAGAACCCGCGCGACGGAAAGTTTGCCGCCATGCTGGGTATGCAGGGTTTTGACCACCTGGAGCGCGGACCGTGGCCCATTGTCCAGGGCCCGGTATTTCAGGACATCCACGCCCGGTGCTTCGTGACGAAGTGCTTTTAAGAGACGGTTGACACCATTGCCGTGATCGGCCGACCCGAAGAATACGGGACATATCAGTCCGTCTCGCATTTCTTTCACAAGGTCTGAGAACACAAGATCACGATCCGGCGCAATATCTTCAAGCAGGGCTTCCATCAGATCATCATCATGATCGGCAAGGTGCTCAAGCATTGTGAACCGGGCTTCGAGTTCGCGCGCCCGGTCTTCATCGGACATGTCGACACGCGTGCTCGTTTCTTTCTCATGATAGACGTGTGCCCGCTCCAGCGCGAGATCGATAAATCCGGTCGCCTGGCCGTCTTCCCAGATCGGAATTTGCCGCAACACAAGCGGTACGGCTGAGGCCGGCTGCAGAACACTCAAGACGTCGCGCACGCGTCGATTGCTCTTGTCGATCTTGTTCAAAAACAAAACCCGCGGGATGGCGCGGGCTTCAAGGGCTTTCAGTATAAGCTGCAAGGCTGGGACCTTGCGCTCATCGTCTTCCGCAACAACAACAGCCAGATCGATACCACTCAGCGCCCCGTCCATTTCGCTCAGGAATTCCACCGATCCGGGACAGTCGACGAAAACGAACCGATCTCCGAGATATTCCGTTTCGGCAATATTGATTTCTACGCTCATCCCGTGTGCGCGTGCTTCCGGCGATGCATCTCCCACCGTATTGCCGTCCGTCACCGTCCCCTGGCGCGCCAATTTGTCCGTTCGCGCAAGCAACGCCTCCAAGAGACTGGTCTTTCCGCTTCCGAACGGACCGACGAGGGCGATGCAGCGCGGCGAACTACCGGCAGCTGATCCTTTTCCGTTTATCGAGTTTGCCATAATGAGCCTCCCGTTTGTTTGAGGGTCTCCCCTTAACAACGCGGCATGGCCGACGAGGGACGCGGGCCTGCCGCGTCTCGCCCGGTTGGGATCGATGCCTGATCCGGCTGCAGTGCGCTTGGACGCCTGTGTAAGACGGCGCATCGACCATGGGCGGTCCATTATCGTCGCGCCGAAGGGGCCCTGAAGGCAAGGGAATCTTACGTCGCAGCGCAGCAATTCACGGCCTGGAAATGCAAACACGGTGCAATTACATGGCCTTGCCCGTTTCGGCTGCAATCACGAAAGGTCTCGGTTCTTGCGATGTCCGCCACGCGACGTTTGCCAATCTTGTCGACACAAGACGGTTCGCGCTAATCTGGTTTGTATAAACCGGGCGCATACCCACCTATTCATAGTGGAAACACAGCACTACGGGTGTACCTGAATGACGTATCGATTGTGCCTTTGGACTGTCACGCTCTTGCTCGCAATGGCATCGCCGGTTGCTGCGCAGAACGTACAGCTTCGTGGATTGCCGCAGCCGGGAACGTCGCTGTTGCCGTCTGCCGAACAGCAGCTCAATCAAAATCTCAATCAGCAGCGAAACGAATTTTCGACGCAGCAACAGATCGACCGTGCCAACAGACTGAACCGTGTCGACCAGATCAACCGTCTCAATGCAGAGCGCAGGAATACGGCAAACCCATGCGCGGGTCCCGGATCGCCCTGCCGCATAGACGACTGAGACCGGATCTCAAGAGCCCGCCCGTTCCATGTTACAGATCGGGCGGGCGGGATGTTCCTAGTTGATCGCTTCGAGTGTCAGTTTGCTGACACCAAGCGTAAGGTTGGTTCCTGTCTGGCTTTCCAGGCTGAAGGGGTTGAGTGCGATTGAACGGTCAAATCCACCTAGTAGCGCATTCGCCTTGATACCTGCTCCCAGGCTGGCCCCGGCCGTCAGACCACCATAAGTTCCGGCGAGCAGTCCAGGCTTGCGGTTGGCAGAAGGTGCCAGCACGCCCCATACAAGCGTCGCCTCTTGGGTTTTTCCGATATCTAGACCGTAGTCACGGACTTCACCACTGTAGTACTCGATTGCCCCGCCATCGGCCGGTTTGAAACTGCAGCCGAGTTTGGCGGTAGACCCGACAATGAAGCTGTGCTCGCCTTCCACTAGGCAATTCAGGGTTCCGATCTCGACTTTCGGACTGTTTTCCGATGCGTGGGCAGGAAGGATCATCGAAAGTGTTGCAGCAGCGAGTGCCGCGCTCAAAAAGCGCATCTTGAAATTCTCCATCTTGAATGGTCCCGTTCGCGGATCACAGGCGCCGGGAGCGATGAAGATATGGGTCCGCTTCACGTCAAAATCTGGGCGGTCCCTGCCTTTCGGGACATTAAAAAAATGTCAGGTCGAAAGCGGCGCGGCGTTCGAGCCTCCCTCAGGCAGCGAGGCAATTCCAGCAATTGCAGGCAGGTTTTTGCTGTCTGCATGACGGGCAAGAAGGAATCTGCGCACTCCGATCAGGATTGTGAGCGTAACGATGACAGGAATGAGACTGCTTTCCGGCGTGAACAGTGCCCAGATCGCTCCTGCCGCACAAAGCGAGAGCAAAATACCGGAGTACCGCCTCCGACACGCACGTGAGACCTGCGTGTCTCCGATGAAGCCACCTCGCGAAAATAGAGAGAGCAGAAAGCCGTTCAGCAACACCGTCAGCAAGACGCCGCTATGAGCGTAGGCGGCAAGAACTGTCCCCAACTCAAAAAACCCAAGTCGAAATACCCCGACAATCAATGGTGTCGCCAGCAAAATGTGACAATTCACGCCCAGCATTATCGGGCTCATCCGGAACTTGCACAGGCCAAAGATCAAGAACACGGTTCCCCCAATCACAGCGCCGGACCACCCTGCAATTTCCAGATCACCGCTTTGCCGCCAGATCAGAATGAATACGAGAGACGGCAGGCTCTCAAAAAGGTCCTGAAGCAACAGTCTTTGTTGAGATCGCATTGATGAATGTCTCCGTGCGGTCAGCGGCCCAACCCGTAATCTTCCTCTTTCGACAACATCCGCAACACCGGATAACAGGCCGGAAGAGTTCAGGATTATCAATTTTTTAAAGTGTAAGACCTAACTCTATCAAACGTAAGGTCAGGACATATTTGGCGGAAACGGGAGCCTGCGAAAACGCTTCCAGCCCTCAAGCTCACTACCTGGTCATGAGCGGAACAAACGTAAACCGGTCTGAAGTTGTGCGCTTTAAATGAAACTGATCGTTCAAATTCCCTGCTACAACGAGGAAAAGACGCTACCGGACGTCGTTTCAGACATCCCGCGGTCCATTCCCGGTATCAGCAAAGTTGAAATTCAGGTCATTGACGACGGCTCCACCGACGGCACGGTGGAAATGGCACGCGCCTGCGGCGTGGACCATATTGTCGAGAACGGGCGAAACAAGGGGCTTGCCCGGAGCTTTCAAAGCGGCATTGAGTCTGCGCTAAGCCTGGGTGCGGACATCATCGTGAACACCGACGGCGACAACCAGTATTCAGGGTCCAGTATCCCGGATTTGGTTGCACCGATTATCCAGAGACAGGCCGATATCGTGGTCGGAGACAGGAAACCGGGCGACAATCCGGAGTTTTCCTGGCTGAAAAGGCAGCTGCAGAAACTGGGCACGCGCGTGGTACGCAATCTTTCCCAGGTGGACGTGGAAGACGCGGTATCGGGCTTTCGGGCCTATTCGCGTGAAGCGGCGTATACAATTAACGTCATGACCCGCTTCAGTTACACGACGGAAACGCTCATTCACGCGGGTCAGCATGGGTTAAGCGTCGTCTCGGTCCCCGTAAAAACCAATCCGACGACACGGCCGTCCCGGCTTGCCGGATCCACTTTCCGTTTTCTCAAGAAACAGATGGTGACGATCCTCAGAAGCTATTTCATGTATCGCTCATTGAATGCTTTTCTGTGGGCTGGCGTACTGATGATCGGCGTTGGGCTGGTGCCGGTACTGAGGTTCCTTTTCTTCTACGCCATCGGCGACGGCGACGGCAGGGTCCAGTCATTGGTTCTGGGCAGCATGTTTCTGCTTGCCGGCTACATCACGGTCGTGATCGCGTTCTTGAGCGATGCTCTTGCCACCAATCGCCGCTTGACAGAAGCCGTACTGGAACGGGTGCGTCGCCTTGAACAGCAGCCGCCGCAGGTGGACACGACTGAGTTGCGGGAAACCTTGCAGATCATGAGACGCTCAGATGACAAAGCCTACCGCGCTCGCAGCTCCAAATGATGCGCTGACCATCTGGCGGGCCATCGACCTGATCCTGATCGGGATGGTGTTCTATGCCGTTCTTGCAAGCGGGATCCTGCAGATCCCCGGCATCGTTCCCTTCGGGCAAAGCATCTACGACGAATACTATCTCGCGCTTCTCGATGGCCACCTGGATATCCCGGCACGCGTCGTTCAGTTGGAAGGGCACTATGCGCCGGACGGCACTACCTATCTCTATCATGGTGTCGGCCCCCTTCTGACGCGGTTTGCGCTCGGGTGGTTCTGGCCGTTTGAAAGCGTCGGGATGGCCCAGTTTTCAATCTGGGCCTGGGCCTGTCTTGGAACGCTCTGCTATCACGCAGCTTTCCTGAAGGCGACTGCACGGGAAATGGAGCAGCTTGGCGACAAAGGACTGGCGCTCAGCAGGTTGCTTTCGCTGGCCGTCTGGTTCAGCAGTCCCGGCCTTCTTCTGGCAGCCAACACATCCTTCTATCACGAGCCTATCGCCCTGGCTTATGCGGCAACAGGAGCGTTTGTTCTCATTTGGGCCAATGTCGCTTTCGACGATTGGCCTTTGTGGCGAACCGCAATCCCCTGTGCTGCGCTGGCAGCGGTCACCCTTCACGCACGTCCGAATGTCGCCATCGGCCTTTATGTGGCCTGTACGCTGTGCCTGGTGTTTCTGGCAGCGACCTCACTCAGGCAAAGCTGGCTCCGGGCCGGGCTGGCCCTGGCGATCCTTGGCGCAAGCGGCGTCGGATTTCTCGGTCTGAATGTTGCCCGCTTCGGCGATGCAACGGAAACACACGGCAGGTACACCAAGGACAGCATTCAATACGGGTTTGTCTTCTGGGGCTATGAGGATCGCGACAGCGCACGCGCGGAAGCTTTCAAGGAACACGGCAAGTTCAACGTGAAGCGGATCCCGCACAATGTCGCGATCTATACACTGGATCTGCCGACCATCCAGGAGTATGTCGATCCGCTTTCCGAACAGGTCCACACATTCGCCAGAAACACGCTCGCCGGAGACCTTGGATTCATCCGAATAGAAAAACCTTTCGCCGGCATCCTGTTTTTGTGGCCACTCTGGCTCGTGTTTGCGCTTTGGTCCTTCAAGGCGCAACGATCTGTCTGGACGAAACTCGCCATTCCCCTGACCGGCGGGCTCGTTCTGGCCTTTTTGACGCTTTCGTACGGCACAATCACGCTTCGCTATCGGATCGATCTTTGGCCGGCGCTCAGCCTCTTCGTTCTCGCCGGACTGTCTGCCGCGATGCCAAGGATCGCCGTCACCCGCAACAAGGCGGCCTGGAAGTGGGGACTGGGGATCTGTTTTCTGGCCGGTCTTGCCATGTCTGCCAACGTGACGGGTCAACTGCGCCAGTTCCGCGTCTCACCCGAAGCCACATCCGTGTGGAGCCTTGAGGAATGCCGCCAACTGGCATCGCTGCGGGACTTTTCAACCGAACAGACCGACACGATATGCCAGCCACCAAGGATCGCCAGATAGACAGCCCAGTGGCTCTGAGGGAAGACTGAGATCTCAGATCCCAGGCACATAGCGAAACCTGCAAAGGGAACACTGTAGCTTGAATGCGCGTTTGAAAACTCTAGCAATTTGGGGCGGCCGGGTCGTGCTGCTCATTGCATTGGGATTCGTCGCGGTTCAGGTCAGATCTCACTGGGCCAGCATTTCCAGCTGGCGCCCGGACGGCACCGATATCGCGCTTCTGGGCGGCTTGTCGATTGCATACGGTGTGTCACTGGTGTTCGTGGTCGAAGGGTGGCACCGCATCGTGGCACTTTATTCGTCCGAGCCGAGAAGCCGGACTTATCCGTCCTTTTCAATGACGCAGATCGCCAAGTACATACCCGGAAACGTGGCGCATCTGGTGGGCCGCGGCCTTTATCTGCGCAGCAGTTCCTTGAGCGATGGTCAGATCGTGAAAGCAACACTTGTGGAACTTGGCGCGATCCCGGCGGGCGCTGTCACGGTGATCGCCTTGCTGGGAAGCATTGGACTGCTGTCCCCTCTCCTGCCCTGGTTACCGTCGTGGCTATGGGTGCTTCTGGCACCAGGACTGGCCCTCGGTGTTCTTGCCGCCCTCGTGCTTGCTCCCAGATTAGGACTGGTCCCGCAATCGTCTACATCCGGTTTGCTTGTGATCGGCACGCTTTCAACGGTTTTCATGGCCCTCCTCGGCCTGACTTTTGCCGCCGTTTTCGGCCTTCTTGCGAACGCTTCTATTGCACCGCTCGCCGGGGCTGCCGTCATCGCCTGGCTCGTCGGCTATCTCACACCTGGAGCACCTGGTGGACTGGGCACACGCGAAGCGGCATTAGTCGCTCTTTTGTGGTCCCTGAACCAGGAGGACGCCGTCCTGATCGCAGCCGGCCTGTTCCGCATCGTGACCACGCTGGGTGACGTGCTCCTGTTTTTGGGGGGCTGGGTGGTATTCTCAGGCGGCGCCACCCGGGACGAGGCATCAAGCAGCCACTAAAAAGGGCGGCAATCGCCGCCCTTCAATTCACGAAATTCAGCGTGTGAAATCCTATTTCAGATTACCGCAGAACCGCTGGATGCGCTGGCAAGCTTCTTCCAGTGCTTCCGTTGAAGTCGCATAGGATATGCGGAAGTTCGGTCCAAGCCCGAAAGCGGATCCATGCACAACGGCAACCCCTTCCGTCTCCAGAAGTTCAGTCACGAAATCAGCATCATTTTCAAGGACTTTGCCTGACGGCGCTGTTTTGCCGATCGTGCCGGCGCAAGACGGGAACACGTAGAACGCACCCTCCGGAACCGGGCAGGATATGCCGTTCGCCTGGTTCAGCATGGAGACGACAAGATCCCTGCGCCCCTTGAACACTTCGTTGTTCTCCGGAATGAAATCCTGAGTTCCTGACAGGGCTTCAACGGCTGCCCACTGCGCGATGGAACAGGGGTTTGACGTCGATTGGGACTGAACCTTGGCCATGGCCTTGATGAGGTCCGCCGGTCCGCCGGCATATCCGATCCTCCAGCCGGTCATGGCGTAGGCTTTTGAGACACCGTTGACCGTCAGCGTACGTTCATAAAGGGCAGGTTCAACCTGCGCCGGCGTTGTAAACTTGAAGTCGTCATAGACCAGGTGTTCGTACATGTCGTCGGTCATGATCCAGACTTGCGGATGCTTGACCAGGACGTCGGTCAACGCCTTCAGTTCCGCCTCGGTGTAGGCGGCCCCGGACGGGTTGGACGGCGAGTTGAAGATCAGCCACTTTGTGCGCGATGTAATCGCCGCATCCAGAGCTTCGGGCGTGATCTTGAAGGTGGTCTTGTCGGCTTCCACAATAACCGGCTCACCGCCCGCGAGCAGAACCATATCCGGATAGCTCACCCAATAGGGTGTCGGGATGATGACTTCGTCGCCCGGGTTAAGAGTAGCGATCAGCGCATTGTAGAGCACCTGCTTGCCACCGGTGCCGACCGTGATCTGGTTCGTGGTATAGGTCAGTCCGTTTTCCCGCTGGAATTTCTCGGCAATCGCCGCCTTGAGTTCGGGAATCCCGTCAACAGCGGTGTACTTCGTTTTGCCATCGTTGATGGCCTTCACGGCCGCCGCCTTGATGTTTTCCGGGGTATCGAAATCCGGCTCGCCAGCACCCAGACCGATCACGTCGCGGCCTGCGGCTTTCAGCTCGCGCGCCTTGTTGGTGACAGCGATGGTCGCAGATGGTTGTACACGCGCCAATGCGTCAGCAAGAAAGCCCATAATGTCCTCCAGGGGGAAACGGAAACAACAGCGCGCGGACCGTAGAACCGTGTGTGCCAGAAGACAAGACCCAATCAACTTCGGCCAAGCTGGCTAAGCAACTTTTTTGGACGGGAAAGAGCTGCGCCGGATCAGCTTCGAGTCTCAAGAATAAGCTTGGGCTCGTCCTTCTCCTCATCAATGAGAGAGCACTTGAACCGCTTCTTCTTTGTCTGACCGCTCAGCGTCGTCACCGATACCGATGCCGGGACATCCGATTCCTGTTTCGCGGCATTGAGCAGCGACTGGAAACTCTCAGCGTCCAGCAGTGAATCGGTAATCTGTCGCTCGTCCAGGCTTTCCGGTGTCAAACTGTAGGTTTTCATGGCTGCCTGATTGGCCGCGATCATCATGCGCGTCTTTGTATTGACCACAAGAATAGGAGCGCTGCACATTTCGAAGACCTGGGCGAAGTCGACATCTCCACCGACATGGCCGGCTGAAAACAGAACGCCACCGACCGTACCACCAAGACGGAAATACATGGCCTCGTACTTAAGGTCGATACTGTCGCCCGGAGCTATGAGGAACTTGCCGCGGCCTGTTGCACTTGCCCGGCGCGTCAGTGCCGCCAGCGACAGCGAAACGATGGTTCGTCCAACCCGGTTCTGGATATGAGCAATGTTCCGGCCGAGGATCAGACGCCTATCTTCGATCTGGAAGCTCTTCAGGAAGCCGTCACTGACAAAGCGCACATAACCGAAATTATCGACCAGCAGTACGATCCGGGAGGACGAGGCAACGAAATGCTGCAGGATCGGCGCCAAACCAAGTGCAATCTTGCCCGGATGGTCATCCGACTCGCCAATGGACGGGAAGCAGATCGCGATTATTCTGCCTTCGGACAATTCATAGCGGTGCGCTACGATTGGTATTCCCGGAATACGGTGATCGGGGCCACCACCAACATCAAACGGACCAGCCTGCCCGTCGCGAATGGCTCCTTGAACCAGCCGCAAGATCGTCTTGCGGTCCTCCGTCGAAAGATGCCGCAGCGCCTCATTTGATGGTGCTTCCTGCAGTTCCTTGACTTCGCTGTTGAAGTTCTGGGACCCCACCTCGTGCCAGAGCAAGGTTTTTTTGTTGATGTCGGCTATGAAAAACTGCAGTCCTGAGAGAGACAGCGCGGGCGCTTCTCCTTCATTTGACTGAGACTGCACACGTGTCTGCTGATCCTCTGCGGATGCCGCGGAATCTTCGGACGTCTTAGGCAATGCGTTCTGCGCTGCGTTGAGTGTCATTCCACGCCTGACCTGTGTTTAGCACGTTCTCCGGGAAAATGACTATTGCGCAAAAATGCAAACAAAGACTGAAGCAGACGACAGAATGAAGGCGATCTTGCCCGGGACTCAATTAAGGGTTTAGCGCCTCAACTGGCAACACGCTCTGATCCCCGTTTGCGCCGCATTATCGTCACGAAAACTCTCAGCGAATGCCTGATTGCAGTCGGTCTGAAGACCCAATTGTTGTCGAAAGTGCCAGCAGGAAGACGATGGAGGTTCCTATGCGGTTTTTGACATCATCGGAAACACCTCAGCAGGAGACAAGGTCTGCGGCTCAACCAGAATTGCTGTTCCTGTTCGCTATCGCGTTTTTGATGTTGATGTCGTTGGCTGTCGCGCCGCTCCTGGCCCTTCCGCTGATTGCTTTCGTTGCTATGGTCGCCGTAACCCGCCAGTTGGGTCTGAGGCTTTACAACGACCTCACCGGGGCGATCGATCAAGACGGTTAGAAACACGAACAAAAAGAAACCGATAAGACTGACAATGGCGAAGAGTGAAGACCTCCCCCTCCGGAAATCCGTTTCCGGACGTAACGACCTGCGCGATGCAAAGCCGCTACTTCAGGCAATCTTTCTGGGAATGGCACTTGCCATTGCATTGGTCGCTGCTGCTGCGATGGCCAGTTCGGATGCGGAAGACAACCCGGGTGCGCAAGGCCCGGCGATTGATCGGCAGGTTACCGGTGACGGGCGGGGGCAGAACTCCGGCCGCGGCGTCTAAAACGCGGCAGCCTCAAATCGCACGTGTCGTGATGACCGCTATAACGGCGTATCTTCCCGTTTTGGCAAGGGCCACCAGGATCAGGAATGGCCAAAAGCGCTCCTTGAGCAAACCGGCGGCCAACGTCAACGGATCTCCGATGATTGGCACCCAACTCAACAGCAGGCTCCAGCGCCCATAGCGATGATACCAACGCGTCGCCTTTTCCAGTTTCTCCACACTCACGGGGAACCATCTGGCGTGCGAATAGGCGGCAGCACCGCGCCCGATCGCCCAATTCACGACGGATCCCAGTGTATTCCCCAGGCTCGCGACAAGCACCAGGACAAGAACCGGTGCACTTTCCAGATATATCAGACTAGAGAGTCCGAGCTCCGATTGTGCAGGCAGCAAGGTTGCGGCGAGAAAGGATATGCTGAAAAGGCCGATCAGACTGACACTCATGATGTCAGTTGCATATACTCACGCCCGCGACGGACGCAAGCGCATGTTCAGTGAAACGACTTGCCCGGTCTGCCCTCAATGAGAGTTGAGCGTCGTCGCGGCAGATCGGAAATTGGCGTTCAATGCGCCCAACACAAGCAGATTTACGAGTGAAGTAGGCGGCTCTCCGGTCTTTACCGGCAAAGCCGACCACATACCTGATTGCGTTTCAGCCCGCGAAGATGTGCGCGTTTCTGAAGATAGCGCTGTTTGCGGCGACGATGGCAACTGCGTTCATGCGGTTCTTGGCACCAAGGCGTGTAATCGCATTCCGGATATGCACTTTCACGGTCGCAGTAGAGACACCCAGTTCGTAAGCGATCTGCTTGTTGACTTTGCCTTCGCACAAAAGCAGCAGAATTTCGAGCTGACGGCTTGTCAATTTGTCGCTCAGGGACTGCATTGCGCGTGTGGCACCCGAAAAGGCCTCATCATGTCCTGTCCGGGCAGTATGTGTGTCGAGAGCAAAATGAGCGTTCATCACTATGTTCCAACCTAGAGCGTTTCCAATTTTTTGATGAGCTCACTTTCATCCAAAGAGCTTATATTGTAAAATGTTAAAGTGTTTATAGAAAATAGCTAAAAATTTGCAATTTACTGACTGGACGCCTCGATGAACAGGAAGCTTTACTCAGGTCACACGCTTCGGCAGATCAGGTCGGAATTTGGACTTTCCCAGACCGAGTTTGCCAAAAAAGTCGGTCTTTCAACCGCTTACGTGAACCAGATCGAAAACAACAACCGGCCAGTCACCGCATCCGTATTGCTGACCATCAATCGCATTTTTGGTGTTGATCTGGCCGCATTCGAAAAGAACGATCTCGATCGGGTTGTTCAGGATCTGCAGGAAGTCTTCGCCGATACGCAGTTTCATACGTCTTCCGTGAACCGGCAGGAAATTCAGGAACTTGTCACCCGCGCCCCCGCCGTAACACAAGCGATCATGGACCTCTACGGCGCTTTGCGCAGTTACCATGACAGGGATGTGCTGGAAGACGACCTTGTCCAGATGAGCGGCGAAGAAACGGCCGCCGACGGCATTCGCAAGTCAGCCTATGACGAGGTGAGAGACTTCTTCCATTACACAGACAATTATGTCGACAGTCTCGACCGGGCCGCCGAAAAACTCGCGCACGAAATCGGGCTTAACGCATGCGAGGACAAGTTCGACCGGTTGACCGGCTGGCTTAGACAGCGTTTCGACATTTCGGTGGACCAGCGGCAGGACTACGGAGGCACGCTGATACGCCATCAGGAATATACGCGCACGATCTCGATTTATCGTGCAGTCCCTCAGTCGACCAAAAACTTTCTGCTGGGATCGGTGATCGCGGAACTATGCGTGAAGGATCTGATTGCCGGGGAGGTAAGGCGCGCGAGCTTCCGAACCGGTTCGGCTGAGAGCATTGCGACGCTCGCGCTGCGCAACTATTTTTCCGGCGCGCTTATATTGCCCTACGATGATTTTCTGAGAACGGCAACGAAATGCCGGCATGACATTCAGCTTCTGTCGAACACGATGGATGCCAGTATCGAAACCGTGTGCCACCGGCTGTCGACCCTTCAGCGTCCCGGTGCAAACGGTCTCCCGTTTTATTTCGTCAAAATTGACCGCGCCGGGAACGTCGTCAAGCGGCACAGCGCAACACGCTTTCAGTTTGCACGCTTCGGCGGATCGTGTCCGCGCTGGAACGTTCACCAGGCCTTTGAGCAGAATTCGAACAAGTTCACCGCTCAGATCGCGCAGATGCCCGACGGTGTGGAGTATCTGTGCATCGCGACCAGTGTTACCAAACATCAGCCGGACTATCAGACTGGCGAACGCCGGTATGCGCTCGGTATTGGCTGTGAAGTCAATTACGCCGATGCCATTGTTTACGCCGATGGCTTGGCAGTGAATGAAGTTTCCGATCCTGAGCCGATCGGAGTGAACTGCCGCATCTGCCCGCGAGACGATTGCGATCAGCGCGCCTTTCCGGCCATCGGCAAGGAGCCGTTCATCGATCCCGGACAACGCGGCATCGTTCCTTACAGGGTCAAAGCGGCCGAGTAGACCCGATCCTTTATCCATCCTCGGATGGATTGTGCGCCAAAAGTCCTATCGGTAGTGTCACTGCGTTGCGCGCGCAGCCGCCATGACCGCACGTCGCGACCGGAGGTTCAGCCGTTGCAGAACCGCATGTACGTGATCTTTTACGGTGGCGATGCTAATGCCGAATTCCTTCGCAATTTCCCTGTTCGACTTGCCCGCGATGATCAAGCGGGCGACGTCCTTCTGGCGCGGCGTGAGCGGTGCCAGAAAGCCGGGATCCTCGCCTTGGCCGACAATCGTGATCAGCGGTGCTCCGATTGTCCGGCTGGCTTCAAGATCAATCTTCAGTTTTGCGCCGCGTGCCGCAAGCGGCGCCAGTGCTTCAATGACCGAGACGGGAATAGGCGCTTGCGGCGTTTCCCGCAGGTCGTCCAATGCGTTTTTCAACGCGTCAACCACCTCAGCATCCACCGACATCCGCGAAAGGTCTCCTTCATGAGCAAACTGCCCCTGGACATTGCAAACTTCTTTCTGGCAATGCAAGCCGGTCCTTCCGGCGCTGAAATGCTCGGCTCGTTTTTTGCCGATGACGCTGTCTATTCCGAACCTTTTTCCGGTCTGACAGAGCCTCATCGCGGACGCGACGCCATTCTGGCCGCTTTTGCGGCAAGCCGGAGCGAAGATTTCAGTGACGCCGTCATCAATCTCGGCGCGGTTGAAGTCGAGGCCGAGACCATCACGGTCAAATGGACTTGTTACTCCAAGGCCATACCGGGCGGCAGCGGCAGCGGCACCAACGTCTTCACCATCGCAAACGGCAAGATCGCCTCCCTGGTAACGACCCTCGACATGCCTGAGACCTGATTGCTAAAGGCCTAGAGCGGTCCCAGCTAAGCTTGAACCGCTCTATTGAGCTGCATTTGCCGCGATAACTGTCGCAGCAGGCTAGCTGTCCAGAAGGTTCTGGAAATGGTTCCTCAGCTCGTATGCACCTCGCTGTCCCTGCAGCACTTCCTGCAATTCGCCCTTCCCGTCGAACAGGAGCAAAGTGACATGCGGGACGCCGTACCGGTTGGCGAAGGTCTTGCCCTTGGCCGTCCGGATATTGGCAACGACGTAGTCGAGCTTCTCTTCCTCGAACATATCGAGCGCCTTGCGGGTGTCGACCTGCAGCGATCTGCAGAGCGAACACTGCGGATCATGGATCTGCACAATCGTCGGGCGGCCGTTACCGACGCGCGTGAGATCGTGCTCATGGCGCATGTTCGCGTGGTTACTTGCAAAAACATACCCCGTGCCACCCACGAGGATGGCACCTATGCCGATATTCCGGCCGAGGCGCAGAAAATTCCGCCGCCCCTGATCGGTTTCCGCTTTTGAAGTCGTACCGGCGGTCTGCCGGGACTTTTTGTCCCGGGCTTTTGGAGACTTGCGTTGCTTTTTCATAATTCACCTTTTGAAAGGCTGGCGCAGGGTGCAGGTTGCTGGCCCTCGCGCGCAATAATCACGTCACGACGATTGCGGCACCTGGCCGGACCCGGTCGAATAGATCGATGACATCCTGATTGATCAGGCGAACGCAGCCCGAGGACACCGCCTTGCCGATGGAGGCAGGTTCGTTGGTGCCATGAAGCCGGTAGAGCGTGTCGACATTGCCCTGAAATATGTAAAGGGCACGTGCGCCGAGCGGGTTCCCGAGCCCCGGCTGCATGCCGCCATTGCGAGCACTGTACTTTTCCAGTTCAGGCTCACGCGCGATCATTTCATCCGGCGGTGTCCAGGTGGGCCAGGGCCGTTTCCAGGCAATTCGCGCCCGTCCGGACCACTCAAACCCCTGACGGCCAAGACCGACGCCGTATCGCATCGCTGTTCCACTTGGCTCGACAAGATAGAGATAGAAATCCCTGGTATCGACGATGACCGTCCCGGGGGCCTCGCTGCTGCGATAAGAAATGCGCTGACGCCTGAATTTAGGCGCAAGCACCCTCGGATCGATTGCCGGAAGCGGAAACTGCTCCTGCGATCTGGGACCGTAGTTCTGCAGGAAACTGGCATCCACACGCGGCTGCTCAGGTGCTCCAACCGGAGCACGACTGGTTGTCGTTGTTGAACAGCCCGCAAGTGTCAGGCCGGCCAATGCAAACCCGCCACGAAGCACGCGACGCCGTGTCACGAAGTTACTCATCGATGATGTATCCGGATCGCGCTAAAGAACCACAACCTGCGTTCCAAGGGGAACGCGCGTGTACAGATCGATGACATGGTCATTGATCATGCGGATACATCCGTTCGAAACCGAACGTCCGATCGACCAGGGCTGAGTGGTGCCGTGAATGCGGTAATAGGTATCGCGCCCGTTCTTATAGAGATAGAGCGCGCGCGCACCCAGCGGATTGTTGATCCCACCTGGAACACCACCGGCATAGCGCGCATATTTTTGCGGCTCGCGGCGGATCATGTTTTTAGTCGGCGTCCAGCGCGGCCATTCTGCCTTGCGTTCGACGGTCGCCTGCCCCCGGAATGCCAGACCTGCTTTGCCGACACCGACGCCGTAGCGGCGCGCACGTCCCCAGCGTTCCATCAGGTACAGATAATGATTCCGAGGATCGACCACGATTGTTCCAGGCGCGTAATTCATCGAAAAGAACACGCGCTGCGGCACATATTGCGGAGCGAGTTTGAAGTTCTTGTATTTCTTGGTGTGGTGCGCCCGCGCAAGGCCTGGCTGCGCCACCAAAAGCGCTGCGGCTCCACCGAGCAGCAAATCCCGTTTATTTAACACGATAATATCTCCTGAAATTCCAATGCTTTATGGGCGGACGCTCAGGTCCGCCGCTTCATTCGGAATGTCAGGAATTGGGTGGCTTGGGTTCCAGCCGTTTCTGCGCGGAGGCCTGTTGACGGTGTAATGCCCAGTCGGGATGATCCTGTCCCTTGAGAGAGACAGACATGACCGATGCCATCACCGCCTTGCATTCGGAATTCTTGCAGAAAGAGGGCTTGGTTTCGGCGACCGGCTGTTCATCGCAACACTCGTCTTCCGACAATTGCGAATCCGCCTGGTCCATCGACATGATCACCTGTGCTTCAGTTTCAGACACATCGACGGCACCGCGTGCAAAACCCTGTTGCACGCCGGCTATCAAAAGGCCGACAATGAGTAAAATCCGAAACATGAACAACAATTTACCGAAGCGGGTTAACGAAACCTAGACACGCAGCTTCACACTATTGTGAGGAGCACGAGAGCATTTGATCTCCGCGGAGAGCTCGCTGGCGCATGCGCCACTGCCATTCACGGTCCGAATTCAAGCGAGGTTTCGAGGCCGGACACCGTCTCCATACGGCTGAGATCGATAGCGGCCTCTGCCAGCCGGGTCGCAGCCGCGACACCATCGATAACCGGCACTTTGAACTCATCGGCCAATTCGCGTGCAAGATCCGCCATTCCTGCGCACCCGAGCGCAATGGCGCCGGCTTCGTCCTCGGCAAGCGCCTTGGCGATCTCGCTGCGGATTTTGCGTTTCGCCTCCAAGCCCGCCTCTTCAAGCTCCAGTACGGGCACGCTCGAGGCGCGAACCCTGCCGCACCGATGCGCAAGGCCCTGCCGCTTCAGGTTTTCTTCCAGAACCGGAACTGAAACAGGCAATGTGGTGACGACGGAAAACATCTCGGCTCTCAGAGCTGCCAGATAATAGGCGGCTTCGCCGATACCAAGCACGGGAATTTTCAATCGCCTCTTGAGGGGCCACAATCCGGTGTCGTCAAAGCAGGCAATGATGAGGGCATCATATCCGACGCCGGATGCCATAGCCTCATCGACGAGCGCATAAAGCCCCGGCAGCGCCGCCTCTCCATCAATTGGGCCTTGGATGGCAGCAGGCCCGGACACGGGGTTGATGGCCGTTATTCGGGTCTCCGCTGCCGACGCGGACCGGGCGCAAGTGCCGATTTTCTCTGTCATCGAAACCGTCGTGTTGGGATTGATGACCAGAATGTGCTTTGGGGCCGATGTCATGCGGACCTCATACCAGACCACGTCCGGCATCTGACCCGTGACGTGCCTGCCTGCGGCGCAACAGGGCGAATCCTCCCAGGAAGGATCCGATGATGATCAGCGAAAACACGGTTGTCAGGGTCCCCAAGGCATAAAGAACGGGCGACGTGACATTGGTGGTCATGCCGAAAATCTCCAACGGCAGCGTGTTGTAGGAACCGCTGGTCAGAAGCGTTCGTGCAAACTCATCGTAGGACAGCGTGAAGCCGAACAGCGCGACACCGATCAGCATGGGCGCAATGATCGGAAGAACCACGAACCGGATCGTTTGCCACGACGTGGCACCCAGATCCCGCGCTGCTTCCTCATAGGACTTGTCGAACCGGTTGAACACGGCAAACATGATCAGAAGACCGAACGGAAGCGTCCAGGTGAGCTGCGCGCCAAATCCCGAGGTCGACCAGTGCACTTCCCAGTCGAGAATGTTGAAGATCAGCCCAACGCCGAGCGACACGAGAATGGACGGAATGATCAGACTGGCGACGATCACGTAGAACAGCAGGCTCGAGCCGCGAAACCGGTTCCGGAAGGCAAGCCCGCCCATGACCGACACCACCACCGTTACGCTCATCACCATCAGGCCCAGAAGAAGCGACCTTCGAAACGAGCCCCAGATATCGCCGACAGCCTGTTCTTCGAACAGATCGTAGAACCAGTGGACGGAAACACCATTCATCGGGAAGGTCAGCCCCCCTTGCGGACCCTGGAACGAGAGTATCCCGATCGTGACGACGGGTCCGTAGAGAAACAGCAGGAACAGCACAAAGAAAGCGGCAAGAGCGTAGAAGGAGCGGCTTCTTGGTTCCATGATCAAAGCTCCTTTCTGATGTCGACGAAACGCATCATGATGCCGATCATCAGGAGAACCGTGCACAGAAGCACCACGGAGGATGCCGCAGCTGCCGGGTACTGCAGCAGGGATATTTCGTTTGAGATGATCCGCCCGACGGAGGCGCTCTGGCCACCGGACATGTGCCGGACCGTGATGAAGTCACCCATCACAAGCGTTACAACGAAGATCGACCCGATCATGATGCCCGGCTTGGACAGCGGCAGGATGACATTGAAAAGGATCTGAACACCGCTGGCCCCGGCATCGCGTGCAGCTTCAATCAGCGATTTGTCGATGCGCATCATGGTGTTGAAAATCGGAACAACCATGAACAGCGCATAAAGGTGGACAAACGCAAGCACGACCGCGAAGTCCGAGTAAAGAAGCCATTCAAGTGGCGCGTCGATCACGCCTAGCTGTATCAGCGTCGAGTTGGCAATTCCGTTTCGTCCGAGGAACGGTATCCACGAAATCATGCGGATGATGTTGGATGTCCAGAACGGGATCGTGCACAGCAGAAAGAGTGCGACCTGCATCGGCAGGGTTTGAACGTGAAACGCAAGAAAATAGGCAATAGTGAATCCGATCGCGGCGCAGAAGACCCAGGTCAGGGCCATGAACTTGAGCGTCTTCAGATAGGTCGCCAGGGTCACCGGTGAGGTCAGATGATAAATGTAATTGTCGAATATGAAATCCGGAAAGAAGGACCACTCGTTGTAGTTCCAGAAACTGACAACAACGATGATCGCGATCGGCAACAGCAAAAAGAAACCGAGGATGCAGACCAGCGGCGTTGCCAGCAGCCAACTGACACGCTCCGCCAGCCTGGACGGGTCCAGGCGTCGTGGTCTTGCAGAACTTGAAGAGGATTTCTGATCGCCCCCTGCCCGGCCATCCGCCGGGCAGGAAGCTGCTCGTGAATTCATCATGCTGCGATGAACTCGTTCCACTTGCGCACCATGTACTGGTTTTCGTCCATGACTGCGTTCCAGCAGGCAACGGCACCCATGCGCTCCAGGAACGCACCACCATCGCGTACGGAACCGGCTTTTTCCATGACATCACCGTACGGATTGACGATGTCTTCCGTTGCCGGTTTGCCTTCGAACCAGAAGCCCCACTCGTTTTCGGACATATAGTTCTTCGACGTTTCCGGAACCGCGGAGTAATAGCCCTGGCGCATCAGGAAGCCGCCGACCCAGCCGTCGAGATACCAGTTGATGTATTCATAAGCCGCATCCAGCTCGAGGCCGGACAGGTTCTTGGACAGGCCGATGCCGCCGCCCCAGGAGCGGTAGCCTTCTTTCAGTGGCTGATAGACGCAAGGGATACCCTTGGAACGGACCGCCGTGATGGCCGGCGACCACATGGACTGAATAACAACTTCGCCCGACGCCATCAGGTTGACGCTCTCGTCGAAGGATTTCCAGAAGGCGCGGAACTGTCCGTTCTTTTTGGCCTCGGTGAAGATCGCCATGGTCTGGTCGATCTCTTCCTTGGTCATGTTGCCCTTGTCGCCGTAGTTGATTTCACCCATGGCTTCACACACCATTGCCGCATCCATGATGCCAATGGAGGAAATATCCAGAATGGAGGCCTTGCCCTTGAATTCCGGATTCAGCAATTCAGTCCAGCTTTCGATCGGGCGGCCAATCAGGTCGGGCCGGATACCGAGCGTGTCGGCATTGTAGATTGTCGGGATCAGGGTCATCCAGCCCGTTTCTTCCGGCATGAAGGTCTTGCCGTCAGGGCCGTCGACGAAACCGACGGTGTGCGGCGCAGTGCCTTGCGCGATCGTGGATTCAGGCGTCAGTTTGCCGCTTTTGAAGATACCCACGATCTTGTCGTAATTCTTGATCTTGGACGTTTCCATCGGCTGCAGATTGCCGGCGCCCCAGACCTTCTTGCAGATCCAGTATTCGATGTCCGCAATGTCAAAGGATTTCGGCTGGGTCGCCGCTCTCTGGGTCACGCTGTCGCTGTCCAGTGCGGTCATCTCAAGCGTGAAACCGAGATCTTCCTTCACCTTGGCGGCAACTTCATTCAGGTTTGACACGCCAGTACCGAACTGGCGGAGCGTCACATCCTTGATGTTCTGAGCCCAGATTGTCGGAAAACCGGTGACGGCTCCTGAACCGAGCGCGGCACCCGCGGCAGCTGCACCGCCCTTGAGAATGCTTCGGCGGCTGACGCCTTTCCTGTCTACTTTGCTGCTCATTGCTCTACTCCTCTTCCCCTTGGAGGTCTTGGCCCTTCACTCCGGGCTTTTCGGCGGCGTTCTAAGCCGCCAGGTAATGCGCATCCTCAGGCTTCCAGGACAGGAAGACGGTCGCGCCAATTTCGATCGGATCATTGAAGAAAGTCTGGTCTGGGAGGGCCGCGGTCAGGTCACCAAAACCGTTGACCGCGAGAGCCAGGTTGACCGAGGCCCCCTGGTATTCGACGTCTCTTACGCTGGCTTCGACGCCCGAGCCCTCGCCGGCGGTCTTTGCGACGTGCAAACGATCGGCCCTGACGGCGACCGGCGCCCCGTCGACATGAAGAACGTTGTGTCCGCCGATAAACCGGGCAACGAACTCCGTGACCGGCGTGTTGAAGACATCACGGGGGGCGCCCGCCTGCTCGATCACGCCGTCATTCATGACGATAATCTCATCGGCCAGTGCCAGCGCTTCGTCCTGCGAGTGGGTCACATGTATGAAGGAAATTCCGAGTTCCCTTTGAAGCCGCTTGAGCTCCAGCCGCATGCGGATACGAAGAAACGGATCAAGAGCCGACAGAGGCTCATCAAGCAATAGAACCGATGGCTCCGTGATGAGCGCGCGCGCAAGGGCAACACGCTGCTGCTGACCGCCAGAAAGCTGCGACGGCAACCGGTCGGCGTAAGCTGCCATGTCGACAAGCTCGAGACGCTCGTGCGCCTGCGCCCGGCGCGTCGCCTTGTCGACGCCGCGCATCTTGAGCGAAAAGGCAACGTTGTCGACAACGCTCAGATGAGGAAACAGCGCATAGTTCTGGAACATCATCGCCGTACCGCGTTTGGCAGGCTGAAGATCGGTAATATTGGTGGAGCCCAGCAGAATGTCGCCGCTGCTGACATGCTCATGACCTGCTATCATCCGCAAGGTGGAGGACTTGCCACATCCGGACGGACCCAGGAGGCAGGAGTATGTTGCGGCCTTGAACCGATGACTGATCGCGTTGACGGCAACCGTTTCCCCATAACGCTTGGTCGTTGCGACCAGTTCGAGGTCTTCGGTATTTTTCATCAGGCACACCTTTGCATCTCGCGAAGTCACGCACAGATCTGCATTTCGCGTGCCAATCGAAAAGAACCGCAGTTTTCTGCCATTTACCGACAAAACTGTCGCTACGCCTCGAGCAAACGCGCACAAAAATTAATCATTTTAAATACGAACTGATGAAAAATTGTATACGATCGGATTTGCGATCGGACACACCGAGCGCTATAATTTGAGTACGAACAGCAGATGCATGATGACGTTTCCATGGCCAGATCGATGACGGTTCAAGACGGGTTTGGCGCCGCTGCCACGCACGAGACCTTTCCGCTCCCACCCGGACGGACACACGACATATGCCTTGAACTGCATTCGGCGATCCTCGAGCACCGCCTGGCACCGGGGATGAAATTGTCGGAAGACGAGGTTGGCGAGATCTATGGCGCAAGCCGTACAGTCGTTCGCGCAGCTCTCCAGGCGCTCGCCCATTCGGGACTTGTCACAATTGCCCGCAATCGCGGCGCATTCGTTTCGCGTCCCAGCATCCGCGAAGCGCAGGAAGTCTTCGAAGCGCGCGCGCTCATCGAACCTCGAATTGCCCGCCTTGCTGCCGAGGTCATGAAGGCGGCGGACCTCAAGAAATTGAAAAAGCATCTGGACGCCGAACACGCCGCGCTCGATTCCGGGGACATGGGCAAAGCGCTGTCATTGTCCGGCGCATTTCACATCGCTATTGCGGATATCGCCGACCAACAGGTCCTGTCTCAGATGGTCCGGTCCCTGATTTCCAGATCGTCGCTGATTATCGCTCTTTACTGGCGACGAGCAGACACGACCTGCGAAAGCCATGCGCACCATGCGCTCATGAAAGCCTTTTCTGAAAAGGACGGCCCGGGCGCTGAGGAAATCCAGAAAAGCCACATCATCGACCTCCATTCCGGGCTGGACCTGAGAGAGAAGAAAGAGCCGAGCTCATCGCTCGCGGACGCTTTGAAACCCGCCTGAATCCTGAAACAAATTCGCTTGAGTTTTGGTACTGGCCAACGTGTGGGATCTGCTGATGTCGAGGCGCAGGTCAACCGCGCCTCGATTTTCACTCGATTCAGACGAACTGGAAATCGTCGCCATCAAGAAAGAACACGAATGTGTCTTTCAGGGTCAGGCTGTCGGTTTCGCTGAATTCAAACACTGTATCGCGCCCCAGCTGCGAAGCTGTCGCAAGCAAATCGTTGAAACTGTCGACGCCTTCGATTGAAATCGACACCTTGTCGCCTTGCCGGGACCAGAACCACCAGCTGAAACCGGGATCAAAATCCTTGATGACGTCATTGCCGCCATCAAAAATGAAGGTGTCCTGACCCCAGCCCCCGATCAGGAGATCGTCGCCCGTATCGCCATTGAGGATATCGTTACCGCTGCCGCCTTCAAGTCGGTCATTACCCTCGCCGCCGGAAAGCAGATCGTTGCCACTGTCCCCCTTCAACCGGTCATCACCCTCACCGCCAAAAATATCGTCCTTGCCGGTACCTCCGCTGAGATGATCGTCGTCGGCGCCGCCGTCGAGAACATCGTTACCCCAGCCGCCCGAGAGCCGGTCGTTGCCGGCACCGCCAAACAGCATGTCTTCACCCCAGCCACCGGTCAGCCTGTCGTTACCCTCACCACCGAAGAGATTGTCGTCTCCCCAGCCGCCATTCAGCTTGTCGTTGCCTTCACCGCCAAGAAGATCGTCGTCGCCCCAGCCACCATTCAGTTTGTCGTTGCAGCCTGCACCGGAGATGATGTCATCGCCATCACGGCCATTGATGCGGTCATCGTCGGCACCGCCGCGTAGAAGATCATCCTCGCGTGTTCCTTTGACCTGTTCGGAGGCAACCGCCGTTTCCGAGACTGTGAAATTGAAGGTCGACGTATCGCCTTCGGCAATGCCCTCAAAACTGTTTCCATCCAGGTCCACGAAGGCACCATCCGAGATTTCAACGGCGTAGCGGGCGTCCGCCTGAAGATGTTCGGGCGGGGTCACGATCACTTCCGTTCCGTTGAATTGAACGAGACGTTCATCTGTGACGTCGATTTGCGTCCTCTCACCCGTATCCCGATTGACGAGCGTGAGGAAACCCTCACCTGCCTCAACTTCCTCGGTGAATGTGAGCATCAGAGCCGCATCGTTCGACACGTCCCCTTCGTTGTCGGCGGGCGATGCCGATACCAGGAAGGGCTCTGCGTCTCCGGTAAGAGAGATTTCAACCGGGAAATAGACAGAACCGTCGGACGAGAACCCGAGACGGCCATCCGAATTCGATCCCCAGGTAAAGACCGATCCGTCGTCAGCAACCGCGATCAGCGAGTTCGGTCCGGTATGGAGTTCGACGATGTTGACGTCGTCGAGCTGCGGGATCAGCGTCGGATAAAAGAAGACATCGGACTCAAGTGCAGGGTCCCCGTCGAGGCCGCCGCTCGGACCTTCGTCATTCGGGCCCCACATGTAGACATCGCCGTCTTCGGTCAACGCCGCTCCCCAGCGGGCCCCGCCCTTGACCTCAACGACATTGCCCGGAAGCCCGACGAGTTCGACCGGTGCGAGCACGTCGGTGGTATCGGCTGTGAATGTGCCATCACCATTGTCCGTGCCCTGTAGCAACTGCCCATAGCGGCTCTCACCCCAACCAAAGACGCGACCGTCGGCTGTTACGGCGTAGGAGGTTTTCGTATCCGCGGTAACGAAAATGATGTTGCTTGGTAGCCCCTCGACCAGGACCGGCTCAATGGACCGGCGCGCAGGTGTGCCGTCATCTTCCAGGGCATCCGGTGATCCAAGCTGTCCGTCAGTGTTGCTGCCGAAGGCCCAGACCTGGCCATCGGCGGTCAGCGCGAGCGTGAACGCGGTTCCGGACGACACGAGGACGACGGTTTCATTCGACAATGCTTCGACAACGGTCGGCTCAAGGCGTTCTTCCTGATCGCCCAACCCCAGCTGCCCGTTGGAATTCGTTCCCCACGCATAAAGAGTTCCGGTATCGGAAATCGCGTAGGAAACGCTATTGCCGTTTTCGATTGTGACGATGTTCACATCGTCGAGCCCCTCGACCAATGTCGCCGTCGTACGTGTCTCTTCATCACCGGTTCCAAGCGGCCCGCGATTGTTGAAGCCGAAGGCGTAAACGTCGCCATCCTCGGTCAGGAAAGTGGTGTGCAGCAAACCTGCCGAAACGGACACAATCTTGCTGTCAAAACCCTCCGGCATCGAGACTTCGACAGGTGTTTTCACGTCAAAACCTGTCGTCCCGATACCGAGTTGGCCGACGACATTCTCACCGGACGTGTAAAGGGTGTTTGTTTCCGTATCCAGGAAGACGGAGAAATGGTTTCCAGCCCCGGCTGTTGCCACGGTGACTTCAGCCTTGCCTTCATAAAACTCGACCGCACGCGGCCTGTTGAGTTGCCCGTCAAAGTCGGATGAGCCGAATACGCTGGTTTCACCCTCATCGAGATAGTCGCCGTCTCCGTTCAAGTCGCTGAGGCGGACGACGTTGTTCGCCGCACGGAACGTGTTGGCGGTAAGCGAAAGGTTGCCATCCTCGTCGGCAGCAACGGAAAAGCCGATCTCAGCGCCGAAGCCCTCCGGCATCGCCGAGGCATTCCAGACCTCAACTGCCTCGGACTGATCGTCGATCTGGCCTGAGCCGTCCAGATCGGTCAATCGGTAGAGCTTCAGCTCTTCACCGAACTCGGGGAACCAGGTGAGCGTATAAAGCGAACCGTCAACGGAGGTGGCATTGGCAATATCGACCGGTGCGCCAAAATTCATGTCGTCGGAAATAAACGTCGTGACCTCGTCGCGCTGGATCGTTCCGTCGCCGTTTTTGTCCTCGATCCGGTAGATCGCATCAGTCGCGGCTCCGGTCAGGTCGTTCAGATACGCAACATTGCCGTCAAAGCTGATGTCGAACGGTACTGCCGTGTCGATAACGGTCTGTAGGTCCAGCCAGAGGGTTGCCTCACCCTCGTCGTTTGCGTCACCGTCTCCATTCAGATCGACTGTGCGGTAAATCGCGTCCTGGGGTGTCGACGAAGTGCCGGCGTTTGTGACATAGATGGCACCGTCTGCGCCTTCGTAGATACCGTTCGGTGTAATTGTGGAGAACCCGGCGGCGTTTTCGGCCGAAAACCAGACCTTGGCTTCGCCAGCGTCTTGCGCGTCGCCGTCATTGTTCAAATCATTCAGTTTGAAGACCGCATCGGCAGTGCCGTCACCCATGTAGACGGACTTGTCTACGGACTGATGAACCGTGAAGACATTGTTGGTTGGCAGAGACAGTCCGGACACATTGGTCTCATCGAAGAAGACCGTCGTCTCGCCTGCGCCGGACGCAACGCCGTCGCCGTCGAGATCCTGAAGAAGCAAGAGTTGATCCAGGCGCTGGTCTCCGACCAGAATGCCGTTTTGAACGCGCGAAATAAGGCGTGCCATGAGAGGCTCCCAAACTGATTAAACACATTTGCCTGGCGAGCCTGCTGGGTGGTTCAGGTCCAATTATTTCTCAAGGCATGAGATGTCAATCGACATTCGGTAAAGCCTGAACAAAAAGTTCAAGTTTAGAATTATTCCATATTTTTCAGATAGATGAACACAAGATACGAATACAATGTTTGCCACACAAGCGCTGGCAAACATGTTGTTGCGAACGTTGAGATTTCCGTTCAAAGCCAAACCAAATTCATCGAACCCGTGCCGGGAACCGGGTAGGAAGACGGGATCAAATCGTAACTTGACGTTGGGGCAATCAAGCGTCTGAATAAGCACAGGGACAATTTCGGAGACTGCGGGTCTTTGGTGGGTCCCGACACACTGTGGGAGGCGCCGACATGGAATTCGACCTTGGAACCTATTCCCGGAAGGTATCGACGACCTCTGCGGATGCACAGCGCCTTTTCGATCAGGGTCTGGTCTGGCTCTACGGATACAATCACGAGGCCGCCGCAGAGTGTTTTGAAAAAGCCCTTCAAATCGACCCGGAATGCGGCATGGCGCATTGGGGCCTCGCCTATGCCATCGGCCCGAACTACAACAAGCCGTGGGAGTTCTTTGAACCGGACGAGCGCGTTGCCGTGTTGAAGCAAGCCGCGGAGATCGTCGAGAAAGGCCTTGCCTGCTCCGGCAAGCTGCAGCCCGTTGAAATTGCTTTGATCGAGGCCATCGGCAAACGCTTTCCGGAGGACCCGACCGTTGAGGACTACCTGCCCTGGCATGATGCGTTTGCCGACGCGATGCGCCAGGTCTATTCAACCCACCGAAGCGACCTCGATGTCGTAACGGTCTTTGCGGAAGCGCTGATGAACCGCTCGCCCTGGCAGCTCTGGGATCTCCCGAATGGCTGTCCGGCGGAAGGAGCGTCAACGCTGGAAGCGCAAGCGGCGCTCGAAACCGCCTTCGAAGCGAATTCTGCTGCATGGGACCATCCGGGTCTCTTGCATATGTATATCCACCTCATGGAAATGTCACCGACCCCTGAAAAGGCCCTGAAACATGGCGATCGTCTCGTCGACCTGGTGCCGGACAGCGGGCATCTTTGCCATATGGCGACCCACATCGATGTCCTTTGCGGCGAATATCAAAATGTTGTCTGGCGCAACCACCGGGCTGCACAAGTCGACCGCAAATACGAGGAAATCGCCGGTCCGCAGAACTTCTACACGCTCTACCGCATCCATAACGTCCACTTCGAGGCCTATGGCGCAATGTTTCTCGGCCAGCCGGAAAAGGCGCTTGCGGCATCTGAAGAACTGATGCGGATGCTGCCCGATGAAGTCGTTCGCTTCATGCCTGATCTGTTTGAATCCTTTTATGGCAAGAAGATCCACGTCATGGTTCGTTTCGGCCAGTGGAGCGAAATTCTGAACGAGCCTTTCCCCGACGACAGAGAACTCTACTGCTACACCACCGCGGCGATCCATCAGGCACGCGCGGTCGCCCTGGCGAATCTGGGCCGCCTTGACGATGCGGCACAGGAGCGTGAACGCGCAGTTGCGGCAAGAAAAGCGGTGCCGGAAAGCCGAATGGTCTTCAACAATACTGCGGACGCGGTTCTGGCCATTGGTGAGGCGATGATGGACGGCGAAATCGCCTTCAAATCCGGAAAGCGCGACGAAGGCCTGGCGCATTTGAGGCGGTCGGTGGAACTCGACGACGCGCTGCTCTACGACGAACCCTGGGGCTGGATGCAGCCGACACGGCACGCCCTAGGTGCTCTGCTTCTGGAAGACAGCCGTTTCGAGGAAGCCGAAGCGGTTTACCGTGCCGATCTCGGACTGGACGACACGCTGGCGCGCGCCTGTCAGCACCCCCAGAATATCTGGAGCCTCCACGGTCTGCATGAGTGCCTTGTCAGACGCGGCGAACTGACGGAAGCCCGTCATGTCAAACTGCTTCTAGACAAGGCTGCCGCCCGCGCAACCGTCCCGATCCACGCCTCCTGCTACTGCCGCAGCAAGGCCAAGGCGGCGTGAGGCCAGTGGCCTAACAACACGCAAGCCACTGGTTTCACGAGAACCGTTTCGCGCCGGCAACACAAAGGACGACGAAAACGGTCACCGCAATCATGAGCGGAGGCGTCGGTTCCGACAACAGGAGGGCTGAGAGGATCAGGCCGAAGAAAGGTTGGAGCAGTTGCAGCTGACCTACCCCGGCCGTCCCACCCAGTGCGAGCCCCCGGTACCAGAAGAAAAAGCCGATCAACATGGAAAACAGCGAGACATATCCAACGCTGATCCAGACGGGCACCGATAGTCCCGCCAGGGTGTCCGGCCGGAAGAAGAGTGCAAAGACCAGCATCAGGGGCAGAGACAAGACGAGTGCCCAGCAGATCACCTGCCAGCCGCCGAGGCGCCGGGAAAGCATTGCACCTTCCGCGTAGCCAAGACCGCAGGCAAGTATCGCGGCAATCATGAGGGAATCCCCTAAAAGCGACACGTCGCTGTTTTGCCGGAGCGCGAACGCTACAACGGCCAAACTGCCCAAAACCGAGAAAACCCAGAACAGCGGTTTTGGCCTTTTGTCACCGCGAAGGACACCGAAAACACCCGTTGCCAGTGGAAGCAGACCGATGAAAACAACCGAATGGGCCGCAGTGATGTGTTGAAGGGCAGTTGCAGTCAGCAGAGGAAATCCGACGACCACACCAGCCGCAACGACCACAAGGGACAAAAGATCGGATCTTTCCGGTCTGGGTTGCCGGAACACCATCAGGATCGCAGATGCCAGCAAAGCAGCAATCACCGCCCTCACCGACGTCAGAAACATCGGGTCAAGCTCGCTGACTGCAACACGTGTTGCCGGCAGCGAACCGCTGAAGATCAGTACGCCCAGGAAACCGCTTCCCCATCCGGCGAACGAAGTGTCTATCACGTTCAATTTCATGTGTGCTTTTTAACGCCCACAGGATGGCACTAACAGATACAAACCAGTACAATATGAAGAAACTGTACTGATTATTCTATCCATACAGAGGACTCTTGATGAAGCTGGCCGAGCGGCGCAATTTAGTCATGGACGACGTAAGACGCCGGATCATTTCCCGCACGATTGCCGCCGGAGACAAATTGCCCTCCATTCGCAGTTGCGCCGCAAAACTGAACGTTTCACCCTCAACTGTTGTCGAGGCTTACGATCTTCTGGCGGCGGAAGGCCTGATCCATGCGCGGCGCGGCGCCGGTTTTTTCGTTGCCGACAAGCCGCAACCTTTTGCAGTCGCGGAAACAGGTCCCCAGCTGGAACGAGAGATTGACCCGCTGTGGGTGGCGCGGCAGTCGCTCGACACAGGCGAAGATGTGCCGAAGCCGGGATGCGGCTGGCTTCCTGCCGACTGGATGCCTGTTGCCAGTTTGCGCAAGGCGATGCGCTCCATGGCAGCAGCAGATATCGACATCCTGACAAACTACGGCAGTGCGAGGGGAGACGCGAAGTTGCGCAGCCTTCTGTCTCACCGGCTACACGATCAGGGCGTCGCCGTCGGCCCGGACCAGGTTCTTCTGACGGGCTCCGGCTCACAGGCGTTGGACCTTGTCTGCCGCATGCTGCTTAGGCCCGGGGACACGGTTCTTGTCGATGATCCTTGTTACTTCAATTTCCAGGCCTTGCTGCGCGCACACCAGATATCGATAAGAAGCGTACCCTATACGCGCACCGGACCCGATCTGGCAAAGTTCGAACAAACTCTGCAAGAGCATCGCCCGCGTCTCTATCTGACCAACTCGGCCCTTCACAATCCGACCGGAGCGACGATTTCCGCTCCCGTCGCGCACCGCGTGTTGTCGCTTGCCGAAGCGCACGATCTTGTGGTGGTCGAGGATGATATTTTCACCGAGTTTGAACCGGAGTTCTCTCCGCGTCTTGCTGCACTGGACGGATTGGATCGTGTTCTGAGGGTCGGCAGTTTCTCAAAGACACTTTCGGCCGCCTGCAGGTGCGGTTACATCGCCGCCCGGACTGACTGGATCGAGGCACTTACCGACATGCAGGTTGCCACCAACTTCAGCGGCCCCAGCCCGATGGTAGCCGGCCTTCTTCACGCTGTTCTGACCGATGGCAGTTACCGCAAGCATATGGAGTCCCTGAAAACCCGGCTGGTCAGCAGTCGCGATGAGGTCATCGGCCGGCTCGGTGCGCTCGGTATCTCGCCGTGGGTCATGCCTCGGGGTGGTTTCCTTGTCTGGTGCGAACTTCCCGAAGGACGCAGCGCGACGGAAGTTGCCCGCACGGCTCTTCAAAAAGGCCTGGTGCTTGCGCCGGGAAACGTCTTTTCCGTGGCGCTGGACAAGGAAACGTTCATGCGGTTCAACGTCAGCCAGATGCAGGACCCGATGTGTTTTGAAATTCTCGCAGACCTCATCGGAAGTGCACGACAGTGAATGCGCAAAAACCGAATTAGGTTTTAGGATTGTTTTCCCAGTCATCCAGGCTGTGCTTTTACAGGCAATCCAGTTTTCTGCGGATTGTCTCGATCTCTTCAGGCGACAGATCATTGGCGGTAAAAACACCCAGCCTGCCGTTGGCACCACATTGAATTGTCCGCGTCCCGGATTGAACCATCTCGGGGCGATCCGTGTAGGAAATCAGTCCGGATCCAAGGACGGTGTAGAGTCCATCCGGCTCCGGGTCGGAGAAGAACCCCTCGGCCTGGATGATACCGACCGGAGCATCAAAAAGCGTCGTTTCAAGCCGGCTAGCATCAATCCCACCGGGAATTGGTGCGCCGGTAACGTGGGCGAATGCACCTGAAGAAATGTGTTGAGGATCTATCCCTGCAATTTCGCTGGCCCCTATTCTCGCAGGCAAAACCCCGTCTGTTTCGAAGAATGTTCCGCTTACCTGGGCAGGTCCTTGCCAGTCCGGCAAGTGCTCGATTGCCGTTGCGAGTATGCGCTCCGAGCGCCAGAAACCGCTGACCGCGACCCAATCCCCTTCATCCACCGCAATTGCCAGTGCTCCGAGGTCGATGGTCGTCCCCAGGACGCTCAGCGATCCGTCGCCAACCGCTTCGACGGGCCCGACAAGAGGAAGCACCTGCCGGATACCGAGCGCCTTCCAGGTCTCGCCTTCCAGAGCTGCCACCACCGCCACCGTCTGTCCGGGCTTGAGAGCGCCAGCGGTGATATCCGGAACCGACCCCGTCACGGGCAAGTCGTTGATGATTTCGATTTTCTGACCATTCACAAGGATGCTGCCGAGTTCGGTGATCTCACCGACAATGCCCGTGCCGACGATGCCACCTTCGCGTTCTTCTTTTTCTTCAGCAAATGCCGGGTGCACGCCGAGAAAAACTGCAGCAACTGCGATGAAACGGAGGAGCACTGTCACCCTTCCTTGTCTTCTGGAAATGTCGGCAGGATGTACGAGCCGGCAACGAACCGGCCTGTCTGATTGTCATCCCCGTCCTGATCCTGCAATTGACGCGCCCTTGTGTTGATGGTCTGCAGGAGTTGCTGCGCCCTTTCGGACGATAGGACGCGCAACTCCTCAACCGATGCAGCAGACAAATGTGAATATCGTACGGCACGATCGAAATGCCGGGGCGTTTCCTCGTCGGCAATCAGGTTGTGTGTCGCTGCCGCAAGGTGTGCGGACAAGGTTGCCCGATAGGCAGCGACCTGCTCGGCGCTCCCGGCGGTCGGCACAAACGCATCGCTCAAGAGCCGATAGCCGCCGTCTTCCAGGACGGCGACAAGCTTCTGGTCAAGCAAGGTCTGCAGAACGGTTCCCGGGGCCATGTCGATCCTGGCAAGACGCACCAGATCGTCAAACCCCGGCTGGTCGTCCTGGCCCTTTCGGGTGAGATCGCGTGGACCGTTGTCTTGCTTTTGAAATTCCGGCGATGTCGACCAGTAGCTGATCACGAGCGCTGCCGCGCTGCTGCTGCGCTTGGCCGGGACGGTCTCATCATCGTTGCGTAACCGCTTTACGTCCTTGCGGTGAATACCGGTCAGCGCGCTGACTTTGCTGTCGCTCAATCCGTCTTCAGAGCTCTCCTCTGCAGCTGTGACCAGCGCTTTCTTCAATGCCTCCGTTGCTGTCGCGACCGTGACGCCACGCGCCACCATTGCCTTTGCCAGGGGTATTAGCAAATCGGCAAGCGCGATCTCAAACGGGTCCTTCGGTCCAGTCGACATATTAATCCACGAAGCTCTGTCAGCCTAAGTATCTAGCACTCAATCCAAATCTTACGCCCCCAAGGGATTCAACATTTTCGTGAAAGGGAGTTTAACGAACGTGACACAAAATGGGAAAATTTCCCATTAATAATGAATCCGCTTCACAAATATGGGAGGGTGCCATGCCGGAATTTTCGCTTCATGCCTTGAACGGAGCACAGCCAGTCGACCCAGTTTTCCCCAAGCTGCTTTCAAACCCGCTTGCCTGCCTGACGCCGGAGGACCGCGAGAAATTCCACGAATTCGGTTGGGGAGCTGATGTTGTGCCGCGTCATGCAACGATTTCAGCGGCAATCGCATACTGGCTTCGCGCACAGCCCGACACGATCGCTGTTGAATGCGGTAGTGAAACCATGAGTTATCAGGAACTGGATCAAGCCTCGAACAAGCTGGTTGCGGTCTTGTTTGAGCACGGTGTCAGGCGCGGTGACACCATATGTCTTTATCTTCGCCGGTCGCTCGAAATGGTTGTCGGCATCGTGGCTGCAATGAAACTTGGCGCAGCTTACGTGCCGCAACATGTCGGTGTCGCTCCTGAACAGGGTCTGCGTCACATTGCCAAGGTCACCAACGCCAAAGTGGTTCTCACCCTTGGCGAAATGGCCGGTCAGGTTCCGGTTCAGCCACGGCAGACACTGATTGCGATCGATGATGTGCTCGCCAGCGACACCTCGAGCCCTGAAGCAGCGGATCTTTTCCTGCAGCAGGTTGAACCGGACGATCTGGCGATGATCCTGTTCACATCGGGTACAACAGGCGTCCCGAATGGTGTGCAGGTCACGCATCGAAATCTCGCCAACATTCTGCTGACGGCACCGGGAGGTCTTGGCATGCGCCCGGGGCTGAAGGTCGGCCAGATCCTCTCCATTGCGTTCGACATGGCCGCATGGGAAATCCTTGGTGCCCTTTCCAACGGCGCAACGCTCGTGATCCGAGGCAAATCCATTCAGGAAACAGCTGAGGAGGTCGACATCCTTATCGCGACGCCGTCCATACTCGCATCTCTCGACCACGAGCGCTGCCAAGGGGTGAAGGTCGCAGCGGTCGCCGGCGAGCCTTGCCCGCGTTCGCTGGCAGATACGTGGTCATCATTTTGCATTTTTTACAATTCCTGCGGACCGACCGAAACAACGATTATCAACACTGCAGAGACACATATTCCGGAAAAGGAGGTGCTGTCGATCGGTCGCCCGACACCCAACAACACCGTTTATATTTTGGATGACGATCTGCAGCCCCTCCCGATCGGCGAAAAGGGCGAGATGTGGGCCGGAGGTGACTGTGTAACCGCCGGGTACCTCGCCAACAGGAAACTCACCGACGAGCGGTATCGCCCTGACCCGTTCCAGCCCGGACAAATGATGTTCCGCACCCGGGACCTCGGGCGCTGGAACGAAACCGGTGAACTTGAACATTTCGGCAGGGTCGACGACCTGGTCAAAATCCGGGGGTTCCGGGTAGAACTCGATGGCGTATCGAGCGCGCTGGAACGAGCGGATTGCTGCATTCGCGCGGTCACGCTCAAACTCGATGACCGCAACCTCGTGAGCTTCATCTCGCCGGCAAGCGCCTGTCCCGAAAAAGCAAGGGAACAGGTCAGCGACAGCTTGCCTTATTACTGCATGCCGACGGTCGTGCTGCCCCTGCCCGAACTTCCGCGCACGCCGCGCGGCAAACTGGACAAGCACCTGCTTCACAAACTCGCCCAGACCCATATCGCGGGTAAAAGTGTGGAGTTGAACTGATGACCACGCAAACAACAGATCTTGCCTACGCCGCGCCGAACTGGCGACGGGTGACACGACATCCAGCGTTGATGGAATACCGGCGGCTCTTCGCGATCGTCGCGCTTGCCAATCTGACCGTGCTCGCGGCCGGCCTCCAAAATGGCTATTGGCATGATGGCCAGACCTTTCGCCTGGACAAGATCGCCGACATGGCGCTCATCAATCTCTCCTTGGGCATCTTGATCCGCCAGCAGCGGGTCGTGAATGTCCTTTTCTGGCTGGCAACCCGTATCCCCGTTTCCTGGCCTTTGTGGATCCGCTGGGGAGCCGGCAAAGTCTTTCATTTTGGCGGACTGCACTATGGCGGCACGGTTATTGGCACGCTTTGGTTCGCGTTTTTGCTCTTCGCCATGACCGACGGCTGGCTGTCCGGCAATGCTCAGGTTTCAGGAATCACCTTGGGTTTGAGTAGTCTCATGGTGGCGCTCATGACACTGATGATCCTGACCGCGCTCAGCCGTTTCCGTACAAGGTTCCACAATGCGTTTGAAAAGATTCATCGTTTTGCAGGCTGGACGGTGCTGGCGCTCTTCTGGGCGCAGATAGTCTCGATTTCCGGCGACATGGGCGTTGTTCTGACGAGCACACCGGCCTTCTGGATGCTGTGCCTGATAACCCTTTCCATTGCCTCGCCCTGGCTCACCCTGAAGCGGGTGACTGTCGAAATCGTCAAACCGTCGAACCACGTCGTTCTGGCGCGTTTCAACTACGGCGACACGCCGTTTGCAGGCAGCTCGAACGCAATCAGTCACACGCCCTTCGGTGAGTATCACTCCTTTGCCAACATTCCCGCACCGAACGAACCGGGCTATCGCCTCGCGATCTCCCGTGCGGGAGACTGGACTGGCGCCTTCATAGACAATCCGCCGTCCAAGGTTTGGGTCAAGGGCATCACCACGAGCGGAGTTGCCCGCATCGAGGATCTGTTCAGGAAGGTGGTCTACGTGGGTACAGGGTCCGGCATCGGCCCCATTCTGCCGCATCTTCTAAAAGGAAAGGTTCCAAACCGGCTCATCTGGTCGACCCGTTCGCCGCGAAAGACCTACGGAAATGACCTGATCGACGAAATAGAGGCCCATACGGAAAATCCACTGATCTGGGACACAGTTACCCACGGAAAGCCGGATCTCTCCGCTCTGGCACTTCAGGCCGTGCGTGAAAGCGGGGCAGAAGCGGTCATCGTGATTTCGAACCAGAAACTGACCCGCAAGGTGGTCTACGACATGGAAGCGCTCGGCATACCCGCCTACGGCGCGATCTGGGACAGTTGACATGTTCGAAACAATCGAAACATCCGTCGATGGCCGGGTCGCGACGATCCGGTTGAACCGGCCGAAGCAACTCAACGCCCTAAATTCCCTGGTCATGGTGGAAGTCCTCGCTGCTGCGCAAGCGTTCGACGCAGATCCTCAGATCGGCTGCCTGTTGCTCAGGGGAAACGAACGGGCGTTTGCGGCGGGCGCTGACATCAAGGAGCTCGCCGTCCAGGATTATGCGAGCATGCAGGCAAGCGATTACTTTGCTGACTGGGATCGGTTCGCCGCGCTTCGTATCGCCAAAATCGCCCTCGTCGAGGGTTATGCTCTTGGCGGTGGCTGCGAACTTGCCATGATGTGCGATCTCATTCTGGCAGGTGAAAAGGCACAGTTCGGTCAACCGGAAATCAAGATCGGCTGCATACCGGGCATTGGCGGCACGCAGCGGCTGACAAGGCTGATAGGCAGAACCCGGGCAATGGACATGATCCTGACCGGACGCATGATTGACGCAAGGGAAGCACTGGAAATAGGTCTCGTCAGCCGCGTGATTTCACCGGAAGATCTGGAACGTGAAGTCCGGGACGTTGCGCAGAGCGTGGCGGCAGCCCCAAGAGAAATCGTTCAGATGGCGCGGGCTTGCGTCAACTACGCCGAAAACAGCACGCTGGATGCCGGAATGCGCTATGAGCGCCAGACCTATCATGCCCTTTACGGTTTGCCGGCGCAGCGCGAGGGGATGTCCGCGTTCCTTGAAAAACGGCCACCGCGATTTAACGAGACGTGATCAAACCCAAAAAACAAAGGCCCGGCACTATGCAATTTGCATGAATGCCAGGCCTGAGTGCCCGGTCCGCCCCGGAAACCGAAATATCGCCGGCTCTACCCGTCTTCCCGCCGGAGTGCGGCACCGCGTCTTTTGCCGCGCGCACGTTGATCCGGGTCAAGGACAGGTTCTTGCGCCTGGTGCAAGTAAAGCAACTGAGAAAAACCTCTGCAAGGCAGTTTACAACTCTAGGAAGGTGCATCGGGTCATTTAACTGAATCCAAGTTATGATTTGAGCGGCTTTAGTGGATAAACCTGTTGGAAACGATGCATTGCACGGACTGTGGGGAACGAGGAATTCGCGACATGACCATTGCCAACGAAGAAAAGTGGATCGATAAAGAAAAGACAGGTTTGTCGGAGGCAGCCATGGACATCAACCTCACACTTTCGGCCGACACGATCCGCATGTTCGCGCAGAAGGCGCGTGCGGTCGCATCCGCTCTGCAGGACACATTCGAAGACGGCCATGACGGCGAGGTGGAATTCGACGCGGATTCCCTGGAAGAAGGCCACAACCATGATGGCCTTGCCGAGGAAGAAAGCGACGACCTGTCCGATGAAGAACTGCGCGAGCTGATTGAAGATCTGAACGTGGATGAAGCAGCGGAACTCGTCGCTATAACCTGGATCGGCCGTGGGGATTTTGAAGCCGACGATTTTGATCAGGTCGTCGATGAAGCGCGCGAGCGCGCACTCGGGTCGACAGCCAAATATCTTATCGGCATGCCGCTTTTGGCTGACTACCTGGAAGCCGGTCTCGACGCGCTCGACCTTTGATCATTGCCTCGGCTCTCACCGGCCTGACAACGCTTTCGGCTGAAAAGATGTGTCCTTCACGCACCGCGGAGATAGTTCTTCGAAAGTCCGCGTGAATTTGGCAGCATGTCGCGAAGTTTAGCCTGCCAGGAAAACGGAGAGAGCCTTGGCCCCCTTTCGCGGAGTGTTTACCCAGCAAGAGGCAATACCGGACGAGGCCATCGCCGCGGCGGTCGACGTCATGCGCAGTGGCCGGCTGCACCGGTACAACACAGTCGGCGACGAGTTGAGCCCGGCATCGGAACTTGAGCGCGCATTCGCTGGCTATCAGGGAAGCCGCTATTGCCTTGCCTGTGCCTCTGGCGGCTATGCGATGTCGATCGCCCTCAGGGCAGCGGGTGTTCAACCGGGAGACCGTGTTCTGACGAACAGTTTCACGCTCGCGCCGGTGCCCGGTGCTATCGCAAGTGTTGGAGCCAGACCCGTCTTTGTCGAGATAACCGAAAATCTGATCCTGGATCTTGCGGATCTGCAAGCGAAAATCAGCGAAACGGATACCAAAGTTCTGCTGCTCTCAAGCATGCGCGGACATCTGTGCGACATGGATGCGCTCGTCTCAATCTTGGAGGCACACCGTATTTTGCTGCTCGAGGACTGTGCCCATACGATGGGCGCCAAATGGAAAGGCCGGCTCAGCGGGAACTTCGGACTTGCTGGGTGTTTTTCAACGCAGACCTACAAGCATCTCAATTCCGGCGAAGGCGGATTGCTCACGTCCAACGTCCCGGAGTTTATGGCGCGCGCAACAATGCTGTCCGGCTCCTACATGCTCTACGATCGACATGGCGCGGTTCCGGCAAGCGAGGAGTTTGAGGACATACGGCTTGAAACGGCAAATATGTCCGGACGCATGGACAATCTGGGCGCCGCCGTTTTGTTACCGCAGCTTGCGGCACTGGAAGACAGCATTCGCCGCTGGAATGAACGGTATGATCTCATCGCCCGCCAGTTAAGCGGTTTGGACGCCATTCAGTTGCCTCACCGCCCAGCGGAAGAACGCTACGTGGGAAGTTCCATTCAGTTCCGGCTGCCATCCGTTACACCGGCTCAGGCTCGCGGTTTCCTTGCCGCCAACAAGAACCTTGGCGTTGAACTGAAGTGGTTCGGCGACGACAACCCGGTGGGGTTCACATCCAACCACCACAGCTGGAAATATGTTGATCCACAAAATCTATCGGAAACAGACCAGATCCTCGCGGGCCTTTTCGATATGCGTATTCCGCTGAGTTTCACGCTTGAGGATTGCGTGCATATCAGCCGCATCATCCGTAATACTGTCGAGGAACTCTCTTTGTCCGGGGCTGCCTGATGCTTTCGCGCTGATCCGCGAGAGAACCCTCTCAAGAGCGAAAATCGGGAGAAACACACAGCTTTTCAGGTCGTTATCGACGTCAAGAGGCGACACACTGCTTTGCCGGATGCTCCACACCTTGATGTTTTTCTTGGGAAAACAGAGCTGGATATCAATTCCGGGCTTTTCGCATCACGCGAATTGCCCCACTCTCGCCAAAGTTCATGGTGGGACTAGGGAGTTGAGGGCAATGCTGCAAGACCCGGCGAACCGCGATGCGTTTACCGTTCATCGTCCGTCTCCGTGGCCGTTTGTTGGCGCTATGCTCGCCGCAACAGCTTTGATCACAACATTGGTTGTTGCTTTCAGCAGCTAGAAATACAGATCACTTGAGAAACCGTCCCTGATCCGATAGCGATCGGAAGATGCGTGTTTCTTCAAAAAGTCCCGGATCATCGCCCGGTCGTTTGGCGGTGCTGGACCTCGCCCGTGGCATGGCGGTCGTCGCCATGGCGATCTACCATTTTTCCTGGGATCTCTATTGGTTCGCTTTTGTCGACTGGCCCGTGGCTCAGGGTGCTGGCTGGCGTGCCTTCGCAGCGACGATTGCCGGAAGCTTTCTGTTTCTGGCCGGGGTCAGCCTGGATCTTGCGCATTATACCGGCATCCGTTGGCAGTCCTTCTGGCAGCGATTTGCTGTCATTGCCGCCGCCGCGGCAACCGTCTCCCTGGTGACGTTTTTAACGTTCGGTGAGAATTTCGTGCGGTTCGGGATCCTCCACTGCATTGCGGCTTCGAGTTTGATTTCACTGCCATTTCTGCGATCATCGTTCTGGGCTTCAGGTGCCGCGGCCCTGTTTCTGCTCACTCTCCCACTCTGGGCAAGCTCCGCTGCGTTTGACGGTTCTCTGTGGCTTTGGACAGGTTTGGGGACCCCCGGTTTCGGCAGCGTTGACTATGTGCCCATTGCGCCCTGGGCTGGTATCGCTCTTGCCGGACTGACCCTTTCAAAGGTGTTTCGGAGACTGGAAATCTGGCAACGCCTGTCAGTGTTGTCATTTTCCGGTCGCGCTGGCGCTCTCACAAGACTGATGGGCCGGCATTCCCTGCTCATTTACCTGCTGCACCAGCCCATCCTCTATGGCTTGGTCTGGGCCGCCGTGATGGTCAGCCCGGAAATCGATCGGGAAGGAAATGCGTTCGTCGGCAATTGTTCAGCCGCCTGTTCACAAACGCTTGGGGAGCCGGACCTGTGCGAAGCGGCCTGCAGCTGCACGCTCGATCATCTGAAGTCCGACGGAACCTGGACCATGCTCGTCGTCGAACCTGACGATCAGTCGCTGCGCGAGCGCATGAATGAGCACTACAAGCTCTGTCTGGCCAATCCGGACAGACGTCCGCCAGTCATCGAATAATGTTTGCGGCCCTGGAAAGGGCCCGATCACGCCTTTCACGCGCAAAGCCAAGAAAATCCGTGCGGTCGCTTTCCTGGCGGAGTTGTTCGAGCGCCCAAAGCGCGGAAACAGTGTCGCATTTGACTTTCATGATCTCAAGTTGCCTGGGCGTGGGACAGCGTTGCGCGGAGCCGTTGGCGCGATAAGCTTCAAGCAGCAAGTGCTCCTGTGCACTGGAAAATTCGTGCTCAAGCACCGTGTAAGCAATATCCCATTCAGGTTCCGCCATTGCCGAATATTCCCAGTCAATGAGCCAGAACTTTTCTGATGTCGCGAGACAGTTGCCCGGCGAAAGGTCGCCATGGCTTGGCACCAGAACATTTTGCAACGATCCGGTTTCAAGCGACGCCAACTCGACAAGCGCTTCGTCAAGCGCCCCTACTTCGCGTAAGAGATCAGACCGCGATGACACGGCCTTCTTCTGTGCGTCAATAACCTGATCAGCGCTCAACCGGCCTTTGAAATTGGCACCGGATGCGTGAAGCCGTCCGATGGCCTGCCCGAGGTGCACAGGCAGGTCATCGGGTGCAAGTGCGGCAGGCTCCACCGCACGTGTCAGCAGCACTCCGCTCTCCGGTTCGCAGAAGACTGGCGGCAATCCAATCGAGAGCCTGGCAGCAATGTTGATGTTCCACGCTTCTGAAAAGCGGTCCACCATTCCGGCGGTTTCCGGCCTCGGAAGACGCAGGAAAAAGTACCCTTTGTCGGCCTCCAGTCGATAAACGCGGTTGCTCAAGCCCGCCTGTCGCATCGCTGCCTGGACCGCGCCGCAGATCTCATAAAGCTCGGCGTGCGTTTGAAACGCGTCACGAATATCTGGCGGTACGGCGGTGGAATGTGTCACAAGCGCTGACGTTCGTTTGCTCTTGCTGAAAGTGAAGGCCAGACGCCATGATCGACGTCCCCTCGCCCCATATCATCATTACCTATTGCCGCCAATGCAATTGGCTGCTGAGATCCGCCTGGATGGCACAGGAAATCCTCAGCACCTTTTCCGAGGAAACCGGCGCCGTGACGCTTGTCCCCGGCACCGGCGGCATCTTCGTTATTTCGTGTAACGGCACAGCCGTTTGGGACAGAACTGTCGACGGCGGTTTTCCCGAAGCAAAGGTACTCAAGCAACGCTTGCGAGATCTGCTCTGGCCAGACAAGGATCTGGGGCATTCCGGTGGCAAGGCGGCGGATCGATAACGCAGCGCCGCCCAGACCAGTCTCATCGAGGAAGTGTTTCTTCCATCATGAGTTCGGGCGGCTTTCAACGGAGCTGATCAACAATCCAGCTTGCCGCCATCGCTTCCCGGCTGTCCCGCTCCGGGCAATGTCCGGGCGTGTCATAGACCACCCTTTTGACACTGTTCCCCCGCGCCAGCATTTCGTCCGCATCCTTGAGCGGAATAACGGGATCGTCGTTGGTCAGGATCGCAAATATTGGTGTTTCAATTTTTGGTCCCTCGAACAGTCCTTGCCGCTTCAGGGAGAGTGTCTCGGCAACCGCCGAAATCTCTTCAAAGCCCGCTTCCGGTCGCAAACCGAACCGCGCACGCACACCATCCATGGTGTATTCCGGGAAGTGCGCATAGGCCTGCGGCGGCGCGACCAGAGAGCTGTGTATCGGTCCGCACATGAATATTGCGCCGGCAAGATTAATACCTGGCCGCGCAAGCCAGGCCCTGGCGACGGGATTGCCCCCAAAACTTGCGCCTTGAACGAAAAGATTGTCCGGATCGACCTCCGGAAGCGTTTTCAGATGCTGAAGTGCGGCAACATGCAACTTGTCCAGATCTGGCGAGAAGCGCCATTCAGACGATGCTCCCAGACCGGGCATATCGAGCGACAGCATCCCGATCCCCCTGATCGACAGTTGCTTCTCGAAATAAGGGAGCAGCTCCTCTTTGGCCACATCCGACCCCATGGAGACGACCACGACCGGGGACGGGCTTTCGGACTTCGGCATGTGCAACCAGGCCTTGAAAGAACCGTCTTCGAAGGGCACCTCAATTTTCCTGATTGAAAGAGGGTGGTGCTGCGCCATCAACCCGTAGGCAATCTGCGCCTGTTGCAGCGCTGACCTCTGCGTAGGATCGTCGGTATGGGGAGAAGACGCCCTCAGGAAATAGGCAACCGCTGCCTTGAACTTGCCGACAGCATTCAAGCTGTCACCCGCCTCGGCCAAAGCACGGCCTTCTGACAGCGCCTTTTCACCAGCGGCGACCCACTCTGCAATCCAGCTGCCTTCGCCCTGATAGGACGGATCATCGGGCAGGCTTCTTGCAGACCCTGTCGTCGCGATCCGTGTCAGGACCGCTTCGATGTCTGCTCGTTCTCCACCGATGTGCACCCAGCTGTCCGGCTCGACCGGATGGTACCAGGTTCCTTCTTCGGGAGCCCGAAAGCGTGTGCCGTCAATCTCCTGTGCCCCAAGCGGCATAACGCCGAGATACATCGCCGCAAACAGAGCAGCACCACCGACTCCATAGTCAAAACGCATCACATCCTCCTTATTGTCAACCTTGATTGACAATTGACAATGTGATGGACCGCTCGGAGACTGTCAAGCATGGATGACAAAAAACCGACTCACCCCGCATTCACCAACATTCGTGGATTGGTTTCTGACGCTAATGAATACCTCGATCAGCGCATGGTTGAGCTGCGCAAAGGGACCGGCCTCGATGCTGCAAGGCCTGCCGACGCCAACATATTCATGATGATCAGCCGTCATCCGCGCACAATCTCAGAGCTCGCCCGGGACAAGGGTGTCAGCCGTCAGGCGGTGCACGCCGCCGTTTCAAGACTTGTCGACCTTGGTGCTCTCAGACTGGAGCCTGTTCCCGGCAACAAAAGGGACAAATTGCCGGTACCGACCGAGATCGGCAACCAGGCCAGGCAAAAGGCAGGGGCCTTGCTGCGCGAACTGGAAGGAGAACTGGAAACAGCAATGGGCAAGGACGATCTCGAAACCTTGCGATCCCTTCTCGTAAAGCTGCTCAAGGCGACCAAAAAGCATGACGACGAATGTCAGGAAGAAAGCTGAAGGGGTAGTCAATAGCATCCACCTTCAATCGAAGACACTCGATTTACGCCAGCAACAAGACAGACCGTATTGTCTCCGCAACAATTTGGTTTGATCAAAACTTGGACGGTCAGGCCGAAGCAGGTTTCCGAAATCTGATCCTCCGGAAGCAGATGCCTGCCGCTCGCCTTAAAATTCTACCTAGAGGAATGATACATACAATCGTGTTTCTGTGCACTTGGACATGGTGACAGGTTTTAGTTGTACACTTTGAGGAAATTAGGTGCTGTAATAATGCGTTCTTATTTACCGGAGAATTGTAATACTTCTACAATTTCCAAAGGATTTTCCATATTATGCGATTGGCGTTATTTCTGAAAATATTGGCTGGCGTTGCCTGCGTTGTGGTTTTGGTTGTTGCAGTCGTTTTCTATTTGACCTCTGGCATCACGAAAGTAGGAGACGACTTCTTCGCTGCGGTGGCTTCCGGAGACATTGATGAAGCCTACGGCTATCTGGCGAAGGACTTCCAGGCCGGAACAGACATGTCCCAGCTCGTCGCCTTTCTTGCCTCGACCAATATGGATGATGCGAGTGAAACGAGCTGGAGCAACCGTTCCGTTACCGTCAGCACCGGAACGCTCGTCGGCACGCTGACGTCGAATGACGGCAGGCGTATCCCCATCGAGGTCGATCTCGTCAAGGAAAACGGCCAGTGGAAGATATACGCGATCCACACCGAGGCCTCCGGTCCGAGCGAGACGGCTGGGGACTTGCCCTCAGAAGGACAGCAAGTGGCTCTTGTCAATGCATCCATTGCAGCTTTCGTCGATTCAGCCGTTGCAAAAGACATGACCGGTTTTCACGACCATATTTCCCGCCTATGGGCCGGGCAGTTCAGCGTCGCTCAACTGGATGAGGCCTATGCCAGTATTTTCACGTTGGGCCCCGGGGTACAAACCCTCAAGCAGCTCGCGCCGGTCTTCAGCGAACCCGCGTCTCTTTCCGGCGAAGGTGTCATGGAAATCAAGGGTTACTACCCGACCCAACCAGACCGTTTCTGGTTCGGCGTCAAATATGTCTACGAAGGAACGGGTTGGAAACTGTTGGGCTTTTCCTTTGATATCAAATAGCGTTCATCGTCTCTTGAAGGCTGCCGCGGTTCAGACTTCAACGCCCGAGACCGGGCGTTGATCAAGCATCTCAAAAAATCAACCTTCACGATTCAATCGATCATTCTCAGGCATCAACAGATTGAGACGTCTGGTCCCGGTCAGCAAAAACCTCACGCGCTGCGTTCAGTCCATTGATCGCAGCCGGCAGTCCGCCGTAGACCGCCATCTGCCAAATCGCCTCGACGATTTCCACACGGCTCGCGCCCGCAGCAAGCGTGTGTTCGATGTTGACCTTCAGTTGCGGCGCCGTCTGCCCGCCCAGCACCGTGAGTGCTGCAATCGTGCAGAGCTGCCGCGTCTTCAGATCGAGCCCCGGCCGCGCATAATGTCGCCCGTAGCCCCACTCCACGAGACTCTCCGTGAAGCCTGGCAGCAAATCGTCGTATCGGGACCGGAGGGTTGTTTCCAGATCAGGATTGAGGCGGTGCGCTATTTCCCGCCCGCGTTTCAGTGCTTCGCTCATCGGTCTTGCCTTTCGAACATGTTTGCGCGCCGTGTTCGGTCCGGGCACAGTTTTCAAAGGCTGGGTCGACAGCTTCGCCGGCCTCCATCCTTTTGTAGAGTTCGATTTTTTCGTCCAGCACCGTTAGCATCTCGGTCAGACGCGCCAAGTCGTCCGACATCTTTACCCGATGGCTCTCGAGCATCTTTCTGCGCTCGGTCAGGGAAGCTGCGCCTTTTGTACGCAGATCCGCGTACCGCAAGCGGTTTTTGATCCCCATCCCGGTCGATTTGAGCCTGGCAAGAAAATCGATCCAGCGCAGAACCGTCTCGTCATAGACACGGCGTCCGCCACCGTCGCGAGGCGGTTTCGGCAAGAGACCGATCTTCTCGTAGTAACGCAGCGTGTCGGTTGAAAGTCCCGACTTTTCAGCAAGATCACCAATCCGCATGACTGTCTCCGAACAGAACGATCTGCTTCACATACACGTTGGAGCGCACTCCAGGTCAAGAGCCTTTCCTGTCCGGTTTACCCCTATACCGGTTTTTGAGCTGATCCCAGGTCAGCAGACTTGTCATTCCGGCTGAAGTGCAGCGGAATGCCGGAACCCAGTAAACTCTTGTTTTGCAGCCCTATTCTTCCCTCGGCCACACAGGGGACTGGATCCCGGTCTTGCCGTTTGCGCGTCAAACCGGGACGACAATTCCGGGAAAAAATCACCGTCCCGATTGGCGGCGCACGAAGTTTTATGGCTCTGTCAAAGACGAACCCGATTGCACTTCCTGAACCGGACAGCATTGGACAAGACCCGGATGTCGGAAATCGGCAACAGATGTCCGCGTTTTTGATTGATTGACCAATCAAAAACCAGCTACGCTTTCAGAAACTCAGATCCAGCCACGGGGAATGCCATGACCTCTCGCAAGAATATCCTGATCCTGATGGTGGATCAGCTGAACGGCACCCTGTTTCCGGATGGCCCTGCCGACTTTCTGCACGCGCCGAACCTGAAGAACCTTGCCGCGCGGTCGGTACGGTTCCAGAACACCTACACAGCCTCGCCGCTTTGCGCTCCGGGCCGGGCCAGTTTCATGTCGGGTCAATTGCCGCGCCGCACGGGCGTCTATGACAACGCGGCGGAATTCGCCTCGGATATTCCGACCTATGCCCATCACCTTCGCCGGGCCGGCTACACAACTTGCCTTTCCGGCAAGATGCATTTCGTCGGACCGGACCAGATGCATGGCTTCGAGGAGCGGCTGACCACGGACATCTATCCAGCCGATTTCGGCTGGACTCCCGACTATCGCAAACCGGGAGAGCGCATCGACTGGTGGTACCACAACATGGGCTCGGTGACAGGCGCCGGTGTCGCTGAAATCTCGAACCAGATGGAATATGACGACGACGTCGCCTTCCAGGCTGTTCGGAAGATCTATGACTATGGCCGCGGCAAGTATGACCGTCCCTTCTGCCTCACCGCCAGCTTCACACACCCTCATGATCCCTATGTCGCGCGGAAGAAGTACTGGGATCTCTACGAGGGCTGTGAACACCTGCTGCCGGAAATCCCGGCAATGGACTACGAGGATCACGACCCTCATTCCAAGCGTATTTTCGATGCCAACGACTGGCGCAGTTTCAACATAACCGGAGAAGATATCCGTCGCTCTCGCCGTGCTTACTTCGCCAATATCTCGTATCTCGACGACAAGATCGGCGAAATCCTTCACGCGCTCGAGGCAATGCAGCTGGCAGACGACACGACAATCCTGTTCGTCTCCGACCACGGTGACATGCTGGGAGAGAGAGGTCTCTGGTTCAAGATGACCTTCTTTGAAGGATCTTCGCGCGTGCCACTGATGATCTGCGACAAGGACCTTTCCCCGAAGCATATCAGCACACCTGTCAGCACGCTCGACGTATTGCCGACCGCCTGCGATCTTGTCGGCATCGACATGAGCGAAATCATGCCATGGACTGATGGTGACAGCCTGTTGCCACTCGCAAACGGAGAAGAGCGGATATCACCGGTCCTTATGGAATACGCCGCCGAAGCTTCCTACGCCCCGCTGGTGGGCATCCGCGAGGGAGACTGGAAATACATTCACTGCGAGCTGGATCCGCCGCAACTCTTCAATCTTGCCGACGATCCTTACGAGCTTGAAAATCTCGCTGGCGATCCGGCCTATACCGACGCCTGCGAGCGGTTTGCCGACGCTGTCCGGGCACGTTGGGACATGAGCGCCTTCGACGCGGAGGTCCGTCAGTCCCAGGCCCGCCGCTGGATCGTCTACGAAGCCCTTCGCAACGGCGCCTTTTTTCCGTGGGACTACCAGCCCCTCCAGAAAGCCTCCGAACGCTACATGCGCAACCATATGGATCTCAATGAGGTCGAGGAAGGACAGCGGTTTCCGAGGGGGGAGTGACGTATTCGCCTATTCGGCAAATGCCTCGAGACCGATCGGAAACTCAGCACCGGTTTTCGATGCTTCCTGGCCAACCTTTTCGAAGAGTGTCACGCGACTTTCCGAAAAAGTCGGTGCCGCCGCGCCCATAGCCATGGCAAGCCGTTCCAGACCGAGGCCACCACCGACGCCTCCACCTGACGACGGTTCAGCCAGACTGATCTCACCGATCTCCAGGTAACCGGGGAGCGGATAGGACAGCTCGCCTGTTGTCCCCGCTCCGATCGGGTAATGAATGCTGACGGTCGCAAAGCCCTTCGTATCAGGATGGCCCGCAGGCGCGAAAAAGCCTGACCCGTCACCAGCCGCCTGGGCCTCGGAAAGATCCCTTTTTACAAACCGACCCTTTTGAAGAAGCGGCTCCGCATTGAAATACGGATCGAACACCTGCGTGGATACGAACACCAGCTTATCCGGGTCGATTTTCACACTATCCATGAGATAGCCGAGGAGCTGGCCGAGCGCGTCTCCCGGTCCCGCCCCGCCCGGCAAATTGAGAACCATGATGTGAAACAGCGCGAGGACGCCGGGCTCCGATGACTTTCCGCCGTCCTCAATGCGGCAGGCCGGCTGAACGCACATGGAGGAAGCGTCGGGATAGGACGGTCGCGTGTCGTCATATCTGAGCCCTCCATTAAACCCAACGCCTGTTATCAAGGGGAGCGGGTCGAGGACTTGCACACCCTGGTTTGAGAAGTGCTGAATAAAACCCGTCGAAGAGGTGGCTGCCGCGTTTGCCGAAGGTCCGGGCAGCATCATTCCCAAACTGCCGGCAGCTGCAAGGCTCATCAGACGTCTTCGGTCGAGTTCCATCATTGTCTCCTTCGCTTCGACAGGAACAGGCCAACCTTATCCGCGCGGCAAGGAGCTTGTAAAACCTCCTCGCAGCTTCGCCGCAGCAACTTCTGAAAAAAGGTCTCACGGTCTTCCTAAAACTTGCATGCGCGGCCTAACCGCGCATTAACCCAGACTCGCAAAACACGGCCATTCACGCCAGTTGCAAACCTCGTTTTCACCGTCGGCATGTCATCACTCTCCAGGGTAAGGGACTTCTGTGAACAAGGAGCCGGGGCGTGAAACGGGACAGGCAAACCAGGAATACATCGATGAAGCAGGGTGAGGAGACGGTGCAAAAGGTTCGCCTGCGTCACCTCGCATACGCATCGATTTCAATGCTTCTGGCCGGCGGCGTCTTTGCCATGGTCTATCTCTTCATCAGCACCACACACCGCGCAGATCAGCTTGCCTTGCGTCACGAGCGCGCCCTGGTTACCGAGGCTCTGGAGCACAGTCTCGAGCTGGAAGCGCGGCATCAGACCTTCATCGCGGTCAACGACAAGACAGCGCGTGAAGTGCAGATTGACGACCGGATCGACGATGCATTTGCCCATGAAATCGCCCGGCAGATGTGGCTCGACTTCCATCATGACTGGACGTTGATCGTGGACGGTCACAACAAGGCCATCTTGGTTGCCGCTGAAGACGAGATTGTTCCGCCCGCTGCTGGCCAGGAGATCCTCGATGCAACCCGTGACCTCGTCGCCAAGGCCAGGATCGGCTACCAGGCCGTGCGCCGCCCGGCCGCGGAAGGTTACAAGGTCAAATACGTCGAAAAAGGCGAACTCGCCCCGATCTACGCGACCGATGTCCGCGACGTCGCCGGAAAACCGGCTCTCGTCAGCGCCATGGCCATTGTGCCTGAATCCGATGATCTGTCGCTGCCGGACGGACCTCCGGGTGTCATCGTGTCCGTTGCCCTGATCGAAGAAGCTTTTCTGTCCGAAATCGGCGAGACCTTGCTCTTGCAGGATTTCATCTATGTCGCGGGCGAGGACCATCACGCTGCAAGCGTTCCCGTCGCGGTCCACGGCCACAAGCCGATCGGATATTTTGAGTGGACGAGCGAAGCGCCTGGCAGCAAGATCCGTAACGCCATCGGACCCATTGCAGCCGTGCTCGTGCTGGTGTTTGTCGCGATTGGCGTGTTTTTCGCGCGTAAGCTGGCACAGAAATCGCGGGCACTGGAGGACAGCGAGTCCCTTAACCGGCGCATGGCAACCCATGACCTGATGACGGGGCTCGCCAACCGTCCGCACTTTCACAATGCCTTCGAGCGAGCCATCGCCCAGTGCCACACCACTCCCTGCGCCGTCATGGCGATCGATCTCGATCGCTTCAAGGCGGTCAACGACACGTTCGGGCACGAGGCCGGTGACATGGTGATCCGACAGGCAGCCCATCGCCTGCGTACCGTTTTGTCAAAGCACGCCCTGATTGCCAGAACCGGCGGCGACGAGTTCATGGCGCTCCTGACCGGCCCTGTTGATGAGAACCGCATGCGCTGGCTATGCGACATGCTGATCGAGGCAATTGCACAGCCCATTCCTGTCTCAGGCGGCCTCGCGCAGATTGGCGTCAGCATAGGCTGGGCAACCGCGCCAAAACACGCCGACACGGCCTCACACCTGCTTGCTCTCGCCGACCAGGCGCTTTACTGCGCCAAGGAAAACGGACGCAACATGGCGGTCTGCATCGAGGATCTCTATAGACGGCAGCAACCAACCGTGGTTGCCGACAGACGCCAGCAGGGCCAACGGTCGGCTTAAGGCGAGAACGGGGTCATACTATCCCGGCAAATAACATCGTTCCGGTTTACCAGTTGGCCCGGGTGCCGCGCACGTCGACATGCACAAATGTGTTGTAGACACCGATCCCGCCTTCAAACAGACCGGATGCACGTATCGCCTTCATACGGCTTGCCCAATCGGACGTTCCGCCTGCACCGCCGCCGGCAACTTTGAAGTCGGCCGCGGTAAACGCCATGTGCTGACTGCGCGTCGCCCCTCCGATCTTGGCGTTATAGGCCGGGCTTCGATATACGCTGGTGAGGACGACCGGCAGACCAATCTGGTCTCTGAATTCATCCAGGGCCCGGGCCAGCGGCAACACATTCTCCCACAGATGCTCGGGTGGATCCGTATTCAGACCATTGCTTGAATGCGAACCGCCCTTGATCAGAAATTCGTGCCACTTGAAATGCCTGATATCGGGAAGGTTTTCGTCAAAGAAAGCCTGAAAAAGATGTTCCGGCGGGACGTTGTCATCAATGTTCGGCTGATTATTGTCGACGACGGCACTGACATCCGCATCGGAGTCAGGCTGGTTTTGCTCGTCCTCGCTGGTGAGGTCCAGCTTCAGGTCGACATGGCCGTTTTCATGCAGGAATTTCAGAAAGGTCGCACACCCGCACTGCTTGGAGACAGCCGTCTTGCTGAAAACACCGTCTCCGACGTATTTGCCTTTGTCGTAGATCGACGAAAAGCTCCACAGATAGGGTGTCGGCAAGCGTTTTTTCCGGTATCCCCAACCGTTGTAGCGCTCCCAGCGCCAGAGTGCCCTGGGTAAGGACCAATCCTTCAACCCGGCGAGTTTCTGGTGGCGCAAGGCATCCTGCGCACTTGCTTCCCAGGAATTCGGCGGGTTCCATTTCTTCGGCTTGCCCGAAGGAACACGAAACGTCCGCTTTTTCAGTGGATCGCCGTTGTGGAGGTGCGTCGAAAAATTATAAGTCGATTCCAGAAGGTGGATCCCGGCGATGAACCACCACGGAATGCCGAGCGGCGTGCCCACGGCTTCATAGCGCGACTGGTTGCCAACGGCCTTAAGCGCAAACTTCTTGATGAGGGCCTCGCGGTCGTTCTTGTAGCCCGCCGAGACGAAGAACCTGACATATTCATCCGCGATTTCGGCAAATTCCCGGCTGGTCGAGGTCTTTGGTGCAACCAGGATCTTGTCCGGCACAATGTCGTCGGGAATGGATACCGGATCGATCACCGGCGCCAGTTTCTTTTCGTCGTCCTCCAGGTCCTCGGCCTGCTCTTCCGAGTTATGGGTTTTGCGCAGACCCTCGTCGTCGTGGAACAGGCGCAGCGCTTCGGAAAGCCGGTTGTTGAGAGCGGCCAGCGCCGGTGCCGCGTCAGGATCCCTGTCCGCAGTGATTTTAAAAAAACTCGTGTCCAGATCGTCGATCGACTTGAGAATGTTCTCGGTCACGTTCAAAAAGCGGCGCGTTCCGGCCCGAAATCCCGCCACACTCTCAAGCAGCCGCTTTCCGAGCAGTTCATTGGCAAACTTCTGTATCGCGACAACTTCTTCAATTGACTGCGCCTGATCAATCAGATCAATCAGATTGGCCGCCGACAATTCATTATTGAGTTTTGCAAGCACTTCTTCTGGTGAATCCATGGCAACCCCCTCTGAAAAACGCCTCGGGCGGACACTTTGAGACGTCTCTCCCGGAGCTGACCTAAAGTAAACGCGAAGTGGCGCAAGCAATACAAGTGTTTGAAAATTCAAAAGCTGCGAATTGCGTCTGGCCTATCGACAAAAGGGCGCCGTTTAGCGACTGCCCATCGCGGTAAGACGGACCTTCCGGATTGCCACCCAGAACTCGTCCGACCGGCGGCGAACTTCCTCGGCTTCAACGGCCACCTTTGTCAGGTTGGCAACTGTCACCTGCGGTGTTTCGGCCGCCGCCACGAGCACGTCGAGCGCTGTGGAGGTCTGTTCAAGCAATTCGACATAGGCTGTCAGGCTTTCATGAAATTCAGCGATGCTTCTTGAGGTCGCGCTGAACTTCTTGTTCGCGAGCCCGACCGCCTGCGTGTTGCCGGAAAGTTCTGCGATACGCCGCTCTGCCCTGATGTTCACGAGATCGATTTCACGGGCTCGCAGGAAAATGGTGTAGATCTGGCTGGTGTCGTCACCAAGTGCCTGCAAAAGCTCCTGAATATCGCCCTTGCTTTGCAGGATTGACTGTCGAACTGCGGCATTGGCCCGCGCCTGCCCAAACCTCTGGGCGATGTCTCTGGCATATGTCGCACTCGGCGGTACCAGCGCGGACAGCCCACCGCTTGGCACAACGCCGATAGCAGACACGGAATTGGCGAGCGTCGTGAGTTCGTCAACCCGATTGTTGAAGGCGGCTGTGTTCTTGCCCTCGGCAATATCAACCAGCATACCGTTATAGATCGAAACGACAGACAAGGCATCGCGACGGGCCACGATCGCCGGGTCCTCGTTGATACGGGTCCCATTTCCACTTCGTGCGACACTTGGATCGAAGCACTGCGGATACCCCAGGCGCGACGTGCCACACTTGGCGTTGCCGGAGGACGTCGTTCTGCCCGACACGATTGGCGATATCTCGTCCAGAAGCAGATCGCCGGCATCCCGGGCCTGCGTGAATGCATCGGCATAGGTCGTGAGTGTTTCGACCGGAATGCCAGAACAACCGGCGACAAAGGACAACAGCGGCAAAAAAAGCGCTGCAAGCGCCGCACGCTCACCCAAAAACGCCCCCCGCGCTCCAGCGAATCCAGCCAACTTGTATCCCCCGACGGGCCGGGCCCGCAGGAGCGGAATCACCGACTTTCCAAGCCTAACGGGCCAATGCGCGCATTAGCAACCTAAAGAAGTGCCGTTACGGGCACCTACCCACATCTAGTTCCCCGAAATGACCTTTGGCACGCGGTCTTCGCGCCAAACGAGACGCCATAAGACAGGCGGAATTCGCTCTCTCCTGACACCCTTATGTCAGGAGACTGACAGGAAGTCCTGAAAAGCCTCCGGAACTGGTCCGATCCCCCTTTCCTCGCGCGCGGAACAGGACCATATTGCCCCCATGCAGAAGCGTTCCTCCAAATCCCGATCCGAAGACACAACCGCGCCCGAAGGGTTCGGCGAAACCCCGCAAAAACCGCTGTCCGGTGCGCCGCTCTCCGGCTCCATCAGCGACTGGGCCGCCGAAATCGCCGACGAGGCTGAAAAGCCGGCCCCCAAATCAAAGATCAAGGATCCGGCCGCAGCGAAGGATCTTGATCTTGCCCCCGGCGCACCCGGAACGATCAGCCGCACCGCGCGCACCTCGTCGCGTGAGCGCGAACGCGCAGGCGGCGACGGCGCGGTCGCCAAGGATGTTCAGGAAGGCCGCAAGGCGAAGCTCTCACCAAAAGGAGCGAAGGCGAAAGGCAAGGTCGAAAAGCCGACAAAATCGGCGCGGGGAACCTCCATCGGCAAAGCCGAAAGTGCTCGGGAAAGGGCGGCAGGTGGCCTGAACCCGGTGGCGGGCCTCGACATGTCTCTGGAGGAGGCCGAACAGCTCGAGGAAAAGCTCAAGCAGCACAAGAAGGACAACAAGAAGAAATCGGCGGCGGATGGCCGCTACGGTGATCTCGGCGGCAATCAGGGCGCGACCGCCACGGTAGAAGCCCTGTCAGCGCTGATCGAATCCGGCAATCCGCTGCACAAGAACGGTGAAATGTGGGTGCCCCACCGGCCGGACCGTCCGGCAAAATCGGAGGGCGGGGTCGAGATCGACCTGAAGTCCGAATATGAACCCAAGGGCGACCAGCCGACCGCGATTGCCGAGCTGGTGGAAGGCATGGAAACCGGCGAGCAGACCCAGGTGTTGCTCGGTGTCACCGGCTCGGGCAAAACCTACACGATGGCCCAGGTGATCTCGCGCACCCAGCGCCCTGCGCTGATCCTGGCCCCCAACAAGACCCTCGCAGCTCAGCTTTACGGCGAGTTCAAATCCTTCTTCCCGGACAACGCGGTCGAGTATTTCGTTTCCTACTACGACTACTACCAGCCGGAAGCCTACGTCCCGCGCACGGACACCTATATCGAGAAGGAAAGCTCGATCAACGAGCAGATCGACCGCATGCGCCACTCGGCCACGCGCTCGCTGCTGGAACGCGACGACGTCATCATCGTCGCCTCGGTCTCCTGCATCTACGGTATCGGCTCGGTCGAGACCTATACGGCAATGACCTTCGCCATCGAGGTCGGCGAACGCATCGACCAGCGCCAGTTGATCGCCGATCTGGTCGCCCTACAATACAAGCGCAACGATGCCGCCTTCCAGCGCGGCGCCTTCCGCGTGCGCGGCGATACAATCGAACTGTTCCCGGCCCACTATGAAGACCGGGCGTGGCGCATTTCCCTGTTCGGCGACGAGATCGAGACAATCACCGAGTTCGATCCGCTCACCGGCAAGAAGTCGGGCGAGTTGAAAAGCGTCAAGATCTACGCCAACTCGCACTATGTCACGCCCAAACCGACGCTCAACCAGGCGATCAAGTCGATAAAGGAAGAGCTGAAGCACCGGCTGGAGGAACTGAACACGCATGGCCGCCTGCTGGAAGCACAGCGGCTTGAACAGCGCACAATGTTCGATCTGGAAATGCTGGAGGCGACCGGTTCCTGCGCCGGCATCGAGAACTATTCGCGCTACCTGACGGGCCGCAAGCCCGGCGAACCGCCCCCCACCCTGTTCGAGTATCTGCCGGACAACGCCATCGTCTTTACCGACGAGAGCCATGTCACCATTCCGCAGATCGGCGCCATGTACAGGGGCGACTTCCGCCGCAAGGCGACACTGGCCGAATACGGCTTCCGCCTGCCCTCCTGCATGGACAACCGCCCGCTGCGCTTCGAGGAATGGAACGCCATGCGGCCGCAATCCGTCGCCGTTTCGGCGACCCCCGGCTCCTGGGAGATGGAACAGTCCGGCGGCGTCTTCGCCGAACAGGTCATCCGCCCGACGGGCCTGATCGACCCACCGGTAGAAATCCGCCCGGCCTCAAGCCAGGTGGACGATCTGCTGGGTGAAGTGCGCGAGGTCGCCCAAAAAGGCTATCGAACGCTGGTGACCACGCTGACCAAGCGCATGGCGGAGGACCTGACGGAATATCTCCACGAAAACGGCGTGCGGGTGCGCTACATGCACTCGGACATCGACACGCTGGAACGCATTGAAATCCTTCGTGACCTGCGCCTCGGTGCCTTCGACGTACTGGTCGGCATCAACCTGTTGCGCGAGGGACTCGACATTCCGGAATGTGCGCTGGTCGCGATCCTGGATGCCGACAAGGAAGGTTTCCTGCGCTCGGAAACCTCACTGATCCAGACCATCGGCCGCGCGGCGCGTAACGTCGAAGGCAAGGTCATTCTATACGCGGATAACATGACCGGCTCCATGGAGCGGGCCATTGCCGAAACCAACCGCCGCAGGGAAAAGCAGCTAAGCTACAACGAAGAGCACGGCATCACCCCGGAAAGCGTCAAGCGCAACATCGCCGACATTCTCGACAGCGTTTACGAGCAGGACCACGTCACGGTGGATGCGGGCTTTGCCGAGGAAGGCTCTCTCGTGGGCCACAACCTCGCCGCCCATATCGAGGACCTGGAAAAACAGATGCGCGACGCCGCCGCCGATCTCGACTTCGAGACCGCGGCACGCCTGCGCGACGAGATCAAACGCCTCCAGGAAACCGAACTCGCCGTCGCCGACGACGCCATGGCCCGGCAGTCCGACGTCGACGCCAAGACCGGCGGCTTCAGAGGCGCCAAGAAATTCGGCGCCGGCGGTACCAAGGCAGGTGCCAGCGGCAAGAAAAAGGAAACCGCAAAAGACCGCGCCCGCGCTGCCAAACAGAAATCCGCCCTCCCCGCCCCCAGCGCCAAGGTGCGCAAGAACACGCTTGACGAAATGACGGTCGGCCGAACGGAAGTGCCCCTCGGCAACGACGATCCGGTGCAGCCTGTACGACGCGGCAAGATCGGCGCGGGGTCTTATGAAGATCCGGTGGACGAGAAGAAACGACGCGGACGACCGAAGAAGAGCGGGCGGCCGGGGCAGTGATTAATCGGTACAGAGGCCCCATTTTGGCTGTGTACAATACAAGGGCATCTATTTTTTTCACTCGAAATCAACTTATTCCGACGACAAAGAGTGAATATGATACCAAACAAAACTGACTCGCTTTAGTGTGAACAAGTGTCTTGGGGAGATCTGACATGAAAGATCGCAACGTTAAAAAGCAGGCAGCACCTTCAATCAAGGGTAGCGAAAACCGTGACAGTGGGCTTTATCAGACGGTGCGCCGAGATATTCAATCACTGCAGCATGCAGCTGAAAATACAACGAACGACAAATGGATATCGATTAGAAGATCTATAGCTACGGGAAAGTTCGCAAACGCAAAAAAGTAAGGGCAAAATAACCCAATGCCGGGTCTCTATCGCAAGACAGATTCTAAGCGCCACGCCGTCGCAAGTAAAATTGCCAGTACGGAACCCTATCGTAGCGCTTGGCGTAGAGATTATGCTAGGTTGTTACATTCTGCTTCTTTCAGGCGACTTCAAGGTAAAACTCAGGTATTTCCTGGAGTCGAAAGCGATTTTTTCAGAAATCGACTTACGCACTCTTTAGAAGTTGCACAAATTGCCAAATCAATTGCCATTAAGCTAAATGAAACTCATAAACTCTTTAAAAACAAAAACAAAAAAATTGAACCTGATTTAGTTGAATTTGCCGGCCTAGCACACGATTTAGGACACCCTCCATTTGGTCACAACGGCGAGGAAGCGTTGGATGAATGCATGCGCGACCATGGTGGATTTGAAGGGAATGCACAGACACTTAGAATACTCTCTCGGCTTGAAAAGAAAGAAAATGCTCTGCCAGCAACCAGCGAGTACATAGTATTCGACCAAGATGGCTCTGATCAGCGGCGTGGTCTTGGGCTTACCTACAGATCACTCGCCTCTGTGTTGAAATATGACAACCCTATTCCAGAACGAAGCCGAGACAGAGAGAACAAAGAAGAAGTAGTAAAGGGGTACTACAGAGGCGACTTCGAACTCGTCAAAGAAATAAAGAGAGCCGTACTAGGAAAATATTTCAGAGGGAAGTTTAAAACAATTGAATGCAGCATTATGGATATTGCAGATGATATTGCATATTCGACGTATGACCTCGAAGATGTATTCAAAAGCGGATTCAAGAAACCTTTGGACCTATTTGTACTTCCATCAAATATCTATGAGAACGTTGTCAAAACAATCAACAAAAGACTGAAGAAACAGTATCCAGACCACCCAAACATGAAAGTTAACACAAGCGACGTTCAAGAAATACTGCACTACGTTTTCGTTGAAGAATTATTTGAATTTGGAAAAAACGAGTACAAGTTACTTAAAAAAAGAAAGATGTCCGCAGAAGCAAAGAAAATGTACTATGCTGCACAGTCGCAACAGGCAGCGCAAACTTTGGCTGAAAACGGATACTATCGGACAAGATTTACTTCCAAATTGGTTGAAATGGCCCTCAACGGCATTGAAGTAAAAAAGCATAAGAAATACCCGCAATTGCACCAAGCGCGGCTCGACGTATATACATTTATCATAGTGGAAGTGCTGAAAAACATAACATTTGAAACTATAATTCGCGCTCCCGCACTACAAGTTGTAGAGTATAGAGGGCGAGACATCGTAAAAAAGATATTCGAAGCAATTATAAAGGATGGTGGTGAAAGGTTACTGCCGGATGACTTCAGAGAGACTTATTGCGGTGGCGATGAGCTAAATCGGTACCGAACTGCTTGTGACTTCATAGCCGGCATGACTGATAGATATGCAATTGAATTCTACACAAGACTTTACGGTGCAAATGGAATGACGATGCATAAGCCTTTGTAAAACATACAAATGCAAATGAACGAGGTTTTCAAGAACACCGTAAAAAAACGACCGCGCTGCAAAGTCCCTTTTTACCCATCGACACAGCGTGCTAACTTCTCCCCATGTCCTGGAAACCCGACGGCTATACGTCCGCCAGCCCTTATCTGATCGTGCGCGATGCCGAAGCGACGCTTCGGTTTCTGGAGCATGCGTTCTTGGCCACCCGGCTGCGCATTCACACCCGGGAAGGCGGTGCCGGGATCAAGCATGCCGAGGCGCGTCTCGACGATACCGTCATCATGCTCGGCGAAATGCCGGAAACCGTCGCTGCTCATGTGCATGTCTATGTCGCAGATGCCGACACCGCATTTGCAAAGGCCGTTGAGGCGGGCGGTCAGATCGTCCAGGAGATGAGCCGCTCCAGCGATGGCGACTATCGCGGCGGGATCGCCGACCCGAACGGCATCGTCTGGTGGATCTCGACTCAGGAAGACTGACAACAGCGTTTTCTCGAACGGCCGGCTCAGTCGCTAGAGGGCAACCCCAGGGACCCGAAGCTGGTGACCGACCGGAGACCGCTGAAGACCGAAACGGCAAATGACGCAAGATAGGCAATTGCCACGAAAACAAGCCCGGCCTGTGGGCCGGCGGAACCTGCCACAAGACCTCCAAGAAGCGCGCCCAGTGGCCTTATGCCATAGATGGCCGTCTGGATGACCGCATTCACCCGTCCGAGCATCGCAGGCGGCGTGACGAGCTGACGAACCGAGTTCTGGACGACGAGCCACATCGACGGCCCAAAGCCGAGGAGGAAGAAAGCGGCGTAAAGCCAGAATTCCTGCGTCCCCGGTTGGATCGCAAGCAGACCGCAAGCCGCAAGCACCGAACTCCCCGGCCCGAACAGCAGGATGACTGAAGGCGAGATCCGATTTGAAAAACGGCCCGCCAGCCAACTCCCCAAAATGGCAGCCAATCCAAATGCAGCGAGACAGATGCCAAATGCTCCCGGATCAAGGCGATAAATCTCCTTTATCGCGGGGACCATGATGACCAGCAGCGCCGCGAAGGCGAGATTCCAGAAAACCGCACAAAGCGAGATAGGCAGCAGCAGCCGATGCCGGACAACATACCGAGCACCCTCCACGATCTGCGGGAGAACTCTTGACGCCGGCTTTTGCACAATATCGAACTTCGGCAGAGACACCGATGCCACCACGGCAACAGCTGATGCGGCGCAGGCAACGGCGAATATAAATGAGGCAGGCGCTTTGTCGATGGCGAGGCCAACGGCCAGCGGGACAGCGAAGGAGCTGATGGCACGCGGGATCTCGATACTGGCGTTTGCCCTGGCCAAATGTAGAGGAGAGACTGCTCGAGGCACTATGGAAAGAGCCGTCAGGCCGAACAGGACCACACCAAACCCGGCCAAGGTAATCGCAACGCCAAACCAGTAAACAGTCCCGGACAAAATGCTTGCAACAGCCCCGCCAAAACCTGCCACGGACGTCAAAGCTGATGTAATGGCAAGGGAACGCAACTGTTTTCGGTCGATAAGGACACCGAAGGGCATCGAGCCGATCAGATGAGCCGCTGACTGGCAGGCGACGAGAACACCTATGACTTCAGGCGATGCCCCAAAGGCCAGGACAGCGACGAGCGGAACGGAAACGAGCGCAATCTGATCAGCAAAGTGCATCCCGTAGGCCGCACCTGTCAGGCGGTGAATGGTGGACAAGGGCAAACTCCTTAAGTTTGCCCGGCACAATAGGAACGCGGCTGTTTCTGAACGACCCGAAACGCGAGCGCACGGGCTCCAAACCTTCACTCTTGCGCCGTCCCGGACTTTATCCCGGACCTTTCTCGTTCGCCGCTGGCAGGCCCCGGCTCAAGGCCGGGGCGGCAACGTTTTGGGCGGTCTCATTTCCGCAAACACATTGGTCATCCCTAATTTTGTCCAGGAAGACTGACTGAGTGGCTCAAATGCCTTGCCGCAATCGATGCGCCGTCCCGGACTTGATCCGGGACCTCTCTGGTTCGCTGCCGTTAGGCCCCGGCTCAAGGCCGGGGCGGAAACATTTTTGAAGTGACTGCTTTGCCTGAAGCATTGTTGGTCATCCCCGACTTGATCGGGGATCCAATCCACGCAACAACCGGGTATGGCGTTTTTCGTCTACATCCTCGCCAGCCGCCAGCACGGGACCCTTTACACGGGTGTCACCAATGACCTGGCAAGACGGGTGCATGAACACCGGGAAAAGGCTGGTAGCGCGTTTACCCGACGATATGGCGTGACCCACTTGGTTTACTACGAAACCTTCGACACGCCGGATACAGCCATCGCCCGCGAGAAGCGTCTCAAACGCTGGCCAAGGGCGTGGAAGGTGCAGACAATTGAGAAGTTTAATCGGGAGTGGCGGGAGCTTTATGAAGACCTGAACCGCTGACTTGAATATGCGGGCAGGTGGATTGGATCCCCGATCAAGTCGGGGATGACATTTAGTATAGATTTCAATGCCCTGCCCCAATGAAAACGCCTTCCCGGACCCGATCCGGGACCTCTTTGGTTCGCTGCCGTTAGACCCCGGCTCAAGACCGGAGCGGCAATAGGAGAGGTCTTGAGTGCAAGAAAACAAAGAGATACCAGAGAAAATCCAATGAAAAGAGATACATGCCCGAAAAGGCCTCCCCTTACGAGTGACACAGGTTCACATCTCGTGTGCTTGGGGCGTCGCAAATTTGCCAGGCCTGCCCCAACTGCAGCGCCTACACGTCTTCCCGGTAGTCGGAAATACACGCTGTTAGCGACAGGTACAGCTTCTTGAAGCCTGATGCCGGCGAGTAACCGGCGCGCAGGTGTGCACCCTTCAATTCAAAAGGAACGCTCTTCTCCTCGCCGTCGGTCATTGACGTCACGACCCGTTGGTGGCTCGAAAATTTCCCGGACAGCATGACTGTTGCCATCGCTTTTGCCTGACAGGCGCAAATGGAAACAGGCACGGACTTGTCGGTGATCTTGAGGCGCATGCCCGACACATGCTCATCGCAGGCCGTGTAAGCGGCGAACTGTGCCTCATCAAGATCGTAGTCCTTCATGATCCTGGCGATGTCAGCCTGCCTGTCCTGATAAACGCCAAAGGCGAACCAGAGGATCACTGCAACAAAACCCAAAGCGAAAAAGCCTTTGAGGGGCATGACTATCTCCGAAACTCCAACATGGGATCTTAGACTTGCAAGACCCGGCCTTTTCCGTGGTCTCCGGTGCGATCGTGCATCAGCTGTTCTCGCCGCTCGAGAACCGCCCGGTCCCGGACTGGTTTCGGGGCCTCTTGCAGACAAGACCGGTGACCTAGCGCCAAATGGGCGGTCTAGATCAGGTCAGTGCACATCTGCACGGCAGCCAGCCAACATCTCAAGACTGGCACAGATGGGTATCCCGTGAACTGGGAGAATTGCAGATCTTCCGGATCGTCTCCCGTTGCTGCGCCTCACGCTCTACACGATAGTCGGAAATACAACCCAGAAGTGACCGCTGCAGCTTTGTAAAGGCGACCGAAGGCGAATAGCGGGCAACCACCTGGGTTTCAATCAGTTCTGTGGGCGTATCTTTTTCGCCGTTGGTGATCGACTTCACAATCCGCCTGTGGCTCGAATAGTTCCCGGGCAGCATGACCTTGACCATTTCCTTTGCCTGACAGGCACAGATGGAAATCGGCACAGACCCGTTGAACACTTTGATATTCGGGTTCTGCGGATTGAGCTGTTTGCCGGACATCTGACTGTCGCAGGCCTTGTAGGCGGCAAGTTGAACCTCATCAAGATTATGCTCTTCGATAACCTGTGCGATTTCAGCCTGCCTTTTCTCGAAAACGCCATACGCAATCCAGACGATCACACCCATAAAACCAATTGCAAAGTAATTTTTGAGAGACATAGGTTGCTCCAGAAATTTCAATCTGAGATTGAATTACTTGGAGAAAATAAACTTTGAGTGAAAAGCATTGGTCAAATTGTCAATCTGAGAGGTCGAAAGACTATTCTGCAGCACGATCAGCTGTATCAAGTTCTTCGTCTACATGGCGGCAATTGTGACGTTGACGGTCATTCGTAGGACTGGCCAATCCTTCTAGACAGCGCTTACGCGCTTCGTCAGGATGAGGGCCCTGTGATTGAAACCCCAAAACGGAGACGCCGCAAACAAAGCCTCATCCTGAGGAGCCGTGCAAGCGGCGTCTCGAAGGATGTGTTCCTTGCACCTTTCGGGAGTGGAAAAAGTCTGTACCGAGCCGCCAGGCCGTCCCGGACCTGATCCGGGGAGTTTCTCGTTCGCCGCCGGCAGGCCCCGGCTCAAGGCCGGGGCGGCGACATTTCTGTGGGACTTCGTTGCCGCAATCTTTGTTGGGCATCTTCGACTTGTTCGTAGCTGACTGACTGGCGGCTCCTATGCCTTGCCCGTAAACGATACGCCGTCCCGGACTTGATCCGGGACCTCTCTCGTTCGACGCCGTTAGTCCCCGGCTCGAGGCCGGGGCGGCAACGTTCAGGTGCTGCCTTGTTGCCTCAAACAATTTTGGGCATCCCCGGCTTGATCGGGGATACACTCAAATCCGCAGCAACGGCGAAAGCATTGCACGCCATTTGTGGGAGTTCACGCCTCTCACCAATCATTCAGCGCCGTCCCGGACCCGATCCGGGACCTCTTTGGTTCACCGCTGACAGGCCCCGTCTCAAGGCCGGCGCGGTGTCAGGCTCGGCGCCATCCTCGGAACGGGAGCAAAACCAAACGTCGGAGAAAGCAGCGGCTTGCGGTTTGATGCTGCGGGCTCGGACACGGCATTGCGGATGTCGTTCGCGCGCATTTGACGCAAAACCTTCGCTGCTTTAGGGTCCGGCTCAACACAGGAGTGCTCCGTCAATGATCAAGTAAGTGCCATTCAGCAAATCGCCCTGCCGGGCATTGGGTACTTACATGCGGAGCACATCTTATGCATCCAATCATCTACGACGTTGCCGTGTCGCTGGACGGGTTTATCTCGGGCCCTGGTGGCGACATATCCAAATTTGCGCACGAGGGAGAGGTGGTCGACGACTACTTTGCACGCCTGGGTGACTACACGACGGCCATCATGGGTCGCGCAACATATGAATTCGGATACAGGTTCGGTCTGAAACCGGGCCAAAATCCCTATAAGCACATGCGAACAATCGTCTTTTCCGAGTCACTGCAATGCCCGGAAGACACCGAAATCGAAATTGAACGTGCGCTGACGCCCGAGGGTCTCAAAACGGTGAAGGAGACATCTCAAGGTCCGGTCTATCTTTGCGGCGGCGGGTCGTTCGCCGGAGCCGTGCTTGAACTGGGCCTTATCGATCGCCTCCGTCTCAAACGATCGCCGGTGGTGATCGGCAGTGGCGTCCGGTTGTTCGCAGGCGCGGAAAGCCGGTCCAGCTTCCTCTGCACCGGGACGAAGCGATATGACACGGGTCATGTGCTCGAGGACTACGAGATCAGGCCGGGCTGACGATCCTTCGGTCACTGATCGTCGCGCGAATTAGCTCGTCCAAAGAAGGCGCGGCTGCAGAGAACGCACTGGCGTTCAGAACCAACACGGAAACTATTTCAAACAGGTGATCTGGCCCCGGTCCAGGACCGGGGTCGAGCTGGGTGGATTTGCTCAACCAAGTGCGAATACATCCACTTTGCCGGTGATGCCTCTCAGCTCCTGACCACTGAACCGTACCGGCTCCTCACCCGCGTGTGCAGCCACGGCCTCATCCAACAGGACTGCTTTTCCGAGAACCTTGCCATGGGCTTCGAGCCGCGCAGCGCGGTTGACCGTGTCGCCATAGACCGTGAACGCCTGGCGGTTGGAAGAGCCGATGCTGCCGGAGGCAACTGCACCGGCGGCAAGACCGACGCGGATGGCAAAGCCGGCGCGTTCCGCCTCACCGAGCAGGCTCCGGCTTGCGCTAATTGCCGCTTGTTCGGGGGTAGCACTGTCGATGGGCGTGCCGAACGATGCCATCAGACCATCGCCGGTAAATTGGATGACAACGCCGTCATGACGGGCGATGACATCGGCGCAACCCGCCAGGAACGTGTTGAGCTGATCGATCACCTCGCTTGGGGACCTGCTGGCGGAATAGACGGTGAAGCCGGCTATATCCATCACCAGGATCGCCGCATGTCGCTCCTGCGGAGCAAGCGCCGCGGGATCATCGATCAGGCGTTTGGCGATCGCCTCAGGTACATAACGTCCGAGTGTTGCCGCCACTCTTTCGCGCTCTGCCTGGGCTTTCACCTGGGCGCGGAACACGCGCCGCGCCCTGACGACAGCAAGTGCAAGGATGGCAGTGGCGATAAACAAAAAGCCGGTTTCTTCCACCCGGTTGCCACTGCCGATGAAATCGGGCGACAGGAACACACCGACATAGGCGTCAAACCCGGCTCCCGGAGTAAGGTCTCCCCACGAAAGCGTGCGCTCCATGCCGGCAACAACGATCAGAAAGGCCACCCACCAGCCCAAGACCACCGCGGTCCCGGTCCAAAGGACCAGACGCGGCGACAGAGACAGTGTTGCCATCGCAACCAGCGGGAAGAGGTAATAGATGCCATAGGCACGGAAGGCGAAGATCTGGGGAACGTCGCCGCTTCGGCTGATCGGGAAGAATGCAAACGTCATGCAGATCCCGATCGCATCGACCAGATAGATCGCATATTTCATCCACCACCTGTCGAACCGCGTGCCGATAACGCTCGCGTGGACGATCCCGATTGCGGTAAACGCGCCGAGCCCGACAAAGATCCAGGGGTTCGGGTAAAAGCCGGTAAAGGCCCAAGTCCCGCCAACCCAAAGAAAAGCCGCCCCGACGGCCACCGTCCGGCAGATGATTGCCAGGCGAAGCCCCTGATGCTCGGCCTGACCGAGCCGGTCCGCGTCTGCTGCTATTCTTCCGTCGGGCAAATTGGTGTCGGTCAGGCTCAAGCGCAAACGTCCAGGGTCACGGCATCAGGTCAGGAACAGCATATAGGTCCCGGAAGGTGCCACGTCTCGAATTCTCGGCCCAGGCGATGGAAATCTCATTTGACACCGGCAATTCCGGCGCCATGCTGTGCGGGGGCCAGTCTTGCATGACGACTCGCTTCGGCCTTTGGGGGGACTTCGTGAAGAAACTGCTGACAACCGCCTTCCTATCAGTTGCACTGGGTGGACCCGCCAGCGCCGAACTCGCTCGAACGACCTATGGCGACTGGTCGATCCGCTGCGACGAAAACAATTACTGCATTGCCGAAACCGAAGGGGAAAGCTCGAACGACGAGGCTTTCCGCCTGAAGATCGAGCGCGGAGCCAAACCCGGCAGCGATGTCTTCGTCACCCTCCGCCCGACGACGGTGCTCGGCGTCGGCATGCGTGCCCGCTTCGAGATCGAAAGCCTGGAAGAAGAGAACTACGGGTACTTCGGCACGGCTTCGAAGATCTACACCGGCAACGAGATGACCTTCGGCGGCGATGCCGACCGGGATCTCATCGAAAAACTGCGTCTTGGCGAGGATGCGCGCATCCAGATCGATTATGGCGGCTCAACCGGCACGCTCACATATTGGGTAAAACTTTCGGGCCTGACCCATGCGCTCTTGAAAATGGACGAAGAGCAGAACCGCATCGGGCGCCTGGATGCAGCCGTTGCCTGGGGCGGTCTGCCGGCCGACGGTACCGTCGCCATCGCCCCGGCCACCACCAAGTCTGCAACTGCACCGAAGGATACATCGACTGCTGAACCAGCGCCGCAGCGTAACACAGCAGCAGCGTCCGCACCTCCGGCGAACGATCTGCCGACGCCCGTCATGCCCTCTCAGGATGCGTCATCCGGGCCAAGGGGGCTGGTCTACACGGTCGACGAATTGCCGGATAGCATTCAGATGATGGGATATCGCACGCTGGATTGCCAATTGGCGGAAACCCTTCCCGCCTACGGCGCTCAGTTCTACGCCGAGGGCGACGTGGAGACCTGGATCGTTCCCTGCACCGTGGCGGACGCCAACGTGCCCTACTACATGGCGGTCCATATCCCGTTCAATCCGTCGCTCGACGAGTGGAAGGAGTTCGAGACGCCCCCGGACTTCAACCAGCCCAACCACGCGCTGGTCAACAACCTATTCTACGATCCGGACACCGGTCAGGTGACGGGAACGACCTACTATTCTCCGAATTTCGACTGCGGTGCATACGAACGCCACGAGGTTATGGCGGAGAGCGGTGATTATGAACTTGTCGAATACCTGGAAAAATCAGACTGCGACGGCGTCTTCGGCCCGCCTGAAGGCTGGCCGCTCAGCTGGACCATCGACGAGATGGGCGGTTGAGCGAGCTCCGGCGGCGAAGATTCGACGCAAGTCTGCGGGTCCGAGCCTGGCGCGACCTGGAACATGGTGAGAGTGAAAGATGGCAACGACCAGATTGCATTTGCTCGGCATTCTTTGGGCCGTCCTGCTGGTCCCTTCGATGAGTGAAGCCGCGGATTTCAGGGTGCCTGCGGAGTGGGAATCCCAGGCGGCGGTATGGATGCAATGGCCCGGGAAATATGAGGCGGCGCTCAGACCCGCCTTTGCCGATATCATTCGTTCCGTTCAAAAACATGAGAGCCTCCACCTCCTGGCAAGCACCTCCAGGGAACAGGAGGCAGCGCAAGCCTTTCTGGCAAAGCGTGGTGTCTCGGACACAAATATCACCTGGCACCAGGTACCGGTCGACAATGCCTGGATGCGTGACAACGGCCCGATTTACCTGACGAATGGCACCACAGTCCTGATCCAGAACTGGGATTTCACCGGCTGGGACGGAACGACCGGAGCTGACTACAGCCGTGACGACAAGGTGCCCGGGCAGGTCGCCGGGTTGCTCGACATGGAGATAGAGGACCGTTCGGGCTATGTCCTGGAAAAGGGCAATCTGGAAGTCAATGGCGCCGGGATCGCCATGCTGAACTGGGACTGTCAGGATCAACGCAATCCCGGCCTGTCAAAAGCCGAACACGAGGATATTCTGAAAAACGCCCTAGGGCTGCACACCATCATCTGGTCCTATGGTCACGATCCAGACGACCTGACGACCGGCCACATCGACGGCGCAGCCCGGTTTGTCAACGCAACAACGGTTGCCATCGCCGATACCGGCGCAGACAGTGAGTTGCGCCTTGCCGAAGATCTCAGGACCGCAGGGTTCAAGGTGGAATGGTATCCAGGTGACGTGAACTGGCTGGTGGGCGATGGCTACGTTGTTGCAATGAGCGAGCTGGACGCAGCGGCCGACCGGGAACTGAGGGAGCATTTGCAGCTCTATTTTCCCGGCCGCAGGATTTATCTGATTGATGCCTGGGCGATCGCCGACAGTGGTGGCGGCATCCACTGCGTCACCAACGACCAGCCTGACGCGTGACAGCAGAGGAGAAAGCACATGCGCCTCATGATGACCTTCAAGATCCCGACCGAAGCCGGAAATAAGGCCGGCTCGCAACACGCTATCGGCGCTGCGATCGAAAAACTGATCGAAGACACGGGAGCATACGATGCCTACTTCTACATGAAAGACGGCATGCGTGCGGGCACGATATTCTTCGAGGAAGCAGACCAGGCCAATCTAACCCGCTACAACGAACCCTTGATGGACAGTCTGGGAGCACAGATCGACATCATGCCCGTCCTCAATCTGGATGATCTCAAGCGCGGTCTCGAAGGCCGCTGATATCAGCGCGCCGCGTCCGGGAACCCCTCATCGGCAGTTTTCCCGATGTATCCAGCGCTCTGCACAACCAGCGCTCGCTGATTTATTAACCATAGGTTTAAACCCGGCCTTCAGCTGGGGACATTTCACTTTTTGGGGTAACAAATCCCGATATATTCTGTTTGTCGATCTGTGTGAGTCGTTGAAACGCCCGAGACAGTTGGGTTAATAAAGAGTTAAGATCGAGCAGATTTCGCCGGAGCGGCACCGGCGAGAAATTCAGGAGACAGGAATGGGCATTTTCTCGAAGTCCCCGCGCCCGGGAGGCGACCAGGAGCAGCGGACCGAGACGCAGACCGAGTCAGACGGCGCGCATGAGGCACCTAACGCGCCGGGGCCAAGCGGAAACGTTGAAAAACTCTCGCCCTTCGCACTCAAAATGCAGGAAAAGATGAACCATCTGGATGGTTTGAAGTCGCGCGTCGGCGGCTTGAACCAGATGTTTGAACAGATGGCTGCCTTCGCGTCCGAAAGCCAGACCAGTATCCGGATGATGTCGGAATATGTCGAGGCCTCGCGTCACTCCGTTGAGACCGAGGTCCGGCTCAAGTCGGAAAATGCGAAGATCTCGACCGATCTGCTGGATGCGGAACACAAGGTCAGGTCGCTGACCACACAGTTGGAAGACGCCCAGGCGGAAGTCCATTCACTGCGCAAGCGGGCAACGGAAACACGCACCGCGCTCGAGACCGCGCGCAATGACATCGTGTCGATCCGCGACAACAACAAGAAAGTGAACGAGGAATACCGCCTCCAGAGTTCCAAGCTCGTGGAAGCCAATTCTCAGATCGCCGAACTCACCGGTAAATTCAACGACCTGTCCGCCAAGCACGAAACGCTTGAACGGCATTCGGAAGGGTTGAAAGAGGACCTTGAAGCGGTCAAGCACCGCGAGAAAGAGCTTCAACAGAATCTGGCCGAAAGCGCCAAGCTTCTGGAAGACGAGATCCGCAAGAACAACCAGACAAGCAGCGAGCTCGAATCGGCCAAGCGCGAACTTATCGAGTTCCGGAACGACAATATCGACCTGAAGTCGCACCTGGATGTCGCCAACCAGGAACTGGTCTACGCCAAGTCCCGACTGGAAGAAGAACAGCGCAAACACGACAACGAGGTCTATGCGCTCAACGCGGAAATCGAGAACCTGTCGTCGCAGCGCCGCATCGGCGCGCAATCGCTTCAGGAAATGGCGCGCGAGAACTCCACACTGAAAGAACGCAGCCGTGACGTCCTGAAGCGCATGCAGGAGATCGAGCATCTTCTAGACAGTGCGCAGAAGAACCACGAGAAGGATCGCAACGAGCTGATGGCGACGACCGCCAAGCTTCGTGAAGTGAACCTGCGGTACAACTCAGCGCTGACCGACCTCAATCATCAGCGCAACCAGAACCAGAAATTCGCCGACAATCTGGAAGACCTCGTCGACGAGAACAAACGGCTGCAGCGTTACAAAATCCAGGTCGACACCGCCAATGATCAGATCGTTCAGCTGAAATCTGTCATCGCCAATTATCAGATGGCTGTTGAAGGCAAAGGACCGGCCGAAGAGCTGGGACTGACAGGAGCCTATGATCCGGCCGCGGAACTTGGGATCACCGAGCCACTCGAAACAGATATTCACGCCTCGGACGCCGATAGCTCCGAAAGTGTCGATGTCGAGATCACGTCGCCGGGTTCAGATGGTCCGGACGACGACGCCCCGGGTGGCGGCGACGACAAGATCGTCAAGCTGCGCGACTGACCACTGGCCAGGAATGCAACACCAAAAAATCCCGGGCACGGCGCGTGCCCGGGATTTTTTTGAAACCTGCAGTCCTGTAATTTCTCCGGTCACATTGAAAACGCGGGCCTTTCACTCCGGCTCGACGGTGAATTGCAGCGGGTAACCCAGCTGGCTCGCCGCATCGATCGCCCGTGTTGCCTTCGTCTCAGCTACGTCCTTGGGATAGACGGATACGACGCATACGCCTTTCTGGTGCGCTGTCATCATCACGACCTCTGCCTGCGCAAGGTCGAGGCGGAATTCCGCTTTCAGGATCAGGACGACAAACTCGCGCGGCGTGAAGTCGTCATTCAGCAGGATGACCTTGTACAGCTTCGGCTTCTGGACTTTGGTCTTTTGCTTCAATTTCGGTTTCAGATCGGAATCGCTCATAACACTTGTCCATACTTGCGCTCTCAATCGCCAGCGAGCGCCATGCATCCCATTGAATTCCAAAAGCTCATAACTTCCGGGCATAAGGCTCGCCACGCGAACACGGCAACGGTTCCCGGTACACCGGGTATACGCACCGATATTGCGGAAGCTGAGCCGGGTATGTCCCGGAATATCAGACCTGTTTGCCCGCTCGGATGCCTTGGCACCTTTGCCTGGTCTGCCGTTCTCGTCATTAGCTTACCATTATAATGCATCGCAATATCAAAGAAAACACGATGGACGTGCAAATAAGCAGAGCCGTCTTTTACCGCGCGCCGGCGCAATCGCGTTCACGGCAACGAAGAAGCAAAATGAGTGCATCTTCAGCGATCCGGCCTCCCGCGCCCTGCGTAGGACAGCATGTGGCAAACGCATGAACCAACCGGAGGGTTGTCCCGTGATTTCGCGTACCAAATCAATTACCTTGAACTGGCCTTCGCTTTCCCTTTTCTGTTTTATCCTTGCTTTTGCGTATCTTGCACCGGTCAGCGCACATGCTGATATCGGTCCTGCCGCAAGCTCGGTGCCTTCGGCCCAGTTGGTCGGCAAGGGTCGCATGACATATCTGGGCTTCAAGGTGTTCGACGCCCAGCTCTACGCACCAAACGGCGTTTACAAGTCTTCAGGACCGTTTGCGCTGAAGCTGACGTATCTGCGAAATTTCAAGGGCAAAGCCATTACCGAGAGTACGGTGAAGGAAATCAAGCGCCAGGGCGGTGTGTCCGCTGCGCAGCTAACCTCCTGGGAAAAACAGATGCTCGCGATCTTTCCTAATGTCTCCCCGGGCCAGTCGATAACAGGTGTTCGAACAGCAAACGGGAACACTGTTTTCTACTACGGCGGCCGCAAAATCGGCACGATCAGCGGGTCCGCCTTCAGTAAGAGGTTCTTCTCGATCTGGCTCGGAAACAACACGCGGAACCCGGGCCTTAGAGCCAAGCTGGTCGGGGCCGGTTCGTGACCGGAGACCAGCATCCGGCACACGTCGTGTCAGAGCGAATTGAACATCAAGGTCCAGGTGGCGATGAGATTACTGCTGGTGAAGCGCCCGGGCACCCTGCAGTACTACAAAGGCTTACACCCTCAAGCCTGGCAGTCTATGGCGCAATGGCGTTTCCGCTCTCGTTCGTCGGTCTGCCAATTTATCTGCACGCACCGGATTTTTATGCGGTAACACTGCAATTGCCTTTGGCAACGCTCGGGACTGTCCTGCTTGCACTCCGTCTCTTTGACGCGATTCAGGATCCGCTGATCGGTGACCTCAGCGACCGGTTTCACCATGCCCGTTCTGCGATCCTGGTTTTCGGGGTCGTATTGCTGGGAGCAGGCTTTTGGATGCTGTTCCATCCGCAAGCGTCTTATCCTGTCTTGTGGTTCGCAGCCTCGGTGCTGATCTGCACGACAGGATTTTCCGTCGTTTCGATCAATTTCCAGACTTTGGGCGGCTTGTGGCGCACGACAACAACTGAACGCACCAGGATCACCGCAAGCCGGGAAGCCATTGGTCTGGTCGGCCTGCTGGTCGCTGCGGTGACACCGCCTGTTCTGACGCAGATTGTCGGTCCGGCGGAGGCGTTTCACTGGCTTGCGCTCATTTATCTGCCCGTACTGTGCATCGCCCTTTGGTTGCTGATACGCTGGATGAAAGACGCTCCGCTGGACGTTCCGGAGAAGACATCCGGCCAGGAAGGGTGGCTATCGCTTCTACGCAACAAGTGGCGTGTGTTGTTCTTCGGGCTAATGTTTCTCAACACGTTCGCAAGCGCGATCCCTGCTGTTCTCGTCCTATTTTTCATTCGCGACCGCCTTGGCGCCGAGGCTTACACCGGGCTGTTTTTGCTCACTTATTTCCTTGCCGGCGCATTGTCGATGCCACTCTGGACCGCCCTTGCCCGAAAATTCGGGAAAATCCGCGCATGGCAATTCTCTCTAGCCGCCGCCATTTTCACGTTCTGCTGGGCAGCTTTGCTTCAGCAGGGCGATCTGGTTGCCTACGGCGTCGTCTGCGCGCTCTCCGGCCTTGCGCTTGGAGCGGACCTTGCGCTGCCGCCGGCCATTCTGGCTGACCATATTGAAGCTGACGACAGGCAGAACGACGCGTCCCGCCTGTTTTCGATCATGGCGTTTCTGTCCAAATCAGCCCTTGCAGTCGCGACCGGCCTTGCGCTGCCGATGTTGGGTCTGTTCGGTTATGCGCCGAACGTTGCCATGACACCGGAGTTGAATTTCGTGCTAAGCGTCACGTATGCGGGCCTTCCGTGCGTCTTCAAGCTCGCCGCACTGGGCGGGTTGCTCATTTTTGAAAAGGACCTGGCAACTCAAAGGGTCACTGCGTGACCTGAAAAGGCGGCAAGACAACTGCCCCGCCAGCCTATGAAAGCCAATTGCGGATCAAATACATGACGGTCAGACCGCCACAATTTACGAATCCCGCCGACAAGGACCCGCTGGCGGCGGCTTTGGAACAGGAAATATTCAGCGAAAAAGCGTCTACCCTTTCCAGACTGACCAAGAGATTGGAAAAGGCTCTCGAACTTTTGAATGAAGCCGAAAACGATCCTGACGCATCTGAAGAGCGCCGCCTTGACAGATTTGCCGAAGCCGGCGAAGCCCTTTGGAATGTGACCATTCAAAGGGAGTTGTGCGGCTTGCGCAGGCATCGGGAATTCAACGATCACCTGGGAGTTCCGAGCGCCGTGAGGCTGAGCATGGGACCGGCAAGCCTTACCAAAAAACGATCCGGCCGCTGAAAATTTTCCCTCCGGATTTCGGAAACGGATCTGTGTGACCGCAATCACTTCTTTGTTGATGGGAATGCCGTAGCGAAAGGAAGCAGTTGCATCTCGGTGACAGCGATGCTTTTTACGGGGGGTTATCAAAGTATGTGTTATTTACTGTCGCATTCAGTGAACTATGTGAATCCGCTTAGGTTGACAGGTGCAAGGGACCTTGCCCGGTACCCGGTTAAACAATAATGCCGAGCGTAGAGCAAAAAATGATGTGCATGAAGACAGGCCCCTTGAGATTTATACCCAAACTAACCGTCAGCTGTTTGGCCTTGGGATTATTGTTCAATCCCCCAGTTCCGACACTCGGTTTCACGCAGTCCGCGCAGGCACAGTCCGTTCGATCCGTTCCTGAGGGCAATCGGTACAAGAACCAGCCGAAGATCCCCTACGCTTCGGCCCGGCGCACTGCATCTTCCAAATCGAGCTATGACGCGAAATTCAACAAGGTGCTTGCCGTCCTGAAACGTGACCGGCGCCTGATGTCGTCCATCAAGCGCGTTTCCAGCAGATACGGCATCGATCCGATCCACATCGTTGGAGCGATTGTCGGCGAACACACCTACAACTACGACACTCTCGACAGCGCTCAGTCATACTATGTCAAGGCGCTGGCCTATGCCGGTATCAATATCGACTTCGAGCTCAATGGCGAGCACGTCGACACCTTCGTGGAGCGCCCTCAATTCGAGAGATGCCGGAAGGACCACATTCAAAAGAGCAGCGACCGGCGCTGGTCGTGTTATGAAAACGTCTGGAACAGCAAGTTCCGCGGCAAACGCGTTGATGGCGTCCGTTATCCGAAAAAGAACTTCAATGAAGCTTTTTTTCAGCCGCTCTACGCAGGGCAGAGCTTCGGTCTCGGTCAGCTCAGCCCCTTGACGGTCCTGAAAATGACGGATCGCGTATCGCGTCAGTCCAACTTCCGGAAGCTGAAAGCGTCCAATTCGGAGGCAGTCTACAAAGCAACGATGGATCCGAACATCTCGCTGCACTACATGGCGGCTATCATTCAGGACTCCATTGCCGCTTACAAGTCGGTAGGCAAGGTCGACATTTCCAAAAACCCCGGATTGACGGCAACGCTCTACAATCTGGGCGATCCCTGGAGCCGCGCGGCAAAATTTCGCCGTACGGGTCGGAGTTGGCCTCGCGAAAACTACTATGGCTGGCTGGTCAACGACCGGATCGACGACTTGCGCACCCTGCTTTGAGCCGTTTCAGTCCCGCAATCGCTTCATAAACGGGACCAGGCGCCTGATCGACCTGCGTCAGGTGAGAAACGGGTTTGTCTGACGTTCTTGGCCAAGCGTGGAGGCCTGGCCGTGCCCGGGCAGGAATGACACATCGTCACCGAGTGGAAGCAGCTTTTCATGGATGGACTTGATCAGTGTCGCATGATCGGCAAGCGGCAGGTCTGTTCTTCCAATGGAACCGGCAAACAGGACATCTCCGGAAATCGCGAACCTCAACTCCTTGTCGAAGAAAACGAGATGACCGGGAGAATGGCCAGGGCAGTGCAACACCTCGAACGTACGGCCGGCGATTTCAACCTGGTCCCCGTCATCCATCCAACGATCCGGGGAGACGGGTTTGGCTGCGGGCACACCGAACTGCGCGGCCTGGTCAGCGACACGTTCTATGAGCGGCTTGTCGGCCTCATGTGGCCCTTCGACTGGAACGTTGAGTACGGCCGCAAGGTCGGCAGCGCCGCCAATGTGGTCGATGTGGCCATGCGTGAGCACGATCTTCTCGACAATCACGTCGTGTTTGCGGATCGCTTCCTGGATATGCTCGACATCTCCGCCCGGATCGATCACCGTTCCGCGCATTGTCTGAGGGTCCCAGATGATGGAACAGTTTTGCTGGAATGGCGTAACTGGGACGACCATGACCTGGATCGGCGGCGTCTCATCGATATTTGAGTTAGAGGTTTCCTGCGACACACCTGTCTCCCTTTCAAACAACCTTGCGTGACACGGCAACAAATGCGGGACAAAGCGGGCCGGTGTCGTCTTTCTGTATCTTAGCGGCTTCACCTTGCCGCGTGCATTTCGTACAAGAAGTATAAGCCTCTGAGAAGACGGCAATCAAAATCGGGTAACCGGACATAATGACGCTAAGACTGCTGACTTTCCTGATAACTGCCGCGACAGCGCTTCTGGCCGCAAACATGAGCATGGCACAACCCGGCCGCGCCGCACCGAATTTTGACGGTTGGACAGTCGATTGCGGCAACACGGGAGCCTGTTTTGCGTCTTCATTCACGCGCAGTCAGTCTGTGTGGGTGGATCTGCGGATCGTTCGGGACTGGCAGGCCGAGGCCCAGCCCTTGATCCGCCTCACAACCAACACGGAACTCCCTCAGGAAGGCACGCTGCGTTTCGACGTCGACGGCAAGACGATCGAAGAACTTCCGATTGAACAGTTGCGCGAAACCCAGGCGTCCGTCACACCGCCCGCCGGCTTTCGTCCTCTGGGTGGCGAGGGCTTCTGGTACCCTGCAGGTGCCGCAGCAATAACGCTTCTGGAAGCGATGCAGAAAGGCAAAGTTCTGACGGTTCACCTGCCGGCAGGAACAGCGACCGACCCGACATCCGTGCCTGTCTCGCTACAGGGTCTCAAAGCCAGCCTATTGTGGCTCGACAACCGTCAGGACCGAACCGGCACCGTCGCTGCCATCGTATCGCCGGGAACCGAACCCGCCAAAGACGCACCGCATGCACTGCCAATTCTGAGCTCTGATCAGCTTCCTCCCGAAGTCGCCGCAATCTGGTCCGCCAACCGTCTTTGCTCCGCGATTGATCCCGCCATTTTCGCCAGTTTGAACGCCGTTCGCGTTCCGCTTGCCGAAAACGACTCCCTCTATATCGTGCCCTGCGGTGCACCGACCGCCTACAACAGCCCTTACGTCTCGATCCTCTCGGGCAAGGACGGTGCGGCCCGGCAGATCCATGTCGCAAGAATGTCCGACAAAGGACCAATTGCATCCGACCTGATTTACAATGCACGATGGGTTCCTGCCGATCAGCAGCTGGTCAGCTACTTCAAGGGTTCCGGCGTCGGAGAATGCGGTCTCTGGAACCGGTGGGTCTGGAACGGAACAGGCCTCGTGCTGCTGGAAGAAGCAACGCGCAAGACGTGCGATGGAACCGAGCCGGACTTGTCCAATTGGTCAAGTACCTGGCCGCTAAAAAATGCGACCGATTGATGGCGTGACCAAGGAATTTCTTGCGATTTCATGCCTCACGCCCTTATGATGGTGCCGCAGCGGCTGGTTAGGGATGTGGCAGGTATGTTTCAACCCGATCCCAGAGTGTTGAACAGGCGTACAGGGTGCGTCTGCCTGAGGAGACTCGGCTGAGAAGACGGGTGAGATTGGCGGATATGTGCCGACGGGGGCACGGAAATTAGGGTGATTGAGTAATGCACGATGGCGATTCGGACCGGCGGTCGCGTGGTCGGCGCGGCGGCAAGCGCGAGTTTGGCGGTCCGCAAGACTTCGGCAGTGATTTTGGCGGAAGCGATTACGGTGGCGATTTTGGCGGTGGCCGGGATGGTGGCTACCGGGGCGGACGCGACAATGATTTTGGTGGCGGCCACGGCCGCGACGACAGAGCCGGCGGTTATGGAGGCGGTGGCCGCGGCGGATATGGCGACCGTGACGGCGGCGGCGGTGGCCGCGACGGCGGATACGGCGGCGGCGGTGGTCGCGACGGCGGATACGGCGGCGGCGGTGGTCGCGACGGCGGATACGGCGGCGGCGGTGGTCGCGGCGGATACGGCGGTGGTGGCCGCGACGGTGGATACGGCGGCGGCGGCGGTGGCCGCGACGGCGGATATGGAGGCGGCGGCGGTGGCCGCGGCGGATATGGCGGCGGCGGCCGCGACGGTGGATATGGAGGCGGCGGCGGTGGCCGCGATGGTGGTTATGGCGGCGGTGGCCGCGGCGGATACGGCGGCAGAGACGGCGGCGAAGGAGACGGTTTTCGTCAGGGTCGTCCGCCACGCCGGGACGGACCGCCGGTCGAACGCGGTCCGCGCCAGAGCGGAACCGTGAAATTCTTCAAGACAGACAAGGGTTTCGGGTTCATCACACCGGAAGAAGGCGATGCCGACGTTTTCGTCCATATCTCGGCTGTTGAACGGTCGGGTCTTACGACACTGGACAGCGGTCAGCGCATCTCGTTCGAAACCGAACCCGATCGCCGGGGCAAAGGACCCAAGGCAGTAAACCTTCAGGTGATCGAGGAAGGCGGCGAAGCCGCGCCCGAAGAGAGCGCTCCGGAAGAAAGCGCTCCAGAAGAGGGTGCTCACGAGGAAGAATAAGAATGCCACTGGCATTCGGCTGATTACCGAAAACACCCGGGCGCAGCTTGTCTGCGCCCGTTCTTTATTGTTCGGTCTTCCCAAGCTTCTCGGGTCCACCTATAAGCCTGACCAACCAGCTTAACAGCCTGCTCTATGCCGAATACAAAAACGCCTCCAAGCATTCGCCCATTCGAACCCGGTGATCTGAGTACCCTCCTGGGTTTGAACAATTCAGCAGTTCCGGCGGTGAACGAGCTGACCGCCGAAGAAATGCTCGATCTCATCCAGAGTGCTCTGATATGCCTTGTCGCCGTCGTCGACGGTGAACCCGCAGGCCTGCTCGTCTGTTTCGCAGACGGTGCCCGTTATGAGAGCCAGAACTATCGCTGGCTCAGCGAACGACATCAGAATTTTGCGTATACGGATCGGATTGTCGTCGACGACCGGCTACGGGGGCAGAAAATAGGCGATGCGCTCTACGCCGCCCTCTTTTCGCATCGAGCAACGCGTGGCCGTTGTTTTCTGTGCGAAGTCAACGAACGTCCTCCCAACCCGGGGTCTTTACGGTTTCATTCCAGGCTCGGGTTTGATGAGATCGGCAGGGCGGAAAACGGTGACAAGTCCGTTGTCTATATGAGGCGTTCGGCAGAAACCGTCGCCGACATTCCTGGATCGTGAGAAACTCAAGATGAACTACCGGCATGCCTATCACGCAGGCAACATAGGCGACGTGCTCAAGCATACCGTCCTTGCCAGGTTGATTGTCTATCTGCAGCGAAAAGACAAGGCCTTCCGGCTTCTCGATACCCATGCCGGCATCGGGCAGTACGATCTCGCCTCTGAAGAAATGCAAAAAACCGGAGAGTGGCGTGACGGAGTTGCCAGGATTCTCGCTGCCGGCATGCCCGAACCCATTTCGGAGCTTCTTGATCCTTGGATCAGCGTGGTCAACGCGATGAACCCTGGCGGCGATCTGCGGGTTTATCCAGGGTCCCCTTCTCTTGCGCGCCATCTGCTGCGCAAAAACGACCGAATGACACTCACTGAGCTGCATCCGGAAGACTTCAAGACACTGTCCGAGCGGTTTTCAGGGGACCACCAGGTCAAGACCATTCATCTGGACGGTTGGCTCGCCATGGGAAGTTTTCTGCCGCCCAAGGAAAAACGCGGCCTGGTGCTGATTGACCCGGCATTCGAAGTCACCGATGAATTCGAACAGATGACGAATGCCGTCGTGAGATCCTGGAAAAAGTGGACCGGTGGAACCTATGCGATGTGGTATCCTTTGAAGGACGCGCGCGCCATCCGCCGCATGCACGACCAGTTCGGCGAAGCCGGGCTGCGTGACGTCTTGTCGATTGAACTGAAAGTCGGCAAGAGCGGTCCTGACACGCGCATGCTGGGGTCGGGCATGACGCTCATCAATCCGCCTTATACGCTTGCAGCCGAAATGCGCGAGATCCTGCCCTGGTTCTGCGATGTTTTGCATCAGGGACCCGGCGCCGGGTGGGACGTGACACAACTGATTGGCGAATAACTGCATTTTCTTGCCACTTTTGAAGCGCCGGGTGCTTGACCTGAATGCATCCCTCCCCCATCGTCTCTTCCACAATCTGCCTCTCGGAGACTTTGCTGTGAACACTGCCCGCTTTGCTCGATTGATCCTCTCTGCGCTTGCCCTTTGCACGTTTTTCACCGTGCCATCTGGAGCGGAGGAGAATCGCGCCTACCTCTCGCTGAGCGGCAAGAACCGTTTGCCGGACTGCACTGCCAATTCGGTGCAAAAAGCTGTGCGCAAATCCGTCGCTCGCGCCTATGCCAACTACTATGACGGCAGAAAGATTGTCGGGATCCAGGAAATCAACGAATTGGCCTTCCGCGTGAACGGGGTCAGCCCTCTTGCCCGGCGGTACTGCACCGGTGAAGCAAGCATGTCCGACGGTTCGCATCAGCACCTTCACTATCTGATTGAGGAAAATGCCGGGTTCGTCGGCATAAGCTGGAATGTGGAGGCCTGCCTGTCACCACTCGACAAGTGGCGCGTCTATGGGTCTCATTGCAGCACAGCACGGCCGCACTGACCGCTATAGGCAGATGACGCTTTCAAGACGCATCTGGCCACTGGCGGCATTCTTCCTGAGTTTTCTGGTTGCTCCGCTCTCTGTGGCGGATCAACCGGGTGAGTTCGATTTCTACGTCCTCTCGTTGTCTTGGTCGCCAACTTACTGCAAACAGGAAGGCGACGGCGCGAACCCGCACCAATGTGATGTGCGTGATCCCTTCAGGTTCGTTGTACACGGGCTGTGGCCGCAATATGAACGCGGCTATCCTGAATCGTGCAGCGGCCCGCGCCGCATAGAAAAACGCATCGCGGTGGATATGGAAGATATCATGCCCAGTCACGGATTGGTTTTCCATCAGTGGCGCAAGCATGGAACCTGCTCGGGATTGTCCCCGGACGACTACTTTGAGCTGACCCGCCAGGCATATGAAAAAATCACGATCCCCGGAGCTTTCTCCAGATTGGACAAGCGTGGCAAAGCATCCCCGCAGACCGTGGAGAAGGCCTTTCGGCTGGCCAATCCCGGCCTGAAGGATGACGCCATGGCGGTTACCTGCTCAAGTGGCGAATTCGACGAAATTCGCATCTGCCTTACCAAGGATCTGCAGTTCCGGGCTTGTCGCAATGTCGACCGATCCGGTTGCAAGGCCAGCAGTCTGGCCATTCCGGCTCCAGCCCGCTGACCCCCGGCGGATAATCTCTACGACCCGGCTACGTCGTCTCTGATTCAGGAGGAATGACCATGATGAAACTTCGCTCGTCTCCGCCCTCGCCCTTCGGGCGCAAAGTCAAGATCGCCATGGCGATGCTCGGCCTCAAGGACAGAATTGAAGTTGTGGACGCCAACACGGCCGACCCGGCCGACAGCCTGCGCGGACAAAATCCGCTCGGGAAGATCCCGGCGCTTGTCCTGGAAAATGGTGACGTCCTCTATGACAGCGCCGTCATTCTCGAATACCTGGATCATCTGGCGGGCGGCAGCAATTTGTTTCCCGAGGGTGAAGCGAAGTTTGCGGTGTTGCGCGACCTGGCGCTCGCTGACGGCATCATGGATGCGGCCCTTTTGCGCGTTTATGAAAAGCGCTTCAAGCAGCCAAATTTCCGGGACCCGGCGTGGGATGCCTATCAGGGTGAAAAGGTAGCCCGAGGTCTCGCTTACTTCGAGCAGCACACGCCAGCTACCCCGGGCTCGGCTGCCGATGTCGACGCCGCCTCGCTGACGCTCGCCTGTACACTCGGATATCTCGACATGCGGTTCGGCGACGGCTGGCGCGAGAATTGCCCGAAGCTGGCGGCGTGGCTGCAGGCGTTCGAAGCTGCGGTCCCGGCCTTTGCCGATACGAAACAACCGGCAGCGCCGGTTCCCGATGACGCGGCTGTTGACCTGAAATAATCAACACACAGCAGAGCTGTTGCCGCGAGATCGTGCCGAGGCGAACCCTTGGGTAGCCGTTTGCCGGCTGAAGCTCATCACGCGTCTGGTGTCTGCGCGGGACCACCTGGTAAGGGCCGGCGCCCGCGCGCCCTCAACAGGCGGCGTCCGCTCAGAACAGACTGACCGAAATCCCGCTGGATCGCCAGCAACGCCGGCACCAGAAGTATGACCAGGAACAGGCCGACCCCCAATCCATACGACAGGGTAATGACGGTCGGTTTCAGGAACTGCGCCTGACGGCTGGTTTCAAACAGCAGCGGGGCCAGGCCGAAAACCGTGGTCGCCGTCGTCAGGATCACCGCACGCAATCGATCGCAGACACCGTTGATGAGAGCCTGCCGGAACGGATGGTTGCGGGCATATTCGTCAATGGTCGTGACCAGAACGATGCTGTCATTGATGATGATCCCCGACATTCCGATAAAGCCGACAACGGAGAACATCGACAGGGGAACGCCGTGAAAATAGTGCCCCCACAGCATCCCGATCGCGCCGAACGGGATGATGATCATGATCATCAGCGGGCGGGTCCAGGATTCAAATATCCAGCATAGCGTGAGGTAAATGCCAGCAAGGCACAGCGCGAATCCGATCATGGCGTCGGAAAGGAAGGACTTTTCTTGTTCCGCCAGTCCGCCCAATTCACTTTCAACGTCAAATTCAGCGGCAAGCTGAGGAAGCAGTTCGTCTTGCAGGAGCGTCATGACGCGGACAGCTGCTTCCGGATTGTCTTCCGATACATCTCCACTGACCTGCAAGGTGCGCAATCCGTCGCTGCGCCTGACGGATGCAAAGCCGTAGCTGCTGTCGACCTGCACAATCTCACTGAGCGAAACATAGGTACCGGCATCGGTTCGAATACGCGTCGTGTAGAGGAACGAAGAATCCGTCTCTTCATCCGGCATGAGCACTTTCACTTTTGCCGTCCGCCGCCCGACCGGAAATTCGGCCACCTCGATGCCCTCAAGACGATTACGCAGGATCCGCGCGATATCATCGGTGGTGAAGCCGAGTGCTTCGCCTTTGGGCGTCAGGGTGAGGCTGAGTTCCGGCTTGTCGTAGGCGAGCGTGTCTTCCAGGGCGCTGACACCTTCGAGCGGCGCAAGCGCCTGCTTCAGGCTTTCGGCGGCTGCCTTGAGGTTTTCCGTCGAAGTCCCATAGAGCCTTACGTCAATCGCATCACCGCCAGGGCCTGATCGCTCTCCCCGCAGAGCCAGTGTCTCCAGGAGCGGTGGCCGGTTGATCTCCTTGCGCCATTCGCCGATGAACTGGAAGGCGGAATAGGGTCTGAGATCCGGATCGATCAATTCGATGGAAATCCCGCCAAGCTGATCGACATCCTTGCTGTCTGCACCGCTGAGGCCCCGACCCGCCGTGCCTCCAACCGTTGACAATGCGAACTGGACGGGCTCCTCGCCGTATTGCTCACCGTAACGCGCATTGACGACGTCGAGGGCGCGTTCCATTTCCGCGATCATCGCCTTTGTGTCATCCCTTTCGGCACCGGGCATCATGGCAATGCTGGCGGAAACGACCGAGCGCTCCGGCGCATTGAAAAAACGCCAGCGGACGCTGCCGTCAACAAACAGTGTCAGCGAAAGCAGCAGGACCATGAAACCGAACCCGACGGCCGGATAGCGAACCGTCAGGAGCCACTGGATGAAGCGCCGGAAGACCGTTTCCCGGAACCAGACAAAGCCTCGATTGAAGACCCTGTTGGGCATATCGTACCAGCGCGGCTTCTTACTGGCCGACAGGGCGTGGTTCATGTGTGCGGGCAGGATCAGGAACGATTCCACGAGACTTGCGATGAGAACGACCGCCACGGTGAACGGAATGTCCGCAATCAGCGTACCGAAGCGCCCTCCGATGGCGATCAGTCCGACGAAGGCGATCAGGGTTGTGATCGACGCGCTGAAAACCGGCGCCGTCATCCGACGCGCCGCAAGGCTTGCCGCTTCGGCTGGAGGGTAACCGCGCCGGTGCAGGAAGTCCGCGTGTTCTCCAACCACTATCGCGTCATCGACGACAATGCCGAGGCAGATGATCAGGGCAAAGACCGACACCATGTTGAGGGTCAACCCGAAGGCATACATGAGACCGATGGTGGCCATCATGGCAACGGGAATTCCCGCGGCGACCCAGAAGGCAGTGCGCGCCGACAAGAACAGGAACAGGAACGCAAGCACCAGACTTAGCCCAAAGAGCCCGTTCTCGATCAGGATATTCATCCGGTCGATAATGTTCTGAGACCGCGTCCGGGTCAGTTGCACGACGACACCGTCGGGCAGCGTCCTCTGAAATTCCGCCGTTATGCGCTCAACGTCTCTTTGAATGGATATCGTGTCGCCCTGAGCGCTGCGGTCGACCCTCAGGACAACGGCAGGCATGCCCTTGTGGTAATAGGCTCTGCCGCTCTCCACGCCTTCGGTGACGATGTCGGCGACGGAACGCAGCTGAAGCTTCTCACCCTGGCTTGGAGCTTTCAGAACGATTTCGCCAAGCTCCTGTTCGGACCGCCGGGTCTGACCTGTCCGAAGCCGGGCGCCGCTTCCGCTGACGTCGCCAGCGGGGGTCGTCTCCATCTCGGCGGAAACAACGTCGGCAACCTCGCTCAGCGTCAGATCGTGGCGCACAAGCATGCTTTCGCCGATATTGATCCGGATGATCGGGTTCGCGAGACCCTGGATCGAGACGCGAGTCACACCATCGCGAAACAGAACGGTTTGCAGGTCTTCTGCAAATCTTGCAAGTTGATCGATATCGACGGGACCATAGATGACGACGTCGGTGACCCGGTCCCGGTAAATGCCCCGGCTGACGACAGGTTCTTCAATTCCGTCCGGCAGGCTCGAGCGCGCCTGGTCAACAGCGGCCTTCACCTCGTCGGTGGCCTGACCCATATCCCAGCCGTCTTCGAATTCGAGATTGATGGACGCCTTGCCCTCGCGCGAAACGGACGTCGCCTCATCGACACCATTGGTCGCCAGCAGTTGAGGCCCGAGAATTTCGACAACGGATCGATCGAGATCATCAGGCCCAGCGCCCGGCCACGAAACGTCAACATCCACTTCTTCGCGGACAAAGTCTGGAAAAAACTGCGTTCGGATCTGCGTACTCGCTGCAATGCCCGCCAGCAGCATCAAGGCAAGGAGGAGGTTGGCAGCCGTCCGATGGCGCACCATGTAGTCGAGGAAAGAGGCAAACTTGGGTCCGCCGGGAGAGCGCATTCTTTCACTCCAGTTGCCAGGTAGCGCGTCGGTTAGCCCTTGCGGCCCTGCCGCTGTTCAAGCCTTTCGATCAGTTCCTTCGGCACCATCGGCTCGTTCAAAAGCGCCAGAAGTCGGGCTTTACGGTTTTCAGGCATATTGGAACTGTTCAGCTGTTCGATAAGTGCCGCGCGCCGCTCGGGCTCAAGGGCAACAAGATCGCTTGCGGGTCCTGCAACCGCGTCAGGAGCACGCGCGGTCTGCGGCGCTGCCTCTTCTTCACCGGCGCCATCGCTCCGGCGCGGCGTGATCTTCAATCCCTTGCCGAGCTGCGGCAGTCGCTCCCTGATGTAGTCAGTGCCGAAGGGAACATCGGCAAGCAAAACATCATTGCCCACACGCCTGAGGACACGTGCCGTGATTTCGTCAATGCGGTCGCCTTCGGCAACGATCAGAAGACGTCCGTTTTCAGTCACCGCGGCTGCGGGGACGACCGCGATCTCGGACAGTTCCGGTTCTTCCACGTCAACCCTGACAAAATCTCCTGGACGCAGAACCGTTCCGGTTTCAATCTCGAGCGTCGCGAATAGCGTTCTTCCGGCCTCCCCCTCGCTCACGATCGCAGCAGCCCGGTCGATGCGGCCCGGAACTTCCACGGAACGTCCACCGAGCTGAAGCGTAACGGCAACGGGTGCCTTTATCAGCTTGCCACTCGCATCCAGCAGTCTTGAAAACTCGGCTGTAGACAGCGCGAACTTCACCTCCAGCGCCGACGGATCGATGAGAAGGGCGAGCGTTTCCGAAGGGCTGACGCGGCGCCCGAGCGTAGCGTCAACTTCGGCCAGATAACCATAAAACGGGGCAGTGAGTGTCGTCTCATCCAGAACGCGTTCGGCATCTTCAAGCGCAAGCTGGGCGCGCTGAACACTGAGATCCATCCGCTCAATGCGTTTGCGCGCGGTGATCACGGATTGCAGCCGGTTGTTTAGGGCCTGTTCGAGTGAAGCGACTGCAAGCTCTTCGCCCTCGACCTGCACCGCTGTGGAGTAGCCCTTGTCTTTCAGTTGCAGTTGACGCTCAAGCGCCTGACGGCGCAGGCTCAACTGGCGTTGAGCCGCCACCAGCTCCTGTTCCGCAACAACGACGGCTTCTTCTGCCTCGGTTTTCTGCGCTTCCGCATCCGCCAGCGCCGCTTCTGCATCGAGATACTGGAACTCAGCATTCGCCGGATCGATCCGAAGGAGAAGCTCGCCTTCGGCAACAGCTGCACCGTCCCGGAATTTGCTTGCAACGTCGACGAGCCGGCCTTCCGAACTTGCCCTGAGCTGCAGGGTTCGCCAGCTTTCAACCTGCCCGTATGCCGTTGTCACCGGCGCAATCGATTGCGGTATCAGCTCGGCAACATTGACTGTATAGCTGCGTTCGCGCGCAGGCCGCTGGCGTGCGGTTTCTTCCACTGACATCGCGCCGTAAAACCTGTAGGCGCCGAAACCGGCGAAACCGATCATGATTGCCATCAATGCCAGACCGACCAGTCCGCGCATCAAAAACCGCATTCACCTCTCCAATCACATTGTCGCGCAACTATGCCAATGCGCCCGCTTTTGACACCGCATGTAGCGCTAACATCATGTTTTACCATGGATGTGCGGCAATTTTCAGAAAAGCTTGTATCCACATGTAACAAAAAACCGGCCCCTCTCGGGACCGGTCTTTTGAAATGCCGCGTGTGAAACGTCAGAACTTGTAGCCGACACCGAAGCGGACAAGTTGATTGCTGAAATCGGACGTCACACCAGTTCCATTCAGATTGAAGTCCTGGTCTCCGAAATCCTGATAGGCATAGTCGAGACGCGCGGTGACATTGTTGGTGACAAGTGCCTCGCCGCCAACGCCGAGCGTCCAGCCGACCGCGGTCTTGCTGTCGGAATCGCCGTTTCCGGAAACCTCAAGGTCTGCCAGAGCAAGACCGCCGGCACCGTAAACCAGATACCGGTCGAAGCTGTAACCGATCCGTGCCCGGATGTTGGAGTTCCAGTCCGATTTGGACGTGATTGTCTGCCCGCCGGCAGACTTGGTGTCTTCCAGGTCGGACAGCGTGAAGTCCGCCTCCGCACCGAGAACAACATTCGGTGTCACCTGAAAGTTATAGCCGGTATAAAGACCGCCTGCGACACCATTGGCGTCCGTGTCGAGATTGGTGCCTCCGGCACGATTGTCAAAGTTGCCGAATGCCCAACCGAGGTTGCCACCGACATAAAGACCGGTCCAGTCGATGCTCTGTTGCTGAGCCGGAACGGCTTCGAAGGCCGGCGCCGGCGACTGGGGCAAATCCGCAGCCAGTACCGGAGCGGCACCTGCTGTTGCGGCAGTCACTGCGAGGCCCGCAAGCATAAGACGTTTCATGAATGATACTCCAGATCCACAATATTCATTCTGAGCTGGCCAAGGTATTTGGTCAGCCGGGACCGACGGTTAAGTCGCGTCCTCACTCCCCCGTTTAGGACATATGGGGAGCGTTTGTGGCGGATCAGGCGTCAGATCTGGGTGTTTTGGTGACGAAACGGGGCAACTTTCTGTCAAGGTGAACCTGCCGTTAAGGGAATCGCATTTTGCAATAACCTTCGAACAAAGATGCTTGTCCCCGGGTAGCACCGTACCAATCTATTGCGTATAAGGCGCCCAACTGATTTGCGTGCTCCCCCCGAACTTCGTGCGTGCAAACCGCAAAAAACCCGAACCGGAACTCATAGATGCTGTTTGACTATATTAGCCTCGCGGGCGGATTGGTTGTGCTGATTATTGCCGGCGATGTCTTGGTCAGGGGCTCTGTTGGGGTTGCGCAGCGGCTTGGAATTCCCAATCTGGTGATCGGGCTCACGATCGTGGCATTCGGCACTTCCGCGCCAGAGCTTGTGATTTCGCTCAAGGCCGCCCTGGAAGATGCAGGCGGGATTGCGATCGGTAATGTCATCGGTTCCAACATTGCCAACGTTCTTCTGGTTCTCGGCCTGCCGGCGCTGATTGCGGCTACGCCCTGCGGGGAAGACGGTGCAACACGCAACGCGGTGTTCATGGTCGCCGTCACCTTTGTATTCATCGGACTTTGCTTCTTCACGCCGATCGGTCTCTACGCCGGACTGGTGCTGCTGGTGCTGCTTGCCATTTTTCTTGGCGCGTCCACGATCACCGCACGCCGCCACCGCAATGCGCAAAAAGCAATTACCGCATCGGCCGCAGGTGCCGCGGTCGCCGACGCGGAAATCGACACCGACGATACACTGGACGATGTCGAGGACGTTCCCGATTCCGTCTGGATCGCGCTTGTCTATATTGCACTCGGCCTGGTCGGGCTCCCGCTTGGCGCGCATTTCACCATTACCGGCGCAACCGATATCGCCTCCCATTGGGGTGTAAGCGAAGCCGTCATCGGCCTCACCGTCATTGCCCTCGGCACCTCACTCCCGGAACTTGCGACGACGGTTATGGCCGCAATCCGCCAGCACGGCGCGGTCGCCATCGGCAACGTCATCGGTTCAAATATCTTCAACCTGCTCGCGATTATCGGAATCACGGCCGTCGTCGTGCCGATTGACGTTCCGCCCGAGGTCCTGAAACTCGACATCTGGGTGATGCTCGCGTGCGCGATCCTTCTGACAATCCTTGCAGCCTGCCGGATCTGCCTCGGCAAGATCTCGGGACTGGCAATGACCGCAGCCTATTGTCTCTATATTTCCACAGTCTACCTGCTCGGGAATGTCAGCTGACGGCTCCTTGAACGCGATGCCACGAAGGCCTTCTTGAGAGCCCCTTCCCCAAACAGGCAATTGCGCTTAAATACCTGTCATGCAGGAACCCTCCGATTCCCGAAAAGCAGCTGAAGACGTCGGCGCGGAAACAACCACGCCCGCGCCGAAGGGCGTCGACGTTATCGCCAACGAAGTCAAGCGTTTGCCCAACGGCCCGGGCGTTTACCGGATGTTGGATGAAAACGGCGAGGTCCTTTATGTCGGCAAGGCCAGAAGCCTGAAGAAACGGGTCACGAGCTACACCCGGCTCCAGGGCCAATCGAACCGGATCATGCGCATGATCCTGGCGACGGCAGCAATGGAGTTTGTCGTCACGAAGACAGAGCCGGAAGCGCTGCTGCTCGAAGCCAATCTGATCAAGCGCCTCCGACCGCGTTTCAACGTTCTGCTCAGAGACGACAAGTCGTTTCCGTACATACTCGTGACCGGCGATCACGAGTCCCCGGCAATTGTAAAGCACCGCGGCGCGCGGAAACGCAAAGGGGAATATTTCGGTCCGTTCGCCTCGGCAGGTGCCGTCGACAGGACGATCAACGCTCTCCAGAAGGCCTTTCTGATCCGGACCTGTTCGGACAGCTACTATGAAAATCGCACGCGGCCCTGCCTCCAGTATCAGATCAAGAGATGCGCGGGCCCGTGCACCGGTGAAATCGATCCGAAGGATTATGGCGGCCTCGTATCCGAAGCCAAGGCCTTCCTGTCGGGACGCAGCCAGCTGATCAAGAAACAGCTTGCGCAGCAGATGGAGGCCGCATCAGCCGACATGGAGTTTGAGCGCGCCGCCATTTACCGGGACAGATTGTCGGCCTTGTCGCACGTGCAGGCCCATCAGGGCATCAACCCTCAATCCGTGCAAGAAGCCGACGTATTTGCCGTACACCAGGAGGGCGGTCAGACCTGTGTCCAGGTCTTCTTTTTCCGGACCGGCCAGAACTGGGGCAACCGCGCTTACTTTCCGAAAGCCGACAAGTCGCTGGACGAGGCGGAAGTTCTGGAAAGTTTCCTTGCGCAGTTTTATGACGACAAACCCGCCCCGAAACAGATCCTGTTGACGCATCCTCTGGCGGAACAGGATCTTTTGTCCGAAGCGCTGAGCGAGCGGACCGGCCGCAAGGTTGACGTAAGCGTACCGAAGCGCGGGGAAAAGAAAGAGCTGGTCGAACACGCGCTGACCAATGCGCGGGAAGCGCTCGGACGCCGTCTTGCCGAAACCTCAAGCCAGGCCCGCCTCTTGAAAGGCGTCGGAGAGGCCTTCGATTTGCCTGCGGTGCCACGCCGTATCGAGGTCTACGACAACTCCCACATCATGGGCACCAATGCTGTAGGAGGCATGATCGTTGCGGGAATTGAGGGCTTCGCAAAGGGCCAATACCGCAAGTTCAACATCAAGTCGGAAGATCTCGTCCCCGGCGACGACTACGGCATGATGCGCGAAGTACTGTCGCGGCGCTTCTCGCGCCTTTTGAAAGAAAATGCACGCGACGTAAAACCCGGGGCGGTTGCCGAAGAGCAGGCGGATGCAGAAGTCAGTGCAGACGAAGATACGTCCACGGCCGTATCTTCCGACATGCCTGCCTGGCCGGATCTCGTTCTGATCGACGGCGGACAGGGCCAACTCACAGCAGCAAGAGAAACGCTTGAAACACTCGGCATAACCGATGTGCCGCTGGTTGGAATCGCGAAGGGTCCTGACCGGGATGCGGGACGTGAGAAGTTCTTTATCCCCGGAAGGCAGTCCTTCATGCTGCCGGAGCGCGATCCGGTGCTTTATTTCGTTCAGCGTCTGCGCGACGAGGCCCACAGATTCGCAATCGGCAGCCACAGGGCGCGGCGCAAGAAAGACATCGTCAAGAACCCGCTGGACGAAATCGCGGGGGTCGGTCCGACACGCAAAAAGGCGCTCCTACGCCACTTCGGAACCGCAAAAGCCGTTTCCAAGGCAGGCGTTGAAGATCTGGCAGCGGTCCCCGGGATCTCGGAAGCCATCGCGAAACTGGTTTACGATCATTTTCATGAATAGCGCGCGTGGCGGACAAGATCGGTTTCAGCTCCACACGGCTTGGAAAATCTATGCTATGGCAGGTGCACTAGCTCTTACCTGAATTGTTGCATGTTCGCTTTTGTCACCCGTCCAATCCGGCAACTTTTTCCAACGCTTGCCTCGCTTGTGTGCTGGTGCGGATCGCTGGGTGCTTTGGTGTTCTGCGCTCTCGGCATCTCGGCTTTCATTGCGCCGGACTTTTGGTTCACCGACAACATGAGCTTCTTTTTGCGGCAGTTCCTTGTCGCAGGTCTACTTGGCTGCCTTGCCGGAGCGCTCGGTCTTCTGATGCCGCACAGGCTGCGCCTGATCTACAGGAGATCCTGGTTCTTCGCACTGTTAGCCTTTCTTTCGCTTGCCGGTCTGACGGCCGCCCGGACGCTGGAGAACACGGCGGCGATCGGGACGCCTGTAACCGGCGCCAAAACGATCAAGGTCGCTTCGATCAATATCGAACGTATGTTTCTTGGCGACAGACGGTTGACCAGCTTTCTCGAAAAGGAGCAGCCCGACATTATCGTGATCCAGGAAGCCCTGTGGGGACTGCAGGTGCGCCGATGGGAGCGGTTGGGGCGCCCGGTCGGGGGGCTCGGCGAAGACGGTTACCCGGATCACGTCGAAGTCGGAGCTTCCGAGAGCCTCGTCGTCTATTCGAGGTTCCCCGTAAAAATGGAGCGTTCGACAATCGTCCCAGGCGAACTCCACGATACTGCAAGCGTTATTCACGACCCGGACCGGGAACTGCTGCAGGTTCAGCTGGACACCGGTGCCAAACCACTCAATCTTCTTGCGGTCCACCCTGACAGCCCCCGGAATCACGTCCGCTGGCTCAACAAAAGACGGTACTTCGATGAAGCGGATGGGATCATTCAAAATTTGAAGAACGGCGGCAACGATCCGCTGCTGGTGATCGGCGACTGGAACAGTGCTCCGTGGTCGGCGCGCTTCCAGCGAACGCTTGCAGAAAACGATCTCAAAACAGCATATCCCGGTGGATGGCCGAGGACGACGCGCTTTTTCTTCGACTACCGTCTCCACTGGATCCTCGGTTCCCCCGTTGATCAGTTTGCGGTTTCCGATGACATCAGGATCCTCGATGTCAGGACTGGGTCGGACATAGGTTCGGATCATTTGCCTCTGATCGTCGATCTTCAGCTGCCTGTTCAGACAGGGAATTGAGTATTGCCTGTGACTTAGCTTCAAAAGTGTTTGAGCCCGGCGCTGCTATTCGAAAAACTGCTCGCAATCAAACACCGATTCTTCGACTGTCAGAATGGCCAAACTCTATTTCAACTACTCCTCAATGAATGCCGGCAAGTCGACTGTGCTTTTGCAGGCGGCCTATAACTACCAGGAACGTGGAATGAATGCGCTTTTGCTCATCGCCGCGTTCGACGATAGGGGCGGCAAGGGCCGGATCGCATCCCGGATCGGGTTGGCCGCCGATGCCGATATCTTCACCGCTGAAGACAATGTCTTCGATCACATAAAATCCGCGCACGAACAGACACCAGTCGATGCGGTACTGGTCGACGAGGCCCAGTTCCTCACCGAGGAACAGGCCTGGCAACTGGCGAACGTCGCCGACCAGTTGCGTATCCCGGTGATGTGCTTCGGCTTGCGAACCGACTTTCAGGGAAAGCTCTTTCCCGGCAGTGCCACTCTGCTTGCAGTCGCCGACAACCTGAAAGAAATCAAGACGATCTGCTGGTGCGGCCGCAAGGCCACCATGGTCGCCCGTCTCGACGCCAACGGGCGTATTCTGGAAGAAGGTGATCAGGTCGTCATCGGCGGCAACGAAACCTACGTATCCCTGTGCCGCAAACACTGGAGCCGCCGCGAGCTCGCCTGACATGGCTGCAGCTGTTTCGCCCGACAGCTTTCTGATCCCGCAACCAGTCTTCCCTTGATGCGGCTCCCACTGCCGCCTACAAAGATTCTCAAGCCGCGCCGTTCCTGTGCGGCAAGTTTCGAAATACCGGATGGCCGAAAGGTCGACGGACAAACAAAATCTTAGGGAGGAAATGATGAAAAGAACTGTCCTTACACTAGCCCTCGCGGTAGCAGCCGGGCTCAGTTCCGGTCTCGCGGCAGCGGAAACCCGCATCACCTACAAATCCGCCAAATCGACATCGTCCTACTATCAGATGGCGGTTCAGATCGCAGAGGCCATGAAGGCCGGATCCGATGGTGACATCATCGTCACCGTGGAAGAAAGCCAGGGCTCCGTTCAAAACGTCATGGAAGCAAGAGCTCGTGGCGGCGACTATGTTTTCACGACACCGCCGGTGCTGGTCAAGCTCGCCCAGGGCGGCAAGGCGATGTTCGAGGGAAAGTCCGACCCCAAATTCAATGAAATCAGAGCACTTTTCCCGATCCCTTCGCTGACGATGCACTTTGTGATGTCGGAAGATAGCGGTGTTACCGATTTTGCCGGAATGGAAGGCAAGACCATTTTGTTGGGCAAGGGCTCGTTCGGGGCAAGAGAGGGTGAAAAATATCTCAAACTGTTTGGCCTGGAAGGTAAGGTTGAATTGGCGGAAGTCGAGCTTTCCAACGCGGTCGCAGCACTGAAGAACGGACAGATCGACGGTTTTGTTACAGCCGGATCTTTCCCGGCACCCAACGTGATTGAGGCCGCTGCCTCAACGGGCGTGAAGGTTATCTCACTTAATGATGATCAGATCGCCGAGACCAAACGCACGCGGCTTGTCATTCCTGGCGGGACTTACGCCGGTCAGACGGAAGATATCGTGACAACATCGCTTCCGGTCGTCGCCTTTACGACCACCGCAATGAGCGACGACGCGGCCTATGAACTCACCAAAACCTATTGGGAACAGAAAGCTGCAATGGGCGACGCAGCACCCTGGTGGAATGGTGTCGACAAGGGCCTCATGAGCAACATCACGGGTAAGATCCATCCTGGCGCAATCCGCTATTACCAGGAAGCGGGTTACGAGCTGACACCCGAGCAGCAGTAATCTGGCTTTCGAAACTTGCCGGTCGCCGTACACGCGGCGATCCCGACTTTTCCCAAAATCACGCATCACCGCATCAGCGGTGATGCGGCTCCCCATTTCATACGCCCGTTCCGCACACGAAGGACGATGTCTTGAGACCCCTGATCATTACAGCGGCCTTGTGCCTTGTGGCGTTTCATCTCGCGTTGATCTTCTCGGGTCTTGTGCCCAATCTCGTCAGCCGGCCCCTGCACCTTGCGCTCGCGCTTCCCTGGATCATGATTGCCGCACAGCAAGGCATGCTCGCGCGCACCAGTGGCATCATCCTGACGGTTCTTGGTGTCAGCGCCTGCGTTTGGGTGGCGGTTTCGCACAATCAGCTCTCCGACCAATACGGTTTCCTCGAAGGATCCTATCAACTCGTCATCGCAGTGATACTTCTTGTTGTTGTTCTGGAAGCAGCCAGGCGCGCTATTGGTGTCCCGTTGCCGCTCGTCGCATTGCTGGCATTGCTCTATGGGTTGTTCGGTCAGCACATTCCCGGAGAGTTCGGCCATTCGGGCACACCGCTTGCGAGCTTCCTCGGCACGCTCACGATCGCCGAGGGCGGCATCTGGGGCAGTTTGACGGGTGTCTCGGTCAATGTGGTCGCCATTTTTGTGATTTTCGGTGCCGTCCTCAATGCCGGCGAAGCAGGCCAGGGCTTCATGAACATAGCGTCAGCCGCTGCCGGCAGGCTGAAGGGTGGAGCGGCCAAGGTTTCCGTCCTGTCGTCGGCGCTTTTCGGTTCCATATCCGGATCGGCTTCCGCCAACGTGGCCTCAACGGGCGCCATCACGCTTCCCGCCATGACCCGGCTCGGCTATCCCAAGCGCCTTGCCGCCGCTGTCGAGGCCGTCGCCTCGTCAGGTGGCCAGATCATGCCGCCGCTCATGGGCGCCGGTGCCTTCGTGATGGTGGAACTGACAGGTGTTCCGTACACCTCCATCATGGCTGCCGCGGTTCTGCCCGCGATCCTGTACTTTCTAGCCGTCTGGATCGGTGTCAATGCCTATGCAGCTCATCACGATCTTGCCGGGATCGATGAAAAGGACCGGCCAACGGGCCGGGACGTCCTGATAACCTCGTGCTTCTTCTTGGTACCTTTCACGGTTCTGCTGATCGGAATGTTCTGGATAAAGTTCACGCCGCAATATTCGGCATCCATGGCCATTCTTGCCGGTTTCCTGCTGCTGTTCTTCAACGCAAGGGGCATTTGCACTTTGCCGGAAGCGCTGTCGCGCATCGAGCGAGCGCTCCTCACGGCTGCGCGGCAGGTCTCGATCATTGCCGCGATTATCGTTTGCGCCTCCATCATCATCGGCGTCCTGTCGATCACCGGGCTCGGCGTCAAGATCACATCGCTGATTTTGTCAGGTTCCGGGGGGCTGCTGTGGCCGTCACTTTTTCTTACCGCCCTCGCCTGCCTCGTCCTGGGAATGGAAGTCCCCACGACTGCCGCCTACGTCATTTGCGTGTCAGTCGCCGGTCCGGCGCTCATTCAACTGGGACTGGAGCCCCTGCAGGCGCACCTCTTCGTTTTCTGGTTTGCGCTGTTGTCGACGATCACACCGCCGGTATGCGGTGCAGTGTTCATTGCGGCGGGCATGATCAACGAAAACTGGCTGAAAGTCGCCGTTACCGCCATGGCTCTGGGGATCGGTCTCTACATCATTCCGCTCGCCATGATCGCCAATCCCCAATTGATCATGCTGGAAAACGCTCCAATCAGTGCTGTCATCGCAGCGCTGCAAACCGGGCTCGGTCTGGGCCTTGTCTCCTACGCAATCATCGGTTTCAAGAACCCGGCAACGCGTCTGCTTACCGGTTCGATTGGCCTTGCGGTCATCTTCTGGCGCCTGGCGTTAAGCTGAACCGATTTCTCCTGCCCCCCTTGAAGCCCTCCTCGGCGCCCCGTAAAAGGAAGAAAACAGGCAAGGAGTGAGCGTCATGCTCGGCAAGATGTTCAAGTCCCTCTTCGGCGGTTCCGCGGATGGACAGGCAAAGGCCGCGTCGAAGACCACAGCGGTCGAGCACGAGGGCTATCAGATTATCGCCGAACCGCTGTCGTCGGGTGGGCAGTGGCAGGTCGCGGGCCGGATCGAAAAGCAGATCGGCGAAGAGACCAAGGTTCACCGGTTCATCCGCGCCGACGTCATGCCGGGCGAAGCCGAGGCGGCCAACGAGATGATCCGCAAGGCCAAAATGATGATTGATCAGCAAGGCGATGCAATATTCGATTGAGACAAGCAGCGCCCGAATGCTAGTCGGGGAATGCGTGCGACACACTATGGGACTTGGGACGGCCTGCCTGCCGGGCTTCCAGTGCGTCTGGCGTAATTGTGCGCAACGCTGAAATCTGAAAGCCAATATGAAACGAAACGTTGCTCTGAGCCTGCCCAACCTCCTCACGTACGCGCGAATTTTGGCAGTGCCCGCTGTTGCGGTCTGCTTCTATTTCGAAGGCAATACGCCGCGCTGGATCGCGCTGGGTCTGTTCATCATTGCGGCGATCACCGACTTTTTCGACGGCTATCTGGCGCGTGCGTGGCAGCAGCAATCCGCACTCGGCCGCATGCTCGATCCGATCGCCGACAAATTGCTCGTGTCCGTAAGCCTGCTCATGCTGGCGGCTGTAGGCACCATCGGCGGATGGTCCCTGGTTGCAGCCATCATTATCCTGTGCCGCGAGATCCTGGTGTCGGGACTGCGAGAGTTCCTGGCCGAGCTTCAGGTCAGCGTCCCGGTGACCAAGCTGGCAAAATGGAAGACGACGGTTCAACTCGTCGCGATTGCCTTTCTGCTTGCCGGTCCGGCGGGCGACACCGTCTTTGAATACACGACCTTGACCGGATTGGTCGCGCTTTGGCTTGCGGCGATACTTACTCTATATACAGGCTATGATTACTTCCGCGCCGGGATAGGTCATCTCATCACCGAATAAACGCGCGGGGTCGGGTGCCCGTGCAGCCGCGTTATCGAGAGGTATCATGAATATTCGCTATTTTGCCTGGGTCCGTGAACGGGTTGGTGTTGAAGAAGAAACCATCGATCTTCCGGGCAACGTAAAGACCGTTGCCGATCTGATCACGCATCTGAAGGGGATCGACGACTATCATGCCGCTGCATTTGAAGAAGAAGACGCAATAAGAGTTGCGCTTGATCAGGTGCATGTTGAAACGGATGAGGAAATTGGTGACGCACGCGAAGCAGCCTTCTTTCCTCCAATGACAGGCGGCTGAAAATGCCGGTAGTAGCGAAGGTCAAGGTACAACTGGAGGACTTCGACGTTCAGGCGGAGTCCCACCGATTGACGTCGGGCCGCCGCGATGTTGGCGCGCTGGTGAGCTTCACCGGCCTGTGCCGTGACGAAGCGGGCACGCTTACTGCATTGGAGCTGGAACATTATCCGGGCATGGCGGAAGCGGAGTTGTCGCGCATTGCCGGAGAGGCGATCGAACGTTGGCCGCTTACCGGGCTCACCGTCATTCACCGATACGGAAAAATCCCGCCTGGCGACAACATTGTGCTTGTTGTTGCAGCCTCTTCCCATCGCCGGGCCGCATTCGAAGCCGCCGACTTTCTCATGGACTACCTGAAGACACGCGCACCGTTCTGGAAAAAAGAACACCTTGTCGAAGGCGGAACAGGCGCATGGGTGGAAGCCAAGGCCGGAGACGACAAGGACGCGGCACGCTGGACCTGAGCCTGTCGAGCGCATAGACTGAGCGTCTCCTTCCCCGGTTGCCGTGCCGTATTTCCCTTTCCCCGCCGCGGCTCATCGGTGGCTCACATCAATGAACTGGTCCCGGTCCCGTGAAACACGACATCGATTCTTCCGATGCTGACATAGCCGACTCGCCTGCCGGCCCGTTCCGCGCAGGCGACGAGGTCCTGCGGGAACCAGGCATCCCATTTGCCGAATTTGTTGCCATCATCGCAATGATCATGGCGCTCAACGCAATGGCGATCGACGTCATGCTTCCGGCGCTGCCCGCGATCGGCGATGCGCTGAACATCATCGAGGAAAACAATCGCCAGCTGATACTGACATCGTATCTGGCCGGATTTGGCGGTGCGCAATTGTTCTTTGGGCCGCTAACTGATGCATTTGGCCGGCGCAAGGTACTCATTGGCGGCCTGGTGCTCTACAGCCTTGCGAGCATAGGCGCCATCTTTGCGACAGATCTGGAAACGCTGCTGATCGCGCGTGTTCTTCAAGGAGTTGGCTGCGCCGGGGCTCGTGTCGCGGCGTTGTCCGTTGTTCGCGACTGCTACACCGGCCGGAGTATGGGCAAGGTTATGTCGCTGGTCATGATGGTCTTCATGGCAGTACCGGTGATTGCCCCTTCCGTCGGCCAGGTCGTTCTCCTCGTCGCCGGCTGGCACTGGATCTTTGCGTTTTTGCTGTTTTCCGGAGTGGCGGTCATGGTCTGGTCGATGCTGCGCATGCCCGAGACGCTGACGCCCGAACGGCGCCGTCCAATCCAGATTTCAGAAATTTCCGACGCTTATGGAACCGCCCTGACGACCCGTGTGTGTGTCGGCTACGCGATGGCCACCGCGTTCGTCTTTGCCGGGCTTTTTGCGTTTCTTGCCATGTCGCAGCAGATCTTTGTGGACATATTCGGTCTTGGAAACCTGTTTCCCGTTTTCTTTGCATCTATTGCAATTGCGATGGCAGTCTCCTCTTTCACCAACGCACAGCTGGTGGAAGCGATGGGTATGCGGCGCCTGTCGCACGCCGCTCTCCTGGTCTACACGCTGTTCGGTTTCGCGATCTTCGCCGTCTCCGCTCTGGGCCACGAAAGCCTGGCGTCCTTCTTCATTCTGACGACGATCGTCATGATGTGTTTCGGCTTCGTCGGTGCGAATTTCAACGCCATGGCGATGGAACCACTGGGAAAGATCGCCGGAACCGCAGCATCTGTGATCGGGTTCATCACCACTCTGGGCGGCGCTCTGCTGGGACATTTGATGGGACAGTTTTTCGACGGCACCACGGAGCCGCTGGGACTTGCCTTTGCGCTCTACGGCCTTGCCGCCATCGGCTGCGTTCTTTTTGCAGAACGCGGGCGCATGTTCCATGCCCTGCACGAGGGCCCGGCGTCCGGGCACTAAATCCGGACACGAAAAAGGCGGGCACAGGCCCGCCTCGCTTCTTGTAGTACGCTTGACCGCTAATCAGCCGGCGGCTGCTTTCAATGCAGGCGCTTCCGGACGGACCGCGGCATCATAATCCTTCATGAGGGTTTCGATGATGTCGCCGACCTTGAAATTGGTGCCTGCGATTTCGGACACCGGCGTCACTTCGGCTGCGGTTCCCGTGACAAAGCACTGCTCGAACCCGCCAAGTTCTTCCGGCATGATCACCCGCTCAATGACCTCGATCCCGCGATCCCTTGCCAGACCGATGACTGTGCGGCGTGTAATCCCGTCCAGGAAACAATCCGGTGTCGGCGTATGGATCTGACCGTCCTTGACGAAGAATATGTTGGCGCCGGTGCATTCCGCCACCTGCCCACGCCAATCGAGCATCAGCGCATCCGTGTAGCCTTTGGATTCCGCCGTGTGCTTGGAAATGGTGCAGATCATGTACAGCCCGGCGGCCTTGGCCTTGAATGGCGCGGTTTTCGGATCCGGCCGGCGATATTCGGCCATATCCAGACGGATACCCTTGAGCCGTTCTTCGGGTTTGAAGTAACTCGGCCATTCCCAGGCGGCGATGGCCAGATGAATGGTATTGTGTTGAGCCGAAATGCCCATCATTTCGCTGCCGCGCCACGCGACCGGACGGATATAGGCATCGGTCAGCTTCATGCGCGCCAGCGTCTCGTCCTTGGCGGCATTGATCTGTTCCGCAGTCCACGGAATTTCAAATCCAAGTGTGCGAGCGGATTCAAGCAGCCGTTCGGTGTGCTCTTCAGACTTGAAAATCCGCCCGCCATAGGCGCGCTCACCTTCAAACACGCTGCTGCCGTAATGCAGCCCGTGGCTCAGAATATGAAGTTTCGCATCCGACCAAGGCACGAATTCGCCGTCATACCAGATGTCACCGCTAAGCTGATCAAAAGGCACTCCTGCCATGTTCCGTCTCCCGCCCGCTCTTTGAGCGATTATTGAATTCTTGCAACAGACGCGAATAACGCCAAAGACTTGCGCCTGTTTCGCTGCTGTATCTTTTGCACAGCAAGCCAACTACCGGTATCCTGATGACCACAGCAGCGTTGAATGGATTCGTTTATCATCCGATGCTTAATAATGCATCATTGAGACCGATCATTTCGTGCGCGGCTGCTGACAAGTAACAATCGACCAGAATTAAGTCAATATGACTGACGTAAATTTCAAACCTGCAATTTCACCCGTTCCTCGGGACAGCGATATTGCGCAAGGCGGCCAAGCCCGAAACGACGAGGGACCCGTGCCCTACGATCTTATTGAGCTCTTGTTTTTTGCCTACAAGGATTTCACCGGCGACCCTGATGAAGTACTCGCGAAATTCGAGTTCGGGCGGGCGCACCACCGGGTTCTTCATTTTGTGGAGCGCAATCCCGGCATCATGGTCACGGACCTGCTCGGCATTTTGCGCATCACGAAACAAAGCCTTGGGCGGGTTTTGAAACAGCTTGTCGACGCCGGCATCATTGAGCAGCGCGAGGGAATGAACGACCGGCGTCAGCGTCTGCTCTATACGACCGACCGTGGTCACACTCTTGCGGAAAACCTGGCACACTTGCAGCAAAAGCGCCTTGAACGCGCCCTAATTGGATTGCCAGATGGCAGCGAGGACATCGTGCGGCAATTTCTGCTGCAAATGATCGATCCCGAAGCCCGCGTGGACATACTGAAACTTGTCAGAAGCCCATTTCCTCTGAAGGACTGATCCACGCCGAACGAACCAGGAAACAGCTGTCCACATGAAAGTTCAGGTGCCCGACGACAACGCCAATCACATCCTACTTGTAGATGACGACAAGCGGATCAGGGACCTTCTTTCAAGGCTTTTGAAGGAAAACGGCTATCGGGTGTCCACCGCTGCCAATTCGTTAGATGCGCGCAGGTGCCTGTCCGGTTTGGAATTCGACCTGATCATCCTCGACGTGATGATGCCGGGAGAAACTGGTCTCGAACTCGCCAAGTCGCTGCGCGAGGACTCCGAGGTTCCGATCCTGATGCTGACCGCCAGGTCGGAAGCGACCGACCGCATTGCCGGCCTGGAAGCCGGTGTCGACGACTACCTTCCCAAACCGTTCGAGCCACGCGAACTGATGCTGCGTATGGCCGCCATTCTCCGGCGTGGAAACAGCCAGCCGGCGATCGTCACCGAGGAGATCAGATTCGGGCCGTTCTCGTTCAACAGCTCCAGAGGCGAGCTCAAGAACGGCGACAGCCTCGTGCGCCTGACGGACAGGGAAAAGCAGATCCTTTCCATTTTTGCAGAACAGCCAGGAGCAACGGTTCCGAGGCATAAGATCGTCGGCGGCGAAAGCGGGCTCGGCGAACGCACCGTCGATGTCCAGATCAACCGGCTCCGAAGAAAGATTGAAACCGATCCCGGCAATCCGATCTATCTGCAGACAGTTCGGGGCATCGGCTACCGGTTGGCGTGTGATTGAAGCGGCGGCTTATGGCGAATACTGAAATCCTGTTCCGGAAACTTTCGCGCTCGTCGCTGTTCTTACCGTTTTTGCGCGGATACCGGTCGGTTTCGCGGTTCATGTACCGCATCATGCCGAAGGGTCTTTACACCAGAACCTTTCTCATAATCATCGCTCCGATCGTCATCCTACAGTCCGTGCTGGTTTTCGTGTTCATGGAACGCCACTACCAGCTCGTCTCAAGGCGCATGTCCGAGGCGGTTGTGCGCGAGATCGCCGCGATCGTCTACGTTCTTGAAAATTATCCGCAGGATCCCGACCACGCAAAGATCGAGCAGCTTGCATCGAGCGCACTTGGCATGTCGACAACAATTCTGCCGCTTGAGCCTCTGCCGCCACCGGCGCCAAAACCGTTTTTCGATGTGATCGACCAGGAACTCAGCCTCGCGATCAGCCGAAAGATCGGCAAGCCCTTCTGGATTGATACGGTTGGACGCTCCCGTTTCGTGGAAATCCGCATCCAGCTGAAGGACTCCATCCTGCGCATATTCACGCGGCGCAGTCAGACCTATGCCTCCAACTCCCATATCTTTCTTGTCTGGATGTTCTCCACCTCGGTGGTTCTTCTGATCATAGCGCTCCTGTTTCTCAGGAACCAGATCAGGCCCATTGTGCGGCTTGCCGATGCGGCGGAAGCGTTCGGGAAAGGTCGGTCGGTTGAAAATTTCCGTGCCAGCGGCGCGCGCGAGGTGCGGCGCGCAAGTCTCGCCTTCATCGATATGCGCAGGCGCATCGAGCGCCAGATCGAACAACGCACAACGATGCTGGCAGGTGTCAGCCATGACCTGAGGACCATTCTGACACGCCTGAAGTTACAGATCGCCTTCCTGGAGGAAACGCCCGAAAGCGAAGCGATGCGCAAGGACGTCGATGAAATGAGCCACATGCTGGAGGACTACCTCGCATTCGCCAGCGGTGATGCGGATGAAGAAACCAAAACAACCGATATCAGCCTGCTTCTGGAAGAACTCGAAGAAGAAGCCGAGATATCCGGCCTTATGGTCACCACCCGCTTCGACGGCGTTTCGGAGGCACAGGTCAAGCGGTTGTCAATGAAACGGTGTCTCTCGAACCTTGTGACCAATGGCTGCAAGTACGGTAATCGCGTCGAGGTGTCCGGCACCATTGAGCGCGGCTGGCTGACGATCATGGTTGACGACGACGGTCCGGGTATTCCCGAAGATGAGCGCGAACTCGCGTTCCGCGCCTTCCACCGTCTCGACATTGCGCGCAATCAGGATGAAACCGGCAGCGGTCTCGGGCTTGCAATCGCGCGCGATGTGGCCCGCGCCCATGGTGGCGATCTTTACCTTGAAGACAGCCCTTTGGGAGGATTGCGTGCCCGGCTCAGGGTACCCGCCTGACGCTCAGAATTCCGTCAGTAAAGCCGGCCGCCGATGGGAACGTCTTTGTCGGGCGTTAAAAGCACAACTTCACCGTCCTCGTCCGGAACACCAAGCGTCAGCACTTCAGACCTGACCGGACCGATCTGCCGTGGTGGAAAATTGACGACGGCCATCACGAGCTTGCCAACGAGGCTCTCCGGTTTGTAGTGCTTGGTGATTTGTGCCGACGTCTTCCTAATGCCTATGTCAGGACCAAAATCGATCCGCATCTTGTAGGCGGGTTTGCGGGCTTCGGGAAACTCTTCCGCTTCCACGATCCGTCCCACCCTGACATCCACTTTCAGAAAATCATCAAAACTAATTTCGTCGCTCATGAAGCACCCTTTTGTTTCAGGAGCGAACATGTACGCTGTCGGTTATTGGTGCAAGCCCGAACGCGGTTCAGGCGCCTGCCGGCTCTTCGCCGCCAAAATCGCCGTCGTGATCGAAATCGTCTTCGGTCTGGCGGTTTCGTCTGCGGCGGCCTTTCGACGCTTTCTTCAGGAACGACCGCACACCCTTCGCAACGCTTCCTATGCCGTCGAGACGCTTCATGAACGAAGATCCGTTATCCAATTCCTTGTCCAGTTTCGCCATTGTCCGTGGCATGCCCTCGTCCGCCTCGTCGAGCCATGTACCGACAACCCGGGAAAACGCAATGGCGAGGCCTTGTGCGACGACACCGCCTTTCATGCCCGAAACTTCGATGCCGGCAGCGATCAGCATCCAATTCTGAGACCGCACTTCAATCCGGTTGAAATCCAGCGCAAGCGCCGGGTCTCGCCGAGCCGCCTTATGCAGGGCTTGAATCGCATCCTTATGTTCGGCAAGCGCATCAATGCGCGACATCAGAATATCGAACAGACGGTCCCGGGGCGGTTGATCGCCCATATCCTCATCGCGTTCATCCAGGACCTTGGTATCGATCATCTTCGCAAACGCGGCTACAAGCTCCAGCTTGCTAGCGTAGGCACCGCGCATGTCGGACAATTTCACCTTGGCCGTTTCAGCAATGAGCGGCAGGGAGACGTCGTCATAGGAATGCTCAGCCAGAAGGCTCAGGAATGTCTGCAGGATTTTCTGCTTCGTTTTTGCCGTCGTCATGGAATGGTCTCCGTTGGCTCTTTCAACTCAAAGATAGGAGACCTGGACGCAGGCGAAAAGGGTGGCGCAGCGCCGCAGTTCCTGAAATTTCGTGCAAATCGGACAGTGCGGCTCCCGATCCTGTGCGCACCGTCTGTTTTATGCTGGGAGAACCTGAGGCTCACTCCGCAAGTTCGCGAGCCCTCTTGATGGCAGCGGCAACAGCTTCTGTCATGACCGGCTGCAAACCGTTTTCGTGCATCAGAACGTCCAGTGCCGCCGCTGTCGTTCCATTCGGACTGGTCACATTCTGGCGCAGGATCGAAGGATGTTCACCCGATTGATGGAGAAGTTCCCCCGCCCCGCAAACGGTGGCGACGGCCAGCTCGTGCGCAATCGCGTCCGGCAATCCCGCCGCCTTGCCCGCTTCACTCAGAGCTTCTGCGAGATAAAACACATAAGCGGGCCCGGAGCCACTGACGCCAGTGACCAGGTCGATCTGGTCTTCCGTCTCCAGCCAGACCACCTTGCCGACGGCAGAAAGCAGCTTGGCAACGTCTTGCTTGTGAACTTCCGTCACCTTGTTGGTAGGATACACAGCAGTGATGCCGCGTTTCACCATCGCCGGCGTGTTGGGCATGCACCTGCATGTGGGAATGTTTCCAAATATGCCTTGAAACTTCGAAACCGGTGTTCCCGCCGCAACAGACAGAAGTAGCGTATCCTCGGCGACCGCTGAGCTTACGCCAGGAAGAACCTGGTCCATCATTTGCGGCTTGACTGCAACAAGAACCATGCCTGCGCGAAGATCCGCAGGAACAGACGCGACGTGACGGATTCCATGCTCTTTTAAGAGCGCGTCCATTTCGCCGGATAGGTGCGGGTCACAGACAACAACAGTCGAGGGATCGATCCCCTCGGCCATCCACCCTGACAGCATCGCCCCTCCCATCTTGCCGGCTCCGACAAGAAGAAAGGGACGCTCTTTTGAAAAATTCATGCTTCCCCTGCGGTCTCGAACAAGGCTGTGTTCATTGCCTCTGCAGCCGAATGACCGGCCCAGACAACGAACTGGAAGGCTTGATAGAAACGCTCGCAGTTTTCAAGAGCATTTGTCAGCATGGCTTCGATTTGCGCGGAGGAAGCCTCCGCACCGCCGGCAAGAAGAAGAGATTGGCGGAACATGATCACGTTCTCTTTGTGCCAGAGATCGAAATGCCCCATCCAGAGCTGCTCATTGACCAGCGCAAGCAGGCGGATCACTTCGGTCTTGCGGGGTTCCGTCACCTTCAGATCGAAGGCACAGGCAAGATGCAGCGCTTCCACTTCCTCCATCCAGGAGAAGGAGACGTGGTAGTCGCACCAGCTGCCTCCCAGGGAGATTGTGATTTCGTCCTCGTCTGAGCGTTCAAACGCCCAGTCGTTCAACGCGGCAACAGTCTCGATTGTGTCAACGGGATTGCCAGGTCGCTCGAATTCGATCTCGATGAGGCTCATGATGCCTTCTCCCCTTTCGAGCCGGGGCCGAATACCCGATCAGGATAACCGGGCGGGCCGCCGGGATATGTCCCATGCCGGAGGAGCAAAACGCGTCCTTTGGTGGCTCTTTCGAAGCGAACCGGTTCCGTCTTGCTCCGACGAATCCCTGTTGTCATGAGTATAGGATCAGGAATGATTTAATGGATACATACTATCCCTGAGGAAAAAGCCTAAACTTGTGGACGACTCAGCCGCAATTCTCCTCAGACTGCTCAAAATCATTGCATTTCCGCCGTCTTGATCCGTCGCAATTCTGTCATCAACAATTAACAGAAAGTACTCACATCATCGTCACCGCGACGGTCTAAGCGTCTCCGTTCTCGGGTGAATCGCCATTTTCGAGCTTCGCAAGGCGCGATTCGAGTTCTTCAATCCTGTCGAGTGCGCGCACGGCCATATCCTTCACCGCTTCATGTTCTTCGCGCGAAACCATGTCCATATCGGACAGGAACCGCTCGGCCTGTGCGCGGAATGCGGTTTCCACTTCGCGGCGGGCACCTTGAGCTACGCCTGCAGCATCGGTCATCAGTTTGGCGAAATCGTCGAGGAGACGGTTGGGACCCTGGGTCATCTGACCCTCCTTGTTCACGAAAATGTTCAGTGCCTATCAGGTATGAGGGAATTGCGGAGACTTCAAGAACCAAATCGGTCGCATGGCGCGCCGTTTCCAAATTCCTTCATGCTTGACGGCGGGGATAAGATCGCGCAAGCGTTCCGCGGGAATCCACCCGTGCCCTGACCAGCCATAAAGGACGCAACGTGCCTTCTGTTCTCGTATTGCCGTTTCCGGCAATTGACCCGGTCATCATTGAATTCGGTCCCTTTGCACTTCGCTGGTATGCGCTTGCCTATATCGTTGGAATTATTCTCGCATGGCGGTACATGCGTACACTTTCCTTGAACGATCGGCTCTGGAACGGTCTTCAGCGCCCGTCACCGGTCGATCTCGACGACTTCGTTCTTTGGGGCACGCTCGGAATAATCATCGGCGGTCGTCTCGGCTACGTGCTGTTTTATAATCCCGCCTATTACCTCGCAAATCCGGCTGACGCCCTGGCCATCTGGAGTGGCGGTATGTCGTTTCATGGCGGCTTCGCCGGCACTGTGATTGCCATGGTGCTGTTTGCGTGGCGTCGTGGTCTCAACATCTGGACATTGTTCGACCTCGCCGGCTGCGCCGCCCCGATCGGTTTGTTTTTCGGCCGAATTGCCAATTTCATCAATGCCGAGCTTTGGGGACGTCCGGCCGACGTCCCATGGGCTTTCGTCTTCCCTGGCGCAGGCCCCGAACCGCGTCATCCAAGCCAGCTTTATGAGGCTGCTCTGGAGGGCATTTTGCTGTTTCTCGTACTGCGTCTTCTCAGCCATCGCTTTGCGCTGTTGCAACGGCCCGGTTTCCTTGCGGGCGCCTTTGCCTTCGGCTACGGCATCGGGCGGTCGATTGCCGAACTTTACCGGGTGCCGGATGCGCATATCGGATATCTCTCGGGCTTTCTCACGATGGGTATCTTGCTGTCGCTGCCAATGATCCTGGCCGGTCTCGCGCTCATGATCTGGTCCGGCACACGACCTGCCAGGGATGCAACGGCTTGAGCGACCTGACGGAGAGGATCAAGGCGAGAATTGCCAACGAGGGGCCCCTGTCGGTTGCCCAGTACATGGCAATTTGTCTCGGAGATCCCGAGGCCGGATATTACACTACCCGGGACCCGTTTGGCCGTGACGGAGATTTCACAACAGCGCCGGAAATCAGCCAGATGTTTGGCGAACTCGTCGGTGCCGCATGTGTGTCGGCTTATGAAGCGCTCGGCGCTCCAGAGCAGTTCAATCTGGTGGAACTGGGACCCGGTCGCGGAACGCTCATGGCAGACCTGTTGCGTGTTGCGCGCTTAAGACCGGAATTTATCAAGGCAACCCGTCTCAATCTTGTCGAAACGAGCCCGCATCTCAGAAGCCTGCAATTGGAAAAGCTTGCTGCCGCACCACTTGAGCCCGCATTTCACAATGCTTTCCGCGAAGTCCCCGACGGTCCGGTCATTTTGATTGCGAACGAATTCTTCGACGCCCTTCCGATACACCAGTTTGTCAGAACCGCCGACGGTTGGTGCGAACGTGTCGTCGGCCTGGATCAGGACGACAACCTGGCACTCGGCGCCGGCGCGGCAAAACTTTCAGACCGGGACATCCCCGCCGCCTTCAAGGACAGTCCCGAAGGCACCATTTTCGAAACTCAGCCGGCGGCCAACGCGGTGGCTGAGGAAATCGGCGAAAGGCTCGCCAAGAGCGGTGGAGCCGCAATCGTTATCGATTACGGATATCGCAAAACCGCACCGGGAGACACGCTGCAGGCTCTTTTCCGCCATACGCATGACGACGTTCTGGCCCACCCCGGTGACGCAGACCTGACGGCGCACGTCAACTTCGAGGCCCTCGCCATCGCCGCAGCAAAGGGAGGCGCCGGCGTCTTGCCGGTTTTGACACAAGGCGAGTTTCTGTTGCGATCGGGCCTCCTTGAGCGGGCGGGATCGCTCGGAGCCGGAAAGTCGCACGCTGAGCAGGAAAGCATCCGCGATGCCGTCGAACGTCTTGCCGGGCCGGACCAGATGGGCAGCCTTTTCAAGGTTTTGGCACTCACGGGTACAAAGCGTTCCTTCCATCCGTTTGACAGCGCGGTCTGAAGTCCTCAAGGATCAAAAGTCGTGCGCGAATCGGTCCTGACAGCCGGCAGGCCAGCAGGGTGCGCGCTCCGGAGCTTCAAAAGGGCAATCGATGAAGATTGAAGCAGATGCGTTGAAACTGGATGGGATACGCCACGGCTTTTTCACGCGGAAAGGTGGTGTCTCAAAGGGCATCTACGAAAGCCTCAATATCGGATTGGGATCCGACGACGAGCGCAGCATGGTGCTGGAAAATCGCCAGCGTATCGCCGATGAATTCCAGATCTCGTCGGAAAGGCTTGTTTCGCCTTACCAGATCCATTCACCCGACGTGATCACTATTACCGGGCCCTGGGAAGATGGCAGCAACCGGAAAGCGGATGCGCTTGTGACCGATGTCCCGCACCTTGCGATCGGTGTCGCGACGGCCGATTGCGGACCGATCCTCTTCGCCGATACCGATAGCGGCGTTGTCGGTGCCGCTCATTCCGGCTGGAAAGGAGCCCATTCCGGCGTCCTGCAGAACACGGTCACGGCGATGGAAGCACTGGGAGCCAAGAGGCAAAGCATCGTGGCCGTCCTGGGCCCGACAATTTCACAGAAAGCCTATGAAGTCGGACCGGAGTTTTTCGAACGCTTTGTCGATACAGCTGCAGATCACGAGCGGTATTTCAAGCCATCACAAAAGCCGACGCATCACATGTTTGACCTGCCCGCCTTCATCACCGATTGTCTGAAGAGCATGAATCTCGGTAAAGTTGCAGATCTGAGCCTTTGCACTTATGCCGATGAGGAGCGGTTCTTTTCCTATCGGCGCACAACACATCGCAACGAACCTGACTATGGCCGTCAGATCAGCGCCATTTCTTTGGGCTACTGATGAGTCATCGAGCAAAGTGAGGACAAAAATGGCACTTCATTTTTCAGACGCTGAATTTGAGCGCCGCTTTGACGAATTGAAAGTCGCCATGGAAGCGGACAAGCTCGATGCCATGCTGCTGTTTGCGCAGGAAAGCATGTACTGGCTGACGGGATACGACACGTTCGGTTTCTGTTTCTTCCAATGCCTTGTGGTGACGAAAGAGGGAGAAAAGGTGCTTCTGACGCGGTCCGCCGACCAGCGTCAGGCCCGCCACACATCGAATATTTCCGACATACGCGTCTGGATCGATCGTGGTTCCGCCAGTCCCGTGCTGCAGCTCAAGGACATGCTGTTCGATATGGATCTGCTGGGCAGCAGAATCGGCATTGAATACGACACGCATGGCATGACCGGCAAAATCGCACTGCAGATCAACGCCGAACTGACGAGTTTTGCCGATATTCGGGATGCGTCTGCCCTGGTGTCCGAGCTCCGGTCCATCAAAAGCGAAGAGGAGATCGCTTATGTGCGAAAGGCCTCGGAACTGACAGACAAGGCGTTTCACGCCGCAATGGATGAAACCCGCCCGGGTGCGGATGAGGGCAAGATCCTGGCAGCCATGCAGGGGGCGGTTTTTGAAGGTGGCGGAGACTATCCTGGCAACGAATTCATTATCGGCTCAGGCCACGATGCGCTTCTGTGCCGATACAAGGCCGGGCGGCGCATTTTGGGAGACCGCGATCAGCTGACGCTGGAGTGGGCGGGGAGTTATCGGCACTATCACGCAGCGGCAATGAGAACCGTTATTGTCGGCACCCCCACAGACCGCCATCAGGAAATGTACCTCGCAACGCGCGAGGCGCTTTCAGCCGTTGAGACGCAACTGGTTCCGGGCAAGACCTTTGGCGACATTTTCGACGCCCATGCAGAAAGGCTGGATGCACACGGCATGATGCAGCACCGATTGAATGCATGCGGCTATTCGCTTGGCGCGCGGTTCACCCCCAGCTGGATGGATACGCCAATGGCCTACAAAGCCAACCCGGCGGTCGTGAAGCCCAACATGGTGATTTTCATGCACATGATATTGATGGATTCAATCACCGACACGGCAATGACGCTCGGACAGACCTACCTCACCACCGAAGGTGCTCCGGAGAGCTTATCCAAGCTGCCTCTCGACCTGCCGGTCAAGTCAGGCTAAACCAAGTGCAATCATGAATCGGCCTGAGCTTTTTTGGAAAGATAAGCCGTTTGTGAATGACGAACACACTTAAGCCGGACCAATTCATGCTCTCATTCTCCAGCCAGAAAACACTTTCAGTCCTGCGCAATTTTGCAGGACTGCTGCTTTTGGGCGTCGTTGCGGCATGTCAGTCTGGTCAGCCGCCAACCCCTGTTTCCGGTCCTGTTTCCGCGCCGTCGATTGCAGGCCAGGCCGACGCCGAAAGCGGCGTTACCTTTGCCTTCGAACCTTTCACAGGTGCACCGGGAAACATCGCTGATGAATTATCTGAGTATATCGGGCGTGAGGCGCGCAAGCAGGACATCACCTTGGTCCGCAGGGTCGGCGCCGCAGCAACCTACCGCGTGAACGGATATCTCGCCGCAACGGGTCAGCGGTCCAATGGAACGGTGTTTTATGTTTTCGATATCGTCGACAGCAACGGCAGCCGCCTGAAACGCATATCCGGTACGGAATCGACCGGCGGTGCGTCAGGAGATCCCTGGCAGGCGGTCAACTCGTCCACATTGTCGCGAATCGCCACTCGCTCGATGGTGGAAATCGAGGCCTGGCTCAACCGATAATAATTTGTTCGCCGGGTAAATACCGAATTACGTTATAAAAATTCAAAAAAAGCAGGTGTCAAAGCGTATCCACTGTTGTGGTCCGGTTGCATGGTTGTTACAACGCCGCCGCCTGCCGGGGGTAGCCTGTCTCGACCTTCGGTTCCGGCACTAGACACGACCTAGGCTTTTTCCGCGTGTTTGCGAGGCATTCGACCCGCACTCCCGCTGTCGCACCAGAAGGACTTGCGGCTCATGAAGATCGTCGCGGGCAATTCCAACCGAGCCCTGGCGGAGGAAATCTCCAACTATCTGGACGTTCCCCTGGCCAAATGCCAGGTCAGGCGGTTTGCCGACCAGGAAATCTTCGTTGAAATTCAGGAAAATGTGCGCGGCGAGGACGTTTTTGTCGTTCAGCCGACCAGTTATCCTGCCAACGACCACCTGATGGAATTGCTCATCATCATAGATGCGCTGCGGCGGTCTTCGGCCCGCCGGATTACGGCAGTGATCCCCTATTTCGGATATGCCCGTCAGGATCGCCGCGCGTCCGGCCGAACTCCGATCTCGGCCAAACTGGTGGCCAATCTGATTACCGAAGCCGGCGCAGACCGCGTTTTGACCCTGGATCTCCACGCTGGACAGATCCAGGGTTTTTTCGATATCCCGACCGACAACCTTTTTGCCGCGCCGGTCATGACCCGCGACATCAAGGAACGTTACGCCACTGACAACGTTATGGTGGTGTCTCCCGACGTCGGCGGTGTGGTCCGTGCCCGCGCCCTTGCAAAACGCATAGATGCACCGCTCTCCATTGTCGACAAACGCCGCGACAAGCCTGGAGAATCGGAAGTCATGAACATCATCGGTGAGGTGAACGGCTACGATTGCATTCTGGTGGACGATATCGTCGACAGTGGCGGCACCCTTTGCAATGCCGCCGAAGCACTTCTCTCCAAGGGTGCGGAATCGGTGACCGCCTATATTACCCATGGTGTTCTGTCCGGTGGCGCGGTGGCTCGCGTAACGTCTTCCAAGCTGAAGGAACTCGTGATCACCAATTCAATAGAACCGACTGCGGCGATCACGGCAGCCACCAACATCCGAGCGGTCTCGATCGCACCGCTGATCGGCGAAGCAATCAATCGGACGGCCCTGGAAAAATCGGTATCCAGCCTTTTCAGCTGATCCGAAGCCCCGTGAAAAGCGAAGCGCCGGTACATCCGGCGCTTTTTTTGTTTGTACCGTGCCGCCCCTGACAGGAACGCGTGTTGGGTTAAGCCAGAAATCTCAAATTTTTTCCCATTTGGGCAAAAAATTGCCCTCAAGCACATCTGCATAGCTTGTAGGCACGCATATTATGTGATCAAATTTTCCCGTAAAAATACTTTCCAGGGGATTCAGATGCTCGTTTCAAAGCCTTTTTCCAGGGTCCGCAGGACCCTGATGTCGGCCGCCTTGGCGGTCGCCGCGACTGTTGGACTGTCACATGTTTCCGCCGTTGCAGCCGATCCTATCAAGGTCGCTGCAATCTACACTGTTCCGGTTGAGCAACAATGGGTAAGCCGAATCGACAAGGCGTTGAAGGCTGCCCAGGAGCGCGGCGAAATCACCTACACCTTCTCCGAAAACGTCGCCAACACCGATTACGAACGCGTGATGCGCGAATACGCTGAACAGGGCATGGACCTTGTCGTTGGTGAAGCCTTCGCGGTGGAACGCGCTGCGCGCAAGGTTGCAGCGGAATACCCCGACACTGCCTTTCTTATGGGATCGTCATTCGGGCCTGCCAAACCGAACTTCGCCGTCTTCGACAACTGGATCCATGAGCCAAGCTATCTCTCCGGCATGATCGCCGGGTCTGCGACCAAATCCAATGTCATCGGCATGGTGGGCGGATATGCCATTCCGGAAGTGAATCGCCTGATGAATGCCTTCATGGAAGGGGCAACGGCGGTCAATCCGGACGTCAAGTTCCTGGTTACCTTCATCAACTCCTGGTACGACCCGCCCAAGGCCAAGGAAGCTGCGTTTGCGATGATCGATAAGGGCGCAGATATTCTTTACGCCGAGCGCTTTGGCGTATCCGATGCGGCCAAGGAAAAGGAAATCCTCGCGATCGGGAATGTGATCGACACGTCCGGCGATTATCCCGGCACCATTCTTTCCTCTGCACTGTGGCACATGGAGCCGACCATCGATCGGGCCGTTTCGGCTGTTGTTGGCGGAAGCTTCGAACCGGCCGATTACGGCCCGTACAGCTTCATGTCCTATGGCGGAGGAAGTTTCATCGTCGATGAGAACCTGGCAGACGCTGACGCCGTTGCCGCAGCAAAAGCCAAGGAGCAGGAAATTCTGGACGGCCTGTTCCGCGTCAACGTGAACGACAGCGAACCTAAATCGACAATGTAAGTCGAAAAATCCGACAGAACCGGCGACCATCTGCCGCCGGTTCTGTCCCGCCCCACGCCGCCGCTGCGGCCTCAGGAAACAATCGCGGAGGTCTGCATGACGGGACCCACAAACGAGGCGGAAACCGTTCTCAGGTTGGACGGTATTACCAAGCGCTTTGGGGCGCTGACGGCGAACGGCGAGGTTTCGCTGGATCTCAAGCGCGGCGAAATCCTTGCGCTTCTGGGCGAAAACGGCGCCGGCAAGACCACACTGATGAACATCCTGTTCGGCCATTATGTTGCCGATGAAGGGCAGGTTCTCGTTGGAACCGGCAGAACGGGCCTGCACGAATTGGAACCAGGATCGCCTCACGCAGCACTTGAAGCCGGTATCGGCATGGTGCACCAGCATTTTACGCTTGCGGAAAACCTCAGCGCCCTCGACAACATCGTTCTGGGCACCGAAAAGTTGTCATCGCTGACATCCGCGCACGCAGCCGCCCGCAAAAAACTGAAGGACCTGATCGAGCGTTCGGGGCTGAACGTCCCGTTGGATGCCCGGATTTCGCAGCTTTCGGTCGGCGAAAAGCAACGTGTTGAGATCCTGAAGGCACTTTACCGCGATGCCAGGGTGTTGGTTCTTGATGAACCGACCGCCGTCCTGACCCCGCAGGAATCAGACACACTTTTTGGAACCTTGAACAAGCTGGCCAAGGACGGGCTCGGCATCATCTTCATTTCGCACAAACTTGCGGAAGTCATGGCGTCGTCCCACCGGGTAGCGGTCCTGCGTGCTGGACGCAAGGTCGCGGACCTGCCCACCGCGGAATGCGACCTGAGAAAGCTTGCAGAGCTTATGGTCGGTCACGAAATCGTTGAAACCGTCCGGGACGCGGGATCTCCGGGTGCTCCGCTTTATGTGCTCGACAAAGTCTCCGCAGGGCATGGACGCGATGCCCTTCACGAGATCGATCTGACCCTGAGGGCGGGCGAGATCCTTGGAATTGCGGGCGTGTCCGGCAATGGTCAAACGATGCTCGCGCGCGTCATATCCGGATTGGTGACGCCCGTCTCAGGCTCAATCTCCCTGGCCGGGCAAAACGAAACGCACGCAAACGCCAGGAAAATGATTGAGAGCGGTCTGGCGCGCATCCCTGAGGACCGCCACCGTGATGGCATCGTCGGCGCAATGAGCGTTTCGGAGAACCTGGCAATCGAGACCATCCGCCATCCGGAAAACCAGCGCTTTGGTCTGTTGCGCTTCCGGGCAATGCTCGAAAAGGCACGGCAGTTGATTGAAGCTTACGATATCCGGTGCCAGGGAGAGGACAGTCAGGCGCGTCTGTTGTCGGGCGGCAATATCCAGAAGATCGTTCTGGCACGTACGCTTGAGCCCGAACCGACAGTCGTTCTTGCCGCTCAGCCCTCCCGAGGTCTCGATGTCGGCGCGACTTCAGACGTCCACAAACGCCTTTTGGCGGCGCGTGAAAGAGGCGCAGGCGTGATCCTGATATCCGAAGACCTTGATGAACTGATGCGCCTTTCCGACAGGATCGCGGTGATCCACCGCGGGCACCTGTCTGAGGCAGAGGAGACTGAAACCCTCGATCGCGGAACGCTTGGCCTGCGAATGGCAGGACATGGCGGGGAAGAAGCTGCATGATACGTCTTGAACCCCGCCCCCCGGCATCAGTTTCCCGCATGCTGGCAGTTTCCCTTGCCGCAGGTGCTGCCGCTCTGGTGCTTGCGGCCATTCCGATGAGTTTTGCCGGTCTTTCTGTATTCGAGGCCTATGGCCTGATCGTTAAAGGCGCCTTTGGCTCGGTCTTTGCTTTCACCGAAATGCTGACGCGCGCAACACCGCTCATCCTCACCGGGCTGGCGGCAGCCGTCGCATTCCGTGCCAAGCTCTGGAACATTGGGGCAGAAGGCCAACTCTATGCCGGTGCGCTGGCAGCTGTGGCCGTGGGGACAGGAGCTGTTTCCGGGCCGGGTTACATCCTTATTCCGGCAGTTGCCCTGGCCGGTGCGCTCGCGGGCGGGCTAGTCATGCTCGGCCCGACACTTTTGAAAAGCAAGCTGGGAGTTGACGAGGTCGTCACCACGCTCCTTTTGAACTTCATCATCCTGCTCTTCGTCCAGATGATGCTGGAAGGACCGATGCAGGATCCGATGGGGATGGGCTGGCCCCAGTCAGAACCCATTTTGGATGAAGCGGCGCTGCCCAAACTTTTGGAGCGGACGCGCATCCACTGGGGCCTGATTGTGGCTCTGGCCGCATCGTTGGGCGTCTATTTCCTGCTGAAGCGAACCGTCTGGGGATTCGAGATCAGAGCGGTCGGTGAGAACGCGGCCGCAGCTCGGCACGCCGGAATACCCGTGACCGCGACATTCATCCGGGTCGGTCTTCTGTCCGGTGCACTTGCAGGTCTCGCGGGCGTAGGAGAAGTTGCCGGTCTCAAGGGGTATCTGACCGCCGACCTGTCGCCCGGTTTCGGCTACTCGGGGATCGTCGTTGCCATGCTCGCGGGCTTGTCTCCCATCGGCGTGGTTTTTGCAGCACTCTTCATTGCCAGCATCTTTGTCGGCGCAGACTCAATGTCCCGCGCGACCGGAGTTTCCAACTATCTCGCAGACCTGATCGTTGCGATGGCGCTCTTGTGTGTTTTGGTTTCCGGTCTGTTTCTGCGGTTCAAGGTGAGATTTATCAGCGCTCCAGCAGCAAAGGGGTCTGCCGGATGATTGAAATTCTCGAGATACTCATTTCGCCCAACTTCTGGGCCGCCGCGCTGCGTATCGCAACACCTTTGATCTTCGGCGTGATCGGTGCCCTGATATGCGAGCGTGCGGGCGTCCTCAATCTGGGTATTGAAGGCATATTCACTGCCGGAGCGATGGCCGGCTGGATGGCGGTCTGGCTTGGGGCGGGACTGTGGGGCGGCGTTCTTGTTGCGGCATTTGCCGGCGCGGTCTTCGGACTGATCCATGCAATCCTGACGGTTCCGCTGGGTCTGTCCCAGCATGTCTCCGGTATCGGTGTCACACTGTTCGCCACATCGCTCAGTTATTTTATCTACCGGACTGCGCTGCCTGACGTGTCTTCACCTCCACGGATCGAGGCCTTCCAACCGCTGGATATTCCCGTATTGAGCGATTTGCCGTTCCTCGGCCCTGCCCTTTTCCAGCAGACTTCGCTGACATTTCTGGCGCTGTTGCTCGTTGTGGCGACCGGATACCTTCTCTACCGCACCCCGCTCGGCCTGGCGATTCAGGCCGTGGGCGACAATCCCTCTGCCGTGGAATCCCAAGGGCTGTCTGTATATGCGATACGCATCGGTGCGGTCGTTGCCGGCTCTTCGATCATGGCGCTTGGCGGCGCCTTTCTGACCATGTCCGCTTTCGACGCGTTTTTCTTCGGCATGGTCAATGGCCGCGGCTGGATCTGTATCGCGCTGACGGTCTTTGCCTCCTGGCGACCCGGGAAAGCCTTGCTCGGGGCTCTTCTTTTCGGCGCATTCGACGCCTTTCAGGTGCGCCTTCAGACCGAAGTGGGAAGCTTCATTCCAGGCCAGATCTTCCTGATGATGCCGTACATTCTGTCAATCGCCGCACTGATTGTTGTAGCGCGCCGCGCTGATTATCCCAGAGCGCTGCTCGTTCCCTATTTCCGTGGCCAACGCTGAGGTCAAGTCCGATGAGCTTTGATCTGATTGTCAAAAACGCAAACCTGCCCGATGGTCGGACCGGTGTTGACATTGCCTGCCGAAATGGCCGGATCGAAACGGTGGAACCCGGTATTTCCGCGCAGGCCGGCGATGTGATCGAGGCGGACGGGAACCTCGTTTCTCCGCCTTTTGTCGACAGCCACTTCCATATGGACGCAACGCTTTCGCTTGGTCTGCCACGCATGAATCAGAGCGGAACCCTCCTGGAGGGCATTGCCCTTTGGGGGGAATTGAAGGAGATCCTGACGGTTGATGCGGTTGTCGAGCGGGCATTGAAATATTGCGATCTCGCGGTCTCTCAGGGCCTTCTGGCGATCCGCACACATGTCGATGTTTGCGACGACCGCCTGACCGGCGTTGAGGGCCTTTTGGAAGTGCGGGACAGGGTTAGGGACTATATTGACCTGCAGCTGGTGGCCTTCCCGCAGGACGGGCTCTACCGATCTCCCAACGCCGAAAAGAACCTCCTGAAAGCACTCGACATGGGGGTCGATATCGTCGGCGGCATCCCGCATTTCGAACGCACCATGGAAGATGGTGCAAAGTCCGTGAAGCGGCTCTGTGAAATCGCAGCCGAACGCGGGCTGATGGTCGACATGCATTGCGACGAAACCGACGACCCGATGTCGCGTCACATCGAAACGCTCGCATATGAGACACAGCGGCTGGGACTTCAGAGCCGCGTCGCTGGGTCTCACCTGACCTCCATGCACTCGATGGACAACTACTACGTTTCCAAGCTGCTTCCGCTCATTGCAGAAGCCGAGGTGCACGCGATCGCCAATCCGCTGATCAACATCACACTACAGGGACGGCACGACACGTATCCCAAACGGCGCGGTCAAACCCGTGTGCCGGAATTGCGATCTTATGGAGTCAATGTCTCCTTCGGGCATGATTGCGTCATGGATCCATGGTACTCCATGGGGTCTGCCGACATGCTCGAAGTCGCGTCGATGGGTCTGCATGTGGCCCAGATGACCAGCCGGGAAGACATCCGCTACTGCTACGAGTGCGTTACCTCGCATCCCGCCAAGGCAATGAACCTTGAAGACTATGGCCTTGAGAAAGGCTGCAAAGCCGATTTCGTTCTTCTCCAGGCGCGCGATACGATCGAGGCAATCCGGTTGAAAGCCACCCGCCTCAAGGTTGTCAAAAGTGGCCGCGTGATCGCAACAACACCGGCGCGGCAAACCCGGCTGGCACTCGAAGGGCGTCCGCAATCAGTCGATCCGAGCAGCTACGCTCCGAACGAGGCCTGACCGAAATCGATTGTGCCAGACTGGACCGGCACAACCGTGGTTCACGCACTCATCCCAAGAGCACACGCGCCAACACCTCGGGTGCTGCTCAGTTCAGTTTTCCCGGCAGGCTCAGATCACCGGACGCGACATCGAAGACGTCCGTGACGCAAAGCAGAGGCGCATGGACGTTCTGGTTGACCCGCAGTGCCGACGTGACACCGTCATAGGACAGGCCCGCCGCAGTCGCTTCGTCGGCGAACGAAACGTTGATGGTGATTTCCGGGCCCTCGAGAATGGGAGTGAATCCCGGACTGTCGAGATATAGGGGCAAACCCGGCCAGGTCGCAGGCATCTTCGGCGTCGCACCGTCCGGTATGTCCTGAACGGAAAGCGCCCCGGCGCCACACGCGTCACTTGGTGCAAGCACCACCCAGTGCGAATGCCATTTTGCACCGTCATTGGCGACATCCCCATCGCCATCTTCATCAAAGAGCGGTGTGTCGTCGAAGTCGGGATGGCTGGTTGCGACAAGGGCGAGTATTCCCTCACCTCCCTCAAACCCGACGCTTTCCGGCGGAAGTGAGGTTGGCCAGACATAAGCCTGAACCGGTGCCCCCGCGAGCTCTCCGGCGGGCTCCGGGATTGTCTCGCCGGCTGTACCCTTGAGCGTCATGTGGAATGTGACGACACGGCCTTCACGGTGAACATGTGCCGCCAGAATATCGTAGTTCGGGTCGAGAGCGGTGTTCTCAGGCGACAGAACCGCCCCCTCCTGATGCAGCGCTTGATGGTTATGCTCACCATCTGCAAGCGCAAGCGCCGGAACGCTCGCAATCACCAAAGTTCCAAGGATCGATTTCAACATTTGCAAAACTCCTGATTTGACGATGGAGATTTAATAGTAGCGAGTCGAAACTATTGCAAGTTTAATTTCGACTCGCTACATATTGAGCATGAACGACACGACTCACGCCCTGGCGATCCGGGAACTCATCGATCGGCTTTCAAGGCTGAACGCTGCTGAAGACTGGAACGGTCCGCTGAACCCGTCACAATTTGCAGCGCTTGCCTATCTCGCTCGCGCCAACAGGTTCTCGCGTTCACCGTCACACGTTGCCGACTATCTCGCGACCACCCGCGGAACGGCGTCCCAGACGCTGAAGGCCCTTGCACGCAAAAAACTGATCAATGAGACCAGATCCGAAGCCGACAAGCGCAGTATCCGATATGACGTGACGGGCGACGGGAGAGCATTGCTGGATGAGCCTGCTTCAGACCTGAGCGATGTCATTGATGAGCTGCCCTCGGAAACTGTCGAGTGCCTCGCCGGATCCCTGAAAACGCTGGTGCTGGCAATTCTCCGGAAACGAAGCGGCAGATCTTTCGGCATCTGTCGCTCCTGCAGGCATTTTGCGCCACAAGCAGGAGGTGGCTATTGCAGCCTTCTCGAAGTTCCACTCAATAAATCCGACTCTGAAGAAATCTGCCACGAACATGAAGCCGCCTAGGAACCATACGACCATGGAAGCAACTGCCAAAATTCTCGGTCTTTACGAAGGAAGCCCCGAAAATCGCTGGGAAGGAAAAGCGTCTTCCGCCATACGCAAAAGCCGCCGCCAAGGACCACGGGAGGTGACGCCCACGGGTCTCGCCGGAGACCGGCAAGCGGATCTGGAAGCGCACGGAGGTCCTGACAAAGCCTTGCACATCTATCCCTTGGAACATTACGCAGACTGGCTCGAGGCTTTTCCGCAAACCTCTCAAACCTTCAAATCCGGCGGCTTCGGTGAAAACATCTCGAGCGCCGGCTTCACTGAAGAAAACCTTTGTATTGGCGACGTTCTGGCAGCCGGTCAGGTGCGTCTTCAGATTTCACAGGGCCGCCAGCCTTGCTGGAAACTGAACCTTCATACGGGCAACCCGGCAATGGCAGCATCGTTCCAGAAAACCGGCAAGACCGGCTGGTACGTGCGGGTGCTGGAGACCGGGGTTCTGCAGGAAGGAGACAGCTTGTCGCTTGTGGAACGCCCTTGCCCTGAATGGAACCTGCGCGACGTCATCCTGGCAAGGTTCAATCCCCGTCTGGATCCCGGGATCGCGAAAGCTCTCTCAGACCTTGAGCAGCTCGCAGAGCCCTGGCGTGCATCCTTTGCCAAAAAGGCAGATCCGAAATTTGTTGAAGACACCACCCGGAGACTGCAGGGATAGTCAGGACGGAAACGATGACGCCCTTCAGAATCTGCCGCGGCGCTTGCATCTTCTAAGCTTTTCCGCTATACGCGCGCTCGCGCCTGCACCCCTGGAGGAGGCGCACCTGGACCGATCCCGGACAACTCAAGTCAGCATGATAAGGTGGTTCGCCGGTCCGTTACCATACACTCAAGGAGTTTGCCATGGCTGCCAGCTATGAGCTGAAGGCGTCGGCACGGGACCGGGTGGGCAAGGGGGCCGCACGGGCACTGCGTCGCGAAGGCCTTCTACCTGCCGTGATCTACGGTGACAAAAAACCGGCAATGCCGATCACCATCCCGGTGAAGGAAACCACGCTTACCTTGCACAAGGGTGGCTTCACCGCACAGATCGGCATCATCGACGTTGACGGCGAAAAGCATCAGGTTATCGCTAAGGACTTTCAGCTGCACCCGGTGCGTGACGATGTCCTGCATGTCGACTTTCTGCGCGTTGCAAAGGGTGCGACCCTTACCGTTGAAATTCAGGTTCAGTTCCTGAACGAAGAAGATTGCCCGGGCCTCAAGAAGGGTGGCGTTTTGAACATTGTTCGCCACACTGTTGAAATGACCGTTCCGGCCGACTCGATTCCGGAATCCCTCGAGATTGACCTGGCGAATGCGGAACCGGGCGACAGCCTGCACATTTCCGCTGTGACTCTTCCGGAAGGCTGCCAGCCGACGATCACCGATCGCGACTTCACCATCGCGACGATCGCTGCACCGGCCGGCATGAAGGAAGAAGAAGAAGGCGAGGCTTCCGAAGAAGAAGCAACCGAAGAAGAAGCTCCCAGCGAGTAAGCTTCCGCTTCGACCGGATTTTCACAGAAGGCGGCCACCGCCTTCTGTATCGGGGCAGCCGTTTTCGGCTGCCTTTTCGTTTCAGCCATGATGTTGAAGGTGCGAGATGAAACTGATCGTCGGACTTGGCAATCCCGGCTCCAAATACGAGGGGCACCGGCACAACATCGGTTTCATGGCCGTTGACGAAATTCATCGCCGCCATTCCGGCTTCCAGCCCTGGCGCGCCCGCTTTCAGGGACAGGTATCGGAAGGCAGGCTTGGCAGCGAAAAAGTCCTTTTGCTGAAACCTTCCACCTACATGAATGAATCGGGCCGCTCGGTCGGGGAAGCAGCCCGGTTTTACAAGGTCGAACCCGAAGACATCGTTGTTCTCTACGATGAACTCGACCTGCCGCCCGCCAAATTCAGGATGAAAAACGGGGGCGGGCACGGAGGCCACAACGGGCTGAGATCGCTTACGGCCCATATTGGCGCCGACTACCGCAGACTTCGTCTTGGTATCGGGCATCCAGGCGACAAGAAACTTGTTTCGAACCATGTGCTCGGCGACTTTGCGAAGTCGGACCGCGACTGGCTTGAACCGCTGCTTCTAAATATCGCGGATCACGCGGATTTGCTGGCCGAAGGCAAGGACAGCCAGTTCGCGAACAAACTGACGCTTGCGCTGGCTCCTGAAAAAGCGCAGCGGACTGAAAAAGGCGGCACGCCCCGTACGGACAAGAGCGGAACGCAAAAACCCAAGGGGCAAAGTCACGTCCGCCAGGCGCGTCAGAAGAAACCGGTCGACCTGCCCAAATCCGGACCGATGGCCGAAATGCTAAAAAAACTTCTGGGTGGAAAATAAGACCCGTCCACGCTCGAAAAATCAGCCTCGAATTACTACTTTAACGAGAATAAAAAGTGTGATTCGCGTCACAAAATCGACATGGCGACTCCGCAATGGTACAATGTTTTTCATTGTAATTTGGGAGATGGACCATGCTTAGATCTCTAATAATTGCAGCAATTTCAATAACTTTCACAACTTCCGCTTCCGCCTTCGTCAAGCTTGAAGGGTATTTCATAGCCGAAAAGGCTTGCGAGGCGTATCAGAGCAAGAACAAGCAGACAAATCCGGGCAACATCGTCACGCACCCGGACATGGCTTACAAGATGCTCGGCATCAACAAGGAAGGTGGAGATTTCTTCCAGGTGCAGGTCGACGGCGCACCTGTCACTCCGTCGCGTTGGGTCAGCACCTCCTGCGGCCTCCACGTCGTTGAAGCCGATACCCGCACCAGCGGAAAGATTGAAGACACGGACGACGTCGTCATTGACCAGACCGGAACGGAATCGACCGACAATCTGCTGACGCTGAGCTGGCAACCTGCGTTTTGCGAAACCCGTCCGGGCAAAAAGGAGTGCCGGGATCTCAACGACGGCCACCTTCCGCACACCACGCGGCAACTGTCGATACACGGCCTCTGGCCGCAGCCAAAGGGCAACGACTATTGCGGCGTTCCCGCCACGATCAGAAACCTGGACAATCCTGACAACTGGCACCGTCTGCCCACACCGGAAATAGACACCGAAACCGCTGATGCACTGGAAGCTGCAATGCCGGGATTTGCGAGCTTCCTGCACCATCATGAATGGATCAAGCACGGCACCTGCTACTTCGGTGAAGGTGGTGCTGACGAATACTATGACGACACGCTTTACCTGACGGGGCTCGTCAACGACTCCGCCGTCGGCGACCTCTTCTTCAACAACGTTGGCAACGAGATCACGGGCGCGGAAATCAGGGCCGCCTTCGATACAAGTTTCGGAAACGGTAGCGGGGAACGAGTCCTCATCAAATGCAAATCGGATTCCGGCCGCACCTTGATCAACGAAATCTGGATAAGCCTGCAGGGTACGATTTCGCAGACCTCCGATCTAGGCGACCTGATGCGTTCAGCTGACACCACAGGCATGGGATGCAAACGCGGTATCGTCGATCCCGCCGGGCTACAGTAGGCCGACCGGTATCCAGGCACAGATCATAGGAAGCAAGGCTTGTTTTGCGCTCCCGCGCAGGCCAAGCCTTGACCTGCTGGGCGTGCTCGGGCATGTAGCGCGGCAACAGTTTCAGACACGAACCGAAAGCGATCTCCCATGGGATTCCAGTGCGGCATTGTCGGGCTGCCGAATGTCGGCAAGTCCACGCTTTTCAATGCGCTTACCAAAACCGCAGCGGCCCAGGCCGCCAATTATCCGTTTTGCACAATCGAACCGAATACCGGTGAAGTTGCGGTCCCGGATTCGCGCCTCTATGCGATCCGTGAAATTGCGCAGTCGAAAGAGGTCATTCCGACACGGATCACCTTTGTCGACATTGCAGGTCTTGTTCGCGGAGCGTCGAAGGGGGAAGGTCTCGGCAACCAGTTCCTGGCCAACATCCGTGAAGTCGATGCCATTGCCCACGTGCTGCGCTGCTTCGAAGACGACGACATCACCCATGTCGACGGTGCCATTGACCCGCTCGCCGATGCCGAAACGGTCGAGACCGAACTCATGGTTGCGGACATGGAAAGTCTGGAGCGCCGCATCGCCCCCTTGAAAAAGAAGGCAAATGGCGGCGACAAGGAAGCCAAGGCTGTTCTGCCGATCATGGAAGCTGCTCTTGTTCTCCTCCAGGACGGCAAACCGGCCCGTGCGCTTGAGACAGCCGATGCTGAAGAAGCCAAGATGCTGAAGGGGTTGAATCTGCTGACCTCCAAGCCCGTGCTTTACGTCTGCAACGTCGACGAAGCCTCAGCGGCGGACGGCAACGAACTGTCGCAAAAGGTTGCTGAAAGAGCCAAGCAAGAAGGTGCGGTCGCGGTCGTCATTTCCGCGGCCATCGAGGCGGAAATCTCACAGCTCGACAAGGACGAGCAGGACGAATTCCTGGAAACAATCGGCCTGGATGAGCCCGGCCTCGACCGGATGATCCGCGCCGGCTACGACCTCCTTGGTCTGATCACCTACTTCACCGCCGGTCCGAAGGAAACCCGCGCCTGGACCATTACAGAGGGCACCAAGGCGCCAGGGGCTGCAGGGGTCATTCATACCGATTTTGAGCGCGGCTTCATCCGTGCCCAGACAATCGCCTATGATGACTACGTGACACTCGGTGGCGAAAACCCGGCCAAGGAGGCTGGCAAGGCACGCGACGAAGGCAAGGAATACATCGTCAAGGACGGCGACGTTCTGCTCTTCAAGTTCAACACATAGATACTGAGAACGCGGGACTTCCCCCCTCTTTCATGAATTTAAAGCAATTTGCCCGAAGGTGCATGTCAGGTCCGCGGACCGGATCTGCACCTTTGGTCTGCCTGCGCATGAAAGAGGCTGATCCCGATGAGAGTTCTGTTGGCAATTTGCATCTACCTGTCCGCACTGATTTGCGGCCACGCAGCGGGTTTCACCAAAGTTCCCGAGCAAATCGATCCCGACTGCCGTCACGGGAGTGCCAGGATCTACGACGAATGCACCGATCAGCTTTTGCTCTTTGAAATCGCAATGCAGAGAGCCGCGAAAGAGGGCAAAGTGGTGCTGGTCTCTTACGGTGCGGAGTGGTGCATCTGGTGTCATGTGTTGAACGCCTATCTTGGCGGAGAAAAGACAAAGTTCGACTACGTCTATGCTGATCCAGGTGAGCCGGACGAGATCTATGAAGCTACCTTGTACGAGCGTGAAAACCGGGATGTGAGCGCCGAAGCCGCTGAGCTGAACACCTTCGTTCGGGATCATTTCATCGTCTTGCATATTGACTATTTCTTCGCCCCGAACGGAGACCGGGTACTGGAAAATTCGGGTGCCCTGGATCATCTGGGGGACGGAATCCCTTTTGTGTTTGTGGTGAATGCCTCGGGTAAGTTTCGCGCGGTCGTTGACGCCGATCTCGCAGAGACACGCCGCGATGAAGACTTCGACTGGTATCGCGGGTATGACCGGACGAGGCTTCTGTCTTCCCTGAAAAAAGCCTATCAAGCGGCGCTCCAATAACGCACGGACCCTCAAAGACTTACGCAATCACGCGCACGTCCATTCCTTCTCTTCCAATGCAAGGGGCCGAAGACGTCTTTCCTGTCCGCCGTGTCCATTGCATCGGGCGCAATTACGCCGCACACGCGGTCGAGATGGGACATGATCCGGACAAAAGACAAAAGAAAACCCCGTTGGCGCTTCCAACGGGGTTTTTCTTAGCTACGATCCAGACCCATCATCATCAAAGGGTTGGGACCTCTCTGGTCTAACCACTTGCGGTTCTTCTTGAGATCCGTGCGTGTGCTCGAGTTTGTGACCGGAGCACCATATTCGCGAAGCAAGCGGCTCATTTCGTAGTATGAGCGATTGTTGTATTCCATCATTTTTCTCCTCTTCTGTTGCAAAGGCTTCAAAGCCTTGTGCCTGACGAGGATATGGTGCGCGCCTGTGTCCGGTGTCTGTATGGAGGATTACAAACCGTCCACAATCCCATAAGGGCGACTGGAAAATGCGCCCGGCTCTGTTCAATGGAACCGGCGGGGTTGCAAACAAGGTACTTCTCCAGCGGGCCGGGTGCTGTTTTGAATAGACCGCACTAAAAAACCCCGCTGGCAAGCCAGCAGGGGTTTTCTTAGCTGCGGTCCAGGCCCAGCATCGTCAGCGGGTTCGGACCTTTATGGTTCTTCCACTTGCTGATTTGTTTGCCGAAACCAAACAGGGAACTCAGACGTGCCTGTTGGTCGTGCGATGCACGCGCCATGATATCGACAGTGTCAAGCGGGCTGTTCTTAAACTTCATCTAACTCACTCCCTTCTATGCAAGTGCATCATTGCCTTGCTGCTGAAAAGAATGTGGTGACGGCGGATGTTCGCTACGTGGCCTTGAGATTAACGATCCGTCATGTTCAGCTTCACCTGATTTGCACTGATTTGTATTCCGGGGAATTTATTCGTGACCTTTGACCAGATCGCATTGTTTGCACTTTTCGGGATTGTCTTCGCGCTTCTTGTCTGGGGCCGTATCCGGTTCGATCTCGTTGCTTTCGCGGCATTGATCGTCGGAGCCTTGCTGGGACTTGTTCCCTCAAATCAGATTTTTGCAGGCTTCGGCCATTCCGCTGTCATCATCATCGCGCTCGTCCTCATCGTCTCCAAGGGACTTATGAATTCCGGCGCGGTCGAATTGATTGCGAACCGCCTGCTGTCGGCCTCCAGGGGGTTGGCCCGGCACATCACACTGATGTCGGTTGTCGGAGCGGGTCTGTCCGGCATCATCAACAATGTTGCCGCCCTGGCGCTGCTGATGCCTCTTGATCTGGAAGCAGCCAAAAAGGCCGGAAGATCCCCAGGCCTGTCGCTGATGCCACTCTCGTTCGCGACGATCCTCGGCGGCATGATCACGCTCATCGGAACACCTCCAAACATCGTTATTGCCGAGTATCGGTCCGATGCGCTCGGCAATCCGTTTTCCATGTTCGATTTTGCGCCGGTCGGTCTGACAGTGGCAACATTCGGAATTGCATTTGTTGCCCTGTTCGGCTGGCGGCTTCTTCCGGCCCATTTTCGCGAAAAACCGAAGGACGAAGGCTTTGCCGACAGCCTCTATTCCGCGGAGCTGAAAGTCAGCAAGGTCTCGGAGGAAAACCCGGTTTCGGTCGGCGACCTATATCCCGTGGCCGAAGACAAGGATGTCACGATCATCGGCCTGATCAGAAACGGGCGCCGCATCAAAGGGTTTGCGAGGCGTGAGCCGATCAAAAGCGGTGATTTCCTCGTTGTTGAGGGTGACCCGAAAGCGATCGAGAGCTTCATGGGCGCCGCCAAACTCGGCTTTGCAGGATCCGAAAGGCACAAGGGCGGCCTTGGTGGATCCGCATTGTCGCTCGCCGAAGCCATCGCACCGGACAGTGCCCGCATAACAGGAACCAACGCATTCAATCTGAGGCTGCTCTATGGCCACGGCGTCACGTTGCTGGGTATCTCGCGCGAAGGCCGGCGCATCCAGAAACGCGTGCGGCACGAGATCATCCGTCCCGGCGATGTTCTGTTGCTGATCGGAACACCCGAACGGCTGGAGAACGCGTTCACATGGTTGGGAGTTCTTCCTTTGGAAGGGCGCCAGACGGGCATGATCCAGCGCAACAAGGCCTGGCTCGCGATTGCAGGCTTCATTCTGGCAATTGCGGTGGCGGTCGCCGGGTTCGCCTATCTCCCGGTGGCCCTTGCTGCTTGCGTGGTGCTCTACGCGGCGACAGGTCTTGTCAGCGGTTCGGAAGTCTACAACGCGGTCGAGTGGAAGGTCATTGTCCTTCTCGGCTCGTTGATCCCGCTCGGTCAGGCCTTTGAAAACGCCGGCAATGCGCAGTTGATTGCCGACGGTATTGTTGCAGTCACTGCGGGAGCGCCCGCATGGGTCACCCTCACCGTATTGATGATCGTGACAATGACCCTTTCGGATTTTTTGAACAATGTGGCGACATGCCTGATCGCGGCTCCCATATCCGTCCAGATTGCCGGGACCCTCAACGTCAATCCGGACCCGTTTTTGATGGCTGTGGCCGTCGCCGCGTCCTGCGCCTTCCTCACGCCGATCGGACACAAGAACAACACCATCATCATGGGGCCCGGAGGCTACAGGTTCGGCGATTACTGGCGCATTGGTCTGCCGCTCGAGATCCTCGTCCTGGCAGTTTCCATACCCGCAATCCTGGTTTTCTGGCCGCTTTGAGTGGACGCAGTAACCGAGAACCGTCAGGCGGCAGGCTTCAGCGGCAGGCAGATGTCGGTAAGGAGGTCTGCAGGGGCCGTGTCTCGCGGATTGTTGAGATAGACTTCCATGCAGGGCGCATCTGCCGGCTCCCGACCCGACTGGGTCAGCCATTCGCCATAGAGCCACTCATACGCCAATTTCATATCGGCATAGGGACCCTTGTAGTGCAGGACAGCATAGTCGCCGCCATAGGTTTCGATCGCTTCAAGAGGGGCCTCGATGGGGAACCCTTTTGAGACCGACACGCCTGCGGCCGAGAGAAGCTCATCTTCCGGCACATGCGTCGGATCGGAATAGTAAAGTCCCTTCATCGCGCCGGCCTGTCCCATGAGATTTCGACTGACCAGCACGCCGATGGCTTTTTCAAAGGCTTTGCCGATTTCCATATAGGGACCTTTGTGAGAAATGACCGCGAGCGTGTCTGTCGGAATGGCTTTGATTTCAACTTTATGCATGAGAAGTGATCCTCTGGTTCGGGGAATGGGAGCACCGCCATTGGCGGGCTCGAGTCGGCCTTCGACACCTCCCTCGCGATAGCTCGAGGGAGATTGCCCATAGACTTTCTTGAAACTTCGGCTGAACGCTTCCTGGCTGCCGTAACCGGCTCTGGCGGCGATCTCGGCAATCGGCATCCGGGAATAGGTAAGATCCGCTGACGCTCTGTGCAGTCTCAATCGCTTGACGGTCGCAACGACCGATTCGCCGTAGGCAGAATGCCAAACGCGATGCCAGTGCCAGGGAGACAGCGCGGCAACCTCCGCCAGGACGGTCAGATCCGGATCTTCGTCGAGATGCGCATAGATGTACTCGATGACGCGCGTGAAACGCCGCAAATAACCATCGTCTTTCGGGGAGATCGACCGCTTTTCGTGATTTGTCATTCGGAACCGTCCTTGCTCGATTGAGGTCAACCTAGCACCGGCCCATCTGACAAATCTTGCGGACTTGTGACCGCCAGGCACTTTGTCTTGTGACACGCCTCCCCTATGGTCGCACCGCAGCCAAACCAACCGGGATCGGAAAAATGAGTAGCACCAAACGAATTCTCTTCACCGGCGGTTCCGGCAAGGCGGGGCGGCACGTCGTGCCCTATTTGCTGGGTAAGGGGCACAGGGTGGTAAATGTCGATCTGACCCCACTCGACCATCCGGGTGTCGACAACCTGACAGCGGACATTACGCAGTCGGGTGAGATGTTCAACGTCATGACCAGCTACGCCAATTTCGACGAGCTGGAACCCGGCACCGGAGTGCCCGCATTCGATGCCGTCGTGCATTTTGCGGCCGTTCCGCGCATCCTGATTCACCCGGACAACAAGACATTCGAGGTCAACACGGTCGGGACCTACAATGTGATCGAAGCGGCCGTGAAACTCGGCATCCGCAAGATCGTGATCGCCTCGTCCGAAACGACCTATGGCGTCTGTTTTGCCGACGGAACCGTCGACCCGGATATCCTTCCGGTGGAAGAAGACTACGACGTCAATCCGATGGACAGCTACGGCCTCTCCAAAGTCGTCAACGAACAGACCGCGCGGTCCTTTCAGCGCCGCTCGGGGGCCGATATCTATGCGCTGCGCATCGGCAACGTCATCGAGCCGCATGAATATGATCGCTTTCCGGACTTCTTTGAAAACCCGGCGCAGCGGCGGCGGAACATTTTCTGCTATATCGACGCAAGGGATCTCGGACAGATCGTCGATTTGTGCCTTGAAAAGGATAGCCTGGGTTTCCAGGTCTTCAATGCGGGAAACGATACCAATTCGGTCAACATGCCGAACGCGGAAATCCTGGCGCGCTTCTTCCCGGACGTGCCGCTAAGCCGCGGCCTGGGAACACACGAGGCCCTGTTTTCAAATCGCAAGATCCGTGAAGTGCTCGGTTTTCGTGAGGAGCACAATTGGCGCAACTATGTCAGCGGTTGAAGCAGACAAACTAGGTGACCAGGACGGATCGACTTGGCATCTGTCTTTCGGGCGCCGGCAGGTTCGTGTTACGAAACATTGGCAACAGCACTTCATCTAAAGCTTCTTGTGTCACCTTCAAAGGCAACCGAACAGCCCGCTTTCATGACAACACCACGATATTTCGAAGACTTCACGGCAGGGCAGGAACTTGACCTTGGCTCGATCGAAGTCTCCAGAGACGACATCATCGAGTTCGCAACAGAGTTCGACCCGCAGGATTTTCACGTCAGCGACGAGGGCGGAAAGGCGTCAATGCTCGGAGGTCTGGCCGCCTCGGGCTGGCATACAGCCAGCATCGTCATGCGCCTTCTGGCCACGAACCTCTTCAACAAGAGTTCGGGCCGCGGGTCGCCAGGCGTCAGCAGGCTGAAGTGGAAACATCCCGTATTTCCGGGAGATGTCCTGTCCGCCAGTGCCCAGATCCTGGATACAAAGGATCTGCGTTCCAAGCCGCTTCTTGGGATGGTCTTTATAAAGATCACAGCGGTCAACCAGAACGACACAGAGGTTATCGAATGGGAAAACCCGGTCTTGTTTGAAAAGCAGGAGGCCGGCGAATGATTTCGTTTTTTGAGGACGTCACTGTCGGCGAAACCCTTGAACTCGGCAACTACACTTTCGACAAGGACGAGATTATCCGCTTTGCCGAGAAGTACGATCCGCAGCCTTTTCATTTGAGCGAAGAAGAGGCTTCAAAAACCCATTTCGGACGTCTGTGTGCATCCGGTTGGCACACCGCATCGATATTCATGAAGCTGTTCGTTTCAAAGATGCGGGAGCTCCAGGACGAAGCCCGGAAATCGGACACTCCGATTGCACAGATCGGCCCCTCACCGGGGTTTCAGGATCTGAAGTGGATCAGGCCTGTCTATCCCGGCGACACGCTCCGCTACACGCGCATAGTCACCGGCAAAACGGAGAGCCGCAGCCGCCCCGAATGGGGCCTGATCCACTCGGACATGCTGGCGCACAATCAGGATGGGACGCTGGTGTTTTCCTTCAAGGCAACGGTGTTCGTTGAGAGAAAAACACAATAGTTTCAATGTACCGTTGCGTGGCCCAAAGGATCAGCGCCAATTGGGACGACGAGCGCGTGCCGTGTGGCGAATGTTCAGGTCGAATTTTGAGATCAAGGAATTGAGTGCTCCCCATGTTCATACGATACGCCATTTGTGCCATCACGTTCGGAGCATCGGCAGCGCATGCCGATGTGTGGACCTTTGAGACACCGTCTGAGAATATTCAATGCGTAGTTGGGGAAGGCGCCGAGTCGTCCGACCTCACCTGCACGATTATTGAGCGGGGTGGGGCCCCGCCCCTTCCCAAACCGGCGACCTGCGCGTCGGACTGGGGACATACGTTTTACATGGCCGACAGAGGCCCTGCCGAAATTCTGTGCGAGCGGACAAGCCGGGACAAAGGTGGCTTCGACCGGGCCGAATATGGCGTTACGGGCGAATTCGGCGGATTCACCTGCTTCTCGTCAACGAAGGGCCTTCGGTGCGAAAACCTTGACGGTCACGGTTTCTTCCTGTCGCGACGGCGGCAAGAAGTGTTCTGAGAAAGGGATCGCAGCGGACATAAGCTCGGCACCTGGCTTTGATAGTCGTTCAGGCCGGGTCCCGAGCGTTGGTTAGAGGGCTCTTGCGAATAGCACCTCGTCACGGATCTCGATACCATAGTCGCCGCGCAGCGGGATGCCAGGCTTCTGTTCACGTTCCTGGTCAATCACACCCTGCCCGATCCGTTCGAAACGGAAACCGCGCCGCTGGTAGAACCGGAACGCATCGAGATTGTCGTTGGACGTTCTGACCGTAAGACGGGGTACGTTTTGCGAGCGCGCTTCAGTCACGACCGCGTCCAGCAATTGGCTACCGACGCCCCCCCAGCGATTGATCGAATCCAGCGTCAGGATTTCCCACTCGCCGTCGCGCTTGATCAGCGTCACCAGTCCGACCAGAGTGTCGCCGTCAAAGGCGACATAGCCCGGTAACCGTGGCGCATCGAACACTTCATTGTCGAGCATGATTTCAGGGGCAGTCCAGCGGTCCGTCAGAAGCTGACGCACGGCGTCATAGTCGCTTTCTTCCGTAGGTCGAATGATCACAGGCATTTAGGGGCTCCTAGCGGGTGAATATCCGGCTTTTCAAGGGACTGCGCGCCTGCCAGCGCGCGCGTTCAAGTTCCGGGTCGACGTGTTCTTCTTCGGGATAACCAACACATAGATAAGCCACGAGCTGCCAGTTGGCGTCAACCTGAAGGATCGTTGAGACAGTCTCAGGTTCAAGAATTGATACCCAACCAACGCCGATTCCTTCGCTCCGCGCGGCCAGCCAGAATGTGTGGATCATGCCGACGGCCGAGTAGGCAAGCGTTTCAGGCATCGTGGCCCTGCCAAGCCCTGCGCCCTGCACCGGATCCGTGTCGCAGTAAACGGCCAAGTGAACAGGCGCTTCCCGGAGCCCGGCAAGTTTAAGTTGCTTGTACCGAAGCGCCTGGTCCCGGTCGTACTTTTGGGACGCAAGCTCGTTCTGCGTTTCAAAGCACGCGATTACTTTGTCCCGTTTCTCCTCACTGCCGACAACCACAATGCGCCATGGCTGGCTGTTCCCGACAGATGGCGCAAGATCGGCGAGACGGAGCAAGTTGTCGAGCTTGCCCACAGGCAGCGGATCTCTCTTGAAACGGCGCACGTCTCTGCGCCATTTCAAGAGTGTTTCGAAATCGCACCGAAAGTCGTCTGTGAACTGGGGCCGGTCGACCGGACTATCGGCTTCGTCTGCCATCGGCTGTCAGTGCCCGGGGAATTCCACCAGCGTGCGGACGGGAACGCTCAGCTCCTCCAGCTTCTTGCGTCCACCCAGATCCGGCAGATCGACAATGAAACAGGCTGCCTCAATATTCGCACCCATCGATCTGAGCAGCTTGCAGGCCGCTTCTGCCGTGCCGCCGGTCGCAATCAGATCGTCAACGAGAATAACGCGGTCGCCAGGCTGGATCGCATCCTTGTGCATTTCCATCTCATCCAGCCCGTACTCGAGCGAATACGCAATCCGCACGGTCTCGTGCGGCAGCTTTCCTTTTTTGCGTATCGGAACAAACCCAGCGGAAACCTGATGCGCTACGGCGCCACCCAGAATGAAACCCCGCGCCTCGATGCCCGCGATCTGGTCTACCTTCGAGCCGGCCCAGGGCTGAACGAGCGCGTCCACGGCGCGCCGGAAGGCGCGTGCGTTGCCGAGAAGCGTCGTGATATCGCGAAACAGAATGCCCTCTTTCGGATAGTCCTTGATCGTGCGGATCGCGTGGATCAATTCATCCTGGATTGTCTGTTCGGTCATCGAGCTCTCTTTCTTCGGCTGATCGTTCCGGCACATGCCCCGACCGACGCTTATACCAAGTTTGCGCGTTTGATCGAAGCGAATTCGCTAGTATTCAATGAATGTTGTGGCCGTCCGGAAAGAGCTAGCCAGCTTTGTTCAAAACGCGACCGGCGATAGCATCCAGCTTTGCGACAAGCACTGGATCCCGTTTTTCCGGCGCGGTTATAAAGGCGAATTCGAGCGCCGTATCCGACCCTGCCGGGCAAGACTGATGTTCGCGAGGCAAATCGCGCGCAACGCGTGCCACAAGACGCTGAGCGTTCTCCGCATTGTCATGCAGGACCTTGATGATCGCCTGAATGTCGACTTCCCCGTGGTCCGGATGCCAGCTGTCGTAGTCAGTCACCATGGCGACGGTTGCGTAGCAGATTTCCGCTTCGCGGGCGAGCTTTGCTTCCGGCATGTTTGTCATCCCGATCACGTCGCAACCCCACGACCGGTAGAGATGGCTCTCGGCGAGCGAGGAGAATTGCGGTCCTTCCATCGCAAGGTATGTCCCGCCACGGGCATAGGCGAGGCTTTCCGCTTCTGCGGCGGCTGCAACGGCATCGATCAGCTTTGGGCTCACCGGTGTTGCCATGGAGACATGCGCGACACAGCCGGTCCCGAAGAAGCTCTTTTCACGCGCGATTGTCCGGTCGATGAACTGATCGACAAGAACGAAAGTCCCCGGCGCATGTTCTTCCTTGAGCGAGCCGCATGCGGAAACCGAAAGGAGATCCGTCACGCCGCAACGTTTCATGACATCAATATTGGCACGGTAATTTATCGTGGTTGGCGAATAGACATGCCCCCTGCCATGCCGGGGCAAAAACACGATCTTCAAACCGTCGATTTCACCAATGCGAACCTGGTCGGAAGGCGTGCCCCACGGGCTTTCGACGGTTATCCATTCGGAATTTTGAAGTCCGGGAAGGTCGTAGATGCCGGACCCGCCGATTATCCCAAGAACCGCGTCAGCCATTTCCAAGTCTCCAGTCATGCAACAGTCCGACCTGCTGATTAACAAGCGGCATGCATGTTGAACAGATCAAAAAGAAAAAAAGGCGGGCCCAAGGCCCGCCTTTCGAGATCTGTCCATATTGGACCCGGTCAGTGTTCGACGTTGCGCCACAGCTGCTTCTTGGTGAAGTAGAGCAATCCTGCGAACACGATCAGGAAGATCATCACGCGGAAGCCGATCTTCTTGCGGTCTTCAAGATGGGGTTCTGCGGCCCACATCATGAACGCTGAAACGTCTTTTGCGTATTGCTCGACCGTCATCGGAGTTCCGTCGGTGTACTCTACCGCCTCGTCATAAAGCGGCGGCGCCATCGAGATGAACTCACCGGCCAGGAACGAGTGGTTATAGTACTGACCGTCCGGCACCGTGACGCCTTCGGGCGCATCTACATAACCCGTCAGAAGCGAGTAGATGTAGTCAGGACCGTTCTCCTGGTACTGCGTGAAGATATCGAACACGAAGCCCGGGAAGCCACGCTGTGCCGCGCGCGCTTTTGCAAGCAGGGAGAAGTCCGGCGGATAGGCGCCGTTGTTGGCCGCACGGGCCGCCTGCTCGTTCGGGAACGGAGACGGGAAACGGTCTGCCAGGATCGCCGGGCGCTCGAACATTTCGCCGAAGTCGTCCGGACCGTCGATGACGGTGTATTCGGCCGCAACGGCCTTTGCCTGGTCTTCCGTGAAGCTCGGACCGCCGTTTTCAGCAAGATTGCGGAATGCGACCAGTCGCAAACCGTGGCAGGCGGAACAGTTTTCACGATAGACCTTGAAGCCGCGCTGCAACTGCGCCCTGTCAAAGAAACCGAATGGGCCGGCAAAGGACCAGTTCTGATAATCGATTTCCACATTGGCGCCAGCAGCGATCGCCGGTGTCGCGATGGCGAGAGACGCCACCGCTGCGAAGGCCCGAACCATTTTGATCATGGTGCTCATTGTCTCAAATAACTCCTGATCCGGTTCGCGTTATTTCATTTCCGGCGCGGCTGCGGCGCCGGCCGGTTGGCCCGATCCACCCTTCAGCACAGCTTCCGAGATCGATGCCGGGAGCGGCTTCGGTTTTTCAAGGAAACCGAGCATCGGCAGAATGATCAGGAAATGCGCGAAATAGTAGGCGGTAAAGATCCGCGACAGCGTCACGAAGATGCCCTCGGCAGGCATTGCGCCCAGGTATCCGAGTGCCACGCAAACAGCCGCAAAAATCCAGAAGAACTGCTTGAACAGCGGACGGTAGGCACCAGAGCGGACCTTGGATGTGTCAAGCCAGGGCAGGATGAACAGAACGGCGATGGCACCGAACATCAGAACAACGCCGCCGAGCTTGTCCGGAACCGCACGCAAGATCGCGTAGAACGGCAGGAAGTACCACTCCGGAACGATGTGAGACGGCGTAACCAGCGGGTTCGCTTCGATGTAGTTGTCCGCGTGCCCAAGATAGTTCGGCAGGTAGAAAGCGAACCAGGCGAAGAAGATCATGAACACGACGATCGCGAACAGATCCTTGACCGTGTAGTACGGATGGAACGGCAGCGTGTCCTGTTTGGTCTTCGGCTGAACGCCTGTCGGGTTGTTGTTGCCTGTCGTATGGAAGGCCCACACGTGCAGGATGACAACACCGAAAATCATGAACGGCAGCAGATAGTGCAGCGAGAAGAACCGGTTCAGCGTCGGATTGTCGACCGCAAAGCCGCCCCAGAGCCAGGTCACGATGCTTTCACCGACAAGCGGGATAGCCGAGAACAGGTTGGTGATAACCGTCGCGCCCCAGAAGGACATCTGACCCCAAGGCAGGACGTAACCCATGAACGCCGTGCCCATCATGATCAGGAAGATGATCACGCCAAGGATCCACGAGATCTCGCGCGGCGCCTTGTAGGAACCGTAATAAAGCCCCCGGAAGATATGAATATAGACGGCGATAAAGAACATCGACGCGCCGTTGGAATGCAGGTACCGCAGCATCCAGCCGAAATTCACGTCGCGCATGATGTGCTCGACACTGTCGAAGGCCGCGCCTGTGCTGGGTGTATAATGCATCACAAGAACGATGCCCGTGAGGATCTGGGCGATCAGCACGAAAAACAGAATCCCGCCGAAGGTCCACCAGTAGTTGAGGTTTTTCGGAGTCGGGAAGTCGACGAAAGAACCACGCATGAGCGATATCACCGGCAGGCGGCTTTCCAGCCACTTGGCCGCAGCGCTTTGCGGTACGTAGTTTGAATGTCCAGCCATGGCTGTCTCCTAAAAATTTATGCCGTTAGCCGATCTTGATCGTCGAGTCGGTGACGAACTCGAGCGGCGGAATCAGCAAATTCTCGGGAGCCGGGCCTTTGCGAATGCGGCCGGCCGTGTCGTAGTGCGAACCGTGGCACGGGCAGAACCAGCCACCGAATTCGCCTGCATCGCCGATAGGAACGCAACCAAGGTGCGTGCAGATGCCGATTTGGACGAGCCAGTTTTCCTTGTCCTTGACACCCCGGTTCGGGTCGGTTGCTTCCGCATCCGCTGGCAGGTTCGCATTACGCGCCAGTTTGTCCGGAAGATCCGACATCGGCACGTCTGTGGCCTCGGTGACTTCCGTTTCGGTGCGGTTGCGGATGAAGACCGGCTTGCCGCGCCATTTAACTGTGATTGACTGCCCCTCTTCGACGGCAGACACATCAACCTCAATAGACGCCAGTGCAAGTGCGGAGGCATCCGGGTTCATCTGATCAATGAACGGCCATGCCAAAGCGCCGGCGCCCACAACGCCCATTGCACCGGTCGCGATGTAGAGAAAGTCACGGCGGTTCGGTTCTTCCGCATCCGTGTTGTGTGCCAAGGTCGCGTCCCCTTCAAAATTCTACCTGTACCGAAAGCCCGCATCATGTCCGGGCCGTCCCTTGCCAGAAAGGATAGCCGGAACCATGCCGGGCTCAACGGTGGCCGGGTGCGGCAGTTTTCCGCATCGGCCAAGCGGCTTGTCTTTTTGCACCCTTCGAAACGCTTGTCCAGATCAACAAACGCCACAAAACGCATATGTCGCAGGCAAAAAAAACACCACGCCGCTTTTCTGCCCTTTTTTGGGGAACGAGCGCAAGAGCGGATTTCAAAGGAATCCCGCTCTTGCTGTTTTGTGCAGGCAATTATGCCGCCTGGACGGGTGCCAGAAACCCGCCGGACTGGTGCCGCCAAAGCTGCGCATACAATCCGTTTTTGTCCAGAAGCTCCTGATGTGAGCCCTGTTCGATGATTCGTCCCTGGTCCATGACAATAAGCCTGTCCATGGCCGCGATCGTTGACAATCGGTGCGCGATCGCAATCACGGTCTTGCCCTTCATCAACTCGAACAGGCTCTCCTGGATCGCAAGTTCCACTTCTGAATCGAGCGCGGATGTCGCTTCATCCAGAACCAGGATCGGAGCGTCCTTCAACAGCACGCGCGCAATGGCAACACGCTGGCGCTGGCCGCCGGAGAGTTTGACGCCACGTTCGCCGACATGCGCGTCAAGCCCATTGCGTCCGTTGAGATCGGTCAGACCGGCCACGAACTCGATGGCGTGCGCTTTTTCCAGCGCCGCTTCGACATCGGTCCGCGCGACATCCGACTTGCCATAGGCCACGTTCTCGAAGATCGAACGGTGCAGGAGCGAGGTGTCCTGGGTGACGACGCCCACATTGGCCCGGATGTCGTCCTGTCGAACACCTGCGATATCCTGGCCGTCTATCATAATGCGGCCGCGCTCCAGATCGTAAAAGCGCAGCAGCAGATTGACGAGCGTGGATTTACCGGCCCCGGATCTGCCGATCAGTCCGATCTTCTCGCCAGGAGCAATCGTCAGATTCAGCTCTTCGATGACACCGGTTTTCTTGCCGTAGTGAAAACCTATACCATCGAACCGGATTTCGCCTTTCGGGACGGAAAGTGCTTTGGCATCCGGCGTATCAACGACATCCCGTTCTCTGGAAATCGTGTTGATGCCGTCCTGGACCGTGCCGACGTTTTCAAACAGTCCGGACACTTCCCACAAGATCCATTGAGACATACCCTGAAACCGCAGGACAAGAGCCACCGCGACCGCGATCTCCCCTGTCGTGACGCGGCCCGCCTGCCAAAGACCGATCGACATTCCAGCAACGGCGAAAAGCAGGAACATGTTGAGCGTCGTCAGGGTGATGTTCATCCCCGTCACCAGCCTCATCTGCAAAAACACCGTCTTGAGGAACGACTTCATGGATGACTTGGCATACTCCTCCTCACGCTCAGCGTGAGAAAAAAGTTTCACGGTCGAGATGTTCGTGTAGGCATCCACGACGTGTCCCGTCATGAGGGAACGCGCATCCGCCTGGTCTCTGGAGACGTTTTTCAGGCGCGGAATGAATACCCGCATCGTCACGAGATAGCACCCGAGCCACGCGAGAAAGGGAATGGCGAAGTATGGACTTGCCTCGGCCACCACAAACAAAGCCGCAACGAAATAGACGATTACGTAGACGAGGATATCGGCAATCCGGGTAACGACTTCCCTGACTGCCAGTGCCGTCTGCATCAGCTTGTTGGCAATCCTGCCGGCAAAGTCGTTTTGATAAAACGAGATGCTTTGCCGCAACAGATAGCGATGAACCCGCCACCGCACCGACATGGGGTAAGTCCCCATAAGGCCCTGGTGAAAAGCCATTTCCCAGACAGCTGCAAAGCCCGGCAGCAGGACAAGAACGACAACTGCCATCCAGACCAGCTGACCCCAGTTGTCCTGGAAGAATGTTTCGGTGTTTTCCGTGCTGAGCCAGGTGACCAGCTCGCCCAAGAACGTGAAAATCAAGACTTCCAGGACTGCAATCAGAGCGCCGAGAATCGAGACGGCAAGAAGGATCGGCCAGACTGGCTTGGTATAGTACCAACAGAAGGCCCAAAACCCTTTCGGTGGAACGTCAAGCTCGGTTTTCTCAAATGGATCAACGAGCTTTTCGAAACGGTCAAACATGACTACCTCTCAGAGCGGCTCAACCGTAGCACGGTCAGATGCATCAGGGCATCCTCCCTGCCGATCGGCGTCGAGCGCGGACGAATGGTTGCGCCGGCAGACATGAACAGGAGGCCGGTCATAAAACTTGTGAATGCAAGGGCGATGATTGCCGTGCCCCAGAACAGCGCACCCAGCTCGTCCATGAAGACGGTCACCGGCATGTATTCTCCGGCGACTTCAAGAGCTTCGACGCGGCTTAAGTTGAAAGCCAGCACCGGCACGAACAAGAGCACTGCCACCGCGAGCGTCGTTCCGAAAAACATGGCGGTCGCGGTCAAATAGCGGGCAAGTCTGCGCCCCGGTCTCGGTTGCCGAGCCGGAGGCATCTCGATATCCGGACGGTCTGCACGCACAGACGGGTCCTGCACAAAAAACGAATTCATCGGAACAGCTCCGAAAAGGGATCTGGATTGATGGTGATGGCAGACACGCCTTCGAAGGCGTGCAGCACGCACAGCGGCTTGAGCCGTTCACCGCAAAATTATTGAGAAAGAGAAGGTGCGACGGCGCCTAACGCTGCCGTGGGGCGACCTTGCTGCAACCGGCGTGGGCGAAGCACGGGTGGATCATGCAAAGATCTATCATGTATGCCCTCCTGGCTGCGCGACCTGTATGTCGCAGGGAAAAGTGTCAACACTCATGAGTTGACCGGAAAATGTCCTAACCGTTTTTGGTGAAAATGGAAAGAGGCAACACGAATATAGATGGGACGAAACTGACACCTGTTGCCATTCGGACACATCGGGTCGGCGGATCTGCAACAGATTCAGTCCAATACGTTCCCGGTCGTAAATTCTTGCAAGTGAATTTCGGCTTCTCTGGCCGACATGGGCGCGGCAATCAGGTCACCCTGAATGAATCGGCACCCATAGTCCCGCAGGATCTCGCGCTGAGCTTCGGTGGCCACACCTACCGCCATAACCTGGCACCCGAACTTGTCGGCAAGTTCGATGACCGCCTGGGTCAGGTGTCGCTTTTTCGCGTCCGTTTCCAGGTCACGCACCAGCCAGGGACTGATTTTCATGACATGCGCGCTGACCTGAATGAGTTGGGCTACACCGCCGTGAACACTACCGACATTGTCGAGCGCAATCCGGCAGCCGAGTTTTGAGATTTTGTCGATCGCATGTTGAAGGCAGCCGGGTTCGTCGAAGTGGATCGCCTGCGGCGTGAGTTGAACGATCAGGCCTTCCAACGGAAAGTCCGCGTCTTCACACAACTGGCACAGTTTCTCTTCGAAATCCGGGGGGCCGACGCTTGCGCCTGTCAGGTCGACCGTCAGCGAATAAGAACTGCCCGTCGCTTCGCGCATCCGCCTGACCTCGGCAAGACCCTGCTTCAGGCCAAACTGTTCAATGCGTGCGATACGCTTGGTGTCTTCCTGCTCGGAGAGCATTTTGGCCGGATCGACAAGGCCTTCGGACGGGTGCAGCCAATGAGTGGACACTTCATAGCCCATCACACGTTTTTCCTGGAGATCATATTGCGGCTGCATCAATAAAGTCAGGTTGCCGCTTTCAAGATCCTGGTCCAGTTGCGCCATGCTCATGCGCTTGTGCCGGTGGGCGGCTCCAAGTGCGTCAGTGTACCAGGAATAGCGCCCGCGCCCGGATTTCTTTGCCGCATAAAGTGCAATGTCAGCCCGGTTGATGAGTTCAGCAAGGCTGGTTTTGCCCGTGTCGGCAAGAACCAGACCGACACTCCCGGCGACTTTCAGTCTTTCCCGCTCGATCGTGACCGGTCTGGTCAGATCATCGAGCATCTGTTGTCCGAGCTGCTCCATTTGATCGGGTCCGGTTGGATCGGATATTGCGGCCAGAAACTCGTCGCCGCCGACCCTGGCAACAACTCCTTTGTCGGCGACAACCGACTTGAGCACGCCGGCCACATGACGGAGCACCGTGTCACCGGCGCTGTGACCATGGCTGTCATTGATATCCTTGAAATGATCCAGATCGAAATGAATGACGCCAACCGGGCGCGCATCGCCGCCGCCCGTCGATAGTCGCTCCTGCAGGAAGGCTGTGATCTTCGCCCGGGTTGCAAGACCGGTCAGTTCGTCGTGCTCGGCCTGATACTTCAACCGCTTTCGCGTTTCTTCAAGTTCGGCAAATCGCTCGACCTCGCGGGTCACGTCCTGGCACAGGATGATCATGCGCGTCTTGTCGTCGGTATCGCCTTCAACTTGCGCGAAAGTGAGCTGATTCCAGAAAAGTTCGCCGTTCTTGCGCTGGTTCTGGATCAACTCCTTGAATCCGGACGAGAATTTCCCCAGGTCGAATTTGAAGTTGTTCAAGTCTTCAGCAGTCAGCTGATTATTGGGAGGGAGGATGAATTCCTGTGGACGGCGCCCCCGAATTTCTTCTGCGCTAAACCCGGTGATACGCGTATAGGCAGGATTCGACCACTCGATCCGGCCGTAAATGTCCTGCATCACCAAGCCTTCATGAGCATGTTCGACCACAGTCTTCAGGACGGCTGCGTCGTTTCCGAATTCTGAATCCACATCACGAGAGGATCGTTTGCCTACCAGGCGGCCGGCAAGAAACACGGCAGACAGAAGCAGCGCTGTCACCCCGACAATAAAAATCAGGTCCAGTGCGGACAGGTCAGCCGTGTAGTCTTCCATTCATTTTCGTCGATTGTTCCAAGCATCCAAGACTAGGGTCCCAAAATACATTGAAAAAAATACTAAACGCCTGCTCAGGCGTATAGTTATCGAGATTTTTGACAATTAAAAGTGCCCGAAAACGAGAAAAAATTACGCAAATCTAACAGTTTTCATAGAAAAAAGCTCAAGAATAAAAGTACTGGCAAGCTGGCGATGTCGAAAACCACAGGCAATCGGCTCCGCTTGCCTGTTGGATCAAAGGAGACCGTAAAGTCTGCCCGTCCCCACTAGTGTGCCGTCACAAGGCGGGTAAGAACATAGCCCATGCCGGCCGAAAATGCAGACAGGACGGTTCCCCATGCGACGTCAACGATTGTCACGATGACAGGCCAGTTTCTCAGTGTTGCGTAATTCGTTACGTCGTAGGTTGCATAGGTGAAGAACCCGAACATGGCTCCGTAGACGATTGCTATCGCCATGCTTTCGGATTTCAATGCCGGCGCGACCGCAAAGACGACGATGCCGACGACATAGATTATATAGAAGGCGCCAGCGGCCGCCATGTTTGGCTTGTCCATCAACAGGTGACCGATCCTGTCGAAATAGAACCGCGTTGCCACTTGTGACAACCAGACATAATCGACTGCAAGAAAAACCAGCGCTGTCGCGACGTAGGCGGTGGTGTACTGAACCATGGGACCCTCAGCGGTTAGACGCAATCATTACGTTTGCCTTGAGCGTTCGGATCAGCAAAATCGCGCCGCAAGCAGATGCATCTTTTCACTCAGACCGGCAATGCATCTGCCTTGAGAAACCCGCCGGATTGCCGACGCCACAGCTGCGCGTAAAGTCCGCTTTTGTCTTTGAGAAGAATGTCATGCGTACCCTGCTGCACGATTTTTCCCTCATCCATGACAATCAATCGGTCCATTGCCGCAATCGTCGACAAACGGTGTGCGATGGCAATCACCGTTTTTCCAGTCATCAGGCTTTGCAGATTGTCCTGGATCGCCGCCTCGACCTCCGAATCCAGCGCAGAGGTTGCCTCGTCAAGAACCAGAATGGGCGCGTCCTTCAAAAGAACGCGCGCGATTGCGATCCGCTGACGCTGTCCACCCGAAAGCTTGACGCCACGCTCACCGACAAAGGCATCAAACCCTGTCCGGCCCTTCATGTCTTCCAGCTGTTCGATGAAGTCGAGCGCATGTGCCTTGCGCGCCGCCTCGATCAGATCTTCCTCCCGGGCCGAGCTGCGTCCATAGCGGATGTTTTCGCGGATGGACCGGTGCAGGAGGGAGGTGTCTTGTGTCACCATTCCGATTGATCGGCGAAGAGACTCCTGTGCCACATATTTAACGTCCTGCCCGTCAATCAGGATCTGACCGGCTTCCAGGTCAAAGAACCTGAGCAGCAGGCTGACCAACGTCGTCTTGCCCGCACCGGAGGGACCGACCAGACCAACGCGCTCACCCGGCTTGATGGAAAGATCCAGATGGTCGATCACGCCGCCGTCCTTGCCGTAGTGAAACCGGATATTTTCAAACCGTATGCCGCCTTGCTTGACGTCGAGCTCCTTTGCCTGCGGAAAATCTGTCAGGGCGACCGGCTTTACAATTGTTTCCATGCTGTCCTGCAGCGATCCGAAATGCCGGAACAGGCCGTTGAGCTGATTGAAGAGCCGGTTGAGCAGAATATTCAAACGCAAGATCAGGCTGAGCGCAAATGCAACATGTCCGGTACTCATGCCATCGTGTTGCCAGACAAAAAGGGCCATCGCGGTAATCGAAACGATCATCACGCCATTTATCGACGTCATAATCATTCTGATGGACGTCAGATACCGCGTGAAACGCTGCAGCTTTGCAATAAAGCCCTCAAGGGACTGTCTGGCGCCCCGGTTTTCTTCCCGGGTTGAGCCGAACAATTTCACGGATTGAATATTGGTGTATGTATCGACGAACCGCCCGGTCACGCCGGAATAGCTATGTGCGGTTTCCTTGGATGCTATCCTGATCCGTGGAACGAAATACCATGCGGTTACCGCGAAACAGACGAGCCATAGCGCAACGAGCGCTCCGAGACGGCCGTCAAGCTCGGAGACGAGTATCAGCGTTGTCACGGCGTAGACGATGATAAACCAGGCGACCTGTAACAGGTTGATCATGAAATCGCCCGCCGACATTCCCGCCTGCATGACCTTCTGCACAAGCCTGCCCGCTAGGTCGTCCTGGAAGTAACTCAGGCTCTGACGCATGATTCGCTGGTGGCATTGCCACCTGACCAGATTGAAAAATCCGGGAACGACCGTCTGCTCTTCAACAAGTGCCATCAGCGCAGCGACTAAGGTTCGTAAAACAAGGACCACCAGTCCCATCGACAGGAGCGTCGAGGCATGATCGCTGAAGAAGGTCGCCCGGTCTCCGCTTTCAAGCAGATCCACAATCCTTCCAAGGAAATTGAAAATCGTGACCTCGACAAACGCGGACAGGCAGCCAAGAACAAGCATCGCCACAAAGGGCCAGCGGACCTGTGAAATGAAAAAAAGCAGGAAGCGGATACCGCCGCGTGGCATTTCCATATCCGGTGGGTTTCGAAACGGATCAATCCAGCTTTCGAACAGGCGAAAAAGCGCGGACACGGGGGATCTCCTGATGGATGGGAGCGAATCTGATCACTATTCTATGCTTGCCCTTTCAAACCGGGCTATCAAATAAACACATCAAATATGGCCGCAGGCATGACAACTGCCGGTCAAACTGTTATCCAGCGCCGCCCGTAAGCCAAGACAGTTGATGCGATGCCAGACATAGCTCTCTACCAACCCGACATACCGCAGAACACCGGAACTATCTTGCGCCTGGCGGCGTGCATGGGTGTCACGGTCCATCTGATCGAACCGGCGGGATTTCCAATTTCCGACAGCGCCCTGAAACGTGCGGGCATGGATTATCTGGAACGCGCATCGATGCGCAGGCATCGAAGTTTTGCCGATTTCGAATTGTTCCGGCTGACGCAGAACAAAAGGCTTATTCTGCTGACAACAAAAGCTGAAGTCAGATACACCGAGTTCGACTACCGGCCCGACGATGTTTTGCTGATGGGCCGCGAAAGCACCGGGGTTCCGGAAAGTATTCACGATCTTGTCGATGCGCGATTGACCATCCCGATGATGGAGGGCATGCGTTCGATCAATGTCGCCGTCTCCGCGGGCATGGCGCTCGGCGAAGTCTTGCGGCAAACCGGTACTTTCCCTAAAAGCCCAGATTGAAATCCCATTGCACGCTGCCGCTTGGCAAATCGTCGAAAGCCAGTCTCATGAATGCACCTTCCATGCAAAATCGCGGCGGTCCCATCCCGGACGACATTGAAGAAAAGAAGCGGATTGCGCCTGCCTGGTTCGAAGCGCTCCGCGACCGGATCTGCAAGTCCTTCGAAGACCTGGAAGACGAGATTGGCTCGTTGTCGGGACCACTGTCGGACCAGCCTGCAGGCCGGTTCGAGCGCACCCCCTGGGAACGCACGGACAGCACGGGCGCAAAGGGTGGCGGCGGCGTCATGTCCATGATGCATGGACGCGTCTTTGAAAAGGTGGGCGTTCATGTGTCCACCGTGCATGGCGAATTTTCGCCCGAGTTTCGCGGACAAATTCCGGGAGCATCCGATGATCCAAGGTTTTGGGCCTCGGGCATCAGCCTGATCGCGCACCTGCATAATCCGCATGTGCCGGCGGTTCACATGAACACCCGAATGGTCGTGACGACCCGCCAGTGGTTTGGCGGCGGTGCCGATCTGACGCCGGTGCTCGATGCCCGCCGAACGCAGGAAGATCCGGATACACAGGCCTTTCACCTTGCTATGCGCAAAGCCTGCGAACAGCACGAGGTCGCCGACTACGATGCCTACAAGGCCTGGTGCGACGACTATTTCTTCCTAAAGCACAGGAACGAGGCGCGCGGCATTGGAGGTATTTTCTACGACTACCTTCACAGTGGCTCCTGGGACGCCGATTTCGCGTTCACCAAGTCGGTCGGAGAAGCTTTTCTGGGGATCTATCCCGAGCTGGTTCGCAGGAACTTTGAGCGAAGCTGGTCGCAAGCCGAGCGAGAGGAACAGCTTGTGCGGCGCGGCCGTTACGTTGAATACAATCTTCTTTACGACAGGGGCACCATTTTCGGCCTCAAGACAGGCGGCAACGTTGCGTCGATCCTGTCGTCGATGCCACCGGTCGTGAAGTGGCCCTGAGCCGGGCTGCAAATCGTATTCAGGCGGCAGGTGCCTCACGCGTGACCGCGCCGAATGCCCGGCCGAACAACATGTCGTCCAGTTTCGACACGATCTTCTGATCGAGTTTTGGCCCCATGTTTCTCATCATGTCGAGCGCGGTCCGTGCGGGAACGCTCTGCCGGTAGGGACGCTCTTCCGTCAGAGCGGCAAAGATGTCGCAAACTGTGATGAGACGAACTTTGGGTATAATCTGGTCGCCTTTCAGCCGGTTCGGATACCCGGTGCCGTCAACATATTCATGGTGCTGGATCGCCATCCGTTTGATGTTCGGCGCCACTTCCAGTCTCGTTTTCAGGATATCGCGCCCGAATTGCGGGTGCTTGTCGACCATGGCGCGCTCCTCACTGGTCAGTTTCCCCGCCTTGTCCAGGATCGTGAGCGGTATGCGCATTTTGCCGATATCATGCACAAGGCCACCTGCGATAACTTCCTTGCAGTCCTCGTCGGGCCAACCCAGGTGCTTGGCAAGCATGCCTGCAAGACCGGCAACCTGAAGCGAATGGCAATATGTGGCGCTGTGATGCGTTTCAACGGCGTTGAGCCAGCACGAGAGGCCGTCCTGTTTCAGGGCACCCAACATGTCCTCAGCGCTCTCATTCATCAGGTTGATGCGAACCTTCGCACCTTCAACCGTTGACAAACAAAGGCTCTCCAGGAACGTGTTGCTCTTTTTGTAGGCTGCGGCCGTAGAAGCAGGCGTTTTTCTTGGAAGCGCTTCGAGGATGTCTCCTCCCATATGCGCGTTGACACGTTTCAAAAGCAGCGGAAACGGCGCATCGCGCTCGAGTATTTCCGTCTTGCCCAGCGCAGCTGCCTGAATGACTTCACGGCGGTTTTTCTGGGAGACAAGGCAGATGACAGGGATCTCGGCAATGCTGTCCCAAGATGTCTTGAGGGCCGTAAGCCCGGCATCGGATGAACCCAGTAACTCAATGACCGCGATTTTGCCTTCGGCGACAGTATCCGGCGAAACCTTGTCCATTTCGATCAGGCGGGCCGGGAAGAAAAACGGGAGCTTCCGGACCGGTGAGTCCAAGGACAGTTGTCCGTCTGAAATAAGTACCAGTTCCATCTAATGTCTCGTTTACGCGCCCAAACCAGTTTTGAGACTTTCATCCCCGGCTTACGCAAGGGAAAACCATCAGATATCTTGCCGGTATTTCCTTTAAAAAAACGCTAAGATGCATCGCCTGATCGATCGATCAATTGCTGTTTTGACAAAGCGAACCCGCTTTCTTTCCATTCGACTTCAAGTCGTTTCAATGCCATGCCGAGTGCAGGTCCGGGCGCGTGGCCGGCGGCGATAAGATCGGCGCCCTTCAATGGAAATTCGGGAACATCCTGCGCGCGCAAAGAGATCAGCAATTTTTCGAGCCGGGAAGTGTCCACGGACTGACGGGCAATCCGCGTCGCCCAGACCGCCAGCGCACCGTCAATCGCTCCTTGTCTGCCGAAATCATAGACCAGCGAAGGTGCACTCGAGACGTCATCCGTTTTCTTGACACGTTTCTTGGCTGACCAGGCCGTCTGCATGCGTTTATGTTCGGCATTCGAAAGCCGGAACCGTTCGCTTATCCGCTCCAGATCCTCACGGACGAACCCGGCAATCACCACAAGACCAAGTTCCGGATCGCGCGTTTCGGCTGCTGTCTCGTCCAACTGTCGGAGCGCAATGTAGTCGGCGACGCGTGCCAGTCCACCGGTCGCGATTTCCCAAAGACCGCAATCGTTCATCAGTTTCAAAGCATGCGCTGCCAGGGGAGCCCGCAGCAAACGCCGCATTTCATGTCCGATCCGCTCGGCCGACAACCTGCGCAAGCCGTCGCGCTGCCTCAAACATGCACCAAGACCTTCCCGGTCAAGATCGCCCCGGCCGTACGCGGCATAAATCCGGAAAAACCGCAGAATTCTAAGGTAGTCCTCGCGGATGCGACTGTCCGGATCCCCGATAAACCTGACATGCCGGGCAAGGCAATCTTCCAGTCCCCCTAACGGATCATGCAGAGAGCCGTGCCGGTCAACGTAAAGCGCGTTCATTGTGAAATCCCGGCGCTTGGCATCCTGCTCCCAGTCACGGCCAAAAACGACGCGCGCCTTTCTGCCGAATGTCTCCACATCCTGACGCAACGTCGTCACTTCGTACGGGATGTCGTCGCTCACAATCGTGATCGTTCCGTGGTCGAGCCCGGTGCCGATCGGCTTCAGCCCTGCCTCGCTCGCGCGCCGCATGACCTCTTCAGGCCGCGCGGTTGTTGCAATATCCACATCCGAGACGGGTTGCCCAAGCAGCGTGTTTCGAACGGCGCCACCGACGGCCCGCGCCGTGTCGCCATCCTGTTCCACGGCGGAAAAGACGGCCTGAAGACCAGGCGCGCGCAGCCAATCGGCTGCACGAAGCATATCGTCGGGTCCCGGAGGCATGACCTATTCGAATCCGCCTGGAACGAAGACGCCGTCTTTCATTTGCGTGGGCCGATAGTTTGAGCCTTCGGGACCACGATTAAGCGTCGACATGACGAGGAAACCGACAATCACGAATGCCAGCCCCGTTACCGTTAGCCACGCAAGCGGCCCTTTTGCCCAGCGATCCGGGTGCTTGCTCCGCTTTGTGAGCCAAAGCCAGATTGCATAGCAGAAAAAGGGCAATAAAAAGAGGACCAGATGGGTCAGTGCGACACGCAGCATTAGCGATAGACCGTCTCGTAGAAGGATCGGATGATTCCGGCAGTAACACCCCAGATATAGCGCTCGCCAAATGGCATTGCATAAAAATATCGACGCTTGCCCTGCCACTCCCTGCTCAATTTCTGATGGTTGGCGGGATTCATGAGGAAACTGAGTGGCACTTCAAAAACATCGTCGACTTCATCGGGATTGGGACGGAAGGCGATGGGGTCGCGAATGGCACCGACGACGGGGATGACGCGATATCCCGAACCGGTCAGATAGGGTGCCAGGTTCCCAAGCGGTTCAACTTGCTTAGGCGCCAGCCCGATTTCCTCGTCCGCCTCCCTGAGCGCTGCTTCGACAGGACCATTGTCCGTCGCATCTATTTTGCCTCCTGGAAACGCGACTTGACCGGCATGGGACTTCAAATGGCCCGTCCGCTGGGTCAGGACGACACTTGGCCCATCACTTCGCTCAACAATACCGATGAGCACCGCCGCCTCTCTGGGAGGACCTTCCCATCTGGCATACGGCGGAAGGTCGGGATTGAGAATATGGTCTCCCGTCTCCGCGCGGTTGTTTGAATGTTCCGCCGTTCGCAGGAGAGAACGCATGGTCTCCGGCCACGCTCCCTCGGCAAGCGGGTTCTGCGTCAGTGTAGCGTTCATCAGGCCTGCTGCTCAGTCTGGGTTAGTCGTCGCTCTCTCAAATGGTTACTCCGCTCATTTAAGCAAATCGGGACCGATCTCAAAAAACTGTCCTCCGCCCCATATGCCGGTTTCAGTTCCGCCGGATCCGCTCCGGTCCACGATCAGATCCGCAAGCTGATACATCAAGGCACGCGTAAACAGTGCTTCCAGCCGTCCTCTCACCAGAACATAGGGTTTCAGTCCTCCGCTGTCCGGTTCCTTTTCAAATCGCAGCGGGTGTTTATCAGTCACTTTCACAAGCTCACCGAGATTTGTCCGAAGCGTTAGCTGCTGATCTTCGCCCTCGCCGGAAGCCACCATCTCCACAGCCAGAAAAGGAGCATCATCGACTGTAATTCCGATTTTTTCGACCGGCGTAACGAGATAGTGCTTGCCATCTTCGTCCTTGCGCAAAACGGACGCAAACAACCTGACAAGGGGTTGCCTCCCAATCGGTGACCCCAGGTAAAACCAGGTTCCGTCACGGGCGACACGAATGTCGAGATCCCCGCAAAACGGCGGATTCCACTTCTCCACGGGTGGCGGCGACTTGTCCGCTGCATCCGCCCGGCTCATCAGCGCTTTCAAACCCTCGGGCATGGAGGTCGGGGCAGGTGCGGTGTTATCTGACATCCAATTTACCATCCTGATCAGAAAAATCCGAACATCCGGATTTTTGCCAAGTACGTGCCTCACAGCACCGAATGCAGCCTGAAAACATTCCCGGCAGGTTCCCTCTTTTCCCCTGCACGTGGAAAGAATCTTGGACCTTTCCACTGTATGGCGCACAATTGCGCCTTATCTAGAGAATTATATGGTGTCAGACTGCATGAGTCGCAGCAACTAAAGACAATGCCCCGGCCAGCCTCACGGTTCGGGAATAAGATTCGGGAAAGGTGATTCATGAGCGTTGTTTCTCCCTCCAGCCCCAGCGATGAAGATCTCGCGGCCGTAGCCGAAAACGCAGAGCGTGCGGTGGCGCGGATCAGCGACGCGAAAGTTGATATCGCGAGAATCATTTTCGGCCAGGAAACGGTCGTTGAACAATCGCTTGTAACGATCCTGGCCGGCGGCCATGGCCTTCTGGTGGGTGTTCCCGGGCTTGCAAAGACCAAGCTTGTCGAAACCCTCGGCACCGTACTGGGCCTTGACGCGCGACGCATTCAGTTCACTCCTGACTTGATGCCATCCGACATTCTGGGTGCGGAAGTGATGGAACAGGCAACCGATGGCGGCAGGTCGTTCCGCTTTATCCCGGGCCCCGTCTTTTCACAGCTGCTGATGGCTGACGAAATCAACCGCGCCAGCCCGCGTACGCAGTCTGCCCTTTTGCAGGCCATGCAGGAGTATCACGTGACCGTCGCCGGCCACCCTCATAACCTGCCCCGCCCGTTCCATGTTCTGGCTACACAGAACCCGCTTGAGCAGGAAGGAACCTATCCCCTGCCCGAAGCGCAGCTCGACCGGTTTTTGATGCAGATCGACGTTCATTACCCGGATCTGGAAGCTGAACGGCGCATTCTCATGGAAACGACCGGAGCCGAGCAGGCCGAGGCCCAGACTGCGATGAACGCTGAGGAGTTGACGGAATATCAGCAGCTCGTCCGCCGCATGCCAGTCGGGGAATCCGTGGTTGAAGCCATATTGAAGCTTGTCCGCTCGGCGCGGCCGGACGAAGCGTCGGCGGACAGTGACGTAACAAAGCTTATCGCCTGGGGTCCGGGTCCGCGTGCCAGCCAGGCCTTGATGCTGACGGTTCGCGCGAGGGCTTTGGTCGATGGTCGGCTTGCTCCGTCCGTGGACGATGTACTCGCTCTGGCAGAACCCGTCCTGCAGCACCGGATGGCACTGACATTTGCAGCAAGAGCGGATGGCCATACTGTGAGAGACGTCATTCAGCGCGTCAAAGAGACAATCGCCTGAGTTCAAGTCTTTCGCAGGAGCCCCGCACCATATGGATCCCCGGACACCAAAGGCAGGCATAGATCAGGACACATGGCCGAACGTTATCGGCGAAGCAAGATCCGTTGCCGATGCGCTGCCGGACCTTCTTGTCGAGGCAAGCCATGTCGCCAGCTCGATCATCGCCGGCTGGCACGGACGCCGCAGGGCGGGTCCCGGCGAAAGTTTCTGGCAGTTCCGGCCGTTCAACATGGGCGAGCCGGCAAAGCGCATCGACTGGAGGCGCTCCGCCCGCGACGACCATCTCTATGTGCGCGAGCGGGAATGGGAAGCGGCGCACACAGTCTGGCTCTGGGCGGACCTGTCATCCTCCATGGTATTCCAGTCGCGGCTGGCAGGGGTCACCAAACGGGACCGATCCATTGTCTTGATGCTCGCCCTTGCAGACATGCTCGCCGAAACCGGTGAACGCATTGGTTTGCCGGGCCTCACACGCCCCTTTTCAGATCGTCGCGCCGCCGAACGCCTGGCCGACGCCCTCACGCATCTGTCGAAACCGGTCGCGCTGCCGGACACCATCTCGATCAAACGTTTTGCCGATGTCGTGCTGGTGTCCGATTTCCTGGACCCGCTGGACGACATCGCCGCCTGGGTCGCACGCGTTGCCAGTACCGGCGCAAAGGGTCACCTGGTCCAGGTTCTGGATCCGATAGAGGAAACATTTCCGTTCGACGGACGTATTGAGTTCACTGATCCTGAACGCGGAACGCGCCTCACGGCGGGACGCGCAGAAAACTGGCGCGAAGACTATCAGAACAAGCTTCAGGCTCACCGGGCGGAGATAAGGGACATGGCCCGGCGCGCCGGATGGACCTATGTGCTGCATCATACCGACCGGCCGGCGGCCGAACCGCTTCTGGTGCTCCACAGCGCTCTTTCAGGCGCTCTCGACGTCATGAACAAGGGAGGCATGTAGTCAAATGTTTGCAGGCCTTCCCCTGACGTTTACAGCACCGTGGATACTTGCGGCTCTTGCCCTTCTGCCGGTGATCTGGTGGCTTCTGCGCCTGACGCCGCCCCGTCCCCGCGAAATCGCGTTTCCGCCGACGCGCCTGCTTTTGGATATCGATCAGCACGAAGAAACACCGCAGCGCAGTCCCTGGTGGCTGACGCTCTTGCGTCTGCTGCTTGCCGCCATCCTGATCATCGCGCTTGCAGGCCCCGTGTGGCGCACGGCGGAACCAGTAGACACGGGTGAAGGTGTCCTCTGGCTGCTTGTCGACAATGGCTGGACTTCGGCGAAAAGCTGGGACGTGCAGGTCGGCGCCGCCGAACAGTTGCTGACCACGGCCGAACAATCCGGCCAACCGGTGTTGTTTGCAGCAACGGCGGAGGGCCCTTCCCAGAGTTTTGTTCCCGAGGCCGCATCCGGCGCGCTTGAGAAACTGCGCGCGCTCGAGCCACGTCCTTACGCGCCACGGCGCAGCGAACTCAGCATCGGTCTTCGCAAGGCTGCGCAGGAGGCTCCTCCAGGTTCGATCGTCTGGCTGTCCGACAGCACGCATACCGATGACGCATTTCTGGCGGATCTGTCTTCGATGACCGGTGATGTTCCAGTCACTGTTCTCGCAGGCCTGGATACGCCACTTGGTCTTAAGGATCTCAAGAACGACACGGATGCGCTTTCACTGACCGTCGTCAGGCATCCCGATCAGCAGCAGAGCACGGCCAGCGTCCAGGCTCTGGATCTGAAGGGACTGGTTTTGGGTGAAGTGCAGACACGTTTCGACGCGGGCACGTCAGAAACAACTGCACGCTTTGAATTGCCCAGCGAATTGCGCAACGACATTGCCCGGGTCGAAATATCGGGCGAGGCCGCAGCCGGAGCAGTGCAGCTTGTGGACGACAGTTGGCGCCGCAGGATCGTCGGTTTGATCAGTGGCCAATCGGGCGATCTCGACCAACCCCTGCTTTCACCTGTCTACTATCTCGAGCGCGCGCTTTTGCCGTTTTCCGATATCCGCCAACCCAAGGATGGCGATATCGCGCTGGCGGTTCCGGCATTGATCGACCAGGGCATCTCGGTTCTTGTTCTGGCGGATGTCGGCCGGTTGCCGGACACAACAGCCGAAGAACTGCGCGAATGGGTCGAAAACGGTGGCACCCTGGTACGCTTTGCCGGGCCGCGCACGGCGGGAGGCAGCGATGAGCTGATACCGGTGCGTCTGCGAGAGGGAGATCGCTCGCTTGGCGGGTCGCTGTCCTGGAAACAGCCTCAGCATCTCGCTGCCTTCCCGGATGACTCGCCATTTTCCGGCCTCAGGATTCCCGAAGAGGTCACCGTAAATCGCCAGGTCCTGGCCGAGCCGACTTCGGATCTTCCTGAGCGGACCTGGGCCATGCTGGAAGACGGCACGCCACTGGTGACCGCGGCACCGCTTGGGGCAGGAAGCCTTGTTCTGTTCCACGTTACCGCTGACAGCGCATGGTCGAACTTGCCGCTATCCGGCGTGTTCTTGAACATGCTTCGCAGGATTCTCGCCGTTTCCAATGTCGCGGCTGCTTCTGAGACCGCAGCGGACAGCACCCAGACCCAGAGTGTTCTGCCGCCACTGCGGCTTCTGGACGGATACGGGCGCTTCGGTGCGCCGCCAGTTGAAGTTACGCCTGTAAACGCGGCTGAATTCCGAGACGCTGAAGCAAGCCGGAGAACACCGCCGGGCCTCTACGGCACCGAAGACGGTTTCCGGGCTTTGAATTTGATGCATGCTGACGACGCATTGTTACCGCTCGACCTGACAGCCCTTGGGTCTCGCGCGACCCTGACGGCCTACCCGGCATCCGATCCCGTCGACCTCAGAGCATTCTTCTTTACGGTTGCCTTCCTGCTGCTCGTTGCCGATGCGATTGCCGTCTTCCTGCTTGCGGGCGGCCTAAGCCGGATAGGATTGCGCGGCCGCACGGCCAGCATTGCTGCCTTGATGGCAATTTCAATTGCAGGCGCAATGACAATCGCGCCAGACCGTTCCCACGCGCAATCGACGTCAGATGAACTACAGGCTCTTGAATCGACACTGGAAACAAGACTTGCCTATGTGTTGACGGGAAATCCTGAAATTGACGACGCAAGCGCTGCAGGTCTCTCTGGCCTGACGCGCTTCCTGGCCGAGCGCACCGCGCTGGAACCGGGAGCACCCGTTGCAATCGACATCGCCGGGGATGAACTTGCCTTTTACTCCCTGCTCTACTGGCCCATAGATCCCGCTGCGGACAAGCCTGGCGACCAGACAATTGCGCGCATCGATACGTTCATGCGCAACGGCGGCACGATCCTGTTCGACACGCGTGACCACATCAATGCCTCCGCCTCCGGATTTTCATCGACGCCTGCGACGCTGAAACTGCGAGAAATCCTGGAAGATCTGGATGTGCCGCCACTGCAGCCGGTGCCCCCGGATCATGTTCTGACAAAGGCTTTCTATCTGCTCGATTCCTTCCCTGGACGATATGCAGGAAGCCCGCTCTGGGTGGAGAGTCTTGAGGAAATAGCAGCGCGCGGCGACCGGCCGGTCCGCGCCGGCGACGGTGTGTCTCCGATCATGATAACCGGCAACGATTTCGCGTCGGCGTGGGCAATCACCGAAGATGGTGATTTCATGTATCCGACAGTTCCGAACAATCCTGTACAGCGGGACTACGCATTCAGGTCCGGCGTCAATATCGTCATGTACAGCCTGACCGGCAACTACAAGGCCGATCAGGTACACATTCCCGCACTGCTCGAGCGGCTGGGACAATAGGAGCGCACATGGTCTGGTCACTCTCCTTCGACCCGCTGCTTCCCCTCTGGGCACTGATCGCCGGCGGCATTGTCGTGTTTTTGATTGCGGGCTTTTCAGGGTATCTCAGTTTGCGCGGTTGGGTCCTGCGGACGCTGACTATGGCGCTCTTGCTGTTCGCGCTCGCCAATCCGGCCGTTGAACGGGAAGATCGCGAGCCGCTGTCCAGCGTTGTTGCACTCGTCGTTGATAAAAGTCAGAGCCAGCGGCTCGCCGAACGCGAGGCAACCACCGATGAAGCTGCAGCAGAAATCCGGCGCCGCGTGGAAGCACTCAAGGGCTTTGACCTGCGTGTCCTTGAAGCGCGCAATTCGGGCTCAGGCAACGGGACCGAACTGTTTCAGGCCCTGACAAACGGACTGGCCGATGTTCCGCCGGAACGGGTCGGAGGCGCAATCATCGTGACCGACGGACAGATCCATGACGTTCCGGAAAATGCCGGTGCGCTCGGGTTTGACGCGCCCGTGCACGGCGTGATCACGGGAACGCCCGAAGAACGCGACCGCCGCATCGTGCTCGAAAAGGCGCCCAGGTTCGGACTCGTCGGATCGGAGCAGACAGTCAGCCTGACCGTGGTCGACCAGGGCCAGGGCACCGGCCCCGGAGATCAGGTTCGCCTGACGGTAAAGCGCGATGGCTCCGTTGTCAGTGAACGAACCGCCCGCACCGGCGAAAAGATCGACATCCCTGTTGAGATTGCCCATGGTGGTGACAACATTTTCGAATTCGAGGCAGAGCCGCTTCGGGACGAACTTACGACCCTGAACAACCGCGCGGTGGTCACCATTGATGGTATCCGCGAGAACCTGCGTGTGCTTCTGGTTTCCGGCTCGCCGCATTCAGGCGAACGCACATGGCGCAACCTGTTGAAGTCCGACGCGTCCGTCGACCTCGTTCATTTCACGATCCTGCGTCCACCGGAAAAACAGGACGGAACACCGATCAACCAGCTTTCACTGATCGCATTCCCGACCCGTGAGCTGTTCTCCGTCAAGATCGATGAGTTCGACCTGATCATTTTTGACCGCTATGTGCGCCGCGGTGTTCTGCCGATGCTCTATTTCGACAACATCGCCCGTTACGTGCGTGACGGCGGCGCCGTGCTCCTTGCGGGCGGTCCCGATTATGCCGAGGCAGGCAGCCTTTACCGGACACCACTCGCACCCATCCTGCCCGCCAGCCCGACCGGCGGCATTCTGGAAGAACCGTTTTACGCAACCCTTGCCAGCCTTGGTGAGCGGCACCCGGTTACACGCGGCCTCCCGGGGTCCGAGCAGGACCCTCCGGCCTGGAGCCGCTGGTTTCGCGCCGTCGACACGCAGCTTGATGCCGGTCACCAGCTCATGTCCGGTCCGAGCGACTCCCCGCTGCTGGTGCTTAACCGCGAAGGCGAAGGCCGTGTCGCGATGCTCCTGTCCGACCATGTCTGGCTCTGGGCGCGCGGCTTTGAAGGCGGCGGCCCGCATGTGCCGCTTCTGCGCCGCCTCGCCCATTGGCTGATGCAGGAGCCCGATCTTGAGGAAGAAGCGCTCAACGTTTCAATACTCGGTGGCGACCTGGTCGTTGAACGTCAGACACTTGGCGACTCCGTCGGCGAAGTCACCGTTACCGCACCTGCGGGCGACGCAACGCAAGTCACCATGGAGGAACGTGATCCGGGCCTCTGGCGCGGAGACATGCCTGTTGAACAGACCGGCCTGTTTTCCGTAACCGACGGCGTCTTGAGCGCGTTGATCCATGTCGGCCCGCAAAATCCGCGGGAATATACAGATGTTCTATCGACAACGGAGGTGCTGTCGCCGATCAGCGAGGCAACTGGAGGCAGCACTCAGCGGCTGAGAGATGTCGGTGGCGACATGGATGTTCCCCGCGTGGTATCCATGCGCACATCGGCCAGTTACGCCGGGAACGGCTGGATCGGCCTCAAGGCAACCGAAGCAAGCGTGCTCAATGGTGTCGACCGCTATCCACTCATGATCGGCCTTCTCGGCCTCGCCCTGCTGCTCGGCATGCTGTCGCTGACCTGGTACCGCGAAGGCCGCTAGAGTGGTTTCAAGTTTCGGCGATCGCACTCGCGCCCATCCGGTGAGCTGCGGCCTTGGAACGAGACCATGCCGCAGTTCACGCAAGACCGAAAATTTCGGATGCTGTCGTGATGTGGCGGCGCCTAGTCCGGCTGCGGCTGATTTTTCAGGAATACGCCAAGTTCCTCGATGCCCATCGGCATTGCGAGTGCATAACCCTGGGCAAAATCGCAGTTCAGCGCCGCAAGCCTTTCGACCTGCTCCAGCCGATCCGCGCCTTCGGCAATCAGGGGTATGCCGAGAGAGTGCCCCATGCCGATGATTGATCCAACCATCCGCTCGAAGATATTGCCTTCCTGGATACCGCAGATCAGGTTGCGGTCGATTTTGATGTGTGCAGGCTGAATATTCATTAACCCCAGCACCGACGCATTCGCCACTCCGAAATCGTCCAGATCCAGACTGCAACCGGCTTGCCTGACCTCTTCGAGAATGTTCGCGAGCTGCTCGTCCACAGTGTCGAGAGCCATGGTCTCCACAAGTTCAAAACGCAAGTCAAAGGGCAGATCGCCGAGTGTCCGCAGACTTTCCAGAAATTCAGGCGACGACAGCCGTTCTTCGGACAGATTGACGGCGAGCGCCGGGACGCTGACCCCATTTTCACAAAGCTCGCGCAATTGCGCGACGGACCGGTCCAGCATCAAAGCGTCGATGTCGGCAAGCAGATTAAGCTCCTTCACCGTTTCCAGAAAGTCCGGTGGCGCAAGCAGACCACGTTCGGGGTGGTTCCACCGGACCAGCGCTTCAACCCCGGTCACGGTTCTGTCCGGCAGGCGAAATTGCGGTTGGAAATGGGGAATGAACTGCCCACTTTGAAGTCCTGCCTTGATTTCTCCTCCGAGCTTCCGCTCATCAAGGATCGCAGTCATCAGCGCCGGCGAATAGGCAACAAACCGGTCCTTGCCGGCCTTCTTGGCGTCATACATTGCAAGGTCGGCCGCCTTCATGAGGCTAGAACGGTCACTTCCGTGTTCGGGATACTGGGCAAGGCCAACGCTAGCGCCAATGACGGTCTGTGTACCGTAAACAATGATCGGCTCTCTGATCCGCTCCACGATGTCCGCTGCCAGCCCGGATATTTGGGCATGGTCTTCGGATGGGAGCCAAATCGCAAACTCGTCGCCACCAAGGCGTGTGACGAGCGGATGCAAAAAGGCTGTTGACGGCCCCTGCTTGAGCTCATCATTTTCATAATCGGCAAGTTTTCTGACACCCAGAACGGTGCATAGACGCTCGCCAACAGCTTCCAGGACCTTGTCGCCGACGTCGTGACCATACATGTCGTTGACGGACTTGAAACCGTCGAGATCGATGAGCAGCAGCGTTCCGCGCTGACCTTCCGATATGGCCCCGCTCAGTTGCTGGTGCAGATAGGTCCGGTTGCCCAGTCCGGTGACAAGGTCCTGATACGCCAACGCATTGATCGTAGACATGTTCTCGCGAAGGCGCAGAACCATTTCTCTGAAGCGCTTGCTCAATTCATTGAATTCGATCGGCAGAAAACGGCTGGAGCCCTGTACCTCCGGCAGGCTCATTTCACCTCCGGCAATCCTGGACGAAGCGCGGGTGATTTGCTCGATTGGCCGGACCACACGCAAGGAAACCAGTAAAGCCAGCGCAAGCGCGGAGGCAACACCAATCACGAGGACGATGACAGCCGACCGGCGGGCGTCATCGGCCTTTTGCTGCAGCTCGGCGATTGGCTGCGGAATCATGACGCCCCAGCCGACTGGATGCACATAAGTGAAGCCGGCAATCATGTCGCCCTTGAGCGCCGGTGAGTAGAAAATCTCGACACCGGTTTCACGGGCGAGCATCCTTTGCACCGCCGAAATCATGGACATATCCTTGCGCGTGGCGACCCAGTCAGCCAAAGGGTGCGAGAGCGCCCGCCCGTGATTGTCGACGATTGCAGCATGACCGCGCACACCGAAGGAAATAGCCTCGCCCAATTCCCTGAAATAAGTGGTTTTCACCGCACCGACGGCCAGTGAGTCACCCGACCGTTTGACCATGTGAAGCACGTTTTCACCGTCGGGAGTTTCCACGACCGGGCCAAAGGCAACCCCTTCCGGTGTCACCAAGGACTTGAGGCGCTCAAACTCGGCTTGCGGGATGACTTTGGGACAGGGTGCGGAGGCTGATGCAAGCGTGAGTGTCACCCGCCCCGTTTCCCAATCGGCAATGCAAACATGCCTGAAACTGAGATTATCAAGTACGCGCAGCATTGTTTTCGCGTCGGACCAGGTCTCCGGTGTGTCGAGCAACAGGTCGAAGGTCGTTACAAGATCGCGGTAATATCGCTCCAGGGCTGCCGCAAGATTTCTTGCAAGCAGGAGATGACGTTCATGGACTTCGTCGAGTTCGCCTTCAAGCACCTCGGAATGCGGCCAGGCCTGAAACAGCAACAGCGGGGTTACCGACAGGAAGAGAAAGAGTGTCAGTAGAAAATATCTGAGCTTCATAAATCAATGTGCCTCAAGCAATGCCTGCCCTGGCATCTATACTGCGCATATCTTAATTCGAAGCGAACTGAACTTTTTGAGATGTAACCAGTTCCGTAGAATTTACGTGAACTGTGGGTCTATTCGATCTGCTTTTTCGCAGACCGTGCGCCCGATTAAATCTGTTGCCGTCCCGGCCTTGAGCCGGGACCTTTATTGCTGCAAGGGCAGCGGGTTCCCGGATCTTCGCTATGCTGCGTCCGGGAAGGCAGCTGTCTTTAACCTTGCCCTGGCCTCTCGGTTCAAGGTCATAAGGCGATCATTCCTGAGTGGGAACTCGGTCTTCGTACCTGCACTTCGGTACGCGAGGGGCGCAACGAACAACCGCAACGGTTTCACAATCCACCGCGTACCGCGCCTGCAGGCATCTCCGCCCCGTTCATCAGAGCGACCAGCAACCGCGCCGGATCGACCGGCCCGGGTAGAGCGATATGTCCTAGAGGCACTTGCTGAAACCCGAAGGGTCCGTAATAGGGTGCATCGCCAACGAGAAGAACAACCTTGTCCCCTGCCAACGCTGCAGCGTCCATTGCCGTACGCATGAGCGCCTTGCCCAGACCCCGATTCTTGAAATCAGGAGAGACTGTTAGTGGTCCCAGCAACAGACCCTCTGCATCTCCGATCAGGACCGGGGAAAGCCGGATGGACCCGGCGATGTGCGACCCCACCAATCCGACAAAAGACAGATCCGTCCGGTGCGGTACGTTCTCGCGGATACGGAACGCCGTCCTTGCGAACCGTCCCGGTCCGAAGGCTTCTGCCTGGAGGTCTTCGATGGCGGTGTTGTCTGCGGCGTCTTCGAGCCGGATGACCCACGTGGTCTGTTTCATGAGGCTGTTCCTGAACAAGCGATCTTTATCGGAAAGCGCGCCTGCCAATAGCCCAGAGAAGTGGTTTTGTTGATCCGGGATCAGGTCAGCCGCGACGGAGCGAACGAGAGCTTTCTCGTCGGTCGGTTCGTCGTCGGAGCATCAGACCTGCGGTCATTAATCCCAGTCTTTCGGTTTCGCCGGAAATTGAAGACTGTCCGGCGGTTTATTCGTGAGGCAAAGCGGTTAGCACGCAAGAACCGTCCGGTCCAGCGCTTTTTGCAAGGTTCACGGCACAAGCTATTGTTCACCCATCCCGAACACAGCATTCAATTGATTGATTTTCAGCTTCGGCGCACAACTTTCAGCTAAAGGAAATTCAAGGAGCGCACTATGGGATTGCTGGTAGACGGTGTCTGGAAAGACCAATGGTACGATACGAAATCCAGTGGAGGCCGGTTCGTCCGCAAGGATGCCGCGTTCCGCAACTGGATCACCGCGGACGGATCCGCCGGCCCAAGCGGGAAAGGCGGTTTCAAGGCGGAAGCCGGCCGCTACCACTTGTTTGTTTCCTACGCCTGTCCCTGGGCGCACCGCGCGATGATCTTCCGCAAGCTGAAGGGCCTGGAAGACGCAATCGGTCTTTCAGCAGTTCAGCCGCTCATGCTCGAAAACGGCTGGGAGTTCGCAGAACAAGAAGCTTTGACGGGAGCAAAATACGCCTGGAACATCTACGCCAAGGCCGATCCGACCTATACCGGCCGCGCAACCGTGCCGATCCTGTGGGACAAACACCAGGAAACAATCGTCAGCAACGAGTCGTCTGAAATCATCAGGATGTTCAACTCCGAATTCGACGGGCTGACAGGCTCCAATCTGGATTTCTATCCCGAAAACCTGCGCGCGGATATCGATGCGGTCAACGAGCGGATCTATCACACACTCAACAACGGCGTTTACAAATCCGGCTTTGCAACGTCACAGGATGCTTACGAGGAAGCGGTCACAGCCCTTTTTGAAACGCTTGATTACCTGGAGGATCTGCTTGCCTCAAACCGTTATCTGACAGGAGACCGCCTGACCGAGGCAGACTGGCGGCTGTTTACGACACTGGTGCGGTTCGATGCCGTCTATGTCGGTCACTTCAAGTGCAACATCAGACGGATCCTCGACTACCCGAACCTGCAGAACTACCTTCTGGAGCTCTATCAGGTGCCGGGCGTCGCGGAGACTGTCGATATGGCGACAATCAAGCAGCACTATTACGGCTCTCATGAAAGCGTCAATCCGACCCGGATCGTTCCGGTAGGACCGGAGCTCGATTTCCTGAAGCCTCATAACCGCGATCGGCTTCCGGCAGCTGCGTGAGGTCCTGAAGGAACTGCAAGATCACCAATAAGCGCCGGACGGAAAGTCCCCGTTCCTGAACTCCGTCAGACGACGTTCCGTTGCCGGGCTCAAACCGTCCGGCAGCGCATCCAGTGCGAAAAAACCCGCTTCCGCAATCTCGGAGTTGGGTTCAAGATAAGCTTCGGTCCTGTTCCAGTCCGTCAGGTGGAAAAGCCCCACATGATCGCGGCCCGTCGCCTCGCGATTGAGGTACATGCCGAGCAAATCGGGAGCGCCCGCAGCCGCAACACCCGCCTCTTCGCGAACTTCCCGGACCGCAGCCTCGGCGAGCGTTTCACCGCCATCGACGGCACCACCTGGAAGATACCAGCCTTCCAGGTAGGTATGTCGCACAAGCAGGATGCGGCGCTGGTCGTCCTCGACAAGGACTCGGACGCCCAGAATGTAAGGGTTCCGGATCAGGACCGCGCTCTGGACAATGCGCTTGGTCCACGGTGTTGGCAGGAACGACAGAAGTTTCAACATACCGGCAGATTGCACGCCTAAATCCTGAAGTAAAACCTTATTAACCCATGCATTTTCTGCAGGGCAGATGCGACGGAATATCGCTCGTAACGCAGGGCGCAGATGCCTATATAAAGTGCACAGTGATGAATTCGAAGGCAGAGCAATCGCTGCCCGACCGCAAAAAAGGATAACGACAATGTTGAACGCACTCTTCGGCAAAGGCCGCAAACGTCCGTCCCACTACCAGTGGAAACCGGCTGTTGATCTCAGCAACCCGCGCATTGTCGCCGCACTGACCACGTTCCCGACAAACTGACAACCGTCGACACGGGCTTCAGCAAACCGCATACGGAGCAGCACATGATCGGTTTCGTAAATGTTGTGAACGCGACGCTGCGCGAGACGACGCGCACCGCTGGATCAAGCACCGGTAAACCCGTTCTGGCTGCGGATGCAAAAACCCGACCAGTCAAAGCGAAAGCCTGACGGATACAAAAGTCATAACAGCCTTGGACGCGCCGCGTTATTTTCTTGACGCGGCGCGTTTTGATTTGAAGATGCGCCCTCATGTTCACGCTCGCGCATCTTTCGGACCCGCATCTCGGTCCCCTGCCTGACCCAAAGCTTCTCCAGCTCGTTTCAAAACGCATTCTCGGCTACCTCAACTGGCACCGGAACCGGTCCAAGATCATGGGCGCGAGCTATCTGGATCAGCTCGTCGATGACATGAAGGAAAAGGCACCGGACCACATCGCCGTCACTGGCGACCTTGTGAACATTGCGCTTCCGATTGAAATCGCGGGAGCACGTACCTGGCTTGAGGAAATCGGTGACCCGCGTGATGTTTCGGTTGTGCCCGGAAACCACGATGCCTATGTGCCTGGTGCTATCCGGCGCGCGCGCACGGCCTGGTGGCCTTACATGTGCGCCGATGATGCAAGCACCACCCCGCCTGAAGACGTAAGATCCGAAGCGACCTTTCCTTACGTGCGAAAACGCGACAACGTCGCGCTTATAGGAGTGACAACCGGCCGCGCTACCGCGCCCTGGTTTGCCACCGGCCGGGTCGGGAGCGAGCAGGCAAAACGCCTGCGCACCGTTTTGGAAGAGCTTGGAAAAGAAGGGCTCTTCAGGGTCGTGATGCTCCATCACCCACCGTTCAGGCAGGCCACCAAGTGGCACAAGCGCCTGTCGGACGCCTCACGCGTTCGCGCGGTGGTCAAGCGCGCAGGTGCCGAACTGATCCTGCATGGTCATACACATATTGACAGTTTTGAGAAAATCGAAGGTCCGAACGGCCCTGTCCACGTGATTGGTGTTCCCTCAGCAACAAGTGCCCCGGGCGGCCATGGCCCGGCCGCCTGCTACAATCTCTTCAAAATCGACAAGACCAATGCCGGCTGGATTTGCCGAATGGAAGAACATGGATTTGAGGCCCCGAACACGCCTGTCGTACTGCTTCGAGAGCGGGAAATCGTGATACCGGATGGGAGTTGACACATCGAGATCAATGCGATCTTGAGAGTTCTCTCAGCAACCTTGTCATGCCTGCAAAGGCACGCCGCCAGGTCATCAGCGCGCACATTTCAGACCGGCAACATGCTGTATCCCGGTGTTGTCTCCGCCAAACCGGGATTACAAGCGGCAAGCGACTGACATCTTAGTCAATGATCGTTTCAAAGCGGATTGGCGAACCAGGCAAACGCGACGAGACCGACGACACCGGCCGCAATCCCGATGCCGAATGCACCCAGAACCGCCAGCCAGGATGTTCTGCTTTCCCGCACCCGAACGACCTTTGATTCATTGGCAACCTGCTTCAGCCGGTTGTTGAGCCAGTCGCCTTCCAGCGCTTTTTCGCGTTCGATCACCCGTTCTGCAATATACTCGGTCAGGCAGTCGGCCATGTCATCGATGTTTGCCGTCTCCAGAATGACAACCCGCCCAAGGCGGGTGTCTTTCAAGAACCGGTAGGTCTTGCGGTCACCGCCGACAGCAACATGGCTGGTTGCGTCAATCCACAAACGTGGTGTCGAGCCGGAAATGATCTGCAACGAAAACTGGTCGTCATCCTCCGGGATTTCCTTGAAGACATCCTTGAGTTCGTCCGCCAGCATGTCGAGCCGCGCCCGCTCCGTATCTTGAAGCTCGACCACGACATCGGAGCGTTCGACTTCACCAAGCTGCACCTTGCGGATAGCATCGCGCAGGGAGCGAATGCGCGTGTGGGGGACGACGTTATCCTGCATTTCAGACATGTGTTGTCTGGCTCCTTATTCTGCCGTTCGTGAACGAAGTCTTAACTGACTCCCGCTGGCGTGAAACGGCCACACGGCCCTAGTCCTCGCCTTTCCACCGGCAATGATCCGAATTTGGTTAACGAACATTAAGAGATTTTTAACCGTGACGCCAGCAAGGCAGCGCTGGCCACACCCCAAATCATGGGTTATGCAAAGTTAGAACACCCGTGTCCGCCCTGTCTGGGAGATCACCTCATGAATGTCGATGGCAAAAAATATCGCACGATCTGGCTCGCAAAGGATGGCGAAAGCGTCGAAATCATCGACCAGACCAAGTTTCCCTATGCCTTCGAGATTGCAAAGCTTCGCACGATGGAAGATGCCGCGCACGCAATCCGGGTCATGCAAGTACGCGGCGCGCCACTAATCGGGGCAACGGCAGCCTATGGGGTCGCGCTCGCAATGCGCGCGGATTCTTCGGACGAAGCGCTACACCATGCCTGCTCGGCACTTCTTGAAACACGGCCGACCGCCGTCAATCTTCACTGGGCGCTCGACCGTGCGCGCAAAGTCCTGATCCAGGTGGAACCAGCGCTGCGCGCTACCGCCGCATTCACGCTCGCCAACGACATCTGCGATGAGGACATCGGGATCAACATGGCAATCGGCATGCATGGCATGGAGCTGATCGCCGCCATTTCCGAAACGAAGCGAAAAGGCGAGCCCGTCAATATCCTGACCCACTGCAATGCCGGCTGGCTTGCAACCGTGGACTGGGGAACGGCGACCGCGCCCGTCTATATGTCCCATGACGGCGGCATTCCGGTGCATGTGTGGGTAGACGAGACCCGGCCCCGGAACCAGGGCGCTTTCCTGACCGCCTGGGAACTCGGCCACCACGGTGTGCCGCATACTGTGATCGTCGACAATGCAGGCGGGCACCTGATGCAGCACGGCGAAGTCGATATCGTCATCACAGGCACCGACCGGACGACGGCAACCGGTGATGTCTGCAACAAGATCGGAACGTATTTGAAAGCTCTCGCGGCGAGAGACAACAACGTGCCCTTCTATGTCGCCCTGCCCTCACCGACCATCGATTTCTCGCTCTCGGACGGTGTTCGCGAAGTACCTATCGAAGAGCGGGACGGCAAGGAAGTCAGCCAGATGACAGGCAGGACCGACCGCGGCGACATTCACACGATCAATATCGTCGCCGAGGGTTCGCCAGTCGCCAATCCGGCGTTCGACGTGACCCCGGCGCGCCTCGTGACGGGTCTTATCACCGAACGCGGCGTCCTGGAGCCAAACCGCCAATCCATCGCGGGAGCCTTCCCGGAACGGGTCAAAATGAGTGCTTAGGATCTGAGTATTGGACAAAGCGATCTGGATCTCGCAATTGGTGATCCCGGGCTAGATCGGAGATTAGGTGCGAAAGTTCATGCGCAGGACAGGTACATGTCACCGTTTCACCGTTGAACCGCCCACAACAGATCAGAAGCATCCTTAAGGATTTGATCTGCAAAAAAACGAACATCAAATCCGCTGACGGTCATCCCTAACGAGGTCAGGGATGGCTCTCTGGAATCTTGTGTACTGGAAGAAAAGACATAGGTTCCTGCTTCTGGGGCATGAACGAAACCTGTGAGAAGGAGTTTATGATCTCAGATAATGACCGAGCGCCTGTCATGCCGCTATTCTAGTCGTCACTATCCTGCAGATCCCATTGCGAGATATCTTCAACCGGACGGGGGAGACGGCCCTCGAGCCAGTCTGCCAGCGTTCCTGGTCTAAACTCCAAACTGCTGCAAGTAATCCACCAGGACAGAAACTCCTCCGGCCCGCCATTCAGGTAAGGTGGTGGCGAACTCGGGTAAAAACGTGTCGGCAGACGCTCTTGAAGAGAGAGATTATTTGCCACATAGGCAAATTCCTGAACAACGTGCCATGCAATGTCGTGATGGATATCAATGTCAAACGTGACCCACCACTCGTGCGAATTCGAACCGCTCTGAATGTTTGGGAATACCGCAGGGACGCGTTTTAGATAATTTTCCAGCTTTTCAAAGGCGCGTTGATCCAGCATCACGTAATTTCTCTGTGTACCAATTTAGTCAATCACCGGTACATGGGGTGCGCTTTCGTGGGTGTGAAGGCCCAAAAGGCGCGGATCGTCGGCAATTTCGATGGAGCGTTTATAGGGTTTGAACCCGCAAGACATATAGAACCGGATTGCCTGCGGACTGTCGCCCGTGCAGGTGTGCAGCCAAAGGCGCTTGGTTTGCGGGCGGGACCAGGCCATCTCGACGGCCTGCGCCATCAGCCAGCGCCCGAGGCCGCCACCGATGGCATCCGGTACAAGGCCGAAATAAGAGACCTCGGGCTCCTGCGGGTCGGTAAAGTCGAGCTCAAGCGTTCCAATCGGTTTCCTGCCCATCATGGGCAGATAGTTTTCCCGTGCCGGATCGTTCAGCATTGCTTTGAGAGTTTCATCGTCATGGATCAGTCGGCCGAACCACATCCAGTCCTCGCCCACCTGCCGGAAGAGACTGCGATAGGCGGCAAGGTCCGGCGCGTTCCATTTGAGCAGATCAACATCGTCCCGCGCTGGAGCCAGCGGAGATTGCGGCGGCGCCAGCATTTCCAGAAACGTGACCACGAACGCAATTTTCCCATCCGGAACATCCGTATAGCCGTTCAGATCAAGCACGCGGTCGGTCATCTCAAATCCAGGGATAGTTCGCAGTTCAGCTCCGGCTTAGCAGTTGCCTTGAAAAGCACAAGGGCGCGTTTTGCGTATTGCACCGCTTTAACACCCTGTTAACCACAACTTGGGACACTGCATCTGTATCCAGGAAAGATGCGCTGATGCCCAAGGTCGGGAACTACATCCAAAGAGACTATCACAGCAAGTACCGGTCCCAGGGCAAGTCTACCTGGTCGGACTACAATCAGGCATGGGCCCAAAAACGTCAGGCCTCCGCTGAAAGGATGCAGCAACTGCGTGCGATAGCTAACAACTTCGCAACAATCGGCACCCAGGCCTCACAGGCAAACACCGCATTTATCTTCCAAAATCGGAGCCAGGCCGGACCTTATGCCAACGCGACCGCTGTCGCGGCACGGATCAACGTTCTGGTCTGACTTGTAGAAGCCGTCACCCTGCAAAACAATTCTCGTTGGCGTCGCGTGCGATGAGCGGCGAACTCGCATTTGGTTTTCCATGATCTACGGTTCAAAGACACCCAATATCGATCAGGAATTGTCGCGCTTGAGATAAAGTTGCCCTCAACAAGAACCGCAATTAAAAATTGAACAATGAGCGTCCGATTATGGCCAAGATCATAGCTCAATGAAGCTCTGTACAATCCGCTCTCCATCGATTCAAAAGTGCTCTCATGACGTCCCGGATCCTGATCGTAGACGATGATTTTCACATCCGGGGTGTTGTCCGGATTGCGGCTGAGACAGCCGGCATGCAGACAAATGAGGCGGCAAACGGTCTTGATGCTCTCACATTGGTGCACCGGCACAAACCCGATCTCGTGGTTCTGGATGTTGGCATGCCGGGCATGAACGGCTTTGACTGTTGCAAGCAGATCCGCAACCACTCGCGTGTCCCGATCCTGTTCCTTACGGCGCATGATGATGAGGTCGATCGAATACTGGGATTTGAGCTGGGCGGAGACGACTTTGTCGCCAAGCCTTTTTCTCCGCGCGAGCTGATGCTGCGTATCAAGGCGATCCTTTCCCGTGGCGGTCAGCAAACCGAAGAGTTGCTCCGTTACGGCGATCTTCAACTAAACGGACGGCGGCACGCGTGCATGCTCGGGTCGCACGAACTCGCGGTAACATCCACCGAGTTCGCGCTGCTGGCGCTGCTGGCGCGCCATCCGGGCACATTGATGGACAGGAACACCCTGATCGCCGGCGTGTATGGGCAAAACAACAGTCTTTCCGGGCGCACGATCGACAGTCACGTCCGCAACATAAGGGCAAAAGCTTCCAAGCTCGGTTGCACCGACGTGATCAGGACAGTTCACGGTGTCGGCTTGCGATTGGGAGACTGTCTGCTCAGGTCACCCAACCAGTGAACAGCCTTTTCTCACGGTGGCGTCCGTCGCTGGCGCTTGTGGTGACAGCTGTCTGTTGCACAGTGCTCATTCTCCCCCTTGCCGCTGTGCTCTTTCTGAAATTGGGGGTCAACCGCTTTATTCATGAGACGGAACAATCTCTTATTCAGCAGGCATCGATTTATGCGGGCATCTATGCCACTGCTTTTGAGGCGGCTACGCGCGCACGTGGCGGTGCGAAGATGCCGGGATACTATCTTCCACCACAAAAACGTGTCTTCTGGAACGCCAGAGCAAGAACCTTCGCGCCGCTTCTGAACCTTCAACGTGACCAGATCCTGCCCGCGCGTCCGGAACCTGTCGCTGTCAGCACAAGCCTTGGAGACCGTCACAAGGCAGTAGCCCGCACGCTTGAGACGGTGTCTTCTAGGTCGGGACGAACAACCCTTTCAAATGTTGTTTTTCTGGATCACACCGGTGTTGACCTGCATGCGTCTGAAGCCGCAGGTTTTGCTGAGGTTTCAGAAGTACAAAAGGCACTGACCGGCGGCATCGGCGCAGCGCTGCGTTGGCGGGAAGAAACGCAGGACGCCGCGACCTACCTCTCGCTCAGCAGGGGCACTGGCTTCAGAGTTTTCATTGCCTTTCCTGTGATCAGTGAAAACCGGGTAATTGGTGCTGTCTATCTTTCACGGACACCTGATGAATTGGTGGCTTACCTGTCAGGCGAACGAACAACAATTCTCGTTTTGGCGGGGATTACGATTTGCGGAACGCTCGCGCTCGGTGCCCTGTTGTCACGCCTTGTCACCGGTCCGATCAAGGGACTTCGAGAACAGGCAAGAGCAATCGCTGCCGGCAACCTTGAAGACTTGACGACCCTCAAACGCTACGGCGTGCACGAACTCGCCCAGCTTGGAGAGGCGGTCATCGCCATGGCCCGGCGATTGTCTGCAAGGTCGAAAGAAATCAACATTTACACAACGCACGTGACCCATGAACTCAAGACGCCGATCACTGCCATCATTTCCGCTTCCGAATTGTTGCAAGACGACACGCTGGACGAACGTGCACAAGGCGAGCTCCTGGCAACGTTGAATATGCAGGGACGGCGAATGGATCACCTTCTCAACCGACTTCGGGAAGTCACGCGGCTGCGCCAGCAAGGGCCCGGGAGGCCAACCTTCCTCGAAGAAATGCTGCCAGCTGAACCAAGCCTTCAGGTGATAGCCCGTTCAAACGGCACACCGCTGCCATTGTCCACGCGGCATGGCGAGACTGTTCTGGTGCAAATGGCGCAAAACGCCGTCTGCCACGGTGCAAAACACATCTGGATCGAGTGGGATGGAAAAGTTTTACACGTCAGCGATGACGGCGAAGGTTTCGCTGACAAAGACACGGACCGCTTGACAGAACCCTTTTTCACCTCCCGTCGGGATCGGGGTGGAACGGGATTGGGACTATCGATCGTCGACGCTATTCTGCAGCTCTATGACGCGCGGTTTGTCCCGATAAATGCGCAAGGTGGCGCGAAATTTCGCATCGAGTTTCCGCAAAGCCGTTGAAGTCCTTTGGAGTGGACAAACGCCTGCACCAATCGTGCACAACACCTGCACCACATCGAAATAGAGATGGTTGATTTGAGACGATAATTTCCAGCCTGTCTTCAACGCACTGACGCAGTGCACCCAACCGACCGGCAGATCAAATGACCTTCACCCGTTTTACCGCGGCCACGTTCGCGGCCAGCATTTTGCTGACACTTTCCCCTTCTCAATCCTTCGGCAATCCGAGCGAACGGTACCTGACTGAATACAAGAAGTATCTTGATGCCTCCTGTCCGCTTGAGACGGATGCGATTGATCACTTCGTATATTTCGCGCGTGATCGCGACGCGATACACAATCATGCACTGTTAGAAACCGAGCGGCTCGCCGGCGCACAGATCATGTATTCCTGGCGTCAACTGGAACCTGCCGAAGGGCGTTATGATTTCTCGGCAATCGAAGCCGACCTCGTCTATCTCTCCTCGCACGGCAAGAAGTTGTTTATCCAGCTTCAGGACGCGTCTTTCTCTCCGGACTACAAACCTGTGCCTGAATACCTCTTGCACAGTCATTTCGACGGCGGGGTATCGCCGCAATATACCGATAGCGGCGAACTGGAAGGCTGGGTGGCAAAACGCTGGAACCCAGCCGTTCGTGCCCGCTTCGCGGCTTTGCTCAACGCACTCGGCGACGAATTTGATGGAGAAATCGAAGGCCTCAATTTGCAGGAAACCTCAATTGGCATAACAGAACGCTCGGACGCGTCCTTTTCACCGGACCTCTATGTCGACGGCCTGAAAGCGAACATGCGGGCCCTGAAAACAGCGTTCCCGTCCTCAAAGGCAATGCTCTACGCGAATTTCGTGCCGGGAGAGTGGCTTCCGTGGGAAGACGAGGGTCACTTGCGCGGTCTTTACAGCTACGGCGAAGAGATTGGTGTAGGTCTCGGCGCGCCGGACCTCATGTACAAGCGCAAGGGACAACTTAACCATGCTCTTGCGATGATGCATGAAAACACCTTCACGGTCCCTCTTGGGATCGCAGTTCAGGACGGGAATTACATCGGAAAAACAAATGATCTGGAAGTCATGACCAATCGCAAGAATATTGTGCCCGTCCTTCATGCATTCGCGAAACATTTCCTGAAAGTCGACTACATGTTCTGGCGCAATCAATCTCCCTATTTCGAGCAGGATCTGTTGGGGTGCCTGAAAATGTAAACTCTATCGGTCCAAACTTTGGAAACCCTTGCCCCTCCGAAAGGCTATGAAGAACCCGTAGCCCATAAGGAACCGAAAATGAAAAAAGCGGCTCGTAAGCCGCTTTCCTTGGTCTGTGCTTTAACCGGAGTCAGCTCGTTGCCCGGCGCCGGAATCCAGCCAGCCCGAGAAGCCCGAGCCCGCCGGCCAGAAGCGGCAACGCCGCAGGCAAAGGCACCACCGTTGGCGGTGTATCGGATATTTCCACCAAACCGGTCAGTGTCTCTCCCGGGTCGCCACTCACCTCGCCGGCGAACAGATAAAGTGACGAACCAACTGTAATTTTGGGGCTGAAGATGGCGGTCAGGATGCCTCCGTCACCAAGCGTAAGACTGCCTGGCCCGAAGAAGATCCCGTCAATGTCGTTCAAAGTTGCTGCGGCTTCATCAACTGTCGTCGCATCAATGGAACCATTTGTGGGCCCGCCTGAAGGCGACGGCCCCTGGAATCCTCCGGGGCGCGTCGTTCCCGCGCTGAACTGAAAACTGTCGGCGAAAAAGCGATCGCCATCCGTCGTCAGCAAGCCGTCGACATCAAGGAAAATGGCATCAAGGTCGAATCCGGAATAAATCCCGGTGGAGCCTCCGACACCCGAGTTGGAATCCGTAAGCTTTATCGCGCTGATTTCGGTCAAACCCAGACCCGTCAGATCCGCCCGGTACATGCGCGTCGACGTCGCTGTTCCGGAAGTATCAATACCCTGATCGGTAAAGGTTGGCATGACGGATGCGGCTTGCGATGAGACAGACACCAACAAAATTGCCCCAAAGGAAAAGCCGGTAAGGAAAGTTCTCAACATATCGTAACCTCTTGATTACAAGTCATAAAAAATCGAATTTTGCTAGATACGGTCTAAAATGCGAAGAAAATACAACGAAATTGAATCATAACAAAATTCAACTCTACGTTAATCATAAGTTAGCGTAATTTTCAAGGTATCAACTCTAAATAATCACTCGATGCCTTTTGACTGATTACTATTTCAACGGATTTTGCATGTAGACTACCGTGTACGCAGGGAGGCCAAACCGGCACGGGAGCAGACTGAAATCGGGTATGGTAATCGGCATGCCGTGAGAGGTTCTGATGACAAAAGCCAGTCAGTCAAATATTGAGATCGTCAGGTCGTTCATCGAAGCATTCAATGACGGTGATCTTCCGGCCATGGCGGAATGCCTTGCGGAGGATCTGGTGGCAGATGTCACGCAGAGCGACGGCAGTACGCAGCAGGTCAACGGCCGCGATGCCTACATGGGCCTCATCAAGCAGCTGGACATTCCAAAAGTGCAGCCCAAGCTCACGATAACCCAGATTGCGGAGATAAGCGCGGAACAGGTCATGCTCATGATCGAGGTCAGGGCCTCGCGCAAAGGCCGAAAACTACACAATTTCGCCGCCTATCTCGTCACTGTACAACACCAAAAGATGCAACAGATCTGGATGGTCGAAGCACTGCCTGCCGAAAGCGATTCCTTCTGGTCTGCCTGAAGAGGTCCCGGCTGAGATCAAAATAAATTAGGCCCTCACTACGCTTCACCTGAAGCTGACCCACTCGTCTTACGCCAGATCCCGAAATGCAACGGCAACGCATCTCACCGGCATCTTCATCGCGATGACCAAAAAGGGGCTCAGCCTACCAAGGTCCATGTGTTTCATGTAATCCGCTGCAAAGGGCCATTCGTGGCAACCGCACACAGAAATACGCTCGCTGAGGTCTCATATGGTGCCCATCAGGACACTTACCATTGCAACTAAAAGTTAAATTAGATAGTAAAATCTCTAAAACGTTTAATTCGGAGCATTTGGACAGTAAGACTTACGTTAGGAAAATTAGCCTATGAGAAGTGTTCTAAAAACATGTATTTTTTTGCTTGTGTTCTTGATAACTGAACAAACAAGTGCGGCGCAAAGCGCTTATTACGCGTGCGATACAGCATCAGAATACAAGAAACTGACGAATTATATTAAAAGCAAACAAGATCCTTCGGATCAAATGATTGCTCACCTTCGAAAGGAACTTAAGCAAAAGTACAAACACTTGTCGTCAAAACAGAGAATGCAGAGCAAAGAATTCGAGCGTGACATGAAAAAGGCCATGCGGGAATTCCGGCCAACAAGACCAGCAAAACAGACTTTTGCGTGTCGAAAAATTCCAGGCAATACAATTCTCGTCGAGAAAAACGGGCAGTTCTCGGGCATTGCCTGCGTCAGAGCGTCTTCGTGGTCTACCTGCAAGTGGACCGGCCGCAATGCACTTAAGGCCAGATGGACACCAACCTCCGACAGAAAGACATGGCGCAGAAAATAACGCACAAGAACGGACATTATTAAGTCAGAAATTTGAACGCATTCGCAATGGAATATTGGTTTTTCTATGTGATCGTGTCCCTGTTTGTTGTTGTTGTAACTGCAGAATTCTATTTTGGCACGAGAAAACACGGCGGCATTAAACCATACCTGGTCAACTACTTTCGCTGGTCTTTGACCTTCATGAAGTATTGGTTAGCTTTGGTGGGCATATGGCTAATCTTAGCTTCTGCATTCGTTACCTACGCTTATCTGAGTGCCGATGAACACGGAAAGGCGAAACTCGAAGAGATGTTCCAGGAAATTACAAACCCTCGAAAGACGCTTGAGAAGAACTTTCGAAAAAGTGCGCAATAACTGCTGTTTGCGCTCAACTGGCGACCTTAAGTGCGCTTAGGTTTCCAAAGAACAATCTTGATCCACAACAGCGCTTCAAACCGACCCGACGGTCTTCAGCTTAATACGCGGATGAACTTCCGACTGGCTCACGATGGTCGTGGCACCGAAAAGCTCAACGATGGAGCAGACAAAAGGACTGATTTAGCGGCTGCGACACCAATCACCTCGTGCCAGAACGAGCAACTTTCCGCAAAAGACGTCACGTGAGCCTACTGGTAAACGCTTAACGTGCTCTTCGCCGCAAGTTCTAATGCAGATTGTCACAAGCAAATATCTCACCTAAAATCCACGGATGAACGCACTCAAGATTTTTTTGACCGCGCTCGCCGCGCTGGTTTTGGCGCTTGTCCTAGCGAACGTGTCGCCAGCGCCGTACAAACACCTTGCCGGGGCCGTCATCTTTCCGCTTTTCGTTTTCATGCTGATATCGTTGTACGTCGCCAAGAAGTCAGTGGGACGTGATCACACATCCACCGCCGATCACGGAAGGACCAACAGGGATGCCACACTGGGTACTCATTCACCAGAATGTGGTGGAGTTGATGCAGGCTGAAGAGTGGGCAGGGGAAACAAGTATTTAAACAAAGCCTGCTGAAAAAAGGAACTGCGCCATGGATGACAAAGAAAAGGCGGAGCTGGTGAAAGCCTGCTATGGCGGATTTCTTATTGTTGCTTCGGTTATTGGCTGCCTGCCTATTTGGATCCTTGTACCAGATCCGTATTTTACCTATTTCAGTCTATTGTTTGTTTTTTCCGCGTGGAGCTTCGCATATATGAAATTCTTTTATGACGTTCGAGACTGAGCTTACTTCGTTCCCTCTCAAACCGACCCGACCGTCTTCAGCTTGATACGCGGATGAACTTCCGCTTGGCTCATGATGGTCGTGTGCGCACGGAAACGCTCGACTATGGAGCGTACGAACGGGCGGGTCTGCGGAGAGGTCAGGAGCACCGGCACCTCGCCCTGCTGGGCGGCGGCCTCGAAGGAATCGCGCACCTTGGCCACGAAGTCCTGTAGCTTGCTCGGCTGCATGGCAAGCTGGCGGTCATCCCCTTCACCGACAATCGATTCAAGGAATGCCTGTTCCCATTGCGGCGACAGTGCGATCAGCGGCAGATACCCACCGGGCGCAAGGTTGGCCGCGCAGATCTGGCGCCCAAGCCGTGAGCGCACATGCTCGGCAATCGTGTCCGTGTTCCGGGTCATGCCGGTCGCCTCCGAAACGCCTTCCAGTATGGTGCCGAGATCTCGGATGGATATGCGCTCGTCGAGCAGCGCCTGCAGGACCCGCTGAAGGCCCGAAACGGTGATCTGCGAGGGAACAAGATCCTCCACCAGCTTGGCCTGCTCGCCCTGCAGTTCCTTGAGCAGTTTCTGCACATCGCCGTAGGTCAGAAGTTCGGAGATGTTGGTCTTGATCGTTTCCGTCAGGTGCGTGGAAAGAACCGTGGCCGGATCGACCACCGTATACCCGCGCAGCGACGCATCCTCGCGGTACTGTGCCTCGACCCAGGTGGCCGGTAGCCCGAAGGTCGGTTCCGTCGTGTGGGTGCCGGGAAGCTTCACCTGGCCACCAGCCGGATCCATCACCATGAAATGGTTCGGAAAGAGAATACCCCTGCCCGCTTCGACTTCCTTGACCTTGATGACGTAGTCGTTGGCGCCAAGCTGAATATTATCGAGGATGCGCACTGGCGGCATGATGACGCCCATGTCGCCCGCCACCTGCCGGCGGAGCGCCTTGATCTGCTCAGTCAGAATGTCACCATCGCCCTGGGCCTTGCCGTTGATCAACGGCAGCAGCGCATACCCGAGTTCAATGCGCAACTCGTCCATCTTGAGCGCATCTGTGATCGGCGGTTCGGGTGGCGGTTTCGGTGCCGCCTCAACCGCCTTTTTCTGCTCCGCCTTGGCGGCCTCCTGCTTCTTGCCGGCACTGACCCTGTAGGCGAGATAGCCCGCAATCCCGGCCAGTCCGAGAAACGGCACCATCGGCATGCCGGGCAACAGCGCCAGGATAACCATTACGGCAGCCGACATGCCGAGTGCTTTCGGATAGCCGGTGAACTGGCTTGCAAGTGCCTTGTCGGCTGCACCGTGAACGCCGGCCTTGGACACCAGAAGACCGGCCGCAGTCGAGACAATGAGTGCCGGAATCTGGGACACCAGCCCGTCACCGATGGTCAGGAGCGTGTAGTTGTTCGCAGCTTCCGAAAAACTGAGATCCATCTGGGCGACGCCAATGAAGATCCCGCCGAGAATATTGATGAAAGTGATGAGAAGCCCGGCAATCGCATCGCCGCGCACGAACTTCGAAGCACCGTCCATGGCCCCGAAAAACGAACTTTCATCCTCGAGTGCCTTGCGCCGCGACTTGGCTTCCGCCTCATCGATAAGCCCGGCTGATAGATCGGCGTCAATCGCCATCTGCTTGCCCGGCATCGCATCGAGGGTAAAGCGCGCGGCAACCTCGGCGATACGTCCGGAACCCTTGGTGATCACGATGAAATTCACGATCACCAGGATTGCAAAAACGATGATCCCGATGACGAAATTGCCGCCCATGACAAGATTGCCGAACGACTGGATGACATTTCCAGCCGCTGCAGTGCCTTCATGACCGTTGGACAGGATCAGGCGCGTCGATGCGATGTTGAGCCCTAGCCGCAACATCGTTGCGATCAGAAGCACTGTCGGAAAGGACGAGAATTCAAGAGGTTTTTGAATGAACAGGCCCGTCATGAGGATCATGACGGAAAAGATGATCGACACAGCCAGAAACATGTCCAGCATCATCGGCGGCATCGGGAGAATGAGCAGCGTCAGGATTACGAGTATGCCGGTGGCCAGACCGATATCACCCTTGCGCAGCGTATCGATGACCTCCTGAAGGCCCGGCAGGCCTGAAAGGCTTACACCCGGCTGTTCACCAGCTGCAGCCGGCGCCGGTTGTTTCGGTGCCGGATCCGGTGATCCGTTCTCTCCGCCTGCTGCCGTATCCGACATTCTTCGTTCCGGTTCCTAAAGGGCGCTTTACAGCCTTAAACTCGCACCCGGCTCTGACTGATTTTGCGCTTGTTCAAGCGCGGGCTTCTCCCGGTCCGGGAACGCTAATCCCTTCATCGGTATACTGATTCAGCTTGTTGCGTAGCGTGCGGATGGAAATTCCCAGAATTTTTGCCGCATGCGTTCTGTTCCCAAGGCAATGGTCCAGGGTGTCCAGAATGAGATCCCGCTCAACATCGGCAACCGTGCGCCCGACGAATGAGCGCGTCACCGCTTCTGCCGTTTGGGCGGCGCGCTCGGCGGGTCCGCCGGAAATGGCAAGCGGCGACCCGTCAGGCATCCGGATCGCCTCAACACCAATCTCCGGGCCGGAGGCGAGCAGGATCGCCCGGTGCATGGTGTTTTCAAGTTCACGGACATTGCCCTGCCAGGGATTGGACATCAGCGCCTGACGGGCATCCGGTGCCAGCGGGCGCTCCGGGACGCCATTGGCCTCGGAGTAGTGCTTGATGAAGAACTGGGCGAGTTCCATGATGTCTGCAGGACGTTCACGCAGCGCCGGCAGCTTGAGATTGACGACATTCAGGCGGAACAGAAGGTCCTCCCGGAACTGTCCCTGCCGGACACTTTCTGCAAGATCGCGATTTGATGTCGCCAGGATCCTGATATTCACGGCGACAGGGCGTGTGCCACCGACCCTGTCGATCACGCGCTCCTGGATCGCACGCAATAGCTTGGCCTGCAGCCTGACATCCATTTCGGAGATCTCGTCGAGCAGCAACGTACCCCCGTCTGCCTCCTCGAACTTGCCGATCCTGCGCGCGACGGCGCCGGTAAACGCGCCTTTCTCGTGTCCGAAAAGTTCCGATTCAAGGAGATGCTCCGGGATCGCTGCACAGTTGATCGAGATAAACGGCTTCGATGCGCGGTTGGAACACTTGTGCACGTGCCGTGCGATCACTTCCTTACCGGTTCCGGATTCACCCGTAATCAGGACCGATGCCTCGGACGGCGCGACTTGTTCGGCAAGCTTGACGACCGTGGCCATCGCCTCGTCGCGGTAGATCAGGTCGCCCCGTTCCTGGGCAACGGCCTGAAGCACCGCCGCGATCATTTCAGGATCGGGTGGCAGCGGGATGTATTCCTTGGCGCCTGCCCTGATCGCGGAAACTGCCGCCTGGGCGTCGGTTTCCACACCGCAGGCGACAACCGGAACATGAACCCGCTCGTTCTGGAGCTTGCCGATAAGACCGGCAATGTCCAGGTGAACTTCCACCATCAGAAGATCGGCACCGCGACCGGACCGCAGGACTTTCAGCGCCCCTTCGACATCGTCCGCATGAGTGACCTGAGCGCCGCCTTGCATGGCGATCTTCGATGCTGTCGTGAGCTGACCGCCAAGTGTTCCGACAATTAAAAGGCGCATCTGATCCCTTCCTTACCGGTCCGTCTTGATAATTTCAGTCATGGTCACACCCAGCTTGTCCTCCACCAGGACGACTTCGCCGCGCGCCACGAGCCGGTCATTCACGTAGATATCAATCGCTTCACCGACCTTGCGGTCGAGTTCCAGAACCGTGCCGGAAGCGAGTTTCAACAGTTCCGAAACGTGCATCCTGGAGTGTCCGAGCACAGCGGAGATCCTGACCGGTACATCGAATACCGCCTCGAGATCCGCCGCGGAATCGGGCGAATGTGTATCTTCTTCCTCCAGGCTGCGCTGCGGCGCCTCCAGCTCATCGAGAGGAATGTTTGTGTCTTGTTCGTCACTCATACGTCAGTTTCCTTCTCCGCCGACGCGTCGGACACGTTGCTGCGCGTTTCTTCGCGGCGTGCGCGCAGATACGTGCGAATGCTCGTGTCTATTTCGTTTTCAAGGGCCTTGCGGTCGCGCTTGATGCCGCCGTCTGCCCACTCGATATGGCAGTCTCCCCGCCCGATGTCAGGCTCGCCCAGAATGACGAGCCGGCCATCAAAACCTTTTTCAAGGACAATAGGATCTACTCTTGCCTTCAACGCCTCGACGTCCTTTTCAGCAATCCTGATCACCAGGTGCGGTGCTTTTCTAAGTGGCCCAAGGCATTCGGAAACCAAGGCAACTGTCTCCGCCAGCGGCTGACGCGCAATCAAGTGAGCACACAAGCGTCTGGCGACCAGAAAGGCGAGGCTGACCGCGTCGTTTTCCTGCTTTGCCAACTGTTCATCCAGCGTTTCGACCACCTGCCCGACCACATCCACCAGCCGGTCGACTTCCGTGGTCAAGAGTGTCTCTTGCTTTGTCTGATGATCCTGCTGCGCCTGTTTGCGCCCTTCTTCAAAGGCCTTGGCCTTGGCGTCCGCCAGCAATTTTTCATGGTCGGCAACCGGGATCATCGGAGTTTCCGGTTCAGGAGGCAAAACCTCTTCCGGCTCCTCCGGCGCGGAGAAGTCCGTATTGAACAGAAATTTCGACGGGTTGTTCATGCTGCCCATTCTGCGGTCGGTATCTGCCGGTTGAACCATCAGTAGATGATTTCCTCGTCACCCTTGGACTTGGAGATCATGATTTCGCCTTTCGCCGCCAAGTCTTTGGCTTTGTTCACCATTCCTGTCTGCACCTCGTCAACGTCACGCAAGCGGACCGGTCCGAGGGCATCCATGTCGTCTTCCAGTAGTTTTGCCGCACGCGACGACATATTGCCGAAGAAGAAGCTGCGCGCCGTGTCCGTCGATCCCTTGAGCGCGATGGCCAGCTTGTCCTTTTCCACGTGACGCAGCAGCGTCTGACAGCTGGCCGCATCCAGCTTGAGGAGATCGTCGAAGGTGAACATCAATGTCTTGATCCGGTCGGCCGCCTCGCGGTTATCCTCTTCGAGCGCCGCCAGGAACCTCGCCTCGGTCTGCCGGTCAAAATTGTTGAAGATGTCCGCCATCATCTCGTGACTGTCCCGGCGCGACGTGTTCGTCAGGTTGGACATGAATTCAACCCGGAGTGTTTGCTCCACCTTTTCAAGAACTTCCTTCTGGACGGCATCCATGCGCAGCATGCGGCTGACCACCTCAAGCGCAAGTTCCTCCGGCAGGATACCCAGCACGCGCGCCGCGTGGTCGGAATTGATTTTCGACAGGACCACGGCGACGGTCTGCGGGTATTCGTTCTTCAGATAGTTCGCGAGAACATTCTCCTGAACATTGGAGAGTTTCTCCCACATGTTCCGTCCGGCCGGTCCCCGGATTTCCTCCATGATGACCGACACCTTGTCTCCAGGAAGAAAGTTCGCCAGCAGGCGCTCGGTTGCATCCACATTGCCCGTCAACGAGCCTCTTGAGCTGACCCGGCGAACAAAATCCTTGAAGAGGTTCTCAAGCATGTTCGGTGTCACCGGTCCAAGATTTGCCATCGCGGCCGAGACCTGACGAACCTCGATTTCGTCGAGCTTTTCCCAGATTGGTGAACCATGCGATTCCCCCAGAGCAAGCAGCAGAACCGCCGCCCGCTCGGCACCTTTCAGTTCACGGTCTTCCTCATCCGCGCTGATCGTTAGGTGTTGTTGAAGTTGATCGCTCACCATCAGGCCGCCTGCTCATCCAGCCAGCCGCGCACGATGGTGACGGCTTCGGTCGGATGATCCTTGATCATGTCGCCCACTTTCGCGATCGAGCTCGCCTGCATAGCCCCTTCCTGCTTTGCCTGCTCGAGCCATTCGATCACGAACTCGTCTTCCATATCCTCGTCCTGCGGAACATCCGTCTCGACGACCAGCGTGCCGTCCGGGCCGATCATGAGCTCCTGCGGCTGTTTTTCCTCCGGCGTGACGATCCGGCGAAGCAGCGGCCGTACCACGAAGAGCAGAAGCAGGATCGCGATCAGGAACAGAACCCCGAGTTCTGCGAAGCGGATGATGTCGTCCCGTGTGAACTCGAACAAACCATCGCCTTCGGCCAGAAGATCGTCCTGGGGCGGAAGCGCGAACTGCAGATTGACGACCTCGACGAGATCACCGCGGTTCTCGTCGAAACCGACTGCCGAGCGCACCAGCACCGCGATACGGTCGAGCGTTTCCTGGGCACGCGGTGCGTAGACGGTGTTTCCGTTTCCGTCGGGTTCATAGGTTCCGTCCACGAGAACGGCAACGGAAAGGCGACGGACCTGCCCGGCCTCCACGACCTCGGTACGCGTCGACCGGGAAATTTCATAATTGACGACTTCTTCTGTCAGCGAGGCCGTGTCGCGTCCGTCCTGATCCTGCTGCGCCTGGGCGTTCGGAAGCTCGTTTGCGGCTGTGACCTGACCGTTTCGGCTCACTGACGAGGTCGCCTCTTCCTTTGTCTGAGTTGAACGGACGACCTGCCCTTCCGGATCGAATGTTTCGGTCGTTTCCGTCAAACGATTGAAATCGACTTCCGCATTGACGCGCACCCGAGCCCGGCCCGGCCCGACGACTGAGTTGAGAATTTCCTCGATCTGATTGCGCAGTCGGCTTTCAATGGCAACCGTCCGCTCCTGGAGCGACGTTGAAACCATGTCCTCATCACTGGCGCCCGCACCCGAGGCGAGCAGCCGGCCGCTTTCGTCGACGATTGAGACGCGATCTGGATCCAGCCCTTCCACGGCCGTTGCCACAAGGTGTTGGACCGCACGAATTTCACCGGGACCAAGTGCGCCCCTGACATTCAGGACAATCGACGCGGAGGGCGGGCGCCGGTCGCGCTGAAACAATTGCCGTTCAGGGATCACGAGGTGCACGCGCGCGGCCCGAATGCGATCAAGTGACCCTATTGTGCGCGAAAGCTCGCCTTCCATGGCCCGCAGATGGTTGATGTTCTGAACAAAACTGGTTGCGCCAAGCGTATCGCTGCGGTCGAAGATCTCGTAGCCTATCGAGCCACCGGTCGGCAGTCCTTCAGCGGCGAGTTGCATCCGAAGACGGGCGACCTGATCTTTGGACACGAGAATGGTCGCCCCCTGGCGCGAGAGCTGGAACTGAACACCCTGGCTCTCAAGCTGGGTGACGATTGCTGCAGAGTCTTCAAGCGTGAGTTCGTTGTAGAGCGTCGTCAGCTGCGGGGCGGTGACGCGCAGAATAATGAACGCGAAAACGCCGACGAGGATCGCCGCGACCGCGCCCATGGCGGCGATACGTGCCGCACCAAGAGTCTTTATGAATTCAATTATGCCGTTCACGAATGCCCGCCCGCATCTGAAACATGTCTAAGCCGTTATTGTTGGAGTCGGCCTGACACGCCACACCCTCGATGGGCAAAATTTGCCGCCCGGACGGTTAACAACTGGTTAACGCACCGGTTTCGAATTACACGGAATGGCGAATTTCCGGGCTTTTTGAGATTGCAAAACGCAACTGAAGTGGGGAAAAACTGCCTAGTTCATTAATTTTTGGATAACCTGGAACGACAAATCGCAAAATAAAAAGGCCGGCATAGCCGACCTTGTAGAGCGCGTTGCGCACATGAAGTTAATAATTTGAACGCTCAGCCTCTGTATTGCTGAATGCGCGTCGCCCTGAGGCCGGCAAGTCCATGCTTTTCGATAGAACTCTGCCAGGAGAGGAACTCCTCTACTGTCAGGGTATATCTCTGGCAGGCCTCTTCCAGCGACAGCAGGCCACCGCGAACTGCGGCGACAACTTCTGCCTTGCGACGGATCACCCACCGCTTCGTGGATGTCGGTGGCAGGTCTGCAATAGTAAGCGGACTACCATCCGGGCCGATGACATATTTTACACGCGAACGAATCTGTTCGGTCATTGTACTCTCACACTAACCATGACCAAGGTGAGCTGAGACTACAAGACGACGCTTAACAAACGACTAAAGCAAAATTGTGTTTTTGTTAACTATAAAATCCGAATTTAATGAATGATATTTAGGAAGTAACAAAGAAAAAGCGTAAGAGTATTAACATTAATACATAATCTTGTTAACCATAGTTTCCCTGTCGCGCATTTTGCAACGCAATTCGACGCTGCAGCAGACAAAGCTGCACGTGACCGTTTGCCGATTCAGAAGAAAATTTGCATGTGACACTAAAAAACCAGCCTTAAGCCGCGCGGAAAAGGCCGGTCGCTGGCAGTAAAGCCTGACGCAGGCGTGGTTCCGCCAACGATTTTCAACGGGACTTAGGCAGGTGCGGAAACGGAGGTGACGCTGGATACCGGAATTTTCTGGCCACCAACATTCAAGATGACCTCGCTGCCCGACAGATCGACACTGTCCACGATGCCTTTCGTCTCTGTTCGGACAGTTTCGCGGTTGCTTGAGGCGTCTTTCACGTCGAAAGAAATAGTATAAAGACCGTCCGGCGCTTCGCCTCCGGCGGACAGTTGCCCGTTCCAGGTAATTGTTCCGCTGCCCGCTTTCAGGTCAGCCTCTCCTGTATAAACAAGCGAGCCGCTGGAGTTCCTGATTTCATAGGTGCCGGTTGCACTGTCGCTCAGCTCGTAATTCCAGCTTGCCTGGCTCCCGGAAAGCGTTGTCGTCGATGCGTCCGCGGTCACTTCATTGCCGATGTAGCCAACATAGCTCATGCTCATGTTGCTGCTGAGCGAAGCAATAATTTCTTCCAGGTTCTTGTTTTGCTGAATTGATTGCTCGACGTTCGAGTATTGAACCAACTGATTGGTATACTCGGCAGAATCCATCGGATCGAGCGGATCCTGGTTCTGGATCTGCGTGGTCAATATACTCAGGAACAGCTCGTAGTTGGCAATAAGCCCGGACTGGCTGGCCGAACTGCTACTCTGTGCCGTCGCGCTCGTGCTCGAAGAAACAGTGTTCACGTCATACTCCCCGGATGGGTCCCCATCCCGCTTGTCAAATCTTCAGATCCAGACCGCCCGGCCGGCCGGCCAGCGTCATCTGAACGATGTTTTCCGTATCTGTGCCACTCTCATCCGGCTCGCCACTGTCCTGCGGCTGTGCTGCGTCGGTGGACTGGTCGGACTGGCCGTCACCGGAGGCGAACTCACGACCGCCCTCCTGTTTCAGCGAGAATTGCAGGTTCTCCGAATCCGCGCTTAGACCGGCCGCCTCGAGTGCGCGCTCGAGACCGCGCTGGTCTCGCAGGAACATGTCCAGTGTTTCGGGTCTTTCCACGATCAGGTGGGCATGAACGCCGCCATCGGCACCAACACGCATGTTCACGTCGACACGCCCGAGTTCAGGCGGATCGAAACGCATCTGGAAACGGGTCTGGCCGTTCTTGAGGTTTCGAGCAATTTCTGCCGCGACCTGCATGGAAACCTGTCCGGACTGGGCCTGTCCTGGCACCTGCAGGCTCTCGGTTCTGATCGCCCCCGAGATGTCGCCTCCACGAATGGTCGCCGCAAACTCACCGGATGCGCTTCCATCCCAGGGTTGTTGGATCAGGGCAAGCTCTTCGGCACTGATTTGAGCGGCAAGGAATGCGTTCGCGGCGGGGGCGGGTTCGACACTAGCCGCAGGCCTGATTTCCGGCACGGCTGCAGTGCCGCGGGCCGCTGGGTCGGGCGCTTTGGCTGCTTGCGCGCCATCAGACACCTTTTCACCCGTTAGGCTGGACGCGGAAGCCTTGATCGCCTGATCTTTCGTGGTCTGCACTAAAGGCTCCGGATCAAACGTATCCCCTTCAGCGGAAACAACGGTTTCCGGCGTCAGCGACGTGACGCTTCCATCGGATGGCGCGCCGGCAGATGACTGGGCAGCGGCTCGCGCAAGAACAGCAGCGGAAACAGTCTTTACGGCCGCTTCGGTGGCTTCGGGTTCAACACCGGCGACAGCATTGCGCACAACGGGCTCAGCACTGCCATTACCTTGGGGAGGAACGGGTGCCGCAATTGGTTTCTTGGCATCAACGCCGGTGCCGCTTGGCTGTGGCTCTGTCCGCAAAGCGAGCGGCGCATCATCATCAAGCGGGCCGGCAGCTGTAACTCCAGCACCTTCAGGTGTCGCCTTAAGAGACGTTGTTTCCTGATCCTGCGCAGGGGGAACCTGACGGCTCAAGTTTTTGATCGGGGCCCGTAAATCCTCGGGCAATTCATTCTGCCATCTGCGTCCCGTGCGTATGCCGCTTTCCGGGGCGGGCTGATTACTGAGGGGCGCTTTCGCTGTTACGAGTTCTTCTGCCCCTTTCGTTTCGACCAACTGGGGAACATCAGGTGTCGCCGCCGCACCGGAAGAAGATAATGCGTGCGCATCGGCTGCCGCCGCCTGAACAACACCGGGTTCTGGCCGGAGCTGTGCTACGGCAACCTCCTCACCACCGGACTTCGCAGGCACCGGCTGAGATGAAGTCACCACCACCGGCCCTTTGGCCTGAATATCCGGCACGGCTTCGACACCCGAGATGGCTTTGCTAGGAACAAACGGCAAGGGCATTTCAGGCGCACGCGGAACCGGGGCGCTCGCAGCCGGGGTACTCGTCAGTGGCGCGGCCCCGGCATTCGGCAGAACACCCGGCGCGTTTGCCTGACCGGACGCCGGCGCCTGCGGCACCGGCGCGCCCGCAGGCGCATCCTGTCCACCACCAAGGGCGCCGAGCAGCGGCTCCACGGCTTCCGCAGGCTCACTTGCTTGTTCTTGGCTATTGCCGGAAAGAACCGGCACCGGCCCCGCTAGAGGCGCGATTATGTCCGACGGGATCGCGAAGATGCCCGAAGCATCTTCCGCACCTTGAACGCTCGCAAGCTCTGTGCTTGGGAACGCTTCCATGAGCTCCGTCAGTTCAGCCTCAAAACCGGTCTGCGTTTCCCCACCATTTGCAGGTGCCGCAAAGCCCTTAAGACCGCCAGCCCCCGCAGCCAAAGCACTGGCCGATACATCCGTCAAAAATCCAAATGGCAGCAAAATCGCCCCCGAGATCATAGCCTGGAGATCAGGCACATTCCGTCGCAACCAGGAAAGCAAGCATCAGGCCAGTTTCGAAAATAACCATAAATTATTGTTTTTATTTATTTTTTTGAAATCGACTTCTCCTGAGCCAGCGCGACGGGGCGGCAAGGATTGCCGGTCAGGCAAAGCATGCCTGCCACCCATGGATAGCAATTGGCATCCAGGGGACATATCTGTATAGTGCCGCGACTTTGAAAAGGCAGGGGATTGGCGCGCCTTACTGAAAACGGCGCAACCGGTTGATCGAACACGAGATCCGGCGCCGCCCTGCACTGATTTCTGGAAGTGTTGAGAATGGGAAACAGTCTTGATCTGCCCGGTCGCCCGGAGGACACGCGCGTTGTTGTTGCCATGTCTGGCGGCGTCGACAGTTCTGTCGTCGCGGCCCTGATGAAGGCGGAAGGTTATGATGTCATCGGCGTGACGCTGCAGCTCTACGACCACGGTGCGGCCGTTGCCAAGGCGAAATCCTGCTGTGCCGGCGTCGACATCCACGATGCCCGCCGCGCGGCGGAGAAAATCGGCATACCTCACTACGTTCTGGACTACGAGAGCCGGTTCAAGGAACAGGTCATGGACCGGTTTGCCGACAGCTACATCGCCGGCGAAACACCGATCCCCTGTGTCTCGTGCAACCAGACGGTCAAGTTTACCGATCTTTTGAAGACCGCCAGGGATCTTGGTGCGGACGCGCTCGCCACCGGCCACTACGTTCGCTCAGCGCCAAACGGCAACAAACGGGCGCTCTTCCGCCCGGCGGACCTTGATCGGGATCAAAGCTACTTTCTCTTTGCCACCACGCAAGAGCAGCTCGATTTCATTCGCTTTCCCCTTGGCGGAATGCCCAAGGCGCAGGTCCGTGAACTCGCAGCCGAATTCGGCCTGTCCGTTGCAAACAAGCCGGACAGCCAGGACATCTGCTTTGTGCCCAACGGCGATTATGCGGCGGTGATCCGCAAACTGCGCCCGAACGCCGCCGAGCCCGGCGAGATCGTGCACATGGATGGCCGCGTCCTTGGCGAGCATGAGGGCATTATCCATTTCACGATCGGACAGCGACGCGGCATCGGCGTTGCGACAGGTGAGCCGCTCTACGTCGTGCGCCTTGATGCTGACGAGCGCCGCGTGATTGTCGGGCCCCGCGAGGCCCTTGCAACAAGGACAATCCTGCTTCGCGAGATGAACTGGATCGGCGATCATCCCCTCGATGAGGGCGATGAGGTCGAGCTATTTGCCAAGGTGCGCTCGACGCGCCCACCGGCACCGGCAACACTGCGCATGCTGAACGGCAAAGGCTTCGTGGATCTCGCAAGCGGTGAAACCGGCGTCGCGCCGGGCCAGGCCTGCGTGTTCTTCGACAGTGACGACGAAAACGCGCGTGTGCTGGGCGGCGGCTGGATCGACAAAACGGAAAGATCGGGAACGTGGCAGGTTGATTTTCCACACGCGCATGCGCCGGTTTCCTTGGCCTGACGGCAGGAAAAAGAGATTGCAGGCGGCGGGCAAAATCTGCGCTTGACGCCTGTCCGCCGCCTCACTATAAGCACCCCCACATCGCGCGGGCGCTTTCATTGTCGGCGCTTGGATGGCGGAGTAGCTCAGCCGGTTAGAGCAGCGGAATCATAATCCGCGTGTCGGGGGTTCAAGTCCCTCCTCCGCTACCAATTTTAGCTAAAACAATCCAATTCGTGCAAAGTCCAAATAACGCAGTCCAAAAGCTCATCCTTTAAGCGAGCCAGCATGAAGGAATGGAGCTCGAAATCAGCTCATGCGGATCGCAGAAAACCAAATTTTCAAACCGTTCAACGCTTAGCCCTAAGACATGTCCAATGCCATGGCAACCATGCCAAGCAAGAGAAAGCGAGAATAGCGTTTGAGCGGAAAATCTTTGCTCAAGATCGTTGGAAGCGCAAAGAGCACGAGGCAAACCAGATCATAGTCGCTGACAACTGCCCATTCTTTGAAGTGGTGAACCCAGGCGCAAAAACTTCTCTCTGAGACGGGCTGTGGAGGCAGCTCGCAGACCTCGTAAATGACGTTCGCGCGTTCTGCTTGGAATTCCGGATCTCGTCTTAATGACGGGGGGCCGCCATGGTGCGTGCCCTGGGCTCGCTATTGGAGAGGCCACTTCTTGACGGCAGAAACCGTCTGGGCAACCGTAATGGGGTATCTGAATTCTCGCACGCCTTACGACCCGCCGACATAAGATGCCAATTTATCCAGCCATGGGACGTTGCACATTACTGGGCAAGCAGACGTTAATCTCGCTTCTGCTCATGTCAATATCAGCACAAAATTTTGGTCGCTCAGAGATTTTCTAGCATTCGGCGATATCTTTTATTTCATAGCTTTCCAGAAAATCTTGCTCAGATGCTCTGATAGATCGCTGACCTGACATTCGCTTACCCAACCAGTCAAATTCGGTGCCTGCATTCGATATGCTTGGCAAGATGGGTTCAGGCGATATCTTCTTGATTTGACCATCCTCGTATTCGGCGATTGCAAACCGGAAGATGTAGCTTGGTGTCAGGCCCAGGCGATAGTCAGACGCAACAATTCTGCCGTCCATCAGATCGGTCCTGACAAAGCCATCACTGAACCAGACCATCTTCTGATACTCAGGATCATCGAGAACACACGAAACAAGAGCAGAATCAAATTCATGCTTATAGACAACGGCGTTTTCATCATCATCGAAGAGCGACACATATAGATTGTGGTATTCGCCGTTCGCCTGCCCAATCACACGCCAGAGAAATGTGTTGAACGGTGTGACCACCGTCTTCACGTTGGTTACGTCGATACCTTGCTTGGCGAAAATGGACTTTCCCCGCGCGTGGATATGTTGTTGGGCGATCAAGCCCCAGACCAGATAGCCGGTGCTGAATACGAGTGACGCCACGAGTATCTTTTTCAAGCCAGCTGACCATTTTGCACTAGCGATTGCCCACGCGACGGCAACAAGCAATGGCACGGTGAAAACAGGATCAATTATGAAGATGGACCCCGTCCCGACCGGATCCGGATAGAACGGCCAGAATACCCGGGCACCATAGGCATTCATTGAATCAAGAATCGCATGGGTCGTCAGACACAGAAAAACGGTCGTCCAAACAAGCGTCCGTTGGCCCTTGAGAGATTTGAACAAACGGAGGATCAATTCACCAATCACCGGAGCTGCAACCGCGTGAATGAAGAACGAATGCGACCAGCCGCGATGATAGACGAATTGATCAATCTTCGTCTCAAATGGGATCAAGACATCTAGGTCGGGCAAGGTTCCCAGTAGCCCCCCAATCAAAACAGCTTTTCTGGGTCCAAGTTTCGATCCAAGGCAAGCAGCGGAAATTGCCGCGCCGAACGTAAATTGCGTCAGTGAGTCCATAATCTACGATCTCTCCAGAGATATGCTCAGGCTACGTTCCGGTTTCAAAATGCAAGTCATTCGGCTTCTGCACTGAGCGAAAGACGCGATCGATTGCGGTGTCTCTTTGCGAGTGCAGCCAATTGCCTACTGCTGCCAAAGACATCCGTCCAACGCGCAAAATTGCTGGAATGCTGCTCGGTATGAGAGACGCCAGACCTATCGGCGAAAACGCCAAACGGCGGGAATGACGCCGGAGTCACATGGGGTTTACTTCGCCAGTAGGACTGTAGACTCCCCCACCAGCCGTGCGCGGCATCAGTTTGTCTCCTTGGGATCGTCACTTGTAGATTTGGCGCTAAAACAATTTTTCATGTTCTCAATACCACGCACCAATTTGCCCCAAATAGCCACGTGAGCTGACTTGCTGCTGAATTGTCGAGCTGCAAACAATTCATTTCACGGCACTCGAGGTCAAAACGTCAACCGTCTCTTCCCCTCTCCCTCCGCTGGCATGTCGGCAAAAGAAACGCTTCTTTGTCTTAGCGGTGTCGGAATAATCTCAGTTTCCTTCAGGAGCGCGAAACAAAGTACTTGCCCGTGACGCTCAAGTAGAAAATGCAAGCGTCGTTTCCGGTGCACGTTACGCCATGAACCGCAGCTGCTTGAGAGCCAAAATAACTGCCCGGATTGAGTAGCGTGGCCTCGGTTGCAGCGGCTGCCTGATGTGTCGCGGATCCCTCAATAACGACGGCGCGAAGCCAAGCATCCTCACCGGTGACTGTTCCTTCGAACCCAGCCGGCAGCTTTAGGAAAGTTCCATTTTTACCGCCTTCCGAAAGATCTCCCCATAAAAACGCGATCTTGGGTTCATCCGATCCCGCTGACGCCCCTGGAGCGTCGACCCAAGACACATCCGCTGCATCAATCCAGACAATATTATCTGCCTCAACGTTGACCGGGAATTCGCCATTGGCAAACGCTCGATCCTTTGGTTGAACGAGGTAAGGCCCTTGTTGAATCTCCAGAAAGGCGGTGGAAAGTCCCGCGTCGTCGCGCGCGGCGGTTATGTGTGTCGCTCCAGCGGGCTGGGTCCAGAACGACCCCGGGCCCATCCACATGAGTTCTGCAGAGGGATCGTCATTGTGAACTGCGCCGCTGATGACGACGGCTCTATAGGTGATGTTGTGAATGTGAGGCGGAGAACTGAAGCCTGGCTGGAACCGGATAATGGCTCCGGTTGGAACGTCTTCTCGTATGTCGCCCCACAAGACACCAGCTTGCGGGCCGGCATCGCCGCGAGCTGGATTCAAGGGTTGGAAAGCGACGGCTTCGTGTGGCACCACCTCGACCATCCCAGACGATTGAGTGTCTTGTGCAACGGTCAGAGGCGCGCCAAGCGCAAAGAATACGGCCAAGGCGACAGACAGGATGGAGAGGCGCATCGTGAAAATCCCGAATTTGTGCGGCGCAGGCGCCGTCTTGATGTCTCCTCCTTTAAATAAGCTCTAGAATCTATTAATAATCCGCCGAAAATAAAAATTACTATTTGGAAAAAACAAATAATGTCCATCGATCTCAAATCGCTTGAATTGTTCGTTCGCGTGGCAGCGCTGGGAGCAATCGGCAAGGCAGGGACAGAATTCGGCCTGTCTGCGACGGCCGCGACACAGCGTCTGCAAGCCCTTGAGGCAACGGTTGGAACACAGCTGTTTCACCGGACCACCCGCGCAGTGTCCCTGTCGACCGATGGTGAAATTTTCCTGGCGCATGCAAAGCGCATTTTGGGAGACGTTGAAGAAGCTCTTGCGGACATTCAGCCTGATCCGCGAGATATCAAGGGAGAAATCCGGATCGCTTGTTCCGCTTCTTTTGGGCGCCTACACATTGCGCCACACGTGACCGAATTCCTCGACAGGCATCCTGGTGTTTCGCTACAGCTCGCCATGAGCGACTCTGTCATAGACATCGTCGAACAGGGATTTGATATTGCGATCCGCATCGGTGCGTTAGCTCCCTCCACACTCAAGGCGCGCAAGCTGGCCGTAAGCCCGAGGCGTCTCGTTGCAGCACCGAGCTATCTTGAAAGGTATGGCACTCCTTCTACGTTGGACGAACTCAAAATCCACAACTGTCTTGCAAGGGAAGACATGCGAACCTGGTCGCTTGCAGCGCCTGACGGAACGGTTCACGACATAAAAACCACTGGCAATTTCTCAAGCTCAAGCGCAGAAGCGATTACCGAAGCCGCATTGTCCGGCCTCGGTATTGCACGCAAATGCACCTGGGAAATTGCTGACCAGCTGTCTTCCGGAGCGTTGAGGCCGATGCTCGGCAGCTATTCCGTCTCACCCTTTTGGAAAGTCTTTGCTGTCCGCCCACCCTCGAGATTGCCCTCGGCGCGCGTGCGCGCATTCACCGACTTTCTGGAATCCAAACTCAACAAGATCCCCGAGCTTTGCGGTGATTGAACTCATTTCGATTGCACATACGTGCCACCATTTACCCAAACCAAGGATCAGAAGGGCAAATGTCTCCAGGGCTTTGAAACAATACCCAGGCAAACTTGTCCGTTTTGAGTGCGCGTAATCGAAACGAACAAAGCCGGTTACCCCTTTGCCGATTTTCAGGCCATGTAGCCGCACAACACCATTTTCCGGGTTCAGGATACTAGTCAGAAATGGGCACCACTCCCAACAGGAGATGATCTCGATAACAATCGTTTTGTGTGTGCGCCCGCAGAAACTTAGCCGACTAATTTATAAAAAATACGACAACTCATTTTCCAAATATTCTGGGAACGATTCACGAGAATTTTCGGTACGAAATACCTACAATTTCTATTTAAAGTTGCTTTCTTAGGCTGCACAATATGAACAAGAAAAGTTCGAAAAATCCCCTCATTTATAGAGCGTTATCGCTGAGATGCAGGCTGGGTCAGAGCTTTTGTTCTGATCGGTTAAGGACTTACGCAAGCACCAAAGAGCGGCGTATCGGCTGAGTGTTTCCGAGTTTCTTTGGTGCCGCCTTCCGTGGGGATTTCCAGAAAAATGATGCCGACAATCAAGGATAACAACGCCTTTCTCATGGCCATGGGTCAGGGCAGCCGGATAGAAATCCACGCTCGGGATGCCGAGAAGGAGAGTTGGGTTCAGCTTGCGAAAACGGCGGAAGCCGGGTCTTCGGTTCTCACGCTTGACAGCAAGACCAAATGGCAGGAGGGGGACAGGATCGCGCTGGCATCAACGAGCCAGGATGCGCATGAAGCCGAAGAGGCGGTCATCAAGAAAGTTACCGTCAATGCGAACGGCACGACAACGCTAGAGCTTGAGACACCACTCACATACACCCACTTCGGTGAAAAGCAGACCTATGATAACGGCAAGTCGGGCAGCGAATATAGGGCGTGGACAGTCGATACGCGCGCGGAAGTTGGCCTTCTGAGCCGGAATGTCAAAATTCAGGGCGACGAGGACAGTCCGTCTGACGGTTATGGTGGCCACACCATGGTGATGAACGGTGCGGAGATGCATATCTCAGGCGCTGAATTCTTCCAAATGGGACAGAAGGGCGAGATGGGGCGCTATCCGCTTCACTGGCATATGAACGGCAATGTCGAAGGCGAATATGTCGAGAACAGCTCAATTCACCACTCCTTCAACAAGGGCATAACCCTGCACGGTATCCAGAACGCCTGGATAGAAGACAATGTCGTCTTTGACACCATCGGGCATGGTTATTTTCTGGAAGATGGGTCCGAATTCGGAAATGTCCTGAAGGATAATCTGGGCTTTGTGACACGGCAGACCGCGAGTGCTGCCGAAGCGTCGCACAAGTCTGACTTCACAGGTGTTTCCACATTCTGGCTGACAAACCCGCAGAACCATATGGCGGGCAATCACGCTGCCGGGTCGGACAATTCCGGGATCTGGTTCACCCATCAGGACAAGGTGATGGGCACGTCCGCAACCGTTGACGACTATAAGGGATATGCGCCCAAGCACAGGATGCACGGCGTCTTTGATGACAACGCATCCCATAGCAACCGCGTGAACGGTCTCGCCCACGCACAATCGATCAACGAGGCGAACGGTGTTTTCTCCGATTCCCACTACAAGGGCGATTTTCTGATCGAGAATTTCACGACCTATAAGTCGGGCGATCAGGGCATCTGGACGCGATCTACGAGTGGCGTGATCATCGACAATTCCATGTTTGCCGACAACAAATCCGGATCCTTCCTGGCGGGCCGGCACCTGGTAAAGGACAGTCTGTTCGTTGGCCGCTCCAAAAATGTTACGAATGACGGTGACGCGGACGATCCGGGCTCAAGTCAGTTTGGCGCTGCTTCAGGCGAAGGAGTGCGCGGGCATCAGTTTTACGATTCGCCGGTTGCCCTCGAAAGCGTGCACTTTGCTGGCTTCACCGAGGACAAGGACAGCGCGCTGCTGGCCGGGAGCGGGTTCCACAGACGGACAAACAATTCCACCAAAGACCTGACCTTCGATGACGACATGCCAGGGCATAATCGAATGGACCGGTATCTTGGCCCCGGAAACAGGTCGCCGGAAGACACAAATGCCGCGACTTTTGCAGTGGTTGATCTCGACGGAAGCCTTGCCGGAACCTGGGGTGCGTCGATCACCCAGAAAATCATCGATCGTTTTCCAGGTGACCGGATCGACATTCCGGAACAGGGCACAACCGGTTTCAACGCACTGGGAAGTGCCCGTTTCGACAGCCGGCAGAACTTGTGGGTCAACAGCGGCAACGTTGATTTTGGCATCCAGCGGTTCGATACGAGTGCCGGAAAACGCGTCAAGCTGGAAATCGAACGCTCAGACAACGGTGCGAAGCTTCTTCTGAACGAAGATACCGGTGGCAACAATGTCTACCTCGACCTTGTCGCCATAGAAGACCGTGGACAGACCACCGGCACGGGTTTCGACTTCTATACCGTGCGCTATCCTGACGGTTTGCCGAATGTGATCGACGTAGAACTGCGCGACATGAAAGAGGGCAGCGCGGTCTATTACAAGTTTGTCGACCTGCCAGCCGGATTGACGGTCCGGGGAGCGGATCAGGTTGGTGGTCTGGGCGCGCTGAAATCCGCCGACGGAACAGCCTATTTCAAAAAGGGCAGTGTTTTATACGTCAAAGCCGTCGCTGATGTTGGCGCATCTGTGCCGAATGTTCAGGATGCGCGGGTCGTGAAGGACAATTACAGCGACGAATTCCAGGTGCATATAAAGAACTACGGGGCTTACAAGGCGAGCGGTAACAACGCGCCGCAGGACGCTGAAACAACAGACTTCGACCCTTACATCCTCCCAATTCCAGAAAAACCAAAATCAACCTCTGTCACGTCGGACATCACCAGCGCAGATGACCGCTGGTCCACCAGCGCCAGTTGGCAGGGCGGCAAACCGGACACAGACGACATCGTCGTCATCGGCAAGGATGACCGGCTGGTTCTGAATGAGAACGCGCAGGTAAAAGGCATTATCGTCGATGGCGGCGAACTACTTGTCGAAGACGTCAAGGACCTGTCGCTGACCGCCGATTGGATTCTCGTCATCAATGGCGGTCTGTTTCAGGTGGGCACTGAAGACAAGCCTCACAGGCATGAATTCACACTGACTCTGACGGGCGATGACCCAAAGAACGACGTGCATGTCGCAAATCTGCTGAAGCCCGGCACGGCCGGTGTCGTGCATTCCGTCGACAACAATGACGGTGAAGCTTTCGCGGGCACTGAGCGCGATCAGGATCTGAACGGACTGAAGATCACAGGCGATCGCCAATTCGGCGGTGACCGGGATGATGTGTTCCAGGGCACTGATTACAACGACATGCTCCTCGGAGGTGGAGGTAATGATCAGCTCTACGGAAAAGACGGAGACGATCTCCTGAGGGGAAATGCCGGTGAGAACTACCTCAACGGCGGTGATGGGCAGGACAGGCTCTACGGCGGGAACGATGCCGACCGTTTGCAGGGAGGTAAGGGTGACGACATCCTTCGTGGCGGGGATGGCAACGACACCCTGCAAGGCGACGACGGGGACGACAGACTCTATGGCGGAAAGGGTAACGATCAGTTCTACGGCGGGAATGACGCCGATACGATTTATGGCGCCGGAGGAGCCGACCAGCTTTACGGCCAGGACGGCAACGACACCCTGCGCGGCGGATGGGATGACGATACGCTCAATGGCGGGGACGGAGCCGATGTCCTCTATGGCGGGAAAGGCAAGAACGAGCTTCTCGGCGGTAGCGGCAATGACAAGATTTATGGAGGCGGAGGCGTTGACCGGGCTTCGGGCGGTGACGGTAACGATACGATCCGCGGTTCGTGGGGTGATGACTGGCTGAACGGGGGCAAGGGAAGCGACCAGGTCTACGGCGGCACGGGCAACGACGAACTCTTCGGCGGCGAACAGAATGACCGCCTTTTCGGCGGTTCCAACAAAGACCAACTGCAAGGCCAGGATGGCAATGACCTGCTAGATGGCGGAAGTCACGACGACACCTTGAATGGTGGCAGAGGTGATGACGTACTCGTGGGTGGAAGCGGCAACGACACGCTTCAAGGGGGCTCCGGCGCCGACACAAATATCGATGGAGCCGGCAAGGATACGATCATCGACTGGGATCCATCAGCGGATCGTTTTGTCTTTGTATCCGACGGCAAGCTTGACGAGTTACAAGGCTTCAGAGGCGGCGGAAAACTCTACTTCGAAGACATCAGCAAGCTGACGGCGGAGCGCTCCGGCATCGATCTTACGATCAAGATTGACGGGGTTGCCGAAGTGGTGCTGACAAACTTTCATGGTGCGAACACCAAGCAGGATCTCCTGGACATGGGTCTGCTCTTCGAGCATTCGGCGCTGCCGCCGAGCATCCAGGATCTGTTCTGAACTCTCCAAAATTCAATTCCGGGTTTTGAGCCCAATTCAAGGGGTAAAGCTATGCAGGCGGTTCTCAAGGATGTCGTCTCGAATGGTCAGAATTCTCCGGCGACGACAAGTGATCCGGACGGCGATGGCGTCGCCATGAAAGTGGAAGCGGTCGACAGCAGGACTGGTGAAACCCTGGACACAGTAACGGATTATTCCATCATCGATACATCGTCTTTCGACTGGAAAGGGTTCCGCTTACGGGTCAACGTTGATGGAGAAAAAAAAGATGAGGTCGAGCGCTTCATCTATACGTTGGACCGCGTGAACAAGAATGGAATTGTCACGGAATCGAAAGATTACCTCTTCAACAAGAGCATCACGTTTGATCGCTTCGAAGATGATAACGAGCTGGATGAAGGCATCTACCGGCTCACGCTAAAGGCAAACGCCGACAACAAAGAGTTCGGACAAGAGTCGTTTTATTTTGGTGTTGTCAAATCCGCCGAGGATCCATCAGGAAGTATCGCCCGGGTGCGGGCCGATCTGAAGCAAATTCATGAACAGTCGATCCTGGAACCGGACGCTGAAAGAGACGGCGGCGGCAATCCCATGCTGGTGAAGAACAACGATGCTTTCCTGATGGCTATGGGCGCGGACAGCAGAATTGAGCTTCACGCAGCGGATGCCGCCAAAGACAGCTGGACTTTGCTGAATGGTACGGCGGAAAAGGGGTCTGGCTCGATCACGGTAACCGAGAAAACCGGCTGGGAAGTCGGCGACAAAATCGCCATCACCTCAACAGATTATGAAGCAGACCAGGCTGAGACATTTACAATTTCAGCGGTATCAGCCGGCGGACTTAGCTTTACGCTCGATAAGCCTCTCAAATACATGCATTACGGCGAAACGCAGACTGTTGAAAATGGTCTGGAAGGTGCAGAACGGCAAGCGTGGACAATTGACGAGCGGGCACAGGTCGCCCTGCTGTCGCGGAACGTCAAAATCACCGGTGACAGCGATGCGGAGGCTGATCGTTTTGGTGGCCATACGATGGTCATGAACGGCGCTGAAATGCATGTCTCGGGTGCGGAATTCACCAAGATGGGCCAGGAAGGGATTGTCGGCCGCTATCCCGCACACTGGCACATGCTCGGAGACGCCGGGGCCGGTCAATACATCCAAAACAGCTCGTTTCACAACACCAACAACAAGGGCATTACGGTCCACGGGACCAACCAGGCTCTTCTGAAGGACAATGTTGTCTACGACACGGTTGGGCACAGTTTCTTCATTGAGGACGGCTCGGAAACCGGCAATCTGTTTCAAGGCAACATCGGGTTCGGCACCAGGGCCGCTGACGAGGATGAGGCGATCTTGCGGTCCGACATTCTGGAGGCCGCAACCTATTGGATCACCAATCCTCACAACGATTTTGTCGGAAACATCGCGGGTGGCAGTGAGAACGGAGGATTTTGGTACGCAATCGGCAGAGATTTCACGGGTCTTTCAAAAGGCAGTCCGCTGTTCGAGGGAGATGTGTCACCCGCCCGTCAAAAAGCCGGTTTGTTTGATGACAATGTCGCACACTCCAATGAAGCCGGACTTTTCAAGACCTTCAATCCGGATGAGGGCGGCAAGTCCTGGGCGAAAAACGATCTGGAAATTCACGATTTCAATACGTTCCGCAACAGGGAGTGGAGTGCCAATTTCAAGACCGCTGTCGGTGGTGCGGATTTCTACAATTCAGTGATCGGCGCAGCACCCGATGGCCTGAATTTCAATGACAACACCTCGATCCAAAATTCATTGTCTTACGGTGTGTCCAGAAATACCGGTAATCCGAATTCCGAGGCCGAAATAGAAGCGGGCCATTCCTTTGCAGATGATGCTTCGCCAAGCGACCGGCTTGAAGGACTTGCCTTTTACTCCGGCGAGTTCTTCTTCGAAGACAGCCATTTTGCTTTTTTCGACAACGCGCAGCATTACGCGCTTTCCAGCAAACACGGCGCTGGTCAAGCGAACTATGTCCGTGACATCACATTTGAAGAAGGTTTCGATCCGGCTGAAAGCTTCTCTTTTCCAACCGGGGGCAATGCCGGCCGGGCCGGACGTGCCATTTACGACGAGGACGGCGCGCTTTCCGGTGTTCCGGGTGCCTGGCTTACACAGGCCGCAAACGCTGCAAACAGCAGCGCCGGGTCCTATGTTCATCCGGACTTTGACGTATTCGTTATCACTGATGCGCGCATAGCGGAAATTTTTGAAAGCGGTGGCACTGGCAATGTCGGCCCAAAATGGATGACCCGCCATGATGCCGTCGACGGTTCGAGAACCGATGGAGACGTTGGCGTTGCCGGGCGGACGCAGCTTGCCATCATTGGTGATGGGAACGACTACGTTTATGTCTATGATTTCGGCGAGCGCCCGCTGGAGGACAATCAGAACCGCATCCGCCTGTCGGCTGCCACGAGCGAAGAATATGTCTTCATCGAGTCGCCCAATGCAACTTCAAGGCACTCTGTTGATGGAGCGATCCGTGTAGGCTCATTTGACCAACTCAAGGCGGCGCCCCAAAAGGCCTACTACTACGAAGACGGCAGTATCTACGTGAAGCTCTTCGGGGGCGGCAGTTCAAAAGACGTCGCCGGACCAAGTGTCATCAACTATGAGCTGAACAAAGCCCCTCAGCCCATAGTTGAGGTGCCGGACGTTCCTTACAAACCGATCAAGTATACGCCTGCACAGCTGGCAGAATTTGCCCCGACGAAAGCAGCGCCGACACCGACGCCGGATGCGGCAAGAGCAACTCATGATCCGGATGCTTTCACCCCGAAAAACGCCCAAACCGTTGACTATGAGCCAGGCGATGCGCGCTGGTCTCAAAGCAGTATTTGGAGCAATGGCCGTGAACCTGGCTCTGACGATATCGTCGTTGTGAGCAAGGGCGAACGCGTCGTTCTTGATCGCAGCACCCAGGTAAAAGCCATACTCGTGGACGGTGGCGAGCTGATTGCCGAGGATGAGCAGGATCTGGAACTTGCCGCTGACTGGATACTTGTCATCAATGGCGGCCTGTTTCAGGTCGGAACCGAGGACAAACCCTTCCAACACGAATTCACGTTGACCCTGGAAGGTGATGATCCCGGAAACGACGTGGATATAGCGGCTCTTCGCGCGTCCAAGGATCCAAACATTGTTCATGCGGTTGATACGCTGACGTCGCACGAGAACGCGGATGAATTGCCCGGCTCAAATGATGCTGCGATGCTCGACGATACATCGTCCACCGTATCGGGCGGCAAACCGGAAGCCGATGACGCTGGCACCGGAGCAAAGGCAACCGAAACCAAACCGGCAGAGCCCGGGGCGGATGATATCTTTTTGAACTTCGCCTTGGTCGACACGGATACGGACCAGGTGATCGCCCAGCTAACCGACAATCAAGTGATAGACTTTGCGCTGATTGAAGGACGGAGCCTGTCAATTTCAGCCAGGGCTGCGAACGATGCCCTTGAAGAAGAGATTGAGAGCGTTCTGCTCGAGCTGAACGGACATAGTCGTATCGAAAATGTGACGCCTTATGCCTTGTTCGGCGACAAGAACGGCGACTACCTGAAAGGTGAGATTATGGTCAAAGACGAATATGACCTCGCCTATACGGTGTACGCAGACAAAAACGGCAAAGGCGACATCTTGGAAAGCGGAAGCCTGGCCTTCAGTCTCGACGAATTTGCAATGGCATAAATTGCGCTCGTGCGACGACCCAATTCGCTGCAAGGATCAGCCGTCGCGATCGCTGATTAGTTGCGACGGCTGATGGTCAATCAGGCAAATTTAGCGTTCCGTTGATTTTCGGAAGAGAACAATTCCTTCGCCGAAAAGTAGGAACCTGGCTAAGCGAGTAACCTGGTTAGCATCGCCTCAATGGAAGCCACGACGCGCTCGTTCTTGCGTGCATCCAATGCATCGTGATGCGGATTGGCAAACCGGCCTTGGTCGTTGTCGAAATAACGGCCGGAAGCGTCAGCGAATTCTTCGCTCAATGCAGCGCTGATCAGAATATCGGCACCAACGTTCAGATCATTGCCTTTCACCCCATAGGCCTCCTTCACCATTTTGCTGGCCAGGAAAGAGGAAGGGTTCACGGCGATAATAGCAGGTCCGTTCTTGCTGAGTGTTTCCGCCAGATGCATGGACCACATGGTCAAGCCCAGTTTGCTTTGTGCGTAGGCTTCGCTATCGCCCAAAAATGCTTTGCCTGTAAAAACATCGGGATCAACAGAGGCCTGTGCAGCGGATGACAGATTAACAACGCGTCCTTCGCTGGGAATGATCGGCAACAGCAACTTGGTCAGGAGATAGGGCGCAACGGTATTGACGATGATCCTGAGATCGAACCCGTTTTCCGTTACGGCATCGGGAACCTTGAAGACACCCGCGTTGTTGATCAGCACATCGAGAGTTTCGTTGCTCGCAATGACGGCTTTGGCCAGCGCCTCGACATCTTCCATTTTGGACAGGTCGGCGACGAAGGCTTCCGTGGCCCCGCCTATGTCGGCCAGAGCAGCTTCCAGCTTTTGTTTGCTGCGGCCATGCAGGAGAACCTTGTGGCCCATGGCTGCGAGTTTTTTGGCTGTGAGAAGCCCAATACCGTCCGTCGAGCCCGTGATGAGGATGGTTTTATTCATGGAAGATTTCCTCTGTGTCCAAAGTCGGGCAGAAGCTCATCTGCCAATAGTTTGAGTGTTGTTTCTGTGTCTTGCGCATTCAAACGAAGGTTCAGCGCCACATGATTGACGCCTATGTCCTGGAGATCAGACAGGTAGTTTTTCAGGAATTCTGTGCCGGACTGAAAGCCCAGATGAATGGGACGCGGTTTGGCATCGGGGTCGTCTAAAAGATCCACATAGAGTGACTGCATCACGGGTCTGTTTTCCGCCTCACCTTTCGCAAGACGGTTTCGATACTCGCTGATGACACGGTGTTGAGAGGCGACGTCACGCGGATAGGTCACCCATCCATCTCCGTGCTCGGCAACCCAGTCGGGTGATTGCTGGCTGCCGCCCGTGATCAGCATGGGAATGCGCCCTCCGACAGGTTTGGGCAACATGTCCATGGTTCCGCGCAAGACACCCTGGTGACCCTCATGGCGCGGGCGATCATTTTCAAGCGCGCGAATGTAGTGAAAGCTATCGCGGAACCGGGCTCCGCGGTCAGGAAAGCTCATATTGAGAGCCGGATACTCCTCTGGTCGATCTCCCGAGGCGACACCCAGGATCAAACGACCATCGGACAACACATCTGCTGTTGCTGCTGCTTTCGCAACATGAGCCGGATGACGAAGCGGCAAGATGATGCTGGCAGTCCCTAGAGCGATATCGTTGGTAAGTGCCGCAAGCGTGCCGAGATAGACAAACGGATCAAATATCTGCCCCACATCTCCAAACGACGGCACGTCGAACGGGACGTCTCGCAGCCAAAGCGCGGAGAACCCGAGGGCCTCCGCCAGTTGTGCCATCTCAATATGCTTCGCCATGGTCGGCTTGGCGCCAATCGAATAGCTTTCGAGTGGCATAACAAGCCCGATACTCAGCCGGTTTAGCAAAAAAACCGAGTTGTATCCCCGATTGATAATCGGAAAATCTGAGAGATCATTTCCGTCCGGCATGTCTCGTGTCTCGCACTCAGTATCGAATGAGCGTTCGGCTTTCGATGCTCTTCCTGATTGTGTGAATGCTCTCGTCTTCAACCATATCGAGCGCGCTATGGGCAATCGAAGGCAAACCATCGTTGTCGTAGATGTTGAAGATCGCGACTTCATCCGGTGTCATCCTGGATTGATAAACCCACTCATGATCCGGATTGGCAACAAGCCCGAGTATCTGACCTTTCCTGTCCGGGTAGATGAGATCAAGCAACACCCAGTCGCTCTCATTGAGGCTGGAAGGACGGACGAAACCAAGGGGTGCGCTGTTGATCGGATTATCGACCGGGCGCCAGACATTGATGAAGGCGTAGTGACCTTTGCTCCATTGGGCAGCCTGATCTTCACCCAGGATATCGATCAGACGCTGTTTTGCACCGACTTCGCTGTAATCGCTGTGAACATTACGTGCCGGGGGACGGACGGCATTTGGGTCGTCAACTCGTATCGTGTGGTCAAATATGATGACTTCTTTCGCGCCGAGTTTCTTTCTGAGAAGTTCGGTCAGCTCGGTGTCATAGTTTTTTTCCCAGTGCGCTCTTTCTGCGGAAAAGTTCACCTTGGTCGGTGCGTTGGCGAAGGTCACCGAATCCACATCAAATGACACCGAAATACCGTCTCCTCGGGCATCCAGGACAGTAATGTCCGTAGACCGCAGCTCAGGCGAGATCAGATTTCCCTTGATGCCTTCCGCATCCAGGTGAAAGGCTTGTTGTTCCGGTTTATGTACGTGGTAATTGACTGTGGCTGTCTGGGTCATCGCCATCTCGCTTTGCTTGCTGCGCCCTTGCTTCCTTTTTCACTACAGGGAACATAACCATTGTCATTTGCAAAATTAATTGCGAAGATCCCATTTCAGAATTCGGGATTTGAATATAATGGGTTTGGAAACAGACGGCCTGCGTCTTTTCATTCTGGCTGCCGAAAAACTGAATATCAGCGCGGCCGGGCGTGATCTTGGGTTCGCCCCAGCTGTCTCAAGTGCGAAACTTGCCAAGTTGGAACAGTCTATCGGAGCAGATCTTCTTCACCGATCGACACGGAAAGTTTCTCTCTCGCTCGAGGGATCTGAGTTTCTTCCCTATGCGCGCGAGATTATTGCCCAGGAAGATGCAGCTCGCGCCGTTCTGGGTCAGCGAGATGCTGAAGCAACAGGGACGCTTCGCTTTACGGCGCCCAGCACTTTCTCCCAGCTCTACATAGCACCAATCCTGCCGGAGTTTTTCAAAGCTCATCCGAACGTCAAACTCGATCTGAGATTGTCCGATATCCGGCTCAATCTAATCGAGGGCAGTTTTGATCTCGCACTCCGCAATGCGGTTTTGTGTGACAGCAGCATGAAAGGCCGCAAGCTGGCGGATGACATACGGATACTGTGTGCATCGCCGGCTTATCTTGAAGTCTTTGGCACACCAGCAACACCTGATGATTTAAAGAAACATCATCTGATAGGGTTCCAGGACGCATCGCCTCGTGAGCTTGTGTCGCAATCGGGTGAAAAAGGTATTTTTGAACCGCAAAGCTCGTCCAACCGCCTCGTTGTCGACGACGGCATGGCTCTGAAACTCACCACTCTGGCTGGAAGCGGTATTTCTTCAAACTCTCTTTGGAGCGTGGCCCGCGACCTCGCCGAAGGCAACCTCGTCAGAGTGTTGCCGGACTATCGCATGGCTGAGGAAACCGTCCTATGGCTCATGTATCCTCACACCAACGTCCTTTCCGCGAAGGTGAAAGTCTTCATGGACTTCCTTCTAAAGCACGTCGGCCGCAACCCGCCCTGGCAAGCAACAGGAAGTTAGCCAAGCAAAATCGCGTGGTGAAGCACGCTTGTCGAGTGATGCGGTTCGTTGGCTGCTTTTCTCCCGTGGCCTCGCCTCCAGGACCCTCAATCTGCACAATCAGGTGAACGTTCGGGACCTTGCGCACATCGTCGATCCCAGCTGGTTCCTCATCTGCAAAGACACGTGTTTTCGCATTGATTTTTCGTAGTGAAAAACTGAGGTTCCATCTCTTTGTCACGAGGCTTGTAGCTCCTTAAACACAAGAGGCTTTTGCCAAAGACAGGAGCATCGCCGGGATATGGCGCGAATATGTGGTATGCGCTCCCTGCAATGGTACTCGGTCAGCAGTGATCCCATCTAAGGTGAAACCGTGGAGACAGCCCAAAGATCTGTCACCACACTCAGCCCTTAATCGGAGGTTCAATTGATGACTATCAAGGTATCAAAACCAACCGGGCTGGACCACGTGTCGAAAGCCCTGCAAGCGGTGCACAAGCATCTCTTGACGTTTCAAACGGAACAAACCGGCTTCAATGGAAGCCCGCTACAATTGTTCGAGCGCGTCACGAAGGATGGCGCTTTCGCCTGGCTGAAACCACTGCGGGAGACAATCGTTGAAATTGACCAGCGTCTCACGGACGAGCAGCCAATATCAGAAGAAGAAACGAAAGCTTTCGCCAACCAGTGTCGCAGTTTGCTGGACGCGAAGTCCGGTTCGTTTCGCGATGGTCTGAACGCCGCGTATCAGTCTCACCCCGAGGCGATTTTGGCGGTGGCCACAGCCCGAAAGTCTATTGAAGCAATAAGATAGGCGCACCGGGCCGTTTGCTCCGACGCAGACACAGTCGAACTTGGTGCATGCAAACCAAAGCATGAAGTTCAAAAAACTTCAGCAGGATAGCGCGGCGGTCCTTTGATCCGCCCAGCGCTATCCTGTCTCGTGACTACACTGCTTAGGGACACTTGAAAGACGATGGATCTGTTCGCGCACGAAGACTTTGGACCACGGAATATTCTGCCTCATAACGGCATCGCAAATTTCTTTGGCGCTATTCTCTCGCGCGAAGGTGCTGACAAGGCTCTGGCCGATCTCATGTCTGATATTGAGTGGCACAACGATGAATATCATTTCGCCGGCAAACATATTGTCACCGCACGAAAAATTGCCTGGTATGGCGATATACCCAGTCAATCAAGCAAACGACGCGTTTTGCCCTGGGCGCCCCTATTGCTCGATCTGAAAGAACTTGTGGAACGGACCTGCGGCCACAAATTCCAAAGCTGCCTGTTGAACCTTTACCATTCAGGCGAGGAAGGCCTGGGTTGGCACAGCGATGGGGAGAAAACACCCGTCGCATCCTTGTCGCTTGGTGCGACGCGGCGGTTTGTGTTCAAGAACAAGACCGACAAGGAAACTCTGGAGATCCGCCTCTCGCATGGCGATCTTCTGGTCATGGAAGGTGAAACCCAGGATCATTGGCTTCATCGTGTACCGGCAATGAAAAGCGTCAAAGATCCGAGGATCAATTTGACATTCCGTCAAACGGCCTGAGCTTGTCAGGAAGCGTCAGCGAAGCTCGAGTTCTTCAAACCAGTTCATCATGCGTGGTCCCCACCCCTCAGGCGCACTATGACCTCCTTTGTGCAACATCAAATCAATGCGTCCGGCATCGCAATCGGTCCAGTGTCTCAGCCAGAGTTCGCCATCAAAGGTACTGGTTTCCGGTTGGCGTTTGCCGCAACCGTTGGTCTCTCGCAGAACTTTGAGGGATGCCCATACGTCTCCCTGAACAACCGTGTCGTCAAAGAATGATCGGCCCTCCAGGGGAACAACCCTGTCTGTCCAGCCATGCGTGTGAAAGAGATAGACCGGCTGCGCACAACGCGTTGGCAGCCGCTCCCAAAAAGCGCCTGCCAAGGGTGCATAGGCATCGGCGAAATCTGGTTGCCAGCATGCCATGTTCCAAACCATGGATCCCCCACGGGAAAAACCCGACAGCAGAACCGGTACTTCGGCGAGATCTGTGTTGGATCGGACATCGGCCAGGACCCTATCTAGAAACTCTGCGTCGTCGCGCTCAAATTCCATGTTGTCTGCACGGACCGACCAGTCCTTCGTCCATCGCGCTTCCGGATGCTCTCCATTTGGAGCAACGAAGACATAGCCGCGCGAATGCGCCTCTCCTGCAAGACCAGACTTGAGTGCGCTCGCGCCATTGCTGCCACCACCATGCAAATGCATCACAATTCCCAGCGGCTCGGACGCCTCGGGATAGATTACATGATAGCTTCCCCCTTCGACGCTGCAGGGTGTCTGAAGATCTCCGCAAGCCTGGGCGTGCAAACTGACCGGGTTCAAAAAGGCCGCCACGGCAACACACGAAATCTGGAATAAAACCCTGTCCAACATCTCGGCCTCCAATTGTTTGTGCCTGTTCGGCTCAAAGCACAAACAATTCAATCAGGTTTGGGTTTTGTTCGCCAAAGGTAATTCCAAGGCAGCAATCAATCACTGGCCACCACGAAACGTGGTGGCCAGGACGCTTCCGTTCCAGCTCAGTTGATTTCCTGAACTTTCATGACAAGTTCACCCCACTTGCGCTGGTTTTCGATGTCATGTTCCAGGCCCTGTTCATCAGCAATGCCGAAGCGCTTGACCGCAGGTGTTTTGCTGGTCGCCTGATAGAGCCAATAAGCCTCGGCCTTAAGCGCATCCTGGATCGGCTGGTCGATGGATTCATATACCATCTGTTTGCAGGCATTGATCGACTCCGCCGGGAATTGCGCAATGCGCTTTGCCAACGCATCTACATAAGGACCGATCTCATCGGGATCGAGTGCCTTGTTGATCGTGCCCAAACGTTCCGCATCGTCCGCATCATAGTCCTGCGCACTGAGGATGATCTCAAGTGCCTTGCCCAACCCGGTCTGGCGGGCCATGCGTGACGCGCCCCCACCGCAAGGCAGGATGCCCATCCCCACTTCCATCTGCATGAACTTGTATTTGCCGCGCGCAACGAAGCGCATGTCGAGGGCAAGTGCCAGCTCATGGCCGCCGCCTCGCGCAAATCCTTCGATCTTTGCAATCGTGGCCTGTGGGACTTTGCTGATGCGCTCACACACGGCTTGTAGATCCAAGAGCTGAGCTTCATCGCGTGATACCGCTTCAGTCGACATGTCCTTCAACAGCTCGGTGTCATAGTGACATACCCAGACTTCGGGATTGGCCGACTGGAAGATCACAACCTTAACCGACCTGTCGCGTTCAAGGCGCATGGCAAGGCTGTTGAGATCCGACAGCATCTCCTGCCCCTGCACATTCACGGTACCAAAGTCAAATGTCACGGTCGCTATCGCGTCCTGAACGTCAACTGTGAACGTCTGGAAATTCTCGTACTTCATGGGGAAGTCCTTCTTTAGTTGTCCTGCACCAGGGATGCAGGGACGGTTGAAACGATTTGGGGCTGTCGGTGTCGAGCGTGACGCGGGTATGTTTCTGTTATGACTTCTGGTATTTAACAAATAAAGTGGCTATTAAAGTATTCAGAATTCGGAAATCGAACATAATGGGCATAGATACAGATGAGCTGCGATTGTTTATCCTCGCAGCCGAATTACTGAACATCAGCGCTGCAGGTCGAAAGCTGGGAATGGCACCTGCTGTCTCAAGCGCAAAGCTTTCCAAACTTGAACACAGAGTGGGTTCAGAACTGCTCCATCGAACAACGCGCAAGGTAACTTTGTCCGTCGAGGGAGCGGATTTCCTTCCATTTGCAAAGGAAATGGTTGCCCAGGAAGAAGCGGCCCTGGCGGCCCTGGGTCATGGGTCGGCGAATGCGACCGGCACGCTGCGCTTTACGGCACCGAGCACATTTGCCCAGATGTATATCGCCCCCATCTTGCACGAGTTCCTGGACCAGCACCCCGAGGTTTCGCTTGATTTACGCCTCTCGGACCTGCCGTTCAATCTTACCGAAGGCAGCTTCGATCTTGCGCTTCGCTTTGCTCCATTGTCTGAAACGAGCCTCAAAAGGCGCAAGCTGGCGGATGGCAAGCGCATTCTCTGTGCGTCTCCGTCTTATCTTGAGGCCTATGGGACACCCGTCACCCCATCTGATCTGGCGCACCACAAACTCATTGCATTCGGGCATCTGGATCCCAGACCGCTCAAATCCACTCAGGGCGATATTGCGATGTTCGAATATGGTGACAACAAGAACCAGCTGATCATGGATGACGGACTAAGCCAAAAGCAGGCCACAATATCAGGAGCTGGTATTTCGATGAACGCGCTCTGGAGCGTTCACGAGGAACTGTCTTCAGGACTACTCAAACGCGTTTTGCCCGATTATGAAGCCGCGGAAGAAAACGTATTGTGGATGATCTATCCGAAATCCAACGTGCTTTCCCCGAAGGTGCGGGTGTTCATGGACTTCCTCATCGCCAAGATCGGCAAAAACCCACCCTGGGAAAGTCAATTACCCGAAGTGTCCAGTGACCATGGCAGCCGCTGACAGTAGCGCCGATCGAAGTATCTGACCTAAATAGCGTTTTACAGGCCATGCGTGACGTGATGTCCTGAGGTCGTCTAGATGGGAACACCGAGAGTCTCAGGCGAAAAGTCGCGAAGCAACTTGGGCTGCTTCGCGATTTTCCGAGCTTCAAACTTTAGAACGGCGCAAAACCATCGTTTTTGGTCTCTGGAAGGCTCCAACGTTCTGCAGGATCAATATTAGGCACAGGTGCACCTTCGATCGGCAACTGCCCATGCTCTCCGTAAAGCCAAAGAACAAAGTTGAAGCGTTCACCGCTGGTAATAGGCTCCGATGCATGGGGCACGCTGCCGTGGTGGATCAACGCTGTTCCAGGCTCAAAGGTGAGTTTTTCAATACGGCGAGTGGCAGGATCAATGAAACTGACGGCGGATCCGGAATAGTCTTCACCTGGCAGGTTCAGGTTGATGTTCAACGTTACCGCCGAAGCATCCGAGTGCGGCCGCAAAGACGTGTCTTTGTTCTCCTGCCATTGGATTGAAAATCCGAATGTCTGTGTGTCGAAGCCTGCGACATCTGGAAACAACAGACGAGATACGGGACGCATGTAACGGTTCATCAGTTCTTGATAGAACGCTTGGAATGTTGGTGCGGCAAGATAGCCCTCCGAGCGCGGATCGAGCATCGCTCCACCACGATTGAGGACGATGCCATAGGGTGGACGCAAGGGTATTTCGGCCTCCGCCACTGCATCCATGTAAGAACGCAGAGCGTGGAGTTGGTCCACGTTGAAAAACTGCGTGCGATAGACGCCGGGGAAAACTTCTTTCCAAAGCTCTTTGACATTGCTTTCCTTGGTCGGATCGACCCATGCAGCCTCGACTGCATCGCGCAGACGCGGGTCGAAGACCGAGCTGTCCAGCGCAGGAGAACCGCCGCTGCGGCCGCTGTCCCACTCTGACCAGGCTTCGGCGAAAAGTTCTTTGTTCTCGGTCCAGAAACGCTGAACGGAAGGCGCGCGCTGCAACATCGCCTCGCGCGAAGGCCGCTCAATGGTGCGGGCGTGGTGTAGGGAAGTCTGTGACATGGCAGATAGTCCTTATCAGTATGCGGTTATTGTGCCTGATCACATATCTATTTTATCGAAATCAGAATTAAACGATCCAAAACTGATTTCATAATTCTGGTTTTTCTGATAATATGCCGATCATTTCTGCCACTGCGGATTTGCAGACTGTTCCGGAATACTCACGGAATGCACCTTTGCGCAGTTTGCGAAGTGCACCTTACGGTGCCTTCGCCTCGTGGTCCGCGAGTATCGCATCCAGATCCTCTTCGCTCGGCGGGTGCCAGCCACGATCTGTACTGAGATCAAACACATCGCGTTTCCCGAAAATCTGCTCCTCACGCTCCTTCATGAGAGTTTTGGATTTTTCGATGTAAGCAGTGTTTTGACTGGTCGGGATCTTGGGATCATGAACTAGTGCCATCTCCTTAAGGATATGCCGGTCGTCTTCTGCAAACTTCCGTGCCGCCAGTTCGGCATCGAAGGGGTGCATGCCGAGCCGCTCCAACGCGGAGCGCCCTGTACGCACACTGGAATCAAACGTTTCACGAATGATCTCGACACATCCCATGGCAAAAAGATCATAAACATGCTGCCGATCAACCGCCCGCGCGATGACAGGCACATGGGGGTAGTTTTCGCGAACATAATGGACCAGTGCGTTGATCTGCTCCTTGCCGTCGATGGCAACGATCAGAAGCTTCGCCTTCTCGATACCCGCTGCGTGGATCAAATCGGGGCGCGTTGCATCACCGAAAAACACTTTGAAACCAAAGCTGCGCAACATGTCCAGATGACTGGCATTGTAGTCGACAACAGTGGTGGCGTAACCCGTTGCGCGCAGCATCCGGTTGACGATCCCTCCGAAACGGCCGTGACCTGCAATGATCACCTCCCCCACTTCAACGATCTCGTCCGCATCGCGTTCCTGCGTTTTCACAAAGCGTGGTGCGATGACCTTTTCATAGAGGATGAACAGTCCCGGCGTCAGCAGCATGGACAGGGCCACAATCAACAACAGCTGATCCGCCAGGTTCTGAGGGATAACATCATTGGCAACCGTGAAGGAAAGGAGCACGAAACCAAATTCACCGGCTTGAGCAAGCCCCAGCCCAAAGAGCCATTTGTCAGCCCCTTGCAGCTGAAACACCCACGCAAGCGCCAAAAGAACAAGAGACTTGAGTGCAATGAGCCCAAAAGTCATGCCTAGGATCGAGGCTAAATTCCCAAGGAGTAGCTCGAAATCGATCGCTGCACCTACCGTGATGAAGAACAAGCCGAGAAGCAGTCCACGGAACGGATCGATATCGGATTCCAGTTCATGGCGATATTCGCTGTTGGCCAACACCACACCCGCAAGAAAGGTGCCCAGGGCTGGCGAAAGGCCTACAAGTGTCATCAGAAGCGCGATGCCGATAACGAACATCAGGGCTGCGGCAACAAACAATTCCCGCAGACCCGCCATGGCAATAAAGCGGAATAGCGGACGCGTCAGATAAACACCTCCGAGGATTACGGCTCCGATCGCGCCAATGGTTATCAGCGCGGCCTGCCAACCCGGTAAACCATCCACCAGACTTAGGGATGCGCCGTGGTCCCCTGTCCCATGGTCGCTCGCGTGACTGCCACCGTGCGCTTCGGCTCCATGCGCGCCAGCTCCGTGGCCCGTATCGGTCGCCAAATCCATCAGCTCAGGCATGGCGAGCAGCGGGACAAACGCCAGCATGGGAATCACCGCGATATCCTGAAACAGCAGAACCGAAAAGCTTGATTGTCCGCCGTTGGAACGCATCAAACCCTTTTCGTTCAAAGTCTGCAGCACGATTGCCGTCGAGGAGAGCGCAAGCACAAGGCCAATCGCAAGCGAGATGGTCCAGGGCTGCCCCAGCATCATGGCCACCCCCATGACCAAAACTGTTGTGCCCCCAACCTGCAAGCCGCCAAGGCCAAGCAGCTTCGCACGCATGTTCCAGAGCATTTTGGGCTCCAGCTCCAGGCCCACCAGAAACAGCATCATAACAACGCCGAATTCAGCGAAGTGCTGGATGGAGATCACGTCAACGCCGAGAGTGGCCAACAGCGGGCTGATGACAATACCGGCGATCAGGTAGCCGAGAACGGATCCCAGACCCAGCCGCGAAGCGATTGGCACAGCAATCACACCGGCGACCAGAAAAACAAAGGCCAGAAGCAGAAAATCGGTCATGAATCAGTCCTTGCTGAGGCTAAGAATGTCGCTGGCGCTTGTAAGCTCGTCAGCGGTTGCATCCTTCAGCTCGAATTTGCCATCCCGGATCCGGGTCAGGAGCTCGACATACCCATCGATGTGATGTTTCAGTTCAGTGGCCTCGTCCGCCTTCAGCGCACCGAACAGCACGTAAGGCGGCAGAAAACGCATCTGGCACAGCCCGGCGGTCTGTTCGAGCGGGGTCAGGAACGTGCGCATGGTATGCTGCTGATAACCCTCTTGCGTGTAGGCCTCATCAGAGCCACCGGCCGTGATAGCAAGAAGCAAGGCCTTGCCCGCAAGCTTGTCACCGCCATGTCCATATGCAAAACCGTGCTGCAGCACGAGATCCTGCCATTCCTTCAAGAGACTTGGGGTGGAATACCAATAAAGCGGAAACTGGAACACGATCACATCGTGCTCCAAAAGACGCACCTGTTCCTTGCGCACATCGATATCATGACGCGGATATTCCGCGTAAAGATCTACAAAGGTGATGCCTTCGATGTCACTGGCCCGCCTGGCCATTGCGCGGTTTGCCCGGCTGAAGGTCTGGCCAGGATGCGCGTAATAGACGATGATTTTTGCCATCGAAAACACCTTCCTGTTATGTCGTTGGCAGGCAGATGTCCTGAAATGCCTGTAAGTTTTTGAATTTTCTCAAATTTTTCGGAAATCAGGTAGCAGACGCGCCACGTGCCCTGATGCCTTGTCAGGATCCTAAAGATCGATGACAACTTTGCCGATTGCCTGGCCGCTCGCGAGACGTGCATAGGCCTCGTTGACATCGGTAAGCCTGAACCTCTTTTCGTCGAGCACGGGTTTCAACGCGCCGGCATCCACAACTTCAGCGAGGGATTTGAGGATGTTGCCATGAACTTCGCGGTCCACATCGTGGATCATCGGCAAAAGCATGAAAATCACATGCAGCGAAAGCCCCTTGAAATGCGCCGGCGTCAGGTCGATCTCCAGAAGCGCAACGGTTGACGATACATGACCGTTGAGTTTCGCTGCTTCGAAGGAATTGGCCATATTGGCACCGCCCACGGTGTCAAAGACCACATCAAAGCCGGCGCCGCCGGTATTGTCTGCCACGACATCAGCGGTTTTCGCGGTCATGAAGTCAACCGGATGCGCTCCCAGATCGGAGATCAGCGCCATTTGCGCAGCTCCTGTCCCCGTGGCGGTCACGTCCGCACCCAGGTGATGGGCCAGTTGCACAGCGATATGTCCGACACCGCCTGCACCGCCCTGGATCAGAACCTTCTGGCCCTTTGTCACATTGGCCCGGGTCAAACCCTCATAGGCGGTGATCCCGACAAGAGGCAGCGCCGCCGCCTCACGCATCGACAACGCCTTTGGCTTATGTGCAATGAGGCGTGCGTCGGCACAGATGTATTCCGCAAGAGTTCCCTGAAGCTCCATCAGACCACCGGCGCATCCATAGACCTCATCGCCCGCCTCAAACTCTGTGACGCCCTCGCCCACAGCTTCAACTGTGCCGGCAAAATCCATGCCCAGGACGGCCGGCAGAGCTGGCGAAAGGGGAAGATCTGTACCAATGTTGCGGATCATGGTGTCGATAGTATTGACGCTGGTGGCGGCAATTCTGACGAGGACATGGCCCGGTTTCGCTACAGGTTTTTCGATCTCCGTCAGTTTAAAAACCGAGTCTGCACCATAGTTGCCCAGAGACATTGATTTCATGGGATTACTCCTGCGTTCTGTATTTGCAGGAGTGGTACAATCTCTTCATTTTGGAATAAACGGACAAAATACAGAATCAGAATTTAGATTTTCTATATAATAAGATCAGCGAAATCGCACACGAAACCGTGCGATGCCCTGCATGTGCCGATCAGCTGTTTCCTGGACTTTCATGACAGGCGCGCTGGCGGTTGCAAGTTCCCAAGCTTCAGGGGGCAGTCCTCATTCACGAAACTCCCGGACCAGCAGTTCCTGCTCCCATATTCACCCGACTTCTATTCAGAAAATTTCCAACCTCTCGCAAGACGCCATTGATATTTGAGGTGCACTTCCAGGCGCATTTCCGTCTCGGTAAATCCAAAACTGTCTCAAACTGTCCCAAACGGTCTCACGCAGAGACAGGTCAAGACGCACATCTCGGTCCCCCTGATTCAGTTCTTGCCGAAAACGGCCGGCCCGCCACACCCTTTGGAAGTGTCGGACCAATGTGAGCCGGCCCAAGGGAGGACAAGAAATTGGCACCAACGCGTGAACAACAGCATTGGATGTATCGCAACATGGTCACGAGCCGGAAGTTCGAAGAGGCCATTGCGGGCATCTATTTCGAGGGTAAGACGCCGGTCTTCAGCATGGCGGATGGACCAATTCCAGGCGAGATGCACCTGAGCGACGGTCAGGAACCGGTCGCGGTTGGCGTCTGCGCGCATCTGAATGCCGGCGATGTGGTCACGGCCACGCACCGCCCCCATCACCAGGCGATCGCAAAGGGTGTTGACCTGGACAAGATGGCCGCCGAAATCTTCGGTAAGAAATCCGGTCTGTCTGGCGGACGCGGCGGGCACATGCATCTTTTCGATGCGGATGTAAACTTTGCCTGTTCGGGGATTATTGCACAGGGCATGGGTCCCGCAGTCGGCGCCGCGCTTAGCCGCAAGATGCAGAACAAACCCGGTGTTGCGGTGGCCTTTGTAGGCGAAGGAGCGGTCAACCAGGGCGGCTGGCACGAGGCGATGAACCTTGCAGCCACCTGGAACCTGCCTTTCGTCTGTGTGATCGAAGACAATGCCTGGGGCATTTCGGTCTCCAAAGAAGACTCGACCGCGATTTCCAACAATGCCGAGCGTGCGTCCGCCTATGGAATGCCGGGTGTTCGCATCGCCGACAATGACCCCTACGCCATTTTTGAAGCTGCCGGAGAAGCCATTTCGCGGGCACGCGAAGGCAAGGGCCCATCACTCATCGAAGTCGAAACCTATCGCCTTGCCGGGCACTTTATGGGGGATGCTGAAGGCTACCGGCCTGAGGGCGAGAAAGACGCGCTTTTTGAAAAAGACCCGATCCCGAAGATGCGGGCAAATATGCTGGCGGACGGAATGGCAAGCGTGGCCGAGCTCGATACCATCGAGGCCGAGGCCGCAGCCCGCGTTGAAACTGCGATCAAATTTGCCCGCGAAAGTGCGGACCCTGCGCCGGAAGACGCGCTGACATCGGTCTTCGCATAAGGCCAGGGAGGACATCATGAACAAACCAAACGAAAGAAAACTGACGATCGCACGCGCAATGGCGGAAGCCGTTGCCCAGGAAATGCGCGTCGACCCATCGGTCTTTGTGATGGGTGAGGATATTGGCAAGCTTGGCGGCGTATACGGCAACACACGCGGCCTCCTCGAAGAGTTCGGAGCTGAACGCATCCGGGATACACCGATCTCCGAAACGGCCTTTATCGGCGCAGCCGTAGGTGCGGCCCAGGACGGAATGCGTCCTGTTGTGGAGTTGATGTTTGTCGATTTCTTCGGCGTCTGTTTCGACGCGATTTACAACCTGATGGCCAAAAACATCTATTTCTCGGGTGGCAACTTCAAGGTGCCGATGGTGTTGATGACCTCTACCGGGGGCGGTTATTCCGACGCGGGGCAACACTCGCAGTGTCTTTACGGAACATTCGCTCACCTGCCGGGAATGAAGGTTGTTTGTCCTTCAAATGCCTATGACGCCAAGGGCCTCATGACGGCCGCCATGCGTGACGATAGCCCTGTTGTCTACATGTATCACAAGAGCCTGCAGGGCATGGGCTGGCTCGCGACCGAGCCGGGTGCAACTGTGCATACCCCTGAAGAAAGCTACACGCTGGAGATCGGCAAGGCCAAAGTTGCGCGCGAAGGCAGCGATGTGACCATCGTCAGTGTCGGCATGGGTGTTCATCACGCGCTCAAGGCAGCCGCGCAACTGGAAGAAAAAGGTACCAGTGCGGAGGTCGTCGACCTTGTAAGCCTTGTGCCGCTCGATCGTGACACGATCCGCAAGTCAGTCGCCAAGACCGGACGGCTGATCGTCGTGGACGAGGATTACATGTCCTACGGCGTTTCCGGTGAGGTGATTGCCTCCGTCACAGAGCATGACATATCCGTCCTGAAAGCTGCGCCCAAACGCGTTGCCTATCCCGATGTGCCGATCCCGTTTGCGCGCGTCATGGAGCAGTACTGCCTACCCAATCCCGACAAGATTGTTGCTGCATTTGACGGCATGAACGCCGCCTGACGCAAAAGGATGCAGGGGGCCACCACCGGTGGCCTCACCAAACACAGGAAATTCACAATGACAGATATCATCATCCCGACCGATTTGTGGGAGGAAGACGAGGACACCGTCATCACGTCATGGCTCGTAAACGATGGAGCAGCCGTTGAAGAAGGTGCACTGATCGCGGAAATCATGACCGCAAAGGTTCAGTACGAGATCCATTCGCCCGCCGCGGGTACGATCAGTATCACGAAGGAGGCAGACGCCGTTGTGCCGAAAGGCGGTGTCATCGGTACGATCTCATGAGTGAGGGCGTTCGCATCGTTCCACTGAAGGGCGTGCGTGGCATGATCGCAGATGCAATGGTGAAAAGCCTTGCAACCGCAGCGCAGCTGACCCACCACGGTAGCGCGGATGCCACTGCCCTCATGGCGGAAAAAGCGCGCCTGGCGCAGGCCGGAACCAAGGCTTCCGTCGAGGACTTGCTGATGCTTGCCGTGGTCCGGGCGTTAAAGAAAAACCCGGGAGGCAACGGACGCGTTGAAGGCAAGGAAATTCACTTGTCTGAGGCGATTGATCTTTCGGTTGCCATTGCCCTGCCTGGCAACTTGCTTGTCGCTCCGGCGATTTTTGGTGCGGGAGACATGAACGTCGCCGAACTGAGGGCAGCCCGCCAGGATCTGGCGGCGCGGGCGAAGGCCAACAAGCTCTCCGTCACCGAAATGACCGGAGGTACCTTCACGGTGTCCAATCTTGGCCTGACCAGGGTGGAGCACTTCACCCCGATCATCAATGCTCCGCAGATTTGCATTCTTGGCATAGGCAAGTTGACCGACCGGGCCGTGCGCGCAGCGGACGGCGGCATAGAACTGCGCCCGCATGTGGGTTTGTCGCTGACCTTCGACCACCGTGCCATAGACGGCGCTCCTGCCGGAGAATTGCTGACATCGATTTGCGAAGAAATCGAAGGGATGAGCGCATGACGGCGGAGTTGCGCCTGGTACGGGATGCTGCAGAAGGTCTGGCCCTTGAATCTGCGCTTTTTTCCAAGACCGGTCCGGGTGTTCTGGTCTGGAGCCCTCAATCGCGCGGTATCGTTTACCCGGCGGCCCTGATCCGCAAACACGGACTTGAGGGCTCTACCGCCTTTCAAGGCTGGCCGATCACCATGCGCCCAACAGGCGGCGGTCCTGTGCCGCAAGGTCCTGGCATGCTCAATCTGGCGCTCGCTTACAAAGTTGAGAGTGGAGCAACGATTGAAGAGACCTACGCAGATCTTGCAGCGATCTTTTGCGATGCCCTAGCCGGTCTGAAGCTGGATCTCGAAATCAGAGACATACCGGCGAGCTTTTGCGACGGCAGCTGGAACCTGGGCATCAGTGGCAAGAAATTGGCCGGTACGGCGCAACGTTGGAAACCCCTGCCGGGCGGTGGGTACCGGGTCCTCGCGCATGCCCTGATTTTTGTGGAGGGCAACGTGCAGGCGAACGCTGAGATGATTGCAGATCTCCACCGACACCTCGGTTTGCCACCTGTCGACCCGAAGAAACACGTGACCTTGCGAGCATTGAAAGGAACAGAGATGCCCGACAAGGCGGAGATTGCGCGACAGCTTTATCACGCCAGTTGGAAACGTCTTCGAATAAGGGCGCCTGCACTCGCTGCCGCCTGAGCCAAGCGGACAAGTTAATTTGGGAGGAAACATGTCTGAAGCAACAATCCACATACATCTTCAAGTCGATGTGCCGGCTGACAAAGCTGCCGGCTTCAAAGATCTCATGAGCGAGCTTGTGGAGCGAACCCAGAAGGAACCAGGCACCCTGACCTATGAATGGTCAGAGGTCGGGGATACCGGCAAGTGGCACATTCACGAGGTCTATGCAGATGCGGAGAACGGTGACTTGCATGTCAAGGGTTTTGCCGAAAACTACGCCGGACGTTTCTTCGAACTGGTGAGCAGTTGCACCGGCACCGTAAGCGACAACGCAACCCCGTATATCCGGGAGGTACTTGCGGGAATCTCACCCATCTACATAACACGCAAGGGAGGGTTCAACCGGTTCTAGAACCTACCTCGCGGATAAGCCAAAACGGCTGTTGAAAAGCGGAACTGACTGACATTCGGGCACCGGTAAGCCACGCACTTCGCTGATGTCATCTGCGAAGCAGGGGTTCTTTTGCCCTCACGAGGGACTGCGACGCTGAAAAAAACCAAGCCAAAAGATCGTAGCTAGGAGGAGAGAATGACAATCAACTTCCACAAGTATGTGGCACCGAAAGAGGACCATGCCGGCGTGAGCCGCCGTCTGTTCCTGATGACGTCGGCCGTGGCGGGGGTCACAACAAGCGCGATGCTGGCCGGGGCGCGACCGGCGTTTGCATCCGCTTTGGACGCCGATCAATCGGCCATGGTGCTGCGCATGACGCAAGACATCTACCCGCACCCCGATCTTCTGGATATCGAAGTCTACCAGGCCATTGCCGACGGCGTGATTGCGACGGCGGATGGAGACGAGGCAAACGCCAAGGCGCTCAAGGCCGGACTTGCACAGATCGAAGAACAGTCCCAAGCGCTCTTTGGCGTCAGTTATGTCGACATTGAAGATGCTGATGCACGCGAGGGCCTTCTGCGCAAGTTCCAGAACGAGGGCTTCTTCCAGGGTGTTCGGTGGGCGGCTTATTTCGGCATCTACAACAATCCCGATGTCTGGCCGAAATTCGGCTACCAGGGCTCTTCGGTGGAGCATGGCGGCTACATCGAGCGAGGGTTTTCCGACATCACCTTCGTTCCCCAGGGCCCAAGCCTCGAAGAGCGCATGGCCAAGGTTGCAAAATAGGGGGACGAAAAAATGGCTACATTCGAACTGAATGATGAAGGTGTCGTTGTTATTATTGGCTCTGGCGCAGGGGGCGGTACCGTTGCCAATGAACTCGCCAAGAAGGGCATCAAATCGGTGGTGCTCGAAGCCGGGCCGCGGTTTGACTCCAGTGATATGGTCAATGACGAATGGGGAGCCTTCCAGAAGCTCTCCTGGCTCGACAAACGCTACTCCGCTGGCGGCTGGCACGGCTCCGTCAACCACGCAAACCTGCCGGCCTGGATTGTAAAGGGCTATGGAGGCTCAACGGTTCACTGGGCTGGCGTCGCTCTGCGTTTCAAAGACTACGAGTTCAAGACCCGCTCGACCTATGGCGATATCGAAGACGCCAATATCGAGGATTGGCCGATCTCCCTGGAGGAGCTGACGCCTTACTACGAGCAGGCCGAGCTCAAGATGGGGGTCACTGGGAAAACCACCGGCATGCCGCACCTGCCCTGGAACAATGGCTTTCGGGTTTTGGCGGAAGGATGCAGGCGGACCGGGCGCACGGATTACGATTCCGGGCCAATGGCCATCAACTCGCTCGATCGCGACGGACGGCCTGCCTGTCAGCAAATCGGCTTTTGCATGCAGGGCTGCGCAGTCGGCGCAAAATGGTCCACCATGGTCACTGAGCTGCCGCAAGCCGAAGACACCGAGTATTGCGAAATTCGCACAGGCGCTATGGCGCTGAAAATCGAACATGATGCCAGTGGCAAGGTGACTGGCGTGCTCTACGCCGATGCCGATGGCAACCAGAAACTTCAAAAAGCGCGTATTGTCTGCGTCGCCGGCAACTCCATCGAAAGTCCCCGGCTCTTGCTGAACTCCGCCTCCAAATTGTTCCCGGACGGACTGGCAAACTCCTCGGGCCAGGTCGGCAAGAACTACATGGTGCATACCACTGGTGGTGTTTACGCCGCGATGCCCGAGCCTGTTCATATGTTCCGGGGCACGTCGGTCGCAGGCATCGTCGGCGACGATGTCTATCACGATCCATCACGCGGATTTTCAGGCGGATTCTATCTGGAATTCCTGTCCCTCGGGCTTCCCTTCATGGCCGCCTTCATGGAGCCTGGCAACACAGGCTGGGGCAAGAGCGTCGCGCAGGGTCTGGAGAAGTACGACCACATGTCGGGTGTCTGGGTACTCGGCGAAGATCTCGCGCAAGAGCAAAACGGCGTGACGCTGCATGACAGCGAGGTCGATCAATATGGTCTGCCAGTGCCCATCGTGGCAAAGACGCCGCATATCAACGACGTCAACATGACCAACTACATGTTCGAGACCTCGGCCCAGATCTATGAAGCGGTCGGTGCCACGGATGTCTACGAGCTTCCCGCCTATCCGGCATCGCACAACATGGGCACCAACCGAATGCACGCGGATCCGTCCAAAGGCGTCGTCAATGCCTATGGCCAGTCGCATGATATCTCGAACCTTTTCGTCTCGGACGGCAGCCAGTTCACCTCATCGGCAGCCTGCAATCCGACCTTGACGATTGTCGCGCTGGCGATCCGTCAGGCGGAGTACATCGCCCAGGAGATGAGCGCCAGGAATATCTGATCAACCCCACCTCCCCAGGCGCGGTCAGGTTCCCGGACTTGGCCGTGCTTGGGAGCGACACCCAACTCAACTTAGGAGCACATCATGAAAGCCGCGCGCTGGTACGGAGCGAAAGATATCCGTGTTGAAGACCTGGATGAACCTGAGCCCGGACAGGGAGAGGTCAAGGTGAAAGTGGCTTGGGCCGGCATTTGCGGTAGCGATCTTCACGAGTATCTCGCAGGACCAATCTTTGTGCCGGTCGATGCAGAACACCCGCTCAGCCACGACAAGGCTCCGGTGGTGATGGGCCATGAATATTGCGGTGAAGTCGTTTCACTTGGTGAGGGCGTTGAAGGCGTTTCCGTAGGTGACCGGGTGGCCATCGAGCCGATCTATGCTTGCGGCAAATGCGCTGCCTGCCTGGATGGCAAATACAATCTCTGCGAAAAACTCGGATTTATGGGCCTGTCCGGTGGCATCGCCGGGTTCTCGTCCTTTTCCATTGTTCCCGAGCGCATGGCTCACAAGATGCCTGACAGCCTGTCTGTGGAACAAGGCGCTCTGGTTGAACCTGCCGCTGTGGCATTGCACGCCGTGCGCCAAAGTTCAATTCAGGCCGGCGACAAGGCCGCGGTGTTTGGCACGGGTCCCATCGGGCTGTTGGTGGTAGAGGCTCTCCGCATTGCGGGTGCGTCTGAAATCTATGTCGTGGAGCCTTCTGAAGCACGGCGGCAAAAGGCTTTGGACCTCGGCGCGAAAGAGGGATTTGATCCGGACTCTGTGGATCCGGCCGCAGAAATTGTTGCACGGACCGGCGGCGGCGTTGACGTTGCTTTTGAAGTGACAGGCGTCCCCGCCGTTCTGCCGCAAGCGATCGACTCGACAAAATATGCCGGCCAGACACTCGTTGTTTCGATCTGGGAAACAGAAGCGAGTTTTCATCCCAACACCGTTGTCATCAGGGAACGCGATATCAAGGGAACGATCGCTTATCGCAACGTTTACCCGGCGGTCATGGCCCTGATGGAACAAGGGCACTTCGCAGCGGACCGGCTTGTGACCAAACGCATTGCCCTGAAAGACATCGTGTCTGAAGGGTTCGAGACACTCGTCTCAGACAAATCCCAAATCAAGATCCTCGTTGAATCGCCTTGAGCAAGCAGGCCGCCGGAAAAGGCGCGGCTCTTTCCAAAACCAAACCAGGAGGAAGCAGACCCATGAAACCGAAAGCACTGATATTAGCCGCTGCGCTAGCGATGAGCACGCCATTCGCGGCAACCGCTGAAATGCCCGGCATGCGTGGTACCCAGCATATTGGAATTACGGTTCCGAATGTGGATGAAGCGGTTGAATTCCTGGTCGATGTGATGGGCTGTGAATCCTTCTTCTCCTTCGGACCGTTCGGCCCGTTTGACGATGACTGGATGACGAAAAACCTCAACGTCAACCCGCGCGCGGTCATCAACGTCATCACCATGGTGAAATGCGGGAATGGACCTGCCCTGGAGGTCTTTCAGTATTCATCACCGGATCAGGATCCCAGCCCACCCAAGAACAGCGATATCGGCGGCTATCATATCGCTTTTTATGTCGACGACATCCATGCCGCGACGCAGTACCTGAAAGACAACGGTGTTCGCGTCTTGGAAGAGCCGCATCCACTGACCGGCACCGGACTTGAGGGCATGGAATGGGTCTATTTCCTGTCGCCCTGGGGCATGCAGATGGAAATCGTTAGCGCCCCGAACGGCATCCTCGACGAAGAACAGAACAACAGAGCCTTCTGGAGCCCGAAATCGGATTCCTGAAGACCGACCCTTTGCCCGGCCAGGCATTGGCCGGGCATCTTTATGTGGGAACAGGCAGATGGCACGTTGCAGTCCTTTTTGGACAAATATTCTAGCGGCATGGGCGCTGTGCTTCATGTTGCTACCACTCCCGGCTGAAGCGCATTTCAGCTACTCCGATCCCCGCGTTGTTCACATTGCCGAGAACGAGGCCGGCCAGATCGCAGTTTTTATTCGGATGCCTGCACCACTTGCGCTTTTGCCGGCAGATTGGCAAGGCGTGGAAGAGACCCGCATCCCCCCTTTCGGCACACGCACCGCAGACGAAATCCTGCTCAACCCGCAGACCTTGCGCGATGAAGAACAAGCGTTTCATCGACGCCTGTCCGGGGGAATGACAATCTGGATCAACGGTTTGCAACAAAGCTTCACCGTCGGGAGAACGAGGCTATGGCCCGATGCAGACCGGCCAACCTTCGGAACAATGAAATCGGCCTCAAAGACATTGGACAGGCAGGCATCACAGGAACCGCTTCCCTATTTTGATGCCACGCTGGATATCGAGTTCCTGCTACCGCAAGGCGACTTGGACGCACCCATTCGCATCACATCTGACCTTGGAGCGACGTTCCAGGTGATGGACAAATTCGGCACCGTCGTAAAACTCCATCGCGATACCGGCACTGAAACCCGCGCCATGCTTGGAATTCTGGACGCCCGGTTTGATGGCCTTGTCTCCCCCTTTCAACGGTTCACAAGCATCGCGTGGATTGGGGCGGAGCACATTTATTTGGGCTTTGACCATCTTGCGATGATCCTGTTGATCGCAATCGCCGCAAAGAGTTGGCGGCAGGCGCTGTTATGGGCCTCAGCCTTCACAGTGGGCCACGTGGTAACACTTGCAGCAGGTCTTTATGGCTACGCGCCGCACGCGGCTTGGTTCATTCCATCCGTGGAGTTGTTGATCGTCTTGTCCATTGTCGCCAGCGGTGCGGCCATCGCCTTGAAACTGCCTCATGTGATGAACTGGCCAACGCTGTTCATCATCGGCCTGATCCATGGCTATGGCTTTGCAGCCGCTGCCTCCGTAGCCCTGTTTGCCGGTGACGTGGACGTTCTTGGCCTTTTGGCCTTCGCACTTGGTTTGGAGCTTTGCCAATTGGCTGTCTACGTAGCGCTCCTGCCGATCATCTACGTGCTGGACCAGACGCTCAAATCCAATGAGTTGCGCTGGCGCATGCCCGTGGCTCTGGTGCTGGCTGCAGCTGCCGGCGTTTCGGTCATTCAACAACTCATGGAGGTTACCGGCTTTTCCGTCGCGTAACGCAACAAGGAGGCAGCTCATGTCTGACCAGGCTTTTGATATGATTGTGATCGGTGCGGGACCCGGCGGTTACGTCGCAGCGATCCGGGGGACGCAGCTTAGCATGAGCGTCGCCTGCATCGAACGTGAACATCTTGGCGGCATCTGCCTCAACTGGGGCTGCATTCCAACCAAAGCGATGCTGCGCTCTGCAGACGTCTTGCATCTGGCGCAGCGCGCCAAGGAATTTGGACTGAACATCGACACCGCGACCCATGATCTTGAAGCCATCGTCAAACGCTCTCGATCGGTTGCGAAAAGACTGTCGAACGGTGTGGGTTACCTTTTTCGCAAAAACAAGGTGACAAGCATCATGGGCGAGGCTCGTCTTGCTGCGAAAGGGCAGGTTGCCGTTACCAATGATGACGGGGTACAGACCCTCCACTCGGACAACATCGTTGTGGCCACCGGTGCGCGGGCGCGGCAGTTGCCCGGGCTGGAAGCTGACGGCAAGAGAGTCTGGACCTACAAGCACGCCTTGCAGCCGCCCCACGAGCCAAAGAAACTGCTTGTTATCGGATCAGGTGCAATCGGGATTGAGTTCGCTAGCTTCTATAATGGGATTGGCGCGCAGGTGACTGTTGTCGAGGTGTTGGAGCGCGTCCTGCCCGTTGAAGATGCCGAGATAGCTGCTTTGGCCAGGAAGGCCTTTGTGAAAAACAGCATGAGAATTCTTGAGGGCAGCAAGGTCACCAATCTTGACCGCCACGACGAGGGAGTTGTGGCCCGTATCGAGACGCCGGACGGTATCGTCGAAGAGGAGTTCGACACCATAATATCCGCTGTCGGCATCACAGGAAATGTTGAAGGGCTGGGTCTTGAAGAAGCGGGGGTCAAGGTGGACCGCGGGCATATCGTCACGGATCCTTACTGCCGTACTGGCGTCGACGGCCTCTATGCGATTGGGGATGTTGTGGCCGGTCCCTGGCTGGCGCACAAAGCCAGTCATGAAGGCGTCATGGTGTCTGAGGTGATAGCGGGTCTGGCCGGACATCCGGTCAAACCTGAGACTATTGCGGGCTGCACCTATTGCAATCCGCAGATCGCCAGCGTTGGTCTGACCGAGGACCAGGCAAGAGAGGCCGGATACGACGTCAGGGTCGGCCGTTTTCCGTTCCAGGGCAACGGCAAGGCCATTGCTCTCGGCGAGACGCAGGGCATGATCAAGACAGTTTTTGACGCCAAAACCGATGAGCTGCTGGGGGCACATATGATAGGTGCAGAGGTAACGGAACTCATCCAGGGCTATGTGGTTGGTCAGAAACTGGAAACGACAGGACAAGACCTGATGGAATCCGTCTTCCCACATCCGACATTGAGCGAAATGATGCATGAGAGCGTGCTCGACGCCTATGGACGCGTCATCCACATCTGATCAATAGCTCTGCGCCATCCAGGAAATGGGTGGAGGCCTCGTCAGCTCGGACGCAAGAGCCCGTGCTGCTTGATCTTCCGGTTGATCGTGGCCCGCCCAATACCCAGAATCCGGGCAGCTTTCGATACGTTCCAATTTGTGCCGGTTAAAGCATCCAACAGCATCTGTCTTTCATCATAGATCGGTAACTTCAGCGCTTGGGTAGAGCCGGGTGTCTGTTGACGACCTTCGGTTGACCGGGAATTCCTCCTGAACGACGGCTGCAGGTCTAGCAAGGATATGCGCGTCCCGTTCCCCTCCAACAACGCTTGATGCAATGCATTGCGCAGCTCCCGAACATTGCCCGGCCAGTCATACGCTGCAAGCATCTCATGCGCCTCTTCCGCGATCTGAACATCAGCGCCGGCAATTTGTGATCCCACCCGCTGCGCCAATTCCCTCAGGCCTTCCCTCTCACGCAAGGGTGGGAGTTCAACAACGGCCCCGGCCAGCAAGTAATAGAGATCTTCTCGAAAACGTCCCTCCTGAACCGCTTCAAAAAGGCTCTCGCGGCTGACAGCCACGATCCTTAGTCCAGGCTTCGTGCGTTGCATATCCAAGGGTGAAGCATCGCGTTCGAACTCTTCCACAAGCTTACGTAGACCCGATTGAGCAAATGCAGGCAGTTCGCCGACATTATCCAACACCAGCACTGTGATGCCCTGCCCTTCCGGGCCGAATGTATCAACAACGCGGGCCTGGCTATAGATGTTCTGCACATAGTCCCGGTCGGCCTGCGAGTCCCAGATGGAGGCACAGTCCACAGTTACGATCTGCTGTCGTCCGAGCCCAAGCCCTCTGCTGATTATACCAACAAGAGCAGACTTTCCGGTTCCCGACTCGCCCTCTATCAACACTGGCGTGGCGCGCTTGATATACGCCTCCACCCGGGCGCAAGCCTTCGCCATGCTATGGCTGCCGCAAATCAAATCCGACAACAAATGACCGGTCACACGGCGATTGTCAGCCGGGAAGGCGCTTTGCCAGCCGGGTGTGTATTTGGCATCGGCACCTGGCCTACGGACCGAATAGCTCAGCCCCGGCCGCTGATTCCCGCCGACGCTTGCCACGCGGGTTGGAACAGATTTGAACGTGTCAGATGCAGTGCCAAAGACACCGTCGAATTGCTGCCCGCACAGGATGGTATCCTTGGAAAGTCCTGCGAGCTCATTCGCCCAGATCGTACTGCTGAGGATAATGCCTTGGTCGTCAACCGCAACAAGACCTTCGCGCCGCAAAAGATCAGCAGGCCCTGCTGAGGTGACGTTCACAATTGTGTAGTCTGCGTATTTCGCTTCAAACAGTTTACTCTGGATCCTGCCCACGGCGGATAGCAACAGTTCCTTTGCAATCAAATAATCCGTTGGACTGCTGCGATCGAACGCCGAAAGACTCACCGCCCCGATGGTTTTGTTGTCCGCGTCAAGCATAGGCACGGCAGTGCAGGCAAAAGCCGTCAGGCTGGTGTGATAATGCTGCGTGCCGCGCACGGTCACTGCATCTCCAGCGCCTAACGCCACACTAACACCATTGGTCCCGGCAATCCGCTCATCCCAACATGACCCCAGACCAATGCCGTTGGTCTCGAATGCTTCACGGGTAGCGGAAGGGCTTTCAAACCTTACGACAATGCCATCAGAATCGGTAACCACCAGGCAATGACCAGCGTCCATGCCCAACCTGGACAACTCGCTGAAGACCCCGAGCCTTCCGCCGCTGCGATCGATCAATTCGTCAAGTCGTGGTGCGATCTCGGACGCCTGCAGCCGCAACACCGGATTTGCGGTTGCCCTTACAAGTCCGTGTTGCCGCTCACATCTCTCCCAGGATGCCTTGATCGTTTCGTCAAAGGGTTGCCTATGCGTAAGCTCGCCCATGATCTCGTCCTCCAAAGGCACGGTAGCGCAAATTGAAACGCGCGTCATCCTTCGGGAAGCGACTGGTTTGCCGCAGCATCTCCGCACCTGTCAATTCCGGTTTGTAGCTTCACGAAAGATGGCGCGGCTTGCGAAACGTGAAGGGATTTCAAGACTGAACGCCGCCGAGCAGCGGACTGGATCGTTTCCAAGATAACGAGGGTGTGAAAAAGTCGAACCAACCAATTCAAGCTGGCAGGGTGCTTTGGGGAAGTTTTGTTGACCGCAGACGACAAGCACTACCCACATCTAATTTAAATCAATCGCTTACGCGAAGACAAATCCAACAAGAAGCACATTTCGCTTTGGCGGGGGTAATGGCGGTAGCGGTCCTCCGCTACCAAATCCAACACGAGCTAACGCAATCCAATTCGGTACAATTGATAGTACCGTTACTTGATCGCCTTCCCCCGGGTCGGCTAACTTGGTGAACTACTCCTTCCAGGCGTTGAGCAAACGTGCGCCGACACCCAGACACTTCGATACCTCTGAGGCCAGACACCCGGCTTGCCCCATATACGGACGTGCTGTGTACAGGTGCGTCGAAGCTTCCCGCCTTGCACCCGTTGCCCGGCAGGCTATGCGAAGCATCGCTGAGAGGGGGACGTCACCAATTGTTTTTGCAACATCCTTCACCATGGCGTTGTCGAGCATAGCTTCAGCCAAAAGCGTCTTGAGCTTCGCGTTCTCGTCCTCCAGAACCTTCAGCTTGCGAGCATCAGACACGTCCATGCCACCAAACTTGGCCTTTTACTTGTAGAAAGTCGCTTCCGAGATCCCGTGACGTCTGCAAACATCAGCCGTCTTATGCTCGCTTTCCTGCTCCCGCAATATGCCGATGATCTGTTCTTCTGTGAACCGTGAACGCTTCATTCCGTCCGTCTTCTGAATGCGACGGGCTCTACAAAAAACTGGGAGAGTTTTGGGGGCTCAGGTCAACTGAAATGAATTCGGATTGGATTCATGTCAAACTTCGCCTCTACTTTTCCGGACCCTTTTCAATCAACCGATGCCAGTTCGACAACGCTTTCAACAATTCGCTCGCTTTCGGAAACGCAGGCCTCGACCACCAAGTCGAGACGATCTTTCAGCGGGTTCTCATCATTGGCGAACAAACCCCATGCATAGCTTATCTTAGCCGACAATGGCCGGATTGACACACCATCAATCGGCACGCCAAGCGCAGTCACCGGATCACACAGGGCCACGCCCAACCCGGCGCGTGCGGCCATTGCCGCACTCAGGGACGAATTGGTGGCAATTTCGGAGGAAGGCTTGATGCCTTCTTCTCGGAGCGCACGATTGATGGCGTCGCGAATGCCGTAGCCGTTGCAGATGGTTGCCATCCTTTCGTTCGCAAACACCGAGAGTGGAATCGGCTCAACATTGTCGTAGGGGCTCCCCTTCCTGACCACGGCGACAACCAGAGACTCGAACCGCGCAAGGCATTTCAACCGGTCGTGCTCACTCGGGTAAGCCGAGAAACCGATATCGGCGGTGCGTTCGCGAAGCGCGTGCAGAACCCGTTCCGAAGTGGTCGTTTCGACATGGACAAAGTCAGGCAGTACGTCAGCAACGCGTGACAATACCGGTCCGACCAGTCCTGCGGACATCGTCGGTGTCGCAACGATGTCGATAGCGGCGAGCCTCTCGTCCCTGATCGCATGCGCCCGTTCAGTCAATTGCGACAGGTTTGCCATAACGCGCTGAGACTCTTCAAAAAATTTGATCCCCTTGGCGGTCGGGGAGATTTTGGGCCCATTCCGCTCGAACAACGCAAAGCCTACGCGCGCCTCTAAATCTCTTACCATTCTCGTGACGGCCGGCTGGCTTACCGACAGTCTCTGAGCGGCAGCTGTCATGGACCCGTAGCGGACCACGGCAGCGAAAGCTTCCATTGAGCGAATGTCAGGCCGCCCATTATTCATTGTTGACATACTAGAGAACCTATCATTACGGTAAGCTATCATTGACGCATCAGTATGCAAAATTAGCATAGCAAGCTACTATGCGATCGGTAAGGGGACCGGCGCAATGACACTTGGATTTGTGAATACGGTTTACTCGGAGGCTTTCGGGCTTGGACGGAATGAGGTCCGCAGGAGTGTCTCTGCTGCGAAGACCTGCGCCATTCCGGATGCCACAGCGCAACCTGTCGAGCTACTTCTTGCCTGCCGAGCAAACGACCCACTTCCGACCCACGGCGAGGTACCAACCGGCCACTGATCGTTGGTTCTAAGAATTTCCCGGATGGCGTGTAAGATGACCAAAATATTGTCCTCTATAGACTCGCAAGGCCTGGCGGCGCTCGAAGCGCGCCTCAAGGATGACCTGGACCTTCTCTGCTATCCCTCCAAGGACTGGATACCCCGAAGAGAGGATGTGACTGACGTCGTCATCATCGGTGGTGGCATGTGCGGGATGGTCGCCTGGCTGGCCCTGAGAACGGGTGGAATTCACAACATTCGCGTGCTGGACAGAGCCACCAAGGGCTACGAAGGCCCCTGGCTGGGCTATGCCCGCATGGAGACCCTGCGATCGCCGAAGTTTCTTACCGGCCCTGCCTTCGGACACGGTTCATTGACGTTCCAGGCATGGTTCCGTGCCCAGTTCGGAACGAAAGACTGGGACAAACTGGACAAGATTCCGCGCACGATGTGGATGGACTACCTTTGCTGGTATCGCAAGGTCCTCGAAATACCGATCGAAAACGGTGTTTCCGTCGATCATGTGGAGCCAGATGGCGACCTGTTGAAGCTGACGGTCTCGGGTGCGGAAACCGGAACCATTCGGACCCGCAAACTGATCTTTGCAACGGGACGCGATGGAACGGGTGGCCCGAACATTCCCGGGTTCATTAAGGGATTGCCTAAGCATCTTTGGGCACATAGCGCGGACGAGATCGACTTTGCCGCGCTGAAGGACAAGCGCGTTGCCGTTATCGGTGTGGGTGCATCCGCAGTCGACAATTCGGCAGAGGCACTGGAGCACGGTGCATCGGAAGTGCGTCATCTGGTTCGGCGCAAGGAAATGCCGACAATAAACAAGATGATGGGCATCGGCAGCTTCGGGTTTACCGCCGGTTATGCTGCCTTGTCAGACGAATGGCGCTGGCGTTTCATGCAATACAGCTTTCAAACGCAGACCCCCTCCCCGCGCGGATCCACCTTACGCGTCAGCCGTCACCCGAACGCCTATTTTCATTTCGACAAGGCCACGACGCAGATTGACCCTTCTGGCGATGGCGCACTCATCCATTTCGCCGACGGCACGTCCTACCAGGCGGACTTCGTCATCCTTGGGACCGGGTTTGTCATCGACCCCATGGCACGGACGGAATTTGGCGAAACGGCCGGAGAAATCCTTCTCTGGCATGACGTCTACACACCGCCGACAGGTGAAGAGTCTGCCGATCTGGGACGGTTTCCCTATTTGAATTCCGATTTCACCTTCAGGGAAAAGAGCCCGGGCAAGGCCCCGTGGCTGAAAAACGTCTACTGTTTCAACTACGGTGCATCAGCCAGCCTCGGAAAAGTGAGCGGCGACATTCCCGGTATCAGTGATGGCGCTGCCTGGCTGTCTCGTGCGGTTGCCGCCTCGCTTTACGGCGAAGACATCGAAGCCCATTGGCAGGGAATGCAGGATTACGACACGCCGGAACTTCTCGGTGACGAATGGCAACCGACCGAGCTGCCGGTCGAGGCACGGCTGAGGGAAAGCGAGGCGGTATGAACATGTCTGCCCTGACGATCTTGAATCAGGCCGGTGTGACACCGGACAGCGCTTTGTCCAGTGTTGTGTCGATGCGCGACAACATCATCGGTATGACACAGGCCGCCGAAGAAGCCGTTTTGCGCCCGAAGGAAACAGGAGCTTTTCCTCACGGCCTTCGCGCCGCGATCGCCACACGCGTCGCACGTCTCGCCGGAGATGAACCGCTGGCAGCTTACTATTTGGCTGATGCCGGACACTATGCGGAACTTTCAGTGCCTGGCGAACCGGGCAGCCAGCATCAAGAACTGGCCGCAGTATTGTCCTTTGTCGACAAGGTTGCGAACCAGACACGGGATGCCGCAGCGGAAGATATTTCGGGTTTACGGCTGGCAGGCGTTGCCGACGCCGACATCGTCCGGCTCTGTGAACTGGTAGCTTTCCTTGCATTTCAGATACGTGTGATCTCGGGATTGCGACTGATGAATGGGAAAAGCGCATGACCCACATCATCCACAAGTTCACCCGCAAGATTCCGGAATGGCGACCGCGTCTGGTGCCAGTAAAACTGGAAGAAGCCACGGCAGAGCAGCTCGATGCGCTCAAGGTGACCCCTTCCAACACCAAGGTGTCGGACTACGTCCTGACCCTTGCCCATGATGTCGAGAGCCTGTCGGTCCGCTCACCGCTGTTCAATGCGATCATGTACGATCGCGGCGGCATGTCGCGCGAGGAGCGCGAACTCGGTGCGCTGGCGGCATCCATGGTCAATCGCTGCATTTATTGCGCAGCCGTTCATGCGGACCGTCACGCGAAACTGGCGAAAGACGAATCCGTGACCGATGAGCTGTTCGCAAACGGGGAAAATGCGGATCTCAGCCCGAGAAACCGGGCGATATTCGATTTTGCGCGGAAAGCCGCTGAAGCACCTCCTTCCGCGGGACCGGAAGATATCGACAAACTCTCTGAGGCGGGCCTATCGGACGAAGAGATCTTCGATCTGATCCTGTCATCTGCTCTGTTCGGATGGGCCAATCGCCTGATGCATGTCCTGGGTGACCCGGTCAGCCGTAGGGAGACAGCATGAGAAACCCGATGCGCATAGGCATAGCAGGGGCTGGCTCAATCGCATGCGGTACGGCAGCGCTTTTGCACAGGAACAAGCACCTCCCAACACTCTGGTCGCCATCGGGAAAGAGCACGACCGCATTCGAAACCAAACCTTTGCAGGCTCACGGGGTAATTGAAGAAGAGTTTGAACCTGCCATTGCCCATTCGGCACAGGAACTGGTCGAAACAAGCGATGCGCTGATCATCGCCCTGCCGGCAACCGGACACAAGAACGTCATGGATGCGCTGGCACCCCATATTCGCGAGGGTCAGCACGTCATCATCTCGTCTCACGCATCCTTCGGTGCGGTCTACCTGACGCAGGCTTTAGCGGCTCGCGGCGTGAGCGTACCTGTCACGGCGTGGGGCACGACAATTGTCTCCGGCCGCCGTCAGGAAGAAACCAAGGTACGCGTCAACACCATTCGCAATCGGGTTGATCTGTGCACTGTGCCCGAGGCCGCATCGGATGACGGGCTTGCCTTGTGCCAGAGTTTGTTCGGTGACCGCTTCATGCCGCGCGATGGCCTTTTGGCCATCACACTGTCGAATCTCAATCCGCAAAACCATCTTGGCATTGCCCTTTGCAACATTACCCGGATGGAGCACGGAGAGGACTGGAGCCAGGGCCTGAATGTCACTCCGAAGGTGGGGCGATTGCTGGAAAAGCTCGACCTTGAGCGACTGGAAATCGCCAGAGCGCTGGACCTGAAGGTGAAAACGATCTTCGAACACTTCCATCAGAGTTTCCACGTGCCAATCGGAACGATTTCCGAGATGAACCAGCAGATGCACACGCATGGTTATGGCGGCCTTGGGCCTGCGAGTGCAGACAGCCGATACGTGACCGAGGATGTTCCCTACGGGCTTCAGGTCACCGTTGTTCTGGGCAAGCTGGTAGACAGGCCGGCTACGTTACATGAATCCGGCATCAGCTTGTTTTCAGCAATGTATGACCGGGAGTTCGCGCTCGAGAACGAATTTCTTCATGCGTTGGAGCTGGAAAGCTTCAGCCTTTGCGACTTGCAGCATGCGTCCCGTACCGGGGTGCTGCATAGACCATCCACGCCACAAACTTAACCAAAAAGGATGGACCAAACTTAACCGACTAGGAGACGCTAAGATGACCAAACTTACCATTAACCGCCGACGCTTCCTTGGATCCGCTGCCGTGGGTGCAGCAACTCTGGCCAGCCCAGCCTATCTTCGCCGTGCGAGCGCATCAGGCGGTGAAGTGAACATCTGGACATACAACGACTTTGTTCCCGAGGCCTTCAAGAAACAGTTCGAGGCGGATACCGGGATCAAGGTGAATATTCGCCTGGTTGACGATCAGGGCAAGCAGTTCAACCTGCTCGCTGCCGAAGCACCCAATCCCACGGTGGACATCATGACCGTGGCAGGTCACCGTTTCCTTCAGTTCATCGACAGCGAGTTGCTTGCTCCGCTCGACACCGGACGGCTCAGCAATTGGGGGAACATCAATCCCACGTTCTCCGAAAGCGACTGGTCAACCATCAACGGGCACAAGTGGGGTGCGCCGATCCTGTCCGGCATGGAAGTTCTTTCCTACAACACCGAGCTCGTCACCCCCGAGGAAGCCAGAAGCTGGGACGTCCTGTTTTCGGAAAAGTACAAAGGCCAGACCGCCTATATCATCCAGGACATGATGTCGATCGTCATGCTCAAGATGGGTTACGACGGCAATATGGTCGCCTATCTCGATGATCCGGAAAAAGCAGCTGCGATTGTCGAGGAAGCCAAGGCGTTCCTGATCGAGAAGAAACCGCTTGTGAGGAAATACTATGACAGCGGTGCCGAAGTACAGCAGATGTTCATCAACCAGGATATCGCCCTCGGCCACAGCTGGAACGGTCCGGCGGCGGCGCTGATCAACGATGGCTTCCCGCTGGCCATGACCATTCCGCAGGAAGGGTCCTACGGCTTTGTCTACACTTACAATATTGCCAACAACGCCCCTAATGCGGACAACGCCTACACGTTCCTGGATGCCATCCTGGCCTCCCCGGAAATCGGTGCGTCGATGACCAAGGCATCCGGCTTCATCTCCACTTACAAGGATGCGTCGAACTACCTGACGGATCTTGAAAAGAAATCGACTTCGTTCTCGGATGACGAACTTGAAAACCTGCAGTTCTTCCGCGCCGAGGCGAACGAGATGAAATACGGACTTGTCGATCCGGCCGTTGAAGCCATCAAGGCAGCCTGATCCGTCGCCCTGACAAGCAGAAAAGACCTTGCCCGCACATGAGGCGGGCAAGGCATTCAAGTCAAATTGGGGGAAACTGGCATGAGCGATGAGGTCGCTCCACGCACTGGCCGAGGCCCTGACACCGCAGACAGAAAACGTCTGACGTTCTGGGGTGCATTATCAAGCTGGACGCCTTATCGCGTGGTGGTCGGGCTTGCGACTGCATCACCACGCCGCCAGTTTCTTATTCTCGCGGCATTTCCGCTGTTATGGGTGCTCACCCAGCACCTTGGACCCATGCTGCAGATGCTGCGGGTGAGTTTTACTGACGCCTATCCGGTGGCACCGGGGGTCGAACAGCATTTCACCCTGGACAACTATGCCCGCTTTTTCGGTGATTACATTTTCTGGCAGCCGTTTTTCCGGACACTCACCTTCGCCGGTGTCTTCACCTTCTGCACGTTGATCCTGACCTATCCTGTCGCCTATTTCTTGGCGCGTCACGTCAGCCGCAAGAACCAGATGCTGATGCTTCTCTTGTTGCTGATCCCCTTCTGGGTCGGCGAAATCGTTCGCACTTATGCAATCATGATCCTTCTTGGAAACACCGGAGCGGTGAACCAGTTGCTCAAGTCGCTGAGCCTGATCGACCGGCCGATCCCGTTCATGTACACCAGCTTTTCCATGGGTGTCGGGATCGTCTACCTGACGGCGCTCTACATGCTTTTGCCGCTTTATTCCGCCCTGGAGAAACTTCCCAAAAGCTACAACGAGGCAGCCGCCGACCTTGGCGCTTCTGCCTGGACACGCTTTCGCCGGGTCACCCTTCCACTCACGCTGGAAGGTATCTCGTCGGGATGCACATTGGTGTTCCTGATATCAACCGGCTTTTATGCAACCCCGGTTCTGCTTGGCGGTCCTTCCACGACCGTTTTTGCCGAAACGATTGCCGGCTTCTTCCATGTTGCCGGGGATGAATGGCCGACCGGCGCAGCCTTTGCGACGATCATGTTTCTTGCCGCGATCGTCCTGACCGGTGCCTTCCAGAAGCTGATGAATTCCTTGCGAAAAGGAGACAGGAATTGAACCGGGGTAACCGCATCCTGCTCTCTTGCGTCTACTGGGCCTTTGTTCTTTACGTCTTTGTTCCGCTGGTCCTGATGATCCTGATGGGCTTCAAGGACAGCAAGTTTATCGGCTTTCCGATCCGCTCGTGGACACTCGACTGGTATACCGGTGTTTTCGACGACGCGGCCGTGCCATCAGCCTTTATCTATTCGGTGGTGATTGCAGTCCTTGCAACAGTCATCTCCGTAATCGTCGGAACATGGATTGCCGTCCTCCTGGAAGGCAGGAAGTTTTTGGGCCGGACCGCGATGTTCGGCCTGACCGTGCTGCCCGCACTTGTTCCAGGAATCATTTCCGCCATCGCCTTCCGGATCTATGCCAGATGGCTGGGTATCGAACCGGGAATGGGCGCTATTGTCTGGGCGCACGCAGTTCACAACGTGCCCTTTGTAGCCCTGGTGGTCATGGCCCGGTTGTCTACTTTGCCGAAGAGCCAGATTGAAGCAGCGCGTGACCTTGGCGCCGACCCGATCATCGCCTTTTTACGGATCACACTGCCCTACCTTGTTCCCGCAATCCTGGGTGCAAGTATCTTCTGCCTGCTGCTCAGCTTCGACGATTTCGTCCGTTCGTTCTTCCTGGGAGGTTACGAGCCGACATTGCCCGTTCTGATTTTTGCCAAACTCAGATCCGGCATGTCACCAGAAATCAATGCCATTGCGACGGTCGCCCTGATCCTGACGGCAGCAATCGGCATATGGGCCGAACGTTTCACCCGCCGGATGAACAAGGAGTCCCGGAATGACTGATACAAATCCCCTTGTTCGCATCGAGGGCGTGACCAAGAAATTCGGTGAAACGGTCGCCTTGGACAATCTCACGCTTGATATCGCCCGGGGTGAATTCGTTACCTTCCTGGGACCGTCCGGTTGCGGCAAGTCCACGACGCTCAGAATTCTCGGGGGTTTTGAGCGCCCGACGTCGGGCCGCGTCATCCTGGATGAAGTGGACGTCACACGCCAGCCACCGGAAAAACGTCATGTGAATATGGTGTTCCAGGACTATGCCCTGTTTCCTCATATGACCGTGCGCCAGAACATTTCTTTCGGTCTGGAGCTGAAGGGCATGAACAAGGCCGACATTCGCAACCGACAGGACGAAATCATGTCGTTTCTGGAGCTGGAAAACTATGGAGCCCGGTATCCAGGTCAACTGTCGGGCGGACAGCGTCAACGGGTGGCGTTGGCGCGCGCGCTTGCCCCCGATCCGGCCCTCCTGTTGCTCGACGAGCCGCTTGCAGCGCTCGATGCGAAACTCCGCGGCCAGGTTCAGCAGGAGCTCAAGGCGATTCAGCGCCGCACTCACAAGACCTTCTTTTTCGTGACTCACGATCAGGAAGAAGCCCTGACGATGTCAGACCGGATCGTGGTTATGAACCATGGTCGCGTCGAACAGGACGGCACGCCCGAAGAGCTTTACTTCCATCCCGCAACCAGGTTCGTCGCCGAATTCATTGGGGAGACAAACCTTCTGACTTGCAAAATGCGCGGCCAGGATGGTGATGCGATCGTGCTGGACTGGTTTGGCCAGACACTCAATGGCCAGTCCCATGGACACGTTCCACAGGTCGGCGACACCATCACCGCATCGGTCCGGCTGGAAAAACTCGCCTTCCATACAGAACGCCCGGAGCACTCAAATGCAGTAAGGGGAACCGTTGTCGGCAAGACTTTTCTGGGTAGCCGTATGTCTGTCGATCTGATGGTCGAAGACGCACAGGGCGCAAGACTTCGAGCCTTCGTAGACGCCGATGTCGGTCGCTCGGTCGGCTCTGAGCCGGTCTGGATTGGATGGGATAGCGATAGTATGGCTGTGCTTCGCACTTGAAACTGAACTCGGCAACAGTGTTGGTCATCTGCGTGTTGATTGTCCGGAATCGCGGTAAGATCTCCGGCAAATTTTTGCCAAATGCAGCTATCGACTCTTCACCTTTCTAACCAGAAAAATCGTTGCGGTAAGCTCATACGGCAGTCTTTTCCTGAATACCTCTTCCTCACACTCAGAAGCGGCATCAAGACCAGGCGTACGGGCTGATCGACCTGAAAGAGTGCCGGCAATAAAGCAGGAAAGACTTCAAGCAGGTGCCAATTGCCCCGCGAAAAGCTCCTCGGCATCCTCGCGCAGACGTCGAATGACAGTCTGAACCCGATGCGATTGGACTGTGTCGGGATGGGCATGCAGATGTAATCTTCGCAAGAGCTCTGTTTTCTCGTCCCCGATTCGCTGTAGTGCGGCGTTTCCTTGAGCTATGCAAACCGGTAGCAAGCCCTTCCCGATCCCGCATTCAATGGGTACCTGTAAAAGTCCGGGATCATCTGCAAGAACGAGCACTGGTTCATTCCTCTTTCGCAGCTTGTCGGTTAGTGCGACGGGTGCACGGCGGGACGCAAAACTGTCTCGAATTGATACCCATCGGTCAGGAGCCTCATTGCTACGCTTGTCTGCATAAAGCGCGAATGCGACGTCTACGAGTTTGATAGCAAACTCGCCCAATTGAGGAGGATCCTCGAATCGCAATGACACAGTTGCCGCCGTGCGGGAGGCAACATCATCAGTTTTGGAAACCAGGCGGACGGACAATTTGGGGTATGAAGTGATCAGGGAGGGCAGAAAATGTGTCGCGAGATGCTGAAGAACCCAATGATCTCCCATCAAACATAATTCTCCAATCGGTTCATTGTCACGCGCTGCCGCTGCTTGTTGAATCCTCTCTGTACGTCGCTCGATTTCCATAGCATCTGCGATAATACGCTCACCCGCATCCGTAGGAATTAGTCCGGATTTTGATCGAACGAAAAGAATGGCGCCAAGAGAGCGTTCAAGTGATGAAAGTCGCCGTCCGACGGTGCTTTGGTCCATTTCCAGCACCAGCGAAGCACGGGTGAACGACCCAGAGCGCACAAGCGCAAGCAAAATACGGATGTCGTCCCAGTTCAGCTTCATCAAATCACCAAACTGAAAACCCGTAAGATACTGATTGATTGAACATTTTATTGTGCCCTCTGGTGCAAATCGGATGCTTTTGGTATCATGACCTCTGGTCGCGGGGCCATTTGCTGTTCCCCTCTGCGACTTGCCTGAAACCCTCGAGCAAACCGCTAATCAGCTCTTCTGGTTCACTAAGCCGACTAAACGTCCACTTCCCTCGGGATCCTGGTGGGTTCTTTGTCCTTGCAAATTTCGGCAAGGCTCTTGCTTCGGGTCATCGAACCTAGAACTCCTGAATTAGGCGGCGCATTACCTTCAAAGACTCCACGCTCTGGCAACATTCGACAAATATCAATTCGCGCATCATTTATGACTAAGGATCATATATTTCGATTTTCAATGAGTGTATTCAGGGCGTTTGATGCCGTCGGCAAGACTTCTGGTTTCTCAATTGCTGCGTTCGACATAAGGCTGTAACCCGGCATATCGCTTGCCAGAACCCACGCCGCCGAGCTGTACAAAATCAATTGTTTTCAATGCGATGCTGGACGATATTGGCAGTTTTCGTTGACTGTCCACGTAGCCACCGGACGAAACGTTTTAATGCGGGACGGCTTGCGTGCTCAACCGGATAAGTGAGCCAGTAGTCCTCACCGCTATGAACGGTTGAGGCGAACGGTGAGACCAAGCGGCCACTCGAGATGTCATCCTGGATCAAAGCTTCAAAGAGAAGACACACACCTCCATCGGAAAGCGCGGTTTGACGAAGAGCGCTCGTGTCGCTGATTTGTTGGCTTTTGATGCGCTCCTTAGACACCCCGTAGGCTGCAAACCAATCCCACCAATCCTTGATCTTGAATTCGTGAAACAGATTGCAACGAAGAAGGTTATGAACATCGGAGGTTGGAAGATGTTCACGCGCATATCGCGGACTGCAGACCGGAACCAAGGCGCCAGATATTATAAGTTCTGCGAGAGTTCGACTATGGTTCGGCTCAAGGCTCCAGTTCACTCCAACATCGATCTTTCCCTCGTCAAACATTGGCGGCTCGTACGAATGAGTTAACCTTATGTCCAGGTCCGGGTTGTCTTTAATAAAGTTCAATAGTCTTGGCGTGAACCAAGCTACTGAAAGAAATGGTGAAACCGAGACATTCAACACATCGTCAACCGTGCGGCGCCGCGCATTTGCGATCGCACTGTCGATCTGCCGGAGTCCTTCCGAAAGCTCCAGGAACAACGTGCGTCCTTCGGACGTAAGTGAACACTGCCGCGTTGTTCGCTCCAGAAGACGGCAATTCAGATCCAGCTCAAGCGATGCAACATGTCGGCTGATAGCCGACTGACTAATGCCCAGTTCAACCGCCGCCTTTGAGAAGCTGCTATTTCGGCCAACGGCGTCAAACGCCCTGAGCACACTCATCGAAAATCGAGACATATGATCTCCAGTCATGAATGACAGTGGGAATTATATTTGCCGAACGGCGCCATGATGTGAAGGCTGAAAAGACATTGCGATAGCCAGTTCAGGAGCCGGGAAGTCGATGAGAGGACAAAAAAGTGCTGCCGAAATTCGTAAGGGCGAACGGCCTGTAATGATCCTCAGCGAAGCGGACGTTGAGCGATTTACCGAACCAAAAGAGCTGATTGGTGGTTTGCTCGAGGGTTTCAGACAAGTCGCCAGAGGAGAAATGCAAATACCGCCGCGACCAGAGATCAACATACCGGGAAAGGGTTTCATGCTTTCCATGCCAGCGTGGCTTCCCGGCGGGCCCATCATGGTGAAGATGGTGAATGTTTTCGAGGGTAACAACCTGATTGATCTACCAAATCACCTCGCAACCATTGTTCTCTTCGATCAAGACACGGGCAATACCTTGTGTGTAATGGACGGTACATACGTTACCGGCATACGAACCGCTGCAAGCGCTGTCGTATCAGTTAAGGTTTTGGCTCGCGCTCAAGCAAAGGTCGCCACTGTCGTCGGCGCCGGCGTGCAGGGACGGGAACACCTGCGACTTCTTCCGTTGGTCAAAGACTTCGAAAAGATATACGTGTCGTCGCTAGTCCACGAGGATGCCGTTCGGCTGGCCGACATGTGCTCGATCGCCGAAGCGACAGACGATTTGGAAGCGGCGATAAGGCAGTCGGATGTTGTGTGTCTGGCAACCCATTCCTATCAACCGGTAATCGAATCCAGCTGGGTGCAAGACGGAACTCATGTTTCGTCGGTTGGCTACGCACCGCCGAATGGAGAGCTATCTGTTGAACTGATTGCTCGTGGCCGGCTTTTTGTCGAGGACCTTTGTGCTTTTGAACCGCCGCCCGTTGGTTGTGCAGAATTGGTCGGCATCGCCCCTGCGAGCGGACTTGTAATAGGCAAGGAATTGCTAAAAGCAGATCGACTAAGGCTCAGCGACACCGAAATTACGATCTACAAAGCGATGGGGATCGCCATGGAAGACTTAGTGGCTGCGAACAACGTATATCAGCGTGCAAAGAGGGCTGACCACTCCATAACTGCGGTTTTTTGAATGATTGGCGGCGGTTCAAAATAAGGGACGGGCCGGCTTCTGCCAGGCAACTTTCCGATACTCAAATTTCCAGTCGTCTACCTTCAAACCCGAACAGATGCGACTTTTCGAGGTCGACAGCGATATTGACAGCATCCCCGGTCTTGAGCGGAAAATGTCCGTGCTGACGCACGAGAACCGGGCCGACGCCGGGCACATTAGCGTGGATATTTGTGTCCGATCCCAAATGCTCGACAAGTTCGGCAACGCCTTTCATATGTGCGGCCTCTTCTGTGACGATATCAAGGTGTTCCGGACGTACGCCAAGCTCATGCGCCTGCCAATGCGCTGAGTCAGATCCGATCTGCAGAGTGGTTCCGTCCTTAAGCTTCACACCGTTTTCCGCCCGATCGACACCGAGAATATTCATGGTTGGCGAACCGATGAATTGAGCCACGAACTTGTTGGAAGGTCGCTCGTAAAGTTCAAGAGGTGTTCCCACCTGCTGAATATCTCCGGCATTCAGAACAACGATCCGATCTGCCAGCGTCAGGGCTTCGACCTGGTCATGTGTCACGTAGATCATAGTCGCGCTCAGCCGCTGGTGGAGACGCGCGATTTCCAGGCGCATTTCGACCCGCAGCGCCGCATCAAGATTGGACAAAGGCTCATCGAACAGGAACGCGCTAGGATCCCGGACGATCGCCCGCCCCATAGCGACCCTCTGGCGCTGGCCGCCTGAAAGTGCTCTGGGAAGGCGTTCGGTCAGAGACGTGAGGCCGAGTGTCTTTGCGGCATCGGCGACCTTCCGGCTGCGTTCTTCTTTTTGCGCTTTCCGGATTTCAAGCGAGAAGCCCATGTTGCGCGAAACGTCCATATGCGGATAAAGCGCGTAGGACTGGAACACCATCGCCATATCCCGGTCGCGCGGCGGCACTTCGTTCATACGTCCGCCGTCGACCAGAAACTCTCCCCCGGAGATCGGTTCAAGCCCGGCAATCATACGCAAGAGTGTCGACTTCCCGCAGCCGGACGGTCCGACCAGAACGATGAACTCTCCGTCCTCGACTGACAGATTAATGTCCCTGAGAACCTCGACGGAACCATAGGATTTGGCGACATTATTCAGTTCGATACGTGCCACATCGTCCTCCCTGGGGCTCAGCCCTTCACAGCTCCTGATGTCAGGCCCTGAACCAGGTATCGTTGGATAAAGATGAAGAAGAGACACGACGGCACAAGAGCGAGCACACCCGCGGCCATCATCTGCCCCCAATCCACGGAGAACTTGGACACAAAGGTCAACAGCCCCACGGGGAATGTCATTGCGTCGTTAGAGTTGATCAGCATCAGGGCGAACAGGAGTTCACTCCAGGCCGCGGTAAAGATGAAGCCGAGTGTCGCGCCGAGCCCAGGAAGCGTCAGCGGCAGGACGATCTTTCGCAAGGCTTCGAACCGCGTGCAGCCATCGATCATTCCCGCATCCTCCAGTTCCTTCGGAATGCCGTCAAAGAAAGATTGCATCAGGAAGGTTGCGAACGGGATATTGAAGGCCGTGTAAACGATGATGAGGCTCGTCAGGGAGTTGAGCAGCCCGAGCGTTGCGACGATCTTGTAGATCGGTGCAATGATCATCAGCAGCGGAAACATCTGTGTGATCAGCATAAGTGCGATGATCAGACGCTTCCCGCGAAAATCGAATCTGGAAAAAGCATAGCCTGCCGCCGCGGCTATCATCGTCGTGATCGCGGCGGTCCCCAGCGAAACGATCAGGCTGTTGCGGAAATAGGCAAGGAAATCCGTCTGCAACAGAACCGTCTGAAAGTTTTCAAGTGTGAACCTGCTCGGCACAAGCGCCGTACCTTCGCTGAAAATAAGCTTGTCGGGCGTGACCGCAATCTTGGTGAGCCAATAGAGCGGAAAGAGCGCAAAAGCGATGTAAAATGCCAGAGCAAGGTATTTTCCGGTTACCACCCATGGCGATGTCTGACGCAGAGCATTCATGGTGAACCTCAGATCTTGACGAGCTTGCGGCGGAGAACGAGCAGGACGGCTGCGTAGATCAGCAACAGACCAAGCAATGCAACTGCGATGGCGGAAGCGTAGCCGAAATCAAGCTTTCTGAACGCGGTCGTGAAGATGTATGTGGACAGGATCTGCGTTGAATTTGCCGGTCCGCCGCCCGTCATCACGAAGATCAAGTCCGCGAAGTTTGCGATCCAGATCGTGCGCAGCATTACGGTAATGGCAATCATCGGCGCGAGAAACGGCAGGGTAATCTTGGTGAATTTCTGCCAGGTGGACGCGCCGTCTATTTCAGCGGCTTCATAAAGTTCGCCGGGTATCGATTGCAGGGCTGCCAGAAGTGTGATGGCAAAAAACGGGATACCGAACCAGACATTCGCAGTAATCGGACCCCACATGGCCAGATTGGGATCACCGAGAATGTTGAACGGCTCAGACAGAATGCCGAGCGCTGCCAGCCAATGCGGCAACGGACCGATTGTCGGATTGAACAGCCACGCCCAGGTAAGAGCAGACAAAAATGTCGGGACTGCCCAGGGCAGGAACACCAGCGCCTGGACAAGCCGCTTGCCGTAGAAACGGGTGTTCAGCAAGAGTGCCAACCCAAGACCCAGAAAAAACTGGAAGACGATGGAGCCAAGCGTCCACCAGAATGTGTTGGTCAGGGCCAGCCAGAACTTTCTGTCGCTCCACAATGCGTGGAAATTCTCGAACCCGACCCATCCGGTCTCGAACGGCCGGAGCAGATTGACCGCCTGAAAGGCATAGGAAATGCCTATGGCCAGCGGAACCAGCATCACAAGCGCGATCACGATCACTGCCGGCGACAGGTAGAGATAGGGCTCCACCATATAGCGGAAGTAATAGGAACCGCGCGCCCGGTGAGATCCGGGCGCGTTGTCAGCCTCAGCTGTCATTGAGCTTCTTTCCAACGGCCGTATTCCTCAGTCAGGAATTCAGCCCACTGGTCGGCAACTTCCTGTGCACTGAGCTGACCAAGCAGGGCTTCCTGGCTGGTTTCCAGTGCGATGGAATCTGCGAAATAGCCGAATTGTTCCAGATAAGTCGGCATGACAGTTGGAATATACTGCTCGCCATTCAGCGTTTCGAACCAGCCGGCGAACTGCTCCGTCTTGAAGTGCGGGTCCTGTTCCGCCCCTTCGTGGATCGGAATGACACCGACACGCTTCGCCCAGGTCTTGTTGGCTTCCGGAGCGGAAAGATGCGCGATCAGTTTCCAGGAAAGGTCTTCGTCCTTCGTGGTGTCGAACATCGCCCATCCGGCAAAGCCGATGGTCGGAAACGCCTTGCCACCTGGACCGACAGGCATCGGAACGACCGCGAAATCCTCTGCATCCATGCGTTCGGCCACGGCGATCAGCGCATCCGGATCCTGATCAAGGAACGCACAGGTACCGGAATAGAAACCGGCAACGATCTCGTTGAAGCCCCAGCTCACCGCGTCCTTCGGCGCGTAACCGTTCTGGTAGAGGTCGATCAGGAACTGGATGCCCTCGACCGAACCCGGTTGGTTAAGTGTGCTCTTGCCGTTCTCGTCGAAGAAGGTGTTGTCGCCATTCATCGTCGCCGCCATCATGATCCAGCCGTTAAGACCGCCCGGACCGCCTCGCAGGCAATAGCCGTATTTGCCGTCGAGTTCGGAGACCGCCTTGGACGCCGCCATGAATTCTTCCATGGTCTTGGGCGGTCCTTCGACACCGGCTTCCTCAAGCAGCTTCTTGTTGTAGAACAGGGCGCGCAGATAGAAGCCGTACGGGATCATCCGCACGGTCTTGCCGTCGGTCTGCCGGCCCATATCGATGGTCTTCTGGGTCAGCGTGTTGCCGTGCTCCCAACCGGCAATCTTGTCGTTCAGATCGACCAACCTGTCCTTGTAGATGCCTGCCCAGCGATCAGGCATTTCAACAATGTCGGGAATGTCACCACCGGCAACCATGGTCGCGAATTTTTCGAACGCCTGCCCCCAGGGCAAAGAGACGATTTCCACTTCCGTACCGGGGTTCGCCGCTTCGAATTCATCAACCAGTCCCTGCAGGACTTCCGTACGTTCCGGACTGGTGATCACTTCCACCAGCTTCAATGTTTCAGCATGAGCGGACGTTGCCGCCAGAACAGCTAACGCACTGAGTGCGCCGAACAGTCTTTTCATATCTCCACCTCTTTTGAGTTCAGTTGTTTGGCACGCCTTATTTTCGTTTGGCGCTTAGATTGAGAGCCGCATCAAAGTCAGCCCAAAGGTCGATGGGATCTTCCAATCCGAGGCTCAACCGGACGATCCGGCCCGAAACGCCGAACCGCTGCAGCGAGTTCTCTTCGCCGGACTGGTTGAGTGCGATTTGCGTCGGCAGAAGGAGGCTCTCGAAACCACCCCAACTCACCCCGAGCCGGAACAGCTTCAATCCATCTGCGAAGTCCGGGATGCTGACACTCTCATCCAATTCGACGGAGAGCAGCCCGGACCGCCCGGTCAGCCCAGGAACCGTATTGGGCCCGGGAGACAGTACTTTCGTGACAAGCGGGTGCCTGGAAAGGTTGTCCACGAAGCGGTCTGCTGTCGCGTGATGCTGCCGCATGCGTGCACCGAGTGTCCGCAGGCCACGGGTCAACAAAAATGCTTCGAACGGTGCAAGCTTGCCGCCGAGCAATGAAAGTGACAGATCGCGGATCCGGTAAATCAGATCCCCGGTGGAAACAACAACTCCGGCGACCGTATCGGAATGCCCCGACAGATACTTCGAGGCCGAGTGAAGAACGATGTCGATCCCAAGAGTGAGCGGACGCTGAAAGACTGGTGTGGCCCAGGAATTGTCGATAACCGTGAGTGTGCCGTGACGCTTGGCGTGGGCAGCCACTCTCGGCAAATCCATCGCCTGAAACACGACCGTGTTCGGGCTCTCAAGATAGGCGAGCTTCACCCCTGCAAGCAGATCCGGATTATTCTCGAATTCGGCGAGCGAATGATACGAAATCTCTATCCCCAAGGGTCTCAGCAAGCGCTCGAAAAACCTGTAGGCGTCCGGATAGACATGCTCGACGCAGGCAATTCGGTCGCCCGGTCTCACAAATGCGAAAATGGTGGATGAAATGGCCGCCATGCCGGAGGCAAAACCGACAGCCGCCTCACCTTCCTCGGCTTTGGCAACCAGGGTCTCAAATGCGGCAACAGTCGGGTTCTGAACACGGCTGTAAAGTGGATCGTCCGAACGCCCCGCCATCCGATCTTCGAACGCCTTGTAATTGTCGAACGCGAACAGGGACGATTGCACGATCGGCGGAACCACCGCTCCACCTGCACCTTCAGCGACAGAGGCGAGCAAGGTCTCGATCGAAAAATCGTCGGGGTGTCGCTCAGTCATTGCAATTCTCGGCGATCTGAAGCGTTTCGGCGCAGACCATGTCGATGATGCGCTCAGTGAACTCGACCGCCCTGCCCTCGTCCCCGGCAACGACCGCATCTGCCAGCGGCCTGTGCAGCGGGATTGAATCCTGACCCAGGTGCGGTTTTCCGAAGGGCGTTTCGTAGATGCCGTGAAAGCACTTCAGGATCTGATCGATGATTTGTTCAAAGAGCGGGTTTCCGGTGGCCGCATGGATCGCCTTGTGAAAGCGATGGTCGGCGGGGCGCCAGTCCTCGCCCGCCTCGTAAACAGCAATGAGTTCAGCCGCACGTGCATTGATGACGCGGCGCTGGTCTGGCGTCGCAAGCCGCGTTGCCAGACGAACGGCCTCAATCTCAAGCGGCCGGCGGACCTGCTGCATCCTGATCAGGCTTTCAGCCTCATGCTTGATCGTCAGCGCGACCCGCAGGGTATTCCGGGACATTTCGCCAATCAGCCTGGTACCCGCGCCCTTGTTTCGGCTTACAACACCCATGCTTTCCCAGGTTTTCAGGGTCTCGCGGATGGTTGACCTGCCGAACCCGAGGCGCCGCACCAACTCCAGTTCCGGCGGCAACCGGTCCCCGACCTGAAGCCCCTCGTCTTCGATCAGCTTGATGAGTGCATGCGGCACATCTCGAGGCCCTTCAGCATCGCGTTCTTCAGGAGCGGGTTTCTTTGTCGAAGCTTTTTCAGCCATGGACTGGTGTCGACCTTTCCGTTGTCTGATCGAACCATATCACTTTGTCTGACAATGTAAACATTATGTCAGACAATGTTTCCCATGAGCAAACTCCGGCTCGCCTGAGAGGTACGCCGCCGTGATTAGAAAGACGGAAGGTCTTGAATGGTGATGACGACAAACAAGGTTGAAACCGTAGAAATGATGCTGGTCACAAACAGCATCCTCTGAGGCATGGTTCAGGGCCATGACCTGCGACTCGTTCCTCATCCGGTTTAGCGCGGCGTCCTTCGGTTGATTGAGGTGCTACCCCTCACGCTCCTGAGACAGGCTGGAGTGTTTGGATCAGACGTGGATTTTCTGTATGTTCAGGGAGACCTGCAGGTTGCCCAAGCTACGACTTTACTGCCAAAAGCTGCCAGTCAGCACCCTGACTTGCCGCAATAGTCTGTTGCCGGATTTGAGTCCGAAGTCCAGAGTCAACGTCAAATAGCCATTCAAGCAGAAGTATTCTTGAGCTCGTAGATTACGAAGTCTTCCGTTGTCTCAGATATAAACGAAAATCTACGTTTCATTTGGCCGGTCTTTTCAAAGCCCAGCTTTTCCAGCAGACTGATTGAGCTTTGATTTGCAGAATGAACTTCGGCGATGAGAGGTCGGCTTGCGCAGCTACCGAGATGGTGCTCGACAACCCACCTCACCGCGCTACTTGCCAGCCCCATTCGCCAATATTTGTGGGCTACCCAGAATGTCAGCTGGGTGGACAGCGAGACCAGTCCGGCGAATTTGCCATCAAATTCCAACACCTTTGAAACCTGATCGGGGCCAGTCAGAAAATCCAGGTAATCCCGCAACGACCGGTCATCCAGCGGACAAGGCAATGCGGCGAGGTACCGAGATACCCGTTCGTCTGAAAGCACTTTGGAGATCGCCTCACCATCTTGGAGGCGCGGCGGCCTTAGACGAAGCAGGCCGCTGCTCAGAACAATTTCAACAGATTCCGGAAAAACTGTAAAATTTTGTGACACTTCTTCAATCACTACTTGCACGCTCCAGAACACGAATTGCTCTGCCCTCCAACGCAATTTTTGAAATTATCCTTCAAAAACAATATACTAAAGAAAATTTGGCAATAATACTCGGACTATGAATATACTTTCACTGAAACCCACAAGTAGTATATTTCTTTTTGTTCCAAAATAAAAAAAATAAAAAAAATTAAGTGCTTTTTGGAACAAATAATGGACACGTACATATTTTAAAAGTAAAATGGAGAGCAATCAAGATGATGTCTGCAGCAAAGTATGTTTAATACTCGCGGCAGTTGCCGGTCAGCGGTCGTTGAACAGGGAGAGCGATACGTCAATTTGACACCGCATTGCGGAACCATCTCACATAACCTATCCGAAAAATTATCCGTCTCACCGAATTCTCATTTGCGTTTCCGCGCTGAAATTTGGTGTCAGACCGGAACAAAAAGCTGCCTTGCGGCAGCAACGTCCTTAGTAGCGAACATCGGCCTGCAAATCCGGCACTAAGGATAACTAGGGAGAGAATAAGTTGGTTGAGATAATCTCCAAGAAAGAAGGGCCCAGGCGCGAGGATGTCGCAGCGAAACGCCTGATCAACGAAAACAGAACAACCATACACCGGCTTGCCGATCAAATCAGCAACGGCGGCTTTAGCCGTTCACGCAAACTGTTGAACCAATCGCGAGAAGCGCCGAAGCCGGATGGTCTCGTTTTCCATTTCATGGACAACTCCCCAACGCAGGTAGAGCCTGAACCTCGGTTGCGCAGAAGCCCCAACGGCCGGGTTTTTGTCATGGATACAAAAACCGGAAAACAAATGCTGTTTCTGGGAGAGATCAGAGAACGTGGCTCAGTTCGCTATTTCGCCCTTGCGACCAAGCAAAACGGGTTCATCTCTCCCGTCGACGAAGCCGTCGAAGACATGTTGGCCGAGCTCGACGGGATCGTCATCGCAACCCCGGAGATCGAAGACAAAATTCTCGGGGTGATCCGCGACAGGCTTCAGGTTCCCTAACGCACAGTCTGAGATGTAACAACTAAAAATCACGCTCAGAATTGCTACTTGTCAGGGACGCGAGACAACATGCCAACGAGCTATTTCACAACTCAGAACCAGGCCAGTTTCAGAAAACGCCGGATTAGTTCAATCGGCGCTGAACGCCAGACCATGCGCTCCTGGGAGCAATATGTTGAAGGCAGACTGGATACCAACGATATCGAACGCGGCCTCGCAGGGGTTAGGCCGGAGATTCTGAAATCCTGGGACCGCAGCAAGGGACTGGGTATCAGTGCTCTGTCCCAAGGTTCTCCAAAAAAACTCACTGCCGAAAACATCAACTCGTTGACGCAGAAGAACCAGACACTTGTGACGGCAGCCAAGTCCGCATTTGCGCGCCTTTCACCTCATCTGGCGGAATCCGGCGCCATTCTCATTCTCACAGACAAAAACGGCACGATCATAGAAGCGATCGGAGATCCTCAGACGATCGATGCAGGCCGCGACATCAAACTGGAAATCGGGGGCGTATGGGCGGAAGGCGTCATCGGCACGAATGGGATCGGCACGGCCCTCAGCACGGGCACGCCGGCTTATGTTCATGCGTCGGAACATTTCTGCCTGGGTATCAAGGCATGGACCTGTGCCGCAGCCCCCATATTCGACCCCCTCGACAAAAGCATCGCGGGGGTTCTGGATCTGTCGGGGCCACCGGCGATTTTCCGGCCTCACAATCTCGCTCTTGTCGTGGCGGCCGCGCGAGAGATCGAAATTGCGCTGGCCGAAGGATTGCGTGAAGAAAGAACAATCCTGCTCGAAGCGCTCATTGACTCGTCAGCAACCCACAGCAGCACTGACGGGATCGTGCTTCTCAATCGGGCCGGACGGATTGTCTACAATCGGAACACGGATCGGATACCTTCAAGGCGGAAGCAGGAATTTATGATTGGCCGGAAACTGTTGGCCATGAACCCTGAAATGACCGGTGGCCAGCTTGCCCAGGCAATACCCAGAGAATTGACGATCAAGGGGGTCGAGCTCCTGAAGTCAGGGGGTGAAACCCGCGGAGCTGTTGTCATTCTGCCGGGTCAGTCAGCCTCCCGTGAACCTTTGACAAAGCACCGGAGCATCAAGATTGCCCCGAGGACGGGCGTCGAAGAAGATGAAATCGAGATTGTCGGCAACTGCCCGAAGATGCTTGAAGCGATCGACTTTGCACGCCGCGCGGCTGAAGCCAATGTGACGGTTCTCGTCCAGGGTGAAACCGGTGTCGGCAAGGAGCTGTTCGCACGCCTGATTCACAGTCATCACAAAAAGAAAAATGCCCCTTATGTCGCGGTGAATTGCGCGGCTATTTCAAATGATTTGATTGGCGGCGAACTGTTTGGACATGTGGCCGGCGCTTTCACCGGTGCCCTGCGTGAAGGTAAAGTCGGCAAGTTCGAGCTGGCCAATGGCGGCGTGATTTGCCTTGATGAGATTGGTGACATGCCGCTTGAGCTGCAATCTTATCTTCTGCGAACGCTGGAACAGCGCGCGGTCTATCGCATCGGCTGCAACACCCGCAGAGCGATTGATGTCCAGCTGGTCGCGATGACCAATCGGAACCTGCGCCATGACATAGAAGAAGGAAACTTCCGCCGGGACCTGTTTTACAGGATAAGTGCAATTGTCATCGAGGTTCCACCTCTTCGCGAAAGGGGGGATGACATTTTCCTGCTCATCGACCAGTTCAACAGGACTTTGTCCCGAAAGTTCGGACGCTCCCCGCTTGTTTTCGACGACAGTGCAAGAACTGCCCTGAGCACTTATCGCTGGCCGGGAAACGTTCGTGAACTTCGAAACACCATCGAGCGGCTTTGTCTTTTGTCGACAAGCGAACGGATTTCAATGTGGGACCTTCCCTCGGACATTACATCGCCGGACGATGATCTGATCCTGCCCGGCGGCAGGGCAGCGGTTCCCGCAGACCAACTTAATCTCGACGACATTGAATCCATCGCAATTCAACGGGCGATCGAACTCGAAAACGGAAATCTTTCCAAGGTTGCTGCCTCGCTGGGTATTTCCCGGCCAACGCTGTACCGAAAAATAAAGCTTTATGGCCTTGATCGGGGAAAGTAACAGACGCTTTCGGATAAAACTCTCGCAATATGAAAATGAATAAAGAAAAAAGGCGGCGCGATTAAATCATCGCTCCGCCTTTCAATTTGGTTTTTCCTTATGGAACGATCACACCGCGCCCTGTAAATTTTCGATTTTTGAAATCGTCAATGGCTGTGTTGATATTGTCCAGCGAATACTCGGTGTAGTGCATTTTCACCAGACCATCGGCGTTCAATTCCATCAATTCAACCAGCTCGGTATAGTCACCGACAAGGCTGCCGCCGATCTTGATCTCGTTGACTACAAGTTCGACTGTCGGGACTTCGATCTGCCCCCCATACCCGACAACGATCAGTTCGCCGCCCTGGCGCAGTAGTTTCCAGCAAATGTTCTCTACACCCAGTTCGCCGACAAAATCGATCACAACCTGACTGCCGCCACCGGTAATGTCCTTGATTTGCTCAATCAGATCGGGGCCTCCGTCAAGTACGAAGTCAGCACCCAGATCCCGGGCAAGCGCCTGCGCGCCTGGCTCACGATCCACCGCTATGACGCGAGCGCCGCAAAGATGCTTCAGGCACTGAATTGCGATATGTCCGAGGCCACCGACACCCAGAACGGTGACGTAAGCTCCGGGATACACCAATCCGGCAGCACGCTTCGCTGCCCTGTACGCAGTGATACCGGCGTCTGCCATCGGAGCAACATCCAGGGGCGTGACATTTGTATTCAGTTTGATCAGAGAACTTTCATTAGTGAGGAAATACTCGGCGAACCCCCCATCCAGCCCCAGTCCGGGGAACTGTCCGTGATCACAATACATGTCATGGCCATACCGGCAATTCAGACAAATGCCGCAACTCCTGTGGGGGTGAACAATCACCGCGTCCCCAGGTTTGACGGACTTTACATTGCTGCCGACGTCCTCCACCCAGCCGGCATTCTCGTGGCCCATGATGTATGGCAGGAGATTTCCCTCGACATCCATGATGTCTTTCCAGACACCCTCGATAATGTGGAGATCCGTACGGCAAAGGCCAGCGGCTCCCACTTTCACAACAACCTCATCCGGTGCATTTATGGTTGGTGGTGCAACGTCTTCAATCTTGAGTTCGACATTCATCGCCGGGTCGTAATCATAAAGCCTGGCAGCTTTCATGACGGGTTCCTTTCTCAGGCAGGAGGTCGGCAAGCGCAGACTGGAACTGCGCTCGATATCTGCTAGGCGCGTCCGAGATGTTCTGCTCCGCCGCCCAAGGCCGGGCCGGCGGTGGGATCGGCTTCACCTTCGTTCAGGTCGCCGATCAGGGTTTCGGTGGTCAGGATCAGGGTTGCGACCGAGGTCGCGTTCACGAGAGCACTTGCCGTTACGCGCACAGGATCAATGACTCCTGCGTCGAACATGTCCTGGAACTCTCCGACCGCCGCATTGAACCCATGCCCGGGAGCTGCCGAGGTAACAGATGCCACGACAGAATCGGGATCCGCACCGGCGTTGCTGGCAATCCTTGCAGCGGGCCGCGTCAACACGGAGCGGACAAGTTCCACGCCGGCCCGGATATCGGCTTCGTTTTCCGAAGCCAGGTCTTTCAAAACCCAGTCGATTTGAGCCAGTGCTGTGCCGCCACCGGCAACGACACCGTCTTCCGAAGCTGCTCTCACCGCAGACAAGGCATCATCAATCAGCTGTATTTTCCGCTTTTGCTCAACCGGCGTGAAGCCGCCTGCGTAGATCACCGCCGTTCCGCCGGTCAGTTTGGACAGGCGTTCACGCAGCTTGTCCTGCTCGATATTGGGCGGTGCGACGTCGATCTGCCTTTGAACCTGTGTCCTGCGAGCAGTGACAAGATCCGGGTCTCCCTCACCCTGGATGATGCTGGTGAGTGACGCGGACACTTTCACTTTCTTCGCTCCACCAAGCTGCTTGAGCGATGTGTCCTCAATCTTTTTGCCGAGACCCTTTGAAATCACTTCCCCGCCGGTAAGGATGGCAAGATCGTCCATCATCGCCGTGCGCCAGTGGCCGTATTCCGGCGGGTGCACGATCAGGTATGCCCCCGGGCCGCCGTCATCCAGCAGGCTGATAACGACTTCCGGTGCGATCTCCTCTGCGATGATGAGAAGCGGCCGCCCCTCCGTCTTGGCAATTTCCCGCACCTCAAACAACACATCCGGCGTCGGGATCTTGTGATCCGTCATCAATATCAACGGGTTCTCCAGAACAGCTTCCATCTGTTCCTGATCAGTCACCATATGATGCGAAATGTAGCCACGATCGAAGGATATCCCTTCGATTATCTCCAGCGTGGTATCAATGGTCACGCCGAAATCGGCCGTGATGATGCCGTTGTTTCCAACGCGCTCAAATGCCTCCGCAACCAGGGCTCCCAGCTCGGGATCGGATGCCGAGACCCGCGCAACGGCCTTCAGGTATTCCGGGTTCTCGTCACAGGATCTGGACGATTCGTCGAGCCCGTCGATGATCTTGGAAACGGCGCGTTCAATTCCCTTGCAAAGGTCGACAGGCTTGACACCGTTGGAGGTGATTTCAACGCCTTTCTGGATCAACGCGTTCGCCAGCACGATTGCGGTCGTCGTACCGTCGCCGGCGACTTCGTTCGTTTGCATGGACACTTCGCGAACCACCTGGGCGCCCATGTTTTCGAACCTGTCGGTCAGCTCGATTTCAGACGCGATCGTCACACCGTCCCTGGACACGATTGGCGTTCCGACCGGACGGTCAATCATCGCGTTTAATCCCTTGGGACCAAGCGTTGGTTCAACTGCAGCGGCCAGTTTCGCCACGCCTTTTGCCAAAGCAGCGCGCGCACTTCCATTGTGGATGAGTAGCTTTGCCATCATCTCTCTCCTCGATTTATTGACGCCGCAAGCGGCGCGTTCCGCTTCGCCTGGTTTCAGACAGACTCAACATTTCTGGGGGGAACTCGTCCTTGGATGAAATCGACGAGGGTTGGCCCGTCGGCACCGATCTCGACTTCCTTGTATCGGGTGTTGCTCAGACCGCGGCAAAGCGCACCGTTGAACTCCATGTTGATCCGGACGGATCGCAGTTCGCTTAGGTGCTGGCGCAAATTGCGTGGTTCGATCGGTTCGCCGGCCCAGGTCACAAACGCAAGGTCTTCCGAAACGGATGCCAGATTCCGAGAAATCAGCAAGGTTCGGTATCGCGGTTTCTGCCTGGATTCTTCCTCGCCCTTGAAGTCGATGCGATCGAATTCCCCAAGCTTCATCGTGACAATCTTCTCGGCGGAATATCCGGCCTGCTGCAAGGCAAGCAAAACGGTTTCCTGCCTGCGAATGAAAGCCTTTTCAAGGAACTTTAGCTTGACGTTTTCAAGCTCCTCACCACTGGAGTACGCCGAAAAGACCTCGTCGAAACTACAGCTTCCGTTGACACCTGCATTCACTTGCGCGTCGAAACAGTGATCCATGAGCGTGACCGTGACCTCACGTACCCAGCTCAGTTTTTCAACTTCCTGACGAATACCGAATGCCATCAGGAAGGCGAAATTCGGAGAGCACCAGTAGGTAGGAAGCCGAAAGTCGACTTCCACCTTTTCCGAAGCGAAGACCTCAACGCGCTCGACGAAGCCCATATCCGTAATGGGTTCATCGAGTTCCGGATCGGAGACGTTTTCAAGCTGTTCCCAGACCGCCGTCGCCAATTCGGATTGTTGGATTTCGTTCAGCATTGCTTCACTCCGCCGCTACTTGGATCGGCGAGGCACTCAGTTGCTGGAGTTTGGCTGCAACGTCGATGCCGTAGAGCTTCGCAGCATTCAAACCAAGGATCTTCTCCTTGACGTCGTCCGTAAGCTGGACGCCGCCGCGCTCTGCTGAAATGTCTTCCGGGATCTGGTAATTCCAGAACTGGTCAACGAGCCAGGCTGGCGTCCAGATGGCATAGTCGGACCCGAACAGGAGCTTGTCTTCACCGACCCACCACAGCAGCTCGGCCATGACCTCGCCGAAGTATCGCGGGCGGGAATGGATGAACGGCAACGCCACTGCGAGACCCGCATAGACATTCGTTTCCTGGGTCGCGATCCAGCAGAAATCATCCAGCCTCGGCAGCCCGCAATGCTCGATGATCCAGTTCAGATTCTGGAAATCGGTCGCAGCGTAGTCGACATCGTGAACGTCAAATGCATCCTTGTTCAGCGGAATGATTGTCGGTCCCTTGTGAACGTGGATGTTGCGGATCCCGAGCTTGTCGCAAAGTTCGAAGCACTTGTAAGCAGCCGGATCATTCAGTGCCCAGCCCTTGCTGTCTCCGTTCCATTCAGCGGTGTACATTTTCACACCCTGAATATCGAAGTTCTCCTTCATGTAGTGGATGTATTCCAGCGCCTTTTCACCATCGCGCGGGTCGAAGGTACCATTGACGATAAACCGCTCCGGGTGGCGGGACGCCATCTCGGAACTGCGCTCAATGCTGGAAAACCCGTTCTTGTAAAAATCGCTCAGGTAAGTCGACTGGATGATCGCCATGTCGTCCGGCCCCTCTATGAAGAGATCGCGGTAGACATCGTCAGCCGAATATTTTTCGAACTTGCCCTTCTCCCAGAGTTCTTCGGCGGGGCTCAGGTTCGTGTGATAGGCATAGAAGCAATCGATGAATTGCTTGCCGTGAACATTGGCCTGGTTTTCAGGACTTCCGTCCCAAAAGTGGGTGTGGCCGTCGAGAATGAAAATCTCTTTCCCGTCTTTGGTCTTATACATCATGCTCCTCCGTCAATTTGCTTTGTTTCAAGACACAATGGGGGCCGCGCGCAGCGGTGCTGAACCACAGCGCACGGCAGCTGCGTCACTCGATGTATTCGAAGACCTCGTCCATGTTCCCGAACAGGACCACCGTGTTGTCGTCGACCCGGACCATGCGGCCGTAGTGGGTAGAGGTGTTGACCTCGAAGATCTCGGCGGTCATTTCACGGCCGAGAAATTCGCCGATTTCATCCATCTTGAAGATCAGCTTGCCTTCACCGTCGATGCGGATCGTTGCCGGGTTGTAAGTCACGGTGACCTTGGGGTCTTCGCCCATGAATTCGGCAATGGCACGTGCTTCCACGCTATCGTTCATCGTGACGCCGCACTGATGCGAAATCGTCTGCTCGAACTTGATTTCGTCCATCGACTTGAAAATGTTCTGCTTGGACGCGTCACGGGCAATATTCGACATAGTGAAAACTCCTTTGATTAGCGGCTGAGACCGAGTTCACCGAGGATCTGATCGATGCGCTCGTGCGAAACGGCTCTCACGTCTTCAAACGCGACCGGTTTTGAGTGGGGTTGCGACCAGATCGGCTGCAGGTTCTGCACGGCCTTGTCGGCAAGAGCGCCGTGTTTGGCGGTCCAGGACTGGAACAGTTTCCTGTTGTGTCCGGCATGTTTCTCGTCATTGGCGAGCAGGAACATCAGGTCGATCGCGTTCGCGAGATTGCGCTCGTAGTCCGCTTCTGCCGCAGAAATGACCGGAGGTGTGATGAAATCGTTGTTGGCGGCCGCCACCTGCATGAAAAAGCCGGAGCGGACAAGTTCACCGACAAGAGGTTCAAAGATGATGTTGATCGCGAAGTACTGCTCCAGGTAGTCCTCGCATCCCATAATGGCTTCGATCGCTTCACGGGTCGGCTGCCAGATCGGATCTTCAAGCCAGGATTTTTTGCCGAGCTCGTCGTCCCAACCGTCGATATCCATGCCGATCTCGGCAAGATACAAGGTGATGTCCTGAGCGAGGCGCAGCTTGTAGCTCGAGTTGGTCAGCGTCGCGTTGTTGATCATCTGGGTGTAGCCATAACGCTGCGCCTGCATCAGGGACGTGCCGAGGCCGAATTCAGCGTGTTTCCAGGCACCAAGGTGCGCTTGCAGGACACGGATCCAGGTCTGGTCGAACGCTGCAGGCGCCCCTGCTTTGCGCGCGTTCGAAATGACGTTTTGAACCATCGTCACGATCTTGGACTGGCGCTGATAGTGAGTGCGTTCCCATTCCTGGTCAGGCGCCCTGAATGCATGCCAGTTGGAACTGAGCGCTGCGGTGTTGTCCTTCTGGTAGGCACCGCCGCCCTTGCCCCCTTCAAACTCGATGATCCAGTCCTGGATCAGGTACCGCTCCGGATCGGGCTGCACATCGACCGTGACGTCTTCATAATGTGTGGCCCGTTTGCCGCGCGGCTCGAAATAGTTGTACTTTCTGCTGTTGGAACCCACGAATGTCGCCGCGCCTGCGGCTCCGGATCCGACTGAACTTGATATTGCAACCATCGAAGTATTCCTCCCTTGATTGGTCCTTCAACTAACGACCGGCCCTGAAGATCAGTGGGCCGATGAACCGGAAGTTGGAGTGAACTTGTCGAAGAAAATTCGATCGGTTTCGAAGTCGAGCATGAAGAGAACTGGGGTCAGCGCATCGATCATTGGCGGCGGGCCACAGGCATAGACGTCGCCTTCACCGTCGATACCCAGCTCCTTCAGATGACGGTCAACACACTCGTGAACGAAACCCCGTTCGCCAGTCCAGGTAGCGTCGTCATCGGCATGACTGAGAACCGGAATGAAGCTGACCGAAGGATTTGCATCCGTGATTTTCGAGATATCCTCGAGCTTGAAGAGATCGTTCCTGGTACGCGCCCCATAGAAGAAATAAACCGGACGATCTTCGCCGCTGGCCAGATGATCGTTGAGGATCGACCAGACCGGGGACATGCCGGATCCGGCTCCGACTAGGACAAGCGGTCCGTCTCGTCCTTCTCTGCGGAAACACATCCCGTAGGGTCCTGTGATCTTGACTCTGGCTCCGGCTTTGATTCTGCCTTCGTCCAGTTCGTTGGAGAACTTTCCGTCTGGATATTTTTTGATGATGAACGAGAGGTTTTCGGTTTCGCTCGGCGGATTTGCCATGGAGAACGAGCGTGTAATCGTCTCCCCCGCTTCCGTGGTGACCGTGATGTCGACATACTGCCCGGCCCAGAACTTGAGCGGCGCATGCAGTTTGATCTGGACGCCGCGGATATCATGCGTCAGTTTTTGGAAATCGACGATTTCGCCTGAATACTCTTTGACGGGTATCGACTTTGACAGAACTTCTTCGTCGTAGTTCAGCAGTTCAATCTCAATGTCGCTGTAGGCCAACGTGCGGCACATCAATACATGTCCGCTGTCACGCTCCATGTCATTCAGCGCAAAAGTCGAGTACTTGAGCATCTCGCTTTCGCCGTCGAGCTGCACGCATTTGCAGGCAGAGCACTGACCTTCCTTGCAACCATGCGGCAGCGCTATTCCCTGACGAAACGCAGCATCGAGAATGGTCTCACTCTCTTCGACTTCGAATTCCACACCTACCGGTTCCAGTCGGACATTGTAGGTTTCTGACATCAGTTCAGTCTCCATATTCCTGAATGCCGCGAGTTGCTCGCGCGCGAAGGAGAGCGAAGGCCATTTCTGGCCTCCGCAGTTGTCTTAGTTGCAGGGATTGATGGTGAAGCCCTTGCGGTACTCGGCCACGTGTGCGTCACGCTCGACATCCGACATTGCGCGCAATGCATTCAGCGGCGAAGCAAGCTGATGACCACGGACGTGCTCAAGCTTCCACTGCTCCTTGTCGTCGAAACGCAGGTGCGGCTGCGGCACCAGTGTTTCGCCGTCTTCGCGAACGAAGTTGAGGTCCTTGATGGCGTCTGCCAGATCCCATCCGTCGTAAACGGTTTCCCATTCGCGCTTGCCGGAGAATTTGCCCATCGCCGGTGTCGGACGGCCCTGGTACTCGTCAGAGAAGGCTTCGACAGCGGTCCAGCGGTCCAGTTCGTGTGCGAACGTGTGCCATTTGCCGTCGATCTGATCGATCACCATGTCTTCACGGATGAGGCAAGGCACGAGGCAGGACCAGCAACGATGCGGATAGACATATCCGGTCTCTTCGTTGAAGGTGATGACCTTTTCACCCGGCTTGCTGAGCTTGTCGTACCATTTCCAGAAGTCACCGAATTCAGCATACCAGCCAGGATACTTGTGCTCGAACCACTCGAAGTCCTTTTCCGTCTGGGCTTCGATCCGCCAGAAATTGACCGGCCAGCCGACAGCGAAGAACTGTGCGACCTTGTGGACATATTTCTTGTCGGTGATCCGTTTCCAGGCTTCCTGAACATCATCATGGTGGATCTTCACGCCGTACTTCTCAAGCGGCAGCATGTAGGTCCGGTAGTAGTCCTCGAAAATCCAGCGGTGCCACATTTCCGCGTAGGATTCCTTTTCCTTGTCGCGGTTGGTTGTGCCGTATTCGATGAATGTTCCGATTGCCGCGTCGACGATGGCATGGTTCTGCCAGAACGCATACCGCAGGTCGCGCTCCAGAAGCAGGTGATTTTCCGGCTCCTTGAGAGCTGCCATCAACAGAGAGTGGCCGTTTCCGATGTGACGGCTCTCGTCTGACTGCACGGACAAGAAGACCGTCGGCAGAGCGTAGTCACCGTTTCTGGCAGCCTCGGACGGCATGGCCACAAACAGGGTGTTTGTGAACGCAGTTTCAGCGACAACCGTCAGATACATGCAGGCGGCGGTCATGGTGTCGCCTGTGATGAAGCCTTCACCGAACTGGCGTCCGATCGTTGTTGCGTAACACTTGCCGAAGGCTTCTTCGGTAATATCGAACCCGGCCGGATCGATATAGTTTTCCATGTACCACTTTTTCAGGTTCATCTGGATCGTGGAGTGACGGAACTCATCGACCATCTGCATGGTGAAGCCGGTGCGCAGGTCCTCACCGGGCGCAAGGCGTGCCACCATGGCCATGGACCGTGCTGCCGAAATTTCCGGGAAGGGAATGATCGCAAGGAAAAGCTTCATCCACTCGATCCAGCGCGGCTCCACATTGCGGAACATGTCACCGCGAAGTGCGGCATCCAGAGCGCCGTAAACACGATTGTCCTTTTCCTCTTCCATGGGAAAATAGGACCGAAGCACTTGCTTCATCGGATCGCGCGGCGCCTTGGTGATCTTGTAGTCAGTCGGAAACGTTGCAGCTTCCTGCACATAAGTGGGATTCCAACCAAGGTCAGAAATCTTTTTGGTGGCTTCGCCCACCGAGATTCCCCGCTGAGACGTAATCTTGTTCAACGTAATTGCCATTCCTGGAGCCTCCTAAGCTCTTACCGGAAAACCGGTCCGTGGATGGCAGCAGACAGCTGCCTGACTGCCCGATCCGAAACATGCAAACGCCGGGGATAACGCGCCCCGACCGCATGGGATCAGACTGATGACGGCAAAGGTTGAGTAGATTCACGCGGAACCGCGCGTCCCCATGGAAACACGCCAAAAGTGCCGGCTGCTGGCCCTTTGGCGCTTAACCTCCCTATTCCTTCGTTCTTTGTGCGCCCTGTTGAACAGGAGCGCTGTTTTGTGCGTTAGGAATTGCAAGGATGATTCCAGTTTAGGAGAAGGAGGAGATTTTCTTGAAAGAACTCGAAGGTATTTTCGGGTAAAGGTTTGATTTACAGGAATAAATTATTTCGCAAAAAAACATGTTTTCACAAAAAACTTCTTCGAAATTTTTTGGAACTCAAAATTCAAATGCGTAAAAGTGTTTAATAACTTTACGCTCCTTTACATGTTTGTCCGCGCCAACTGACACTCTACTTTTTTCGATCGAAAAAACTTCAGCCAGACAACTGAATATTGATTGTCTTCCCGGCAGAACAACGTAGAAATAGTTGACCTCCAATTCGATAAAGTGAGTTGACCGGTTCGCCGTGCACAGACTTTCAAATGCATCGGCGCCAGATCTGAACGCCATGAGACCCGAGAAAATTTCATTTGTGAGCTGTTATCCGGGAGCGTCGCCTCAACTGATTGCCCGCACACAGCAAATGTGGTCCGCCAGGGGGTTGGATCTTGAACGCATATGGCTTCAGACCATCGGCTCACTGAGAGGGTTTCACGTTGCAGATTTTCCGGAAGAAGATGAAAGCAGCGCACCGATGGATGCGTTTCTTCTTTTTGATCAATCTGTAATCTGGGTCGCAACGCTGAACGCCGCGGCAAATTGTGCGGCATCGTTACCCGAACCCCGGCTTGATCGGGCGCAGTGGTCCAGTCTGCAAGCCGTCACCTTTCGGCTTATGGAGCAACTTGACGCCATTCGAATGCTGTTTCTGGCGGATCTCCTGATCCCCTCCATGCAGATCGCGCGGTCAATTTCCGAAGATGCCGATATGGCGTTGGCGTTCCTGGTCCGACGCCGGCTGGCTCAGCGCTTCACGACCTGCCGAACGACAGAGGAAGCCAACGAGTTCTGGCGACGCCATATTTCTGGGGGGCGCGCCTTCCGGCTCGTCGCGGACCGTCTATATGACGTGGGTCTGGATTTCGGGCAGCAGGGCGATTATTCCGATTGGCGCCGCAACACCCTGGCTATATTGGGAACCGCGACGCATACCTCGTTTGTCAGGCATTCGAGAGCGGAAGACCCCGAAAACGGCTACGGCCTGTTCCGCGATACGCTCGACTGCCTCGAATTCGTAACCCTGCGCATTCAGGAGATGTGCGCTTATTCAAGCGTTTTGCAGGAGCGGCTGTCTAAGGATCTGAAGGGGCTCAGCCGACAACAGCCGCAGTCGCATCGAAATCATTCACTGGCTTCTTCAGCCGCTGCCATCGGCGATATTACGGTCGAGCACTGGCGACGAACGGTCACAAAAGAGCCCTTCGACCTTTCCCTCGCCAAGGATGGCTAGAGTGGTTCAACCTTAGCTGGAACCGCTCTAGTGCCGGCTTTCCGCACTGCCTTTGGTCTCGCCACGGGCGATCCATTGTGCCGCCATCACCAAAGTCCCCATGGCAAAGTCCTTGCCGTGCGCTTCGATCATTTCCTCGGATATCTCCGAGACCCGTTTGAAGAATTCGTCCTTGCTTTCTTCTTCGGGTGTCAGCTCTTTTTTTACGTCCTGCATTTCTTCCTCCTTGATTTTATTTGAACATTTGCTCCGGGAAATTGACAATGCTGCATTCGCCTGCTGCGTTGCCAACGGCCAGATTTTCGCCATCCGGCGACCAGCTCATTGTGATGATTGCGGTGTTTGATGCATTTTTCAGAAGGAGTTCTTCCGGTTCACCTATGCCGGTGAGCGCGATAACGCCGTTTTCAAAACCGGCGGCAACCATGCCCTTCGCTGGATGCGATGCGATGGATTCAAGCAACACGAAACCGGCTTTGCCCGAAGACAAGGGCGTTCCCGGACTTCCGCTTTTGGGCAGATCGTTTTCTTTCCAGCCCACAAGACGGAAGGCTCCCGAGGCGACAAGCGCTGCACCCGCTTCGTTGAATTCGGCTGTCCGGACTTCTGAAGGGAAATTTTCGATACGGTGCGTCGATTTCGCAAGACAGTCGATCGTCAGCACGGCTTTGTCCGCGCACCCGCAAGCCAATTGCGTCGAGTTCGAATTCCAGTTCATCGACACGACTTCACCGGCACATTCCAGGCTCCACAGATTTTGCAGATCGTTCGAAAACTCCAATATCGAGATCGTGCCATTGCCCCAGGCCGCGAGTTTTCCGTTGCCGGCAAAACCGGAAAGACAAGACACAAGGTGATCCAGTTTCACAGATGCCAACGGCGCGTCACCTTCGGTTCCCGTCACGAAAACCTCGTTCCCGCGCGCGAACACAACGCGGCTGCCGGTCTTGTCTCCGTTGAACGCGGTGATCGGACCGCTACCCGACGGTACCCGTTCGATGACAAGCCCGCGCGGCGTTGCCTGGCGCACGGTTCCATCTTTGCAGGCAACCGCAAAACCCTGTGAACCAAAGCGTGCGATGGGAAGATCTGCGAGTGCAGCCGTGTCCAACACGGTCGGCGGAATTGGATCCACGTTTCGCGGACGGATCGTGGTTCTGCCGGTTGCCTCGTCAATAGACGTCCTTTTGCCGGGCGATTCCGCGTCCGAGGTCCGCACAATTGCAAGCTTGCCGGACGCCAACAGGAATGCGGCGAAGTTGCCGTCACGACAAAAAATCGAATGAACTGGTTTATCCTTCAGCGACCAGGACATGGACAACAGATCAAAAGCCGAGAGCCCCTTGGAGGTTTGCTCATTCATGACGCTTCCCCTTCGTATTTGCTTTTTCGATTAGCTTGTCGATTTGCTCGAGCTTCGCGTTGAGGTCATCCAACAAGGCAGCATTGGCATCCAGAGCCGGAGCTGCCGGATTTTGCGGTTTGTCCTCGTCCCGCTCGTCCGATGCGTGCAGGGTCAGAAAGTCCGCGCCACCGGAAAACTGCAAAAGCCGATGGTGTTCGGCGTTAGCAGCTGCCAGTTGCTGAACGACAGACAGACGCTGTCGGAGGAGATCAGTAATTTCCTGCAATTGACCCGGCATCTGCGTCTCCTACATCCTGAGTTGCGTAAGAAATCGGCTCGGGAGGCGAGAAAGATGCAATACACGGCGACCAAACAGTTCATAACTGCACTTGCCAGTGTCGGCAGCGAGATCCTGGGAGACGATCACGCGTTGCTGTCCAGGATAAACTCTGCCGGTCCTGCTCCCGACGCTTGTACTGTCGAGGAAATTCAGAACGCAATCTCCGCCCTTCCGGAGGAGACCTGCGATGCGCTCATGAGCGCGGTTCACAAGCATATGCGAGAAGATATTTCCGCAATCTGGTCGCATCTTCCAAATGCGTCGGACGACCAGCCCAACTAGGGTCAAGTCGCTCGTCCGATGTTGCGCAATTGGGCGTCGCCGGGGACTGATTTTCACTTTCATGGTTATGTCTTGAGGGGAGTGATTTGTATCGCTCCACCCATCCTTCTGTATCCGCGGCCTGATCCTCTTCCGGACGCACCAACCTTGCCGGAGTCGACTTCTTAACTTTTACAGAATTAAAAAGTATAATACGCAGTCTCTAAAAGCAAAAAATATGATAAAATAAATATAACAAAATAAATACCGTAATTTTTATTTACAATACTTCCTTCTCCTTGTAACAAAACATTACATTTTTTGTCCCAGGGGGACGCGGCGGCCGATTTCAGAAACCAAACTCGACTGTCCCCAGCTCCTTATCCGGTCGCGTCTGCACCATTCGATGCGAAACAAAACAGAGATCTGCGGCCTGACGCACGGCCGGTCATTGTTGGCGCAACACGCGAGCCGTTATTGGCTCCAGAAACAATGAAATGACCGGCAACAGTTCAGAGTTCGACAGCGCATCCAGTTTCGCCAGGGAGGCAGGAAAGATCGCCAGCAAGCTGAAGCCCGGGGACTCCAGCAACACCGGCTGCGCCAATCCACAAAAAATCAAATGGCCGAGCTTTCCAGCTGATTGAGGTTTTCCTGGATGTCAGTCGTGGTTCTCTGAATGACGCCAGCAACCGAATTCGTCTGCTCTGAGACTGCCTGTGCGCTTTGGGCTATCTCCTGCGTCGCTTTATTTTGCTGGCTGATCGCATCAGCAATATTGGCAGCAAGCTCTTGTGCCAGGTCAGTCACTTCGGTGATGTTGCGGATAGCTTCGACGGCGCGGCCCGCCTCGCCTTGAATTTCGTTGATCTGACCTGAAATCTCTTTCGTCGCCTGAGCGGATTGACTGGCAAGCTGCTTGACTTCGCTTGCAACGACCGCAAAACCCTTGCCCGCCTCACCGGCCCTCGCGGCCTCGATCGTTGCGTTCAAGGCGAGAAGGTTCGTTTGATCGGCAATGCCGTCAATCAACTTCAATACTTCACCAATTCGCTCGACTGAGGTGCCCAACGCTTCCACGATTTCTGCAGTAACGCTTGCGTTTTTCGACGCCTGGGCCGAAGCCTCTGCCGATTGTTTCACCCGTTCGCTGATATCGGCAATCGATGTTGCAAGTTCCTCCGTTGAGGACGCGATCGTCTGGACGTCCTGCGCGGCATTTGCTGCCGATATCCCGACTTCCTCCGACAACGACCTTGACAGTTCACCGACATTTTCATGCAGTTTCATCTGGCGTTCGGTCTCCATAGCCGTCGTTTTTTGCTCATGAATGTCAATCAATGAACCACAAGCTCTTTCGGCAACGCCCGATGGGCCGCGAGCCACGCCACCAATGGCGCGAAACCAGCGGAACGATCCGTCTTTCATCTTCAACCGATAGGCTACATCGTATCCCGTGTTACCGGTACGATCCGTAAGGCAGGCACCAAAGGCGTTAAACGTGTGCTCAGCATCGTCCGGATGCAGCCGATCGGACCAAGAGGTGACTTGATCCGGAAATCCGGCCTTGTCGTCAGGGGCAAAACCCAAAAGGTGCCGAAATTCGGGTGACCATTGCCAGACGCTTTCCGCCGACATCGGGTCACCCTCGGCCAGCACCGCGTCCCACAAGCCCACCCCTGAATAAATATCAAGGAGTTTGGCCCGCTCTGCTGCGTTCTTCTCGGCATCGACGTCAATCAATGCCCCGCACGCGCGCTCGGCAACGCCGTTCGAACCGCGTGCGACACCTCCAATGGCGCGAAACCAGCGGAAAGCTCCGTCTTTCATTTGCAGTCGATACTCGACGTCATAGCCGATCTTTCCGGTACGATCATTCAGGCAGGCGCTGAATGCCTCAAAGGTCTTGTCAACGTCCTCTTCATGAAGACGATCCGCCCAGGACCCGACAACATCCGGGAACCCGGTTATGTCTTCAGGGTCGAACCCAAGCAAGCGCCTGAATTCGTGTGACCACCGCCACCTGCTGTCAGGCGCCATTGGATCGCCATTGATCAACACCGCATCCCAAAGCCCTACACCGCTGTGCCGGCTCAAAAGATTCCACAATTCTGTAAAATTTTGTGACATTTTTTCTTCTGAATTGTAATTTTTACTTCGAATTGTAAAATTATGTGACACTTTTTCAGAATTAATATTTCTAAATACAGAAATCATGATGAAAATCCTTCCTAATAGGCACCATTCATTCAAAAATATATTTACTTAAAACTTTAATTGTTCGTTTATTTGAAATTTTTTACATAAATATCCCACTTTTACTATGGTGGAGTTTATTCAATATGCCCGGCAAAGAGGGGAAACAGACGCTCCGCTCAACATCGGACAGCCGAAACGCCCGTTCGTTTGTGGGAGCAACCGCACAGTCTCAAAAAATCCGCGAATTCCCGAATGAAAGACGCGTTCTTGAGTGCTTCGGCAACACGTTGTCCTAATGGAACGCCTGCGTGTTTGTTGCCCGCGCTTCGAGTGGCACCAGGCTGTGCCAAGGTGTGGGCGCTGCCGCTCAATAAAGGGCGCAACAACAAAGGCTTTATCTGATTGTTTTTATTGCTGATCCGAAGGAAAGTCCGCGAACCAACTGATGTCTGGAAAATTGCCTGCAAGCGGCAGTCAGGCGAGCAACAAATGGCAGCCCGCGATAAATGCCTCCTCGCCGTCGACGCACGTCGCGCGGCAATCGTGTCGGGCAAAAGCCAAACGGTAGGCCTCGAGCAGCTTTTTTGATCCGGCGACGATCAGGTCCCCGGATTGCGATACCGGTGCGTTTGCCAACGCGGCATCTATTTCCGAACCGATCATGACGCCGGATACGAATGATTTTCGCTCCGCGGCTGTTCTGTGCGGATCGGCGACAAATTCTGCCCGAACGCCAAAGAGCGCTTCCAACAGGACGTCCCTGGACCGCACGCGATCCACGCCGGAAAGAAATGCCGCAACGTCCAGTTCCGCATCTGCGCCTTGAATACAATCTTTGAGAACGCTTCGAGTGCACACAAGGTCGAAGAGTTCTCCGGTCATGAATGTGCGGATTGCCGTGATGCTGCCAGCGTTAATGCCAACCCATTTGCTGTGAGAGCCGGGCAGGCAAATCAACGCATCGCTTTTGTTTTGCAAGGCAATGCTGCCCAATATCTGAACCTCTTCACCGCGCATGATCGATGCGACGCGTCCCGAACCATCAAATGAGGCCAGTCCCGGAACGATTTGAACACTTGTGGCGCCGGTCAGCCGGGCCTGAAAGAGATTGTCGGAGATTGCGGCCGCATCACATGGGGCATTCAGCAGAGGTACGGCGCACCAGCCCAGATCACTTCCCACCATGCCGGCCATCAGGACCCTTGTGACGCCTGCTTCCTCAACCCACTCTCCGATGTTTTCCTGCAAGACCGACTTGCAAGTTCCTGGCGCGATCTTCTTGACGCCCTGATCCGACGCCTTGCGCGCCAGGCAGGTGCCGGCGGCATCCACAAGGTAGGCCCGGAAGCTGCTTGTTCCCCAGTCCACATAGACAGCGTTCTCTGTTGCCTCACTCACCTGGCAACCTCCATTACAACGATACGGGCCCAAGGCTTCGTGGTCGGCATCAACAGCTCCGGTTCTCGTCGTAGACCAGCCGGAAGCCCATGTGGGTGGAAGTTGAATCCGGTGTGTTGGCAGTGCGCGCGGCAATGCGATACCGGAAACAATAGCTTTGGTGGCAAAGAAACGAACCGCCCTTGAGAAGCGCCATGCCCTTCAGCGCCGAAAGCGTGTTATTTGTGTGCGTGTGCCGCATAGGCGCATTGACGAAAGGTTCCGATACCCACTCCCACACGTTGCCAACCATGTTCTTCAGGCCGAAGCCATTGGCATCAAAACTGTCGGACGGTGCCGTTGCTTCATGCCCGTCTTTGGCGGAATTGAAGTTCGGAAATTCACCTTGCCAGATATTGCATGGCAAAAAGCTGTCGTCCGGATCCCTGTTGCCCCACGGATAGCGCACGTCGCCCAGACCACCGCGCGCCGCGTGCTCCCACTCAAGCTCCGTTGGCAAGCGCCCTCCGGCCCAACGCGCAAAGGCAAGTGCATCGTTTTTCGAAACATGTACGACAGGATGGTCTGCCAGGGTGCTTCTTGTATCCGCCGTGCCAAAAATACGCTGCCAGCTAGCCCCCTCCACAACGCGCCACCAGGGCGTATTGGCGACAGCTTGGGTGGGTGGAAAATCATCCGGCAACTGATGATGAAAGACAAAAGACCAGCCGATGCGCTCTGCGTCGGTACGGTAGCCGGTGGCCTCAACAAATCGCGCAAATCGTCCCGTAGTGACGGCAATTGTGTCTACCGCAAATGATTTGACATTGGCGACCCGCAACGGTCCCTCGCAATCAGATGCAACGATCGGAAAATTCGTTCCGATCATAGCCTTTGAAGCCCGAAGCCGTGCAACGCTTCGTTTGCCGCGATCTTCAGCGTTCACGGGAACATCCCAGGCCTGGGTCTCACCGGGCGGCTCATCGCTCTGGCGTTTTGCACAGCAAGACCGGTCTTCTCTCGATTTGACTTCCAAGCTGATCTCCCTCGAGCCCATCGCGCAAACTCCTCAAACAAACCAAAAAAAATAATTTGACATTTTGGACCAACCAATTCAACCTTGAATGCAACAAAATGAATATTTTATGTTCATCAGGCCAATGGAGGAGATTTGGCAGGCATGAGTCTTGGCCCAACCAGCAACCAAAAAGATAAAGAGAGCGCGCCTGAAGAAATTCGGCCGAACATTGTCTTTATAATTACTGATCAACAGCGATTTGATACGATTGCGGCCCATGGCCATGAACATATGGAAACACCGAACCTCGATCGCCTTGCCGAAGAAGGCGTTTCGTTTTCCAACTGCCACATAACCGCCGCCAGCTGCGTTCCGTGCCGGGCGAGCCTGTTCACCGGGTATTACCCGCATGTGAACGGGGTCCTGGAGAACGAGCAACTCTGGCAACATACCTGGGTCGAGAAACTGCGGGACGCCGGCTATACATGTGTCAATGTCGGCAAGATGCACACCAATCCGTTCAATGCGGATGCCGGTTTCAGTGAACGCTACATAGTCGAAAACAAGGATCGATACCTGCAGGGACGCTGGTTTCTGGACGAGTGGGACAAAGCGCTTGCGGCGCATGGCCTGGTGAAGCAGCAGCGCGAGAAATACCGCGAACGCGAGGACTACGGACAGGCGCTAGGCGCTTTTGAGTGGGAACTGCCTGAAGAGCTGCATTCCGATGTTTTTGTCGGCAACTTTGCGAGATGGTGGCTGGACACGAAACCGAAGGCAGAGCCTTTGTTCATGCAGATCGGGTTTCCAGGACCGCATCCGCCTTACGATCCCACGCCCGAATTTGCCGAAAAGTACATGGGCAAGAACAACATTCCGGCCGCCAAGATAAGCGACGCGGACCTTGCCGGGCAGCCATCCTATCTGGAACACAAACGTACGCACGACGCGGAAGTGGATCACGATTCAATCCTTTGGAACCCTGCCCGCTCGGATGAGGACGTTCGCCGGATGCGTGCGTATTACTACGCCAACGTCACGATGATCGACGAGAGCATCGGCAAGTTGATGCAGTCGCTGGAGGAAAATGGCTACATCGACAACACGGTGATCATATTCGTTTCCGACCATGGAGATTGCCTGGGAGACCATGGCGTTTCCCAGAAATGGTCCATGTATGACGTTGTCACCAAAGTTCCTGCGATCGTCTGGGCACCCGGACGCTTCGAAGGCGCGCGCACATTGGACGGGCTCTGCCAGCTATTTGATTTTGGTCCAACCATTCTTGAACTGGCCGGACTTCCCGTCCCCGAAGACTATGAGGCTCAAAGTCTGTTGCCGGCGCTGAAAGGTGACGGCTGGACACCGCGAGAACGCGTTTATTGCGAACAGGCCGGCGATATTGCCCTTACGGGCGCTGACTTCATCACCATGGTACGGGACGACCGTTACAAGCTGGTGCACCTCATGGGTTCACAAGAGGGCCAGCTTTTCGACCTTCAGGCAGACCCGGATGAAATGGTCAATCTCTGGGATTGCGACGCTCACGCTGAAATCAGAACCAAAATGAAAGAGGACATTTTGAACTGGTTGATCGCGAGCAATCACAGGACACGCGACAGGTTCGTGGCAGCCCGATAGCGAAGCGGGAGGAAGTCAGTCACACGCAACAGAAAGCTAACTGGACTAAACTTTGGGAGGAGAAGATGTCACTTTTGAATATAACGCGCAGGGTACTTCTGGGCTTGGCTGTTGCCACGGCGGCAACTCCCGGCTGGCTCGCTTTCGCAACTTCGGAAGCGGCGGCCGAATTTCCTGAAAAGCCGATCAAGGTATATGTCGGTTTCAAACCCGGCGGCCGCACCGACACCATCGCCCGCAAGATATCGCAGTATATCAATGACAATGAGCTGCTTGCTCAGCCCATGGTGATCGTCAACAAGCCGGGCGCTGCGTCAGCAAACGCTGCGCGGGAGGTCCTGGGGGCCGACAAGGATGGTCACACCATCATGCACTGGTCCCATGGCATGCTGATTTCAAATGCACTGGGCGTCAACGAGATACATCCGGAAGATTTCACATCCCTCGGGTTTTCTGGTGGCGGCAGTCCTGTTTGGGCCGTCAGGAGCGATTCTGACATCAAGTCACTCAACGATTTGGTCGCAACACTCAAGGAAGAACCGGAGAGCCTGGTTGAAGCTGTGGGAATTGGCACCGTACCGCATCTGATCGGTGCATGGCTTGCCGATGCTGCCGGGTTCAAAACGCGCCTGATTGGAGCCCCTGGTGGTGCTGACAGGTTGGCCAGACTGATTGGGGGCAATGCGGACATCGCCCTGTTTTCCGCACAGGAATACAAAAAGTTCCAGCCTAACGGCGTCAATGCAGTTGTCTTTTTCGGTGCTGAGCGTCTCGACAACCTGCCGGATGTGCCTACCGCAAAGGAACTCGGCTATGACGTTGTCTGGGCGAACCCGGCCTGGTGGCTCGGTCCAAAGGACATGGACCCGCAAGCGGCTGAAAAACTCTCCGCCGCGATCAGGACCGCCATCGAAAGCGACGAGATGAAGGCGTGGTTCTCGGAAAACTCCCTTGACCCCTACTGGACCGGCGGAGCCGAAGCGACGGATCAGTCCCTCGCCGTTCTGACGACCCTGAAAAAGGTCGCAGAAGACAACAACATCAAGAAATAGGCACAGGTCTTTGCCCGTGGCGCCTTTTGGAGCCGCGGGCGGGTCTTGCGGAGGAACAAAGCTATGTCGGCCAGACAAACGGCGAAGATGGAAATCTTCGTGGGCGGCGCCCTCATACTATTCGGCACTGCAATCTTTTCCGCTGCGGGCAATCTTCCACCGCCAAACTTTGAGCCGCTCGGTTCCGCTGCCCTGCCCCGGATTTTGGCGGTCATCATGGCCGCACTTTGCCTCATCATGATGTTGCGTGGTGTGCGCTCGCTCCGCGAGCCGGTCACGCCGATTGGTGGCCTTCCCGCAAACGACACCGAGGAGCGCGGTTTACCGCCGCAAAGACCATACCTGTCGGCGGCGGTCTTCCTCTCGACAGTGTGTTTTGTCGCCGTCATGGATCTGAAACTGCTGTCGTTCGCACCTGCGGGCGTTGCCTACATGTCGTTCATCCTTTTCTTGATGAACGACATGAACGTGAAGCGCATTCCCGTTTTCGTTGCGTTTTCCGCCGTGCTGGTTCTCTCCAGTTACTGGGTCTTCACCCGGTTCTTCTTTATCGACTTGCCGTAAGAGAGAGGAACGCAGGTATGCAGCCCTTTTTGGATTCCCTGTTGTATCTGGTGCAGCCACTGCCGTTTGCACTTGTGTTCCTGGGAGTTGCGTTGGGTATCGTCGTCGGCGCAATTCCCGGACTGACGACAACGATGCTTATCACGCTCACGCTGCCTCTGACCTTCTTCATGGACAGTGTGAATGCCATCATTTTGCTGATCGGCATGTATGTCGGCGGCATTTCGGGAAGTCAGATTTCCGCGACTCTGCTGCGCATGCCGGGAACGCCATCATCGATCATGACAACCTTCGATGGCTATCCGCTGACGCTGAAGGGGCGTGCCGAACGCGCGCTAGGTCTCGGCATTACCGCGTCCTTTGTCGGCGGCATAGTCTCGTTTCTGTTCCTGGCTGTGCTTGCGCCTCCCTTTTCTCGGCTCGCAGTGACCTTCGGTCCCTGGGAGTACTTCACCATGGTGCTCATGGCATTGGTGATGCTGTCCAGCCTGAGCCAGGGGTCCCTGCTGAAAGGACTGATCGCCGCTTGTTTCGGGATGCTCATTCACATGCCGGGCATCGATCCGTCTGCTGGAATTACCCGGCTAACTTTTGGTTTTGAATCGCTTGAAAGCGGTCTCAGTCTGTTGCCCGTTCTGATCGGAGCGTTCGCGGTCAGTCAGATTTTCAAGGACATCATAAACATCGACATGCGTCCGCCGCGCGCCAAGCTCGGCCGCCAGGGCATGTTGCTCTCATTCGGTGACTGGACTCGTTTCGCACCGAATTTTCTCCGCTCAAGCCTTGTAGGCACTTGGGTGGGGATCCTCCCCGGCATCGGCGCAAACATTGCGTCGATGCTGTCTTATTCCATGGCGCGGAGCGCGTCCAAAGAGCCCGAAAAATTCGGCACGGGACACGAACCCGGTGTGATTGCCGCGGAAACCGCAAACAACGCATCCGTGGGCGGCGCATTGATCCCGCTCATCACGCTTGGCATCCCGGGATCTGTGGTAGACGCCATTCTGATCGGCGCTCTGATCATGCACAATCTGGAACCTGGTCCGCTCCTGTTCATTTCAAACCCCGAAATCGCCTACGGGGTGATAACCGCCTACCTGGTTGGAAACCTGATCATGTTCGCCATCATGATGTTCGCGGTCGTGCACATTGCCAAGATGCTATACGTGCCCAGGTCTTATCTGCTGGCGTCGATACTCCTGTTCTGCGTGATTGGCATATTTGCCGTCGCCAACAGCTTCTTCGATGTGTGGATCATGCTGGCCCTAGGCGTTGTCGGCTTCGTAATGGAGCGTGCAAAAATGCCGCTTGGTCCCTTCGTGATTGGCTTCGTGCTCGCACCTATCGCCGAAGAGCAGTTGCGGTCCGGCCTGATGTCAACGGGAGGCAGTATCGAGCCCCTGTTCACGCGACCGTTTGCGGCTGCGTTTCTTGCCATTTCGGTTCTTTCGCTATGCTGGCCACTGATTCAGGCCTGGCTCAAGCGCCGCAAAGTTGCCTCGGCATAACCGGTATCGACGTTGAATAGGAAAAGCGGGCCGCGTGACATGGCGACAAAACCCAACATACTCTGGTTCTGTGCCGATCAGATGCGATACGATACGATCGCATCGCTCGGGAACCGCGAAATCAGCACGCCGAACATCGACAGGCTTGTGGCAAGCGGAACCGCCTTCGAAAACTGCTATGTCCAGAACCAGATCTGCACCCCCAGCCGGGCAAGTTTTCTGACAGGCCGCTATCCGGCAGCCCATCAGGTCTACCGAAACGGCAACAAACATTTTCCCGCAAGTGAAAAGCTGATCACCAGGACCTTTGCTGAAGAAGGTTACGATTGCGGACTTGTCGGTAAACTGCATCTGTCGACAGCCGCCCATCTGGAAGTGAGACCTGATGACGGCTACAGGCATTTCGAATGGTGCCAGAATCCTAGCTGGGAACGCGTGCCTCAAAGCAACGCATACTGGAACTGGCTGAGAAACAAGGGGGTCGATCCCGCCAGGCTGTTCGCCGATGCCAGGCAATACCTGCGCGCCGGGCCTAGGCCGGAGCTGCATCAGGCAAGCTGGATGGCAGAACGGGCAATCTCATTCATTGACGAAGAACGGAGCTGCCCCTGGCTTTTGAGCCTGAACCCGTTCGACCCCCATCCGCCGTTCGATCCGCCGCAAAAGTACCTTGACCGCTACGGCGACGGAGAACGTCTTTCACCCCCGCTCTTCCGCCAATCAGACATTGAACATCAGGCGCGCTTTTTCGATGTCAGAACACAAAAGCGCGTTGCCGTGAACCCGATCCTCACCGCCGAGGAAAAGAGATCATTGGACATCGAGGAAGGCGACATTCGCGGATCCAAGCCACCCGAACGATTTGACGGCAAGAGAGTGAAAGCTGCCTACTACGCCATGATTGAAAACCTGGATGCCGCATTCGGGCGCATTCTGGAGCACCTGGAAAAGACCGGGGCAATTGACAATACGGTCATCATCTTCACGAGCGATCATGGCGAAATGCTCGGTGACCACGGGCTCATTTATAAAGGGTGCCGTTTCTTCGAAGGTCTCGTTCGCGTTCCTCTCATCATCGCCGGCAAGGGGGTGCGCAAGGGGCACCGATCCAAGGCGATGGTCGAAACGATCGACATCGCGCCAACGTTACTCGAACTGGCGGGAGTGGACATCCCGCCGGCTGTTCAGGGCAAGACGCTCAGCCCGATTTTGACAGGCAAATCCACTTCGGACGCTCACAAGGAATGCGTGGCAACCGATTTCAACGACTCGCTCGGAAATAGTGCTGTCACACACTATACGCAGGCAAGCATGACTTGCGACGGTCGTTACAAGCTGGCGGTTTACCACTCACACCCGGGCCTCGGTGAGCTTTTCGACCTTCATGAAGATCCGCACGAATTTATCTGCAGATGGAAAGATCCGGCCTTCGCGGCCCTGAAGTCGGATTTGCTCGCCCGACACCTTGATCGCATGATGGGCACCATTCCGGCAGGTCCTGAGCGGGTGGCACCGGCGTAGGGGACAATCGAAAGTGCCCCAAACACTGACCTTCTTCGCGACGCTCAGATCGCCCTATTCCTATCTTGCGACCGAGCGGCTCGCCAGGATCGTTGAAAAAAGCAGCATCGTCCTCGATTTTCGTCCCGTCTACCCGCTTGCGGTCCGGGCTCCGGAGTTTTTCAGCAAAGGGAACCCTGGATTACTTCGCTTTCTGCGTCGCGACGCGGAAAGAGTAGCGGCCATGAATGAAATCCCGTTCGCATGGCCCGACCCCGATCCCATAGTGCAGGACCTGGAAACCGGCGAGATCGCGCGGCACCAGCCGCATATCTTTCAGTTGACGCGCTTATGCGCGGCCGCCTGCAGAAGCGGAGCTGGCTTTAACCTCTATCGCAGCCTGTCGTCCTTGCTTTTTTCCGGCTTTGCCGGATGGCACACGGGCAACCATCTGGCTGAGGCGGTCTCCCGGGCTGGGCTTGACCATTCAATGCTGGAGCAACTGGTGCAACGTGCTCCAGATGAGTTGGATCTGGATCTCAACCGAAATGCCGAGCTTCAAAAATCGCTCGGACACTGGGGGACACCATTGATCCACGTTGCCGGAGAGACGTTTTTTGGACAGGACCGACTTGAGATGTGTGTCTGGCACATGAAGCGGCAGGGGCTCCTGGCTAACGATACCGATCGATCGTTCCCATCAGGACCAGATAATCAGAAATGATAATTTGGTTAGACCAATTTTATGAAGTATGTATAATGGACCGACCAATTTCACCGCTATGGTGACAATCACTCAACGGATCGGAACGAACAATGCAAAGGACAGGCGCAGATATCATTGCGGACGTAATTGACGTTCAGGAGGGTGTGGATCACGTTTTCTTTGTCGATGCGGTCCTTCGGCACACGTTGATCGAACTCGAAAGACGCGGTGTGAAACGTATCCTGGCGCACAGTGAAAAAGCAGCAGCCTATATGGCAGATGGCTACGCGCGAGCCAGCGGGAAAACGGGATTTTGCTTGGCACAGGCCGTCGGTGCCGCCAACCTTGCCGCCGGCTTGCAGGACGCCTATCTCGACCGGGTACCGGTTGTCGCCATGACTGGGCGCAAGGCGGATACGCATCAGCACCGAAATGCGTATCAGGAAGTGGCGCACGCACCGCTCTACCGGTCGGTGACCAAGTTCTCCGGTGAGGTGCGCACCGTTGATCAGCTTCCTCGACTTCTCGGCCATACGCTACGTGCTACCAAGACCGGAACCAGGCGGCCTGTTCATCTCGACCTTGATGGTCTAAAGGGCGACCGGGTTGAAGAAGCACCCTATGACGGCCGCCCGGGGGATGTCGCCTTTTCCAGCTCCGGTGCCACTTTGAACAATGCGGCTCATCCGGAAGATGTGACCAGAGCGGCGTCGTTGCTGGAAGCAGCGAAAAGGCCCATGCTGGTCTGCGGGGTTACCAGTCTCTACGAGCGTGCTGGCGATGCGATCAAGGTCTTGGCCGAAAAGCACTCGATGCCGGTCGCCACATCCGTCGGCGGCCGCTCGGTGATTGAAACGAGCCATCCGAACCATTTCGGCGTCGTCGGTACATATTCGGCGCCATACGCCAATCGTCTGCTGAACGAAGCGGATCTTGTCATTTATCTCGGCTGTCACGGCGGTGACCAGATCAGTTCCGACTGGACCATCCCCGGTCCTGAGACGCAGGTTATTCAGATCGATGCCGATCCGGTCGAGCTTGGACGCGGACATCCAAACACCTGCGGATTGGCCGGTGACCTTACCCTCAACTGTCTTGCCCTGGCCAAGGAAAGCAGGATCACCCATGACCGCAAGATCTGGCTGAAGACCTGTACAGATGCGGCACGCACCTGGCTGGAAAACGCGATCATCCGCAGCAAGGAGCTGACCGGACTTATCCCTGCTGAACGCCTCGCCCACGAAGTTGGCAGGGCGCTTCCGGACAATGGCATTCTGGTTGCCGACACCGGGTTTTCAGCTACATGGACGGCGCAGCTAACCGAATTTGCACACCCGGGCCAGACCTATCTGCGCGCCGCAGGATCCTTGGGGTGGGCGTTTCCGGCTGCGATTGGCGCACAATGCGGCGCGCTGGACCGCCCGGTTGTGTGTTTTTCGGGCGATGGTGCATTCTACTATCACATGGGCGAGTTGGAGACCCTGAAACGCTGGAACCTTCCGCTTGTCACGGTCATCAACAACAACTCGGCACTCGGACAAGGCCTGCGAAGTGTGAAGAAGCTCTACGAGAACCTGGATGGCTCGATGGGGGATCTGGTTGAATTCCATCCAACCAATTTTGCCGACCTCGCAAAGGTTTTCGGCATTGACGGATATCGCGTTGAGAAGGCGGAAGACATTGCCGAAAGTGTCAAAGCCGCCCTGGCAAATCGTCGCCCGGCAATCATCGATGTTGTCACGGACCCCGACAGCAATCCGGAACCGGCCTGGAAGGTATGACATGACAGCTTATGACAAGGTAACGATCGTCGGCGCAGGCCTTCTTGGTCACGCACTCGGGCTTGTGCACGCTCTCGGCGGATGCAACGTCGTATTGCAGGACATCTCAGAGGAGCGCCTGGCATGGGCGAAAAATCGCTTGCCTGCCCTGCTGGACGACCTTGTCGCATACGGCCTGGTTGAAACCGAAACGGCAGAGGCCGCGCTTTCCCGCATCGGCACGAACGCAGACCTTCGCGAAGCAGTTGCGGATGCGGATCTCGTGGTCGAAGCAATCATTGAAGATGCGGAAGCCAAGCAGCGCCTCTACTCAGATCTAGAACCCATGCTTCACGAGGGCGCCGTGCTCGCCAGCAATACGTCGTTCCTGGATGTCTTCCCGCTTGTGCCCCGTTCCCTGCGCCCTCGTTCCCTCATCGTGCATTGGTACACGCCGCCCTACCTGATCGATCTTGTTGACGTTGTGCCTTCGCCCGAGGCCGGTCAGGAGGTCGCGAACAAGATGGTTGGATTCTTGCGTGACATCGGGAAAAAACCGGTGTTACTCAAGAAATTCGTTCCAGGCTATATTGCCAACAACATCCAGATGGCGATTGAAAGCGAAGTGTTCCGGCTGCTGGATGAAGGTGTCGCCGAAATCAGCGATATTGATGATGCCTTGCGCTTTGGCCTGTCGCAGCGCCTCAGTCTCATGGGACAGTTCAAAAAGATTGACTACACCGGACTGCAGGTTGTTCGCGACATTCACGCAACGGGGCTATATACACCGCCGCGCAAACCGACAGGGACACCGGTTCTGGATGAAAGACTGGCGCGCGGAAGCAGCGGTGTCATGGCCGGCAGCGGTTTTTATGACTATGGCGATACGGACGCGCAGGAGCTGTTCAGACGAAGAGACAGCAAACTCGCCCGTTTGAAACTGCTTCTGTCAGAATTCGAAGACGATCTCTGACCGGGGCGCGGTCAATAGCTCAGGAATCTGGCGATCATCCAGTCGATGTGATGCTGCATCGCCGTGCGCGCCGCCTGCGGCCGCCGCGATGTAAGCGCGTCGGTGATCTCCTGATTGTTGTCGACGACCTTCAGGCGGTTCTTGTGGGACCTTGTTCCGCGATACCACCCTTCCCACAATTTGCCGCTCTTTTGCTCCCAGAGATAGTCGAGCAATTCGGGGAACAAGCTGTTTTCCGAAGCATGTGCAATACTCATGTGAAAGGCACGTGTTGCCTGATGGAACTCCGGTGTATCGTCCGGGGGGACATCAGCGTTGGCCTGGTTGGCCTCCACAATACGCGACAGACTTTGTTCGGAAGCATTCAAGGCTACAAGAAAACAGGCCTCGCCCTCGATAAGCCTGCGCATTTGCAGAACTTCATAAGGACCCGGCGTACTTTTGATCGCCTGCAGAAGTGAAATGTCGTCGTTCTGATTGGGCATGACATACGCACCGGACCGGTCGCGGATCTCAATCAGCCGTGCTGCTTCAAGTGCAAGCAATGCTTCGCGCACGGTAGTTCTGCTTACATCAAAAAGTGCGGCCAGTTCCCGTTCAGCAGGAAGCCGGCTCAGCGGCTTGTACTCGCCACTCTCAATCTTGTCTTTGATCAGTGAAAGAACCCGCTCGTACGTTCGCTGAACCATGTGCGTTCCGATTATTTTTGCTCCAGAATCCCGTTCTAACAGTTCAAGCAAAAATTACATCCTTCAATTCCAGCCTGATTGGTTCAGATTGCCGCCAACCGGGCAAAGGTCCGCTGTGCCGCCAAGCAGCATGCGGCCTGTCTGCTTTTTTGCAAACCGCATATCCGATGTCAGAAGGGCACGTCCTGAGGAGCTTTCGTCAAGACGGGCCAAGCTCCCAATTCGAAAAAGAAGATACCTGGGCCTCGGCAATTTCAAGTAGCATCCGCATGGCACGATTGGCCTCAAGACTGCGCCTGTAAATCGGGCCCGAGGCATACCGGATTGCAGGCAGATCGGTTGAGACCACTTTCAACCCCTCCCCGTTTGCGGAATTCAGGAAGCTGCTGGGTAGGACGGCGAGGTAGTCACCCTGTCTCAGCAACTCCAGCGCGGTGAGCATGGAGTCACATTGAAGGCTCGCACCGATGCTGACTTCACTGGTGTCTTCCAGCATTGTGTTGATCGTGTCGAGATAAGCAATCTCGCTTTGGTAAGACAGCCACATTTGCTCGATCAGATCTTCTGCCCGAACGCTACGCTTATGGATCGGATGATCCTGGTGGGCGACAATGACAAGCTTCGCGCTGAAGAGCGGTTTGCGAACAAGGAACGACGGCAACGACTCACGACGCTGAAACCCGCCGAAGAAAACGTCGAACTCCCCCTCTTTCAACCCCATGACGGCTTCGCTGTAGTTTGCGGATTTCAGCTTGATCAGCAGCTTGGGATAAATCCTGTGCACTCTGGCGACCGCAGACGGCAAGATGGTCGTCATCCAGACCGGAGCAGCGGCGATACGCAACTGGCCCTGTTCGCCGTCTTGCAGAGCGCGCAGCTCGGCCTCTGCAAGCTGATGCTCGCGCAGAAGATGACGGGCATGAGCGTGAACCAGTTTCCCCAATGCCGTCAGATGCATGCCCCTGTCACGACGCTCGAACAGCGCGCCTCCGGCTGCCGTTTCAAGAAGTTTGAGGCTGCGTGTGAGTGCCGGTTGCGTCACCCCAACCGTTTCGGCCGCCGCACGCATGTTGCTCGTTTCAACGATTGCAACAAGCCGGCGCAAAGATTCGGGATCATAGGTCATTGATCAACTTTTTTAATCAAAAAGAAGAAAATTTTCAAATGCGTTATCATTTCAAACGCTCTACCTTGCTCAAAATCCTGATGCATTGCATCGATTGGGAGGGAAATCATGGGTTTTAATCGTCTTTCACGTCGTTCATTTCTGGCCGGCGCAGGTGCGGCAGCAGCAACGTTCGGATCTGGCGTGTCCTTCGCGCAAACGGTACCTGCACCGTTGAATGATGTGCCCAACGGGGCAACGTTTCGCTGGATCGACAGTGGCGATCAGAAGGCGGTCTTCTTCAAGAAATTCTTTGCGGACTATGCAAAAGCGCGGGAAATCGACATCATCTACGACCCGCTGCCCTGGAATGAAATCGCCAAAGTGGTTCCGCTCGGGGTACGCAACAACACGGCTCACGACGTTTTCGTGCTGCCTCGAAACTTCAGCCTGGCCGATGCCGTCAGCCAGGGTTGGGTTCAACCCTATGATGAGTTCATCCCGAATATCGATGAATGGAAGGCCGGGTTCCCGGCTGGAGCCTTTTTGCCCGGCATCAACGAGTTTGACGGCAAGACCTACGGATTGCCATTTACATCCAACAAGCGTTACGCATCGCACCTGCTTTACAATAAGGCCTATATGGAGGCAGCCGGGTACGATCCAGAATCGAAACCGCTGACACATGCGCAATTCAGGGAAGCTGCGCGCAAGATCACGGAAGCCGGTCAGGGCCGTTACTTCGGATTTATCATCGGTGGCTCACAGCTCAACCGTTGGGCTGATGTTGTACGCAACATTGGCAGGATTGGAGGCGCAAGTGCAGGCGGCGATGGCATTCTGGATGCAGACATCGATCTGCGGACAGGTGAATATGTCTTTGACAGCGACGAGTACATTGCGGCGATCGAATTACTGCTTGCCATGCAGTCCGATGGAAGCATGTTCCCCGGCCTCATGAACTTGAATGCCCCTCAGGCCAGGGCATATATGCCGCAAGGCGCCGCCGGTATGATCCTCCAGGGACCGTGGAACATTCCGTCGTGGGAAGCCCAGAACCCCGAATTCGATTTCGGCCTGTCTTCCGCACCGGTTCCGGAAAGCGGCGAACAGGGCAAACTGACAATCAGCCAGGGTGGGGCAAAACCCAACACGATCAGTTTATGGTCGGGCTCGCAAAACGGCGCGATCGCCGGAGAGATATTCCATTATCTTGGCACACTGGAAGGCCAGGTAGAGTGGGCCAATGTTGTTGGCGCCGGCGATCCGCCGATCATGCCGGAGGCTGTCGCCAAGGCTGAAATGTCGCCGCGGTCAAAACAGATCCTCAACCTGTTCAATGACCAGATTCGTGTCGGCCCCAACCCGCTGGTGCGCAATGGCGATCTGTCCAAGGTGGTCGCCTCCTATGTCGCGCCGGACGTGAACTTCGCCCGCACCGTGCAAGGTCTTGTTGCCGGCCAGCTTTCAGGCCCGAAAGAACAGATGGTGGCGCTCAAGGACCGCTACAATACGGCGCTGGACGCAGCCTTTGCCAAGGCAAAAGCGGACGGAGCCGAAGTTGACCGGTCTGAGCTTGTTTTCTCCAATTGGAACCCCGAAGCCGATTTTGGTGCGGCTGACTACTGAAGACGGTTTCCAATCGGGGGTCGCTCCCCACAAGCGGCCCCTTTTCCGTTGTCTCGCATGAGCCACGGTTTCGCTATTCATGCGGGGTTTTGTGGTGTTCAAACGCACTGCCACCAGACGCGTGCCGCTACTGCCCGCGCAACCGAACAGTGATTGTCAGACAATGCATAACGGACCGGACCACCGCTTGCGGAAGTATTGAAGGCTTGTGCAAATGTACAAACAAACTCAAAGCGCACGTCTCATTCAACCTTTAGACAGACTAACCTGTTCACATGCTTCAACCGGCCACAGCACAAGCAACCTCATGAACATACTCGGTACGCTCCGGACCTACCGCTTCCATTACCTTATGATGCTACCGGGTCTGGTACTCGCGGGTATGTTCGTCTTTTACCCGATTTTCGCCGCCGTGTTTTACGCAATGCATGACTGGACCGGGTTTACGGCAACGAAGATCTTCGTCGGTTTTGGAAACTTCACAAAGCTGTTTCAGGACCCGATTTTCTGGAATGCCTTCGGCCGATCCCTGTTGTTTCTGGCTGGAACTGTCCCCCTGCAGATGACGATTTCTCTCGTACTGGCGATGGTTCTGAACATGCAGCTGCTCAAACTGTCGACCTTCTTCCGCACGATGATTTTCCTGCCTGTGGTAACGCCTGTCGCCGTGATCGGCATTGTCTGGACCTTTCTGCTCAGTCCGTTCAACGGCCCCGTGAACGGGCTTCTCCTGGATCTGGGACTGACGAGCCGGCCGATCGATTTTCTCGGGTCCACCGAAACGGTGATGCCGTCTGTTATCGGTGTCTATATCTGGAAATGGCTGGGCATCACTCTGATCTATTGGCTGGCCGCGCTACAGACAGTCCCCGATGATGTCTACGATGCCGCCCGCCTCGACAACTGCAGAGGATACCGTCTTGCGATCCACGTAGTCCTGCCGATCATCAAGCCATTTGCGCTGGCAATCCTTCTGATTTCATCAGTGGCCGCTTTGAACGTGTTTCCGCTGATCATGTCGATGACAAACGGCGGTCCGTTCTTCGGCTCGGAAGTTATGGAGATTTTCATATACCGTAACGCGTTTGCTGCAGACGATGGCAGCATCCCTCAGCTCGGCTACGCTGCCGCTGCAGGGGTACTCTTCGGCGCCGTTCTACTATCCCTGACGATTTTGCAGGCGCTCGCAACCAGGCGCGCCCGCAAGTCCAATGCGGGAGGTGCAATGTGATCGGGCTTTTGTCACCCAAGCGGATCATGTTTGGCGATCATGCTCCAACAGCGAAAATAGCTCTGACGTCAGCCATTCTCGCATTCTTGTGCCTTATCTGGATCTACCCGTTTCTGTGGATGGTTTCGACGTCTCTGAAGTCGAACATGGAGATGTTTGCCAATCCCGGACTGATCCCGCAGGAACTCATGCTGGACAACTACAGACGTGCCTGGGTCGAAGCGAATATGGGACGGTATTTCTTCAATACGCTCATCGTAACGGCGGGTTCCGTCTTTCTCGTGACCATAAGCACGGCGATGCTCGGATACGTGCTCGGCCGTTACAGTTTTCCTGGCCGCAAAGTCTTTTTCGTCGCGTTTGTGGCAACCGTCTTCATACCGCAGGGTTTCACCATCATACCCGTCTTCGAACTGCTCAGCATGATGGGATTGTCGGCAAATCTCTTCGGTCTGACGCTGGCGACATCAGGCCACGCGATGGTCGTGTTTGTCGTTCTTTTCGCCGGGTATTTCAGCCAATTGCCGAAAGAGCTGGAAGAAGCCGCGCGTGTCGAAGGCGTCAGCTTTTTCAAGATTTTCTGGTACGTGATGTTGCCACTTGCGCGGCCCATGGTGGTCACGGTCATCATCATGCAGGTGCTTCACGCATGGAATGATTTTCTGCTGCCGCTGGTGATCACTCTTGCCAATCCGGCAATTCGAACGCTGTCGGTCGGCATATATGCGTTCAAGGGTGAGCAGTCCATCGACTGGACTGGCATGTCGGCGGCCGCAACGATCTCGATCGTCCCTGTTGTGATCCTCTTTATCCTTCTTCAACGCTACTTCATAAACGGCCTTGCCGGTGCCGTTAAAGGGTGAGGCAAATTGACCAAACGCACCAACATCCTACTCATTACGACCGATCAGCAACACTTCAGCGCGCTCGGTGCCGTTAATCCGAAGATCAAGACGCCGAACCTCGACCGCCTATGCAAATCCGGCACGCGTTTTGACAAGGCTTACTGCCCCGCTCCCACCTGCACGCCTTCAAGGTCAAGCATTATCACCGGCCTTTATCCTTCCCAGCACGGCGCCTGGACCATCGGGTGCAGACTGGATGAGAATATTCCCACGGTCGGAAGTCTCCTGTCGAAGGCCGGCTACGCGACCGGATTGATCGGCAAGGCACATTTTCAGCCGCTTGCGGGTGACAGCCTGGAAAAGCAGCCCACTTTGCGTGACCTGCCCTTCTGGCGGGATTTCAATGGCCCCTACTATGGCTTTGAACATGTGGAACTGGTGCGCAATCACACCGATGAAAGCCATGTCGGTCAGCACTATGCCGCCTGGTTGGAAGATCAGGGCCTGAGCGATTGGAAAGACTACTTTCAGCCGCTTCCGGGCGAGGCAGCACCAAAGGCTCCCGAGCGTGCACCCGACGCACCCTACTGGGCGCGGAAAGACCGGCACTGGCAGCTGCCTGAAGACCTGCATTATACGCCCTGGATTGGCGAGCGTTCGCTCGCCTTCATCAAGAAGGCACAACAGGACCGAAAGCCATTCTTTCTATGGACGAGTTTTCCCGATCCGCACCCGCCCTACACCGTGCCTGAACCTTGGGCGTCCATGTACGATCCGGCTGATATGGAACCTGGAGAAGTGGTTCCCGGTGAACACGAGCTCAACGCGCCGCATTTCGCAAAGACGCAGGAGAAAAACCCGGATTTTGACGGTTGGCATGAACCGCACGAAGCGCACGGCTGCGACAGCCATCTTTATCCGCAAGAGGACCTCAGGAAAGACATGGCCACGTATTACGGCATGATGAGTTTCCTTGACCGGGAAGTGGGCCGGATCCTGGACTATCTCGACGCCGAGGGTATGACTGAAGACACGCTGATCGTATTCACGACCGACCATGGACACTTTCTGGGTCAACATGGCCTGGTGGCGAAAGGCCCGTTTCACTACGAGGACATGCTGCGGGTTCCGTTCATCGTCAGCTGGCCCTCGTGTGTGCCGTCAGACAGGGTGAGCAATGCGATCCAAAGTCTGCTTGATCTGACACCAACATTTCTCGAAGTTGCAGGCCTTGGGCCCGCACCGGAGCTGCAAGGTGTTTCCCAGCTCTCGACTTGGCAGGAAACCGGACCCCCGGCGAGAAAATTTGCCATATGTGAAAATCGGCATAATCCGGTCATGCCCCACGTTACGACATATGTCGAGGAGCGTTACAAGATCTCGGTTTATCGAACGGAAGAGCATGGGGAATTATTCGATCTTCACATGGACCCCTCCGAAACCAAAAATCTTTGGCACGATCCGGCGAACCAGTCTGTGAAATCACAAATGCTCTTGCGGATGATGCAGGGCGTCCAGAGTTCGGAACCGATGAAATCGGCACGAGTTGCCCAGGCCTGAATGATGACTGTCGGACCGGCTCCAAAAGCGGCATGTTGTACTCCTTGCAGGGATGATGCTCTGCCGGGGGAGCCCGCGCAGAGCCAGCCTGCAGGAAACTTAGATACCGGCATCAGGTTGGAAACGGTCGTCATTCCCGCCGGCCTGCCCGTTCTCGGGACAGGTCATCCGCGTATTCCCAACGATGGTGAAGAGCTTCGCAAGTCAGCGCCGCTGGCCGGCTTTCGAATGACCGAGACCACGATCACCAATGCCCAGTTCAAAAAATTTGTCGACTCGACAGGCTACGTAACCGACGCGGAGCGTTATGGCTGGTCTTTCGTGTTCTGGTCGCTCGTTCCGCAAAACACCGGTGCGACGCTGGCTGTCGCCTCAGCGGACTGGTGGCGCAAGGTTCATGGTGCGGACTGGCGCAACATCGCCGGCACCGGAACGCAGACACTTTGGGACCCCGATCACCCGGTCGTGCACGTTTCCTGGAATGATGCCATGGCCTTCGCCCGGTGGGCCGGAGGACGTCTTCCGACAGAAGCCGAGTGGGAACATGCAGCACGCGGAAATCTCGGCGACGTGCCCTACCCCTGGGGCTCAAGAGAGCCGGACGATGAAGACTTCCAGCCCTGCAACATCTGGCAAGGACAATTTCCCGCAAACGACCTGGCGCTCGACGGATACCGGGCAACGGCTCCGGCAAAATCCTTCAAACCAAATGACTTCGGGCTCTACAACATGGTTGGAAATGTCTGGGAATGGACCTGCGAACCCTACAAAATCCATTCGCTGAGAAAAGCCGTCCGGGAAAAACTTGCGGCAATGAAGGGATACAAACTGCTCAAGGGCGGCTCGTTTCTTTGCCATCGAAGCTATTGTTGGCGATACCGGATTCCAGCCCGCAGCGGGGCTTCGCCTGATACGAGTTTGGCCCACCAGGGGTTCAGGGTTGTCCTTGATCTGTAAGAAATCGTTCCGAATCGAATGCGACCGTCAGTGCCCGCGTTCGCAGGCGGTCTGTCTCAGGCATCTCTTCGACTAGGGACTTTACATGACGCAAGACGACGCCGGGCGCACAGACGAAAATCACGCATGTTCGCGGAACCTTCGGTTTGGCTCTGCACCCGTCAGTGTGACGATTGCGGTGTTGCGAGCGGCCCAGTGACTCAGGTGATCTTATGAAAACGGTTTTCGTGCTTTTCGACTCCCTCAACCGGCACATGCTCTCACCATACGGCGGCAGAAGGGTCCCGACGCCAAACTTCGACCGGCTGGCGGCCAGATCCGCAACCTTTGAAAAACATTATGTTGGCTCAATGCCATGCATGCCCGCGCGGCGCGACCTGCTCACGGGCCGTCTCAGCTTCCTGCATAGGAGCTGGGGGCCGATTGAGCCGTTCGACAATTCGTTTCCCGAGTTGCTGGCGAAGGAAAAAGGGGTCTACAGCCACCTGGTGACAGATCATTTCCATTATTTTGAAGACGGCGGCGCGACCTATCACACAAAGTACGACACGTATGACTTTGTCCGGGGCCAGGAAGGCGACCGCTGGAAGGCGATGGTTCAACCCCATTGGGACCGCCTGAAAGAAAAATATGCCGCGGCCCAGTTCAAGACCGACCGCCGGACCTATAAGGCCCAGAACATCATCAACCGGGAATTTATCAAAGAGGAAAAAGACTTCCCCTCCGTGCGGGTTTTTGATGCCGGGATCGACTTTATCGACCGAAACAAGGACGCTGACAATTGGCTGTTGCAGATTGAAACCTTCGATCCGCACGAACCTTTTCACGCACCTGAAACCTATAAGAAGCCTTTCGACACCGGCTGGACGGGACCCATACTCGACTGGCCAAGGTATGGCCGCGTGGATGAACTACCCGAAGAGTGCGAAGAGTTGCGCGCAAACTACTATGCCACCATCGCGCTCTGCGATGCCTTGCTTGGGCGTCTGCTCGACCAGTTCGACCGCGAAAACCTGTGGCGTGACACGCTCCTGGTAGTCACCACAGATCATGGATTTCTTCTTGGTGAACACGATTTCTGGGCCAAGAACCGCATGAACATCTATGAGGAAATCGCCCACATTCCCCTGTTCGTTCACGATCCCAGGCGGCCCGAAAGCCACGGACAGCGCGTCGAGGGCCTAACACAGACCAGCGACCTGGCCCCAACGTTCCTGGAAGCCTACGGGGCGACCCTGCCGGCGGAAGTCAGCGCTCAATCCCTGTTGCCGATGTTGGAGGGCCGGCCCTCCGCGCACGATTGCATCCTCTACGGCTACTTCGGCGGCGCGGTGAACATTACCGACGGCCGTTACACCTATCACCGGTATCCGCCAGACCTGCAGACGCAGGAAATCTATCAGTACACATTGATGCCAAGCCACATCTATGAACCGTTCGCAATCGAGGAACTGCAGGAGGCGACACTCGCCGAACCGTTTTCCTTTACAAAGGGGACACCCCTTTTGCGCATTCCCGTAAAGCCGGGAACTGCAATGTCCAGGGCATACGGTCCCGGTTGTTTCATTGAAGACGACACACGTCTCTACGACCTGAAAACCGATCCTGGCCAGCAAAATCCGCTGACAGACCCCGTTGCCGAACAAAAGCTGGCCGATGCAATGACCCGGCTGATGAGTGGACTGAACGCACCGCCGGAGGCTTTTGAACGATTGTCCTTGAACCAAGAAGCGAGTGCATGAGCATGACACTCGGCTCTCCCCTTTCGGAACGCGCTCGCATTGAGTCCCTCGTTGGAGACATGCGCCAACTGGCCTCGATCCGCCAAGTGGAACTTCGCGACGGAGCGGAATGCGGTGTTCGAGCGCTCGTTTTTTCAACCGGCGGCGGACTGGACTTCTGGGTTTTCCAGGATCGCAGCATGGATATCGGTTTGTTGAGTTGGCGGGGAACGCCTATCGCATGGCAGCATCCGGACGGATTTGCCGCTCCGGCTCTTCGCCCGTCCTTTGCCGATGCCGGACGCGGCGTTCAACGAACGCTCGGCGGATTTCTAGTCACCTGCGGTTTGGACAATGTCCGCCAACCGAGAGGTGACCTGCCGCTTCACGGTTCTCTGCCGGTCACCCCCGCCCGGCTCCTGACTTGTCACGAAGACTGGTCGTCGCCAGTACCGGTGCTTGTCGCCGAAGGGGAAATTGTTTCGTCGCATATGGGCAGGGCCAGTTTCCGAATGCGCCGCCGCATCGAAGCGCCGATTGCCGGTTCAACGCTGACAATCAGCGACTGGGTCGAAAACATCGGTCCGGATCCGGCGGAACTCATGGTTCTTTATCATATGAACTTCGGCTTTCCGTTAGTTGCCCCCGGAACACGCATTTTCTTGAACGGCAAAACGATACCATTCAAGGAACCGGTCGGCTCCGCAATCAGGCAAAGCGAACTCAATCCTGAATGCCATTCATCGTCAGATGAAAACGGGCGATTTATGATCGAAGTTCATCGTGACTGCTCTGGTCCGTGGCCCGGCATCACCATGGCGGTGTCAGGAAACGCACGTGCACTTCCCTACGCGCAGTTCTGGCGAGATCCGCGACCACGGCGAAACGTATTGGCGATTGAACCCGTGAATTGCGATCGCGCCGCTGACGGCACAAGCACAGCTGGAACAACGCTTGCTCCTGGCGAGATCTGGAGTTCCAGTCTTGGATTTGATTTCTCCAACCCTTGAATGGAGTCTGTCGCCTTTAGCGATAAATCTATCAAGCGTGCAGGCCTGAAGCTGAATACCCGTATGCTTCAAAAACAGCCGTTGAAGTGTACGGCGGCTGACGCCAACAATTCCCGCCAAATCACTGGGCGAGACCGGGCTTTCGATGTTGTCATTGATTATGTCAACGGCCATGCGGATCTGGAGGCAATGCCAGTGTTTCGAAACAGCGGGGGGCTCCTGTTTAGCAAGTGAAACGAGTTTCGAGCACCTTGTTCAGAGCGATAAGGCCGCCTGGACATAAGGGGACTAGATCGTCTTGATGGCGGTAAGAGCAGACGTCGATTCAAGGGCTGTTTTCACCGCATGCAACAGCGAGTGTGCGAACGACCTGCCGGCAAAGACCCTGAAATGCGTCCTCGTTTCCATGCAGAGCAGAAAACAAGCGACGCGCTCGATGACCGTTCTGGTTGCCATCCCCGTCGTGAACTGTCGAACGTCCATTGCCGCGAGCCGTTCGAATACCGCTTCCAGATCAGGCCCGGTCACGTCGAAACAGACCCACCCGTCGTTTTGCTCAGTCACTGAAGCATCACCATTGAGTCTCTTGGCCAGATCAACAGCTTGCAGCTCATGATCATCATGTGAGGCGAGCATCATCCACTGACCCGGCCCCGTCCAGAATGCCGTACGACCTTGATTGGACTTGAAACTTCCAGCAGATGGCAGGTCGGTCGCCAAGCCCGCCTTCAGTTTCTTCATGACTATTTCCTGCGAACCGGTCCTGGCGGAGATAGAGGTCATGGCGAAGCCGGTATTTTCTGCGATGCAATAGCCGTCAACCTCAAATCGCCCCGCTTTTCCAGGGCCAAGCGCGGGTGTGGGAGTCAGTCTGTAGTCAGGCACGAAGACGTTCTCCTTCCGGATCGATGAAGTGCGGACTGACGACTTTCGCTTTGACCGTCAAGCCTTCGATAGGGTTCGCCACCTCGATCAACTCACCCAGGCGATCGTTGCCTTTTTCCAGGAAACCAAGCGCAATAGGCGCCTGCAAGTGGGGCGAGAAAGCTGACGAAGTGAGCCAACCTTGGTCATTTGCCGGAACGTGTTCTGTACCTGCCGCAAAAAGGTGAGCACCTGCAGGCAGACTGACATCATCTTCGAGCCCCTGAAAACCGACAAGGCGCAAACCGTCATTTCGTGACAGCCCTTCACGGCGAGAGAGCACAGTGCCGATACTGTCCTTCTTCGTTGAGATCAGGCGGCCCATACCCAGTTGTATCGCAGAGGTCTGGCCGTTCAACTCATTGCCGGTCACGTGCCCTTTTTCGATTCTCAGAACGCCGAGTGCCTCTGTCCCGTATGGAACGACGTCGAACTCCTTACCGGCTTCCATGAGTATGCGCATCAGGCTGTCGCCGGATCGCGTCGGCACGGCGAGTTCGTAAGCAAGTTCTCCGGAAAACGAGATGCGGAAGAGCCGCGCGCGAACGCCGCCGCAAACGGTGATTTCCCGACACCCCATGAACGGGAACGCCTCGTTGGTCAGGTCAAAATCCGGATCAACGATCTTTTGCAGCAATGCCCTGGAATTCGGACCGGCAACAGCATATTGCGCCCAGGCTTCCGTGGTGGAAATCAGCTGTACATCCAGATCCGGGCGAAGGCACTGCCGGACAAATTCCATATGACGATAAACCCCAACAGCATTTGCGGTCGTCGTTGTGACGACGAAATGGTCTTCTGCAAATCTCGCAGCGGTTCCGTCGTCCATGACGATGCCGTCCTCTCGCAACATCAGGCCGTACCGGACTTTTCCGACCGCCAGCTTTGCAAAACCATTGCAGTAGACCATGTTGAGGAATGTGGCCGCATCCTTGCCTTGCACGTCGATCTTGCCGAGCGTGGTCACATCGCAGATCCCAACGGAGCGACGAACCGCAAGAACTTCGCGGTCGACGCTCTGGCGCCAGTGCGTATCGTCTTTTTGAGGGAACCACTGAGCTCGAAGCCAACTTCCCGCTTCTACAAAAACGGCGCCCTGTTCTTCTGCCCACCAGTGGCTTGGAGTGAGCCGGGTCGGGCGAAAATTCTCGTCACGAGACCGCCCTGCCAGCGCACCGATTGCAACCGGCGTGTAGGGTGGACGGAAAATCGTTGTTCCGGTTTCGGGAATGGTTTTGCCGCATAGTTCCGCCATGATCGCAAGCGCACCCATATTGGCGGTTTTGCCTTGATCGGTCGCCATGCCCAGCGTGGTATAGCGCTTCATGTGCTCGACTGAGCGGAAACCTTCCTGATGCGCAAGTTTGACGTCCTTTACCGTCACGTCATTTTGCAGATCCAGCCACGCACGACCTTTGCCTTCGCCGGTGTGCCAGAATGCCGACATGCCCAGAAACGAATCCTGTGTTTCGGGAAGGTCGACAACGTTGGGCTCAATCCCGATCTGTGAGAGTGCATCGGCCGCTTTTTTATACCCCTCTGCAAGTGCGCTTCCTGTCGCCAAATTGCCGTTTGCTGCGCCTGCGACCAACATTCCATGTGGCTGGTTTCTTCCGGGAACAAACGCTGCGATCGAAGGATCCCAGACCGGACGACCCCGTTGGTGGCAAGAAAGCGAAACATTCGGATTCCAGCCCCCAGAAACTCCCAGGGCACCGCAGGAGATGGTCTTCAAGCTGTTGTCGCTCAATCTGACACTGATCTCCCGAAGACCCAGTTTTCCCGCCGCATCAACAACTTTAGCTCCATGCAGGAGTTCGTAATCAGCGATTTTTTGCGCTTCAGGGCGTACATCGATGACCGCAGCAATTTCGACACCCTTTCTCAGAAGATCGCGTGCTGTTCGGTGGCCGTCGTCGTTGTTTGTGAAGATCGCGGTTTTCAGATCCGCGGCAACCGCCCAACGGTTCGCATACGCGCGCATTGCACCGGCAAGCATGATCCCGGGCCTGTCATTGTTCTCAAAGGCGATAGGGCGTTCCGTCGCACCAGCGCAGACGATTGCCTTTTTGGAATAGATCCGCCAGAGAATTTGCCTCGGCAGGCAGGGCGCCGGTTCCGCGAGGTGATCGCTCACCCGCTCGAGCGCTCCATAAACACCATGATCATAGGCACCAAAGACTGTCGTTCGCGAAAGGATGCGGACATTATCGGCATTTCGAAGCTCATCGAGTGCCCTCGCCAGCCATTCGCGAGCCGGTTTGCGATCGAGTTCTTCGTCCTCCGCGTTCAACCGACCACCCAGCTCGAAGTCCTCATCCGCAAGAATGACACGGGCGCCGGATCTTGCAGATGTCAATGCAGCTGACAGCCCCGCCGGACCAGAGCCGACAATCAACACATCGCAATGAAGGTAACCTTTGTCGTAGACATCCGGATCCGGTTCCGTTGCAGCCGTTCCAAGGCCCGCGGCGCGGCGGATGACGGGCTCATAGACCTTTTCCCAAAAGATCTTCGGCCACATGAACGTCTTGTAGTAAAACCCCGCGGTCAGCACGTTGGAAAACAAGTCGTTTATGCCCATTGCGTCGAATGCGAGTGAGGGCCAGCGGTTCTGGCTGCAGGCTTGCAGACCCTCGAAAAGTTCGGCAACTGTCGCTCTGGTATTGGGTTCCCGGTGGGCACCGGTCCGCAATTCGACCAGCGCGTTTGGCTCTTCTGAGCCGGAAGCGATTACCCCGCGGGGACGATGGTACTTAAAACTCCGTCCCATCAGTTTGACATTGTTTGCCAAGAGAGCCGAAGCAAGCGTGTCGCCTCTGAAACCGGTGAATGTCCTGCCATCAAAGGAGAATGTCACCTGGGAGGTGCGGTCTACGATGCCGCCGGACAAACGGTTGAGTTGAGTCATCTCACAGGCTCCTTCGACAAAGCCACTTGTGATGCCAGCTCAGCGCTCAGGATTTCGTGCGTCGTGGTGTCACGCGTGACAACCAGCCAGGACCGGTCACCTTGCTCATGGAACCAGAGTTCCCGGTGAACCCCCGCCGGGTTGTCCCGAAGGTAGAGATATTCATAGTAGGCAGAGCCAGCTTCTGGATGCTGCCAATCAGGGCGGTCCAACAAGGATGCGTCCCCGAGATAAACGAATTCCTGGGCATCCCTCGGCCCCAGGAGAGGGTGCGGAATAATCAATCTGACATGTCCCGGATCTTGGATTTCCAATGTTGACGCAAGGCCGTTTCCTCAACTCCCAGCTCGTAGAGAGGCGTCGACAGCGGTCTGCAAGCCGTTACGTCGATGATGATGAAACCGTTGAAGAGTTCTTCGAGTTCCGGCCAGCCTGCGAGAAATTGCGGAAGCAGTTCGGCATACCTTTGCGAGCCTCTCGGCTCATTGTGAGCCCTGCCGGCAATCCGAACGCCTTTTCTTGACAGGATATCGATGAAATTGATCTCGACTTCAGGCTTCTCAGCGATGTTGCGCAGGGTGTTTGGCGAGCGCATTTCGGCAAAGGCGAGCGATGTCTCATCGAGAATGAGAAAAGTACCTTTTGGAGAGAGACTTACGTCACCATTGAGGTTCGACGTCGCGACAAATCCCAGACGCCAGGTCTCTATGATATGTCGGGCTTGATTTGTGATCATTTGGCTCAACCTCAGTGAAGGTTCGGTTGGGCACCGGCGCCCTTTTCATCAATCATGAGGCCTTTTTCAAACCGGTCGAACCTTAGGGCCTCGGCGGTCGCGTGGGGGCCGCCGGTCGCCAACAGGTGGGCGAAGGTCAACCCGGATGCCGGCGTTGCCTTGAAGCCGCCATAGCACCAGCCCCCATTGAAATAGAGACCTTCGATCGGCGTTCGGTCTATTATTGGAGAGCCATCCATGGACATGTCCATGATCCCGCCCCACATACGCAACAAACGCGTACGGCCAATCATCGGCATGATCGCCATGCCGCCCTCACAGACATCTTCCACAACCGGAAGATTGCCGCGTTGGGCGTAAGTGTTGTAGCCATCGATGTCCCCCCCAAAAACGAGACCACCCTTGTCCGACTGGCTGACGTAAAAATGTCCCGCACCAAAGGTGATGACGCCGGGTATCATGGGCTTCAAACCTTCCGATACAAAGGCCTGCAAAACATGACTTTCAATCGGCAGCCGCAGACCTGCATAGGACATTACTTTTCCGGAAGAGCCGGCAACTGCAACGCCGACCTTTTCCGCGCCGATAGTTCCGCGCGATGTCTCGACACCACGGATCTTGCCGTTTTCAATCTTGAAACCGGTTACCTCACAGTTTTGAATAATATCGACCCCATACCGGTCAGCAGAACGGGCGTATCCCCACGCAACGGCGTCATGCCGGACCGTGCCACCCCGGCGGTGCATCAACGCTCCCTTGATCGGAAAGCGCGCATTGTCGAAATTCAGGAACGGGGCTTCCCTTTTGACGCCTTCTCTATCCAGAAGTTCAGCATCGGACCCGTGCAGGATCATTGAGTTGCCCCGGCGGCGGAACGCATCGCGCTGGGCATCTGTGTGAAACAGGTTCATGATACCGCGCTGGCTGACCATCGCGTTGTAGTTCAGATCCTGTTCGAGCCCTTCCCAGAGCTGGAGTGATAGTTCGTAGAACGGCTCATTGCCGGGCAGCAGATAGTTCGATCGAATGATTGTCGTATTCCGACCCACATTGCCGCCACCGATCCAGCCTTTTTCCAGGACGGCGATCCGCGTCTTGCCAAAATTTTTTGCCAGATAATGAGCTGTAGCAAGCCCATGCCCGCCGCCGCCGACCACGACAACGTCATAGTGTGCCTGCGGCTCAGGGTCCCGCCATGCAGGTTTCCAACCCTTGTGCCCGGTAAGAGCTTCCCTGATCAATCTGAAACCTGAATAGGCCACGGTACTCTCTCACTTTTGTGGAAGGCTCAGTCTGCCTGAAGGGGCGAGATTTTCTATTCTGAACGGGACATATTGTGCTCAAAACCCGTCTGGGCTATTCCAATCTCATGAGCGATGAACATACGTGCCGCACGTTCGGCTTCCTTCTGATCGATGAGTTTGCGCTTATGTCGGCTGCATCTGCTGTGGAACCGCTGCGCGCTGCCAATCTGCTGTCCGGCCGGTCTTTGTACGATTTTGTATTCTTTTCAAGTTCCGGTGGTTTGGTGCCTTCGTCGAGCGGTGTCGGGTTTGAAACGCTTTCCATGGACGGCGCGCTATCACGCGTGGATATTCTCTTCGTCGTGGCCGGCGGCGACCCAATGTCGTTCAACGACAAAAACGTGTTCGCTCAGCTGAGGATGCTTGCTGCGCGGGGAACGCCGCTAGGAGGCATATCGGGGGGATCCGTGCTCCTAGCCAAAGCCGGTGTTCTGAAAAGATACCGGTTCACGGTGCACTGGGAGCATTTCGAAGCGCTTCGGGCAACGTCCGATTCCCTGCTCATGGAAAGGCGACTGTTTGTCATCGACCGTGACCGCTTCACCTGTGCAGGCGGTATTGCACCGATTGACATGATGTATGCGCTCATTCAGGCCGATCACGGGACGCAGCTGGCAAGGGCCGTCAGCAACTGGTTCATTCACACAGGGGTTCGCACAGCCGAGGAACCTCAGCAAACGCGGCACGCAAAAGATGGTCAGCAACTTTCAGCGTTGGTGGAAACGGCACTGGAACTCATGGAAAATCACATCGCGGACCCCTTGTCTCTTAGGCAAATTTCGCTTTTGTCCGACATGGGATCACGACAATTGCAGCGCAGGTTCGAGAGGGAAATGGGCGTCAGCGTAATGCAATGTTATCTGGACATCCGGCTTCGCAAAGCGCACGAACTGGTGCTGAAGACAAAATTGCCTTTGATCGAAGTCGCGCACGCAACCGGTTTCGTCAATCAGGCCCACTTTTCCAAAATGTATCGGGCTCGCTATGCGATGTCTCCCAGTACCAGCCGGAAGAAACGCTGAGTTTGAAAAAAGCACCGGCTTCAAATGACGAAAGTCTTCTCAATTCAGACTCAGCACGCCTCCTTCACGGGTTTCTCGTTGCAAGTTCGACATAATATGTCTTGCGCCGCTTTGGTTGAATGGCGGGCAACGTTACAGAACGCAGATGTTTACTGGTTGCGGGGCCGAAACTTTTCCAGAACTTCGACATCCATTGATTTGATGCGTGCAAACCGTTCACCGACGTCGTTTTCGACAGCCCATCGATGGCGTGTTTTGGCGACCATCTCTACGCCACCCGGCAAGATCCCGATCCAGTCAAAATCGACCGAGACTTCATAAGTTTCCTCGGTCGTCTCTTTAACCGAGAAGTTCTCAATGATGTGAGTACTTGCCTCGACTTGCGATCCGGGGCCGGCAAGCCAAGCTTCAAGACCTTCGAACCCGGTGATCGCACCACTTGAAAAGTTCAATACAAATTCATCCGCTAGAATTTCCTTGAACGGCGCGGCATTGCGCACAGGGTCTTCGACCAAAGCAAGCCAATAATGCACCAGGCTTCGCATTCGATTGTCTGCATAAGCATCTTTATAGGCGGCGTTCTCAATTTCCCCGGCCTGCTCGATTTTTACGTCAGAAAGAAGCGGCAATACGGTACTGCCAGGAACAAGCTCTATCGTATAGTTCAAGTTGGCCGACCTCACGGCGCCATTCGGGAGCATTCCGGTGTTCTGATAGATAATTTGAGCTGTCAGCTTCATGACGCCGCCTTCGGCGTGATCAATGTCGACAGAGTTCACGTGGTGCGCGTTCTTCCACGTGCGCGGAAGCTGCGAAACCCGGGCTTCATATTCACCAAGCCCATTGGCGGTACCGAGACCCGAAACCACGGTGACATCATCCGAAAGGATGTTGAGAGCATTCTCGATACCCCCTTCCGGACGTTCATAGAACTGATACCAACGAAAATACTGCGCCATCGCCGCATGTTCTCGAAAACCGGAACGTATCTCTGCTTGCGGCATTTGAGCAAAGACTGGCATCGTCGACAGGCAGAAGAATACCGCGAAAAGTTGAGCGATTTGGTTGCGCAATGGAACACCTCTTGCTTGCCATTAATGAACACATGCTCACTTATAATCATGCCGAGGTCCGTAGACTAGAACCGTCACGATGTTTTTTAGAGAATAATGCCACTTTCGACATCTGCGAGAAAAGCGATCGGTCAACGCAATCGCTCCGCTCGGCAGAGAACCACGGCCGCCGTGTCATGTGTCTTATGGATGGATAGCGGGTGATCCAGCCTAGTAAGTTGCCCGCCCGCCGGAGAGATCGTAAACGGCACCGGTGGAATAGGAACACTCTTCGGACGCAAGCCAGCTCACGAGGCCCGAAGTCTCTCCGACCGTTCCCATGCGCCCCATCGGGATCTTTGCAAGCATGTAACCGAGCTGTTCTTCAGTAACGTCCTGAAGCATTTCAGTCCCCACGACGGCAGGTGCAACGACATTCACCGCAATGCCTTGCTGCGCGAGTTCCTTGCCGAGGCTCTTGGTCAGCGTGATGACGGCACCCTTTGAAACCGAGTATGCGGACGCGTTGGGATTTCCGTCCTTCCCCGCCATTGAGGCTATATTGACGATCCTGCCGTAACCACCGGATTGCATATGCGGCACAACGGCCTTGCAGGTATGAAAGATACCATTGAGGTTGACGCTCATGACCTGGTTCCAGACGTCCAGCGGATAATCAGCAAGCGGTGTATTCACGCCGGCAATCCCGGCGGAATTGACCAGGATGTCTATCCTGCCATGCTTTTCCTTGACGCGGTCGGCGGCGGCCCGGACCACCTGAAAGTCGACGACATCAAGCTGCTCGGCCTGCACATCGCCAAATGCGCTGAGTTTTTTCTGCGCTTCGCGCAGAGTGTCCTCTTTCAGGTCCCAAAGCATAACGGCCGCCCCTGACTGCAAAAACCGTTGCGCAATTGCAAAGCCCATGCCCCGCGCGGCTCCCGTCACGATCGCGACACGTCCGTCTAGATCTATTCTGTTCATGAAAAGTCTCCGGTTATTAAGTAATCAGATCCAGCCGCCATCGAGCGTGAATTCCTGGCCCGTGCACATGGAACTGTCGTCGGCGCTCAAGAACATCACAAGTGCCGCCACATCCCTTTCGTTGATCGTGCCGCGCAAAGGCTGGTTCTGATCGAGGATCGACTTGCCGTCATCACCGAAATGCTCTGTCAGCTGACGATCGGTCAGCACCCAGCCCGGAAGCACGGTGTTTATGCGCACGCCGTGTGCACCGAACTCCCGCACAAATGAACGCGTCAGCCCGTGAATGGCCGCCTTTGCGGTCGTATAGGCGGGCATGCCGCCGTGTTTTGCCTTCCAGGAGATAGAGCCGAAATTGATGATCGAACCGCGTTGCCTTTCCATCATGCTGGCAGCGACGGCCTGTATCGCGAAGAACACCGGGTTAAGATTGACTGCGAGCGACTTTTCCCACATCTCCGGCGTCACGTCGCTCCACGCATGGCGCGTATCGTTGGCAACGTTGTTGACGAGAAGATCGACCGGCCCTCCACTCTCCGAAAACATCTTAATGGTCGACTGCAGCTCCCGCGTCTCAGTTACGTCCATGGCGCGGAACCAGACCTCCGCTCCTTGCTCTTCAAGCCGTTTGCGAAGCGCTGTCCCTGCGCTTTCGTTGACATCGACAAACCCCACCCGAACGCCTTGTGCTGCATAAGCCGAAACGATCGCAGCCCCGATACCGGTCGCACCTCCCGTCACGAATGCGTTCAGGCCCTGAAGGCTCGGGTAATGTGCGAAGTCCGTCATTCTTCAAGTCCTTGGGATCCGATTGGTTGTCTCTGGATCGAAAAAGCAGATGTTCTCGAGGTCGAGAAAGAGGTCAATCCGGGCGTCTTCCTCCGGGCGGAAATTCGCCGGCAAAACTGCCACGAGAGAGAGATCCGCAGACGAGAACACCAACATCGTGTCAGGACCGGTCGGCTCAACCACATCGACACGGGCCGAAATCGGCACGAACTCATCTTCACCTGTACTGGTCAGGACGAAATGCTCCGGGCGCGCCCCTATGGTAACGGTCCTGCCGGCAAAAGCGGCAAGTTCGTTATGACGGTCTTTCAGGGGGATCGTCAGTTCGCCATCGCCGGACCGTCGAACCAGGGTTATGTCCCCGGGTTCACCTTCGACCACCGCGTCAATGAAATTCATGGAAGGCGATCCCATGAAACCGGCAACGAACCTGTTCGCCGGCTCCCGGTAGATGGTGTCCGGATCCGCGAATTGCTGAACGATCCCGCCATTCATGACCACGATGCGATCCGACAGCGTCATCGCCTCGATCTGGTCATGCGTGACGTAAACGATCGTCTGGCCCAGCCGTTTGTGCAGCTTCTTGATTTCGGTGCGCATCTCGACGCGGAGCTTTGCATCGAGATTGGAAAGAGGTTCGTCAAACAGGAACAATTGAGGGTCCCGCACGAGCGCCCGCCCCATGGCAACGCGCTGGCGTTGTCCGCCGGAGAGTTGCGACGGTTTCCGCTCCAGGAGCGCTTCGATCTGCAGAAGCTTTGCAACGTCCGCGACCGCCTTTTTCTGCTGGTCCTTGGGGGTCTTCCTGTTTTCCATGCCGAACGTGATGTTCTCGCGCACGGACATGGTTGGATAAAGCGCGTAGGACTGGAACACCATTGCGATATTCCGGTCCTTGGCCGACAGGTCGGTCACATCCCGGCTGCCCATGTTCAGCGTCCCATAGGAGATTTCCTCAAGTCCGGCGATGATCGAGAGGAGCGTGGATTTCCCACACCCGGAGGGGCCTACAAGAACGACAAACTCTCCGTCCTCGATGTCCAGATTGATATCGCGAAGAGCCAGAAAGTCGCCGTATTTTTTCCAGGCGTTGCTGATAGTGAGGCTTGCCATTATTTGACAGCTCCCTGTGTAAGACCGCGGACGAAATAGCGGCCGCCGAAGAAGTAGATCAGGAGAGGCGGTATCGCCGCGATCAGAACGGCGGCAGATCCGAAGCCGTATTCGCTGACACCGGTATCGTCCGCGTTGAGTGACATGAGCGCGGCCGTAATCGGCCGGAAGTCGGAGGAACTGAACGTCACGGCAAAGAGGAACTCGTTCCATATGAAGGTGAACTGCCAGATCACCGTCACGATGATGATTGGCGGAGACAAAGGCACAACGATCTTCCAGAACGTCCTGAAGAAGCCCGCACCATCGATGCGCGCCGCCTTGATCAGATCATCCGGCAGATTGATCAGGTAGTTACGGCAAAAGAGTGTGGTGAAACAGGTCCCCTGAATGATGTGCACAAGCGCAAGTCCTGCCAGCGACTTGGAAAGACCCAGCCAGGACAGTGCGATGGCCCAGGGAAGCAGGACCACCTGCGGGGGCAGGAACACACCGATCGTGATCGCTACGAACACGACACTTGCAAACGGCATCTTCCATTTGGTGAGCGCGAAGCCGTTCAGCAGACCTATCGCGGTGGAGATCATGGTTGCCGGAACGACCATCAGCATGGAGGCCCAGAAATAGGGTTCCACGCCTGTGCAACTGGCGTTGATGCAGGCAGAACTCCAGGCAACGTCCCAGTTTTCCAGGGTGGTCCTGGTCGGCCAGCCAATGAAGCTTTCCCTGAGTATGTCCTCGTTGTAGCGAAGCGAATTCAGGAAGATGACAGCAAGCGGCATGATCGCGAACAGGCCAACCACAATCAGGGTCGCATAGACCAGCACTCTGGACGCAAGCAGACGTGCATTGAAAGGCCGTTTCCGGTTGAAATCAGGCAGGGTTTGCGCGTCAGCCATGTCCGCCTCCCGTTTTATGCTTGCGGTAAACCCAGCCGAGCGCGATGACCGGCAAAAGCACGACGATCAGGCCGATCAACAGCCAGACCGCGGCGGCTGCACCCTGCGCGAGTTCTCCGGCTGCAAACAGCCGGTCGTAGACAAAGATTGCCGGAAATGTCGTTGAAATGCCCGGGCCGCCATGGGTGAGTGCCAGAACGAGGTCGAAAGTCTTGATCGCGAACTGCAGCAGGATGATCAGCACCGAAATCATCACCGGCCAGATTGAGGGCAGGATGATCCTCCGGTAGATCTTGATCATGCTGGCGCCGTCGATACGCCCTGCCTTGACCACGTCCTGATCAACCCCGCGCAGGGCAGCCAGAACCATCACCATCACAAAACCCGACGCGTGCCAGACAGCGGCCAAAACCACTGCATAAAGCGCGGTTTCCCGGTTCGTGATCAGGCTGAATTCAAATCCCGTCCACCCGAGATCATGGAAGAACTTTTCAAGTCCGGTCGACGGGTTCAGGATCCACTGCCAGGTGGTGCCGGTGACAACAAACGAAATCGCGATTGGATAAAGAAAGATCGAACGGAGGAAGTTCTCACCCTTAACCCGCTGGTCCATCAGTATGGCGAGCGTGACACCGACAAGAACGGAAAACACGATGTACAGCGTTCCGAACACGGCAAGGTTCTGCACGCCTGTTGTCCAGCGCGGGTTTCGCCAAAGCCTTGTATAGGCGTCAAACCCGGCAAAGTCGTAGACCGGCAGAAGCGTCGAACTGGAAAGCGACAGGTAAATGTTCCAGCAGACAAAAACGAAGATGTAGATGCCCGTGGTAACGAGTGTCGGGAGCAGTACAAGCGTCGGGACCAGTTGCGCCAATCTTGCGGCGCGACTGACCGGCCTTGTCCTGAACTCCGGCGTAAGCGCAACAGACTGCATGACGTGCCCGAGTGGTTGATAGGATGCAGGAAGGGCTTTCACAAAGCCCTTCCCCGATTTGATGCGATCAGTATTCGTTGATCGCGGCTTCAGCCATTTTCTGCGCCGCGTCCTCAGAGCTCATGTCGCTGGTGATAAATTCCGAAATGACGGTGAACATCGCTTTGCGGAATTTCTCCGGAACAGCCATGTTGTGCGCCATCGACCGCACGACAGTGCCGGCTTCGGCGGCATTACGCAGATCGACGAGATTGAGTTGCTGGCAGGGATTGAACTCATCTCCGAGCTCAATATCCATACGCGCCGGGATGGAGCCCTTGGCAACATTGAACACCTTCTGGAAATCCGGGGACATGACCAGCGATGCCATCATCTTCTGGCCTTCGATAAAGTCAGGATCGGATTGCTTGAAGAAAACGACGGAATCCGAGTTGAGGATGTATCCCGGATCACCGCTGTTCATCGGTGCACCGGCGCAAAGATAGTCCTTGCCGTATTCATACCCGGCCGCATTCATTGTACCGATGGCCCAGTCGCCGTGGAAATAGAACCCGGCTTCACCCTTTGCCATCATGTTCAGTGGCTCTTCCCAGCCGCGCCCGGGAAACGCCGGATCCATCCAGCCGACCATTTTGCGCAACTGATCAAAGGCCGCCACCATTTCGGGGCTGTTCAGCGCTTCGAGATCCAGGTCGATAAAGGCGCGTCTGAACAGGTCGGTGCTGATGCCCTGAGCCACGATTTCAAACAGCGTCCCGTCGATCCAGTCCTGTCCGCCATGGGCGACCGGAATGATGCCTTTTTCCGCCATCTGTTCGGCCAGAACATTGAACTCATCCCAGGTCTTCGGCAGTTCTTCAGCGCCAATCGCGTCCATGGCCGATTTCGATGCCCACATCCAGTCGATCCGGTGGATGTTCATCGGAGATGCCACCCATTGGCCGTGCGGTTTCATCACGCTGACGAGTTCAGGCGCGACAACGTCTTCCCATTTTTCCTCTTCCGCCAGTGCATTCAGATCTGCCGTCAGGCCGGTCTTGGCCCATTCTCCGATCTCCGGTCCTTTGAGCTGAACGGCGGATGGCGGGTTTCCGGAAATAACGTCTGCGCGCAGGCGTGCAATCGTGTTCGAGGTGTGCCCTGGAATAGCCGTCTGGTTCCAGCTTCCACCCTGCGCCTCGAACATCTCGCCAAGTACGTTGATGGCTTCGGCATTCGAACCTGAATGCCATTGATGAAGCAGGTTTGTCTTTGGTTCAGCCAAGGCGCCACTGGCCAGAACGCCTGATGCCACCATCGCAGCAGCAGCCGGCATCATCAATTTCCTACGCAAGATCGTCATCGGTCTTTCCTCCTCGAAAATGACCCTTGTTCGACTTAGCCGCACACAAACGTTCACGTGAACATTTCTTGCCGATAAATTGAGTGTGCGGCACTTCCTGGTGAGCTCGCGCGAGCCCGCCTAGATGGTGATCCCCCCGTCTATGTTGATCGCTTGCCCGGTCACAAAGGCGCTTTCGTCCGACGCCAGATATGCACACAGGGCGGCAATCTCCTCCACCGTTCCGAACCGCCCTGAGGGTTGGCGGTCTGTGAAGAATTTCCGGGCGGCCTCCCGGCCACCCAATTCATCCGAAAGCTCTTCAATTCTTTGACGCAAGGACGGGCTGTCGACAGTCCCCGGACAAACCGAATTGCAGCGAATGCCGCAGCTCAGATAATCTGCTGCCACAGATTTTGTCAGGCCGATCACGCCGCCCTTGGCAGCCGAATAGGCAGCCCGTTTCGGGAACCCCTTGATCGAGCTAGCCACAGAACCAATCGTGATGATGCTGCCGCCGCCTTCCTTCATTTTAGGAATGGCCGCACGCAACACCCTGTAGGCACTGGTCAGGGAAATGTCGCAGGAGTGCACCCACTCTTCTTCAGCACACTCCTCGATTGTTCCCTGGTGCACATAGCCGACACAGTGAACCAGAATATCGACGCGGTCGAAGTCTTCGAAATACGCCTCGACAGCGGCACCATCGGTCGCGTCAAGCTGCCTGGTCCCGGCACAGGACAGGCTTTTCAGCAGTGCTTCGTCAAGATCACTGGCAAAGACGGTTGCGCCATCAGCGTGCAGACGCTCGGCGACCGCGCGGCCTATGCCCTGCCCTGCTGCTGTGACAACCGCCATTTTGCCATTCAACCTGCCCGTCATCGCCTTCTCCTAAAGCTCCTCGACTGACTGTTGCTGGCTTCCCAGCCCCTCGATCCCGAGAGAAACCGTGTCGCCAACTTTCAGCCAGACAGGCGGTTTCATGCCTGCCCCGACACCAGGCGGCGTCCCCGTGCAAATGAGGTCTCCCGGTTCCAGACGCAGGAACTCGCTCAGGTAACTGACGATCGTTGCCGGATCAAAAATCATCGTTGCCGTGTTGCCGCTCTGCATTCTGGTGCCGTTGACATCCAGCCACATCGGCAGTTCACGCGCATCGCCGACCTCGTCTCCGCTGACGATCCAGGGGCCTGTCGGACAGAAATTCGGGAAACTCTTGCCCTTGGCCCACTGACCGCCGCGCTCAAGCTGCCAGGAACGCTCCGACACATCATTGACGAGCGTGTAACCCAGTATGCAATCAAGCGCTTCGGTCTTCGACACATTGAGTGTCGGACGCCCGATTACGATGCCAAGCTCGACTTCCCAGTCGAGTTTGGTCATTTTCGGCGAATAGAGGATCGGATCGTTGGGGCCGCAATAGGTTCCGGAGGCCTTGTTGAACAGGATCGGTTCTTCAGGAATATCCATTCCCGCTTCCCGGGCATGGTCGCTGTAGTTCAGCCCGATACAGTAAATATTGCGCGGCTGACTGACAGGTGCCGCGATCCGGACACCGTCCTGGCCAACGGACGGTAGTGCGCTCAGATCATAGCGCGAGACAGCCTCCATCAGTCCTGAAATGGTTTCGGGCGAAATATCGGGAACCATGCCCGAAATGTCTCTGGCCGCGCCTTCCTTATCCAGAACGCAAGGGGTCTCCTTACCGGGGTCGCCCAGTCTCATGAACTTCATCTATTCATTCCCGTTTGCTTCGTGCCCCACCATGTTCCACGCAATGCGCGGCCGGCGGCGAACGTATCCGTTCCCAGTTCTTCCTGTATGCGCAGGCACTCGTTCCATTTCACCATGCGTTCCGATCGCGTGAAGGATCCGACTTTGAGCTGATCGCATCCAAGACCGGTTGCAAGGTGAGAGATCGAGACATCTTCGGTCTCGCCGGAACGAGCCGACACAATCGCGCCCCAACCGGCCTGCTTGGCTGCCGAGAAGGCCTGAACGGCCTCGCTGACCGTTCCCGCCTGGTTCACCTTGACCAGAACGGCATTGCAGGCTCGATCGGCCTTGGCCTGTTCGACGAGATTGGCGTTCGTGACCAGGTAGTCATCTCCGATGATCTGCACGCTTTCACCGTGCCTCTTCGTGAATTCGACCATGCCCGGCGTATCGTCCTCGCCAAGCGGGTCTTCGATCGAGACAATCGGATAGGTATCAAGCCAGTTTCCCAGCAGATCGATCAGCTCTCCGCTGTCCATTTCCCGATCTTCGAGCGCCAGACGGTAACGGCCCTCCCGACCGAACTCCGAGGCGGCAACGTCGAGAGAGATCACCACACGATCGCCCGGTTTCTCGCCAGCCTTCTCAATGGCAAGAACCAGCGTTTCCAGGGCTTCCTCATTGCTCTTGAACTCGGGCCACCAACCGCCCTCGTCCGCCACGCCGGCAAGACCGCCACGCGACGACATAAGGTCACCGGCGGCAAAATAAACCTCGTTGGTCACTTCCATGACCTCGTCGAAGCTCTTTGCCCCCGGCACCATGATCATGAAATCCTGGATGTCGACCCGCCGTCCTGCATGCGCACCGCCACCGAAAATCTGGATCTCAGGCAGGGGCAGCGACGCAGCGCAACCATAGTGATCGGCAACGTATTGCCAGAGCGATTTGCCAGCGCTCGCGGCCGCGGCATGAAGTACCGCCAGGGACGTGGCGACCATTGCGTTGCCCCCGAGGTTTTGCTTGATCGGCGTCGGGTCGAGGGCGATGAGTTTCTGATCGATCGACAACTGGTCGGCTGCATTCATTCCGATCAGAACCGGTGCGATTGTTTCGTTGAGGCCGCGCAATGCGTTTGCAACGCCCTTGCCCTGCAGCCGGTTTCCACCATCGCGCAGGTCAAGCGCTTCGCGCGTCCCCCTGCTCGCCCCGGCCGGCGCAATCGCCCGGCCGAGAGAACCGTCTTTCAGGCGCACGTCGACTTCGATTGTCGGATTGCCGCGCGAATCCCATACGCGCCGTCCTTTGACCGAGTGAATTGCAGTCACGGATTATCGCCCTTCCATGTATCAAGCAGTTCGTCAACAACGCCAACGATGGTGGATTTGGGGGTCATCAGAAGTCTCAGCGATACGTCGCGGATAACGCCTTGCGAACCTTCATCGAGGTATTCGACCGGAGACTTTCCATCGACCCGCGCCAGCAAAAGGGCCGGCAAAAGACGGCTGACCCTTGCTTCCAGCTCGGTTTCCGGCTCCCAGCTGACTGTCTCCGCGTAGGCGGACCAGAGCGCATTTACGTGCGTGGCAAGGTCGGCGCGAAGGGAGGAAACGTGCTGCGCCTTGAGGACAAGATGGTTCAGGCAGAAAGCAACATCGAATTCCGGCGCTCCCATGGTCGCGCATTCAGCGTCCAGAATGATCGGCTTTCCTGCCCTGAACAGAATATTCTTCGGACTGACGTCTCCATGCACGAGAACCTTGGAAGTCTTATAAAGGCTCTCCGCGATCCGCCGCAGCTCGGAAGAAACTTCAGCATGTTTTCCGGCCGTGAACACAAGATAAGGCTCGATGCGAAGCGCGTGAAAGTCATCCCTGTTCTGGAAGGGCGCGGTGTCGAAGTCCGGCCTGCTGGATGCCGCGTGTATCCTGCCGACGAGACCTCCGACGGCTGCCGGTCTGGCACTGTCCGACTTTCCTTCCAGGAGATCTTTTTTCCAGAGTGAAACTGCGTCTCCTGAGATAAATTCCATGGCGAAACCGTGCAGGTCATCGGAACGGCCAAACGTCTTCACAGCACACTCCGGCGCAATTTGTGCTGCCGTCCGAAGCCACTCGTATTCCGCCCTGTTTCTGTGAACGGGCGCATGCCAGTCTTCCGCCACCTTGAGCTTCGGCAACGCGAACTTGATGCAGAACCGTTTGTCGCCTGCGTCTACCATCGCGATGTCCGAGGCAACTCCGCCGGTCAGCGGCAACACCTCGGTAATCGCGGAAGGTTCCACCAAACCGATCTCCGCTGCCAATCGTTCGCATCTGTTTCGCAGGTCTGCCGGCATTTTCCGTTTCTGTCGCCTCGTCAGCAATCAATGTTCACGTGAACATTTGCCATTGCACTATCGGCTCTGTCAAGCCATAGTTTGCGCAACCAAGAAAAATGGAGAACCTCCCCGTGGCGGCTCGGGTAACAATCAAAACCATTGCCAGGGATCTCGGCATTTCGCACATGACCGTGTCCAGGGCGCTCTCGGACCACCCGAACGTCCAGAAGGAAACGCGTGACCTTGTCAGAAAAAGAGCTGCGGAACTGGGCTATGTGAAAAACGCTGCGGCGATGGCCATGCGCGGCGACGGCACCAAGATCATCGGGCTGTTGCTACCCAATATTGTCAACGAGTTTTATGCGCGGTTTGCCAACGAACTTGCCAGCATCTGCGAAACGTTTGCGTTTCAGCTTATCATTCATCTGACAAATGACGACTTCGTCACGGAACAGCACGCATTACAGCAACTTCGCGAGGTTCAGGCCAAAGCCGTTGTTGTGGTTCCTGCCCCTGTCGCAAAGGCGGAGGAAACTCAAACACCGGTCCATCTCGACGGCATCAACGTCATTCAACTGATCCGGCAACGGCCGATGAATGGCAGCGAGAGTGCCATTCTCGTAGATGATACACGCGCGATTTCAGATGCCGTTGAACACCTTTACGGCCAAGGCCACAAACACATCGCCTATATCGGTGCGCATTCCAGCCTTTCCTCGGGGCGGAACCGGTTGAAAGCCTATTTGAGCGGGCTTGAAAAATGCCGTCTCGAAATGGATCCGGATCTTGTCAAAACCGCGCCACCATCATTCAGTATGGGAGGCGCCTCGGCCAACGCGCTGATCCGCAAAGAAAGGGCGACGGCCATTGTGTGCGGGGGGTTTGAGATTTCCAACGGCGCTCTGAATGCGCTCCTTACGTCCGGCAAGAAACCCGGCGAAGCGATCGCCTTCATAGGTTACGGCGATCCGTCATTCTATACCTGGATCGAGGGCGGCATATCCACAATCAGCGTCCCTGTCACCCCCCTTGCGGAACAGACCCTTCAAGTCCTGCGTTACAATGGCAACGACAGCGCCGCTGAACGAACGTTTGAATTTGAAGCCCAACTTATAATTCGCGGCACCTGACGAATTGCGTCACTGCAAAGACCGCGGCCTTCAGTGCCATCCGACCCTTCTGGCAACGGGAACCTGATCGCCCGGACGGGATCTGATCATGTCCATATGCTCGCGCCGAACAGCCTTGTAGGCCGGGTCGTCGAAACGGTTTTGCATTTCGGCTGGATCACACTCGAAATCATAGAGTTCACCTGCACCCGATTTCAGGTCCACGGACATGCGATAGCGATGACTGCGCACCGTCATCAGGTCCATGTCGACGCCGCTTCTACTCGGATCAACCTCCCATTCGTTCAAGGCAAAGTCCCGGTTTTCGCTCTCATCCATGAGCGGACACAGCGACTTTCCATTGTCGCCGGAAACCTCAAACCCGCACAGATCGGCAAGTGTCTGCCTGAGATCGACCGTTGAGACCGGATCGTCAATGCGGCGGTTCTGAGCAATCGAAGGCCCGCACATGAGGCAGGGCACGCGCAGCAACCCGTCATAGAGCATCGGCCCCTTCAGCAGGAGGCCATGGTCACCGAGCCATTCGCCGTGATCGCTGATGAAGACGATAATCGTGTTTTCCATTTCGCCCGTTTCCTCCAGCGCATCTAGGATCCTTCCGACCTGTTCGTCGACCCAGGCGATCATCCCGTAATAGATCGCTGTAATGTCCCTCAGCTGACGTTCGCTCAAAGGTTCTGTCACGCCCCAGTTCTTGCCATCCTGTGCATGCTCCCGCTTGGTGTTGCGCCGGACGGGGCTTTCCAGAAATGCACGATGCCACCAGGGACGGTTCTCAAGATCGAGGTCCCGGTGGATCGGAATATCGACTTCGTCAGGATGATGGAGATCGCTCCAGGGAGACGGCACAAGAAAGGGAGGATGGGGATCGGGGAACGAAACCCAGGCAAAAACGGGTTTTTCTTCCTTCTTCTGGATCATATCGACGGTCCGGTCGCCGATCCATGGTGAAGAGTGCCATTTTTGTTCGAGCGCCGAACGCCAGGCCTGAAAGTGGGATGACTGCGGCGGCACGGTTTTCTTGGCCCGCTCCCACCGCACGCGGCCCAATCCGTCTCCGTCCAGATGGTTTTCATAATGCAAGGTGTACGGCGCGTCTTGCCACACACAATGATGATGGGGCCGCAACATCAGCTCAACATGCTGAAACCCGAAATAAGGCCCTCCCCAGTCCGCGGAGAAGTCCGCAGTGCTGTGATAGCACTCCGGCGTACCGGTCGGAGCGAACGTCTCGTTGCTTGCAAAATGAGCCTTGCCGATAAAGCGCGTTTCGTAGCCGGCATTTTGAAAAATGCTGCCTAGGCCCTCAACACCGAACTCCTGCGCCAGATTGCGGCCATTGTCGCGTACACCATGCGAATAGGGCAGCTTGCCGGTCAGGATGGACGCGCGGGCGGGCTGGCACATGGGATGCGGCGTAATGCATTTGGAAAACATCACGCCTGTCTTGCCGATCCTGTCGATATTGGGCGTTCTGACATGCCGCTTGTCCAGACCGATGCAATCACCGCGTTGCTGGTCTGTTGAAATCAGGATGACGTTCGGTTTCTTCGTTTTTGGATCGGTGTCCTGCAAAAGGTGCTCCTTAGATCTCTCCCGCAAAGTGGCAAAGTACGTCGGTGGTCCCGAGTTTTTTGCGGGGCGGTGTCTTTGTTCTGCAAAGGTCTGTTGCGTGCGCGCAGCGCGCGGCAAACCGGCACCCAGTGTGCGCATCCGGGTCATCTGCGGGCTTGCCGGCCAACACTTTCGTCTTCCGCCGCAGCCGGGGGTCGGGAACGGGAACGGCATTCAAAAGGGCGCGTGTATAAGGGTGTTTCGGCGCGCGAAACAGCTCGTCTGTCTCGGCCAGTTCGACGATCTGACCCAGATACATCACGGCAATCCGATCGCAGATATGTTCCACCACAGCAAGATCGTGAGCAATGAAAACATAAGTCAGATCGAACTGATCCTGCAGGTCCTGAAGAAGGTTGAGGATCTGTGCCTGAATGGAGACATCCAGCGCGGAGACCGCTTCATCCGCGATGATCAGTTCCGGATTTGTCGCCAGCGCGCGCGCAATTCCCAATCGCTGTCGCTGGCCTCCGGAAAACGCGTTCGGATACCGCATTAAGAACTCGGGCCTCAGACCGACCTGCCGGAGCAAATCGGCGACGCGGTCGGCAAGCTCCCGGCCGCCCAGACCCTCGGATTTCCGGATGCACTGCCCGACCAGCTCCAAGACGCGAAGCCGTGGATTAAGTGACGACTGCGGGTCCTGAAAAACCATTCGCATGTCTTTCCACACTTCGCGCAGCTGCGGTCTGCTCGCCGCGCAAAGCTCAACGCTCGCGCTCTCGTTCCGGTTTAAAAGGATGCTGCCGCCGGACGGATTGAGGACACGCATGATACAGCGGCCAAGCGTGGTCTTGCCGCTGCCGCTTTCACCGACGATCCCGAATGTCTCCCGACGTTTGACATCGAAACTGACATTGTCCACCGCACGGACAATATCGGACGGTTTTCCGAAGAAGCTGCCACCAATCGGGAAATGCATATCAAGGTCACGGACTTGCAGGATCGTATCAGTCACCTCCGACCTCCTCCTGTTTCAGGAAACAGGCAACCTCTGCCGGTCCGCAGCGCTCCAGCGAAGGCTCCTTCACATCGCAAAGTCCGGGAATACTCGCGTCACACCTCGTGCGGAAAGCACAGCCGCTGGGTCTTGCAAGGGGGTGCGGAACCATCCCTCGAATAGCCGGAAGCCGATGCTGTTTCGCCTGACCGATCTTGGGAACCGAATTCAGGAGGGCGCGTGTGTAGGGATGCAGAGGGTTTTCGAAGATTGAAAACACATCGCCCTTCTCAACGATCTTGCCCATATACATGACCGCCACATCTTCGGCGACTTCCGCCACCACTCCGAGATCATGTGTGATCAGGAGGACCGCCATCTGGAGTTCATCCTTCAGTTCCGCAATCAGGTCCAGGATCTGTGCCTGTGTCGTCACGTCGAGTGCCGTTGTCGGTTCGTCGGCAATCAGAAGCCGCGGCTGGCAGGACAGCGCCATTGCAATCATCACCCGCTGCCGCATGCCGCCGGAAAGCTCGAAAGGATAGGCTTCGAAACGTTCCGAAGGGCGCGGAATGCCGACCTTGTCCAGAAGTTCGATTGCCTGCTCCTTTGCCTCGGATTTCGACACCTTCCGGTGCAGCAGGATCGTCTCGACAATCTGCTTGCCGACCTTGGTGATCGGTCCCAGCGAAGACATCGGTTCCTGGAAGATCATTGCGATGTCCTGGCCGCGAATGTCGCGCAAGTCCCGAGAGCCAGCCCGCATCCTTGCCAGGTCCACGGAACGGCCGTCGCCGGGCCGGTAGAGAATGCTTCCCTCAACGATTTTACCCGGAGTGTCGACAATCCTCAGGATCGATCGCGCCATGATGGATTTGCCGCATCCAGATTCCCCTAAAATGCACAGGGTTCTGTTCGCGTGGATATCGAGATCCACCCCTTCAACCGCCTTGACGATGCCGTCATGGGTGTGAAAGTGCGTCTTAAGGCCACGGATCTCCACAAGCGGTAATTCTTGCGGCGACGCGTCCTGGCGATCGTTTTCCGTAAGATCAGTGAGCATGCGGATCTGCGGCATCTCGAAGGCCGTCTCCAAGGAAGTTGAGTGCCAGCACGGCGACAATGATCATCGAACCGGGCGCGATCAGGAGCCACGGCGCTTCGATAATCGTGCGGATATTCTGGGCTTCCTTCAGCAATGTGCCCCAGGAAACGATTGGCGGCTGCAGACCGATACCCAGAAACGAAAGCGACGTCTCGGCCAGGATCATCAGAGGCACGGCCAGCGTAAGCGATGCGATAATGTGACTGGAGAAGGAGGGAACCATGTGCTTGCGAATGATCTCCCAGTCCGTGAGACCGTCCAGCCTGGCGGCAACAATGAAGTCTTCGTTTCTGAGCGACAGAAACTTGCCCCGGACTTCTCTTGCAAGACTTGTCCAGCCAATCATCGAGACAATCAGGGTAACGACGAAGTAGGTCCGGAGCGGAGGCCAGCCGAGTGGTATCGCAGCTGCTAGCCCCATCCACAGTGGAATGGTCGGGATCGATCTCAAAAACTCGACAAGGCGCTGTATGAGCGTGTCGACCCAGCCGCCATAGTACCCCGACAGCCCCCCCAGAGACACGCCAATCACAAGGGACACCGCAATGCCCACAAGGCCGATGGACATGGACACTTTGGTGCCTATGATGATCCGGCTCAGTATATCCCTGCCAAGCCGGTCGGAACCGAGGAAATAAACAACGTCTTTTTCGGCGACCGGCCCGAAAAAGTGGGTATCGGCCGGGATCAGTTCGAGGATCTTGTAAGGGTAGCCCTTCACGAAGAACCCAAGCGGGATCACCTTGTCCGGACGTTCGACATAGCTTCGCCGCATGGTCGCACTGTCCACCTGCATCTTGAGCGACTTGGCATGCAGGAGGAACCTGCTCGATCCGTCCTTTTCGGTGACAAAGAAGTGTATGCCCTGCGGCGGCACGAAGATGCCGCGCCGATTGGTCTCATCGATCTGCTCGGGCGCAAGAAAATCGCCGAAAAGCGCCATGAAGTAGATCAGGCCGGTCACCCACAAGCTGGCATAAGCAACCCTGTGACGCTTGAACTTGCGCCACATGAGCGCCCATGGCCCCAGAAGCTGTGGGGCTCTCTCCTCGGCATTTTCAACGGGCTGGCTCACGGTTTCTACAGTCATTGATATCGGATCCTCGGATCGATCCAGGCCAGCAACAGGTCGGAAATCAGCGTGCCGAACACCGTCAGGATACTGACAAGAAGGATGAGGGAGCCGGCGAGATACATGTCCTGCACCAGGAGAGCCCGCAGCAGCAGCGGTCCCGTCGTCGGCAGGTTCATCACGACGGCGACGATGATTTCTCCGGACACAAGCGTTGGCAAGATCCAGCCGATCGTCGAGATGAACGGATTGAGCGCAACCCGGACAGGGTATTTAAGCAGGAGTTGAAACTCCGACATTCCCTTGGCCCGGGCCGTCACCACGTAGGGGCGGTACAATTCGTCCAGCAGGTTGGCGCGCATGATGCGGATCAGCGCGGCGGCGCCGGAAGTTCCGACGACCACGATCGGCATCCAGATATGCGCCAGCAGATCAATGAACTTGTCCCAGGTCCAGGGCTGTTCGAGATATTGCGGACTGACCAGCCCCCCGACGCTCTGCCCGAAATATTTGAACGCAAGATACATCATCACCAGGGCAAGCAGAAAATTCGGCACCGCCAGGCCGACAAAGCCAAAGAAGGTCGCGACATAGTCGCCGAAGGAATATTTGCGAACAGCGGAATAAATGCCGATCGGCAAGGCGGTCATCCAGATGAACAAAAGCGTCATCAGCGAAATACCGAAGGTCCAGGCGAGCCGGTCCCAGATCAGATCGTTCACCGGCACATTCTTTTCAAAGGAGATGCCAAAATCGCCGTGCAGAACAATCTGGGACATCCATTTGATGTACTGGACATACATCGGCTGGCCCAGACCGTACTGGTCCCTCAGGGCCTGCATGGTGCCTTCATCAAGCCCGCCGGAATCGTTCAATTCGGCAGCCAGGGTGTCAAGATAGTCTCCAGGTGGCAGCTGGATGATTGCAAACGTCACGACCGAAATCAGAAAGACGGTCGGGATCATGTAGAGAAGCCTGCGATATAAAAAACCGAGCATTACCTGCACTGCCGATCAAGGCGCTGGTTGACGAAAAGAAAGAGCCGCGGGGCTCTGCCCGGAGGACTGGGCGGGCCCCGCGACGAGTGTATCCGGCCGTACAGGATAGCAGACCGGATCACGAACCGCGTCAGGGAAGGTTGTCCCCGCCTTCGAAGAAGAACTGTGCGGTATAGGGCGCAGGTGTCCAAAGTTGCCCTGCGATTGGCATCGGATCCGCGAAATTGTGCAGGTTTTGACGCGCGATACCGAACGCCCCGTTGCTCTGGATCAGGCCAACCGTCAGCAGCTGTTTGCTTGCATTGTCGATCAGTTCCACAAGAGCCTTTTCCTGCAATTCAGGATCGGCGGTCGACGTCACACCCTTGTAGATTTCGAACAGTTTCTTGATATGCTCCGGTGGTTCTTCACCAGTGCTCGGATCCGCTCCCCAGGCTGCCCATTTAGGCGCCCAGAAGACTGCCTGCCCTCTTGGCAGATAGCAGTCCGGGTTGGCATATGCGTCGACAAGCCCTCCCGGACAATTCCAGATATAGGCGTCGTGTTCACCCGAACTGACGATTTCGAACAACCGCGACCTGTCGCTTGCACGCACCTGGAAATCGAGACCGACATCCTTGGCGTAACCGGAAACGAGTTCCATGACGTCCGGATACTGCCAGCCGAAGACATCGGCGATGAGAAAGACCAGTGTAAACCTTTCGCCATCCGGTCCGAGGCGGTATCCGTCCGCGTCTTTCTTGTCGAGGCCAATGCTGTCGAGCAGTTGGCCTGCAAGCTCCGGATCAAACTCGGTGTCCCGCGTCGCCCACTCCTCGTTATAAAACGGCGACAGAGGATGGGGTGCTGTCTGCACGGGCCGGCCGGCGCCCAGGTAGACGATATCGTTGATCTCTTCCCGGTCGATCATGTGGCTGACGGCTTTGCGGAAATCGAGATTATTGACGATTTCGTTCTTGACCGGATCGGCGTTGTTCAGGTTGAGCATCACCGTGGTCTGGCTACCTGGAATGTCACCGACCTGGTAAAAATCATACTTGCCGCGTTCCTTGTTATCGGTCAGCGCAGCCAGGTTGACCGGGCGTCCGATATGGCGCGCCATATAGTCGATTTCACCGTTGAAGGCCTTCAGGAGAATGGATTCGGCATCCTCAACCTGATCCCAGGTTATCCTGTCGATATAGGGCAGCTGATTGCCGTCCGGATCGACCTTCCAGAAATAGGGATTGCGTTCGGCGACGACCCGCTCCGTTGATCCGTAGGCATTGGTCAGATGCCATGGGTGCAGTGTCGGCCGGTCCGGGTTCTGCCAGAAAATCGGCGTGTGCATCGGCCCGGCCTTCAGGTTGAAGAGTTGAACCCAGTCCGCCGCCGCTGGTTCCTCGTCCACGAGTTTTTGAACGTCGGGATTATGCTCGATGTGGAATTGCGAGAGATAATGCTTCGGATAGTTCACGACGTAGTATCCGAAGCCATAGGCCAGGTTCTGTAGGAACAGGCCGTTGGGTTCCTGGAATTTGAACTCGACAGTCGTATCGTCGATTTTCGTGACTTTGACCGGTCCGGCCGCTTCCACGAAATTCGGGTGTTTCGAAGGTGTCAGACGCTCGTCGAGAAGTACGTCATACCAGAACAGAATGTCGTCAGCGGTGAAAGGCTCGCCATCCGACCAGCGCATTCCCTCGCGCAGCTTGAACGTGAAGGTCGTTGCGTCGTCCGAGACCTCGAAACTCTCCGCTATGTTCGGTTCGATCGAGGACCAGTCCGGGCTCCACCGGATGAGGTTCTCCGAACCGATGAGGCGAACAATGTTGTGCTGATCCCCTCCTCCAAGGATGGCGCGCCGGAGCGTACCGCCGTATTCACCAACCTTTTCCAGCGGCTGCATGACCATCGGAGATTTTGGAAGGCGCTCATCCACCGCGGGCAGGTCGCCGGCCTTGACGCGCTCTGCAAGGTTTGGAGCCTCGTTATAGTCGGCGGACCAAGCGCTTCCAGCGACGGACAATGCCAGGCAGGTCCCCGCTACGCCGCTTGCAAGAAACGCTTTCAGATTTCTCCGGCTGCTCATTCATTCCTCCTCTTTCCTGAACGACAGTCACCCGCTCACCAGTTGGTGACCGAGCCGTCCGGGCGCCTTAGATGCGGCGCTTCTACATGTGTTGGATCCTGTTTCGTAATGGCATCTTCATCGACCTCGACACCGAGACCGGGGCTGTCCGGCACCACATAGACCGGGCCCTCCAGCTGAACCTGTTCCGGGAAAATTCCGGTGTCGTGGAAACCAAGATTTTCGACGGGCGACTGACGCGTTTCGAGCCAGCTGAAATTGGGTGTGGCCGCCGCAAGATGAACGGTCGCAGCCGTGCAGACCGGCCCGAGCGGATTGTGCGGCATGAGATCGACGTAAAAACGTTCAGACCATCCGGCAACTTTCATTGCCTCCGTGAACCCGCCAATGTTGCAGATATCCAGGCGCATGAATTGGGTAAGGCCCTTTTCCAGAAACGGCGCCGCCTGCCACTTGGATGAAAACTCCTCACCGACCGCAAAGGGAATGTCGGTCATGCCGCGCAATACGGCATAGGCATCAGGCGCTTCGCTCCTGATGGGCTCCTCTAAGAAATCAAGTGTCCCGGACGGAAGCATGTTGCAGAAACTCGCGGCCTCCGCGACGCTAAGCCGGTGATGAAGGTCGATGCCAAGCGTCACCGTGTGCCCGATGGCCTCGCGCATCGCTTTCAGATCGTCCGCAATTTCGGGAAGGCTGGTCCTGGGACTGTAAACCTCACCCCTGTCGAAATTCGACGGATAAATCCGAACACAGTCCCAACCGGCATGGATGAGCTTATGTGTGTGCTCAAGCAGCTCCTGCCGATCCTGACCCATCGTGCTTGCGAAAGTGGGTATTACATCGCGCTGCCGGCCTCCCAGAAGCTGATAGACGGGAACGCCCAGCCTTTTGCCGAGAACATCGTGAAGCGCGATGTCGATCGCCGAGATGGCAGCTGTCAGGACGCGCCCGCCTTCGAAATACTGGCTTCGATAGCATTCCTGCCAAATGCGTCCGATCTTTCTTGAATCCTGACCTTCCAGAAAGGCTGCAAAGTGATCCACGGCCGCCGAAACCGCGCGTTCACGGCCCGAAAGACCGCTCTCGCCCCATCCGGTCAACCCGTCTTCCGTCACCAGCTTTACAAGCAGCTGATTGCGCTTTCCAACGCGCGCCAGAACAGGGGTAATTGTTGTGATGCGGGCGGCCTTGTCTTCCCACCCTTTCGAGACCGGCACCGCCTCCAATGCAACAGTCTCCGACATCTCCGGCATGTCCTGCTCCTTCCGAATGCACTCTTGAAAAGCTACACGATCCTTTCAAGATCGTCGACTATTTTTTTCTTTTTATAGATTTTTTGATTGATTTAATGCTTTTTAATAAGAGTATTATCGAACGAAACCAATGAAAAAACAAAAGGATTGATTGTGGAGAATGTGCGAGACTGCTACCAGATAGTCTTTGAAAACGGGAGCTTGTGTGGTGCAGGTACGCATCGCGACAGAAAAAAGGTCCTGTATCACGGCCCGGTTTCTGCTTTTGAAATGCCCCGGCAACCTGACGGATCCGCCAGGCAAATGCGCGAGAGGAAAGTATGAACGCGTTTAACAAGGCGAACGATCAGGAAGAAACCCTATATGAGGCGGTCCTGGAGGAAATCTCGAGCGGTCGTCTGGAAGCGGGGCAGCGACTGAAAGTGTCTGAACTGGCGACGAGATTCGGCGTCAGCACCAGTCCGATCCGGGAAGTTCTAAGGCTACTGCAGGGGGAAGGCTTCGTAGAGATCCATCCCAATCGGGGGGCAGTCGTCAAGCAAGGCGATGCGAATACGATCCAGAACATATTCGAGGTGCTGCAACTTCTGGAACCTTACTTCGTTTCGTGGTTCGCCGACTATGCACAGCCCGAAATGATCGAGGAAATGGAAGAGATCCAGCGCAAGATAGAAGAGGTGCCTTCCGGTAATCTCATCGAGTTCAGAAAGCTGGATTTCGAGTTTCACTGGGCCATCTGCCGCCGTCACTACAATCAGGTCGCCGCCGATCTTTGGAAAAAGCTGCGCAAGGCACTGAATGTTCACGGCGCGAAACTTCGCATCAGCCCGGTGAGATACCAGACAATCATGGAAGAACATCAAGAGCTGCTGGAAGCATTCCGAACCCATGACGCTGTCCGGGCGGAGGCCGCAATCAACAAGCACGTGGCCGGTTCCTTCACGCAAATGTCCCAGCAGATGCGCGCGCTTGGGCTTTAGCTTTTCACTTTTTCATGCTGTTTGCCGGACTGGCGCACACTAGCCGTTTAAATCCAACGCCTGTCGAATGTGCGAGCATTCAAAAGAACGCGCCGGCATCAACTCGCAGGCGCTGCACTTATGGCGTTGCCATTCCAGCAGGCATGCGGTGAACAGACCGGATGCAGCAAGGCATGATAGTCGGCTCCAAATCTGGTCAATCGGCAAACAACGGGACCCTCAGGCTGGCCTTTACCTGGCCGACAACGACCTTGGTCTCGAACCGTCTGATATTCGGATTTTCGGTGAAACCTGCCGGCTGAGCGCCTCGAAGCTCTCCATGTCCTTTGTGACGACCACAAGCATGAAATCAGTCGCGCCGGTCACATAGTAGCATTGCTGAACTTCTTCCAGCCGCAAAACTGTTTTTCGAAAGTCGTCGAGAAGATCGACCCGCTCGTGTTCGATCTCGACCTCAACGAGGAAAGTCATGAGCGGTCCGCATTTTTGCGGATCGACAACCGCAACCCGCTCCAGGATGACCCCTTCTTCCTCCAGCCGTTTGATGCGCCGTTGCACCACGGATTTTGAAGACCCTACCGCCTCGGCGGTTTCGCGTGCTGCCGCCGCTCCTCCTGCCTGCAGATGCTCCAGAATTTGCCTATCAAGCTTATCAAGTGTTCTGGGCAAACTGCACCTCATCAGGTCAATTTCCGGGCACCATGTCCCGGTTCACCGTGACCTTAGATCCATTTGGCCCTGAGTTAGAAGCTATCTTTTCCGGCACACAAACGATGCGGCAGGTGCACGATGGACATTGCAGACCTTACAACTATCCTTGCGGCCTTCCTGGTCGTAACAATTTCACCTGGGCCCGCAAACATAGCCGTGGCAACCGTGGCAATGCGGAGCGGGCGAAAACTTGGGCTTCAGTTTGGCTTCGGACTCGGCGTCGGGCTGGCGTTTTGGGGGATGGTTGCAGCGTCGGGATTGGGAGCTGTACTGCAGGCCTCAGAGACAGTTCTTTACATATTCAAGTTCTTCGGTGGCTGCTATCTGCTTTGGCTCGCGTTCCAATCTGCTCGCGCGGCAGCAGCCTCCGTAAAACCCGTCACAGAGAATGTTTCGCGTGGAAAGTGGTTCGTCCGGGGACTGGTCCTGAACCTTTCCAATCCCAAAGCAGTTGTGGCATGGATGGCTGCTCTTTCTGTGGGACTGGATATAGAAGCCCCGATCGAACAGCTGGCTGCGCCCCTGGTCCTGTGCGCTATGATCGGCTTTCTCAATTACTTCGGGCATGCTCTCGCGTTTTCGCATCCCGGCTTCATGACGGCCTATTTGCGTCTGCGCCGTTGGATTGACAGCGTCGTAGCCGGATTGTTCGCAACAGCCGGGAGCAGTCTGGTTGCTTCAGTTTTCAACCGCTGAGGTCTGACGGCCAACAGGGTGCCCTGCCTGTCCCCCGGCACAACACGGAAATTGGCGCTCCGAAAAAGAATGCTGCACACCTATTTCCGAGCAGCTTCGAGTGACGCTTCATGAAAACCCGCAAGCCGGTCCGTGACCTGAGCGATGGCATGACAGCCAACATTGGCAAACGCAAATCTCAGATGCTGCTCCTGTCCGGGACCGAAATAACTGCCCGGCAAAGCAAGCAGCCCGCAATCACTTGCGAGCCGCTCTGCGACTGCGACAGCTGAAACACCGGGAAACGGATGGCGCACATAGGCGAAGTAAGCGCCCATTTGATCAATACGCCATGCCGGATGCGGCGTCAGAGCCTTGCGGAATGCGCCCGCCCTTTCTGAAATCTGAGCATTGGTCTCCATTCGCCAGCCACTCAGATTTGCCATTGCCCAGGGCAGCGCCAGTTGCGCGGCGCGTGCGGGGCATATCTGGATGCAATCGAGAACCTTGCCTAATTCACTCAGAACCTGCGGCGATGCGGTCACCGCACCGAGGCGGTGTCCGGGAATGGCGTAGCTTTTTGAAAAGCTGTAGAGGCTGATAACCGTATCCTGCCAGCACGGATCGCTGAAGAGCCCGTGGGGTGCAGCCTTTTCGTGCAGGAAATCGCGATACGTTTCGTCCAGGATCAGTTTGATGCCCTGTTCATGAGCGAGCTCGAAGAAAGACGTAATCAAATCAGGCGGATAGATGGCACCCGTTGGATTGTTGGGCGTTACCAGAACGATTGCCTTGACCTTGTCATCGATCAGTTTGGCGGTATCGGCTACATCCGGAAGGAAACTGTTTTCGGCCAGAAGCGGCATCGGTCTTGCCTCGACGCCCAACATGTCGAGGGTCATTTTGTGATTGAAATACCAGGGGGCTGGCAAAATGATCGCATCGCCCGCAGCGGCAAGAGCCATGATTGAAACGAAAAAGGCCTGATTACAGCCTGCTGTGATTGCGATCTCAGCCGGATCAATCGAAGCCTGAAACAATTCCGAGCAATCAGCGGCGTATGCGGCACGCAGCCCATGGTCGCCGAAAATGTCGCCGTATCGCGTTGCTTCTGTGGTTCCAGCAGAAGACGCGATCTTCGCCATAAATTCTGACGGGGGCGGATCACCAGGAACCGCCTGGCTAAGATTGAGCGCCGGGCCAAACCGGCCGTCATAGGCCAACAACCAATCTTCCGCCTCCGGGATCGGAGGCGTGGCCGTGTCGATGAGGTTCGGATTCAAGTTCGAAATTGCCACGTTTGCATTGAGAAATTTGCGCGCGCGCACTTGTTGTTCACGCACAAAAACCGACGATAGATCACTCAAGCCCCCTTAAAATGGATACTTATCAATCAAAACATTGATAAATATGAATGTAACGGTTTCCGTTGATGAAACAAATCCGGTGCCAACAGACCAAAATCTCCAATTTCATTTGCCTGAGCGCCTGATTGTCTGGGGTTCTGCAGGTTTTCGGGTGACCACTTCACCTTGAAACAAGCTTCTGATTTCCCGCCCAAATGGCTACTTCTGACCCAGACTGATAAAAAATCGGTCAGTCATGCATAATTTTTCATCCAAATCGTAAAACTTGTATTTTTTTGCAAGAATTATTCGATTCAATGAAGTGGTAATGCAAACAACAACGCCGGAGCTTACCCCTGACAATTCCAAACGGTCGCATTCGGCCGAAATTCAGAGGTGGAACGGTGACTTTCAAACTGACCCGACGTGGTATCCTGAAGGCTGGTGCAGCATCTGCAGCAACGCTCGCAATGCCTTCAATCGTAACAGCTGCCGGTAAAAGCGATTTCAGCGGCAAGGAAATCCGGCTTTTAACCTGGTCCGACAATACGGGTCTGGCAATCCTGGAAAATATTGCAAAACCCTTCGAGGAGATGACCGGCGCCAAGGTCATCGCCGACCGCACTGGCTCCACCTCGGAAATGGTTGCCAAACTCAGGGCGTCCGGTGGAAAGGCCCAATATGATGTCATCACCCTTGCCGGCGTTGGCGCGGTTGAACTTGCCGGAGACGGTTTGCTGGCGAAGCCCGACCTGAACATGCTGCCCAATCTTGAAAAAGTGGATCCGCGCTTCCGCTCGGGCGCGGAAGGTCACGGTATCGGCTATCTGCTTTGGACCGGCGGAATGATCTACAACACCAAGACATTCAAGGAGCCGCCGAAGTCTTACGCGGAAATGTGGGACGCTGCGCATTCCGGACGTCTCTTCCTGCCGCCGGCAACCTGGACGGACGCGCTGGACACGATCTTCGCGACCGGCAAGATGATCGGCGGCGACGGAACCAATTCAGAAGCTGCCTTTGCGAAGCTTGCCGAACTGCGCAATGGTATTTTGACCTTTGGAGAGAACCCGGGCCAGATTTCGGAGCTCTTCAGATCCGACGCACTCGACATCGGCGGCGTCTATGCTCCGGCCTTTTTCGCGAAGGAACTTGCCAACCCTGCAGAGTCCAACATGGGCGCGACCTACGATCTTGACGAAGGTTTCTTCGCGGATCTGATGTACACGATCGTGCCGAAATCCAAGCCTGGTGACGACGATGTCGTACATGCTTTCATCGACTTCACGCTTGATGACAAGGTCCAGGGCGTGATGGCCGAAGCCGTTCTGAACGGGCCGATCAACCAGCAGGCGGTGATGAGTGAGGCTGCCAAGGCAAGTCCGTTTATCATCAAGCCGGAGCAGCTCAGCGAAAAAGCTGTCGTTCATGACAAGTCCTTTATCGCCGATGTTCGCGAAAACTGGATTGCGACCTACCAGCAGACCCTGTCTTGATAGGCAAGGATCAAGTGACAATCGATCGTGTCGACTGAGCTTCTTCCAAGGAAACAGGCGCTGCTGTTCGCAGCGCCTGCTTTTATAGCCATTCTGCCGTTTTTGGCGGCATGCTTTTTCATCTTGCGTTTTTCCCTGTCTTCTGAACAGGGAACAATCGAAGGATTGTCGATCCAGGCCTATCGCGACTTGATGACCCCGTTCTTCGGCAGGTCCGTCTGGCTGACGCTGAAGCTGGCGTTTGTCGCAACGCTTATTGTTATGGTCCTGGCAGTTCCGCTGGCGTTTGTCATGACGTCGCTGCGCAGTTCGTTCTTCAGGCGCTTGCTCACAATTTCCATTCTGTTACCGCTTATCCTGAACCTTTTGGTCCAGGCCTACGGCTGGATCCTGCTGCTTGGCCCGTCCGGTGTCCTGAACTCGACCTTGAAGGCAATGGGGATCATCGAACGACCTCTGTTCCTGCTGTTCAACGAGACCGGTGTCTTGCTGGGACTGGTGCAGACGTCCCTGCCGCTTGCGGTCTTTCCGATCGTCGGCGCCGTGAGAGCCATTTCTCCGGAATACCTGGAAGCGGCAAGTTCCCTGGGCGCCGGGCATTGGCGCACCTTCAGGGATGTCACGGTACCGCTGTTGCGGCCGGGCCTTGTCGGAGCCGCCTCCATTGTCTTTGCGTTCAACGCCAGCGCGTTTGCCATTCCCCTGCTTCTTGGCGGACGCCGCGTACAGATGATGGGTCTGGTGATCAGGGATATGATTTCTCCACTGTTCAACTGGTCTGGCGCGGCTGCGGCCGGCATGATCCTGATTGCCCTGACGATCTTCGTACTCGCTGCCTCCTCCTGGCTGGTCCGTCTGACGACAACAACGAAGGAGACGCGGTGATGCGGGTCGGCCTTCTCCCAAGGGAAGGTGGCGGAACCTACCGGTTCGTCATCCTGTTTCTTGCAACAATCGGAATTCTGATATCCTCGCTGCCCGTGATCGTTGTGACGATCATGTCGTTTTCCGCTTCGGAGTATTCGAGCTTTCCACCCACGGAGTTTTCGCTCCGCTGGTATGTTGAAGTCCTGCAGCTGTTCACAAGTGAAGATCCATCCAGCGCGCAATCGGTCGTCGACAGCACCTTCACCAGCCTGCTGGTTGCCTTCCTGGTCATGGTCATATCAACGCTGGTCTGTATTCCGCTTGCCTATGCGCTGGCACGCAGCAACCGGAATTTGCGCGAAGGCATGGAACTTCTGTTCACGCTGCCACTGGTGTTTCCGCTGGTTATGCTTGGTATCGCCTTCCTGTTGATTGCCGAAAGTCTGCAATTCGACCTCGGCATCTGGCGCATTGCAATTCCGCACATTGCCCTGGTTCTGCCGTTTGTTTTGCGCAACTGTCTGAGCGCCATGAACGGCATCAGCGTGGAAATCGAGGAAGCTGCAATTTCGCTCGGCGCATCACCGCTGCGCGCGATTTGGGATGTCGTCATTCCGTTGATGAAAGCCGGCATTCTGGCCGGTTTGATCTTTGCGCTGATTATCAGCTTCAACGAATTTACCGTCACCTTTTTCATGTACACAATCGACCTCAGCACGTTGCCGATATGGATGTACAGTCGAACGGTGTCGTCGCTGGATCCCGCGACCCTCGCGCTTTCCGTCTTCATAATTGTGGTGGATGTCTTCCTGGTGGTGCTTGTCGACAAGCTGATCGCCGGACGCGGCAATCTGTTCTGACAAAGGCTCATGGTGACCAACACGCATTTGAACATCGAAGCCGTTTCAAAGTCCTTCGGACCGGTAACGGCACTCACCCAAATCGACTTGAAGATCGAGCGAGGCTCTTTTGTGTGTCTGTTGGGGCCGTCCGGCTGCGGCAAGACCACATTGCTGCGCATCATCGCGGGATTTGAAAAGCCCACAAAAGGGCGCCTGTTGCTGGATGGTGCCGATATCTCGGATATCCCTCCGCACAAACGCGGCTTCGGAATGGTCTTCCAGTCGCTGGCGCTGTTCCCGCACATGAGCGTTGCCCAAAACATCGCCTACGGGCTGAAGCTTCGCAAGGCTTCGGCAAAAGAACAACGCGAACGTGTCGAAGAACTTCTAACCGTGATTGAGCTTCCAGATATTGCGGATCGTGCCGTATCGGCCTTGTCCGGAGGACAGCGTCAAAGGGTGGCAATTGCCAGAGCGCTTGCGATCAAACCGAAGCTTTTTCTTCTGGACGAACCCTTGTCTGCGCTGGATGCAAAACTTCGCGACAATATGCAGATCGAACTGCGACGACTGCAGCAGAAATTCGGCGTCACGACCGTGCTGGTCACGCATGACCAGACCGAGGCAATGATGCTGGCTGACGAACTTGTCGTGCTGGATCACGGCAAGGTCCAGCAAGCAGCAACGCCAACCAGCGTTTACCGCCAGCCGGCCAACAGCCTTGTTGCAGATTTCATTGGCGCTGCAAATCTCGTCCGGACCAGGGTCGGTGAGAATGGCCGGCTTGTGCTCTTCGGCAATACCGTGGAAATGGCCGTTGATCATGACCCCGGCACAGCCGTCAACGTTGCTGTGCGCGCTGAAAACATCTCGCTGCGCTCAGCTCAAGCCGATCAGGAAGCAGCAGGACGTGTCGTCTTTGCCCGCGATCTCGGAGCCTTCAAGGAATGGCTGGTCAGCTTTGAGGATCAGGAAATCCGGGTGCGCGGTTCCGCTTCCGATGAAATCGAATTTCAGGTGGGCGACCTGGTAACCCTGACTGTCGATCCAGCGCGCATTTCGGTCTTTGCCGCCAGTTAAGGTGTTTCGCTGACCCGACAACCAGTCATGCGTCTCGTATGCCGCTCCGACTGCCTGTTCCGCGCGTCCCCAAATTCAAAACTTTCTGGAGCGTGGACCCGGCAAAGCGGGTGCACGCGCGCACGCATTTCTTCAACGCCGCAATTCAGATAATTGCTCGCGGCGTTGAACAGTTCCCACGCCATCAGGTCAGCAAATTGCTCGTTCTGGAGTTGCCATCTATCGACTATTTCTTGGCTGCGACGATCATGACTTCGACCAGGAACTCGGGAAGAACCAGCTTGCTTTCCACACAGGCCCGGGCCGGAGGATTTTGCGGATCTATCCATGCGTCCCAAACTGTGTTCATGGCGCCGACATCCGCCATGTCGGCAACCCAGATCTGAGCTGACAAGATGTCCGATTTGCTGCTTCCTGCAGATGCCAGCAGACGATCCACCTCCGCAAGCATGGATCGGGTCTGGCTTTCCATATCCGGGCCCTCGCCAACCTGTCCGGCCAGATACACCGTGTTGCCGTGAACCACTGCCTGGCTCATGCGGCTGCCTTTTTCGAGGCGTTCGATCGTCATTTGGTTTCACTTTCTGTTTCGGGAAGGGAGGGAGAGAACTGCATCAGGCTCAAGATTTCAAAGAGCATTTGAGCCCCTGCATGCGCAGTATTTGTTGTTTGGTCATAGGCTGGCGCGACTTCAACAACATCGCCGCCGACAAAATTGAGCCCCTTGAGGCCGCGGATCAGACGTAGCGCCTCCCGGGTCGTCAGGCCGCCGATTTCCGGTGTGCCTGTACCGGGCGCGAAAGCCGGATCAAGACTGTCGATGTCAAAGGAAAGATAGGTCGGGCCGCTTCCCACGACCTGACGGGCCTTTTCGATCAAACCCGGAAAACTCGCATCGGTGATGTCTTTGGCCTCGACAACGGTCATGCCGGACATTTCAGAAAACTCCCAGATGTACCCGGCGGCACCCCGAATGCCGATCTGGATCGTCCGCTCCGGCGCCAGAACGCCGTCGAGAACGGCGTTGCGGAAAGGTCCCCCGTGGTGAAACTTCTCGTTTTCGTAGGCGCCGCCGGTGTCGCAATGGGCATCGATATGCACCATTCCCAAAGGCTCTTTCCGCCCGACCGCGCGCAAGATCGGATGGGTGATGGAATGATCGCCGCCGACCCCGATCGGGATCGCACCCGCCGATACGATCTGAGCCACGTAGTCTTCGATTTCCTTGTGGCTCTGCGCAAGATCGAACCGGCTGCTGAAGGGCACATCGCCAAGATCCGCAACGCGCATTTCGTGCAAAGGCGCCGTCTCAAGCGCATCGTTGTAAGGCCCTACGCGTTCGATTGAACGCAAGGCTCGCGGACCAAAACGGGCGCCGTTGCGATTTGTGACACCCAGATCCATTGGCGCGCCATAAAGCGCTACTTGCAACTCCCCTGCCCTCTCCAAAGTCGATTGCGGAGCGTCGAGCAGTGTCGGTATCCCGGAATATGGCGCCGGACGTTTTCCACCTTCGGCAAATATTTTCGAGGCGATCTTCCGATATTTCGGTGTGAACAGTGTTCCGCCATCGGCATTGCCGAATTTTTCCCTAAGGGCCGCGAGTTTTGCGTCCGCCATATGTCGCTCCTCAAAAACACGTTTGGACTTGAATAAGGCGGTTTTTAATCGTCACAAAGTTGAACAATCCAAAGAACACTTGCATAAACATGCATGCGAAATTTTGAGGTGTTGTTGATCCATGGCCCGGCGAAAGAATGCTTTTTCAGGAACCGTAAGCGGCGCGGATATCCGTCTGATGCGGGTCTTTAAAACGGTAATAGAGTGTTCGGGCCTTTCAGCGGCCCAGACAGAACTTGGCGTCGGGGCCTCAACGATATCAAGGCAGATTTCCGATCTGGAAACGCGCCTCGGCATCCGGCTCTGTCATCGCGGGCGAAGCGGCTTTTCACTCACCCAGCAAGGTGAAATTGCACTGGAACATATCGAACGTCTGCTTGCTGCGGCTGATGAGTTTGCGACCAGCGTCGCGTCCATAAACCGGCAGCTTGTCGGCAAGATTGACATAGGCATGATCGACTACACCTTGTCGGATGAACGCAATCCCCTTGTCTCAGCCATACGTCGCTTTAAGGACGATGCGCCGGAGGTTGACGTGAGCCTGATGACCGGAACACCCGCCGAAGTGGAGCGGGCTGTCATCGACGGAAAACTGCATTTCGGAATTGTCCCGGATTACCAGCGCCACCCGAGTTTGAAATACCGTCGTCTCTATGACGAAGAAGTCGGACTTTTTTGCGCCGGCGAACATCCGATGTCGATTGCACTCAGTGCCGGAGAGCCCTTGAGCGAAGCGGAAATACTAGAGCACGCGCTGGTTTATCGCGGCTATTTTGAAAGCAGCATGCTCCGAAATCTCAAACAGAAATTCCCAGTGGGAACGATCGTTTTTCAAACCGAAGCCGTTCTGGCCTTGGTGGGTGCCGGCGTTTATCTCGGCTTTTTTCCAACGCATTGCACCAGTCAGGCACTCTACGATTTCAAGGAGCTGCGCCCGGATATCTTTCGATATTCTTCGCCGATCTGCGCCATCTGGCGTGGCGACCGCCATCAATCGGCCGTCTTGCAGCAATTCCTGGAATTGATCACGGTCGATTAGCGCCAACGACCGTGTCATGACCAAACATGCCGGTTCAATTCGCGCCAGGATCCGTTTTGATCATTAAGGATTGCGGTGCGCTCCACCGGGGATTTGCGCTCCCCTCCTGATGGCCAATTGTGACCCGCCCGGAAAGTTGCCTTCCTACACGCTTCAACGAAAAGACGCAAAGTGGCCCAAGCCATCATTACACATTTGAAACTCAACAAATCCGCATCAGGTGTTAAGTTGGTCTTTCGACGCGACAGATATCGGCCAGTTTTCGCTCATGGTGAAGGTAATCAAACCGACGAAACTTTCCTGCGTTCAGAACGTTCAAACGTTCGGAAGCGCGAAGTACCTTGTCGCAACCTTGTATTATGGAGCGGATCTTTCTCAAACCGACACGCTGGTTTCAGAGGATCAGTATCTCTCGATTTCAAGTGGACGGATGCCGGCAGGAACCGTTGCCGACCTTGGATTCCCCAAGGGACAGCCTGAAGTCCTCATTGCCGGTGAAGCACAGGCACCGGGCGGCATTCCGGCACAGTCGGTTGAGGTTTCCGTATCGGTCGGCGACTTTCGCAAGGCAGCACTGGTCTTCGGAAAGCGCTTTTGGACCCGGCAGCACCGCGATGACTTCACCCTGACGCATGCCGAAGCCTTTGAAAGTCTGCCACTTGACCCAAGACATGCATTTGGCGGCGAAACCCATGCGGTCAACAAGCTGGGCAAGGGCTTTCAGATTGACCATGTGATGCAGCAATTCGGCTATGCACCGCTGCCGAATATCGAAAACCCCAAGGACCTTGTGCTGCATCCGGCCGATGCTCCCGAACCCGTGCTCTTCGGTCCGCTCGACGCTGAGCACCCGCTTCGAAAGTCCTGCCTGGGTCAGGTTGACGGTGCCTGGATGCATACAACGTTCCCAGGGCCTCCACCCGGTTTCAAATTCGATTATTTCAACGTGGCACCCCAGGACCAGCGATTGGCGGAACCGCTGTCCGGCGATGAGAAAGTAGTAGTGAAAGGAATGCAGGCCGACGTTCCGGAATTAAGAGGCCATTTGCCCGGCCTCGTTCCGCGCCTGTTTGCCGTCCATGACGATAAAGCAGAAACCCTTACTGAAATCGGATTGAAGTTCGACACACTCTGGATCTTCGGATCCGACGCCTTGGCAGGCGTTTACTTCGGAGGCCTGCTGGAAGTCACGGATGCGATGATTCATTCGCTTGCCGGGTTTGTTGCAGGTCTTGAACGCCTGTCCGAAGAGCCGCGCTCGGCGGAGCACTATGCCGAGGTCTTCCGCTTGAGAACCGACCCCGTCGACGGACCGCTCCACGCGCTGAACGAACAACAGCTCATGCCTGTGCTATCCGAAACGGAGCGTCAGGCCGTTGAAGCGAGATCCAGGGACTACACGGAAAAGGTTGCCCGAAAGACCGAGCGGCATCTCCATGCCTCCCTTGAGGACATGAAGTCGAAGAGCGGTCTGCCCGAGGCTCTGCTTCCTGGCATGAAATTGCCCGATGTGCCACGCATACCGCTTCCGGACCCGGATGATCTTGTCGCCGGGCGTGTCGATATGGCCGGTGCATTGAAGGAGACTTTTCAGGCAATGGACGCGTTGTCAGCCTCAGACGGAGGAACAGCGGCCCAAGCCTTCATCGAGCAATCAGGCCTCTCTTTTCCGCAGCTGCCGGCAAGGGCACTTGAAGACGCGATCAAGTCCGGAGATCCGCAGACCGGGGAACTTTTCAAGTCCACCATGAAGGATCTGACCGACCCGTCCCTTCTCGCGGCAAATGCGAAAATGATGGCCTCCGCAGAAACGGGTTTGAAAGAACCGCAGGCAGGACAAGAAAAAACGGCCGCGCCGGAGACCGTCGTAAGCGAGGCGGTTGATGACATCCTGCAAAAGCTGAACATCGCAACAGCATCAGGTGGTGACGACGAGGTATTTCAAAGGGCCCGGGCGCGGGCGCTCTCGTTGCCGGAAGCCGACCCGTTTTACAAACTGAAGCAACAGCTTGAAAATCTCGATGCACCTGACCTTTCGATCCCGGATCCCAAATCCCTTGTTCCACAAGGTGCTTTGGATGCTTTCGGAGATGACAGCTCACAGGGTTCAAAAAAAACCGAAACGTTTGAGGACGCTGCGGCAATCATCGAAGATATGAACGCAGACACCAAAGCCGTACTCGACAAAGTAGACGCGGCGCTCGCCGATCTCCTGCCTGGTTCTGCCGGAAAAAAAGCTCCTCCAAACCAGATTGTGGCAGCCGAAGCCGAGCGTCTCGCGAGACAGCATCAGGAAGCTTTCGATGCGCATTCATTGCTCGGTGAGACAAGCAAGGCTCTCACGACGACCGTCGAAGACTTCTACGCCGAGCTCGACAAGGACGAGCGCGAGCTTCTGGCAGGACAGGATCATGAGCGTTCGCAACTCCCCCAGGCGATCTATCCGCTCGAGGATTATTCTGAAGATGTTCGTACGCGGTTGGGCGCATTGGTCGCTGAGCGACTTGCGGCAGGGGAGAGCTTTTCGCGCAGGGATATTGCCGGCGCAAACCTGAGCGGAAGAGATCTTGGGGGCGGTCTGGACTTTTCCGGCACCTTGTTGGAGACGGCCCTGCTGACCCAGGCCAATCTCCGTCACGCAATACTGACGGCCAGCGCCCTCACCGATGCGAGAATGGAAGGGGCGCAGTTCGACCACGCGGAACTTTCGCGCGCAAACCTGTCGAAATGTACCGCACCAGATGCCAGTTTTCGGCACTGCAATTTCTCCGAACGCTACTGGCTGGAACCGTCCTTCCGAGGCGCGGATTTCGAGGGATCCAGGTTTTCCGGATTAATCCTTTCAAGGGCAGACCTTGCCGGCGCGAACCTGAGCAACTGTTTCTTTGAAGACTGCACGTTCCTGAATTGCGACCTTACCGGCGGAAAGTTCGACAATTCGAAACTGCGCGACTGCACATTCATTGAATGTACAGCACCGGAAACATCCTGGTCTTCGAGCCACCTTGAGAAAGTCCTGTTCACTGACCTTCAAGCACCTGGCTCGAACTGGTCGAACATGACCATCTCCAAATCCAACTTCGCGGGAAAGACCGATTTGAGCGGTGCTGCATTCGATAGCATATCGGCGCATCATGTCTGCTTTTTCGGGACATCCTTGCGGCGCGGACGGTTTGTCAAATCGAAGATGCGCGAATGCAGTTTCCTAAACTGTGACTTCTCCCACAGTGATTGCCGTGCGTTTGACGGCAAACGATCAATGTTTACCGGCGTGGATCTCAGGCACGCCAACCTTGTCGCTGCAAACCTTCTGGAGGCCCAGTTCGACGGTTGTGATGCAACCGCGGCGAATTTCAGGTCTGCCAGCCTTTATGGCGCAAACCTGTCGGGATTGACGCTGGCGGCGGCGGATCTGACCGGCGCGTACACCGGCCGGACCATTTTGGAGTTGCCGAGCCATGTTGATTGAGGAACTTCTCCTGAGGATCGAGGGCGGCCTTACAATCGAAGGCAAGACCTTCGTCGGCCTTCACGCATCCTCCCGTGACCTCTCGGAAGGCAGATTTGTGAATTGCGTATTTGAGGGCACTGACTTCAGTGACTGCGTCATTTCGGACTGCACTTTCATCAAATGCGTTTTCAAAAAGACATCATTTGCCGGTTGCCGGATTGCATCGACCATCTTCATGCGCTGCACGGCACCTCTTTGCATCTTTCAGAACTGCAGCTTCGAAGATTCAAATTTCATCACGACAAATCTCCAACAGGCAACGTTCGAACGTTGCGACATGACGGGATGCAACCTGATCGGTTCCGCCTTGGAACAGGCCAGCATTGCAGGCAGCGATTTGGATCGCTGCGCCCTGCTGGAAAGCACTGTTGACGGGATCGGTCTCTCGGGCACCTCCTGGTACAGGTCCACATTCACAAAAGCGGACCTGAGAGCGTCGGACCTCACCGCTGCCACGTTCGAAGAGGTACTGTTCGCACAAAGCAACCTGTCACAAAGAGACTTTTCAGGCGGACGTTTCCAGGGAAACACCTTGTCTGACAGCAAACTTGCCGGTGTTCGATTTGACGAAGCGGATCTTGCGCGAAGCCAGTTTGTGAATTGCAGTCTCGAGACAGCGTCTTTTGAGAGAGCAAGTGCGCCTTACGCCATGTTTGCGGGATCTAACGTCTCTGAAGCCAGGTTCAATCAGGCTAACCTGCAAAATGCCGTATTCGCAAATGCGACGGCAACGAAAGCCTCCTTTGTTTCCGCACAGCTACAGATGGGGGTATTCGACAGCGCTGATTGCAGGCAAGCGCGCTTCGACAGGGCGGATCTGAAATCGGCGGATTTCACACACGCAGACTGCCGCGAGGGCGGCTTTGTTGAGGCGGACTTCAACATGAGCAAGTTCCATGGAACGAAAACGGACGGCATCAACGACACTGGTTCAACTGGAAGCAGGCTCGCGAGTGATCAGGAACGTCTGTTGGCGGAAGCCTATGATCCAGACAAGGTGCACATAACGCGCCCGGACCCGGCATGAGATACTTTGTTGAACGCCAGGCGCCAATGATTGGGAGGAAGAATGGCAAACGTATTGAGCTCGGGCCCGACGCCGGCGATGGACGTCTCGCCGTTGGACGCATATCTGCAACCGACACCGGCAGGGCCTGTTCCGGCGGTGATGCCGGCAACAGGTATGCGGGCTTCCGCCGTGCCGACGCAGATGTGTTTTTTGTACGCCGGTTTTCCCGTTCACACCTCCATGACGATGATCCCGACATGCACCGCAGGTCCTGGACCCGGCGTTGTTTCCGGCATGCCGATGAGCGCATGTCGTTCCGCAAAGGGATCGACGAATGTGATTGTGATGGGTCAGCAATTGGCACGCGCGGGGATGGACCCATCCCAGGAAAACGGTCTGACGGCGAATTCGATCGGCGTCTCCTCACCCTCTCAGGCAACTTTGCTCAACCCGATGGGCTGACCTTCGCTTGGCAACTTCAGCAAAAACCTGACACCAGCACTGGAGCATGCAATGTCAGATGACAAAAATGGCCCGCCGAAACCGGAGGAAGATGAGCAAAAAAAATGGCTCTACTTCGCCATTCCGGGCAAGGGCTCGAAGGATCCTTTTAGCGGGCAGTACCTGAGGCTCTATTCAGGAATTGGACACGACGAGAAGCAACATATTCCTGAAGCTGTCTTTTCCGGCAAGACGCCGCTGCCGGCGCTCGCAAAGGAGACGGATTTCAAGTCGGCAACGATATCAGCCAAGGGAGTATACGTCCTGAAGGCAGATCAGCAGTTGAAGGAAACATTCGGGACCGCGCTCACTGAAACCGTCCGCCATGGTGACCACAAGATTCAGGTCGATGATGGCGACTGGAAATTGATTTCACAAAACGGCGCAATCGATATCTCAACGAAGGCGACCTATCCAAACGGTAAGATTACGCTGAGATCCGGGGACTCGAACATTTTTTTGAAAGCAGAAAAAGGCTCCACAAAGACATCTCAAAACGGTGAAGTCAGCGTCTCGAAAGGCGACTATTTAAACTACATTTTGGGGGCGGAATTGTCCTGGACCCATGGCACGAACAACAACGAATACTATGGACTGAGCTTTAAACTGAACCGCTATACCGAGATATCGGCCTTTGCCTCGGCATCCATATCCGGCACAGCGGTTGAGGCAACATCTTTCACTTTCGAGAATAATTACAGCCTGTTTTCTGTGAACATGGGGTTGGTAAACAGATCCTGTTACATGATCAGTTCAGAAAGAGCCTTTGTTTTTAACAAGTTCTGCCACGTAAACATAAGCAAAGTCTTGAATGAGGCCAGAAGCGCTGAACTCAGCTTGTCCAATGATGTGACACAAATGGATACGCGTATCGCAGAGGCACGCAGTGTCGCGCTTGAGCAGGGATGGGCGGGCTTGAAAGTGTTCAACGCGTAGGGAGATCTTCATGGCAAATGTACTGTGGGGTATTCCGCGTGATCGCGGGTCGGCGTTCGACATATCCAAAGGCACCTATCTTCGTATGGGAACCTATTCCGACGACCCGCGGCTCAACATGGATGAGCGCGTAGTGCTCCCGTACGAGTATCTTCAGGACGTAAAAACCGACGACAGGGACCAGGCACTTGAGGGAAGCGAGGGCATCCTGTTTTCGACGCGCGGCAGCTACGTGGTTGAAACAGAAAAACAAGGCGTCATGGAATTTGGTGCCGGTATCAGTGAGCACGTAACAGGCACAGGAAACGATCTGGGGACCACGATCCATGACGGCAACATTTCTGTTTCCGTCTTGAAGGGCGACATCAATATCACCGGAACCTCAAGTTTCGAGGTCACGGCCGCTTCAGACGATGTCGTGCTGAAGGCCTTGAATGGAACGCTCGTGACCAGAGCAAAAAAAATAAACAAGATTACGACGGGAAGTTACATCAAAAGAGTCCATGCGAAGTCGTCGACGGAAGTCAGCGGAACGAACACCAACATAAACGTCGGCGCAAACCTGAAAATGATTGCCGCAACTGAGTTTTCGCTCAGCATATCGTCAGTCAGGCTTTATCCCATGATGACAATGAGCCTGGCACTCGTGCCCATTTCCGTGAGTTTGTTTGCCTTCAACTGGACACGTCTGAGCGAGGACTTCCTGTCGACTGATACGCTCCACTGTTACCTTTATCTCGAATACCGCGCTGTTCAACTTGACACCTGGACCGTCAAAACGGGTTCAAGCATGAGCCTCAAAAGGGCACGTACGTATAGGTACAAAAATATCAAATGGTGCCTCAAATCAGCGACTGTGCAAACCTATAGAGGCTTGCTGACCACGGTTCCCGGACTTGCTCCGCAAAAGCGGGAGCGCGGCTATTCCTGGAGTGACTATTGGTGATGACAAACCTGAAAAACTCTTCGGCGCCAGCTGTTGAATACTTTCTGCCCAAAGACAAAAGCGACCCCAAGCTGAAGGATAACATGTTTTTCTTCAGATTGGGTGCATATGATCCCGTTTATGAACCGGAAAGTACCGCGAGTGAGGCTCCGGAGGGGCTCTATTGCTACAGCCCGGATCACTACACTCTGAAGGCGACCGGCAAGTATTATGAAACCGTTTCAGGCCCGGTGCACAGAACGGTTAAGCAGGGCGACTTTGTCTATGAGAACGAAGACTCCGATCTCGAAGTCGAGGTCGGGCGCGGTGTCTTGATCAGGGCCGAGAAAGCGGCCGACAAATCCGACAAAGCGGTTTTGATTGTTGCAAGCGGACGCGGTGGTAATGAGAACGAGAGTTTTGTGATTGACGCCGGCAACAAGAACGTCCGTTTTGCCCAGAAAAACTATGACAGCGAGACGACCGAGGACAGGACCTCGATTACAAAGGGAAACAAGTTCAAGTTTGTTCTGGGTGCTGCGCTCACGGGACTGCTGGGACACAGTCGAGAAGTGAACTTGAGCTTTGACGTCAAAATTAGCACGTTCAGCCTGAGCACAAATCTCAGCGCTGCGCTTGATTGGAAAGAAGTCGCATTCTCCTATGGCGGAACGTCCCGGACGTTCGTTTTGAACTCCAGGATTTCCTACTACGTCCAGTATCACAAGCGCACGTTTCTCGATGAGGAATTCCTGATTATGAAGAACGCGGTCGAAGCTGCGCAATTCGACGACGGTCTCGCGGAATTCGGAAACTACAAGGCGGAAATGAGCTCCGCAAAGATCAGTATCGACTCTTCAAATATCGATGTCATCAGGCATGACTCGCTGAGCTATTAGGCGGACCTGTGATTTGTTGCTGTCGGAACACAAATGGTGGCGAAGAAGGCAAATGAGCGAACACGATCTTAAGACACTGCCGGCCGTGGATTTGCAGATATCAAGTGGGTTTCCCACGGCGAGCATGCGCGTCGAGCGGCTCGAAGGACGAGACATCCTCACAAGGCGTGAAGACGGCTCCGTGCAGAAAAGCGTGAAAGCCTTCAGCTGCCTTGCCCATCCGGAACCGGGTGATATCGTCCTTACGGCTGAAAATGCCGGCACAACCTATGTGCTGGCCATCCTGGAGCGTCCACCCTCCTCTGACCAGGCGCCTCTCGCTCTCACCAGCGAGGGCCCGATCCGCATGAAAGCGCCCAGGATATCATTCGAAACGCCCGTCTTCGAACTGGCTGCCGGTGCGATTTCTTTCGTGGCCGGTCTCTTCCATTCGCTGTTCAAGGAAAGCAACCGGATCGCAGGCTTGGATCGCAGCTCCTCTGCTTCGGCCACACAGACCACCGGCAGCCGGTTGACTGTCGTGCATCAGTCGGACGTTCAAAAGGCTGCGGAGTTCAGCCAGACGGTCAATGGCGGAATGGTGGTTCAATCGAAGACGGCGGTTATCAACACGGAATCCGATCTCCGGCTGAACGGCGAACGGGTCAACGTCGGATAGAACATCTCAAAACAATGTCGTTTCGAGCAAGCGAGGCTTCAAGACATGGCAGACGTCACGGAACTGGTGGGAGCGGCGCGCAAGCATCTCGAAAACGGAAATATTGACGACGCCCTCGAACTCAGCCGAAAAGCCCTTGAGCGTGCGCCTCGCTCTCCCAAGTCACTCAAGACCTATGCCAACTGCATGATCGCGACCGGCGATCTGGAGGCAGCCGTCGCCTGTCTGACAGAAGTTCTCAAGATCACGCCCGACGACGCCGAGGCGACGCACGATCTCGCGGTTACGAAAAAAATGCTGGGGGATCACGAGGCAGCGGAACTTCATCTGCAGCGTGCCGTTGATCTGCAGCCGCAAAACGCACAATCCTACGATGCGCTGGGTGCGCTTTATGCCGATAGCGGCAATATGGATCTGGCCCTGCGCAACGCCCTGAAGGCGCATGAACTCGACCCGGAAAACATACGCGTTCAACAGAACCTGGCGAGCCTGATGGCGCAGGTGGGAGCACCTTTCGATGCCCTGAATTATCTGTCGAACGTGCTGGAAAAAGAGCCCGACAATGTTCCGGCAAGAACCATGCTCGCAGGCGTCTATCACGACCTCAGCGACCACGACGCCGGTTTCGAACACGCCAAGAGTGCCTACCTTGCAAATCCGCGCGACCCGGTGACGCTGTCGGCCTTCGCCCAAAGCCTGTGTCACATGGGCCGCGCTGAAGAAGCGCTTGAACTTGCCGACAAGGCGCTCAAGCTCGCGCCTGATTACCTGCCCGCTGCGGAAGCCCGTGCCGTTGCGAGCATACAGTCTGGCGCTCCGCATGACGGCATCGCGCTGCTTTCCGGCCTCTTGAAGCAAAACCCCTCGAACCCGAACCTTTGCCTGGCGCTGGCGCGGGCAATGTTGAGAGCCGGTAAAACCGACGAAGCGATCAAGCTCGCGGAGCTGGCGGAAAAAGATCCGGCGACCGAGAAACAGGCGAAAGCCCTGCTCGGTCACTGCTTTGCGCTCAAGGGCGACTTCAACAAGATGTCCGAAAGCAGACGCCCGCAGGGAACCGGCGAAACGAAGGCCACGTCCGGCGAAGAGAACCAGCCGGAGGCTGTTGTCATACCCTTCGAAACTAGGCCCATTGAAGCGATCCTCCTCACAAGGTTTTTGACGCCGCCGGGTGACCATACAGAAGCACCCGGACGCTCCGTACCAAAGATCTACGCCGCGCCTCCACTTGTTCCCTTTCTGGAAAGGCTGGTTGCCGATGCCGAGATAGAACCGCTCGCGGAAGACAGCATCAGCAAGGCTGTCAGCAAGAATGACGCGGTCCTGCTGACGGACCATGCGCTTGAGACCGGCCTTCAAAGTTATGCGCCTGGCCTGTTCCGCCCATACATTTCAAGCGATCAAAGGGCGGACGAGTTCTGGACGGAAACGCTGCGGCCCTTCAAGCGGCCCTATGTTGGAATTTCCTGGTCAAAAACACAGCCTGATGCGCTCCTGGAAGACGTTGCCGCCGGTTTGAAAGACTGGCCCGGCACAATATTCAGCCTGGTTTGGGACGATCAGCGCCATGAACTGGAGGGCAACGCGACCATCGTCGACGCCGGCAGGCACCTGATCTCCATGGAAGCGCTGATCGATATCATTCACAAGATGGATCTGATTGTAGCTCCCGACGACATGGTGCTTCATCTGGCTGGCGCGTTGAACGTGCGCAGCCTCGGTCTCGTGACCCCCAACTTGAACTGGTACTGGCATGAACAAAATGGCCGGTCGCACTGGTATCCGTCTGTGAAGCTGATCAAAAGGGAGTGGACCCAGTCCCAATCCGATTTACGCCAGCAAATTACAGATGTGGCCAAGGCATTCGTCTTGGAAGAGCCCACCGACGCGTGACAATCCATCGCCTTGTGCCGTTTTGCCGGCCGGCTCTGCGCATCCCCTTTGCCTGTTCCTTACGGCCTGATTTACCGGTCAGGCTGCACGGCGCGCTTTAATGTCCTTGATCGCGACGAGAAACTCGGCGACCTCCTGAAGGGTGTTGTAGTGGCACAGCGATACCCGCACGCAGTCACCAAGACCCAGCGGATCCAGCACATTGCCGCTATAGTGGTCTGCCTTTCGCGTATGGGTGCGAATGCCCTGGCTGTTCAGAGCTTCAACCACATCCGGTGAAGCGACACCATCAATGGCTATCGAAACCAAACCTTCGCGCGCCGGATTGTCGGCTCCCGCGATGATCCTGACATGAGCGAGATCCTTAAGCCCTGGGAGATTGCCGGTGCCGTTGATCATCGCGTCGATCAGAAACCTTTCGTATTGATGGATTGCGCCTCCCGCGGCTTCAATCCTTTCCCGGCGCTCCGTTGCCGGCGACACTTCACTGCCCAGCCATTCGAAATAAGCAACGACATCGGAAACGGCCGCATAGGCTCCGGCGTCGCGGGTTCCGAATTCCCAGCCGGTGGCAGGAGCGTTAATGAGCATGTCATGGGGGGCCGCGCTCAACTTGTCGGATATCCATGCGATCCCGTAGCCGTGCCGTGAAAAAACCTTGTAGGGCGAGATCGCGTAACCGTCGATAGCGTAGCTGTCCAGGTCAAGCTGTCCATGAGCGGCGTGCTGGATGCCGTCGACAATGATGACGCAGTCGGGTGCAACCGCACGGATCGCCCTGGATATCGCGGCGACATCCATTGCCATACCCGACACCGGAGACGCATGCAGGATCGTGGCGACCGAAACATCCGGGGTAACCAGCGCAGCGTAGTCCTCAGCAGTGACCAGTCCGGTCTCATCGTTGTGAGGAACATTCACATAGCTCAGCCCTGCGATATCGGTCCAACGGCGTGCGGCGCTGCGGGTTGCCGGATGCTCGATCGACGAGCCGATAACCTTGGTTCCTTTCGGAGCGCTTGTACAGGCTGTTCTGATCAGCCGGAACAGCAGCTCGGTGCCGCTTTCTCCAGCAAAGAACTGCCCCGAAGATGTGTTCATAAACACCGCAAGGTCCACCTTCGCCTTGTCGATGACCTTTTGCGTTCCCTGACCTGCAGGGTTGAAACGGCCAGGGTTATCAGGCAGCGCAGCGTAGAACGTCGACGTCTCGACAACGGATTTGAGGGTCAGGGCCCCACCGGCATTTTCAAAAAAGATGCGCGGTCCCTGGAACGGGCAGCTGTCCACGTGGGCAAAACGGTCTCTAATCGCTGCAATCAAGGCAGGGTTGTCTTGTATCATGTTATTCGTCCTGAAAATCCTGGGTATTGCCCTTAGAGAGCCCTGCTCACAATCGTGCGGCACAACTCGGCGATACCGATATGACTTTGTCGCGGGAAACCGTCAACACTGTCATCCACAATCCAGCATCTGGTCTCACCCAGACTGCAAAAAAGGCCTTTTATGCGCCGGATCCGAAATTCGGATATACTCTTGGCGGGGGACAGGCTCCGGTACGGGACCGCTGCACCAATTCGGTAGCGGATTTGACGGGCAATTTTATCGCTTCCGTTATCGAATGCGTTCCCTTGTTGGTCCATTTATCGCGACAAAGAGTTGTTCACATGATCAATAATTTTTTGATACCCCGCGTGTCCAAGACCTCCATGCAAGCGATGGAAACGATCGGTTCGCAGGCGCAGGATGCAGCCGCCAACGCGGAGCACGTTTTGGACTGGGTCGCGGGAAAGGCCGCCGATGCAGCAGAAGCGGGTACCGAACTGGCGCAAAACTATGTCGACACGGGTCTCTCCGGCGCAGGTGCGTTCAAGGATGAAGTCTACGAACAAATCGCCAAGACCGAGATGGTCGAAACCACGAAGCTGATGGTTGAGCGGGCAAAATGGCATGCTGAAGAGACGATAGGCAACGCCGAAGAAGCAGTGGAACAATTGTCTGATGCCGCTCTGAGAAGCCTGACAAAAAAGATTTTCGACGCAATCATTGCCGCTCACGGCACCTGGCGACTGACGGCGCATTTCCGCTTCATCAAGATAATGTCAGTCTCGGCAATCGGACAGCCCGGTTGCCTGACTGGACCGAACCTTCTCGTTCACATACTCTCGCACAAGGATGTTGTCGGGCTTACCGGCACTGATGCCAAGATCCGCGACGCTGTGGCTGAAGCGGTTTCAGATGCATTCTTTCTGTGGCAGTCCAAAGTCATGGTGCCTGGCTTGCCCTGGTATCCAGCCTTTGCCGCATGGCCCGGCCCACACGCGCCGCCAACCCCGAATGTGCCAATGCCTCTTATCGTTTGCCCATCGGCAAAGCTTGCGAAGTTGACGAGCGCTGCCAGTCTGTCAAAGGCGATCAAGGATGGGCTGCCATCAAGTATGAAAGATAAGGGACCATACTGCACCGCTGTTGCAACCAGTCTGGCGGCAGGCTTCATGTCGTGGCTGCCATCGGCTCAGATAATGGGCGTGATGGGGTTCGGACCTGTCCCATCCTACGCTCCGCCCGCGGTCAACGCCGGTCCCGTCGTAAACGGCAAAACCATCGAAGCACCGGGTTGTCTTTCGGGGTCTCCAAAGCTCATCCTGACGGTGCCGCCAACTTTCAAATAATGCAGGCGGTGGTCTGCGTCGGCCATGAGTGACGTTTGAAACCGATCTGCGGGATCACCGAAAACTGGTCCTCAGGTTGCTGTTAGCTCGCATCAGGCGATTGTCTGCTGACGGTTCCGAACCGGTCTGCTAGGCATGCGTCATGTGTTCTTCGTCTTCGCAACATGATCTGGCGCTGACCCGCCATGCCGCATCCCTGGCAAGCGTTTACTGGTTGGTGGACCGGCAACTATCCCCCCTTGGGCTGCGCGCGATGGATGTTCTCGATCCTGGTCAGGGAGATACTGTTCTCGATGTTGGCTGCGGGGCCGGACAAACCCTGACCCAGTTCTCGGAGCGTGTGGGGACGAATGGACGTGTGATCGGCGTTGACATTGCGCCCGCACTTTTGTCGATCGCTCAAGAAAGGTGCAAAAACGATCCTTGCATTGAGCTGATACAGGCAGATGCACAGGTACTTGATCTGCGGACAGCGAGCCTTGACGGGATTTATTCACGCTTCGGCGTGATGGGTTTTGCCAATCCGACCGCAGCCTTCGGGAACTTCCGGCGGCTGCTCCGCCCCGGCGGCCGGCTAGCGTTTTGCTGCTGGCGCACTTTCGAGGAAAACGAACTCGACTATTTTCCGGTGGAAGCGGCCGGACGCATCCATGACGTGCGCGAGTCTCCATTCAGTTTCTCTGACCCGAACACAGTGCGCGTTTTGCTTGAAAACACAGGATTTACGCAGATCGCGTTCGAAGCATTCGACGCGAATGTCTCGTGCGGTGACTTGAATGCGACCGTTGAGGTGGTGCTGAGTGTCGGTGCACTCGGCCAGATTGTTCGCGAGAAGGCGTCTCTTCGCTCAGAGATCGAACCGCTTCTGCGCAAGGCGCTAGCCGCGCGGTTTGACACCGCAAATGTGGAATTCAAGGCGGCTGTGTGGATCGTTTCGGCCCGGACGGCCGGTCCCTGAAGGTCGGACTTTCCTTTGTCGCTGGCTTCGAACGAGGCCCTGTCAAAGCGAAAAAACAAATGAATAAGCAGCGGCGCAAATCATGCCTGCCAGCATTGCCCAAACGACACTCCGGAACAGCGCCATTGCAATGAGCGCCAACAAGGTTGCAACACCGGTCTTGACGTCTCCGGACATCAGAAGCGAGGCCACGAGTGCCGCGATCACCGAGACAGACAAACCTTCCAGAAAGCGTTCGGATTTTGGTGTAAGGGCAACCCAGGCCATGAATACGGACCCCGCAATTCGGGTCAAAAAAGCCGCGGCAGCCATGACCGTGACCATGAGAATGTATGACCCGTCACTCAGCATGGTACACAACGGCCACGGCGCCGCCGACCAATGCCGCGAAAATGATATTCCAACCCGTCGGCAAAATCGTGTAGGTCAAGGCCGAAACGGCCATTGCAGCAACAACCGGCAGGAACATTCTGGTCGAACTGCGCACGGCTCCGAAAACGGTGGCCGCGAAGAAGCAGATCATAACGACATCAAAGCCCAGGTGGTCGGTCTTGCCGATAAGGTCGCCACCAAAAGCGCCAGCCGCCGTGCTGCCGACCCAGGCGAGCCATAGCATCAGCCCCCCGCCCAGAAGTGTGCCGAGATCGTTTTCACCGCGTTGAAGCGACGTTTGAAAATCCGCGAAGTTCGCATCGCTCAAAAATGCAAGTGTCACCAAACGCCGTTTGACCGGCAGCTGGTTGATCCACCTGGAAAGAGCAGCGCTCATGATGATGTGCCGCCCGCTCAAAGCCAGCACGACCAGGCCAAGTGAAAAAAAGGCGATGGGTTCTTCCAGAAAATCCAGAGCCGCGAATTGGGCGGTTGCGGTGAAAACCAGACCACTCATCGCCGTTGCCTGAAACGGCCCCAGGCCCTGTTCGGTCGCAGCGACCCCATATGCGATGCCAAACGGGACCACAAACAGGCTCACTGGCAATAGCCTTTGCATCCCCTTCAGAACCCCTGCTCGCGTGAACAGAATATTGGCCATCGGTATTCGTCTCACACTCTCACACTAACCATAACAACGGTTAGAAAGGAATTCGAATTGCCTGTCAACCTCTACAGTGGTTAGAATGGCACATGAGCTATTCTCAAGGACACCCGATAAGACTGGTTGGCGGCCGCCTGGCACTCGACTTTGTCAACACCGCCGACTGGACGTCCGGCGACGAAATCGCCCATGAAAAACTTACAAATGTTGCCGACTTGGAACACTGGCTGCGGGCGTTGAGCCTCGAGCATACCGAGCCGGTAACCGATCTCGCAGGTCTGATCGATTTTCGCTATATGCTGAGGCAACTCGTCTTGAAGCGGACTGGCAACGACGTATTGAACATCGTTCAGAGCCTTGATTTTTCAGCTGCCGATCCCGGCGTTTCCTTGCCTTTCGACCAGTCAATCGCCGCGCTCATTGCTGCTTCCGCCGTTTCGATCCTGTCCGACAAGCGGGAGCAAGAACGTATCAAGATGTGCCCGGGTGACAATTGCGGATGGCTGTTCGTAGATGAAACCAAGAACGGCAGACGCACCTGGTGCAGTATGGAAAGCTGCGGAAACAGGGCCAAGGCAGCGCGCCACTACGCCAGAACTCGCGATAAAAGGGCTTAGGTCGAGGCGTGGATCAGTATCGTTTCCCGTAATCACCCGGCCGGTACATCGGAAAAAATTCAAAAGTCGAACACGCTTTATTGGTGTAGTCTGAACAAAGACCCGGAAGGCGATTACAATTGGGCAATGAGCCTCCCGGCAAGAACAACATCAGTAAGTGACCGGTTCTTTATGTTTCATGATTTGCTAAAGCGATGCGATTTTTTAGGCCTGCCTGCGATCATCTTCATGACCGCGATGATCGCTGTCGGTAAATCGGTATGGGCTGACGACCTATCTGCACGGTTCTACGGATCGAGCACCTTTCTTTTCGATGACGGAAAGAGCCAGATACTGATTGATGGCTTTTTCTCACGTCAGGCTTACAACCCGCTCTGGGGCCGTTTCTCACCGGATTTGACGCAGATTTCGGAGATGGTTCGAAACACTGGCATCTGTCCCGGCGCAACGGACGACGCGCGCATACAAGAGCAGTGCCGGAACGGCAAGGAGCTCAAAGTCATCATCCCAGTTCACAGACACTACGACCACGCGCTGGATGCAGGGGTCCTTGCCCTTTGGTCGGGCACAAAAATCATCGCAGACGAGTCGATACGCGCCGTAGTCAAGGCCAGTGAGAAGTTGTCATCGGGCGCGTTGGGCCTGAGACAGTGGAAAACGCCAAACATGCAGCCGCCTTTTCTGTCGGACAATGCCAACCGGCGGGTATTGGAAGACACCGGTGCCTTCAGGGTGACACTCCTCAGGGGACAACATATTCGCTTCTTCGGAACAGTTCTGGCCAATGGAACGACTGACAAAAAGTTGAGCTTTCCCGCGTCCTTGCGCGCATTCCGACTGGGTACGAGTTTCAACGTCCTCATCGAACATGACGACCGACGGCTTTTGATCATTCCCTCGGCAGGCAACCTGGAAGGCCTGATCGAAGACCCTCCCGAGAATGTCAGCACGCTCTTTTTGAGCATTGGCGGGCTGGATATACACGGCTACCGTGCCACCAAGCGGTACTGGCAAAAGGTTCTGGACGCGATTGACCCAAAAGTCGTCTATCTGATTCACTGGGATGCAGATACCAAGCCGTTCGACTTCGAGGATCCGAAGTTCACACCGGCGCGGAAACTCATTATGCGCCGTTTGTTTCGCACCATCGACAAACTCAAGACCCCGGATGTTGATGTTCGAAGGCCACCGGCTCTGAAACCATTTGGTCCGTTCGACGGTTAATGGCTCGACTGGCAAATCAGTTTCGCGACGAAAAACATTGAACGATGTTGGTCAGACGGTTCACTCAGCGGCGCTTCATGTTGCCAGGTTCATCATCCTGGGTATCGGCCTTGCCGGAAACGCTTGACAGAACATGACATGTTTCGCGGCGTGTGGTGGACACGTCATCTTTGATGTCGCCATCCGCCCGCAAATCTAACGGTCGCGCGTTGTTTGGCGACAGCTTTGACAGTGCGTCGTAAATTGCCTTGTTCATCCATATGCTCCGCAGAAAAAGCGGCTCAGGCGCAAGTGATATCCTCTTCACTTGGTAGTCTCCATTTGGTTTTTACGGTCGGCGGCATTGCCGACTTAACCAGTATGTGGACTGCTCTTTTCAGCCTTGTTTCAGGACATGTTTCAATTGTACCCGGATTTGCAGGCGCTGACACAAGGTCACACGAGCGCCAGCCCTGCCACTATGTTCTTCTGTCGGTTAGCCATCAGCGACTTGCCCGCATGAACGTAGCCGGTTGTCGCCATGATCTGGTCGATCGGGCGATCATCTGCATATCCGTTCAGGATATGGCTCATCGGCGGATTTGCGCCACCATAGTTTCCACTCCAAAAATACCCGTGAACGATTCCGGCGAGCAGTTTCGCCGACTTTTCTGCACTGCCTGCAATACCGGGGTATGTGAACAGACCCGGGTATAGCACCAGGCCGCTCGCGTTTTTCACAGCCTTGTTTTTCAGGGCACCGAGATATGCCAGATAGTAGCGGATGTTTTCATCGACACTCATCGGCTGGTCATAGGCCGGTGCGCCCTTACCAACCCAGAACTCGATATTTTTGGGAAGAGGGAATATCCCGAATTCCCCGTTGGAGTGAACGAAGTCGGGATCCATGATACCGCCTGCAGATACGCCGGCTTCCACCATCAGCAACACCGCGACATCCTCAGGTGTGACCGGATTGGCCGCGCCGCCGTATCGCTTCGCCAGATCAGAGTTAACATGGCTCAACAGGACCTGGAAGGGTGCGTTGTTGGCTTTAAAAAACGCAGACTTCGTCAATCCTGTCACTTGCCAGTGGAGTGTCGGCCACGACGCGATGGACGACGTGGTTTCAAGCATGGCGGATACCGGCAGCCCGCGCGTGTTGACCGATGCGCCGGCGCTGCCGCCTCGATCCGTGACCGGTTGTGGCAGTCCGGCGCTCGAGAGGAGCGCTGCGAAGGCATCCTCGACATTTGCCACAGCGCCGGTATCGTCCAGCACCGAGCCCATTTCCACATTCCCATCAGGCAGATGCGTCAGGGACAGCCGTAGCGCAATCGGAAGGTGGTCGGAGGTATCCTGAACGAACCGGCTGACGACCTTGTCGCGCGCAACGATGAAAAAATCGTCCTCATCGGCGTATTTATTCATGTTGGCAGAAAGGAAAATATTGTCGATCAGGCTTTTATAGGGGGCCTTCAGATAGGTGAAAGCTCCGTTTTTCTCATCTTCTGCGGAAAGCGGTACAAAGTTCGCTGATTTCAGTGGATCGAAATCCTTGGTCGCGAGCGTCGCGTTGAAGTCACCCAATAATACCCAATCCTTGTCCGCTCCGTGCTCGTTGATCATCTGATCGACGGCATAGGCCAGGACCTTTGAAGCCAGTCGACGGCGTAAGCTCCCCTCGCCTTTCGCCTTCAGGTGAAGAGGGACAAGATAAAAATCAAATGCCTTGGTTTCGCTTTTCAGCTTGAAACGGAAAAGACCCGGGTAGCGGTTGAAAATCTTGCCGTGAACGGCCTCAAGATTCAGATCGTCCTTGCTGTGAGCCTGGAAAAGACCGTTGATTTTCTCTGGCCAGTGAACACGTTCGCCTTCGACAACATTAGGACGCCAGATGACGGCCGTCGTTTGTTTGCCCGGTTTCGCTTCAGGCTCGGAATATGCAGCCATGTATTCTTGCTTATATTTGTCCTTTAACTGCTTAAGCAGCGCTTCGACCGCAGGCTTCGAAACTTCGACCAACGCCCAGATATCGAGATTGAGATCTGTAATGACCGTTGCGACCCGTTCGAGTTTGCCTTTGTTCCCATAGTCGCGATTGAACCACTCGATGTTCCACGCACCTATGTCGATATCCTGCTCGCTGCCATTATAGACCTGAACCACCTTCTCATAGGCTGAAGGTGCTTTATCATCGACGGTCGACGCTTCTGACGCATCTTCTTCAACCGGCGGAACATAACGTCCCAGACTGCCGAATAGACCGGTAAGCGAGTCGGAACCATTAAACGCGCTCAATACGGTCGCAGCCTGGCTGGCTTCCTCTCCACCCTCGGCGATCCGCCGCTCCAGATCGATTGCGATCGCAGAGAGTTTGATGCCTTCGTTCACGACATCCGTCCTGCCGCCGTCGTTGAGATAACCGGTTAATGTCGGGAACTTTTCCCGAACTTTGCTAACGGATTGCCAGGCGTGGTGCAGAGCTACCAGTCGGCCACGGTCACAAAAGACAGGTGCGCCGGACGACCCGCGCGCCGTGTCCGCAGCATAAAGCAGCATCGCGGTGTTTATCGACATCACCTCGGTGTCATCCAGCGAAATCCGCTTCGGCTTGCCTTCCGGGTGGTGCACGATGTAGGTCGGCTCTCCCTTGCTGATGGTGAAAGATCCACGCGTCATCGGAATGGCTCCGAATTGTCGAGCTGCCTCGGCCTCAATCCAGACAAAGGTAAAATCCAGTTCGCCGACTTTGCTTGTAACAAAAAGCCGATCCGGATTGAGACTGAAGCTCACCGCAGGCGGCGCGCTGTCCGGCGGGCCATCCAGAATATCTTCTTCAGTGATCTGGTAGTTGAATTCCGCCTTTGCATTTTGGGCGACTTTTACGTCATTCAGCACGTGATGGTTGGTCAATAGGAGGTTAGGCGCGACCAGGAAGCCGGTACCGTGCCACTGGGATGCTGGACGATTAGCAAAGTCCAACAGATCATCCCCGCTAACGGTAATTCGACAGACCGCCCTGCTCCGTTTCGCCAATATGGAGACAAGACCTGCCTGGGCTGTCTCCAGAACGCCAACGGTCGCTTCTACACCTCCAATGGACGACAGATCTTCGCGCCATTGCGCAAGCATACTCGGGAGATTGTCGACTTTCGCATTGCTTTCCAGGTCGCTGAAGGCGCGCAGGTCGCTCCAGTCCGCAAGAAAATCTACCTCTGAATTCTGTTTCCGTGTGTTCTTAGCCATGAGTGAATTCCCGAAAATGCAATTTGAAAATTTTGTTCGCGCGTCCTGACGAAAAGCGGCGGTTGGCCTGACCTATCCGGTCCAGTCGCGAACCTTGAAGCCGGTATCCACATGAATGAATTTGCTGCTGCCCGGTTTGAGCCCCGGGTAGAAACCGATACCGGCAACCCATGCCGGGTTGTCGGCTCGAACCGACCGCGCAACGTCCCGCCAATGCGCAACGCTTCCGCTTGCCGCCGCCCAGTCGAAGGCGGAGAATTTCAGGTGCTGAGAGGATGTCTTCCCGTCGATCGCTTCGTTATAGGCGGGTGATCGATAGGCGGAACTGATAAATACCGCCGTTCCGAGCCGGTCGCGAATTTCGTCCAGCATCCTGGCAGTGTTGGCGATATTGGGCCAGAGAGCGCGCGGTGGAAGCGTATTCAGCCCCTCCCCCTTACCGCCCGGTCCGTTGTTGCCACCCAGAACGAGAAACTCTGCCGGCGTGAAATGCCGCAAGCCCAGGCTTTCGACAAAATCAATGAAAGCCTTATGGTCGAACCCGCCGGCCGTAGGCGGCACGGCTCGTACCCCTCCTTGAGTTGACCCGTCTTCGAAAAGCTTTTTCAGGAAACCGAAATTGAGTTCAACATTTGATCCCATATTCGTAAACGCAAACGGAACGTCGGGATCTTCGTCAAAGAGTTCGCCGCTTTCGTCTGCATCTGCCTGGGCGCCGGAGCCGACGCCGGTGAATGTGCCTGCAAAGCGCGCCTCGCTTCGCGCCAGAGCCCAGAGAAAACCGTCGCCGCCCTCACCGTCATAGCCCGCAATCATATGACCGTTGGAAACGTCACCCGAACTTGCGATCGCGGTTGGGGTGGCGGAAGCGCCATCCTGACTGACCGGCTCAGCAGAGGGCTGCCATCCTGCTCCCTCGAGAGCCGGCGCAACCATCGCGGCCTCCGTTCCACCCTCCAGCCGGGCTCGAATGGCCTCCTCGATAATCGCTGCTGCACGGCCATAGCCTGCATTTTTCGGGTGCAGCTCGTCGAACCAGCTGTTCTGCCCCTTGTCGACTTTGCCGCGCAGGTCGCTGACAGTAAAATTGGCGTTCACATTGGCCAATCGCTTCAGGGCGACGTTGAAGCGATCCATGATCACTTTCAATACGTCGCGTCCGACAGCGAGCGGTATTCCTTTGCTGATCAGCGCGGGACCGATCCAGTTGCCATCTTCCTGCGGAAACGGCAGGTCGTAGCCGTGTCCGAAAACCATGACACCCGGATGGTGTGTCGCAACATCGGACAGGATTGTCTGGAAACTGCTCATCACGGTATTGAAGACAGGATCGAAGGCGGACGCGTCTATGAGGTCAGCGGGTTTCTTGCCCGGTGAAAATTCGAGCAGCACCTTCTCGAACTCGCCGAAAAAATCATTCCCGCCACCCGACAGGATCATGCCTGACGCGCCCGTTTTGCGCAGAGCTTTGAGGTACTGCTTCTGAGCCGCCATATTGGAAACAAGATCGCCTGCCGCACCGACCGAGTAGATTGCGATGTCGCTGTTTTCTCCAAGCTGATCGACGATATCTTCCAGCCGTACTGGATATTGCGTCCAGCTGTCCCCCTCCTCTACAAGGCGGATGCCATCGAAACCAAAGAATGTCTTGAGCCGATAGGCGACGCGGCGCTCAGCGCTGGCAAGTGCGTTTGCCACATCGATGGCAACGCCCCCGATAAAACCGCCAAATCCACCTTCAAAACCCGCGAGTTCCAGTCCTTCCGCCTCGTCCGGAAAATACCTGGCGCGAAACTTCGGCGTCATCTCAAGTGCCGGCGCAAAGGCACGGGGCGCTTTGTCCGCCGCCACAAAACCCTCCGCCAACAGAGACTGCAGCTGCGCTTGCAGCATTTTCAGGTCATCATAATCCGTTGCGGAATCGGCCTGCACGAGAATGTCGGAAAGATTATCGCCGGAATTGGCAGATGTGGAGACCATAACACTTCTCTCCCGATTATGAATAAAGAACTCAGGTTGTATACTTGGCTAGCAACGCCTAAAGCGGTCGAAATGCAACAATAGCGTACAAAAACTATATCACATTTTAAAGTTGAAGAGTTAGTCTATGCTTAAACGCCGGTAAAATAACAACTAATCAAGACTCTTGAACGGCCGAAGCAAAGCCACGGCATCAACGGAAAGTTCCCTTGTAGACTTTAGATTCGGTAGCGTATGGTTTTCAGCGAAAGGCCGGTTTCGTTTACCACCAGATCCATTGGACAGAGTGTCCCCGGCAATTCGCCACGAGCTGAAAAATGAACGCAGAACCCGCGTGCCTTTGGTGAGTTTCCGGCCCTTGAGATTTGCATCTTCCAGAGCTGTGTTTCCGAAAGTTGGAGCAAAGCTGCCCTCAATCGGATCGAACTGCCAGGAGCGACGAACCGTTGGTATTCGACCAGCGCCGGCTGCCCCTTTCCAGTGCAGTGCGTACCGCATCTTCCGGCGCTGTAATCTCACGCGCGGCGGGCAGGAATTCGGATCCTTCCGGCGACCGCGGCACCCTGCGCGTCTAGCGATGCCGGACGCGGCACCGCGTCCTATTCACCTGGGCTTTCAGTCCGGTGTCTCGTATCTGAAGCAATATCTGAGCGAACTCAAGTCGATAGGCATCAATCACGTCGCGCTCAATCTGAGATTCAACAACGCCGAGATCGAAACGACCATGCAGCGCATTTCGGATGAAGTTCTGCCAGAATTCGGGCGGTGACCAAACGACGCTCGATTTTTCACCCTCCCCGAAGGGGCAGTGGAAAGGCTCACGCGTCGACGGAAATCGCGCCCTTTGGACGGCTGCAGCAGGCCAGGATGTAGCCCTGATCCCGCTCGTAGTCCTGCAGCCCGCCAAGATCGGTCATGTCCACTTCGCCCTGGGTCAGCAGCACTTTGCAGTTACCGCAGACGCCCTGTTGGCAAGAGGAGTCAATCCAGAGACCGGCGTTCAATGCGGCATCCAAAACCGTCTCCGTCGACGTACACACGGATGATTTGCCGCTAAGCGAAAAGAAGATTTCGCCTCCCAGTTCGCTTCTATCGGTGAGAACGATCTTTTCACCGAAGCTTTCCTCGTGGATGGCAATGACATTCATCTCGCGAGCAATGGTCCGGGCGGTCCGCATGAACCCCTCGGGACCGCACATGAAAATGCTCCGCTCTTCGAGATCCGGTACAAGCTCCCGAATGAGCCCGGAACTGATTATTCCAACGGTGCCGTCGAACCGGTCTTCCTCATCGCACGCGTCGACGACGAAATGCACGTCGATATTCTCGTAGCGCCTCGACAGAAACTTCAATTGATCTTTGAAGATTATGTTTTCCGGACTGCGTGCGAAATGAATGAAAGCGGCGTCGGTGTCGTCAACCACGTCCGTGATGTACTGGAGCATCGACATCACCGGCGTGATACCTGATCCGCCGGAAAGGAAAAGCGGTTTCTTGGCGGCGATATCAATGTAGTTGAAAGCGCCGGAGAGATTGTCCACCTCGACCGACATTCCGGGTGCGAGCGTATCATTCAGCCAGTTGGAAACCTTGCCGTCCGGAACACGTTTGACCGTCACCTGTACGTTGTGCGGCCGTGTCGGTGTGGAGCAGATCGAATAGGCGCGGGGCCAGACTTCGCCGTCAATTTCGAACCGGAAGGTCAGATACTGACCCGGTTTGAAGTCAAAGCTCCGGCTGTGCGCATCCTCGAAGATGAAGGTCTTGCTGTCCGCCGTTTCCTCGATGACGGCCTTACAGACAAGTGTCGCCGGGCCGCCATTGTAGCAAGGCTGATTGTTCGCGGCTTCCAGCGAAAACACATTCTTGTTGCTCATCAGCATGTCGCGAATATTCCCCTCCTGACACTGGCGCCCGGGAAACTAACCCACCGCAAGTGCTGGTTGGAGATTGCAGAATTCAGTTATTGATCAAAATTTTCGATTGTTTGTCGGTCGCAAACGTCTCCAGCGACTTCAAGGCCGAATTCACAACCGGCATATGCCGCCGGCGCGTGTGTACAGCAGAATAGACCTGCTGCGGTATCGTCGGCGCCCCGTTGACCGGTTGCAGGTCCGCGACCCCGCTCTTGTCCGGGGCGGTCAGGAAACTGGGAAGATAGAGGGTACCTCCCTTGCGGCGAAGCAGATGCAGCGCGAGATCTTCGCTGCCGATGGAAAGCATCGGGTGCGTCAGGTCCGGCAGCAGTTCGTCATGCGTGCGTTCAAAGAATGCCGTGTAGGCGACACGCACGTAGTCATTGGCCGAAACGTCCTCCAGTCTTTCGGCTTTCGTGGAAACCATGGTGTAGTCGATCGTGTTCAATTCCGAAATGATCAGGTCAGGGACGATCTGCGGCGTGAACAAGATCCCGATATCCGCCTGGCCGGTGAGAACATCCCTTTGAATCTGCCCGGAAAAATCTATTTCAACGTGCAACTTGAGCTCCGGGTCGTTTGTCTGGAGCGCCTCGATCCAGTCCAGCAGGAAAAATCGGGCCAGCTGATGCTGACACGCGATCCGCAATCGCCTGCCGTCCGCGCCCGCGCCTTCCCTGACATCACGTCTCGCGTGCCCCCACAAGGCGAGAAAGGCCCGACTGTGTTCTTCGAACCTTCGGCCCGCGACGGTCGGTTCGGCGCCGCCGCGCCCGCGTTCGAACAGGCGCGCGCCCAATTGGTTTTCAAGTTGCCGTATCCGGGCGCTGACGGTCGACTGAGTGATATTGAGCCGATCCGCGGTCTTGTTGAAATTTCGGGTCTCGAGAACGTCGAGGAACGTGATCAGCAGCAACTGGTTCATTTAATCGAAATTCCCGATTGATAACGACACTTCGAGAGCGTGTATGAACATAATTGTCGATGATATCCGTTTAGCCAAAGCCGGGCAGCAACGCCAGAGGGTCTTTTTGATCCTGTTAGCAGCGGAGAAGAATGTGTTTATCGTCGATTGTGATTGCCACAACTATTGGTGCAGCGCGACCGTTCTCGAACCCTATATGGATGGGGTCTTCAAGGACATGTTTGTGCGCGGTGAGAAAACAGGTCCACGCGGCGCTTTCCCGCATGGGCACCGTCCATGGTTCCACCCGGAAGGCTTTGCACGCCACGATGTCAATCCGGTGGAAGAGGACGACAATTACGCCATCATGAAGGAGAAGCACCTCGATAAATACAATATCGATGTCGCAATCCTCACCGGTGACGAGCCCATCGAAGCCTCAACACTCGCCAACCCCTATTACGCCGACGCTCTTTGCCGTGCCTATAACGACTACCTGATCGACTACTGGCTGCCGAAGGATGACCGCTTCTGGGGTTCGATTGTCGTGGCGCCTCAGGATCCGCAGCTGGCAGCGGCCGAGATCCGCCGCGTGGGTGGCCATCCGCGGGTTGTCCAGGTGCTTGTCAGTCACGGCGCTGCGCGCCCTTACGGCGATCCGTTCTACCATCCCATTTACGAAGCCTGTGCAGAAATGGGGTTGCCGTTCGCCATGCATCTCGGCGGCCAGGGCGGCATTAACGCGACACCGATCGGCGCCGGACCGACGACCTTTTTCTGGGAAACGCATGCCATTCTGCCGCAAACCGCAATGACGCATGTTGCCAGCCTGATTGCGCAGGGTGTTTTCGAAAAATGGCCGGCACTCAAGGTGGTCATTATCGAATGCGGTGTGGCCTGGGTACCTTCGGTGCTGTGGCGGCTCGACGCAAACTACAAGGCGCTGCGCAAGGAAACGCCCTGGTTGAAGCGTCTGCCGTCTGAATATTTCAAAACCAATATCCGCATGTCCACGCAGCCGCTCGAGCAGCCTCAGAACATTCAGCACTTGTGGGCAACCCTTGAGGCGATGGATGGCGAAAACACCCTGATGTTCGCGTCGGACTATCCGCACTGGGACTATGACGACGTCACGAAACTGCACATCCCACCGGCATGGCGCGAGAAGGTTCTCGGACTGAACGCCCTCGATGTCTATTCTCGCCTGCCGCAGCGCGTTCGCGAAGCCGCTGAATAGGAAACACCGATGACAACAAAACACTATGCCTGCAAAACCGCAGACGTCATGCGGAACGCACCGAAAATCGTCAGCGTTTCAAACCTCTCGATCGGCATTTTCAATCTGAACGACGGCTACCATGCCCTGTTGAACATCTGCCCGCACAAGGGCGCCGCCCTGTGCGAAGGACCGGTTTGCGGCACGACAAGGCAAACCTCGGATCGCGAGTTCGTATATGACCGGGCGGGCGAGCTGGTACGCTGCGCCTGGCACGGATGGGAATTCGACATCCGCTCCGGCGAATTTCTGGTCGACCCGACCGTCAAGGCCCGCCGCTTCGACGTCTCGGTCGAGGGTGACGATCTCTACCTTCACATATGAGATGAGGGGCAGCAGACCAAGCAGCCACGTAAAGAATTGAGAACTGCAGCGAGACGATGTCCTGCTGCAGTTTTTTGATAAGCGCAGCCCAGGCATCCATCCGGCGCACCCGGCAACCTGTTGGAAACACTCAAATGCCTTCTGTCTCTTCGCAAGCCTCACAAGGATCCATCGGCAAGGCTGAACGCTTCTCCGTCAATTACCTTGCGTAACTCTCAAAGCAAATTTTCCAGAAACAATTCAGCGGACGTGCGCTCCAAGGAACTTGGCGCGTTCACCTTCCTGCATTCATATGCTAGTCTGCGCGCACTTGGTTTAATTCTTTGCATTTGTTTTAAATATTCGTTTTGGAGCTGCCGCCATGCCGAAACTTCCCGGAAAATCCTATGATGAAATGAAAGCCCTGATCGCGGCCAATCATGGCATTGGCTATGTGTTCAGCTGGGAACTCATGCTCGCCATCTGCTGGGAGGAGTCGCTCTTCAACAACGAAGAGCAGGAAGGTGCGGGAACCGCATGGGGTTTCGGTCAGGTGGAACCTTCGGAGTATTACAAGTTCGAGACGGAGCAGGCCAAGACGCATGGATACTACGTCGCCAATCTGCCTCCCAGGATGAAAGTCGGCAACCGGACAAAACTCATGGGCACGTTGACGGACAATCAGTCGGTTCAGGTCGTTTCCGCTGCCCTGCGGCACAACTACATCTCCCGCAACAAGGGCAAGATGGACGCGCTCTACGCTTATGGCGGGGTTTATTACAAGGGGCCGTCACCGCTCACTGTTCTGGAACGGCTCGCAATCATCGAGGGCTGGCTCGACTGCGAGAAGCACCTTCAGTTTTTCCATCAGGGATATGACCCCGATGAGATCATCAAGGGCCTGCACATGGCCCGCAATTTCAAGAAAGTCGAAGCCCTCTTCCGCCCCATTCTGTTTCCATTGGGTGAGGACTATCTGATCGAGTGGCTGAAGGAGGAGATTGCCAGACTGAAGAAAGGAGAGCAGTTCCTGAAGGTCGGAAGCAGCGGCGATGAGGTGACCGCACTTCAGAACGTTCTCAACCACAAGGCCCCACCTGGAATAGAAGATCTGACGCCTGACGGGATATTCGGGCCGAAGACAAATGCCGGCGTTTTCGACTACCAGCGCCGCAGCCAGTTGATCGCCGACGGCATTGTCGGACCGAAAACAAGGCAGAAACTGACAGCGTGAGTATTCGCTGCGGATGATCGCCTGATGAGGTTTCTGCACTCTTGTCGCAAGACGGCCTTGGCAGCTTGATCTACGCCGGTGCTGCAGACAAGGCTTTCCGCCAATAAAATACTTAGCTGTCTAACTAATGAAGAGTGCGCTTGGTCCTGTAGAACCGCAAAGGCGATGGGGAAACGTCGTTCTCTTTGATAATGTCATGCAATTCGTCGGAGACGAATGCTCTTCCCGGTCCATAAGCTCCGGGACCAATCCACAAGTGGCGACCCTTGAGCAAATTTTCGTGCAGCGCGACTTCGCGTTTGTCCTTGGACAAATAAGCTGGGCTCACCGACATAACTCCCCGTCCGGTCGAATCTGCGTGAAATCGCAAATTCTCGGATCGCTCAACATCAACTGCATCAATTGGTTCAACGATGTTGATGATGAAGAGTTGAGCAGTTTCCTTGCCTTCCGGAGCATCTCGTAAGACGTAAGGATGAAAGTAGTGTCGACCTGGTTCTAATCGTTCGATAGCCTGTTTGATGACGTCGGTACAGTACCAAAACTGAATGCTAAATAAATTTGGAATTACTGATGTTTTTCGCTCCAAAAAACCGCTAGAAGGAAATAATTCCGGTTTTATGTTTACACCTTGATTAATTGGCTTAATAAAATTTCGAACGATACTTCCCCATTTATCATCCCAATATTTATCTTCGTCTACGTCGGGAATGTTCTTGTAACTCGTCGTCATAAAATAAGGCACAATTTCATTCTACTTTCCTCAGCTAGCGCTGATCTCATTCGTTGAAAAACTTGAGTATCTTGCTGACAAGCCTTAAACCCCGCTGTCAAACTTCACGTATCGGCGTGAAGTCGAACCCCTTGAGCTTTGCCGACTTCGCTCTCTTGAAGAATTCGTCCGAGCAGAAGAAATTGATATTGAAACTCTTATTGCCTGTCCAAAAGTGCCGATCTTTCAATTTGTTTTTTTGAACAGCCAGACTCGGCCTTACTTTCGCCAACCGCAAGGACTGTCGACCGGAAGCGGTTGTTATTGCGTAAACTTCAGATTGTTCCGGAACGATCGCATCAACCGCTGAGCAGACATGCAACACGAAGTGGTCTCCCTCGAACAGCTCACCGTTTTTTCTGCAAAGGACAACCGGAATGAATTGATGTTTGCCGGGTTCGAGATCCTCAAGAATATCTCTCGCGCTGCTACTGACCGCGTACTTGCCTGGCAGCAGAAAGAAATCCGGAATAGCTTTATGCGCCGACTTGATTTTCAAGGTTCGCGGAAATCCTTCCACAGCAAGCTGTGTCCCGGGCGGCGTTTCATGCGGCATGTCTCTGAAATAGTAGGGCTCGCCCACCCAGTCGAACACCGGGCAGTAGCGAGCGTTTGATGTCTGATCAACCAGATAGGCCAAAAGGTCCTCACGTCTTCAAAAATCTGCGAACGCAGAACAAGGTTTCAGGCCTCACACGCTCAGGAAAGAACCACGCAGGGCTTCAGACCCGTTCGACCAAATTTGCCCTTTTTGATCGCATCACCGAGTGGCCCGGAGAAGAAAGGTGTCATTTTCAAGATAGGGTCCATCCAAAGATCGACACCTCCAATAGAGTTCATCTCACGCACCGCGATACCATCATAACCAACGCCTGATGTCAGATATCCAGTATTGGCTTTTCCCGAAAACGGACCGGCAGATTCCTCGTAAACTAAACAACCTGCCTTCTTTTCGGTAACGTTTAGAATGAAGAAGCGACCCTCCCGCTTTATTGATCTGGTGGGATCATAAAGCTCGGTTTCAACGAGTTGATTATTGCCAAATTCAAAGCTTCTCAACAATTCGCCAAAGCGTTCCGAAACCAGCACTAGGCCGGATTGGATCAGAGAGACGTGGTTCAGTGTTGCGTTTTTGTGGTCCTGAAAAACTCTGTATGGAAACCAGCTTGGATCTATGAATTCACCGCGCCGGCACCTTTGCGCCATGGCGACTTCATGTGGCGAACTCTCAAAGGAAATCCATTTGATGTACAAAGAGTTTGCCCAAGCCTCGCTTGTCCAAACCTTGGTTTTCTTGGTCATGCCAATCACCCTGTCCACGCATAGCCACGCGCGCACCTTCCATACCAGCTTGCCTGAAAATGCACTCCAAACCAGACACCAAGTGAACACAGTCGCACACTGAGCCTCCAGCACAAGTCTTGGTCTTCAGCGTTTAGCTGCCCCGCACGCTCGTGCGGGGCGCTTCAGTCGCCTCTAAAGCGCCAACCGCAAAGCCTGCGGACTAGACGAACTGGAAATCGTCTTGGTGCAGATCGGAGACAAGGACGCTTTTCAGAATGATGCTGGTGGCCGCATCAATCGTGATCGTCGTGTCCGTGCCATCATCAGTCGCTGCAGCGATCACGGACGCTAAGTCTGCGAACTGGCTGGTGCCGAATTCAAGTAGATCAGCAGATCCTGCACCTGCGCTGAAGTCCATGATCGTATCGTGACCGCCCGCATTGACGGAGAACACGAATGTGTCGCTGCCGCCGCCACCGGTGAACTGATTGTCCACCGAGGAACCGATGATGCGGTTGTCGCCGCTGCCCGCGATCAGATTTTCGAAGTTGAGGATGGTTTCCGATCCCCCGCTTTCGAAGGCCACCGTACCAGCTGTCAGGTCGAAGACTTCGTCTCCGGTCGCGAAGGTGAAGTCGAGCGTATCGACATCCGCGCCGCCATCGAACGTATCCGCACCCTGATTGGCGATGATCAGGTCGTTGCCAGCGCCGCCGTAATGATCGTCGTCGCCGCGTCCCCCGTTCAGGATGTCGTCTCCGTCGCCGCCATTCAGGACGTCGTTGCCATAGGTGCCGAAGATGTCGTCATTCTGGTCCGTGCCGGAGAAATAGGTCTGGTTGAGGAAATCGGTATGGCTGAGCCGCGTTCCGTCTGAGAACTCGAACCACTCGATCTGGTACTCCTGGTACCAGGATACTTCGCGCAGGGCCTCCAGAATGGCGATGCTGCCGCTTCTGCCATCGAAGGTCAGCACCAGATCATCCTCAGAATAGGTGACGTTGATCTGGTCGATCGTGATCCCGCTTGCAAACACCAGCGTGTCGTTGAGGTCCGATGAACTGCGGCCCCATTCCTGAATGCGAATGTCGCCAATGGCATCCGACATGATGATCCGGTCGGATCCGCGATGGGTGTAGATGGTATCGGAGCCAAGACCCAGCGTAAACGTGTCCGCGCCGTAAGTGCCTCTTATGACATCGTCGCCATCCGTGCCCTTGAAGTAGGTCTGGGCATAAAAGTCCTGGAAATTGAGACGTGTGCCGTCGGAGAACTCGAACCAGTCGATCTGCCGCTCAAGATACCAGGAAACGTCACGCGACGCCTGTTCGATGGTGATCGATCCGGCCCTGTCGGTGAAACTCAGCCGGATGTGGTCGCCGTCCCGGGTACCGATGATCTCGTCAATGGTGATGCCGTCGGCAAAGACCAGCGTGTCGTTGACATCCGAAGACGAACGGCCCCAGTCGTGCAGGCGGATATCGCCGATCGCGTCCGACATCACAATACGGTCGGAGCCGCGGTGCAGATAGATCGTGTCGGACCCGAGGCCGAGCGTGAACGTATCCGCGCCATAGGTGCCCCTAATAACATCGTTACCGTCCGTGCCCTTGAAATAGGTCTGGGCATAAAAGTCCTGATAGCTGAGGCGTGTGCCGTCGGAGAATTCGAACCAGTCTATCTGGCGTTCCAGATACCAGGAGACATCGCGTGATGCCTGTTCAATGGTGATTGACCCGGCACGGTCGGTGAAGCTCAGCCGGATATGATCGCCATCGCGCGTTCCGATGATCTCGTCGATGGTGATGCCATCGGCAAAGACCAGCGTATCGTCGACGTCCGAGGACGACCGTCCCCAGTCATGCAGACGGATGTCGCTGATCGCATCCGACATGACGATACGGTCGGAGCCACGGTTGAGGTAAAGCGTGTCGGATCCGAGGCCGAGTGTGAACGTATCGACACCATAAGTGCCCCGAATGACATCGTTGCCAACCGTGCCCTTGAAGTAGGTCTCGGCGAAGAAATCCTCGTGGCTCAGAACGGTTCCGTCCGAGAACTCGAACCAGTCGATCTGACGCTGGTGCCAGCTGGAGGAATCGTTCGAGAAGTCTCTTATGGTGACGCTGCCGCTCAGCCCTTCGAAGGAGAGCACAACATGATCGCCGTTCCTGAGCGCGCGCACATCGGACAGCGCGATACCTTCGGCGAAAATGATCCGGTCATTCTCATCGGCCGCGCCGCTGCCCGTGTCGTAAAGCGTATAGTCACCGGTATCCGCCGACACGATCAGCGTATCCGCACCGGTGCCCAGATTGATCGTGTGCGTTCCGCCCGCCAGACGATAGAGATCGTCCCCCGACGTGCCGTTGATCGTCGCCGGATCAAGCTCATCGATCACATCCGGCTGGACATAGCCGGCGGTAACGCTTGCTGTTCGGGTGTAGACACCATCCGTGACCAGATAGTCGAAGGTGACCGGAACATTATCGTCGTCCAGAGTGACGATGAATGTACCGCCCGCCCCGAGCGAAACCTGACCGCCGACGACATTCCGGAACCCGATGATAGAGAGCGCGTCCGAATCCGGATCGCTGTCATTTCCAAGCAGTTCCGAATGCGCGATCGTGATGGGCGCGCCGGGTACGAGAGCGGTTACTGTGTTGCCTTCGACCGTTGGGGCCGCGTTTTCGACCGCAACGCTGACCCAGTCGTTCCGCGACCACACTGTCCCATCGGCAAAAACAATGCTTTCGATACCGCGCTCGAAAAAATCCGCCGCGGAATCAACCAGCTCGACGGCCCCGTTGTCGCCTGCACCAGGACTGCTTTCGGCAATCACCAGTGTGATGGTGTCGCCATCCCGGTAAACGCTGACGTCTGCCGGGTTGATGTCGGTAAACCTGAGCATATCGGAAGTGCCGTGGAAGGTGTTTTCGGTGATCTTGTCGAAGCCGTCTCCACGCGCGTAAAGATAGGTGTCGTTCCCGCTCGCACCGGCAAGATCGTCATTCCCGGCGTTTCCGGCAAGAGTGTCCGCACCGTTGAAGCCGAGAATGACGTCGTCCCCGGCCGTTCCGGCCTGAGCGAGCACCATTTCCCTGACATCCGTCATCGTCCAGACCGTATTGTCGTCGAAGACAATTTTCTCAATCTGGTCGGCCGAACTGCCATTCAAAGTGTTGATCAGCGTGATCTGATCGCTTGTGCCAGAAAACGTCAGAACAAGGTCGTAGCTCGTGCCAATGCGCGAGAGGGACACCTCGCTGGCAGCGTAGTCCTTAATCCGGAGCGCATCCGTGTCGCCATTGCCGCCGTCCTCTATGGTGTCCGAACCGTCTCCGCGGGCGAATACGTATGTGTCGCTGCCATCTCGTCCTTGCAGAATATCGTCGCCGCCATTCCCTGTGAGTGTTTCGTTGGCCTCCGTTCCAACGAGATTGTTAGCCATCTCATTACCATCAAGATATGCTTCCGGCACTGCTGCGCCGTAGGTTGCCAGATGGGTAATCCCGTTAGCGTCAAGCGACGTTCCGTCTGCGAATTCAATGCGTTCCAGACCATTTGCGGCACCATCAATGGCATTATCCGAAACGGTAATATCCTCGCCCGTCGCCTTGACGGTGACAAAGAGGTCATATCCCTGGCTGCCGGCCCGTTCACCAAGCGTGAACTCGACGTCCGCGACGTTGAGATCGGTGAACTTCAGGACATCTTCACCCGCCCCGTTCGATGCTTCGAATATGGTGTCGTTGCCATCGCCGCTCGCATAAACGTACGTATCTCCGCCGCTGTCGCCGGAGAGCGTATCGTCGCCGAGGCCACCGACAATCTGCTCAGAGAAGTAACCTCCGCGCAGGGTGTTGTCCTGATCGGTGCCGACAAGCTGCAGGTTCGCGACAATTTCGGTCTCGCCGAACGTCGTCCCGTCGGAAAACACGATCTGTTCGATACCTGCCGCGTCAATGGGGTGGAACTGCTGGTCAACTGTAATAGTCTCGCCGGTTGCCTTTACAGTCACATGCAGATCGTCTTGCGTTCCGTCAGCGTAATTCCCGGTGCTCAAATAGACATCGGCGAGCGTCAGATCCGTAAGTTCCAGAACGTCGGCGTCCGAGCCTGTTGTCGTCTCGTAGATGGTGTCATTGCCATCGCCGGACATGTACTCGTAGATGTCGCCCTCAGAACTGCCACGCAGGAAGTCATCCCCGAGACCTCCAATGATGCGTTCCGATGCATAGCTGCCGTAAAGAATTTCACTTTGATCTGTTCCGACCAACGTGAGATTGGCCAGCATTTCGGCCTGGTCGATCGTCTGCCCGTCGGCGAATTCAATCAGCTCAACACCGGATTGACTGTAGAACTGGGAAGAAAGCGTAATCACTTCACCTGTCGCCTTGATGGTGATAAAGAGGGTGCTTTCCGTATTGTCGTTGGCGTTTCCGCGAGTCAGGTAGACATCCTGGAACGTGACGTCGGTCAGCTTCAGAACATCGGTGCCATAGTCGAGCGCATACTCACTGATGAAATCATTGCCGTCGCCCGTGGCCCAAAGAAAGGTATCGCTGTTTTTCCCGCCCCGCAGAACGTCGCTGCCTTCCTGCCCCCAGTAAGTGTCGGCACGGTCCGAGCCCTGAAGTTCATCGGCAAATTCGGTTCCGACAACGATCGCGCGGGCCTCGATTTCGGCCCGGCTCCAGCTTTCGCCGTTCTCAAAGGAAATTTCTGTGAGACCGCGGCCGGTCAGCTGATCTTCAACGGTAATGACATGACCGGTCTTGCGGTCTTCGATGTAGAGCGTCTCAAGACGAATGAAGAGGAAGAGATCCCCGGGATCGAGATCTTCAAGCTGCAAAGTGGTTGAGGACCCGCCGCCAACCAGAACATCATTGCCGTCACCGGATTTGTAGGCGATCTTATCGATGCCGTGCTTAACGTCGATATAGTCGTCACCCCTTGCGCCATGGAAGTTTTCGTCGTCATTCGAACCGATCAGAGCGTCCCGGCCGTCTCCACCGCGATACCAGGAATTTGCCTCAATCCACGCAGCGTCGAATTCGATCACCTCCGGTGCGTCCATACCCGCACTTGCGCCAAAGACAATGCCCTCGAAAGCATGATCATTCTGAAACTGTTCCTGGACCCTGACGATGCTGCCGGATCCCCCCCAACTGATGAATAGGTCTTCGCCTTGCCGGGTCAGGATCGTGTTTTCCTTGGTGCTGGCGACCAGCAGCAAGTCAACATCGTCTATATTTTTGTGATAGAGATCATCTTCAAAAATCGTGTCGTAGCCGACACTGCTGCCAAAGTAATAAAGATCGCTGCCGTCGTCGCCGGCATAATAGTCGTCACCTGCACCGTAGTAGTTCAGACCGTTGTCCGAGGCATTGTCATTGAATTCGGTGACAGTCCCCATCAGGGCGCCGGCCTCGTTCAGGGTCAGATCGTAGGTCTTGCCCTCATCGTCACCGCCTTCATAATCGTGAAAATCGGTATCGACGTCGGCCAAGTGAATAACGCGGTCACCGCCCGGCACCAGGCTGACACCTGCCACTGCTTTCAGCGGTACGTAATCCGGATCCAGGCTGAGATTGTGCTCCGGGTCGTAATATTTGGAATTGGCATAGAACGACGTCGGAACAGCCTGCGGATGCAGTGTGAAAGCCTCGGTAAAGAAGGCATCGAACACACCTTGTTGCGCACTGGTCAGTCCGTCGCCGACGCTTTGCCACAGCACGTCAACCATCCGCAGCAGGCCCTGGTTGTCGAAGCTGGAGGTTAAAGCATCTTCGAACATGACGTCGCTGATATGCTCGACAAAGCCTACGAAATCACCCGCAAAGCCATCGGTTTGTGGGTCATAGGAGATTAGCCCACCCGGATTGAAATCCGTGTCGACCTGAAGCGCAATGCGCAGGCCGATGCCGGAAACGAACGCATCCCAGCCGGCATCCAGTGCCTTTCCGCGCACACCGCCCGTGGAGAAAGGAAATTCCTGTCCGGCAAACTCTTCCATGGCCGCGATGTGGCGCTGGTTCCCATGGTCCGACGGACCCGGATCGACATCACCGACACCGGCCCAGTCAACCAGCAACTGTTGCACGCGCAGCATGTATTCCTCGGTCTCGCTGACCTTGAAATCCGCCGCGCCCCTCAGGACATTCAGAACATCATCGCTTTCAAGCGCTGCGATCAAAAGTGAGGGAACGTTGCCGGCCCCTGCCAGCTGCGGCAACAGGAACGCGTCGATGCGTGGGGCAAGATTTTCCGGAGACAGATCCAGAGCCGCGATGCGCGCGGAGAAGTCCGCATCGGTCGTGTCGCGGTTGAAGGAAATACCGTAAATGTCGGCCGTTGTACCATCGCCGAAGGAGACAATCGATTTCGCGTTCAGCTCGTTGCCATTGTCGACAACGTCAATGGTGGTCTTGTCGAGATCGATCGACGTAATGCCGAGCTCGGCCAGTGTCTTCAACTCGCCTTCGTCGGTCTTGCCGTCCGAATTCGCATCGACCCAGACCTTGAGGCTGTCATAGCCAAGGGTGACGTTTTCCAGCAGACCGTCGCCATCCAGGTCCATCAGCTTGGTCTCGGCAGTGTCTTCGGCCGAAATCACGCCATCGCCATTGGTGTCGTGGCGGCTGAGTTCATCGAAGGTGGCAAACTGTTCGGAGCGGTTGTTGATGATGCCATCACCGCTCCAGTCATGCACCACGAACCCATCTTCCGGCTCGATCCAGCCTGCCCGCTCGGCAACACCATTGTTATCGAGATCGAAATAGGCGGTGGAGTTTTCAACGGCCGTGGTCGTGACCCCATCCCCATCGAGATCGATCACCAGCGGATCAATCAGCCCCGCAACAGCTTCGAAGAGGTTGATGAGATCAACAGCTGCAGCGAGTGTCGGGAAGAAAGCTTGAAAGTAACCCAGAAGCGACGAGAGAACTTCCGGTGAAGGAAATTGCCCCTCCTGGCCTTCGAGGGGGCCTCCGTCCCCGAACAAGTCGCCATAAGGATCGTCAGCATCATCCGCACCGGTCAACGCACGATAAAACGCGGCGCCCGCCTCACCCAAAAACTTTTCGCCATAGTATGAACCAAACGCGCCCGCGGCCAATGCCGCCAAGGTAAGCGCGGCGCCTGGCGGCGTACCCAATGCTACTAGAATAGCTGCTGCAGCCAAGCCCGCTAACAAACCACCGCCAATGTCGCCGATCGCCGCGCCGATATGAGAAGCAGCCGCTTCATTGTCATTTTCAAGAAATGCTTGGCGCGCCGCCTCAGCGTGCATAAGGACTGAAATGATGTCGCCCAATGGCCCGAGATACTTACCCAAACCCTTTAGAACATCATCAAAAGCGTCGCCTTGTCGTAAGACCGCCGACGAACCTGGGGTAAGATCATCGAAAGCTGATTTAACGCCGGAATTGTCTAGTGCTTTGCTTATGTCATGCAATTTATTCGCAAGTTTATCGGTGAAACCCGCAACTTGGCCTTTTGACCCAGGATCCAGGCCGCCTACGTGTTTCTGAAGCCCATCGAGCGCCTTGATTGCGTTCATTTTTTGAAGCGACGCCTGATTGATTTTGCCGAGTTCCGCCTTACCAAAATCCTCAAGTCCTTTTTTAACGTAGCTGTCGGGCGCAACTCCCGCTTTCGAGGCCTCGTTTATTGCAATCTTGTCTGTTTGTGTAAGATGGATTTCTGGTTTCTTTGTAGTGTTAGCGTCGTAGCTTCCTTCTACTTTGACTTTGTCACCATCAATCTTAGTGTCGAACTTGATACCGGGCGCGAGACCTTCGCGAAGGTTGTTTTTGAGAGCAGTTATGGCATCTATCTTGGTTTTCTTGTCAGCGCCTGAATCAAGTATTATATTTAGCCTGCCCTTCACGATTTCATCGTACTTGTCGACGTGCCTTGTATGCTTCGCGAGATTAAGGTTGCTCGCAACATCCGCATTAGTTGGAAGCGGAATTAAGTTATCAAAATCGTTGAGTCCAATGCCTAAAGCCTTCAGCTTATCTTCTAGCTCTTCATAAACTTTTACTGAGATTAGATGATGCGCCTCCCATACAGCGTTATTTGGCAATGGATTTTCGCCAAACAACGACTTGACAACACTACGCGCTTTGTCGCGTATTTTCTGGGCTGTACTTGTAGACATTTGATTTTCCAATATTTAACAAGTAATTACTTTGTTTGATAAAATTTGAGGGGTGAAGGCTCTATATCGTATTGCAATATTACTTCATGCAATTCATCAGATACAAACGCCTTACCTGGCCCGTATGCGCCGGGGCCCAACCAAAGATGACGCTTTTGTGTTCCATCATCGCGCAGCGAAATTTCACGTTTTTCCATGGATAGATAAGCAGGATTAAGTGCAACTCCGCGCTTGCCGGCTAAATCTGTATAAACATCAAGATTCTGCGAATTACTGACATCCAGTAAGTCAATCGGATCTAAAATATTTATGATGAATAACTCCTTTACAGTTTTTTTGTTTTCTACGTCACGCAATGTAAATGGGTGAAATTTGTGTCGACTAGGCTCCAGACGCTCTATCGCTTCCCGGATGACACTTGTACAAAACCAATATTGAATAGAGAAAAGATCGGGAATGATTGGCATTTCTTCTCTTAAGTACCCACCCAACGGGAAGTATTTCGCATCAACATTTAAACCCTTATCAATTGGCTCAAGTAGAGTTTCTACAATACTACCCCATTGATCGTTCCAATATTCATCTCTCTCAATGCTTGGTACTCCTTCGTAGTTTGTTGTCATGAAATAAGGCATCTACGGTCTTCTCTTCTCTGGGGTTAGGGTTCGATTCGTATGCGGCAAGAGCCCGCGATCCGAACTTACCCAAACCAACAATTCATTTCGACAAAAGTAATTGGTGTTGCGAGAGCAGGTTCTTTGACCCTAGAAACAGGAAATTTGATCGCTGCATCGTGCACGTTTATCAACTTCTCTAGTGACACGCTTGTTAACCGACCGATTGAAAACCCGAGGAGGTTCGCTTCCAAACTCGGACTTGCGTCCTCCAAATCCAAGAGAAGACAAACATCACTTACCTCATTCAGCGGCAGCGCTGGCTCAACCGGTCTCTCACTTGAAATTTGCATACCTCACGTCGCCCCCAAATGCGCTTGCTCTCGACTAGGCAAATCACCGCCGACAGCTTCCGAACACCCCGAAAGCATGGCGAACCTGCAAGACCCAGCACCCGTTTAACGCGAGACTGTCACGAATGACTAAGGTTGTAAATAGGTCGTAAATTACCTGCATAAAGTTGTAATATTACTGTCAAAAATACTCGATTTACCGCAAAATTCCGCGTGCAACGACACACTTCCACACGCACTTTATGGGTGTGTTTCTGAGTGTTTCTGCAAAAAATATCTGAAAAACGTGATCGGTTATCCACAGGGGTGCAACGTCATCTGGGATCACGATTGCGCGGCGGTTCGACAGGGTTTGATCGTACAGGATCGGAGCGCAAGGCGCTGGAGGTGTTCCTCGGATTTTCGGCTGGAATGGATCCGTGGGTTTCCTGAAAACGGGCGTCAGGACCGCTGATTTTTGACAAAGCCGCTCTTCATGACCGATGCAAGCTGGCCCGCGGCGTTCGCAGCCGAAAGCCCGGGGTTCCGCATCCAGCCCATCATCGCTCCTTCGACCAGACCGTGCGCCATGGAGGCCATGAGCGGGATGTCACCTTTGAGGAAAGCCCCGTCCCGCAGGCCGTCGCCATACATGAGCCTGATCTGCGCCTGAATGCGGTCGCCCGGCAAGGAGCCGTCGGCGTAGACGATATCCGTGGTCATGGACATCAGGCGCAGAAGCGGCTTGCGCTTTTCCGACAGGGTAAAGAGACCCAGGCAGACGCGGTCGAGGCGCGCTGAATAATCACCGCCCTGCGACCAGTCGGACTGCATCTGAACCACGAACTCGTCTTCGAGCGATTCAAGCATGGCGCGCAAAAGCGTGAGTTTGTTTTCGTAGAACCTGTACACCGTACCAACGGCAATACCCGCTCGCTTCGCAATGTCGGCGATCGACACATTTTCATAGCCATCCTCGGTGAAGAGGTGAAGCGCGGCATCCAGAAGCGCCGCGCGCTTGGTCTCCGGGTCTCTGGTGCGCCTCGGCGCGGCAATCGGTGGTGATTTTTCCATTACTGAATTTTATTCATTAGCGTTGACATATCAAGAGAGCACCCCATCTAGTTTAATGAATTTCGTTCATTAGTGAAAAGTATGCGAAGTCAGGATCTTGAAGATGGAGACGGAAAGAGTGAAACAGGCCATATACAAAACGCACGGCGATGCGGCTGAAGTCATTGAAATTGCTGAACGTGAACCGCAGCCGCTTGCACCGGGAGAGACGCGCGTCAAAATTCTGCGTGCGCCGATCAATCCTTCGGATGTGTTTCAGATCGCCGGTCAATACGGGATCCAACCGCCGCTTCCAGCGCCAGCCGGCATGGAGGGGATCGGCCGCGTTTCTGAAGTCAATGGCGAGGGATTGCCGGCAGGTACGCTCGTCTTGCTGCCCGTGCCTCCGGGCACCTGGGCGACAGAGAAGGTCTTCGCCTCTCACACGCTCGTCCCGGTTCCCGAAGCTGACATTGATCAGTTGTCGATGATCTCGGTGAACCCGGCAACAGCTTACCTGCTCCTGACGCAATATGTCTCCTTGCAAGAAGGCGACTGGCTGATCCAGTCAGCTGCTAACTCCGCCGTTGGCCGCTATGTCACCCAGCTCGCCAAGGCGCGTGGCATTCGCGTTGCATCGGTGGTGCGGCGGGAAAGCGCGATTGCCGATGTTATGGAAGCAGGCGCGGACGCTGCCTTTGTCGATGGTCCAGATCTTCAGAAGCGTGTTGCCGCGGAACTGGACGGCGTACCGGTGCTCGCGCTCGATGCGGTCGCGGGCAAAACCCTCGGGCGGCTCGCGGCGACGCTGGCGCCGAATGGAGTTGCGGTGCTTTATGGCGGCATGTCGGGCGAAAACGCGACGCTGTCCGATGCATCGGTCATTTTCAAAAATGTCTCGATCCGCGGTTTCTGGCTGGTCCACTGGTTCCAGAATTCATCGCGCGATGAACAGCAGCAGGTCTATGCGGAACTGACAGCCCTGATACTAGAGGGCAAACTCAATGCACCTGTCGATCGCATCTTTCCGCTTGAGGACATCAAGGAAGCGCTCGCCTACACGATGAAAGGCGAAAGAGCCGGCAAAGTTCTGATTGCGCCGAACGGCCTCTCATCGCGTTAAAGACAAGCCAGCCTCTTGCGGGCAACGCCTGGCACCGAAACACGAACAACACCCCGAACGCGCTCAATCCGCTTACTTTGGTTGCCTGAGGAATTGGGCGTTCCTTCTGAGGTGAGTCCGCTGGCCTATAGCAGCGCCTATTTTGCTTCAGGCGCTGTCCAACTTGCCTTTGGAACAGCTTCCGAGGATTGGCTGAACGACATCAAAGGCGATCGGATGAGCTACACGGTCGTCTTTCCGGATTCAGTCAATGGTGTCACTCGTCATGCACACAAGCACGAAATCCGGTTGATCGTCCAAGCACAAAAATCCACCATGAATATCTGCCGGAGACACCAAAGACGTTCACAATATCGATGTCTATCGCCCGACGCTGTCGCATGAGATCAGCGACAAAATTGTACTGGTAAAGGGAAAAAGTTCTCACCGAGCGTAATACCTGCAGGGCAGTCGGCTCACGAACCAATACGGTAGCGTTTGTTATCGATCGGCATCCTTGAATTCTTCTAGAAGTCTGCTCCTCCCGACACGCCGGTTTTCCATGCAATCGGCGTGTTCCTGATCCTGGAATAATCTTCAATCTATTGAGTAAACTTCATCAAGCCCCATGTAGAAATCGATCATGTTTCGCAACAGTTTCTCATCCAAGCTGCCGGCGCGCTCCTTCGCGAAAGCTTCAACGCGTTCCAGATAAGGCTTGCAACGTGTTGCGAATATCTCTTGCCGCCAAGATTGTGCACAAGACTTAAATTCATCATCACCCAAAAAATAAGTAGTCATGAACTGCGCAACAAGCGCCATATTCTGTTCGGGCGATAACGGCACGAAGTCGGCCTTTGCTGCTTTTGGCAGCGCCGAGAACAACAACAAACAAACCATCGCAAAACCCACTACCTGTCGCATATCAAGCATCCCTCAAGAAACAATACCCGAGCGTATGGCCGTGGCGATGGTGTGGGTCCGGTTGACGGCGCCCAATTTCCGTGCTGCCGAGATCATGTAGCTCGACACGGTGTTTTCGGAGATCGACAGGATCACGCCGATCTCGTTGTTGGTCTTGCCTTCCGCCGACCAGTAGACGCATTCGCGCTCGCGCGGGGACAGGTGATCGGAGGGGTCAGTCAGGCGTTCGGCGACTTCGGAGATCTGGTTATAGGTAAAGAGCGCCAGCAGATGCAGCGTTGCCAGTTCGTCCGGGTCGAGCTTCCGCCGATTGCCGGCAAAGGAAACCGCGCCCCGGCGGCCGGTGGCGTCATAGGTTGGAAAATAGACGCCGCCCATCATTTCGAAGTCCTTGAACAGACCGACTGAATTCTGTGTCTCTTCCGGTCTTCGTTTCTTGTTGACTGCTTCCAGCTCCCATTCCAGCGGATCGATCGAACTGCGCAACTGCTCGATGATCGGGCTGTTCACCACGAGTTTCATCTCGTCATAGGCGCGGATGAGCTCCGGCGGCCAGTTGCTGACAATCATGTGCGACGAAATCTGCGTCGAATTCCGGTCCGGCAGAAACAGAACGGCGAACCTGTCAAAACCGAATTCGTCGCTGAGCTTTTTTAGAAACTTGAAGACATCGTAGTTTGTTCGAACTTCAGAGAGCTCCCGATAGCACTCTCCCACAAATAGCGTTTTTCCCATTCAGCCCACTCGATAGAGGCCCGCCCCCACGTTCCCAAGATACGGTCACGACACGGATCGGCACTTGCCCTGTAGCGCGATGAGCGCCTCCAGAACATGCCGATAGCCTTTCGACCAGTGCAGCGCCTCCCCCTCTGCCCAGGAATCAGCGCATTTTCAGATGATGGCGCTTATGGCCGAGAGTGCAACCAAAAAATGCGGCATCGGTAGTAGTACGCAACTCCTGGATGCTCAAACTAGGGTAAACACAGGGTTAACGCTGCCCTCCTTGAATATCACCCATAGTTACCGTGCGCCCTGCGTTCAGTGGTTTTTTGCAAGCCCCCGCCATCCTTGTCCTCACCCGGTATCAGCGCGCAAGGACAGCAGAATGCACGCCAACACACCCTCGCAAGACCCCCGCACCCAAGACAGACGGCCCGCAGCGGCCAGCGCTGGAATGCAGCCCAGATCGATGTTCCGGGGCATTTCCGGGCGGCTCGTTGTCGGTCTCGGCCTGATTGTCTTGCTCGGGGTCGGCATCGGCGCAACGGGGCTCTCCTACCTCGCATCCGTCGAGCGCACGCTGAACCAGATCACCGATATCACCGCGCCGTCGGTTGAGACCGCGGACGACATGATCGCCAATATCTGGGAAACCAACAAGATCGCCGAAGAGATCATTGCCGACGAGGAGCTCTCCGATGTCGAGCAACTCGCGGCAGAGTTCGCCGAAAAGTCACAGATGTTCTACACCTATATGAGCGAGCTTGAGGCGCTGGTTCATGACGAAGCCCTGCTGGCGCATATTGAAGAAGCGCGGCGCGAACATCAGGAATTCATCAGGCACACCAATGAGATGATCCACGCGCATACCGAAGAGCTGAACGAGGAAGCCGCCGCCGACCGGCTGCTCGCCGCCTTTGACGACAGCGGTGCCCAGCTGATCCAGATGCTGGATGAATTCGCGCTCGAAAACGAAGCGGAAATGGCCAGGGCCCAGGCGGACGGCGACAGGCTGGCGACATCGGGAGCCGCAACAAGCGCTGAAGTGAATGCCATCCTGAAGGAGTTGTTTGAAAAGGACTATCCCGTTGTCGAGGCTGCGTTGAAGCTGCAGCGTATCATCATCGAGATGCAGGACACCGCCGGCGAATATCTCGCGCTGGAAGATGCCGGAAAGCTCGACATTCCCTTCGGCGAGTTCCAGACACTCTCGCAAAAGGCCAGGCCGTTTCTGGACATTCTGGCCAACCTTGCCGAGTCCCAGGAAGATGCTGACGATGCCGCCCGTCTTCAGGCAGCCTTCGAAACCTGGTTCTCCACTGCAGCGATGGATGAACAGCTTTTCGACACGCATCTGGACATGCTGAAAATGGAAGCCGAAGCCGACATGGCGACGGAAGAACTGGAAACCGACGCCGACGCCGTTGCAAGCGCCCTGGAAAAGGTCGCTTCCGCGGCCGATGCGATCAGCGATGGCGCGGACGAGGCCAGCGCCATCACGGTCGCGAATGCGCAAATCGCCATTTCGACGGCGGTTATCCTTTTGATCGTCGTGTCCGCCGTGCTCATGCTGATTGTCCGCAACACGGTCGTGCATCCGATCGTGAACATGACCCACGCCATGCAGTCGTTGGCGAGCGGCAAGCTGGACATCCACATTCCGGCCCTCGGCAAGAAGGACGAGGTCGGCGAGATGGCGTCCGCCGTCGAGGTGTTCCGCGACAATGCAGTTGAAACAGAAGCATTGCGGACGGAACAGGCGGAAAGCGAACGGCGCATCGAGGAGGAAAAACGCGCGGCCACCCTTCGAATGGCGGACGATCTGGAATCGAGCGTGATGGGCGTTGTCGAGCACGTTTCCAACGCGACCCACGAAATGACCGTGACGGCAAAGACCATGTCCGAGTCCTCCGCCCAGACGCGCTCCAAGGCCACGACCGTCGCCAGCGCGTCCGAAGAGGCCACCGTCACCGCCCAGACCGTTGCCTCGGCAGCCGAACAGTTGTCCCAGTCGATCCAGGAAATATCCAGGCAGGTTGAGGACGCCAAATCCGTCGCATCGAATGGTGAACAGCAGGCGATCTCCACCAACGCAACTGTGCAGGGACTTGCCGAAGGCGCTCAGAAGATCGGCGACGTCGTGGATCTGATCAACGATATTGCCGAGCAAACCAATCTGCTTGCCCTCAACGCGACGATCGAAGCGGCTCGCGCCGGCGAATCCGGCCGCGGCTTCGCGGTCGTGGCCTCGGAGGTGAAGGAGCTGGCTTCGCAGACCGCGAAGGCAACTGAGGAAATCCGTCAGCAAATCAGCTCAATGCAGGAATCAACGCACCAGACCGTTGGCGAAATCGAAACCGTCGTTGCGGCCATGTCCCGGATCAGCGACATGACGACGGCCGTTTCCGCCTCGGTCGGCGAACAGAACACGGCGACGCACCACATTGCCCAGAACATCCAGCAGACTGCCTCCGGCACACGCGATGTTTCGGAAAACATCATCGATGTGAACTCGGCTGCACAACAGTCCAGCGATGCGGCCGGGCATGTCGTCAATGTCGTCGGCGAGCTCACGACGCAGGCCGATATACTTCAGAGCGAACTGAGCAAATTCCTGAAAACACTGCGGGCCGCCTAGACGGTCAGCGTCGCCGGCGCAGCTCCGTAGTGCCGCGCGACGTTATGCTGTCACGCGCCGGAACCGGGCGGTAACGCGGAGCGTGGCTCCCAGCGCGGCTCCGCACCCGCCTGGTCGAGCAGGTTGAACAGCGAAGTCCGCCACTTCGAGCGCACCTTGTGTGCAATCTGAGACAGGGGCCGGTGCACCGGTGACAGAATGGCGTAGTCGTATCTCAGATCGCAATCCAGGCGGCGGAAGACAACCTCACCGCCGGTGCTCATGAGCTCCAGTTCATTCACCACGCTGAGCGGGTCGACAAGCGCAAGGCATTTTCCCGTCCGCACGAACTGCAAAAGTGGCATGAAGGTCTGGCTTTCGACCACTTTCCGATAGTGCAGGCCATGCTCGGCGAACAGCGACACCGAGCGTTTTTCGTGCGTGTGCGAGGGCTGCAGACCACCCATTGGAACACCATCCAGGGCCCGGATCGAGAAAGGTTCAAGTTCCGGCAGGTCATGGGTCGACGGCATTGCGACAAAGCACCCCGCACTGATGATCTCGATTTCGTATTGTGCGCTTTGCTTGATTCTGGCCGGTGCGTCGCAAAAGCCGAAATCTATGCTCTGCGAGCGCGCGAGTTCCTCGATCTGCTGCGAGCTGCGCGACGTGATCGACAGGTTCACCTTCTCAAGGTCATCAATGACCGAGGCGACGAACCTGGGGAAGATAAAAGCTGCAGGCCCCGGCATTGCGGTCACGTTCAAGTCTCCGGTGTTGCCGCCTGCAAGACTGCGCATCGTGCGCGTAACACTGGAAAGCCGGTCAAGTATCTCCTCAGATTCCGCATGGAGATAGTGCGCCTCCGGCACGGGTACCATCTGGCGCCCCTTTCGTTCAAACAGCGCGAGGCCGAGAGACTCTTCCAGGGAACGTATTGCGAGGCTGACGGCCGGTTGCGTCCGCCCAAGCTTGCGGGCTGCCTCGGAAATCGACGACGACGTCATGACCGCGCGGAATGCGGAAATCTGGCTGATATTCATAACTAAACTATAAGCAAAACTTTGAAAAACTAAAGAACTTCAAATTTGTATTAATTGAACCGCCCCGTATTGTTTGAAGATCAAAACCGGTCTTGGCCACGCAAGCCGAGCCCAACCGAGGGGAATTCAGATGAACAAACTTGTGAGATTTGGGAGCGCCGTTGCGCTCGCGACGCTTTTCGCCGGCTCAGCGCTGGCGCAGGATCCGACCTTCTTCCGCATCGGCACCGGCAGTGCGGGCGGCACCTACTTTCCGATCGGTGGAACGATCGCAAACGGCATCTCGTCACCGCCTGGCTCGCGCCCTTGCGATGAAGGCGGGCAGTGCGGCGTTCCCGGCCTGATCGCCATTGCACAATCGACAACCGCTTCTGTCTTCAACAATACGGCGGTGCAGAACGGCGAACTGGAAGCCGGCCTTGCAGCTGCGGACGTGACCCGCTCGATGTATCTGGGCGAAGGCAAGTTCGACGGAAAACCACATGAAAAGCTGCGGATCGTGGCAAATCTCTTTCCGGAAGATCTTCACCTGGTCCTGCCCAAGGGTGCGTCCATCGAGGGTCTTGCGGATCTCAAGGAAAAGCGGGTAGGCATTGCCCAGGCAGGATCAGGGACGCAGGTTGCCGTTCTGCAAATGCTCGATGCCTGGGGTGTCAACCGGGACAATATGAGTGAAGCGGAACTGAACAACAGCCAGTCCGCCGAGCGTCTGGCAGACGGTCAGCTCGACGCTTACTTCTATGCGGCAGGCTGGCCGGTATCCGCGATGGTGCAGCTGGCAACGACAAAGGGCATGGAACTGCACAGTTTCACCGAAGACGATCTTGCAAAGATCAATGAGATCATCCCCGCTTACATTCCCTCCAAAATTCCAGCCGGAGTGTACGAGGGTATCGACTACGAAGTGAAAACCCCCGCCGTGTCGGCTCTCCTGATCGTCTCCTCTGACCTTTCCGAAGAGCTGGTCTACGGCATTACGAAAGCCATGTGGAACGACAATACGCGCAAGCTTCTCGACAACGGTCATGCGAAGGGCAAGCAGATCACGCCCGACACCGCGCTTGACGGGGTCCTGGCACTTGGCGTGCCGCTTCATCCAGGTGCGGAGAAATTCTACAAGGAAGCCGGTTTCCTGAAATAGCACGGTCCCTCCTCTGTGCACCAAGGGGTGGTGAGCGTTTCCCCTCGCCGCCCCTTCCCAGATCCCATTTCCGGAGGCTGTCATGAGCAATCCGCAGACCGAACCCGTGCGCGAGCTCAGCGAAGAAGAACTGGCCGACATCGAGAAGAAATTCGATGAAGGCGCGGCCGTTCGAAAGGTGGCTCCTGGATTTTCATCATTCCTGAGAGTCGTTGCACTGGCCTTCGCCATCTACCACTACCTGACCGCAGGTTTCGGCTTGCCGCCGGACTACTGGCACATGGGCATCCACCTTTCTGGGCTCTTCATCCTGATTTATGCGCTTTATCCGCACCGTAAAACGGACACAGCCTTTGACCTGAACACCGGTGCTCTGCGGCTCGGCGGCGTGCCTTATCTTGATGTCGTACTGATGATACTGGGCGTCATGTCAGCGCTTTACCTCGGATTTGCCTGGCACGGGATCCCGGCTCTTGGCATCGAAGAACAAACCTTCCGAATGGGAAATCCCAACGGCTACGATCTGCTCTTCGGCGGCATCCTGATTGTTCTCGTTCTCGACATTGCGCGCAGGACGCTTGGCTGGATACTGCCGCTCATCATTTGTCTTTTCATATCCTACGCGTTGTTCGGGCCCTATTTTCCGGGCATCCTTCAGCATCCGGGGGTGAAGATTAAGACGTTTATTTCCTCAATGTACTTCCCCCAGGAAGGCATATTCGGCGTCACGCTCTGGGTCGTCTCGACCATCGTCTTCCACTTCGTGCTCTTCGGAGTGATCGCGCAGCGAACGGGTCTCGGACAGCTTTTCATCGACAATGCGACAATCCTTGCTGGCCGCTACACCGGGGGACCGGCGAAGGTCTCCGTCGTATCGTCTGCTTTTTTCGGCACCATTTCCGGCTCGTCCGTTGCCAACACCGTTTCAACCGGCGCGCTTACAATTCCCAACATGAAGCGCCTCGGATATCCGGGCCATTTTGCCGGAGGCGTGGAAGCCGCCGCATCGGCCGGCGGCCAGATCACGCCGCCGATCATGGGGGCGGCAGCCTTCATCATGGCTGAATTTCTCGAAGTGCCCTACACGACGATCGTCATCGCGGCCATTTTTCCGGCACTCCTGCACTATGTCGGCGTTTTCACCGTCGTTCATCTCATGGCTCGAAAACTGGGCCTGAAGGGTCTGGCCCGCGATGCCCTGCCCAAGCTTGGAAACGTGTGGCGCGAGGGTTGGGCGAACATTGTTCCCCTCATCGGCCTGCTGAGCGTCCTGTTCTCCGGCTATACGCCCTATATGTCGGCCTTTTGCGGCATCTCTCTCTCGATCATCGCGGGCATGTCGCGGCTGCGTGAACCGGTCACCCTTGTCTACGCTGCCGCATTCATCGCCTTTGTCGTCTGGAAATTTGTCGGCGGCGGCTTCGAACTGCCGATAACAGCGCTCCTGGTGGGCGGCTCAATCGTTGCAACACTCAATCCGCAACGCAGAATATCCATCAGTGAAATGGCCGATACGTTCGAAACGGGAGTGAAATATGCACTCGCAGTCGGTGCGGCCGCTGCAGCAGTCGGGATCGTGATCGGCGTCATCAACACGACAGGCGTCGGATTCCGCATCGGTTTCATGGTCACGCAAGCTGCGTCAAATCTCGGCAATGATCTTGCCTGGCTATTCACTTTCGGAAGCTATGAGCTGTTTTCGGTTCAGGATCTGACCCTGTTCATCAGTCTGGTCTTCATCGCCCTGGCCTGCATTTTGATGGGTGCGGGTGTACCGACCACAGCCCTTTACATCATGCTGGTGTCGGTCGCGCAGCCGGCGCTTGCCCAACTCGGTATTCCGCCGATCGCAAGCCACATGTTCGTGCTCTACTATGGGGTTGTGGCCGAGATCACCCCTCCGGTCTGTACCTCCGCCTATGCGGCGGCAGCGATCGCAAACTCAAATCCGTTCCGGACCGGCATATCCGCCTTCACGCTCGGCCTCGGCAAGGTGGTGGCACCGATGGCGTTTGTCTACGCCCCGGTTCTCCTGTTCGTATCGTCCACTGGCTTTGACTTCATCGAATTCAGTTACACAGCGGCGAGCTGCATTGCAGGCGTCATAGCCTTGTCGGCAGCCGTCGTTGGCTACTGGCTTGCGCCAATGGGTGCCGTTTACAGGTGGCTGATGGCAATCGCCGGCATCATCTTCATCGCCCCGTCCCTGCAAGGAGATCTGATCGCGTTGCTGATCGCAGCTCCTGCCGTCATCAGCCAGGCCGTTGCAAGGCGTCGCCAGACGGCCGCGGCATGACATCATGACGAAAGACGTAACGGTTCTTGGCGCCGGAATTATCGGAATCTGTACAGCGCTGTCGCTTCTGGAACGCGGCGCCCGGGTCAGGCTGATTGACCGGGGCGAACCGGGTCAGGAGGCTTCCTTTGGCAATGCGGGGATCATATCGCCTTGGTCGATCATTCCCCAGTCCTTGCCGGGTGTCTGGCGCCAGATCCCCCAATTGATGCTGTCGCGTAATCCCGCGCTGACCATCAGACCAAAAACATTCTTCAAGATGATCCCCTGGGGTCTGGAGTTTTTGAAACGCGGCCGTCCGGAGATTGTCGAAGAGGCAGCAGATACGATGGAGTTCCTGTGTGCGCCGTCGATCGACCTTTACCGCAGGCATCTGGAAGGCACAGGTGGTGAGCACCTGGTTAGCGACAGTTTCTATGTTCACGCCTTCAGAGACGCCGGCAAAGCCAACCTTGACTCAATAGACTACCGAATCCGGCGTGAGAAAGGGGCGGATGTTGTCCTGGCGGACCAGAGCGAGCTGAGACGGCTGGAACCCGCGTTGAGCAAAGACTTCAAGGCGGCCGTCCTCATCCGGGGCCAGGCGCGGGCGGTATCCCCTGGCCGGATCGGACAAATTCTGGCCGCCAAGGTCAAGGACCTGGGCGGCGAAATCCTGATGCGTGACATCACCTCGTTGCACAAGACGCAAGATGGATGGTCCGTCGATTGTGGCAAAGAGCAATTTTCGGCTTCGTCTGTTGTTCTGTCTTTGGGAGCCTGGAGCCCCGGGTTGCTTGAACCACTTGGCATCAGGATGCCGCTGATGGCCGAGCGCGGATACCATGTCGAATTTCCAGACCCCGGGATCACTCTCACGCATTCGATCATGGATGTGGACCGCAAGGTTGTTGCAAGCAGCATGGAAAACGGAATGCGTCTGGCAGGCCTCGCCGAGTTCGCGCCCGTCGATGCGGCCCCCGACGCACGCAAGAAACCGCAACTGGAGAGCATTGCGCAATCCATGTTCCCAGACCTCAATACCGGCAAGCCTCAATTCTGGATGGGCCGGCGTCCTTCGTTCCCGGACAGTCTGCCGGCCCTAGGCTGCTGGCCGGATCTCGACGGGCTCGTGGCCAATTTCGGTCATTCGCACTACGGGCTGATGATGGCACCGAAATCTGGCGAAGTGGCCGCCGATATTGTTTTGGGCGTGCCGCAGAACCGTGATCTGGGAGCTCTTTCACCGATCCGTTTTTCCCGCAGGCCGCGATCAGGACATTAGGTTCGAAAAAGCTGACCCTCGCAAGAGAACATCCTGGATGGATTTCGTGACTTGAAGGGCGACCGCGATTAACCGAAGCGGCTGTGGACAATCTGACGTGCACGACTTTGGCGGTGCTTCGGAAGTGGGCCCGCGTGACCGGCACACACACCAGAACTCCTGATCTTTCACCAAAGCACCTCGCTATCGAAAACACGGCGGCGCATTCACAATTTCGCCAGATAAGAACCTCAGTGTTGGGCCGGTTAAACAGAACCCGTCTTGCGCGTTAAAATCGTTGTGATTGCTGCTCAAGTTGACGTTTATGGATTTCGGATCGAAGCTATTGCACAGTCTCGTGCTTAGGCAATCAATTGGTTCAGGGTGTTGCTCTTGAAGCTTGTTTTTCGCTTCGCTTTACGACTTGTCCTTTTTTTGTTGCTGGTTTTCATCCTGCCTGCGCTCGTTCATCTTGGTGTCTGGAGCATGATGGAGAGGCCGCAAGGGTGGCGGTATGCGACATGGGCAAGCGCCGGCGTTCTTCCGCCAAAACCTCCGGTCGATGAAGCAGAGATCTATGTTCTGACGGCACGCACTGGCGGGCTGAAAGGCGCGTTCGCAACACACTCCTGGATCGTTCTGAAACCGGTCGGGGCAAACACCTACGACCGGTACGATGTCGTTGGCTGGGGCACGCCGGTGCGGAAAAACGCTTATGATGCGGATGGCCACTGGTACTCCAACAAACCAGAGATCAACTATCATCTGACCGGCAGGCAAGCCGCAGAATTGCTTCCGCTTGTCGAAGAGGCCATCGCCGCCTACCGCTGGCGAGAGCGCGGCGACTACACGATCTGGCCGGGCCCGAATTCGAACACCTTCGTTGCCAATGTCTTAGAGAAGGTGCCGGCTCTTGCCGCCGCGACACCGACAACCGGCGTCGGCCGCGATTTTCCGGCCGATGGTCGATGGATCGGGCAGCGCAGCAACGGTGATCTCTTTGCCACTCTCGGCGGATATTTCGGAATTGTGGTTGGCACAGGCGTTGGTCTTGAAATCAACTTCCTCGGGCTCGTCGCCGGTATCAATCCGCTCGCACTGGAAGTTTCAATTCCAGCTTTCGGTGCGCTCAGGTTTGCAGACTGAAATAGCACATGGACCCAAAGTCCGTGAGGAGGACCGATCAGCCGACCGCCACGTCATCAAAGCGCAGTCCGCCGTCGCGCTGTGAGGCACTATAGGGCGCAATCGCAACACCCGGCACCACGCTCGTCGGGATGCCTGCCTCCCGCAGTCGCTGCAGATCAGTCTCTACCTCTCCGGACGACGACAGATCGCCTGATTTCAGATGCACGACGTGCTTGCCTTGTCTGGCAAGCCTGACCATCCGGTCACCGATTGTGTCCTCGGTTTCGTACCCATCGCCGTTTCTGCCGACAAGCATCCGTTTGGCTTCACGCCGGGCAAGCTCGAGCACCGTATCGTCGACACGGTCATCGAACAGGATCACGTCCGCCGATTGAAGCGTTCGCATGGCTTTCAACGTCAGGTGTTCAGCGTCCCCCGGCCCTGCACCGACAATCGTCACGCGCCCTGCTGAGACCTGGCTGGCTTCCCGAAACAGTGGCTCAAGCGCACCACTTTCCGCCATCTCCCCCGTCTCGCGTCCAGAAAAGGCGAGGTCCGTGAAGCGCTCCCAGAACCGGCGCCGCTCCGCGCCTGCTGTCAGTTGCGACAGGACCTTCGCCCGCACCTTTCGGGCAAGCACCGCCCAATCTTGCAGCGACGCAGGCAAGAGCGTTTCGATACGGCGCCGGATGGCCTGCCCCAGAATGGGCGCGGCGCCATCTGTCGAGATACCGATCACGACGGGCGACCGATTGACAATGGATCCGAACTGAAAATCGCAGAAGGCCGGTTTGTCGATGACGTTCACCGGAATTCCTGCACCGCGGGCGGCGCAGTAAAACGCTTGCGCTTCACCATCGCTTACTGCATCGGCAATCGCGACGGCGGCATGGTCGAAATCGCGGGGGGCCCAAGGCCGTTGATGATGCGTGAAACGACCGCTGACGCTTCCGGTAGAAAGAAGTGCGGAAAACGTCTCGTCAAGCTTCTCCGCAAACACATGCACATGTGCACCCGCCGCTGTCAGAAGCTCCGCTTTCCAGGCCGCTGCATCGGTGCCCCCCGCCAAAACGACTTTTCGCCCTTTCAACGGAAAGAACAGAGGCAGGCTGGCCAGCGCTTCCACCCGCGCTGGACGCCGCTTGCGGACAGGATCAACCGGCTTGGGCGATATCGGCTTCATCACAAGTCTCCTTGAGCCTGGCATCGAGAAGCGTCTGGATTTCAGACCGGCACGATCCGCAGTTTGTCCCGGCCTTCAGGCAGGCCCCTATCGCTTTTACGGTCGCTGCACCGTCCTTGGCGGCAGCGACGATTTCAGCGCTGCCAACCTGGAAGCAGGAACACACAATGGCCCCCTTGTCCGGCATATCGGCTGGTGGGCGACCGGCGAGGACACTGAAACGCTGGTGGGCCGGAACAGTCGGCGTTTCCAGCAGTCCGCAGGCCCATTGCCTGGACACTGAAACGGGTTCATGCGCACAAAAGACAACACCCGCGAATGTTTCACCCTGCCAGCCGGCAATCCGCTGCAATCCGCTATGTGCGTCCTCGAACTGCAACAATTCTGCATTTTCGCCGAAAAATCCACGGGCCATGCCAACGAGATCAGTTCGCGCATCTCCGGCCATTTCCACGCGCCACCCGCCCCTGGTGGAGGCAATCGTCCAGTACCCGGCCCGAGGCAACGCCGGCTTTTCCCGCACCACTGCGAAGCCGTACCAACCGAAATCGAGCTTGCGCACGGAAACAGGTGTAAATTTCGATCCGGGCTGACCGGAAACCGGGTCCACCTCTGGCGCAACGACGGCGTCAACACGGCCTTTCGACGACATCTGGTCTGTCCAGTGCATGGGCACGAACACCGACCCCGGCCGTATCCGTTCCGTCACCTGAGCGCGCACGATCACGGAGCCGTACGGGCTCTTCACCTCGACCAGGTCGGCTGCCCCCAGCCCGGCTGACGCTGCATCGTCAGGATGAATTTCGACAAATGGTTCGGCAATGTGCGACGACAGGCGCGGCGCTTTACCCGTGCGTGTCAGCGTATGCCACTGATCGCGCACACGGCCGGTGTTGAGAACGAACGGATACTTACGGCCGGTCCTGCGCGGTGGTTTTTGCGCCACAGGTATGAAAGACGCCTTGCGGTCCGCCGTGAAGAAGCCGCCTTTGGCAAAAAAGCGTGTGTCTTTCCGAGACCCGCCCTTTCGTTGCGGCCATTGCACCGGTTCAAGCTCGTCGAACGCATCGGACGAGATGTCTGCAAGTGCACCGATATCGAAGTCTCGCCGCCCTTCATTTTCAAAGCCGGAAAGCGCCGCATGTTCCCGGAAAATGGCGTCCGGACCGTCATAGTCGAATGCGTCTTCAAATCCCATCCGCCGAGCGACCTCGGCGAGCTGCCACCAGTCCGGCGTCACGTTGCCCGGCAGGTCCAGGAACCGTTTTTGCCGCGAGATCCTGCGCTCCGAATTGGTCACCGTCCCGTCTTTTTCGCCCCAGGCGGCGGCTGGCAACAGCACGTCCGCATAGGCAACGGTGTCGGCCGCACGCGTGACATCGGACACAACGACAAAGGGGCAGGCTTCAAGAGCCGCGGCCACGCCGTCTGCATCCGGCAGGCTGTCGACCGGGTTGGTGGACATGATCCAGATTGCTTTCACGCTGCCGTCGCGCACAGCCTGAAACATATCGACGGCCTTCAGGCCCTGCTGCTCGGCAATGACTGGGCTCTGCCAGAAGGACTTCACCAGTGCACGGTGATCGGGATTTTCAAGCGCCATATGGGCCGCCAGCATATTGGCGAGACCACCCACTTCACGTCCGCCCATGGCATTGGGCTGTCCGGTCGCTGAAAATGGCCCCATGCCGGGTCTGCCGATCCTGCCGGTAGCCAGATGCGTGTTGATAATCGCGTTGACCTTGTCCGTTCCGCAGACCGATTGGTTGACGCCCTGCGAATAGACGGTCACCGTTTTCGGTGTCCGGGCCACCATCGTGTAAAACGTCGCAATGTCGCGCGGAGACAGCCCGGTCTCCTCCGAGATCCTATTGATCTCGCACGGACCAGCGGATTCAATCGCCGCCTCGAACCCCTTGGTGTTGCTGTCTATGTAGGCATGGTCGAGCGTGTCGCATTCTGCCAGAAACGCCAACAAACCGTTGAAAAGAGAAACATCCGTATCCGGATTGAGCGCCAAATGCAGGTCGGCAATGGCGCATGTTGCGGTTTCGCGCGGATCGACGACCACGACGCGCATATTCGGATTGTCCGCCTTTGCAGCCTCGACGCGCTGGAACAGAACCGGATGACACCAGGCAAGATTGGATCCGACAAGCACCAGCAGGTCGCAGCTTTCCAGGTCTTCGTAAGTTCCAGGGACCGTGTCACTGCCGAACGCACGCCGGTGCCCGGCGACGGACGAGGCCATGCAGAGCCGGGAGTTGGTGTCGATATTCGCCGACCCGATAAAGCCCTTCATCAGCTTGTTGGCGACGTAATAGTCCTCGGTGAGGATCTGTCCGGACACATAAAATGCGACACTGTTAGGGCCGAAATTCCTGACAGCGCTGGAGAATTTTTCGGCCACCAGATCAAGAGCGGATGCCCAGTCTGTCTGCTTGCCGTTAATTTCCGGATGAAGCAGCCTGTCCTCCAGCGACAGGGTTTCACCAAGAGCGGAGCCTTTCGAGCACAGTCTTCCGAAATTTGCCGGGTGATCCGGGTCGCCCTTGATGTCGACCGACCCGTCCGGCTGCCGGGTCGCAAGAACCCCGCAGCCAACACCGCAATAGGGACAGGTTGTCTTGACCGTTTTTGTGTTTTTTGAAGCGGTCACGCCTGCCCTCCTTTTTCTTTCCTCTCCAGACCCGGCCGTTTTATGTTTTCGATGCCAAGCATGTATCGGTCTTCCGTTCATCCGGCCCGGCGGGCAAGATCGTCGGCGGCAAGCAACACCTTGCCGTTTTCGACCCGTGCAGCCGTTACCGGAACCGAACCCTCGTCAGCGCCGCGCGCGAGACCGGTCGCCAGATCGAAAACCCAGTTGTGCAAGGGACAGGTGACGGAAGATCCGTGAACGATCCCCTGGCTGAGCGGCCCGCCTTTGTGGGGGCAGCGGTCATCGAGCGCGAAGACCTCGTCGTCCACCGTCCGAAAAACCGCGATGCAGCCACGATCGGTCTTCACGACCCGTGCACCTTCTCGCGGGATGTCGGCGAGGTCTCCGATCGCCACCCAGCTTCGTGTTTCCGCGTTCATTCGGCCGCCTCCGCTTGCAGAACCGCCATCGGTTTGAATTCATGCTTGTCCTTGCCGGAGACACGCTCCGACCAGGGGTCGATCTGCGCGAATTTCTGGCTGAACACGAAGCGGTCGTAATAGGCCTTGCGCTTCTCCGCATCGTCCATGATCTGGCTGCGGATCTCGTCATAACCGATGCGCTTGGCCCACTTGTAGATCCGCTCCAGATAGTGGCCCTGCTCCCGGTACATCTGCGTCAGTGCCACGATATGTTCGAGCGCTTCGTCTTCGGTTTTCACCAGACCAAGGACTTCGGTTCCCTTGATGTCGAGACCGGCAGCGCCGGCAAAATGGATCTCATAACCACTGTCGACACATATGACCCCGATATCCTTGCAGGTCGCTTCGGCGCAGTTGCGCGGACAGCCGGAAACGGCCAGCTTCAGCTTGGCCGGTGTCCAGGAGCCCCACATGAACTTCTCGATCTTGATGCCGAGCCCGGTCGAATCCTGGGTTCCAAACCGGCACCAGTCCGATCCGACGCAGGTTTTGACGGTCCGCAGACCCTTGGCGTAGGCTTGCCCTGAAACAAATCCTGCCTTTCCAAGATCCGCCCACACCTCCGGCAGGTCTTCCTTCTTGATACCAAGCATGTCGATGCGCTGACCGCCGGTGCACTTCACCGCCGGGATGTTGAACTTGTCGACGACATCGGCGATCGCCCGCAGTTCCGTAGAGGACGTCATGCCGCCCCACATGCGCGGAACAACCGAATAAGTTCCGTCCTTCTGGATGTTGGCGTGGACGCGCTCATTGATGAACCGGGACTGGTAGTCGTCGGCATATTCATCCGGCCAGTCGCTGACGAGGTAGTAGTTGAGCGCCGGACGGCACTTTGCGCACCCGCCGGAGGACGTCCATTCCAGTTCCTGCATCACCTGCGGAATGGTTTTCAGTCGTTTGGACTTGATCAGCCGGCGCACCTCGCTGTGACCGAGATGGGTGCAGCCGCACATGGGCGTCACCGCAGCCGGGTTGTAGGCATCGCCAAGTGTCACCTGCATCAATTGCTCGACGAGGCCGGTGCATGTTCCACAGGACGCAGATGCCTTGGTGTGCGCCCGGACGTCGTCGAGCGATGTCAGTCCCTGGTGGGTGATCGCCCCAACGATCTTTCCTTTACAAACGCCGTTGCAGCCGCAGATTTCCGCATCATCCGGCAAGGCTGCAACGGCCGCCGTAGGGTCCAGGGGGGCGCCCCCCTGATACGCCTGGCCGAAGATCAGGGTTTCCCGCATTTCGGAAACGTCTGATTGTTTTTTCAAGAGATCGAAAAACCAGGGCCCGTCGGCAGTCTCGCCGTAAAGAACCGCCCCGATGATGCGGTTGTCCTTCAGGACCAGTCGCTTATAAACACCAGCTGATGCATCGCGCAGAACGATTTCCTCACGGTCGTCACCTTCTGCAAAGTCACCGGCGGAATAAAGATCTACACCCGTCACCTTGAGCTTGGTGGCCGTCACCGAACCGGTATATTCGGACGCACCACCCAACAGATTGTCGGCAATGACTTCCGCCATCTCATAAAGCGGCGCGACAAGGCCGTAGCACATGCCGCGATGTTCCACGCACTCACCGAGCGCAAAAATGTCGGGATCACTGGTGCGCATGTCGTCGCCGACCTGAACACCGCGCCCCACATCAAGCGATGCGGATTTCGCAAGATCGAAAGAAGGGCGGATCCCGACCGCCATAACGACGATGCTGGCCTCTATCTCGGTGCCGTCATCCAGCTTGATGCCTTTCACCTTGCCGGAGCCGTCGCCAAGGATCTCATGGCTGTTCGCCTTGGTACGTACATCAATCCCGCGCCGCTTGAATTCTTCTTCCAGAAGGAAACCAGCGGCAGGATCCAGCTGACGCTCCATCAAGGTCGGCATCAGGTGCAGGACGGTGACGTCCATGCCCTGCATCTTCAGACCTGCAGCGGCCTCAAGCCCAAGAAGTCCGCCGCCAATGACAACGACCCGGCCACCGCTTTTCGCAGCGTCGAGCATCTTTTCAACATCATCCAGATCCCGGTAGGTAAGCACACCGTCCAGGTCTTTGCCCGGCAGGGGAATGATGAACGGATTGGAGCCAGTGGCGATGACCAGTTTGTCGTAAGAAGCCTTGAGCCCGTTTTCGGCGGTTACCGTCTTTTCGTTCCGGTCAATCTGCGCAACCTTCGCGGACTTGTGCAGCGTAACACCGTGTGCGCCATACCAGTCGTCTCCGTGGGTGATGATGTCCTCGTATGCCTTCTCACCCGACAGTACAGGCGACAACATGAGGCGATTGTAATTCACCCTGGGTTCCGCATTGAAGATGGTCACGTCATAGGCGTCGCTGTCTTTCTCGAACAGATATTCGAGCATCCGACCCGGCGCCATGCCGTTACCGACGATGACAAGTTTTTTCTTTTCCATCGGTCTACTCCGCCGCCTCCGCGCTTGAATAGGCAGCCTCGATCATCACACTCGACAGCGCCGCGTAAGCAGCACTCCAGGCGGTTCGCGTTGCTTCGTCGAATGCGTCTCCGAGCCCCTGTTCCAGGGTCCAGATCAGCGCAGCACCGACGGGCGGATAGTGAGCGGGCTCAACACCGTATTCCACATGCTTGACCGCAAGTGTCTTTGCCGCCGGCAAAATGGTTTCGAAATTGGAAAGCCCGTTCACGACGAGCCCCAATGTGGTCATCAGCTTGCGGCCCTGGTCCTCAATGTTGGATTTGAAAAGCGGCTTTGTCTCGGGAGCAATTTGAAACAGCCTGCCATAGAAGAGTTCGGCAGCTTTGTCCGAAATCGGAGCGACTTTTTGAAAAGAGGCCTGTATGAGCTGGATCTGATCTGGCGTCATTGTTCTTATGTCTCCTGTGCTCACTCGGCTGCTTCAACGGCCGCCTTTTGGCGGGCCATGCGCGCAGCACGTTTTTCCTGGATGGACTTGAGCTGTTCTTCGCTCGGATCGGCGCCACCTTCATAGGCCTCCAGGAAGTCCAGAAGCTCCTCGCGGTAAGCGTAATAATCCGGGTGAGCGAGCAGTTCCTTGCGCGAACGCGGCCGCGGCAGGTCCACTTCCATGATGTTGCCGATCCGGGCATTTGGCCCGTTCGACATCATGACGACGCGGTCCGCCAGCAAGATTGCCTCGTCGACATCGTGGGTTACGCAGACTGCCGTAACTTGTGTCCGCTTCCAGACATCCATCAGAACGTCCTGAAGCTCCCAACGGGTCAGGCTGTCCAGCATTCCGAACGGTTCGTCCAGAAGCAGCAGCTTCGGCGACAACGCAAACGCCCGCGCGATGCCGACACGCTGTTTCATGCCATTGGACAAATCCACCGCGGCCTTCTGCATCGCGTCTGCCAGGCCGACTTTCGAGAGGTAATACTCGATCACATCCCGCTTTTCGGCTTTGGAAGCGTCCGGATAGACCTTGTCGACCCCGAGCTCGACGTTCTCATAGGCCGTCAGCCAGGGCATCAGGCTCGGAGCCTGAAACACAACCGCACGGTCCGGTCCCGCCTGGGTGACATGGGTTCCATCCAGAACAATCGCGCCCTCGGTAATCGGATTGAGGCCTGCCACCATCGAAAGAACGGTCGACTTTCCGCAACCCGAGTGACCGATCAGCGTGATGAACTCACCCTTCTTCATTTTGAGCTCGAAGCCGTCGACGACAGTCAGAGGACCCTTGGGTGTCGGATAGACTTTCTTGAGTTGCGAGAACTCCAGGAACCGGTCGTCCTTGACGCTTTCCGCCGCGCGTTCGTAGGCAGCCGGCAGTTTGTCGTCCGGCTTGAGCCGCTGCGTGATCGGCACGATGTTCGGCAGGACGATGTCACGCTCCAGATCCGCACCCCGCTCCGCACCGACCTCCATCAGGTATTCGGTAATGTCGGCCCTGAGCTTGATGAAATCGTCATTGTGGTTGAGTTCACCCCGGTCGCGCGGCCGCTTGAACGGAACGGCAAATTCCGGTCCGAGCGTTGCCTTCGCGCCCGGTTTCAAGGGAACGATCCTGTCCGCCAGTAGAATGGCTTCGTCCACGTCGTTGGTGATCAGGACGATCGTTTTCTTCTCCTGCTCGCAGATCGCGGCGAACTCATCCTGAAGTTTCGCCCGGGTCAAAGCGTCCAGTGCCGACAACGGCTCGTCGAGCAGCAGCACTTCCGGCTGCATGGCAAGCGCTCTGGCAACCGCCACCCGCTGGCGCATCCCGCCGGAAAGTTCCGCAGGCTTGCGGTCCTTCGCATGAGCAAGGCCAACCATCTCGATGTATTTGTCGCAGATGGCCTTGCGCTCCTTTGCCGACTTTTTCTTGAAGACGGTGTCGACAGCAAGGGAAACGTTTCCGGTGACGGACAGCCACGGCATCAGTGAATAGGATTGAAAAACGACGCCCCGGTCCGGGCTGGGTCCGTCGATTTCCTTGCCCTTGAAGATGATGCCGCCCGTGTCGGCTTCGATCAGACCTGCCAGCAGCGAGATCAGCGTCGTCTTGCCCGTGCCGGAAAACCCGACAATGGCAATGAACTCGCCCTCTTCCACCTTGAGGTTGATGTCTTCCAGCACGTCCGTGCGCCCGGCGCCTTCGCCGTAGGATTTGGAGACGCCGGAGATTTCCAGAAAGGACATACCAGTCTCCTTATCGGTTGGCGCTGAAGGTGAACGCACGTTGCAGGGCGAACATCAGACGGTCGAGCATGAAGCCGATGAGCCCGATGGTCAGCACAGCCACCATGATCTTGGCGAGCGACTGCGAGGACCCGTTCTGGAACTCGTCCCAGACGAATTTTCCAAGGCCCGGGTTCTGGGCCAGCATCTCTGCGGCAATCAGCACCATCCAGCCCACACCCAGGGACAGACGCAGCCCTGTGAAGATCAGCGGAAGCGAGGACGGCAGCACCAGCTTGGTGATGGTCTTCCAGGTCGGGAGCTGCAGAACGCGGCCGACATTCATCAGATCCTTGTCCACCGATGCGACACCGAGCGCAGTGTTGATCAGCGTCGGCCACATGGAGCACAGCGTCACCGTGACGGCGGAAATCAGCAGAGACTTGGACAGCCAGTCATAAGGATTTGCATAAGTCGCCGATACGATCATGGTCACGATCGGCAGCCAGGCAAGCGGTGACACCGGCTTGAAGATCTGAATAAGCGGATTGATTGCGCCGTTGAAGGACCTTGAAAGGCCGGACGCAATGCCAAGCGGAACCGCGATGATGGTTGCGATCAGAAATCCGAGCCCGACGGTCTTCAGCGAGGTACCGATCTGGTCGATATAGGTCGGCTTGCCGGTGTAATTGCGCCATTTGACACGGTCGGTCTTGCCTTCCGCTTCCAATTTCGCGTTACGGGTTTCCTGGCGTTCGTAAAACGCAGCTGCCTTCTCGCGCTCACGAACATGATCTTCCCAAAGATTGATTGTCTGGCTCCAGACCTGTGCCGGACCTGGAACCGCTCCAAGCGAGGTCTGAACCTGCGGCGCCAGGGTTCCCCAGAGAACAAGAAATGCGGCGATGCCCAGCAGCGGGATCAGCAAGACCCGTTTCAGTTCCCCCAACTGCTCTCTCGGACTATCGCCCGCTGCCATTTTCATCAGCGGCACAAGCCAGGAAAATCCGAGCGCATCGAGCCAGCCGCCGGCCTTGTTGATCCAGGTGAAGAGTTTTTCTTTCCGGGCAGCCCGGGCAAGATCCGGAGACCCGGCAGTGTCGGCATTGGCCATGGGGTGCGTCCCTAAATTTATTTTTCAGGTGTCCATAAAGAAGGAGAGGCGGGATGAAACCGCCCCTCCCGGGAAGGTGTGATCAGCCACCGACCACTTCGTTGCCGTCCACGATCTGCTTGCCCTTCAGGCCAATCGGGAGGCTGTCGATGTAGGCGTTCGGTTGCTTGCCGTCATAGGGAATGCCGTCAATGATGTCGGCCGCCGGTGTCGGAGCACGGTATCCGTCCGAGTCCCAGGGGAAGTCTTCCTCAGCCACGTGACCCTCTTCAACCAGCATGCGTGCGGCTTTCAGATAGGTTTCCGGGAGATAGACTGACTTAGCGACCTCGTCGTACCAGCTGTCCGGCTTGTGCTCTGTAATCTGGCCCCAGCGGCGCATCTGGGTCAGGTACCAGACCGCGTCTGAATAGTAGGGATAAGTCGCGTAGTAACGGTAGAACACGTTGAAGTCCGGAACCTCGCGCTTGTCGCCCTTCTCATACTCGAACGTGCCGGTCATTGAGTTCGCGATGACTTCCGCATCCGCGCCGACATATTCGGATCGAGCGAGAATCTCGACGGCTTCCATTCTGTTGGCGTTGTCATTTTCGTCGAGCCATTTGGCCGCCCGGATAAGCGCCTTGGTAATCGCAAGCGTCGTGTTCGGATATTCTTCGGTGAATTCCTTTGTCAGTCCGAAAACCTTTTCCGGATTGTTCTTCCAGATTTCGTAGTCGGTGATAACCGGAACACCAATGCCCTTGAAAACAGCCTGCTGGTTCCATGGCTCACCAACGCAGTAGCCGTAGATCGTTCCGGCTTCGAGCGTTGCCGGCATTTGCGGTGGCGGTGTCACGGAAAGCAGTGCCTCTCCCTGGATCTGACCCGAAATGTCGGTTTCAGAGTAAAAACCAGGATGGATGTCGCCGGATGCAAGCCAGTAGCGCAGTTCATAGTTGTGCGTCGAAACCGGGAAGACCATGCCCATGTTGAACGGCTTGCCCTCATCGATGAACTGGTCGACAACCGGCTTCAGCGCGGACGCCTTGATCGGGTGCACCGGCTTGCCGTCATCCTGCATTTCGATATGCGGCTTCATCATTTCCCAGATTTCATTGGAAACAGTGATGCCGTTGCCGTTCAGGTCCATGGAAAACGGCGTCACGATGTGCGCTTTGGTACCGAAACCAATGGTCGCTGCAAGAGGCTGCCCGGCCAGCATGTGCGCTCCGTCCAACTCGCCGGTGATGACGCGGTCGAGAAGCACTTTCCAGTTCGCCTGCGGCTCCAGGGTTACGAACAGGCCTTCTTCTTCAAAATAGCCAAGCTCGTAGGCAACCGCGAGCGGCGCCATGTCGGTCAGCTTGATAAAACCGAATGTCAGCTCGTCCTTCTCGACATCCAGCATTTCGGCAAACGCACCCGATGCCGGCACAATCGCGGTGGCGGCCATGAGGGCACCCAATGCAAGCCGGCGGGTCATCTGAAATCTGTTTCCGTTTTTCACGTCCTGTTCCCTCTTGTCTTTCGCGCCCTTCTTGCGAACGCTGAACTCCAAGTAAAAAAGCCGCCGTTTTGATCTGCTCATGGGAGGAGAGGAGACAGATCAGAACGGCGGCTTTGCCAGAGCGCCCATCAATGGACGCGATATGATTTAGGCCATCGTTGGCCCTGCGATTATCAAAGCACGAAGCGTGCCAACTTGTTCGAAACGCGCTTTTCTCCGGTTTTCGAGGCGGTTAGCTTGCTGGTCAGAAATTAATCATCCCTCGCATTGCACGATTTCTTGGCTAAGGTCTGAGGCAGATGATGGATTTTTGTGCAGCGCAATACCGCGATCCGGCTTCCGGGCAGGCTTTGCACTGAACGGATTCACAGCGAAACCATGTCGAACAGCCGAATAGACTTTTCGGAAGGCAGTCGGTCGATATTCAACGCGGCCTGATAGGTTGCCGGAGAAAAAATCCTGACGACCTCTGCCTCTGCAGCGGCACTGAATGTTGCCTGGTGCCACCGTACCATCTGCTCGTAGAACCACTTGCCCTGAGCCGGTGACGGGGCAGCGGCAGGCCCGCCTGAAAAGGACAGAAAATCCGGGAGTGTTTTTGACGTGGTCGCACCAAATCGCATGTTTCCGCTGAGCGCCGGGCTGCACAGGTCCGGATCGCACGCGAGATAGTCAGGACCCGACAGGATGCCGGTCAACCGATCCACATTTTTAAGATCGGCGCACCAGTCCGCAGCCTTCGACATGCCGCGCATCAACGCCGCCAAGACGTCAGGGCTGGCTTGCGCCCATTTGCGTGTGACGCCAAGGACTTTTTCAGGACTATCCGGCCAGATCGCCTGTTTGTAGGTGACAATACGGCCCGTGCCCGCAGCCACTGCGGCGGTGTTCCATGGTTCGCCCACACAATAGCCGTCGAGCTGCCGGGCAGCCAGGGCATCAGCCATAAGCTGGGGCGGCAGAACGGTAATCTCAACATCCTTGTCCGGATCGATTTCAGCGGCGGCAAGCCAGTGCCTCAACTCATAGGCATGACCGGAAAACGGATGTACGACGCCAAATCGAAGCGGGCTTCCGCCGGTTTTCAATCGCGCCGCCACGACATTTGCAATCGCAGTTCCGGTCGATGCCGGATCGCCGTTTCGGTCTGCGCCCTCGTCCAGCATGTTCTGCCAGAGTGCTGTGGAGACCGTGATTGCATTTCCTCCCAGCCCCAGAACCATTGGCGCCAGCATAGGCACAGCGAGACTTGTCAGGTTCAGGGTAGCCGCAATCGGCATCGGGGCGAGCATGTGCGCGACATCAAAATGTCCGACGGCCACCCGGTCCCTGATGTTCGCCCAGGAAGTTTCACGCACGAGCTTCAGCGCGATGCCTTCTTCCTCGGCGAAACCGATCTCCTTGGCGGCAACCAGAACCGCGCTGTCCAACAGCGGAATGAAGCCCGCGATTACAGGTGTCAGCTGCCCCACCACTTTTCTCCGATCTCCAATTGCTCCGCCCCTCCCCGGCTGATTGTTCCAGTTGACATGGTCAATCTCCCAGCAATCCGCTGGCAATAACGAGGCTTTGCGCCACGTCGATGATTTTTCGGCTCTGGTTCATGGCCGTGCGACGAAGAAGGTCATAGGCAGCCTGCTCCGACAGGCCCTTGGACTTCATCAAGATGCCTTTCGCACGATCGATGGTTTTCCGGTCGGCCAACTCCGTGCGCGCGTCTTCCAGTTCCTTGGAAAGTTTGGAAAACGCATTGAAACGGCTGACCGCCATATCCAGGATGGGCTTGACCCGCTCCCGCTTGAGACCATCGACGACATAGGCGGACACGCCGGCGTCCACAGCGGCTTCGATTGACTGGCTGTCGGCCTTGTCCACGAACATGGCAATGGGTCTTTGAACCGCGCGCGATACCTGGAACATATGTTCCAACTGGTCCCGGTTGGGGTTCTCCAGGTCGATGACGATCACGTCCGGATTGATGTCCGCGATCTGACGAACGAGGCCGTCCATCTGATGCACGAGAATAACCGCGTCGTGTCCGGCATCACGAAGCCCCTCTTCGATGATGGACGCGCGGATCTTGTTATCATCAATGACGAGGATCGAAATGCCACTGCTCATGCCCGCATTATGCGCAGTGCTATTTTTTATGCAATCTTTTTGCTGCAGTGCGGAATATTTTCACACCGGCCTTTCGCAATGCGGCAAAAAACTGCCCACGGACTTCGCAATCCGTGGGACATATTAACGTTTCAAAACCCCAAAAAATCCTGATGCGGAGCGTTGACCAGCGCCCGCGCAACACGCTCATCGGACCATCAGGTAATCACATCCGGTCCCGACCGGTTCAAACGCCCGATCCCGGCGATTTCATGCGCTGCCTCGATCACCGGTGACAGCGCGGACTGTACGTCGCGGGTCAGTTTGGCAGGGTCAGTTTCAAGGTGCTCGACATAAAGACGCAAGGTCGCCCCTTCGGTGCCCGTGCCTGACAGCCGGAAGACTGCCCGCGCGCCATTGGTGAAACGGATGCGCAGTCCCTGATTGCTGCTCTTGGAACCGTCTATCGGGTCTTCGTAGCCGAAACTGTCCGCCTTATCGACAACCTGCCCGGCAAATGACTTGCCGGGGAGACTGTCCAACTGGCCCGCAACACGGTCCATAAGGTCACTGGCGTCCGCCTTGGGAAGAGCTTCATAGTCATGCCGCGAATAGTAGTTCCGGCCGTATTTTTTCCAGTGCTCCTGAACCAGGTCGGCAACCGAACAACGCTTCTTCGCAAGAATGTTGAGCCAGAGAAGAACAGCCCAGAGCCCGTCCTTCTCGCGCACATGGTTGGATCCGGTGCCGAAGCTTTCTTCGCCGCAAATCGTAGCTCGTCCGGCATCGAGCAGATTGCCGAAGAATTTCCACCCGGTGGGCGTTTCGAAACACTCAATGCCCAAGTCCTGTGCAACCCTGTCAGCCGCACAGCTTGTCGGCATCGAACGTGCTACACCGGCAATGCCATTTGCATAGCCGGGAGCAAGATGCGCATTTGCCGTCAGGACGGCAAGGCTGTCGGAGGGCGAGACATAGAAATTCCGGCCAAGGATCATGTTCCGGTCACCGTCGCCATCCGATGCTGCCCCGAAATCGGGCCCTTCGTCCGACATCAGTTCGGCCATCAGTTCCTTCGCCCAGGCCGGGTTCGGGTCGGGGTGACCTCCGCCGAAGTCAACAGAGGGCGTCGCGTTGATCGCGCTGCCGGCGGGCGCGCCAAGCATTTCTTCAAGAATAACTTTCGCGTAGGGACCGGTGATTGCGTGCATGGCATCGAAACGCAGCCGGAAACCCGAGGCGAGCAGGTCCTTGATCGCATCGAAATCGAAGAGCTCCTGCATCAGGGCGGCGTAGTCGGATACCGGATCGACAATGCTCACGACCATGTCGCCGACCTTTTGCTCGCCAAGCACATCAATATCGATATCGGAGGTCTCCAGCGTGCGGTACTGGCCAATGTTCTTTGTTGCGCCAAAGATTGCTTCGGTAACCCCTTCCGGTGCCGGTCCGCCGTTTGGAATGTTGAATTTGAGGCCGAAGTCCTCATCGATACCGCCCGGATTATGGCTCGCAGACAGGATCAGCCCGCCGTCAGTCGCGTTTTTCCGGATAAGGTGCGACGCCGCCGGTGTCGACAAAAGCCCCCCGCGCCCCGCGATGACACGTGCTGCACCATTCGCGGCGGCCATCCTCAGTATCGTTTGGATTGCCTCGGCATTGAAAAAGCGGCCATCCCCACCGACAACGAATGTCTTGCCGCCTGCGCCTCCAATCGCGTCGAAAACGGACTGAACGAAGTTCTCCAGATAGTGCGGCTCCATGAAGACCCGTGTCTTTTTGCGCAGACCCGAAGTCCCGGGTTTCTGGCCTTCGATCGGTTTTGTCGAAACCACTTTGATATCCATGTCAATTTTCTCCGTCCGGATAAAATGCTGCGCGTCCGGCCGTGCGCATCAGGTCGGCCGTTTCGTAAAGTGCGGGGCTTTCGCCCAGAGTATCAACTGCTACCCGATAGATGCGACGCCAATTCGAATGTTCATCGATCGTACCCGGCAAATTCTGCGCTTCTTCCTCGCCCAGGATATCGTCGAGCTGTACCGAGGCCATGACGGCTGGTGAGTGGGCCAGCCGACCGTGAATAGCAGGACCTGGCGCGCGGTCTTCTGGAACGAGTTCGGCGACATTTTTCTTGCGCTCTTCTCTTGAATGCGCCGCGCTCTCATCGTCGATCCAGCCGAGTTTCCGCCACCAATCAATGTCACGGCCAACGCAAAACCCGTGCAGCGTGGGTGTGTCGTGGGTCGCGAAACAGGCAAGGTTATGAGCGCGCAGGTGCGAAGGATCCCGGAAAGATCCGTCCCATTCCTTTTCATATTGCAGAACGGAATAGCCGTAGATGCCGCGCGCGCTCAAAGCCTCCCGGAAACCGTCCGGCACGAGACCGAGGTCTTCACCGACAACGACACATTGTGCCTTGTGTGCCTCGATGCCAACCAACGCTATCAGCGTTTCGAACGGCTGCTGAACGTAGGCTCCAGGACTGCCGTCATCCGGGATCCAGAAGCTTCGGTTCAACCCGAGCACATGATCAATGCGGATCATGCCCGCGGACCGCATCGTCTGGCGCAGGATGGCGCGCAAATTCCGGTAGCCGCCTTTAGCGCTTAACGACGGGGCAAAAGCCGTCAGTTGCCAGTTTTGCCCTTCCGGGCTGAGATGATCGGGAGGAGCGCCAAGCGAGACGCCCTTTGCAACACTATCCTGGTCCATCCAGGCTTCGGCGCCGTCTCTGCGCGCGCCAACGGCGAGGTCGAGATAGAGACCGAGCGGCATCGCGTGTTCGCGAGACACGCGATCCAACTGTTCACTGGCAACCCATTGCAGCCACATGTGAAAACGTGGTTCCCGATCGTCCCATGCACCTCTTGGAACCGACGTGGGATCCTTGAGTTCCTCAGGCCAGCTGTGCCAGTTTTCGCCGTGTTGGCCCGCAAGCGCTTCAAAGATCGCAAATTGGAGAAGGTCTTCGCCACCGGCCTGCACAAATCTTTGGTGACGTTCCTTCGCATCGTCGCTGCCGACCGCGTTGAACAGGTCGAACAGAGCCTTCAACGGCGACTGCAACCGCTGCCTTATATTCTGGTAGTCAATCAGCTGAGCGTCCGGCGCGACATCCGCGCGAACTTTCTCAACCAACTCGCCTGCGGACTGATTTCCTGCCAAACCCGGTATCTGGTCCAGCGCGATATGCAAAGTGTTCAGGAAACCGCGATGGGAAGGCGAATAGGGACTGGCGATATCGGTTGTCGACCAACCCCAGTTGTGGATCGGGTTTATGCCAAGAAAACTGGCGCCGGCAGACCCGAGCGTTTGAGCCAGGTCAGCAAGATCGCCATAGTCGCCAAGACCAAAGTTCCGGCCAGACCTCAGACCATAAAGCGCTGCGGTTATACCCCAAACCCGTTCCCGTCCCGTGATCGAAACAAGTGACGGTGTCTGCGCGGGCGCAGCGGGTATCAGGGCCACTTGCTCGATTTCACCATTTGAAACGCGCAAGTGATGGACACCGACCTCAAGAGGTGGGAGGTGGACCTGATCTTCGGAAAATCCAACCGCGACCTCTCGCCCGGTGTCGTCGGTCAGCACCCAGTCACAACCGTGTCTGACCGGAATACCGGCGTCATGTCCGGCCGTCACGACAAATTCCGGCGAGACGAGATGGCGCTCACGCTCCAGGCGCAGCGCGTCGAGCGACATCCTGGCGTCAGCATCGCTTTCCGCGGCGACTCCCATCGCCCTGAGCATTGCACGCTGCGTATCCGGACCGGTTCTGTATTCATGCCCGCCAAGATCATGGAAGTACGGCAGCACGCCATTTTCTTCAGCCAGTTGCTGCAGCAATCCGTCGCTCATGAGAGGTCACTCTCAGGCGCAAGCGCCAGAACCACGACCGATTGACCTTGAACGGTCAGACTTCCATTCGGCAATCTCGTCTTCAGGAACGCATCGGCTTCCGATGTGTCGAGTTCGAGCTGCCATCTGTATCCGGAGGGTGCGCTCGTCAGCGTCGCCGGAAGACTGTCTTCATCCCGATTGAACAGGAGAAGCAACGTGTCATGCACCTGGTTTTCAGGAGGGAGCTCTCCAGACCCTCGCAGGATCAGGGCGAATTTGGAAAGCCCGGGATCGCGCCAGTCCAACGGCCTGCAATCAAAGTCGAGCCATTCGACATCCCGCAAGCCGTCGAGTTCACGTGAAGCGCCATGCAGAAAACGTGACTGACGCAAGCTTGAATGGGTCCGACGCAAGGCGGCAAGGCCCCTGACGAATTCGAGCAGAGTTTCGTCCCGGTCCTCCCAGTTGATCCATCCGATCGGATTATCCTGGCAATAGGCGTTGTTGTTGCCGTTCTGGCTGTTCCCTATCTCGTCACCGGCGAGCAGCATCGGCGTGCCCTGCGACAAGAACAGGGTTGCCAGCAGATTGCGCTGCCGGCGGGACCTCCGGGCTTGAATACCGGGATCGTCGCTCGCACCCTCAACGCCGAAATTGTCACTGAAATTGGCGTTGTGGCCGTCTCGCCCGTCTTCACCATTGTCGAGATTGTGGCGACGGGAATAGCGGGTGACGTCAGCAAGCGTGAAACCGTCATGTGCGGTCACCAGATTGACAGACGACACGGCCCGCCTGCCGTCCTTGTCAAAATGCCCCGCCGAACCAAGCACGCATCCCGCTAGCTCCTGGGCGCTGTGATCGTCTCCGCGCCAGTACTTTCGGCTGGTGTCGCGAAATCTGTCGTTCCACTCCCCGAACTCGGGAGGAAACCGGCCCAGTTGGTATCCCCCCGGACCGATATCCCACGGCTCGGCAATAAGGCGGACATTTGCCAGCACCGGATCCTGACGCAATGCATCAAAAAACCCACTGCGCGAATCGAAGCCATGCGCTTCACGACCCAGCGTCGTCGCCAGGTCGAACCTAAAACCGTCGACACCCATGACTTCAACCCAATAGCGCAAACTGTCCAGGATCATTCTGAGTACGTAGGGATGTGCCGCATTGATCGTGTTGCCGGTTCCCGTGTCGTTTACATAGTAGCGCGATTGACCCTGTATCAGACGGTAATACGATGCATTGTCGATGCCGCGGAACCCCAGCGTCGGTCCGCGGTGATCCCCTTCGGCGGTGTGATTGTAGACGACATCCAGGATGACCTCGATGCCGGCGGCATGAAACCGCTTGACCATGTCGCGAAATCCGGATTGGCCGGTCGGCCCATGGTAACGGGGTTCGGGTACGAAAAACCCGATCGTGTTGTAACCCCAGTAGTTTCGCAGCCCCTTCCTGATCAGGAAGTCATCGTCGACGAATGCATGTACCGGCAGCAGCTCGATCGATGTGACACCAAGCTTTTGCAGATGTTCGATCACCGCTTCTGACGCGAGACCGTCGTAGGTGCCTCGCACATCATCCGGTACGCTCGGGTGCTGCATTGTCAGCCCCTTCACATGCGCTTCGTAGATCAGCACCTCCTCCGCTCGGCACGCCGGCCGCACATCCGCAGGGACAAGATCGTCAGGTGAAGGCACTACGCATTTGGGAACATATGGAGCGCTGTCCAGTTTGCTGAACGAAAGGTCTCCAGCAGGGTCGTCAGGATTGAACCCAAGCAATGCCGCATGTTGACGGAACGCACCCCGAAATTCGCGGGCGTAAGGATCCAGGAGCAACTTGAACGGGTTGAAGCGGTGACCGTGTTCGGGTGCATAGGGGCCATACACCCGGTATCCGTAAAGTGTTCCGGAACGGAGACCGGGCAGATACCCGTGCCAGACGGGACCGCTGCGTTCAGGCAAAAGATATCTAGCTGTTTCGGTCAACCCGTCATCGGAAAACAGACACAGCTCCACCTTTTGTGCATTGGCGGAGAAGAGCGCGAAATTCGTGCCGTCACCGTCAAAATGAGCGCCGAGCCTGGTGAAGGAGCCCGGAAGCATTCGTTTGTTCATTCAGCGCCCTCTTCGAGGCCGTTCAACACTGATCGGTAAAGGTCGGAATAGGCGGCAGCCGATGTTTCCCAACCAACCTGATGCCGCATCGCATTGCGCATCAGGGCCGACCAGCTCTTTTGATCTGAAAACATGTCACAAACGCGATCTATCACATCGACCATCCCGGCAAGTGTGACCGGTGCGAACTGAAATCCTGTTGCACATCCGGCCCGTATCGCTGCGTCGTTGGCGTCAATCACGGTGTCGGCAAGGCCGCCGGTGTGCGAAACGACCGGCACTGTTCCGTATCGAAGTCCGTAGAGCTGCGTGAGGCCGCAAGGCTCGAAACGCGACGGAACCAGGATCGCGTCAGCGCCAGCCTGCATCAGGTGCGAGAGTTTCTCGTCATAGCCGATGATCGTGCCGACCGCACCGGCATGCGCGACCGCGGCTTGCCGGAAGGCGTCCTCCAGTTTCTTCTCACCGCTGCCCAGAAGAGCCAGCCTCGCGCCCCGACCGACAAGTACAGGAAGGGCCGCCAAAAGCAGATCGAGACCCTTTTGCTCCGTTAGCCGGCTTATCACACAAAACAGGGGAGCATGCTGATTGGCGTCGAGGCTGAACCTTTTTTCCAGCGCATCCCGATTGACGGCTTTGCGTTTGAGCGCGCGCGCATTGTAATTGACGGCAATCGCTTCATCTGTTTGGGGATCCCACGCCTCGAGATCAATTCCGTTGAGAATTCCGACAAGGTCGGACTTGCGGGATTGCAGCAAACCTTCGAAGCCCATCCCGAATTCTTCGGACATCAGCTCGCGTGCATAGGTCGGACTGACCGTTGTAATTCGTTCAGACGCGACGATCCCGGCTTTCAGAAAGCTGATCTTGCCGTAATACTCATATCCGTCCGGAGAAAACCCCGAGGGATCCAGGCTCAGTTCGTCGGCGATCTCACTGGGGAAAAGCCCTTGAAACGCAATGTTGTGGATCGTCATAATGCATGGCAATGCCGATCCTGCCTGACGCAGATACCAGGGCGCCAACCCGGCCTGCCAGTCATGCGCATGCAGCAAGTCGGGCTCCCAGCCGTCGAAGCCCTTTTGCGCGACATGAACGGCCGCCTTGCACAGAGCCGCATATCTTTGGGCGTTGTCCGGCCAGTCTTGCCCCGTTTCGTCCAGGTAGATACCAGCACCCCGGTCGAACAATTCAGGAGCATCCAGAAGGATGAGCGATACGCCTTCCGCATTCACCGCAATGAGGCGCGCGGGGCCTCCAAACAGCGTACCCAGATCAGTCTCTGCCGTGGCCAATTCGCGAAGACCTTGCAGATTTCTGTAGAGCGGCAGAATGACCCGGCAATCGACGCCTGTCGCGATCAGGGTCTTGGGCAAGGCCCCGACCACATCGGCAAGTCCTCCGGTCTTGACGAATGGAGCACATTCGGAAGCAACAAGGAGGACGTTCATGTCAGGCCTCAAGATTGTCGATCATCTGTTGCGTGATCAGGCAAATGCCGCCTTCCGTGCGCCGAAAGCGCTTGGCATCCATCTCAGGATCCTCGCCGACAACGAGGTCTGCAGGGATTTGCACGCCGCGGTCGATCACGACGTTGGTCAAACGCGCATTCCGGCCGATATCCACGTGTGGAAGCGCCACCACACCTTCGAGCCGCGAATAGGAATTGCAGCGCACGCCGGTGAACATGAGACAACGCAACAGGCTGGACCCGGAAATGATGCAGCCGCCGGACACCATGGACGAGATCGCCTGCCCGCGGCGGCCTGCCTCGTTGTGAATGAACTTCGCAGGCGGGTTCAGTTCCTGGTACGTCCAGATCGGCCATTCCGTGTCATAGATATCGAGTTCGGGTGTAAAATCGGTCAGGTCGATATTGGCTTGCCAGAAAGCATCGACCGTCCCCACGTCGCGCCAATAGGGTTCCTTTTCCAGCCCGCTTTTCACGCAGGAGCGGCTGAACGGATGTGCGAATGCCGTTCCTTTTGCAACCAGCTTCGGAATGATGTCCTTCCCGAAATCGTGGCTGGAATTCGGGTCCGCAGCGTCGTCTTTGAGGATGTCGAACAGAAACTCCGTCTCGAAGACGTAGATCCCCATGCTGCAGAGTGCTTGCTCGGGATTGCCGGGCATTGGGGGTGGATCCGCCGGCTTTTCGACAAAGGCCGTAATAAGGTCGTTTTCATCGACCGCCATAACGCCAAAGCCCTTGGCTTCTTCAAGCGACGCCTCTATGCAGCCGACAGTGACTTCGGCGCCCGAATTCACATGCTGCTCCAGCATCTTGGAGTAGTCTTGCTTGTAGATATGGTCACCTGCGAGAACAACCATGTATTTCGGCGCGTAGCTCTCGATAATGTCGATGTTCTGGTAGACCGCATCCGCGGTCCCCAGATACCAGCTTTCCTCGTTGACCCGCTGGGAGGCTGGCAGGATATCCATCGATTCATTGCGTTCAGGACGAAAGAAACCCCAACCGCGATGCAAATGACGGATAAGGCTGTGCGCCTTGTATTGGGTGGCAACGCTGATGCGCCGGATGCCGGAATTGATCGAGTTGGACAGGGTGAAATCGATGATCCGTGTCTTGCCACCGAAAAAAACGGCCGGTTTTGCCCGCCGGTCGGTCAATTCCTTCAACCGGCTGCCCCGTCCCCCTGCCAGGACAAATGCCATCGCCTGTCGAGCGAGACTGCGTTGATCTTGCATGGACATCCATTTTCCTCCCGTGTTCGCAGCGCCGATTATGCCTCCGGTGCTTCACATTCGAAAATCAGAGTACTTAAGGGAGGAAGCGTAAGGCAAAGCGAAAATGCTTGACCGGAGGATGCGATCTCATCGGCGGACACACCACCGAAATTTCCAAGCCCGTTCCCGCCGTAGCAATTTGCATCCGTATTGAGCCGTTCAATCCATCTCCCTTTGGCAGGAACGCCAATCCGCCGGAGCAACCGTTCGACGGGTGTGAAGTTGCACACGACCAGGACCGGCCGCGTGCCCGCCGAGCCGCGGCGGATCCAGGCGAAAACGGACTCGTCCGCATTCGACTCCATCCATTGAAAGCCCTCGGGCTTGGAGTCTTGTTCGTGCAGCGCTGCCGTGTCCGCATATAGCCGGTTCAGATCACGAACGAGGGTCTGCACGCCCTTGTGCAAGTCGTTCTCCAACAGATGCCAGCCAAGGCTTTCATTGTGGTTCCATTCCCAGCCTTGTGCAAACTCAGAGCCCATGAAGAGCAGTTTCTTGCCGGGGTGGCCCCACATAAAGCCGTAATAGGCGCGCAGGTTGGCAAACTTCTCAGGCCCGTCCCCGGGCATCCGGTCGAGGATCGACCCCTTGCCGTGCACCACTTCATCATGACTGAGCGGCAACACGAAATTCTCCGAGAAAGCGTAATGCAGACCGAACTCGATCTTGTTGTGATGGTACTTCCGGTGGATAGGATCTTCACGCATGTAGGAAAGCGTGTCATTCATCCAACCCATATTCCACTTGAAACCAAAACCCAGACCGCCGGAGTCGACCGGCGTGCTCACACCGGGAAAGGCCGTGCTTTCTTCAGCCACGGTCGCGACACCTTCCATATCTGCATATATGAGCGTGTTCGCACGTTTCAGAAAATCAATGGCCTCAAGGTTTTCCCGCCCGCCATGCACGTTCGGCACCCATTCGCCGTCGGCCCGCGAATAGTCCCGATAGAGCATGGAGGCCACCGCATCGACCCTTAAGCCGTCGACATGGTGTTCACGCATCCAGTAGAGTGCGTTGGCGATCAGAAAATTCTGAACTTCGGTGCGGCCATAATTGTAGATGTAGGTTCGCCAGTCGGGATGCCAGCCTTCCTTGGGGTCCGCATGTTCGTAAAGCGGAGTTCCGTCAAAGCGCCCTAGCCCGTGCTCATCTTCCGGAAAATGTCCCGGCACCCAGTCGATGATCAGCCCCAGTCCGGCGCCGTGACATGCATCGACGAAGGCGCGAAATTCATCGAGCGTGCCATAGCGGATCGTCGGCGCGAACAGGCCGATAGGCTGATACCCCCATGACCCGTCGAAAGGATGCTCTGAAACAGGCAGCAACTCGATATGGGTAAATCCCATATCCTTTGCATAGGCGACAAGTTCACGGGCATGTTCCAGATAAGACAGAGGACGATCTCCGTCTTCGGGAACACGGCGCCACGAACCGAGATGCACTTCATAAATGGAGATCGGGCGGTCGATCCGCTGGCTGTCACCGCGTGTTTTCAGCCAGCTCTCATCCCGCCATTGATACTGATGCAGGTCCCTGACAACCGAAGCCGTTTTGGGCGGGTGCTCCGAACCGAACCCGAATGGATCTGCCTTTTCGGGCAGCAGGTTCCCTTGGCTGTCCTGCAGTTCAAACTTGTAGACGGTGCCTGCTTCCAATCCGGGCATGAAGATCTCCCAGACGCCGGTATTTCCGCATTTGCGCATCGCATTGCGGCGGCCGTCCCAGGAATTGAAGTCTCCGACCAGTGACACGCGTTTGGCATTGGGTGCCCAGACCGCGAAATGCGTGCCCCGTTCACCTTCGTGTTCCATGATGTGAGCACCGAGTTTTTCCCAGAGCCGCAAATGGGACCCCTCGCCGATCAGATACTCATCAAGCTCGCCGAGAACAGGACCAAATCGATAGGCATCGTCGGCCTCCCAGCTCTCTTCTCCACGGGTAAAGCGAAGTCGATAGGCAAATCGCTGCTTGCGCCGGGTAGTCGCCTGGAAAACGCCCGACGCACCGGGTTGCGATGTGAGAAGCGCGACACGCTTTCCACTTTTGGTATCGAGCGCTTCTACTTTGTCCGCGTCAGGGTGAAAGACAGTCAGGCAGATTTTTCCGTCGACATCATGCGGTCCAAGCACGGAGAACGGGTCATTTAGATTTCCGCTACTGAGTGCCTCTAGTGAAGCGCCGCTGTCCGCACTCATTTTCTACCTCACGATCTGCCCAGGAGGGACGGTGTCTGCCAGATGTCTTTCGAATATCCCCTGATGGTCCGGTCGGAGGAAAACCATCCGGACCGGGCTGTGTTCAGCGCCGACATTTCCGCCCAGCGTTTCTGATCGACAAATGCCGTATCGACCTTCCGCTGCGTGTCGAAATAATCCTCAAAGTCGCATGTTACGAGAAAATAGTCATGTTCGTGAAGCAAACGAACAAGGCCGTGGTAACGGCCCGGATCGCCGGGCGAGAACAAACCATCGGCAATTTGATTGAGCACGCGGGTAAGCCTGGGGCTCGCGGCAATAGCCGCCCTGGAGTAGTCGAATTGGCTACGCCGCTCGACAACTTCCTCGGCGGTCAGCCCGAACAGGAAGAAATTCTCCGCGCCGACCCTTTCTCGAATTTCAACATTTGCACCGTCAAGCGTTCCGATGGTCAACGCACCGTTCAGCGCGAATTTCATATTTCCCGTACCCGATGCTTCTTTGCCAGCGGTCGAAATCTGTTCGGATAGATCTGCGGCAGGGATCAGCACCTCGGCCATCGAAACATTATAGTTCGCCGGATAGACAACCTTGAGCCGGTCTTTGGTCACCGGGTCGGCATTTACGACCCGCGCCACATCGTTGATCAGATGAATGATCTCCTTGGCAACCACGTATCCGGGCGCGGCCTTGCCGCCAAAGATTTTCAGCCTCGGCGTCCAGTCGCCATTTGGCGTATCCCGGATTTCATTCCAGTGAGCGATCGTCTCCAGAATGTTCATCAGCTGCCGCTTGTATTCGTGAATACGCTTGATCTGGACATCGAACATTGCCGACGGATCGATCTGCAGGCCGCCCTGCTCTGCAAGCCAACGCGCAAGCCGTTGCTTGTTCTTTTGTTTCGCCGCCGTGAATGCGTCGAGGAAACCCGGATCAGAAATGTGGGGTTCCAGGTGACTGAGCTGTTCAAGATCGTCCACCCAGGCGTCACCTATGGTCCTGATGATCAGGTCACGCAGTGGCGGATTGCAGCTGTAGAGCCAGCGCCGTGGCGTGACCCCGTTTGTCTGGTTTATAATTCGCCCTGGATAATCGCGGTTGAGATCCGAAAACACGGTCTTTTTGACAAGTTCGGAATGCAAGGCCGACACCCCGTTGACGCGGTGTGCCATGACAAAGGCCAGCTCACCCATCTTCACGGCATGGTCTTCGATTATGCGTACCTGGCTTTCCGTACTGCGCAGGTGTTCGGCTTCGATGATCTGGATAATTTCAAGGTGCCTAGGCAACGTGCGCGCGAACAATCCGAGGTCCCAGCGCTCAAGTGCTTCGGGAAGCAGCGTGTGATTGGTGTATGCCAGACAGGAACGTGCAATCTCGATTGCCCTCGAAATCTCCACACCGTGCTCGTCGGCCAGGAGCCTGACAAGCTCCGGCCCTGCGATTGCCGGATGCGTGTCGTTGAGCTGTATGGCCACATGCTCGGCTAGCGTTTCGATCTCGTAGCCTTCGGATTTGAACCGGCGCACGATATCCTGCAGCGAAGCGGATGTGAAAAAATACTCTTGCTTCAGCCGCAGTTCCTTGCCCGCCTCCGTCGTATCGTCAGGGTAGAGAACGCGTGAAATCGCCCGCGCCAAAGCCTCCGGCACGACGGCACCGACGAGATCGCCGCGATTGAAACTGCCAAGATCGAACAAGATGGTTGGCTTCGCGGACCAGAGCCGCAAAGTATTGGCCCATCGGCGCTTCCAGCCGAGGATGGGTGTGTCATATGCGTTGGCAATCACTGTTTCCGCTGGCACCCATGTCCCGTCGACATAACCACCAAAGCCAATCTCATAGGTGACTTCGGGCCGTTCGAATTCCCAGGTGTGGCGCTGTGCCAGCCAACCTTCCGCCACTTCAATCTGCCGGCCGTCCTCGAAATGCTGCTCGAACAGCCCGTGCTCGTAACGTATGCCATAGCCGTACGCGGGAATTCCGAGCGTTGAAAGGCTGTCCAGGAAGCAGGCGGCCAACCGGCCAAGTCCACCATTGCCGAGCGCGGCATCCGGTTCATTGTGCACGACCGTATCGTAATCAAGGCCCAGGTTTTCAAGAGCGGTACGCGAAGCGCTTTCGGCGCCGAGGTTGATCGCCACATCTTCCAGCAACCTGCCTATCAAAAACTCCATCGAGAGATAATAGACACGTTTACCGGCGGCTTCGTAGGTTTTGCGGGTGGACTGGAACCATGGATCGACCACAAGGTCTCGCAAGGCAAGTGACAAGGACGTTCGCCAGTCGTAAAGCGTCGCGTTCGCGGTATCCTTTCCGAGCGACTTCTTCAGATGACTCAAAACCGAAGCCTGAAGATCTTCGGGGGCAATCGTCGTATTCGTCAACTTTCTCTCGCTTTCTATTCCGACTTCAGAGGCAGCACCGGTTGAAAACCTTCAATTCCGTTTCCAGCACAGCAATTTCACGCCACGGGTCAATGGCCGATTCCTTGAAACTTCGATACCACACCCGAAGCGGCTTGCAGCGCAAAATCGAACACAACAGGCAATTCGCAACATCTCTCTTGTGAGCACCTTTCATTTCAGAGGTGCCTGGCTGGTTGGCGCCCCCGATTGAGAGATGAAACGCGAGCGTTGCCCTGTTGTCCCCGGCAACAAAAAATTCTCGAACGCAGTGGAATTTTTTTCGCCCCATACCGTTTCCCCCATGACCGCACCGTAGCGGTTACTACAAACGATGAGAGTAACAGATATGGAACCGATCGCTTCTTTCCGCCTGACCGCTGCCAAACGCTCTTATGCGGTGCGCCGTGTCAATTTCGCCGAATGCACACATATCATCACCAAGTCCTGCAAACCGCAGCCAGGCGATCTGGTTTTGGCGCGTGTTCAAGCACTTGGCTCGCACAAACGGATCGAACTCCCAAACGGTCGAAAAGCTACGTTGCACGAGGGTGACGAAGTGCTGCTTGCATTCGGCAACAGATATGCCCCGGATCAATATGAAGCCTACGTGCCGGAAAGCCTGGAAGCCTGTCACATGGTGGCGGCCGGCGGCATTGCCGCCAAAGCGGTATCCTGGCACGACCGGCTTACAGGCCCGACCACAATCGAACCTGTCGGCGTTCTGTCCCGATCGGACGGTAAAGCGGTCAACCTCAAGGAGTTTGCTCTTCCCACGATCGCCTGCCAGATGCCGGCCGCCGTCTTCGGTGTTTTCGGAACATCCATGAATGCCGGCAAGACGGCCACCGCAGCCTCTCTTGTGCGGGGGTTTGCCCTAAGCGGCTACAAGGTCGGTGCACTCAAGGTGACTGGAACAGCTGCCGGCGGCGACCCGTGGCTGATGCATGATTCCGGCGCCACACAGGTACTTGATTTCACCGACGGAGGACTGGCGACGACCTTCGGCACACCGCTCGATACCATTGTCGGGACAACACGGAACCTCTTGCGCACGCTTCATAGGTCGGACTGTGACGTTGCGGTCGTTGAAATCGCCGATGGGCTGTTCCAGGAAGAAACCCGGCAGGTTGCTGCAAGTCCTTTGATGCATTCCCTCTTTGATGGCGTCGTCTTCGCAGCGGGAGATGCCCTCGGGGCCGTGGCCGGTGTGCACAGCCTGGAAAAACTTGGCTATCAGGTCCTGGGACTTTCCGGAGCCGTAATGCGCTCGCCGCTTGCCGTGCGTGAAGCCATCGTGAACGTGGATGTGCCGGCTTTCTCGCTGGCCGACCTTCAACACCCTGCGACCGTATCCACGATCATGGAGCATACGTTGTCGGGCCGGCTAGCAGCGGCACAATGATATGTTCCCTCAGACCACGCAACCGGGCCTTCCACCTTTGTGGAATGCCCGGCGAGGCATCGTCTGTACCGCGCTGATATTGATCGGCATCGCCCAGACGCTCGGTACCATTGCCCTTTCAACCAGCTCGGCCGCGTTGCTGACCGGTGAAGCCCATGTCTACGGCATTCCGGTTCTACCGGCCCTTGGCGTTGCGGCGCTTGTCGCGCTCGGCGCTTTTGTCATCCAGAACCGGGCGGCTGAGCACTTCGCCCTCTCCTATGTGCACGATGTCAGGATGGCCTATGCCAGGCATGCATTGCTTCTTCCTTTCGACGGCAAATCACCGCCGATAGGCCTGTCGCTCACCAGACTTGTAAATGATCTTGGTGCCATCAAGCTTTGGTTGTCCAAAGGACTTCTGGCGCTCGTTACGCTCGCGGCAACACTTGCCACACTGACAGCCTGGATCGTCTTTCTCGAAATCGGCTTCTTGCTGCCGCTCGCAGTCTGCGTGTCCGTCTGGTTTCTGGGTCTTGCGCTCGCGCTGCGCCCATTGAGAAAGAGCATCAGGCAATCACGTCAGCGTCGAGGAGGGATTGCAATTCTGCTCGGAAAGGCGCTGCCCGATCGCCTGCCGCTTCTGTTGCACGGAAAACTCTCCCCGCTCCTCACAAGGCTCGGAGGGAAAAGTGTCGAGGTTTGCCGTCTTCTTGTAACCCGCGCAACCTGGTCCGGGGTGATACGGGCCATAAGCCGGGCAACGTTTCCTTGCGCCGTTCTGCTCTACGCAGTCGCTGGCATTGCCGATGCGGCCTCGATTGCATTGTTTCTCCTGATCTTCGCGTTCCTGTCTTCCCAGCTGGAAGCCGGCGCCTCTGGGCTGGAATACTACGAAGCCAACAAGGTCGCGCATGAGAAACTGAGGAAAGTGTTTGAGATCAATGCCATGTCACCCATTGGAAAGCCTTCTGGGCAGTCACCCGACTGGAGCACGCCAGTCACAATCGACGCCCTGCAGCTGCCCTCCGGAAACCTGTTTTCGGCGAGAATAGAACCCGGCAACAGCAACTTGCTTCAAATTGCAAGCTTTGAAGACCGCCGCCACCTTGCCCTGAGCCTGTGTGGCCTGACACAAGTCCAGTCGCAAAAACAGATTCAGGTTGGTGGACTGACATTCGCGGACCTCGGCCGCAAGGAACTATGGCGCAGAGTGGCGCTCGTCTCTCCCGTTAATGGCATTCCCGCATATCAGGCAAGACGTCCTGCCGCGTTCCTGGGTGCCCGAGTGGACCTTCCGGAAAAGGACTTAGGAGAATTCGACACCATCCTGGATTTCGATGCCGACCGGGTTCCCGCCGAAGCACAAAAAATCCCCGAAATCGAGCAGTTCAGGATCCGCGTCGCACGTGCCCTCCTCAGGGATCCGCGCATGCTCATCCTGCAGGACGACGGCATTCACAACGACGATAGACTGGAGGCAGGCCTTGCGACCTATTTGAAGAGCCGAGATGTCACGCTTGTTGTTATTGCTGCCAGACCGACCGAATGATCAAGTAATCTGCCGGTGACCGTTGTTATAGTGAGAGGAAAGGGAGCGCCTTTGTCGCTCCCTTCATCTTTTCAGCACAGATTGTTCGCCTGCAGCAGGCCCGATCCGTAGACCGGATCGTGACCCGTTTCACCGAGATCGGACGCGGTCGATTTGAGTTTCTGGAAAACTTCCTCCGGCGACTTTTCCGGATGCCTTGCCCGTACAAGCGCGACAGCAGCCGTGGCAAAGGGCACAGCAAACGAGGTGCCTGTTTTCCACTTTGCCCCCCTGACCGACGCGGCGGTCCAGACATTGACACCAGGCGCTGCCAGATCGATGTAACCGCCACGATTGGCCCGCCGGTAGACGCGTTTGTTGCGGTCGACAGCCGTGACGGCCAGCACTTCTTCGTAGGCTGCGGGATAAACCGGTTCTGACCGCGGTCCGCCATTTCCAGCCGCCGCTGCAATGGCAATTCCCTGCCGCGAGGCAAGATCGCCAAGCGCGGCTTCCACGACGCTGTTTTGCGGCCCGGCGAGACTGAGATTGATGACGGAGACATCTTCGGCTGCGAGCGTGTAAAGCGCTTCGACCAGTGTAAAGGCATCAGCACGCTCATCACGGCCCGAGCGGTGGAAAGCATCAACCGCCACCAGCCGCGCATGTGGCAGCAATCCACGCACTCTCGATTCCGGTTGTCCGACAATCAATGCGGCTATTGCGGTTCCGTGGCTGGCTTTTGATGCAGGAAGCTCATGATCCGCCAGACGAATGACGGTCATGTCTGCGCCATTGAAGACCGGATGCTTTTCATTGATTCCCGTATCGATCATGCCGATCGCGCCGACATCGGCACAGGAAAGCGACGCTTCCTGCACGCTGTAGGGCCAGCTCACGAGCTCGTAGGCGGCACAATTTTCCCCGATGCAGTTCGCGTCTCCGCGCTCCGGTCGGTAGTAATGATTAAAGTCCGTGTCCTGGCCGGACGGGAGCGAGCGAACCGCGTCGCGAGCATCCGGCAAGGGCAATCCATCGGGAACCGCCAGGCGATAGTAGATTTGCCCACCGCCGACGGCGCGTTCCTCAAGGATGCTGTAGCCCTCGTTCAAAAGACTTTGAAGGTCTTCGGAGTTTATGTTCAGCACGATAATTTCGCCCGCCACGAAAAGGACAGGCGGTGCCGCTGCCCTGCGGGGTTGAGGAGCCTGACGTTCCCGTTCGCCAAACAGCCGCCTCAAGGGCGCAAAAATTGTTCCTCCACCCGATCCACCGCTGCCGGACCGACCGGATTGCTGCCGGGGATTTTCACGAGCTCCCTGATTGCCACCCTGTCCGCCTTGCCCGGCACCAGAATCGCTGTCACTGTCATCGTTGTCATTGTCATTGTCATTGTCATTGTCGTTGTCGGAGTCAGAATCGCCGTCGTCCTCGTCTGCGACCGCTGACATAAAATGCAGTTTTTGAAATGTTTCCTGGCCCACCATCGGCAGGACAAGAAAGAATGCGAAACTCAACGCGATCAACCGGATCATTTTAGGTCCTTTCAAGCGCACGCTTTTTTTTGGGAATAAACCATTGCGTCATGCGTATTCCTGTCGATTACGTATGAGCGGCCTGAAAATTCCGTCGGGCGCTTGATTTCCAGAAGGTTGTCGGATGCCAGATTGTTTTCATACTGCCCTAACCGAAAAACTGCCGAACTTGAGACGATTTGCGCTTTCGCTTTGCCGCACAGCACATGTGGCCGACGACCTTGTCCAAATCACGGTCGAGCGCGCACTTGTGGCAAGAAACAGCTACGACCCTGCCTCCCGGATCGAATCCTGGCTGTTCCGCATACTCAAGAACGCCTGGATCGACATGACACGCAAGCAAAAGGTCCGTGGACAGGAACTGGACATACACGACGAACCCGACCTTGCGGGCCAGGACAATCACAAGGGTGATACCAGGCTGATGGTTGCAAATGTCCTGGAGGCGGTTGAAAAACTGCCACTGGAGCAGCGCGAAGTGGTTGTTCTTGTCTGCTTTGAAGAGCTGAGCTACGCGGAGGCGGCAGACATCCTCGAAATACCGAAAGGCACGATTATGAGCCGGCTTTCGAGGGCGCGTACGGCAATTGCGGCGAAAACCGGAATAAAATGAGTTTCACAAACGTATTCCGCACAGGACGAGACAAATGATGGATGAAACAAATATGACAGATGAAATCATCATGGCCTATGCGGATGGCCAGTTGTCGGATGCAGATGCAAGGAAGGTTGAGATCGCCGCGGAGGCGGACGAAACAATCCGGCAGAAAATCCGTATGTTCAAGGAAACCGCGAGCCAGCTAAAAACGGCGGCGGCAGAGCTGCCGCCGATACCGGACGCACTTGCTGAGCGGATTTCTTCGATGCTTGGCACGGACGGAGCAGAACCTGAAGCCCCCGGTCAGGACAATGTGGTTCGGTTTGCGCGCCGAAACTGGATACGTCAGTGGCCGACGGCAATCGCGGCATCCATTACGCTTGTGGCCGGTCTTGCGGCCGGAATGGCGATCGGACCGTTCGGCGGTTCAAAAATCAATCCGCCATTCGGGATTACCGCTCTGGCTGACCCGGAAATCGCAGTCGCCCTTTCCAGCATTGAATCAGGCAGCAGTGCCGTTCTCGGCTCCGGCGCAACGCTCAATGTGATCGCTTCGTTCGTCGATGCGGACAACACGCTTTGCCGGGAATTCGACTATGAAGCCGTCAACGGACCTTCGATCGTATCGGTCGCCTGTCATGTGGGTGATGCCTGGCATCCGAAGATCGCAATCGCGGCCAACACGGAACAGTCCGCCAACTTTGCACCGGCCTCCTCGCTGGAAGCTCTGGAAACATGGCTTGCGACGTCGGGATTTGGCGACCCGCTGGAACCGGAGGAAGAGAAGCAGCAGCTAGGTGGCCTTGGCACGGATGCGTGAACCACGCAAACGGCACGCAGATACAAAAGCCTGCGCCTCTCGATAACGCCGTGCAGACAGTTCGTGCCATATCCAAAGGCAAACTTTCGGTGGGGGAACGTCAAAGCCGGCGCGGGTACGTCGATAGACAGGGCTATCGAACGTTACCCGGCCCGGACCTTGAGCTTTGCAGGATCTTCCTGCTGCGTCTTGGCAACCGGTGCCCCATAGGTATTCGGGATGGATTCTTCAAAGAATTCAATCAGATCGAGCGGCGGTTCCCTTTTGATAATTTCGATGTTGCGGCTGATCTTTTCCGGCGTGTCATCCGGAAATCCGAGAATGTAACCGGCATAGGTAACGACGCCGACATCCTTCCAGGTTTGCAGCATTTTCCGGTATTCCCAGATCTTGATCTGGCGTTTCTTGGCGGCAATTGGAACGTCCGGATCGATGTTTTCAAGCCCGATGAAAACCAGGTTACAGCCGGCCCGCGCGGCCATTTCAATAAACCCATCAAGCCGATGGCACAGAGTGTCCACCTGGATGATGAACTTGAAGCTCAGCTTGGTTTTTCCGCGCAGCTCCACAAGCTCACGGTCACATGCTGGCGCGTTTGAACTGTGCCGGTGTGGTTCCTGTCCAGCGCTTGAAGGCGACCGAGAATGACGCCTGATCTGAGAAATCGAGCAGAAAGGCGACTTGAGCAATGCTGCTCTCGCCCTTCAATAAACTTTTGGCGATGTCGCACCTGGCAGCCTCGGCCAACGACTTGTAGCTTGTTCCTTCAGCTCCCAGGCGGCGTGTGAGCGTGCGACGGGTCATGAAAAGCTGCTCGGCGACTTCGTCTCCACTCGCCAAATGTCCGGGCAACTGCTGGCGCAACAACGCGACGACCTTTTCCGAAAGGCTCAGACTTTCCTTCGGTATCTGCTCCAACCGTGCATCCCCGTGCGCCCGCAGGTGATCGAGCAACGCAGAATCGAAGGTTGGGATCGGGTATTGAAGGCCACCCGCAGGCAACTGCACGCCGCTTATGGATTGGCCGCGAATGACATCGCTGTCCACATACTCCGACAGTTTGCTGCAATGGTCTGCATCACCGCTTTCCAGATAGATCTTCAAAGGACCAAAATCCGGGCCGGCGATCTGGGTGATCCTTTTGTACATACCGAAGACCAGAAGCTCACGGTGACGCGGAGCCTGGTGCCCGGAAAGCACGGCGGTTTCAAGCGCGACAATCGGCCCCGCGTCCGCATTGACCAGCTTGAACGTCAGGTGCGGGTCTTCGAGCGCATAGTATTTTTGCGCAAATTCAAGCACTTGCCCGACTGTCGCACTGGCATTGGCAAGATAGGCAAGAAGCGTTTTTGCTCCCGGTGTCGCAAGACCGGTTCGTGCTGCAAAAGTTTGATCTCCAAGCGCGTCGCAAGCAAGGGTGACAACTGCGGCCTCTGCCGAAAGCTCGATCCTCGCTTCCGCGTCGGTCAGGATGGCCGGGTCGATCCCGAGATCGGTCAAAAGGCCCTCGAAAGGTCTCGGCTTTCCGGGCTCTTGTGAATAGACGCGGGCCACATGTTTGAGCCGGTATGCGTTTAACTTCGGCATCGTACCGAAACACCCTTCCCGTTTGTCCTAGCCGCCTTTCCGGTCAGGCGATGCTGCCTGATTGTCCAGAAAAAGGAAACACGTGGCCAGAGCTCAAAAGACCGCCCCACGACTTTTCACCATCTGAGCCACGTGAACGGAACATGCTGCCCTTGGGGGGTGGCTTTTTACCGAATAAGCAAAGGACACATATCGTGAAAAAGCTCGTATTGCCGGTGCTTCTTGCTCTCGGCGCAATGACAACATCGGCCGCTGCCGCTAGCGGTGAACCCAGATGGTGGGTGCCGCCGGGAGAAGCCGACACCTACACCTGGGTTGGACTGATCATCTTCCTGCTCGCCATCTTTCTGCTGATACACCTTTATTCGCAGTTCGATCACTACGCGGAGCATCGCGCCAAAGGCACGCCGCTGCGCACAACCATCCCGACCATGCTGACGGTTGCCCTTGCCTACGAAATCATGCCGGCGCTCGATCATTTCAGCATCCTGCTTCCCGCAACCCTCATCCTGACCGCGATCGCACGCGACGTCATGCTGTGGTTGCGTCCCGAGGAAGCTGAAACCGGCACCGAGGAGACAGCAAAATGATCGAGATTCTTGTCACGTCATTCCCGTTCGTTTTGCGGGTCATGTATCTTCGCTGGCGTGGTCTGCCCGTCACGCTCTACAACGTCCACCGGGCCCTGTTCCTGTGGTTCGTCCTCGCGCTGATCGTCTTTTTTGCGGTCTTCTACTATTACCCCAAATCCTATACCGGCCTGGTTCCCTACCGCACGGTCCCGGTTGTCGCCGAAACAGGCGGCACGGTCACCGAGGTCTTCGTGAAGGGTGGAGATCATGTGAAGACCGGGGATCCGCTCTTTTCCATTGAAAACAGCGCGGAGATTGCAAAAGTGGAATACAGCCGCCGCAAGGTGGAAGAAGTGGAGGCCGCAATCGTCGCAGCGCATATGGACGTTGAGACTGCACAGGCATCGCTCGCTGCAGCACAATCGGCGCTCAAACAGGCCGAACTGACCCTGGCCGATCACCACGAACTTCAGGCGCGCGGGTCGGCAGCTTACCAGCACAGCCAGATGGAGCGGGCGACGTCGCAGCGCGACACCCGCAAAGCGGAAGTGGACGCGGCCGAAAGCAAGTTGGGCACGGCGCGGATCCAGGCGAACAGTATCCTGCCGGCACAGCTTGAAAGCGCAAAGGCATCCCTGAAGCAGGCCGAGGTGGAATTGGCTAAGACTCGCGTACACAGTTTCGTCGATGGCCCCGTCGAACAGCTGACCCTGAGTGTCGGTGCTCGTGCGGCCCAGGCCGCTATCAGCCCCGCCATGATGATTGTTCCGGATCGCAAATCGAAGGAAAAGGGTCGGATCGTCGCCGGCTTCTCGCAGGTTTCCCGCACTGAGCTTTATGAAGGCATGGCCGCGGAAATTGCCTGCGAAAGCAATTTCAACATTGCGATGACCAATACGGTTTTACCCGCACGGATAACGCGGATCCAGGAACCGATTGCTTCCGGTCAAATGGCACCGACCAATCGTTTGATGGAACCGGCGGAACGGGTCAAGCGCGGACAGATCGTGGCACACCTCGACCTTGTCCACCCGGAGCACCAGGAACTTCTCGTCCCGGGCAGCGGCTGCCTAGTCAAGACCTACACGACACACCTGAAAGGTCCCCTTGAAGGTAGTGTAACGGCCCACGTGATCGAGGCCCTGGGCATCATCAAGGCAGTCGGCTTGCGCATCAGGGCCTGGCTTGGTCTGGCATCCGGTATCGGTCTGGCAGGCTCCGGCCACTGACTCCGGACTGACCGTATCAAAGTCGAACAAAGGCTCCCGGCAGCTGCCGGGAGCCTTTGTTCGTTTGCACTTTGGTCAACACGACGCCGAGCAGATCACGATCCATAGTCGCGTTTCAAAGGCCTGAAAGAATTAACCTTTTGACGTTGCGTGGAGGTAGCGCCCGCGCGTTTCCCACGCATTTTGAGCCACGGCGTGCACTTTGGCCAGAACGATCAAACACATGGCCAGACGGCTAAAGAAGCTGCTTCGCTCTTCAACCATATTCCGCTTGTCAACAAACGAACTGCCCTTTTGGGGGGCGGTTGAACAGCCAAGGAGCAGGAATATGAAATTGAAAGCACTCACCCTCGCAGCGATCGCCTTTTCGATCGGTTACGTCAGCGACATCAACATGGACTCCATCGCCACAGGTGGACCGCTTACGCTTCAGATGAGCGAAGCCAATGCGCAAACCGCATCGCAAAACGCAGCGCGCCGGACATCCCGCCGCACGTCCAGGCGCGTTAACCGCCGCCATGAGGCAGCTGAAAACGCCTACGAAGAAAACTGATCTCGACCGGTTTTCCCCGAAGCGACACCAAATCTCACTCCGCCGCGAAAAACCGAGAATTCACAATCGCGGCACACATCTCCCAGGACAAAAAAATGAACATCAAAGTACTCACACTCGCCGCCGCTGCATTTTCAGTTGGCTATGTTGGAAACGTGGATTTTCACGCGCCGCAATCGACGGGTTCCCTGTCGTTCAAGGTCGCTGACGCAAATGCCCAGACCGCTTCGCAGAATGCCGCCCGGCGCACGGCCCGCAGAACTTCCCGCCGTGTAAATCGCCGCCACAACATCTCAGGCTGCACACCATACAACGCCTACTACAATTGCGGCGGCGTCTACTACCAGGCCGTCACGCAAGACGGAACGACGGTCTATGTCGTGGTAAACCCATAACAAAAAAAGCGACAAATACCGTCGACTGATCTGCCGGAACCGGGAAACCGATTCCGGCAGCAGTCGTTTAGAAGACGGTCAAACGTCTGTCACCCAATCGGCGCTGGCTTAGGATCGTCACGAAAATTTTGCCCACTTAATCTGCCAGTCCGTCGTTACGCACCCGCTTTTCGGCATCGATATGGGCCTGGGTGACGCGGTTATGCACTTTTCTGGTGCGTTCAACGCGACCGATAAAGCCCGGTTCCTTTGCATAGCCAAAGATCACAGTATGGCGCTCGTCCTCTCCCTTGACGACCCTGTGGAGCGAAAACCGTCCCTTGAAGATCTGCAGGTCCCCCAGTTCCAGGGCGAGACTGCGGACGCGATCGCTGCGTCCATCCAGAACGCGTTCCACGTCGTCATAGCACTCGTCGCCGGGCCGGCGCAGATCCGGGACATACTCGAAGGCACCGCCCTTCTCCGGCTTGCGCGTCAGAAGGCTGACGATGAACTCGTTGGTATCGTAGTGCCAGGCGAGCTGCTGTCCTTCCTTCATGACATTGACGACAACGCCTGCCAGGGGGTCATCGAAGGTAAAAAGCTTTTCCTCCTCCAGACAGTCCGTGATGAAGTGTTGCAACGCGACGTTTCTATAAAGAGACAGGCACAGGCCGCCTTTCGGGAAACGGTCCATGGCCACGAAACCGTTGGTGTTTTCCGAATAGCGGCGACGCGGATGGCTCGCCGGCAAGGACAGATCATCAGGGGTGAAGTAAGGATTGATCGACGAGGTTGAAAAATGCGCCGTTGGCGCAACCCCATTCACCTCGTCGTCGAACGCTTCTCTGTAATCTTTCCGGATGAAGCCGTCGACCCGCGCGCACCCGACGTCGTGCAATGCTTCGCGAACTTGGTCCAGTCTGGTCCGATAGGCAGCACTTTCGGGTTCATGGATCGGCCACCTGTCCAGATCGACGCAAGCGAGCGCGGCAAGGGCGGCCGTTTCGTAATCATGCCTCATTGGAGTCACCCCCGTTAAAAAAATCAGAGCTGAAAATGGATGACATTAAAAAAACGAAGCGTAAAATAGGATTTCGATAAAAAAACATTAGACAGACTAATGCATCTTCTGGATATGGCGCACTGGTCCATGGTGGCGGCATTAAAGGATCAGGGAACGCTCTCCGCAGCCGCTTCATCGCTCGGCGTAACGCAATCCGCAGCCACGCAGCGTTTGCGCGAAGCCGAAAGGCGACTTGGTGTTTCTCTGGCACGAAAACATGGCCGCACGCTTGTTTTGACAGAGGCGGGACAAACCATTGCCAGCGCAGCTGGTTCCGCGTTGCCCGCACTCAGACAAGCTGAAAGCGACGCGATCTGGCAGGGAAAGCGCAATACCAGACAACTCACCCTGGCATTGAGCCACTTCGACGCTCCCGAGCTGTCATCTCGCCTGATCGATGTTTGCCAGACCGCTCTTCCCGACCATTCCATTCAAATCATGAGAATAACAAGCGAAGGCGTAGGCAGCGCTATTTCGGAGGGCATCGCCGACATTGCACTCGTTCCGGGAGACCCTGGTCAGTCCGTGCTGGCATCCCTCGCAGTTGCCAAGGACCGGCTCGTCGCGATCTTTCCTCCAGGTGATGGGTCGACGGCGCATGATTTGGCACAACCGTTCAACTTCTCTTCACTGCCCTTCCTGACATACGATCTGCGTCCGGAACCCGGATGGGAATACGACCGGTTTTTCAATCGCGGCAAGTCATTTCCCGGGAAGGCAGTCAAGATTGAATCGACGGAACTCATTTGCCGGATGGTGTCTGATGGCCGCGGAGCCTCCATTCTTCCAAGCCTTTGCGTTGCGATGTCTGCCCACGCACAAAACCTCGCAGTCCTGGAACTCGCCGCAGAGCCGATCCTGTTCAACTGGCATCTTGTTCATCGACAGGAAACGTCTCCTCAAGTCCTCGACCGGCTGTCAGAAGCAATCGAAAGCTGGCCGCTTGGCGCGGCGTGACAAGGTTCGCTGGCCTGACCGGGAATGACCCGCGCGGCAGCTGGACCTGGAAGATTGAACATCAGGATCCGGCTTCAGTCGGCGCCTGAACGGCCTACCGATGCAAAGCAGTGGCATCACAGAAATAAGTGACAAATTTAAGTATAAACTCAAAATAATTAAATATTTAATCGTCACATTTTAGACAAAGGTACGAAATTAAAACTCAGATATCAGTTTTTCTGTGTACAGTTGATTCACTGACGATACGGGGGTCTTAATGACAGTACTCATCACCGGCGGTGCCGGCTATATTGGATCGCATTGCTGCGTCGCTTTCCTGCAGGCTGGCTATGATATTGTTGTTGTTGATAATTTATCCAATGCAAACCGTGTGAGCCTTGAGCGTATCGAAGCGATTACCGGTCAAAAAATCCAATGCGAAATTGCTGACATCAGAGACCAGGATAATCTTGAAAGAATACTTAAGGCCTATAGCTGCGAGGCGGTCGTTCATTTCGCGGGTTTGAAGGCCGTCGGCGAGTCGACGCAAATACCGCTTGCATACTATGAAAACAACGTGGTCGGCACCCACAGGCTCCTCTCAGCCATGGCCAATTGCGGCGTCAAACAGATGATTTTTTCATCATCGGCCACCGTGTATGGCGAGCCTCAGTATCTGCCGCTGACGGAGGATCACCCGACCAGTGCCGTCAATCCGTATGGGCGCACGAAACTGATGATCGAGGAAATGCTTCGCGACGTTGCCGCCAGCGATCCAAAGTGGCGTTTCGGCATCCTGCGATACTTCAACCCGGTTGGCGCGCACCACAGCGGACAGATCGGAGAAAATCCGCTCGGCATTCCGAACAACCTGATGCCGTTCATCACCCAGGTTGCCGACGGCCGGCGCGAACAGCTCTCCGTTTTCGGCAATGACTATGAGACGCGGGACGGAACGGGCGTGCGCGACTACATTCATGTTACCGACCTCGTCGAGGGGCATTTGCGCGCTCATGAGGTACTGGCGTCAGGATCCGCGACATCAAATTGTTTTGCAGTAAATCTTGGAACCGGAAACGGATACAGCGTTCTTGAAATGGTGAAAGCTTTTGAACGCGCATCGAACAAGGAGATCCGCTTTTCCTTTGTCCCGCGCCGCGACGGCGATGTTGCAGAGTGTTACGCAAATACCGAACTTGCCGAAGAGCTGCTGGATTGGAAAGCCGAACGCGATCTGGACGCCATGTGCCGCGATACATGGAACTGGGTTTGCAAGAACCCACGAGGATACGAAGCGCCGAGCACGTAGTCCCTGCAAAAACGTCAGATACTACAGGCTGAGCTCAACACAAGTGACGGTTCGATAATGGGTTTTGCAGACCCGCGTCGAATGTCACCCGGGTAAAGGGCCGGCGCCTAACAGGTCAGCCAAGGCATTCTCGCGCGACGCCAGAATGCCGTTGCTCACGGTGGCCAGAACCAGCTTCCGCCGCAAATGTTTGGGTGAAGGCAGAGTTTTTACAGCCTCGGACCGGTATCGCCGAACGTCAGGTTCGGGAAGCAAGGTAAACCCGAGACCGGCCGTGACGCATTCCATGATCGCCTCCAGATTGTCCAACATAACCGTTCGGGCATCCCTGGGGCGCTCATGCGTTGCCATTTCCGCGGCAATGAGTTTCCCGATCCCGGTATCCGGCATGAAATGGAAGAAGGTGTGGTTTTGCAAAAGACCGTTCAGACCTTCGTCCAGAATGTCCTCACAGGCGGCATAAACGAAGGGTTCTTCTCCGATGATCCGGCCGGACAGGGCTTCGGGAAGCCCGTCAGCATCGGTCACGACCGCGGCATCGATCTTGCCGTTCGCAACCTTCTCCTGCAGGATTCTGGAGAGGCCTGTTTCAAACTCGAACGCGGCCAGCGGCGCTTTTTCCTGAGCGTTCAGGACAAAGGCAGGTAGCAGTCTCACAGCTGCTGTTGTTACGAAGCCTATCCTGAACCGGCCGACCAGAGAACCGGTGGGACGGCAAATCTCCAGGAGGGTTTCTTCGCGGTGCAGGAGCGGGATTGCCTCGTTCACAATGGATCGTCCGATCGGCGTCAACCTCGGCGGGCGGACGGAGCGATCGAAAAGGGCGACGCCGAGTTCAGATTCGAGCGATTTTATCTGCATGGAGAGCGCGGACAGCGTCATGTTGAGCTGCTCGGCCGTTTTGGCAAAGGAGCCGATCCTCGCAACATGCACGAGACTTCTGAGTGACCGCGTCTGCATAAATCAAGATTTCCTGAATTTGATATACATTTTTATTCGATTGTTCTGAATTTTCATAGGTGTATCCTCACAGAAACGTTATCGAAGGCTTCTGTCATGACACACCCGCTTGTGAACGTTGCAAAAGAGCTGTCCCGGGGTTTCGAAAAGCGCGCATCCAAGTGGGACGCGACGCGCGCTTACTGTTGGCAGAATGTCGGCGAGTTGGCGGATGCCGGGATCATGGGAATGTCGATCCCGAAGACCTATGGCGGCCTTGGCGCTGATTACCTCGACGTTGCGATGGTGGTGGAGGAAATCGCACGGTCCTGCACGCTCACGGCGCGAATTGTCGTGGAGGCGAATATGGGTGGTATCAGCGCTGTCATGGGTTACGGCACTGACGAACAAAGGGCTTTTTGTGCGCCCCATGTTCTGGCAGGTGACAAGCCTGCCATTTGCATAACAGAGCCTGACGCTGGAAGCGCTGCCACTGAAATGCGCACAACGGCACGTAAACGGGGTGGCAAGTACGTTCTCAACGGAACGAAGCACTGGATCACCGGCGGCGGCGTGTCTAAGCTCCATCTCGTTTTCGCGCGGATTCTGGACGAAACCGGAAGGGAACAAGGCATCGGCGGTTTCATCCTGTTCGCCGATCCGGCGAAGGGAAAATCGCCTGCCGGTTTCTCGGTTACAGCCCGGGAGAACACGATGGGCCTCTGCGGCATGCCCGAGGCCGAACTGCAGTTCGACAATGTCGAAATTGATGAAAAATGGCTGCTGGCTCCGCCATCAGGTTTGAAGCACAGCTTTGCGGATCTGATGAATGCCTACAACTCTCAGCGCGTCGGCGCGGCGGCCGTCGCCCTTGGTGTTGCATCCGGCGCACTTGAACACGCAAAGAAACACCTGCTGGAACGTCAGCAATTCGGCCGCCCCCTGGCGGAATTCCAGGGTTTGCAATGGATGCTTGCGGATATGGACACCCAGGTTCACGCCGCACGGCTTCTGGTGCACGAAGCCGCACGTTCGCGCGGTCCGGGCGGAAGCCTCTACCCGGACATGACAATGGCGGCGCGCGCTAAACTGTTTACATCGGAAATGGCCATCAAAGTGGTCAACGACGCCCTGCAGATGTTTGGTGCGCGCGGTTACAGTGACAAGGAACCGCTGGAGCGCATGTACCGGGATGTCAGGATGTTCACCATCGGAGGCGGCACAACACAGATCCTGCGCACGCAGATCGCCGGGAATATCCTGGGCATCAAAACGCCGCAGACCCGGGACGGTTACAGCCGAATTTCGGACGCGGTGCGCCTGGCGGCAGAGTGACCGGCGGGCAAAGACGCTTTCTTCAGTCTTCCTTCGATTTTGCTGAAAGGCGATGCGCGATCTGACCCTCCAAGGGCGGAATTGACGAATTACCGGATTCCCGTTTCAATTCCCAAGGCTTGGAGAAAAGCCATCCGCTTGGACCAATGCACCAGTGAGGACCGCGTGCTGCAAACATCAATCCTTGCGTTCTTGTTCGTGGTGACAAGTTTGACCGCAAGCTCAGCAACCGAATTCCGGGTCTCTGCTGGACCGGGAAACGCCCAACAGCTGATCGATGCGGGTAAACTTGCCGGCGGTGACCGCATCGTTCTGGCATCAGGATCTCATGGCTCGATCGTCTTGAACGGGCTTAACTTCGAGACCCCATTGACCATAACCGCAGAGAATGACGCGCTTGCGGAAGTGGACCAGTTGCTTATTGAAGACAGCTCCGGCTTGCGCATCGAAGGGCTGGTTGTCTTGCCGCGTGGAGGCGAAAATCCAGACGAGGCCCTTGTCACTATCCAGCAGGGAAAAAACATTGAACTCAACAACATGACCGTCGCCTCGGCAAACAGCACCGAGGGCTGGACGGCAGCACTGTGGCAGGCGTCCGCGCGAGACGGTATTTTCTTATCGGGGAAGAATATCGCCCTGACTGACAGCCGCATTTTCAATGTCCGGCACGCCATATCCACTTATGCAGACAATGCCAGGATCGAACGAAACGTCATTGAATTTTTCAGCGGTGACGGCATTCGAGGCCTCGGCAACAACTCCGACTATGTCGAGAACTTGATCGACACTTGCGTCGGCGTTGACCGGAACCATGACGACGGCTTTCAATCCTGGTCACTCGATGCGGCCGGCGAGGCAGGAAAGGGAACAGTGCGAAACGTTCGGCTCGAGCGCAACAAGATCCGAAACGGCGACCATCCTCTAACCTGCTATCTTCAGGGCATCGGACTTTTCGATGGTTTTTACGAGAACTGGATTATCCGTGGCAACACGATTGCGGTTGACCATTGGCACGGCATCACGGTGATGGGCGCGCGCGGCGTCATCGTGTCGGAAAACACCGTTACGGATTCCCGGCCGGGGAAGCCTGGCGCGCCGTCGATCACCGTGATGGCGCACAAGGACGGCACACCGGCCCAAGACAGTGTTATCGAGTTGAATGTCACCCAGCCCTGGCAGGGCGGAGCCAAATCTCCATTCGCTCGGGCGCATCAGGGCGTGACGCTTTTGGGAAATCGCGTGGTTGAAACCCTGCCGGCATTTCCGCAAAAGGCGCAGTAATGCGTATCGAGAAGACTTTGCCGGGCCTTCAATTTAGCTGCCCCGCAGAGCGTGCGGATGCAACGAACGCGGCCGGATCCTTCCTTAGCGATCAGCCGCCCTCAACGGATTGTCTTGTGCCGCTTATGCGCTGAAATCCTGAAAAACGCGCACATTGCGGACCGTCGTCGCCGCACCTTCGACATCGCCGTCATTTTTTCCGGCAAAGGGAGCAACGGCATTACTGAACAAAAGCATGCCCGGTGTGTGTGCGAACGTATTTTCAATGTCGAAGACATCCTGATCATCGACAAAGAACCGGAATTCGTTTTCGGTCCAGAGCATAGCGTAGCGATGGAAACCTTCGTCCAACTGGCTATCGGACCGGTACGTCGCGGCCAGGACGATCTTTTCAGGTTTCCAGCGTCTTGCGGATACCTGGACAATATTCGGATACTTCACCTCGGCGATATCCAGCTCGAATTGGGTATTTCCCTGCAAAGACCTGTCGGACACCATCCAGAATGCATTGTTGACGCCCCCCTCGCTGGCAATGCGCATCTCGCATTCGAAATAGCCGTAGGTCTGACGGAACGAGCGCGTTCGGATATAGCCGCCGGTAAAGGGCCGCTTCGGGTCGCTTTGATGACCGAGTTCAAGATCGAGTTCGCCGTCTTCTACGACCACATTGCGGGGATAGCGCATCGTCTTGTGCTGATGCCCGCCTCGTTTGAGCGATTCCCACGTGGTCTGAAAGGCGACCGGGTCGTCAAACTCGTCCTCGAATGTGAGCTTCCAGTCTCCATCGGAGCGTGTCAGCGGTGCTGGCAGTGCACCGCCGGAAAAGGCGGCAAGCGGCCGCGGGCTTGTGAGCGCCGCGGCGGCGACGACACCGCCTGCCGCTGCCGTGAAGAAGCGGCGGCGGCTGATCGACGGCAGCGGCTGTGTCTGCTGGAACATGGCGGTCAGCTTGCCAGTTTTGCCTTTGGTTCCGGCGACTTCAGATCGCGCAGCGCCAATTCCAGTTTCCAGGCCCTGTCGCGAAGCGTCTGGATCTCTCCGGTCATGTAACCGACTTCATCCTGAAACCATTCGGTGACTTCGCCCAGGTTCTGGTCGGTCTGTACAAGGTTCGGTTTCTCCAGAGCCTTTTTCGGCGGAGCCGCGACCGGTTTCACCAGAACGTGGTTCAAGCCGTTTTCAGTCAGGAAACGGTGGTACTCGGCGTAATTCAGCCTGTAGACATGCTGCACTTTCGAGAAATCAGCCTTCTCGAAGATGTTCTCAAGATTGATCGGCATGTAATCCTCAACCTCAACAGACGGGATCGCGAATAGCGTTGAAAGCTCGCGAATACGCGAATCGTAGGTGAAGAACACCGCCGGTATTCCCTGATGCAGACCGATCACGTTGCCATGCAAGCGGAAGCCGACCAAGGCATCGACATTCTCCTTCGCATCCGCAGCCCATTCGTCCACGTCGAAAAACGCCTGCATCCGGTCACTGACGAGCGCCTCGACATCCTTGTCGCCCTGAAGATTGTACTTCTCAAGAATGGACTGGATGTGCTTTTGCTTTTCCTCGCCCTTTTCAAAGATCGCGAGCGTTTCTTCACGCTCGCCCTGCGAATAAAGCCGGTTCACCGGCCGTTTCGCGACGGCCTTGATCAGGGCCCTTTGCATCCGGTTGGTCTTTGTCGCGTTTGAAGCATAGTCCGCGGACAGATACCTGTTGAGCGTGAGCCCAACACGTGCATTTGCCGGATCAATCGGTCTGATTTCAATCGATGGACTCAGATTGCGGTAAAAGCTTGGACAGCCGATGATGCGGATATTCTTGATGCCGATGTCGTTGAAGACTTCAGCACTGTAGACACCGCGCACACCAATCGTTTCGCACTTGTCGGCGATAATCTTCCAGGCTTCGACGCTGCCTTTCGGCAGTTCCAGCTTTTTGTACTTGGCAGCCTGTGCGCCGACGCCGATGGGGACGATCGGACCCTTCAGCTTTTTCAGCAGCGGCACGACATTGCCGATATCAACCGTTTCTGTCAGATAGTTGGATCCGCGAACAACAGTGGCGTCATATTCATCCTTCGGCCAGAGCTTCTGATCGCCTGCATGAGAAAATTGCAGGTTCTTGATCTCGTCATACGCAAGCGCCTTCAGCATGGCGTCGTAAACGAGAACGTCCCCTGTATTGATGCCGCCGCGGGCAAACGCCGAGAGCGGATCGTCAATTTTTAAAAAAGCGGATTTGTTTCCTGGTTTGACGGCTGCACCGCCATTCAATACGAAGAGCCTTTTCATGCGATCTGCACCTTCCAGAATTTGGGCCAAAGCGCCCTTCAGTTAACGGGCTGTGGTTTGACGGCCTGATTGCCGCCACGCGAGGTCACTTCCGGTGTCTCCGCCGGCCGCAGGTGCATTGGTCGATTTGCCAGAAGGCGCGACTGCGACCTTGGTTCGCCGGATCGTTTGTAGACGTTCAGGAAACCAGGTGTGCAGCTGCCTGAGAAACGGCTGCAGGCTCTTGTCCCAGTTCCGGTCATTCGCCCTGGCGATTGCGCGCTCGGAGAGATTTTTCAAGACATTCGGCGACTTGCCGATGGCTTCGAGAACGGCTGTCAGATCCTGAGTGACAACACCATCGTCGTCCGATCTGAGCAATATACCGTCGACCTTATGGTCGATGAGTTCAGACACCGCACCGACATTTGTCGCGATCGGCACGCAGCCGAGCCGCTGTGCCTCGATGATGGTCAACGGCGCACCCTCCCACCTGGAAGGCAGGACAAAAACATCGGCCCAGGCAAGAAGCTTGCTGAGATGTCGACTGTCATAAACAGGTGGTTCGACGCGAATGCCGATATCAGCAAACCTGTCCTTCCAGGATCCGCCGGCACCCATATCCATCACGTCGGAACCTACGATGCGCCAGTCGATTGCAACACCATTGCGCTTCAGCGTCCTGGCTGCGGCAAAGATACGTTCAATTCCCTTCTGGCGGTCCAGACGCCCGAGGAATACCGCCTTCAAAGGCCCTTCGTGCTCCTGACCGCGCGTGGAAGTCAGGCGCTTTACGTCTTCCGATGCCATCGGATAACCGGCCGCATTCGGAATGTGGAGAAGCTTTGCACTCGGCACACCCATGCCATGAAGCCATTCGGCCATGTCCCGCGAACAAGTGAGTACGCTGTCGTAGATGTGCTCGTAGGCCAGTGTCAGGTAAGGGTGGCCGGCGGCGCGCCCCATCTCCGACGCATCAAGCACGTGCACATAATTCACGATCTTCGCACCGCGCCGGCGAAGTTCACCGAAAACCGCGTTGGCCGGCGCGAGCTGATTGTTGACGATCACGTCGAGACCCGACAGAAAACCGAGGATTTCTTCTGAACGCGCGTTTTCGTCGTGCCCCATCAGAATGTCGTGCCCTGAGAACATATTCGGGCCGCCCCAAAGCGGATAGTCATCAGCCAGGAAGTTGATGCTGTCGAATGCGCCGTCATTGTCGGGAATGCGATTGTAGACGGGCTTGCCGAATACAAAGAGATGCACTTCGCAGCCTGCGCTTTTCAGTACGCGCGCGGTGGCGTAGGCAACTTTTTCAACACCGCCGAAGGTAGCGATCGGGAGCAAAAGCCCGACCCGAAGCGGACCGCCTTCTGTTCCAAGCCGCGGCATGATCGGCGCGGCACCCAGGGAATGGCGCAGGAATTCGAAATACTTGCTTCGATCCGGAAAATAGGCGGATCGCCATATCCAGCGTTTATCCGCACCCGTTTTGTAGCCTGAATCGCGCAATGCCCCCAAAGTCGCCAGAAGGCTGTTGGTGGACGACAATGCCGTGCCTTGAATGTCTTCGGCTGAAAACGGGCCGCGGACAACGATTTCCGCAATTTTTGGAGACGGCTGGGGCTTTCTGAGCGTCCGGACCCAGTCATCGGACTTGTCGGCAACGCATTGCTGCAAAATCCCGAGCGAGCAGATCCAGCCGAGCGGCCGCTTGGTAAGCTCCTTGCCTTCGTCCAGGGTTTGGACCTCGACGCCCAGCTGGTCCTTGTCGCTCTCAAATCGGATCGCGACGAAATGGTGCGACTGGGATAGGCGTTCGCCGAGCCACAGGATATTATGGAGCAGCCCGAAGCCTTTCAGCGCATCGCGATGCGCGGGCGACATCCAGAGCCAGAACGGCGGCACGCCAAAGGTTTCAGGTTCCGTTTGTGCGGCCCAGAACATCTTGACGAATTCTTCAAAACCCCGCCGTTCGTGCGGAACGACCGGATCCGTAAACAGATCAACCAGATAGGAATCGGTTCCGAAAGCGACGTAACGGGGTGTCTCTTCATGTTCCCAGCGCAACAGTGTATCCGCTGAAAACAGTTTTTTGTGCTTGGTCCTGATATAGCCCAGGATGCTCTCGCGCGTCCGGTTCGAGTCACGGAGCATGCTCTCGGCCCGCTGCCTGTACTCGAAACCGAAAAACGGGTGGTTGGCCCCCTTGAAGCCGAGCGAGATGGCCTGCAACCAGAACTCCCAGTCCTCGAAACCGGATTTCATGGTTTCGTCGAACCTGACACCGGCATCGAGAATGGACTTTGACACCAGACTGCCGGCCTCGCAGATATTGTCGAACGTGACATGCAGCAGGCGCGAATACTGGGCGGTGTAGTTCCCGTTCCACTCGATCCCGAACTTGTCAATGTTGGGATATATCCAGTCTATCCCCTTGTTCGCACGCATGTATTCCAGAAGAACGCGCATTGCTGAAGGTGTGATGCGGTTGTCGGCATCCAGGAAATAGACAGCTTCGAGATCGCTGAAAGTACGCAGGGCGAATTCAATGCCGTAGTTGCGCGCCGAGCTCAGTCCGCCATTCGGCTTTCTCAGATAGTAGACGTTGTCGTGCGCAAGCGCGTAAGCCTGTCCGACCTGCGCTGTTTCCGGATAAGGGCAGCCGTCGTCGACGATAACAACGGCAACGTTGAACGGCGCTTCCTGAGACAGCGCTGAATCGACTGCTTCGGACAAAAGCACAGAGTGTTTGAAGACCGGTATCAGAATAGCGATCGTTGCCGAGGGTTTTTCGGAACTTCCAAACTGTGCGTAGCGCACATTCGGATGCTCCTGTCCTGGACCTGTCTGACGCAGCATCGTCGTCATCCGCTTACAACGGCGCGGAAATTCGCAAACTTGGCCCAGGCGAAATCATTTCCGCCTTCTTCGTTCATCCGCGTCGCGAAATAGACGTTCTGCCATGCGCCAACCTGCTCGCTTGCAAAGGCACTCAGGTGGGCGCTCTCACCAAAGGAGACCGTCTGCCATCCCGAATAAGCTTCACCGACGGTTTGCTGCCGTTCTTCCCGGAACAGAGCTTTGGCCGCCTCGAGGCTGCCCGCAACTGCGATCGCAAAGTCAATGTCTGCCGCACGGCTGTTGTCGATATAGGCCTTGGCAGACATTCTGATGATCTGTGGCGGGCAGGCAGCCGGCAACTCGCCGATTGTGATCCCCTCCGCCGGTGGATGACACCCGATTGCACGTTCGGCAGGCAAGGGCATGATCGCTTCGAAGTCGAACGTGACTTCGTCGGAATTCGCCAGGCTTGCGTGCTCCAGCACGCCCGGAGTAATCGGCATGTCCCGAAAGCCTTCGCTCTGGCTTGCCTGCTGGGACTGTGCGGCAATGTAATTTGCAGAAGGCGGCATTGAGACGCCCGGAATTCCACCCCAGACCTGGACTGCGAGACTGTTCTTAAGAACGGGCATTCCGTTGGTGGCGTCGCGCACTTGAAACATTTCGATCGGCTGCAGACTGCCAAGCGACAGCAGCGGGGTGTCCTCGTCGGCATCTTCCAGCTGAAGGCGGAATTCAAGGGTCCGGTTCAGCCCGGCAGTCGACTTCGACAAGCCAAATGTGTTCCAGCCGGTCGTCAGGTCCCCGCTTGAAATTTGCCACGTGTCGACGATCCGAAGGTCTTCGAGCGTCACAAGCTGGGCGCGCATCTTGAGATCCTGCCGGATCGACAATTGATCCACATGGATGGAAACGCCGCTGACGCCGGAGCTCGGAACCGGCAGAATCTGGCTGATACCTTCCCTTGAGGCGCTTGCAAGCACATTGGCGTTCGAAGGATTTTCGGATGGTTCGTTGCTGAACACCAGATCAAGGGGCTGCAGCCCATTGCGGTTCAGAAAGGATTCGATTGCAGCAAAACGGTTCTGCAGGTCGTCGTTCATGCTTCTCAGGGTTCTGAGCTCCCGATTGGACAGAACGAGGCGGCGCGCGGCCGACTTCACGTGCTCTGCAACCAGCGCAACGACGGAAGAAACGGCTTCACTCTCCTGCCCCCTGGTCCACGCGACCACGGAGGGAAGTTGCACGACGCCGTGACGCTGCAACCATTTGAACAATGTGTCGGCTTCACCCGACGCTCCGGGTTCGGCGAGAACGGCAAGGGCCATGAGAGGCGCTTCAATGACCTGGAAGACAGCACCCTTTTCGTCTGAAAACAGCGCCTGTCCGTCCGAGACGCCCTGGAACCAGACGGTTTGCACCGCACCCAACAGGGTGGCCGGAAGCTCCTGCCGGGCAATCCCGACGACAATCAGGGTCAAGTCCTTAAGCAGCCTTTCCTCTATCGCCGGTTTTTCGACTGGAAACGCTTCTTGCGTGGCCACAACTGTCATAAGAGCCCCCAAAATCTGCGATGCATCGGCTATTTCCCGAGAAATGCCCTCGCATGATGACCAAGTACACGATCAAAAAATCGCGTGAATTTGTGACCATAATGCGACGCAGCAGAGTAAAATTCAAGTTTTTTTATGTATTTAGTGTAATTTAAATAATTTTTATACGTATATACGGGAAATTAATTTCCGTATTACTTTTATTTTATTTGTAATTTCTAAATATTAAAGTCCTACTGAGCAGCAGCCATCCTTTTTTCGTCCAAAACAAACTCATTCCCCAGCATTCGATTTGGGATTTTATTTTCCTCAAGGAATTGATGCATCGCAGCATAGACATGCCGATACGCGCCATTGAATGGGTCGAAGCAAGACGGGTCCCAGTAATCGCTCAACCGGAAGACCTTCGCGGAAAAAACATCGAAACGCGGGATCTTGAATGTGTCGGCAAATTCACGCGTCCGGCTGTCATATGTGAAATAAATGGACGGAACACCATTGGCCAACGCCATGAGATTTCCGTGCAGTCGGTAACCGAGAACAAGATCGCAGGCGCTGACTGCGGCGTCGTAATCGGCGACCACGTCGGAATAGAACAGGCGGGACCGATAGAGCCGCTCGATTTCCTCGTCCAGGTACCACTCGCCCACCCAGGCATTCTTCTTCAGGGCCTCAATGGCTTCTTCCTTCTGCTCGTCGGTTCCAAGAACAAGCTTCTTTTCCTCAACTTCGCCCTGCGCGAACAACGTGGTGTCGAACCGGCTTGCAAAGGACTTCACAAGGTCGCGGTGGAACGTCAGATATTGCTTGATGTCCTTGGCATAGGCCGGAGACACTTCCCGCCGGATGGTCAACCCGACCTTTTTGAGGTTTTCGACCTTCGGGAGCGTGATTTTGAGGTCCGGGTTGTTCTTCCGAAATGCGGTCGGACAGCCGATGATCCTGGTATTACGAATGCCCAGATCCCAAAGAACCTGCGCCGTGTAAGCGCCTCTGACGCCAATGCTTTGTGTCGAGTCACCAATGATCCTCAAGACATTTTTAGTGGATTCAGATAGCTCGATCTTGCCGTTCACAGGCGCTTGCGCACCGATGCCGAAGGCAAGAACAGGAAGCCCCAGCCTCTTGAGTACCTGTTCGGCACACTCCCAGTTCATATCGCTATGAATGTAGTTCGAGCCGCGCAGAACGACATAGTCGAATTCCGACCGCAGGCGGTCGACATCCTCCTCAACGAACTGATTGATCGTCAGCGTGCGCAGTTGCGTGAATTTGAGAAGTTTCAGTGTCGAATCAAATACAAAGGCGTCGCCGATATTGTGGTAGTGATTGATGCTCCTTTGAACGTCCTGATACTTGTACCAACGAACATTATCGTGATCATAAACTTCGCCGGACGGTATCATCACCAAAACGCGTGCCATGCATTTTCCTTTTATGAAGCGTTATGCGCTCTCTTGGAAATCATCCGGCAGCGCGGGTGCCTTGGCATAGCGCGTACCCATGATCGAGCGATAAAAATTAAGGTGCTTTTGTGCGCAGTCCTTGTAGTCGAGCGGAGCTTCGATGTTTGACCGCAAAGTGCCCCACAGATCCTTGTTCTCCAGAGCTTCCGTCATTCGATCCGCCAGGTCTTCCGGACTGGAGGCCAGGAAATGCAGTCCGTCGACACCGTCGCGCACCTTTTCGGCCATACCGCCGATGCCGCTGCAAATCAGGGGCCTTCCGTGAAAAAAGGCTTCCTGGATGATAACGGGTGAATTTTCCCACCAGACGGAGGGCATGAGGACCCAGTCAACCTGGCGCATCAGGGAGGGCATGTCCTTGTTCTGGTAGGCACCTGCGAACCGGATACGGTCTCCTGTCTTCTCGATCAGGTCTGCAATCTTGTAACGGAAGGCTTCAGGCTGGCGCTCGAGATTGCCGCCGAAAATCGTGACAGAGGTATCGTCGCCCCAAACCGCTTCCGGTATGCGCTGGACAGCATCCAGCAGAACGTCAACGCCCTTGTAGGGTGTCATTTGCCCGAAGAATGCAAAGCGCGAGCGACGTTCGTCGCTCGTTTTCAACCGCCTGGGCGCTGCTTTTTCCGATACGTTCAGGCCGTTTTCAATCACCGAAATCTTGCCGCCCGCAAGACCCCACTGCTCATATCTTTCCGCAAGAAACCGGCTTGGCGTAATGAATGCATCCGCAAGATTCAGCATCGACTGAACAAATTGCTTTCGGCGTAAAAACGTGCCCGGTGAAATTTCGGGAAAACAGCCATGGCAGGCAATCGGCGACGCTGAGCGGCAAAGTGCATGCGTTCCCGTTTTGACCATTTGACCGTGGTGATGACAAATGGAGAGAAACTCGTGCAGCGTTACGACGATGACCGCATTTGGCAACGTGTCACGCACGACATGAAGTGCTTCCAGTCCCATTCCGATGAAATGGTGAAAATGCACCACGTCCGGATTGAGAGAGCGGGCGAAACGGCGCAGGTCCGATTGCAGGTCACCTGTATTGCGGTTCGATATCAGAAAGGGATCATATTCGTCGGCGTGAAACAGCAGTTCATCTTCCGCATCAGCGACACCCATAAGCGCTGACCTGCCGTGCCGGGGATAGGTGTCTCCGACCCGGGCCAGGAAAAAGGACTGCGATCCCGATACCGTCTTCAGACCCGCATGCAGATTGTAGGAGGCAACTTCCGCACCGCCAAGAGACAGATCGGGATGACCGTGTGAGATCACGAGAACCCGCAAGGTTTCGTTTGGAGAACGCTCCTGCGAGGAAGCAGCAGTGCTCATGATGCTCCCTCCCTCAAATCTGCGAGTGCGGGTTGCCAAAGACGTTCGAACTGCTTCTTGTCGTGCTGATTGACCAGCTTGTGCCACAACCGCTCGCTCCCGTGGCCGTCTTCGGGGTGAACCATTTCAACTTGCGGAACCCAATAGGACTTCAGTCCGGCAGCGCGCAGTTTCAGGGTCGCGTCCATACCTTTCTCGTCGGTGCCCAGATAGTGACGGGCGAACCCGCCAGCTTCGGACAATGCGTCTTTTGGCAGGACGCAACAGTCGAACGTCGCCGCAACGACTTCACAGCTTTCAGCACCCATCAGTGTCCTGCGCGGATATCCGACATAGTGCTGCTTGACGACAAGGTCACCGGCATCCTTGTCGATCCAGGTCCCCGCCCAACGGATCGTGTCATCTTCGTAAAGAATTGTCGGTGTAACCAGGCAGCGGCTTTCCTGGCTCTCGAACTTTGAAACGAGTGGCTCGAGCCATCCGGGCGCAAGCGGTATCACACTCGAACTCAGGCAGATCACGGTTTCCGAATGCACTGCTTCCAGGCCGATCTGGAGGGCGTCCAGCTTGTCTTCGACATTGCCCCCCGCAACGGCCCTGACGGGCAAATTGTAAAACGCGGCAAGCCGTTTGATTTCCTGAAGCTGGCCGGCCAGATCAGACGAGCGCGCCGACAGAACAACGGCCGTTCCGCGTAGGAACGGATCGAGCGCAAGAACAGGTATAAGCGTCCTGACTTTTTCAATCGCATCATCGAGACCGACAACAATTGTTCTCGTGGCTGTCTCGGGCACGGTTCCGATATCGATTGTCTTTTCGATCGATGGCCGGGCAGCTTCCACACCGCTCAAGAGAGGCAGGAACTGGCGGTCAATGATATCGGTCTCGGACGCGATGGCCGGATCAAGTCCAGCCACGAGACGGCGCAGGGCCGATCGCAGCGTCGTTCGCCCAAGCGCAAGTGGCGCATAGGCCGAACGTCCGTCTTTCAGAACAACCTCGAGATAAGGTATCTCGCCCTGGCTCCCGACCATCCCGGGGACGAAGACGAGAAATCCATGGCGGTGCGTCCCGGAGGCGCCTTCCAGGAACGGTGAAAGATCCTCGAATGCCTCGGAGACGTCGGGCCGTTTCTGCGGTGTCCACGCATTGTCCAGTCTCGACGAGGCGCTCCCTGAGCGCAGATAGACCGCCTCCACGTGATCCTCGGGGTTCAACAACCATCCGGAAAGGACAACACCGTCCGGATCGGCTGCGGCACAAAAATCCAGTCCGACGCGGACCGGAACATCGAGTTCGCTGACCGTTTCGCGGCCATCGAACCGATGAGTCGATGCCTCCAGTTTGGCTCGGGATCCACCCGCAGCGTTCAGTCTTGGAAGAAGTGCACGAATAAGGCCTGGCAGCGCACGCGCGCCCGATACTGTTCCTCTTTCGTGGACGTCGACCTTGTTCCACCCGCTGCGCCCCCTGAAAAAAAGGCTTCGTACCGGTGCGGACGGCAGGCCGTCATTCAGATCGAGTATCCCGGCAAATCCCGAAGCCTTGCCGCCTGTGTCCTTCCGTTCAAAGAGACAACAGGAAAGGTCGGCGACCTTTAGCGAGCCGTCGAACAGGAAGACACGATTGCTGCCCGCAGGCAGGTCTTTCGACCAGCCTTGCATGTAAAAGTCGCCCTCGTCGAACCGGCCCAGCATCTCGATAAACCCGTCTCGGCGGGCAACCTGACCAAGGAGTTTTGCGGCAACTTGCTGGTTTTTGATGTCGGCCTTCCCGGAAAAAAAGGTATCGATCAGAAGATCGACGACACCGGTTTCCGTCTGGGCGGCCGCTGCAGCGACCAGTCCGAGGAACTCCTCGAAGGCCACCGGTCCGTATTTGACCGAATAGGGATGCGAATGTCCCTTGCTTCGGATCGTCACTCTTTCGAGTTTCGGCACCGCAATCGATTGCAGGAAGAGAACGGCAACAAACGGCACCTGGCCGGTGCCGCCCTTGGTTTTTCCCGAAAGGGAGAGGACCGTACACGGGACCGTGTCTTTCGCACTTTCATTGAGGATCGCCTGAAGATGTGGTGCGAAGCTGTCGCCAATACCGGCGATCAGCACAGTGTCCCGATCAATGGCTGTACACACAACGCTGCGGCCATCGAGAGGCAGCACCGGCTGGGGCTGGCCAGGTGCACCGGACGACGCGCTTTTGCGTTCCAGTCCAGCGTCCGGAAGCTTCTGCGCGCCATCAAGAGTGACAACCGGCTCCATCTCCTAGCTCCACAAACCACCGGCGGCGGCAAAGACCATACCGCCGACAAATCCGAGCAGAACGGCAAGCAACAGCAAATGAACCTTGAGATTGTTTTTGTGCCGGTCTCCCAACGCAATCAGTCGATCGTCAAACCCCTTGAGCGTCGTGTCGAAGCGCAACAGGAAGACCTCGAGTTCCTTGACGCGTTGCGCTAGGTCACCCTGGCCGTTCTTCAGTATCTTCAGTGCTTCGCCAAGTTCGCCCTCGGTTGATGCGAGCTCATCGATGCGGCTGGTCGTCTTCTTCAGGAGTTCGGTGGCATCCCTCTGGCCAAGCGCGCTTTGCCCCTGGATCGAAATCACCCGGTCGAGCTTTTTCATCACGATGGAGAGCGGCAAAGCGATCGCGGCTTCAGCGGCGCGTTCTTCCGCGCTCGGCCGCGGCAATTTCAGTTGGACGCCATCCTTCGGCGACTCCGCCACAACCGACAGGCCTTCCGGCGCCGAAGCGGCGGCCTGCGGAAGCTGGAGATCGAATGCATAACCGCCGTCGCCGATGCCGTTCCGCTGCAGGTCAATGCGCTTTGTATCTGCAAGTTTGCTCATGACGCGTTCACCGTCATGAAAGACGTGAATGGTCATACGGTCGTCGGGATTGGCGGCGTCCCATGCCCAGCCAAGCAGCCGTCCGTTTTCGAACGCGTCCACGCGTCCCTGGATCTTGGGGACCTCACTCTTGTCAGCTTCGGAATTTTCAGCTCTGTTTTCCAGCTTTGCTGCGGTCATGTCGGTCTCGCTAGGCTGCGGGGTCGCTTGCGGTTTGGGCCTTGCCGGCGAACAATTGAAGATACTGATCCGCCACCTGCGTAACGGTCGGAGGTTTTTGGGTTTTGGCGGACAGCTTCCGGTATAGCGTCACGTCATCCGCAGCGTTTCTCATTGCTGCAGCAAGGCTCGCCGGATCATTCCTGCGAACATGCAATCCGTCGACGCCGTTTTTCACGGCTTCGGCCATTCCACCAACACCGGATGTGATCACCGGACGCGCATGCTGCTGCGCCTCGGCAATCACCAAAGGTGCGTTTTCCCACCAGACTGACGGCACGACGACCCAGTCAACCGCACTGATGAGATCCGGCACGTCATGCGGCTTGTAAGGTCCATGTCGGATGACATTCGGAGCCGTCGCCGCAAACAGCTTTTCAATCCGCTCGACGAATTCCGGACTTTGGAATGGCGCACCGCCATGTACGCGAACTTCGAAGTCGACTTCCCTGTCGATCAGAAGTTCAGCAGCGCGCAGCAGCACCTCGATACCTTTCCACGGGGTCAGATTGCCGAAGAAGCCGAATACCCGTTTGGGATCATCATCTCCGGCCCTGTTTGGTGCCTGTGGAACCTCTGGCCGGCCATTGCGGATGATCGAAATCTTGTCCGCCGGAAGACCCCATCGGATATAGACCTCTCGCAGGAAGCTGCTGGGAGCGACGAACTGATCGACGGCTTCAAGATGTGTCTTGATAAAGCGCTCGCGAAGACGCATGTCGTTGGGCTTTGCCGCCTCGATGCAGTTGCACAATCCGCCGGGGCCCATTGCCGCGCACGGCTCATCGGCATTTTTCATCAGGACACCGTCATTCGCGCAGATCGCATAATAATCGTGAAGCGTCATGACGATGCGCACGTCAGGCAGAACGCGGCGGATAAGCACCGGCAGTTCGACGCCGAAAAGGATCAAGTGGTTGATGTGCACGACATCCGGACGAAAGCTCTCCAGCAGTGCGGTCATATCCGGAACGAAGGCTCGAAGATCTATCTGGCTCATGTTGAAACGGTCGAAATGACCGGCCCACATCAGAAGTTCGTCACCACTGTCGCTTATCGCCTGGAAACTTGTACCTGGATGCGGCTCGCGGTGCAGATGGTTTGTTGCACCGACAAAGAGCGCCTGATGTCCCGCGTCCCGATACGCCTTGGACAGTTCCAGTGCGACGGTCTCTGTGCCTCCCGGGTGCAGATCGGGATGGTTATGCGCGACGACCAGAACCTTCATTCGGCACGACCCCGCGCCGATTTCACGGCAACAAAGAAGTCCTGGTAATGCCGGCTGCCTGTCTGACCGCGCCAATGTCCGAGTTTTTTCAAGGCAATGTCGAACCCGGTGGCCTGCAAGCAGGCATCGAGAAATCCGTCGTCAAATGCGACCGCAGCAAGCGGCGCCTGCGCATCGGCATACCAGGCCGGCCCCTCTCCATGACGCTGGAACTGGATCCGCGGCGTAAGGTTTTGGGCGTTGCGCTGGCTCTCAGGTTCCATGACAAATGCCGACACGAACAGCCGTCCGCCAGGTGCAAGCAGTCTTGCGATCTCACGGAAATAGGGCTCGATCTCATTTGCCGGCAAATGAGTAACCACTGAGGTCATGATGGCGAAGTCAAAGGACCCTTCTGCGAAGGGAAGCGCGATCTCCGTTCCGGGCAGATGACCGTTGGGATTGTAGAGATCATTCGCGATATCGAGGTGCATGAAACGGAAGTTCTCATAAGCGGATCGAATGTTCCGCGTGCACCATTGAATACCGGGAGACGCCGGGTCGATGCCCGTATAGTGCCCCTTTTCCGGATCGAGATACTGCGTGAGCGGAACGGCCATGCGGCCGATCCCGCAACCGATATCAAGAACACGCTCTTGCTCCTGCAATCCGCCGAGCTCGATGAAGTGTCCGAGAAATTCGATTCCGATGGCGAGATAATCGCCATCTCCGACAAAATTCTCTTCCTGTGGCGGGATCGGCAGGAACCGATTGCGGCCGATCGTCTTTTGCAGCAGAGCAAGCCGCTCGCCGCCGAGTGGAGCAGGTTTGAGCCGAACGGCATCTTCTATGACAACCGGAGAATTCATACGCTCTGCACTCCATCACGCACTCCGATTGCGGACATCACATCCATTATTTCCTGTCCCCACCTGTATTGTTGAAGCCACCGATTGTATTGAGAAGCAACGCCACGCGTATAATCTCCATTCTTGTTTATGGACACGCGTTCGAAGTGATAGAGTTCGACATCGCCTAGATAGTAAATCTTCTTGTTGCTGCTTCTGAGCTTCAGGCAAAGATCACTGTCTTCATAGTCGCCGATGATAAAATCCGTCGTGTAGCCGCCGGCCTTCTCGAAGTCTTCCCGTGACATAACAAGGCATGCGCCCGTGACCCCCGGCACCTCGCGGGAGGTACTCGCTTGCGGGAAGTGCCTTGGGAACCCTTTGAAATAGTGGTGATTGAACCAGCGTTTCTTCTCGTCCTGGATAAACTTCAGCCCTGCATGCTGAATGGCATTATCCGCATAAAGAAGCTTCGCACCAACGGCTCCGACCTGCTCATCCATCATGAGGCAGGCACACAGTTGTTCCAGCCAGCCGTTTTCCAGCGGCACAACGTCGGAGTTGATCATGGCGATGTACCGCCCGCGTGCCCTGGACGCACCAGCGTTGCACGCCAGTGCATAGCCTCCGTTCTGCTCCATGACGACGAGCCGGTAAGACAACCCGTAAAGAAGATGAAAACCGATCAAAAGGTCTTCGACATGCGCCGCCTGCTCAGGAGAATCGAGCACAAAAACAATCTCGGCGTTTTCGGCGAGCCAACGGTCGGCGGCAAAGGCCGCAAGTTGCGGCTTGATGAACTCGTAGACCTTGTAGAGCGGGATCACGATCGAGACGACCGGATGACCAATCGGCTTGCCAATGACTATTTCGGAAGGCGCTCCAACTTGACGTCTGAAACGATCCTGCAGGTCGGCAAATGGGCGCGCAAGGCATTCGGAGACGACACGGTCCGTGGCATGCCTGGGTGGCACGACCGCAAGCGCACCCGCTCGGCTTTCCACGGCGTCGCTAGGCTGTGGCGGCGGCACAAGTGCGGTGCGCTCTCCCGATGCCAAAGTGAGTTTGAAACGCGGTTGAATATGGTTTGTGAGCGTCTTCCCGGTCGGTGCAAATGCGACAAATCTTTTGATGGCAAAGCCGCCCTGAGCCTCCGGCAATACGCCGTCGAAGGTGTGTAGATCAAGTGCGACTTGCTCATCGTCTCCAGTCAGGATTGCAAGTTCACTGTAGGCTTTGCCCGGGTCGCGCATCCACCCCCCTACGAGGACACCACTGTCAACGGCCAGCGCTGTTTCGACGGCGCAAAATGCAGCGGTTTCGCCAAGTGTTCCATGTCTTTTCGCCGGCATCGGCTCGGAAAGCTGCAAGTCGCGGACGGCGGCCTGTGTGGTCTGCGTACGTGCGCCGAACCGGGTGATGATGAAGTCGCGCACTTCAGGAAGTTTTCGCGCGTTCGCCGCCCACCAGGCGCCAAGCGAACGCTCCGTATTGCCTGTTTCGAGCCGTCTGATCGCAAGCCCCCATGGTCCGGACAGGACCAGGTAACTCTTGGATGGAGGTTGCCGCATGTCAGCGACGCCGATGAACAGCCGGCTCTTTCCACTGTTATAAAGCGTGTTGAAAAAATCGGTTTCCAGCCGTGTGATACCCGCGTCGCCAATCAGGACCGCCGAGGTAATGTCCACACATTCGCTGTTCAGGAAGGTCTCGAGTATTCTTGTTTCACCGACAGAGGCGACGCAGTCGGCGACCGGCGGTGTATCATTGACGGAATGCAGCAGCTTCTTTGCAAATCCAACGAAACTGCGAGACCGTGCAAGCTTGAACATTCCCGACCAGGTGCTCAGGATTGTGGTAACGAGCACAGCGCAAGCGTTCTGGCTCAGGCCGTTTGTCAGGGAGAAAGGGTCGACAGCATCGACGGATTCATCGGCCTTGACCTGGAGCTCTGCGCCGGACCCTATCGAGCCTGCGGTGAGCTTCAGTTGCAGGTCAGCCGGCTCCTTCAGGGATAGCGCCCACAAAATTCTTGTTCGTCCGTCGAGAAGGGCGAGCCGTACGCTTGCCATAGCGGAGAATTTTTTTTGCGCCAACTCCTCGAGCTTCGGCGCTGCGCTGACCGCATGTGGCGGATCCCAGGCAACCAGATAAACATCCGGAGTCAACTGCAGAAACTGCGGCGCATCAAAAGACGATTCCACATATGAGCCGAGAGTTTCAAGCATTTGAGTACTTCGTTGCGCAGGATTGCAGACCAGACCGGCGGCACAAGATCGCCCCGAACGCCCGGGAGGCGGGCGTCCGGAGCAGATCGCGTTAGCTTACAACAATGAAGCCTTCAGGATTGTCCTTCAGGTCGTCAGTATCGATGTTGTTGAGCGTGACGGTGTCGCCATTGCCCAGATCGATCACAGTGTTGTTGCCAACCTGTGTCGCGCGGTCTGCAACGTCTGCAGCCGAACCGATACCGGTATTGTTGATGTTGGAGGAGATCTGAACCAGATCGCCAACCTGGAAGTCCATGATGATGTCGTTTCCACCACCACCGGTGAATACGAAAACGTCGTGGTTTCCACCACCGAACATCAGATCATTGCCGGCACCGCCGTCAATGACGTCGGTTCCTTCACCGCCGAGAATGATGTCACCACCATCTCCGCCTTGAATGAAGTCGGCACCTGAGCCACCGAAGATCGTGTCAGCATCATCTCCGCCCAGAATGACGTCGTCGCCACCCTGACCGAAAATCTTGTCTGCGCCTTCACCACCTACGATCAGATCGCCGCCTTTTCCACCGAACAGAAAATCGTCGCCTTCATTGCCCACGACAACATCTGCTTCACCCAGACCAAAAATGAAATCCTGGGCACTTGTACCCGTTAGGAAATCCTGGAAAGCACTGCCTTCAATTGTGGCCATAGCTTACTCCTGAAGTTTACCTCACTTAAACAACGCCCCGGAAACCGCGGCACCCCGCACCGCACAAACCCCGTCTTCTTGCGATGCGAAAAACACAATACACGTTTACGACTTGAATCAAAGGGATTATTAGTGAAAAAAATAAGGCAATATTTTGTTTAATGAGTATTTTAGAGGATATTACTCTAATAAAAAGGCAAAATTACCAATCTAATACATCTTTTTTGCATCGAAATTCGAATTAATTTATTGTTTGGAAGTGAATAATTTTTGGCGGTGAACAAATTTAACCGTTATTTTTCAGATACTTGAATCTAAGTTATTAAATTCCTACTAAACCCGCATACACGCATAAGTTTGCAATACTTAGAAATGACTTCGGCAAATCATGTAAATCAATGTACACATTATACCGCACTGCACAAATGTAGGGCAGCGCGGTATGAAAATGGTCAGTTCGTGAGTTTATGAAAGATGCCGAGACCGCTAGTCTTCGCGGAAAGCGCGATTGAAACTATCCGTAAGCGGCTCGACCAAATACTCGATCGCCTTTCGGGCACGGCGCAAAATCAGGACCTCCGCCGGCATCCCCGGATAAAGCGCAACAACCGGATTGTTGGAAAGCTCTTCCTGACTGACCTCGGCCCGAACCACGTAGAAGGCTGCCTGCGTCTGCTGATCGACTGTCTGATCGGCCGCCACATAGGTCACTTCGCCTTCGAGCGGGCGTACGTTCCGCCGATCATAGGCCGTCAATCTGATTCGGGCCTCGGAACCGACACGCACATGATCGATATCCTTCAGGTTCATGCGAACCTCAACAAGCATCTTCTCATCCTGCGGTACGATATCCATGATCGCCTTGCCCGGCTCGACGACTCCTCCGGGCGTCCGCATCTCGATGTCGTATACAATCCCACCCTGCGGTGCGTAGACCACAAGGCGGTCGAGCACGTCCTTGGCCGAAATGATCTGTTCGTTGGTGATATTCAGTTCCAGCTGCGCATCCAGGATTTCGCTTGCAATTTCGCTCTGGAGTTCCTGTTCGGCCTGGAGCAACGCCACTTCCGCGCCCTGTTTGGCTTTTTCCGATTTCGCCTTTTCAGCGGCAAGTTCGCCGCCATCGCCGATGAGTTCGCTCAGCTCCAGCTGCACGTCGCTCAGCATGGCCTTCGACGTGAAGCCCTTTTTCTCCAGTCCGCTCAGCGCATCCACCCGTTCCTCGAGCAACAACTGGCGATGCTTGTTTGATTCAATCTGAGCTTCGGCAGCTTCGACCTGCGCCACGAATTGCTCGATTTCCTTCTGCTGAAACGCGACCTTTCCCTCATAGACACGGCGGCGTTTCTCGAAAAACCGTTCCTCGGCCGCCATCACGTCAGAAACCGTCGAGGTATCGCTTTCCATAAGTTCGGAAGGCATTTCAATCTTGTCTTTGAGGTCTCGTTCGGATCTGAGCCGCGCGAGCGTCGCCAAAAGGCTTATCCTCTTTCCGCGTAGTTGTGCCAGTTCCGCGCGCGCACGCGTTGCATCGAGTTCGACCAGCGCCTGCCCGGCCTTGACGAAGTCGCCTTCATTGACAAGCAGGCGCCGCAAAATACCACCTTCGAGATGACTGATCGTCTTGCGCTTGCTGTCGACGACGACCTTCCCGGTCGCAACCGCTGCACTGTCGAGGTCGGCAGTGAACCCCCAGAGCAAAAAGCCTCCGAAACCGATGACAACCGCGACTGCGGCAGCAATCAGTGGCCCGCGGAGACTTGGCGCCGTGTCGTCCTCCAGACTTTCGGGCTGCTGCCAAAATGGTGTCTTTGCGACTTCGGCAAGCTGCTTGTCCGTTTCGTTTGAAGGAATATCAGGTTGGGACGTCATGCGACTTCTCCGCTCGACGGTAAGGAGCGATTCGCCGCCGGGGCCGGCAATCGCCTTGAAATACTGCTCACGACTTCGGTTCTTTCACCAAACTGGCTGATACGCCCGTCCTCAAGAACCAGGATCTTGTCGGCGGCCTCCATGATGGCCGGTCGGTGAGCGATAACGATCACGATCGCACCGTCTTCCTTCGCGCTTGAAATGGCTCTCAGAAGCGCAACTTCTCCTTCAGTGTCGAGGTTTGCATTGGGTTCGTCCAGGACCAGCAATCTGGGACGCCCGAACAAAGCCCGCGCAAGCGCAACCCTCTGTTTCTGGCCGCCGGACAACGTGAATTTGTTGTCGCCCACAGGCGTATCGTAGCCGAGAGGCATCCGGCCTATCATTTCATGAACCCCTGCCGATCTTGCCGCATCGATCACCATCTGCGGATCGGCCTCGTACATCCGGGCAATGTTTTCGCGCACAGTTCCATCGAGAAGGGAAACGGATTGCGGCAGATAACCGATCATTGCCCCGACGGACGCACGTTCCCACAGATAGACATTGTGACCATCCAGAAACACGCCGCCGGTGGTGGGCTGCAAGGCTCCGACCAAAAGGCGGGCAAGTGTCGACTTACCAGCCGCCGAAGGGCCGACGACGCCCAGAACATCTCCCGGCTCAAGCGTAAAGGAAATGCCTTTGATGACAGGCACTGGTGCGTTGGGCGCGGCAAAGACGAGTTTGTCGACCTTGAGCGGCCCCTGGCTCGGCGGTGTCGGGATTGCCTGACGAATGGAGGAATGATTCTCAAGGATGTCGCGAACGCGGCCCCAAGCCGTGAAGGCGAACACCCATTGCCTCCAGTTTTCGGTCATGTTGTCAAATGGCATGAGCAAGCGTCCGGTGATGATGCTTGCGGCAATCATGGTCCCGGCCGTTACCTGCCCCTGGATCACAAGGTCAGCACCAAGGGCGAGAACGGCGATCTGCATGCCGAAGCGCAGACTGCGGGTCAGCGCATGGATCGCCTTGCCGCGCCTGCTGCCATGTGCCATCAGCTCGCTTGCATGGATCTGCTTCTTGCGCCAGCGCCGCGCGAGCGCAGGCATGAGCCCCATTGCCTCGATCGTTTCCGCGTGCCTCAGCGTCGATGCCATCGTCGCGACATTCTCGACATTTGCGGAGTTCGCTTCTTTCAAGAGCGATCGGGTCGCCATATCGGAGATTAGGTTCAGTCCGATAAGAACGAACGCCGAGATGATGGCCAGCAGCCCGTAGAGCGGGTGCAGGATAAAGAGGACTGCAAGAAACAGAGGCACCCAGAGTGCTTCCAGCGGAGCGCTGATTGCGTTGCTGGTCACGAAACTGCGCAGGTCATTGAGGTCCCGGAGCACTTCGGACGCCAGGCTGCCGCCCCTTTCGAGCGAAGATTTCACTCCGGCTTCGATCGCCATGTGGTTAAGGCGGCGGACGAGTTCGGTACCCATGACTTGAAAAATCTGGCTGCGAATGAATTCCAGAATGCCGTAAAGCGTGAGTGCACCGGCCGCGATTATGACCAGCATACCCAGCGTGTCGAGGCTCTGACTGTTCAGAACCCGGTCGTGCACCTGGAGCATGAAAAGAGGCGCAGTGAGCTGTAAAAGCGTGATAAAACCGCTCAGGATTGCTGCCACCATCAAACCAGTTGCAAAGGTCTTGCGGGCCTCCCGAACCAGACTGGACGGGTCGTTTGCGGCAGGTTTTGCCTGATCAACCATGCATCATTCTCCAAACATTCAACCCAAAGACGAGTTCGCACGTGCGAAAAAAATTAGTAATTGCCTAGAAAACGACACATCTTTTCCCTATAAATGATGAAGGTTTGTAGACTAAGTTGGATGAAGTTTGGGATTTAATTGTGGCACGCGATTCTTTCCCATGCAAAAGATAAAAATATAAATAAAAAACGGAAACCCCGCTAAGACAAGGAGCAACCCGGTAATGAAATTGTTTCGAATTTAGTTCGAAATTTGGTGGGAGTTAGGGGCATATGCACAAAATCTTCACTGATGCACCACAACAAATCAACGGTCGGATCGACATCCCTAAACCAAAGGTTGAAAATAATACATATGATGTAGCGGAGTCGGACATGAGCGCCGAAATTAACCCCTACGCTCACGCAAACCACTTCGAACTCGTCCGCGTGATTGAAAGAATGTACCGGCGCTATCTGGACCGGTTGCGCGTCGATCTGATCAGGATCGGTGCCGATGACATTTCTCCGTCACACGCGATGCTTCTCTTCACGATTGGCGATGACGATCTGTCCGTGCGCGATCTCATGGATCGAGGGCACTATCTCGGATCGAACGCCTCCTACAGCCTTAAACAGCTCGTTCAGTCGGGATACGTGGATCGAACCGCGTCCGCCAGAGACAGGCGCTCAGCGCGCATTCGGTTGACCGACAAGGGAAGAGACCTGTGCAACGCCATCAAGGCTGCAGACGAGGTCAACCAGGCTCAGATCGTGCGCAACGAACGCGACCGGATGGCCCTCGAAGAGACGTTTGCCTTGCTGCGCAAACTGGAAGTGATCTGGGCAACCGATCTCCAGCAGCGCAACGGCCGGTTGGGCACCAACGGGTTCTGACCAGAGACCGCCCAAAATGCATATCGTTTTCGTGCACCGGCACGGTCCCGGGCAATTCGTTCATATTGCCCGGCGCCTCATTCTTGATGGCTGGACCGTAACCCTGATTTGCGAAAGCATCGACAGACCCGTCCCGGGTCTGCGGGTGCTTCGCTACGGCAACGGTGACACACCGCGCGCCTCCCCCTCGGGCCGGAAAGACACCTCGGTTCCCTATATCGAAGCCGGGCGCCGGGTTGCCGAAATCCTCCATCGGCTTTCCGCGCACGGAAATACGCCTGACCTGGTGCTTGGACACATCGCCTGGGGCGGCATGATGTTCGTGAAGGACGCGCTCCCCGACACTCCGATGATCGGGTTTTGCGAGTACTTTTTCCAGCCAGAAGGTGGTGATGTCGGGTTTGCGCCGTCGGAAAACATCGATCTCGCCCAACGGCAAACGCTCCGATTGCGCAATGCCGTTCAGCTGTCCACACTCGATCAGATGGACTACGGCATCAGTCCGACCCGATGGCAAAAAAACAGATACCCGTCCGAATATCATTCAAAGATCATTGTACAGCACGAAGGTATCGACACGGGCCGTGCGCGCCCCGATCCGTTGGCAACTTTTCGGCTCCCGGACGGAAATCTTCTGAGCGCCGGTGATCCCGTCGTGACGTTCGCGGCGCGCGACCTGGAACCCTATCGGGGTTTTCCGCAATTCATGCGCGCGGCCGCCCTCGTTGCAAAACGGATCCCCCGTGCTCGCTTCGTGGTGGCAGGCGGTGATGGTGTCAGCTACGGGAGCGGACCGGGACAGGCTGCCAGCTGGCGCAAGCTGCTTGAGGACGAGACAAACCTCGCGCCGGACCGCATGCATTTCCTTGGTCAGATTCCACACCGCGAATTGATACGCCTGTTTCAGGTATCGGCGGCACACGTCTATCTGACCTATCCCTTTGTCTTGTCCTGGTCCTTCCTGGAGGCCATGTCCTGTGGTGCCGCCGTCATTGCATCCAGCACACCGCCGGTACGCGAGGTGGTCAAGGACGGTCACAACGGCCGCCTTGTAGACTTCTGGAATGTCGATGAATTCGCCGAAAGGGTTGAGGAAGCGCTCCACGCACCCGAAAAGTTTCAACCGTTGCGGTCAGAAGCGCGAAAAATGATTGTCAGGCGGTATGACCTGAACGCGTGTTGCGCAAAGTTGCAGCGCCTCGTCTCACAGGTTATCGGAGCACATTCCCGTTCAAAAGCGGTTCGCCGTGACAGTGAGGGACTTCGGGAAACCGTCTGAATCCCGGTCGCCGCAAAAAACCGGTCCGAGCGGGATCAGCACTAAGACCTAAAAACGGTCTCGCGCGTTTCTGCCGCTATGTGTCTTCGAAGATGTTGCTTGAAATCGCGCATCAGCTCGCTTTCTTCGCGCCCTGCGTAGGTTATGATACAGATAACCTGGACGGAATTGGGCAGCACGACAGGTGCGATTGCAAGTCCATCGCTGCCATCGGCCCGGATCGCGTATCGCGGCAGAACAGTCAAGAGATCCGTATGTCGCAGGACTTCCACGATCGCGTCCGCCGAACCGCTCTGAAAGGCCAGATGCAAGCGCTGAACACCCATCAGCTTCAATGCGGTTTCCATGTCATACCTTAAAATACTACTGTCTGAGTGACCGATCCAGGTAACGGAAGACAGGTCCTTTCCCGTAATCTGCTTCTTGCGGAAGAGGGGATGTTCGGCGCGCCCGACGATGACATTTGAATCCTCAAACAAGGGTTCGAGCGCAAATTCGGCATTGTTGTGATCGACAAATTTTGACGGAGCAACAATGACGTCGATGACATTCTGGATCAGCCGCTGCTGCAAGCCCGCGTGATAGTCGGGAATGAGTTCAATATGGGCGGTCGATCGTTCCGACACGAAACTCGCCACCGCCTCGGAAACCAGTCTTCGGCACAGAAAGGGCGGCACGCCCAGCTTGAGGGATCCGACCATCCCCTGCCCCGCAAGCTGAACGCATTCCTCGGCTCTGCGCTGTGCCGACTGCACTGCCTTGCCCTGACTGGCAAGTTCCCGACAGACGTGCGTCGCCTTAAGCGGTTTGCTGTCCCGGTCGAACAACAGCGTTCCGGAACGTTCCTCGAGCGCCTTGATCATCCGGCTCAAAGCCGGTTGCGACGTGCCGATCTTTTCAGCGGCCTCCTGCAGCGTTTCCGACTCAACAATGACGGCAAGCTGTTCAAGATGACGTGGATCAATAAACATATCAATTTCACATAATGTTGTATCAAATAAGTATTAGACGGATATGTTTTTTTCGTCAAACATCTAGGTGAGCGTAGAAAATCGACAAAAAATATCCGCTCATTCAGGGAGGAGACATATGAAACTTCATCTAGCCGCGATATCACTCGCGACCGCGACGGTGGCCGTCGGATTACCCGAAGCGGCAGTCGCCAAGACCCGGTTGATCGTCAATTGCTTTTGGCCACCGCAGCATTTTGTCTGCACCAAGGTTCTTCCCGGCTGGATCGAAGAAGTGGAACGCGTGACCGAAGGGCGCGTAACGGCAAACATCCCGCCGAAGTCGGTGGCGCCGCCGCCAGAACAGCTTGCATCCGTCGAAAAGGGGCTCGTGGATGCCGCGGTTCAGTTCAACGGACTGATCGGAAATCGCGTGACCGGAGCATTGACGGCCATGCAGCCATTTTCCGGAACTCGCAACAGTATCGCGATGACGGATGCGGCCTGGGAAACCAACAAGAAGTTTTATCCGGACGAATTCGATACCGTCGAACTTCTCTCACAATGGGTCATCACACCGGGAGACATCTACTCCGGCACGGACACGCCGATCGTGACGTTGGAGGATTTCCAGTCCCGCAAGATGTGGGCATTGCCGGGACCGCTGGCCAACATCGCCAAGGAACTCGGCGCAGGCGTTGTGGCAACGCCCGCGGTTCAGTCGAATGAAGTGATCGCAAACGGTGTCGTCGACAGTCACATGGGACTGAGCGGTGACGGTCTGAAGGCATTTCAGGTATTGCCCTACTCCAAATCGGTGACCCGTGTGTCGCAGCCCATGTATACAACGACGTTTTCATTCTTCGTGAACAAGGACAAGTGGGCGGAAATCTCTCCGGAGGACCAGGAAGCCATCCACGCCATTTCCCAGGACACGATTGGAAAAGTCGCTGCCGGGCTTTGGGACAGTGTCCATGATGAGGTCCGTGGTTCGTTTCAAGAACTGGGCATCGTCGAATACACGGCCGACCCCGCGCTGGAAGCCGCATTGATGAAAGCTGCAGAACCGATCACGGAGGCATGGCTCTCGAAGGCATCCGAGGCTGGAATAGATGGTCAGGCAGCACTTGATCATTATCAGGCGCGGGCCGCGGAACTCTCGCAATGAGCGAAGCGCCCCAAAAGAAGGGCATCGTCAGGTCGTTGCTCGCGACAGCGATCACGATACTCGAGAACATCTCGGGGATCGTGATCCTGATCATGATGCTGCTGACCTTTGCAGATGTAATCGGAAGATATGTCTTTCACAGTCCCATCTTCGGCGGCACGGAAATTATCTCCGCACTACTCGCGCTCGCAATCTTCTCCGGTCTCGGAGTGATCAATGCGCGCGACGATCACATCACGGTTGAGTTGTTCGAACCCCCTATCAAGCGACTGATGACACCCTTTGTCTACGAAATCACGATCCAGATCTTCTCGGTATTCTGCATGGCTCTGATCGCCGTCGTTCTGTTCGAGCACGCGTGGGAATCCTATACGCTCCAGAAACTTACGGTCGTCCTCGAGATGCCGCTCTACTACGTCACGGCGACGATCGCCGTCTTTGCGGTCATCAGCGTGGTGTCGCAGGTCGCAGGCGTCGCGCTCAAGATTCTCAATTTGAAGAAATCAGCAGCAGGCTCCAGCGAATGACCACGGCACTGATCGGATTTGCCGCGCTTCTCGCGTTGTGTTTTTACGGCTTCCGCGTCGGCTTTGCGACGCTGTTCGTGGGCTTTGTCGGATTTGCGTTTGAGCGCGGTTGGACCGCGTCACTCACAATGGTCGCCCAGCAGGTGACTGAGGACGCCCAGAACTACAATCTCTCCGTCATTCCGCTGTTCGTCCTGATGGGCGTGTTCATCTACAGGTCCGATATCAGCAGCGATCTCTATGACGCCGCTTATGCCGCACTCGGGAAATTCCGGGGCGGTCTTGCGCTCGCCACGGTATTGGCCTGCGGTGGGTTCTCCGCTGTCTGCGGCTCCACTTTGGCAACTGCAGCGACCATGTCGAAAGTCGCGATGCCTCAGATGAAGGCCTACAATTATTCCGACCGTCTCGCAGCGGGAACGATTGCCGCCGGCGGTACGCTTGGCATCATGATCCCGCCATCTGTTCCACTGGTGATCTACGGCATCGTTGCCGAACAGGATATCGGCCTTCTGTTCATTGCAGGCATTCTGCCGGGAATGCTCCTGATCCTGCTGTTTTTGCTGGCGGTTGCCGTCATGGTTCGAATCGACCCGGCCTCTGCGCCGGAGGCAGCCGACCTTGCGAAAGAAAGGAAACGCAAGGCGATACGCGGTACACTGCCGGTCCTGGTTCTGTTCACAATTGTCCTGGGTGGTATTTACGGCGGCATTTTCACCGCCACGGAAGCCTCGGGGATCGGCGCCTTTGGAGCCGCAGTCATCGCGGCGCTGCGCGGGTATTTGCGTACGGTCAGCGCGCTGCGCGTATGTCTCGTCGAGGCAGCCATGACAACCGCGAAGATCTTCATCGTCCTTTTCGGAGCCGTGGTCTTTACCCAATTCATCAATCTTTCGGGAATGCCCTACGATCTGCTGGATTTTGTCGAAGAAGCCGCGTTTTCGCCCGCGGAGCTTGTCGCCTTCATCTGCCTGATTGCACTGCTTATGGGGATGGTGTTTGAAACAATCGGCATTGTCGTGTTGCTGGTGCCGGTGTTCCTGCCGGCGCTGTACGCCACCGGTGTCGACATGATCTGGTTCGGCATCATCGTGGTGCTTGTTACCGAGATCGGCTTGATCACGCCACCCATCGGCATGAACGTGTTTGTGGTGAAGTCGGTTCTGCCGCAGGTGAAACTCACGGATATTTTCCGGGGTGTCACCACCTATATCGTCGCGCTCGGGATCGGGCTCATCATGGTGTTTTCCTTCCCGCAGATCGCGACCTTCCTGCCGTCAATCGCAAGGTAGAACATGCCCAGGATCAAGAATATTCTCTTCATCATGGCCGATCAGCTGCGCTGGGACTATTTGTCCTGCTACGGCCATCCGCATCTCAAGACACCGAATATTGACCGGCTGGCAGAACGAGGTGTCCGGTTCAACAGGGCTTATGTTCAATCTCCGGTCTGCGGACCATCGCGCGCCTCCTTTTATACCGGACGCACTGTCTTCAGCCATGGCGCCACGTGGAACCTGGTCCCGCTCCCCATCGGCGAGTTGACGCTTGGCGATTATCTCAGGCCCCATGGTGTCACGACCGCCGTAGTCGGCAAGACCCACATGATACCCGATCGCGACGGCATGGCCCGCTTTGGACTGAACGCTTCGACCGACATCGGCTGCCTGGTCAGCCAGCCGGGCTTCGATCCTTACGAGCGCGACGACGGACTGCACCCGGACCCTCTCCTGAAAAACAAGGGTGGCAAGCTCCGCTACAATGACTGGCTGCGCTCTCTCGGGTATGAAGGCGACAACCCCTGGAACGACTATGCAAACGCCGGCGAAGGTCCGGACGGAGAAATCCTCTCCGGCTGGTACCTGAAGAACTCCAATTTGCCTGCGCGTGTCGTCGAGGAACATTCCGAAACCGCATACATGACCATGCGTGCCCGTGAATTCATTACCGAAATGGGCGATACTCCGTGGCTTTGTCATCTGAGTTACATCAAACCGCACTGGCCCTATATCGCCCCGGCGCCATACCACGACATGTACGGTGCAGACACCTTCCTGCCGCCCCATCGCTCACAGTCGGAAAGGCACGACCCCAATCCCGTCTTCGAGGCTTTCATGGGAATGGAGGTCAGCCAGACCTTCTCCGAACAGGGCGTGCGCGAAACCGTGCTGCCAGCCTATATGGGTCTCATCAAGCAGATCGACGATCACCTGGGAAGGCTGTTCGACTGGCTTGAGGAAACAGGAAAATCGAAAGACACAATGATCGTCTTCACCTCGGACCATGGCGATTATCTAGGTGATCACTGGCTTGGCGAAAAAGAACTGTTTCATGAGGAATCCGTGCGGGTTCCCCTTCTTGTCTACGATCCGCGTGAAGAAGCTGATGCCACCCGGGGCGAGGTTTGCAATGATTTCGTGGAGGCGATCGACCTGGTGCCGACGTTCATTGAGGCAACAGGTGCAGCTCCTGCACCGCACAGGCTCGAAGGACGCTCCCTGATGCCACTTCTGCGCGGTGAAACGCCGGCAGACTGGCGCGACAGTGTCTTTTCCGAAATCGATTATGCGTTTTATTCGGCGCGCGAAACACTTGATCTCGGCCCTTCGGATGCACGCGGTTACATGATCCGGACAGAAAGTTGGAAATACATTCATTTCAAAGGCTTCCCACCGCAACTCTTCAATCTAAAAGAGGATCCGGACGAATTCGTCGACCTCGGCAGATCACCCAGTCACGCAGACATTCGCCAGACCATGCACAATCGCCTTCTGGAACGCCTCCTTGCCCGCAAGAACCGGACCACCATGACAGATGAAGATGTTCTCGGTGTACGCGACAAGGAAAGCCGGAGCGGGATCATTATCGGCAGGTGGAAGGAGACCGAAGCAGCCGAGTAGGACCATAGGTGGTTGGCGCCGGTTTGCTAGGAAGCAATTGAGCTCACTTCCCCCAAAAAGGTTGAACCCGCCGACGCGCGTCTGTCTTACATCAAGGAACGAGATGCTTGACGCACGTTGTCTGTAACCCCTTCCAGTTGAGACGTGGAAGAAGTTATCGTCTGCAGGTTTGTGTTGATCAAATCCACGCCCTGCGCAGCCGATTGCATGTTTGACGATATATCGTTCGTCACAGCTGTCTGTTCCTCAACGGCGGTCGAGATACTGGTTGCGATCTCTGCGATATTCCTGATCACCTCCATGATGGATGAGATCGCCTCAACCGCGCGTTCGGTCGTCTCCTGAACGGAACTGACCTGGGTCGAGATTTCTTCGGTCGCCTTGCTGGTCTGTGATGCAAGGCTTTTGACCTCAGAGGCCACGACCGCAAAACCTTTCCCGGCCTCGCCGGCTCGCGCCGCCTCGATGGTCGCGTTGAGCGCGAGAAGATTGGTCTGATCGGCAATGCCGTCGATCAGTTCGATGACGGAACCGATCGTCTTGGCGTCCTCCGAGAGGCCGGACATAATCTCGCTCGACCGCTCGGCTTCACCCTGCGCGTTGTTGGAAACCTCAAGCGCGACCTGAACCTGTCGGCTGATTTCCTGGATGGAGGCGACGAGTTCTTCTGACGCGGCCGCAACGGTCTGCACGCTGGAAGACGTCTGTTCGGAAGCAGAAGCGGATTCGCTTGCCTGATGCACTGTTTCTGAAATGGACTGGGCCATTTCGGAGAGCTCGGCATCAATGGTTTCCTGAACCTGTTTCCGGCGCTGGCGATCCTGGACTTGCTCGGTGATGTCGCTGGCAAACTTCACGACCTTGAATGGGCGTCCCGATGCATCCATGATCGGATTGTAAGTCGCCTGGATCCAAGTCTCGCGTCCGCCCTTTGCAACCCGCTTGAATTCGTCTGCCTTGAACACTCCCCGGCCAAGCTCTTCCCAGAATTGATGATACTCACCGGATTGGCCGTAAGCGTCCTCGACGAACATTCTGTGATGCTGTCCCCGGATCTCATCGATCGTGTAGCCCATGGCTCCGAGAAAGTTCTCGTTGGCGTCGATGATCGTGCCGTCCAGTTCAAAATGAATGACGGCCTGGGAGCGGTTGAGCGCAGCGACCTGGCCCTCGAAATCGGCATTTCGTTTCTTCTGCTCGGTGATGTCGGAAGCGATCTTGACCACCTTGACGACCTTGCCCGCCGCATTCACGACCGGATTGTAAGACGCCTGGATCCAGACTTCATTGCCATCTTTGTCAAATCTTAGAAACTCTTCCGCCTTGAACTCGCCCCGTGCCAGATCTTGCCAGAAGTCGCTGTATTCATTGCTATTTCCGTAGTCTGGGTCAACGAACAGACGATGGTGCTGGCCCTTTATTTCTTCGAGCGCATAGCCCATGGCCCCGAGGAAATTCGCGTTGGCATTGAGAATATGCCCGTCCGGCGTGAATTCGATCATCGCCTGGGAGCGGCTAAAGGCCTCGATAGTGGCTTTCGCTGAACTACGAAACAACAACGTCTTGTCCTCCCCTGAGAACGGAATCAGAAACTGACAAGATTAACGCATGGGAAAGTAAAAGAAATATTGATCCAAAATATTTCAACGCACGTAATGAAAAGTTTTGCACCATCTAGAGAAGCAAAAAAATCACAACCAAAAGTATAACTATCGGCGATTTAAGAATAATTGACTAGGGAGAAATACTTAGAATTGTCCTGAAACTGTCAACACGACAGCGTTCAATCGAGGCAAAAGAACCTTGCATCGGACAGAAAAATCCAACGTGCGCATTTTCCAGAAAACTTTTGAACGTCCATGAGGCGCGGCGGTGAAGGTGATTCATGTGCATTTCAAAGACGTTTCTCGACCTCGTCATTGAAGCGGTGCAATGCTCCTTCATATCTGCCAAAGGTCAGAAACTCATTGGCACCGCTTGCGAGCCCGGCCTGCACCGCTTCGTTGACCTCGAAATCTTCAGAAAGCGTAACCGAGGTAATCTTGTGATTGCGGCGCCAATGGTCCATGCGATCTTCGGCGATGGTCTCTTGCGGGGCCAGTGTCACGATCATCGCCTCGGTTCTGTCCGGCGCGAGTGGGTTGAGGCTGATCCAGGCGACGTGGTCCTGCATCACAAGAAACTGGTTCAGGGGAAACACGGTGTAAAGCACATTTGCATGGTCCCGGATCGACCAGCTTTCACCATCTCCGGTCTCAGGCAACGTCACCCTCGAACGCGGCAGAACCGATCTGATATGCGGTCCCAGCACCTGATAGCTGGAGATGTTGTCGAGAAAATGCGATCCGATCGTCTCTTTGTGCGTCACCTTGAAATGATAAGCCTCCAGGCCTCCCTCCAAGAGGAGCTTCCAGTTAGCGCCCAGAACTGTCAGGTCACATGCGGCAATTCCGAGACCAGTCACACCGAGCCAGCCGAAATCCCTTTCCACCGGCTTGAGGAACGCATCGAACTCCGGCTCTGCGAGGGGGCCGGCAACGACCCAGATAAGCCCGAGCCGCTCGGTCGCCGGCAACCGCTTCAATGCATAGGCCGACCGCTCCAGATCCGGAAAGCCCTGTTTTTCGTGCGGGACGCCGCGCAGGTCCCCTGAACTGTTCCATGTCCATGCGTGATAGGGACAACTGAAGGCATGTTTGCACCCTTTTCCTTCGGCAACGAGCCGCGCCCCGCGGTGACGGCAGACGTTTACGAATGCATTCGCTCTTCCGTCTTTTCCGCGTGTCAGCAGAACAGGCAAGTCACCGATCTGACGCGTCAGATAGCTGCCTCTTTCCGGAAGCTCGCTGGCATGGGCAGCAATGAGTGGCACCGCACGGAACACAGATGCCATTTCACGATCAAAACGGGTCTCAGTTACGTATCGATCAACGTGTGAGAATTGCACGGCGTAGTCCAAAAAGAAGAGGCTGTTCTCCTTCAAGCCCAAGAGCTCTTCAAGCAAAGCGACTTCCTGAGCGCGATCCATCTTCGTCTTCGTAAACACCTCTTACCTACCATTCGGTAAGTTTTACTTGACGAATGGTAAGTCTTCAATCAGGTGTTAGACTGATCGCATGACCGGACGAATCGATTCACCGAAGCGGAAATTCATCGAAACGGCGTTGCGACTGTTTTCCGAGCGCGGATTTTACGGAACATCGCTGGCAGATGTGTCGGGTGAACTGGGGCTGACGAAACAGTCGATCCTCTATCATTTTAAAACAAAGGAAGCGCTGTACGGCGCGGTGCTGGAAGAGGTTGCAGCCAGGTTTGACGCCTTGGTCAATAATGTCATTCAGCAGGATCTTAGCGCGGAGAAAAAGCTGAAAACCTTTCTCGCCCACCTCCTGGAACATACCCGCGAAGCTCCGTATGACGGGCGGCTGATCACACGGGAGTTGCTGGACAACTTGGAGCGCGTCGAAGCCAGCAGAAAGTGGTACCTGAAACACTTTCTGACCGAGAGCACCTCTTTGCTGCAAGACTTGCCCAAATGGCGATACCGGACGGAGGCTGAGAGGACGGCCGCGATGTACCAGCTGATCGGCGCGATCAGTTATTTTTCGATTTCCGAACCGACTCTCTCCGCCATATGGGGGAAGGAGAAACTTGACGAAACCAGCGGCGTTTTCCTGTCGACGCTGGTTTCGCGCATTTAGATTAACGGGTCCTCAATCGTACCGGAGTGCTTTGACCGGGCCGTACCTCCACGCCCCGGCCATTCATCTTACTTCCGAAGCGTCATGGCCGGGTTATGGGCGAAGAAGTTGAACGGCATGATGTGAACCGTCTTCCATTCGGTCGACATCACCGGCCAGTCCTCCATGCGTGGAATGTGATGGAACCCTGCGGTGAACCAGGACACCACATCCTGACCCATGAGCGGCTTGTCTTCCTTCACCCATTCGGCCAGCGTGTCCGTCCCATCACTCTGCATCGCGTATTTGCCGCCTGCATAACGCTGCTCTGGATCATGAACGGTCGTCCAGGAGGAATATTCAATGTAGGCATTGCGCTTGAACGGTGGGTCGTTTTCGAAATCGAAGGGCCCATAGGCAACGGATCCGTGGTGGATCATCCATCCCGGCGTCTGTCCGAGATATCCTTCACGCGCCGGGTTCGAAATATGGACGTGTTTCGGTTTTGAAGCACTGAAGCGATACCGCGCATCGAGCTCGCTGTCGGGCATTTCGTGTTTCCAGGTCCACATCGACTTGCGCGGATGCTCGGGATCGACTTCCGCCGCAACGATTTCCATCGTTCCCATGTGGTTGACAGGCTGGTCGATGTCGAAATCGATCCGGAAGTTGAAGTAGTGATCGTGGTTGGCGGCAACGAGATTTGGCGCAATCAAAGTGCCGTATTTTGTGTCTTCAGCTGCCGTTGCATCATTCATCGACGTGGACGCAACACCTTTGACAGCATCCAGTCCGGTCGCTCCGATCTTGATGAAAATCTGTCCGTCCTGCTTCAGCCGGTAATCGATCAGGTAATCGTAGTTGCCGACCTCGGACGCGGTGCGAACGACAAGTTCCGTTTCCGGGCGCCCTTCCGCCGGCGTGAACTGGTCCGGCCCTTGCGCGAATATCTCGAAGTGACGCCATGCCGGGTCGCCAATATTACGCTCAAATATGCAGATCGCATCCGGGATCTCCAACGGGCTTCCACTGTCATCCGTAATCAGCGCCGGCAGGAAGGTCGCGTAGTCCGGACAATCGATACCGGCCCTGAGCGGTGTCAGAAAGAGACCGAAACCGTACTCGCCGCTGTCCATATATGTCCGCCAGTACCAGCCTTCCGTCGGATCCATGTATGGAACGAAGACCTCCGAGAGGTGCATCTGATAGATGACGGACCGCCAGGTGCCCTGGTCGTTGGCGTCGAGGTTTGAAATGACAAGCCCGGGACGCTTGTCGATCCGGTAGTTGAAGCGCCAGATGTCCCATTCCACATGGCTGCCGTCGATCTTGTAGTTGGGTTCACCCTCCTGTTTCAGGAGAACCCGGTTCGTTTCGGGCCGCAGCGGCGCCCGTTCGGCGATCTCCTCTTCGGTATACCCCCAGGGATCCTGGGGTATCGGCACGACACCGGTATCGATGACCTCAATGACTTCCTTCTTGCCGACATCAAACAGAGAGAAGAGACCTTCAATCGGCTTGGCATAGAAGTTCGACCCGGTCGGGTTCTGGTAGCAGGGGATTTTCATCAGCCGGGAGCCTTCGAATTCCGGCGTGAAGAAGTTTCCGGCCGTGAGCGGCAGACAAAAGGCGTCTTCAGGCTTCAAACCGCGCGCTTCCAGGCCTGCGATCATGTCAGGATGGGTCAGACCGCCTTCCAGCGCTGTCATGAACTCTGCAAACAGGATCATCGGTTGACCGGAATCGGGAATGGCAGAACTGCTTTCCACTGTCCCTTGCGTAAGGTTCACCACAGCTTCGCTGAACCCGTCCGCTGTCGTGTACTGAACCATTGCCTTGCGGTCGAGCGCGTCGCCCTCTTGCCAGGCCAGAACATCGGCCTTGGGCGGTTCCTTCAACTCTATCAGCGGATAGAGCGTGTCTTCCGTCGCTGTACCGCTTTCTTTCATGATCTGGTTGATTTTCTGGAATTCCTCGGACGTCAAACCGTCCAGTGGATGCGCCAGCGCCGTCGCGGCAATGCCGGTCATGAGCGCGGTTGAAGCCAGGATCTTGGTGAATTTCATGAACCCTCTCCGGTTTCTCTTTTCTTGAGCCCGAACCCGGATCGCAAAACGCTCTAGATTCGCCGAGCCACAAACCGTCCTCCGTGTTCGTGTTACTGCTGGCGGTCAAGCGGACCGGTTCCCTCACACCAAACGATACCTGAGGAGCACAGGTAATCTTGGGCGAGGACGCCATAGGCTTTGGTTCAGAGCGACACTTTCTTCCGCACATCGCCTGGCGGCACGCCAAATCGTTCGCGAAATGAGCGGTAGAAATAGGACAGATCGTTGAAGCCGCTTTCATAGGCGACCGCCGCAATCGTGTTGCGCCCAGCCCCGTCATCCCCTGCATTGAGGCGCGCACGCGCGGTTTCAAGGCGAACGGCCAGAAGACGTTTCCCGACCGTTTCGCCGAGAGGACCGAATTGTCTTTGCAGCGTGCGGGGCGAAACCTGCAGCAATTCGGCCAGCCTCTGCGGGCCGAAATCGGCATCCATAGCGTGGCGGTCGATCAGGCATAGCGCGCGTGAAAGGACACCGCTGGAAGTCCGGTCCTTGAGCGCGTCCTGGTGCTCGACGCTCCTAAAATACGCTCCCAGGATGCTGAGAAAGGCTTCACCGTGATGGGGCGCAACACTGATATCGTCGGAAAAGATCTTAGTCAGCACGGCCCGCATGGCCACAAACAGCGGGTCCGTACGATCAATCGCAATGCCGCCTGTGCAGATCTTGCCAAACCTGTGCATCATTTCCGCGCGTGGCAGATGGATAGACACTTGCCGCGCATCCACGCCGTTATAGACGAATTCCGAACTGTGTGCGCTGTCGACCAGATACATATCACCAGGTGTCAGCTGAACCGACGTCTCGTTCTGGTGGATCCAGCAGTTGCCCTTGTCCTGGATCAGCAGGAAGAGATTTTCACCCGGATCCCGCTTGATCATGCGCTTGTCCCGCAAGACCCGCTTGGCGTTCAGGGAAACGATGGCCGTTTCGAACCGCGAGACGCTGATTGTCGACACGTCGCCATTGATGCGCCCGCACGAATGCTCAGCGGGTTCCAACTCGAAATGGCCACAGACATTGCGGATGGTGCACGTCATCTCGTCAACGGACTGCAAGCGAGTACGCACACGCACCAGGGGTGAATTCGCAAGTTTAACGTTGTCAGGTCCCATACGACCCACCGCCTTGCTGCAAGGACTGATCCCGCAAAGATTAGACATACCATCGCCTCGCGGTAAAGTAAGACATCGCTCAGCAGGACATCGAGCAACAGTGCCTAATCCCCGAAACACTGCGACCTGCGGTTCTCAGCCGGGGCACTGAACCCATTTCTCTGTTGCTGGTCCGCATGGCTTTGCCGTCTCAACTCAGCGCGGAGGCGGGCCGGGTGACTTTGCCCTTCGGCCAGCGGACCATCACACGCCGGAAGCGTTGTGCAACAAATGCGGTATCGGTCAGGCTGGCGTTTCCGGCAGGATTTGCGCCGGTCACGTGAAAGTCCGAAAAGGCAGCCGATTGATTGACATAAATATTGCCTGTGAGGTTGACCGACAAATTGGCCCCGGCAAGGCAAAAGGCCTTCGCGGCTGTGTCGATCAGTCCATTGTCCGTTGCGTAGAGCGCAGCGGTGATGGCGCCTTTCTTCATCGCAAGATTGGCCGCATGGTCAATTGCCTCCTCGGCAGATTTCGTTGCGATGGCGAACACGACCGGCCCGAAGCATTCGTCTTTATGCAGGCTGTCATCCTCACCGACGGCGACAATCAACGGTGTCGCTGAGCGCCCCACACCGGTTTGCCCGCTTTTACGCAGGATCCTGCCTGCCGAACACGCGTTCTTGAGCCGATCTATCGTTACCGGGTTAACGATGGTCCCGCATATGCCGGATGCCTGCTTTGGATCGGCAAGCAGCTGGTCAATCGCACCCGCTATGCCGGCAAACACCTCATCGAAAGACTTTGCGCCTTCGTTGGTCTTCACACCGCCTTCCGGCACATAAATGTTCTGGGGCGATGTACACATCTGCCCGGAGTAAAGCGCCAGTGAAAACGCAAGGTTGGCGCACATGCCGCGGAAGTCGTCCGTACCTGTAATCACCACTGAATTGACGCCCGTTTCTTCGGCAAAAACCAGCGCATCGCCGGAATGGGAACGGACCCAGTTTCCGAAAATGGATGACCCCGTGTAGTCAATGAGTTTGGTTTCCGGAGCCTGAACCAGCTCTTGTGTTGCTTGCGCTTCCGGTTCATCCGCGGCGAGCAGAACAGAATCTGCCGGCAGGCCTTCCTCTTCCAGCACCTGCCGCAAGACCCCGACGGTTATGGCAAGTGGAAGAATTGCCATCGGATGCGGCTTCACGATGACGGTGTTTCCCGTCGCGAGGCTGGCGAAAAGGCCGGGATAAGCGTTCCAACAGGGGAATGTGTTGCACCCGATTGTCAACGCGATACCGCGTGGAACAATCGTCCACTCCTTTTCAAGAACAATGGGCTCTCTCCGGCCTTGCGGCTTTTCCCAGATTGCACGATCTGCTGTCGCTGTGAGTTCCGCATAGGCCGCAGCAACCGCTTCCAGGCCGCGATCCTGAGCATGGGGTCCACCAGCCTGGAACGCCATCGCAAAACCCTGCCCGGTGGCATGAACCGTAGCGTGGCCAATGAGAAAACTCATCTTGTTGAGCCGGACGAGCGCCTCCAGAAGAACGCCCATCCGGGCATGAATGCTGTTCTTCGACCAAACTTGAAAAGCACTTTGCGATGCGGAAATGAGTGTTTCAGCCGAAGCCGAGGGGTAAGTCAGGGCAAGATCCAGGCCCCAGGGCGATTGTTCCTTGCCGACGTGGTATTCGCAGGGATGGCCGTTCAGCTCGAATGATTTGCCAAGGAGATCTGAGAATGCCGTCTCGCCGTCTTCACGTGCGGTTTCGCCATAAAACCTGCCAGATGGTACTTCGGGAAACGGTGTCCAGAAGGCGCGTGTTTTCATCGCTTGCAGTGCTCCGTCCAGCAGGGCACGATTTCGATCAAAGAGCTGCGTCATCTGTCCTCCCGGGAACGGACTCACAAATTTAGATGCAGCACTTATAATTGACCGACCGGACGGTTTATGCAAGAACTGTTTGGCGGCCCAACTCGAAAGCGGGGTCAGGGAGACAGGCATGACGAAAAATCAAACCGTGATCACGAGTCTTGAAGAGGGGGTGCTGAACCTCACGCTCAATCGGCCTGACAAACTGAATGCCTTCAACGAAGATATGCATATCGCACTGCGGGCTGCCATGGAACGTGCGCATGAAGACGCCGCAGTCCGTGCGGTTCTTTTGACCGGTGCCGGTCGCGGCTTTTGCGCGGGGCAGGATCTGGGTGACCGCGATCCGCGCAAGAGCGACGAAAAGCCCGACCTCGGGCATACGCTGGACACGTTCTACAATCCGACACTTCGCCTGATGCGCCAACTGGAAAAGCCGATCGTCTGCGCCGTCAACGGCGTCGCCGCTGGCGCCGGCGCGAACATCGCCTTTGCCTGCGACATCGTATTCGCGTCCCGTTCGGCGAAATTCATCCAGGCCTTTTCCAAAATCGGTCTCATTCCCGATGCCGGGGGCAGCTGGTCTCTGACGCGTATTCTCGGCGAACCACGTGCCAAGGCACTCGCGCTGCTGGCTGAGCCGTTGCCGGCTGAAAAGGCTGAAGCGTGGGGCCTGATCTGGAAGACCGTCGCGGACGATGTCCTGCTGGAGGAAAGCTCGGCCGTTGCGACCCGCCTGGCAAAAGGTCCGACAGTTGGCTTCGGGCTGACGAAGCGGTTGATCCAGGCTGCACCGACGCAGAACCTGGACGCTCACCTTGATATGGAACGGGACTGCCAGCGGGAAGCGGGCTTCACGGACGACTATGCGGAAGGCGTTACCGCGTTCCTCGAAAAACGGCCGGCTGTCTTCAAGGGCAAATGATATGAAAAGTGTTTCCGAGATGACCCCGCAGGAGCTTGCCGAAGCCTGTGCACAACTCATGTGGGACGGGGACGACGCCTCCCAGGCGCTTGGCATGGAGGTCCTCAGTATCGCCCCGGGCAAGGCATCGCTTCGAATGAAGGTCACCAGGCAGATGACCAACGGCCACGGCAACATGCATGGCGGATATCTGTTCACCCTCGCCGACAGCGCCTTTGCCTTTGCGTGCAATACCTACAATCAGGTAACCGTCGCGCAACACTGCACAATCACTTATGTCGCGCCTGGAAGCCTGGGTGACATTTTGACGGCAGAGGCCCGCGAGGTTTCGAAACAGGGCCGGTCGGGCATTTACGACGTAACGCTGACACGGGAAGACGGAACCGTGATTACGGAGTTCCGCGGACACTCGCGTACCATCAATCGAACGTTTTTATCCGAATAAGCACAATATGCGCGTTCGGCGCACTGGGAGGACACTCAATGATCGACCTGACACCCGCCCGTGACAGTCTCGAACCGATCGAAACCGCAAGCCGGGAGGAGATTTCCGAACTGCAGCAACAACGGCTCGCCTGGACACTTTCGCACGCTTATGAGAATTCACCGTTTTTCAAAAAACAGTTTGACCAACACGGTGCGCATCCGGGCGACTTCAAGTCGCTCGCCGATCTTGCAAAATTCCCGTTCACGGTGAAGCAGGATCTGCGCGACACTTATCCCTTCGGCATGTTCGCGACGCCGCGCGAAGAACTCGTCCGCATCCATGGCTCGTCCGGAACGACCGGAAAGCCGACCGTTGTCGGCTATACATCCAACGACATTTCCAACTGGTCGGACCTGATTGCCCGCTCGATACGGGCCGCCGGCGGTCGAAAAGGCAACATCCTGCACAATGCCTATGGCTATGGCCTCTTTACCGGCGGGCTTGGTGCGCATTACGGCGCCGAACGGCTTGGATGCACCGTTGTGCCGATTTCCGGAGGCATGACGGAGCGCCAGGTAACCCTGATAGAGGACTTCCGGCCCGACATCATCATGGTGACGCCATCCTATATGCTGTCGATCCTCGACGAATATCGCCGCCGCGGGCTCGATCCGCGTCAGAGCTCCCTGAAAGTCGGGATTTTTGGCGCCGAACCCTGGACCAACGCAATGCGCGAGGAGATCGAAGAGGCCTTCGACATGCATGCGGTGGATATCTACGGACTGTCTGAAATCATGGGCCCTGGCGTCGCCCAGGAATGCGTCGAGACGAAAGACGGTCTCCATGTCTGGGAGGATCACTTCTATCCGGAAATCATCGATCCGGTGACCGAAGATGTCCTGCCGGACGGCGAGATGGGGGAACTTGTGTTCACCACGCTGACCAAGGAAGGTCTGCCGATGGTTCGCTACAGGACGCGTGATCTCACCCGCATTCTTCCCGGCACTGCGCGTTCCATGCGGCGGATCGAAAAGATCACCGGACGCAGTGATGACATGATCATCTTGCGCGGCGTCAATGTCTTTCCAACCCAGATCGAAGAGCAGATCCTGAAATGCGACGGGCTTAGCGCCCATTTCCAGATCGAACTGGTCCGCAGCGGACGCCTGGATGCGATGATTGTGCATGCCGAGGCAACACCCGCTGCCAGCAGCAGTGATGCCCGCGAAGCCTCAGCAGGAGAACTTGCCCATCACATCAAATCGACCATCGGGATAACAGCAAAAGTCAACGTTCACGAACCGGAGGGTGTTGCTCGCTCTCAGGGCAAGGCACAGCGCGTGGTCGACAACCGTCCGAAAGACTAGAACCGGATGATTAAACGCCAAGGTTGGTTCCGGTCGCACCGCCCTTGGCCTAACGGACATCAATCAAACTGTAAGGATGCTGGAAGAAGATCGGGATTGAATTTGCTGACGAAATACCGGCCCAAAAGATCCACCGGTAATTGTCAGACCAGCTGGTCAATCGCAATCGATCGGGCTAGAAACGTCAATCCTCCAGTCGTCCGCAATACGGAGTTGCATACGCATGGCGAGAACACGCGCCAGTGATTTTGAGGAAAAGCAGCACGGCCTCCTGCTGACGGCAGCCAATGTCTTTGCAACCCAGGGCATGGAAAAGGCGTCCATGTCGCAAATCGCCCAGGAGGCGGGTGTCTCCAAGTCGTTACTCTATCACTACTATCCGTCCAAAGGCGTACTGATATTTGCGATCATCCAGTCGCATCTGGCGATTCTGGACGAGGCACTTGAAAAGTCCGATGATCCGGCTCTCCCTCCGGAAAAACGACTTCGCAAGCTGGTCGAGACAGTGCTCGATAGCTATCGCGGTGCGGACGATCAGCACAAGGTCCAGCTCAATGCCGCGCCCGCGCTTTCCGATGAACAGAAGTCCGAGATTATCGCCATTGAACGCCGCATCGTCCGGCATTTTTCAAATGTGCTGAAAGACATTCACCCAGAACTCGACAACCCGGACCGGCCGCTGCTGATGCCTGTGACCATGTCTTTGTTCGGCATGATGAATTGGGTCTACATGTGGTTCAAGGAAGGCGGCCCAATCTCCCGCGAGGACTACGCACAGGTCGCCACGACTCTCATTCTGGAAGGCGTCAAGAAGGTCAAATAGGCCCCGCATCGGAACAGTGATGCAGCACTTCGTCAAAACCCGACCGGCCCATACGCAACTGTCAGCCTTCAAAGATACGCTTGCGCGCATTCTCAACATGCGCCCGCATGGCCTGACGTGCCGCTTCGCGGTTCCGGGCCTCGATTGCGTCAAAAATTGTGTAATGCTCGGCCTGAACGAGCCGCATGCGGTCTTCGGGCTTGGTCAACGAGAGGTTCCTGGTCAGGTTCATTCCGGTCAGAATATTGGACTTCATTGAGGATCTGGCGGCAACGAAATACTGGTTGTCCGAAGCGTTGCAGACCGCGACATGAAAATCCTCGTCGGCAACTACACCAAGCTCGTTCTGGCTGATACACCGGTCCAGCTCTGAAAGCGTGTCCTGAAGCTGTTTGAGATCAGCATCCGTACGCCGTTCTGCAGCAAGATAGGCCGCCTCGCCTTCGACTGCTGCCCGGAATTCAAACGTGCGCTGTATGTCTGCAATCGATCCGACAGGCGCGAAATCGAGAACCGCTCCCTCAGGCCGGCGCTTCACATATGACCCGGAGCCCTGCCTCGAGACGACCACATCGTCTTCACGCAATTGCTTTAGGGCCTGGCGCAAGATCGGCCGCGAAACACCGAACTCATGCGAAAGGACCTGCTCGGTCGGCAGTTTCCCGCCTATGGGAATGTCCCCGTCCATGATCTTTGCAAGGATGCTCTCATACACCTTGTCCGACAAGGTCCGGTCGCGGACCTGCCGTTCGCTCATCGAGGGTTCGATTATCTGCCTTTTTCCTGCCGCCACGCTTTAAACCTGTCCATAGTAGACGGATCGGTCGGGGGATAGAGCCCGAATGTCGAAGCGCCCTGCTTTACCATTTCCATCACGAAGTCTTCAAAGACTGTCATTTCCGCAGCTTCATCCGCTACTTCATTTGCCATATGTTGCGGTATACAAACAACTCCTTCGTTGTCGCCGACAACAATGTCTCCGGGGAAAACCGAAACCCCACCGCAGGCAATCGGGTCGTTGACGGCAACTGCATGATGCTTGGTCAGATTAGTCGGCGCACTCGGGCGCGCATGATAGCTTGGCATTTCCAGGCTTGCTATTTCGGGCGTGTCGCGGAAACCGCCATCCGTAACGACACCCCTGCACCCGCGTGCCTGTAACCGCGCCGCCAGAATGCATCCTGCCGATGCCGCCGAAGCGTCTCCGCGGGCGTCGATTACAAAGACAGCGCCGGGTGGGCATTCCTCGACTCCCTTTCGCTGCGCATTGCTGCGGTCGGCGAACGACGTCAGTTTGTCCAGGTCCTCCCGTGCCGGGATATACCGCAAGGTATAGGCGACCCCGACCATATTGGGACCAGGACGCAAACGGTGAACACCCTGCAAAAAGATGTTTCTCAGACCGCGCTTGAACATCACTGTCGTGAGGGTCGCGGTGCTTACCTGCATCAGTTTTAGCTCGGTGATGTCGACAAGCTCGTTCATAAGAAGTGTTCCGCCGTTATTGATTGATGCGTGTTGCCTCGCTTGATCGGAAATTATCTCTGCCGCGCAAACTTGTCAATTATTTGTAAAGTTTAAATTCACTCGGCCGCCCGATTTCGACGAATGAGGATTCAAAAACAATCCAGTGATTGATTTTGAGGCAAAAACACTGAAATTCTCGATGCTTCGCGCCCGTTGGTGTAGGATAATCATAAGGTGATCAGCGTGTGCAAACGAATTTCAAGTGACAAGTGACTAACGCTTACACGCTGATAAATCAGCAATTCATTATTTTTGTAACTTATTTGTAAAATTTGTATTGATCTGTTGAGCATTCATGAGATATTCGAGTTCGGTAACCACAAGTTTCGAAGGATTGCACCGAAATCAGTCTCTAGGCTCAAACCAGACAGGCTACGGACATTGTATCAGGGCAAGGTCAAAAGCAAATTGGATTTCGAGGCTTCGATCGCGTCGTCAACGATGCCGGCGATACCTTGTCCGGGCTAGATCGGCGCTTGAGAAAGCAAGGCAGCCCCGATTTGTAAAATCCAAGTCACACGCGCAGAAATCCGATGTGCTCACCGGACAATACGCAATGAGACGAAACACGGTGCAGCGGCTCGACTGGTCTGCCGCTCGCCCTCATAGAACGACACAGTGCTTCAGGCACGCGCAACCAAATGATCTGACTTACAGGAGATAGAAATGAAACTGGAAGGAAAAGCGGCAATCGTAACGGGCGGCGGCAGGGACATAGGCAGGGCCTGCGTCATGGCGCTGGCCAAGGCAGGAGCCAGCGTCGGCATCAATTACCACAGCAGCTCTGCCGGTGCCGACAGCGCGGTAGATGAGATCCACGCCGCGGGAGGCCGGGCTTTTGCCATGCAAGGCGACATGACACGTAAGGAAGACGTCGACGCGCTGGTCGCCAGGACAGTAGAAGAGTTCGGGCGCCTGGACATATTGATGCCTATTGCTGGTGGACTGGTTGCCAGAAAAACCATTGCCGAGATCACGCCAGAATACTGGCAAACCGTGTTCGATTTGAACACGACATCAGCGTTTCTGCTGATCCAGGCATCCCTGCCTCATCTCAAGCCAGGCTCCGCAATCGTGAACATGGCATCCCAGGCTGGACGCGACGGAGGCGGCCCCGGTGCGATGGCTTACGCAATGTCCAAGGGGGCAGTCATGACGATGACGCGCGGAATGGCGAAAGAACTCGCTCCAGGCATTCGCGTCAACGCTCTATGCCCCGGCATGATCGACACGGACTTTCACAACACCTTTACAAAGCCGGAAGTGCGCCAGCACGTCGCAAACATTACCCCCCTCAAACGAGAAGGGTCGTCGGAAGACGTTGCAAATCTTGCTGTTTTTCTGGCCTCCGATGACGCTGCCTATGTCACGGGCGCCTGCATCGACGTCAATGGCGGCCTGCTGTTCTCCTGACCGCGCTGTACGGGTGATCACCGGCTTGCGCGCCGGTGAACACTTTCCAAGCCAGTTCGCAGTAATTTGTAAAGCGCAGCTCTCTCAGCAAGCCAAAGCCGCGGATAATCACTTCCATCATCGGCGAAGAACTGCGGTTTTCGACTAAAAATTTGTCTAATTGACTTTTCACTTGTAATAATTTGTAAAATGCATATCGTGAAGCCAGTGCAGCGGGAACGATGCTCACCCTGCCGCTGGACAGAGACACACCGCAAAGCGCGGATGTCGAAGGGGTGAGAGGGAGAACACCGGAAACGCAATTCTCCGGCGCAGCACAGCGCGGCCGGAATCACACATTCACGCGAAAAGGCGTGATCCAAATCCGGTTCGTCTGCGCCAGGAGGCGGGCAACACCGGTGCCAGAGTAATGAGGAGGATTATCATGTACAAAAAGATCTCAGCGGCATTCGTAGGCGCTGTAACGGCATTGTCCGTTCTGGGAGGCGCGGCCGCAGCCGAAGAGTGGCGCGCGTGGAACATTCACCACGACGGTCACCCGAACACTGCAGCCATGGACAAGTTCGCCGAGCTTGTCGCCGACGCCACCGGCGGTGAACTGACCGTCGAAGTCTTCCACGGCGGCGTTCTCGGCTCACAGCCGGACGCACTTGAGCAGGTACGCATCGGTGCAATCGAGCTCGGCAACTTCAACCTTGGCCCGATCGGCCCAATTGTGAAGGAAGCCAACCTCGTATCGCTTCCGTTCATTTTCAAAAGCGTCCCGCACATGTTCCGGGTCCTAGAAGGTGAGGCTGGAGATATAGTTGCCCAGGGAATGGCCGAAGCCGGGCTTACGCCGCTGGCATGGGTCGATGCCGGAGCGCGCTCATTCTACAGCCAGAAACCTATCAACACGCCGGCAGACGTTGAAGGCCTGAAAATCCGGGTCATGAACAACGACCTTTACACCGCGATGATCTCGGCGATGGGCGGCAACCCCTCCCCCATGGCGTTTTCGGAAGTTCAACAAGCACTGAAAACCGGCGTTGTCGACGGTGCGGAAAACAACTTCCCCTCGTTCAAGAACGTCGGCCACTTTGAAGTCACCACCAACTATTCCCTGAGTGAGCACCTGATCATTCCGGAATGCATCTGTGTGAACACGGCAAAGTTCGAAGCGCTGTCACCGGAATTGCAGGCTGCTGTAAAAGGAGCCGCTGAAGAGGCTGCCCTGTTCCAGCGTGAACTCTGGGCCGTTCAGTCGGAACAGGCACGCAAGGATGTCGAAGCGGCCGGGATTGTGGTCAACGAGATCGCCGACAAAGGACCGTTCCAGGATGCGATGGCTTCAGTGTACGACGAATACCTTGCCGCCAATCCGGACATGAAGACGCTGGTCGATCTCGCGAAATCGACCGAGTGACAGCCGGCATCTGAGAAGAAAAGGACTGCCCGGCGCCTTTCAAGGACGCCGGGCGGCTTTTAGCACCGAGGTTCCCATGCGCGAGACGTCTTCGCAGCCTGTGTTTGTCAAACGGATGGATCGGGCTTTCAACCTGATTTCGAAAATCTGCATGGTTCTTGCGGGTACGGCACTGGTGGTCATGACCGCTATCTTCGCCTGGCTGGTTTTTGGCAGATACGTTCTGAACGACACACCGACCTGGGTCGAACAGGTTTCGTTTCTGCTGATCATGGTCATCACCTTTCTGGGGGCCGCAGTCGGTGTAAACCAGAACACACATTTGTCGGTCGTCTTGTTCCGGAACCTGGTACCGGTCTGGCTGCGAACGCTTTTTGTCGTTGTGTCCGACATCCTGATGGCGGTCTTCGGCGCCATGATGTTCTGGTACGGAACGGAACTGACCATCTTCAAATGGAAAACACTGATCCCGCTCATTCAATGGTCCGAGGGACTGCGGTCGCTGCCGCTGACGATTTGCGGCGTTCTGATTTTTCTCTTTTCGGCGGGCCATCTGATCCGCCTGGCGCTCGGCCAGGATCGACGCGAAGACAACATAGAATAAGGATAAAAGATGGGACTCGCGTTGCTTCTCGGGGTGTTCGCCCTGTGTGTTGTCATAGGCACGCCCGTTGCCTTCGCGCTTGGGATCGCTGCGCTAGCGGCATTCTGGTACGAGGGTTTGCCGCTGCTGATTGGTTTTCAGCGCATCGTCTCCGGCATCAACGTCTTCTCGCTGATGGCAATCCCGTTCTTCATCTTCGCGGGAGAACTGATGTTTCATGGCGGCATCGCCATGCGGCTCGTACGCTTTGCGCAATCCGCTGTCGGCGCGGTGCGCGGCGGCCTTGGTGTCGTGAACGTTTCCTCGTCCATGCTCTTCGGAGGGATCTCCGGTTCCGCAATTGCTGACATTTCCGCATTGGGTTCGATCCTCGTCCCGGTCATGAAAGACAAAGGGTACGACGCCGATTATGCGGTGAACGTTACCGTGACCTCCTCAATCGCCGGCATCATTATTCCGCCCAGCCACAACATGATTATTTTCGCATTGGCAACCGGCGGCGCTGTTTCGATTTCCAAACTGTTTCTTGCCGGCGTTGTTCCGGGCGTACTCATGTGCATCTGCCTCGCCGTGACGGCTTACCTGGTCGCGGTCAAGCGTGGTTACAGCGCTGAAAAATTTCCCGGATTTGCGGTGCTCGCACTGAACTTCGCCAGCGCCCTTCCCGGTTTGCTAACGGCTGTCATTATTGTCGGCGGCGTCCTGTCGGGTGTCTTTACGGTGACCGAATCCGGTGCCTTCGGCGCGATGTACGCCTTCCTGGTCACGCTTCTCGTATATCGCAGTCTCACCTGGGAGAAATTCAAGCTCGCGGTCACACAAGCCGTGCGCACGACCTCGATGGTCATGATCCTGATCGCCTGCGCCGGTGCCTTTGCCTATATGCTTACATTCTATCGCGTGCCCAGCATAACGGCCGATCTGCTCCAGGGCATAACGGACAATCCGATCCTCATTCTTCTCATGATCAACGCCGTCCTTCTGGTGCTGGGCATGATCATGGACATGGCTGCACTGATCCTGATCTGCACACCGATCTTCCTCCCCCTTGCGCGGGAACTCGGCATGGATCCGATCCAGTTCGGCATCATGATGCTGGTAAACCTGGGCTTGGGACTGTGCACTCCGCCGGTCGGAACGTGTCTCTTCGTCGGCTGTGCGGTTGGTAAGATCAAGATTGAAGAGGCTTTGAAGACCATCTGGCCTTTTTATCTGGCATTGTTCGTAGCCCTGATGCTGATCACTTACGTGCCCGGCTTTTCACTGTTCCTGCCATCATTGTTTGAGTAGACGGGCAAGCAGTTCACGCGGCACAAACGGTTTCGGCAGATAGTCGTCCGCTCCTATTTCCAAACCTATGACCCGGTCAAAGGGGTCTCCTTTTGCGGTCAGCATCAGGACGGGAATGTTGTCCCGGAGCCGGATCTTGCGGCAGATCTCAAGGCCATCGAGGTCTGGTAGCATGAGATCCAGAATGACCGCGTCAAAGGACTGACTTTGATGACAGGAAAGTCCCTGCTCACCGTTCACGGCGACCACGATCCCAAATCCGTTTTAAGAAAGGTAGTCCTTGACCATCTCCCCGAGTTTTCTGTCGTCATCGATCAATAGAATTTGGTCGCCCGACATCACGCTGCTGCTTCCCATGTTTCCCGTGCGCGGCAATAACCGGACACAAGGTATCCCGCCGGAGGGTATGTTCTTGACAAATTGTGTGTCTAATTTCTCCGGTTTGTTAAGAAATGTGAAGCTGAAGGTGCCTTCATGGCAAGCGGCTTCAGGCGTCTTGCTCGACCGTGCCTCCAATTGAAGTCGGTTGCTCTTTTTCCGAACAATGACCTCTGCGTCCAAAACGCAGATGAGATAAGAGGCGATCCCGCGAGGAATACGGCCTGTTTGACGGTTTGAACCAAAAAGTGGGAGTAAGTCGTCGCAGCGACCACGACGTGTGCACTTCGAACCGCTATCGGCTGATAGCCTCACAAACTTTACCGGCAGACAGAACCGATCGCGGCGGCGCGCTGACAAATCAGCATAAATGAAAAGCGGCCCCGTGGGGCCGCTTTTGCCTGACTTTTAGTAGTTGGTCGAGACCGCTATCAAGCTGCGCGCTTCCGGCGCCAGCCCATGAAGCCGAGGGCGGCAAGGCCACCACCCAGAAGCGGAAGTGCTGCCGGGATCGGCACAGTCGACACGGTCACTACGCGGATCCAGTCTCCAGGCTCCGTCACACGCATCCCAAGGGAAATCATGCTGCCTGACACCAGGTACCAATCGTTCGCCGTATTGTCGAAGGGGTTACCTTCGAGCCCGCGCGCCGCAAACGGGGAACCGGGATAAGTGGTTCCTGCCGCACCGAGGAACGCCGAGGAAGCCACTTCAAGCGAACCGTTTGAATTCGACATCACGCCAACGATATCCGCGTTGAATGTGAACTCTGCCGCATTCTGGTTTCCGCCGGCCCCATGTTCGATCAGTGCCGTGCTGTTGCCCGGACCGGAATTCAGGAAGATCATATGGCTGTCAACACGCGTTCCCGCTGCGACGATGCCACCATCAACCATTAGGTTCGCGGCCAGAACGTGCCCGATAACCTCGTTGAAGGCCTGGATTCCGAAGTTGAACGCGGCATCATCCGAGGCATCGGCTGGTGCCGCGATAATCGCGGCCGCGCCACCCGCACTCGAAAGCGAGCCGTTTGTGCTTACAAGGACTGCGTTTGCGTTTGTTGCCAGAAGCATACCGGCACACGAAAGTCCCACAGCGCAAAAATATTTTTTAATCAGTGTCTTCATATGAAAAACTCCACCCTCACAAAAGGATTAACAGAATATTAATACTTGTTAACCCTGCGTTAGTCAATTGTTAACGAAATTGAAAATCTGAAGCTGGATTTGATCCTGTGCGGCATCTTCAGCTCCTCACGCGCAGCGCTTTTCATGATTTTTCGGCCGAACAATAAGTAGTTCTTACAAGAAGATTTCAAATGTTGCACAAATATGGATCTGATTGAAAATCCATCGGCGATTATCGGCTCAATTTGTCACGGCCCCTCCCAAAATGTGTCACGTCGAGACTTGAAGTCAGCCGGTTTTTCATTAATTAATGTGATTATTACTTCTGTATTGAATACTAAATTTTGATTTTTCAAAGATTTTAGGGCCGAGGTGCCCAAAAGGAACCTGATATGAAGGGCTACGTTTTTGTGGCGATCGGGGCATGGATAATTTCCTTAACATACGGGGTGCGGTTCGCCTTCGGACAATTCCTGCCAACGATCCAGTCTGAATTTCAACTCGACCATCAGCACACGACCTATCTGGCATCCAGCATTTACGCCGGCACCTGCATGGCACTACTCGTCGCTGCTTACCTGACCGAACGGTTCGGTCCGCGGATGACAGTCGCGATCGCCATGGTTTTCGGAACACTTGGGGCGGCGGCGGTCGGTTTTGCCACAACACCGACGGGCCTCATCGTTTCCTTGTCGCTGATCGGCATTAGTTCCGGCCTCTCCATGCCACCGCTCGTCGCCGGCGTAACCGTTTCATGTGCCTGCTACCGCGACCGCGCCGTGAGCGTCATCAATGCAGGCACGGGCATTGGAATAGTCGCGGCTAGCCTGACCGCTCTTTATTTCGCCGACAGCTGGCGAGAGTGTTTTCTTGTCTTCGCTCTCATCTCGATCCTGATTTCCATTGCCGCTTTCTTCGTCGTTCCCGGGCAAACCAAAGCAGTGAATGTCAACGCGAGCTTTAAGACTGTCATCAGGTCCCCCGCACTCCATCAGGCTATTTCGAGTTCACTTCTGTTCGGAATCGTCAGTGCCGCGATATGGACCGGGGGAGGTATCAGCCTCGTCGGCCTCGCGGATTGGAACAGCACAGGCGTCAGCCTGTTTTGGATCGCCCTCGGCGTCGCCGGCCTGCTTGGCGCTTTTTGCGGAGATTTCATCAGCCGGCTGGATCTGGCTGAGGTCCACTCAATTTCCTTCGTCGGCCTCGGCACGTCAGCCTTGTTGCTTGCCATGGCACGACATTCCGAAATGGTTGGGTTGGTGGCCGCCAGCCTGTTCGGCGTGTTTTACATGACAGGCACAGGACTTTACCTGATTTGGGCGGCGCGCATCTCGACAGACCACGCACCAAGCGTTGTGGCGATGCTGTTCTTCATGTTGCCTGTCGGCCAGATAGTGGGTTCGACGATCTACGGGCACCTGGCAAACCTCTTCGAGGTCGACCATGTCCTGATTATTTTCGCCCTGATGTCGAGCTGCTACATCGTGATCCAGTTTTTTGCCAAAATCGACGGTGACACCCGGTCATCACTTCAGGACACCCGCGAAACCGGCGCTGTAATTTCGTCCCAGGTAATATCAGGGCCAGAAAGATCGCAGTGACATGGATGTCGCGTTACCGGCAAATGGTCGTGCGCTTCCGGAGCGGGTGTGGAAATGGGCCGTCTCTGTCATGGCGGTGCCGGAACGGGCGTCACAAAATGCCGATATGTAGTGCAGTTTAGTAGTCTTCCCCCGCATAGCGGTTGGGCTGCCTTACCGCGTCTTCTCGCCCGATAAACGCAGCCCAATCGTCACCGGGTCTCCAGATACCGTCCATCAGCGCAAAGACATCGCGCTCACAGAACCCGCGGCCGCTTTTCGCGTATCGGTAAAAGAATGCGCTGACACGGGCATTGTAAATGCAATGAACGTGGATCCTGGTATCGGCAAGCCGTTCGATTGCATCGCAGAACTTCGCGAAATCCACATCTGTGGGATTGTCGAATTCCACGGGGATGTAAACATACTCCATCCCGAGACTGGAAACCGTGCCGGCCTCATCGGCCAGGGCCCCTTTGTTATGGTGCGGTCCGAGATTGACGACATGAGTGACCCCAAGCGCATTGATGTCGGCAAGCTGCTCCTCTGTAGGCTGCCCGGACAACGTGATTTTGTCGCTAAGCTGGCGGAAATTCAGAATATCAGACAGATTACGCATATCAGTCTCCGGGCTCAGGGCACGCAAGTGCGCACTGAATTGTGCTCATACGCGCATCGTCGGCGTTCCAAGGAAAGTCCTTGTCACAACTCCCGCACTTCGACTTCAGCGGAAGCATTTGTTCTTTCCTCTTGTCCTGGCGATAGACTACCTGGTTTGGATATGGCACGAATGACAAGATGACCTCGTTTTCTGCCAACTTACCCATGCGGGCCGATGTTCCCAGAAGCGTCGTCTTTGTGGTGTATCCGGACATCGTGCTGCTTGACCTTGTCGGACCACTTCAGGTTTTCAGCCATGCCCGCGATCCGGAAACAGGCCGGAGGGGCTACACCTGTGCTGTGACATCGGTCAGTGGTGGCTCGGTAGATACAAACACGGTTGTCACCATTCCGAGCCAACCGGTCACGTGGCATCTGAACCGGGCGATCCACACACTTGTTGTCGTGGGAGGCGCGGGTGCCAACACGGCAATGCTCGACGATCTTTTGCTGGAAAACATCAGGCAGCTCGCGGGAAATTCTCAAAGGGTTTGTTCTGTCTGCTCCGGTGCCCTGGTTCTTGCGGCGGCAGGTCTGCTGGAGGGGCGCAGAGCTGTCACCCACTGGGAAGATTGCAAGACGCTGGAAGAGCAGTATCCGGATGTTCAGGTCGAAGTCGATCCCATATTCATCAACGACGGAAACATCTGGACCTCCGCTGGAATTACAGCAGGCATTGATATGGCCTTGGCGATTGTGACGGCGGATCTCGGGCGCCGCGCGGCGCTTGAGATGGCACAGTCAATGGTGAAGCATATGGCACGCGCCGGCGGACAGTCACAATTCAGTCCCGTACTCGGACACCAGATACGCGATGCCGGGGGACGGTTTGAGACCCTGCACCATTGGATTGCGGAAAATATGGAAAAGGATCTTCGGGTCGAAGCTCTGGCAGAGCGGGTGAACATGAGCGCCCGTAACTTTGCGAGACTTTATACGAAACAGACGGGTTTAACGCCCGCTAAAGCCGTTGAGGCCATCCGAACAGACGCTGCCAAAGAGCTTCTGGAAACAACGGATTTGACGGTGAAACAGGTCGCCGTTCGGACGGGTTTCAACGACGAAGAGCGCATGCGCCGCACTTTCCTGAGACTTTTGAATGTATCGCCTTCAGACTATCGACAAGGCTTCAGAGCCCGCCTGCCGTGATGTCTTTCGGCAACTGCGCTCAAGGTCCTCGCAATTCTAGCAATATGTTTCCCGTTTTCTTCACTTCCTGCCCCCATCCTCCGGTCGCCGGGTTAACACGACAAAGACGCTTTCAAGATGCAGGAACAGATCTCGATTTCGGAAAATGAAGCGTTTGATCCAAGTTATGACGATCTTTCGAAAGACTTTGAACGGTTGAGGGATCTCATTGCGGCCTTGCACCGCGAAGGCCGCCTCTATCGCGAGTGGGACAGATCCAGAGATTGCTTCGAACCGGCGGCCATTGCGCTTGAGGACGCCTACTTTGCGCTTGGCCTGTATGATGAGATCGAAGCCCATTATACGCACACGGTTCACCAGTGGGACCCGAACAAGAACGATCTCATTCACGATGTTTTGGAGCGCCTGCTGCGCGACGGGCAAGGGCAGCGCGTCATTCGCATCTGCCGCTACTACCTTGCTTTGGAAAAACCCTCTTTCTGGTTTCTGATCGATGAGCGCAAACGCGGGTTCAGGAAGTCGCCGAACTGGTCCGTAAGCGAAAAGCAGCAGCAAAAGTCATTTGAGAAAATGATCAACGGAATCGCACACCGCAAGGCCGAAGTTCTCGCGATGATGGACGAAGTACACGACTTTTTCCTTCGATCGGGAGCAACGTCAGCGCAACTTGGACGTCTTGCTGCCGATCGGGCGGAAATCGAACAGGAACAACGGCGCCGCCGGAAGGGTAAACCGGATCCGCGCGTCATGGACATCGATCTCTTCTGGGAAATCATCGGAACCCCGGGCGAAAGCGGAGCGCTCGAGCAGATTGAGGCGGCAACCGACAGACTTGCGAGCTTCAAGGCAAGGGCGATCAAGGCATTTGACGAATTGTTCCATGATCTGGACGCACGCGCTTACCGCGATGACGTCTGGTCTCTCGCCGTTCTTTTGCGCGGCGGCTGCTCCGATGATGATTTCGAAGGTTTCAGATGCTGGCTCATTCTCCAGGGAAGAGACGTTTTTGAGGCCGTCCTCAAGGACCCGGACGCATTTGACGTCACTCTTTTCGGCGAAGATACAAGCCCTTGCGATGCCCTGCGCGATATACCTTCGCTAGCCTATGAAATGCGGACGGGAAAGGCGCTGAATCGAAAAAAACGGCCTCCGCTTCGCCTGACCGGAACTGACTGGCGTGAAGAAGATGTCCCGGATCGGTTGCCGCGCGTTGTTGCCGCCCTTGGCGATTAAACGGGCTCGACAAGATTTCTTCTCGGGACCATGCCGGCAACAGCAGTCCTTAGAGCTTAAGTCTAAGACTGCGATGGCTGATGCTGCGCAAGCGGGCTTTGATCCGCGTCATTCGCTATTGAACTTAGCCGGATAACTTTTGATCAGGCTTACGCATGTAGGCTTGCAACAAAACCCCGGCGGAAAAAGATCCACGCGTAGCGACGAACGCTTTGAGTTTGAGGAACAACGAAAATCCCCTCGCTGTTTCCAGCGAGGGGAAAGACCATGGGATTACTGGTAGCCTGGCTCGTAACAGGTTTTACCGCCCCAGTCCCGAGTTTCGGATATTGTACCGCCACGGAGCACACAATCAGCTTCAAACTGATCGCCGCACTGCCACGGTACAGTTGGAGGTCAACGAACCGCCATCCGAACGGCAATATAGGTCGGTCAACTCATTCTCTTTTCTCTCGCCTTAAGGCCGAAACCTTTTGCAGTTCCCTGCGCGGCTTTAAATTGGGTTGACGGCGCAATACTAGCCACTGGCGAACCAGAAACCATTGCCGTCGTTAAAATCAAAGTAATAATCGAATTTCTAGTGACCATTTTAAATAGTTTGTTGGATACAAAGCAACATTAACAAACCACGTCATGTTATACAGTGATTGACATCACACTTTTACAGATAAAATTTAAAGATGATTTTTGGTTGCATCTTCTTCTGCGCTGCTCTCACCGTTTCTGAAGACGGGACCTCCCAAAAGCTGCTCCCGATGGTTCGCTAATCGGTCCGTAACTTTTGCCCCAAGCGGACTCATCTGTGCTTTGCAATTCATCTGTCGAGCAGTCTCGACAAAACAAACTCCAGATGCCCAGCAACGTCCAGATCCATAGTGGACGAGAGCATACGAAAACCCAGATAGTTCGTATAAAGGTCGAGTGCGAAGCGTCTGTCGCTGAAGCCGAGAACTTGAAACTGTTCGCTGAGGTAATCCAGACGTTTTGTATCGACTTCAGCAACGCGTTTGGCTGCCTCGGGATCGTGCCGCGCCCATTCCCGTATTGCCAGTTCGGCCTTGACCGACAAATCGGTCGGCCGCACTTCGGACGCCAGTCCTACAAGAGCTCGTAGACGGTCGATCCCTGGCTCATGATCCGCAATGCGACGGATGATTTCGTCGGCCTGGGAGTTTTGCCATCCATCGAGGATCTGTTGCCGGAAGTCCTTGATGTCTTTGAAATGCCAGTAGAAGGAGCCTTTAGTCGTCTGAAGCGTGCGTGCAAGGGCTTCCGCACGCACAGCACCAATTCCGGACATGGCCAACGCGCGCATTCCGGCCTGTATCCAATCGCCTTTGCCTAATCGTGCCTTGCTCATTTGCCTTTCCATACGGATGCGTACAGATTGATGTTGACTCTACGTCAACACTATACGCTAGCGTACGCATTAGGCCAGTGAAACTCCTTTAAGGGCGGTGGACCATCGGATGCATGATTGGACAATGGCCTTCCGTTCGGCCTCCGTTTGAGGAATTAATGGGTTTTGCGGTCGTGTTCCGTCACGATTTGGGAGGCAGAAGGAATGAGTACATTCCCAGGATCCGCCGGCGACGAAGTCACGCGCTGGTTGATGATCGAAGGTCCGCGCCAGGAGTCGCCTGCAGCACTGCTTCACGGCTACACGCTCAAACTGCGCGAGACGGGCATTCAGGTTGACCGTTCGACACTCGGCGCACCGATCCTGCACCCGATCGCTCAATCTTCCTTTGTCTTCTGGGACGTTGCGGGAGGCCCACAGCAGCGTTGGTTTACCTACACACCGGATCAGATGGAAATTCTCAAGGCAAGCCCCATCCACAAGATCTATACGCATGGCGAAGCTTCGTCGCTTAGACTTGATCGGCAGGAGGATCGCAACCTTTATCCCATCGGAGAGGATCTGTGGGCCGAAGGCTATACACAGTATGAAGCGCTCCCCCTTCAGTTTTCAGACGAAACCTACAAGGTCCTGACGCTCGCAACGAAAGCACCGGGCGGGTTCAATGAACAGGACGCCACACTGGTTGGCGCGACGATCCCGGCACTGACTCTTGTTTTTGAAGGTTTTATTGCGCGCAACACCGCCAAGACACTTATGGAAACCTATGTCGGAAAACGGGCGGGCCTCAGGGTACTGGACGGCGAAATCGCGCGTGGCGACGGCAGTCATATCGATGCGGTCATCTGGTTTTCAGACCTTCGCGGCTTCACCCGGCTTGCGCAGTCGCGCAGCGAAGACGCACTTCTGATACTGCTGAATGACTATTTCGGACAGTTGACGAAGGCGATTGAAGAGCATTCTGGCGAGGTTCTCAAATTTATCGGCGATGCGCTGCTCGCAATCTTCCCCTATAAGGATGATGTCAGCGATGCCGTGGCGCGGGCCGAGGCCGCAGCTTTAGACCTCACTGGCGCAAAGGATGCGTCACACGAAATCGATTTCGGAATAGGTCTTCACCCCGGTTCGGTATTTTATGGAAATATCGGCGGCGGCAACCGACTCGATTTCACCGTCATCGGGTCCTCCGTCAACATCGCCAGCCGGGTCGAAGGTTTGTGCTCCACACTTGATGAGACCGTTCTGGCAACACGTGATTTTGTCGAGTGTTCCTCTTTGTCCTGGCGTTCCCTTGGAAACCACCAATTGAAAGGCGTGGTCGAGCCTGTGGAAGTCTTTTCGCCCGAAAAGCCGGGCTGACCAGGCCTCTGTTGGCAGGCGCGAGCCACTCGGTTTCACGCGGGTCCGTCTTTTCAGCGTCTTTCCAGGCCGCGCGCGGTCACTCTGACAGACTTTGAGACAGGAGTGCCTTGAGATCAGGATATCCGTTCGGGAAGCCCTCGCCCGTTGTTCCACCAGCGGTTCGGATTATCGCTTTGAGGATTGTAGGCCGCCCTGCTCGCCCAGTCTTCGCGCAAGAAAATCACCGGTTCTTCGTAGTGATGAGAATAGTGGATCGCATCCATCACCTTCTCAAGGGTTTCAAGATCTCTTTCGATGGAAATCTTGAGTTCAACCATCGGATAGGTCTCCGTGGTGCCCGCTTCAAACGCGTCCACATGTGTGGTTGTTGTCGAGCCCGGCTCCGGTTGCGCCGTTTCCTTGCCGACGGCCGAGATGCTTGCATTGCGCTGATAACGGCCAAACCGCAATGGATAGACCTTTTTGACCTCATCCAGGATCCGGTCGGTATCTTCCGGCAATGTTTGGATCTCCAGCGTCCAGACCGGAACGAAAGTACCCGATTTGGCCTTGTACTGATTCAGACTGTTCATTGCCCTCACTCCTGCTTCAACGATCATGTTCTTATTTTGTTCCAACGCCTCATAGGGGTCAACCATTCACTCGCATGGTCCACATCTGTCACTCGATCCCATACATTCTCTTGCAAATTGGCGTGGCGTGCGGGTCGATCCCTCTTCTGTATGACCTAATGTGTCTGCGAGATCCGACCTCGCAACTTACCGATGTTTTCGACAGGACTTGACTCTCGTTCAATTTGATCCGATATTTCTGTCATGACAGAAACTACCGACAGAAACGACGCAAGCGCAAAATCCCAGTTCATTCTCTATTGGGGCGATATGGGCAGCCAATGGGGCGTAAACCGGTCCGTAGCCCAGATCCATGCCCTGCTCTATCTGAGCACGGAGCCGCTCAACGCGGAACAGATCTCGGAAGAGCTTGGGATTGCGCGATCGAACGTTTCCAACTCCTTGAAGGAACTCGTTGGCTGGCGGTTGATCCAGCGGGTTCCGGTCGCCGGTGACCGGCGGGAGCATTTCGTTGCAGAAACGGATGTATGGGAAATGGCCCTTCTGATCGCCCGGGGCCGCAAAGAGCGCGAAATAGACCCCGCGATCCGCGCAATCGACATGTGCGTTTCGCAGGCCGAGAATGAAAAGAATCTCGATCACGACGTTCTCAAGCGGATGCACGCAATGCAGGACTTTTTGACAACCGCTGATCGCTGGTCAGCCCAGATGCTGAGCGTTCCGAAATCCAATCTGGCGGCTTTGATGAAAATGGGAAACAAGGTTCTGACGCTTCTGAAGATCGGCGGCGGCAAGGCGAAATAGGGTCAAATTTTTTTACCCTTTTATTTCTCTCTTTACAGAAACAACGGATTAAACAGGAAAGGGCGTAAGATGCAGCAAAACTTCGCTGCCAGACATTGCGACATCGTTCCCGATACCCGGTTCCGGGAGCTATTGGGCGAAGGCGCCTGGAACACTCTCCCGCTTTCCGTCCGCAATCGCTTCGGCAAACGCCTGAGAGGCGGGGCCAGCGTTGTCTATCAGGGTGAAGTTGTCGCAATGCGCAGAACCTTACCCGGATATCTCCTGTCGCAGCTTGCACGACTGGTTGGCGGCCCGTTGCCGCACGACATGTCCTCCCTTCAGCAGCCGGCAGTCGTCACGGTCACCGAGGATTGCGCCGGTGAAGGCCAATTCTGGATCCGCCAGTATGGTCGCGCGGCAGGCTTTCCGCAGGTAATCCATAGCTCGAAGCGCTTTGCCGGTCCTACCGGAATTGAGGAATACATAGGGTATGGTATCGGCATGGCCCTTCAGGTCGCTGCCGAGCACGACGCCCTTGTGTTCAGGAGTGATCATTATTTTCTGCAGATCGGTTCCTTGCGCCTCCGGCTGCCATCGTGCCTGAGCCCCGGTGATCTGACGATCACGCACCGGGACCTCGGCGACACGCGCTTTCTGTTCTCACTCACACTGACAAGCCGGCTGTTCGGCGAGCTCGTCCACCAGGACGCTCTTTTTCATGACATGGAGGTTGACCTATGACTGATCCGCTTCTCTGGACCCTGATTTCCGTACAGATTGCCATGGGTCTGTTTGATACACTCGTGCACCACGAAGTTACCGAGCGCCTGGCCTGGCGAGCCTCGCAGAAACTGGAACTGCGCCTGCACGGCATTCGCAACTTCTTTTACGCCGTGATCTCTCTGACATTCGCGTGGACAGAGCCGCATGGCGTATTCACTTTGCTCTTCGCGGCAATTCTGGCGCTGGAAGTCATCATCACGCTCTGGGACTTCGTCGAGGAGGATCTCACCCGCAAGCTTCCCTGGACGGAGCGTATCAACCACACTTTGCTGACCTTGAATTATGGAGCCATTCTGGCCCTGCTGGCACCCATTCTTTGGCAATGGTTGTTCCTGCCAAGCGCAATGGTGCCCGTCGGCTATGGCTGGTGGAGTGTCATGGCGAGCATCGCCGCCCTCGGCGTTGCCGTGTTTTCCGCACGCGACCTGCTCGCTGCGTCCCGCAGTGAGCGGCTCCTGAAGCCTGACGCAGCGGAGCTGGTTTCTGTTCTGCCCCCGCGCCGGCACGTTCTCGTTACCGGGGGCACCGGCTTCATCGGCGTGCGGCTGGTGGAAGCACTTGTCGCCGCAGGCCATTCCGTGACAGTCCTGACGCGGGATCTGCGTAAGGCGGAACTGCTTTCGCATCCGGTCCGCGTGATTTCCAACCTTGGCCAAATCCACTCCAAAGACCGCGTGGATGCGATCGTCAATCTTGCCGGAGATCCGATCGCAAATGGGCTTTGGACTTCCAGAAAGCGCGAGCAGATCATCGTCTCCCGCATCGCCATGACCAGCGCGCTTAACGAACTGATCGAGCGCCTGGAAATCAAACCGGACTGTCTTATAAGCGGGTCCGCCATTGGCTGGTATGGCCTGCGCGGCGACGAAGTTCTGACGGAGAGCGCAACATCTGCACCCGCGTTCACACATGAAGTCTGCGAAAAGTGGGAACAGGCAGCCATGAAGATATCGGAGCACGGTGTCCGCGTGGTTGCTTTGCGCATCGGCCTCGTGCTCGGGGTCGACGGCGGCATGCTGGCGAGGCTCCTGACGCCGTTCGAATTTGGCGGTGGCACTAAGTTGGGAAATGGCGGGCAATGGATGTCCTGGATCGAAAGAGACGACCTCGTTCGTGTGATCGCGTATGCCATGACAAACAAACGCCTTGAAAGCCCTGTCAACGCCACCGCACCGGAGCCGGTTCGCAATGCCGTGTTTACAAGAGCGCTCGCGCGCGCCTTGACCCGGCCCGCATTTTTGCGCATCCCGGCCTGGCTGCTGTCAACGGCTCTTGGTGACATGGCGCGCGAAACCATGCTCGCCAGCCAGCGGGTCGTGCCGAAGCGGCTTCTCGATCAAGGATTCGTATTCCGGCATCCGAAGCTGGAGCCGATGTTGAGGTCAATCACTGGTTCCACAACAGGTTCAAAAAGTAAACCGAACCGGGAAATTGGCGTCGCGCTTCGATAGCAAACGGTTCGGCTTAAGCGATCAACACCAATTCCTGATCGCCATTCTGAAGAGCTGGCGGCCCGTTGCAGGGACTGCCAGCTCTGCTCATTCAATCACAAGCTTCGGCAACCAGTTGCTCTCAACATAACCCTCCTCGAGATCAACGTCGCGAATTGGCCTCAAGTCTCCAGGCTCGGGTGGTACACCGAGTTTGTCCATGTCCATTTCATGAAGCGTTCCAAGGAGCCGGTCGTCCTGGGATTCGAGTTTGTAGTAAACTCCGTTCCAGAGATTGATGCCGTACTCTGTCGCCCCCTTCCAGACAAAGAGCAAATCATACTCAAGGTCGGTAAGGTCCTGACCTGAAACAGTGCGTTTTATCTCATAGGGATAAGGCACGCGGCACCAGTATTTCGCCGGCCCTTCAAAGCATTTGAACGGCCGCATGGAGAGGAAATGATCTGAAAACACATCGTCCATCCAGACGATCTGATAGGTCACGCTATCGCCCGCTTGACTGAAAGTGACCGTCGCAACGGGATGACCTTCTCCGCGCTGATCCACCAGCTTGATCGTTTTTTCACCTTCAAGAGGCAGTGCGTCTGCAGGTTCCGGAAGAAAACCCGGAACCAAAAGCAACATCCAATAGAAGCCTGCCCGCATTTCGCCCTCCCTGGAACATCGACTGCCCCTTCACGCCCAGACCCTCAAACCTAGCAGCATGATTTCAAGCGCCTAGTGCACTTTAGGCCAGCAGAGGGGCCCTGGGCGGATCAAGATTTTTTCGAAGAATCAGGTAGCTATCAGCCAAAAAACCACCAAAACGAGGGTTCCGCACGATCATTTTTAGCTCATCGCAGACCCAGTTTCTTCAAGAGGCGTTCCCGTTTCATCAGCCACCAGCCGGATTCAATCGGCCACAAGGAATGTCCCTCATCAGCTCCGAGCCTCGCAGCGACATGTAGTGGCCAATTCGGATCGTCGAGCAACTCCCGGGCAACCGCGATCATGTCTGCCCTGCCGGATGCCACGATCTCCTCGCAATGCTCCGCACCCCACAAGAAGCCGACAGCCATCGTTGCAATATCCGCTTCCTTACGGATTCTTTCGGCAAAGGGTGTTTGAAAGCCTTCCTCAATCACCATTCGCCGCGGACGTTCCTTGCCGCCGATGCCACCGCTCGAACAGTCAATCATGTCAACGCCTTCGGCCTTCAGCGCCTTTGCCGTTCGAACGGTATCTTCAACTTCGATGCCGTCTTCAAGCCAGTCCGTTGCGGAAAGCCTGAACGCAAGCGGATAACCCTCCGGCCAGTTAGCGCGCACGGACCGGGCAACCTCAATCGCAAACCGCATCCGGTTTTCCGCACTGCCGCCCCAGCGATCCGTGCGCTTATTGGCAACCGGAGACAGAAACTGATGGACCAGAAAACCATGCGCGGCATAGATCTCAATGATTTTGAAGCCCGCCGCGTAGGACCGGCGGGCTGCCGCCCCGAAAGACTCCACGACCCGCAGTATATCGGCTTCCGACATTTCCTCAGGAACCGGCCATCCGTCGGCATAGGGGATTGCGGAAGGAGCGATGGCCGGCCACGGATGTTCACCTCGTTCGGCAGTGTCCCCTTCATCGACTGGCGTCTCGCCGTGCCATGGACGGCGCTCGGAAGCTTTCCGGCCCGCATGACCGAATTGAATGCCGGGCACGGCACCCTCGCGTTCGATGAATCGGGTTACGGGTGTGAGTTGATCAACTTGCGCATCGTCCCATAGGCCCAGATCCCCATGGGTCCTGCGTCCGTCTTTCTCGACAGCGGTTGCTTCTGCATAGACCAGACCGGCACCACCAATCGCAAATCGTCCGAGATGAACGAGATGCCAGTCATTTGCATATCCGTCAACCGATCGATACTGGCTCATTGGGGAGACGGCGATGCGGTTCTTGAATGTGATGTCACGAAGTTTGAAATCAGAAAAAAGGGTTGCCAAGTTTGATCCGTCGGTTGATTGCAAATTGAACAGTTGGGCGGGCATCTCGATCCGGCCTACGGGCGGGCAGCCCTCGACCGTTTGACAAGACTAACAATTGCAGCTCACTTCGGAAATCAATGCCGCGTGAGCACGCACCATTCAGTTAGGTTTTTCTGTTCACCGCGCCTCCGATTTTCCAATCTGGATAGTCGCGCAGCGATTTTTCCTCACGCGACGGCACCTAAATGACAGTTTAATGACAATTCAGGGTATTCAGGTGTCGCGATTGCTGCTTGCTCAGGCAGATTTGCGACTTTGATGCTTCGAATGAAATAGGAAATAAACCATTGATTTAAAATTATTTTTCACTTCAGAGCTCTTCCTGAAGGTTGAAATCAAGCTCAGTATTTAGCCGGAAAAGTTACCAGTGGTAGTGACAACTTTTGAGACCGTCATTAAAGTTAAAAAAAACTCACGCTATACCATGACTCCTCTGTGGTACGGTCCATTCGCCGGACGGACGCGGGGCACGCAATTTCAGGTTCCTGGAAAGGTGTGCGCGTCTGAAAGACGGGGTCCGCCAAATGGTGTCCAGTAACGCAAGAGCCAGCTAATTTCATACAGTAGCCAGCAGGGAAGACTCATGAAAGACAACGAGAATCACACGCTCTCTTTCGACGATTTCGACGAAGTGATGAACCCGCGCCCGGAAGAAAACGATTTCGACCGGATTGTTGAAACAGCCCTAAGCCGTCGCGGATTCATGGGCGGCGTCCTCGCATTCGGCAGCTTCGCCGCGCTCGGCGGCACCGCCGGCATCGCAAAGGCTGCCTCCGGCCGTTTCGCGTTCGATCAGATCAGTACATCCACTGCTGACGACGTGATCGTACCGGACGGCTACAAGGTCGACGTGATGATCCAATGGGGCGACCCGCTGTGGTCCGACGCGCCTGAATTCGACCAGGCGACGCGCGGAACAGCCGCGAGCCAGGAACGTGCATTTGGCGATAACACCGACGGCATGGATGTGTTCGCACATGATGGCAAGCTTCTGCTTGTCGTGAACAACGAATACACAAACCGCTCGATCATTTCGACCAAAGCCGAGGACGGCCGTCTTGTCGGCGAGGATGAAATCGCAAAAGGCATGATGGCGCACGGTGTCTCCGTGGTCGAAATTGCCTTCATTGACGGCAAGTGGCAGATGGTCAAGGACAGCCCCTATAACCGTCGTATCACGCCGAAGACCGAAATGGAGCTGACCGGACCGGCGGCCGGACATGACCTGATGAAGACCGATGCCGATCCGACCGGAACCAAAACGCTCGGCACCTGGAACAACTGCGGTAATGGTGCCACGCCCTGGGGCACCTATCTTGCTTGCGAGGAAAACTTCAACGGGTATTTCTCCTCCAGCGAAGACGTCAAGGACGACAACCCGAAGTCGATCACGCCGGCCATGAAGCGTTACGGCGTCAACACCACGGACTGGGGCTACGGCTGGGCGGAAATCGACGAGCGTTTCGATGTCGCCAAGCATCCGAACGAGCCGAACCGTGCCGGCTATGTGGTTGAGATCGATCCGACAGATCCGGCGTCGGCACCGAAAAAGCGCACCGCTCTCGGCCGCTTCAAGCACGAGAACGCCGAAACCGTCATCAACAACGACGGTCGTGTGGTGGTCTACATGGGTGACGATGAGCGTGGCGAATTTGTCTACCGCTACGTCTCCAACGGTGCCTATGCTCCCGGCGCACCGACCGACGACCTCCTGAGCGACGGGGTACTCTATGTCGCCAAGTTCAGCGACAACGGCACCGGCGCTTGGGTTGCCCTCACCCCGGAAACAACAGGTATGGATCAGGCAGAGATCCACATTCACACCCGTCAGGCTGCCTCCGCTGTCGGCGCGACCACGATGGACCGTCCGGAATGGGTTGCCGCCAATCCAAAGGCACCGGAGGTTTATTGCTGCCTGACCAACAACAAGAACCGCGGCGTAAAGCCAAATGCCGGGGGTGACGACACTGCCGCAAACGGACCCAACCCGCGTGACGAGAACAACTACGGTCAGATCGTCCGCTGGCGTCCGGACGCTGGCGACCACACGGCACCGGGTTTCACCTGGGACCTTTACGTGCTCGCCGGCAACCCGACGGTTCACTCCGACGCTTATGCCGGGTCCTCGAACGTCAACGCTGACAACATGTTCAACTCGCCGGATGGCTTGGCTTTCGATGACAACGGTCTGTTGTGGATCCAGACGGACGGCAGCTACAAGAACGAGGGCGATTTTGCTGGTCACGGCAATAACCAGATGCTTGCGGGCGACCCGGTCACTGGCGAGATCCGCCGCTTCATGGTCGGTCCGAACGAGTGTGAGATCACTGGCCTGATCTGGAGCCCGGATCGTCGGACGATGTTTGTCGGCATTCAGCATCCGGGCGAGCGTGGCAACAGCCACTGGCCGGGAGGCGGCGATTCCGTTCCGCGGTCTGCGATCATCGCTGTTACGCGTGAAGACGGCGGTCTCGTCGGATAGTCCTTGCACTTGCTACATAAAACGATCGGCCGGTTTCGTACCGGCCGATTTTTTTGATCCACAGATGAGGGCCTTATCGTGTGGGATGTCGCTGCAACCGCATCAACCAATGTTGCCGCCTCAGCAATAACAAGGGCCTTTACACAACGTGGTATTCACATAGGCTGGGAGGTCTCACTCCCCTACTTTGAAGAGGTCATCGCGGCTGTCACATCTTGCTTCTGTCGTACCAGACGGCTTCGATATTGTGTCCGTCCGGATCGAAAACAAACGCCGCAAAATACCCCGGCCAGTACTGCGGGCGATAGCCCGGCCCGCCATTGTCACGCGCACCTTGCTCCAGAGCGGCCGCGTAAAACGCCTCGACCTCTTCCCGGCTTTTGGCTTCGAATGCGATATGAGTTGGCGCAACCGGTTCGTTCACCAGCCATAGATCCGTGTTTTTGCCGTCGTGGAAGCCGACGGCATCGTCGAGCTCCATACTGATCGAATAGCCAAGCGTTGCGAGAACCTTCACGTAAAACGCCTTTGACATGGCAAGGTCGCTAACATGCAGATGTGTATGAGCAATCAATTCAGGACCTCTTCAACACCCAACTGTGGCACCTTTACTCGCAGGTCAAATTGCACGTTTCCATCCGGGTACGCAAAGACTGATCGAACACATCACTGGCTATCCAGAACGTTCCATTCAAACCGGATATCCTAGGTAACAGCCGGCCACGTCTTTGCCACCATGGTCAGCACGTCGTATTGCGCGACGACCTCGTCATTCTGATTGGTCACCTGGCAATCCCAGCGCACTTCGCCGTGCTCGGCATTCTCGCGCGGATTGATTTCCTTGCAGGTCAACCGCACTTTCAGACTGTCGCCGAAATAGACGGGGGTCAGGAACCTCAGATTGTCGACGCCATAGTTCGCCAGAACCGGGCCTGGATCCGGGTCGACAAACAGCCCGGCGGCAAAAGACGCGATCAGATATCCATGCGCGACCCGATCATCGAAGAATGGATTCGCCTTCGCCGCCTCACTGTCCATATGGGCGTAGAACGTATCGCCGGTGAACTTCGCAAAGTGTTCCACGTCTGCCTGCGTAACTTCGCGCGACTCAGTGACGATCTGATCTCCGATAGTCAACTCGGCGAGCGATTTGCGGAACGGATGCACGTCCGCCCTGACAGGCGCGCCATCCAGCCATTGACCGGTGACCGCAGAGAGCAATTCGGGTGCCCCCTGTACGGCGGTGCGTTGCATGAAATGTTTCACGCCCCGCATCCCGCCCATTTCCTCGCCACCACCAGCGCGCCCGGGGCCGCCATGAACAAGCGGAGCCAAAGGCGATCCATGCCCGGTGGAACTCTTGGCTGACCGGCGGTTACCGATCAGAACCCGCCCGTGGAAGGGGGCAAGCCCTGTGACCACCTCGCGCGCGACGGCGTTGTCATTGGTGAATAGCGACGACACCAGTGAACCTCGTCCCTTTTGCGCGAGTATGACCGCTTCATCATTGTCCTCATAGGCCATGACGGTTGCAACAGGACCGAAAGCTTCGACCGAATGAACGGCTTCGGCAATAACCGGATTGCCACAGCGCAGTAGAACGGGAGCCATGAAGGCGCCGGTTTCCGTGTCACCCGAAACAAGGTCGATCTCATTCAGCGAACCGGATACGATCTCTGCTTCCTGGGCCAGCATGCCTACCTTAGATTTGACATCCTCCCGGTCCTTCAGGGACACCAGCGCCCCCATGCGTGCCCGCTCGTCGTCCGGCAAGCCGATGGTCGTCCCTTCAAGTCGCCGGGAAAGTGCTTCGACGACGGCCCCCTCGTGCATTTTGGGCACGATCACGCGTCGGATCGCCGTGCATTTCTGACCTGCCTTGACCGTCATCTCGCGCGAGACTTCCTTTACGAACAGGTCGAATTCTTCCGTTCCGGGCCCGGCGTCGATACCAAGGATAGACGCATTGAGACTGTCCGCTTCCATGGTAAAGCGAACGGAATGCTGCAGGATCGCCGGTCCCGACTTCAGCTTCTGGCCTGTTGACGCGGAGCCGGTGAAGGTTACGACATCCTGCTCGATGACATGATCCAGCAGATCGCGCGCCGATCCTGTCACGATCTGCAGCGCGCCATCGGGCAACAACCCTGTCTCCAGAATCCGGCGCACGACCAGCTCGGTCAGATAGGCCGTCTGGGACGCCGGTTTGACAATACATGGCATCCCGGCAATCAGCGAGGGTGCAATCTTTTCCAGCATGCCCCAGACAGGGAAGTTGAATGCGTTGATGTGAATGGCAACGCCGCGCAGTGGCGTCAGGATATGCTGGGCCGCAAAGGTACTGTCGCGGGAAAGCGGTTCGACCGGCCCTTCGGTCAGCACCTTGGTGTTGGGCAACTCACGCCGGGCCTTGGAAGCAAATGTCAGGAGGGTTCCGATGCCACCCTCGATGTCGATCCAACCGTCCTTGCGTGTCGCACCGGTCGCAAAGTTTTCCAGGTAGAATTCTTCCTTCTGCTCCATGAGTTTCAGGCCGACAGCCTTCAACAACAGCGCCCGCTCGTGGATCGTCATCGCTCTCAAAGCCCGGCCACCCGCAGCGCGGCCCCACTCGAGCGCGGCCCTGAAATCCAGCCCATCCGTTCCGATCAGGGCATGGATCTGACCGGTCGCCGCATTCAGCACCGGTTTGCCATCGCCCTCACCGGTTCGCCATGCGCCTTCGACATAGCTTTCCAGCCGCCGTGCGGTGTTGCCCGTCCCGTTCATGGATCGTCCTTTCGTGAATTTCGGTCCAAAGGCCCCGCTCAGCTGAGCTTCAGCTCTTTGAGGTGCGTATCCGCGTCAGCTTTCCACGCTGCGCGCATCGTTTCATTCTCCGTGTGGCGCAGACCCATCTTCTTGAGCCGCTCGAAACGGCCAGAGTGCGCCGCCCCGAACGTCTCGGCGACGCGTGGCATCCAGTAATCGACGGAAGCCTGAACCTCTGCCCGGTGTGTTGCATCTCTCAGCAGGTCCTCAAACCCTTCCAGACCAAGCTCCATGTGACGTTTCTCACGCGGCAGAATTTCGCGAAACACCTCGCCAAGCGGCTGATACGAAGTGCGGATCTGTTCCTGAAGCTGATGCACGGTTGCCATGCCCATCAACGAGTTCATGACAACGGCGTCGGTCCAGCTCTGAAGCGGATAGTGGAACACCGAGAGCCGCATATCCCCGCCCTGGCGTTTTGGATCTAAATTTACGTCGCGCGGTTGACGCGACGACCATGAATGCGCCCGGTTATAAAGAGCCTTGTCCGTGCCAAAATCGCTCATCAGGTCGAGAACCCGCTCCGCATGGTCCACCTTTTCAAGCGTGATCCGGCTTGCGGCTATGCGTTCCTTGAGGCCCGGTGCCCAGTTGATCGCATCGGCAAATCCCGCCGAACCGGCAAGTTCGCTGTCGACGAAGGAGGACATGAGCCGCAGCAATTCGGCCCGGTATCGCGGCGGGACATTCCCGGGTGAGGTCAGCTTTCCGCCCTTTTCCAGGTACTCGGAGAGCGGCATCGTGTCGTTGTCCTGAAGGCTTGTGTCACTCGTCATAGCTGATCACCACCTTGTCCGAAACAGGAAGACACTGGCAGGAAAGGACGTAACCGGCCCGCACTTCATAGTCCTCCAGTGCATGGTTCGTTTCCATTTCCACTTCGCCTTCAATGACCTTGGCGCGGCAGGTCGAGCAGACCCCTGCCTTGCAGGAGAACGGCGCATCGATGGAGTTTTCAATCGCGGCTTCGAGAACCGACGTGCCATCCTTCTCCATCTGGAAATTGCGCGTCGTTCCATCGAGCGTGACCGACACTTCGCAAGTACCCGCAGCAGCTGCCGCCGCTTCGGATCTTGCCTTCGCCTTGGCCCGGCCGGGCTGCGAGGAGGCAAAAAGCTCGAACCGGATTTGCTCGTCCGACAGACCATGTGTACGCAGACTGTCCGCGATCGTCAGCATCATGGGTTCCGGGCCGCAGATGAAGGCGGTGTCGACCTCGTCCGCATCGATCCAGAGGCGGAAAAGCATCTCCATCTTTTCGGCGTCTATCCGGCCTGTGAAGAGATCAATTTCCTGCGCTTCCGTTTCCAAGATATGGATCAGCGAAAGTCGGCCGAGATACCGGTTCTTGAGATCTTCGAGTTCTTCCCGGAACATGATCGAGCTGGTCTGACGATTGGCGTAGATCAGCGTGAAAGTGCTCTCCGGCTCCCGCGCAAGCACCGTTTTGATGATTGACAGAACAGGCGTAATGCCCGAGCCGCCGGCAAAGCCGAGATAGGATTTGGCGCTGGATGGATCCAGCTCGGTATAAAACCGGCCCATCGGCTTCATGACTTCAAGCCGGTCACCAACCTTCAGTTGCTCGTTCGCAAAGGTTGAGAACGCGCCCCCCTCGACACGCTTGATACCGACCTTCAGGCATCCCTCATCCAACCCGGCGCAAATGGAGTAGGACCGGCGCAATTCTTCGCCGTCGAAATCCCTACGGAAAGTCAGATACTGGCCCTGAATGAACGTGAACGCGTCGACATCCGCATCCTCGGGTTTGAGCGTCACCACAACGGCGTCGCGCGTGTCGCGCCGGATATCGGTCACTTCGAGCGAATGGAATCGTGCCATGGCAAGACCGTCCTCTAGATACACTTGAAATAGTCGAATGGTTCGAGACAGTCCTTGCAACGCCATGCGGCCTTGCACGGGGTTGATCCGAACTGGCTGATCCGTTCGGTATTTGCCGAATTGCAGCGTGGACAGGCGACCACCAGATTGGTTTCACCAGAAAGCCGCGCAGCCTTTGCGCTCATGCCGTCTGTCGCGGTGCCGTCGATGGGTGGTGCGATGCCAAAGGATCTCAGCTTGTCACGTGCTTCATCCGTCACCCAATCTGTCGTCCAGGGCGGCGCAAGCCGGCGCTCAAGACGCAGGTTCTCCACCCCCATTTCCCGCAGCTTGTCTTCGATCATCAGATCGATCACCGCCGTTGCCGGGCAGCCTGAATAGGTGGGCGTTACAGCGACGACCAGCGTGTCGCCGTCGTAGCGAACATCCCGGACAATGCCGAGCTCCGTGACCGAGACCACCGGGATTTCCGGGTCGGGAACCTCAGCGAGCCAAGTCCAGACCTCTTCGGTAGCCGGTTGAAGCGCTGTCTTCATCTCTCAGCTCCCTACCAGCTTGCGCCCGGATAGGCTCGCTGGAGAAATTGCATTTCAGCAAGCAGAAACCCGAGATGCTCCGTATGCCGGCCCTGCTTGCCGCCAAGATGGGTGTACCCGCCCGTGTCGGGTATCTTTAACGTCGCCTCGTCCAGAATATCACGGACACGTTCGTCCCAATTGTCGCGCAAGGTCGTCAGATCCGGTGCAATTCCGGCGTCTTGCAGCGCGCTGTCGACCTCGTCACCAGCAAACAGCTCTCCGGCGTAGGGCCACAGCAAGTCGAGCGCTGCCTGCATCCGGTCGTGGCTTTCAGCAGTGCCATCGCCCAGGCGGACGACGATGTCGGATGCGCGATCCAAGTGGTAACTGACTTCCTTGAGTGCTTTGGCAGCAATCTCCGCTACTCGTGGGCTCTTTGCGTTGTCGGCCAGCCAGGAAAGCAGCAGATGATGACAGGCGTCGAACAGAAACTCGCGCATGATCGTGACGGCCATGTCACCCTTGGGCAGCTCGACGAGCAGCACGTTCCGAAACTTCATCGCATCGCGCAGATACGCAAGATCATCAGCGGAACGGCCTTTGCCCTCGACTTCACCCGCCAGTCCGAGCCACATCTGCGTATGACCGATCAGGTCGAGCGCGGTATTGGCAAGGGCAATATCCTCTTCCAAGACAGGTCCGTGGCCGCACCATTCCGACGTGCGGTGGCCAAGGATAAGAGCATTGTCACCCATCCGGCAAAGCCACTCGAAAAATGCCGGACGAAGCGTGTCATCCCCTATGAACGGGTCCTTGACCCCAGCGCCGGGAGGTATCGTTTCCGCAGCCATCACATCTTCCCCACGTCTTCGGGTATGTCGAAAAACGTCGGGTGGCGGTAGGTCTTGCTCTCCGCGGGATCGAACAGCGGCCCCTTTTCAGACGGGCTTGAGGCGGTGATGTCCTTTGACGGCACCACCCAGATCGAAACGCCCTCGCGGCGCCTGGTATAAACGTCGCGCGCGTTGTTGATTGCCATTTCCGCATCCGGTGCGTGAAGACTGCCGACGTGGCGATGGTTCAGGCCATGCTGACCCCGGATGAAAACCTCCCAGAGCGGCCATTCTTTTTTGGACATGACTGGTTCTCCCCTTTTATCAGGCGTTCCGGTTATTCGGCTGCAACCGGGGCGGCCTTGCGCCGGTCGGCGGCTTTTTCGGCGTACGCATTAAGGCCATCCCTGAACCAGGCGCCCTCATCCCAGGCTTTCACACGCGCGTTCAAGCGCTCGCGATTGCACGGGCCGTTACCCTTGATGACTTCAAAAAACTCGTTCCAGTCCGGCTCGGAGAAATCGTAGCCCTGCTTGTCCTCGTTCCAGGCCAGCTTGTCGTCGGGCACGTTCAGGCCGAGATATTCGGCCTGCGGAACGGTCTCATTGACGAACTTCTGGCGCAGCTCGTCGTTGGTGTTCATCTTGATTTTCCAGGCCATGGACTGAGCGGAGTGCACAGAGTCCTTGTCGGACGGACCGAACATCATCAGGGACGGATACCAGAAGCGGTTCAGCGCATCTTGCGCCATCTCCTTCTGCTCAGGCGTTCCGGACGCCATCTTCATCATGATCGCGTAGCCCTGACGCTGATGGAAGCTCTCTTCCTTGCAGATGCGGATCATGGCCCGGCTATAAGGTCCATAAGAGGTCCGCTGCAGCGGCACCTGATTCATGATTGCAGCCCCGTCGACCAGCCAGCCGACGGCGCCGATATCGGCCCAGTTGAGCGTCGGATAGTTGAAGATCGAGCTGTATTTCATCTTGCCCGAATGGAGCTTCTCCTGGAGCTCATCGCGCGAAACGCCCAGGGTCTCTGCGGCAGAGTAGAGGTAAAGGCCGTGGCCGGCTTCGTCCTGGACCTTCGCCAGAAGGATCGCCTTGCGTTCCAGTGTGGGCGCGCGCGTGATCCAGTTGCCTTCCGGCAACTGACCGACGATTTCGGAATGAGCATGCTGGCCGATCTGGCGGATCAGCGTCTTGCGATAGCCCTCAGGCATCCACTCTTTCGGCTCGATCTTCTCGCCGTTGTCGACCCGGTCCTGAAAGGCGCGCTCTTCCGGAGACATCTCCTCCCGCGACTTGAGACCGTCCGATTTTACCAACTGCGCATACATGGCATTTCCTCCAAGGAGCCTCTTCAGACCTTTACGCTTTCCAATTTACACCCGCTCCATCACAAGAGCGATGCCCTGCCCGACCCCGACGCACATCGTGCAGAGAGCATAACGGCCGCCGGTCCGCTGGAGCTGGTAAGCGGCATGCAACACGAGCCTTGCGCCGGACATTCCAAGCGGATGCCCAATTGCAATGGCACCGCCATTTGCGTTCACATGCGCGGCATCATCCGGCAGTCCGAGCTCCCGCAAAACAGCAAGCGACTGCGAGGCAAATGCCTCGTTGAGCTCGATGACATCCATCTGATCGAGGCTCAGACCAGCAATTTCCAGAACCTTCCGGGTCGCCGGCCCGGGCCCGATCCCCATGATGCGCGGCGGTACGCCTGCCGCGGCCATGGCAACGACCCTTGCCTTCGGCGCCAGGCCATTCGACTTCGCGGCAGCCTCGGACGCAACGATAACACCGGCGGAGCCGTCATTAACACCCGACGCGTTGCCGGCGGTCACCGTCATTTCCGGCCCATTGACCCCACGCAACTTTGCAAGCGCCTCGATGCCCGTTCCCGGGCGTGGGTGCTCGTCCGTATCGACGACAACCGGTTCGCCCTTGCGCTGCGGGATTGTGACCGGAACAATCTCTTGCTCGAAGACACCAGCCTTTTGAGCGACATCCCACCGGCGCTGGCTTTCGGCGGCAAACCTGTCCTGATCTTCCCGGGAGATCCCGTAATCCGCTGCGACATTATCGGCGGTCTCAGGCATCGTATCTGTACCGAATGCGCGATCCATTTGTTTGTTCTTGAACCGCCAGCCGATGGTCGTGTCGTACATCTCCGCGTTCCGCGAGAAGGCAGAGCTCGCTTTGGCAACGACAAACGGCGCACGGCTCATGCTTTCAACACCACCGGCCAGCATGAGAGTCGCATCTCCCGCCCGTATCGTGCGGGCGGCCAGCCCGACCGCATCCATGCCCGAGCCGCATAAACGGTTGACGGTCGTGCCCGGCACCGAAATCGGAAGACCGGCAAGAAGAACAGCCATGCGGGCGACATTCCGGTTGTCTTCCCCGGCCTGGTTCGCACAGCCCAGAATGACGTCGTCGACCCGATTCCAATCGACATCCGGGTTCCGGTCCTTCAGCGCGGCGAGCGGAAAGGCGGCAAGGTCATCTGCACGCACGCCAGAAAGCGCACCCCCATACCGTCCGATCGGTGTGCGCACGGCATCGCAGATAAAGGCTTCCGGCATTGCTCTCTCCCGCTGCAAACCCGAAGTCGACAGATATTCATCGACCGATCGGTCAGCGTTATAGCATCAAAACATCACACATGAAACCCTATTTTGAAAAAATGCGTGACCCTTTGACACGGGAAGCACTGGACAGCCGGCGCGCTCAGCCAGTGAACGAGACCGCCTCGCGTCCCAGCCTGTCCAGTCGCAGGGCTGTCGCTTCCGTCGCAGACGGCAGCAAACCACAGGAATCACTGAAGGATCGCCCGATGAATTCGTCCGCAGCAGAGGCCAGCGCCAGGTAGACGTTGACAAAAAGCCTCCGCGCGGCAGGCGCCGGCCAGTCTTCAGGCCAGGCCTCTCGCGGCAGTCGGGGATCTTTCAGCGCTGCCAGCCGATAATGATGGATGAGCGACAACCGCAAGCCCAATGCAGTCTTGCCGTCAACATCATTCAAGCTCCGGTCACACAGAAATTTTTCAAGTGCGCCATAGCGCTCCAGAAACGACCGGTACCTCTCGCCGACAACGTCCAAATCCCATAAATCGGCGACAAGACCCGGCCAGTCTTTCCGTTGCCCAATCGCCTCGCCAGAGACAAGAGCGCCGGAAGGCTGGACGATATCGGAGCGATTGGGCGCAAGCGCAACACCGTTGCCAAGTATTGCCCATCCTTCAGGCGGTGCTTCGCGCTGCTTTAGGGCGAGCAGCCAGCCACGGGCTGCGGGCGGGGGCGCGTACAACACCTTGGACGCCGACCTGAATTCCTCTTGCGCCTGTTCAGTCAGTCTGTAGAAACTTCTGCGCCCAATCCGCTCGCCCAGCAGCTTGCCGGCCGCCACAAGCCTGGACACCGCGGTTCTGACCAGGCTCTCGCTGATCCCCTGCTCCGCGCATGAGCTGACAAGGTCACCCATCCACAATGTCCCTCCCCTCGGTTCGATCGCATCGCCGTAGAGCGTGACGATAAAAGCCGGTGCACGCGGGATGTATCTGCCGCGTGGTGGCTGAAGGAATTGACAAATCTCTATTGTGGTCATGCGTGTCTCACAAACCGTACCAGAAAATCATAGCACAAGTTTTGTAGGGTTTTGAAAAAATTGTAATGTTTAAAGTTGTTCTAAACACTGCAGCAGGGCGACCCGATTTACCAGGACTAGCGCGCCAATGACTGAGTGTTCCTGCTTCGTATCGCTCCCAATTGACTTTGTCCGCAAATTGCGAAATCAGTCACCAAAACTGCCTTGAGCGGAGCCACTGCCTTGAAGATCGTTCATATTTCGGACACCCATATTCAGGACGACCCGATCATGGGATCCGTGCCCGTTGACAATTTCCGTGCCTGCGCCGCGCACGTCCTGGCAAATAGCGCGGATGCGGACATGGTGGTGATTTCAGGAGATCTCGCCCACCACGGGTCCAAGGAAAACTATGCCCTTCTCAAGACGCTACTGGCGCAAACCGGTCTTGCTTCCACGTCGCCGCGCCTGATGATCGGAAATCACGACGACCGCAGCACGTTCCGTGCTGCCTTTCCGGAAACGCCTGTCGACAAGAACGGCTTCATCCAGTGGGCGGAAGAAACGCCGCACGGACACTTCCTCTTTCTCGACACGAATGAGCCGGGCACCCATGAGGGTTACTATTGCGCAAAGCGCCAAGCCTGGTTGCGCGCCACTCTCGATGAGGTCGTGCGGAAATCATCCAGTGCGTATATCTTTCTGCACCACAATCCGATGACCGTTCATGTCGCCAATGCGGACCAGCTCGGGATCGTTCAGGAAGTCGAGTTTCAGCAGATCCTCGAAGACTATGAAAGTGTCATCCGGCACATCTTCTTTGGCCATTGCCATTTCAGCCTGTCTGGCTCGGTGTGCGGAATTCCCGTTTCCGCGCCGCGCTCCACCAGCCATCCGAATTGGCCGGACTTCTCCGGCAACAAGGACCGCGTCGGCTATGGCGGCATGGCAGCGAACTACAACGTCGCTTTCCTCGATGAGCGCACAACGGTCATTCACTCCATCGATTTTCTGGACGAGCGCAACGCGATCTGGGTCGGCACGGAAGCCGACGGCTGGCTGGCCGAGGACAATATTTGAGCGTAGGCAGCAGAACCCCATGTCAGCTTTTCACGGCGGGATAGAACCGCCCATATCGACATGCGCTCGGCCGGCACCTACCTCGGTGAACCAGCGGCACTTGCCGAAGCAGGATTCCGCTTATGCTGCTCTTTGATGATCGCCTTGTTCAGAATGCGAACCTCGCCGACCATGAGCAGGCGCATGTCAGCAACGATGTAATCCGCTAGCTCAGCATCGGAAATATCATCACCTTGGATATCCAGCCGGAAACCCTGGCCCTGAATTCCGCCACCGTTTGAAAAATCGATTTCGAAATCAAAGCAGACCCGCTTGTCTTCAGGCACCCGGCTCATGCGTTGCCCTCCAGCCGCTTGCGCTCGCGATGACGGCGCACCTTCGCACGATTGCCGCACCCTGATGACGACGAACACCAGCGGCGTTTTCCAGGCCGGGACTGGTCGAAAAACAGCATTCCGCATTCCGTACATCGCCTTAGACGCTCGACCTTGTCCGATCGCAGCATGAGCAGTGCATCCGCCGAAATATGCGCCAGAACAGATTCAAAAGGTCGCTCGCTGACAAGCACGATATCCCCGTTCCTCAGTTGCGGGCGGAAATCCTGGCCCGCGGACCAGATGTTCAGCGTGTAGACGCCGCTTTCCGGCAGGGCTTTCAAATCCACCGCCGCCGCCAAAACATCGTTGGCAGCCTCGCGGACATCCCTTGCGTTTTGAAGCTGCTCAAGACCTATGAGAAAGTCCTGTTTGAATCCCGCGAGATTGAGCCATCGGGAAAGATCGTCGGGCGTCACAATGAGCTCCACCGGATCGCGGCCACGGGCTGAGATGGTGTCGATGAAGTTGAGCGCCGGCGAACCAGCCGTGAATTCAAATGATCTCGTCATGCTCTACGATTTCTGCTTCGGTTTTCTTGTAGGGAGACACTATCAGTTTTGGCCAGAAAAGAGTCGCCTGAAAACCACGAGACCACCAAGCCCAGACAGCAGGAACGGGAGCGATGCAGGCAGCGGTACAACCGCATGCGGCGCGGGAACGAAAACGAGGTCGTCGATTGTAACGCCTAGGCTACCCATCGGAAAGTTGGTGGAAAAGGTCAGGGTTTGAAACGGCTCGTCGCTCAAATAGCCGAAGAAACTGTTGTCATCTGACCCCGGTATATTGTCAGGTACAAGCAGCTGACCAAGGAATGTCACCTCTAAACCGTTAAACCCGCCTACATAGTAATCCATGCCGAAACCGACAATTTCTTCTGGGAATTCCCAAGTCAACACTTGGGACACATTAGGTTCGTCGTTACTTAATACATTGAGATACCAACCAGACTCTGAAACCACAGTGTTGCGACTGGGATGATCGGTCTCAGGGCTGGTCGAAATGACACCGCTGGCGAATGTGATTTGATAGGCAGCTGCAATGTCATAGTCGAAATTGTCTTCGACGACCGGCTGCCCGCCGACGGCATCCAGAAAGTTGACGCGGTCGCCATAACCGACCGTTGCAGCCACCGCGCTCCCATCAAAAGCTGCTACCGCAACACAAAACGTAGCAGCTGTGCCGCATCCCCAAATACGCATTTTCCAAACTCCTTAAGTCGCAGCACAGCTGCCACCAAAGTCATTGCATGGCAAAGTCCTGGATGGACCGACACCGCTCGCCGAATAAAACGTCACTTTGATTTGATTTGTAACCTATATAAATAGTTACACTCAATGTCAAGAATGATTCTCCACCTTTGACTGTCAATTCTCTTTCATTTTCAGCTTGTTCAATTTTGCAATTTCCTATTGCGCAAATGATGCTTGAACCGCTTTTCGCTCAGCACTATCTCAATTTCGACGTTGAAACTTTTTATAATGGTTACAATACAACGGTTCTTAGTCTCGAATTTGCATAAAAAGGATATTGAAATGTCGATAGATAGCTTTTCGTTTCAGTCGCAGGACTTGCATCCTGTAAACCGCGCATCATCACCGGGTGATCAGGTGTGGGACTTTGTCGATGCAGACGTGAATGATGTCCGGGATAACTCGAAGATCGATGACTTCGCATACCAGCAGGATCCCAAGGATACCGGCGAACCGGGTGATCCGGGAGCGCCGCCAACTCCCGATGAGCCGGTTCGGAACGAAGCTGATGGTGAGCAAGATGACTTGCACCCTGGTCCGGAGGAAGCGTCAGAGCGGTCTACGCCTAAACTTTTGGAAGCTGTATGTGACGGAGCAGTGATCCCCTCTTCCGACGGAGAAGGTAGTGCCGGCTTGCCAGGATCGCCCACTGATCAGGTTTGGGATTTCGCAGACATCGATGTTCACAACGACCAGGACAGCGAAGACCTCGCATTCATTGATGAAAGGCAAGCCAAAGATCCGAATGACCTTTTATGGGACTTTGTCGATGTTAATGTCAGCCAGGGTGTGAGCGAACAGGCCATCCAGGACCTTGAAGCCGTGAAGGACTCGATCCCGCCATTTTCTATCACTGATGATGTCTTCGCTTGATGTAACGTCGCTCTTGTCAGTCGACCGCCCGGCTAGGTGGCCGGGTGGGTAACTCCTTACGGATCAGGCCCCCTGTGCCATGCTTTGGAGGCGGACAACGCGTCTTCGGTTATCATTCACTGGTCGATGCCAGGCTTTTTAAGCCGGCTTACGAAGATTTAATGGAGCACGCAGACTTACTGAAAACAGCCTCCCGCCCGGGAGGAATTTGTCTGGATCCGAAGCCATGGCACCTCTCGTATTTCGGAGCACCACGACACCAAGTTGTCGAACGCCCAAGCTTGCCTGAAGGCCTGGAGCCAAACTAGAATATGCGTCCTCAAGCTTAAGGAAAATTTCATCTAACTTTCTGTAACTAAATGGGTTTCTGACTTTTGATGCAGATCGGAAATGCGACAGACACAGCGATGAAATGCGATCAGGGCTCTCGTCGAACACACGGACGAGACAAGAAAACAACCGCTCCGAAGTCCAAAAGATTGACGTCTTGGTTCGCCCATTTGAACTTTGCCGTCACGGTCCATCTGAACAGGCCGATAAACACTCGCAAGCCAAAAGTCTAAGGTGGTGGAAGCTGGCACCCCGCGCATGTCGTCCCCACGTCTCGATCAACCGCCCCGGTCGGGGCAGATCTGAGATGTGAGGAGAAATTGAAATGATGAAAACCCTGCTTCCTGCTGCCGTCGTCGCAACAGCTCTTGTTGCAGCGCCCGTCGCGCTTGCCGCCACCAATGACAGCACATCGGTCGAAGGCACTTATCTGCTGGTACAGCCTAATGAAAGCCAGCGCGTTCTGGCGCTCAATCCCGGTGGTAGCGTCAACCTCGTGAGCCAGGGACAACAGGTTCGCGGTTACACTTCCGGTCTTGGAACCTGGGAGATGACGGGCCCGGACACAGTCCGCGCCGCTATCATCGATTTCAACAATCCCCAAACGGAAAGTGGCAGCGATGGCGCATCGCACATTGTCTATGATCTGACCTTCGCCGATGAAGTCGACGGACAGTACCAGACCATCGCCGGCCAGTTCACCGGCCAGGGCTTTGCCAAGGGACAGAACCCGATTGCTGGCGATGCCGAACCGACGCGCAAGTTCGGTAACAGTTTCAATGGCATGCGCCTTAGCGTGAATTGAACCGAATGAATGAAACAATATGCCAGTGGCCTCGTGCCGCTGGCAGGGTTAATCGTCGTTCCTCTTCATTATTCGCAGCCTGTCAACGCCCTCAAAGCCTTCTGATGGAAAGGGTCAGGAAGGCGGACAACGTTTCAGGGGCCCGACCTGGTTGAAGACGTCCCAGCGTAAGGTCATTTCCTCTCCGGAACGCCTCATCCCCAGGAAGTAACTACGCACAGCGTCTTCCCCGCATTGCGCGGTCGCCACCGTAAAGTTTCCGGTTTCCGTCGCTTCGACCGGACCCCATCGCAATGCGCACCAGAGCTGTCCGTGCTTGAGCCAAAGCCGGTCAATCTCATAAGGCGCTGCCAGAACCGTCCCGCCCGGTTTGAGAGGTTCACCGGCGCACTGCGCTTCCGTGCCCCAGGTTCCAAGGAACGCGTCGCGTTCACCGGCATGAACGGGTGTCGCAAGGAGGGCGATCAGAATGAGATGGCGCATGCAAAACGCTTATCAATTCTGACGGAAAATGTCTGATCAAACGGGTGTTATCTTCCGCCTTGACAGTTCCTACCATCTAACAAATGCGCATCTATTCAAACACTGCAATCACATTCAAAGCCGTCAAAACTCTCGTCCCAGATATTGACGACGTCCATCTGTCTTTTGATCCAATACTCAGGCTGTTCATCGTGGAACCGGATCATATCCTCCATCGGATTGCGAAGCTCGCCGAAATGCGGATGCTCGTAGAGCCCGTTGAAACTTTCCAGGTTCACAACAGTTTGGTCCTTGAGATGTGTGGCATAGACCCAGCCCAGGAAGTACATATATCCCCATTTGTTGTAGTGTGTGTGGCTTCGCATCAGTTCAAGCGAAGTTTCCTTGTCGATAAGCGCCATGGCAATCGAGTCTGCCATTGATGACGCAACTTCTTCATTAAATGCGTTTGTCGTATTACTTTTGAAATGATTGTAAACATGCGTCGCTTCGTTGGCCAAGATACCGTAAGAGAAGGGTCTGAACAGAAAAACCGTCGAACCGATATTGATTTTCTTGCAAACGGAGCAGTATTCAGCTCCGTTCTGCTTGAGGCTCGGTTTGATGTGCACTGTCACATCGCCCACATCAATAAGATCGGCGACAATTCTAAAGGCGTGTCGTGGTAGATGGGTTGCGTGGTGATAAATAGTCGGCATTTTCGAGCTCAGGCGGTTGAGAATACGAACGCTGGTCTCTCGAACCATGCGCGGTTCCCCGCCCTTTCCTGAGCCGCGCTCGAAACGCGGGTCCGGCGTCCAACCTTCAGGCGGAATATAGATCTTGCCCATGCCAAAATCGGCCGTCGTGGCATCATCGAAGCTGAAGTTCATTCCGTCCGACGATTGCCAGCACCCGACAGCGTGATGCAAGTACCAATTGACCTCGCGCGGCGCCTCGGTCTGAAAGTTGAAAATAATGAGGTCCCAGACATTGGGGATGTGATGAGCCTTTGCAATGGTGGAGAAGTTGTTACCCGCTGTTGCAAAGTCAAACCCACGTGCCCCGACAGGCGGCCAATCCTTGATCATCTTGACCACGCTCGGCTTGCGCCATTTGGGGCTGAAGCTGGGTTTGTGGTAAGGGCCCGGCAGGCTGGCCATCTTGGAAATTCCTTAAAACTCTCTGGATCAATTCAGTCACGCCATAAGCGTCTTGCAATCGTCCCCTGATCTAGAAACGGGACGGCCCAATCGGAACAGGCAATTTTGCAGGACGGTCCTGCCGGAATGCTCCGATGGCGAAAATTGAGCGATGGATCGGTTGATTATCAGGTCCGCATTGCGCGATGCTGCATGAAAAGCCAACGCCCACTGTATTGCTTTCGATTGAGCGGCCGGTATTAATCAATGGGCAAAATCTTACCTAAAATGGGGTCCGCGCGATGCTACCAATTGAATCCCTGATCGCATTCGCAGTGATTTATGCTGTCGACTCCGTCACACCAGGGCCAGCAGTTGCGATGGTCACGGTACGCGGCGCAACTATGGGTGTGAGACGGACGGCACCATTCATTTTCGGCTTGGTATTTGGAGATCTCATTCTGTTTGCAATTGCTGCTGCCGGGCTGATCGCGCTGGCCGCGGCTCTCGGCCCGTTGTTTGTCGTGATCAAATGGGCAGGCGTTTGCTATCTGCTTTTCCTGGCTTATCAGCTTTGGAATGCAAAGCCCGTGTCCTTGCCGCCCCAACCGCTGCGCGGTGAGGGCTGGCGCACGTTCGGTGTCGCGACCCTGTTCCCTCTTGGAAATCCGAAAGCCGTCGGATTCTATATTGCACTGTTGCCGACGGTTCTGGACGTGAGCACGCTGACAGTTCAAGCCTATATTGAGCTGTCGGCGCTCGTTGTGATCATTTGGACCGGAACACTTTTCGCCTACGCACTTGCCGCCGCGCGCGCAGGCGTTTTGCTGCGGGCTCCGGCCGCTCAAAGACTGCTCAATCGCACCTCGGCTTGCACCATGGTCGGCGTCGCCGGCACCATTGCCGCGCGCGATTAGGAAAAAGGTCGCCAAACACCAGGCGAAGTATTGCAGCTCACTTGGAACCTGAACTGAGCAGCGCTCCCGCGATCGCAAAAAGTGCACCGACTATCGTGAATATGGTCACCATGCCGAGGCCGAAAACAGCCAGCAGCCCCATTGCAACAAGCGGCGTCAGGAAGGCCAGGCTGGAGATGGTTGCTGCCGAACCCTGACGCGTGGCCTTGTCCCACAAGACGTTTGCGATCGTGAAAGGCCCGATCCCCATAAGAGCGATTGCAAGCCATTGCCCCATCGACGGCCAATAGTTGGGTTCAAACAAGAAATGCGCCGCCAGCGCGCATATCCCGGCAAGGCCAAGAGACGGTCCGACAACATTCGTTTTGGTCTTCGCAAACGAACGGCCAACGGAATAGACCGCGAAGGTCAAGGCACCGCAAGCACCAAGCAACACTCCGAAAATGTCCAGTTCTCCGCCCATCTGGGGTGACAGGGCGATCGCGACGCCTGTGAACCCGAAGCCAATTCCAAGTGCTTCGACCAATGTGGGTACGCGCCGTCGCAGCATGGACGCCAGCAGCACCAGGAAAACCGGCCAGAGGTAATGCACGACATTCGCCTCTGCCGGCCCAATCCGGGCGATGGCAGCGAGGTAAAATGCATTGTTGCCCATCAAGCCCGCAGCCACGAACGCCAGCGTTCTGAACGGCACTGACACAAAGGCACAAGACGCGTTTTGCCGAAGTGCCAGAAGGAACGAGAGGAAAAAACCAATCAACGCGGACGCGCCAAGGACCAGCAGCGGGGGCGCAGGATGCACCAGCGTCGCGAGCGCCGGCCAACTCGCCCACAACACAACGGCCCCGGCGACAAGGGAATATGTCTTTGCAGCCGGACCACCCGGAAATCCGGAACGCCACCTTGCGCCCAGTCGTTCCAGCAACCGGGAATGAATTTGAGCGGACTGGCCTGGAATTTTCGCAATAATCATGGTCGTTCAGCCCGGACGGTTGGTATCAGAAGGCCTGCAAAAACAAGGTGCACGGACCTCAATTTGCAAGCGTGTCGAACAGGTTTTTGAGATCCATCCGAAGATCCTCGATGTCTTCCAGCCCGACATTGATGCGCAGAATAGTACGCTGATGCTCCGGTCGCTTGAATTTTCTGCCATTCCCGATGGACATTGGTGCAACCAGACTGCGCGTGCCGCCCCAACTTGCTCCGATTGCCATAACTCTGAGCTGGTTGAGACCTTCATCCAGATTTGTCTCCTGACTTTCATTGAGGACAACACTGAAGACTCCACTCGCCCCGGAAAAATCACGCTTCCATAGCGCATGCTTAGGAAAATCCGGGAGCGCGGGATGCAGCACAAGTCCAACATCAGGGCGGGACGCAAGGTCTTTCGCAAGGCTCAGCGCGACATTTCCAACATGTGCCAGCCGTACCGCCATTGTCTCGATCCCGCGCAAGGCAAGCGCGACGTCATCGGGGCTAACCCCGATGCCCAGCATGCGCATGGTATCGCGCAGTTTCTTGCGCAGTTCCATGTCGCTCACGCAGATGGATCCGAGCAGCAGGTCGGAGTGTCCGCCCGCATATTTGGAGAGCGCCTGCATCGAAAAGTCGAACCCGAGATCCAAGGGTTTCAGGTGCAACGGGGTCGCCCAGGTGTTGTCGGCTCCGGTCAGAATTCCATGCTTTTTGCCAAGCGCGGCAATCTCCCGCAAATCCTGAAATTCCATGGTCGTCGACCCAGGCGTCTCGGTCCAGATCAGTTTCACCGATGGGTCGATGAGATCTTCAATTCCTTGGCCATCCGGCCGATAGACCCTGTGGCTGATACCGCGCGGTTCCAGATAATTGATGCAGAAATCAAGAACAGGCGGATAGACGTTGTCGGGGATCAAAACCGTATCCCCCGGAAGCAGTACGCTCAGAAACACGACCGTAGCCCCAGCCTGGCCGGAAGGCACAATGACCGAGCGCAGTCCGTTTTCCAGCTTGGTAATCTGCGCCTCAAGTGTTCGCGTCGTGGGCGTTCCATGCAGACCGTAGGTGTAGCTGTCGAGGTCCCGCTCAAGGCGCGTTGCGTATGCCTGCGCAGTATCGAATACGATTGTGGAGGCGCGATAGGTCGGGACGGTCAGGCTTGAGAATTCCGATTGATCAACCGTCGGGTGGATCGCGCAGTTTGTAGCATCACGCATGTGTGGTCCTCTGAAAGTTTCGCCAACTACAGCAAACTTTCAACTGGCGAACAATTCATAGTTCGGCATAATTCTATGCATGAAACTTATAGAGCGCAGGCATAACGATGAAGTTCAGACAGCTTGAAGCTTTTCACACCATGATGATCTCCGGGTCCACGGTTCGTGCGGCGGAGCTCATGCAGATCACTCAGCCTGCTGTCAGCAGAAGCATCGCCGAATTGGAGACATCCCTTGGCTTTACACTTTTTGACCGCGTGCGCGGTCGCATGGTGCCAACCACGGAAGGTCAGCTGTTCTTCCGCGAAGTGTCGGAAAGCTTCAAAGGCATGGACCGTTTGAGATCCGCCGCCGCTGCCATTCGGGACTATGGCTCGGGCCATCTCAAGATCGCATCGTTGTCAGCCCTTGGCGTTGAAGTCGTGCCCAGGGCGATCCGGGATTTCAGAAGAAAGAACCCGCGTGTCAGGATCACTCTCCAGGTGCTGTCCTCCGCGCAGGTACGCAATCAGGTCGTGGACGGCAGCTTTGACATTGGCCTCGCCGCCGATGAAATAGACCGCTCCGGCGTCGATACGACCCATTTCGGCGGGTTTTCCGGCGTGATCGCAATGTCAGCCCATCATCCCTTGGCAACGCAAGAAATGCTTGGTCCAACGGATCTCAACGGGCAACCGATGATAGGCCTTGCCCCGGAAGACCGGGCGCGCCACAGGTTCGATGCTATTTTGAAGGAGGCAGGCGTATCGCCCGAATATGTGGTGGAAACGCCCTCATCCACAACCACCTGCGCCCTGGCTCTGACCGGTGACGCGATTGGGCTGGTCAATCCACTTGTCGTGGACGGTTTTGTTGCAAGGGGGTTGGAAATCCGCCCGTTTGCCCCTGAGGTGAACTTTCGATCTTTCCTGTTGTTCCGGCCGGACATTCAAAGATCGAAACTTGTCAGGGACTTTACCAAATGTCTGTTCGATCTGAGGAACGCATTGGCCTGACTGCACCATCAGGTGTCATCCGGGCACGCGCACGTGCCCGGAGAAGGAGTTCTGATCAGGCCTTTTTCGCACGCTTGCGTGCGACAAAGCCCATCACACCGAGACTGCCAAGCAACAGTGCGCCGCCGGCAGGCAGCGGGACCGGTGTCGGTGTCGCCTCAATGTCGATGGTGAAGAGAACGGTATCCGACGTGATCGACCCCGCATCTGCAATACCAAAGAGTGCGCCGAGTGCGCCGAACCCGTTACCGTCTAGGCCAGCATCGATATCAATGAGACGGGTGATAACGCCGCCTTCCGTGTCACCAAGCTGGATATCCTGTCCCGGAGCGGCGGCACCAAAGAGCTGGTTCACCTCGGTACCGGCATCCCAGATGGAGCGGCCGGTGATTTCAATCGTCTGTTCGATCAGGTTGCCGGCGGAATCGAATATCTCATAGGCAAACGGATTGTCGTTTCCGAAAAACGTATCGTTGGACGGCACGAACATCGACAGGAACGTCGCGTATCGGTTCGTTGTCGGGTTAGCGACATCAATCGTCAACGTGCCGGATTGACCATCCAGGATCGGCCCGCCAGGACCGAATATGAAACCGCCCTGCGAGCCCGGATCAGCCGCGAGACGCTCAGGTGCGATCAGGTTTGGCGGATTTGGCGGAACCGGAACTTCCGCAACCTGTTCAATGCCGGCGCTTGCCGAGGCACCTTCGTTGAACGCGTCAAAGTTACCGGAGTGGATGCCTGTGTAGACTGGTGTCACCAGGAACCCGAAACCGTTGCTGTTGTTAAATGTAATATCAACTGTCGTAGCATTTGCCGTGCCTGCGATCAGCAAGCCCATCACGCTTGCCCCAAGCAGCGTTGTTAACTTCCGCATGTTGCCCTCCAGGTCAACCTGTTTCCAAACACCCCCGATTGGGTGCAGCCAGAACACTAGGGCAAGCAGCGCACTTTGCGGCTCACTTCGGGACACAGCGCGCACACATTCGCGTTAGATCTCAGATCCCTCAAGTCATTGTGATTACTATTAAATTATCGTTCACTCTCTAAGACTTGATTTGGTCGCGCATACCCGTGATCGGACGCCGCACAAAGGTCTGGAAACGGATTTTAGATCTGCCGGAACAGCCGGCAAGGCGGGTGTTCTAATGCCAAAGCCACGAGATTACGAACACAGTACGGCAGGTGCGTGCTCAATCGCCCATTGCCGACTTGGAGAATTTAGGCCCTTATGCGTTCCAGTATTGAAAAGCGGTGAAGGTTCACAAAAGCAATATGGGGCAGACTGCAGAGGCGAATGCTCGCGGCATCATCTTGATGGTTCTGTCCATGGGAGCCTTTTCGATTGCCGATACATTCATCAAACTGGCATCCGGAGCAGTCGAACCCGCACAAGTCATGTTTTTGATGATGGCCGGTGGTGCAGCCATGTTCTGCACAATGGCAAAGATGCAGGGTGCGCGGCTCCTGGATCGCCGGATCCTGGCGCCGATCTTCCTGCTTCGGTATCTTTCCGAAGTCGTTGCTATGGTCGGCATGGTCATGGCGCTGGCTCATGTGCCGCTTTCAGCGGTCGGTGCGATCATACAGGCGACCCCTTTGCTGGTTGCCCTCGGCGCCGTCCTGTTCCTTGGTGAGAATGTCAGCTGGCGGCGCTGGGGCACCATCGTCCTCGGCTTTGTTGGCGTGCTGCTTATCGTTCAACCAGGTGCTAAGGGCTTTGACGCCTTGGCCCTTTGGGCGGTGCTGGCGATGGTCGGTCTGTCAGTTCGCGATCTCACGACGCGCATGATGCCACCCGACATGGCGTCGGCAAGCCTTGCGGCCTATTCGGCGATCGCCGCGCTCCCGTTTGCCATGGCCTGGATTTTACTGGATGGACACGCCTTTCTGCCGCCGGAGGCGGACTGGATCATTCTGGTTTCCATCGTGTTGTTTGGCTCGCTTGGATATCTGCTTCTCACAGCATCCATTCGCTCGACCAGCATCTCCGTCGTTACGCCGTTCCGATATGCGCGTCTCCTCTTCATGTTGATCCTGGGCGTCATGGTTTTCGATGAGCGTCCCGGTTACCTGATGCTTGTCGGCGCATCGCTGATTGTTGTATCGGGCCTTTACATGATGTGGCGCGAGCGTGTCGTCAAAGAGAAAGCCTAGGCCAATGCGGGGTGCATAGCGGATCAGCCCGGCGCTTTCTTCTGAAACGCAATGGATGAAATGTTCAGCCGTCCCCAGTCTGCCAGCGGAATAAGTGACTGCGTATCGTCATCCCTGACCGACCAGTCCGTGTCATCAAGCATCAACTCGATCGGGTGTATTGAGAGCTCATCCGGTGTCGCAAAGCGCAGCCGGACCACAGTACCGGCGCGGACCGCCAGTGACATGGCACGCACACGCGGATCATCCACGGCAGTGCTCCGGTTCAAGGTGAACTGCTCTGTCACTGTCTTGACCGCCAGCCGGGTCTTGTCAGGCAAGCTTTCGATGAGCTTTGCCTGGGCGCGCTTGGCGGCATTCTCAAGACCCAGGGCCGATACCATGGGCGTGTCGGCGGTCAGAATAAGGCCGAGCGCGGCCGCTTCGTCCTGGGCGAGGCCCGTCAGGCGCGTGCGGTAGTTGAACCCCAGCTCAATGCCGCCGCCATTGCCCTGATGCACAATGATCGGCAGCCCGGCCTCGGTCATGGCATCCACGTCACGCAGGATGGTGCGTGTCGCGACTTCAAGCTCCTCGGCCAGCTGAACCGACGTCTGCCGTCCCCGGTTTTGCAGGATCAGGAGAATTTGCAGCAAACGGGCCGCGCGCATAAACCTTCCTCAAACATGACATAAGATGTCACGTTACCCTCATTAAGCACTCCCTTGTCAATCAAGAGGAGCGACATGAAAACATTTAAGACATCCATCGACATCGCTGCACCGATCGATGAGGTGTGGCGGGTGCTGACCGAAGACCTGCCGCGCGATCCAACTCCATTCGGTATTCTTCGGCTCGACGGAACACCCCGCGCGGGCAGTCGCCTCAAGCTCTGGTCCGAGATTGATCCGAAACGAGCCTTTGCGCTTTCGGTGAGCGAATTCCACCCCCCTCACAAGATGGTCTGGCGTGGTGGGATGCCGCTCGGGCTCTTCACCGGAACCCGCACCTTCGCTTTATCCTCCTCAGGCGACACGACGCGATTTGACATGCACGAAGTCTTCAGCGGATTGATGTCCGGATTGATCGTGAAATCCATTCCGGACCTGACACCGGGTTTTGAAAAATTTGCAGGCGCACTGAAAGAAAAGGCAGAGCAACATGGATGATGTCGTCTACGGCTCAGGCACACAGGAAGATCCGTGGATCTTGAAAACACCCCCGCTGACCTCCGAGTTCCAGGTCTGGAAGGACGAAGCGAACGACCCGCCCGCTCTCGTCGTGCAGGTTGGCAAGACCCGCCTCTCCTATCAGCTCCGGGCGCTGGAAGATGCCCACGACATGCTGAAGAGCCACGGCGACTGGATGCCGCTCGGCAACGCGGACGAGGGCAAACCGACCAAACCCGGCACCCTGGAAGACTGGGCGCGCTCCAGCGACAATCCTGTGGGCGGTTACTACGGCCTGCGCAAGGGTTACCGAGGACGCTTTGCAAACTATGTCGGCCCGACACTGGAACTCCTGGGACTGGCCGAATTGGAGCACAACGCAAGGAACAACCGCATACGGGCAAAATGACGCCGCAGAATTGCGCCCGAGGTGAGGTGATCCATATCCGCACCTTGCATGGAGCGCAGTTCTCCCGATTTGCTTGCCCGCTGCAGTGCCACATGACACTGTGAAAAAATGAACGCGACACGCTCCGAACAAACGTCACTCATTGATACCGACTGGTGGTCGGTGGGAACGGTGACGGTGGGCATCACCGTATTTGCGATTGCGCAAGGCCTGACCTATCCGCTGATCTCGTTGCTGCTTTCCGCGCGTGAGGTCTCGGACACGATGATCGGCCTCAATGCCGCAGCGTTCATGCTGGGTCTGGGAACGTCTGTGCTGGTTGTTCCAAGCCTCACGCGAAATCTTCGCGCGGGCCAGGTCATCGTGACCGGTCTCCTGGGGGCGGCTATCTTGCTTGGGGGCTTTGCCGCGACAGACAACCTTGCCGCTTGGTTTTTCCTGCGCTTTGCCTTGGGTTTCTGCGTGAATGCGATCTATGTCTACGGCGAGGCGTGGTTGAACGCCGCGACCGCTGACGCGGTTCGGGGCCGTATCTCAGGCGTCTACAGTGCGGGCATGGCGACAGGCTTCGTGATCGGACCATTGGCCATACCAGTCTTTGGCATTGAAGGCGGGCTTGCATTCGCCGCTTGCGCGGTGCTGGTCTCATTCGTTGCCTTCGGCCTGGCACTGCTGTCCAAGCGGGCCAGGGTAGAACCCGAGAAGCCTGCTATATCCGATCTGCCGCGTTTCGCACGGTCCGCGCCGATGCTGGTTTTCCTCGTTGTCGCGTTCGGCTTCATCGACGCGACGGTCCTGTCGCTGTCTCCGGTTTACCTGACCGGAGCCGGGGCGAGCGCGGCCTTGGCGGCAACCTTTCTGGCCGTGATGCATGTCGGCATGATCGTTGCGCAACCGGTCCTGGGCATGGTGCTGGATCGCATGGATCGCTGGCATGTGGCGGCCGGCTGCATGGCGGCAACCGGTCTGATTTTCCTGGTGCTGACAATCGTTCCCATAGATGGATGGACCATCTGGGCCCTTGCAGCTTTGGGCGGTTCCGCCTTCCTTGGAATTTACACATCCGCACTTGCGATTCTGGGGCAGGAGCACAGCGGAAAGTCTTTGACCTCAGGCGCGGCGGCCTTTTCGCTCGCCTACGCGGCTGGAGGGGTCATTGGGCCGGTGGCGACCGGGTCTCTTGTATCCGTTCTTCCAGGGGCAACATTTGTTCCCGTCGCGATCATAGGCCTATGCGGCGCATTCGCGGTTTGCTTCAAGAGATAGGCTGCTCTTGCATCAACTTCAGATCCGTCGCCCCCGCGCAAAGCTGCGCACGGCCGCTTTCGCGTGAAGCTCAAAGGCCGCTTAAGTCCTTCTCAAGGGACAAAGAAAGCCCGCGCTGACACCGGTCAACGCGGGCTGATGTGGTCCCTTTGATCAGGTATTGCCGAGGGCCTTACCTACTGACCGATAAGACCGGCAGCATAGGCAATTGCGCGCTGATAGTTACCGCTGTCATTCCACTTCGACAGGACGCGGAAATTGGCCGACCCTTCGGCGAAGGAGCGTCCGCCCCGCCAGCCACTTTTGCGCAACATGTTGGCCGCTGATGCGAGAGCGTCGGCCGCATTGTTGGGGTCAGCGCGGCCATCGCCGCTGCCGTCCACACCAAAGCGGACCCAATTGCCGGCCAGAAACTGCATATGCCCGAGTTCGCCCGAGGGACCGCCGCGGCTGCTGCCGGTAATCAGACCCCGGTCGACTAGCTGCAGGGCCGCGATCGCGTCGTCTTCAAAGCGGGGATAACGGCGGCAATAGGACGCCAGAGTGACCGCACCGCTGACGATGGGTGTTTTGCCTTTGAAGCCGCCCCAATTGGTCTCATACCCCCAGATCGCAACCAGGATCGAGCCGGGCACGCCATAGCGCTTTTCAATATTCCGGAACAGTCTGGCGTTCTGCTTCAGCTTTCGTTTCGCACCGGAGACAAATGCATTCACGCTCGAAAACCGGCTCTTCAAAAACTGCTCGGGGCTTCGATAGCGCATGCTGGATTGCGAGGCCGGGTTTGATTCAAACCGCCACGTGATGCCGGAAAGGCGCGCCTGCTGCAGCGCCTGCATTCCCCGCTGCCTGACACCGGACGAGGCAGCCACTTGTGCGAGTTGCTGCTTATAGGTTCCGAACTGTCCTTTGCTGGTAATGCAGGACGCAGCATGAACCTGTGTCGCGAGCAGCACTCCGGTAACGAGCGCCGCAATGCGCAGAGTGGCCGGTTTTAAAGTCATTTAGTCCTCCACCAATCCGGAAAACCCAAAATCGAACTGACAAACAGATTATTGTCCAGAGAGATCGATAGCATATTTGGATCTGGCGCGAGAGAGCTCAGGTGCCTCGATTGCGTGCAAAGCGGACGTTAACCACATAAACCCGACAAGCCTTTGTTCCGGCTGCCGCGTTTCTGCGCAGCGTCTGGCCGAAAGGCGGGCTATCCAAATCTTTTGAAGAAGATCTGCCCCTGATCGCACGGCCTGTCATGCTTGGATGCCGGACGACACCGGGCGACAGCCCTTAAGCCTGCTTGACGCGTCATTCATATCGTGGTTGCTCGTGCGCCCTAAGCGGGCAGATCTTTTCCCTTCAGAAAGCCCAGATCGACGACCGCGATGACAAATGCGAGAAAGCCAAGAAAGACAAGGCTGCCACCGAGCGCGGTTGGGCTGGAGACTATCAGCCCGCCAATATCCTCCTGCACAAACCCGATGCCCGCCGCCTGCGCGAAATTCACCAGAACACCCGGTGCAAAATAGGCAAAGAGCCAGACGCCCGGATTGGCACGCCCACGATCCCGCAGGCGTTTCAGGGAAAGGACAATAGCCGGGTACAAGAGGAGCAGGAGGAGACCTAAACCGATCCACTGGCCGATCCCGCCGAGAACAAGCACCATTGCCGTCACCAGCAGAGACACCAGAAAGCCGGCGGCGACAAGGGTCAGAAACCCGATCCAGAACCGGCCGCGCCCGATTTTACCCGCGGTTCCAAAGAGGAGAGCCATGGCGCTTTCCCAGCTTACTGGGTGAAGGTGAATGTCAGCGTGCTCGATTGGCCTTCGCCGATGGTGACGGATTGCGTGTGGCTCTCGCCGGTATCGGTATTCTTCAGGGTCACGTCATAGATCCCGGGCGACACATAATTGGCTCCCTTTTGGTTGCCCCAGCCGGTCGTGCCGATCTCGGACCCGCCTGCACCACCGCCCTTGCCGTGAAACCCGAGTTCGGTCAGCGCATCGTCTGCCAGCCCTTCGGCTTCCAACACCAGCCGGCCTTGCCCGGTGATCTCCAGTTCGAGACGCTGGCTACCGTTCTCGGCGGGCGGCAGTTCAACGATTTCGCGGTAATCATGTCCCTTGAACGTCAGCTCAACGCCAATTTCGCCCTCACTCACCGGATAAACGCCATCCACGCCAAGCGGTTCAAATCGTTCAGCCCAGTTGATCCAGAAGATCGAGCCGTCCTGGCCCTTGTCGACGCTCTCCACCTTGCCGACCCGGCTGAAATTCCACCCGACATCCGCGCTGACATCGGTGCGCTCAGGTCCAAACACGGGAACGATTTTCAGGCCGTCGACGGTCTCGCCCTGGTCACCGTCTTGCCCGTTACAGGCTGCCAGCCCGATGGCCAACGCAAACAGAAAAGGAAATTTGATGATCTTGAACAATCGATTGGTTCCATTCTTGAAATACGAAAAGCTGCGAAACACCGGCAGCATCAAAGCAATAAGTCACAGGGTCTCTTTCCGGCCGAAGACCGGATGGTCGGAGAAAAACACATCAATGCGCAGGCGAATAGTTATGGGAATCCATAGGATGGTGCGCTTACAAGAGGAGCAGATCAGCGGAAACGATGCACTTCACAATTTGCGAGCTTGCGTCCGATGATTTCATTGAACGCGTTGCCGTGGCCGACGATCAGGAGCGGTCTCTCCATGATGGTATCGAGGTGGCGCACAAAGTCTGCGATGCGCGCCTTGAAGACATCCTCCGGCTCCACGCTGATGCCGCCGGTTCCGTCGCTGTGCCACCACTCATCTGCAAGGTGCCCGAACGCCAGCGCGGGAAAGTCGGCGCCCAATTCGTTCGGCGGCCTGCCCACATCGCAGCTGTGCAAAAGCAGTTCGTGGTGGCCGTCCCTCACTTCCATCGAGATCCCGTCCGGGAACATCAGTTGCGCTGTCTGGATGGCCCGCGTCAGCGGAGACGTGATGACGTGGCGAATACCGAGATCCCTGATCTCCTCGCGCGCGTCCATGGCCTGCTGCCGGCCGAGCTCGGTCAGCGGCGCATCGAAAATCATCGGATCTTCGTCGCCCGTCCTGAAGACCGCGTTGAATTCCGACTGGCCGTGCCTCACGAAATAGATTGGCATCTGTTTCCTCTGCAAAATGGTGACCCGGGTGGCTTACCACATATGGGCGGGCGTACGGGTGACGCTGCCGTGGGACCTGAGGCAAACAACGGCAATCATTCGAAAAAGACCCGTTTCAAATCCCGTCCGAGGGCAGAAGAACCGGGCCTGATTTCGCGAAAGACAGGTTCAGTTCCGTTCCGACATCCAGCGTGTCGTCGACATTGTCCTGAACCGCGAACACCTGTCCGAAAGCCCCTTCGAGCGTATACTCCATCCGCACGCCGACATAGGTCGCCTTGGCGACCCGGGCCGGCATGCCTTCCGCGTCCCCGAGCACAAGCCGGGAGGGGCGCACAGCAACGGTGGCGCTTCCCCTTGAAAGGCCACGCGATGCCAGCGCGTAACGATAGCCACTGATGTCGACCGTCGCCGTATCTCCCTCGACACCAACGATTTCGCATGGGATCAGGTTCGCCTCGCCGATGAAATCCGCAACGAAGGCATCGACCGGCTGATCGTAGAGTTCGCGCGGTGTGCCGATCTGTGCAATCGACGCGTTGCGCATGACGACAATCTGGTCGGAGACCGCAAGCGCCTCTTCCTGATCGTGTGTGACGTAGACAACGGTCAATCCAAGATCCTGCTGGATCGCGCGGATATCCTCGCGCACCTGCCGGCGCAGCTTCGCATCCAGATTGGACAAGGGCTCATCAAACAGCAGCACCTGCGGCTCCAGCACCAGCGCCCTTGCCACGGCCACACGCTGCTGCTGGCCACCGGACAGCTCGCTCGGCAGACGGCCCCCGAAACCGTTGAGCCCGACAAGATCCAGCCCCTCATGCGCCCGTGCGCGCGCCGCCGCTTTGTCGAAACCGGAAAAGGTCAGACCATACATGACGTTTTCCAGAACGCTCATATGCGGAAACAGGGCATAGGACTGGAACACCATGGAGACGTCGCGATCGGTTGCCGGCAGCTTCGTGACATCCGTGTCCCCGATCAGGATGCGCCCGGAACTCGCCATCTCCAGCCCGGCGATCATGCGTAGCGTCGTCGTCTTGCCGCAGCCGGAGGGCCCCAGCAGCGTGACGAGCTTGCCCGCCTCGATGTTCAGGTCGATATTGTCGACGGCAGTCACGTCCTTGCCGAAGACCTTCGAGACCCCATCGAACCGAACCGGCGCGGCTTTGCTGCGAATGTGTGCATCGCTCATGACGCTTCCTTCATTTCGATGTGTTTGCGGCGGCCGATCTGAACTCGGCCAACCAGCAGCTGCAGCAGTCCGACGGCCGCCAGCATGACGAAGATCAGGGTTGTGGAATAGGCAATGGCAAGACCGTAGTCGTTGTTCTCCACCCGGCCGATAATGTAGCTGGTCGCCATGTCGTACTCCGCGGAAACCAGGAATATGACCGCCGATATCGCCGTCATCGCCCGAACGAAACTGTAAACCAGCGCCGCCAGGATAGCAGGCCGCAACAGCGGCAGGATCACCCGTCTGAAGGTTTGCCAGGAGTTGGCTCCGAGCGTCAGGGAACTTTCATCGAGCGATCTGTCGATCTGCGACATGCTCGCGATCCCCGCGCGCACGCCCACAGGCATGTTCCTGAAGATGAAACTGACGACAAGGATAATGCCCGTGCCGGTTATTTCGATCGGCGGCACGTTGAAGGCCAGAATATAGCTGACCCCGATCACTGTGCCAGGAATGGCAAAGGACAGCATGGTCCCGAATTCGAACGCGTTCTTGCCCGCAAAACTCTGTCGTGTCAGCAGATAGGCGGTCACCAGACCGACGGCGGCCGTCAGCGGTGCTGCGATGGCCGCGATCGTGATCGTCGTCCAGAAACTGTCCCAGGCCGCACCCGTCCAGCGGATGCCTTCCGCCTCGAACCTGACGGAGAAAGCCGTCACATAGTGCTTGAAGGTCAGGCTGTTGTTGACGCCCCACAATTCGACGACGCTGCCGTAGATGATCATGGCATAGACAACGGCAGTGAAGAATGCCCAGATCAGGGCAATAGTCAGGACAGGCAGAGCCAGGCCTTTCGGCATCAGCGGATGAACGCCGGCATCGCCCTTGCCGGACACTGTCGTGTAGCTTTTCTTTCCGAGCCACGCGCGCTGCGCGTAAAAGGCCGACAGGGTGAAGAAGAGCAGCACCATCGCCAGGACAGCGGCCCTGCCCTGATCGTATTGTGCCCCGACAATCGCGAAGAAAATCTCGGTCGACAGAACGTCGAAGTTTCCGCCCAGAACCAGCGGATTGCCGAAATCGGCCATGCTCTCGATGAAGCCGAGCAGAAACGCATTTGCAAGCCCTGGCCGCATCAGGGGCAACGAGACGGTTTTGAATGTCTGCCAGCGGCTGGCGCGAAGCGTCTGGGCGGCTTCTTCCATGGAAGGCGAAACACCCTCAACGACACCGATCAGAACCAGAAAGGCGATCGGGGTGAAGGCAAGTGTCTGCGCGATCAGGACACCCGGCAGGCCGTAGAGCCAGCGTGTTGGCTGTACGCCGAACAACTCGGCGACGAACACCGTCACTGTGCCGGAAAGACCGAACAGCAAAATGAGCGCAAGCCCGATGACAAAGGGCGGGGTGATGATGGGCAACACCGTCATGGCGCGGATCAGACGCTTGTAGCGGAACCCGGAGCGCGTGACGACAAGTGCGAATGCAAGACCCAGAAGGGTCGTGATCAGCCCGACAAGAACGGCCAGGAACAACGAGTTCCACGCAGCGCCGCAGCGCGCACCGGCCAGGCAGCCCAGGCCCCAGATGCGGCCGTCAAAGAACTTGTCGAAAAAGACCAGGATCGAATAGCTGCCCTCATCGGTGATGAAAGCCGCGAACAGCATCTTGGCGATGGGAAAGAAAACGAAGGTCGTGACGATCACGATCACGCCGCCGATCGCACTGACGACAAACACATCGCCATTAACCGCCCCGCGTGCGGCGATGCCCTGGGTCAGCAGAAACAGGAACGCGGACGCGCAGATCATGGCGCCGTAACCCATGCCGAACTGGCGGTCGTCCAGCGGGCCGAAGACGGCGTTCAACCATTCGAAATTGTACCCGCGTATGCCGATGGAAAATCCCTGCACGATCATCCACGCGAAACCGAGCGCACCTGCCATGACCAGCAAACGCGCATAAGCGCTGTCCGACTTGGAGTGTCTCAGGGCAAGAAGCGGCAATGCCAGGGGAAGCAGCAACGGCGCAAGCCAGAGCTTTTCTCCCTGGGCAATCAGGAAAGCGGCGGGCGCGTAGTCTTCATCAAACGGATAGCCGTCGAGCAGCCACTCGAACGACCAGAAGCCGTCCTCAATGCCGTACCAGGGTAGAAGGCCAAAACCGGCCCACCCAGCGATGATCCAGAAGATCAAAACCGGGGGGGTGGTGCTTTTCGCGGACAAGGTCACTTACTGCGGCAGCGTCGAGACCTCTTCATCCCACTTCTGAAGCAGTCGCTTACGCTCGTCAGACGACCCGTACTTCTTGAAGTCATAGTCGATCAGCTTGATCTGGCTCATGTCCGGAGCACTCTCGGACGTCTGCGCACCCTTGTTGGAGGGGACCTGGAATGCATTGACTTCAAGCGCAAGGTTCTGGGCATCGGCGCTCAGCGCCCAGTCGTAGAACTTCTTGGCTTCTTCCATGTTGCGAGCGCCGTCGATGATCGACATGGACCCGATTTCGTACCCGGTGCCTTCGCAAGGCGCGACGACCTTGACCGGGAAGCCGGAGACCGCCTGTTTGACCGCGTCATGCATGAACACGATCCCGATCGTGTTTTCACCCCGGCCGGCTGCCTTGATCGGCGCAGAGCCGGACTTGGTGTACTGGTTGATGTTGGCGTGCAGACCCTTCATGAAATCGAAGCCTTCGTCTTCGCCGAAGATCTGCACCATTGAGGCAAGTGTTGTATAGGCCGTACCCGAGGAATTCGGGTTGGCCATCTGGACATGCCCCTTGTATTCGGGCTTCAGCAGATCTTTCCAGCAGGCCGGCTCGGGCAGATTGTTTGCCGCCAGAAGATCGCTGTTATAGCCATATCCAAGCGCGCCGGAATAAATACCGATCGTGCGATTTCCCGCGCTCTCGGCCTGGCTGATCGCCCAGTCGTGCAACTGATCGCGCATGGGGGAAACATACTCGGCCGTAAGGCCTTCCTCAGCGGCCTGAAGATGCGGGTCTCCCGTGCCGCCCCACCAGACATCTCCCTTGGGATTGGAGGATTCGGCGCGAATTTGTGCGAATGTTTCGCCAGAAGATTTACGGGTCATGTTGACGTCAATACCCGTCGCATCCTCGAAGCTGCGGGCCATCAACTGACACCAGTCTTCCTGCGCGCTGCAATAGAACGTGAGTTTGTCGGCCTGAGCCATCGAAACACTGGCCGCGAGCGCGACAAGGGATCCTGCAAGAGCGGTAGCGGTTCTTTTCATATCTGTTCCTCCCTGAACGATGTTTTCTGGCCGTTTGGGCCTGTTTTTGTTGGATCCCTAAGATATGCTCCGAAGCTTCCCGGGAATCAGGTCAGCACCCTGACTGGCCGCAATTTCGAGCAGCAGGGCGCTGAGTTCTGGTTCTGACACCAGTTTTGCAGCCTTCTTGGCGGAGAACCATCGGCGCGATCGTTCATCGCGTTCCTTCCAGTTCTTTTTCAGCCTCTCGACCATCAACGGAAACACAAACACCTTGCAGCGGCAGCTTTCACCGCGCGGCAAAGCCTTTACGTAGTGGTAGGTTCCGATTGGTTTTGCATGAACCTTGCCGAGAGCGCCTGCCTCCTCGCAGGCCTCGATCCTTGCGGTTTCCCAAGGTTTTTTGCCTTTCATGAACCAGCCTTTTGGAATGACCCAACGCTGTGTCTCGCGGGACGTGATCATTAAGACACGGGGCTTACCGGAATTCCAACGCAGGGGAAGCGCAGCTGTCTGCGGAATGACAAGTTCAGCAATCGTGGACATTTATTATCGATACCTTGTTATATGCAGATTATCAGCACCAGTCCGACGAAATTGCAACAAATTTTCTCCAAATTATTGAGAAAATTACGTAATTTTTGTTAGCAGGCAAATTGGTGAGGCCGATGACTCTTGCGCAGGTTGTTTTGCGCTCCCAGTCTGCTGAACAGCCCATGGAAGGGCCTTCCCATGCACTGTTACGAACGTTCGCTTTCAGGATCAGACGTCGAACCCGCAAACGACCGTGTTGCAAGCGCATATTTTGAAAAGGGTTTTTTGATCAAGAGACCAGCAATTCTGCGTCGAGTTCGAAGCCGGCTTTCGTGAGTTCGCGAAAGAGCTCCAGTTCAATAGATTGAAGCCCGCCTCCGTCAGGGACCGACTTGTAAATCACGCCGCTTAGGTCAGATGGAATTTCAAGTTCGCCCTTCACAAGTGCGCACACGCGATCTGCTCCAAGCAATCCAATGAGGAGCCCGTGTTCAAACACTACGTTTTGTCGTGCTCTAAGTTTCATGTTTTCGGGCGGCGCCGCCACTGAGCCCTTGTCGTCCGGCGTGAGTAGAATAAAGCCAAAACCAACGTCGTTTAGCTCGTCCTGTAGCTTGGCAAATATCGTCCGACCAGCGTCTACCTGCTCTTGAAGGATTACTGGAACCAGATCTATTTTCTCCAGAAACCTGGCGACTTGTGATTTTAGCTCACCATCATGGCCGTGAACGATAAATACCCTTCGTGAGATTGGTCGATCAGGCTTCTCAAAAATTCTTTTGCAAGATTGTACGACACTCTTTGCTAGCTCAGGAGCCGATAGGGATAGATCGCCAAGAAAATCCAGGTCGCCCCAGTCCTGGTTGAAAGCTTGCTGGAGCTTCAATCTCTCCCATTCATTTTTCGATCCGCCAGACACGACGGCAACCGGAAATACCGGCTTGTTTGCAAGAACCGACTTTTGAACGACGTCACTGGTACCCTTGCCACCGCCAATAGCTACAGTCGCATCACATTGACCAACAACAAACGTCCGTACTTCCTGCCATCGTTTGTCTATTGGCTCCATAACCATGCCAAAGCCTGTCTTAGGAGCGTCACCATATGGATAGGTCCGAATTCTGGCGCTAGGCGTGATACCGATCTTCACACAAGCATCTGTTGCCGCTTGCCCAACCTTCGTGTCCAGTTCAGCCCCGCTGTTCAGAATTATCCCAAATCCAGCACCAATCGCCTGGCGTCCAAACTCGCTTGAAAATTCGCTCATAAACTCGCGGTCGCTTGCCGTGTGCGCATCGCGACGATTTCTACGGAGACCAGTGAAGCTGCCTTGAAACAGGATAAGTTTTGTCACCATGCTGGATCTCATTGTTCGCTAGCAGTAAATTGTCTGCCTTGATTGATACTGAAGCAGTCACGCAGCAGGCTATTGATAAGATGGCACCTCAATCTCGAAAATTACAAGTATAGTTCAAAAATCATACGATTTTGAATGCCTGAGAAACTACCGTTATTTACAAGCAGTCCATAAGCGGTCATTGCCGCAACCACGGTGAATTTCAGCCTCGTCAGCTTTCAAGACAGGTTCGCGAAACAGCAAACGTCCGATACAGCGGCGCGAAGTGGCCGAGCTGTAACACCGAGCGCGACGTTGCAGGTCAGCAAGCATCAAAGCAGTAGAAATGTCTCTGGATCAGTGCCACCAACCCGTCTCGACGTGCAGCGGGATCTTGCCTGTCCGGTCGTAGTGAGTGTCCTCTCTTGCCTTGTGATTAGGTCATTCACAAGCTCCAGCGAAGCTGCAATAGTTCGCCAACAGCGGCAACTACGTGCCATCAAACCAGAACCGATCACGGAACACACATGACGCACCCAAGGCTGAACATCGTTGCGGGGCCAACACCTCTGGTACACGCCCCGCGCCTGTCAGACACGCTCGGGATCGAACTCTTCATAAAACGCGACGATCTTGCCGGACCAACATTCGGCGGCAACAAATCCCGGCAGCTTGAGTACTATTTCGGCGATGCTCTGGATCAGGGGGCGGATACTATTTTGATCACGGGTGCGGTCCAGTCCAATTTTGTGCGTCTGGCAGCCGCGGTGGCCAGTTCGCAGAACATGCGCGCGGTCATACAGCTTGAAAACCGCGTGCCCGGCAAGTCCGATCACTACCACAAATCAGGAAACGTTCTGCTGTCGCATCTGCTTGGGCCGGAGATCCTGACCTATCCCGAAGGTGAAGACGAGGCCGGAGCCGACGCCGCACTGCACGAACGCGCCGAGGCCCTGCGCGCAGAGGGTCGAGTGCCTTACGTGATCCACCTGTCCGAGGGGCATCCGCCGCTTGGCGCGCTCGGCTACGTGGACGCAGCACAGGAGCTCCTGAAACAGGGCAAGGATTTCGATACCTACGTTGTGGCGTCGGGCAGCGGATCCACACATGCCGGTCTGTTGGCCGGTTTGCGCGGGTCTGGATCCAGCGCCCAGGTCATCGGCAGTTGCGTGCGCCGCAATGCGACCGCGCAAGAGGCGCGCATCGGGAGGATCACGGCGCGATTGAAGAATCTCTATGCGGGAGCTGCAAAGGTCTCAGAAGCCGATATCCGCATTTGGGACGGAGCCCTGGCACCGGGGTACGGACAGATAGGCGAGCCGGCGAGATCTGCGATGCACATGGTTGCCACACAAGAAGGCCTGATCCTGGATCCCGTCTATACGGCCAAGAGCTTTGCCGCGATCCCCGCGCTTGTGGCTTCAGGCAAGATCGCCAAAGGCAGCCGCGTCTGTTTTGTACATACCGGCGGATTGGCTGCATTGTTCGCTTACGAAGAGGCTCTGTAGGTATCCAACAGGCGATGCCAGGTTTCGGTGCAGTCGAACAGTTACGCTGCTGACCATGCCGCCTCATTGCTTGCGCGGGCCGGATCATCGGAAGCTCGGTGCAGGCACAGCGTTGTTTGCCGGGATTTGAAGGCCATGCCCTCAGGACGTCGGCTGCAGTCTTCCAGCCAATTTCGTTGCCCTAGATTTTTGAGGCTTTGCGCGCAAATCCCACATGTCACCGAGTTTTTTGTCCCAAGCTTCCGGAACGCATCCGGGAAACCCACCGCCTGGATAAAGTGTCAGCTCTCCAACGCAAATGCGCTCTTCACATGCATAAAGGTCAACGCGGACGAAGTCGGTGCCACAGGCCAGTTGTCTGGCAATCGACGTCATCTTTGCGAGGCTGGCAGGCAGTTCCACGTGGCCTGGAGCGGGCGGAATATATCCAGACTCCAGATCAAGACGTGTCCCGTCGGGCGAGAAGTAGGCTTCATAGGCGACGCCTTCCCGCCGCAGCCGCGCTTCAATCATGCGCACTTCACCCGAAAATACGAAGAAGCGGTAATCGTCCGGCGCATCCGTCGCACCTTGAAGCATTTCCTCAATGATCAGCTGCGGCTCAAATTCTCCGTAGGCCCATTCCCGGTTACAAAGATGGTGTTCGGTTGCCAACCATTTTGCGGGAAGATCGCTTCTGAGCAACGCACTGATATCTTCAGGTTTTTCAAGGAACGCGCCCTGCCCGCTTCCGTGGGTCGGCTTCACGACGGCAGGCAGCCTGATCAGGTTCCAATCGACCTCGGAAAGGTCTCTTCCGACCCACAGTGTCTTGATCGTGTAGTCATCTCCGACCCGGTCGGAGACGAGCTTCTTGACCGCGTGTTTGTCGACCATGACGGGAAAGAGCGGGTCGCGATCATAAAGTTTTCTGACCTGTACCTTGTCGGTAAAGGTTCGAGGAAAGTCCAGGTTCGGAAATCGACCACTCATGGAGAAAAATTTCAGCAATATGAAGCCGCGATCCGGCAAGACTTGAATCATCCGCCAAAAGAAGTGTTTCAAAAGTTGCCTGAACCCGATTGAGCCGCCATTCGAAAGCACGATGCTTCGCATGTTTTACCCCATTGCCTGCAATTCGCTCTCCGGGCATTTTGACCGGCGCTATTTTATCCGCGCCGCCTGCAACCCTTGCGGTTAAATCTTGGAAAAATCCCTGAAAAATCTATCAAGAATTGTAGGGTTGGTTAATCGTCCAGTGATGTAAGGCGTTGGCTGGCCTGGGTGAATTTCGTCAATTGACATTGATCTGCGATCGACAGATCAAAGCCTGAAAAGCCTCCATGCTGATGATACCGGGCACATGAAAACCATCCGCCACGAGCATCAAACCACGGCTTTACTTAAACCTCTTTCGAAGAGACTTACTTGTTTCAAAACGCCATGCGGCTGTGGCGTCAGGATACCAACTCATGAGCGCGGTGATTGGTCAGTTTCCCGGTCAGTTGCTACGCGATGCGGTCGCCCAGTGCGTAGAGCGACCCTTGGAGCCTGACAAACAAATACCGGATTTGTCCGTGTCTTGGCCACTTGCTCTGATCCACTCGAACGGCCGCTTTCGGGCACAACGGGAAAACGGTCGAACGTCCTAGCTGGAGGGGGCAAAACCGTCGTTTGTTTCTACCGCAGCGAACGTCTGGCCGGAGCCCACAGCTACCAAATTGGTGCAAGGCAGCGAATGTCGGCTTCCAAGTCGCCTGTTGAGATCAGATGCTCTATGATCGATGTGTGATCGAACCGAGAAGGCGATCCAAATGGTTGAGATTGTTCTTTATGCATCGAAGGCATCACGCTCACTGGCAGGGTATTGGATGCTGGAAGAGCTGGGCATTGCCTACACCGTCGTCGATGTTGATCTCCGAGAGCGCAAGCACCTGGAACCCGAATTCCTCAAGATCAATCCTTCAGGTCGGGTGCCGGTGGTCTCCGTTGATGGAATGATCGTAAGCGAACGACCGGCGATCTGCGCGCTTCTCGCAGATCGATTTGGGTACGGCTCTCTAGCACCCAAAATCGACTCCAAAGATCGTGGTCCATATCTCAAATGGCTCGTTTATGCGACGGCCGTCATTGATCCAGCAATCGCGGTGCGCGCCGCGAACCTTGATGCGACACTTCAGCATACGACCTGGGATACCGCACAGAACGCGGTCGACATTCTTGGCAGCACGCTTGAGGGACAAGCATGGTTACTGGGAGACCAGTTCACAGCTGCAGATGTCGCCCTTGGGTCGGTCATTGCAATGGCTCGGTTCAACGATCTGCTTCCTGAAAGCCAGATCTTGGATGACTACGTTGAAAGACTGAGAGAACGTCCGGCTTTTCAGCGAGCTGAGCGACTTACCTGGCCTCCAGAGGTATTCTCTTCCTAAGCACAAGTCAGGCTCACTAAGACCAATGACCGCTTCATCCGCACCTCCCTCGTTCGTCCAGTACTAAACAAATGTCCGGTTTTGGGACCAGGCGGCGATACGCCGAACGACCTGATTGGGGCGCATGGCTGTCATTTATGCTATGTGCAGCGAAAGTCTGCTTCGAACCTAAAGTGCCAAATGCTGCATCATACGGGAATGTCGGTTTGCGCCTGCCTCCGTTACGCCCGCGTACGCGCAATCTCACGGATCAGGTCGCTTGTCTCTGGCCTGGTAGCCTGGTGCCGAAAACGAAGAGCAGAAACAGTTCGGGATATTTCAAGGCCATCGATGGGGATCGACACGAGGCCCGTGTCGGAAGGAATTGCCGTGGCCGGCAAGATCACCGCACCTGACCCTTGCCGCGCAAGCTCAATCAACCAATCCACGCGATTTGACCGATAGGCCGCGTAGAGTTCGTAACCATGATCGGTACATGTCTCATGCAGAGCATCCCGCATTTCGCAATTAGGCCGATCGAGCATGTTCGTATCAGCGAGCGTCGCAAGAGAAATGGCAGTCGATTGCGCCAATGGATGCGAAACTGACACCACCACTCTGTAGTCTTCATCATAGAGAGGGTCTATCCGGTAAAGGTCTTCACTGACCTTCTCTGCCGTGACCACGACATCAAAATCACCATCCCGCAAACCGGGCAGAAGCTCGGTGGAAGGCGCCACGATCAATTCAATTTCGGCTTGCGGCAACCGCGCGCGAATACGCTCCATAGCTGCTGAAATTCTGTTGTGGCCAATGGTTTCGCCAACGCCGACAGAGATGGGAACCCGCTCCAATCGCAAATGCCGCACCGCCTCAGCCTTCGCCTGCCGCGTCTCATGATGAACCTTCTTTAGCCGCGGTTGCATGAGTTTCCCAAGGGCAGTCAACCTGCATCCCGCGCGGTCCCTTACGAACAAGTCTCCCCCAAGTTCGTCTTCAAGTTTCTTTATCGCAGTCGTCAAAGATGGCTGCGAGACATTTGACGCGCTGGCGGCATGGGTGAAGTTGCGGTGTTCGCAGACAGCAAGAAAATACCTGATCTGGTTCATTTCCATGGTCGCACACTCCGTCAATTCCCATCCCGATTCACAAAAGCAACTTCCATAGTCAATGTCTATCAAAGAATAGGCGTTCGGAATTGGAGTCTGGGGCGTCCGGTGTGGGACAAGAGCTCATCGAAAGCAAGCCGACGAGCTTCAAATCAGGAGACGAACATGAAAACGCAAATCCTTCAGACACTCGCCGCACTGGCTCTGATCACAACTTCCGCAACTGCACAGGACACTCCAATGGACAACCACACCGCCAGCTACATCGCCATGCCCGCCGCTGAGGGTCAGGCCGAAGCCTTCGCAGAGTTTCTGGAAGGGGCAGCACCAATTGTGAAAGAGACGGAGCCGGGCACGGTGCTTTGGTTCGCACTACAAGCCGACGATACGCTCGCGATTTTTGACATCTTCGTTGATGAAGAAGCGCGCGACGCGCACTTTTCCGGTGCTGTCGCCGGTGCCTTGCAGCAAAACGCGGATGCACTGGTAGCGGGTGGCTGGGACAACGGCGTTGTCGCGAAAATCAACAACTCCAGTGTCTTGTCGGTGAAACAGCCAGTCGATCTCTACACTGCAACGACCGCGACCTATATCAAGCTTGAAGCAGCACCGGGTAAAGGTCCTGATCTGGCGGCCTTGTTGACCGCAGCCGGCCCTCTCGTGGCTGACACAGAACCCAAGACACTGTTCTGGGCGGCGCTGCAGATTGACGAGAACAACTTCGCCATCTTCGACATCTTTGCCGACAATTCCGGTCGCGAAGCGCACTTTGCCGGGCAGGTCGCCGGGCTGCTCAACGAGAAAGCCTCGGAGATAGTCTCTGGAGGATGGGACGATGGTGTGGTCGCAAACGTCAGCAACTTCGACATCCTCGCTATCAATTAAGAAATTTGCGATCTGAAAAAGAAGCGCCCGGTGTGAATGCATCGGGTGCTTTTCTATAAGAATTCAGATTTCATCTTAGAGCGGTCATTCGAGCCAACTGCAGCGAAATCCGGCTCCTCACCTTCCATAGACCTTCACGCGCTGCGCTACGAACGGCAACTTTCAGGATTGTGTTGTGAACGTTCAAACGACCGGAATTGGGGGTGCTTAGCTGTCATTCTTATGAGCCGCAGCGAAACCTGCTTTGAGCCAATAGCTCTAGATGCTGCGGTGAATATCAATGTCTGCGTTGCATTGAACCAGTCATGGTTAGGGACCGCCTCCACAACTGGCTGGTCTCTTTTAAACTTCACGCACCGGTCGCGGAATTTGAGCTGCCGAAGAGAGAGGGAACCATTTCTTAAAACGCTGACAAACGACGCCATCGCCCAAAACCGTGATCCGCTCATTGGACATCGCTTCTGAAAGGGACACGTCGCCCATCCAAATACCTACCAGCTCTTGCGAGGTTGTGGAAATATAGGCGGACACTTCTTTGCCGGGATCCTCGTAGCACAAGTCGCGGGAGTCACCGTCGCAAACAATCCACCATTTCTTGTATTCGTTCAGATCTGAAAACTGAAAGCACAGAACGGATTCGCCGCCCGGCAGTTCATCCGTCTTGATGTTGCGTTCTACGTCGAACATCAGAAACGCGACGTCCATTTCATCGCTGCGCAATTCATCGCGAGCCCACCGCATTCCCCAGATCACCAGCGATTCAATCACCGGGGCTAGTTCTTTGCCAGCAGGTGTCAGATGGTACTCAAAACCACGCTGCCCACTGATCGGGCGCTTTGTGATGACACCGTTTGCCTCAAGCTCTTTCAGGCGCGTGTTCAGCACAGTCGGCGAAATACGGGGCATCCCCTTTTGCAATCGCGAGAAGCGTGTGCTGCCTAACAGAAGTTCTCTGACAATCAGCAACGACCATGTGTTGCCGAGAATTTCCGCGGATTTTGCCACGGGGCAAAACTGTCCGTATTGCATCGCCCATCTCCTAACTACGTGAAACGTAGTAGATTACTACGTGTGGCGAAGTATCGCCGCAAGGCACCCTGCGGCTACCCCTCCATCATCAAAGCAAACAAGGAGAAGAGCGATGATGGATTTTGTGACAAACGTTTTGAAGATTTTCGGGATCGTGTTCCTGCGGTTCCGTCCCATCCCCCGGATCTGGAATGTATGGCTTGTTGGCGTCAACCTGTTGTGCCTCTATTTCATAGCACATGTCGAGGCGCAGGTTGTTCTGGTGACAACACTTGTCGCCGTAACCCTGCAGGCGATCATTTACGGGCGGTCCGGGTTTACACGAGCCCTTGGGATCACTCATCTGCTGTGGCTACCAATGTTTGGCTGGATGGCAACCCGCGCAAACGACATTGCAGTCCATTCGGACTTACAGACATGGATCATCGTCCTGGCCATCACAAACACTGTATCGTTTGTTGTCGATCTCGCCGACGTGACCCGGTTTGCGAGGGGCGAGCGCGCGCCACATTATCGGTGGAACTGAGTGATGGACTTTTTCTTTATCGAAATGCTGGGGTTTGCTGCTGGTGCGACGACACTTGTCAGTTCCGTGCCGCAATTGATAGCCAACTTGCGAAATCAGGATTTGGCACTTGGGCAAAGCCTGATTTCGCAATTGCCTGCAATCGGCTGGAAACGCATTGTGGTTTATCTACGGTGCCTCGGTCGGCTCGACCTCCATGATCACCTTTGCGGGCCTTGGTTGTTTGATGGCAAGTTGCCTGGCGCTTCAAACCTATCGCATTCAGCGCAGGGATCTCGGAATAGCGGGCAATCAGCTGGCATCTGGCATGGGTGTGCCCGCGACTTAGCCCACACCGCCGAGCGACTGCAAAGACCATCCACGAACACTCAGATCAAAAAGCAGCCGTTTGTCGCGAGTTGGCAGACGGCAGCTTTGCCCGCACCTCAGCCATTTGCCCTGATTCTGACGAACGGCTGCTTTCGGGAACAACGGGATAGCGGTCGAACGTCCAGATTGGGTGGGCGCAATTCAGACACCCCTTGCTGAACCCACCTCACCGACACCCCAGTCTCTGCCACCCCAGTCTCTGCCACCCGAGGCCGGCACAGGATCACCTCTCTCCCACTGTTTCTTCGGCTATAAAACCCGGCGCACGTACGTGCATGCGCAGCACGAGGATCTATTGTTCCTGGTCCCGCGCCGAAGTCTTCAGGTTACGGACCAGCCGGGGAGCGGCAAAGGCAGTGAAGCGGCGGACCTCCGGTCGCTTGAGCGCAGCCGGAGACGTGATCAGCCAGATCGGCAAGTTGGCGTGATCGGGTGGGTCAAAACAGCGGACCAGGGTCGCATTGGCATCACCAACGGTCACCGGCAACGGGCCGATACCCTGTCCGGTCTGAAGCGCCATCATGACGTCGTTTGATGTCGCGCACCGGACGAGATTGCGCCGTTTGCTTTTGACGTGGTTCAGAAGATGGACCGTGTGGTCTTCCATGTCATCGCAGTATTCCGCCGGCAGAGCATGTTTGGCGGCATAGGTGCTGGACGCATAATAGGTCCACTGGGTTTGACCGACTTTCCGGGCGACCAGCCTGTCATCGGAAATCGCCGGGGCCATACGCAGGGCAACATCGGCCTCCCCCTTCATCATGTCCAGATGCCGTTCGGAGAACACGAACTCAAAACTGATACCGGGGTTTTCTTCAACAAACCCGGCGACCACAGCGCCTATGTTTCCGAAAGTCTCATCTTCAAAGGCGGTAATGCGGATCGGTGGGCTTTCCCCGCCTTTCAGGGCTTCCGCCTCAAACGCCAGGGCTGCCTGTTCGAGGCTTTCGGCATAGGGCAACAAGGCGGCCGCACACTCCGTCGGCTCGGCACCGCGCGTGGTTCTGTCAAAGAGTGTCACATCAAGGGTGTGTTCAAGAACGTCGATGCGCCGCGCAACGGTGGTCTGGTTGAGCCCCAGATGCCGTGAAGCCGCAAGAGTGGATCCTTCACGCATGACAGCGAGAAAGACGCGCACGTCTCCCCAATCTCTGAACCGGCTCTGCATTTTTGCATAACAGCACGGTGCCGTAGCGGATACCAGCGGAACTTTCTTCCGGCGTATTTTGTTGCTGACAAAAATATGGAGCCGAAGATGACTGTCTTGCCCCACCCACCGCTCTCGTTTCTCATCCGATTCTTCGAAAAGGACCAGCAAAAGGCATGTGAAACCGCCCAGATCGACACCGCCGAACGGCGCAGGATTTTCGGCGAAATGATCACATCAGGTGCCTGCGGCAGCGAATATGGCGCTCAGATGCTGATGTCGGTCTTTCCGGACCAGTATTGAACCATAGCGCTCCCCAACCAAAAGGCTTTGCTGACAAAGCTGGCGATGGGCAGCTGAGTCCAGAGCGTCGCGATGGTGCAGACCGCGTTCGAAATGCCGGAGCATCAACAGCACGCCGGACCAAACTGCACATGCCGATAATCCTGATTTAGCGCATTTTTAACGTTCCAGGGTCGCCTGAGCGGTCATTTGTGACGGGCAAAAAACGGCGCCGCTGCATCCTGTGCGCGTCAACAAATAGAAGCTATCAGGATGGAGACAATTTTCATGTCTTGGAAAGTATTTGCCAAAAAGCATTACTCCCGGATCGAGTGGGTTCAACTTTATCATAACCAGGACTATCCGGGTGTGGTGTTGGTTGTCCTTCAGTCGGCTGGCGGTCAGATGCTCAAGCAGATCAGTAAATCCGGTATCCAGATGCAATACTCTGATATCGAGATGAAATGCGGGGGAGCACTCTCGATAAATTCAACTTTCGAAGGAATTTTTTATACGCCGTTGAAGGACATTCATGGAATGAATTCCGCCGCAGCGCTGGCTGTCAACAAAGCCGCACGCGAAAAGAGGCAGGACGTTACGACCGTAACGGTGGCGCCCGCCGGCCTCGAGGCACCGGACTGTTCCTATCAGGCCAGTTTCAACCGGCTCCTGAAGGAGCAGGTCTTCAACGTTTCGGTCGGAAAAGTGAACATGAACCCGTTCAAAGGCGCTGCGGGTCTGCAAGACAAGATCAAGAAGATGGTCGAAGCTGAAATGCGCCTTTGTGAGCAAAGCTCATTCTCCAGACCATGAATTCAGCCAGCATTTACCGGTTGATCCGATGCCACCGCCGGCGAGAGTGCGTCTCTCCGGCGGGGCCGGTTCCGTGTTGCTGTCGTTGTCATGTTCACTATCGCGACCTGGAAACCATATTGACCCGGCGGGACATGCATATCGATCATTCAAAGAAAGAGCATTGGGCTCAGCGAGCGGTTGTTCCAGCAGAATGCAGCGATGGCGTGCCTTGAATCCGAGTTAGATACTGACAGGATCTCTTGAGCGTCAGTTCCATAGTACCAGCGGCCCTTTTAAAGATAGAGTTGTAATATTTGCTTCTTGCTGTATTCGAACATCTACAATTGAAATTGCTTTCAAGGAATAATTTGACAACAAACGAGGTGAAAGGTTAGCATTTTTAGTGTGCGGGTGGCCATTTTGTGCTTAGGGGATGTTTTCATGTCGTCATTTCGCGTCTTTTTCAAAAGCAGTTCAGTTGTTTTAGCTGCAGGATACTTTCTGGTTTTTGGTTTTTTGTCGCCGGCAAGCGCCGTGACAATTACGCCGACAACAGCCGTGCCCGTTAGCTTGGGTACGTTTGGTGCAGGAACATACGAAATAACGGCGACTGGCATTGTGTCGTTGGCTGGTCCAGTAGGTGTCGGCTCAAATTTTGACTTGGACCCGGATGGCATCCCGATCTCCGGCGTTACGTTTTCAGGTTACGGATATTTCAATCCTGGCGGAGCAGATTTCGACGCTTTTTCAGGGGGAGCCAACGGTCCCGCAGGCCCGGGTGTGAACCTCGGCGCCCTCATAGGAAGCCTTACGGCAACACCCACGTCAGCGGCCGACTGGTTTCTGATCGGGAGCAGCCACCAAATTACGCTGAACTCGACTGCAACAATTTATGCTGCCGTCAATGATACCTTCTATCCGAACAATACTGGATCGTTTGAAGTAACCGTCGCGTCAGCGGTTCAACCTGTCCCCCTTCCAACCGCACTGCCTTTCCTGGCTGGGGGAATTGGTCTTATGGGATTTTTGGGCTGGCGCAGGAAACAAAAGGACGCGGCTGACTAAAACCAGGTCTTGTTGGAAGTTGCGGAGCGGCCAATTTGGCCGCTTTTTTCGTGACCGGTCTGCAAAGCGCTCATCTTAGAAGCCTAATAGGCGCCATCGGCGTGCCTGTTTGCACGTGCAACGCGGATTTCGACGCGGTGTCCTGGCAAGCTCTTGTGCTTGTCCATTGCCCGTCCCTGTCAGGCTTGGTACGTCTGTTCTTGCCACCCTCGGTGCGCGGACGGACGTTGATTGCGAACAGAGCCGGGAGAAAACATCATGGATGCTGTGCTGGTTGTCGGCGGCAGAACCACCGGTCTGATGATGGCTGCCGCGCTTGCGCGGCGCGGTGTACCCACAAGATGCATCGACAAGTCCCCCGGCATCGATCCGCATGTGAGAGCGAACCTTCTGCATTCGCGCACGCTTGAGATCTTCCAGGGCCTCGGACTCGACGACGAGGTGACGCGTGGCTCCGTTCCAGAAATCGCCTTCACATTTTATCGCGACGGAGCGCGGGTCGGTGAGAGCCCGCATGCCCCGATCGACTCGCCGTTTCCCTTCGGCATGTCGCAATCGCAGGCGCATACAGAGGCCACTCTGGAAGCGCATTTGGGGGCTTTGGGTGTCAAGGTCGAGCGCAGTGTTTCCCTCACCGCACTCACCCAGGACGAAGACGGCGTGACGGTAACGCTTCGCCGCGATGATGCGCGCCATGGCGATGAAGGCGAAGAAACGGCGCGCTTTCAGTGGGTGATTGGTTGCGATGGCGCGCACAGCGCCGTGCGCAATCTCATCGGCGAGACCTTTCCGGGTGACGCGGACGCCATTCCTTACATACTCGGCGATGTTCTGATTGACGGGGATGACGACCTCGAACCCAACAAGGGGCACGCCTTTTTCCACGACAAGGGCGTGTTGTTCGCCTTTACCAGGCTACCGGACAACCGGCACTTCCTGGTTGCCAGCCTGGAGACCGGCGCCAGCACGGAAGGAACACCCCCGCTGGAGGCGCTTCAGGCCATCGTTTCGGAAAGGGGCAGGCCCACGCTGCGCTTGCATGATCCGCACTGGCTTGGCTATTTCCGGATAAACTACCGGCTTGCACCGCACTACCGGAAGGAGAGGGTTTTCCTTGCGGGCGATGCCGCCCATGTTCACAGCCTGCTGGCGGGACAGGGCATGAACACAGGGATCCAGGACGCACATAACCTCGCGTGGAAGCTGGCCCTTGTCTTCAAAGGCGAAGCCTCAATGGACATTTTGAAGAGTTACGAAGCAGAGCGGCGGATCGTGGCCAGAGAAGTCGTCGATACGACCCGGAAAATCACTGACACGATGGAGAGTTATACCAGCCTGCCACGACACGACCGGGAAACATTCATTTCACATCTTTACACGCCAGAAGCTGCGCGCTTGGACGCTGCACGCCACCTTCAGGAAATAGACCTTGATTACAGCGCAAACCCTCTCTGCCTCTCCCTCGATGATGCCTTTGATGGCGGCCCGGCAGCCGGAACGCGCGCGCCAGATGCCACGGACCTGATCGTCGGTGGCCGGTCCACCAGCTTTTTCAAATTGCCGGCAGACGACCAATACAGATTGCTGTTCTTCTGTGGCCTTGCGGGCGACCCTCCCGTCAACGAAATCCAATCGGCGGCAGATGCCTCATTGGAGTTCAGCTCCTGGCTGAAGCCCTATGTCGTAAGTATCGGTGCAGCTGACGATGTGTTCCAAGGCCTTCCCGTGATCATTGATCAAGACAAGAAAATGCATCGTACCTATGCCGCAGGCAGCCCCTGCATCTATTTGATACGCCCCGATGGCTATGTGGCGTTTCGCAGTTCAAGGCTCAGTGGCATCGACATCTATTTCAATCACCTCGGCACGATCAAGAGGTGAGAGTGGCCGTCACCAGCGGTGCCGGTGACAGGCAAGTCTTCCGGTGCGGGCGTATGCTCGATTGGCTCAAGACCGAGGGGTCGCAAGTCAGCTTTGGCCTTGCGCCAGCAGCAGGTTGGCAATCGATTGACTGGCCTGTTCGCGGAGTTGCTCCGACCCGCAACGGACAATTTCTTCGACCAGATTGTTAAGGTCCAGCTGCGATTTTGTCTGGTCCGCCAGATTGCGGATGACGAAGGTTTGCGTTGTCCCCATAAGCGTAACGCCCTCCATGCTGTTACGTCCTGGCAGGGCTGGTCTGTCCGTATCATGAGCACCCGCGTCACTGGATCCAACCCGCTGCGCAGCGATGCGCCCGCGCAGCTCGAAGGTTGCCGCCTCAGGCGCGACCTGCAGCGACGAGTGCAGTCTTTTCCTGAAACCTTCGAACAAGACGAGTGCTGCTCCCCGCTGACCTGTTTTCGAAAGCGCTACCATGGAATGCCGCAAGGCACTTTCGTTATAGGGATCCTGGTCCATGCGCCATGACGCGAGCGTCTCCAGCCCCGTCCAATTCTCATTGGCGAGACAAGCCGCCGAGGCGCTTTCCAGGCGTCTTGTGATCCTTTCCGAAAAAGACCTGCGTTCTATATCCAGCCACTCCTGAAAGGCGGGGTCGACCCGGCCGGTATTGCCGAAGAGTTCTCCGGCAGAAAGGGCGGCGGCAGCGACCGGATCGGCCTCCAACTCATCAAGAAGCGTTTCGACATCGGTCCGAAAGGCCCCATACTTCAGGCCAACGGACCGGCGGTCCACGTCGAGCATCTCCGCTCCGGCATGTTCGAGGGCCTTGTTTGCGTGATAGATCGTCTGCCGCAGGGAAGCACGTGCCTGAGCTTCCCCGCGCTCTCCCCAAAAGCGCGCTGCAAGCGTTTCGCGCTGCAGGCGTCCTTCAAGGGCAAGAACAGCAATCAGGAGAGCCGTATGCCTGGTCGGCAGCACCAGCCTTTGGCCTTGAAACAGAATGTCCAGTTTGCCCAGCAGCCGGATATCGATGACCTTGCCGCGATCCTTGGCCACCGGGTGGCCGGTCTTTTCGGCCACAGACAAGGACCCACGCCCCGGTGCGGGAGCGGGGATGGCGGTGGGGATGGCAAATTTCAGTACATTGTTCATGTTCTTGCCTCTTTCCAATCGCGATCAAGGTCAGCACATCGATGATGTCCGCTACACGATTGATCGCTCGTGAGATGTTTATCCCGGGGCGTCCGCCCTGATGCAGAGAGGAATTGCGTTTCCGTTCCAAGCGGTGGGAGCGCGCCGTACCCTTCACCTGCCGTGAGGTGGTCAATGCGCGTGGCAACAGGCGCAGGTTTCGGCGATTGCCCCTACATGGCGATGATCCGTTCCGCAGCAGCCGCCAAGGACGGTCGCCTTCGGCAGGAGCTGCCTGAGTTCCAGATACTGGGATGCCAACTCTTCCGGGTTGCCGGCATCGAGTTCTTCGGCGTTGTCCAACTCTTCGTGGGACAGCCTGGACGCATTTGCCCTGACGCCGCCGATGCGCTGCACCCAGTCGCCACCGCCTTTCAGAACATCGACGAAATGATCCGGATGAGCGCAATTGATCATGTAGTAGGCAGGAGCCTCGCCGGTCTCCAGATCAACCTGACAGATTGCATCGCCGAGACCCTGGCCGCTCGGCAAACGACCATCGGTTTCCAACGTGAAGGATATCGCAGACGGCATGCCGCGCCGTTTAGCAGCCAGCGCAATTCCGAGCGCTTCTTCGACATAGGTCATCGTGATCGCGGACACCATGTCGGCCGCATATTCGAAGAACCAGTCGATCTGCCGGGCGTGATAGTCCCGGGCTTCGCTCACCGTCATCAAGCGCCTGGGATTGTAGCCATCGTCCTGCGGTCCAAGAACGCCGTTGAGGACAAAAGGCGACGTATCTGTTTCAAGCCCTTCGCGCAGCGACAGAAGATACATCATCGCCTGCTTGTGGATCTCCTTCAGATCCCGGATCGAAACACCCAGGTCATTGGCCCATCGGCTGCTGGCCCGCCACGTCGGCGTATCCATGATAAACCCCAGCTTATGTCGCACTGCAATGCGCCCGAAATTCATCATGTAGCGGTCAAGGGCGGCACGGCCCTTTTCGCTGTTTAAAAGGGTAAAGGCCGCAAACGCGGGAAGATCCAGGCCTTCCTGAAAAACCATCCAGGTTTCAAGACCTCCATCAGTCAGGAAATCCCGGTTCGCGAGTTGAGGCAGCTTGTTTCTGTATTTCGGGATCATGTCGAAGACCTTTCGTTTACACACATTCAGACCGCACAAAACCCGCCCGTGCCGCAGGCCGGTTGGCTGCGAGCCGCTGGATCAGGTTCTTGGGTTTTTGGTTCCGGAGAACTGCGGATTGAGACTTAGTACGTCTGCAGAAAGAAGACTTTCAGGATTCCTTTGGGTTTCCTTTGGATTTTCTGGTTTCGACTTTTTATTTTCGAGACGTGCGGTCGGTTTGATCTGCTGCACCGCATCTTCTGAGTGGTCTTCTTGCACCTGGGAAAAAGCCATGTATGTGCATCGCGCGCTTGAAACATTTCGATGCGCGCGAAACTCATGTATTTTGATGAAATATTGAACCGGGACTCAGATCTCAAAAAGATGATTTACAGATTTGAGGAATTTGAACTTGATGCTGCAAAGCGCGAATTTCGCCGCGCCTCCGAACTGGTGAGTCTGGAGCCTCAGGTCTTTTCACTGCTGCTTCTGCTGGTCGAAAATCACGATCGCGTCGTCTCCAAAGACGAAATCATCGAAAAGATCTGGAATGGACGGTTCATCTCCGAGGCAGCCGTCTCCAGCAGGATCAGCGAAGTCCGAAAGGCGCTTGGTGAAGGGTCTAAAAAGCCACGCTTTCTGCGAACGCTCTACAAGCAGGGGTTCCGGTTTCAATTTGAACCGACGACACGCCTGGGCTCAGGGGGGACACGGTCCGCCGGACCGCAGGACGCGGCGAACGGCGAAGCAAGGGATCAGGACCCTGTTGTTGTTGTCCTCCCGTTTTCAGGGATGCCGAGTGATCCGAACTTTAACTGGCTCATTGATGGTATCTGCGACGACATCATCACCGGACTGTCCCGTTTTCGGGAACTTCGTGTCATTTCGCGTCTGAGTTCCTTTGGGCTCGCGGGCCTCAGCCAGAAAGACCTGGATTCGGCAATCGAGGATTTGGCGGCGGATTATATTGTTGAAGGCAATGTCCGGCGCCAGGAGGCGGCCTGGCGCCTGCAGGTATCAATCGTCTCCACCGGGTCACAAACCCAGATCTGGAGCGAGCGGTGGGAACTTGAACAGGCATCCCTTCAAAACCTTGATCACATTACGGATCGGATTGTCGCGGCGATTGAGCCAGAACTGCTGTCGGCGGAGAGAGACCGAATTCGGCAAAAGCCTGAAACGGATCTGACGACCTGGGAATGCACGCAAAAGGGCCTTTGGCTCTTGTGGCAACAAAAGAGCGGCCTGCATGAAGAAGCTGTTTCGGTTCTCAAAACCGCATGCAGCCGCGATCCGGACTATGCGCTTGCGCACGCCGGATTGGCTTATGCCTTGTGCCATGCCTACAAGGAAGGCGTGATGGAGATCGATGCTCTTGACCAGGCGCTGGCTGCCGCCCGCCAGGCTGTCCAGCTGGATCAACGAGATGCCTTTTCATATGTCGCACTCGGACGGTCCCATCTGGCGCGCCAGGAGTATGACGAAGCCATCTCCGCCTATGATGAAGCGATTACCCGCAACCGCAACCACGCCTATGGCCATTTTGGAAAGGGGTACTCCCTTTCTTTAAGCGGGCGGGCACCGGCTGCAATCGAGCATTTCGAAACGGTGCTTGAACTCAGTCCGCGCGACCCGCAGGGATGGTCGGTCTGTGTCATGCTGTGTTTTTCCAATCTGATCATTGATCAGGCCGACATTGCGCTTTCGTGGGCTCAAAAGTCCTTGAGAATGCCAAATGCGCCACACTGGGCCAAGGCAGCGGAAGCGGCAGCACTGACGGCCCTCGGTCAGGAAAAGGCAGCCGCACTTGCACTCGAAGAAGCACTGGCAGCCCGACCCGAGCTGAACGCGGCATTTCTGAACCGAGCCTACCCTTTTGCGGATCAGCGGGATTTCAAGAAGTTGTCCGAATTCATGCTCGGAACATTCGTCCCCGATGTCTCTCTAAACAAAGGCGCGCCTGGCTCCTGACCCTCGCGGTGGACAGCGACTTTTGAGACGAGTCACCCCAATGGCGCAGCGAGAGAACTGGCAATTTGATGTCCATTGGGTGTCCCGATAGATTTGAAGAATCAAAGTTGGCAATGGTGAAGGGCTTGATTGAAACCTTGGAGCGTGACGAAAAATGTCAATCCGGCTGAGGCATTGGGTGAGATGCTGTTACAGGTGTTTTTGACTTGAGATGACCTATAACTTCGGCGCATACGAACTCGACCGGGAGCAATTCGAGCTGCGCAAGAATGGCATTCGAGTGGCCGTGGAACCGCAGGTGCTGACGCTGCTGCTGCTTCTTGTCGAAAATGCACACAGGGTGGTCACAAGAGACGAAATCATCCAGACGGTCTGGAACGGTCGTTTTATCTCCGAAGCAGCTGTTGCTAGCAGAATTAGCCAGGCGAGATCAGCGCTCGGCGATGATGGAAAGAAGCAGCTCTTTATCAAAACGATCCACCGGAAGGGATTACGGTTTGTGGCCGATCTCGGCAAAGGCGGTATCGAGCCCGAGTTTCAGAAGAATGTCGATCTGACAACGGGCGTGTGGGCGAAACCTGCAGAAGACGCACCCCGGCTTGTCGTGATCCCTTTTCGGGATTTCACCACTGAACCAGCCTCAGATTTTTTCGCTGAGACGCTGACGGAGGAAATCACGACAGCTCTCTCAAGGTGCAGCGACATAACGGTTATCGCCAAAACGTCCGCCCTCGCTATCGGCGGAAATGACGCGCGGCTTGAAGAGATCAGTGAGCGGCTCGGTCTCAAATATGCTGTCGAAGGATCTGTCCAGAAATCAACTGAAACCATTAGGGTCAACTATCGTGTCATAGATCTGGAGAGTGGCGAATACCTATGGACGGACCGTTTCGAAGGGTCAGCTCTGACGTCATTTGAAATACAGGACGGCGTCGCACGATCGATTGCGGCCGCGCTGCCAACACGTATTCATGGGGAAATTGCTTCAAGGAGCACCGACACAACTTCCACTAAATTGAATTTGTTCCAGGAATATTTGCAGTTGGTATGGCCCTTACGTCGGGGGAAAACAGCGGCAAACGTTGCCATCGACCTTGAGAAACTGATTGAGAAACATGGCGATTTCGCACTGGCCCATGCACATCTTTCTGTCTTGCTCGGATATGCAGGGTTTGAAGACGCACGCCACGATGAGGAAATCATCAGCAACACAGTGAAGCACGCACTGCATGCCATTTCTCTCAGCAAAGACGACGAGCGCGTTGTGGCGAAAGCGGCTCTGGGTCTTGCCCTGTCGGGAGATTGCCGGCGTGCCTTGCAATTCAGCCAGTCAGCCCTCGAAATAAATCCCAATTCTGCTGAAGCAATTCATACGCGCGGGTTGATTCAATGCGCTGCAGGTGAGCACGAGACAGCGCTCGATTTTCACAGAACGGCCATGCGGCTGGATCCGCTATGTCCCTCATTTTATCTGGAAGGTGTAATTGAGGCGAGTTTTCTGCTTGGCCGATATGAAGATGCCATTGCGGCCTACGAGCAGTGGGACAAGCCGAGTCTTCATGTCTTGGCGTATATGGCCGCGTGCTACGCGCTGTCTGGCGACGAGGTGAAGGCAAACCAGCATGCCATAGAGTTCGACCGCTTGCGTCCTGAAACGTTTGATTTTCAAAGCTTCCTGTCTGTGGTGGATCGCTTCTTTCAAAATGAGCAGGATAGAGCCCGCTGGAAAGCTGGTTTTCTTGAAGCCGGATTGCTTACGAATTGATATCATTGGCAAACTACCAAACGCGCCAAGGCCGACTTTTGCCTGGTCATCGGCAGTCTCAGGTGCGCAAAAACCCTCTTGTTAACCCGCTTTCTCTACAAATCCACCTCTACAACACCTCCGGCCTCGGCCGCGCGCGACTGGCACAGGATCACTGCCTCCTCCCGCTGTTTCTTCGACAAAACAAAATCCCGGTGCTCGACCTCGCCTGAGACCAGTCCGCATTTGCAGACGCCGCAGATGCCGTCGGAGCATTTGATGTCGATGGGGATGCCGTTCTCGGCAAGAACGTCGGTCGCGGACTTCTCCGCCGGGACCTCCAGCTCTCGCCCGGTGCGGGCGAGTTTCAGGGTGAAGGGGTGGTTCACGTAGTCGGGCACCTCCGGCACGTTGAAATATTCAACGTGCCGCTCGTCGTCGGTAAATCCGGCGCGCTCGGCCGCCTCCATCACGGAGGTCATGTAACGGTCCGGGCCGCAGGCATAGACGTGGCTGCCTTGCTGATAGGCGCTCAGAACCTGATCGAGATCCGCCCGCGTGTTCTGGTCGCTGAAATAGAAGCTGACCTTGTCCATCCAGGGAAAGGCGTCGAAGTCCTCCAGGAAGCCTGCATCTGCCTTTTTGCTGCAGGAATAATGCAGCTCGAAATCCGCGCCATTTTTGTGAAGCTCATGCGCCATTGCGATCATCGGGGTGACCCCGATGCCACCGCTGGTGAGATTGAAGACTATTACCAATCCGATGTATGCTATCCGCCGGAGCGGATCATGGAAAAAGAGACAGCAGGTTCAGCCGAGGCCCTGCTCAGCGCTATTGCAACAGGTGACCGCCGGGCGTTCGCGGATTTGTATCGGACAATCGGTCCGGTGCTTTACGGTATCTGCATCAAAATGATGCGCCATCGTGACAAGGCGGACGACGTCTTCCAGGACGCTGTAGTAAAAATATGGACCAAGGCGCATCTTTTCGACCCGGCGAAGGGCCAGGCATTGGCTTGGGCGGTGACTGTGACGCGCCGTTGCGCGCTGGATCATCTTCGCGCGCAAGGGATCAGAACGATCTCGCTAGACGAGACCGATATTGAAATCACCGGACATGTCGGTGATCGTGATGGTGCGGGCAGCTCCGACCTGTGGCGCTGTCTCGGCAAACTTGACGTGAATTATCGCAGCGCAATCGTACTGGCCTTTGTTTATGGCATGAGCCACCGCGAACTGACTAAAACGTTGGGCAAGCCGCTCGGGACAGTCAAAAGTTGGGTGCGTCGTGGCTTGTCGCGGTTAAAGGAGTGTCTGGATCGATGAACACCGATAAGCGTGACAATCTGGCGGCGGAATACGCCCTTGGTGTCCTTGACGCCGGAGCCCGCAAGGATGCAGAAGCACGTTCGAGCCATGACGCGGGCCTTCGTGAACAGATCGAAGCCTGGGAGGCGCGTCTTGCAGGCCTGGAGCGGGGTGTTGACCCGGTCGATCCGCCAGCACATTTGTTCGAGCGGGTTTCTGCTCGGATCGACGCCGCGGTCAGCCCCAAGGGAACTCGTACGATCCGCGCCGCTGAAGGCGACTGGCATTACTTTTCCAAAGGCATCGAGATGAAGATCCTTGCGCGCGACGACAATACGAAACGGCAAACTATGCTGTTGCGGATCGAGCCAGGCGCGACATATGCCGGTCATCATCACGATCAGGGCGAGGAATTGTATATCATCAGCGGTGATCTGGCGTTCGGTGATTTCGAGCTCGGTGCCGGAGACCATCATTTTGCGGCCCCTGACAGCGACCACCCTCCTGCCATCAGCCGCACGGGCTGTGTTGCGTTAGCAATCGGCGGTGGTTGACACCGTGGGGGCTGAGCCGCCTTCCGCCTAAAAATTTTTTTTGTCTCTGCATCCAAACACGCCTCCCGTCCCGTTTAGGCGGTTGTGGGACGTTCAAATCCAGCATTTTGGAGGAACATCGTGTTTCAGAGACATAGATTTCAAGCAGCAGGCGCAGCGTTCGACGACGTTGCCGAAAAGTATGCCAAAGTGAATGGCGTGGTCGGCGGCGGCGTTCGCAAGGCTCCCGACCAAGCCCGAATGAACCCTGCCGGGCCGCAATACGTGATCTTCGTTGATGATCGCAAGGAAGTTGAGAAACAACGCCACAGCGGCAAACTTCCAACTACGGTTTCCACGCCCTACGACACGATCGAGGTCGTGCTTGTCGATGCCGTGGCTCAGGAACAGGAAGCGCATACCAGCGACGACAACCCCATGCGGCCCGGATCATCCATTTGCGATGCGCGCGACGATGCCGGAACGCTGGGTGCACTGCTCGACAGCCCGGGGACGGGCGATACGATCGTTACCTGCGGCCACATCTTCCCGAACTCGGCTGTTGACGATCCGGTGTTTCAGGCAGGCCCATTCGACGCCAACCGCGCTGGCCGGCCGCCGCGGCAGGTCGGCAAGGTCCTCACCAGCGGCTATCCGTCAAAGACCTACGATGTGGCGGTTGCCAGGATCGACACCAAATTCCAAGTTTCCCGGGTGCCTTATGACGGCGTTCCCGCTCCCTCGCTCGCCACGCCAGCTGTTGGCATGGTGCGCGGCATCGTCAACGGTGTTTCTTTTTTCATGCACATAGATGACGTATTGAAGAAGGCTGGTGACCTCCTGAAGACGGGCGGCAATTCGGCAACGCTCCGTTCCACCTTGCGCATAACGGAAAACGACGACGGACGCGAAATCCTGGCCAGCGGCCGCACAAGCGGCCTCATAAAGGCCAGGGTTGAATTTATCGGCTTCATGAACACAAACGGTATCAAGACCGACGGTTTCTTCGTCTCTCCCCAAGGGGTGACGTTGTGTGGCGATTCCGGCGCGGTCGCAGTCACCGTGACCGATATGACGGCGCAAATTACAGAAGACGGTGGGATAATCGACGTCTCGGTTCAGGATACAGACCCGTCCGAAGAATACCTGCCCGGTATCGATATGGGGCTTGATGAACTCATCAATTCGGACGGCAGTGATGTCGAAGCCCAGGGCGTGATGGTGAATGGTAAGGACCTCGTCGCAAGAATCCTTGCGAAGCTCTCCGGTATCGGCAAACTGAAAATCACGGTAGACACCCAAGCCTACCGGAACACGTGTGTAGAAAAGCGTCCGCCCTCGATCCGGGCCACACCGGTGAAAGAGGTAATCCTGCGCAAGGACCGCGAAGCTGAAATCCCCGATGTGGCGTTCGATCCAATCGAACTGGACACCAAAAGCACCTGCTGCACATTCGGTACCGCTCCCTACGTGGTGATTTCGTCCGAGAATGGCGACAAAGTCGAGGCGCGGGATCTTAAAGTGGAAGTTTCCGGCGTTGGCACGCTCAACATTTCGGTCGAGGTTTCGCAGAACATAACCGGCGCGAAGTTCTCACGCTTCGGCAACTGCTTTCGCAACATTTGCCAGCGCGAGGAAATGCGCGGCACTGTCTATGCCGAACGTTCCTACGACATCCGCTTTTCGATCTCAGCGGGCGAGATTACACTGCCAGGGTTGGGAAAGATTAAGGCCGGAGGTGGTGAAATCAAAATCAAAACAACCGAAGCGTTAAAGAAACGGTTTGTAATCCCATGCCAAAGCTGACCTAGGGATGAATGGGCGGCGAGAACATTATGTCTTGCGTCTTAGGACCGTCAGGACCAAAGAACTCGGTGTCGCGATTGAGCCATCTTGCGCTTCGCGCAACGGACATATCGTCGCCCACATCTTCCAAATCAACAAGGTAATAGGATCATCCCCATCGGCTCGGAACAACTTTTCCAACCGAATGGCCGCACTCCACCGATCCACTCCAGGCAAATCCAATGTTCGCCTTCAAGAAAAATCCTGTAGCGTTTGAAAGTCGGCATTGGGGCGAGCATGGCAGCCTCCCCGCTGTCTCTCTACAAATCCACCTCTACAACACCTCCGGCCTCGGCCGCGCGCGACTGGCACAGGATCACTGCCTCCTCCCGTTGTTTCTTCGACAAGACAAAATCCCGGTGCTCGACCTCGCCTGAGACCAGTCCGCATTTGCAGACGCCGCAGATGCCGTCGGAGCATTTGATGTCGATGGGGATGCCGTTCTCGGCAAGGACGTCGGTCGCGGACTTCTCCGCCGGGATCTCCAGCTCTCGGCCGGAGCGGGCGAGTTTCAGGGTGAAGGGGTGGTTCACGTAGTCGGGCACCTCCGGCACGTTGAAATATTCAACGTGCCGCTCGTCGTCGGTAAATCCAGCGCGCTCGGCCGCCTCCATCACGGAGGTCATGTAACGGTCCGGGCCGCAGGCATAGACGTGGCTGCCTTGCTGATAGGCGCTCAGAACCTGATCGAGATCCGCCCGCGTGCCCTGGTCGCTGAAATAGAAGCGGACCTTGTCCTTCCAGGGAAAGGCGTCGAAGTCCTCCAGGAAGCCTGCATCTGCCTTTTTGCTGCAGGAATAATGCAGCTCGAAATCGGCGCCTCTTTCGTGAAGCTCATGCGCCATTGCGATCATCGGGGTGACCCCGATGCCGCCGCCCATCAGGAAGGTCCTGGTTGCGTTTTCTTCCAGCGGAAAGTGGTTGATCGGCTTGGAGATGAAGATCTTGCGGCCCTCGGTGAAGATCCGGTGGAGCAGTTTCGACCCACCCCGGCCCTCGTCTTCCTTCAGGACCGCGATCTGGTACTTGCTGCGGTCGGCGGGATCACCGGATAGCGAATACTGGCGCAGGAATTCCGGTGCGACGACAATGTCGAGATGGGCTCCCGCCTTCCACTCGGGCAACGGCTCGCCGTTCAGCGCGCCGAACTCGTATTTGGTAACGCCGTCCGTCATCTTGTCGGCCTTGACGATCTCCACGCGGATAACGGGCGCATCGCCGTCGATCCGGTATTCATGCGCAAGACCGTCCGTTTCACCCTGTTCCAACCTCGCCTTGTACTGATCCGCCGTGATCAGCGCTTGATAGGCCTCAATCCCCTTTTCCCGATCCATGGGAAACGGAAACGGCCAGGGATGTGGTGCGAGGTTGGCAGGATAAACGGCGAGCGTCTGGTCTTCGTATTTGAGATCGAGATCCTTCTGCAGGCCGCGTTCATTCACCGGATTGCGGGCAGCGCGGTAGGCGCCGTCCTCGGCGAGCTCAATATCCCACCACCACTTCTTGACCGGGTTGCGCTCGCCATTGCCGACCATGTCGTCCAGCTTGGCGAGCATCGGCGCGGCTTGCGGAATATTCATCGCCGCCCACCGGAACGGCGCTTCGGCGAAGATGCCCTCCAGGTTCCACGGGCAGGTTTTCATGCAGCGCCCGCACATGGCGCCGCTTTCATTGGTGATACGGTAGGTCGTGCATTTCTGGCTGTCCGACTTCCAGATCTCGTAGCCGTTGAACATCAATTTCGGCCCGGCAGTGATCGCACCGGCCGGGCATTCCCGCGCGCATTTGTTGCACGCTTCGCAAAAAGACTGGAGGCCGAAGGAAATCGGCTTGTCATGGGCAACCGGCATGGTCGTCGTGACGGCGCCGGATTTCAGGCGCGGACCCAGGAACGGGTTGAGGATGACCTCGCCGATACGGCTGACCTCACCAAGGCCGGAAAGGAGCAGCAGCGGCGGCTGCAGCACTTCCCCGTCCAGCACCGTATGCGCCTTGGCCTTGTAGCCGAGATTGCGGATCTGCTTGGCAACGATGCTGCCGAGGATCGCAAAGCGCAGGTAGGCCCGCATCGACTGGGAGACGGCAATCCAATCGTCACCGGAGGCCCCTTCCATGGTTTCAAAGCCCTGATCGACCACCATCGAGATCGCCTGGTCATGAGGCGGGTCAAGCGGCGCGCCGGTGGCATCGTGCGAATACCAGGCCCAGTCTGGACAGCGGGAAATCCCGGCAGCATCGATGCCTAGGAAATAGGACATGGCCTTGAGGTTTTCGGCATTCTGCTTCGGATCGGACGTCGACGCTGCAACGGTCGGTTCCGGATCGCCGTCCTGCAGCAGAACGAACGCCCCAAGCCCGCGTCTTTGGGCCATGGACGGGGCGGACTTTCTGGCATAGTGGCCGTTGGTGGCCGCCTGCTGGTTCTTCTTGCCCATGTCGCCGAACTGGGACCTGGCGAACATGTCGGTGCGTTTGGGCACGCGCGCGATGCGCTCTTCGTCAAAATAGGTGGTTGGCGTGTCGACCCGCTTCAGCTTTTCAAACGGATGCGGCCCATCAACAAACCGGCGCTTCGCGAAAGGGTCAAGCGTTCGGGCGCTCTTGCCGGTACGGTAGCCGACCTGCCAGGCAAGTCCGTGGGTCTTGGATTTTGGTTGTTCTGCCCTCGGCAGAAGCGGCCTGTCATGCGCGATGTTGAACTCGGTCGTGATCGCCGCGAGCGAAAAGCCGGTGCCGAGATAGGGATTGGTCAGAACCCCGTCCTCGACTGTCGCAAGACCGGCAGCAACGGCCAGCATGTTGAGATCGGCATCGGACGTCGTGTGGCTGTGCGCTGCCGCTTCATAGCCGAGCAACCGGATATACTGCGCCAGCACGACGGCAACTTCCGTTGCCCGGAGCGCAGAACGGTGCGCGCCGGCACCTTTGAGCCAGGCTTCACCCGGCTCGCCCGGATGAAGTTCGCGCGGGGTCTGGACAAGGAAGACCAGCGCATGTTTGTGAGACGCAACCCCCTTTGGCGGTGCGTTCATGGCATCGCGCAAGTCGGCCATGATCATGTCGATCCCTGACGCCAGCGTCTTGGTCTGGGTGGTGCGCAGCTTTTCCGCCAGCTGGTCGATATCCGGATTGCGGAACGGCTTCTCCAGCCTCATCTCATCGCTGAACCCGCACGTGCCGATCATCGAGGCATCGGAGAAATAGCCGAATCCCTTCAGGTGGTTGGCGCGCTCCTCAAGGTCTGACGGCACTTCGGCGCGCGCCTTGTTGACGATGCCGTCCCGGATCGCATCCAGCATCGCCTGGGCCTCGCTCATGGCATTGATGATGTTTTCCGGGTCTTCGTCTTGAAACGGCATTTGGGTGAGTGCCGGTACGGAGCCGAAGTCCGGCATGCCGTTGCTTCTGGCAAGGCGCTCCAGCGGAAAGGAACCCAGGTGGACCGGTCTCGTCTTGTCGGAAAAAAGCTTCACGGATTTCGTCCCTCTCCCCGCATCAAAGGCGCATCAGCTGAACCTGTTCGTCCCGCGTCAATTCATCGATCGTTGCCATGAAAGTTTCATAGAGCTTCAGGTCTATTTTGCCGGCAAAATGATCGTTCAACTCTCGCACAAGTACGTGGCAGGTGTTCAGTTTCTCCTGACCGAGCTCGGTCAGGGCCAGCTCGGTGTAGCGTTTGTCGTCGTCCGTACAGGCGCGCTCCAGTAGGCCCCGCTCTTCCATCGTCTTCAAAAGACGCGAAACGGCCGGGCGGGCGATGCCGATATAGTCGGCAAGCGTCGACGGCGTGTTCACGTTCTCAAGGCCAACGCCGCTCAGAACGCACCACATCAATCGCGTGATGCCGTGTTCGGACAGCCGCTTTTCCAATCGGGCTTCCATGATCCGCGCGAGACGGGTCACTTTGAAGCCGATACGGTTGTGCAGCCTGTATCCTTCCGTCATGCTGTTCCTCGCCGACAAACCGGTTGACTTGGTTTCCACCATAATCTCTTATGCAATTAACAATGATAATTACTCAAGTTAATTAACTGGACAACCAGTTTCGGGAGGGAGAGACAATGAAAGTGAATGCTGGAGGTCTGCGGGCGAAACTGACGGCCGTTGCAGCGTCTGCACTGGTTCTCATGGGAGTCCAGTCCGCAAGCGCGGACGAACTCAAGATCGCGCATTTCATGCCGTCAATGCACCCGATGGATCGCGGTGTCATGACGCCGCTTGCCGAAGACATGGCTGCCGCCACCAATGGCGAGATCACCATGCGGATCTATCCTTCGGGCGAATTGGGCAAGGGGCCCGTGCAGCAGTATAAACGCGTTGTCACCGGCGTTGCCGACATCGTCTTCGGCATTCCTGAATATACGCCCAAGCAGTTCACCAAAACCGGTCTCGTCCACATTCCGGGTCTTTTTGCCAACGGAACGGACGCAACCAACGCGCTCTGGGACAATATCGGCCTGATCGAGGATGAATTCGCCAAGGCCAAACTGCTCGGTTTGTGGGCCAACAATCCATCCGTCCTGATCACCCGCGAGAAGCCGGTCCGCACGCTTGCGGATATGGAGGGCATGAAGATCCGCACTCCCAATCCGGTGATGGCCGCGCTCGTTGAAGGCTGGGGCGGCATTCCGGTCTCCATGCCTGTACCGGACGTTTACAACGCCATGAACACAGGCGTCATCGATGCCGTCATGATTGGCCCGTCCGGCATCCGGTCCTACAAGCTCAATGAGACCGGGAAATACGTCACGACGAACATTCCTTCCGCGGTCGACAGTTTCTATCTTCTGATGAACAAGTCGAGCTGGGACGGTCTTTCTGACGACAACAAGGCGAAGCTGGGTGAGCTCACCGGCCGCGATCTCAGCCTGCGCGGTGCGAAAGCCTTTTACGATGCCGGACAGGCCGGACTGAAGCTGGCGAGCGACAGTGGACTGGAACTGATCGAAATCACGCCGGAAGCCGATGCGGAGTTTCGTGAAAAGATGGGCCCTGCTCTCACTGCAGTCATCGACGAAAAGGGCAAGCAGTCGGGAAGCGACGCGCACGCGATCGTCAAGGCCCTCGGCGGCCAGTAGGACGTGGCCGCGCCGACACCGGACGAAGCCGGCCTGCCGGAGGCGGGTTGGCGCAAATGGTTCGAGGTGCCGCTCGTTCTGTGTGGCGCCGCAATCATATTCGTGCTGATGGGCCTGTCGGTGACCGACGCCTTGTTGCGCTCTTTCTTCAATGCTCCCATTTTCGGCGCCAATGACTATGCCCAGATCCTTCTGTCCTTCGCCGTTGCCATCAGTTTTCCGCTCTGCGTTCTCTCAGGCAGGCTGATTGCGATCGACACGCTCGCAAGGCGCCTTCCTGTCCCAATTCAAAAAACGCTCGACTGGGCAACGACGATCCTCGGCATCGTCATGCTTGCCTATCTCGCCTGGCGGTCCTTTTCCAATGCGCTGGAAGCCTCGGAGTTCGGCGAAACGACCTTGCTTCTGCAGCTGCCATTCGCCCCGTCCTACTATGCGGTTGCCGCCGGTTGCGCCCTTTCCTCCCTGGGCCTTATCCTGGAAAGACTGACCAAATGAGCCCTGAGGTTTACGGTGCCCTTGGCTTCGCAGTTCTGTTTCTGTTGCTTGCGCTCGGCACGCCCGTCGCGATCGCACTGCTGGTCGTCGGCTTTGGCGGCACAGTGCTGCTCTCCGGATTTATACCGGCTGCTTTCACATTGAGCGGCCAGGTGTTTGCGACCGTAACCGTCTATGAGCTGACGATCATTCCGCTCTTCATCCTGATGGGAAACCTGGCGTCCACCGCAGGGCTCAGCCGTGACCTGTTTGAGGCCGCACACAAGGTGATCGGTCACCTGAAGGGAGGGCTCGCCGCTGCAACGATCATGGGCTGCGCGGGCTTTGCCGCTCTTTCCGGATCGTCGATTGCCTCGGCTGTGACAATGGGAAAGGTCGCGTATCCCGAAATGCGCCGTTTCAACTACGGGGCAAGACTGGCGACAGGATCCATCGCTGCCGGCGGTACGCTCGGCATCCTGATTCCGCCATCCACGGGGTTCGTGATCTATGCCATCCTGACGGAGCAATCGATCGGCCGCCTCTTCATGGCCGGTGTGCTGCCGGGCATTCTGCTGACGGCAATGTTCCTGATCGCGATAGCCATCGTCACCTTCTTCCGCCCGGATGAAGCGCCCAGGGGGCCTGAATTCAGTACACGGGAGAAACTGGCCAGTCTGCTGCGCTCGACGGGGATAGGCGTCATCATCCTGATCACGATTGGCGGCATCTACACGGGCTTCTTCACGCCGGTCGAGGCCGCCGGTGTCGGCGCGTTCTTCGCTCTCGTGATGCTGGTTATTCGCGGCAAGTGTACTTTGCCGTCGCTCTACCAGATCAGCTCCGACACGCTGAAGACAACCGGAATGGCGTTTTTCATCCTGATCGGCGCCAATGTCTTTGCCCCGTTTGTCGCCCTCTCTCACTTGCCGGCAACCATCGCGGACGGCATGACGGGTCTCGCGCTCGGCACCTACGGAACGCTCGCCCTCATTCTCCTAGGCTATGTCATCCTCGGCATGTTCATCGAAGGGCTCTCCCTTCTCGTCATCACGCTCCCGATCGTGTTCCCCCTGGTGATCGGGCTGGGGTTTGACCCGATTTGGCTCGGCGTCGTTATGGTGATCGTTCTGGAAATGGGTCTCATTTCACCCCCGGTCGGTGTCAATGTCTTCATCGTCAAGAGCGTGGTTCCAGACGTTCCGATCGAGACGATTTTCGCCGGTATCATGCCCTTCTGGCTGGCGATGATTGCAACGCTCGCCCTGATCGTGGCGTTCCCCGAAATTGCGCTGCTGATCCCGAACGCCATGTTCAACTAGGCTTTCTTGCTGCTTCAGTGACCAGCGACGGCCGGACGGGCGGCTGCGTCTGCCCGGACATGCGCCCAGGTGCACACCGGGTGTATGACAATGATGCATTCAATTCGCAGAGCTCAGGTGCCAACTTGTGGCCGGTCGAGCGAGCTTTGCCGCAAGGTGCATCTCGCCAAGTCTGCGAGGTCGGTTCATGCGCGCGTCACTGCTGTTGGTGTTTGGTTTTTTCGTACTTATCGCATGTAGCCCGCAAGACGCAGACGCCCCGCCGAAGGAACCGCCCATAAGGGGGCTCCTCACCCTTAAGATTGAAGAAAGTTCGGAAAGTACGGAACGCAAGTACCCCGGCGTGCTTGAGCCTTCCGAAATAACGTCATTGTCCTTTGAGGTCGGTGGGAAACTGGGTGTCGTTGATCTCGCCGTTGGTCAACGGGTCGTGACCGGCGAACTTCTGGCGGTTCTCGACGACACCCAGTTTATCGTCTCGATCGAGAATGCCGAAGCCTCGGTTGCCGAAGCCGAAGCGCTCTTGAAACAGGCGCAGGATGACTTGGGACGTCAGGAAACGCTCTTCGAAAGAGGTGTGGTCTCGAAGGTGACGGTCGACGATGCCAGCACGGATGTTCAAACCCGTCGGGCCCAACTCGTACAAGCGCAAAAGTCATTGAACTCGGCTGAAGAAGACCTTGAAGACACCAAAATCGTCGCCCCGTTCGCCGGTATCATCAACAGTGTCGATGCAGATTCCTTTGCGACAGTCGCTTCGGGCAACGTGATCACGTCGATTTATGACGCAACGTCTTACGAGGTCTCTTTTTCCGTGAACTTCGACGTCGTCGCGCAACTCGTCGTTGGGACGCCTGCAACCGTCCGGCTCGCAGACGACCCTTCAGTCACCCTGAATACCGTCGTTAACGAGATCGGCGAACGTGCAGACACGGTTTCGTCTTTTCCGGTCATTGTCGAGTTGCGGGAGACCCATCCTTTGATCCGGGCCGGGATGGCGGTTGAGGTTTCCTTCGAATTCGCCCTTCCTGCAGATCAGGGTTTCCTTATCCCGATTACTGCGGCGATCAACGAAGGCCAGATCCCGGAAGACGCAGGTCCGGGAAGCGTGGTGCCGGTTCCCGTCTATGTCTTCGACAGCGACACAAGCACCGTCAAAAGACGGGAAGTGATCATGGCCGGCATTCGCGAAAACAAGCTCTTGATCATTGAAGGGCTTCAGCCCGGGGAGCGGATCGCGATCGCCGGGGTTTCCTTCCTGCGCGAGGGCATGCAGGTCAACCTGCTCGAGGCGGGCGAATAAATGGATTTCCTGACGCGTTTCGGACTGGAAAAGTCCCGCCTGACATACATGGTCATGTTCCTCATCGTGATCATGGGCGTGACGTCCTACCTCAATCTTCCAAAGCGCGCGGATCCGGCGATTACAATCCGGACGGCCGCAATCCAGGCAACGTTCGACGGGATGGCACCGCAACGTGTCGAAGATCTCATCGCGATCCCGATCGAGCGTAAAATCAGGGAAATCGGGGAGGTCGAAGATATTGAGACCATTATCACGAATGGTCAGGTCCTGATTTATACAGTCCTCTACGACACCGTGTCGGGCGCCGGAATCGAAGCTGCGTGGGAAGACCTGCGCAACAAGATGGACGATGTTGTTGTTGAGCTACCGGATGGCACGAGCGGCCCTTTCGTCAATACCGACTACGGCGATGTCGCCATTGCAACGGTAGCGCTGACGGGCGACGGCTTCGATCTCGCCTATCTTGAAGACGTGGCGGAAGATCTCCGCAAGGAGTTGTACCGTCTGTCGGGCATCACCAAAGTGACTTTCTATGGCGATCAGGAAGAACGCATCTGGCTCGATCTCGACACACGGAAGCTCGCTTCCGTCGGTGTTCAGCTCAATCAGTTGCTGGAGGACCTTCAAGCCCAGAACGTGATCCTGCCGGCAGGTCAGATCGATGCCGGCGGCACCAGCATTGTTCTGGAGGCAAATGGCGACCTCAGCTCGGTCGAGGAAATCCGGGGTGTCCTGACCAAGGTCAGCGACCTTTCAGGATATGTAAGGCTCTCCGATCTCGTTGACGTCAGGCGTGGTTACGTGGATCCGAAGGAGGCGCCGGTCTTTTTCAACGGCGAACCGGCTGTGCTCCTGAGTCTGGAAATGGCGGACGAAACCGACATCCAGATCCTGGGTGGTCAGCTCGCGGCGAAACTGACCGAATTCGAAAACACGCAACCGATCGGCATTTCGGTCAATACCTCAACGTTCCAGGAGACAAACGTAACGGCGTCCGTTTCAGGTGCACTCTCAAACGTGATGCAGACATTCGCCGTCGTTTTTCTGGCGATGCTGCTGTTTCTCGGCTTTAGGCCCGCGGTCGTCATTGCCAGCATTGTTCCGTTCACAATCGGCTTTGCCCTCACGAGCATGGGGCTCATCGGTGTGGATGTCGAACAGGTCTCGATTGCCGCGGTGATCATTTCGCTTGGGTTGCTCGTCGACAATGGCCTTGTGGTTGTCGAGGATATCGAGGGCAGGATCAACGCCGGTGAGACGCCACAGGAAGCGGCCATGGACGCCGGAGGTCAGTATGTCATTCCCCTGGCGGCAGCCTCCATCACGACGGTGTCTGCATTCATCCCGATGCTTCTCATGACTGGCACAGAAGGCGAGTTCGCCTTCTCACTCGGCGCTGTTGTCACCTCGATGTTGCTCGGATCGTGGCTGACCGCGCTCTATATCCTTCCCTTTCTCAGCGTGCGTATATTGAAAAAAAAGCCACAGCAGAAAACCGGCAAGTCCGGACTGATCCGTCTATACGGTGCCATGACGGGCAGGCTGCTTCCCTTCGGTATTCCGATCATCATCGTGACCTACGCGGCGGTCGCCTTCAGCGCGAGCCAATTCGCGCAAGTCAAATCGGAAATGTTTCCGCTGACGGAGCGGGCAGACTTTCTGATCTATATGGACATGCCCAAGGAGGCCGCCATATCCGAAACCGAACGCCAGGCGCTGGCCGTCAGCGAGTGGCTTCTTGATGAGACGGTCAACCCCGGCGTGGTTTCTGCGACCGTCTTTGTCGGTGAAGGCGGTCCAAGGTTCTATTTGTCCCTGGACCCTGCAGATCCTGACGCGGCAAGTGCCTTTTTCGTCGTCAATACGACAACATTCGAAGAAGCCAGGAAAGTTTCGGAACGGGCGCGGGACGTCTTTCTCGAACAGTTTCCTTCCGCGCGCTTTCGTGTAACCCGCCTGTCAAATGGCGGCGGCGAAGCCGGGCTCGTCGATGTCGAAATCAGTGGTTCCGACGCGGATACCCTTATGGCTGCCGGTGCTTCGGTCGAGGCCGCATTTGCGCAAGCCCCTGACATGGTCAAGAACGAAACGGATTGGGGCAACAAGGTGCTGAAGGTGGTCGTCGACATTGCGCAGGACAAGGCCCGCGAGTTCGGTGTCACTTCCGAAGAAGTATCGGGGGTGATGGAGTCCTATTTTTCGGGCACGACTTATTCGACATTCCGGGAGGGAGACGAACAGATCCCGATTGTCCTGCGTGCATCAAAGAGCAACCGCGACAGCGTCGAAGACCTTGCAAACCTGTCCATCGCCGCGAATGGCGAATTGATCTCCATTGATCAGGTCGCGGAATTCCGGCCCAGACTGGAATACTCCGAAATACGCCGCGAAAACCAGGTTCGGCAGATCATCATCTCGGCGAAAAGCAACAGTCTGGCGGCGGACGAACTTCTGGAACGCATTCAGCCGACACTGGATGCTCTCGATCTGAGCAAAGATTACACGATCAAGATCGGCGGTGAACTGGAAGACACCGCAGATGTGAACGCACAGCTTGGCGGTAACCTGCCCTATGCCGTCGGCGTGATGATCCTGGCGCTCGTGTTTCAGTTCAACTCCATCCGCCGCACGCTCGCAACCTTCATGACAATCCCGATCATTTTGATCGGCGCCCCCTTCGCACTGCTGTTGACCGACCGACCGATGTCTTTCTTCGCGATGCTCGGCCTGATGTCCCTGATGGGCATCATCATCAACAACGCGATTGTCCTCATCAATCAGATCGACCTCAACCTTGCGGAAATGGACATAAGAAATGCCATCATCAGCGCCGCCGAACAAAGGGCCAGACCCATCATCCTGACGTCGCTGACGACCGTTGGCGGTCTCATTCCAATGGCGATCAGCGGTGGTGCGCTGTTCGAACCGATGGCAACCGTCATGATTGGCGGACTGATCATCGCGTCCCCGGTCACGCTGATCTTTGTCCCGAGCGTCTGTTACCTCCTCATGCGCAACGAAAACTCGGCATCCGGAGCACCAGTTCCAGTATGAGGCGGAGCCTAGTAGTCCACGGTATCGACGGCATGTTCCTTCAGAAACTCCAGAAAAGTCTGGACCTTGGCACTTCTGTGCCGATCGACATGGGTCACAAGCCAGAGCTTCAGGCACCAGGCCGGATCCGACCTTGAGATCTGTTTCAGACCGGGCTGACGCGCCGCTCGCTCGCGTGGCAGGAACCCCAGTCCGACACCCGCCTCGATCGCATGAAACACACCGATAGGATCGTTGCTCACGAACGCAACGTTTTCCTCAGGCACCTGATTGCGCAGCCACGCGTAAAAATCCGGAAGATAGTCTTCATTGTCCGTAAGCGCCCATCTGTTTGTGGTAAAAAGGTCTTCCTTCACCACGTCGCCGTGGTTCTGCTCATAGGTCTGGCTACAATAGAGCCCGAACTGGATTGTCTTGAAGGGTTGAACCACATTGTCCGGCTCATCGGGTTCTCTGCCCAGCCGGATGGCCACATGCGCTTCACCATAGTCGAGCCGCAGGACGCGGCGCTCTGCAATGAACCTGACCGTGATCTGCGGATGGCACTTTTGAAATTCCCGGATCGTCGGCAACAAAAACAACAGAAGAGGACCGTCCGCCGTCAGGATGATGTCGCCGGTCAGCCCCGCCTCGCCGGACTTGGCACGCGTTGCAAACTGCCTGAATCGGTCATCGGCTTCAGCAGCGACATTCAGAAGGTCTGCGCCGACTTCCGTTGCCACATATCCCTTGGCGCTTCTGATAAAGAGTTTTTCACCGAGCATGGCTTCCAGACTGTCTATGTGTCGGATCACCGTTGCCCTGTGGATGTTCAAAACATCAGCCGTTGCGCTTACAGTTCCACATCTGAGAAGTTCGTATGCGGTGCGAATTTCGTTCCAGTTTTCCATGTTGCCTTTCGTCTTTTTGCGCACGGTATCTAACTGAATAGTCAAGCGTGTCAGCATCGCATTTTTGCGCATCCCCTGCGCATTTCATGACATTTACGCGCAGTTTGACCACTGTAAGATCTTCACCGGAGTGAGCAAGAACCCGGTGGGCGAAGGAAATGACCGTTGAAATCAATGCGGCGCATGATGCCTGACCCGGCATTCACCGCCGTGACCGAGCGGTTGGCACCCGCAACTTTTTTCACGCATTTAACCAGCGCTGCAATGGTCAAGGTCCGGCGGCATGCGTTGGCATCCCTGGCGGTGATGTGTCTCCTTCTTGTAGCCTGCGCCGGGGGCCCGGCAGAGTTCGCACTATACGATCCCGCCCCGGCACAAGGGTCCGTTGTTCCGATACTGGCTATCACGCCGCGCAAACCCGTCGACGATCCGAAGCTGCGCTATGGCGATGGGCGGAACTCTGATCTGTCCTATGCTGATATCGATGTTTGGGTCCCCGACGACCGCAAACTCGGCACAATCAAGCCGCCGTCACACACACCTGATCCGTCAAGCGAATTTGGTGTGACGGGCATTGATGAGGTCGCCTCCGAAAGCGATGCATTGGCGCGGATCAACGCCCAGCTGAAGCGATTGCCGCCGGATGATCGGATCGTGATGATCTTCATCCATGGCTACAATGTTTCCTATGTTTCCGGCATTTACAGGCAAGCGCAACTGATACACGATTTTGACCAGCCGGTTGTCGGCATTCATTATTCCTGGCCGTCAGCGGGCAAAACAAGTGCCTATCTATATGACCGTGACAGCGTCCAGTTTGCACGTGACGGACTTCAAAGAACCATCGAACTCGCCGCGAGAAGCAACGCCCGCACCGTGGCCGTTGTGGCGCATTCCATGGGCACATTGCTCACCATGGAAGCTGTCCGGCAGCTATCTTTGTCGAACAAAAAATCAGCTCTGAAAAGAATTAGCCCGCTGGTTCTGGCATCGCCCGATATCGACGGCGATGTCTTCAGGTCACAGATCTCCGTTATCGAACCCAAGCCGTCGCCGTTCGTCGTCTTGGCATCGCGCAAGGACAAGGCGTTGAAGATTTCTCGCGACTTGCGGGGGGGCACATCCCGCATCGGTCAGGGAGACGACATTGAAGCTTTGCAGGAACTCGGCATCACTGTTGTGGACCTGTCGGAAATCACCGACGGTCAGGACGGCGCTTCCCACGCAACTTTTGCTAACTCGCCGACACTCATCCGGCTGATCCAGTCAGGCGCGATTTCGCCAGCCAGCCTTCCTGAAAACAGGGAAGCCTTTGCCCGGCGTGTTGGTGATGGTGTCGCGGACATGCTGTTTCTGGGAAACTAGAACTTGTTTTTGCGCGCCTGAGCCTGCGTCATTGGGGCCGACACACCCGTTTTGATACAATTGATACATTCGGCAATGCCGAACTGATAAGCTCGCGCTGTATTCAGAGATGCCGGGCTTGCGGTTGATAATGATTAGCCTCGAGTTGGCAGGATAGAGTGGGAACAGATGCTTAGAACGCTCGAGGAAGGCGCCGACGGCAGTAACGCCGGTTCGAAGGCCAGCTCATCCGAATTGGCGATGCTGAAAGAGGTATCAGCAGCCTTGCAGGAAGGCTTTGCACTCTTCGACACCGGTTTCCGATTTCGGATGTGCAATGAGAAGTTTCTTGATCTTGCTCTCCCGGAGGGTTCTCAATATCCGGAAGCTGGCACCACTGCCGGCGACATTTTCTTCAGCACATTCTCAGCCGAGTGCTTTGTCTTTTCGAACGACATCGATATCGGCGCAATGAGTGCAACTGTCACTGATACGCTTCGTGAAGGCATCAACAAGGTTTCACTCAAGCGGCGGGACGGGCACCTTGTCACCCTGACCTGCAGCCGAACGGAAACGGGTGGGTATCTTGTATCGGCTCTCGACGTGACAAAGGAACGGCGGGCGGAGCCTGGCGAGAGAGAGCTTGCAAACGCGCGCTTGCGCGATGCCGTCGAGGCCTTGAATGAGGGTTTTGTTGTCTACGACCAGGACAAGCGCCTGCTGTATGCCAACAAGCGTTACGCCGAAATGCTCGGACCTCATAAGGAACGTCTTGTTCCGGGCGCTCCGATGCAGGCGATCGTCGGTGAAGCAATAGCAAGCGGACAGATTACCATCACGCGCGGTCCCGAGGACGGGCTGGCGGGGATATTCCGGGCATTGGAAGAGCAAAAGAGCGTGAAGCTCGAAGTTGCCGTCGCGGATAACACGCAACGCGAAATCACCGTCACCAGACTGAACGACGGCGGCCTCGTTGCAAATGTCATGGACATCACGGAACAACGAACGACGCAGGCCCGCGCGAGACAGTTGCTCAGTGACGCCATCGAAGGTGTCGACTTCGGCATTGCGCTCGTTGGTGACGATGAGAAACTGGTGTTTGCGAACAAGAAGTTCCGTGAACTCGGCGACCCGGACAATAACTTGCTGGTTGCAGGACGTTCCATGCGTGAAATCCACGCGGATGCCATCCGGACTGGACTGTTTCCACTACCTCCCGAGTTGGCTCCCGAGACCCTTCTCGATGAGCTGGATCAGACGATCCGGCAGGCACAGAAGGGATTTCCGATACCAAACAACCACGGCAGCACGCTTGTTGGAAACGTTTACGAAACAGCTCTACAGGGTCGGCTTCTGACGATCGAGGACGTAACGGGTCAGACCAGAGCGGAGCGCCTGTTTACCGATGCCGTTGCCCGTTTGCCGGTCGGTGTCGCAATCGAAGGTCCCGGAGGTCAGTTTACCCATTGCAATGATGCATTCGCGGCACCGTTCAACCTCACGGCAAAAGAGATCCTGGAATTGACCGATCTTGAGCGCATCGCAATCCTGGCACCACAGATCGCGACGATCAAAGGCAAACCGGTTGGCGATGCCGCTGCAGAGGCCTTCCGCAAGGCCGTAAGCCTGCAGCGCGCAACGCTGATGCCCATGGAGGTCAGCTTCAAGGATGGCCGGCATTACATTGTTGAACGTGCGGTAACCGGGGATGACGGCAGGGTCGTGGTCGTCACCGACACCACGGAGTTGAAAAAGGCTGAAACGCGAAGCCTGGAAGTGCTCAACGACGCCATTGAATCGCTTGACGAAGGGCTCGCGCTTTTTGACGCCGACCTGAACTTCGTCATGGGCAACCGAAAATATTTCGATCTCTATTTCAAAGATGTACCGCCTCCGGCCGGAAATGAGAACCTCGTGGCGATGATGGACCGCCTGTTTGACGCCGGGGTGCTCCTCGTCCCGGACGACACCAACAAGCAGGATTACATAAACCATCTGACAGGTCTTGTCGGCGTCTATACGAAAAACGAAACGATGAAGCTTGGAGACGGAACGATTTTGCTGGCCTCCGTTCACCAGACCGAACTCGATTGTTATCTGCTGTCTTTTACCGACATTTCCGAGCAGCGGAGAGCCGAAGAGGAACAGCGCGAATCCGATCTTCTTCTGCGAACAATTGTGGAGGCATGCCCTGCGAACTTTCTGGTCTCGCGCGTCGAGGACGGCAAGATCATCTATTGTCCGCCGGCGTCTCGTGAACGCTTCGGCTCGATTAAATCGACACTCAGCTTCTTCCTGCACCCGGACGACAGAACCAAATACCTGGACGCATTACTGCCGACCGGATCGCTGGACGACTACCGTGTGCAGTTCCGCCGGGCAGACGGCTCCATCATGCAAGGCCTGACCGCAGCCCGAGTAACGGACTACAAGGGCGAGGATGTGATCGTTTCGTCAACCCGGGACATCTCAGACCAACTCGCCATGCAGGAAGAGCTCCAGAAGCAGCGTGAAATTGCGCATCAGAACGAGAAACTGTCCGCTTTGGGCGAACTTCTGGCCGGTGTCGCGCATGAACTCAACAACCCGCTTTCCATCATCGTCGGCTACGCACAGATGCTGGAGGGCAAACTCGATGACCCTGTCCTGTCGAAACGCGTCGACCGGATCGCTCAGGCCGCCGACCGGAGCGCCAGGATCGTCAAGACGTTCCTGGCAATGGCGCGGCAGAAACCGGCAAAAATCGAGCAGCTGTCGCTCAATGAAATCGTCACCGTCGCGCAGGAGATCGCCGGCTACGGCCTGCGGGCGAATGGGGCCGCCTTACGCACGGACCTCGATGAAACACTGCCACTTGTTACAGGCGACGGAGATCAGTTGGTCCAGGTGTTCACCAATCTGATTGTAAATGCAGAACACGCTTTGGCTCCGAAAGGTGAAGAAGGCGCGCTCTTGCTGCGGTCGTTTTATGACAGCGAAAGCGACCAGTCCGTGATCGAGATACGCGACAATGGTCCGGGGATACCCGAAGACCTGCAGGCCCGGATCTTCGAACCTTTCTTCACAACAAAGGATGTTGGCGAAGGTACCGGCGTCGGGCTCGCTTTCAGTCACCGGATTATTGATACGCATGGTGGCGTTCTCGAAGTTGTTTCGCACCCGGATCAGGGGACAAGCATCTTTGTTCGCCTGCAATCGGTCGAAGCCAACACGAATTCGGATTTCGCATCCGAAGGTTCTGCTGAAAGCATCACGAAACGCAGGGTGCTGATCATTGACGACGAACCGAGCGTCGGCGAGCTGATCGGCGATCTCCTGACGGAAATTGGCTGCGAAACGACCCTTTGCGGTGATGCAAGAGAGGCACTCGACCGCCTTTCGGATGGTTCATACGACATGATCATCAGCGATTTCAAAATGCCCGGCATGAATGGCGAGGAGTTTTACAACGCCTTGTTGAAGACGATGCCTCAATATGCCGACCGGATAGGCTATGTCACTGGCGACTCAATGGGTAAAGCGGTCACACGCTTCCTGTCGCAAAGTGAGCGCCCATTCGTTGAAAAGCCGATTTCCAGTGCTGAGTTGGAGGCGCTGGTCAGGCGGCTTGATCCCGGAGAAAAACGGTCATGAATGCAATGCAGGACAACAGGCTTATTCTCGTCTGTGATGATGAACCGCACCTGAGAGAGATGGTCGCCGAGTATTTGAGCGAGCGTGGCTATGCCGTGATTGAGGCCTCAAGCGCTCCCGAGATGAAAGATAGCCTTGAGACCAACACGCCCGACTTGATCGTTCTGGATGTGAACATGCCCGGAACGGATGGCTTGACGGCTCTGCGTGAACTGCGGGCAACATCTGAAATCCCTGTCATCATGCTGACGGCCGCAAGCGAGGTGATCGACCGTGTCATCGGTCTTGAAATGGGCGCCGATGACTATGTAGGCAAACCCGTCGATCTCAGAGAGCTTGAAGCCCGGATCAAGGCGACCCTTCGCCGCCAGAACCTGGTCAACGCCGAGGTTGAGCAAAAGGAAAAAATGGGCGGCACTGTCGCCTTCGGAACCTGCCGGCTCGATCTTGACGGGGCAAGACTGTTTGGAAGCGGCGGCGATGAAATCCCGCTCACCGCCATGGAGTTCAGCTTGCTTCGGGTATTTGCGGAAAACCGGGGGCGCGTGCTCAACCGCGATCAGCTCCTGGAGCAGGCCCACGACAAGGACTGGGAACCTTTTGATCGCTCCATTGACCTGAGGATCTCAAGACTGAGACGAAAAATCGAGACCAATCCGACAAAGCCGGAAACGATCCGGACGGTTCGCGGCATCGGCTATGTCTTCGACTGATTGTCTTAAAGGCGGCACGTCGCACCATCGACACGGTATCTGCACCGCAAGCGCCGGCGATCACCTTACGAGATAGTACCCGCGGTCTGTCGCAATGGCGGCAAGGGTATCGCCTGTCATCGTGCGTTCCGACACCGGGTAGCGGTAACGGTTGTCCAGAACCAGCGTTTGCCCCGCTTTGACCTGCAACGCCATATGGCCGGTTCCTGACGCCGTATGAAGTATGAGCAACTGCATGTCCGCCTCGCGGTAACCGGCAGAAATCAGAACAGCGCGTTTTAAAAGCACGTGGTCTTCACAATCCCCGGCTCCTAAGAGAAGCGTTGACAGGGGATTGGCCCAGTGATCATCGCCGGCGCTGTCATTCACGTACTCGATGGTGCTGGAAAACAGGCTTTGAACAAGGGCTGGTCGTTGCAGAGGGCGCACGGATTTGACGAGAGCAACGACGTTCGACCATGTCGCTGCGCGCGGATCGCGGCAGGCTCCTCTTGCGCAGGAATTGAGCCACGCGGCCTCGGCCTCAAGACGCGCTCTGGTCATGGCCCAGCGCCGTGCGAGAACCGTGTTGGAACTGTGTATCATTTCCTGTCCGGCGTCTGCCTGAACCGAGGCTTTGATCACCGGCTTGCGACCGGTTTCCGGCGCAGACCAGGTTAATTGAAGCGCAACATCGGCCGCGCGCTTGAACTCCACCGACTTCGCGGGAAGCACAGTTCCCACGAAGGCTGCAACTGCCAAAGTAAGCAAGAACACGAGTGCTCTTGAAAGATCACAAGCGGAACGCATCGACATCTGCCCTGTTCAGGCGCGCCGATACTTGCTTATCTTTCTCTTAGAGCTTCAGAGCGCGCCTTGATTATTGGCTTCAACAGATAGTCGAGTACCGTTTTATTGCCGGTTAATATCGACGCGCTTACAACCATTCCCGGCATTATTGGTAAACGGTTGCTTTCCGAACCGAGCCAATTCCGGTCTGTTCTCAAAACGACCCTGTAAAAAGTATTGCCGTCTTCACTTGTGATCGTATCCGCGCCGATGCGCTCCACCACACCGGGAAGGTCCCCGTAAACCGTATAGTCATACGCCGTTACGCGGACACGGGCGGACTGCCCCGGGAACAGGAAAGCGACATCCTGAGGACGGATCTGCGCTTCAATCAACAGCGTGTCGTCGAGCGGAACGATTTCCGAAATGCTCTCGCCCGGAGACACGACCGCCCCGATGGTCGCTACCGAGAACTTGTTGAGGATGCCGCGCACCGGAGCCCTCAGGACAGTCCGTTGCACTTTGTCTGTCGCGGATTTGATGGTCTCATCAAGAACAGTCAGCTCGTTAAGCGTTTGTGTCAGGTCCCCGTGCGCTTGTGCGCGGAAGCCCAGCACCGCACTTTCCAGACGGGCGGATGCTTCGGTGATGGCCGCTTCGGAGCGCGGAATGGAAGCATTCAGCAACTCGACTTCGAGCTTGCCCCCCTGAGCTTCCCGTTCAAGCCGCAAAAGATCCATCTTGGGATAGGCGCCGGCGGCCGACAGTTGCCGCGCACTCTCCAGCTCCTCGTTCAACAGCTCGGAAGACAGCTTTACACTGACAAGCCGTGTTTGGAGTTCCACCTTCTCCAATTGTCTTTGAGACAGTTGCTGCTCGATAACCGAGAGTTCCTGATTGAGTGCCGCTTCACGGGCATTGAACAACGCAAGTTCGCGCGCCAGCGCCTGTTCGTTCGTGCCATCTTCCAGCACGAGAGGTTTTCCCTGGGCTTCCGCATCAAGGCGCCGCGCGCGCATCACCAGTGCGCGTCTTTGCTGCTGAAGCTCTCCCAGATTGGCGGCAAAGCCAGTATCGTCGATCCTGACCAGCGCCTGGCCGGCCTCGACGACATCTCCTTCGCGAACATGGATTTCAGCGACGAGCCCGCCTTCAAGAGACTCCACGACCTGGATCTGACTTGATGGAATGACACGCCCATCGCCCGTTGTGACTTCTTCGATCTTGGCAAAATAAGCCCAGGTGGCAAGTGCGCCGAGCAAAAAGAGCGCAGCGCATAAAATGCCCCAGATCCCGGCATTGCTGCGTTGATCGAGCGCAGCCCGCACATCGTTTGCAAAGCTCTCATCAAGCCGGGGCATGACCGCCTCCCGAACCGGACGCCTGCGCCTTGTAACCTGCCTGGGCGCCTGCCTTAAGTCGCGCGACAACGACGTCCTTCGAACCGTCCATAATCAGCTTGCCCTTGTCGAGCAGCAGGATACGGTCGACCAGATCGAGCGGTCCATCCCGATGGGTGGCGACAAAAAGCGTGATCCCTTCGTCCGCAATCTGTTTCAGGCGGTCGCAGAGCTGTCTTTCCGACATGACATCGAGATAGGCAGTGGGTTCGTCCAGGCAAATGATGCTCGGCGACCGGATCAGGCATCTGGCGAGCGCAACTGCTTGCCTCTGTCCGCCGGACAAACTGCGGCCACGTTCCTCGATATGCATCTCCAATCCGTCCGGATGATGCGATGAAAAGAAGTCAACTCCGGCAAGGTGAACCGCCCGCTCCAGTTCCTGCGCGGAGGCGTAGGGAGCACCGATGAGTATGTTTTCGCGCAAGCTCCCGGTAAACAGTTCGGCGTCTTGGAGACACAGACCGACGGTCGCTCTCATGTCGGCGGCCGAATACTGTCGCGTGTCGGCGCCCCCGAGCGAATAGGTCCCGGATTGGGGCTCGTACAAACCCGACAAGATACGCACAAGCGAACTCTTACCGGAACCGACGCGCCCTATGACGCCTATTCTGTCACCGCTTTTCGCAGAAAAACTCACATTGTCCAACGCCAGCACCGAGTTGCCAGGATATGTAAGCGAAACGCCTTCAAACACGATCGAAGCCTTGTCCGGCGCAGCGACGCCACGCGCGGTAAATCCCGCCTCGGTTTCGCATTTCATGAGCCCATCAAGACTTTTGAGCGCGCTCCGGGCGTGAAGAAGACGCGCAAGCGTCTGCGAAATGTTGTTCAGCGGTGCAAGGACACGCCCCGCCAGGATATTCGCGGCAATCAGGGCGCCGACCGTAATTCGGCCATCGAGAACAAGAAAGACCCCCCAGACCACAATCACGATGGAAACCAGCTGGAATACGACAGAGGTAAACGACGATGCCACGTTGGCCCAGTATCTGGCCGCTGTGGTCGAACGGCTCGCTGCCGCAACCGCCCGGTCCCAGTGCCGGCGAAACCAGCTTTCCGCGCCGCTTACCTTGATCGTTTCCAGTGACGAAACGGTTTCGACAAGAAGTGCCTGGCGGCGTGCGGCATCCCTCTGGCCGTTTTCGAGCGCCCGCGAGAGCGGAAATTGAACAAAACCCGTCACGGCGATCACAACCGGCACTGCGAGTGCCGGCACCCACGCGAGCGGTCCGACCAGGAACCACATCACCCACACGAACACGCCGATGAAAAGAAGGTCGGTCACGGCGATCACAGAGGATGACGTCAACGCATCGCGCACCGAATCCAGATCGCGAACCTGATTGGCAACGGCACCTGTAGACGCGGGCCTCCCTGACATCTTCAAGCGAAGGAAGTGATCGAACATGCGCCCGGCAACTGCCATGTCGACCCGCCGTCCTGTTTCGTCGACGATCTTCATACGCAGCATCTTGAAGACAAAATCAAACAGGAACGCGATCAGGACACCGAGCGTAAGCACCCAGAGCGTTGAAATCGCCAGGTTCGGGATGACCCTGTCATAGACATTCATGATGAAGAGCGGGCTGGCGAGTGCCAACAGATTGCCGATCAGCGCTGCGATGACAACTTGCGTGTAATTCGGCCAGAAACGGCGAACCGCGGACCAGAACCAGTCCCTGGGTGTCTGCGCTTCCGATTTCTGATGGCCGCTTTCTTGTTTCAGGCTGACAAAAGCAACGACGGGATGCTTCTTACCCGTAAGCTTTGACAGCGCAACGCTCCGGGAGCCGCCTGGCAGGAAGGGTGCGCGCACGTGCGCGGTTCCGTCCACACGGTCTATTTTTTCCACGACAACAGCCGGCTCACCTTCCTGCAACACGATGATCGGAAGGGTAACAATCGGAACGGTCGCAACGTCACGCTGCTCGATCCGCACCTCAAGTCCGAGCCGGTCTGCAGCCTCTGGAAGACAACTGACAGGAAGTCCCGTGGCATCGACCGGCAGGCCGCGCAGCAGTTCAGCTGAATTGGCGACGCGTCCGTGGTACCGGACGATCCAGTTCAGGGCTTCCAGTAGGCCGTTGCCGGTCTGCTCATTCGCATTGGTGGGTTTTGAACCCTCTTCGGCTGCAGAAGAACCGTCTCGGCGCTGTTCCAGGCGGATTGTCTGCTCTCCTCCATCCACGGCGATTGCCTCACCACTTTCGCAGCGGTTCAATCAAACCTCTCGACCCGACGAACCAGGGAACTTCAGCCGGCCCTGCCTGGCTCTCAGGTGGTGCGCTCACGCCCACCGAAGACAGAAGGCTGCCGGTCGAGGCCAGAAGCCGATAGCGTGAAAATATGGCAATCGTCTGCGAGCTGATCAGTTGAACGCGGGACGTAAAGGCGGAATTCTGTGCGATCAGAAGATCCAGCAGATCACGCAGTCCTGCTTCATATTCCTTTTCATAGCTCACGATAACCGCCTCAGCGGCTACCGTCTGCTCCCCCAATGCCTTGAGACGGATGTCATTGGTAACGATGTCACTCCAGGATCGGCGCACACTTTCGTCCACGGTACGGCGCAGGTGATCCAGTTGCAGCTTGCTTTCGGTCACCTTTTCACCAAGCTGACGCCGCCGGCTGGTATCTATCGTCCCGTTGAACAGATTCCAGGACATGGTCATGCGAACAGCAAATTCATTGTTTCTGCCCGGCGTTCCATCCAGGTCTTCGCCCACGGATGCAACACCCTCCACACCCAGATTGGGCAGGAACAAAGATTGCGACTTATCGTAGTCGGCTGTTGCTGCATCGACATCAGCAGACCCGGCTCGCAGAGAAGGATGATTGCCCCGCGCCGTCGCGATTGCATTGGCCTGTGATCCCGGCATCGACTTGGGTCTGCGAGGCGTTTTAAGCATGGGCGGCGCAAGACCGATCACGCTTTCAAACCGGGCATTTGCGGCTCCCAGCTCTCTTAAGACATCCGCTCGCACAGCGTGTACGGCTGCAACACGTTCTTCCGCCTGCCTCAATTCGCTTTCAGTCGCAGATCCGCCCTGGACTTTCGCGCGCACAATCCCGAGCAGCCGAACATGCTGCCGGATATTCTCTTCGGCAGCCGCCAGGATACGGTGATGCCGGTACACATCCAGAAACGCTTCGGCAGCATCCAGTCCGATCAGTTCGGCACGTTCCATGACGCGGGCCGCCGAGCCATCGACCCGTGCAGCTTGACGGTAAATCTCGTTCGCCCTCGAGAACCCGTCGAAAAAGACCTGCCTTGCGGTCAATGTCGCATCTCTTGCGTTCCGCCATTCGCGATTATCGGTAACTTCGAGTGAATTGGGCCGGTCGATGTATTGCGCGCCGAACGAGGCGTCGAGGTCCACTTTGGGAAGATAGGCACCTTTCGCCTGATCGTATTCGTGATCGACGGAACGTCGATTGGCCGCGGCGGCCAGAACCTGGGGATTTGTGGTAACTGCTCTGGCAATGGCTTCGTCTAGAGTCATGGCCGATACGCGTGGTGAAACAGCAACCGTAAAGGCAATCAGAAGCGAGAAAAGAAAAACCAGTCGACGACCGCAGTGAAACGGAAGCGAATATTTGCCGGACACTTTATTCAATACAAACTCAAGTTGAGTTTTGTGCGACATTCTACCCTGCCCAACACCCGCCAACTAAGTCTATCGGAAAAGAATTTCCAACAGAAACAACCTTACCCAACGGCACGCTTTCGACCTGCCACAGCTGAAAGCGTATATTATTCAACCCACTCAATAACCATAACGCAGTTTATTTGGACGCAGCAAAGATTTTTTGTTAAAAAAGTGCTAAGGCCCCTGATAGCGTTTTAACTTTCGATTTGCTGTAGTTCTTAACCATACCGGTGAGCGTGGAACGTGTCTAAAATTCCGGATATCGGGATTAATCTGCCAGCAACTGCAAAAACAGCGGTTGTGGATGCCTCAGAAACCCTTGCGCCAATCGCGAATACATCCCTTGTTTTTCAGGGCGACTTTACGCGAGCGGGGCCAGATCTTCTGATCGCGCATCCCGAACACGGCTCCCTGATGATCCTGAACTATTTCAGGCAGACGCAGCCACCGGATCTTGTCACCACGGACGGTCCCATTCTTGACGGCGAAACCGTTGCAAGACTGGCAGGTCCGCTTGCGCCTGCACAATTCGCGCAGGCAGGAACGGGCCTTGCTGCGGCGCCCATCGGCAATGTTCAATCCTCGGAAGGAACGGTTACCGCACAGCGAGCGGATGGCTCGACGGCAACACTCACTGCCGGCGATCCCGTCTTTCAGGGAGACGTCGTTCAAACCGGCGACGGGTCTTCACTGGTTATCGTTTTCGTTGACGAAACCCTGTTTACGCTCTCCGCTGATGCCAGGATGGTTCTCGATGAACTGATCTACTCGCCGGGCGGCTCTGACAATTCCATGGTGATGAACCTGGTTCAGGGGAGTTTCGTTTTCGTTACCGGGCAAGTCGCGCCGACAGGCGACATGCGCGTCGAAACGCCGACGGCCACCATGGGGATCCGGGGCACGACGCCAATAGTGCAGATCAGTTCCCTGGATGGTGCAACCCGTTTTGCGCTTGCCTTCGATCCGGGTGGGCAACTGGGGTCTTATCAACTGTTCGACCGGGTGACCGGTCAGCTGATCGGCACGGTAAACACAACCGACAGCACGTTCTTCGTTCCCTCCCCCGGCACGGCACCGATCATCACACCGCGAACACCATCTGAATTCGCAGCTGTGGAAGGTCAGCTGCAACAAGCCTATGCCGCATATGGCGCGGCAGGGCTCGGACAGCAGAATACCAATGACAATGACGGGCTGCAGGACGACACCGGACCGGGACAGACAGATGCAGGCCAGAACCAGATTGAGGGTGGCCCCGTTCCTGATCTCAGAACGCCGGATCTGTCACCACTTGGCAACGGTGGTGGTGGACTGTCCACCGACGGGCCTGCAGGTTCGAGCGGCGGCGGCGGATCGTCTCCGCTGGACCCCGGTGCTCCCCCGCCATCGAACGGCCGTCAGCAGCCCGGCAGCACGAACTCGCCGGACACAATCGACGACAGCGGCCTGCCGCCCTCGAGCAGCGATGATCTCCTTGTCTTTCTGCCACCTAATCTGGTCACCCAGGAAGACCAGTCGATCAACTTCAGCGGATTGAATGTCGAAATTCCGGGTGACGGCCAGGGTACCGTTACAATCGTCGCAAGATCGACCGTCACGCTGGCACAGGTTTCCGGACTGACCTTTCTTGTCGGTGATGGAATTGACGACAAGGAAGTCGCTTTCAGCGGCTCCGAAGCCGATATCAACGCGGCTTTGGCAAGCATCACTTACACGCCGTCACCGAACAGCGAGACCGGCGGTCTTTCGCTCACCGTCTTCGATGGCGAGACGACGCTGAGTGCGGATCTGCCGATCACAATCCAGCCGGTGGAAGATCCTCCGATTGTCTATGACATTGCCCTGAACGTCGACGAAAACGGCAGCGTCACCGCACCCTTTCTTGGGAGCGATCCGGACCAGGGCGACACACTCACGCTCTATGCGCTTTCGCCCCCGTCGCTTGGCAAGCTCGAGGTCTCGCCCGACGGCACATTCACGTTCGACACGAACGGTGATTTCGACAATCTGACGGCCAACACAACACAAGAAATCACGTTCCAATACGCAGCCGTCGACAATACAGGCCTCGTTTCGGAAATTCCGGCAACGGTCACGATCACGGTCACCGGCATGAACGACGCACCGGTGGCATCCGATTTCGCCCTGACGTCTCCGGGCAGCGGCAACAGTGGTTTCGACGACGGCTTTAGCGGCTGGCAGCAGGTTGCCGGCCCACAGCCAGGTCCAAACGGTGAGTTTATCGCCAACAATTACGACTACTCGTTCGACGTCGACCAGTCTGGCTTTTTCATTCCCGGCGACGACAACGTGGCCGTTGTCCAGTTCTCCGGCTGGCTGGACAGTTGGGGCGATGGACCCGGGCGGGGTACTGTCTTCGGCCCTTCTCTCATCAGTGATGACTTCAGCGCATTTGAAGGAGAGGTCGTCAGTTTCGAATACAGATCCTTTTTCTCGGTCGATGATGCCTACCACACCGCCGAATTGATCAATATCGACACCGGCGTGCGCAACCAGGTCTTTCTTGAACAGACCCCGGTCGGCACATTTGAGGATGCAAAGTCCATTGAGGTGCCGATCGAAATCTCCGGCACCTATCGCATCGAATTCAAGGTCGGCAGCTTTGATGCAAGCGACGGTGGTTCTCTTGGTGCGCGGCTGGCAATTGGAACAGCCGGTATCGTGGGCACCGACGTGTTGGCGGGTGGAACACAGTCCTTTTCGCAAGGCCGTTTTCTTCAAAATGCGTCCGACTCGGATGGAGACCCGATCACTCTGGAGAGTGTCTCTGCCACGAGCACCTTTGGCGCCGCCGTTTCAATAGAAAACGGTACGGTTGTCTATAACACCGGCAATGCATTTGACTTTCTCACGCCCGGCCAAACGGTCACCGACACTTTTCAATATACGGTAAGCGATGGCAATGGCGGGTTTGATACGGCAACGGCCTCGGTCGATGTCGTCGGTGCAGGATTTCGGGCAGGTAGCGCAGCGCTGGCCTACGCGCCTGTGTCCGACCGGAGCGCAGCTGCACCTCAATCCCTGACGCCGGTCGTTTTGAGCGCACCCGCAAACGGCATTGCACTTAACGATGTTCTTCCGTCGAACGCGGTCAGCTATTCCTTTCCCTCCGTCTCGCAAACGGGCAATAACCTGACAAGTTACACGCCCGCCCAACAGATGGCGGCGGTTGCCGCACTGTCTCTTTGGGCCGACGTCTCCGGACTGACGATCTCTGAGGCAAGTGCCTCCGAACCCGCCACGGTCAGGTTCGTGAACTCGACAGACGTTGCCTTTGCGGAGACATTTGACACCGCTGCCGGAAGCACGATCATTACGAACCCCGATGTCGCCGAAACCCTGTCGCCCGACGCCGGCACCTACGGATTTCAAGCGCTTCTGCATGAGACCGGCCATGCCCTCGGCCTGGAAAACGCCCCCGCTTCAATCACCCAGACCCAAAGTGTCATGTCATCGGTGACGCCAGACTCCATCGGCATCAGCTGGTGGAACGAAAACGGTGTCTGGATCTATGCCCAAAGCCCAATGGTGGAGGATATTGCGCCAGTTCAGCAGGCCTACGGGATCAATCCTCAAACCCGCTCCGGCGATACCGTCTACGGCTTCAACAGCACCGAGACCGGATCGATTTATGATTTTGCAGCGAACGAAGACCCCGTTTTGACCATCTACGATGCGGATGGTGTCGACGTTCTTGATTTCTCCGGCTGGGATGCGCCCGCGATCATTGATCTGAACCCGGGTGCATATTCATCGGTCAACGGCATGACCAACAACATCGGCATCGCGTATGGCACAACAATCGAAAAGGCTATCGGAGGCGCGGGCAATGATCTCCTGATTGGCACCGATCTTGGCGAAACGCTCGATGGTGGCGCTGGACTTGATACTCTGGTCGGCGGTGGTGGTGCCGATACCTTCGTTCTGTCCCATGACGACTTTGCGGACATCATCGCCGATTTTGAAGTTGGCGAAGACCGGCTTGATCTGTCGTCACTCTTGGAAGCCAACTTCAATACCGCCGACGTCGGCGACTATGTTCAGGTGGAGCGAAATGGCGACGACGCGGTTTTGAGCGTCGATAAAGATGGTACTGGCGGAACGTCCGACTTCAGGGACGTCGCAGTACTTCAATCGGTCCAAGCGGGGGGGATCATTGACTTTGTCTTTTCAGATAACGGGGTTCAGGCGACCGACAGCGTCGCGGCATGACCCACGCACGGCCGCTTTTTGGTATTCGCCTCTGACCTGTCCTTCTGCTGAATGAGACGATTGATTGGAAAACTGAACTCGGTTTTCGGCGGCGCGCGCCTGTCCGCCCTTTTGCTGCTTCTTTTCCTGCTTGCTGTGCGTGTCATCGACCCCTACGTCGTCGAACTCATCCGCCTGAAAACCTTCGACTACTATCAGGTTCTCAAGCCGCGCGATTTTCAAAAACTTCCGGTCGCGATCGTCGACATCGACGAGAAGAGCCTTGCCGAACTCGGGCAGTGGCCCTGGGCCCGCTCCACATTGGCGACAATCCTGCAGAATATTGCACAAGCCGGCGGTGTCGCGGTGGCTTTTGATATTGTCTTCCCCGAGCCGGATCGATTGTCGCCAGACCAATATAGCAAGTCCGTCGGCGGACTGAGCGAAGCGCTGCGGCAGGAGTTGGCCGCCTTGCCCAGCACCGACAGGATCATGAGCGACACCATGCGCCGGATGCGTGTCGTTGTCGGCCAGGCCGGCGGGGTCGATTTTGTCGAGACCGACCGAAACGAACAGGTTCAAACCCCCGTTGCGCTTCTCGGTCCGGACCCCAAAAAATACATGTTCGAGTATCCGCAGCTCCTCAGGAATATCGAACTTCTTGAAGATGCCGCTGCCGGCAAGGGACTTTTTTCCATCTACCCTGACCCGGACGGGATTGTTCGGCGGGCTGCGCTGACCGTCATTGCGGACGGAAAGATCCAACCTGCCCTAAGCGTGGAGCTTCTGCGCGTTGCGACCGGACAAGACGCATTTGCGGTCAAAAGCGACGAAGCGGGTATTTCATCCGTTGTCGTCGGCGGTGCGGAGGTCCCCACGGATCGAAACGGACGAATCTGGGTCCACTATACGCCTTCCAATCCGCTGCGCTTTGTCTCTGCTTCCGACATTGCAAATGGCACATTTGACCCCGCGCGCATTCGAGACCATCTCGTTCTGGTCGGCCCATCGGCCACCGGATTGCTCGACCTGAAGGCAACGCCCCTCAATCCCACTATGCCGGGCGTCGAAGTCCATGCACAAATTCTGGAAAACATCCTGAGCGGGTCTTTTCTGAAACGTCCCAATTACGCTCTCGGTGCAGAACTCGTAGCCGCGGCGGTCCTGTCACTGCTGACGATCATTCTGGTTCCCATTCTCGGCGCACTCCCGGTAATGGCGTTTGGATTTGTCCTGGCAGCGAGCTGGGTGGGGGGCAGCTGGTATCTTTTTTCCAGTGAAAAGCTGCTGCTTGATGCCATCTATCCGCTTTTCACCAGCCTGAGCGTGTTTTTTCTTCTGGTCTTCATCAACTACCGCCGCGAAGAGATTCAGCGCCAGGAAATCCGGTCCGCCTTCGCGCAGTATCTGGCACCGGACTACGTTGAACAGATCGCAAAAAATCCAGAGAATCTCGCTCTTGGCGGCGAGCGGCGCAAAATGACGATCCTGTTTTCCGATGTTCGAAATTTCACCAACATTTCGGAGAGTTTTGCAGACAATCCGCAGGGCCTTACAGCGTTGATGAACCGGTTCCTGACCCCGCTTTCCAACGGCATCATGGAAAAACGCGGCACGATCGACAAATACATGGGCGACGCCATCATGGCGTTCTGGAACGCGCCCCTTGACGATGACAGCCAGGAAATCCACGCATGCGAGGCAGCCCTTTTGATGGTCCGGCGCATGCGCGCCATCAACGTGGAGCGCAAACAGGAAGCGGACACTGAAGGACACACTTTCTTTCCGTTGAACGTTGGCGTCGGCATCAACACCGGCGACTGTGTCGTCGGAAACATGGGGTCGGAGTTCCGCTTCGACTATTCGGTGCTTGGTGACTCGGTCAACCTTGCCGCAAGATTGGAAGGACAGACCAAGACCTATGGCGTTACGATCCTGATCGGCAACAACACCGCCCATAAGGTCATGGATCTCTTCGCCCTCGTGGAAGCCGACCTGATACGGGTCAAGGGCAAAAAGGAGCCGGAGCGGATCTACTGCCTTTTGGGCGATATGGACCTTGCGCTCAAGAACTCCTTCGCGATCCAAAAAGCAAGTTTCGAAAAAATGCTCCAGAACTACCGCGCGCAGAATTGGGACACGGCCTTGTCACACTGCGACGACGTGCAAAAGGACAGGGAAAACGAGCTTTCACGCCTCGCCGAAACGTTCCGGCTGAGGATCGAAGCCTTCAAGAAAACGCCGCCCCCAGCTGAGTGGGACGGCGTTTTCGTTGCCGAAACCAAGTAAAGACAGTTGGCTGCGTCAGCCGTTCTTGACGTTCTGCGTCTGAACCCCGAGCTTGTCGATCCCCAGTCGCATGACTTCGCCACCCTTGAGGTAGACCGGCGGTTTCTGTCCCATTCCAACCCCTGGAGGCGTTCCTGTCGAGATCACATCACCGGGCTGCAGGCTCATGAACCGGCTGCAATAGCTGACGAGATGGGGCACTTTGTAGACCATGGTCGCCGTCGAGCCGTTCTGATACCGGTGTCCGTCCACCTCGAGCCACATGGCGAGCTGGTCGAAGTCTCCGACTTCGTCCGGCGTCACCAGCCACGGGCCGAGCGGGCCAAACGTGTCGCTGCCCTTGCCCTTGTCCCAGGTGCCGGCACGGTTCAGCTGAAAGTCTCGCTCGGAAACATCGTTGATCACGCAGAATCCGGCAATATGCGAAAGCGCGTCCGCTTCTTCGATGTATTTTCCGCCTTTGCCGATCACGACACCAAGCTCGACCTCCCAATCGGTTTTTTCCGAGCCGCGCGGAATTTCCACGTCATCGTCGGGACCGACGATTGCAGACGTCCATTTGCCGAAGACGACGGGTTCCGGCGGAACGTCCAGTCCGGATTCGGCTGCATGGTCTGCGTAGTTCAGTCCGATGCAGATGAATTTCCCGACATTGCCGACGCAAGGTCCCAGACGCAGATCCTGCTGAGGCTGCCCATCGACAAGCGGCAGATCCGAGGTATTGAGCGCCTGCAATTTTGCTATCGCATCCGGCAGTAACGCGTCGCCGGAAATGTCGGATACATGTGCTGTGAGATCACGTACACGCCCTTCATCATCCAGCAACCCGGGTTTCTCTTTCCCAACGGGGCCGTATCTCAGCAGTTTCATGGTTCATGTTCCTCGTTTCAGCAGTCGTCTTGCCGGGTGTCACCGGCTGATCGGCATGGTTCACGGGCCTCAAGCTGCAATGCTCAGCAGATTTTCGGCTTTATTCATATTGGATACGCAGTGATCGAAGAAGCCCGCATCGCTCGGATTCGGTACGTGCCGCGGCCTGGAAACGGTAAAGCCGGTCAGTTCTGCCCAAACGGTTACACGTATGCTGCGGCGCACTCCGCGCCGCCCATGCCTAAACCGTCACACCACCGTCGACCAGCAGCGCCTGGCCAGTGACAAACTGGCTTTCATCCGACAGGAGATAAACGGCCAGCGGGGTAATATCTCCAACCACCGCCAAACGGCCCATCGGCTGCCTGGCGATAAAATCCTTTTCGGCTTGCACCGGGTCGGGTGCAGCATCGATCCGGCCACGCAGCGAAGGCGTGTCGACCGTCCCCGGGCAAATCGCGTTGCACCGGATACCATTTGCAACAAAGTCCGACGCAATACCCTTTGTCAGACCGATCACGGCCGCCTTGGTAGCACCATAGGCTGTCCGGAAGGGAAAGCCCTTTACCGAACTGGCCATGGAGGCCATGTTGACGATTGACGCGGATCCGGTCGCGTCCGCCCGGCGCAACATGCCGGGCAGGCACGCGCGGGTCAGCTTCATCATCGATGTGACGTTGAGCTCGAAACTGAAGGCCCAGTCATCATCCGAGATATCGAGGATGGTGCCGTGATGAACGAAACCTGCAACATTGAACAAGCCGTCGAGGTCGGGAAGGCCAGCTGCGAGCTGCGTAATTGCCGTCCCGTCGGTAACGTCAAGGACGCGGGTCTCGATGCCCTCAAAGCCCGCTAACAAGGCCTGATCCTTGTCGGTCGCAATGACATGAGCCCCCTCTGCGGAACAGGCAAGGGCGCAGGCCCGTCCCATGCCCTGTCCTGCTGCCGTGATGAGAATGGTTTTTCCTCGCAGGCGCATCACATCACAGCTCCAATTTGCCACGGGACGAACTCCACACCGCCGAACCCGAGTTGTTCGCTTTTGGTGTGTTCACCGGAGGCAACCCGGATCATCAGTTCCAGTAGTTCTTCCCCTTTTTCCTCAATGCTCACGCCGTCGGTGACGATATCACCGCAATTAAGGTCCATGTCTTCAGACATGCGGCCGTACATTTCGGAATTCGTGGCGAGCTTGATGCAGGGTGTCGGCTTGTATCCGGAGACCGATCCGCGGCCCGTCGTGAAAACGACAATGTTGGCGCCCGACGCAACCTGTCCCGTGACAGAGCACGGATCAAAACCGGGACTGTCCATAAAGACAAATCCCTTCCGGTCGACCTGCTCTGCAAACTCATAGACCCCGGAAAGCGGAGCGGTACCTCCCTTGGCAACTGCGCCCAGGGATTTCTCCAGGATAGTCGTCAACCCGCCACGCTTGTTGCCGGGGCTTGGATTATTGTCCATTTCACCGCCGTTGCGGGCGGCATAGTCCTCCCACCAGCGAACGCGCTCGAGAAGTTTTTCGCCAACGCCTGTTGTCTCGGCCCTGCTCGTCAACAGATGTTCGGCACCGTATATTTCCGGCGTTTCGGAAAGGATCGTCGTTCCACCGTGACGCACCAGAAGGTCTGACGCATACCCGAGCGCCGGATTTGCCGTGATCCCCGAATAGCCATCCGACCCACCGCACTGCATTCCAACAGTGATCTCGCTGATCGGAGCCGGGCTCCGGCTGACACTGTCGGCAAGGCGCGCGATGCCTTCCAGCTCTTCCAATCCTTTCTCGATAGTTCTGCGGGTTCCTCCCTGTTGCTGGATGGTCATGTAGCGCAAGGCACCGTCGGATCGGATCGGCCGGCCGCCAACGAGATCGGAAATCTGCATGACTTCGCATCCAAGGCCGATGAGGAGAATGCCACCGAAATTGGGATGTTGCGCATACCCGGAAAGCGTGCGGAAAAGCGCTGCGTAGCCCTCATTCTCACCCGACATTCCGCAGCCGGTGCCGTGAACGATTGGCACGACACCGTCGACATTCGGGAAACGGTCCAGCAAACCGTTCTTTTCGGCGGCTTCGGCAATGAACTGGGCAACCGATCCCGAACAGTTCACCGATGTCAGGATGCCAATATAGTTACGCGTTCCCGTCCGCCCGTCCGCGCGCTTGTACCCTTGAAAGGTTCTTCCGGCATCAATGGGAGCAAGCGGTCTGTTTTGAGAAGCAAATTCATGGTCCTGAAGACTATGACCTTCCATGCCCAGATTATGCGAATGTACGTGATCACCAGGCTGAATGGCAGACTTGGCCTGGCCGATGATCTGACCATAGCGAATGACATTCTCACCCGCCGGAATAGGCTCGCAAGCGATCTTGTGACCGGGGTGAACCGGCGCTGAAAGCGATGCGGGAACACCGTCCAACAGGGTTCCGGAGGGAAGCGCGCGCAGAGCGATTATGACGTTGTCGTCGCCTCTGAGCTTAATGAAACCGCTTCCGGTCATTCCCTCTTTCCCCGCTTCAAAATTTTCCGCGATTTTTGATCGCATTCGATGCTACGAACTAGCTTGACTTGCTAACTATGTCAACTAACATGTTAGTCTCCATGGTGCATAAATGACAAATACAGACATCGACGCAACCAGGCTGCAGGACATCGGATCTTTCGAAGGATCTCTCGCCCACCGGGTTTATCTCGCACTTCAGGACGCCATCCTGTCACTGAAATTTCTGCCCGGGCAAGTCGTCCGCAAAGGACCTGTCTGCGAAAAGCTTGGCGTATCGAGATCCCCCGTATCAGAGGCGATCGCCCGCCTCGCCAATGAAGGTCTTGTCGATGTGATCCCTCAGTCAGGAACACGGATCGCCCACTTGTCGATGGAAGACATCCGGGAAGGAACGTTCCTGCGTCAGGCACTTGAACTTGCCAGCGTCGCCAAGGTCGCCGAAGACCGGACGGAAGACCAGTTCGCCCAGATTAACCGGAACATGCGGCTTCAGGATCTTCTCGTCGAAGACGGCGATTTTCCGGGCTTTTATCAGGCAGACGAGGAGTTCCACGCGCTTTTGATGGCGTTCACCGGATATCCGCGCCTCAAGACGGTCGCGCGCATGGTGTCGCTCCAGGTAACACGCGCCCGCATGCTGCTCCTGCCGACCCCAGGCCGCACGACGGAAACGCTCGACGAACACCGGGCCGTGGTCGATGCCATCCGTATCAGGGATCCTGACGCCGCACAGCGTGCAATGCGCCTTCACCTCGGCCAGCTGATGCCGCGCATTGAAGCCCTCGCAGAAACACGTCCCGAACTTTTCCAATCCCGTTGAAACAGGAACCAGGCATGAAGGTCACCGAAACCATTCTCTTGAACTCCCGAACGAAGCGACCCGTTCCCCTGACCCGCATGGGCTTCGGCGGCGCGCCACTCGGAAACCTTTATCGCAAGGTGTCCGAAGAGGACGCACAGGCCGCGCTTCAGGCGGCCTTTGACGCCGGCATCCGCTATTTCGACACGGCGCCGCAATACGGGCTCGGAGTGTCGGAGGAAAGGTTCGGTGTCGCCCTGAAGCGGTTCGGCAGATCCAACGTTCAATTGTCGACAAAGATCGGCCGCCTGCTCGTGGACTGCGAGCCGGAAGACGTCACACCGGAAGCGTTTATCGACGTACCGCAGAAGCGCATCGTCTTCGACTATACCTATGATGGGGTCATGCGAAGTTACGAAGCCAGCCGGAAGCGCATGGATGTTTCAAATGCCGATATTCTTCTGGTGCACGATGTCTGTGTGTTCTCACAAGGTTCGCAGGAAGCAAGCGATGCCAAAGTCCGGGAACTCTTTGACGGTGGCGGATATCGCGCCTTGCGCGAACTGAAAGATGCCGGTGACGTGGCAGCGATCGGTGCGGGTGTGAACGAATGGCAGGTCTGCGAAAAACTGCTCGGGCTGGGTGACTTCGACGGCTTTCTGCTTGCCGGGCGTTACACGTTGCTCGAACAGGAGGCACTCGAGAGCTTCCTTCCGCTTTGCGAGAAGCGTGACGTCGGCATCATTTTGGGAGGACCCTACAATTCCGGCATATTGGCAACCGGCCCGGTCCCGGGCGCGAAATACAACTACACCGATGCACCGCCTGAAGTTCTGGAGCGCGTTGGCAAAATTGAAGCTGTCTGCAAAGCTCACAACACGCCGCTGATCGCTGCCGCGCTGCAATTTGTCCTGGGCCACCCAAGCGTCAAGACCGTCATCCCCGGTGCGGTCAATGCGCGCGAGGTGAGCGCCAACGTCGAGGTTCTGGAAACGCCGATACCGGCAGCACTCTGGTCCGACCTTCGCGGTGAAGGGCTTATCCGTCCTGATGCGCCACTGCCTTCAGAGACCAGCCATGCTGCGTGACATCAGCCCGATCCTGTCTCCTGAGCTGCTTTACGCCCTGCGCGCCATGGGCCATGGCGACGAGATCGTCATCTCTGACGCCAATTTTCCCGGAGAAAGCCTGGGACCGGACTGCATCCGGGCCGATGGCTCGACGGCAAGCGAGATGCTGGAAGCAATTCTCTCAGTCATGCCGCTGGACAGCTTCGTCCCAGATCCTGCGCTCACCATGCAGGTTGTCGGAGATCCGGACGCCGTACCGGAGGCTGTTGCCGACTTCCAAAAGATCATAAACGCAACCGCGGACAATCCGGCCATAATCCAGACCCTGGAACGATTTGCTTTCTATGAGCGGGCGGCGCAGGCATTTGCCGTCGTGCAAACGGGAGAGCGGCGGTTATACGGCAACATCATTCTGAAAAAGGGCGTGATCGGATGACACGGATCGATGCACATCAGCATTTCTGGAATCTCGAACGCGGTGACTATGGATGGCTGACGCCGGATCTCAAGCCGATCTACCGGAACTTCCTGCCCAACGATCTTGCGCCACATCTCGGCGATAACGACATAGCCGGCACGATCCTGGTGCAAGCCGCGCCGACGCTCGCCGAAACGCGGTTCATGCTCGAGATCGCCGAGAACACGCCCTCGGTTAAAGGGGTTGTCGGCTGGGTGGATTTTGAGCAACCGGACGCACCGGAAACGATTGCAGAGCTTGCCTCGCATCCGGCCATGGTCGGTCTGCGTCCGATGATACAGGACATTGCAGATGATGACTGGATGCTACGCGACGACCTTACACCGGCCTTCGAAGCCCTGATCGACAACCTGTTGACATTCGATGCCCTCACCTTGCCGCAGCATCTGGACAACCTGGTCACCTTGATCGGACGGCACGAAGAAATGTGCGTCGTGATCGACCACGGCTCCAAACCCCATATCCGGGATGCCCGCATTGATGCATGGGCTGCCGACATGGCCATCCTCGCGAAAGACACGAACGCGTTTTGCAAACTTTCAGGGCTTGTCACCGAGGCCCGTGGCGACTGGACCGTGGATCACCTGCGCCCTTACGTGGACCATCTTCTGGCAACATTCGGCCCGGACCGGCTCATATGGGGAAGCGACTGGCCGGTCTGCCTTTTGGCAAGCAGCTACGAACGCTGGGTTGAAACGACCGAGCAGCTTCTGGACGGACTCAGCTCCGAGGAGAAAAACGCCGTGCTGGGCCTGAATGCCTTGCGGGCATATGGGCTGAACTGATGACAGCTCTCCAGATCCAGTTCCGAGAGGAGATCGTCTGACGGCCACCGGCATGGTCGATCGCCTTCGGACAGACCTCAGGCATCGCCCGCAAAGCAATCTGCCTCGCTCACTCCATGTGACGGACGCGTCGCCGATGTCCCTCTTGGTGCGTGCCCGGCGTTCTGCGACGATTTTTCCAGGCTTTTTTCTTCCGCTTTCGACTGCAACGCTGTGTGCTGGCCGAGACGCCCGGTGGCGCGCGCGAGAGGCGTGACCCGGGTTGCAAGGAACATGGATTGAGCGAACAAATCTAGCATTGCCTGGTCCTCCTGCAGCAACTCTAGATCTGGAATCATTATCACAGAAACGAATTATATTGCTTATCGTGATGAGATCTGGAAATGATAAGCCATGAAGCGTGATCTCGAAATGGACCTGCTCCGATCATTCGTTGCCGTTGCCGCGCATCGCAATTTCACGCGCGCCGCAGAGGCTGTCGGGAGGACCCAATCGGCGGTCAGCCTGCAAATCAAGCGGCTTGAAGAGATTGTCGAAAAACGCCTTTTCGAACGGACCCGTCAGTCTGTCTCCATCACGCAAACAGGAGAAGCCCTGCTGGTTTATGCCAATCGCATTCTGGCAGCAAACGACGCCGCGCTGTCTCACCTCCAGCGTCCCGAAGTGGAAGGGCTGGTCAGGATCGGTGCGCCCGATGACTACGCGACTTTCATGATCCCCCCTCTCCTGTCCGCGCTTGCAAGGGAACATCCCCGATTGCAGTTCGAGGTGACTTGCGACAATGCCTGCGATCTGCTGCCGCAACTCAAGCAGGGTCAGCTTGATCTGGTCGTCGCCACCCACCGTCCGGACGCGGTTGCGGGTCAGATCGCAAGGTATGAACCTCTGCATTGGGTTGCCGCGCCCGATTTCATGGATGATCCCGAGGAACCGCTGTCGCTGGTGTTGTTTCCCGTTGGATGCGTATGCAGAGAGATTGCCCTTGATGCGTTGAAGAGCGTCGACCGGTCCTGGCGCATTACCTATTCAACCCGCAGCATCGGCTTGATGGAGAAGGCATTGCAGGACGGGTCGGCGGTATCCGCCATGGAGGTATCGGTCATACCTTCCGGCCTCAGGATCGTGGAAGGAGCGGCCGGTTTACCGCCGCTTCCGGAAGTCGTGATTTCCGTGCATCAATCCAACACAGCCGAAGCCCATGTTTCGCTCTCAGCGGACTTTCTTCTGAAAAAGCTGGGACAGAAAGAAACGCACGCCGTTTCCTGACGGAGTGTGCTGGTTACATCGCGCCCTAATCAGCGCTTAGCTCTTCTGGCGACACGGCATAAAAAGACTAAGTACGACAATCAGGGTTGACGCCAGCGCGGCACGTCACGGGCGAGCTTGTCGAGCAGGTGTTCAAGCGTTTCGATTTCCTGCTTTGACAGCGTTTCCAGCATCACCCTTTCCGCGTCGGCGAACCGGGCCATCAGTCGGTCGTGGATTGCTTGGCCTTCTTCCGTGATGTTCAACACGCGTCTTCGTGTGTCCACCTTGTCCGGAATACGCGAGATCAGGCCTTTTTCGCTCAACGATGTGACAGCCCGGCTGACCGTGTTTGACGGCTGCTCGGTGATTTCGCAGATATCGCGCGCATTGAGGTCCTTCTGGAAGCTCAGGCACATGAGCACGGTCAGTTCCGGACGGATCAGTCCTGTGTCCCGCTCCATCCACCTCAGAAGCGGCTCGCGCCAGAAATTGGTGAGGAATGAAATTCGATAGCCGATCGGGAACGGCGTCGCATCGAGAATACCAAGCAGTTTCATGAGCATCACGATAATGGAAAAATAAAGATTGCTCCAGATGGAAATATATAGTTCCATATGGAGCTAAAAGGAGGGGCTTGTGAAAGCGTTTCAGGAAGTCAGCCTCAAGATTCTTGCCGTTGGAGTTGTCGTGCTGATGTCGGCAATTGTTCTCCAGGTGGTTTGCAGCGCGCTGGATATTAACCCGCTGGCCATTTTCCAGACGGATACACCTTTGTTGGGCAAGGCGATTACGCTGAACTCGTTGCTGGACTTTCAATGGCATATTCTGGTGATTGTCGGACTGATGCCCGCTGGCTTGGTCTGGCTCCATGGAAACCATGTCCGCGTGGATTTTCTTTACAATCCAATGTTGCCGCGCTGGAAGGCGCGCATAGATCTGGCGGGCAATCTGTTGTTCGCTGCGCCGTTTTTCTGTCTCATGCTTCCGGCATCGATAAAGTTCTTTCAGCGCGCATGGACGTCTGATGAAGCCTCGCGCAATGGCGGGCTCAACGACCTGTGGCTGATAAAGTCCGTACTGCCATTCGGGCTTCTGCTGCTGGCACTCGCCGTTATGGTTGAAACCCTGCGCCTCCTGCGGGCTGTCCGATGAGCGAGACGCTGCTGCCTCTTGCGATGGCCGGTCTCACGCTCGGCGCGATCCTGCTGGGCTATCGGGTCGGCATGGTTCTGGCCGGTTCGGCTGCCCTGTTTATTTTGATCTCGGATTTGCCGATAGCATTTTTCAACCTTCTGACCAGCCGCATCTATGCCAATGTCCTGTCCAACTGGCTTCTGGTCGCGATCCCGATGTTCATATTCATGGGATTGATCCTGGAAGTCTCCGGCGTTGCAGAACGCTCGCTACGCGCGGCGCAAAAAGCCCTTGGCGGCAGCGCTGCAGGCATGGGGATTTCCGTCCTGATCGTCGGGGTGCTGCTTGCAGCATCGTCCGGAATCGTCGGGGCATCCGTCGTGTTGCTCGCTTTGCTGGCCCTGCCCCGTCTTCTTGAGGCCGGATATGACAAACAGACCACGGCGGGCCTGGTGACGGCTTCAGGCACGCTTGCAATCCTGATCCCGCCATCGGTAATGCTGATTATTCTGGGCGACCAGTTGCAAACACCCGTGCCGTCAATGTTCGCGGGCGCGATCGGCCCCGGCCTTCTACTGGTGCTGGTGTACGCTTCGTTCGTGATCTGGCGATCGCGAGGCCTGCCTCGGATTGCCAGCAATGACCGGGCTTCGCCGTTTCAAGTCGTTTTGGATCTCGGTCCGCTCCTGGGGCTGGTAATTGCAGTTCTGGGGTCCATTATCGCGGGTGTGGCAACACCTACGGAAGCAAGCGGCCTCGGTGCATTCGGCGCGATCTTGATGACAATACTCTATCGCCAGTTCAGTCTGACAATGGTGATGGAGGCAGCCCGGAAGACGGTGATCACCACCTCGACGGTTCTCTTTCTGATGATCGGGGCAACGTGTTTTTCGGCTGTTTTCAAGGGAGTCGGTGGCGACGACCTGGTCGAGGCCGGCATTCTTGCATTCGGCGATGGCCCCTACACCGTGCTGGCAGTCGTGATGATCTCGATTTTTCTGCTCGGCTTCGTGCTCGACTGGCTCGAAATTACTCTGATCCTTATGCCGATCTTTGCACCGATCGTTTCCGGGCTGGACTTTGGAAACGGGCTTGCGGGCGATGCGCTCCTTATCTGGTTCGGGATCCTGGTTGCCGTCAATTTGCAAACATCCTTTCTGACACCCCCATTCGGCTTTTCGCTGTTCTATCTGCGAGGCGCTGTCGGTGATCGATTGTCGACGCCAGACATCTATGGCGGCGTCGTTCCGTTCATCGCATTGCAGCTTCTGGTGCTGGCGCTGCTGATCCTGTTTCCCGGACTGATCACCGGGCTGATTTGACCAAGGGAGGAATAAAGATGAAACAGATACTTATTGCCGCAGCGCTGCTTGTGCTTACCGCATCTGGATCGCAAGCGGAAAAATTCACGCTGCAAAGCGCATTCGGTGCGTTGCCCGTCCTCAATCCGGCGGCCGAGCGTTTCGTCGGCAATGTCAGCACCCTGACCGGCGGCGAAGTCGAGTTCGATTATTTGCTCGCAGGAGAACTGTCGCCCCCTTTTGAAATATTCGACAATGTCAGTGCAGGAGCAATCGATGCCGCATGGTCCTATGCCGCCTACGCATCGGGAAAGGAACCCGCTGCCGCACTCTTCGGCTCCGTGCCGTTCGGCGGCGATCCGCTGTCCTACGTCAGTTGGCTGCATCACGGCGGCGGACTGGAACTCTGGCGGGAACTTTACGAGCCTTATAACCTCGTCCCGATGGCTTGCGGCGTGATCCTTTCGGAGGCCGGTGGCTGGTACACCAAATCGATTGACAGCCCTGAGGACCTTCAGGGTCTGAATATCCGGATCGGCGGTTTGGGCGGCGCAATCCTTGCCAAGCTTGGTGCCAACGCGATGTCGCTGCCTGTGGGGGAAATCTCCACGTCGCTTGAAACCGGGCGCCTGGATGCCACTGAACTCAGCTTTCCGCTGGTCGACAAGCTGCTCGGCTTCGATAAGGTCGCAAAGCATTACTATTTTCCCGGCTGGCACCAGCCGGCCGGTTTCATCGAGTTTTACATGAACAAGGACAAATGGGATGGACTGACGGATGCCCAACGCACTGCAATCGAGGTCTCCTGCGCTGATGCAAATCTCTTTGCGATGGGAGTAGCTGCAGGTGCACAAAGTCCAATCCTGCAGGAATTCCGGGCCAACGGTGTTGAGATAAAACGCTTCCCGAACAGCGTCATGGATGCTCTTCGTGAAGCCGCTGATGAGGTCTATGCTGAGAAATCTGCAGAAAACGAAATGTTCAAGAGGGTCATCGACAGCTATCGCGCATTTGCCGCGCACTATAACGAATACCAAAGCCTTTCGAATTTGAACTGACCGCGGCCGCGCCGGACGCCCCTGCTTCAGCTGTGCGGGGACATCCGGCGCAATTCCCATGATTGCGCCGGATTTCAGGGGAGCGCTAGCATTGACCTACAACCTCTCAGATTTCGGCAGTTACACAGTTGCCGGTCGTCTCCACGAGGTGACAGAGGGAGAACCTCGGAATATCCAGTTCACCCGCTCCGCCAGTTACAACTACGACCCCAAGGGTCGCTTCGCAGTCGAGCATGCATACGTTCAGTATTTCGTACCGGCACACCGGAATAATGCGCCTCCGATCGTGCTGGTCCATGGCGGCGGTATGCACGGCAGCACCTGGGAAACCACACCGGATGGCCGGCCGGGTTGGATCAATCATCTGGTCCGCTCCGGCTACGAAACCCACGTCATAGACAATGTCGAACGTGGCCGTTCTGGCTTTGCGACCGGGATCTGGGAGGGAGACCCGATCAGCCGATCACAACAGGAAGCCTGGACGCTTTTCAGGATTGGCCCAATTGAAGGTTTTTCGACCCGCACACCTTTCGAAAACGGACAATTCCCGGCGCAAGCATTCGATACCTTCTCACGCATGCAGGTGCCACGCTGGCTTACAACAACTCCCTTGCATATTGCTGCGCTGGTCGCGGTACTGAAACGTCTCGGCCCGGCGATTGTCATCTGTCACAGTCAAGGCGGTGAGATTGCTATGGATGCAATGGCGGAGGTTCCTGACCTATTTGCCGGCTTCATCGGGATTGAACCATCGACACGCTTGAGCGATCCCGGGCTGATTGCATCAGTTCCAACAGTCCTGTTTGCCGGAGACTTTCTGGATATCGACCACCGATGGCGGGAAAGGTTACAGAACTGGACCGATTGGGTCACGACGGCGAGGAAACACGGCGGCAAAGCCACTCTCGTCCGCTCCGCTCATGACGTTCGGTCGGGTCATACGCACATGCCTATGCTCGATCACGGCAACGAAGAATGCCTGTCCACATGCCTGCAGGCGTTAATGTAGGCAACCGCTGGATGGCTTCAGGGTAGAACGACAACAATTGCGAACGCATTGGCACGATGGCTCCCGACCAACTGGCCCGCACCTTTTCCGGTCGGCCGATGGTATGTAGGCCAACGGCGTTGTCGATGGCTGTCCCCGAATGATGGTGCGATCACCATTTAACCGTGCCGCTTCGGCTCAATGACCGAATGGACCGGTTCGATACTTTGAGCAGGTTTATCCCTGCACCAATTGGATACGCCTTCCCGGAGTAAGACCATTGACCTTGTCGATGATCGAACATGCATCAATGCCGAAGTGACGATAAAGGTCTCCAATCGTTCCGGTCTGCCCGAAATGCTCAACGCCCAGAGGGATTGTGCGATGCCCGGCGACACCGCCCAGCCATGCCAGCGTGGCCGGATGGCCGTCAATGACGGTGATCAGTTGGCAGTGAGCAGGCAGATCGACCAACAGCCGCTCGACATGAGACAAGGCCACTGTGTTACCGCGCGCACGTGCTCTTTGCGCTGCAGTCCAGCCGGCGTTCAGGCGATCGGCGGACGTGACCGCGAGCACTCCGATATCACGCCGGTTTCCGGAGAGTTGGCCCGCGGCGCGGATCGCTTCCGGAGCGACGACACCTTGATAGGCGATGACGACTTCACAATTGGGTCCGGGTTTGCGCAGCCAGTAGCCCCCGTCAATCGCACCTTGCCGGAAATCGTCGTCGGCGCGTTTGACGGGTTGTTCGATCGGGTTGGTGGACAAACGCAAGTATACCGATCCGCCGGTCTCGTCGCGGAGCCAGGTCCGTTCGTCCGGGTCCCCTTCCCCATCGCGCTGAAGATAGTCGAAAGCCCACTCCATGATGACGGCAAGTTCATCGGCAAAGGCTGGTTCGAATGTGGCAAGTCCATCCTGGCTCATGCCGATCAGCGGTGTGCCGACAGACTGGTGAGCTCCGCCCTCCGGAGCGAGCGTCGCACCGGAGGGCGTTCCGACAATCATGAAACGTGCATCCTGGTAGCAGGCATAATTCAGGGCATCGAGGCCGCGGCACACAAACGGGTCATAAACTGTCCCGATCGGGATCAGGCGCTCGCCGAAAAGCGTGTGCGAAAGACCTGCTGCCCCCAGCAGCAGAAACAGGTTCATCTCCGCGATACCGAGCTCAATATGCTGCCCATCCGGCGTGAATTCCCACTTTGCGGTCGATGGGATGCGGTGCTCGATAAACGCGTCCGACAGGGCGTGGCGGGCAAACAGCTTGCGGCGATTAACCCAGGGGCCGAGATTTGTTGTTCCAGTCACGTCCGGTGACGTCGTAACGATCCGCTCTGCAAGTTTGCTGTCACCCTTGGACAGATCGTCGAGCACCTTGCCGAAGGCCATCTGGGTCGAGAGGTCCCGATCCGTTTGCAACTCGATCGCCGGAACGTCAATCGTATTGTCGGAATAGCGCCGCGTGCCTTTGGAGAAAAAGGGCACTTTGCGCAGAAAAGTCCTGAGCGCCGCAACATCTGCAACCGTCGCAAACGGCTCCCATTCCTGTCCTTCCGCGACACCCATGTGCTCCTGCCACGCAGCCATCTGGGACTTGTTCATCAGACCACCGTGATTGTCCTTGTGGCCGGCAATCGGTGTTCCCCAACCCTTGATGGTGTAGGCCAGGAAGCAGGTCGGACGGTCATGATCTATCGAGGCAAAGACGTCGCGCATCGTCTCGGTGCAATTGCCGCCCAGATTTTCCATGAGTTCCGCCAGCTCGGCGTCGCTGCGCCGGTCGATGAGCGCTGTTACATCGCCCTGATCTCCAAGATCATCCATCAAGCGCTGGCGCCAGACCTTGCCCCCCATGAAAGTCAGCGCGGCATATTCCTGGTTGGAGCAGGCATCGATCCAGCGCCGCAGATTGTCACCGCCCGGTTCATCAAAAGCAGCGCGCTGGAGCGCGCCATATTTCACCCGGACAACGTCCCAGCCGAAAGCATCGAAAATCTTCTCGACCCTGTCGAACAACCCTTCGCGCACGATCCCATCCAGCGATTGCCGGTTGTAGTCGATAATCCACCAGCAGTTTCGCAGATCGTTCTTCCACCCCTCCTGCAAAGCCTCATAGACATTGCCCTCATCGAGTTCGGCATCTCCGACAAGCGCAATCATGCGTCCGAGCGGCCGGTCAGGCGACCAGTTTTTGGCATCGATATAGTCTTGCACCAAAGACGCGAAAGACGTGATCGCAACTCCGAGACCGACCGAGCCGGTGGAAAAATCAACGTCGTCGATGTCCTTGGTCCTCGACGGGTAGGATTGCACGCCTCCAAATCCTCGGAAGTTTTCCATTTTCTCGCGGGTCTGGTTACCCATCAGGTACTGGATCGCATGGAAAACAGGTGAAGCATGTGGTTTCACCGCGACACGGTCTTCCGGTCTGAGTGCGGAAAAATAGAGCGCCGTCATGATCGAAACCATCGAGGCGGAACTCGCCTGATGTCCGCCAACCTTGATGCCATCGACTTTCGGCCGGATGTGATTGGCGTGATGGATCATCCAGTGCGACAGCCATAGCAGTCTTTTTTCGATCGTCTTGAGGTGCTCGGTGCTCATTGCGAAGATCCTATCGGTTCGATGCTCCCCAACAATTTAGTGAGCCTATCGGGTAGGTTTCTTGCTATTTCCTACCCATTTTGGCTAAATGTTGGAGATTTTCACTAGAAAGCGCTGATTTCGTGTCCTCCTTCACCAACATCGATACATTTGATATTCAGATCCTGCGCGAACTCCAACAGGATGGACGAATCTCGTTGCAGGAACTCTCCGAACGGGTCGGTCTCAGCGCGACACCCGTCGCACGGCGCCTGAGACACCTTGAAGAGAAACAGATCATCACAGGCTATTGCGCCCTGATCGATGAGGTCGCGCTCGGCTTCGAAGTCTCCGTCTTCGTATCGGTTCAACTCGACAAACAGGTCGACGTGACGCTCGATCAGTTCGAAAATGCCATTCAGGCATTTCCCGAAGTCGTTGATTGCTGGCTGATGACCGGAAACCGAGACTACCTGTTACGCGTGGCAACGACCGGTCTCGCCGCATTTGAGACGTTTCTTACCGGCAAGCTCACCAAGGTGCCGGGTGTTGCCAATATCGAAAGCTCAATTCCGCTGCGCCGCGTCAAATCGGGTATTGCGCGGACACCCTAGCAGTCCCATTCCCTCAAGCTGCCACGTGTACCGGATGTCGCGGCAATGCCTGGCTCAGGTCCTCCAGTATGTCGTCAAGATCTTCCAGTCCGACGGAAAGACGCACAAGCCCATCGCTGATCCCATGAGCCGCCCGTTCTTCAGCAGTATACGTGGAATGGGTCATCGAAGCCGGATGCTGAATGAGGGTCTCCGCATCTCCCAATGAAACAGCTCTCTGGATCATATTCAAAGCGTTCATCATTTCTGTTCCGGCACGCAGACCCCCTGTCAGCTCAAACGCGATCATGCCGCCTGGCCGGCTCATCTGCCGCTTTGCCAGGGCGTGCTGTTCAAAGCTTTGCAGACCCGGAAAATACACCTTTGAAACGGCGGGATGCGCCTCCAGCCAGTCCGCGACTTTCAAAGCCGTTGTGCAGTGACGATCCATACGCAGGGCCAGGGTCTTCAGGCCACGGAGGATCAGAAGGGCGTTCAGGGGCGCCATGACGGCTCCGGTCATGTCTTTCATGCCGACAAGCCGGATTTCGCTGACCATTTCTGCCCTGCCGACCACGAGGCCAGCAACGACGTCGCCGTGACCGCCAAGATACTTGGTCGCGGAATGAAGAACGAGGTCCGCACCCAATTCGATGGGCCGTGTCAGGTAAGGTGTCGCGTATGTATTGTCGACGACAACCGTAGCACCTGCTTGATGCGCGATTTCGGATACCCGTGCGATATCCACCAGGCGCATATTCGGGTTCGCCGGCGTTTCGAAGTAAACAACGCGCGTCTTATCGGAAATGGCGGAACGCAGGTTCTCCGGATCGGTCATGTCCACATGCGAAACAGTCACACCGAATTTCGCCAGGCCATGACGCATGAACGAGAACGTGCAGCCATAGAGCGTTTCGTCGACGATGATTTCATCCCCGGGACTGACCAGTGTCCAGAGCGTTGCGGTGACGGCTCCCATTCCGGACGCCAGCGCGAACCCCGCTTCTGCCCCTTCCAGTTCCGCTATGCGTTTTTCAAGGAGATCCAGTGTCGGATTTGAAATCCGGCTGTAGATATGACCCGCACGTTCACCCGCAAACATTTCGCCACCGGCCTCGGCAGTTTCAAAGACAAAGGTCGATGTCAAATGCAGTGGCGGTGTCAGGGCCCCCTCATTTTCATGAGGTCGATAGGCGTGATGGATGGCGCGGCTTGCAAAACCCTTGACTTGGCTCATGACAGTCTCCTTCAGCTACACGAGCAATTTACTGCACGATGAAGGGTCATTGATTTCAAAAACTGTCAGATCTAGTATTCAAATTAGTAGTTTCTGCCAACAAGTTGCCGAGATGGACACCAAAGACCGCCAGATCATCCAGGCCCTGCAAAGGGATGGAAGAATGACAAACCAGGACCTCGCCGAAGCAGTCAATCTGTCTCCTTCGCCATGCCTCAGAAGGTTGCGGAACCTGGAGGCATCGGGCGCGATCCGCGGCTTTTCCGTAGACGTCGATCCGGAAGCCTACGGCCTGCCGATCACCGTTTTTGTCAGGATCCGCCTTGAACGGCACAACGAGGAAGATGTCCGCCGCTTCGAGAGCCGCGTTCAGACCATTCCTGAGGTGCTGGAATGTCATGTCCTCACGGGGGCCATGGACTATCAGCTTCGTGTGGTGGTTTCGGGTCTCGATACGTACGAGGACTTCATCCGCAACCGCATCCATCCGATCGGCGGCATAGCCTCGATCGACACCAGTTTCGTTTACGGCACTGTCAAGAAAACGGCGGTATTTCCTGAATTGGGCTAGGCCGATCGGGTATGCGGGTGCGCTGGCAAAGCGGGCGGGCCGGACTGGTGCCGACCGCACCTATCACCGAAACCCGGCGCAAGCCGCAGCACGCGTCAGTCAAGTAATGCAGAATTAACATATAGTTATGTGGTCTACGGAAATTGATCTGCTAGACTGTACGGCAGGGCAGTTGATAATACTTCGCGGTTTAGGGGTGAGTTTTGCTCACCCCTAAATAATGTGCGAGGTTTTGAAAATATCGGCACGCCTATAACAGTCTGACGGCGCGGATCGAAGGCAGCAAATGGCACAGGACACCCCGATAGATCTTGATATCGAAAAAGGTGAACGCCGCCAGATCACAGCCTTGTTCTACGACATGGTCGGATCCACGACCATGGTCAACACCATGGACATCGAGGACTTCCGGGAAATTCAGCAGGCGGTCCACCAGGCGGCTCACCGCGCGATCGCGGCGAACGGTGGACATCTGGACCTGCTTATGGGCGACGGCGGGTCCGCTTATTTCGGTTACCCGGTTGCGAATGAGGATGCGCCTATGCAGGCCGTCCTGGCTGGGCTTGCGATATTGCGCGAATGTGTGGAAGTCCAGAAGGATTTCGACCAGCCCATCATGATCCGCGTCGGTATCGCAACAGGTACCGCCGTGGCCGGACAAGCAGGCAGTGGTGCGCTCGCAACGCGTGATGAAATTGTCGGCATAGCACCGACACTCGCGGCGAGAATACAAGGTGAAGCAGGCGTCGGCACCGTGGCCGTATCAAACGCGACCTACAAGGCGACGCGGCGGCTTTTTCACTACGAAAGCCTGGGTGCCCGGCACCTGAAAGGTTTCAACGAACCGCACGCGCTCTGGCAGCCTCTTGGCCGGCGGAGAACCAACGACCGATTCGAAACCCTTCGCAACAGCGCGCAGCCGTTTCTGGCCCGTCAGAAGGAGTTTTCCGAGGCCATATCAAAATGGCGGGAGGCGGCATCGGGAAACGGTCAGGCCCTTTATGTGCACGGTGAACCGGGGATCGGCAAATCGCGGCTGTGCCATCAGATCCTTGAGCAGGCGGGCAAGGACGATGCGCACATACTGGATTTTCAGTGCGAACCGGCAAGCCAGGACACGCCTTATTACCCCGTGATCCGAAGTCTTCGCGACGTGCTGCAGCAGCACGATCCGGAATTCGACTACCAAAATCCGTCTGTTGAAACGATCCGGGCCGCATTGGCGCTCCCGGGCACACATCCGGCCGAATTTTTCGAAGCGCTGGCCTATCTGCTGGCGCCCCTGTCACCATCACAACAGGGCGATAGTCCCAACCTCACCGATTTCACCCACTCAGCCGTCGAAACACTGGCGGATGCGGTCATGGCGATTGCGAGCGTGAAACCGTGCGTCATGAAGATTGAAGACTTGCACTGGGCGGACAGCCAGACGTTGGAAATCGCCTTGCAATTGCTCGAACGGATCAAATCCGCACCTGTCTTCGTGATTGTGACATCAAGGAACCCTCCCGACGATCGCTGGCATGGTGATGGCCATTTTTCATCGCTGCATCTGACACGGCTGGGTTCCGCCAGCATCATCGAGTTGATCGAGAATATGGCCGGCGCGACGCGACTGCCGCAAAAACTGGTTGAGGCGATCGCCACACGGTGTGATGGCGTCCCGCTCTTCGCCGAGGAACTGACCCGATTTGTGATCGACCGTGGCGCGGACGATGCGCTCGACGAAGCAATGTGGGAAAAACTGTTCGATTCAGACGAAACCGCCAGCCTGCAGGACCTTCTCGCTGCGCGTCTCGGCACCCTTGGCCCGGCGAAATTCGTTGCACAGGCTGCCAGCGTTATCGGCCGCAGTTTCAATGTGCTGACGCTCGTCGCCCTGCTGTCAACAACGGGAGCTCCCGCAACTGCAGAAGAAAGTTTGCAGGAATTGATTGCCGGTGGCTTCATCGAACAGCACGCGAGCGATGCGGAAGCATCCTATCGTTTTCGACATATGCTGGTGCAGCAGGCAGCCTATTCGGGTCTCTTGCGGTCTAACAAGCGGACACTGCATTCCGCGCTGTACCAGATCGCAACACAGGACATTGAGCACGGCAGTTCCTTTTCAAGCGCTGAACTGGCTCTGCACGCCGAACAGGCCCAATTGCGAAACGAGGCGATCAAACACTATCTCGACGCCGCCCGGTCTGCATCCTCGCAATCAGCGCTCCAGGAAGCGCGCGCACTCTTGAAACGGGCGGAGCTCCTCACCGCGAAACTCAAGGACAAGGCAGCCGCGAGCTCTCTTAATCTCGAAATCCTGAAATTGCTCGGGCCTGTCGTCGCAATGACAGAGGGCGCGGGATCGGACGCTGCTTCGAAGCTTTACCAAAAAGGTGTGGAGCTGCTTCACGAACAGCGGGACGGCGACCGCGCCTCCGGCTTCCCGCTTTACTGGGGCTGGTGGTTCACTGCACCGAACTTCAAAGTTCAGCGTGAAAGAGCAGAACTGCTGCTTGCCGACCTCGCCGGCTCCAACAATCAGGAAGTCGAGTTGCAGGCGCTCCATTGCAGATGGGCAACCGCATTCAACACGGGTCAGCATACCGATTGCCTGAATGCGATTACAAAAGGCCTCGAGCTCTATAGCGAGGACGAGGCACTCGACCACAGGACCCGCTACGGTGGCCATGACGCGAGAGTGTGCGGACTTGGTGAACGGGCGCTGTCCTCGTGGTTCATGGGTCACACCGAGACAGCCCTGACGCATCTTGAACAGGCGGAGCACTGGGCACGGCATATTGACCATGTCGGCAGCAACTGCCATGCGCTCGATATCGGGATCATGCTCCATCGTTACAGGGGAGACATTGATCAGGTCGCGCGCCTGGCGCGGCAAATGCGCGACACCGCCAAGGAACATGACCTCAAGTCTCTTGAAGCAAAAAGCCTGATATTCGGCGGATGGGCAAACGGGATGGCCGGGGACCCATTGCACGGCAGAGAAGCGCTGGCGCAAGGACTGGCTATCCAACAGGAAATCGGAACCGAAGAGGATTTTCCGGTTTACCTGGAGATGGCTGCTGAACTCGATGGCCAACTCGGGAAACAGGAAGATGGTCTCCGGCTGGTCAGTTCCGCGATCGAACGCGCGGAGGAGGCCGGCCACGCATTCTGGCTTGCCGAGCTTTACCGGCGGCGTGCCAGACTGACCAGCACGACCGCCTACGATGAAAAGCGGATTGCTGAAGATTTGGCTCGCGCGGAAGAGATCTCAGCGCAGCAGGGTGCCACGGTGCTGACCCTTCGCACGCTTGTCGACAAGGCCAGGATATTGCCGGACAAAATGACCGGCCCGGAGCTGGGAAATCAGATTGGCGAAATTCTGCAAGACCTTGAGAACGGACGTGAGAGGGAACGCGCCCTCAGCCTACTGGCCGGGATCCTGGCCTGATATGATGCAAGAGGACGGCCAGTTTCAAATCGCGGTTCCGGAAGATACGCAACCGCCGGGCCGACACTATCCTGCGAACACCTATTTGAAGCGGCTTTTGCCGCATCTCGGATCATTCGGCCTTTCAAGGCTCGCTGATGTTACCGGTCTCGACAGGGTCGGCATCCCCGTTGTTCAGGCGATTCGCCCCCTTGCGAGATCAAACGCCGTCAACCAGGGCAAGGGTCTGACACTTGCTGAGGCTGCGGTCGCGTCCACCATGGAAGCGCTTGAAACCTATGCTGGCGAGCATCTTGATCCGGAGACAGAAACCCGGGCGACACCTTCGGCGGTCTATGGCACGCAAGCCCGTGAAAGACTCAGCCATCACCTTTTTCCGGATGCAAATCCAGATTGGGCCGGGACCACGATTTCCTTCGTTAGTGGAACGGAACTTCTGTCTGGAGAGCAAGTCCTGGTGCCCGCCGCACTTGTCAGCACTGACTATACGCCAGCTTCCGAGCATGCGCTTTCACCCTTTATGAGAACGACCACCGGCCTCGGCGGCGGGGCGACGGCAGATGAGGCGCTGACACAGGCTTTGTTCGAGACTCTGGAGCGACTGGGCACGTCGCGGGCGATGAACATTCATGGCTTCTTCGAAAAACACCGCTTCGACTGCACCCAGATGGTTGAACCGCAAACACGCCAACTGCTTGAACGTCTGGCGGCCACCGGATTGCTTTGCACGGTCCATGATTGTCCGTCCGCCGGCGGGTTCCCGGTGGTCTGGGCACGTCTGCTCGATGCGGAGAATTCAGCGACTTCGCTGCCCTTTCCAGCGGACGGTTTTGCCTGCCGCGGCTCGGTCGACGGCGCGGTTCGAGCCGCCATATTGGAAGCAATCCAGACAAGGGCATCGGTTATTGCCGGGAGCCGGGAAGATATCACGTGGGAATACTACCCACGGCGGGCGGACGCAGAATTCCTTGCCTTTGAACGCGCACAAATGAGCAAGGCAACCGATAGACGATTGTCGCCCGAGGCAGAACCGAGGGAAGACAGTCCATTCGCCCTTGCCACTGCATTGAAAGAAGAAGGCCTGACAGCCGTTTCGGTCAGGCTGATGGAAGACACGGGTATTCCCGTTTTCATCACCCGTGTCGTAACACTCGGCATACCGGGGGCAGTCAGCACATGAGCCAGAAGCGCCCCATCATTGTTTTCGCGGGTCCCAGCCTTGATCCATCCGGACTTCCGGACGGGTTGGAGGCCGAGCTTCGGCATCCCGCCGCGCAAGGTGACCTTGTGGAAGCGGTTCGTCAGCACGGCAAATGTGTTATCGCCCTGATCGACGGCTTGTTCCAGGGCGTACCGGCCGTGCGCCACAAGGAAATTCTCTGGGCAATGGACCGAGGAGCGGTCATCTTCGGCGCATCAAGCATGGGTGCCCTGAGAGCGGCGGAACTCGCATCCTTCGGCATGCATGGGCGCGGGTTGATCTACAGGTGGCTGCGCCGTTACCCGCTCCTTCCGGACGATGCGGTTGCCGTGCTCCATGCTCCACCTGAATTGGACGCAGCCGCACTGACCGAAGCGCTCGTCGATCTGAGAAGGAGGTTCGCACAGGCCAGAAGAGACAAACTCATATCGGGTGAAACGGCTGCCGAGCTGTCGCGGATTGCGGAAAATCTTCACTATACGAAGCGGACCCTGGCAAACATCCTGTCTGCTGCGGCGACTGCGGAAACCGATGGTCTCGCCGATCTTCTCAGCGTCTTGAACCGATCACAGAAAGCGCAAGACGCCTGTCTCCTCCTAATTGAACTTCGCGATCGCCAGCAAGCCAGCAGCTGGCCTGAGCCCGAGCCGGCAGAAAAGTTCGTTTATACAGATGCGTTCTTGAAGGATTTGACCGACGCAGGTTTTTCATTGGACACGCTAGACGTTCATTGGTAGCCTCCAAGAATTACCTAGAGTAACAAATACATACGGTGATCCGATCTCCAAATAGTCAAGTTCGACCTAGGAAATACAAACCAGTATCGCACCAAGATTGAACGAGGCTCCACCTTTAATTCTGACTTGTTTGAACCGGATGGTTTTACATCAGCTTTGTCGAGGCCGATTTGAGTTTCTATCTGGACCAGCAATCAGTTTCACCTGAGACCGGAAGTCTGGGAACGCGATTTCTGATCTACCCCCAGGTCCCCCATCTGGAGGGCTACGAAAAACCTGAAACAGTCTGGATCAGCACGCCGCCGGACGAGATCCAGGCTGGTCCGGCCGATCGGCGCATGTACGTGATCGATCCGCTATTTGAAAAACCGGTTTACGAGTATCCTTTTCAGCCACCGTTCGTCGGCGCAGCTTTTCCACCCGCCGAGGCTGGGCCGGACGGGCACTTCGACCATCTCGACCCATCGAGCCGCCAGTTTGTCAGCGCGCATGTGTTTGCTTCGCTCAGGCGCATCCTTGACATCTGGGAGAGCTATCTCGGACACGAAATCGTCTGGCACTTTTCGCAGACTTACGAACGTCTGGAGATCATCCCGCAGGTCAACTGGAACAATGCACAATCCGGCTACGGTTACATGGAATTCGGCACAGAGCTGAATGACCGGGACGCCGCGTTTCCCTATGCGTTGAATTTCGACGTGATCGCCCACGAATTCGGTCACGCGCTCATTTTCGCGGAAATGGGCACGCCGACCGTGCAGGCGAACAGGCAGTATTTCGGTTACCACGAGAGTGTCTCTGACCTCATCGCGCTCATTTCGCTTCTTCATTTCGACAGTGTGCTCGATCGGCTGTTGCGATCGACCCGCGGCAATCTTCTGACGATGAACGAGTTGAACCGCATTGCCGAACTTGCAGGCGACCGTCAGATCCGCACCGCGTGCAACGACCGGAAAATGAGCACGGTCAGCGATGCTGTTCACGACCTGTCCAAACCCTTCACGGGCGCGATATTCGACACGCTGGTGGAACTCTTCCATCGAAGCGCGATGGAAAAAAATCTTGTCGACCTGCCTGACGACATAAGCCATGACCGCCTCTTTGAACTCGGTCACCACGAAATAGAGTTGATCAACGCCCGCTTTGCCGAAGCGTTTGAAGCACGCGCTTTTCTTTTAAAATCCACGCTGGAAAACGCCCGGGATCTGCTTGGATCGGCGATTGCGCGATCTTGGAGCACGCTTGATCCGAACACATTGAATTACGCCGTTGCCGGGTCGGCAATAGCCGATCAGTTCGACGAGATGGGCGAAAAAGAAGCCGGCGATATCCTGATGGAAAACCTGGAATGGCGAGAGATCGTCGTTCGAACCTGAGCCTTGCGTGACACGAAGAAAGAAGGGGGACTAACAAATGTCCGATGAGAACTCGAATGATCAGCTTCCTATGATCCAACCGGATCCGTATTATGATCCTGCCGAGATCATTCTGGTCGGCATGAACATTTCCGGGATCAAGAGCAGCAGCGCCGCGGATGTCAAGATCGACACCGGCGGCAATGATTTCAGCCGAATTTCCATCCAGCTGGTGTTCGCCCCCAACCGGCAGATCGCATTGATCAAGTCGTACATTTATGAAGGCAACCACTACGAACTGGCGAAACCAAAACTCATGGTCGTCTCGGGAGAGGGTGAAGACCTTCCGGGCAACTATGTGCCGAAGGACCGCCCCATGAAATTCTGGCGCATGAACAAACTCACCCGGACTACGGAAATCTCGGTCGAGGACGGCTTGCTGGAAACGCTGATCCTGGAAGCAAACCTGCCGGGACGCAGGTCTCCGAACTCCTATGCCGCCAACATGCAAATGGCGCACAGGTCAGGACGCCTGAATTCCTGACTTTGACAACTCGTTCGTGGTTGAAAAGCATCAAATCGCAGTCGCTGCGCGGCCTCCGTTGCTCTGGAGGCTGACTGTCTGCACGGCGCGCACAGCAAAAGCCGAAGGGTGAACACATGGCACAGGCGCAAACATTCAATTTCGACGATTATGGTCCCTATGAGCCTGGGGAGTTCCTCATCGACGACATATCGGCAAGCGAGATAAAGGCTCCGGCTCTTGTCCCAGGCATCATGAGCGTTGTCGCGATCGGCTTTGTTTACATTCCCGGCTGCACCGTGAGCCAAAGCCAGCACGTCATGGTCAAGTCCTTCAACCTGAGTGACAATCTCGCCGGCAACATCGAACCGGTCACCAAGGTGAAGCTGAAATATGACGACGGCGCCTATGCAGGAAGGGCACCCGTCAAGAATCCCTTCAAGATCCAGGAAGAGTTTCAAATGACGGTCCAGCTGGCGCCGGACAAAAAAGGGGTCGACGGTGGCTTCTTGAGGGTGATTTTTTATTACGATCAAAACGTTACAAGCTAAGTCACTGCCAGCCGCGACGAGCATCAAACGCTTGCAAAAAGAATGCGTCACCCTGTCCTACATATTGTAGCGGGCACCATTTGAGGTCTTGAGAAAGACGTCCAGCGGAACATCTTCCTGCTTGAGGAAACCCTTCGCGGGAAGTGTTCCGTCTCGCACCATTTCGATAACGGCAACCACGGAAGACGCCGTCGTCCAGGCAATGGCGGTCCGCTCCTTTCCTGCAATTGTCATCGGTTTCAGGCCTCTTACGAATTCGCGGCGCTGCATGCGCCCGTCTGCTTCGCCTTCGGCAGCTACATGAATATAGACGATGTCATCACTGACCGGCGGTTTGGCATTGACCAGAATTTCGCCGGCCTCCCGGCGCCGGTCGCGCATCAGAAGTTCGTGGAAGAAGAAGTTCATCAGCTTCACATGCCCCGGATACCGCATGGTCTTGTAATCCATGTTCGGCACACGGTCCTTGTAGGTTTCACACATCGTGCCGAGCCCGCCTGAGGTCGTGAACGCTTCCAGTTCGATGCCGCCTATGACGATCTTCTCGATCCACTCCATTGGTGAGACCCATTTTATCTCGCCGTCTTCCAGCACCTCGCAATCATTGAGGTATTCGTTGACGACGCCTTCCGGCGACCAGTTGAAGGAATAGCCCATCAGCCCGGCCGGGTTCTGCGGCAGAGCACCGACTCGCATGCGGCAGGACCTGCATTGGTCGAGCTCCTCAATCAGACTGGCACCCACGATACCGACGAACCCCGGAGCAAGGCCGCATTGCGGTGCCATCAGGCCCTTTGACGATTGGGCCATTTCCATGATCGCCTTTGTCGTCGGCACGTCTTCCGTCAGATCGAAATAGTGCAGCCCGAGTTCATGCGCGGTGCTGGCAACCCCGACATTGAGAAAATACGGAAGGCAGGACAAGACTGCTTCAACGCCCGACAGAACGTCTTTCAGCTTTTCCAAATTACTGACATCCACTTGCCGCGTCTCGAACGGCAGATCGTGTGACGCGGTGTCGTCGAAACCAGTTACCTGAAAGCCGCTTTCATGCAGCAGTTCGCCCGCCAGTGTACCGACCTTGCCAAGTCCCAGAACCGCTATCTTCTGCATCCGCGCTCTTCCTTCGAAAGACTGTTCCGGCGAAGAATACCCGCCCTTGACCAGCACAAAAACACCTGAAAAATTGTTGTTTCAATGACTAAAACTCATGCATCGGATTTATCATGGACCGCGACATTCCAATCCCGAGCATATCCGTTCTGCGCTGTTTTGAAGCCGCCGCGAAACACCAGAGCTTCACTGCAGCGGCCGAAGAACTCGGCCTGACCCAGAGCGGTGTCAGCAGGCAGGTCAAGGAACTTGAGGACCAGATAGGTGCCGCGCTCTTTCGCCGGGAAGGCCGTGGGATCAGGCTGACCCAGGCAGGTAAGGCTCTGGCAAAAAGCGTCTTTTCCGATCTTGGGAGACTGCGCCGAACCATCAGTCAGGCTGTTGCGGCAGGAGAAACCCAGGAACTTCTGACGATTGCGGCTCTGCCGACATTTGCGGCCCGCTGGCTCGTGCCGAGGTTGAACGGTTTCAAATCAGGCCGGCCAAACCTCGATCTCATGATCTACAGCCGAACGGAACCTTTTGACCTGGTCGAACAGGGCATTGATGTCGCCATCCACTTCGGCGCGAATGACTGGCCTGGCGCAAAACTGACGCCCCTCTGCCCCGAGGACCTGATCGCCGTCGCCTCACCGGATCTGCTAGAGGCGTATCCGGTCGACAGAAAAGCGGACATTTTGCAAATGCCCATGCTTCACATGGCCTCGCGCCCGCACCTGTGGAAAGCCTTTCAAAAGTCCGTCCCAGAGGCAGCCGGCCAGGTGCAGGTCGGCAGCTATTTTGATCAGTTTTCACTTGTGATCGCAGCAGCTTGCAGCGGTATGGGCGCGGCCATCCTGCCAACCTACCTTATCGAAACCGAACTCACGTCCGGCAGCCTCGTTGCGCTGTCGGGTGTCGAGGACGGTTCGGGTCACAACTACTATCTCGCAACACCGCCCGGAGACCTGACCCCGCCCGTTGCCGAGTTCCTGACATGGATCCGCGGCCAGGTCACACGCAAGGTTCCGAAAGACTAACACCCAGATGCTCACCCGAACGAGTGAGTGGGGAGCGGCGTCAATGAATTTATTTTAAGTTTGAAATTTTAGACTTGAAGTAAATTTCGAAACGTGGTTCGCTGATCGAAATGATGGGGCTCGCATCATGTGGAGGATCTGATGAAGATTGCCTGTTTGGGCGGTGGGCCGGCCGGCCTCTATTTCGCGATATCCATGAAGCTGCGCGACCCCTCGCACGAGATTGTGGTTGTCGAGCGCAATCGCGCAAACGATACATTCGGATGGGGTGTCGTTCTTTCGGATGACGCCCTCAGCCGGATGGAAGGCAACGATCCGGTCAGCACCCAGTCAATCCGCGACCACTTCGCCTATTGGGACGATATTGCCGTCGAACACAACGGTGTGCGCACGGTCTCGGGCGGGCACGGGTTTGCAGGCATTGGCCGCAAGCAGATGCTGATCCTGCTGCAGGAACGTGCCCGTGAACTCGGCGTAGAAATGCGGTTCGAAACCGAATTCCAGGATGCCGAAACATTTCGCAAGGACTACGACCTCGTCGTTGCCTCAGACGGCATCAATTCCAGGGTCCGCACCGAATACGAGACTGTCTTCAAGCCGGATATCGACACACGGCTTTGCAAATTCATCTGGCTCGGAACCCATCAGAAATTTGACGACGCCTTCACGTTCATCTTCGAGAAGACGGAGCATGGCTGGGTCTGGGCGCACGTCTACCAGTTCGACGACAACACCGCGACTTTCATTGTCGAGTGCCTTCAGCCCACCTGGGACGGTTGGGGCTTTGCCGACATGTCGAAGGAAGAGACCGTCGAGACCTGCCGAAGGATTTTCGAAAAGTATCTCGGTGGCCACGACCTCATGTCCAATGCAGCCCATCTTCGCGGGTCTGCGGTCTGGATGAACTTCCCGCGCGTGATTTGCGAAAAATGGTACCACGAGAACGTGGTCCTGATGGGTGATGCCGCGGCCACCGGTCATTTTTCTATCGGATCCGGGTCACGCCTGGCGTTCGACAGCGCCATTGCGCTCGCCGACTATCTCCACAGCGAACCGGACATGGAAACCGCATTCGAAAGGTATCAGGAAGAACGTCGCCTGGAAGTGCTCAGGCTCCAATCGGCCGCACGCAACTCGCTCGAATGGTTCGAGAACGTGGAACGCTACCTTGACCAGGATCCAGTCCAGTTCAACTACAATCTACTGACCCGTTCGCAACGGATCAGTCATGAGAATCTTCGACTGCGCGATCCCAAATGGCTTGAAACGGCGGAAAGGTGGTTCATGGACCGATCCGGCGCGTCACCGAATGCACCGGTGCGCGCACCTATGTTCGCTCCCTTCAAGCTTCGCGAGATGCCGCTCAAGAACCGGGTCGTGGTCTCGCCGATGGCTCAGTACAAGGCGGTTGACGGTGCCCCGACCGATTGGCACATGATCCACTACGGAGAACGGGCCAAAGGCGGCGCTGGTCTTGTCTATGTGGAGATGACCTGCGTCAGTGCCGAAGGCCGGATCACCCCAGGCTGTCCCGGACTTTACGCTCCCGAACACGAGACCGCCTGGAAGCGCCTGACCGACTTCGTTCATACCGAGACGGACGCAAAGATCTGCTGCCAGATCGGGCACTCCGGGCGCAAGGGGTCGACCCAGATTGGCTGGCAGGAAATGGATGCGCCGCTTGCCGATGGCAACTGGGAACTGGTCTCCGCATCGGCGATCCCGTGGTCGGCAAACAACGCGACGCCGCGCGAGATCACGCAAGCCGAAATGGCGGATATCAAGGAACAGTTCGTCCGCTCGGCCGAGATGGCGGAGCGCGCAGGGTTCGACATGATCGAGCTTCATGCGGCGCATGGCTACCTGCTTTCCTCGTTCATCTCGCCCGTTTCGAATGTCCGCGCGGACGAATACGGTGGTTCCCTTGAAAACCGGATGCGTTGGCCGCTGGAGGTCTTCAGGGCCATGCGGGAGGTATGGCCACCGGAAAAACCCATGTCGGTTCGCATCTCGGCGAATGACTGGGTCGGAAGCGAAGGCATAACGCCCGAAGATGCTGTCGAAATCGCGAAGATGTTCCGCGCTGCCGGAGCTGACCTGATCGACGTTTCCGCCGGCCAGACGACGCCGGATGCAAAGCCGGTCTATGGCCGCATGTTCCAGACGCCCTTTTCTGACCAGATCAGGAACGAGGGCGGGCTCCAGACAATGGCCGTTGGCAACATCTACGAGGCCGACCACGCCAACTCGATCCTGATGGCCGGGCGCGCCGACCTTGTCGCTGTTGGACGCCCGCATCTAGCCGACCCGTACTGGACGCTCCATGAAGCCTGCCGGATCGGAGACAGGCATGCGACCGACTGGCCCCTGCCCTATCTTGCCGGCAGAGATCAGGCCTGGCGTCTCAGCGACCGCGATGCGGAGATCGTTCGCGCATGAGCCTGTCGGATCGACATATCGTCGTGACCGGCGGCGGCAGCGGCGTGGGAGCAGCCTGCGCACAGCTGCTTGCGCGAAACGGAGCGAAGGTGACGATTTTCGGCCGAACGGAAAAGCCTTTGGCCGAGCAGTCGCTGCCCTACCAGCTTTGCGATGTGACAGATGCAGGAGCCGTTGAGACCGCCTTTCAAGCGGCACGTGAGTCATCAGGCCCTGTCGATATCGTGATCGCAAATGCCGGGGCTGCGGAAAGCACGCCTTTCTCCAAAATGAAACCGCAGATGCTGGAAGCCATGATGGCCGTCAACCTCTATGGCGTTTCCAACGTCTGGCAAGCGGCCTTGCCGGACATGAAGGCGTCGGGTTGGGGCAGGCTGATCGCAATCGCGTCAACGGCGGGTCTGCGCGGCTATCCCTATGTCAGCGCTTATTGCGCCGCCAAGCATGCGGTCGTTGGCCTGACCCGGGCGCTCGGCAGGGAACTTGCCAAAACCGGGGTGACCGTCAATGCGATCTGCCCGGGTTTCGTTGAAACGCCGATGCTCGAAAGATCGATCGAGAATATCATGTCGAAGACCGGCATGAGCCGTGAGGACGCGGCAAACACACTCAAGGCGGACAATCCACAGGGACGTTTCATCCAGGCAGAGGAAGTTGCCGAATCCGCGCTGTGGCTGTGTTCACATGGTGCGAGATCGATCAACGGCCAGGCGATAAGCCTGTCGGGAGGCGAGTTATGACCTCTGCGATAGAACCTATTTCCAAGACACGTCTTCGCGTCTGGCTCAAACTCCTGAAAACGTCGAACGGCATTGAAGCTGAAATTCGCCGCAACCTGCGTGACCGCCACAACACGACACTGCCGCGCTTCGATGTAATGTCGGCCCTGGCGCGGTTTCCGGAGGGGCTGAAGATGAGCGACCTCTCCAGCTTCCTGCGCGTTTCCAACGGAAACGTCACAGGTATCGTCGACAAGCTCACCGAAGAAGGCCTCGCGCAGCGAGTTGCCGTGCCCGGTGACAAGCGGGCTCAGGTCGCGCGTTTGACTGAAAAAGGCAAGTCAGAGTTTGAAAGCCTGGCGAACCATCACGAAAGCTGGATTGATACCTTGCTCGACGGTCTTTCATTCGAAGACCTTGAGGCACTCTCAGATACTCTTGAGCGTGTCCTGGCCCAAAGCACCGAGAAGGAGCGCGCGGATGCGTAGCAACGTCGAACACTTTCGTTGCCGGATCGAAGACGGCATCGCGCAGATCGCGCTGGACCGGCCCGAACGGAAAAACCCGCTCACATTCGATAGCTACGCCGAACTGCGCGACTGGTTCCGGGATCTACACTACGCGGACGATGTCCACGCGGTCGTCATTCTCCCGAATGGCGGCAATTTCAGCTCTGGTGGCGACGTCCATGACATCATCGGACCACTAACTCGCATGAATATGAAGGAGCTGCTGGCGTTCACGCGCATGACCGGCGATCTGGTCAAGGCCATGCTCGGATGCGGCAAGCCGGTCATTGCGGCGGTGGATGGTATCTGCGCTGGAGCAGGCGCGATCATGGCAATGGCCTCTGATCTGCGCATCGCAACCCCGGAGGCAAAGGTTGCCTTCCTGTTCAATCGCGTCGGCCTTGCGGGCTGCGATATGGGCGCATGCGCCATGTTGCCAAGGATCATCGGTCAGGGCCGGGCCGCGGAGCTTCTTTATCTCGGACGTTCCATGAAGGCAGATGAGGGCCACGCGTGGGGGTTCTTCAATTCGGTTGTCGAGGCGGCTGAACTGGAAGGCGCCGCCATGGATCTTGCCGCACGGATCGCGGCCGGTCCGACCTTCGCCAATTCCATGACCAAGACGATGCTGGCCCAGGAATGGTCAATGAGCCTTGAACAGGCAATCGAGGCAGAAGCCCAGGCTCAGGCGATCTGCATGCAGGGCAACGATTTCCGCCGTGCCTATGAAGCTTTTGCGGCCAAGGAAAAACCGGTGTTTGAGGGCGACTGATGGCCGATAAAACCTTTCTGACCTGGCCGTTTTTCGAAGACCGGCATCGCGCACTGGCCGAAGAACTTGAGACCTGGGCTAAGGCCAACCTCGGCCACGTTGATCACGGCGACACTGACGCTGCCTGCAAACAGATGGTGGCTGATCTTGGCGACGCCGGATTTCTGCAACTGACCGGATCGGCAGATGGTGAGCTTGACGTCCGCAGCCTCTGCCTGATCCGCGAAACGCTGGCCCGCTATGACGGCCTCGCCGATTTTTCCTTTGCCATGCAGGGTCTCGGGACAGGCGCGATTTCCCTCTTCGGCACAGACGCCCAAAAGGAAGCCTGGCTGCCGCTCACGCGTGGCGGCAAGGCAATTTCCGCCTTCGCACTGACCGAACCGCAGTCGGGGTCTGACGTTGCCAACTCAACCATGACGGCGACGGAAGACGGCAACACATATGTGCTCAACGGCGAAAAAACCTGGATTTCCAACGGCGGGATTGCTGACGTCTATACGCTTTTTGCCCGGACGGGCGAAGCACCGGGCGCAAAGGGTCTGTCGGCCTTTGTCGTGACGCCGGACGCCACCGGATTTGAAGTCGTTGAACGTCTTGAAACGATTGCACCACATCCGCTGGCAACGTTGCGCTTTACCGATTGCCGCATACCCAAGTCAAGTTTGATCGGCGCTCCGGGTGCGGGCTTCAAGGTCGCCATGTCGGTGCTCGATATCTTCCGCTCAACGGTCGCAGCAGCTGCACTTGGATTTGCAAGGTGCGCGCTCGACGAGGCCCTGCAACGGGTCACGAGCCGCAAGATCCAGGGTGCACCGCTTTTCGATCTGCAACTTGTGCAAGGGCATATTGCTGACATGGCCCTCGACATTGACGCAGCCGCTCTCCTTATTTACCGCGCCGCCTGGGCGAAGGACAGCGGAGCCCCCCGCGTCACGCGTGAGGCGGCAATGGCGAAGTTGTTTTCGACCGACCAGGCGCAACAGGTAATCGACAAGGCGGTTCAGCTTCACGGCGGTGACGGTGTCCGCAGCGGCACGACCGTCGAAAAACTCTACCGCGAAATCCGAGCTCTGCGTATCTATGAAGGGGCATCCGACGTTCAGAAGATCATCATCGCACGTCAGGCGCTGCAAAGCCTCTGACGGCCAACTGGAAGGGAAGGAAAGACCATGACCAAGGGACTTGACGGCGGCATCACTCCGAATGGCGAAGGTTTCGAAGGGGTGACTCTCAACATTCTGGGGCAGACCTACTATCCGAAGGCCTGGTGCGAATCGACATTTGCATTTGAGACCAATTCTGAGCCCGGGCAGTTTGTTCCCGTCCACGTTCATCCCACCCAGGACGAATTCATTCTGGTTCAGGAAGGCGAGCTCGACCTCAAATTGGACGGCGAATGGGTCAAGGCCCGCGCTGGCGACCTGGTGCGCATGCCCATGGGCGTTCCTCACGGCTACTTCAACAAATCAGACAGTCCCTGTCGTGCCCTCTTCTGGGTGTCGCCAGCCGGAAAACTCAAAGACCTCTTCGACGAACTGCACGAGATGACGGATGTGGAAGCGGTTGTGCGCGTCTCGGCAGAACACGATGTCGACTTCCTGCCGCCCGAAGCCAACGAGTAGCCTAGAAGGCAAATAACTGATTTTTTCGAAAGCGTTAGGGCAACTTGACTGTAGCATACAGACGTCGGAATGCTCTGCGGTCCGTTTAACAAAAGGGGAAGATGTCGATCATGGCCGGTACACTCTCGCCCTCCGCGCATGTGGACACCTTTGCACGCGACAATCTTCCGCCGACGGAGCAATGGCCGGACTTCCTGCTTGATGGTTTCGACTATCCGGATCGACTCAATGTAGCCGTCGAACTGACGGACAAAATGGTTGAACAGGGACTTGGCGACCGCACGGCGCTGATCGGCAACGGTAGACGCCGGACCTACAAGGAACTTTCCGACTGGACTAACCGCCTGGCCTATGCGCTCACCGAAGATCTGGGCGTCAAGCCCGGCAACAGGGTCCTAATCCGCTCCGCAAACAATCCGGCCATGGTGGCTTGCTGGTTGGCGGCAACGAAGGCCGGTGCCGTTGTCGTCAACACGATGCCTATGTTGCGCGCGGGGGAACTCACCAAGATCGTCGACAAGGCGGAAGTGGAATTCGCGTTGTGCGATACCCGTCTGATGGACGAGCTCGTCGCTTGCGCCAAGACGTCGACCTTCCTTAAGAAGGTCATCGGTTTCGACGGCACCTCCAACCACGATGCCGAACTTGATCGCCTCGCGCTCGAAAAATCCGTTCTTTACGATGCAGTTGCGACCGGGCGTGATGATGTCGCGCTTCTTGGTTTCACGTCCGGATCGACCGGAACGCCCAAGGCGACGATGCACTTCCACCGCGATATTCTGATTATCGCCGATGGTTATGCAAAGGAAGTTCTGGGCGTCACTCCCGACGACGTCTTTGTCGGATCGCCGCCGCTTGCCTTCACGTTCGGCCTTGGCGGTCTTGCGGTCTTTCCGCTCAGGTTCGGTGCTGCTGCCACGCTGCTGGAAAGCGCAACACCGCCCAACATGATCGAGATCATCCAGAAATATAAGGCAACCGTCTGTTTCACTGCACCGACGGCTTACCGCGTCATGCTTCAGGCGATGGAGGAAGGCGCGGACCTGTCATCGCTTCGCGCAGCGGTCTCTGCAGGCGAAACCTTGCCCGCCCCGGTCTACGACGCCTGGATGGAAAAGACCGGCAAGCCGATGCTGGACGGAATCGGTGCAACGGAAATGCTGCACATCTTCGTCTCCAATCGCTTTGACGATCATAAACCCGCCTGCACCGGCAAACCGGTGACCGGCTATGAAGTCCGCGTTCTGGGCGCTAACGGCAAAGAGGTTGAACCGGGAGAAGTTGGCCGTCTGGCTGTACGCGGGCCGACCGGGTGCCGATATCTGGCCGATGACCGGCAGAGCGACTATGTGGTCGGCGGCTGGAACATTACCGGCGACAGTTTTTCCATGAGCGAGGACGGTCATCTGCATTTCGCAGCCCGCAACGACGACATGATCATCTCCTCCGGCTACAACATCGCGGGTCCTGAGGTTGAGGCCGCACTCCTCGCACATGCCTGTGTCCAGGAGTGCGCGGTCATCGGGGTTCCGGACACGGAAAGAGGTGCCATCGTCGAGGCTCATGTAGTCCTGGTCGCGGATGCAAGCGCCGACGACGCAATGCGCAAACAACTGCAGGATCACGTGAAATCGACTATTGCGCCTTACAAATATCCGCGCTCTATCATCTTCACGGACACACTTCCGAAAACGGAGACCGGAAAGATCCAGCGGTTCCGATTGCGGCAGGACCAGTAACTTTCAGAATTCACTCGCAAAGGGGTGCGCGAGAGATGTCACAAACAAAAGCCCCGACCGGCTGCCAATTGAAGCCGCCGGAAAACCAATAAACGGGAACAGACTTTTTTGATCAACAGGAGCAAGCAATGAAGTTTTTGACAATGGCGGCAGCGGCCGCGCTGGCGATGAGCCTGTCAAGCGTACAGGCCGAACCGGTCAAGGTCGGCATGATCACCACACTGTCCGGGGGTGGCGCCGGACTTGGAATTGACGTCCGTGACGGTTTCCTGCTGGCCGTGAAACAGGCCGGCAATGAAGACCTTGAAGTCATCGTGGAAGACGACCAGCGCAAGCCGGACATCGCCGTACAGCTCGCCGACAAAATGGTTCAGTCGGAAAAGGTCGACGTTTTGACCGGTATCATCTGGTCGAACCTGGCAATGGCTGTCGTGCCGTCCGTGACCGCGCAGGGCAAATTTTATCTGTCACCGAATGCCGGACCGTCGGCCCTGGCCGGTAAGGGATGCCATCCGAATTATTTCAACGTTGCCTGGCAGAACGACAATCTGCATGAGGCTGCTGGCGCGTACGCCAAGGATACAGGCTATAAGAACAGCTTCATTCTGGCGCCCAACTATCCGGCGGGAAAAGATGCACTGACCGGCTACAAGCGCTTCTACGATGGTGAGCTTGCCGGTGAACTCTACACCAAGCTCGGCCAGACCGACTATGCTGCCGAGCTCGCCCAGATCCGCGCTTCCGGCGCAGACAGCGTCTTCTTCTTCCTGCCCGGCGGCATGGGTATTTCCTTCCTGAAGCAATATGCGGATAGCGGCATCGACCTTCCTGTTGTCGGCCCGGCGTTCTCGTTCGACCAGGGCATCCTGCAGGCCGTTGGTGACGCCGCGCTTGGCGTGAAGAACACCAGCCAGTGGAACAAGGACATCGACAACCCGACCAACAAGGCCTTTGTCGAAGCGTTCCAGGCCGAATACGGCCGCCTGCCGTCCCTCTATGCTTCTCAAGGGTTCGACACGGCAAACCTCCTGCTTTCGGCGATGGCCAAAGCTGACGTAAAGGACGCGGATGCCTTCCGCGCAGCTTTGAAGGAAGCCGACTTCGATTCCACGCGCGGCGACTTCAAGTTCGGGTCCAACCACCACCCGGTCCAGGACATCTATGTCCGCGAGGTCATCAAGGAAGGTGACGTCTTCACCAACAAGATCCTTGCGGCCGCACTGACGGATCATGCTGACGCCTATGCCGGCGATTGCAGCATGTAAGCACTCTCCAACAGAGCCGTCCCGGCCTTGAGCCGGGACGGCATGGGGCTGAATTTTCATGTCATTTCTGTTGCTCATAGAGCAGGTTCTGAACGGCCTGCAATTCGGCATCATGCTCTTTTTGATGGCGGCCGGCCTGACGTTGATCTTCGGTGTCATGGGTCTCATCAACCTTGCGCATGGCTCGCTCTACATGATCGGTGCCTTTTGCGCGGCTGCCGTCGCCGCAGCAACCGGATCGTTTCTGCTGGGTCTCGTTGCCGCTCTTGCTGGTGCTGCCGCCGCCGGTGCGCTGGTGGAACTCGTCGTCATTCGGCGACTGTACGACAAGGACCACCTCGACCAGGTGCTCGCGACTTTCGCCCTGATCCTGATCTTCTCCGAAGGCACGCGCTGGATCTTCGGATCGTTCCCCCTGTTTCTCAATGTCCCGGATTTCCTCTCCGGACCCATAACGCTGCCGGGCGGCATCGAGTATCCGCTCTACCGGCTGACGCTGATCGTCATCGGCCTTCTCGTTGCCCTCGGTCTTTACATGCTGATTTCCCGGACAAGGCTCGGCATCCAGATCAGGGCTGGTGAAAACGACCGGGAAATGATCGCCGCGCTCGGTATCGATATCGCCAAGCTCTACACCATCGTCTTCGCGCTTGGTGCGGCACTGGCCGGTCTCGCTGGCGCGTTGGTCGGAGCGATCCAGTCGGTGCAGGTCGGCATGGGCGAACCGGTGCTCATTCTGGCCTTCGTCGTCATCGTCATCGGCGGCATCGGTTCGATTAAGGGCGCGCTGGTCGGCGCCATCCTCGTTGGATTGACGGATACGCTCGGCGGCATCTTTCTGCCCGAGGCGCTGAAACTCTTTCTCGATCCTTCAACGGCAACATCCGTCGGCTCCTCGCTTGCCTCCATGGCGATCTACATCCTCATGGCCGCGGTTTTGATCCTGCGTCCTGCGGGCCTGTTCGGAGCGCGCGCATGATCCGGGAAACCTATCTCAACGCCCTGACGCTCGGGCTCTTTGTCGTCATTCCGGCCTGGGCTCTTATTGCGGACGAACCCTTCACCATCACGCTGATGACCCGCGCCGCAATCTTCGCGATCGCCGCAATCGGCCTCAACATCGCCCTCGGGATCGGCGGTCTCGTCAGCCTTGGTCATGCCGTTTTCTTCGGTATCGGAGGCTACGCGATGGGCATTCTCGCCTATCACGCGCAAACCTACACACCCCTGGCGGAATGGCCATTCCTGATCGACGGCACCAAGTCGATGCCTCTTATCTGGCTCGTTGCCGTCGTGGTATCCGCACTCGCGGCATTCGTGATCGGGACACTCTCCCTCAGGACCACCGGTGTCTACTTCATCATGATCACGCTGGCCTTCGGGCAGATGTTCTTCTTCTTCACCATTTCCTGGGCCGAATATGGCGGCGAAGACGGATTGTCGATCTACGTGCGCAACGGTTTCCCGGGCTTGAACACGCTCGCCCCCATCCAGTTCTATGGCCTTTGCTTCGTCATTCTGTGCCTTGTCCTGCTGTTCACCTGGCGACTGTCGAAATCCTCCTTCGGATTAGCCCTCAATGCCGCACGGCAGGCGCCTGTCCGCGTCGAGACGGTCGGTCTCGATCCGACCCGTCTGAAGCTCGTCGCCTTTGTGATTTCCGGCGCCATCACTGGACTTGCCGGAGCCTTGTTCGCCGATCTCAACCGCTTCGTGAGCCCGACCATGTTCAGCTGGCAGACCAGCGGCGAAATCATGATCTTCCTGATCCTGGGCGGTGTCGGTCGTCTCTACGGGCCGGTCGTCGGAGCTCTTGCCTTTGTCGCGCTGGAACACTGGCTCGGCGGCCTCAGCGACTACTGGCATATTTATCTCGGCATCCTGCTTCTGCTCATCGTGCTCTTCGGCCGGGGCGGTCTGATAGGCCTCGCATCCGGAAAGGCGGCCGTTCATGACTGATCCGGTTCTCGAAACGCGCGATGTCTGCAAGAGCTTCGGTGCCTTACGCGCCAGCAGGAACATTTCGCTTGACCTGAATGCGGGCGAAATCCACGCCATCATCGGTCCGAACGGGGCTGGCAAGACGACGCTTATTGGCCAGATCTGCGGAACGCTCAAGCCGGATTCAGGCTCTGTCCGTCTTCTGGGCCAGGACGTGACGGGCCTTGCCACCAGAGACCGTGCTCAACGTGGCCTCGGCCGCACGTTTCAGATTTCTTCGCTCGCCATGGAAGACACCGTTCTTCAGAACGCTGTGCTCGGCGCGCTTGGCGCAACTGCAAATCCATGGCGGTTCTGGAAAGACGTTCTGAAAGACACGGATCTACGGACGAAGGCCGAAGAAGCGCTCCACCGTGTCGGGTTGCAGGATCACGCACTGTCGCGAACCGCGGAACTCAGCCACGGCCAGCGAAGGCAGCTTGAAGTGGCCGTTGCGCTCACAAAAGAACCCAAGGCCTTTGTCATGGACGAACCGATGGCTGGAATGGGATCGGAAGGGTCCAAGCGTCTGACGGAGTTCCTCGACGAACTGCGTGAGCAAGCGCCGATCCTGTTGGTCGAACATGACATGGATGCGGTTTTTGCACTCGCGGACAGGATCAGCGTGCTCGTTTACGGCGAAGTCATTGCCACCGGAACCGTCGATGAAATCCGCTCCGATGCCGCCGTGCGCGAAGCTTACCTCGGAGAAGATGCATGACGCTTCTGACGGCCTCGAACATCACCGCCGCCTATGGCGCCAGCCAGGCCCTCTTCGGCGTCGATCTGTCCATCGGTGCGGGTGAAGTTCTCGCTCTCATGGGGCGCAATGGCATGGGCAAGAGCACGACGGTAAAATGCATCTGTCGCATGCTTCCATCGGGTGGCACACTGACCTTTGACGGCAGTGATCTTAGCAGGCTTCCGAGCCATCGCGCAGCAAGACTTGGACTGGGCCTCGTCCCGGAAGGCCGCCGCTGCTTCGGCAATCTGACGGTTCATGAAAACCTGATCGCGGCAGCGCGCAGCGGTGACTGGACCTTTGAGCGCGTTGTCGACATGTTCCCAAGACTGGGCGAGCGGCGCAATCAGAACGCCTCATCGCTTTCAGGCGGGGAACAGCAGATGCTCGCCATCGGACGAGCCCTGATGACCAACCCGAAACTGCTCATTCTGGACGAGGCAACCGAAGGCCTTGCCCCGATCATTCGCCAGGAGATCTGGTCTGTCATCCGCTCGCTCAAGGCCGAGACAGGGCTCGCCATCCTTGTGATCGACAAGTCGATCAAGGAACTCCGGGACGTGTGCGACAGCGCAACCATTCTGGAGCGCGGCAGAACGGTCTGGACGGGAAAAATCGCAGACCTCACCGACGACATCACAACAACATATATCGGCGTTTGAAACATCCAAGGAAAGTCTGAAGCCATGCCATCGAAACACATTCAACCCGACGGTTGGGCACCAGCAAAGGGATATGCGAACGGGATGCTGACAAAAGGTCAGACCCTGCATGTCGGCGGGCAGATCGGCTGGACCAAGGACCAGGTTTTCGAGACTCACGACTTTGTCGGCCAGATGGAGCAAACGCTGACAAATATCGCGGAAATCGTTCGGGAGGCCGGCGGCGAAGTCTCCGACATCGTCCGCCTTACATGGTTCATCACCGACAAACGCGAATACCTCGCCCGTCAGAAGGAGGTCGGCCAGGCCTACAGGCGCGTTTTTGGCCGGCACTTTCCGGCGATGTCTGTTGTCGTTGTTGCTGGATTGATTGAGGACGAAGCCCTGATCGAAATCGAGGCGACCGCTCAACTCGATTGAAAGCTGGCCTCACCAGCTAGACCAGAGTAATCGTCTTCAGGATATCCGAAACGCTTTGGCGCATCGCCGGCATCGTCGATTTCAAAATGGAAAGACGGTCGAACATTTGCGGGTTGTCTTCAAGCGTCTGCCGCAGGGACGCTCCAAAGGTCTGACGCAGCTCGGTGCCCAGATTGAATTTGCACACTTTGGTATCCTTCGCGAGACGCCTGCGCACGGCAGGCGGAATGCCGCTGCCCCCATGAAGGACGAGAGGCTTCGACGTGACGCGCTCGATCGCCAACAACGCCTCGAAGTCGATGCCATCCGTCTTTTCCGTCTGCAAATGGACGTTTCCGACCGAAATCGCGATTGCATCCGCCCCGCTTTCCTTGTCGAAACGCTCCGCTTCTCCCGGATCGGTGAAGGCAGAGGCGGCACCTTCGGCGTAGCCGACATAACCGACTTCCCCTTCGACGGAGACATTGGCAGCATGGGCCTCTTCGGCGAGCCCCGCCGTCAGATCGATATTTTCGGACACCGGGAGCTTGGAGCCGTCAAACATGACCGACGTAAAGCCGTGATCGATCCCGGCCCGGCATTCGTCAACCGTGTAGCCATGATCGAGATGGCAGACCACCGGCACGCTGGCCTGGTCCGCCAGATGACGCATCATCTTGCCGATCACCGAAACCGGGGTGTGCGCCCGGCATCCGGGCCCCGCCTGAAGAATGACCGGACACCCGGCCTCTTCGGCAGCCTCCACAAACGCGACCGCGTCTTCCCATCCGAGCACAACGAGCCCGGCAAGCGCATAGTTTTCGCTGAGCGCAGGTTCGAGGACCTCAGCAAGCGTCGCAGCGGTCATTTGAACTTCGCGATCATGTCCTTGATGCCGGGGATGGTTTCAATCTGCCAGGCGTGATCCGGTTGGAAGAACTGCACCAGCGAACGCTGCGACAGGCCGCCAAGGATCGTGAAGTAGTACATCTCGTAGCCTGGAGCGACAACGCAGGGGTGATATCCCTTGTCGAGCACGATCGTCGAGCCGTCGACAATGTGATAAGCATCGCCGACTTCTCCGTCCTCGCGCTGCACAAGCTGCATCCCAAACCCCTTTTTCGGGCGGAAGCGGAAATTGTAGGTCTCGTCGTGCCGGCTCTCTTCCGGAATCCGGTCCGTGTCGTGTTTGTGGGGCGGAAAGCCGGACCATCCGCCCTGCCCGACCGTGAAGAGCTCGGAGACAAGCAGGCGACCGACTTTGTCGTGATATTTGGTGCCCAAAATATGCTTGATCTTGCGGTGGGTCTTGGTGTCGTCCGATCCGTACTGGACAAGATCAATATCCGCAGTCCGCACGTCAAAGGGCTCCAGCACCTTGTCGTATTTTGCGCCGGCAATGAAGACTTCAGCTGTGTCGCTAACACAGACGAGCTGCGCTTTTGCGCCGCTTGGAACATAGGCTCCTTCTGGTTCCCCGTCCCAGACATCTTCGCCCCGGTTGCCAAGGGCCGAGAAGGCAACACCTTCAACGTCGACATCGACGGTGCCGGTCGCCGGAACAATCGCGGTTTCATAACCCGGCACCGCGTATTCAAACGCCTGGCCGCGGGTCAGCTTGACGATATTGAAGTAGTTCAGCGGAACCCTGCTGTCCTCGACATCGATAATCGCCTTGTTCGCATTGTCATAGGGAGGAAAGTGCATCTTGTGTGTCTCCTCAGGACTGGGGGGCTGAGTGATTGGAAAGAAAGGCGTCCAGCTCGGCTGGCGTCGGCATCGCAGGCGCGCATCCGAATTTCGAAACCACCATTGCGGCAGCCGCCGAGCCTCTAAGAACCGCCTCTTTTAACGAGAATTCCGCGGCAAGTGACGCCATGAGTGACGCCATGAAGGCATCACCCGCGCCCATGGGCTTTATGGCCTCGACCTTGAAAATGCCGGTCTCGAACGGTTCGTCACCGGAGAACACGACCGAGCCGCGCTCCCCGAGCTTGTAGATTATCGTTTTCTCGGAAGACCCGAGCGAAGCGGCCAGGTTCCGCCCGTCTTCGTGCGCGCCATTGGCAACGACTGCGAACTCGTCATCATTGCCGACGACAAAATCGGAACTTTCAATGGCCGCGCGGTAAACCTCGGCTGCTTCGTGTGCGCTTGGCCAGGAATAGGGTCTGTAGTCAAGGTCGATCACGACAAGGGCGCCAACGCGGCGCGCGTGTTCCATCGCCCTTAGTGCTGCTTCCCGTGAGGGGTTGGCCGCCAGAGCAGTTCCCGTCACGATCAACGCTTCAAAGTCAGCATAGGGAACGGCGAGCACCTGGTCTTCGCTCATCAGGAGATCAGACGCATTGTTCCGGTAGAGCGTGTTCTGGGTGTTTTCGATCCGGGTTTCCGTAACCGCGAGCGATGTCCGCGATTCTCCGCTGAGCACACGCACATGGTCGGTTGCAACGCCGTATGCCTTGAGCTGATTCAGCACGAAACGGCCAACGGAGTCATCGGAGACACATGTCAAAAGACTGACCGAAAGACCATGCCGCGCAAGTCCGGCCGCGATATTGCCGGACGATCCGCCGAGAGCGGTGGTGAACCTTGTGGCATGTTCCGCTTCGGCTCCGGGAGGATCAGCATAAAAATCCATCCCGGCACGGCCGAGAACCAGAAATTTCGACTTTGGGGTCAGATACGCAGGCAAGGTCAGACGCCTTTTCTTTGCGGAGCGCGACCGGCTTCCCAGTCTTCATGCGCCTTGCGCACGCGCTCGCTGTTCGAAACCTCCGGCGTTCCGACTTCCCACCAGGTGTGCCCTTCCTGCGTCCAGCCTTCGAACGCATCAACCTTCATCGAGATGACATAGGTTCGCTCGGACTGTTTTGCCCGCTCAAATGCCGCTTTCAGTTCTTCGATGGAATGAATCGTTTCGGCATTTGCTCCCATTGACCGGGCATGTGCCTCGAAGTCGACGGAAAAAGGTTCGACAGCTAATTTACAGTCGGAAATCAGATTGTTGTACGACTCGTTGCCCGTGTTGTTCTGCAACTTGTTGATGACCGCAAATCCGCCGTTGTCGCAAACGACGACAATCATCTTCGCTCCGGAAAGAACCGAGGAATAGATGTCCGAATTGAGAAGCAGGTAAGACCCGTCGCCAACAAAGATGATGGTTTCCTTGTCCGGATGCTTTTCCATGTGGCCGAGACGCGCGCCCCAGCCGCCGGAAATTTCATAACCCATACAGGAAAAGCCGAACTCAACGTCGACGCTGCCGATGGATTTCGTGCGCCAGTTCGCGGTGACCTCCGCAGGCAGTCCACCTGCCGCTGCGACCACGCGGTCTTCCGCGTCGCAGACCTCGTTGATCGCACCGATCACCTGCGCGTAGGACATTGGCCGATTGCTGCCGTCCTTGCCCGTCGGCGAGGTGTTTTCGTCGAGATAGGCTGACCAGTCCGCCCGCTCTTTCGCGGAGCGCTCCAGCCAACCGCCTGCTGCGCTGAATGAGCCCATCGCCTTCGACAACGCCGGAAGCGTCAGCTTGGCATCGCCGACAACCGGGACAGACATATGCTTCGCGGCATCGTGGCGCCCTACATTGATCGTCACGATCTGCGCGTCTGCGGCAAAAGCTGTCCAGGAACCTGTCGTAAAGTCCTGCAGCCGCGTCCCGACAGCCAGAATGACGTCGGCCTCCTTTGCAAGATTGTTGGCTGAATTCGAACCGGTGACACCAAGTGGCCCGCAATTCAACTCATCGGAGAAGATGAGATTGGCGCGTCCTGCAATGGTCTCGACCACCGGGATCTGGTGCTTGTGCGCAAAGTCGCGCATTTCCGCCGTCGCCAGCGAATACTGGACACCGCCTCCGGTGATGATCAACGGTCGTTCCGCTGTCTTGAGGATCTGCGCTGCCGTTTCAAGTTCCCGAACGTCCGGCATCTGCCGTCTGAGATAATGCGTTTTCGGTTCGAAGAATTTTTCAGGGTAGTCATAGGCCCAGCCCTGCACATCCTGTGGCAGTCCGAGGAAAACCGGTCCGCTATCGGCCGGGTCGATCAGCGTGTTGATGGCTGCGGGAAGTGACTGCAGCAGTTGCGCCGGATGTGTGATGCGATCCCAGTACCGCGTCACGCTCTTGAAGGCATCGTTTACCGAAAGGCTCGGATTGCCGGGATGCTCGACCTGCTGCAGGACCGGATCCGGCAGGCGTGTTACGAAAGCATCCCCGGCAAGCATCAAAAGCGGCAATCGGTTGGTGTGCGCAATCCCGGCAGACGTTAACAGGTTGGTCGTGCCCGGCCCCGCCGAAGAGGTTGCAAACATGAAGCGTTGGCGAAGCTGTTGCTTTGCGTATCCGACTGCTGCCATTGCCATCGATTGTTCGTTCTGACCGCGCCAGAGCGGTAGCTCATCCTTGTGTTCAAAGAGGGCTTCACCCAGGCAGGTCACGTTTCCATGCCCGAAAATACCGAACCCGCCGGCGCAGAACCGCACGCGTTGACCGTCGATTTCAACAAACTGCGCAGCTAGATAGCGCACAAGCGCTTGCGCCATCGTCAGGCGTACCGTCTTCTGGACCATAGGCCTCAACACCTCCCGGAATGGAAATTTCTTGTGTGGTCCCAGGGACCCTTGACTGTGAAAGCTAATGGGTGTTTAGCTGTTTTGCAAGCGGTTGCAAAAATGGATCAAAAATAGATGGAAACGCGCGAGATTGGCATCGGCATAATCGGTGGTGGCTATATGGGGAAGGCCCATGCTGTTGCCATGCATTCAGTCGGGGCGGTCTTTGACACGACGTTGCGGCCAGTTCTGGAAATGGTCTGCACAACGACAGCGGAAGGCGCGGCCCGCAAGGCACGCGAGCTTGGGTTCAAGCGCTCGACGGCGGATTGGCGGGAACTGGTCAACGATCCCAAAGTCGAGGCGATCGTGATCGCGTCACCGCAAAAAACCCACCTTGAAATCGCGACCGCGGCATTCGAGCTTGGAAAGCCGGTCTTCTGCGAAAAACCGCTCGGACAGGATCTCAGACAGAGCCGGGACATGACGGCGGCTGCCAAGGTGTCCGGCTGTATCAACATGGTCGGCTTCAACTATATCCGCACGCCTGCCTCGCAGCTCGCACGCGAAATCATCGAAGCAGGCGAGATCGGCGAGATCACCTATCTGCGCGGCGAACATACCGAAGACTTTTTTGCAGATCCCAACCTCCCCGGAACCTGGCGCGCACAGGGCCGCTCCAACGGCAACATGGGAGATCTGGCACCCCATATCATCAACGGGACACAGGCCCTGGCCGGCCCGATTGATCGCGTACTTGCCGAAATAGACACTGTGGTGAAGGAACGTCCCTCCGACAACGGCATGGTGCCCGTTACCAATGACGATCAGGCGCAAATCATGTGCCGGTTCTCTTCAGGCGCTCTGGGCGCACTCTACATCAGCCGTACGGCGTGGGGCCGCAAGATGGGCTATGCCTATGAGATCTTCGGAACCAACGGAACAATCCGTTTCGACCAGGAAGATCAGAACGCCCTCTGGCTTTACGAAGGGGGTCAGAACCCGTCGCGGGAGGGTTTCCGGAAAATACTGACCGGCCCGCACCACCCTGACTACGTGAATTTCTGCCTTGGCGCCGGTCATGGCACGGGATATCAGGACCAGATCATTATCGAGGCCAAGGATTTCCTGACGGCAATCGAGACAGGACAGAACATCTGGCCGTCATTCGAGGACGGCCTTTACGTAAACCAGGTCATCGAGGCGGCCTGGCAATCGCACGAATCCAAGAGCTGGATCAATCTCGACGCGGTCTAGGCGAAAGCGCTCCCTGACCGTCATTTTTGGATGAATCAAATGACAATCAAGATCGGAAATGCACCCTGTTCCTGGGGTGTTGAATTCGCGGATGACCCGCGCAATCCTTCCTGGCAGACGGTCCTTGATCAATGCCGCGACGCCGGATATCGCGGCATTGAACTCGGTCCCGTCGGCTTCATGCCCGAAGACCCGTCAGAACTGGGCGACGCGCTCGCCGAACGGGATCTGGAACTGATCGGCGGCGTCGTGTTCCGCCCGTTCCACGACGCGGCAAAATGGGACGATGTCAAGGACGGTTCGGTGCGTACTTGTGAGGCCTTGAAAGCGCATGGCGCCCGCCATCTGGTTCTGATCGATTCCATCTCTCCGCGCCGCGCCCCGACCGCCGGGCGGCCGGGCGAGGCAGAGCAGATGTCAGCATCCGAATGGTCCGCCTACCGGGACAAAATCCGGGACATCGCCAAGATGGGGACGGAAGAATACGGCCTGATAACCGCAATCCATCCGCATGCCGGTGGCTTCATGGACTTCGAAAACGAGGTCGAACGCCTGCTTGAGGAAATCGATGACAGCCTCTTGAAGATCTGCCTGGATACCGGTCACAGCCACTATGCGGATTTTGACCCGGTCGCTTTCATGGATCGTCACATGGATCGGATTTCCTATATGCATTTCAAGGATATAGATCCGGAGGTCCGCAGCCGGACCGTAGCAAATCGCGCCGATTTCTATGACGCGTGCGGCGATGGCATTTTTTGCAATCTCGGCAAGGGATCTGTCGACTTTCCCGCCGTAAAGGCCAAACTGGAAAGCTCCGGCTTCACCGGTTGGTGCACGGTGGAGCAGGACTGCGACCCTTCAAAAGCGCAGTCACCGCTGGACGACGCCCGCGAGAACCGCACCTTCTTGCACTCCATCGGTTTTGAGGTTGCAGCATGACCAAACTCAAATGGGGCATGATCGGCGGCGGCGAAGGGTCGCAGATCGGGCCGGCACATCGCATCAGCGCGTCTCTGGACGGACATTTTCATCTGACAGCCGGCGCGCTCGATATCGATCCGGCCAAGGGCAAGGACTATGCTATGCGGCTTGGCATTGCCGAGGACCGCGCCTATGGCAACTGGAAGGAAATGCTTGAGGGAGAGCGTACGCGGGACGATCGGCTGGACCTGGTGACAGTCGCCACGCCGAACGCCACGCACTACGAGATTTCCCGCGCTTTCCTGGAAGCAGGTTTTCATGTTCTGTGCGAAAAACCGCTGACGATGACTGCCGAAGAAGCCGAGCATATCGTTGCGCTCGCCGAAGAAACCGGCAGGATTTGTGCGGTCAATTATGGCTATAGCGGATATCCGCTCGTGCGTCAGATGCGGGCCATGGTGGCCGGTGGAGAGCTCGGAAAAGTCCGTCTGATCAAGGCGGAATTCGCGCATGGGTTCCATGCCGATGCCGAGGAAGCGGACAATCCGAGGATCCGCTGGAGGTATGACCCCGATCAGGCCGGTACGTCCGCCGTCTTTGCCGATGCGGGCATTCACGCCTTTCACATGGCCTGCTTCGTTTCCGGACAGACACCGGCTGAACTATCCGCCGATTTTGCATCCATGGTTGGAGATCGCCAGCTTGAAGATGATGCCATGATCAACATCCGGCTGTCGGACGGCGCCCTTTGCAGGCTCTGGACCAGCGCCATCGCCGTCGGCCGCATGCACGGCCTGACCCTGCAGGTTTTCGGTGAAAAAGGCGGGCTTTCCTGGCAGCAGCAGCATCCCGAGCAACTGCACTGGACACCGCTCAACGGCAGGACCCAGGTTCTTGAACGCGGTGACGCAGCGCTCTCGCCTCAGGCTGTTCGTGCATCCAGAATTCCGATCGGACACGCGGAAGGCATGCCGGTTGCCTTTGCCAATATCTATCATGATCTGGCTGATGTTCTGAAAGCGGAACGCGACGGCCTTGCCGCCGATCCGCTTGCACAGGACTTCCCAACGGCAATGGACGGTCTGTGGTCCATGCGGGCGATCGAGGCCGCAGCACGGTCCGCAAAGTCCCGTGGAGAATGGGTCGATCTTTGAAGCAGACAAGGACGGCCTGTCCTCTTCAAGCACCTAGAGTTCCGTGACCGGCCTCAACGAACCGCGTTCTATGACTGAACAGGGAAAGAGACGAATTTCCGGGCTTCGGCCCGGATTTTCCACCATGCCGACAACCAGCTCCACGGAGCTCATGATGATGTCGCGTATCGGCTGACGGATGGTCGTCAGGGAATAGGCATCCCAGCTTGCCATCCCGATATCATTAAAGCCCAGAAAACCGATATCTTCCGGGATCGCCTTTCCAGCATCACGCGCTGCGTCCATCGCCCCCATGCAGATCAGGTCGTCGCCGCAGAAGACCGCCTCGACAGCGTCATCCTCCAGGACATCGCGCATCGCGTCGCGCCCGGCCTGGTAAGTATAATTCTCCGCGTAACACACTTTCGCAACGCGTAGCCCCAGTTCCTTTGCAGCTCGCCGGAAGCCGGCGGACCGGTCCTGCGTGGACGTTGCCGTTTCGGGGCCGCCGAGCAATGCGACGGTTTTGTAGGAACGGTCCGAGAAAGTTCGCGCCGCCATGGCACCGCAGAATTCATTGTCGATCCCGACCACATGAACATTGGCGTTCGCCTGAAACTTTCCAAAGGTATGTATGACGGGAATACCTGCGGTCTGGAAGGCGGTCGCAAAACTCGTGGGCAGCGTGGACGTGGCGACAATGACACCGTCGACACTGTATTGGCGCAGCAGTTCGACGATTTTCTTCGGTGACGTTTCGCCGGAAAGATTGACTAGAAGCGGCCGCAGTTCCCGCTTCTGCAATTCACTGGTGAACAGGTCGAAGACGTCCAGAAAGGCCGGGTTCTGAAAATTGTTGGCGACGAGACCGATCAGTTTCGTCCGGTTTGTCGCAAGGCTCCTGGCAATCAGAGACGGTCTGTATCCGAGAGCCTTTGCCGCCTTTTCGACTTTCTCCCGGGTTCGTGCGGAGACACTGGCACCGTCTGTAAAGGTCCGCGAAACCGCCGAGCGGGAAACGCCTGCCAATTCCGCAACTTCCTTCAGTGTTACCGCCAAATCCCTTGCCTGCCTGTTTCAGCCATCGCTCTCATTGAAACTACACAAAAGCTTCACCCCGTCAATTTTTTTGCAACCGGTTGCAAAATTATCGAGAGTGTGGTTGTTTGAGATAAGGCACGTTTCTTTTTGAAGGAAACGCAAGCACGTGCCTGAAAATTGGGAGGAACGAATGAAGAGGACGTTATTTGCGATGGCGGCAGCTGCCATTGCGTTTACGGGTTTGTCTGGGCCAGTTTTGGCTGAAGGGGAACGTTTTGTTCTTGTGAGCCATGC